>NZ_AEYE02000001.1 GCF_000298315.2 Rhizobium grahamii CCGE 502 | reverse complement strand
GCGGCAGCTTCCGCTACACTGGCGGCAGCTTCTTCTGCAGCGCGGCGCTTGGCTTCTTCAGCCTCGGCAGCCTGGCGCGCAGCTTCTTCAGCGGCACGACGCTTTTCTTCTTCGGCGCGGCGAACCGCATCTTCAGCATCGCGAACCTGCGCCATCGCGAGCGCGCGGCGGCGTGCATCCATTTCCTCAGGCGACAGATGATTCAGAACCACCGGACGGGGGCGATCCTGCTGGCGCGGAGGCTGAGAAGATGGCTGCTGCGGACGCGACTGCTGGCCACCGGCCGGCTGGATGCGCGGCTGCGGAGCCTGCGGTGCACGCGGCTGATGCGCGCTCGGAGCGGCTTCGGTGCGTACCGGGGCGGCGGCGGAGCTCACGGGGGTGATCGGGCGTTCGTCTTCCGGACGCATCGGACGCCGCTTGCGGGTCTCGACAACGACCGCCTTGGTGCGCCCGCGGCCCATGTCCTGGCGCACGGTGCCCTGGCTCATTCCCGACGGCTTCAGGGTCAGAGTCTTCTTGCCCGGGCCGTTCAGTGTCTTGTCGTCATTGCTATCGGTCATTCGTTCCCGTTCCTTCGGACAGGGAGCGATGACGTCATCAAACCCTGTCAATCAAGTATGTCGATCAATGATATCGGGGCCGGACAAGCCGGTGACCGCATCATTGTTTTTGCCGGCCAGCGCCGCCCGCTGCCCGGGACTGACCGCCGTTGCGGTACTGTTCGAGCATCTTTGCGCGCTTCACTACACCCTCACCCGCCTGCCCTGCAAGCACTGCAGCATGGATAAAAGCGTTCTGGCCCATCAGGCCTTCCATTTCGCTCTCCGAGAAGAGACGGTAGGAAGGTATTTCCTCCTCGGTCTCCATTCCGAGGTGCCAGGCCTTGCGGGCCTGGTCGATTTTTCTCACGCCATCTTCGGCGGCATTCGTTGCGTGGAACACCGCAATCGCGGCCCCACTCCTGACTGCGGCATCCACTTTCGCGGAGCCTGTAACGAACTGCCCCGCCTTGCGGGCCATGTTCATCATCTGCATCAACTGCTGCGCTAGCAGCATCCCGACGGTTTCACCGAGATCGGCTGCCGCCTTCACATCCGCTTTCAACGCACGGGCGAAGAGCTTCTTCGCCACGGCCTTGTCGACCAGCGAGCGGTCGATCTTCACCCAACAGCCGCGTCCCGGAAGCTGGCGCTTCAGGTCGGCGATGACTGTCCCATCCGGAGCGGCAACGAAGCGGATCAGCTCATCCGGCGATCCGCTTTCGCGCGTCACGATGCACATGCGACCATTCACGTCATATCCTGCAAGATCGTCGTCCTCAGGAGAAACGGTCGGCTCACGCGCGGACATTATACTTCCTGCTCGGCCTCGGGAGCTTCTTCGGCTTCCGCGTCCTTGGCGAGGTCTTCCTCGGTGATCCAGCCAGCCGCGAGGCGAGCCTGAACGACCATCTGCTCGGCCTCGACGCGCGAAACGTCGAATTTGGAGAACAGGCCTTCGAACTTCTTGGTCTCGCCGTTCTTGCGTTCGCTCCAGCCAACGAGATCGTCAGCGGCACAGCCGGCGAAGTCCTCGATCGTCTTGATGCTGTCTTCGCCGAGTGCGACCATCATCTGGGCGGTCATGCCGTCGATCTGGCGCAGTTCGTCGGAAACGCCGAGCGCCTTGCGCTTTTCGTCCATTTCGGCTTCGAGCTTTTCCAGATATTCGCGAGCACGGGTCTGGATTTCCTGCGCCGTGTCTTCGTCGAAACCGTCGATCGAGGCGATTTCGTCGAGATCGACGTAAGCCAGTTCTTCAACAGCCGCAAAGCCTTCGGAGGCCAGAACCTGGCCGACCATTTCGTCGACGTCGAGCGAATCCATGAACAGGTTGGTGCGCTCGTTGAATTCCTTCTGACGGCGCTCGGATTCTTCGGCTTCCGTCATGATGTCGATATCCCAGCCGGTCAGCTGCGATGCCAGGCGAACGTTCTGGCCGCGACGGCCGATGGCCAGCGACAGCTGCTCGTCCGGAACCACGACTTCGATGCGCTCGGCATCTTCATCGAGAACGACCTTGGCGACTTCAGCCGGCTGCAGGGCGTTGACGACGAAGGTCGCCGGGTCCTGCGACCACGGAATGATGTCGATCTTTTCGCCCTGGAGTTCGCCAACAACGGCCTGAACGCGCGAACCACGCATACCGACGCAGGCGCCAACCGGATCGATCGAACTGTCGTTCGAGATCACGGCGATCTTGGCGCGCGAACCCGGATCGCGGGCAACGGACTTCACCTGGATGATGCCGTCGTAGATTTCCGGCACTTCCATGGTGAAGAGCTTGACCATGAACTGCGGATGCGTACGCGACAGGAAGATCTGCGGGCCGCGCTGTTCGCGACGAACGTCATATACGTATGCACGGACGCGATCGCCATAGCGGACGTTTTCGCGCGGGATCATTTCGTCGCGGCGGATGATGCCTTCGCCACGGCCGAGATCGACGATAACGTTGCCGTATTCGACGCGCTTGACGGTGCCGTTGACGATTTCGCCGACGCGATCCTTGAATTCGTCGAACTGGCGATCACGCTCGGCTTCGCGAACCTTCTGGACGATAACCTGCTTGGCGGACTGGGCGGCGATGCGGCCGAAATCCATCGGCGGCAGCGGATCGGCGATGAAATCGCCAAGGGCTGCGTCCGGGTTGCGGTCGCGGGCCAGTTCGAGCGGGATCTGGGTCGAGTAATCCTCGGCCTTGTGGACAACTTCGAGCAGACGCTGAAGACGGATTTCGCCGGTCTTCGGATTGATGTCGGCGCGGATATTGGACTCGGTGCCGTAGCGGGAGCGCGCTGCCTTCTGGATCGCATCGGCCATTGCGGCAAGGACGATCTCGCGGTCGATGACCTTTTCGCGCGCCACTGCATCTGCGATCTGCAGAAGTTCGAGCCGGTTCGCACTGACTGCCATTGTCTTTTCTCTCCGTCTAGGCGTCCCGGGTTCCCGTCCCTGGCGCCACAAGTTGATCGGTTATTCTTCGTCGTCCGCTTCATTCTGGTTCGCGGCCTCTGCCTTCGCCAGCTTGTCGGCGCGCAGTGCATCGCGGATCAGATCGTCGGTCAGAATGAGCTTCGCATCGGCGAGGGCCGTGAACGGAATGACAATATTCTGTTCCTCACCCTCGGAAACCTGATCACGCTCGAGCGTGAAACCGTTTGCGTCGGTTGCAACGATCTTGCCCCGGAAGCGCTTACGGTTGCCGACCATGATCGACGTTTCGCACTTCAGAAGGTGCCCCTGCCAGCGCACAAAATCGGACTTCCGCACCATCGGGCGGTCGATACCCGGCGAAGACACTTCCAGATGATACTCTCTATCGATCGGATCTTCCACATCGAGAACCGGAGAAACGGCCATCGAGACCTCTTCACAGCCTTCGACGTCCATCGTTCCATCGTTGCGCTCGGCCATGATCTGCATGGTGGCGCCGTTCTGATTGAGCATGCGTACGCGGACCAGACGGTAACCCAGGTCAACAAGCACGGGCTCGATTATGTCCGCAAGGCGCTGATCGAGACCGGTCTCGGTGATCAGCCGCGGCTCAAGTTCATTGTTGGCGTTCGTCGGATCCGACAAGCGATGCGCTCCTCGCAATTTTCTGCATTTTGGTGATCGCGGTAATAAAAAAGAGCGGGTCCTTGCGGCCCACTCTTCATCAAAACGATCAAGATTTGAGAGCCATATAGGCCGGTTTTTACGAAATTGCAAGGTCCGTCGCCAACCTTCGGCTTGGCGGTCGCCCAAGGTAGCCAGCGGCATCTTTCGGCATATATTGGTCGGGGGACCGCCATCGGGAGGGATCGTGCCTTACAATTCGTCGACACTGGCGCCGCTACGGCACGAAACCTACCGAACAATCTGGTTTGCAAGCCTCGCTTCGAATTTCGGCGGCCTGATCCAGGCGGTCGGCGCCGCCTGGCTGATGACCACCATCACCTCCTCGGAGAACATGGTCGCCCTCGTGCAGACTTCGACGGCACTGCCAATCATGCTTTTCTCGCTGATTTCAGGGGCACTTGCCGACAGCTTCGACCGACGCCGGGTAATGCTGACGGCACAATACTTCATGCTGGGTGTCTCCGCACTGCTCAGCGTTTCGGCCTATTTCGGCTGGCTTTCGCCGTGGCCTCTGCTGTTCTTCACGTTTCTGATTGGCTGCGGCACGGCATTGAACAACCCGTCATGGCAGGCTTCCGTCGGCGACATGGTGCCACGTGCGGACCTTCCTGCGGCCGTTACGCTGAACAGCGTCGGCTTCAATATCACCCGCAGCGTCGGCCCCGCGATCGGCGGGGTCATCGTCGCCGCCGCCGGCGCGGCGGCGGCTTTTGCCGTCAATACGCTGGGCTACTTTGCGCTGATCTACGCGCTGGTGCGCTGGAAGCCGAACCTACCGGTCTCCACCCTGCCGCGAGAGGCACTCGGCAGTGCGGTATTTGCGGGCCTCCGCTACGTGTCGATGTCGCCCAACCTCCAGAAAGTGCTGCTGCGTGGTCTCATTTTCGGGATCAGCGCCAGCTCCATTCTCGCGCTGCTGCCGATCGTGGCGATCAACCTCGTTGTCGGCGGCCCGCTGACCTACGGTCTGATGCTCGGTTCCTTCGGCATCGGCGCGATCGGCGGCGCGATGCTGAATGACCGGCTGCGCGACCGCTTCTCGAGCGAAACGATCATACGGATTTCGTTCGCGGGCTTTGCCTTGAGCGCCGTCGTCGCCGCCTTCAGCCCGATTGCCGCGCTGACCTGTGCCGGATTGGTGGTATCCGGCGCCTGCTGGGTATTGGCGCTTTCGCTGTTCAATACGATCGTGCAGCTGTCGACGCCGCGTTGGGTCGTCGGTCGCGCGCTGTCGCTCTATCAGACCGTGACCTTCGGCGGCATTGCAGGCGGCAGCTGGATCTGGGGCGTGGCCGCCGACCGATACGGCGTCTCAAACGCCCTGCTGATCTCCGCCATTGTCATGCTCTTCGGCATCGTCGTCGGGCTGCGCTTTGCCATGCCGGCATTTGCCTCGCTCAACCTCGACCCGCTGAACCGCTTCACCGAGCCGGCGCTCAGTCTTGATATCACGCCACGTAGCGGCCCGATCGTCGTCCAGATCGATTACGAAATCGCAGATGCTGACGTGCCCGAGTTTCTGGCGCTGATGGGTGACCGCCGGCGCATCCGCATTCGCGACGGCGCCCGCAATTGGGCGCTGATGCGCGACCTCGAAAAGCCGGGGCGGTGGACGGAGACTTACCATACGCCGACCTGGGTCGAATACATCAGGCATAATCAACGCCGCACCCAGGCCGATGCCGAAAACATCGAACGGCTGCGTGACCTGCACCGCGGTGAACAACTACCGCAGGTGCACCGGCTGATCGAGCGCCAGGCGATTCCACCCAATGACGACGTCTTCTACAAGGCGCCGATCGACCTGCATTGAGGCAAGACATGCATTCCTTCCGCCCTGCCCGTCGTTCCGATCTCACCGATATCATCCGCCTACTTTCCGATGACGATCTCGGCGCCACGCGCGAGGTCGTCTCCGATCCACCAGATACCAGGTATATTGCAGCATTCGCGGCGATCGAGGCCGATGCCAACCAGTTGCTGGCCGTCGCTGTCGATGAGCGTGATCGCGTCGTCGGCTGCCTGCAGCTAACCTTCATTCCCGGTCTTTCCCGGACCGGCATGTGGCGCGGACAGATCGAAAGCGTGCGTGTTGCCAGAGACGCACGCGGATCGGGTCTTGGCTCCGATTTCATCGAATGGGCGGTGGCGCGCTGCCTCGACCGCGGTTGTGGCCTGGTGCAATTGACCTCCGACAAATCGCGGACGGAGTCGATCCGGTTCTACGAGAAGATCGGGTTCGTCGCGAGCCACGAAGGGCTGAAGCGTACCCTCTAGGTTTACTTCAACCTGCCGATCATCGATGCCTCGGGATAACAGGTGGGCTTCATGCCGTTCTTTTCCTGCCACTGGCCGATGGACCGGCGCGTCTTGTAGCCCGGCAAGCCATCGGAGCCGCCGACATCGTAGCCCTTCTTCTCCAGTGCCTTCTGCATGGCTGCGACGTCGGAGCGCAACATCTTGCCGACATCGCCCCACGGCCCCTGGAAGGCGCCGGAACCATAGGCAATCCGATCCGCAAGGTTGCCGATATAAAGGGCGTAAAGATCGGAGTTGTTGTACTCCTTGATCACGTAGAAGTTCGGCGTGACGACGAATTCCGGCCCGTCACGGCCCGCCGGAACGAGCATCATCCCGGACGCCTTGCCTTCATTTGAAGGGAAAGCCTTGCCCGATATCCTGACAATGCCAAGCGATGCCCAATGCGACACCGGCTTGGCGAGATCCGGTCCCTCCTGCGCGCAGGAGACCTGCGCCGGGATAGTCACCTCGTAGCCCCAGCCGCGTCCGCGCTGCCAACCTTTCTGCGCCAGGAAGTTGGCGATAGAGGCAAGGGTATCGGGGACCGACGTCCAGATATTCGGATGGCCGTCGCCATCGAAATCAACCGCATATTTCAGATAGCTGGTCGGCATGAATTGCGGCTGGCCGAGTGCTCCGGCAGACGAGCCCTTGAACTCCGCCGGTGTCGCATCGCCGCGATCGATGATGTGCAGGGCCGCGAGAAGCTCCGTGCGGAACATCTCCTTGCGGGTCGACATGAAAGCCTTGGTGGCCAGGACCCCAATCGCCGAGTTCGGGATCTTGGCGGCGCCGAACCCCGTTTCGCGTCCCCAGACAGCCAGCACGATCGACCCGGGAACCCCGTAAGTCTTCTCGATCTTCTTCAACGCCGAGGCATATTGCGCGGCGAAACCGCGACCGGTGGCAGCCAGCCGCTTCAGCCGATCCTCATTAAAATAGGGGGCTGGGGAGGAAAATTCGGCCTGGGTCTGCTTCTGCTCCTTCGGCGGCGGAAAGCCAGGAGGGGCGAGATCGGTCAAGCTCCAATTGAGTTCGACACCGGCGAACGACGCACGGAACGCTCGCTCGGAAATGCCGTTCTTCTGTGCTTCCGGCCAGAGATCGTTCTGCACCCATTTCTCGAACTGCGCTTCGACATCGGCCTTCGACGCGGAAAGCACCGGCGTGCATGACAGCGCCAGCAGCGCCGCCGTCGCGGTCAAAAGGCGGCCGAAAATGCGCTTACTCATGCTTCCCCCTAGATTGCCGTGCGCGCCCTGAGCGCCGCCTGAAGCGTTCCCTCGTCGAGATAGTCGAGTTCGCCGCCGACCGGGACGCCGTGGGCAAGACGCGTAATCTTGACGTCCAGTCCGGTCAGCTGGTCCGTTATATAGTGTGCTGTCGTTTGCCCCTCGACAGTGGCGTTCACGGCGATGATGAGCTCGCGAATGCCGCCCGCGGTGACGCGCTCGATCAGGCCGCGAATGTTGAGGTCATCCGGCCCGACGCCATCCAAGGGTGAGAGGGTACCGCCGAGAACGTGGTAGGCCGCGTTCAGCGCAGCGGCACGTTCCAGCGCCCAGAGGTCGGACACATCCTCGACGACGATGATGACGGACTGGTCGCGACGGTCATCCGTGCAGACAGTGCAGGGATCGACCGTATCGACATTGCCGCAACGGGAGCAGATCTTGACCTTGTCATAGGCCTCGCCCATGGCATTCGACAAAGGGCCGAGCAGCTGGTCCTTTTTCTTGATGAGATGCAGGGCGGCGCGGCGCGCCGAGCGCGGGCCGAGGCCTGGCACCTTTGCCAACAGCTGGATCAGTTTTTCGATTTCGGGGCCGGTGACTCGCTTTGCCATGAGCGGTTATTAGCCCATATGGTGGAAAAACGGAAACAGGTTGGGAGAGCCGAGCGAATGAAAATCCTCGCCGTCTGCATCGGCAGTGCCGAGCGTCTGCCCGGCAAGAGCTACAAGACGGGCATCTACAAGCATCCGATCAGCGGCAGCGTGCTTATCGATTCCGAGGGACTGGTCGGTGACGCCATCTGTAACCGCAAGCATCATGGCGGCGTCGACCAGGCGGTCTATCTCGAGGGGTCGCTGACGCTCGACTGGTGGTCGACGGAACTGGGACGACCAGTCGAGCCGGGCGCATTCGGCGAGAACATTGTGATCGGCGGCCTCGACAACAGCATCGTCTCGGTCGGCGATCGATTCATAGCCTGCGATCTTGTTCTGGAAGCCACCAGCGCACGGATTCCTTGCGCGACCTTCGCCGCGCGGATGGGCGACCCGGGCTTCGTCAAGCGCTACACCAAGGCGGCTCGGCCGGGCATCTATTGCCGTGTGATCAAAGGCGGAACGATTGCAGCCGGAATACCGGTCGAGCATCTCCCCTACGGCGGTGAAAAGGTGACGATGCCGGAAATGATCGCTACCTTTGGCAAGGTTCTCGCGCCGCGGGATCGCGACCGCTATCTCGCGGCGCCGATCCACTACAAGCTTCGCGATATATTGAACGCGCAGGCCGGCGCCTAGCTCAGGCGCGCCTCAAGGGTTGCTAGGGCGACGCGTCCCTGCGGCCAATCCTCAAGCCCACTTGTCCCGTTTATATGGCCGCGGGCGCCGATCTCCATGAATTCGCTCCCCCAGCCATTCGCCGTGGTGCGCGCATAGTCGAGCGAGGCGAAAGGATCGTCGCTGCTCGCGATGACCAGAGACGGGAATGGGAGCGCCGTGTCGGGCGGATCGGCAAAGCCGGCGGCCTCGCAGGGGAAGGCCGGCGAGGTCGGATTTGGTGGTGCTACCAGTAGGGCGCCACCGGCACGATGCCTACTCCGCGCCGCCCAATGGACAACAAGCAGGCAAGAGAGGCTATGAGCGACGAGAAGCGGTTCGGCCCTTGACTGCGCGACGGCATGTTCCAATGCCGCAATCCAATCGTCGAGTTCGGGTCGATCCCAACTCGAAGGCGAAAAGCGCTGCATGCGCGGCGCATCGGCCGCCTCCCATCGAGATTGCCAATGTGTTTCGCCGGACCCGCCAATGCCGGGTAAAGTGATGATATCGCGCATCGATTCCTTCCTGTTGCTCAACGGATAAGCTGCGTGAGATAGTCGGCGACCGACATGGGAAATCATCGGGAAAACGCTCCTATGGCCGATGAATTGAAGGCGAGACAGAAATGGCTGATTTCATAAGCCGGCAACTTGACCCTACCGACATGCTGATTATCGAGATCATGCAGGCTGACGGGCGCATCACCGTCTCCGAACTGGGGCGAAAGGTCGGCCTGTCGCAGCCGGCCGCATCCGAGCGGCTAAAACGTCTGGAGGAGCGAGGCATCATCGAGGGCTACGGTGCCCGCATCAATACCGCGGCCCTCGGCCTTGGCATGATGGCCGTCATCCGGCTGCGCACCGTTCACGAACATATCCGTGCCTGCCTCAAGCAATTCGCTGAAATGCCTGAGATCATCGAGGTTCTGAGGTTGACCGGAGAGGACTGCTTCGTCTTGAAGGTGCTGGTTCCCTCGCCGTCCGAGCTTGAAATCATCGTCGACAGCATCGCTCGCTATGGTGCGGTAACAACATCCCTCGTGTTGCGTAGCGAGCCCCAAAAGCCGGTCGGTCGCGAACTGTTGAAACTGGCGCGCAAGCACTCATGAGGCGGATTTCGATCGCCGCCACTTGCTGAGGCGAAGAACACTCCTAGATTTTCACGCACGGGGTGTAAATCGAAGGAGGCTCGCATGTCCATCGCAAGACTTATCGCGGCGGCTGTCATCGCCGCAACAGCCACTACCTTCCTATCAGCAACGCCGGCAGCAGCCCGCGTTAAGGTCGGCTCGTTGGGCTGTGACATATCTCCGGGATTCGGTGTCATCATCGGCTCCAAACGGACGCTCAACTGCATTTTTACGCCGTCTTCCCCTGATCGGCCAAGCGAACGATACACCGGTACGATCACCAAATTCGGCGTCGATATCGGGACGCTCGCTGGCGGCGGCATGATCTGGCTCGTCTATGCGCCGACCAATCGGCTCGACGGAGCGCTGCAGGGCAGTTACGCGGGCGTCGCAGCCAATGCTACCGTCGGCCTTGGCGTCGGGGCTAATGTGCTGATCGGCGGTTTTGAAGGCTCGATTGCTCTGCAACCGGTATCGGCTGAGGGCACGTCCGGTCTCAACATCGCAGCAGGCGTTGCGAGTATGGTCCTGACTTGGGTGCCGCCGGCACCACCGCCTCTGCCTCCCAAGCGTCACATCTCGCAGAGGTAGCCTAACGCATCGCGATTGCCACCGCGGCGCCGGCCATCGTGCCGGCACTCGCGCGGTTGGCTATGCGCACGGCACGCCGGCTCTTGAGGAAGCTTCTCGCTTTGGCAGCAAGGAGCGCCCAACTGATGTCGATCACGATCAAAACCAGAAGCATTGTCGCAACGAGTTCGGCCCAGCCGACCATGGTTACGGCCTGGATGTCGATGATCGAGGGTAGCAGCGCCATGTAGAACATCATGATCTTCGGGTTGCCAAGCGTCACCGTCATGCCGGCGAGGAAGAGCTTTGCAGGTGATTGCGCCTCCGGCAGCGTTTCGCCCTCACTATCGGGCGAGGCGAACCACATCTTCCAGGCAAGATAGAGCAGGTAGCCGACGCCAAGCCACTTGATGGCAACGAAAGCATAGTGGAAGGTTTCGGCAATCGCCGCCAAGCCGGCGACGGCGCAGGTCAGCCAGATTGCTTCGCCGAGCCACATGGCGGCGAGGAAGGGCAGAACGTCGCGCGCACCCTTGGAAATCACGCGGGCGACGAGCGCAGCAACGCTCGGACCCGGGGAGCCAGCCGCGACAAACAACGCGCCAGCAAAGACAAACAGACTGGTCAACGTCATCGGCAATCCTCCCTGTTGCGTGACCGAAGCGATGGCAGCGCAGCGACACTGCCCTCTCGATCTACCGGATGATCAGAACGGCATCTTGAAGCCGGGAGGAATCGGCAGGCCGGCGGTCAGCGCCTTGGTCTTCTCGGCAGCGGCCGCTTCGGCCTTGTCCTTGGCATCCTTGTGCGCGGCAACGATCAGGTCCTCAAGGATTTCGACGTCGTCTTCCTTGAAGAGGGACGGGTCGATCTTCAGGCTCTGCATCTCGCCCTTGCCGTTGAGGATCACGGTGACAAGACCGCCGCCCGATTTGCCTTCGGCATGGAGTTCGGCGATCTCCGCCTGCATCTTCTCCATCTTGGCCTGCATTTCCTTGACTTTGCCCATCATGCCCATGATGTCGCGCATCGTCTCGCTCCTTCTCGATACTCTAGAAAATTATGTCGTCGCCGGGCAGGATGTCGCCCTCGTCGGATTCGGCAGCAGCAGGCGCCTTGACCTCCTCTTCCTCATCGGCTTCCGGCGCCCGTACGCGAACGTCGATGATCTTGGCGCCTGGAAACTGTGCGAGGATCGCTGCCACGTCAGGATCCTGGCGGGCGTCGCTTACCTGCTGCGCCTTGGCATTCGCTTCGGCCTCGACCATGGTCGGCTGGCCTTCCTCGCGACTGAGGCTGACGATCCAATGGATACCAGTCCAGTCCTTGAGCTTGACCGCCAGTTCGTTCAGCAGCGTGCCGGGGGCACCTTCCGTCAGATTGACGTCGAGGCGGCCGGGCTCGATGCGAACCGGGCGCACGAAATTGCGCACCAGCGCCTTGATCTTCACGTCGCGCTTGTCGCCGGCCAGATTGGCGATATCGCCGATGGAATTGACCGATACCAGCGGCTTCGGCGCGTCGGCTGGCTTCGTCTCGACGCGGCCGACCGGCATGTTCTGCGGATTGGGATTGGGGACGGCGCGCAACATGGCGGTCGGGCCCGTGGGCTGCGGGCGCGGGATCGACTCGGTCGACCGTGCCGCCAGATTGCCCTGGTAGTTCACCGTCGCGCCGCCACCGCCATTGCCTGACGGGGCAGACGGACGGCTGCCACCGTTTGTCTCGGAAAACTCCGCAAGGCGGCGGGCAGCATCTTCCGGCGCCGGCAGATGCGCGGCATGCGCCAGCCGGATAAGCACCATCTCCGCGGCGCCGGCTGGGCGCGAGGAACCCTCGGCCTCCGGAATGCCCTTCAGCAGCATCTGCCAGATGCGCGACAGCGTCGTCACCGCGACGCCTTGGGCGAATTCAGCAGCTTTGGTGCGTTCGACTTCGCTAAGCGAAGGGTCGTTCGCGGCATCAGGCACATATTTCAGCCGCGTGACCAGATGCGTGAAATCGGCAAGATCGGTCAGCACGGCCACAGGATTGGCACCGGCTTCGTACTGGCTTTCGAACTCGCCGAGCGCTGCCGCGACATCGCCTTTGACGATGTGATGAAAGAGATCGACGATGCGGGCGCGGTCGGCAAGGCCGAGCATGCCGCGCACTGTTTCAGCCAGAACCGCGCCGCCGCCATGGGCGATCGCCTGATCAAGCAGCGAGAGACCGTCGCGCGCCGAGCCTTCGGCCGCGCGCGCAATCATCGCCAGCGCATCGGGTTCGGCCTCGATGCCTTCCTTCGATGCGATCGTGGTGAAGAGGCCGACAAGATCAGAGGCGCTGATTCGGCGCAGGTCGAAACGCTGGCAGCGCGACAGAACCGTGATCGGGACCTTGCGGATTTCGGTCGTCGCGAAGATGAACTTCACATGCTCCGGCGGCTCCTCAAGCGTCTTCAACAGGCCGTTGAAGGCCTGCGTCGAAAGCATGTGCACTTCGTCGATGATATAGACCTTGTAGCGCGCCGATACCGGGCGGTAACGCACCTGCTCGATGATCTCGCGGATATCGTCGATCCCGGTATGCGAGGCGGCGTCCATCTCGATGACGTCGACATGGCGGCCTTCCATGATCGCCTGGCAGTGGTCGCCGGGGATGCGCAGGTCGATCGTCGGCTTGTCGATCTCTGGGGTCTTGTAATTCAGCGCGCGCGCCAGGATGCGGGCGGTCGTCGTCTTGCCGACCCCGCGAACGCCGGTCAGCATGTAGGCCTGCGCGATACGGCCGGTCTCGAAGGCGTTGGTCAGGGTCTGGACCATCGGCTCCTGGCCGACCATCAGATCCGTGAAATCCTTGGGGCGGTATTTGCGTGCCAGCACCCGGTATCCGGTGCCCGTCGAGGCGGCATCTTGTGATTGTCGCTCGGTGTCGCTCATCGCCCTGCTTATCACCCGGACTGCCCGAGCAAGAATGGAGAGAAAGGTGGGAGGCTGGCACGATGACCCGTGCCGGGCTCGTTAGGGCTGCTTCCTTCCGGACCTGACCCGGTTGGCGAGTGGCTCGTCCACCACCAACCTCCCGGATGCACATATCGGCAATATCGCCATCAAAAGCAAGCCAAGCTCAAAAAAAACTGCTAGCCTCAGGAAAACATGGAGGAATGCCTGTTGGACGAATTCAAGCTCGACCGTCGGTTGGAAAGCGACAGCGACAGTGTCATGCAGACGGGGCTGTGTGATCTGCGGTTGTCGAAGGACGCCCGTTGGCCGTGGCTGATCCTCGTGCCCCGCAGGTCGGATATCAGCGAAGTCTTCGAGTTGACACCTCTCGATCAGGTGATGCTGACATTCGAGACCGAGATGGTCGCCGCTGCGCTGAAGAAGACGACCGGCGCCACAAAAATCAATATCGGGGCCCTTGGCAACATCGTCCGTCAGCTTCATGTTCATGTCATTGCCCGCTTCGAAGGCGATGCCAATTGGCCAAATCCGGTTTGGGGTTTCGGCAAGGCAGAGCCTTACGCTGCGGAAAAGAGAAATGACCTTATAGAGAAGTTGCGGGAAGCCCTTTCATCATGAGCCGTTCGCTTTTCGATTCGGATGTTCCGCATCCGGAACCCAGCAGCCTGACTGCCTTCGCCGCCAATGACCTGATCCGCGATTCCGAACATCGCGACGAGACGTCGGTCGACAAGGCCTTGGCCAAAGAAGGAACCCATATCTTCGCCTTCGCCGGCGACAAGCTGGTTCTCAAGCACGACGGGCAAGTGCTCGACCCGCTGTTTGCCCGCTACGAACTGAAAGACCTGCAGCCGAACTGGGACGAGACCGTGCTGCTCGGCTACCGCAAGACCGGCGAGCCGCGACTGGCGGTTCCGGTCGGCGTGTCCGAGGACGAGCTTGCCAGCCAGTACAAACCCGCAGACGGACGGTCGCTGTTTCGCGAGATGCTGCTCGACGAGGTTCTGCTTGGCGAATTTGCCCAGGGCGCCAGCCTGATCCGCTGGAACGGTGACAACAAGTTCTGTGGCCGCTGCGGATCGACGATGAGCATCCATATCGGTGGCTATAAGCGTGTCTGCACCGCGTGCGAGCACACGATCTTCCCACGCACCGACCCCGTCGTCATCATGCTAACGATCGACGAGGAACGCGATCTTTGCCTTCTTGGGCGCAGCCCGCACTTCGCTCCAGGCATGTATTCCTGTCTTGCCGGTTTCGTTGAACCGGGTGAGACGATCGAGAACGCCGTGCGCCGCGAGACCCTGGAAGAATCCGGAATCCATACCGGACGGATCCGCTATCACGCCTCGCAACCATGGCCGATGCCGCATTCGCTGATGATCGGCTGCTATGCGGAATCCAAGTCCAAGACTGTCAAATTCGACAGCCAGGAACTGGAAGACTGCCGCTGGTTCACACGCGAGGAAACGCTCGAAATGCTCGAGCGGCCCGGACTTACCGGCAAGGCGCCGCCGCCCAAGGGAGCCATAGCCCATCGGCTGATGCGCGACTGGGTGGAATGGAAAAAGCAATAAGGCCTGTAGAACGAGGCCCTTGAGATGGCACGCTCCGAACGCCTTCTGACTCTGCTGCAGACCCTGCGGCGCTATCGCCGGCCGGTAAGCGGCTCCGTGCTGGCGACCGAGACCGGCGTCAGCATCCGCACGCTTTACCGCGACATTTCGAGCCTGCAGGCGCAAGGGGCCTTGATCGAAGGCGAGCCCGGACTGGGTTACGTACTGAAACCGGGCTTTATGCTGCCACCGATGATGTTTTCGCAGGACGAGATCGAGGCGCTCGTCCTCGGCTCGCGTTGGGTCGCGCGGGCGGCCGATCCGCGGCTTGCAGCCGCGGGCGCCGACGCGCTCGCCAAGATCGCCGACGTGCTGCCGCAGGACATGCGCGACGAGATCGAGACGTCGACGCTGCTCGTCCACCTAAAGCCGCCCGTCGCCGACAAGGCGGACCTCGGCGCCATTCGCAAAGCGATTCGTACGGAGCGGATCCTCAAGCTGACCTATTCGGATGAGGGTGGAACCGTCTCCGTCCGCAATATCTGGCCCTTCGCGTTGAGTTACTTCGAGCAGGTGCGCGTCGTCGTCGCCTGGTGTGAATTGCGTAAAGATTATCGTCATTTCCGCACCGACCGGATCGTCGAAATGATCCCGCAGGACGGACGTTATCCGCGCCGGCGCGCCGTGCTTCTCAAGGAGTGGCGGGACCAGCAGGATATTGCTCATTGAGCGCGACGCTACTGCCATAAACTGACAGTGGTCAGCGCTATTATCGGTACCAATCCAACAGGAGGACCGATGATGACGAGCTTGAACCTTACCCGATCGACGCGTGGCAGCCATCCGGTCGACGAGACCCCTTGCGATGCAGGATATCCACAATCCACGCTTCTGCGCATGATGTTGAACGCTTCGCGCCAGATGGTGCTGAGGAGGTATTCGCGCCTCGATCTGGAGACCATGCCTGAGCCGATGAAGCGTGATCTCGGCTTGGTGGACTGGGGCTGCCCCTGCCACGAAGGTTAGACGCACACGACACAACTCCCAAGACGCGCAAACGACCGCCGCCGCTGCCAATGAGTGCAGCGGCGTTTCGTCGCCTGCCACCCTGTCACAACAAGGACAACCCGATGAACAGCCCGAACCTCATCATTTTGTACGTCAAGGACCCGGCCACGAGCGCCGTTTTCTACCGGTCCTTGCTCGGCCGCGAGCCGGTGGCCGAAGCCCCGAACTTCGTCGCCTTCGCACTCGACGGCGGCTTCACGCTCGGCCTCTGGCGGCTGAGCAAGGTAACGCCGCAGCCGTCTGCGACCGGCAGCCGCGCCGAAATCGCGTTCATGGTCCCCGGGGAGAACGGCGTCTCGACGCTCTATGAGGACTGGCGCAAGCGCCAGCTCCCCATCGCGCAGGACCTCACGGACATGGATTTTGGTCCGACCTTTGTCGTGCTCGACCCCGATGGCCATCGCCTGCGGGTATGTGAACCGGACAAGTGAGTCGCAAAAGAAAGGGCGCCCAAGGCGCCCTTTTCTATTTCTGCAGCTGGCCCCGCATTGGGTGGCCCTTGTAGACCCCGAGAATACGCACCTTCTCGGAAAAGAAGCGCAGTTCCTCCAGCGCGCGGCGAACATTCGGATCGTTCGGGTGACCTTCGATGTCGGCGTAGAACTGCGTTGCGACAAACTTGCCGCCGAGCTGATAGCTCTCAAGCTTGGTCATGTTGATGGTATTCGTCGCAAAGCCGCCGAGGGCCTTGTAGAGCGCGGCCGGGATGTTTCGGACATTGAAGACGAAGGTCGTGACGAGCTTCTCCTCGGCCGAGCTGCGATGCGCCCATTCTTCGTCGCGAGCAAGGACAACAAAGCGTGTGACGTTATCCTCGGTGTCCTCGACGTTCTCGGCCACGATGTCGAGGCCATAGAGCTCCGCAGCAAGGCGCGGGGCAAGCGCGGCCATCGACCGATCTCCGGTCTCCTGGACGAGTTTTGCAGCACCTGCGGTATCGCCAGCGATCACTGGCTTCCAGCCATGTGAGCGGACGATCTTGCGGCACTGCCCGAGGGCGTGGATATGGCTATGAACTGTGCGGATCTCATCCTTGGTGACACCGGGAAGCACCATCAGCTGAAAGCGGATCGGCATGAAATACTCGCCGATGATGTGCAGGCGCGACTCCGGCAGCAGGTGATGAATATCGGCGACGCGACCAGCGATCGTGTTTTCGATCGGGATCATTCCGATATCGGCATCGCCGTTCTCGACCGCAACAAAGGCATCCTCGAACGTCTGGCATGGCAGCGGCTCCATGGTCGGAAACATGTCGCGGCACGCCATATCGGAGTTCGCACCGAACTCGCCCTGGAAGGCGATCCTGTTGGTTTTGATGTTCATGGAAAATCCGTCACTTCGTTCTTGCGGAGAGAATGCGCCGCGCCTTTTCAAGGTCGGCAGGAGTATCAACACCGAGCGGAACCGTGTCAACGAGCTCGACGTCGATGCGCATGCCGGCTTCAAGCGCACGCAGCTGCTCCAGCGACTCGCGCTTTTCCAGGACCGATGGCCCAAGCGTCACAAAACGCTCCAAGGCGGACCGGCGATAAGCATAGAGGCCGATGTGATGATAGAGCGGCCCTTCGCCATAAGGCGCCGTAGCCCGCGTGAAATAAAGCGCTTTCAGTCGGCTTTCGGACAGTGGCGCGCCGACCACCTTGACAACATGGGGCGCCGTCTTGTCTGCCTCGTTGTCGATCGCGATCGTCAGCGTCGCGATATCGACGTTGGGGTCCTCAAGCGGGCGCAACGCGGCACGGACGGTTTCCGGATCGATCGTCGGCAGGTCGCCCTGGACATTGACGATGACCTTGGCGCGGGCCTCGGGGTCAACCTTCCCCAGCGCTTCGTAAATGCGGTCCGAACCGGATTGATGATCCTTGCTGGTCATGACCACTTCAAAGCCCGCCTCGGCAACGACGTCATAGACCTGCTGGTCATCGACAGCGACGACGACGCGGCCAATCTCAGCCTCCTTCGCCCGCAATGCCACCTGGACAATCATCGGCAGTCCGCAAATATCTGCAAGCGGCTTGCCCGGAAGACGGGTCGATGCCATGCGCGCCGGGATCAGCACGAGCACGTCATCTAAATTTGGACTGGTCATTGTTCGGGCCTTCTAATCCGGGCGGAAAGGTGTCAAAAAGTCTCACGCAGCAGGCCATTTAGACTGTTGCAACGAATAGCCAAAAGACATAGGTTCCGCGCGATTTCAAGATGGTCCGGTTTTATGTCTGCCGGCTGCAAGGGGAGCATTGCAGATGAATTCATACGTGAATACGGCTGTGGGGGCGCTGCTCGGGACGGTTTTCGTTCTGATGTCCGTCTCCATCGCGTCGGAGGGGATCTTTCATTCGGAAGCGCCGGAGAAGGAAGGTTTCGCGATCGTCGCTGATGAGGCACCCGCCTCCGGTGGCGGCGAGGCCGCACCGGCCGCAGCCGTTCCGATCGCACAGCTGCTTGCAAAGGCGGACGCCAAGGCTGGCGAAGCCGTGTTCAAGAAGTGTCAGGCCTGTCATGACGCGACCAAGGGGGGGCCGAACAAAGTCGGTCCGAACCTCTATGGTCTCGTCGATCGTCCGATCGGCACGCACGAGGCGTTTGCCTACTCGTCGGCGATGAAGGATTTCTCCAAGGGTGGCAGCGAGAAGTGGACCTTCGACCATCTGAATCACTTCCTGGCAGCGCCGAAGAAGTACGTTGCCGGTACGGCGATGGGCTTTGCCGGTCTCCCGAAGGATACGGATCGCGCCAACGTCATTCTTTACCTGCACACGCTGGCCGATTCGCCGGTTGCGCTTCCCGATCCGAACGCGCCGGATAGCGCAACGCAGTAAGTCGCTGCTCGATTCCAGAAGAAAATCTAAGCCCGGCCTGACGCCGGGCTTTTTCTTTTTTGCATTAGCCGCCGAGCAGAAAGGCCCAGAACGAAACGGAGATGGCCCCAAGCGCCGTCGTCAGCGTGATCGTCGACGCCGCCAGGCTGTGGCCGACACCGAAGCGATTGGCGATCAGCCAGGCGTTGACGCCTGTCGGAACGGAGGAGATCAGCACAAGGGCAGCCGTCCAATCGCTGGCAAGCCCGACCAGATTGCTCGCCGCCCAGACGCAAGCGGGCAACAGCAGAAGCTTGAAGGCGGAAGTGACGCTGGCGATGCCGGCGTTGCCCGAAATGCCGTATTTCTCGAGCGCCATGCCGAGTGAGATCAAGGCGACCGGCCCGGCCACGCCAGCAATCTGGTCGACGATGGCACCCACCGGTCCGGGCATGGTGAGCCCCAAGAGATGCATGGCAGCGCCGCCGGCCAAGCCGATCACCAGCGGGTTCTTAACGAGATTTTGGGCGATCTGGCGCACGACCTTGGCGATGCTGCGCTCCTTCTTGCCGGCGATCTTGTGCTCGGCGCGCTCCATCATGATGGTCCCGATGATCATCATCACAGGCAGATGGACCGCGATCAGAATGGAGAGTGGCACGAGCCCCTTGTCACCGACCGTGCGCTGGACGAGTGGCAAGCCGATGAAGATGGTGTTGGCGAAGGCTGACGACACACCGGCAAGCACGCCAATGCGGTCATCGCGGCCGAAGAAGCGCGTCGCGGCGATATGGGCCGCGACCCAGGTGACGGCAACGCCGGAGAAGTAGGCGATCCAGAGACGGAACGGCGAAGCACCATGAAAATCGGCCTTGGCGATCGTCCGGAACAACAGTAGCGGAACGGCGATCTTGAAGACAAACTCGCTCAGCGCATCACCAATCTCCGCTTTCATCAGCCGCAGCTTCACCGTCAGCCAGCCAATCAGGATCATGATGAAGATGGGAAGGACGTCGAAGATGATGGCTGACATTGAGTACGGCTGCCTTGCGAGGGATAAGCATGCCTAGCAGCAAAATGACCGCGATGACAAACGCGTGGGGTATAAAAGCAAAAAAAGCGGGCTCTGCCCGCTTTTCCGCATCCGGTCCTGCCGGATAGCCGGTCTGCAATGCTGCCAGTCCATCCGTGGTCAGCGTCGCTCCGGTAACGTCGAAGGGCATCATTCCCTTCTCGAATGGCTGCAACCTTTCGGATGCTCATGCCAATCTCGTTAAGGAGATTTATAGAGGCGGCAAGTGACACGGGGATGACGTCCAAGTGGCGTTTTTGTGAAGCGTCGAGGCAAACCGCGACGACAGATTGTACTGTGCCAACGCCCCCGGCGCGAGGGTCTAGACCGCCGATCAGCGTTGGTGCTGCCAGCGCCATTGCTCCATCCGGTCAAAACGGGACTTGTGCCCTCCGGCAAAATCGTGCGATGTCCCATTTTGGCTGGGGAGACCAACATGGGGGTAAATTTTGCCAACAGGTAAAGTCAAGTGGTTCAACCAGGACAAGGGCTTTGGGTTCATCACGCCGGATGACGGAGGCACTGATATCTTTTTGCATGTCACGGCCGCTCAACGGGGCGGAATCGACAATGTGAAGGAAGGCATGGGCGTCGCGTTCGAAGTCGCACAGGACCGTCGAACCGGCAGAACGTCTGCCGACAACGTCCGACAGGTTTGAAATGATCGGTGCGGCTGCAAGGCCGCACCGACTTGATGCTCGGAGACAAAATGAAGCGTAGCTTTGCTGTCTGCCTCTTCATGCTTCTGGCCACCGGACCGTCCCTCGCCGACGACGCCACCGCCAAGCTCGCGTTCTTCTACGACAGTTGTGTTTCCTCAGGTCCCGACTTTGAGCGTACGTCCGAGCGCGCGAAAGTCGACGAATGGCCTTCGATGGCACAGGACTTGGCGCTAACCTTCACGCCGATGGAAAACCCGGAAGCGCTCCAGGGATGGATTGTCAGCGGCGGCGAGAGCGAGAGCTTTCGTGCACTGGTGGTCTCCCGGGCGGATGTTGGCGGCAAGATTGTCGAAGGCTGCACGGTGGCATTGGGCGACGTCGACGCAACTGTCTTCGAGAGCGCCTTGGTCGAGAAGGCAAACGCCGTTTCGGCAGGCGAAGAGCAAGGGCAGGACCGCATCTACAAGCGATATACAGCCACCATCAACGGACGCAGTGAGGCGATCACCCTGACGCTTCCGCTCTACGCAAAAGGCTCCGATCAAATCATCGCCAGTGCGGTCGCAGAGCAGCAGATCGAACACTGAGATCGACTTGCCCGCGACGGTGATTCTCCACTTCACTATGAGATTTTAATACAGGAAGCCTCGCGGCCGAATGGAAAGCATACGGCCATTTCCCCCATCTTAGTGATGAAGCGCCGTGAGCCGACGGCTACCCGAGTGACTTCAACATAACTGGCTCTTGCTCGACCGCTCATCATATCGCCCCTGGGCAACGCATGGGCGGTCGACTTCGGACCACTCGTTCAGCTGGCCACCTCATCCATTGTCAGGAATCCCGCATGCGTCCCCAAAAGAAGCCATTCGTCGTGGAGATCAAGAGAACACGCCGTCTTTCTTCGAGAGTGCCATCAAAAAGCAATGTTCCTTTGGAGAAGGCCAGTTCCGAACACGAAAGGCATCTCCGTAGCGGGTCTGCTGCGAGCGCCGCACCGAACGACGAAAGGCAATAGGATGGTGAGCAGACACCTCCCTCACGAATATTTCTTCCTCAATGGTTCGCAATCTGACGGACCGGTTATCGGTCACATCGACGGCCGCCCCATTCCTGCACGCATCATCGACACGCGAGGCAGCCGCTATCGCTTCGTGGGCCTCGCCCGCCGCGACCCGCGTGGTCGCCTCGATGTATCCGCGCTGCGGAGGAATGAATGGCTGGTCGCACCCGACCTGATCTATGTGGCCGTTGCTTGAACCGCGACCTGTTGGACTTCACGGCGACCGGCTCGTGGTGTTTGATCCCCAACGGCGAACTTTTACGAAGGCATCGATAGGTTCTCACGGCATTTCCGCTTCCCATGCGGCGAAAATTCGCTAAGACCGATCACCGGCTATCACCAAACACCGGGACCTTACCCTTTCATGACCAAATTCGATGTTCTGACTGTCGGCAATGCCATCGTCGATATCATCGCGCGTTGCGACGACCAGTTCCTCATTGACAACAAGATCACCAAGGCAGCGATGAACCTCATCGATGCCGAGCGCGCCGAGCTTCTCTATGCGCGCATGGGACCGGCGGTGGAAGCCTCCGGCGGCAGCGCCGGCAACACGGCGGCGGGTGTCGCAAGCTTTGGCGGCAAGGCCGCCTATTTCGGCAAAGTCGCAGAAGACCAACTTGGCGAGATCTTCGCCCACGACATTCGCGCGCAGGGCGTTCACTACCAGACGCAGCCGAAGGGTACGTTCCCGCCGACCGCACGCTCGATGATCTTTGTGACTGACGACGGCGAGCGTTCGATGAACACCTACCTTGGCGCCTGCGTCGAACTCGGACCTGAGGACGTCGAAGCCGAAGTGGTTGCCCAGTCCAAGGTGACCTACTTCGAGGGTTACCTCTGGGATCCGCCGCGCGCCAAGGAGGCGATCCGCGAATGCGCCCGTATCGCCCACGAGAACGGCCGCGAGATGTCGATGACGCTTTCCGACAGCTTCTGCGTCGACCGCTACCGTGGCGAATTCCTCGACCTGATGCGCTCCGGCACTGTCGACATCGTCTTCGCCAATCGCCAGGAGGCGCTGGCGCTCTATGAAACCGACGACTTTGAGGAAGCACTGAACAGCATCGCAAAGGACTGCAAGATCGCGGCGGTGACGATGAGCGAGGATGGCGCCGTCATCCTCAGGGGTAGCGAGCGCTTCTATGTCGATGCGATCAAGATCAGGGAACTGGTCGATACGACGGGCGCTGGCGATCTCTTCGCATCCGGCTTCCTCTACGGC
The DNA here is from genome assembly GCF_000298315.2 of Rhizobium grahamii CCGE 502. Classification (GTDB taxonomy): domain Bacteria; phylum Pseudomonadota; class Alphaproteobacteria; order Rhizobiales; family Rhizobiaceae; genus Rhizobium; species Rhizobium grahamii. The sequence continues at coordinate 112,454 of NZ_AEYE02000001.1, read as the reverse complement.
TACACGCAGGGCCGGACGCTGGAAGATTGCGGCAAGCTCGGCTGCCTCGCCGCCGGCATCGTGATCCAGCAAATCGGTCCACGGCCGATGAAGTCGCTGGCCGAAGCGGGCAAGCAGGCGAGCCTTATTTGAAGGCTTCGCCGGGATAAGCGCCCCAGATCTCCGACTGCGCCACCCAGCCTTCGGCGCCGTCGATCTTGGCAAAGCACCAGTCGCCATTGCATTCGCCGATGTTCATCATGACGCCGGGTTCGAGCTTGGCGACGACGGTTGCCGACGACAGGGCGTCGCGGCGCATGTTGACATAGACAGACTTGCCCTTGCCCTTCATCCATGGAGCGGCAATCGCCGCCCGTGAACCCGACAGCAACGATTGGTTGACCCAGCCTTCGGTGCCATCGGCATCGCGGATCTGGCGCCAGTTGTCGTATTCCTGAATGATCTCGACCGGCAGGCCGGCCTTCAGGTACATCCAGGAAGCTGCATAGTCCGTCCCGGGGCCGATTCGCAAATTGACCCGCTTGGACTTGAGCGTAACGAAGCGCGGCAGCGGTAGGCCGCTCGGTCCCTTTGCCGCCTGTGCGGAGGCCATTTCAGCCGTTCCCGCCGAAAGCACGAAACCGATCGCAAGGGCGAGGCAAGATTTCAGGACTTTGCTATGCATGGGATTTCCGTTTGCTCAGAGGAGGGCAGGACTGCTGCCTGATTCCGGGAATTCGACATTCCTGCGCACGCTGGACGAGTTTTGTTTGTCTTCGCGTGCGGGTCTGGTAGAAATTGCCCGGAACGGGAAAATTATCCCGCGTGTTGGTTAAGGACCTCTTTACAAGTTAGCGCCGGCGCACATGACGACGAAGAAAAAACCGAAGGTCTACATCACGCGGAAGCTGCCCGATGCGGTCGAAACGCGCATGCGCGAACTCTTCGACGCGGAACTCAATATCGACGATGCGCCGCGCTCCAAAGCCGAGCTGATCGCCGCAGTCCAAAACGCCGACGTGCTGGTTCCAACCGTGACTGACCGAATCGACGCCACGGTGATCGAGGAAGCCGGACCACAGTTGAAGTTGATCGCCAGCTTCTCGAACGGCACGGACCACATCGACGTCGAGGCGGCGGCCCGCAAGGGCATCACCGTGACCAACACGCCGAACGTGTTGACTGAAGACACGGCCGACATGACGATGGCGCTCATTCTCGCGGTGCCGCGCCGGCTTGGCGAAGGTGCGCGCGTGCTGACCGATCAGCCGGGCGAATGGGCCGGATGGTCGCCGACCTGGATGCTTGGGCGACGTATTCACGGCAAGCGCATCGGAATCGTCGGGATGGGGCGAATTGGCACCGCCGTTGCCCGCCGCGCCAAGGCTTTCGGCCTTTCGATTCACTATCACAACCGCAAGCGCGTGAACCCCGCGACCGAAGACGAGCTGGAAGCGACGTACTGGGAGAGCCTCGACCAGATGCTTGCCCGCGTCGACATCGTTTCGATCAATTGCCCCTCGACTCCGGCAACGTTTCACCTGCTGTCGGCCCGCCGCCTGGCTTTGCTGCAACCGACCGCCTACCTGGTCAACACCGCCCGCGGCGACGTGATCGACGAGGCGGCGCTGATCAAGAGTTTGCGGGAGGGAAAGCTTGCCGGTGCGGGTCTCGACGTTTTCGAGAACGAACCTGCGGTCAATCCGAAGCTCGTCAAGCTGGCCAACGAAGGTAAGGTCGTGCTTTTGCCGCACATGAGTTCGGCAACGATCGAAGGTCGCATCGACATGGGCGACAAGGTCATCATCAATATCCGGACCTTCATCGATGGCCATCGCCCGCCAAACCGGGTGCTGCCAGGCCGCTAAGCCGAGATCGCCTTGCGCATCTCGATCGACGTCGTTCTGGTGAAGCCGGGATGGGCATTTTCAGCGGTCTTCTCGAATCCCCAGCGCGCAAAAACGTCATGATTCTCGACGAGTTCGATGCGTGTTTCGAGCCGGAGCGACGGCAGTGCGTGGTCTCGTGCCGTCTGCTCCGCGACCACCAAAAGCCTACGGCCAATGCCTCGACCTTGCGAAACCGGAGCAATCGCCAGTTTGCCGATGTAAAGGCAGCCTTCTTCCGGTCGCAGGAAGACGCAGCCAGACAAGGTTTCGCCTTCCATCGCCACATAGGCGATTTCAACGCGGGCCTTGTCGGCAAGCGTCGCCCGCGTGAGGTTCGAGGCAGAGGACGGCGGATCGATGCGATCGTTCATATAGGCGAACGACGACAGGATCAGCGCCAGCAGCTCGTCCCAACGCTGAAAATCCTCATCGAGGCGGACGATGTTCATGATGCCTGGCTATGCCTTGAGCGGCGGCGCTTGTAGCGGATCGTGTCGAAGCGGGCGGCAAGCGCATCGTAGAGCACTAGCCGGCCGATCAACGGCTCACCGGTGCCGGTTACGAGCTTGATCGCTTCCATCGCCATCAACGTGCCGATCACTCCGGTCAACGCGCCGATAATTCCGGTCTCGGCGCAGGCCGGGATCAGTCCCGCGGGCGGCTTCTCGGGGAAGAGATCGCGATAGGTCGGGTTTGGCGTCCCGTCTTCGGTGGCCGCATAAGGCTTCAGAACCGTGACGGAGCCATCGAAGCGACCAACAGCGCCGGTCACCAACGGGATTTGCGTCGCCTCGGCAGCGTCAGCTGCCGTATAGCGCGTATCGAAATTATCGGAGCCATCGATCAGGAGATCAAAGCCGGATAGATGACGGCGCGCAGAATCCGGCGAAAAGCGTTCCTCAAAACGGATCACGTTGACATGCGGGTTCAAGCGGGCAATCGCGAAGGCGGCGCTTTCTGTCTTCAGCTCCCCGACCGTTCCCGAATCATGGATCACCTGCCGTTGCAGGTTGGAAAGCGAAACCCGATCGTCATCGGCAATGCCGAGCGTGCCGACGCCGGCGGCTGCGAGATATTGCAGGACCGGCGCCCCGAGCCCGCCCGCACCGATAACGAGCACGCGGGCGGCTTTCAGTTTCTGCTGGCCGGCGCCACCGATCTCCGGAAGCAGGATATGACGCTGATATCGCGCGATTTCTTCCGGGCTGAGGGGTTCCATGGGCAGGATGCTAGCACGGCCTTTGGTTAAGGGGGAAGCGGCATCGGTCATTCGAAAACCTTTCCGTCGGCAACGGTGAAAAATTGCGCGCGCTCGCCAAGGGCCGAGAACATGGCACGGTCGGTTCCCGTCATGAAAGCCTGACCGCCGAGTGAGTCAATGAGGTCGAAGAGCGCAGCACGCCTGCCTTCGTCGAGATGCGCGGCGATTTCATCAAGCAGCAGGACCGGCGCGTGGCCGGTGAGATTGGCGACCAACCGGGCATGGGCAAGGATCAGCCCGACCAGCAGGGCCTTCTGCTCGCCGGTGGAACACCGCGATGCCTCCATCTGCTTCTGCTGGTGGCGGACAAGCAGATCGGCGCGATGGGGGCCGTCGAGCGTGCGACCAGCCGCGGCGTCGCGGTAGCGGCTCTCCGCGAGCATGGCGGCATACTCATCCTCAAGATCGACGGCGGGGCGCGAGAACTGGCCATCCATGAAGCCGGCAAGCTCCAGCGCCGCGGCGGGAAAGGGCGAAGTTTCGTGCGTTTCGTCGATGAGGCGTGCAAGAAGGCCCAGCATCTCCTGCCGCGCCATCGCCATGGCAATGCCGAGACTCGCCATCTGCTGCTCGAGGCCGGAGAGCCAGGCGGGATCGAAGCGGCGTTCGTCGAGCAGCTTGTTGCGGCTGCGCATGGCGCGCTCGAAATCGCTGGCACGGCGGCCGTGGGCCGGATCGAGCGACAGGACGAGCCGATCAAGGAAACGACGGCGTTCGGACGAGCCACCAGTGAACAGCCCGTCCATCGAGGGCGTCAGCCATAGAAGGCGGAGGTGATCGGTCAATTCGTCGGCTGATTTTGCCGGCGTGCCGTTAATCCGCAGCCGGCGGGAGGCGCTGTCGTCGGTGGTATCGACGCCGGTGCCGATCTCCACCTCACCGTCCATGCCATCGAGCTCCGCGAAGATCGAGAAGCCGGCGGTCGCGCCAACACGGGTGATGTCGCCATAAGTGGCGCGGCGCAGGCCACGACCCGGCGACAGAAGCGAGACGGCTTCCATCAGGTTGGTCTTGCCGGCGCCGTTGTCTCCAGTCAGCACCACATGCCGACCGTCGAGCGACAGCGAGACAGACGCGTAATTGCGAAAGTCGGTCAACTTCAGACGGGACAGGGAGACCTTGTGCGGCATTCGATATCCGGATTCGTGGTGTCCGAGAGCTAAGCGCAACGAGAGCGGATGGCAAGGGTTCGACGCCGCTGCCGATGCAACGCGACGGAAGAGTGCATGTTGGCGCCATCGTCAGAGGATCGTATGATAACGCCGAGGCCGGGGGGACTTCGATGAGACAGTTGACGAAAACGCGGATAGTAGGCGGCGGTGTGGCGATCCTGTTGGTAGCCTATCTGATCGTTGCCTATTTCTTCATGCCTGAAATATGGATCCATCGCGACGCCAGCCGCGTCGCGGAATTTGGCCCAATGGTGACCACCACCAAACAAGACATTCGCGGCGATCCCATCAATGTCGGGCTTGTCGGCGCAAAGGAGGACGTGTTGCGGGCATTCGCGTCGGCAGGATGGGATCCAGCTGACAAGATCACGCTGCGGACATCGGCCGAAATTGGATTGAGTGTCGTGCTCGATCGGCCCGACCTCGACGCTCCGGTCAGCCCGTTGCTGTTCGAGGGACGCCAACAGGATTTGGCGTTTGAAAAGGCCGTGGGCAAGAGCGCCGACGAGCGCCACCACGTCCGTTTCTGGGAAACCAAGAGCACTGGCGAAGACGGGCGCCCGGTGTGGCTCGGCTCGGCTAGCTTTGACCGCGGTGTTGGCTTCAGCCACGACACCGGCCAGATCACCCATCACATTGCGCCTGATCTCGATGCCGAGCGGAATCTTGTAATCGGCGATCTTCAGTCCGCCGGGCAAGTGTCGTCGACCTACGAGATCGAGGGGATCGGTGCCACGAAGACCGGCCGCAACGGTGGCGGCGACCCGTATTTCACCGATGGAAAAACGCTGATCGGCGTGGTGCGCGGCCTCACCAAGCAATAGCCCGCTTCCACGCCGCATTGAATCGGTGGAAGATGCGGACCGAATCATGAGAGGTGCGCCGTTGAGGGTCGCCGCAGCACAGACCCTGGTCTCTCCCGACATTGCGGCGAACGGCAGCGCAATCCGGAGCATGATAGCGGCCGCGGCCGCCAGCGGAGTGCGTGTCATCAACTTCTGTGAGGGCTCACTTTCGGGCTACTCGAAGTTCCAGATCATGCATCCCGACGACTGGAGGAGCTTCGATTGGGGCAGGCAGGAGGCGGAGCTGAGGGCGATCGCCGATCTCTGCGGCGACCTTGGCATCTTTGCTGTTGTCGGCGGAGCGCATCGGCTGGCTGAAGGCTACCCGCCGCACAACAGCCTCTACATCTTCTCCGAAGGAGGCACACTTCTCACCCGCTACGACAAGAGGTTCCTTTCGAACAGCGAACTTGGCGGCTGGTACTCTCCAGGCACCGCACCCATCACTTTCGACGTCGACGGTTATCGATTCGGCTGCGCCATCTGCATCGAGTCGCAGTTTCAGGAAGTGTTTCAAGAATATGAGAGCCTTGGCGTCGATGCCGTGCTTTTCTCCTCATATGGCGTTGCCGAATACTTTCAGATTGCGCTTCGCGCTCATGCCGGGCTGAACTGCATCTGGATCGGCGCTGCGACGCCGGTCCAGAAGGCACCCAAAGGGCCGGCCGGTATTATCGGCCCGGACGGAAAATGGGTGACGCAGTGTCCCGCAACGCCCGAACCGAGCCTGGTGACCGCGCTGCTCGATCGTGGCGACCCTGTCTACGACATTCCGCTGCAGAAGGCGCGGCCATGGCGGCTAAAGGCGCGACAGGGCGACATCTATCGCGAGAGGATGGCCGATGATCCCAGAAGCGAAAACAGAAGCGGCTATTGATGCGCAATGCTGCTTTGCGTCGCAGTGCCTTCATCTTGTGGCATCGACCGTCTATATCAGCGGGGTCGCGGGTTGCGACGTGCCGGAGTTCATGATGGATACCGAAATACAAGGCCGTGCGGCGCATGTGGCCGCAATACGCGAGCGCGCCGAAGCCGAAATGAAGGCGATGGGCATCGATGAAGCGTTCATCGATCGCTTGGTCGAGACATTCTACGGCCGGGTGCTTCAGCATCCGACGCTTGGGCCGGTGTTCGATGCCAGGCTCTCCGGCCGCTGGCCGGAGCATATGCATAAAATGAAGAGCTTCTGGTCGTCAGTCGCTTTGCGCAGCGGCGCCTATGGCGGCAAGCCAGTGCAGGCGCATATCGGTGTCTCGAACCTGTCTGCCGATCTCTTCCCTCAATGGCTGGCGCTGTTTTCCGAGACGCTCAACGACATTGCCCCGAACCCCGAGGCCAAAGCCTGGTTCATGGCGACCGCCGAGCGGATCGCCAGGAGCCTGACGCTATCGCTGTTCTACAACCCGGCGCTCGACGATCCGCAGCGGAAGCCCGCTTAAGCCAGTTCAGGCAACACGCTTGTAGAAAAACGTCGTGGCGCAGAGGCCGCCTTCCGGCCACAGCGCATAGTCCGGGATGACCCCCACCCGCTCCCAGCCAAGCCGTGGATAGATCGCCTCGGCGTCGCTTCCGGTTGCCGTGTCGAGCACCAGAAGCGTCTTGCCGCGCGCGGCCGCTTCGCGTTCAGCCGCAACCATCAGCACGCGCGCCAACCCCTTGCCGCGCGCGGAGCGATGCACGAGCAGCTTCTTGAGATCGCCGCGATGCGGCTGGTTCGGCATCTGCGCCGCACCGACCTGCACCGTGCCGACGGCGCTCCCATCGATCTCGGCGACGAAGAGCAGCGTCGCGCCTGAAGCAACGGCATCTGCAACGCCCTGCCAATAGGGCTCCGCATCGGCATGGGTGTAGGGCTGCATGAAGCCGACGGAGGCGCCGCCGTTGACGCAGTCGGTCAGTACCTCGCAAAGGTCTGGTATCGCCATGCGGGCCTGTGCCGCGTCAAGAAGGCGGATCATTGCTGTCATCACTTTTTCTCCTGAAATGAATTAACGCCCGCGCCGGTCGAGCACGACGCAATAGCGGGCAGGAATGTTGCCGGGGTTATGGAAAACATGGCCTTCACCGACCGGCATGAACAGACAATCGCCCGGCAGCAGCCGGTAGACTGTGTCACCCGTCGTCATTTCCATCTCGCCATCGAACAGCCAAATGTGCTGAGTCATACCGCTGCTTGCCGCGTGCGGAGGAAAACTGACGCGACCGCCTGGCGGAAACTCGACGTCCACGATGTCGACATCGGACGCGGCGCCGGGCGGCGAGACGGAGCGCCTGAGGTAGCCCGTCTCCGGATCCCTCCAGACCTGCTGCTCCTGCCGGCGCGACAGCGGCGAGGCCTCACCCTCCTCGGCAAAGAACGCCGAAAGCGACAAACCGAGCGCTGCGCAAACCCTCGCGAGCAGCGAGGCTGTCGGACTAGCTTCACCACGCTCGATCCGCGAGATCATCGCGCGACTGACACCCGAGGCGCTGGCGAGGTCGTCGAGCGTCATATTCTTCTGTACCCGCAGCTTGCGGATGCGGATGGCGATCGCCTCTTCCAGTTCCTGTTCCATTATTCGATCCCAGCATTTCTATTATAATAGAAATGCATAGTCTGATCATGGAATCAAGCGCGAAGTTTCCGCCTGAGAAACAGCGAGTTATCGTAAACGAACCCCTGCTTTTCCGCTTTGCGGCAAGGGGCGGCGCTGCTATATGGCGCGCATGAGCACCAATCCGACCACTCCGCTTTCCCATATCCGCAACTTCTCGATCGTGGCCCACATCGACCACGGCAAATCGACGCTTGCCGACCGCCTTATCCAATCGACCGGGGGCCTCGCCGAGCGCGAGATGTCCGAGCAGGTGCTCGACAACATGGATATCGAGCGCGAGCGCGGCATCACCATCAAGGCCCAAACGGTGCGCCTGCACTACAAGGCCAAGGATGGCGAAACCTATATCCTCAACCTGATCGACACGCCCGGTCACGTCGACTTCGCCTATGAAGTCTCGCGCTCGCTGTCGGCCTGCGAAGGTTCGCTGCTCGTCGTCGATGCGTCGCAGGGCGTGGAAGCGCAGACGCTTGCCAACGTCTACCAGGCGATCGACAACAACCACGAGCTTGTCACCGTCCTCAACAAGATCGACCTGCCGGCGGCCGAACCGGACCGCATCAAGGAACAGATCGAGGAAGTGATCGGCATCGACGCCTCCGAGGCGGTACTGATTTCGGCAAAGACCGGTCTCGGTATCCCCGACGTTCTCGAAGCCATCGTTGAGAAGCTGCCGGCGCCGAAGAGCCCGGGCGGCGAGAAGGCTCCGCTGAAGGCGCTGCTCGTCGACAGCTGGTACGACACCTATCTCGGCGTCATGGTTCTCGTCCGCATTATCGACGGTGTTCTGACAAAGGGCCAGACGATCCGCATGATGGGCACGGACGCCAAGTACCAGGTGGAACGTGTTGGCGTGCTGACGCCGAAGATGGTCAATGTCGACAGCCTCGGCCCCGGCGAGATCGGCTTCATCACCGCGTCGATCAAGGAAGTCGCCGACACGCGCGTCGGTGACACAATCACCGAGGACAAGCGCCCGACGGCGCAGGCCTTGCCGGGCTTCAAGCCAGCGCAGCCGGTGGTTTTCTGCGGTCTCTTCCCTGTTGATGCCGCCGACTTCGAAGATCTGCGCGCGGCAATGGGCAAGCTTCGCCTCAACGACGCCTCCTTCTCCTTCGAGATGGAATCGTCCGCGGCTCTCGGCTTCGGTTTCCGCTGCGGCTTCCTCGGCCTGCTGCACCTTGAGATCATTCAGGAGCGCCTGGAGCGTGAGTTCGACCTCGACCTAATCGCGACCGCGCCTTCGGTCGTCTACCAGCTGACGATGACCGACGGCAGCGAGCGCGAACTGCACAACCCGGCCGACATGCCGGATGTTGTCAAGATCGACGAGATCCGCGAGCCTTGGATCAAGGCGACGATCATGACGCCGGACGATTATCTCGGCGGCATTCTCAAGCTCTGCCAGGACCGTCGCGGCATCCAGACGGAACTCACCTATGTCGGCACGCGCGCCATGGTTACCTATGAGTTGCCGCTCAACGAAGTCGTCTTCGACTTCTACGACCGCCTGAAGTCGATCTCGAAGGGCTATGCGTCGTTCGATTATCACCTCGAAGGCTATCGCGAAGGCAACCTCGTGAAGCTGTCGATCCTCGTCAACGGCGAGCCTGTCGATGCGCTGTCGATGCTAGTCCATCGCGCGTCTGCCGAAAAGCGCGGTCGCGACATGTGCGAGCGGCTGAAGGAGCTGATCCCGAAGCACATGTTCAAGATCCCGATCCAGGCCGCGATCGGCGGCAACGTCATTGCCCGCGAGACGATCTCGGCGCTGCGCAAGGACGTGACGGCGAAGTGCTACGGCGGCGACGCCACCCGCAAGCGCAAACTTCTGGATAAGCAGAAGGAAGGCAAGAAGCGCATGCGCCAGTTCGGCAAGGTGGAGATTCCGCAGGAGGCCTTCATCGCCGCGCTCAAGATGGGCGACGAGTAAAGAACCAATATCCAGCCCGGTCGGTGCGCAACGCATGGCCGGGCTGCCACATGCCCTCAGCTGCAGGCCATGTATTCCTTCACCAATCCCTCATAGGCGTCCATCTCCGGTAGCGCCTCATAGCTGCGGACCGCGCCGGTTTCGGCGAAAGGCAGCTTTTCACGTGTCCAGGTCTCGATAAACGGTTTGAACCAACGAGGATCGTCCAACATCGTCGGACGAAGATTGACGAACCAGTCCATCCCTTCCGATCGTGTGAACATCCAGGTCATGCAGTGGCCGCAGAAATAATGGTGCGCCTCGGCGCCGTGCAAACCGCCGACCACGGGCTCCCCTTCCGTGATCGCGAAGCCTTCTGCCGGGATCGCGGCGCTCAGCGAATAAGCGCTCGACGACATCTTCTGGCAGCCCGTGCAATGGCAGGCCATGGTCAAAAGCGGCTTGGCGCTGATCTTCAATCGCACCCGGCCACATCGGCAGCCGCCTTCCCAAGGCAGATCGACTTCACTCATCACGTCCTCCTTTTTTGTCATGCTCAATCTAGTGGCAGTCAGTCCTGCGTCAAACCCGCCCACCGCGAACGACAAACGCACCGGCGGATGCTGCCCTTAGAGCATCGGGAAATTGCGATCCCGGTCGGACATCTGCTCGACCGGCAGCGGCCAGCCGATGGCGATCTTCGGATCGAGTGCGTTGACGCCGCCCTCGGCTCCCGGCGCATAGGGCTTGTCGTGCAGGTAAATCAGTTCGCAGTTTTCCGTCAGCGTCTGGAAACCATGGGCAAAACCCGGCGGGATCATCATTGACCGCGCGTTCTCGGCCGAGAGAACCTCGCCATGCCACATGAGATAGGTTGGCGACTGCGGCCTCAGGTCGACTGCGACATCGAAGACGGTCCCGGCGAGGCAGGAGACGAACTTCGCTTCGTCATGCGGGGCAAGCTGGAAATGCATTCCGCGAATGGCGCCTTTTATCTGCGTCTTGGTGTGATTGATCTGCGCGATACGGCCGATGCCGAAATCCGAAAGCTCCTCGGTACAGAAGAAGCGCGAGAAAAAGCCGCGCTCGTCGCCGAGCCGCTGACGTTCGATCACGAGGAGATTGCTGAGAGCAGTAGGGATACGATTGAAACGGGACATGGAACTCGACCGGAACGTTTGGGGATAGCCGACAGAACGCTTTATCGCCTTGTTTCAACCGACGCAAACTTGACCTCACACCGAAAAAGGGCTCATTAGCGACCACTGTTCGAGAGCACTGATTTGGGCAAAATACTTATCACCGGGGCCTCCGGGTTCGTAGGCCAACACGTCCTGCGCACACTTGTCGCGCAGGGGGCCGATTTGCGTGTGGTCCTTCGACCGAAAGCCGTCGAAAAGGTGCGGGACGTCGAAGCGATCGAGATCGTGGAAAGCCCCTCTCCGTTTTCCGAGAGCGAAGGCTGGTGGCGCGATGCCTTTGCCGGGATCGATACGATCATTCACCTGGCGTGGTACGCGGAGCCTGGAAAATATCTCACGGCGCCGGAAAATCTGGACTGCCTTTCCGGCACGCTAACGATGGCACGGGCCGCAGCCGCGGTTGGCGTACGCCGATTTGTCGGCATCGGGACCTGCTTTGAATACGACGTCAGTTTCGGCAAGCTTTCGGTTGACACCCCATTGAAACCCCTCACGCCCTATGCGGCGGCAAAAGCGGCGGCGTTCATGGGGCTCTCGCAGTGGCTGCCGGCGCAAGGCGTCGAGTTCGCGTGGTGTCGCCTGTTCTACCTGTATGGTGACGGCGAAGATGATCGTCGCTTCGTGCCATATCTCAGAAAATCGCTCGAGGAGGGTCGGCGGGCGGACCTCACACAGGGAAAGCAGGTCCGCGACTTCATGGATGTCCATGATGCTGCCGCACGCATATGCGACGTCATCTTCGGAAAAGCCACGGGGGCTATCAACGTCTGCTCCGGCGTTCCTGTGACGGTGCGGGAACTCGCGGAACGAATCGCCGATCAATATGGTCGACGAGACCTACTGAATTTTGGGGCGCGTCCCGACAATCTTGTCGATCCGCCCATCGTCTTGGGAGTGCCATAGCTTGAGTGCAGCACCAACGGATGTCCGCGTGCTTTATGAGCAGCGGAGCCTGCCGATCTTTCAGAACAGAATGTACGATACCCTCGAGGACGCTCTCGCCTCGCCGAAGGGTGACATCTGCCTGGTGGAAGATCTGCGCACGGGTCTCGTCCGCAACGCAGCGTTCCAACCCGACTTGATGGTCTATGACACATCGTACCAGAACGAGCAGGGCTTGAGCCCAATGTTTCGACGCCATCTGGAAGAGGTCGCGTCGATCATTACCGCGAACATGGGTGAGAAAAACCTCGTCGAGGTCGGCTGCGGCAAGGGACTTTTCCTTGAGATGCTGGAACAGCGCGGTGTCGAGATAACCGGCTTCGATCCTGCGTATGAAGGAACCAACAAGCGAATTCGCCAGGAGTATTTCCAGCCAGGCAGCGGCATTGAGAGCGACGGGCTCATCCTCCGGCATGTCCTGGAACATATTCCGGACCCGGTCGCATTCCTCGGCCAACTGAAGGAAGCCAACGGCGGGCGCGGATACATTTACATCGAGGTTCCCTGCTTCGATTGGATCTGCGAGCAGCGGGCATGGTTTGACGTCTTCTACGAACACGTCAACTATTTCAGACTTTCGGATTTCCAACGAATATTCGGAACCGTCCTCGAAAGCGGTCGGATTTTTGGCGGTCAGTATCTCTACGTCGTCGCAGATCTGGCAACCTTGCGCCAACCAACGATCGATCAGAACGACCGCGTAAAAATGCCGCCGGACTTCGTCGAGAAACTAGAAAGCATCAGCCCCGGCGAAACGCAAACAGCGGTGGTCTGGGGTGGTGCTTCGAAGGGCGTGATATTTTCGCTTTTGCGGCAACGAAAAGGCCGTCCCGTCACCGCCGTGATTGACATCAACCCTTCAAAGCAAGGCAAGTTCCTGCCTTTGACGGGCTTGAAAGTTCAATCCCCGAACGAGGTGCTGCCCGGACTGCCGCCAGGCTCCGATATCTACGTGATGAATCGCAACTATTCTGAAGAGATCAAGAAAATGTCCAACAACGCCTACAACTATGTCGAGGTCGACCGTGGTTGATTTCAAGAGCGAAGTCGCCGACCGCATTGTCGCGATCCAAGGCAACGAAGAGTTCAAACGAAGCGCTTCCGATTTCCTGCGTAGGTCCGTCGAGCCAAAATATTCCTATAACTACTTCTGGATGGGGCGCCCGATTATCCAGTATCCCCAGGACATGGTCGCCATGCAGGAGATCATCTGGGAGACGCGTCCGGACCTCATCATCGAGACCGGGATCGCACATGGCGGCTCGCTGATCCTCAGCGCATCCATGCTTGCGCTCCTTGATATGACCGATGCGATGGAGGCCGGCGTCAGCTTTGACCCACGTACATCGAACCGACGTGTTCTCGGCATCGATATCGATATCCGTGCGCACAACCGGACGGCAATCGAAGCGCATCCGATGGCGTCGCGTATTCAGATGATTCAAGGGTCGAGCATAGACCAGAGCGTCATCGACGAGGTCCACCGGATCGCCAAGCCCTTCAAGCGCGTTCTTGTGTGCCTGGACAGCAACCACACCCATGACCACGTGCTGGCTGAGCTCGAGGCCTATGCGCCCCTGACCTCGGTTGGCAGCTATTGCGTCGTCTTCGACACGCTCATCGAAGATATGCCTGAAGACGCGTATCCAGACCGATCCTGGGGACCCGGCAACAATCCGAAAACGGCTGTGTGGAAGTATCTCGAAACGCATCCTGAATTCGAGATCGACCGGGCGATCGATCAGAAGCTTATGATCACCGTGGCCCCGGACGGCTTTCTGAAGCGACACAGATAGAACTCCCAGAGGCGGCGCTCTCAGGCCAGGAACCCTATATGAAAATCGTCATTCTCGCTGGTGGTTACGGCACCCGCATTTCCGAAGAGAGCCATCTGCGGCCGAAGCCGATGATCGAGATCGGAGGTCGTCCGATCCTCTGGCATATCATGAAGATCTATAGCCACTACGGCTTCAATGATTTCGTGATCTGCCTCGGCTACCGCGGCTACATGATCAAGGAATACTTCGCGAACTACATCCTGCATTCGGCAGACGTGACCTTCGACATGGAGCGCGGCGAGACGACCTACCACGCCACCAAGGCCGAGCCCTGGCGCGTGACGCTTGTCGAAACAGGCGAGGGATCGATGACCGGCGGGCGCCTGAAGCGTGTCGCGAACTATCTCGATGATACATTCTGCCTCACCTACGGCGACGGCGTGGCTGATGTCGACATCAAAGCTCTGACGGAATTTCATCAAAGGCACGGACGCGAAGCAACGGTGACGAGCGTCGTGCCGCCGGGAAGGTATGGCGCACTGCTGACCGACGATGGAAGAGTCACGAGCTTCACGGAAAAGCCCGCGGGCGATAACGGGCGCATCAATGGCGGCTTTTTCGTGCTCAACCGATCCGTACTCGATCGTATCGAGGGAGATCTCACGCCGTTCGAGGCCGCGCCGCTCGAAAGCCTCGCCACCGACGGCCAATTGATGGCCTTCCCGCATGACGGGTTCTGGCGACCAATGGATACGCTACGCGACAAGAACCAGCTGGAAGAGCTGTGGCACAGCGGCCATGCGCCATGGAAAGTCTGGTCATGAGCAGGCTTCCGGATCAGCGCTTCTGGTCGGGAAAGCGTGTCTTCCTCACCGGTCACACCGGCTTCAAGGGAACGTGGGCGCGGCTATGGCTTTCCCGGCTGGGCGCAGAGGTCACCGGCTATGCGCTTTCGCCAGCGACGGTGCCGTCGCTGCATCAGCTTGCAGGCAGCACCAGCCTCGCCGCCGAGACAATCGCCGACATCCGCGACGGAACGACGCTTGCCAAAGCACTGGACGATTGCAATCCCGACATCATCCTGCATATGGCGGCGCAGCCGCTGGTGCGGCGCAGTTATCTTGAGCCGGTCGACACGTTCGACGTCAATGTCATGGGGACGGTACGCCTGCTGGAGGCGGCGCGTTCGCTTGAGGCGCTCAAGGCCATCCTGGTGATTACGACCGACAAGGTCTACAGCAACGACGAGAGCGGACGGCATTTCGTCGAAACCGATCGGCTTGGCGGGCACGACCCCTACTCCGGCTCGAAGGCTGCGGCCGAGATTGCAACCGCGACCTACAGGGACTCCTTCTTCCGCTCGAAAGGCGTGCATGTCGGCACCGCGCGCGGCGGAAACGTGCTCGGCGGCGGCGACTTCTCGGAGGACCGCCTGGTTCCCGACATCGTCCGCGCCGCGATTGCCGGCAAGATCCTTGATATTCGCAGCCCGCTTGCAACGCGACCGTGGCAGCACGTCCTCGACTGCCTGAACGGCTATTTCCTGTTCTGCGAAGCGCTGCATAGCGGGGCCGTACCGGTCGAATCGCTGAATTTCGGGCCTTCGCCTGACGAAGCGCAAATCCCCGTCGGTGTCGTGGCGTCATCCGTCCAGACAGCCATGGGGCTCGGGCAAACCTGGCAGGATACGTCAGCGGCAGACAAGCCGCGCGAGATGCACGCGCTTGGCCTCGATCCTGCGGAGGCGAGCCGTTGTCTCTCCTGGCGCGCAAGGCTGAGCCAAGCGGACGCCATAGACTGGGCCGCGCGCTGGTACGATCAGTGGCGCCGGGGCGAAGATGCGCTCTCGCTCGTCACTGGCCAGATTGATGCTTTCACGAAAGGCGCTTAACCACATGTCTCACCAATGCCGTTTTTGCTCAGCGCCGCTGACGACCGTTGTCGCGGATCTTGGATCGACACCGTGGTCCAACTCTTTTCTGCCCGACGCGGCCGCGATTGCGAAGGAGCGCTCCTTCCCACTGAAGGTCATGGTTTGCTCGGAGTGCTTTCTGGTCCAGACAACCGAGAACGTGCCGGCTGACGAAATTTTCAATGCCGACTACGCCTACCTCTCTTCGTTCTCGACGAGCTGGCTTGAGCATGCCAGGCGTTATGCCGAGATGGTGACCGAGCGCTTCGGGCTCTCGGCGGATTCGACAGTGGTCGAGGTCGCCTCGAATGACGGTTATCTTCTGCAATACTTCGCCGCCAAGGGCATCGCCGTGCTCGGGGTGGAGCCGGCCGCGAATGCCGCAAAGATTGCCGAGAGCCGGGGCGTACCGACCAAGGTTGCCTTCTTCGGCAAGGAGACCGCCACGGCGTTGATTGAGAGCGGCGTACGTGCCGACGTGACGGCCGCCAACAATGTCCTGGCGCACGTACCTGACATCGCTGACTTCGTCAGCGGCTTCGCCATCCTGTTGAAGCCGGACGGCGTCTCGACCTTCGAATTCCCGCATCTTCTGACGATGATCGATGGAATCCAGTTCGATACGATCTACCACGAGCACTACTCCTACATGTCGCTGCTCGCGGTCGAGCGCATTTTCGGTGCTTGCGGGCTGAAGGTCTTCGATGTCGAAGAAATTTCGACGCACGGCGGATCACTGCGGGTGTTCGCACAGAAGGCAGAGGGCACACGCGCTGTGACGGACAGACTTGTCGCCCTCCGGAAAAAGGAAGAGGCGTTCGGTCTCAAGCAGCTGGCGACGTATGAGCGGTTCGGAACGCGGATCGAAGGCGTGTGCCAGGAGTTTAAGGCCTTCCTTGCTCGCGCCAAGGCCGAGGGGAAGACGGTCGCCGCCTATGGCGCCGCAGCCAAGGGCAACACCTTTCTCAACGTCTGCGGCGTCACCGCCGACGACATCGCCTTCGTGGTCGACCGCAGCGACATCAAGCAGGGCAAGCTGCTGCCGGGGAGCCATATTCCGGTGCATGCGCCGAGCCATATCGAAAGTGCAAAGCCGGACTATGTCGTCATCTTGCCCTGGAACCTGACGGAGGAGATCGTCAAGGCGAACGACCATATTCGGGCGTGGAGTGGACGCTTCGTCGTCGCGATCCCGACGCTGCGGATGCTTTGACCTTCGGCGCGCAAAGCGGTGCCCGAACGGCGCACCGCTTTGTCCTTTGGTGTCATGGGCCTGCGCGCAGGGCTTTGAGGTCCGCGAGATTGCGGAACCTCGTCAAGTGTGGATATCATCGGCGCAACGCGCCTCTAGGCCGACAGTGGTGCCGGCGGCATGTTTGCGCCGTTTCTCTTTTTTCGCCTCCGAAAGTCACTTTGCATGTTCCAGCATAGCCTTTCGCCGCACCTCCTCGGACAACGCTACATTTCAAATCAATGGCGACGGCATGTCGCAAACAGACGTTAGAGGGACGCATTTTCCCTTGAATTATCAGCGCAATTCTCTGCAAAAGCGGAGAATGTTGGGCCGGCTAGCGTCAACTTATTCAACCACTGATTGATTTGACGGAGCACGGCCATCTGAACCTAATGCGACCCGAGCGGATGAATATCGCCCTTTCTGTAGCCGGCTGAAGGACTACGGCGCCAAAATCATGGTCGCAGGAGGCGTCGCTCGTCATTTCATTTGGGGGCTTGCAACGTCAGACCTTTACGATAGGTTGCGCGTTGACCTAGACGTAACTGGTCACGGGAACAAACGACTAATAAAAGGCGCTAAGCCTAGAAAGGTGGCCCCCATATGAACTTCCTTACGAAAAAATTCTTGGCTTCAGCAGTGTTTGGCTCGCTGCTGGCCGTATCGGCCCACGCGGCGACTCTCAACATCCACAATGGTGGCGACCCGCAGTCCCTCGACCCTCAGAAGCTGTCGAGCGACTATGAGAACCGCATTGCAGGCGACATCTTCGAGGGTCTGGTAACGGAAGACCCGAAGGACGATCCGATCCCTGGGCAGGCCGAAAGCTGGAAGGTTTCGGAGGACGGCAAGGTCTATACGTTCAAGCTTCGTGACGGTATCAAGTGGTCGGATGGACAGCCGGTAACGGCAGGCGACTTCGTTTTTGCCTTCCAGCGTCTGGTTGATCCGAAGAGCGCCGCCGAATACGCCTACCTGCAGTTCACCATCAAGAACGCGGAAAAGATCAATAAGGGCGAAATCACCGATTTCAGCCAGCTCGGCGTCAAGGCGATCGACGACAAGACGCTCGAGATCACGCTTGAAAACCCGACTCCCTACTTCATCAACTCGCTGATGCACTACACCGCCTATCCGCTGCCGAAGCACGTGGTCGAGGCGAAGGGCACCGACTGGGTAAAGATCGGCAACATCGTCACCAACGGCCCGTACAAGCCGACCGAATGGATCCCGGGCGCATCAGTTACGACCGTCAAGAACGATCAGTACTACGGCGAGAAGGACCTGAAGATCGACGGGGTCAAGTTCTTCACGCTCGAAGACCAGGAAGCGGCTCTGAAGCGCTACCGCGCTGGCGAGTTCGATATCATGACCGACTTCCCGACCGACCAGTATGAGTGGATGAAGAAGAACCTGCCGGGTCAGGCGCACGTCACGCCGTTCCTGGCCAGCTACTACTACGTCCTCAACGCGACGAAGCCACCGTTCGATGACAAGCGCGTCCGCCAGGCTCTATCGATGGCCGTCAACCGTGAAGTCATCGGCCCGAAGATCCTCGGCACCGGCGAACTGCCGGCCTATTCCTGGGTTCCGCCGGGCACTGCCAACTACGGCGAGCCCGCCTATGTGAGCTGGAAGGACATGCCTTACAAGGACAAGGTCGAAGAAGCGAAGAAGCTGCTCAAGGAAGCAGGCTTCGGGCCCGACCATCCGCTGAAGGCGCAGCTCCGCTACAACACCAATGACAACCACAAGCGCGTGGCTGTCGCAATCGCCTCGATGTGGAAGCCGCTCGGCGTCCAGATCGAGCTCTACAACACCGAAACCAAAGTGCATTACGACGAAATGCAGCATGGTCAGGTGGAAATCGGCCGTGCCGGCTGGATCGCTGACTATAACGATCCGGACAACTTCCTCGGTCTGCTCGCTTCCGGCGTTTCGATGAACTATGGCCGCTGGAGCAATGCCGACTACGACAAGCTCGTCAAGGAAGCGAACGCACAGACCGACCTGAAGAAGCGTGCGGAAATCTTCAAGCAAGCTGAACAGCTCGCGCTCGACGATAGCGCCGCTATTCCGCTGTACTACTATGTCTCCAAGAACGTTGTTTCGCCGAAGGTCCAGGGCTTCGAAGACAATATTCAGGACATCCATCGCACGCGCTGGCTGTCGGTCAAAGAATAAGGAACACTGGCCCTTCCCGCCTAGCGTGGGAAGGGCCGATCCACGACCATGATCAAATATGCACTCCGTCGCCTGCTGTCGACGATCCCCGTAATGTGGATCGCCGTGACACTCAGCTTTTTTGTCTTGCGCCTTGCTCCCGGCGGCCCCTTCGATGGCGAACGGCCATTGCCGCCGGTAATCCTCAAGAACCTCGCGGCCCACTACAATCTCGATAAGCCGCTGATCGAACAGTATCTGATCTACGTCTTCGACGTCCTGAAGGGCGATCTTGGTCCCTCCTTCGCCAACGAAGACTTCAGCGTTGCCCAGCAGATCATGATTGGCCTACCCTATACCTTTACCATTGGCGGCCTCGCCTTCATCCTTGCCATCCTCATCGGCGTAACAGTCGGCTGTCTTGGGGCGCTTTATCAGAATAAGGCGCCTGACTACGTCCTCGGCCTGCTTATTCTCGTTGGCCTGGTTCTTCCAAACTTTCTGATTGCTCCCATCCTGCAGCTGATTCTCGGCATCCACCTCGGCTGGTTGCCTGTCGGCGGATGGGGTGACGGCTCGTTCAAATATCTCGTCATCCCGATCGTTGTGTTGGCATTGCCGCATGCGGGCCGTATCTCGCGCATGACCCGCGGCTCGATGATCGAAGTGATGAACCAGAACTACATCCGCACGGCAAAGGCCAAGGGCATCGGCCCGCGGCTGACCGTCATGCGCCACGCTCTGAAGCCTGCCATGATGCCGGTTGTTTCCTATCTCGGACCGGCGGCCAGCTACCTTCTCACCGGCTCGCTCGTTGTCGAGAGCATCTTCGGATTGCCCGGCATCGGCCGCTACTTCGTCAACGCAGCGCTGAACCGCGACTACGGCATGGTCCTCGGCACGGTCATCTTCTACATGGTGCTGATCGTCATCCTTAACCTTCTCGTCGACATCGCCTATGCGTGGCTCGATCCGAAAGTGAGAAACCGATGATCCTCAATCCCGCAAAAAGAGAGCTGCTTGCGGCCGAACTTCTCGAGGCCGAAGGGCTCTCGCACAAGAGCCGCTCTCTTACCGGCGATGCCCTGCGTCGTCTTTCCCGCAACAAGGCGGCCGTCGTTGCCATCGTTGTGCTGCTGCTTCTCATCCTGGCAGCATTTCTTGGGCCATACCTCATTCCGTTCGACTATGAGGAGCCGGATTGGGCGGCGTTCCGGATGCCGCCTGATATGGAAAGCGGCCACTATTTCGGAACCGACCCGAACGGCCGCGACCTGCTGGCCCGCGTGCTTTACGGCACCCGTGTTTCGCTCGCCGTTGCGGCGACCGCCACCATCGTTTCGGTGGTGATCGGGGTGCTGTACGGCGCGATTTCCGGCTATATCGGCGGCAGGCTCGACGCGATCATGATGCGCTTTGTCGATATCATGTATGCGCTGCCTTACATCCTTTTCGTCATCCTGCTGATGGTCGTGTTTGGCCGCAACGTCTACCTGCTGTTTGCAGCAATCGGTGCGCTGGAATGGCTGACGATGGCCCGAATCGTGCGCGGACAGACACTGTCGATCAAGCACCGCGAGTTCATCGAGGCGGCCCGGGCATCCGGCCAGAAGCCTTTCAAAATCATCCTCAAGCACATCATCCCGAACCTTGTCGGGCCGGTGGTGATCTTTGCGGCGCTGACGATCCCAGAAATCATCGCTACGGAGAGCTTCCTGTCCTATCTTGGTTTCGGTGTTCAGGAACCGTTGACATCGCTCGGCACGCTGATTGCGGAAGGCACCGACGCCATGGAAAGCATGCCGTGGCTGTTGGTCTTCCCGGCCTGCTTCCTCGTCGCCCTGCTGATGAGCCTGCTTTTCATCGGCGACGGTCTGCGCGATGCGTTCGACCCGAAGGATCGATAGATGCAACAAGAAACAAAAAAAGATACGCTTCTCGAACTACGAGACTATTCGATCACCTTTGCGACGCCGGATGGCGAGGTGAAGGCCGTTTCCAACCTGAACCTTTCGATCCGGCGCGGCGAACGTGTCGCGATCGTCGGCGAGTCCGGATCGGGGAAGAGCCAGACCTTCCTCGGCGTCATGGGGCTGCTCGCCAAAAACGGCCGCACCAGTGGCCAGGCACTGCTGGAAGGCAAGGACGTCTTGGCGCTAAAGCCGCGGGAACTCGATCATGTCCGCGGCAAGGACATGGCCATGGTATTCCAGGACCCGATGACCGCGCTCAATCCGTCGCTGCGGATTTCCCGGCAATTGACAGAGCAGCTTGAGGTTCACCGGGGCTTCACCGCGCGCGCCGCATCCAACGAGGCGCTCGATATGCTGAAGCGGGTCGGCATCCCCGACCCAACGCGGCGCTTCAACCTCTACCCACACGAACTGTCGGGCGGCATGCGCCAACGCATCGTCATTGCGATGGCACTGCTGACGAAACCGAAGCTGCTCATCGCCGACGAGCCGACGACCGCACTCGACGTTACGATCCAGGCCCAAATCCTCGATCTCTTCAACGACCTGACGGCGGAAATGAACACGGCGCTTGTCATGATCACTCATGATCTGGGCGTTGTCGCCGGCCTCGCGGATCGCGTTGCCGTCATGTATGCCGGGCGGATTGTCGAGGAAGCGCCGGTCGACGAACTCTTCGAGGTGCCGGCGCATCCCTATACGGCTGCGCTGCATGCTTCTATCCCGCGGCCAGACCAGGACGTCGATCAGCTCGCCGTCATTCCCGGCCGTCCACCCAATCTGCAGCACCTGCCGAAGGGCTGCAGCTTCTCGCCGCGCTGTCCCATGGTCCAGAACGATTGTATCGACGCGTCGCCGAAACTTGAGATGTTGGCGAAGGGCCATTCCGCGGCCTGCTTCCATCCTTTCCCGCGCCGTGAGGAGGTTCTGAGCCATGGCTGACCGTTCGCTTTTGAGGGTCGAGAACCTCACGACCCAGTTTGAAATTCCGTCGAAAAGCTTCTTCAAACCACCGATGAAGCTGACTGCGGTGAACAATGTCAGCTTTGACCTGAGAGAAGGTCGGACGCTCGGAATCGTCGGCGAGTCGGGCTGCGGCAAGTCCACGCTTGGGCGCTCGATCCTGCGTCTTTTGAAGTCGCAGAAAGGCCGCATCCTGTGGCAGGGACGCAATCTCCTCGATCTTTCGGACGAAGAGATGCGGGCAGCGCGCCGCGACATGCAGATCATCTTCCAGGATCCGATCGCCTCGCTAGACCCGCGCATGACCGTCGGCGATATCATTGCCGAACCGCTCACCGTCTTCGAGCCGAAGCTTACCAAAGCGGAACGCGTGGCGCGCGTCCGGGAAATCATGGGGGCCGTCGGTCTGGTGCCGGAGATGATCAACCGCTATCCGCACGAATTCTCGGGCGGCCAGGCGCAGCGTATCGGCATTGCCCGCGCTGTCGTGACGAGGCCGAAGCTCATCATCTGTGATGAGCCGGTCTCGGCACTCGACGTGTCGATCCAGGGGCAGGTGATCACCCTGCTGCGCAAACTCCGCAAAGAGTTCGGCCTGACCCTCATCTTCATCAGCCACGACCTTTCGGTTGTGCGGCTGATCTCGGACGATGTGCTTGTGCTCTATCTCGGAAAGGTAGTCGAGGCTGGCGATTGCGCCACCGTTTTTGACCGGCCGGCGCACCCTTACACACAGGCGCTCTTTTCGGCAGCACCAGTGCCTGATCCGAAACTTGCCCGCAACCGGCAGCGCATCCGGCTTCAGGGCGACCCGCCCTCGCCGCTCAATCCCCCGCCAGGCTGCGTGTTTTCTCCGCGCTGCTGGAAGGCCACGGATATCTGCCGCAAGGAAATGCCGCCGACGGAGCTGGTTCGGCCAGAGCAGACTGCAGCCTGCTATCACATGGACCGCTGACAGGGCATTAACACACACGCCAAGGGCCCGCCATCGCGCGGGCCCCTTTGTTCTTTATCCGGCGTACGAGGTGCACAGTCTGCTAGTTTTTCACTGGTGTCGTTACCGTCATCGAAGCGCGTTGCGCTTCGACCCGTTCCGTCAGCAGGCTGTAGGCGACATAGTACTTGAATATATTGCTGACGTACTGGACCGTTTCGCGCCCGACGATGGCCGCAGCGGCGTTTTCGACGTTTCCGAACCAGACGTCAGGGTTGAGCCGCATATCCTTCGCCTTGGCACGAAATTTCCGGAGATTCCCCGGGCCTGCATTGTAGGCGGCGAACGCCATCAACTGCTGGTCACGGGCTGATATGCCGGGATCATTGATATATACCTGAACCAGATAACGAAGGTACTTGGCGCCGGCCTCGACGTTCTTGTCCTCGCTTTTCGCAATGCCTGTGATGCCGATCTCCTTGCCGGACGCCGTGGCCGGCAGCAGTTGCATCACGCCGACCGCACCTCTCGTGCTATGCCGCGATTGATCGAGCTGCGACTCTTGATAGCCCTGCGCCATCAGCATGAGATAATCGAACGAATATGTGCTCGCATGCCTGCGGAATATCTCGACTAGCGCCTTGAAGCGATCGACGTCGGCCGGCGAATAGGCCCGCCGCAGCATGGTATCGCTCTTGAAATAGCGATTGCGCAGCATGTTCCCGAATGTCGTGCCGACCTTGTGCTGCTCGACGAACTTGTCGAGGACAGCCTTCAACTGCGGACTGTCCTTGCGGATCGCCCAGGCGATCTGTCCATGCGCTGACACGGCGATATCGGCATGCACCTTTAGATCCGTGAACACCTTCGACCATATGTCGGCCTTGTATTGGTCAACAACCGTCCAGGGAAGGAGTCCCGCGTTGACCATTTCCATCAGATCCTCGTCCTCGAGGTTCTCATCGATGGGCTTGACCTGGATCTCGGGCTTTCCGTCCTTCTTGAATTGTTCATTGAGTGACAGAAGATGCTCATAGTAGCTGCTGCTCTGGCGGACGCGGATTTCCTTGCCGGCAAGGTCATCGACGCTCGCAATCGGTTCCGCCGATGGCCCGGAGACCAGCACCTCGCTTGCATCGTTGTAGACCGGCGCACTGAAATCGACGTCCTGCAGGCGTGCCGGTGTCACCGTCAGATTGGCCATGACGATATCGCCAGACCCTTCCTTGAGCGCGGGGATCAGCCGGTCCCGGCTGGTCGGGATGAAGGCGATGCGAATACGCTCGATCTCTTTCTTCTTACCCTTGTTCAGCTCCGCCTCGAGGGCTGTCCCGAACTCCACCGCCGTTCCGTACTGACGGCCCCTGTCGATGAAGTAGATAGTCTTGCTATATGGGACCAGGATCCGGATGAGCCGTATCTTGGTCATCGCATCGAGATCGCCTGTGGTCGGCTTCGGCATGATCTTGCCGATTTCGATCTTCGTTTGCGCGAACGTACCAACCTGACCGAACAGTACGGCCATGGTTGCGAGCATTAGGCTGAAAAGGAAATGTCGCATGATCTGCCCCCAGCTGATGCTGAGAGCGTATCACGTCCATTCGACAATCATAGCGGTAGTTGAAGAGAGAAGGATGCCTTGAACAGGCTCTCCCGCTCAAGGCAGTTTGCCGGATTCAGGCGTGTAAGACGCCACCGCTGATTCCTGTTAGCGGGCGCCCCAGGTATCGGTCAACCGATAGCCTTCCGCCCAGGGGTCAGACGGATCGAGCATGTGCTGATGCGTGCCAGTAATCCAGGCGCGACCGGAAATTTCTGGCAGGATCGCTGCGCGATCACCGACTGTCGTGGTTCCCAGAATGCGGCCGGAGAAGGTCGAGCCGATCAATGAGACAGCGGTCAGACGATCTTCAGGCGTCATCTGCCCACGCGCATGCAATACCGCCATGCGCGCCGACAGCGCCGTTCCGGTCGGCGAACGATCGACCTTGCCGGGCTGGATCGCAACCGCAGCGCCTGCCCGCAGGCCTTCCGCGGTGCGCTCCACCGGACCGGCGAAGAGGCAGAAGGAGAAGTGCTTCCAATCCGCATTTTCCGGGTGGTGGAACCCGAGCGCAGCGTTGGCAGTGTTGGTGATGCGCACGCCGAGCTTTGCAATGTCATGCGCCTCGTCGGGCGACAGGCTGAAGCCCATCGCCGCGGCGTCGACGATGACGAAGCTGTCGCCGCCATAGGCAGTATCGACGGTCAGCGTGCCCAGGCCCTCGACTTCCAGCTTCGCATCCAGTCGTTCCGCAAAGCTCGGCAGGTTCTGCACGAAGATGCGCTCGGCCTTGCCGTTCCGGCATTCGGCGCGCACGCGAACGAGGCCACCGGGGGCTTCCAGGGTGATCTCAGTGACGGGCTCCTGCATCGGCAGGATGCCGCTGTCCAGCAACACAGTGGAGACGCAGATCGAGTTCGAGCCGGACATCGGAGGCGTGTCCTCGGGCTCCATGATGATGAAGGCGGCATCGGCATCGGGATGCTTCGGAGGGACCAGCAGATTGACGTGGCGGAAGACACCGCCGCGCGGTTCGTTCAGCACGAAGTTGCGCAATGTCCCGTCACGGGCGATCCAGCGGCTTTGTTCCCATATGGTTTCGCCGGGCGGCGGCGTAACGCCGCCAACGATGACATCGCCCACCTCGCCCTCGGCATGGGCGGACACGACATGGATGGTCTTGGTACTGCGCATGATACCTCCTCAGGAAAGCCAATTAGGGAGCCGCGGGGGGACGCGACCCGTCAGAGCCGCTTCGACACAATCAGCAAGGCTGCCGAAGCGAACGGCGCGGCCGGAGAGCCCTGGGCCGTAGTGGGCATACTTGCCGGAATTCGTCAGCAGGGCACGGGTCCGCGTCGGGAACAGCGGCTCGGAAATCGAACACCAGCAAAGATCGGGGAGGACCTGCACGCCCGCATCCTCCAACCTGTCGAGCAGACCCTCGTTGCGGGCATCACTGATCACCTGGCGACCGGCAGTGACGATCACCGCGACGCTGGCATGTCGGCGACGACCAGCCAGAACCTCAGCCAAGGCGCGGCATTCGGTCAAGGAGGCATGCGGACTGCCGATAGCGATGAGTTCCACCTCCTCCGGCCCGCCGTTCAGGGTAGTCCAGGCCGCAGCCATGTCGGCGCGGGAGATCGATGCACGGTCGGCATCATCGCGGGCAGCGCCGGCAGCTTCGGGCGTGACGCCTTCGATATGCAGCATGGGTGCAGCAGAGGTGGTGCCGAAGGCGGCGCACAGGGCCTTGAGATCATCCGGCGTCGGCTGTGCGGGAGCAAGGCCGCGCAGAAGCGGAATGCGGTCCGGCGCCGCGCGACCGGCGAGATAGCCGATCAGTGGCCAGAAGGCGTCGTCGACCTTTGCCGGCAACTCCACATCGATGATCCGCCGCGCCTTCCGGTGCTCGTCGAGATAGACGCCAGAAAGTGGCGCTCGACCGGTCAGCGCGATGCAGAGGTCGAGAAAATCGGGGTGCTTTGCCGTTCTGGCTCCGAGCACTGTGTTGGCGAAGATCACCGCATTGGATTCCGCCCAGGCGATGGATTCGCCCGCCTGCGGCGCGCTGTCAAGCAGGTAAGGAGAGCAGGTGAAGGTCGGCCGACAGCCCATGCGGACATAGGCATCGGCAAGCCCGGCCGCCGGGTCGCCGAACGCCTGCGGCACGCCCTGCGCCTGCCAATTGGCACGGTCGACGGAAATGGCGTTCATCGTGGTCGGCACGCAAACCTGCGCCCCCATGTCGGCCATCTTTTCCGCGAAGGTGAGATTGGCCGGGCTCGCATAAATGCAGCCGTCGATGTGGCCTTGCGTGACATCGACAAGGCCGTGCGCGCCCTGCTGCGCTGCCATGGCGCTGATGATGCGCATGGCCTGCTGCACGGCGACGCCCTGCTGTCCGTTCAGCATGGCGCGGTCGGCTTCGCTAAGATCGAGTGCAGCGGTTGCCGGTGGTGCAATCGGAATCTCCAACCCGTCTGCCACGACGGCCTTATCGCTGATCTCGGCGGTTTTCGCACGGGAGAGTGCGGAGAAGGCGTCGTGGCCAAGCCGCAGGACAGGCAGCGGCTTTCCGAACATTTCAGACGCGATCAGCGCACCGAGCGTCAGCACATCCTCGGCCTCCGAAAAAACCAGAGCGGCCGGTGCGCGCCCTGTCAGCACAAGATCGAGGAGAACGCCGGAGCCCGTGCAGGACCCACGGCTCGACGGCATCATCAAGATGCTGCCTGTCAGGCACGCCCCGTGAAGCGGGTGGTGTACGTCGATCACACAGCCGGTCGCTGGGTCGACTCCACCCCAGAAGCTTAGAGCCTCATCGGTGGCGATAACCGGACCGCGGACAGAGCCAGCGAGAATGCTGCGATCGGGTACAGAGTGTTTCATGTCGGCGAAGCCTCAAGGAGAGAGATGGCATTCACCAACGGGGATGTTACGAGCAAACGTCACGGTTCGCTCGCATTGATCCCCGTCAGAATCTTTGGGGCGAGAAGGGCGCGATGTCGATCGCGGGCTTCTTGCCGGTCAACAGTTCCGCGACGATGCGTGCGGTGCCTGCCGACTGCGTCAGGCCGAGATGGCCGTGGCCAAAAGCATAGACCACCCGCTTGGTATTACGGGCTTGGCCGATGGCGGGTAGGCTGTCGGGCAAGGACGGACGGAACCCCATCCATTGCACGCCGCCCTGCGGCTTCAACCCGGGCAGGAAGCTGCGAGCTTTCTCCAGCATCGCTTCCGAGCGTTGGAAATTCGGCGGCAGCTTCAGCCCTCCGAGTTCGACGGAGCCACCAACGCGAATACCCGTCGATAGCCGGGTAACGACAAAGCCGTGACCGCCGAAGGTAATCTGCGTGCGCAGGTCGAAAGCCTCGGGAGGAAGCGTGGTATTGTAGCCACGCTCCGTTTCCAGCGGAATCTTCTCGCCGATCGTGCGCGCCACTTGATGGGAAAAGGCGCCTGCCGACAAGACGACCTGTGCGGCCCGTCGCAAACCGCCGCCGACGCTCAGAACATCGACACCACCCTCGGCGGGACGCAAAGCCGTTACCTCTGCGCGCTCAATCATGCCGCCCATCGAGCGGAAGTGATCCGCCAAGGCCAGGGTATAGAGTTTGGGATCGGCGATCGAGTACCAACCCGGCGTGAAGGTGCCATGGGTGAAACGCGTCGCGAGGCCGGGCTGGATCTCGGCGATCCCAGCCGCATCGACGTGGTGGAACTCGACACCGTGCGCTTCGCGCGCCTTCCAGCCGGGAAGCGCGGCCTTCAACTCGGCCTCGCCCTCATAGACCTGAAGGTTGCCGTCCTTGCGCAGCATGGCCATGGTGCCGGTTTGCTGCAGGAACGGTTCGAGCTCGGCTTTCGAAAGATCCATCAGCGCGGTTTGCGCTGCGGTCGAATGGGCGACACAACCGGGCGCACAGGCCCGCCAGAACCGGAACATCCATGGTGCGATCTGCAGGGCATACGCCGGCGGCACCGAAAGCGGCCCGAGTGGGTCGAGCAGCCACTTCGGCGCCTTCTTCAGGATGCCGGGTGAGGCAAGCGGCAGGATGTCGGTAAAGGCGAAGGCGCCGGCATTGCCTGCCGATGCTCCGGCAGCGGGACCTTCGCGATCGAGTACGACCACGGAAAGGCCCCTTGCCTGTGCTACGATCGCCGCGGATAGGCCGACGACCCCCGCGCCGATCACGATGACATCAGGTTGGGTTTGATCGTTCATCATCGCCTCAGTGAGTGGCAGCGAGGAAGGCCTGCAGCTCCGGATCCTTCGGCGCACCGAACAGCTCTTCCGGCGGAGCGATCTCGGCCATTACACCCTTGTGGAAGAAAGCGACGCGATCGGAAACCTCGCGCGCAAACTTCATTTCGTGCGTGACGCAGATCATAGTCATCCCTTCGGAGGCGAGCATGCGCAGCGTGTCGAGGACTTCACCGACCAGCTGTGGGTCGAGCGCCGAGGTGACCTCGTCGAACAGCATGTATTCCGGCGACATCGCCAGCGCGCGGGCAATTGCCATGCGCTGCTGTTGGCCGCCGGACATGCGGTTCGGATAGACCTTGAGCTTCTCCCCAAGGCCTACGTGAGTGAGCTGCTTCACGGCGATCGCTTCGGCTTCTGCCTTGGGAAGACCGAGCACCTTTCGTGGCGCGAGCATGACGTTTTCCAGCACGGTCAGATGCGGGAACGCGTTCCACTGCTGGAAGACGATGCCGAGCTTGCGGCGGAGCTTATTCAGGTCGGTCGCCTTGGCATGGACATCCGTGCCGTCAACGACGATACGGCCGCTATCGATGGCTTCGAGACCATTGATACAGGTGAGCAATGTCGACTTTCCCGAGCCGGAACCGCCGATGATGGTCAGCACCTCGCCCTTCGGGACAGTGAGGTTGATGCCCTTGAGGACCTCCAATGAGCCGAAGGATTTGCGGACGTTTTCAATCTCAATCATTGGGGGACCACCGTCTTTCGAGATACCCGCCAATCCGGGCGATGGGGAAGCTGATGATAAAGTAGACTGCGCCGCAGATCATCAGGATGAACAACGGTTCCTGCAGCCGGGTCACGAGGATCTGCGAGGCGCGCAGCAGCTCAATCAGGCCGAGCCAAAGTACCAGCGCGGAATCCTTCATGACGCCAAGCGTGAGGCCGATCCAGGACGGCAGCGACACGCGTGTCGCAAGCGGCATGACAATGTAGCGCATATCCTGCGACCAGGTCATGCCGAGCGACCGGGCAGCACGCCGCGTGGTCGGCGACACCGAAGAAATTCCGCCTCGGACGATTTCCGTGCAGTAGGCGGCCGTATAGAGCGACAGGACAACGCAGGAGGTCGTGAACGGAGGCCAGCCAAGCCGCATGATCGACTGCAAAGCATTGCCGAGCACAAGCTGGATCAACAAAGGCACCGAGCGGAAGACGTCGAGCGCGAAGGTCAGCGGTGCGGACCAGTAGGGTCCGAGTTCGACGCGGATCATCCCGAAGAGGATGCCGAGGACGGTTCCGGCCGCGACCGAAACAACGGTAACCGCGAGCGTCATCCCCGCGCCTTGCGCCAGGAAGGCCAGATCACCCCAGGTGAGGGCAGTACCAAACATCTCTCACCTCTCTCAGTAGCGGAACATGCGCCAGGCAAGCGCCCGGGCGGCAAGGGTCAGAACTTTGGCGATGACGTAGTAGATCACCGCAGCCAAGGCGAAGAATTCAAAAGTACGGAAGGAGCGCGCATTCAGCTCCTGCGTCACGCCGGCAAGATCGGTGTTCATGCCGACGGTCACGCCAAGCGACGTCATCAGAACGGCCCAGACCATCTGGTTGGTCGCCGGCAGGAACGCCACGCGCAGCATTTGCGGAAGGACAATCAGTCGAAACGCCTGCATGGACGTCATGCCAAGCGAGCGCCCGGCGCGTGTCTGTGTGTCCGGGATCGCCTTCAGCGCACCACGGAAATTCTCCGCCAAGTAACCGGCGTTGTTAAAGGCAATGCCAACCAGGAGCGCGGTAAACGGCGTGAGGTGAATGCCAAAATTGCCAAGGCCAAAATGGGCCATGTAGATCTGGAAGAGCGCAGGTGTGTTTCGCGCAATCTCGACCCAGCCTGTGGCAAAGCCAGCGAGAATACGGTTGCCGGATAGCCGGAACAAGGTCAGCGCAAGCGCGCACGCCAGTCCGATAATCATGGACAGGAGCGCGATCTGCAGCGTTACCAGCGCGCCGTCGAGCATCTGGGGCAATGCCTTGAGCGCTTGGTTCCAGTGGAAGGTGTAGTTGAACATGACCGTCTCACCTTGTCGTAAAGCTACGGCGCGAGGGATGACCTCGCGCCGCGGGAGAAACGGTCCAGATTAGCGGTAAACGCCGTTGACCGCGAGCGACGGGACGTCGCCGCCGACCCACTTCTTGTAGAGCTCGGCGTAGCGGCCGGTGCGAACCTGCTGGTTGATGAACAGGTTCAGGTAGTTGACCAGACCGTATTCCTCACGATTGGTGAAGAGTGCGACGTAGTCGATGTCGAACGGCGCCTTGCCGACCACTGCGACGCCCGGGAACTTGCCGGTCTTGACGTTGGCCTGGGCAACGGTCGAGGTCGAGACGGTGGCGTCAAGCTGGCCCTGGCTCAGTGCGAGGAACACGTCGGCCTGCGTCTGGTAAGGACGGAACTCACCGACGCCCCAAGCCTTGACCTGCTTTTCGAGCGCGATCGCTTCGTAGGTGCCAGCCGTCGCGCCGACAACCTTGCCCTTCATGTCTTCGAACGACTTCACGCCCGACTTCTCGTTGGCGGTAACCGCCATCTCGAAGGCAAAGTAGGGAACCGTCATGCCGACGGTCTTGGCGCGCTCGAGCGTGTCGGAGGTGGAGGCAACGCCGACATCAACGCGACCGGACATCAGCGCCGGAATGCGCTCGGGGAACGGGGTCTCGACGATTTCGGCAGTTACGCCGAGCGCCTTGGCCAGATCGTTGCAGTAGTCCACGTCGAAGCCGATCGGATTGTTGTTCTCGTCGCGCGAGCCCATCGGCGGGAAGTCCAGCACAACGGCGCAGCGCAGCGTGCCCGAACCGATGATGTCGTCCAGCTTGTCGGCTTTGGCCGGGCTGGTCAGGAGGGTGGCGGTGGCCAGAAGGCCGAAAGCGAGGACCGAGGTTTTCATTTTTCTCTCTCCCAGAGTTGGATTTGTCGATGGACAGCGAGGCGCACTATTCCTCTTCAGCGCGCGCAAATCAATCTTAAAATACATCAAGTATGCAAAAAGTATAAGGCGAATAGCGATCATGTCGACAAAAAGGGCGGCCAAGTAGTGGCCGCCCTTTGCTTTTCTACCTCTCGATGAAAATCAGCCGAGGAAATCCTCAGGCAGAAGATCTTCCGACATATTCTGGTACGAGACCGGCCGCAGGAAGCGGCGGATCGACATCGTGCCGACGCTGGTTGCTCCGAAGTTCGTCGAAGCCGGATAGGGGCCGCCATGGACCATGGAATCGACTACCTCGACGCCTGTCGGGAACCCGTTGACAAGGACGCGCCCCGCCTTTCGCTCGAGCACTGGGCGCAGACGGCGGGCGTGGGCGATGTCGCCGGCATCCATGTGGATCGTCGCCGTCAACTGACCTTCGAAGCCGCGCGCCAGCTGCTCCATCTCATCGATCGTCTTAACGCGAACCACAAGGCCAAGCGGCCCGAAGACCTCTTCACCGAGGGCGTGGTCGGCCAGGAACTGCGCACCGGTCGTCTCAAAAAGGTTGGGTGCAGCCGTCCGGCCGGAGGACTCGCCGGTGAACAGCTGCTTGACCGTATTGCGGGTTGCAAAGCGCGTCTGTCCATCCTGATAGGCCTTCGCGATGCCGTCCGTGAGCATGGTCTGCGGCGTTACCTTGCCCAGCGCTTCGACCGTTGCGGCCACGAAGCGATCGGCTTCGGCGCCTTCCGCCACGACGGCGATGCCGGGATTGGTGCAGAACTGCCCGGCACCCATGGTCAGCGATCCCGCCCAGCCCTGGCCGAGCGTTTCGCCGCGTGCCTTCAGCGCTTCGGGCAAAAGGAACATCGGATTGACAGAACCGAGTTCGCCGAAGAACGGGATCGGTTCAGGCCGTGCAGCACACAGGTTGAAAAGCGCGCGACCGCCGGCGAGCGAGCCGGTGAAGCCGACAGCCTTGATACGCGGATGCTGCACCAGGGCTTCGCCGACTTGGCGATTGCCGCCCTGGATCAGCGAGAAGACGCCGGGATGAACGCCGGTCTTACGAATGGCAGCCTCGATCGCCTGGGCGACGATTTCGCCGGTGCCGGGATGCGCCGAGTGACCCTT
This sequence comes from Rhizobium grahamii CCGE 502, assembly GCF_000298315.2. Taxonomy (GTDB): domain Bacteria; phylum Pseudomonadota; class Alphaproteobacteria; order Rhizobiales; family Rhizobiaceae; genus Rhizobium; species Rhizobium grahamii. The sequence goes on along the minus strand of NZ_AEYE02000001.1, from coordinate 79,833 downwards.
GACCACAACAGGGCAACCCGCGGCTAGTGCGGCCGCCGTATCACCGCCAGCAGTCGAGAAGGCCAGCGGGAAGTTCGACGCGCCGAAGACGGCCACCGGGCCGATCGGGCGCTGAATGAGCCGGATCTCCGGCCGCGGCGCGGGTTGACGGTCGGGCAGTGCCGCGTCACGGCGGCGGTCAAGATACTCGCCCTTTTCGATGTGATCGGCGAAGAGCCGCAACTGGCCGGTCGTGCGGCCGCGTTCGCCCTGCAGGCGCGCTTCCGGCAGACCCGTTTCCTGGCTACCAATCTCCGTGATTGCCTCGGCGCGCACCTCGATCTCGTCAGCGATCGCACGAAGGAACGCGGCCCGCTCTGCGCGTGTGGAGTAGCCGTAGCTCCAGAAGGCATCTTCGGCCGCCTCGCAGGCGCGGCTCACCAGGTCGACCGTGCCGACGGCGAACTGATGCACTGGACCATGAGCCGGTGCGGATGCAAAAGTACCCGCTCCGTCGAGCCATTCGCCCGCGACGAGGTGTTTTCCATTGGGAGTGAAGACCATTTGCTATTCCTTCCTTGAAAGCCGGGGGCGCCTTGCGAAAATCCATCTGCAGGCGAATTGCGCATGTCGGATCTTTGTATACTCTATGTATTTATAACTTCAACACTCGATCGCCTTCGGCGGCCGGGCCAGCCATGAGAGACACAAGATGAGCGAGAACACCACCCTGACCGTCGCGGCCCTACAGGAGAGGGTCGATGCAATTTTCCGCAAGGCGGGCCTCAACGAGATCCAAGCCGGTGCGCTCGCTCGCGTAATTGTCGCCGGGGAGCGGGATGCCTGCAAGTCGCACGGTATCTATCGGATCGAAGGTGCGTTGCGTACGGTCAAAGCGGGCAAGGTGAAGCCGCATGCGGTTCCGGAATTGCTGCTGCAGGAGGGTTCGGCGATTGTAAAGGTCAACGCAAAGGGTGGCTTCGCCAATCCGGCCTTCGAACTCGGCCTGCCGGCACTCGCGGAGCGCGCCCGAGCATGCGGACTGGCAGCACTCGTTATCAACGACTGCACCCACTTCTCCGCCCTGTGGCCAGAAGCAGAAGCGCTGACCGAACAAGGACTTGCGGGTCTCGTCATGTGCCCGAGCTATGCGACAGTTGCACCGACAGGAGGCAACAAACCCCTGCTCGGCACCAACCCCTTCGCCTTCGCCTGGCCGCGCGCCGGCCAGCCACCCTATGTCTTCGATTTCGCCACCTCGGTTGCCGCGCGCGGGGAAATCGAGCTGCATCGGCGGGCCGGAAAGTCACTGCCAGAGGGGTGGGCAATCGATGCCGACGGCAATCCGACAACCGATCCGGAGGCTGCGCTTGCCGGCGCCATGCTGCCATTCGGCGGACACAAGGGCTCGGCCATCGGCACGATGATCGAGCTGCTCGCCGGCATTATGATCGGCGACCTGACAAGCCCAGAGGTGCTTGACTATCTCGGCACGACAACACTTGCGCCCTTCCATGGCGAATTGATCATCGCCTTCTCGCCGGAAGCCTTCGCCGCGGGCCGGCCGGGCAATCCGTTTGCGCGTGCAGAGATTTTGTTTGAGGCAATCGTCGGCCAAGGCGCCCGCCTGCCCTCACAGCGCCGGTATGTGGCGCGAGCAAAATCGGAAACCAATGGCGTCACGCTGACCGAGGCCGAAATCAAGCAGCTCGAGCGGTTGTTCGCACTCGGTCTGGAGGCGGTGGCCTGAGCCACCACCAGAGACCACCGGAAACGCAAAAAGGCCCTCCGTTGGAGGGCCTTTCGATCTGAGAGCTTTAGAAAATCAAGCCTTGTACTTCGCCACCGCGCCAGGGAGCTTGCTCCACTCCGCGTACCAGTTGTTGAAGAGCTTGAACTGAGATTCGACATAGCCGCGCTGGCTGTCCGTCAGGACGTCGGTTTCGTTGAAGTGGAGCGTGTATTCCTTGTCGCCCTTCAGCACCATCATGTGCTTGAAGAACAGGACGAGGTCCGGGCCTTCGTCGAACGAGGAGAGGACTGCCAGTGCCTGCTCGAGTTCCAGCGCGCGCTGGCGGGCATCCGCATCGCCTTCAGCAGCTGCCTGCGAAAGGTTGCAGAGGTGCAGCACTTCCTTCGGCAGCACATTGCCGATGCCGGTGATGGCGCCGGTCGCGCCGCAGTTCACGAAGCCGTGGAAGACGGCCGTGTCAACGCCGATCATCAGCGAAACACCATCATCGCGGCTGGTGATGTTCTCGGCCGCATAACGCATATCGGCAGCGCCGCCGAATTCCTTGAAACCGACGAGGTTAGGATGCTCGGCCCGGAGCGCAAAGAACAGATCAGCGCGGGTGGCAAAACCATAATAGGGGCTGTTGTAGATGACAGCAGGAAGATCGGGGGCAGCCGAGAGGATTGCCTTGAAGTGCGCCTTCTGGGCGCCGATCACCGAGCCACGCGACAGAACACGCGGGATGACCATCAGGCCCTGGGCGCCGACCTTCTGGGCGTGCGCTGCATGTGCAACGGCCGAGGCGCTGTTGACGGCACCGGTGCCAACGATGACCGGGATGCCAGCCTTTACAAGGCGCTCGACGCCTTCCATGCGCTGCGCATCGGTCAGGAGCGGCCAGTCACCCATCGAACCGCAGTAAACGACTGCCGACATGCCCTGGGCAATCAGTTCCTGTCCCTTGCGGACAAGGGCGTCGAAATCGGGGGTACGATCCTGCTTGCAGGGGGTCATCAGGGCGGGGATCACGCCCGAGAAAATCTTAGCCTTCATATCGGTCTCCTTTCGGCCGTTTGATCAGTCGGCCGACACAAACGCGTGCAGAGCCTCCCTCTTTGTCAGGTGATATATCATCTTGTATTTTATTTGTCGACAAGAAAAACGCAGACGCCGGCGCGGTCTTTAAAGCGCTATGTCGATCCCGACATCACGGCTGAAAAGCTTCTGCACTTGGGCAACGATCTGCTCCGCGTGCGCCTTGCCCAAGCGGTCGGCTGCCTCGATGTCGCGCGCCTCGATGGCGGCGATGATTTCGGCGTGTTCATCGACGAAGCGTTGCGGAAACTGCTCGTCGTAGGATCGATAATAGAGCCGGAGGATGCGTCTTCCCTCATCGAGCAATCGACGGAACAGGCTCGTGAAGTATGGGTTGCGGCCCGCCTCGGCGATCGCTGCGTGAAACGCCGCATTGGTCGAGATCATCCTCAACGCATCCCGCGCATTCACGGCAGCGGCATAGTCTTCGTGGAAACCACGGATGACGGCCAGATCCTCAGGGCGATGGTTTCGCGCGGCAAGCCTTGTCGTGACGCGGTACATCAGCACAAGCGCATCGAAGAAGGTGTTGAGGTTCAGGAAGTCGATATTCGATACCATGGTCGAGCGGTTTGGGAGCGTCTCGATCAGGCCCTCGCCCGCCAGCCGAACCAGTGCCTCGCGGATCGGTGTACGCGACATCTTGAATCGCTCTGCCAATTGCACCTCGTCGATGGGGCTGCCAGGAGGCAATACGAGATCAAGGATCTCGTCGCGCAAGAGGTCGTAGACCATCTTGACGCCGGAGCCGCGCTTGCGCTCTGGGGTGGAGTTCGTATCTGTATCAGCCATTGAAGAATCCTTTTGTCGACAAAAGGAATACTTTTTCTCGCGGACTGGTCAATAGCGCTGGCAACCTCGGCGGGTGAAACGGGCAGCACGTCGCGCGAGCATACAAAGCGGCGGCTCTCCGGATAACATGATAGACTGTCGCGAAGATCCATCGGCGCCACCCGAACTCGGTCGGCAATGCAATTAAGTGCTCATTTATTCCTCTATTCTAGCATTGCAAAACGACCCACTGAGGGGACGAAGGTACGAGACAGAATGCGGATCAGCACGATTACAAATTGGGCCTATGCCGTCACCGTTGTGCTCACCGTTCTCTCGGGCGGAGCGTTCATTCTGTCTGCCTATAGCGCCGTGCGCGAACGATCCGCGGTGGAAACGCGGCAGCAACTCGACGAGCTTGCTGATGAACTCGCAATAGCGGCCGAACAGACGACGGAGGATGCCCGCCTCTTTGTGATGCGCGGCGAGGACCGTCACCTTCAGGCCTTCCGCAGCGCCGATGGCGAGGAACGCGCTCGCGAGGAAGCCATCAAGGGCTTGAAGTTGACCAATCTGTCATCGCCGGAACTTGCCGCATTGCGCCGGTTGGAAAGTGACGCAGAGGCATTGGACCAAATCGAGGAACGTGCCGTTGCCGACTATGGGAACGGCGATCGCGACGGTGCACGGCAGACCCTTTTTGGACCGGAGCACGAGCGCTTGCAGACTGACCTGCTGGCCAGCGTTCAGCATTTTACCGATCTCGTGGCGACCCGCGCCGACGACGAACTCGCTGCAGCAAAAGCAAGAACCGACCTATGGGACAATATAGCGAAGTCGATGTTGGGGCTGACGGCGGCCGTCTTCATCGGCGTCCTGTACTTTGTGTTGAAGCGTCGGGTGGCAACGCCGCTGCTCAGAATGACTGGGATCGTCAATCGACTGGCAAAGCAGGACTATGACGTCGAGGTGCTGCCCGACAGGCGACATGACGAGATCGGCGAAATGAACGAAGCGATCCAGATCTTCCGCGACAATGGCCTGGAGCGAGAGCGCCTGGATGCCGAGCGGCGGCGCGATCAGAAAACGAAGGATCACATTCTTCAGATGATGCATCGGCTTCAGGCTTGCCAGCAACAGGAAGAGCTTGCCGATGTCGTTTCACTTTTCGCGCCGCAGATCTTTCCACATCTCGCGGGACACCTCTACCTCATGAACAGTGGCCGATCGGCCCTCACCTCCGCCAGTCGCTGGCTTCAGCCGAGCCGGTCGCATGACATACTGGCGCCGGCGGAATGCTGGGGGTTGAGACGCGGCAGGCCGCATGTCAGCGACCATTCGCGGGACGATGTCCCCTGCCAGCATCTGGAGGAAGGGGAACACGCTTGCATCTGCATACCGCTCTCCGCTCATGGCGACACGGTCGGTCTTCTCTATTTCGAGGGCACCGATGGCGGCAAGGCGATGGAGACCGCAAGGCTCTACATAGAGATCATCGCCGAGAACATCGGACTGGCGATCGCCAATCTTCAGCTGAGGGAACGGTTGACCCATCTTGCCGTACGCGATCCCCTGACAGGTCTTCTCAATCGTCGCTCGCTGGACGACGAAATGAACCGGCTTCGCCGAGACCCTGTGGATCGTCCCACGGCCTGCCTGATGGTCGACATCGATCACTTCAAGCACTTCAATGACGAGTTCGGACATGATGCCGGCGACCATGTGATGCGGCAGGTTGCAACCCTGATGGCTGAGACGGCTGGCAAGTCGGGTTCGGTTTACAGGTTTGGCGGCGAGGAGTTCACAGTCATTCTGCCCGAAGGGACGAGCGAGTCCTCATTCGATATTGGGGAGAAACTCCGCAACGCGGTCGAGGCTGCACCCATAACCTATCAGGGACGGCCGCTAGGGACCGTAACCGTGTCGATCGGGATTGCCTTGGCGGATGATGACAAACCAGCCGCCACAATCCTGCAAAGAGCCGACGCGGCCCTCCTTCGCGCCAAATCGAAGGGCAGGAACATCACTTTGATCGATGGCGCCGACGGGTCGCCCAATCATCGGCTTGCCGGGTAGCCTTCTCAATCCCTTGACTGCAAGCCCGCCCTTCCCCGCTTCACCGAGGGATCGACACGGTTGACGGCCTCGGCAGAAGTTACTTGCATGATGAAAGTCACTTCTGTACTGACTTGCATCATGCAACGAACAAGCTTCGCCAATTTCAAATGCCCGGTGGCCCGTGCGCTCGACAGCGTCGGCGACTGGTGGAGTATCATGATCTTGCGCGATGCGTTTCAGGGCCTCACACGCTTCGACGAATTCCAGAAGAGCCTCGGCGTTGCCCCAAACATCCTGACCCGCCGACTTGCGCATCTTGTCGAGGCCGGCCTCCTCCAGAAACGGCTCTACAGCGATCGCCCCGCCCGCCACGAATACGTGTTGACCGAAACGGGCCAGGATTTCTTTCCGGTTCTGATGGCGTTGTTTTCGTGGGGCCGCCGCCATGTGCCGGAGGAAGATCTTGCTTTCCTGCTCGGAAACGCTGACTCGGGCAAGGAGCGACGCACCCAACTCGTCGACGTCGAAACCGGCGAAGAACTCACCCCTCGGAATACCTGCCTGCTTCCCGGCCCTGCGGCCGAGGAAAGCGATCGCGAACGCATTGCGCGCGCCAGGGCATGGTATCTCGGCATCGATGCCTAACAAGGAAAAGAGAGATGAATCGGATCGTCGTGACTGGCATGGGACTCGTGTCGCCACTTGGCACGGGAGTCGAAACGGCATGGCAACGGCTGCTTGCCGGCGGTTCTGGGCTTCGCGTTCTCAGTGATGACATCGTCGGCGACCTCTCGGCTAAAGTCGGCGGTGTCGTGCCATCGGTCGCAGGCGACACTGAAGGCGGATTCGATCCGGACCGCTATATTCAGCCCAAGGATCAGAAGAAAATGGACCGCTTCATCCACTTTGCGATGGGCGCTGCTGACGAAGCAGTCCGGCAGGCCGGATGGACCCCTGATGATACGGTCGCGCGGGAGCGCACAGCGACGATTATTGCCTCCGGCGTCGGGGGCTTTCCCGCTATCACGGATGCGGTCCGTACAGTTGAGACGCGCGGCGTTCGTCGACTCTCGCCCTTCATCGTGCCGTCGTTCCTCGTCAACCTAGCAGCCGGCCAGGTGAGTATCCGCTATGGCTTCAAGGGTCCGCTCGGCGCTCCTGTGACGGCTTGCGCCGCCAGTGTCCAGGCGATCGGCGATGCCGCACGGCTGATCCGCTCCGGCGAAGCGGATGTTGCGATCTGTGGCGGTGCGGAGGCCTGCATCGACAGAGTAAGCCTCGGGGGCTTCGCTGCGGCGCGGGCACTCTCCACCGGCTTCAACGATCGACCGGAGCTTGCCTCGCGTCCGTTTGATACCGGTCGCGATGGCTTTGTCATGGGCGAAGGCGCGGGCATCCTCGTCATCGAGTCCCTGGAGCATGCGCTCGCTCGGGGCGCCACGCCGCTGGCCGAGCTGGTCGGATACGGCACTGCGGCCGATGCTTACCATATGACCGCTGGACCCGAAGATGGCGACGGAGCGCGCCGCGCCATGGAGGCAGCAATCCGGCAGGCCAGGATCGCCCCGTCGGAGATCAAGCATCTCAACGCGCATGCGACATCAACGCCGGTGGGCGACCGCGGCGAACTGGCGGCTATCGGCACCGTCTTCGGCCGTAACGGCGAGATTGCCGTGAGTGCGACGAAGTCCGCCACCGGCCATCTGCTTGGCGCCGCCGGCGGGCTTGAGGCGATCTTCACGATCCTTGCATTGCGCGACCAGGTCGCGCCGCCCACCCGCAATCTCGATGAAACTGATCCCGCTGCCGAAGGGCTCGACATTGTCGGCAAGACGGGACGTGAACTCGTCACGGAGTATGCAATCACCAACGGCTTCGGTTTTGGTGGTGTCAACGCAAGCGCCCTCTTCCGACGTTGGAGCTAAGAATTGGACACGTTCCAACCGATCGCTTCTCAGAGTTTGCAATTTGTGGTTCAAATCTCCGTGCTGCTTCCTGTCCCAATCATCTGGTGATGATCACTATCGGGATGGCACAACAGATCATTGGTTGCGCTGTTTCGCCAAATCCGGACCGTATTGCTTTGCTTGAATTAGAGACTTCCCTCTCTCGGTAGGTAAGCTTTGAAGCACTCGCCCCACTGGCGATGCGGTAGTGTCTCTCAACCGTCAATTCCGGCGGGAAGAAGAGGAGAGATACAATGAAAATCAAGGGCCTAGTAATCGCTGCCGTGTTCGCTCTTTCATCGGTTTCCGCAGTTTATGCGGCGGACAATGAGGCCGTCACGGATCAGGGCGGATGGGGCAACTACGCGGGCACAGCCCAGCATGGCAAGGGCAACTTCAGCGGCACGATACAGCGCGGCGGCTGGAATGACGCCACAACTGTTCAACACGGCAGATACAACGAATCCGTAACCTATCAAAAAGGTATCGGCAACGACTCCTATACAGAACAAACGGGCAGAGGAAACCTGTCTTTTACCGGGCAGTTTGGTAAGGGCAACACCTCCTCGACCTACCAGCAGGGCAAGGGCAATACCTCAGTCACCATTCAGCATTAGTATCGTACATTTGAAAGTCAGCGGCATTGCCGCTGACTTCTTTTGCCTGGAGTCCTACAATGATCGCAGCCCTCCCTCCCGTCGTTTGCATCATCGAGCACCATAAGGAAAGTGCCGGAGCGATGACCCTCATTCCGACAATCGAGAGTGACGGCCGCCGCGAAGGAACCTATCAGTTCGAGATTTTCTCGAATGCCAATGGCAATACTTCAAGCAATGTTCAAGGCGGCGATTTCCAGAAGGATGACCCGGGACGACTCGCGCTGTCGCGATCAACGGTCTCGGTGTCGCCGAACGGATGGAGCGCCCGGCTGACCGTCTACGGTCCTGACGGCGAGAAGCTCTGCGTCGTCTCGGTGCCGTGACATTTATGCACCGTTTGGGTGATCTTCCGAATGAAGGAAACGAGGCTAATTGATTGTATACTAAATTATAATAGTAATGGACCTCCGCGTGTCGTGCCGGCGTGCTTCGGCGGCCATATTGAGGTGATGAGGGAATGCGGATTTGTTGGGCCGTTCAGTCTCACAAACTGGCTGCTATCCTTGTTGCGACACTGGCGGGCATTGCAGGTAGCGGCTCCATTGCAGTTGCCGATGACATCAAAACCGCGCCGACGGCGCAGAGTGTTGAGCCTGCACTGGATCTGCAGATCGGGATCGGGATCAACTGGCTGAACCTACCAAGTTGGGGTTCGCGCCGGCCCGACTTCTTCGGAAGTGGAGATAGCAGAGTTACCGATGACGGCTTCAATCTCGGTGTCAGCCTGGATTTGCCACTCGGCCAGATGGGATCGCAGCCCTTTGTGTTGGAATGGAACGGCAGTATCGCCGACCTTTCGTCCAATTCCACTGACCGCACGAGCCTTGCCGGACAGAATTCACTGAACTTAACCTTCGGCAACGCCGCAAACGGCAGCATCAATACTCTGACCGCATCCCCTGTTGGCACCCTTCCTGCGGCTGCGGTGGCAGACGTGACAGTCAACGACAGCGCGGGCGGCGCGGCGCATATCAACTCCACGGCGTCGTCCACGGATCCGACTGGCCGGATTACGCAGTTTGCGTCGAGCAGCTCCATTACCGGTGGCGTTTTTACTGCGCTGGTGACCAATGGCGGCACGCCCAGCGCAGCTGCCTATGCGGCGTTTGCCGACAATACAGGCCTCACGCTGCAGGCGACAGGTGACCTCAGCAACAGCGCTATCGTGGATGAGCGCAATGAAGATGCCACGGTAATCGATCAAGCGCTGCTCCTTGGTGCTCCGATCGACCTGCAAGACGGCTGGGCGATTACGCCAAAAGTCGGGCCAATGTATCGATCAATCGATCGCGACGTAGATTTTCGCAGGACGCTTGTTATCGGGAGCAGCATTCCGGGCGTAGTGGTGCCTGGCGTCAGTGTCGCGCAGAACGACGAACTCGATGCGCGCTATGTCGGCGCTTTGGCCGAACTGGCTGTGACCAAGGCATTGCAACCGGATCTCAGCGTTTCGTTCGACGCACGATTCGGCGGCGCTTACCTTCATTCCCGCTATAGAAGCCACTATTCCGCAGGTCTGCCAAGCGTATCCACCGGCGACTTCGACTTCGTCTCCGAAACGCGCGACGACGCCAGCCTGCTTGCCGGCGTTGGCGCCGGGCTGCGGTACGCGCCGGTGGAGAACCTACAGGTTGGGTTGGACGCCGGCGTGAACTTCGTCAACAAGGTGCCAACAATCGACTATGTCGCGGATGCCGGTGGTGGCGTATCGCCCACGATCGGCATGAGCCACGCCATCGACTATAACGTCTCCGTCAACGTGACTTGGCGGTTCTGAGCCAAAGATCAGCACATCGCGGAGAGCATCGACAGGCAGTGCAGAAATTGCGTCTGCCGGTTCACCCCGACGCGCGCCATCGCGGAGGCAAGCTGGTTGTGGACCGTATTCTTTGAGACGCCACGTTGGCGCGCGATCTCCGACGCCGTTTCTCCCCTCAGAAGGCAATATGCGAGATCGGCCTCTGTCGGGGTCAGGCCAAAGATGGACTTGATCGTGTCAGGTGCCAACAGACTGTTTCCACCAAGTTCGCGTATCGTCAGCATGTAAACACGCTCATTGGTGGCAAAGACGTTCTTGAATTGCGATCCGAGGCCAACACGCCCCGACAGGGCATCGACGCTTACCAACCATTTGACATTCTTGACCTTGTCCTCGACCCAGGCAACGTGCCGAACACGCCCATGTAATGTCGCCAGGCCAATCAGACGGGCAACTTCATCCTGAAGGGCCGAATCGACGAAATCGATCGCCGAATCGCTGTATTCGACAAGCAGGTGCGATGCCTCGACAAATTTCTCGAAACTACCGTTGGCGAGACGCACCTGATAGTCTTCCGTGATAATCGCAGAAGGTGCGGAAGAACTGAAGAAGGCGCTCTCCATATGCGCGGACCTCTCCCGCTCCAGGAGCGTCGCCTTTTGGATGGCAAAGGCCGTCTGAAAATGCGGCAGCAATTTCTGCAGCATTTCGGCGGCTCTATCCGTTTCGGTTCGACCTGGGCGATCGAAATGGAGCATCAGCGTAATGCGGCGTCCGCCTTCCTTGACAAGAACGAGCGTCAGAAGGCTACCCTCCGTACCAAAGCATTCACGCACGGGTACTTCCCATTGGGGACTGAGCCTTGCCTTTAAATCGATCGTCAGGAACGCTCCTTGCCCCAGGGCAAGCGTCGCCGCATGCAATGCGGCAATCATCGGAGGGTTGGAGAGCGCGCTTTTCGGAACGCCTTTTGCGAACACGCTCGCGCGCCGATCTTCCGCTCCCTTGAAGCCTACGACAGCTCCCGCCGCGGCCTTGGTGATGTCGATCAGCTCCGCTATGACCTTTTGCCACTCGGGCGGGCTCACAACGGTCTCATAGATCAACTGCACCAACGGCAAGCATATATCTTCACCAAAGCTATTGACCATCGGACCCACTCCAATGCCTGGCGAATTTCCAAAATCTTACGTCCGGCCGCGTCTTTTAGAAACGCCGACCGCCGCATTTATTCAGCGGCACGATTGCCGCGCTTTCACCTCTCATGAATGTTTCAGGCTACCTTCATCCCGGTCCGACCGTGCGGTCGAAGGTGGTTCCCAGCCACTTGCCTGCTCTCCATGCCTCGGCGGCTTTAGGAAAAGCCGAAGAGAAGCCACGTCTCTATACGAAACAACGATGTCTCCTCCAGATTGTTTTTATGCCTTCTGATCATACAGCCAATGCCAAAAACAAGCAGTGCGCTCATTTGGCCAGAGACGAAATGCCGCTACAGGTGCGGCGTCTGATGTCGGAACAGCTCCGACAACACCCCTAAAAACCTAGAGATTTCTAAGAATAGCATGCGCCTTCTTGTTGTAAAATGGTTAATATCTGTCCTATTCTTACAACAATAGGGGTATATATTACTGTAATCTACAAGAATTACATGGCAATCTGAAGTTGAAATCCGGCTACCATCTATCATACAGTTGAAGTTTCGGCGCCTGGCCTGGCAGAGAACCGGTGGTTTTCTCCCTCGTCGCGCCGCTAAAATCCGATGTTTGCAATTTTTCATTGAATGCGATGTCTTCAAACAACCGTCGCCCTCACATTAACGTTGGGTTAACCATAATCGTCGTTTACCATAGGTAGCGGCCCCAAGGGTCGTTGATTCGCAAGTCCAGCGCGAAATTTGCGTATGGAGGTGAGGAAAGACGATTGCGGCGACCCAAAACGTTCAGTCTGCTGAAGGCATTAGGCTTGGCATTGCTTGCCGGGCTCGTGGCCGGATGTCAGTCTGCGGGAAATGTTAGCTCACCAAACATTTCCGAAACGGTCCCCGCCGAAAGGGCACTGGCTTTGCCTCCGCCAGGCGGCCCTTCGATTGTCAGCGTCGTCGAACACAAGCGCGGCAACGGCACGGAGCAGATGATTTCGCTCTACACATCATCTTCCGTATCCGGGCAAAATTTTCTTAAGGTGCAGTTCCTTGGTGCGTCGGGCGCCAATCCCGGCATCGGAAGCGCTTCCTACCAGATGATCAGTGAGAACGGGATAATCCGCGAAGCATTTGCCGCCGTGCCCGGTGTGCAGATGGCGCGATCGACGACCTATCTGCAAAACAGCTATGGACCGTTTAGCTACGCTTCGGGCGAGAGCGGTTCAGGCGATACGTGCATTTACGGCTGGCAGCAGATCCGCTCCAGCCGGTCGGCCCACACACAAGCGCGCAACTTCGGAATGATCCAGGTACGATTGCGCCTTTGCGATGCACGAGCAACCGAAAGGCAGTTGCTGGGCATTATGTACGGCTACACAATCGTTGGGACGCTCAATGGAGAAATCTGGAATCCGTTTGGATTTCCGCATGGCGCTGATCCAACACTCGGACGCCCTGGCAATCCGATCTATCCTGATGAGGGCGGCTACAGGAACACGCCGATGGCCTTCGGCTATGAACCTGCCCGTCCGGAAATCCAATCTCGTGTCGTTCGCGTACGCAGCGTTCAGCCGAAAGCGGAAGAGGCCCCTCTGCAATTGCCGCCCCCGACAGGTCCTCGTGTACCATTGCCGGACGGCGCCAGCGGTCAGCCGCAACCAGACATGTCAGCAGCGCCTTCGAACGAACAGACACAACAGAGAACCGTAACGGCGAGCGGCGTCACGGTGCCGTTGCCAGAGTGTATAGGGGATTCGGCCATGACGGCCGCGTGCCAGAGATAGACGTGAAGGGGCTATGGTGTTCCCAAGCGCCCAGCCTGCATTGTCAAAGGGATATTGATGCATAAAGCCCGAAGCATCATTACGTGGGCCATCGTTTCTCTGTGCGTGATCGCGTTGATCACATTGCCAGTGAACCTGCAGACCCAGCTGATCGCGAGCATTGTCGTTGTCGCCGTGATGGCGATCATCAAGGGGTTGAAGGCGGAAGGCACATGGAGGCTGATCGCCCTCGCCTTCGGCACCTCAATTGTTCTTCGCTATGTCTATTGGCGTACGACCAACACGCTGCCGCCGATCAACCAACCGGAGAACTTCATCCCCGGTCTGCTGCTCTATCTTGCGGAAATGTACAGTGTGGCGATGCTGGCGCTCAGCCTGTTCATCGTGGCCACGCCCTTGCCTCCGCGCCCATCGCGCGCGAGCAAGGAAGAGCGGTTTCCGCATGTCGACGTGTTCGTCCCTTCCTACAACGAGGATTCGCATCTCCTCGCCAACACGCTTGCCGCGGCGAAGGCCATGGACTATCCAGCCGAAAGACTGCACGTCTGGCTGCTGGACGACGGTGGAACCTTACAGAAGCGCAACTCCAACAAGTTGCTCGAGGCCCAGGCTGCCATGGCGCGTCACAACGAGCTCAGGAAGCTTTGCGACGATCTCGACGTCCGCTACCTCACGCGCGATCGAAACGAACACGCCAAGGCCGGCAACCTCAACAACGGAATGAAGCATTCGAGCGGCGAGTTGATCGCCGTCTTCGATGCCGACCACGCGCCAGCACGCGACTTCCTGCTCGAAACTGTTGGCTATTTCGATGACGATCCGAAGCTGTTCCTCGTCCAGACACCGCATTTCTTCATCAACCCGGATCCCCTAGAACGCAATCTTCGAACCTTCGAAAGAATGCCGAGCGAAAACGAGATGTTCTACGGCATCATCCAGCGCGGCCTCGACAAATGGAATGCGGCGTTCTTCTGCGGCTCTGCCGCCGTTCTCAGCCGGAGGGCACTGGAATCCCAAGGGGGGTTCAGCGGCATCAGCATCACCGAGGACTGCGAGACCGCACTTGCCCTTCACGGCAGCGGATGGAACAGCATCTATGTGGACAAGCCGCTGATCGCCGGGCTGCAACCGGCGACCTTTGCAAGCTTCATTGGCCAACGCAGCCGCTGGGCACAGGGGATGATGCAAATTCTGCGCTTCCGCTTCCCCTTGCTGAAGCGCGGTCTGACGGTCCCCCAACGCCTTTGCTACATGTCGTCGACGCTCTTCTGGCTCTTCCCGTTTCCCCGCACGATCTTCCTGTTCGCGCCGCTTTTCTATCTCTTCTTTGATCTGGAGATCTTCACCGCATCGGGCGGCGAGTTCTTGGCCTACACGCTGGCATACATGCTGGTGAACCTGATGATGCAGAACTACCTCTATGGGTCGTTCCGCTGGCCGTGGATCTCGGAACTCTACGAATATGTTCAGACGGTTCACCTGCTCCCGGCGGTGGTTTCGGTCATGCTCAATCCGCGAAAGCCAACCTTCAAAGTAACGGCGAAGGACGAGTCCATTGCCGTCAGTCGCCTCTCGGAGATCAGCCGACCGTTCTTCGTCATCTTTGCCGTACAGTTGGTCGCTCTAGCGGTGACATTCTATCGGATCTATGCCGAACCGTACAAAGCAGACGTCACCCTCGTTGTCGGCGGCTGGAACATCATCAACCTGATTATGGCCGGGTGCGCCCTCGGAGTCGTTTCCGAACGTGGCGAGCGGGCCGCGTCCCGCCGCGTACGGGTGAACCGTCGCTGCGAATTCGGGGTCGGCGGTAAGTGGTACACTGCATCGATCGAGGATGTGTCGGTACACGGCGCCCGGCTGCATGTGTTCAACAAGCAGCTAGACCCGATGGTGATCGGCTCCGAGGGGGAAATTCGTTTCCAGCCACACAGCGGCGCAAGCATCGAAACGCTGCCACTCATCGTCCGAAACATCCAGCCTTCCGGCGAGATTCTGGCCGTTGGCTGCCAATATGTTCCGAAGAATGCCCTCGACCATCGGCTGATCGCCGACCTGATATTTGCGAACTCCGACCAGTGGACGCAGTTCCAGCAGGCACGCCGCCACAATCCTGGTCTTATTCGCGGAACGATCTGGTTTCTCGGCCTTTCACTCTACCAGACGAGCCGAGGCCTCGTGTATCTTTTCCGCAGCATGAGGCCCGAGCGCGAGCGGCAACATCAGGCCGCGAAGGCAGGCAGCTGATGAAGAAGATCGCATCGATCTCTGCGTTCGTTCTTGCCGCCTCAACAATTGCCTATGCGCAGACGGCGCCTTTCGACATGTCGGGCGAGCGCGAGCAAGGCAGCACGCCAATGGTGCCGAGATTGACATTGCCGGCGGCGCCTGCACCGGCGACGGTCCCACAGACCTCCGTTGCACCGACAAGCCCGGCACCCTCGGCGACTTCCGCGACTCCTCCGTTCTCGATGGCACCTGCCTCACCATCTCCGGCCCCGGCGCCGTCACCGGCAGCGTCGCCCGCGCAGGCGGAACCGCCTCGCCCCCAATCTGCTGCACCCGTCGGCCCGGCGCCTGCAGAAGCGCCGCCACCAGTTCGCCAGCGAACCGCCGATGCGCTCCAGAGATTTGTTATTCCATTTACCAAGTTCGGGTTGGATGGCGAGTATGATCGCAAATCGTGGTCGGTCTACATCACACCGGAGCAGGCCGCAGCACCGGCGAAGTTCAATTTCTCCTATCAGAATGCTGTCGTCGTTGCTCCGGAGGCGTCTGAACTGACGGTTCTTCTGAACAATCGGATCGTCGGGCAACAGCAGATTGGCTCCTCGGACGCACCATCGAACGTTTCTTTCGACGTGCCCGCAGGGCTGCTGCAACCGGGCGCGAATCTCCTCACATTTGAAGCAACCCAGCGCCACCGCACTGATTGTACTGTTCAATCCACTTATGAACTTTGGTCGGACATCGACCCCGCAAAGACCTATCTAAGCTTCAGCGGGCAAGAGGCAGCCAAGTTTTCCAGCACGGATGCCATTCGCGCCATCGGTGTCGATGAAACCGGCAGGACGCAGTTCAATTTTGTCGTGCCGGCGCTCCAGCAGCCAGGCACGACAAAGCCGCTGCTACGCCTAGCGCAGGGACTTGCTGTTCTGAGCGGCATGCCGAACCAGACATTTTCCTTCAGCCCGAGCTCACTTCCTCAGCCTGGAGCCGGGCGCATGACCGTTGTCGTGGGAACGCCGGCCGAACTCCAGCCAGTCATCACTCCGCCGCCGGCCGCCCAGACGGCGCCGTCGGCCTCGTTCGTGACGGACCCGAAGTCGGGGGCCCCGATTCTCTTGATCAGCGGCCCATCCTGGCCCGCAATTTCGTCCGCGATCGACACGATCGTTTCGCCTACCGACCGTCCCGCGACGGCTGTTCGCGACACGCTGGCAACGCAGCGCTGGAGTGCTCCGGATGCGCCGCTGGTTCTCTCCGACACGAACCTCACCTTTTCGCAGCTCGGCGTGAAGACGGCGGAGTTTTCCGGACGCCGCTTCCGGACCAATTTCAATATCGGCGTGCCGTCCGATTTCTATGCGAACGCTTATGGCGACGCCACCGTCCTGCTGGACGCAGCCTACACACAAAACATCCTGCCCGGCAGCCATATCGACATCTATGTCAACGGCAACATCGCTTCGACTGTGCCGATCTCGTCGACAGGTGGAGGCATCTTCCGGCACCTGCCAATTCGCGTGACAATGCGGCATTTCAAGCCGGGCTTGAATACGTTGTCGCTCGAAGCCATCCTGATGACGAAGGAGGACGAGGTGTGCGTGCCTGGCACGACTGCTGGCGCAGCACCGCGTTTTGCACTCTTCGACACCAGCGAGATTCACATACCGGACTTTGCCCGGATCGGGCAGCGGCCGAACCTTGCCGGTCTATCCGGTACCGCATATCCCTATAACCGAGCGACACAGCCAACGCCGCTTTTCATCGACATGATTGATAGCGACACCTTGTCTGCGACCGCGACGCTGCTCGGCCGAATGGCCGTCGCTGCGGGCCGCCCGCTCGACATGGAGCCTGCCGCGACGCCAGGTGCCATCGGCGAACGGGACGCAATTTTCATCGGTTCCATTTCGCAGATGCCGGCAGCCGTGCTCACGCAACTGAACATTGCGACGACCAGCCAGGCATCCTGGCAACCTCCAGCAGCGACGCAGTCAAATCAGACAGAACCATCGGTGAGCTTCGACGATTGGCGCTCGAAAGTCAGTGGCGGCGTGTGGCGTGGGCAAATCACATCGTTTCAGGAGTGGCTACGCCGCAACTTCGACATTTCGCTGAGCTCACTGCAGTTCGTGCCAGGGTCGGAAGAAGTCTTCACGCCTTCTAACGCCGAGAGTTTCCTGATCGCTCAGGGTAAGAGCGCAGCAGGGGGATCGACCTGGACCGTTGTCACGGCTCCCTCCGCTAACGATCTGCGCGAAGGTGCCGAGGCACTCACCGCACAAGTCAACTGGCCGCAGGTCGCCGGTCATATCACCACCTATTCCAGCAAGACCGGTAAGATCGTCAGCGTCCCGGTTGGCCGCTTCGACTTCGTGACCTCTCAGCCGTGGTCAATTTCAAACTACCGCCTGATCGCCGCGAACTGGTTGTCGACCAACATCCTGTCTTACGCGTTCCTCCTGGTCGTCCTTTCGCTGCTGATCGGAGTGACAACGGCTGGCATGCTTTCCAGGCTGGGCAGGCGCGAATGAAGAGGCTTCTAAAACTGATCTGGGCCGCAAGCTTTGCGGTTGCCGCTTTCTGCCAGTCCGCCGAAGCGCAAGGTCCGGGGATCACCCCGGAAGCATGGGGCGCGTACAAGGCGAAGTTTCTCGATGCGAGCGGCCGCATTGTCGATGATGCAAACGGCAATATCAGCCACAGCGAAGGTCAAGGTTATGGTCTGCTGCTCGCCTACCTTGCCAACAGCCCCGCTGATTTCGAGCAGATATGGTATTTCACGCGTACCGAGCTCTTGTTGCGCGACGACGGCCTCGCCGCCTGGAAATGGGATCCCACGGTCACGCCTCACATCACCGATACCAACAATGCGTCGGATGGCGACCTCCTGATTGCCTATGCCTTGGCCCTTGCGGGGTCCACTTGGAAGAAGAGCGAGTATATCGAGGCGGCCGCAAAGATGGCGCAGGCGCTGCTGTCGCACCTCGTGATCAATTCAGGTGGACGTACGCTGCTGCTGCCAGGCGCCAGCGGTTTCGATTCTCCCGATCGCAAGGATGGCCCGATCATCAATCCCTCCTACTGGGTCTATGAAGCAATCCCAGTGATGGCGCTGCTTGCGCCGTCAGACGCCTGGCAGAAACTGTCCGACGACGGTCTGGCGCTGCTGCGCGCCATGCAGTTCGGCCCACGTAAGCTGCCCGCTGACTGGGTGAGCCTCCATCGTATGCCGGTGCCCGCCGCCGGCTTCGACGCGGAATTTGGATACAATAGCCTGCGAATCCCGCTCTACCTCGTTCGCGCGGGAGTTTCGGACAAGGCTCTGCTGGCAAGATTGCGCGAGGGAATGACCGCCGAGGACGGCGTGCCGGCGACGATCGACCTCACGTCCGGCAAGCCGAAAACGCTGCTGCCGGACCCCGGTTATCGAATTGTTAACGATGTCGTGGCCTGTGTGACAAACGGTACGAAGCTGCCTGAGTCGTCGCAGCGGTTTGAGCCATCGCTCTACTATCCATCGACCCTTCATCTTCTTGGGTTGGCATTTATCGGGGAGAAGCATCCGGAGTGTCTGTGAAATCCTCATCCGTTGCAATTGTTGTTGCGGTGGCGGTGGCCGGTCTGGTGGCCGCCCTGAAGGATCGCGCAGCGCTACAGGAGATGCTGGGCTTCCGCACAATGGCTCAAGCGCCTGCGCCGCAATTCATGCTTATGAGTCGTGTCACGGGGCCGGAGGTCAGCCCCAAGCCGCAAATCGACGTCCAGGCGATTGCCGATCGGCTGCAGGCGGCAACTACAGTCCCGCCGCCGGCGCCTCAAGAGAGCGAGATCGCGGGTGAACCGGCCGGGAATTCGGTCGTGGTTGCGCAGGCACCGCAGCAGCAGCCAAGCGCCGCCCCGCCAGCAAAGCCCGCACAGCCAAAAGTCGACGAGAGCGCATTGCGCTATTTCGCCAGCCGCGGCGACAAGGCGCGATTGCAGGCGGAGATCGCGCGGCTGCAGGCGCTGTACCCGAACTGGGTGCCGCCGGCCGATCCTCTGGCTGTTCCGCAGGGCGGCGACCCGCAGTTGGAGCAAATGTGGCAACTATACTCGGAGGGGCGCTACGCAGAACTCCGCAAGGCCATTGCCGATCGGCAAGTTTCCGACTCGGGATGGCAGCCGCCGCCGGATTTGCTGGACCGGTTGGATGTCGCCGAGGCCCGCGCACGCCTCGTCAATGCCTCCGACCTGAAGCAATACGCAACCGTCATTCAGATCGGCGCCAATACGCCGAGCCTTCTCACCTGCAGCGACATCGATGTGCTCTGGAGAGTTGCGGAGGCGTTCGCAAGGACGGATCGCGCGCCACGCGCCCGAGATACCTACGTCTATATTCTGAAGAACTGCACGAATCCGCAGGAACGTCTGGCAACCGTCCAGAAAGCGTCCGCTTTGCTGTCCTACGCGACGATGCAGGATCTCCTGGCGCTCGAGCGTCCTGACGGCAACGGCGGCCGCGAATTCGACAGCATTCGAAACGACTTGGCGCGCCGCTTCGTCGCCGCCGGCAACGACGACCCCGATCTTGCCGTGGCCCCGGCTTATCTCTCGATTGTCCAACGACTCGCCGAAACCGAAGGGCTTGCCTCCGACAGCCTTCTACTTGGTTGGTACCAGCTTCGCCGGGAGAATTATGCGGACGCGGAAAAATGGTTCCGGGCAGCACATGAGAAGGAAGACACGGCTCTTGCCTCCCAAGGCCTGGCGCTGGCGTTAATCGCCGAGAAAAGGCCCCAGGAGGCGGAGGAAGTGGTCTACAAGTGGCGCGGCACCTCCAAGGATGCGACGGCGACCTATCTTGCGGCGACGGCAAATCTGATGGCGCTGCAGCCGCCCGCCAACCTTAGCGAAGAAGTGCTTTCGCGCATGGCGACGGAGGTCATCGCGCAGAAATATGTGCCGACGGCGCAACAGTTCGGTTGGTTTGCCCGAACGCTCAACCAGCCGCAGACGGCAGCGCGCTGGTTCGAAACGGCATTGCGTTGGAAACCGGACGACGAGCCGTCCGCCTACGGATTGGCCATTACACGTCAGCAGCTGCGCGACCGGGCGGGCGTCGCCGAGATCCAGCGCCTTTGGGCAGGCAAGTCCGACCGCATTGCGCAACTGGGCGAGACAGGCAACCGGCAAGCCACACAGCGGCCGCTGCCGCCGCCTGGGCAGACGGTACCGCAGGGCGAAACCGCTTCGCCGCCCGAGATCGTCAAGGCGCCCCCGCAACGCACCGAAGTCGCACGCCAGCCTGCGCTGCAAACGGTAACGGTTCGCCGCGGCGCGCGGCAACTGCGCGGATGCACCACCACGGTGAATGCGCAGTTGCTCGATCCGGAAACGGCGCTGTCGCGTGGCTGGTGCCTGATGGACATCAATCGCCCCATGGAGGCAGCAAAAGCGTTCGAGGCGGCGCTGGCCAGTCCGAACCGCAAGACACGCGAAGATGCAGCCTATGGCCAAAGCCTCGCGTATTTACGCGCCGGTCTGTCCAACAACGCTGCCGTCGCGGCCACGAAAGCACCGCAGACACAACAGCGTGCGGCCGAACTGCAGGTCGCGATCTTGGCCGACAGGGCCGTCGCAGCCTTCGGCGCCAAGCGCTATCGCGAGACCCTGATATACCTCGATCAGCGTGCACAACTCCGGCAGGAGCCGATCGACCTGATGGTGCTGCGCGGATATGCCTATTTGAGCATGACTATGTACGGCGACGCTGAGCGAATATTCACGGCTGCTGCTGCGACGGGCAACAAGGACGCCAATCGTGGCCTTGCCGATCTGAAGGCAGCGACGCATCCCGATACCAACGATTGACGGTGGAGAGGCGGCGCCTGGCGGGGTCTACTTAAAAATCAAGGTAGACGCGTACTCTCGGGCGCATGGTTTCTATCGAGGCTTTGGGTGTGGATCAGTCCTTTCACCTTGCGTCGAGCCACCCGAGCAACACTCTCCGCAAGAATTATCAGGCATCCCAGGAAAAGCAGGCAGGCGCCTGTCAATCCTCCGATCATCCCGAGCTTCACCATCAACCCAACGCCCGCGATCAGCGCGATCGTCAGGAGCGCAACGGCACCATCATCGATGAACATGCCGATGATTTCGTTTAGAGCCATCCTCAGGATTTTCATCTGACGACCTGCCTGACCTGGTTGGCACGATAGCGCTGGAGCGTTCTTACCAACGCGAAAGAGGCCAGGATGAGCACTAAAAGGATCGACAGCAGGGCCAGATCGTCTCCCGGCCATTCCGCACCAATCCCCTCGCCCACCCAAAAAATTCCGAAGGCGCTCAGGAGCAGTCCGACGGCAAACTTGAGGCTGTTTTCCGGGACAGTCGATAGGGGTTTGTGTACAGCGAAACCGACGACAAGAACCAATAGACAAGCCGCAACCGCGCCAACACTTGCGTAGCCGATCATCCCACGGCCGGCGCCAGTCGCAATGACAATGAATACGACCTCGATGCCTTCGAGGAGAACCGCCTTGAAGGCCGTGATGGCTGCCAGTAGATTTGCGCGGCGATCGGAGGTCTGCATGCGAAGTTTGTTCGTCTCTTGTACGAAGGCTTTCTCCTCATCATGCAAGGCAATAAAGCCTGCCGCCCTGAGGATCGCCTTTCGTAGCCATCGCATTCCGAACAGAATCAGCAGCGTCCCGATCACAAACTGCATGAGCTCGATCGGAATCATCCCAAGAAGGGGTCCGAGCGTGAGCACAAGGACCGCCAGAACTGCAATTGCCAAGCCGGTGCCAAGGAAAGCCGGTCGCCAACCCTGCGTAACGCCAACCGCCAGGATAATCGTGAAAGCCTCTACGACTTCAACCAGCGAACCAAGGAACGAGGCCGTGATCGTAGACGATATGCTTGCAACCGTTGTCATGGGTGTTCCGAATTCATTTTTCAGGTTAACAAGCGCGCCACTCCGGCAACCGAAAGGAATTCCTAGCGGCGCCTTCAGGCACTTTGACCGATTGTGCTTGCCTGCGCGAACCGCCGACGTTTAGCCGGTATTAAGCCCCACAAAATATTCCAGGCGGTCGGCAAAAGCGCCGTTCCAAACCTCAGGTGTGCCCTTTTGCTTTTGGGTCCCAAAGCTGACGCACGCCTGAAGAATGGTATTCGCCGAGCAGAGTACCAGCCAATCGACGATTTTCTCGCAGGTCCTACCCTTCGAGCAAGCGACGGATTTCCAACGCACGCTGTGCAGACGGCGCAAAAGATTCGCGGTGGCTATTCGAGCTCGATCTTGGCGTCACGCACGAAGGGTGTCCACTTGGCAATCTCCGCCTTGACGTGGGCAGCGAGCTCTTCCGGTGTGGAACCCACGATAACGGCACTGAACTCGGCCATTCGCTTGCCCACTTCAGGATCGGCGAGCGCCTTGTTGGCTGCCGAGTTCAGACGGGCTACGACATCCGCGGGGGTGCCGGCGGGAGCAAACAGCGCGTTCCAGGTATAGGTTTCATAGCCGGGAACGGTCTCGGCAACGGTCGGCACATCGGGGAAGGATGGCGCGCGTTCCTTGGTGGTAACCGCAAGCGCACGCAGCGTGCCGCTCTTGATGTGGCCAGACGAGGACGGCAGGTTGTCAAACATGATCGGAACCTGATTGCCAAGGACATCATTCAGCGCCGGGCCTGACCCCTTGTAGGGGATGTGCTCCATTTCTACGCCCGCCATCGCCCTGAAAAGCTCACCGGAGAGATGCAGCGGCGTGCCATTGCCGGAGGAGGCATAGCTATATGTGCCTGGATTGGTCTTGAGGAGCGCCACCAGTTCGGCAACCGTTTTGGCCGGCAATTCGGGATTGACGACGAGAACGTTCGGAACGACGACCAACAGCGAGATCGGCGCAAAATCCTTTTCAGGATCGTATGGGGTTGACTTCAGGATCAACGGATTGAGCGCGTGGGTCGCGACGGTCCCCATCAGGATCGTGTAGCCGTCAGCATCGGCGCGCGCAACATTGCCTGCGCCGAGATTTCCGCCTGCGCCTGCGACGTTCTGCACGATCACCTGCTGGCCCAGATCCTCGGACATCTTCTGCGCGAGGATGCGGGCAACGACGTCCGTCGATCCGCCGGCTGCAAACGGGACGACCATCGTCACCTGCCGATCAGGAAAATCTGCCGCTCGCGATGGTGATGCGGCGACCAACGCCGCGCCCACAGCAAGGCCCGCAGCAAGCGTGCTGCGTCGGGTCAGGTTCAGTTTCGTCATCCTTATTCCTCCTCGTTGCGGTCTGTTTGTCGGCGTGATGCCATTTCGTTCCCTCAGTCTTCTTCCTGGAAAACCTCCTCGCGCTTCGCCTTCACCGACGGCAGGAACACCACCAGCAGGACGGCAAGGGCGATCAGAAGCAAAATGGCGCTGATTGGACGTGTGACAAACGTCATCGGATCGCCGCGCGACAGGATCATCGCACGCCGGAGATTTTCCTCCAGCAATGGTCCGAGCACGAACCCAAGCAGCAACGGTGCCGGCTCGCAGCGCAATTTGACCAACAGGTAGCCGGCTAACCCGAAAAAGGCGACCGCGTAGAGGTCGTAGACGTTGCTGTTGACGCTGTAGACCCCGATCGAGCAGAAGGCCATGATAATCGGGAAAAGCACGTAATAAGGAATTGTCAGCAATTTAACCCAAAGGCCGATCAGGGGCAGGTTGAGCACAACCAGCATCAGGTTGCCGATCCACATGGATGCGATGATCCCCCAAAACAACGCCGGCTGCTCGGTGGCCACGTTTGGACCCGGCACGATCCCCTGGATGATCATTGCGCCGACCATCAGCGCCATCACCGGATTTGCCGGAATGCCCAGCGTCAGCAACGGAATGAATGAGGTCTGAGCACCGGCGTTGTTGGCCGATTCCGGCCCGGCCACACCGGCAATGGCGCCGTGACCGAACTCCTGCGGGCGATCGGAGATGCGCTTCTCCACGGTGTAGGAGGCAAAGGCGGCAAGGATGGCGCCGCCACCCGGCAAAATCCCGAGTGCGGAGCCAATCGCCGTGCCACGCAGCACAGGTGCGATCATCCGCCTGAAGTCCTCGCGCGTCGGCCAGAGGCCGCTAACCTTGGCCATCAGCACCGTGCGGGTCTTCTCTCCCTCCAGGTTGCGCAGGATTTCCGCAACACCGAACACGCCAACGGCAACGGCAACAAAATTCAGTCCGTCGGCATATTCGCGAATGCCGAGGGTAAAGCGGGGCGTTCCCGTATAGATATCCGTACCGACCAGTCCAAGCAGCAGGCCGAGCGCGACCATGGCGAGGGCTTTGACAATCGAGCCATGCGCTAGGGCCACCGAGGACACCAGGCCGACGATCATCAACGAGAAGTACTCCGCAGCACCGAATTTCAGGGCAAGTGCGGTGAGCGGGATTGCGAAGATGGCGACGAGGAAGGTCGAGACGGTGCCGGCAAAGAACGAGCCGAGCGCGGCAATCGACAGTGCCGCTCCTGCCCTGCCGCGACGGGCCATCTGATAGCCGTCAATCGCCGTCACAGCCGAGGATGACTCGCCGGGCATGTTGATGAGGATCGCTGTGGTTGAGCCGCCATACTGTGCCCCGTAGTAGATGCCCGCCAGCATGATCAGCGAGGAAACCGGCTCCAGCTGGAAGGTGATCGGCAACAGCATGGCGATCGTCGCGGTCGCCCCGATCCCTGGCAAGACACCGATCAACGTACCCAGCAGCACACCGATGAGGCAGAAAAGAAGGTTTTCCGGTGAGGCAGCGGTGCTGAAACCCAAGGCGAGATTGCTGACAAGATCCATCGTCGCCTCCTAGAACCGAACCCAAGGGCCGAACCGCTCGAACGGCAAGCCAAGCGCATAGCTGAAGACGATGACCGAGAAGAGGGTTATGGCGACCGCAAGCACCAACGCCAGCGGCACCTTCATCCGCGAAGATGCGAAGGCCGCGACCAGCGATACCAGAAACAGCGACGGCACGAAGCCCATCCCGCGCACCGTAAATCCAAAGACGATCGGTGCCGGCAGAATGAAAGCCATTCCGCGCAGCGCGATCGGGCCCAATGGTTCGCCTTGGACCCGTGTTGCCTGGATCAGCACGATCAGGCCAAGAAGCGTCAGGACGACAGCAAGCAGCAAGGGGAAATAGCCCGGCCCCATCCGCAGTGCGGTGCCGAGTTCAAGATCGAGACATTGATAGATGAAGAAGCAACCCAACCCGATGAAAAGCGTGCCGCAAAGCGCGTTGGTGCTGTCGAATGTCAGCGATTTCATATGTCCCCCTTGGCGATTGTCGTGGCGCGGCACGCCGGCTGTCCCGAACGCGAAAAAGGACGGTCGGCTGTCGCATCGATCACGCCGCCCGAAATCCATTCTGGGCGGCAATCGACACTAGCTAGTCGGCGTATTGACCCGCCGCCTCGATCACCGGCTTCCAGCGGGCAATCTCTGCTTCGAGTTTCGCCTTGAGGGCGGCCGGCGTTGCATCCGCTTCCGGCGATGGCTCGGTGCCGAGTTCGGCGAAGCGGGCGACAACGTTCGGGTCCTTAAGGGCAACCTGTAGCGATTTCGACAGCCGCTCGGTTACGGCAGCCGGTGTGCCCTTGGGCGCATAGATCCCATGCCAGATGCCGACCTGGAAGTCGGCAAGACCCGCTTCGACTGCCGTCGGCACATCAGGCAGCACCTTCAGGCGTGCGGGCGAAGTAACGGCATAGGCCTTGATCGTGCCGCCCTGGATCTGCTTGGTCGTGTTGGTGGTCTGGTCGCACATGATGTCGACCTGGCCGCCGAGCAGATCGGTCATGGCGGGGCCAGTGCCTTTGTATGGAACGGTGGTCAATGGCGTTTGGATGGCGCTCATCAGCATCATGCCGCACAGGTGCGAAGCCGCGCCGATGCCGGCATTTGCAACGGTAACGCTGTCCTTGTTGGCCTTGACGTATTCGACAAGGCCCTTGAGGTCGGCCGGCTCAAAATCCTTGCGCGCAACGATCGTCATCGGCACGTCGGTCACTAGGCCCACATACTCAAAGGAATTCAGGGTGTCATAGGCAAGCTTGCGATAGAGCGTGGCGCTGGTCGCCATGCCGATGTGGTGCAAGAGCAGCGTGTAGCCATCTGCATCAGCCTGAGCGACGCGGCCTGCACCAAGGGTACCGCCAGCGCCGCCGACATTTTCGACGACAATCTGTTGACCGAGGTCCTTCGACATCGACTCGGCAACCAGACGGGCCACGGTATCCGTTGGGCCGCCGGCGGCAAACGGAACTACCATCGTGATCGTCCGTTCCGGGTAGGTTTGAGCGATTGCGGATGCGGAAACGAGCGAAACGGCAGCAATGGCCGTCACGCCCAACAAGGCATTCAATATTTTCATTTCATCCTCCCAGTAACCCGCCGGAACGGCTCCCCCCGCTCCGGTCACGAACTGTCACTGTGGAACGCCTCGTGCGCCGGACAACCGGCAGAGGCGTAGCTCCTCGCATTTTCCTGCATGATACCACACGAGACGGGTGGAAAAGGGGACAAACGGACGGGATCGTGGGTGGATTTCCACCCATTCACGCTTCGTCCTCGTCGTCACTCCTCCCTTTTTCGAGCCCGTATTTCTGCATCTTCTCGTAGAGCGTCTTTCGCGAAACGCCGAGCATCTCATAGACCGGGCGAAGACTCCCGCCGTGAGCAGCAAGCGCACTGGCAATAAGGCCACGCTCGTAGGCTGCAACCCTGTCTGCAAGTTTCTGATTTTGCTCTGCTGTGTCCTCCGGCTGGAGATCGAGACCAAGAACCAGCCGATCGGCGGCGTTGCGCAATTCACGCACATTGCCCGGCCAGGCCCGCGAGCCTATCCTGCTGATCATTTCTGGCCGCACCTCCACGTCGCTGCGCCCGTAGCGGGCCGCCGCCTCTCGAACAAGCTGGAGAAACAAAAGCGGAATATCCGCCTGTCGTTGCGCAAGCGCGGGCACGTGAATAGTCGCGACATTGAGACGGTAAAGAAGGTCTGGACGAAAGCGGCCCCGCGCCACTTCGGTTTCCAGATCGACCTTGCTCGTCGCGATGAAGCGCACGTCGAGCGGTACTGCCTCGTTGGAGCCCAGGCGCGTGATAACGCGCTCCTGCAGCACGCGCAGGAATTTAGCCTGAAGATCGAACGGCATCGAACCAATTTCGTCGAGCAGGATCGTGCCACCTCGGCCGTGCTCGAACTTGCCGTATCGCGGCCGAAGAGCCCCGGGAAAAGCACCGGCTTCGTGCCCGAACAGCTCGCTTTCGATCAGGGTCTCCGGCAATGCAGCGCAATTGATGGCGATGAACGGCTTTTCTGCGCGGGCGCTGGTATCGTGCAACGCGCGGGCAACCACCTCCTTGCCGACGCCGGTCTCACCGATGATCAGCGTGTCGGCATCGGTCGCCGCGATTGCACGCAGCCGATACCGCAGATCTACCATGGCCTGCGTGCGTCCCGGCAGACGCGCCTCGATGTCGTCGCGTTTGCCGGCGACGGCGCGCAGCCGCCTGTTCTCGAGAACCAGACTGCGCCGATCCAGCGCGCGTCGGATGATGCCAACCAGATGCTGGGCCGCGAAGGGCTTTTCAACGAAGTCATAGACCCCGGCGTGCATGGCGTTGACGGCGAGCTGCACATCTGCGTGTCCCGTCACCAGAATGACCGGTATCTCGGAATCCATCTCGCGGACGCGCTGCAACAAAGTCATGCCATCCATGCCAGGCATTCGGATATCGCTGATCACCACCCCGTCGAAGCCGTAGCCGACACGCTCCAAAACCGGCTCGGCGCTCGCGAATGTAGCAACGTCCAGTCCGAACAGGCTGAGCGCCTGGGCGGAAGAGCGACGCATTTCCTCTTCGTCGTCTATCAGGAGTATCCGGCCTTCCTTCATTCGGCCGCCTCACTGACAACGGGCGCGGCATCAAGCACGATACGGAACTCGGCGCCCCCGTCTTCTGCATTGCCGACCGAAAGGCTGCCACCGAAATCCTTGATGATATTGTAGGAGATCGACAGGCCCAGTCCGAGGCCGCGGCCAACGCCCTTCGTGCTGAAGAACGGATCAAAGATGCGCTGGGCGATCGACGGAGGAACCCCCGCACCGTGATCGCGAACCGTAATGATCATCTTGGCGCCATCCCGAGCTGCCACGACATGAATCCGCCTGTCATCAAGGCCCTCCACCGCATCGGCGGCGTTGGTGATGATATTGACGAGAACTTGCTGAAGACGCACTGAGCCCGCCTGCACGGCGGCGGAAGGTTCGCCGAGGTCGATGACGAGTGTCGCGTCTGCCACTTTCAAACGCGCGGAAACGATTTCGAGCGTATCGGTGATCGCAGTTGCGAGCGAAACCGGCCCTACCTTTTCATTTGGCTTGCGCGCAAAATTGCGCAGATGTCGGCTTATCGACGCCATCCGGTCTATCAGGCCGGAGATGCGAGAGAGGTTGTCGCGGGCCTCGTCGACTCGATCGCGCTCAATCAGCAT
Organism: Rhizobium grahamii CCGE 502; assembly: GCF_000298315.2. Classification (GTDB taxonomy): domain Bacteria; phylum Pseudomonadota; class Alphaproteobacteria; order Rhizobiales; family Rhizobiaceae; genus Rhizobium; species Rhizobium grahamii. The sequence goes on along the minus strand of NZ_AEYE02000001.1, from coordinate 51,159 downwards.
CGCGGCACTGTCCACATAGGTCTTGGCGGCAGCAAGCGGTTGGTTGAGTTCATGCGATAGCGCGGCTGACATTTGTCCGAGGCCAGCAAGTTTTCCCGCCTGGATGAGATCCGCCTGCGTCTGGCGAAGCTTCTGTTCAGTCAGCCGCCGCTCGGCGATCTCCTCTTCGATGCGCTCATTGACGCGCGCGAGAGCGGCGGTTCGCTCCTCGACACGTTCCTCCAGTTCATTGCGCGCATCGATCTGCATGCGCATCCGCTCCTGCGCCCGGGCGCGACGCTGCAGCACGATCGCGACAACCAGCCCCAACAGACCGATTGAAAGCAGCACCGCGATGAGCATGGTCCGCGCCTGCGAATGCACCGAACTTGTGTCCATCAACACACTGACGGTCCAGTCTGCATCCTTCATATAATGAGAGAGCGTCAGATATTCCCTCGGCGCGGCGCCGTCGGCGACGGTAAGCAGCCGATGACCATTGGCATACTGCTCGCTAATTGGAAGTGGCCTGAGAGCAGCCTCGGCATAGCGGCGCGATGCCTGGGTGCGTCGCAGGCGCTCCTCTGTCAATGGCAGGACGGAGGAATACAGCCACTCGGGGCTACCGGTCATGAAGATGATGCCTTCCGGGTCGGACACCAGTATCTTGTACTCACCGCCCTTCCACGACGCCTCGATCGAGTCGATGTCGACCTTGAAGACAATAACCCCGCGTACGGTCCGGTTCACCTGGATGGGTGAGGCGAAGTAGTAGCCTCGCTTCAACGACGTCGTACCGAGCGCGTAAAACCGCGCCTGACCGCCTCTTGCAGCGTCTTGAAAGTAAGGGCGGTAGCTGAAGTTCTCCCCCACGAAGCTCGTCGGCCCATCATAATTGCTTGCAGCAATCGTATCGCCGTTCATCCGCATCACATAGATGTCGGATGATTCAAGCAGAGCGTTGATTTCCTTCAGATAAGTGTTTGCTCTACTGCGGAGAGCCTCATTGCCGGGATCGTTCACCAGTTGTTTGATGTTGTCGTGATCGGCAATCAGTTCAGGCAGTGGTTCATATCGGCTCAAATGTCCCGCAAGCGCCGAAACCGCCAGACGCAAGGCGGAACCAGCCTGCAAGGACGCGTCGTTCATATAGCTTCGCGTCGCGAATTCCCTGCCGGACGATATGGCCGCATAGCAAGCAGCCGACAAAAGGCAGAGTCCGACAAGAACACGAAATCGCTGCTTCACGAACGCGGGCTCCTCCCTCCCCTCGCCATGGCCCTTCCGAGCACGGGGTAAGTGTAGAGATCAAAGGCAGAGTTTCCAAGAGCGATCCCGATGGATCCGCCTGGCCAGGAATGGCTTCGGGCATGACAGGCGAAACAAATGGTCCGCTGGACAGGCGGCAGGCTACTCGGCCGCTTGTCGCCGAGCCGTAAAGCCAATCTGCATTCTCTGCGGATTCTCCTGGCGAAGTGTGCGCAGCATCTCCTCGTACTCTCGTTCCATCTCCGGCGTTACAGACGGCCGCACCTCCTGCAGCGCTCTTGTGAAATCCTCGTTGGTGACGGTCGATGCGTCGAGAGACTGGCGAAGCGCGATCAGCCCTGCCCGCCGCGTCAGATCTTCCAAATCTGCTCCGGTGAAGCGCTCGGTCTTTTCAGCCAAGTCGTCGAGATCGATGTCGCCGGCCAATGGCATCTTCTTCGTATGAATGCCCAGGATCTTCCGTCTGGCTTTCGCATCCGGAACGGGAACATAGACCAACTCATCGAAACGGCCCGGGCGAAGCAGAGCCGGATCAAGCAGGTTCGGGCGGTTGGTGGCAGCCATGACGACGACACCTTGCATGTCTTCGAGGCCGTCCATTTCAGCCAGAAGCGTATTGACTACGCGCTCTGTCACAGCGGGCTCGCCCAATCCTCCACCTCTCGCAGGTGCCAAGGAGTCAATCTCGTCGATGAAGACAACTGTCGGCGCAACCTGTCTGGCGCGTTCGAAAAGGCGGGACACCTGCTGCTCGGACTCGCCGTACCATTTAGACAGGAGATCGGACGATTTGGTTGCGACAAAATTGGCCTCGGCCTCGCGAGCGACCGCCTTTGCAAGGAGTGTCTTGCCGGTTCCGGGCGGTCCGAACAGCAGAAAGCCCTTCGCTGGACGGATGCCCATGCGCTTGAACGACTGGGGAGATCGAAGCGGCAGTTCCACCCCTTCTCTCAGCCTCATTTGCGCTTCATCGAGGCCGCCAACATCCTCCCACCGGACGTTGGGAGCCTGGATCATGATTTCGCGCAACGCCGATGGCTGTATGCGCTTCATTGCGGACATGAAATCATCTTGCGATACCGTGAGTCTTTCGAGGACCTCGGCGGGAATGCCATCCCTCAGATTGATATCCGGCAGAATACGCCGCAACGCGTCCATCGCTGCCTCGCGCACCAACGCGCCGAGGTCGGCACCGACAAAGCCGTAGGTCGTCCGGGCGATCTCATCCATGTCGGTGTTTTCAGCGAGCGGCATTCCTCTTGTATGGATGGCAAGAACCTCCCGCCTTCCATTCTGATCCGGCACACCAATGACGATTTCGCGGTCAAAGCGCCCCGGCCGACGAAGCGCTTCATCGATGGCGTCGCGCCTGTTGGTCGCGCCGATCACCACAATGTTTTGCCGCGGCTCCAACCCGTCCATCAGCGTCAACAGCTGAGCAACAATGCGCCGCTCTACCTCTCCGGTGACTTGCTCGCGTTTTGGGGCGATGGAATCGATTTCGTCGATGAAGATAATCGACGGCGCGTTTTGCGACGCCTCCTGGAACACCTGCCTCAGGCGCTCCTCGGACTCACCGTATCGGCTGCCCATGATTTCCGGGCCGGCGATATGGTAGAAGTTGGCTTCCGTTTCGTTGGCAACGGCTCGCGCAAGCAGCGTTTTGCCGGTCCCTGGAGGGCCGTAAAGAAGAACACCCTTCGGCGGATCGATCCCGAGCCGCTGAAACAGTTCAGGGTGGCGCAATGGCAACTCGACCATCTCCCGGACTTGGTCCACCGAAGACCCCAAACCGCCGATATCGTCGTAGGTGACGTCTGCCCTGCGTGCTTCCTTCGGCTCTTCGAACTGCGGGCGAAGCTCAACGACCGTTTGCTCAGTCATCTGGACGATGCCACGGGGCTGTGTTGACACAACAACAAGCCTGATTTCCTGGAGACCGTATGCCGGCAGATCGAGAAGGTTTCGCAACGCCTGATCCCGCGGATCTCGCCCGCTGGCGCGCTGCTGGACGGAGGTCGAGATGACGTCGCCCGCCACCATCGGCCGGTGCAGAAACGTTCGCTGCAATGCCTCGCCCGAACCCTGGAGAACGAGGTTTTTCTGGGCGGGCGCAAGCACTACTTTCGCGGCCGGTCTCGCCTCAACCTTGCGAACCTCGATGTGATCCCCACTCGTCGCCCCTGCATTGACCCGCTGCAAGCCATCGAGACGCACGATGTTGAGCCCCTCGTCATCTGGGTAGGGCTGCATCGCAATAGCGGCCGTGTGACGCTTGCCTATCAACTCGATGAGGTCGCCCTCGCGCACGCCAACCTTACTCATTGCCGCGGCGGATAGCCGCGCGATGCTCGCTCCGGCGTCCTGCGGCCTCATGTTGGCAACTTGCAGCGTGAGAACCTGCTCGTCGGAAACAGACATCGCCCTCTCCAAAATCATTCCTGAAATACGATCATGTGGTAGCTAGAGGCGCATGGAAAAAGACAAGCCATAGAGTCGAGTAACCAGGGTCCTGCGGCACTCTGCCCAGTGACAGCCCATCGGATCCGGCTTGCGATGCGCACCCCGACCGCTAGATCCCATCATCATCGCGGTCCGGTGCAACGCTTTGAATTTGGCAAGGTAGAGAACATGCGTCAGGTACGAGGTCATCCCGAGATATTGCCGGGCTTCAACTGGTATGACATTTCTCTCAAGGAGTGTTTGATCAGAACGGCGATCGGAGGAAGCGGACCACCCCTGCTGCTTCTGCATGGTCACCCTCAGACGCATCTGACATGGCACAGGGTCGCGTCGGTCCTTGCGGAAAACTTCAGCATCATCGCAACCGATCTGCGCGGCTATGGCGACAGTTCGAAACCCGAGGGCGGCCCTGGGCACATCAACTATTCCAAGCGGGCAATGGCCCTAGACCAGATACAAGTCATGAAGGAGTTGGGATTTGACCGCTTCTCCGTTATAGGCCACGACCGCGGCGCGCGCGTTGCGCACCGCATGGCCCTCGACCACCCGGAAGCAATCGACCGACTTGTCCTTGTCGACATCGCGCCGACGGCGACCATGTACGCACGAACCGACATGGAATTTGCTCGCCGGTACTTCTGGTGGTTCTTTCTGATTCAGCCATACCCTCTGCCGGAGCGCCTCATTGCGGGTGATCCGGACTTCTTCCTTGATCAGCACATCGCAAGACAGATCAAAAAGCCGGGCGCGGTCGATCCGCTTGTCCTTCGGGAGTATCGGCGCTGCTTTGCCGATCCTGCAACGCGCCATGCCATATGCGAGGATTATCGCGCAGCTGCCAGCATCGATCTCGTTCACGATGCGGCCGACGAAGACAAGCGCATCCAGGCGCCGCTCCTGATCTTGTGGGGCGCCCAGGGGACAGTCGGTGCGCTCTATGATGTGCTGCAAACCTGGGACGACAAGGCGACCGATATCCGCGGCCACGCCATCGATTGCGGGCATAGTCCGCAAGAGGAAGCGCCCAGCGAACTGCTCGATGCTCTGGAGGCCTTTCTGTGACATCCAGCACCGCCACGGCTCTATAAGGGCGTTTCCCGCGATCAACTACAAAAGTCGCAGGAGGCGATGGGACTTTGGTCCAGTCCGAAGGAACCTACGTCGCAAACTTCGTTCAACCTAAGTAGGTCCCTGCCTGCCCGCGAACTCCCTTACCATACAAGGGGATCGAAGTCGGACCTCGCTTACCGAGGACTGGGATCCGACCAAGGAGGGGGCAATGGACTATCGTGCGTTCTTCACCAACGCCCTGGATGGGCTACGTCAGGAAGGGCGCTATCGCGTCTTTGCCGACATAGAAAGAGTGGCGGGCGCCTTTCCGCGCGCCCGTTATCATGATGGCGAACGGGTGCGTGATGTCATTGTCTGGTGTTCCAACGACTATCTCGGCATGGGGCAGAACGACAAGGTTCGGCAGGCCATGCATCGTTCGATCGACCTGTGCGGCACCGGCGCCGGCGGCACGCGCAACATCGCCGGCACCAACCATAGTCACGTCCTGCTGGAGCGCGAATTGGCCGACCTCCATGGCAAGGAGGCCGCCCTGCTGTTTACGTCGGGCTACGTCTCCAACTGGGCGGCCCTTTCGACCCTTGCGGCGAAGCTGCCGAACTGTGTCGTCCTGTCCGACGCGGGCAACCATGCCTCCATGATCGAAGGTATTCGTCACTCCCGGGCCGACTACCGGATCTTCAAGCATAACAGCCCAGAGGATCTGGCTCGCTGTCTTCGCGAAGTCGAACCCGGCCGCGCAAAGCTGGTCGCCTTCGAGTCGGTCTATTCCATGGACGGCGACATCGCGCCGATCGCGGAACTGTGTGACGTGGCTGAACAATATGACGCCATGACCTACCTGGACGAAGTTCATGCCGTCGGCCTCTACGGCCGGCATGGTGCAGGGATCGCAGAACGTGACGGGGTCATGAATCGTCTTACAATCATCCAGGGCACGCTCGGCAAGGCATTCGGGGTCGTTGGGGGATACATCGCATCCAGCGCTCCCGTGGTCGACTTCGTCAGATCGTTCGCCTCCGGCTTCATCTTCACGACGGCGCTTCCACCGATGCTTGCGGCCGGAGCTCTTGCCTCCGTGAGGCATCTGAAGGAAAGTCAACGGGAACGAGAAGCCCAACAGCGTCACGTCCGGATGCTGCGCGAGCGCCTCGACGAACGGGGCATTCCGCATCTCGCCAATCCCAGCCATATCGTGCCGGTGATGGTCGGCGATCCCGTGAAATGCCGGACTGTCGCCAATCTGCTGCTCGACGATTTCGACATCTATATCCAGCCGATCAATTACCCAACCGTTCCCCGCGGCACAGAAAGGCTGCGCATCACCCCTTCGCCCCTCCATAGCCGGGCAGACATCTATCGGCTGGTCGCTGCCCTGGATGAGGTTTGGGAGCAGACGGGACTCGCTCGCGCTCCAGGGGTCATAAGGAAACAGCCGGCAAGGATGCCGATACCGGCCTGGCAGCCGAAGGAACCAGCCATCTGCGCCGGCTGCCGTACCCTTTTGGCGATGAGCAACTGTTCCACCGGTGGCGACCGCGCCGCAATGGCGGGCGCCACCTTGGCGTAGAGGGTCCGTCATGAACGTGAGACGGGCATGGATGAATAAATCAACTCGGTTCGACACCGCCGCGCGGGGTTGCGTCGGCTGGCTGCGGAAAATGGCATCGGCGATCGCACTTGCGGTGATTGCCGCGGCCGTGCTCGTCAGCCCCCTTCTTGTCGGAAAGTCACGTTTGGGCGCGGGCTCGCCGAAACTTGTCTCGGATATGGGCCTCGCTTCAAATGCGGACAACGCGCCGACCGTCACAACGGTCACGGCCGAAACTCGGCGTCTCGAGACGCGCACGATCGTCTCCGGATCGCTTGTGGCGCGCGAGGAGGTGTCCGTTGGAACCGAAAGCCAACACGCGAGAATTCAGGCGGTCCTCGTGGAAGAAGGCGATCAAGTCCATGAAGGGCAGGTACTCGCCATCCTGGCGTCCGACCTCGATGAAATCGCGGTCTCGATGAATGAGGTCGAGATCGAGCGCGCGAACGCCCTCCTCCTCCAAAGCGAAAGCTCGATCGCGCTGGAAGAGGCCAATCTCGACCTGGCGCGCAAAGCGCTCGAAAGGGCCCAGCCTCTATCCCGCAGCGGCGTGACATCGCTTGACGTGCTCGAGCAGCGCGAGGCCGACTTGAAAGTAGCTAAAGCCAAGCTGAGGACCGCGCAGCAAACGAGACGGGTCGCCGTCGCAGAACGCGCGATCGCCTACGTCAAACGCCGAGAGCTGATGACCCGCCTCGAAAAGAACCGGATCAGGGCGCCCGCCGCAGGCATCGTCACAGAGCGGATCGCAAGGCTCGGCGACATCGCCTCCGCCGACGCGCCGCTATTCCGGCTTGTCAGAGATGGTCTCGTCGAGTTCGAGGCCATGGCGCCGATGCGTCTTGTCGGGCGTGTTCAAACTGATTTGCCTATCGTCGTCACTGTTCAAGGCATGGGCACAGCCGTCTCTGGCACACTGCGGCATATCGCGCCCAGTGTTGATCCATCCACCCGGATGGCACGCCTTCGCATCACCCTTCCCCAATCCGAGGCTTTGAAGATCGGCGCCTTCGCCCGCGCCGAGCTGCCTTACGTCGAAGGAACGTCGCTTGTCCTGCCTCTCATCGCCGTCCGTCAAGCGCCCGAAGGAGCGCAGGTGGACGTGGTGACCTCAGGCGTCGTTGAAAGGCGAAGCGTGGTGACAGGGGAGCAGACGGCTGAGCAGATCCAGATCCTGTCAGGTTTGCGCGAGGGCGAGCATGTGGTGCTGCGTGCAAACGGAATCGTCCAGGCGGGTATGCGTGTGCGACAGGTGCTCGCCGCCTCCGTTCTCGCCTCGAGCAAGTGAGGTTGCTCATGTCGTTCAACCTTTCCCGCTGGTCGATCGAAAGGCCCGCCTACAGCATTGCGATTTTCGTTCTTCTGGTCGTGATGGGCCTTCTGTCGCTGCATGCGTTGCCGATCAACCGTTTTCCCGAAATGGAATCTCCAATCGTCAAGGTCGTGCTTCGGCAGCAAGCGGCCTCGGTCAGCGATCTCGAATATGACGTTGCGCAGAAATCCGAAGACGCCTTGCTCAGGCTTCAAGGGATCCGTCGCCTTGATACCACGATCGAGGATGGCGCTGTAACCTTCAACGTGGAGTTCGATAGCGGCATTGACCCACAGTTGGCGCTCGAGCGTACCGATCGCGCTGTCCGTTCGATGCGAGGCGACCTTCCGGCGGCAGTCGAAGAACCGGCGATCGAGATATCGAATTTGCGGGAGATCGCCATAGCGACCTTCGCCGTGCAGTCGAACACAATGTCTCTCCAGGCGCTCAGCCGCTTGCTTAACGATGATGTCCTGCGCCGGTTCGAGCGAATTCGGGGCGTTGGAAAGGTCGCCCTTAGAGGCGGTGACGACCGTGAGGTTCGGGTCTGGCTCGACCCTGACGAGGTGCTCGCACGCGGGCTGTCCGCTGGTGCCATAGGCGCCGCGCTTCGCACCGCGATCACCAATTCCCCCGCGGGTATCGCGTCCGCCAATGACATCGATCGACCAATCAGAACGGTATCGGCGCCTTCGGCCGTTGCCACACTCGCCAACGTCGTATTGCCGGATCCCAACGGTTCCATTCTGAGGCTTTCGGATATCGCCCGGATCGAAGATGGCTGGGCCGAGGCCAACGGCTTCGCCCAATTAAACGGGGAACCCATCCTGGCTCTCTCCTTCTTCACGGAAAAAGGCGCAAACGAGGTCGAGACATTCGCGCGCATCCGCGCGGCGATTGACGATTTCGCCGCTGAAGACACCCGCCTGCAGTTCACCTTACTGGACGAGAATGCCAGCTACACCCGCAACAATGTTGCAAGCACTGTGAGTGGCATGATCGAAGGCGCGGTCTGCACGATTGCGGTGCTGTTTCTCTTCCTGAGAGATTGGCGTTCGGTCATGATCGCCGCAATCAGCCTGCCACTTGCCGTGATCCCAACATTCTTCGTGATGGAGGCGCTCGGCTTCTCCTTGAACCTCGTCTCACTGCTCGGATTGACGCTGGCGATCGGTCTGCTTGTCGATGACACCATCGTCGAAATCGAGAACACGGCCCGGCATCTGGAAATGGGAAAGACGCCGCTCCAGGCGGTCATCGATGCAACGGACGAAATCGGCAGCTCCGTCATTGCAATCTCATTGACGATCGTTGCCGTCTTTGCGCCGCTTGCCATGATCGGCGGCATGCCCGGTCAATATTTTCGCGAGTTCGGCATGACGGTCGCAGCGGCAACGGTGGCCTCTCTCCTCGTTGCCCGTCTCATGACGCCGCTTCTCGCGTCAAGAATGCTCCGGCCGAGGGCGCCCGATCCGCGCAACTCCGCCTTGCCTGCCAGCGGCTATTCCCGACTGTTGAGATTTGCGACCGGCTGCCACCGCGTTCCACTTGGACGATCTCGAGCGGGCCTGCCTCGCCGCACTATGACGCTTGACGTGTCCTTCATCACGATTGGTCTCGGCATCGCTTCCCTCGCATGGGCTGCCTTTTTCGTCCTGCCCGGCCTGACATGGGGCTTCATTCCGGAAGAGGACGGGACACAACTGCGATTTACGGTCGAGATGGCGGGCGGCACGAGCAACGCCTCCATGCGGGAGAAATCAACCGAAGTGACCAGGTTGCTCGCCGCTGATGAAAATGTGGTGCATGCTTACGCTTACAGATCAGCCTCCACTGGCCGCGTCGCCACCCGACAGGCCTTCTCCATCCAGATTGAACTCACCGACCCTGCGGATCGCGCGCAAACGCGACAAGTCATTGCCTACGATATAGCCCGGAAACTAACATCGGTCGCCGACATCAGGGTCAATCAACTTGGGCTCACCGGCGGGCGGCAGTTTTCCGTCTCGTTGCTGTCAGAGGACGCGGCTGCACTGGAACGCACATCCGATTGGCTAGCGTCCTCAATGGCAGCCATCCCTTCAATCGCTCATGTCTCACCCTTCGGCGCTGCGCACAGGCCGGAGCTTCAAATCATCCCGGACCTTGATCTTGCCGCCTCTTTGGGTGTCGACCTGCATTCGCTGTCGAATGCAGTGCGCATTGCAACGATGGGCGACAGGGATCGGGAACTCGGCTCCATCAAGATCGATGGCCGGAGCGTCCCCGTTCGGGTTGAGGCCGCGAAATCGGCCGATGATCTGTCGCTGGTCGGGACCATTCCCCTGCGAACAGGAAACAGGAAGGTGATCCCCTTGGGCGCAGTTGCACGCATCGCGACAGCTTATGGACCAGGCCAGATCCTGCGTGAGGATGGCTTGCGCCGGATCGAACTCAACGCCGACCTTGCCGCGGGCGCCTCGCCGGGGACGGCGCTCGCGCACGTGAAGTCACTGATTGAACAACATCCATTACCGGCCGGCGTAAGCCTGCAAACGGCCGGGGAAACGCGCTCGATGGAAGATTTTTTTGCGAGCTTTGTTGACGCGAGCATTCTCGGCTCGACCTGCGTTTTTGTCATTCTCTTTGTTCTCTTCGGTAGTCCGTTTCAACCGCTGACAATCCTTCTGTCGCTCCCGCTGGCGCTGTCCGGTGGGCTCATCGCGCTCGCCGCGACTGGCCATGGCGTAACCATGCCGGTTCTGATCGGAGCTCTTATGCTCATGGGCATCGTCGCTAAAAACGCCATTCTGATCGTCGATCTGGCCAGTCGAATGATCGAGGCGGGCGAGGACCCGCGCGAGGCCGTTGTGTTGGCTGCCGAGCGACGACTCCGGCCAATTGTCATGACCACTGTTGCCATGGTTGCCGGCATGATGCCTGTCGCCTTCGGAACTGGCGATGGCGGCGCATTCCGCGCTCCCATGGCGATCTTCGTCATCGGCGGGCTGGTTGCCTCAACCGCGTTGTCGCTCGTCTTCGTGCCGGCGCTCTATCTGCAAGTACAGAAGATAGGCGCCATGATCACCGGCATTTGGTCACCAAAACCTTCTCTCCGCGCTCCGACTCAACTGCCGGTTAAGGTCGGGAAGGACACGGTCGGCGCGATCGGCGTCGGCGGTGCACCGGGCGGCAACCTCGATGAAGCCTGCGCCGTCAGAGCCATCGAGAAGTTGGCCGACAGATTGAAGTAACTGTGATGGAAAGCGTCCGTGCCCAATTGCGGTTCGGACGCTTCATTTGCCTGCCTACGCCTTCGAATATGCGAAGATTGTGGAGTCCTTCGCGTCCGGTTAGAAGTGATAATGGTCCAACGCGCGACGGCGGAATTATGAATCGCTATCCCATGTTCAGCCCGCAGCTTCTGATCAGCTTCGTGGCCGTGAGCGAGACCACCAGTTTTACACGCGCGGCCGACCGGGTGTCGCTATCGCAGTCCACCGTCAGTCAACAGGTGCGCCGCCTGGAGGAACTTCTAGGCAAGGCGCTCTTCGAGCGAACCTCCCATGAGGTGCGGCTAACCGAAGAGGGCATCAAGCTTCTGAGCTATGCGCGACGCATTATTGCGATCAACGAGGAGGCGCACGATGCGCTGACCGGACCGTGGCGAGACGGCGTTCTGCGGCTTGGCATGCCTGAGGATTTCACCGTGCCGACGGTCGAGTTGCTTGCAGCCTTCAAGCGCGAGCATCCGAATCTCCGACTCGACGTCACCAGCGGCCTCAGCCGCGACCTGCACCGCGCCTACCTTCAAGAGGAACTCGACCTCGTGCTGGTCAAGCAGCGACGGGTACACCTGCCGCGCGCCGCACGGGCCGAACCACTGCTCTGGCTCGACAGCCAGAAGCATCCAGCTATCGACCAATCGCCGGTTCCGATTGCCGTCTTTCCCGTTAGCGGGCTCTACCGCGAGGAACTGTGCCAGACGCTGGACAGCCTCGGCGTTCGCTGGCGCGTCAGCTATAGCGGCGGGGGCCTCGCAGCCCTTGCGGCCGCGTCTGCCGCCGGTCTCGGCGTTAGCCTGCTACCGGCAAGCTGCCGGTTGCCGGCGCATCGTGTGCTCGGTACCGCCGAGCATTTGCCACCGGTCGAGGACTTCGAACTTGCTCTGTTCTACCGGGACAACGCTTCCCCCTTGGCGCTCGACCTCGCTGATCGGCTCATTGCTTTCTGCGGTCTGACACGCTGACGTCATTGGCAAATCGAATAGCCAGCATTTTCAAATTTCGCTGCCATGCAACGGGGACATTTCCTAAAATACGTCATCCTTCCATGCACGACGATGAGGAGACGATAGTGCAACACGCTGTATCGCAGAGCCGCAGGGCCTTCCTAAGCCGCACCGGTCAATTGACGACAGTCGCGGCAGTCACAGGGCTGACGGGCGGCATGAGCCGCGAGGCCGCAGCCGAGACCACGAATTGCGCTGAGAGCGCCACGGTAACGACAGTGAAAGACAGCCACTATCTGCTCGGCAACGTCCGCCTTGAAGAGGGTTTCGAGAGGGATGGCGATGTCATCGTCGCCACCCGCACCGCGCTATACACACTGGAAGTCAAAGACGGCAAGGTCGCCGCGCTGCATGCCGCCGGAGCCACGCTACCGGCGGGCCTGCCGACCTACGAGGCAGGCGGTCAACTCGCCCTGCCGACCATACGCGACATGCACATCCACCTCGACAAGACATTTTACGGTGGCGCGTGGCAGGCGCCGCGGCCACGCCAGGGCAAGACGATCATGGATATGATCGCACTCGAGGAAAAGCTGCTGCCGAAATTGCTGCCGACCTCGGTCCAGCGCGCCGAAGGCCTGATCGCGCTCCTGCAGTCCAAGGGCAGCACGATTGCCCGCAGCCATTGCAACATCGATCCGGTGAGCGGCCTGAAAAGCCTGGAGCACCTGAAGCTTGCGCTGGAGAAACACCAAGACGACTTCATCTGCGAGATCGTCGCCTTCCCACAGCACGGTCTGCTGCACTCGAAGGTCGATGGCCTGATGCGTGAAGCCATGCAGATGGGCGTCGAATATGTGGGTGGCCTCGACCCAACAAATGTCGACGGCGCCATGGAAAAATCGCTCGACGCAATGTTCCAGATCGCGCTCGACACCGGCAAGGGCGTGGACATTCACCTGCATGAGACAAGTCCGGCCGGCGTTGCCGCGATCAACTACATGATCGACACGGTGGAGAAGAACCCAGCACTCAAGGACAAGGTGACGATCAGCCACGCCTTCGCGTTGACGACACTCGGCCCTGAAGTCCTCGAAGAGACGGCGGCGCGGCTTGCCGCAAACGGCATGACGATCGCATCGACCGTACCGATCGGCGGGCTGATGATGCCACTACCACAGCTCAGCAAGGCAGGCGTCTTCGTGATGACCGGCACCGACAGCGTCATCGACCATTGGTCGCCCTTCGGCAGCGGCGACATGCTGGAGAAGGCCAATCTCTACGCCCAACTCTACCGCGGCTCCGACGAGTACCACCTGTCCCGCTCGCTCGCCATTTCCACCGGCGGCGTCCTGCCACTCGACAATGACGGCAATCGCGCCTGGCCGAAACCCGGCGACGATGCGGGTTTTACGCTGACGACCGCGAGCTGCTCGGCCGAAGCCGTCGCCCGCATGCCCGCCCGCAGCGCCACCTTCTACAAGGGCCGCCTCGTTTCTGGAGGAATCAGCAAGGCCTCCTCGTAAAAGCGGAAGGCCGCCGAAAAGCGGCCTATTCCCCATCGCGGCGGCACGATCGCGTTCCGGGCAGTTTCTGATCCTTGGAATAACTGGTTGGGCGAGCGGCTAGCGCTGCACCCACGGCCGATTTTCCCGACCGCGCGCGCCCCTTGCCGCAATGCGCCGGGATGCCTCAGAGCGAAGCCGTGATGCCGCCGTCGACGTAGAGCACATGTCCGTTCACGAAAGAGGAAGCGTCGGAGGAAAGGAAGATGCAGGCGCCAACAAGCTCTTCGACTTTGCCCCAGCGGCCAGCCGGTGTGCGTTTTTCCAACCAGGCTGAGAAGGCCGGATCGGCGACGAGAGCGGCGTTTAGCGGCGTGTCGAAATAACCAGGGGCGATCGCATTGCATTGCAGACCGTATTTCGCCCAGTCGGTCGCCATGCCTTTGGTCAGGTTGCCGACCGCGCCTTTGGTCGCCGTATAGGGCGCGATGCCGGGGCGAGCAAGCGCGGTCTGGACGCTGGCGACATTGACGATCTTCCCTGCGCCGCGTTTGATCATGTGACGCGCGGCCGCCTGGCTGACATTGAAAACCGTGGAGATGTTGGTCTTCAGCAACCGCTCGAAGGCATCTGCCGGAAAGTCCTCCAATGGCGCGCGGTGCTGCATGCCAGCATTGTTGACGAGGATGTCAATGGCGCCGATTTCCGCCTCGAAGCCATCGACGGCGTTGCGCACGGCCTCGTGATCCGTAGCGTCGAAGGCAAGCGTGTGCTTGACGCCGAGGCTTTGGGCCGCCGCCTGCAGCTTCGCCTCGTCGCGGCCATTGAGGACGATCTCTGCGCCGGCGCCTGCAAGGCCCTCGGCCAGGGCATAGCCGATGCCCTGCGAGGAGCCGGTGACGAGGGCCCGCTTGCCCTTCAAGCTGAAGAGTTGAATGCTCATGCGTCTTTCCTCAAGTGAATGCAATTTGCGTTTTCATCGATTGCCCCTTGTCTGAGTCGGCGCCAGTGCACGTCTGTCCGCAACCTTGCCACCCTCGTTCTAAACCTCTCCGTCGGATATGGCAGGAAGCGTGACCAAAAACCGTGCGCCTACGCCCTCTTCATTTTCGACGCTGATCGCTCCTTCGTGATCTGCCACGATGAAACGACATATGGCTAGGCCGATCCCAACGCCGTCCGCCTTCGTCGAGAAGAATCCGTCGAAGATCCGGCTTAGATGGTCGGAAGCTATGCCACCACCTGTGTCTTCCACACTCAGCATTATCACTCCATCCAAACCATACGATGTCTCAACAACGATTTGTCGCCGGTCGGTCCCGGCATGCGAGATGGCCTGAATACCGTTCAGCAGCAGGTTCACGATCACTTGCTGAAGCTGAATTCGGTCGCCCAAGACGTTCGGAAGCCCTTGCTGCAGCCGGGATGAAATGTTGACGGCTTGGGCGCGCGCTTCGATCGACACAAAGGTCGAAGCCTCTTGCACCATGGCGTTGATATCGACCGGCCTTCGCACTGGATCGCGCTTGACGGTCATATCTTGAACCCGGCTAATCACTTGATTGGCACGGTGAGCATTTTCCATGATCCGCGTCATCAACGCCTTCACCTTCGAAGGGTTCGGTTCCTCCCGATCCAGCCATCTAGTTCCTGTGTCCGCGTCAGTTGCGATCACTGACAGAGGTTGGCGCACTTCATGCGCGATCGTGGCCACAAGTTCGCCAAGCGCCGATACGCGCGACGCATGCGCAAAATCCGCCTGGACCCTACGAAGTTCTTGTTCGGTTCTCCGTTGCACGGTGACATCTACCATCATCAGCAGCGCAAGGTCCGGGCATTCACGGGTTTGAGGAAATGTCACGAAGAGAAGGACATCAAGAACCTGACCGTCGAAGGCGCGGAGTTTCATTTCTTCGATGTGGCTAGGACGTTCCGTGAAGCGCGCCAATGCGATACGCGTGACGGTGTCCGGGCTTGCTGCAAAGAGATATCCAACGGGACCAACAAGGTCTTCCTTGTTCGCAGCGCGCAACAGTGCGACTGCGCTATCATTGACCGCGGTGACAACCACCGACTCGCTGACAAGCTTCAAGAGTTCGGAGGTTGTCCCAGGGTTGCTCGTCAATTCATCACCGAACTGCTTCGCGCGCGCGAAGGTCTCAGTCATCACCCGTGAATCGATTTGCCACAGCGGAAGCAATAAGTTGTTAATGAGACTTCGATAGCGCTCCTCACTCGCTTTCAACTCTCGATACCGCTGAGGTGCAATCCACTCACCTTCGTTGTAATTGTCGGTGTCGGTAAGGGCGGCGTTCGCGGTGAGGATCCGCTCTCCCCCGAGCAAATTCGTTTGCCCGACCGGCCGGTTCCGAGATGGGGGTTGATCCATGCTATCTCTCAATCTGTTCCAAGCGAACTGCAGGGCACCGCGCGTAACGCCAACCATCTTCGTAGCAGGTCCAACTGCAAAACAACGGTACGGTACTTTACCGTACCGTTGTTGTCAAATTTGGAGCTTGCGGCGAGTTCCCTTAGATCCCTATTATACAAACGCGTGGGTCAGACGTTGGTATCTGGGCTGCCAATAGCTCCATAGAGGAACGTCGCGACGGCTTGCCTTACCGCGAATGCGATCTCTTCATCGCTCGGAGGTCTGCCACCGAGCAACGCCACATAGTGGGTCGGACCCCGGACAAGGGCTAGAAACTGCTCCGCAGCCGAGATTGGATCGCTAATCTTTTCCTGTGTTTCGAAGTAATCCACCAGAAGCTGAGAAATGCGATTTGTTGCATGACGTAAAAAGCTTTCCCCCAGCTTCGGCAGGTGCGGCGCCTCCGAAATGACTGCGCGGAAAAGAGACAACCCTTCTGGCGAGACAACAGTTCGCAGGTAACTCATTCCGAACTTTGTCAATGTTTCCTGCAGATCGCCACTATGCTTGACCCTTAGTTCTTCCACAGTGCGGTCCGAAACGCGCACGGCAACCGCAAAAAACAACTCGTCCTTGCTTGGGAAGTACTTATATAGCGTCCGCTTCGAGCCGCCGACGATTCCGATGACGTCATCCATCGACGTCCGGGAAAAGCCTTTCTCAAAAAACACCGTCGTTGCAGCGGCGATGATTTCGTTCTTTCTGGCTTCTTCTTTGGGAGAAAAGGATTGGTTCATAGTTGATCGCAAACGAAGTCTTTCTGAAATGGTACCGGTACTGTAGCGTACCGCCCCTTGCACCTCAATCAGGAAACGAACGAAATTGGCGAGGCGCCCCCCTACTCGAGACGACGTCAAAAAGAGCCACGAAGCCGCACCTAACGCCACGACGGCAATTGCAAAGAGGGGCACTACCCCGGTTCGAGGTACTATCCAAGCTCAGTTTATCTCCAGCTGTTCAATCGTATTGAGGCTTTGTTTGTGCCTTCGCTTCTGCTTTGCCGGGTCGAGACGTGCCGGTCCAGGACCGTCGCGGACCCTATGCCGGGGTGTGCTACCGGTCGACCCAAACCTGAGTTGGGGGATTTTGTGCGCTCAGTGACCGCAGGGATGAATCGGGTAACGAGTGGCGCGCGCAGAGCCCCGCTCGGCGACCTTCGGTTCGCGACCAAACGTTCGTTTAATTGTATCGCCTTACCGGTCTGATACCATGAGATGTAACCGAAGCTCTCGTCATCGGGCGGAGAGGTAGCGCGATTGGCTTGGCGAGAGCATGAACTACCTTCGAGTGAAGAATGACGGGCACGCAGCAGCTATCTTCGACAGATAGCGTTGGAACCGACGGCTTGCGAACTAGAGGTCATGGGGGTCGCCACAGCCTTTTGACCAAGGCATGCGCGTGAGCACGGTCTGTGGTCTCACCACCCGGAAAGTTTGAAAAGCCGAACATCTCACCTCCAGTGCCGTTAGACTGAAATTTTCTTTAACCGCCGCGAACTGCTGCGGCCCAGTCCTCTGAGGTTCCATGCAGGCCACGAAACAAACGACGATCGCTATCATAGACGATGATTGCGCTTTGCTAGAGGCCCTCCGTGACCTCTTCGAAACCGTCGGCATCTCCAGTCTGGTTTACAGCTCGGCCGACGACTTCTTGAACTCTGGCGACCTGTCCCGTGTGGACTGTGTGCTCGCCGATGTAAGAATGCCAGGGACCAGCGGCCTCGCGCTCCTCGATGCGGTGGTTCGGGCTGAAGGCCCTCCGGTTTGCATGATGTCGTCCTTTGCTGAGAGCACCATCAGGCAGCACGCGCTGTCGGCCGGCGCAGCGTTGTTTCTGGCGAAGCCTCTGAACTCGCGGGATCTGCTCGAGTTTGTTGCGCAATCCACGTCGCGTTGAAGAAAGACAGCACGGATGTGTTTCTCGCGAGCGTCTTTGGCTGCCGCCAGGGGCGCCTCCGGGTGCCGGGCGGTACCAAATGCAGGCGTAGTACCCAGAACCGCCCGGCCACTGGAACTCGGTCCTGCCAAGATCCGCCCACCTTACCACAGTCTCTGGTTTCATTCGGAGGCTGTCTTTTTCGTGTCGCCAGGTGCGGCAAGGAGTATCAGCGTGATCGATGCTCGGCGGTGTTTCTTTCAACGGGTGCGGAGTTGAACACGCACGATGTTCATCTGCAATTCGTCACTCGATGCATAGCGGCCCCAGTATCTGGATCAGACGTTTCGCCTCGGCTTCGTGTATGCCTGCACGTTTGTACGTCCCAGACTTGCTTTGATGTCGCAAGATGGGAACAGACAGCGTTCGCCTCCCGCTTCAATGACGGGCACTTGGAACCCCCATACCTTCGTTTGGGAAGAAGCCGGTCCTCTCAGGTGCTAATTTTGCAAGCAATTTTGCGTTGGAGGTTACAATGCAGGCAACCAAATATTTCGTCTATGGCATGGTCGGCTTCAACGCGCTGCTGTCGACCTGGCTGTGCATTCACATGCTCTACGACCCCGAAGGCTGGTACTATTTCGTCCCGGGCGTCACGGATACCGGGATGTTCAACCAGCATTTCATTCGAGATATCGGAATCATCCAGGGTTTCGTCGCGCTCGCCTTTGCGATCGGCCTCCGGAAGCCCGCCCGCCGCCTGGAACTTTGGGCTGGCGGGACGCTGTGGCTAATCGCTCACGCCACCTTCCACTACTGGGAAGTGGCGGTTGGTATCTGCGGCCCGTCCGTGATCCTGCGGGACTTCCCGGCCGTTAGCCTTCCGGCAATCTTCGGCATTGTTGCAACGCTTTGGGCGGCTCGCCACGCGATTGGCTCCTCGGCGCAAAAAGGATCTGAGCAATCCTTGCAAGGTTATTGAGCATAGGGTCGACATGCGGAAGGGATGCGCTGGCGAGCCGTCGCAAGTACACCGGCGGCCGTCGACCCCGCTCCAATCATGAAGATTGGCGTCAGCCGGTCGTGATGCGGGCGGGGAGTGCCGTTTGGGCTGGGGCACGGGGCAAGCGCCCTGGAGCGCGCCAGGCTCCGGTCCTGTGGTATATATTGATCGGGGTAATCGGCGGGGCGGGCAAGCGTTGTTGGCCAGCCATGCGCATTGATACCTGGCCAGCGGCGGCGTATCGGCCGAGCACGAATGCGGAACAAGATCTGAAGCGGTTTTGCCAACGCCTAGTGGATGCGCTGCTGGCCTCCGCCGCCGGTCGGGCGGCTTCCCGGCTGATGCGCCGCTCGGGCTGCTCGCTTGCATTGCTTTAGGCTGGCAACCGTTCGGAGCGGACCAGGATGGTCGGGTGGCTCCTGGGCATAGTCAGCGCAACCTTGAAGCCTGCGGCGACCGTCCTCAATGCGCAATCTTGACTGTCCGGAAAAAGGATCTCTCGCGCTGAACGAACTGGGCGACAACATGATCAGCGAACTTGAACGAAGCAGGTGGTCTCGCATTGGGTCGCGCCGCCCGCGCTACCTGCACATGGGGCTCTTCATAGTGGCTTATGTGTTGGGCGCTGGTTTCGCTCAGTTGCTCGCCGTCGTGCCCGGAACAGACATCTCCATTTGGCCGCCGAGCGGTGTGTTCATCGCTACGCTTGTCGTTGCTACGCCGCTAAGCTGGCCCTGGTGGGTGCTGGCGGGCCTCATGGCCGAACTGTCCTGCAACCTCCTGTGGTTCCACAATCCGTTGCCAGTCGCAGTGCTGATAAATTCCGGCAATGCACTCGAGGCAGTATTCGGCGCATGGCTAATCCAGCGGACCTGCAGGCGTCCGGTTCGGCTGGAAACCTTGCGCGAGGTTGTCGTGTTGGCTTTGGTGGGCGCTGGAATTGCGCCCATTATCAGCGCGACCGTGGGAAGTGCGACTCTCGCGTGGTTTGGCATGCAGTCCTTCACGGGCGCCTGGCCATTGTTCTGGATCGGAGACGCCACGGGGGTATTGATCGTTGCACCGCTAGCTCTGGTTTTAGTCCAGAACTGGCGTCGTGAGAACTCGATCTCGGCAGCTCCGCGATGGATCGAAGCTTGCGCCGTCGGCTTGATCTTTCTGGGTGTTGCCGCCTTTTCCTTGAGCAGCTACCTGCCCTTCGCCTACCTCATCATGCCGCCTCTACTTTGGGCCGCTGCGCGTTTTGAGTTCAAGGGTGCGGTCATCGCCTTGGCTCTCCTCGCTCTGATCACGGCAGCATTCACGATTACCGGCGTCAGTCAGTTTGCCGGCGATCCCGCATCCCAGCATCAAAAGCAGATCATGCTGCAGCTGTTTTTGGCGATTTCGGCCCTTTCGGCGCTCGTCGTGGCGGCGATATCCCGGCAGCACCATACCGCCTTGGTGACATTGCGTGAAAGCGAGAGGCAGCTATCGCAGCTCATCGACATGGTTCCGATCCACCTTTGGCGGCTGAGCCCGAACGGAGAACCAGTCTTCTTCAACCGGCGCATGGTCGACTATCTCGGTATGGACGTAGCAGACACAGATAGGCCCGGCATGAGCCGACTGGAAGCGTTCACAGAGACCGTGCATCCGGACGATGCGGCTCAGGTTTGGGAGAGTCTGCGACGCTGCCTCGCCACCGGCGACAGTTTCGCACTGCGATGCCGCTTGCGGCGTGCCGATGGTGCCTATCGCTGGATGTCGAGCCGGGCAGAGCCGATGCGCGACGACGGTGGACGCATCGTCCAGTGGTACGGCCTCTGTCACGATATCGACGATCAGATGCACGCGGAAGGGGCGCTGCGGCGAAGCGAGCGGCAGCTGCAGCAGATGATCGACACCGTGCCTGCCATGATCTGGTGCATGACGCCGGAAGGAATACCCTGTTACCTCAACAAACGAACAACGGATATCACCGGCATTACCCTGAAGGATATGGTCGCGCCTGATGGCGCGCGATATTTGGCCGTCGTCCATCCGGATGAGCGGGATGGGGTGGATAGGACCTTGGCGCACGCAATCGCGACGGGGACTTCTTTCACGGCGAGGTACCGTCAGCGCCGCTCCGGTACCTCCCATCGGTGGGTCGAGAGCCGTGCCGAGCCCCTGCGCGACGACTTAGGCAAGATCGTCCAATGGTACGGCGTGAGCGTCGACATCGACGACCTGGTGACCACGCAGGAGGCATTGCGCGACAGCGAGCGGGAGTTCTCGCAGATCGTGAACATGGTTCCGGTCCATATCAGGCGACTGACGCCCGAAGGCGAGCCGACATTTTTCAACAAGCGCCTGCTGGATTTTGCCGGCCTGGAGGCCTTGGAAAATCTCGACAGGTCCGGCTTGAGCAGACTGGCGGCAGCCATAACGACGCTTGTTCACCCCGATGATGCAGGAGGCCTGTCAGAATCCTTTCAATATTCCGTAGCTACCGGCGCACCCTATTCCATGAAGTATCGCATCCGACGTGCGGATGGCGCCTACCGTTGGGTCGATGGCCGTGCGGAACCGCTGCGAGACGAGAACGGAAAGATTGTCCAATGGTATGTCATTTCCATCGATATCGACGACGAGATGCGCGCCCAGGAAGCCCTTCGCGAACGCGAGCGGGAGCTCTCGCAACTGGTGGACATGGTGCCCAGCCTCCTGTGGCGGCTGGACCCCGAAGGGCGGACGACCTTCTTCAACAAGCGCATCAGGGATTTTTTCGGCCCCGGGATACCAGACCTCGACAACCCGGAAGGGAACCGACTGCCTACGATTATCGAGGCTATTGCGCATCCCGATGATGTCGCGGGTCTGAAGGAGGCGCTCGGCCGCTGCCTCGCTACAGGCGAGCATTTCTCCATGAAATATCGCATGCGGTACGCGGATGGTGTCTATCGCTGGGTGGATGGTCGTGCCGAGCCGCTGCGGGGTCCAAGCGGGGGCATCACCCAGTGGTTTGGCCTCTCCCACGACATCGATGACCAGGTGCGCGCCCAGGAGGCGTTACGCCAAAGCGAGCAGTTGTATCGCGCTGTGTTCCATTACACACCTATTCCTCTTTGGCGGGTGAATACTTCCCGCCTCGATGAGCTTTTGAATCAGGTGCGCTCGCAGGGCGTAACGGATCTCGGCCGGTACATGAACGAGCATCCCGACTTCCTGAAGGAGGCCATGGACCTCACTGTGATCGAAGAAGTCAATCGGAGCGCAATCGAGCTTTTCGGCACCAAGCACGACACCGACCTGACCGGGCCGATCACCCCGTATTGGCAGGCGCCATCCGATAGGGTGAGGCGGAGTTTCGAAGCACGCTTCCGTGGCGAGCAGTCTCACGCCGAGCATGCAAAGTTCAGGACCTACGACGGGCGCGCGCGCGAAGGTCTCCACACCACGGTATTCCCGTCGGCCCTCGCCAACCTCGGTATCAGCATCGGTAGTTTTCTCGACGCTACGGATCGCATTAAGGCGCAGGAGGATCTGCGGATGGCTCACGAAAACATGGCGCGCGCGAACCAGGCCGCAAGCCTCGCCGAGCTTTCGGCATCCATTGCCCATGAAGTCGGTCAGCCCTTGGCGGCCCTGGTGTCCAGTTCGGACGCCTGCCAGCGTTGGCTCACCGCGAACCCACCCAATATGGAGCGCGCCCAGATGGCTCTGGAGCGCATCATGCGTAGCGCCAACTCCGCAAGCAATGTCGTGACCCGCATTCGCGCGCTGTTCAAACAATCCGCGGAGACGCGAAGCATCACTGATCTTGAAGGGATCATCGCGGAGGCGCGCGACCTTTTGGCCGAGGAGGCTTCGAGACGCCGAGTCCGCATGGCCGTCGAAGTTGAAGACGGTCTTCCGCGCATCGCGGTCGATCGCGTCCAGATTCAACAGGTTCTGATCAATCTGATGCGCAACGGCATGGAGGCGATGGACCTCACGACAGACGATCGGGTCCTTAGCGTGCATTTGCGCCGCATGAAGGGCGTCGTGCAGACCGAGATCAGCGACCGCGGTCCTGGCATCGAATTTCCCGAGAAGATCTTCCAGCCGTTCTTCACGACGAAGGAACAGGGCATGGGCATGGGACTGGCGATCTGTCGTTCAATCGTCGAATCGCATGACGGACGGCTATGGGCGGAGAACAACAGGCCGTTCGGCGCTACATTCATCTTCACATTGCCGATCGAAGTAAACCTGGAACTGTCAGGACAAGTTGCCTCTGGTCTGAGGGCTGAACGGGATCGCGTCTCGTGACTTTCTCGACGGTCGCACATCGGACGCGGGCAACCAACCACCTAACATGGCTGTGCAAGCCTGAGACTACCGCCTGTCCTCAGCCATCGCTGCCGCGAGCGCGGTCAGCTTGGCGCAACCAACGTTTGATTGAGTTGAGCCGTTGATATCCAGCCGTTGCGAGCGGTTTGTGGGTGCTGGCGTGGGAATATTGAGGGGCCAAACCAAGGCCGGCCAATATCGTCCTGTTCGTCGTGCACGCCTGCAGCCTTTCAACGCCGGAGAGACCGGAGACGTTTAATGAAGGCTCAGCTTAAGCCCAGAATCAATCTTGATGATCGTACTGCGTTGGAGACGGTTATACCCCTCGACACGCCCTTCATCGTCTTTGTTGATCCGGCCAGTTCTTGCAATTTTAAGTGCACATTCTGTCCGACAGGCCACCGCGACCTGATCGCCGACACCGGCCGTTTTCAGGGCGCGATGAAGTATGAGGTTTTTCAGAAGGTCGTCGATGAACTTGGCGATTTTCCTCAGAAAATCAAAGTCCTGAGAATGTACAAGGATGGCGAGCCGCTTCTGAACAAGCGTTTCGCTGACATGGTTGCCTACGCAAAGCAAAGCGGACATGCCGACTATATCGATTCAACGACGAACGGCACCTTCATCACCCCAGAACGGATGGTGCCGGTCATTGAAGCGGGATTGGACAAGCTCAACATCTCCGTGGATGGAATGACGCGAGAGCAGTACATCCAGTTTACAGGGTTCAAGTTTGACTTCGACGCTTTCGTGAAGAACGTCAAATGGCTCTATGCCAACAAGGGGAACATGGAAATCTCCATCAAGATCCCTGGAGAACTCATCACCGAAGCCCAAAGACAAGAATTTTTCGACACTTTCGGCGACTATTGTGACCGTATCTTCATTGAGAATTTTGCGCCTTGCTGGCCGGAATTCGATATCGAGAAGCATACCGGTGTCAAAATCACCGGCGGCATCTACCAGCAGGAGATCGGCAATACGGACACCTGTCCCTACATTTTCTATGGGTATTCTGTAAACGCCGACGGTCTTGTCAGCTCGTGCTTCCTTGATTGGGGGCGAAAGCTCATCATCGGTGACGTCCGAAAGCAGACGATGAGGGAAATATGGAACTCGGACGCAATGAATGCCCTCCGGCTCCAGCATCTCGAAGGCCGTCGTTGTGAGAACGGTACTTGTGGCAATTGCGGTCAGTTGACCCATTGCCTTCCCGACAACATCGACGCGTTTCGCCCTATGCTGCTCGATAAGTTCAAGTCCGTCGTGACCCTGGATCCTGGCGCTCAGGCTCCGGGCGGACGCAGGATTGCAGTCGAGGCTGCCGAATGAACATCTTACACATTGCGGCTCATCTCGGCGGTGGAGTGGGCAAGGCGCACAGCAGTCTGTGCAGCGTTGATCCAGGTTCCATCAAGCGAAGCTACCTTCTGCTCGAGTCTCCCCGCGATCTCCGGCATGTCGACTTGCTTAGGCAACTTGGCGCCGATGTTGTGGTCGCACCGGATCGCCAAACCATATCGTCGATGGCGGCAAAGGCGGATATCGTTCAGGTGGAATGGTGGAACCATCCAAGATTGTACGAATGCCTGTGCGAAACCGCCTGGCCGAAGATGCGGACGCTATTTTGGTCGCACATCTCGGGTATTGCGGCTCCTTATCTGCCGACCGGGCTTCTGACTGGTGACGACCGGTTCGTCTTTTCGTCGGAGTGCTCGTTCGCAGCCCCCAACGTAGCGACGCTTCCTCCCGCAACAAGAAGCAAATTTAGTGTCGTCAACAGCGGTTTTGGCCTTCCACCTCGGACAGTTGACGGTGGGCGCCGAAACCGCAATTCGATCAGCTACCTGGGGACCGTCGATTTCGCCAAGATGAGCCCGGATATCTTTCGCGTCGCCGATGAGGCCGCCACGTCAGAGGCACCGGTCCGTCTATGGGGAGAGGTCAGCCCGTTGAGCGAAGTCGTTCATACGGCGGCGGCCATGAGAGACCCGCGACGCGTCCGCTTTATGGGCCACACTGATAATCCGGCGGCTGTCTTCGCGCAAACCAGCATCTTTCTGTACTTGCTGCAGCCGGAACACCTTGGGACGGCAGAAAACGCGCTGACCGAGGCAATGTCATCAGGGTGTGTGCCGGTCGTGTTTAACAATCCCGCGGAAGCGGCCATCGTCGAAGATGGTCGAACAGGATTTGTCGTGTGCAACATCGCGGAGGCCACGGAACGGCTTCGCTGGATGATGCGAAATCCGGAAGCTGTCGCGGAAATGGGCAGGAAAGCTGCTGACCATATAGCGACAACGCGGATGCCCGTTTCGAGCGCCATGGCGTTTGAGAAAATCTATGCTGACCTTTTGCAGGTCGAAAAACGGCGCACGGATTTCCGCAGCAGGCTTGGCGATACGGCCGCCGAATGGTTCTTGTCGACCAAGACCCTGGCCCGTGCAACGCCCGAAAAGCTTGACCTTCGCACCGGTGGGCGCGCAGCAAAGGGAACGATTGATCATTTTCTCACCTGCTTTCCAGAGGACACGTCGCTGCTCTCGCTGATTGCCGATCCGACGGACGGTGATTGGTCATCGGATCGTCCCAATTGCCTTTCTCGAGACCGCGAGTTTGCGGTCGCATGACCGGGAAAGAAGGATGAAGGTCACGTGACGGCAATGGCAAATCCGTTTCATCACCAACGAGCAAGTTCGCAGGAGGTCGCACAAGCGTCTGCCGCGCATGGCGCGCTTCACTTTTCTGCGCTGCCGGATGGGATGACTGCACGAGAGCTTCTGTATCGAATCAATGATGCCACCTGCCGCTTTTCGGCGCGCCCGCTGCGCGATCCGCTGGTGCTCTACGGCGCCGGCGACATGGGAAGGCTCGCGCGCGATTACCTCCGCGCAATAGGGCGCGACTTTGCGTTCGTCGTTGACAAGAATGCAGTCGCACTTCGTAACGATCCGCTTTGGGCAGACGTGCAGGTTCTTCACCCATCCGAGGTGCGTGATGACATGATGCGCTCGGCGCTGCTGGCAGTCAGTATCGCCACGACGCCCTTCGTTCCGCTGGAAAAGGCTTTGCGTGAAGCCGGCTGGCATGACGTTGTGCCCTTCTACGATATCGCCGAGAGCTACCGTGATCGGCACCCCCTCTCGAACGGTTGGTTCGCCGAAAAACTGACATCGGAAGAACTTGCCAGGACGACGAACGTCCTGCTGGGATGGGAGGACGATCTTTCTCGAGCCCACCACCTGCAATTTCTGGCATGGCGACGTCTACGCGAGGAATGGACCTTTGAAGGCGCGCCGGTCACGGGCGACAATCGCTTCTTTATTCCCGAGGTGCGGGGTTGCTTGGATGCGGTGTCGGTCTTTGTCGACGGCGGCGCGCATGACGGGAGCATTACTGCAAAGCTGATCGCCGAAGCCGGGCTCCGTCAGGCTGCTATTGTTGCGATCGAGCCGGATGCGAAGAATGCCGCCGCCTTCAGCAGAAGGCTTGCATCTCTGGACGCCAAGGGTGCTGCCGATGTGACGCTGCTGCCATACGCACTCGACTCAGTGGAGCATGAACGCGGTTTCCACGACGGGCTCGGATATGCCTCCCAACTATCCGATACGGGTCGAGAGCGTGTTCGGACTGTAACGCTGGATAGTTTGGCTCTCTCCCCGGGCTTTCTAAAGCTGCACCTCGAAGGGGCGGAACTCAACGCCCTTAGGGGTGGATGCGAAACGCTGCAGCAGCATCGGCCCATCGTTGCCGTCACAACCTATCACAACAGCGACGGTCTATGGCGTACCCCTGAGTATTTGATGGAGCAACTTCCGGCCTACCGCTTCTTTATGCGACTCCATAGCTGGTGCGGCACCGGAGCGGTCGTCTATGCAGTTCCTCAGGAAAAAGTCCGTATCCAATGAAACATTTCGCAAACGGCAGCCAACTCGTCTTCGATCTCGGGATGAACAACGGTGACGACACGGACTACTATCTGAAACGCGGCTTCCGCGTCGTGGCGCTTGAAGCCAATCCGGAGCTTTGCGAAAGAGCCGCCAAGCGTTTCGAGCCGGAAGTGAACGACGGGCGGCTTACCATTGTTCACGCGGCGATCTGGGAGCGTTCAGGCGAAGCGGTCTTCCACATCAACCTCGAAAACGATCATTGGAGCAGCATTGATATCGGTTGGGCTGGGCGTAACGACGGCAATTGCCGCGCGATCACCGTTCGCTGCGTGACTTTGTCGGAGTTGTTCGCCGCGTACGGCGTACCCTTGTATCTCAAGATCGATGTCGAGGGCGTCGACCACGTGGTGCTCGATCAATTGAAGGCACTCCCGAGCCTCCCTTTGTATGTCAGCGTCGAGGACTGTCGTTTCGGCTTCCAGTATCTGGAGACGCTCGCGGCATGCGGCTACGACGGGTTCAAGTTGCTCGATCAATCAACAGTTCCGTCGCTTCGCGATAGCTCGCTTAGCTACAATTTTCCGGTGGGTTCGTCCGGGCCGTTCGGCGATGACGTTCCTGGCTCATGGTCATCGTACGGCTCTGTTGTCGATAGCTATTCGCACACTGTCCGCGACTTCAATGGAAACAGACTAGCCCCGCGCACGCAGTGGTGGGACATCCACTGCACGCGCACGCCCCAAGAGAAGCATCATGACTGAAGATCAGAAATTTGCGGCATACGTCGCCGGCAACATCGAGAGTGCAAGTAAGGATGCAGGCTTCATCGGCCTCTCACAAGTGTGGGTCCGCGAATGCATCCGTCACAACTATGTTCAGAACTTTACGTGGTTGGGCCGCCCGATCATCCAGGTGCCGCAGGATATTTATGCCATACAGGAACTGATCTGGGCATGCCGGCCCGACCTCATCATCGAGACAGGCATCGCACATGGCGGATCGCTCGTCATGAGCGCGTCGATGCTGGCCATGCTCGACTATTGTGACGCCATTGCCGATGGTCGCGTTCTTGATCCGAAGGCGAGCCGTCGTAAGGTCGTCGCTGTCGACATCGACATCCGAAAACACAACCGCGCGGGAATAGAAACCCATCCGCTCGCTCATAAGATCTTCACGATTGAAGGGTCGTCGATCGCACCGGACGTCTTTTCCCAAGTAGCTGCGCACGCGAAAGGCTACGAACGGGTCATGGTCTTCCTGGATTCCAACCACACGCATGACCACGTCCTTTCTGAATTGGAGCTGTACGCACCGTTGACGTCAAAGGGATCCTATTGCGTCGTGTGGGACACTGGTGTCGAAGACCTGCCCGA
Source organism: Rhizobium grahamii CCGE 502 (assembly GCF_000298315.2). Classification (GTDB taxonomy): domain Bacteria; phylum Pseudomonadota; class Alphaproteobacteria; order Rhizobiales; family Rhizobiaceae; genus Rhizobium; species Rhizobium grahamii. Next base: position 22,891 of record NZ_AEYE02000001.1, on the reverse strand, counting down.
AGATATGTGCGGCGATCGCCCCTGGGGCAAAGGAAACAACCCGAAAACCGCCGTCAGGGCGTATCTCGAACTCCTGTCATCCGAAGGACGGAGCGGTTCCGACGGCGGAAAGCTGTCATTGGAAACCGACAAGATCATCGAGAACAAGATCATGATTACAGCATCGGCTGACGGATTCTTGCGCCGCGTTTAAACGCTGCCCACAGGCAGAAGGCGCTCTATCCGGTTGTCACCGTGCAACACCTCCGCTTCGAACGCAACGACGTTTTGAAGCGATCACGTAACGAGCAGGAAAACTGAATGGCTACCGACACATTTTACTATCCTTCCGGCGGCGAGAGCGTCTTCTTCTCGAAGCTTGATGAACTCGCAAAGAGATGGCCGCATGAAATTCGGCATTACCTGGATCTGTTCCCGGTCTATGCGAGCCGCCGTTCTTTCATTCGCCAGCTTGCCCACTATGAGCTTTTCAAGCTCACGGTAGATCTGCCCGGACACTATGCGGATTTCGGCGTCTATTTCGGCAAATCGTTCTTCAGCTGGCATAAATTCCTCGAGACGTTCACGCCAACGGCCACGCATAAGAAGGTCATCGGTTTTGATACGTTCGATGGCTTTCCTACCCTTGCAAACGAGGACGGCGTGGTTGATCCGAACATCCAGAAGGAAGTCGGCGGCCTTAGCTCCGGGAGCTTCCTGGAGGAGTTTCAGGCGTTGCTCAAGCTCCACAATGAAGATGGAGTGATCCCCAGCAATCGCGGCTCGATCGTCAAGGGCGACATTTGCACGACCTTGCCTCGCTGGCTCGAAGAAAATCCCGAGGCGCGCTTCTGTCTGCTCAATCTCGACGTCGACATCTATGAGCCGACGCGCATCATCCTCGAGCAATGCTGGGATCGCCTGGTACCCGGTGGCGTGCTGATCCTCGATGAATACGCGACAAGCAAGTGGCCCGGCGAAACGCTCGCTTGGGACGAATTCGCGCGCAACAGGAAGATCGACAAACCCTTATCAAGATTTCCCTGGGCAAACGCACCGGGAGCATGGCTGGTCAAGTGACATCGACAAGGAACGCCGGGCACTAGATCTCACCGGCGTCTGGTCGCGCACGTCAACAGAGCGGGGCCACCTTGGATGGGCGGCCAAAGACTGAGCAGGACGGCGCGAGCGCGCGAATACGACAGCGGAACGCAATAATGGAAAAAAAGACCAAGTTGAGCATTTGCATACCGACGTACAATCGCGCGGCCTTCCTACGCTTTCTGCTGACCACTTTCGTAGAACAGAAAATTATCGATTTTCCGTATGAAATCGTGATCTCGGACAACGCTTCTACCGACGACACGGCGACGGTCGTTGAGGAGTTTCTCTCTCAGGGGCTGCCTATCAAGTACTGCAGGCGTGAGGTGAACGGCGGAGGTTGGCCCAACCTCGCAAACGCCTATCAGCAAGCGATCGGAGAATACGCTCTCTATCTTGCCGACGACGATCTTCTCAATTTCCAGAACCTGCGGGCGGCCATCGTCTACCTCAACATCAATCCCGAAACGGTCGCCTGTTATGCCCCGTGGACTATGTACGACGCCATCGATGGGGTCGATGTCAGTCTGTTCTACACCATTGAAAAGAATCGCAAATTCTCTCGCCGAAGCTTCAGCGACGTCTTCGACTTCATGACAAAGCGGCACATTTTTCCGGAGATCGCTATCTATAGAACGTCGGCCTTGAGGTCGGCCTTCGTGCCGAAAGACTTTTGCTTCTGGGCATTCTCCCATCTTGCCCATTTGCTCGATGTCGGCGCGGTCGCTTTTCTCGAGAAGCCTTTCTATCGATCCGTCGCGCGCACCGCTGTCGTGCGGGACCGCGCTCAGGCCGGCAACGACGAGGCAATGACAGGATGGGACCGCTATCGAGGTGGCCTCGAATACTTTCTCTATTTAGGCTCGAAACGGGGCCAGATTGACCTCTCGCCTGCAAAATCGGCGCAATACGAGGAGGCGTGCAAAGTCTTTACAATGCGTCGAATGTCGGTGGCATTGCGCATGTGGTTCGAACGAGGCGAATATATCAAGGCTTACGAGATTTTTGCGCGAATGTGCTATGGGGGCTGCAGCCAACATCCCGAGGTCCAAGACGTCCGTGAGAGGCTGCCCTTGATGGTGGCGGTGCAAACGCTGGCGCAAAAGGTGAATGCCGCGTCAGGCCTGAAGTACCTGATCCTTGATCAGGTCTCATCCGTCGAGTCGCTCGCAAGCCTTCTTATCGAGGTTGGCCTCAACGATAGCATTGCGATACTTCCGACCCCGACCAAGCACACCCCCGAAATAACGTCCGCCGCAGCGGTATTTACGTCAAATGCTGCTGGACGCGACGCTTTCCTGAACAACGGATACAGGCCAAACATGGTCTTTTGCGAAAGCGATATGGTGTCGTCGGTAGTGACTTAGTCTGCTGACCGATCGGTGAGCTGCATATCGTTTTCGGCCCGAATATTGCGGGACCTTTACGCGACTTAACGCAAGGCGGGCGCCACAAAGACGAGCGATACGGCAGGCGGGCGGCGAGCCGTCGTTGCGTCGGGCCTGTCAAGGCCGCCTTTTGAGCGCCGCTGGGGCGATTAGCATAAGCGTAAGAAGCCCGCTTGGTTGCGGGCGCCTAATTACCCAGAGACTTACAAAAAAGCCTGCATCGCGACAGATGTGTGCGGCGCGTTGACCATTGGCACAGTGCTGAACTTGAACATCTGGGGCACTTGTAGATGCTCCCGAATGTCTAGGTGGATGGAAGAAAGCATCGTCCAGCTAGTGCCTCCTCAGCACCATCTCCGCTGCCTTTTCCGCGATCATGATCACCGGGGAGTTCGTATTGCCGGACACGATCGTCGGCATGATCGAGGCATCAACAACGCGCAGCTTCTCAAGCCCATGCACGCGCAGATTTGCATCCACCACCGCCATCGGATCGCTTCCCATCCTGCAGGTGCCGACAGGGTGAAAGATCGTGGTGGCGATATCACCGGCACGATGGATCAACTCGTCATCGCTCTGATATTGCCGGCCCGGCAGCATCTCCTGCGGTCGAAAACGGGAGATAGCCTTCGTTTCCATAAGGCTGCGCGCATGGCGGATAGAATTTGCCGCGAGCAGCCGGTCGCCCGCGGTCGACAGATAGTTGGGACGGATTTCAGGGGCGACCGAGGCATCACGAGTCGTCATGTGCACCGCGCCGCGACTTTCCGGCCGGAGGTTGCAGACAGAGACAGTTACGGCAGGATAACGATGAAGCGGTTCACCAAGACGGTCGGTGCTGAGCGGCTGGACGTGATATTCGAGATCGGCCGTCGCAACGGCCGGATCGCTTCTGGCGAAAATGCCGAGCTGGCTCGGCGCCATCGACAAGGGACCGGAGCGGCTGATTGCATATTGCAGGCCCATGCCGGCCCGGCTGAAGAGGTTGTGGTAGAGCTGGTTCAGCGTGCGTGCGCCCTCGACCTGGAAGACGGTGCGGATTTGCAGATGGTCCTGCAGATTTTCGCCAACGCCTTGAAGATCATGCAAGACAGGAATGTCGAGCGCCGAAAGAACATCCGGCCGGCCGACCCCCGAGAGCTCCAGAATTTTCGGCGAGTTGATCGCCCCGGCCGAGAGCACGACCTCGCGTGACGCCCGCGCAATACAGGATCGGCCTTTCAGGCGGAAGCGCACGCCCGTTACCATCTTCCCGTCAAATTCCAGCCGCTCGGTTTCGGCGCCGGTCAGCACGCGCAAATTCCGGCGCTTCATCGCCGGCCGCAGGAAGGCTTTCGTCGTGTTCCACCGTAGCCCGCCCTTTTGATTGACCTCGAAATAGCCGGACCCTTCGTTGTCGCCGTCGTTGAAATCGTCGGTCTTTCGGATACCCAGTTCTTCCGCGGCATCGCGAAACGCATCGAGAATCGGCCAGGACAGCCGCTGGCGCTCGACGCGCCATTCGCCGCCCGCGCCGTGCATGACCGATCTGCCGCGATAATTGTCTTCCGACTTCAGAAAATAGGGCAGCACGTCATCCCAGCCCCAGCCGGCGTTGCCCGCCTGCCGCCAGCCATCGTAATCGGCCGCCTGCCCCCGCATGTAGATCATGCCATTGATGGAGGAGCAGCCCCCGAGCACCTTGCCGCGCGGATAGTTGAGGACGCGGCCGTTGAGACCTTTTTCAGCGGCCGTCTTCATCATCCAGTCGGTGCGCGGATTGCCCATGCAATAGAGATAACCGATCGGCACATGCACCCAATGATACCGATCCGAGCCGCCGGCTTCGAGCAGCAGCACCCGGTTTTTCGGATCGGCCGAGAGCCGGTTTGCCAGTACGCAACCGGCCGACCCCGCGCCAACGACGATGAAATCGTAGCTGCCTTCATCCACCAGCGTTTCATTCATGGGCATGGTCACGCTGCAACTCCTGTCGCGGGGCTTTGCGCTTCCGAAAGGCGCCGCCACAGCGGCGTCATCGCCACAGTAACATCCTTGTAGAGCCCATAGCGACGGTCGTAGTGGGCCGACAGCGCGCCGTTCGGCTGATAGCGCCGATCGGTGCGGACCATGGCGGTGGCCCCTTCGGTGAAATCGGCAAACAGGCCGACACCCGTCCCGGCCGCGATCGCAGCCCCGAGCGCCCCGGTTTCCCGCGAAACGGCGACGGTAACAGGAACGCCGAGGACATCCGCAAAGATCTGCGGCCAGAGCTTGCTGCGCGAGCCGCCGCCGGAGAGCACAGCCTCCTCGAAGGTTGCGCCTGCCTTGCGGATCGTCTCGATATGCTGGCGATGGCCGAAGGCGACGCCTTCCAGAAGCGCCCGGATCAGGTGCCCCTTGGTATGCCAGCCGGCCATGCCGTAGAAGCCGGCCCGCGCGTGGCCATCCTGCTGGGCGCCATAGAGATAGGGGTGATAGAGCGGATCGTCGGCCGCTGGCGTGACCGCGGCAGCAAGCGCGCAGGCCGCATCGAAGGGCGAGATGCTTTCCTCATGCTCCCCTTCGAAGAACTCTCGCACCAGCCATTCGAGATTGGCGGCCGACGTCGCGCTATTTTCCATCGCCATATAGCGGCTGCGATCGAAGGTGGAGGACATGAAGACTGGGCCATTAATATCGGGACCATCGATGATCACCTGGTTGATGCTCCAGGTGCCGGCAATGATCGAGGCGCTGCCGGTGCGCGACACGCCCGAGCCGAGCGCCGACGCCACGACATCGAACAGCCCGCCGATAACAGGTGTGCCTGCCGCAAGCCCGGTTTCGGCCGCCACCTCTTCCGCCACATGTCCCGCGATATCGGCGCTTTCTATCAGCGGCGGCAGCATGTGCATGCTGTCTGCGAGGCCGTAGGCCGCCATCAGTGTCCTGTCATAGCGGCGGGCCGCAAGGTCGAGCAAGCCGGCGCCGGACATGTCGGAAACTTCGCTGACGCGGCTACCGGTCAGCCGGTTGACAACGAAATCCTTGGAGAAGAACACCGTGCCTATGCGCTGGAACAGGTCCGGCCGGTGGCGCTTCAGCCAAGCGAGCAGAGTCGGCGTCTGGGAGGGCCAAGGGCGCTGGCGCGCGATCGGCGCTGTGCGGTCGCCGACCCCTTCCGCTGCCCATTCCTCGACAAGTCCGGTCGCGCGCGTATCGAGCGACTGGATACCGAGAAGCGGCTGACGATCGCGATCGAGCGCATAAAGACCATTGCCATGGCCAGCACAGCCGATCGCAGCGATATCCGTGGCAGCAATGCCGGCCTTGTCTAGGCAGGTGCGGATCACCCGTTTGGCATTGGCCCAGAGTTCGCCGAGGTCGCGCTCCACGTGACCGGGGTACGGCATACGACTATGCCCCTCCTCCCCGGCGTAGGCCACCTCCCGGCCGTTGAGATCAAAGATTACAGCCTTGATGACGGTGTTTCCGGCATCGAGCCCCAACAGATATTTTTCCATTCCGAACCCCTCCCAAGGTTCTGGCAGAGTTTTGCGCGATTCCGGCTGAAAACACAGGCCCCCGCTTCCATCACCCCTTCCGATAAAGTGCGAAAGCCTCTTCGCCAGTCGCATCCTCGTGGATGATCGCCATCAGGCCGCGCACGACGGCGCTCGGATTGGCATGCTGGTAGACGTTGCGCCCATAGACCATGCCCACCGCACCCTGCCGCATCAAGGCGGCGGACTTGGCGAAGACGGCGGACAAGTCCTCCTTGCCACCGCCGCGCACGAGAACCGGGCAGCGTGCCGCCTCGACCACACGGTGAAAATCCTCCGGGTTGGTCGTCGGGTCGGCCTTGACGATATCGGCACCCATCTCGCGGGCAAGTCGCGTCAGCGTCACGATCTTGTCGGCATCGCCATCGACCATATAGCCGCCGTGCTCAGTCACCGGCTGCATCACCAGCGGCTCGATCATCAGCGGCATCCCGTATTTCTCGCAATCGGCGCGAACGCGGGCAATGTTCTGGACGCATTGGCGGAAAAGATCAGGCTCATCCGGCAGCATGAACAGATTGACGACAACGCAGGCCGCATCCGTCTGCAGCGCGCCGATCAGCGGCTCGGCCTCGTTCTGCAACACGGCCCACATATCCCGGTGGCGGATGCGGTTATAGGGGTTGCCCATGTCGATGCGCATGACGAGGGCCGGCTTGTCCTTGCCGGGCAGGTCCTGCAACAGGTCGGCCTGACCATAGTTCATCTGGATCGCATCGGGCTTCGCGTCGACCAGCGCCTTCAGCACGGCGGGCATGTTCTCCAGCCCATCGAGGAAGGATGGCTCGTTGCAGACGCCATGATCGATCGCCACATCCAGGCAACGGCCGTTGCCGAACAGCCGGTTCATCCGGACCTTGCGGTTGTCTCGCATAATTCACTCCTTTGTTCGTTCCTTGCGGAAAGGGCTTCCTCCGAAACGCCGTGACGGTCGTTCAGGAGGTTCAGAAAACGGGTTCGCTCCTCGGCGGTGCGCTGCGGCGGCCAGCGTTTTTCCACGGCGAGGATGGCGAGCACGGCGTCGGTCGTGTCGAGCGAAAGTTCACCACTGATGGCGAGTGTTGTGCGCCGCAAGAGCAGGTCGTCCAGATGCTCCACGGCTTCGTGACGGATGAGATAGATGAACTCGCGGGTGCTGTAGCCGGCATGAGGCAGAAGATAGTCCGGTTCCAACACGATAAAGTGGGCGACCTCCTGCGCGTCCGTGCCATAGCGTTCAAAGAGCGTTTCCGCGCGATCGAGGGTGATGCCCGTCGCCTCAGCGAGCTGATGGACCCAGAGGTTCGGCTTGCCTGGAAAGCCACGTCCACCCCCGAAGGCACGCTCGGCGGTATCAATGCGACGTTTTCGGCCGAGCCGTTCCAGCGTCATATCGGCCGCCAGTTCCCCAAAGGAACGGAAAGTGGTCCACTTGCCGCCAATCATGCAGAGGACCGGCGGCTCGCCGTCGCGGCCTTCAAGCATCGTGCAGAAATGATCGCGCGGAATACGGCCGGTGAAGCTGTCATTGCTTGCCGGCAGAGGCCGAACGCCAGCAAACTGGAAGACGATCTCCTCAGGCCGGATCGAAATGCCCGGCAGCACGAATGCCAGTGATTGCAGGATATAATCCCGCTCGTCTGCCTCGCAGCGCACCGTTTCGGGGTCATCCACCCGGATATCGGTCGAGCCGACCAGCACCTTTCCAAGATAGGGAAAGAGGATGCAGATGCGGCCGTCCTCATTTTCATAATAGATCATGTGGCCGTCGAGCATGTCGCGCAGACCGGGATGGTCGATGATCAGATGTGAGCCCTTGGTGCCGCCCATCAGCGGCACGGGACGAGCCGCCTGCGGAAAGAGCGTGCCATTGGCGATATCGATCCAGCCGCCGGTGGCGTTGATGACGAGGGATGGCTTGACTGTCAGCATCTCGCCCGAAATCCCGTCACGCAGCAGGAAACCTCCGGCTGGAGCCTGCTCGATCGTCGCATAGTTCAGAGCGGAGGCGTTCGTGTCGGTCGAGAGGCCGTCGCGTAAAATTTCGATACCGATGCGCTCCGGGTGGCTGACCCAGGCATCGTAATAGGTAGCGGCGCTGCGGATCGCCGGGTTGAGCGCCGGCCATTTGGCAAGCGTGCTGCGGCGGCCGCGAAACTGGTGCTTCCGCATCAGGGCGCGCTTGCGTGTCAGAAAATCATAGATGCTGAGCCCCGCCTTGATGGTGATGGCGCCGCGGCGGCTCGGGCGGCGAGTGAGGCCGAGGAAACGCACGACGCCGTTACCGAGACCCGAAAAGACGTCGAAGATCGGAACAGTGGTCGGCAGCGGTGCGACGTAGTGGGGGGCGTTGCGCAACAACCGGTCGCGCTCGACCAGCGATTCCCGGACAAGGCTAAACTCGCCGTTTTCGAGATAGCGCAGCCCCCCATGCACCATGCGCGAGAGCGCAGCGCTGGCACCGGAACAATAGTCGCCCTTCTCGACCAGCAGCACGTTCACGCCCTGCAGCGCCAGCTCGCGAAAGACGCTGAGCCCGTTGATGCCGCCGCCGAGGACGCACACGTCCACCTTCGGGCTCTTGCGGAGCCCGTCCAATGTCTCTTCACGGTTCATGATGACAGCCTGTTATCCGTCCATGTTAGCCAGTTTCGCAGCCAGCGCCGCGTCAATGGCCGAAAGATCGTCCGCAGAAAGCCTGAGCGTTCCAGCCCGTGCATTGTCGAGTGCTTGCGCCGGATTGCGCGCGCCACAGAGAGAAAAGGTGACGCCCGGCTGCGAAAGCGTCCAGGCGATCACCACCTGCGCGATGCTCGCCGCATGCCGCTCCGCGATCGGCCGGATCGCGTCGGAAAACGCCTTCGCCTTCTGCCGGTTCGCGACGGAAAAGCGCGGATTGCCCTTGCGCTGGTCGTCGCCTGCGAAGATGCGATCCGGCCCGATGGTGCCCGACAGCAGGCCGAGCGCCAGCGAGGAATAGCTGAGCGTCGAAATCCCGTTTTGAACAGTGAGTGGCAGCAGGTCCGCCTCGATTTTGCGATCGATCATGCTGAACCGCTCCTGGATCGCGTCGAGCGATCCAGTTTGAACATATTGCTGAAGCTCGGCCTTATCGACGTTGCTGGCGCCGATGGCACGGATCTTGCCGGCCGCCTTCAGCTCCTCTAGCGCCAGCATCGTCTCCTCGACCGGCGTCGTCGCGTCCTGCCAATGAGTGATGTAGAGGTCGATATGATCCGTGCCGAGCCGGCGCAGACTTTCCTGGACTTCGTGGATGATAGAGTCACGCCCGAGATAGCGGTGAACCGGCTTGCCATCCTGGTCGAAGAAATGCTTGCCCTTCTGTGTATGCCAGACGAGGCCGCACTTGGTGGCGATGACAGCCTTGTCGCGCCGACCGGTGAGCGCCTTGCCAACGATCTCCTCAGAGCGGCCGAGGCCGTAAGCCGGGGCCGTGTCGATGAGGGTGACGCCAGCATCGAGCGACGCCTGGATGGCGGCAATGGATTGCGCCTCGTCCGTTCCGCCCCACATCCAGCCGCCGATCGCCCAGGTGCCGAGCCCGACGGCGGATGCCTTGACGCCCGAGCGCCCGATCTCGCGGATCAACTGTTCGCCGCTCATGCCGAAAACCCTTCCTTGGATGCAATTTCAAGAATGCGCGCCCCGGTCGCCTCGTCAGTGACGAGCGTATCGAGATGGTTGCCGCGCAGCACGCTCAGGATCGAGCTGGCCTTGTTAAGGCCGCTTGCGACGCCGATCTTCGTCGGGATCGAGGCGAACTCTTCCAGCGTCAGCGAAACCAGCGCCCGGTTCAGGCTGTAATCGCAGACCCGGCCCTCGCGATCGAGCAGATGGGCGAGCAGTTCCGCACTCGCGCCGGAATGTTCAATGGCCTTGCGGTCCTCGCTCGAAGAAGGATGCAGGTCGTAATAGGTCGAGTCCGTGCTGAGGATCGAGCCGATACCAACCACCGCGACCTTGGCTTCCCGCGCCCGCCGGAAGACATCGGCGACGGCGCGCATGTTGATCAGCATGTCCCGCTGCACGGCATCATCGGCAAAGAGCGGCGCGTGGATCTGGTAGGAGCGTCCGCCGAGCCGGTCGGCCATCAGCGTCGAGACGTGGTTGACGTCGGTATAGTGTTTGCCCTGTACGCAGCCGGTCGCGGGGATCACCTCGACGTCGAAACGGCGGGCGGGCTGCAGGCCGGCGACGACGGCCCCGACACCCTTGCCGCCGGTAATGCAGATCGTGTCGCCATCGGCGATTTCCTCCAGCAGCAGCCGAGCCGCAGCTTCCCCAACCGCTTGCAGCGCCGTCTGCGGATTGTCGGAGACTGTCGGCACCACCACGGCGCGGCGGATGCCGCCGAGCGAAAGCAGGCGCTCTTCCATGTCCACCAGCGGTTCAACCGGCGACTTGATCTTGATCTCGACAAGGCCGAGCTGGCGGCCGCGCTTGATCAGCCGGTTGACGGTGGCGTGCGAGATGCCGAGCTGGTCGGCAATCTGCGACTGCGTCAAACCTTCGAGGAAGTGCAGCACCAGCGCCTGGTGCATCTGGCGCGCGATGACGATTTCCTCGCGTGGCGCTGTGGTCTTGGGTTTCAGTTTGGCGATCGGCATATCAGGCGGCCTTCCGCTTGTGCAGGAAATGATCGATGGAAACGGCGGTGAGCAGAATGCACCCCTTGATCATGTCCTGCCAATAGACGGAGACATCGAGCAGGATCAGCGACGAGGTGACGACCGAGAGCAGCGCGATGCCAAGGATGGCGCCGAAGATCGTGCCCGAGCCGCCGTTCAGTGAAGCCCCGCCAATAACCGCCGCCGCGATGATATTCAGCTCCATGCCGACGCCGAAAGTGGGCGTCGCGGCACCGAAGCGGGACATATAGATGACACCTGCGACACCTGACAGCGTCGAGCAGAGAACCGTCACCCAGAACTTCACCTGGTTGGTGCGGATGCCGGAATAGAGTGCCGCCTTCTCGTTGCTGCCGGTGTAGAAGACCTTGCGGAAGGCGGTCGCCCGGCGCAGCAGGAAATCGAACAGGATGACGACAGCGACGAAGATCAGGATCACGTAGGGAACACCATAGAACGTGCCCTGCCCTACGGCCTTGAAACTTGCCGGTAGCGTGAAGAGCGAGAGCGGCGTGCCCTTGGTTATGATCAGGCAAAGCCCGCGTACGATCACCATGCCTGCAAGTGAGGTGATGAAGTGATTGAGCCCGACCACCGTCACGAAGAAACCCATGATCGCCCCAATGAAACCGCTGGCGAGAATGCCGACTAGCGAGGCCGTCCACGGGTCCAATCCGGCAAGGAACAGCGAACCGGAGAGCACCATCGCAAAGCAGACGACCGAGCCGACTGCGAGATCGATACCGCCGACTATGAGCAGGATCGTCATGCCGACGACGACGATGCCTTCCACAGAAAAGCTCATCAGCATGGCGCGGAAATTGCCGAACGTGAGGAAGTGCGGAGAGGCAAAGCTCATGATGGCGCAGAGCACCAGGATGATTGCGATCAGCCCCGCCTCGCGCATAGTGCCGATGCGTTTCCAGTGTCCGGTTTTCGGCATGTCCGCCGCGATCGTGTCGATTGCCATTCCCGTTTCCCCCTCCTTACGCGGCATGATCTGCCGTCCTTGCCGCATTGACCCCCGAGGCAAGGCGGATCACGGCTTCTTCCGTCATGTCTTCCGGGCCAAGCTCGCCCGCCATGCGCCCCTCCCGCACGACCATTACGCGGTCACAGAGCCCGAGCAGCTCCGGCATTTCCGACGAGATGACGACAATACCGATACCCGCGCGCGCGAGGTCGCGCAGCAGCCGGTGAATTTCGGCTTTCGCGCCGACATCGATGCCGCGTGTCGGCTCGTCCATCAGGATCACCTTGGGATTGACGGCAAGTTGCTTGGCGATCGCCACCTTCTGCTGGTTACCGCCCGAAAGCGATTTGACTGGCGCCTCGACGCCGCCCATGCGCACCGCCAGCCGCCGCGCGAAATCCTCCGCCAGCGCCGCCTCGGCGCGACCGTTGAGCAGACCGGCATGATTGGTGAGCGCCTTCAGGTTCAGCACCGAGATATTCTGGGCGATCGACATTTCCAGGAAAATGCCCGAGCCCTTGCGGTCCTCCGACAGATAGACGATGCCGGTCTTGACCGCATCGGCATAGGCGCGGATCGCCTGAGACTTGCCATGCAGGCGGACCTCGCCGGACGTATGCGCACGAAGGCCGCAAATGCCCTCGGCGATTTCTGTGCGGCCGGAGCCGATCAGGCCGCCAATGCCGAGGATTTCGCCTTTGTGCAAATCGAAGCTGATGTCATGAAAACGCGCACCGTCGCTGATGCCATCGACTTCAAGGATCATCTCGCTCGGCTCCTCGCCCGCTCCGAGTTTGTCGGGATAGAGCTGCGTGATCTCGCGACCGACCATGCGGCGCACCACGTCGTCAGCCGTGACATCGGCGACGTTGTCGGTGCAGACATAACGGCCGTCACGGAATACGGTCACCCGGTCGCAGAGGCTGAAGATCTCGGCCATGCGATGGCTGATATAGATAATCGAGATGCCGTTCGCCTTGAGATCGCGGATGATGGAAAAGAGCTGTTGCGCCTCGGTTTCGGTAAGCGCAGCAGTGGGCTCATCGAGGATCAGAACGCGGCAGTCCAGCGTCAGCGCCTTGGCGATCTCGACAAGCTGCTGGCTGGAAATCGGTAGATCGGCGACCTTCTGGCGCACATCGATGGCGGCGAGCCGGTTCATCACCGCCTGGGCATCGCGCTCCAGGGCACGGTAATTCATGAAAGGGGTGCGTCGGCGGTTGATTGCCGCCATGAACATGTTTTCGGCCACCGTCGCATCCGGGCAAAGTGCGATTTCCTGATGCACGAGACCGATGCCCAGCGATTGCGCAGCAGCCGGCGAAGCAATGCGCACGGGTTTGCCATCGACGCGGATCTCGCCTTCGGTCGGCTGCAGCACGCCGGCGATGATGTTCATCAGGGTCGACTTTCCGGCGCCGTTTTCGCCACACAGCGCATGAACCTCGCCGCGTTCGAGCGTGAAGTTGACATCGGTCAAGGCCTTCACCGCCCCGAAATGCTTGGTCATGCCGTGAATGGTGAGCACCGGCTCCGCCATTGTCATTTTCCCTTACTTCATAGCCGGCAACAGATCGATGCGGCTGCTGTAATCTGACGCTTCTCCCCCAGCGGGGAGAAGTGCTAAGTTCGCGAGGCGATGAGGAGACTGTGCGGCATGCTTAGAGCCAGCCCCCTCATCCAGCCGGGGAGAAGAGCCCCCTGCCCTTATTCCTCGATTCCCTTCGTGCCACGCCGCTTCAGGTACTTGTCCCAATAGAAGTCGTCGGCATTTTCGGCGGTGACGATCGAAAGGCCGTTGTCGACGACCGGGATGCTCATCGGGTTGAAGCCCGAGCGCTTGGCGTCGTTCATCGGGTCGATCAGTTCCGGGTGCTTTGCAAGCCACAGCAGCATGAAGCCCATGTAGCCCTGCATGCCTTGGTTCGGGTTTATCGATCCGAAGACTTCGCCGGCCTTGATCATATCGAGGATGTTGGCGTTGACGTCGGCGCACATCACGAGAACCTTGCCGCCGTTTTCCTTGGACGCCTGCGAGGCACCGATCGCGGAGTTCGCCTCTGGCATGAAGACTGCGCCGAGGTTCGGATTGGCTTGAATCAGGCTCGAAAGCCCCTGGTAGGCCTTGGTCGGGTCTTGGTTGGAAGCGGCGCGGCCAACCAGCTTCATGTCCGGCCACTTTTCTTCCATACGGCCGATGAAGGCGGTGATGCGCTTGTCGTGGTTGTCCTGACCGGGATTTTCCAGAACCGCATATTCGCCCTTGCCGCCCATCTTCTCGGCAATCGCGTCGGCGGCATAGACTCCTTCGCGATTGTTGTCCGAGGTGATGAACGAAACGCGCTTGGAAAGCGGCGAGTCGGCGGCGAAGGTGACGACGGCCGTGCCTTGGTCTATGGCGCGGTTGATCGGCTCGATGAACGGATCGGAGTTCATCGGATGGACGAGGATGCCGGCGGGGTTCTGGGCCAGCGCCTGGTCGAAGGTGGCGATCTGCTTGTTGACGTCATATTCCGGCGTGCCGGTATAGGCCGTTTCGCAGCCGAACTGCTGGCCGGCCTGCTTGAACATCTCATAGACCGGGAACCAGTATTCGACGCCCGAAACCATGACGTTCATGACGTATTTTTCACCCGGCTTGCAGCGGAACGGATTGTCGGTCTCCGCCGACGCCGTGCTGGCAAAAAGCGTTGTTGCAAGGACCGCCAATGCGGTCGAGCCTAAAAATTTGCGCAAGATTCCTCCTCGAGGCCGAAGCCCCTCCCAAAAGCCCGAGGGCGTCAAACCGACGCCGCTGATCGCGTTGAAACCGAACTTCCTCCTCGAAGTTCGATGAGAACAATAAAGGCGAAGACAAAATGCATGTCAATATAATTCATGCAGTGAAATATATTTCAGATCATTATTGCGACGACTGCGGCGCAACAGGTCCAGCAATACAAGCGCTGTACCGCGAGGTGTTATTGTTTCCTGAGTGCAGCGTGATCGTGCCATCAGCCATGATGAACGTCTTCACTTGTTGAGCTGACACGGGTGGGTGACGCTGGCGCGAAAAGCGGCTAAATTCGCTGGCAAGCGCCAGTTTGAGCCTTGAATTCGTTCGGCGCAACTCATGACAGCACGTTCACAGCGAAATCATCTGAGAGCGCATGGAACGATCCGGCAAATCAGACGGCAAGACATATTGCTTTGGTGACTATCGGTTCATTCCGGACCGTCAAGTGCTGATGCTTCGCGACAACCCTTTGCGTGTGGGAAGCCGGGCTCTCGATCTGCTCCAATTGCTCGTCAGCCGTGCGGGGGAAGTCGTCGGCAAGGACGAGCTGATGAGCTTCGCCTGGCCGAACACTTTCGTTCATGAGAGCAACCTGAAAGTCAACATCGCCGCGCTTCGCCGTGCGCTTCCACAAGCGCCTTCAGGCCGATCGTGCATTGCCACCGTGACCGGCCGCGGCTACCGCTTCGTTGCGCCCCTGCGCATCTATGGTGGAGACCAGCCGCACCTCTCCTTCGATCCGGCCAACGCTTTCATCCGCCAGTTGCCCCGCCTGCCGCAACTTGTCGGTCGCCACGACGTCGTTGCGGAACTCGTCGCCAGGCTACCGGAAAGCCGACTGGTAACCGTTGTCGGACCAGCGGGAGTCGGCAAGACGACTGTCGCTGTCGCCATGGCAAAAAGCCTTCTGGACAACTATCGGGACGGTGTCTGTTTTGTGGATCTTGCCGTCATCGGCGATCCCCAGCTTGTGGAGGTGACGATAGCGACGTCGCTGGGCATCGGCGGCAGATGGGCGAATACGCTTGCCGGGATCGTCGAGGCATTGCGCAGTCACGAAATGCTGCTCGTGCTGGACAACTGCGAGCATGTTCTCAGCACCGCGTCGGCGATCGCGGAACACCTTACGCTTGCGCTTCCGGGCCTTCACATCATCGCCACAAGCCGGGAGCCACTTCGATCACGGTCGGAGAGCGTCTATCGCCTGTCTCCGCTCCGCTATCCAGACGAACACCGCGGAGAGAACCGGACGGATGCCCTGACCTTCCCCGCTGTCCAGCTCTTTGTTCAACGCGTCAACGAAGCCTGCGGGTACCAACTCGATGATGCCGACGCGCCAGTGGTGGCAGCCATATGCCGACGTCTGGACGGTGTTGCGCTTGCAATCGAGCTCGCCGCATCGCGGCTGCCGCTATTGAAACCGACAACCCTGCTTGTTCTGCTCGAACACAGTTTCGAGCCACTTGTCGCCAACTCTGCGGCGACCCCGCCACGACACCAGACCCTGATCGCCACCTTGGAGTGGAGCTATCAGCTCCTGTCCAAGGATGAGGCCAAACTTTTGCGCCTCCTATCGGTGTTTTCGGCAGGCTTCTCTCTCTCCGATGTCATCGGCGTGGCCGACTACACCGACCGAGGCATCGAGGAGATTGCGACTTGCACGGAAAGCCTCGCGGCGAAATCGCTTTTGTCGGCCGCGCACGACGTCGAAAGGCTACGCTATCGGCTGCTCGATAGCACCCGCAGCTTCGCGGCGGAGCAGTTGGACAGGAGCGGAGAAGCCGCAGACGCCCGGTCGCGCCATGCGCGCTACCTTCTCCGTCTGTTCGAGCAAGCTGAGGCGGAGTGGCCCTGGAGGCCCAGGAACGAATGGACCGCTTGCTACGCACATCGAACAAACGACTTGCGCGAGGCGATCAACTGGAGTTTTGGCAAAGGCGCCGAACCGGAGGTGGGCGTGCGCCTTACCGCCGCAGCAATTCCGCTTTGGGACGAATTGTCGACCGTCGCTGAAAGCCGGCGATTTGTCGAGCGCGCGCTGCAAAACACGGAAGCGCTGTCGCGCTGCGATCCCGCTGTCAGGATGAAGCTCATCGCGTCCTATGCCTCAGGTCTCAATTT
Organism: Rhizobium grahamii CCGE 502; assembly: GCF_000298315.2. Taxonomy (GTDB): domain Bacteria; phylum Pseudomonadota; class Alphaproteobacteria; order Rhizobiales; family Rhizobiaceae; genus Rhizobium; species Rhizobium grahamii. The sequence goes on along the minus strand of NZ_AEYE02000001.1, from coordinate 6,401 downwards.
CTCCGATCATCTCGGGCCCGAAGCCGACGCGGCTTGGGCGGAGGCCAACCGACTGGCGCGCGAGATCGACAATATCGATTATCAGCTTCGAACTTTGTGGGGCCTCGGCATATTGCAGAGCTTCACTGGGCGGCACAGGCAGGCGATCGCGACGCTTGAGCAGTTTGCCAAACTTGCATGCGGGGAGGATGAACGTCTGGCTATCGTGGAGGGAGAACGGGTCAGGCTGACGGCCGTCTTCTATCGCGGTGATGTAAAGCGCTCGCACTGCGACCTGAAGCGACTCGCGCACGACAATGCCACCACCGCCAAGCGCTCGGCCGTCGCCCGCTTTCAGATGGACCGATTCGTGTCGGTCCGGGTGGCATTGGCGATGACAGCCTGGGTGGCGGGAGATCGCGCTGAGGCGACGGCGGCACTGCGGGACGCGCTCGACCATAGTCTCGCACTCAACCATACGGTCTCGCATTCCAACGCCCTGGCACAGGCCGCCCTACCTATCGCCGTGTGGTCCGGTGATACCGAAATTGCACGCCTGCATGTCGCAGCGCTTGCCCGCAATCTTACCTTGCGCGAAATCGCGATCTGGCGACCGGTCTGTCTTTTCTACCATGGCGTCGTTGGGAGCATGGAAGGCGACCCCGAAGGGGTCGACACGATGCACCTCGGAATTGAGCAACTCGTCGCCAGCAACTTCCTTGTTCGGGTGCCGTTCTATCTCGCCATTCTCGCCGAAGCTGCCTTGCGCGACGGCCGCATCGCGCTGGCCCGCGACTGCCTGAGCGCCGCTTTCGACCGCGCCGATCGGCAGGGCGAACACTGGTCCCGACCGGAGCTACTGCGCGTGCGCGGAATGCTGCAGCGGCTGGATGGCGACCTGTCGGGCGCCTCGGAAACGCTGCTGCTCGCGGCGGAAACCGCAAGGGAAAGCGGTGCGCTTTTCTTCCAGCTTCGGGCGTCGACGGCGTTAGCGGAACTATGGGTGGAGGCCGACCGGCACGCGGCAGCGGCAGAACTGCTGTCGCCCGTTTGCGCCGAATTCGATGACCTATTGCCCTGCGGGAACGTGGTAAAGGCGCGTCAACTTCTCGAAGCTCTCCGGCAGAACACCTATCCTGATTGACTCTTGAACCTAACCATTCTTGTTCGCAACCAGAACCGGGTCGAGGACAAAGGCGGTCCGCTCGGCGAGGTCATGGATTCTGGACAGGTAATTCTTGAAATGCGGCGTCGCGCGGTGCGCCGCTGCCGCGGCGTTGTCGATATAGAGTTCATCGAGAATGTAGCGGTCGGCTTTCGCCTGATCCCGCCAGACATCCCATCGCAGATTGCCCGGCTCCATCCTGCAGTCGGGCGCCATAGCAAAGAGCAGCGTCTCGAGTTCTTCGGCTTTGCCGGGCTTGGCAAGCAAGGTGGCCATGATCTTGACGTAGGGCATGATCCGGTTCCGCTATTTATCGGCAGTTTCGATGAAGGCTGCGACCTCTCTGGCGTGCGACTGGTTTTTCGGCGGCAACAGAGGCGACTGGAGCGAAAGCGGTGATGGCAGCGAGCAATATCCAGATTGAGCGTTTCATCGTGTCAAACTCCTGATGTCTCGCCGGCGGACCGATGCCGGCCGTTCGGGAAATTTGCCGAGATGATATCGTGAGGGTTGCGGATCGGCTGGTTAAAAGACGTAAAAACCGAAGTGGCTACGCAACAGCCTGGATCGGCCGCTGGTGCCAGGCGAATGCCTAGGTTCTCCGGGCCGGATAAGGCCCCAGGAAAAGAACCACTGTCGCGCCACCGATGAGCAGCACCGCACAGGCTTTGAGGATGCCCGAATAGGTGCCCGTGTTATCGAACGCGTAGCCAAACAGGCTAGGACCCACGAAAGCGCCTACCACGAAGATGCCGTATAGTGTCGCATAGGTCGTGGCGTAGCTCCGCATCCCGAGATAGCGGGAAACCAGATAGGCCATCAGGTCGAATTCCACTCCAGATACCAGGCCGAGTAATAGGATGGCGATGCAAGCCATGGAGAAGCCTACATCGTCCAGCGAAAGGATGAAGCAGGCAACAGCGCCGAGCGTCAATATGACCGTGCCAACCGCGGGCGCCCAGAACCTGTCGACCAAAACGCCGCCAATCAGTCGACCGGTCACGGCCGCTATTCCGACAAGCGAGGCGAGTTGGACAACTTCCGTCGGCGAAAGCCGCAGCGAACGAAGGATGTTTTCAATGTTGGGGAGCGGAGCCGCGACGGCAAGGGACATCGGAATGAAGACGATTGCCAGAAGCCAGAACGAGCGCGAGTGAAAGGCCTCGCGTGCGGTCATGCCTTCCAACGCTTTGCCTGGCGCCGGTCGAGCGTCGACATTCCTGCTACGCAATCCGGCAAAGCCCCACAGAACCATCGGACAAGCTATGAGGATCGGCATGGCGCCCACTATGAGGATCGCGATACGCCAACCGCCGGTCTCGATCAGCAATTGAGCCAGCGGCTTCACCACGAAGGCGAACAGGCCTGCGCCGGACAGCGCGATGCCAAGGGCAAGACCCCGACGCTCCTCGAACGCACTGTTGATCACCCGCGTGAAGACGACCGGCGTCGCCCCCAACCCGAAAATCGCGATGGCCAGCCACGAGAGATAATATTGACCGATCGAGCCACTTGATGCCGCAAGCGTCATATAGCTCAGGCCTAGGCACGACAACGAGGTTGACGCCACCAGGCGCACTCCCAACCTGTCGATCAACATCGCGAAGAATGGCCCGATCGCCAGAACTGAGGCGGCCAACAACGACAGGCCGCCAAAAATTGTCGCGAACGACCAGCCGAATTCTCTCGCGAAAATCGGCGCGAAGACGCCGACCGTGTAGAACGGGATGGCAGGCAAGCCAAAAGCCGTTCCAAGTAGGCTGGCTAGAACGATCCGCCAGCCGCTCGTGAACTCGGAGAAGTCCGTTCCCTTCATAAAGGCTTCCTTCGTCGAAACCAGTCGTTCGGCAACCGAATCGCTGCGCAAAAGTGCATGCGCAATCCATCTCTGTCAGCAACTCATGTACGATTGACCACAGTCGTAACATCGGCGGAACCTATTGGAAGGCGGCCGATCGGATGAGAACCGTGCTGTCTCCGCAATGTCCGCCTCTTGGATACGACGACTACCATGTCGAAGACAGAGATGAAGGCGCACTGCGGCATCCCAACCGACCTTGATTGACGATGTTGCCGCTTGCCCAGAGCGCGCGGCGCAGGGTCGCGCTATTTGATCTTGAGGTCGCTTCCCTCGACGAACAGGTTCGGCAACGCCGCTCGGGTTTGCGTCCATTCCTTGCCGATCAAGCCTGATATCCTCACGACAGAAGATTCACCTCTTTTAACCGGCGACCATCCTTGAGCGATGCTACCAATGTGGTGGGCCGGGTGGATAGCGAAATCCGACAGGTTACGGCCCGACAGCACTGAGCGGGTTCGAGCTTTCGGTGGTCCTTGGCGGCCATGCCTGCTTGCGCCTGGACCGGATTGGTCGAGAACCATCGGATCGAGGAGGGAGCATGCCTCGCGCGCTGAGCACACTGACTTTGTCGGACGCCAAGCAGATGCTCCAGGCGGCTGAGGCCAAGGCGGCCAAGCTTGGTATCCCCTACAACATCGCCGTGGTCGATGCCGGGGGCGCGCTGATCGCATTCGCGCGCCAGGACGGCGCGCTCGAAGGTAGCATCGATCTTGCCATCGGAAAGGCGAAGACGGCTCGGATGTTCAACAAGACGACCGAATATCTCGCTGAATTGGCGCAGCCAGGCGCGCCGCTGTTCGGGATAGAGCAGAGCAACGATGGCCGGGTGGTGATTTTCGGTGGCGGTTTGCCTGTGACGATCGACGATCAGATTGTCGGTGCCGTCGGCGCAAGCGCCGGTTCGGTCGAGCAGGACATCGCGGTCGCTGAGGCGGCAGCCAGCGCGATCATGACAAATCCAACCTGACAAAGGAGACCAGTTATGAAGGCAGCGCGCATTCTTGAATACAAGAAGCCCCTCGTCCTCGAGGACATCAAGGTTCCCGGCATTCAGCCCGACGAGGTGCTCGTGAAGGTCGCCGCTTGCGGCATGTGCCGCTCGGACGTGCTGCTTATTGATGGCTTCTTCCAGGGCTATGGCGATATTCCGCCCCCCGTCATTCCTGGTCATGAGATCACCGGAACAGTCGAGAAGATCGGCGGTGTCGTTGCCAAGGCCTCGGGCCTTGCGGAAGGTGACCACGTCGTCGTCTCGCCCGGATGGGGCGACGGCGTCTGCAAGCATTGCCAGGTCGGCAATACGCACATCTGCCCCAATGTCCGTTGGCCGGGGTTTGGTCCTTATGGTGGCTTTGCCGAATACATCCCGGTGCCGGCACGCTATGCCATCAAGGTCGCCAAGCACCTCAAGTTCGAGCAACTGGCACCCCTGACAGATGCCGGACTAACTCCTTATCGCGGGCTCAAGAAGATCCGCAATGCCGGTGGTCTGGGACCCGATAAGGTAGTCGGCGTGTTCGGCATCGGCGGCCTTGGCACCTATGCCGTCCAATATGCCAAGCTGCTGGGCGCGGGCGGCCCAGTCGTTGCCGTCGCCCGGAACGAAGAAAAACTCCAGGTCGCCAAGAAATATGGCGCCGACCACGTCATCGCGATCGAGGGCAAGTCGTCGGAAGATGTCGGGAAAGAGCTTAAGACGGCGACCGGCCAGGACAAGTTCGACGCGATCATCGACTGCGCGGGCGCGACGGAGATGATGCAGCTTGCCTTCTCGCGCCTGGCGATCAACGGGCACTACGCAGACGTCGGCTTCATCGACGACCGGATCAACATTCCGTTGTTTCCACGCGTCTCGGGTGAGCAAACCTTTCACGGCTCCTTCTGGGGAAACAACGCCGATCTCATCGAGGTCATGGCGCTGGCTGCCGAGGGCAAGATCCAACACACGATCAAGACGATCTCGTTCAAGGATATCAACGAATACATCGATCTCATGCGGGACAACAAGATCGTCGGGCGTGCCGTGGTCACATTCTGACGGCACGGACTGCGAGAACCAAGCCGAATCATATGTTTAGGAGACAATCATGACCCAGCATGTCCTGTTCATCGTCACCAATGCAGCTGTAATCGGACCGCAGAGTCGGAAAACCGGCTTTTTCTTTGCGGAAGTTGCCCACCCGTTCGATGTGCTCGACACCGCGGGCATTGCCGTGGAATTTGCCTCACCTGCCGGCGGATGGACGCCCTATGACGCGTATGACGAAAAGGACCCCGCCCAGAAGGCGTTCTTCGCGAGCAAGGCCTTTCGACGGCTGAACCGCAGCCGGAAACTTAGCGAGGTCGACGCCGCCGACTACGATGCCATCCTTGTGCCCGGCGGATTGGGACCGATGGTCGACATTCAGCGAAATGCGGAGGTGCAGCGGGCGATCGCGCGCGCCTGGACGACAGACAAGCTGGTGACCGCCGTTTGCCACGGGCCCTGCGCGCTGCTCGGCGTAGACGTTGGAGACGGCAAACCGTTCGTCCATGGCAAAAAGCTGACGGGCTTCTCTAAGAAAGAGGAATATGACTATGCCCGCGAGGACGTGCCTTACGAACTTGAGGACGCGCTCAGAGCCGAGGGCGCGGAATACTCGTCAGTTGCCAATTGGCAGCCGCATGTTGTCGTCGATGGCCGCCTAATTACGGGCCAGAATCCCGCTTCGGCAGGGGAGCTCGGGAAGAAACTGCTTGGGGCCTTGCGAGACCGTGCCTCCCCGGCCTGAGGCATCGACATCAGACAGGAAAACCACCATGCCGCAATCATTCGTGAAAATCACCGCCAGCCTGACTGCGCATCCCGCCAAAGCGGATAAACTGCGCGAGTTGCTGATCGGCCTGGTGCCGCATTGTCGGGCGGAACCAGGCAATTTGCGCTGGGACATATGGCGAGACACCTCAATGCCCGCGCGCTACTTGCTCGATGAGCTTTATCGTGACGCAGAGGCGGTCGACGACCATCGCCAGACTCAGCACTATTAGGCCTATCTCGCCCAAGTTCCGGCGTTGGCGGATCGCTCGGCGCTTGTCTTGGAAGCTGCCGCGCTCGGGGAGTAACCGGAACGGAGGGTCTCATGCTCAAAGTGGTGCAAGCCTATGATCGCGAACATATCGCCGATCTGCCGACAGACGACGCCGCAGCTCTCGAACGCAAGCTGACCGTCGCCCACAAACGCTTTTAGACCGACGCGGGTGGCTAAAGCCGCACCAACGTAAGGCGATGCTCCTGCGCCTTGCAGATCTGGTTTTGCAGCAAGGCGAGACGTTCGCGGTACGCATCGCACGAGAAGGGGGCAAGCCCTACACCGATGCATTGGTTGAAACCCATCGCGCGATAGATGGCATTCAAAA
>NZ_AEYE02000002.1 GCF_000298315.2 Rhizobium grahamii CCGE 502 | reverse complement strand
TTACTTCTGGCACCTGACGCTGCCGCTGATCTCGCTTTCGCTTGCCGCCTTCGCGACGACGACACTGCTGACGAAGAATTCCTTCATCGAGGAGATCAAAAAGCAGTATGTGGTGACTGCGCGGGCCAAGGGCCTGAACGAGCGGAAGGTGCTCTACGGCCACGTCTTCCGCAACGCCATGCTGATCATCATCGCTGGCTTTCCCGGCGCCTTCATCTCCGCCTTCTTCACCGGCTCGCTACTAATCGAGAACATCTTCTCGCTCGATGGGCTGGGGCGGCTCGGCTATCTCTCGGTGGTCAACCGCGACTACCCCATCGTGTTCGCGACGCTCTACATCTTCTCGCTGCTCGGCCTGTTCGTCAGCCTGATCTCCGACCTGATCTACACTTGGATCGATCCGCGCATCGACTTCGAGCGGAGGGACGTCTGATGGACACCGCCGCCAATCCAACGACCGCCACGCCGGTCAAGCCGCCGCGTAAGGGCCTGCTTTCGCCGACCAACATCAGACGCTGGAAGAATTTCAAGGCCAACCGGCGTGGCTACTGGTCGCTCTGGCTGTTCCTCGTGCTGTTCGTGCTCAGCCTGTTTGCCGAGTTCATCGCCAACGACCGGCCGATCGTCGCGTCCTACAAGGGCGAGATACTCTTTCCTGTGCTGGTCAATTATCCGGAAGAGAAGTTCGGCGGGTTCCTCGCCGAGACCGACTACCGCTCCGACGTGATCTCGGACGAGATCAACGCCAATGGCTGGATGATCTGGCCGCCGATCCGCTACTCTTATCGTTCGGTCAACTCGAATATCCCGCATTCGGCGCCGACCGCGCCCTTCTGGCTGATGAGCAAGGAGGAGCGTTGCTCCGGATATCCGCAGGGAGCGGCCGACCCCGGCTGCAACTTTGGCAACCTTAATTGGCTCGGCACCGACGATCAGGCGCGTGACGTGCTTGCCCGCGTCATCTACGGCTTCCGTATTTCCGTGCTCTTCGGCCTCGTGCTGACAATCTGCTCGGCCGTCATCGGCGTCACCGCCGGCGCGATCCAGGGCTATTTCGGCGGCTGGACGGACCTCTTGCTGCAGCGCTTCATCGAGATCTGGGCGTCGATGCCGGTGCTCTACATCCTCTTGATCATCGCGGCCATCCTGCCGCCCGGCTTCTTCGTGCTGCTCGGGATCATGCTGCTGTTTTCCTGGGTCGGTTTCGTCGGCGTGGTGCGCGCCGAGTTCTTGCGGGCGCGCAATTTCGAATATGTCAGGGCAGCGCGGGCGCTCGGCGTCGGGAACCGCACGATCATGTGGCGGCACCTGCTGCCGAACGCGATGGTGGCGACGCTGACCTTCCTGCCGTTCATCCTGTCGGGCTCGATCACCACGCTGACGTCGCTCGACTTCCTCGGCTTCGGCATGCCGCCGGGCTCGCCTTCGCTCGGCGAGATGATCGCGCAGGGCAAGGCCAATCTGCAGGCGCCGTGGCTCGGTCTGACCGCGTTCTTCACCATGTCGATCATGCTGTCGCTATTGATCTTCATCGGCGAGGCGGTTCGTGATGCATTCGATCCCAGGAAGACGTTTCAATGAGTGACGCTGCTGAAACACTGCTGTCCGTACGCGATCTCTCGGTGGCATTCCACCAGGGTGACGAAACATCGCTGGCTGTCGATCGCGTCTCCTTCGATATCCGCAAGGGCGAGGTCGTGGCGCTGGTCGGCGAGTCCGGTTCGGGCAAGTCGGTCTCCGCCAACTCGATCCTGCGGCTGCTCCCCTACCCCTCCGCAAGCCACCCCTCCGGCGAAATCCTGTTCAAGGGCAAGGACCTCCTGAAGGCATCCGACAAGGCGTTGCGCGAGGTGCGCGGCAACGACATCACGATGATCTTTCAAGAGCCGATGACCTCGCTCAACCCGCTGCACACGATCGAGAAGCAGATCGCCGAGATTCTCGAGCTGCATCAGGGCGTGACGGGACAGGCGGCGCGCAAGCGTATCCTCGAACTGCTGAACCAGGTGGGCATTCGCGAGCCGGAGAAGCGGCTGAAGGCCTATCCGCACGAACTGTCAGGCGGCCAGCGGCAACGCGTAATGATCGCCATGGCGCTGGCCAACCGGCCGGAGCTTTTGATCGCCGACGAGCCGACGACCGCGCTCGACGTGACCGTGCAGGCGCAGATCCTCGAACTGCTGCGGCAGCTGAAGGGCCAGCATGGCATGTCCATGCTGTTCATCACCCACGACCTCGGCATCGTCCGCAAGTTTGCCGATCGGGTCTGCGTGATGACCAAGGGCAAGATCGTCGAGACCGGCACGGTGGAAGAGGTCTTCCGCAATCCGAAGCACGATTATACCCGGCATCTCCTGGCCTCCGAGCCGCGCGGCGAACCGCCGGTTGCCGATTCTTCAAAGCCTGTGGTGATGCAGGGATCGGATATCCGCGTCTGGTTCCCGATCAAGGCCGGGCTGATGCGCAAGGTGGTCGATCATGTGAAGGCCGTCGACGGCATCGATCTGCAGCTGCGCGCCGGCCAGACGCTCGGCGTCGTCGGCGAATCCGGTTCCGGCAAGACGACGCTTGGCCTCGCGCTGACACGACTGATTTCCTCGCAGGGCCGGATCAGCTTTGTCGGCAAGGATATAGCCAGCTATTCATTTACGGAGATGCGGCCGCTTCGCAATCAGTTGCAGGTGGTGTTCCAGGATCCCTACGGCTCGCTCAGCCCGCGCATGTCGGTTGGCGACATTATCGCCGAGGGGCTCAAGGTGCATGAGCGCTCGCTCTCCTACGAAGAGCGCGACCAGCGAGTCTGCTGGGCGCTGGAGGAAGTCGGGCTCGATCCGCTGACCCGCTGGCGGTATCCGCACGAATTCTCGGGCGGGCAGCGCCAGCGCATCGCCATTGCCCGCGCCATGGTGTTGAAACCGCGCTTCGTGATGCTGGACGAGCCGACATCGGCGCTCGACATGAGCGTTCAGGCGCAGGTCGTCGATCTCCTGCGCGATCTGCAGAAGAAGCACGATCTCGCCTACCTCTTCATCAGCCACGACCTGAAGGTGGTGAAAGCACTGGCAAACGACGTCATCGTCATGCGCTTCGGCAAGGTCGTCGAGCAGGGATCGTCGGCCGATATCTTCGGCGCGCCGAAGGACGACTATACCAAGGCGCTGATGGCTGCCGCCTTCAACATCGAGGCGGTCCCGACGCCCACCGTCCAACAGTAAAGACGATCATGCCCGCAAAACCACCCATTCTCGTCGACCTGAAGTTCGACCCCGAAACCGTTGCCCGCATCCTGAAAACGGCCTTTGCGGATCGCGGCAGCATCAATCTCGCAGATCCCGTCAACAAGCATCGCGATCTGACCGGTATCGACTATGCGCTGCTCTGGAAGCCGGACGCGGACCTCTTCACGCGCGCCCCCAATCTGAAGGTCATCTTCTCCGGTGGCGCCGGCGTCGACAGCTTCATGAACCTGCCGGGCTTGCCTGACGTCCCCATCGTTCGCTTTTCCGACCGCAGCCTGACGACGCGAATGAGCGAATGGGTGGTGATGCAGTGCCTCATGCATCTCCGCCAGCAGCATCAGCACGATAAGGATCAACGCGCGCGCATCTGGGGCAAGCTGGTTCCGCCTGAGGCCGCCGAAATCAGCGTCGGCATCATGGGCCTCGGCGTGCTTGGGCAGGATGCGGCGTACAAGCTGAAGGTCATGGGCTTCAACGTCATCGGCTGGTCGCGCAGCCGCAAGGAGATCGACGGCGTCGAGACTTACGATTCCAGCCAGCTGGATGAATTCCTCTCCAAGACCGATTTCCTCGTGGGTCTGCTGCCGCTGACACCGGAGACCACAGGCTTCTACAATGCGGCGCTGTTTTCGAAGCTGAGGCAGGGCGGCGCGCTCGGCAAACCGGTGTTCATCAATGCCGGCCGCGGAAAGAGCCAGGTGCAGGCCGACATCGTCGCCGCGGTTAAGGGCGGCGTGCTCGGCGGCGCGTCGATCGATGTCTTCGCGGTCGAGCCGCTTGCCTCCGACGATCCGCTCTGGGGGCTGGAAAACGTGTTCATCACGCCGCACGATGCGGCAGTTTCCGATGAGACAGCACTCTTCCGCCACGTCGAGCGCCAGATCGCCCGCTACGAGGACGGCGAGCCGCTGCAATTCGTCGTCGATCGGCAGAGGGGCTACTAAGCGCCGGAACCATGCTGCTTTCCGTTCGTTTTTCTCCGAGGTGAGGTGGCGAGCCGATGACGGCTTGCGCGACATCGGAAGGAGGCAAGCATGGCTCAGCAGACCGAAACGCGCTGGGAAGAAGCGGACGGCAAGCTTCATGTCGAGGAGACGATTTCACCTGTGAAGGCAAAACAGGGCCGGACGGGAACCCGGATTCTCATGGTCTTGATCGTCGCGCTGGTGCTTGCCTTCATCGTATGGATTCCCGTCGAAATCTGGGGCAAGAAAGAGTCAGCGGACGTCGCGCCCCAGCAGCCGGGACAGCAGATCCAGTCGCAGCAGTCAGCACCGACACCATCGCCTTCGCTGCAGAGCGGCAATGCGGTGCCGACCGAGACACCGACTCAGCCGCCGGCGTCGAACACGGCGCCGGCAACGCCCAAGCCTCCTGCACAATAGGAACGGGCGGGTCAAGGCGGTCACACTACCAAGCTTCCTGTCGGACCGCCGGCGGGAAGCCTTTCTGTTTGCGCTGGACTTTACCGGCTGATTTTTCGATAAGAAAAGCACACGAACCGGTTTTCGTGCGCCGGTCGGCGCACCTTCCCCGGCTGGGAATGGGCGGAGTACATGGCCAAGACTGATATCGCACGGCGCGTCTACAATCACGCCTGGAAGCTCGATCCGATTGTTCGCAGCCTGATCGACACGGACTTCTATAAGCTGCTGATGCTGCAGATGATTTGGAAGCTCTACCCTGAGGTCAACGCCACCTTCACGCTCATAAACCGCACCAAGCGCGTGCTTTTGGCCGAAGAGATCGACGAGGGCGAACTGCGCGAGCAGCTCGATCATGCCCGCACCCTGCGTCTCTCCAAGAAGGAAACGATCTGGCTCGCTGGTAACAGCTTCTACGGCCGCGCGCAGATTTTCGAGCCTGAATTTCTTGCCTGGCTCTCGCATTTCCAGCTGCCGGAATACGAACTGTCGAAACGCGACGGGCAGTACGTGCTCGACTTCCATGGATCGTGGAAGGACACGACCATGTGGGAAATCCCGGCGCTCGCCATCATCAACGAGCTGCGGTCGCGCTCCGCCATGAAGGCGCTTGGACCGTTTACGCTCGATGTGCTTTATGCCCGCGCGAAAGCGCGTATGTGGGAAAAGGTGGAGCGGCTGCGCGAATTGCCTGGCCTGCGGATCTCCGACTTCGGCACGCGCCGCCGCCACAGCTTCCTTTGGCAGCGCTGGTGCGTCGAAGCCTTGAAGGAAGGCATCGGGCCTGCCTTCACCGGTACCAGCAACGTGCTGCTCGCCATGGATTCAGATCTCGAAGCCGTCGGCACGAACGCCCACGAGCTGCCGATGGTGGCCGCGGCCCTTGCCCAGACCGACAAGGAATTGCACAACGCGCCCTACAAGGTGCTGAGGGACTGGAACAAGCTCTATGGCGGCAACCTGCTGATCGTGTTGCCGGATGCGTTCGGAACGGCAGCGTTCCTGCGCGACGCGCCCGAATGGGTCGCCGATTGGACGGGCTTCCGACCTGACAGCGCACCGCCCGTCGAAGGCGGTGAGAAGATCATCGAATGGTGGAAAAAGATGGGCCGTGATCCGCGCCAGAAGCTGCTTATTTTCTCGGACGGCCTCGATGTCGACGCGATCATCCACACCTACAAGCACTTCGAAGGCAAGGTGCGGATGAGTTTCGGCTGGGGCACCAACCTCACCAACGACTTCGCCGGCTGCGCGCCGACCGAGATCTCCGGTCTCAATCCCATCTCAATCGTCTGCAAGGTCATTGACGCCAACGGCCGCCCGGCAGTGAAACTATCGGACAATCCGCAGAAGGCAACCGGTGACCCGGCGGAGGTTCAACGCTATCTGAAGTTCTTCGGTACGGAGGATCGCGTCGATCAGGCGGTACTTGTGTAGGCGCTAAGCCCGAGTCTTCCGCGCGGATCCCTGGGACATATTTTACAGCGGAGGACGGTTCGACATCCGATCCGACTTGCTACCCGGTGTTGCATTGGTTGAACCGCAGGACCCAATCTGCTGCGCACATTTCCTGGCCGTTCGAGAACCCGCCATCAGCCGATAGGCTCACTCTTCAAATCTCCGCGGGGCAGGATGTCGTCGAGCGAAGTTATGCCGCCGCCAAGGCTCCCTATGTCTGCTCCTACATGAAGCGGTAGCTTGAGCCGCTAGCCCTGAAAAGCAGACAGCAAAACGCGGTCTGGCAAAATGGGGCGTCAATCCCCATCTATGGCGCAAGAAATGGTCGCAGATGTCTGTGCCCATCGTTTGACTGGAAAGGACGTTTCCAATGACTGTAGAGCGTGCGGTACTGGCGGGCGGTTGCTTCTGGGGCATGCAGGACCTCATCAGGCGGCTCCCTGGCGTGGTATCCACTCGCGTGGGCTATACCGGTGGCGAGGTCGCCAATGCGACCTACCGGAATCATGGCAACCACGCCGAGGCGATCGAGATCCTGTTCGATCCGGCAAAGACCAGCTACCGGGACATCCTCGAGTTCTTCTTCCAGATCCATGATCCGACGACAATGAACCGGCAAGGTAACGATATCGGCGCCAGCTACCGATCGGCGATCTTCTACGCCGACGACGCTCAGCAAGCGACCGCCGAGGACACCATTGCCGACGTCGATGCCTCCGGCCTGTGGCCCGGAAAGGTTGTCACCGAAGTTGTTCCGGTCGGCGACTTCTGGGAAGCGGAGCCTGAGCATCAGGATTATCTGGAACGCATTCCTAATGGCTACACCTGCCACTTCGTGCGGCCTGGTTGGAAACTGCCGAAACGGCCCCGCAGCACGGCCGCCGCCGGATAACAGCGCGCTAGCTTGCCCGCGTGGCGTTCGAACGCGTACTGAGAAGAGGCCTTGCTGTTGGAGCAGGGCCTCTTGGTTTCAGGCGAATGGCTGGGGACAACAGCCGCCAACGCCGCCTCCGCAGCGAATGATCCGGTTCGTACCAACAATCGCCGGTCACGGTTGGTATACGTCACAGCCGCATCGTCCATAAGGGGTGCTTGAGTTCCTTTCCCAAAGCGCTACATTCGACTTACGGAATTCGCCTTCGATAGGCTGACCACGGAGGTACTGGCAGCCATCGTCGAGGCGGATTGAGGAAGGTCGGTACGATATCGTTCCGACCTTTTTCCTTCTCGCGGCTCATCTGAAGGCGGCCGTCACTTCACCCTACATCGTTGCTTTGCGAGGTACAGCGTCAGTACTCGCGAAAGGCTGGCTCAGACAATCGACCAGAAATGCGGGCTGAAACACGGGCGCTAGGCGCAAGCTTGCCGCTAAACAGCTGAAATGACGCAATCCTCGGAAAGCCAAATGGCGGACAGAGAGGGATTCGAACCCTCGGTACGCTTTCACGTACACACGCGTTCCAGGCGTGCGCCTTCAACCACTCGGCCACCTGTCCTTTGGCGGTCTGCATCGCGGCGGATGCAAATCGTCGGAACGGCCGCGATATATACCGATGAATTTTTGTCGATCAACCCAAATCTAACAGTTTTTTGACTTCTTGCGGTAAAAGTGCGCTCAGGCCCTCCATTGCAGCTCCACCCCTCCATAACTATCTTTTGTAGAGGTTGACGAATGACGCGGCTGGCCGGGAAAATACCTGGCATGTTTGATCGCCGGAGAGTTTGATGCGTTTCCTTTTGCGTTTGGCAAGTCTCGTTGCGCTGGCCGTCGCCGTCATCGCCGGTACGATTGATTCCATTCAGTCCGTTGCCGCCTCGTCGGTAGTCATCACTCCCATGGGTGACGCATGGCAGGACCTCAGCCCCTCGTCGCTGGAAACCCTGCAATCCACCGTCGCCTATTACATCCATCCGCGCTTCTACACGCTTGCCTTCCAATGGCTGATGCTCCAGCCGGCCTTTGCCGTGTTCCTGGTGCTGTCCCTGATGTTGTGGATGGTGGGCTACAAGAAGCCCCCGGTGGCTGGCCGCTTTGCGGCATGACAAGCGGTCTTGGCGAAGCCAAAAATGCCGAGAAAAATCGCAACCCGACGATGATTTTGTACAAAATTCAGCCCGCCTGAGCTGATTTTTGGCAATTGCGGCAAATCTTTACCAGTCGAAAAATTTCTCGTGAATTTTTTTTTGAGCCATGCAAGGATGCGCGCAGCCAGGCCTCCGGGGGGAGGTCGGTGGTTCCGCAGACATGCCTAAACGGCTTGCGGGAGGACCCAAACAATTAGAAACAATAGGGCTGCAACTCATGAAAAAATCCCTTCTGACTCTCCTGGCCGTGGCTGCCATGTCCACGACGGCGCTCGCCGCCGACGTCAAGCCGGCGCTCGTGTACGGCACCGGCGGGAAGTTCGATAAGTCCTTTAACGAAGCAGCCTACAACGGCGCTGAAAAGTTCAAGAAGGAAACCGGGATCGCTTATCGCGACTTCGAGCCGACCGGCGACACCCAGGGCGAGCAGGCCATCCGTAACTTCGCGAGCCGCGGCTTCAACCCGGTTATCGCCGTGTCCTTCGCCTGGACTTCGGCCATCGAGAAGGTCGCAGCCGAATTCCCCGACACGAAGTTCGTCATCGTTGACGCCGTCGTCGACAAGCCGAACGTCCGTTCTGTCGTCTACAAGGAAGAAGAAGGCTCCTTCCTCGTCGGCACGCTGGCCGGCCTCGCTTCGAAGACCGGCAAGGTTGGCTTCGTCGGCGGCATGGACATTCCGCTGATCCGCAAGTTCGAATGCGGTTATGAGCAGGGCGCCCGCTCGGTCAAGGCCGATGTCGAAGTGTTCCAGAACATGACCGGTACGACCGGCGCTGCCTGGAATGACCCGGTCCGTGGTGGCGAACTCACCAAGAACCAGATCGACCAGGGCGCTGATGTCATCTACGCGGCAGCCGGTGCGACCGGCCTCGGCGTCCTGCAGACAGCAGCCGACAACAAGAAGCTTTCGATCGGCGTCGACAGCAACCAGAACCACCTGCACCCCGGCTCCGTCCTGACCTCGATGGTCAAGCGCGTCGACCTTGCCGTCTACAACGGCTTCAGCGACGTCAAGGCTGACAAGTTCACGGCCGGCGTGCTCGCGCTCGGCGTCAAGGAAGACGGCGTTGCAGCCGCCATGGACGACAACAACAAGGCGCTGATCACGCCTGACATGCAGGCTGCGCTCGACAAGGCCAAGGAAGGCATCATCGCGGGGACCATCAAGGTTCACGACTATACCTCGGACAATGCTTGCCCGAAGTGATCCGTGACTGAGACGGGCGTATGGCGAACTTGTTTCGCCATACGCCCTTTTCGTATTTGGAGCCTGCTGTGACAGACACGCCCGCTATCGAACTTGTGGGCATCGACAAGAAATTCGGTGCCGTTCACGCCAACAAGGACATCAATCTTGCCGTTGCCAAGGGCACGATTCACGGCATCATCGGCGAAAACGGTGCCGGCAAATCGACCCTGATGTCGATCATCTATGGCTTCTACCATGCCGACAGCGGTGAAATCCGCGTCAACGGCAATCCCGTCACCATCAAGGACAGCCAGGCCGCGATCGCGACCGGCATCGGGATGGTGCACCAGCACTTCATGCTGGTCGACAATTTCACGGTGCTCGAGAACATCATGCTCGGCGCCGAGGGCGGCGCCCTGCTCGCTAAAGGCGTTTCTTCCGCGCGCGCCGAGCTGCGCCGCCTTGAGAAGGACTACGGCCTCGAAGTGAATCCCGATGCGCTTATCGAAGAGCTTCCGGTCGGGCTGCAGCAGCGCGTCGAGATCCTCAAAGCCATGTACCGCGGCGCCGAGATCCTGATCCTCGACGAGCCGACCGGCGTGCTGACGCCTGCCGAAGCGGACCACCTTTTCAAGATCCTTCGCGTCCTGCGCGACCAGGGCAAGACCGTCATTCTGATCACTCACAAGCTGCGCGAGATCATGGCGATCACCGACACCGTTTCAGTCATGCGCCGTGGCGAGATGGTTGCGACCCGCAAAACATCCGAGACGACGGTCGAGGAGCTGGCCGAACTGATGGTGGGTCGCCGCGTCCTGCTGCGCGTGCAGAAGGGCGAAGCCAATCCCGGCAAGGTGATCCTGTCGGCTCGTAACCTGACCGTTAGGGACAATCGCGGCGTCACCATGGTCGACAACGTGTCCTTCGATGTCCGCGCTGGCGAGATCGTCGGCATTGCCGGCGTTGCCGGCAATGGGCAATCCGAACTGCTAGAAGCAATTGCCGGCATCCGAAAGCCGCATTCCGGCGAGATTTTCCTCGACGGCCAGCCGATCGACAAGGCCGATCCGGCGCGGCTGCGAGAACTCGGTCTCGCCCACATTCCGGAAGACCGGCATCACATGGGGCTGGTACTGAAGTTCGAGGAATACGAAAATTCCGTCCTCGGCTACCACCGCAATCCCGCCTACAACAACGGCCCACTGCTCGACCTCGACGCGATCCGCAAGGACGCCATGGAGAAGATCGAGAAATACGACATTCGTCCGCCGAACCCGCGGCTGAAGACCGCTAACTTCTCCGGCGGCAACCAGCAGAAAATCGTCGTGGCGCGCGAAATCGAGCGCGATCCGACGGCACTGATCATCGGTCAGCCGACCCGCGGCGTCGATATCGGCGCCATCGAGTTCATTCACCGCCGGATCATCGAGATGCGCGACGCGGGCAAGGCGATCCTGCTCGTCTCCGTCGAACTCGACGAAATCCGCGCCCTTTCAGACCGTATCCTTGTCATGTTCGCCGGCCACGTGGTCGGTGAGAAGACGCCCGATGCCGGTGAACAGACCCTCGGCCTGATGATGGCCGGCATTGCCGCGTGAGGCCTTGATGAGCACTGCTTCCGTTCCACTTCCAAATTGGATCAACTACGGCCTCATCCCGCTGTTGAACCTGCTCGTTGCCTTCCTGATCTCCGGCTTTGTCGTCTGGCTGATCGGAGAGAGCCCACTTGCGGCTCTGTCGCTGCTGATCGAAGGCGCGCTCGGCAGCGGCGAAGGTATCGGTTTTACGCTTTATTACGCGACGAGCTTCATCTTCACCGGCCTCTCCGTTGCCGTCGCCATTCATGCCGGCCTGTTCAATATCGGCTCGGAAGGTCAGGCCTATCTCGGCGGTCTCGGCTGCGCGCTGGTAGCGCTGGCGCTAGACCACTATGTCCCATGGTATGTGACCATGCCGGTGGCGGTCGTCGGGGCTGGCCTGTTTGGCGCTGCCTGGGCCTTCATTCCCGCTTTCCTGCAAGCAAAGCGCGGCAGCCACATCGTCATCACCACCATCATGTTCAACTATATCGGCGCGGCGCTGATGGTCTACCTGCTGGTGCATGTGCTGATCGTGCCTGGCAAAATGGCGCCGGAAACCCGCACCTTCCTTGAAGGCGGCCAGTTGCCGAAGCTTGGCTGGCTGATGAACCTGTTCGGCGCCAAGCTTGGCGCCGCGCCGTTCAACGTCTCGTTCCTCATCGCTCTCGTTGCCGCCTATTTCGTCTGGCTGCTGATCTGGCGCACCAAGCTCGGCTTTGAGATGCGCACGCTCGGCGTCAGCCAGAGCGCCGCGGCCTACGCCGGCATTCCATACGCCCGTATCGTCATGATTGCGATGCTGCTGTCCGGTGCGCTTGCCGGCATGATGGCGCTGAACCCGGTCATGGGATCGTCCGCCCGTCTGCAGGTGGAGTTCGTCGGCGGTGCCGGCTTCGTCGGCATTGCCGTGTCGCTGATGGGGAGAAATCATCCGGTCGGGATCATCTTCTCCGCGATCCTGTTCGGCATCCTCTACCAGGGTGGTGACTGGATCTCCTTCGAGATGCCCAACATCACCCGCGAAATGATCCTTGTCATTCAGGGTCTCGTGATCCTCTTTGCCGGCGCGCTCGAATACATGTTCCGCCCCGCGATGGTTCGCGTCTACCAACAGTTCAAGGCCGCGTGAGGGGAACGGACGATGGATTATTATGACATCTTCATCAGCGTCCTGAGCTCCACGATCCGCCTGTCGATCCCGCTGATCTTCACGGCGCTGGCCGGTCTCTTCTCGGAACGTGCCGGCATCTTCGATATCGGCCTCGAGGGCAAGATGCTCGGCTCGGCGTTTGCGGCAGCCTGCGTCGCTTACCTGACGGGCTCGGCATGGCTCGGCCTCGGTGCCGGCATCATCTGCTCCGTGGCGCTCAGCCTCGTGCACGGCTTCGCCTCGATCACCAATCGCGGCAATCAGATCATCTCGGGCGTTGCGATCAACTTCTTCGTCGCCGGTATCACGATCGTTCTCGGCGGCGCTTGGTTCGGCCAGGGCGGCCGCACGCCGCAGCTGCTTCCCGAGGCTCGCTTTGTGCCGATCACGCTGCCGGGTGCCGATGCCGTCCGTGAAGTTCCGATCATCGGCCCGCTCTATGCCAACGTGATCTCGGGCAACAACATCCTGACCTATCTTGCCTTCGTCGCGGTGCCGCTTTCCTGGTGGATCCTTTATCGCACACGCTTCGGCCTGCGGCTGCGCGCCGTCGGCGAGAATCCGGGCGCTGTCGATACGGCGGGCATTTCGGTGAGCTGGCTGCGCTATCGCGCGGTCATGTGCGCCGGCATCCTATGCGGCTTCTCCGGGACCTATCTCGCGATCGCGCAATCGGCGGCTTTCATCAAGGATATGTCGGCCGGCAAGGGCTACATCGCGCTTGCGGCGCTGGTCTTTGCCAAATGGAAGCCGGTGCCCGTCATGTTCGCCTGCCTGCTCTTCGGCTTTCTCGATGCGCTGGCCAACTTCATGCAGGGCAAGCAGGTGCCGCTGATCGGCGAAGTGCCGGTGCAGATCTTCCAGGCGCTGCCTTATATCCTGACCTGTGTCCTGCTCGCCGGCTTCATCGGCGTGGCAATCCCGCCCAAGGCGGGTGGTGTCCCCTATACGAAGGAACGTTGAGAACATGTCCCACGATCTTTTCGAGGCCGCGCGCGGCGCGATGGCCTTCGCCCATGCTCCCTATTCGAAGTTCCCGGTCGGCGCCGCGATCCGCGCCGAGGACGGAAAGGTCTATACCGGCGCCAACATCGAGAACTTGTCTTTCCCTCAAGGTTGGTGCGCGGAACCGACGGCCATCAGCGCCATGATCATGGGCGGCGCCAAGAAGATCGTCGAAATGGCTGTCATCGCCGAAAAGCTGCCGCTCTGCCCGCCCTGCGGCGGCTGCCGGCAGAAGATCTCAGAGTTCGCTTCCAAGGATACGAAGATCTATCTCTGTGACGAGGTCGGCGTGCAGAAAACGATGACCATGGAAGAGCTTCTGCCGTTCAGCTTCGAGACTGAACTCGGATGAGCGCCGCGCTCGACGTGCTTGCCGGAAGGCTCGGCGGCCTTTCGCCGCGCTACGGTATCGTGCTTGGCTCCGGTCTCGGTTCGCTTGTCGGCGAGGTGACGGACGCGCAACGGATTCCATACCGCGACTTACCGGGCTTCCCGGTCAGCGCGGTTTCGGGTCATGCCGGAGAAGTGGTTGCCGGTTCGCTTGGCGGAGTGCCGGTTATCATGCTGTCCGGTCGCGTGCACTTCTATGAGAAGGGCGATGCTGGCGCGATGAGGCTGCCCATCGAAGTTCTCAAGGGTCTTGGCATCGAGACCCTGATCCTGACCAATTCCGCGGGATCGCTGCGAGACGATATGCCGCCCGGTTCGGTGATGCAGATTACCGATCATATCAACTATTCCGGCATGAACCCGCTGATCGGCGAGGAAAGCGATCGGCGTTTTGTCGGCATGACCAGCGCCTATGATGCCAGCCTTGCCGACAAGATGCGCAAGGCCGCCGAGAAACTCGGCATCCCCTTGTCGCAGGGCGTCTACATGTGGTTTTCCGGCCCAAGCTTCGAGACACCGGCTGAAATCCGCATGGCCCGTATCCTCGGCGCGGACGCGGTTGGGATGTCGACCGTGCCGGAGGTCATTATCGCGCGAATGCTGGGCTTAAGGGTTGCAGCGGCGTCGGTAATCACCAACTATGGAGCGGGCATGACAGGTGGTGAGCTGAGCCATGAGGAGACCAAGGACATGGCTCCGATCGGCGGCTCCCGCCTCGCCGCCATACTCAAAGAAATGATTGCAGGAGATCGCGCACAATGACCAGTCATTCCAGCAAGGAGACGGCCGCCGTCGCCCTTTCCCTCCTCGATCTCACCAACCTCAAGGATGATTGCACCGAGGCTCAGATCGACGCGCTGTGCGCCCGGGCGCAGACCCCTTATGGCAACACGGCGGCGATCTGCATCTGGCCGCGCTTCGTTGCCCGCGCCCGCGCCCAACTTGGTACCGCTCATCCGGTACGGATCGCGACGGTCGTCAACTTCCCCTCGGGCGAGATGGAAGTCGCCGACGTTGCAGCGGAAACCCGCGAAGCGATTGCCGACGGCGCCGATGAAATCGACCTCGTGATCCCCTATCGGAAGTTCATGACCGGCAGCGGCAGGGCCGTCACCGACATGGTCGCGGCCATCCGCGCCGAGTGCAAGGGTCCGATCCTGCTCAAAGTCATTCTCGAAACCGGCGAAATCAAGGATGCGGCGCTGATCCGTCGCGCCGCCGAACTCGCCGTCGAAGCGGGTGCCGACTTCATCAAGACGTCAACCGGCAAAGTCGCCGTCAATGCGACGCTGGAAGCCGCCGACATCATGCTTCGGGTCATTCGCCAAAGTGGTCGGAAAGTCGGCTTCAAGCCGGCGGGTGGTATCGGGTCGGTAGCCGACGCGGCGCTCTACCTGAGCCTCGCAGAAACGATCCTGGCACCCGATTGGCCGATGCCCTCCACCTTCCGTTTCGGCGCATCCGGTTTGCTCGACGACATTCTTGCCGTCCTTAGCGGTACGCAATCGGCGCCCGCCGCTGCATCGAGCTATTGAAATGATCCCGCAGGAGATCATCCGCCAAAAGCGAAACGGCGGAACGCTTTCCGAAGAGGACATCCAATCGTTCATTGCCGCGCTTGCTTCCGGTCAGCTCTCCGAGGGACAGATCGGCGCTTTTGCCATGGCGGTCTGGTTCAAGGGCATGTCGCGCGAGGAGGTGGTGGCGCTGACGCTGGCCATGGCGCGTTCCGGCGAAACGCTGAGCTGGACAGACATCGACAGGCCGATCGCCGACAAGCATTCGACAGGCGGCGTCGGCGACAATGTTTCACTGATGCTCGCGCCGATCGCGGCTGCATGCGGCCTGGCCGTCCCGATGATATCGGGTCGTGGTCTTGGCCACACCGGCGGCACCTTGGACAAGCTGGAGAGCATTCCCGGCTATACCATCACGCCTGATGCGGCTGTTTTCCGCAAGGTCGTGAAGGATGTCGGCTGCGCCATTATCGGCCAGACCGGCGCGCTTGCTCCCGCCGATGGCAAACTCTATGCCATCAGGGATGTAACGGCGACGGTCGACTCGATCCCTCTCATCACGGCCTCGATCCTTTCAAAGAAGCTCGCGGCCGGACTGCAGACGCTGGTGCTCGACGTCAAGGTCGGCACGGGCGCATTCATGGCCGAGCCGAAAGACGCAGAGATGTTGGCACGCTCGCTCGTCGATGTCGCCAACAGCGCGGGTGTGCGGACGTCGGCGCTGATCACCGACATGAACCAGCCGCTGGCGGATGCGGCAGGAAACGCCGTGGAGATCCGCAACTGCCTGGATTTTCTGGCAGGCAGAAAGAAGAACACCCGGCTGGAGGCTGCCGTTCTGGCGTTTGCGGCCGAGATGCTGATGGAATCCGGCGTGGCCTCCTCAGTGCAGGATGGCGAAACGCGAGCCGCTGACGCCGTTTCGTCGGGTAGGGCCGCCGAATGCTTTGCCCGCATGGTGCGCCTGCTCGGCGGCCCCTCGGACCTCCTGGAAGAGCCGGACAAATACCTTGTCCACGCGCCGGTAACCAAGGCGGTTCTCGCGACTCAATCCGGTTGGCTCTCCGGCTGCGACGTTCGTGAGATCGGCATGATCGTCGTCGACCTCGGGGGCGGACGACGGCATCCCGAGGACAGGATCGATCACCGCGTCGGGGTATCCGACATTTTGCCGCTTGGCACCCATGTCGAACAGGGCGATCCGATTGCGCTGGTACATGCAGCCAACGAGGATGCCGCAGACGCGTCAGTCGCCGCGCTGGCCGCCAACTACAGGATCGGCGAGCGTCAGCCTGTCATCCCCGATGTCGTTTGCGAGCGTATCGTGGCTATTGCTTCAAACTGAGCGATCCGCCCGCAACGGAATAGGAAGCAAGCTTCTTGAGGAAGCTCATGCCAACGAGCGTGGAGGTAAGGGCGTCATCTTTCAGCACGAAAGCTTCCACCTCCCGCACGCGGATGCCCCCGATTTCCACCCGATCAAGCGTCACATGCGCCGCCTTCGTCTGCCCATTCGCGGTATCGACCGAATAGCGAAAATCCAGTCGGTTGCCGGTATAGCCAAGGCGCCGGGCGAAGCTCTCGTTCAGAGCGACATAGGTTGCGCCCGTATCGATCAGGCCCTGCACCGGTCGACCGTTGATCTTGAAGTCTCCGGAGTAATGTCCTTGGGCGTCGGCTCGAAGCCGCATTGTGCCGCCAGCGGCGGCCGTGGCAGGCGCCTGATCAGCGCTACCGGTAACGAAGTTGGCCGAAAGAGCCACTTCGCCGCCACGCTTTCCCATGATGGATGGAACTTGCGTCGCAAGCACGGCGGCAACGCTTGCAAAAATGACGGTACGCACGAGCATCGGGACAGAAATCCTTCCTGTATAAACCCCGCGTCATGCGTGGCCATGCTTACAGGTCCTACACCATATTTGCTGACAAGTTGCTAATGCCGGCAAGGCAAATGGCCCGGCAAACTTGTCCGGGCCACAGGCAGCAATGAACTTGGTAAACGAATTGCGAATTACTTCGTGCCGTACATGCGGTCGCCCGCATCGCCGAGACCAGGCATGATGTAACCCTTCTCGTTCAGGTGGCTGTCGATCGAGGCCGTGAAGACCGGCACATCGGGATGCGCGTCGCGGAAGTTCTTGATGCCCTCAGGGGCGGCCAGAAGGCAGAGGAAGCGAATGTTATGCGCGCCACGCTCCTTCAGCTTATCGATCGCGGCGATCGACGAATTGCCGGTGGCCAGCATCGGGTCAACGACGATGATCAGGCGCTCGGAGATATCTTCAGGCGCCTTGAAGTAATATTCGACCGGCTGCAACGTCTCATGGTCACGGTAGACGCCGATATGCGAAACGCGTGCCGACGGCACAAGATCAAGCATGCCTTCAAGAAGGCCGTTTCCAGCGCGCAGAATCGACGCGAAAACCAGCTTCTTGCCTTCGAGGATCGGCGACTCCATGGTCTGCAGCGGTGTCTCGATGGTCTCCATCGTAAGCTCCAGATCGCGGGTCACTTCGTAGCAAAGCAGCGTCGAGATTTCGCGCAGGAGCCGGCGGAAACTCCCGGTCGATGTCTCCTTGCGCCGCATGATCGTGAGTTTGTGCTGCACAAGCGGGTGATCGATGACCGTTACGCCGTCCATGGCCGAGCCCTTCCTATCGTTGTTCGTATCGGATGTTTCTTTCATGGAAATTGCCTCCACCGCAAGAGCGGAGGCCATTTTGCAACGCTGATCCCCAGGGCTGGGGGATCACATCCGGGCAAACAGTGCCTGGCGCGTTGGCTCATCGACGAAGGCCGCTTCGATGCCGGTTCGGGTCATCTCGTTGATTGCGGCATCGTTGAAGCCGAAGGCGTCGGCGGCCAATTCGTACTCGCGCTCCAGCGAGGTATGGAAGAACGGCGGGTCGTCGGAACTGATCGTCACGCGGACCCCAGCCTCCTTGAGCTTTCGCAAAGGGTGAGATGCGAAGTCCGGAAAGACGTTCAGGGCAATATTCGAGCCGGGACAAACCTCCAGCACGGTTCCGAGATCGGCGAGCCGCTTGACGAGATCCGTGTCCTCGATCGCACGGACGCCATGTCCGATGCGCGAAGGCCTGACAACTTCGAGCGCATCGGCAACGCTGAAGGCGCCGCAGACTTCGCCAGCATGGATGGTAAGGCCGAGCCCGGAATCGCGGGCGATGTCGAAAGCACGTGCATAGTCGGCAACGCGACCCATCCGCTCCTCGCCGGCAAGATTGAAGCCGGTGATCAGCGGGTTCTTCGCCTTGGCCGCATATTCGGCTGCGCCGACGACACTTTCGGGGCCGAAATGCCGTTCGCCAGTGACGATCAGGCGCGCCTCGATGCCGCTTTTCGTCTTTGCTCGACGAATGCCTTCGCACACGCCCTCGATGTAGGCGTCTGCACCGAGCCCGATCCGCTTGCCGTGATCAGGAGAGACGATCAGCTCGCTGTAGATGGTGCCGATACCCGCGAGCTCATCCAGATATGATTCGGTCAGCAGCGCATAGTCTTCCTCGGTCTTGTAGACCTCGGAGACCTTGTCGTAGCACTCGAGGAAGCTCGCAAAGTCATGCCAGACATAGACGCCATCCGCGAGATACGCGCTGATGTCGATGTTGTATTTCCGGGCCTGCGCCAAGGTTAGCGCCGGCGGCGCGGCACCCTCCAGGTGGCAGTGAAGCTCGACCTTCTTCAAATGCGATGTCATAGAAAACTTCTCCCGTGTGCCCCCGGCGGAATCCGCAAGTGGCGGGCGATCGTCTCGCCAATGTCGGCGTAGGTGGTGCGAATGCCGATATCGCGAGATCGCATTCCAGGTCCATAGGCAATGATCGGCACGCGTTCGCGCGTGTGATCCGTCCCGCGCCATGTCGGGTCGCAACCATGATCAGCGGTCAGAATAACAAGGTCGCCGGGCTTCAGCTTGCCGCCGACCTCGGGCAGCCTGGCGTCGAAGGCTTCAAGCGCAGCGGCATAGCCCGCGACGTCCCGGCGGTGGCCGTAGACCATGTCGAAATCGACAAAGTTGGTGAAGACCAGTTCGCCATCTTCCGCAGTATCCATGGCCGTGAGGCTGGCGTCCATCAACGCCTCGTTGCCGTTCGCCTTGATCACTCGGGATACACCCTTATGCGCAAAGATGTCGCCGATCTTGCCAATGGCATGGACCTTGCGGCCTTCCTTCACAAGTCGATCGAGAAGCGTCGGCTCCGGCGGCGGCACCGAAAAATCGCGACGGTTTCCGGTGCGCTGAAACGTCGAGGCCGTTTCCCCAACGAATGGCCGAGCGATGACGCGACCGATGTTGTATTGGTCGAGCAGCGCCCGCGCGATCGCGCAAAAGGTCATCAGCCTGTCGAGGCCGAAATGTGTTTCGTGCGCGGCAACCTGGAAGACGGAGTCCGACGAGGTGTAGCAAATCGGCTTTCCGGTCCGGATATGCTCTTCGCCGTGGCGGGCAATGATGTCGGTGCCGGAGGCGTGGCAGTTGCCTAGAATTCCTGGAACATCAGCCGCCCTGCAGAGCGCCTCGGTGAGCTGCGCCGGAAACGCTTCGCCTTCCGTCGGAAAGTACCCCCAGTCGAATGTCACCGGCGTCCCAGCGATCTCCCAGTGACCCGATGGCGTGTCCTTGCCGCGGGAAACTTCGCTGGCGGAACCGAACATAGCGTAGGTTTTCTCTGGCACCGGCATCCCGGCCGGGAAGCGACCCGAGGCGGCCTTGGCAAGATGAACGAGACCCAGGGCTGACATATTCGGAAGCTTGAGGGGGCCGGAGCGCAATCCCTCGCGATCACCGGCACCGGCCGCGCAGAATTCCGCGATGTGTCCGAGTGTATTGGCACCCTCATCGCCATAGGCAGTCGCATCGGGCGCGCCGCCGACACCAAATGAATCCAGAACAAAAAGAAAGGCTCGCGCCATGCTCCACCCAGCGACAAAAATTGACGGCCCGCGTAGTGCGGGCTGCTGCTGCTCAAGCCTTATAACGGTGGAGGGCGCTTGGCAAACGAGCTTGGGACCTCAGCAATCGCCACACGTGACAGTCGGGCTCGCCCGCGGCAGATAGAGGTAGCTGCGGCTGATGGTGATCGTGCTGTCGTTCGGCACCAAATAGGGCGCGAACAAGAAGAGCTTGTAGGGAACGCTGAGTTCGGTGCGAACCAAGAAGGTATTGGCCTTCTTCATCTCGGTCGGTATCGTCGTGGCAGAATTTAATGCGTAAGGACGGCTGCCATCCTGTGCCCAGGACCATGCCACCTTTGGGGTTGCAGTGCCGTCGATCGCGATGCCAGTGATCTTCACCACGAGACCTGTGGAGCCATAGGGTACGAAAGCCGCAGTGGCGACCGCCGGCATGTCGGTGAGCCAAGCCTTGGTCACGCTTTTTTGTTGAGTCACGATGTCGGTAATCATCCCGGCCGCCCGACTGGCGCGCTTGCTGATGCTGAGACCAACGGTGATCTCAAAGGCGCCGACGTACAGCATCACTAGGATCGGGAACAGGATGGCGAATTCGATCGCACCCACGCCCTGGCGATCCCGAATGAAGCGTCTCGCGAGCCTGCGAAGTTGAATCACCGCGTCACGAGCTACCA
The DNA here is from genome assembly GCF_000298315.2 of Rhizobium grahamii CCGE 502. GTDB lineage: Bacteria > Pseudomonadota > Alphaproteobacteria > Rhizobiales > Rhizobiaceae > Rhizobium > Rhizobium grahamii. Next base: position 85,112 of record NZ_AEYE02000002.1, on the reverse strand, counting down.
TCAGTACTGCTCGTTCTGGAAGGCTGTCGTGGCGACGATCAGGAAATAGGAGGAGGAGCCGTCGGTGGGGCGGACGCTGCTAATGTAAGGTCGAATCAGATCGGTGATAATCTGCCAGCGGTAGTAGGCCCTGACCATGTTGATCGTACCCGATCCGCCAGGCAGGTACTTGAAGTCAGAGGTCTTGATATCTGCATAGGTGCTGGTGGACGTTCTCGGTATCGTCGTGGGAACGGCGGCAAACGTGCTGAAGTTCTGCACGTCGATGAACAGTTTGCTTGGCGTCGCAACTTCCGTCGAAGAGCATGTTATCAGAATTGCGATTTCATTGCAGAACGCCGTCCGGAATGCCGTTGCATTCGTGTTTGCAGGTGTGATCTGTCCCGTCCGCATCTTTCTGCTCATCGTATCGACGGCATTGGACACCAATTGCTCACCCGCGAACGCGACGAACGTCTCGATGATGGCAAAGACAACCATGAAATAGGGAATAGCCAGGAGAGCGAATTCGATCGCCGCTGCACCGTCACGCGAGCGCGCAAATGCGGTCAATCGCGGCCTCTTCCACCGATGAAGGCGGGCGGTCGCGTCCGCTACTTGATCCGTTTCCTTCATGGCATGCATCCGAGGACAGCTACGACTACACTGTTGTAAGGTGTGATCGTTGATTTTCCGTTTCAGGTCGGATCAGAAGTTTAACGGAAAATGTCGTTTGATGACTGTCACTGGCCCGCGGCTGCGGTTTCAGCGCCCTGCTGGCTGTGCTGTTCGCAATTTGGGGTACAGGAAAGAACCGAACGCTCCGTCTGGCGGAAGACGCGGACCGTGTTTGCCTCGTCGATCGATACCAGGATGCTCTCATCCAGAATTGCGTTACCGTCAGCATCGAGCAGCACAAGGTTGGTCGTTCCGAAACTGCGCCCGGTAAGGACGATCGTCTTGGAATCAGCGACCGTTGCGTCCGCCACCTTTGCGTTGCCTACAATCACCTTGCTGACCGGACGGTCGAGCTTCAAAACGCGCGCTTGATCCATATAGACGCGCAATACGTCCTGTTGAGCGAGCGCGGATCCACCTAAGCCGAGGATGGCAAAAAAGCAGGCGGGAATGATCCTCTTGCCACTCGACGACATTTTCGATCTCTTTCGGGTTTCGGCGATTTCACGGAACAGGATGAGAAAAATTGGTGAATGAAGCCTTAAACCTATTCAAATTTGTCCATGATGCCGGCTTTGTGAACCAGATAGAAACAGCTTTTCGCTAGCGAAGTGCCTGCTTCCGGTCCTTGCGCGTTCGCGCAAGGTTATCTTTGGAACATCACAAGCGTCGATTACTGCGCGATATGCCAGATTTTCCTCAAATTCTAAGTAACCAGGAAAGAAAATACTTACCACGCCAGATCGTCTAGTCGTGTTTACGAACCGGTAACCCAACTCTTTAAGTTGATGGAAACAGGCTTTGGCTAAATTGTGGCAATCCGATCAACGGCAACAGTTGGCGGACGTGCTGAACCTCAACTGGAGTAGGAGTTACCATGACCAAGCTTGTTAGCCGTTTTCTGAAGGACGAATCCGGCGCGACCGCAATTGAATACGGCCTGATCGCAGCGCTGATCTCCGTCGCCCTCATCACCGGCGCCAGTGCACTCGGCGGCAAGTTGAACGTTCTGTTCAACAACCTTTCCGTGACCATGAACTCGGCAGCCTCCAAGGCTCCGGCTACCGTTCCCTGATCAGCGGCTTAAGGCGGCGGCGAGACCGCGCTTTGCCTAAGTGAAAATCGGGCTCACAGTTAACGCTGTGAGCCTTTCTATTCATGGGGATTCAACGGAATGATCTCGGCAGTCGTATTTGTGATTTTCCCGCTCTGCCTTGCCATCGCGGCGTTCTCTGACTTGTTCACGATGACGATCCCCAACCGTGCGTCAGTAATTCTCGCCGTGACGTTCCTCGGGGTCGCAACAACGACAGGAATGCCCTTCATTGTGTTGGGGACGCACTTGGTTGCTGCATTTGCAGTTCTCGCCGTCTGCTTTGTCCTATTCGCCCTAAATATCATGGGTGGCGGCGACGCAAAGCTGCTCGCCGCGGCGGCTCTCTGGTTCGGCTTTGGCCCGGCTCTTGTTGAATTTCTGGTTTATGTCGGCGTATTTGGCGGCATCGTCACTCTTTTGATCCTTCTGATCCGTACACAAGCCCATGTTATCCTGGCGGCCGGGCTACCGGTTCCGAGTTCGATTCTTCTCGCCAAGAAAATCCCGTACGGCATTGCTATCGCCGCGGGCGGCTTTATTGCCTTTCCCTCCTCACCGGTCTTTGTTGCGGCACTAGAAGGCCTGAAATAGCGCCATTTAAGCCTCCGTTAACTTAAGATCGAAGGTTTTCATTAACCATAATTACACCAATTGTGAGCCATTCTTCGGGCGAATACCGCGAATCCCCGAGGAATGATCGATGAGACCCGCCCGCCTTTTGATACTTGGAGTGGCTGTCGTTGCTGCCGGCCTTGCCGGCGTGCTGGCGATGACTCTCGCGGGCCGCGGCTCCGTTGTCACCCAGGTTCAGTCGGTGGTCGAAAAGGAGCCAACCGTCAGTGTGCTCGTCTCCAGCGCCAACCTCCCGGTCGGCGCGCGATTGGATGACAAGGCGGTTCACTGGATGGGTTGGCCGCAAAGTGGCGTCGTCCAGGGCTTTATCACCGAAGCGGACAAGCCTGATGCCCTGAAAGACCTGCAGGGTGCCGTCGTCCGCCTTCCGATTTTCGAGGGCGAGCCGATCCGCGCGGAAAAGATCGCCGACTCAAACAGCCGCATCATGTCTTCGCTCCTGCCTTCCGGAAAACGTGCCGTCGCAACCGAAATCTCGGTTTCGACAGGTGCAGGCGGCTTCATCCTGCCGAATGACCGCGTCGACGTCATCATGGTTCGAAAGGCGAAGGAAGCGGACAAGTATCTGACCGAGACCGTGCTCAGCAACGTCCGCGTGCTCGCGATCGACCAACAAATTCAGGAAAAGGAAGACGGCTCGAAAGCCGTGGTCGGTACCACTGCAACGCTGGAACTAACCCCCGACCAAACCAAGGTGCTGGCCGTCGCGCAGCAGATGGCAGACCGGCTGTCACTGGCCTTGCGCTCGGTCGCGGATGCCCAGGAACAGGATACCAGCGCTGCGGACTACCTCCTCAGCGGCGACAACGGCAGCGCCATCGTCCAGGTCATCAAATCAGGCTCAATCGTTACAGACGCCGCCAGCGCGCCGAAGGCCGAGTAAAGGAAATGGGAATGGGCAGTTTGACGCGCCACATGAAGCCCTTGATGGCAGGGTGCTTGTCTTTTGCAATCGGGCTCTCCGGCGCCGCACCTGGCGTTCTTGCTACAAGAGCTGCATACGCAGTTTCAGATGGGATCGTTAACATCACTCAGGCTGGACCTGGTGCACACCGCAGTCTGAAGCTCGGCTTGAAGAAGGCGATCGTCGTCGACCTGCCCGTCGACGCGCATGATATCCTCGTCTCGGACCCTTCCATGGCCGACGCGGTCACCCGTAGCTCGCGCCGCATCTATCTCTTCGGCAAAACCGTCGGGCAAACGAACATCTTCATCTTCGGCGCCGATGGCCAGCAGATCGTCAGCCTCGATATCGCGATCGAGCGCGACGTCGCCGGCCTGGAAACCAATCTCCGGCGCTTCATTCCGGACTCCAACATCAAGGTGGAAATCGTATCGGACAACATCGTGTTGACCGGAACGGTTCGCACGCCCCAGGACGCGGCACAGGCCGCTGATCTGGCCCAGGTCTTCCTGAAGGGCGGCGAAGCGACGACGCGTACGGAAACGGCGACCAGTTCAGGTGGAGATGGGTCCGTGGCCCTGTTCGCTGAGGGCCGCCAAACCTCGCAGGTCGTCAACCTTTTGCAGATCCAAGGCGAAGATCAGGTCACGTTGAAGGTGACGATCGCAGAAGTTCGCAGGGAAGTGCTGAAACAACTCGGCTTCGACAATCTGGTTTCGAACTCCAGAGGCCTCACGGTCGCCCAACTCGGTTCCCCCAACACAGATAGCGCCACCGCGATCGTGGGCGGCGGCCTGGCGGCTCTCTTCAAGAGCTCCATAGGGAAATACGATATCTCCACCTATCTAAGCGCACTCGAGCAGGCAAAGGTCGTCAACACGCTGGCCGAGCCGACACTAACGGCAATTTCCGGCCAGGCCGCAACGTTCAATTCCGGCGGCCAAGTGCTTTATTCCACGACGGACAACGACGGAAACGTCACGATCGTCCCGTACAACTATGGCATCAATCTCGCCTTCAAGCCGGTGGTTCTGTCCTCCGGCCGCATCAGCTTGGAGATCAAGACGAACGTATCGGAGCCAGCGCCTTCGGTTTCCGGCTCGACTCCGACCTACCAGCGTCGCGCGGCTGAAACATCGGTTGAACTTCCGTCCGGTGGTTCGATCGCGCTCGCCGGTCTGATCCGCGACGACGTTGCGCAGACCTCGAACGGAACGCCCGGCGTCAACAAGATTCCCCTACTCGGCACTTTATTCCGGCAGCGCACGGTGGAGCGCAACGAGACCGAGCTGGTCATCATCGCGACGCCCTATCTCGTCCGCCCGGTTGCCCGCAACGAACTCAACCGTCCGGACGACAACTTCAGCCCGGAAAACGACGCAGCGGCTTTCCTGCTCAACCGCGTCAACAAGGTTTACGGCGGCCGCGAAACGCCGGTCGCCGACGCTCAATTCCATGGCTCCATCGGGTTCATCTACAAATGAGCGCAGCAGGATCAGCGATGGCACAACACAGAGATCAGCCGATGGCCCACAAGCAGAACACTGCGTATGAATACCGCTTTTCGAAATCGCTGCTGACCGCGATCACAGTGGCGACCGCCCTGCTCTCCGGCTGCGCCTCCCACGACCAGCTGACGACCGGCGGCATTCCTGACGACTATCGTCAGCGTCACCCGATCGTGGTTGCCGAAGCCGAGCAATCGGTCGATATCCCGGTCGCTTCGACGGATCGTCGTCTGAACATCGCCCAGCGCGACATGATCCGCGGCTTTGCGCAGAATTATACGTCGCGGGCGACCGGACCGGTCTACCTATTGACGCCCGAAGGATCGCCCAACTCCTCCGCAGCACGTCAGCTCCGCGGCCAAGTGCGCGCAGAGCTCTCGGCCCGCGGCGTCGCCAGCTCCAAAATCGTCAACAGCACCTATGCCGCCACGGGCATCGGGGACTCGGCTCCCATCCGCCTGACCTTCGTCGGCACGACTGCGATGACCTCGCAGTGCGGACAGTGGCCGAGGGATATGATCAACGATTTCAACAACCAGAACTACTACAACTTCGGCTGCGCAACGCAGAATAATTTGGCCGCGCAAATAGCGAACCCTGAAGACCTGATCGCGCCGCGCGGCATGACCCCCATCGATGCGACCCGGCGCAACGCGGCGATCAAGGAATACCGTGAGCGCACGAGCAACATCGAGGACGTCAGCGGCAGCGCCGATAGCTTCTGAACGGTAGGATTGAAGATGAGCACCGTCGAATACGAGATCAAGAATACCACCGAGCTACGGAACGCCGAGGACGCCATTCGCATGGCCGAACTCGAAAACATGCGTCCACTGCCTCGCATATCGGTGCATGCCTTCTGCGAGAGCGAAGAATTGCAGCGGGTCATGGAGCGTTGCGGCCAGGATCGCCGAATGTCTAAGGTCGGCTTGCGGATCACCAGCGGTGGCATCGCAGCCGCTGCGAACATGTTCGCGTCGGCGCCGACGCCAAATCTCATCATTCTCGAAACCAGGGCCGGAGCCGGCAATCTGCTCACCGAACTGGCGCCGCTTGCCTCGGTATGCGACCCTTCCACCAAGGTCATTATCGTCGGCTATTACAACGACATCGCGCTTTACCGCGAACTCGTCCGCAACGGCATTTCCGAGTATATGGTCCAGCCTGTTGCCATGCCTGACATCATGATGGCGATGGCTACTATCTTCGTTGACCCGGATGCGGAACCGCTTGGCCGCAGCATCGCCTTCATCGGCGCCAAGGGCGGCGTTGGTTCCTCGACAATCGCCCACAACTGCGCCTTCGGTATTTCCAACCTATTCTCGACGGAAACGATCCTTGCGGATCTCGACCTGCCTTATGGCACTGCCAATATCGACTTCGACCAGGACCCGACCCAGGGTATCGCCGAGGCGGTCTATGCGCCTGACCGTCTGGATGAGGTGTTTCTTGATCGTCTGCTGACGAAGTGCTCGGAGCACCTGTCGCTGCTTGCCGCCCCTTCCCTTCTCGATCGTGCCTATGACTTTGAAGGACATGCCTTCCAGCCCGTTCTCGAGGTATTGCAGCGCAATGCCCCTGTTACCGTCCTCGACGTACCACATGCCTGGTCGGAATGGACGCGTTCGGTGCTCGCGAGCGTCGATGAGGTCGTCATCTGCGCCTCCCCCGACCTCGCCAACCTCCGCAACGCCAAGAACATGATGGACGCGCTGCGTAAGATGCGGCCCAACGACAAGATGCCGCATCTGATCCTCAATCAGGTCGGCATGCCAAAACGGCCGGAGATCAGCCCGTCGGATTTCTGCGAGCCGCTGGAGACCGATCCGATCGCCATCATCCCATTCGACGCCCACCTCTTCGGGAATGCGGCCAATAGCGGCCGTATGATTTCGGAGATGGATGCGAAGTCGCCAACCGCGGAAACATTTTCGCAGATATCACACATCGTGACTGGGCGGATTGCCGTCAGAAAGGCGCGCAAAGGTAGATTGCTCGGCCTGCTGAAGCGCAAGTAACGCCCGCAAGAGTAGATTGGAATAAGGCATGTTCGGAAAACGCGGAAACGAGGGATTTGGCAAGGCCGGCGGCACAATCGCGCCGCCTCCGCCAGTGCAACAGCCCTCCCCGTCTGCACCTGCGGTTCTCGTCGAACCCCAGCGCGAACCTCCGCGCCAGCAGGTTCCCCCGCCGCCGATGCAGACGCCGCAGCGCAAGCGCCCTGCCCGCACCGACGAGTATTACGATACAAAGGCGCAGGTTTTCTCCGCGCTGATCGACACGATCGACCTTTCGCAGCTTGCCAAGCTCGATGGTGAGAGCGCCCGTGAAGAAATCCGCGACATCGTCAACGACATTATCACGATCAAGAACTTCGCGATGTCGATTTCCGAGCAGGAAGAACTGCTCGAGGACATCTGCAACGACGTCCTTGGTTATGGTCCTCTCGAGCCGCTGCTGGCGCGAGACGATATCGCCGACATCATGGTCAACGGCGCCGGGCAAACCTTCATCGAAGTCGGCGGCAAGACCATCGAGTCCGAAATCCGCTTCCGTGACAATTCGCAACTGCTTTCAATCTGCCAGCGCATCGTTAGCCAGGTTGGTCGCCGTGTCGATGAATCGAGCCCGATCTGCGACGCACGCCTACCGGACGGATCGCGTGTCAACGTCATTGCACCGCCGCTCGCCATCGACGGACCGGCGCTTACAATCCGTAAGTTCAAGAAGGACAAGCTGAACCTCGAGCAGCTCGTTCGGTTCGGCGCCATCACACCCGAGGGCGCGACGCTGCTCCAGATCATCGGCCGCGTTCGCTGCAATGTCGTCATTTCAGGCGGTACGGGCTCTGGCAAGACGACGCTGCTCAACTGCCTTACCCGCTACATCGACGCGGATGAGCGTGTCATCACCTGTGAAGACACTGCCGAACTGCAACTTCAGCAGCCACACGTGGTACGTCTGGAAACACGCCCGCCGAACATCGAAGGCGAAGGCGAGATCACCATGCGCGATCTCGTCAAGAACTGCCTGCGTATGCGACCAGAACGCATCATCGTCGGCGAAGTGCGCGGACCTGAGGTTTTCGACCTGCTGCAGGCAATGAACACCGGTCACGACGGCTCGATGGGCACGATCCACTCGAACTCGCCGCGTGAATGCCTGAGCCGTATCGAATCGATGATCGCCATGGGGGGGTTCACGCTGCCGGCAAAGACGGTGCGCGAAATTATCTCCGGTTCGATCGATATCATCGTCCAGGCGGCCCGCCTGCGCGATGGTTCGCGCCGCATCACGCAGATCACCGAAGTGATCGGCATGGAAGGCGACGTCATCATCACCCAGGACCTGATGCGCTACGAAATCGAGGGCGAAGATGCCTCGGGCCGGCTAATCGGCCGGCATAAGTCGACCGGCATCGGCAAGCCGCATTTCTGGGATCGCGCCCGCTACTTCAATGAAGAGAAGCGCCTTGCTGCCGCGCTCGACGAAATGGAAGCCAAGTCCAAGGATTAGTGAAATGTTCGGGTTCGATCCTGTCGTGTTGGCCATTGTCGTGCTCGCCGCCGTTGCGGCGGGCGCTGTTTGCTATGGCCTTCTTTTCACCCGGATGGAAACCGAAAAGAAATCGGCAAGCCGCGTCAACCGTGTCGCCTCAGCGGAAGCAGATAAAGCCAGCGTCAAGGCAGCCCGCGACCGCGTTCAGGAAATGTCGAAGCGTCGAAAGTCGGTGCAGGACAATCTGAAGGATCTCGAGAAGCGGCAACAGGAAAACACGAAGAAGAAGCTGTCATTGAAATCGCGGCTGACGCAGGCCGGTTTAAAGATCACACCAGGGCGCTTCTACACGTTCAGCGCCATCTTCGGCTTCATCCTGATGTCCGTGGCTTTTCTCGCTGACGCCTCTGTTGTGGTGGTGCTCGGTCTGCCCATTGTCGCCGGGCTTGGGTTGCCGCGCTGGGTGCTCGGCTTCCTGATCAAGCGGCGGCAGAACAAGTTTCTCGACGAATTCCCCAACGCGCTCGACGTGATCGTGCGTTCGATTAAATCGGGCCTGCCGCTGAATGATGCTATCCGGCTGATCGCCAACGAGGGTAAAGACCCTGTGAAGAGCGAATTCCGGCGTGTGATTGAATCGCAACAGGTCGGTCTCAGCGTGCCGGATGCCTGCGCCCGCATGGCCAATCAGATGCCGCTGCAGGAAGTGAGCTTCTTTGCCATCGTCATCGCGATCCAGTCGCAGGCGGGTGGCAACCTGTCGGAAGCCATCGGCAATCTGGCAAAGGTCCTGCGCGATCGAAAGAAAATGAAAGCGAAGGTGAAGGCGCTTTCGATGGAAGCGAAGGCGTCCGCTGTCATCATCGGCGCGCTGCCCTTTATCGTGGCAACGCTCGTCTATCTCACCTCGCCCGAATATATGCTGGTCCTATTTACCGACCCCCGTGGCCACCTGATTATGGGCGTTTCGGCCGTCTGGATGTCGATCGGTATGTTCGTCATGCGCAATATGGTCAATTTCGACATTTGATGGAGACGGGCGATGTCATCTGATCTCGCGACCACACTGACTGACCCTTCCATGCTGATCGCAGTGCTGGTGGCGATCGCAGTGTTCGCCAGCCTGTACACGATTGCTGTTCCGTTTTTCGAGCGCGGCGACCTCAGCAAGCGCATGAAGGCCGTGTCGACCGAGCGCGAGCAGATCCGCGCCCGCGAACGCGCGCGCATGAATGCCGATTCGTCGGGGAAAGCCTCGCTTCGCAACCAGAACAACCATTCGGTTCGGCAGATCGTGGAGAAGTTCAACCTCCGCGAGGCGCTGGTCGACGAAAACACCATGAATAAGCTCCGCGCCGCCGGGTTCCGGTCGGAGAATGCGCTGAACATGTTCCTCGTCGCACGCTTCCTGCTGCCGTTCCTGTTCTTCGGCCTCGCAGTCTTTTGGGTGTTCGGCCTCAACAATCTTGCCGACAAGCCGACGATGATGCGTTTCCTGGTGACGTTGGGGATCGCCTATGCGGGCTTTTATGCTCCGAACATTTTCATCTCCAATCGGATGGGGAAGCGCCAGCATTCGATCAAGCGCGCTTGGCCGGACGCGCTCGACCTGATGCTGATCTGCGTCGAGTCGGGCATCTCGATCGAGGCAGCCATGCGTCGTGTATCGGAAGAACTCGGCGAAGCCTCGCCACCGCTGGCGGAGGAAATGATTTTGACGACGGCCGAACTCTCCTTCCTTCCCGATCGGCGCGTTGCGCTTGAGAACCTCGGCCTGCGCACGCAGATCCCATTGGTGCAGTCGGTCACCCAGGCCCTGATACAGGCGGATCGCTACGGCACGCCGATTTCACAGGCACTGCGCGTCCTTGCGCAGGAAGGTCGCGACGAACGCATGAACGAGGCCGAGAAAAAGGCCGCAGCTTTGCCGCCGAAGCTGACGGTGCCGATGATCCTGTTCTTCCTGCCGGTTCTCGTCGCTGTCATCCTCGGACCTGCCGGTATCAAGGTGGCGGATAGTTTCTAAGTTTTCATTCCAGCGAGACTGGCGATCTCGAGGCGTTGGGCTTAGGTTCAGCGGCATCTCTCCGCGAGCGAGCAGGAGCCAGCGATGTCGTCCGCAAGCATCTTCCTGAGTATTATTGCAGCCCTGTCGATCGGGGCGATGAGCCCCGGCCCAAGCTTTGTCCTCGTTTCACGGATTGCGATGTCGCGTTCACGCCTGGACGGGCTTGCGGCTGCGCTAGGCATGGGGATTGGTGGCGTTGCCTTCAGTGTCTTGGCGCTAGCCGGACTGACGGCGCTGCTTGCGCAATTCGAATGGCTCTATCTGGCTCTGAAGGTGGCCGGCGGCGCCTATCTGGTCTACATCGCCGTTAGAATTTGGCGTGGCGCACGCGAGCCGATCCATATCGGCGATGCAGGAAGCGACAATCGTGCGCTGGCTCGAAGCTTTGCCACGGCCCTCCTGACCCAGCTCAGCAACCCCAAGGCGATCGTCGTCTATGCAAGCATCTTTGCTGCCTTGCTACCGAAGACCGTTCCGCTCGGGTTGATTTTCGCATTGCCAGTTGGCGTTTTTGCCGTCGAAGCAGGCTGGTATGCGGTCGTGGCGCTCGCATTCTCGGCAAAGCATCCGAGGCGGCTATATCTGGCGGCGAAGACATGGATCGATCGCCTTGCCGGTACGGTCATGGCCGGGCTCGGCGTGCAGCTCGTAACCTCGGGACTTGCCGGTCGCTGACGTCAGTTGGTGCTCGTGGCTGAACTGCTATTGTCCTTGGCCGCGAGTTTTTGCCAGGAATTTTGTTGCGACAGCATCGAGCGCAGATAGGCGACATTGGCGTCTGCCTGTTCTTGTGAAAGCTCTCCGCGCGCAATCTTTTCTGCCTCGAGGAAGCGGCCCTGGAGGCCGACGACGAGCGCCAGATTCTGGCGGACCCTGCTATCAGCACTAGGCTGCCCCGCGGCCTGGCGCAGATAAGTCTCCGCTGTCCTGAGGTCGCCGGTCAGCACATAGGACATGCCGAGGTTGGACAAGATCGATGCCTCGCCGGGTTGGATATCGAGGGCTTCGCGATAGCGCTGACGTGCTTCGGTGGGGCGGCCGAGCTGATCGAGGATCGCTCCTTCCGCCGATGTCAGCTTCCAGTCCGGACGGTCCGGGGTCTGCGCGCGGCCAATCGTATCAAGCGCCTGCTGCAATTGACCGGCCGCAGCCTGAGCCTTTCCATAGGCCGCCAGCACGGTACGATCGGTCGGGTTGGAAATGGCAACCTGTTGCATGACAGCAAGAGCCTGGACGTCGCGGCCTTGCATGCGCAGGAGGTTCGCGTAGTTCACACCGTTGACGGCATCGCGCGGGTTCTTTTCATAGGCCTGTCCGACGCGCTCGGTCGAGCCGCGCAGCTCGGCTTCGTTCATCGTTTCTACCGGCTTGGTGAGTGTCGGTATCGATCCCGTCGTCATCCGGTCCTTGGTTGTCGTGCAGCCGGCCAGCGCCAGCACGACGAGCGCGGTCGCGACGCCCTGAAAAATCCGGGTTTTGAGAAAACTATTGGCCGAAGCAGGCATCGTGCGTCCCTGAGATCCGAAATCGGCGTCTGACCTCAAAACGGAACAGGGAAAGGTTTTGACGCAATCTTCACTCCAGCAATAGTCTGTTAACCCTAACAGACCGTTAAGATGCGATTCCCGGACGCCCCTAAGGATACCCATGGCCCCCTATCAGTTCATCGAGAGACCGACCCCGTTCAACACCAAGGGCGGCTCAACCCTGCCGATCTTTGCCGTCACCCCGGCGCACATCGAAACCGGCACGATCGATCCGATCGCACTCGATTGGGCGAAGAAGGCGGGCTACAAGGCCGAGAGTGGCTCGCTGCTGCTCATTCCGACGGAAGACGGTCATCTCGGCGGCGCGCTGTTCGGGCTCGGCACCAATCCCTCCGAGCACCCGTACATCACCGGTAAGCTTGCGCGCACATTGCCGGCCGGCGACTGGCACATCGAAACGGCGCCGCTGACGGCCAATCGCCTGTCGCTCGGCTTCGGCCTCGGCAGCTATCGCTACGACCGCTACAAATCGGAAAAGAACGCGGGCCCCACGCTGATGATCCCGCGGGATGCCGATGGCGCGGATATCAAGCGGCAGCTGGCCGGCGTCTTCCTGGCCCGCGACCTGATCAATACGCCGACCAACGACATGGGGCCGAACGAGTTGGAAGCGGCATTCCGTGGTCTGGCCGCCCACTACAAGGCGGAGATCAACGTCGTCAGCGGTGACGATCTCAGGCAGAACTTCCCGTTGGTCCACACTGTCGGTCGCGCCAGTGCCGATGCGCCGCGCCTGCTTGAAATGCGGTGGGGCAAGAAGGGTCATCGCAAGATCACGCTGGTCGGCAAGGGCGTGTGCTTCGACACCGGTGGTCTCGACATCAAGCCGGCATCCTCGATGCTGCTGATGAAGAAGGACATGGGCGGCGCAGCAAACGTCATGGGCCTCGCCCTGATGATCATGGACGCCAAGCTCAAGGTCGATCTCCGCGTCATCATCCCGGTCGTCGAAAATTCGATCTCGTCGAACGCCTTCCGCCCGGGCGACATCTACCGGAGCCGCAAGGGCTTGACCGTCCAGATCGACAACACCGACGCAGAGGGCCGCTTGATCCTCGCGGATGCGCTTGCCTATGCGGACGAGGATGCGCCCGACCTCATGATCGACATGGCGACGCTGACGGGTGCGGCCCGCGTCGCGCTCGGTCCCGACCTGCCGCCCTTCTTTACCGATGATGCCGAACTTGCCCAGGATTTGACCGAGGCAAGCCTTGAGACCGACGACCCGCTGTGGCGGTTGCCCCTCTATTCCGGCTACGAAAAGGACATCCGCGCGAAATTTGCCGACATCACCAATGCCCCGGCGGGCGGTATGGCCGGTGCGATCACCGCTGCTTTGTTCCTCAAGCGCTTCGTCTCCAACACCACGAGCTGGGCGCACTTCGATATCTATGGCTGGGCGCCTTCGGAACGACCGCACTCTCCAGGCGGCGGCGAAGCGCAGGCCATTCGCGCGCTTTACCATCACATCCGGCAGAGCGTGCGCTAGGCGGCGATCGTTAAAATTTTATTCACCGTGACGGGCGGCAAAATCTGCCGCCCCATTGCGTCGTGCGATGCGCTGCCGGAGAATGGAACGCGGGCGTAACGAATTTCCGGAGGACCCATGCCGCTCGAACTGACGGCTTCGCAGGCGTTGGGCCTCTGGCATGGTGTGACGCTCGATCAGGTCAGGCTCGACAATCGCGATTTGACGTTGCGCCAGATGGCGATCCTGCTGCATATCTATCTGGTGCCGCCGCCGCACACCGTGCGCGGCCTGGCGGCGACACTCAATGTGACCAAGCCGGTGATAACCCGCGCACTAGACACGATGGGCGAGATGGGTCTGGTCGACCGCGTGCGCGACGAACGCGACCGGCGCAACGTGGTGATAAAGCGCACCGTCGGAGGTGCGCTCTATCTGGAAAAGCTTGGCGATCTCGTGCGCGACCAGGGTCGTCGCCTGACGCCGTGAAAGGGATACAATGACGATGCTTGATCGCCGCCTGCATGCCTACCGGCCGGACCTCGCCGAGGCTGGGCTCGAAGGACGAGTGGAAGCCCTGCGCTTCGTTGCCGGCACGCCGGCGCGTGTGGCCGTGCCAGTCGTCGGACTGAGGCCCGCGCCTGATCTTGCCAAGGGAATCGATACAGAACTGCTCTTCGGCGAGGACGTCACCGTGTTCGACCGTGCCGACGGCTGGTGCTGGGTCAAGGCCGCCTCGGACGGCTATGTCGGCTATCTCCCCGAAACCGCCCTTTCGGATGCGCGGGCTGAACCCACGCACATCGTCACGGTTCAGCGGACGTTTCTCTATCTCGAGGCCGAGCTGCGCAAACCCTATAAAAGCATCCTTTCGATGGGCAGCAGGGTCCGGATCGTCGGGGAAACCGAAACGCGCGGCAACCGTTATGCGATGCTTGAAGACGGGACGGCAATCTTTGCCAAGCTCGTGCAGCCGATCGGGGCTGGTGACGGCGGGGACTATGTGGACGTCGCGACGCGATTCCTGGAGACCCCCTATCTCTGGGGCGGCCGCTCCGGACTTGGCATCGACTGCTCTGGTCTTGTGCAGCTTTCGATGCTGATGACAGGGCGAAGCGCGCAGCGCGACACCGACATGCAATCAGCGACCCTCGGCGAACCTATCGACCGATCCGAACTACGGCGCGGGGACTTCGTTTTCTGGAAGGGGCACGTTGCCGTTCTGGAAGATCCGGAAACGATCATTCATGCCAACGGCCACACGATGACGGTTGCCCGCGAAAACTTCGAGGATGCCGTAAAGCGCATCGGCTGGCTATACGAACAGCCGACCGGCTATCGCCGTCTAGTCACCTGACGGGTGGCTTCGGCCATGATCTCACCCCGCCTGTCCAGCTCTCGAAAGCCTTCGACAGCCTCAAGACACGCATGTCGTCGAATCGCGGACCGACAATCTGCAGACCGACCGGCATGCCCGATCGCGAGAAACCGCAGTTGATCGACGAGGCAGGCTGCTCGGACATGTTCCACGGCACCGTGAAGCAGATATGCTCGAAGGGGCGCGCCGGATCGTTCGTTGGCGAAGCCCACTCGGCGGGATAGGAGACGATGGGATTGGTTGGCGAAATCACGGCATCGACCTCAGTGAACAGACTGCCGCAACTCTTGCGCATCTCGATCGTCTGATTGAAGCCCCTGATGGCGCCGGCGCCGCTGATCGAGGCGCCGCCTTCCGCCCAGGCGTAAATATAGGGCAAGATCTTGCTCCGCCGCTCTGGGCTCAAGCTCTCGATATCGGCCCAGAAGCGGGAACGCCAGAAGGCGTCCAGCCCGTCCAGCATCTCCCGCGTCAGAACGGGCTGAACCGGAATGACAATCGCACCTGCATCTTTAAATCTCTGCGCTGCGGCCCCAACCGCCGCGCCCACCTCGTCGTCCACGGCAAGGCCACACCCGGCATCGAGCATCAACCCGATCCTCAGGCCGCGGACGTCGATATCCAGGTCCGTCCAGTCGAAATCGTTCGGCGGTAGGCTGGTGCCATCCCGCCAATCCGGGCGCGAAAGCGTCGCCATTGCATAGGCTGCATCTTCGACGGTCCGCGTCATCGGTCCCGCGCAGCGGCCAACGTAGAAGGGATCGACCGGAATACGGCCGTGGCTCGGCTTGAAGCCGAAGGTCCCCGTCCAACCGGCCGGTAGTCGCACCGAGCCGCCGATATCGGTGCCGATATGCAGGGGCCCGTAACCGGCCGCCGCCGCTGCCGATGCGCCAGCGCTCGAACCTCCGGGATTTTGTGACGTATCCCAGGGATTTCGGCTCAACCGATGGAAGCTCGAAAGTCCCGAGGAGAGCATCCCGTAGTCCGGGCAGGTCGTCTTCGCAAACAGCACCGCGCCGTCTTCGCGCAGCCTTGCAGCGGCGGGGGCATCCTCAGCCGCTGGCACCAAGTCCATGGCCCTGGTTCCGAGCGGCACCGGCTGTCCCTTGGTTGCGATGAGCTCCTTCAGCGTCGCCGGAATACCATCGAGCACGCCAAGCGTCGCACCCCTCATCCAGCGATCGGTGGACGCTTTCGCCTGCTGGCGCGCCGCTTCTGGATCATAGGCGTAAAGGGCACAAATGGCGGGCTCCCAGGCCTCGATGTGCCGTTCCAATGCCAGCCAGTATTCGAGCGGGGACAGGCTTCGAGCAGCGAAGCGCTGTCTCAATTCGCGGATCGTCAAATCGGTTTCGGACATCGCACTGTCATCCGGGACTATGTGGTTTCGAAGACTAACGGCGGTTTGCCTCGCGCGGGTCGAGCATGTCGCGCAGGCCGTCACCCAACATGTTGAAGCCGAAGACGCAGAGCGCGATGGCAAGCCCCGGAAGGATCGCCAGCCACGGCGCAAGTCCAAGGTAGGTCTGTGCGTCCGCGAGCATGCGACCCCATGTCGGCGCAGGCGGCGCGATGCCGAGACCGAGAAAACTGAGACCGGCTTCGGTCAGCACGGCCAACCCAAGTTGAATCGTTACCTGAACGATGATCTGGCTCATGATGTTCGGCAACACGTGGCGGACCGAGATCATGAAGCGGCTATTTCCGATGGCACGGGCAGCGAGCACATAGTCCCGGCTCCAGGCCTGCAGGGCTGTTGCCAGCGTGATACGCGCAAAGACGGGAACCATGAAGGTTGCAATGGCGATGATGGCGGTAAGCCGGCCCGGACCGAGAAAGGCTCCCAGCATCATCGCCGAGAGGATCGGCGGCAGCGCGAAGACGACATCGCAGGCACGCATCAGCAGAGCTTCGAAGGCTCCGCGCACGGCGGCGGCCGAAATGCCGACGACCGAACCAAGCGTACCCCCTATTGCCACAGCGGTGATGGCGATCGAAAGTGAGTTCCAGCAGCCGACCATCATCATCGACAGGACATCCCGGCCAAGGTGGTCAGTGCCGAGAACACCTGATGTCAAGGGCGGCCGCAGCTTGTGAATGATTTGCATCTTCGCTGGCGGCAGCGGTGTCCAGAGCAAAGACAGGAGCGCGACAGCAACGAGAATGGCAACGATGCCGCCGCCGATTACCAAATTCGTTCTCCGGCTAATGTTGAATCGTCGCCGCTGAACGACCGTCTGACTTGATACGAGCGGCGCCATGTCAAATGCCTTTCCGCAAGCGCGGGTCGATCGCAAGATACGAGAGATCGACGATGAAATTCATGACGATAACGAGCCCCGCAAAGAACAGAACGACATCCTGCATGACGATGATGTCGCGTTGCGACAGCGCCTGATAGGCAAGCCGGCCGAGGCCCGGAAGGTTGAAGACGTTTTCGACGAGAACGGCACCAGCGACCAGGAAAGTGAACTGCAGGCCGAGGATCGTCAAAACAGGAACGAGCGCGTTCGGCACTGCGTGGCGCCACAGGATCCGAGGCTTCGACAGTCCCTTGGCAAGCGCCGTTCGAGTGAAATCCTCATGCAGGGTTTCCAGGACGGCAGAACGCGTGACGCGGGTCAGGACGGCGGCTTGCGGCAAGGCAAGTGCTATTGCGGGCATCACGAGCGCCTTGAGGGCGGGCCAGATACTGGAACTCCATCCCGGGAAGCCTCCGGCCGGCATCCAGCCAAGCGCAGTGGAAAAAAGCATGATCAGCAACAGCGCCACCCAGAATCCCGGAAGCGCGATGCCAAGCTGCGAGAAGATCGAAGCCACGGCGTCCGGCACGCCGCCTCGATGCGCTGCCGCAAGAGCGCCCAAAGGGATGGCGATGGCAATGGAGAGCGCGATTGCCATCAGCGCAAGAGGTAGCGTAACCGCCAACCTCTCGAGGATCAGGCCAGCAACCGGGACACCATAGGTATAGGATTGGCCGAGATTGCCCCGGAATACGCCGGCGAGCCACTCGCCATAGCGCCACAGGAGCGGCTGATCGAGGCCGAGCTCGTGCCGAAGAGTCGCGAGCGTTTCCGGCGAGGCCGACGTTCCGAGCATAATGGAGGCGGGATCGCCCGGCAGCAGGTCCATCACGACGAATATGAGGAGGGAAACGATAGCAAGCGTGACGATCAGACCAACGAGGCGACGCGACAAAAGCGTTATCATGTCAGGTCCGGTTCTGTTCGCCGCCTCGCCATGTCATTCATCCGCAATCAGTCTTCCCAGGAAACGCCAGTCAGGACGTTCGAGGGAATGGGCTCGTTCTCCCAGAGGCCCTTCAGCTTCTTGTCCCAGACGCCGAGCTTCGGCATGACGAAAAGATAGAGCGCCGGCACATCATCGGCCAGAATCTTCTGAGCCTCGCCGTAGATCTTCGCTTGTGCAGCGGGATCCGAGGTCTCCTGCACCCTCTTCATCAGATCGTTGAAAGCCGGATTCTTGTAGTTGAAGTAGTACGGATCACGGGCGTAGATGTCGATGTCGAGCGGTTCGGCGTGGGCGACGATCGTCATCTCATAGGCGCGGTCCTTCATGACATCCTGCACCCACTTGGCCGGGAATTCGGTGGGCTCGATGTTCATCGTCACGCCGATGTCCGCGAGCATTGCCTGCATGACCTCAGCACTTCGTGGCGCGTAAGCCATTTGTGGCGACTTGATCGTGAAGGTGAAACCATGGGGGTAGCCTGCTTCTGCAAGCAGCGCCTTGGCCTTCTCAGGGTCGTAAGGCAGGACACCGGTAAGATCGACGTAGCCCGGGTCGTTCGGCGTGTAATGGCTGCCGATCGGTGTGCCGAGTCCGGACCAAGCCCCGTCAACGACGGTCTTCCGATCGATTGCCATCATCAGCGCCTGGCGCACGCGCTTGTCGTCGAAGGGCTTCCTGGCGTTGTTCATGCCAGCCACGACCTTCAGCTCGGTGTTGCCGATCTTGGTCGCAAGCCTTGCATCGCCGTCGAACGAACTCATCAGCTCGGGCGCCGCGAACTCAGGAATGGCATCGACATCGCCCGCCTTCAACGCGGCGGCTTGCGCCTGCGGGTCGGCAATGAAGCGGAAGGTCACCTTGTCGAGCTTTACCGCGACCTCCTTGTTCCAATAATCGGCGTTCTTCTCGAGTTCGACCTTGTCGCCCTTCGCCCAGTTCACGAACTTGAACGGGCCGGTCCCGACGGGCGTCGTCTTGTCCGCTGCGGCAGACTTCGGGCCGACCATCACTGAGGCTGGCCAACCGAGCCAATAGAGGAGACTACCCGTAGGCGCCGAGAGATGCAGGACAAGCGTTTCCGGGTCGGGCGTATCGATGGATGCGATCGAGGCGAAGAAGCGTTTTTGCGGATTTATCGAGTCAGCGCCGCGGGCGCGGTCGAGCGCAAATTTGGCTGCTACCGAATCGAAAGCCTCGCCGTCGTGGAATTTAACGCCACTCTGCAGCTTGAACGTATAGGTGAGACCATCGGGGGAAACCTCCCAGCTCTTGGCGAGCTGGGGCTGGATCTTGCCGGACTCGTCAATTGCCACCAGGCCTTCAAAAACGTTCTGCCAGGTGACCTGGCCGATCGCGACCGGCGCTGCGATCGTCGGGTCGAGACCAGTCGGTTCGACAGCCATGCCGAGGGTCAGAGTGGTCTTGGCGGCCTCCGCTGGGGTAAGCCCCAGCACAGCCAGGCCGGCCGACACGGCGGCGCCAAAATAAAGTCGCCTAACCAGCTGCGCCGACGGCACGAGCGAAACCTTCGTCATTCTGTTCCCTTGTCTGGCCGCCGCAACGGCGATGGCCTTTTTTTGCTAAGGTGTCACTGTCGGAGTCCACACAATGGCGAGCGTGTGTTCTCGGCGTAGCCTACTCTTTAGGCTATCTCGTGCGATCCGGGTAGCGGTCTCGCCAAGCCTGCTGCGCGCCGGCAACCGGAAGTGCGGTGGCCTCGTAAACGCCACGCGCGATGGCGCGCGCCATCACGATCGTCGCGAAATGGCAGAGTTCCAGAAAGGCGGGAAGGTCCGGCCGTGGTTTTTTGCTTGTGGAAGCAGCAAAAACGGTGTCGCCATCAAGCGGCAGGTGAGCCGGCAGCAGAGCGCGCGCAAAGCCGTCATGCGCCATGATCGCCAAGCGGTGTGCCTCTTGCTTGCTCAACTCGGCATCGGTGACAATGGCGCCGATTGTTGTTGCCGTGATGCTCACGCCCTTCAGCCGCATGCGGGTGTCGGCTTCAGAGATCGGTGAGGGCAAGCCGAGACCGCCAAATTCTCCGTTCAGTTCGAACGGCGCCGACCAGAAGTGTGGCCCCTCGCCCACCGTCGCCGAACCGAGTGCGTTCACGGCGACGATCGCTGCGATCTTTAATCCGGTGCCGGTCTCCGCGCTGGCCGAGCCGAGTCCCCCTTTGAACGTCGCGGTCGTCGCTCCCGCGCCCGCGCCGACAGTCCCGAGGGCAAAGTGCCCTTTCGCCGACGCCTTGAAGGCTTGGTAGCCCATGTCGCGATAGGGCGACTGCAGACCCCAGTCCTTATCGCCACCGTTCAGCAGATCCATGAGAATTGCCTGGGGAACGATTGGCACCTTCACATCGCCGACCGGAAAGCCGCGACCGACCTCGCGGAGCCCAGCCTGTACACCGCCTCCTGCATCCAGCCCAAAGGCCGAGCCGCCCGAAAGCACGAAGGCATCCACCGCGCCGACCGTCATCGAGGGATCGAGAAGGCTCGTGTCACGACCGCCGGGGGCGCCGCCTAATACCACGCCGGATGCAGTGGCCGGTTCGTCGAACACGATGGCGGTCACGCCCGAGCCGAGCTTCAGGTCGGTCGCGTGCCCGACGGAAACGCCTTCAATGTCGGTGATCAGATTGAGCAAGCGCGCCATCCTCGTTTGAACAGGAGCGCGCGATAGGATCGCAATAGCGGTCAAAACACAAGACCGGCCTCACCTTGGGCAAGACCGGTCTCAAATCTGTCAGGGCTGGTTCGGCCGTGTCTCATGCGCTCAGGCATGGATGGGCTTCGGGTCACGTCGGGTCATCAGATCATGGATCGCAAGCTTCACCTCCGCCGGCGAGCTGAAATGCTGCTCGTCCAGGTCGTGAACGTGGTACTTGACTGCGATGAACTTCAACCGGTTCTCATCCGGGATGACGATCCCGACGGGAACGCCGGCGTATTCGATTACTTCTTTTTTCATGCGTAGAACTCCTGCCGCGCGGTATGCGCTGGCGATGGCGAATTGACTTGTCTGATTCCGTTAGAGGTGGACGAAGGTCACATTCGACAGTTCGGGCGGGAGAGGGCGCCCGGACGGTCATTGCCAAGCACAAATCGCCCAAGGAAATCGGCGAGAGTATTGATGTCAGTCATGTCTCGTTCCTTTCGTTGGCGTTGCGCTTGCTTGAGGCCCCGTTGGTGGGACCCGGCGATGACTGCGCTATAATCTATCTATTCTGTAGACTATATCTCGCAGTCTGTCAGAAACATATTCCGAAACGTGTCAAAAAATCGACCATTCGGAAAATTTCATTCCATCATACTCGAATTGACTGCAAGAACCCTATCAAGTCTTTGTGCAATTCGCGTGACAGCCTGACGCTCTCTTTCGATCACGGAGCAGACATAGGAAGCATCACTGATTCCGGCAATGGGCCTTTGGTTAAAAAACCGTAAGCCTTGAAATGACCGAAATGGTTAACGAGGCGACCGCCATCTACCAGCCTTCCGAAAGTACCTTTTCCAGCATGTCGACGAAGAAATCGGCGCTTTCTGGCGTCAGGCAAAGCGGTGGTTTGATCTTCAACACGTTCAGGTGATCGCCGGTCGGCTGCATCAGGACGCCGAGATCGAGGAGCCGATCGCAGATCGCCGCGGTCTCTTCCGTCGCCGGCTCCAGCGTCGTTCTGTCGCGAACCAGTTCCAGTCCAAGATAGAGCCCCATGCCATGCACGGCGCCAACGAGCGGATAGGTTTCGATCAGCGCCACAAGGCGACCCTTGAGGTAATCGCCGACGTCACGTGCGTTCTGCTGCAGCTTTTCGTCGGCCATGATATCCAGCACGGTCATGCCTGCGACGCAACTGACCGGACTGCCGCCAGCCGACGAGAAGAAATAGCCTTCCTTCTCCAGCGCACCGGCGATGGCCCTGGTGGTGATGACGGCACCGAGCGGATGCCCGTCCCCCATGCCCTTGGCAATGGTGATGATGTCGGGCACGACACCCTGCTGCTCAAAGCCCCAGAAATGGTGGCCAAGCCGTCCATACCCCACCTGTACTTCGTCGGCGATGCAGACGCCGCCGCGAGCTCGAACCTGCCCGTAAACCGCGGAGAGGTAACCGTCCGGCAGCGATATGCCCCCAGCATTTCCATAGACCGGCTCGGCGATGAAGCCCGCCAATCCCTCGCCCTTGGTGTCGATGCCCTCGAGGGCCTCAATGACCGCTTCCAAATACCCGGTGGCTGATTCAGAACCGCGGAACATACCCCGATAAGTATTTGGCGACAGAACGGCATGGACCCAGTCGGGCCGCGTCGTCAGGGCCTGCGGATTATCGGCGATCGACGTGGATACGGCGTCGCTTGCAACCGACCAGCCGTGATAGGCCTCGAGCAGGCTCAGCACATGCCTGGATCCGGTATGCGCCCAAGCCAGTCGGAGCGCCAGATCGTTGGCCTCCGATCCACTGTTGACGAGAAAGACTGCGTCCAACCCTTCGGGGGCAAGAGAAGCCAGGCGCTCGGAAAATTCCGCAATGGCGGCATAGTGGAAGCGCGAATTGGTGTTCAGCCGCAACCATTGTTCGCTGATCGCCTCGGCCAGGCGCGGGTGGCCGTGACCAAGAATCGTGACGTTGTTGAGCATGTCGAGGTAGGCTCGCCCCTCGACATCGAACATATGCTCGTTCCACCCGCGCTCCATTTGCGGTGGCGCCTCATAGTAGTGCTTCTGCGGCTTGGCGAGATGAGCTTGGCGGAGAGCGAGTAATTCCGTGGACGCCGGCTTCGGCGCATCGACGCCGGTTCCGAGAAGTGCTGCCGGCGACGGGCATAATTCGGACCAGGCAGCCGCCTCCCGAGGAGCGCAAAACAGCGGCGGCTCGGCGCCCACGAGAGTGGAGAGCTGTACCCGCAGCCCGCCGAGAGATCCGCTTTCGCCGGAGATCGCACCGAGGGGCTGCCCTGGTTCCACGTCCGCCTCATCTTCAATCGAGGGCTCTATACCGTCGAGATGAAGGCTGATGCCCTCGCCTGCCAGAACGAAATGGTGGTTTTTCCAGCTGACCTTCCCGGCGAAGGGGGCGGCAACCGTGGTACCGCCAGCAAGGCAAATGTCGGAATGCAATGTGTGAGTCGCCGGCGACGTGGCGCTGTGAAGCTTGGAACGCGACAACCGGTACTCGCCATAGCGCGTTGCCGACGTCCCGGTCTCGGCGGCAGCGCGGGCAAGCAGGCGCCAATCCATGTCGGCTTGCGACCAGTTGCCCACGGCGAAATGCGGGCTCGAAACGCCGAGATCGACGAAGGAAATTGTCGCCGGATCGATATCAGGAAGGAGTGGACGCCAGCCCTCCGTCGACAGCACGGCCGTACCCATACCAACCGCCTTCAGGACGGCAATCTCCATCAGTTCGTAGGGAACGGAGACCGCCGTATCGAAAATGCGGCGCTCCAACTCGAGATTGCCGCGAACATAGTCGTTCTCCGGGTCGATCGAGATCTGCTGCTCGCCGCTGGCGACGAGAATGACCGCGCGGGCGACGACCAGCGGCCAGAGCGCGCGAAGCTCCTCCTCGGTCAGCGGATAGACCTCGTGATATGCCTTCACCGCCGGAAGAACGTAGAGCGGGTCGCCATCCGCCTGATGCAGCAGCGAGGCACAGGTCACGGCCAGATCCCCGATCAGCCAGCCGCGGATGATATCACCGAAATCGATGACACCGTCGGGTACCAGCCGCCCCCGGCTGTCGCGATGGCTGACGACATTGTCGCCTGTCACATCATGGTGCACGGCCTGCAACCGCAAAGACGGCGCCAACGGCTGGATTCGCCGCACGGCCGATACCATTGTCTTGGCGATGCGATCGCGCGCGGCGCTGTCGGTGATCGCCGATAGCAGCTGGACGGCGACGGGACCCGCACGGCGCAGATCCCATTGCAGGCTGCGATCGAGGCCTGGATGCGTGAAATCGGCGAGCGATTGCGCCAGACGGGCGCAAAGCGCCCCAAGTGCCGCAACCGACTCCTTCGGTAAGTGCTTGCGATGCGTCAGCCCCTCGCCCTCGAGATACTCCAACAGCCGAACCTGATAGGTCTGGTCGCGGACGGTAACTGCGACGATGTCCTGTCCATCGGTCGAGGGGATTACATGCGGAACGCGCGGCGCCCCCTCTTTCGAACTGATGTGATGGATGGCCGCATTCTGGGCTTCGAGCTCCAGGGTCTCGTAGGTGACGTGGCAAATCTTCAGGACATAGCGCCGCTCGCCGGTATCCAGGCAATAATTGCGATCCTGCTGGCTGCCGAGTTCGGTGAGTGTTCCCGATAGGCCATATCGCGACTGAAGAAGGTCGCCGGCTTCCGCGGCGGTCACGTCTGGGCGTGGCAACGTCGCGCGATAGGCAAGCGTCTCGTCAGTCATGGCATCCCCCGCGGCATGATTCGATTTTGCAGACTAAGCAGATAATCGAATCCTTGCCACCGGCAAGCGAGGAGATCGCCGTCGTCGACGGCGAATCCCTCGTGGCTGTCAGCCCATGCGCTCGGAGGCGTAACTGCCCGGGCTTGCAGGGAATACGATGGTGCGGTTGCCGTTCAGGAAGACGCGACGATGGATATGGGCATGAATAGCGCGGGCCAGCACCTGGCTCTCGACGTCGCGGCCGATGGAGACGTAGTCGTCGGCACTCTGAGCGTGGGTGATGCGGGCCGTATCCTGCTCGATGATCGGACCTTCGTCGAGGTCGGCAGTGACATAATGCGCCGTGGCGCCAATCAGCTTCACGCCACGCTCATAGGCCTGCTTGTAGGGGTTGGCACCCTTGAAGCTCGGCAGGAACGAGTGATGGATGTTGATGATCCTGCCGGACATCTTGCGGCACATGGCATCGGAAAGAACCTGCATGTAGCGGGCGAGCACGATCAGTTCGGTGCCGGTCTGATCGACGAGATCAAGGAGCTGAGCCTCCGCCTGTGGCTTGTTTTCCTTCGTCACCTTGATGTGGTGGAAGGGGATATCGTGGTTCACCACGACCTTCTGATAGTCGAAATGATTGGAGACCACGCCGACGATCTCAATCGGTAGCGCGCCGATCTTCCAGCGGTAGAGCAGGTCGTTCAAACAGTGGCCGAAGCGCGACACCATCAGGAGCACCTTCATACGGCTGTCGCCGTCATGGATTTCCGTCTCCATGTCGAATTTCTCGGCGACAGGCTTGAACCCCTCCTTGAGCGCCGCAAGCCCGACCCCTTCTTCGGAAATAAAGCTGACGCGGGTGAAGAATTTTCCGGTATCGAGGTCGTCGAACTGCGACGAGTCGATAATGTTGCAACCCTGATCCGCCAGGTAGTTGGCGATAGCCGCCACGATCCCGCGCGTCGACTTGCACGTCACCGTCAATACATAGCTCGTCATCTGTTCCGTCCTTCTCGCGGCGCCTATCGGCGGCCTGCTTAGATCAAAGCAAAAGTCACGGATAGAGTACCGCGCCTTCATTCATGCAACTATCTGCATGAGAGACTGTCAGAAGCTTGCAGGCTCTTTCGTGTCTCCCCGTCGCGACCAACTTACGGCAGACAGCACGAAATTCCGTTCCGCTTGCGCCGTCAAGACGCGTATCCCCGCCGTGGCAGCGCTACGGCCGAACGGGGTCACGTTTTCGAGATGACGGGCGGCAGAATGAGCCCCTCGCTTGATGCACGCGGTGTCCGCGCCTACATCGATGAAGGAAATGAATCTGGATCCGGCAAGATGTGGTTCGCGAGAGCGTTGTTGATCGCCTTGGCAGTCGGCGCAACCTTGGCGCCGGGCTCGAGCTTTGCTGCAGATTGGCGGCGCGCCGGTGAGGCTCCCGTCCAATCGGACTATCCCTTTGCAAACCTGCCCGGCGTCAAGGCCCAACCGGACCCGAAGGACGAGGAACAATACAATTGCCGGACGGAAACGCGTCCGCTCCGTCGTTCCTATAACAAGATTTTCCGGACCGGCGGCCTGCCTACCCTGGTCTATGTCTGCGATCGCGACGGCGTCGAAAGCGTCGGCACGCAGGTGCCGCTGCGCGGACACTACCAGCCGGTCCGGTGAGCCTATCGCGCGTTGTTGCCAAAATGGCGCGCTATCAGGTGGTCAATCGAAATCCGCCCCGGTCCACCGGCAATGATCACTAGGAAGCATACCGCCCAGGTGCCATGCGTCGGCCAGGCATCCGGATAGACGAACAATTCGATCACCAATGTCATGCCGAGCAGGGCAAGGGCGGAAAGCCGACTTGCCAGTCCGATCACCAGCAAGAACGGAAAGAAGTGTTCCGCAAAGGCTGCCAGATGGGCGGCGATCCAGGGGTCGACGAACGGCAGCTTGTATTCGGTCTCGAACAGATAGACCGCGTTGTCGGTCACGTGCCAGCCATCCAACTTCGTCTGGCCGGACTGCCAGAACACGGCGCCGATCGACAGACGAGAAATCAGGGCGATCAAGTCATGCGGAATTCGATCGAGCAGCCGCAATGCTCCATAGAGCCTGTGCTG
Source organism: Rhizobium grahamii CCGE 502 (assembly GCF_000298315.2). Lineage (GTDB taxonomy): Bacteria > Pseudomonadota > Alphaproteobacteria > Rhizobiales > Rhizobiaceae > Rhizobium > Rhizobium grahamii. Next base: position 58,581 of record NZ_AEYE02000002.1, on the reverse strand, counting down.
CGGCGTAAGCCCTCGGGGCATCGTCATGTCATTGTGCATGGTGCGTCTCCAGACATCAATCGCGAACGGAACGGAATGCGCCGGCTCTCAGGGCGCACGCGAGATTGGCGGAAAGGTCGAAGGTCGGAGCCTCGGCGACGGCAGTCCCGACCGCGCCGGAAAGCGGCATGCCGGTTGACAGCGCCTCCAAAAATACGGCGCCACCGGGCAGCAGGCGGTGAACCTCAACGCTCATATGAGCGCGGGTGATCATGGCGTCTTCGTCCCGCCAATCGACAATTGGCGCGAGCTCGATCTCGCCAACGTTCATCGCCCAGATCGTCACGATGGGATGGGCCGACCGCAGAACCGACATGGCCGGATGCCGCTCGAAGACGAGGCCTGCTAGCTTCTCCGGAGCGGTCTTGGCAAGGACGGCCAGATCCAGTGGCGCAGCGTCGGCAGCGTGATAGGCGCGACTGCGCGCGCGTTCGAGGCGAATGACATCCGGCAGATAGGCGAGGTCTTTTGCCGGTTCGAACGACGCCACGAACTCCGGGAAGTCATCCCCATAAGACAATAACAGCGGCGAAGTCGGCGGGTGGTGGCGAATGAATTCCGATACCATCGCCGCAAAGAAATCTTCGCCAACGATCTTTTCCGCAATCGGAAAGCGCGAAGCCAGCACCCCGGTCAATCCAACCGTCATGTTGTTGCGATAGACGTTGAACCGCCTCTCGGGCGGCGCAGCGTTCCACGCTGCCAGACCAGACGGGATCTCTGCCTCGCGGATGATCAAGGCATGCGCGAAATTTGCCTGTGTTGGGAGGGACATCGCTCACCCCCTATGCGGCTTGGGCATCGGCGGCGCGGCGCAAGATGGCGTCGGCAGCCTCGGCCTCGGCCTGCAGCACGGGCCAATCGGGAACGTCGTTGTCCCATTCCACAAGGCTTGCGATCGGCCCTGTTCGGGCAATGAGTTCCTCGTAAAGCGCCCAGACAGGATCCTTGACCGGCGTATCGTGCGAATCGATCAGTAGCGGCGCGCCGAGATCGTCAATCGTTTCCGAATGGCCGCTCAAATGGATTTCGCGCACATGATTGATCGGGAAGCGGGCCAGATAGTTGCGAGGATCCATGTGGTGGTTGGTGGACGCAACGAAGACGTTGTTGACATCGAGGAGCAGGCCACAGCCGGTACGGCGCACGATTTCACTCAAGAACGCCGTCTCCTCGATCGTGCTCTCCTCGAACAAGAGGTAGGTCGCGGGGTTTTCGAGCAGCATCTGCCGTTTCAGCATGCTCTGCACTTCGTCGATGTGCTCGACAACGCGCGCCAGCGTCGCTTCGGTGTAGGGCAACGGTAACAGGTCGTTCAGAAATACGCTGTCATGCGTCGACCAGGCGAGATGTTCGGAGAAGCTCTCGGGCTCATAGCGGTCGCAGACAACCTTCAGTCGTGCGAGATGCTCCCGGTCGAGCGGCTGCATCGATCCGATCGACAGGCCGACGCCATGGACCGACAGGGCGTAATCTTCCCTCAATCGACTCAACTGCGCGTGCGGTGGACCGCCCGCTCCCATGTAATTCTCGGCATGCACTTCGAAAAAGCCGATCGGCTGGCCGGTGGCGTTGATGTTTGCGAAATGCTCCGGCTTGAAGCCAACACCTGCGCGGCGTGGCAGTTCGGACGGTTTCATGGCTGATCTCCAACGTCGGGGACAGCGACACGATCGTCGTGCCGCTGCCGGTAACTGCTCGACCAATCAGGCCGGAGCCGGGCCTTGCATCAGCGAGCCGTGGCCGTTCGGCGTCTTCATCGAAACGCAGGTGCCCGCCGGAACGAGTTTCCAGGAGTTTTGCTGATAGTCGACCTTGGATGTGCCGGCGCATGTCGTGCCAGGCCCGGCAGCGCAGTCGTTTTGTCCCTTGAGAGCGATGCCATAGCACTTCTCTTTCGAGGTATCGGCCGCAGAAACCTGCACGGTGCCCAGCAGGGACAAAGCAGTCGCCACGGAAGCGGCAAAGACGGTTGCTGAAGCGTTGGACATGATGATCTCCGGTCCTTGAAACTACTGATGTCGGTAGGCAATCAGGCCGGCATCAACGAGCCGTGACCCTTCGGCGTCTTCATCGAGGTGCAGGTGCCGGTGGGGACGAGCTTGAAGGAAGCCTTGTCGTAGCTCACGGTCGACTTGCCGGCACAATCATGCTTGCCGGCGGCGCAGTCGTTCTGGCCTTTCATTGCGACGCCGTAGCATTTTTCCTTGGCATCGGCGGCAGAGGCCGCCGGCGCCGCGATCGTTGCAAGCGCGGAAGCAAGCGAGCCCGCGAGAGCCAGGGTAGCGATGCTGTTTTTCATGGTTCCGTCTCCGTTTAAAGGACAAGCCGTGATTGGCTTGCACTGGGGTCTACGGAAGCATCCGGTGAGTTGTTACAGCAGTGGTCGTGATTTTTTGTGCGGCCCCATCTTGCCGCGTCCTCGATTGCGAGAGAAAACGCTTGCGCAGCAAAGCCTTCCGGCCGGATCGAAAAATCGGCTCCAATGTCGGTAACAAAAACGTGTGGCGGTCCGTAGAGGATAATGCGGATGAGGTATTCGACGCGTGAAGAGGAATGGGCAGGGTGGATGCGTGGCGCTCTCAAAGGCGACACACAGGCCTATCACCGCTTTCTCGCCGCCGTCACGCCGCATCTACGCGCCATGGCCCGCAGGCGGTGTGATCAGCTGGGCGCCCCGGCGAGTGAGGCCGAAGACGTGGTCCAGGAGGTGCTGCTTGCGGTCCACCTGAAGCGCAGCTCCTGGGATCCGTCGCGCCCGATCGGCCCCTGGCTGTCGGCCATCGTGCGCAACAAGCTGATCGACAGCCTCCGCCGGCGCGGACGACATGTGAATGTGCCGGTGGAAGACGTGATAGAGACGCTGGAGGCCGAAGAGCAGGCGGATGCGATGGATCGACTTGACGCCAGCCATCTGCTGGAACGGCTGCGCGATCCCCAGCGCGACATCGTCCGTTCGATTTCGCTGGAAGGTGCCGGTGTGCGTGAAACAGCCGAAAGGCTTAAAATGAGTGAAGGGGCCGTGCGCGTCGCACTTCATCGCGCGTTGAAGTCTTTGGCGGCCCTCTATCGGAGTGAAACACGTGAAGACGAATGACCTGATCAACCTGTTGGCCGAAGACGCAGCGGTCCGTGCCCGGCTAGGGCACATCCTCGCCCTGGCGCTTGTTGTCGGCGTCGTCGTCTCAGGTGCCATTCTGCTGACAACGATCGGTATCCGTCACGACATGTGGAGTATCTTCGAGACCGCGCGCGTGCTCTTCAAGATCGGTTTCACCGTCGTGCTTGCGGTGACAGCGTGCATGGTCGTGTTCCGCATCGGGCGTCCTGGGGTTTCCGTCAGGGCAAGCGTCGCAGCGCTGTTTCTGCCGCTTGCCCTGCTGATCGTCGCAGTGGTCACGGAGATGCGCGTGATCCCATCGGATGCATGGGAAGCAAACCTGATCGGCAACAATGCTCCCTTCTGCCTGATGTTCATTCCGCTGCTGTCGCTCGCGCCTTTGGTAGGTTTCATGCTGGCCTTGAGGAACGGCGCACCGCAGCGCCCATCATTGGCGGGAGGCGCTGCCGGTCTTGCGGCGGGCGGGATTGCAGCGGCGCTCTACGCCTGGCATTGCCCCGACGACAGTCCGCTTTTCGTGGCCACCTGGTACACGATCGCGATCGCAGCCGTGACTGCCATCGGCAGCCTGATCGGGCGTCGTTATCTGCGCTGGTAATGTGTTTTCGGAGAAGAAACGGGAAGCCGTGGATATCGGCTTTCCCATTGCATTTCTTAGGGAATGGTGCCCAGAAGAGGACTCGAACCTCCACACCCTTTCGGGTACCAGCACCTGAAGCTGGCGCGTCTACCAATTCCGCCATCTGGGCGACGGAGAGCCATGTACGGGGGTGGCCTCTTGCTGTCAACAGCGTTTTTGAAGTTTTCCTGACAGGCAGCAAAAAAGTCGTTGATGTCGGTGTATGATGGCAGCGGCCCAATCTGAGGCAGCGCGATAGCGATCGGCGCAAGACGCCCTATATGGAAGCAAGAAAGGATGATCCGATGCCTGGCCTCCACAATCTCTACCTGATCGCGCTCTTCTCCCTGCTGCCCTGCGCCGCGCTTGCGATGCCGCTCACCGGATTATCGCCGCATGCCGACGAATCGGACGTGATCCGCGTGGGGTCGACCATGTGCGACGCGCGCGGCTGCTTTACCTTCGGCCCGGTGCAATCGTTCCGACCGTCCTATGTGCAGCCAAACTTCCGACCGCCGACGGCGGCTGGCCCGACATACTATCGACCGGGCGCACAGGGACGCGGGCCACTGTACTACAATCCGCCGCCACCTGTTCGTACGGTCCAGCCGAAGACCCAAGACAGGCAATTCCATGTGGATTGGTGCAGGACACAGTACCGAACCTACAATCCGAAGACCGATCGCTTCGTAACCTATGAAGGCTTCTACAAGACCTGCAATTCACCCTATGACTAGCGGCGGAACCGGTTTTCGATCCTGCCTCAGCTTTCCAGCGAGGCCCGGTCGACGTGGCCGAGATCGCGGCCGGGTTCAATGATGTCACGCACGCGCTGTTTTAACTCCTTAGGACCGGGAAAGCCGCCGTCACGCTTGCGCTCCCAGATCAAGTCGCCGTCGACACGTATCTCAAAATTGCCACCGGTGCCGGGAATCAGCGCCACCTCGCCAAGACTGTCGGCAAAGGTCTGGAGAAGCTCCTGCGCCATCCAGCCGGCGCGCAGTAGCCAGTTGCACTGGGTGCAATAGAGGATCGTCACGCGGGCTTTCTTGTCGCTCATGTCGGGGCTTCCTTTTGTTCATCCCGATTTAAGAACTGCGTGGGCGTGGCGCAATCCATATTGCAATCGCGAAGCGGCTGGTGTTCCTCTCGGTCTCGAAGGTCGTAGAGGAGATGCTGATGCGGGTCGCCGTCGTCGAGAACATGAAAAGCACGCCGCTTGGCTCGCTGGGCCTAGCGCTGGCGGAAGCCAATGCCGAAATCCAGCATTTCTACCCCTGGATCGACGGTACGTTGCCTGCCGATTGTGCCCATTATGATGCGCTGGTGGTGCTCGGTGGCGAACAGAACGCGATCGACGACGCGAACTACCCCTACCTGCCGGCGCTTGCGCAATTGATGCGCGAGTTTGCCGAGGCCGATAAAGCGGTGCTCGGCATCTGCCTTGGCGCACAGATCCTGGCGCGCGCCTACGGTGCCGAAAATCTGCTGAATGCCAGGCTGGAATTCGGCTGGCACACGGTCAGCAAGTCCGAGGAGGGCCGGATCGACCCGCTGCTTTCCGGGCTTGCAGAGGACTTCACAACGTTTCAGTGGCACAGCGACACCTTCACGCTACCGGCTAGCGCGACCCGTCTTGCCGTCAGCAGACTAGCGGAGAATCAGGTGTTTCGCGTGGGACGGGCGGCCTATGGCACGCAGTTCCATTTCGAGGCCAGCGCATCCGTCATCGACAGCTGGAAAGTCGAATTTGCGACTTCAATCGAACAGATGGAGCCAAGCTGGCATGAACGCTATGCGGCGCTTGCCGCCGCCCACGCGAGCGAATCCGATGCAAGCGGCCTTGCCATCGGGCGCAACTGGGTCAGCATGATCAGAGCACAGGTGCGGTCACAGCCCGAAGCCGTCGCCGGCAGGTAAGCCGGCGACTTATAGTGAACCTGTGGCGCTACTTGGCAGAACGAATCCAAACGAGCATTTCGCCGGGCGCGCGGTTGTCCCACAGATGATAGGGCACAAAGCGTGCCGTCCCCTTCCCGGTTGCCGGCGGCTTGGTCCGATAAAGTGTCGCACCCCAATCCGACTCATTCTTGGTCACCGGGACATCGAGGGCGACCGCACCACCAAGCTCGGCGATCTCCGCCGTGTTTGCCGAGAGATCCTCGCCAAGCCGGATGCCATTCAGGCCTGCCCCGTTGTCCGTTGCCTCGACGCAATAGACGAGCGGACCGCGCATCAGGGCAGCGCGCCCGGCGTCCTGGCGAACCAGCGGGTTTGCCCAAAGAGCGCGCGCTTCCAGCGGGATGTTCAAGTCGATCTTGTCGCCATTGCGCCACTCGCGTTCGATGCGGGCGTAACCATCAACGTCGACTGAGCCGAGTTCGATCGGCTCACCGTTGACGGCGAGCGTTGCGCCATTCGCCCATTCAGGGATGCGCAGCGAAACCGCGAAGCGGGCCGGCGTGCTTGTCTTGATGTCGAAATGAACTGCACCGTGCCAGGGGTAGCGGGTCTTCTGCGTCAGTTCGACATCCGAGCCGGCAATCTTGAACCGCGCCTTGCCTTCTCCGTAGAGATGGATGGCAATCTCGTCGTCGGCGACCCCATACATATAGGAACCGATCGAGGCGAGCAGGCGGGCGATGTTCGGCGGGCAGCAGGGGCAATGGTGCCAAATCCAGCGGTGGTGCTTGCCGGCGCTTTCCAGCGGGTTTTCGTAGAAGAACGTCTTGCCGTCGAGCGAGAGGCCGGCCATCGCACCGTTGTAGAGCGCCTGCTCCATGATATCGGCATAGCGACGGTTCGGGCCGCGGCCGAGCATGCGATTTGCCCAGAAGACCAGGCCGACGGAAGCGCAGGTCTCGGCATAGGCGCTTTCGTTCGGCAGATCATAATAGTCGGTGAAGCCTTCGTTGGCCGCCGCCGGGCCGATGCCGCCGGTGACATACATCTGCTTGGTGGTCAGGTCGTCCCAGAGGGTTTCGAGAGCGCCGGTCAGACTGTCATCGTTATACTCGGTCGCGATGTCGGCCATTCCAGAATAGAGGTACATGGCGCGAACGGCGTGGCCGACGACCTTATTCTGCTCGCGAACCGGCTCGTGCGCCTGGCCGTACTCATAGGTCTTCTGGTGAAAGTCGGCTGCGCTGCGGCCATCGCGGATCGCCTCGTCGGTGAAGAAGTGCGGCTCCGTTCCGCGCTCGTCGACGAAGAACTTGGCAAGGTCCAGGTACTTCTTCTCACCGGTCACCCGGGCAAGCTTGACCAGCGCCAGCTCGATCTCCTCGTGGCCGCAATAACCCGGCATCTTGCCTGGGCCGTGGCCGAAGACGGTAATCATGTAGTCGGCAAAGCGGCACATGATATCGAGCAGCTTGCGCTTGCCGGTGGCCTGGTAGTAGGCAACCGCGCCTTCCATCAGATGCCCGGCGCAATAAAGTTCATGATGGTCGCGCAGGTTGGTCCAGCGGCGGTTCGGCTGAATCCGCTGGAACCAGGCATTCACATAGCCATCCTTATCCTGCAGCTTCTCGTACATATCGACGATGGCATCGACGCGAGCTTCCAACGCAGGATTGCCGCGGCGATAGAGCGAATAGGCAACCGTCTCGATCGACTTGCCGAGGTCACTGTCCCAGAACATCTGCGTTGAGCCGCCCCAGGGCCCGATCGGGATGACAACGCCGGGGCTCGGCTTGGTAACGTCGATCGCCTGCAGCATGCCGGCTTCGACGCAGCGATCGAGCAGCGTTTCGGCGGTGCTATCGCAGATCGCATCCTGGCGCTCTCCGAACAGGCCATGCACATCGACATCAGGTACGGGAAGCGGACGAAACTGGCGATCTCTTTTCAACTTGTTCATGGCTTGATCCATCTTTCTTCGGAGGTCATTTCACAGCGCCGGCCATCAGCCCGCGCATGTAGTAGCGTTGCAGAAGCAGGAAAACGATGAGGCAAGGGATGGTCATGACGGCGACACCCGCCTGCACCGCGCCCCAGTTGATCGCGCCCAGACGGCCGGCGCGCACCGCCATCATCAGGACGGGCAGCGTGTACTTCTCGTTGCTGGAAAGCAGCACGAGCGCGGCCAGGAATTCGTTCCAGGCATTGAGAAAGGCGAAGATCGCCACGGTCGCGACACCCGGCAGGACAAGCGGCAGCAGCACGAGCACGAGCAGCTTCAGGTCATGGGCGCCGTCGATACGCGCTGCTTCCTCGATCTCCTTCGGCACCGCGTCGAAGGCGTTGCGCATCATGAACACCGAGAACGGCAGCTGCAGCGTCACGTAGACGAGCGTCAGGCCGAACAGCGAATTGTTGAGTCCGAGCTTGGCGAGGATGATGAAGAGCGGCGTCAGGATCGACTGGAACGGGATCATCAGCGTCGCGATGATCAGGATGAAGAAGACGTTCTTCATCGGGAAACGATAGCGCGAGAAGCCGTAGCCGGCGAGCAGGCTGATGACCACGGTCAGCACCACTGTCGCAACCGATACGATGAGCGAATTGAGGGTGTGCTGCCAGATGCCGGCACCGAAACTGTTCAGCGAGCGATAGGAATCGAAGCTGATACCGTTTGTCGGCCATGGCGGCAGCGGCGGCAACCGCGCCTCCGTGCCATGCCGGAGCGAGGCGAGCAGGGTGATAACAAACGGAGCGAGAAAGAAGATGGCGATGGCGATACCGGTGCCGTGATAGGCAGCCTGCCCACGGATGATACGGCTTCGCTTGCGACCAGTGACGAGGCTCATCAGCGCTCCTCCCCGACACGCAGCAGCCAAAGCTGCACAACACTGATGACGACGAGGATGGCCAGAAGCGCAATCGACAGGGCCGCACCGTACCCGAGATTGAAGGACACGAACGACTGGTTGAAAATGTAGTAGACGACGGAGATCATTCGGTTTTGCGGTCCACCCGAGGTCATGATGTAGAACTGATCGAAGGCGAGGATCGAGCCGGTCACAGAAATGATCAGCGCAAGCGCGATCGTGCGGCGCATCAGGGGCAGCGTCAGAAAGCGGAAGCGCTGCCACCAGTTGGCGCCATCAACGACGGCCGCCTCGGTCAGATCGGCCGGAATCGCCTGCAGCCCCGTCAGCAGGATGATCATTGTAAAGCCGGCTATCTTCCACACGACCATGACGCAGATCGTCAGGAACGCGCTGTCGAAGGTGGCAAGCAGATTGGGGCTCTTCTCGACCAGTCCGAGTGCCTTCAGGGCGGGTCCGATGAAACCGCTGTCGACGTTGGCGAGCCACACCCACAGCAGCGATGCCGACGCCAGGCCGACGACGACCGGCAGAAAGATGACGGTGCGATAGGTGCTGACGAGGGCACGCTGCCGTTCGACGAACAGGGCAAGCGGAAAGGCCACCGCGAATATCAGGATGGTCACGATGACCGTGTAATAGGCGGTGAAGTTCAGCGCCGCGACGAAGCGGCCGTCATTGAACATGCGGAAGTAGTTGTTGAAGCCGATCCAGCGCTGGGCCCCCATCAGCGGCCAGTTGTGAAGGCTCATCCAGGCGGTGAAGCCCACCGGCAGCACGAAGAACACCATCACCAAAAGCATCGCCGGAGCGATATAAAGGAGGCCCGCCCATTCCGGTCGTTGGGCACGTTTGCGCACGCATGCTGTCTGCTTTCGACCCGTCACGGTCATCGAAACACTCCGCATCATTCCTAGTAAAATCGGCCGGAGGACTGCCACCACCCTCCGGCCACGGCCTTTGGGAGATTACTGGCCGCTGTCGATGATGGACTGCATCTCCGACTGCGCATTCTTGAAAGCGCCGTCGACATCGTCACCGAAGATGGCAGCGTTGGTGAAGGTCGCCCACGGGCCGTTGGCGCTGTTGATCAGATCGTTGAACTGCAGCGTGTAGGGGGTCTTGGCGACCGAGATGGCCTTCAGGCCGACCTGCATCCGGGGATCGAGGCCCTCGAGCACCTTGTCGGCGATGTCACCACGGGTCGGCAGGCTGCCGTATTTCGCCATGATCTTCTGGCCGTCCATGGAGTAGATGTATTCGAGGAATTCCTTCACGGCGTCGATCTTCTTGGTGCCCTTGGTGATGACGAAGTTGTCGCCGCCAGCAAAGGAGGACGGCTTGCCGTCAACGCCCGGGATGAGCGTCACGCCGAAATTGATGTCGGGATGCTCGGTGACGAGCGTGCCGATCGCGAAGGCACCGAGGCTCTGCTGGCCGATCTTGCCGTTGGTGAAGGTCAGGAAGTTGGCACCATTGTCGCTGGCAGCACTTGCCGGGACAAGGTCCTTCTTAACCATGTCGCGATAGTAGTCGACCGCCTTGCGCATCTGCGGGGTATCGAGCGTCGCCGTCTTGCCGTCGGCCGACAGGATGTCGGCACCCGCACCCCAGGTGAGCGGCGTGAACGTGAAGATCATGCAGCCGCCGCAGCCGCCGCCGGAGAAATAGAAGCCGTAGGTGTCATCACCGAGCTTGCGGATCTTCTCGGCGTTGGCAGTGATTTCCTCCCAGGTCGCTGGCGCCTTTTCAGGATCAAGACCTGCCTTCTTGTAGAGGTCCTTGTTCCAAGCGAAAACCGAGGTCTCGACCGACAACGGCAAACCGTAGACGCGATCCTGATAGGTGCCGAGGCGGACGTGCGACGGCGATAGCGAATTGAAATAGGGCAGCTTCTTTGCCCAGTCCGTCAGGTCTTCCAACTGTCCGGCAGCAGCGAAGGCCGGGTTGTAGATGAGATCCATCGACAAGGCATCCGGCGCCTGCCCACCGGCGATGGCGGTCGCGTATTTCTGGACGAGTTCCGAGAACGGTACCTCAGTCGCAACGACCTGGTTCTCGTGGCTGGAATTGTAGGCCTCGACAACCTTCTTGAAGGACTCGCCGATACCGGAACGGACCCACATTTCAACTTTCTCGGCGGCCGACGCTCCGGACACCAGGCATAGGGTGGCAACGCTTGTCGCAGCCAACAGACGCTTAATCATGGCACTTCCTCCCAATTTGGCGCATCTCCTCCGCGCCGGTTCCTCATCTCCTGGGGTTTTGGGCCCCGCATGACTGCCGCACCACAAGCCGGCACGGCAATTTCCTGACACCCGGATCCACCGGGCGTCCCTCCGCCAGCGCCAGGACCGTCAACCCGGCCTGACGCCCCAGTTCCTTCAACTCCATATCGACGGAGGTGAGCGGCGGCCGTGTCTGGCCGGCGACGATCTCCCAATTGTCGAAACCAACCACGGAAACATCGTCCGGCACGCGTAAACCACGCTCGCGCAGCGCATCCACCACGCCACGGGCGATCTGATCGTTGCCGCAGAAGATCGCATCCGGCCTTTCGCTTTCCTTGTTCCAAATATCAGCGACAGCCTCGTGACCCCAGAGCTCGGCCCAGTGACCAAACATGACGAGGCCCTCGCCGCCAATGACATCGCGATAGGCATCCGCGCGCTCGCGAACCGAGAAGAAACTCTCCGGCCCGGTCACGTGAGCGATTCGACGACGGCCCATCTTCACAAGCCATTCCACCGCCAGTCGCGCGCCCTGCGCGTCGTCCGAGCGGAAGGTAACGCTTGTGGATGTCCCCTCGGTGAATGCGTAGACAACGGGGACAGGCAGGTCCGACAGATCGATCGGAAGCTGCCGATCCAATCGTTTTCCAGTGGCGATGATCCCATCCACTTGCTTTTCCAGCATGGCGTCGACATGGATCTGACCGAGCGCTGGATCGTCTTCGATCGCGCAGAGAAAAACCGATACTCCGTGATCGAGCAACGCCTCCGAAATGCCGGCCATGACAGGCAGCGTGAAGCGCCCATAGGTGTCGTTGGTCAACAGGCCGATCGTGAAGCTGCGTTTGCTCAGCAGGCCGCGGGCAAGCGCATTCGGACGGAACCCGACCTCGCCGGCGATGCGCTTCACCCGCTCCCGGGTTTCGGCGCTCATGCGGCCAGTTTCATTCAGCGCTTTCGAGGCGGTGGAGATACTAACACCAGCCGCCGCTGCGACGTCGTGAATGGTGATCCGGCCTCTTTTTCCGCCAGTGACGTTCACCGCGCCCCTCCCTATTTGACGTGAGAAAAGCTTTTCCCAAGGGCATCGTCAAGTGAGAAAAGGTTTTCTCAATCAAAAATCATACAATTGTCATGCGGCCACGAAGATGGTGGGTGACTAAAGAAAAATCGCGGCGGGGTCGGTACCCGCCGCGATCCAAAGCTTCGTCTCGATAAGGGAATAATCAGCCCTTGATCGTCGCCTTCCCTTCTTCCAGAAGGCGTGCCGCCGCTTCGGCGGGAGTCGTCCGCTCGAACGCGAGTTCATCGGCGATCGGACGGAAGACGCGCTGGTCGAACTGTGTCGAGCCGAGCGGTGCCGGTGCCGGATATTCGCCGACCTGATCTTTCAGCAGGTTGATATACTTCACGGTCGCCTGCTCGGTCGGATTGAGGATGGGGAGAATCGCCTCGCGCACGACCGGCGACATGGGCACGCCGCGCTCGACGCCAAGGATCTTGCCAGCCTCCACGTCGTTGACGAAGAAGTCGATGAACTTGGCCGCGGCCTCGCCGTTCTTGGTGCTCCCGCCGACACTCCAGATCAATGCCGGGCGATAGTAATGGCCGGAGGGTCCACCCTTCTTTTCTCGCGGCAGCAGCGTGATCGCGAGCTTGTTCTTGGAAAGAAGCTGGTAGCCGACGAGCTGGTTGGAATAGGCCATCCCCATTGCCGATTTTCCGAGCGCGAGTGCGTTCGTGTCGATGGTGTTCTGGTCAAGCGTCTGGATATCGGCAGCGACGGTGCCGCCTTTCTTGCGCAGATCTTCCCAGAACGTGTACCACGCCGTCGCATCGTCCACATTGAAGCCGAGCTTGCCGTCGGCATAGAGGCTCTTGCCGCGCTGGCGCAGCCAGGCATCGAAGACGTAGGTGTAGCGCGCACCGTAGGGGCCGCCCCAGTAGTTGTCCTTGCCGCCAGCCTTCGTCAGTTCGACCGCAAGCTTGGCATACTCTTCCCACGTAAGGTCCGCAGTCGGCACTGGGATGCCCGCTTTCTCGAAGGCAGTCTGGTCAAAGAACAGCGCGAAGGAGTTGAGGCCAAGACCGACGCCGTAAAGCTTTCCGTCCACAGTCGTCAGCTTCAGCATGTCCTTGCCGAACGAATCGACCTTCAATGTCGAGGGTACGAATTCATCCAGTGCCAGGCAGGCACCGCGCTTGGAGTAGTCCGAGATCGTTCCCGGTTCGAGTTGGAACACGTCAGCAATGGCGCGACCGGCCATCTGTGTGGACAGCTTGGTCCAGTAGCCATCGCCACTCAGGGATTCACCGACGATCGACACGCCGGGATTCTTGCTCTCGTAGAGCTTCGTGACATCGAGCGTGCGTTTGGCACGATCGTTCGATCCCCACCACATCGCGCGAAGCTTCGAATCTTCCGCAAAAGCCGGGATCGAGCCTCCTGCGCCGCAGGCCAGACCGGCAGCAACACCGGCCGAACCCATCAGAAATGAACGGCGATTGACCTGCATCTTTCATCCTCCTCTTTCATCGCCCCGCCGTCCTCCAACGGCTTAGTGGGCTTATGCGGCGTAGATTACGCAAAAAAATACTCAATGCAACAAATTATCTTTTTCTTGCAAATTTGCATTATTTGCATAATCTCCTCAATATGAACGAGATGAAGACCAAAAGACTGAGACAAGCCGACATTGCCGCGATGGCGGGAGTATCCGTATCCACGGTGTCCCGCGTGCTCGCCAACGAGCCTGGGATCAGCGAAAGCGTGCGCCAGCATATTCTCAAGGTGGCGGCCGAGAACGGTTACTCGGCCCGCACGACGAGCGGTCCGCTGCGCGGCACTCTCGCCTTGATAGCCAGCGATGGGGTAACAGGCGGGCTGAGCGTCTTCTACGAAGGGATCGTTGAAGGGTTGCGCGCCGGCGCCCTCGATGCCGGTCTTCCCTTCGAGGTGCGGCTCATCCGCGAGAACAGGGCTGCGCCAGACGTGGTCCATGAGTATATGCAGACGGCCGGTGCCGGCGGGCTGTTCCTCGTCGGAATCGATCCAAGCGCCGAGTTGCGCGCCTGGTTCGAGGACGCTGCGATCCCGACGGTGCTGGTCAACGGCACCGATCCACGGCTCAAGATCGACGGCGTTTCGCCCTCGAACTTTTTCGGTGCCTATGAAGCGACGACCCGCCTGCTGAATGCCGGCCATCGCCGGATCCTACATTTGACGGGATCGCACCGAAACACGATTCGCGAGCGAGTGCGCGGCTTCAAAGCTGCGATTTCAGAGGTGGAGGGTGCGGAAGGACGCCTTGTGTCGATGACCTTCCATGGCAGCGCAACCCGCGAAGCGCACGAACTGACGTCCGCCGTGCTCGCGGAGAACGCCGGTTTCACTGCCGCCTTCTGCATGAACGATTTCATCGCCGTCGGCGTTCTCGAAGCCGCAACCGAGGCCGGAATGCGGGTGCCGGAGGATTTCGCCATCGTCGGCTTCGACGATCTTCCCTGCGCGCTGATGACCAACCCGCCGCTATCGACCATGCGCGTCGACCGCGTGGCGCTTGGCAGGGAGGCGGTCAGCCTCATTGTTGCGCGCTTCAAGGACCGCAATGCCCCTGCCCGCCAGATTTGCCATGCCGTCGTGCCGATTGGCGGCGGCACCGTTCCGAAACCCTGAAATGAGCAATGCCGATGACCTATGACCCCGCCAGTGCAAATCCGCTTGCCAACAATCCGCTGAAGACGCGCGAGGACATGTCGCTCGCGCTGCGTGACCTCTTCGATCCGCTGCTTCCCTATTTTTCGGCAGGCAATGCCCGCGTCCGGCTTGATGGCGCGGCTGCGCATTTCGATCGCGCGGCAGCGGATCTCGAAGGCTTTGCGCGGCCGCTCTGGGGATTGGCTCCGCTGGGAGCAGGGGGCGGCGACTTTAAGGAGTGGCACCGTTTTGCCGAAGGCATCGCCAATGGCACAGACCCGAGACACCCCGAGTATTGGGGGACCGTCAACGGTCGCGATCAGCGCATGGTGGAGCTTGCGGCGCTCGGCTTTGCCTTGGCGCTGGTGCCGGAGAAGATCTGGGAACCGCTCGGCGGTCGGGCGCGCGACAATGTCGTCGCCTACCTCAAGCACGCCAGGCAGTTCGACTATGCCGACAACAACTGGAAATTCTTCCGCATCTTCGTCGACATCGCGCTCGACCGCGTTGGCGCCAATTTCGACCGTAGCCTGACCAGGCAATATCTCGAGGAGCTTGAAGGCTTTTATATCGGTGACGGCTGGTACCTCGACGGCAATGTCCGCCGCATCGACCACTATATTCCGTTCGCCATGCACTTCTATGGCCTGATCTATTCCAAGCTCGTTGATGACGACTACGCGAAGCGTTACCGCGAACGCGCCCTCCTCTTTGCAAACGACTTCAAGCATTGGTTCGGCGCGGATGGCGCGACGATTCCCTTTGGCCGCAGCCTGAC
Source organism: Rhizobium grahamii CCGE 502 (assembly GCF_000298315.2). Taxonomy (GTDB): domain Bacteria; phylum Pseudomonadota; class Alphaproteobacteria; order Rhizobiales; family Rhizobiaceae; genus Rhizobium; species Rhizobium grahamii. Next base: position 43,324 of record NZ_AEYE02000002.1, on the reverse strand, counting down.
TTACCGCTTTGCCTGCGCCGGTTTCTGGTCGGCGCTTGCCTTCGCCGATCTTGAAGCGCTGCCCTGGGGCGAGATCAAGAGCCTTTGCCTGCAGCACCTGCGCTGGTGGAAGGACAAGCCGATGACCAACCGCGACGGCATTTTGTCGATCGGCTTCGGCTACCCCAACCTACTGATGTCTGAAAATTATAATTCGGCTGGTTCGCCCTATTGGGCCTTCAAGGCGTTCTTGCCGCTTGCACTTGCCGAGGATCATCCCTTCTGGACGGCTGCGGAAACGCCGCCAGTTGAAACAGCGAGCGTGCTCCCCCAACGCCATCCGGGCATGGTACTGATGCGCAGCGACGGGGACGTCGTTGCGCTTTCCTCCGGTCAGGAAAACCTGCAGATGCGGTTCGGCACGGAGAAATACGCAAAGTTCGCCTATTCCAGCCGCTACGGTTTCAGCGTCGAATCCGACGAGCGCAACTTCGCCGGTGCGGCCTTCGATTCCGCCCTTGCCTTCAGCGATGACGGCCTCCACTACCGCGTTCGCGAGACCAACCGGGAAGCCAAGCTTGCAGGTGAGGTTCTTTACTCCAAGTGGTCGCCATTCCCAGATGTGGATGTCGAAACCTGGCTGGTGCCGGCAGCGCCTTGGCACGTCCGCGTCCACCGGATCAACACGCCCCGGCCGTTGCAGACGGCGGAGGGCGGCTTTGCGATCGCCCGCCGGGACTTCGAACTGGATATGCTCGCAGCTGAAGCGTCGAGCGCCTGCGCCATCGGCGAAGCGGATTTCAGCGGGATTCTCGATATCGGTTCGCAGGCCACGCGCGTAGGCCTGGCGCAAAAGGCACCACCGAATACCAACATGATCGTCGCCAAGACGCTTGTTCCGCAGCTGCGCGGTGAGATCCCGGTGGGACAGACCATCCTCATGACCGCCGTCCTTGCGGCCAACGACACGACTGCGGTCACGGGCGCCTGGAAGAACCCGCCGAAAGCACCTGATATTGGCGAACTTGAAGAGCTCGTGGCAAGCCAGGGCGTGACCGTCAGCGCCTTCAAGGCGCCGGGGCAGATGCCATGAAGCACCCGTCCGTCGCGCTTGCGATGCAGCCATCCCGAACAGAGTACGTCCTGAACGCCGAGGCCATGCACCGGCTGGCGGCGATCGGCCATGTTCTCGATCCCCTGCCACTTCAAAGCTTTAGCGACGATCGTGCTCGACGCGTTCTCGCCGAGACCGACATCCTCATCACCGGTTGGGGGGCGCCCTATGTCGGTCGCGAGGTTCTTGCGGCCGCACCACGGCTGCGGCTCGTCGCCCATGCGGCCGGAACCGTGAAGGGAATCGTCGACGAGCAGATCTTCGATGCCGGCATTGCCGTCACGCACGCCGCCGAAGCGAACTCGGTGCCGGTTGCGGAGTTTACGCTTGCGGCAATCATCTTCGCCGGCAAGCAAGTATTCCGCTTTCGCGACCTTTACGTCGCGGATCGCGACCGCGACCGGACGCACGCGATGCAGCGGCTGGCGATCGGCAATTATCGCCGCACGGTCGGCATCGTCGGCGCATCGCGCATCGGTCGACGGGTCATCGAGCTGTTGCGGCCATTCGAATACAATGTGCTGCTCTTCGACCCCACCGTCGATGTGGTCGAGGCGAAAAGCCTCGGAACCGAGAAGGTCGACCTGCCGACGTTGATGACACGATCCGATATCGTCTCCCTGCATGCGCCATCTCTTCCGTCGACGCGTCATATGATCGGAGCGGAGGAGCTGTCGCTGATGAAGGACGGCGCAACGCTGATCAACACGGCGCGCGGCGTCCTGATCGACGAAGCTGCGCTGCTCAAGACGCTCGCCAACGGGAAAATCGACGCCATCATCGACGTTACGGACCCTGAAATACCCGAGAGGGGGTCGGCTTTCTACGATCTGCCGAATGTCTTCCTCACGCCGCACATCGCCGGCGCAGTGGGGCTCGAGCGCGGGCGCCTCGGGGACATGGCAATCGATGAAATAGAGCGGTTCACCAATGGCGAACCGCTCCGCTACCAGATCCTACGTCGCGACCTGGCACTTATTGCTTAGCCGGCTTTCAGATTCGCCGATGCACCGGCGACGATCTCCGGCATCAGATCGGAGATCTTCACGACCTTGCCGGTGCGCGAACTGGTGAGCGCCGCAATGCCACACAGTACCGACATGGCGCCAGCACGGGTGCCAGCGCGCTGGCCAAGCTTGTCTTCCATCCCCTGCTTAAAGATCATGTTGCGCATGCGGTTGTCGCCGCCGTAGTGGCCGCCCGCCGAATGTGGCACGACGATGCGTTCGACGGCCGGCTTGTCTTTCGGGAAATTGCGGACAAGCAGGATAGTGTCCTCGTCAGGCGTTTCCCAGGGCTGCTTTTCGTATTGCCTGAGCTCGATGCGCCCATGCGTGCCGTTGAAGGCGATGTGGTGACCTTCGATCGGCTGGAAGGTATTCAGCGAATAGGAAACATGGACGTTGTTCTTGTAGCGGACGCTGACGACCATCGTGTCGGGGATATCGATATCCTCGCGATAAACGCAGCCGTCGCGGAAGTAGCCGTCGATCTTCGACGGATCCTCGTAGAGTGAATCGAGGAAAGGATCGGCTTCCAGGTCTAGGTAATAGTCACACTCGCCCGAGTGCGGACAGAGCTTGCAGCGTGGGCCGCGGAACGGCCCCTTCCGGCCGTAGTTCTGCAGGTCGGCGAAGGACGTGACGGCATCAGGGTCGCTGTCCAAGTACCAGTTCAGAAGATCGAAGTGGTGTGTCGCCTTGTGCACAAAGAGGCTGCCGGAGTTTTCCGTGTAGGCGTGCCAGCGACGGAAATAGTCGGCCCCGTGCTTCGTATCGAGGTACCAGTGGAAGTCGACCGAGGTGACGCGACCAATCTCGCCGGCATTCAGCAGTTCCTTGATCTTGGCCGCCGTCGGCGCGTAGCGGTAGTTGAACGACACGTCCACGCGCTTGCCGGTTCGTTTTTCCGCATCGAGGATACGGCGGATCTTGTCGACCGCCGTCGTCATCGGCTTTTCCGTAATGACGTCGATGCCGGCTTCCAAAGCACGAACGACGATGTCGTCATGTGTATAATCCGGCGTGCAGACGATGACGAGATCGACCTGCTGCTCGGCGAGCATCGCGTCGATGTTGTCGTAGATCGGCGCATTGCTGCCGATCATCGTGCGGGCTCGCTCGGCACGCAGCGAGTTGGTGTCGACGATCGCCACGAGATCCACATGCTCGCGCCAGCCGGCAAGCAATTCCTTGCCCCACATGGTGGTGCCGCGGTTTCCCGTTCCAATCAAGGCAAAGCGACGTTTCTCCATCGAATGATCCTCCTCATGCGTATGAAACGAACAGCGTCCTAATGCCTGGCCGACAAAAACCGCGCCCCCAATTCGCGGCTCACGGCAAGGCTGTAACTAAATAGTTACCTGACGGCAGAGATGGTTTCCTGTCAATAGCCGATCGCGAATTTCACGGATCAGGCCGAAATCGATGCCAGGGTCACGTGAACGATGTGGCGCTCCCAGGCGTCGATGTTGCCGGGTTCAACCAAGTCGCGACCGAAAATCGTCGACAGCGTATACTGGTTGGACAGGTAGAAATATCCGAGCGAAGCAATCGTCAGGTAAACGTTCAGCGGGTCAGCATTGGCGATGAAGACGCCAGCCTTCTTGCCGCGCTCCAGCACGTCGGCGAGTTCTCCGATCAAATGCGAATGCAGTTCCTTCAGCCGAACCGATTGGCGCAGCCAGCGGGCGCGATGAAGGTTCTCGGTTCCGAGCAGACTGAGGAATTCGGGGTGCTTCAGGAAATAGCGCCAGGTGAACAGGGCCAACTCGCCAATGCCCTCCTCAGGCGTGCGGTCACCGATATGGAGCTCGCGCTCGGCGGTGCGAATCCCGACATAGGCCTCCTCCAGCACCCTGAGATAGAGTTGCTCCTTGTCGCCGAAGTAGTGGTAGAGCATGCGCTTGTTTGTGCCGGCGCGCTCGGCGATGGCGTCAACGCGCGCCCCGCCCATGCCGTTCTCGGCAAATTCCTTGGTCGCAGCCTCAAGGATTGCAGCACGGGTCCGTTCCGGATCGCGCTGCAAGACACGTTCGGGCGATTGCCGCCTTACTCTCTTCTTTTCCCCATTTCTGCCGGCGCCTTCCATCGGCTCACCTTTCTAATTTCCCCATTGCGCTCATAATACGTTGAGAACAGATTGTAAAAACGAGAAGCGTGAGGAGCACCATCAACATCGGCGCTTGACAGCCTCAACGCTTGTCCATAGCTTGTAACCAATTAGTTATTTGTTGCAAGAGAAACCAGCAAGGAACGTGTGGAGGCGTTCCCCAAGGGAGGAGGAGAACAGATGACGTTCAGCATAAATAGACGCGGCTTCATGGCGGGAGGAGCTTCGCTCCTATCGCTTTCGGCGCTCGGTGCCCCTGCATTCGCAGAGGATGCCCGGCTTCGCCTTATCTGGTGGGGCTCGCAACCGCGCGCAGACCGCACCAACAAGGTCTCGGATCTCTACAAGTCGAAAAATCCGGGCGTTTCGATCACCGGCGAATTTCTCGGCTGGGGCGACTACTGGCCGCGCCTGGCAACGCAGGTTGCCGGCAAGAACGCACCCGACGTGATCCAGATGGATTATCGCTACATCGTCGAGTATGCCGGGCGCGGTGCGCTTGCACCGCTTGAATCCTATATGCCGGCCAAGCTCAATCTCGATGACTTCGACAAGGCACAGATCGAAGGCGGCAGCGTGAACGGACATCTTTATGGTGTCAGCCTCGGTGCCAACTCGGCTGCAACCGTGCTCAATACCACTGCCTTCCAGGAAGCAGGCATAGAACTGCCGACCCAAGCGACGACGTGGGAAGAATTCGGTAAGATGGCCGCTGAACTGACCAAGGCGGGCAAGCGCAAGGGCATGTTCGGCATGGCCGACGGCAGCGGTGCCGAACCCCTGTTCGAAAACTACCTTCGCCAGCGCGGCAAGGCCCTCTATACGGCGGACGGCAAGATTGCCTTCGGCGTCGAGGAAGCCTCCGAATGGTTCGACATGTGGAACAAGTTCCGCGAAAGCGGCGCCTGCGTCCCCGCCGACATTCAGGCGTTGGACAAGAACGATATCGAAACCAACACCGTCTCGCTCGGCAAGTCGGCCGCCGGCTACGCGCATTCGAATCAGTTCGTTGCCTATCAGCAGATGAACAAGGACAAGCTTGCGCTTACCAACTACATGCGGGTCGCCAAGGACTCCAAGGGTGGGCATTACCGCAAGCCGTCGATGTTCTTCTCGGTTTCGTCGCAGTCGAAGGTGCTTGACCAGGCGGTCGACTACGTCAACTTCTTCGTGAAGAATCCGGACGCTGCGACCTTGCTCGGCGTCGAGCGCGGCATTCCGGAGTCGGCTGCCATGCGCGACGTCGTCGCTGGCAAGCTCGACGATGTCGGAAAAATTCCGCTGGAATACGTCGCTGGACTTGGAGACCTGGCGGGCAAGCTACCGCCGCCGCCGCCCTCGGGCGCGGGCGAAGGCGAACTGACCTTGCGCAACATTGCCGAGCAGGTTGCCTTTGGCCAGGTGACGCCAGCCGATGGCGGCAAGCAGCTCGTGGATGAGATCACGCGTATTCTCGCGCGAGGTTGAAACCTATGACCAATGCGATGCGCACGACGGCTAGCGGAGCCGTAGCAGTGGAACATTACCACGGAGCAGTGGCAGACAGTCGTTTTCGGCGGCTGTGGAATGCCAATGCGCCGGGTTACCTGTTCCTATTGCCCTGGCTTCTGGGCTTTTTCGGGCTGACCCTCGGACCTGCTCTGATTTCGCTCTACCTGTCCTTCACCGACTTCGACATGTTGCAGTCGCCGGGCTGGGTGGGTGCTGCTAACTACGTGCGCATCGCGACGGCCGACCCGAAGTTCGCGTCGGCGATGTCGGTGACCCTGACCTATGTTGTGCTCTCGGTTCCGTTCAAACTCGCCTTCGCACTGCTGGTCGCGATGGCGCTTAACAAGGGTGTGCGCGGTCTGCCAGTCTACCGCGCCATCTTCTATCTGCCGTCGCTGCTCGGCGGCAGCGTGGCGATCGCCGTCCTCTGGCGGCAGCTCTTCGCCCGCGACGGCCTGGTCAACGCGGCGCTAGCCAATTTTGGGATCGAAGGTCCGAGTTGGATCTCACACCCCAGCTATTCGATCTATACGCTGGTGGCGCTCAGCGTCTGGCAGTTCGGCTCGCCAATGATCATCTTCCTTGCCGGTCTGCGGCAAATTCCGACCGATATGTATGAGGCCGCCAGCCTCGACGGCGCATCCAAGTTCCGGCAGTTCTACAAGATCACTCTGCCGCTCCTGACGCCTGTCATCTTCTTTAATGCCGTCGTTCAGACGATCGATGCGTTCAAGGCCTTCACGCCGGCCTTCATCATCTCGGGCGGCACAGGCGGGCCGATCAACTCGACGCTGTTCTACACGCTCTATCTCTATCAGGAGGCTTTCGGAAACTTCCGCATGGGCTACGCCTCGGCGCTCGCCTGGGTCCTCGTGCTGATCATCGCGGTCTTCACTGCCTTCTCCTTCCTGACCTCGCGTTACTGGGTGCACTACGATGACTAACGGGATCACCTCAGCCATTGCGGCACCGCCTTCCGACATCACCAAGCGCAGCCTTCCGGCATCGATCACGGTCCATACGCTACTGATCCTCGGCTCGCTGCTGATGCTCTATCCGCTGCTGTGGATGGTCTCCGCGTCGGTCCGGCCGGAAAACGAAATCTTCTCGTCGACCTCGCTCATTCCGTCGTCGATCGACTTCTCATCCTATCTTCGCGGTTGGGTCGGCCTCGACATCAGCTTCGGCCGGTTTTTCTGGAACTCGCTGGTCATTTCGGTATTGACCGTCATCGGCAATGTCGTTGCCTGTTCGCTGGCAGCCTACGCCTTTGCCCGCTTGCGTTTTGCCGGCCGGAACTTCTGGTTCGCGATCATGCTCGGCACGCTGATGATCCCATACCACGTGACGCTCATTCCGCAGTATGTGCTGTTTCTCAACCTCGGCTGGGTGAACACCATCCTGCCGCTGGTCGTGCCGAAGTTCCTGGCAAGCGATGCCTTCTTCATCTTCCTGATGGTGCAGTTCTTCCGCGGCATCCCGCGCGAACTCGATGAAGCGGCGATGATGGACGGGTGCAGTGCCTGGCGCATCTACTGGAAGATCATGCTGCCGCTATCACTGCCGGTGCTGGCGACTGCTGCGATCTTCTCCTTCATCTGGACCTGGGACGACTTCTTTGGGCCGCTGATCTACCTCAACGACATGAACACCTACACGATCCAGCTCGGCCTGCGCACCTTCGTCGACTCGACGAGTGCATCGGACTGGGGCGGCCTGTTCGCCATGTCCACGCTGACGCTGGTGCCGGTGTTCTTCTTCTTCCTGTTCTTCCAGCGATTGCTGATCGAAGGCATCGCCACGACAGGCATGAAGCGCTGATGCAGTTACGGATATAGGTCAATGACTATCAAGAATGTTGCGATCGTTGGCTGCGGCATCGGCCGTTCCCACATCGTCGAAGGCTACCTGCCGCATCCCGAGAAGTTCAAGGTGGTGGCGATCTGCGACCTGAACGAAGAGCGGTTGCGCGAGATCGGCGACGAATTCGATATCGCCAAGCGCACGACCTCGTTTGCCGACGTGCTGGCCGATCAGAGCGTCGACATCGTCGACATCTGCACGCCGCCCGGCATCCACCTCGAGCAGGTGGTGGCGGCGCTGGCAGCGGGCAAGCACGTCATCTGCGAGAAGCCGCTGACCGGCTCCCTATCAGGCGTCGACACGATCATGGAGGCCGAGAAGGCGGCCAAGGGAACGCTGATGCCGATCTTCCAGTATCGCTACGGCGACGGCATCGAGAAGGCGAAGCGGATCATCGGGGCCGGCATCGCGGGCAAGCCCTACATGGGCTCGGTCGAGACCTTCTGGCTGCGGACGCCCGAATATTACGCCGTGCCGTGGCGCGGCAAGTGGGCGACCGAACTCGGCGGCGTGCTGGTAACACACGCGCTGCACCTGCACGACATGCTGTTGCACCTGATGGGCCCGGTTTCGAAGGTCTTCGGTCGTGTCGCCACCCGGGTCAACGACATCGAGGTCGAGGACTGCGCCTCGGCAAGCCTTTTGATGCAAAACGGCGCCTTCGTGTCGCTCTCCTGCACGCTCGGTTCGCAGGAGCAGATCAGCCGCCTGCGGCTGCATTTCGAAAACGTCACCTTCGAGAGCAACCACGAGCCCTATTCGCCGGGCAAGGATCCGTGGAAGATCATCGCCGCCAATGACGAGATTCAGGCGCGCATCGACGCCGCGATTGGCGACTGGCAGCCGGTGGCACCGCGCTTCACCACGCAGATGGAGCACTTTCACGCCTATCTCAGCGGCAACGGGCCGCTGCCGGTAACGACGAAAGACGCGCGCCGCGCGCTGGAACTCGTGACCGCGATCTATCAATCGTCCGATACCGGCAGCGAAGTGATCCTGCCGATCGGATCGGACAGCCCGAAGTACGCCGACTGGCGTGCTCGCACGAAGTAACGGACCAGGGAGGATCCTGAGATCATGGCAACAAGCGTCGTTCTCCAGAAGGTCGAAAAGCGCTACGGCGCCCTTGATGTTATCCACGGCATCGACCTGAAGATCGATCCCGGCGAGTTCGCCGTCTTCGTAGGCCCTTCGGGTTGCGGCAAGTCCACGCTCTTGCGCATGATCGCAGGCCTCGAAGAGATCACCGGCGGTGCACTGCTGCTCGACAATGAGCGGATGAACGAAGTAGCGCCGGCCAAGCGCGGCATCGCGATGGTGTTCCAGTCCTATGCGCTCTACCCGCATATGTCTGTCTATAAGAACCTTGCGTTCGGGCTTGAGACCGCCGGCTACAAGAAGACCGAGATCCAGCCGAAGGTGAAGCGTGCCGCCGAAATCCTGCAGATCGAGAAGCTGTTGGAACGCAAGCCGAAAGCTCTCTCCGGTGGCCAGCGGCAGCGCGTGGCAATCGGCCGCGCGATCGTGCGCGAACCGCGCATCTTCCTCTTCGACGAGCCGCTCTCCAACCTCGACGCGGAACTGCGCGTGCAGATGCGCGTCGAGATTTCGCGGCTGCATCGTAGCCTCGGCAACACGATGATCTACGTCACCCACGACCAGGTGGAAGCCATGACCATGGCCGACAAGATCGTGGTGCTGAACTCCGGCCGCATCGAGCAGGTCGGTGCGCCGCTCGACCTCTACAACAACCCGGCCAACCGCTTCGTTGCAGGCTTTATCGGCAGCCCGAAGATGAACTTCCTGCAGGCCCGCGTCGAGCAGGTCGGTGAGGCCGAGACGACCATCAACGTCTGCGGCAACGCCGTTCGCCTGCCACGGCGGCTGAAGGCCGAAGCCGGCCAGACCATCACCTTCGGCATCCGTCCGGAACATCTTTCCGTACTCGAAAATAACGGCATCACGCTTGCGACTGTCAACATCGACCTCGTCGAGAATCTTGGCGGCGCCACCATGCTCTACGCGAAGACGCCGGACGCACAGCAGTTGACGATAGCGCTCGACGGACAGCAGAAGGTCGAACGCGGAACGAACGTGAAAGCGTCCTTCGACCCGACACGGTGTCACGTCTTCGATGCATCAGGCACCGCCATCTAGCCGCGCTTGACAGCTGATCCCGCTCTGGCCATGATTTCAATAGGATAGGCCGCGAAGGGGAAAAGCGTGACGCCTGAAGATCGGATTCATGCGCTCGGCATATGGCAGGGTCCGATCGAAATCGTGCCGATTACCGGCGGCATCACCAACCGGAACTATCTGGTGCGGGATCACGCCGTTCGACGGGTTGTCCGGCTGGGAGAAGATATCCCGGTCCACCACATCAACCGGCAGAACGAGCTTGCCGCCAGCCAGGCTGCGCACGCCGCGGGGCTTTCGCCAGCAGTCATTCATCACGCGCCGGGCGTGCTCGTCCTCGACTACATCGAGTCGAAGGCGCTCACGCCCGAGGACATTCGGCATCCTGAGATGTTGGAGCGGGTCATCCCGCTGGTGCGGGCCTGCCACCATGACATCGCCCGCGAGTTTCGCGGTGCGGCGGCGATCTTCTGGGTGTTCCATGTCATTCGCGACTACATCGCCAATCTGGAGGCCGCCAACAGTCGGTATCGCCAGCTTTTCCCAAACCTGCTTGCCAAGGCCGAATGGCTGGAGGCGGCAGGCGGCCCGTTCGAGATCGCCTTCGGCCACAACGACATGCTGGCCGCCAACTTCCTCGATGACGGCAAGCGGCTGTGGCTGATCGACTGGGACTATGCCGGTTTCAACACACCGCTTTTCGATCTGGGCGGCCTTGCCTCCAACAACGAGTTTTCCGAAGCGGCCGAGCGATCCATGCTCGAGGCCTATTATAGGGTACCGCTGACTGAGGATCTCTGGCGGCGCTACCAAGCCATGAAGTGCGCATCGTTGCTGCGCGAGACGCTATGGAGCATGGTGTCCGAAATCCACTCCACCATCGACTTCGACTATGCCGGCTATACGGCCGAGAATTTAGCGCGCTTCGAGCGCGCCTATGACGCTTTTGAACAGGATCGGTAATATGACGAAGGAATTGCCAAAGACCGCCAAAGCGGTCGTTATCGGCGGCGGGATCATCGGCTGCTCGACAGCCTACCATCTCGGCAAGCTCGGCTGGACGGACACGGTGCTGCTCGAGCGCAAGAAGCTGACCTCGGGCACGACCTTCCATGCAGCCGGCCTCGTCGGCCAATTGCGCACCAGCGCAAACATCACCCAGCTGCTCGGTTATTCCGTCGATCTCTACAAGAAGCTCGAAGCCGAGACGGGGCTTGGCACGGGCTGGAAGATGAATGGTGGTCTACGCCTTGCCTGCAACGAGGAGCGCTGGACTGAGGTCAAGCGACAAGCAACGACCGCCCAATCCTTCGGGCTCGACATGCAGCTGCTGACGCCGCAGGAGGCCTTCGACCTCTGGCCGCTGATGACGATAGACGACCTCGTCGGAGCCGCTTACCTGCCGACCGATGGCCAGGCCAATCCATCCGACATCACGCAGGCGCTGGCTAGAGGCGCCCGCATGTCAGGTGTTTCGATCTTCGAGGACACCGAGGTTATCAACCTCGAGATCGACAGGGGCAAGATTCGCGCCGTCATCACCGAGCACGGACGGATCGAGTGCGAACGTGTCGTCGTCTGCGCCGGTCAGTGGACGCGCGCCTTTGCCGCCCGGTTCGGCGTGAACGTGCCGCTGGTTTCCGTCGAGCACCAGTACATCATCACCGAGTCCTTCGGCGTTCCCTCGAACCTGCCGACGCTGCGCGACCCCGACCGACTGACCTACTACAAGGAAGAGGTCGGCGGCATCGTCATGGGTGGCTACGAGCCGAACCCGATCGCATGGGCAAAAGATGGCATTCCCGAGGGGTTCCACTACACGCTGCTCGACAGCAACTATGATCATTTCGAACAGATCATGGAGCAGGCGCTCGGCCGCGTTCCGGCGCTGGAGAATGTCGGCGTCAAGCAGCTGCTGAACGGGCCGGAGAGCTTCACGCCCGATGGCAACTTCATTCTCGGCGAAGCGCCTGAGCTGAAGAACTTTTTCGTCGGCGCCGGCTTCAACGCCTTCGGCATAGCCTCTGGCGGCGGCGCCGGCATGGCGCTCGCCGAATGGGTTGCCAAGGGCGAGCCGCCCTATGATCTCTGGCCGGTCGATATCCGCCGCTTCGGCCGGCCGCATTTCGATACGGACTGGGTACGTACCCGGACGCTGGAAGCCTACGGCAAGCACTACACGCTGGCCTTCCCCTTCGAAGAGTATTCCAACGGGCGACCGTGCCGCAAATCGCCGCTCTACGACCGCCTGAAAGCACAGGGCGCCTGCTTCGGCGAAAAGCTCGGATGGGAGCGGCCGAACTGGTTTGCCGATCTCTTCGCCAACGAAGAGCCGAAGGATATCTACACCTACAACAGGCAGAATTGGTTCGAGGCCGTCGGCCGCGAGCATAAGGCGGTGCGTGAAGCCGCCGTGATCTTCGACCAGACGTCTTTCGCCAAGTTCGTCTTGAAGGGGCGCGATGCCGAGGCGGCGCTGTCGTGGATTGCGTCGAACGATGTGGAAAAGCCGGTTGGCTCGCTCGTCTACACGCAGATGCTGAACGACAAGGGCGGGATCGAATCCGATCTCACCTGTGCTCGCGTGGCAGATGACGAATATTACATCGTGACCGGCACCGGCTTCGCGACGCATGACTTCGATTGGATCGCACGCAATATTCCTGACGGGATGCACGCGGAGCTCGTCGACGTCACCTCCGCCTACTCCGTTCTGTCGCTGATGGGGCCGAATGCGCGTGCCGTGCTCGAGAAGGTGACGAACAGCGATGTTTCCAACGCCGCATTCCCGTTTGGTCGCATCAAGACGATCGGCATCGCCGGCTGCCCGGTTCGGGCGCTGCGCATCACCTATGTCGGGGAACTCGGCTACGAGCTGCATGTGCCTGTCGAATACGCAACGACTGTCTACGACGCATTGATGGCGGCGGGTGCTCCGCTCCAACTCAGCAATGCCGGCTATCGCGCCATAGAAAGCTGCCGCCTTGAGAAGGGTTATCGCGCCTGGGGTTCGGATATCGGCCCGGATCACACACCCATCGAAGCCGGGCTCGGCTGGGCGGTGAAGACGAGGAAGAACACGCCGTTCCGGGGCCGCGAGGCGATCGAGCGACAGCTTGCCTCCGGCGTCAAGAAGATGCTGGCCTGCTTCGTGCCAGATGATCCCGACGTCGTGCTGCTTGGCCGCGAAACGATCTACCGCGACGGCAAGCGCGTCGGCTGGCTCTCCAGCGGCGGCTTCGGCTACACGGTCGGTAAGCCTATTGGCTACGGCTATGTGCGCAATGCGGGAGGTGTGAGCGAGGACTTCGTTCTGTCAGGCAGCTACGAACTCGACGTGGCGCGCGAGCGCGTGCCCTGCCGGGTTTCGCTGAAACCGTTGTACGATCCGGAGATGGTACGCGTTAAGGGATAAGCCCCGAGGCCAATGGGGACCGTCATTCCTGTGTTTGTCACAGGAATGACGGTGGGGATGGGCACGGCGTCAAAAGCTAGCCACGATTGGAATGCGAGGCATCAATCGCGTGCCTGGAAAAATAGCCTGCGACGATCACATCTGTCGCAGGCCCTTCCTCAGATCAGCGGCAGCTTGTTGTCCTGGATCAGGATCTCCAGCTTGTTCGCTACATCCTCGGTCCAGCCGATATCGCCGGTCAGCGCCGCCGGGAAAAGGCCCGGCAACCCGAACAAAGCTTTCGACACGGCGCCGCCATTGCGCGGTACGTCGGCCAGCAGAGCGGCAATTTCCGCGGCGCGGGGATCGCGCAATTCGTAGCGTTCGCCCTTCCTGTCGACGCCAAGGGCGTAGCGCATCCAAGCGGCCACGGCGATCGCATAGGTTTCCGCCTTGCTCCCATTCTCCAAGGCCTCGGTCGCGGGCTCTAGGAGACGCTGCGGCAGTTTCTGCGTGCCGTCCATGGCGATCTGATAGGTGCGGTGGGCAATCGCCTTGTTTGCAAAGCGTGCGATCAACTCGTCGGCATAGGCCTCGAGATCGATGCCGGGAACGGGATCGAGCGTGGCGGCTGCCGCATTCATGTGACGACGCGCCAGAGCAGCCAGACCGCTATCATCCATGACGTCGCGGATAAATTCATAGCCACCTATATAGCCGAGATAAGCGAGCAGCGAATGCGCGCCGTTGAGCATCCGCAGCTTCATCTTTTCGTAAGCCGAGACTTCCTCGACCATCAGCGCGCCGGTAACCTTTTCCCATTCCGGGCGGCCATTGGCGAAGTGATCCTCGATGACCCATTGCGTGAAGGGTTCGGTCTCGATCGCCGCCAGATCCTGCCTCCCTGTCAGGCTTTCGGCATCGCGATAAGTGGCATCGGTGCTTGCCGGCGTGATGCGATCGACCATGGTCGATGGGAAGGGTACGTTCACCTCGATCCACTGGCGAAGCTCCGCATCGATGCGACCGGCAAACTCGAGCACGAGCCGTTTCAATACCGCGCCGTTGTTCGGCAGGTTATCGCAGCTAAGCGGTGTGAACGGCGCGATACCCTTGGCGCGGCGGCGCGCAAGACCTGCGACGAGATAGCCGATGACGCCGCGTGGTGCATGGCGGTTGGCAAGATCGGCCGCAATGTCGGGATGCTTCAGGTCGAGTCCACCCGTCGCGGAGTCAAAACCGTAAGCTTTCTCTGTGACGGTCAGGCTGACAATGCGGATGGCCGGATCTTCGAGTCTTGCAAGCAGATCGCCGGGATTGCGGGTCGCTACATGGGCGCGCAGGATCGGGCCGATGACATGCGCGGTCGTGCCCGAAGTATCACGCACGAGCATCGTATAGAGCCCGTTCTGTTCGTTCAGGTGATCAGCGACGTCGGCCGTGCGCAGGCTCGCGACCTCGATGCCCCAATCGCCGCCGGCGATGGCAATCGCGGCATCGGTGAACGGCGCGAAATGGGCGCGAAAGAACGCGCCCGGGCCGAGATGCAGGATGCCCGGCTTCAACGCCGTGCGATCATAGGCCGGAAGCTTGGCGGTCGGCGCCAGGCCGGAAAGGCTCGTCAGACGTTCGGTCACAGCTTGTATGCCTTCTTCGCGTTTCCGTAGGAGAGTTCACCGGCGACGATCTCGGCTTCCTTGCGAGTCATGCGGTGTTCCGTCACGAACTGCGCGAGGAAGCGGCAGACCTCGCGGCGCCAGACATCATGGCGGGCCGGGATCGACAGAAGCGCGCGCGTATCGTCGTTGAAGCCTGCCAGATTGGCGAAGCCTGCCGTCTCCACCACCTGATCGAGATAGCGACGAATGCCGTTCGGGCTGTCGTGGAACCACCAGGGTGGCCCGATCATCAGGCAAGGCCAATGGCCGGCCATCGGCGCCAGCTCGCGCGCATAGGTCGTCTCGTCGAGGGTGAACAGGAGCACGCGCAATCCCGGTGCATGGCCGTACTTTGATAGCATGGCCGAGAGGCCGCCGACCCAATCGGTCGGCGTCGGGATGTCCGCGCCCATATTCGGACCACGGGTCTGGAACAGTTCACGGTCGGTATTGCGGCGCGAGCCCGCGTGAATCTGCATCGTCATGCCGTCCTCGGCCGAAAGGCCGGCCATTTCGGTCAGCATCTGGCCCCGGAAGAGCTCCGGCTCATCGTCACTCAGCGTGCCCTTGTGCGCCTTGTCGAGCAGGCGCTGTTTGTCGGCAAGCGGCAGGTCCGCCGTAAATGCCGTCGGGACGCCGTGGTCGGTGGCGGTCGCTCCATACTGGCGGAAATAGGCACGGCGCTTGCGATGGGCATCGATCAGCCCATCCCACTTCGTCACGTCGCAATCGGTGAGTTCGCCGAGCCGGACGAGGTTTTCGCGGAAGCCGACGGCGTCCGGGTCGGTGACGCTATCCGGGCGATAGGTGGTGCGGACGCGGCCGATCCAGCCGTCTTTCGTCATCGTCTGGTGGTGCACCAGAGGATCGAGCGCGCCTTCGGTCGTGGCGATCGTCTCGATGCCGAAACGCTTGTGCAGGGCACGCGGGCGGAATTCCGGCAGCGCAAGCTGAGCATTGATATGATCATAGAGCGCATCCGCATTTCCAGGCGTCAGCGGCTCCTCGCAACCGAGCACGGCCGACATCGCATGGTCGACCCACAGGCTCGACGGCGTGCCGCGGAAGAGATGGTACTGCGCGGCAAACGCGCGCCAGATGTCGCGACCCTTGGCGACCGGCTTGCCGTCCAGGCGCGGAACGCCGAGATCATCGAGCTTGACGCCAACGCTGTGCAACATGCGGAACAGATAATGATCCGGAATGACCAGCAGCGACGACGCATCCTCGAACGGCTTGTCGTCGGCAAACCACGACGGCTCCGTATGCCCGTGGGGGCTTACGATCGGGAGTGCGCGAACTGTCTCGTAGAGATCGCGCGCGACCGTTCGGGTTGCCGGATCGGCTGGAAAGAGCCGGTCCGGATGAAGAAAGCCGTTTCCAACATCCATAAGAATTCCTCCCTGAGGGCTAACGGCCTATCCCACAAGTCGGAACGCGGCAAGGGCTTTTAGTAACCAAACGGTTCACTTTTGCAAATCGCCCTGCCCGCCCCTCGAAATGATTGACCGCACGAACTATTTCCGCTTTTCAGATGCGGACGAAATTGGCCGCTTGCGGCAAGGAGGTTCCATGTCCGACGAGACAAGCCGCGTGACGAAACTCGAGGAAATCGTTGCCCACCAGGCGAAGACGATCGAAGAGCTGTCCGACCAGCTGGCCGAGCAATGGAAGGTCGTGGAGCAGACGCGCGCCAAGCTCGACAGGCTGATGGAGCGGTTCCTGTCGCTCGAGGAGCAATCGCTGGAAGCCCCGGCCATTACCCGGCCGCCGCATTATTGATCCGCCCCCGGCCTTGTTTTCGGCGGACGGAATACCTATTAAAAGGGCGTGAGGACGACCTCCCCCTCCATGGGCATCAACTCGGGACGACCCGAACATTCCCAATGGGGGTAATCATGCGGAAAACCGCAGACCGTATCCGTCACGCCATCAGCTTCGAACTTATCGGACTGGCACTCGTCACGCCGCTCGGTGCACTTGCCTTCGGCATGCCGATGGCCGATATCGGCGTCATCGGTGTTGCCGGTGCGACACTGGCGACGCTTTGGAACTACATCTACAATCTCGGCTTTGACCACCTGATGCAGCGCCTGACCGGCGGCACGCGAAAGAGCGTCGCCATCCGCGTGCTGCATGCCGTCATGTTCGAGGTGGGACTGCTTCTGGCGCTACTGCCGATGATCGCCTGGTACCTCGGCATCAGCGTCGTTCAGGCGCTGATGATGGACGTGTCCTTCGCGCTTTTTTACATGGTCTACGCTTTCGTCTTCAATTGGGCTTACGACCGTGTCTTCCCGCTGCCGGATTGGCAGCCGGTCGCCCAGCAATCATAAAACCGCTCTATCGACGAAACGAAAACGGGACCGCCTTTGCCGGCGATCCCGTTGATTTTCAAGTCGTGACCGATCCGGTGATCAGACATTGCCCATGCAGAGATATTTCATCTCGAGATAGTCATCGGCACCATGACGCGAGCCTTCCCGACCGCGGCCGGATTGCTTGATGCCGCCGAAGGGCGCCGTTTCCGTCGACATCAGGCCGGTGTTGATACCAACCATGCCGTACTCAAGCGCCTCGGCAACGCGCCAGACCTTCTTGAGGTCGCCGGCGAAGAAATAGGCGGCGAGACCGAATTCGGTGTCGTTGGCCTGTGCGATCACATCCTCGACTGTATCGAAGCGGAAGAGCGGGGCGACAGGACCGAAGGTCTCTTCGCGCGCGACCTTCATTTCGCGGGTGACACCTGTCAGCACGGTCGGCGTGAAGAAGGTGCCGACACCTTCGACGCGCTTGCCGCCCGTGACGATCCTAGCGCCCTTCGACACCGCGTCCGCGACATGACTTTCGACCTTTGCCAGTCCCTGCTCATCGATCAGCGGGCCAATGGTCACGCCGGCCTTGAAGCCGTCGCCGACGGACATTTCTTCCACCTTTGCTGCGAGCTTGGCGGCAAAGGCATCGTAGACGCCCGACTGCACGTAGAGACGATTGGCGCAGACGCAGGTCTGGCCGGCATTGCGGTACTTCGAGGCCAGCGCGCCTTCGACTGCGGCATCGAGATCAGCGTCGTCGAAGACGATGAAGGGCGCATTGCCGCCAAGTTCGAGGCTGACCTTCTTGATCTGGTCGGCGCACTGGCGCATCAGGATACGACCAACCTCGGTCGAGCCGGTGAAGCTGATCTTGCGCACCTTGGCGTTGCCGCAGAGTTCCTTGCCGATCGCCGGGCCATCTTCACCGACAATGACATTGAAGACGCCGGCCGGAATGCCTGCCTGCTCGGCGAGGACAGCCAGCGCCAAGGCCGACAGTGGCGTCTGTTCGGCCGGCTTGGAAACGACGGTGCAGCCGACGGCGAGCGCCGGAGCGATCTTGCGGGTGATCATCGCGGCCGGGAAATTCCAGGGCGTGATGGTGCCGACGACGCCGACCGGCTGCTTGATGACGATCATCCGTTTGTCGTTCGACGGCGCGGGGATCGTCTCGCCGTAGATACGCTTGGCTTCTTCCGCATACCATTCGACATAGGCAGCGGCGTATAGAATTTCGCCGCGGGCCTCCGCAAAGGGCTTTCCCATTTCGGCCGTCAGGATCGCCGCCAGCTCATCGGCATGGGCGACCATCAGGTCGAACCACTTGCGCAGGATCCCGGCGCGCTCCTTGGCGGGACGCGCGGCCCAGGCCGGCTGCGCGGCATGGGCGGCATCGATCGCATCGCGTGTTTCGGCAGCGCCCATATCCGGCAGCGAGGCGAGAACCTCGCCGGTTGCCGGATTGAGGACGTCGAAGGTCTTCGTCGCGCCACCCGCCGTCCAGACGCCGTTGATGTAGCCGGCGTCGCGCAGGAAAGGCGAGGAGAAGGAGACGTGTTTTGTCAGTGCAGTCGTGAATGCCATGTCATGTAACTCCGGGCAAAGGGGCTATCGCCTCACTTGCCGCTTGCTTCGAGGATCGAGGCTTCCAGAATGTCGAGCGCTTCGCCGAAGACATTGTCCTGAATGGTGATCGGGGCGAGGAAACGGATGACGTTTCCGTGGACGCCGCAGGTCAGAAGGATCAGGCCCTTTTCGAGCGCGATCAGGCGCACCTTGTTGGCGAATTCGGCGCTCGGCAATTTTGTCGTCTTGTCGTTGAACTCGACGGCATTCATGAAGCCCGGGCCGCGGATGTCGACGATTTCGGGCGCCTTCTCGCGAAGCGATTCGAGGCGCTGCTTGAGCCGGCTGCCAAGCTGGTTGGCGCGGTCGCAGAGACCTTCATCCTTGATGACGTCAAGAACCGCATGAGCGGCGGCGATGCCAAGCGGGTTGCCGCCGTAAGTGCCGCCAAGACCGCCCGGTCCCGGCGCGTCCATGATCTCGGCGCGACCGGTGACCGCTGCGAGCGGGAAGCCGCCAGCTAGGCTCTTTGCCATGGTCATCAGATCAGGGGCGACCTCATGGTGATCCATTGCGAACAGCTTGCCTGTGCGCGCAAAACCGGTCTGGACTTCATCGGCGATCAGCAGGATGCCGTGCTGGTCGCACAGTTCGCGCAGAGCCTTCATGAAGGAGACCGGCACCGAGTAGAAACCACCCTCGCCCTGGACCGGCTCGATGATGATGGCGGCGACACGTTGCGGATCGACATCGGCGGCAAACAGCTTCTTCAGCGCGGCCAGCGACTGATCCGGGGTGACGCCATGAAGCTCGACCGGGAATGGAACGTGGAACACATCGCCCGGCATCGCACCGAAGCCGACCTTGTAGGGCACGACCTTGCCTGTCAGCGCCATGCCCATGAAGGTACGGCCATGGAAGCCGCCGCCGAAAGCGATGACGGCGGAGCGGCCGGTCGCAGCGCGAGCGATCTTCACGGCATTCTCAACGGCTTCGGCACCTGTCGTGACGAAGATCGTCTTCTTCTCGAAATTACCAGGCGTCAGCGCATTAAGGCGCTCGGCGAGGTGCACGTAGTTCTCGTAGGGAACGACCTGGTGGCAGGTATGGGTGAAGTGATCGAGCTGCTCCTTGACGGCAGCGATCACGCGCGGGTGACGATGACCGGTGTTGAGAACAGCGATACCAGCCGCGAAGTCGATATAGCGGCGACCTTCCTTGTCCCAGATCTCGGCATTCTCTGCACGGTCGGCATAGATCTGCGTGGTCATGCCAACGCCACGGGAAATGGCGGCATTCTTCCGGTCTGTGAGAGTGGTCGCGGTCATCGGTGTGTTCCTGCGCTCTGGAATGTTGGGAAACGATCTTGCATAACTTCTGCAAGACATGTAAAAAATTCCTACATTTTTCCTGCAAGAAATCAAGCGGCATTTTGCGCTTCAAACCGACGTCGTTTTCGGCGATGGTCGCGCAAGAAAAGAAGAGCCGGAGACGGCCTAAAGAACGAAACGAACCGGGAATAATTGGCTTATGAGCAACGGGACGTCGGTGCGCTACAAGGTAGCGGAGGCGGCAAAATCAGCGGGCGTTTCCGCATCCACCCTGCGCCTTTGGGAAAGCCAGGGACTTGTCGTTCCCGATCGGTCGGAGACCGGGCACAGGCAATACAGCACCGAAGACGTCGCGCGGATAAAAAAAATAGCCTGGTATCGAACTGAACGCGGGCTCAACCCGGCCGCCATCCGCGAAGCGCTGGAAAGCGAAGAGCCGTCGGAAAGCTCCGATTCGGCGGACACGTCTGATCTTGGGCGGCGGCTACGGAGCCTGCGGCATGGCGCGGGAAAGACATTGGATCAGGTCGCTGGCGACGTCGGCATTACTGCATCGACGCTGTCGACCCTCGAGCGCACATCGCAGGGCGTGAGCTTCAAAACGCTACACGACCTTGCCGAATACTACGGCACCACAGTTTCCCGTCTCTCCGGCGAGGAACGAGACGACGTGCCCGAGGTGGTGCGCGCGGGCGCCTGGCACACGTGGCCCGAAACGACACCTGGCGTCACGGTTCAGCTTCTCGCCGAGGGCCGTACGATGATGGATTGCCACCGTTTCGTGCTCGCGCCTGGCGCGGCAAGTGAAGGCGCCTATCGGCACGAAGGCGAGGAGTTTATGCACGTGCTCTCGGGGCGGCTGGAACTGGTGCTCGATTCCGATCAGTTCTTCGATCTCGGACCCGGCGACTCGCTCTATTTCGAGAGCCGCCGCTACCATTCCTGGCGGAACCGTCACGACGGCGAAACCATTCTTATATGGATCAACACGCCGCCGACATTCTAAGCCTTGGCGGTATCGTCCGCGATGGCTTTGCGCTATAGCGCCAGAAGTGACAGTTTGAGTGAGAGACGAGATCGATGGCAGCCACCATACGTTACCATGAGGGTGATATCTCTGCCGCGGATGCCGCGCGCTACACCGGAGCTATCGCGATCGATACCGAAACTCTCGGCCTCGTGCCACGCCGCGATAGGCTATGCCTTGTACAACTCTCGCCGGGCGACGGTTCGGCTGACGTAATCCGCATCGCTGCCGGCCAGAAGGACGCACCGAACCTGGTTGCGATGCTGGCGGATCCTTCCCGCCAAAAGATCTTCCACTACGGCCGCTTCGACATCGCCGTTCTGTTCCATACATTCGGCGTGACTACGCAGCCGGTGTTTTGCACGAAGATCGCCTCGCGCCTCAGCCGCACCTATACCGACCGGCATGGTCTGAAGGACAATCTCAAGGAAATGCTTGAGGTCGATATTTCCAAGGCACAGCAGTCTTCCGACTGGGCCGCCGCGACCCTGTCGCAGGCGCAGTTGGAATATGCCGCCTCCGACGTGCTCTACCTGCATGCCCTGCGTGACAAGCTGACCGAGCGACTTGTGCGTGATGGCCGCAGGGATCACGCCAAAGCCTGCTTCGAATTCCTCCCTACCCGCGCCAAGCTTGATCTGCTCGGCTGGGAAGAAGCCGACATCTTCGCGCATAGCTGAGATATTTCTGGCTTTTTTGACAGATAGGACCGGCGCTGCCCAGCAACGCACCGATCATTAGCGATTCGTTAACCGCCGCGTCGTTAAATTCTTTACCAATTTTTATGCATTCGACGGCGCGATGGAGCGCCACGTCGCGCAGGTAGGACTGCCGGGGAATGCGACGGGCCGGATGAGCGCGGCCTTCTTGTAACCTGCTTTCACCGCACTTTACGAAAGAAGGAGCATGACATGTTGACTCCGGTTCGTTCAGCGTCAAATACGAGTTTATCCTCCCAAGGCCAGACGGCCGCCGTGAGCAGCGACGTCCTGGTGCGCGCTTCGAGCCCTGTTGCGCCGGTCCACCAGATTCAGAGCGCGGATCTCAATTCTTCTGTTGCTGGCAAACTCAACATCCTCCTGCTGGCCGTGCGTGCCCGCATGGTCGATGCCCTCCTTGATGTGCTGAATGCGACCAGCGAGGCGGTTTCAATCCCGCGGGAGGAAGATGAAACCGATCTGGCCTTTGCCTCCCGCTTGGCGGCCGCGATTCAAAAGTTGCCACCCGCAAAAATCGAACAGGTAGAGCGTCAGCTTGCAATGCAAGGCCATGCAGTCCCGCTTCGGTTGCTCGCCGAGGCACTGCGGAACCCCGCCGGACCGGAAGCCGCCCGCATCGCCACCTATCTCGAAACCATTCGTTACAAGGATCGCGATCTGGCTGCCCGCGCCGTCGTTCGCTCCTATGGCCAGAACGATGCCTCGCCGCTGCGCCAGGAGCAGCGAGGCGAAATCAGCATCCATCGGGATAACCTCGCCGGAATGGCGCACGCTCCGGTTACAACAAAGCAGGAGCCAGAGGCTCCCCGACCGCAGACGGTGCTCGTTGCCGCCGCCTACCTCGATGCAGACAGCGAGCCGGTTCAACTCATTGAACGTTCCTCGGACGAGCCGATCACCAAACCGGCGGTCGAGGCGGTCGTCGAAGAAGCGCTCCCCGAGCTCGGTGAAGTCTCAGAAGAAAGCGTGGCATCAGGGAAGAAGGTCGGGCCGGCGCAGGAAGCCGCACAGGCAGGCATGCACGGTGCCGTATCCAAAGGCGATCCCATCATTCCGAAGAGTTGGGCGGCGATACCCGCTTCCCTCTCGGACGATACGACTAAGCTGATCGTGACAATCATTCAGGACCAGGAAGCCGAAGCTCTGCTCGATAACGCCGATCCTGATCCTGCAGTCGAAATCGACATCGTCCTCGATGAGGCGATCCTGACCGATCTGCCGGAAGAGTTGACTGCGCTGCCTGATCGCGCGCCGTCCCTGCCGACAGGCATGGCACGCCAATCGCCGCTTGTCGCCGAGCAGCCGGCAAGCGAAGCAGCTGCCGCGACCGCGAAAAAACATCCTGCTCCGGAAATCTCGCCCCCCTTGATCGTACAACAGGCCATCGACGAAACCTATGCGCCGGTGTTGATGAAAATCGTCGAAGGCGTGCCTTACGCGATGCAACCCTACGATTTCTCAAAGGACGAGGCCGACGACAGCGGCGCCCGCGAGATGCATCGCCAGGATCACAATGGCGGCGAGTCGTCGGAGGAGGAGGATGCGGAGAAGCAAGGCGAGCCGTCGAACGAGGAGCCGACGGGTGTTGTGATCGACGACGAAGCCACCGCAGCCTTGGCCGCACGAGAAAGCGCGATCAAAGCCGGGACACCGCCGCACCGGCCCGCACCACCGCTGCCGATGGCTGCTGCAAACGCTGACGACGCCTATATGCTTTACCGGCGCAAGGTCGACTGGGAATAGCGCGCACACTTGCGCGGGGAGCACAAATACAAAGAACCCGCCGGATCGCTCCGGCGGGTTCTTTTATTCTTCAAGCCTGAGGCTGACGATTATTCGCCGCCGCGGTTCTTCAAAGCCGCGCCGAGGATGTCGCCGAGCGAAGCGCCGCTGTCGGACGAACCGAACTGAGCAACAGCTTCCTTCTCTTCTGCGATTTCCAGAGCCTTGATGGACAGCATGATCTTGCGGTCCTTCTTGGAGAAGTTGGTGACGCGGGCGTCAACAACCTGGCCAACCGAGAAGCGTTCCGGACGCTGCTCATCGCGGTCGCGCGAGAGGTCTGCACGGCGGATGAACGAGGTGATGTCTTCGTGGTCGACGAGCTTCACTTCGATGCCGCCGTCGTTGACTGCGATCACCTCGCAGGAAACGACTGCATTCTTGCGCAGGCCGCCGGAAGCTGCTGCTTCACCGACAGCATCCTTGCCAAGCTGCTTGATGCCGAGCGAGATGCGCTCCTTTTCGACGTCAACATCGAGCACGACAGCCTTAACGACGTCACCCTTGTTGAACTCTTCGATGACCTGTTCGCCCGGACGGTTCCAGTCGAGGTCGGAGAGGTGCACCATGCCGTCAACATCGCCGTCGAGGCCGATGAACAGGCCGAATTCGGTCTTGTTCTTGACTTCGCCTTCGACTTCAGTGCCGGCCGGATGGTTGCGAGCGAATGCCGCCCACGGATTTTCCAGGGTCTGCTTGAGGCCGAGCGAAATACGACGCTTGGACGGATCGACTTCGAGAACGACGACTTCGACTTCCTGGCTCGTGGACAGGATCTTGCCGGGGTGTACGTTCTTCTTGGTCCAGGACATTTCCGAGATGTGGATCAGGCCTTCGATGCCCGGCTCCAGCTCGACGAACGCACCGTAGTCGGTGATGTTCGTGACGGTACCGGAGATCTTCTTGCCTTCCGGATACTTGGCCTGGATGCCATCCCACGGATCCGACTCGAGCTGCTTCATGCCGAGCGAGATGCGGTGGGTTTCCTGGTTGATGCGGATGATCTGAACCTTGACCTGCTGGCCAATGGACAGGATTTCCGACGGATGGTTCACACGGCGCC
Organism: Rhizobium grahamii CCGE 502; assembly: GCF_000298315.2. Classification (GTDB taxonomy): domain Bacteria; phylum Pseudomonadota; class Alphaproteobacteria; order Rhizobiales; family Rhizobiaceae; genus Rhizobium; species Rhizobium grahamii. Next base: position 18,775 of record NZ_AEYE02000002.1, on the reverse strand, counting down.
ATGCCATGTCGGTGACGTGCAGCAGGCCGTCGATGCCGCCGAGGTCAACGAACGCACCGTAATCGGTGATGTTCTTGACGACGCCGTCAACAACCTGGCCTTCTTCGAGGTTCTGAACGATTTCAGAACGCTGCTCGGCACGGGATTCTTCCAGAACCGTACGACGCGATACGACGATGTTGCCGCGACGCTTGTCCATCTTGAGGATTTCGAAGGGCTGCGGGTTGTGCATCAGCGGGGTAACGTCGCGGATCGGACGGATGTCGACCTGTGAACGCGGCAGGAAGGCAATCGCGCCGTCGAGGTCAACCGTGAAGCCGCCCTTGACCTGGTTGAAGATAACGCCTTCAACGCGCTCACCAGCTTCGAACTTGGCTTCGAGCTTGACCCAGCTCTCTTCGCGGCGAGCCTTTTCGCGCGACAGAACAGCTTCGCCGAGAGCGTTTTCGATGCGCTCAACGTAAACTTCGACTTCGTCGCCGACCTTGAGCGTGCCGTCCTTGGCCTTGGCGCCGAATTCCTTGAGCAGAATGCGACCTTCGACCTTGAGGCCGACGTCGACAACGGCGGAGTCCTTCTCGATTGCCGTTACGATGCCCTTGGTGACGTAGCCTTCGGCCAGGTCGTGCTTGGCAAAGGACTCTTCCAGAAGGGCCGCGAAATCTTCGCGAGAGGGAGTAGCTACTGACATGAAATCTCCTGCATATCCGAATCCGGATATGTATGCGCCGGTTGGTTCGTGTTGAACGGGCCTGAACCCAGTCCGCTTCCTCATCGGGAAGCAATCCGGCGCTTGGACGGAATTTCAGGCTTAGTCTTCAAAAGCGACCCAGGCATGGCCCGGGTAAATCGCTCGAATTCAGGTATTTCGGCTCAAAGCTGCATCGATGATCGATTTCGCAGCTTGAAACGCGGCCTCTATACTCATTTCCGACGTATCAAGCAAGTGCGCGTCTTCGGCTGGTTTCAGAGGGCTATCAGCCCGTCCCATGTCGCGTTCGTCGCGGCGCTTGACGTCGTCGAAAATGGCATCGAAATCGGCAATTCCTCCCTTGCCCTTTATTTCGTCGTAGCGGCGCTTGGCCCGAACTTCGGGACTTGCCGTCACATAGAGCTTCACCGGCGCTGCCGGGCAGACGACGGTGCCGATATCACGACCGTCGAGCACCGTACCTGGCGTCTTTTCCGAAAACCGCCGCTGCGCCTCCACCAGGGCACGCCGCACCGAAGGCATGATCGCGATCTTCGAGGCGGCCTCGCCGACCTCATGTTTCGAGAGTATATCGCGATCGAGACCGGCCAGTTCAACCTCGCGGGCGATCTTTTCTGCCACCGCCTCGTCGTCGAGTGTGAGACCGGCATCGAGCAGGGCCTTTGCCGTCGCGCGGTAGGTCAGTCCCGTGTCGAGATGATGAAACCCGTAGGTCTCCGCGATTTTGCGCGAGAGTGTCCCCTTGCCGGCGGCGGCTGGTCCATCGATGGCGATCGTAAACTGTTTGATGGTCATCTGTCCGTTCATTTCTCTGTCAATCCGCCGTAGCGACGGACGAGATCGACCATGTCTTCCCGACCGGACTCTTCACCGAGACCGGCAGCAACACCTTCGCGATCGGCAACGGGCCGATTCTGGCTGACCTTCCACTTGCCTTCGATCGTGGCAATCTCGATTTCGACCCCGATGATGCCTTTCAGCTGCGCGCGGATGAAATCATCCGGCGCATCGCCCACTGCCCAAGGCCTGTCGCGCGGCCCTTCCTGTTGCGTGGTGATCGCGTTGATCTGCTGGAGCAGCCAGTCGACATCGTCGATCACGCGCGCCCTGCCCCTCGCTTGCACGATTGCGTAGTTCCAGGTCGGCACGACCTTGCCGGTCTCCTGCTTGGTCTGGTACCAGGATGGGGTGATGTAGGCATCAGCGCCCTGGAAGACGGCGAGCACATCGGCGCCTGCCTCGATATCGCGCCACTGCGGATTGGCCCTGGCGAGGTGGAGACGCAGCGTCCCCTTTTCGGAGGCTGCGGAATCGAGAAGGAAAGGCACCGAATTCGCCATCAAGCCCGAAGCACCCGCAGTGATCAGCATGCCGAGCGGATGCGCCCGGATCAAGCCGTGCTGGACGCTCAGGTCTTCCTCGCGAAAATGCGGTGGCTGGTACATTCCTTGGCACCCATTTAGCAGCCGGCGACAAGCCGATCTGCCCTGAAAATGAACAATCGCCGGCTCAGTACCACAACTAGCAGCACCGGTCATCCGGCTTGCATCAGCGATGCTTGAAGTTAGGCTTTGACATGCCGTGCTGCAACGATTATGGGGACCGGCTTATAAATTCCGAATAGAACGCCGGTTTTCACGGCATTTGCCGAATCTTGATTCGGCCATTCTCACGAGGCTAACAGTGGCGAAAGCTGAACTTGGAACGAAGCGTACCGATCCGGAAACCGGCAAGAAGTTCTACGACCTGAACCGGGATCCGATTGTTTCTCCGTATACGGGCAAGTCCTATCCCCTCTCCTTCTTCGAGGAAACCTCCGCTGCCGCGGCTGCCGAAGCCCAGGATGAAGAAGAGGTCGCGGAAGTCGATACCGAAAGCACGGAAGTCGAACTGGTTTCACTCGAGGATGCCGATGAAGGCGCATCCGGCGACGACATCCCGGATATGGGCGACGACGACGTCGAAATCGAAGGCGACGACGACGACACCTTCCTGGAAGCTGACGAAGATGACGACGATGACGACATGAGCGACATCATCGGCGTCACCGGCGACGAAGACGAAGTCTGATCTGATTAAGTGTCGGCCCGGACGAGAAAATTTCGCCGGGCCGATTTTTTTGGCTTGCTATCTCCAAAAACCGGAAGTAAGAAGCCGCCACTCCGCGAGGCAAGCGCTTCGCGAAGCATCCCAGGACCGGCTCGCCGGACTGCCTTGATGGGGCTATAGCTCAGCTGGGAGAGCGCTTGCATGGCATGCAAGAGGTCAGCGGTTCGATCCCGCTTAGCTCCACCAAATCTTCCTCACAGATCGTGCTGACCGTCTTATTGCATTGAATGCTTACGCTCCAACGTCTGCCTGCAGAGGGCCGCGGCAAATCCCTCTCGGTTGCCGGCACTCAGCATCCTACCTGAATGGATAGGCTGTCTATACGCACGTGGGATTCATTTCGCAGAGCGATCATGGTCTTCTAACCGGGTGTTCGAAGGTCCCTGCGCCACCACCGAATTTCGCGCAGAAGCCTGGCGATGTTGGCGAGCTGGAGGATTTTGCCATGGAAGCCCCGAGATACAGCCTGCATAAGAACCTCAACATCTACTGGACGGTGTTTGACGACATGACCGGGGAAAAGGCCGTGCTCGACGGGTTTGTCATGGATATGGTGACCGTCGACGAGGGCCGCGAATTGGTAGGGATGATGAACCGTCGGGGGAGCGAAGACGATTTCCTACCTGACGCCTACCTCCCAGCTCTCACCGGCTTGAGCTGGCCGACGCACCATCAGGATCTGATGGGCCAGCGTTACGCGGTAAGCACGCCAGACGTCGCCGCAGTCACCATCCACTAACAGTTTCCCGACTTGCTTTGCACGCCGATGCTTTGCCAAATTTTTAGCAACGGCGACTATGGTTTCCATGCCGACTTCCCCGGCGGACTGGAGCCTTGGTTCAATGACACTAGAAAGACGGCGGCGGCTGATCCATGCGCGTAGAACGGCAACGGGCCTGACGCTTGCCGGCGCGATCTCGTTTTTGGCAGGCATGACGGATGCCACCGGCCTCGCGCTGACGGGAGACTTCGTGTCGTTCATGACTGGGAACACGACGCGTGCTGCCTTGTCGCTTGGCGACGGCAATTTGCGACATGCAATTGTCCTTCTCTCTGCGATCATGGTCTTTGTGCTTGGAAACGCCGTCGGCATCGTGATCGCACACTTTGCAGACCGTCGTACGTTTGCGGTGTTGTCATGCGTCAGCATCGCGCTGGCAACGGCTTCGTTGATGGCAGGAGATAGCCTGGCGATGCCGCGCTTCTATTTCATCGTTGCGTCCATGGGGATGGTGAACGCGGCGGTCGAGCAGATCGAAGGGCTGCCGATCGGTCTCACCTATGTCACTGGAGCCCTCTCGCGCTTTGGACGTGGCCTTGGACGCTGGATCGTCGGCGACGACAGAATGGATTGGACCATCCAGATCGTGCCATGGGTCGGCATGCTGGGCGGGGCTGTTGTTGGTGCGCTGTTGACGCAAATCGCTGGGGCAGCGGCGTTGTGGTTGATAGCCGTTTTTGCGATGTTGGTTGCGCTTACTACCCTTTTGATTCCGAAAAGCACCCAACGCCGGTTCAACGCTGCGTCGCGCTCGCCAAAGCAGACGAAATCGCGGTCGCAATAAAGCTCCACCGAATCAGATAGAGAGCACCCCAAACCACTAGAGGAAGTCATCCTTGTTTCTCTTTTCGAAGCTCGTCTGGGTGTTCGGCCAACCTTTGTCGCTCGCTTTTCTCTTCGTCGCGCTTGCCTTGGTGGCGGGCGCTCTACGCTGGCGCGCGACAAGCCTCGGTTCAACAGCGATTGCGGGCCTCATTCTGTTCGTCACCCTCTACACGACCGTCGGCAACTACCTTCTACAGGGCCTCGAGGATCGGTTTCTGAAGCCGCAGGATCCGGCAAGCCTGGAGTGCATGATCGTACTCGGCGGCGCGTTCGAGAATGAGGTCAATACCGCCCGCCACGGCATCGAACTCAATGCCGGCGCCGATCGCTTCGTAGAGGCAGTGCGTCTGGCGCAGAAATACCCGCAGGCCCGCATCCTGATTTCAGGCGGCGATGGATCGATCTCCGGTATCTATGAAGGCGACGCGGCGATATCGGCGCGCTTCTTCCCAATGTTCGGCATCAGCAGAGACCGGCTGGTCGAAGAAACGACGTCACGCACGACCTTCGAAAACGCAGTGAACACCAAGGAGCTTCTGGCGAGCCAAGGTCTTTCGAACTGTCTGCTGATCACCTCCGGCTACCATATGCCGCGATCGGTCGGCATCTTCCGCAAGCTTGGGATCGACGTCGTGCCGTGGCCGACGGACTACCGCACCGACGGGCGGGAAAGCCTTGGCCTCGACTTCACGCAGCCGAGCCGGAATTCCCAGAACCTGGCAACAGCAATCCGGGAGTGGTTCGGGCTTGTCGGTTACTACCTTGCCGGTCGCACCTCGGAGCTCTACCCCGGCTGACCTATTTCTTGGAAATCGTCACGAACTTGGTGCCGCGCACACGGGCGGTGACGACACAGGGCTCCTTCGTCTTGTCAGCATCCGGGCGATCACAGAAGCGCGGGTGCATTTTCATCGCCAGCACCATGTTGCCGAAGCGCTTCACGAAGTCGTATCCGTAGACTTGCGCGGTCGCGATCATGAAATAACCGCCCTCTGCGACCTGCAGATAGAAATTGTAGGTGCAGCCGTCGTCGTTGCATTGCGGACCCTTCTCGCCGTCGCACGTCAACTCGCCCTCGTTGACCACAGCGTCGATCAGGCCGTCGTTGTTGATATCCTGGCGGATTACGAAGCCTTCCGAAAAGTCGGCTTTGGTACACTGTTCCTGGAAGTGCTTCTTCTCGTAAATCTCGGGGTCCGAGATAAGCGATTGCTGGGCAAAAGCCGCAACCGGGGTAACGAGCAGCACAGCAATGTTCAAAGCGATCAGGAGCGTTTTCACGAAGGGTTTCTCTTTTGGTCGGATAAGGGCGCTGTTGGCCGCGCAGTTTGCTTGATCCGCCTTGCGCCGCCCTTGCGGCCGTGATTCATTTCGGAGAGATACGCGTCGGCTCTGGAGGACTGCATGCCGCTGTTCGTCTACCTGGATTATGCCGGCGTTGCGCTGTTTGCGGCGACAGGCGGGCTTGCGGCATCGCGTAAACAGCTCGACCTGATCGGCTTCCTCTTCTTTGCGTTCGTCACCGGGACGGGCGGCGGCACGGTGCGTGACATCATCCTTGGCCGCGTGCCGGTGTTTTGGGTTCTAAACCCTATCTATGTCCTCGTCTGCTGCATTGTCGGCGTTGTGGTGTTTTTCACCGCGCACCTTGTCGAGTCGCGCTACCGCTGGCTGATCTGGCTGGATGCGGTCGGGCTTTCGGCCTACTGCGTGATGGGGGCTGCGAAAGGCCTCGCAGCCACCGGTTCGCCAATAGTCGCCATCGTTACCGGCACACTGACCGCCACATTCGGAGGTATCCTGCGCGATCTCCTGGCCAACGAGCCGTCGGTACTGTTGCGGCCGGAAATCTACATTACTGCTGCGCTTGTGGGCGGCGGCCTATTCACGGCCGCGAATGCACTCGATCTGCCGCTTTATGCGGCCTCCGCAGTCGGTGTCAGCGCTGCATTCCTGGTGCGTGGCGGTGCGCTTTATTTCGGCTGGACCTTTCCAACCTACAAGGCAAAGCCTGGTCGTCACCCTGATGATGTGATGTGAGATCAACGCTGTTTAGGGCGAAGGCGGATTACTACGTCGACATGGGAGATTTCGAGGCCTGGCGGCGGCTCCGGCAGATTGCCGATCGTCAGGTTGCTGACCGGAATATCGAGCACATCGTTTTCGCCTTCAATGAAGAAGTGGTGATGATCTGAGACGTTTGTGTCGAAATAGGTCTTGGCGCTCTCGACCGCAAGAACGCGGATCATGCCGGCCTCGGTGAACTGGTGCAGCGTGTTGTAGACGGTCGCCAATGACACCGGTACGCCTGCGTGCACGGCTTCCTCGTGGAGTTCTTCGACCGTCAGATGTCGATCGCCTTTGGCAAAGAGGAGGTCACCGAGCGCGACGCGCTGGCGCGTCGGACGAAGGCCGGCGTGTCTCAGCCGTGCCTCAATGGTAAGCGGGGCCTCTGCCACCATCCAACGAACTCCAGTTAATCTAGCGTCAAGCAATCAGGTTTCATTAGCCATATAACTTTTGCGCAAAAGCGTTTCAATAGTTTCAATGGGGACAAAGCGAGTGAAAGCGCCGCAAAATCGGGCTTTTGGCGCAATTAGTGCTGGCCGGGGGCTTGGCCTTCCTGTATGCGACCACCAAATAAGGCGCGCAGCCGGTCCTCCGAAGGTGGGTGAAGCTAGTCATGCTTATGCTTCATTTTCCGCTGAACTTGGACTAAACGTTCACATCCATCGGCAAAGTTGCGGGGGGAATTAGAGTTTTCATGGCGACGAAACAATCCAGCTTCAACTATGAGGAAATTCTGGCCTGCGGCCGCGGCGAACTGTTCGGCCCGGGTAACGCACAGCTTCCCCTCCCGCCGATGTTGATGGTTCATCGCATTACCGACATCTCCGAAACCGGCGGTGCCTTCGACAAGGGCTATATCCGCGCCGAATACGACGTGAAGCCTGACGACTGGTATTTCCCCTGCCACTTCCAGGGCAACCCGATCATGCCGGGCTGCCTCGGCCTCGACGGCATGTGGCAGCTGACCGGCTTCTTCCTCGGCTGGCTGGGCGAGCCCGGTCGCGGCATGGCGCTTTCAACCGGCGAAGTGAAGTTCAAGGGCATGATCCGCCCGACCACGAAGCTGCTCGAATACGGCATCGACTTCAAGCGTGTCATGCGCGGCCGCCTGGTGCTCGGCACTGCCGATGGCTGGCTGAAGGCCGATGGCGAAACCATCTACCAGGCCACCGACCTGCGCGTCGGCCTGTCCAAGGACAAAGAAGCCTGATTGCACCGGGCATCCATGCCCGGTTTCCAAGTTAGAAAAAACGAAAAGGTCGAAACACATGAGACGGGTAGTTGTTACGGGTCTGGGTGTTGTCTCCTCGATCGGCAATGATGCCGCCGAGGTCACTGCGTCGCTGCGCGATGCCAAGTCCGGCATTTCCTTCTCCAACGATTTTGCCGAACACGGCTTCAAGTGCCAGGTCTGGGGTCGCCCTTCGCTCGATCCGACGGATCTGGTCGATCGCCGTGCCATGCGCTTCCTCTCGCAGGGGGGTGCCTGGAACCACGTCGCGATGAAGCAAGCGCTCGCCGACAGTGGTCTTGAGGAAAAGGACTATAGCGAAAACGAGCGCACCGGCATCATCATGGGCTCGGGTGGTCCTTCGACGCGCACGCTGATCGAAGCCGCCGAGATCACGATGAAGAACAACAGCCCGAAGCGCATCGGCCCGTTCGCCGTGCCGAAGGCGATGTCGTCGACGGCCTCGGCCACGCTCGCCACCTGGTTCAAGATCCACGGCGTCAACTACTCGATCTCGTCTGCCTGCTCGACGTCCGCGCATTGCATCGGCAACGCCGCTGAGATGATCCAGTGGGGCAAGCAGGACGTGATGTTTGCCGGCGGTCACGAAGACCTCGACTGGACCATGTCGAACCTGTTCGACGCCATGGGCGCCATGTCCTCCAAGTACAACGACACACCCGAGACCGCCTCGCGTGCCTATGACGCGACCCGCGACGGCTTCGTCATCGCCGGCGGCGCCGGCGTTCTGGTTCTCGAAGAGCTGGAGCACGCCAAGGCCCGCGGCGCCAAGATCTACGCCGAAATCGTCGGCTACGGCGCCACCTCCGACGGCTACGACATGGTCGCTCCGTCGGGCGAAGGTGCTATCCGCTGCATGCGCCAGGCGCTTTCGACGGTGAAGGGCGATGTCGACTACGTCAACACGCACGGCACCTCGACGCCTGTCGGCGACAGCAAGGAAATCGGTGCGATCCGCGAAGTGTTCGGCGCCAAGATGCCGCACATCCAGTCCACCAAGTCGCTGACCGGCCACTCGCTGGGTGCAGCCGGCGTGCAGGAATCGATCTATTCGTTGTTGATGATGCAGGCCGGCTTCATCGGCGAAAGCGCGCACATCACCGAGCTCGACCCGGAATTCGACGGCGTGCCGATCGTTCGCAAGCGCATCGATGATGCCAAGATCGACATCGCGCTTTCCAACTCCTTCGGCTTCGGCGGCACCAACGCCACGCTCGTCTTCCAGCGCTACAACGGATAACAATATGACAGGAATCATGCAGGGTAAGCGCGGGCTTATCATGGGCGTTGCGAACAACCATTCCATCGCCTGGGGAATTTCGAAGGCGCTGGCAGCACAGGGTGCAGAGCTTGCCTTTACCTATCAGGGCGATGCACTCGGCAAGCGGGTGAAGCCGCTCGCAGCTGAAGCCGGATCCGAATTCGTTCTGCCGTGCGACGTCGAGGACATTGCTTCCGTCGACGCCACAGTTGAAGCTATCAAGGAACGCTGGGGCACGCTCGACTTCGTCGTGCATGCCATCGGTTTTTCCGACAAGAATGAGCTGAAGGGCCTTTACGCCGACACCACGCGCGACAATTTCAGCCGCACGATGGTCATCTCCTGTTTCTCCTTCACCGAGATCGCCAAGCGCTTGGCGCCTCTGATGAACGCAGGCGGATCGATGCTGACGCTGACCTATAACGGCTCGACGCGCGTCATCCCGAACTACAACGTCATGGGCGTTGCCAAGGCCGCTCTCGAGGCCTCCGTGCGCTATCTGGCCGCCGACTACGGCCCGCGTGGTATTCGCGTCAACGCGATCTCAGCCGGCCCGATCCGCACGCTGGCTGGCGCCGGTATCTCTGATGCCCGGGCCATCCTGTCGTGGAATCAGCAGAACTCGCCGCTGCGCAAGACCGTGACCATCGATCACGTCGGCAATTCGGCCCTCTACCTGCTCTCCGACATGGCAGCAGGCGTCACTGGTGAAATCCATTTCGTCGATGCCGGCTTCAACATTACGTCGATGCCGGCGCTGGAGGCGCTGCGCAAGGCAGACGTGGAATAAGACAAAAGGCCGGGCTCGAAGCCCGGCTTTTCCTTTAGGCGCATCCGCTAGTGATGCATGACCTGCCGCAGGATGGCGGCCGAGTCCCTGGCGCCCCAACGCGTCGTAATCTTTCCGTTTTCGATGACGAACCATTCCATCGCGGTAACGTCGTAGCTCTTACCGGTCGGATCGTGACCCACAAGGCCGCGGAAGAAGCCGGAATAGCGGCCGGTCTCCCTGTAGCGGACGACGACATTCTGCCCTTCGGCAGCGATTTCGAGGATCTCGAGGTTTATGTTCATGCCGTCGTGAAGCTCGTGCCAGATCGGCTCGACATCATCGAGGCCACCATATCCGAGAACGCCGTAGATCCGCGCGTCCGCGGTAAACAGGTCGCGCAACGCCACCATGTCGAAGCGATTGAACGCCTCGACATAGGCTCTGACGATGTCCTTGTTGGCTTCCGTTTCCATGGCTTGCCCCTCCCGCTCGTAAGCTCGTTGGGGCAAGTCTAACAGATCCGGGAAGGCCGGCTATGCGGGGTGACTACTTCTTTGCCCAAAGCACCTTGAAGCGGGCGTTGCGGCAGGTTTCGCCGCTCTCCTTGAAGTTCGCGGCCAGCACCGGCTCGTAAGGCAAGCCGCGATTGGCAACCAGCAGCAGACGACCGCCGCCGCGCAGCGCCGACGCTGCCGTCTTGATCATCGCCTGGCCGAGCGATGGCTCTGCCGCATGGCCTTCGTGGAAGGGCGGATTCATGATCACGAGATCGTACTTGTCCTTGACCGGTTCGCCGGCCAGATCGTGCCAGAAGAAGCGCGCAGGCACGTTCGGGCAGTTCTCCTCCAGATTGGCCTTTGCCGCTTCCAGAGCGGCGTAGTTGGCTTCGTAGAGGTCAAGACGGCTGACACCGGGAGACCGCTCTGCCAATTCGACGGAGAGATACCCCCAACCAGCGCCGAAATCGGCTACGTCACCGGTAAAATCGGCGGGCAGACGCGAGGCGAGCAATTCCGAGCCATCATCGACGCGATCGTGCGAGAACATGCCAGCTGCAGCCAGGAAACGGCCATCCACGCGGACGGACGGCTTGGAAAACTTGCTGACGACCTCGGTGACGTCGGCCGGCCGTGCGAACCACAGCGCCACGCCGTGATATTTCGGCATGTGTTCGATCTCAAGGCCGAAGCCCTCCATGCGCTTGCGCAGCGACTGGATGCCATCCTCCTTGCCGCCGGCGATGACGATCAAGCCGCCTTCCTTCACACGCTGAAGCGCGGCAGCGATGTTGGCCTCGTTCTCGCCCTTGTGCTTGTTGCAGAGAACCAGCGCGGCATCGTAGTCCTCGCCTTCGATCTCAGGCGTGGTTTCGATGCGCTGGGAGAGCAGCTGTCGGTACAGCGGCCGGAAGCCCTGTACGGCGCTCAGCGAGGCGGCAAAGCCCTCTGGCACAGCGAAGCCCGCCTCCGCGCCAAGGAAGAGTACGCGTTCGCCCTCGCCCGGCGCGCCGACGGTGCCGCTGGCAAAGGGATGGAACAGTGTCTTCAGGGTCTCGCGGCTCATGGTCTCTTCTCTTTGGATGCAAAAAGGGCGCGGGAAAACTCCCACGCCCTCAAATGGTTTGAAAGGCGCGGCTTACTCAGCCGCATCTTCCTTCTTCTTTTCAGACTTTTCAGCAGCCGGAAATTCCTGGCCGGTTGCCTGATCGACAACCTTCATCGACAGGCGGACCTTGCCGCGCTCGTCGAAGCCGAGGAGCTTGACCCAAACCTTCTGGCCTTCCTTGACGACGTCCTGGGTCTTGGCAACACGCTCGGAAGCGAGCTGCGAGATGTGGACGAGGCCGTCGCGGGCGCCGAAGAAGTTGACGAAGGCGCCGAAGTCGGCGGTCTTCACGACAGTACCTTCGTAGATCTGGCCGACTTCCGGCTCGGCAACGATCGAGTGGATCCACTTGCGGGCCGCTTCGATTTCCTTGCCCGAGGAAGATGCGATCTTCACGGTGCCGTCGTCTTCGATATTGATCTTGGCGCCGGTCTTTTCGACGATTTCGCGGATGACCTTGCCGCCGGAGCCGATGACTTCGCGGATCTTGTCGACCGGGATGTTCATGACTTCGATGCGCGGTGCGAATTCACCGAGCTGGCCGCGGCTCTCTGTGATGGCCTTGGCCATTTCGCCGAGGATGTGGGTGCGACCGCCCTGAGCCTGGCCGAGAGCGACCTTCATGATCTCTTCGGTGATGCCGGCGATCTTGATGTCCATCTGCAGCGAGGTGATGCCATCGGCCGTGCCTGCAACCTTGAAGTCCATGTCGCCGAGGTGGTCTTCGTCGCCAAGGATGTCGGAGAGAACGGCGAAGCGGTCACCCTCGAGGATCAGGCCCATGGCGATACCGGCAACCGGCTTAGCCAAAGGAACGCCGGCGTCCATCAGAGCGAGCGAGGTGCCGCAGACGGTTGCCATGGAGGATGAGCCATTCGACTCGGTGATTTCGGAAACAACGCGCAGCGTGTAGGGGAACTGCTCGGCAGACGGCAACATCGGGCGGATGGCGCGCCATGCGAGCTTGCCGTGACCGATTTCGCGGCGGCCCGGGGAGCCCATGCGGCCAGTTTCGCCAACCGAGTAGGGAGGGAAGTTGTAATGGAGCAGGAAGCGCTCCTTGTACATGCCCGTCAGGCTGTCGACATACTGCTCGTCTTCGCCGGTGCCGAGCGTGGCAACGACGATCGCCTGCGTTTCACCGCGGGTGAAGAGAGCAGAACCGTGCGTGCGCGGCAGGAGGCCGACTTCCGAAACGATCGGGCGAACGGTCTCTAGGTCGCGGCCGTCGATGCGGCTCTTGGTGTCGAGAATGTTCCAGCGAACGATCTTTGCCTGCAGGTGCTTGAAGATCGCGCCGACTTCTTCGGCCGTGTACTTGGCTTCGCCTTCTTCCGGCAGGAAGTGCGCCTTGACCTTCGCCTTGACGGCGTCGACGGCAGAGTAGCGCTCGGCCTTCTGCGTGTTCTTGTAGGCGGTGCGAAGCTCGGCTTCGAAATGCTTCAGCATCTCGCCTTCGAGTTCTGAATAGTCTTCCGGCTGGAAGTCACGCGGTTCCTTGGCGGCCACTTCAGCAAGCTTGATGATCGCGTCGAGCACCGGCTGAAAGCCCTTGTGACCGAACATGACCGCGCCGAGCATGACTTCTTCGTTGAGTTCCTTGGCTTCGGATTCAACCATCAGAACGGCATCGTGCGTACCGGCGACGACGAGGTCGAGAACCGACTCGTCCATCTCGTCGAGATGCGGGTTCAGAACGTATTCGCCGTTGATGTAGCCGACGCGGGCAGCGCCGACAGGCCCCATGAAGGGAACGCCCGAGAGCGTCAGGGCTGCAGAGGTCGCAACCATCGACAGGATGTCGGGGTTGTTTTCGAGGTCATGTTGGATGACGGTGACGACGACCTGGGTGTCGTTCTTGTAGCCTTCCGGGAAGAGCGGGCGGATCGGGCGGTCGATCAGGCGGGAAACGAGGGTTTCGTTTTCAGACGGACGGCCTTCGCGCTTGAAGTAGCCGCCGGGGATCTTGCCGGCTGCGTAGGTCTTTTCCTGGTAGTTGACGGTCAGCGGGAAGAAGTCCTGGCCCGGCTTCGGCGCCTTGGCGGAAACGACGGTGGCGAGAACCACGGTTTCGCCGTAGGTCGCGAGAACCGCACCGTCAGCCTGACGGGCGATCTTGCCGGTTTCCAGCTTCAGCGGGCGGCCTGCCCACTCGATTTCCACACTATGAGTATCGAACATATGTCTTGTCCTTCAATGCGGGAACGCGCGCCTGCCCTCCAAGGCACGGCACACGGTCAACCGCAATCGGTGTGACACATCATGGGCAAGACAACGGGAGGCTTTGCATCAACGGTCCCGGAAGAGACCGGGCCAAAGCTCATCGAGCCCTGGCCGAAAGCATCCGGCAATCCTGCCCCATGACAGGTCAACGGTTGGTTTGGCAGAACCGGCCCATCCGGGTCTGCCGGGCAATCCGCCACGGGTGGCGGGTGGGGAAAGGTTCCCCGAAAAAATCCGGCGGGCGTCCCAAGGGGGAGCGCCCGCCGAGAAATCACTAGCGGCGGATACCCAGGCTGCCGATCAGCTTGGTGTAGCGGCCTTCGTCCTTCTTCTTGAGGTAGTCAAGAAGCGAGCGGCGGCTGGAAACCATCGTCAGCAGACCACGGCGGGAATGGTTATCCTTCTTGTGGTCCTTGAAGTGGCCGGTCAGGTTGTTGATACGCTCGGTCAGGATGGCAACCTGAACTTCCGGAGAACCGGTGTCGCCTTCGAACGTTGCGTATTCCTTGATGAGAGCCGTCTTGCGCTCAGCAGTAATCGACATCGGATGTTCCTTTCTATGAGAGGAGATTAGGTCGCCAAAAGCCGGGATGTCGTCCAGCTTTGGCCGCGAATGCATCCGGACAGAGCCCGATTGCTGGCGCTGCCTATAAACCAAATGTGCTGCAATGGAAAGAGGCAGAGCTGAGATGGTCGATTCGTCACTTTCCAGCCATCGCATCCCGGATCATGGCATTGTAACCTTCTGGGTCTTGCAGCATGGCGAAATGGCTCGCGTCCTTGAGGATCACCAGCTTCGATCCCGGAATTTGCTTGGCCATCATCTCGGTGTGGTCGAGCTTGATCGCCTCGTCGTGATCGCCGATGGCCAGGGTCATGGGTACCTTGATCTTGCCAAGGTCATCGGCCGTCCAGACAGGCTGACTTTCCCACATCGCCGAAATCTCGGTAACGAAGGCATCATATTCATTCGGTGTCTGCGAGAGTTTTTTGTAAGTCTCGCCAGCTGCATTGATGTAATCGCTGAAAGTCTTGTTGGTCAAAGCGTCGGCTTTGACGCCGTCAGTCGTGACGTTCGCGGCCTGCGCGATCACGCGCGTCAGCTTCTCAGGGTTCTTCATCGCCATGTCGATGCCGATGATGCCACCATCCGACCAGCCGACCAGCGTAACCTTGTCGAGCTTCAGATAGTCCAGCAAAGCGACATAGTCGGAGGTCATCAGATCATAGCCGAACGGCTGCTGGCTGCGCGTCGAGCGGCCATGCCCCCGGCTGTCGGCTACGATCACCCGATGATCCTTGGCAAATTCAGCCACCTGGTAGCCCCAGACGTCGGCGCTACCGAGCCCGCCGTGGATGAACAGGATCGGCTCACCCTCACCGTATTCGGCGTAGTACATCTTGATGTCGTTGACGGGGGCCATGCCACTCGTCTTAGGGGCCGGCATCGGTGGGAAGGCTGGCAACGTCGCCCAGCGCTCTGCCGACGAAGCGCTCGCGGCCATCAAAACCGCCGAGAAGAACATGAGGATGCCGGCTGCAAGTCTGCGCATGACTATCTCCCTGATCCAAAGGGCTCCGCGGCCCGGATCAGGGAAACATATCTTAATGGCAAAGGCTGACAACTGCCATCTGTGGTTTGTCTAGCCCTGCATCGAGCCGAAACCAGAGGTTTATCGAAGATCAGCCAAAAACGCGCTTCGGGCGGAACTCACCCTGCCCGATCTCCCCGATCGCGACCAGTTTGCCGCGGGACGTGGCATAGGCTTCGCTTTCGGCAACCGGCGCATCGCGCCCGCGCACGAGGATCGGATTGCCCATCTTCAGCCTGTGCGCCTGGTCGTCGTTGACGACAAGATGCGGCAGCGAGGAGAGCGCTTCGCTGGTCTCGATCAGCAGGGCATCCAGAGCGGCAAGCCGTTCGTCCGCATCTTCGACTGTCTCAAGCGCAACGAGATCGGCAAGCGGTATCATCGTCTCTTCGGCAAACGGAGCGACAAAGCTGCGACGCAGGCCGGAGATATGGCCATAGCAGCCAAGCTCGCGGCCGAAATCGCGCGCGAGCGCCCGTACATAGGTGCCCTTGCCGCATTCGACTTCGAAATGCGCCGTATTGGCATCCTGGCAAGACAGGAGCGTCAAACGAAAAATCTCGACCTCGCGCGACGGAATCTCGACGGCTTCACCTTCACGCGCCAGATCATAGGCGCGCTCGCCCGATATCTTGATGGCAGAAAACTGCGGCGGCACCTGACTGATGACGCCGGTGTATTTCGGCAGGAGGTCGCGGATCTGCTGTTCGCTCGGGCGCTTGTCGGAGCTCTGCGTCACATCGCCCTCGAGATCGTCCGTTGCACGCTCCTCGCCCCAAGTCACGGTGAATTCGTAAATCTTGCGGCCGTCCATCACGTAGGGGACGGTCTTGGTCGCATCGCCAAGGGCGATCGGCAACATCCCCGACGCCAGCGGGTCGAGCGTGCCCGCGTGACCGCACTTCTGCGCCTTAAACAGCCACTTGATCTTGGAAACGGCTTCCGTTGAGCCGAAATCGACCGGCTTATCAAGGATCAGCCAACCCGAGATCGGGCGGCCCTTCGGTTTGCGTGGTTTGGACATCAGTCTCTTCTACTATTCTTCTTCGGTATCGCCGTGATCGAGATCGCGCTGGACCTCGGGCGAGCGCAGCAACTCGTCGATCTTCTTGTAATTGTCGAAGCTCGTATCGTCGCGGAAGCGGACCTCCGGCATGTACTTCATCTGCCGAAGCTGGGACCCGAGGCGGCCGCGAATGTATTTTGCATTGCGGTTTAGCGCGCCAATCACCGCATCATGGTCCGTCACGCCGAGCGGCGTCACAAAGGCGGTCGCGATCTTCAGATCGGGCGACATGCGGACTTCGGAAATCGAAATGACGGTCTTCTCGATCACGTCATCGCGCACTTCGCCGCGCTGCAGAACCTGCGTGATCGCGGCGCGAACCTGCTCGCCGACGCGCAGCATACGCTGCGAAGGTGCGGAGGTTGTTGGTCTTGTTGCCATTTTTCTTTGCCTCAAAAGGTTCGGGCGCCGGCCTCAGTTGATCCGGCGCCCGTCCAAATTTCCAGTATCACGCGATCAAAGCGTACGCGTGATGTGCTCGACGCGGAAGCATTCGATCGTGTCGCCGGCGCGGATGTCTTCGTAATTCTCGAAAGCCATACCGCATTCCTGGCCGGAATGCACTTCCGAGACTTCATCCTTGAAGCGCTTGAGCGTCTTGAGCTTGCCTTCGTGGATGACGACGTGGTCGCGGACGAGGCGAACGCCGACACCACGCTCGACCTTGCCTTCGGTGACGCGGCAACCCGCGACCTTGCCGACCTTCGTGATGTTGAACACCTCGAGGATCTCGGCATTGCCGAGGAAGGTTTCGCGACGCTCCGGCGAGAGCAGACCCGACATCGCCGCCTTAACGTCATCCACCAGGTCGTAGATGATGTTGTAGTAGCGGATTTCGATGCCCTGGCGTTCCGCCAGCGTACGAGCCTGCGCGTTTGCGCGGACATTGAAGCCGATGATCGCGGCACCCGATGCCTCGGCAAGCGAGATATCCGATTCCGTCACACCGCCGACAGCCGAGTGAACGATGCGGGCACGAACTTCGTCCGTGCCGAGCTTTTCGAGCGCGCCGGCGATCGCTTCGATCGAACCTTGCACGTCGCCCTTGATGACCAGCGGGAACTCCTTGACGCCAGCGGACTGCAGCTGCGTCATCATCTGTTCCAGCGAGCCGCGCTGACCCGAATGGCGGGCGGCGGCCTTGTCGCGAGCGAGGCGCTGGCGGTATTCGGAGATCTCGCGGGCGCGGCTTTCGTTTTCGACGACAGCGAACCTGTCACCGGCCTGCGGCGTGCCGGAAAGACCAAGCACCTCGACCGGCATGGCCGGCGGGGCTTCCTTGACATGATCGCCCTTGTCGGTGACGAGGGCGCGGACACGACCCCAGACATCACCGGCGACGATGATCTGGCCAGGCTTCAGCGTACCGTTCTGAACGAGAACCGTGGCAACTGAACCGCGGCCGCGGTCGAGCTGGGCTTCGATGACCGTGCCTTCCGCCGTGCGGTTCGGGTTGGCCTTGAGGTCCAGGATTTCAGCCTGAAGCAGGATGGCTTCCAGCAGCTTGTCGAGGTTCAAGCCGGTCTTGGCCGAAACTTCGACGTCGAGAACTTCACCGCCCATCGATTCCACGAAGACTTCGTGCTGCAGGAGCTGCGTGCGCACCTTCTGCGGATCGGCGGTCGGCTTATCGACCTTGTTGATCGCCACGATGATCGGAACACCAGCGGCCTTTGCATGGTTGATCGATTCAATCGTCTGCGGCATGACGCTGTCGTCAGCGGCAACGACCAGGATCGCAATGTCGGTTGCCTGCGCACCACGGGCACGCATTGCCGTGAAGGCGGCGTGGCCGGGCGTGTCGATGAAGGTGATCTTCTGACCGTTCTGCTCTACCTGATAGGCGCCGATATGCTGCGTGATGCCACCGGCTTCGCCGGCAACCACGTTGGCATGGCGGATGGCGTCGAGCAGCGAAGTCTTGCCGTGGTCGACGTGACCCATGATCGTCACAACGGGCGGACGCGAAACGCGATCGCCTTCGGCATCGGCAATGTTGAAGATGCCTTCTTCAACGTCCGATTCCGAAACGCGCTTGACGGTGTGGCCGAATTCGCCGGCGATAAGTTCAGCAAGGTCGGCGTCGATGACGTCGCCCGGCTTCATCATCTGGCCTTCCTTCATCAGGTATTTGATGACGTCGACTGCGCGTTCCGACATGCGCTGCGACAGTTCCTGAATGGTGATGGTCTCCGGCAGGATGACTTCGCGGACAACCTTTTCGCGGGTTTCCTGCATCTGGCTGCGGCGGAATTTTTCCTGGCGGCGGCGCATGGCGGCCATCGAGCGGCCACGGGCGTTGCCGTCGTCATCCGTGCTCGCAGCGGTGATTGTCAGCTTGCCCTGACGGCGGCCTTCGTCACCCTTCGGACGCGCGGCAACGGGCTTTGCCGGTTCCGGACGCACGATACGGCCGCGCGCCGGAGCGCCGCCACGCGGTGCACCGCGATCGTCTTCGTCATTTTCACGGCGACCGCGACCGGCAGGTCCAGGTGCAGCGGCACCCG
>NZ_AEYE02000003.1 GCF_000298315.2 Rhizobium grahamii CCGE 502 | reverse complement strand
GGACACGATCAAGTTCACGGCCGAAATGCTGTGCTTCGTGATCGCCTAGCTTTAACATCTCGACGACCTAACATCGGCCTCGAAAGCACAGTAAAGGCCGCATGAAACCGCCTTTGCCGAAACAAAATTGGGTTGATCGGCCCATATCATCAGTATTGTTTGACAATACATTCGCAACCATGGGATTCTTCCTGAAATGGAATCAGGAGAATAGATGGCAGAGCGCTACTTATACGATTACAGCTCACACCGGGCCGTCATGTATGAGATTGGCGACTATCTCTATGCCATTTCCGGCAACAAGGCAGAGCACTGGATTTCCGGTGATTACATCTTCTGCATGGAAACCCAAACGATTTCCTTCTGGATCCTGGGAAAGGACGTCTACGGCCATATCGGTCGCGGCGAACTGACGCGCCAGCCTCTCTATTACTTCGGCGAATAGGACTGAACCCATAAGTTCAGCGGAAGACTGGAGACGACTTCGAGCTTGGAGCGAACCGTTGTCAGCCGGTCGATGCGGCGTTGAAAACCGCCAGTTGAGCGTCGAACGCACGTTTGTATGCAGCCCGCGCTTCGCCGCGGGTGACATAGGCTGCAAGGTTCGGATACTCGTCCAGCATGCCTGATCCTTTCAAGCGGAGCAGCACCGACACCATCTGCAGGTCGCCCGCGCTGAACTCGCTGTCGAGCCAGTCGTCATCACCAAGTTGGGTAGAGAGTTCGCTCAGCCGCTTGCGAATACGCTCGTCGACCATGGACAAGCGCTCCTGATACCAGGGCTTATCGCCTTCCAAAAATCTGGCTGCTTCGCGATCGACGATCGGCTGCTCCATGGTAGTGACCGCGGCAAACATCCAGGTGATTGCGCGCGCCCGGGCATTCGTGTCGACAGGCAGCAAGCCGGCATGGCGGTCCGCGATATGGAACACGATTGCCCCGGACTCGAATAGGACGAGATCGCCTTCTTCATAGCTCGGAATCTGCCCGAACGGTTGAAGCGCAAGGTGTGCGGCTTCCTTCATAGCCTTGAAGGAAAGAAGGCGCACTTCGTAGGGCTGCCCCACTTCCTCGAGCGCCCAGCGAACGCGCATGTCACGCGCCAAACCTCTGCCGCGATCCGGCGACCGTTCAAAGGCGGTAATAGTGATCGTCATTGCTGTTCTCCATAGCTTGTCTGCCTTGAAGACGACGGGCTAAACGAGATTCCGACACCATCCGCGCATTCTTGAGTGCCATCAACCGCTATCTGAGGGCGGTCAACGCTCCGATTATAGAGCGAGGCGACTGGCGCACTTTCCACCCTTCGGGCTTTCACCCGACAAGATTTCCGAATCTGACGGAGTAGATCCGGTCCCGTCCAAGAAGATGGGCGATCAGCAACGTGTGGTCGAACAGGCCCTTCATCGCCTTGTGGCGGAGGTCGAGGCCGCCGGTCATGACGCCGAACGCCGGCATCAGCAGGCGGGCGCCATCTGTGGCAAAGCAGGGACGGCGGACGGATTTTTCGCGACGTCGCACGGTCGCTGCCGGATGCAGGTGCCCGGCGATCTCGCCCGTCTGCAGGCCGCCCCTCGGCTCGTGGCGGAAGGTCAGGCCTCCATAGTGCATCTCGTCGACGGACGTGCCCGGCAAATCGACGGTGCCGTCCGGATCGTGGTTGCCGTTGATCCAGATCCATTCGCGGCCGCGCGCCATTTCCGAAATCAGACTGCGGAACGCCTCGGGCAGATGCGCCGAACCGACGCGGTCATGGAAATTGTCGCCAAGAGACACCACCAACTTCGGATCGTAGCGGGTGATGACAGCAGAGAGAACCGTCAGTGTCGCCAGCGTGTCATAGGGCGGCAGCATCATCCCGCGGCGGGCGAAGGCCGCGCCTTTTTCGAGGTGCAGGTCGGAGACGACGAGGATGGCGGCATCGGGCATGTAGAGCGCGCCGAGTGGATCGCAGACGGCAGCGACGCCATGGACGGAAGTCTCGACGCCTGGCAGCGCAGTCAGTCCATTCAGTTCACGCGCGAGCGCTAGGCGGTTCATCAATCCTGTCAGCCCTTGATTCCTAAAGCGCCTTCATCTTCGAAGGCCTTCGTCTCATGCAATTCCGGATGGTAAGCCGACACGAACCTATCCGGCACTATTCTAGGCCAGCGCCTCGGCGATCAGGTCGTCGGCGGCTTCCGCCAGCACCGCGTCGTGCGCCTCGCCATGCACCGGCTCCTTACCGATCTCCAGCATGACGGGCACCGCCAGCGGCGAGATATGGTCGAGCGCGCGATGCGTGATGTGGCCTTTGATTCGCCTCAGCATATCGCCAAGCCGTGAAATATCCAAAAGCCCGGTTGCCGCATCCTGCCGCGTCGCCTGCAGGAGGATGTGATCCGGCTCGTGGGTTCTCAGCACATCGTAGATCAGGTCGGCCGACACCGTGACCTGTCGCCCGGTCTTTTCCTTGCCCGGGTGACGGCGCTCGATCAAGCCTGCAATCACGGCGCAATTGCGGAAGGTGCGCTTCAAAAGGAAAGATTCGTCGAGCCAGCTTTCGAGATCATCGCCCAGCATGTCCTCGTCGAAGAGATCGGCGAGGCTGAGCCGGCCGTTGCGGATCATCAACCCCATATCCTCGAAACCCCAGATGCCGAGCGAATAGTCCGTCGCGACGAAGCCAAGCGGCTTGGCACCGGCCCGCTCGAGCCGGCGCGTCAGCAGCATGCCGAGCGTCTGATGGGCCAGCCGCCCCTCGAAGGGATAGATGACCATGTAGCAGCGGCTGCCGCGCGGAAAGGTCTCGATCAACAGCTCGTCGCGCCTCGGCAGCATCGACTTTTCCTGTTGGATCGCCAGCCAGTCGCGCACTTGATCCGGCAGATGGCGCCAGCGATCGGGATCGGCGATCATCGAGCGCACCTGATCCGCAAGATAGGTGGAGAGCGGAAACTTGCCGCCGGCATAGGACGGAATCTTCGGATCCATCGAGAAGGCTTGGCTGGCGAGCGCCTCGTTCTCGCGGATCCCTTCAAAGCGCAGCACCTTGCCGGAGAAGATGAAGGTGTCGCCGGGCGACAGCTGCTCGAAGAAATATTCCTCCATCTTGCCGAGCGTCGCTCCGCCGCGGCCGATCCGACCGCCTTCGCCGCGTTTGACCATGCGCAGATTGAGCATCGGGCTCTCGACGATGGTGCCGAGATTCAGCCGGTATTGCTGCGCGACCTGCGGATTGGAAACGCGCCAGCGTCCCTCCTTGGTCTTGCGGATGCGGGCATAGCGCTCGTAGGTGCGCAGCGCATAGCCACCCGTCGCGACGAAATCGACGACGCGCTCGAAGGTTTCCCAGGAGAGGTCGGCGTAAGGCGAAGCGCTGGTGACGTCGTCGTAAAGCTCCAGCATGTCGAAAGGCTCGGCGCAGGCCATGCCGAGCACATGCTGCGCCAGCGCATCAAGGGCACCCTTGCCAACGGGCGGCGTGTCCTGCGCACCTATATAGTTGGCGTCGAGCGCCGCCTGGCATTCCATCACCTCGAAGCGATTGGCCGGCACGAGGATCGCCTTCGAGGGCTCATCCATGCGGTGATTGGCGCGGCCTATGCGTTGTGCAAGCCGCGAGGCGCCCTTTGGCGCGCCGACATGGACGACAAGGTCGACATCGCCCCAGTCAATGCCGAGGTCGAGTGTGGAGGTGGCAACGACAGCGCGCAGACGGTTCGCCGCCATCGCGGCCTCCACCTTGCGTCGCTGGGCGACATCGAGCGAGCCGTGATGCAGCGCGATCGGCAGATTTTCCTCATTCACCGTCCAGAGTTCCTGAAACAGCATCTCGGCCTGCGACCGGGTGTTGACGAAGAGCAGGGTCGTCTGGTGTTCGAGGAGCTGCTTATAGACGTCGGGGATTGCGTATTTCGCCGAATGCCCGGACCAGGGGATGTGCTCCTCGGTCGAAAGGATCGAAATATCAGGCTTGGCGCCGCCTTCGACGATGACCAATCCGGCGTGATGATCCTCGCCTTCGCGCTGCGCGACCAGCCATTTCTGCAGATCCATCGGGTCGGAGACGGTGGCCGAAAGGCCGATCGTCTGCAGGGCGGGCGCCAGACGGCGCAGGCGGGCAAGGCCGAGCGAGAGCATGTGGCCGCGCTTCGAGGTGACGAGCGAGTGCAACTCGTCGAAGACGATGTATTTGAGGTCTTTGAAAAAGCGCTCGGCCTCGCTATTGGCGAGCAGCAGGGCCAGCTGCTCCGGGGTCGTCAGCAGAATGTCGGGCGGGTTCAGCTTCTGGCGTTGGCGCTTGGCAACGGGCGTGTCCCCGGTGCGGTTCTCAACCGTGACAGGCAGGCCCATTTCCTCCACAGGCTTCATCAGGTTGCGTTCGATGTCGACGGCGAGCGCCTTCAGCGGCGAGACGTAGAGCGTGTGAATGCCGGTGAAGGCCGAACCCGGCGGGATCCTGCCGCGGCGGGTCAAGTCGGTCAGCGACGGCAGGAAGCCGGCGAGCGTCTTGCCGGCGCCGGTTGGCGCGATCAGCAGCGTGCTGTCGCCAGCCTCGGCACGGGCCAGCAATTCCAGCTGATGCGGACGCGGACGCCATCCCTTGTCCGCGAACCAGCGGGTGAAAGGCGGAGGCAGGGCAATGCGGGCTTCGGAATCGATCTGGTCCACGGCCCTAAAGGTAGTGCACCGGCAACCGAAATAGAATGGCGGACCCGCGAACTAGAGGAAGCGATGCGGGTGGAAGGGCTTGGGATCTGCGAAGGTGTCGTTGCCGGCCATCTGCTCGGCCAGCAGCCGGCCGCTTGCCGGGCCGAGGGTCAGGCCGTGATGGGCGTGACCGAAATTGAACCAGAGGCCGCGATGGCGCGGCGCGGGGCCGATCACCGGCCGCATGTCAGGCAGACAAGGCCGCAAGCCGAGCCAAGGCGTCGCCTCCACCGGTTCGCCAAGCGGAAAGAGCTTACGGGCATAGGCCTCATCGCGGCGGAGCTGGATGGTATTTGGCGGCGCATCCGGCGCGGCGAATTCGATGCCTGTCGTCAGGCGGATGCCGCGCGCCATCGGCGCCAGCACGTAGCCGGCTTCCTCGTCGACGACGGAATGGCCGAGCGGCTGACCGTCGCGCTGCGCATAATGACGGTGGTAGCCCCGCTTGACCGCCAGTGGCAGGGGATAGCCGAGTTTGCGGAAGATCAGGCCGGATTGCGGGCCGAGAGCAACAACAACCTCGCCGGCTTCGATGATCTCGCCTTCGGCTGTCGTGATCGACCAGCCGTTCTTCTCCTCGCGCAGAGCGGAGGCGTCGGCTCGGACGACTGTGCCGCCAGCTGCTGTGAAGAGGTTCGCGTAGGCCGCCGTTAGTGCCTGCGGGTCTGTTACGGTCTTCGGGTCGAGCCAATGGACTGCGCCGGCGATGCTGTTGCCGGTGGCTGCAAAAGCGGGCTCGAGCGCCAGAAACTCGCTGGCGTCGAGAATGCGGATTGCCAGACCATGGGCAGATAGGCTCTCGGCCTCTGCACGGGCAGCCTCGAAACGGCGCGGGTTCTTGTAGAACGACATCCAGCCGCGCTCGCGGATGAGGTCGGAGGCGCCGGCGCGGCCAATCAGCTTGTCGTGTTCGGTGACACTGGCTTCGATCAACGGCAACAGTGCCCGTGTCGCCTTTTCCAGATTGGCCGGCGACGAATGCCACCAGTAGCGCGCCAGCCATTTGGCGATGCGCGGCAGGTAGGCCGGATCGTAACGGACATCCGATGAATTGTTCAGCGCATATTTGGCAATGGCACCGAGCTGCCGCGGAAAGGCGTAGGGAACGACGGAGGAGCGCTCGATCAGCCCGGCATTGCCGTAGCTGGTGCCGCCGCCCGGCTCGCCGCGGTCGGCCAGCACAACGGAGCGACCGCGATCCTGCAAATGAATGGCCGCACTGACGCCGACAATGCCGGCACCGAGAACGAGGATATCTGTTTTCATAGGATGAACTTGGTCAAAGGGCGCGGAGGTTTTTGGCCCCCGCGCGATGGGATCGGCAAGCGATCAGTAGATGTCGAAGGGGAAGTACTTCTTGGTGATTTCCTTGTACTTGCCGTTGGCGACAAGCGCATCGATTGCCTTGTTGAAGCGCTCCTTCAGTTCGGTCTCGCCCTGGCGGATGCCGATACCAGCCTGCGTTTCCGTGCCTGGAACGTCGCCGAGCAGCTTGCAGCAATCCTTGCCGGCCTTGTTCAGCCAGTCGACCACCACGAACTTGTCGGAGATCAGCGCGTCCAAGCGGCCGTTCTGCAGGTCGGAGACGGCCTCGTCCTGGGTGGGGTAAAGCTTCGCCTCGGCGCCGCCCTTGGCGTAGACGTCACTTGTGTAGTCCGCCTGTGTGGTCGACGCCTGGGCGCCGACAGTCTTGCCCTTCATGTCGTTGACCGTGACACCCTTCAAAGGGCTGTCCTTCGGCACGGCGACGGCGAGCGGCGTCGTGTAGTACTTGTTCGTGAAGTCGATCTGCTTCTTACGCTCGTCGGTGATGCTCATCGACGCGATGATGGCGTCATACTTCTTGGCCAGAAGGCCGGGGATGATGCCGTCCCAATCCTGCGCAACGATCGTGCACTTGGCCTTCATCTCCTCGCAGAGCGCATTGGCCATGTCGACGTCGAGCCCCTTCAGGCTGCCGTCGGATTCGACGTAGTTGAACGGAGGATAGGCGCCCTCGGTTGCGATGCGGATCGTATCCTCGGCGGATGCGAGGTGCGTCGCCGCAAGCAGAGCAGCGGCCGCCAGGAAAATCGTCTTTCTCATTGCTGTTCCCTTATTGGAATTGTTTTTGCCCAACAGCGCCGACTTTAGCGAATCCGTCCCGCTTCACAACCCCGGACGAACACGACCGATCGCCTATTTCGACTGCTCGAACATGCCGCTTGACATCCAGCATAATCATGGATATTTTTTATCTATGAATTGAGGAGCGATCCGATGAAACTGGGCGATGGAGTGGAGCAGGCAATCCACAGTGTCTCGATGCTGGCAGGCCTGTCCGACGGCGGTGTGTTGTCGGCTGCTGCGTTGGCGGAATTTCACGGCGTCTCGACGAGCTACCTTCTGAAGCACCTGCAGGCGCTGTCAGGTGCTGGCATCGTCAACACGGTTCCGGGGCCGAAGGGGGGATACAAGTTGGCGAAGGCGACAGAAGAGATCAGCCTCCTCGACATCGTGCTCGCGGTCGAAGGGCCGGAGCCGGCCTTCCGATGCAGCGAGATCCGCCAGCGTGGGCCAAACCGGCTGCCGGGACGCTACTTCACCAAACCTTGCCAGATCAGCGCGGCGATGCTGAAGGCCGAGCGTGTCTATCGCGCCGAACTCGCCAAAACCAGCATCGCCGACATCGTGGCGCAGCTCGCTGCTGATGACGACGGCGGCATCGCCGCCCGCGGCTGCGCCTTCCTCGAAATCAATGAACGCAAAGCGGCTCGCTGAGCCAGCCCAACCCAAAAAAGGAGAATGAACCATGCAAGCACGTTTCAACTTCGCCAAGGCATCGCCCGAAGCTTACAAGGCTGTCGCCGCGCTGGAGCAGTATGTCCAGACATCGGGCCTCGAGCGCCGCTTCATCCATCTGATCAAGCTGCGCGCCTCGCAGATCAACGGCTGCGCCTATTGCGTTGACATGCACGTGAAGGAATCCCGCCATGACGGACTGAGCGAACAGTGGATCAACCTGATGTGCGTCTGGCGGGAGTCGCCGATTTATGACGCCAAGGAACGCGCTCTGCTCGGCTGGGTCGATGCCGTGACCCGTATCGCCGAAACCGGCGCACCGGACGCCGATTTCGAAGCCCTGAAGGCCCACTTCACGGAAGAAGAGATCACCAAGCTCACGGTAGCGATAGGCGCGATCAACATCTGGAACCGTCTCGCCGTCGGCTTCCGCTCGCAGCACCCGATCGACAAGCCGGCACAAGCTGCCTAAAGCGCGATGTAGCGATCGGCGCGGTGGTTGATGGCCACGAAGAGGTTCAGCACACCGCGCCGAGAACCGAATAGAAGACCACCGGCGGCGTGGTGACGAAGAAAGCGGCAGCCAGCACGCAGAGATCGATCGCCATCTGCACGAGGCCGGCACGGATGCCGAAACGCTCCTGCATATAGATGCCGAGAATGCCGACCCCGCCGAGGCTGGCACGGTGGCGATAGAGCGCCAGAAGGCCGAAGCCGAGCAGAAGACCGCCGAGAAGAGCCGCCCAGGCGGGGTGGATAGCGGAAATGTCCATCACCTTTGGCTGCAGGCTGGTCATCACGGACGTCAGGCCGATGGCAATGAAGGTCTTTACCGTGAAGGCCACGCCGAGCCGCGTCCAGGAGAGATAGAAGAACGGCAGGTTGAGCAGGAAGAAGGCGAGACCGAAGTTCACCCCGAAGGCATAGTGGAGCAGGAACGCTATGCCTGCGGTGCTGCCGGTCAAAAGGCCGGCGCTGGCCAGCATATAGAGCCCGAGTGCCGCAACGAGACTGCCGGAGAAGATGCCTTGAACGTCTTCGACGGCGGTTTGGCGGGTAGCGCTCGTGTTCCAGAAACCGAGGGCGTTGAAGAGCTGTGCCATTGTCGTTGATCCCCAAACGGCAGACATGTTCATATGCGCCCGAGCAAAACTCGAGCGTGACGAAACGTGAGTGATGAATGATGCCGGACGCCTCAAATTTCTGAGGGCATCCCTACTGAATTAGTCAGCGTTATCAGGTGTTTTGCCGTGCAATCAAGCAAAATACGTAAGCAATACTGACCTATTATCACTTCGCAAGAATCGTTCCGCTATGCGGCCTTGCGCGTAAGGAACAGAATGCCTGAAATGACGTTTGCGCCATCTTTGCGAATGGCTGTCTTACTGACGGCGGCGACATCGAGGCCGTGGCGGAGGCAGAGCGCGCGGACGTAGGTTTCGGAATGGGCGTAGCGCAGCGACGGCGCAAGATGGAAACCATCGCCCTCGCCCGCATCCTCGACCGAAAAAGCGAAATCGGCACCGGCCACAACAAGCGCTGAAACAGCCGCGAACAGGCTTTCGAGATTGCCGAGATACATCAGCACGTCGGCTGCGGTGACAAGGTCGGCACGGTGCATTGCACCCTCTGCAAAGAGACCGGTTGCGTCCGGCGCCAGCGACAGGTCGGCCTGGGCCAGGTGATCGTAGACATGCTTCTCGGCGGCCTTGGAAAGCATATTCTGCGACAGGTCGAAGCCCTCGAGCCGCGCGACGCTGTCGCGGATTTCCGGTCCAAGCAGGCCGGTACCGCAACCGAGGTCCACGGCGAGCGCATAGTTCCTGCCCGTGGTGGCAACGAGCGCAGCAAGCTTGACCGGGACGCTGTAATCCAGCTTTTCCACCAGCGAGGTCTCGAAGCGATCGGCGTAGTCGTCAAACAGTCGCTCGACATAGCTGCTCGGTGGCTGGCCCGGCGTTGCGACATCGCCGAGCAGCGCAAGCTTCAGCCCGGCGCCGAAAATATCCTCGGGAGTGACTTCCAAAGTCTGCCGGTAGGCCTCGATTGCGCCTGCCCTGTCACCGGCCTTCTCGCGGTAGCCGGCGAGCCTATACCAGCCGGCCGCCCAGCGAGGAGCAAGCTCCAGCGCCTGCTCCATCAATTCAGCAGCCGCATCCGGCTCGCCGCTTTCGTCGAGCATCTTGGCATAGTCTGCGCGGCGGTCGGCGATCACGTCGCCTGAGGTGAGCTGGTTGGGCTGCATGGTAAGGACCTGTTGGGATCGGCTCGCATTTGGCTGCGGCCACAAAAAAACTCAAGTCCTATTTCAGAGGCGGAGGCGCCAGACCTGAAAAAGGCTTGCGAGCGGCGATTCGCGGCCGTATTTCAGGGATAAACAGGAGATGGCGCATGTCCGATCAGGTGAACAAGTTTCTCGGCGATTCCCTCGGCCGCACGTTGGTCAAGCTTTTGGTCGTATCGCTGATCGTCGGCTTCATCATGGCCGTGTTCGGGTGGGCGCCGCTGGATTTCGTCTATGGCCTCCGCAATTTCGTTCTGGAAGTCTGGCATCGCGGCTTTGCCGCTTTGGGACGCGTCGGCGACTACCTGTTGCTTGGTGCGACCGTCGTCATCCCCATCTTCGTCATCATCCGTCTCTTCAGCTATCGGCGATAACATGACCTCTCTGATCCTCTCGCGGCGCGGGCTGCTGCACATTTCCGGCCTCGTTCTCGTCGCAAGTGTTGCAAGCTGCACGACCGCGCCCAAGTTCGCTTCCACGCCGTCGGCCGGCGAAGACGAAACGGCGGACGCCCTGCCGCTCGTCAACCAGTTGCGCGCCAAGAACGGGCTGCCGCCGCTTTCGGCCGACCCCGCAGCCAAGGATGCGGCGATGTTCCAGGCCAAGCGCATGGCATCGGCCGGCAAGATGAAGCACGTCATGGGCATCGGCGACGGCTTTGCCCCGCGCGTCAAGGCAAGCGGCGTACAGATGCCGGCCGCTGAAAACATCGCGGCCGGGCAGCAATCGGTCCCCGCCGTTGTGACCGCCTGGATCAACTCTCCGCACCATCTGGAGAACATGCTGGGCCGTTACAATGGTCTCGGCGTTGCGGTGGCACGCAATTCTGCTTCCAAAAGCGTGCCCTATTGGGCAATGGTGCTTTCCGGCTGAGGCGATTCTGCCTCCTTCCTCAGAGGCAGACATGGATACGCACGGTCACGAGAACAGGCTGGCATTCGACGTGACGCACCGACTGGTGCTGTCGATTGCAATTCCGATGACGCTCGGCTTCATGACCACGCCGCTTCTTGGCCTCGTGGACACGGGCGTCGTCGGCCATATGGGTCAGCCGGACGCATTGGCGGGGCTTGCGATCGGCGCCATGCTCTTCGACCTCATCCTCGGCAGCTTCAACTTCCTGCGCGCCTCAACGACGGGTCTGACGGCGCAGGCCTTCGGGCGGCACGACCGGCACGCCGAGCAGGGTGTTTTCTGGCGGGCGCTAATCTCCGCGCTCGGTTGCGGCATAGCACTTCTCTGTCTGTCGCCGCTGCTGCTTGCAGCGGGGCTGAAGCTGATGGGACCGGAGAGCGCCGTTGCGGCCGCCACCAGCACCTATTTCTCCATCCGCATCCTTGCCGGCCCGGCAGCGCTTGCCAACTACGCGATCCTCGGCTTCGTGCTCGGCCGCGGCCAGGGCACCGTCGGCCTGTTGCTGCAGACGATCATCAACGGCATCAACATCATACTGGCGATCTACCTCGGCCTCTGGCTTGACTGGGGCGTGGCGGGCGTTGCCTGGGGTACGATGGTCGGCGAGACAGCCGGTGCCGTCGTCGGCCTGCTGATCGTCCTTCGCGGCTTCGATCGCGAGCATCGGCCGACACGCACGGAGATTTTCTCGCGGCATCGCCTAGCCGAGCTCTTCGCGCTGAACCGCGACATTTTGATCCGCACCTTCGTGCTGCTCGCCGCTTTCACTCTGATGACACGGATCGGCACGAGTTTCGGAGCGGTCACGCTTGCCGCCAACGCCGTGCTGATGAACTTCTTCCTGCTTTCCGGATACTATCTCGACGGACTTGCCAACGCGGCGGAACAGATCACCGGCCGGGCGATCGGGGCGCGATACCGGCCGGCCTTCGACCGCGGCCTGAAGCTAACGGCGCTCTGGTCGTTCGGGCTTGCAGGCATCATCTCGGTGTTCTTTCTGCTGGCCGGTCCGTGGCTGATTTCGGTGCTGACCACTTCGCCCGAAGTACAGCAGGCGGCCGAAACCTACCTGCCTTGGGCCGCCGTCACCGGGCTTACCGGCGCGCTCGCCTTCCTGATGGATGGCGTGTTCATCGGCGCCACATGGTCGACCGACATGCGCAATCGAATGCTGATGTCGTTTGCCGGCTATCTCTTAGCGCTGGCCATCTTCGTGCCGCTATTCGGCAACCACGGCCTATGGTTGGCGATGAACGGCTTTCTGCTGTTTCGCGGCGTCTTCCTTGCGATGCTCGTGCGGCCGCGGGCGGATCAGACGTTCCGTGCCGCCCAGTAATCCGTCTTCGTGTCCCTGAGGTCGCGGACGGATTTGACTTGCTCCCGATCCAGCAGCTTCGAGAGGCCGCGAACGACCGTGCCCGGCAGGCCTGGCCCTTCATAGACCATGCAGGAATAGAGCTGCACGAGATCGGCGCCGGCCTTGATCTTCTCGAGCGCCGTTTCCGCAGACGAGACGCCCCCGACGCCGATGATCGGCAGAGCCGGACCGACGCGCTTGCGCATCTTGGCAAGGACGGCGGTCGATTTATCAAAGAGCGGCTTGCCGGAAAGCCCGCCCGTTTCCTTCGCCTGATGCTGGTCCCTGAGGCCTTCGCGGGAGAGCGTCGTGTTCGAGACGATCAGGCCGTCCAGGGCATGCGACAGCGCTTCGGCGGCGATGTCGTCCATGCCCTCTTCGGTGAGATCGGGTGCGATTTTCAGGAAGACCGGGATCTTTGTGCCTGCCTTCTCGGCTTCGGCGTCGCGAGCGGCAAGCACTGCCGACAAAAGGGCCGCTAGGCTTTCGCGCGCCTGCAGATCACGCAGGCCCGGCGTATTCGGCGACGAGATGTTGGCGGTGAAATAACGGGCAACGGAATAGAACCGGCGGATGCCGAGGACATAGTCGCCGATGCGGTCTTCGCTGTTCTTGTTGGCGCCGATGTTGACGCCGATCATGCCGTTGCCACGAATGATCGCGAGGCGCGCAAAGGCGGCATCGTGGCCTTCATTGTTGAAGCCGAGGCGGTTGATGACGCCCTCATCCTCGACCAGACGGAAGATACGCGGGCGCGGATTGCCAGGCTGGGCCTTCGGCGTCACGGTGCCGATCTCGGTAAAGCCGAAGCCGATCTTCAACAGCGCTTCGGGAACCTCGGCGTTCTTGTCGTAGCCGGCAGCCATGCCGATCGGATTGATGAAATCGAGACCGGCAACGGTCTGCCGCAGACGCGGATCCGGCGCGACCCGGCAGGCCGGTACGGCCCCCGCCTTCAGCGCGGCAATCGACATGCCGTGTGCCGTTTCCGGGTCGAAGAGGAAGAGACCCTTGCGGGCGGCGTACTTGAAAAGATCGATCATGGCGCGAGGTCCGGAAAGATGTGCTGGCCGGCGACATCAAGGGGAAGTGGCGCCTCCCACAACACAACCGAGAGCGGTAGTTCCGCATAGAGATGCGGGAAGAGAGCGCCGTCGCGCGAGGGTTCAAAGAGGAGCTCATCGCCGAACTTGCTGCTATCGACAGCAACAAGCAGAAGACCCGTCTGGCCGGCAAAATAAAGCGCCGCCGTCTGCTTGACCTGCGTGGCTGTCGAGAAGTGGATGTAGCCGTCCGCAAGGTCGATCGGAGCACCGCGAAAAACGCCAGCGGCCTTTGCCTCCTGCCAAAGCGTTGCCGTCACGATCTTGTAAAGCGTGGGTGTCAGGGTCATGATAACCTCGGTATGGCTGATCTTTCCCGGGCTTTGCCGCAAAGCGGCGGCGATGTCCACGCTTCGCCGTGAAAAATGCGGTGGCCACCGAGATTTCCGGAGGAAACCATGAGAAATATCACAATCGGCCTCTTCGCGCTTCTTCTGCCGCTCGGCGTCCAGGCAGCGGAAACGGAAGCGTCGCGCTTCCAGCTGGAGCGGAGCGGCGACCACTTCGTGCGTCTCGACAGGCAGACCGGGGCCATGTCGCTTTGCGAGGAAAAGGACGGCACGCTCGTCTGCCGGATGGCCGCCGATGAGCGGGCGGCTTACGAACAGGAGCTCGACCGGCTTTCGGCTCGCGTCACGGCACTGGAGAACAAAAGTATCGTCAACAAGGCCTTGCCCTCCGACGAGGAAATCAACCGCTCGATCGGCATCATGGAGCGCTGGATGCGCAGCTTCATGGGGATAGTCAAGGAATTCCAAAGCGAAGAGGACCGCAATACCCTTCCGCAAAAGACATGATTTGCTATAGTCGCATCGGAATGACGGCATGTATCGCGTGAGGAGCACGAGACATGACGCGGCAGTCGAGCTCTTGGGAGGGAGTTATCGATGCAGGAACAGACAATCATCATTGCCGACGACCATCCGCTTTTCCGGGATGCGCTTCGCCAGGCTGTGATCGGCATGGAAAGCCACCCCGAGATCGTTGAGGCCGGCGATTTTGCTGCAGCACGGATGGCCGCCGGTAAGCATCCCGAGGCGGATCTGATGCTGCTCGATCTTTCGATGCCTGGCGTCAGCGGCTTTTCTGGACTGATGGCGCTGCGCTCCGAATTTGCCGGGCTGCCGATCGTCATTATCTCGGCCACCGATGACGCCACCACGATCCGACGCGCACTGGAACTCGGCGCATCCGGCTTCATCTCCAAATCCTCGGGGATCGACGACATTCGCCGCGGCATCCAGACGGTCCTCGCCGGCGATATCGCCACACCAGAGAGCTATCGCGACGGCCAGGAGCAGGACCCCGACGTCGCCGACCTGATCCACCGGCTGCATACGCTGACGCCACAGCAGAGCCGTGTGCTGACCATGTTGGCGGAAGGGCTCCTCAACAAGCAGATCGCCTACGAGCTCGGCGTTTCCGAGGCGACGATTAAGGCGCATGTCTCGGCCATCCTGCTCAAGCTCAATGTCGATAGCCGCACGCAGGCGGTCATCCAGCTCGGCAAGATCAACATGGCGATGGTCGCCTGATCCGGGACAGGATTTTATTCCTTTCATCTCTTTACTCCGGATGGGCTTGCGGGTAATATTTCGCCGTGAAGGATCGCGCACGCGCGCAGGAATCAGGCGACATGCTGTCACACGAGCAGATCTGGGGGGCGATCGACAGGCTTGCCGAACGGCATGACCTGACACCTTCAGGTCTTGCCCGGCGGGCGGGGCTCGACCCGACCTCCTTCAACAAATCCAAACGGCTCTCTGCCGATGGGCGGTTGCGCTGGCCTTCGACGGAATCGATCGCCAAGGTGCTGGACGCAACGGGCGCCAGCATGGAGCAGTTCCTGACCTTCATGCGCCCCACGGGAAGTTTTTCCAGCCTTCCGGACGGTGCCTTCCCGCCGCAAGGCAGCTCCATCCCGCTTCTCGGCTTTGCACAGGCCGGTGCCGGTGGCTTCTTCGATGATGGCGGCTTTCCGGCCGGGCAAGGCTGGGACGTCGTGGAATTTCCCGCAGCGCCATCACAGAAAGCGGGCGTCTATGCGCTCGAGGTCCAGGGCGAGAGCATGATGCCGCTCTACCGCGACGGCGACGTTCTGATCGTCGAGCCAGGTGCGCAAGTTCGCCGCAACGACCGTGTCGTCGTCAAGACGCGCGAAGGCGAAGTGATGGCGAAGGTGCTGTTGCGCCAGAGCCCGCGGTCGATCGAATTGATGTCACTCAATCCCGAACATCCGAACCGGACGATCGAGCTTTCCGACGTCGATTGGATCGCCCGCATCATCTGGGCCAGCCAGTAGGAAGATATTCCATGCGTCCTGCGGCAATTCTGACGGCTGTTGCAGGGATCGGAATTGTCGCCGGCCTGATCGCGGCTGGCGGACAACGGCTTGGTGCGGCTATCGATCCAGTGGAAACGGCAGCCCCTGCGGAAATTGATGCACCTCCCCACGCCCCGGCCCCACCGACGACAAATCCCGAGGACAGCATGCACGCGCGGCGTGTCGACGAGGCCAGCCAGTTCTACCCGGCGGCCATCGACGGCAAGCCGCTCGAGCGCATCGCCGCGGTGGAGCCGAAGCGACCGAGAAAGCCTGTCGAAGACGCCGGCGTGAACCTTGTTCGGCCGATCGCCGAAAGCGCCGGCATCCTCACATTCGGCGACCGTCGCTTGCATCTTGCCGGGATCACGCCCACGCCGGCAGACAGGACATGCACTGACAGCAAAGGCCGGGAATGGCCCTGCGGGATGTTGGCAAAAACCAATGTACGGCTGTTTCTGCGCCTCAGGACCGTGCGCTGCGATCTCGACAACGCCGAATGGACGGGCACGGTGACCACAGCCTGCAGGATCGGTACCCAGGACATTTCGCAGTGGCTTGTTGCAAACGGCTGGGCAGAAGCGGAAAAAGGATCAGCATTGGCCGAAGCCGGCGAGACGGCAAGGCAGGCGGGCAAAGGCATCTATGGCGACGACCCTCGCAGCACCGTTGAAACTGCCACCCCTGAGGATCCGCCCTTGGATCTGCCGTCCGACGGCTTGTAATGTCGCTGGCCAGTTCCTAGACTCTGGGCTCGTTCCAGAGGGATCATCGAGATATGAACAAGCCGCTTTCTGCCTATGACGCACTGATCTACGTGATGGTGATGGCATCCGCCGTCGACAGCACGATGAACGATCGCGAGATGGAGCGCATCGGCCAACTGATCGGCTTCCTGCCGGTCTTTCGTGATTTCGACGACGAGAAGCTGATTTCCGTGGCGCGCGACTGCGCAGCGCTGCTCGCCGGCCCCGAAGGCCTCGACATCGTGCTCGAAACCGTCAAGGACACGCTGCCCTCGCGCCTCTACGACACGGCCTATGCGCTGGCGGTGGAAGTCGCTTCCGCCGATCTCTCGGTCAAGGCCGAAGAACTGCGCCTGCTCAGCCTGCTGCGCGACCGCCTCGGTCTCGACAAGCTCACCTGCGCAGCCATTGAGCGCAGCGCGATCGCCCGCTTCCGCAAGGGTTAATACAGGCCGTAAGGGAAATAGCGAAGGTAGATTTCCTGCAGTCGGCCGCTACGCGACAACGCTGCCAGCGCGTGGTCGAGCGCAGCCGTCAGAACATCGTCCTTCTGGCGCAGCATGATTGTCATGCCCTCGCCAAGAAACTGCTCGGACAGGTAGGGACCGTCGAAGAGCGCGCAGCACTTCGACGACGCCGGCGACGATACCCAGAACGAAAGCTGGAGCGAATCCGCGAAGGCAGCGTCGACCTTACCATCCTTCAGCGCCGCCAGAAGCGCGTCCTTGTTGTCGAACGGTACGGCTTTCACCTTCGGGAAATAAGCGGCCAGCATGGCCTCATGTGCGGTCGCTTTGACGACGCCGACCGGATGGTCGGCCAGGGCACTCGCATCCCTGCCCTTGATCGGCGCCTTCAGATTGAGAACGAAGCGTGCCGGCAACATCAGGTACGGGCGCGAAAAGGCGAACTGCCGTCGCAGTTCCTCGCTGACTGCAATGCCCGCAATCACGGCATCGCCCTGCGAGGCGGCAAGCGCGGCATTCAGGTCAGCGAACGGCAGCGCCTGGATCTGGCATTTGTTTGCAATCTCCAGTTCGTTACAGACCTCGCGGGCGAGATCGATATTGAAGCCGGCAAGCTTGCCGTTCTGATCCGTAAAGTTGAATGGCGGAAAATCGATGGTCGTCAGGAAACGCAGGCGCACGAGCGACGAAAGATCCGGCTTTGCAAGCCGTTCCCTGGAATCGAACAGCAGAGGCAAATTCGGCGTCGCCTGCTGCGCGAACGCCAGAAACGGGCAAAAAAACACAACCAGAGACAGCCAAAAGCTGCGTAGCCCCTTAAGATTCAGGGATGCTAGTTTAAATTGCACCATTATGATCCGCCCTGGGGAA
Organism: Rhizobium grahamii CCGE 502; assembly: GCF_000298315.2. Lineage (GTDB taxonomy): Bacteria > Pseudomonadota > Alphaproteobacteria > Rhizobiales > Rhizobiaceae > Rhizobium > Rhizobium grahamii. The sequence goes on along the minus strand of NZ_AEYE02000003.1, from coordinate 326,130 downwards.
AGCATGCACTGCCATTCTGAAAACGGTGTATCAGAGTCATGCGGGTCGGGGAATATGCGCCGGGCAGTATCGAGGCCCGTGCGCGCTTGTATGATCATTCAACACGCCACGACGCGCCACCACCGGCGCGCGTAGCGAACGATTCCTATGACCAGGAAGCCGAGGTTCTGCTGCAACTCGGCATCGGCAAGCCGACAATCGCCCGTGCAATGCAACTCGCCCGCCGCAATGGCACCAGCATCGAACAGGAACTGCTTGCCGGCGGCGCGGTCGACGCCGACAGCTACTACGCCTCGCTGGCACGCGGGCTTCGGCTTCCATTTCTTCCGACAATCGATAGTTCTCTCGTCAACGACGACAAGGCGCTCGACAGCCAGCTCGCACAGGCCCGCTGCGTCCGCCTCAACTATATCAACAAAGGCATGCTCGCAATTGTGCCGGAGGCCCGAAACCTCGCGGCACTCTCACAGGCATTCGAGACGAAGCCGGGACTGGCCGACAGCATCGTCATCACGACGCCGGCTGCATTGCGCGCTGCGGTATGGCGAACCGGCAGCGTCAGGCGGCTGCGAGAAAGTGTCACGACACTGTTTGAGGACAAGGCTCGCTTCAGCGCCCGGATTGTCCTGTCAGGCAAGCAGGGATTTCTAGCTGGGGCGAGCGTCTGCGCCTTCGCCTTCGCCGTTGCCACTGGCACACTCAGTCTGACTGTCCTGCACGCGGCGATCTCTCTGCTTTATCTGGCCGCAATCCTTGTCCGAGCGGCCGCCCTCGTGGACCGCAAGAGCGGGGTTCCGAGCCTGCCTGCATCGGAACGTCTCCCCGTCTACACCGTCCTCATTGCCCTCTATAGGGAAGCAGACGTGGTAGCCCAACTCGTCAGGGCGCTTCGCCGGCTGAACTGGCCGGCCTCAAGGCTCGATATCAAGCTGGTGTGTGAGGCGGACGATCATGCGACGATCGAGGCGCTGAGATCTGAACATCTTGAAGCGCAATTCGAGATCGTCGAGGTGCCGCCGGCTCATCCGCGTACAAAACCGAAGGCGTTGAACTACGCGCTGGCCGGCGCGCGCGGCGAATTCGTGGCGATCTACGACGCCGAGGACCGTCCCCACCCCGACCAATTGCGTGCCGCCTATGCGCAGTTTGCCGCGAGCCCGCCTGATGTCGTCTGCCTTCAGGCACCGCTCGTCATTTCCAACGGATCAGCATCGTGGATCAGCGCGGTGTTCGCGCTGGAATATGCTGCCCTGTTTCGTATGCTGCTGCCAATGCTGGCACGATGGCGCATGCCGGTACCGCTTGGCGGAACTTCCAATCACATGCGCGTCGCCGACCTTAGGGCGTGCGGCGGCTGGGATCCCCACAACGTCACTGAAGACGCCGATCTTGGCATGCGGCTCCATAGGCTGGGCCACAGGTGCGGCGTCATCGACTGCCCGACCTACGAGGATGCCCCGGCCACGTTCAAGGTCTGGCTCAACCAGCGGACTCGCTGGTTCAAAGGCTGGCTACAGACCTGGCTGGTGATGATGCGCGAGCCGGCACGCCTCCTGCGCGAGATGGGCATGGGCGGCTTCCTGATGTTCCAGTTGCTGATCGGCGGCATGCTGCTTTCCTCGCTAACCCATCCCTGGCTGATCATGCTCTTGGTCACCACCGCCGGTTACCTCGCGTTCGGTTTTCCGCCCACAGGCAGCAGCGAGGGCGCGCTCTTCCTGCTCGATCTTGCCAACATGGCGGCAAGTTATGGCCTGTTTCTGCTGCTCGGCAGAGTCGTGATGCTGCGCGAGGAAAAGCGCAGTGTCGGCTGGCGCTGGCTCTATGTTCCGCTCTATTGGATGATGATATCGGTCGCGGCATGGCGTGCGCTTTTCGAGCTGCCAAGGAAACCCTTCTTCTGGGACAAGACGCCCCATATCCCCGTCAGCAGCAGTGAGAAGTTGCGCCGCTTCTAGCGTTATTCAGCCCCAGGCAGCAGGCCTCAAATTTTTCCTGGGATAGGCGCCAAGCGTTAGGGCCGCATTAAACAATGTCCCATTCTATTCGCCGGGACGACGCCGGCTTGCGGGCCGAAATGCATGATGCGCATGTCGAGCCTTCAAGGCATACCACCGTGCCGTATCCTGCGACATGCCCTGCCTCTCAAAATGCTGCCATAGCCGGCCCCATCGGTCGGATCAAGCGACTGGACACATCCATGCTGATGAACCTCAAAATCAGGACGAAGATCATCTCCGTCGTCGCGCTTCTCGGCGCGATCGCGCTCGGAGGCCTCACTTATGTCATCACCGAATTCCGTGGTGCCGACGCTACCTACAGCGCCTTCATCGATCACGAGGCGTTGGCGGCCATGCAGGCATCGCGCGCCAGCGCATCGGCGACTGCCGCCGTGCTTCAGGTCACGCTGATCGCCGGCCTCAAGCCGGACACGCCTGCTTTCGATACCGCGCTCGCAACGCCCAGCAAAATGCCTCAGGCGCGCGAACGCCTGGAGCAGGCGTCCGCCCTGGTCCCAAGCCGCAAGCAAGCGATCGACGACATCCTCGCCGGAATTGGTGAGATGGAGGCGCTTTCCGCCAAGGTCATCGACCTTGCAAAGGCGAAGGACAATGCAGGCGCACAGCTTGCGGCGAGCATGCTGAACGCCAAGCTCAACGCCGTCACCTCCAAAATGATCGCCAACAACGACGCGCTGATGGCGTTGCTGAACGATGGCGGCGACGCGCTCTCCGTTACCGTCAACAAGCGCATCACACTCTCTTTCGCGCTGATCGGGCTCGCCGTCATTGGCGCGCTCGGCCTCTCGATATGGATTGCGCAGGCGGGAATCGCTGCCCCGATGGCTCGTCTGCGGGACCGGATGATGCAGCTTGCCCAGGGCGACACCAAGAGCGATGTCGACGGCCTTGACCGTCGCGACGAGGTAGGCCAGATGGCCGGCGCAGTTGCCGTCTTCCGCGACAACGCTCTTGAGCGGATCCGGCTTGAGGGCGAGGCCGAGAAGAGCCGCAGTTTCAGCGACAGCGAACGCCGCGAGCGCGAAGCGCAGCGCGCAACCGAGGCCGCTGACCTATCGCGTGCCGTGGGCGCACTTGGCGATGGCTTGCGACGGCTGGCTGCGGGCGACCTCGCATCACGGATCGACACGGCTTTCGTCGGCGATCTCGACATCCTGCGACAGGACTTCAACAACTCCATCCTGCGCCTGAACGACACCATGCAGACGGTCGGCGCCAATGCCCGCGCCATTACCGCGGGTGCAAGCGAGATCCGCGCTTCGGCGGATGAGCTTTCGAAACGGACCGAGCAGCAGGCAGCTTCCGTCGAGGAGACAGCCGCTGCCCTCGAGGAAATCACCACGACGGTGAAGGATGCCGCAAGACGCGCCGACGAAGCCCGCGGGCTCGTGAAGCGCACGCGCTCCGGTGCCGAAAAGTCCGGTCAGGTCGTCCGCAAGGCCGTCAACGCCATGCAACAGATCGAGCAATCCTCTGCGGAAATTGGCAACATCATCGGCGTTATCGATGACATCGCCTTCCAGACGAACCTGCTCGCGCTCAATGCCGGCGTCGAGGCGGCTCGTGCCGGGGAAGCCGGCAAGGGCTTTGCCGTCGTCGCCCAGGAAGTGCGCGAACTCGCGCAGCGCTCGGCCAATGCCGCCCGGGAAATCAAGTCGCTGATCACGACATCCGGCGATCACGTGCAGACTGGCGTGTCGCTTGTCGGCGAAACCGGCAAGGCGCTTGATGCCATTGTGCATGAGGTTCAGGAGATCAACCAACACGTCGATGCGATTGCGGAAGCGGCGCGCGAACAAGCGACGGGCTTGCAGGAGATCAACACGGCGGTGAACACCATGGACCAGGGGACGCAGAAGAATGCGGCCATGGTTGAGGAAAGCACTGCGGCAAGCCACAAGCTCGCCACAGAAGCGGCGGCGCTGAACAATTTGCTCGACCAATTCAAGCTCACCGGCACCGGCGACTTCAGTGCAACCGTTGCCGCTGCGCCGCCGCCAAACGCCGCGACCCATTCCACACCGCGCCCGACTGCACCGCCGATCGCGACGAGAAAGGCGCCTGTCCGTATCGCTACCGCAGGCGTTACCCGCCCCTCCAGCTCGCCGGCGCGGGCACTCGGGCAAAAGCTCGCAAGCGCCTTCGGGGCTGGTAGTGCGCCTTCCAGCGCGCGCGACGATGCCGACTGGACGGAATTCTGATCCCGGCAATATCGATCAAAACAAAGGGCGGCTCAATGCCGCCCTTCTCATTCACAGTCTTCCGACATCAATGGCCATGGCTTCGCTGCAGGGCGCAAAATTGCGCCGAGAGACGAGCTAAAATGCGAACTCAGGCGAACCCAAGCGGGATCTGCTCGACCTTGCGACCTCGACCGTAGTCACGCTCATAGGAGGCACGGTCGTCTTCGCGGGCTGACGCAAGAACCACCTCCGGGGCATGGTAGCCGTCCGCGTAGGTGCCGGTATCGCCATTGTCCCGGATTTCGCGCTTTGCCGTGAAAATCTTCAAAAGCATGCTGCCACTCCTCCTGATCATGCCGACAACGACCAAGGGGTCGTCTGCGTTCCCGTGATATCGGAGAATAGTTAAAAATTAACTATGTTTATTAGAAGATTGTCAACTACTGCGGTTTGCTGCAGGCCTACGTCTTAGGGACGTCCTTTTGGGCAGATCAAGGCATCTGGCGACGGAATCGTTGCATTTCTGCGCCAAGGAGGTAAATCAGCGGCGGTTTAAAACCAGCAACCTGTCCCTCGCCGGTATCGGCTCTCTTCGTGTCTGTGGTGATGTTATGCCGATAAATGCCAGAGTTGTGGTGATGTTTCCGGTCTTTAACGGTGCCGCGACCTTGCAGGAGAGCCTACAATCCATTGCGGATCAGGATTTCGTTGATTTCCGGGCCATTGTTCTCAACAACTGCTCGACAGATGAGACATTGCAGGTAGCGCAGCGTTTTTGCGAGAAAGACGCCCGCTTTTCGATCGTATCAAACGACGCCCACCTGAGTGCCGAGGCTAATTTCGCCAAGGCCGTAAAGCTCGGCGCTGAAGCCGCAGAGTATTTTTGCCTCAGGGCAGCGGACGACCTTTCATCTCGGGATTTCCTGGGAAAGTTGGTCGAGGCGCTTGACGCGGATGGCACGAAGTTGCTGGCCGCCTGCCCGACAAAGAGCTTCAACGACAAGGGCTTTAAGCTGAAAAGCCCGGCAGTCAACATATTCGATTTCCAGAAGTCATACGCAAGGGGACGCGTCCCACGGAACCTGACATTTCCGTCGGAGTGGATTTACGGCCTGTTCAGGTCGCAGTCAGTCGACATCTTGATGGCGCGCTGGTACGAGCTCGGCAATCCTTGGGGCTTTGCGTCTTATGTCCTCTCGGAATTTGTTGTTCGCGATCTGGTCACCTATGTCTCCGGCCCCACCCTCGATTTCAGGGAAGGATCCGGCTCGCAGCAAAAGTACGGGGCGAAGGGGTTCCGTGACAAGCTTTCGCAGCGACTGACATACACTCTTGGCTGCTACCGTCTCGTCGACAAACTGCCGCCGGTTGGTCTTCTGACAAGAGCGAAGTTTTTCAGGATGTGCTGGAACGATGCACGCCGGAAAACGCGCTATAAGCTGCTTTGGATATTCTAGGAGTTCGGTGTCCAGCTCATGAACTACCCATTCCCCTCTGGCGCGCCGGACCTTGCGCGATCCTTCCTCGATCGTCTCCGGACCGCCTACGAAACGCTTCGTGTAACTCGTCGCGAGAGGCGCAATAGAACCGATGTGACGATTCAGCCACTTCGCGAGATCAAGCCCCTTATGCTGGCCGATGTGCCGCTTGTCTTTGTCACGCATAACGACGTTGCCCTCTTAGGCGCGTTCATCCAACACTATCGCCAACTGGGTGTAACGCGGTTCATCTGTGTGGACGACGTTTCCACCGACGGAACACGCGAGGCTTTGCTGAGCGAGCCGGATGTCGACGTTTGGACGTCGCCAGTACGATTTGGCGAGGCAAGACGCGGCCGAAATTGGCGAGAAAGTCTGTTTTCCAAATATGGTCTCGATCGATGGTATCTAAACGTCGATTCCGATGAATTCCTTGTCTACGACGACTGCTTCAACCAACCGCTGCCGTTGCTTATCCGCAGACTTGAAGCTCAAAATCTCAAGCGAATGGCCGCCCCGATGCTGGATATGTACCCGAACCTGAGCGAAATCGGTTCGGCACCACCTTGGATAGAAAGGCCGTGGCAGTTCTCGCGCTATTTTGACGGCGACAGCTACGTTTCGACGATCAAAAAGCGGGGCGTCAGTGTCAAGGGCGGCCCACGAGGCCGAAAATTTGGAGAGGGCAACGAGCTTATAAAGTACCCGTTGATCTACTGGGATAATGCGTGCCTGTTCGGCAGCAGCCTTCATCAGCCCCTGCCCTACGGCCGCAACTTCCCGTCGATATGGGGCGCTATTCTGCACTTCAAATTCTACACCAATTACAAGGCGAAAATAACGGAAGCGGTGGAGGGCAAGCAGCACTACAATGCATCCGAGCACTATCAGAAAATGATGGATATCCTCGATCGCGAAGGGGAAATCGATTTTAGTTACGATCACTCGATCCGCTATGACGGACCACAACAACTCATAGATCGTGGCTTCATGACGAAGATCGACTTCGTGGCGCTGGATTAGCGACGTGGAAAGCCCGGAGGGTTATCTCCGGGCTGTCGGGGTCAGTGCCAGGTCTGATTGCCGTACCAATCATCGATGTCTCGCCGCGCGCGATCGCGCTCGATGCCGTAGCGCTCCTGAATCTTGCCTTCCAACTGGTCGCGTTTGCCGGCAATCTGATCAAGGTCGTCGTCGGTGAGTTTGCCCCACTGCTCCTTGATCTTGCCCTTCATCTGTTTCCAGTTTCCTTCGACGCGGTTCCAATCCATGGCGCTTTCTCCTTGCGTTGTTGGACTGGAAGTTAACGACGGCGGCGTCGGAGTGTTCCGCAACTTCGCATGTCCGTTTTGGCAGCGCGGCGGGAAACCGTCGGAAGATGCTCGGCTAACTATCGTTGATTTTGGAGCGGGTGAAGGGAATCGAACCCTCGTATTCAGCTTGGGAAGCTGCTGCTCTACCATTGAGCTACACCCGCATTAGAGCGAGACTTTCTACAGATGGCGGTGTCTGTCAAGCCGACAAAAACGAGCCGGCAAGAAGTTGCGGTAATGGATTGCGGCCTCGGCCCACTGCTGCGACTTTAGCGCAACGCCCTGTCACTACCTCCTTTTAATAAGGAAATGTCATTTTACCAAGACTAACCCCAATGTTATAAGCGCCGGCAGAAACAAAACAAAATAACTTTGGAAACGCCCTTCAGTTCATCGAGATCGTGACAACGTCAGGATTGAAGAAAATGAAGGACGCAACTGCTAGCCTTGATCATCGTGATCACAGGATACTTTTGATATCTCGCATACTGGGCTACTCATTTGCCTTTATGCTTGTCTTCATCATCGCAATGGCGATGATCCCCAATCAGTTTTTCATCGTCTCGACGCGCGCCGTCGTCAACGCTCCCGTACAAATGATTGCTTCGCCAATCTATGGCAGGGTCGACAAGATTGCGCTGCAGGTCGGTCAGATCGTCAATCTCGGCGACGTGATGGCGACAGTTTCCAATCCCAACCAGGACCAAACTTCGCTGACGGGACTGAGGCTCGAGAAACTCGACCTGGCGGAGAAGCTCAACAATACGACGAGCGTGGTTGCGGAACGCAACGAGCAACTGGCGAAGGTCAAAGCCCAGATCGCCAGCGTGAAGGACGGTGTGCTCAGCGAGTTATCCGCGGTGATCGACAATGCGAAATCCAACGTCCAGACATACGAGGCACGCCTCAGCGAGCAGGATGCGCTGCTGCAGCGGCAACTGGTCCTCTTGAAAAAGGGCCTCGTCTCCGACGCGAGTATCGAGCCTCAGCGCCAGAAGCGTAATGCGGCCCAATACGAGCTCGACGCCGCGAGGGGCGAACTGCGCCGCAACGAGATCGTCCAATCGCTTGTCAGCCGCGATATCTATACCGGGGGCACGGTTGCCGCCAACCTTCTGACGCTCGAGATGCAGCGGTCGAAGCTCTCCGGCGATATCGCCGAAGACACCATCGAAATCAACCAGATGGCAGAGCGCAAGCAGCAGGTCGAAAACTTCATTGGACGCGAAGAGGGACGCCTTGGCAAGACCGGTGCCGCAGAGGTCGTGGCGGAGCGGCACGGCCAGATTGTCAGCGTGGATGCCTCCTTCGGCGATTTCGTCATGCAGGGGCAACCGGTCGCCAAATCGCTGGATTGCAACGACGCCTTTGCCGCCGCCGTCTATCGAAGCCGCGACGTGACGTCACTTGAGATCGGCATGCCGGCGATGGTCAATTTCCGTAGCCTGGGGGTCAAGCGAAACGCCCACATCTACAAGATCGTTCGATACTTCAATTCGGGGCCTGAGAACCGGTACTTTGCAAAATTCCCGGAAGCCGAGGGCCATGAAGTCTACGTGCTGGTCAAGATGGATGAGCCGGCCGCGGACGAGGCGACGACGGCACAGCGGAGCAACGATAAATTCTTCGGATGCCACGTCGGCGAAGACGTCATCGTCTCACTCGGGGAGACGATGGTTTCGCGGGTCGTCCGCTATTCAAGACTTGCCGTCAACACCGTCTTCTCTTCCGGCAATATCCTCTCCGCCTCGACATTATTCGACAAGACCGTCCGTCCGCGCGCCGCGAGCGCTCAGACCGCAGCCCCATAACACCACGCCGATCTCAACCGTTGTATTGCGAGGCAGGAATGAAGCGTGCGAAGTGGTCAATGCAAACCTTGCCAGTGCTTGCGTTCATCCTGATGGGCACTACCCTTTTCGCCTCGTCCGCAGAGGCTGACGATGAACAACGCAGGCAGTTGGCTTGCTCGCTTTGTGACGGCTTGGCCGCACAAATGAGCGGCGAGCCGGAACAGCCTTTCATCTTTCGCAGCTTCGAGCCTGCGAATGGTGGTTCCGCGCTGCACCCGGCTCTCGAGAATACGGGCTTCACCTACGACAATGCTGTCGCGTTGATGGCGCTCTATGGCTGTCAGCGAAAAAAGGAGGCGCGCCGGGTTGCGGACGCGCTGGTACTCGCGTTGGAGACCGATCGTCACTACCACGACGGACGCCTTCGCAACGCATATCGGTCGGGACCGGTCATCCCAGGCAAGGAGGGGATGCTGCTGCCGGGTTACTGGAATGCGACCAGCAACTCCTGGATCGAAGACGGTTACCAGGTGGGGTCGGCAACGGGCAGCACCGCCTGGGGCGCACTGGCGCTGCTGATGGCTTTTGAGGAAACAGAGCAGCCTGCCTATCTCGATGCCGCCCGCAAAATCATGGATTGGATCCATCGAAGCACGGCAGATCCCCGGAACGCCGGCTACTTCGGCGGCTACTTCGGCCATGAGCCCACGCCCGAGCGGATGACGTGGAAGTCGACCGAGCATAATCTCGACGTCTACGCGGCGGACCGCTGGCTTGCGCGGCTTGACGACGGCGGAGACTGGCAGCACCAAGGCGACAGCGCTCTGCAGTTCCTCGAAGCCATGTGGAACGAGGGCGAAGGGCGCTTCTTTATCGGCAGCGTGCCCGATAGCAATGCTCCGAACATCGAGATGTCCGGCCTCGATGCGGAGCTTTGGCCTCTGATTGCGGTTCCCGATTTCAGGGGCAAGGCCAGTCGCGTGATCGAGTGGACGGAAATCCATCACGGCGTCGACGGAGGCTTCGACTTCAACAGCGACCGAGACGGGATCTGGCTCGAAGGAACGGCGCAGGCAGCTCTCGTGCTTCGCCTTACCGGCCAAGGGGCAAAGGCAAAGCCGTTGTTCAAGACGATCGAAGCTCAGCGGACCCCCGGCAACCTGGTCTACGCGACGGTCAACGAACAGCTGTCCACTGGCCTCCAGGTCGGGCCGAACTCTACGCCAGGCGACTTCAAGTACTACCGTTTGCCGCATATCGGCGCCACAGGCTGGGCCGTCCTTGCCGCGCTTGATCTCAACCCCTTTGTTGGCACCGCGGGCCAGGCGTCCAATGGCAAGGAGTCCCCATGTCCCCAGAAGTAGTCACGCTGTCCGATTCGATGCTGTTTTCGGCGTTGGCCATTGCACTGATACTGGGATGCAGCTGGCTTCTCGACAGCCGCCGTGGCGTCGACCGGATTATTTTCGGTTCGATCCTCGTCGTGATGCTGTCGAACTACCTATATTTTCGCCTCACGAAGACCTTGCCGGACTTCGAATGGAGCGCCTATGCCGTCTGGCCGAGGATTTATTTGTCCTTCGAACTGGTCGTCATCCTCTACACGGTCTTGTCGATCGTCTTCTTTTTCCGGCGAACCGATCATCACGGCGCGGCCGACGCCAGCGAGGCACTGCTGGCAAGACTTGCCCGACAGCCTGCCGTGGATGTTTTCATCTGCACCTACAACGAGGAACTATCGATCCTGGAGCGAACGATCCTTGCCGCCAAGGCGATCGACTACAGCAATTTCACGGTTTGGGTGCTTGACGACGGACGGCGTGATTGGCTGCGGGATTACTGCGCAGAGGTCGACGTCCGCTACCTGAGGCGCGAGGACAATGCCGGCGCCAAGGGCGGCAACATCAACAATGCGATACGACAGACGGCGAAGGAAACCAACGCGCCCTTCATTCTGATCCTCGATGCGGATTTCGCACCGCAGCGTGCAATTCTGAACCGTACGGTGGGCCAGTTCATCAACACGGATGTCGGCCTCATCCAGACCCCGCAGTTTTATTACAACGCCGATCCCGTCCAGCATAATCTCCTGGCCTCGAAAGCCTGGGTGGATGACCAGCGCATCTTCTTCGATGTCATGCAGCCGTCGAAGGACGGCTGGGGGGCGGCGTTCTGTGTCGGGACGTCATGCGTCGTTCGCCGGGACGCCTTGGCTATGATTGGCGGCATGCCCCAGGAAACGGTAACCGAGGATATCCACCTCACCTACCGCCTGCTGCAGAAGGGGCTGAAGACACGCTGGCTGAACGAGCGTCTGAGCGTCGGCCTCTCGGCCGAAAGCCTCTCCGGCTATATTACGCAACGTTGCCGTTGGTGCCTTGGCACTATCCAGGTAGCGCTTCTTCGCGACGGTCCCTTCTTTGGCAAGGGCTTCAGCTTCGTTCAGCGAATGCACTACTTTCACGGCCTGCTTTTCTGGTTCTGCCGCCCGTTCATCCTGCTGCTGATGGCGGCACCGCTGCTCTATTACTTCCTTGGCCTGCCGGCCATCCGCATGGAGCCCGAGGCTTTCTTCCTCTACGCACTGCCGATGGTCGCCGGCATGTGGGCATTCCACGCATGGGTCTCGGGCGGACGCAGCCTGCCGCTCTTTACCGAAGTGTCGCAAATGGTTTCCGCCGTGCCGATCACCATCGCCCTCTTTCATGCGCTCCTGCATCCGTTCGGCCGCCCCTTCAAGGTGACGGCCAAGGGCGAGGATCGCGGACGGGTCGAAGTCATTTATCCGATTGCCGGGACATTTCTCTGCGTCATTGTGCTGACATTTGTCGGGATGCTGAACGGACCGCTGCTTGGAACCTACAATGATCTCGACGGCTTCAGCGTTGCATGGGGCATGGTCGTGATGGTTTACGCCTTCGTGTCACTGCTCGTCTGCATCGAGCTCCCAAGAGAGGCGTTGGACGACATCGAGTTTCCCCTCGAGCGCCAAGGGCATGTCGCCAGCCGCGGCAAATCAGTCCCCTGCACCTTCGACACAATATCGATTCACAAGGCAAGGATGACCATACAGGACGAGGTCGCCTTCGCCGACATGCGGTTGGGTGACCTTCTGATCTTTACGCCTTTCGCCGACTTCGATGTCGCCGGCCAGGTGACCGCCATGGACAGGGGGAGATCAGGCGTATCTGTGTCAATCGTCGGCATCAGGGACCGGCGGGATGCCTGGGAAATCAAAAAAACGCCGGAAGAGGTTCGCCAGAAGATGGTGCAGCGGATCTTCAGCGAAATGCCGGAAGTGATGCCACGGCGCGCTTACCCGCTCGCGGCAGGAAGAGGCCTCTGGAAGCGTATGTTCGCGCGCCCATCGGTCCTTGTCGGCAAGCTGGAACAGCACACCGTCACCGCACGGACACAGCAGCGCTCGCGAAAGCTCTACCGCCCACCCTTTATCAGCCGTCGGACGCCGCTTCTCCAAATCAGCAGCAGGAATGTTGCCCCGCCTCTCGCCGAATAATGGCCGACGCCAGAGTTTTCAGATGCGGAAATGCTTGGAGAGTTTCAGGCCCTGCGCTTGATAGTTGGAGCCGAGGCCGGAGCCATAGAGACTTTCCGGATGCTCCTGCATGTGCTCATAAACGAGGCGACCGACGATCTGGCCGTCTTCGAGGATAAACGGGACCTCGTGGCTGCGAACCTCAAGCACGGCGCGGCTGCCACGACCACCGGCGGGGGCATGGCCGAAGCCAGGATCAAAGAAGCCCGCATAGTGCACACGGAATTCCCCGACCAAGGGATCGAAGGGTGTCATCTCGGCCGCATAGTGCGGTGGCACATGAATGGCTTCGCGCGAAACGAGGATGTAGAACTCGTCCGGATCCAGGATCAGCTCGTTGCGGCCGCGGCTGTAGAGCGGCTCCCAGAAATCGTAGATATCGTGCTGTGCCTTCTTGTCGACATCGACGACCGCGGTGTGGTGCTTGCCGCGATAACCGATCAGGCCGTCCTTGTCGCCGGCGAGATCGATTGACAGCGCAATGCCGCCGCCCGATACGTTCGGCTGCTTGCTGGCAACCAGCGTTTCGGCATCGTGCAGCGCCAGAAGCTCCGGCTCGCCAAGCAGGGAATGGCCAACGCGGAAGCGGACCTGCGACAGGCGCGAACCGCGGCGCACGACGATCGGGAAGGTGCGCGGGCTGATTTCGAGATAGAGCGGACCGGAATAGCCGGCCGGGATCTTGTCGAACTCCTGCGCGTAGTCGGCGATGACACGCGTGAAGATATCCAGCCGTCCCGTCGAGCTCTTCGGATTGGCTGAGGCCGACATGTCGGCCGGCAGGTCGAGGCGCTCCATCAACGGAACGATATAAACGCAGCCTGTCTCAAGCACCGCACCTTCAGAGAGGTCGACGACGTGGAGGCTGAGGCGATCGAGCTTGTCGGACACAAGATGGGATGGGCCCGGCATGAAGCTCGCGCGAACGCGAAAAGCCCTTGCGCCGAGCCTGAGATCGAGGCTTGCCGGCTGGATCTGGTCGTGGTCCAAGTCGCGCTCGCTGATGAGGCGTCCCGCCTCAAAGAGCGCAGCTATCGCGCGATCCGCCAAAATTCCTGTTTCGCGAGCCATCATGCCCCATCCATATTCGGTGGAGACAAAACCAAACTCAAGGAATTGACGCAAGCATAGAACGGCAGTATTGCACTTTTATCCCGTGGTGATTTGGCCGGTCGGCTTGCAGCCACGTTAAACAAGTGGCTAAAAGGACCGGGTGCAAAACCGGTCTGCTTTCGCGGCCGGTTTTTTTGTTGTTTGAAAGTGGTGATTCATGAGCAAGACCTGGCGCCCCGCAACCCAACTCGTTCACGACGGCTCTCTGCGCTCGCAATACGGCGAGACCTCGGAAGCAATCTACCTCACGCAGGGCTTTGTCTATGACAGCGCGGAAGCGGCAGAAGCACGCTTCAAGGGCGAGACGGAGGGCTATATCTACGCCCGCTACGGCAGCCCCACCAACGACATGTTCGAGAAGCGCATGTGCGCGCTCGAAGGCGCCGAGGAAGCCCGCGCTACCGCTTCGGGCATGGCGGCCGTCACTGCCGCGATCCTCTGCCAGCTGAAGGCAGGCGACCACATCGTTGCCGCCCGCGCACTTTTCGGTTCGTGCAGGTGGGTCGTCGAGACACTCGCGCCGAAATACGGCATCGAATGCACGCTCGTTGATGGCCGCTATATCGAGAACTGGGAAAAGGCGATCCGCCCAACCACCAAGGTGTTCTTCCTGGAAAGCCCGACCAACCCGACCCTTGAGGTGATCGACATCGCCGGCGTTGCCAAGCTCGCTAACCAGATCGGCGCCAAGGTCGTGGTCGACAACGTCTTCGCGACCCCGATCTTCCAGAAGCCGCTCGAACTCGGCGCCCATATCGTCGTCTATTCGGCAACCAAGCACATCGACGGCCAGGGCCGCAGCCTCGGCGGCGTCATTCTCTCCGACAAGGAGTGGGTCAGCGAACATCTTCAGGACTACTACCGTCACACCGGCCCTGCCATGTCGCCGTTCACGGCATGGACGCTGCTGAAGGGGCTCGAGACGTTGCCGCTTCGCGTCAAGCAGCAGACCGAGAACGCAGCGAAGATCGCCGACTTCCTGGCCGAGCAGCCGAAGGTCGCAAAGGTCATCTATCCCGGCCGCAAGGATCATCCGCAGGCCGACATCGTCGCCAAGCAGATGAAGGGCGGCTCGACACTGGTCGCCATCGAACTGAAGGGCGGCAAGGAAGCGGCCTTCGCACTGCAGAACGCGCTTGATGTCGTCAAGATCTCCAACAATCTCGGTGACGCCAAGAGCCTGATCACGCATCCCGCGACGACGACGCACAAGAACCTGACGGACGAAGCACGGGCGGAGCTCGGCATTTCCGGCGGCACCGTTCGTCTGTCTGCAGGCATCGAGGACACGGACGATCTGATCGAGGATTTCGCCCAGGCTCTCGCAAAAGTAAACGCCTGATTGGTATGGCTGCCGGCCGGATTGAAGCAAATTCGGCCGACAGCCATACGCCCTTTGTCGCAAGCAAGACCGCCGAAAATCGGCCTTAATACGCGAAACTTCTTGCCATTACAGGCATTTCGGACGTGATCGACTATCGGTTTATTGACGGATCGGTCGCTGTATAAGATACCGGTAACGTATATTGACTATGGTGTAGGTATGTACCGCGCCCTTACACGAGACATTGAAGTTGTCGTCGAGCCTTTTTATCTGGAGGAGCAATCCGATCCGGAGGACGACCGCTATGTCTGGGGCTACAGGATCGTCATCAGCAACAATTCCGACAAAACCGTGCGATTGGTGAACCGATACTGGAACATCACCGATCAGAACGGCATCGTCGATGAGGTCACCGGGGCCGGTGTCGTCGGCGAGCAGCCGCGACTTTCTCCGGGCGATACCTATGAATATTCCTCGGGTTGCCCGCTGGATACGCCATCAGGGCTGATGTTCGGCCACTACCAGATGGAAACCGACGAAGGCGAGCTTTTCAATGTCGAAATTCCCGCCTTCTCCCTGGATTCGCCAGGCCTTCTCAGGGTCCTGAACTGATCACTCGGCAGCTTGCGCCACCTCTTCCACCTCGAAGCGATAGGTGGTGGAGCAGAATTCGCAGGTGACAGAGATCTTGCCGTCTTCCTGACTGGCATCGATTTCTTCGCTCGAGAACCCCTTTAGCACGCCCTTGATCTTCTCACGCGAACAGCTGCAACGATCGAAGACCTCGCGCGGCTCGTAGACGCGAACGCCGCGCTCGTGAAACAGTCGGTATAGCAGCCGCTCGGTGCCGACCTGCGGATCGGTCAACTCGTCGGCATCGATCGTATCGACGAGCGAGCGCGCTTCCGTCCAGGCATCGTCTTCCTTGTGGGTGCTGCCGGTCGTGTCGCCGTCTCCCCCATGCAGGTCCGGCTGACGCATGCGCTCCGGTGCTTCTGGCAGAAACTGGGCAACGAGCCCCCCGGCCCGCCAGCGGTGACGCGGCTTGCCGGCTTCATCACGATCGAAGAGTTCGGCCGCGGCCAGACGCACTTGCGTCGGGATCTGCTCCGACTGGCGGAAATAGGTGCCGGCAATCTCTTCGAGGGTCGCACCGTCGAGCGCAACGATGCCCTGATAGGGCTGGCTGAACTTGCCCTGATCGATCGTAAAGGCCAGCATGCCCTTGCCGAGCAGCTGTTCAGGTTCGATCTGGCCGGCGGCAATCGCCTTGTCGAGGAGGCTCTGGTTGAACCGTGCGTAGGCACGCACGTTCTCAGGCGTCGAGAAATCGCAAACAAGCAGGTCCACGGGGCCGTCGCCCTTGGTCTGGACCGTGAACTTGCCTTCGAATTTCAGCGACGTGCCGAGCAGCACCGTTAAGACGACGACTTCGGCAAGAAGCCTTGCGACGGGCGCGGGATAGCGGTGGCGCTCGAGGATCGCGTCCAGCATCGGGCCGAGCTGGACGGCGCGACCGCGCACATCCAGGCCCTCGACCTGAAAAGGAACGACATGATCATCACCGGCGAAATTGAATTCGCCGAGGGCGGCTGCAGGTTCTGCCATGGTCTTCTCCTAGTCTGAGAGCGGGCGGGCAAGAGTGTCCATCCGCTCGCGCGGCCAACGGGCCTTACGGCCAAACGTGGCGCCAGTATGGTTCAGATCGCGCCCAGGCACCAAGCAAGAATCGACTTCTGCGCATGAAGGCGGTTTTCCGCTTCATCGAAGACCACGGATTGCGGGCCGTCGATCACCTCGTCTGTAACTTCCTCACCGCGATGGGCTGGCAGGCAATGCATGAACAATGCATCCTTGTCGGCCTGTGCCATCAAAGCCGAATTGACCTGGTAAGGCTGGAAGACGTTGTGACCCCGGGCCCGATGTTCCTGATTCATGGAGACCCAGGTATCGGTCACCACGCAATCGACGCCGGCAACCGCGCGGTCAGCATCGTGACCAAGCATGATTTCGGCGCCTTCATTGCGGGCCCAGTTCAGATAGTGATCCTTTGGCTCGGAACCAAGGGGTACCGCCATGTTCATGCGATAGCCGAAGCGGGCAGCGCCTTCGATCAGAGAATGCAGCACATTGTTGCCGTCGCCCGTCCAGGCAACGGTCTTGCCCTTGATGGGGCCGCGATGCTCCTCGAAGGTCATGATGTCGGCCATGATCTGGCAGGGATGCGTATCATCCGTCAGTGCGTTGATGACAGGAACGGTTGCGTGTTCCGCGAGTTCCAGCATGCGACCGTGGTCGGTCGTCCGGATCATGATCGCATCGACATAGCGCGACAGTACCTTCGCCGTATCGCCGATCGTCTCGGCGCGGCCGAGTTGCATTTCGGTACCCGACAGGAACAGCGTCTCTCCGCCGAGCTGGCGCATGCCAACATCGAAAGACACGCGCGTACGAGTCGAGGGCTTCTCGAAGATCATCGCCAGCATCTTGCCGGCGAGCGGCTTGTCACCTTGGCCGGCTTTGAAGGCCTGCTTGCGGGACATCGCGTCGTTCATGATAAGCCGCAGGTCGGATGCCGCGACGGCGGAGAGATCGAGAAAGTGTTTGGGGGATGCCATCGTCTTTACCTATCGCGCCCGCCTTCCGGCAGGCCTTATCCATTCAAGCCGTCTTCTTTGCCTTCGAAGCACGCAGGCTTTCGGCGGCGTGTTCAAGGCGGACAAGGCCTTCGCGGGCTTCGTCAGCCGTGACGACCAGAGGCGGCAAAAGGCGAACGACGTTGTCGCCAGCGGGTACGCCGAGCAGATGAGCGTCACGGATCGCTTGCAGCAATTCCGAAGACGGGACAGCTGCCTTGACGCCGAGCAGCAGTCCCTCGCCTCTGACGTCTTCGATGATATCAGGATAGCGATCCTTGAGCGAGGCCAGCCCTTGACGGAAGACCAACGAGACGTCGCGCACCTGCTGCAGGAAGCCGTCCGCGAGAACCACGTCGAGCACGGCACCGCCGACAGCCATGGCCAGCGGATTGCCGCCATAGGTGGAGCCGTGTGTGCCCGCCTTCATCCCGGAAGCAGCCTCTGCCGTCGCAAGGCAGGCGCCGAGCGGGAAGCCGCCGCCGATGCCCTTTGCGACCGCCATGATATCAGGCGTGGCGCCAGACCACTCGTGCGCAAAGAGCTTGCCGGTACGTCCCACACCCGTTTGCACTTCGTCGTAGATCAGCAGCAGGCCGTGCTCGTCGCAGATTGCGCGAAGCGCCTTCAGGAACTCGTTGGTCGCGGGGCGAACACCGCCTTCTCCCTGAATGGGCTCGATAAGGATAGCAGCCGTCTCGCTCGTGATGGCGGCGCGAACGGCATCGAGATCACCGAAGGGAACCTGGTCGAAACCGGGCGCCTTGGGACCGAAGCCTTCGAGATATTTCTCCTGGCCGCCGGCAGCAATGGTCGCCAGTGTGCGGCCATGGAAGGCGCCTTCAAAGGTGATGATATGGAACCGCTCAGGGTGGCCCTTGGAATACTGATAGCGGCGTGCCGTCTTGATCGCACATTCCAGAGCTTCGGCGCCGGAGTTCGTGAAGAAAACCTTGTCGGCGAACGTCGCATCGGTCAGACGCTTGGCGAGCAATTCCTGACCCGGGATCTCATAAATGTTGGAAAGGTGCCAGACCTTGTCGGCCTGCTCCTTGAGGGCGCCAACGACGTGCGGATGGCCATGACCAACAGAAGTGACGGCAACGCCCGCGCCGAAATCAAGATATCGCTCGCCCGCTTCAGTGATCAGCCAAACGCCCTCGCCTCGCTCGAACCGCAGCGGGGCACGAGAGTAGGTATCGTAAAGCGCGGCTTCAGCCATGGCGCGATCTCCTGTCATAGATTCTGCGGCCGGACTCCGGCTAAGGAAAGCAGGTCCGGAAAATTAAAAATGCCGCCTTTCGGCGGCGAGTAGCACTATTTACTTTTCGCACTGCAATGTCAACAAAACTGAGCTTTTACGGCATGCGTCAAGCCGCCATCCGGAGGCGGTGGACCTATCAACAACTAATGTTGCAGAAATGACTCTGCCGTCCAGCAAGTTGGGGAAAACTTGAAATTCGATTCGCCGGGATTCAACCGACTCTTGTCACGGAGTCAGCCTCACACTAGGTTAAAACTCAATTACTAGACTGCATGCGGCGGAACTAGTCACCAAAATCGAGCAAGCGTTTCTTGCCTCGGATACGTCCGGGGCAACGGTGAAGGATTCTGCCTACACCAACGCTAATAAGGCGGAGACAGGGGCATGAACTGGACAGACGAGCGCGTTGAAAAACTGAAGAAGCTTTGGTCCGAGGGCCTTAGCGCCAGCCAGATCGCAGCACAACTTGGCGGCGTAAGCCGCAACGCCGTCATTGGCAAAGTCCACCGTTTGAGTTTGCCCGGCCGCGCCAAGGCCGGGGGCTCGACGACGACTGTCAGGACGCCCAAGCGCACGACGTCCGCGCCCCGCGCTCCGAACTATGCGTCTCGCGTCGCCACGCGCACCGTCACCCGCCAGCAGGGTGCGACGATGCTCAAGGAAGAAGTCGAGATCGATGCGATCGAGGAAGTCCGGTATCGTCCGGCCGCAAACGTCGTCGTTCCGATTTCGCGTCGCCTCGGCCTGACGGAACTGACCGAACGCACCTGCAAGTGGCCAGTCGGCGATCCGCTGAAGGACGACTTCCACTTCTGCGGCTGCGAGTCCCCGGACAACTCCCCCTACTGCACGTACCACCAGCGTATGGCGTATCAGCCGGTCAACGAACGCCGCAAGGCAGCCAGCCGGGTCGCCTGACCCGGAAGCCGGATAAGGACACAAGAAAACGGGCCCACGCGGGCCCGTTTTCGTTTGTGAAATTTTATGAAAGTCGCTCGGTCTTTCCGGGAAAAGCTAGGCTTCCATGGAATAGCCGGCGCCGCGAACGGTGCGGATGACGTCCTGCATGTTGGAGAAGTTCAGCGCCTTGCGCAGGCGACCGACATGGACATCGACGGTGCGTTCGTCGACATAGATGTCATGACCCCAGACGCCATCAAGCAATTGCGAGCGCGAAAAGACGCGCCCGGGGGACGCCATCAGGAACTCGAGAAGGCGGAACTCGGTCGGGCCGAGGCGGACTTCGCGGCTCTTGCGATGTACGCGATGCGTCTCGCGGTCGAGCTCGATGTCGCCGCACTTCAGCAGCGTCGAGAGCACTTCCGGCTTGGCGCGGCGAAGCATCGCCTTGACGCGAGCAACCAGCTCCGGCGTCGAAAACGGCTTGACCACGTAATCGTCGGCACCGGTGGAGAGGCCGCGAACACGTTCGCTTTCTTCGCCACGCGCCGTCAGCATGATGATCGGCAGGCGCTCGGTCTCCGGCCGCATACGCAGACGACGGCAGAGTTCGATGCCGGATACGCCAGGCAGCATCCAATCGAGGATCAGGATGTCCGGGGTCCGTTCCTGCAACCGGATCTCGGCCTCGTCGCCGCGCAGGATGGTATCGACCTCGAAACCTTCAGCCTCAAGGTTATAACGGAGAAGCACGCTCAGTGCTTCCTCGTCTTCGACGACTGCTACTTTTGGGATCATTCGTTTCGGTCTCCTGGGGGCGCGGTCGCAGAACGATTATTCGGTGACAGCGCCGACGGTGTTGGCGGTATCGTCCTTCGGACGTTCGCCTTCCGGCTGGGCACCGGTGGCCATGTAGTAGATAGTCTCGGCAATGTTGGTGGCATGGTCGCCGATACGCTCGATGTTCTTGGCGCAGAACAGGAGATGCGTGCAGCTGGTAATGTTGCGCGGATCTTCCATCATGTAGGTGAGCATCTCGCGGAACAGCGAGGTGTACATCGCGTCGATTTCCTCGTCGCGCTCACGGATCGACTTTGCCTTGTCGGCAGCGCGGCTCGTATAGACATCGAGTACTTCCTTGAGCTGGACGAGCGCCAGTTCGGAGAGGTGCTCAAGGCCGCGGGCGAGCTTGCGCGGGACGCCGGCGCTCTGCACGGCGATAACGCGCTTGGCGGTGTTCTTGCCAAGATCGCCGACGCGCTCGAGGTCAGCCGCGATGCGGATCGAACCCATGATCTCGCGAAGGTCGGCGGCCATGGGCTGGCGACGGGCGATGGTAACGATCGCCTTGTCACCAACCTCGCGTTCGGCGTGATCGAGGATCACGTCGTCGGAGATGACCTTCTGGGCCAGGGCCGTGTCGCCGTTGACAAGGGCGCGAACCGCATCCGAAACCATCTGCTCGGCCAGGCCGCCCATTTCCGAGATACGGCGCGTCAGAAACTTCAAATCATCGTCATACGCAGAAAAGATATGTGTCGATGCCATAGGGATCATCCTTGAATGTCGTGAGTGTTACCGTCGTCGGCGATCAACCGAAGCGACCCATGATGTAGTCCTGGGTGCGCGGGTCGTCCGGGTTGGTGAACATCTTGTCGGTGTCGTTCTCCTCGACGAGATTGCCGAGGTGGAACATGGCCGTGCGCTGCGAAACGCGGGCGGCCTGCTGCATCGAGTGCGTCACGATGACGATCGTGTAGTTTTCGCGAAGCTCGTGGATCAGCTCCTCGACCTTTGCCGTGGCGATCGGATCGAGAGCCGAGCACGGCTCGTCCATCAGAATCACTTCCGGGCTGACGGCAACGGCGCGGGCGATGCAGAGACGCTGCTGCTGACCACCGGAAAGGCCGGTGCCGGCTTCGTGAACGCGATCCTTCACCTCGTTCCACAGACCGGCGCGCTGCAGGCTGACCTCGACGATCTGGTCCATGTCGGCCTTCGACTTAGCAAGACCATGGATGCGCGGGCCGTATGCGACGTTCTCGTAGATCGTCTTCGGGAACGGGTTCGGCTTCTGGAACACCATGCCGACGCGAGCGCGGAGCTCCACGACATCGATATCCGGATCGTAGATATCGTCACCATCGAGCGTGATCTTGCCGGTCACGCGGCAACCATCGATCGTGTCATTCATGCGGTTCAGGCTGCGCAGGAAGGTGGACTTGCCGCAACCGGACGGGCCGATCAATGCTGTCACCGTGTTTTCGCGAATGTTCAGCTTCACATCGAAAAGCGCACGCTTTTCGCCGTAGTAAACCGAGACGTCCTGGCCGATCATCTTATAAGGAACGGTATTCATCTTCTGATCCAGCGCCTTCTCAACTGCTGCTTCCGTCAACATGTTCATAATGTCTACTCCGTTTACCAGCGGCGCTCAAAGCGACGACGCAAGAGAATGGCTCCGAAGTTCATGACGACCAGGAACAGGAGCAGGACGATGATGGCACCCGATGTGCGCTCGACGAAGGCACGCTCGGCTTCGTTGGCCCACATGTAGACCTGCACCGGCAGGGCCGTCGAAGGCTCCATCGGCGTTGCCGGTGCGTTGGCGACGAAGGCGACCATGCCGATCAAGAGCAGCGGAGCCGTCTCGCCGAGTGCATGTGCCAGGCCGATGATCGTGCCGGTCAGGATGCCGGGCATCGCGAGCGGCAGGACGTGGTGGAACACCATCTGCATCTTCGAGGCACCGAGACCAAGGGCAGCCGCGCGGATTGACGGCGGCACGGCGCGGAGCGCTGCGCGCGTCGCGATGATGATCGTCGGCAGGGTCATCAGCGACAGCACCAGACCGCCGACCAGCGACGCGGAGCGCGGCAGGCCTGCGAAGTTGATGAAGACGGCAAGACCGAGCAGACCGTAGACGATCGAGGGAACAGCCGCGAGGTTGTTGATGTTCACCTCGATCAGGTCGGTCAGCTTGTTCTTCGGCGCAAACTCTTCGAGATAGATCGAAGCGGCGACACCGATCGGCAGCGAGAGCGCGAGCACGATCAGCATCAGGTAGAGCGAACCTATCAGCGCAACGCCGAGGCCCGCAGCTTCCGGACGGCTGGAGTTGCCGTTGACGAAGAGGCCGGTGTTGAACTTCTTGTGAAGGGTGCCATCGGCGGCCAGCTGGTTCATCCAGCCAACCTGCTTGTCGTTCACCTTGCGGTTCTTTTCGTCCACCTTGAGATCGATCTGGCCCTTGTTGGCGGAGTCGATATTGGCGTCCGCAAGCAGCGTGACATTGACCGTCTTGCCGATCAGCGACGGGTCGGCGACGACCATGTCGCGCAGCTGGATCGGCGCACCCTTCGAGATCATCGCGGCCGCGTCACGAAGATCCGGACGGCTCGACGGATTGAGGTTGAGCGCCTTGATCATCGCGTCGCGGATGAGAGGCGCGTAGTTCGCAGCAACCAGCACCGAGGGATCGGTCGCTCGCTTGTTGTTTGGGTCGATCGTTTTCTCGCTGAACTCGATCGGCAGCGTGATCGCCGTCTGCTGAAAGGCCGTATAGCCTTTGCTGATAACGCTCGTCAGCAGGATTGCCAGGAAGATCAAGCCAAAGGAGATTGCGGCAATCCCATAGGCCCGGAACCGACGTTCCGCGGCATAGCGGCGCTTCAGGCCGATGTCGCGACGTTCAGGCGCCTTCGAGACGACAACGCCTTGAACCGGAGAAACAATATCCGTCATTCGTACTGCTCCCGGTATTTGCGCACGATGTAGAGCGCGTAGATGTTGAGGCAAAGCGTGATGAAGAACAGCGTGATGCCGAGGGCGAAGGCAACCAGCGTCTGCGGCGAGGTAAATTCAAGGTCGCCTGTCAGCTGATTGACGATCTTGACCGTCACTGTCGTCATCGGCTCGAAAGGATTGATCTGGATGCGGGCAGCAACGCCTGCCGCCAGCACGACGATCATGGTTTCACCGATCGCACGCGAGGCCGTCATCAGAAGCGCGCCGACGATGCCGGGAAGCGCTGCGGGAAGCACGACCTTCTTGATCGTTTCCGAGCGCGTCGCACCGAGACCGAGCGAACCGTCACGAAGCGCACGCGGCACCGCGGTGATGATATCGTCCGACAGCGACGAAACGTACGGGATCAGCATGATGCCCATGACGATACCCGCAGTCAGAACGCTCTGCGCCTGAATGAAGTTCGTGTAGTTACCGGAAAGGAGGCCGCTCACCTGAGAAGACAAATCGCGCAGGAACGGACCGACGGTGACGAGGGCGAAGAAGCCGTAGACGATCGTCGGAATACCGGCGAGAACTTCGAGCAGCGGCTTTGCGATCGAGCGGACCCTGGGAGCGGCGTACTCAGCCATGTAGATCGCCGCGAAGAGACCGACTGGTACCGCCACCAGCATTGCAACGAAGCCAATATAGAGCGTACCGAGCAACAGCGGGATCAAGCCGAATTGCCCGAAGGACGAGCTGCCGGCACCGGCGAAGCGCGGATCCCATACCGTCCCGAAGAAGAAGTCTGCAGCGGGAACAGCCGCGAAGAAGTGGGCCGCTTCCGTCAGCATCGACAGAACGATACCGATCGTCGTCAGGATGGCGATCGACGATGCCAGGAGCAGGCCCCAGAGCATGACGCGCTCGACGCGGTTTCGGGCGCGGAACCGCGGAGCGACTTCGCGAAGCGCATAAAAGGCGCCAGCGACGGCAACGACGAGAACCAGCGCCGTCATCACGAGGCGGCTGGAGCCGGATTCTGCATTCAGCTTCTGCGCCGCCTCAATCATGTAGGGCTGAGGCGGACCGGCGAGCGGAACGCCTTTTGCGGCAAGCTTTGCCTGGAGGCCGGCCGGATCGCCGGCAGCACCGGCAACCTCGTCAGCAGTGAGCAGCGGCAAGCCCCGCGCGATGGCGCTGACCATGCCGTAGTTCAGGTTCTGCTGTGCGGCCGGTTGGGCCTTTACGTCATCCAGGAAGGCACCACGGACGGAAGATTCAATGATTGAAGGGCTGATCGCCAGCCAGGCGCACAGCAGGATAAGTGCAGGCAGCATCGCCCAGATTGCGGCATAGACGCCATAGTAACCCGGTCGCGAATGCAGTGCGGAGGACTTGCCCCCGGCAAGTGCCGTAGCACGGCTGCGCGCTGCAAGATATGCAACGGCGCCAAGTACCACGAGGCACAAGAGAATGATGGATGTACCCATTCGTTTAGGTCCCCAGGCCCTTTGACTCCAAAAGCGGAAGCGGCAGGCAGACCGATCCGGCTCTCAAACTTGGAGAAGTTCAAACCTCGTCCCAGCGGCGGGAACAAGGCAATGCCGGCGCGATCTGGTGATCGCGCCGGCAAAGGTCATTACATGGTCTTGCCGTCTTCAACGCTCTTGCGGATGGCGTCGCGTTCAGCGTCCGGAGCGGCAACGAGGCCGTACTCGACGAGCGGGCTGTCAGGGCCGATCATCTGCTCGGAAACGAAGAAGTTGACGTATTCCTTCAGGCCCGGGATAACGCCGAGGTGTGCCTTCTTGACGTAGAAGAACAGCGGACGGGAAACCGGATAGGTGCCGTTGGAGATGGTTTCGGTCGACGGAACGATACCGTTGACGGTCGCAACCTTCAGCTTGTCGGCGTTGTTTTCATAGAAGGAAAGGCCGAAGACGCCAACGCCGGTCTTGTTGGCAGCGATGCGTGCCAGGGTTTCCGGATAGTCGCCGTCGATGTCGACAGCAGCGCCGTCCTTACGAACTGCAACGCAAGCCTTGGTCTGGGCAGCAGCGTCAGAGATCGCAGCCTTGATGACGTCGAGAGCGCCGGAAGCCTTGCAGCCAGCAGCGAGAACGTTCTGCTCGAAGACTTCGCGGGTGCCGTGCTTTTCGCCCGGGATGTAGGCAGCGATATCAACAGCGGGAAGAGCCGGGTTGACTTCCGACCACTTCTTGTACGGGTTGTCGACGAGCTTACCGTCAACGACGACCTGAGCGGCCAGAGCCTTGTAGATGTCGGCCGGAACGTAAGCAACGTCTGGGTTGGACGAGTCGGTTGCGAAGACGATGCCGTCATAACCGATCTTGACTTCCTGGATGTCGGTTACGCCAGCAGCCTTGCAGGCGTCCAGTTCCTTGGCGTTGATCGGACGCGAAGCGTTGGCAACGTCGATGCTATCCGGGCCGACGCCCTTGCAGAATTCCTTGAGGCCTGCGCCCGTGCCGCCGGATTCAACGACCGGCGTCTTGAAGTCCGTGAAGGTTTCGCCGAAAGTTTCGGCAACGATCTTGGCGTAAGGCAGGACGGTGGAGGAACCGGCTACCTGAACCTGGTCGCGAGCAACAGCCGCGCCAGCAAAAGCGGCGGAAGCGGCAAGTGCAGCGACCGTAAGTTTAAAAGCGTTCATAACAATCTCCCGGGCATAATGCGGTCTGAGTGCGGCCTTCAGTGGCCTTTGGCGGTGCCGTCTCATCAGCGGCACGCTCTCTTTAGCCCCTGATGACTAGAGCTTTTATGTCATTTTGACGAAACATTTGTGACAGCTTATGTATTTGAATTTAAAGCACAAAGAATGGACGATGGTCGAAGTCCCTGCAGTTTTATGTCAAAACCGCACGGTGAAGCTCGTCCCCTTCCCGACTTCCGACTTGACGATCAGCCGGGCGCGGTGCCGGGTCAGGATGTGTTTGACGATGGCAAGGCCCAGCCCCGTGCCCTTCTTCGAACGGCTATCCTCGATGCTCACCCGATAGAATCGCTCGGTCAGACGGGGCACGTGCTCGGCAGGAATGCCCGGCCCCTTGTCGACCACGGTGACCTCGACAGGTTCACCCGAGCCATTCTTCAAGAAGACATCGACGGTCTTCCCCTCCTGCCCGTATTTGCAGGCATTTTCCATCAGGTTTTCAAATACCTGAACCAACTCGTCGCGGTCGCCGAGCACCTCTGCCTTGCCTTGCGGCAGATGCAGAGCGATCTCCACACCGACGTCATGTGCAAGCGGCACCAGCGAGTCCCTGACGTGGCCGAGAAGGGGGACCAGGTCGACCTTCTGATCCGGGGCGATATGTGACTTGAGCTCCAACCGAGAAAGGGAAAGCAGGTCGTCGACTAGACGGCTCATGCGGGTGGCCTGATCCAGCATGATACCCAGAAAGCGCTCCTGCGCCTTCGCGTCGTTCTTTGCTGGTCCCTGGATGGTCTCGATGAAACCTCGCAGGGACGCCAGCGGCGTCCGCAACTCATGGCTGGCGTTGGCGACGAAGTCGGAACGCATGCGGTCGATGCGCCGGACTTCGGAAATATCGCGAAACGAGACCAAGAAGAAGCGTTCATCCGTCGGCTGCTGTCGATCCAACTCCACGGGTGCGCTGCGGACGATGTAAACGCGCTCGGACGGCAGGCGCTCGGAATGCTCGATCTGGTTCGGCGCGTTGGTCGCAATCGTTTCGGCGATCATGTCGAGGACGCCCGGCGAGCGCAGGCGCGCGGAAATGTGGGCACCAACCGTAACCTCGCCAAACGCCTTTTCCGCAGCGCGATTTTGGTAAAGCACCGAGGCATCATTTGAAAGCACCATGACGGGCATGTCGAGCGCGGCCAACGTCGCCGTTACTTCACCCGACCTGCTGGGCGGCGTTTCGATAATCTCAGGAGCAGGTTCAAGCGGCGCCTCTCGGATGAAGGGAACCGCGTGCCACACGGCGGTGATGACCATCAATAGCAAAAGACCGAGGACGACCCACTTGTTCACGCCCGCGGCAAGAGCGATCAGTGCGATCAGCAGCGCCACCAGCAGAACCGGGCGTTCCTGCCGAACGCGTGCGATCAAGCTTCTTGTCAACGGTACCTTGTCTTCCACTGCCCCTCGCGATCCCGACTCGCACTATTGCCTTCAAACCTCTGCGTGATAGCCGTGAATCATGACAGAAGTTTTCGACCGCAGCCAGCAGTGGAAGGGCTGCAACGGGAACGCACAGGAATTTCCGCGATCTGCAAGACATTTGATTTTCAAAAGGAAATATGATCGCCTGTCTCAGCGAAGGTTATAGCGGGAGAGAAGTCATGGCCGATGATGTCGAAAGCAGAGCCGTCGAACTGGACATCCGCGGAAAGAAGCGCGTCTTCGACGTCGACGATCCAGTGCTGCCGGATTGGGTGGACGAGGCAGCCCTGCAATCGGGCGACTTCCCCTACAACAAGAAACTCAAGGAAGAGGAATACCTCGAGGAGCTGCAGAAACTGCAGATTGAACTCGTCAAGGTGCAGTTCTGGCTGCAGGCGACCGGCAAGCGCGTCATGGCGCTTTTCGAGGGACGCGATGCGGCGGGCAAAGGTGGGGCGATTTCAGCCTCGTCCGCCCATATGAATCCGCGCCTCGCCCGGGTGGTTGCCCTGACCAAGCCAACCGAACGCGAGGCAGGGCAATGGTATTTTCAGCGCTACATCACGCAGTTTCCCACCGCCGGCGAATTCGTGCTGTTCGATCGGTCCTGGTATAACCGGGCCGGGGTTGAACCGGTCATGGGCTTCTGCACCCCGAAGCAATATGACGACTTCCTGAAGCAAACACCTCAGCTCGAGAATGGCATCGCCCATGAGGGCATCTTCTTTTTCAAGTTCTATCTCGATATCGGCCGCGAGATGCAGCTGAAGCGGTTCCATGACCGGCGGCACGATCCGCTCAAGGTATGGAAGCTCTCCTCGATGGATATAGCGGCGCTGACGAAATGGGGCGACTATAGCGATAAGCGGGACCGTATGCTGAAGGAGACGCATACGGACGCCGCGCCCTGGACGGTCATTCACGCCAACGACAAGCGTCGCGCGCGGCTGAACCTGATCCGTCACATGCTGAAGAGGATGGACTACGACGGCAAGGAC
The DNA here is from genome assembly GCF_000298315.2 of Rhizobium grahamii CCGE 502. GTDB lineage: Bacteria > Pseudomonadota > Alphaproteobacteria > Rhizobiales > Rhizobiaceae > Rhizobium > Rhizobium grahamii. The sequence goes on along the minus strand of NZ_AEYE02000003.1, from coordinate 297,666 downwards.
AAGGACGCCATCGGCAAGCTCGACGACAAGATCATCGGCTCAGGTCCCGGCTTCCTGAAATAACGCCTATTGTCCTGGCAGGATCCGCACGGCGTAGAGATTGATGCCGCGTGCCTTGCCGTCGACGTCGGTGTTGATCGTCAGGCTGCCGGCAGAGTTCGGCGCCAGTGATCGATCGAAGCGGACCTGCAGAAGCACGTCCGATTTCTGCCGGGTGACGGAGAAGCGATGGCGGGCGCAGTCGCCGAGCGGCTGGAAATTGCACTCTACGGTAATCTGCGTCGGTTCGTCGGACGTCGATTGCAGCGTGATTGCAATCGTCGAGGACTTGCCGGCCAATTGCTGCAGCACATCCGCCGGCACGCTGACACTGACATTGCCGTCGCTGCCATTGGTTTGCGAGGTCAGGCGCACTGCCGGGCCATCGTTTTCAGCGACGTTCTGCGTCTGAGACTGCGGGCCGGTCTTGATCTTGTCCGCATCGGACGGCTTGAAAACCTCGATCCAATCTGCCGAGAAAGAGTTTTGCGGGTCGATTGTGACGGGAGCCGCATTATCGCCCGCAGCAGTGTTATCGGTGCCGTCAAAGTCTTCCGGCTGCGTGGTCGCCGGCGGATTGGCAACGCCCGTATCTCGTTCTGCGGCGGTCATCAGCAGGCCCGATGAATAGACCCACCATGCGCCCATGCCAATGAAGGCGAGAAGAACACAAGCGACGAGCAGCCTCGAGAAGAACTTGCGCGGCTTGCGCCGGACCGCCGCACGCTCCGGCCGAAAGTCCATCCGAGCCGGTTTTTGCTCCACCGTCGCCGGCGCCTCGGCCGTCGGCGCAGCGCCGAGGTGATCGCCGCTGCCCGCATGCACGCCGGCGAGGCTGGATTCGTCGTCGAAGCGTGGGTCCGTGACCGAATGCTCGCGGGTCTCGCCGCCGATCGAGACGTTTGCCGCCTCGTCCTCTGCGGCATGGGCCACGGGCTTCGGCATTTCCACCTCGGGTGGCACAGGAATTTCAGGCGGCCCCTGACGCGGATGGAGACGCTCGCGCTCTTCAGCCTCGATCGTATGGATCGTTGTTTCGAGTCTATGGCGATGATGGGTCACCGCTTCCGCGTCGGTGATGTCCTGTTTGCGGAGACCGGCTTCGAGCGCCTGACGTGCGGATTGATAAATCTTTGCACGGACTTCGGGATTGTCGCGATCGGCATTGTTGAGCGCCGTTCTGATAGCCGTTTCTAATCCGCTCACGTCCGGTCCTTTACTCTGAGACTGGGCTTTGTCCTTGACACTTCGTAAAAGCGGTAGCTGCTGCCAGGGCAAATCGCAAGCCTCACCCCGCTACCGGGTCGGATCGGCCGGGGATAACGCAGGGTTGCCGCGTGCTGCCTTATCGTCTTGCAAGAATAGCCGATATTTATGGAATCGATAGAGCGAGCTTTTCCTCACCGAAAGTCTCTGCTATCACATTGACGCTTTCGTAAACGTCAATTCTTACGGTATCTCATGGCCCTGCCTCCGATCCTCACCCAGAATCTCAGATTGCCGGTTGTCGCCTCGCCGCTCTTCATCATTTCGCACCCGGCGCTGACGCTGGCGCAGTGCAAGGCTGGGGTCGTTGGCGCCTTTCCCGCGCTGAACGCACGGCCGGAGAGCCAGCTCGACGAATGGCTGGCGATGATCACCGAGGATCTCGCTGCCCACAACGCGGCAAACCCTGATCGGCCGGCCGCCCCGTTTGCCGTCAACCAGATCGTCCACATGTCGAACAAGCGGCTGGAGCATGACCTCAGGCTCTGCGTCAAATACAAGGTGCCCGTGGTCATCTCGTCGCTTGGCGCCGTGCCGGAAGTCAATGCCGCGGTGCATTCCTATGGCGGCATCGTACTCCACGATGTCATCAACAACCGCCATGCCAACTCGGCCATCCGCAAGGGTGCCGACGGGCTGATTGCCGTCGCAGCCGGTGCCGGCGGTCACGCCGGGACACTTTCGCCCTTTGCCCTCATTCAGGAGATCCGCGAATGGTTCGATGGGCCGCTGCTGCTTGCCGGCGCCATCGCCAATGGCGGCGCCATCCTCGCGGCGCAGGCCATGGGGGCCGACATGGCCTATATCGGCACGCCGTTCATCGCGACCGAGGAGGCTCGCGCTTCCGAGGCCTACAAGCAGGCAATCGTCGACGGCATGGCGAACGACATCGTCTATTCCAACTACTTCACGGGCGTTCACGGCAACTACCTCAAGCCCTCCGTCAAAGCCGTCGGCCTCGATCCCGACGATCTCCCGGCCGCCGATCCCTCCAAAATGGATTTCGAACAGGCCGTCGGCGGCGCCAAGGCCTGGAAGGATATCTGGGGTAGCGGCCAGGGCATCGGCGCCATCAAGGCCATCGAACCGGTCGGCAAGCTCGTCGACCGGCTCGAGACCGAATATACGGCTGCCCGTGCGCGCCTGTCGTTGTAACGGTCGACCACAGATTTCCACAGCGCCGTTCTTTTTTACCGAAGAGATGACAGGGCGCTTGAAATCTTCAAACAATGCCTGTATCAGCCCCATGCAAATCGCGGGGCCGCATGGTTCGGCCGCATGGATTGCCGCTTTAGCTCAGTCGGTAGAGCACATCATTCGTAATGATGGGGTCACGTGTTCGAGTCACGTAAGCGGCACCATTCCATCCAATAAGATCATTTACTTTCCCGGATACCGGCGCATCAACCAGCCAGATTTCCAGCCTTCAAATGTTTGGCAGGACTTTCCGTAAGATGGGAGGCATGCCGCCGTCATGCTCCTAACCATGTCGCTTGTGTGCTGATCGGGGAACGCCCTGACGCTCTCGACACACGCATCGAAACCGGCAACGTTGCCAGCAGCACATGCAGGCAAGGCGCCAGCCTGCCGCGACGCTGTTCGAAGCTGAGGCAGCTGCTACTCTTTGCCAGACACATCCGCCGCTTTCTGCGCGATGAGGGCCAATTCAACGCGGTTCTTCGCTTGGACCTTTTTGAGAAGCCTGGAGACATGAAACTTCACGGTGCGCAAAGTCGTGCCCGTCGCTTCGGCAATGGCCTGGTTCCCCATTCCGCGACCCACGCATTCCAACACGTGGCGCTCCTTTGCGGACAACGCCGCCAGCGGATTGCCCTCGGTTCGCGGCTGTGTGTTTCCTCTCATTGCGGCGACCAGTTTGGAACCCAGTGTGGGCGCTAAATAGGTGCTGCCGCGCTGGACGGTCGTCAACGCGTCGAGCAACTCGTTTGCGGCGATGCCTTTCAGAATGTATCCGGACGCGCCAGCCTCCAGTGCCTCCAGGACGTCTTGGTCATCCTCGGAAACCGTCAGCATCACCACCTTCACATCAGGCCATCGCTCGTGGATCTCGCGCGCCGCGGCGACCCCGCCACCCGGCATGGAAATATCCAGAAGCGCGATCGTCGGGTGATGGCGCGCCACCAGATCCAGAGAATCCTGCTTGGATGCGCCCTCCGCAACGACCCGCAAGTTTTCATTGAGGGCAATCGTCTGCAACACGCCCATCCGAAACAACGCGTGGTCGTCAACGACGATGACAGAAGCCGGCTCTACCATTCAGACTGCCTCCCCAAGCTCGAAACACATTGTCAGTTTTGTTCCGGCGTCCCCGCCGACGATCTGCAGGCTGCCGCCCAGGCTCTCGATGCGCTGCCGCAGGCCACGAATCCCCATTCCTCCGCCGTCGCGAGCAGGTGGCTTGACGAAACCCCGCGGCGGCCCCTTGTCCGAAACGACCACTTTCATATGCGCTGCTCCCATCTCGCACCAAACCTCCTGGCCATTGCCGCCAGCGTGTCTGTAAGAGTTATTCAAACCCTCCTGCACAAAGCGAAAGAGGCAGATCTTCAACGCCGCTGGAATTTCTCGTTCCGACCCGACGAAGGTGGAAGCGACCTCCGTCCCTGAGCGGCTCTCGTGCATCTTGATCGCACGCTCGATGATGCGGCTAGGTGGAAGGTGCTCGATCTCCGGCAGGATCAGCGATCGGGCAATCGCCCGAATCTCGGCCAAAGCGCTATCGAGCGATCCCTCGAGTACGGCGAGCGGCGCCTCGCGCCCCAGGTCGGACCTAGCCTGGCGGACCTGTTCAACCTGCAGGCGCGCGAAGCTGAGAAGCTGGGCTGGGCCATCATGGAGGTCTGCGCCGACGCCACGCATCAGATTTTCGTTGCGCTCGGCGAGCTGCATCGAGGCATGGCGGGCAATACCCTGCAGTTCGGCGAGCTTGCGCGACGCGGCCTCTGCGTCTTCCGCGCGTTGACGCAGGGCCTGTCGCTGATCCTCTATGGTGTTGCTCCCGCGGCGAACGATCGCGAAAAGACAGAGCAGGATCGCGCAGGAGGCAAGTGCCACAGCCGCCCAACTGACCATGCGCACGCGCTCCACATCATGGTCAAATGTGGCGGGATCCTCCTGTATCTCCGCAATGGCGATGATCCTGCCGGTCGAGTTGTCGCGCAGCGGGCTATAGATCTCCAGATAGCGCGTCCGGAAATTGCGGGCGATATGTTCGCCTGCATCGAGGTCGGCAAAAGAGAGTGAAACCTCACCCAGAAGGGCGTTCTCGGCGCCGGGAGGAACCTCGAACCTTCGACCGATCAGATCCGGGGCAAGCGAATAGGCAACCGTTCCATCGGTCGTCCAGATCTCGACATGCGGAAAACGCCCCCGCAACATTGGATCGGTGAAAAGCCCGTGGAGCCTCTCAATATCCTCGGGTGGCAGGGCGTCCGCCGAAGCCAGCTTCTCAACAAGCGGCTCCGTCATGCTTTGGACGAAGGTTGCAACCGCACCGGCTTTGCTGCGGATCGCGTTTTGCTCTACGAGCCCGGATATGACGTAACCCGAGATCAATGTTGCGAAGAAGATCAGGACACCGCTGGCAAACAGGAACTGGATCGACAGCGGTCGGCGCCTCATCCAACTCAGCAACCCTTTGGACCGCAATCCTTGTCCCCCCGATCGAAGAAAGCAGCTATTTGTCAGTACAATGATCGCAGTGTTCGCGTCGAATTGAAAGACTGGCTCAAAGTGCGTTCGCGGTCGCCGCGGTCGAAAGCCAGTTGCTCGCAATCCGTACATCAGGGAATCCGTTTGGCGGAAAGACTTTGCCTTCCTCAGGCGTGTTCGAGCATGAGTGCGACCGATGAGGGCTGCCAACCCCCAGTGCCTCGATTGCGGCACGGCCGACTACCGGCGTCGACTACCTGTGGCTGACCGATGTGCCCGCCAATCTCCGGCCGACGGACCGACGTTTCACACCCGTATGGCAGGACGAAAAGACCATTCTCTACTCGGTCTCGAATGTTGGTCCTGCATCGGATACCAAACCGGCTCTGCCATTGGGCGCCGCCGAACCGGCCTCGTAACCAAACGGATAATAATTGACGCCCTTGCCTCAGCGGCATAGAACGGGGCAACACTTCGCGCCGGCGCTTTTCCCCCAGCCGACTTGCCGATCATCTTAGGCACTTCGCGGAGTACCCGGAGAAGATGTCGTGTCCAATACAGCTCAGCGCTCGAACCGCGCGCTCATTGTCGCTATCATCATGCTCGCAACCTTCATGGTCGCCATCGAGGCCACGATCGTCGCGACGGCGATGCCGAAGATCGTCGGGCAGCTTGGCGGCTTTACCTACTACAGCTGGGTGTTCTCCGCTTTTCTTCTGGCGCAGTCGACGACGACCGTCATCTACGGCAAACTTTCGGACATCTTCGGACGCAAGCCGGTGCTGATTTCGGGCATTCTGATCTTTCTCGTCGGCTCCCTGCTTTGCGGTTTTGCGTGGTCGATGGCGTCGCTGATTACCTTTCGCTTGCTGCAAGGGCTTGGCGCCGGAGCCATCCAGCCGGTGACGATGACGATCATCGGCGACCTCTTCACTCTCGAGGAGCGAGGCCGGGTGCAAGGCATCATGGCGACGGTTTGGGCCACATCGGCTGTGGTCGGGCCGCTTGCCGGCGGCGTTATCGTCGATACCGTTTCCTGGGCCTGGATCTTCTGGATCAACCTGCCGATCGGCATCGTGTCGATCGCGGCTTTTGCCGCCTTCCTCAAGGAATCGGTCGCACACAAGCAGGCAAAGATCGATTATCTCGGCGCCATTCTGTTTTCGGTCGCCGTCATTGCCTTGCTCGTCATCCTCACGGAAGCGGCGGATGCCAACGCGTGGGTCCTGGTGTCGCTTGCTGTGGTCTTCGTCGTTGCTGCTGTGCTCTTCCTGCGACAGGAGAAGCGGGCGGCCGAGCCGATCATTTCCATTGCTCTCTGGAGCCGCCGGCTGGTCGCGACCAGCAACGCTGCAACATTGCTTGCCGGGATGGCGCTGATCGGTCTCTCGACCGTGTTGCCCATGTATGTGCAAGGCGTCCTTGGGCGATCGTCGATCGTCGCCGGCTTCACTTTGACCATGCTGGTCGTCGGCTGGCCTCTGGCCGTCATGCTCTCCAGCCGCTTCTTCAAGGCCTTCGGCATCCGACGCACGCTACGGGTCGGCAGCCTGATGTTTCCCTTTGGCGCAAGTTTCCTGCTGTTTCTGACGCCCGACAGCCACCCCGCGCTTGCGGGAGCTGGGTCCTTCTTCATGGGCTTCGGTATGGGGTTGATCAGCCTCACCAGCATCGCGCTCGTTCAGGACAGCGTCGAATGGTCGATGCGTGGCAGCGCCACCGCATCGATCATCTTCGCCCGCAGCCTCGGCAATACGCTCGGTGCGACAGTGCTTGGCGCCGTTCTCAACGCCGGCATCACCCACTATGCGGTCGGAGATGCCGCAGCGTCGCTTCATGACGTGTTGAACCAGCCGACAGGCTTGTCCGAGTTGGCCGCAGACCCTGCCATCCGCGCGGTCTTCGATGCCTCCCTTCACTGGACATTCTGGGGAGTGGCCGTGGTCGCCGTCCTCACGTTCCTGTCGGCATGGCTCATTCCCGTGGGACGCGAACATGGCCGGACGCCGGTGGCGTCAGCCGCCAGCGAAGCGTCGCACTAGATCTTCGCCGCCAGCCTCATTATGCTCCCGAATAGGGACAATGCGGCGTCTTAGCGTGTCATTTTTCAAGGAACCAGTTCTTTCCTCCTTCGTTGGTCTTCCATGAATGAAGGAGAATTGACATGCGAAAGATCCTTATGAACTGTACCGTTGCGGCGATGGCGCTCTGTTCGTTCGTCGCTCCTGCCATGGCTGACAGCGTGACCGTGACGCGCGAACGGAGCTACGACGACGATTATGATCGCGTCCGCCCGGGGATCACCATCAACGAGCACGGGATCAGAGTTGGCGCCGTCCGCGATCGTGATCGCTACTATCGCGATCGCTGCTACACCAAGACGGTCAGAACAATGACCGACGACGGCGACGAGATCACCAGGACCGCACGACGCTGCAGATAACCACGGATGCGGCCGACCTCCCTTGACGATTTTGGCTCCAAAATCCGAAGCCTCCAGAGGTGGGGCGGGAGTGTGTCGGCTGGAAATGACCAGCCAGCTAGAACTGAACCCGGCTTCGGCCGGGTTTCGTTGCAATCACTGTTCCGGATGAACCTCGTCGGAAGGCGTCAGCGGAATGGATTGGAGCAGCGTCTGCCGCGCGGACCGCAGATGCAGGCGGCAGGCGGAGTTGATCGCCGCCTGATCGCCTGACTCCAGCGCAGCAATGTAGTCGAGATGCTCATGAATGGCGCGTTCGTTGCGCTCGCGCGCGAACGCCTTGTTCCATTGGTAGTGATAGTGAAAGATGATCGCGATCGCGTCGTAGAAGTCAGCGATGAAGCGGTTTTTCGACGCTCCGTGGATCAGCAGATGGAAACGTTCGTCGAGGGCCGAAAAATCCTTGTAGCGCCTGTCGAGGTCACGCAGCATTGCCTGATGCTCGGCCTTGATGTCAGACAATGCGCGCCATGCCTCGCTCTCCGGTGGAAGCCGGCCGAATTCGGCGGCCGAATGCAGCTCGAACATCTCGCGCACCTCGGCGAGCTCAAGCGCGAAATCGCGGGTGAACCCCTTGAGGATCCAGTGGCTGTTCGGGCGCTTCTCGATCAGACCAAAACGCGAGAAACGGATAAGGAACTCACGAACGCTTGTGGTGCCGGTGCCGATTTCGCGAGCAAGTTCCAACTCGTTGATCTGCATGCCCGGTGCGGCATCATCCGACAAGATGCGCTGCATGAAGCTGCGCTCGATGATGTCGTGCAGTGAATTCGTCTCTTCCGACGGAAAGAAATCAGCTTCCGTCGGCTGACGCAAAACGATCTTCTGGCGCTTGTTCCAGCGGATGATGCCTGCATCGCTGAGCCGCGTCAGGATGGCGCGCGCCGTGCTGCGGCTGATCCCCAGTTGGGCCGCGATTTCCGGCTCGGACGGCAGCGCCGCGTCGGTGCGCAAAGCGGCGACATAGCGGTTGTAGGCTTCCTTGAAGACTGTATTCTGCCTTGCCATGCACCCCGCCCTCTTGCCTCGGCAACACGGATCGGGCCGCCGCAAGGTTGCGGTGCGCAGCGTGGCAGAAGCTTATCTCTAGGCAATCCTTATCTTATTTTGGATTGCATGCGGCTGTTTGCCTCCCTCGTCCACAGGATCGATAATCCCGTTGACTTGAAAATGTTTATTGTAGATAAAAAACAAAATCAATGAGCATTCGCCGACGCAGCGAGTGTTTCCCTAGGGAGAAAAACGTTGACCAAAGACCCTTGGATCATCCTGTCCGCCGGCGACAATGTTGCGGTCGCGACGGCGGCGATTCCCTCCGGCGCGACGGTCGCCGGCATCCAGACGCAGCAGAAGATCGATCCCGGCCACAAGATCGCGTTGGCCGATATTCCGCTTGGCCAGCCGGTCGTCAAATACGGTCAGGCCATCGGACGCACCACGGCTGACGTTAAGGCCGGCGACCATATTCACAGCCACAATCTGCATTTCGAGAACGACCGCCTTGCGGCAACCGCAAACTCGGCGCCCGAGGAAGCAAGTGCGACCGACAGGGCGCGCACCTTCATGGGCTATCGCCGCGCCGACGGTCGCTCGGCGACGCGCAACTACATCGGCATCATTGCCAGTGTGAACTGTTCCACCACGGTCTGTCGGGCGATTGCCGACGAGGCCAACCGGACGATCCTTCCGCATTTCGACGGCATCGACGGCTTCGTTCCGATCGTGCACGACCAGGGCTGCGGCATGAGTTCCACCGGCGACGGCATGGCGGTACTGCACCGGACACTTGCCGGCTATACCCGGCATGTGAATTTCGGCGGCGTGCTGATGATCGGCCTTGGCTGCGAAGTCAACCAGCTCACGCTCTACGGCCAGAGCGGCGCCGGCAATGCGAAGCGGCACTTCAACATCCAGGATGCCGGCGGCTCGCGTCGCGCCGTCGAGCGCGCCATGGGCATGCTGCGCGAGATTGCGCAGGATGTCGGCAAGGAAAAGCGGGTTGCGCTGCCAATCAGCGATATCATCATCGGCCTGCAATGCGGCGGCTCGGACGGCTTTTCCGGCATCACCGCCAACCCGGCGCTTGGCGTAGCCGCCGACTTGCTGGCGGCTGCCGGCGGCACGGCGATCCTTTCCGAAACCTCCGAAATCTACGGTGCGGAGCATCTTCTGCGCAGCCGCGCCGTCAGCGACGAGGTTGCCAAGAAGCTCGACGACAAGATTGCCTGGTGGGAAAAGTATGTCGAGTTGCACGGCGCGTCGCTCGACAACAACCCCTCGCCTGGCAACAAGCGCGGCGGCTTGACGACGATCCTCGAAAAATCGTTAGGCGCCGTCGCCAAGGGCGGCCGCTCACCATTGACCGCCGTCTACGGCTATGCCGAGCGCGTCACGGCCCCTGGCCTCGTCTTCATGGACACCCCCGGCTACGATCCGGTCTCGGCGACCGGCCAGGTCGCCGGCGGCGCGAATATGATCGCCTTCACCACCGGCCGCGGCAGCTGTTTCGGCTGTCGCCCGGCGCCGTCGATCAAGCTTTCCAGCAATTCGGCTCTCTATGCCTCGATGGAAGAGGATATGGATATCGACTGCGGCACGATTGCAACCGGCGACGCAACGATCAGCGCCAAAGGCCGCGAGATCTTCGACCTGATCATCGACACGGCCTCCGGCAAGAAGACGAAGAGCGAGGAATTCGGCTACGGAGATAACGAGTTCGTGCCGTGGCACCTCGGAGCGACGCTCTAAGGCAGCGCATATCAAGTCTTCAGAGGAGGAATGATGAAGACGAGGAAGATCGGCAGGACGGAGCTTGAGGTCACCGAAGTAAGCATCGGTGGCGCCGCTCTCGGTGGTCTTTATCGCGCCTGCCCGCGCGAACAGGCCATGGAGACGCTGGAGGCAGCGTGGGACAGCGGCATTCGCTACTTCGATGTCGCGCCGTGGTATGGCCTCGGTCTCGCCGAGCGTCGCTTTGGAGACTTCCTGCGCGACAAGCCGGAGAAGGAGTGGGTGCTGTCGACCAAGGTCGGTCGCCTTCTACGCCCTGTGCCAACGGGGACGGTTCCCGATTACAGCTATGTCAACCCGCTCTCCTTCGATGCCGACTACGACTATTCCTATGACGGCATCATGCGCTCGGTGGAGTTCAGCTACGCGCGTCTTGGACTGAACCGGATCGACATCCTCTATGTCCACGACCTCGGCGGATACACGCATGGCGCGGCGAAGAACGCTGTCCATCAGAAGCAGTTCCTGGACACCGGCATCAAGGCGCTCGAGGAACTGAAATCTTCCGGCGCGATCAAGGCTTTCGGGCTCGGCGTCAACGAGGTTCCGGTCTGCCTGGACGTCATGCACAACGCCGATATCGACTGCATCCTGATGGCGGGGCGGTACACGCTGCTAGACCGGTCTGCGGTTGGCGAGCTGTTGCCGCTTTGCCGGAAGAAGGGCACCTCACTCGTCGTCGGCGGTGTCTTCAATTCGGGTATCCTGGCGACTGGCCCGGTGCCGGGGTCGCATTTCGACTATATGCCGGCGACGGACGACATTCTCGCAAAGGTCGCTGATATGGAGAAGATCGCCGCTAAGTATGGCGTGCCGCTGGCGGCTCCGGCGTTGCAGTTTGCGCTCCAGGATCCAATCGTATCGTCCGTGCTGATCGGCACTGCAAAGGCCTCCAGCTTGACGCGCAACATGGCGCTTTTCGAGCCTGCCTTGCCGGACTCGATCTTCCCTGAATTCGACCCCCTGACGCTTGTCGCGCCGCCGCTCGGCGAAGACGCCGTGCGTGTTTGAGGACTTACCATGCTTAGAGGTATTCACCCCATTCTCAATCCCGACCTGCTCCGTGCGATTGCCCGCATGGGACATGGGGACGATATCGTCATCGCCGATGCCAATTTCCCTTCAAGTACCATGGGGCCGGAGGTCATTCGCGCCGACGGCGTCACCGCGACCGATATGGCCGAGGCCATCCTCACGCATTTTCCGCTCGACACCTTCGTGCCCGAGTCCGCATGGCGCATGGAGGTGGTGGGCGATCCGACCGCAGTGCCCGAAGTTTGCGCCGAGTTTCAAGAGATCGTGACAAGACGGGCAGGAGACTTCAGGATTGCCTCGCTGGAACGCTTCGCCTTCTATGAGCGCGCGCGGACCGCTGCCTACATCGTGGCGACGACTGAATTCCGGTTGTATGGCAACTTGATTTTGAAGAAAGGCGTGGTCCATCCGCATGAAGTCTATCGCGGCTGACAGAACTTTAGCCAGCGATTGAACAACTGAAAAAACAATTACTTGAGATAAGAAAAGAAACGATAGTCAAGCCCGCCGCGCTACTTGCAATTTGACTTTCGCTCGGCTAGCTTCTGCCGGTAACTGTTTTTTATCGATAAAAATCGCCCGCCTGCGTTCAGCGGGACGATTTCTAGGAGGAGAACGCACCTTGGAGGAGAACCACATGCGCATGAAATCGATTCTCTCCCGTCGAGCCTTCACGGCTCTTGCGGGCGCCGCCGTTATCGCCACCGCAATGCCGGTGACATCGTTCGCGGCTGACGTGACGATCCCGATCATCGTCAAGGACACGACGTCCTTCTACTGGCAGATCGTTCTGGCCGGCGCCCGCAAGGCAGGTCAGGATCTCGGCGTCAACGTTCCGGAACTCGGCGCACAGGCCGAATCCGACATCAACGGCCAGATCAGCATTCTTGAGAACGCCGTTGCCGGCAAGCCGGCTGCAATCGTCATCTCGCCGACCGAGTTCAAGGCACTCGGCAAGCCGATCGACGAAGCTGCCAAGTCCGTTCCGATCATCGGCATCGATTCCGGCGCCGATTCCAAGGCCTTCAAATCGTTCCTGACAACCGACAACGTCCAGGGCGGACGTATCGCGGCTGACGGCCTTGCCGCTGCCATCAAGGAAATGACCGGCAAGGAAGAAGGCGAGGTCGTCATCCTCACCAACCTGCCGGGCGTAGGCTCTCTCGAGCAGCGCCGCGAAGGTTTCCTCGATCAGGTCAAGACAAAGCATCCTGGCCTGAAGGTCATTGCCGACAAGTACGGCGACGGCCAGGCAACGACCGGTCTCAACATGATGACCGACCTGATTACTGCCAATCCGAACCTTGTCGGCGTCTTCGCCTCGAACCTCATCCTCGGACAGGGTGTCGGCCAGGCGATCGCGGAAAACAAGCTCGGCGACAAGATCAAGGTCATCGCCTTCGACAGCGACGACAAGACGGTCGGCTTCCTCAAGGACGGCTCGCTTGCAGGTCTCGTCGTGCAGGATCCTTATCGCATGGGCTATGACGGCGTGAAGACCGCGCTCGCCGTATCCAAGGGCGAGAAGGTCGAAGAAAACGTCGACACCGGCGCAAACCTGGTCACCAAGGCCAACATGAGCGACCCGAAGATCGACGCTCTGCTGAACCCCAAGATCAAGTAAATCAAATGACGGTGGCCGCGCGAGAGGAAATCCCGCGCGGCCTTTCCTTCACCTGTGTTATCGTCCGCCTGAGGAGTGCGGGCGGCCGGTGGAGAGACGGCAATTCGCGAGGAGGAGACGCCCATGAGCCTGGAAGAGGTCAGTCATCGCCATGATGACAGCGCCAAGCTGACGGAGGCAAACCGCATTCCTGCGGGCGCCCCGATCCTCGAACTCAAGGGACTCCAAAAGAATTACGGCTACGTCCAGGCGCTGAAACCAGCGACGGTGACATTCCTGGCCGGCGAAATTCATGCGATCGTCGGCGAGAACGGCGCCGGCAAATCGACGCTCATCAAGCTTCTGACCGGCGTAATCACCAGGACCGCTGGCGAAATTCTCTGGTGCGGCCATCCGGTCGCCCTGGCGACGCCCAACGAGGCGATCGCACGCGGCATCAATGCCGTCCATCAGGAAGTCGTTCTCTGCCCGCATCTGACGGTGGCCGCCAACCTCTTTCTCGGTGACGAGGTCAACCAGTACGGCCTGATGCGCAAGAAAGAGATGGAGAAGATGGCGCAAGCCGTCCTCGATGATCTCGGCTTCGGGCTGCCTGCTCATGTGCTGCTGAGCGACCTGACGATCGGCCAGCAGCAGCTTGTCGCAACGGCGCGCGCCGCGATGCGCGGCACGCAGTTTCTGATTTTCGACGAGCCGACAGCTTACCTGACTCGACAGGAATCGGCCCAGCTTTTCAAGTTGATCCGCCGTCTGCAGGGCGAAGGCGTCACCATCGTCTACATCAGCCACCGCATGGAAGAAGTGTTCGAGCTCGCCGACCGCGTTTCGGTGCTGCGCGATGGCACCCATGTCGGCACGCGCACGATCGGCGAGACGAACGAAGCCGAGCTGATCGCGCTGATGATCAACCGTTCGATCGAGCAGATCTACCACAAGGAGGAGATCCCGATCGGAGAAACGATCGTCGACGTGCGTGGGCTGTCCGGCCCCGGTTTCGAGAATGTGTCTCTCTCGGTCAAGGCCGGGCAGATCGTTGGCCTCTATGGCCTGATCGGCGCAGGACGCAGCGAGTTCGCACTGGGCCTCTTCGGTCGGGAAAAGACGACTGCAGGCGAGATTCACTGGATGGGCAAGAGGGTCGACATCAAGGACGAGCGCACGGCGATGGAGCTCGGCATTGCGCTGGCGCCGGAAAGCCGCCGCGATCAGGGCCTGTGCCTAAACCTACCGATCGGACTCAATATCAACCTTCCGGTATTCAAGAGGCTCAGCAAGGGTCCGGTGATCAGCCACCGGGAGGAAACGCAGAACGCCGACCAGCAAATTCGCGACCTCTCGATCAAGACACCGAGCCGACGCGTTCTCGTCTCGGCCATGTCTGGCGGCAACCAGCAAAAGGTCGTCATCGGCAAATGGCTGAGTTATGGCGCGCGCCTCTTCATCTTCGATGAGCCGACGGTGGGCGTCGACGTCGGCACCAAGGCGGAAATCTATCGGCTGTTCGCCAAGCTTCTGAAGCAGGGAGCCGGGATCATCCTGATCTCCTCTTATCTGCCGGAAGTCTACGAGTTGGCCGACAGGCTGCACGTCTTCCGCCGCGGCGAGCTTGTTGCGAGCCACGACTTCCACGCGGCAACGCACGAGGAAGTGCTGAGCGAAGCGATCGGCGTCTAAAAGAATAAGAGGGAGAGACAATCAATGACCGTAACCCCCACCGAGATCGCCGCGCCGCCGGCGCGCCGGAAAGTGAATATCCTCTTCGGCCTGACCCTTATCGGTCTCCTGGCGTTCCTCTGGATCCTTCTCGGCTTCGTGACCGCCAGCTTCTGGACGCCGCTGAATATCTCGAACCTGCTGCGCCAAGGCGCGATGACCGCCATCCTGGCGCTCGGCCAGACCTTCGTGATCATTACCGCCGGCATCGACCTCTCGGTCGGCGCGATCGTCGGTTTCTGCACCGTCATCCTCGCCTGGCTGCTGCAGGCGGGCGTGCCGGTTTGGGCCTCCATTCTCATCACGCTGCTGATCGGCGTCGGTATCGGCGTGTTCCACGGCTTCGGCATCGTCAAGATGGGGTTGCCGCCCTTCATCATCACGCTGGCAACGCTGACCTCGCTGCGTGGTATCGGGCTGCTGATCACCAATGGTTCGACGATCAACATCGTCAACGAGCCCTTCACGAACTTTGCCCGTGCCGACTTCCTCGGTGTACCGAGCCTGTTCTGGATGGTCATTCTCGTTGCCGTCCCGTCGTATATCTTCCTGCATTTGAGCCGTTGGGGGCGCTATCTCTTCGCCGTCGGTTCGAACCGCGAAGCGGCCCGCCTGTCGGGCGTGCGGGTGAACGGCATCATCTATCTTGCCTACATTCTCTCCGCGACGTTTGCGGCCTTCGTCGGCGTTCTCCTTGCCTCGCGTATCGCGATCGGCAACGCCACACAGGCGGACGGATGGGAACTGCAGGCAATCGCCTCGTCTGTCATCGGCGGCACCAGCCTGTTCGGCGCGGTCGGTTCGGTTCATGGACCGCTGATCGGTGCATTCATTCTGGCGACCATCAACAACGGCGCGAACTTGCTGAACGTCAACTCGTTCTGGCAGCGCATCATCACCGGCTTGCTGATTATCGTGATCGTCTACTTCGATCAGCTGCGCCGCCGCCGCAACCCGTAAGCCGGTAGCGACATACGGAGCCGGCCCAAAGGCCGGCTTCTTCCATTTCACGGATGCGAGACGATCATGAAAGCAGTGCTCTGCAAAGAACCCGGTGTCCTCGAACTCGTGGAACGCCCTCCCCCCGGCGCGCCGGAAGCCGGTTGGGTGCGGCTTGCCGTCGACCATGTCGGCATCTGCGGCACTGACTACCACATCTTCGAGGGCAAGCATCCGTTCCTGGAGTATCCCCGGGTGATGGGGCACGAGATTTCGGCGACGGTTCTGGAAGCCGGCGACGGGGTTGCCATGGCGGTCGGTTCGCCTGTCATCGTCAACCCCTATCTCTCTTGTGGCACCTGCGTCGCCTGCCGTCAGGGCAAACCGAATTGTTGCACCAACATCAAGGTCCTTGGCGTCCATACCGACGGAGCCTTCTGCGAGGAAATCACGGTGCCAGCCAGCAATCTTTATCCTGCCAATGACGTCGGCCTTGAAGCGGCAGCGACCACCGAATTTCTGGCGATCGGCGCCCATGCCGTTCGCCGTTCGATGGCGCCCGCCGGATCACGCTCCCTTGTCATTGGCGCCGGTCCAATTGGGCTGGGTGCCGCGATCTTCTCGCGGATTGCGGGGCATGATGTGACGTTGCTCGATACCAGCCAAGAGCGGCTGCGGATGGCTGCTGACCGTTTCGGCTTCACTTCGGGCATCGTCGCCGGTGATGGCGTCGCCGAGGCGGTCAAGGCCAAGACCGACGGCGATGGTTTCGACGTCGTCTTCGACGCGACGGGCTATGGCCCTTCGATGGAAAAGGCGTTCAGCTTCGTCGCACACGGCGGCGCGCTGGTACTTGTCAGCGTGGTCAAGGACGACATCCGCTTCTCCGATCCGGAGTTTCACAAGCGGGAAATGATGGTGATCGGCAGCCGCAACGCGACCCGGGTGGATTTCGAGCATGTCGCGGATTCGATTGCCAAGGGCCTTGTCCCGGTCGACAAACTGATCACGCATCGAACGACCCTGGCAGACGCGCCACGCGACCTGGCACGCTGGGCACACGAAAAAAGCGGGCTGATCAAAGCCGTGATCAAGATCGGCGCCTGAGCCATCCGATCGCCTACGCTGACGAACGATCAGGCTGCGTCAATCGCCGCCCGCATCTGGCGGACGACGTTGGTATCCGTCCGATTTGTCGCTGCCGCCTCGAAGCCGAAGGCGACGGCGCGCGGATCGATACTCTCGACCGGCGAACTGCAGGAGGCGTGAACCTCGCGTGTTCCGGTGGCCCGCAGAAACTCACCAACGTTGCCGGGCCGTACGCCGCTGCCGGGCATGATGGAGATCCGACCGGCCGCCTTGCGGGAGAGACGGCTCAGCGTCTCCAGGCCATCGATTGCCTTCGGCACACAGCCGGATGTCAGGATGCGCTCGCAGCCAAGCTCGATTGCCTGCTCCAATGCTGCATCGGCATCCGGCACGAGATCGAAGGCGCGGTGGAGTGTCGATCCAAGCCCCTCGGCGCGGGCTTTCAGCCGGCTGATCAGCGGCATATCCAGCGTGCCGTCCTTGCGATTGGCACCGATGACGACGCCGGCAAGACCGAAGTCGCGCACGGCATCGATATCGACCATCATCGCCTCTTCGTCAGCGGCATCGAACACGAAGGGGCCGGCATGCGGGCGGATCATTGCATAGACCGGAATAGGCGCCGCAGCTGCGGCCTTCATCAGGCCCGCGACGGGAGTCAATCCGCCAAGTTCCAAGGCCGAGCAGAGTTCGATGCGGTTGGCACCGCCGGCAATTGCCGCCGCAAGACCCTGAGGGCTGTCCACGCATACTTCCAGCAAAACGCTCACGCTCGAATCTCCTTGGCTGCCGCACCGTTCATTTAAGCGAAAGCGCTTTCTTCTGCGACAGGTTCGGCAACTATTTTGGCAACGGCAGCGATAATCATGGCGCTTGCGTCAGCCGAGGCTTTCCGATGGTTGAAGGCGACATGATAGGACATAGGGATCGTCTCCTGGAGGTCGACGATGCGAACCCTGTTGGCGATGGGCATGGCGCTGACACGACCGAGAAACGAGATGTAGCCGTGGTTGGCGACAAGGTCGACGATGACAGGCAGGGAGTCGGCAGCGGTGATGTCCTGGTTGCGGTGCCTGCGATTGGCGGTGCGCTCATGGCTCAGCGCCATCGTGGCGTGCCCGAGACCTGTTCGCGAACTCGGCGTGCAGATCGCGTGAGCTTCGACAAGCTCGGCCACCGTCCGTTCGCGGCTCTGGGGCGGTGCGATGAGGACCATGTCAGTCTTCAGCAACTCTCGATGCTGGAAGCGTTCCAGACCGAAAACGGAGTCGAGAATGGCAACGTCGATCCGGCCGGACTTCAAAGCCTCGCGCAGGTCATCCGCCGTCATCAGAACCAGAGATAGCGCGTTCTTGCTGCGGCGAGCGTTCCAGTCGGCGACGAGAGCCCCAAGGCACCGCGCGACCCAGCTTTCCGATCCTGTCGGAATGATCGAACCGATGCGAAGCGCCCGCGCCGTGCGCTGATAGCGTTCGTCGGCGGATGCTTTCAGATCATTCCACTCCTGCGTGATTGACTGGAAGATGGCATAGACCCGGCTCCCCTGCTCCGTTAGCGCCGAGCCGTTCGCCTGCCGCTCGAAAAGACGATGACCCAGTGCCTTCTCCAAGGTCGCGATCTGAAGCGAGAGTTGCGGCTGACCGAGTTTCAGCCGGCGCGCCGCCCGGTTGATGCTGCCTTGATCGGCGACCTCCAGAAATCGCTCCATCGTGGCGATCTTGATCGGCAGACGTGACGGTTCGCCGGTCCCGATCCAATTCGCCAGTTCTTCGGCTGACTGTACGATTGGGGCGAGCTTTTCGCGCACGTCATTGCTGGCGAGAAGCGTGGTTAGCTCACCGGAGCTGCGCTCCGTCAGCTTGAGCGCAAGCTCGGTCTCGAGATTGCGGACCGCCGTCGAGACCGTCGATGCTGCAAGCGAAAGGCTGCGCGCCGTCTCTCTGACCGAGCCAGACGCGAGCACGTGACTGGCGACAAACAACGTGCCGAGCTGCAAGCGTTTTCTCCGTAACAATATGAAAAATCGAACGATATGGTGTGTTCGCGAAAAAAGATATCCCTGTCGCGAAATCAGACCGCTATCGTTCCCGTCAAGAATAAAACCGGTTGGACAGTAGAAGCACTGAAGAGCACCGGACATCTGCGGAAACACGCAAGGGAACAAAAACAAATCGCGGCAGCGACGGAAAAGGAAATGCATTTTCGCGCAAGCATTTGCATTCACCGCCATAATCGCGCCGCGAACGCAAAACTGGAGAGGCTTGCATCGATTTTTCGAACGCGAACGCTATTTCCATGACGCACGTATTTCCGGCATGATCGCAGCCAGGCTGCTTTCGCCGGTGATTTTATAGGTGGAAGGCTCCCGCCAGGGCCCGCCACGAGCTCAAACGGTGTAAATCAAGGGGACAATCCATGTTGAAGAAATTCGCTCTTGCCGTCTCGCTTTCCGCTTTTGCGGCAGGTGCGGCCCATGCTGCAGACGTCGTCGTTTCATCGAAGATCGATACTGAAGGTACGCTGCTCGGCAACGTGATCGTGCTCGCGCTCAATGCAAACGGTATCAAGACGCAGGACCGCGTTGCGCTTGGGACGACGCCGGTTCTTCGCAAGGCAATTACGGCCGGCGAAATCGACATCTATCCGGAATATACCGGCAATGCCGGCTTCTTCTTCAACAAGGCCGACGATGCAGCCTGGAAGAACCTGCAGCAGGGCTACGACCTCGCCAAGAAGCTGGACTACGACGCCAACAAGATTGTCTGGCTGACGCCCTCCCCGGCCAACAACACCTGGGCGCTCGCTGTGCGCAACGACGTCGCCGGCCCGAACAACCTGAAGACCATGTCGGACTTCGGCAAGTGGGTCGCCGGCGGTGGTGCTGCCAAGCTTGTGGCTTCCGCCGAGTTCGTCAACTCGGCCGGCGCGCTTCCGGCATTCCAGACGACCTACGGCTTCACGTTGAAACCAGACCAGGAAATCGTCCTTTCGGGCGGTGACACGGCCGCGACCATCAAGGCGGCAGCCGACCAGACGAACGGCGCCAACACCGCCATGGTCTATGGCACCGACGGCGCGATTCAGGCTGCGGAACTGACGGTCCTGGAAGACGATAAGAACGTCCAGCAGGTCTATGCGCCCACCGCGATCATCCGCGAAGAAGTGCTGAAGGCAAACCCGAAGATCGAGGAAGTGCTTGCACCGATCTTCAAGAGCCTGAGCGCCGATGAACTGCGCAAGCTGAACGGCAAGATCCAGGTCGACGGCGAACCGGCCAAGTCGGTTGCCGAAGGCTACCTGAAGGAAAAGGGCTTCCTGAAGTAGTCTCATTGCCCGATGCTCCGCCTGTTCGCGGGCGGAGCAGCTTTTCGACGGACAGGGATGGATCGATGGAAGAAACCTTAGCGGTCCGCAAACTGGACCGGCTTGGCGTGGTGCTGGTGACGGCAGGCGTCGTTGCAACTGCGCTCCTGCCCTTCATCTATGTGAAGGCAAACCGCATCGCCGCCGGAAAGCCCATGCTGCTGACGCAGCTGCTCAATCAACCCTCCGCCGTCATCCTGACAATTCTCCTTATCGTCACGGCTCTGGCCGTTTTGTTTCTGCAAAACGCGATGCTTCGGCTGGTGGTTTCGACCCTCTGTTTTGTAGCCCTGCTGGCGACCATCGGTTTTGCGGCCTCGGCCTTCACCCCACCCAACAGCAATGCCGCGCGCATGACGCCGGGCGGTGGGTTCTGGGTGCTGTTTGCGGTGATCGGGCTCATCGTCTCGGATGCGCTTGTGAAGATCAAGCTGACCCCGTGGATGCGCATTGCGGCCCTTGTCGTATACACTGGTTTGCTCGGTATCTTCCTTGCGTCCGGACTACTTGACGATCTCTCGATCATGAAGGAATTCGTGACCCGATCGGCTCAGTTCTGGGCGGAAGCGCTCGCCCATTTGCTGCTAGCGTTCGGCTCGCTGGCGGTCGCCATCGTCATCGGCCTGCCGCTCGGTATCCTGTGCTTTTGGGTTCCAAAGTTGCGCGCCGTCGTGCTGCAGGGCCTTAGCCTGATCCAGACGATCCCGAGCCTCGCGCTCTTCGGCATCCTGATGCTTCCGCTCGGCTACCTCGCGACGCACGTGCCGGCGGCCGCGTCCATCGGCATTCGCGGCATCGGCGCCGCACCGGCGCTGATCGCGCTTGTCCTCTATTCGCTGTTGCCGATCGTTGCCAACACCGTCGTCGGACTGCAGGGCGTCGACCCTTCTGTGCGTGATGCCGCGGCTGGCATGGGATTGACGCGGCGGCAAATTTTGACCGGCATAGACCTGCCGCTTGCCTTTCCAGTCATCCTCACCGGCATCCGCATCGTCCTGGTGCAGGCGATCGGCCTGGTGACGGTCGCGGCTCTGATCGGCGGTGGCGGCTTCGGCATCTTCATCTTCCAGGGACTTGGTCAAACGGCCATGGACCTCGTTCTGCTCGGCGCCGTGCCGACCGTTTTCTTCGCCTTCTCTTCGGCCGTCATCCTCGATGCGGTCATCGACAGCATACGGGGATCCGCCGCATGAGCATGATCGAAATCAGGAACGTCACCAAGCGCTACGGCACGGCGACCGTGGTCGATAACGTCTCGATGGATGTAGAGAAGGGTTCGATCACCGTCGTTGTCGGCACCTCGGGCTCGGGTAAATCGACACTGATGCGGATGATCAACCGCCTCGTGCCGATCACGTCGGGCGAGATCTTCGTCGGCGGCCAGAACATCATGGACGTGCCGGTGACCGAGTTGCGCCGCAAGATCGGCTATGCGATCCAGGGGCACGGCCTATTTCCGCACCGGACCGTTGCGCAAAACATCGCGACGGTGCCGCAGCTTCTCGGCTGGGACACGGCGAAAGTCAACGACCGCGTCGAGGAACTGCTCGGCCTGTTCAACCTCGATCCCGCGACATTTGCCGAGAAATACCCACACCAGCTGTCCGGCGGCCAGCAGCAGCGAGTCGGCGTTGCGCGGGCCCTCGCCGCGGAACCGGAACTGCTGCTGATGGACGAGCCGTTCGGTGCGCTCGATCCCGTCATCCGCGGCAAGGCGCAAGACGATCTGCTGGCGATCCAGAAGCAGTTCGGTACGACCGTCGTCCTCGTGACGCACGACATGGACGAAGCCTTCCATCTTGGCAACCAGATCGCCGTGATGAGCGCCGGCAAGCTGCTGCAATGCTCGACACCGGAAAAGATCCTGACCGAGCCGGCAGACCCCTTCGTGCAGCAATTGACCGGTACTTCCGACCGGGCGCTGAAGCTGATGTCGCTGCTGCCGCTGAAGGAAAGCATGGAGCCGACAAAGTCAGGCTTGGCTTACGCATTACCGCAATCAATCAGCCTGCGCGACGCCCTGGCCGAGATGATCTGGCAGGGCGTTGACGAAGCCGCGGTTCAAAACGCGGACAAGGCACCTGTTGGCTCTATCTCGATGACCAGACTGCTCGAACTGGGTCGCAAAGCATGAGGCTCGTCTTTGCGAACCTCTTTCGCGTTGGCGCGCTGGTATTGCTGCTGATCCTGCTGTTCCGGACGGAGTGGCTGTCGTTCCTGCTGGTGCCGCTGACGAGCAACAATGCGCCGGCGGTCTATACCCAAAACAGTCTTCCGCAGCTCGCCGCCTCGCATCTCTTCCTGGTGGCGATCTCGATTGTCGGCAGCGCCGTTCTGGCGATCCTCGGCGGCATCTTTGTCACCCGCAAGGGCGGTGAGGACTTCCTGCCGTTGTCGCGGGCGATCGCCAATGCCGGCCAGACTTTCCCGCCGGTGGCGGTGCTCGCCCTTGCCGTACCGGCAACCGGCTTCGGTGCCGGTCCGACGTTGATCGCCCTCTTTCTCTACGGCTTGCTGCCGATTTTCGAGAACACCGTCGCGGGCCTCAAGCAAGTATCTCCTTCCGTGCTCGATGCCGCCGACGGCATGGGCATGAATGGCACGCAGCGGCTCTTTCAGGTGGAATTGCCGCTCGCCCTGCCGCTGATCCTCGAGGGCTTGAAGGTTGCGACCGTCATCAACATCGGCACCGCAACGATCGGCTCGACGGTGGCCGCCAAGGGCTTGGGCGAAGTTATCATCGCCGGGCTGATCTCCGATAACACGGCCTTCATTCTGCAAGGCGGCCTGATCGTCGGCCTGATGGCGGTGCTGATCTATGACGCGATGGGGCTGATCGAAAACGCCATCACTGAAAGAATTGGCTTGCGCCCGGCATGAGGCGGCGGCTACCAAGGCTGCCGTGATATCGGCAACGGGAGGCAGCCTTGGCCAAGATGATTCACTCCATGATCCGCGTTCTCGACGAGGCGCGATCGGTCGAGTTCTACGGCAAGGTCTTCGGCCTCAAGGTCGCCGATCGCATCGACTTCGACACCTTCACCCTGATTTACATGAGCAATGACGAGACCGGCTTCGAGCTGGAGTTGACGGTCAACAAGGGGCGCATCGAGCCCTATGATCTCGGCAACGGCTATGGTCATCTCGCCCTCTCCGTCCAGGAAGTCGAGGTCGAGCACAAGCGCCTGACCGAGGCCGGCCTGAACCCCGGCAAGATCGTCGAGCTCAATCGCGACGGCAAGCTGCTGGCGCTGTTCTTCTTCATCACCGATCCCGACGGCTACAAGATCGAAGTCCTGCAGCGTCACGGCCGTTATCTCTAAGAGTTTCTCATGATCGAAAAGACCGAACTGAACCGAGGCTGGACGCTCTCCTGCAACGTTACAGGTCGACGCGACCTGCCGGCTGAAATTCCAGCACACGTGCCCGGCTGCGTGCATCTCGACCTGCTCGCCAACCGGCTCATCCCCGATCCCTATCTCGACGTCAACGAGATCACCAACGACTGGATCAGCAAGGAAGACTGGACCTATCGCTGCAGCTTCGATGCATCGCCTGATGCCGGGAAAGTCCACGAACTGGTGTTCGATGGCCTCGATACGGTCGCGACGATCATGCTGAACGGCGAGGAGCTTGGCCAAACCTTCAACATGCATCGGACCTATCGCTTCGACGTGTCGGAGCGGCTGAAGCAAGGCGCGAACGAACTGGTCGTGACCTTCCGCTCCGCCTATGCCTACGGCGCCGAGATGGAGGCGCATTACGGCTATCGGCCGAACAACTATCCCGGCCCCGGCAACCTGATGCGCAAGATGGCCTGCAACTTCGGCTGGGACTGGGGCCCGACGCTGGTTACAGCGGGGATCTGGAAGCCGGTGCGGCTGGAAAGCTGGGAGCGAGCCCGGCTTGCCGAGACGCGGGTTTCGGCGACGCTTGCCGGCGGCGATGGGCGCGTGACCGTTCGCGCGCGCATCGAGCGACGCAACGGCGCGGGTGCGAAAATCGTCGCGAGCATTGCCGGCGTCAGTCATGTCGCCAAGGTCGCGGAAGGAACTGATGCGGTCGAGTTCCAGCTGGCTGTTCCAGCGCCGCAGATCTGGTGGCCGCACCATCTTGGCGCCCAGCCGCTCTATCCGCTACAGATCGAATTGCGTGACAGCGTAAGCGAAGACTTACTCGATAGCTATTCGAAAGAAATCGGCTTTCGTTCGGTTCGGCTCGATACAGCGCCGGACGAACACGGCTCAGCCTTCACTTTCGTCATCAACGACGTGCCGCTTTTCCTCTGCGGTGCCAACTGGATTCCGGACGACTGCTTCCCGTCACGGGTCACGGCGGAGCGCTACGTTTCCCGCATCGAGGAGGCGAAGGCTGCGAACATCAACCTGCTGCGCGTTTGGGGCGGCGGCATCTTCGAGCGCGACGAATTCTACGAGGCCTGCGACCGCGCCGGGATGCTCGTCTGGCAGGATTTCCTGTTTGCCTGCGCCTCCTATCCGGAAGAAGAGCCGTTGCGTAGCGAGGTCGAAGCCGAGGTCCGCGACAACGTCGTGCGCCTGATGCCGCATCCGTCCCTGATCGTCTGGAACGGCAACAACGAGAACATCTGGGGCTTCGACGAATGGGGCTGGCGGCCGATCATCAAGGAGGGGGTCAGCTGGGGGCTTGGCTACTACCTCGATGTTCTGCCGAAGCTCTGCGCCGAACTCGATCCGGATCGGCCTTATTATCCGGGCAGCCCCTATTCGGGGACGATGGCGATCGAGCCGAACGCGGACGAGCACGGCTGCAAGCACATCTGGGACGTCTGGAACGACGTCGGTTACGAGGTCTATCGCAATTACATCCCGCGCTTCTGCTCCGAATTCGGCTGGCAGGCGCCGCCGAACTGGGCGACGATCGAAGAAAGCGTGCATGACACGCCGCTGACGCCGGTTTCGAACGGCGTATTCCATCATCAGAAGGCGACGCAGGGCAACGACAAGCTAATCCGCGGCCTTGCCGGGCATCTGCCTGCGCCGCAGACGATGGACGACTGGCATTTCGCCACGCAGCTCAACCAGGCGCGCGCCATCCGTTTCGCGATCGAGCACATGCGTTCGCACCGAGATGTCTGCAAGGGCGCCGTCGTCTGGCAGTTCAACGATTGCTGGCCGGTGACGTCCTGGGCAGCGCTCGATTCGGCGGGACGGCGCAAGCCGCTCTGGTATGCGATGCAGCAGGCGTTCGATCCGAGACTACTGACGATCCAGCCGCGCAACGGCGGACTGGCGGCTGTTGCGGTGAACGAGCGCACACTGTTCTGGCGGGCGAAAATATCAGGCAAGCGTCTGCGGCTTGACGGAACGGTACTGGCCGAATTCGAATTCTGGCGGCTGCTCTGCGACCGCTTCGAGGCGAAGGAGTTTCCGCTGCCGGCGGATATCGCGACGCCGGGCAACGCCCGCGATGAGCTCATCGTTGTGCAAATGCTCGACCGGCGTGCATTCCATTATTTTGTCGAGGACATCGATCTGACGCTCCCGGCACCGCGGGCGTCGATCGAGCTCAGCGCCACGACGGACGGATATGCGGTGAAGGTGACAGCCGAGACCCTGCTGAAGGACCTTTGCCTGATGGCCGACCGCCTCGATCCTGATGCGGTCATTGATTCCATGCTGGTCACGTTGCTTCCGGGAGAAAGTCACGTCTTTGCGCTGCGGACAGCAAAAACGCTGTCGGTGAGCGACATCGTTATTGGCACCGTGCTGCGCTCGGCAAACGACCTCGTTGCTGTAAACTGAAAAGGCCCCGTCTGCGACGGGGCCCATCCAGGTCGTTTTACCACGCCGGGCGCCACCAAGGTGGCCCGGCGCAGCGCGTAGACGCGCGATCAATAGACCGCACGTGAGCGGACGACGTTACATCCAGTAGGGCGGCACGCCGTAGTAATCGTAAACTCGGCGGCCATTATCGTTGTACCAGGTGTCATCATCATCCGCATAGCTCGGCGCGCCTTCGATCTGCTCCTTGGTGAGGTCGATGCGGTAGCCGTCCAGCTGGGTATCGTAGGTCAGCTTTTCCCACGGCAACGGATAGTGATCGTGGCCGATACCCAAGAAACCGCCGAACTCAAGCACGGCGTAAGCAACGCGGCCGTCCCGCTTGCCGAGGATCAATCGTTCGATGGAACCGATATGCTTGCCATCGGCTCCATAGACGCGAGTGCCTTCCACGCGGTCGCTGGCAATCAGCGTCGGAGTATCCTTCACGTTCGGGTCACGGCGGGTGTTGTCAGCGTCCTGATGCAGCATGGTGCACCTCCTTTTGGTTTTCCTCGTGGTTGGTCCACGCATAAAAACGCTACCCCGAACTCGATGTTCCCAACTTTACTCACGACAACCGCGGACGCTGCGTTATTGACGTTTACGTTAAGGTTAGTGTAGCTCTATTCTCAGCTTGAACCATTCAGGCGATGACATAAGCTGCCGCGTTGGAAGATGGAGGATCGTCCAATCGGCTTGCCGGTTGAACCGGCCGGCAGCGACAGGGAGAGAGACAATATGAACAGCATTTCCGTCCATCCAGGCGGTGCGAAGCCCGAAAAGCCCTGGCTTGCGACTTATCCCGAGAGTGTGCCCGCAGAGCTTCCCGCACTGGAATATGAATCGCTGGCGGAATTGCTTGAGAAATCCTGCGCGCGTTATGCCAATCGCACCGCCTTTTCCAGCATGGGCAAGACGCTGACCTACGGCGCGCTTGAAAGCCAAACCCGCAAGATTGCGGCGTGGCTGCAGAGCATCGGCCTCGAGAAGGGTGATCGCGTTGCCGTCATGATGCCGAACGTCCTGCAGAATCCGGTCGCCGTTTACGGCATCCTGCGCGCCGGCTTCGTGGTCGTGAATGTCAATCCGCTTTACACGCCCCGCGAACTGGAACACCAGCTGCGCGATTCCGGCGCCAAGGCCATTTTCGTGCTCGAGAATTTCGCTCGCACGGTCGAGCAGGTGTTGGTCAAAACCGACGTGCGCCATGTCGTCGTCACTTCGCTCGGCGAGATGCTGGGCGCCAAGGGCTTGATCGTCAATCTGCTCGTGCGCAGGGTCAAGAAGCTCGTTCCCTCTTGGTCGATCCCCCAGCATAAGACGTTCAAGCAGGTGCTTGGTGAAGGTGCAGGCAAGTCACTGAAGCCCGCAAGCCTCAAGGGCGACGATATCGCCTTCCTACAGTACACCGGCGGTACGACCGGTATCGCCAAGGGTGCAGTGCTGACGCACAGGAACCTGCTCTCCAACAAGCTGCAGCTCGAACTCTGGCTGCAATCGGCCTTCGACAAGAAGCCGCGCCCGGAGGTCCTGAACTTCCTGTGTGCCTTGCCGCTCTATCACATCTTCGCACTGACGGTGAATTCGCTGATGGGGATGTCGCTCGGCGCCCACAACATCCTGGTCGCCAATCCCCGCGATATTCCGGCCCTGGTCAAGGAGTTCGGCAAGGTGAAGGTTCATATCTTCCCCGGCCTCAACACCCTTTTTAACGCGCTGATGAACAACGCCGATTTTGCCAAGCTGGACTTCTCCAACATCGTGATGTCGCTCGGTGGCGGCATGGCGGTGCAGCGGCCGGTCGCGGAGCGCTGGATGAAGATCACCGGGTCCCACATTACCGAGGGATACGGGCTTTCCGAGACCTCGCCGGTTGCCACGGCGAACCGCTTCGACTCGGCGGAGTTCACTGGCTCGATCGGTCTGCCGCTTCCCTCCACCGAGCTCGACATTCGCGATGAGGACGGCAATTCGCTGCCTCTCGGCGAGATCGGCGAGATCTGCATCCGCGGCCCGCAGGTGATGGCAGGCTACTGGAACAAGCCTGAAGAGACGGCGCGTGTGATGACGTCGGACGGCTATTTCCGCAGCGGCGACATGGGCTTCATGGATGCACGCGGCTATACCAAGATCGTCGACCGGAAGAAGGACATGATCCTCGTCTCCGGCTTCAACGTCTATCCGAACGAAATCGAGGAAGTGGCGGCGATGCATCCGGGCATTCTCGAAGCGGCAGCGGTCGGCATCCCCGACGGGCACTCCGGCGAGGCCGTGAAGCTCTTTGTGGTGCGCAAGGATCCGGCGCTGACGGAGGCCGATGTGAAGGCGCATTGCGCTGCGAACCTCACCAATTACAAGCGTCCGCGCTTCGTGGAATTCCGCACCGAGTTGCCAAAGACGCCGGTCGGAAAGATCCTGCGCAAGGATCTCCGCGGCTAAGTTTGACGGTTGCGTGAAATTACGGGCCATCCGCTTAGGCGGGTGGCTTTTTTGCGTCCAGGGAGGTCGCCGAACTTGATTTGCGCCCTACAAAGCGAATAGTTTCCGCGACCCTCTCGCCCTGCAAAGGAGCCTCCCATGAATGCCATCGTCGAACAATTGAAAAGCACTGCGGCCGCTACCAAGGCGACTGATCTGCGCGCCGCCTTTGCCGCCGATCCGCAGCGCTTCTCCCATTTTAGCGTGTCGCTTGACGACCTCCTGATGGACTATTCCAAGACGGCGGTGAACGACGAGATTCTGGCTCTTCTGGTCAAGCTCGCGGAAACGGGCGGCGTCGAAGCCAAGCGTGACGAGATGTTCTCAGGCAAGGCGATCAATTTCACTGAAAACCGTGCCGTTCTGCACACGGCGCTGCGCAACCGCTCCAACACGCCGGTGCTGGTCGACGGCAAGGACGTCATGCCTGATGTCAACGCCGTGCTATCAGCCATGGGCAAATTTGCCGACGGCATCCGTTCCGGCGCCCTCAAGGGTGCGACCGGCAAGGCGATCACCGACGTCGTCAATATCGGCATCGGCGGCTCCGACCTCGGCCCTGTGATGGCGACGCTGGCGCTGGCGCCGTTCCACGACGGCCCGCGCGCCCACTTCGTCTCCAACATCGACGGCGCCCATATCGCCGACACGCTGAAGCTCGTTAAGCCCGAGACGACGCTCTTCATCGTCGCCTCCAAGACCTTCACGACGGTCGAAACGATGACCAATGCGCAGACCGCGCGCAAGTTCATCGCCGACGCCCTCGGTGAGGCCGCCGTTCAGCATCATTTTGCCGCCGTTTCGACCGCGCTCGACAAGGTCGCGGCCTTCGGCATCGAGAGCGAACGTGTCTTCGGCTTCTGGGATTGGGTCGGTGGCCGCTATTCGCTGTGGTCGGCGATCGGCCTGCCGATCATGATCGCGATCGGACCGGACAATTTCATCAAGTTTCTCGAGGGCGCCCATGCCGTCGACAACCACTTCCGCACGGCGCCAGTTACCAAGAACCTGCCAATGCTGCTTGGCCTGATCGGCTTCTATCACCGCAATGTGCTCGGCTATCCGACCCGCGCGGTCCTGCCGTATGACCAGCGCCTGTCGCGCTTCCCGGCCTATCTGCAGCAGCTCGATATGGAATCGAATGGCAAGGGCGTGACGATCGACGGTACGCCCGTCGAGGGCAATTCCGGTCCTGTTGTCTGGGGCGAGCCCGGCACCAATGGCCAGCACGCCTTCTACCAGCTGATCCACCAGGGTACGAGCGTCATTCCGGCCGAGTTCATGATCGCCGCCAACGCCTTCGAACCCAATCTGCGACACCAGCACCAGCTTCTGATCTCGAACGTGCTTGCGCAGTCCGAAGCGCTGATGAAGGGCCGTACCTTCGAAGAGGCGAAGAAGCAGCTGACCGACAAGGGCATGGACGACAAGAAGGCGGATTTCATCGCGCCGCACCGTGTCTTTACCGGCAATCGCCCGTCGATCACCTTCGTCTACGACAAGCTGACTCCCTATGCGCTCGGTCGCCTGATCGCGCTTTATGAGCACCGCGTCTTCGTCGAAGGCGTACTGTTCCGCATCAACTCCTTCGACCAGTGGGGCGTCGAGCTCGGCAAGGAACTGGCAACTGGCCTGCTGCCCGTCGTGGAAGGCAAGGAAAGCGCCGCCGGCCACGATTCCTCGACGCAGGGCCTCGTTGCCACGCTGGCAAAACTCGCCAAGTAAGAGCATCGAGATCAAAAAGCTCCCGCGGCTGGCCGCGGGAGCTTTCCACAGTTCACGAATGGGCTCAGAAGGCCGCCTCTAGTTTGGCCTCTTCGGGAAGCCACGACATAACAGTCGATTGTGAACGTGAGTCGGCCCGACGATAGCAGCGGCGACATCCACGGCCAGTTCGTCATCGCCACGACAGCGGACAAAGCCTTCAAGCACTACGAAATCGCCAAGCATTGAAACAACGATCTGCGTGCTGTCGAACTCCGATGACGCTTCCAGTGCGCACTTGATCGCGGCTTTGGTCGCCGCCGAACAATGTCCGGCTTCGACGCTGCCGAGCGACCAGCCGTGACCATCAACGCGTAGAACCATTTCTTCTCCTCCAACGTTAAACATTGAAGGTACAGGTCGGAATATTAGCGGTCTATTAAGTATGACATGCGTCGATTTCTACCCAGGCTTCGCCCGCGACGCGGTATTTCGCGTAGTCCATGTCGAAATCCGACCTCGCCATGCGTTATAGGTACGTCGCGATGAGGAGAGGTTGAATGAGCGTAACGGACAACGAACTTTTGAATTTCGAAGCGCATGGCGCGGCGCCGCTACCTAGGTCGCAGCACCATGGCTTCGTTGAGAATGACGGCGCCCGCATCTGGTATGCGAGCTACGGCTCCGGTCCGGCCGTGATCCTGTTGCATGGTGGGCTCGGCAATGCAGGAAACTGGGGCTTTCAGGTGCCAGCGCTCGTCGCCGCGGGCCGGCAAGTCGTCGTCATTGACAGCCGCGGCCACGGCCGCAGCACGCGTGACGCGTGTCCCTATCATTACAGGCAGATGTCCGAAGACGCGCTTGCGGTGATGGATCACCTAGGACTGGTAAAGGCCGCGCTCGTCGGCTGGAGCGACGGGGCATGCACGGCGCTTATTCTCGCCGACCAGCGGCCGGAGCGGGTTTCCGGTGTGTTTTTCTTCGCCTGCAACATGGACCCGAGCGGCACGCTTGAATTCAAGCCGACGCCGATCATCGATCGTTGCTTCAGCCGGCATCGAAAGGACTATCAGGCACTATCCGCCACGCCCGACGCCTTCGAGAACTTCGTCGGCGACGTGTCGAAGATGATGGCAAGCGAGCCGAACTATACGGCCGCGGACCTCGCGAGCATCAAGGTGCCGGTCGCGGTCGTGCTCGGAGAGAACGACGAATTCATCAAGCGCGAGCATGCCGATTATCTGGCGCGCAGTATTCCCGATGCCGAACTGATCCTGCTTCCGGAGGTCAGCCATTTCGCACCGCTGCAGCGGCCCGAGCACTTCAACCGCGAAGTGCTAGCCTTTCTGGATCGGTTATAGGCCTCGTATCAAAGGCCGATTTCCTTCGCCCATGGAGGATTGGCGCCGGCGCGTGAGACGGTGACGGCTGCGGCCTTGGCGCCGAGCGAAAGGGCGTTCTGCAGCGCCTTTTCGCTGAGCGACGCGACCTTTTCCTTGGTCAGGAGATCGTCGATCTTCAGCGACGCAAGCACGCCGGCGTCGAAGGTATCACCGGCGCCGACGGTATCGACGACGGTGACGCGCTCGCTCGGGACGGTGACCTTGCGTTCGTTGGTGTAGCCCAAGGCACCTTCAGCTCCCTTGGTGATGACGACGAGCTTGGCACCCTGCTGCAGCCAGTAGGCCGCCAGGTCGTCATGGCTGCCCTCGAGGCCGAACCACTCCAGATCCTCGTCGGAGAACTTCAGGATGTCGGATTTCGACGCCATGCGCTTGATACGCGCCATATGGGCTTCCTTGTTCTTGATGAAGCCGGGACGGATGTTGGGATCGAGCGAAATCACCCGCTTGTCGCACTCGCGGTCGAGAAGCGCTTCATAGGTCTCGCCGCAAGGGCTGGGGATCAGGCTGATCGCGCCGAAATGCAGCGCCTCGCAATCGTCGTCGAGCGCGGGCAAATCGTCGGTCGTGATCATGCGGCCGGCCGTACCTTCGTCATAGAAGGCATAGGTCGCCTGGCCATTGACGAGCTTGACGAAGGCGACCGTCGACGGGCGCGGGGTGATGGCGCAGAGGCTGAAGTCGACATTGCTCGCCTTCAGCGTATCGCGCAGGATCTCGCCCATCATATCGTCGGCGAGGCCGGTGAAGAAGGCCGTCGGGATGCCGAGGCGTCCGAGCGCGATCGCCGTATTGAAGATCGCACCGCCGGCATAGGGAGCAAACCCCTTCTCGCCGAGCGTCGTTTCCCGCGGCAACATGTCAATCAGCGCTTCGCCACAGCACAAAATCATTCCGGCCTCCCAAGCATTACGATCCATCGATGTTCAAATCGATTAGATAATTTCGTGGCAAAAGCAAAGCGCCGCGACGCAATTCTTCATTCAAAGTGATGAAATGCCGCCGTTGCGTCCGGACCAGGCGAGCGGCGCATCGAGGAACGCCTCGACTTCGTTCAGGGTCTTCTCGTCGAACAGCTTCTGCGCCTTGGCGACCGCCAGAACATCGCGCCAGGTGGCGATGTAGTGCAGCTTCACCTTGCCATCGGCAAAGCGCAGCGCGCCCTCGTCGAAAATGCCGTAATAAAACAGCGCGATACCATGATCGACCACGCCACCGGCAGCCCTGACAGCATCGATGAACTTGAACATGCTGCCGCCTGCCGTCGTCAGGTCCTCGATGACGAGGACACGCGAGCCCTCCGGCATGTTGCCTTCGATCTGTGCGTTGCGGCCGTGACCCTTCGGTTGCTTGCGGACATAGATCATCGGCAGGCTGAGGCGATCGGCGAGCAGTGCCGCAAATGGGATGCCCGCGGTCTCGCCACCGGCAATGCAATCGAACTGCTCGAAACCAGCTTCTCGCAGCACGACGCTGGCGGCAAAATCCATCACGGTCGAGCGGACGCGCGGGAATGAGAGCAGCTTGCGGCAGTCGATATAGACCGGGCTCGCCATGCCGGAGGCGAACTTATAGGGCTGGGCAGCGTTGAAGTGCACCGCCTTGATCTCCCAGAGCATCTTCGCCACGAGTTCCGCCATCACGGCGCGGTCGGTGAATGTCGTCTGGATCATCGCTCTCTCCTTTGGTCAAATCTATGGGCCAATAGCAGCAAGCGCGACAGTTTTCCAGAACGGCCAGCGGTTCGATGCCGAGAAAACGTCCTGACGATCGAACGGTCTCGCCGGCGCCGCACTCCAGCCACGCAGCGTTCGAGGCCTTGAGGCCGCAATGCACCAATTCTTTCAGATATTTGCGCTTGCGCGCGTATAAAGCGGCGATATCGTCATGTCATGGACCATATCGAAGTTTTCCAGCGCCTCGGCGTTGCGCTTGCCATCGGCCTCCTGGTCGGCGTCGAACGAGGCTGGCAGGAGCGTGAGATCCGTGCTGGAGGCAGGGCCGCGGGTATCCGCACGTTCGGCCTCACCGGCTTTCTCGGCGGAATAGCCGGAACGCTTCAGTCCATGACGGGTCCGTTCCTGCCTGCGACGATCGCAGTGCTGTTGGGTCTCGTTTACATAGCCGGCAAGTGGCAGGAGACGGAAGAGAACCACGATTACGGCATCACAACCGTCGTGGCCGCGCTTGTGGTATTCGGGCTCGGCGTCCTGGCTGCCGTCGGCGACGTTGTGACGGCGGCAGCCGGCGCCGTCGCAACGACGGTCATTCTCGCAGCACGCCACAGCCTGCACGGCTTTCTCAGAGGGTTGACCTGGGTGGAGCTCCGTTCCGCCCTGCTGCTGCTCGCGATGACCGTGATTGCTCTGCCACTGCTGCCGGATAGAGCGCTTGACCCCTGGGGTGCGCTCAATCCCTACTCGCTGTGGCTCTTGACGATCACCATTGCGGCGCTGTCCTTTGCCGGCTACATCGCGATCCGATTGATGGGCAGCGGTCGTGGCGTTCTGCTCGCCGGGGCGGCAGGCGGGCTTGTCTCGTCGACGGCCTTGACGCTGTCCTTCGCCCGCTATTCAGCGGAGGCACCTGAAGGTGCGCGGCATCTTGCGGCCGGCGCCGGCATTGCTGGCGCCCTCTCCTACGCTCGCGTTCTTGTCATCGCCAGTGCGCTCTCCTTCACCATGCTGGTACCGCTCGCCTCGGCGCTCGTCCCGGCGATCATCGGTTTTGTGGCCGCTGGCCTGTTTGCAGCGTGGCGCTCCCAGACTGCCACCGAGGCGCCGGAGATCGACCTGAAAAACCCCTTTGAGCTGACGACCGTCATCTCCTTCGCGGCGCTGCTCGGTATCATCAGCCTCGTGTCGAAGATGGCGATCGACTACGTCGGGGCATCCGCGCTCTTCGTCGTGGCGGCAATCTCCGGCCTCGTCGATGTCGATGCCATCACGCTTTCCACGGCACGCCTCGTCGGCTCGACCATCGATGTGACGACAGCGGCCGATGTCATCCTGATCGCCGTCGCGGTCAATACTATCACGAAGGTTGTGCTGGCCTTCACGGCCGGACGCCGGGAATACGCGATGGCGCTCGGTGAAGCGTCGGCGGTGGCGGTGGTGCTCGGAGGCATGGGCTACTTCACAGCGCGCAGTTTCCTGCCGGCTTAGCCGATTGCGTCAGCGACTATGACAATCGCGCGATATCGGCAGGCAACATTCGTTGGTAAAGGGTAATCGCGGCCTGTCCCTCGGCATCATCCAGCGAAATCGCGTAGCGGACGGCGGCGGCGAGAAGCTGCATCGTCAGTCTGGCAACGGCGATCAGCTCGCTCCTGCTCCGCTCCGGCGCCAGCTTTGCAAGCACGGAAAACAATGCCTGGGCATGAAACTCCATGTCCTCGGCATCGACCTGCTGCAGCAGCCGATCGGCCTGGGTGGCTATCCAAATGTCTCGCATCACCGGCTCCTGCCGGAAAAAGGCGTAGTACTGGTCGGCGATGTTGCAGAGAGCCTGGCGGAGCGTTTCCGCGTCCGCCACTGTTGCAAGCTCAGCCTCGACGCAAGCCCTGCCCTGCTCGTTGAAGCGCTCAGCAAGCGTGCGAATGATCGAACTCTTGTCGGGGAAATACTGGTAGAGCGCCCCGAACGATAGTTCGGCTTTCTCAACGATCTCGCTCATTTTCAGCGCGTCGCTGCCGTTCTTCTCGATCAGTTCGAGCGCCACCGACAAAATCTTCTCGAAGCGCTCCCGGCCTCGCCTCTGCTGCGGGATGCGGCGTGGCTGGCCGGTCTGTTCCGGCTGTCGTCTGCGCCTGACAGCAACCTCGTCGCCCATTCCGCTCTCCACTTTTCACTTGACGATCAAAATAAGAGAGCTTATCTCATTTTGCAAATGAGAGACTTTCTCTCATTTTGATCGGAGGAGTGTTCAGCATGCAAGATTCCGAAATCATTCTCATCGGCGGCGCCGCGGGGCTGCCGAAAGACATCATCGACCTGCTCGAGGAGCTCTTCACGCAGGTGCTCGACGGCAGAAATTCGCAGGTTGCGAGTGGAGTCGCGGATATTCTAGGCCGCCCTGCCAGGGATTTCGGTGTTTATGCCAGAGATGCCGCGGCATGTGGCACATGGAGGGTATGACAGTGGCAGGTGTTCTCGGTATCGTTCTGACGGCCGCTGCGATCGGCAGCGGCCTCGTCGCGGGTATCTTCTTTGCCTTCTCGACCTTCATCATGACGTCGTTTGCCCGCATTCCTCCCGAGCAGGGCATCGCGGCGATGAACTCCATCAACCTGACGATCGTGCGCTCGCCCTTCATGCTGCTGTTCGTGCCGACGGCGGCCCTCTGTCTCGTGATCGCCGCCTTCGCGTTCGTCCATTGGCGTGGTGGCCTCAGCGTTTGGATGCTCTCCGGCGCAGCGCTCTATCTGCTTGCATCGTTCCTCTCGACGATCGTCTTCAACGTGCCGATGAATGACGCCTTGGCAAAGGTGAGCGGCAGCGGCGGCGAGGCGACTGCTCTCTGGACCAGCTATCTCAAGGACTGGACGTGGTGGAACCATGTGAGGACGATCGCCTCGCTGCTCGCCTCGATCGCCTTCGTGCGGGCCCTCATGC
The DNA here is from genome assembly GCF_000298315.2 of Rhizobium grahamii CCGE 502. Taxonomy (GTDB): domain Bacteria; phylum Pseudomonadota; class Alphaproteobacteria; order Rhizobiales; family Rhizobiaceae; genus Rhizobium; species Rhizobium grahamii. The sequence goes on along the minus strand of NZ_AEYE02000003.1, from coordinate 261,652 downwards.
TGATATGAAGGCGTGGGCGATCTTCCCATCCTGCGAGCGTTACGTCCGCTCGCAGAATGTTAGCCGGTTATTGAAGGGATCAATGACCTCCATTTCCAGGCCCCACGGTGCTTCGTGCAAACCGGGCTTCATATAGCGATAGTTCTTGGCCGCAAGTTCAGCCTGAAAGGCGCGAACGCCGGTGACGGGAATGAAGGCGCGGGCGCCGGGGCTGGCATCGCCGGAATGCTCGCTGAGGTGCAAGATCATGCCGCTTCTCGATACCTGGCAGTAGAGCGGGAAGTGATCGCCGAAGCGGTGCTCCCAATCGAGAGCGAAGCCGAGGAAGCCGCAATAGAACTCCTTCGTCTTGTCGACGTCGAAGATGCGAAAGATCGGGATTGGTGGCTGGATAGCAATGGCCGGCGGCGTCGCTTCCCGCTCGTCAAGCTTAGCCGATAGGATATTCCATTGATCGAAGCCGAATTGGCGAGCAACGATCTCCAGAGTTTCGCTGTGCGTGAGGTCTATGTTGCGGGCGGCCATTGCTTGCCGCAACGCTTTCGCCATGAGTTTGGCGTCGCGAAAATCGCGCATGATTCATTCCTTCCGTTGGCGGCAAACAGGATGATCAGTGCCCGCGTCTGCTGACCCGTTCGCCATCGATCGCCAAACGGCAAGGGATGTGAAGGAGGTATCTGGATGCATTCACCATCGCGCTTTCGCGCCGCGGGGCGGCTGGCCGCATCCGGCCGACCGCGACAATAGGCGAGCCGATGCTTCCGATCAAGAGCCGGTGCGAATGGCTCCGGCCGGTACGGAATGGAGACGGCTTGCAAGCTCAATCCGGTTACGACCCGCACGCTTGGCTACGTAGAGCGCCTTGTCGGCGGCACTCAGCATGGCGTCGAAATCCATTGGCATTGATCGCCCCGGCGCGACGCCGACACTGACCGTGCATTTAAGGGTTTCGTCCTCAAGATAGATCTCCCGGGCGGCGAATGCTTTGCGGATACGCTCGGCCACCATTTCGGCGCGGCCCGGCGCCATCTCTTTCAAAACCAGCGCAAACTCCTCGCCACCCAAACGGGCAGCGATATCGCCGGCCCGGCAATTCGCCGCGAGCTCGCCGGCAAAGACCTTCAGCACGCGGTCGCCGCCGGCATGTCCGAACGTATCGTTGATCAATTTGAAGTGATCGAGATCGAACACCAGCACTGCGGTCGCCGGCCCCATCGTGCCCTGTCCATAGCGATCGAAAAGAGCCCGGCGGTTCACAAGTCCCGTCAGCGGATCCGTCATGGCATCCAGGCGATGGCGAGCGGCGAGCCGCCACTGATGAAGCGCCAGCGACAGCGCGCCGATACCGGTCATGCTGGCGATGCAGATCGCAAGGCTTAGATCCTCGGCCCCAATTGCTGGGCGCAACCCCGAGGACCATCTTTCCATCGGCAATCAGAACGGCGGCGCAAAGCACAAAGGAGATCGCCGTCAGGGCATAGAGGCCGGTAATTCCTGTCAAAGGCGCCGGGGCCTCCGCGCGCGCCCGCCAGTACTGATGGGCCGTGGCAAAAAGCAATGCGGCAATCGCGAGGTTATCCGCGATGAAGGCCAGCCCGTCCAATCCAAGCAGCAACGGCGGGATCGAGATGAGCATCGCGGCGAGAGCGCAGGAAATGATGGCAATGCGCGGCAGCTTGCCAGTTCGGAATTGATAGCCGGCACCCCAAACAGCGGCAAAGCCGGCATGGAACAACACGAAGGCAACGACGGCAAAGCCCATCTTGGGATCGTCGACATAAAGACCATAGGCGACAATGCCGCTGACGATCAGAACAAGACCGAAGGTACAGGTTAAGAGAAAAGTCTCGGTCCGGCGCGCAAACCAACTCCCGAGCAGCGTGACAGCAAGACACGTGGCCGAGACTGCAAGCGCCATCAAAAGGGAATTGTAATCAAGCGTCATGCTTTATCGCGACGGCTGCCGCGCCCCTCATTCGTGCGAAGCCTACGGGTCTGCTATGAGGAATGTCTTACCCATTTCGTTAAAAATTCATGCATTTAAATCAACAATAAGGCGCTGACAGAACATTGCCGCCGCCTCCCCAAAGAACAGCAGCAGTAAAAATTGCGTGATGCCAGCAAATCCTACCGCTCAACGTCCCAATGGAGCGGGAACATTGGATCGAAGACCGTAACGAGGCCCGCGCCGGTTTCGACTTTACCTGGAAAATTGACGGTCTCTTTACGCTTGACCAGCGTTATTCTTTCCTCGTTCACCGGCAGCCCATACCAGGCGGGTCCGTTCAGCGACGCAAAGGCCTCGAGCTTGTCGAGAGCGCTTTCCTGTTCGAAGACATGTGCAAGGCAGCTCATCGTGTTGATCGAGGTGTAGATGCCGGCGCAGCCGCAGGCGCATTCCTTCAGGGGATCGACATGCGGGGCTGAATCCGTGCCAAGGAAGAAGCGCGGATCGCCGCTCGTTGCGGCGGCACGCAACGCAAGCCGGTGATTTTCGCGCTTGGCGACCGGCAGGCAATAGTAATGCGGACGGATGCCGCCGACCAGGATGGCATTGCGGTTGATGATCAGGTGATGCGTCGTGATCGACCCTGCAAGATTGGCCTTCGCAGACTTGATGTAGTCGATGCCGTCCTTGGTGGTCACGTGCTCCATCGTGACCTTGAGTTCGGGCAACCGCTTGCGCAGAGGATCGAGCACGGTTTCAATGAACACCGCTTCGCGATCGAAGATGTCAACCTCAGGCGTCGTCACCTCGCCGTGAACGCAAAGCGGAAGGCCGATCTTCGCCATCCGCTCCAGCACCGGTATCGCCTTTTCGATATCGCGCACGCCGCCATGCGAGTTGGTCGTCGCACCAGCCGGGTAGAGCTTGACCGCGGTGATGAGCCCGCTTGTCTTGCCGGCTTCGACGTCATCGGGATTGGTATGCTCCGTCAGGTAGAGCGTCATCAGCGGCTGGAACTTGTCGCCCTTCGGCAGCGCCGCGATGATGCGAGCGCGATAGGCTTCAGCATCCGCGGTGGTGACCACCGGCGGCACGAGGTTCGGCATGATGATTGCGCGGGCGAAGTCGCGGCTGGTATCGCCAATCACACCTTCCAACATGGCTCCATCACGCAGGTGAAGATGCCAATCATCGGGGCGACGGATGGTGATCGATTGCATGCGCTGAAACTCCGCGAGCTGCTGACAACGTTCAGCCCTGCGCATTATCACCCCGAAGCGGGGCATGGCAAACATTTTGCCCGCGGCTCTTTCAAGCAGATGGTGAACCGTATTCGTTGACGCCTGATGTGCCGGGGCTGAGATACCAGACGAGCAGAACGATCCAGCCTACCAGCGGAATGATGCCGACGAGGATCCACCAGCCGGAGCGGCCGACATCATGAAGGCGGCGGATCGCCACGCCTAGGCCGGGAAGCAGGACGGCAAGACCGTAGATTGCGCCAAGGATCTCGTGACCGAAGAGAAGATAGTCGACGACGGCCAGGATCAGCGATGCGATAACGTTGAAGAGCGCAAACCACCAAAATTCCGGTCGCCCGGCGCGACCGCTGAAAACGGCATATTTAGAGAAGACTGACGAGACTGCTTCGATGAAGCTCATGCGCTATCCCTCCATGTCCAGGCGTTCCGCGCACGAAGCGGAAGTTGCATGTAGGTGAGCGTGCAACGATTCCATCTATTGCCGCAAGGCTGCTTGAGCCCGGCAGGAGGCTGATTACGCTACGTCAAGCGTGACGTCCGCCCTACGGCGGTTGCCGAGGATCAGCCGGCCATTCGGGAGATCGTTGCCATAAACCTTGGCGCTCGCTTCCTCTTCGCTGAGCTTGTAGCCGCGCCAACGCTCCCACAGCCGTTCCTCGAGCACCTCGATCGGCGGCGCAAGCATGACCGAGTAGTCGAAAATGCCCTCGAGCTCCGCCCACTTGCCCTGGCTGAAAAGCAGGTAATTACCTTCGACGATGATAAACCGATGTTCCGGCGAGACGACGCGCGCCGAGGCGATGGCAAGTTCGCGGGAGCGATCGAAAACCGGGATCAACACTTCCTGGTCGGCCGGACGCACGGCGCGGATGATATCGAGGAAGCCGCGGACATCGAAGGTCTCCGGGATACCCTTCCGGGAAAGCAGGCCACGTTCGATGAGGATGGCATTGTCCATATGGAAGCCGTCCATCGGCAGGACCTCGGCCGTCTCTCCTCTAGCTCTGAGGGCGTCGGCGAGATTGTCCGCCATGGTCGACTTGCCAGCGCCGGGCGGGCCGGCGATGGCAATCAGGAAGCGCTTTACATCGCCGGCGCGGCTTATGACGTCGCCGGCGATTTCATCGATCGTTACGCTCATGCGGCGACCGGTTCGGTCGGAGCGGCCTTGGCGCCGGTCATGAAGGCGACGGCGTCGGACATCGTATATTCCTTCGGATTGATGACCGTGAGGCGACGTCCAAGCCGATGGATATGGATGCGGTCGGCAACCTCGAAAACATGCGGCATGTTGTGAGAGATCAGCACGATCGGCAAGCCGCGCGAACGGACGTCGAGGATGAGTTCCAGCACCTTGCGGCTTTCCTTGACGCCAAGAGCCGCCGTTGGCTCGTCCATGATGACCACCTTCGATCCGAAGGCAGCCGCCCGCGCCACCGCCACACCCTGGCGCTGACCGCCCGAAAGCGTTTCGACGGCCTGGTTGATGTTCTGGATGGTCATCAGGCCGAGCTCAGTCAGTTTGTCGCGAGCCCGCTTTTCCATAGCCGGACGGTCGAGCATGCGGAACCAGCTGCCAAGGACGCCCGGCCGACGAATTTCTCGGCCGAGGAACATGTTGTCGGCGATCGACAGCGCCGGCGACAAGGCGAGGTTCTGGTAGACCGTCTCGATGCCGGCTTCGCGCGCTTCCATCGGCGACTTGAAGTTGACAGTCTTGCCCTCCAGCGTGATCTCGCCTTCATCGGGCGTGATGGCGCCGGAGATCGCCTTGATGAGCGACGATTTGCCGGCACCGTTGTCGCCGATGACGGCCAGGATCTCGCCGGGGTACAGATCGAAATCGGCATGATCGAGTGCGGTAACGCGTCCGTAGCGCTTGACCAGACCGCGGGCCGAGAGGAGAGGTTCGTTCGCCATATTACACCGACACCTTTCTGATCCACTGGTCGATTGCGACTGCGGCGATGATGAGCACGCCGGTAAGCAACACCTTCCACTGCGGATCGGCGCCGAGCATGTTGAGGCCCATCGAGACAACGCCGACGATCATCGCGCCGAAGAGAGTGCCGAGGATCGAGCCGCGGCCACCGAAGAGCGAGATGCCGCCGATCACAGTCGCCGTGATGGCCTGCAGGTTATAGTCCATCACCGCGGATGAGGGCGAAATCGAGCCATTTCGGCCGATCGAGACCCAGGCAGCGAAGGCGGCGATCACACCCGAAACAGTGTAGACCGTGAGCAGGACGCTCTTCGTCTGGATACCCGAAAGCTTTGCCGCTTCGGGATCATCGCCGACGGCATAGACGTGGCGCCCCCAGGCGGTGTGATTGAGGATATACCAGAGCGCAAGGACGAGCAGCACCATGGCAATGACGCCGAGCGTCAGGACTGCACTGCCGAGCCTGAAGCTGATCGCAAAGAAATGCAGCAACGGCGCCTGCGTGTCGACATCGGTGTCGCGGATCGTTTCGTTGGCGGAATAGATGAAATTCGTGGCCATCACGATGTTCCACGTACCAAGCGTCACGATGAACGGCGGGAGCTTCATGAACGCGACGAGGAAGCCGTTCAGTAGTCCGCAAAGGCCGCCGACCAGCAGACCGGCCAGCACGGCGATCGGCGTTGGAATGCCATAGGTGATGGCGCAATTGCCCATGATGACGGCCGAAATAACCATGATCACGCCGATCGAGAGATCGATGCCCGCTGTGAGAATAACCAGAGTCTGCGCGGCGCCGAGAATACCGACGATGGCGATCTGCTGGAGAATAAGCGTCAGCGTGTAGGACGAGAAGAAGCGTCCGCCAAGCGCGATGCCGAAGATAATGATCGACAGCACGAGCACGATCAGCGGCACGGCGGCCGGCGTCGAGTGCAGGAAGTGCTGCGCACGCTTCACAAATGGTACGGCTTGATGCTCGAACGACGCGACGTTCTTGTCGCTTCCGTCAAGCACCCGTTCGAAGTCTTGTGCTCCGGTCATTGTTTCTCCTCCGCTTTCGCGCCAAACCGCGCGCGGAAGCCCTGCCCCATATCGCTCCGGACTTTGTTCGCCGGCTCCCGAGACAGCAGCTATGGTCGGTCGAAACCGGCCGAGGATCAAGCCCCGGCCGGCGGTAAGTTATATTGTGGGATTTAGCCCCAGCACTTGTCAGTGCCGACCTTCGTGTCGATCGACTCGAGGCCCGAAACAGGCTTGTCGGTCACCAGCGAAACGCCGGTGTCGAAGAAGGACTTGCCTTCGGTCGGCTTCGGCTTTTCACCGCTGTCGGCAAACTTCTTGATCGCCTCGATGCCGAGCGACGCCATCAGCAGCGGATACTGCTGCGAGGTAGCGCCGATCACGCCTTCCTTGACCGACTTCACACCCGGGCAACCGCCGTCAACCGAGACGATCAGAACGTTCTTTTCCATGCCGACAGCCTTGAGGGCCTGGTAGGCGCCGACAGCAGCCGGCTCGTTGATCGTGTGAATGACGTTGATGCTCGGATCCTTCTGCAGAAGGTTTTCCATGGCCTTGCGGCCGCCTTCTTCGTTGCCGTTCGTTACGTCGTGACCGACGATGCGCGCATCGTCTTCATCGCCAATCTTGTTCGGATCCTTGGTGTCGATGCCGAAGCCCATCATGAAGCCCTGGTCGCGCAGAACGTCGACGGTCGGCTGCGATGGCGTCAGGTCAAGGAAGCCGACCTTGGCATCCTTTGCCTTGTCGCCGAGCGTTTCCTTCGCCCATTGGCCGATCAGCTTGCCGGCGAGCAGGTTGTCGGTTGCGAAGGTTGCGTCGGCGGCGTCAGCCGGATCGAGCGGCGTGTCGAGTGCGATGACCAGCAGGCCTGCGTCGCGAGCCTTCTTGACCGAAGGAACGATGCCCTTGGTGTCGGACGCGGTGATCAGGATACCCTTCGCGCCGTCGGCAATGCAGCTTTCGATCGCAGCAACCTGGCTTTCGCTGTCACCATCGATCTTGCCGGCGTAGGACTTCAGCGTGACGCCCAGTTCCTTGGCCTTGGCCGTCGCGCCTTCCTTCATCTTCACGAAGAAGGGGTTGGTGTCGGTCTTGGTGATGAGGCAGGCCGAAACGTCAGCTGCCATGGCAGGCGCCGAAAAGGCGACTCCTAGAGCGAGCGCGCCGAGCGCGGCGGAAAGCACTGATTTCTTCATTGAGTCCTCCCAGAGATTTGCCGACCCGCCCCAGGCGGTGCCGGAATTGACAAGCACAAGAACCGCTGCGGTCTCGCCGGCGGCCTCCCCAAGCCGTTCCGTGCCGTTGACGATGGCAATTAAGAGCGAAAGAAATCGCCTTGTCAATAAATAAATCCAATTGAATTATTAATTCCGTATGGCATGCTTCGCAAAAATAGGGCATAGGCCAAGAGACGGGAGGAGCGGCTATGTCGTCTTTGGACGGTCCGGTGCAAACACCGGCCCAACTGCCCATTTTAAGTCCGGCAGGAGGCGCCAACCAGATCAGGGTGCGCGCCTATAACGAGCGACTTGTACTGTCGCTGGTGCGTCTCTACGGCTCCCAGTCGAAGGCAGATATCGCGCGACGCACGGGTCTTTCAGCGCAGACAGTATCCGTCATCATGCGGGCACTTGAGAAGGAAGGGCTGCTCTCCCGCGGCGAGCCGGTGCGCGGTCGGGTTGGCCAACCATCGATCCCGATGCGCCTTAATCCGGATGCCGTCTACTCGTTCGGCGTGAAAATGGGCCGACGCAGCGCCGACTTGGTGCTGATGGATTTCCTGGGCCAGATCCGCCTGCAACTGCATAAGACCTACGCCTATCCGCTGCCCGATACTTTCCTGGACTTCATCACCTCGGGTATCCGAGAGCTCGAAGGCCGGCTCGACGAGAAGCAGCGTAGCCGTATTGCCGGCATCGGCATTGCAGCGCCGTTCGAGCTCTGGAACTGGGAAGAGGAAGTTGGATCACCCAAAGGCGCGATGGACGTGTGGCGCGACTTCGATCTCCATGCCGAGATGGCCACGCGCGTCCCCTACCCGGTTTACCTGCAGAACGATGCGACAAGCGCCTGCGGCGCCGAGCTCGTGTTTGGTGTCGGCCCCTCCTATCCCGACTTCGTCTATTTCTTCATCGGCTCGTTCATCGGCGGTGGAATCGTCCTCAATTCCGCGATCTTTTCCGGACGCACCGGTACGGCAGGAGCCATCGGCCCGCTTCCGGTCCGTGGGAAGAACGGAGAGACGCTGCAGTTGCTGGAAGTTGCCTCGATCTTCGTGCTGGAGAACATGCTGCGCGAGCGCGGCATTGACCCACAGCCGCTCTGGTATTCGGCCGACGACTGGATCGACTTTGGCGAGCCCCTCGAAACATGGATCCAAGACACCGCCAAAGCGCTGGCGCAGGCAATCGTCGCAGCGGCATCGATCATCGACTTCAGTGCGGCCGTCATCGACGGCGGCTTTCCCGGATGGGTGCGGGAGCGGATCGTGCAGGCGACGATCCGCGAGGCGGATCTGCTCGACCTTCAGGGCGTTGTCATGCCTGATATCATCGAGGGCGCGGTCGGTGCCCATGCGCGTGCCATCGGCGGCGCCAGTCTGCCGATCTTCGCGCGCTACCTCACGGACCAGAACGTTCTATTCAAGGAGGTCGAATATGCTGAAGGGACTTAACCCGCTTCTGAGCCCCGAACTGCTTTCGACGCTGCGTGCCATGGGGCATGGTGACGAGATCGCGATCGTCGACGGCAATTATCCCGGTGTCGAGCATGCGCGGCGGCTGATCCGCCTCGATGGCCATGGCATTGTGCGCGTTCTCGACGCCGTCTTGAGCGTCCTGCCGATCGATGATTTCGTGCCGGATGCGATCTTCCGCTCGACCGTCAAGGCCGATCGCGACAAACTCGATCCTGTGCATGAGGAAATGATCGACTGCTGCGCCCGTCACGAGCCGCACCGACAAGTGGTGCCGCTCGTTGGCGCCGACTTCTACAATCGCGTGCGAGCCGCGCATGCCGTGATCCAGACCAGTGAACCACGGCTTTACGCCAACATCATCCTGCGCAAGGGGGTCATCTACCCGGAGCAGGCGGGCGACCACGCCGTCGAAAAGGCAGAGGTCGACCCTTTCACCTATTGAGCGTCAGATCTCGCCGGCCAATGGGCCCCAGACATCGGTCAGGGCAAAGCCACCCGGATGCGGATCGAAAGGATCGAGAGCGACCTGTGAAAGCCCGAAGGTGAAGCCTCGCCCGGTAATCGTCGGAACGATGGCGGGACGGCCCGCGACTTCGGTTTCCGCCAGCAGCCCAACTTCGAACTCCGAACCGATGATCGAGCGTGACTTGAAGGCATCCCCGACCTTCGCCTCGCCCCGCGCGTGCCGGGCTGCAAGGTTGGCGGAATTGCCCGTGCCGCAGGGTGAGCGATCGGCGCGGCCCGGCCACATGGTGGTGCAGGTGCGAACGGTGCCGTCGGCCTCGAGGTCGCGGAACATGACATAGGCAACGCCGGAGATTGCCGGAATTTCCGGATGGACGACCTCGATGCCGCGGTTGATCAGCTCCTTCAGCACCATGCCTGCCTCTACGAGAGCCGCGGCATTGCCTTTCTCGATTGTTAGATTGATCTGCCCGACATCGACCAACGCGTAGAAGATGCCGCCATAGCAAATATCGACCTTGATCTTGCCCCAGTGCGGCGTGTCGACGTCAACGTCGAGTTCCTGCACGAAAGACGGAACCATGGTGAGCTTGACCTTCTCGCAACGCCCATCGCGGCAGGTCGCTGTCGCCTTGACGAGGCCGGCGGCCGTTTCCAGCGTGACGATGGTTTCCGGCTCCTTCATCTCGACGATGCCGGCTTCCAGCAATGCCGTCGTGACGCAAATCGAGTTCGAACCCGAGCTGGCGTGCGCCTGATCGGGCTGCAGGATGATGAAAGCCGCATCGGCATCCGGATGCTTCGGCGGCAGCAGCAGATTGACGGAGCCGATCGGAGCGCCGCGTGGCTCGAGGCACAGGAAACGGCGGAGTTCCTGACCCTTGGGATCGGTGTTCAGCCAGTTCAGTTGTTCGGCGACCGTATTGCCAGGGATCTTCGGCACGCCGCCGATGGCGACCTTGCCGATCTCCCCTTCGGCGTGAACATCCAGAAGCTGGATCGTGCGCTTCCATCTCATCAGTCAACTCCTCTCGAGCATATCGTATCATGTCGGCCGAAGCAGCTTCGGCATCCGCGTCATCTTATCGGTCTGATATATCAGATCGTCGGCGGTTGCCTATGGGGAATTTTCGTTGATGCGGACTTGCGGCAGACCAACCGCCCGCAACACGCCAGGCAATGTACCGCGACGGCGGCCGTCACAGCGTGCGAGAAGCCCCGATTTATCGATGCAGGAGGCAAAATAGAAAAGAGCCCGGTGCGGGAGGAGGTGCACCGGGCTCTTGATCCTGACTGACAACTGGGAGGAGGAGTGTTGTCAGTCCGATGAAGGAGCGCTGGGAGGAGGAGTGCGCTGCCTTCGAGGTAATAGATAGCCCATTGTTTCGATCAGGAATAGGGAGATTACCGCAACGCAGCAATGCGAAAAACGCATACCTTGTAACTGCAGCCGGCCTCTTTTTGTGGCATTTTTGATCAACTAGTCAATTTTTTGGGCGAAAACGGCGCTCAATCTGCCGGAATTGCGCGATGAAACGTCAGGATTCCCATTCGAGGACCGATAAAGGGCCATCAGTGGCCCGAACTCTCGCCAATTGCTGTCACGCCGAATTATGCGAACCAGCCGAGGGAACGTCTACGCTGCGGAACACGAATTGATGTGGAGCTCGACTGCGGTAGTGGGCCGAACGGCGGAGCGCCGATACGATCTGTTGCGAGTCGCCCTTCGCCGACGAACCTCGAAAAGTATCACCAGCAGTTGAGGGAAGCAGTGAATGTGAAGGCGGGAGCTATCCCGCCTCACATTCAGACGTTACGTCTTCAGTAGCCGTTGTCGCATGGCATGCTGCCATCACCGTTGGTGCCGCCAAACGTGTTCTGGCAGTAGGTCTGGCGCTGCATGGGTCGCACCGGCTGAGTGCCGATGGAACCTGTCGTACCGCCCTCAACACCGAAGGCGGCCAACGGATACCAGTAGCCATCTGGCCCGCGGCGGGTGCCGGCGCGCTCAGTGCGCGAGCCGCGATAGCCGTTGAAATAGCCTGCCCGCGGCTGATTATACTGCACCATTTCGACGTTCGAGGCGGTTGGGAGAGGAACCTGCTGCACAGGCGCCGCCTGAACGGGAACAGTTGGTCGCAGTAGGAGGAGCGCTCCGGCTGACAGGGCGAAAGCAAAGCTGGACATTTTCATGATAAATCCTCCTTCCTGGATTTATCAGAGAAAAATGCGTTCCTGCGTAGCAAAGTTCCGCGATCACACGTTCCCTCCTGCAGTCGTGATCAGCGGCGATTGCGCGTGAAGCAGGCTGACGCGGCAGGCGCCACGGCGGGCTAGGCGGCAGGCTTCAGGCAGCGAGCTTATCGGCCGTAAATTCGATACCCTTGGCTCGACAGACAAGTGACATATTGCCGTTGTGCCGCGGCGATCGCGGTCGCTTCCTGCTGGGCGGGATCGATCGGATAGCGGCCCATTCCGGCGCGCAGCTCGTACTGCTTCTTTGATTCCCGGTACATGAAATTGCTGTCGCCGGTGCAGATGTGATGCGCAACGGCCGGCAGATTGAGCGGTGGATCGGAAGGCCACGCGACGGGTACAAGTGTCGGCATATTGGCATCGACGCAGCTGGCAAGCGTTGCCATGACCGCGCACAACGCAAACGCTTGCACCGTATTCCTCAGCATATTTCCTCCGGCCATGCGCCATGAATCGCTGCTTATGCAGCGCCCATTGCACCATCGCGTCGCAATATTGCGCCAAGCTAGCCAGCCGGCCTCAATTCATGCCCTGCCGTTCAATCCGAAGCGGCTGCGGTAGTCTCCCGGCGACAGCCCGGTAATCTTCTGGAACACCTTGCGGAAGGCGCCCGGATCCTCGTAGCCGGCAGCAACGGCGATCTGCTCGACGGTACGTTTCGATGACTCCAGCATTTCACGCGCCTTGCCGACCCGCAGATGCTGGCAGTATTCCGTCGGTCGAAACCCTGTCGCCTTGTGGAAACGGCGAAGGAAGGTGCGCTCTTCCAGGCGCGCGCACTCGGCCATCGCGGGCAGCGTGACTTGGCGTGCGCCGCTCGCGTGTAGCCAGTGCTGCACCTTCAGGATCTGTTCGTCGCCATGGTTCAAGCGCGGCGAGAAGCTGCTATAGCAGCGTTGCTCCCTTCCAGGTGGATCCACCAAGAGGTAGCGTGCCGTCTCCAGCATGACAGCCGATCCCAACAATCTGTCGACGAGCTTCAGGCCGAGATCGGTCCAGGCCATCAGGCCGCCGGCGGTAATGACGTCGCCTTCATCGATGATGAGCTTGTCGGTATCGACCCGCACGTCGGGAAAGCGTTCAGCCAGTACCGCCGCGTAGGTCCAGTGAGTCGTCGCCATCCGATGCGCCAGAAGACCTGTCTCGGCAAGCAGGAAGGCGCCGATACAGACCGAACTCAGCGTCGTTCCCTCGGCATGCCGCTGGCGAAGCCATCGGGCCAGCGGAGCGGCCTCCTCGGATGTCATCGGTTCGCCGAAGCTCGGGGGCAGCAGCAGCACGTCGGGCGGCCCCGGGGTGCCAGGTGCCGTATCGAATACGCGCTCGACCGCCTCCGCGGCTTCTGTCTCCTGCCAATGGCTTACGCGCAACGCCGGGCTCCCCGAAGGGCGCTGCCTCGTTGCAAACCGATTCGCCAGATTGAATAGATCAGTCAGCCCATAGACGGCTGCGAGTTGGACGTGCGGATAAAGCAGGATGCCGATCTCGGTCGGTGGGCTGGCTTGGCTCATTTGTCAGTTTTGACCTCGATAATGTCAATTTCGCCAATCCACACCATGCCGCTTCCGACATAGTTTGTCCATCAACGGACGGGACCGTCCCGGAAGGAATAAAAGGATATTAGGACATGACCAAACAAGCCCTCATCGTCGTCGACATTCAGAACGATTATTTCCCGAACGGCAAATGGCCGTTGAGCGGCGCCGATGCCGCTGCCGACAATGCTGCACGGATCGTCGCGGCGGCCCGCGATGCCGGCGACCTAATCATCCACGTCAGGCATGAGTCGATCGGCGAGACTGCGGCTTTCTTCCTTGCAGGGTCCGAGGGTGCACAGATTCATCAGAAGGTGTTGAATCGACCGGGCGAGACCGTCATCGTGAAGAACCATGTCAACGCGTTTCGTGAAACAGACCTGAAGGCGACGCTTGATCGTCATGGCATCGAAGAGGTTACGGTCGTCGGCAGCATGAGCCACATGTGCATCGATGCCGTGACACGCGCCGCCAGCGATCTCGGCTACCGGGTAACGGTTGTCCATGATGCCTGCGCAACACGCGACCTCGAATTCAACGGCACGCTGGTTCCTGCCGCACAAGCGCATGCGGCGTTCATGGCAGCGTTCGCCTTTGCCTACGCCTCCGTGCTCTCGACGGACGAGGCACTGGCCAAGCATGGCGAGGTGAGAGTCTCCGCCTAGGAAGGAGACAGCCGGCGCGCCTAAGTGGTGCGCCGAACTTGCGTGACCGCCATGGTCCTGTGGCGGTCACGCGTTGCACCCTTCGCCGTTGACTTCGCGGACGATGAGAGGAGAATGCCCTGTATGCCTTCCGACGCAATCTTAAGGGGAACCCGAGATGACCATCGCAAGGAAGCTTCGGGACTATATCGACGGTGAAGGCATCGCCTACGACACCGTGCCTCATCATCGTACAGCGACGACCAGCCAGTCAGCGCAGGCCGCCCATGTTCCGGGCAGCAGGCTCGCCAAATCTGTCGTCGTCCATCACGAAATGGGATATGTACTGGCCGTTGTTCCGAGCACTCACCGGCTCGAGCTCAGCACGCTGCAGGATGTGATGAACAAGCGCCTCGGCCTCGCCTCGGAAAATGAAGTCAGCACACTTTTCGCCGATTGCGATATAGGTGCGGTCCCGCCGATCGGATCGGCGTACGACGTGCCTGTCATTCTCGACGAAAGCCTAGGCGACGCCAGTGACGTTTATTTCGAGGGCGGTGACCACACGACGTTGGTGCATGTCAGCGGACCCAACTTTCGCAACCTGATGAAGAATGCGCAAATCGCCCGCTTCAGTCACCGACCGTAGGGACGTCCAGGGGCGGCGGATCACGCGATTGCCGACATCGGCTGACTTTGGTGGGTCTCGGGAAGACTCGCGAGTCTCACACCATACCCTGGTTGGAGTCGCGTGATTTTCATGACTGACGTGCGCGTCGTTCTAACGCAGCCTCGCAAATCACAAGCGGCCTTCCTGGCATCCGGACAATCGAAGAAAAGCGTTGATCGCCGCGATCCACAATCGCTCCATTGCGGCTGTAGGCGCGTCGACTACCCTCGCCGTCTTGGGACTGCCAGACGGCGACGTTTATGAACGGCCGCCTCAGCCAAGGTTCATGTTCAGAAAAATATCCTTTGAAACAAATGCCTAACCAGCGGCGTTACGTGCTCAAAGGAGTAGAACATGAAAAAGCTTATTACCGTAGCAGCCATTGTCCTGACATCGCTTGCATCAACAGCCGCCCCTTCGTTTGCCGATAATGTCAGAGTGATTATTGGAACGCCGGGCTACCATGATGATTACCGGCCCAACTATCGCCACGGCCCGCCGCCACGCTACTGGCGCGATCGCCACTATTCTTCCTACCAGCGCTGCTGGAGGGAACCCTACCAGGTGCGCAGCCATCACCATGAGATTACCAAGTACAAGACGGTTTGCCGCCACTGACGATATCTGACGCCACCGCAGACCAAATCCCTGCAGCCCTGCCGAGTCGGCGGGGCTTTTTTTTCGCCTAAGCCGCAGAGGGATGCGTTGCGCGCGCAGAACCGGCGCCAACCGGACATAAATATGATATGATGAAGAGAATGGCGCACCCGAAGAGATTCGAACTCCTGACCCCCAGATTCGTAGTCTGGTGCTCTATCCAGCTGAGCTACGGGTGCGTGCCGGAAGCGGCCGAACCGCTTGCGTGGGCGGTTCTCTAAAGGGTCCTTTCGGGGATTGCAATAGGCTTTCTGAAAAAATCGCGACTTTGATGGCGCAGAGCGGAAATGCGCAAAATGCATCACTTTTCCTGCAGCGCGCGGCCGCGGTAGTCGTCGAGCGATAGCGGGCGATCCGGAATCTCGATGCGAAACTGCGTTCCAACCGAAGGCTTTTCCACAAGAGCGATGGTGCCACCGTGCGCCAGCACGAGTTCGCGGGCGATCACCAGCCCCAGGCCCGTTCCGCCGGAGCGGGCCGAGCCGCGGAAGGCGGCGAAGAGATTTTGTCGGGCCTTTTGCGGCATACCGGGCCCGGTATCATCGACGATGATGCTGACCACGCTGCCGACGCGCTGCGCCGAAACGGTGATGCGCTTGGCGCCCTCGGCTCCGCGCGCTATCGCCGGTGCGCTGAGGGCCTGCACGGCGTTGCGGCAGAGATTGTGGATGACACGAAACAATTGCTCGCTGTCTGCATCGACCTCGAGCTCGGGCGCGACCTGGCCGACGAACTCGATACCGCTCTGAGCATCGATCGCCAACATGTCCTTCACGTCCTGGGTCAGGTCATGGAGCCGGATGCGGCGCCGACGAGGTGCCGCTTCGCTTGCCTGGCCATAGGACAGCACCTCAGTCGTATAACCGACGGCGCGGTCGATGGTGCGCAGCAACTTTGGCGCAAAGGCCTTCACCATCGGATCATCGACGTCCACAAGACGGTCCGACATCAGCTGTGCCGAGGCCAGGATGTTGCGCATGTCGTGGTTGATCTTGGAAACTGCTAGGCCGAGCGCTGCAAGGTTTCTCTGCTGCTTCAGCGTCTTCTGCAGTTCCAACTGCATGGAGGTCAGGTGCCGTCCGGCAACGGCAAGCTCGTCGCGGCCGCCGTCGCCGACAAAGACATTCTGCGGATTTTCGGGATCGGAGGAGAATTGCTGCATGCTGCCGGTTAGCTTGCGAATCGGCCGAATCAGGATGCGGTTAATCGCGAAGAACACCAGCGTCGCGGTAAACAGTGAAATCAGGATCGACAGCAGAAAGACGTTGCGGGAATAAACAAGCATCGCATTGCGGAGGTGCTTGTCCTTCATCAGCACTTCGACACCGGTATTGGTGTCCTGTACCGGACCGTAGACGCGGATCAGGCGGTTGCCGCCAAAAATCATCGTATCGAGCGCGTCGCGAATCGCGGTCACTGGTGGCACATCGGTCAAATCATACTGTTCATCGACGGAGGTCGGCATGTCCGTCGTCGCAAGTAGGCGCGAGGTGCCCTCTTTCCGCAGCACGATCGCCTTGGTGCCGGTCGCTTCCAGGGTTTCCTTCTGCAGCGCGCGCGGCAGTTCCACCGGCTGCAGACCGTCGATCACGATCGCGGCCGCGGCCGCGGCATTCAGCCTTTCGTCCAGCCACCGCAGGCGCATGGTGGCAACCGACGGAAAGAAGATCAGCACCTCGGCGAGCATGATGCAGACAACCGTCAGCCACAGCAACTTGCCGGAAAGCCCGCCGAACTTGCCGGACGGGCGCTGGTCCGCCTGGTCGGCCTCGGTCCCGGCAGCACCGCCTGGGAGAAGATTGTCGCCTTGATCGTGGGCTTGCATTGTCTTTCGTCCGCTTGGCGCCGGGCGCCCTTTGCGCGTTCTATATTAGACGATGACGGTCCGCTTTCAAATCTTTGCGAGCAAACCCATTTGCGACAAAAGGAAACGCCGCCCTGAGGCGGCGTTTCGCGGCTGTCCAAGAAAGTGCCGGGCGATTAAAACTCTTCCCAATTCTGCTCGGCGACGGCGGCGTTGCCGCTGAACGCGCGGGCGACGGTCCCCATGGCCCGGCGGGCCGGAGAGGCCACCGGGCGATGTTCCTGATGGCGCGCGACGGCGACGGCCGCCGCTGCCGGCACGTTGGAGACCTTGAAGCGGGAGATCAGGCGGACAAGGCCATCGGCTTCGCCGGAGAGCTTATGCGTTGCCGCCGAGGTTTCCTCGACCATGGCGGCGTTCTGCTGCGTCACCTGATCCATCTGATTGACGGCGGTATTGACCTCCTTGAGGCCAGTTGATTGCTCCTTCGCAGCCGTCGCGATCGAGTGGATATGGTCGTTGATCGCGTTGACGCGGCGTTCGATCTGGGACAGCGCCTCGCCAGTCGCCTGCACCAGCTTTACGCCAACCTGTACTTCATCGCCGGATTTGGTGATCAGGCCTTTGATGTCCTTAGCGGCGGTTGCCGACCGCTGTGCCAGCTCGCGAACTTCCTGAGCGACGACGGCGAAACCCTTGCCCGCCTCGCCTGCACGCGCCGCTTCGACGCCTGCGTTCAGCGCCAGCAGGTTCGTCTGGAAGGCGATCTCGTCGATGACGTTGATGATCTGGCTGATTTCGCGCGAAGCCTGCTCAATGCGACCCATTGCGTCGACGGCATTGCGGACGACCACGCCCGACTTGCCGGCGTCGTCCTTGGCCTCGGAGACCATGACACTGGCTTCCTGAGCGCGCTCGGTCGAATTGTTGACGACCGCGGTGATCTCGTCGAGAGCCGCCGAGGTCTGTTCGAGGGCAGCGGCTTGCTGCTCGGTGCGCTTGGAGAGGTCGTCGCTTGCGGCGCGCAGCTCGTTTGTGTTGCCGTGGAAGCCTTCGGCCGTCTCGCGTACTTCGCGCATCGTTGTCTGCAGCGTCGCGAATGTGCTGTTGACGTTCTGCTGCAGTTCGGCGAAGGCGCCCTGGAAGTTGCCGCGCATCGTCTGCGTCAAGTCGCCCTCCGCCAGACTTGCAATCACCCGGCGCGTTTCGCCGACACCGGCATCGATGCTGGAAAGCAGATGGTTGATGTTGCTGGCGAACTGGTTGAGGTTGTCGTCGCCGTAGTCCTTTTCGATGCGGCGGCTGAAGTCGCCGGCGGCTGCGGATGCAACGACGACGGACATGCTGGACTGCAGATCGTCGCTCTTGGCGCGCATGGCGGTTTCCTGCGCATTCATGCGACGTACGGCGAGACCATTCTCCTTGAAGACAGCGACCGCGGCGGCCATTTCGCCGATTTCATCCTGACGTCCCGCAAAAGGCACTTCGGCCTCAAAGTTACCGTTGGCAACCTGCTTGATCGCGTCCGTGACCTTCTTGATCGGGCGGCTGAGCTGAATTGTGCCGATGTAGAAGCCCATACCGACGCCAGCCACAATGCCGACACCGGTAATCGCAATCACGAGCCACAAGACGGAGGTGCGCGAGCTTTCGACCTGTGCATTGACAGCATCGAGTGTCGCCTTGTCGGTCGCGACGATCGCATCGATCTCCGCCTGGAAAGCCTTGCGATTGGCTCGGTTGGCGTCGTTGTTGCCCTGCTCGTTCGCTGCCTGCGGGCTCACTTCGGTGCCGAGGCGGGCTGTTTCAGCGCGGAACGTCCGGAATTCCTTGGCGCGCTCGGTCATTTTCACGAAGGTGTCTTTCTGGCTTTCAGGAACCAGCGGAGCCCAGGAGGCAATTACCTTGTCGATCTGATCGAGATCCGTCAGCAGCCCCTTGGCGAAGGCAGCGGCTTCCTTTGTCGAGGGAGCGCCGTAGATTCCGCGGGCCTCCATGACCGTCGCCGTCACGAAGCGGTTGAGGCGCTCGCCGTAGTAAGCACGATCAGACGCGTCTTCATAAGCCGACAGGTTCCCGTCATATTGATGTACGGCCCAAAGTGCCGTTGCCCCGATCAGCAAAGCAACGCCGCACATGGCGGAAACGAGCAGATTGATCTTACCTCGGATTTTCAAAGGAAGCCCCCCAGAAACTGATGACAAGCCGGGAAAGCTTTCCGGCCGATAGCTAAATTTGGCCGAAATAAATTAACGTTAGATTTCGGATGCTTGGTCGCCTAACTACAAAAAATTACCTGTACTTAGTCGTCGACGTTTGGTTTTTTGCGCCGAAAAACGCTAGATCGCCCCGAGAATGCGCGCAGCAGTTGCGAACGAAGAAAAATATTACGCACGGCCGACGTTAACGCGCTGTCACAAACATTAATGTGCATCGCTAAATCTTGTAACAGAGGGCCGAAATCCAGAAATTCCGGGCGATAATTGACTTTGACGGCCTTCATCCGTATAAGCCGCCGCACGTCCGGTCATATAAGGCTCTCGTTAGCCTCGCCCGTTCGAAAAACAACGCTCCTTGCAATATGCAAATTCAAGAAGGGCCGCACTCCGCGGTGTTTAAATAAATGAAGCGTACCTACCAACCATCCAAGCTTGTTCGCAAGCGCCGCCACGGTTTCCGTGCACGTATGGCCACCAAGGGCGGCCGTAAGGTTATCGTTGCTCGCCGCGCACGCGGCCGCAAGCGTCTTTCGGCCTAAGGCCGAATTGCCCGATAAGAGATGGCGGGCGAATTGACGACCAATAAGAAGAAAATGACTGCCGGGCGGCTGAAAAGCCGCCCGCAGTTTCTTGCTGTCCGCAATGGCGAAAAGCGCAGGGGCAGCTTCTTCCTGCTCGAAGTCCTCGACCGGAAGGAACCAGAGGCCGAAGCCCGCGTCGGCTTCACCGTCACCAAGAAACATGGCAACTCGGTCGAAAGAAACCGCATGAGGCGGCGCCTGAAAGAGGCGGTGCGACTTCATGCAGGGTTTGCAATGCAGCCCGGACACGACTATGTGGTTGTCGCGCGAAGAGACGTGCTGCAAGCACCCTTCGAAAAATTAGCCGCAGAGCTCAAAACTCGCGTCGAGACCAAGCCGAAACACAAGCGGTCCGGAGACGGCCGCCCCAGGAACGTATGATGCAAAACAACCGCAACTACTTCATTGCGATCGCCCTCTCCGTGCTGATCGTTCTCGGGTGGCAATTCCTCTACATGAATCCGCGCATCGAAGCGCAGCGCAAGGCGGAACTCGCTCAAAAAGCGCAGCAGAAGACCGAACAGGTGCAGACCCCTGCTGCTGGTGGCGCGGGTACGGCCCAGACGAGTGGCGCCGCGCCTTCCGGCCAGGCTGCCGCGACAACCTCGCTTGCTGACGCACTTGCCAAGAACCCGCGCGTCACGATCGATACGGCTGCTCTTGCAGGCTCGATCAACCTTGTCGGTGCGCGCCTCGATGACCTGAAGCTCAAGGGCTATCACGAGACCGTGGATGACTCGAGCCCGATCATTACGCTCTTCAGCCCGTCGGAGACGAAGGACGGCTACTTCGCCGAACTCGGCTACATCGGCGACGCCGCTACCGGCAGCGTTCCGGGTCCCTCGACCGTCTGGACCGCACCGGAAGGGGCTAAGCTGACCGAAACGACCCCGGTTACGCTCACCTACACCAATGACAAGGGCATCACCTTCGCCCGCACCATCTCGGTCGATGAGCACTACATGTTCACGGTCACTGACAAGGTTACCAATGCGGGCCCGGCTCCGGCGGCATTGTCCTCCTATGGCCGCGTCACCCGTTACAACAAGCCTGCCGTTGCCTCGACCTACGTGCTGCACGAAGGCTTCATCGGCGTCATCGGTGACAGCCTGCTCGAGAGCAAGTACGCCGCTGTCGAGAAGGAAGCCGTCACGCCTGCAACGGCAACCGGTGGCTGGCTCGGCATCACCGACAAGTACTGGGCGGCAACGATCATTCCGCCGCAGCAGACCCCGTATGATGCACGCTTCACGCACTTCACGGATGGTCAGCCGCGTTTCCAGGCCGACTACAAGCAGAACGCCGTTACCGTCGCTCCTGGCCAGTCGCTTGAACTGAAGAACCTCGTGTTCGCAGGCGCCAAGGAAGTTCCTGTTATTGACGGCTACGAGAAGACGTATTCGATTCCGAAGTTTGACCGGTTGATCGACTGGGGCTGGTTCTACTTCCTGACGAAGCCGATGTTCAGGCTGATGGACTTCTTCTTCCGTTACTTCGGAAACTTCGGCGTCGCCATTCTGATGACCACCATCGTCGTCAAGGCGCTGTTCTTCCCGCTCGCCAGCAAGCAGTACGCTTCGATGGCGAACATGAAGCGCGTGCAGCCGAAGATGGAGGAGCTGAAGGCCAAGTTCGGCGACGACCGCATGGGCCTGCAGCAAGCGACGATGGCGCTCTACAAGGAAGAGAAGATCAACCCGATCGCCGGTTGCTGGCCGATCGCGCTGCAGATCCCGATCTTCTTCTCGCTCTACAAGGTGATCTACATCACCATCGAGATGCGCCACGCGCCGTTCTTCGGCTGGATCCAGGACCTTTCGGCGCCCGATCCGACCTCGTTCATCAACCTCTTCGGCCTGCTGCCGTTTGCGGCTCCCGCCTTCCTGCATCTCGGCGTCTGGCCGCTGATCATGGGTGTGACGATGTTCCTGCAGATGCGCATGAACCCGACGCCGCCGGATCCGACGCAGGCAATGATCTTCAACTGGATGCCGCTGGTCTTCACCTTCATGCTGGCGAGCTTCCCGGCCGGTCTGGTCATCTACTGGGCGTGGAACAACACGCTGTCGGTGATCCAGCAGTCGGTAATCATGAAGCGCCATGGCGTGAAGATCGAACTCTTCAGCAACCTGAAGGGGCTCTTCAAGCGAAAGCCGGCCCCGACGGAGAAATGACAAAAGCCCCGCTTCGGCGGGGCTTTTCATTTCAGCCGGCGTTGCTGCGGTAACCTGGCAGCTGCCGGTCGGTTGACAAAATCACCCGAAACCTGAATGCCATAGGCACATTGGATCTGGACTGGAAAAGGCCGAATGACCGACAACAAGAACGACAAGCCGCTGTTCGGGCGCCCCTGGACCTTTATCCGCGGCGTTCCGTCCCTGAAGTTCCTGCCGCCGGAAGGGCCGCTGGAAGTGGCCTTTGCCGGCCGATCGAACGTCGGCAAGTCATCACTGATCAATGCGCTCGTCAGTCACAAGGGACTGGCGCGTACCTCGAATACGCCGGGGCGCACACAGGAACTCAACTACTTCGTGCCGGAGGGTTACTCCGGTGAAGCCGGCGACCTGCCACCCATGGCTCTCGTCGACATGCCGGGCTATGGCTACGCGCAGGCGCCGAAGGATCAGGTCGATGCCTGGACGAAGCTCGTCTTCGATTACCTGCGCGGCCGCGCGACGTTGAAGCGGGTCTATGTGCTGATCGACAGCCGCCATGGCGTGAAGAAGAACGATGACGAGGTTCTCGATCTGCTCGACAAGGCGGCCGTCTCATACCAGATCGTTCTGACCAAGACAGACAAGATCAAGCCACCGGCTGTGATCAAGCTGCTCGCGGACACCGCGGAAAAGATCAAGAAGCGGCCGGCGGCCTATCCCGGCATCATCGCCTCCTCCTCGGAGAAGAGCGAGGGTCTCGATGACCTGCGTGAGGCGATTGCCCAAACGGTCGGGATCACCAACTGGAAATGAAAAAAGGCGCCCAGATGGAATTGGGCGCCTTCCGCTGACTGCCTGAACCGGCTTACATTTTCGGCAGCAGAACCTTGTCAACGACGTGGATGACGCCGTTCGACTGCTTCACGTCAGCGATGGTCACATGGGCGACATCGCCGTTTTCATCGGTGATCGTGATCTTGCCCATGTTTTCCTTGGCCTTCAGCACGCAACCGCCGACCGTCTTGATGTCGTGTTCTCCACCGTCGGCCTTGATCATCTTGGCAACGGTTTTGGCCATCGCGTCAGCGGCGACGACGTGGCAGGTCAGGACCTTCGTTAGTTGGGCCTTGTTTTCCGGCTTCAGCAACGTATCGACCGTGCCGGCGGGCAATTCCGCGAAAGCCTCATTGGTCGGAGCAAAGACTGTGAAAGGTCCCTTGCCTTCGAGCGTCGATACGAGACCAGCAGCCTTTACCGCCGCAACCAGCGTCGTGTGATCCTTCGAGTTCATGGCATTCTGCACGATATCCTTGGTCGGATACATTGCGGCGCCACCGACCATTGGGTTCTTGGCCTGCGCAGTGAAAGCAAATGCGGAAACGGCAGCAGCAAGCACGCTCAAGCGCAGTGCGGACTTCATCATGATGGTTCTCCTCTAGCGTCCGTGGCTAAGCCGACCGGATGCCGACATTCCTTACGGACATGAGGATCTACGGGAGGTTCGTGGGGAGAGTTTCAGCCAGAGCGCAAACTTGCTGAAAAAAGGTCAACGGCGGTGCGTCGTACCGCTAGCCACGATCGGCCCGGTGGCCTGCCCGGTCGGCGAGCCGCCGAAAGGCTCGAGGCTGACCGCAAGGACTGCGCCTTCGTCAACGCTGCCGCGCATATCGACAGGGATGACCAATTCGCCTGTTTGACCCGGAGGGAATACGCCAAGCGATCGTGGTGCACCGCTTGCCGGAACAAGCCAGAGCTCCAGCGACTTCTCTTCGGGCTTGCCGGTGGCGATGGGTACGATCCGCAGTTTTCCGCTCTGTCGTTCATAGGAGGCAAGTAGATTGACCTGGCTGCCGGAGGCCGTCAGTTCTGCCACGAGCGGTGCTGAGGCCTGAGGCGGAGTGACGGCAACAGTGGCAATCGTCAGTGCGCCCGCGGTGATCAACAGCGAGACGAGCGCGAGACAGCGCCAGAAAATGAGCGAACCCCACACTCCACGCGCCGGCGCCGGAGTTGCTTCCGGCGCACCAAACAACCGCGCCTCGATCTGCTTGAACGTTTCCTGGCTGGGGCTGACGACGTCGTAATCGTCGTTGAAGGAGGAGAGATTGGTTTCCCAGCGGCTGACGATCGCCGCGAACTGCCTGTCGCGACGCATCCGCTCCTCTACAACTCGCCGATCCTTGAAGGAAAGAACACCAAGAACATACTCACCGGCGAGTACCTCGTCGCGGGAGCGGCCTCCCTTGCTCTGATCCGGCGATGTCATCGTTCCATGCACTCTCTCAGTTTCAAGAGGCTGCGACGCAGCCATGTGCGCATCGTGTTCAAAGGGACGCCAAACTGATGGGCCAGTTCCTGATAGCTCTGCCCTTCGACGTAAGCTTTCTTCACCGCCATTGCCCGATCAGCTTCCAACTCTTCCATGCAGGTGTCAATGCGCCTTCCTTCATCCTTGATCACAGTCTGTATCTCGGGGGAGGGTTCGTCATCCGCGAGGTCGTAGGCACTATCGAGTTCGTCGGCGATCGGCTTTCGCGCGCGCATGATGTCGATCGCCTGGTTGCGCGCGATTGCCGCGAGCCAGGAAGACGGCGTACCGGATCCGGCAGCGAACACGCCGGCACGCTGCCAAATCTTCACGTAGACTTCCTGAAGCGATTCCTCGGCCTCGGTTCTGTCTTTCAAAATACGCAGGCAGATGGAAAAGAGTTTCGGGCTGGTCTCGCGATAGAGCGTGGCAAAGGCCTTGCGATCGCCGATCGCCACGAGGCTGATCAGATGCGCGATTTCGTCGCTTGTCATGCCATGCCCCTTACCACTAGCCCGACTCCCGGGCTTACTGCCAGCTGATACGGCAAACTAATGGCCTCTGGATTATTCCATCTGTCAAAAACTTGAGATAAAAGGCCGCGATCAATTCCGCGGGGTATCCCATGAACCAGTCCGAAAGCGAAACCCAGGCACGCCTGCTTGCGCAGGCCCTGCCCTTCATGCAGCGCTATGAGAACAAGACGATCGTCGTGAAGTACGGCGGCCATGCCATGGGCAATGCCGAGCTCGGCAAGGCCTTCGCGAGCGACATCGCGCTCTTGAAACAGTCCGGCGTCAATCCGATCGTCGTCCACGGCGGCGGCCCGCAGATCGGCGCGATGCTGACGAAGATGGGCATCGAATCGAAATTCGAAGGCGGCCTGCGCGTCACCGACGCCAAGACCGTCGAGATCGTCGAAATGGTTCTCGCCGGCTCGATCAACAAGGAAATCGTCGCGCTCATCAACCAGACGGGCGAATGGGCGATCGGACTCTGCGGCAAGGACGGCAACATGGTCTTTGCCGAAAAGGCGCAAAAGAAGATCAAGGACCCGGATTCGAACATCGAACGCGTGCTCGACCTCGGCTTCGTCGGCGAGGTCGTCGAAGTCGACCGCACGCTGCTTGACCTGCTTGCCCGCTCGGAGATGATCCCGGTCATTGCTCCGGTCGCCCCTGGCCGCGACGGTGCGACCTACAACATCAACGCCGACACCTTTGCCGGCGCGATCGCCGGCGCGCTGAACGCCACCCGCCTGCTCTTCCTGACGGATGTTCCCGGTGTTCTCGACAAGCAGGGCAACCTGATCAAGGAATTGTCCGTCGCGCAGGCGCACGCGCTGATCGCCGACGGCACGATCTCCGGTGGCATGATCCCGAAGGTCGAGACCTGCATCGATGCGATCAAGGCCGGCGTCCAGGGTGTCGTCATCCTAAACGGCAAGACCGCCCATTCGGTCCTGCTCGAGATCTTCACCGAGCACGGCGCGGGAACGCTGATCGTTCCCTGAGCTTTGCCGGACCTCTGTTAGCCCGCGGCGGCATAGACCGCCGCGGCTGCCTCTTTCAGCTTCTCCATCATCGCCCGATATGGTCCCGGCCCGTAGCTGACGCGGCTGACACCGAGCTTCGCCAGCGTTTTCACGTCGGGGGCGCCCGGCCGCATCATGATGTTGACCGGCAGCGGCGACGCGGCGCAGACCTTCTCGATGAGACCCTCGTCGATCAGCCAAGGCACGAAGAAGCCGTTGGCGCCGGCGGCAGCGTAAGCCTTGCCGCGCTCGATCGCTTCCTCAACCAGACCGGCATGCTTCGAAAGATCACCTTCGCGCAAGAACAGATCGGTGCGCGCATTGATGAAGAAGGCAAGGCCGCGGCGCTCCGCCATCTCGCGGATGGCGCGGATGCGGGCGACCTGCTTATCGACGGCGTGCAGCCCTTCGCCGCCAACAACCTGATCTTCGAAGTTGATACCGATCGCGCCGGCGTCGATCAGCTTTTCGACATTGGTGGCAGCACCGGCCGGATCGGTGGAATAGGCACCCTCGAAATCGACCGAGAGCGGCAGGTCGTTGACAGCGGTGATCTGGCGGGTTGTGGCGATCAACGCCTCCATCGGAATCTTTTCACCATCACCATAGCCCTGCGCTGCTGCGACCGACCAGCTTCCGGTCGCCAGCGCCTTTGCGCCGGCTTCGGTCACCGCCTTCGCCGTTCCGGCGTCCCATATGTTATAAAGGACGAGGGGATTGCCCTTTTGATGCAAGGCACCGAACGCCTTTGCCTTCTCAGCCTGATTCATTGAATTCCCTCCACAGACAATCTCTTGGATTTCATCTCATTTTCGTGTCGCAAAAGCCATTGCTTGCGCCAGAGCCCGCCGCCGTAGCCGGTCAGCGAGCCATCGGCGCCAATCAGCCGGTGGCAGGGGATGACAATCGCCATCTGGTTCGCCCCGTTTGCGCGGCCGACGGCGCGCACGATCTGCGGGTTTTCCATATCGCGCGCAATGTCGCCGTAGGCGCGTGTCTCGCCAACGGGTATCTCCATCAGCTTCAACCAGACCTGCCGCTCGAAAGCCGTGCCGAAACCCAGCGCAAGCGGCGTCCGGAAGGATGCCGATCTGCCATCGAAATACGCCTTCAGCTCGGCATCGATCTGCTCGATCGC
Organism: Rhizobium grahamii CCGE 502; assembly: GCF_000298315.2. Classification (GTDB taxonomy): domain Bacteria; phylum Pseudomonadota; class Alphaproteobacteria; order Rhizobiales; family Rhizobiaceae; genus Rhizobium; species Rhizobium grahamii. The sequence goes on along the minus strand of NZ_AEYE02000003.1, from coordinate 234,809 downwards.
CGGCGTGCGGCCGGCTGCGACGGTAGAGCGCGTCTTGCGCTGCAGCTTGTCTAGCTCAGCAGGCAGCGCCTTGCGGTCGTGGAATTCGAGGAGATGCAAATGCGTCTGGTCGGCCACAGCAACCATGGGGCCGAGCGGCGTTTCGAACCAATCCGCACGCAGAAGGTCGCGTTTCTGCGATAGCGCGGGCGCTTTGCCGATCAGCCGCTGAAATGCCGCGCGGAAGCCGCTGCCCGATTCATACCCTGCCTCGATCTGAGCATCGATGACACGGGCGCCATTCGCCAGCTGCTTCGCCGCCTCGCCAAGACGGCGATAACGGGCGATATCGAGAAAGGTCATGCCGAGGGATCGCTTGAAGGCTCTCCGTACGGTCGAGGGATCGTAGCCGCCCGCAATCAGATCGTCCTCCGTCCATCGCGCTGCGGGATCGCGGTCGAGCGCGGTGAGAAGCTGGTCGACGATCGGCTCCCTGCCCGCCTCCTCCAGAGGCCGGCAGCGTTGGCAGGGCCGAAATCCGGACTGCATGCAGGTGGCGACAGAATCATAGAACAGCGTGTTTTCCCGCTTCGGTTTACGAGCCGGGCAGGTCAGCCGGCAGAAGATGCCGGTTGTCTTGACGCAAACGTAAGCGAGGCCCTCATAGGCCGCGCTGCGGGCAATCAGCGCATCGTAGAGCGCGTTGTCATCGGGCAGGTCAAAGAGCATGAGCCGTTCTATCATCCCTTCCCGGCTGCGTCCGCCGCAAATCGGGCGTCTATTTTTTCTTGCCGATTTCCTTGGGTGGCAAGGCGTGCCATAACGCGAATATGACCAAGATAGATCGCACGCCGACCAAGGCGGACTTCGCGCATGTGACCGAGTGGGTTTTCGACCTCGACAACACCCTCTACCCGCACCACGTCAACCTGTTCGCGCAGATCGACAAGAACATGACGGCCTATGTCGCGACCCTGCTGCAGATGGAGCGGGACGAGGCGCGGAAGCTGCAGAAGCAGTACTACCTCGATCACGGTACGACCCTGCAAGGGCTGATGATCCACCACGGCATCGATCCGAACGACTTCCTTGAGAAGGCGCATGCGATCGACTATTCGAGCCTGACGGCGCAGCCGGAACTCGGCGCGGCAATCAAGGCCCTGCCGGGCCGCAAGTTCATCTTCACCAATGGCAGCGTCAGGCATGCCGAGATGGCCGCAGGCGCACTCGGCATCCTCGAGCATTTCGACGACATCTTCGACATCGTGGCCGCCGATTTCGTGCCGAAACCGGCGCAGGAGACCTATGACAAGTTCACTGCGCTGAAGCGGATCGAGACCGGCAAGGCGGCGATGTTCGAGGATCTCCCACGCAACTTGAAGGTCCCGAAAGCGCTCGGCATGCAGACGGTCCTGCTGGTGCCGAACAACCTCGAGGACACGGTCGTCGAATGGTGGGAAAAGACGAGCGGCGAGGACGATCACATCGACTTCGTGACCGACGATCTAACTGATTTTCTTGCGAAGATTGCCGACTAGATTACAGAAATTTCATCCAGCTTACCGATCTTTAATTGGGCAATTTGCCGCACCGGCCCTACCCTTTCACCTGTAGTCCTCATTGTGATTGCAGATCGAAAGGAATTGAGATGTCACGAAACAAGCTGATACTGGCCGCACTCTCCTCCGTCATGATCGTCGGTGCCGCAGCCGGCACCAGTTTTGCCGCCTCTCACGACAAGAAGCATCATTCGTCGCGCCCGCAACACGCCATGGGCATGATGATGGGGCCGCGCATGGGCGCGATCCGTGAAGTCATCTTCGTTCGCATGCTGAAGCAGTTCGACACGAACAAGGACGGACAGATTTCCAAGCAGGAAGCCAAAGACGGGATGGAGGCAATCTTCGTCGCGATCGATACCGACAAGGACGGCTCCCTGACGCCAGGCGAAATCCGCAAATACCGCGAAGCGCAGATGGCCAAGGTAAAGGCACCCGCCGATGACGCAACGGACGACGATGCTGCACCGATGGCGCCGCCGGCCGATGCAGACAACGCCCAACCGGCACCGCCCCAGCCCGGCTCCGACGGCCGTCCGGATCGCCGCGGCATGCATGGCGGGATGATGCGCGGCATGATGATGATGCAGCGCTTCGATACCGACGAGAACGGCCAGATCTCCAAACAGGAAGCCGAAGCGGCCTTCGACAAGTTCTTCACCTGGATGGACCGCAACAAGGACGGCACGATCTCGCTCGACGACATGCCGGATCGCCCGTTCCCGTAAGCTTGAGCTTACAGAGATCGAAGCCCGCCAACCGGCGGGCTTTTTCTTACTCGTGGTGTTCGTAGAAATCCTGGATGATCTTCCAGGCAGCGTCGGCAGTATCGACAAAGCTGATCAGGTCGACATCGTCGGGCGCAATCGTGCCGAATTCCGCAAGCGCCTCGAAATTGACGATGCTCCTCCAGAACTTCTCGCCGAACAGGATCAACGGCATCTTTTCCATCCGACCGGTCTGGATCAGCGTCAGGCACTCGAAGAATTCATCGAGCGTACCGAAGCCGCCGGGGAAGACAGCGATCGCCTTTGCCCGCACCATGAAGTGCATCTTGCGGATCGCGAAATAGTGGAAATTGAAGCTCAGTTCCGGGGTCACATAGACGTTCGGTGCCTGCTCATGCGGGAGCACGATGTTGAGGCCGATCGAGGGAGCACCTTCATCAGCCGCACCACGGTTGCCGGCTTCCATGACACCAGGACCGCCACCGGTAACGACGACGTACTCATGAAAATCGAAACCCGCCGAATATTTCGAGCACAGACGGGCGAACTTGCGTGCTTCGTCGTAGTAGACCGAGGCTGCCTCGAGGTTGGCGCGCTGCGTCTCGTTTCTCGCCGCCCAGGCGCTCTGGCCCGGCGCCGGAATGCGGGCGCCGCCGAACATGACGACCGTCGATTTGATGCCGCGCTCGGTCAGCAGCATTTCCGGCTTCATCAGCTCCAGTTGCAAGCGGATCGGCCGCAGCTCTTCGCGGCATAGAAAATCCTCATCGGCATAGGCAAGACGATAGGCAGGCGACAACGTTTGTGGTGTTTTCGGCACGGCTTCGGCGCGATGCTTGTCGGTTGCGCTCGTCTTCAGCGGGTCCCAGACGCCGTCCTTGCGCCGCAGCCTGCTGTTTTTTGTTTTTGCCATGTCAAAATGCCTCTCAGTATGCCCGGCAGGTGCTGCCGGTATGTCGTTTCCTGCTTTGAATTGGGAGAGTTACCACGCCCCGAAAAATCATTCCATTTTACCCCTGCATGGGATAGAGCAGATCGCATCCCGCCAATCACAATTCCGGAGGCTTCGGTCTCCACGATAGAGATCGAAGTTTAAGGAATTCCCATGAGCGCCAGCGACCTTTCTTCCCTTGAAAAGACAATCGAAGCTGCCTTCGATAACCGTGACAACGTCAATACGTCCACGAAGGGCGAAGTTCGCGACGCCGTCGAGGCAGCGCTCGAACTGCTCGATGGCGGCAAGGCACGCGTTGCCGAGCGCGGCAGCGACGGCGCCTGGAAGGTCAATCAGTGGCTGAAGAAGGCCGTGCTTCTCTCCTTCCGCCTGAACGACATGGAGGTCGTCAAGGGTGGTTCGGGCAACTCGACCTGGTGGGACAAGGTGCCTTCCAAGTTCGAAGGCTGGGGTGAAAACCAGTATCGCGCTGCCGGCTTCCGCGCCGTGCCGAACTGCGTGGTGCGCCGCTCGGCCTATATTGCCAAGAACGTCGTGCTGATGCCGTCCTTCGTAAATCTCGGCGCCTTCGTCGATGAGGGCACTATGGTCGATACCTGGGCGACTGTCGGCTCCTGTGCGCAGATCGGCAAGCATGTGCATCTCTCGGGCGGCGTCGGCATTGGCGGCGTTCTCGAGCCGATGCAGGCCGGCCCGACGATCATCGAGGACAACTGCTTCATCGGCGCGCGTTCGGAAGTGGTCGAAGGCTGCATCATCCGCGAGGGCTCGGTGCTTGGCATGGGCGTCTATATCGGCAAGTCGACCAAGATCGTCGATCGCGCCACCGGCGAAGTGATGTACGGCGAAGTGCCGCCCTACTCCGTCGTCGTTGCAGGCTCCATGCCTTCGGGCAACGCCACGATGGCGAACGGCCAGCCGGCACCACACCTCTACTGCGCCGTCATCGTCAAGCGCGTCGACGAAAAGACCCGCTCGAAGACGGGCATCAACGAACTGCTGCGCGACTGATCAAGTCTTGGCGTTCCGGCGGTCCGCGCATCCGAAAAGATGCGCGCCGCCCAAACGCTGACGGTCGGACTTGATCCGGCAAAATGAACGGCACATTTCAACAAGGCGGCATCGCCGGCTTGCCTTTTCTTTGCCATTACAGCTGGATAGTTCCACTCCCATGACCGCTACCGATCCCGTCGCCAATCTTCAGACCCTGATCCGCTGCCCGTCCGTCACTCCTGCCGAGGGCGGCGCGCTTTCGGCACTCGAAGCAATGCTGTCGCCGCTCGGCTTCAAGGTGGACAAGGTTACGGCGACGGAACCGGGAACGCCCGACATCGAGAACCTCTATGCGCGGCTCGGCACTGAGGGCCCGCATCTGATGTTTGCCGGGCATACGGACGTGGTGCCGGTTGGCGACGAAGCGGCCTGGACGCATCCGCCCTTTGCCGCCGAGATCGCCGACGGCGAACTCTTTGGCCGTGGCGCGGTCGACATGAAGGGCGGCGTTGCCTGCTTCGTTGCGGCCATTGCCCGCCATGTCGAAAAGCATGGAGCGCCGAAGGGATCGGTCTCGTTCCTGATTACCGGCGACGAGGAGGGCCCGGCGGTCAACGGCACGATCAAGCTGCTCAAGTGGACCGCCGAGCGCGGCGAGCGCTGGGATGCCTGCCTCGTCGGCGAACCGACCAATCCGGACCAGCTCGGCGACATGATCAAGATCGGCCGTCGCGGATCGCTCTCCGGCAAGATCACCGTGCATGGCGTCCAGGGCCATGCCGCTTACCCGCATCTGGCCGATAACGCCGTGCGCGGCATCCTGCAGCTCACCCAAGCGCTGATGGATCCGCCATTCGATGCCGGCACCGACAACTTCCAGCCGTCGAACCTCGAAGTGACGACCATCGACGTCGGCAATCCGGCGACGAACGTCGTACCCGCCAAGGCAACGGCGAGCTTCAACATCCGCTTCAACGACACGTGGACAGCGGAAAGCCTGCAGCAGGAGATCCTGCGCCGGCTCGATGCCGCTGCGGCTGAAGGCGTGTTGCGCCCAGGCCGGCCGCCGCTCAAATACGACATCGTGTGGGCCGAGCGTCCGAGCCACGTGTTCCTGACTCGCAACAATGCGCTGATCGCCTCGCTGTCCTCCGCGGTCGAGAGCGTAACCGCCCAGTCGCCGAAGCTTTCCACCACGGGCGGCACGTCCGACGCCCGCTTCATCAAGGATTATTGCCCGGTCGTCGAGTTCGGCCTCGTTGGCCAGACGATGCATATGGTCGACGAGCGCGTTGCCGTTTCCGACCTCGAGCGACTCACGGTAATCTATGAGACCTTCATCGAGCGCTGGTTCGCGAATGCCGGGCTTTAGGGAAGTTCAATACTATCTTGCCGGAATCTGGCTGCTGATCCGCATGGACCCGCGCGGCTTCCGTTTTCTCGACATGTCGGAGCGCGGCGTCAACCGCTCGTTCTGGGCAATCTTCTGGTGCCTTCCGCCGATGGGTATCTCGTGGCTCTGGTGGCGCCAGGCCTTTCTGCAAACGATGCCGCCGCATACCAATGTCGGCACCCTTTTCTATTTCCGGCTTGGGCTCGTCGAAGCCGCCAACTGGTTCGTGCCGCTGGTCTTTGCGGGCTTGCTGCTGCTCGCCTTCAAGAAGGGCGAGCGTTTTGCGCCTGTGATCGTCAGTGTCAATTGGCTGGGTGTGCCACTTTCCTATATCAACGGGCTGCTGCTGGCGCTGGTCTTCTTCCTGCCGCAACTGGTGGGCTTCGTCTCGCTGCTGCTCTTGGCCTTCATGCTGGCCCAAGTCTTCGCCGTCGCCCGCATCCTCAGGATGATCTTCTACGGCCAGGGCCTGATGGTCGGGGCAATGACGCTGGTGCTGCTGGTCCCGTCGCTGATGCTGTCGGAATACCTGCAGCGCTTTCTCGGTATCTATCCGGTCTAGATCAGGCGCTATTTGCCTCGAACGACTTCACCGTCTTCCTTCGTGAAGGTCCCGATGGCGGCATTCGGCAGGATATCCAGCACAGTCTCCGATGGCCGGCAGAGCCGCACGCCTTTTTCGGTGACGACGATCGGGCGATTGATCAGGATCGGATGCGCGATCATCGCATCCAACAACTGGTCGTCACTCAGCGATGGATCGCCCAATCCAAGTTCATCATAGGGCGTGCCCTTTTGGCGCAGCAGCGCGCGGACGGGGACCCCCATCGCAGCGACCATCTCGGCCAATCGCTCGCGTGTCGGCGGCGTTTTCAAATAGTCGATCACTACCGGCTCCTCGCCGGATTGGCGGATCATGGCAAGGGTGTTGCGCGAGGTGCCACAAGCGGGATTATGATAGATCGTCGTCGTCATCGCGTGCCTCCTTTTCCCGGCGGCGATCGGTGATCACCTCGGGATAATCGACCTGCATGAAATAGAGGCCATCGGGCGGCGCCACCGGGCCGCAAGCCTTGCGGTCGCGGGCATCCAAAGCGGCGCGAACGTCGTCCGGCGTCCACTTGCCTTCTCCCGCAAGCTTCAACGTTCCCGCGAAGGAGCGGATCTGGTTGTGCAGGAAGCTCTGGGCCGTCGCGCGGATTTCGATCAGTTCGCCATTTCTTGTCACGTCCAGCCGATCCAGCGTACGGACCGGACTATTCGCCTGGCAATGTGCGGAACGGAAGGTAGAGAAATCGTGCTTGCCGACAAGGGTCTGCGCGGCGGCATGCATAGCCTCGTGATCGAGAGGTTTCGGCACCCACCAGGCCTTGCCAGCTTCGAGTGCCAGCGGCGCCCGGCGGCTGATGATGCGATAGAGATAATGGCGCCGCAGCGCCGAGAAGCGGGCATCGAAAAACTCGCTGGCCGCTTCCACGTTGATGATCGCGACCCGCTCGCCTGCCATCTTGAGATGCGCGTTCAGCGCATTCTGCAGCTTGAAGGGCGACCATTCCCTGGCAAGATCGGCATGGATGACCTGGCCTGTCGCATGAACGCCGGAATCGGTGCGGCCGGCCCCGCGGATCGACACCGTTTCGCCACTTGCCGAAAGAATCGCCTTCTCAATCGCGCCCTGGACGGAAGGCCCGTTCTCCTGCCGCTGCCAGCCGACATAAGGACCACCATCATATTCGACGATCATGCGGTAGCGATGCATCAGGTGAGCCTCGTCCCTGATGCAAGCGGCGTTCCGCGTAGGAAGTCGGCAGCCTGTAGCGGCTTGCCGCCAGCCTTCTGCAGTTTAGTGAGACGCACGGCGCCGCTTCCGCAGGCGACGACCAGATCGTCGGTCAGCAGGTCACCAGCAATCCCTTGACCTTGTGCGAGCTCGGACGCCAGCACCTTCACACGTTCCGGCTTGCCGCCGATCGCAAGCTCGAACCATGCACCGGGAAACGGCGCCAGGCCGCGAATGTGATTGTGGACGTCGACGGCGTTTTTTGAAAAGTCGATCCGCGTCTCGCCCTTGTCGATCTTGGCGGCGTAGAGCACACCGTCCGACGGCTGGGGTGTCAGGGGCAGCTCGCCCATATCGAGCTTGACCATCGCCTCCGCCATCGCCTTGGCACCGACATGCATCAGCTTGTCGTGCAACTCGCCAGCCGTGGTGTTGGCGCCGATCTCGACTTCACTGGTGAGAGCCACCGGGCCGGTATCCAGCCCCTTGTCCATCTTCATCACCATCATGCCGGTCTTCCGGTCGCCGGCCATGATCGCCCGCTGGATCGGAGCGGCACCCCGCCAGCGGGGGAGGAGCGAGGCGTGACCATTGTAGCAGCCAAGCCGGGTACCGGTCAGGATTGCCTCAGGCAGCAGCAGGCCATAGGCCACGACAACGGCAACGTCAGCGTCGTGCGCCTTGAAGCGCTCACGTTCTTCCGGATCCTTGAAATTCACTGGCGTAAAGACGGGAATGCCGAGCAATTCAGCGGCTTGATGTACGGGCGACTTCTGCAGGTCGAGACCGCGCCGCCCACCCGGCCGCGGAGGCTGCGTGTAGACGGCGATGATTTCATGCCCGCCATCGACCAGCGCGCGCAAGGTCGGAACAGAGAATTCGGGCGTACCCATGAAGATGATGCGAAGCGACATTGTATCTCGCCATGTTGCAGATCGTCACCCGTCTTCAAACGGGCTTACGAGCCTAAGATCAAGTCCATTGGCTTGCCCAGCGACTTCGTCGTCGGATCGCAATCGACTCCCGACAAACCCGCTTAAAGCGCCTTCGCCGACTTCGCTGCCTTGGTGAACTTCTTGATCACCATGTCGCGCTTCAGGCGCGAGATGTGGTCGATGAAAAGCACGCCGTTCAGGTGGTCGATCTCGTGCTGCAAGCAGGTCGCGAGCAAGCCGTCGGCCTGCACCGTCTGTTCCTTGCCGTAGCGGTCGAGATAGTTGACGGTGACGGTCGCCGGGCGTTCGACCTCGGCGTAGTAGTCAGGGATGGATAGGCAACCCTCTTCGTATACCGAGCGCTCGTCGGAGGATGCGACGATCTCCGGGTTGACGAATACGAGGGGCTGCTTCTCTTCGCCTTCGCGGGATACATCGATGACCAGCATGCGGCGCGGTACGCCGATCTGGATGGCAGCAAGACCGATGCCCGGCGCGTCGTACATGGTTTCAAGCATGTCGTCGGCGAGGCGCTGAAAATCGGCATCGACGCGCTCGATCGGCTTGGAAACCTGACGAAGCAGCGGATCGGGGAGAATGATGAGTGGCTTGATGGTCATGGCGTTCCCATAACGCATCTTTTTCCAGGATGGAATTATCCGGCAGGCAGGCGGGGCGCTTTTTTACGTCCCAGCCCGGATTTTCGCCGCATTCCTTTAAGCGGCGCGGCGTGGCGCGACCATCGAGCGATGCTCGACGCCGGTACGGAACCGCTGCAGCAGCGCCACAAGATTGTCGACCTCGCCGCGCAGATGCCGGGTTTCGGCAGAAGTGTTCTCGACCATGCCCGAGTTTTGCTGGGTAATCGTATCCATGTTGCGGATGGCGATGCTGACCTCATTGACGCCGGTTGCCTGATCGCGCGCGGCGGCGGCGATATCGGCAACGAAGCGGTTGATGATGTCGATGCGGTTGATCATGTCGTTGAGCGCCTCGCCGGTGCTGCTGACGATGTCGACGCCCTCGTTCACCTGGATCGAGCTCTCCGAAATCAGGTTCTTGATTTCCTTGGCGGCATCAGCCGTGCGTTGTGCAAGCTGGCGGACTTCCTGCGCGACGACCGCAAAACCCTTGCCCGCATCGCCGGCACGCGCCGCTTCGACGCCGGCGTTCAGTGCCAAAAGATTTGTCTGAAAGGCAATCTCGTCGATCACGCCGATGATCTTGGAGATCTCCGTGGAAGACTTTTCGATGCCGGCCATGGCGGAAACGGCGCTGGTCACAAGCTCGCCGGAGTTCTTCGCCTTCTGCTGCGTTTCGCGAACGGCGCCAGATGCCTTTTCGGCATTTGCCGCCGTCTGGCCGACGCTGACCGAGAGCTGCTGCAGCGCCGCCGAACTTTCTTCGACGCCGGCAGCCTGCTGCGCGGTACGCAGAGCAAGATCATCGGACGCCTTGGCAATCACGTCCGTACCCCTGAGAATCTCACCCGACGTTGCCCGCACGGAGGCGAAGGAGGTGCGAAGTGCGGCGACAGCACGGTTGTAGTCGTCAGCCATGGCCTTGAAGTTGCCCGGAAGATCGGGTGGCAGTGTCGCCTCGAGATCGCCGTTCGAGAGTGCCTCAAGCCCGCGGCGAAGATGATCGAGTGCGATCGCCTGATCCTGTTCGGCCTTTGCACGTTCCGCTTCCAGCGTCCGGCGCTTTTCTTCGAGAGTTTCCAGGTAGACCGAGATCGAGTAATCCATATCGAGCATCGCGGCCTTGATGACAGCTGCCAGCTTCTCGGCCAGGACCTTGCCCTGCTGCCTGCCAAACATGGAAGGCCACTGCTTGGCCATGAGGCCCTTCACGAGTTCGCTCATCAGCAAGGCATAGCCGCCGATGTACCAGCGTGGCTCGAGCCCGATGCGGGCGTGCGTCTTGCCGACCGCAACCACCCCCTTCACATAGGACTCGTCGAAGTTGCCGCCCGCTAGGTTCGCCCAGTGGTCTTCCTGGCGCTTTTTGGCATGGCCCATATGCGCCTTGTCGGCGAAGAAGCTTGCGACATCAGAGGTCTTCGCGAGTTTCGCATAGAACTTGTCCAGTGCGCCACCGAGCAGCTCGGAGATCGTCGGGCGCATCTCCCGCAAGGCCGTGCGCGCTGCATCATCCAGCTCAATGAAATCGAGGCGTTGCTTGAGCGCGCTGTCGGACTGCTGCCTGGTCATGATGTCTCTGCTTTGTGATTGATACGGAAGGGAAAAATTGAGCAGAGCTTTTGCGCAATATGGTTGAGTAATGGTTAAATGAGCTTGTCATTTGTCAGCACCCGTTTCTTCCGTCATTGCGAACGTTTCGAAGTGGCTGTGGGTTGTTCACGTTTTGATCTAGTCATCTCATCCTGATTTGCTATGGTTGCGCCATGAACACCAGCTCTGAGTCGCTCCTCCTCGCCCTGTCGCATATTAGCCCCGCAATGCTGGCGCTCGCCGGCGGCGGAATTGCCGCAATGATCTTGCTCCTGGTCGTCCTCCTTGTCCGCAGTGGGCAGGTGCGACGCGAGCAGGCAGAGGTTGCGAGCCTGCGCGCGGCAGAGGCGGATGCCCGCATGGCGGAACTTCTGAAGATCCAGTCCGAGATGCACGGGCGCATGTCGACGATGGCGGAAGTGTTCGGCTCGAGACAGTCCGAATTGAACCAGGCGATCAACCAGCGCCTGGACGGAATGTCGCAGCGCGTCAGCACGACGATCAGCGAACAGACCAAGTCGACACACGAAAACCTGCAGCGGTTGCAGGAACGTCTCGCCGTCATCGACGCCGCTCAGAACAACATCCAGACGCTGGCAAAGGACGTCGTCGGCCTGCAGGCAATCCTCTCCAACAAGCAGACGCGCGGAGCCTTCGGCCAATCGCGCATGGAGACGATTGTCGCGGATGGCTTGCCGATGGGCGCCTATGCCTTCCAGCAGACGCTGTCGAACGGGTCGCGCCCGGATTGCACGATCCGCATGCCGAACGGCGCGCCGCCGCTGGTGATCGATGCCAAGTTTCCGCTTGAGGCCTGGAACGCGATACGCGATGCCGGCGGACCTGACGGAGCCAAGGTCGCCTCGCAGCAGTTTCGCCGCGACATGGAGACGCATATCCGCGATATCTCGGAAAAATATCTGATCCAGGCGGAGACGCAGGACACGGCCTTCATGTTCGTGCCGTCGGAATCGATCTTTGCCGAGATCCACGAGAATTTCGAAGCGATCGTCCAGAAGGCGCACCGATCGCGCATTGTCATCGTGTCGCCGTCACTGCTGATGCTCTCCATCCAGGTCATCCAGGCGGTGCTGAAGGATCAGCGCATGCGGGCCCAAGCGCATGTCATCCAGGGCGAGGTGGCGAACCTGATGGATGACCTCGGCCGGCTCGACGAGCGCGTCCGCAAGCTGCAGAGCCATTTTTCCATGGCTCAGAGGGATGTCGACCAGATCCTCACCTCCACCGATAAGCTCACCAAGCGCGGCGCAAAGATCGAGGCCCTGGAGTTCGAGGGCGGCGACAATGGCAAGGCCGCGGCGCGCGACAACGACTCCTCGCCTAAATCCGTCGATAGCCGCAGCGGGCTTCTGAAGCTCAGGGTGGTTGACGACGAGTAAGCCCTTCGGGCAGTGTCGCGCCCAAGAAAAACACGGGACGGGACACTCATGATCACAGTTTTCGGCTCCATAAACATGGACCTCATCGCCACCACCGCGCGGTTGCCGAAGCCCGGCGAGACCGTCGCCGGCAACGGCTTCTCGACGGCTGCTGGCGGCAAGGGCGCCAACCAGGCGCTTGCTGCGCGACGGGCAGGACGAACCGTTCATATGGCAGGCGCAGTCGGGCGAGACGGCTTTGCCGAGCCGGCGCTCGCGCTGTTGAAGGAAGCCGGCACCGAGCTTCAGGCGGTCAAGCAGGTCGACGAGCCGACTGGCACCGCGTTGATCCTCGTCGGCGGTAACGGCGAGAACATGATTGCCGTCGTGCCAGGGGCAAACGGCACGATAACGCCAGCCGATGCCGACGCGGCGGTCCGTGCCATGAGCAGGGGCGACATCCTGATGCTGCAGCTCGAAGTTCCGGTTCCGGCCGTCGAACAGGCACTGGCCAACGCCCGCGCCAAGGGCGTGACGACCGTGCTCAACCTTGCGCCGCTGATCGAAGACGCCGCCCGCCTCGGCCGCCTCGCCGACATCGTGATTGCGAACGAGACGGAATTCGAGCGCCTTGCCGGCCAGGAGAACATGGGCGCAGACGACCGCGAGGCCGCATTGAAGCGCCTCAATGCGGAGACCGGGCAGACCCTGATCGTGACGCTTGGCGCCGACGGCGTCATTGCCATTCGCGACGGTGTCGTATCTCGCGCCAAGGGACTGAAGATCGAGCCTGTCGATACGGTCGGCGCCGGCGACACTTTCTGTGGCTACTTCGCCGCGAGCCTCGATGAGGGACTGGATTTCGAAGCATCCTTGCGACGCGCCGCCGTGGCTGGCTCGCTCGCTTGCCTCAAGCAGGGGGCCCAGCCATCGATCCCATCGAGCTCGGAAGTCGCAAACGCGCTATAGGACAGCCTCACCCGCGACACATTGAACCGTTCGCTGCAGGTCCCGTCGATTTTTACAGGATTTCATTCAAATTTAAGAGGTTTTCGGTGATGTTCCAGCCATCACCGGACCTCCCTAGGGGCCGGTTTCTGTAACGGCTGCTCCATGAGGGGGCGACGCCTCCGTCCCCTGTGCCGATGAATGCCCCGTCCGGCACATCCTTGCTCCCCGAGGACTCCATGTTCATCTTTCGCATGAAATCGCTTGCAGCCAAGCTTATCCTCATTACCGGCATTGCCATCGCATTCGTCCTCCTCGTTTCCAATTTCTTCCTCATCGACGAGACGCGCAATCGCGTCCAGACGCTGACCATGGATCAAGCCAATCTCGAAGCGAAGTCGATCGCCAACGAGGTTGCTTCCTCCGTTGGCGAGCTGGCGGGCGCCGCCCGCTCGATGGCCGGCACGATCGGCCGTGGTCAGGAAGGCAAATATCTCGACCGCAAGGCCGTTCTCGACATGTTGAAGGCAAACGTCGAACGCAACCAGTTCGCCTTCGGAAGCTGGTTCGCCGAAGAGCCGAACGCCTTTGACGGCCAGTCGCCCACCATGGCAGGCAAGGTCGAATTCGGCGCCGGCAAGGATGGCACGTTCAACCCCTACTGGACGAAGAGCAAGGATGGTGGCTTCACCTTCTCGACCTTTGATTCCGACTACAAGGCTGCCTGGTACGCGCTCGCTGCGGAGAGCAAGAAGGGCGCACTGTCGCCGCCTTACGCGGAAACGACCACCGGTGAAAACACGGCGATGACCTCGATTGCCTATCCGGTCATGTCCGGTGGTAAGCTGATCGGTGTCAGCGGCGTCGATATCTCCCTGAAGTCGCTCCGCGACAAGCTCTCGACGCTGCATCCCTTCGGTTCCGGCCGCGTCACGCTGCTCTCGCAGACCGGCAAATGGATTGTCTCGCCGATCCCCGAACTCGCCATGAAGGACTACGACGGCGAAGGCGCCGACGCTGTAAAGAGCGCGCTTTCGACACTACAGCCCGCCGTCGTCAAGAACCTCGCCTATGACGGCTATGAACCCTTCGATCGCGTCGTTTACCCCTTCGCCCTACCCGACGTGAACACGACTTGGGTCGTCCTCGTCGACGTCCCGCACACCGCCATCAACGCGCCTGTTCAAGATCAGACCGTGATGATGGTGGTCGCCGGCATTCTCGTGCTCGCCGCGGTCATGATTGCCCTCTACCTCGCCGTCCGTTCCCTCGTCCAGCGACCGATCGGCGGCCTCGTCGCCAGCGTCAAAGCACTTAGCGACGGCAAGTACGAGCAGCCGGTTGCCGGTCAGGAGCGGGCCGACGAGATCGGTTCGGTCGCGAAGGCACTGGAAGGCTTCCGCTTTGCGCTTGCCGACACGCAGCGTCTCGAAGCCGAAGCCAATAACCAGAGGGACGCAGCCGAGGCCGAACGCGGCCGTTCGGAGTCCGAGCGGCAGCAGTCCGTCACGCTACAGCGTCACATCGTCTCGATCGTCGGTTCCGGCCTGTCCGAATTGTCTCAGGGCAATCTCGGTCACCGCATCACCGAGGAGTTCCCGGGCGAATATGCCAAGCTGAAGCAGGATTTCAACGCGGCGCTCGAAAGCCTCGAGGAGACCATCAAGACGATGAACCTCAGCGTCGTGAACATCGGCTCCGGCACGAGCGAAATCAGTGGCAGCGCCTCTGACCTCGCCAAGCGCACCGAACAGCAGGCAGCGAGCCTCGAAGAGACAGCGGCGGCACTGAATGAGCTTACCGCCCAGGTCAACTCGAGCGCCGAGAATGCTCGCACCGCAGCTGATAACGTCAACCTCGCCTGCGAGGATGCCGAAAAGTCAGGTGAAGTCGTGCGCAAGGCGATCGCTTCGATGCAGGGCATCGAACAGTCCTCGACCGAGGTCTCGCGCATCATCAGCGTCATCGACGAGATCGCCTTCCAGACCAACCTGCTGGCACTGAACGCCGGCGTCGAAGCCGCCCGCGCTGGGGAAGCCGGCAAGGGCTTCGCCGTCGTCGCGCAGGAAGTTCGCGAGCTGGCTCAGCGTTCGGCAAATGCTGCCAAGGAGATCAAGACGCTCATCAACACCTCGGCTGTGCAGGTCAAGGAAGGCGTTGATCTAGTCGGCCGCGCCGGCGATACGCTGCACAAGATCTCCGAGCAGGTCATGGGCATCAATGGCCTCATCCGCCAGATCTCGGCATCGGCCAGCGAACAGGCGATCGGCCTGAAGGAGATCAACCAGGCCATGAACCAGATGGACCAGGTTACTCAGCAGAACGCCGCCATGGTCGAGGAGACGACGGCAGCCAGCGTCACGCTCAACGACGAGGCCCAGACGCTGAGGCAACTCGTGACACGTTTCCGCGTATCCGGCATGAGCCATGCTTCGGCGCTGCGCTCGACGGCTCAGCAGATGCGTGCGCCGACCGCCAGCCCTACTTATCGTCAGGCCGCAGCTCCGGCACCACGCCGTGCCGCCCCACAGACACACGGCTCGGCAGCACTTGCCCAGGACAATTGGGAAGAATTCTAGGCCGAGCCCAGCAGCTCAAAACAAGAAAGGCGCCTGAGCAATCAGGCGCCTTTTCCATGGAATGTCGAATGCTCAGGCCGCGTTCGAGGTCTGCTCCTCATTGAGGAACGCATAGATCGCCGACGCGGAGTCGGTCGCGCGCAGCTTGGCAACAAGGTCGTGGTCACGCAGCACGCGAGCGATGCGAGACAAAGCCTTGAGGTGATCCGCGCCAGCGCCTTCTGGCGCGAGAAGCAGAAACACAAGGTCAACGGGCTGATCGTCCAGTGCTTCGAAATCGACCGGCTGATCAAGACGCGCGAATATGCCGACGATGGAGTGGACACTTGCCAGCTTGCCGTGCGGTATGGCGATGCCGTTGCCGACGCCGGTCGAGCCAAGGCGCTCGCGCTGCAGGACAACATCGAAAACTTCCCGCTCCGAAAGTCCTGTGACTTTCGACGCCTTTGCAGCCAATTCCTGGAGGAGCTGTTTCTTGGAATTTACCCTGAGGGCGGGAATTATCGCATTTTGCTGCAGCAAATCTGCCAATGCCATTTTATTTTCCTTCTGCGCCGAGAAAGGGAGGGCGGCAGCCTAACTGCCGCCCTTCGCCTTGACCTCAGCTTTTGATGCTGGCTGCATCGATCCAGCCAATGTTACCGTCATGCCGACGATAAACGATGTTCAATTGTTCCTTGCCGGGGCTGCGAAACAGCAGCAGCGGCTCATCCGTCATGTCGAGCGCCATCACGGCGGTCGCGACCGACATTGTTTTCAGTTGCTTGGTGCTTTCGGCGACGATCGCCGGCGCGAAATCATCCGGGATCTCGTCTTCGTTGTCCGACATGCCATCCATGACGGTATAGGCAACTTCCGCTGAACCATTCTGGTGATTTCCAGAGTAGTGATCCTTCAGCTTGCGCTTGTAGCGGCGAAGACGCTTTTCGATCCGCTCGGAAGCGGCATCGAACGCCAACTGCGGATCCATCGCCTCTCCGGCGGCATGCAATACAACTCCGCTATCGAGATGAAGCTTGCAGTCGGCGGAAAACCGGGCGTTGGCCTTATGTACGATCACTTGACCGGAATACCCTCCGTCGAAGTATTTCGTGACGGCTACACCGATTTGGTCCTCGATCCGCTGACGGAACGAGTCACCAATTTCCATATGTTTACCGGATACACGCACACTCATGGAGTTTCCCTTCTTATGGTAGTTTGCGAGTACCAGTTTACGCCAAGGCTCCCCCTCATCCAAGCACTTCGCACGATCCCAAGCAAGATCGGCCGAAGTTCCCGGCTTCAGGCGCCCTGAGGATGATGGGGATAACTTCCTAGCGCCGTCTACAGCGCCAATTGCGGCGGGCTTCTAGCCAGAAGTTACCAAAATGTCAACAGACTTTTATTAGTGCTTTGAAATACACGCGCTGATGGCTGCGAAATTGCTGTCAAAAGCCCGCGACCTTGGCCAGGGCCTTCTTTTCCCGCCTGCGCTGGACGGAGGAAGCAATGCTCATTGCTTCACGGTATTTTGCCACTGTGCGACGAGCGAGATCGACGCCGCCCTTCTTGAGGATATCCGCTATATCGTCATCCGAAAGCACGGCCTCCGGGGTTTCCTGCATGATAAGCGTCCGGATCTTGTGGCGTACGGCCTCGGCCGAATGGCTGTCGCCGCCTTCGACGGCACTGATCGAAACGCTGAAGAAATACTTGAGCTCGAAGAGGCCGCGTGGTGTCAGCATGTACTTGTTTGACGTCACGCGGCTGACTGTGGATTCATGCATCTTGATGGCATCCGCCACCGTCTTAAGGTTGAGCGGTCGCAGGTGATCGACGCCATGCATCAGGAAGGCATCCTGCTGCCGAACGATCTCGCTTGCCACCTTCATGATCGTCTTGGCGCGCTGATCGAGGCTCCGGGTCAACCAGTTGGCAGTCTGCAGACATTCCGACAGAAAGGCGTAGTCATCGCCACTTTTCGTAACTTTTGAAAAATACGCCTGATTGACCAGAACACGCGGCAGCGTGTCCGGATTGAGCTCGATCAGCCAGCCGCCATCGGCGCTTGCGCGCACGACAACATCGGGCATGATCGCCTCGGACATCCCTGCTTCGAAGCCGGCGCCGGGCTTCGGGTTGAGCTGGCGGATCTCGCTCAGCATGTCGAGCAGATCTTCCTCATCGACGCCGCAAAGCCGTTTCAGTGTCGCGAAGTCACGCCGCGCCAGAAGCTCGAGATTGCCGACCAACGCTTGCATGGCAGGATCAAAGCGATCCTTCTGGCGAAGCTGGATCGCCAGGCACTCCGACAGATTGCGGGCGAAAACACCGGGCGGATCGAGGGTCTGCAGGGCTGCGATCACCCGCTCGACATCGTCGGGGTCGGCGCCCAGGCGATCGGCCGCCTCGGTCGCATCACCGTGAAGATAACCAGCCTCGTCGAGTTGGTCGACGAGATGCTGGGCAATCATCCGGTCGGCGATGTCGGGCAAGACAAAGGGCAACTGCTGGGCAAGGTGATCGCGCAGCGAGGTCTGGCCGGCAACGAAATCATCGAGATCGTAACTGTCTGCCCCATCGCCACCGCCGGGCATCGATTTCCACTGGCTGATCAGCTCCGGCGCATCGGCGCGCTGCGGGGCGCCGTCATCGGGAAAGACATTGGCGTAGTTGGCGTCGAGTTCATCGCTGAGACGGTTTGCGCCCCCGGCGTTGCCGCTCTCGTACCAGTCGCCCGACAAAACCTCGGTCCGGCTATCGTAGCCGTCCTCAGAGGGCTCGTCCGGCTGCGATGCGTAAGTCTCGTCTTCCGCGCCGCCGCGCTCGGGAGCTGCGTCTGCCTCAGTCGACGGAATCTCGAGCAGCGGATTTTTCTCAACTTCCTGGGCAATGAACTGGGTCAACTCAAAATGCGTCATCTGCAGCAACTGGATGGACTGCATCAGCTGCGGTGTCATCACCAGCGACTGGTTCTGGCGCAGAAAAAGGTTGGCCGACAGTGCCATAGCGGACGCGAAACTCCCGTTCGTCTCCTCCGGGAAACCGCGTCCTGCCACGGGCTCAGGCCACGGATATCCAAGTTGGCCCAAAAATTGCTTTTTTATTCTATTTGGTCAAGCGGAACCGTCACGGAGGGTGAATTTCCGGGCTGGCCTGCACGCGTCAGAGGCTGAAATTGTCGCCGAGGTACAGGCGGCGCACTTCCGGATTGTTGACGATGTCGTTGGCACGACCATGCGTCAGCACTTCGCCTGCATGGATGATGTAGGCGCGGTCGATCAGGCCGAGCGTCTCGCGTACATTGTGGTCGGTGATCAGCACGCCGATACCGCGCCCTGTCAGATGATGCACGAGGTGCTGGATGTCGGCGACGGAAATCGGATCGACGCCGGCGAACGGCTCGTCCAACAGCATGAAGGTCGGATCGGTTGCCAGCGCACGGGCAATTTCGAGGCGCCGCCGCTCGCCACCGGAAAGCGACACCGCGGCGCTCTTGCGCAGCTTGCGAATGTGAAATTCGTCGAGCAGTTCGTCGAGTTTCTTCTCGCGTGCAGCCTTGTCGTTGATGTGCACTTCCAGCACCGCGCGAATATTCTCTTCGACGGTCAACCCACGGAAGATCGACGCTTCCTGCGGCAGGTAGCCGACGCCTAGCCTCGAGCGGCGGTACATCGGCATCGTCGTGACGTCGTTGCCGTCGATCTCGATCGTACCCTCGTCAACGGGCACGAGCCCGGTGATCATGTAGAAGCAGGTGGTCTTGCCGGCGCCGTTCGGGCCGAGCAGCCCGACGGCTTCGCCGCGTCGAACGACCAGCGACACGCCGTTCACGACGCGCCGCGTGCTGTAGGTCTTGGTAAGACCGCGCGCGATCAGCGTGCCCTGGTAGCGGCTCTTGTCACCGGCGGGGGTCTCAGCAGCTTGCTGCCCGGACCTGCCGAACATGGTCGATAGCGAGAATAACTTCACGTGGTAAGGCCGGGGTCAGTTCTGTTTCTGTGACTTCGGATCAAGCTGAATCTGGACGCGCCCCCCGCAGCTGTCCAACTGTGCCTGACCTGTTTCCATGTGGACCGTCAACTGGCAGCCCGTAAAGACGTTCGGTCCATCGGTCAAGACAACCTTGTCGCCCTTGAGGATGAACAGCTGCTTGGCCATATCGAACGAACCGTTGTCGGCAGTCGCTGTCTGCGTGCCGGAGGTCAGGTACACCTTATCCGTGACGACGATGTGATCGATATCCGTGTTTCCCGATGAAATCGACGCCGAAGTGTTCTGGGCGGGCGCAGCCTTCTTGGCGCCAGCGGCCGGCGCCGCGTTGGGATCGGCCTTCGGCTTGTAATAGACCGTCATGTGGCCGGCCTGCAGCGTTGTCTTGCCTTGTACGACCTTCACATTGCCCGTGAAATCGGCCGTGTGCTCCTGATCGTGGATCTCCAGCTTGTCGCTCTCGATCTGAATCGGCTCGTCCCTGTTCAGCTTCAGGCCGTCCATTTGGCTGGTCGTTGCCTGCGCCAGGGCGCCTCCGGCCAACAGCAGCAGCGCGACCGCGCCATTGAAAAATACTGCTCCCGCCTTGCGGGTAGAAATGCGACAATCGTTTGTCATGGTGACCCGGCTGTTAAGTGCCCTGTTTGTGAATAGCGGACGGATCGACATTCATGCGTACATTCCCCTCGAATGTGATCGTCTGCCCCTTATCCGTCATCTTGATCGACTGCGCAACAATAGAGGCGCCATCTTTCTGAATACTTACAGGATCCTCGCTCGTGAGTTTCCCACCTTTGATATCCACCTTGGCGGTCTGGAACTTGGCCGTAAGGCCGTTGCTCAACAGAATGGCAAAGGGGGATCGAACATCGAGATTGTCGGTCGCGCGATCGTAGTCCGCGGACGTCGCTTCGACGCGAGCGATCAGGTCGTCTTTCATCGGCACCGCAGCCTTGATCTTCTCAAGTGTCATCAGGTTCGGATTCTTGATATCCTGGAGCGCCCGTTCGGCCAGCATCGAATAGTTGATCCCGTCCGAATTGCGGCCCGAGATGGCCGGCTTTTCCATTACGACCTTGCCGTTCTCGATCTTGGCGCCCTCGATCTTGATATTTTCCGGCAGATAGGTGCGGATAACAGACACACCAATAAAGATCAGCGACACCACGACGGCCGCCACCGGCAGGATGACCTTCAGGCGGCGTACACGTGCGGAATGGAAGCGCGCATCGACATAGGCGCCTCGCTTCGGCGGCACGTAGTCGGCCTTTCCGCTGGTGTTCAATGTATTGAGCATAACCTGGTCCATGTCAGTGATTGGGCAGCTTATATAGGCGTTGCCGCGCCCGATCACAGTTCGTTTCGCATTATTACACTGACTTGCCAATATGGATTTTTTTCTGCAACAAGCAACAAAGGCGCCGGAACGTGTAAAATCAACGTGTCCGAACGGCGCAATAGCCCTAAGGTTAGGGGTCGTGCGTGCTCGCCACCCCCTGGAGGAATGAATGGACAGTTCGATGATCGCCGATCGCCGCAGGCTTCGCCGCAAGATCGGCTTCTGGCGCATCGTCGCGGTGTTGCTGCTCGTGGCACTGAGCTTTGCTGCATACAGCGCCTTCATCGGCGACGTCCCGCGCAGCCGGCCGCACGTCGCTCACGTGACCATTTCCGGACTGATCACCGATGATGACGAGTTGCTGGAGCGACTAAAGAAAATCGAAAAGAGCGATGCCGTGAAGGCCGTCGTCGTCTCGATTTCCTCCCCCGGCGGCACGACCTATGGCGGCGAAAGGGTCTTCAAGGCTATCCGCGCCATCGCCGCCAAAAAGCCGGTGGTCTCCGACGTGCGCACCCTGGCCGCTTCGGCCGGCTATATGATCGCGACTGCCGGCGACATGATCATTGCCGGCGACAGTTCGATCACCGGATCGATCGGCGTGATCTTCCAATATCCGCAGGTCAAGCCGCTGCTCGACAAGATCGGCGTGTCGCTGGAAGAAATCAAATCCTCGCCGCTGAAGGCCGAACCCTCGCCGTTCCATCCGGCGAGCGAAGAGGCCAAGGCCATGATCAACAATATGATTGTCGACAGTTATGGCTGGTTCGTCGATCTCGTCGCCGACCGGCGCAAGCTGCCGCGTGACGAGGTGCAGAAGCTGGCGGACGGCACCATTTTTACTGGGCGTCAGGCCTTGAAGGCCAAGCTGATCGATCAGATCGGTGGGGATGACGAGATCCGCGCCTACCTGGAGACGCGCAAGGTCAGCAAGAGCCTACCGGAGGTCGATTGGGACAAGCGGAGCAGCACACCCTTCCTGCTCGCAGACAGTGCGTCTCAAATCCTGACACTGCTCGGCTACGACAATCTTGCCAAGGCGCGGGACCTTGGTGGAATTCTGCCCCAAAAGTTGCTCCTTGACGGGCTCCTTTCAGTTTGGCAGGTTGGCAATGACCAATAAGAAATCAATAATTTAAGGGGGCAAAAGTGATCAAGTCCGAACTGGTGCAGATAGTTGCAGCCCGCAACCCGCATCTTTACCATCGCGATGTCGAAAATATCGTCAACGCGGTGCTCGACGAGATCACCGACGCGCTCGCGGCGGGCAACCGCGTCGAGCTGCGCGGTTTCGGTGCCTTCTCGGTCAAGAACCGCCCGTCCCGCTCCGGCCGCAATCCACGCACCGGCGATACCGTTTTCGTCGAGGAAAAGTGGGTTCCCTTCTTCAAGACCGGCAAGGAGCTGCGCGAGCGTCTCAACCCGGGACAGGCCGACGAAGAGGATTGATCCTCGCGATCACGACTGCCTGCGGCAAGCCCGCACTTGAACTTGGCTCTCGGCCCACTATCCTGCTGACCAGATCAAAGCGCTACGCCAAAGACGGCGGGCGTTGAAATACGGAGGCAGAGCATGGCGAACAAGATCACCAACCTATTGATTTTTCTGCCAGTCGGAATCATCCTGATCATCTTCTGCGTCGCCAACAGGCAGGTCGTGACGCTGGCCTTCAACCCATTCCTGCCGGAAGACCGGGCGCTCTCTCTGTCGGCGCCATTCTTCGTATTCATCTTCATCGCGCTGATCATCGGCATGGTCGTCGGTTCGGCCGCCACCTGGTTCAACCAGGGCAAATATCGCAAGCGCGCTCGCACCGAGGCCAAGGAAGCCGTTCGCTGGCAGGCAGAGGCGGATCGGCACAAGAACCGCGCCGAGGAAATTGTCGGACAGCTGCCGTCGCGGTGACATCGCGCCACAGCAATGACCGACGCGCACGCTGAAATTCGGCCCTGTGGGCACTTGCAGCCATCGCCCCAGCTTCATAGCTATATAAAGTAGACCCGCTGCACATCTGCCAGGCACAGTCGTTCTGCGACACACGCGCCGCGCCTTGCGAGGATGAGACCATGAATATCGACGAAATCCTGCGGTCAGTCGTGGCCGTTCGCTCATCAATTCCCGAAGACGCCTTCACAGCCGGCACACTTGGCACACGCCGCGAAGGCAGTGGCGTCGTCATCAACTCATCCGGCCTGGTCCTCACCATTGGCTATCTGATCACCGAAGCCGAGGAAGTCTGGCTGACGACGCTTGACGGGCGGGTGATCGCAGCGCATCCGCTCGCCTACGATCAGGAGACCGGGTTCGGCCTGCTGCAGGCTCTCGGCGACCTCGGCCTGCCGGCCCTGGAATTCGGCAACGGTACCGGAGCCGGCCTCGGTGATCCCGTCGTATTGGCGGATGGCATCGGCCAATTCGTGGAGGCCAGGATCGTCGCAAAGCAGGAATTTGCCGGCTACTGGGAATATCTTCTGGATGAGGCAATCTTCACCACGCCCGCGCACCCGTCCTGGGGCGGCGCCGCCCTGATTGATGCCGAGGGCAAGCTGCTTGGGATCGGTTCGCTGCGTTTGCAGATGAGCCAGAACGGCGAGGTCGCCGACATCAACATGATCGTGCCGATCAACCTGCTTCCACCAATTCTGGATGACCTGATGACGCGCGGGCGGGTCAACAAGCCGCCGCGGCCATGGCTGGGAGCCTTCTCGGCGGAAAGCAACGGCGATGTCATCGTGATGAGCGTCGCTGAGGGCAGCCCGGCGGATACTGCCGGCCTGCGGCGAGGTGACATCATTTCCGAAATCCGCGATGGCGAAGTCGATGGGCTTGCCGATTTCTATCGCAAGGTTTGGAGCAGCGGTCCGGCGGGCGCGGAAATCCCGATGCGTGTGCTGCGTGATGGCCGGGAGGCGTGGCTGCGCATCAGATCCGCCGACCGCAATCAGTTTCTGAAAAAGCCGCAGTTGCAATAGGGCCGGAGACGCGTGGTTCTACGCGTCTGGATAAAAACTCATCTCCTCGAAGTCGCCTTCCGGCGAGGTGCCCGATCCCGTGACGACGAATCCTTTGGAACAATAGAAGGCCTTGGCGCGGCTGTTCTTCACCAGGCATTTCAAGCGATACTTGTTGTGCGGCCAATCCGGCAGAGCCGCGAGCAGCGCCGCACCCGCGCCCTGCCCTTGCCAGGGTTTGCTGACATAGAGCATGTGAATGAAATCATCCGGCGGCCACAAGGTCATGAAGCCGGCGATTTCGCCGCTGGGCGCCTCCGCGAGCCACAGATATTCGCCCTGCGTGTGAGCTTTGAAATCCTCGTGGCGGAAGCTGGCGGGATCGACCCACACGAAGGTCTCGCGACGCACTGTCAGATAGATGTCAGCCAAAATTTCCAGGTCAGACTGACCTGGCGACCTGATGGTCCACTCCACCAATTCCGGCTGCGTCTGGACCGAAAAATCTGTCAATTCGAACCTTTACTCTGTGGCCTTGGCACTGACGGCGGCGTTGAAACTGGAGAAAAACTGCTGCGCCAGCTTGGTGGACGTCGAGTCGATCAATCGGGCCCCGAGTTGGGCGATCTTGCCACCGACCTGGGCTTTTGCTTCGTACTTCAGCACCGTATCGCTGCCGTCGTCCTGCAGGACGACATCAGCGCCGCCCTTGGCAAAGCCGGCAATACCGCCTTTGCCCTCGCCTGAGATCGTGTAGCTTTGCGGCGCGTTGATGTTGGACAGTGTCACCTCGCCATTGAAGGTTGCCGAAACCGGACCGATCTTGACCTTGACCACGGCCGTCAACTCACTCGGGGACTTCATCTCCAGGCTCTGACAGCCCGGAATGCACTGCTTCAATATCTCTGGGTCATTTAGCGCGGCCCATACGACATCCCGGGGCGCGGTGATCCGTTCTTCGCCGGTCAAGTCCATCCGAAATCCTCCCATTTCGACCTGCCTCAATTTATCACAGGCCGAAAGCGCTTTGCCAAGGTGAAACGGAATGCTATTTGCACGAGTTCTATCGAATTGAAGCACGCGGAAAATCACGTGAGACAGAAAGAACGCCGGCCTGGCCAGAAATCCGCCGCCGGCCCCTCCGGCGGACGCCGCCCTGACGATCGCGGCCAGCGGCCGACAAAGCCGGCAGCGAAGCCAGCGCCGGCTCGCGAGAAGGTGCGCGAACCGGCTTCCGTGCCGACGGCAATCGACCGGCCGCTGATGGTGCGCACTGGCGAACGCCCGGCTGAACGAGTGCCCGTTATCCTCGAGTCCCTCGGCGCAGGCGACTTCCATCTGATCGACAGCGGCAATGGCGAGAAACTGGAGCAATACGGCCCCTACCGGATCGTGCGCCCGGAGGGCCAGGCATTGTGGCAGCCGTCCTTGCCGAAACAGGCCTGGGAGAAGGTCGATGCCGCCTTCACCGGCGACACCGACGAGGAAGGCACCGGGCGCTGGCGCTTTCCCAAGGAAGCGCTCGGCGAGACTTGGCCGCTTAACCTGCTCGGCGTCGATTTTCTCGGCCGCTTCACCTCTTTCCGCCACGTCGGCGTCTTTCCCGAGCAAATCGCCCACTGGACCTGGATGAAGCAGCAGGTCGAGGCCGCCAAGCGGCCATTGAAGGTTCTGAACCTGTTCGGCTACACCGGTGTCGCCTCGCTCGTCGCCGCCGCCGCGGGCGCTGAGGTTACGCATGTCGATGCTTCCAAGAAAGCCATCGGCTGGGCGCGCGAAAACCAGGCGATGAGCGGGCTGGAGAAGGCGCCGATCCGCTGGATCTGCGAAGACGCGATGAAGTTCATCCTGCGGGAAGAACGCCGCGGCAACACCTACGACATCATCCTCACGGATCCGCCGAGCTTCGGCCGCGGCCCGAACGGCGAGGTCTGGCATCTTTTCGCCCACCTGCCGCTAATGCTCGACATCTGCCGTGAAATCCTGTCTCCGAAGGCGGTCGGGCTTGTGCTGACCGCCTATTCGATCCGCGCCAGCTTCTATTCGATCCATGAGTTGATGCGCGAGACCATGCGCGGGGCCGGCGGTGTCGTCGAGTCAGGCGAGCTCGTCATTCGCGAGGCCGGGCTGGACGGCAATACGCCAGGCCGCGCACTTTCCACCTCTCTCTTCTCCCGTTGGTACCCAAATGAGCCATGAACACAGGGGCCACGGCCCGCATAAGGTCGGGCACGTGAAAGAGGTCACTTCGCTCGCCAATCCTATTATCAAGGACATCAAGGCGCTCAGCGACAAGAAGAACCGCGAGCAGAGCGGTACCTTCATGGCCGAAGGTCTGAAGCTGGTAATCGATGCCATCGAACTCGGCTGGACGATCCGTACGCTGGTTTACGCCAAGGCAGCCAAAGGCAAGCCGCTGGTGGAGCAGATGGCGGCAAAGACGGTTGCCTCCGGCGGCCTGGTGCTCGAGGTCAGCGAGAAGGTGATCTCCTCTATCACCCGCCGCGACAACCCGCAGATGGTGGTCGGCATCTTCGAAAGCCGCTGGAAGCCATTGCGCGAGATCCACCCGAAGCCAGGCGAAACCTGGATCGCCCTCGACCGCGTGCGCGACCCCGGCAATCTCGGCACGATCATTCGCACCGCGGATGCCGCCGGCGCCTCCGGCGTCATCCTCGTCGGCGAAACGACTGATCCCTTCTCGCTGGAAACGGTGCGCGCCACCATGGGCTCGGTGTTTGCCGTTCCCGTTGCACGCGCCACGGCGGAAGAATTTATCGGTTGGAAGAAGCACGCCGGCGTTTCCGTCGTCGCGACGCACTTGGCCGGATCGGTCGACTACCGCACGATCGACTACAAGAAGAAGCCGGTGGTGATCCTGATGGGCAACGAGCAGTCTGGGCTGCCCGAGCATCTTGCAAAGGAAGCCGACGCGCTTGCTCGTATTCCGCAGCAGGGCCGCGCCGACTCGCTCAATCTTGCCGTCGCCAGCGCCGTCATGCTGTTCGAAGCACGGCGTCACCTTCTTTCACTCGACGAGGCCAAATGACCGAACAGACGCTAGAACGCCCGACGCTGTTTGCCAGGCCACTGCCGATCCTGATCTTCATCGTCATTGCCGTCGTGCTTGACCAGATCGTCAAGATCGTCGTCGACCATACGCTACCGCTTCAGGAACCGGTGCACCTTATCCCGATGCTGGCGCTCTACCGGACCTACAATCTCGGCGTCGCCTTCTCGATGCTCTCAGGCATGGATGGCTGGTTCATCGTCGGCATGCGCCTTGTTATCGTCGCATTCGTCATCTGGCTCTGGCACCGAACCGGCAAGCAACGCACCTTTGCTCATCTTGGCTATGCGTTGATCATCGCCGGCGCGCTCGGCAACCTGATCGATCGCTTCCTCTATGGGCATGTGATCGACTACATTCTGTTTCATACCGAGACATGGTCGTTCGCCGTCTTCAACCTGGCCGACAGTTTCATCACAATCGGCGCGGGATGCGTGATTCTGGACGAGCTGATACAACCTAAAAACGCAGACCGTTAAAATCCTAGCGATTTGCTGAAGGCATTTGGAACCGCCGTTGTGCTATCCGGCGAGCATGCAAAGTCTCGGTCAATTGCACGAAAGACTTGCCGCCGCATTTGGGCGGCGTACCGCTCGTCGCCATGGCGCGCGGATTTTGGATGCTGTTGACCGGCAAACCGGGTTCGTTTCGCCACAACCCAATCGTGGCCGCATCGGCCGCAAGCTTCTGTCATGGTGGTTGGGCGGCCTTGGCCTTGTTGCCGGTCTGATCCTCATTGCCATATCCAAAGCCGGTATTTCCCCGGTGCTTTCGATAGGGCTTGGCGTTGCCGCCCTATCCGCCATGGCCCTTCTTGCAGTCTTTTCGACCACCAAACGGAGAAGCACGCGGAGCCGCTCGACCGGCGTTTCTCCCGCGTGGAGCCAAGGCGCGGTTCTCTTCGCCGATATCCATGACGCGCTTGGCGACATTACCGTCACGCGCAGCATGGACCGGCGCATCGTCGGCGCCAACGAGATGTTCCGTCGGCTGACCGGTCGCCTCAATCCGGAAGGGCTGACCTGCGAGGAGATCGGGATCGCCTTTCGTCCCGGTCCTACACCGCACCGCTTCGAGGTGGAGATCTCGACGCCTGAGGGCCAGCGCATCTACTTCTGGCGCGACGTCGTGACCCGCGATCCCGGCGACGGACGGCTGTTGCTGCAGAGCATCGCCCGCGATATCACCGAAGAACGGCTAACGGCGCAGTCCCGCGAAGAGGCGCGGCAGAAAGCCGAATACAACAGCGCCGCGAAATCGCGACTGCTTGCAACCGTCAGCCATGAGATCCGCACACCACTTTCGGGCATCCTCGGCATGACGCACCTGCTGAGCGAGACCCGCCTGACCCAGGAACAGCAGAACTACCTCACCGGCATTCGCCAATCCGGCTATGCGCTGACACAACTGGTCGAGGACCTGCTCGATTTCTCAACGATTGAGGTCGGTCGTTTTCAGCTCCGTCCCCGAGCTGAATCGCTCCGCAAGCTACTCGAGAGCGTTGTCGAGATGCTCGCGCACCGCGCCCATGAAAAGGGCATAGAGATCGGCGCAACCGTTTCCTCCGACCTGCCGGAACTGATGAGCTTCGATCCGGCACGCCTGCGTCAAGTCCTGTTCAACGTCGTCGGCAATGCCGTGAAATTCACACAGGCGGGCGGTGTCTTCGTCCGGGCATCGTTGCAGCCCAATGGTGTCCTGATCAGCGTCACCGACACCGGCCCCGGTATGACCGAGGAAGAACAGAACCGCATCTTCGGCGAGTTCGAGCAGGGGGGAACCCCGGTCGACAAGAGCGCCGGCACGGGACTTGGTCTGTCGATCTCCGCCCGCATCATGCGCGAGTTCGGCGGCTCACTTGCGGTCTCGAGCGAAAGAGGCACCGGCAGCGAATTCAGCATCCGCTTTCCGCTCGACATTCCGGAGGAAAGCCGCCCGCGCCGGAATACGGTGCTTGCCGGCAGCGTCGTTCTGCTGCTGGCGCCAGCCGGTTCGGCGCGCATGGCGATTTCTGAGACGATCGCAACACTCGGCGGCGACTGCCATCTGGTCACCGACGGCGAAAGCGCACATGCGCTGCTGCTGGCCATGGCCGCGCGTGGATGTCGACCGACGGACATTATCGTCGACCACCGCATGTCGACGGAGTTTGCCGACCACCTCGCCGACCGCGCCGAGATCGCCGCACTGGGGCTGCGCAAGATCTTCCTGGTCAACCCGGAGGAGCGCAACGCCCATGCGCTCGACCTCTTTGATGCGTGGCTGATACGGCCGCTCCGCGAGCAATCGCTGATCGACGTGCTGCGCGGACGGATGCGTGGCATGGAGAAGCGTGACGCCCTGAACGACAACCAGCCCGGTTTTAGCGTTGTTATACCGGAGCTCGGCATCCAGAGCGGACTGCGAATCCTGCTGGCCGAGGACGACCCGATCAACGCGATGCTCATCCGCGCCATGCTGGAGAAAGCCGGCCATACCGTCCAGCATGTCGACCATTTCGAAGCGCTCCTCGACTGCGCGCTGTCGGAAGGAAGCGTACGCCCCGATATCGTCATCAGCGATCTTTCCATGCCGGGAGGCGACGGCATCGACATGCTTGGCCGGCTACGCGGCCACGAACGCCGGCTTGACGTTCCGCCTGTCCCGATCATCGTTCTGACCGCCGACAAGCGCGATGAATCCCGTAGACAGGTCTTGCTGAATGGTGCAAACCGCGTCATGGTAAAGCCGGTTGACCCGATAAGGTTGCTGACGGAAGTCCAAGCCGTTGCTGCGCTTTCGGCCCGCCGCGCGGAAGCGCGGTAACCACCGAAAGGCCGGTACACTGCTTAAGTGTGACGGCGACATGATGTCACTTTCCTGTCGTACATAAGTGTTTTATGGCGTGTCAAAAGCCGGCAACGGGAGAATCGCCATGTCTGCAGACGCTTTCAATTGTGCCGCCGTCGCCGAGGTTCATCGGCCGTCGAGCACGCTTGCGCCAAAGGTAGGCGACATTCTCGGCCGCATCGGCAATCTCGAGACTCGGCTTGCGCGTACGGCCAGCGAGATCGATGCCGCGCAGGCAGTCCGTTTCCGCGTCTTCGTCGAAGAGATGGGGGCTCAGCTCTCACCGGAAGCGATGCTCCGCAAGCGCGATTTCGATTCCTACGACGCCTTCTGCGATCATTTGCTGGTGCTCGACCGCTCGATCGAGGGCGACAGCGAGGACCAGATCGTCGGCACCTATCGCCTGCTGCGGCAGGACGTTGCCATGAAGAATGGCGGCTTTTACTCGGCTTCGGAATTCGCGATCGACGAGCTGCTTGCGCGCCACCCGGATAAGCGGTTCATGGAACTCGGCCGCTCCTGCGTGCTGCCTGACTACCGCACGAAGCGTACGGTCGAGCTTCTGTGGCAGGGCAACTGGGCCTACGCGCTGAAGCATGGCATGAGCGCCATGTTCGGCTGCGCGTCCTTCCCGGGCATCCACCCGGAAAGCCATGCGCTGGCGCTGTCCTTCCTGCACCACAATGTCGCCGCCAAGGATGAGTGGGCCGTTGGCGCGCTTCCGCACCTTGCACGCGACATGGACCTGATGCCGGCGGAAGCCGTCAACCCGAAGCGGGCGCTGATGGCGTTGCCGCCGCTGATCAAGGGTTATCTCCGCCTCGGCGCCATGGTCGGCTCGACCGCCGTGGTCGATAAGGCGTTCAACACGACTGACGTGCTGATCGTTCTGCCGATCGCCAGCATCTCCGATCGTTACCTGAACTATTATGGTGCCGACGCCGGACGGTTCGCGAGCTGATTTCAACCAGATGAAAAACGGAGCCGGAGGCTGCCTCCCGCTCCGTTTTTATTTCACGATCCAGCCGTATAGGCCGCGATCGCGGCCATGTTGACGATATCGGAATCCTTCGCGCCCATCGAGGTGATCTGAACTGCCTTGTCGAGACCGACGAGGATCGGGCCGATGACGGTCGAGCCGCCGAGTTCCTGCAGCATCTTCGTGGAGATCGATGCCGAATGGAAAGCCGGCATGACCAGCACATTGGCGGGCCCGGACAAACGGCAGAACGGGTACTGCTCCATCACCTTGCGGTTCAGCGCCACGTCAGCCGCCATCTCGCCGTCATATTCGAAATCGAGACGGCGCTTGTCGAGGATTTTTACCGCCTCGCGCACGCGCTCGGAGCGCTCGCCCGATGGATGGCCGAAGGTCGAGTAGGCCAGCATGGCGACACGCGGTTGATAACCCATGCGGCGCGCGAAGCCGGCGGCTTCGACGGCGATATCGGCCAGCTCCTCGGCGTTCGGCATGTCATGAACCGCCGTATCGGCGACGAACACCGTTCGGCCGCGGCAGAGCGCGATCGATACGCCGATCACGCGATGCCCCGGCTTCATGTCGATGCAGCGGCGCACGTCTTCGAGTGCGGTCGAGTAGTTGCGGGTTATGCCGGTGACCATTCCGTCAGCATCACCGAGCGCCACCATGCAGGCAGCGAAGTGGTTGCGGTCCTGATGGATCAGGCGCTGAGCATCGCGATGCAGGTAGCCCTTGCGCTGCAGGCGCGCATAGAGATAGTCGACATAGGTTTCGACGCGCGTGGAAATGCGCGCGTTGACGATTTCCAACCCCGGCCGATTGAGATCGATGCCTGCGCGCTCCGCGGTCTGGTGGATCAGGTCCTCGCGTCCGAGCAGGATCGCCGTACCGAGCTCCTGGTTTGCGTAGGACATTGCCGCGCGCATGACCTGTTCTTCTTCCGCTTCCGCAAAAACCACCCGCTTCGGGCGGCGGCGTACGCGCTCGTAGAGGCTCGCCAGGGTCGAGGCGATGGGATCGCGACGGGCGGAGAGCTCGCGGGCATAGACTGCCATGTCGGCGATCGGCTTGCGGGCGACGCCACTGTCAATCGCGGCCTGCGCCACGGCGACTGGGATCGCCGAGATCAGCCGCGGATCGAACGGCACCGGAATGATATACTGAGCGCCGAAGCGCGGGCGGTTGCCCTGGTAGGCGGCAACGACATCGTCAGGCACGTCCTCGCGGGCGAGGTTTGCCAGCGCCTCGACGGCCGCTATCTTCATGGCGTCGTTGATCGTGGTCGCCCGGACATCCAGCGCCCCGCGGAAGATATAGGGGAAGCCGAGAACGTTGTTGACCTGGTTCGGATAGTCGGAGCGGCCGGTTGCCATGATGGCGTCGTCGCGGATGCGGGCGACCTCTTCCGGCGTAATTTCCGGATCGGGATTGGCCATGGCAAAGATGATCGGGCGATCCGCCATTGAGCGGATCATGCTCTCAGAGAAGGCGCCCTTCTGCGAGAGCCCGAACACGACATCCGCGCCCTTCATGGCCTCCTCGAGCGTGCGCGCCTTGGTCTTGACCGCATGCGCCGACTTCCACTGGTTCATGCCCTCGGTGCGGCCCTGGTAGATCACGCCCTTGGTGTCGCAAAGGACGATATTCTCGGGCGCGAAGCCCATGGCCTTGATGAGTTCGACGCAGGCAATGGCAGCAGCGCCCGCGCCGTTGCAGACGAGCTTGGTCGTCTTCAGGTCGCGCCCGGTCAGTTCCAATGCATTGATGAGACCGGCGGCAGCAATGATCGCCGTGCCGTGCTGGTCGTCATGGAAAACGGGAATGTCCATCAACTCGCGCAGGCGCTGCTCGATGATGAAACAGTCGGGCGCCTTGATGTCTTCGAGGTTGATGCCACCGAAGGACGGGCCGAGGAAACGGACGCAGTTGATGAACTCGTCGACATTCTCGGTGTCGACCTCGAGGTCGATGGAGTCGACATCTGCAAAGCGCTTGAAGAGCACCGACTTGCCTTCCATGACCGGCTTGGAGGCCAGTGCGCCGAGATTGCCGAGACCGAGGATCGCCGTGCCGTTGGAGATGACCGCGACCATGTTGCCGCGCGTGGTGTAATCATAGGCGGTGGCGGGATCGGCGGCGATTGCCTTCACCGGAACGGCCACGCCCGGCGAATAGGCGAGCGACAGATCGCGCTGCGTCGCCATCGGCTTCGTGGCGTTGATCTCCAGCTTTCCGGGCCGCCCCATGGCGTGGAATTCAAGAGCCTCGTTGTCGGTCACTGACGTAACCGGCCGCTGCTTCTTCTCGGTGTCGGGCATTTTTCCTCCAACGTCTTGTGGGTGACGCCTTGCTCTTCCTCAATCGCAGTTGTCATCTATAGCGGCGGGCGGCTAGGGTTGGCACCTCTTTTTTGGAAAAAATGCATCTCCGTGAACGCACGAATAGACACTGGAATAGAAGCCTTTTCGGCTGCCGAGCTGGCCACGGAAGAAAGCCGTGCCTCGGCAACGCCGATGATGGAGCAATTCATCGAGATCAAGGCCAACAACCCTGACTCGCTGCTGTTCTATCGCATGGGCGATTTCTACGAGCTGTTCTTCGAGGATGCGCTGGAAGCCTCTCGCGCGCTCGGCATCACGCTCACCAAACGCGGCCAGCACATGGGGCAGGATATCCCGATGTGCGGCGTGCCGGTGCATGCGGCCGACGACTATCTGCAGAAACTCATTGCGCGCGGCTTCCGAGTTGCTGTCTGCGAGCAGGTCGAGGACCCGGCCGAAGCCAAGAAACGCGGCTCAAAATCGGTCGTGAAGCGCGACGTGATCCGTCTGGTGACGCCGGGCACGATCACCGAGGAAAAGCTGCTTTCGCCGTCGGAGTCGAATTACCTGATGGCACTTACCCGGATTCGGGCCAGCGCCGAGCCGGTACTGGCACTTGCCTGGATCGACATTTCGACCGGGATTTTCCGGCTAGCCGAGACTGAAAACGCACGCCTGCTCGCCGATATCCTGCGTATCGACCCGCGTGAACTGATCGTGCCCGATACGATCTTTCACGATCCCGAACTAAAGCCAGTCTTCGACGTACTGGGCCGCACCGCCGTTCCGCAGCCGGCTGTCTTGTTCGATAGCGCCACTGCCGAAGGGCGGATTGCGCGCTATTTCAATGTCTCGACGCTCGACGGCTTCGGCACTTTTTCGCGCGCCGAGCTTGCTGCTGCCGCGGCAGCCGTCGCCTATGTCGAGAAGACACAGATCGCCGAACGGCCGCCGCTCGGGCGGCCGGAGCGCGAAAGTGGCGCGTCGACGCTGTTCATCGATCCGGCCACCCGCGCCAACCTCGAACTTGCCCGCACGCTGTCAGGCGATCGCAACGGCTCGCTGCTAAAGGCTATCGACCGCACGGTCACTGGCGGCGGTGCACGATTGCTGGCCGAACGGCTGATGTCGCCGCAGACCGATCCCTTCCGCATCAATGAGCGGCTGGATTCGATCGGCTTCCTGATGGAGGAGCCGTCGCTTTGCGGCGACCTGCGCCACCATCTCAAGCATGTTCCGGATATGCCGCGTGCGCTCTCGCGCCTGGCGCTCGACCGTGGCGGGCCGCGCGACCTTGCAGCCATCCGCCAAGGCCTGAACGCTGCGGGTGATGTCGCTCGGCTGCTGTCCGAAGCACTCCTGCCGGAAGAGCTGCAACTTGCGCTTTCGAGCCTGCGCGCCCTTCCCTCCAATCTCATAGCGCTGCTTTCCGAGACACTCGGCGACGAGTTGCCGCTGCTGAAGCGCGACGGCGGCTTCCTGCGCGACGGCGCCAATGCCGAACTCGACGAGGTCAGGGCGCTTCGTGACCAGTCGCGCCGCGTGATTGCCGGCCTGCAGCTGCAATATGCCGAGGAAACCGGCATCAAGTCGCTGAAGATCAAGCACAACAACATCCTCGGCTACTTCATCGAAGTCACCGCCGGCAATGCCGGACCGATGACCGATACGCCGGAGGCCAAGGGTCGCTTCATCCACCGCCAGACGATGGCGAACGCGATGCGCTTCACGACAACCGAGCTTGCGGATTTGGAAAGCCGGATCGCCAACGCCGCCGACAAGGCGCTTGCAATCGAACTGGCGGCCTTCGACCAGATGACATCAGCCGTCGTTGCAGAGGCCGAGGCGATCAAGGCAGGCGCTCGCGCGCTCGCCGTCATCGACGTTGCCGCCGGCCTTGCGTTGCTTGCAGATGAGCAGGCCTATTGCCGGCCGCTCGTCGACGGCTCGAAGATGTTTGCGATCGAAGGCGGACGCCATCCGGTCGTCGAACAGGCGCTGCGCCGGCAATCATCAGGCCCGTTCGTCGCCAACAACTGCGATCTGTCGCCGGTTTCTGATGGCAAGGATGGCGCGATCTGGCTGCTGACCGGCCCGAACATGGGCGGTAAATCGACCTTCCTGCGCCAGAACGCGCTGATTGCGATCCTCGCGCAGATGGGTTCGTTCGTGCCGGCCACATCAGCCCATATCGGCATCGTCGATCGGCTGTTCTCGCGTGTGGGCGCCTCTGACGATCTCGCGCGCGGTCGCTCGACCTTCATGGTCGAGATGGTCGAAACGGCGGCGATCCTCAACCAGGCGACGGAACGCTCGCTCGTCATTCTCGATGAGATCGGCCGCGGTACGGCGACCTTCGACGGTCTCTCCATCGCCTGGGCCGCCGTCGAGCATCTGCACGAGGCAAACCGCTGCCGCGGCCTCTTCGCCACGCACTTCCACGAACTGACGGTGCTGTCGGAGAAGCTTGCGCGGCTATCGAACGCGACGATGCGCGTGAAGGAATGGGACGGCGACGTGATCTTCCTGCACGAAGTCGGCCCCGGTGCTGCCGATCGCTCCTACGGTATTCAGGTTGCCCGACTTGCCGGCCTGCCCGCCTCCGTGGTGGCGCGCGCTCGCGACGTGCTGACCCGTCTCGAGGACGCCGACCGGAAGAACCCGGCGAGCCAACTCATCGACGATCTGCCGCTCTTCCAGGTGGCGGTCCGCCGCGAAGATACCAATCGTGGCGCCTCGAAGGTAGAGGACGCGCTGAAGGGCATGAGCCTCGACGACATGACGCCGCGCGAAGCGATGGATGCACTCTACGAACTCAAGAAGAAGCTGAAGCAGGGATAGCCGATGTTCATGGACCGGCTGTTCAACGAGACCCAAAGGCTTGCGGCGATCTTCAGCGCGCTTGAAGCGCTGCGTCTTGCCGACGAGCGCGGCAATCCGCGTGGTTGGGCCTCGCCGTTCGGCCTTCTGCAGGTCATCCGCTGCTGCGCCAAGATTCTGGAACTCTCCTCCTGTGTCGCCAAAGCCGGCTACCGCGAGTGCGACCAAGAGACGCTGGAGGCGATCACCAGCGAAACGCGGCAGGTGCTCTATTCCGTGCGGGCGCAGATCGCCGCCTGATTGGTTGAAGCCGCAGGTTTCAGGCGCGGCAACACCTTTTCGCCAAAATTAAAGGTTCTGCAGTAGGAAAGCCCGTGTCATCGGTGGGCAAAGAGGCTATAGCGCATGCAGACGAAACGAGAGGTGCAGCACGAAGCGGCTGCGCCGCGCGAAGAGGAAGCCGCCCCGCGCATGGCGACGACGAACGAAATCGATTTCTCCGATATCCTCGACACCGACTATCTCCGGAAGATGTGCGACGCGGTCGCCGAGGCCAACAAGACTCGGCCCGACGTCATGCGGTCGGATCTGCTGGCAATCCTCAAGAAGGCGAGCAGCGAAGGTCGGCAGAAGGCGCGCGAGCTGCTTTCGGTCGACGGCAGCGGCATCAACTGCGCCCGCCGCATTTCCTGGCTGCAGGACCAGATCATCACGGTTCTCTACGAATTCGTTTGCGTGCACGTCTTCCCGAAGCAGAAGGACAAGTTCGCCGTCACCGCTGTCGGCGGCTATGGCCGCGATACGCTGGCACCCGGCTCCGACATCGACCTCCTGTTCCTGTTCCAGCCGAAGCCGGCGGAAGAAACGCACAAGGCCGTCGAGTTCATGCTCTACGTCCTCTGGGACATGGGCTTCAAGGTCGGCCATGCCACGCGCACTCTGGAAGAGTGCATCGCACTGTCGAAGTCCGACATGACGATCCGTACGGCGATCCTCGAGATGCGCTACATCTGCGGCCTGCGCGCGCTGGAAACGCAGCTCGAGACGCGCTTCGACAAGGAAATCGTCACCGGCACCGGCCCCGAATTCATCGCCGCCAAGCTTGCCGAACGCGACGAGCGCCACCGCAAGGCGGGCGACACGCGCTATCTCGTCGAGCCGAACGTCAAGGAAGGCAAGGGCGGCCTGCGCGACCTGCACACGCTCTTCTGGATCTCGAAATACTATTATCACGTTCGCGACACGGCTGAACTTGTGCCGCTCGGCGTTCTCTCGAAGCACGAGTATCACCTTTTCCAGAAGGCCGACGACTTCCTCTGGGCGGTGCGCTGCCACATGCATTTCCTGACCGGAAAGGCGGAGGAGCGGCTGTCCTTCGACATCCAGCGCGAGATCGCCGAGGCGCTTGGCTATCATTCGCGCCCCGGTCTGTCGGCAGTCGAGCGCTTCATGAAGCACTACTTCCTTGTTGCCAAGGACGTGGGCGATCTGACGCGCATTCTCTGCGCGGCGCTCGAGGACCAGCAGGCGAAATCGACGCCCGGCCTGACCGGCGTTATCAGCCGCTTCGCGCACCGCAGCCGCAAGATCGCCGGCAGCACCGAGTTCGTCGAGGATCGCGGCCGCATCGCACTTGCCAGCCCCGATGTTTTCAAGCGCGATCCGATCAGTATCATCCGCCTGTTCCATGTCGCCGATATCAACGGGTTGGAATTCCATCCGGACGCGCTGAAGCGCGTGACCCGGTCGCTCAGCCTGATTGATGGCAATCTGCGCGAGAACGACGAAGCAAACCGCCTCTTCATGTCGATCCTGACCTCGAAGCGCGACCCCGCGCTGATCCTTCGGCGGATGAACGAGGCCGGCGTGCTCGGCCGCTTCATCCCGGAGTTCGGCAAGATCGTCGCGATGATGCAGTTCAACATGTATCACCACTATACTGTCGACGAGCATCTGATCCGCACCGTCGACGTGCTGTCGGAGATCGACAAGGGCAAGGCCGACGACCTGCATCCGCTCGCCAACAAGCTGATGCCTGGCATCGAGGATCGCGAGGCGCTCTATGTCGCCGTGCTGCTGCACGACATTGCCAAGGGCCGCCAGGAAGACCACTCGATCGCCGGCGCCCGCGTTGCCCGCAAGCTCTGCGCCCGCTTTGGTCTGTCGCAGAAGCAGACGGAGATGGTCGTCTGGCTGATCCAGGAGCATCTGGTCATGTCGATGGTTGCGCAGACGCGCGATCTGACCGACCGCAAGACAATCACCGACTTTGCCGATGTGGTGCAGTCGCTCGACCGGCTGAAGATGCTGCTGATCCTGACGATCTGCGATATCCGCGCCGTCGGCCCCGGTGTCTGGAACGGCTGGAAAGGCCAGCTGCTGCGCACGCTCTACTACGAAACGGAACTGTTGCTTGCCGGCGGCTTCTCCGAGGTTTCGCGCAAGGAGCGCGCCAACTTCGCGGCCGAAGCGCTCTACAATGCGCTCTCCGACTGGAGCCAGAAGGACCGCAAGACCTACAGCAAGCTGCACTATCAGCCCTACCTGCTCTCGGTTCCGCTGGAAGACCAGGTGCGGCATGCGGGCTTCATCCGCCAGGCTGACAAGGCTGGCCAGGCACTGGCGACGATGGTGCGGACCGACAGTTTCCACGCGATCACCGAGATCACCGTGCTCTCGCCCGACCATCCGCGCCTCTTGGCCGTCATTGCCGGCGCGTGCGCGGCAGCAGGTGCCAACATCGTCGATGCGCAGATCTTTACGACCTCGGATGGCCGCGCGCTCGATACGATCCATGTCAGCCGCGAGTTCAAGGACGATGCCGACGAGCTGCGCCGCGCCGGCACGATCGGACGGATGATCGAGGACGTGCTTTCCGGCCGCAAGCGGCTGCCCGAGGTGATTGCGACGCGGACCAAGAACCGCAAGAAGAGCAAGGCCTTCGTCATCCCGCCGTCGGTTAACATCTCCAACAGTCTGTCGAACAAGTTCACCGTCATCGAGGTCGAATGCCTTGACCGGCCGGGCCTGCTGTCGGAAATCACCGCGGTTCTCTCGGACCTTTCGCTCGACATTCAATCGGCGCGGATCACCACCTTCGGCGAGAAGGTGATCGACACCTTCTACGTCACCGACCTCGTCGGCCAGAAGATCTCGGGCGACAGCAAGCGCGCCAACATCACCGCACGCCTCAAGGCCGTCATGGCCGAGGAGCAGGACGAACTGCGCGAGCGGATGCCTTCCGGCATCATCGCGCAACCGACTCCCGTCCGGGCCGCGACGCAGACAGACAAGAAGGCGGATTCGCCCGCATGAGCCCAATCGCATGAGCCTCGTCAGAAAATTCGCCACCGTCGGCGGCGCCACCCTCGGCAGCCGCATCTTCGGCTTTGCCCGTGAAACGCTGATGGCCGCGGCCCTCGGCACCGGCCCGATGGCCGACGTCTTCTATGCCGCTTTCCGGTTTCCGAACCTCTTCCGACGGCTCTTTGCCGAAGGTGCGTTCAACGCCGCCTTCGTGCCGCTGTTCGCCAAGGAGATCGAAGCGAACGGCACTGACGGAGCCAAGCGCTTCTCCGAGGAAGTCTTCGGCGTGCTGTTTTCGGTGCTGTTGCTCATCACCATCGTGATGGAGCTCTGCATGCCGCTTCTCGTGCGCTTCGTGATCGCGCCGGGCTTTGCCGACGATGCGGAAAAATTCTCGATCACCGTGCGCATGGCGGCGGTGATGTTCCCCTATCTTATGTGCATGTCGCTGACGGCGATGATGAGCGGGATGCTGAATTCGCTGCATCATTTTTTTGCGGCAGCCATCGCCCCGGTTTTCCTCAACGTGGTGATGATTGGGGCGCTGTTTTACGCGCTCTACACCGGTGCTGAACCGCTTCAGACCGCCTGGTATCTCTCCTGGGGCGTGCTCGTCGCGGGTATCCTGCAGCTCGTCGTGGTCTATCTCGGCGTTCTGCATGCCGGCATGAGCATCGGGTTGCGCTTTCCGCGCATCACGCCAAACGTCAAGCGGCTGCTGATCCTCGCGGTGCCGGCCGCCGTCACCGGTGGCATCACCCAGATCAACCAGATGATTGGCCAGGCGATTGCCTCCAGCAAGGAGGGTGCGATCGCCGCGCTTCAGTATGCGGACCGCATCTACCAGCTGCCGCTCGGCGTCGTCGGCGTTGCCGTCGGCGTAGTGTTGCTGCCGGAATTGGCGCGCGCGCTCAAGGGCGGCAATCTGCGCGAGGCGGCGAACTTGCAGAACCGGTCGATGGAATTCGTTCTGTTCCTGACAATCCCGGCCGCCTTTGCGCTCTGGATCCTCTCCGACGAAATCATTCGCGTTCTCTATGAACGCGGCGCCTTCCACCAGGAAAACACAGCGATCGTCGGCTCCATCCTCGCCGTCTATGGCATCGGTCTCCCTGCCTTCGTACTGATCAAGGCGCTGCAGCCAGGTTTCTATGCGCGCGAGGACACCAGGACGCCGATGCGTTTTTCCGCCGTTGCGGTTGGCGTCAACTGTGCGACGGCATTGACTTTGTTCCCGTTCATCGGCGCTCCCGGCATTGCGGTTGCGGAAGCAACGGCAGGCTGGATCAGCACCGTGCTTCTGTTCACGACGTTGCTGCGCCGCGGTCACCTCACCTGGGAATGGGCGTTGGCGCGGCGTGCGGCACTGCTGGTCGTCTCCGCGGCCGTCATGGGCGGCGTCATCATGTACCTGCAGCACCGCTGGGAGCCGTGGCTTGCCTCGAGCGCGCATTTGGCAACGAAGGTCGGCACGCTCGGCCTTCTGATCGTCATCGCCATGGCTGTCTACTTCGCGACAGCCTTCCTGATCGGCGGCGCCAACCTCGGCATGATCCGGCGCAACCTGAACCGCAAGCCGACCGCAAAGGTGGACGGTTAAGCGGTCCGGTGTGCTTCAGCAATAGGTCCATCGTCGGCTTGGACCGATGTCGACATGCACTATCCCGTTGCAGTAGCGGCCGATCCCGCCGATGCCGGGGGCCGATGCGGCGATCGCGATGATCGTGCGTTCCGATACACCGGGGATGCGGATATCGGCGGCTGCGCAATGGCGGTGTTGCGAATGCGATCGACCGCGTGAGCGAAACCCAGAGGTTACGATCGGGCGGCGACCGGTCTTAGCGGCTATGTAGGTGAGAATGCCGCGCAGTTGCGGCGGGAAGCAGTTCGCCTGAACGCTGACGGTCTGCAGCGAGTAGGCGAGCGTTTCTTTGTGCTTGAGCGACGGTATTGTCACTCTTCTGACATTCTGGGCGTCGGCACTGTCGAAACACGACAGACAGAACAGGCCGGCGAGTGCGATGGAAAATGCGGACTGCATAGTTCCCCTCCCCTCGAAATACGCCGGGGTCGCCGGCGTAACTTTTGGCGAATGGAACGCTCCCCCTAAAAATGGCCTTTTTGTGAAATTGTTTACCTACCGTTACGGAACATCGCCATAATTTACTGCTATTTGATAAGTTAGAGATACCTCAAAAGAGGTATGAATTTCTCCGCCACGTAAATTTGTGAGAAATATTCACAAAAAGGATCTCTACAAACTTCCCCGACGTCCCGGACCGGCCATACAATTCGTCCGTCCCGCCGCGGATACACCGCAAGGCGTTGCGGCGAGGCGGGACCGGCGCCGGGTGTGGAAGAAGGACGTGAGCTTCCGCATCAGGGGTCCGCAGAGGATGGTCTCCCTCGGGGGGACGGCGGCGCCCGCGCGAATGCGGCGCCGAGTTGAGCCTCGGACGTGCCTGTGTGGCACACATGGCCCCGTGAAGAAGCGTGAGCTTCCTCGGGCAAGGTTGCAGAGGGACCGGAGCTGCGGGAACAAACCGCCGAACGGGGCGCTGGGAAGCGCCATATTGTTTTTACTCCAGCGAGACAATTTCCAGCGCCCCGTCCGAGTGAAGTGCAGGATCAAGCCACGGGCCGAAAGGATCGCGTGAGGGAAAAGCCGTGCACCGAACGCCGAACCGGCCGCCCTTGACCGGCCACGCATCCTTGGCGACAACACCACACCACAAATCGGAGCCTGCAATGTTCCAATCGCTTTTCCTCGTGACCCTCGTCGTCGACGATTACGATCGTGCCAAAGATTTCTACTGCGGCGCGGTTGGCTTCGATTGCCTCCAGGACGACATTCAGCCCGACGGCAAGCGATGGGTGGTCGTCAAGCCGAAGGGCGGGGACGGTGCCGCCTTTCTGCTCGCGCGAGCTGCCAACGACCGGCAAATGGCGGCGATGGGCAACCAGGCGGGCGGGCGCGTCGGCTTCTTCATCAAGACCGACGATTTTGCCCGCGACCACGCGTCGATGCTGGCCAAGGGCGTGCAGTTTCTCGAGGCGCCGCGGCACGAGGTTTACGGCACAGTCGCCGTCTTTGCGGATCCTTATGGCAACACCTTCGATCTGATCGAACACGCCGCAGGCTGAACCCCTTGATTGCGCTGGCGTCCGCGTGCATAAGCGCGCCCGTTAGCAACATGGGCCATTGGCCCTGGGGCCCTCCACCAGCCTAATCGAGGACATGATGAACGAATTCAAGAAAGTGGTTTTCTCCGGCGTCCAGCCGACGGGAAATCTCCATCTCGGCAACTATCTCGGCGCGATCCGCAAGTTCGTGGCGCTGCAGGAAGGCAACGACTGCATCTACTGCGTCGTCGACATGCATGCGCTGACGGCACAGCTCGTCCATGAGGACATGCCGAACCAGATCCGTTCGATCGCCGCCGCCTTCATTGCGTCCGGCATCGATCCGGAAAAGCACATCGTTTTCAACCAGTCGGCCGTGCCGCAGCATGCCGAGCTTGCCTGGATCTTCAATTGCGTTGCGCGCATCGGTTGGATGAACCGCATGACGCAGTTCAAGGACAAGGCCGGCAAGGACCGCGAACAGGCTTCGCTCGGTCTCTACGCCTATCCGAGCCTGATGGCTGCCGACATCCTCGTCTACCGCGGCACGCATGTCCCGGTCGGCGACGACCAGAAGCAGCACCTCGAACTCGCCCGCGACATCGCCATGAAGTTCAACCTCGACTATGCGGAGCATATCCGCAAGACGGACTACGGCATCGACATCACGGTCGGCAACGAACCGGTGCATGCCTATTTCCCGATGGTCGAGCCGCTGATCGATGGCCCGGCGCCACGCGTCATGTCGCTTCGCGACGGCACAAAGAAGATGTCGAAATCGGATCCGTCCGATCTTTCGCGCATCAACTTGATGGACGACGAGGACGCGATCTCGAAGAAGATCCGCAAGGCCAAGACCGATCCGGAAGGTTTGCCCAGTGAAGTCGACGGCCTCAAGGGCCGCCCGGAAGCCGACAACCTCGTCGGCATCTATGCGGCGCTCGCCGACAGGTCGAAGGCTGATGTGCTTGCCGAATTTGGTGGCCGGCAGTTCTCGGTGTTCAAGCCGGCGCTTGTTGATTTGGCCATCAACGTGCTCTCGCCGATCACCGCTGAAATGCGTCGTCTGATGTCGGACACCAGCCACATCGATGCGATCCTGCGCA
This sequence comes from Rhizobium grahamii CCGE 502, assembly GCF_000298315.2. Classification (GTDB taxonomy): domain Bacteria; phylum Pseudomonadota; class Alphaproteobacteria; order Rhizobiales; family Rhizobiaceae; genus Rhizobium; species Rhizobium grahamii. The sequence goes on along the minus strand of NZ_AEYE02000003.1, from coordinate 191,525 downwards.
ATGGTTCCGAACGGGCGCGGGCGCGGGCCGAAGTGACGATGAAAGAAGTGAGCGACATCGTCGGCTTCCTGTACTGAAATACGACGTTATCCCGGGGCGGACCTCACCGCCCCGGGCTTGTCGAAGCCGGACCTGCGGCGTAGTCTTGTTGAAACGGACTGTCAGGAGGCTTCGATGCGAGATCGCAACCTCATCCAGATTGGCACCATGGAGATCCGGTTTCTGATCGACGAGGATCAGAGTGCCGGCGGCGTTGTGATGTTCGAATTCACGGTCCCGCCCCAGGCACGCGTCCCGGCCGCCCACTATCACCGCGATGTCGATGAAGTGATCTACGGATTGTCCGGCACGATGACGACGACGCTGGACGGGCGCAAGCACGAGATCGGGCCCGGGGGCACCCTGTTCATTCCGCGCGGCTATGTCCACACCCACGAGAACCTGCACGGTGAAGCCGCCAAGGCCTTGATCACCATGACGCCCGGGTTGATCGGCAGGCGCTATTTCGAGGAAATGGCTTTGGCCATCAACGTTCAGGGCAAGCCTGATATCGAGCATGTGAAGGCGATTATGCGCCTTTACGGACTGGTTCCCGCCTGACGCAGGCTGGCCCGGCAGACCCTTCGAGGGTCAAAAACGAGGGCTTGCAAATTTTCAGGTTCAGGTGTCAGAGTCCGGCCCATGGTATCGAAACGACTCTCCCGGCTCGAAGGTCATCGCCGCAAATTCATTGCGGTCATCGACGATACGCCCGAATGCTCCCGCGCCGTCCACTACGCCGGTCGGCGCGCCAAGAACTCGAACGGCGGCCTTGTGCTGATGTACGTGATTCCGGAGGGCGACTTCCAGCAATGGTTGGGGGTTGAAGAGATAATGCGCGCCGAAGCCCGCGAGGAAGCGGAAGCCGTGGTTGCCAAGGCGGCGCACGTGGTTCGCGAAACGATCGGTATCGACCCGGAGATCGTCATCCGCGAGGGAAGTGCCACCGAGCAGATCAACGCCGTCATCGAGGAAGACCGCGATATCGCGATCCTGGTGCTGGCCGCAAGCTCCGCCAAGGAGGGACCGGGGCCGCTGGTGTCGTCGATCGCCGGACGTGGCGCGACATTTCCGATCCCCGTCACGGTCCTGCCCGATACACTGACGGACGAGGAACTGGATGCGCTCGCATAAAGCCATTTCTTGAGTACCAGTCTCTTGAATAGAGTTGCCAATCGGCTTATTTTCTTTTTTGAAGAATTCTAAAGACGGCCTGGGCCGCTGCCCGCCGCACGGAGAGCGAGATGTTTATTCAGACCGAAGCCACGCCGAATCCCGCCACGCAGAAGTTCCTGCCGGGTCGGGTCGTCATGGAAAACGGAACGGCCGAATTCCGCAGCGCGGACGAGGCTCAGGCATCGCCGCTCGCGGCTCGTCTGTTCGAGATCCCTGGCGTGACCGGCGTCTACTTCGGCTACGATTTCATCTCGGTGTCCAAGGACAATGCCGAGTGGCAGCACCTGAAGCCGGCGATCCTCGGCTCGATCATGGAACACTTCATGTCCGGCAAGCCCGTCATGGGCGATGCCTCTGTCCTTTCCGAAGATCTTGATGCCGGCGGCGAATTCTTCGATGAAGCCGATGAATCGATCGTGCTCACCATCAAGGAATTGCTGGATACCCGTGTCCGTCCCGCCGTTGCACAGGATGGCGGCGACATCACCTTCCGTGGCTTCAAGGACGGCAAGGTCTATCTCAACATGAAGGGCTCCTGCTCCGGCTGCCCGTCTTCGACGGCGACGCTGAAGCATGGCGTGCAGAACCTGCTTCGCCATTTCGTTCCGGAAGTCGAGGAAGTCGTCGCCGCCTGACGACGACGCCCTGTCCCGGCATTTGTCCTGGCGCAGCATTTGCAAGCGCGGCAGGGTGAATGTATGGACGCTGAGGAACGCTTTATTCGGAAATTGATGCCATGATCATACTGGCGCTCGACACCGCAGGTGTGGATTGCGCTGCCGCTCTCTATGACGGCGGCAGGGATACGATGCTGGGGGAGGCATCGGACATGATCGGCAAGGGGCATGCTGAACATCTGATGGGGATCGTCGACCGCGTGCTGGAGCAGGCGGCAATCCCACTTTCAACGGTCGATCGCATTGCCGTTACCATCGGTCCAGGCTCGTTCACCGGCATTCGCGTCGGCATCGCCGCCGCCCGCGGCTTCGCACTGTCGCTCGGCATTCCGGCTGTTGGGGTCACCACGCTTGCTGTCATGGCCGAGGCGCAGCGGTTGAAGACGCCAGGTCGCAGCGTGCTCGCGGCCATGGATGCCAAGCGAAACGAGATCTACCTGCAGACATTCGATGCCGATGGCGAACCGCTCGATGAGGCCCGCGCTGTCGCCGTCGAAGAAGCACAGGCAATCGCTTCGACGTTCGAGGGCGAAATCACCGGTTCGGCAACGCCGCTCCTGAAACCCGGCACGCTCGGCGATCACGCCAACCATTTCCCGATTTCCATCGTGGCGCGTCTCGGCGCTGCCGCCGACCTGTCTTCCGGAAAGCCGAAACCCCTCTATCTGCGCGGACCCGATGCCAAGCCGCAGGCCGGGTTTGCGATTGCGCGAGTATGACCATGTTGGAATCCTATCTGACGCTGAAGCCGGAATTCGAGATTGTCCCGATGGACGCCGATGACTGCCGCGCCGTGGCGGCGTTACATGGCGAACGCTTCGCACGACCATGGGGCGATGGCGAATTCTATAGCTTGTTCAGCCAGGACACCGTCTTCGGCTTCGTCGCTCGGCAGACCAACGCATTTCTGAAAAAGCCTCTGCCGGGTTTTGTGCTCGCGCGTCAGGTCGCTGGCGAGGCGGAGATCCTGACAGTCGCCGTGCAGACGAAGGTCGCTCGCGCTGGCCTCGGCTGGCGGCTCATGCAAGCTGCGATGCGGGAAGCGAAGCTGCGTGGTGGCGAGAGCATCTTCCTGGAGGTCGATGACGGCAACGCGGCAGCGCTCGGGCTCTACCGCAAGCTTGGATTCGAGAAAGTCGGTGAACGCAAGGGTTACTACAAGGATACCCAGGGCGCGGTTTCCACGGCGCTTGTCATGAAGCGCGTTCTTCGCTAGTCCGTTGCTCAAACGTTGACTATCGGAAGGCAGCCCATGACTGACGTCGCCAAGACCCTTGAGGAGCTTTGCACCGAACGCGGCATGCGCATGACCGAGCAGCGCCGGGTGATTGCCCGCATCCTCGAGGAGTCGGCCGACCACCCTGACGTCGAAGAACTCTACCGCCGCTCCGTCAAGGTCGACGCCAAGATCTCCATCTCCACCGTCTATCGCACCGTGAAGCTGTTCGAGGACGCCGGCATTATCGAACGCCACGACTTCCGAGACGGCCGCTCGCGCTACGAGACGGTGCCGGAAGAGCATCACGACCATCTCATCGACCTGAAGTCGGGTGTCGTGATCGAGTTTCACTCGCCGGAGATCGAGGCCCTGCAGGAACGCATTGCCCGCGAGCATGGCTTCAAGCTCGTCGATCATCGACTGGAGCTCTATGGCATCCCGCTCAAAAAGGACGAGCGCTGAGGCCATGAACGCAGCCGCGGAGTCTTCGTTTTGATCGCCTGGCTGCGTCTCGCCTTTGCCGGTATCGTCATTCTCTTCGCCAGCATAGTGCTTATGCCCTGGCAGCTTCTTGCGTTGCGCTTCGACTGGAAGCTGCGACGCTGGCTGCCGCGCATCTGGCATCGCATCGTTTGTTTCTGCCTCGGCATCCGAATCCGCGTCCACGGCAAGATGGAAACGCACAGGCCGTTGATGCTTTGCGCCAACCATTCGTCGTGGATGGACATCATGGTGTTGTCCGCAGTCGCCGACGTCGCGTTCATCGCCAAGATCGAAGTGCGCGACTGGCCGATCTTCGGCAACTTGGCGAAGCTGCAGAAGAGCGTGTTCGTGGTGCGCGAAGAGAAGCGCAAGACCGGCCACCAGGCGAACGAAATTGCCACCCGCATGGCGGACGGCGAGATCGTTGTTCTGTTCCCGGAGGGCACGACCTCGGACGGGAACCGGCTTCTCGAGGTCAAATCCTCGCTGTTTGGCGCAGCCGCCATGGCGGTGCCGGCGTCGCCAACAGGTGCCGTCGTGGTTCAACCGGTCGCGGTTGCCTATACGGGTGTCTACGGCCTGCCGATGGGCCGTTATCACCGCCCCCTCGCCTCCTGGCCAGGCGATGTCGAGATGTTCCCGCATTTGAAGGACATGCTGCGATGCGGTGCCTTCGAGGTTGACGTCTGTTTCGGCGAGGCGGTGGAGTATCGTGCCGACAGTAACCGCAAGAAAGTCAGCGCGACGATTGCCCGACGCATCCGCACCATGCTTGGCGCCGCTTTGCGCGGTCACAAGACGGCCTAAGGCACAAGATTTCCTTTTCTCGCGAATGAAAAACCACTAAATAGCCGGCCATGACCCAGGACAGCGCCCTTCTTCAGGCCCCGAAGACCGATCTCCGCGATGGCAGCAACAGCCGCAAGGTATTCATCAAGACCTACGGCTGCCAAATGAACGTCTACGACTCGACGCGCATGAGCGATGCACTCGCCCGTGACGGATATGAGCCGACGGAAGTTATGGAAGAGGCTGACCTGGTCCTGCTCAACACCTGCCATATCCGAGAAAAGGCTGCTGAAAAGGTCTATTCGGCGCTTGGTCGTCTGCGCGACATGAAGAAGGAACGCAGCAAGCAAGGCCGGGAGTTCATGATCGGCGTTGCCGGCTGTGTCGCACAGGCCGAGGGCGAGGAAATCCTGCGCCGGGCGCCTGCCGTCGACGTCGTCATCGGGCCTCAGACCTATCATCGCCTGCCGGAAGCGCTGCGCAAGGCGAAGGAAGGTCAGCGTATCGTCGATACCGAATATGCGCTCGAAGACAAGTTCGAGCATCTGCCGATCGCCGAAGCCAAGAAAATCCGCTCGCGTGGCGTCACCTCCTTCCTTACCGTCCAGGAAGGATGCGACAAGTTCTGCACCTTCTGTGTCGTGCCTTACACCCGCGGTTCGGAAGTGTCGCGGCCGGTCAGCCAGATCGTTGAGGAAGCGCAAAAGCTCGTGGAAGGCGGCGTGCGCGAAATCACCCTGCTCGGTCAGAACGTCAACGCCTGGCATGGTGTCGGCGCCAACGGTCAGGAATGGACCCTTGGCGACCTGCTTTACCGGTTGGCGGAAATTCCCGGGCTCGCGCGCCTGCGCTACACCACCAGCCATCCGCGCGACATGGACGACCGCCTGATCGAAGCGCATCGGGATCTCCGAGCACTGATGCCATACCTGCATCTGCCGGTGCAGGCCGGCTCCGACCGCATCCTGAAGGCGATGAACCGGCGCCATACGGCTGCCGAATATCTCACGCTGATCGAGCGGATTCGCGCCGCCCGGCCCGATATTGCCCTCTCCGGCGACTTCATCGTCGGTTTTCCGGGGGAGACAGACCAGAATTTTGAAGATACACTCCGCCTGGTGGAGGAGGTGCGTTATGCGCAGGCCTTCTCCTTCAAGTACTCGACACGGCCGGGCACGCCCGGCGCGGAGCTGAAGGACCAGGTGCCGGAAGAGATCAAGGCAGAACGGCTGGAACGCCTGCAGGCGCTTCTCCTGAAGCAACAGCAGGAATTTGCCGAATCCTGTGTCGGGAAAACGATCGAACTGTTGCTTGAAAAGCCCGGTCGCATGCCAGGACAGCTTATAGGCCGTTCTCCCTGGCTTCAGTCCGTGAATGTTGATGCAAAAGCATTGCAAATCGGTGACATTATTAATGTGCGAATCACCGGAACCGGAACCAACAGCCTGTTTGCCGAGATAGCAGAGGCTGAGGTTTAAACCCTAGGAGCTCGACCGCTTGAACGGACAAGAATTGGTTTCTTCTTCACCGCGCCACCCACGCATTGCGAGCGACGCCAATCACTTTATTCTGACGTTCGAGAACAATCGGTTCGCCAGCGAATTGTTCGGTCAGTTTGACCAGAACCTCAAGCTGCTTGAGGAACGTCTGCACATCGACGCTCGAGCGCGGGGCAATTCCGTCGTTATTTCCGGGGACATCGTCGCCACCAACCAGGCGCGGCGTACGCTCGATTACCTCTATGAGAAACTCCAGAAAGGCGGCAGCGTGGAGCGATCCGACGTTGAAGGCGCAATCCGCATGGCGGTCGCGGCCGATGATCAGCTGAGCCTGCCGACCATGGAGCGCAAGGCGAAGCTGACCATGGCACAGGTTTCCACGCGCAAGAAGACCATCATTGCCCGGACGCCGACCCAGGACGCCTACCTCAGGGCACTGGAGCGAGCCGAACTGGTTTTCGGTTGCGGTCCGGCGGGTACCGGCAAGACCTATCTCGCCGTCGCCCATGCCGCCCAGCTTCTTGAACGTGGCATGGTCGAGAAGATCATCCTTTCCCGCCCGGCGGTGGAAGCCGGCGAGCGCCTCGGCTTCTTGCCCGGCGACATGAAGGAAAAGGTCGATCCCTACCTTCGCCCGCTCTATGACGCGCTCTACGATATGATGCCGGCCGACAAGGTCGATCGTGCGATCACCGCCGGCGTTATCGAAATCGCGCCGCTCGCCTTCATGCGCGGTCGGACGCTCGCGAACGCCGCCGTCATCCTCGACGAGGCGCAGAACACCACGTCGATGCAGATGAAGATGTTCCTGACGCGTCTTGGCGAGAACTCACGCATGATCGTCACCGGCGACCCGAGCCAGATCGACCTGCCGCGTGGTGTCAAATCGGGACTGGTGGAGGCTCTTCAACTGCTCAACGGCGTCGAGGGCATCTCGATTGTCCGCTTCAAGGATACCGACGTGGTGCGCCATCCGCTTGTCGGGCGCATTGTCAGGGCCTACGATTCCACCTATGCAACGGAAACCGAAGAGGTTAGCCGGCAGGACTGATGGCGGAACTCGATATCCAGATCAGCGTCGAGGAGGGCAATTGGCCCTCCGAAGATGCGTTGCATGCATTGGCGGACCGGGTGCTTGAAACGGCCGCCAGCTATCTGCGCGAGACGGTCAAACAGCCATTTCCGAAAATGGTGCCCGAGGTTTCGCTGGTTTTCACGGACGACGCCTCGATCCAGGACATCAACGCGGAATGGCGCGGCAAGGACAAGCCGACCAATGTGCTTTCTTTTCCCGCCTTTCCCGTCACGCCGGGCAAGGTGCCAGGTCCGATGCTGGGCGATATCATTATCGCAAGAGAGACCGTGGAGCGGGAGGCAGTCGAGCTCGAGAAGAGCTTTGAGGGCCACCTCACGCATTTGATCGTGCATGGATTCTTGCATCTCTTCGGCTACGACCATAATAATGACGCTGAAGCCGAAATAATGGAGGGGCTGGAGACTCGCATTTTGGCGGTACTCGGCCTATCTGACCCATACGAGGGTCAAGACCTTAAAATGGAACCATGAGCGACTTTACGACGAGACCGGCCGCCGAGGCCAAGGACGCCGATCAATCATCCTCTTCCGACGAGGGTGGCAGTAGTAGGCAGTCCGGACGATCCCAATCCTTCTGGTCGCGCGCGGCGCGCATCCTGAGACCGCAGCAAAACTCACGCCTTCGCGAAGACATTGCGGACGCTTTGATGACCGACGCTGCGGTCGGAGACGTCTTTTCGCCCGATGAGCGGGCGATGCTGCACAACATCCTTCGCTTCCGCGAAGTGCGGGTTGCCGATGTTATGGTGCCGCGCGCCGATATCGAGGCCGTTGATCAGAACATCACCATCGGCGAACTGATGATCCTGTTTGAGGAATCCGGTCGTTCACGCATGCCCGTTTATGCGGATACGCTCGACGACCCGCGTGGCATGGTGCATATCCGAGATCTCCTCTCCTACGTCGCCAAGCAGGCGCGGAACAAGCGCCGCGGTAGCGCCAGGGCCATCAAGCCGGCGACACCTCTGGTGGACGTTTCCCCCGAACATTTGCAGAAGCCAACACGCACCGTGAAGGCGAATTTCGATCTCAGCCGCGTCGACCTGCAGAAGACGCTGTCCGAGGCCGGGATCATCCGCAAGATCCTCTTCGTCCCGCCATCCATGCTGGCGTCGGATCTGCTGCGCCGCATGCAGGTGAACCGCACGCAGATGGCGCTCGTCATCGACGAATATGGCGGCACCGATGGCTTGGCGTCGCACGAGGATATCGTCGAGATGGTCGTCGGCGACATCGATGACGAACACGATGACGAAGAGGTCATGTTCAAACGGGTATCGGAAGACGTCTTCGTCGCGGATGCGCGTGTCGAACTGGAAGAGATCGCCGAAGCGATCGGACCGGACTTCGACATCACCGAGCAGGTCGACGAAGTCGACACGCTGGGCGGCCTGATCTTCTCCGAGCTTGGACGCATTCCGGTGCGCGGCGAGGTGGTGCAGGCCCTGCCCGGTTTCGAGTTCCACATCCTCGATGCCGATCCGCGTCGCATCAAGCGAGTGAGGATTACCCGCAAGCGCCAGGCCATTCGGCGCCGCGCCAAGCTTGATGGTGACGGCACAACCGGCTCGGACCAGGGCGACGAGCGGCAGACGGACGTTCCCACGACAAACTGATTGCCGCGAAGCACGACAAACGGCGGCTTTTTTGAAACACTGCGGTCGGGTTGATTCGCGGCTTGACGGGAGTGCGCATGGAGCGGCTTGCAGACAGGGTTATCCTGGCCTGGGGGTTCAAAAGGTTTGCACTGGCAATCCTTGCAGGCGCCGTCGCTGTTTTGGCCCTGCCCCCCTTTGGCTTCTTTGCCGCGATGTTCGTGTCGTTCACGCTCCTTGTCTGGCTGATCGACGGTTCAGCGGCTGCTCCTGAAAGCGGGTGGATAGGCCGGCTGTGGCCTTCCTTCGCCGTTGGCTGGCTCTTCGGCTTCGGCTATTTCGTTGCCGGCCTCTGGTGGCTTGGCCACGCCCTGATGATCGATGCGGAGGCTTTTGCCTGGGCGCTGCCGCTGGCGATCTTCGGCCTGCCTGCGGTGCTCGCCATCTATTACGGAATTGCCGCCGCGCTGGCGCGGACCCTGTGGTCTGATGGCATGGGGCGGATTGCGGCGCTTGCCGCGAGCTTCGGATTGCTGGAGTGGCTGAGGAGCGTGCTTTTCACCGGCTTTCCATGGAACGCTGTCGGCTACGGCATGACGCCCGTGCCGCTCATGATGCAATCGGCGCATGTCATCGGCATCATGGGTATCACCTCACTGTCGGTCTTCATCTTTGCCGCTCCGGCACTGCTCGGCACCCGCCAGGGCGCCAAACTCGGCCTCTCCCTGGCGGCCCTGCTTTTCGCAGCGCATATCGGCTACGGCGCCTATATCCTCTATGGCCCGCAGCCTGCACCAGCGGCGGACGCCAAAAGCCCGATCATCCGCCTCGTTCAGCCGATGATCGAACAGACCGCGAAGATGGATACCGACGGCGACCGCGCCGCCATCTTCGAGAAGCATCTGAAGCTCTCCGCCGAGCCCCCGAAGGATGGCGGCCGGAAGCCTGACATCATCGTCTGGCCGGAGACGGCTGTTCCCTTCATCCTCACGGACAATCAGGACGCACTCAGCCGCATCGCCGATACGCTCGACGACAACCAGATCCTGATCGCGGGTGCCGTTCGGGTGGAGGATACCGGCCCAGGCAATCCGCCACGCTACTACAATTCGATCTACGTCATCGACGGCCGCGGACAGATCGCAGGCGCCGCCGACAAGGTGCATCTCGTGCCGTTCGGCGAATATGTGCCGTTCGAGAGCGTCCTCGACGATTTCGGCATCCAGAACGTGGTCGAGATGCCGGGTGGCTTTTCGCCCGCCGCCAGCCGCCAGCTGCTGACCTTGCCGACCGGGATCAAATTCTATCCGCTCGTCTGCTACGAGATCATTTTCCCTGACGAGATGACGGGCGACCTTGGTGCCGCCAATGCCATCCTCAACGTCACGAACGATGCCTGGTTCGGCGCAACACCTGGACCCTACCAGCACTTCCAGCAGGCCAGGCTGCGTGCCGTGGAGACTGGGCTGCCGCTGATTCGTAATGGCAACAGCGGCATTTCAGCCCTCGTAAACGCTCGCGGCGAAGTCATTGCCGGTCTTGACCTCAATGAAACGGGCTTCGTCGACGCAACTATCGCGAGCTTCGACGCGCATCGCCCTGCAGGCTATCCGCGCCAAACTTACTTCTGGTTGCTGGAAATACTTCTGTTTGTAATTGCCCTGGTTTCTCGCTTTGGTTTTGTTTTCAAGCAGAATTGACCGAAAACCCCTAAAATTGCATAGTGGTTGGGATCGGCGTTCTTAGCGTATGTTTCAAGGTGGTTAACTAAGACTTTGCAACGTGGCGTTTTGGGGATGGGTTTGGCATGCCGGTTTGAACAAGGTTGAAAATTATTGTTAGGGCAGGACCATGATTGAGAACAAGAAGCGGCCGAACCCCATCGACGTCCATGTTGGTAGTCGCATTCGCCTTCGCCGAACGATGCTCGGAATGAGCCAGGAAAAGCTCGGGGAGGCCCTCGGCATCACCTTTCAGCAGATTCAGAAATACGAAAAGGGCACCAACCGCGTCGGTGCCAGCCGTCTCCAGAACATCTCCAGCATTCTGAACGTCCCGGTCTCCTTCTTCTTTGAAGATGCCCCCGGCGAACAGTCCTCCGGCCTGTCCGGCATGGCGGAAGCCTCCAGCTCCAACTATGTGGTCGACTTTCTTTCGTCGTCCGAAGGACTGCAGCTCAACCGCGCCTTTGTGAAGATCACCGACCCCAAGGTTCGCCGCAAGGTCGTGGAACTGGTCAAGGCACTCGCGGCCGAAGCCGACAGCGAATAATAGCCACTGAAAATTTTGAGCTAAAGCGAAAGCGGTCACAACGGCCGCTTTTTGGCGTTTTTTGGGCACAATTTGCCACTTAGTCGCAGATATAAAGATATATTTATGTCCTTCTACGCTTGTTTTTCGCGCGCGAACTGAGTACCTACTACGCAGCTTTTGTTCTTTGAGGGGAATCCCGGAATGCGCGCCAATTACCTTTTCACCAGCGAGTCAGTTGCCGAAGGTCACCCGGACAAGGTGTGTGACCGGATCTCCGACGAGATCGTGGATCTGGTCTACCGCGAAGCCGCCAAGACCGGCGTCAACCCTTGGGGCGTGCGCATTGCCTGCGAGACGCTGGCAACCACCAACCGCGTCGTGATCGCCGGTGAAGTGCGCCTGCCGCCGAGCCTGATGAAGAAGGACAAGGACGGCAAAGACGTCATCAATCCTTCCAAGTTCAAGGCTGCTGCCCGCCGCGCCATCAAGGACATCGGGTACGAGCAGGACGGCTTCCACTGGAAGACGGCTAAGATCGACGTGCTTCTGCACTCGCAGTCTGCCGACATTGCCCAGGGCGTCGATAGTGCTGCCGACCAGCAGGGTGACGAAGGTGCCGGCGACCAGGGCATCATGTTCGGCTACGCCTGCAAGGAAACGCCTGACCTCATGCCGGCGCCGATCTATTACTCCCACAAGATCCTGCAGCTCCTTGCTACCGCCCGCAAGAAGGGCGACGGCGACGTCGCGAAGCTCGGCCCTGACGCCAAGAGCCAGGTGACCGTGCGTTACGTCAACGGCAAGCCCACCGAAGTCACGTCGATCGTCCTTTCCACCCAGCATCTCGACGAAAGCTGGGACTCGACGAAGGTGCGCGCGGTTGTCCAACCTTACATCCGTGAAGCTCTCGGCGACCTGCCGATTGCCGACGATTGCAAGTGGTACATCAATCCGACCGGCAAGTTCGTCATCGGCGGCCCTGATGGTGACGCCGGCCTGACCGGCCGCAAGATCATTGTCGACACCTACGGCGGCGCTGCTCCGCACGGCGGTGGCGCATTCTCTGGCAAGGACACGACCAAGGTTGACCGTTCGGCTGCCTACGCTGCTCGCTACCTCGCGAAAAACGTCGTTGCCGCCGGCCTCTCCGACCGCTGCACCATCCAGCTCTCCTATGCCATCGGCGTCGCACAGCCGCTGTCGATCTACGTCGACCTGCACGGTACCGGCAAGGGTGTGACGGAAGACATGGTCGAAGCCGCGATCCGCAAGAACATGGACCTGTCGCCGACCGGCATCCGCCGTCACCTCGACCTCAACAAGCCGATCTACGCCAAGACCTCGGCCTACGGCCACTTCGGTCGCAAGGCTGGCCGCGACGGCTCGTTCTCCTGGGAGCGCACCGACCTCGTCAAGGCGCTCAAGGACGCTGTCAAGGTCAAGGAAGCAGCATGACCGACATGGAACGTCGTGGAAGGGCGACCGAAGCGTTCTTCGGTCGCCGCAAGGGAAAGGCTCTGCGCGAACATCAGGCAGAGCGACTAAACACCCTGCTTCCGGCGTTCCTTATCGACCTTTCAGCGGCTCCGCCCGAGCCGCTGAACACTCTCTTTCCGGTGCCGACCGACAGGCTCCGCCTGGAAATCGGCTTTGGCGGCGGTGAGCATCTGATCCATCGCGCCGTCGAAATGCCGTCCACCGGCTTTATCGGTGTCGAGCCCTTCATCAATTCCATGCAGAAGCTGCTGACGAGCGTTGACAAGGCGGACGCCAGGAATGTCCGCGTCTACAACGACGATGCGACGCAATTGCTGGATTGGTTGCCGGACGCCTCGATCGACCAGATCGACCTGCTCTACCCGGATCCGTGGCCAAAGCGGAAGCACTGGAAGCGCCGCTTCGTGTCGAAAACCAACCTCGACCGCTTCCACCGCGTGCTGAAGCCGGGCGGGCTGTTCTGCTTCGCCTCGGACATCGATACCTACGTCAACTGGACGTTGCTCAAGTGCCGCGACCATGGCGGCTTCGACTGGCTTGCACAGAATGCAGCAGATTGGCTGACGCCCTACGAGGGCTGGCCGAGCACACGCTACGAGGCCAAGGCACGGCGCGAAGGCAGATCTTCCGCCTATCTCACATTCAAGCGCGTCTGAGCCTGCCTTAGTGCAAGCTCACCGTTTTCAGTTCATCCTCGGCAGCCTTGAAGAAGGTGCTGGAACGGTTATCCGTCAACAGGATCGGCGTGCCATCGGCGCCGAATAGCGCCCAAAGGTCAACGCTCGGATCGATGTCGGGCGCTTCCGGGAAGCACTTGGCAACTTCTTCGTTGCGCATCTTGCGGATATAGGCGACCTCGCCGTTGCCGATACCGGCAAGTTCGGTTTTGGTCAGGTGCGAATTGGCTTCTTTCATCAACATTCCTGTACCTCCAAGAGAAGGGACCAACGGCTCAACATGCGCCGTTGTCCTACTGTGAGACCGAAATGTTAATTTTCTTCACCATACGGCTCGGCTCCGGGCGGATGAGATCCACCGAGAGCAATCCGTTCTTCAGGCAAGCGCCCAAAACCTGCATCCCGTCGGCCAGAACGAAAGTCCGCTGGAACTGGCGTGCGGCGATGCCGCGATACAGGTAATCCCGCTCCCCCTGCTCGACCTGGCGACCGCGAATTGAAAGCTGATTCTCCTCGACCGACACGTCTAATTCTTCTTCGCTGAAGCCGGCGACGGCCAGGGTTATGCGCAACCTCTCCGGATCGCCGGAGGCACGGTCGGCGGCAACTCGCTCGATATTATAGGGGGGATATCCGTCGCTGGCCTTGGAAAGGCGCTCCAGCGTCTTTTCCATGGCGTCAAAGCCCAGGAGTAGCGGGCTTGCGAAAGGCGTCATGCGGCTCATCGTCTTCAAGTCCTTGATTCAAGCGACCTTGCCGGACCTGAATACAGCATCCGAATGTTTCCAATATGGGAACTGACCGGCGCAGGCGCAAGGCGGATGTCGCGCTCGCACTTGGAAAGCCCCGCAACGGTCCGACCTTGACAAAGCAAGCGCCGCCTCGCATCAAAACGTGCCCGCGCCGGCTGTGCCGATTTGCGACGGAAGCATAAACAAACGGTGCATGCCACGAAGACGCGCACCATGAGGATGGAACGATCGGAATGGCGGACCCTAGGAAGATCATTATCGACACTGACCCCGGTCAGGACGACGCCGCAGCCATCATGCTGGCATTCGGCAGCCCGGAAGAACTTCAGGTGCTGGGGATCACTACGGTCGCCGGCAACGTTCCGCTGTCCTATACGAGCCGCAACGCGCGCATTGTCTGCGAGCTCTGCGACCGCCGAGATACGAAGGTCTTTGCCGGCGCCGACAAGCCGATCGCGCGCAAGCTCGTCACCGCCGAGCACGTCCACGGCAAGACGGGGCTCGACGGTCCTGTTCTCGCCGAACCGACCATGGCTCTGCAGCCGCAGCATTCCGTGGACTTCATCATCGATACGCTGCGCAGCGAGCCGCAAAGCGCCGTGACGCTCTGTACGCTGGGGCCGCTGACCAACATCGGCTTGGCCTTCCAGAAAGCGCCCGACATCGTCCCGCGTGTCCGTGAACTCGTCATGATGGGCGGCGGCTTCTTTGAAGGCGGCAACATTACGCCGGCCGCCGAGTTCAACATCTACGTGGACCCCGAGGCCGCCGACATCGTCCTTCGCTCCGGTATTCCGATCGTGATGATGCCGCTCGACGTCACGCACAGGCTCCTGACCCGCAAGGACCGCGTCAAGCGCATGGCCGATCTCGGCACGCGCCCGGCCATCGCCATGGTCGAGATGCTGGAGTTCTTCGAACGCTTCGATGTCGAAAAGTATGGCTCTGACGGCGGCCCACTGCACGATCCGACCGTAATCGCCTATCTCTTGAAGCCCGAGCTTTTCAAGGGGCGGACCTGCAATGTCGAGATCGAAGTTAAGTCGGAACTGACGGTCGGCATGACCGTTGTCGACTGGTGGCACGTGACAGATCGCAAGCGCAATGTGCAAGTCATGCGCGATGTCGATGCGGACGGCTTCTTCGATCTGCTGATCGAGCGTTTCGCCCGCATCTGATGCCTCGTGCCTTCAGGGCGCCTGATAAATCAGGCGTCCTTCTGGTCAAAAACCGAATTGGTTTCGGGTTCGACGAGCTTCGGGCCGCCTTTGGCGACACCGACCATGGCCGGACGCAAGACACGCTCGCCAATCGTGTAGCCGGCCTGAACGACCTGAACGACGGTGTTGTTCGGTACTTCGGCATTCGGCACTTCGAACATGGCCTGGTGGAAATTCGGGTCGAATTTCTGGCCGACCGGCTCCAGCTTGCGGACGCCATGACGCTCGAGCGCCGACAGCATCGAACGCTCGGTCATTTCGACGCCTTCGATCAGCGTTGTCAGGCCGGCATCGGCGGCAGCCTTTGCTTCTTCCGGAACAGCATCGATGGCGCGGCGCAGATTGTCGGAAACAGCCAGCATGTCACGGGCAAAGCCAGCGGCTGCGTAGGTCTTCGCGTCCTTGACTTCCCGCTCGGTGCGACGACGCAGGTTATCCATCTCGGCGGCAAGCCGAAGATAACGGTCGCGCAACTCCGCATTCTCGGTCCTCAGAAGTTCCAGCGGATCGGGCTGTGCGGTGGCTTCGTTCTCGACGTTTGCGGCGGCGTCCGCTGCGGCTTCGGCCGCGGCTGCGTCAGGTCCGTTCTTCGTCGTTTCGTCAGTCATGACGTTCTCCGGTGATTGGTGTCTTTTAGGATGTGCCCGATATCGAGCTTTAGCGGGCAAAAATCAAGTCTGCGTGACCGAAAAGCGCGCGATGTAAGGCAACCGATGCGGGGGATGCGAGAGGGCCAGCTTGACTTGCTCGCGCTAAAGTTCTTTTATTTTAGTGCCGCCTAAACCTTCAGTGCTTCGGCCTCATCCTGGGTCAGGGAGCTGCTACCATGAACGATCAGAAAAGCTATACCGGGCGCTGCTTCTGCGGCACGGTCGAGATTGTTGCGACCGGCGAACCGGTGGCAATGGGATACTGCCACTGCGCCTCCTGCAGGCATTGGTCGGCCGGGCCGGTCAACGCTTTCACGCTCTGGCAGCCCCAGGCGGTCCACGTCACCAAGGGTGGAGAGCACGTCGAGGGCTACCAGAGGTCCGATACCAGCGTTCGGAAATTCTGCGACCGCTGCGGCGGTCATCTCTACACGGAGCATCCGACCTGGGGCGTCACCGACGTTTACGCAGCCCTGCTGCCCGATCTCGATTATGCCCCGGCGTTGCACGTGAACTATCAGGAAAGCGTGCTGCGCATCCGTGACGGCCTGCCAAAATACAAAGACATGCCGGCGGAGATGGGCGGCTCGGGCGACACGCTGCCGGAGTAGCTCTTCTACTTCGTGCCGCGCGACAATCGCGTCATCAGCTGAGCGGTGTAATCGACCATCGGAACGATGCGCGAGTAGTTGAGGCGCGTCGGCCCTATGACGCCGACGGCGCCGACAATGCGGTCATCGTCGTCCCTGTAGGGCGCAACGATCAACGACGAGCCCGAGAGCGAGAACAGCTTGTTCTCCGAGCCGATGAAAATCCGCACCCCGGGGCCGCTTTCGGCTAGGTTCAGAAGCTCGAGCAAGCTGTCTTTCTTCTCCAGATCGTCAAACAGCATGCGCAGACGGTCAAGATCGTCGGCACCGGCGAGACCGGCCAGCAGATTGGCACGGCCGCGAATGATGAGCTGCGCGGGCTTGCCTTCATCGGCGCTACCGGACCATACGGCGATGCCGCGCTCGACGAGATCCTGCGACAGCGTGTCTAGCTCGCGGCGCACATCGTCCTTCAGTCGGCTCAACTGATTGCGCAGTTCCGGAAGAGTCTGCCCGGTCATGTGCGCATTGAGAAAGTTTGCGGCCTCGGTCAATTGCGATGACGTGACGCCCGCCGGAAGCTCGATGATCCGGTTTTCCACCTGGTCGTGATCGCCGACGAGCACCGCGAGCGCCTTGGTCGGCTCAAGCCTGATGAATTCGACATGCTTGAGGACAGGATCGCTCTTCGAGGTGATGACCAGTCCGGCGCCGCGCGAAATGCCCGAGAGCATACGGCTCGCCTCGTTCATCATCAACTCCATCGGATTGTCGCGACTTTCGGCGCGCACCTGCCGATCGATATTGGCGCGATCCTCGGCTGAGAGATCGCCTACCTGCATGAAGGCGTCGACGAAGAAGCGCAGGCCGATCTGAGTCGGCAGACGACCGGCACTGACATGCGGCGAATAGATGAGGCCGAGTTCTTCCAGATCGCTCATGACGTTGCGCACAGATGCCGGCGACAGCGACATCGGCAGGATGCGCGACAGGTTACGGGAGCCGAGCGGTTCGCCCGTTTCCAGATAGCCCTCTACAATGCGGCGAAAGATTTCCTTAGAGCGTTCATCCAGCGCAGCCACTGCATCTGAAACCGACGTCGATCTGAACTCCATGAAGCCTTGCGTACCCGTGCTGACGATGATCCGACAAAATATAGCCAATCTCCCCGCAGCGGCAAAAGGGAAATTGCAAATGGGCGCTGCCAATCGTAGAAGCTCTCAACACCACAGCACGCGTGATCTATCCGAAGGCTGCTCGCGTCTTCGGCATGACGATTAGGAGAATAGTATGCGGCCCTCAGGCAGAAAAACCGACCAGATGCGCAAGGTCTCTTTCGAGCGCAATTTCTCCAAGCATGCAGAAGGCTCCTGTCTGGTGAAGTTCGGCGATACGCATGTGCTGTGCACGGCTAGCGTCGAGGAAAAGCCACCGGCGTGGCTGCGCAACACCGGCAAGGGCTGGGTCACGGCTGAATACGGCATGCTGCCGCGCGCAACCGGCGACCGCATGAAGCGCGAGGCTGCGGCCGGAAAGCAGGGTGGGCGCACCCAGGAAATCCAGCGCTTGATCGGCCGGTCGCTGCGCGCCGTAGTCGATCTCAAGGAACTCGGCGAACGCCAGATCACACTCGACTGCGATGTCATCCAGGCGGACGGCGGCACGCGCACGGCATCGATCACCGGTGCCTGGATTGCGCTCCACGACTGCCTGAAGTGGATGGAAAGCCGCAACATGCTCAAGGTCGAGCGGGTGCTGAAGGACCATGTCGCGGCGATTTCCTGTGGTATCTTCGCCAACCAGTCAGTGCTCGATCTCGACTACCTCGAAGACTCCTCGGCGGAGACCGACGCGAACTTCGTGATGACCGGCACCGGCGGCATCGTCGAAATCCAGGGCACGGCAGAAGGCACGCCTTTCACCGACGAGGAGTTCGCTTCGCTGATGACGCTCGCCAAGGCAGGTATCGCCGAACTCGTCGCAATGCAGAAGCAGGCAATCGCCGGATGAATGACATGCTGGAAGGCATGCTAGAAACGGCGCTCTATGCTGGTGATCTCGACAAGGTCGAAGCCTTCTATGAAGGCATCCTCGGCCTTTCGAAGATCTCGCGGGGCGGCAACCGGCATGTCTTCTTTCGCTGCGGCGCCAGCGTTCTGCTGATCTTCAACCCCGACGAAACGATCAAGCCACCCTCGCCCGGCTCGCTGCAGGTGCCGCCGCACGGCACGACAGGCGCGGGACACGCCTGCTTCCGTGTCTCCGGGGAAAATCTCGATGCAATTGCGGCCCGGCTGAAGTCCAACGGCGTTGCCATCGAATCCGAAGTCACCTGGCCGCAAGGCGGCCGCTCGATCTATTTCCGCGATCCGGCGGGCAACAGCCTCGAATGCGCTGAAGCTCGCATCTGGGGCATCGAATAGGACCATCATGCGCAAGCTCGAAACAAAGACCATCGTCGTTGCCAGCCACAATGCCGGTAAGATCCGGGAAATTCAGGACCTGATCGGCCCCTTCGGCTTCACCGCAAAGTCGGCGGCCGAATTGAACTTCGTCGAGCCTGACGAGACCGGCACCACCTTCGAGGAAAACGCAAAGATCAAGGCGCTCGCTTCTGCCGAAGCCTCCGGACTGCCGGCGTTGTCTGACGATTCCGGCCTCGTTATCGATGCGCTCGGCGGCGACCCGGGCGTCTACACCGCCAACTGGGCAGAAAAGCCGGATGGCACGCGCGACTTCGCGATGGCGATGGAAAAGGTCGAGGCGGCGCTGGACAAGGCCGGCGCTTCCGAACTTGAACAACGCACCGCCCGCTTCGTCAGCGTGCTCTGCTTGGCCTGGCCGGATGGCCATACCGAGCTGTTTCGCGGGGAAGTCGAAGGCGCTGTCGTCTGGCCGCCGCGCGGCAGCCAGGGATTCGGCTACGATCCGGTCTTTCAACCCGAGGGTTATGACACTACCTTTGGCGAGATGAGCGCGGAAGAAAAGCACGGCTGGAAGCCGGGCGACGCAGAAGCCCTGTCGCACCGCGCCCGCGCCTTCAAGATTTTCGTCGAAACCTGCCTGGAAGCCTAAGGGCAAACGTGGACACTTTGGAACAGCCTGACCTGACGCGCTATGCCGCCCTTTTGCCCGACACCGGCGAACCCGGTTTCGGCGTCTACGTGCATTGGCCGTTTTGCGCCGCCAAGTGCCCTTACTGCGATTTCAACAGCCATGTCCGCCACCAGCCGGTGGATCAGGAGCGCTTCACCGCAGCCTTCCTGAAGGAGATGGCGACGGTGCGCCAATTGAGCGGACCGAAGACGGTCACGAGCGTCTTCCTCGGCGGCGGCACGCCCTCGCTGATGAACCCCTCGACCGTTGCCGCCATTCTCGACGGCATCGGCAAGCACTGGCATATGCCAGACGGCATCGAGATCACCATGGAGGCAAACCCCTCCAGCGTCGAAGCGGAGCGTTTTCGCGGTTATCGCGCCGCCGGCGTCAACCGCGTCTCGCTCGGCGTCCAGGCGCTGAATGATCGTGATCTGAAGTTCCTCGGACGGCTGCACGACGTTGCCGATGCGCTGAAGGCGATCAAGCTCGCGCGCGACATCTTCCCGCGCATGTCCTTCGATCTGATCTATGCCCGCCCGAACCAGACGGTCGACGAGTGGGAGCGCGAATTGAAGGAGGCGATCTCCTACGCGGTTGATCACCTCTCGCTGTACCAGTTGACGATCGAAGAGGGCACGCCCTTCTTCGGCCTTCACAAGGCCGGCAAGCTTATCGTTCCGGATGGCGAACAATCGGCGCTGCTCTACGAGGCGACCCAGGAGATCACCGCCAGTGAAGGGCTGCCTGCCTACGAGGTCTCCAACCACGCCCGCCCGGGTGCGGAGAGCCGCCACAACCTCACTTACTGGCGTTATGGCGACTATGCCGGCATCGGCCCCGGCGCTCATGGACGACTGACACGCGGCTCCATGAAGATCGCAACCGCGACCGAGCGCAAGCCGGAAAGCTGGCTCGATCTTGTCGAGCGCGACGGCCATGGCATCCTCGATCAGGAGCAACTCGGCTACGAAGAGCAGGCAGACGAATTGCTCCTGATGGGGCTTCGCCTGAAAGAGGGTGTCGACCTCGCTCGCTGGCAGCAGCTCTCTGGCCGCGATCTGGACCCGAAGCGGGAGGAATTCCTGCTGGAGCACGGCTTCGTCGAGCGGATCGGCAACTCCCGGCTTCGCTGCACGCCATCAGGCATGCTGATCCTCGATTCCGTCGTCGCTGATCTCGCCTGCTAGAGCGGCTGTCTGAAATAGACGACGCGCTGAGTTTCCTCGAAGCCGAGGGCGGCGTGGAAGCGGTGGCTGTCGACATTGTCCAAAAGCGCGTCCGACGCAAATTCCGTGCAGCCTGACGCCTTGCCGAAGGCGCGCACGGCCTCAAGCAAAGCCCGCCCAACGCCGCCGCGCCGAAACGCCGGTTCGACATGGATGCCCTCGAGGAAGAGAACCGGCGACGATCTGCAGCCGTTGACGTAGTCATGCCGCAAGCAGGCTTCGGCGAAGCCGACCGCCTCGCCATCCGGCCGAAAGGCGAGAAAACCGCGGAAATCGGCAACGTCATCATCGAGCAGCCGCCGGAGGTCTCGGGAATGTTCCTGCATCGACTGGTCCGACCATAAGGCGGTGCGAAGCTTCGCCCACGCGTCGATATCATCTCTCGACGCCCGCTCGATCCTGATCGTATTGCCTGCCTGCTGGTTCATCACGCCACCCGCCCGCGCCAACGAGAGAACAACCGCCCATCGATCGCCGCAAGGCCGATCGCGATCATCGCCATGCCGATCAGATGCTTGGACTGCAGCTGTTCGCCGAGGATGGGCGCGCCGAGCAGGATGGCGCTGACCGGGATCAGGAAGGTCACCAGCATCAGATTCGTTGCCCCTGCCGTCGCGAGGATGCGGAAGAACAGCACGTAGGCGATCGCGGTCGATAGCAGGGCCAGGCCCAGCAGCGCCAGCCAAGTCTCGACTGACGGGGCGGCCAGTGTCCAGGGTTGGTCGACGATGAGCGCGATCGGCAGCATCAGGACGGTCGAGGCGGTGACCTGTCCAGCGGCGGGAATGAGCGGCGCCATGCCCATCTGGCGGAAGCGGCGGCCGAAAATCCCGGCAAAGGAGTAGGACAGTGCAGCACCGAGCACGGCCAGCTGCGCCAGCACGTTCGATCCGAGGTCACGCAAAACGTCGAAGCCGATCATATAGGCAACGCCAGCAAAGCCAACGAAGACGCCGAGCAGGCGGTTGCCGGTCATCTTCTCGTCCGCGGTTAGGAAATGCGCGACGACGACGCCGAAAAGCGGCGTGGTGGCATTCAGGATCGAGGCCAGGCCACTTGCGATATGGGTCTGGCCCCAGACAATGAGGCAGAAGGGGATCATATTGTTCAGGATGCCCATGCCAAAGAACGCCGCCCAGGATTTGCCGTCACGCGGCATGGTTTGGCCGGTTGCACGGACGATCATGTTCAACGCCAGCGCGGCGATCAGAACCCGGCCCGTGACGATCGTGAACGGCGGCAGGGTCTTCACCAGAATGCCGTTGAAGAGGAAGGAGCCGCCCCATAAGAGGGAAAGCACCAA
Source organism: Rhizobium grahamii CCGE 502 (assembly GCF_000298315.2). Classification (GTDB taxonomy): domain Bacteria; phylum Pseudomonadota; class Alphaproteobacteria; order Rhizobiales; family Rhizobiaceae; genus Rhizobium; species Rhizobium grahamii. The sequence continues at coordinate 169,686 of NZ_AEYE02000003.1, read as the reverse complement.
CAACATCCCCCATTCGGCAAAACCCATCTGTTTCTGCTGCATCATCTTCTCCCAAAGGCAGTCTGCTACGGCATATATGCCATCGCAGACGGCCACCACCCGATTGTTGCGCGGCCTAAAAACGCTTCTTTCGATTTATTCTCGCTCGTTACCTGGCTTGAATCAGCTTTTATAGCGGCTTTCCTGCTGATATTATTGCGACGCCTGGCAGGAGACAAACGAGTCTTTCTCGGTCCATGATATAGCTGAACTAAACCATGAGCGATTATCTACCCTCGCTTTCGGCCCTTCGGGCCTTCGAAGCCGCCGCCCGGCATCTCAGCATGACGCTGGCGGCAAGGGAGCTCAACGTGACACCAGGCGCCATCAGCCTGCAGATCCGCGACCTGGAGGCATCGCTTGGCATCAAGCTCTTCGAGCGCAAGACGCGGGCGCTCGCCTTGACGGTGGAGGGCGCGGACTATTTCTCGACCCTCAGGGCGGCATTTCGTCTGGTTCGGGAAGCGACGGCGGCGATCACGGCGCGTGGACGCGGCGCCGTCCTCAATGTCACCTGCACGGCGGGATTTGCAACCTATTGGCTGGTGCCGCGCCTTGGACGTTTCGAGGCGATGCACCCTGAAATCGACGTCCGCATCAGCGCATCACACCGCGTCCTCGACTTTCAGCGTGACGGGATCGACCTCGCGATCCGCCACGGCCTCGGCGGATATGACAACCTGATCAGCGAACGGCTTGTCGATGACGAACTGGTGCCGGTCTGCACGCCAAAGCTCGCCACAGAGTTGGGGCCCAATCCGTCGGCGGGCGCCCTCTCTGGTTTCCAGCTGATCCATGATGTCTATCGCCATGACTGGCAGCTCTGGCTGGAAGCAGCCGGCGCGACCGGAGTCGACCCCTCGCGCGGGCCGGTCTTCATGCATGGCAACGGAGCCTATGACGCGATGAAGGCCGGCCTGGGCTTTGCCTTGATGCGGCGCTCGTTTCTGGAACGGGATCTGAAGGAAGGCGCAGTGGTCACGCCCTTCCCGATTGGCATTGCAAGCCGGCTTGCCTTTCATCTCGTCTATCCGGGCCTTGCGCTGGAGCGGCCGGCTTCAGCCGCCTTCCGTCGGTGGCTGTTGTCGGAGGCACAAGCCTGATTGGATGCGCTCAATTTATCATACTGATTAAAAAGTGGAGTAATTTAATCATAAAATAGGGTTTCCTTCGGACTATTTCTTGACTATTACACTCCACATATTTTTTCTCAATGCACATTCCCGGTGTGATAAGCCAATGAATAGTCTCCGATTTTCCTCTCGAATCCTTTCAACGTCAGCATTGACCGGCATAGCGCTCGTCCATTTTCTCACGCCAGTCGCAGCACAGGACGCGACGGGAAAGCAGCAAGACGGTGCGACGGTTCTGCAAGACATCATTGTCAATGGCGGCAGCGGCGGCGTGATCCAGGCAGACGGATATGTCGGCAAGAGCAGTGCCACGGGCACGAAGACCGACACACCCTTTATCGAGGTGCCACAATCGATTTCGTCGGTGACCGAACAGCAGTTGAAGGATCGCAACCCGCAGACGTTGCTCGATACCGTTGCCTATACACCCGGCACGCGTATCGGCGCCTATGGCTTCGATCCGCGTTTCGATTCGTTCTCGGTACGTGGTTTCGACGTGACCTATACCGGGATTTTCCGCGACAACCTCCGTCAGCCCGGGGCAGGCTCATCGCTCTTCAAGACGGAGCCCTACGGGCTTGAAGGAGTCTCCATCCTTCGTGGCCCCTCCTCCGCGCTTTATGGGGCAACAGGCGCCGGTGGTCTTTTCAACCTCATCACCAAACGGCCGACGGAAGAGCCCTTTCATGAAGTTCAGCTGCAATACGGCACTGAACAGCGCTATCAAACCCAGTTCGACGTTTCAGGTCCCGTCAACAATACGGATCCCTTCTACTATCGTCTGACTGGCCTCTACCGCGATGCCAATACCGAGCAGATCAGCGTTCCCGACGACCGCATCTATATCGCGCCAGCCTTCATGTGGAAGCCGGACGAAGACACGAAGCTCACCATTCTCGGCGAATACTCCCGAACGAAGACCGGCGGCACCGCGGCCTACTACAACGACCCTGCCGGTAACGTAACGGACTTTTTCGCAGGCAATCCGGCCTTCAACGATTCAGTCCAAAACCAGGCCCGCATCGGCTATGAATTCGAGCATCGGCTGAACGATGTTTTCGTCTTCCGCCAAAACGCCCGTGCATCGACGCTCAATATCGACGCCGACTGGGCCTTCGCCTACGCCCCCAATAAGATCGATCCAAGTCTCCTCGATCGCAGCGCCGGAACGTTCGACGAGCGGCTCACGGCCTTCGTTATCGACAACCAGCTAGAAGCGCAGTTCGAGACCGGCGCAGTCGACCATACGCTGCTTGCGGGTCTGGACCTGACCAAGCTGCGCTGGCGCTCGCTCGATGGCCGCGGCGTGTCGCCGCCGCTCGACACCAACAATCCGACGGCAGGGGCTTTCGTTGCGCCGATCGATTTCGACACGCGTACCGTCCAGGACCAATGGCAAGTCGGCACCTATTTGCAGGACCAGATCCGCTATGACGCATGGATACTGACCCTCGGAGGTCGCTACGATTGGGTTTCGACGGACACCGACAATACCGACCTCAGCACGAACGCCTTGACGACCATTTCGCAGAGGGACAAGGCATTCTCCGGCCGCATCGGTCTGGGCTACGAGACGGATTTCGGCGTCGTACCTTATGCCAGCTACTCCACTGCCTTCTCACCCAATGCGGGCATCAACCAGGAGACGGACCAGCCCTTTAAACCGACGGAAAGCGAGCAGGAAGAGATAGGGGTCAAGTACCTCCTTCCGAGCAGCAATACGCTGCTCACGGCGGCGCTGTTCAATATCGACCAGAAGAATAGCCTCTACTACGAGGTCGTGAACCTGCCGACCGGACCGGCGAACATTCAGGTGCAGCGCGGCAAGATTCGCTCTCGTGGATTGGAGCTCGAAGCGAACACGAGCCTCGACAATGGTCTGTCGCTGGTTGCGTCTTATACCTACACCGATACCGAGATCCTGGAAGGAACGACCGGGACGGTGGGCAATTCCGTCTCATCGGTTCCGAGGCACATGGCTGGGCTCTGGGCAAATTACACATTCCAGGAGAGTAGCCCGGTCTACGGGCTCGGTATCGGGTTCGGTAGCCGTTATCTCGGCAAGAGTTACACCAGCGACGCCAACACGGCCCAGAACGGCTCACGCGTCCTCTTCGACGCCGCTGTCCGCTATGATTTCGGGGCAATCGACAAGAAATACGACGGCCTCAGCCTGCAGGTTAACGCCACCAACCTCTTCGATCGCCGCGAGGCTGTCTGCTCGGCTGGCTTCTGCTATCGCGATCAGGGCCGCACTGTCATCGGCAGCCTGCGCTACACATGGTGAGCTGATGGCGAGCGCACAGCACCATATCGCTGACCCGGACCAACCCGCCTCGGTCCTCTCGCCGGCATTTGCCGGCGAGCATGCTTGGTGCAGCGAGAAAATGGCCCTTTCAGCCGATCTGCCCGACGGCGTGCCGCTGCCGCTGTTCTTCGGCAATGGCGGGTTCGAGCAGGCGATTGAGCGTTATGCCACGGCCTGTGGCGACAGTGACCGGCGTGCGGTCGTGTCGATGTGGTCCCTGTATTACTTCTCCGCCCTCTCCATCCCCTATGTGCTGGCTCGCCGTCTCGCCGCGCAGGAACTGCCGGTCGCTTTCGACCAGATGACGATCGCCTTGCACGACAACGGCCTGCCGCGAGCGTTCGGCGTGCCGCACCGGGGCCGGAATGCCCAAGGTGGCGAGGAAGATGGTTTTGAGGCCATTGGGCCGTTGCTGGAGGAGCATCTTCACGAAGCCGTCCGGAAGCTTGCCGCCTGCGGTGTTTCGGCCAAGCTGTGCTGGAACAATGCCGCCGTGTATCTCGACTACGTGCTGCGGTTGACCCGTCCGCCGGAAGGCCCGGATCTCACCGTCTTTGTGCGCGGCTGCCTGCCCGATGGCGGCGTCAACCCACTTTGCGGCAGCCTGCGATATGTCGAGGAAGACGGAGAGCGCGTCGCTCGCCGGAAGATATGCTGCCTGCGCTACATGCTGCCTGGCGTCCAGAGCTGCGGCAAGCTTTGCGCCCTTCCCAGTCAAAGGAATATGCAATGACCTGCCTCACCATCACAAGGCGTGGCTTTCTCGCCGCGGCGTCTGCGACGCTCTGTGCGCCGGCTCTGCTGAAGGCTGAGACGCGATGGCCGTTGACCGTGACCGATGCCGTCGGGCGGACCGTAACGATACCCAAAAAGCCGAAGTCGATCATCCTCGGCACGGGTTTCAATCTTGTGGCGCTGTCGCTGATCCATCCGGATCCGGTCAGCCTGCTGGCCGGTTGGGCGACCGACATGAAAACCGATAACCCGTTCATCTACGATGCCTTCCGCGGCAAGTTTCCAACCCTCAACGAAGTCCCGCTTGTCAGCAACGGCCTGGCAGATGGCATGAACTTCGAGGCTGCCCTCTCGTTGGAGGCCGACCTGGCGGTCATGGGCATGTGGCAGGCCGAGGGCGAGCAAGGAAAGCGTGCCATCGACTATCTCCAATTGACCGGCGTGCCTGTCATTGTCGTCGATTTCAATGTCGATCCACTGAAGAGCACCGCGCGGGACATTCGTCTCCTTGGTCGCATCCTTGAGTGTGATCAGCAGGCTGAAGACTACGCTCAGTTTTTCGAGAAACGGGTACAACGCATCAGAGCGGGAGCGACGGGCAAAGCCGAGGATGGGCCGCTGGTGCTGATGGATGCCTTCCCGAGCCCAACGCGCGGCAGCTGGGCATATGGCCAAACCAGCCTCGGCGAACTGATTGCGCTTGCCGGCGGACGCAACATTGCGGACAAGAACCTGCCACCACAGGGCGGTCCGGTTACGGCGGAATATCTTATAGCCGCGGAGCCGGACGTCTATATCGCCACCGGCTCGCCCGGCGGGACCTACACCGCCTTCTCGATCGGCCCAGGCGTCGATCCTGCGGAAGCGCGTCGGTCGCTCGAGGAGACCGTGAAGGCCCCCACACTTGCGCCGCTGAAGGCGGTGCGCGAAGGGAACGTGCATGGCATGTGGAACTTCTTCAACGCCGTGCCGCTGAACGTGCTGGCGGCGGAAGCGGTAGCATCCTGGGTCAGGCCCGACCTGTTCGGCGATCTCGATCCGACGGGCAGCCTCGCCGAGATCAACGAACGTTTCGCGGCTGTGCCCTTCGAGGGCGCATATTGGACGAGCCTCACAGGCTAACGGGCGGGCGCGCCAGTCTTGAAAAGGCTGCCGGTTGGGGTGTTCAGGAACATCTCCAGCGGAATGTACTCCTGGTGCAGGAAGCCGGTGGACGGCAGCAGATCGTCGCGCACCATCTCGATGACGGCTACCACCGAGGCCGATGTCGTCCACGCGATCGCCGTGCGGCGGGCCCCCGCGATCTCGATCGGATAATAGGCGCGAACAAATTCCTTGCGGCGCAGGTTGCCGTTTGCCGTACCCTCTGCCGCGACGTGGACGTAGACAACATCGTCATCGACGGGAGGTTTGGCATTGGTCAGTATCTCGCCGGCAAGCTTGCGCCTGTCGCGCATCAGGAGCTCATGGAAGAAGAAATTCATCAGATCCATGTGCCCCGGATAGCGCATCGTCTTGTAGTCGAGGTTCTCGACCTTGCCGAGGAGCGTGTCACACATGGTTCCGAGACCGCCTGACGTCGTGAACGCCTCAAGTTTGACGCCTTCGACATAAATCGTCTCATGCCATTCCATCGGCGAGACCAGTTTGCGAACGCCGCCCTCGATCACTTCGCAGTCGTTCAGATATTCGTTGACCACGCCCTCCGGCGACCAGTTGAAGGCGTAGCCGAGAAGACCGGTCGGGTTTTGCGGCAGCGCGCCTACCCGCATGCGAATGGAACGGCATTTGTCGAATCCGTCCGCAAGGCTGGATCCGACAATGCCGACGAAGCCGGGGGCAAGGCCACATTGCGGCGCCATCAGCCCACGCGCTGTCTTCGACAATTCGATAATGAAATTGGTGGTCGGCACATCCTCCGTCAGGTCGAAGTAGTGGATCCCCGCAAGGTGGGCGGCACGTGCCAGGCCGATATTGAGGTGATAAGGCAGGCAGGAAAGCACGGCCTCGACGCCTGATAGCAGTTCACCGATTACAACCGGATCGGAAATGTCTCCATTCCAACACTTGAACGGCACATCCTCGCTTGGCGCCTGAAGGTCGACGCCGAGAACGTCGAAGCCCCCTTCGTGGAGGAGCGTGGCTGCCAGCCACCCGACCTTGCCGAGCCCAAGTACGGCAATCCTGTCAAATCCCATTGATCCCTCCCACGAGCGCATGGCGGCACGTTCCCAGCATCAAGCGTACAGAAGATTGCAGGCAAAGGAAAACGGCCGGAGCATAGCCCGGCCGTTAAAAGTTGCTCAGAGAGGTTGCCTACTTATTATTCGTTGATCAGGCGCTTCAGCAGTTCAATCTCGTGCGAGAGCTTCGTGTCCCCGGCAATAAGCTCCTCGATCTTGCGCACGGCGTGCAGCACGGTCGTGTGGTCACGACCGCCAAAGCGACGGCCGATTTCCGGGAAGGAGCGCGGCGTCAGCGTCTTCGACAGATACATGGCGATCTGGCGCGGCTTAACGATGACGCGGGTGCGGCGGTTCGAGACCAGTTCCTGGCGCGACACGTTGTAGTGCCGTGCGACGATGCGCTGGATGTCCTCGATGCGGACTCGGCGCGGCTCGCCCGAGCCGACGAGATGCGCAAGAAGCTCATCGACGCGCTCGACCGTCAGGTTCGGCTCGAAGGAGCGGCGGAAAAGCAGCTGGTTGAAGGCGCCTTCCAGCTCGCGGCCGCTTGCCGTGATGTTACGCGCAACGTGGTTCAGCAACTCGGCCGAGATTTCCAGCGACGGATCCTCGAGGCGAGCAGCAGTGAGGCGACGCTTCAGGATTTCGAGACGCATCTCGTAATCCGGGGCGTCGAGCTCGATGGCCACACCGCCCTGCAAACGCGAGCGGACGCGTGGATCGAGCGATTCCAGCTCCCAGGGAGCGCGGTCTGCAGCAACCACGACCTGCTTGGCGCTGTCGAGCAGCATGTTCAGCAAGTGGCAGAACTCATGCTGGATCATCTTGCCCTGCAGGAACTGCATGTCGTCGATGATCAGAAGGTCGATGTTGCGCAGCGAGTCCTTGAGCGTCAAGGCATCATTGTCGCGGATCGCGGTTGCGAAACGCCACATGAAATACTCCGCCGTCAGGTAGACGACGCGCAGCGCACGCGGGTTTTGAACCGCGGCATTGGCGATCGCCTGCAGAAGATGCGACTTGCCGAGTCCAACGCTGGAATGGACGAAAAGCGGGTTGAAGCGAACAGCGCCCTGTCCGGCTTCCGCAATCGTCTTGGCGGCGGCAAGTGCCACACGGTTCGAACTGCCTTCAACGAAGGTGTCGAAGGTGAAACGGGAGTCCAGCGGCGAGCCAAAAAGCGGCTGGCCGGAGCTGGCCGGACGGGCTGCAGCCGCGGATGAGACCGTGTGCTGAACAATCTGCCCGGCATGCTGCGCCACGGAGCGGCGCGCTTGTGCGGCAGCAACAGGCTCTGGAGAAACCGGCTCTTCAGCCGGTTTGCCAACGCTACGCGTTGCGGTGCGCACGAGAATTTCGACTTTCAGGATTTCGGAGTCTTCGGCCTGGAAGAGGTTGGTGATCAGCTCAAGGTACCGATTGTTGATCCAGGACTTCAGGAAAGTTGTCGGCACCGTGAGGCGCACGACGCTCTTTGAAACCGAATGCAATTTCAGCCGCGCAAACCAGCTTGCATAGACATCCGGACCGACTTGCGCCTTCAGACGGGCGCTGACACGCTCGAAAAGTACACCATGCTTCATATCTCCCTTTTCCCCTGCCGTTTCGGCGCAAATAGAGCCAAACGCCTGCGGTTCATTGTCCCCACTCTCCAGGACATCCGCCGTCATTGTATTCATCTGCATCATGCCGCCTTCCATTCGTCGGCCGACTTTGTTCGTCGCCCGATTATTTCCCCGCTATGACCAGAAAGTGGCACCCTCATGAGCCACTCGCCTGCCGGTTCACTCAAATACTGCCCCACTCACAAGACTTCCCGAGAAAGCGCGAGCCCGCTTCATGCGGCCCGACTGCCCTCTGTCGGACTGGATGCCGCTCCTCGTAAGCCAGCGTCCAGTCGTCCTGTCACGACTTCTCTTCCCCATTCCGGTTTCACGCCACGCGTGCAACCAACACACAAAACATCACCATTCCGCGACAGCCACGTCGCGGTCAAAAATGCTCAAGTGCGTGAAAAACCGGAGACTTTGACTCTCCGTAACAAGTGGCACAGGATCATCGCCCTGCCGACGTGGCAGTTTCAGACCGAGCCTTCGCAGGTGATGTCTGGACCCCTTGTTGACCGGCATTTAGGCAGGATCGAATGCGGGAATCAACGATGAATTTTACGCAAAATTAAGAGCGGCCCGTTGACTCCCGCGGCAGCTTTAGGGCGTCACATCCGTGTCAAAAAAGAATCGCTTTTGAATCAAGGAGATTCGCCTCGCTGACATTTTTGACACGCATAAAAAGAAAAAAATAAAAAAGCTTCTTGACTCTGCTCAGACCGCAGATTGTAGAGCCCGAGTCGCGTGTACCTGAAGTATCCTACAGCAAGTGTTTGTTTTTGCTGTATTTTTCGTGTCACACGCTCGACATGAAATCGTCGCCGAGTTAACCATACGGAAGCCAGTCGGCGGAATCGAAAAAGCCCGACAAAGTTGCCGGGCTAATCATAATGATGCGTTTATTAACGAAGGATTATGCTGTCGCAGAAACCGACAGGGCCTTCACACGAGCTGCGAGGCGCGAAACCTTGCGGGAAGCCGTGTTGGCGTGAACAACGCCCTTGCTTGCGGCGCGAGCCAGTTCCGGCTGCGCGGCCAGGAAAGCTTCCTTTGCCTTGGCAGCATCACCGGATGCGATTGCCTCTTCGACCTTGCGAACGAAAGTACGAACGCGCGAGCGACGAGCCTTATTGACGTCGGTACGGCGGGCGATCTTGCGGGTCGCTTTTTTCGCCGAAGTTGTATTGGCCATGGATGCCTCTCTAAGAATTCGAACAAACTCCGTCATCACCGCGGGCCTTGCGGCCACTTCATACAGCAATGCGGGAGCATAATCGGAAAACCGGAGTGGCTTCCCGAACCGTGGGCGGGCATATAACCCTAAAGCCGACCCACGTCAACGCGCATTTTCGAGGAAACACCGCCTTTCTCCAAGGCTCAGCGGTTCTTGAAGGCCGGCTTACGCTTTTCGATGAAGGCCGTCATCCCCTCTTTCTGATCTTCGGTGGAAAACAGGCTATGGAAAAGCCGGCGTTCGAAGCGCAGGCCTTCATCCAATGTCGTCTCCAGCGCGCGGTTTACCGCCTCCTTTGCCATCAGCACGGACGGACGCGACAGCGAGGCGATCTTGGCAGCCGCCTCCAGCGCGTCGTCCAGCAGCCGATCCGGCGCCACCACACGCGAAACGAGTCCTGCGCGCTCGGCTTCAGCAGCATCCATCATCCGGCCGGTCAGGATCAGGTCCATCGCCTTATATCTGCCGACGGCACGCGTCAGCCGCTGTGAGCCACCCATGCCGGGGATTACGCCAAGGGTGATTTCGGGTTGACCGAACTTGGCGGTTTCCGAGGCGATGATGATGTCGCACATCATTGCAAGCTCGCAGCCGCCGCCGAGCGCAAAACCGCTGACGGCTGCGATCACGGGCTTGCGCACCTTGGCGACATCGTCCCAGCCGCTCATCAGATCGCGGCTATAGACATCGACATAACTCAGCGGCTGCATTTCCTTGATGTCGGCGCCGGCCGCGAAGGCGCGCTCGGAACCGGTCAGCACCATGGCGCCGACGGCATCATCATCCTGGAAGGCTTCATAGGCCTGCAGGAGCTCCTTCAGCACCGTCGAGTTCAGCGCGTTCAGCGCCTGCGGGCGGTTCAAGGTGATCAACCCGACTGCACCGCGGGTTTCGACGATCAGCGTTTCATAGGCCATGGACAATCCTCCCGTTATTTCTGGCAGGTCGGGCAATAGAAGGTCGAGCGTCCCGCCTGAACGATGCGAGCGACCGTACCGCCGCAATTAGGCGTGCGGCAAGGTAGACTTTCGCGGTCATAGACCGAGAAGGAATGCTGGAAGTAGCCGAGCGAGCCGTCCGTCTGGATATGATCCCGCAGCGACGAGCCGCCGGCCTTGATGGCGTCGGCAATGACGTCGCGGATCGAGGCCACCAGAAGATCCATCTGTTTGGTAGGCTTGCCGGTCTTGGTCACGATCGTCGACGCGGCACGGGTGGGGCTCAGATGCGCGCGCCACAGCGCCTCGCAGACGTAGATATTGCCGAGCCCTGCGATATTCTTCTGATCGAGCAGCGCGCTCTTCAGTGGCTGCGCCTTGCCCATGAAACGGTCCGCCAGATAGGCCGCGCTGAGTGCGTTTCCGGTCGGCTCCGGACCGAGGCCGAAGAGGAAGGGACTGAGCTCAAGTTCCGAGCGCCGCGCCATATCCATGAAGCCGAAGCGGCGCGGGTCATTATAGATGACGCGACTGATGCCTGTCGGTCCCTCGAGATGGAAGATGGCGTGGTCGTGCTTTTCATCCTTCGAACGCGGATGATGAAAGTCGCCCGGCTGATCGGACACTGGCCCGGTCTCGATGCGGAAGGAGCCGGACATGCCAAGATGTGAGATGATCGTCGTGCCGTCGTCGAGGTCGATCAGCAGATACTTGGCGCGGCGGCCAAGCGCGACGATCTCGCGGCCGGTTGCCCGCGTCTCCAGATCGTCCGGAAAGGGAAAACGCAGGTCCTTGCGGCGCAACTCCAAGCGGGCGATCCGCGCGCCTTCCATCGTGGGGGCAAGCCCGCGTCGGACGGTTTCGACTTCTGGCAATTCCGGCATCTTAACCCATCTATATCTAACATGTTTCAACCACGGGCGTTGTGCGCTATAGCGCCAAGGTGCCGCGGCCTTGACCGTGGCCCACAGATAGCGCCGCGCGCGTCCGTTCGCTATGGTCGCCGCGCCGATTTCAGATAGATGGAGTATTTCGATGTCAGAAAGCCGTACCTCCGCCGAAGGCGGCATGGAAACATCCTACGGCTTCCGTGAAGTGGCGGACGGTGAAAAGCAGGGCCTCGTCAACGAGGTCTTCCACAAGGTCGCCAAGCGCTACGACATCATGAACGACGTCATGTCGGTCGGCATGCATCGCGTCTGGAAGGACGCGATGATCTCGGCGCTGAACCCGCGCAAGGAGCCCGGCTACAAGACGCTCGACGTGGCCGGCGGCACCGGCGATATCGCGTTTCGCATTATCGAAGCCTCGAACCGGATGGCGCACTCCACCGTGCTCGACATCAACGGATCGATGCTATCAGTCGGCGCCGAGCGCGCGGCCAAGAAGAAGCTCTCCGACAACCTGACCTTCGTCGAGGCAAACGCCGAAGAACTGCCGTTCGAGCCGAACAGCTTCGATGCCTATACGATCGCCTTCGGCATCCGCAACGTGCCGCGCATCGACGTTGCGCTCAGCGAAGCCTATCGCGTGCTGAAGCGCGGCGGTCGTCTGCTCGTCCTCGAGTTCTCCGAAGTCGACATGCCGCTGCTAGACCGCGTCTATGACACGTGGTCCTTCAACGCCATTCCGAAGTTCGGCAAGGCGATCACCGGCGAGGCCGAGCCCTATCAGTATCTCGTCGAATCCATCCGCAAGTTTCCCAACCAGGAGAATTTCGCGGAAATGATCCGCAACGCCGGTTTCTCGCGCGTGAGCTTCACCAACTACACCGGCGGGATTGCGGCCCTCCACTCCGGCTGGAAGCTCTAAGGGATGGTTCGAGCACAATCGTTCACATGCAGGCTTTCGCAGGCAGGCGATCCGGCATGAGCACTCTGGGGGCATATTTCCGGCTCTGGCGTGTCGGCTGGATTCTGGTGCGCGAAGGCGTGATTTCGGCCCTGCCGTCGGAAGACCTGCCGCCGTCGGTCGGCCTTGCCAAGTCGTTTGTCGGCCTGTTCGCGCGCAATCGTTCAAAATCGAAGAAGCGCAGCGACCGGCTGGCGCAAGCGGTTGAGCGGCTGGGGCCCTCCTATGTGAAAATCGGCCAGTTCCTGGCAACACGCCCGGATGTCGTTGGCGTCGAGTTCGCCGACGATCTGTCGCAGCTCCAGGACCGCATGGCGTTCTTTCCGCTGGCCGCCGCCAAGGCAAGCATCGCCGGATCGCTCGGCCGCCCGACAGAAGAACTTTATGCAAGCTTCGGCGAGCCGATTGCCGCAGCTTCGATTGCCCAGGTGCACCCCGCCGAGATCGATACGCCTGCCGGGCGCAAGAAGGTTGCGGTGAAGGTCGTTCGCCCCGGTGTGCGCCAGCGATTCACGCATGACATCGAGGCGATGTATCTCGTCGCTCATATGCAGGAGCGCTTCATGCCTTCGAGCCGGCGCCTGCGGCCGGTGGAGGTGACGAAGACCCTGGAGCAGACGACCAAGGTCGAAATGGACCTGCGGCTCGAAGCGGCAGCGCTTTCGGAGATCGCCGAAAACACCGAGAAAGATCCGGGCTTCCGCGTGCCGAAGGTCGATTGGGAGCGCACCGGCCGCGACGTGATCACCATGGAGTGGATCGACGGCGTGAAGATGTCTGACGTCGAAGGCCTGAGGGCCGCCGGCCACGACCTCAACCTGCTCGCAGACACGTTGATCCAGTCGTTTCTTCGCCACACGCTGCGCGACGGCTTCTTCCATGCCGACATGCATCCCGGCAACCTCTTTGTCGACGAGCACGGCGACATCGTCGCGGTCGACATGGGGATCGTCGGACGACTGGGGAAAAAGGAACGCCGCTTCCTGGCGGAAATTCTCTTCGGCTTCATCACCCGCGACTATATCAGGGTCGCCGAAGTCCACTTCGAGGCGGGCTACGTGCCGGGCCACCACAATGTCGAGAGTTTCGCGCAGGCGATCCGCGCGATCGGCGAGCCGATCCATGGCCAGCCTGCCGAGACGATCTCGATGGGCAAGCTGCTGACGCTGCTGTTCGAGGTGACCGAACTCTTCGACATGGCGACGCGGCCGGAACTGGTCATGTTGCAGAAGACCATGGTCGTGGTCGAAGGCGTGTCGCGCATGCTCAATCCGCGCTTCAACATGTGGAAGGCATCCGAACCCGTCGTCGGCGACTGGATCCGCAACAATCTTGGCCCGAAGCGCATCGTCACCGATCTAAAGGACGGGTTGAAAGCAGCTGTGAAGCTTGCGGAAGCCGCGCCCGAAATTGCCGCGAAGACCGAAAAGTTCCACCATCAACTGCTGCAGATGAGCGAAAATGGATTGCGGTTCGACGCGGAAACGGCCGAGGCGATCGGCAAATCCGAGGCGCGCCACAATCGCTCCGGCCGGATCGCCCTCTGGATTATCGCGCTCGCCCTTATCTATATAGCGTGGGTGGTGACCTGATCCATCGCAGCAATGCATGCTGTGTTCGATATTTGGGATATCCCATAGAGTAGCGCCGTCGCATAGTCTCACTTTTCAAGGAGATATGGCAGATGAAGCATGAACGCCCCCGCATCGAACTTTCCGGGCAGCCGCTCAGCTTTGCCGAGATGGTGAGGGTCGGATCGGGAAAGGTGGCGATCTCGGCTTCTGCGACCGGGATGGCACGCGTCGAGATCGCGCGCGGGATCGTCGAGGATGCGATCAAGACTGGAATGCCGGTCTACGGAGCGACCACCGGCGTCGGCGCCATGAAAGATGTCGAGTGGTCTCCCGAGGATCTCGACGCCTTCAATCTCGGGCTGGTGCGTGCACATCACTTCGGTACCGGTACGCCATTTTCATGCTCGGTCGTGCGCAACGCGATGGCCATCCGCATCAATACCGCGCTGACCGGTCAAGTCGGCTGCACACCCGAACTCGTCAATGCATACATGCAGATGCTGGAGGCGGATATCATTCCGGTCGTGCGCCGCACCGGCTCCATCGGCTGCGCCGATATCGGCCTGATGGGACAGATCGGCGCTGTACTGACGGGAGTCGGTGAAGCCGTCCATCGCGGCAAGCGCATGCAGGCGGCCGATGCCTTCACCGCTGCCGGCATGAAGCCCTTCACCATGGCACCGCGCGACAGCCTGGCCTCGCTCAGCGTTAATGCCGTGAGTTTTGCCGCGGCAGCGGACGCGACTCGCAATGCCGCGGCCTCCATTCGTGTGCTGCTGGCCTCCGGCATGATGGCTTCAGGTGCACTCGGCGCTTCCCGCGACCCGTGGCTTTCCGTTCGCCATGTCGGCACCTCCCGGGAGGCCTTGATCGGCTCCTGGCTCTGCAATGCGTCGGACGCCTGGCACTGGCCGATCAAGACCCACGTCCAGGACCCGTTGAGCCTCCGCATGATCGCCCAGGTCTTCGGTGCCGTCATCGAGAATCTGCTGACGACAGGCCACAAGATCCTCGCCGCCACCGGACGCTCCGACGACAACCCCGTCGTCGTCGAGGGACGCGTGATGACCTCGGGCGGATCACTGCCGCTCGATGTGACGATCCTGCTAGAATCGGCCGCTCTCTGCATGGCGCATGCCGCCCGCAACGCCTTCAACCGCTGCGTCCTGCTCGGCAATGGTCAGCGCCGCGACCTGCCGGTCAATCTCGTGCCGCCCGGCCGTATCGCCACTGGCTTCGGTCCGATCATCAAGCTGGCCGGAGAAATCTTTTCTCGCGTGCTGTCGATGTCGAACCCGGTCTCGGCGCAGTCCCTGGTGGTTGCGGCCGGCCTTGAGGATGAGGCTGCCTTCCTGCCGCTGGTGATCGAACGCTTCGAGCGTCAGACGCGCGCGCTGATGCGCCTTGCCGCGCTCGAAGCGCTGCTTTCGGCACAGGCCGTGGACATTCTCGGCGACAAGCCGAAGGGCGTCGGCGGGATGCTCTACGACGTCGTTCGCAAGCATGCGGACTTTTATACGGTCGACCGGCCACTCTCTGCCGAGGTGGAAGCCATCGAGGAAGAATTCGGCTCCGACGCATTCATGTCCAAGCTGATCGAAGAGGTGCCGATCGCATCCTTCGACGACTTCTTTGCGCTCGGCTCGCTGGCGCGCATCGAGCAGCGCCTGACCCAGGAACCAGTCGCCATCTGATCCCTTCAATATCGCCACGGAGAAAGCGGCATGGCTGATTTCGATCTCGTTCTGCAAGGCACGGTCGTTTTGCCGGAGCGCATCCTGGAGGCCGGCTACGTTGCCGTCCGCGACGGCAAGATTGCGGAAGTCGGGCTCGGCGTGCCGCCTGCCGCGTGCGAACGTCATCTCCTCGGCAAGGCATTGATCCTGCCGGGCGCCATCGACGCCCAGGTTCACTCGCTGTCGCAGAAGGACCAGGAGGACTTCATCTGGTCGACCCGCTCGGCTGCTGCCGGCGGCGTGACGACGATCGTCGACATGCCCTATGATGAAGGCAACCTCGTCTGCTCGGCAGAAGCCGTGAAGAAGAAGATCGCCCATGCCGGCCCGCAGGCGCGGGTCGATTTTGCGCTCTACGGCACCGTCGATCCCGAGGAAGGCGCCGAGCGGGTTGCCGAAATGGTTGATGCGGGCGTTGCCGCCTTCAAGTTTTCGACGTTCGGTACGGATCCGAAACGTTTCCCGCGCATCCCCCCTGCCCTGCTGGACGAATGCTTTGCTGCGATCGCGCCGACCGGGCTGACCGCCGGCGTTCACAACGAGGATGACGAGGCCGTGCGCGCGTACATGGAGCGTGTGAAAGCAAGCGGGATCACGGATTGGCGCGCGCATGGGCTGTCGCGGCCGCCGATCACCGAACTGCTGGCGATGCACACCATTTTCGAGACCGGCGCCAATACGGGCTGCCCGTCGCATGTCGTCCATTGTTCGCTTGGACGCGGCTACGACATCGCACGCGCCTATCGCCGCGACGGTTTCGAGGCCACGGTCGAATGCTGCATTCATTACCTGACGCTGGACGAGGAAAACGACGTCAAACGGCTCGGAGGCAAGGCGAAGATCAATCCGCCGATCCGGCCGCGCGCCGAGGTCGAGGGACTGTGGCGCAGGGTTGCGGAGGGCAATGTCTGGTTGGTCTCGACGGATCACGTCAGCTGGTCGGAAAATCGGAAGACCAATCCTGAGATGCTCGCGAACGCGTCCGGCGTGCCCGGGCTCGAAGTGATGGTACCGCTCTTCATCAAGGGTGCGGCCGAGCGCGGCATCCCGCTGACCTGGGCGGCCAAGCTGATGGCGGAAAACCCGGCGAAGCATTTCCGCCTCGATCATATCAAGGGCGCGCTCACGCCTGGCAAGGACGCCGATATCGTCGTGCTCGAGCCGCGGGAAACGGTCTATGACGCGGCAGCCAGCGGCAACAACGTTGTCGGCTGGAGCCCTTATAACGGCATCCGCCTTCCCTGGACGGTGTCCGCGACCTATCTGCGCGGCAAGAAAATCACCGATGGAGCGACCGTATTGGCTGAACCCGGGACCGGCCATTTTGTGCGTCCGCTGCCGAGGCAGGTGATCGCCGGAGCCGCAGAATGAGTCGAAACCTGCCGGTCAATCCAGATCGTATCGCAGAGGATATCGACGCTCTGGCGGGGATCACCGAACCCGGTCATCCCTGGACCCGCCGCGCCTTCTCGCCGCTGTTTCTCGAGGGCCGCGCCTATATCGAAGCGCGCATGCGGGCGGCTGGCCTTGAAACAAGGATCGATGCCGCCGGCAACCTGATCGGCAAGCGGCGGGGCGCTATCGACGGGCTCGGCACCATCATGCTCGGTTCGCATTCGGACACCGTGCCGGATGGCGGGCGTTTCGACGGCATTGCCGGCGTGGTGGCGGCACTTGAGGTCGCGCGTGCGCTCAGCGATCGGGGCATCGCGCTCGATCACGACCTGGAGATCGTCGATTTCCTTGCGGAGGAGGTCAGCATCTTCGGTGTCTCCTGTATCGGCAGTCGGGGAATGACCGGGCAAATGCCGGAAGCCTGGCTTTCGCGCGTGACTGATGGACGTGATCTGGCCGAGGCGATTGCCGAGGTTGGCGGCCGCCCGGGCGTGTTGCAGCAGCAAAGCAGGCCCGATATTGCCGGCTTTCTCGAACTGCATATCGAGCAGGGCCCGGTCCTTGAGAACGAGAAGAAGGATATCGGCATCGTCACGGCGATCGCCGGGATCACGCGCATTGAGATCATCGTCGAGGGACGCGCAGACCATGCCGGGACGACGCCGATGGATAGCCGCTCGGATGCGCTGGTCGCCGCCGCGCAACTGGTTCTCGATATCCGCAATGCTGCGGCCGCCCACGCGAAGACACCGGGGCATTTCGCTGCGACAGTCGGCGAGTTCCGGATCGAGCCGAATGCGGCCAACGTCGTTCCCTCGAAGGTCGTCCTGCTGATCGATGGGCGCGCGGAGGTTCGCAACGACATGGAAGCCTTCTGTGAGTGGCTGGACGAACACGTCATTAAGTTAGCCATTGCTTACGGAGTATCGATCAAGAGCCCCATGCGGGTTTCGGATAACCGTCCGACGCCGAGCGATCCCGGACTGTTGAAGACACTTGAAAGGGCGTGCGAAACCGTCGGCGCCAAGCACCGCCGCATGGCGTCGGGCGCCGGCCACGACATGGCCTGGATTGCCAAGGTCGCGCCTGCGGCGATGATCTTCGTGCCCTGCAGGGAGGGGCGCAGCCACTCCGCTGACGAATGGGCTGACAATGATGACATCGCGCTTGGCGCGGCGGTGCTTTTCGAAGCCGTCATCGACATGGACAAGAGCTTGAAGCAGGAGAATGCCTGATGGGACGCATACTCGTTGAGAAGGATGTCGAAGCCGCCGTCAAGGGAGGGTCGGTCTACGCCGCCGGCGGCGGCGGCTGGGCGGATCATGGTCGCATGCTCGGCTATGCCGCGGTCAACGTCGGCAAGCCGGAACTCGTATCGATCGACGAATTGAAGGACGACGACTGGATCGCGACCGCTGCTGCGATCGGCGCGCCCGCCTCCACGACCCCCTGGGAAATGCAGGGCATCGACTATGTGAAGGCCGTCCAGCTGCTGCAGGACGAACTCGGCGAGAAACTGTCCGGCCTGATCATCGGCCAGAACGGCAAGTCATCAACGCTGAACGGCTGGCTGCCCTCCGCAATCCTCGGGACCAAGGTCGTCGATGCCGTCGGCGATATCCGCGCGCATCCGACCGGCGACATGGGCTCGATCGGCATGGCAGGCTCGCCGGAACAGATGATCCAGACGGCGGTCGGCGGCAACCGCGCCGAAAACCGATACATCGAGCTTGTCGTGAAGGGCGCGACGGCGAAGATCTCACCGATCCTGCGGGCTGCCTCCGATCAATCGGGTGGCTTCATCGCCAGCTGCCGCAATCCGCTGCGCGCCTCCTATGTGCGCACCCACGCAGCACTTGGCGGCATCTCGATGGCATTGGCGCTGGGCGAGGCGATTATTGCCGCAGAGAAGATCGGCGGTTCTGCCGTGATCGACGCCATCTGCAAGACGACCGGCGGGCACATCCTTGCCGAAGGCATCATCACCAAGAGGGACGTCGTCTACACTAAGGAGGCCTTCGACATCGGCACGATCGTCGTCGGCTCCGGCGACAAGGCGGTGACCATGCATGTGATGAACGAATACATGGCCGTCGACGACATCGAGGGCAAACGGATCGCGACCTTCCCCTCGGTCATCACAACGCTCTCGCCCGAGGGAGAGCCGCTGAGCGTCGGACAGCTGAAGGGCGGCATGCATGTCTTCATTCTGCATGTGCCGATGAGCATCATTCCGCTGTCGGCCAGCGTTCTCGACTCGACCGTCTACCCCCCGGTGGAAAAGGCGATGGGCATCGAGCTTGCGCGCTACGCGCTCGCGGCAAGGGCCTGATCGCATGGCGCGGGACGTCGGCCTCGAGGAATTGCTGAGGGAAGAGCTGGGCGCCATGTCCGGTCTCAGCGAAAAGCCGATGTTCGGCGGGCTGGCCTTCCTGCTCGATGGGAACCTCCTCTGCGGCGCCCGACAGGACGGTCTGCTGGTCCGTCTCGGGAAAGGAAACGACGGCTGGGCGCTCGACTTGCCCGGCGCCACGCAGATGCTTTCCGGCGGCCGTGCCATGCATGGCTGGGTCAGGGTCGGCGCGGAGATTTACGGCGATGACGATATGCGGCGCCGTCTCTTGGAGGCGGCCATGGCCTTCGTGCGCTCACTGCCCGCCAAGTGAACGGAACATAGGCCCCGAGGCCCAGAAAAGACAGATATAGAGGAACGACCAAGATGCCGAAGCCCAATCCCCGTCATCCAAAATTTCCGATTCCGGGCGGACCGGAGCTGCGCGCCAAGGGTTGGCGCCAGGAGGCTCTGCTGCGGCTTCTGGAAAACGTCCTCTCCGTTGGCGAGGATCCCGACAATCTCATCGTCTATGCCGCGCTCGGCAAGGCCGCACGCAACTGGGCGGCGCACAAGGGCATCGTCAAGGCGCTGACCGAAATGGACGAGGACCAGACGCTGCTCATCCAGTCCGGCAAGCCGATCGGCCTTGTGAAGACGCACGCAAAGGCGCCGCTTGTCATCATGGCGAACTGCAACATCGTCGGGCAGTGGGCGAAGGCCGAGGTCTTCTACGAGCTGCAGCGGAAGGGACTGATCTGCTGGGGCGGGCTAACGGCTGGCGCCTGGCAATATATCGGCAGCCAGGGCGTCATCCAGGGGACCTATGAAATCTTCATGCGCATTGCCGAACGCCGGTTCGGCGGGGATCTTTTCGGACGCTTCGTGCTGACGGCGGGGCTCGGCGGCATGGGCGGCGCGCAGCCACTGGCCGGCCGCATGGCGGGTGCCGCCATCCTCTGCGTCGACATCGATCCGGAGCGCGCGAAGAAGCGGCAGGAGATCGGTTACCTGCAGGAAATGGCGCCGGATCTCGATACGGCGCTTGCGATGATCGATGCCGCCGTAAAGGAAAAGCGGGCGCTATCGGTTGGTCTCGTGGGCAACGCCGCGGAAATCTATCCCGAAATCGCGCGGCGCGGCGTCGTGCCCGATATCGTCACCGACCAGACCTCCGCGCACGATCTGGTCTACGGCTACGTGCCGAAGGGCATGAGCCTTGCGCAGGTTCGCGAACTGCGCGACGACGGCCAGGGACAGCTGATGGCCGCAAGCCGCGCCTCGATCGTGCAACACGTTACCGCCATGCTGGATTTCCAGAAGAAGGGCTCCGAGGTCTTCGACAACGGCAACCTGATCCGCACCCAAGCCAAGGAAGGCGGCGTCGCCAACGCTTTCGACATTCCGATCTTCACCGAAGCCTATCTGCGGCCGCTCTTTGCACGGGCAATCGGTCCCTTCCGCTGGATGGCACTGTCTGGCGAGGAAAGCGACATCGCCCGGATCGACGATCTGCTGCTCGAAATGTTCCCCGAAAACAATATCGTCACCAATTGGATCCGGCTGGCGCGTGAGAATGTGCCCTTCGAAGGGCTGCCGGCGCGCATTGCCTGGCTCGGCCACGGCGAGCGCACGATGCTCGCCCGCCGGGTCAACGAACTCGTCGCAAGCGGTGAGCTGAAAGGACCCGTCGCCTTCTCGCGGGATCATCTCGACGCCGGCGCGATGGCGCACCCGAACATCATGACTGAGCGGATGAAGGATGGCTCCGACGCGATCGCCGATTGGCCGTTGATCGATGCGATGATGCTTTGCTCGTCGATGGCTGATCTCGTGGTCGTTCATTCCGGCGGCGGCGGCTATGCCGGCTACATGACGAGCTGCGGCGTGACCGTCGTGGCCGACGGCACCGATGCCGCCGACGAGCGGCTCGACCATGCGCTCACCAACGACACGGCACTTGGCGTCATGCGTTATGCTGACGCCGGCTATGACGAAGCGCTGAATGAGGTGGCAAGGAAGGACGTTCCCTATATCAGACTCGGATAGCGCCGCGGCGCCTATCTGGAGGCATTTTCTGTCGGATTACGCTATGGCGTGGCGCAACCGATCGATCGCTGGTCTTGCGTCTCTGATAGAGATCGGATGTCGACTCGACAGCTGCCCTTCCAAAGAACGGACCCCGCCATGCAGCCCCGCACCTATGGTATGCTCCTCGTCAGCATTGCTACGATCATGTGGAGCACCGCGGGGCTCTTCGTCCGGGCGCTCGACCTCGATGTCTGGACGGTGCTCGGATGGCGCTCGCTGTTTGGTGGATTGGCGCTGGCGATCATCATTTTGGCAAAGAAGCGGATCAGTGCCGAGCCCGGCAAGGTGCCGCTCTATTTCTATCCGCTGTTTGGTCTGATGGCCGCGATTTCGATGTATGGCTATATCGGCGCGCTCAAGCTGACGACGGTCGCCAATGTGCTGGCGATCTATGCGACCGTTCCCTTCGTCGCCGCAGCCATCGCTTACGTCTGGCTGAAGGAGAAGATCAGTAGGCGCGTGCTTACAGCCAGCATGATTGCCTTCGTTGGCGTCCTGATTGTTGCAGGTTTCGGGGCGAGGCCCCAGGACATCGCGGGCAACGCGCTGGCATTTCTGATGACCCTGACCTTCAGCATTCTGCTTGTGGCAGCGCGACGCTATCCCGCGCTGCGGCTGGCGCCAGTCAACGCGCTGGGGTCGGGCCTCTGTGTGCTGCTTTGTCTGCCGCTGATGTCCCACACGCTACCGAGCTGGCAGGAGATCCTGGTGCTCGCGGTCTTCGGGTCGACGACATCGGGGATTGCCTATCTGCTGTTCATGACCGGCGGCCGCTATATCCCGTCGAGCGAGGCCGGGTTGATCGGTCTGCTAGATGTCGTGCTCGGCCCGCTCTGGGTCTGGCTTGCCTTCTCCGAGACGCCAACTGTCTCCACAATCATCGGCGGCGTGATCATCCTGATCTCCGTCTTCTGGTACCTGTGGAGTGGCATGAGGGAGGCTCAGCCGCGGCGCACGCTGAAAAACGTTTAGTCGGCTTGCGACCCTTTGCTATGACGACGGCTGTTTCGCCAGCTTTGCGGCGACGAGCGCCGCGATTATGCCGAGAGCCAGCAGCGACAGCGTGAAGGCAACGACGGCATTCCAGCCATCGGCACCCCAGAAATAACCACCGACCGAACCGGCAACACTGGAGCCGATGTAATAGGACAAAAGATAGAGCGCTGAAGCGTGTCCCTTGGTGCCGCGGGCGAGGCGACCAACGAGCGCGCTTGCCACCGAATGGGCGACAAAGAAGCCCGATGTCAGCAGCACGATGCCAAGGACGATCAGCGCCAAGGAGGATGAGAGCGTCGCGGTCACACCCAATGCCGCGACCGCGATGCCGGCCGGCAGGACGATGAAGTGACCGATGCGGTCACCGAGCATGCCGGCAACCCACGAGGCAGCAATGCCAAAGAGGTAAACCGTGAAGATCAGGCCAAGCTCGGTTTGATTGAGGTTGTAGGGCGGCTCAACGAGGCGGAAGCCGATGTAATTGTAAACCGTGACGAAGGTGCCCATGGCGAGAAAGCCGATGGCGAAGAGCAGCGGCAGCGTCGGATTGCTGATATGGCCGACCCAGGCCCTCACGTGGAATCGGGCGTCGAAACCCTTGCGCGGCGTAAAATTGCGCGATGCGGGCAGCAGCAGGAAGAAGCCGATTGCTGCAGCAAGGCCGAGCACGCCGAGCGCGCCCAATGCGATGCGCCAGGAGAAAAATTCGGCCAGCGTGCCGGTGACGACACGGCCTGCCATACCGCCGAAGGCATTCCCAGCGATATAGAGGCCCATCGAAGCGCCAAGTCCCCGCGGATCGATTTCCTCGGAGAGATAGGCCATCGCAACAGCCGGTACGCCACCGAGCAACAGCCCTTCAAGCGCGCGGATAACAAGCAGCGCGTGCCAGCTTGGGACGAGGGCGCAGGCGATCGTGCAAAGCGCAGCCCCGAGCAGCGAAGCGAACATCAGGCTGCGGCGGCCAAAGCTTTCAGAGACAGCCGCGGCACAGAAGATCGCGAAGGCGAGAAAGCCGGTCGATAGGGACAAGGACAGCGAACTCGCCGCCGGGCTCACTCCGAAGTCCGCTGCAAAGATCGGCATCAGCGGCTGCACGCAATAGAGCAGCGAGAACGTCGCAAAACCGGAGAGGAAGAGTGCGAGGCTGGCGCGCCGATAAGACGACGTCCCCCGCAGCAGGAACTGCTTTTCCTGTATTTCCGCCGCCGTTCGCACGAGGTGGAGATTCGGACGGGCGTGGGTTTCGGAGACGTCTAGCGACTTGTCTGCGGCGCGTTGCATTGGGGCACCAACCTTTCACGTCTTTTGATCTAGCCAGCGACGCGCCATTTGTCCAATATATGGAAGTGCCGTTATTAATAGCTTTTGGAGATACCGATGGAGCTGCGCCATATCCGCTATTTCCTGGCAGTGGCCGAAGAGGGGAATTTCACCCGCGCCGCCGCGAAGCTCGGCATCGGCCAGCCGCCGCTCAGCCAGCAGATCCGCGACCTTGAAAATGAGGTAGGCGCCTCGCTGTTTCATCGCGTTCCGCATGGCGCGGAACTGACGGCGGCGGGCAACGCCTTTTTACCGGAAGGTCGGGCTGCCATTGCCGCGGCCGAAAAAGCGAAACTCGCCGCGCAGCGCGCGACACGTGGCGAGACCGGGCGGCTGGCACTCGGCTTCACCGCGTCGTCTGCCTTCAACACGGCGGTCAGCGGCACGATCCGCCGCTTTCGCAGCCAGTGGCCCGATGTCAGCCTTTCCTTGACCGAGATGAACAGCAATTGGTTGATGGAGAAATTGCTGCGGCAGGAAATCGACGTCGCCTTCATCAGGCCCGGCCTGGAGGATCCTAAAGACGTCACGCTGAAGCGGCTGGCGGATGAGCCGATGCTGATCGCCTTACCGGCGCACCACCCGCTCGCGAAATACGGGAAGGTGCCGCTCTCGGCGCTTGCCGGCGAGCCCTTCATATTGTTTCCGCGCACGGTTGGTCTCAGCCTCTATGACGACATCGTGCGGGGCTGCCGCGATGCCGGTTTCGAGCTTGTCGTGACGCAGGAGGCGCCGCAGATCCCATCGGTCGTCAATCTTGTCGCCGCCGATCTCGGCGTGTCGATCGTTCCCGCTTCGATTGCCCATCTAGCTCTCGATGGCGTCGCCTACCGGTCGATCGAAGGGCCACCGCTGGTGGCACGTCTCGGGCTTGCGATGTTGAAGGCGCAGCGGTCGCGTGTCGCGGCAAACATGATGAGCCTCATCTGATCAGCCAGCGGGATCCCAATAGGGCGGATCTCCGAAGGTCCTGCGCAGATGGTCGGCGACAGCACGCAACTTCGCGGACGGATTGCGGCCCTCCGGATGCGCCATGTAGATGAACTCGGCTTCCGGCCTGTAGCCGACATCGATCTCCTGCAGTTGTCCGGCGCTGATCGCAGGTCCGGCGATGAAGGCTGGCAGCAGCGCGATTCCAAGACCGGCGGCCGCGGCATCGCGGATCATGTCTCCGTTGTTCATGCCGACGGCCTGACTTGCCCGCACGACGATCGCTCCATCCGGCGTCTGGAACCGCCAGTCCGCGACACCCCGATTGGTGTAGAAGATGCCCTTATGGTCATCGAGGTCGGCAAGGGTCTTCGGCACACCATGGCGGCCGAGATAATCCGGCGAGGCGACCAAAAGCCGACGACTGCGGCTGAGCTTCCATACCACCAGCCGGGAGTCGACGATCGGGCCGTGGCGGACCACGGCATCATACCCTTCCGAGGAGACATCGACGCGGCGGTCGTCGATGTCGAGCACCAGCTGGATCTCCGGGTGCTCGGCCAGAAACGGGTATAGCGCAGGGCCGAGATGCATGCGCCCGAAGGTGACGGGGGCGGCGATGCGCAGCGGACCGGACAACGTGCCACGGCGTACCGCCATCTCGGCGGTGGCCTCCTCGATTTCCTGAACGATCCGCGTCGCGCGCTCCAGAAAGGCGGTACCGTCTTCCGTCAGGGTGAGCTTTCGCGTCGTCCGATGCAGCAGCAAACCGCCAAGCGACTTTTCGAGTTCCGCCAACCGCTCGCTGACGACGGACTTTGACAGGCGTAGGCGCCGGGCGGCCTCGCTGACCGAGCCGGATTCAACAATCGCCACAAAGGCCGTTATTCCCTCAACCCTGATCATCGTTCGGCAAATCCGAATTCGAGTTCCACCATTTGGAGACTAATCCGAACGAAAAGAAAATGCCATCTTCAGCCCATCGAAAGGGACGGCAATCGCCACCCGCAACCTAACACTGGAGATGGAACAATGAATCGCTTGAATGGAAAAGTCGCCATCGTCACCGGCGCGAGCGCCGGCATCGGTCGCGCAACGGCCAAGCTCTTTGCTGCCGAAGGCGCAAAGGTCGTGGTCGGCGCGCGCCGCCAGGCAGAACTTGAAAGCCTAGTGGCCGAGATCAAGGCAGCCGGTGGAGACGCCGTCGCCGTTGCCGGCGACGTCCGCTCGGAAGACTATCACAAGGCGCTGGTCGCAACCGCAGTCGATCGCTACGGCAAGCTCGACATTGCTTTCAACAATGCCGGCATCCTTGGCGAAGCCGGTCCTAGCACGGGTGTTTCGGAAGCCGGTTTCACGGAAGCGCTGACGATCAACCTGACGGCCTCCTTCCTGGCTGCGAAGCATCAGATCGGCCAGATGGAAAAGAACGGCGGCGGTTCGGTCATATTCACCTCCACCTTCGTCGGCTACAGCTTCGCCTTCCCGGGCGTTGCCGCTTATGCCGCCAGCAAGTCCGGCCTGATCGGCCTGACACAGGCGCTCGCCGCCGAATTCGGCCCGAAGAACGTGCGCGTCAATGCGGTTCTGCCGGGTGCGGTCGACACCGACATGTATCGCGAGATGAACGACACCGAAGGCAAGCAGAGCTTCATCACCAACCTGCATGCGCTGAAGCGTGTTGCAGCGCCTGAGGAACTTGCCCGTTCCGTGCTCTACTTCGCATCCGACGACTCGAGCTTCGTCACCGGCACAGCCTCGCTGGTCGACGGCGGCGCGTCAATCACCCGCACCTGACGCTACGCCCGACTATCCGCTCTGACTGGACAGCCGTCCGGAAAAGAGCGGATTGTTGCGGCGGCATCTTCACCACATCCTCAAAGTCATCAAAGGGCGCACGCCCAACGGGAACACAAGGACCCACGACAATGGCACGCTTACAGAACAAGACAGCCCTGATCACCGGCGGCACCAGCGGCATCGGCCTCGAAACCGTCCGTCAGTTCATCGCCGAAGGCGCTCGCGTTGCCATGACCGGCAGCAGCGAAAAGAGCGTGGCGGCAGCCCGTGCCGAATTTGGCGACAAGGCGTTGGTCATACAGGCGGATGCGGGCAACGCTGCTGGCCAGAAGGCCGTCGCCGCAGCAATCAAGGACGTTTTCGGTCACCTCGACATCCTCTTCGTCAACGCCGGCATTGCCGAATTCGGTCCGCTCGAACAATGGAGCGAGGAAGCCTTCGACAAGTCGATTGCGATCAACGTCAAGGGCCCGTTCTTCCTGATCCAGGCTCTGCTGCCGCTGTTTTCGAAGCAGGCTTCGATCGTTCTCAACACGTCGATCAATGCCCATATCGGCATGCCGAACTCCAGCGTCTACGCCCTGACCAAGGGTGCGTTGCTGACGCTTGCAAAGACGCTCTCTGGTGAACTGATCGGACGCGGCATTCGCGTCAACGCCGTCAGCCCCGGCCCGATCGCGACACCGCTCTATGGCAAATTCGGCATGTCGGAAGCCGACGCCAAGGCCATGGCTTCGCAGATCCAGGCGCAAATCCCGGTCGGCCGCTTCGGCGGTGCCGGCGAGGTTGCTAAGACGATCATCTTCCTCGCCTCCGATGAAGCCGCCTACATCGTCGGCAGCGAACTTGTCATCGATGGAGGGATGAGCAACCTCTGAGGACCGAGACCCATCAGAGG
This sequence comes from Rhizobium grahamii CCGE 502, assembly GCF_000298315.2. Lineage (GTDB taxonomy): Bacteria > Pseudomonadota > Alphaproteobacteria > Rhizobiales > Rhizobiaceae > Rhizobium > Rhizobium grahamii. The sequence goes on along the minus strand of NZ_AEYE02000003.1, from coordinate 142,580 downwards.
ATGCATGAGAAGGCCGCGGATCCTCTGATCCGCGGCCTTTCTGCTGTCTATCGGTCGGGCTTGACTGCCCGCGATGTCAGATCGATCGCAATTTTCTGGACCTGATGTAGAGCCAATCCAAGCCGAGCATAACGATGAGCGACAGCCCGACGAGCGGGAAGAGCACCCCGCCGATGGCAAGGATCGCGATCAGGCCGCGAAACACGCGCTTGTCAGCAGGCAACGGCGGGACGCCGAGGGAGCCCGCCGGGCGTCGCTTCCACCACATGATCGCAGCCGAAACCGCAAGCAGGATGATGGCTACACAAGCGGCGAGCAGTACAAGCTGGTTCACAAGTCCGAATTGTTGGCCGAGATGGGTGTTGATGCCCCATTCGAGCGATTTGCCCAGAGGACCGTAGTCGGCGTAGCTCATGTCGATCAGTGGCGTTCCGGAATACTGGTCGAGATGTACGACCCGTTGCTTGGTAAGGTCATCGGGATAGACGGAACCGGTAAACACGCCATCCGCTGTGGTCGGAATATTGACGGCATAGCCAGGATGCAGGCCAAGACGGTCGAAGGTGGCGACGGCGGCGTCGAGACCGATCGGCTGTGCATGATGCGCGTGCCCAGGAGACTGCGGGACCTGCGCCTGCTCAAGCGACCACGAGGTCTTGGCAATGTGATCGAGGTGCTCGTCGGACATCGGCACGGCGACGCGCACTCCTGCGGGATAGCCGAAGTTGTTGCCGTTCGCCCATTCATTGATCTTGCCTCCCCAGATGCCGGACCACGGCATACCCGTGATGGCCAGGAAGACGATGAAGAAGCCGACGAAGATGCCGGTCACGGCATGCATGTCTCGCCAAAAGACCCGGCGTTTCGGCGTGCCGCGAACGGAAAGAACGCCCCCGGTCTGCCGTCGCGGCCACCAGAGATAGATACCCGTGGCGACCAGCAGGATCGACCAGCCCGCCGCGATTTCGATCAGCATGCGCGCGTAGTTTCCGAAATATTTCAAGCTGTGGAGATAGCGGATCGTCCACATGACGGTGCCGCGATCCGGCAATGCGCCCAGCACCTTGGCGGTGTAGGGGTTGACGTACACGGCAAGTTTGCCGTCCGCCTCCGTCCCGATGGTGATTTCGGCAGAGGCGCCGGGCGTGGCCGGGTCGGTGAATTTGACTGCAGTTCCGGGGTGGACGGCAAGGGCGGCAGCCACCATCGCTGAAGGTGCCGCGCGGTTTGCGCCCGGCTGCACGTCGACGCGCTTGAGATCGGAATGGATCGCTGCGTCTATCTCATCCTTGAAGAGATAAAGGCCGCCAGTGATTGCCAGCGTAATCATGAAAGGCAGGACAAGAAGGCCTGCGTAGAAATGCCAACGCCAGACGGCGCGGTAGAGGTCGGAGGCGGAGCGCACCGAAGCGCCAACGCTCTCGCGACCGATGGTAAGATCGGACATGGAGGACTCCCAACGTGAGAAAACCGGCCTCTACGCGACAGGCGTGGAGGCGGACGACGACGTCAGGCCCTGATGGGAGGGGCACGCGGTTCGGCGATCCGGCCACGTAAAGCAAGCGAAACGACTGCATCCGCTCGGATCGTCGTATCGATCGCGGTGTCGACCGCGACATAAAGAGGAGCCGCCTGCCCGCCGAGAATTGCCGGCATGGCAGTCGATGCGAGGCGGCAGAGGGTGCCGCACGGGCACTCCGGCGCCTTCTTGGCCGGCAAATTGCCATGTCCGGCTTCGTTGATGGAACTGTGTCCGCTCGAAGAACAGATGATCGCAAAGGGATCGACGGCGGATGCCGCCATGGCGCCCTGGGCGGTGCCGCTCAGCAGTCCCTGGATCAGAAGCAGGCAGGCGACCAGCAGCGCGACGGCGCTGGCCGATACCCGATCCCGCAAGATGCTCCGCATGGTCCCCATGCTTCGCTCCATGCCACAGGAGGCGCGCGTTGTCACTGCGGCCGATGCGCTTCCGCTGCCGATTGCTTATTATTCCCCAAAGGCTTAGGGTTTGATGCAACCAGCTAATCGATGGAAAGAGCCATGGTTCTCAGCGGCAAACGCATCCTCCTCATCATTTCAGGCGGGATCGCGGCCTATAAAAGCCTGGACCTGATCCGACGGCTCAGGGAGCGGGGCGCTTCCGTGCGACCGCTGATGACCACAGGCGCGCAGGAATTCGTGACGCCGCTTGCCGTCGGCGCGCTTGCCGCCGACCATGTGTTCACGGATCTTTTTTCGCGGCAGGACGAGCAGGATGTCGGGCACATCCGGCTGGCGCGCGATTGCGACCTTGTCCTGATCGCGCCGGCGACGGCGGACCTGCTTGCCAAGATGGCGAACGGGCTTGCGGACGACCTTGCCTCCACGGTGTTGCTGGCCACGGATCGGCCGGTTCTTGCCGCACCCGCCATGAACCCGCATATGTGGGCGCATCCTGCGACCAAGCGCAACGTCGAGACGCTGCGTGGCGACCGCATTCGCTTCGTCGGGCCGATGGCCGGCGAGATGGCGGAGAGCCGCGAGGCGGGTGTGGGCCGCATGGCCGAACCGCTGGAGATCGTTGCTGCGGCAGAGGCTTTGCTCAGCGATGGGCCAAAACCGCTTGCCGGTCGCAGGGCCATCGTCACCTCCGGGCCAACGCATGAGCCGATTGACCCCGTGCGCTACATTGCCAATCGCTCCTCCGGCCGCCAGGGACATGCGATTGCCGCGGCGCTTGCCACGCTTGGCGCAGACGTGACGCTGGTTTCGGGACCGGTTTCCATTCCCGATCCTTTTGGCGTCAAGGTCGTCCATGTCGAGCGCGCCGATCAGATGCGGGACGCCGTGCTCGCCGCTCTACCGGCCGATGTCGCCGTAATGGTCGCGGCCGTCGCCGACTGGCGTGTTGCCTCAGCCGCCGACCAGAAGATCAAGAAGCATCCTGGCGAATCCATCCCGACGCTCGCACTGACGGAAAATCCGGACATCCTGAAGACCGTCGGCCATCACACGATGCGGCCGAAGCTGGTGATCGGTTTCGCCGCCGAAACCCAGGACGTCGAGAACAATGCCAGAGCAAAGCTCGATCGCAAGGGTGCCGATATCATCGTCGCCAATGACGTGTCGCCGGCAACAGGCATCATGGGCGGTGTGCGCAACCGCGTAAAGATCGTCGCCCACAGCGGCATCGAGCAGTGGCCGGACCTTGCAAAGGAAGAGGTTGCCACCAGGCTGGCGGCAATGATTGCCGAACGGCTCAAGCTGTGACGGCGACTGGGGCGGCTCTCACCACAGCCTGCACCGGACGAAACGGTATGATGTCGAGACCGCTGTCGCCGAGTGTGACGGCGCTGCCGTCCGGGATCTCTGCCCAGGCATCGACGTCATCGTTGAGCGGCTCGGACACCAGGCAATAGCCTTTGCCGAGCGGTGAGGCGTAAAGCGTTGGCGCCTTACGGTCGGTCGCATAGCGGATCGCATAAAGCGACTTGCCATCGGAGAAGGCCGCCGTATAGCGCAGCAGCACTGATCCCAGCAGCTTGTCCGCGAGGCTTTCGACGAAGCGGATCATCTCCGCCATCGCAGCCACCGGCGTCTGCTGCAGACCGAACTGCAGGGCAAGCAGGAACATCAGCTCGGAATCCGTCGTCCCGCCGCGGGCGTTGAAAAGGTCGTCATCCAGCATGGCTTCCATGGGTCGGCGCAGCCGCTCGAAGCCGGAGATCTGGCCGTTGTGCATGAACGACCAGTTGCCGTAGGTGAAAGGGTGACAGTTGTCGCGACGGGTGCCGCCGCCGGTCGCCGCCCGCACGTGCGCCAGGAACAACGGCGAACGGATCTGCCGCGCAAGGCTCTTGAGATTGCAGTCGGACCAGGCCGGCAAAGTGTCACGGTAGCGCCCCGGCTCCGGTCGGTCGCCATACCAGGCGATGCCGAAGCCGTCGCCATTGGTGGGGGTCTTGGCACGGGTGGCGCAATGCGATTGCTCGATCAGCGAGTGCGCGGGCGAGGACACCAGTTCCTCCAGATAGAGGGGGTCTCCGCGATAGGCTGCCCAGCGACACATGCTCTTTCCACTCCGAAACCCGTTCCGTCGGAAGCGGGAGAAATGCTGAAACGCGACAATGATTGTCGAATCCGATGGTTAATAAGACCTAAACGGCTTCGTGGCTTGCAAGCGGAAGATGACAAATTTCTGACGATTGACGTGATCACATTGCGCAATGACGCATCTTCTTTTGTGAACAGTGCGTTCCTGCCTCCGGCGGTTTCGCTCGGACCGGCCCGATCGCTATATTTCGGGCTAAGTTGAACCTTGGAGAGGATGCCATGTCGATCCGTCCCGTAAAACATATGAGTACCGCAACGCCGACCATGGAAGGCGCCGGCGTAAAGCTGCACCGCGTCTTCGGCTTCGGAGATCCGTCGATGACCGATCCGTTCCTGATGATGGACGATTTCCGCAACGACAATCCGGCCGAGTATATCCGCGGCTTTCCGTGGCATCCGCACCGCGGCATCGAGACAATCACCTATGTGCTCGCCGGTACCGTCGAGCATGGCGACAGCCTCGGCAATCGCGGCCTGCTCGGCGCCGGCGACATCCAGTGGATGACGGCGGGCAGCGGCATTATGCACCAGGAAATGCCAAAGGGCGATTTTGCCGGACGCATGCACGGCTTCCAGCTTTGGGCCAACCTCCCCTCATCGCTGAAGATGACGGCGCCGCGCTACCAGGACGTCAAGTCCGCCGACATCCCTGTCGTGGTCGATGACGACGGCACCGCCGTGCGCGTCATCTGCGGCGACTTCTGGGGCAAGGCAGGCCCGGTCGACGGCGTGGCAGCCGAACCGATCTACCTCGATGTCTCGGTGCCGCCAGGCAAGAAGAAGCGCCTGCCGGTCGATACCTATCGCAACGCCTTTGCCTATATCTTCGCTGGCTCCGGCACGTTCCGCGACGCGTCCAAACCCTTCGGCGTCCGCGTCGAGAAAGAGGTCAACGGCGAAGAGCTAAACATCCGCGACATGTCGGGCAACCGGACGCTGGTCGTCTTCGACAGCGGTGATGAAGTGACAGTGCAGGCCGGCGACGAAGGTATCCGCTTCCTGCTTGTCTCGGGCAAGCCGATCGAGGAACCGGTCGCCTGGCACGGGCCGATCGTCATGAACTCTCGCGAGGAGATCATGCAGGCAATGCGCGAACTGCAGAATGGCACGTTCATCAAGGCCGCACATTGAGCCGGCTCAATCCACAGGCTTTCCCACTAAAGTCTACAACGGAACAGAAGCAAGCGGCACTCCGTTGTAATCATTACAGGATCGCCGATGACAGCGAAATGAAATGGTGGGATCGGCAAGTTCTCGCAGCGCCTTCGTCAGGAATTCTTCTTGCATCGCCGGCGAATCATCCTACCTTCTTCTTATCGACAACAGAACGAAAGGAAGGTGATCCAATGTCTAATGAGATTTCAGACCTCGTAAAAGGCATGGAAGTGGTGATGAAAGCGAGGCAGCCCTCGCTCTAAGCCCACCTTCCTAGGGCCGCTTTGACGGTCCGGCCATTTACAGGCCAGAACTCATGGAAAGGGTCGCTCGCGCGGCCCTTTTCCAATTTTCGCGATAGCATTGACGAGCATCATGATCTCGGAGTATTCATAAAGTCATCAGATGACTTTATGAATATGAACGATGGAACCACTCGCAAAAACCAAGCTGGCGGATACAGCCATTGAGTCGATCCGTGCGGAGATCCTCGGAAAGAGGTGGGCCGTTGGCGATAAATTGCCCAACGAGGCGACGCTTTCGTCCATGCTCTCCGTCAGCCGCGGCACCGTCCGCGAAGCTGTCCGGGTGCTGGTGTCGCAAGGCCTGCTGGAGACCCGGCAGGGCTCAGGAACCTACGTGCTCTCGACCACGGATACCCGGCTGCCGCTCACCATGGCCCGTCGCGCCAGTCTGCGCGACCTCTTCGAGGCCCGGTGTGCGCTCGACGTCGAGGCGGCACGGCTCGCGGCTCTACGGCAGACGCCTGCGATCATCGCGGAGCTTCGGGCACTTCTTGCAAAGCGCGGCAATTTCGAAGGCGGCGATAAAAGCGCCTTCATCGAACGCGATCTTGCCTTTCACAAGGCGGTCATCGCCGCGTCTGCCAACCGTGCGATGATTGAGATCTATGAGTTTTTCTCCGCCTCGATCGCCGAGACGATCAAGGCGACGTTGGATGATGAAATTCCGGAGCCCGATATGCGGGCGCATGCCGACATCATCGACGCTATCAGCAGCGGTGATCCGCAGCAGGCCGACGCGGCCGTTCGCCGCTTTATGGCCCCCATCATCAGCGCTCTCGACCGGATGCTCCATTCATGACAACGCCCCTTCAGGATTCCGCTCACGTCTACGACCTGGCGGACGAACAACTCATCGACGCCGAGGCCGACAGCGTCCCGCAACCCCAGCCGCCGGTCGGCAGCAGCGCCGCGGCGCGCTTTCTGCTTGGGGCAAGCCTCGTTCTGATTGCGTTCAATCTGCGTCCGGTGTTTTCCAGTGCCTCGGCGCTGCTGCCCGAAATCAAGTCTGAACTCGGCCTCTCCGCGCTGGGCGCCAGCCTGCTGACCACTTTGCCCGTCGTTTGCCTCGGTGCCTTTTCGCCGCTCGCGCCACGGCTTGCCCAGCGGATCGGCACGGAACGCACGCTTCTCGGCGTGCTCGTCCTGCTGGCGCTCGGGACAGCCTTGCGCGGCCTTTCCTCGATTCCGCTGCTCTTCGTCGGCACTGCCCTCGCCGGCGGCTGCATCGCTGTCGGGAACGTGCTGCTGCCAGGCTTGGTCAAGCGCGACTTTGCCGATCGCGCCGCATTGATGACCGGCTTCTACACGATGGCACTGTGTGCCGGCGCAGCGAGCGCGGCCGGCTTTACCTTGCCGCTCGAACACATGCTCGGTGATTCCCTTTCCGCGGCGCTTGCCGCGTGGGGGCTACCCGCACTGGTCGTCGCGATTATCTGGCTGCCGCAGGTGCTGTCCACAAAGAACCAGGTCAAGCGCACCGGCTTTTCGGTGCAAGGGCTGTGGCGCGATCGCCTGGCCTGGCAGGTCACACTCTTCATGGGGTTGCAATCAGCGCTGGCCTATTGTGTGTTCGGCTGGCTCGTTCCGATCCTGCGTGAACGCGGCATTGACGGGATCACCGCGGGGGCGATCGTTTCCGTGTCGGTGATGGTTCAGGCCGCGGCATGCCTTGTCGCCCCGCAGATCGCGGTCAGGGGCAAGGATCAGCGGGTGATCAACGCGTCGCTCTGCGCCGTCGCTGTCGTCGCCCTGTTCGGCCTGCTATTTGCGCCGCTGTCCACGGTCTGGGTCTGGGCCGTAGTGCAGGGCATCGGCCAAGGCGGACTGATTGCGGTTGCCATGACGACGATCGTCTTGAGGTCTCGCGATCCGCATGTCGCGGCCCACCTTTCCGGCATGGCCCAATGTGTCGGCTACCTGCTTGCTGCGATCGGTCCGCTCGTCGTTGGGCTGATCCGCAGCTGGACCGGCAGCTTTGCCTGGTCGGCGGTGCTTTTCGTGGCGCTCGGTGCCGGTGCCGCCATCAATGGCTGGAGCGCCGGCCGTGCACAATTCGTCAATGCGCGGACGATCGAGAAAGCGGACTGACGTCCGCCTCACCATCTGTTGATTTCTCCCCCATCGGGTCGATGCTAGGCTGATCTCTCCAATGCCGCTTCCGCCGGAGGAGAAGTCTTGCGTTTCCTGTCCGCCATTCTGCTTGCAACCGCCTTGCTTGCGCCGATCACTCCCGCCCTATCGCAGGAGGGCAGAGGCGATGCTTCCACACAGCGGGCATCGGATGATGGTGTGCTGAGCCTTTTGCCGGCCGACTCGGCGACCGAGCGCACAATGGCCATCGGTGGCCGACAGCTCGACTATGTCGCAACGGCCGGGACGCTGGACCTGTTCGCGCAAGACGGCTCCAAGACCGGCGCCATCTTTTATACAGCCTATGTCGCCAAGAATGGAGCGCCCGACCGACCGCTGACCTTTGCCTTCAATGGCGGCCCGGGTGCTGCCTCGGCATTCCTCCAACTCGGCCTTGTGGGGCCGCGTATCCTCGATTTCGGCCCGAAGGGCGACGATGGGGCCGACGCGAAATTGGTCGACAATCCGCTGAGCTGGCTCGACTTCACCGACCTTGTCCTGATCGATCCGATCGGAACGGGCTGGAGCCGGACCGCCAAGGCCGACGACGCGTCCAAATACTACAACGTCAACTCCGACGCGGAGAGCATTGCAAAGGCGATCGCCCTCTATGTCGCCCACAACAACCGCTCCGGTTCACCGAAATTTCTTCTCGGCGAGAGTTACGGCGGCTTTCGCGCCGCCAAAGTCGCCGGCGCACTGAAGGATAGCCAAGGAATCATCGTCTCCGGCGCGATCCTGCTTTCGCCCCTGCTCGAAGGGCAACTGATGTTCAATGCCGATCAGTTTGCACTTGGCGCCGCGCTTGAGTTTCCGTCGCTCGCGGCAGCGAACATGGAGAGGCGCAACGCCTTCGATGAAGCACGGCAAAGCGAGGTGGAGAAGTTTGCTCTTAGCGACTATCTGACGACACTTGCCGGCGCGGCGCCGACAGGCGATGCCGCCAAGGCCTTCTATGGCAAGATTGCCGGCATGACCGGCATTCCCGAGGATGTCGTGACGAAGAACCGTGGCTTCCTCGGAAATGCCTACGCGAAGCAGTCAAGTGGCAAGGTCGTCAGCCCTTACGACGCAGCGTTCTCGACGCCCGATCCTTACCCGGAGTCGGACTCTGATCGCGGCGGCGACGCAATTCTCGACGGCTTCACCCGTGCCTATGGCGGCGCCTTTGCCGACTATGCGCGCAACGAACTCGGCTTCAAGACCGAGATGACCTATTCGCTGCTGGACGGCGACGTCAGCCGCAGATGGGAATGGGGCGGACGCGGCGGGGGGTCGAGGCTGCAGGCGAGCGTGACCGACGACATCCGCCAGCTGCTTGCCTCCAATCCGAAGTTCCGCCTGCTGATCGCCCACGGCTACAGCGATCTGGTGACGCCCTACGGCGTCAGCCGCTATGTCGTTGACCACCTGCCCGCTTCGCTTGCCGGCGAGCGGGTGGCGCTGAAGGTTTACCGAGGCGGCCACATGTTTTATACGCGGGCGGATCAGCGAAAAGCCTTCACGGCTGACGCGAAGGCCTTCTTTGCCGAGCATTCCCGCACGATCCCGGCTGAATGAAATGGCCGGACGCAAGGCCCTAGGAGAAATCCGAGATTTCCTCGCAGCATTGAACCACGCGGGTTGCCTTCGGTGGATAGCGACATAGGTAAGTCACCATGTCGTACACCAGTAAGCCATTTCCTGCCGCGACGCCGCAACCGGCCTCGGGGCAGAAGAAAGTGCTGAGCGCTCTATCCTCTTCTCCCCAAGATTGCGCTCTCTTCCTCGATATCGACGGCACATTGCTCGATCTGGCCGAGGTACCCGACGCGATCGTCGTGCCGCCGCTGCTGCCCGCAGGTCTCGATGTCGCTTCGCAAAGGCTCGGTGGGGCGTTGGCCCTGGTGACCGGGCGAGCGCTCGCCTATGCCGATGAATTGTTCTCGCCATTCCGGTTTCCGATCGCCGGCCTGCATGGCGCTGAGTTGCGTCGACCCGACGGCAAGGTCGCCAAGGCAGAAACGACAGCCGCCTTCGAGGCTCTGAAGGCCGATCTTCGGAAGGAGACGGAAGGGCTGGAAGGCGTGCTCGTGGAGGACAAGGGAGCGGCAGTCGCCGCCCATTACCGTCTGGCGCCACACAAGCAGGCGCAGGTGGAGCCCATCATGGAGCGGATGCTGTCCCGGGCAGGCCCAAACTGGACCTTGCAGCGAGGCAAGATGGTGCTTGAGCTCCGTCCCGCCAGCGCCGACAAGGGACATGCCGTCGAGGCATTTCTATCGATGCCACCGTTTGCCGGCAGACGTCCGATCACCATCGGTGACGACGTAACCGATGAAGCGATGTTTCGCATCGCCAATCGTCAGGGCGGCCTCTCCGTTCGGGTGGGCGCACCCTCCGAAACGGCCGCCGCACTGACGCTGCCTTCGGCATCGGCAGTGCGGGAACTCATTGGGCAGTTTGCCGTTTGATCCGAGCGCTCGCGCTGCCCTCCCAAGAAAGGAATCCCTGTGTCCCGTCTCGTCATCGTTTCCAATCGCGTGCCAGCCCCGACAAAGGAGGGCGCGGCTTCCGCTGGCGGCCTGGCGGTGGCGCTGAAAGCAGCATTGGAACAACGCGGTGGCATCTGGATGGGCTGGTCCGGAAAGTCGAGCGAAAACGACGAGCCCGGCCCACTTTCCCTGACGGAAGAAGGCAAGATCACCTACGCCCTGACCGATCTCACCGGCAAGGATGTCGAGGAGTATTACCACGGCTTCGCCAACCGAGTGCTCTGGCCGATCTGTCACTACCGGCTGGATCTGGCGGAGTACGGCCGCAAGGAAATGGCCGGATATTTCCGGGTCAACCGCTTCTTCGCGCATCGGCTGGCGCCGCTGCTGCGGCCGGACGACATCATCTGGGTGCATGACTACCATCTGATCCCGTTGGCTGCGGAGCTAAGGCAGATGGGCTTCAAGAACCGCATCGGCTTCTTCCTGCACATTCCCTGGCCGCCGGCCGATGTGCTCTACACCATGCCGGTTCATGAGGAGATCATGCATGGTCTGGCGGCCTACGATCTCGTCGGCTTTCAGACGGACCATGATCTGGAAAACTTCGCCGGGTGCCTTCGCCGCGAGGACATGGGCGATGCGATTGGAGATGGCCGGTTCACGGCTCACGGCAAGGTCTTCAAGGGCGGCGCTTACGGCATCAGCATCGAAACCGCTGCCTTTGCCGAATTTGCCAAGAAGGCGAGTAGCCATCACCTGGTGCAGCGGGCACGGCAGAGCGTCAAGGATCGCGACCTCATCATCGGCGTCGATCGGCTGGATTACTCGAAGGGCATCACACAGCGGCTGGATGCTTTCGAGCGCTTTATCGTCAACAATCCTGCCCACCAACGGAAAGTCACCTATCTCCAGATCACACCGAAATCCCGATCGGAAGTGCCTGAATACGAGCAGATGCAACGCACCGTCGCGGAGCAGGCAGGCCGCGTCAACGGTGCCTTGGGAACGGTGGACTGGGTGCCAGTCCGCTACATCAACCGCTCCGTCAGCCGCCCGATCCTCGCCGGTCTTTATCGGCTGGCCGAAGTTGGATTGGTCACGCCGCTTCGGGACGGCATGAACCTCGTCGCCAAGGAGTATGTTGCCGCCCAGGACCCTGAGGATCCCGGCGTGCTGGTGCTCTCACGCTTCGCCGGTGCCGCCCGCGAACTGAAGAAGGGCGCCTTGTTGGTCAATCCCTACGACATCGAGGGAACAGCCAACGCATTGGCACGGGCCTTGAACATGCCGCTTGAGGAACGTCAGGAACGGTGGCGGAAGATGATGGACCACCTGCTGGTGCACGATGTATCGCGCTGGTGCCAAGATTTCCTTGATGACCTCGTCGCTTGAGGGTTAGCGTCAGTCGATGCCAGCCTCGGCCATGAGCCACGCTGCAAGCAGGTCACTTTGGGCGTCGCGCGTGCGCGGCAGCAGCAACCAGTAGCCTCGCTCCGGCGCTTCCAGCGCGGGGCCAGCAGTCTTCAGCATCCCGGTTGCCAGCAGGGAGTCGACCAGGCCCATCCATCCGATCGCAACGCCCTGTTCGCCGATTGCCGCCTGTACCACCAGCGAATAGGTGTTGAAGCTGAGGTCGCCCTGCCCGGCGTGACCATCGCGGCGGACACCGAGCTCCGCCAGATAGGTCCGCCAGTCGAACCAAGGCGACGGTTCCTCGGTATCGAGATGAATCAAACGCGTCCGCGCGAGATCATCAAGCGTCGAGAGGGAGCCGTAGCGATCGAGAAAGCCCTGGGTGCAGACCGGCGCGACCTTTTCCGGCAAGAGCAGAAGCGCGCCACGATCGAATTCGGATCGCCGACCAAAGACCACGGCAATATCGCCGTCGTCCGAACGACCTTTCTCTATTCGTTGTGTCGCGACAATCTGAATGTCGACTTCCGGGTAAAGCGTGCGGAATGCGTGCATCCGCGGGATCAGCCAGAGCGAAGAGAACGCGAAGTCCGTCCGCAGTCGGATCGTTGGCTTGTCCGTTTCAGTGCGGAAGCGCCGCGCCAGCTCGTCAATTTCGCTGACGCTCCTTGCCACGATGTCGAGCAGGCGTTGGCCCTCCGCCGTCAATTCAACGCCACGATGTTGTCGTTTCAGCAGACTGACGCCTAGTTGCTCCTCCAGCCGCCGAATTTGATAGCTGACAGCAGGTTGCGTCAGGCCAAGAGCGCTTGCCGCAGCCGACAGACTACCCGTCTTGCCGATCTCGGAGAATATGCGCATCCACCCAAGTTCAACGCGGCGGCTTTCCATAAAAAATCCTTAGAGGCGATATCAAAAAATGCCCGCTTCACAGGTCAATCGATATCTATAATCAATAAAGCAATCAAATGCCACATGCGAGGTGAGGCCGAGATTCCTGTCGCGCCTTCCAGTCGATGCGGGCTGGAATAGCGCAGCGGACACGGCTAAGTTCCCACTCCCGCAAAACCGAAGGACGATACGCATGGCGCGCCCGAATATTCTCATCCTGATGGTGGATCAGTTCAATGGCACGCTGTTTCCCGACGGGCCGGCTGATTTTCTCCATGCACCGCATCTGAAAGCCTTGGCGCAGCGTTCGGTACGTTTCGCCAACACCTACACGGCAAGTCCGCTTTGCGCGCCGGCACGCGCATCCTTCATGTCCGGGCAATTGCCGAGCCGGACCCGCGTGTATGACAACGCCGCCGAATTCGCGTCGGACATTCCGACCTTCGCGCACCATCTGCGCGCTGCGGGCTATCACACCGCCCTTTCCGGAAAGATGCATTTTGTCGGCCCCGACCAGCTGCATGGGTTCGAGGAACGGCTGACCACCGATATCTATCCCGCCGATTTCGGCTGGACACCCGATTACAGCAAGCCCGGCGAACGCATCGACTGGTGGTACCACAATCTCGGCTCGGTCACCGGTGCCGGCGTGGCCGAGATCACCAACCAGATGGAGTATGACGACGAGGTCGCCTACAACGCGACCCGCAAGCTCTACGACCTCTCACGCCGTCAAGACGACCGCCCCTGGTGCCTGACGGTGAGCTTTACCCACCCGCACGACCCCTATGTCGCACGCCGCAAGTATTGGGATCTCTACGAGAATTCCCCAGCGCTCGATCCCGAGGTCGGCGCAATTCCGTTCGACGAGCAGGATGCGCACTCGCAGCGCCTGCTGAAGGCCTGCGACTACGATGCGTTCGAGATCACGCCGGAACAGATCCGCCGCGCACGCCAAGGCTACTTCGCCAATATCTCCTACATCGACGACAAGATCGGCGAGATCCTCGATGTGCTCGAGCGTGCGCGCATGGCGGACAATACCATCGTGCTGTTCGTTTCCGACCATGGCGACATGCTGGGCGACCGTGGCCTCTGGTTCAAGATGTGCTTCTTCGACGGTTCGTCGCGCGTGCCGCTGACGATTGCGGCACCGGGCTGGGCACCTGCCTCTATCCACCAGCCGGTCTCGACGCTCGACGTGACGCCGACGCTCGCGGCACTGGCGGGCATCGACATCGCCAAGCTCGCACCATGGACGGATGGCGAGGATCTGACGCCGCTTGCCATCGGCACCGGCGGTCGTGGCCCGGTGCCGATGGAGTATGCCGCCGAGGGGTCGGAAGCCCCGCTCGTCTGCCTGCGTGACGGCCGCTTCAAGCTGACCCTGTGCGAAAAGGACCCGCCAATGCTGTTCGATCTCGAGGCGGACCCAAAGGAATTGAAGAACCTTGCTGGCGATACTGGACATGCCGGTGTTCTCGCCGGACTGACGGCCCAGGCCGAGAAGCGCTGGAACCTGCAGAGCTTCGACGCCGCCGTGCGCGAAAGCCAGGCGCGCCGGTGGGTGGTCTACGAGGCGTTGCGGAACGGCGCCTACTATCCCTGGGACTACCAGCCGCTGCAGCGGGCTTCCGAGCGCTACATGCGCAACCACATGGATCTGAACGTGCTGGAGGAAAGCCAGCGCTATCCGCGCGGCGAGTAGATTGCAGCGGCACACCTTAGCCACTACTGTCCGCATGCAAAACAGGAGGCTTCCATGAAGATCAGTGCACGCAATCGCTTGAAAGGAAAGATCGTCGAGGTGAAGAAGGGTGCGACCACGGCACACGTCCGCATCGATATCGGCGGCGGTTCCATCGTCACGTCCTCGATCACCAACGAGGCCGTCGATGAGCTGGGGCTGGCCGTCGGCGGCGACGCCTATGCGGTCGTCAAGGCCTCTGACGTTATGGTCGCGGTCGACTGACCGTCAGGCCTTCTTGCAATAATGCGCGACGTCGTCGCCGGTCTGGAAATCTCCGGGCTGCGGCGGCGCGATCGGCTTGAACAGCGTGCGATCGGGCTTCAGGTCGAGCAGCGGCGTGCCGTCAAGGCAATCCATCCCTCGCACCAGCAAGACGCCGTCTTCGACCCCTTCCAGCTTGACGATCGAAGTACCGATCGGGTTTGGCCGCACCGGCGAGCGAAGCGAAAACGTGCCATGGACTTTTCCGCTGTTGGCCGGACTTTGCAGAACAAGATCGCGGCGTGATCGATCGAGCCAATAGAGGATCTCCAGACGCTCGAAGGCTTCGACTCCCTGGAGAGCCTGTCTCCACGGCTCGAATATCTCGATCCTGCAAAGCGGACCGTCATGCCGCCCCTGGCGCGGCGTCTCCATACGCGAGGTCCAGGGGGTCGAGATACGCCCGATGAACACCAGCCCCGCATCCGTCGCCGGCGGCAGGTCGACGGCGACTTCGTTTTCCCGGATTTCATTCTCGCGTACCATCAGTCTCTCCTACAGGCGTGGCGCGCAGAGGCGGACACTACTGCCCGGCAGCGAGCCGACCACGACATCGATATCGTATATGTCCTTCATCGTCTCCGGCGTCAGCACCGCTTCCGGGCGGCCGAGCGCCCGCAGCCGCCCGTCATGCAGCAGGGCGACGCGATCGGCGACGAGGAAGGCGTGATCCGGATCATGGGTCGAGAAGATCATCGAAAGGCCACTGTCGGCAAGCTGGCGGATGCGCGACAAAAGCCGCATGTGATTGCCGAAGTCGAGGTTTGCGGCAGGTTCGTCCATCACCATGATCGATGGCGCCTGCGCCAGCGCCCGGGCGATCAAGGCCAGTTGCCGCTCGCCGCCGCTGATCATCGTATAGACACGGTCGGCAAGGGCGGCGATTCCGAGGGAATCAAGTGCTGCCTCCGCCGCCGCAACATCGACCGCACCAGGCGTCTCGAAAGGTCCGAGATATGGGGCCCTTCCCATCAACACCACGTCGCGGACGGAGAACGGAAACACCGAGGCGTGCGCCTGTGGCACGTAGGCGATGCGGCGCGCGCGTTCGCGCCGCGACCACTCGGAAAGCGGGCGACCGTCGAGCCTGATATTGCCCGATCGCGGCGGCAGCAGGCCGAGTATCGTCTTCATCAGCGTCGTCTTGCCGGCTCCGTTCGGCCCGAGCAACGCCAGCACCTCGCCGCGTCCAAGTTCCAGCGTGACGTCCTGTGCCACCATGCGGCCGGCATAGCCAAGGGAAAGGGCCTCGAGCGCAAGCCTCATTGCCAGCCCCTCCTGCCCGATGCCAGAAGCCACAGGAAGAAGGGCGCGCCGACGACGGCCGTCAGAATGCCGAGCGGAATCTCGATCATGGCGAGGCTGCGGGCCAGCATGTCGACGACCAGCAGATAGGCGCCGCCGAGCATCATCGAGGCCGGCAGCAGCCGACGGAAATCCGGGCCGACGAGCATCCGTGCGATATGCGGAATGACGAGGCCGATCCAGCCAATGGTACCGGTGACGGAGACCGAAGCAGCGGTTACCAGCGTCGCGCCGGCGATCAGCACGAGGCGCATACGCCCGGTATCGATACCCATGCTTTGGGCTTCGTCCTCGCCGAGCGTCATCAGGTTCATCCGCCAACGGAACAAGGCCAATGGCACGATGCCGATGACAAGCGCCGGCAGGATCGACAAGACGTCGAAGCGAGTGACCGCCGTCAGGCTGCCGAGCAGCCAGTAGGTGATCGCCGGCAGCTGGTCATAGGGATCGGCGAGGATCTTGACGAGCGAAATGCCGGCGCCGACCAGCGCCCCGATGGCGATGCCAGCAAGCACCAGCGTCAGCGCCGGATCGCGATTCCGGACGGCAAGGCCGACCAGATAGACGGCGGCGACAGCCAGCAGGCCGCCGGCGAAAGCGAAGAGCTGGATCGCGGCCACCGGCAGCGACAGGAAGATGGCGGTGACGGCCCCGAGGCTCGCGCCGGCGGAGACGCCGAGGATGTCGGGTGAGAC
Organism: Rhizobium grahamii CCGE 502; assembly: GCF_000298315.2. Lineage (GTDB taxonomy): Bacteria > Pseudomonadota > Alphaproteobacteria > Rhizobiales > Rhizobiaceae > Rhizobium > Rhizobium grahamii. The sequence goes on along the minus strand of NZ_AEYE02000003.1, from coordinate 126,106 downwards.
CAGCGGATTGCGGAAGATCCCCTGATAGGTGGCGCCGGCTGCCGCAAGCGCTGCCCCGACGCAGAGCCCTGCAGCAACCCGCGGCAGGCGAACATTAAAGAGCACGGTTTGAAGGATCGGGTCGGCCTTGCCGCCAACAAGCGCCGTTTTTACTACGTCGAAGACAGCGAATGGCCCTGCCCCATATTTGCCGACGGTCATCGAGACCAGGCAAAGCACCAGCAGGCCAGCCAGACCACCGGCAATCCAGCCGTTGTGCGGCCTCGCCGCGACCGTCTCCACCTCTGCTGCCATCGTCACTTCACCTGCGCGGAGCCTTTCATCAGGGCAGCAAGCTGCCCGTCCGTCAGATCGACCTGATAGAAGAGCTTGTAGAATTCACGAACCTCGCCGGATAGATCGGCCGTGAAGACATCAGGATAGAGCAGCTTTTCCAGCCAGGCGATACCAATCAGCCGGTTGATGCCGGGCGGAGAATCGGACCAGCCGAAGGGCAGGCTCGGTGTCACGACGACGCGGCCCTGCCTGACGGCCTCGACATTCGCCCATAGCGGATCGCCTTTGACGGCCGCCGCGAACTTGCTGCTGGCGGCGAGGATCGTATCCGGGTTCCAGCCAAGGATCTGTTCCAGCGACACTTGCGTCAGCCCGCCCTTGCCGGCTGCCGCCGCCACATTGGTAGCACCCGCTGCTTCGAGGATTTCGAGGTTGATGGAGCCGGAAAGGCCGGTCTCCAGCCCTTCCGGGCCGCGGCCATAATAGACATGCGGCCGCTTGTCGGCAGGAACGGCGGCAAGCTTCTGTTTGAGGTCGGCGAGCTTGCCCTCGGCATAGGTTGCCAGCGTCTCTCCCCGCTCGTTGACGCCGAGGATATCGCCGACCTTGCGCAGCGTTTCGGCGCTGCCGGCAAAACTGCCGTCGATCAGCACATAGGGAATGCCGGTCTGCGCCTGCACCTTGTCGGCAAGCGAGCTATAGGTGGCGTTCACCGTGCCGACATCGAGGATGAGGTCCGGCTTGGCGTAAAGCACTGCCTCGATATTGGCGGTGCCGCCCTTGCCGGTGAGTTGCCCGAAGACCGGAAGATCGCGGACAGCCGGCAGAAGATAAGCTTTTTCGGCATCGCCCGGCGCGCGCACCCAGCCGGCGAGCTTTTCCGGCGCCAGCACATAGGCAAGGACCGAGGCCGGTGGGCCGGCTGCCATCACCCTCTCGATCCTGTCGGGGATCTCGACCTCGCGGCCGGCGGCATCGGTGATCGTGCGCGCTTCTGCAAGCGGCAGGAAGACAAGCAGAAAGAGGAGAAAGGCCGGAAAGAGCTTCATCGGTGCCGCCTGTTGGTTTGTCGCAGGCGGCACTATCGCATAGCGTTATAGCCTAAGGAATATCACGCGACCTTAACGGCGTGATATTCCTTCAGTGCTGCCATCTTGATCGCCGGATAACGCTCGGCCTCGTAACGCAGCGAAAAGCTGTCCTGCGCCAGGAACACCGGATCATGATCCAGGTCCCGCGCGATATCGCCGCGACGCGCGGTTATGAATTTTTCGAGCTCTGCCGGCTGATCGGCCGAAATCCAGCGGCAGACGGAGAAGCGCGACATTTCAAAGGAGACCGGCAGGCCGTATTCGGCCATCAGGCGCTCCTTCAGAACATCAAGCTGCAGCGCGCCGACGACGCCAACGATAGCCGGCGAACCATCTTCCGGCGAAAACAGCTGGACGACGCCTTCTTCCGCCATCTGCTGCAGCGCTTCCTTCAGCTTCTTCGCCTTCATGGCATCTTCCAGGCGTACGCGGCGCAGGATTTCCGGCGAGAAGTTCGGCACGCCCTGGAACACCAGCGACTCGCCTTCCGTCAGCGTATCGCCGATGCGCAGCGTGCCGTGATTGGGAATGCCTACGACGTCGCCGGCATAGGCAGTATCGGCCAGCTGACGCTGCGACGCGAAGAAGAACTGCGGCGCGGTGAGGCCAAGCTGCTTGCCGGTGCGCGACAGGCGAGCCTTCATGCCGCGCTCGAGCTTGCCCGAGCAGATGCGGGCAAACGCGATACGGTCGCGATGATTGGGGTCCATGTTCGCCTGGATCTTGAAGACGAAGGCCGTCATCTTGTTGTCGGTCGCCTGCACGGTGCGGATATCGGCGACCTGATCGCGCGGCGGTGGCGCAAATTCGCCGAGCGCATCGATAAGGTCGCGAACGCCAAAATTGCGCAGCGCCGAACCAAAGAAGACAGGCGTCAGGTGACCCTCGAGGAAAGCCTTCCTGTCGAAGGGCTTGCAGGCCTCGATCGCCAGCGTCGTCTCCTCGATGAACGCATCACGCTCGTTCTCCGGCAGGCGATGGGCTACCATCTCGGGATCGGTGACCTTGGTCATGATCTCCTGCGTGTCCGAAGCACGCACCTCGTTGTTCGCCAGGTGGTAGGTGCCGCAGAAGGTCTTGGAACGGCCGATCGGCCATGTCACCGGTGCGCAGTCAAGCGCCAGCTTCTCCTCGACTTCGTCAAGGATCTCGAAGGGATCGCGGCTTTCCCGGTCCATCTTGTTGATAAAGGTGATGATCGGAATGTCGCGCATGCGGCAGACTTCAAACAGCTTCAGCGTCCGCGGCTCGATACCCTTGGCAGCGTCGATCACCATGACGGCCGCGTCGACCGCCGTCAGCGTGCGATAGGTGTCGTCAGCGAAGTCCTCGTGACCGGGCGTATCGAGGATGTTGAAGACATTGTCCTTGTACTCGAACGTCATGACCGAGGTGACGACCGAGATACCGCGCTCACGCTCGATCTTCATCCAGTCGGAGCGCGTCTGCATGCGATCCTTCTTTGCCTTGACTTCGCCGGCAAGCTGGATGGCACCGCCGAACAGCAGCAGTTTTTCGGTGAGCGTGGTCTTACCCGCGTCCGGGTGTGCGATAATAGCGAATGTGCGGCGGCGGGAGACCGCCTCGGCGAGACTTTCGGCCATGATGTGAATCCTGTGGAATTGCGGCGTATCTAGCGATTAAAGCCCCGCATTGCAATTGACCTTGGCGCTTCGGGCGCAAACTAATGGGGCATGACCATTCATGCCGATACGCGCCCGACGCTCAACATCATCCGCCTTGCCAACGGCAAGGACCTCGAACTGCCAGCCTACGAAAGCAAGGGGGCTGCCGGCATGGACCTGCGCGCCGCCGTCGATGCCGACGCGCCGACCATCCTCGGGCCTGGCAAGCGCGCGCTGGTGCCGACCGGTTTCATCTTCGAAATTCCGGAAGGATTCGAGGGCCAGGTGCGTCCGCGCTCCGGCCTCGCCTTCAAGCACGGCCTCACCTGCCTGAATACGCCCGGCACCATTGACAGCGACTATCGCGGCGAGGTCAAGGTTCTGCTGATCAACCTCGGCGACGAGCCGTTCGAGATCACCAGAGGCATGCGCATCGCCCAGATGGTGATCGCACCGGCGATTCAGGCCCATATCTGCGAAATCTCCGAGGCGACCGCTACGGCGCGCGGCGCCGGTGGCTTCGGCTCGACGGGGGTATGACCTCCAAGGGGATCGATCATTCCGGCTTGACCTTCCGCCAAGACTATTTCGGCGACCTCGAGGCATGGCAGGCACTGGTCGATCTCCTGAAGGACACATTCGATATCGATATCGGCCCATTGCAGGAAATGGGCGGACCCGACCCTAGCAGCATGCCCTTCGGCTGGTTTGACCGCGATGGCCTGCTTGCCGCCAATCTTTCGGCCTTTGCGATGCCCCTCGTCATCAACGGTCGAACACTGAATGCCGCCGCATTCCAATCGGGCGCGGTCCGGCCGCCCTGGCGCGGACGCGGCCTGTATCGCGACCTGACCCGGAAGGCGCTCGCCTGGTGCGAGGAGATGGGCTTCGAGGCGATCGCCCTCTACACGGACAAGCCGTCACTGTATGAACCCTACGGATTCCGCTCGCTCGCGCTGCATGCCTATTCAGGCAAGGCGCCGGCTGCCTCAAAGGCGCAAACGCCGGCCCGGCGCCTCGATCCGCTCGACGCGGCAGACCTCACGCTACTGCGCGCGGCTTTGAAGGCCCGCGAACCAGCCTCAGACGTGCTCGCCGTGTGTCAGAGCGCCGCGATGTTTCTCATCAACACACAACTCGACCCCGGCGTCAGGGTCAGTTGGATGGAACAGGAACAGGCCGCGATTGCCTGGAAGACCGAGCCGCCGGGACGTTTGATTCTCCTCGACATCGTCACGGCCGATATCCCCTCGCTGACCTCGATCATCGGAGCTCTAGACATAGAGCCTGACGCCGTCGACATGTTGTTCTGCCCTGACAAACTCGGGTGGAACGGAGAGGCGCGATCGCTCGACGGCCACACGCACTTCATGATCCGCACACCCGGCGCAATCACCTTTGATCGACCGGCAATGCTGTCGCCAATGGCCGATTTCTGAGCTATCGCTCTCGCGCGAGCGGCGGCAGACGGCGCTTTACCGGTGATGCCTTGACCATCGAGGTACTGGTTTCGGCCTTCTCCGCCACCTTGTCGAGGATCGCGTCGAGTTCCGCCATAGAGGAAACGACAAGCCGGGCAATGAAACAGTCATCACCCGTCACCTTGTCGCACTCCACGAACTGGGGCGTATCCTGGATGATGCGCTGGACTACATGCAACTGTCCCGGCAGCGGCCGGACGCGCACGATCGCCTGCAGCGGATATCCGAGCGCCGCGGCGTCGATATCAATTGTGAACGCGGCAATGATCCCGCGTTCCTCAAGGCGGCGGAGACGTTCGGCGGCGCTGGGCGAAGAGAGGCCCGCGGCCTGCGCCAGTTCCTTCAAGGAAATGCGGGCGTTCTCCGCCAGTGCCTGCAGGATTTTCTGGTCGACCGCATCGACCAAGTTGTCATTAGGCAATACAGACACTTTTCCTCACAAAGATAGGACGATTGCACGACGAGCCTAATGGAATTTATATAAATCACGATGACTCCGCAATATTCTTTCTCCATCAACACGGAGAGATGTGATGCACAGCGAAGTTCGCGCCGGCACTGCCCAAATGACGACTGCAATGCTGATTTCAGGAACCATCGGCTGGTTCGTCGTGATGTCCGGCCAGCCGGTGAGCGGCGTGGTGTTCTGGCGCTGCTTCTTTGGCGCGATCAGCCTGCTCGCCGTCTGCGCGGTCACGGGACTGCTGCGACCGGGCGTCATCAGCTTCACGGCGCTTGGGATTGCGGTCTTCGGCGGCGTTGCCATTGTTCTCAATTGGCTGCTGCTGTTTGCGTCATACGGCCACGCCTCGATTTCGATAGCGACGACCGTCTACAATACGCAACCCTTCATGTTGCTTGCCCTCGGTGCGCTTTTTCTCGGCGAGAAGATCACCTCCGCGAAGCTGCTGTGGCTGACGCTGGCCTTTGGCGGAATGGCGGCCATCGTCGAAGCCAAGCCGGCGACGTCAGGCGAACACGAGGGCTATGCGATTGGGATCCTTTTGGCGCTCGGCGCCGCGTTTTTCTACGCGCTGGCAGCCCTCGCCGCGAAATGGCTCAAGGGAACGCCGCCGCATCTCATAGCGCTGATACAGGTTACCACCGGCGTGCTGATGCTGCTGCCGATCGTGAACTTCTCGGACCTGCCAACCGACGGACAGTCCTGGTCAATCCTTGCCACCATGGGCATCGTTCATACGGGGCTGATGTATGTGCTGCTCTACGGCGCGATCCAGAAGCTGCCGATCCATCTGACAGGAGCGCTGTCGTTCATCTATCCGATTGCCGCAATCGTCGTCGATCGAGTGGCCTTCGGGCATGCGTTGCAGCCGCTTCAACTTGTTGGCGCTGCCGTCATTCTTGTCGCCGCGGCCGGCATGAACCTTGGCTGGACGCCCGCGCAGTTGCTGCGTGCGCGGGCAAACTCATAGACTGAGGACGCTCGAGCTACTTCTGCTGACGCGTCGTTTCGAACAGGAACCAAGTGCGGCGCTCGGCTTCATCGATCCAGACTTCCAGCAGACTTGTTGTAGCGAAGTCATTGTGCTCGGAGCAGACATCGTGGGTTTCGCGCAACAGCGATACAAGCTGCCTATTGTCGTCGCGCAGTTCCGCCAGCATGTCCTCCGGCGTCACATACTCAGCATCATTGTCATTGATGCGCTGCAGGCGACCGATATGGCCGATGGAACGCAACGTCGTGCCGCCGATCTTGCGAGCGCGTTCGGCAATCGCATCGGTCGTGGCAAAAATCTGCTCAGCCTGCTCGTCGAGCATCAGGTGATAGTCGCGGAAATGCGGCCCCGACATATGCCAATGGAAATTCTTGGTCTTCATGTAGAGCGCGAAGACGTCGGCCAGCAGCGCCGCTAAAGCGGCCGAGATGTCCTGGATGGCATTCCCTTTCAGGTCCGTCGGAGTGGCAAGTGGGGCGAGTTTGCGCTTTTCGGCTGCGTTGAGGCTCATCGATGTCTCCTTTGGCGAACAGTAGGTATTGGTCGGTATCGAGGGGCTCATTGCCCATTGCCCCTCCGATTTGGTTGTTGGCGCGATGCCGGCCTTCACAGCTTCGACCCCGCCTTGGAACTAGAACCGTCACAACAAGCGTCAATAGCAGCCATGCACTGCAGCCTAGTGACAGAGCGTCACATCCTTGAAATCCACCGTTCGCAGGCGTAGAAGGCGCCTGAAGCAGGAGCTCGCACCATGTCCCTCACCGCCCTTTTTGCATATGCTGCGGCCCTTTTCATCGCTGCCGCCATCCCCGGACCGGGCATCACGGCGATCGTCGCGCGCGCACTCGGCTCGAATTTTCGCGAGACCTTCTTCATGGGCCTCGGCCTAGTGCTTGGCGATATGACCTATCTCACGGCCGTCATTCTCGGCCTCGCTTTCGTGGCGCAGACGTTCACCGAACTCTTCATTGTCATCAAGATCGCCGGTGCGCTTTATCTCTGCTACATCGCTTACAAGCTCTGGACGGCCGGCCTGCTGCCCCACGACATCGCGGCCAGGAAGGCGAGCAATGTCGGCATGAGCTTCCTGTCCGGCCTGCTGGTAACACTCGGCAATCCCAAAACCATGCTGTTCTATGTCGCACTGGTGCCGACTTTGATCGACATCAACAGCATCGGGCTTCGTGAATATGGTGTCCTTTTGGCAACCACCTTCGTCGTCCTGCTTGTGGTTTTGGTCCCCTATATGCTGCTTGCGTCCCGTGCCCGGCTGATGCTCAAGCAACCGCGTGCGCTGGCGGCGCTGAACAAGACGGCGGCAGGTATTCTCGCCGGCACGGCCGCCTTCATCGCCACCCGCGCCGCCTGAAAAATTCATTCGACAAAGCCCCGTTCCTAAAGGATTTTTTCTCGCCTGATCGCTTCTGGCGGATGAACCCACACTGGCCTCCATCCATCTTTGACCCTATTCTCTCCGCACGTTTCACCAAGGGAGAGCCTAATGTCGAAGAAACCGGGCCGCGGCCGCATCTATTCCTCGATCACCGAGACCATCGGTGACACGCCAATCGTGCGGCTCGACAAGCTCGCCAAGGCGAAGGGCGTCAAGGCGAACCTCCTGGCGAAGCTGGAATTCTTCAATCCGATCGCTTCCGTGAAGGACCGCATCGGCGTCGCAATGATCGAGTCGCTGGAGTCACAGGGCAAGATTTCGCCCGGCAAGACGACCCTGATCGAGCCGACATCTGGCAATACCGGAATTGCGCTTGCCTTTGCCGCTGCGGCCAAGGGGTACAAACTGATCCTGACGATGCCGGAAACCATGTCCGTCGAGCGCCGTAAGATGCTGGCGCTGCTCGGCGCCGAACTCGTGCTCACCGAAGGTCCGAAGGGGATGAAGGGCGCGATCGCCAAGGCCGAGGAATTGGCGGCGACACTCCCCGACGCGATTATCCCGCAGCAGTTCGAAAATCCCGCCAATCCGGAAATCCACCGCCGCACGACAGCCGAGGAGATCTGGAACGATACCGACGGTGCGGTCGATATCCTGGTTGCCGGCATCGGTACCGGCGGCACCATCACGGGTGCCGGCCAGGTGCTGAAATCGAAGAAGCCTGGCTTCAAGGTCGTCGCCGTCGAACCTGCGGAATCCCCCGTCCTTTCCGGCGGCCAGCCGGGCCCGCACAAGATCCAGGGCATCGGCGCGGGCTTCGCGCCGGCAATCCTCGACACCCATATCTACGACGAAATCGTCACGGTCAGCAGCCCCGAGGCGCTTGACCTTGCCCGCGAGGTTGCCAGGCTGGAAGGCGTGCCGGTCGGCATTTCCTCTGGCGCAGCCTTGGCCGCCGCAATCAAAATCGGCAGCCGTGAGGAGAACGCGGGGAAAAACATCGTCGTGATCATCCCCTCCTTTGCCGAACGTTATCTCTCCACGGCCCTGTTTGAGGGGCTTGGCAGCTAAGCCGGCATTCCTGACACGGGGCACACCAGCTTTCTGACAAGGTCTTAAGGCTCGTCGGGACGGATGCCCATCCATCGTCACCCCGGCCGAGCGCCGGGGTCCAGCGCGCGCAGGTCCTTGCGCGCGTTCCGTTCGCACAGCAGACCCGGTGCCACTGGATGCCGGTTCAACAAGGGTCGGCATGACGGAAAAAACGATCGTCCGGCAAGAAAGAACACCTCGTCACCAGTCTGAGGGCGCTTTCTGGCGCTCCTTTCGATTTTCAGGCGGGCGTGGTCAGACGTTCGCCGGCGATGCGATAAGAGATCGCCTCGGCAAGATGGATGCGACCCACCATCTCGCTGCCATCAAGATCCGCCAGCGTACGCGCGACCTTTAGGACACGATGATATCCGCGCGCCGAGAACTTCATTTTTTCGGCTGCGTCGCGGAGCAATTGCAGGCCGGAAGCATCCGGTGCGGCGTATGTCTCGATCATGGCGGTCGAGCACCGGGCGTTGGTCCCGATTGCCCCCGGCCCCGCCGCCTTGAAGCGATCCCGCTGAATCTCGCGCGCACGGGCGACGCGGCGGGCGATATCAGCGCTCCTTTCAGCAGGCATTGGCCTGATGAGATCAAAAGCCGAGACAGCCGGCACATCGATGCGGATGTCAATGCGATCCATCAGCGGGCCTGAAATGCGCGACTGATAGTCCGTCACGCAGCGTGGACCACGTGCGCAACTATGGCCGGGTTCGCCGGCCATGCCACAGCGACAGGGATTCATCGCCGCGACGAGCTGGATGTTGGCCGGATAGGCCACACGATGATTGGCACGGGCGATGATGCATTCGCCTGTTTCCAACGGCTGCCGTAACGCATCGAGCGCCTGCGGCGAAAACTCGGGAAACTCATCGAGAAACAGAACGCCGTGGTGGGCCAGTGACGCCTCGCCGGGCTTTGCGCGCAGGCCGCCTCCGACGAGGGCTGCCATGGTGGCGGAATGATGCGGCGTACGGAAGGGGCGTCGATCCGAGAGCTTCCCGCCGGATAATTGTCCGGCTACCGAATGGATCATCGAGACTTCCAGAAGCTCGGCAGCGGAAAGCGGCGGCAGGATCGAGGGCAAGCGCGCTGCAAGCATGGATTTTCCGGAGCCGGGCGGGCCGATCATCAAGAGGTTATGGCCGCCGGCCGCCGCCACTTCCAGCGCCCGCTTGGCACTTTCCTGCCCCTTGATGTCGGCAAGGTCAGGCAGGCTGACAGTGTTTGTGCGGATCGAAGGTTCGGGACGGGAGAGAACCTGGGTACCGCGAAAATGATTGGCAAGCGCGATCAGGCTGCGCGGCGCAAGGATGTCGATACTCGGTCCGGCCCAGGCCGCTTCCGCACCGCTTTCGGCCGGGCAAATCAACCCCTTGCCGATGGCGTTTGCGCCAATCGCGGCCGGCAACGCCCCGGCGACGGGAGCAATCGTGCCATCCAGGTTGAGTTCGCCAATCACAACGTAGTCGGAAAGCGCATCCGCCGGAATGGCGCCGAGGGCCGCCATTAGGCCAAGGGCGATCGGCAGGTCGAAATGGGAGCCTTCCTTGGGCAGGTCCGCCGGCGCGAGGTTGACAGTAATCTTCTTGGCTGGGAGGGCCAGGCCCGAGGCGTGCAGCGCGGCGTGAACCCGCTCGCGGCTTTCCGCCACCGCCTTATCCGGAAGACCGACGATCTGCGTCACGACCCGCCCGGGCGCGACCATGACCTGAACTTCAACCGGAACACCCTCAATGCCCTGAAATGCAACCGTGCTGACGCGTGCGACCATGCCCCATCCCCTGTGCCGCAACCCACTACACTGCAGTTTAACGACGTATCATTGTCGCGAATTGCAATCTTGCATAGAAACAGGAATGAAACAAGAACAATAAAAGAACAGATTCAAGCTAACGCTGCAGGCAGGTTGTGGCGGGTTGCAGAGACGGAACAAACCGGTGCACTTGCCCCGACCGCATCGAGCGGGAGCATCCGGAAGGGACGAACTGCCTGCAAAACCCGCCCGTCCGTTCTCGGCGCCCGGCGACAAAACGATGCCTACCGCTTCTGCTCGATTGCGTCCCACAACAAGGCTGCGATATCGGCACCGCCAAATTTGCGCACTTCGCGGATACCGGTCGGCGAGGTGACGTTGATCTCCGTCATATAGTCGCCAATGACGTCGATGCCGACGAAAAGGAAACCGCGCTCTTTGAGTGCGGGGCCGATGCGCTTGCAGATTTCGATCTCGCGGGCGGTCAGTTCAGTCGCCTCGGCGCGTCCGCCGACATGCATGTTGGAGCGGCTGTCGTGTTCGGCGGGCACGCGATTGATTGCGCCGACCGGCTCGCCGTCAACGAGCAGGATGCGTTTGTCGCCCTTGCGAACATCAGGAAGGTACTGCTGCGCGATAAAGGGTTCGCGGAAGAGCTGACCGAACATTTCGAGCAGCGACGACAGGTTGCGGTCGTCCCTTGTCGAATGGAAAACCCCGGCGCCGCCATTGCCGTAGAGCGGCTTCAAGATGATGTCACCCATCTCATCGCGGAAGCGGCGAATTTCCGCTGCATCCTTGGTGATCAGCGTCTTTGGCATCAGATCGGCAAATTCGGTGACGAAGATCTTTTCGGGAGAGTTCCGCACCCAGGCCGGGTCGTTGACGACGAGCGTCTTCGGATGGATCCGCTCCAGCAGGTGGGTCGAGGTGATGTAGGCCATGTCGAACGGCGGATCCTGGCGCAGCAGGATGACGTCCATGGTGGAAAGATCGACGCGTTCGGGCGCCCCAAGCTCGAAATGATCGCCCTTGACGTCGCGCAACACCATCGGCTCCACCGTGGCGTACAGATTGCCGTCTCTGAAGCTCAGGCGCTCGGGCGTGTAATGGAAGAGCTTGTAGCCGCGAGCCTGCGCTTCCAGGCTCATCGCAAAGGTGGAATCGCCCGCAATATTGATGCCGGCAACATGGTCCATCTGGACCGCTACGTTCGTGATCTTAGCCATTTCTGTCCCTTAGCTGATGCCGGACAGATGTAGGCTGCAGATGCCCCGAACGCAACGCCAATCAACGGCTTCGTTGTGACGAAACCGGAAATCGTCAGGCGGCGATACCGCTCTTTTGGACGTCGCCGCGCAGCAGGCTTTTCAGCCGGTAGGCGAGCGCGACGGGCTTCGGGAACGGCTTCCTCAGGAAGGCCACCTTGCGCACATAGTCGTCCACGCGCCAACTGGCCCAGCTGCCCGCCGCGAAGAAGGCAACATCGCCGGCTTGCAGCGTCCGCTCCGTGCCGTCCTCGGCAACGATATGGACGCCGCCCTCGAGGATCATCACCGTTTCGTCCCAGTAGAAGTACCAACGGAATTCGCCGGCCGTGCAATCCCAGATAGCCGTATAGGCTGCATCGTCATGGCTGCGCGAATGCTCGCCGGTGCGTGCCTGGGGGTTGCCGCTGATGACCCAATCCGGATTGATCGGCGTCGCGCGCATGTCGAAGGTATCGCCGGACTTTGCCACGAATGTCTTTGCTTGCGGCTGCGGCAGACTCGGAAAGGGCGCCACGCGCGCGGCCATCGCCACCACGCTTGCCAGCATCATATGAATACCCATGAGCCCCCCTGCTATCCAATCCGTTTCGGGATAGCAGAGAGTCGTAAAGGCACCGTACAGGCGATCGGTACAATTTTAAGGATCAATCAGGGGTCAGGCGATTTCCGTTTTGACCACGGCGGCCGGCGAAGCTACCGTCTCGCCGATGCGCTTGCCCGTCTCGTGATTGAAGAAATGCAGCCGCTCTGCGCCAACAATCAGCCGCAGTTCGGACTTCAGCTCAACTTCGGGCGACAGGACCGCCGTCAACTGTTGATCGCCAAGACTTCCGTGCACCAGGCGCTGTGAGCCAAGCTCTTCGACGTAGTCGATCGCGACCGTCATGGCATGTTCACCGGCACCGGCAAGGCGCAGGTCCTCGGCCCGAATGCCGACCGTGACAGGCCCTGATGTCGGCGCAAGCCCCGCAAGGTCGATCATGCTTGGCCCCAGTGCGAGCTTATCGCCATGTAGTTCGCCCTTGAGGAGGTTCATGGCAGGCGAGCCGATGAAGCTCGCCACAAAGGTGGAAGCCGGGCGATGATAGACCTCGAGCGGTGTACCGATCTGCTCGATTTCGCCGTGGCTGAGAACCACGAGGCGGTCGGCCAGCGTCATCGCCTCCAGCTGGTCGTGGGTGACGTAGAGCGAGGTGGTTCCGAGGCGACGCTGCAGGCGCTTGATCTCGCCACGCATGGAAACGCGCAGCTTGGCATCGAGGTTCGACAGCGGCTCGTCGAAGAGGAACGCCGCGGGCTTGCGGACGATGGCGCGGCCCATGGCGACGCGCTGGCGCTGGCCACCGGAGAGCGCGCGCGGGCGGCGGTCGAGATAGGGCTCGAGCTGCAGCGTGCGGGCGGCCTCGGCGACGCGCGCGTCGATCTCGGCCTTCGGCGTCTTGCGGTTTTTCAGGCCGTAGGCGAGGTTGTCGTAGACGGTCATGTGCGGGTAGAGCGCATAATTCTGGAAGACCATGGCGATGTCGCGATCAGCCGGGTCGATGCTGTTGACCACCCGGTCACCGATGCTGACGGTGCCGTCGGAGATCTCCTCCAGCCCCGCCACCATGCGCAGCAGCGTGGACTTGCCGCAGCCGGACGGGCCGACGAGGACGATGAACTCACCATCGGCGATCGAGATATCGACGCCGTTCACGGCGCGGACGCCGCCATGATAATCCTTGCAGACCTTCGAGATTTCGATCCGTGCCATGGTTTTCTTCCTTACTTATCGCTCTCGGTTAGGCCCTTGATGAACCATCTCTGGAAAATCACGACGATCAACACCGGCGGCAGCATGGCCAGCACGGCGAGTGCAAAGGCTTCGTTGTAATCGGGAATTTGCGAACCGACCCAGACCTGCAGGATCGACTTGATGCCGCGCATGAGCGTGAAGAAGCTCTCGTCGGTGGTCATCAGCATGGGCCAGAGATACTGGTTCCAGCCATAGACGAACATGATGATGAAGATCGCCGCCATCATGGTGCGCGACAGCGGGATCAGGATGTCGACGAAGAACTTGAACGGCCCGGCGCCATCGATGCGGGCGGCCTCCAAGAGTTCCTCGGGGACGGACTTGAAGAACTGGCGGAAATAGAAGGTGCCGGTCGCGGACGCGAGCAGCGGCACGATCAGGCCGGTGTATGAGTTCAGCAGTCCGAGTTTGCTCATGACTTCGTAGGACGGCATGATGCGCACTTCGAGCGGCAACAGCAGCGTCGTGAAGATGACCCAGAAGGCAAGCGTGGCGAACCGGAAGCGGAAGTAGACGATGGCGTAGGCCGCCATCATCGATAGCACGATCTTGCCGACGGCAAAGCCGACACCAAGGATCAGCGAGTTCAGCACCATGTTGAGGCCGGTGATCTCGCCGGTGAAGCCGCCCTTCTGGGTGAGCACTTTCTCGTAGGTGCCGACGAAATTGTCGCCGGGCGTGATCATCAGGCCCTTGGTGTGGATTTCGGCCGCTTCGTGAGTCGAGGTCATGAAGGCGACGATCACGGGCAGGATCAAAAACAGCGAGCCGAGGATGAGGATCAGGTGATCGAGAGGTTTCGTCTTGTACATTGGTCTTCCCCGATCACGTGTAGTGGATCCGCTTCTCGATGAAGCGGAACTGGATGATGGTGAGGACGAAGACGACGATCATCAGGATGACCGACTGCGCCGAGGAGCTGCCGATATCGTTGCCGCGGAAGCCGTCCATGTAGACCTTGTAGACAAGGGTGATCGGATTGTTGGCCGGCTTGTCCTTCACCATCACGTCGATGACGCCGAAGGTGTCGAACAGGGCGTAGGTGATGTTGATGATCAGCAGGAAGAAGGCGGTTGGCGCGAGCAACGGCAGCGTCACCGTCCAGAACCGGCGGAAGCCGGAGCGGCAGTCGATGGTGGCGGCTTCGCGCACGGAGACCGGCACGCCCTGAAGGCCGGACAGGAAGAAGATGAAATTGTAGGGGATCTGTTTCCAGACTGCGACGACGATCAGCGCAAAGGCTGTGTCGTAGTAGTTGAGACCGACCTGCATGTCCCAACCGAACCAGGCCGCCAGCTTGACGAAGGGACCGATATGCAGGTCGAAGAACATCATGCCTATGAGGCCGGCGACCGGCGGGGCGATCGCGTAAACCGAGATCAGCAGCGTCTTGTAGGCGGAACTGCCGCGAATGACGGCATCGGCCTTGACCGCCAGCAGCAGACCGAGTGCCAGCGAGAAGAAGGTTACCAGTGCCGTGAAGACAACCGTGAACTTGGCGATAGCAAGATATTCGGGGCTGAAGATCACATCGGTATAATTGCTGAGGCCGACGAAGGTCGAGCCGAAGCCGAAGGGATCCTCGATATAGAAGGACGACTGCACCGCCTGCACGGACGGCCAGTAGAAGAAAATGAAGATCACCGCGAGCTGCGGCGCCAGAAACAGATACGGGATGAGCGATGGCGAGAACTGGACGCGCTTGGCGCCTGCCGGCTCGGCGGCGGCTGCCGGTTTCCTGGCGCCTACCGCACGGCCCGAAATGAACCGGCCGAAGCGGGGTTGGGATGGAGTGTAGGCCACGCGCGGTCCTCTATCGCTGATGGGATCTCCCTTCCGAGGAAAGGAGATCCCTATTGACTGTCACAGTCGAGGTGGCTGAAATCAGCCGGCCGTCTTTGCGAAACGGGCGAGAAGTTCGTTGCCTTCCTTCTCGATAGTGTCGAAAGCGTCCTTGACGGTGGTTTCACCAGCGAAGATGCGGTTGTACTCGCGCTCCATGATCGAGCGGATCTGCGGGTAGAAGCCGAGGCGGTAGCCCTTCGACCATTCGCCGCCTTCCAGCTTCAGCTGCTTGATACCGACTTCGGCGACAGGCTCCTTCTCGTAGTAGCCTTCCTTCTTGGCGAGATCGTAGGCTGCTTCGGTGATGGCGACGTAGCCGGTTGCCTGGTGGTAGAACTTCTGGATCTCAGGCGAGGTTAGGAACTGGAAGAAGTCGGCAACGCACTTGTTTTCGGCTTCCGGCTTTCCAGCCATCGCGAAGAGGGCAGCGCCGCCGATGAAGGTGTTCTTGTCGGCGCCGTTGATCGAACCCCAATAGGGCAGGAAGGTTGCCGAGAAGGGCATGGTTGCCGTCTTCTTCAGGCCGCCGAAAGAGCCCGAGGAACCGATCCACAGAGCGACCTTGCCTTCTTCGAAGGGCTTCTGGTTGTCGTTCCAGCCAGCGCCGTAGTAGGCGAAGTAGCCTTCATCCTTCCAGGCCTTCAGCTTTTCGAACATCATGATGAGGTTCGGGTCTGTGACCTTCAGCTTGGTGTCGGTGATGCTGTCGTAACCGTTGTTGTTGGTCGCGAACTGGATGTTGTTGCGCGAGAAGAAGTTCTCGGTGAACTCCCAGGTCAGCTGCGTCTGGACGAGCGGGATGTAACCGGCTTCCTTGAGCTTCGGAGCGATTGCTTCGAACTCTTCCCAAGTCTTCGGGGGTTTCGACGCCAGCCTTCTTCAGCGCTTCCGGGTTGGTGTACATGATCGGAGCGGAAGAGTTGAACGGCATACCGACGAACTTGCCGTCAGCAGCAGCGTAGAGATAGCGAACGCCGGGGATGAAGGCGTTGCGGTCGAACTTGTAGCCGGCGCTGTTGATCAGGTCTTCAGCCGGAATGACGGCGCCCTTGGCGTTGATGATAGTGGCGGCGCCAGCGTCAAACACCTGCAGGATGTTCGGCTGTTCGCCCGAACGGAAAGCGGCAATGCCGGCTGCGAGCGCTTCTTCGTACGATCCCTTGGAGACCGGCGTGATGGCGCAGCTCGTCTGCGAAGCGTTGAACTTCTGTGCAACCTCGTTGATGACTTCGCCGTTGCGGCCGCCCATGCCGTGCCACCAGGTGATGTTGGTCGCAGCAAAGGACGACGACGCCGAAAAGCTAACCGCCATAGCGGCCATAGAAATCTTCTTGAACATGGCTAATCCCTCTCCACCAGTTATTGGGGTGAGGAGTGCAATAGAGGCCTTCCATGACGCCTCCTTGATGATTTGATGACGGGACTGTTACAGTCGGCTCTTTTTGCACGCGAGTGCAAAGAGGTCAGAAGGCGTTCGGAAAATGACGCGGCAGGCGGCCGGGCAGGATGGCCACAATATCGTAACGCTGCGAAAGCAAAGCATAATCGCGTTGACGCTGCAGCCATAGATCACTGGCCGCCCTGATCCGGTTTTGCGCCGTTGGCGACACGGCGTTGATCGCACCCATCTCCTCGCGACGCGCCTTCACTTCAACAAAAATCGCCAGATTGCCCTTGCGTGCAATGATGTCGATCTCGCCGAGCTTGGTGCGATAGCGCATGGCGACGATGCGGTAACCCTTCAGCATGAGATAGACAGCAGCGAGATACTCGGAGAGATGGCCCCGGCGAAGCGCCCTGCGGCGGTCGGCGGCAGGAGTCCTATCGCCCATCGCCGCCCTTCATGTCGAGAAGACGCTGGTAGAGCTCCTTCTTGGAGACGCCGGTCAGCTTTGACGCTTCCGCGGCAGCCTTGGAGGTTGGCAAGGTTTTGGCTAAGTCCGCCAAGATCGCATCGACATCGGCTGCTTCGACCGCCCGCTCGGGAGGTGGTCCGATGACCAGCACGATCTCGCCCTTGACGTTATCGACATCGGCGTAGCGCGCCGCGAGCTCGGCCAGCGTCCCACGGCGAAACTCTTCATAGGTCTTCGTCAATTCGCGACAGACGGATGCCGCGCGATCGCCGCCGAGTACATCGGCGGCAGCGGTCAACGTAGCAGCAATGCGATGGGGCGATTCAAAGAACATCAGCGTTGCGGGAACTGCCTCGAACTCCGCCAGCCGATCACGGCGGGCCTTGTCCTTGGTCGGCAGAAACCCCGCGAACAGAAAGGCGTCGTTCGGCAGCCCGGACCCGACCAGAGCCGCAAGCGGCGCGGAGGCGCCGGGAATCGGCACGACGCGATAGCCCATCTCGATGGCGCTCTGCGCGAGGCGGTAGCCGGGATCGGAGACCAGCGGCGTTCCGGCGTCCGAGACGAGCGCCACAGACTTTCCGGCCTCCAGCGCCTGCAAAAGCCGCGGCCCAGCCTCGTCAGCATTGTGTTCGTGATACGCATAGGGGCGGTTCTGAATGCCAAACCGGTCAAGCAAGACGCGGGTGACGCGCGTGTCTTCGCAGGCCAGGACGTCGGCGCCGGCAAGCGTTTCCAAGGCACGCAGCGTGATGTCGCCGAGATTACCGATCGGCGTCGCGACGAGATAGAGCGCCGGCTCCAATGGTCGTGCCGGAACGGACATATTGTGCATGCGGAAGCTGCGTTGCCTGCCGCCATCGGCCGTCACATCGTCATTGCTCAAGGTATCGATACTCTTCTCTGGTTTCCGCTGTTATGGGCGAGACCCCGCCTTTCGGCAAGGCCGCAGCAATTTCTGTGTGCATTGCACCGGAAAACGGCAATTGCAGTGGCGCGGCCATTTGCGCCTCTTGCAATCGGTCTCAAAATCCTGCCATTTTGCCTATCCACTCTACGGTCCCTTTTGGGCAAAGGCATTCCTTGCGGCGCGCAGCATGCGCGCCCAAGCAGTAACGGTCGAAAGCGGTAGCATCCCATGCGTATTACAATTGAGCGGTCCAACCTTTTGAAGTCGCTGAACCACGTGCATCGCGTGGTCGAACGCCGGAACACGATCCCGATCCTGTCCAACATCCTGCTGCGCGCCGATGGTCAGAACCTCGACATGAAGGCGACCGACCTCGATCTCGAGGTGACCGAGGCGACGCCTGCGAACGTCGAACAGGCCGGCGCTACCACCGTTCCTGCCCATCTTCTTTACGACATCGTGCGCAAGCTGCCTGACGGTTCCGAAGTCCTGCTGGCGACGAGCACAGACGGCGGCTCGATGACTGTCGCGTCCGGTCGCTCCAAGTTCTCGCTGCAGTGCCTGCCGCAGTCCGACTTCCCGGATCTCACCGCCGGCACCTTCAGCCACACCTTCAAGCTGAAGGCGACGGACCTCAAGATGTTGATTGATCGCACCCAGTTCGCGATCTCGACCGAGGAAACCCGCTACTATCTGAACGGTATCTTCTTCCACACCATCGAAAGCCAGGGCGATCTGAAGCTGCGCGCCGTCGCAACCGACGGCCATCGCCTCGCCCGCGCCGACGTCGATGCGCCATCGGGCTCCGAAGGCATGCCCGGCATCATCATCCCGCGCAAGACCGTCGGTGAACTGCAGAAGCTCGTCGATGTTCCGGATGCGATGGTGACCGTCGAAGTGTCGGACGCCAAGATCCGCCTCAGCATCGGCCCGATCGTCATGACCTCGAAGCTGATCGACGGCACATTCCCGGATTACCAGCGCGTTATCCCGGCCAACAACGACAAGGAAATGCGTGTCGACTGCACGACGTTCGCGCAGGCCGTCGACCGCGTCTCGACGATCTCCTCCGAGCGTGGTCGCGCCGTCAAGCTCGCTCTCTCTGACGGCCAGTTGCTGCTCACCGTCAACAATCCGGATTCGGGCAGCGCGACGGAAGAAGTCGCCGTTGGCTATGACACGGACGCGATGGAAATCGGCTTCAACGCCAAATACCTGCTTGATATCACCGCACAGCTTTCCGGCGATGAAGCGATCTTCCTGCTCGCCGATGCGGGATCGCCGACGCTCATTCGCGACACGGCCGGCGACGACGCCCTTTACGTGCTGATGCCGATGCGCGTCTAGGCGCGCGTCGCATTTGCCGTGCAAACTTTGCCAATTGCGACGTCTGCCCTTGTTTTTCCCGGTGACTGACTGCAATTAGGGAGCGGGCTGTTTTGTTACATATCTAGGAGGACGGAATGGCGTTGCGCCTGAAGGAACGGCTGGGCAAGAAGTTTGACGAAGAAATCCGCTTCTTCAAGGGAATGATGCAGGGGCCGAAAACCGTCGGTTCGATCGTTCCCACCTCCTCCATTACGGCCCGCAAGATGGCAAGCGTCATCAATCCGCACTCCGGACTGCCGGTCCTTGAGCTCGGACCCGGCACCGGGGCGATCACCAAAGCCATTCTCAGTCGCGGCGTGAAGCCAGGAAATCTGGTCGCCGTCGAATATTCGACCGACTTCTACGAACATCTGGTCCGGCTCTATCCGGGCGTGAACTTCATCAATGGCGACGCGTTCAATCTCGACAAGACGCTCGGCGCCATGAAGGATCAGACGTTTGATTCCGTCGTTTCCGCCGTGCCGCTGCTGAACTTTCCGATGCAGGCCCGTATCGCGCTGCTCGAGAGCCTGCTCGACCGCCTGCCTGCCGGCCGGCCCGTTGTCCAGATTTCCTACGGCCCCGTGTCGCCGATCATCGCGCGGCCGGATCGCTACCATATCCAGCACTTCGACTTCATCGTCCGCAACATTCCGCCGGCGCAGCTCTGGATCTACCGGCGCGGCTGAACCAGGTGTTCGGCCTCTACATCACGCATCCGCAGGTGAAGATCGACCCTCATGTCCCCGTGCCGAGATGGGGGCTGTCGGAGGTCGGTACCGCGCGCGCCTGCAAGGCCGCGGAACGAGGCTGGGTAAGGCAGTTGCGCCGCATCATATCCAGCGACGAGACAAAGGCGATCGAGACCGCCGAGATCCTCGCAGCCGCAGCCGGGCTGACCGTCGAGATCGTCCACGACATGCATGAGAACGACCGCTCGGCGACTGGTTTCCTGCCCCCGCCGGAGTTCGAGAAGGCGGCCGACTGGTTCTTTGCGTATCCCGAGGCAAGCTTCAAAGGCTGGGAGCGAGCGATCGACGCCCAACACCGCGTCGTTGCCGCTGTCGCCGATATCCTCGCGTCGCACAATCCCGCCCTGCCCATCGCATTCGTCGGACACGGAGGTGTCGGTACGCTGCTCAAGTGCCACCTTGAGGGTCGCCCGATCCAGCGACATGGCGATCAACCGGCAGGCGGCGGCAATCTCTACTGTTTCAGCCTTGCGGATCGACGCCCTTCGTGCGACTGGACGCCTATCGAAGAGTGGCAGGGATGGATGTGACATGGACGCACGCGAACGCCTGATCGTCGGGCTGGATGTTCCAACGCTTGGAGAGGCCGAAAGGATCGTCGATACGCTCGGCGACGACGTCGTTTTCTACAAGATCGGCTATCAGCTGGCCTTTGCCGGCGGCCTGGAATTTGCGCGTGATCTTGCCAGGAGCGGCAAGAAGATCTTCCTCGACATGAAGCTGCTCGACATCGACAACACGGTTGCCTCAGGCGTCGAGAACATCGTCAAGATGGGCATGTCGATGCTGACGCTGCACGCCTATCCGAAGGCGATGAAAGCTGCGGTCGAAGCGGCGAAGGGCTCCGATCTCTGCCTCCTCGGTGTCACCGTGCTGACATCGATGGACGAGCAGGACTTGATCGCCGCCGGCTACGAGTATGATCCGCATACGCTCGTGCTGCGCCGCGCCGAACAGGCCCATCTCGCCGGCATGGGCGGCATCGTCTGCTCCGCAGAAGAATCCTCGGCCGTGCGCAAGATCATCGGCCCCGATATGGCGCTCGTCACGCCGGGCATTCGCCCTGCCGGTGCCGACAAGGGCGACCAGAAGCGCGTGATGACGCCGGCCGACGCACTGAAGGCCGGCTCCAGCCATCTGGTCGTTGCCCGCCCGATCGTCAAAGCCGCCGATCCTCGCGAAGCCGCACGGGCGATCCTCGCCGAAATGGCGACCGTCCTACAATAACCAAGCATGCCAGGGAGCACTCAGATGGCAAAAGCATACTGGATCGCACGCGTCGATGTTCGCGACCTCGAGCGTTACAAGGACTATGTCGCGGCAGGAAAGCTGGCCTTCGACAAGTACGGCGCCAACTTCCTCGCCCGTGGCGGCGCGATCACGGAGCTCGAGGGCAAGTCCCGCGCACGCAACGTGGTCATCGAATTTCCCTCGATGCAGCACGCCGTCGATTGCTACAATTCACCGGAATACCAGATCGCAGCGAAAATCCGCCAGGAAATCGCCGATGCCGAGATGGTCGTCGTCGAAGGCATCTGAGACGAGTTCTAAGCGGTGAGAACTGCGTCGCGATGGCCCTTTTCGTCGCGCCGTGATTGGTCTAAGACGAAACCACATCGACCACACACCTGAGCCTCTCGAGGAGCCTGCCATGACCCTTGCCAACCTGCCGCCACTCGTCACCGTGTTCGGAGGGTCCGGCTTCATCGGCAGGCATATCGTTCGCGAGCTGGCAAAGCGCGGCTACCGCATCCGTGTTGCCGTCCGCCGTCCCGATCTCGCCGGCTTCCTGCAGCCACTCGGCAATGTCGGCCAGATTTCTTTTGTCCAGGCGAACCTGCGCTACCGCAACTCGGTCGATCGTGCGGTCGACGGCGCCGACTATGTGGTGAACTGCGTCGGCATCCTCCACGAAGCCGGCCGCAACTCCTTCGAGGCGGTTCAGGAATTCGGTGCGCGTGCGGTTGCCGAAGCCGCGCGCGGCGTCGGTGCCAAGCTGATCCACATCTCGGCGATTGGCGCACATGCCCATTCTGACTCCGGATATGCCCGCACGAAGGGTCGCGCCGAGGCGGCAATCCACGCGATCAAGCCGGACGCCATCATCTATCGTCCGTCGGTGGTCTTCGGCCCCGAGGACAGCTTCTTCAACAAGTTCGCCGACATGGCGCGCATGTCGCCGATGCTGCCGCTGATTGGCGGCGGCAAGACGAAATTCCAGCCGGTCTACGTCGTAGACGTTGCCGAAGCGGTCGCAAAGGCTATCGAGGGCAAGGTTGCCGCCGGCGAAATCTTCGAGCTTGGTGGCCCCGAAGTGCTGACGTTCCGCGAATGTCTCGAAATCATGCTGAAGACAACCTGGCGCAAGAACCGCCTCGTGTCGCTTCCGTTCGGCATCGCCTCGATGATCGGCAGCATTGCCTCGCTCGTTCCGTTCATCACGCCGCCGATCACGGCGGACCAAGTGCGCCTTCTGAGGAAGAACAACGTCGTCTCGAAGGAAGCCGAAGCCGAAGGCCGCACGCTGAAAGGCATCGGCGTCACGCCCACTCTGGTGAGCTCGGTCATCGGGTCGTACCTCGTGCAGTATCGTCCGCACGGCCAATACACCGGCTCGGGCAAGGCCGCCTAAGGCTGCTGCCACTTCTATCTAGGTGTGCCGCTCGCGGGATCGCGGGCGGCATTTTCTTGGAAGAGTTTTCCGGAATCGCGCAAGTTGCGCGTGCTTTTTTCTCTGTGCCGGCAAGGCACTCGTTGCATAAAAGCCGCACCAAAAAATTAGCGGAATTAACACCAAATTTAGCAGGAACATTTATTGCTATTTGTCATTCCACTGACTACACACCCCGCGCGTCTCCCAATGGACTCAGCGCCTTGACGGCGCGCTAACGACTTTGAAAGGCTTTCTTCGATGGGTAGGTCAATCGCGCTTCTGTTTGCGTGCGCGGCGCTGGTTATTCTGGCAGGCTCCTTCATTGCACCCGGCTCGGTTGCGGCGGTGAAGGGCGAGTGCTCGCCAGCTTATGGCATCGATCCCTGCGAGACCGGCTCCATCAGCCGGTAATGAAAAACCGGCGCTCTTCGCCGGTTTTTTTGTGCCGTCAGACACCTGAAGTGTTTGTCACTTCGTCGGGCAATCCGCATTTGC
The DNA here is from genome assembly GCF_000298315.2 of Rhizobium grahamii CCGE 502. Classification (GTDB taxonomy): domain Bacteria; phylum Pseudomonadota; class Alphaproteobacteria; order Rhizobiales; family Rhizobiaceae; genus Rhizobium; species Rhizobium grahamii. The sequence continues at coordinate 102,990 of NZ_AEYE02000003.1, read as the reverse complement.
GCGATCAGTGCGCAAATGCGGCAGTCAAAAGCTATCTCAGGCGATCACCCCAGTCGCGGCCATGCCAAGCAGAATGGCGCCCAGAATGATGCGGTAGATGGCAAACATCGTAAAACGGTTGCTGCGGATATAGGAGAGCAGCCACTTCACGGCCACGAACGCGACGATCGTCGAGACGACGAAGGCGATACCGAGGCTCGTCCAGTTCTCATTTGCTGCGCCGCCATCCTTGAACGTCTTCAACAGTTCGTAGGCGCTGGCAGCATACATGGTCGGAATGCCGACCAGGAAGGCGAATTCGGTCGCCGCAGCGCGGTTGCCGGTGCCGGCCAACATGGCGACGAAGATCGTGGCACCCGAACGGGAAGTTCCCGGGAAAACGCCTGCGACGACCTGGGCAATGCCGACCAGGATGGCAACAAGCCAGGTAATTTCCTTGTGCGGGGGCCTACGCGCGGCGGCCCACTCGGCAAAGATCATCCAGACGCCGCCGATGATCAGCGCCCAGGCGATCGGTGTTGCGTTCTCCGGCAATTCGAAGCCGAGCTTCTTGACGATCAGCCCGAGGACGGCCGTGATCAGAAATGCGACAATCAGCTTGGCGGCATAGGCGCGGTTTCGCGGATCACGCCATCCGAGAACGAGATCCACGAGGCGCCGCCAGTAGATAATGGTGACGGCGAGGATGGCACCAGCCTGAATGACAATGTTGAACATGTCCGAGCGGTGGCCGAGCCATTGTTCGGCAATGATAAGGTGGCCAGTGCTCGAAATCGGCAGAAACTCGGTAATTCCCTCTATTATGCCTAGAATTATAGAGTTCACATATTCCATACATTCTCTCCGTGGAAATTTGGTCGGCTGCGTGGGGGTTATGGCGGCCGTAAGTGACGAAGGCAGGGCGGGAAGGCAAAAATCGGTTTTTGGCGCGTACACATCCCTTGTCCAGGCGGTCGGCTGTCCGACTCGCTTGTATTGGAAGGACCAAACTCCTATAGCTTCAACGAATAAGTCATGACTAGGGCGCTATGATCATCGCGCTCCCGCAACGCACCCACAGCCATCAAAAATCCGAGAATCGATGCCCACGCTCTATCATCACCCCATGTCATCCGCATCACGCTTCGTTCGGCTGATCCTGACGGAGTACGGCTATCAGGCGGATCTGATCGAAGAACAGACATGGGAGAAGCGGCGGGATTTCCTCGCGCTGAACCCGGCCGGAACCTTGCCGGTGTATGTCGATGACAGCATGCGGGCGCTCTGCGGTGCCACAGTTATCTCGGAGTATCTCGACGAGACGCATGGCGTGCTCAAGCGGGATCGCCGACTACTCGCAGAAGATCCGTTCCAGCGCGCCGAAATCCGCCGGCTGGCGGAGTGGTTCATGCAGAAGATGGAAACCGACGTCACCAGGCCGCTTGCCCGCGAGCGGGTCTACAAGCTGCAGATGACGGCGGACCAGGGAGGCGGTGCGCCTGACTCGAAGATCCTTCGCACGGCACGGGCAAACATCCGCCAGCATATGAAGTACCTCACATGGCTCGCAGGCTCGCGCCAGTGGCTGGCCGGCGACCGCATGAGCTATGCCGACCTGGCTGCCGCCTCCGCCGTTTCCATTCTCGACTATCTCGGCGAGATCGACTGGTCGGAAGCGCCTGTCGTCAAGGAGTGGTATCAGCGCCTGAAGTCGCGTCCATCCTTCCGGCCCCTGCTCACCGAACGCGTACGGGGCCTGACACCGGTGTCCCACTACGCCGATCTGGATTTCTGACGAGGGCCTTCGATGGCCACAGAAAACAAGGAACAGAAACGCCGCGACACGCTCACCGCCTTCGTTCGTTCGGAGGCGAAGGCACTCGGATTCGATCTCTGTCGCATCACCCGACCCGACGCCATCCCCGAAGCCAAGGAGCGTCTTGGCGAATTCATCGACGCCGGGCGGCATGGCACGATGGACTGGATGGCGGAAACCCGCGACAGGCGGGGCGATCCCCGCACGCTCTGGAGCGATGTCAGGTCGATCGTCGTCTTCGGCCTGAATTATGGGCCGGATGAAGATCCCCGCGATATTCTGGCAAAACCCGACAAGGCTGCGATCTCCGTCTATGCGCGCAATCGCGACTATCACGACGTCATCAAGGGACGGCTGAAGGAAATTGCGACACGTTTTGCGGCGCGCGCCGGGGCGGATGTAAAGGTCTTCGTCGATACGGCGCCTGTCATGGAGAAGCCGCTTGCAGCTGCGGCCGGCCTCGGCTGGCAGGGCAAGCATACGAACCTCGTCAGCCGCGAACTCGGCTCGTGGCTCTTTCTCGGCTCGATGTTCACGACCGCGGATCTGAATATAGATGCCGCCGAAGTCGACCACTGCGGCTCCTGTCGTGCCTGTCTCGACATCTGCCCGACCAATGCATTCCCGGCACCCTATCAAATCGACGCGCGACGCTGCATTTCGTACCTGACCATCGAGCACAAGGGGCCGATTGATCCGGGACTACGTCCGCTGATTGGCAATCGGATTTATGGCTGTGATGATTGCCTCGCCGTCTGCCCATGGAATAAGTTTGCCCACGAGGCGTCCGAAATGAAGCTGCAGCCCCGGGAGGACCTGAAGGAACCGACGATCGAGTTCCTGCTCAGCCTCGACGACGCCGCCTTTCGCGTATTCTTCAGCGGCTCGCCGGTCAAGCGGATCGGCCGCGACCGCTTCATCCGCAATGTGCTCATCGCTGCTGGCAATTCGGGTGACCGCCGCTTTGTGGAGCGATGTCGGGCGCTGTCGCAGGACCCCTCGCCCGTCGTACGTGGCATGGCGGTCTGGGCGCTTTCACGCCTTTTCGAGGCTGGTGAATTCGCTGCCTTTGCGGCACAAAGGCCAGATGAATCGGACAGCGATGTCAGGGACGAATGGCGGCTAGCGGGAGCTGTATGATGGATGTGATGATTTTCGGCTGCGGTTTTTCCGGCAAGGCAATCGCCGAGGCTTTCATAGCCGATGGGGCGCGCGTAACCGGGACGACACGGACGGACGAAAAGGCTGCCGCTTTGCGTGGCCTCGGGATCAACGCGTTCCTTTTCGACGGCGAGACCCTGGGAAATGATCTGAGCGTCGCGATGCGCGATACGACGCATCTCGTTCAATCCATTGCTCCGAGGGAAAGCGGCGATCCGCTGATCGGGCTTGCAGGTGCGCGATTGCGGGAGATGATGCCGAAGCTCCGTTGGATCGGCTATCTCTCGACGGTCGGCGTCTACGGCGATCACAAGGGCAACTGGGTTACCGAAGACACGCCCTGCACGCCGGTTTCCGGCCGCTCAAAGGAGCGGCTGGAAGCGGAGGATGGCTGGATGGCCATCGGCGCAAAGAACAATATTCCGGCGGCGGTTCTCCGCCTTTCCGGCATCTACGGACCCGGCCGCAATGCGTTTTGCAATCTGGAGCGCGGCACGGCAAGGCGGCTGATCAAGAAAGACCAGGTCTTCAACCGCATCCGCGTCGAGGACATCGGATCCGCGACGCGGTTCCTTGCCGAGCGCGGGCTTGGCGGCGTCTATAATGTCACCGACGATCTGCCCGGCCCGCCTCAGGATGTCATTGTGGAGGCCGCCCGCCTTCTGGGCGTCGAGCCCCCGCCGGAACAGCCGTTTGAGACTGCCGAACTCACGCCCATGGCGCGGTCGTTCTACGGCGAGAACAAGCGGGTCTCGAACGCCAAGCTGAAAGCAGCAGGCTTTACCTTCGCGTTCCCGACCTATCCGGCCTCCCTCGCGCAGCTGAAGCAAAGCAACAGCTGGCGAGGATAAGGCAGCAGCCTCAAGCCGACACGCCGAGAGCCGGTTCGGTCTTTGCTCTTGCGAGCGGCGGAAACGCCAGGGCAATCGCAGCCGCCCCAAGCCCAACCAGAGCAGATCCGATGAAGAGCCACGAGTAATTGTGGAACGTGTCGAAGATCCAGCCGCCGATCAGCGGGCCGAAGGCCATGCCGAGGCTGGACAGCATCGTGGCGGCGCCGAAAACAGTGCCGATGATGCGCGGGCCGAAATATTCCCGCGCCAGCACTGCATAGAGCGGCATCACACCGCCGTAGGCGCTGCCGAAGATGATCGCTAGAGCATAGAATTCACCGAGCCTGCTGACGAAAAGGTAGGTTGCCAGCGCGATCGCCTGGACAAGCAGGCCGGCCACAAGCACTGGCTTCACGCCGATCCTGTCGGCAAGCCCGCCATAGAGAAGCCGCCCGCCCAGGCCCGCGAGCCCCTCGACGCTGTAGATGCTGACAGCGGCCATCGGGGCAATGCCACAGATCGTGGCGTAGCTGACCATGTGAAAGATTGGCCCTGAATGCGCGGCACAGCAGGCAGCGAATGTCAGCCCGAGCACGATGAATTGCGGCGAGCGGAACACGCGGGAAAGCGACGGCTGCTCGCCACTCGCTACATTGGCGGCCGCAGCGTCCCCCGTTTCCGCGGGCGGACGGCGGACGAGCAAGGCCGCCGGTATCAGCAGAACCCAAGCGGTGATGCCGATCAGCAGCATCGCAGTTCGCCAATCATAGGCGGAAATCAGCCAGCGCGCGAACGGCGAGATGGTCATGGGCGCAACACCCATGCCAGCCGACACCAGCGAAACGGCAAGGCCGCGGTTCTCCTCGAACCAGCCTGTCGTCGCCGCGATCATCGGTGCAAAGAAGGTGCTGGCGGCAAGTCCGACCAGAATGCCGTAGGTCAGCTGAAACTGCAGAAGGGACTCTGCCCGGCTTGCCAATACGAGCGCCAGGCCGAGGCCTCCGGCGCCGATCAGAACGACGATGCGGGGCCCGTAACGATCGCTTGCGGTGCCCCACAAGAAGCCACCGATCCCCATGACGATGAAATTGAGTGTCATTGCGCTCGCGATGCCAGCATGTGACCAGCCGGTGTCGATGGCGATCGGCTCCTGGAAGATTGCCAGGGAGAACATCGCGCCGAGCGCGACGCACGTCATCAAAGCCCCAGCAGCAACAATGATCCAACGATAGGGTATGCTCATAACTTCGCAGCCTCCCTGCCCAAGTTGACGAGGCGTGCACTGCTTGCGCGCCTGCAAGCTAAAGACGCTCGGGTGTCCGCATTTTCGACAACGTCGTCGTATTTTTGAGCGACACCTCGGCAACTCCCAGCCAACTTGATATCACGAGTTGGCAAGCCGGCGGGAGCGGACCTCAGATTTTTACGTCCACGGGTTGTGCAACCACTCGCAGACAGCTCGCCAAAAGAGGTAGGAAATTCCTACCTTTCCAATGAGCACGCACAATTCTGCGCCGCTTTATGGTTAACGGCCCCTGAATTTGCTCAAATGGGGCAGCAATTATGGCAATTGCGCAAAATTATTTTCGTAAGTTTTGTGATCTCGGGTTGCGTGGATCATGTCTTGTAAAAAACGTTCGAATTTTACTTGATTTCATTATCTTTTTTTCCATCTCCTTGTTTTTAACGGCGTTGCTGTCGTGCATCTATCCATCACAAATATTACACTCTGTAACATTCCGTGATAATTGGGGGCACTTTTTCGCCACACTTGGCCGGATTCAACCCCTTCACCGCCCACAAGGCGTGAGTTCAACAGTTGAGGGACAATCCGTTTTGAAGAAAATCTGCCGTTCTGTTATCGCCGCAGCAACAATTGCAGCTTGCTCTACCATCCTTCCCGTCGAAGGATTTGCTGCAAATGGTTGCGGTGGCGCTTCCTGGTACGCACTTCGCTCCAAAACCGCCTCCGGGGAACGTATGAACCCGGCCATCAATACTGCAGCACATCGTTCATTGGCATTTGGCACGAAGCTGAAAGTTACCAACCGCAACAACGGCCGCAGTGTCGTCGTTCGCGTCAACGATCGTGGTCCGTTCATTCGCGGCCGCGTTCTCGATCTCTCCCGCGCTGCCGCCCAGAACATTGGCATGGTCAGCAGTGGCACGGCAAAGGTCTGCTACGAAGTCATAGGCTAAGCGTTTCGCCCGTACACGAACGGGTCGCTTGCTCTTGCCGCCAATCGCGTCTACGACGCGGTTTAGACTTGTGTACTATCCGCTGCGTCTGTCGCGCTTCCTGCGGATTGTTCACAAGCCCGGTATTTTGATCCAGGCGATAGGAGCTGTTTGAATGCGGTTGGGCGGGCGGCTCGAAGGGGCGATTTCGGTTCTTGCAGATATCGATGCCCGCAGACGGCCAGTCGCGGACGCCCTGAAGGACTGGGGCCTCGCCCATCGATTTGCCGGCTCCGGCGACCGCGCCGCGATCGGCAACATCGTTTACGACGCGCTCCGCATGCGCCTGTCCCACGCCTGGCTGATGGACGACGAAAGTGCTTCTTCCATCGCCTACGCCGTGATGTTCCGGCAGTGGGGTTTCACGCCGGACACGCTTGCTGCGGAACTTGCGGACGACAAGTTCGCACCTGTCCCCCTTTCGGAAGCTCAACTCTCCGCATTCAATAGCCGTCGTCTGACCGACGCTCCGGCTCATATTCAGGGTGATATCCCTGAGTGGGTCCAATCCTCCTTTGAAAATGCCTTCGGCGACAGCTGGCTTGCCGAAGCACAGGCCCTTGCGGGACGTCCTACACTCGATCTGCGCGCCAACATCCTCAAGGCGACCCGCGACAAGACGGTCAAAGCGCTTGGGAGGGCCGGCGCACAAGAGGCAAAAATCGCGCGCTATGGGATCCGGATTCCCGCCGGCGAAGGAGCCTCAAGACTTCCAAACGTGACAGCCGAGCTTTCGTTCCAAAAAGGTTGGTTCGAAGTGCAGGACGAGGGATCGCAGATCGTTGCCGATCTCGTGCTTCCCAAGGACGGCGAACAGGTGCTTGACTATTGCGCAGGCGGCGGCGGCAAGACGCTCGCCATGTCGGCGGCGATGCACAACAAGGGCCAGGTTCATGCCTACGACGCCGACCGCAAGCGGCTCGCCCCGATCATCGAACGGCTGAAGCGTGCGGGCACCCGCAATGTCCAGGTCCATGATGACGCCAAAGCCCTGAAGAGCCTTAGCGATCGCTGTGACAAGGTGCTCGTCGATGCGCCGTGCACGGGAACCGGGACCTGGCGGCGACGGCCCGACACCAAATGGCGGCTCACCGCAAAGAACCTCGACGAGCGCACGGCCCAGCAGCAGGATGCCCTCAAACAGGCGAGCGCCTTTGTCCGCCCCGGCGGCGAGTTGATCTATGTCACCTGTTCGGTTCTGCCGCAGGAAAACGAAGAGCAGGTCCGACGCTTCACCGCGGAGAACGGCGATTACGAGATCGTCAGCGCCCTGCCCGCCTGGGACGGACTGTTCGGAAAGGACAGCCCGCGCCCACGCTCGTCCGACGGCAAGACCATCACGCTGACGCCCGCTTCCACCGATACGGACGGGTTCTTCTTCTGCCGCATGAAGCGGAAGGACTGAACAGCCGGTCTTCGCGCCTGCAACCGCGGCGAATACACTTAAAACCATTCCAAACTAGAGTGTTTGACACCAGTTTGCTTTTGCGCAAAGAGATTTGCGTCGGACTTCGCGCTGAACGTCCGCACAGGAGAGGATCATGAAACTCAACAAGAATTTCTGCGCAGCCGTTGCGCTGGCGGTGGCCCCAACCGCTCTGCTTTCCATTCCCGCCTACGCGGCCCCGGATGCTGCTGCAGTTGTAAAGCACTACGCCGACGTTGCGCATGCCAAGTACGAAGATTCGCTGACGACGGCCAAGGCCCTTGACGCGGCAATCGACGCCCTGCTCAAGGACCCGACCGACAAGACATTGAAGGCTGCCCGCGCCGCCTGGATCAAGGCACGCATCCCTTACCAGCAAACGGAAGTCTATCGCTTCGGCAATCCGATCGTTGACGACTGGGAAGGTAAGGTCAACGCTTGGCCGCTCGACGAAGGCCTGATCGATTACGTCGATGCGTCGTACGGCACCGAGAGCGACGAGAATTCGCTCTACGTTGCCAATGTCATCGCCAACAAGACGATCAAGATCGATGGCAAGGATGTAGACGCGTCTAAACTGACGCCCGAATTCCTCTCCGGCACGCTGGCCGAAGCCGGCGGCGTCGAAGCCAATGTCGCCACCGGCTACCATGCCATCGAATTCCTGCTCTGGGGCCAGGACCTGAACGGCACCGGCCCGGGCGCCGGCAATCGCCCGGCCACGGACTACGACCTGAAGAACTGCACGCACGGCAATTGCGATCGCCGTGCCGAATATCTGAAGTCCGCCTCGACGCTGCTGGTCTCCGACCTTCAGGAAATGACCAACAACTGGACTGCCGATGGCGAAGCCACCAAGCATGTCGAAGCCGATCCGAAAGCCGGTCTCGTTGCCATTCTGACCGGCATGGGCTCCCTCTCCTACGGAGAACTGGCGGGCGAGCGCATGAAGCTCGGCCTGCTGCTGCACGATCCGGAAGAAGAGCATGATTGCTTCTCGGACAACACCTTCAACTCGCACCTTAACGACGCGATCGGCATCGCCGCTGCCTACACCGGCGACTACACCCGCGCTGACGGCACGAAGATGAAGGGACCGTCGCTGCACAATCTCGTCGCCGCCAAGGACGAGAAACTCGACAAGGAAATGCAGGCCAAGCTGAAGAAGACGCTCGATGCGATGCAGGTCATGGCGAAGCGCGGTCTGAACGTCGAGAAGTACGACCAGATGATCGGCGAAGGCAACAAGAAGGGCAACGCTGTCGTTCAGGCCGCCATCGACGGTCTCGTCGACCAGACCAAGACGGTGCAGCGCGTTATTGCCGCACTCGATCTCGGCACGGTGAAGCTTGAAGGTTCCGACAGCTTGGATAATCCTGGCGCGGTCTTCCAATAAGTGAAAAGGCGGGCCGCTTCGTTCGACGCAGCGGCCCGAACTCTCGAATGCCTCGCAGATCGGCTCGTCGTCTTCTCAGTTGCGCAGCACTTTGCGCCGCGATTGCCGGATTTTCCGTTGCGCTGGCATCCGGGTTCGATCTTCCGACGAAGCGAGGCGACCTTTCCGAAGCGGATACGAAACGCGTCGCCGCGGTGACGCGGCCGACCACGGATTTTGCCAAGGCCGAGCAATACGAGGCGATGCAGGCGGGCGGCGCCACGTCGATCGATCCGGTCACCGAGGATTCCTTTTCGCATATTTCCGCGACCATCCCCTTCGAGGAAGAGCAGCCGTTCCGGCTCGGAAATGCCCTCTTCAAGAAGCTCTGGGTTTCGGCTCCCTCCTCGACGCAGGCCTCGGATGGCCTCGGGCCGCTCTTCAATGCCCGCTCCTGCATGAGTTGCCACGTCAACGACGGCCGCGGTAAGCCGCCGGAAGGCGGCGTCAGCGCCACCTCGATGTTCCTGCGCCTGTCACGCCCGGCGATGACGCCCGACGAGACGCGGGCAATCGCCGACGCCGAGATCGTCAACTTCCCCGACCCCGTTTACGGCCACCAGCTGCAGGATCTTGCGGTTCCCGGTCTTCCCTCCGAAGGCAAGATGACGATCCGCTATACGGAGGAGCCGGTGACGCTCGGCGACGGCGAGATCGTCTCGCTTCGGCGCCCAACATACGGCGTCAACGACCTTGGCTATGGCCTCCTAAATCCGGCAACAACGATCTCGCCGCGCGTTGCGCCCGCGATGATCGGCCTCGGCCTGATCGAAGCCATCCCCGAAGCGGATATCCTGGCCCATGCCGATCCGAACGATACGGACGGCGATGGCATTCACGGCAAGGCGGCCATCGTGCGCGACCATCGCACGGGCAAGATCGCGTTCGGCCGCTTCGGTTGGAAGGCGCAGAACGCAAGCGTGCGCGATCAGACCGCGGATGCCTTCTCCAATGACATCGGCATTTCGACGCCGGACCGGCCTGACCCGCATGGCGATTGCACCGAAGCCGAGGCCAAGTGCAGGGATATGCCGACCGGCGTGCAGAAACGGCTTGGCAAGGAGGAGGCCCCCGGCCCGATCCTCGACCTCGTGACCTTCTACTCCGCCAACCTCGCCGTCCCTGCCCGGCGAAAGGCGAGCTTTCCGGCGACCCTGCGGGGCAAGAAGATCTTCTACGAAAGCGGTTGCATTTCCTGCCACGTGCCGAAGTTCGTCACCCGCCGCGACAGCGCCGACAAGGCCCAATCCTTCCAGCTGATCTGGCCCTATTCCGACTTTCTGCTGCACGATATGGGCGAAGGTCTCGCGGACGGACAACAAGTCGGGAGCGCCAACGGTCGTGAATGGCGCACGCCGCCACTATGGGGTATAGGTCTGACCCAGACTGTCAGCGGGCACAGCTTTTTCCTCCACGACGGCCGCGCCAGAAATCTCACCGAAGCGATTCTCTGGCATGGCGGCGAGGCTGAAAAGGCGCGTGACGCTTTCGCATCCCTGTCGAAGGATGATCGGCAGGCACTGATTACATTCCTGGAGTCCCTTTAATGCGCCTTTGGCAATCCCTTCTGCTCTCCCTTGCCCTTGCTACTTCTGCCTCCGCTCAGACCCCTGCACCGCAAGCCGGACTGAATGAGGAAGCAGTATCCGCGGTGATGCAGCGGGCAGTCGACGAGGTGATCCGCCCCGGCTATCGCAATGCCCAGCAATCGGCCGCACGCCTGACGACGGCGATGAAGGATCTCTGCGATGACGCCACCCAACAGAAGCTCGACAAGGCGAAATCGGCGTTCGACGACACGATCCGCTATTGGTCGGTCATCGAGATCGTTCAGACCGGACCCGTCATTCAGGACAATCTCTTCGAGCACATCCTGTTTTATCCCGATCGCAAGGGGGTCGGCCTGAAGCAGGTTCAGGCGCTGATCGCCAAGGCCGATCCAAAGGACGCGACGGTCGATGCGATCGCCGGCAAGAGTGTTGCGCTGCAGGGGCTGACCGCGCTTGAATACGTGCTTTACGGCACCGGTTCCGAAGACCTGACGAAGCAGAAGAACAGCTTCCGTTGCCTCTATGGCGCAGCCGTCGCCGGCAACATCCAGCGCGAGGCTGGCGAGGTTGTCGCCGCCTGGGAGAAGCCCGACGGTGTGCAGGGAAGCTGGAAGCATCCCGGCCCGCAAAGCGAGGACTTCATGGACAACAAGGAAGCCGTGACCGCACTGCTCGGCATTCTCGTTCACGGTGCGGAGACGGTGCGCGATCAGCGTCTCGAGCAGTTCTACAAGGGCAAGGACAGCACGCCGCGGCCGCGCATGGCGATCTACTGGCGCTCCAAGAACACCTGGAAGTCGATGACGGCCAACCTAGAAGGGCTTCGCACGCTCTGGCAGAAGGCCGGCATGGCAGAGCTTCTTCCCGCCGACAAGAAGCCGGTCGCCGACGCGATCGATGCCAGCTTCAAGTCGCTGCTGGAAACGGTACCAAAGCTCAACCCCGATATCGACGTCGCGACAAGCGATGCCGAGAAAGCAAAGCTCGAAGCCCTTCTGGTCAGCACGCGTGAGCTGATTACCAAGATAAGCGACGACTACGGAGCGGCGATCGGCCTATCGGCTGGCTTCTCCTTCTCCGACGGCGATTGAACCATGTGGAACAGCTACGCCATCGATCGGCGCAGTTTCGTCAGGGCGGCCGGATTGACATTCATCGCCGCGCTGCAGCCGCGTGCGCTGATGGCACTGGAGCGGGCGGATGCTGTCTATGCATCCGGTTTGCGGACGGCAAACGGGTCCTATGCCATTGCCACGGTTTCGGAACGCGGGGAAATCATTGACCAAGTCGCTCTGCCGGCGCGAGCCCATGGCATGGCGTTCAGCCCGGTGACCGGAAAAACGGTCGCCTTCGCTCGTCGGCCCGGCACCTATGCGATGATCTTCGACCCGCGCGGCAAGACGGAGCCCATCATCATTGCCGCCGCCGAGGGACGCCACTTCTATGGCCATGGCGCCTTTTCACCGGATGGTCGGCTTCTTTATGCCAGCGAGAATGCCTTCGACGCCAATCGCGGCTTGATCGGGCTTTATGACGCGACCCGCCGTTTCGAGCGCATCGGCGAGTTCGAGACATACGGCGTCGGTCCGCATGACATGACGGTGTCCGACGATGGTCGTATGCTGATCGTTGCCAATGGCGGGATTGAAACGCATCCGGATTTCGGCCGTGCCAAGCTTAACCTGTCCAGCATGCAACCATCGCTGACACTCATCGACGCGGCAACGGGATCGCTGATCGAAAAACGCTCTCTGCCGTCGCAATGGGCACAACTCTCCACGCGTCACGTCGATGTCGACAATAGCGGCCGCATCTGGTTTGCGTGCCAGTACGAGGGTCACCGCAACGACCTGCCGCCGCTCGTCGGTTCCTTTGCAAAGGGGGAAGACCTGCGCTTCGTCGATCTGCCGGACGAAACCACGCGCCGGCTTGCCAACTACGTCGGCGCGATCGCCATCAATCGTGCGGAGGGACTGGTCGGCGTCACCTCGCCCAAAGGGGGCGCCTGCGTGACGATCGATGCGAAAAGCGGACACATGCTCCGCGAGGAGTTCATACAGGATGCGGCAGGGATCGCAGCCGCCAAAGCCGGCTTTGCGGTGTCGTCCTATGAAGGCGGTTTTTTGTCGACGCAAAGCGACGTTGCCTGGGACCAGCATATCGTGCGTATTGCGGCCGTCTGAATTGTGCGCAAAAGATCGCTAGCGATCTGGTTGGAGGGTGCGCTCGCCCTATCTAGCGCGGATGAGCAGAGCCCTGACCTACGTCGTCTTCATCGCCATCGCGCTCGGCGGCGGCCTGACCATCGGCGTCAACAATTTGCCTGGGGAATGGTATCAATCCCTCGCCAAGCCGCCGTTCAATCCACCTGACTGGATATTCGCACCTGTCTGGGTTGCCCTCTACGTTTTGATCGGCGTTGCCGGGGCGCGGACTTGGCTGCGTGGGCACCTCTCGATCGGCATGCTGATCTGGGCCTGGCAGATGGTGCTGAATTTTCTATGGTCACCGTTCTTTTTCGGCATGCGGATGCTTTCGGCCTCCCTGGTCGTCATCGTGCTGCTGCTCGGACTGATCCTCGCCTTTGCCGCAAACCGCTGGAACGCGGATCGAACGGCTGCGCTGCTCTTCGTGCCCTACGCAGCCTGGGTCGGTTTCGCGACGCTTCTTAACGCCTCGATCGTCTATCTGAACTGAAGCAGCAGCAGCGGGATCGTAGTGCGAGCCACGGAGGCTTCCGCCCGAAGGCAGAAAAAGAGAGCTCGTTTGCCGGATTCTAATCGGCTTTGGCGACCCAGTCGTGCCAGTCCGCTTCGCTGCCGTGGAAGACGTTCAGGTCGATCCGGCCGTCAACGCCGTGCGAGATGCCGGAGCCTGAATACTGCCAGAACACCCAGCGACGTCCGGGATAGACCTTGGAAGGGTGCGCCGCGACCGAACGCAGCCAGAAGGGATAGTTCAAGAAGGCTCCCTTCAGGTTGTCGCGATAGAAGTCCGGCGCGGTATAGATGATCGGCCGCTGCCCGTAGTGCCGCTCCAGCTTGTCCATGAAGACCTGCATCTTCTCGCGAACCTTCTCGGGCGAGACCCGCCGCTTGCAGCTCGACTCGCCGTTCCATTCGACGTCGATGACCGGTGGCAAGGCCCCGGCTTCGCGGGGAACGTTACGAATGAACCAGTCAGCCTGTTCGCCCGCCGTGCGGCACCAGTAGAAGAAGTGATAGGCCCCGCGTTTGATCCCGGCCTGCTTCGCGTCGCGCCAGTTCTTCCGGAACATCGGGTCGAGGTGATCGCCACCGTCGGTCGCCTTGATGTAGACGAAGTTCGCGCCCTGCGTTCTCAGCTTCTGCCAGTCGATATCGCCCTGCCAGCGCGAAACGTCGACACCATGGACGGCAAGCTTTCTGGGCGACGAGGAGCCGAAATTGATCGGTTTGACGTCGCGGAAACGATGGTTGTAGATCCGCGAGCGTGCCCGCGGCGCGGCGTCGATTTCGGGGGCCGTCGGCGTTAGCACGGCCGGCTCGACTGTTGCAACCGGCCTTTCCGAAGGCATGGGCGCAGTGGGCACCCCTGGCTGCGGTTCGAAGGCTCGTGGCTGAGGAACCGGGCCGGCCCAGGCCAGTTCTTCCTGTCTCGGCGCCGTTGCCGCAGGCGTTTCTGCAACATCCGCCGATGGCACCGGGCTTGCCGGCACAGGCGCGCTTGGGCGTGCAACCGAGCTGGTCGTCTCGCGGGACGGCACGCTCGCGACAAGGTCCGGCCCCAAGCTTGATGTGCAGCCGGACAGAGCAAGAGAAGCAAGAAAAAACGCTGGCGCAGCCGATAGACGCATTGAGAACCCGCACGCAAAACAATTGTCGATGGCAGAGACGCCGCCACCGGGGAACCATTGAAAGGCAATGGCTAATGGAAAATTACCAAAAAAGACTGAATCCAATCTTTACGCGCGGCACGGGACGCGTCGTCAGTCAGACAACATCCAGCGCGCTGAAACCCTCTGACAACTGATTTCCGGGAACCGCTTGTCTGACGCGACGCACCATGCCACTTTCGCGCCGGCAAGAAAGGCGAAGCAATGACTGACAACGGCGATTTCCACGAGCGGATCCAGAGAAACTTCGCGCGCCAGGCGGCGCTGCAGACCATCGGCGCCGAGTTGACCCGCGTCGAGCGGGCAACGGTGGAAATCGAGCTGCCATTCGACGTCAAGCTCACCCAGCAGCACGGTATTTTGCATGCCGGCGTGATTTCCGCGGCCCTCGATTCCGCCTGTGGTTTTGCCGCCTATAGCGTCATTGACGCCGAAGCATCCATTCTGACGATCGAATTCAAGGTCAATCTACTGTCACCAGGCCGGGGCGAACGTTTTCTGTTTCGCGGCGAGATCACCAAGCCGGGATCGAACATAATCGTCGCGGACGGGCGCGGCTACGCGATCGGCGACGGGCCGGCAAAGCTGATCGCTTCCATGACAAGTACCATGATGATCATCCGTGGCAGAGAGGGCATTTCGGGATGAAGTTTGAGCTGAAATCGGTCGCCGGCAAATCCATTCTGTTCGTGATGGCGGCGGAGGCCGAATATGGTCCGTTCCTGCGCTCCCGCTTTGAACCGCTGATGACCGGGGTCGGCCCCGTCGAGGCGGCTGTCGCCCTGACGCGGACACTGACGGAATTGGATAACGCGGACGACCTGCCACAACTCGTCGTCTCGCTCGGCTCGGCGGGCTCGTCCAAGCTTGAGCAGACCGAAGTCTACCAGGTCACGTCAGTCTCCTATCGCGACATGGACGCCTCGCCACTTGGTTTCGAAAAGGGGCGCACGCCTTTTCTCGATCTGCCCGCCGTCGTCGAATTGCCGCTGAGGATCCCGGGCATTGCCGAAGCAAGCCTCTCGACCGGTGGCAACGTCGTGTCCGGGCAGGCCTACAGCGGCATCGCCGCCGACATGGTCGATATGGAGACCTTTGCAATCCTGCGTGCCTGCCAGGCCTATGGCCTGCCGCTGATCGGCCTGCGCGGGATTTCCGACGGTGTGGAGGAACTGCAGCACATTTCCGGTTGGACGGAATACCTGCATGTCGTCGACCGCAAGCTTTCCTATGCCGTCGACAGTCTGTTTACGGCGCTGGAGGACGGGGTATTCTGGTTCTAACCCCTGCTAAACAGGGACAATCGGGACAATAAAATCCTCCAGCCAAGGATTTCGCGCATTGCAAGACCGGGTGCTTTTCATTAAAGGCTCGCCATGACCCAGACAGCACATCCAGACAGCGTTCTCATCGTCGATTTCGGCAGCCAGGTAACCCAGCTGATCGCACGCCGTGTGCGCGAAACGGGTGTCTACTGCGAGATCGTTCCCTTCCAGTCCGCCGAGGAAGGCTTCAAGCGCCTGCAGCCGAAGGCCGTGATCCTGTCCGGCAGCCCGGCCTCGACGGTGGATGAAGGCTCGCCCCGCGCGCCCCAGATCATCTTCGACAGCGGCCTGCCCGTTTTCGGCATCTGCTACGGCCAGCAGACGATGTGCATGCAGCTCGGCGGCAAGGTCGAGAGCGGCCATCACCGCGAATTTGGCCGCGCCTTCCTCGAAGTCGACGAAGACAGCGCGTTGTTCGAGGGCCTGTGGTCGAAGGGTTCGCGCCATCAGGTGTGGATGAGCCACGGCGACCGCGTCACGGCGCTCCCCGAAGGTTTTGAGGTCGTCGCGACTTCGCCGAACGCACCCTATGCCTTCATCGCCGACGAGAACCGCAGATATTATGGCGTGCAGTTCCATCCCGAGGTCGTGCACACGCCCGATGGCGCCAAGCTGATCGCCAACTTCATTCACAACATCGCTGGCATCAAGGGTGACTGGTCGATGTCGGCCTATCGGCAGAAGGCGGTTGAGGCAATCCGCGAGCAGGTCGGCGACAAGCGTGTCCTCTGCGCACTTTCGGGCGGCGTCGACAGCTCGGTTGCAGCACTGCTGATCCACGAGGCGATCGGCGACAAGCTCACCTGCGTGCTCGTCGACCACGGCCTGATGCGCAAGGACGAGGCGGCCAATGTCGTCGCCATGTTCCGCGAACACTACAATCTGCACCTGATCCACGTCGATGCGGCCGACAAGTTCATCGGCGAGCTCGAAGGCGTTTCCGACCCCGAGACCAAGCGCAAGATCATCGGCCGCCTGTTCATTGAGACCTTCGAGGAAGAGGCCAAGAAGCTCGGCGGCGCCGATTTCCTCGGCCAGGGCACGCTCTATCCCGACGTGATCGAAAGCGTTTCCTTCACCGGCGGCCCGTCGGTGACGATCAAGTCGCACCACAATGTCGGCGGCCTGCCGGAGCGCATGAACATGCAGCTCGTCGAGCCGCTACGCGAGCTCTTCAAGGACGAAGTGCGCGTGCTCGGCAAGGAGCTCGGCCTGCCCGATAGCTTCATCGGCCGCCATCCCTTCCCCGGCCCAGGTCTCGCGATCCGCTGCCCGGGTGGTATCACCCGCGAAAAGCTGGAGATCCTGCGCGAAGCAGACGCCATCTATCTCGATGAAATCCGCAAGGCCGGTCTCTACGACGCGATCTGGCAGGCGTTCGCCGTGTTGCTTCCGGTCCAGACCGTCGGCGTCATGGGCGACGGCCGCACCTACGAATTCGTCTGCGCGCTGCGCGCGGTGACCTCGGTCGATGGCATGACGGCGGATTTCTACCACTACGACATGGAATTCCTCGGCCGCGCCGCTACCCGCATCATCAACGAAGTACGTGGCATCAACCGCGTCGTCTACGATGTGACATCAAAACCGCCCGGCACGATCGAGTGGGAATGATTTGAAAGTCGCCTCAATCGAGGCGACATCCATCAGAAATCAAGTGACTGCTGCACCGGCTTTGGGGGCGCCAGGCTAACGCCTTCGAGCTCCAACATCCTCTGCTTGGACGTTGAGCCGCCGGGCGCGGAGAAGCCTCCGATCTTGTTTCCGGCCGCTAGCACGCGATGGCAGGGGATGATCAAGGCAATCGGATTTTTCGCCATCGCCTGGCCGACGTCGCGGGCGGCCTCCGGACCTACGCCGAGTTGTTTCGCGAGCGCACCGTAGGTGGTCGTGTGGCCCCAGCCGATCTGGCGGGCAGCATCGTAAACCTGTCTGAAGAAGGCATCCTGGCCAGCGAGATCGACCTTCACGGTTGAGAAGTCCGTCGGCTCTCCGCTGAAATAGCGCTTCACTGCGGCAACAGCTTCGGCAACGGCAGCGGTCGGCTTCGCCGGCTCGGCGCCGGGAATGCGGCGAAGGAGCAATCGCTCGGTTGCCTCGGCACTCGACGTCGGCAGCTGAAACCGCGTGATGCCGACATCATTCCAGGCGATGCCGCAGAAGCCACCGCTCGTCTCGAAAATTAGATAGTAATGCATTGCCTGTTGCATGGGTCATTGCCTCCCTGCTGCTCACTCCGAAGATCGTGCCGTCGCGGCCCGAATTCAACCCGTTTCTTGCGTCGCGCGAGCTTACTCCCGTCGATAGCTCGCCCATATGTTCTTGTTTTGTTCTTGCCATTTCAAGATCAAATGTTACGATCCCCGTCTTCCGTGAAGAATGAGGAACGGGCCGTTGCCCAGGAGCCGATCATGCACGAGAACTTGCAGGCGTCTTTCGATTTCGCCTCGCCGAAGGCACGTCAGCAGCTGTCGCGCTTCGCCAGGGAGAGCCTTTTCTTTGCAATCTTGCCGGATAGGCAATCGCTCGACGAATGCGTGGCGATCCAGCAATGGCTGCAGCAGGACTATCTTCCCCTCGCGTCGCTGCGTCCACCGTCTGTCGTTCACGTCTCGCTCTATTGTGTCGGCAAGAGCGTGCTCATTCCCGAGACAATGGTTGCGGCGGCACGCCGGGCAGGGGCGGCGATTGAAGCCTGTCAATTCGAGCTGGCCTTCAATCATGTCATCACCTTCCTGCTGCCGCAGAACAACGCGATCGTGCTTGCCGGCAACGGCGGGCGGGAGCTGTTGCGGCAGCTGCATGTACAGATCGCGATCGAGATGCAGCGACTGGGCGAAGACGCCAATCTGAACCCGAACTTTCAACCTCACGCCACACTGCTCTACGACAAGGACGTGGTGCCGCGGATCGCCCTGCAGAAACCGGTCGTGATCGCTGCGCGCGAATTCGTTCTGCTGCACAATCGCCGGGGCCAGGCAGGCTACGAAGAGCTCGGGCGCTGGCCGCTTCATGCGCGCGGATGACACCTTGCCTCCGGCTATCGAACTCGCTTAAAGCTCCTGCGACAAGGCATGAAAGCGGAGAACGACATGAACACGTCCGAGATCATTATTGCCGGCGACACGGCGGGCATCGAGTGGCGTTTGCCGGTTCTTCGTTTCAAGGGCAGCGATCCCAAGGCACCGAAGGTCTACATTCAGGCGGCTCTGCACGCCAACGAGCTGCCAGGGACGGCGTTGGTTCACTTCCTGTGTGAAAGACTGCGCCAGTCGGAAAGCGCCGGCCAGATCAAGAGCGACATCATCGTCATCCCGCATGCCAACCCGATCGGCGCGGCCCAGTCGCATTTCGGCGAGCTTCAGGGCCGCTTCGATCTTGGATCGCGCACCAATTTCAATCGCGAGTTTCCGCTGATCTCGGTGAAGGATCGCGACGGGCTGCTTGAGGACCTCGAGCGCCGTTCGGCCATCGACAAACTGAAGCGCCAGCTGCTGCATATGGCGCTCGGCTGCGATCTGGTGATCGATCTGCATTGCGATGATGAATCGCTGCAATATGCCTATATCGACGAGGCCTTCTGGCCGGAGGCCGCAGATCTGGCCTCGGCGATGGAGATGGAAGCCGTTCTTCTCTCCGATGGCGAAAGTTCCGCCTTCGAGGAGGCCGTCGGCTTTGCCTGGAAATACGAGACGCCAGAGAAGCGATCGCGCCTGCCCGGCAAGCTGTCCGTCACCGTCGAGCTTCGCGGCCGCCGTGATGTCTATCCCGAGATGGCGATGAAGGATGCCGAGGGACTGTGGAAATTCCTGGCGAGCCGCGGCGCAATCGACGCCGCCGTCTCGCTGCCTGCCTTCGATGGTCCCGCCGTACCGCTCGACAATGTCGAGATCGTCCGTGCGCCGGAGGCCGGCACGGTTCTCTTCCACCACAATATCGGCGAATGGGTTGGCGAAGGCGGTGTGCTTGCCACCTTGATCACTCGCCCCGGCATGGCCGACGGCAGCGTCGAGATTCGCGCGCCGCAGGCCGGCCTGATCGTGACGCGCAACTCCGAGCGACTGGTTCGCCGCCGCGCCGACCTGATGAAGATTGCTTGCAAGACCGCCAGCAAGGCGACGCGCAAACCCGGAACGCTGGAGGACTAAGTGACAGTCACCATTTACGGCATCAAGAACTGCGACACCATGAAGAAGGCCCGAACCTGGCTGGAAGAGCACGACGTCGCCTACCAGTTCCATGACTACAAGGCCGTCGGAATCGATCGCGCCCACCTGCAGGCATGGACGAAGCAAGCCGGTTGGGAAACCGTGCTCAACCGGGCCGGCACGACCTTTCGCAAGCTGCCCGAGGCCGAGCGCGAAAATCTCGACGAGGGCAAGGCGATCGCGCTGATGCTGGAGCAGCCATCGATGATCAAGCGGCCGGTTGTGGAGGCAGATGGCAGGTTGCTCATCGGCTTCAAGCCCGAGATCTACGGCAGCTTCTTCAAGGCCTGATCGATGTCGAAAACCACCCGCGCCACGCAGGTTCTGAGCCAAGCCGGAATTGCCTTCACGGTCCATACCTACGACTACGATCCGAATGCGGAGCGCGTTGGCTTGCAGGCGGCGGAAGCGCTTGGCGAGGAGCCTCATCGCGTGTTGAAAACGCTGATGGCGGAGGTCGACGGCAAGGCGGTCTGCGTCGTCGTGCCGTCGGATCGTGAAGTCAGCATGAAGAAGCTCGCGAGCGCCTTCGGCGGAAAGTCCGCCAACATGATGAAGCCCGCCGATGCCGAGCGCCTGACGGGTTATCACGTCGGCGGCATCAGCCCGTTCGGACAAAAGAAGCTTGTCCCGACGGCAATCGAAGAGGCGGCGCTTGCCGAGGCGCAGGTCTACATCAATGGCGGACAACGCGGCCTGCAGGTTCGGCTTGACCCGAAGGACGCGTTGAAGACGCTGAAGGCCGCAGCGGCACCGCTCATTGCCTGATCTCAACTGAAGAGTTCCAGCAGAGAGCCAAGCGTCGCGGCATCGGCCTCGCTCAGCTTGGCGCCGAAGTTGGCCTCGATAGCTTTGGCATAGACCGTCCACATGCGCTTCTGCAGTGCCCGCCCCTCTTCGGTGAGGACCACCCACTGCCCGCGCCCGTCCTGATCGAACGTCTGGCGTCGCACCAGCCCTGCCTTCTCAAGACGGTCGATCAGTCGCGAGAGATTGTATTGGGCGAGCAACGTCCGCTCTTCGATCTCGAACGGCCGCAACCTGCCCTGCGGCGACCGCACCAGTTCCCAGAGCACGTCGTACCAGCCGAGCGGTGGGAGCCCGGCCAACTTGAGATCCACTTCGATCTGACCGAGCAGCCGCTGCTGCGCGCGCATCAGCCCGATCCAGGCATCGACCACCGCATCGGAGGGCGTCGGTTCGTTCTCTTCATTCATACATGCATTTACATCTACCTTGAATCTGGATGCAACAGCCATTACATGCAATTGCATCTACAATGGAGATTCCCACTATGGATCATTCGCCACTTCAAGCACCGGGTTCGGCTCTGCTGCTCGTCAGCCACCACCTTTGCCCGTACGTGCAGCGCGCCGCGATCGCGCTGATGGAGAAGGAAGTACGCTTCGAGCGGATCAACATTGATCTTGCAGACAAGCCCGGCTGGTTTCTTGAGATTTCGCCCCTCGGCAAGGTGCCCCTGCTTTGCGTCCGCAACAGCGACGGCAGCCATGAGGTACTTTTTGAGAGCAGCGTGATCTGCGAGTATCTGGAGGAGACGCAGGATGGCGCGAGCCTTCATCCGGCCGATCCGTTGACGCGCGCCCGCCACCGCGGCTGGATGGAGTTCGGCTCTTCGATCCTGTCCGATCTCTGGGTATACGAGACGACCCAGGACCGCGCCCAACTGGAGGCGAAACGGCAGGTCCTTGCATCGAAGTTCGCGACCATCGAAGCGGAATTGACGAGGCCCCCCTACTTCGTGGGCGACAGCTTCAGCCTGGTCGATGCGGTGTTTGCGCCGATTTATCGCTACTTCGACGTTTTCGACACCATCGGCGACAGCGGCATTTTTGCCGGCCTGCCCCGCGTAAAGGCCTGGCGGAAAGCATTGTCCGAGAGACCGAGCGTGAAGGCAGCGGTCGGGCCTGACTATGCCGATCGGCTGATGGGCTTCCTGAAGAGCCACGACGCGGTGCTATTGCAGCAACCATCCGTTTCCGCAGCCTAATCCCGGATATGGACCGACGGCGGCAAATAGCTGCCATCGGTCGACAAGCGAGCTTCAATTTCGCCGTAAAGGGGACTAAGTCTACCGGCCAATCCGTTTTGTTCGAGGAGTGACCGATCATGAATTTCATGCCGCAAAGCCAGACCTCAGTCGATCCCGTAAAGCTTGAGAAGCTGGCGGAGGTGGCCGTCAAGGTCGGGCTGCAGTTGCAAACGGGCCAGGACCTCGTGATCACGGCCCCGGTCGTCGCCCTGCCCCTCGTGCGCCTGATTACCAAGCATGCCTATATGGCGGGTGCCGGGCTGGTGACGGCATTCTATTCCGACGAGGAGTCGACGCTCGCGCGCTACAGGTACGGCAGCGATCAGAGCTTCGATCGCGCATCCGATTGGCTCTATGACGGCATGGCCAAAACTTATGCCAAGGGTACTGCCCGCCTCGCCGTTTCAGGCGACAATCCGATGCTGCTTTCGGAACAGGATCCGGCAAAGGTCGGTCGAGCCAACCGGGCAAACTCGGCCGCCTACAAGCCGGCACTGGAGAAGATCTCGAATTTCGACATCAACTGGAACATCGTCTCCTACCCCAACCCATCCTGGGCCGCGCTGGTCTTTCCTGACGATCCGGACGCGATCGCCGTTGCCAAGCTCGCCAAGGCGATCTTTGCGGCATCGCGCGTCGACGTCGAAGACCCGATCGCCGCCTGGGCCGAGCACAACGCCAATCTTGCCAAACGCTCACACTGGCTGAATGGGGAGCGTTTCGCTTCCTTGCACTTCACCGGGCCAGGCACCGATCTCACGGTCGGCCTTGCCGACGGCCACGAGTGGCACGGCGGCTCGTCGACCGCCAAGAACGGCATCACCTGCAATCCGAACATTCCGACCGAGGAGGTCTTCACGACCCCGCATGCGCTCAAGGTCGAGGGCCATGTTTCGAGCACCAAGCCGCTGTCCCATCAGGGCACGCTGATCGACGACATCCGGGTTCGCTTCGAAGGTGGCCGGATCGTCGAAGCAAAGGCCTCGCGTGGCGAGGAAGTGCTGAACAAGGTGCTGGATACCGACGAGGGTGCGCGCCGCTTGGGCGAAGTGGCGCTTGTGCCGCATTCCTCGCCGATCTCGGTCAGCGGCATTCTCTTCTACAACACGCTGTTCGACGAGAACGCCTCGTGCCACATCGCGCTCGGCCAGTGCTATTCGAAATGCTTCGTCAACGGCGCCAGCCTGACGCAGGAGCAGATCAAGGCCCAGGGCGGCAACTCGAGCCTGATCCACATCGACTGGATGATCGGCTCCGGCCAGGTCGATATCGACGGCATCAGGCCGGACGGCTCGCGGGTTCCGGTGATGCGTCAGGGCGAGTGGGCCTGACCGACATCGCGCGCTGACTGAGCCAGACGCTCGCGAGCACCATTGCGAAGCCGAACAACTGCGCGGGCGTCAGGCTTTGTCCAAGAGCCAGCCAACCCAGCAGGGTGGCTGTGACTGGACTGAGGAAGCCCAACGAGGCCGCGGCGGATGGCTCGATGCGCGCGAGCCCCCGAAACCACAGCAGATAGGTGAAGGCCGCGCCGATCAGGCCAAGATAGGCCATGCCGAGGACATTGGCCGTAGTCGGCACCGGCAGCGTGGGCTCAAGGAAGAAAGCGACGGGCGCGAGCAGGATGCCGCCCGCGGTCAACTGCCATGCGGTAAAGGCAAGATTTGAGACCGGCGGAGCCCATCGTCGCGTCAGCACCGTGCCGAATGCCATCGAAACCGCCCCCGCAATGCCGGCGGCAACACCGATCGGGTCAAGCGCCGCATTGGGCGTGAGCACGAGAAGTGCCACACCTGTCATCCCGACCACGCCGGCTCCAACGGCAAGCGCGTGGATCGGCCTGCCGAGGAAGATGCGCGACAGCAGAATGACGATAAGCGGCTGAATGGCCCCAACCGTCGCGGCGACGCCGCCTGGCAACCGATAGGCAGACACAAACAGCATTGCCCAGAAGAACGAGAAATTGAGGCCGCCAAGCACGAAGGCGCGTAGCCACCAAATCCCTTCCGGCAGTTGCCGGACTATCGCAAGCAGCAGAAGCCCGGCCGGCAAGGCGCGCAGGAAAGCGACCGTCAGTGGATATCCGTGCGGCAGGAAGGATGTCGTCACGAAATAGGTGCTGCCCCAGATCGTCGGCGCCAACGCCGTGATCAGCACATCGTAGAGAGGCGTTCCAGTTTTCTTCATCTCAAGAATCTCTATATCAAGATAAATATAATCTAGTGCCATTTATCTTGACGTCAAGATACGTGGTGATAACAGTCTCCCCAGAAGAACGGGCTGACCGATGGATCGCGTCGACAAGATACTTGCGCAATGGAAAAGGGAGCGCCCCGACCTCGATACCGAGGCGATGGGCATCATGGGCCGGCTGAAACGGCTGACGACGCATCTCGCCCGCGAGGTGGACCAAGTGCTGCAGCAGCAGGGACTGTCCTCCTCGTCCTTCGATGTGCTGGCAACCCTCAGGCGTTCGGGCGCGCCGTATCGGCTCTCACCGGGCGATCTGCTCTCCATGACGATGGTCAGCTCCGGCACCATGACCAACCGGATCGACCAGTTGGAGAAAGCCGGGCTGGTCGAGCGCGTTCTCAATCCCGACGATCGGCGAAGCGTCCTCATCGCCCTGACCGAAGCAGGACTTGCCGCCGTGGAAACTGCCGTCGGCCTCCACGTCGCCAATCAACAGCGGTTGACGCAGGGTTTCAGCGCGGAGGAGAAGGAGCAGCTCGACGGCCTGTTGCGCAAGTTTCTGGCGACGTTCGAGTAGCCGAGCCCCTCACATGCCCTTGGCCTCAGCGAAAATGGCGGCCTCCCTGCCTTGACCTCAGATGTTCAGGTCGACCCAGATGGCGGCATGATCCGACGCCGCGTGTTTCGGCTCGGTGAGTTCCGGATAGGTCTCCCAGCGTTTCGGACGGCTTCCGGGCCAGGCGCCCTTGCGGAAGACGCCGCCGCGCTCGACCTCGTCGAAAAGCTTCGGCGACAGGAGGAGGTAGTCGATCTTGTTGCCGGCGTTGCCAAGGCCGAAGGTGCCGGGAAAACCGCCGTCGTCGAACGCGGGATGGGTAAAGGCGTCCCGGAGCGTGCTCTCCTTCAGCGGCGCTAGCGGCGCGCTGTCGGGAGTATCGTTCAGGTCGCCGATCAGCGCGATATGGTCGAACCCTTCGGCGATGCGCTTCTCGTAGATGTCCCTAGCTCGTCGCGCTTGCGCATGCCGGCGAGCATCGGAGGACTGGGTGCTGCCGAAACCCTTGCTCTTGAAATGATTGACCATGACAAGCAGCGTCGCCCCTGCAGGCGTGGTCACGTAGTACTCCGGGCAATCGCGGGAGAAGATCGGGTTGCCTGCCGCATCCCGATCGTCAACGTGGCTGCGCATGATATCGAGGACGAAGCCGTTGCGCGTCAGGAGCCCGACATCGATCCCCCGCTCATCGTTGCCATCGATGACCATGACCTGATTGAAAGGCATCCCGCCAACAGCTGGCAGGACCTGCGTATTGAAGGCGGTCAGGACCGGCCGACTTTCGACTTCGACAATCCCCAGAATGTCGGCATTCAGGTCGCTCATGACGCGCGCGGTATTTTGCATGGCGATTTCATTGATCGGCTCGTCTCGCAGCTCGAGCGACCCGACCCAATCGATGCGACCATTGGCCGTTATCACAACGCCGCCAGTCCTTGGCCGCTTCAGAAGATTGCCCCGGTTACGACGAAGAATGACAAAGGGGCCGATATCGCTCTCTTCCATGCCGAGTTCGATGATCAACGTGGCCATGCGGGCTTTGTCAGCGTCGCTGTAGGTGACCTGCCCCAGCAATTTCTGCAATTCTGCAAAGCGGTCCAGAACGACTCGCCCCTCTGCCCAGGTGTCCAGGTTCATGGCCTTTGCGCGGTCGAACAGGTTTTCGACATTGAACGATGCAAGCCTCATGTTTCTCCCTCCCATTTATCGAGAGGTTGGCACGCATATGTTGCATTTCCATGATGTCCGCGTGACATTCAGCGGCTGACGACCACCTAGAATAGGCTTCCCTGCTTTGGCGGCGCCTGCTCGTCGTGCGGCTTCGCGGCTCGTTTCTTCTGCGCAGAGGACGTGCCTCCGTCCGTCGTCACCGCGCCGACACGACCATCCGCAAACTCGATCGAGATGCCTGTCCCCGACGCCAGCATCGCCGCCTGCGACACAGGCCTGTTCTCGTCGTCCCGGATAACCGCGTAGCCGCGCTTCAGCACGTTCTTGTAAGACAGGGACTGCAGTACACGATCTTGAGCCGTGAGTTCACCGCGTGCCCGCGTCAGCTGATGCCTGACAGCGGTGTCAGCGTGACGCGACAGATTGGCCAGGTGATCACGCTGGCGCGCCGTCTGCGTCTTCAGGCGCGCCGGCAGCGTCGCAAAGATCGCGTCGGCACGGCCAACCCGCGATTTCGAGCGATCGAGAAGACGCTCGATCGTGCGCTCCGCGCGCGTCATCCGTTCGTTCAGATATTGGCGCCGCTCCGTAATGCGGTTCGAGAGGACATCGGGCCGCAGATGCGCGGCCGTCCGCTCGAAACTCCGGCGCTTGTTGATCGTATTGAGTTCGAGACCGCGGCCAAGACCGGCGGCCGCCTCATCGAACCGGCGACGCGGCAGGGCCAAGAGCTGATCCAGAGAAGGCAGCGCGCGGACGAGAGCCCGAACCGACTGACGATGATGATCCATGCGGCGGTTCATGCACCCCTGCAGGCGCGCGGCCAGTGCTGCTGTCTGCGCCCCCAGTTCGGCCTTTACGGGAACCGCCATCTCGGCCGCGCCGGTCGGCGTTGGTGCGCGCACATCTGCGGCGTAGTCTATCAGCGTCCAGTCGGTTTCGTGGCCGACCGCCGAGATCAGCGGGATCTGGCTCTCGGCAGCGGCACGCACAACGATTTCGTCGTTAAAGCTCCAGAGATCTTCAAGGCTGCCGCCGCCACGGGCGACGATCAGAACGTCTGGGCGCGGCATGTCCCCGCTAGGCTCGAAGCTGTTGAAGCCTCTGATGGCGTTAGCAACCTCTTCACCGGAACCCTCCCCTTGGACCTTGACGGGCCAGACGATGACATGAACCGGGAAACGATCGGAGATGCGGTGGAGAATGTCGCGAATGACCGCGCCTGTCGGCGAGGTCACGACGCCGATCACCTTCGGCATGAAGGGTAGCCGCCGCTTGCGGGACTGGTCGAACAGCCCCTCGGCGCCAAGCCTGCGCTTGCGTTCCTCGATGAGCGCCATCAGCGCACCGGCGCCGGCCGGTTCCAGCGTTTCGATAACGATCTGATATTTCGATGAGCCGGGGAATGTCGTCACCTTGCCGGTGGCTATCACCTCCATCCCTTCTTCGGGACGGAATTTCAGCCTGGAGAAATTGCCCTTCCAGACGACGGCATCGATGCGGGCGCGGTCATCCTTCAAGGAAAAATAGGCGTGGCCGGAAGAGTGGGGGCCCCTGTAGCCGGAAATTTCGCCGCGCACACGGACCTGGTCGAAGGCTGTCTCGACCGTGCGCTTGATCGAGCCGGAAAGCTCCGAAACCGAATACTCGGCAAGATTGCTCGGCGAATCATTCTCGAAGACATTGCTCATGGTCCTGTTCTAGCCGATGCGGCGGCAAAGAGCAGCCCTTGTCTTCGTCAGGCATTCTGCGCACTCCGTTATTGCCGCATGCTAGTCTGGCACGCCCTTGCTGAACCAAGCCGCATCCGGAGAGGAAACCATGTAGGTCAGCGTAAGGAAGCTCTTCGAGCAGTGTGAGCGCTTTTCCAACCAGTCCCTCGGCGGCGACGTAGACATGGAAGTGGTCGCTTCTGGCTCGACAGGGGGATGTTTTTTTCAACCGAATTCGCAAAAGCCCGGTTTTTCCGTGGCAAATCAGTTGCTTCATTGAACCGCGCCGCGAAACTCGCGGGACAGTTTTCCCCGACAACCCTTGGAGAGCGATGATCGGGCAAACGACAAAAGGAGTTTCCATGTCCGACCGTTTTGCTTCCCACGCTCCCTCTCTTACTGGTCCGGCAAGCGCCGGCTTCGCCATCGTTCCCAATGACAATCTCGATCTCCCGGAGATTACAAGAGCGGTCTATGTCGGCATCGGCGGAGACTTGGCCGTGACCCTGGCGTCGGGGCAGGTTCTGACCTTTGCCTCTGTTTCAGACGGGTCGCTGCTGCCGCTGCGGGTTTCCCGTGTCCATGCCACCGGCACTACGGCAGAGGGCGTTCTCGGGCTCGCTTAGGTGCCCTTCCGTCACGGGCGCTCTTGTCCCGATTGCGAACACTGGGGAAAACGGCAACAAACCGCTCCATTAATTGTTCGACAAGACAGACCCGTCTATACTGAAGCAAATCAGGAGATGCTGATGATCGCTCTGACAGCAACCACACTGGGCTTCGTTACTGCGCCAATGCGTTCGATCTTTTCGATGGTGTTGGTCGGCTGCCTCGTCTGCGTCGCCTACGCCTGCGCGGCCCTGGTGTCATTGACATCCATCCTGGATCTTGCAGCCGCGATCGTTTGCTATGACGCTGGCCTTCTGATCTGCCTTCTCGGCCTCCACGCTTTCGCGCGTATCCTCGATCGCCGACGCTTCGTCTAAATTCTACGGCCCAGTGGGCACGTAACGAAAGAACCGAATGGGTGCGCCTTCGGGCGCTGGCATCGGCCTCAGGTAAGCCGGGACGATTCCCTTCGTCAGCTGCGCGTAAAGACCATCCGGCTTCATTTTGGCGAGCTCCGTGGTCTGCGGATAGTCGGCGCAAAAAGCCAGAACCGTGACCCCTGCACCCTTCAGGAAGGCCTCGGCTTCGTGCGGTTCTGCCAGGCCGATATGCATTTCCGTCAGCATGCCACCTTGGTTTCGATGGTACGGCGCGGCCAGAATCCGGTTCCCGGTAAAGCGGAGAATCGAGACGCCCACGTCGGACGGCGCCGCCACAAGGCCCGGCGGAACATCGGCCAACGGCGCCAGAGCCGACTTCGACGCACAAGAGGTTTTTGTGGGCGCCGCTTGCAGGACGCTCTCGCTATTCACCTGCATACCGATCAGCCCTCCAGTGAGCCCCCAGACTGCCGCCACACTCATAAGAACAGTGGAAAGGTAGCAGAAGGCAGCGGCGACATCCTCGCTGTCGCTGGCCGATAGCCGTCGCAGGTCGATGATAAGCAACGTCAGCGGCAGGACGGCGAGAAGATTGGAAAACATCGTGCCGCGCACCTGAAAGGCCGCGATTGCCCAGCTGACGGAAAGAAGGAAAAGGAGGATCAGGTGAATTCGCACCCGGTCCCTGAAAACAAGGCGAAGGATGCAGACGGCTATAGCGAAAACCCCGGTTGCGTAGAAAAAGCCCAGCGTGAACGGATCCCGCTGGTCCAGCGCAAGAATCGACTGAGCTTCCTGCACCCCGTCCAACCATAGCGTGACGAGGAGTGGATCGAGGTCAGCCAGCGGGTTGCGGAGGCATTGCGGAGCGATCGTGATCGCAGAGGCGAGGACGGCTGCTCCGATTCCGCCCAGAACGACAAACCGCAGCAGCCGGCTTGTTCTGCTGGCGAGGGTGGCGGCACACAGCAACAGCCCGCCGCCAATCGCCGCGAGACTGTAGTAGCCGAGCGACAGGTTATCGCAGCTGACTGCCGAATAGAGCCGCGGTGGAACGGTGCCGAAGAAAAGCAGACTGATCGAAAGAGCCAAGGCCAATCCGAAAGCCTTGGCAGCGCCTGCGAACGGCTCGCCTTCCCACGCCCACGAGATGGCAACAACCACGCACGCTGCCGCCACGAAAGGCGTTGTTTCGGCGCCGATGGCAATCGCGGTTGCTGCCGCCAGTCCTGCGACGGCGTAGCTCAGCGGCCGATGGTCTTCATCGAGCAGCATCGCCGTCATGATGGCGACCAGCGCGAACTGGACGTTGTGGTGGTCGATTGCGCCAGGCAGGAAACGGTTGCTTGCGACCAACAGCATTGCAGTCAGCCCTAAGGCGATGTGCATTCCGAACACGCCGCCGATGCGGCGGCCGGCAAGCCCCATGGCCCAGAGGCTGGGGACGGTTAGTGAAAGCGGCCAAATGGCAAGCGCAAGCGCCTCTGCCCGCTCCTGCGGGAGAAAGAACTCGAAAAATCTGATCAGCGTGGCGATCGGAAGGTCAATTAGGCGGGACCAGTGCATCAACGTGCCCTCGCCGAGACCCATCCGGTATTGCATCAGGTCGAACCAGCCCTGGCCGTTCAGGAAATCGCGCACCTCGACAAGCCGCATCCCATCGTCGTTATCCGCGCCGACATAATCCGTGGCGCCAGGCAGCTTCAAGGCCAGGATCGCGGCAACGAGGAGGGCGCTGTAAAGGAGCGCCGACGGCCACAGCCTGGTCATCATGGCGCGCAGCTTGGCGATCAACGATGCCGATGTCGGCGCATCGACCATCTGGGCAACATTCGTCATGAAGCGGATCTCACCGTTTGAGTGGCAAGACCGTAACGTGCTCCTGTCAAGAAACCGTAAAGGTCCCACTGGCCTGCGGTTTTCGCGGGATTCATAGCTAGTTGTTAACGGCCACCATCTATTCTTGAGCGGATTTCTTCGCCACGGGTTTGATCATGACTGGATCGCGGATCGACAATCTGAATATTGCGGTGCTCTTACCGTGCTACAACGAGGCGTCGACCATTGGCGCCGTTGTCCGGGGGTTCAGATCTGCGCTGCCGGGCGCCGTGGTGCATGTCTACGACAACAACTCGACGGATGGCACAGCCCTCCACGCGATGCTAGCCGGCGCAAGCGTCGTGCGTGAACGGCGGCAAGGCAAGGGCCACGTTGTCAGGCGCATGTTCGCCGACATCGACGCCGACATCTACATCATGGCGGATGGCGACGGGACGTACTCCCCCGACGACGCCGAGGAACTGATCCGCACGCTGCTGACGGAGCGCGCCGACATGGTCGTCGGCACGCGGCGCGGCGTGCAGGCGGATGCCGGCAGGCAGGGTCACGCCATCGGCAACAAGATTTTCAACGTGCTCTACCGAACGATGTTTGGAACCGACTTCACCGATATCTTCTCGGGCTACCGCGTCTTCTCGCGACGCTTCGTCAAGAGCTTCCCTGCCGTCTCGGGAGGCTTCGAGATCGAGACGGAAATGTCAGTGCATGCATCGCGTCTGAAGCTGCCGATCAGCGAGCTTGAGCTGGACTACGGCCGCCGGCCGGAGGGCTCTCATTCCAAGCTTTCCACATTCAAGGACGGCGCAAAGATCCTCTGGATGTTCGCGATGCTGATGAAGGAAACCCGCCCCTTCGCGTTCTTTGGCATCGTCAGCGCCGCCTTTATGCTGGCCAGTCTGGGATTCATGGCGCCAGTTCTCGTCGAGTATTTTGAAACGGGTCTTGTCAGCCGAATGCCGACATGGGTTCTGTCCATGGCACTGATGATGGTATCATTCATGATGTTTACCGCCGGCGTGATCCTGGACTCCGTTTCGCGCGCCCGCGCCGAACAGCTTCGCATCCACTATATGAGCCTTGCATCCCCTCGCCCACGCGAGCAGACGCCGTTGCTGGTGGATGATCTCGACACTCCCCGACAATTGCCGAGTAGGATCGGCAGCCGATGAAGAAGCTGCTGCGCTTCGCGATTGCAGGCGCCCTTGGCTTTCTGGTGGATGCCGGCGTGTTGGCGTTTTTGTTGCATGTCACGCCGCTCGGCCCGTTCCTGGCGCGCTTGATTGCGATTGCACTCGCAATGGCGACGACATGGCTCTTCAACAGGACGTTCACGTTCGATCGCTCGGGACATTCGCTCGCCGTCGAGGGACTTCGCTACGGCTCCGTCGGCGTAACCGCGGCACTGGTCAACTATGGACTCTATTCAGCGCTATTGCTGCGGCTGCCCGACCTGCAGCCGCTCGCGGCGATGGTGCTCTCCACCGCCGCCTCCATGGTGTTCAGCTTTATCGGCTATTCCCGCTTCGTCTTCCGCCGCGACTGATCAGACCGGCTCCCAGCCGTCCTTCGCGCTGGCACGATAGATCGAGTCGATGAACTTCTGGCTGAGCTTCGAGCTCTCCAGCGTCACGATTTCCTCATTCTCACCCTTGGCAGCCCGCGCAAAGGCTTCAGCTTCGCGCTTGTACTGACGGCTGTCCGGGAAGCGGAAGATCGTCGATTCGTTGTGGCTGCGGTTGGTCAGCTCGATTTCCTCGGCACCCCAGCGGTCGGCGTTGAAGGGCGACTTCACCTCGATAAAGCCATCCGTGCCGTGGAAGACCATAACCTGGCGGTTCGCCATCTGCGTGGCGACGTAGAAGGTCAGCTCGAAGTCGCCGAAGTCGGCCTTGACGCTCGAATAGATGTCGGTGCCGAACTCCGGGTCGCGACGAGTAACGGCCTGGACGCGGAGCGGCTCCTTGCCGGTCGTGAAGCGCGTTGCGATCGTCGGGTAGACGCCGATATCCGGCAGCGCGCCGCCGCCGAGTTCGGGAATGTTGCGCATGTTGCCGGGATCGCGGTTGAAATAGGTGAAGGCGCCCTGGACATGCAAGAGCGTGCCGATCGCGCCATCCGCGATCAGCGAGCGAACCTTCCGCCAGACCGGCGTGTAGGTGACCATGTAGGCCTCGGTGACGAGAACCTTGTTGCGGTCGCGCGCGGCAATCAGGCTGTCGATCTCATCGGCCTTCAGCGCAATCGGCTTTTCGCAGAGCACGTGCTTGCCGGCATCTGCCGCCTTGATCGTCCACTCGACGTGCTGCGAGGTGGGCAGCGGGATGTAAACGGCGTCGATCTTGTCGGAGGCCAGCATCTCCTCGTAGGAACCGAAGGCGTGCGGGACCGAAAAGCGATCTGCCATCTCCCGGGCTCGGCCGAGATCGCGGCTGGCAACCGCCGTCACGATGCAGTTCTCGGCGTCCTGAATGGCGGGGACAACGAGTTCACGCCCGATCTTCGCGGTCGAAAGAATACCAAAACGCAGCATAGCCTCACTCCTCTCCTGGTTCGATTTTTGCGCACCTTAGTAAGGCGACGGCGGCGGCGCAATGGCGTGATCACAATTCAAGGAGCAGGTTTCCATCGCACGATGGCCGCGCTAGGTTACATCCCGGCGGCGTTCTGTCGCGACATCGATTTCAATCAATTCAGCACTTTAGGAGCGCGCCATGGATATGCGCCGTCTTGGAAAAACTGGCCTTTCGATCGCCCCGATCGTCTTCGGCGGCAACGTCTTCGGCTGGACCGCCGACGAGAAGACATCCTTCGACATTCTCGATGCCTTCTTCGACGCCGGGTTCAACACGATCGACACGGCCGACGTCTATTCGGCCTGGGTGCCGGGCAACAAGGGCGGCGATTCCGAGGAGATCATCGGCAAGTGGCTGAAGCGCGGCAAGGTCTCCCGCGACAAGGCTGTGATCATCACCAAGGTCGGCTCCGACATGGGCCAGGGCAAGACGCTGAAGGAAACCTACATCTTGAAGGCGGTCGAGGATTCGCTGCGCCGGCTGCAGACCGACTATATCGATCTCTACCTCTCTCACTGGCCTGACGAGAACACGCCCTATGAAGAGACGCTCGGCGCCTTCGCCAAGCTGAAACAGCAGGGCAAAATCCGTGCGATCGGTTGCTCCAATCTCGACGCCACGCAGCTTCAGGCGTCCTTCGATGCCGCCGAGAAAGCCGGCGTGCCGCGCTACGACGTGATCCAGCCGGAATACAATCTCTACGAACGCGCTAGCTTCGAGGGACCGCTGGCCGATCTCTGCGTCAAAGAAGACATCGGCGTCATCACCTACTTCAGCCTTGCCGCCGGCTTTCTCTCCGGAAAATACCGTACGAAAGCCGATACGGAAGGCCGGGCTCGCGAAGGCCGGGTGGCGCAGTATCTCGATGACAAGGGAATGCGTATCCTTGCAGCGCTCGACAAGGTCGCGGCGGAAGCCGGCGCCAAGCCGGCGGAGATCGCGCTTGCCTGGCTGCTGAGAAAGAAAGGCATGACGGCGCCGATCGCCAGTGCCACCAGCCTGTCGCAGCTTGACAGCCTGACCAAGTCGGCGACACTTTCGCTCTCCGACGACGCAATGGCGCTGCTCGACAAGGCGGGCGCCTGACCGTCGACGCTGACATTACCGATGCTACATGGCGCCGGGTCTTCGATCCGTCGTCGGCGATCCTCATGTGCGTCGCCGAGCTCGACGGCAAGGTGATGGGCTTCACGCTCAGCCTGACACACGAAGGCACCTGGATATCAGGCAGGATTATCGGCGCGACGATTGATCGCTGATCGTCGTCTTGCCAGCGCCGGCATAGCCGATCATGGCGATGCGCTCCGGTCCGGCGACACGTTCGATCGCGGTTTTCTGCTCATCCGACAGACGGCCATACCGCGAGAGACTTACCGACCCGTGAACTCGCACGAGCCTTCAACTTGGCCAGCTTCTTAAGTATTACTTTCAGATAAGCGGTGTAAAATTGAATAAAACAGCTCCATAGATAAGATGTAACCCTATTGTGGTATGCGCCGCGATACATCATACCGCTGATTACTGTCGTTCTCTCTTTCCGCAAACATGACAGGATACTTCCCTGGACATGTGTCGCAGTGCGAGTGAGGGCGTTCGTCATGCTGAGGATCAACATCAAGAACCGCGACTACCTGAGCGCATACGGCGGAACGTCGAGCGTTTACAGCGCAGCGGTCACTGGCAGTGCTCTTCTTGCAAACGCAACAGTAGGTTCATCAACCGGCACCTCGCCGATTACCGACTTGAGCGCCGTCGGCTCTGTAAGCTCGCTTACGGGAGCACAGACCGCAGCATCTCCTCTGACGAGTGACCCTGCAGCACCGCAAATGTCACCAGCTTCAAGTGCCGCCCCCACAGGCGATGCGACAAACGGAGCGAGCTTCGCCCTAACCACCGCCACAACGCCCAGTGCAAGCTCATCAACCCCTGATCCGCAGACGACGACCAAACCACGCACCGTCCTGCCTCCAGATCCTTCCACGCTTATTGCCACGACGACGCTGGAGCCGGCTCTGTCAGCTGCGCCCGAGGTCGTGCTGCCGGTCTCTGGCGGGAGCGATACGTCGAGTGTCCCGGTCCTGGGGTTCTCGGTCTCAAGTATCGGGACGGTTGAGCAAGACAGTTCATCCGCATCAGCACCGGCAACCCTGACCACCTCGGCCCCGGCAACCTTGGCCGCAACGGCCCCGTTAACAACAGACACGACAGTTACAGAGGCAGTAGCGGCCACTCCAACGCTGAACAAGATCGCCCGCGAAAACGCGCTGAAAGGCGACCCGATCAGTGAGTGGGGCCTCGACGGCGACGGCGACGGCACCATTCAGGGCTTTGCGACGGAAATCAGCACCAATGTCGGCGGCACCGTAGACTTCAAGATCGCAACGGACTCGACCCATTACCGCATCGACATTTATCGGCTCGGCTACTATGGCGGCGACGGCGCGCGCAAGGTTGCGTCCATCGACAAGTCATTGACGACGGCTCAGATCCAGCCACATCCCATCGTCGACATGTCGCTTGGCCTTATCGACTGTGGCAACTGGTCGGTTTCAGCGAGCTGGCAGATTCCGGATGACGCGGTATCGGGCGTTTATATTGCCAAGTTGGTCCGTGAAGACGGGACGGAAGACGCAAGCATCATCCCGTTTGTCGTGCGCGACGATGCTTCGCACAGCGACATCGTCTTCCAGACCTCCGACACGACCTGGCAGGCCTACAATGCATGGGGTGGGGCGAGCCTCTACGAAGGCAATGTACCGGTCGACCCAGCAGACATGATCGGCTACATGCCTCCCAACTGCAGTTGCGGCCTGACTGCGATTGGGCGTGCATCGGCAATCAGCTACAACCGGCCGATCATCACCAATTCAAGCCCGATGGGAGGAACGTGGGACTACATCTTTGGCGCCGAGCACTCAGCAATCCAATGGCTTGAGCAGGACGGCTATGACGTCTCCTACATCTCCGGCGTAGATGCGTCTCGCAATGGCAATCTGCTCCTTAACCATCAAGCCTACCTCTCTGTTGGCCACGACGAATACTGGTCAGGCGAACAGCGCGCGAACGTCGAAGCAGCCCGCGATAGTGGCGTCAACCTGGCGTTCTGGAGCGGAAATGAATGCTACTGGAAAGTACGATGGGAAAGCAGCATTGACGGCAACGGCCAAGCCTACCGGACCATGGTTTGCTACAAGGAGACTTGGGGGACCAGCACGGATCCGAGCGATACCGGCACCGGCACCTGGCGCGATCCACGCTATGCCGACCCCGGACAGGAGCCGGAAAACTCACTGACCGGAACCATGTTCACGGTCGACAGCTATCGCGCCGATACAATTTCCATACCTTATGACTATTCGAACCTGCGTTTCTGGCGAAACACCGACGTTGCCAACCTCCAGCCCGGAGAAACATACAATCTCGTCCAGAACCTGCTTGGCTATGAATGGGATTCCGACGTCGAAAATGGGTCCGGCCGGACGGGCTGATCAACCTGTCTCTGTCTACGGTGGCGGTGAACACTTACCTCCGGGATTATGGAACAAGCGTTGGCGATGCGGTCGTCGACCACAGCCTGACGATGTACAGAGCCGCAAGCGGAGCTTTGGTGTTTGGCGCAGGCACTGTTTTCTGGTCCTGGGGATTGAACGATCAACACCAAGGCGCCGAGACGCCAACCGACCCTAACGTCCAGCAGGCTATGGTCAACATGTTCGCGGACATGGGAATCCAGCCAACGACGCTGGATGCCAGCCTTATTCTCGCGACGCAGTCTACCGACCACCTGAAGCCAACATCAACGATTACGTCGCCAATCATCGGTGCGAGTTTTGTCGAAGGCCAGCACGTCACGATCACTGGAACGGCTCAGGACTTCGGCGGCGGCATCATTGCCGGTATCGAGGTGTCTACTGACGGCGGCCAGCATTGGTTCAAGGCAACCGGCCGTGAAAACTGGAGCTACAACTGGGTCGTCCAGGCGAGCGGCACCTACACGATCATGTCGCGTGCCGTCGACGACAGCGTCAACCTGGAGACGCCATCGTCCGGAAAGCAGGTCACTGTCACACTGCCGGACACGACCGGTCTTTGGACACTGGCCTCCAAGCCCACGCTTGAGACTGCGGTCGACCGCGACGGCGTCGAACTCGGGGTCCGTTTTCAGGCCACCACCGGCGGCTATATCGAGGGGATTCGCTTCTACAAAGGCTTCTACAACGTTGGTGAACATAAAGTCAGTTTGTGGGACGCCAATGGGAACCTGCTTGCCACGGGCGTATCGACGGGCGAGTCCCTTTCAGGCTGGCAAACAGTCACCTTTTCCACTCCAATTCATATCCCGGCGGGGACGACCTTCGTTGCCTCCTATCACAGCAACGGCTTCTATTCAGTCACCGAGAACTATTTCACTCCTGGCTCGACCTATACCAATGGCGTGCTGAAGGCAGTTGATGGTGGTGGTGTTTATGCATATGGCGCCACCAGTACCTTCCCGGGCAACAACCCTGGCGGATCAAACTACTGGGTTGATGTTGTGTTCGACGCTGGTCCGAACAGCACACCCGTGGCAACCGACGACAGCGGCTTCACCATCTCCCGCAATGGCGTTTTGACAGTGTCATTTGCCTCGCTGACAGCCAACGATACCGACGCCAATGGTGATGCGCTGACGATCATCGGCGTTGGCAATGCAGTCAACGGAACGGTTGCGCTGGACACTCAGACCGGCAACGTGATCTTTACGCCGAACGCCAACTACATCGGGCCGGCAAGCTTCAGCTACACCCTTTCCGACGGACGAGGTGGCACGGACCAGGGAAGCGTGAGCCTTTCCGTGGAGGAAGTTGCTGCCGGCGTTTCGCTGTTTCAGCCGAACGAAGGCCCCACGGGGCAGGCCTTTACAGACAATTCTGCCGTCGAGTTGGGCATGAAGTTCACCTCGTCGAGCAGCGGTTCGATCACCGGAATTCGTTTCTATAAGGCGGCCAGCGATACGGGTACCCACACTGGTTCGATCTGGAGCACTGACGGCACGCTCCTGACGACTGTAACGTTCACCAACGAATCTTTCAGCGGTTGGCAAACCGCAAAGTTCTCCAACCCGATCCAGATCCAGGCCGGGGTAACCTACGTCGCATCGTATCACACGACCGGGACCTACGTGGCGACCGTCGGCTACTTCAACACCGCGCATACCAACGGAGCGCTGACCGGCGTTTCTGCAACCGCAAGCGGCGGGAACGGCGTCTATTCCTATGGCACTGGCACGACCTTCCCAACATCCAGCTATCAGGCGTCCAATTATTGGGTCGATGTCGTATTCAATCAATCGACCGTGAATTCGGTGCCTGTTGCAGCCAACGATAACGGCTTCAGCACCTACTCGAGCACGGCACTGTCCATTGCGGCAGCAGCGCTCCTGGCAAACGACAACGACCCAGATGGCGACCCGTTGTCGATCACGGGGGTTGCAAATGGGGCAAACGGCACCGTCACATTCGATAGCGTCACAAATACGATCGTGTTTACCCCGACAGCCGGATACGTCGGCGCAGCAAATTTCTCGTACACGATCGCAGATGGCCGCGGCGGAACAGCCTCGGCAACCGTCAGCCTGACAGTTGGCGTACAGCCGACGGGCACCGGCCTGTTTTCGTTGACCGACACGCCGACCATTGCTGCGGACAATGATCCGGGATCGGTGGAGCTCGGCGTCAAGTTCACCTCCTCCGAAAGGGGCGAGATTACCGGCTTGCGCTACTACAAGAGCGCGCAAGACACCGGCACGCACGTCGGTTCACTGTGGAGCAGCACCGGCGTCTTGCTTGCGTCGGCAACCTTCACGAATGAGACAGCAAGCGGCTGGCAAACGGTAACCTTCTCACAACCTGTCAGCATTTCCGCAGGCGTTACCTATGTGGCAAGCTATCATTCGAACGGCTTCTATGCGGCCACGCCAAACTATTTCACGACCAGCCACTCAAACGGCACTCTGACCGCCTCTTCCACGGGCAACGGCCTTTATGCCTATGGCACGGGCAGCATCTTCCCGGGCGCGACCTACAATTCAACCAACTATTGGGTCGACGTTCTTTATCAAACAGCGACTCAAAACGCCGCCCCCGTCGCTGCCAACGACTCCGGGATATCAGGTGTCGCAAACACCCAATTGACGATCCTCGCCTCGGCATTGCTCGCCAACGACAGCGACCCCGATGGCGACGCGATTTCGGTCACCGGTGTCGGCAACGCGCTGCACGGAACGGTGTCCTTCGACAGCCAGTCGAACATGATCACCTTCACGCCGGAAACGGGCTACACCGGATCCGCAAGCTTCTCCTACACCATCGCCGATACGAAGGGTGCAACGTCCACTGCACAGGCATCCCTCAACATTTCCAACGAAGGTAGCGAGCAAAACGTGTTTGCCGCCGGTACGACGCCGGCGATCGTCTCGGTCAACGACAACAGCCCGGTCAATCTCGGCATGAAATTCCAGTCGGATGCAGCAGGCTGGATCACCGGTATTCGCTTCTACAAGAGCGCAGAAAATACCGGACCACACACAGGCTATCTCTGGACGGCAAGCGGCACCCTGCTGGCGAGCGCCACCTTCACCAACGAAAGCGCAAGTGGTTGGCAATCTGTCGATCTCTCGCAACAGGTCGCCATCGATGCCGGTTCGACATATGTCGTATCCTACAGCACGAACGGCAATTACTCGGCAACCGGCAACTACTTCAGCGACACAACGACAAACGGCAACCTACAGGCCATGTCGTCGGCGCTCAGCGGTGGTAACGGCGTCTATGCATATGGCTCCAGCGGGCTGTTCCCGACGAGCTCATTCAACAGCACCAACTACTATGTGGACGTGGCATTCAGGCAGCAGCTCGCAGCGTAACAGCGAGTGGGGGAGTATCAATGACAGGTGGCGACAAGCGCCTCCCAGTAACGGTTTTGGCGGGTTTCCTCGGCGCGGGAAAGACAACCATCCTCAACCATGTATTGCGTAACCGGGAAGGACGCCGGGTTGCCGTCATCGTCAACGACATGAGCGAGATCAATATTGATGCCGAGCTCGTTCGTGATGGCGGCGCCAACCTGTCGCGCACCAATGAAACCCTGGTGGAACTCACCAACGGCTGCATCTGTTGCACGCTGCGTGACGATCTTTTGAGCGAAGTGCGTCGGCTTGCTGCCAATGATCGCTTCGACTATCTGCTGATCGAGGGCACCGGCATCGCCGAACCTCTGCCGATCGCCGCTACATTCTCCTTCCGTGACGAAAACGGCAACGCACTTTGCGACGTTGCGCGGCTCGATACGATGGTTTCGGTCGTCGATGCGGCAAACCTTCTGGCGGATTACTCGAGCGCCGATTTCCTGAGCGATCGCGGCGAAACTCGCGACACTGATGACGCGCGAACGCTTGTAGACCTGCTCGTAGAGCAAATCGAATTTGCCGATGTCGTGGTGATCAACAAGCTTTCCGAGGTCAATTCCGAGACCCGTGCGATGGTGCGCCAGATCGTTGCAGCGCTCAATCCCGATGCTCGCGTTATCGAAACGGACTTCGGCCATCTCCCACTTTCCACCATTCTGGACACCGGCCTTTTCAGCGAGGCCAAGTCTGCCCGTCACCCGTACTGGCACAAGGAGCTCTATGGCTGGGGCGACCACGTTCCGGAAACCGAAGAGTACGGAATCTCAAGCTTCGTCTATCGCGCACGCCGTCCTTTCGACCCCACCGCGCTCGACCGCTTTCTCGCGCAGCAGTGGCCGGGCCTCATTCGCGCCAAGGGACACTTCTGGTTGGCGACGCGGCCGAACGAGATCGGACTCCTGTCGATTGCCGGTACACAGCGACGCATGGACACCAAGGGCTTCTGGTGGGCAAGCGTGTCAAAGGCGCATTGGCCACGCTATCCGCAGTTCCGCCAATTGCTCGACCGCTATTGGGACGCCGTATGGGGCGATCGCCGCCAGGAACTCGTGTTCATCGGAGCGGGCTTCGATAAGCAGGCACTCAGTGCCGCGCTCGACGATTGCCTGATCGGAGAGGAAGCAAGCTTCGACCCCGATCTCGGCCGGTATCTCACGGACCCGTTCCCGGCCTGGCAACACGCACAACATCACCATCCATGATCACTTATCGAAACGAGGAGACGACAATGAGCAATGAACTCTATGCAGATGGAATTGGCGAAATCACCGTTACCGGCACCATCGTGCGCATCGATCTGATGTCGCTGTCGGCCACCGAGCGCGATGCGAGCAACAACCCGAAGCCGGTCTTCCGCCAACGCATTATCTTGCCGGTCGACGCGTTCGCGAACGCCGTTGACCTGATGCAGAAGGCGCTTGGCGGATTGGTCGAGGCGGGTGCGGTGCGCCGCATCAACGACATGCCATCGGCCCCCAAGGCTGAAATCATTCAGCCGTCTGGTGCATCGGCAAACGCCTCGCCGAACTTCAACTGATCAACGCCTCTTCTTCAACGCAGACACCCGGGTGGGCCATGAGTACGTTTTTGCACACCAATCTACACTGCCTTGCTCTCGTCGCACGCCATCACGGTGTCGATCTATCGCCCGAACGCCTTCAGCACGACTACGCAGTCGACGAGCGGCCGGTCGAAATCCGGCAGTTGCTGCGCATGGCGAAGGATGCCGGATTGCGCGCACGGCAGATCAGCCTTTCCTGGACGTCGCTCGTCCAGTTGGGCGAGGCCTTCCCGGTCCTGGCGGAACTCGACAACGGCAACTGGGTCGTCATTGCCGGCCCCGCAATGGGTGAAGAAGAGGCAAAAATCAGGGTTCTCGACCCGCTCGCCGAGCGCCCTGACTTCATTCTCCTTAACGAGGAGCAGTTCACCAGATCCTGGCGGGGATCTGTCGTGATGCTGAAGCGAAACTTCGGTATCAATGATGCCGACCAGCCCTTCGGCTTCCGTTGGTTCATTCCCGAGATCATCAAGCAGCGCAGCTTCTTCCGCGATGTTGCCCTTGCCGCCATCGTCCTCTACGGCCTTGGCCTGATGACGCCGATCTTCTTCCAGCTTGTCATCGACAAGGTGCTGGTCCACCAAAGCTACGCAACGCTCACGGTCCTGACCATTGGCGTCGGCATCGCACTTGTCTTCGATGCTGCCTTCAGCTTCCTGCGTCGCTACCTGTTGCTCTATGCCACGAACCGGATCGATATCCGTATCGCGACACGCACGTTCGGGCATCTGCTCAATCTTCCGATCGCCTTGTTCGAGCAGGCTTCGGCGGGCGTCCTCGTGAAGCACATGCAGCAAACAGGCAGGATCCGCGAGTTTCTGACCGGCCGCCTGTTTTTGACGCTTCTCGACGGGGTATCATTGCTCGTCTTCATTCCGATCCTGCTTCTTTACAGCGTCAAGCTAACCCTCGTCGTCATTGGCTTTGCCGCGCTTGTCGGCCTTGTCGTCATGCTTCTTGTCGGCCCCTTCCAGCGTCGACTCCAGGCGCTTTACAAGGCCGAAGGCGACCGCCAGGCTTTGCTCGTAGAAACCGTCCACGGCATGCGCACGGTCAAGTCGCTGGCGCTTGAACCACGCCAGCGCCGCGCCTGGGACGACTATTCGGCGCAGTCGATCTCGGTGCGGTTTCGTGTCGAGAAAATCTCCACAGCCGCACAATCGATGACCGGTCTCCTCGAAAAGCTGATGAGCGTTGCGATCATCGGGCTCGGCGCCCTCGATGTCTTCAGCGGCGCGATGACCATCGGCGCATTGGTCGCATTCAACATGCTCGCCGGCCGCGTGTCTGGCCCGCTTGTCCAGATCGTGACGATGGTGCACGAGTACCAGGAGGTTGCGCTTTCGGTCCGGATGCTCGGCGAGATCATGAACCAGCGCCCGGAACAGGCTGGCCGCGGTCGCGGCATTCGCCCGCACCTTCGAGGCAACATCGAGTTCGACAAGGTGACGTTCCGCTACGGGCCGGATGGGCCGCCGGCACTCGACGACGTCTCCTTCAGCATTCCCGCCGGCTCCGTCTTTGGCGTCGTTGGCAAGAGCGGTTCCGGCAAGACGACGATCACGCGACTGATCCAAGGTCTCTATCAGAACCAGCAGGGCATTGTGCGCATGGACGGCTATGACAGCCGCGAGATCGACCTTGTGCATCTCAGAACGAGCACCGGTGTCGTGCTGCAGGACAACTTCCTTTTCCGCGGCACCGTTCGCGAAAACATCGCGGCGGCAAAGCCCGACGCAAGTATCGAGGAAATCATGGAGGTGGCGCGCATTGCGGGCGCCGAGGAGTTCATCGAACGACTTCCGCGTGGTTTCGACACGATGCTTGAGGAAAACGCCTCGAACCTGTCGGGCGGTCAGAAGCAGCGTCTGGCAATTGCCCGGGCACTCATCACCGATCCGAAACTACTGATCGTGGACGAGGCCACCAGCGCGCTCGATCCAGACAGCGAAACGATCATTCGCCAAAACCTCAGCCAGATCGCGGCCGGACGAACGGTGGTTATCGTCTCACACCGCCTCTCCACGCTTGTCGACGCGGACGCCATTCTCGTCGTCGAACGCGGCAAGATCGCCGATATCGGCAGGCATGATCAACTGGTCACACGCTGCATGACATACCGTCACCTGTGGTCCCAGCAGATGAGGCAGGTAGCATGAACGCGCGCGCTGAAAAACCAAGAGAGAACCTTCCTGTTCCAGCACCCGCCCCGGTCACTCAACCGGCGCTCAGGCGCTCGCTGCCAGCCGCGATCGCAGAGTTCCAATCCGATGCAGTGGAGCTGGAGGAACGCGCGCCGCCAAGAGTCGCTCGCATGACGCT
Source organism: Rhizobium grahamii CCGE 502 (assembly GCF_000298315.2). Lineage (GTDB taxonomy): Bacteria > Pseudomonadota > Alphaproteobacteria > Rhizobiales > Rhizobiaceae > Rhizobium > Rhizobium grahamii. The sequence continues at coordinate 59,231 of NZ_AEYE02000003.1, read as the reverse complement.
ATACGGCATCACCGCGCTGATTGCCGCGGCAATCGTCTGGGCGTCCGTTTCGTCGATCGATGAGGTCGTCGTTGCACCTGGCAAACTGATCACGACGCAGCCGACCATCGTCGTGCAGCCTCTCGAAACGTCAATCATCCGAACGATCAATGTCACGGCTGGCGAGATCGTGCAGAAGGGTCAGGTGCTCGCGACGCTCGATGCGACATTCAGCCAATCTGACGTCGATCAGCAACGGGCAAAGTTCGGGGCTCTCGACGCCCAGGTGAAACGCCTGGAGGCCGAGCTTGCCGGTGCGGACTACACCCAGACGGCCGGCGGATCCCGCGACGAACTGCTTCAGATGCAATTGTTCGGGCAGCGCCGTGCCTATTACATGGCGCAGCTGCAGAACTACGATCAGCAGATTGCGGCCCAGGCCGCGACGATCACTTCGAGCCGAAACCAGGAGGCGGTCCTTGCCAATCGACGTGATACGTTGTCACAGATCGAGGGTGCCCGCGAACGGCTTTACAATCGCGAAAGCGGATCCTTGATAACACTGCTTGGATCGCGCGACGCTCGCCTTGATGTCGAGACCAGTCTTAGTGCCGTCCAGGGCCGGGCCGATGAGGCCGAGCATACCTTCGCCAAGCTAAAGGCGGATCGACAAGCGTTCATCGAAGACTTTCGACGCGCCGCCATGGAGCAACTGGTCGATCTGCGCAGCCAGCGCGACACCGCCGCTCAGGAACTGAAGAAGATGGAGCTTCGGCGTGACATGGTGGCACTGACGGCACCTGCGGATGCAGTCGTGCTCGATCTTGCCGCACGCTCTGTTGGCTCCGTGGTGCGCGAAGCCGAGCCCATTGTGACGCTGGTTCCGCTCAATGTACCGCTGGAAGCCGAGGTTTCGGTCAATACCCGCGACATCGGCCGCATTACCAATGGTAAGGAAGCGCGCATCAAGTTTGACGCCTATCCGTTCCAAAAGTTCGGCACTGCATCCGGGACGGTCAGAACGGTGAGCCGCGACGCCTTCACCCCATCGCAGCAGGAGGCCGCAACCCAGACGGCGGCCCCTTATTTCAAGGCACTCATACCCCTCGCTGACCCGAGGCTAAAAGGCTCGGACGAGCCCGTGCGTCTGCTGCCCGGTATGACCGTTTCAGCCGAGATCATGGTGGGGCATCGTACCGTCATCTCCTACTTCCTCTATCCCATCTTAAGAGGACTCGACACCGCAATCCGCGAGCCCTGAAAACGGCAGATGATGCTTGACGGGGCCGCTTTATCGCCTCTCCAGCAGTGGGGTACAGCGGTCCCGACAATATGATAGGTCGCACTGCCACCATCCAAGGAGGAATCGGTGACGGAAGCAACCAATCCGGCAGATGCTCAGACAAACGAGTTGATCAGGAATTCTCGATGAATGCCCCTGAAGTCAGCGAGCTTGATCGTGACCATCTATGGCGACGTCGTCAACTTCTGAGCGGCGGGAAGCCTTCATAGAACCCGGCGTGGCTGCCCTCCCAGTTTTCCATTCCCGGCTTTGTGAGGATGCCGCGCGGCCGGACATAGCTCTGGATGATCCGGCGGGGTCGCTCATGCCATTGAATGTTGAAGGCCCAGAGTTTCGGGAAGAAGCAGAGTGCGGCATAGGGCAGATGGTCGTGGATCCACCAGGCAAGCCGCTGCCAATCCTCCTCGTTGTGGTAGTTGTCGATCATCCACGGAACGACGACGCAGGCTGTCGCTCCCATGCAGCCATCGAAATCGCGAAGATCCCAGATGTGATCGGCGGCGGTCGCGGCATTTGACGAGCAGTTGAGATTGTTGCGGTTGCCGAACTGGTTGACCTCGGGCGAGCGATAGCCGGAGCGGATGTGCAGCCGGCCGAAGGTCGCCTGCAGCGGCTCCAGCAGTTCCTCGCAAAGCCGTTTTCCCGCCTCGATCGCCAGATCGGGATTCTCCGGGATGTTCGGAATGCGGTAGAAATCGGCGATCTCGGAGTGCAGGAAATCGCGGAGGAAGAAATTCTTCGAAAGCCGCGCACGCCCGAGATCTTCCAGGCCCTTCATGGATCCAGGTTTCTTCACGAAAAGCTCCTGTTGTTTGACCGCCGCAGTCTGCCGCCCCTGACGATCGGCGCAACCCGAAAAACGGCCGGAACAATTAGCGTCGTCTCAACTTTCTTCTCCCGTCCGCGCTTCGCGGTACTCCACACAGCAAGGGAAGAGACAATGGCCAAGGAAAAGACCCTCGACGATCTATTCTACGATACGCTCAAGGACATCTATTTTGCCGAACGGCAGATTCTTCGCGCCCTGCCGAAAATGGCGCGGGCGGCCCAATCGCAAGAGCTGAAAGCCGGCTTCGAAAAGCATCGCGAGCAGACGGAAGGCCATGTGGAACGCCTGCAGCAGGTCTTTGAAATCGTCGGGAAGCGCGCCCAGAGGAAGACCTGCGAAGCGATCCAGGGCATTATTGCCGAGGGCGAAGAGATCATCGACGAATTCAAGGGCTCGCCGGCAATCGATGCTGGTCTCATCTCCGCAGCGCAGGCGGTCGAACACTACGAGATCGCCCGCTACGGCACCCTGAAGACCTGGGCACAGACGCTCGGCAAGAAGGACGTCGTCGCCCTGCTCGACGCGACGCTCAAGGAAGAGGCCGCGACGGACAAGACCCTGTCACAGCTGGCGATGACAGCCGCCAACCAAAAGGCCGCGGCCTGATTGTCGGTCCCGCGGGAGCAACAATAGCTGCACAGGTTCCTTCCCGGCGCGATCGACAACCGGGGAGATCGCCGGCGAGCATTCCCGGCTGGCCGGCGGAGCTTGCGACCCAGCCAAAAGGTTAAGGTGCTGCTGCATCTGGCGACCTTGCCGCACCCATTCGCTGCACTATGCTATTGGGCATCTTTCTGGCGAGGTGAGACATGTCGGACCAGCAGGCAATCGAAGCAGTCGTCCATCTCTACGTCGAGGGCATGACCTTCGCCAACGAAGCTGCTTTGCGGAAGGCTTTTCATCCGCAATGCGCCATCATCGGGCACTACGAAAATGCCGTTGAATGGCTGAACAGGGAAGAGTTCATCGCCGCGATCGTCGCCGAGGGCTCGGCACCGCCCACGACACAGCCGCACATGGACATCCAGATGCTGGACATCGTCGGCGATGCGGCGAGCGTGAAGGTGAGCGACGATTTCGCCGGCATGCGCTTCACCGACTATCTCTCGATGCTGAAGATCGACGGTCGATGGACGATCGTCAACAAGCTCTACTATCTCCACACATAGAAAAGCCGGCGAGACGATCGCCGGCTTTTGCCTTGAGATCGGATGCGCCTCAGGCTCTGAGGACGCCGCCGGTAAACTTTGTCACGCTGGCAACGATCTTCTCGGTCAGCGCCTCGAAATCCTCGTCGGTCAGCGTGCGCTCGACCGGCTGGATCTGCACTTCAATCGCCACCGACTTCTTACCTTCGCCGAGCGACGGACCTTCGAAGATGTCGAAGACGTTGACTGATGTAACCAGCTTGCGGTCGGCGCCCGTCGCGGCCTTGATGATCGCGCCTGATTCCACCGACTTGTCGACGACGAAAGCGAAATCGCGCTTAACGGCCTGGAAGGGCGAAAGCTCCAGCGCCGGCTTGGTGCGGGTCGCCTTCTTCTTCGGCTCGGCCATGGCGTCGATATAGACTTCGAAGCCCGAAAGCGCACCCGATACGTCGAGGGCCTCAAGCGTCGAGGGATGGAACTCGCCGAAATAGCCGAGAATGACCTTTGGACCCATCTTGATGGTGCCGGAACGGCCGGGGTGATACCAATCCGGTCCGCCCTGCTCGATCTGGATGTTGCCCATCGGCAGGCCGCAGGCCTCGATCACGGCGAGCGCATCGGCCTTGGCGTCGAAGACGTCGACCGGCTTGCCGCCGCCCTTGGCAGCGTTAAGCCACATGCGACCGGCGCCCGCAAGCGAGGCGGTGCCACGGCGCACACCGCCGGCAACACGGCGCTGGCCCTCGGGGCGATCGTTCTCATAGGTGCCGGAGACTTCGAAGATCGCGACGTCGCCATAGCCCTTGTCGGCATTGCGCTGGGCAGCGCTCAGCAGGCCCGGCAGCAGCGATGGGCGCATGTCGGACATGTCGGCAGCGATCGGGTTGGCAAGCTTCAGCGCCGGCGAGCCGCCACCGAAGAGCTTTGCCTGATCCTCGGAGATGAAGGACCAGGTGACGGCCTCCAGCATGCCACGCGAGGCGAGCGCGCGCTTGGCGGTGCGGGTGCGAATCTGCAGCGTCGTCAGGATCTTGCCGTTGACTTCAGCATGGCTTTCCAGCGGCGCCGGCTTGATGTTGTCGACGCCGTGGATGCGCATGACTTCCTCGACGAGGTCGGCCTTGCCATCGACATCGGGACGCCAGGATGGGACGGCAACCGAGACGCGTTCGCCGGAGCCGGTAACCTTGAAGCCGAGGCGGGTCAGGATGGCGACACTCTCTTCCGTCGAGACCTCAAGGCCCGTCAGGCGCTTGACCTCGGAGAAGGGGAAATCGACGATCTTGGGGTCATAGCCCTTGTAGCCGACGACGTCGGCCTTGGCCGCAGTGCCGCCGCAGAGTCCGAGGACCAGTTCGGTGGTGCGCTCGATGCCCGGAACCATGTATTCGGGATCGACGCCGCGCTCGAAGCGGTAGCGGGCATCGGTGATGATCCCGAGGCCGCGGCCCGACTTTGCGATGTTCATCGGATCCCAGAGAGCACTCTCGATGAGGACGTCTGTGGTGTTCTCATCGCAGCCGGAATGCTCGCCGCCCATGATGCCGCCGATCGACTCGATGCCATCGGCATCCGCGATCACGACATTGTTGGGGCCAAGCTTGTACTCGCGCTGATCGAGCGCCAGTACCGTTTCGCCATCCCTGGCGCGGCGGACGGTCAGGTTACCCTTGACCTTGGCGGCGTCGAAGACGTGCATCGGGCGACCCTGGTCGAAGGTCATGTAGTTGGTGATGTCGACGAGGGCGTTGATGGGGCGCAGGCCGATCGCCAGCAGGCGCTGCTGCAGCCATTTCGGGCTCGGGCCGTTCTTGACGCCGCGCACGAGGCGGAGCGCAAAGCCCGGGCAAAGCCTGTCGTCATCGAGGTCGAGCGTTACCTTGACGGGCGTCTCGCCTTCGATCGCGAAGGACGGCGCGGGCCGGGTCTTCAGCGTGCCGAGGCCTGATGCCGCCAGATCACGGGCGATGCCGTAGATCGAGGTGCAATCCGGACGGTTCGGCGTCAGGTTGATCTCGATCATGGGATCGTCGAGATGGGCGTAGGCGGCGAAGGAGGTGCCGACCGGCGCATCTGCCGGCAGGTCGATGATGCCGTCGTGGCTGTCGGACATGTTCAGCTCCTTTTCGGAGCACATCATGCCTTGGCTTTCGACGCCGCGGATCTTGCCGACGCCGAGCGTTACGTCGATACCCGGCACATAGTCGCCCGGCCGCGCCAGCGCGCCGACCAGACCGGCGCGGGCATTCGGCGCACCGCAGACGATCTGCAGCGGCTTGCCGCCGTTCACATCAGGACCGGCATCGACCGACAGCACCTTCAGGCGATCGGCCTCCGGATGCTTTTCAGCCGACAGAACCCGGGCGATGACGAACGGCTTGAACGCCGCCCTGTCGTCGACATCCTCAACCTCGAGCCCGATCTCGGTCAGGCGCTTGCAGATTTCATCGAGGGTCGCATCCGTTTCCAGATGATCTTTCAGCCAAGAAAGTGTGAACTTCATGATCTCTATCCTCCCTTACGCGCTCAGACCGCCGAACAGCGTCGGCATGTCGAGCGGGCGGAAGCCGTAATGGGTCATCCAGCGGACGTCGGCGTTGAAGAAGTCGCGCAGGTCGGGCATGCCGTATTTCAGCATGGCGATGCGGTCGAGGCCCATGCCCCAGGCAAAGCCCTGGTACTCGTCGGGATCGAGACCACCGGCGCGCAGCACGTTCGGATGAACCATGCCGCAGCCGAGGATTTCCATCCAGTCGGTGCCTTCGCCGAACTTGACGATCGGGCCGGAGCGGTCGCACTGGATGTCGACTTCGAAGGACGGTTCCGTGAACGGGAAGAAGGACGGACGGAAGCGCATGGTGACGCTGTCGACCTCGAAGAAGGTCTTGCAGAACTCTTCCAGCACCCAGCGGATGTTGGCGACATTGGCCTTCTTGTCGACGACGAGGCCTTCGACCTGATGGAACATCGGCGAGTGCGTCGCGTCGCTGTCCTGGCGATAGGTCTTGCCCGGGATGATGATGCGGATCGGCGGCTTCTGCGCCTCCATGGTACGCACCTGCACCGGCGAGGTGTGCGTGCGCAGCACCTTGCGCTCACCGTTCTCATCCGGATTGAAGAAGAAGGTGTCGTGCATCTCGCGGGCCGGGTGGCCTTCCGGGAAGTTCAGCGCCGTGAAATTGTAGTAGTCGGTCTCGACATCGGGACCCTCGGCAATCGAGAAGCCCATGTCGCCGAAGATCGCGGTGATCTCGTCGATGATCTGGCTGATCGGATGGATGCGGCCGCGCTCGGCGGGCGAAGAGCGGACCGGCAGGCTGACGTCGACCGTCTCGGCCTTGAGGCGCGCATCGATCGCGGCCTTCTTCAGGTCTGCCTTGCGTTCCGTGATCGCGTCTGTGACGGCGTTCTTCAACGCGTTGATCGCCGCGCCGCGCGTCTGGCGCTCTTCCGGCGTCATCGAACCAAGCGTCTTCAGGAGCTCGGAGACCGAACCCTTCTTGCCGAGCGCGCCGACACGCACGGCTTCTATCGCCGGCTCGTCGGCAGCGGCTGCCACATCAGACAGAAGTTGCTTTTCCAGAGTTTCGAGTTCGGTCATCTTTTCCTGCCTCACAGGGCGTCAGTCTTGTCGATAATTCACGAAAACATGCATCGGATAGCTCAAGCGCCACGATGAAGCGTCGCAGATCACTACCCATGTGCACGCAGCCAATCAACCGGGCACACCACAAAAAGCCCGCGACGTCGAACGAGGAGCGACCAAGCCGTCTCAATCGCCGTCGCGCCAAATGCAAAGAACCCGCGCAAGCCTGGCCAGCGCGGGTCCCAAATCATCGAAGCAAAGGTTCGAATAGCGCCGGCTTAGTTGACGGCTGCTTCAAACTCGTTCTTCGTACCGGCGTCCTTCAGGTACTCGAGAGCCTTCTTGGAGGCAGCAACGAGTGCACCGAATGCTTCCGGCTCATGGATTGCCATGTCGGAGAGAACCTTACGGTCGACTTCGATGCCAGCCTTGTTCAGGCCGTCGATGAAGCGGCCGTAGGTCAGGCCGAATTCGCGGACGGCAGCGTTGATACGCTGGATCCAGAGAGCGCGGAAGTTGCGCTTGTTGATCTTGCGGTCGCGGTAAGCGTACTGCTTCGAACGATCGACAGCAGCCTTCGCGGCGCGGATGGTGTTCTTGCGACGGCCGTAAAAGCCCTTAGCGGCCTTCAAAACCTTCTTGTGCTTGGCGTGGGCGGTAACGCCTCTTTTTACACGTGCCATTTCATGATCTCCTTAATCTAAAGCGTTCGCGGAATAGTCTTAGAGACCGTTCGGCAGGTAGTTCTTCACGACCTTGCGGCCATCCGGTTCTGCGAGAACCATGGTGCCACGTGCATCGCGGATGAACTTGTTGGTACGCTTGATCATGCCATGGCGCTTGCCAGCAGCTGCAGCCTTGACCTTGCCGGTCGCGGTGATCTTGAACCGCTTCTTGGCAGCAGACTTCGTCTTCATCTTGGGCATTTTGCTACTCCGTTTCTGATCCCCCTGCGTGCTTCATCAAGGAAGCCTTCTCGCGATGCCCGGTTTCCGGCCGTCGCAACAAGGTGCGGGAGCGTTTGTTGTTGATCTGCGGCTCCGGTGACGAACCGTTCCGCAAGCATTCGAAACCGCCACGGCATGCCCTGCCGGTCAGTTCGGACGCGCGCTTATAACCGCAGCGTCATAAAAGTGCAACGGGGCGGCGGATGAATCTTCTAGGCAATGGCGGGAGGTCGGCCGGCCATGGCCGGGAGCATCAGTTTCACCTGAAGGCCGCCCCACCGCGAGGCGGAAAGATCGAGCCTGCCGCCGTAGGCCTCCAGGATATCGCCCGAGATCGCCAGCCCCAACCCAGTTCCTGCCGTGCCTTCGTCGATCCGGACGCCGCGCTTCAACATCAAGTTATAGCTCTCCGGATCGGCTCCAGGCCCATCATCGGAAACGCTGAGCACGACATCATCCTGTGAGCGCCCGGCGGAAAGATCGATGCGTGTTCTGGCAAAGCGCACGGCATTGTCGAGCACGTTGCCAAGCGCCTCGGCAATATCGGCGGGATCCGCCTGTACCGTGAGCGACGGGTCGATATCGAGATGCCAGTCGATACCCTTCTCTTCGGTGAAGGGTGTCAAGACGTTGACGAGCTTTCCCGAGATCCCGAGCAGCGATGTCGTTGCCATCTGCTCCACGCCCATGCGGGCCGCCTGCAATTGGCGGTCGGCGCGCTGCCGGACCAGCTCGATCTGCTGCAAGGCTGTGTCGCGTTGGCCCTCGGGCAGAGCCTCAACCAGGTGCGACAACACCGTTAGCGGCGTCTTCAACCCGTGGGCGAGGTCGCTCGCGCGAGCGCGGGCCCGCTCGATCGCCGTCTCACGCTCGCTGAGCAGCAGGTTGATCTCGCGAACCAGCGGCTTGACCTCGCTCGGTCCCTCCGTGCCGATGTGAGAGCTGCGCCCGGCCCTGATATCGGCGACGCGATCGCGAAGCCGCACCAGCGGGCGCAGGCCCACCCAGCCCTGTAGAAACGCCGCCAACAGCAGCATGCCGCCGGTCGAAAGCAGCATCAGGCGCAACGGCCGGTGATAGCTTTCAAGCGCTGCGTCCATCTCCGGCTTGGAAAAAGCGGCGTAGACGGTGAAGTTCTTCTTTGCGTCGCCTTCGCCGAGCGCCATCGTCTTCATCGACACCAGCAGCGGCGAGCCATCCGGCCCGTCCGTTTCCCGGAATCCGCAATACATGTCCTTCGACAGGTCATCCGCGGTGATCTCCTCGTCCCACAGCGAGCGGGACCGCAGCGGCTCCTCGTTGCCATCGGGAGAGATCTGCCAGTAGCGGCCGCCGGCCGGAATCTGGAAGCGCGAGTCGGCAGGCTCGTTCTTCAATTCAAGGGCGCCATTCTCCACGCTGAGCCGCGCTGCCAGCGAGTCCATCACCGACGTCATTTCGTTGGAATACTGGTCGGCCAGATAATCGGTGAACAGGTGGCTGAGCACTGCCCAGACGAGCGTCAACGCCAAGGCGATCGCGACAAGCGCTCCGGCAGCCAGGCGAAAATGCAGCGAGTGGATCACCGGGGTCGCTCCGGAAGAACATAGCCGAAGCCGCGCCGCGTCTCGATGGCATCACTGTCCGTTTTCTTGCGCAGCCGCGCCACCATGGCTTCCACGGCATTCTTGGCGGAATCGTCATCGCGCCCCTGCACCTGGCTTGCCAGTTCGGTGGGGCTGAGCACTTCTCCGGGCTTTCCGATGAAAAGCGCGATCATCCGGTATTCCAACGGGCTGAGGTCGAGTTCGCGTCCGTCGAACGTCACCCGCCGGGCGCTCTCATCAAGCGTGAAGCGGCTGGTGGATTTGACGCGCGTCGCAACGGCCCCGGTGCGGCGAAGAAGCGCCCGCAGGCGGGCCAGCAACTCCTCGGTGCGAAACGGCTTCGGCAGATAGTCATCGGCACCCGCATCGAAGCCGTCGACGCGCTCCATCCACGAGCCGCGGGCAGTCAGAACGAGAACCGGCGTGTTGATGCCAGCGCCACGCCAGCGCTTCAGGATCGAGAGCCCGTCCATGCCGGGCAAACCGAGGTCGAGGATGATGGCTGAATAATCGCCAGTCTCGCCCTCTTCCCACACGGCAGGCCCGCTCGCAAACACCTCGACGCGATAGCCTTCCCGCCCCAGCTTTTCGACCACATGGCCGGAAATATTGGGATCATCCTCCGCCAACAGGATACGCATAGCCCCTAGCCCCCCAGCAATGCTCCGTTGCGGGCGTCGACGCGCAATGTCCTGATCGCGCCCGTCCCGTCGCGAACCTTCACTTGATACACATCGCTGAACATAGATCGACGGAGATTGACGTCGATGACCCGACCGTAGCGTTTTGCGTCGATGCGCTGAAGAACGGTCTTCAGCGGCAGGATCCGTCCCTCGCGAACGGCATCGCGCGCGCGATCGGAATCGGTGTTCCGTCCGCCACTGCCGCGGCCGCTATTACCGCCGCCGCCTCCGCCGCCGCCGTGGTCGTCGCCGCCATCATCGCCCCCGTGATCGTCGTGGCCGCCACGACCGGAATTGGAACTGCCGCTGCCCGAGTTGGATCCCGAGGATCCGGACGAGCCGGAGCCCGACGAGCCACTGCCGCCGCTCGAACCACTCCCACCGCTGCTACCACCGCTGCCGCCACCATCGTCGCTGCCACCACCATCCTTGGCTTCGGCATGGGAAACGAACATCGGGCCGGCGGCGGCGAGCGCCACGGCCAGCATCAACATCGTCATGAAACTGCGACGGCTTGTGTTCATTGACCTTCCAAGTACCTCAATGCATCTGCAATCGCGGAACCTACACTGAACGCTTTATCGCGACGAGACAAGGTTCCAAGAAACCAAGAACTCCGCCGGGGCGCGGCGGAGTTCTTTCTTCCGAAGGGGTGGCCGGAAGACCGCGCCGGGCAGATTATTGCGCCGAAGCGGGAACTATATTGACGCTGGTGATCGCGCCAGGGTTTCGAACAAAGTCACCTCTGTGTGGATGCGCCACGACCTCCCGTGTCCCGTGCTCGAGCTCAACCTCGACCTCGAGGCGCCGGCCGAGCTGATCGACGGCGACGAGCGAGCCGTTCAGCAGTCCTGCCAGGCTTTGCTGAGACACTGAGAGGGTCACTTCCGGGCGATTGTCGTTGCGACCACCACGGCGGTGCTCGCCTGGATTGTCGTCATTGGCGTCATGATTGGCTCCGTCATCGGCTCCACGGCCACGGCCATGGTCGTCATTACCGTCGTCGTGACCGCCGCGACCGCTGTGATCATCACCACCACGCCCGCTGCCGCTGTGGTCATCACTACCACCGCTGTGGCTGGATCCACTGTTGCCGCTGCCGCCGCTGCCGCCGGAACCGCTACCGCTGCTTCCACCGCCATCATCGCTGCCACCACGGGCAAATGCTGCCGACGAGAAATGGCCTGATGTGAACGTCTGGATTGTCGGGAGCGACAAGGTCACCGCGATTGCGGCGACGGAAGCCAGAAACGTGTGTGAAATGGTCTTCTTCATGATCTTTGCCTTCTGCTCTCTTCTTGTTGAGAACAGATTGCCAAACTCTCGCTGACAGACCGTTGAGCGCGTTTGTCAGCATCCTGTCAGATTGGGTGGGCGAGGCCTCAAAATACAAAAGCCGCCCTTACGGACGGCTTTGATACGAGAGTGGCGAAGCGCGTCACTTCGGCGCGAGCACCATCATCATCTGGCGGCCTTCAAGCTTGGGCTCGGCTTCGACCTTGGCATATTCGGTCGTGTCGGCCTTCACCTGCTGCAGCAGCTTCATACCGAGCTCCTGGTGCGCCATTTCGCGGCCACGGAACTTTAGCGTCACCTTGACCTTGTCACCGTCTTCAAAGAAACGGCCCATCGCCTTCATCTTCACCTCATAGTCATGGGTGTCGATATTGGGGCGCATCTTGATTTCTTTGACTTCGACAATCTTCTGCTTCTTGCGCGCCTCAGCGGCCTTCTTCTGGTTGGCATATTTCAGCTTGCCCAGATCGAGGATCTTGCACACAGGCGGTTCGGCATTGGGGGAGATTTCCACCAGGTCGAGGCCGGCTTCTTCAGCCATTTTCAACGCCTGGTCGGTGGGCACAACGCCCAAGTTCTGTCCTTCAGCATCAATCAGCTGAACTCGGGGGATGCGAATTTCCCGGTTCGAGCGCGGCCCTTCCTTCACGGGCGCGTCGGCTTTAAAGGGTCTGCGAATGGTCGTATTCTCCTCGCGTTGTTTCGGATCGCTGCAGCCCTGGCACTCCCAATCACGGGAGTACAAACGTAGTCTCACCATTGCTGCAACGGAGTCAGTAGCATTCTTTAGCGGAAAAAACACCTGCTGTCAGCCTGTCAAGAATCTGTTTTATAGGCCAAAACAACCGGAGTTCTGCGATGTCTGACGCAAATTTCATTCATGACCAACAATATCTGACCGTCGGAGAAGGCGAAGCCGCACGCGAGATTGCCTACATCGCGCGCAGCCAATCCGGTCAGGCAAGCGGCCCAACCCTCGTTTGGTTATCCGGATACCGCTCCGACATGAGCGGCAGCAAGGCGATCGAACTCGACAGGTTTGCCGCGGAAAACGGCCTCGCCTGTCTACGCCTCGACTATTCCGGGCACGGCCTATCCGGCGGCAAGTTTACCGACGGGACGATCTCGCGCTGGCTGGAGGAAGCACTTGCCGTGATCCTCCACACGGCCCCCGACCGGATTCTGGTCGTCGGCTCGTCGATGGGCGGATGGATTGCTCTCAGGCTCGCGCAGGAACTTGCCAAGCGGCAGGACGGGCCGAAGCTGGAAGGCATGGTGCTGATTGCGCCGGCTCCCGACTTCACCACCGATCTGATCGAGCCGAACCTCACGAAGAAGGAGAAAGCCTCGCTAGCCGACCGCGGCTACTTCGAAGAGCGGTCGGCCTATAGCCCGGAGCCAAACATCTATACCCGGGCGCTGATGGAGGACGGGCGCGACAACAGCGTGCTCAAAGGCATCATTGAGACCGGTTGCCCCGTGCATATCCTGCAGGGGATGAAGGATCCCGACGTTCCCTATCAGCACGCCATGAAACTGGTGGAGCATCTGCCTGCCGACGATGTCGTGCTGACCTTTGTGCGCGACGGCGATCACCGGCTTTCGCGACCGCAGGACATCGAGCGCATCCTTGCCGCCGTCAAAGGGCTTATCCGATAATTCAAACGGTACCACCTGTGCCAAATCCTAACGGATTTTAACCATGTTGGTGGTTAGCGCCCCCCTCCCCAGAAGTAACGATTGACTCTCCGAGCCTCCGTCCGTTAACTTTTTGTTAACAATACATGGGCGATGCAAGGGAAGAGCGGGCGTGCGGATCAAGGGTTTCGTCGTGGCCATGATGGCCGTGTTTGCTATGTCTACAGCCGCAACGCCGGCTTCCACCAACAACCTCTCGATGGTCACAGGCGCAGCCACTTCCCAGCCGATCGGCCACTACGACTTCTGCCAGATCCATCGCAACGAATGCGGCCCGAACCGCAACACCTCGCCGGCTGAGATGTCTGATGCCAAATGGGGAATGGTGCGATCGGTCAACGCCACGGTCAACAACAGCATCACACCGATGACCGACAAGGAAATCTACGGCAAGGATGAAGTCTGGGCTTATCCCACGACCGCGGGCGATTGCGAAGACTTCGCCCTCTTGAAGCGCCGCGTCCTGATTCAACGGGGAATTTCGCCAGCTAACCTTCTGCTCACGGTCGTTCGCAAGCCTGACGGCGAAGGCCATGCCGTGCTGACGTTGCGCACCACCAACGGCGACTTCGTGCTCGACAACCTGGCATCCAGCGTCAAGCCGTGGTTCGACACCCCCTACTCGTTCATCAAGCGCCAGTCGAGCGCCAATGCCGGTCGCTGGGTCACCATCGAAAACGGCCGCGACGTTTTGGTCGGCGCCTTGAGGTAGACGATATCGAATTGAACAGGAAAGGCCGGCGAGATGCCGGCCTTTTTTGTATCTCAGCCATTTCCAATCAGAATACCGGCCCCGAGAACAAGACCGCCGCCGACAACCACCTGCAAGGCGGCACGCAAGAACGGTGTTTCCATAAACCTGTTCTGGATGAACGCGATCGCCCAAAGCTCGAAGATCGCGATGATCACCGCCATCGTCGTTGCAGTCCAGAAGTTCGGGATCAGATACGGCAAGGTGTGGCCAAGACCGCCGAGCGCCGTCATGACCCCGCAGGCGAGGCCACGCTTGATCGGCGAACCGCGGCCGGAAATCTTGCCGTCGTCATGCGCCGCCTCAGTGAAGCCCATCGAGATTCCGGCGCCGACCGATGCGGACATGCCGACAAGGAAAGTCTGCCAGGTGTCCTGGGTCGCAAACGCGGCCGCAAAGATCGGCGCCAATGTCGAGACCGAGCCGTCCATCAGACCAGCGAGACCGGGCTGCACGTAGGTCAGAACCAATTGCCGCCGCGCCGCGACGTCTTCCTCCGCCTTTACATCGTCAGGCGTGTGCTTGTCGCCCAGCATGTGGGTGATCTCTTCGTGGCCTTGCTCGGCGAGCGCCAAGTCACCCAACAGCTGCCTCGTTCCGGCGTCGGTCACACGGGTCGCGGCCTCGACGTAGAAGCGATAGGCCTGCTGTTCCATGGCCGCCGCCTCGTCCCGGATCTTGTCCAATGACAGGTTGCGCCGCAGCCAGTCAGGCTTGCGCTCGTAGAATCCTCGAACATGCTCGCGCCGGATGAGCGTAATGCGCTCGCCGAACCGCTGGCGATAAATTTCGATCAGGGATTTGCGATGCGTGTCCTCGACCTCTGCCATGCCCTCGAAGACTTTTGCCGAGGCGGGATACGCGTCCCGCAGCATGTCGGCGTAGGCGAGGTAAATGCGCGCGTCGTCCTCTTCGGAGCCGATTGCAAGCGCGAGTATTTCCTGTTCGGACAATGAATCAAAAGAACGCTTGGATGAACTGAAAAGTCTGTTGAACATGACAACCTCGTTTTAGAATTATTCTAAAATATGAGTTGTCGATACCTGGGTCAAGTTTGGCAAGCCACGGAATCGACGGAGAATCAGGCGATCGCCGCGGCAAGTAAAATAGAGTGCGACTTACGCACGATTGCCGCCCTAAACGCGCATCGCAAATAGCGTGCACCTTACGGTCGATGTCTACGCCGAAAGTGTATGACTGAGCGGCTCAAAACCACAGCAAAAGCAGGTTGAAAATTGCAACTGATTGGTTGAGATATTACAAAAGGCGGGCATAGTACTAGCGCATTTGAATTTATAATGAGGGAACACAGCAGTGCCAGATCCGGTAGATATTATTGTCGGCAGAAATGTCCGGACGCTCAGGGCCAAACGACGCATATCGCAGCTGGAACTGGGAGACGCGCTGGGGCTGACTTTTCAACAGATTCAGAAATACGAGAAAGGCACCAATCGCGTATCCGCGAGCAAGCTTCACCAGATCGCGGTCTTTCTGGGCGTGGATATTTCGGACCTGTTCGAAGGCGCCAATCCGCGTGACGGATCGGCGCGACCAGGTCTCAGCGCGGAGGCCTATGAGCTTGCCCTGCACTACGACAAGCTTCGCTCCACAGCAGGCAAGGAGGCCGTGAAGACCATCCTGTCGATCATGACCGGCGAAAGCTACGTCGAGGCGTTGGGCTGAGCTCTGCTCTGCCGGTCAGTGCAGCTCGCGCTCGTGAAGGGCGACGAGCAAATCGTCCTGCGTCTGATGGCCGGCATGATAGAGATCTATCGCGATGCTGGCGATCGCAAGTCCCTGCTGGCTGCGCAGCTTGATATTGCGCTCAGCGCACCACGCGTAGAGCGCGCCGGCGAGCACATCAACATCGTCAGACTGGAAAGACACGGAAGCGGCTGCTGCCATCATGGAAGTTGCCCTCGATTTTTTGGTTGATCCCCGCAAGGATACTGGCCGCTTCGTGTGACTTTGCAAAGCGCCATTGATTGCCTGCGTTAACGCAAGACAGATGCGCATTTCGGCCTGTTCCAGAATGGAACAATTGTCGGGGCGCCCGCGCTATTCCGACGCCACCTTGAAGTCCAGCGAGGCTGAGCAGGCCGCGATCGCATCCAGCATCTTTTCGAATCGGGGGTGATCGCGCACCGAATCCAGATCCGAATCATGCTTGAACCACAGGATGTGATAACAGGACGACAGCGGCAGTAGCTCCTCCAACAAGTCCAGCGCAGCGTCGCATTCGTTCAGCAACGCGTAAACACAGGCGATGTTATACTGCGCAACAATGTCATCCGGGTCGATCATCTGGGCGCGCCTCACCCACTCCTTTGCTTTTTCCGCCTCGCCCATGTGCGCCAGGGCGAGCGCGCCGCGATGAGCTGGGCCTGAATTTTCCGGATGCCGCTCCAGGGCCTCTTCGGCGCGCTCGATGCAGATGTGCGCCCAGTGCGCTCGTTCTTCCTCCAGCCCGAGCGATCGACATGCGCTCATCAGATGTATCGGCGACAAATAGTCGTCCGGCCTGATCTCGGCCGCCCTGGTGAAGAATGTAATGGCTCCTTCGAACTTGCCCTCCATGAAAAGGAAGCGGCCATAGTGGAAATTCGCCTCATAGAGATCGGGCTCCAGCGCCAGCGCCTTTTCGAACTCGCTCAGCGCCTCTTCGTCGCGCCCGTCCTGGTGCAGCGCCAGCCCGCGCGAGGCGTGCGCCTCCGCGAGATTTGGATCGAGCGCAAGCGCCTTGGCGCTCAGATTGAGAATCCCCTGTAGCGTATACTCTCCCGCATGCCAGTCGCGCAGCGCCGACTCGCAATCGGCCATCCCGGCATAGGCACGCGCATATTCCGGATCGAGAGCGACCGCAGTCGCAAACATACGCCGCGCCAGAAGCAGATAAGGCCGCGTCCAGGTGTGAGAAAGTTGCCGGCCGCGCAGGTAATAGGTGTAGGCTTCGACATTGCATGTCTGCTCGGCTTCGATCGCTCGCCGCTCCTCCGGCAGCAGCTTGATCTTGAGTTGATCGACGATCGCGTGGGTGATCTCGTCCTGGATCGCAAAAATATCGGTCAGGTCACGGTCAAAGCGGTCCGCCCAAAGGTGCCCGCCGTTCTTCGCATCAATGAGCTGCCCGGTAATGCGCACCCGCTGCCCGACCTTGCGGACGCTGCCCTCGAGAACGAAGTCGACGCCGAGCTCGGCCGCGACCTGCTTCACCTGCACGGATTTTCCCTTGTAGGTGAAGGCGGTGTTGCGTGCGACGACGTAGAGGTTCGATACCTTGGAGAGGTCGGTAATGATGTCTTCGGTGATGCCGTCCGAAAAATACTCCTGCTCGGCGTCACCGCTCATGTTGGTGAAAGGCAAGACGGCAACGAGCTGCTTGTGCTTTTCCTTGGCTGCGGCCAGAGCGGCCTTGTTCACTTTCAGCGGCAGCGCCCGCCGCGGAGAGATCGCATAGACCCTGATCGGTTCCTTGATGTTCTTGAGCCTATGCTCGCCGCGATCCTCGAACGATAGGTCGAGCCGCGAACCGACATGGTCCTTGACCGAGGCGGAGACAGCAATACCGCCGGGTTCGGCCAAAGTTTCCAGCCGGGCGGCAACATTGACGCCATCGCCGAAAATATCGCCCTCCTCGACGATAACATCGCCAAGATGAATACCGATCCGGAACTCGATGCGCTTGTCTTCAAGTACGGAGAGGTTTCGCTGCGCCGTCTCCCGCTGCACCTCGTCGGCACAGGCAACCGCGTTCACAATGCTGGAGAATTCCACCAACATGCCGTCACCGGTCATCTTGACGATGCGGCCGCGATGCTGCGCAATTTTCGGGTTGAGGAGCTCCGTGCGGCAGGACTTTACCGCACTCAGCGTCCCGGATTCATCTGATCCCATCAATCGGCTGTAACCGACGATATCTGCTGCGAGGATGGCTGCGAGACGGCGTTCCAAGTGTCCCTCGGCGCTGCTATGTTGTTCGGCCTGCTAATTTACCCTTTTATTATCTTAATGTCCCACCAATCATTTGGCTGATCCAAAATAGTAAAGCCATTTTGACTGCGAAAGTCGCGCCCGCGCAACAACCCTGCATAGGCAGTCCGGAGCAAAAAACAATAAAGGCCCGGTTGCAGGAACAACCGAGCCTCTTAGCATTTTATCGATGGCCCGATCAGCCCTCGAAGAATTCCTTCATTCGGGCAAAGAACCCCGTCGATTCCGGATTGTTTTCCTTCGAGGACAGCTGCTCGAACTCCTGAAGGAGTTCGCGTTGCCGCTTCGTCAGCTTCTGCGGAGTCTCGATCTGGATCTGGATGTAGAGGTCACCCGTCTGCGGCGACCGCAGCACCGGCATGCCCTTGCCCTTGAGGCGGAACGGCTTGCCGGCCTGCGTGCCTTCCGGCACGGTAACGCGCGACTTGGTGCCATCGAGCGTCGCCACGTCAAACGTGCCGCCAAGTGCCGCCGTCGTCATCGAGATCGGGATGGTGCAATAGAGGTCGGCGCCGTCGCGCTGGTAGAATTCATGCGGCTTGACCGACAGGAAGATATAGAGATCGCCCGCCGGACCACCACGCATGCCGGCCTCGCCCTCGCCCTGCAGGCGAATGCGGGTACCGTCTTCGATGCCGGCCGGAATGTTCACCGAAAGCGAACGCTCTTCGGTGACGCGACCCTGGCCATGGCACTTCGTGCACGGATCGGGAATGATCGTGCCGCGCCCATGACAGGTCGGGCAGGTCCGTTCGATCGAGAAGAAGCCCTGGGCAGCGCGCACGCGGCCGGAACCCTGGCAGGTGCCGCAGGTTTTCGGCTGCGTGCCGGGCTTTGCGCCCGAGCCGGAACAGACGTCGCAAGTGATCGATGTCGGAACGCGGATTTGCGCCGTCTTGCCGGAGAATGATTCCTCCAGCGAAATTTCCATGTTGTAGCGAAGATCGGCGCCACGCTCGCGGCCACCCGAAGAGCGCTGCCGCTGACGCCCGCCGCCCATCATCTCGCCGAAGATATCCTCGAAAATATCGGAGAACCCACCACCGCCGCCAAAGCCACCGCCGCCGAAGCCGCCACCGCCCATGCCGCCATGCTCGAAGGCTGCGTGACCGTAACGGTCATAGGCCGCCCGCTTCTGCGGATCCTTGAGCATTTCGTAGGCTTCGTTGATTTCCTTGAATTTACGCTCGGCCTCATGATCGCCCGGATTCTTGTCCGGATGGAATTTCATGGCGAGTTTGCGGAAGGCGCTTTTCAGCTCTTTTTCGTCCGCCGTCTTGGCGACACCCAGCGTTTCGTAAAAATCGGCTTTTGCCATTAAGGATCAGACCCCGGAAATGGATTTCCGGCTGCCATGGTGGGCAGCCGGAATGTCAGTTTCAAACGTGACCGTTTTGGTCCAGCTTACGCGGACTTCTTGCGGTCGTCGTCCTTGACTTCTTCGTAGTCGGCATCGACGACATTGTCATCACCAGCTTCTGCGGATGCGTCTGCCGCACCACCTTCAGCCTGCTGGGCTTCATAGATCGCCTGACCGAGCTTCATGGAGACTTCCATGAGGGTCTGGGTCTTTGCCTTGATGTCTTCGGCATCCGGCTCGGTTGCCTCGACGGCAGACTTCAGAGCAGCAATCGCATCTGAGATCGCGGTGCGATCGGCCTCGGTCACCTTGTCACCGTAATCCTTCAGCGACTTCTCGCTGGAGTGGATCAGGCTTTCGGCCTGGTTCTTGGCTTCCACGCCTTCGCGACGCTTCTTGTCGGCTTCGGCATTGGCTTCGGCGTCCTTGACCATCTTTTCGATGTCGGCGTCGGAGAGACCACCAGATGCCTGGATGCGGATCTGCTGTTCCTTGCCGGTGCCCTTGTCCTTGGCCGAAACCTGCACGATGCCGTTGGCGTCGATATCGAAGGTGACTTCGATCTGCGGAACGCCACGCGGTGCCGGCGGCAGGCCAACGAGGTCGAACTGGCCGAGCAGCTTGTTGTCGGCAGCCATTTCGCGCTCACCCTGCGAAACGCGGATGGTGACGGCCTGCTGGTTGTCGTCGGCGGTCGAGAAGGTCTGGCTCTTCTTGGTCGGGATCGTGGTGTTACGCTCGATCAGACGGGTGAAGACGCCACCGAGGGTCTCGATGCCGAGAGACAGCGGGGTCACGTCGAGGAGCAGAACGTCCTTGACGTCGCCCTGGAGAACGCCGGCCTGGATGGCGGCGCCGAGTGCGACGACTTCATCCGGGTTGACGCCCTTATGCGGCTCCTTACCGAACAGCTGCTTGACGACTTCCTGCACCTTCGGCATGCGGCTCATGCCACCGACCAGAACGACTTCGTCGATCTCGGCTGGCGTTACGCCGGCATCCTTGAGAGCAGCCTTGCACGGTGCGATCGTGCGCTGGATCAGATCCTCGACAAGGCTTTCGAGCTTGGCGCGGGTCAGCTTCAGCGTCAGGTGCTTCGGACCGGTTGCATCGGCCGTGATGAACGGCAGGTTGATTTCGGTCTGCTGCGAGGACGACAGTTCGATCTTTGCCTTTTCGGCAGCTTCCTTGAGGCGCTGCAGAGCAAGCTTGTCGCCCTTCAGATCGATGCCGTTGTCCTTCTTGAACTCGGCAACGAGGTATTCGACGAGACGCATGTCGAAGTCTTCACCGCCGAGGAAGGTATCGCCGTTGGTGGACTTCACTTCGAAGACGCCGTCGCCGATTTCGAGGATCGAGATATCGAAGGTACCGCCACCCAAGTCGTAAACGGCGATGGTCTTGCCGTCCTTCTTGTCGAGACCGTAGGCCAGCGCTGCCGCCGTCGGCTCGTTGATGATGCGCAGAACTTCGAGGCCAGCGATCTTGCCGGCATCCTTGGTTGCCTGGCGCTGTGCGTCGTTAAAGTATGCGGGAACGGTGATGACGGCCTTTTCGACCTTTTCACCGAGATAGGATTCAGCGGTTTCCTTCATCTTCTGAAGGATCATCGCGGAGATCTGGGCAGGCGAATAGCCGGTGCCGCGGGCCTTGACCCATGCGTCGCCATTGTCGCCCTTGGTGATCTCGAAAGGAACGAGAGCCTTGTCCTTTTCAACCGTCGGATCATCGTAGCGGCGGCCGATGAGGCGCTTCACTGCGAACAGCGTATCCGTGGGGTTGGTGACTGCCTGGCGCTTGGCCGGCTGACCGACGAGGCGTTCGCCATCTTCGGAAAATGCGACGATCGAAGGCGTCGTGCGCGCACCTTCGGCGTTCTCAATGACCTTCGCGTCCTTGCCGTCCATGACAGCGACGCAGGAATTTGTCGTTCCGAGGTCGATACCAATTACTTTTGCCATGTCATTCTCTCCTTGAAGCAAGCTGTCGGAACCCCGAGAAGGCATTTCCCTGACAGCCCCTTACGGGATGGGTCTTTAAGATTAACGCAATCGTGATTGCGGTGATGCCGCGTATATAAGGAGCGGTTTTCGGGACTGCAAGGCGAGAAATGGCCAGAAAACCAGCAAAACAAGCGCCCAGCGATTAATTTCGACACACACAGGAAAATGGCATTTTCCTCACCGAATGCTTTGGTTATTGCCCCATGATCAAGTCGAGCAAAGTCGTCCGTCTCGGCCTGTGTGCCGGCGCCGGTTCAGGCTCGCCAATGTCACCTGGCGGCAGCGCGTCGCCGTAGCCATAATCGCCGTCCTCAGCGATGTCTGCGGGAGGCACGGGGCCGCCGTTATCAGGCGTCATCGGCTGGCGTCTTGGCCGACCCGGCGCCTGCGGATAACGCTCGGCGCTCTCACCAAAGACGCCGGAAAGAATGCTGCCGATCGTTGTCGGTTCTTCAAGCGGCGGCGCTATGCCAGGCTCGGCAGATGCCATCGGCTGATCGCCCAAGCCGGGATTGGCTGCCGGATCCGCCATGAACTGACCGTTGCCGAACAGCGGCGCCGGCGACAGTCCCTTGTGCGCGGCAACCATGAACTCCTGCCAGGCCTTGGCGGGCAAGCCGCCGCCCGTGACTTTCTTCATTGGCTTGCCGTCGTCGTTGCCGAACCAGACGCCCGTCGTGAGGTTGCTGGTGAAGCCAACGAAGAGCGCGTCGCGCGAGTTCTGGGTGGTGCCGGTCTTGCCGGCGGCCTGCCAGCCGGAAAGCTTGGCGCTCTTGCCCGTTCCCTGGTTGATGACGCCCATCATCATCGTATTCATGTTTGCGGCGATCGCTTCCGACAGGACGCGCGGCGGATTGTCGTAGGTGTTCTCATAGAGCACCTTGCTGCCGTCGGCCGTCGTCACCCGGCGGATCACGTGCGGCGTCGCCTTGTAACCACCATTCATGAAGGCGGCGTAGGCGCCGGTGAGCTCCATCAACGATACTTCAGAGGTACCCAAAGCGATCGAGGCATTCGGCTGCAGTTCCGATTCGATGCCGAGACGGTGTGCAAGCTTGATGACCTGGTCCGGCCCGTCATACATGACAAGCTGGGCGGCGACGGTGTTCAGCGACTTCGCAAGCGCCGTCGCAAGCGTCACCTCGCCATTATACTTCTTCTCGTAGTTCTCGGGCGTCCAGTCGCCGATGCGGATCGGCGCGTCGTTGAACACGGAAAACGGCGTCAGACCCTTTTCCAAGGCCGCGGCGTAGACGAACGGCTTGAAGGACGATCCCGGCTGGCGTTTGGCAGTGACGGCGCGGTTGAACTGGCTGTCGGCATAGTCCCTGCCGCCAACCAGCGCGCGGATTGCGCCGGTGCCGTCGAGCGAAACCAGGGCCGCCTGTGAGGCATCGAGCTTGGCGCCGTCCTTGCCGAGGACGTCATTCAGCGATTGCTCCGCGCGCTTTTCCAGCGTCTTGTCGATCGTCGTATCGACGACGACGTCTTCCTTGACGTCACCGATCAGGCCGGGGAGCTGGTCCATCACCATATCGGCGACGTAGTGACCGGCGCCCGACCAATAGCGCTTCGCCTTGGCCGGCGTCTGCGACATGGCGGTCTTCACCTCGTCATCGGTGATATAGCCCTGCTCGCGCATCGTCTGCAGCACGACCTGCGCGCGGGCATTGGCCGCCTCGGGATCGCGTGCCGGTGACAGGCGCGACGGTGCCTTGACCAGGCCGGCAAGAAGGGCGGCTTCCCCAAGATTCACATCACGCGCGGACTTGTTGAAGTAACGACGCGAGGCCGCCTCGACGCCATAGGCGTTCGAACCGAAAAACACCCGGTTGAGATACATCGCAAGGATCTGCTCCTTGGTGTATTTCTGCTCCAGCCACAACGCGAGCAGGACTTCCTGCACCTTGCGCTCAAGCGTCCGGTCGGGCGACAGGAAGAGGTTCTTTGCAAGCTGCTGCGTCAGCGTCGAACCGCCCTGGACCATGTGCCCGGTCGTCAGGTTGGTGACCAAGGCGCGTGCAAGGCCAAGCGGATCGACGCCGAAATGCGAATAGAAACGGCGGTCTTCGATGGCGACGATCGCTTCGGGGAGGTATGGCGACATGTCTTCGAGTGCCAGCGCTTCGCCGCCGGTCGTGCCGCGATTGGCAAGGACGCTGCCGTCGACAGCGGTGATCTTGACGTTCGGCGGACGCTCCGGAATGGCCCAGGTGCTGGCGCTCGGCATACGTGAGCCGTAGTAGACGACGAGACCGGCGACGCCGATCCCGGCCCAAATCCCGAAAACGATGCACCAGTAGACAAGGCGACGGACGAAAGCGAAGAGCCCACCGCCGTCGCGATCACGGCGGTCTCGTTTGCGTCGCTCCGGCTGCCGCGAACGGGACGATTTCGGCGCCGGGCGCCTGGTCGAGCGTCCGCGCACCACGCGGTCCTCGGCATCGAGCGCGAAATCGTCATCATCGTCACGGTCGTCGCGACCGCTAAAAGAAGGTTCGATCCTGTCGCGTGATTTGCCTCTGCCCGCCATCTAGTACCCGGTACACCCCATCTTCGCATCCTGCCGCGGCGACGCGGCGGAAACCGTGATTTGTCAAACGGTTTCCCACCCGGTTGAACTTTAAATGCGGCGATTTAAGGGGTGGTTAAGAAGTGGTTAGAAGCCGATCGGCCTGCCCCAATAATGTCAAATTTGGTTCAGCCCCCGTTCACCGAACCGGCTCTCTAATCGGCAGGCAAGGGACTTGCATATCAGAGGTGCAGAGATGCGTATGAGAATGATTGCAGCCGCGATCGCCATGTTTGGATTTGGCGTTTCCATGGCTGAAGCGATGCCGATTGCGCCGGTGAACGGCATTGCGGCCAAGAATACGGTGCTCGTCGACTATGCCTGCGGGCGCGGCTATCACCTGACCCGATGGGGCAATTGCCGACCGAACTGGAACCGGCCCCCGCCGCCGCGTTATGGCTGGCGCAATGACCGTCGCCCTTATGGTTGGGGCGGCCCGCCGCGCTATGGTTGGCGCTACGAGCGGTCCTACGGATGGGATCGCCCGCCGCCGTGGGTGCGCGGCCGCGATTGGCGCTGACCGCGCAGCCTAGCCAGAGAATCACAAAGCCCGGCCCCGGCCGGGCTTTTTTATTCGGCTTACCAAGCCACGCTTTTTCGGCATGGCTGCCATTCGTTGCGACTGTCACAAATCTGACATATAGCACGTCGAATTGCGCCTAAGATTAGCGCAGACCGCGCAATATGTAGGCATTTCATGAGCATCGACTTTAACAACACCGAAGAATTCAGGCTGCGCGAAGTCTGGAGCGTGCACGAGTTTGCACGCCACCACCGGCTGACCAAAATGGAAGAGAGCCGTCTGAAGATGCTACACGGTCCGTTTGCCGAGATGCGCGAACTGCTTGCCTCGCGGCAAAGTTCAGTTTCTCTCTGGTAAGCGGGAACTATTAGCAAGCCCGTGAATTATGCCCAAAGCGAAATACGCCCTACACGTTTCGCTAAAGGTCGGCCGTCTCCCCTCAAACGAGCCGATCGCGATCCGGCCCGGTGTCTCTCCCAGAGCGCCGGGCCGTCCTCTTGAAACGCGGGACAAGCATACTGATATATAGCCCAACATGTTGCAGCCGGTGGAAAGCTGGGCGCGCCAGCAACGTTGCCGCTTCCGCCGTTCTGATCGTGGCTCGCCGTTAACGATTCGTTAACCTTTCCCGATCAGTCTGGCTGCAACATTCGCTTCCTCCTTGACCACGGATGTACTGGCATCGAAGTGAAGCGAATGACGAAAGGCCGGTTTGTTCCGGCCTTTTTGTTTTTCAGGCGTTGGAACGCCGCTGCGGCTTTACTTGGCCAGCGCTTCCAGGATGCGGATCCAGGAGCGGATGCCCTTGTGATAGGAAACGAGCTCGTACTTCTCGTTCGGCGAGTGAATGCGATCGTCACTGAGGCCGAAGCCGACGAGCAGCGACTCCATGCCGAGCATCTTCTGGAAGTCACCGACGATCGGGATCGATCCGCCCATGCCGATGACGACGGCAGGCTTCGGCCACTCGTCGGAAAGCGCGTTCTTCGCCTTCGTCAGCACCGGCGAATCGTAGGAAAGGTGGATGGCCGGCGAGCCGCCGTGCGGGTGGAACTCGACGGAGCAATCCGCCGGGATCTTCGACCGGACATAGGCGCGGAAGCTTTCGCGAATGGCATCAGGATCCTGGCTCCCTACGAGACGGAACGAAACCTTGGCCGAGGCCTTGGCTGCGATCACCGTCTTGAAGCCTTCGCCGGTATAGCCGCCCCAGATGCCGTTGACCTCGGCTGTCGGCCGCGCCCACGTCAGTTCTAGGACCGACCTGCCCTTTTCGCCCGAAGGAATCGACAGGCCAACCTCGCCTAGGAAGGTCTCCGCCGTCTTGCCGAGTGTTTCCCAGGATGCCTTGAGATTCGCGGGCGTCTCCTCGACACCGCTATAGAAGCCTTCGAGGGTGATACGGCCCGTTTCATCGTGCAGTCCAGCGAGAATGGCCGTGAGAATGTGGATCGGGTTCGCAGCCGCACCGCCGAACAAGCCGGAATGCAGGTCGCGATCAGCCGCGGTTACGACAACCTCCTCGCCGACAAGCCCGCGAAGCGCTGCCGCAATCGCCGGGGTATCACGGTCCCACATGCCGGTGTCGCAAACCAGTGCGTAGTCCGCCCTCAGTTCGGCGGCGTTGGCCTCGAGGAACGGCTTCAGCGACGGCGAACCCGATTCTTCTTCACCTTCGAAGAGGATGGTAATGCGGCAGGGCAACGCGCCGTTGACTTCCTTATACGCGCGGCAGGCCTCGACGAAGGTCATCAACTGGCCCTTGTCGTCGGAGGTGCCGCGACCGGTGAGGACCTTTCGGCCGTTGCCGATGTCCTTGATCGCCGGCTCGAAGGGGTCATTCTCCCAGAGTTCGATGGGATCGACGGGCTGGACGTCGTAGTGGCCGTAGAACAGCACATGCGGCGCGTCGGCTCTTGCCGCCGCGTGATGAGCGACAACCATGGGATGACCGGGCGTGTCGCGCACGGAAGCCTCGAAACCCAGCGTCTTCAGATAGGACACGAGCCATTCCGCCGCCTTGCGGCATTCCGCCTTGAAGGCGGGATCGGTCGAGATGGACTTGATCCTCAATAACTCAAACAGCTTGTCGAGGCTTGATGGCAGGTTCTGGTCCGCGCGCGAAAGCACCGGCATTGCATCGGTCATTTTCGACTCCTTTCGAAATTTCGCGGGACGATAGACCAAAGGTCGACTGCTTTCGAGGCGAAAAAAGCAGAGCAGCGGAACGCAACAGCAAGGAATGGGGCAAGGGGCACGGAGACGAGTCTGGCCGCCTTTACAACGCGACACCGATAACGGCAACGAAATGGCGTCGGCTCACAGCTTCTTGGCGTTGTCGAGAAGCCGGCGGATATATTCGAGAGTCAGTTCCCGTTCGAAACTCTTAAAGCCTTGAAAGAGCGCAAGGTCGGCTTCTCGCGCCGCCTCGATCGCATCATCTTCCATGCCCTTCGCCTTGTCGGTGAGAAAGATCAACTGGGCCCGTTTGTCGGATGGATGCGGACGACGATCGATCAGCCCGTCGCGCGCCATGCGTGCAAGCGTATTTGCCATGGTCGCCTGTTCGATGTCGACGCGGGCCAGCAACTGCTTCTGCGTCAACCCGTCCTCGGCCCAGAGTTCGAGAAGAACCGGGAACTGCCCTGGCGAAAAGCCGAGCCGCGCCGCGCGCTGCTGTAGCGAACGAGCGAAGCCCTTGGCCAGCTGGCTGGCAAGGTAGGCCCCCGAGTCCATACGATTACTTCCCATCTTCTCAGTTAGTCGCAAAAAACTCGACGAAACAGTGCAACAAATCGCATACGACGCATCACTAGTGCTTCATCGCAGGTTGTCCTTCGGAAGATAGAGCAGAAAAACAAAGCCGCCATAGCCTGGAGGTCTGGCTATGGCGGCTCTAAAATGGGGACAAAGGCCCGGAGAGGGGATAAGGCCTTTGTCCAAGTCCGATGCGGCGGGGGACAAGCCAGCTATCAGACCCTCGACGCGACCAAACACGATCAAACGTCGGTAGTAATCATTTGTGATCGGGAATGTGGCTTTTCAAGGGAAAGCCGTGGATTGACTATTACAAATTAGTAACAGTTTGGTGAGCCAGAATCTTTTCGGCCTTCCAACTTTATATGGACCTTCCAAGACCGCCGCGCTATCCATGACGCCATGAAAAAAGGCGATCATCTTTTCCTTGTCGACGGCTCCGGTTTCATTTTTAGAGCCTTTCACGCACTCCCCCCGTTGACCCGCAAAACCGATGGTTTGCCGGTAGGCGCGGTGTCAGGATTCTGCAACATGTTGTGGAAGCTGCTGACGGATGCGCGCGACACATCGGTCGGCGTGACCCCAACGCATCTGGCCGTCATCTTCGACTACTCGGCAAAAACGTTCCGCAAGGATCTCTACGATGCCTACAAGGCAAATCGCTCAACGCCGCCCGACGAGCTTATCCCGCAATTCGGCCTGATCCGGCAGGCAACGCGGGCCTTTAATCTGCCGTGCATCGAGACGGAAGGCTTCGAGGCCGACGACATCATCGCAACTTACGCCCGCCAAGCCGAGGCCCTCGGCGCTGACGTGACGATCGTCTCTTCGGACAAGGATCTGATGCAGCTGGTTACTACTGCGGTCCACATGTACGACAGCATGAAGGACAAGCAGATCGGCATTCCTGACGTCATCGAGAAATGGGGCGTGCCGCCCGAGAAGATGATCGATCTTCAGGCGATGACCGGCGACTCGGTCGACAACGTGCCTGGCATCCCAGGCATCGGCCCGAAGACGGCGGCGCAGCTGCTTGCCGAGTATGGCAATCTCGATGCGCTTCTCGAACGCGCGACCGAGATCAAGCAGGAGAAGCGCCGCCAGACGATCATCGAGAATGCCGACAAGGCTCGCCTGTCGCGCGAACTGGTGCGACTGCGTACCGACGTTCCGCTCGAACTCAAGGTGGAAGACCTGATCCTCGAGCCGCAAAACGGGCCAAAGCTGATCGGCTTCCTGAAGGCCATGCAGTTTACCTCCCTGACGCGGCGTGTGGCCGATGCTTGTGATTGTGATGCCAGCGCCATCGATGCGGTCGATGTTCCAGTCGAGTGGGGCGCCGCGGCCCGCGGGCCAGATCTCGACCTCGCCCAGCCCGCGCCGGTTGCCGGCGGCATTCCTGATGTCGCTGGCGAGGCGGTGCCTGTTCCGGCAAAGGCGAATGGCGTGAACGGTCGGGAAGGCACTTTCGTCCCAGCGGATCTTGCCAAGGCACGCGCCGAGGCGTTTGCCTCGTTGCCCTTCGATCACTCGCGCTATGTCACCATTCGCGATGTCGCGACGCTCGACAAATGGATTGCCGATGCGCGCGATACCGGAGTGGTCGGCTTCGATACCGAGACGACGTCGCTCGATGCGATGCAGGCGGAACTCGTCGGCTTCTCGATGGCGATCGCCGACAACGACAAGAATGCCACGGGTACCAACATCCGCGCCGCCTATATCCCGATCGGCCACAAGACGGGCTTCGGCGATCTGCTCGGCGGTGGATTGGCCGACAACCAGATCCCAATGCGTGATGCCCTGCCCCGGCTGAAGGCGCTTCTGGAAGACGAGTCGATCCTGAAGGTCGCCCAGAACCTCAAATACGACTACCTCCTGATGAAGCGCTACGGTGTCGAAACGAAGAACTTCGACGATACGATGCTGATCTCGTATGTGCTCGACGCAGGTACCGGCGCGCACGGAATGGATCCGCTGTCGGAAAAGTTCCTCGGCCATACGCCGATCGCCTACAAGGACGTGGCCGGCAGCGGTAAGTCGAACGTTACATTCGACCTGGTCGATATCGATCGCGCGACGCACTATGCCGCGGAGGATGCGGAGATCACGCTCAGGCTCTGGCTGGTGCTGAAGCCGCGCCTTGCCGCCGAGAAACTGACGACGGTTTACGAACGCCTCGAACGGCCCCTGCTTCCGGTTCTCGCCCATATGGAAGAGCGCGGCATTACCGTCGACCGGCAGATCCTGTCGCGCCTATCCGGCGATCTCGCGCAGGGCGCCGCCGCGCTCGAGGACGAAATTTTCAAGCTCGCGGGTGGGCGCTTTACCATCGGCTCACCGAAGCAGCTGGGCGACATCCTGTTCGGTAGGATGGGACTTGCCGGCGGCACGAAGACGAAGACCGGCCAGTGGTCGACCTCGGCGAGCGTACTCGAGGACCTCGCCGCCGAGGGCTTCGAGCTCCCGCGCAAGATCGTCGACTGGCGCCAGCTGACCAAACTGAAGTCGACCTACACCGATGCGCTGCCGGGATACGTCCATCCCCAGACGAAGCGGGTTCACACTTCCTATTCGCTAGCGTCGACGACAACCGGTCGCCTGTCGTCCTCGGAACCGAACCTGCAGAACATTCCGGTGCGGACGGCGGAAGGCCGCAAGATCCGCACGGCCTTCATTTCCTCGCCGGGCCACAAGCTGATTTCGGCCGACTACAGCCAGATCGAGCTGCGCGTGCTCGCGCATGTGGCCGAGATCCCGCAGCTGACGCAGGCGTTTGCCGATGGCGTCGACATTCATGCGATGACCGCGTCGGAGATGTTCAGCGTACCCGTCGAGGGCATGTCGTCAGAAGTGCGGCGTCGCGCCAAGGCGATCAACTTCGGCATCATCTACGGCATTTCCGCGTTCGGCCTCGCCAATCAGCTCTCGATCGAACGCTCGGAAGCGGGCGACTACATAAAGAAGTATTTCGAACGCTTCCCCGGCATCCGCGACTACATGGACAGCCGCAAGCAGATGGCGCGTGACAAGGGCTACGTCGAGACGATCTTCGGGCGGCGAATCAACTATCCGGAGATTCGCTCCTCCAACCCGTCGGTTCGCGCCTTCAACGAGCGCGCGGCGATCAACGCGCCGATCCAGGGATCGGCGGCCGATATCATTCGCCGGGCAATGATCAAGATGGAACCGGCACTCGCCGAAGCAGGGCTCGGCGACCGCGTCCGCATGCTCCTGCAGGTGCACGACGAACTGATCTTCGAGGTCGAGGACGCAGACGTCGAAAAGGCCACTCCGATCATCGTTTCGGTGATGGAAAACGCCACCATGCCGGCACTTGAAATGCGCGTGCCGCTCAGGGTCGATGCGCGTTCGGCCACCAATTGGGACGAAGCGCACTAGGCGCTTCGTCGAAAATCCATTAAAATTTTACTACCGTTCAAGCCATTGATATGCAACGGTTTTGCATGAAATCCGCGACGAATGAAGGCGCGGATGGAAGGAACTTATTAACCTTCATTTCCTAATCCGAGAGCGGGTATTAGTTGCTAATCATGAGTGAGTAGCTGTCGTATGCGCTTTCCGAGAACCAATCTGACAGGGGCCGAGGAGATTTCCGCGGAAGTCGAAGGTGAACAGCTGCAGGAACACGCAGGCGAGAAGCCTACGGCGCCAATCTGGCAGAACAATTTTTCACTGGCTCCGAATGTGCGGTTCACCCGCACGCCCGAGAATCTGATCAATCCGAAGCGCGTGCCGACGCCACCCGGTCACACGCCGCCGCTTGCGCTGCAGGAGCGCGTTGCGGCGGAAATCCGCGCAAGCGTGGAATCGCTGGCGCCAGTAGTCGCTAACCTTCCGCTCGAGGTCTATGAAGCCGTGATTCCGCCTGCGATCGAAGTGCAGCCGGCTGTGGCTGTATCACCTGTCATGTCGGCCGAGCCTGAAACCCAGACAATTGTCCGCGCCTCCACGGAACTGGCTGCCATCTCGGACTTCGCGTTCTGGGAAGTCATGGCATTCGAGGAAGCCGCGGCTGAACCGATCCTGCTGCCGCCGGTGGTTTCGCTGCCGAAGCCAGAGGTCAGCCCCGAATCGATCATCAGCCGGTTCCGCGTCATGGAGTGGCGACCAGGTCGACAACATCAGGCCATTGCCGTTGCGCCGATGCCTGAGCCAGTCGCCCCGCCGCCCGTCGCGCCCGCTCCCGGTTTGACGCGCGGCCGCGCAACGCAAAGCCCCGTCGCGACCGAGCAGACCCGCTTGGAAGAAGCGGTACAAGTCGAGCCAAAAACGCAGCCGATCGCTCCGCTGCCGGTTCGCGCTTTGGCGCCGCAGCCGCTCGCACCGGCCCCTCGATTTGCCGCGCCGAAGGTCGTCCCCTCGAGGGTCGATGCCTCGGGCTACGAGTTCCCTTCACATTCGCTGCTGCAGGAGCCGCCAGAGCGCGTGGGCGAGATCATGTCTCAGGAGACGCTCGAGCAGAATGCCGGGCTTCTCGAAAGTGTGCTCGAGGATTTCGGCATCAAGGGCGAGATCATCCATGTCCGCCCCGGCCCCGTCGTGACACTTTACGAGTTCGAGCCGGCACCGGGCGTGAAATCGTCGCGCGTCATCGGCCTCGCCGACGATATCGCCCGCTCGATGTCAGCACTGTCGGCACGCGTTGCCGTGGTTCCCGGTCGCAACGTCATCGGCATCGAACTGCCGAACGCGCTCCGCGAAACCGTCTATTTCCGCGAGATGATCGAAAGCCAGGACTTCGAGAAAAGCGGCTACAAGCTGGCACTCGGGCTCGGCAAGACGATCGGCGGCGAGCCAGTTATCGCCGAGCTCGCGAAGATGCCGCACCTACTCGTCGCCGGCACCACCGGTTCGGGCAAGTCCGTCGCCATCAACACGATGATCCTGTCGCTGCTCTACCGGATGTCGCCGGAACAGTGCCGCCTGATCATGGTCGATCCGAAGATGCTGGAACTCTCCGTCTATGACGGCATCCCGCACCTTCTGACGCCTGTGGTCACCGACCCCAAGAAAGCCGTGATGGCGTTGAAGTGGGCGGTGCGCGAAATGGAGGACCGCTATCGCAAGATGTCGCGCCTCGGCGTGCGCAATATCGATGGCTACAATGGCCGCGTGGCGCAGGCGCGTGACAAGGGCGAGACCATCCATGTCATGGTCCAGACCGGCTTCGACAGAAGCACCGGCGCTCCGATCGAGGAGAGCCAGGAGATGGACCTGACGCCGATGCCCTACATCGTCGTCATCGTCGACGAGATGGCCGACCTGATGATGGTCGCCGGCAAGGAAATCGAAGGCGCGATCCAGCGCCTGGCGCAGATGGCACGTGCGGCCGGCATCCACCTGATCATGGCGACGCAGCGTCCGTCGGTCGACGTCATCACCGGCACGATCAAGGCAAACTTCCCGACGCGGATTTCCTTCCAGGTGACGTCGAAGATCGACAGCCGCACCATCCTTGGCGAACAGGGCGCCGAACAGCTGCTCGGCCAGGGCGACATGCTGCACATGCAGGGCGGCGGGCGGATTTCGCGCGTCCACGGACCGTTCGTTTCGGATGCCGAGGTCGAGAAGGTCGTGGCACACCTGAAGACGCAGGGTCGCCCAGAGTATCTCGATACGGTTACGGCTGATGAGGATGAGGAAGCCGGCGAGGAAGAGGACAGCGCGGTCTTCGACAAGAGCGCCATGGGCTCCGAGGACGGCGACGAACTCTACCAGCAGGCAGTCAAGGTCGTTCTGCGGGACAAGAAGTGCTCAACCTCCTACATCCAGCGCCGCCTCGGCATCGGCTACAATCGTGCGGCTTCGCTCGTCGAACGTATGGAAAAGGAAGGTCTCGTCGGCCCGGCAAACCATGTCGGCAAGCGCGAGATCGTGGCTGGACGCGGCGAAGGGGAGTGATCTCCCGGACGGCATGAATCGCTGGCGGGCGCCATAGGTGACCGCTAGCCTGTGCACGAGGCCACAGCGCATTCCCGGGCCAGGATTCGGCCTTGTTGCGAAGTCCGCTACGGTGCGACTGCCGGGTGATTGCGACACGATGCCTCCGCAGATATAGATACCCCGTAGGCACCGCCCTTCATGTTGAAACATTTGGAGCGCGCGCATGGTCTTCCGCACCGCCGGAGCCATTCGCGACGTCTCGGAAGGAGATTGAGCGATGACAGAGATCGCTGATCATGGTGTCCGCTTCGGGCGCATTGCCGCGATGCTTCCCGTAAAAGATATCCGTCGGGCATTGGAGTTTTACAGCGGCGTCATGGGCTTCACCAAGGTATTCGAAAACGGCAACCCGGTCGGCTTCGTGATCCTGAAGCGCGATGCCGCCGAACTGCATCTGACGCTGCAACCGAACCACGAAATCCCCAACTTCAACGTCGCCCATCTCATGGTCGACGATGCGGATGCTCTCTATGCGTTGTGCGAGGCGCATGGCGCGCGGATCATCAAGCGGTTGCAGGACAAGGACTATGGCCTGCGTGCCTTCGTGTTCGAGGATCCGGACGGCAACCGTATCGATGTAGGACAGGTGATCTAGGCCAACACAACACCCCGCGCCGGAAAAAGCTCCGGTGCGGCGTGGTCTGGCTGGGATAGGCAGGCGGCAGTTGTAGTGGATAGAGATTGCCAGGCGGTGCAGCCTGCCCGATCGCATCGAGATCTCCGCTCTTCCGGGCCGACAGGAGCGTCTCTCGGCCTTTCCGATGCGGCGGATCGCCAGCCCTGACGACCTACGATCCCTCTTCTGCAACCATCATCGAACGCCGGACTTTCGACCAGTTTTGTCAGATCCGGTTCGCGACCCGGCTCCCTGTCCAATGACGCTGCCAGTGTGCGTCAGATCATGGATGCGGGGATGGGCGGGGACAATACGGCGGGCAAGCCCCCTGAGATCGCTTCGAAGTTTTCCTACTACGCAAAAAAATTATCCGCGCAACGACCGTTAGGCCTCGATCATCGCAAGCCGCAGCATCTCTGCGACGAAATCGCTCTTGCCGCCGGTGTAGATATCCCAGTCGCCATTGGCCTTTGCGGCAAGGTGACGTTTCAGCGCCTGATACTCGGCCGCCCTTTGCGGGTGGCAGCGGAGGTGGTCGCGAAACAGGATACGGTCACGGTGAGCCGGATTATCAGGTGCGCAGAGATAGAGGCGTAGGCCATAGCCGTCATGATCGCGGGTGAAGGGCCAGCGGCCGTCGCCGTGGGGATCGCCGTGAGCCCGGAAACCGGCAGATGGAAGCAAAGAGGCGACCGAATTGCGTGCCGTTTCGTCCACCAGCACGGCATCGAGATCGATCTTCGGCTTGGCCGCCAGTCCGGGGACCGCTGTGCTGCCGATATGCTCGATCGTGAGGATGCTATCCGCCGCCAGCGCCAGCAGTTCGCGTCTTGCGGCGTCGAAGAGAGCGGGCCATGCCGGGTCGTAATCGAGAACCCTGATTGGCCGCATCTCCCCGCCTCCGCGTCAGCCGATCTCTGCCAGAAACGCGTTCAGCGCATCGATGATCCTGCTTCCGCCTTCTTCCAGCGAACCGCTGTTGTCCAGGTCGACGACGTCGTAGTCGCCGCGCACCGTCAGGGGGCCGCGTGCGAGCCTGGCCATGATGTCTTCATGCGTCTCGCGGCCGCGAGCCTCCAGGCGGCTTGCCAACACCTCGGCGGTCGCTGTCACATTGATGACCTTGAGCCGCGGGAAAACGGCCTTGAAGTGGTGGAGCGCCGAACGCGAGCCGTTGGCAATGACCAGGTTTCCTTGCGCCAGCGAGACAGACACCTCGGCCGGTATGCCATATTTCAGGCCGTGCGCTTCCCACCAGACCGCGAAGTTACCCGCCTGCTCCATCGACGCGAAGCCCTGGGCCGACACGGCAAGATGCTGCTCGCCGCCGGCATGGGTGTGGCGGGTGATGACACGGCGGACAAAATGCACATCCGGACGGCCCTGGAAGTGCTTGGCGGCGAGCGCCATCAGCGTGTCCTTGCCGGCACCGCTCGGGCCGACGACGACCACCATGATGCCGCGTTCCGTTCCCGGAACAATGTGAGGTTCGTGCGAGGGCATCATGCGACTCGGCGTCCTTCGCGCCAAACGGAGCGAGTGACCGGAACGCCGTGGTCCCGGTAGACCCGCACGAGGTCAGCGCGCAGGCTAGGCGCGATCCGGCCACGGTCGTTGAGGTTGACGGTGCGCGCCGGCGTCGACGTAACCATGGCGATTGCCTGCGGCAGCGAAATGCTCTCGACGTCGTCGGCCAGGATGAACGGCGCATAGAGCAGGCTGAGTGGCACGTAATCCGACGACAACACGTCCAGCACGCCCCGTTCCGCAAGGTCGCGGGCCGCGATGTTGCCCGAGTGGGACTTGCCGCGCACCACGTTCGGGGCGCCCATCAGCACGCTCATGCCGTGGCCATGTGAGGCCTTGGCGGCGTCGAAGCTGGTCGGGAACTCAGCGAGGCGCACCCCGTTCTCGATCGCCTCGTCGACATGGGCGAGCGTGGCGTCGTCGTGGCTGGCAACGGTGATGCCGCGCTCGGCGCAGACCTTGGAAATTGCCGTGCGGTGCGGCGTGGAATTGCGCTCGGATTCGGACACGCGGCGGTCGACGAACTTGGCGAACTCGGCGTCGGAGAGGCCACGCTTCTTCTGGTAGTAGAAGATATACTGGTCCATCGTCTGGAATTGGCGCTGGCCGGGCGCGTGGTCCATCAGCGAGACGAGACGAACGTAGGGATCGTTTTCGAAATCGGCGAAGTGCTGCAGCACGTTGTCGGCCGAAACCTCGCAACGCAGGTGGATCAGGTGCTCGGCGCGCAACCGGCCTTCCTGCTCTGCCTTCTGGATTGCATCGGCCATCTCGCGCATCTCGCCATGCTCGAAGCCACCGTCCTCGTCAGCGCCCATGCGCAGGCAATCGAAAACCGTGGTGATGCCCGAGGTGACGATCTGGGCATCGTGCGCCTGAATCGCGGCCGTCTTGTGCCAGCGCAGGCCGGGGCGCGGCGAATAGTGACCTTCGAGATGGTCGGTGTGCAGTTCGACGAGGCCGGGGATCAGGTAGTCACCCTCGAAGTCTTCGCCGACATGCGAGCTGCCCGTCGAGATATCGGCAATCTTGCCGTCGCGGACGAGGACCGATCCGTTGACGATCTCGTCTTCGAGGACGATACGCGCATTGGAAAAGACGGTTTCTTTGCTCATGGATCAGGTCTTTCAGCTTTCGGCGCCGGCAAG
The DNA here is from genome assembly GCF_000298315.2 of Rhizobium grahamii CCGE 502. Classification (GTDB taxonomy): domain Bacteria; phylum Pseudomonadota; class Alphaproteobacteria; order Rhizobiales; family Rhizobiaceae; genus Rhizobium; species Rhizobium grahamii. The sequence goes on along the minus strand of NZ_AEYE02000003.1, from coordinate 22,959 downwards.
CGGCCACCAGGAATGAACTTTGAACGGGGCGCCCCGCGCCTCTTCGACGAAAACGGCCAGGCCAGAGATTGCCAGCGGCCGGCCCGTGAAGGCCGAAAATCGCTCGGCCAGAATTTCCTTCATCACGCCGGATCGCTCGGGCGGCACCTTGCCGGTCAGCGTCATGTGGAAACCGAAGTCATCCATGACGTAGGGATAGCCCCAGCGCAGGAGATTGGCCCTCTGGCTTTCCGTCAGCTCCTCCGGCTTGCGGCGCGCGACATCGGCCTCCGAGAGCGCGGCGCGGAACGGTTCGAAGGACTTTACCACCTTCGCGGCAAAATCCTGAAGCGGCGGATGCAGGAAACCGGGGACCAGCGCAAAAAAGCGGCCGAGCTGGCCGAGCACCAGTTCCGGGATCTCGAAAGCGGGTGTACGAGCGGCAAAATCCTCGACGACCGGGATCAGGTCCTTCTCGGTCACCGAGGCGGCCAGGCTGAACGGTGCCTTGATCGTCGCATGGAAGCCGTAGCGCCGCGGATCGGCGGTCAGCCCGAACTGCTCACGACCCGGCATCTGCGCATGTTCGGGAGCCGGATAAGTTTCGCCGGTGAAGGCGTCGCGGCCAAGCCAGAGCGAGGCCGTGCCGTTCAAGGGATGATCCTTCGGCGGCGTGAAATAGAGTCCGTAACGCAAGGCTCGTATCCTGGGAAATCGTTCTGAAAGCGTGCCGCAGTCTGCCGCGATTTGCGCGGCAACTGCAAGGCCGGTTTCCGGCTAAAAGATTTCCGTGACAGAATGATGATGGCCGAAGCCGATCTTCATCTTTTAGTGTGTCTTCGTGCCCATCAGCCGGTGACGCAAGGCGTTCGACGCCATGTCGAACAGGAACACCACCATCAGGATCAGCAGAACCATGTAGGCGACGTTTTCCCAGTTGGCGTTGGTGCGCATCGATTCCCAGAGCTTGAGGCCGATACCGCCGGCGCCGACGGCACCGATGATCGTCGCGCCGCGGACGTTCGATTCCCACTGGTAGAGTGTCTGGCTGACGAAAACCGGAACGATCTGCGGGATGATGCCGTAGCGGTGCGTGAGCATCGTCGAGGCACCGGTGGACTTGATGCCTTCGCGCGGCTTGTTGTCGATGTTCTCGAGACCTTCGGAATAGAGCTTGCCGAGAGTGCCGGTTTCCGTGAGGAAGATCGCGCCGGAGCCGGCCAATGGGCCGGGGCCGAAGGCGCGGGTCAGGAACAGCGCCCAGATCAGCATGTCGACCGAGCGCAGGAAGTCGAAGGAGCGCTTCAGGACCTGATTGAGCAGCCTGTTCGGCGTGATGTTGCGCGCAGCCAGGAACGCCAGCGGGAAGGCTGCCAGCGCACCAAGCAAGGTACCCATGAAGGCCATGACAATGGTCTGGAAGAGCTTGGTCCACACATCGCCATGCTGCCAGGCGCTGTTGTGCCAGATATTGTCGAAAGCGAGCGACAGGTTGGATTGGCCGGGCTTCAGTTCCGGACCCGAAACGATCAAGCTCAGGACCTCGCCTGCCGGCTTGTCGAAGAAGGGCGATTGGGTGTCGAAGACGAAGTTCGCCCAGCCGAGGAAGCGCTTGCGGACCTTCACGCGATCGGCGGAGATGCTGACATCGCCGGCGAAGCCCAGATCAGCCAGGACATTGTCGTCATAGACCGTCATCCAGCTCGGGACGGGGCCGACGACCTTTGGCGCACCGCTCGACAGTTCCACCGGAACGGTGATGCCGTGGGCGGTGACGATGGCTTCCGTCTTCGAAACCGTCACCGTGCGACTCTTGCCGCTCACCGAAACCGAGACGCTGCCATCCGGGTTGTTGACCACCCAATCGGGATGCGGGTTGTCGCCCAGCGGCGAGAAGCGCGGATACTTGACGGTGATGCCGGTATCGCCGATGCGGAATTCCGGCTGGACGTCGTAGCTCACCCACTGGCTGAGATAGAGGCCAACACGTTCCCAATGCGCCTCGGCCAGCAGCTTCGGCAGGTCGAAGAACCAGGTGGCGTAGACGCCGTAAAGCAGCGTCGCGAGGACGATCATCAGCCCGCCGAACCGCTGACGGAAGGACCGTTTGAAGTAATCCGGATAGCGGAGTTCGATTTCATGCATCCGGTTGGCGTCGATCACCGTCATGGCGGACCTCAATGCTGCAGAAGGAAGGCGTGCTCGCCGACAAGGCGGCGGCGCAGCCATGCGGAGAACTGGTCTACCGCGACGATGGTGATGAAGAGCAGCAGAACCAGTGCCACGGTCTTGGCACCGAAACCGCGCGAGATGGAAAGCTTCAGCTCCTCGCCGATACCGCCGCCGCCGACGGCGCCGATGATCGTGGACGCACGCACGTTCACCTCAAGCCGAAGCAGCGCATAGGACATGAAGTTCGGCAGAACCTGCGGCAGGGCTGCAAAGCGGACGCGCTCGGCCCAGCTGGCGCCGACGGCCTTCATGCCTTCGTCCGGCTTCATGTCGATATTTTCGACGACTTCGTAGAAAAGCTTTCCGAGCGCGCCGATCGTATGAAGGCTGACGGCGATGATGGCGGCGACCGGACCGATCGAGAGGATCGCCGCGAAGAGGCCGGCGATGACGATCTCGGGAAAGGCACGCAGGAATTCCATCAGGCGCTTGACGACGATGCGCAGCGGCGCAGAAGGCGAAAGGTTGCGGGCTGCGAGGAAGCTCATTGGCACAGCGAAGACGAAGCCGATGATGGTCGAGACCAGCGCGATGTTGATCGTGATGATCATCAGCTCGAAATATTCGGGGATGTAGAAGCTGCCCCATACGGGCACGCGACCGAGCGCGAAATTGTATTCTTCGCCCGTCTGGTGGCTCGGGCTTTCGATGTCGAACAGTGCTCGCCAGACGTCGTTCCAGTCCTTCGGAACAAGCCAGCTCACGAAATCGAAGAGATGCGGCAGGCGTTCGATGAAATGGCCGGCATTGCTTTCGTCAGCGAACTTTACGGAACTGACGAATGCGACCAGCAGGATCACCAGGCCGAGACCGGTGTAGAGGCGGCGGCGCGCCACCATTTTGCTCCAGGCGTCGCCGATTTCATGGGCGCTCTGCTGCGGTTGCTGCGCGCGGTGCGTCTGAGAATGGGGATCGGCAAAGGTCATGAAACGATGTCCGCTTTCTTGGCAGGAAAAAGGGCGGCCACAAGGACCGCCCCTCTCGATCTGGAGATCGATCAGCCGCCGATGGCAGCCTTACGAGCGTCGATGATCGCGTTGTAGAAATCAGGCTTCACCTTGGAGTAGCCCTTGAAGTCGCCGCCTTCGATGGCTGCGAAGCACTTGGCGTCCGTCTGCGGAAGCTTCATGAAGAAGTCCGTCAGCTTGGCCTGCCACTCGGTGCCGAGTTCGTTGCGAACGACGAGCGGGCCGTTCGGAATGAGCGGCGAGCGCCATACTTCAACGAGCTTGTTCGGATCAACGGTGCCCTTGTCGACAGCCTTGCGGAAGGTGCCGGAGGTGTAGCCGTCCTTGAAGTCGCCGATGCCCGAGGAGTCGTCAACAGCGACGTCGACCTTGCCGTCATAAGCAGCGAGAAGGTTGTTCTCGTGGCCGCCGTTGAACTGCGTCGAAGCGAAGTACTTGTCGTTCGGAGCGCCGGTGTCCTTCGGGATCTGCGTCAGCGGGATCAGGTAGCCAGACGTGGAGTCCGGATCAGCGTAGCCGAGCTTCTTGCCCTTGGCGTCCTTGATGTCCTTGATGCCAGAGGACTTCAGGGCGAGACCGATCGAGTAGTAGCCGGTCGAGCCGTCTTCCTGCTGCGTCGTCAGGATCGGGGTCACAGCCTTCGGATCCTTGATGTTGACGGCTGCGTAGCCGGAAGCACCGAGTTCCGCGAAGTCGAGCGTGCCGCCGAGGAGACCCTGGATAACGCCGTCATAGTCTGCAGCCGGGAAGAGCGAAACCTTCTCGAAGCCGAATTCCTTCTTCAGGTGGTCGGCAAGGCAAGCATAGTTGCGCAGACGGTCGGCTTCGTTTTCGCCACCGAGAATACCGACGCGGAATTCCTTGAGGTCCGCAGCGTGCGAAACGCCGGCGAGCGCAAACAGCGCCGTGGCGGCAAAAAGTGCTTTCTTCAACATGGTTCTCTCCTGATTGACCGGCGTCCCCGGCAACACTGTTTAAGAAGAAGTTCGCCCATAACGCGGGCTTGCGATCGAGGCCGCCCCTCTCAGAGACCGGCCAGCGCCAGCGGTTTCAAGCCGGCGGATTGTTGAGCGGCTGCCGCCGCGGGAATGTTGATCGAGGTCGAGGTCATCGTCTCGTCGATGCCGGCGCCGTCCTTGTCGGTGCCGTAGATCTGCTTGACGGCTTCGGCCGTCAGTTCGGAAGGCTTGCCATCGAAAACGACGCGACCGGCCGACATGCCGACGATGCGCTCGCAGTAATTGCGCGCAGTGTCGAGCGTATGCAGGTTGGTGACGACGGTGATGCCTTCGCGCTCGTTGATGTCGCGTAGCGCGTCCATGACGATCTTGGCGTTCAGCGGATCGAGCGAGGCGATCGGCTCATCGGCGAGCAGCATCTTCGGGTTCTGCATCAGGGCGCGGGCGATCGCGACGCGCTGCTGCTGGCCGCCCGAAAGTGTGCCGGCCATCTGCAGCGCCGTCTGTTCGATGCCGAGGCGCTCGAGCGCAGCAATGGCGTGGATACGCTCTTCGCGGCTGAAAACGCCGAGCAGGCTCATCGTCGTCGAGCGGTGGTTGAGACGGCCGAGCATGACGTTGGTCATGACGTCGAGGCGCGGCACGAGATTGAACTGCTGGAAGATCATAGCACAGTCGCGCTGCCAGTTGCGCAACGCCTGGCCGCGCAGGCGCGAGACCTCGACGCCTGCGAAATGGATAGAGCCCGATGTCGGCTCCTGCAGGCGGTTAATCATGCGTAGAAGCGTGGACTTGCCGGCGCCGGAACGGCCGATGATGCCGACCATCTGTCCCTGAGGAATGTCGAGCGTCACGGAATCGACGGCAGTCTTGTTTCCGAAACGGCGGGTGACATTCTCCAGTTCGAACATCATGCTCTTCCTCATAGTCCAGATGCGATATGGGGGAGTGCATTAGTCCCGCTTCATGAAGCTCCAATGTCAGTTTTGTGTAAGGACTGTCATAATCGAGTTTCGGGGGATAACGAACACGGCCGGTTTGCCTGAGATATGAGCGTGCGGTCGGCGTCTCGCCTCGCGATCCCCGGCCTGTCGCCATTGACTGTTGACCGGACCGCCAGTCGATGGCAGGCAATCCGGGACCCGACGATAGTGGAGCAAAGCGATGGATCAGACACTCTTCAAAAGCCTGTGCAAAGACGGGAAGTTCAAAGAGGCCCTCGCTCTCGCCATCCGCGGACACGAGGACGAGAAGTTCACACCCAGCCGCTTTTCCATGGACAAGAAGACCGGACTGCCGATCTTCTACCGCGGCAACAAGCGCGTCGAACCTGACGAGACCGGTGAATGGCAACTGGCGAAGAACCCGTGGGCGTGAGGCGAAGCCAAGAGTTGATTGCGGCAAGGTTACGTGCCGGCAGCGTCTGTCGGGAACCGGCACAGCCGCGCGTGGGCCGACTTGGGTCAACCGTTCATCGGATCCCTTTGCCACGCAGCGACCGGCGGCCGCGCTCGGCGAGCTCATCCGCGTGCTCGTTGCCGGCAAGGCCCGAGTGGCCCTTGCACCAGGCGATGGTCAGCAAGCGATTGCGAGACAGCTGGCCATCTATCGCTTTCCAGAGATCCGGGTTTGCGATCGTGCGGCTGCGGATCTTCGCGTTGGCGCTTATCTTCTTCCAGCTGTTGTTTTTCCAGATGTGGCGCCACTGATTGCAGCCTCTGACGGCGTAAGCAGAATCGGACCAGACGACGGCAGCCTCGCCCGTGGCGTTGCTGTTGATCCAGGTCACCGCTTCGAGCAGCGCGATCAGTTCCGTCGTATTGTTGGCGGTATCCTTGACGCCGCCAGAACCGGAGGCGACCTCCGCATCGTCGCGATACACCACGAAGGCCCAGCCGCCCTCCCCTGATACGGGTTCGTAGCAACCGTCGGCGAAAACGTGGAGATACTGCCCGGCAGCGATATTTTCAGGGAGGAGGATAGCGTCAGTGTGATCGGTCATTTGCGCCTTGTGACATCCATCCGCGAGGGACGGACCGCGGCGGCTCGGTCTTACACCGAGCCATCCGGAACGCCAGACCTATTCGGCAGCAGCCAAAAACACCGTATTCTCTGACGAAGATGCAAGAGCGCGAACCCTGGCTTCCGTCTTGGCGATCAACCGATAGAACTCTTCCTGCGCATCGACATCGAGCTGGATAACGGCATTTACGTCGTCCGGCGTATCACAGACACAGGCGACCGCCGATATCGGACAGATACCGCCCGGATAGCGCTTGCCCGTTCCCGTGTAGGCGCGGCGACCCCACTGTTCGGAATAGACCGTTTCCTCACGGTCAAGCTGCAGGATCGTGCCCTTGCAGGCCGTCACGATCGCAGCCTTGCCGTAAGCGAACCAATGATAGTTCAGCTTGCGCAGAATATATTTGCCAGTGATATCTTCGCCGGCCAATTCCGCCGGATCTTCAATCATTCTGATCATGATGACTTCCTCAAGATCAGCCTAATATCCATGAAGTGCGTTTATCAGACAAGCCGGAAAAGGTTAGCTTTTGTAAAGACTTAGTCACAATGTGTTTCCGATTCTTACAAGAATTGGCATTCGCGCAAGCTCATCCACGGCCAAGACGCGTGGTTATCCTTGCGGCAAACAGGGGTCTTCTCCTGTTCTTTCCTAGCAGAGACAGACGCGATTATTGTGACAATGGGGTGCGCCGATGCTTCGTCGGCTGCAAGTTTTAAGCGCCCGGGCGAGCCTCGAGTAACGGCGGTCGGCCGGCCGATTTTGGATGACCAAGCTCCGGGCGGGATGAGCGCCCCGGTCCGGGGCGCCCGATCATGCTTCGTAGCGGGCGAGGAAATCTTCAGCGCTCAGCGCGCGGAAATCGGCCAGGGCGACGCGCAACCGGTCGTGCTCCCAGTCCCACCAGGCGAGCTTGTCCATGCGTTCGCCGATTTCCTTCGGGAAGCGTTCGCGGATCAGCTTGGCGGGGACGCCGCCGACGATGGTGTAGGGAGCGACATCTTTCGAGACCACGGCGCCGGCACCGATGACCGCTCCGTTGCCGACCGTGACGCCGGGCAGGATGGTGACGCCGTGGCCGATCCAGACGTCATGGCCGATGACGACACGGTTGGAGCGGCGCCATTCAAAAAAGTCGGTCTCCATGTCGGCATCCGGCCAATAATCGGCGGCGCGATAGGTGAAGTGATGCAGCGTTGCGCGCCAGGTCGGGTGGTTGGTGGCGTTGATGCGCACCGAGGCGGCGATGTTGACGAACTTGCCTATTGTCGCGCACCAGATGGCGCCGTCCTGCATGACATAGGAGTAGTCGCCGAATTCGACCTCCTCGATGCGGCAACGCTCCGAGACCTCCGTGAAGCGCCCGAAGGTGGCGTTCTTCACGGATGCAGTTTCATGGAAATAGGGCTCGAGGCCGATCTTGCGGCTCATGCTGCGATTGCCTTTCGCGGCGAGAACTTCTGGACGTCGAGAATGCGGTCGGCAACGGCCTCGCGCACTTCCTCATCGTGGAAGATGCCGAGAAGGGCGATGCCAGCCTTCTTTTTCTCCTCGATCATGCCGACGACGACGGCGCGGTTCCTGGCGTCGAGCGAGGCGGTCGGCTCGTCAAGCAGCAGGACGGTGTGCTCGGTGATGAAGCCGCGGGCGATGTTGACGCGCTGCTGCTCGCCACCGGAGAAGGTGGCGGGCGGAAGCTGCCACAGCGCTTCCGGCAGGTTCAGCTTCGAGAGGAGGCTTGCCGCCTTCTCGCGCGCCGTTTCCGCCTTTTCGCCGCGGGCGACCAGCGGCTCGGCCACCACGTCGATAGCCGCGACACGCGGCACCGTGCGCAGGAACTGGCTGACATAGCCGAGCGTATGACGGCGCACGTCGATCACCGTGCGCGGGTCCGCCGTTGCCAGATCGACGATCTTGTCGTGATGCTTGATGAGGATCTGGCCGCTGTCGACGGCATAGTTGCCGTAGATCATCTTCAGGAGCGAACTCTTGCCGATACCCGACGGGCCGCCGAGCACGACGCATTCCCCTGAAGCCACGGAAAAGGATACATCCGAAACGACCGGCAGCTTGATGCCGTCGCGCAGGTGCATGGTGAAGCTCTTGACGACTTCGGAAACAACGAGTGGCGTTGCCATGATTTCTTTCCTTAGTTTCGCTTGCCAAGAAACCCGGTAGCCGGATTCCTTGGCTGATCGCGATCAGACCTGCAGAATGGAGGAAACGAGGAGCTGCGTGTACGGCTCGCGCGGATCGTCGAGGACGCGATCGGTCAACCCGTGCTCGATGACGTTGCCATCCTTCATCACCATCATGCGGTGCGACAGCAGGCGGGCGACAGCGAGGTCGTGGGTGACGACGATGGCGGCGAGGCCAAGATCGTTGACGAGACCGCGAACGAGATCGAGCAGGCGAGCCTGTACCGACACGTCGAGGCCGCCGGTCGGCTCGTCCATGAACACCAGACGCGGGCCGGTCACCAGATTGCGGGCGATCTGCAGACGCTGGCGCATGCCGCCGGAGAAGGCGCGCGGCTGGTCGTCGATGCGGCCTTCGTCGATCTCGACGCGCTGCAGCCAGTCGATGGCGGTGGAGCGGATGTTGCCATAGTGACGGTCGCCGATCGCCATCAGGCGTTCGCCGACATTGGCGCCGGCCGACACCGTCATACGCAGACCGTCAGCCGGATTCTGATGCACGAAGCCCCAGTCGGTGCGCATCAGGAAGCGGCGCTCGGCCTCGTTCATGCGGTAAAGGTCGCGATAGGCGCCATCGCGCATGTGGTATTCGACGCTGCCTGTCGTCGGCATCAGGCGCGTCGAGATGCAGTTGAGCAGCGTCGTCTTGCCTGAGCCGGATTCACCGACGATGGCGAGCACTTCGCCGGGCCAGAGCTCGAAGGAGACATTGCGGCAGCCGATGCGGTTGCCATAGAACTTCGAGACGTCATTGACTTTGAGAAGCGGGGTGTCGCTCATTCGGCGGCCTCCTGATTGGGTGCCAACATCTCGCCAGCATGCCCGTGAGCGCGGCGGTCTTCGCAATGGTCGGTGTCGGAGCAGACGAACATGCGCCCGCCCTTATCGTCTAGGATGACTTCGTCGAGATAGACCTCTTCGGCGCCGCAGAGCGCGCACGGCTTGCCAAAGCGCTGGATCTCGAAGGGGTAGTCATCGAAATCGAGGCTGACGACGTCGGTATAGGGCGGAACGGCATAGATGCGCTTCTCGCGCCCTGCCCCGAAGAGCTGCAGCGCATCCGACATGTGCATTTTCGGATTGTCGAACTTCGGCGTCGGCGACGGGTCCATGACGTAGCGGCCGGCGACCTTGACCGGATATGCGTAGGTCTTGGAGATGCGGCCGTTGTGCGCGATGTCCTCGTATAGCTTCACATGCATGAGGCCGTATTCCTCAAGCGCGTGCATCTTGCGGGTTTCGGTCTCGCGTGGCTCCAGGAAGCGGAGCGGCTCGGGGATCGGCACCTGGTAGACCAGCACCTGGTTGGTCCCGAGCTTTTCTTCCGGGATGCGGTGTCGGGTCTGGATGATCGTTGCATCCTTGGTGTGCGTGGTCACCGCGACATTGGCGACCTTCTGGAAGAAGGCGCGGATCGAGACCGCGTTGGTGGTGTCGTCGGCGCCCTGGTCGATCACCTTGAGAACATCATCGGGGCCAATGATCGAGGCCGTGACCTGCACGCCACCGGTGCCCCAGCCGTAAGGCATCGGCATTTCGCGGGAAGCGAAAGGCACCTGATAGCCGGGGATGGCGATCGCCTTCAGGATAGCGCGGCGGATCATGCGCTTGGTCTGTTCGTCCAGATAGGCGAAGTTGTACGTGGCCAGATCGGTCATTCCGCAGCCTCCTTGATGGTATCGTCGCCGCCGATGCGGTTGGCTTCGAACTCGTTGCGCATACGGCGGACCAGGTCGAGTTCGGCCTGGAAGTCGACGTAATGCGGCAGCTTCAGATGCTCGACGAAGCCGGTCGACTGCACGTTGTCGGCATGCGAGATGACGAATTCCTCGTCCTGCGCCGGGGCGGTGATGTCCTCGCCGAGCTCTTCGGCGCGCAGTGCACGGTCGACGAGCGACATGGACATCGCCTTGCGTTCGCTCTGGCCGAACACCAGACCGTAGCCGCGGGTGAACTGCGGCGGCGCCTTGGACGAACCCTTGAACTGGTTGACCATCTGGCATTCGGTGACCTGGATGAGCCCAAGCGAGACAGCGAAGCCGAGCTCGGGAACATCGAATTCGACCTCGACCTCACCGATGCGAATTTCGCCGGTGAAGGGATGGTTGCGGCCATAGCCGCGCTGGGTCGAATAGCCGAGCGCCAGGAGGAAGCCTTCGTCGCCGCGCGCCAGCGCCTGCAGGCGAAGATCGCGGGTCATCGGGAACTCCATCGGCTCGCGCGTCAGGTCGCCGACCTCGTGATCTTCGGGCATTTCGCCATCACCCTCGATCAGGCCTTCCTGCGCGAGGATTTCCGAAACGCGCATGACGCGGCCGGATTCTGCATCGCGAAGCGCCGGATCCTCAACGGCCTCGTCGGTCAGGAGCGATGGGTCGAGGAGCCGATGCGTATAGTCGAAGGTCGGGCCGAGCAGCTGGCCACCAGGCAGATCCTTGTAGGTGGCGGAGACGCGGCGCTCGATCTTCATTTTCGCGGTGTCGATCGGCTGCGAATAGCCGAAGCGCGGCAGCGTCGTGCGATAGGCGCGGAGCAGGAAGATCGCCTCGATCATGTCGCCGCGCGACTGGCGGACGGCAAGAGCGGCAAGCGTGCGATCGTAGAGCGAGGCTTCGGCCATGACACGATCGACAGCCAGCGCCAGTTGCGCCACGATCTGGTCGATACCGATAGCCGGCAACGAACGGTCGCCACGACGGCGATCCGCCAGCAGGCGATGGGCGTTGGCAATGGCGGCCTCGCCCCCTTTGACAGCAACATACATGGGTCACATCTCCGTTGCGGTGATCTTGGTGGTGCGCGGCAGGCAGACGAACCGGCTGCCAGAGGTCAACACGATGTCGATGCCGCGCGGGAAGAGGGCGCGGTTCTCTGTCCAGAGGCGCAGGAAGGTATCGGGAAGGCCGAGCGGCGTGATATCGGTCACCGTCTTGATGCCGGGACCCATCAGCGCCAGCTTACGGCCGCCTGCGATATCCGCCAGTTCGACGACAAGAGTCGTCGAACGGTCGGGATATTCCTGTGTGCCTGCGGCGAAGAGACCGAAGGACGACAGCGGCGTTCCGGCTTCGACGAAGGCGAAGCGGGCTTCGGCCTTCTCCGGCGTGACAGGCGCACCGGTATGGAAACCGAGCCATTGCGGCACGGCGGATTTCGCCAGCCCTGACGACAGCCAGACCGGGGTGTCGTGGTCGCAGAGCGTCAGCGCGATCGCGCCGGCAGCAACGCCGAGGGGTGCCGGCGGCAGGGCGTCGGGGGCGACCGTCTGGATCGTGCCCGGACGCGCCATCGCATCCATCATCAGCTTGAAGACGCTCTGGGCGTGGAAGACCGGCTCGGCAAAGCCGCCGGCCAACGCATCATTCTTGGGGGCTTCCGTCTTGAGGCTCATCAGTCGTCTCCGCGAACCATGGTGAAGAAATCGACGCGGGTTGCCGCAGTCTCATCGGCCTTGCGGCGATCTGCGTCCGCCCCGCGTGCAGCGATCGGCTGCAGAAGCGCCTGCTCGACGAAGGATTGCGTGACCGGTTCCTGCCAGAGGGCGTCGAAGATGGCGGAAAGCCGGGCCTTCTCGCGATCCGTGCCGAGCGCCTGGGCGTGACCGACAGTGCCGGATGCAAGGCGCACAGTGGCGCGGGTAACCGTCACCTCACCGAGGTTGAACGGCGCACCGCCGCCGCCCATGCGGCCCCGAACCATGACGAGGCCCGTTTCAGGTCCGCGCACCGGCTGGGCCGCAGGCTTTTCCGCGAGCTTCTCCCAAGCCTCGACCAGCTCCTGCCGCTCCGCGCGCGCAAGCAGATCGGCGACGCGCTTGCGCGCCCCTGCTCCCGGCTCATTCTTTTCCGCTAGGGTCATCGCCACATCCTTTAAATGTCTATTGATATAGACAACTATACAAGATATGGCTACGCTTAAATCTCAGACGTGACAAGCGTGTGACATCGAGGGGCGAAATGGCTGGGCAGGTACAAAGACAGACGGGCGTGGCGCTGTGGCGGCAGATCGCCGATCGCATCCGCCAGGCGATCAGCGCCGGAGCCTATGACGAGACCGGCATGGTGCCGCCGGAGACGGCGCTGGCGCAGCAGTTTGGCGTCAACAGACATACCGTCAGAAGCGCGATTGCAGCCCTTGCCCAGGAAGGCATCGTGCGCGCCGTACAGGGACGCGGAACGCTGATCGAGCGCAAGGAACGTCTGAACTTTCCGATCACCAAGCGCACCCGGTTCACCGCAGGCATCGGCGAGCAGGCGCGCGAGATGCGCGGGCTGCTGCTCTCCTATTCCGAGGAGAAGGCGGATGCGGAGGTGGCGCGCGGGCTGAAGATCCGGTCGGGAGAGCCTGTCATCCGCATGGAAACGGTTCGCAAGGCGGATGGCCGCCCGGTCTCCTGCGCGACGGCGTGGTTTCCGGCCGGGCGTTTCGGCGGCATGCCCGATGCCTACAAGCGGACGGAATCCATCACCAAGGCCTTTGCCGAGCTTGGACTATCCGACTATGTGCGCGCGACCACCGAGATCACCGCCATCCACGCCGACGAGGCGGATACGGCAGCGCTCGAACTCGCGCCCGGCGCGATCCTGCTGATTACCAAGGCTGTCAACACCGACCTCGAGGGTGTACCCGTGCAATATGCGGTCAGCCGGTTTGCAGCAGATCGTGTGCAGTTCACGATCGAGAACTAGGTCTGGCCGATGCCGGGAATGGTCTCCGGCATCGATGACGGGACCGGTTATTTCCCGGCTTCCCAGGGGAATTTTCCAGCACCGGCGCCGGGCTCGAAATCGGTGGAGACACTGAGGTCGCACCAGGCCGCATGCTCCTTGGCTCGCACCGCATCGTTCTGCTCGACGCCGCGCACTGCATCGCTACCGAGCAGCAGGCGCAGCGGTGGTTCAGCGGCACCGGCGACATGGATGATCGCGGCAGCCGCCTTTGCGGGATCGCCCGGCTGCCTGCCGTTGTAATCGCGCTGGTAGCGAGCCATCTTGCCGACGGTGTCTTCGTATTCCGGGCGTCCTTCGCGGAGCGTGGTCGACGCACCGGCGAAATCCGTGCGGAAGCCGCCCGGCTCGATGATCGTCACCTTGATGCCGAGCGGCCCGACTTCCCGGGAAAGCACCTCCGAGAAACCTTCGACGCCCCACTTTGCTGCCGCATAAGGCGCGCGGCCGGCAGGACCGATGCGGCCGCCGACGGAAGAAAACTGGATGATGCGACCGGAACCCTGCTCACGCATCAGTGGTAGCGCCGCCTTGGTGACGATGATTGTTCCAAACAGGTTGGTTTCGATCTGGGCGCGGAAATCGGCAAGGCTGGTGTCCTCGATCGATCCGACGTCGCCGTAGCCTGCATTGTTGACGAGCACGTCGAGGCGTCCGAACGTCTGCACCGCAGCCTTCACGGCTGATGCGGCCGATTGCTCGTCGGTCACATCAAGAGGAATCGTCAAGACATTGGCGGGGTAGCATTGCTTGATATCCTCTAGCTGCGATGGATCGCGCGCGGTCGCGACCAGCTTGTGCCCTGCCGCCAGCACCGCTTCCGCAAGCGCCCTGCCGAGGCCGCGCGAGGTGCCTGTAATCAACCAAACTTGTGACATCCAAAATCTCCTTGATCCGTCGCAAGACCATATAGGCAAGTCGGTTTCATCTTGAAAGAAGACACCCATAGGAGCTATACATACCTAATGGTAACTAACCTCGACGATGGTACATTCGATTTTTGCGAGACATTGACCGACGCGCAGGATGCGCTGGCACGCGAGATGCTGGAGCGCGCCAGCGCCAAATGGCCGCTGCGCGTCATGCACATACTTGCGGAGGCAAAGGGGCCTCTACGGTTTTCGCGGGTTCTGGAGCGGGTCGAGGGGATCAGCCAGAAGGTGCTGACGCAGACGCTGCGGACGCTCGAAAGCGACGGGCTGGTGACGCGGACGCTCTACCCACAGGTGCCGCCACGGGTGGAGTATGAACTGACGCCGCTCGGCGGAGAGCTTCTGGTGGAGGTGGTGACGCTCTGGCAGTGGATCGCCAACCGTCTGCCGGATTTCGAGGCAGCGCGAGTAAAAGCGCCCCGGGCGGAAGCCACGTCGAAGAGCTAAAAAGCTGGTGCCAACAAGGCTGGAAAAGCGCCGCGCAGCCGGAGGTGCGCGGCGCAATCGATATCAGTGAGCGCCGGACATATCGCCGAGCACTTCCTTGGAAGCGACGGTGGAGTCGGCGTTGAGCTTATAGACCATGGGAACGCCCGTCGCGAGGTTGAGCGCCAGGATCTGTTCCTTCGTCAGACGGTCGAGGACCATGACCAGAGAGCGCAGCGAGTTGCCGTGGGCGGCGACCAGCACCTTTTCGCCGCGCAGGACGCGGGGCAGGATTTCCGTCAGGTAGTAGGGCCAGACGCGGGCGCCGGTGTCGCGCAGGCTTTCGCCACCCGGAGGCGGTACGTCGTAGGAGCGGCGCCAAATATGGACCTGCTCTTCACCCCACTTGGCACGGGCGTCATCCTTGTTGAGACCGGAGAGATCACCGTAGTCGCGCTCGTTCAGCGCCTGATCCCTGAAGGTCTTGAGGTCCGTCTGACCGACGTTGTCGAGGATGATCGTCAGCGTGTCCTGGGCGCGCTTGAGATCCGAGGTGAAGGCGACGTCGAACTTGATGCCGTAATCGGCGAGCGCCTTGCCGCCGGTGTTGGCTTCCTGAATGCCGAGTTCGGTCAGGTCAGGGTCCTTCCAGCCGGTGAAAAGGTTCTTGAGGTTCCAGTCGCTCTGGCCGTGGCGAACGAGGACGAGAGTGCCGCTCATGAAAAATGCCTCCGAAAAAGATTACTTTGAAGAAAGCCCGAGCACGTCGAGCATGGAATAGAGACCGGGCTTCTTGTCGCGCGCCCAGAGCGCTGCCTTGACGGCGCCGCGGCCGAAGATCGAGCGGTCGGTGGCGCTGTGCGACATCGCTACGGTTTCGCCCTCGCCGGCGAAGATTACCGAATGCTCGCCGACGACGGAGCCCCCGCGCAGCGTCGCAAAACCGATGGTACCTTGCTCGCGCGGGCCGGTGTGACCGTCGCGCACGCGCACCGACTTCGAGGCGAGGTCGATGCCTCTGCCCTTGGCCGCCGCCTCGCCAAGCAGCAGTGCCGTGCCCGAAGGCGCGTCGACCTTGCGTTTGTGATGCATTTCGAGAACTTCGATATCCCAGTCGGCAGGCTCCAGGGCACGAGCCGCCTGCTCGACAAGGACGCTCAGTAGGTTGACGCCGAGACCCATATTGCCTGACTTCACGACGCGAGCGTGACGGGCAGCGGCCGCGATCTTCGCGTCGTCGTCGACTGCGCAGCCGGTCGTGCCTATGACATGGACGATGCGCGCCTGCGCGGCCAAAGCTGCGAACTCCACCGTGCCGGCGGGTGCCGTGAAATCGAGAACGCCTTCCGCATGGAGAAAGGCCGCCAGCGGATCGTCACCGATGATCACACCATTCGGACCGAGACCGGCAATTTCGCCAGCGTCCTTGCCGAGGAAGGGCGAGCCGGGGCGCTCGACGGCGGCATGCAGCGTCACGCCGTCAATGGCGTGAATGAGACGGATGAGCGTCTGCCCCATGCGCCCTGCTGCGCCAACCACCACCAGTTTCATCGCAGCATCGCTCATGTCAGTCGATCATCCTATTTGTCAGCGGGCATCGGAGGCCGCTGGCCTCTGCAGATTGTTGAGGCGAGCGTAGAGACCGTCGCTGCGCCGCGCAAGGCTCTCGTGATTGCCCTCTTCTATGATCCGGCCCTGCTGCATGACGACGATCTTGTCGGCGCGGACAACGGTCGAAAGACGGTGGGCGATCACGACCACTGTGCGGCCAACCATGGCCTCATCGAGCGCCTTCTGAACGGCCGCCTCGGACTCGGTGTCGAGCGCCGAGGTCGCCTCGTCGAGCAGCAGGATCGGAGCGTTGCGTACCAGCGCGCGGGCGATGGAAAGCCTTTGGCGCTGACCGCCGGAAAGCGTCACGCCATTCTCGCCGACCGGCGTGTCGTAGCCCTGCGGCTGCGCAAGAATGAACTCATGCGCGTAGGCCAGGCGAGCCGCGCGTTCGACTTCCTCGTCGGTCGCGTCCTGGCGGCCATAGCGGATGTTGTCGCGAATCGTGCCTTCGAAAAGGTACGGCTGCTGGGATACATAGGCCAGTTGCTCACGCAGCGACTGTTTCGTCACGTGAGCAATGTCCTGACCATCGATGAGAATCTGGCCGGCCTTCGGATCATAGAAGCGCGGAATGAGCGTGATGATCGTCGACTTGCCGGCGCCGGACGGGCCGACCAGCGCCGTGGTCTTGCCGCCTTCGGCAAAGAAGCTGACATCGCGGAGCACTTCATCCTCGCCGTAGGCGAAGGAGACGTTCCGGAATTCGATCTTGGCATCCGTGACGACGAGCGCCTTCGCGTCCGGCACATCGCGCTGATGGGGAACCGTGTCGAGGAATTCATAGATCATGCGGGCGTTGACGACAGCGCGCTCCATCTGCACCTGAAGGCGTGCAAGGCGGCGGGCAGGATCGTAGGCGAGCAGCAACGCGGTCACGAAAGAGAAGAAAGCGCCCGGCGGAATGTTGTTGTAGATCGTGCCGTAGGCGGCATAAGCCAGGACGCTGGCAACAGCGAGGCCGGCAAAGCTTTCCGTCAGCGGCGCCGTCCGTTCCGACAGGCGGGCAATGCGGTTCGCGCGCCGTTCGGCACTCTCGACAAGCCTGTCTACCTTGCCTTCCAGCTGGCCTTCCATGGTGAAGGCCTTGACTATGGCAATCCCCTGGATGGTTTCCTGCATCGCCCCGGCGACATGGTTGTTTACGAAGATCGCGTCCTTCGTCGCGGTACGAAGCCGCTTCGACACGTATCGCAAGGCATAAAGAAGGGGTGGCGCCAGAATAAATACCGCGAGGCTCAGCAGCGGATCCTGGATGATCATCACGGCCAGCAGCGAGATGAACGTCAGAAGGTCGCGCACGGTCGAGGTGATCGTGAGGTTCATCACGTCGCGAATGCCGCTGATGTTCTGATTCAGTTGCGACACGACGTGGGCCGAGCGCGTCTGGTTGAAGTAACCGAGCGATAGCTTCATCAGGTGGGAATAGGCACGCTGCTGATACCGCGCCACAATGTTGTTGCCGATCCTGGAGAGGATCACGGCCTGGCCGTAGCTCGCAAAACCGCGCGCGACGAAGGCAACGAAAATGGTAAAACAGATCGCCCAGACGATATCGGCACGGCGGTTCTGGAACGCCTCGTTGATCACCGACTTCATGATCCAGGCGGTATAGGCCGTCGACAGGGCGACGATGACGAGGCACGTGATCGCAACAACATAGCCCCACAGATGATCACGGCCGTTTTCCGCGAGGATGCGCTTCAAGATGCCGGTGATGCTGTCGCTGTTAACAGGCGTCTGCTGGGTGTCGGGTGATTGCAAAAATCAGTCTTCCTGTGTCTCAGGACACGCAAGTCCTCATGACTGCGTGCACTCGCGCGGCTCTATAAAGAGTTGACGGCCTTTTGACCAGAGCCGTTAGGTCCGCCAGCGGCGCCCATCCGTCGAAACCCCGAAGCTCTCGGGCTTGCGGGCATACGACGACAGCCCGGCAAGAGCCGCAAGCGGATGCGTGACGACATAGGTCGGGATCGTCGCCAATAGTTCTGAATGTGGTGCCTTGTCCTCGAACGCGGCGCGGAATTCCGGCTTCTTCAGCGCCGGAAGGATCTTCTGCGGGATCCCCCCCGAAAGAAACACGCCGCCGCGGGCCATGAAGATCATCGCCATATCGCCGGCGACACGGCCGAGATAGGTGGAGAACAGGCTGATCGTCTCGACGGCAACGGCGTCGGAACCGGCCAGCGCGTGCGAGGTGATGTCCGCCGGGTCGGAATAGACCGGGGCAATGCCATCCGCCGTGCAGATCGCCCGGTAGAGATTGACGATGCCGCGGCCGCAAAGAATCTGTTCGGCCGAAATCCGGCCTTCGATCGTCTCCACATGTGGGAAGATCTGAAGGTCGCGCGCCGTGCGCGGCCCGAGATCGACGTGACCGCCCTCGCCTGGCACCGGTATCCACGCGCCTCGTGCATGCACGAGGCCGCCAACGCCGAGGCCGGTGCCCGGTCCGAGGACGACACGCGAGGCGATCATCTCACCCGCTGCATCGCCGAGCTGCTCACGATGCTCATCAGAGAGCTCGGAAATTGCGAGTGCCTGCGCCTCGAAGTCGTTGACGACAAGAACGTCCTCGATGCCGAGACCGTCGATCATCGTTCGCGGACGCACGACCCAGTCGCAGTTCGTCAACGGAATCTCGTCAGCGCTGATCGGGCCAGCGACGGCGAGGATTGCAGAACGCGGCCGCAGGCTGCTCCTTTCCAGAATGCAGCTGCGGATCGCATCATCGATCGTCTCAAAATCGGCGGTGCGGACGTTGGGAAAATGGATCTGCTCTGCCTCGGCATCCGGGATAATGGAAAAACGGGCATTCGTGCCGCCGATATCGCCGATCAGGATCGGAAAGGGCATGGCGGTGTCGCTGGTGTCGAGTTGCATGGCAGTTTCCCTGCGAGGCGCTTTCAAGCGCCGGTTAGGCGTGAAGGGTGGCAATAAGCTTGTCGGCGGTCGCTTCGTTCAGCGCCATCGGGATATCGTAGACGATTGCAAGCCGCATCAAAGCCTTGACGTCGACATCATGCGGCATCGGTGTCAGCGGATCGACAAAAAAGATCAGAGCATCGACTTCGCCGGTCGCAATCAGGGCGCCGATCTGCTGGTCGCCGCCGAGCGGGCCGCTTTTCAGGCGGGTTACATCGAGATCGGGAACGGCCTCCAGCACCCGGCCGCCCGTCGTGCCGGTGGCAACGATCTTCCAGTTCGCGAATGTCTCGCGGTTACGGCGGGCAAACTCCGCCATGTCGTCCTTCTTCTGGTCATGCGCAATCAATGCAAGGCACTTGCCGCCGGCCATGAAAAGGACCTCCGCCTGAAAATTCAATCGATTTGGCTGCTTCTATACGAAGCACCCGTCTTTTGAAAGACCGCTGCCAGTGCTCGCAATGCGTCACTCGCCAGACGGCTTGTCGTCGGGTACCGGGCCGATGTCAGGCAGCGCCTCGTCGGACGCCGCGGCAGGCACCACCGCCATCGGCGCAACCGCAGGCGCACCCGGAGCACCGCCAAACGTCGCCGCCTGCATGGAATCGACGGACGGCGCTGCGAGAACCGCGGCGCAGGCGTTCGGAAGATCGGAGACCATCACTTCGCGTGGCTTGACCGGCTTCGTGCCGGGCTTCGGCGGCTTCGGCGGCGCCCAGGGTTCTTTGGTGAACCACCATGCCAACGGCCTACCGCATCCATCGTCCGCCGGCACCGGCGCTTGCGGCTTGCAGGCGGTTGAGCCCGGCGGGCACTTTATGCGGATGTGGAAGTGCGAATCATGACCGTAGATCGGGCGCAGCTTGCCGAGATTGGTGCGGTCTCCCGTCCAGGTGTCGCACATCTTCTTCTTGATGGCAGGATTGACGAAGATCCGCTCGACCTGCGGATAGCTCGCCGCACGCATCAACAGCCTGGCGCGCGATTCGGTCCAGACGTTGGGGTTGATTGTCAGGAAGGCGTTCTTCTGCAGCATCGTCGTGAAGGGCAGCGTTTCGCGTTCTTCGATGCTGAGTGGGTGAGCCGGCATCGGCGTCAGCCAGATGTCGGCATCAAGTCCGATCTGGTGTGACGCATGACCGTTGAACATCGGTCCGCCGCGCGGCTGCGAGATGTCGCCGACGAGCAGGCCCGGCCATCCGTCAGACTTTGCCGCATCGCGAGACAGCCGCTCCAGGAGCGAGATCATGGCGGGATTGCCCCAACGGCGATTACGCGAAAGCCGCATGGTTTGCCACGTGGGTCCATCGACCGGTAACGCGACGGCGCCGGACATGCAGCCTTTGGCATAGAAGCCATAAGGCTGAGCTGTTCCCTGGTTCGGCAGGGAAACGGAGCCGAAAATCGCCTTGGCGCTCCCGGGACTCGGTTGCTTCTGTTCAGCACCGACTTCGCCGGCAACAAGGCTTGCGCCGAGCAGACCGGCGAACGCCAATTTCAAAAGTGTTTGGAAAGTCCTTGTGGTATGGAGAGCCATGCCATGTCCTGAGCGTCTGCGGCGCAAGGCCGACTGATTTGCAATCGAATCTACCGTGAAAAGCAATTTTGGTGAATCGATGTTTTTGCAGAGCGGGCAATGAGCCAAGCTTACCCGAGCAACAAATGGTCACGATCTCGCGAGCCAGACAAAAACGCCCACATCACCTGTTTTTCGCCCGCTTTTCGCCTATTGTCGGCGAAAGCAGAAAAACAATCGGGGTTGGCGAATGGCGCTTATGTGGTCGAAACTTGCTGTGGTCTTTTCTCTTCTCGGCACAATGGCGTTGCCGGTGCAGGCCGTTGCCCAGGAGCCAAATTTCCAGATCGGCAGTTCCGTCATCAGCGAGCTGAAATACAAGCCGGGATTCAAGCACTTCGACTACGTCAATCCGGATGCGCCGAAAGGCGGTAACCTCAGGCTATCCGCTTCCGGCACCTACGACACTTTCAATCCGCTGCTTTCGAAAGGCGAAACGGCGGTCGGCCTGACGCTGCCGTTCGAAACGCTGATGAAATCGGCCGACGACGAACTGCTCGCCTCCTACGGGCTGCTTGCGGAGGGGCTCTCCTATCCCGACGACGTCTCGAGCGCGACGTTCAGGCTGCGGGCGGAGGCGAAGTGGGCGGATGGCAAGCCTGTGACAGCAGAGGACGTGATCTTCAGCTTCGACAAGGTCAAGGAGCTGAACCCGCTCGCTTCCAACTACTACAAGCATGTGGTGAAGGCAGAGAAATCGGGCGAGCGCGACGTGACCTTTACCTTCGACGAGAAGAACAACAAGGAACTGCCCAATATCCTGGGGCAGCTGGTCGTGGTGCCGAAGCACTGGTGGGAAGGCACGGGGGCCGACGGCAAGCCGCGCGATATCGCCAAGACAACGCTGGAACCGGTCATGGGTTCCGGGCCTTACAAGATCGCGGCCTTCTCGGCGGGGGCGACGATCCGCTACGAGCTACGCGACGACTATTGGGGCAAGGACCTGAATGTGAATGTCGGGCAGAACAATTTCGGCGCGATCACCTACACCTATTACGCCGACCGGGACGTGGAGTTCGAGGCTTTCAGGGCCGGCAACAGCGACTACTGGCAGGAGACGCTCGCAGCGCGCTGGGCAACAGGCTACGATTTCCCTGCCGTCAAGGAAGGGCGCGTAAAGAAAGAGGACGTCCCCAACGCTCTGCGCGCCACTGGCATCATGCAGGCCATGGTGCTGAACACCCGCCGTGACACGTTCAAGGACGAGAAGGTGCGCGAGGCGCTGAATTACGGGTTCGACTTCGAGGAGCTGAACCGCACCGTCGCCTTCAACAGCTACAAGCGCATCGACAGCTATTTCTGGAACACCGAGCTTGCCTCCTCCGGCCTGCCTCAGGGCCGCGAGCTGGAGATCCTCAACGGCCTCAAGGACAAGCTTTCCCCTTCCGTCTTCACCGCCGCCTATTCGAACCCGATCGGGGGCGACCCGCAAAAAAGCCGCGACAACCTGCGCACGGCGATCAAACTGCTGAAGGAGGCCGGCTGGGAGATCAAGGGCAACCGCATGGTCAACACGCAGACCGGTAAGCCGATGAGCTTCGAGATCCTGCTCTCGAGCCCGATCTTCGAGCGCTGGGCCGTGCCCTACGCCAACAACCTTAAGAAGATCGGCATCGATGTGCGGGTGCGCACCGTGGATGCCTCGCAATATACCAATCGCGTGCGCAGCTTCGACTACGACATGATCTGGAACGTGTGGGCCGAGACGATGAATCCCGGCAACGAGCAGGCGGACTACTGGGGTTCGGGTTCGGTGAACCAGCAGGGCTCGCGCAACTATGCCGGCATTTCCGACCCGGCAATCGACGCGCTGATCCGCATGGTGATCTTTGCGCCGAACCGGGACGAGCAGGTGGCGGCGATCAAGGCGCTCGACCGCGTGCTGCTCGCCGGACACTACGTCGTGCCGCTGTTTTACCGCGACACGCAGTCGATCACCTACTGGAACACGATCACCCGGCCGGCCGAATACCCGACCTATGCGACTGGTTTCCCTGATGTCTGGTGGTCGTCTTCCGCCAAGAAATGAGTGGACTTGCATTGACCTGACGGCTGGGCTCCAAATGGGCCAACCGAATCACTTCGGACCATGATCAGCGCCGGTATGGACCGGCAGAGGAAGGCTTGACGATTGAGCGGCGTTAGACTGGACAGCCTACGACAGAACTCCCCGGAGGCCGCTCGCTGATGGGAGCCTATATTCTTCGCCGCCTGCTTCTGATGATCCCGACCATTATCGGCATCATGGCCATCTCCTTTACCGTCATCCAGTTCGCGCCCGGCGGTCCGGTCGAGCAGGTGATTGCGCAGCTGACCGGCGATGCGCAGGGAGCCGATTCTCGCCTTTCCGGTGGCGGCGGTGACCTGATGGGCAGCGGTGGCCTCGATGAAGGCAGTTCGAAG
>NZ_AEYE02000004.1 GCF_000298315.2 Rhizobium grahamii CCGE 502 | reverse complement strand
TCGAAGACGCCTTCATCCTCCTGCACGAGAAGAAGCTCTCGAACCTCCAGGCCATGCTGCCGGTTCTCGAAGCTGTCGTTCAGACCGGCAAGCCGCTCCTCATCATCGCTGAAGACGTCGAAGGCGAAGCGCTTGCTACGCTCGTCGTCAACAAGCTGCGCGGCGGCCTGAAGATTGCTGCTGTCAAGGCTCCTGGCTTCGGCGATCGCCGCAAGGCCATGCTCGAAGACATCGCTATCCTCACGGGTGGCACCGTCATTTCCGAAGACCTCGGCATCAAGCTCGAATCCGTAACGCTCGACATGCTCGGCCGTTCGAAGAAGGTTTCGATCTCCAAGGAAAACACCACGATCGTCGACGGCGCTGGCGCCAAGTCCGACATCGAAGGCCGTGTTGCCCAGATCAAGGCTCAGATCGAAGAAACCACTTCGGACTATGACCGCGAAAAGCTGCAGGAACGCCTTGCCAAGCTCGCTGGTGGCGTTGCCGTCATCCGCGTTGGCGGCTCCACGGAAGTTGAAGTCAAGGAAAAGAAGGACCGCATCGACGACGCGCTCAACGCGACGCGCGCTGCTGTTCAGGAAGGCATCGTCCCCGGCGGCGGTATCGCCCTGCTCCGTTCTTCCACGAAGATCGCTGCAAAGGGTGCAAACGACGACCAGGAAGCTGGCATCAACATCGTTCGCCGCGCCCTGCAGGCTCTGGTTCGCCAGATCGCTGAAAACGCAGGCGACGAAGCTTCGATCGTTGTCGGCAAGGTCCTCGACAAGAACGAAGACAACTACGGCTACAACGCCCAGACGTCCGAATATGGCGACATGATCGCCATGGGCATCGTCGACCCGGTCAAGGTTGTTCGTACGGCTCTGCAGAACGCAGCTTCGGTTGCTTCGCTGCTGATCACCACCGAAGCCATGATCGCCGAGCTGCCGAAGAAGGATGCTCCTGGCGGCATGCCGGGCGGCATGGGCGGCATGGGCGGCATGGACATGATGTGATAGGCGAAAGCCTATCGCAGGAATGTCCATAGAGGTCGCCCATGCACTTAGAGTGGTTCAGCGCGGCAAGCGCGCTGAACTGGCGGCATGGACATGATGTGATAGGCGAAAGCCTATCGTTGAAGCGTCCATAAAGCTTCACCGATCTATCTCCGGTTTCCCGGAACAGGAAGGGCGGTCTTCGGACCGCCCTTTTTCGTTTCGGCGTGCGATTCGCCGAACAGCAATTGTGTTCGTTTTTCAATCCTCAGATGAAACGTTTAAGCAGCGATGTGAGCATGCCTCGCGTCATTCGAGGCTTTCGCAAGGCTTGCGCGCTTGCATTTTTTCTACCGCGGACTGCTTTCCGTCCTGACGCAATTTCGTGCATGTTTTGTCACGCAAATGGCAGGTGAAACCGCTTACACCTCAGAAATCTTCCCATCTTTGGCATCTTTCTGCGCCTTCCAAGAATTTTTCCTGCCGTTTTTCCACTCACAGTAGAGACCGGCGTTGTGCAAAAAGCAGATTGCCGTTTGCATAAAAGCGCCTATAAATCCGCGCTGCATTCGGCGCGCGTTCATCCGCCGACGGTCGCGATCCAATTCGTTGCCGACCACGGGAACGCGAGGGCGAGCTCGGGAAAAACCCCTCCCGAAAAATACATCAGAAGTTGTGCGTTTTTCCCGCGAAATTGGAAGCGGCTCCGTTAGAAGTGCCGACATCCAGACCCCATTTCGCAGGTGGCCGAGCATGATGCGCGGCGCAGCATGAACCTGCCCATTCTTGCCGGACGTGCAGCAGGGGAAGCTGTACCTAAGCTGGGGAAAAATTTGTTCAAAATTGCTAAAACCACCACCGCGGCACCGCTCATGCCGGGTTCACTCGACGTCAGCAATCACGACCCTGACCTGCTGGCGCAGTTTTCCATTTCCGAGACCTGGGTCGGAGATTTTTCCACGGGCATCATCCGCCTGAGGGAATGGAGCACGATGCTGCACGGGCTGCCGGCGCGTGAATGCGGCCTTCTCAGCCTTATGCGCTGCTACGACCCGAAGGATCACGATCACATCCTGGACCTCTTCGAGCAGGCCGCGACTCTCTCTTCATCGTTCTGCTTCTCGACCACGATCATGATGCCGAATGGCTTCCGCCAGCCCTTGTTCTGTATGGGCGAGTCGAATGGTCATGATAACGCCTCCCATGGCAGCTTGCTCGGCGTTTTTGTCTTTCCGCGATTCAAGACCAACACCGGCAGCGAGTTCGCGCGGCGCCAATAGACGCTGCTCGCCAGGCAAAAAGCCGGCCCCTTGTGGACCGGCTTTTGTCGTTGCCTACTTGCTACCCAAGGCTTATGCCGGGCGCGCAGGTATATTCAACCCCTTTTCCGATGCCGGCCGGGCTATGCAGCGTTCAAGCCAGTCCATCACGGCCGGGAAGCTCTTGTAGTCCAGCACCTCCCGACCGCCGTAGAAGATATCGGCGCCGCGGAGCCACGGGAAGGTAGCGATATCGGCGATGGTGTAGAGATCGCCCATGATCCACTGGCGGCCTTGCAGCCGTCCTTCCAGCACGCTCAGCAGGCGCTTGGATTCGTCGCGGTAACGCTCCATTGGGTAGGAGTTGTTGGCAACCTTATCGGCCGCAAACTTGTAGAAGTGCCCGAACTGCCCGAACATCGGCCCGATACCGGCCATCTGGAAGAAGACCCACTGGATCGTCTCGTAGCGCCCTGCTGCGTCTGATGGAATGAGCTTGCCGGTCTTCTCGGCGAGGTAGAGCAGGATCGCGCCTGACTCGAAAATGCCGATCGGCTTTCCGTCCGGACCATTGGGATCGATAATTGCCGGAATGCGGCCGTTCGGATTGAGCGACACGAACTCAGGCGATTTCTGGTCATTGGTGTTGAACGAGATCAGGTGCGGCTCGTAGGACAAGCCGAGTTCTTCAAGCACGATCGATATCTTCACGCCGTTCGGCGTCGGCAAGGAATAGAGTTGGATAACGTCGGGGTTCGCTGCCGGCCAGCGCGTCGTGATCGGAAAAGCGGAAAGATCTGCCATTGGGGTCTCCATCTTGGGCGGCCGACCATAGAAGAGGGTTATTGCCAATGGCAAGCCGCCATCGCCATCGATCCGTCGTTCAACAATAGAGAACAAAGCGTCCGCTTTCGTCTATCTTTTCACGACGGCAAAAAAAGGCGACAAAACGGCATCCGAGGTTGAAACCGTGCCGGGGGCACAGAGACCTCAAACGTCATTCACAAACGGAGACTTTGTCCCATGTCGAATACCAATAACGCCATCATTCTTGTTGCTCGTATCCTCCTCTCGTTCATGTTCATCTATGCCGGCTTCGGCAAGCTGACCGATCCGGCTGGCACTGCCGGAATGATCGCCGGTGCTGGTCTTCCGGCCTCCAGCGCGCTTGCCTATCTCGCAGGTACCTTTGAATTCGTGACCGGTCTTGCCGTCCTCGTCGGCTACCAGACCAAGATCGTCGGCTGGCTGCTCGCCGCGTTCTGTGCATTCACCGCCATCGTCTTCCACCTGCCTACGGTCAACGTTCCGGACTTCCCGGCTGCTGCCCTCGGCTGGATCAATGCCCTGAACCAGATCATGGTCATGAAGAACTTCACGCTGGCCGGCGCTTACATCTTCCTCGCGATCGTCGGCCCCGGCCTCTATTCGCTCGACGCACGCCGCGGCGTCTACGCAGTCGCCTAAGCGATCAGGCTCCTCCCAAGCATAAAAAAACCCGCCGTCAGCTGACGGCGGGTTTTTTACGTTTCGGTCTGAGGATCGCTCAGACCGCCGAACGAACGGCGTCGATCAGCCGCTGAACAGTCGCATCGCCAGCATGGCTTTCCTTGCGCGCCCGGACGAAGCAGGCCTCCGATCGAAGTATGACGCCGTCGGACAGGACCTTCAGATTATTCGCGCGAAGGGTCGAGCCGGTCGAGGTGATGTCGACGATGATATCGGCCGATCCCGAGGCAGGCGCCCCTTCGGTTGCTCCCAGGCTCTCGACAATCCGGTAGAGCTGGATGCCGTGCTGGCTGGAGAAGAATTGCTGCGTCAGCCGCCAATATTTCGTGGCGATCGCCAGTCGGCGGCCGTGACGGGCGCGAAAATCGGATGCAACGTCGCCGAGATCGGCCATGGTGTCGACATCGAGCCAGATTTCGGGAACGGCAACCACGACATCGGCATGACCGAAGCCGAGCCGCGCGCAGACTTCGACGCGCTTGTCGGCCTCCGCCAACCCCTCGCGAACGAGGTCTTCGCCGGTCACGCCGAAATCGACGGTGCCGTTGCCGAGCTCGCGAGAAATCTCCGAGGCCGAGAGAAAGGCGACTTCGACGTCGTCCCAGCCTTCGACGCGTCCGCGATAGGAGCGATCGTTGCCGACAGCGGTGATCCTGATGCCGGCGCGATCGAAGATCGCCGAGGCATCGTCCTTCATACGGCCCTTGGAAGGCAATGCGATGGTAATCGTCATCAGGCAGCCCTCTCCGCTTCGATGCGATCCAGCCAGAGCGAGAAGCCGACGGCGGGAATGCGTTCCCTGGCGCCCAGGAAGGTCATCAGGCGATCAAAACGACCGCCACCGGCGAGAACCGCAGACGTGCCCTGAACGCCGATCTCGAAAACCAGGCCGGTGTAGTAGTCCAGCGGACGGCCGAAGGCTGCGCGGTAGTCGATCAGCGCCAGGTCGACGCCGGCATTGGCGAGTGCGGCCACACGGCCGTCGAAACGCGCAAGGGCGTTGCCAAGCTTGAGGCCCGCGGCATCGGCAAAGCCGGCCAGCGCGGCCGAGGCATTGATCAGCGGCACGTTCAGCGACAGGAATTCCTCGAGCACGCGGAAGGCGGCATCATCGAGGCGCGTTTCGGAGAGGATCAGCTTCTCCTTCAAGCGGCGCGCGATCTCCAGCGGCGAGCGGCTCGCATTCGTCGAGTAGCCTGTCGCCTGCATCGTCGCATCAATGTGTGCAACAAGTGCTGCTTCATCGTCGGCGGCGATGAGATGCGCGATCTCGTCGCTGAGCCCTGTGACAAACTGGGGGCTGACGAGGCTCGCCAGCAGAGCTTCGAGCTGACTCATGTTGCCGAAGGCATGGACCAGCCGTTTCTGCCACCCGAGCGGCAGACCGAGCGCCTGTACGACCGCCTCAAAGACCGCCTGGTCGCCCAGCGTAACCGAAAGATACTTGCCGGGAACGACTCGCTCCAAGACGCCAATCGCGTCACCGATTGCCCGCGCATCGGCAGCGGCTATGTTGATGTCGCCGAGATCCTCGATCCCGGCCTGATAGAACTCGTTGCCGCCTTCGCGCCGCTGGCGGAAAACCTCGCCGAGATAGGAGTAGCGCTTCGGCGTGCCGGTCGCGCTCTCGATGTGGCGCAGACAGACGGGGATCGTGAACTCCGGCCGCAGGCAGAGGCTGGCGCCCGTCTCGTTTTCGGTCATGAAGATACGCCGGCGAAGATCCTCACCGGCGATATCAAGAAACGGTTCGGCCGGCTGGATGACGGGCGTATCCACCCGTTCCGTCTTTCGCGCCGCAAACTCAGAGAGGAGTTCGCCGGAAAAGTCCGGCAGATTGATCAGGGCCATCTCAGCCCGCCCTATTCCGGTCTTCGGCCTGCGCCGCGAGAATTTCCTTCACCTTGGCGACGAGGTCGCCTTCGGCAACCGTTTCCTGGGCAACACGGGCCTCACGCCAGCTGGCGTTGTCCTCGATCTCGCCCGACAGGCGCTTGCCCTCGATCAGGTCCTTGATCTGCACGACGCCCTGCGCCCGCTCGTCACCGCCCTGGATGATGGCGACAGGGCAGCCGCGGCGGTCGGCATATTTCAGCTGGTTGCCGAACTTCTTCCAGTTGCCCTGGAACATCTCGGCACGGATGCCGGCGGCGCGCAGCTCCTGTGTCATACGCTGGTAGCGGCCCATGGCGTCGACATCGCCGTCCATGACGGTGACCAGAACCGGCTCTATGACTTCGGCCTGGCCGAGCTTGCCGAGGTTTTTCAGCGCCGTCATCAGACGCGAGACGCCAATCGAGAAGCCGGTAGCCGGGACCGGCTGGCCCATGAAGCGGGACACGAGGCCGTCGTAGCGACCGCCGCCGCCGACCGAGCCGAAGACGACCTTCTCGCCCTTCTCGTTGGTGACGTCAAAGAGGAGCTCGGCTTCGTAAACCGGTCCGGTGTAGTATTCGAGGCCGCGCACGACCGACGGATCGATCTTGACGCGGTCGGACTGGTAGCCGGCGCTTCGCACCAAAGCGCCGATGAAGTTCAGCTCGTCGACGCCTTCCGCACCCTTGGACGTTCCAGCGACCAGTTCGGCAAGCTTGGAAGCGCTTTCGGCATAGTCCTTGATGCCGACGAAGAAGAGGACCTTGTCGATCTGGCTCTGGTCGAGGCCTGCGCCCTTGGTGAAATCGCCGGACTCATCCTTACGGCCGGGGCCGAGAAGGAGTGCAACGCCCTCGGGGCCGAACTTGTCGAGCTTGTCGATGGCGCGCAGCACGTTGAGACGCTGGCCGACCTTGTCATCGCCTCCGAGACCGATCGCCTCCAGCACGCCGTCGAGAACCTTGCGGTTGTTGACACGGATCACGTAGTCGCCGCGCTTGATGCCGAGGGCTTCCAGCGTATCGGCCATCATCATGCACATTTCCGCATCGGCCTGGACGCCGGGCGCGCCAACAGTATCGGCGTCGAACTGCATGAACTGGCGGAAGCGACCCGGGCCTGGCTTCTCGTTGCGGAAAACGTAGCCGGCGCGATAGGTGCGGTACGGCAGCTGGATCTCGTTGAAATTCTCGGCGACATGACGGGCGAGCGGCGCCGTCAGGTCGTATCGGAGCGACATCCACTGCTCGTCATCGTCCTGCAGCGAGAAGACGCCTTCGTTCGGCCGGTCGGCATCAGGCAGGAACTTGCCGAGCGCATCGGTGTATTCGAAGAGCGGCGTTTCGACAGGATCGAAACCATAATGCTCATAGACTTCCCTGATCTTCGCGGTCATTTCATTGACGGCGCGAATATCGGCTGCCGAACGATCGACGAAGCCGCGTGGGAGCCTGGCCTTGAGCTTTTGTGGTTTCTTCTGCTTGTCGTTCATTTCCAAGGTATTCCGCTCGCTGTGACAGTGGCGGTTTCCTAGCGGAAAGGGCCGGGTGCGGCAAGGGCGAAGGCCCTTGATCCGGAACACAGAATCGATTGAACGAGTAGGAATGGATCGAATGCCAGGAGCTCTATCATGATCGCGGAGGCGCTTCTCTACGCCGCGACCGTTCCGGTGACGCTGAAGGCGCATCGCCGGTTCATCCGATACTCCGTCAATCTCTGGTCCCGCGCCGGCCGCTGCAGCCGGCAATGGGCAGAGCACGAAGAGAGGAGCAAGGACGCCGTAAGGAGCGCCATGGCCGGCCTGCGGCAGAGGAGAACGGCGGTCATCCTGGGATCCGGCCTGCTTCGCGACGTACCGATCGAGGAGCTAGCCCGGACGTTTGATACCGTCGTGCTCGTCGATCTCGTGCATCTCGCCTCGACGCGCCTGTGGCTGCCGCTGAAAGGCTACAAGAACGTTCGGCTGATTGAGCGCGACCTTTCGGGCTATGACGACCTTGCGGCCAGCGGGCAGCCGGAACCCCTCGCCTTCTTGAGAAACGTTCCGTATCTCGACTTCGTCGTCTCGGCCAATCTCCTCTCGCAGATCGGCCGAGGTGTAAAGCGGCGCTTCGATGCGGAACAAAACGGCACGATGCCCGCCGATACCGTCGCACAGCTGATCGGGGCGCACCGGTCGGCGCTGGAAGCGGCGCCCTGCAAGACTTGCCTAATCACGGATGTCTCCTATGCCGTCATCGACCGCACCGGGAAGGTTCTTGAAGAGGCTGACCTGCTGCACGGCGTGTCGCTATCCTCGGTTCAAGCCGACTGGACATGGCCCGTGGCGCCGATCGGCGAGGAAAGCGCCGACTATCAGATCGTGCACAAGGTCGTTGCGGCATATTGAGTGTTGGCTCGTCCGAGCCCGAGTTTCGCTCGGGGCGATGTGCCAATTCGAGCACCGCCGCCGCGCCCCTCGGTTGACAAATGGCAGGCAGCCCATAGTCTGCGTGTACGCCTTTGAAATCGCAACCGCTCGAAGATGAGGATCATGCCGATGACGAAGTGCATGAGACGGTTTCTAGTAGCGCATCTTGCTCTTTGCCTGACAGCTTTCGCGGCAGCCGCTGCGACGCTCGATACGATCACTGAGCGCAGCAGCGTGCGCATCGGCTACATCGCCGACGAAGCGCCCTTCTCGTCCAGCAAGGCGGGCGCCAACCCGACGGGATATGCCATCGACCTCTGTGGCAAGATCGCCGATGAAATAGAACACCAGGTTCCGCAGCTGAAGCGCGAATACATCGAGACAACTCTCGCCAGCGGCTTCGACGCGGTGAAAAATGGAGAGGTCGATCTGCTTTGCGGCGCGATCACCGTCAATTTGAAGCGGCGCGAAATAGTCGACTTCTCGCAGCCTATCTTCCTGACCGGGGCAACTGCACTGCTCCGCAAGGATTCGCCCAACTATCTGCAAACGCTTTTCCTCGAGAAGCCTGCTGTTCGCGCCGTTAGCGAGCATGTCGCATCGACCCGCATCATCGGCGTGCGTGCCAACACTACGACGGGAGTGACACTGCGCGAGGCGCTGGCAACCCAGGTCTCGAAGACCAAGCTTGCCGATTTCCAGACGCATGAGGAGGGGCTCGCCGCACTCGAGGATCGCAAGATCGATGCGTATATCGCGGATCAGGCGCTGCTCGCCAGCCTGGCTTCGCGGGCGCGCGATCCGTCCTCTCTCGAGATCGGCGATCGCCTGTTTACGCACGAACCCTATGCGATAGGGCTGCGTCGCGACGACGCCGACTTCCGCCTGCTAGCTGATCGTGCCTTGACGGCTTTCTATCTGTCGGACGATTTTCTGCCGTTGCTGGAAGGCTATTTCGGAGCGGAGGCGGCTCCGATGCTGCACACGCAAATCATCATGGAGCATGTGCCCGATTGATATCAAATGCGGACCGAAGCGTACGGCTCATCTACCTGGGCCGATGGACGCTTCGGCGGACGGTGCGGAGAGCGACCTCGGAGCCAGCGTCCTTGCGACGCTGTCATGCGAACCACTTGATTGTGGTCTAAGGTAGCAATTGCTATATTGATTTTGCAGCCACAGGTTTGTCGTCGGAGGGGGCGGCCATGCGGATCGCGATCATGGGGTCGGGCGCCATCGGCGGCTATCTTGGTGCACGGCTCGCTCTCGCGGGCCACGATGTCACCTTTGTTGCCCGGGGGCGCCACCTCGAGGCAATGCAAACCTACGGACTTCAGCTTGAGAGCCCGCTCGGCAATGTCAGCCTGCCACATGTGAAGGCGACTGCGACGCCCGGCGAGGTCGGCCATGTCGACATCGTTTTCTTCGCCGTCAAGCTCTATGACAGCGGCACGGCGGCTGCGGCAATCGTGCCGATGGTCGGGCCGGGGACGAGAGTCGTGACTTTGCAGAACGGCATCGACAGCGTCGAGACCCTTGGCCGACTGGTGCCGCCTTCACAGGTTGTCGGCGGCGCTGCCTACATTTCAGGATACCTCAAACAGCCCGGCTTAATCGTGCATGTGGGTGGTGCCACTCACTTCTATGTTGGCGGGCACAACGACGCGGTGGTTGGTGCGTTGGAAGCGGCTTGCTTCCAGGCTGAAAACATCGGACTGCAGAGGGTCGAAGATATCGATCAGGCGCTCTGGACCAAGTTCGTGACGCTCTGCGCGTTCTCGGGTGCGACCAGCTTAATTCGATCCGGAATTGGATCGATCCTGACCGATCCTGAATCTCACACATTCCTTGGCCAGTTGCGCGATGAGGGCATGGCGGTAGCGAAGGCAGCAGGCCACCCGATGCAGGACGGATATGAAGCATACGCTGCATCGGTGTGGCAGAACCTGCCGCCCGATACGCGCTCATCAATGGCAAACGATCTTTTGAACGGAAAGCCATTGGAACTTGCATGGCTTTCTGGGCGAATGCACGCGCTTGGGAATGAACTTGGCGTACCGACGCCATCACACACGGCGGTTTATCGCGCGCTCCATCTCTACGCAAAGGGCACACTCAACTCCACGGCTGACGGCTTTTCTGGGAGAGAAACCAATGGAGACCTTGCAAAATCAGGCTGAAGGCACTGTGTCGACGGCCACCGACGACGCACAAGCCATGTTCAACAAACATCTGGCAACGTACCGGAAGATCGTCGGCGAAAACCTCATGTTTCATCGCGAGGTCTATGGCTTGCTTGGCAGCCTGCTTTCGCAAGTGATGCCGAAGCCGTTCAAGTTTCTCGATATCGCTTGCGGGGATGCAGTCGCCTCGGCAGGCGCGTTGAAGGGGAGCGCCATCGGCCACTATTACGGCATCGACCTCTCTCCGCAGTCGTTGGATCTCGCGAGGGAATCGCTGAAGGACTTGCCGTGCCCTATCGACCTGCGGTGCGGCGATTTTGCCGAAGCAATGGCCGACTGGTCCGACACCGTGGACTGCGTATGGATTGGAATGTCGCTGCATCATCTCCAGCCGGACGGAAAGATCCGACTGATGAAAGATGTGCGCGATACATTGAGCCGTGACGGCCTGTTTTTGATCTGGGAACCCACCCTTCTCGACGAGGAAAACCGGGAAGAACATTTTGATCGGTTCTCGGCTTATCGTAATGTGTGGGCCGCATTAACGGACGAAGAATTTGCGGCGATGGACGCGCATATGAGGCTCGCCGACTTCCCGGAAAGGGCCGACACATGGACGGCGATGGGCCGTGAAGCCGGGTTCTCCGAAGCGAAACAGATATTTATGATGCCCAATCGCTTCGGGAGAGTCTTCCAATATAGGAACTAGCGTCAACTCGCCTTGGCTCTGGGGTCACTCCCTCGCCAGAAACGGGCGATCCTTGAGGCCGTACATCGTTCCGATGTCGTTCGGATCCAGCATCGGATGTCCATCTTGGGCCGACCGCTCGCGACCAATCACCGCCAAATCCGCAAAAAGCAGCTTGGCTTATTCGCCTCGGGTTCCTATTTTGACGGCATGCGCTTTATTGCAATCATAGCGATGGTATTGGCCTGGCTTGCCTATGGCACCATGTCCGCCTGGGCTGGCTGTCCGACATGCCTGTCGATGCAGACCGTCGCAGCAACCTCCAGTGTCGAACACCATCATGTGGCCGGAATGGACATGGGCGAGACAGCGAAATCTGCGCCCGCGCAACAAGATCCGTGCTCAGCTAGCGGCATGGTGCACATGCCCTTCTGCTCAGCCTGTCTCGTCGTGCCGCCGCCGATGGTGTTCGCGGCAGCCGGAAAGCACGTATTTTCCTATCCTGCCCCTGGACCGGCCGATGCGATGCGGGATGCACGCCCTCAGCCCCTGGCGCCGCCTCCCCGGCTTGTCTGACCGGTTTTCATGAAACGCTGCGGCTTCGGCCGCGCATTGAACCCCAGCATCAGACAGAGGAAGGTAATCCCATGTCTCTGAAAATTCTCGCCCTTGCTGCAACGCTCGCCCTCTCTGCCACACCCCTTTTCGCGGAAGATGCGCAGATGGATATGAGCAAGCCGATGGGCGACCACAGCGCATCGAGCCATGCGTTCGCGGAGGCGAACGCGAAGATGCACAAGGACATGATGCTCAAGTATAGCGGCGATACCGACGTCGACTTCGTCCGGGGCATGATCCCGCACCATCAGGGCGCGATCGACATGGCGAAGATCGAATTGCAATACGGCAAAGATCCGGAAATCCGCAAGCTGGCGGAAGCCGTGATCAAGGCCCAGGAGGCCGAGATCGCCGACATGCAGGCCTGGCTCAAGGCACACGGCAAGTAATAGCCAAGGACGCCGGAGCAGCAAGCCCCGGCGTCCGCTTCGCGAAACCTGAATCAGGCCTTTGGTTCGAATGGCTCGGGCCGGCGGCCAGATCCCTGGCGCGCTAGCATCCAGCCCGGATACTCGGGTGCCAGTTCGCTGACCTCGTCCAGCTTCCTCAGATCGTCTGCATCGAGTTTCAGATTGACGGCCGCAAGGTTCTGGTCGAGCTGCTCGACCCGCTTTGCGCCGATGATGACAGTCGTTACGAAAGGCTTCGCGAGGATGTAGGCAAGCGCGACCGTCGCAACGCTCGTGGCGTGTTTCTCGGCGACCTCGCGCATGACGGCAACGCAGGCCCAGGCGCGATCCTTGTCGACCGGCGGGAAGTCGAAGGCGGCGCGGCGACCTTCGCCGTTGCCCGGCGCACCCGGCCCGTATTTGCCGGAGAGAAGGCCGCCCGCCAGCGGCGACCAGACCATCAGGCCGAGCTTTTCCTCCTGCATCATCGGCACAATGTCGCGCTCGAGATCGCGGCCGGCGATGGAATAATACGCCTGCACAGTCTCGAACCTCGCAAAGCCGCGACGCTCGGAGATGCCGAGCGCCTTGGCAATGCGCCACGCCTGCCAGTTGGAAACGCCGACATAGCGCACCAGGCCGCGCGACACGAGGTCGTCGAGTGCTCGCAGCGTCTCGTCGATCGGAGTCACGGTGTCGGTGGCATGGATCTGATAGAGGTCGATATGATCGGTTTGCAGCCGCTTCAGGCTGGCTTCGACCGAATCCATGATGTGGCCGCGGGAAGCGCCGCGATCATTCGGCTTGTCGCCCATGGTGCTATAGACCTTGGTGGCAATAACCACGTCCTTGCGGGGAACGTCGAGATTTTTCAGCGCCTGGCCAAGGAGCTTTTCGGATTCGCCGAAGGAGTAAACATCCGCCGTGTCGATGAAGTTGACGCCTGATGCCAGCGACCTTTCGACGATCTGATCGGCAGCTTTCTGGTCGACGTCAGCGATGGAACCCCAGAGATTGTTTTCGCCGGCGGCACCGAATGTCATCGTGCCGAGGCAGATTTCCGAGACGAACAGTCCCGTATTTCCAAGTTGATTGTAACGCATGGTCAGAGATTTCCTTGTGACGGCCGCGAGCGCGACCTAAAGACGGTTGAATTGATTTTTTGGTTATTGGCCTGGTCGAGACAGGAACAGCCAAAATGCGGCTGTGCGAGAGGCCCTATCGATGTAAGGCGAACCGACGGTATTTCAACGTGTCCGTTACCATCCGACCATTCGCATCCCCTTGTTTCACGCCCGGCCTCCAATAAATTCTACTTGACGACTCGGAGATGACGGATGACGACCCGCGCGCTGACAACCATCGGCTTCGATGCCGACGACACGCTCTGGCAGAACGAGCAATATTATCGGCTGACCGAGGCGCATTTCACCGAACTGCTGGCTGATTTTGCAGACGGCCCGAGGGTGTCGGAGCGACTGCTCGAGGCCGAGAAGCGCAATCTCCGCCACTACGGCTTCGGCATCAAGGGATTTACCTTGTCGATGATCGAGACGGCGATCGAAGTCACCGAAGGCAAGGTCCCTGCCAGCGTCATTGCCAGCATTCTCGACACCGGCCGAGACCTGCTTTCCCACCCGGTCGAGACCCTGCCGCACGTTCAGGAGACGCTGGCGGCGCTCTCGGAGAACTACCTGCTGGTGATGATCACCAAGGGCGACCTGTTCGATCAGGAGCGCAAATTGGCGCAATCCGGGCTCGGTGATTTCTTTCACGCGGTCGAGATCGTTTCCGACAAGACTGCGGTAACCTACCGCCGGATCTTCTCCAAGGTCGGGGGTGGCCCGGAACGGGCGATGATGGTCGGCAATTCGCTGAAATCAGACATCGTCCCGGCGATCGCCGCCGGCAGCTACGGCGTCTTTGTGCCGCACGAACTCACCTGGGTGGTGGAGCATGTCGAGGAGCCGAAAGATGCGCCGCGCTTCCGCAAGATCGAACATCTGGGGGAACTGCGCGGTCTGATCGAAGGCCTCGGCTAACCTGCTGTCACCTTGGGGGAAAGAGCGGCGACGGCGATTGCTTGTCGGCGGGAGCAGCCGGTTGTGGTGCTGCCGCCTGAGGCTCGACGAGAATGCTGTAGGGTGCGCCTAGCCCCCGGCGTGGCGAGACCTTGGAGTAGTAAGGCCGCAGCAGCCAGGTGGTGCTGTCCTTCACGGTGATGTTGTAGCTTTCACCATCCTCGTCCGTCCCGAAAATCGCCTCCTCATCAGGTATCGCCAGATCGAAGATCGAGAGGAAGGCGAATTTGCTCTTGGTCGAGAAACTGATCTTCACATGCTGCCCGGCCTTGACGGGAAGCGTGTAGACGCGCCCGTTGCCGAATTTCGTCCAGCCCTTGAGTTCCATGGTGGCGGCCGGAAACTGCAGTTTCTCCAGTCGTTCGCCAGGCTGCAGCTCAGGTGACTGCGCGAATGCCGCGGACGCCAGCAGGCACAAGGCGACGGTTGCCGCGAGCCCCTTCATGGGCGCACCAGCGCATCGCGCATCGTTTCCACCTCGGCGCGACAGTAGCAACCTTCGACGTGATCGTTGACGAGACCCATTGCCTGCATGAAGGCATAAACTGTGGTCGGACCGACAAACGTCCAGCCGCGTTTCTTCAGATTCTTGGAAATGACGACAGATGTCGGTGTTGTCGGGTTGGCCATGACGGTGGCACGATCGACCACCTTCGGGCGATCATTATGGCCGGGCTCGAAGCTCCAGAAATAGCGAGCGAGCGACCCGAACTCCTGCCGCAACTCGATCGCTCGGCCAGCATTGTTGATCGTCGAAACGATCTTGCCGCGATGCCGCACAATGCCGGGATCGGCAAGGCAGCGCGCGATATCGGCGTCGTCGAAGAGCGCGACCTTCTCGAAGTCGAAGCCGGCAAAGGCAGCGCGGAAGTTCTCGCGTTTACGCA
This sequence comes from Rhizobium grahamii CCGE 502, assembly GCF_000298315.2. GTDB lineage: Bacteria > Pseudomonadota > Alphaproteobacteria > Rhizobiales > Rhizobiaceae > Rhizobium > Rhizobium grahamii. The sequence goes on along the minus strand of NZ_AEYE02000004.1, from coordinate 234,083 downwards.
GGATGGTGAGCCAGGAGAGGCCCGACTGGAACCCTTCCAGGCAGATCTTCTCGAAGAGACGGATATCATCGGTGACGGGGCGTCCCCACTCCTCGTCGTGATACTTGAGGTAATCAGGGAGGTTGGCGTGCCAGTGACAGCGGCTCTTGCCGTCTTCGCCGATGATGATGCCCGTTTCGCTCATGGTCTCGCTTCGCTTTCTGCTACGAATCCGGCTTTACCATTTGCAAACTCTGTTTCCAAACCGAACGATAACCCTGACGAAAAGTTTATCTCTCGCCTCGGACTTGAATGAGTTCAAATTTACCATTCGCTGGCGGGAACAGTGGCAGCGTGAAGCAAGGCGGCCGCTGCCGTCCGCGCATTTTCGGCCATTTGTAGAGAGTCCGTCCGATGATGAAATCCCTTCTGCTCGCCGCAGCCATGCTCGGCGTCTTTTCCACGGCTGCGCTCGGCGACGACCGCTACGCGACGCGCCCGCCAGTCGTGCTGAGCCCAGATCTCGCAGCCCCGTGGATCATGCAGTTCGGCGGCAAGGTTCGCCCCGTCGTCTACAAGCAGCCGGTCTTTCCGCAACGCGGCCTGTTCACATCCGGCGTCTTCGGCCGCGCTCCGGCCGCCGTGGCGCAGCCGGTCTCTGCCATCAATCCCGGCGTGCCAGTCGTCCGCCGCCAGCTTGAGCCGCAATTTCTGCCGCAGATCGTCACCTACGACACCACGGAACGGCCCGGCACGATCGTCATCGATACCAACAGCCGCTTCCTCTATCTGGTGATGGACGGCGGCAAGGCTCGGCGCTACGGCGTTGGTGTCGGCAAGCCAGGCTTCGAATGGGCCGGCGTGCACAAGATTACCCGCAAGTCCGAATGGCCTGACTGGACGCCGCCAGCCGAAATGGTTGGCCGCGAAGCCGCCAAGGGCCACTATCTCCCGGCGCGCATGGACGGCGGTCCCGAGAATCCGCTTGGCGCCCGCGCCATGTATCTCGGTTCGACGCTCTACCGCATCCATGGTACCAACGCCCCCTGGACGATCGGCAACGCCGTTTCCTCCGGCTGCATCCGGCTGCGCAACGAAGACGTCGTTGACCTTTACGAACGCGTAAAGGTTGGAACACGCGTTATCGTCATGTAAAGGCTCATCAATACCGGCGCGGAGCCAAGCATAGTTGCAATTAAACATCGCAGCTGCTTCATTCCGCCCCCGACATCTTGAACTGGATCGAAGTTCGGTTAGCTTCGGTCCGGTTTTGCTTTGAGGGAATCAAATATGCTGAAATTCGCGACGGCTCTCGCAGCCGCCGGCCTTCTGGTCTCGTCCGTATCCACATCTGTGTCGGCACAGCCGATCGCGCCCACCCATGACGGTGCGCCTGTCGTTCGGGTTTCCGTGCAGCCGAAATCGGTCAAGCCGCAGTTCAAGCGCCAACGCGTCCACCTCGTCACCAACGAGGCACCCGGCACGATCATCATCGATACCAACAACAAGTTCCTTTATCTCGTCGAGACCAAGGACCGCGCGACGCGCTACGGCATCGGCGTCGGTCGCGAAGGCTTCGGCTGGTCGGGCGTCGTCAAGATCGGCCGCAAGGCAGAGTGGCCGGGCTGGACGCCACCGCCTGAAATGCGCGTTCGCGAGGCGGCGAAAGGCCACATCCTCCCGGCCTTCCAGGAAGGTGGCGAGGACAATCCGCTCGGCGCCCGCGCAATGTATCTTTACAAGGGCGGCAATGACACGAGCTTCCGCATCCACGGCACCAACCAACCGTGGTCAATCGGCCTCAACATGTCGTCCGGCTGCATTCGCATGATGAACAAGGATGTGATGGATCTCTACGATCGCGCTCCTGTCGGCACCAAGGTCATCGTCGTCGGCCCAGGCAACAAGCAGGGCGAGATCAGCTTCGACGATCGCGGGATCGACATCCTGCGCACGCTGTTCGGCGGCTAATGCAAGTATTTGGCGGCCGGCGACGGCCGCCTATTTCGATCCGCAACTGACCTTGCCGGTCGCGCTAAGCGGCTTCCCGTCGCCCTCAAGGGCAAGTTCATAGGCGCCGGAGAATGTCGTCATCGACTTGCCGCGCTGGCCGGCGGTCACGATCAGGCTGACGCCCTGCGCCTTGGGGTCGTCTCCATCCTCATAGAATACTTCCAGCCGCAATTCGCCATCGTGCGACCAGTGGTGCGTCAGGTTCTCCGACGTCACGGCAATCTTCTGTAGCGCCTGGGGCGCATCGCCGCTCTTCACCACCAGAGCACCGCGAAAATGATTGAGCTTGTGGCCGCCTTCCGCCTCGAAACCGCTTTCCACCGTGAAGCGCACATTCTTGTCATCCGCCGAGCAGAAGAAACGAGTGGCTGCGTGGGCGGCATTGGTCGCACCGCAAAGAAGCGTGAACGCGAGAATGGTGCGGTACATAGCGGGCTCCTGAGACCTCCGGACGATCCGGCGCCGCTAAGCTAAGGGCAAATCCTTTAATTTTTCCGGTATATCTCCGCCGTAGGCCCAGTCCAGCAGTTGGACCGTGTGAACGATCGGGATTGCTGTGCCGGTCGTGATCTGCATCATGCAGCCGATGTTGCCGGTTGCGATCACATCAGGCTTGGTCGCCTCGATATTCCTGACCTTGCGGCTCTTGAGCGCTTCGGAAATATCGGACTGCATGACGTTGTAGGTACCGGCAGATCCGCAACACAGGTGGCCTTCCGCGGGATCGCGGACGTTGAAGCCGGCCGCCTTCAGCAGCTGCTTCGGCGCCATCGTGATCCTCTGGCCGTGCTGCATCGAGCAGGCAGAGTGATAGGCGACAATGATGCCTTTCGGCATCTGGGCCGGCAGGTCAAGCGACGCAAGGTACTCGGTGACATCCTTCGCCAGCGACGAGATGCGCGCCGCCTTTTCCGCATAAACAGGATCGAGCCGCAGCATGTGACCGTAATCCTTGATCGTCGTGCCGCAGCCGGAAGCGGTGATGATGATCGCGTCGAGCCCACCCTTTTCGAGTTCACTCGTCCACACATCTACGTTGGCGCGTGCGCTTGCTAACGCCTGCTCTTCGCGTCCCATGTGATGGACGAGCGAGCCGCAGCAACTTTCCCCCTCAGGCACGACCACCTCAACACCCAGCCGCGTCAGCAGCTTGATGGTCGCCTCGTTGATGCCTGGATCGAGGACTGGCTGCGCGCAGCCGGTTAGGATCGCGACGCGCCCTCGCTTTTCACCGGCCGCCGCGTGGCTTGCTGGCGCTGCATAGACCGAGGCGGGAGGGATACGTCTCGGCGCCAGCATCAGCATTGAGGCGAATGGCTTCAATGCGGGCGAGCGCCGAAGGAGCCCGGCCAACGGTCGGCCCACCGACGACAGCCTGATCGCAAGGCGAAAGCGATCGGGATAAGGCAGGACAGCGGCGAGGATGGCGCGCACGAGCCGGTTCATGAAAGGACGCTTGTAGGTCTTCTCGATGTGTGCCCGTGCGTGGTCGACGAGGTGCATGTAGTCGACGCCGGAGGGACAGGTCGTCACGCAGGCGAGACACGAGAGACAGCGGTCGATATGAGTGACGACCTCGGCATCCGCCGGGCGCCCGTTTTCCAACATGTCCTTGATCAGGTAGATGCGCCCACGCGGGCTGTCGAGTTCGTTGCCGAGCGTCACGTAGGTCGGACAGGTCGCGGTACAGAAGCCGCAATGCACGCATTTGCGCAGGATCTGCTCGGATTCGGCGACATGAGGGTCGGCAAGCTGGGCGGGCGTAAAATTGGTCTGCATTGCCTTCAGGCTCCTGCCATCTTCCCGGGATTGAAGATGCCGGCGGGATCGAATTTCAGTTTCAGTCGCTGCGAGAGCAAGGCCACCGCCTCCTGCTGCGGCTGAAAGGCGGCCGTCAATGCCCGCATTGGTTCGGGCGCCCGGATCAGCGTGGCGTGGCCACCGCCCAGCACCTTGATGAAACGGCGCAGGAGATCCGCATCGGCATCCGCCTCCATCCGCATCCAGATCAGCCCACCCTGCCAGTCGTAGAATGCATCGACTCCGGCTTCGAGGCGAAGGGCCGCGACCAGCTGATGGCCGATGCTTGGCGCGACAGAAACCCGCCAAACGGGCCGCATCGTGCCGTCAGCATAAGGGGCGGCATCCCGGATGTCTTTCCAAAGACGCACGCTCTCGCTTTGTTCCAGCCGCGTGACCGATCCGAACGCTTGCATGGCCGCAACGAGCTTGGCTGCGCGGGCGTCAACGGAGCCAGGCAGGCCTTCAATGCGCAGACAGGTCGCCTCGCCTCCCGAAAGCGTGCTGTCGAGAAATTTCCAGGAGACGGTCATCGGCAAATGCGCGGCGCCGGACACTTCGACTGGCAAGGCCATCGCCGCCGCCATGGCGTTGGCGGCTTCGGCATCGTTCAGGCCGGAAACGACAATCGTCGCTTCCGTTCGCGGTCGCGGCGGCACGCGGAAGGTCACTTCCGTCAGGAACCCTAGCGTTCCATGCGAGCCTGCCATCAGCTTGACGAGATCCAGTCCGGTCACGTTCTTCATCACGCGGCCGCCCGCCTTGATCAGTTCACCCTTGCCGTTGATGAAGCTCACGCCAAGCAGGCTGTCGCGCGCCGCGCCGGCCACAAAACGGCGCGGCCCCGAAACATTGGCGGCAAAGACGCCGCCGATGGTCGGCTCGCCGGGTGTGCCCATGATCGGCCGATGGTCCATCGGCTCGAACGCCATCATCTGGCCGTTCTCAGCGAGTGCGGCTTCGATCTCGGACATCGGTGTTCCTGAGCGCGCGGTCAAAACCATCTCGCCGGGATTATAAGCCGTGATGCCGCTCAGATTGGACGAACGCAACCGACTTTCCGCCGCGACTGCATTTCCGAAACCGGAACGGGTGTTGCTGCCGCAGATCGCCAGCGGCTTGCCTGCCTGTGCATGGCTTCGGACGATTGCCGCAGCCTCGTCATCCGTCATGGGCAATAGATCGATCATGCGGCCGGACGTCCCTCGAGCGGGAAGACCTTGGACGGATTGAGGAGCCAAGCTGGATCGAAAGCGGCGCGTGCCGCCATCTGCTGCGCCAGGTCGGCCTCGGAATATTGATGGCGCATCAGGTCTCGCTTTTCGATGCCGACCCCGTGTTCGCCCGTCAGGCAGCCGCCGGCATCGACGCAGAGCTTCAGGATTTCCATGCCCGCCGCTTCCGCACGTGCGGCGTCGTCCGGATCGTTGGCATTGAAGAGGATCAGGGGGTGCATGTTGCCATCACCGGCATGGAACACGTTGGCGACGCGAAGCCCATGGCGGTCGATGATTTCAGAGGTTTTCTTCAGGACGTAGGAAAGCTGGCTGAGCGGCACGGTGCCGTCCATGCAGATATAATCGGCGATGCGCCCGGTGGCGCCGAAGGCCGACTTCCGGCCCTTCCAGATCAGCGCCGCCTCGGTTGCCGACTGGCATTCGCGGACGGTCTTCACGCCATGCCTGCGGGCGATTTCGACGATGCTCTTCAGCATGTCGTCCATTTCCGCTTCCGATCCCTCAACCTCCACGATCAACAGCGCGCCGACATCCAGAGGATAGCCGGCCTTGGCAAAGGCTTCGCAGATTTCGATCGCCGGCTTGTCCATGAATTCGATAGCAACCGGAATGATGCCTGATGCAATGATGTCAGCGACGCAGGACCCTGCCTCTTCGGAGGTATCGAAGCCGAAGAGGACCGGCCGCGCGCCCTCGGGCTTGGCAATCAGACGGACCGTCGCTTCCGTGACGATCCCCAGCTGACCCTCGTGTCCGCAGACGAGGCCGAGCAGATCGTAGCCTGCCGCATCCAGCGCCTTGCCACCGAGATCGATGACAGTGCCGTCGGTCAGCACCATCTTTACGCCGAGCAGGTTATTGGTCGTGACCCCGTATTTCAGACAGTGCGCGCCGCCCGAATTCATGCCGATATTACCGCCGATCGTGCAGGCCAGCTGCGAGCTGGGATCGGGCGCATAGAAGAAACCATCCGCCGAGACGGATTCCGAGATATTCAGATTGGTGACGCCGGCTTCGACGACCGCCACGCGATTGGGAAGATCGATCTCGAGGATGCGGTTCATCTTCGACACACAGAGGACGACCGCATCCTCCTGCGGGATCGCTCCTCCCGAGAGTGACGTTCCGGCGCCGCGCGGTACCACAGGGACGCCGTAGCGATGACAGTATTTCATCACGGCGGCCACTTCCGCGGTTGTCCGCGGCAAGGCAACCGCAAGCGGCATGCGGCGGTAGGAAACAAAGGCGTCGGTTTCGAACGGCATCAGCTCGCGCGCCTCATGCACCAGGCATTCCGGCGGCAGCAAGTCGATGAGATCTGCAACAATCTGCCGACGGCGGGCAAGCACATCGGCACGCGGGGCGAGAAACGAAATGGTGTCGGACATGGCTCACTCCCTTCGCCGGCGGCAGCGAAAACCGGGCACGTCCTCCGCGCTGCCGGTTCGATCGGGCTTAACACTTTCCCGATTCTGGCGCAAATGCTAAGCACTTATTCCAAAAGGACAAACAATCTAAGCGCATGACCAATCTGGGTGACCTTGAAATTTTCGCGAAAGTCGTTTCGACCGGGAGCATGTCGCTGGCCGGCAGGGCGCTCGGTTTTTCACCGGCCGTAGTCTCAAAACGCATCAAACGGTTGGAAGATCGGCTCGGCACGCGACTTTTACAGCGCACGACGCGGCAAATCTCGCTGACGGAGGCCGGACAGGGCTTCTACGACCGTGTGCTCGGCATTCTCGCCGGTATCGAGGAGGCGGAATACTATATCTCCGGGCGCTCGGCACAGATGCAGGGAACGCTGAAGGTGACGGCGCCGACCTCCTTCGGGCGCACGCATGTCGCCCCACATCTGAAGTCCTTCATGGACATGCATCCGGGGCTTGCGATCAATCTGGTGCTCAGCGACGAGTTCACCGACATCGTCGGTGAAGGCTTTGACCTTGCCATCCGGATTGCGGAACTGACGGATTCGAGTCTCGTCGCGCGGCGGCTCGCGTCGGTCAGGCGCCTGCTTTGTGCCTCCCCCGATTATCTTTCCGCCAACGGCACGCCGCGGACGATCGAAGACCTGAAGCAGCACCGCTGTCTGCCAGCGCACAACAACGATGCCTGGCGACTGGAAGGGCCTGAGGGCCCGCTTTCCCTTCGGCCGGAAGGGATGCTTGTGACGAACTCCAGCGAGGTCGTGCGCGAGGCCGTGATATCCGGGCTCGGCATTGCGCTGCGCTCCACTTGGGACATCAGCCGCGAGCTCAGGGATGGCCGGCTGGTGCACATTCTCCCTGCCTATGAGGGGTCGCGCAACGTGACGCTATCGGCAGTCTACCCAAGCCGTCAATTCCTGCCGGCCAAGGTGCGGCTGTTCATCGACTACCTCGCCGAGGTCTACGGCCCGGTCCCCTATTGGGAACGCTAGGGCTTTCACTGGTCAACTCGCCAACCTCTCGATGAGGAGATCGAGCAGCGCCCGCAGGCGGGCCTGCCGTTTCATGTCCCGGTGATAGCCGATCCAGGTGTCGCGCCCAGGCGGGGCTTCGCCGAGGTCGACCGGCTCGATGTCAGCGATCAAATCGCCAAGGGGGCGCGGCAAGACGGCGAGCCCCGCGCCATTCCTGCACAGCGTCGCCTGCACATCGCGGTTGTTGCTGCGCATGGCGATCTCGGCCTTTGGCAGGAGTCGCGCCAGCCACATGACATCAGGCATGCCGCCGAAGGCTTCGTCCATTGTGACCAGACGCGCGCCTGCACCATCCCCCGCCTTCGGATGCTCTGCGCCCCGGCGGGTATAGAGCCGGTAATCGATATGCAGCAGCTTGCGCGATATTACATCAGGCTCGGTGAAGGGCGCGATCCGAACGACGACATCCGCCTCGCGGCGGGAGAGGCTGAGCAGGCGGCTATCGGTCAGCAATTCAACGACGATCTTCGGATGGCGCAGCGAGAACTCGGCAAGCACCGGCGCCAGCACATGTGCACCGAACCACTCAGAAGAAGACAAACGCAGGAAGCCGCTCAATTGCCGGCTTTGTCCGGCGAGTTCGCGTTCGAGACCGAGCGCTTCCTCTTCCATCCGCTCGGCATGGGCGAAGACGGCTGTACCCTCGTCCGTCAACACAAAGCCGTCGGCGGTCCGCTGAAACAGCGTCTGACCGAGCGAGACTTCAAGGGCCCGAAGACGACGCCCCATCGTCGGCTGCGTCAGGCCGAGACTGCGAGCGGCAGCGCCGAGAGTTCCCTGGCGCGCGATCGCCAGGAACAGCTTGAGATCGCTCCATTCCACAATGCGACTCCCAAACAAAAATGCATGAACATCGTGCATTCTCTTTCATTTCCATTCGCACATCAACGGCGCATTCTCCGGGCAATTCAAACGAACGGAGAGTTGCATGTCTCAGTCCACAACGATGAAGGCGCTTCTGATCGACGCGCCGAACGCCGATTTCCGCTTGGCCGAGATCGCCAAACCGACGCCACGCGAGGGTGAGGTTTTGGTTCGAATCAAGGCGAGCGGCGTCAATCCGCTGGACACCAAGATCCGTGCCGGCAATGCCGCCCATGTGCGGCATCCGTTTCCCGCCGTTCTCGGCATAGATCTGGCCGGCGTCGTCGAGCAGGTAGGCCCCGGCGTCACCGAGTTCCGCCGTGGTGACGAGGTTTACGGCATGACCGGTGGCGTCGGCGGCATCCAAGGCTCGCTGGCTGAATTCGCGGCGGTTGACGCCAGGCTGCTCGCGCCGAAGCCCCACAATCTCTCGATGCGGGAGGCAGCAGCGCTGCCGCTGATCGCCATTACCGCCTGGGAGGGACTGGTCGATCGCGCCAATGTCCGCGATGGTCAGCAGGTTCTTGTCCTCGGCGCCGGCGGCGGCGTCGGGCACATTGCCGTACAGATCGCAAAAGCCGCAGGCGCCGATGTATTTGCCGTCGACGGTGCGGCAAAGGCTGACTACCTCAGAAGCCTGGGAGCAACGCCGATCGACCGCCGGGTGGAGACCGTGACGGATTATGTCGTCAATCACGCGGGGGGTAAAGGCTTCGACATCGTCTACGATACGGTCGGCGGCCCCAGCCTTGACACTGCCTTCCAGGCGATCAGCCGCTTCGGTCACGTCGTCAGCGCGCTCGGATGGGGGACGCATGCGCTTGCCCCGCTGTCGTTCAAAGCGGCGACCTATTCGGGAGTGTTTACGCTGCTGCCGCTTCTGACCGGCGAAGGCCGAAGCCACCACGGCGAGATCCTGCGTGAGGTCGGCAAACTCGTCGAGGCCGGAAAGCTGATGCCAAGGCTGGACGCGCGTCGCTTCGGACTTTCCGATGTGGCAGAAGCCCATGCCCTGATCGAAAGCCGTCAGGCAAACGGCAAGCTGGTGGTTGAGATAGCCTAAAGTTTGAAGGGCGCGGCGGGCTATCGCCGCGCCCTCTCCTTAACGCGCCATATCGAGATAGGCGCTTGCCACCATCGCGTCGATATCCCTCGGCACCGGGACGATACAGCTCTCGGCGCCGACTTCGCGCCTGGCAACACGCTCGAGGCAGCGCGCCTGCAGCGTGAAACCAAGATCCATCGATTCAACGGAATTGCCGAGCGGCCGGGGGCCGGCAAGGTTGGCCATATGCCCGCCGCCAAGAATATGGAAAGAGCGGCCATCCCTCAGGTGCAAGGTCTCGATATGATCCGCCTCATAGCGATCGATCCGGACGACTTCGGGGTGCTGTCGAAACGCTGCAACATCGATCTCATGCGGAAAATGTCCACCATTCATCAGGATCGCACCATCCTTGATCAGTGGAAGATCGGCCGCGGTGACGATCGCGGGAAAGCCGGTAACGGTGACAAGCACGTCGGCTGAGGCAATCGCCTCGTTGCGCAGCGGCGTGGAGAAGCCGTCGAGGTGCGCCTCCAGCGCCGTCACCGGATCGATATCAACGACGCTGACGGTTGAAAACGCATTGCGGAAGCAGGCGGCAGTGCCTTTGCCGCAGGCGCCGTAGCCGAAGACCGTGACACGCTTGCCGTTGGTCGAGCGGTTGGTGAAGCGCATGTAGCTTTCGAACAGGCTCTGCCCGACGGCATGCTTGTTTTCGGCGAACTGCTTGATCGGGCTGTCGTTGATGACGAGGATCGGCATGTTCAATTTTTCCCGCATCGGCAGCAGGCGTGTGCGGCCGGATGTCGTCTCCTCGGTACCCCCGAGAAGGCCGGCATAAGGCGCCTCGGCCGCGATCGCAAAGAGGTCGCCGCCGTTGTCGAGGAGAAGATCCGGGCTTTCCGCGACGACCGCTTCCAAGCTCTTGTGATGCGCGACGGGGTCCGTCGTCTGGGTCGCAAACACGGTGATCTCTTGCGAACGAAGAAACTCGACAGTCGAAGGCTGCGTGCTGTTCAGGTTTCCGGTGCAGACCAGCCGTGCACCACCGGCCTTGAGTGTCATCAGCAGCGCCACGGTCTTCGGCTCCAGATGGATACCGGTGCCTATGGTCAGACCGGCGAATGGTTGGGTTTTCTCGAACTCCGTCGCCGTTGCCTTGAGCAATCGGCAGCTGTTGCCGATCCATTCGATGCGCGTTGCGTCTCTCTGCATATCCCGTGTCCTTCTGCTGCTAATGCAGTGTTAGACCCGGCCACGCTTTTCGGCCATGGAGATAATTCTTCGCAATAGGGCAGAAAATCTGCCCTATTGGGTTGCCGCGCCCAACCGGACCAACCAATCTCGAAGTGCGGAGAACGCGGGCTTCTTCGCGTCAGCGTCGCGACATGACAGACTGTAGCCGGCCGATCGGCGAACGAAGCCGTAGGGTGCCGCAAGCACTTTGCGCTGCAAATCATCCTCGATGGCTGCGCGTGGCGCGAGAACGACACCGATTCCTGATCGGGCCGCCCCGATTGCCAGAAGCAGGTCTTCAAACTCCTGCTTGCGCCGAAACATCACTGCCTGTGTACCGCTCTCGGCAAACCACTCCTGCCAAAGGGTTGGCGCAGTGCGGCTGAAAAGAGTGGTGACCTCCGCCATCAGCCGAGGATCTCTCGCGATCCTGTCTGCAAGATCGGGCGTCGCGACAGGCCCAAATTCGTCCTCCATGAATTTGACCGCCGTCACTTCTATCGCCGGCCGGTATTCGGCGCCCATAATGACCGCATCGAGTTCAGGATGCAGGGCCAACGGCTCGACGACCGTCATCGGCACGATATCGACATCGACGACGCCAAGCGCAGCCTGCATGTTTGCAAGCCGTGGCATCAGCCACCATATGGCAAAGGCGGAAGGTACGCCCAGGCGGATGCGGCGATGCCCCCCACCGACAAAATCTGCGGCGGCGCGTTCCAGCGTCGCAAGTGCGGCGTTGGAGGCCTCCGCGAACTGCGCGGCTTTCGTGGTTGCAGCCAATTTCCTCCCGTCGCGTTCGAATAGTTTCTCGCCGAAGTAGCTTTCCAGAATTGAGATCTGCTGGCGCACCGCGCCCCGGACCACCCCAAGCTCGGCGGCAGCGCCGAGAATACTTCCGTGACGGCAAACAGCTTCAAACGCGCGGACTGCTTTCAGAGGAGGAAGACGCATGGTGACCATAGTATTGACATAACAGTGTATGACATGACGCCGTCGTTGATCCGAATGCAAGACGGGTGCACATTGAACACCTGTGCAATGGCGGAATCAGGATAGTATTTGGCGGACTTTCCGAACCGTGGCGAAACGGAAGCTGCCTATTGATAAGTATCAAATCCCGCTGGAAAACTTGAAAGACGTATGGATCGCGCAAGCTTTCCAGTGAATACTAATATAGCTGATCGAAGGAACTAAAATAAAAGGTGACCCGACCGTTGACTCTCCTCGCCCGTCTCGCTTCTGACGTACAGCTGATGTTCAGGCGCCCGCCGCGTCAACAATATGCTGCGCTTTGCTATCGGGTGAAGAAGAAGACAGGCGAGATCGAGGTGCTGCTGCTAACGAGCCGCGACACTGGCCGCTGGGTCATCCCCAAGGGCTGGCCGATGGACGGACGTACCGCCTACGAGGTCGCGGCCCGCGAGGCCTATGAGGAAGCCGGCGTGCGCGGAACGGTCGAGAGTGAAATCCTCGGCACCTATTCCTATCCCAAGGTCTTGAAGAACGGCCTCAGCGTAACCTGCAGGGTTCAGGTCTACGCACTCGAAGTCGCCAGTATCGCCAAGAACTTCAAAGAGAAGGGCGAGCGCAAGACCGAGTGGGTTTCCTGCGACGAAGGCGCGACGCGCGTCCACGAACCAGAGCTTCGGGAGATCTTTGTGCTTTTCAAGCGCCGCATGCAGGAGCAATTCGCGGCAGGCATTCCAAAACAAATTCCGGCTGAGTGAATAATGCCATCTTGCACTGCTAAACTTGGCGACGTTAAAGCAGGAATGAACGCCAAGGAATAGCATGCCCGAACGACCAGCCGTTCTCACGAAACGAACGCTCGACAAGGATCTCGACAAGCTTACGCATGTCGAGGACGCGACGAAGTTCGTTTCGCGAAAGCTGGTGGCGCCCGGTGTCGGTCTGGTCTTTCTCGGGCTGGCGATGCTTTTTGCCGGCGTCTATGTCTTTGACCGGCCGGGCGCCGTCCTCGTAGTCGCCGCCGCGGCGCTCGCAGCCTACATGGCCATGAACATCGGCGCTAACGACGTGACCAACAACGTCGGCGCAGCAGTGGGCGCGCGTGCGATGACGATGGCGCAAGCACTTGTCATCGCCGCCATCTTCGAGATTCTTGGAGCGACAATTGCCGGCGGCGAGGTCGTCAAGACCATCTCCTCAAGCATCGTCGATACTGTGCAGGTGCCTCCGGGGACGCTTGGCTGGATCATGATGGCGGCACTAATGGCCGCCGCCTTGTGGATCAACCTTGCGACCTGGATGAATGCGCCGGTCTCGACCACGCATGCGATCGTCGGCGCGGTGATTGGAGCCGGCGTCGGTGCTGTCGGTCCGGAGCCAGTGAACTGGCGGGTGATGATCGAGATAACCTCTGCCTGGATGACGTCCCCTCTGCTTGGAGGGGTGATCGCAGCCGGCCTGCTCTTTATGGTCAAAACCCTCATCATCTATCGTGACGACAAGATTGCTGCGGCGCAGCGTTGGGTTCCCGTACTGATCGCCATGATGATCGGCGGCTTCACCTCGTATATGGTGCTGCAACTCGAAGCCGCCGTGTTTTCGTCACTCGCGATCGTCCTTTTCGGAGTGGGAGCGGGCTGCGTCGGCTGGATTGCGGCGCGATTGTTCGTGCGAAGGAAGGCCGTGGGGCTCGAAAACCGCAACAGCTCGCTGCGGGTGCTCTTCCAAATCCCTCTGATCGGTTCGGCAGCACTGCTTTCCTTCGCGCACGGGGCCAACGACGTATCCAATGCCGTCGGACCGTTGTCGGCAATCGTCAGGGCGGTCGGGGCGTCCGCTGAAGATGCGCAGGGGCACCCGCCAATCTGGGTGCTGCTGATCGGCGCTCTTGGCATCTCCGTCGGCCTGCTGCTGTTCGGACCCCGCCTGATTCGGCTGGTCGGTGAGCAGATTACCAAGCTCAACCCCATGCGGGCTTATTGCGTGGCGCTGTCGACGGCCTTCACCGTTATCGTCGCCTCATGGCTCGGTATGCCCGTCAGCACGACGCATATCGCGGTCGGCTCCGTCTTCGGCGTCGGCTTCTTCCGCGAGTGGTACACCCGGCATTCGAAGCGCCGCATCGCATACATGCGCCGGAAGGCCGAAAGCTTCGCGACCGACGAACCCGAAGATCCGAACACGCATGAGGTTCGCCGTCGCTATCTCGTTCGCCGTTCGCATTTCATGACGATCATCGCTGCCTGGATCATCACCGTTCCGGCCTCCGCAGCGCTTGCAGCCATGATCTATTGGGTTATGTTCGCGCTCTTTGTTTGAGCAGGACCTTTCGATGCGCGCCAATTTCCGGATGCAACGGCTGTTCGTGGATGCCCCTCTTGCTGCCGGAGCGGCAGTGGAGGCGACGGCAGATCAATTCAACTACCTCGCCAACGTGCTGCGGATGGCCGAAGGCGCCGAGTTGCTCGTTTTCAACGGTCGCGACGGCGAGTGGAAAGCACGCCTGACCTTCCCGTCGCGGAAGCGAATTGTTGTGATCCCCGAGGAGCAGACGCGACCACAACCGGCCCCTTCCGACCTGCACTATCTCTTCGCGCCCCTGAAAGTCGGGCGGTTGGATTATCTGGTGCAGAAGGCCGTGGAGATGGGTGCCAGCACACTGCGACCGGTGATGACCCAACATGTGCAAGGCAAGATCACCAATCTCGACAAGCTCAGGGCAAACGTCATCGAGGCGGCGGAGCAATGCGGTATTCTTGCCGTCCCTGAAGTTGCCGAGCCGGTGAGGTTGTTCGACCTCTTGGATGCTTGGCCGAGCGACCGCCGCATCATCTATTGCGACGAGGGCGATGCGGGACAGAACCCGCTGCCACTCCTGTCCAAAATCGGCGAGCGACAGCTGGCGCTCCTCGTCGGCCCGGAGGGCGGCTTTTCCGAGGAGGAACGCGCGCGGCTGCGCAGTCTCGATTTCGTCACCGCGATCCCGCTCGGGCCGCGGATCCTCAGGGCGGATACGGCGGCGGTGGCTGCCATGGCAGTCATTCAGGCGTCGATTGGCGACTGGAATTAACCTTAGGATCGGTCGCGGCCGAAATATGCTGCTATTTTTTTGATGGACCGTTGAAACAATTTCACTTGCAACATACGTGGGAGCGGTCCTAATCACCCTTCCAATTGCCCGGGTTTTTCCAGGCGCTCTCCCATTGCAGGTAGACTTGAATGGCTCGCGATACCACCGACCAGACGCCACTCTCTTCGGTTCAGGAACTGACCGATTATCTTGCTGCGGGAAGCAAGCCTGAAGAAAAATTCCGCATCGGCACCGAGCATGAGAAGTTCGCCTTCTTTCGTGCCGACAACAGCCCCGTGCCGTACGTCGGCGAGGCCAGCATTTCGGCGCTCTTGAAAGGACTGCAGCAAAAATCCGGCTGGGATCCGATCATGGATGGTGACAACATCATCGGCCTTGGCGAGCCGAAGGGAATGGGCGCCATCTCGATCGAGCCAGGCGGCCAGTTCGAACTGTCCGGCGCGCCGCTGGAGACGATCCACGAGACCTGCAAGGAATCGAACACCCACCTGGCGACGTTGCGCGAGATCGCAGAACCGATGGGCATCCGCTTCCTCGGTATCGGCGGCAGCCCCAAGTGGACGCTGGCCGAGACGCCGGTCATGCCGAAATCCCGCTACGAGATCATGACCCGCTACATGCCGAAGGTCGGATCCAAGGGTCTCGACATGATGTATCGCACCTGCACGATCCAGGTGAACCTCGACTTCTCTTCGGAAGCCGACATGCGCAAGAAGATGCGCGTTTCGATGAAGCTGCAGTCTCTGGCAACCGCCCTCTTTGCCTCATCGCCCTTTACCGAAGGCAAGCGCAACGGCTTGCTCTCCTGGCGTGGCGACATCTGGCGCGACACCGACAACAATCGCTCCGGTCTTCTCGACTTCACGTTCCGCGACGATTTCGGCTTTCACGACTATGTCGAATGGGCCCTCGACGTGCCGATGTATTTCATCGTGCGCAACGGGCGCTATCACGACTGTACCCACGTCACCTTCCGGCAGTTCATGAACGGCGCGCTGAAGGGCGAAGTGGCCGCATGGGAGCCGACGATGGGGGACTGGACGAACCATCTTTCGACGCTTTTCCCCGACGTGCGCCTGAAGCGCTTTCTGGAGATGCGCGGTGCGGATGGCGGACCCTGGCGGCGCATCTGTGGGTTGCCGGCCTTCTGGGTCGGCCTGCTCTACGATGACGCGGCGCTCGAAGACGCGGATATGCTGACCAAGGACTGGACATTCGATGAGGTCAACGCCCTTCGTGACGCCGTCCCCTCCCAGGGCCTAAAGGCAAAGTTCCGCGGGCATGAGCTCTATGAAACCGCGCGCGAAGTGATCGCCGTTTCGAAGGCGGGTCTGAGGGCGCGCAACAAGCTCAACAAGGAAGGCCAGGACGAAACCATCTTCCTTGCACCGCTCGACGAAGTTATGGCCAAGAAGGCAACGTTGGCCGAGGACCTGCTGGCGCTCTATCACGGCCGCTGGAACGGTTCGGTTGAGCCGGTCTTCGAAGAATATCAATACTAAGCCCTTCTACAAAAAGGGGTTTGCGCATTCCTTTTTCCGGCTATAGTGACGCAATTACGCGTTGCGAAACCGGGAAGGGGATTACCATGCTGCCACTCTTCGACATGATGATGCAGGCCCAGAACGGCGCGGCGATGGATGCGGTCTCCAAGCAGTTCAATCTGGCTCAGGAGCAGACCGCCAAGGCGATGGCGGCGCTGATGCCGGCGTTTTCCGCCGGCCTGAAGCGAAGCACCAGCAACCCTTACGACTTCATGGGACTGATGCAGGCGGTCGCCTCCGGAAACTACGCAAAATATTTCGAGGACATGAGCAAGGCCTTTACGCCGCAAGGTATCTCGGACGGCAACAACATCCTCGCACAGCTATTCGGTTCCAAGGAAGTCTCGCGGGCCGTCGCGGCGCAGGCGGCCCAGATGACCGGCATCGGACAGGAGATCTACAAGCAGATGTTGCCTGTGATGGCCGACACGCTGATGGGGGGCCTCTTCAAGCAGTCGATGGGACAGATGACGGCGCCGGTCAATCCGTTCGTCAACACCGCGATGGGTGAAAGCATTCAGAAATGGCTTGAAAGCACCGGCTTTGCGCCGAAGCAGGCGCCGGCACCCGAGCCTAGCATCTTCGACAACCCTTTCACGCAGGCGATGCAGCTGATGTTCGGCATGCAGAAGCCGGAGGCCCAAAAGGCCGTCACCAACCCGTTTTTCGACAATCCTTTCGCAAAGGCGTTTCAGGAAATGATGGGCTCGCTCGGAAAGCCGGTCGAACCGAAACCAGCCGAAGCGCCGAAGGAGCAGGCAAAGGCTGAAACCGAAAACTACATGGACATGCTGAACAACATGTTCGATAGCGGGCTCGAGGTCCAGAAGAACTACCAGAAAAGCATGGAAGCGATCTTCGAGACCTATATGCCCAAGGCGCCCCCCACTCCCCCCAAGGAATAAAAAAACCCGGAGACGGCTGGGAGGCCGGCACCGGGCAAGAGGCAGGGCTATTGGCTATCACCCTGCGGGGAAAAACTGGGCCGGCCTTAATCCTTTCGGGACCGGAAGAGCGACTTACGTCCGCGAACGCTCGCGGAGCGGGTCAGGTGTTCCGACGGATCTTCAAAGAAGGTGGACGCCAGGAACGCGGAAGTGAGATCGGTCCTTGAAAGGCCGATATCCTTCAATTGATTGTCATCGAGCTCGTGCAGCCGGTTGATCTCCATACGATTGCGGAACACGCGCAGTACGGATGACAGCGTTGCAAAGCCATGTGCGACGCGCTGACCAAACGTCAGCGAGGTCGGGCTGCAGTCGAGTTCGAGTATCCGGTCTGTCGTGCGCATGGGACGATCCTTTCATAGGCGCGCAACAACCCACCCCTCCCGCGAGGTCTAGCGGGAAGGCATCGGTTGAAATCGGTTCGGACAGGCAGGATGTCTGTCCTTCACTTTGTTTGATTTGCATCCCGAAGATGCCAAACACCTATTGATCAGTCCAACGAATGTTTCTAATGATTACCATCAGAGAACTTTATGGGTGAGATCATGTCAGCGCCTCTTGATATCGATCAGTTGCAGACTTTCATCGCAATCGTGGATTCCGGCAGCTTCACCAAGGCTGCCGACAGGGTCTACAAGACGCAATCGGCCGTTTCCATGCAGATGCGGCGGCTTGAAGAGCGCATCGGCAAGCAGCTCTTCATCAAGGACGGCCGCGGCAACCGCCTGACCGCCGAGGGCGAAAAGCTCTTGAACTATGCGCGACGCATGATCCGCCTCAACAACGAGGCGATCGCCGCCTTCGACGACAACCGTCTCGAGGGCACGCTGCGCATCGGCACGCCCGATGACTATGCCGACCGCTACATGCCGGAGATCATTGGCCGCTTCGCCAAGACGCATCCGAACGTCGAACTCTATATTGTGTGCGAGCCTTCGGTGGACCTCGCCGAGCGCATGCATCGCGGCGAGCTCGATATCGCGCTGGTGACCCATAATCCGCGCGAGCGCATGTCGGACGTCGTGCGAACCGAACCCCTCTGCTGGGTCGGTTCGGCGAACCATCCTATCCGTGACGATGCGCCGGTGCCGCTTGCTGTCGGGCGTCGCGACTGCCAGTGGCGCCAGCTTGCCTGCTCGGCACTCGATGCTGTCGGTCGCGAACATCAAATTCTGTTCACCAGCTGGTCGTGCACGGTCGTTGCGGCCGCGGTGCTCGCTGGCATGGCCGTTTCCGTCATGCCGGAATCGGCACTGCGTACCGGGATGAAAGTGCTGAGCCAGGCGGACGGCTTCCCGGCACTCCCCCCGGTCCAGATCGGCATCATGAAACGGCCGGGCGTATCCCTGTCGCTGATGAACGCGATCACCGCCCATATCACCGCTTGCCTCGACAACATCACGCCCGCTGTCGTCGACGACAATCTGGAGCCTGATGTGAAGAACGCCTATGGGCGGGTCCAGCCCCGCCTCAAGGTCGCCAACGTCGTTCCGAGCTGGTAGGCGTCACGCAGCAACCGGCGAGAGGAAGGCCGTGCGGATCACGCGTTTCCATTCGTCGAGAATGCGCTTGGCGAGCGAGTCCTCGCTGACGACCGCAAGGCGGATCGAGGCGCCGAGCAAATGGCTGAAGAGGTAGGTTCTGGCCTGCATGTCGGCGGCAGAGAGTTCGGGCGCAACGCGACGGACGGCATCCTGGAAAATGTCGGCAATCCGCTTGCTGTGCTCGATGTTGAGGCGCAACAGATCGAGATCGGTCTCGGTGCCCATCCAGATACCAAGGTAGGCGGCATCGTTGCGATAGTCGTTATAGTGCCAGTCGATCGTCGCTACGAGCACCTCAAGCGCGTGATCGACCGAGTGCACTGAAGCAAAGGCCTCAGCGATGCGCGCCTGAATTGCCGAAGCGTGGCGGTCGAAGAGCGCTTTGACGATAGCGGCCTTCTCCGGAAAATACTGATAGACGGAACCGATCGGCACCTTGGCGGCGACGGCCAGTTCCGTCATTCGCATGGCGCTTACGCCCTTTTCGGCAATAATTGCTGCTGCGGCCGACAAGATCAGGTCGAGCCTTTGAATACTGCGTTCCTGCTTTGGCTTCCGGCGGAGGCCAATGCGATCCAAACTTCCGACCTTCATGTCGTTCCCATTTGTTCTATGTGGAGCGACGGAGGACATTCATGCCGGCGCCTTTTTGCCGATATGACATGCAGGTCTTCACGACTCGTAAACGAGATAGATCGGATTGCACGGATCCAGAAAAGCATAGCAAAATCGGGGTGATACACCCGGATTTGGTCGAGTTTCGACCGCAAGCGAACGCAATCGCGGTCGGTCGATGCGCGCTCGTGCCGCTTGTTTGGGCACTACCGATTCGCAGTAGCCGGCGTCGCAGCACCCATCCCACCATCGGCTGCTACAATGTCGACTACCCAGCGGCCCCAGTCGCAATTCGATTGACCTTCGATAACTTCCAATCGTATTTACTGAGACATTCGATTGAAAGAACTTATCATGCTGACCCTGAGACAGATGCGCTATTTCGATGCGCTGGCAACGACACGCCATTTCGGCCGGGCGGCTGAAATGGTCCACATCAGCCAGCCTGCTCTATCGACACAGATCATGGAGATGGAAGAGTACCTCGGCGCCAAGCTGGTCGAACGAACCCGGCAGAGCACCATCTTGACTCCCAAGGGCGAGGAAGTGCTGCACTACGTCCGCGCCATTCTGCATCAGGTCGATCTGCTCGAACAGACCGCTAGAAAGGGCGGCGGCACGCTCGAAGGCCTGATCCGCATCGGGATCATTCCGACCATTGCCCCCTACCTCGTTCCACAGTTCGTTCCGCACTTGCGCAAGGCCTATCCCAGCGTTGAGGTGGAATTGCGGGAAGCGGTCACAGATCGTTTGATGGCGGATCTTTTGACTGGAAAGCTCGACGCAGTCATCGCGGCCCTGCCGCTCGATATTGAAGGCATCCAGACGCGGCCACTCTTCACCGACCGCTTCTTCATGGCGGTGGCGGATAACGGTGAGGCCGTGCTGACATCACCGCTGACCGAGCACGAGGTGAATGTCGATCGCCTGCTCCTGCTCGAGGAGGGACATTGCCTGCGCGACCAGGCCCTTGCCGTCTGCAGTGCCGGCAAGCGCAGCCTGGTCAATTTCGGCGCGACGTCGATGGCGACGCTCTTGCAGATGGTGTCGCACGACATGGGGATGACGCTTATCCCCGAGATGGCCATTCCGACCGAGACCAGCCGCAATTCGATCCGCATCGTTCCGTTCACCGATCCGCAGCCATCGCGCGAAATCGGCCTTGCCTGGCGTCGCAGCAACCATCGCGGCAAGGAGATGGAGGCGCTGGCGGAGGCGATCATTGCCGTCGCCCCTACCCCGCGCGAGCTGGCCGCCTGATCAGCCGAGGTTCTTCTTCAAAAATTCGACCGTCCTCGTCCAGGCAAGGTCGGCGGCTTTCTTGTCGTATCGCGCCGACGACGTATCGTTGTTGAAGGCGTGGTTGACGCCGTCGTAGACGAAGATCTGGAAGTCCTTGCCGTTTTCCTGCAATGCCTTTTTGTAGGCGTCGATGCCGGCGTTGATGCGGTCGTCGAGGCCGGCATAATGCAGCATCAGCGCCGCCTTGATACCAGGGACGTCGGCAGCCTGCGGCTGGGCGCCGTAATAAGCCACGCCCGCGTTGAGTTCCGGTGATTTGGTGGCGAAGTCGTTGACGAGCCCGCCACCCCAGCAAAAGCCGATCACACCGACCTTGCCGTTGGAATTGCCGAGCTTGGTCAAATAGGTAAGCGTCGCCTCGGCGTTCGCCACAGTGGCGGGCCGATCGAGCTTACCGAACATGTCGCGAGCCTTGTCCTCGTTGTCAGGCGTACCGCCCTGAGGGGAAAGGAAGTCCGGGGCCAGCGCGATGAAGCCCTCCAGCGCCATGCGGCGCGCAACGTCGCGGATATGCGGGTTGAGGCCGCGGTTCTCGTGGACGACGATCACGGCGCCAAGTTTTCCCGAGGCATCCTTGGGTTCGACGAGGTAGCCTTTCATTTCGCCGGTGCCGCCGGGATACGTGACGTCCTTGGCCACCAGCCTCTTGTCATCGGCCGAGATCATCTCCGCGCTCGCCTTGTTGGCAGCAAGCATCGGCGCGATCACAGCCGCTGCACCGGCAGAACCGGCCAGTTTCGCCAGCTTGTCCATGAAGTTGCGACGGTCGAGTGTCAGATGCGTGTATTCGTCGTAGGCGTTGATCATCGCCTGCGTGATTTCCGGCTTGTCCATGTGAGGTCTCCCGTTCCCTACCTGTTGGCTTTCGCCTGTCGGGGAAGATAGGTCAGCGACCAGTAACGCAGGAACAAAACTGCGTTACTTCAGGCTGCTACGCCGATCAGCCGTTGGGAAAAACCATCCAGACGGCGAGCCACACCCACATGGCCCCAAGCGCGACGTAGCCGGCAGCAAAGAGCGGACTGCGGTATCGAAGGTCATTGCTGGTAACGTGCACGAAGGCGTGCAGATAGCGAAGCGCGACAAAGATCCAGGCCAGGACGACGGCAACCAGATTGTCGGCTTCGGTCATGTAGAGAAGGACGCAGCAGGCATAAAACAGAACGGGGAGTTCGAACTGATTGGCAAGGCAATTCTTGACGACGAGGCCTTCCGGCGGTTCATCGCGGTTTTCGCGATAGTTCGAACGGCGGACCTTGCCTGCCTGAACGAGCTGACGACGGCGATAGCCGAGCAGCATGTAGAGCAAATAGACCAAGGCTACGTGGGCGATAATGGGCCAAAACATCTCGTAGCCGGTCATGCTGTCTTCCCTTGCAGTTTTCCGTTTTATTTCCGTGCTGTAGAGGAAAACCGCCAACGCCGCAAATGCCCGCCGCAGTTCTGCGGCGGGCACGGCTGATATCAGACCTGAGCGATACCGCCATCGGCGAAGAGTTCTGCGCCCGTAACGAAGCTCGATTCATCCGAAGCAAGGAAAAGGGCGGCAGCCGCGATTTCTTCGGCGCGACCGACGCGGCCCATCGGAACTTGCGAGCCGAGATAGTCGAGAAGACCCTGCTGTTGTGCCTTGTCCTTGCCTGCGAGCTCGACCAGACCGGTCGTTTCGGTTGGGCCGGGGCTGAGGGTATTGATGCGGATGCCGCGATCCTTCAGATCGAGAATCCAGTTGCGCGCGAAGTTGCGGATCGCTGCCTTGGAGGCGGCGTAGACGCTGAAGGCTGGCGTACCAGTCGCGCCCGCGGTCGAGCCCGTGAGAATGACAGACGAGCCGTTGCCCAGCAGCGGCAGCGCCGTTTGCACCGTGAAAAGCACGCCCTTCACATTGCGATTGAATGTGTCGTCGAACTGCTCTTCGGTGATCTGGCCAATCGGCGCGAATGAGCCGCCGCCTGCATTGACGAAGAGAACGTCGATGCGACCAGCCTCCTCCTTGACGCGGCTAAAAAGGCGATCGAGATCAGCCTGCTTGGCGGAATCGGCCTGGATGCCGGTGACGTTGCCACCGATCTCGGCAACAGCGGCATCGAGCACGTCGCTGCGCCGCCCGGTGATGAAGAGGCGGGCGCCTTCGGCAGCGAAGCGTTTGGCGGTGGCGAGGCCGATGCCGGACGTGGCGCCGGTGATCACGGCAATCTTCCCATTCAATCTCTGAGTCATGTCGTCGTCTCCTTTTGTTCGACTGAGCAGGAGATATGGACGAGCCGATCGTTTCGAAATAGAAAGAAATGAAAACCATTATTGCAGAAATGAAACGATGAAGCTGCCGGATTTCGAAGGCCTCGCAATGTTTGCCAAAGTGGCGGAAGAGCAGTCGTTTGCCCGCGCCGCGAAGACACTCGGCATCTCCGTGGCGACCGTTTCGCGCGGCGTCGCGCGCCTGGAAGAAAGGCTTGGTGCCCGGCTGTTCAACCGCACATCGCGCCAGCTATCGCTGACCGAGTTCGGCCTCCGTCTCGCAGAACGGGCGTCGCGGATCTATACGGATGCCGAGGAGATCGAGAACGCGGCGCTCGAACTGTCGAGCCGTCCGCGCGGCTTGATCCGGCTGGCGGCGCCGATGACGTTCGGTGTCCATTGGATTGCGCCGATCCTGCCTGACTTCTTCGAGCTTTACCCGGACATCACAATCGACCTTCACATGAGCGATGCGAGCGTCGATCTTGTGGCGGAAGGCTTTGATGCAGCGCTGCGCATCGCGGTCCTGCCCGACTCATCGCTGATCGCCCGACGACTTGCACCCGTTGCCCCGTTCATTCTGGCGTCGCCCGCCTATATCGAGAAATACGGATGCCCGCAGCATCCACGAGAGCTGGCCGCCCACCACTGCCTCGGCTATGCCTACCGCCCCCGACAGGACATTTGGCGCCTGACGAACAAGGCTGGCGATGAGGAATTCGTCACACCAACCGGTCCGCTCCGGGCGACCAACTCGGAGGCATTGATCCCGATGGCGCTGCGCGGCCTCGGGATCTGCGAACTGCCGGAGTTCATGGCCAGCGAATACCTGGCTGACGGGCGCTTGAAGGCGATTTTGACTGATTGGAGCCTGCCGAGCGGTGCACTCTATTTTGTCACGCCATCTGCGCGCGCAAGACCGGCAAAGGTCGAGGTATTGGCGGAATTCATGGCAGCCCGCCTTACCAATCCGCCCTGGAGGTGGCCGCGATGAGGCTACCGTTCGCCGTCGCCGCGGTGCATGGCCTGAACTATAGCAAAACGGGCGATGATGATAAGGCAGATGGCGAGGCTCGCGAATTTCAGCCGTGTCATCCATGGCAATAACTCGGCGGCCGGGTCCGCCCAGGCACTGCCGCCAAAGGCAATCAAGCTGGCGATGTTCTCGCCGTAGTCTGCAAGACCGTAAACAAAGGGAAGCACATAGATGAGCTTGATGAGGGCGGGACTGATCGGACGCGCAAAGTAGGACCCGCCCGCCCGCAACTTCATCAAGACCAGCAAGAGGAGTGCGGTCAGAAGTGCCGGAAAGATCAGCTCGGGACCGGCGTACATGGCCTGCAGAAGACTATTTGCAATCTCGTTCTCGCCTAGGAGCCGCTGCATGCGGCCGACAGTCAACCCGTCATAGCCGGCGAAATAGACATCGAGAACGGCTTGACCGGTCTCGTGCTTGAAGGGGACGACAAAGCCGAATGTCGTCCACGCAAGCACGCCAAGGCAGATGGCCGCGAGCAGCGCGATAATCCAGAGCGGAATACGGCTGCCCGCGTTCATTCTCAGCCGCCAGCGCTCGGATAGTTGGGGCTTTCGCGGGTGATCGTCACATCGTGCGGATGGCTTTCGCGAAGGCCGGCACCGGAGATGCGGACGAAGGTCGCGCGCTCCTGGAAATCCTTGATGTCCTTGCCACCGACATAACCCATGGCAGCCTTGAGGCCGCCTGCGAGCTGGTGAAGAACGCCGGATACAGGCCCCTTGTAGGGAACCTGGCCCTCAATGCCCTCAGGCACGAGCTTCAGCGTGTCGCGCACTTCCGCCTGGAAGTAGCGGTCTGCCGAGCCGCGCGCCATGGCGCCGACAGAACCCATGCCGCGATAGGCTTTGAAGGAACGGCCCTGGTAGAGATAGACTTCGCCCGGGCTTTCGTCGGTGCCTGCGAGCAGCGAGCCGATCATCACGGCGGAGGCACCGGATGCGATCGCCTTGGCGACGTCGCCGGAGAACTTGATACCGCCGTCAGCGATGACGGGGATATCCTGAGCCCGCGCAGCCTCGACGGCCGACATGATGGCGGCGAGCTGCGGGACGCCGACACCGGCAACGATGCGCGTGGTGCAGATCGAGCCCGGCCCAATACCGACCTTGACGGCATCCGCACCGGCATCGATCAACGCCTTGGTGCCATCAGATGTGGCGACGTTGCCGGCCATGACGCGCACGGAGTTAGACAGCTTCTTCACGCGCGCCACGGCATTGAGAACGCCTTGCGAATGGCCATGCGCGGTATCGACAACGAGAAGGTCGACGCCCGCTTCGATCAGGCGCTCAGCGCGATCGAAACCATCGTCACCGACGCCGACAGCTGCGGCGGCGCGGAGCCGGCCTTGTGCATCCTTGGATGCATTCGGGTTCAGCTGCGACTTCTCGATATCCTTGACGGTGATGAGACCGACGCAACGGCCTTCGCCATCAACCACAAGCAGCTTCTCGATGCGATGCGCATGCAGCAGGCGCTTGGCTTCCTGCTGGTCGACGCTTTCCTTGACGGTGACGAGGTTCTCGCGCGTCATCAGTTCGTAGATCTTCTGCTTCGGATCGGATGCGAAGCGAACGTCGCGGTTCGTCAGGATGCCGACGAGACGGCCGGTCTTCTCAACGACGGGAATGCCGGAGATGCTGTGGATCTTCATCAGTGCAAGCGCATCAGCGAGCGTCGCATCGGGGCCGATCGTGACCGGGTTGACGACCATGCCGCTTTCGAATTTCTTGACCTGTCGGACCTGCTCGGCCTGCTCGGCAGGCGTCAGGTTCTTGTGGATGACACCGAGACCGCCGGCCTGCGCCATGGCGATCGCGAGGCGGCTTTCCGTGACGGTGTCCATGGCCGAAGAGATGATTGGAATGTTCAGCTCGAAATCGGTCGCGATGCGGGTTGCGACGCTCGTCTGACCGGGCAGAACCTCGGAATGACCGGGCTGCAGGAGCACGTCATCGAAGGTGAGTGCGTCCAAACCGGTTGGCGTTTCTATGATGCGAGCCATGGCCAATTTCCTTCAATTAAGAAAAATGCAACGCCTCCCGGAACGAATCGTCCGCACCGGCGGTGTGCAAGGGTTGCTTTGGAAGTTGGCGAGGGCTGGTAACACGTCTATGACAGGAAGGGAATAGCAAAAAGCCCGGCGTGTCCGCCGGGCCCGGTATGGCTGCCATGCAGCGACCTCACAGGTCGAACTGATAGGTCTTCGGAACGAAGCGATAGCCGTCCTCGTAGGTCTCGACGAAGCCGACCGAAGGGAACGGCATGTGGTAGCCGACAAAGGCAATCTTCTCGGCGGCGATCATGCCGAACACCTTGCGACGGGTCGCGGCTGCCTGGGCCTTGTCCATATCGAAACGGACCTCCCAGTCGGGCTTCTGCAATGACAGGATATAGTGGTTGGCGGTATCGCCCGTCGCCACCAAGCGCTTGCCCTCGGATTCCACGTGGAAAACCATGTGACCCTGTGTGTGGCCGGGTGCCAGCATCGCCGTGATGCCGCTTGCGATGGTCCCGCCATCGCCAATGAACGTCGCCTTCTCGGCAATGGGCACCACGTTGGCGAGAACCGCCTTGTGACCGCCTTCGGCCGGCGTACCTTCGCGGGCCTTGTCGGTCCAGAAGTCGTATTCGATCTGGCCGATGACGTAGCGGGCATTCTTGAAGGCTGGGGCCCCGCCTTCCAGCAGGCCGCCGATGTGATCGCCATGCAGGTGCGTAAGCGCGACCACCGTGATGTCGTCAGGCGAATAGCCAGCCGCCTTGAGGCCATCGCGAAGCAGGCCGCTGCCCCGGGCGCGGCCGCCTTCGCCAAAGCCGGTGTCGACGAGGATCACATCCGAGCCGGTGTCGATCAGCGTCGGAGCGTAAGAGTTGACGAACTTGTCGCCCGGCAGGAAATTCTTCGCGAGCAGTTCCTGGACGGTTTCGGGCTTCTGGTTGGTCCCGAAGGTTTCATAGGGCTTTTCGGCAATCGTGGCGCCGTCCTTGAAGACGGTGAACTTGAAGGAGCCGAGCTTGAACTGATTGAACTGGGGCTGCGGTGTCGCATCCATATTGGTGTTGTCTCCACTTGCGGCCAGTGCGGCCGATTCTTTCAAAATCATCGGCGCCGCCAGCAGGCTAATGCCCGCGACAAACAAGGTGCGCCGTTTCATCCCCGACGGTACTGCCATATCCCATCCTTCCAATAGCGTGCCGCGGTATTGCCGCACAGCCCCCAGTAACGACCTGCTGCAGTCTTTCTTGCAGCTGGCCGAAACGAACATATGTCAATCTTGACCGTTGAAATTGCTGAGCAAGCAGTCTCACGCAGACGTGATGCAAACGTGTTTCAGAAGCGGAATGAGGGGTTGGCAGAGGTCTTCCCGAGGACTACAGAGCACAAGCCCCCAGACGCCTTCGCAAGACCCTCAAGGCATTCGCGTATGAACCGCATCGTTCCGCTGATCCTCGCCGTCGCTCTCTTCATGGAGCAGATGGACTCCACCGTCATATCAACCGCCCTCCCCGCCATCGCCAACGACCTCCATGTCGGGCCGATCACGCTGAAGCTGGCGCTGACCTCCTACATGGTGTCGCTCGCGGTCTTCATCCCGATCAGCGGTTGGATGGCCGACAGGTTCGGCGCCAAGCGCATCTTTCGCCTCGCCATCTGCGTCTTCGTCGTCGGCTCCATTTTCTGCGCGATCTCGTCCGGCCTGATCGAGTTCGTCGTCGCTCGCTTCCTGCAAGGCATGGGTGGCGCTATGATGACGCCGGTCGGCCGCCTGGTGCTGGTGCGGACGACGAAGAAAAGCGAGCTCGTCTCGGCGATGGCGCTGTTGACCATTCCGGCGCTCGTCGGGCCGCTTGCCGGACCACCGCTCGGCGGCTTCATCACCACCTATTTCACCTGGCACTGGATCTTCCTGATCAATGTGCCGGTCGGCATCATCGGCGTCTGGCTCGCGACAATCTTCCTGCCGGAGGTGGAGGCCACTGCGCCGCCAAAGCTTGATGTGATTGGTTTTGTGCTGACATCGTTTTCGGCGGCCGGTGTGGTCTTCGGCCTCTCGGTCGTCAGCCTCCCAGCCCTGCCGCCCGTGATCGGCATCACGGCGACGGCAATCGGTCTCATCTGCGGTTTTCTCTATGTGCGCCATGCCAAACGGCATCCAGCGCCGATCCTCAATTTGAACCTCTTCAAAAACCCGACCTTCCGGGCATCGACCACCGGCGGCACACTGTTTCGCATCTGCATCGGCGCCATGCCGTTCCTGACACCGCTGATGCTGCAGCTCGGCTTCGGCCTGACGCCGTTCCAGTCCGGCCTCATCACCTTTGCCGGCGCAATTGGTGCGATCACTACGAAGTTCATGGCGCGTCGCGTCTTTGCGGCAGCAGGCTTCCGCACGACGCTGCTTTCGGCAGCGGGCGTCACGACGATTGTGACGGTGGTGACGGGCTTCTTCACGCCGCAAACACCGCACCTGGTCATCATCGCCGTCCTTCTTGTCGGCGGCTTCTCGCGCTCGTTCTTCTTCACCGGCGTCAATGCGCTGGCCTTTGCCGACATCGAAGATGCGCAGGCGAGCCAAGCCACCTCCATGAGTTCGGTGATGCAGCAGATCAGCCTGGCGCTTGGCGTTGCCGTTGCGGCGGCAATCCTCGAGACGTCGATCTATTTCCGCGGCGAGCCACTGCAGGTGGCCGACTTCCACGTCGCCTTCTATGTCATCGCGGCCCTGACGGTCGTGGCAACGATCCCTTTCATCCGGATGGACAAGAGCGCCGGGGCGGTCGTCTCCGGCCACCGGGTAAAGCGCATCTCTCCAACAACAATCGAGGCCGAACAGCAAGCGGTGAAGTAAGGGCTATTCCGGAGTTTCGCAGACCGCGCTGAGCTTGTTGCCGTCCGGATCTCGAACGTAGGCGGCATAGAAATTGGCATGGAACGGCCGCAATCCCGGCGCGCCTTCGTCGACGCCGCCCGCGGCCAGTGCCGCAGCATGGAACGCATCCACATCCGCTCTGCGTTCGGCATGAAGCGCGACCATCGAACCATTGCCGTTCGAGGCCCGCCTGCGATTGAACGGGGTGACGACCCAGAGCCGGCAGCGGGTGTCGCCATCTGCGGCGTAGCCGATCTCTTCTTCGGAATAGCGTTGGCGGCGATAGCCGAGCACTGGCAGGACGATGTCGTAAAACCGCCTCGCCTGTTCGATGTCATTGGTTCCGAGGGTAACGTATAGGAGCATGGTAGCGGGGCATTCCAGGTCTTGGGGCGTCGATCATCACTCAAGACCAGCCCAAAGATCAAGCTTCCGAAATATCTGGTTCGGGTTGCCGCCCCTTGAAGCCCTTCGCCAGTAGGAACATTTCGACCGACTCCGCGCGCGACGACGGCGGCTTGACGTGAACTACCTGCTTGAAATGCCGCTTCAGCATGTTGAGAAGATCGCGCTCCGTGCCGCCCTGGAAGGTCTTCGCCAGGAAGTGGCCGCCCTCACCCAGGACTTGGACGGCAAAGTGGGCCGCGACTTCGCAAAGATGCATGGTGCGCAAATGGTCGGTGCGGTGGTGGCCGGTCGTCGGCGCCGCCATGTCCGAGATCACCACATCCGGCGTGCCGCCGACCGCCTCGATCAGCTGCGCCGGCGCCGACGGATCCAGGAAATCGAGCTGCAGGATCTTCACGCCCGGCAATTGATCCATCTCCAGGAAGTCGATTGCCGCGACGCGGATGTCCTCGTCCGTGGAGCCGGTGACCTTGGCGGCAATCTGCGACCAGCTTCCCGGTGCGGCACCGAGATCGATGATGCGGCGGGCGCCCTTCAGAATGCTGTGCTTCTCATCGATCTCCAGCAGCTTGAAGGCGGCGCGGGCGCGATAGCCTTCCAGCTGGGCGCGCTGCACGTAGGGATCGTTGATGTGGCGCTGCAGCCATTGCCGCGACGACGCCTTCATCTTCTTGTTCTTGACGCGCTGGCCGAGTTTGCGGCCGGTGCGGTTGCCCGCAATGGTTGGCTTCGCCATGCTTGTCCCCTATTTGCCGCGCTGACCGCGGCGGTTGCGGTGGCGCCGCCAGACGCCGTCATCCGCCATCATGTCCGTCAGCAGGCCTTCCCTCAAGCCGCGATCGGCAACACGCATACGGGGGCTCGGCCAGCGACGGCGGATCGCTTCGAGAATGGCGCAACCGGCCAGCACCAGATCGGCGCGATCCGGCCCGATGCAGGGATTGGCGGCGCGGCTGGCGAAATCCCACGACAGCAGCTTTGCCTGCATCGCCGAGACTTCGTCGTCGGAAAGCCAGATGCCATCGACCTTGCGCCGGTCGTAGCGCGGCAGATCGAGGTGAACGCCGGCCAACGTCGTCACGGTTCCTGACGTGCCGATGAGATGGAAGTCACCGGCATGACCGATGTCGATCGCAGGGCAATCGAAGCGCTCAAGCATGCCCTCCACCTCCACGACCATGCCTTCGAAGACATCCGGCGTGACATCCCGCCCACCGTGACGCTCCGAAAGCGTCACGACGCCGACGGGAAGCGAGGTCCAATGCGTGATGTGATTGGCGAGGCGATTGAAGCGGCTATCGCCGATGCGGATGACCGCGATTTCGGAGGAGCCACCGCCGATATCGAAGAGGACAACCGAGCGAGTCTCCCGGCCGACCAGCGACGAGCAGCCGGAGACGGCAAGCCGCGCTTCCGTTTCCCTATCGATAATCTCGAGTTCAAGGCCGGTTTCGGCCACAACACGCTCGAGGAACTGGGCGCCGTTGGTCGCCTGTCGGCAGGCCTCGGTGGCGATCAGCCGCATCCGGCGGATTTCACGGCTTTTCAGCTTGGAAGCGCAGACGCGCAGCGCATCGACGGCCCGATCCATCGCATCGTCGGAGAGCCGACCACTTGCCGCCAATCCTTCGCCGAGGCGCACGATCCGCGAGAAGGCATCGACGACGCGAAACTGGCCGGGCCGCGTCGGCTGCGCAATCAGCAGCCGGCAGTTGTTGGTGCCAAGATCGAGCGCAGCATAAAGCTCATCCGGCCATGGATGTTCGCCGTTATTGCGGTACCCATTTTCGGCCTGCCGCGGCGCCCGATTCTCGTTCTGACCTATGCGCGATTCAGCGGTGTCGCTGCCTGGGGTCGCCTGCTGCGGCTGAGCTGGACGTCCGACCGGCTTCTCATGCACCAGGGGACGTCCCTGCAGACCGCGCTTACCGCGATGCTTGCGGCGATTGCGGCGGCTCGGCACCGACTCGCCGTCAACGCGAACGGCTTGCGCCGCGATGGCTGAAACTTCGTTGCTTTGACGATGTTGTTGCGCGGCTTCGCCTGAGGCGCCTGTACCACGACGGCGACGCTTTCGCTTGCGCGCCGCGTTGCCGGCTTCCATTGGGCGTGCCGCCTCTCCGGTCTCGCCGGAGAGGACATGCTGAGCGGAATGGTTCGCGTTGCGGGATTGCCCGCCACGCTTACCCTTGCGGCGCCTGGACTTCTTGCCGTCCTTGCGCCCTGCCGCCAACGCCCCGTTACCTTGCGGCCCTTGGCCGCCTTCGGGGTCTTCCACGTTCTTTTTCCATCACACCGCGCAAGTCCAGAAGGTATGCAGCAGGCGCTCATTCGATTTTGCGTTGGCGCGAAGATACCAGCGCATGGCGAAATCACCAAATTCTTTTTGGCGGTAGCGAAATAGGCCGGCTTTTTGAGATCAAAACCCGCTGCAAAATCCCTGTTCATTTTTTTCGAAACAGGTATTTGCAATCCGCCAGCTTTTGTTTATAAGCGCCGCACACCAGCGGAGCCGCTTCGAGCGCCGCAGCTGCTGGGGAATAGTTCAATGGTAGAACAGCGGACTCTGACTCCGTCGATCTTGGTTCGAATCCAGGTTCCCCAGCCAATTCGCCACTTTGCTGCGTGCCGATCTGAATTCCCTCTGACGTTATTCCCGGCAGCCCTACCACCCCCATCGTCACTTGATTTCGCTTTGAATTCCCCTGCGCAATGCTATTTACATGGCTGGTTTCCATACCGGGCGCGACGATGGCGAAGGAGTTTGGACGGAGCATCGGTCGATTTGTGGGGTTGGAGCAACCTCGCACCCTTTCCACACGCTTCTTGCAACTGGCGGAAGTTAGCGGCGGTCGATTGCGCTGGAACGAACCCGAAAACGAAGCTCCGGTCCGCATGGAACGGAGCAACGGCTACTTGATTTGCCTCCAGCGGCGCTATCTCGCCGAGTATCCCTATTGGGTCAATGACAGACCAATGCCCGCGATGCCGCTCAATGCCGGGCAGTTTCTTTTCCTTGACCTCAACGAGGAACATGCCTCCGTGACTCGTGGAGCTGTAGACTGTGTGTCCATGTATGCGTCGCATGAGGCCTTGCAGCAGTTCCACGACGAGCACGATCTAGGGTCGGTCGGGCCGCTCCGCACCGCCAGCGGCGTGGCCTTCGATGATGGAGTGATCAGAAATCTGGGCGAATGCCTGGTAACCGCTTTCGAGCGGCAGGAGCCTGCCACTCAGCTTTTTGCTGACGGCATTGCGCTGGCGCTCTTGACGCACATCAGCGCTGCGTATGCCGAGCGACCTGTGGTCGTACATGCGATCCGTGGGGGACTGGCGCAATGGCAAGAGCGTCGGGCGAAGGAGATGCTGCTGGCGAACCTCGACGGCAAGATCGGTCTTGGGGAACTCGCTCGCGCGTGCGGCCTGTCACGCAGCCATTTCGCACGCGAATTCAAGGCCACGACGGGCCTGCCGCCGCTTCAGTGGTTGCAGGCGCAGCGGATAGAACGAGCAAAAAATCTGCTTTTGAAGCCTTCCGTGCCGATCGAATTAATCGCCCATCAATGCGGCTTTACCGATCAGAGCCACTTCACGCGTAGCTTTTCCAAGGTGGTTGGTGTCACACCCGGCTCGTGGCGGCGCCTTCGCAGCCTCTAGGCAAGCGCCATCCGACACGGTCCCGTCGGGCCACGGCGGTTTATTGCAAGGTAGCACTGGCATACAAAAAACAGCACTCTGTGCACTGGTCTGCGAGCGATCGGCAGATAGCGTTGAGTGAAGGTGCGGTGGGCTGGCTAACTGGCCAAGCCTCGCACGCGGTCCGCGTCAGGAGGCCAAGATGACCAATCAAAACCAGACATTGTCAAATAAGGCTGAACCGGAGGAACACGCTTCCGCAGCTTCGGTATCGGTTTCACGCCGCACGGTTCTTCAGATGGCGGGAGGCGTCGTGTCACTCGCGTCCATGTCCCATGCTGAAGCGCAGTCGTCCCCGCCAACCGTGACAACCAGCGGCGTGACAGGGCCGGTTCGGCTGGTCGTGAACGGAACGGCAAGAGAACTTCAGGTCGATTCCCGGCAATCCCTGCTCGACGTGTTGCGTGAAACACTTGATCTCACCGGCACGAAGAAGGGCTGCAACCAAGGCGCCTGCGGCGCATGCACTATTCTCGTCGACGGCAGACGTATCGTTTCCTGTCTGACCTTGGCGTCCATGCATGACGGAGCCGAAATCCAAACCATCGAAGGGCTCGAAAAGAACGGCGAGCTTCATCCACTGCAACAGGCGTTCGTGGAGCATGAAGGTCTGCAGTGCGGGTTCTGCACGCCTGGCCAGATCATGTCGGGACTAGGCTGCATTGCCGAGGGCCATGCGGCGTCGCCGGAGGATATCCGGTTCTGGATGAGCGGGAATATCTGTCGCTGTGGCGCCTATCCAGGCATCGTCGCCGCGATCGCCGACGCGGCCGAAAGGAGCTGAACGATGCTTCCCTTTGTATTGGAAAAGGCAAATAACACCGAAGCCGCGATAGCCTCCGCAGCCGCCGGCGCGCGCTACATCGCCGGCGGAACGACACTCGTCGATCTTATGCGCGAGGAGGTCGAACGTCCGGATCAACTCGTGGATATCAACGCCCTCCCCTTGGGCGATATTCGAGTGGATGGTGAGGATCTGGTTATTGGCGCGCTCGCCCGAATGTCCGACGTTGCTACCCACCCGGACGTGCAGCGCCTGCAGCCGGTGATCGCGGAAAGCCTGATCGAAGGCGCTTCCCCACAATTGCGGAATATGGCTTCGATGGGTGGCAATCTGCTGCAGCGATGCCGCTGTCCTTATTTCCGGATGCTTGACTCTGCCTGCAACAAGCGGGCTCCCGGCTCCGGTTGTGCCGCGATCGACGGCCTCAATGCCGGCAACGCGATCCTTGGCACCAGCGATCATTGCGTCGCGACACATCCCTCGGATGTCGCGGTCGCGCTCGTCGCACTCGGCGCGACAATGCGGGTGAGGGGTCCGCAAGGCGAGCGCAGTTTCCCCGTCGAAGACCTCTTCCGGTTGCCCGGGAACACTCCGCATCTGGAGCATACGCTCCTTCCGGCCGAGTTGATCCTGGAGATCCGCGTCCCCGGTGGACCTCACAGCCGACGTGCACGCTATCTCAAGGTACGCGACCGGGCTTCCTATGAGTTCGCGCTTGTTTCGGCGGCAGTCGCGCTCGATGTCGACAACGGGCTGATCCGCGCCGCTCGTATCGCTGTGGGCGGGGTCGGCACCAAGCCCTGGCGTCTGCGAGCCTGCGAGGCGGCCCTTGCCGGCAAGGCCGCAGATCGCGCAAGCTTCGAGGCTGCCGCCCATCTGGCGACCGACGGTGCCCGTCCGTTAAGCCATAACCACTACAAGGTCGAGCTACTGCCGCGGACCATTGTCCGTGCCCTCGAGATGGCAGGAGAAGTCGCATGACAACCAATCTCATCGGCACAGCCAGAACACGAGTCGACGGCCCGCAGAAGGTGACGGGTGGCGCCCGATACGCGGCCGACTTCAATCAACCGGGCCAAGCCTACGCCGTCATCGTCAGTTCCACGATCGGCCTCGGTACGGTCACCGATATCGACAGCACTTCCGCCGAGAAGATGCCGGGCGTCATCGCCGTCATCAGCCATCGTAACGCCGAACGGCTGCCTTATCTGCCGCACAGGGCCATCATCGATCCGGCGTCGGGAGAGCGCCTTCATGTCCTCCAGGACGACAAGGTGCGCTTCTACGGCCAGCCCGTCGCGGTGGTCGTTGCGGACAGCATCGATCATGCCGAGCGGGCTGCCGCAGAACTGCGTATTTCCTATGAAGCCCAGCAGCCGCTCACGGACCCGACGGATCAGATGGTTGAGCGCATCATTCCGGAAGCGGGTAGCGTCGACAGATCACGAGGGGATGCCGATAAGGCAGTCGCCGAAGCGCCTGTCGTGATCGACGAGACCTACAATATTGCGCGTGAAAACCACAATCCAATGGAGCCGCATGCAACGGTCGCATCCTGGAGCGGCGACCGTGTGACCCTGTGGAGCAAGAGCCAGTATCTGGTCAATGAGCAAGCCGAAATCGCGGCCGTATTCGGCGTGCCCCTGGAGAATGTAGAAGTCGTCTGTCCCTTTATCGGGGGCGCCTTCGGGACCAGCCTCAGGACGTGGCCGCACGTTACGCTGGCAGCACTTGCGGCGCGCCAGATCCGACGGCCAGTCAAGCTGGTGCTCACCCGCAAGCAGATGTTCTTCACGACCGGTCACAGGCCACGCACCCTTCAGAGGGTTGCGCTCGGTGCTACGTCAGAGGGCAGGCTTACCGCTGTGATCCATGAGGGTACGGGAGAAACGAGCCGCTATGAGCAATTCACGGAGGCGCTGACCTCGGTCACCGACTACTTGTATTCCTGCCCCAACGTCCAGACCCGCTACCGCTTGGCGCAGCTCGACACGAGCACGCCAAATCATATGCGCGGTCCCGGCGAGGCGAGCGGCATCTTTGCGCTCGAAAGCGCCATCGACGAATTGTCCTACAAACTCGGCATCGACCCCATCGAGCTGAGGCGTCGTAATGAACCTGATATCGATGAAGGTGAAAACAAGCCGTTCTCCAGCAGGTCGCTCATCCAATGTTACGACCTCGGCGCCGAGCGTTTTGGCTGGAAGCGACGAACCGCCCAACCGCGCTCCATGCGCGACGGGCGTCTTCTTATCGGCATGGGAACGGCCAGCGCGACCTATCCGGCCTTCCATGCACCAGCGAACGCGAGAGTGCGATTGCTTGCGGACGGAACGGCCGAGGTAGAGGCAGCCGCAAGCGACATGGGCCCAGGAACCTATACTTCCATGAGCCAGGTGGCGGCGGAATTCCTCGGCCTCCCGTTGGAGCGAATCCGTTTCAAACTTGGAAGGTCGGACTATCCGCAAACACCCTCGCACGGTGGCTCCTGGACGATGGCATCGGTCGGGTCGGCAATCCGTGCCGCCTGTCTCGAGGTGCAGGCAGAAGCGGCTCGGCTTGCAACCACAAGCGCCAACTTGCCGGTTTCGGGAACGTCGATAGAAGATTTTGAATGGCGCGAAGGCACGCTTCGACGCCGCGGCGAAGCGTCATTGGGCATTTCTTATCAGGACATTGTTGTCGCCAACCGCGGTCCGATCGAAGCCAGTGGATCCGCGCAGCGCGATCCGAGCGTGGCGGAGCGATATTCGATGCACTCCTTCGGAGCTGTATTTGCGGAGGTCGCCATCGATCCGGATGTGGGCACGATCACCGTCCGCCGCATCGTTGGTGCCTATGGGATCGGTCGCGTCGTCAATCCTCTTCTCGCCCGCAGTCAGTGCACCGGCGGGATGATTGGCGGCATGGGGATGGC
The DNA here is from genome assembly GCF_000298315.2 of Rhizobium grahamii CCGE 502. Lineage (GTDB taxonomy): Bacteria > Pseudomonadota > Alphaproteobacteria > Rhizobiales > Rhizobiaceae > Rhizobium > Rhizobium grahamii. Next base: position 197,476 of record NZ_AEYE02000004.1, on the reverse strand, counting down.
GCTTATGGAGCAGACGGCACTCGATCCGCGCGATGGCCGCCCGGTCAACGCTCACATGGCCGACTATCTGATGCCGGTGAACCTCGACATCCCGGCGCTGGAGGCACACTTCGTCGAGGAGATCGACCCTCACGTCAACCCGCTCGGCGTGAAGGGCCTGGGCGAGATAGCACTCGTCGGCACCGCTCCAGCGATCGCAAACGCAATCTTCCATGCGACAGGTAAACGCGTGCGGACTCTGCCGATCCGGATCGAAGATATGCTGACCGCATAGCCATCATATGTCTTCTGGATCGCATGCAGGCAATGGAATTGCCTTTGTCTGGAAGACAGTGTCCTGGCTTCGCGCAGACGAGGAGAGCCTGGCAAAAGGTCCAACCGATGCCCACTCGACCACACCCGACCGAGACTACGCCGATATCCTTGCCCTGACACCATCCGCCAACTCCTGCATCCGATCGATCGGGATGCGGCCGATCAACATGAAGGCGTTAGTTGCGTTCGACCAGTAAACGACGTTCATGCCATTTCGGCCTTCGACGTCAGGCTCCTTCATGCCGACATCGGAGCGAACGATGCAAAGCGCCAGCGGTCCGGTCTCGGGATCGAGATAGGCAATCTGCGCGAGCGGCTTTTCGTCATACTGCAGCATCTGCGCACGCTTGAACTCGATGCCCGGCAACGACACGGCTTCAGGGGACAACGAGAGGCCAAGCTTGTCGTCGAGGCGCGCGAGTTGGGCGACCTGCGCTTCGCCGGATGGCGACGGCCCGGCCAGGGTGTCTGGCGTATAGAGAGCGATGTATTCGGCGACCACGGCCCGCCATTCATTGCTTTCGTCGGGTGCGTGAACGCGGTTGCGAATGCCGATGACGGCCCGGTCGGCCACAATACCCGCGACCAGGCAGGCGGCAAGCGCAGCCAGGAAGCCGCGGCGATTGGAGCGCGCCGGAACCGGCCTTGCCTCGGCCGGCAGAATGCCCAGCATCGCATCGAGCCTCGCCTTCGGTGCCGCGGACAGTAATGGCTCGAAGGCCTGCTGGAATGACAGGCTGCTCTGCGACAGGAACGCCAGCCTTGCGGCCGCATGCTCGTCAGAGCCAAGAACCGCCTCGATGCGCGATACCTCGGCATTCGACAGCTCACCGTCGATATAGGCCGTCAATTCCTCATCGGAGGGGATTTTGTTCTTGTCGTTCATGTGGCGCCTCCCCCCGATACGCTGGCGGCGATCTTGGCACGCGCGGCCGCAAGGCGGCTCATCACCGTTCCGATAGGGATGTCCAATACGTCTGCTACCTCCTTGTAGGAAAGGCCTTCTACGTAAGCGAGGAAGACGGCTGCCCGCTGCGCGTCCGGCAGCGTATTGACCAGCCGCAGAACCTGGTTCGCCATAACATGTGTTTCCGTTTCGCGGGCGCCATCGACGACCAAGGCCTCGTCGGCATCAACGAAGCCCCGACCAAGGCGCACTCGTTGCGACCGGATCTCATTCAGCCAGATGGAATGCAGGATGGAAAACAACCAGCGATCCAGCCGGGTACCCGCCTCGAACTGCCCGACACGCTCAAGCGCGCGGACACAGGTCTGCTGCACGAGATCGTCGGCAACGTCGCGGCGATGCGAAAGCACAAGGCCATAGCGCCACAGCCGCAACAGATTGTCCGCCAGGCCGCCTCTGATATCGGCTTCGCTTGCGATGTCAGCCTCCGCCACAATTCTTCCTTCCAAAGCCGCCGGTTGTACCGACGGCTTTGGCGTTGCAGGACTATAGGCAGGAAATGTGGTGTACGCGAACGGCATTTGGAGGGTTCCTGTCAACCGTGATTGCGCGCTCCTGTCCAGTCGCCGGAAATCACATCTTGGAGGGCTTCATGATTGCTTCGTGGAGGTCCTCGTATTCCTCGCACTCGGTGCCGCCGCAGAGCGTCTTGATCACCTCGAGCTGTTCGTTGGCGAGGTCGAGGCGACCCTTAACCACGTAGGCTTCGCCGAGATATTCGCGAACCTGTGCATATTTCGGATCGATCTCGACGGACTTAAGGTAGTAGGAAATACCTTCGTCCGTGCGGCCGAGCTTGCGGGTGGCGTAGCCGCGATAGTTCAGGGCTTCAGCCGTGTTCGGATCCTTCAGCGTATCGAGCATGGCAATCGCTTCTTCGTAGCGGCCAGCCTTTGCAAGCGAGTAGGCGTAATCCGTGCGGTTTTCCTCCGTCACGTTGGCGCTGCTCTGCTTGACGCATCTCCTTGTTTTCTTGTCATACATCTGGCCCTTCTTGCAGGTCGGCATGGTGCCGCTGTTGCCGCCCGTGCCACTGGCACCGCTGCCGCCACCAGCGCCGCTGCCACCGCCGCCCACTGCAAAGGCGGGAGCGGATAGCGCGAAGGCGGCAATGCAGCCGCCGACTAGGATGGAAGCAATACGAACAGTCGCGATCGTCATGGGATATCTCCTAGGAAAATGACGTTGGCGGCGAGTGAACACTGTTGAATGGCAGTTTATTCGATAGCTTGTTCTTCTTTTTTGGAGCGCTGCGCTGCACCGCCGGCGAATAAATGCGAAGCTGAGGTGTTAGTCGCTCACGCGCCGGCCAGAAGGAGCATTCCGTGAGTGATACCGTAAAACTGTTGAGTCTTGCCGTCGCGACGCCAGAGCATGTCATTACCCAGAAGGAAGCAGCGGAGACGTCCGCCCGGCTGTTTTCGTCCCGATTCAAGGATTTCTCTCATCTTGCAAGTGTCTTCGAAAATTCCGGCATCCAGAAGCGCTATGCCGCGCGTCCACTGGAGTGGTTCATCGAACCGCACGGCTGGCAGGACCGGATGGAAGCATATGGCGAGGTGGCACGCAGCCTGTTCTTCGAAACCGCCACCAACGCGCTGAAGCAGGTGGGACTGCAGGGGCGTGACGTCGACTGCATCGTCACCGTCTCATCCACTGGGATCGCGACACCGAGCCTTGATGCACAGCTCGCGCAAAAAATAGGCTTTCGCTCGGATATCGAACGTGTTCCGGTTTTCGGGCTCGGCTGCGCTGCGGGTGTTTCGGGCTTCGCCATTGCTTCGCGCTTTGCCCGCGAGCGGCCCGGATCGACAGTGCTTTTCGTGACAATAGAGCTTTGCACGCTCGCATTCCGGCTCGACGAACTGACACGCGCCAACATCATCGCCACGGCGCTTTTCGGCGATGGCGCGGCGGCCTGCGTTCTCCGGGCGGGGCCGCATGGCAAGGCTGAGGTCGAGTCGACGGGCGAGCACCTCTTCCCCGATACGCTGGGCATCATGGGCTGGAAGATCGACGATACCGGCTTTGGCGTGGTTCTCGCCCAGTCGCTGCCGCCCTTTGCCGAGGCTGAACTCGGCCCAGCCGTCGACGGAATACTGGCGCGTAACGGCCTTTCCCGGCGCGATATCGATCGCTTCATCTGTCACCCCGGCGGCGCGAGAGTGCTGACAGCCCTGGAAAGCGCGCTGTCACTCGACGCAGGAAAACTGGATCATGAGCGCGCCGTACTTGCCGAATATGGCAACATGTCCTCGCCGACGATCCTTTTCGTGCTGGAGCGCGTCTTGAAGGCGGGATTGCCGCCACGTAGCGCCATGGTCGCGATGGGGCCAGGCTTTACGGCGAGCTGCGTAACGTTAAAGAGAGTCGCGTAATGTGGCCCTCTATTGCCCTCCTCGCCTTCGTGACGGCCCAGCGCCTCGCGGAACTCGTTCTCGCCCGCCGCAATACGCGGGCACTTTTAGACAGCGGCGCGAAGGAGGTCGCGCCGGAGCACTATCGCTACATGGTGGCGCTGCACAGCTGCTGGATTGGCGGATTGTGGCTGCTGGCAATTGGTCGCCCGATCGACCCAGTGTGGTTGGCCGTTTTCGTGGTTTTGCAGGCGGGTCGTCTCTGGGTCATCGGGACGCTCAAGGGCCGGTGGACGACACGCATCATCGTGCTGCCCGGCGCTCCCCTCGTCAGCAGTGGACCGTACCGGTTCATGACGCATCCGAATTATGCGGTCGTCACCGGCGAGATCGCCGTCCTGCCCCTGGCCTTTGGGATGCCCGTTTACGCCGCGATATTTTCGGCGCTGAACGCGGCGGTACTCTACGTCCGCATCAAAGCGGAAAATGAGGCGTTGAGAACCGCAATGTTTTTGAAATGAAACGCAATTTTTCGTTTGCGCGCAGCTTGCCGGAGCGGCATTTTCATTGCCTGAAATAGGTGGAATGCACGGAAATGACAAAGAACGCAATTGTGCTTGGCGCCGGGATCGTCGGCGTATCGACAGCCATTCATCTGCAGCGCCGGGGACGGCAGGTGACACTGATCGATCGCAAGGCGCCAGGCAAAGAAACGTCCTTTGGCAATGCCGGACTCATTCAACGCGAGGGTGTGGTTCCCTACGGCTTTCCACAACAGCTCGGCGTTCTGGTCCGCTACGCTTTCAACAACCGGATCGATGCCCACTATCATCTGAAGGCGTTGCCCGGCCAACTTGCCTTCCTCGCCCGCTATTGGTGGAATTCCAACGCCAAACGCCACGAAATGATTTCCCGCGCCTATGCGCCGTTGATCCAGCACTCGATATCGGAGCACAATGATCTGATCGAGGCGTCCAGTGCGCAGCACCTGATCCGCAAGAATGGCTGGATGGAGATTTTCCGCACGGCCGGCAAGCGTGATGCAGAATTTGCCGAGGCCGAACGGCTGCGGGCCGAATTCGGGATCAGCTACGAGCAGCTGGATGCTGCTGGCGTTGCGCGACTGGAGCCCCATATCAACGGCGATTTCGTCGGCGGCCTACGCTGGCGCGATCCTTGGTCGGTTCTCGATCCGCACGGGCTGACGATGGCCTATCGCGCTTATTTCGAAAGCCTAGGCGGTAGATACGTGACCGGTGATGCCAACTCTCTCGGCCGCTCTGGGGGCAATTGGAGGGTGGTAACCAGCGAAGGCTCGCTGGACGCGGAGGATGCGGTCCTGGCACTCGGCCCCTGGGCTGCAGTAGCAACCAGACGGCTCGGCTATGCCTTTCCGCTCGGCGTCAAGCGCGGCTATCACATGCACTATGCCGCGGCAGAGAATGCGACCCTCAACAACTGGACACTGGATGCGGAGCGCGGCTACTTCCTTGCCCCGATGAACCGCGGCATCCGGCTAACCACCGGCGCTGAATTCGCCGCCATGGATGCACCAAAGACGCCTGTGCAGCTCGATCGAGCCGAGAAGGTGGCGCGCACGGTCTTTCCGCTCGGCGAAAGGCTTGATCCGGAGCCGTGGATGGGCGCTCGCCCGTGCACCCCGGACATGATGCCTATCATTGGAAAAGCGCCGCGACATGATGGCCTATGGTTTGCCTTCGGCCACGCCCACCACGGCTTGACGCTGGGGCCGGTTACAGGCCGTGCTCTGGCCGAGGTCATGACCGGCGAAAGGCCGTTCGTCGATATTTCCGCCTATTCGCCGCAGCGTTTCAATCCGTGAACACTCCCCTAGGCGACACCGAGTCCGGACAAATCCCGGAGTGCCGCCTTTGCAATCCCGTCGATGGTGTCGTCGATATCGACCGTCACCACGCCGGGCTCGCCGGTTGGCACTTCCAGTGTCGCGAGTTGGCTTTCCAGCAGTGATGGAGGCATGAAGTGGCCCTTGCGCTCACCCATCCGCTTCGTCAGCAGCTCTTTCGAACCTGACAGATAAACGAAGAACAGGTCTCCATTCACCGCGTTGCGCAGCCGGTCGCGGTAGACGCGTTTCAACGCCGAGCAGGAAACGATGACGCCCTGCCCGCGATCCAGCGCCTCTTTCATCGTTTCACCGATGAGATCGAGCCAAGGCATGCGGTCGTCATCCGTCAGCGGAATGCCCTTCGACATCTTCTCGACATTCGACGCAGGATGAAGCTGGTCACCCTCGACAAATTGCAGGCCGAGGGCGTCCGAAATCTTCAGGCCGATTGAGGACTTACCGCAACCACTGACCCCCATGACGATGATGGCATGAGGGGTCCTGTTGGTCTCTGGCATTATTTATCTCTCCCACAATTCCGGCGCTCCCGGAACAGGGAGAACCCTTATGATGCAGCGAGTGCCGCGCTCTTGCGCGCAAGACGAGCCTTGATGGTGTCGACATCGGCGCGCGGCGTGGCAGCGAACAAGGTCTTCGTATAGCTGTGCTGCGGATCGTTGAAAACCTGATCCCGCGCGCCATGCTCCACAGCCTCACCGAAATACATCACCATGACGTCGTCGGCCATGTAGCGGACGACGGAAAGGTCGTGGCTGATGAAGACATAGGTGAGATTCAGCTCGTCCTGCAAATCCGCGAGCAGATTAAGAACCTGAGCCTGCACCGAAAGGTCGAGCGCAGACACCGGCTCATCGAGAACCAGAAGCCGCGGCTTCAGCATCAAAGCGCGGGCGATCGCGATGCGCTGGCGCTGACCGCCGGAGAACATGTGCGGATAGCGATTGAAATGGATCTCCTGCAGGCCGACCTTCTTGAGCATCGCCATCGCCAATTCGCGCCGCTCGGCGGCGGGCGTATCGGTGTTGATGATCAGGGGCTCCATCAGGATGTCGCCGATCTTCTTGCGCGGGTTCAGCGAGCCGTAGGGGTTCTGGAAGACGATCTGCACCTTGCGGCGAATTTCCGGTGTCAGATCGCCAGCGGCGATATCGACCTTCTTGCCGTCGATGAAGAGGTCGCCACCGCTTGCCGGATCGATCATCGTGACGATGCGGGCGAGCGTCGACTTGCCGCAACCGCTTTCGCCGACGATCGCCAGCGTCTTGCCCTGCTCCACCTTGAAGCTCACACCCTTGACGGCGTGTACGGTTCTCTCCTTCTTGAAGAGGCCGCCTGGCAGATAATAGTTGCGGACAATATTCTTTGCTTCGAGGACTGGCGTCATTGGGCCGCTCCCTTGAAAATTTCACCGATGGTCGGCAGTCGGTCACCGGTGGCGTTTTCCGGCAGGGCGGCAAGCAACGCTCTCGTGTAATCGCTCTTCGGAGACTCGAACAGCGACAGGACGTCGGCCTCTTCCATCTTGCGGCCCTTATACTGCACGATCACGCGATCGGCCGTCTCGGCGACCACGCCCATGTTGTGCGTGATCATGATCAGGCCCATGCGGTGCTCCGTCTGCAGCCGCATCAGCAGATCGAGGATCTGCTTCTGGATGGTGACGTCGAGCGCGGTGGTCGGCTCGTCGGCAATCAAGAGCTTCGGATTGCAGGCGATCGCGATGGCGATCATGACGCGCTGGCACTGACCGCCCGACATCTGGTGCGGGAAGTGGCCGAGCCGTTCCGCCGGATTGGGAATACCAACGGCCTCGAACAGTTCGATGGCACGCTTGCGCCGTGCGGCCTTGTCCATCCCGAGATGGATCCGCAGAACCTCCTCGATCTGGAAGCCTACGGTGAAGCACGGATTGAGGCTGGCGATCGGCTCCTGGAAGATCATCGACATGTCCTTGCCGATGATCTTGCGCCGCTCGCTTGCCGACATGCCAAGCAGATTGCGGCCGTCAAAAACCATCTTGTCTGCTGTCACCTTTGCGGTCCACGGCAGGAGGCCCATAGCAGCCAACATGGAGACAGACTTACCGGATCCCGACTCGCCAACGATTGCCAGGACTTCACCCGCATCAACCTTCAGCGACACGCCATCAACGGCGCGGAAGGGCCCCGTGGAGGTCTGGAACTCGACGACGAGATTTTCGATTTCAAGAAGTGCCATATCAGGACCTCTTCAGCTTGGGGTCGAGCGCATCACGCAGTCCGTCGCCCATCAGATTGATGGCGAGAACGGTGATCAGAATGCAAAGACCCGGGAAAGTGACGAGCCACGGCGAGCTCTGGAAGAATTCGCGCGCATCGGCGAGCATCGTGCCCCATTCCGATGTCGGAGGCTGGGCGCCCATGCCAAGGAAGCCGAGAGCTGCGGCATCGAGGATCGCAGCGGAGAATGCGAGCGTCGCCTGAACGATCAGCGGCGCCAGGCAGTTCGGCAGGATCGTCTTGAACATGAGACGGAAAGTGCCTGCGCCGGCCACGCGCGATGCGACAACATATTCCTTCTCGCGCTCGCTGATCACGGCGGCGCGCGTCAAGCGCACGAAATGTGGCTGGTTGACGATCGAGATAGCGATCATGGCGTTCAGCAGGCCCGGCCCGAGAACGGCGACCAGCACCAGAGCGAGCAGCAGCGACGGGAAAGCCAGGATGATATCCATGACACGCATGATGAACGTATCAGTGCGGCCGCGGAAATAGCCGGCGATAAGACCGAGCAGCACGCCGGCGACAGCCGAAAGCGAGGCGACGACAAGACCGATGAAAAGCGAGAAGCGCGTGCCATAAATCAGGCGCGACAGCATATCGCGACCGACGGCATCGGTTCCAAGCAGGAACATCGGATTGCCTTTTTCGGCCCAAACCGGTGGAACGCGCTGCATGCCGTCGAAAGGAACGTTCGGATCATGCGGCGCGATCAATGGCGCGAAGATCGCCATCAACAGCACCAACAGAAAGACGCCGAGGCCAATGACGGCGCCCTTGTTGCGGGAGAAGTAATACCAGAACTCAGAGAGCCCTGACGGCTGGGTCGACTTGGTGGTTATCGCACTCATAAGCCGCTCCTAGTGACGAATACGTGGGTTGATGAGACCGTACATGAGGTCAACGATCAGGTTGACGATCATGATGATGCCGGCGATGAGCAGCAGGCCTCCTTGAACGACGGTGTAGTCGCGCTTGAAGACGGCATCGACCATCCACTTGCCGATGCCCGGCCAAGAGAAGATCGTTTCCGTCAGGATCGCACCGCCGAGCAGCACGCCGACCTGCAGACCGATCGACGTCACGACTGGGATCATCGCGTTGCGAAGCGCGTGCAGGCCGACGACGCGGATGGGAGCAAGACCCTTCGAGCGTGCGGTCCGAACATAGTCTTCTCCGAGTACCTCAAGCATGGCCGAGCGCGTCTGGCGCGCGATGACCGCAAGCGGAATGGTGCCGAGCACGATCGTCGGCAGGATGAGCGAGACGAACGCCGACTTGAATGCGCCGGCCTGACCGGAGAGCAGACTGTCGATCAGCATGAAGCCGGTGACCGGCTTGAAGAAATACATCAGCGAAATGCGGCCGGACACAGGCGTCCAGTGCAGCGTATTCGAGAAGAGAACGATGAGCAGTAGGCCCCACCAGAAGATCGGCATCGAATAGCCGACGAGGGCAACGCCCATCACGCTCTGGTCGAACCAGGTTCCTCGCTTGACCGCGGCGAAGACGCCGGCGGGAATGCCAAGCACAATGGCAAAAATGATCGCGCAAAGTGAAAGCTCGAGCGTCGCCGGGAAGAGCGAGCCGAATTCCTGCAAAACCGGGCGTTTGGTGACGATCGATGAGCCCAGATCGCCCTGCACCACGTTGCCGAGGTAATCAAGGTATTGAACGTAAACCGGTCGATCGAGGCCGAGATCATGCATGACCTGGGCATGGCGTTCCGGCGCCATCACGCGCTCGCCCGACATCAGCATGACCGGGTCACCGGGCAGCAGTCGGATGAACGAGAAGGCGATGAGTGAAACGCCGATGAAGGTTGGGATCAGGATCGCAAGGCGTCCGATGAGAAATCGCAACATTGGCAAGTGTCCATAGTGTTCCGGCGGTCAGGTATCAAACCTGACCGCCGGCCAAGCCCGGGATTGCCGGGCATCTTTGCATAATTTTGATTACTCGGCGATATCAACGCCGTCGAAACGGTGAACACCGACCGGATCCTGCACGTAGCCGGAAACCTTGGCGCTCATCGGTACGAATTCCGTGGAGTGATCGATCGTCGCCCACGGAGCTTCCTTCTTGAAGACGACCTGCGCCTGTTCGTAGAGCTTGGTGCGCTCCGCGACGTCAGCGGTCTTCTTGGCCTTCTTCACGAGATCGTCGAATTCCTTGTTGCACCACTGTGCGCGGTTGTTGCCGCCAACGGCTTCGCAGCCGAGCAGAGTGTCAAGGAAGTTGTCCGGGTCGCCGTTGTCGCCAGTCCAGCCGAGGATCGCAGCACCGTCACGGGCCTTATCCTTGGAGAGCTTCAGGTATTCGGCCCATTCGTGGGTGACGATGTCGACCTTGACGCCGACCTTTGCGAGGTCAGCCTGCATCAGTTCAGCGGCGCGACGTGCGTTCAGCATGTACGGACGCGAAACCGGCATTGCCCAGATCTTCATCGAGAGATCCTTGACGCCAGCCTTTTCGAGCATCTTCTTTGCTTCGTCCGGGTTGTAGACGTCATCCTTGATGTCGTCGTTATACGACCACATCGTCGGCGGGATCGGGTTCTTGGCAACCTGGCCGGCGCCCTGGAAGACGGCCTGGACGATCGCCTGCTTGTTGATCGCCATGTTCAGCGCCTGGCGCACTTCGGCCTTGTCGAACGGAGCCTGGAGCGTGTTGTAGGCGAGATAGGAAACGTTCAGGCCCGGCTGTTCCAGAACCTTCAGGTTCGAGTCCGTCTGCAGGTCCTTGATGTCAGCCGCATTCGGGTACGGCATGATGTGGCACTCGCCGGCCTTCAGCTTCTGAGCGCGGACGGAAGCGTCCGGGGTGATCGCGAACACGAGATCGTCGATCTTTTCCTTGCCCTTGAAGTAGGTTTCGTTTGCCTTGTAGCGAATGACGGCATCCGGCTGATAAGCAACGAAGGTGTACGGACCAGTGCCAAGCGGCATCTGGTTCATCTGTTCCATCTTGCCGTCAGCCTGAAGCTTGTCGGCATATTCCTTCGACAGGACGGACGCGAAGTCCATTGCCAGGTCGGCGAGGAACGGTGCTTCCGGATGGTTCAGCGTGAACTTGACGGTCAGGTCGTCGACTTTTTCGACCGACTTGATCAGTTCCGGGAAGCCCATGCCAGCGGCATATTCGTAGGAAACGCCGGCGACGTACTTGGCCCACGGGCCGTCAGCCTTCAGCTGGCGCTCGAACGAAAAGACGACGTCGTCAGCGTTCAGATCGCGGCTCGGCGTGAAGAATTCGGTGGTCTGGAACTTGACGCCCGGACGCAGCTTGAAGGTGTAGACCGTACCGTCGTCGGAAACCGTCCAGCTTTCAGCCAGGCCCGGCTCGATTTCGGTCTTGCCGTGCTGGAACTCGACGAGACGGCTATAAACCGTACGCGAGGAAGCGTCGAAGGTGGTACCTGCAGTGTAGATGCCCGGATCGAAGCCTTCCGGCGACCCTTCGGAGCAGTAAACGAGCGTTTTGGACCAGGCTGCGGATGCCATGGCCGAAGCCAGGACCGTCGCGGCCAGCAAGACAGACATCTTTTTCATGATATCATTTCCCAGATTTGTTCTTTTATTTGAGACCCCGGGGACCCCGGAATGACGGCAGATGGAACGACATTTGTTTGCTGAAATCAACGACCGAAGTGGAAAATTTTTCCAGACGGACAACTTTAGTAATTTTCCGCCAAAAATGGGCCGCATTTAGAAATAAACGGACTGGATAAACTCGATTCTTGTCGCATTTGGTATAATTTCGCGTCGCCGGCGATAGTTCCGTACACGCGTCACGCGAATTTCCCGACAAAAACTCCCCTAAAACGGAACGGCCGCGGCGCTTGGCGCAGCCGCGGCCCTATCAAAACTTTGTCATCGCTGATCAGGCGGCGGGTGCCGCGACGCGAGGCTTGCGGTGTTCCTGTTCGCCGGTCAGGCCAAGCAGGAAGTTGATCTGTGGTCGTGCCTTGACGAGGTCGTCGATCGAATATTGCGTCAGCACGTCGAAGAAGGCGTTGAGGGCCTTGCGCAAGGCAGAGTTCAAACCGCAGCTATCGACAAGCGGGCATTCAACCATGCCGTCATCTTCGAAGCACTCTGCCATCGCAAAGCTGTCTTCGGTAACGCGAACGACGTCGAACAGACTGATGTCCTTCGCCGGCTTGCCGAGCCGCACACCACCGTTACGACCGCGGACGGTTTCGACGAGACCAGCCTTGTTGAGCGGCTGCAGGATCTTGAACAGGAAGAGCTCAGAAACTCCGTATGCCCTGGCGATCTCCGGAATCCGGCTCAACTGCCCGTCATTGGCAGCACAATACATCAACATGCGAACCGCATAGTTGGTCTGCTTGGTCAAACGCATGCCGATCTCCAGAATCGTCCTCTACAATCGTCTATATAGGGGCTTTGCTAGTTTTGAACAATTCCAAAATATGAAATTCATATTCACCTTATGTGAGGCGGATTGCCGCGACAATGCGTCCAGCGGCAACTCGTCGGCGTCAGCACTGGCGGGAAACTCCCGCCGAAGTCCTGAAATGCAAATTGGGGGCAGAAGCCCCCAATTCGATAGGTCGTTCCGTGGTTTACTTCATCGTCGGCATGACGAATTCGGCACCGTCCTTGATGCCCGAGGGCCAGCGCGCGGTGATCGTCTTCGTCTTGGTCCAGAATTTAATCGAGTCCGAACCGTGCTGATTGAGGTCGCCGAAGCTCGATGCCTTCCAGCCGCCGAAGGAATGGTAGGCGAGCGGAACCGGAATCGGCACATTGATGCCGATCATGCCGATGTTGATGCGCGAGGCGAAGTCGCGGGCGGCATCGCCGTCACGGGTATAGATCGCGACGCCATTGCCATATTCGTGCTTCATCGGCAGATCGAGCGCTTCCTCGTAGTTCTTGGCGCGAACCACGGAAAGAACCGGCCCGAAGATCTCGGTCTTGTAGATGTCCATGTCGGGCGTGACATGATCGAACAGCGTACCGCCGACGAAGTAACCGTCTTCGTAGCCTTGCAGCTTGAAGCCGCGGCCATCGACGACGAGCTTGGCGCCCTGCTCCACGCCGCGATCGATGAGGCCGTTGACCCTGTTATAGGCGTCCCTGGTGACGAGCGGGCCCATGTCGGCCTTCTCATCGGTGTAGGGACCGATGCGCAGCGACTCGATCTTCGGTGCCAGCTTTTCGACCAGGCGATTGGCGGTGTCCTCACCAACCGGGACAGCGACCGAGATCGCCATGCAGCGCTCGCCGGCGGAACCGTAACCCGCACCCATCAGAGCGTTGACAGCCTGATCCATGTCGGCGTCCGGCATGATGATCATGTGGTTCTTGGCGCCGCCGAAGCACTGGGCGCGCTTGCCGTTCATGGCAGCCGTTCCATAGACGTAACGGGCGATGGGTGTGGAGCCGACGAAGGAAACAGCACCGATATCCGGGTCGGTCAGGATCGCATCGACGGCGGCCTTGTCACCGTTGACGACGTTGAGGATGCCGGCCGGAAGACCAGCTTCGATCATGAGTTCTGCCAGGCGGATCGGAACGGACGGATCGCGCTCGGACGGCTTCAGGATGAAGGCGTTGCCGCAGGCGATCGCCGGTGCAAACATCCACATCGGGATCATCGCCGGGAAGTTGAACGGGGTGATACCCGCACCGATGCCGACTGCCTGGCGCATCGAGTACATGTCGATCGCCGGACCCGCGCCCTCGGTAAATTCGCCCTTCTGAAGGTGCGGGATGCCGCAGACGAATTCGCAGACTTCAAGACCGCGGACGATATCGCCCTTCGAGTCCTCGACCGTCTTGCCGTGTTCGGTGGAGAGAAGGGTCGCGAGTTCGTCCATGTGTTTGTTCAGCAGCTCGACGAACTTGAAGAAAACGCGGGCGCGACGCTGCGGGTTGGTGGCGGCCCACTTGGGCTGAGCGGCCTTGGCGTTCTCGACAGCGACGCGCATGTCCTCGACGCTTGCAAGCGCTACCGTTGCCTGGACTTCGCCAGTTGCCGGATTGTAGACGTTGCTGGTGCGGCCGCTGGTGCCGGCGACATGCTTACCGCCGATGAAATGACCAATCTCACGCATGAGTGCTCCTCCTGTTTTTTGGATGGCGAACAATCGCACTACAATTTGCACAAATCAATGAGCTGAGATAAGCAACCGTTGTGCGGAAATTGAAGCTCGGCAAATCGAGCTGATGCTTCCAATGTCTGTAAAGGGCGCGATTAGACTACCACGGACGACCCAAACTGGAGAGGAGATAGTGCTTCAATGAACGGGAAACTGGTTGTCAGAATTGCGGAACTCGAGATCGACCCCGCTCAGCTTGAACCCTATCAGGCTCTGCTGGCCGAGGAGATCGAGGCGTCCGTCGCACTGGAGCCCGGCGTTCTGTCGCTGAATGCGGTCTCCATCAAAGACAGTCCCAACAGTATCCGTATCCTGGAAGTGTACGCGAACCGGACGGCTTATGAAGCGCATCTGCTGACGCCGCATTTCCTCAAATACAAGAACGCGACCGCAGGCATGGTAACGTCCCTGACGCTGCTCGACGTCGATCCAATCGCAATGCGCGCCAAACCATGAACTGGGATGACGTTCGCATCTTCCTTGCTGTCGCCCGCACGGGTCAGATCTTGGCGGCATCAAAGAGGTTGGGGCTCAACCACGCCACGCTTTCACGGCGACTGACCTCGCTGGAGGAGGCACTGAAGAGCCGCCTCTTCGTCCGCCGCACAAACGGCTGCGAATTGACGGCGGAAGGCGAGGTTTTCCTAGCTTCTGCGGAGCGGATGGAAACCGAAATGCTTTCCGTACAGGCCAACCTCGGTCGAACGGATACAGCAATCGCGGGAAGCGTGCGCGTGGGGGCGCCGGACGGTTTCGGGGTTTCGTTTCTTGCGCCCCGCATGGGCCGGCTGATCGAGCGCCATCCGGAACTGAAGATCCAGCTTGTGCCAGTGCCGCGGTCGTTCTCGCTCTCGCAGCGCGAGGCCGATATCGCCATCACGCTTGAACGGCCTGAGCAGGGCCGTCTGGTGTCGGCCAAACTGACCGACTACACGCTCGGTCTTTATGCGTCGAGGAGCTATGCCGAACTCAGTGGCCTGCCCGCCGATGCAGAGCAGTTGAAGCAGCATCGGCGGATCGGCTACGTCGAGGATCTGATCTTCTCGCAGTCGCTGAATTTCACCGGAGAGGTGATGCGCAACTGGAACGCCCGCTTCGAAATTTCATCGGCGACGGGGCAGACAGAAGCGGTGCTCTCAGGCGCCGGCATCGGCATCCTGCATGATTACATCGCGCGCCAGCACTCGGCACTCGTACGCATCCTGCCGGATATTTCGATCCGGCGGGCCTATTGGACGACGTTTCACGAGAGCGCGCGGGAACTCGTGCGGGTACGCACGGTTTCCGATTTCCTGCAGGAACTCGTCGCTGCCGAGCGCCACATATTTCTGTGACATCGGCGCAGCGCATGATGGTCAATCACGCTTGTCAGGCTCGCCGCTGATCTGCTGCTTCTCTGCAGCAACCTCCGCTGCTCGCACTGGCATGCCATCGACAATCGTGAACAGTTCGCCGCTGGTGATCGGCTCGCCGACCTTTAGCTTCACCGTCCCGTCCTTGCCGACGAGAAAGGCGACAAATTCTCCAACCGTCGGATTGCCGAGTTCGCTTGCGATCGCCGCAGCGTCGAGATTTTCACCTGCCCCGAAAAGCACTCTGACGCTGCCGCCGACAATCTTGAGAAGGACGATGTCGCGTTCCTGCAAGGAATCCCGGTTGGCAAGCAGTTGATTTTCCTGGCGCGCGGCCCGTGCATTCTTCTTATCCGCGAAGATGACCAAGACGCGATTGCGCCATTGAAACTGCTCGAGACTTGTGAGGGCGGAATAGGCGCTATTGTCCTCGTCCACCTTGGTGGCACCATATAGAAGCGTTTTCGACATGCACATTATCTCCTCTCGACGGAACGTCGAAGGAGTGTGGACGGTTCCATCCACCGCAACGGGCTCAGCTGCGCCAGGATTTCCGCAATTGCCAGGCGGCACCGAGCATCACCAGCAACAAGGCTATGCTGCCGTATGACAGGGAAACCTGCGCCAGTTGATCCAGCCTCGGCACGGATCCAGCTGCCGCGCCCGGCGCAGAACTTGAGCCGAGAGCATAGGCGCCGCGCAGAACGGCGACGAACGCGACGATCAGTCCGGCCATGTCGATGAAGCGCGCATGCGCGCGCATGCCATCGATGACAACGGTGGCAAGGCCGCAGAGAAATGTCACCGGTAACAGATAGGCAGCGCCGCCCAGGAGCTGAAAGTCGCCGAGAACAACATCGTCGGATTCGCCCAGGGAACTAACCTTCAGGATCGGTAGCAAGACCGCGAGAATGGAAAAGACGGCAAGCACACCGCGCTTGATGATTTCGTTCAAGTCAATCCGCGTGGCGCCAATGCGACGTACCCGGCTCATTCTACCTCCCCGATGCAGTAAACCGCCGCAGCGCTGGCGCTCGGCTCGTTCGAGGGAGATTTGCTATGAAGTTGCTAACGCACCGCACAATCAGCGACGGTAAAACTACCCTTTACAGGTAAAAGCGTTCAGCCGGTTCGGAGGGGAGAGTTAAAGAAGGATGAAGGTCGTTTAAGGTGCCCGAAGGCAGGCAAGGCCAGGCGGGCAGATGCCGCCCGGCCCTGAGATGATGTTCACATCGGAACAAACGATGAGACCGGCACCTGCAGTGCAGAGGCGATCCGCTTGAGCTTGGCGGGATCAGCATCCTCACCGCTCTCGATTTCCTCAATCTCATTAACAACCAGACCGCAGGTTACTGCGAGGTCGTCGACGCTATAGCCGACCGCCTCACGAGCGGCACGTACAGCACCGGCTACATTCACGGCCGAAACGGCGGTAGCCTTGGATGCATCCAGATTGCTGAGCGAAATGGACATTTAAGTCTCCTTCTGAAATCACTCTGAATTAGCCCCCGGCGGGAAAATGGCACTCCCGATCACGATTTGCAATGCGGTATGGTTAATTCGTGATCGGCGAGAGCCCGCCGGCGGGAAGCCGAACCGGGTCCTAAAACCCTATTGCCCTTTGTAAGCAAAGCACATTTGACTGACCGTCCCGTTCCATTCACCCATGTAGCCATCGAAGAAAAAAGCGGGCGGCACGCGGCGATTTGTCACCTATTTTTAGGCGCCCACATCGGCCTGAGGGCGAATCATTGCGATCGAAATCGGGCAAATGAGACAAGAGCCAAGGCTCTTGGTTAGGCGCTTCGGCAAAGACCGATGCACCGCCGGACTTGCTTCGAAAAGGGGCAAGGCATTTTCCGAAGCAAGTCCAGGCTGAGCGGATATAGGTAGGATCCAACGATACCGCTAGGTCAAAGGATCACGGAGCGGGTGGCCCGAAGATCACGCGCCTCGATGTGGCTGTCACGCAAACTTAGCGGACAAAGCGACGTCTTCAGAAGCCTCCTCAGAGCTTCCGGTTGGGACGACGAACAGCAATGCGTGGGCAAACAAGATCGCCGAGCCCAGCAGGGCGGCGTAGGCGACCAGGATTGTACCCATCGGCACTGCGAAGTTGAGTTGCGGCAGCGCGCCGAGCATCATCGGCACGTACCAGGAGACGGCCGAAATCGCACCAGAGACGATAAACACACTACGATGCGACGAAGGCAGGCCTTCCATGATCGAACGACCGATTTGCTTCTTTACGCGCGGAAGGATGACGGAGTGGATAAAGCCGCCGTTGACGGTCAGGATGAGCACGATGGTCATCTTGGCCCAGATCTTCTCATTGCCCAGCTTCGCCGGATCGAACGCACCATAATAAGTGAGAAAACCAAGTCCTGTGGCCCAGAGCAGGATCAAGCCCCAGTTGACGACTTTAGAGCCGAACTTGAAGACCTTCCAATGATCTTCGGTGATCTTGCCTCTGACCAAAAACCGCAACACAAGAAGATCGAGCACTGTTGCGGCGCCAAGCCCGAGTGCCAACCCAATGAAATGCACTATTCTCAATGCAGACTTGATTGATACTGCAGGATCTTGGCTGAGAGTCTGAATAAGGAGAGTAAATCCCATACTTATGCACCTTTCATTCTTTGGATCACAGCGTTGGAACGCAGGTAGGTCTGAGTGTCAGGACACGGGAAATCGCACCAGGCGCCGATATCAATCGGCATCTACAAGTGAGCGAATTAACGTTCCGACAGTCTGTGATCCCTCTTTGGTGCCCCGTTCCCCAGCTTTGGATTTATTAGTAAAGAATGAACAAAGGGCGGCGAGAAGGTGGCTGAACCGCGTCCATATAGAGATATCGCAATGTATCTTTGCCTAATTCAAGGAAAGCCGCACGTATAAGATGAGAAATTCTTTGCACTCAATGCACAGGCCGGGCGCCTGATGTCACAGGAGCTTCATTCTATGGGAATAGACCCGACCAAGGACCAGTCCCAAGAGGAGCCGAAAGATGACAATAGTTCAGGCTGAAGAACATCGTCACGATCGAGCGAGCCATCCACTGGAGGGACGCAGCGCAGGAAGATGGTTCCTCCCAGTCTTCTTGATCCTGCTCCTTACAGGACTTGGTTATGTTGCCTACTGAAGATCGCCGTTGCCCTCGCTCTCGGGCTCGGCACAATGGTCGGCTGGAAGCGCATCGTCGTCACGGTCGGCGAGAAAATCGCCAAGACGCACCTGACCTATGGCCAAGGTGCCGCTGCCGAAGTCGTGGCAATGGCAACGATCGGTGCAGCCGATCACCTGGGATTGCCGGTTTCCACGACACATGTACTATCGTCCGGTGTGGCCGCGAACGGCTCGGGGCTGCAATGGGCGACGGTCAGGAACATGCTGATGGCGTGGATTTTGACGCTTCCTGCCTCGATCATGATCGCCTTTCTTTTGTTTGTCGTCTTGCGCCAATTGTTCTGACGCCGGCTCGGCAACCTTACTTCAAACCTTGCCACGAACGCATTGAGGGTGAACGTCCATGAACAACAAATCCGACAACGAACATTCAGATTGGCTTGAGGCCGAACTGGCCGATACCCTCGATGAGGATTATGAGCTGGAACTCTCGGAACCGGCACTCTCCGACGCAATCCGCAAGATCTATCGAAATGCCCATCCGGTCTCGATCCCGAGGCTCGACTATTTCCGTGCGCTGTTGTCGCTGCAGGCGGAGCTGATCAAGCTTCAGGATTGGGTAGTCTATAACAAAGAGAAGGTTGTCGTGATCTTCGAAGGTCGCGACTCCGCAGGAAAGGGCGGCGTGATCAAACGCATCACGCAGCGCCTCAATCCGCGTGTCGTCCGCACCGTCGCTTTGCCCGCCCCTTCCGACCGCGAGAAGACGCAGTGGTACTTCCAGCGCTACGTGCCGCACTTGCCGGCCGGCGGTGAAATCGTCCTCTTCGATCGCTCCTGGTACAATCGTTCTGGCGTTGAGCGCGTCATGGGATTTGCGACCGAGGATCAGGTCGATCAATTCTTCAACGACGTTCCGGAATTCGAGCGCATGCTCGTCCGTTCCGGCATCCGGCTCGTCAAGTACTGGTTCTCGATCACCGACGAAGAGCAGCAGATGCGCTTCCTCGTTCGCATCCACGACCCCCTGAAGCAGTGGAAGCTGTCGCCCATGGACCTGCAATCGCGCGTCCGCTGGGAGGCCTATACGAAGGCCAAGGAAGAGACTTTCGCGCGCACCAATATTCCCGAGGCGCCGTGGCATATTGTGGAAGGCAACGACAAGAAGCGGGCGCGACTGAACTGCATCGACCACCTGCTGCAGCAAATACCCTACGGCGATGTTCCACACGAGGAAATCACGCTGCCCGACCGCGTCTTCAATCCCGACTACGAGCGCAAGGTGCTGCCGCAGGAGCTCTACGTTCCCCCGAAGTATTGACCGTTTTGTGGCTGGCGGACTGCGCCCGCCAGACAGTACCTCCACGTGGTGACGCGTCCAGCCAAACGCTCCGGCCAACCGCAAGAAGGTCGGGTCGCGTGCGGCCTTGCGGATCTAGCGCAGCTAGAACCGTTGGGGCGCTGCCGGCTTGTTTCCGGCGATGGCGTCGATGCGGTCGAGCACGTCTGGCGTCAATTTGTCCCTATGCGAAAGGGCGGCAAGATTATCCTCCAACTGACTTGTGCGCGACGCGCCAAGAATAACAGTCGAGACGTTCTTGTTCGCCAGGCACCACAATAGAGCCAAGTGCGTGATCGATATTCCGATCTCGTCTGCAAGCTTCGCCAACTCGCGGACTTTCGCGAGTTGGGCGCGGCCAGCGTCGCTCGACAGCTTCTCCTTGAGCCACTCGTATCCGGGAAGATTCATTCGGCTGTCAGCCGGCACACCGTTATTGTACTTGCCGGTGAGGACGCCCGACGCAAGCGGCGACCAGATCGTGGTTCCGAGACCCAAGAGGTCGTAAAGCGGACGATAGTCTGCTTCCACCTTCTGGCGCTCGAATATATTGTATTGGGGTTGCTCCATCGTTGGCGGGGTGATGCGAAGATCTCGCGCGACGGCATAGGCTTCAGTCAACTGCTGCGCCGACCATTCCGAGGTTCCCCAGTAGAGGATCTTCCCCTGTGCCACGAGATCGTGCATCGCCCGAACCGTCTCTTCGATCGGCGTATCGATATCCGGCCGGTGGCAGAAATAAAGGTCCAGGTACTCGACCTGCAGCCGCTTGAGTGCGGCGTGGGCGGCATCGGTCACGTGCTTGCGCGACAGGCCGCGTTGCGTCGGCTTCTCACCACCCCAGAATACCTTGCTGGAGACGATGAAGCTGTCGCGGCTCCAGCCAAGCGTCTTGAGCGCTTCGCCCATGACAAGTTCGGATTTTCCACTCTCGTACCCTTCGGCATTGTCGAAGAAGTTCACACCGTTGTCATAGGCGAGCTTCATCAGGCTGACCGCATCGCCGCCCTCCACCTGCTTGCCAAAGGTGACCCAAGATCCGAAGGAGAATTCGCTGACTTTCAGGCCTGATTTGCCAAGACGACGATACTCCATCACGAATCTCCTACGAATGCTTACAAGAAACCAGCCGGGCGGCTGCTCGTAGCGAACCTAGCCTTATCGCGCTCGGGTGCAAGGCAAAAAATGAGAGTGCGGAGTGAAGGACCTGCCGCGGAAAGGCGGGCAAAGCGACATCGCTCGTCGGAGCGACGTATAGGGATGGCTTAGTCACCACCCGCGTACTGCAACTAATTTTCTTGGGGGAGAATGGTACGGTTGGGGGGTCTCGAACCTCCGACCTCAGGTGCCACAAACCTGCGCTCTAACCAACTGAGCTACAACCGCACAAATCGCGTCCGACGCGACGGGGGTCACATACGAGGACTTGGAAATTAATTCAAGTCCTATCTCTCCCCAATATACAAAAAGGCCGGACAAATGGTCCAGCCTCTTCGTGTGTCGTCTCGAAAAATCAGGCCGCCTTGAAGGAGGCCATGACCTTTTCAGCTGCGTCCTTGGAAGGCTTGGCAAGCTTTTCGGCAACCTGCTTGGAGGTTTCCTGCATCGACTTGGCCTGCTCGATGGTCAGCTCGACCTGCTTGCGCAGGAAGGTGGTCTGCAGTTCGACGAGTTCGGCGACTGACTTGACGGCAAGCAGAGCTTCCATGTGCGTCAGCGAGTTTTCGGCGTTCGTACGCAGGGCGTCGATTGCCTTGTGGCCGATTTCAACGGCGCCGGCCTGGGCCGTCTGAACCGTTGCTTCGAGCGTCTTGCTCGCATCCTCGCCAGCGGTCTTCATCTTCGCGTAGGCTTCGCGCGACTGCTGCGCGCCCTTTTCCGCGAAATCCCGGAAGGATTCAGTGAACTTGGAAGGATCAAACGACGACATTGAAAAAACGTCGTCCATCTTTATGCTCGCCATTGGTCTGTGCTCCTTTTGCCTCGGCATGGATATCGCCTCGTAGGTTAGATGTTCATTATATAGCGCAGGTATTTGTGCATTGCAACATCTTTGTGCGACGCACAACACGTTAACCTTTTCGGCCGAAAGCCGAGGGCTGTTCTGGACCCCATTCCGGCCTATCGTTATTAATAGACTATTAATTTCAGAGTGACCGAAGCTGAAGGTTCGATCATGCCCGCAGTCCAATATCCGTTCATCGACATCGCCGTGCATCCACGCGTGCGGGAACGTTTTTCGCGCGGCGAAGCGATGGTGCTGCTTTCGGCGGATCTCAGCCGGGCTCTCTGGGCAAACGGCGCTGGCGCTGAACTCTTCGGGCAATCGGCAGTCTACGACCTGCTGGACCAGGGCATCGACGGCGCCGACATCACCTTTCGCCAGTTGCAGGTGACAGCCCGGCAGCTTGTCAATGTCGGCGACAGCCGCAACTTCCTGATCCGGATTGCCAGGGGCTTCCAGCGCGTTGCCGTCCAGGCAACGGTAGAACTGATCCGCCTTTCCTCGGGCGAGCGCGCCGTTCTTCTGTCGCTGCCGGTCGCGACTCGTGCACTGTCGATCAAGGCCTCCGCGGAACAGATGCTCAAAGGGCTCGACGACCCGGATACGCATATGGCTGTAATCGGCGCTGGCGGCGAAATCATCGCCGCCTCCCCTGGTTTCGCAGCGCTCGGCGTCACACAGCAGACCGCCAAGGCCATGACCACGATGGCCGGCGATCATGCCGATCGATTGGTGAAGCGGCCCGTCGCGACCGGCAAGGGCTACCTTCCAGCGGCCGTCGGACGACTCAGCGACGAGCCGGTGCTCAATCTGCTTTTTGCGGTCGAAACCGTCATCGGCCACCTCGACCCGATCGACACCCCGACGGCCGCTGAAGACGACTTATCCACAGCCGCCGTTAACTATAACGAGGCGCCAGAGACAGCAAACTTCGTCGATGCGATCGATGCCATTGCCGGCATCGAAGACCTGGAAGAGCCTCTCGACGAGAGCCTCCATGAAGGCGATGCCGCGGAAGCGGTGAACTCGGAACCTGCTGCAATCGCCGAAGAAGCGATGGACGCCGAGCCGGCTCCTGAGGTGATGAGCCAAGAGGACAGGCCGGTGCCGGAAAACGCCGGTAAGCTACCCATGCCGGTCGAAGAACACTCCGTCGAAGCCTATGCGGACGTACCGGCACTGGAAATGATATCGGACGGAGCCGGGAACGAGCCGGTTTCCATCGCCTCGAACGAGGAACCGACAGCGGCCGAAGAGATCCCGGCAGAAGCACGGGTTGTGGAAAGCCCGGGGGCAACCGATCATGGTGTCGAAATCGCTGCCGAGAGAGAGCAGCCGGAACCTGAGCCGGCTGCCAAGGCTGACGCCTTCGTTTTCTACCCGAACAGCCGCGCCACCCGCTTCGTCTGGAAAATCGACGCGGCAGGGCGGTTCAGCGAGGTGTCAAATGAGTTTGCCGAAGCGGTGGGACCGCATGCGGCTGATATCATCGGCACGCCGTTCAGCGACATTGCGGCGCTCTTCAATCTCGATCCTGAAGGCAAGATCAGCGAAGCTCTGGCGCGCCGCGACACCTGGTCCGGCAAGACGATCCATTGGCCAATCGAGGGAACGAGCCTGGCCGTACCGGTCGATCTCGCAGCCCTGCCCACCTATACACGCAGCCGCGAATTCGACGGCTTTCGAGGATTTGGGGTCGTGCGCCTGTCCGATGCGGCCGAAGACCCTCTGGCGCTTGGACTGACGCTTGGTCCGAACGGCTTGACCGATGACGCCGCAATACCCGACCAGCCGGAGGCCTCCGAGGATGATGCGGCGCCGGCGCGCGCCGAAGAAGTGGCGGCCAGCGACGAGACAGCGACGCTCCCATCCGAAGCGCCCGCAGACGAACCTGCTACCGCCGACGCTGACGACGAAGTGAGGACCGAGCCGACAGTCAATCCGTCGCCAGCCGCCGAGCCGCCCGCCTTGCGGATTGTCGAAACCCCAAGCCGTCGCCTGACGGACAAGATCGTCCAACTGCATGGCGTCGGCCCGCGGCTGACCTCCGCCGAGCAGGCAAATTTCCGCGAGATCGCCAAGCGCCTCGAAGCCTTCGGCGTCCGAGAGCCGGAAGTGCGCGACGAAGAGCCTGCGGTAAGCGAGACTGAAGAGCATGACGCGCCCGCAGCGGTAACGCAGGCAATCACCGGGCATGTTGATGAAGCGGCCACTGACGCCTCGTTTGAAGATCAAGACATCGCCAAGGCTGAGGCCGGTGAAGGCGAGACGGTCGATACCAGCGAGTCTGGCGAAGACGATGTGACCGAAGGGCTGGAAGAAACCGTCAGCCAAATGGATATGCTGGCAAGCTTCATTCCGCCGCGCGCCAAAATGATCGGGGGACTGTCCGCCGCGACCGTCGACCAGCTCCCCGTCGCCGTCCTCGTGCATGCCGGCGACGAATTGATCCACGCGAACCCGGAGTTCATGCGACTGACCGGCTACAAGACGCTTGAGGAATTAAGCGGGGTCGGCGGCATCGATGCGCTGCTGCAGCGTTCAGACCTTCAAGAAAGTGCCGGCCGCTCCGGCTCGATGATGCTGGTAACGGTCGATGATAGCCTCATTCCGGTCACGGCACGGCTGCAGTCCATTCGCTGGGAAGAAAGCAGCGCCTTGATGCTCGCCCTGATGCCGGCAGCAAGTGATGCGGTGGTTCCAGTGCGACCTGTGCCGCCTGCGGAGCCCCGCTCCTTCGAAAGGATGCTGGAGAAGGTCGCAAAGCTGCAGGTAGAGGTCGAGGAGCTACGGTCGATCCTCGAAACGGCAACAGACGGGGTCGTGGTGATCGGCGCGGAGGGTGACATCCGTTCGATGAATCGCTCCGCCAGCGCGCTTTTCAACTACGACGAGGACGAGACCCGCGGGAAGCCGTTCGTCATGCTGTTTGCGCATGAGAGCCAGAAGGCCGTGCTCGACTACCTCGGCGGCCTGTCGGGCCACGGCGTCGCAAGCGTGCTCAACGATGGCCGCGAAGTGATCGGACGCGAGGCCGGCGGCGGGTTTGTGCCGCTCTTCATGACGATGGGACGGCTCACCTCCTCCAGCGGCTATTGCGCAGTCATTCGCGACATTACCCAATGGAAACGCACGGAAGACGAACTTCGAAACGCCAAGAGCGCTGCGGAGACCGCCAACGAACACAAGACGGATTTCTTGGCGCGTGTCAGCCACGAGATTCGCACGCCGCTGAATGCAATCATCGGCTTTTCCGACATGATGGCAACCGAGCGCTTCGGTCCCATCGGGCATCCGCGCTATGTCGAATACGCCAATGACATCGGTCGTTCCGGCCGCCATGTCCTCGACATCGTCAACGACCTGCTGGACATCTCGAAGATCGAGGCCGGGGAAATGGAACTGGACTTCGGCGCCATCGACCTGAACAATGCCATTTCGGAGGCGGTTTCGTTGCTCCAACCGCAGGCAAACAGCCAACGCGTGATCATCCGCACCGCCCTCTCCCAGGCTGTGCCCGATGTCGTTGCGGATCTTCGCTCGATCAAGCAGATCGCGCTCAACGTCCTCTCCAACTCGATCCGGTTCACGCCGGCCGGGGGGCAGATCGTCGTATCAACCTCCTACGAGGCAAACGGCAGCGTCGTCTTGCGCGTGCGTGATACCGGTGTCGGCATGACGCGGAGCGAACTCGAGCAGGCGATGAAGCCATTCCGCCAGGTTTCCGCACAGTCGCGACACCGCGGTGACGGTACGGGGCTCGGCCTGCCGCTCACCAAGGCGATGGTCGATGCCAACCGGGCGATTTTCGCGATCAGCTCCGCACCCAATGAAGGCACTTTGGTCGAGATCGCCTTCCCGTCGCAGCGGGTCCTTGCAGGCTGAACAAAAAAGGGCAGCCAAAAGGCTGCCTCAGAGTTTGGGTGCTGTTCAACAAGGGCTTAGTCAGTCCAACATCATGTTTTAGGAGCCAAGGGCTCCGGCTGCCTCGTTCATGCGCAGCCCCAAGTTGAATTTACTTCTGACCAACGTTTCTTAACGAAAGGTTGCCGCGGCCCTCAATCTCTCAAAGGTGAAAGCTTGTAACCGGCTGGTGATTTCTCTCGGTCAGATACGCAATTCCTCGAGCCCCGCAAACAGCTCCAGTGCCTCTGGATTGGCGAGCGCCTCCTTGTTCTTGACCGGCCGGCCGTGGACGATTTCGCGCACGGCAAGCTCGACGATCTTGCCCGACTTGGTGCGCGGAATATCAGTGACGGCAACGATCTTCGCAGGTACGTGGCGCGGCGAGGCGCCGGCACGAATGCGGCTCTTGATCGCCTTAGTCAATTCCTCGGTGAGGGCTGCACCGGGCGCGAGGCGAACGAAAAGAACGACGCGGACATCGTCATCCCATTCCTGGCCGATGCAGAGCGCTTCCGCGACTTCGGCCATCTGCTCCACCTGGTTGTAGATCTCGGCCGTTCCGATGCGGACGCCGCCGGGGTTGAGCGTGGCGTCGGATCGTCCATGGATGACGATGCCGTTATGCTCTGTCCACTCGGCAAAGTCGCCGTGGCACCAGACGTTGTCGAAACGCTCGAAATAGGCTGCCTTGTACTTTGCGCCATCCGGGTCGTTCCAGAACATCACGGGCATCGACGGGAAGGCCTTGGTGCAGACGAGCTCGCCCTTTTCCTGCCGAACCGGCTTGCCGTCGTCATCCCAGACATCCATCGCGAGACCAAGGCCGGGGCCTTGGATCTCGCCACGCCAGACCGACTGCAAAGGATTACCGAGGACGAAACAGGAGACAATGTCCGTCCCACCGGAAATGGAAGCGAGCTGGACGTCTTCCTTGATGCCTTCATAGACGAAGGTGAAGCCCTCGGGTGAAAGCGGTGACCCGGTCGACGTCATCAGCCGCAGACTGGAAAGGTCGTGGCTTGTTGCTGGTGTCAGCCCGCTCTTGCGGACCGCGTCGATATACTTCGCCGACGTTCCAAACACGGCGAACTTCTCGGCTGCGGCAAAGTCGAACAGCACATTCCCGTCGGGCGCGAACGGCGAGCCATCGAAGAGGCAGACCGTGGCCCCGACCGCCAGTCCGCTCACCAGCCAGTTCCACATCATCCAGCCGCAGGTGGTGAAATAGAAGAGCTTTTCGCCGGGTTGAATGCCGCAATGCAGCCGGTGTTCCTTGAGATGTTGCAACAATGTGCCGCCGGCGGAGTGCACGATACACTTCGGAACACCGGTCGTTCCCGACGAGAAGAGAATATAGAGTGGATGGGAAAACGGCAGGCGCGTGAACTCGACCGGACGTGGTTCAAAGGACGAGATGAAGTCTTCCAGCGTCTTGCTACCCGGTGTCTCGTTGACAACAGCGGCTGCATCGCCGGCATAATGGACGACGAGGCAGGGCACGCCCAGCTGCCTTGTCACGGTCTCCACCTTGGTCTTCACGTCCTGCAACTTGCCGCCATACCAATAGGCGTCGCAGGCGATAAAGAGCTTCGGCTCGATCTGGCCAAACCGATCGAGCACGCCCTGCTCCCCGAAGTCTGGCGAACAGGACGACCAGATCGCGCCGATCGAGGCGGCGGCCAGCATGCAGGCCACCGTTTCCGGCATGTTCGGCATCATCGCCGCAATGCGATCGCCGGAGCCGATGCCCATCGCCTTGAACGCCTGCTGCAGCCTGGAAACCAAAGCGCGCAGCCGGTCCCAGCTCCAGCGGTCGGCGACCTTGTCCTCGCCGCGAAAAATCAGGGCATCGTCGGCGCCCTCTTGGCAAAGCAGATTCTCGGCAAAATTCAGGGTGGCATCAGGGAAGAAACGCGCATCCAACATGACATCGCCATTGATAAGCGCCGGGATTCCGCGCTCGCCTTTGACACCGCAGAAGTCCCAGACGGATGTCCAGAACCGCTCCCGATCAGCGACGGAAAATGCGTGCAGGTCGCCATAGCCTGCCAGTGAGAGCCCAAAGTCGCGGTTGCACTTCTCCATGAAGGCATACATCGGACTTGCCTCAATCGATGCCTGAGATGGCACCCAAAGTGGCTTATCGTCGCGCATTCGACACTCCTTCTGTTCGCTCGTCTATATACAATGCAATATCAGCTTATAAAGGCAGTGACGAGCACGGCCAGCGGCATGTATTTGCAAGCAAACGGCATTTGATATATCCGGCATTTCAGAGCATTAAGGGCAATTACCCGAAGAGACTGGCGGATTATATGGGGACGTCACGACAGCCGCGA
The DNA here is from genome assembly GCF_000298315.2 of Rhizobium grahamii CCGE 502. Lineage (GTDB taxonomy): Bacteria > Pseudomonadota > Alphaproteobacteria > Rhizobiales > Rhizobiaceae > Rhizobium > Rhizobium grahamii. Next base: position 169,494 of record NZ_AEYE02000004.1, on the reverse strand, counting down.
TGGTGGAAGAAAATCAGGCCTGTGACCCGCTGGCTGCCAAGCTTTGCGAGGCTGGCAACGGTCACGCTGCTCGTTGTCTTGTCTATCTTCGTTGCGCTTCGGGTGGCCGCCCCCTATCTGATCTCCACCGGCCTTGTTCGATCCGGGATTGAGGATGCGCTTTCGAAATGGGCAGGCTATCGTGCAGAGATCGCCGGCAAGCCGGTCATCGAATTCTGGCCGACGCCTCGGATTATCCTCAGCAAGATCTCCGTTCGCCAGAAAGATGACCGAGCCAAGCTGCTTGGAACCGTCGAAAGCCTTTCCGCCGAATTCAGCGTGATTGACGCGATCAGAGGCCGTGCAAGCTTCCACGAGTTCCATCTTCTGCGCCCCAACCTGCTGCTGACCCGCGAAAGCAGCGGCGTGATCGACTGGACCAACGAGGGGCTTCTGGCAAAAGCGATCGCCAATGCGCGCGAAGAGGGCGGAAAAGAAGTCCTCGACAAAAAGCTGGATGCCGCCATCGGGGCCATCACCGTTGAGGATGGGACCGTGAATGTCGCCGACGTCGCCAGCGGCAGGACTTTCCGTTTCGAGGGCGTGACCGCCGATGTCAGCTGGCGCAAACTTTCGAGCCCAATCACCGCCGTGCTGATCGCACGGACGAGCGGACAGGATTTGAAGCTCGATTTTTCCTCCCGCAGCCCGTTGCTCATCTTCGGTGGCAAGAGCGCGGAGATGACGGCATCGCTGACTTCCGGCCTACTTACAGCGCGGTTCCAAGGGGTGGCAAATATCTCGCATCTCTTCGACCTCTCCGGCAACATGGCGCTCAGCATCCCCGACATGCCGGCACTGCTGACATGGGTCGACCGATCGCTGCCGGGTATCGCGACCCTTCGGACCTTCTCGCTCGAGACGGATGTCGCGTCGGTTCCGAACGGCTTCCGCTTCGACAATGTCAACATGAGCATGAATGGATCGAATGCGCGCGGTGCGATGGACGTGGCCTTTCCACCGGGCAAGCGAGCCAAGCTTGGTGGCACGCTCGCTTTCGACCAAATGAATTTCAGGTCGCTGTTCGATGCGTTTATCCTACGCTTGGCCGCCGGCGAGGCGGATGGACCGCCCGATGGCGGACTTCTGCAAAAGCTGGACCTCGACCTGCGGCTTTCCGCCAAGCAGGCGCTGGTGGAGCCTTTCACGCTATCGGACGTCGGGGCCAGCATCATCGTTTCCAGCAACGAGGCGAAGTTCGACATCGGCGACAGCCAATTCGAGGGCGGCGAACTATCCGCTCACTTGGAGGCGATGCGTGGGGATTTCGACGGCGGCGGCAGATTGCAACTGTCGATCCGGGGCGCCGACTTTGCCGGCCTGATCGAGCGGCTTCAGCTCCAAGGACCGCTGCCGCTTGCAACGGGTTCTCTGGACATGTCGGTGAAGACATTGATGCCGCTCTGGAAGGCCGGCGCCAGCGACGTGACGGGAAGAATCGCCTTCCGCGCGCGGTCAGGCTCACTTCCAGGATTTGATGCGGAAGCGGTGCGCGAAGAGGCAGCACGGGCCGACTTCTTTCCCTTGAATTCGGTATCCCATCGCGCCTTCGCTTTCGACAATTTCGACATCACCGCGGACCTCGCGGATGGCGCGGCGACAATCCACGGGGCACGCATCGAGGGACCGCAGCAGACGCTGATCCTCTCCGGCGTCATTCCCTACCGGTCGAATGGATTGGCCTTGTCGGGAACGATCGAGGCGACCGACCCAACGGTATCGCCGAGCTTGCCGCCTCTGCCGTTCTTCGTTGGCGGTGCGTGGCCGGAGCCGGTTATCTCCCCTGCCCCGGTCACGCAGCAGGGGTCGACCAAGTAGTCACGGCGCGTTTGCCGCCGCACGCTCGTCCCGCTCGCGCTGCAGTTCGCGACGCTTCGTGATCGTCGATGCACAGATGACGCCAATCGCCACGATGCCGATCAGAATGGTGCAGACCGCATTGATCTCGGGCGTTACCCCGAGGCGGACCTGGCTGTAGATCTTCATCGGCAGCGTCGTCGCTCCGGGGCCGGAGGTGAAGCTCGCGATGACAAGGTCATCCAGCGACAATGTGAAGGCGAGGATCCAGCCGGAAAGCACTGCAGGCGCAATAATCGGCAACGTGATTTCGAAGAACGTCCGCACGGGCGGCGAGCCGAGATCCTGGGCCGCCTCCTCGATCGATCGGTCGAAGCTCAGCAGTCGCGATTGCACGACAACGGCAACGAAACACATCGTCAGCGTCGTGTGCGCCAGCGTGATCGTCCAGAAGCCGCGGTCGAGGCCGATCGCCACGAAGAGCAGCAGAAGCGACAGGCCGGTGATCACCTCGGGCATGACCAGCGGCGCGTACACCATGCCGGAAAACAGCATGCGCCCGCGAAAGCGCGTGTAACGCACCAGAGCGATCGCGGCCAGCGTTCCGAGGATCGTTGCCGCGGTGGCCGAGAGGATCCCGACGCGGATCGTCACCCAGGCAGCATCGAGCAAAGCCTGATTATGAAGGAGCGAGACGTACCATTTGGCCGAAAAGCCACCCCAGACGGTCACGAGTTTCGACTCGTTGAAGGAAAACACGACCAGAAGAACGATCGGCAGGTAGAGAAACGCAAAGCCGAGCGCGACGGAAGCGACGTTGAAACGGGTCCATCTCAGCATGTCTATCTCCCCTGCTCATCGGCCTTGGCCTGCGCGTTCTGGAAGAACACGATCGGGATCACCAGGATCAGCAGCAGGATGGTCGCCACCGCCGAGGACACTGGCCAGTCGCGGTTGGAATTGAATTCGCTCCACAACGTCTTGCCGATCATCAGCGTCTGCGATCCGCCAAGGAGATCCGGGATAACGAACTCGCCGACAGCGGGGATAAACACCAGCATGCAGCCGGCGACGACGCCGGGCAGTGACAGCGGGAAAGTCACTCGCCAGAACGCGCTGATCGGCGTGCAACCAAGATCCTGCGCAGCTTCGATCAAGGTGTCATCCATCTTTTCCAGCGAGGAATAGAGCGGCAGGACCATGAACGGCAGATAGGAATAGACGATGCCGATATAGACCGCGACATTGGTGTTCAGGATGATCAGCGGCGTGTCGATGACGTGCAGCGATAGCAGCAGCTGATTGAACAATCCTTCCGGCTTCAGGATCGCGATCCAGGCGTAAACCCGGATCAGGAAGCTCGTCCAGAACGGCAGGATGACGAGCATCAGCAGCGTCGGACGGATGCTACGCGGCGCCTGTGCCATGCCGTAGGCGATCGGATACGCGATCAGCAGCGTCAGGAACGTCGAGATGCCGGCGATCACCAGGCTCGATATGTAAGCGTTCACATAGAGCGGATCATCGATGAGGTAGCTGTAGTTGTCGAAGGAAAAAGTGCCGACTTTTTCCCAGAAACCGGCCAAGCCGTCACCGAGCGAAAAAACGGGCTCGTAGGGGGGCATGGCGATTGCCGTCGTCGACAGCGATATGCGGAAGACGATGAAGAACGGCGCCAGGAAGAACAGCAGCAGCCAGACATATGGAACGATGATGACCAGGCGATTGTAGAAGGCGGAACCGAGCTTGCCCATGGTTCAATCCTTGAGAAGGACGCCGGCATCCTCGGCGAAGGTGATCCAGACTTCCTGATCGTAAGTAAACGGATCGTCGACGGCACGTTGGGCATTGAGAAGCGAGGCCTTGACCACTTTGCCGCTCGTCAGCTTCACGTGGAAAACCGTCATGTCGCCGAGATAGCCGATGTCCCACAGCTCCCCGGAGGCCGCGTTCACCTTCGGATTGGCAGGCGGCTTGCGTGAAACCTTGAGCTTTTCCGGACGAATTGCGAAGCCGACCGACGAGCCCATGGTCGGCTTTTCAGGGGTGATGACGCTGATCGAAAAATCTTCGTCGACAGCAATCTCGACGGTGCTGTCATTCGCGCTCGCGACCTTGCCATCGAAGATGTTCACGTCACCGATGAAGTCAGCGACAAAGCGGGAGTTCGGCGCCTCGTAGATCTCGGCCGGCGTCGCCACCTGGATGACCTTGCCGTGGCTCATCACCGCAATTCGATCGGCCATGGTCATCGCCTCTTCCTGGTCGTGGGTCACCACGACAAAGGTCAGGCCGAGGTTCTGCTGGAGATCCATGAGCTCGAACTGCGTTTCCTCACGCAGCTTCTTGTCCAGCGCACCGAGCGGTTCGTCGAGCAACAGCACCTTCGGCCGCTTGGCAAGGGAACGCGCCAGAGCAACGCGCTGGCGCTGACCACCGGACAGCTGGTTCGGCTTGCGCGCGGCGAACTTCTCGAGCTTCACCATCTTCAGCATCTGCAGAACGCGCTCAGCAATCTCCTCCTTCGGCATGCCATCCTGGCGCAGGCCGAAGGCGATATTCTTTTCCACGGTCATATGCGGAAAGAGCGCGTAGGACTGAAACATCATGTTGACTGGCCGCTTGTAGGGCGGCGTGCCGGCAAGGTTTGTGCCGTCGAGGACGATTTCGCCCGAGGTCGGCTGTTCGAAGCCTGCAAGCATGCGCAGCAGCGTCGATTTTCCGCAGCCGGAAGCCCCGAGCAGAGCAAAGAATTCGCGGTGATAGATATTCAGAGACAGGTCGTCGACGGCCGTGAAGTCGCCAAACCGCTTCGTGACGTTGTTGAACGATATAAACGGCTTCGATGCCGGGTCTGTCCACGGTGCAAAGGAGCGGCGGATATTGCCAAGTGACTTCATATTGTGCCCCGAAAAGTCATTCTAAGAGCCGGCTTCCCCGAGACCGGTACGGAAAGAAAAGGCCCGGGCGTTGCCGACCGGGCCTAATTTTCGTTATTGGCCGGTGACGACTTTCGTCCAGATCCGGGTCGCGGTGCGCTGCGTTTTCGGATCCCAAGGAGTGACGCTGTAGAGCTTCTTCATCACGTCCTCACTCGGATAGACCGACGGGTCGTCGAGGACTTCCTTGTCGATGAACTGCTGCGACGCCTTGTTGCCGTTGGCGTAGAACACATAGTTGCTGGCCTTGGCGATGACCTCAGGCTTCATCATGTAGTTGAGGAATTCGTGCGCCTCGGCGACGTGCTTGGCATCGCCGGGATCGCCATCATGTCGAACCACATCTGCGCGCCCTGTGACGGAATGGCATAACCGACTTCGACGCCATTCTTGGCTTCGGTCGCACGGTTGGCAGCCTGGAAGATGTCGCCGGAGTAACCGAACGCGATGCAGATGTCGCCGTTGGCCAAAGCGTTGATATATTCCGAGGAATGGAACTTGCGAACGAAGGGCCTTACCTTTTCCAGCAGTTCGCCGGCCTTCTGCAGATCGGCCGGCTTGCTCGAATTGGGATCAAGGCCGATATAGGTCAGGGCCGACGGCATGACGTCCTTTGGCGCATCCAGCATATAGATGCCGCAATCCTTGAATTTTGCCGCAACCGCCGGATCGAAGATTGCTTCAAGGCCCGGTGCCTTTGCGTCGGGTCCGAGGATCTCGGCGACCTTCTTCTTGTTGTAACCGATGCCGTTGGTGCCCCACATGTAGTCCACCGCGTATTCGTTACCGGGGTCGTACATGGCGGTGCGCTGCTGGATCATATCCCACATGTTGGCGAGGTTCGGCAGCTTGGATTTGTCGAGCTTCTGGAAGACGCCAGCCTGGATCTGGCGCTGAAGGAAGTCGCCGCTTGGCACGACCACGTCGTAACCGGTGCCGCCAGCGAGCAGCTTTGTTTCAACCGTCTCGTTGGAATCGAAGGTGTCGTATACGACCTTGATCCCGGTTTCCTTGGTAAAGTCTTCTAGGATCGAGCTGTCGATGTAGTCCGACCAATTGTAGATGTTGACCACCCGCTCCTGCGCAAAGGACGGCGCAGCGGCGAACGCGAGTACAACGGCGCTCGCTGCAAGTCTTGCGATTACTGACCTCATGCTATCTCCTGTTTTCTTCTTGCTTTGCGGTGCCGCTTTGCGGACGCCGCCCCTCTGGTTTTGCAGGCAGACTAGAAAGCTTTTCGAGAGCCTACAAGCGCAAAAACCAGTAGTCTCAATCATTTCACAGTCATTGAAAGTCGAAGCTGCTGAGGCCTGTAACCATCTCATCGAGGCCCAGCGGTCGTGTGACGGGTGGTTCGGCGCGCGAGAGGCAACCGCGCCGCTCGCACAAGCGGCAGGCGGGTCCGATCAGGACCGGCTGCTGCGCAGTTACAACCTGACCATAGACCGACGCTTCACCGGTCGCCGCCTCGCAGCCGAGTAGCAATGCCGTGCGCCTCACCCGCTCGCCGAACGCAACGTTCGGCCCCTCCAGCGTCCGGGCGACGGTGAGGTAGCGACCGCCATCCGGCAGCTCGACCGTTTCGGCAAGAATCTGGCCGGGCTGAAGGAAGGCCGCATGAATGTTCAGCTTGGGACAGCCGCCGCCAAAACGCGAATGCGGGAAGCCCTGCGCGCCCGCACGCCGCAGCCGGTGGCCGGCCGCATCGATCTCCATCATGAAGAATGGAATGCCGGAGGCACCCGGACGCTGCAGCGTGACCAGCCGGGCCGCCGCCTGCGCATAGGAAACGCCAAAGCGCGAGCGAAGGATGTCGACATCGTAGCGGCTGGCTTGGGCTGCAGAGAGGAATGGCGCATAGGGCATGGCGAGCGCCAACGCACCGTAACGAGAGAGTTCGAAGCGGGCTATCCGCTTCGCCTCCGGCGTCAACAGCGCCAGACCTTCGAGCTCCATCAGGATTGCATCGCGCAAGGCGAGCGTCGCAACCTCGATGGCAACCTCGTGCGCCTGATCGGCCGGCGACAGTCGCTCGGAGACGAAGAGACGCATCGAGTGCCGGTCGAAGCGGCGCCGCAGGTCGGGCATGACATGAACTGGAAGGATACGGACACTGATCCCGCGCTCCGCCCCGAGCCACTCCTTGAACGCCGCCGGCAGATCACGCACCTCGCCAAAGCGGGTCAGGAAGGCCTCTGCCGCTGCCTCCAGCTCAGGGAAATAGGCGGAGCGCCGCTCTAGAACATCGCGGACTTCGTCGGCTGGAAGCCGCGCGCCCGCCAGCGGCATTTGTCCCGGTCCCGCTGTCAGGGACGTCAGGTCTGACAAGCGGCTCGCCTGTTCGCTGTAGGCGCGGTACAGCTTGATGATGCCGCTGGCCGCGTTGGGCGCTGCTTCCGCGACCTCGACGAGCTCCTGATCGCCGGGAAGTTCGCCCGCCAGCAGCGGATCCGCAAAAATCTCCCTCAGTTGATTGAGACTGCTGCCACTGCCTTCCCTCAGCTCCTCCAGATCGACCTTGTAGACCGAAGAGAGCTTCAGGAGCAGTTGCACGGTCAGTGGCCGCTGGTTGCGCTCGATAAGGTTGAGATAGGACGGAGAAATCCCGAGCGCCTCGGCCATCGCCGACTGGGTCAAGCCGAGGCCGTTGCGAATGCGCCTGACCTTTGGTCCCGCAAAAATCTTGCGCTCCCCCATGTGACAATCCTTTACAAAACTCCGACGAGCTCGATTTACAATACTTGACAAATTGACAGTAGACACCTGTCAAAAGCTTTTCATCGTAACTCGAATAAGACCGATATTCCATAGAAAAATCTGGATTTTTTCCGACGTTTGTAAATTCTGTCAACTATTCAAGCCGACTACAAAATCCGCAAGGAGCATGAAATGACAGAATTTGACAAGCTGCATCGAGACCTGCCCGCCGGACGTTTCAACGGTGTCGAGCGACCCTACTCGATCGATGACGTCAGACGACTGCGCGGTTCCGTCGAACTGCGCTATTCACTCGCGGAAATGGGCGCCAAGCGCCTGTGGCAGCTTCTCCATCGGGATGATTTCGTTAACGCGCTCGGCGCGCTCTCGGGCAATCAGGCGATGCAGATGGTCCGGGCCGGATTGAAGGCAATCTACCTTTCCGGCTGGCAGGTCGCCGCGGACAGCAATACCGCTTCTGCCATGTATCCGGATCAATCCCTCTATCCGGCAAATGCCGGCCCGGAACTGGCCAAGCGGATCAACCGAACGCTGCAGCGTGCCGATCAGATCGAAACATCAGAACAGAACGGCCTTTCCGTCGAGACCTGGTTTGCGCCGATTGTCGCTGACGCAGAGGCCGGCTTCGGCGGCCCGCTGAACGCCTTCGAGATCATGAAGGCCTATATCGAAGCAGGCGCTGCCGGCGTCCATTTCGAAGACCAGCTGGCGTCGGAGAAGAAATGCGGCCATCTCGGCGGCAAGGTCCTGATCCCGACCGCTGCACATATCCGCAACCTCGACGCAGCCCGCCTTGCCGCCGATGTCATGGGCGTTCCAACGCTGGTTATCGCCCGTACCGATGCGGAAGCCGCCAAGCTGCTGACGTCCGATATCGACGAACGCGACCAGCCTTTTGTCGATTACGATGCCGGCCGCACGGTCGAAGGCTTCTATCAGGTCCGCAATGGCCTCGAGCCGTGCATCGCACGCGCGGTCGCCTATGCACCGCACTGCGATCTCATCTGGTGCGAGACCTCGAAGCCGGATCTCGAGCAGGCGCGCCGTTTCGCCGAGGGCGTCCACAAGGTGCATCCCGGCAAGCTGCTTGCCTACAACTGCTCGCCGTCGTTCAACTGGAAGAAGAATCTGGATGACGCGACTATCGCCAAGTTCCAGCGCGAACTCGGCGCGATGGGCTACAAGTTCCAGTTCATCACGCTTGCCGGCTTCCACCAGCTAAACTTCGGCATGTACGAGCTCGCCCGCGGCTACAAGGACCGGCAGATGGCCGCCTACTCAGAACTGCAGGAGGCGGAATTCGCGGCGGAGATCAACGGCTACACCGCGACCAAGCATCAGCGCGAAGTCGGCACCGGCTATTTCGATGCCGTTTCCATGGCCATCACCGGCGGACGTTCGTCGACCACCGCAATGAAGGAATCCACCGAACACGCACAGTTCAAACCAGCAGCAGAATGAACGCACCAAGGAGGAGAATGCCATGCCTACGCTTGCACGCGTCAAGGAACGCGCTGAAGAACAGTCCACCTGCATGACCCCGGATCAGCAGACGATGATCCGCATGCTCGCCAACGACCTGCACCGACTGAACCAATCGGTCATGAAGGCAGTCGATGCCGGCGTTTCCGTCGAGATCGTTCGCTCGGCGAGACACCATGGTGGCGACGGGAACTGGGGCGACCTTCTGATCCCCGTCATCGTCGCGGGACGCAGCTGAACGGCATCGGTCGGCGCCCTCAGCTTCGGCTGGGGCGCTTGCCCGCGAAGAGATCGACATAGCTCTTCAGCAATTTCGTCATGCGATCGGCAACGGTCCGGATTTCCGGTCGGTGCCGATCCTCGTTGTTCATGACGATCCATTGCCGGTGGCGCAGTTCCAGCAACTCGCCACCAAGACGCTGCAGTTCGGGATCGAGGTCGCCGACGAAGCACGGCAGGACGGCCCTACCCGCACCGGCTCTGACCAACTCCGGAAGGGAGCGCGGACGATTGACGGTCGCAACGATCGAACCGGCTGCATTGCGATGCGGCCAGCGGAGATAGTTCGAGATCGCCTCGTCTTCGGCGACCGCCACCCACCGCTCCTCGGCGCCGTCAGCGTTGCGCCTCGTGTAAACCGCATAGGCCACCTCGCCGAGCGGGCGTGCGGCGAGGTTGCTTTCTTCGGGCTCGAAAGCGCGGATGCCGATATCGCTTTCCCTGTAATTGAGGTTGGCGCGCGCTTCGCCGATGGTCAGCGAGACGGCAAAGGCATCGCCCGGCTTGCGGATCGCTGCGAAGTTGTCCGTCAGGAGCCAGGCCACCCAGGTGCCTGCAGCCACCCTTACCGTGGCGCCGACGCTGCCCGCCTGCCGCCAGGCGTCGACCTTGCGGGCCGCGGCCTCCATGTCCTGCAGATGATCCAGAAGGACCTGCCCGTCCGCAGTGAGGCCGTATCCCGTCTGGCTGCGGATGAAGAGAGCCTTGCCGATCTCATGTTCGAGATCGAGCATGCGGCGACCGATCGTGGCGGGACTGAGTCCGCTCGACGCGCTGGCGCCGGTCAGCCCGCCGAAGCGGGCAACCTGCACGAATAATTGAAAGGAATCCCACTGCGTGTTTTTCATGAGTGAAAAACATAGTGAGAGAATTCCCGTTTATAAAGCAAATTCCGAGGAATAACTAAGGCGATGCCCAAGATTGAAGGACATCGCCATGATTACTGTCATCGCCATCGCACAGATTGCGGATCTGCTGAACGACAGTCGTGATAAGTATTCGGCAAAAGCCGAAAGCGAATTCTACGAGAGCGTCGGCAACTCCAGTATGGTCCGCTTCGCGGCCTTCCTCATGTCTCCCCGGCTAAACCGCGGGACGCTTCGCCCCCGAGGAAAGGATGCATGCCGATCCGGACAGATCGGTCACGCCGCCTGCCTTACTCGGTCATAATCCTGTGCGGCTTCGAACCGGAACTGCTGCACCAACGTCATCAAAGCATCAGCTTCGTTGGCAAGTTTCCGGCTGGCCTCCGTGGTTTCCTCGACCATTGCGGCGTTCTGTTGTGTCATCTGGTCCATTGCATTGACGGCGCCATTGACCTCCTGCAGAGCGGCTGATTGATCTTGGCTTGCCGTCGCTATCGTTTCAACGTGGCTGCTGATCGCAACGATCTCCTGGCTGATCGTTGCAAGCACGGCACCGGTCTTCTGCACGAGGCCGGAGCCTGCCATAACCTCACGCGTCGACTTCTCGATCAGCCCCTTGATTTCGCGCGCCGCGTCGGCGGACCGCTGTGCAAGCTCGCGCACCTCCTGCGCGACCACCGCAAAGCCCTTGCCCGCCTCGCCGGCCCGAGCCGCCTCGATACCGGCGTTCAACGCCAGAAGGTTGGTCTGGAACGCAATATCATCGATGACTTCGATAATTTGTTCGATCTGCTTCGATGCCTCTTCGATGCGGTTCATCGCCGCGACCGCGTCGCTGACGACTGCGCCCGAACTATCGGCATTCTTCTTGGTCGCGGACACGGCCTCGTTCGCTTCGCGTGCACGCACCGCGGACGATTTGACGGTCACGGTGATTTGCTCAACTGCGGCTGCGGTCTCCTCCAGGTTGGCGGCCTGTGCTTCAGTGCGCTTCGAAAGCTCGTCGGCAGAGGCCAGCATGGCACCGGAGTTGTTCTGGATCGAAGCGGTGTTGTCGCGAATGCGTGCCAACGTTTCCTGCAGCCGAACGAGGGAGGCATTAAAGTCGACACGGAGCTGCTCAAGGCGACCGACAAATGGTGTCTGGATCGTCTGCGAAACGTCACCCCGCGCCAGACGCCCCAGGCCTGCAGCAAGCTGGTTGACGGCGAAGTCGATCTGGCCGTCGAGCGCGCGCTTCTCGGCGTCGTTGCGGGCGCGCTCGTCGTCGCTGAGTTGCCGCTGTTCCGCAGCTTGCACCTCCAAGGTCAGACGGGCGCGGGCATTGTCGCGGAACAGCGCGAGCGCGCGTCCGATCGCACCGAATTCGTTTTGCTTCTCCACGCAAGGGATCGGCCCGTTGAGATTACCGTCGGATATCGTGTGAATGGTTGCGGTCAGCGCCTCCAGCGGCCTGATGGACGCGCGGATCGCGAAGTAGGCCACCACGCCGACCAGCAGCAAAACTGCGACACCAACACCGGCCACCAGCATCAGCAGCTGCTGCAGGCTGCTGTAGTAGACCTCCATCGGGATGCCGATGAACAGGATCCCCACGTTCGAACCAGCCGTGTTCTTCACCGGGAAATAGCCCGTCATGAATTTACGACCGAAAAGGTCAGCAGGACCGTAGTAGGCCTCACCCTTGGCCAACACCGCCTGCGCCGGATGATCGGTGGCAAGCTTCGTGCCGACAGCGCGGTCGCCGTTCTCTTTCTTTACGTTGGTGGAGACGCGGACGTAGTCGCCGCCTTGGCGCTCAAAGACGGTGGCAACGCCAGCGATCGACTGTGCCGTGCGATCGACCAGCACGTGATCGCCGAGTGAAGGAAGCTTCTCTTCCGTCACACTCGCGAGCTCATTGTTGCTGACGTCCACCCTCACTCCGGCATCGCTCGCGCCGTAGAGAACCGCCATCGTCCGGCTCGCGTCCTTTGCGTCGGAAACGGCGCTCGTCATCACGTAGGCGCTCAGATTGTAGTAGGTGACGCAGACGATCGCTGCGGTGCTGAAGGCGAGTAGAACGAGTGTGATGGCAACAATCTGACGTACGATGGAAGCCGAGAACAGGCGCAGCATAGGTATCCCCTGAGACATGAGCCTCATGGGTTAACGCTAAAAATTTAAGGAAAATTTTAAAAAAATTGACAAGTGTCAAAAATTTGAAAAAGGCACGCAGCCGATCGAGAAACAGAAAGGGCCCCGGAATACCGGGGCCCTCAAAGCGCTTGTGCTTGCGGTCGCTTTATGCGGCGCGATAGACCGCCGGCTGCGCGTCGCCATCAATCTTGAACTGCTGGATGAGCCGCAGCAGCGAATCCGCCTCGACGGCAAGCTCGCGACTTGCCGCAGTGGTCTCTTCCACCATCGCGGCGTTCTGCTGCGTCATCTGATCCATCTGGTTGACGGTCGCATTGACTTCCTGCAGCGCGTTCGACTGGTCGTGGCTTGCGCGCGCGATCGTCTCGACATGCTGGCTGATCGTGACGATCTGGGCGCTGATCTTTGCGAGCACCGTGCCAGTCTCCTGCACGAACTGCGAACCGGAACTGACCTCTGTCGTCGACTTGTTGATGAGCCCCTTGATCTCCTGCGCCGCAGCAGCGGATCGTTGTGCAAGTTCGCGCACCTCCATCGCGACGACGGCGAAGCCCTTGCCGGCTTCACCGGCACGCGCAGCTTCGATTCCGGCGTTCAGTGCCAGCAGGTTGGTCTGGAAGGCGATCTCGTCGATGACGCCGATGATCTGCTCGATCTGCCGCGATGCGCCTTCGATCCGGCCCATGGCATCGATCGCGTTGCTGACGACGACGGCCGAGTCGTCGGCGCTGCGCTTGGCCTGGCGGACGATTTGATCCGCATCCTTGGCTCGCTCCGCGGAGGACCGGACCGTCACCGTGATCTGTTCAACCGCAGCAGCGGTCTCTTCCAGCGAGGCAGCCTGCTGCTCGGTGCGCTTGGAGAGATCTTCCGCCGACTGGGCCATCTGGTTGCCATTGCCCTGGATCATCTCGACGTTGTCGCGGATCTGGCTCATCGTCGCCTGCAGGCGCATCATCGAGCCGTTGAAATCCTGACGAAGTTGTTCAAGGCGGCCGATGAACGGCGTCTCGATCGTGGTCGAGATGTCGCCCTGCGACATCCGTTCGAGGCCGGACGCGAGCGCGTTGACAGCAAACTCGATCTGGCGGTCCATCTCCCGCTTCTCGGCATCGTTGCGCTGGCGCTCATGCTCGGCTGCAGCGCGCTCTTCCTCACTCTGCTCCTCGATACGGATCTTGGAGATCGCGTTCTCCTTGAAGATACCGAGCGCGCGAGCCATGTCGCCGATTTCGTCGTACCGCAGATCGCCCGAGATGTTGGTATCGAGAACGCCGTCGGCAATGCGACGCATCGCTGCGGTGATCTGGCCGATCGGGCGCTGCAGCGTCAGAACAAGCGCGATGCCGCCGATGATCGAGACGAGAATGCCGAGGCCGGTCGTCAGCACCGAGATGCCGTTTGCCTGCGTGCGTTCGGCACCGGCGCTCTGCTTTTGCAGCTCGGCGAAGGTTGTCAGCTGGCCCCAGACAGCATCGAGTTGCTGGCGGGCGGAAGCGTAGTCGGCAACACGCTGGTTGATCGTGTCGACCAGGCTCTGGGCATCCTTGTCCATGGAGGCAAGGGCTGGCGACATCGCAGCGACGATGTCTTCCGCGAAGTTCATGCCTTTCGCACTGGCAAGCAGGGTGTTGAGGTTGGTGCCGAGAGTCGCAATCTCCTGATGCAGGCGGACGCGGTTTTCCTTGCCGGGCTTGGCAGCGAATTCGCCGAGAACCAGCTGCAGCGAGTAGATCGCGCTCTCCAGACGGCGCGTGTCTTCGAGAACCGAGTTCGTCTGCGCAATGCGGCTATCCAGCTCGACGAAAGTCGTCGTCGCTTCGCGCATCATCTGCGTCGCCGTCAGCTGAGTATACGTCGACATCTGGCGAAAGCGCGAAACGAGCCGACCGAGATTGGCAATCGCCTCATCGGTGCCAGCGTCGGCGGCAGTCGCCTGCGCCTTGACGTCGCTAATCGTCTGCGACAGCGACTGCGTCATGCTCTTCTGGTTCTGCGGCACCGAAATCTCGATCAGGCGCTGAGCCTTGGCGATCGCGGGAATCGCGTCGGTTACGACCTTCAGCTTGTCGGCAGGCAGCTGGGCCTTGTTGAAGTCGCCCATAACGGTCGCCAGCGTATCGCCGCCCTTCAGCAGACGATCCGCCGCGCGCAGCGTCGCCGTGGCATTGCCCTCGTCCTTGCGGATGTTTTCCTCAAGTTGCTGCGCGTCGTAGTTGACGTTGAAGCGGCTGGTAATCATTACCTTCTGCGCGTCGTCGATCGACTTGCGCAGGGCAAGTTCCTGCTCATGCAGGGTCCAGAGCTTGCCGACAGTATCGGAGATTCCCGAGGTGCCGTCGATCGCGGCCCGCAGGTTGTCGCGGCCACCATTATCGCCGATCTGCTTCAGCGTCGCGTTCAGCGTGCCTTGCTGTGTCTTGATGTCCCCGTAAAGCTTGTCACGGGCTTCCTGGCTGGTGATCTGCAGGAAATCGTCCATGGAGCCGTAAAGATCCTTGAACCCGCTCAGCGACTGCAGCACGCTATTGGAGATTTCCATGCGTCCTTGCAGCATGCCCGAAGCATAAAGGCCCGTCAGGCCGACTGCCGAAATGCTGACAACGAACGGCAACACAAAAATCAGGACCTTGGTTTTGATCCTGAAGCGGGAAAGAATCTTATCAATCAACATGGCGGTTCCGGCCTTCCATACACCACTCCTCCCGCCGGCCGCCTGATGGGCGCCGACCGAGTGCATCGAGCTGCTTAAATTGGAACAGTTGGAGTCCCGGCCGGGACCGGGCGGCAGTCATTGCCAACTCGCTTCACGCGCATGCGTAAGCGCCCAAAATTATTGAGCGAATGTTGCAGAGGATGTCTTAATTTTCGGATAAGCGAAAACTATGGAAAAGCGCATTCAAATCGATTTATCCGCGCGATAGCCAGCGGGACAAACTACTTCATTGCGGTCGCCAAAAGAACTCGGGGGATGTCAGAGCCAACGTGCGAGGAGAAGAGCGGCCACGGCGGCCAATGCGCTGGCAGAGATAACGAGATAGCGCAAGGCAACGAGCTTGTTGTCGGGCTTGGCCTGGGCGATTGCAATGGCGCGTGCGCGTCGAGTGTTCTTGTTCATTTGCAGAACCTCACTTCATCTCTGGCATAACAATCCAACAAAACGTCCTGCTGGTAAAGCTTTATTTAGGAAGCGCTTTTCCAACTGTTCATGAGGCAGGATGGCGCACCCAGTTTAAGAACTCTTGAATCGGCCAGATAGTTTCACGTCTACAAAGATTCGCCGGCAACAAAGCCAGACGCCCAGGCCCATTGAAAATTATAGCCGCCGAGCCAGCCCGTCACATCGACACATTCGCCGATGAAATGGAGGCCCGGAACCTCCTTCGCCGCCATGGTCCGGGAGTCGAGTGCCGCGGTATCGATGCCACCAAGCGTCACTTCGGCGGTTCTGTACCCTTCCGAGCCGGATGGCTTGATCTTCCAGCTCTGCACGGCCTCGGCGAGGCGCAGCAGCGTCTTGTCGGAAAGGTCGGCCATGTGGCCGACAATACCCTCCCGGTCGGTCAGGTGTTGCGCCAGTCGCTTGGGAAGTATCTCGGCCAGCGCCGTCTGAGCGGACTGCCGACCGTTTGTCCTCTTCGCCGCTTTCAAATGCTCAAGGAGATCAAGGTCGGGCTCGATGTCGATGGTGATATCGTCGCCCTCGCGCCAGTAGGAGGAGATCTGCAGGATCGCGGGGCCGCTCAGGCCGCGGTGCGTGAACAACAGCGCTTCGCGGAAGGCGGTCTTGCCGTGACGGATTTCGGCGGGTGCGGATATCCCCGATAGTTCGGAAAGATTTTCGAGCGCGGCCTGATCCATGGTCAGTGGTACGAGACCCGGCCGCGTCTCCACCAGAGGAAGGCCGAACTGCTCGGCGATACGATAGGCGAAGCCGGTCGCGCCCATCTTCGGGATCGACTTGCCGCCGGTCGCGATGACCAGCGAGCGGCATTCGTATGCTCCTTCCGACGTCGTGATGCGGAAGCCCTCGCCGCTCTTCTCAACATCAACGATCTCGGTGCGCAGATGCAGAGCTGCGCCTGCGGCCTGCATCTCGTCGAGCAGCATGCGGATAACATCCTTGGCGGTGTCATCGCAGAACAGCTGCCCAAGCGTCTTCTCATGCCAGGCGATCCGGTGGCGATCGACCATGGCGATGAAATCCGATGGCGTGAAACGCGCCAGCGCCGACTTGCAGAAATGCGGATTGGCGGAGAGGAAGCTCTTCGGGCTGGTATGAATGTTGGTAAAGTTGCAGCGCCCGCCACCCGAAATGCGGATCTTCTCGCCCGGCGACTTCGCGTGATCGAGAACGATGACCGAGCGGCCGCGCTGAGCGGCGCGAATGGCGCACATCATGCCGGCGGCGCCCGCGCCGAGGACGATCACATCGCTTTTTCGCTGCAAAACCACTTCCCTTGTCGAAAGGCGTCTTCTTTTTCCATCATTGGGCGAAAGTCAACGTGCCACCCTCTCGCCAATTGCCAAACTCCGGTTATGATGCCGCCACGATCAACGCAAACCGGTGTGTCATGTCCCCAAAAAAGACGACGCTGAAGCCTGCCAGAAACGTACCTGCCTCGAAGAAGACTCCCCCGGACCCCGGACATCAGCGCGGCGTGGAAAACTGGAAGGAAGCAGCGCAGTTCTTACGGGCACGCGGCATCGAAGACATCGAATGCATCACGCCTGACCTGGCCGGCGTACCGCGCGGCAAGATGATGCCGAGCTCCAAGTTCACCTCGAACACCTCGCTCGCGCTGCCCTCGGCGATCTATCGCCACACCATCTCCGGCGAATATCCTGACGAGACGGAAAGCTTCCGCTACGAGCCGCGCGACAGCGACCTGAAGCTGGTGCCCGACCTCTCGACGCTGTCGGTCGTTCCCTGGGAAACGGATCCGACGGCGCAGGTGATCTGCGATATCGTCAGCGTGGATGGGGAAGAGGTTCCCTATACACCGCGAAACGTGCTGAAGCGCGTGCTGAAGCTCTATGGCGACCGCGGGTGGAAACCGATCGTGGCACCAGAGATCGAATTCTATCTCGTTGCCAAGAACGATGACCCTGATTATCCCTTGCATCCGCCGAAAGGTCGCTCGGGCCGCTCGATCCTCGGCGGTCAGGGCTATTCGATCGCCGGCATCAACGAGTTCGACGAACTGATCGACGACATCTATCACTTCTCGGAAAAGCAGGGCCTCGAGATCGATACGCTCATCCACGAGGAAGGCCCGGCGCAGCTGGAAATTAACCTTCGTCACGGCAACCCCATCGAGCTCGCCGACCAGGTGTTCCTGTTCAAGCGCACGATCCGCGAAGCCGCGATGAAGCACGGGATCTATGCCACCTTCATGGCCAAGCCGATGCAGGGGCAGCCGGGTTCCGCGATGCACATCCACCAGTCCGTAGTCAACAGCGAGACAGGCAAGAACATCTTCTCAAACCCCGATGGGTCCGCCTCTCGCGAATTCTTCCATTTCATCGGCGGCCTGCAGAAATACGTGCCGAGTTCAATGGTTATGCTGGCGCCCTATGTGAACTCCTATCGGCGGTTGACACCTGACATGTCGGCGCCGGTGAATAACGCCTGGGGCTACGACAACCGCACGACGGCGTTCCGCGTGCCGGTGTCCGATCCACAGGCACGGCGTGTGGAAAACCGCCTGCCGAGTTCGGATGCCAACCCCTACCTCGCGCTCGCGGCCTCGCTTGCGTCAGGTCTGCTCGGCATCATGAAGGGCATCGAGCCGACAGCGCCGACAGAGGATACCGCCAACGAGGGTTCGATCGACCTGCCGCGCGGTCTTCTGGAGGCGGTCGCGCTGATGGAAGACGAGGAAGCCTTCGAGGAAATATTCGGCAAGGAGTTCCTCGGCATCTACGCCGGTGTGAAGCGCGGAGAATTCGAAACCTTCATGCAGGTCATCAGTCCCTGGGAGCGCGAATTCCTTCTGCTGAACGTTTAGGGAGGACTCGGTCATGACATCACAGGAGAGATGGCAGAGTCCCATTGCGCCCGGCATTTCCTGGTATCAGGCAACGTCGGGCGAGCGGCCGACATACCCGGAAATGGACGGCTCGAAGACCTGCGACGTCGCCATCGTCGGCGGCGGCTACACCGGCCTTCAAGCCGCCTACAATCTCGCCAAATCAGGCGTCTCGGTGGTTCTCATCGAGGCGTGCCGGGTTGGCGATGGCGCCTCGGGCCGCAATGGTGGCCAGCTTGGTACCGGACAGCGCTGGTGGCCGGAAGAGCTTGAGGAAAAGATCGGCTACGAACGCTCGCGCGCATTGTTCGATCTGGCCGAGGCAGCCAAGCACCATCTCATGGATTTCGCGACCGAGCATCAGATCGACATGGAGTACATGCCGGGTCAGATGAACGTCGCGCACAAGGAGAGCTACAAGGCGGACTACTACGAAAATGCTGAAATCGCGGCGATGCGCTACAAATATCCGCACATGCGCTTCATGGACAAAGCCGAAACCCAAGAGCGTCTCGGCTCAACGCGCTACTATTGCGGCGTTCGCGACACCGGCACTGGCCACATTCAGCCGCTCAAACTTCTGATCGGGCTCGCCCGCGTTGCAGCCAATGCCGGTGCACAGATTTACGAGATGACCAAGGCCTCGGCGATCCTTCACGGCAGCAGCAAGGTGATGATCGAGACGTCGCGGGGTACGATCACTGCCGATAGGGCGCTGATCGCCTGCAACGGCTACATCGGCAATCTCGAGCCAGTAACGGCAAGCCACGTGATGCCCATCCGCTCCTTTATCGGCGCCACGGTGCCGCTCGAAGGGCATCCGGACGTGTTGCCGGGTGCCGAAGCCGTGGCCGACTCACGCTTCGTCGTGCGCTACTTCCGCAAATCCAAGGACGGCCGGCTGCTCTTTGGCGGTCGGGAGGCCTATACGGCCGACAATCCGCGCGACATAACGCAGCACATCCGCCGACAAATCGCCGAGATTTACCCGGCGCTTCGGGATATCGAGATTTCGCACGCCTGGGGAGGCTCGGTCGGCATCACCATGCCACGGCAACCGTTCGTGCGTGAGGTGATGCCTGGTGTGACGTCCATTGGCGGCTATTCCGGGCACGGCGTGATGCTGTCCAATTACTGTGGAAAGCTCTATGCTGACACGGTGCTCGGACAAGCGGCGGATTTGGAGCTCTTCAAGTCGCTGGATATTCCGGCGTTTCCGGGAGGCGCGGCCATGCGTGCACCGCTGCTTTTCCTGGCGCTTTCGTGGTTCGCGCTGCGCGACAAGTTTTAGTCAGATTGCGGATTTCATCGCGCGGCAATTCGATCTAAAACCTCTTTCCGAGAGATTCATTGCATCGCACACTGGCTTTTTTAAATCGATTAGATTAAAGAGCCAATAACCCGTCTGATTGAGAGACATCCTCATGAGCAGCCAAACCATCCCCGTTGAACCCTTTGATTATGTCGTTTTCGGCGGCAGCGGCGACCTTGCAGAACGCAAGTTGCTGCCGGCCCTTTACCACCGGCAGGTCGAGGGACAATTCTCCGAGCCGACCCGCATTATCGGCGCCTCGCGTAGCCCGCTCACGCACGAGGAATATCGCAAGTTTGCCCAGGACGCCCTGAAGGAGCATCTCAAGAAGGGTGAGTATGACGAGGCCGAAGTCGCGAAATTCCTGCAGCGCCTCTACTACGTACCAGTCGATGCGCGCTCGGATTCCGGCTGGGATCAGCTGAAGAAACTGTTGGACGAAGGCAAGGAGCGCGTTCGCGCCTTCTACCTCGCCGTCGCACCGGGCATTTTCGGCGACATTTCGCAAAAGATCCATGACCACAAGCTGATCACCAAGTCGACCCGTATCGTGGTCGAGAAGCCGATCGGCCGTGATCTCGCTTCCGCCCTGCAGTTGAACGACACCATCGGCAAGGTCTTCAAGGAAGAACAGATCTTCCGTATCGACCACTATCTCGGCAAGGAAACGGTGCAGAACCTGATGGCGCTGCGCTTTGCCAACGCCCTCTACGAGCCGCTGTGGAACGCCAACCATATCGACCACGTACAGATCACGGTCGCGGAGTCGGTCGGCCTCGAAGGCCGCGCCGGATATTACGACACCGCTGGCGCGCTGCGCGACATGGTGCAAAATCACATCATGCAGCTCGTCTGCCTGGTGGCGATGGAAGTCCCCTCCTCGATGGACTCCGAAGCCGTTCGCGACGAGAAGCTGAAAGTGCTGCGTGCATTGAAGCCGATCAACGCATCGAACGTCGAGACCAGCACCGTTCGCGGCCAGTATCGGGCTGGCGCTTCCGGCAGCGGTCCGGTCAAAGGCTACCTGGAAGAACTCGAAGGCGGCGTTTCGAACACCGAGACCTTCGTGGCGATCAAGGCGGAGATCGGCAATTGGCGCTGGGCTGGCGTTCCCTTCTACATCCGCACCGGCAAGCGCCTTGCGGGTCGTATGTCGGAGATCGTCATCACTTTCAAGCCGATCCCGCACTCGGTCTTCGACCAGTCCGCCGGTCGTATCAACCAGAACCAGCTCATCATCCGCCTGCAGCCTGATGAAGGCGTCAAGCAGTCGCTGATGATCAAAGACCCCGGCCCGGGCGGCATGCGTCTGCGCAACGTGTCGCTCGATATGAGCTTCGCCGACGCCTTCCAGGTCCGCAACCCGGACGCCTATGAACGCCTGCTGATGGACGTTATCCGCTCCAACCAGACACTGTTCATGCGCCGCGACGAAGTCGAGGCGGCGTGGCAGTGGGTCGACCCGATCCTGAAGGGCTGGGAATCCACCGGCCAGAAGGTTCAGGGTTACACCGCTGGCACCTGGGGCCCCAGCCAGTCGATCGCGCTCATCGAGCGTGATGGCCGCACCTGGCACGACAACCTGTAGGATCAGAGACGATGGCAGCGACGATGCATGCTTTTGCCAATGGCGCGGAACTGGCTCGCAACCTAGCAGACAAAGTCGCTGCGTCGCTTTCCGCGGCAATCGACGCACGGGGAGCGGCAACCTTTGCCGTTTCCGGGGGCTCGACGCCGAAGCGCTTCTTCCAGGAGCTTTCGGCGCGCGATCTCGACTGGACCAAGGTGACGATCACACTGGTCGACGAACGTTTCGTGCCGGCCGACAATCCGCGCTCGAACCATCTGCTGGTGGCCGAAAACCTGCTACAGAACAAGGCCAAGGCAGCGAATTTCCTGCCGCTCTACCAGGCGGCAGCTTCGGTCGAGGACGCGGCAAAGCTCGCGACGAAGGCGACCGAAACAATCGGCAATCCCTTCGATGTTGCAATCCTCGGGATGGGTGGTGATGGCCACACCGCCTCGTTCTTCCCTGATGGCAGCAACCTCAAAGCCGCCCTAGACCCGAAGACGCCGCGCGGTATCATCACCATGGAGGCTGACGGCGCGGGCGAACCGCGGCTGACCTTCACCTTCTCCAGCCTCCAGGATGCAAAGCTGCTCGTGCTTCATATCGAAGGCGAGAGCAAAAAGGACGTCCTGGCGAAAGCGGAAGGCGCCGGCGACGAGGCAGAGATGCCGATCCGCGCCATTCTGCGGCGGGCAGTGAGCCCCGTCGAAATCTACTGGGCTCCATAAGCCTTCGGCCCGATAGCCGCGAACGAAAAACTGAAGAGCAAACAAGGCAGGATACCTCCCATGTCCGCTAATGCACGCATTTCTGCGATCACCGCCCGCATTGTCGAACGATCGAAGCCGACGCGCGGACTTTATCTGGAGCGCCTGCGCAACGCCGCCTCGAAGAGTGTGAGCCGCTCGGTTCTCGGATGCGCCAACCTTGCACACGGCTTTGCGGTCTGTTCCCCCGCCGAGAAAGACGCGCTTGCGGGGGACCGCGTGCCCAATCTCGGCATCATCACCTCCTACAATGACATGCTCTCCGCGCATCAGCCGTTCGAGACCTATCCCGCGATTATCCGCGAGGCGGCAGCCGAGGCCGGCGGCATTGCACAGGTCGCAGGCGCTGTTCCCGCCATGTGCGACGGCGTCACCCAGGGTCAGCCGGGGATGGAGCTCTCGTTGTTTTCCCGCGACCTGATCGCGATGGCGGCCGGCGTTGGCCTCTCCCACAACATGTTCGATGCCGCTCTCTTCCTCGGCGTCTGTGACAAGATCGTGCCGGGTCTCGTCATCGCCGCCCTCTCCTTCGGACATCTGCCCGCGATCTTCGTTCCTGCCGGCCCGATGACGTCGGGACTGCCGAACGACGAAAAGTCGCGCGTGCGCCAGCTCTATGCCGAAGGCAAGGTTGGCCGTGCCGAATTGCTGGAAGCGGAATCGAAGTCGTATCACGGTCCGGGCACCTGCACCTTCTACGGTACGGCGAACTCGAACCAGATGCTGATGGAAATCATGGGCTTCCATATGCCTGGCTCCTCCTTCATCAATCCAGGCACGCCGCTGCGCGAAGCCTTCACGCGCGAAGCGGCCAAGCGGGCGCTGGCGATCACCGCGCAGGGCAACGAATTCACGCCCGCCGGCGAGATGATCGATGAGCGCTCGGTCGTCAACGGTGTCGTCGGCCTGCATGCCACCGGCGGCTCGACGAACCACACGCTGCACCTCGTCGCCATGGCGCGGGCAGCCGGTATCCAGCTCACCTGGCAGGATATTGCCGAGCTCTCCGAGATCGTGCCGCTGCTGGCGCGCGTCTATCCGAACGGCCTTGCCGACGTGAACCACTTCCACGCCGCCGGCGGCATGGGCTTCCTCATCAAGGAACTGCTCAAGCACGGCATGGTGCATGATGACGTACGCACCGTCTTCGGACATGGCCTGCAGGCCTACACGATCGACCCCCGCCTCGGCGACGACGGCGCGATCGTGCGCGAGCCGGCGCCTGAGAAGAGCGTCGACCCCAAGGTGCTTGCCAATATCGAAACGCCGTTCCAGGCCAATGGCGGCCTGAAGATGCTTCGCGGCAATATCGGCAAGGCCGTCATCAAGATCTCGGCGGTCAAGCCGGATCGGCACGTCATCGAAGCACCGGCCGTTGTCTTCCATAGCCAGCAGGAACTGCAGGACGCCTTCAAGGAAGGCAAGCTGAACAAGGATTTCATCGCCGTCGTGCGCTTCCAGGGACCGAAGGCCAACGGCATGCCGGAACTGCACAAGCTGACGCCGCCGCTCGGCGTGCTGCAGGATCGCGGCTTCCGCGTCGCGCTACTGACCGACGGCCGCATGTCGGGCGCCTCCGGCAAAGTGCCGGCGGCGATCCACGTCACGCCCGAGGCTGTCGATGGCGGCCCGATCGCTCGCATCAAGGACGGCGATATCATCCGTCTCGATGCGATCGCCGGCACTTTGGAAGTTCTGGTCGACGCAGCCGACATGGCTGAGCGCGAGTCGGCGGTCGCCGACCTGTCGGAGAACGAATTCGGCATGGGCCGCGACCTGTTTGCGCCCTTCCGCCGGGCGGTTGGCCCGTCGGATCGTGGTGCGAGTGTGCTGTTCCACTAGGCGGCAGCCAGCCATCAAAAGACAAAGCCCGCGAGGAAGCTCGCGGGCTTTGTCTTTTGATGGTCTGAGAACTCAGGCGCGGATATCGAGCACGCGATCGCGGTGCGCCGGATGTGTGCTGTAGACGAAGATCTTGTTCAGCTCCTTGTCGTTCAGCATGCGCAGGAACCGGACCTCGATCGTGTTGTTTGCATTCACACGCATCAGCATGCAGCCGACTTTGGTGATGCGCGCGTCCGGAATAT
Organism: Rhizobium grahamii CCGE 502; assembly: GCF_000298315.2. GTDB lineage: Bacteria > Pseudomonadota > Alphaproteobacteria > Rhizobiales > Rhizobiaceae > Rhizobium > Rhizobium grahamii. The sequence continues at coordinate 145,467 of NZ_AEYE02000004.1, read as the reverse complement.
CGAGATAGAACTGCTTCGGAAGGGCGTATTGGGTGAGGAGCGCGAGAACCGCCGTACTCTTCGAAATGCGGATGATATCGCACCGCCGGGACGCCATGTGCATGACCCCCTTCTCGGTATACTCGATGCGTGCGGCATTCCTCGTATCCTCCATTCTGAACCGCACTTCGCGGTCGTACATGAAGGATTCCTCTTTGTTCAGAAAGTGCTGCCCGGAAGGCATTGGATTGGATGGAGCCACCGCCCGTATTCCCCTCGATACTCAATGAGGAAATACTAGCGGGCGATGCTTAACAGAAGGTGAGAGCAGTTTCGATATCGAGCGGCGTACACAGCGAACGACGGCGCCTATCTGCGCAAATAATATTGTTTCCGATCAGATACATAAAAAGCCCGGCAACGCTTGGCGTTCGCCGGGCTTTGTTTCTTGCTGCACCCGCTTGGAGCAGTTTTATTTACGATACGTGCGCCCTTCCGCATCAAAGAGATGCAATTTGGAACGGTCGGCAGAGAAGTGCATTTTCTGGCCCTTCTTGATGTCGTAAATGCCAGGCAGCTTGACGATGATCGGTTCGCCCGGGACGAGGCCCTCGATGTAGAGAAGCGTCACTTCACCGAGCGCCTCGACGATCGAGACTTCGCCTTCGAAGAGGTAGTCGTCGCCAGCGCCGGCGACACGCAGATCTTCAGGGCGGACGCCAAAGCTTGCCGTCTTGCCCTTCTCGGAGGCCGCTGTCGCAATATCCAACGTCACCGACTTGCCGCCTGTCAGCGTCACCGTCGTCGTGTTGCCGGCCTCGGTTATGGTCGACGGAATGACGTTCATGGCCGGAGAGCCGATGAACTTCGCGACGAAGAGGTTTGCCGGGCGCTCGTAGAGTTCTAGCGGTGCACCGACCTGCTCGATATTGCCTGCGGAGAGGACAACGATGCGGTCAGCAAGTGTCATCGCTTCGACCTGGTCGTGGGTGACGTAGATCATTGTCGTGCCGGCCATCTGTTCGCTGAGGCGGGCAATCTCGATGCGGGTTGCGACACGAAGCGCTGCATCGAGGTTCGACAGCGGTTCGTCGAAGAGGAAGACCTTGGGGTTGCGGCAGATGGCGCGACCGATGGCCACGCGCTGGCGCTGACCACCGGAGAGTGCCTTCGGCAGACGATCGAGATACTTGCCGAGCTGCAGGCTGTCGGCCGCAGCACGAACACGGCGATCGATCTCCTGCTTGCTTTCGCCGGCGATCTTCATGCCGAACGCCATATTGTCGTAAACCGTCATGTGCGGATAGAGCGCGTAGGATTGGAACACCATGGCGATGCCGCGCTTCGAGGGCGGCACATCGTTGACCAGTTGGCCGTCGATGTACATGTCACCGCCGGTGATGTTCTCCAGGCCGGCAATCATGCGCAACAGCGTGGATTTTCCGCAGCCCGAAGGACCGACGAACACAACGAACTCGCCCTCCTTGATCTCAAGATCGATCCCGTGAAGAACGTCCACGGAGCCGTAGGATTTGCGAATATCCTTGAGCGTCAGTCCAGTCATTAATTCCTCCTCCAGAATCGTCAGGCGAGACGAGCGAAATACGCTCCCCATGCCGGAATATCGATCTTCTCACCGTAGTTATTGCTGACGAAGCCGTGGCCCGTCAACGCCTGCCAGTCGCCAGCGGGCAAAACAGCTGCGCTTTCGGTCACGCTCATGTTGAAGACACAAAGCAGCTTTTCGTTGCCGTATTCGCGCACGAAAATCAGCACGTCGTCCTGTGGTTCCATGAACTCGATCTCGCCCTTGGCAAAGGCCGGATGCTGCTTGCGGAAGGCGAGGAAGCGGCGATAGTGCTCGAGCACCGAGGTCTCGTCGCCCTGCTGGACGCTGACGGCGCGCAAGATGTGTTCGACCGGAACAGGCAGCCACGGCTTGACGGTGGAGAAGCCACCCTGAGCAACCTGACTGTCCCACACCATCGGCGTGCGGCAGCCGTCACGGCCCTTGAACTCCGGCCAGAACTGGATGCCGTACGGGTCCTGCAGGTCCTGGTAGGCAAGATCGGCTTCGGTGAGGCCGAGTTCCTCGCCTTGATAGAGGCAGACCGAGCCGCGCAACGTCAGCAGCAAGGACGCATACTGCTTGGCAAAGGCATCGCGATCGGCGACCAGCGCCCCCCAGCGGCTGACATGGCGCATGACATCGTGGTTGGAGAAAGCCCAGCAGGCCCAGCCATCCGGTGCTGCCGCAGCGAAGTCTTCCATGACCTCTTCAACCCGCTCGGGAGCCAGGGGATCGGGCGCCAGGAACTCGAAGGCATAACACATATGCATCTTGTCGTTGCCTGATGTGTATTCGCCGACGATCTCGAGACCGCGCTGACTGTCGCCCACCTCGCCGACGGCGGCAATCGCCGGAAACTCCTCGAGCACGGCGCGGAACCGCTTGAGAAACTCGAGGTTCTCCGGGCGGTTCTTGTCGTAGACGTGTTCCTGGAAGTTATAGGGATTGACCGCTGGAGCAGTGGACGCGTTGCGACGCTCGGGGGGCAGCGCCGGATTGTCGCGCAGCTCCTTGTCATGGAAGTAGAAGTTGATCGTATCGAGACGAAAACCATCGACGCCCCGCTTCAGCCAGAAGCGCACGACATCCAGCAGGCGGTCCTGGACCTCGGGATTGTGCAGGTTCATGTCCGGCTGCGAGGTCAGGAAGTTGTGCATGTAGTACTGCATGCGCGTTGGGTCCCACGCCCATGCAGACCCACCGAAGATCGAGAGCCAGTTGTTCGGCGGCGTGCCATCAGGCTTGGCATCGGCCCAGACATACCAATCCGCCTTGGCGTTCGTCTTGCTCGTGCGGCTTTCGACGAACCAAGGATGCTGGTCCGAGCTGTGCGAGATGACGAGGTCGATCATCACGCGGATACCGAGGCGATGGGCTTCTGCTATCAGCGTGTCGAAGTCCACCAGCGTGCCAAAAATCGGATCGACGTTTTCGTAGTCGGAAACGTCATAGCCGAAATCGCGCATCGGCGAGGTGAAGAACGGCGAGATCCAGATCGCGTCGGCGCCGAGGGCCGCGACATGCGGCAGTCGGGCAGTGATGCCCTTCAGATCGCCGATGCCGTCGCCGTTGGAGTCCTGGTAGGAGCGCGGGTAGATCTGATAGATCACCGCGCCCCGCCACCAGTCCTTGTCGGCGGTCAAAATGGATTGGGATGCCATGTTCATATTTCCTGTTGGATGCTCTTGGGTTGCTAGCCGCCCTTGACCGAGCCCGCGAGCAGACCACGCACCAAATAGCGCTGCAAGCTAAAGAACACGAGCAGCGGTACGACAATGGTGACGAAGGCCGAGGCCGTTAGGATTTCCCAGTTGCCACCTCGCGAGCCGAGCAGCGCATTCAGAGCACCTGTCAGAACGAGGTGATCCCTGTCGGTTCCGAGGAAGACCATGGCGACGAGCAGGTCGTTCCACACCCACAGGAACTGGAAGATCGCGAAGGATGCGAGCGCCGGGAAGGACAAAGGCAGTACGATACGGGTAAAGATTTCGAAATCGCTGGCGCCGTCGACGCGGGCGGATTCGATGATCTCCTTCGGAAGGCCGGCGATATAGGCGCGCAGCAGATAGATGGCGAGCGGCATGCCGAAGGCGGTGTGCGCAAACCAGATACCGGGATAGGTCTTCGACGGAGCGTCGAGCAGCGCGCCGATGCCGTTATAAAGCCTGAGAAGCGGGATCAGCGACATCTGCAGCGGCACGACGATCAGGCCGACGACGAGCGCGATCATCAACGCGCGGCCGGGGAATTCCATCCAGCTCAGCGCATAGGCGGCGAAGGCGGCAATGAGAATCGGGATGATCGTCGCCGGGATGGTCACGGTCAACGAGTTGATGAAGGATTGGCCAATCCCCTCGCTGGTCAGAACGTTCTTGTAGTTCTGCAGGGTGAATTCCGGCGGCGTGGCGACGGAAATGTAAACGCGTCGGCCGCCGTCATCCGGCCCAAAGGCGGCGTTCTTCATGTAACGATAGTTGCCGTCGCTGGCGACGGTCAGCGAAAGGCCATCGCCAAGATCGGCCGTCTCGCCGGCCTTGTAGGCGGATGGCTGCTGGACGCGCGTCCCAAAGGCCCGGATGGATCGACCCTGCTGGCCTTCCAGCACATTGCCGGCAATGACGTAGACGGCGCCCTCCTGCTTCTGCTGGTCCGGCTGGTCGAGGCGCGCGGCAACCGTCCGCGACGATCCTGAAAATGCCGTCCACCAGCCGGAGACGACCAGCTGGTCCTTGTCGCGCAGCGCGCTGACGAAGATGCCGAGCGTCGGGATTAGCCAGAGGATGACGATCACCAGGACCGCGAAGTGAACAAAGAGGCGGGCGGGGCCGATCTTGAAGAAATCTCGGGTCAGCGTCATCTCAGTGGCCTCCCAGTTCGCGATTGGCGCGACGGACGTTCCAGACCATGATCGGCGTCACGGCGAGCATGATGATCAGCGCGATAACAGCACTTCGTCCGGAATCGCCGCCGCCGCGGAAGAGCCAGTTGAACATCAGATTGGCGAGCACCATCGTGTTCCATTGACCGTTGGTCATGGTCAGCACGATGTCGAAGACCTTGAGCACGAGGATGGTGATCGTGGTCCAGACGACGGCGATCGTGCCCCAGACCTGCGGCACCATGATACGCCAGAAGATCTGCCAGCCGTTGGCGCCGTCGATGACGGCAGCCTCGATGGTTTCCTCCGGGATGCCACGCAGCGCAGCGGACAGGATCACCATGGCGAAGCCGGTCTGAATCCAGATCAGGATGACCATTAGGAAGAAGTTGTTCCAGAAGGGCACCGAGATCCACACCTGCGGCGTGCCACCGAAGAGCTGGACGATGGCGTTGAGGAGGCCAATCTGCACATCGTTGCCGCCACGATACTCGTAAATGAACTTCCAGATGACAGAGGCGCCGACGAAGGAGATCGCCATCGGCATGAAGACGATGCTCTTGGCGATATTGCCCCACCAGATACGGTCGGTCATCACGGCAATGACCAGGCCGAAGAAGGTGCAGGCCGCCGGCACGACAGCCAGCCATAGGATGTTGTTGAAGATCGACTGGCGGAATTCGCGGTCGGTGAAGGCCCACTGGTAGTTCGCGAAGCCGACGAATTGCTCGCCCGAGCGGTCGTAGAAGGACAGGATCAGGGTCGCGATAACCGGATAGACGAGATAGACAACAAGCAGCAGAAGGGCGGGCCCGATGAACAGCCACGGCCGGATCATCGCCCGGCGATTGAGGTTGCGCGCTGCAGAATGGATATCGCCATCCTTCACCGGCAGCGACCAATCCAGGATCTTGTTGGAAAAGTAGAAGTAGGCCGAGCAGGCGAAAACCGCCACGACCACGACCCCCAAAGCGGAAACTATCTGCGACAGCATTCGTCCCTCCCCTGCTACCCGGTCTATCCTGACGGGTTTGCGCGCCGATCATCGTCCCACCGTCACCGCTCTCGACACGGCAGACGGCAGTGGCCGGACACTCGCAGTATCCGGCCATGCACTTCGACCATGCCGCCGCACGCGACGGCATGGAGTTCAGGCGATGCTACTTGATGCCATCCCAGGCGCTCTGGATTTCCTTGGCAGTGTCTTCCGCAGACTTGCCGCCAACGAAATCAACCATCCCGGTCCAGAACGCACCAGCGCCGATCTTGCCCGGCATCAGGTCGGAACCGTCGAAGCGGAAGGTCGTCGCGGTCGTGAGGATCTCGCCTTCCCGCTTCATCTGGTCGTTGGCATAGGCGGCCGTGTTGACGCCCTTGTACGGCGTCAGGAAGCTCGACTGCGCCATCCAGACTTCGTGGGCGATCGGGGTTTTCAGGAACTCGACGAAGGCACGAGCCGCCTTGGAGTCCTTAGTGACGGTGACGAGCGTGCCAGCGCCGAGAACCGGCTTGCCGAGGTCGGCATGTGCTGCGTAGGTCGGCATGTAGAAGAAGTCGGCATCCTGACCGAGCTTCGTGCCTTCAGGGAAGAAGGACGGGATGAACGAAGCCTGATGGTGCAGGTAGCACTTCGGCGGCACACCGAAGAGACCCTTCGGGCTATCACGGAAGTCCGTCGCCGCCACGGCGGCAACACCGCCGTTGACATATTTCTCGTTCTTGGCGAACGAGCCGAATTCCTCGATCGCAGCAACGACGGCAGGATCGGTGAACTTCACTTCGTTGGTGGTCCACTTGTCGTAGACGTCAGGCTTCTGCTGGCGCAGCATGATGTCTTCGATCCAGTCCGTTGCCGGCCAGCCAGTTGCGCCACCCGAACCGAGACCGATGCACCACGGAACGCCGCCGTCCTTGACGATCTGGTCGGTCAGGGCATGCAGCTCTTCCATGGTCGTCGGGACCTTGTAGCCTGCTTCCTTGAAATTCTCCGGTACGTACCAGACGAGCGACTTCACGTCGGCCTTGTACGGGAAGGCATAGAAGGCTTCCTTGCCGTCCTTGCCCTTGTAGGTGCCGTAACCGACCCAGCTGTCGCCGGCGCCGTAGTTGTCCTTGATCCACTTGGAGTTCTCGTCACCGAGCGGGGTCAGGAAGCCCTTGCTGGCGAGGTCGGCCAGAAGGCCCGGCTGCGGCAGGATCGCGATGTTCGGCGGCGAGCCGGCCTGCGTGTCGATAACGATCTGCTGTTCGTAGTTTTCCGAAGAGGAATACTTGGCATCTACGCCGGTCGCTTCGGTGAAATAAGCAAGAATGCTGCGGAAGAAGGCTTCGTCTTCGCCGCGCCACGGCCCGAAGATCGTCATCTGCTCGCCCTTGAGATCGGCGTGAGCAGCCTTGAAATCGTCGTAGCTCTTCCAGTTAAACTTCGAATCCTGCCCAGGGGCAAACTTCAGATCGGCAGCAGATGCGGCACCGGCAGCAAGAAGCGCCGCCGCAGCAACGCCCATCAAAAACGTCTTTCTCATGTGATCAACCTCCCATCACAATCCCAACCGCACTTTTGAACCACTTTGACGCCGTTCCAAAGCGCTTTGACAAAAGCACTCATGTCACTTTCGGCGGAAAAGAGTCAAGCAATTTTGCGAAAAGCGTAAAAGATGCGGCCTTTTATATCACGGCTTCAACGCCATATCTTGGGAATATGGAGCGATTTTCCTTGAGTCAAGCGGCACAATTGCTACATAATTAAAAGCGCTTTGGATGCCATTGGGAGCTGGCAGTCAGGGCAGGCGGAGGAAGCATAGCACGTGAATTTGAAACAGCTATCGGAATTGCTTGGCCTGTCGCAGACGACGGTAAGCCGCGCATTGAACGGCTATCCAGAGGTCAATGAAGCGACGCGCGAGCGCGTTCTGCAGGCGGTGAAGGAAACTGGCTACCGCCCGAACAAGGCGGCTCAGCGGCTTGCAACCGGCAAGGCCGGCTCGATCGGCTTGGTGATGCCGACGGCTCCCGACCACTATTCCGATGTGCACTTCGGCGAGTTCCTGACGGGCCTCGGCGAGGAGGCCGTCCGCCACGATTTTCATTTCGTGATCATGCCTGCCGATCCCAACGACGAAGTGGGCGCGCTGCGGCGGCTTGCGATCAGCGGCAATGTCGATGCGCTGTTCGTGGCCTATATGCGTGGCCACGATCCGCGGCTGCCGATGCTGAAGTCCCTTTCCATGCCCTTCCTGGTGCATGGTCGTTCCATCGGTTCTGAGCCGGACTACCCGTATCTCGACATCGATAACGAAGGCGCTTTCTACGATGCCACGCGCTTGCTGCTGCAACTCGGCCATACCCGCTTCGCCCTGCTCAACGGGCCGGAACATCTCGACTTCGCAATGCGCCGCAAGAACGGGATGATCGCCGCGCTTTCCGAGCGCGGATTGTCACTTCCGGACGATCACATGAGCCACACGACGATGACAGACGAGCTTGGCCAGACTGCAATGGAACGGTTTTTGCAGATGCCGGAGCGGCCGACGGCGATCTTGTGTTCCAGTACGGTGCTGGCGCTCGGCGCAATCCGCGCCGTCAATCAGGCTGGTTTGAAGCTCGGGGAGGACGTCTCTCTCATCGCGCATGACGACGTCCTGCCGCATCTGAAGCCAGAGAACTTCTCCGTGCCGCTGACAACGACGCGATCGTCGCTGCGCGCCGCGGGCGTTCGCATTGCCCAGCGCCTCATCGGCACGATCAAGCAGGATGGGCCGTTTCCGGAGCAGGAACTCTGGAAGACCGAACTGATCGTCAGGTCCTCGACGGGGCCTGTGCCGCGAGCGGATCAGAACTTGGGCGGGGTTTGACCAGCCGTGCGATGCGCGGCGATGACGGTGTTGGCCATCAGCATTGCGATTGTCATCGGCCCTACCCCGCCGGGAACCGGCGTGATGACAGCAGCGACCTTGGCGGCCTCGTCAAAGGCAACGTCGCCAACGAGGCGGGTCTTGCCTTCACCCTTTTCCGGCGCGGGTATGCGGTTGATACCGACGTCAATGACGGTGGCGCCGGCCTTCACCCAATTGCTCTTGACCATCTCGGGGCGGCCAACTGCCGCAACCAGAATGTCCGCGTTGCGGCAGACGGAGGGCAGATCCTTTGTGCGCGAGTGAGCGATCGTCACCGTTGCATTGGCATTCAGCAGCAGCTGGGCCATCGGCTTGCCGAACAGGTTCGAGCGGCCGATAACCACTGCATTCAGGCCGGAAAGATCTTCGCCGTGTGTCCGGCGCACAAAGACCATCGCGCCTGCCGGTGTGCAGGAGACCAAGCCTGTTTCGAGATCGCCGGTCGCAAGCTTGCCGGCATTGACGACGTGGAGACCATCGACGTCCTTTTCCGGCAGGATCGATTGGATGATCGGCTCGGATTTCAGGTGTTTGGGCAGCGGTAGTTGCACGAGGATGCCGTGGATTGACGGATCGTCGTTCAGCGAAGCAACGAGCGCCGCCAACTCTTCCTGGGTCGTCTCGACCGGCAAGGTGTGCTGTACGGATTTGAACCCGCATTCCTTCGCCATCTTGCTCTTGGAGTTGACGTAGGCATGGCTGGCCGGGTCATCGCCGACGATCACGACGGCGAGTCCCGTCTTGACGCCACTCTGCTTGTCCAGTGCCGATGTCGCCGCCTTTACCGTTTCGATGACGGAAGCTGCGACCTGTTTGCCATCAATCACTGTCGTCAAGACTGTCTCCTGCCCTTGCGTTCGCTCATTGTAGCCGGTGGCGCTCAGCGCGATTTGCCTGTCCACGCCCTATCCTGCCTAAAATGGCAAATGCAAGAACAATCGTGTCCCAGCAAGGTCAGGACGTCGCCGACCGGGTATGCAGCCTCTGCCGCATAGCGGCGAGGTCCGCGCGGATGGCGGCCATGTCCTGTGAGGTCTCGACCGGAGCCGCCAATGGTGAGCTGGCCGTCGCCGGCTCCTGTGCGCCTGTCCGGAGCGACGGTTCCTTCCTTGGGAAAGCAGCCAAGGTGGCTCGCGCTTTCACCGAGACGGTTGCGAAGCCGAATGCTAGCCCCGCGAGGGCGCCGAGTAGCGGTGGAAGCCATCCTTGATCGGCCGGCACAGCCACGACTTGTACGCCTTTCAGCAGTTGCATGCTTACGGCACCAGGCACGGATCCTGTCGTAATCGCGTCCTCAAGGCGGTCGCGCGCCGCGCTTGCCTTGTCGCGGAGCTCGGTAAGCTTCGCCAAGTCGACGCCGGTATCCTTGCTCTGTGCGATAAGCGCATTGCGGCGGTCACTCAGCTGCCGTTTGTCTGTTGTGGCCGACTTGATCTCATCGTTCGCCTCGCGCAGTAGCCGGGCCAGTTCATCGCCAACTGCCGCCCTCGCGCCGTCGACCTCTGCCTGCTGCGCCTGTAGCCGAGGATGACGAGGGCCGAGATTGACAGACAGCTGCGAGAGGGAGAGTTGCGCGGCCACATCCTTGTCGCGGCGCTCGACAAGTTCCGGCGACATCAGATCCGCGTCCAGTGTGCCGGCCAACACATCGCCGACTTTCGCCGTTTTCAGCCGGCGCACCCTGTCCTGAGCGCTGACGATGCGTTGCTCGGCCGCCTTCAACTCCGTATCAACGCTTCCGATCTGCTGTCGCAGATCAGTCGCAACCTTTACATTTCCTTCGCCACTCTTCTGCGTGAAGGAGGAAAGTTCGAGCTGTGCGGCGTCATCCGCCTTCTTCAGCGAGCCGCCTTCAGCGACTGCGTTGGCGGTGCCCGCGCTTGTCATCATGGAGGCAAGATAGCCGGCAATCCGCGCTGATTTCTCTACGCTCCCGGTTGTCACCTTGAAATCGACCGTGCCCGCATGCGGGTCGGTCGCTGTTTGAATCGCGGAAGCAAGTGATGCCTCGGCGCGTGAAACCGGATCGGCGGCGGCGCCATCGGCCGCTATTAGGTCGAAAGCCACCGCAAGCGCATCGGAGGACAGCCCGGAAAACTCGGAATCGTGATCGAGTTTCAATGCTGCAACGGTTGCTGCGATGGTGCGGGAGGACAAAAGCGTCTTTTCGGCCGCTTTCACCATTTCGGCGCGGCCTTGGCTGGCACCCTCCATGCCAAGCTTGCCTTCGGCGCTATAACGCGCCGGTTCGGCCGGGATCAGGGTACCGCTCGCGCCGCCCATTGCGCACATTAGACCAATCATGAGAAGCGGCTGCAAACGCCGCGTCTTCGACACGCGGGCGCCGACGGCGGATGGCGACCGATTCACGTTCGCCGGCGGACGCGCAACCTCGGACTCCGACAGGACCGGTCGTGGTTCCACCACTTCAGATTCGACATCATTTGCCGCTTCGAGCCTCTTGCCCAAGATCGTCTCGATGCGGCTGACGAGCGGCGGCGCATCAGCCGTCGCAGCCTGCCTCGCTTGCTGCCGCTCAAGCGCCCGCTCGATCACGCCGAGCAGTTGCGCCTCGGCCGCCGGCAACGCAGCCGCGGCTTTGGATGGCGGCGCGGCGCGGTCGGGCCGGGCCGTCGGCCGATTGAAGGCTTGGTTTCTCGGGTTGCTGTCGTACATCGCCAGATCTCATGCGCATGAACGTCGAACGCCCGCGATTGCGGATCGTTAACCAAGCCTAAATGTTCATGGCAAATAAATGGTTAACCGGCCACGCCTGATGCGATGCCGGTTCCTACCGCGATCGGCTCAGGATCCGTTTGCGGCGTGACCGGCCGTACTGGAGCACATAGTACAGAAACGCCGCAAAGCCGAGGCTGTACTGCAGGCCCAAGCGTGCCGGCTTCTGTGTCCGGCGATAGGCCCGTTCGAGCCCCAGCCTCCGCACAATCGTCGGAGAACGGCGGGCCGTACCTGCGACGTCCGCGAACAGGTCACCGACAGCAAGCACGAGCCGAGCGTGATCCGCGCGGATATTCCTATGAACCCACTTTTGCTGAGACGGCGTGGTCGCCCCGACGATGAGCAGGTCGAGTCGCTGCTGATCGATCTCCTTGACGATCGTTGATCCGCCTTCGGCCTCATCGAAGCTGTCGGAGATGACGATGAATTCGTGCCATGGAGCGTGCCGCCGGAATGCCAGTGCGGTCTTTCTGACCGCCTCTGGAGTGCTGCCGACAAGGCCGATACGCCGTGGCATCTCCATGAACGTCAGCAGCGCCGGCACGAAATCGGCCGCCTTCAGGCTGGCCGGGAACGGCGATCCGTGCGCCACCTTCGATGCGATATCGAGTCCGGGGCCATCGGGGAGCAACAGATTTTGCGCAAGGACGGCGCGGTACTCGCTGTCGCGCAGCGTCGTCAACATATTGCGCGCGTTGACGAACGAGATCGATGTCTGTCCGACCGGGATCGACAGCAGTTCGTTGATGAACACCAGCGCGTCATCCCAACCAAGATCGCAAACCGGCAGATCGAAAATAGCACGACGCGACGACAGGACCGCGAAGTTCGCGATCAGGTTCATGCCGGTTTCCTGGCGATAATGTTTCATGCTGCATGCATCCCGGAAGAGATCACTGGCCGCACCGGATGATATCGACCGGTTGCGTTCGCCTGGGAGCGTATGAAATGAATTCCGGACCCGGAATGCAGGTACACAGTCAGCCCATCGCCAAGACTTGTAGCAGTGCGATTTCAACTAACCTTTAGGAAAATCGCTTGAATTCCCCGTTGTAAACGAAGGAACCATTAACCATCGACAACCGCACGTAGGCGCTCCCGGAATGGCGACGTCTATTCGGTCGCAGCCGGGTCGGACACCGGCGCCGGAGCTACGACATTGACAGGCTTGACTGTCTTCTTCTGTTGACCGGAAGCGTTTGCCTTGACGTCTTCCTTGGAGAGATAGTCGAGCTGCTCCAGCATGACTTGGTCGATATAGTCTCCGCCGAGATGCTGGTTGATGTCCTTCTTGATCATCTCCCGGAAGGCATTCGGATCGAAGGATTTCATGTTCGAGATGTCGACCATCTTGTTGCCGACGAGCAGCGTGAAGAGCTCGTCGGTGGTCATTTCGATCAGAGGCAAGGACACGTTCTTCACTGCGTCCTTGTTCATCATGAACGACACCTTGCCGAGGAAGTAACCCCTGACGGCGCCATCGGCAATGATCGGCACGGTGATCGTCTCGCCCTTTACAAGCTCGAGCCGGGTTTGCTTGGAATCATCGGGAGCCGGCGCGGGGGCCGTGGCCATATGCACCGAGAAATAGACCGATGCCAGCGTGATCGCGCAAACCCAGACGCCTGTCAGAACGAGCTTAATCATCAAGCGTCACGTGCCACGAATTGCTCTTGGGAATAGGTGCCGTCGGCATCCGCGTCCTGAACTGCGTTCTTAAGGAGATCGGCAACCGTGCGGACCGCCTCAAGATGCGCTTCGACGCGCCGCGCGTTCAGTACCAGCTTCTTCTTCAGCCCGTGTAGCTGATCAAGATGCGTGGCCGCCAGTTCCTTCGGATCGGTGTCGCGGAAGAGCATCGAGAGTTCATAGAGGCAGCGGCTCTTGTGGGTGTTCGACACCTTGAGATCGAACTGCGGATCGTTACCGATACGCGTGTTCTCATTGTCGATGATCATTTCCAGGCGTCCAAGAACCGATTTGATACGGTATTCGTTCGAGATTATTTCCATTTTTGTCCTCGATTCTCTCAGGCGTCATTGGCGGACTTGTTGTCCGCAGTTGTTGTACCGAAGGTCTTGCGCTGGAACTCGTCGATCATGCTCATCGCCATATTGCGATCGTCCTGATCGGTTGAAGCGTTGGCGACCTTGCCTTCCTGCTTCTTCAGCGCGTCCTGATAGAGCTGCTTGGCAATGCCGATGCCGTCGCCCTTTGAAATCTCGTTGCCGAGCTGTTCGGCCATCATGCCCTTCCAGATATCACCGGTGGCACCCTTGCCGTACACTTCTTCACTGTCGCTTGGCAGCATGTTCTTGATGAAGTTCTGCAGCACCATCGCCTCGAATTTGCGATAGGTTTCCGGCACCTCTTCCGTCTTGGTGGTGCGGTTCTTGCCGTCGCTCAAACCGGTCTTGCCGACGGCGCGGTCGAGAATATCGACGGCCGAGGTGAAGCCTTTGCCGGCTTCGGCGAGACTGTTGGCGGCAAAAGCGGCCTGGTTTGCCTTCAGTTTGTCCTGCGCCGCCTGGACCTCGAGCGGGTCGGCGGCTTTGACAACATCCAGGACCAGATCACTCGGAGGTGAAATAGCCAAGTCACAATCCTCTTGCTTTAAGATTGTGACGATTATGATTTTTGAAGCTTGCTGGAGGCTGGCGTACCGAACTTTTGATCGATGAGATCATAGACTGCGTTGTCGTCGGCTTCGCGGCGTTCAGATTCGAGCGCCTCGCGCATGCCGTCTTCCAGCCGGTCGCCCTTCGCGCGCTCCTGGATAACGCGCATTTCGTGAATCTGCTGCATGCCGGTCAGCTGCTTGTCCTTGATCCCGAGTCGGTTGAAGCGATCTGCGTAACCCTGCGAGAAGGCATGATGGACGGGGTCCATGGAGCCAAGCGCCAGGATGACGCTGTCCATCTGGTCGTTAACCTCCGCGCGCTGGCGGCTGGTTTCGGCAAGATCGAATTCGGCCATCTGCTCCAGATGACGTTGAACGGCCACGAGGCGCTTCAATTTCTGCGAGCGTGTCTTGTCCGCCATGCCGCTACCTGCCGATAAAGACGCTAGCGAAGGATTGGCCGAACTGGCTGACCAGTGCCGCCACGGAGAAATAGAAAAGGAACAGGCCGCCGAGCAGCAGGTACGGGGTCGATATGAAGTACACCGGAATCTGCGGCGCGAGCTTGTTGATGAAGCCGATGGCGATGTTGAACATCAGGCCGTAGATCAGGAAGGGACTCGAGAGCCGCAGCATGATCATGAAGGTCGACGACAGCGTGTCGGTGAACGAGATCAGCGTGCTGCGCATCTGCAGGATGCCTCCGAAAGGCATCGACGTGTAGGAATCCACCAACGCCCGGAACACGATGTGATGAAAGTCCATCATGAACAGGATCATCATGCCGGCGAAGGTGATGAAGCCTGAAAGGCTGGTTTCGGGGGTATCTTCGAAGATGTCGCCGGCGCTCGGCTGCGTGTATCCGACCATCATGGCGATGACACTGGCCGCGAACTGCAGACCGGCCGTGTAGACCCGGGCGAGCATGCCGTACATCACACCGATCAACGATTCGCTGAAGATGTAACCGATATAGGTGGCGTTCGCCGTGTGGACGATCGGATAGACCGTGTCCCACAGGACCGGAAGGATCGCCAGCGACAGGGCAGCACCGATGAAGACCCGCAATTGAGCCGGTACCCGCGCCGAGGAAAAGCCGGGCATCGCCAGGACGCAGCCGCCGATCCTGCAGAAAATCAGGAACAGCGCCAGAACGGTCCCTTGCGGGTCAGTTATCATGAAATAGAGCCCAGAATCTTTATCTCGATGCCCTTGGCGAGCTCTACATGCGAGAGGACCGGGAGCGTTGCGAACAAGCGTTCGATGATCATGCGCACATAGGATCGGGTTTCCGGCGAAGTGACAAGGGCGAACGGCAGGCCGCGGTCCATGAATTCACGGATAACTTTCGTTGCCTGCTCGCTGAACTCCTCGAGCATGCGCGGGTCGATGTCGAATTCGATGATCTCGCCCTTGTTGTCGCGCTTCAGAGCCTGATGGAAGGCAAGATCCCACTTGCTGCCGAGTCGCAACACCCGCAGGACGCCGTTGTCGGCAAGATCGCCACAAAGCTGCTGCGCCATGCGAACGCGAACGTGTTCGACAATCTGCTCGGTCTTGCGGACATGGGGCGCCAGTTCGGCGACGGCTTCCAGGATGAGGTGCAGGTTGCGAATTGATACGCGCTCGGCAAGGAGCAGCTTCAAGACGGCTTGCAGGCCGGAGTAAGACATATGCGACGAGCAGATCTCGTCGGCCAGCTTCTTGTATTCCGGATCGAGCCTGTCGATCAGCACCTTCACGTCCTTGTAGGAGAGAAGCGCCGGTAGATTGTTGCGGATGACTTCGCTCATATGCGTCAGCACGACGGAAACGTTGTCGATCGGCTGGAAACCTTCGCGCTTCAAGTCTTCGGAAAAAGCCTCAAGGATGGAAACGGCGGGCATGCCGAAGGCCGGCTCTCGAATCTCGTCGCCGGGAATGCTCGGCTTGCGGCCAGAGCCGGTGACGACAAGAACTTCGCCGACGCGCAGCATGTTCGACGCGACCGTCGTGCCGTGGATTCGGATCTGATAGGACTTCTCGGCGATGGCGATGTCGTCGGTCACCTTGATTTCGGGAACGACAAAGCCGTACTGCGTCGCGAACTTCTTGCGCATCTTTCCGACACGGAAGGCAAGCTCCTGATGGGCGCCGAGCAGACGGGTCGACACCATCTTGCCGAGCGCGAGTTCGATCTCCGAGGTGCGCAGCACCGACTTGACGGAGTCTTTCTCGAGTTCCTTGTTCTGGACGACCTTCTTCTCTTCCTGTTCGCGTCGAGCCTTGTTCTCGGCCTCGACCTGGCGAGGAATGAACCAGGCACCGAAGGCCAGAAGACTGGCAAGGAACATGAAGGGGACGAATGGCAGACCCGGCATGAGGCCGAGGATTGCCATCAGCACGGCGGACACCGAAAGCGCGCGCGGATAGTTGCTGAGCTGATTGACGACCGCCTGTTCGGTGGAACCGACCGTGCCGCCGCGCGACACGAGAAGGCCGGCCGCGAGCGAAACGATGAGCGCCGGCATCTGCGAGACGAGGCCGTCGCCGACCGAGAGCTTCACGAAGACGTCGGCGGCCTCGCCAATCGGCATCCCGTGCCGGAAATAGCCGATGATGATGCCACCGAAAATGTTGATGCAGGTAATCAGAAGACCGGCAATCGCGTCACCGCGTACGAACTTGGACGCACCGTCCATCGCGCCGAAGAAGGAGCTTTCCTCTTCGAGTTCCTTACGCCGGCGCTGGGCTTCCTTCTCGTCGATGATGCCGGCAGAAAGATCGGCGTCGATCGACATCTGCTTGCCGGGGATCGCATCGAGGGTGAAGCGCGCGCCGACTTCGGCGATACGCGTTGCACCCTTGGTGATGACGATGAAGTTGATGGTGATCAGGATCAGAAAGACGATCAGACCGATCACGAAATCGCCGGACATGACGAGGCTTGCAAACCCTGCGATGACGCCGCCGGCGGCATCATGGCCCTCGTTGCCGTGTGAAAGGATGACACGGGTCGTCGCGATGTTGAGCGCCAAGCGCGTCATGGTCGCGATCAGAAGGATGGTCGGGAAGGATGAGAAATCGAGCGGCTTCTGGATCCACAGCGCCACCATCAGGATCAACACCGAGAAGGCGATCGAGAACGCCAGGCCCATATCGATCAGGAAGGGAGGGATCGGCAGGAAAAGCACGCAGATGATAACGATGATGCCCATGGCAAAACCGATATCACGTACGCTAAGTCCGGCTTTCGGAAGGGGAAGTGCGGGAGGTTGCGCCATTTCGATTCCGTCTCTTCATGAGAGGTGCGGGCATGATGCCCACCAATTCGGATCGAGAACTAAATGGCGAAGCTTGCGCGAGGGTGGCTCAGAAGCCGGACTGGATGCGCGAAAACACCAGATTGGTGAAAATCGAAATCTGCGACCCGACGAACGGCGCGGAGATGCCGATGGTGACGAGGACGGCCACGATCTTCGGAACGAAGGTGAGCGTTGCTTCCTGAACCTGTGTCAGCGCCTGGAAGAGCGCGATGATCAGACCGACCACCATGGCCGCCGCGACCGCCGGGCCGGCGGAAACGAGAACGGTCCAGATCGCTGCCTGGAATAGGTCAAGTGCATCAGCTTCATTCATCGCAGGCAACCTCATATCGCCTTGCGGTTCGTCCGACTGGGCCGAACCGCTCTGTCATTTCACCTAGCTCGACGACGAGGTATCTGTCGTCGTCGGCGCCTTGTCAGACAGGGTGATTCCCGCCTGAACGAGGATATTACCGCCATCGGTCGTCGTCGCAATGATGCCGTCGGAATAAACCTTTACCGAGGCGACCGTGCCCTTCACGCTGCCGTCGGCGCTGGTCATGTATTTGCCGATGTAGCTGCCTGCCTGGGTCAGGCTCGAACTTGCCAGCAACGTGTCCAGCTTGCTGTTCGTCTGGATTGTCTGCTCGACCTGCGAAAAGCTTGCCAGCTGCGACATCTGCTCGCTCGCATCCACCGGATCCGTCGGATCCTGGTTTTTCATCTGGGCGATGAGAAGCTGCAGGAAGTTGTCGTAGTTGAGTGTTGCCTTTTGCTGTGCGCTCGAGCTGCTCGACGACGAAGAACTGTTGACGTTGGATACGCCGTCTACCGCCATGGCGCGATCTCCTTGCGAATCTGCTCGACCATCGTCGGGTGCATTTCCTGGTTGTTGAGAATGCTGTCTTCGATCGAATAGAGGCCACGGATCGCCTTCAACGCGTCAAAGGCGCGTCCGGTGGAAACCAGACCGTCAATGCGCTTCAGTTCGGCGAGGACTTCCTCGTTCTTGAAGCAAGTCAGCAACATCGTGATCGACTTGCGGAACATCGCCGTCGACTGATCCTTGCCTTCCGGATTGATGAGGATCATCTGCGCGATGAAGTAGAGCTGACGCAGAGGCGTCGTCGCGTCTTCCGGCTGGAGAACGTGGTTTTCGAGAAGGAACGTTACATCGTTCAGGAATTCCAACGCGACCTTGCGATCGACGCGCAAAACCGCACCGTTAATGAAGATCTTTTCCCCGGCTTTTAGCGAGATACGAAGTGTGCTTTTCATTTTAGTCCATCCCTGATGATGGTGGTAACGTCGATAATGCCTTGGTAGTTCGTCGACTGCCGGCGCCTGATCCGATCGCACTCTTTCAAGATCCAGATCGCGATGGAGATGAGGTTCGCCCGCAGCTGAATTTCAAGCTGGTTGTCCGGATGCTTGAGATCCTCGATAAAGCTCACCCAAACACGCCGGGTGTAGAACAATGCATCAATGGCTTCCCGGCTGTATTTCTCTTTGTCCCGCGCAATCGACAGCAGCTCGATGGACCTGTCGAGAACTTGACGCTCCCGCTCCTTCGCATCGGCAACCGAGTCCTCCATGATCTCGGAGTAAGAGAACTGATACATTCATGCATCCTTCTTTGTCTTTCATACCCTTGATCATCAAAGGTAGTTCACGAGACTCAACTGCTGGATTTTCGAGACGATGGTGTAGGCGGTCTCCAGTTGCGTCTGGAGGGTGTTGACCAGCGTCGATGCTTCCGAGGTATCCACGCCCTGGAGATCGACGAGCTTGTTCTGGATGATGCTGGACTGGGCATCGAGGGCGTCGTTGGCTTTCTCGACGCGCTCCTGCGAAAGACCGAGCTGGCTCGCCTGCGTCACGATGCCAGTCGTTGCCTGTGCCGCATAACCGATCGCCTTCGACGTGACCGTGCTCAGTGCGTCAGCGCTTACATTCTGGCTCGCCAACGCCGAGACGGTGATCGAGGCCAGCGCGAAGTAGCGCATGCCGTCCGAGTTGGAGTTGGTCGACGACGTCACGACTTCCGAGTTGCTGATGCGGCTCGTCATGTTCTGGTTCGAAGCAGCCGACCAATCGCTCCAGGCAGGCGGCGTCACGTAGGCCGCTGGCGCCACCGGCGTCGGTGCGCCGGGCGGCGGGAACGCGATCGGCGTCGACGTGCCGTTGAAGGTGTCCTGCGAGAACATCGGCTCGACGAAGTTGGTGATGAAGGTGCCCATTTCGGCGCCCGTCAGAGAGCTCACCGGCTTGCCGAGGCCGCTTGCATAAGCTTCCAGGTTGGTCTGAATAGCGGTCGTCGCGGCGGTCTGCTGATTGGTGAGCGGCTGGACATCGGTGTTGATACCCGAGAACAGGTACTCGCCGTTGAGCATCGAATTGCCGGTATCCATCAGCTGCGACAGCGCGTCACCGGCAGATTGCATGGCCACCGTGATGCTTGTCTTGTCCTGGCTGCCCTGAAGCGCGGTCAGCTTGGAAACCAGCGCATCGCCGGCCTTCTTCATGCTGTCGAGCCCGAGCTGCGATGCTTCCAAGCGCGCTGAGACGACGGAATTGCTGCCCTTAAGGGCCTTGATGCGGCTGACTTCGGCCGTGAAATTCACGCTTTTCGCCGCGCCCGAGCCGAGCGAGGCACCAATGTCGGCGTAAACGCCGGTCGTTGCTTCGAGAGAAGCGCTGACCAATTGCTTCTGCGACTGGCGGATCGTCAATCGCATTGCGTTCTGAATGGCTGAGCTAGAAATAAATGAACTTTTCATGGCTTAACTCGCTATATCCAGCAATGACTTCATCATTTCGTCGACAGCGTTGAGGATCTTCGTAGCCGCCTTGTAGGACTGCTCGATGTCGAGAAGCAGCGTCAGCTCTTCGTCGAGATTGACGCCCGTCTCGTTGGAGTATGCTTCCGTCGAACGCGAGAGCGCCGCGGAGGTGTTCTCGGAGGCCGTCGTTGCATCGCTTCGGTACTGCTCAAGCCAGCCGATCGAGTTCGAGGCGTAGTCCATGATGTTGACGTTGGACGACAGCCCAGCGGTAGCCGAGAAGGTCTGCGCGGTGCCCATCGCCGTGTAGAGCGCGTCGAGATTGTCCGAGAAGCCGCTGCTGCCCGTTGTGTTCAGGTTAGTGAGGCCCGAGATCGAGCCGTCACGCAACTTCATCGGGTCGCCGCCCTGGTTGGTGATCACGGCGGCGTTCACGGTGATCGTGCCGGCAATGCCGTCGATCACGCCGGGTGCCGTCGGTGTACCGCCTGGCGCTCCAACGGCGGTCTTCCAGACGAACAGGCCGGGTTGCGTGGTAGTGGGGGTGCCGCCGGTTTCCGAAAACATGGTGACCAGCGACTTCGCGATCTCATCGAGCTGCGACTGGAAGGTCGGAGCGATATCATCGCGCACCTGCAGCAGCGCTTGCAGGCTTCCCTGCGCCGTGCTCGTCGAACCCTTGCCGCTGCCGAGCAGCACGCCGTCAATGTAGACGCCGTTGCCCTTCGTCTGGGCAGTATAAGTGTTCTGGGCGACAAACGTGACTGTGCGCGGTATCGTATCGAAGACGACGGTGCCGTCCGTTGTGTAGAGCGCCATATCGCCGTTGTCACGGTCGACTGCGTTAACGCCAACGATCGAAGAGATCTGCTTGAGCAGCTTGTCCCGCTCGTCCAGCGCATCGGATGGATTGCCGCCGGTCGCAGTGGCGCTCTTGACGGCGTCGTTCGCCGTCTTGAACTGTGCAAGCAGCGTGTTGAGGGTCGAGACCTGCGTCGCGATTTCCTTGTCGGCGCCCTGGCGAACGGCCTGCACGGATTTCGTTGCGTCGTTCAGCGAATTGGCGACGTCCTGCGCGGCTGTGACTGCGCTCTGCGCGGCAATCGTGCTGCTCGGCGACGTGCGGAAAGCCTGGAGCTTTTCGCGAAACGTTGCCAGGTAGTTGGCCGGCGACGTTTCGTAATCGTTTCCGCCCATGATCGACTTCAGGTCGGTCAGGCCACCAAGCAGCGTCTGCTGACCACTGTCCTGCGCACTCGCCTTCAGCCACTGACGCATCAGCGCGTCTTCCTGCGCGCGGCTGATCTTCACAACCTGCGCGCCACCCAGCGAGGTGGTGATCATCGCCTGCCGGCGCACGTAGTCGCTGTTGCTGGAGTTCGAGATATTGTTCGATACGACACTGCTTTGAGTGCCGGTATTGTTAAATATGTTCTGCGCGGTATTCAGTGCGGAAGTGAGCGACATGGCTTATCCGAACCCTACTTATCTCTTGAGGTTGACGAGGACGTCCATGATGTCGGACCCCGTCTGGAACACCTTGGAATTGGCGGTGTAGCTGCGCTGCGATTCAATCATTTCGGTCAGTTCGCCGGCGAGGTCTACGTTCGAGCTCTCCAGCGCACCCGCTTGGATCGAGCCGAAGCCGTTCGTCTGCGGGAAGCCGGTGACCGTCACGCCGGACTGGCCATTGGCGCTGTAGACGTTGCCGCTCATCAGCGTCATGTTGTCCGGGCTAGCGACAGTCGCCAGCGGAACGCGGTAGAGCGGCTTAGACGTGCCGTCGGCGTACTTGGCATATACCGTGCCGTCCTTGTCGATCGTGACATCCTTGACCGGGCTGGCGGCCTGGCCGTTCGGCGTACCGCTACCCGCGAACTCCGACGCAAGCTGCGTGAAGCCGCTTACATCCATCGCGATGGAGCCGCCGGTAACCGGGTCGGTGAGCGTCATCGCGCCGGCGGACGCCATCTTGCCGTTAGCGTCGAAGGTCAATGTCGTCGTGCCAACCGCGGCCGACGAATAGGGGAACGAGGACGTGCCGCCAGTGGCCGCGTCGTCGTGGCGGTAGACTGCGACCTGCCAGGTGCCGGAGGTTGCGGCAACCGGCGGCGGACCGGGGGACGCTGGCGTCCCGGCCGCGGTCTTGGTGAAGTAGAAATCGTACTGCACGGTGTTGCCGAGCTTGTCGTAACCGACCATCGACATCTGCTTCGTGTCGGCGGTGATTGGCGCCGTGTTCGAGCTCGGAAGGTTGCCGGTAGCAACGTTCGCGTTCGAATTGAGGTTTCCGGAGAACGTACCCGTTGTCGACGCAATCGCCGTCAGACCGGACTGATTGACGTTGATCGGCACGAGTCCCGAGAAACCGTTGACGACGACGGCGGGTGCGCCAGCGTCGTAAGAATAACCCATCAGTTTGAAACCGGCGGAATTGACCAGGTTACCCTCAGGGTCCTTGGTGAAGTCACCAGCGCGGGTCAAAACCGGAACGCCATCCGGGCTCTGAACGATGAAGAAGCCGTCGCCCGAGATGGCCAGGTCGTAGCTGGACGTCGTGTAGGAGATATCGCCCTGCTCTGAGACCGATTGACGAACCGACGTCTGCACGCCGCCGGAGTTGTAGTTGCCCGAGGTCGAGGGCAGAACCAGCGACGAGAAGGCGGTCGAAACGGCCTTGTAGCCCGTCGTGTTTGCGTTCGCGATGTTGTCGGCGACGGTGCTGAGGCGGTTTGCCTGGGCGTTCATGCCGGACACGGCCGTCTTCATGCTGCCAAAAATGCTCATCTGAAAACCTCGATTCCCTTAGTAGGCTTGAAAGTATTTGGTGGGCCTTGCGTGAAGCTGTCTGGAGCTGAACGATCGTCGAGAGAATGCAGCGACAATGCTCAGGCAACACGGCCCGTTCTAAAAAAATCAGTTCCAATCAATGCAGTAGCCAAGGAAGCGCTTCGAATCGACCGGATCGAAGCCGAGCTTCTTCCGGAGCTTCTTGCGCAGCTTGGAAATATGACTTTCAACGACGTTCTCTTCGACTTCGTCGTCGAATATTCCGTAGATCGCGTTGAAGATCTGAGTCTTGGTGACGCGACGACCGCGATTTGCGATCAAATATTCGAGGATGCGGCGCTCGCGACGGGGAAGCGCAAAGACTTCGCCGTGAATTTCCGGATCGCGGCCATCCGAGAACACGCGGATCGCACCGATGTCCGTGTGGCTGGAAATCGCTTTCAGTCGACGCCGAATGGCGGCGGCTCGGGCCAGGATCTCCCGGGGATGCACCGGCTTGCGCACGACGTCGTCCACGCCACAATCAAAAAGTGCAAGCGTGTTTTCCAACGATGGCTGGTCGCTGACTGCGATAACCGGCGCCATCGTCCGATCGCGAATCGCGCGGGGCAGCTCGAAAGTCTGCTGCCCCTGGCCGATCAGGAACGCCTCGACAGCCGCGATATCAGAATCCGCCGCCGTCTGAACCCATTCGCCGAATTCATTTGGATCAAACCCTGTGGAGGGAATGCCTTCCCGCCCAAAAAGTGAAGTGTAACCATCTTTCACGAGCTCACGCTCATCAACCACTACGATCATTCGTCCGCCTCCGAATCACTTGTGGTACCTCGATGCTCTATGGGTACGAATCGCGCGATTCTGGGACAAGCTGTAGGAACTAATCGACGGGAATTAATAGTTGATTAAGAATTGAGGCGCGATTTGATCTAGATGTAGTAGCAGACCGAAATTATGCACACAAAAATTTCGTGGAAAAGTTAACAAGGTCTAAAATGTGACTTGCCTTGCCACATTGAGACAGATTCTCGCCACAATATGACACATTTCTGCTTTGTTCTGTTTTCTGCTCGCTTTGATTGAGTCAGTTCTGGCAGAAGTTGCTCGCATTGGGAGTCCATTTGCCGTAGCCAGTGGCGACCAGATTGGCGATGACCCGGCAGACATATTGCTTTTGGGCGGGGTCGTTGTTGGGTCCGGCGTGATAGCGGGCGACCGCCATTGTCCATGTTTCGTGACGGTCATGGAGGTTGCGAAGGAACCGTGCCGCGTATTCCACATTGCGGCGGGGGTCGAACATCTCCTCTGCCGACCGAAAATTCTCACCGTGGTAGTACTGGTTGATCTGCATGCAGCCGATGTCGATCAGCTTTGCGCCGGACCTGCGCGCAACGTCAACCTGCCTCAGAGCGTCCTGCTCGGAAGGGGGAAAGAAGGCTTTTCCTTCGATGTTCAGCGCGTAAGGGTAGAGCGATCCCTTGCGACCGGTCTCGGTCAAACCAACGGAATAGAGTATCCCTTCGGGGATGCCATACTTCAACGCGGCGGACTGAATCTCCTGCTCACAGGCGCTGTTCGACGCCCATGCGCTAGAGATAGACGTCGCCACTGCGGCCGCTGCCAGCGGCGCCAGGAGAAGTGCCCTCAACACTGCTTTCGCTCGAGCCATTGAAGTCTCCGCCAGTTCGCTGTCCTGATTGATTTTGGCGCTCTCTGGCCTCGCCCTGGCCCTGCTGAGCAAAGGCCTGGCCCTGCTGCTGCGCTTGTGCGTTCGCCTGATTGCCGGTGTCGGAGCGGTCGACGGGCGCCATGCTGATCGTGACGTTGTCGATCGCGTAGCCCTGGCTGCGTAGAGCCTCGATGATCTTGCCGTGGTCTTCCTTCAGCTGTCGATAGGCCGCTCCGGTCTCGACCTTCAGGTCGACGTTGAGCGCGTCGCCCTGAAGCCGCATCGTGGCCGTGACTAGGCCGAGATCGATCGGATTCATCTGGATCTTGAGCGTATTCACCACCTTGCCGGTGCTCGACCACTCAGCGGCGTTCGACAGGGATGAGCTCGCCTGCATGGCCTGCGCCCATTCCGGATCACCGGATATCGCGGCCGTCACCGCGGCAGAATTGGTGTTCTGCGCCAGACCGATATAGCGGCGCGTGTCGAGGACGGATACGCTCTCGATGCTGGCCTTGCCGCCGGACTCGGCTGGGGCATCCTTGTCCAAGCCAAGATGCATGTCCATCGACTGCCCACGGCCATCGGCGCGGCTCAGCCTGAATGTCGTCGCGTCGGTAACGCCAGCAACATCCGTGCCCGGCAGTTGAACGTCGCCCGTCGCATCGACGCTGACAGCATCGTTGTGAATGGACGTCTCGTCCTTTTGCTTGGTGCCGACCACCTGCTTGTCTTTGGGATCGGCCATTACCTTGCCGTCAGCCTTTTGGTTCGCAGCCGCCATGGCCGCAAACGCGGCTGCGGCGGCTCCGTCCGTCGGCAGCTGCTTCAATAGGCTGAGAACATCGGAGATGGCATTGTCGTTGTCGCCAGTGTTCGTGACATCAGTGGCGTCAGTCTTCGTCTCCTTGGCGCCTTTGGCCGGACGGGACGCGACGGCATCCTCTAGCACGTCGGCAGCATCCTCCGGGACGGCCTCATCGTGCTTGCCTCCGGCCTTCGTGGCGCCGCGCTCCGTCTTCTTCGTGTCTTTGTCCACGGAGCCGGACGCCTTTTCTTTCATCTCGGCGTGGGCTGCGAGCGAAGCGCTTCCAAGGTCGATCAATGCCTTCGTGCTCGTATGACGCGGCGCGCCGGACCCGCTGCCGTCTGCCGTCGCTTGCCCGGCCGCGTCATGCTTGCCGCCGCTGGCCTTGTTCAGGACGTCGGAGAACCCCCCTGCGTCCGCATCACCGCCGCTGCCCGTCTGACGGCCAGCGCCGGCCGCCGAGGCGGCCCCTGCTCCAGACGCTCCCCCCGAAACGCTGATGTCCATCATCTCAATTGCTTTCTTTGTTCAAGAGGCCGTCGATTTCATCCAGTTGCGATCGGCTTGACGTCACGAATGCGCTGAATGACGGGTCGGCGTCCTGCTGTCCCCCAACATTGGATGGCGGCGTTAGACCCGCGTCTCCGACAACAGGACCTGGAGCTGGATTTGGTATATCCCCCTGCTCCGCCTCCGGTGAGGCCGCTGCCTGTTCAGAAGTAATTTCTTGGCTATAAGATTTAGGGGTCGTCGCTTGCGTCAAGCTTGCCGGGTCCGGCGCGCGAAGCACTTGTTCCGCAATAGCTTTTGCCGCGGCCCGCAGTGCCTGGTCGCGTGGCGATAACTCCTGGTCCGGGATGGATGAGATGTTCTTCGTGGCCGCATCGATCTTGTCAGTCGGGATCGACGCCATGCCGCCATAAAAATCCGCCAGCGCCCCAAAGGCATTGTCGGAATCGCCGGCGAGCGTCTGTGCGCGGGCCGCGGCCATCCGCGCGAGATCGCCCTTGCCGGCGATCGCAGCCGCGCGGGCGATGCGAAGATAGACCTCACGCTGCCTCGCCTCATCCATGAAGGAGAGGATGCTGATGACGTCGTCGGCCTTCACCTCTTGATCGTGATTGACGAGCAGCCTCACGAACAGGTCCGCGAACTGGCTGGCATAGGGTGAATGCAGGAAGCGGCGCACATAGCGTTGCGAATAATCAAGTCCCTTGTCCACCATGCCGGCTTCGACGCAGATCGATACGGAGCGGCGCAGCGCCGCCTCCTCGACGATTGTGCCCGGTGCGGTAAGGCGCGCTTGGTCGTACAGCTTCAGCGCTTCCATCGGGCTCTTGGCGATGGTTACATTGCCGCCGACCAGCGCAAGATAGGGACCGATCTTCTTGTCTTTGTATTCGTTCGCGGTCTCGACAAGGCTCTTGGCGACGAGCAATCCCTTGCCACTGAGATACTTCCGCAGCACGTCGCTGATGCGGTTGTCGAAGTGACCGTTTACATCGCGGGCGACCAGGTATTCGAGGGTCTCCGGATTGCCGCCGCTCATCGCATAGATGAGTGCCGCATCGACATTGCGATCATCGTCGAACACCGACTGGTCGATCGTACGCAGACGCTGATCAATCGTGCCAAGCATGAAACGCTGCATCTCGGCGGCCGAGTGATCGCCGAGCACGACGGAGTCCTGCACGAACTGCAGCGACCTCAGCATCTTGTAAGGCGCGATGTCCTCCTGATCTTCCGCGTGCGCGACCGCAGCAGGCCCCACCGCGAGGCCGAGAAGCATAAGCAGAAGACGTTGGTGGTGACGGATCATGACTATCCTTGATCCGCCTGCAGCAATATTTCGATGCGTCTGTTGGTGGCATTGAACGGATCCACCTGATCCTTCAATTTGCGGTCAGCGAAGCCTGAGACCTGCGAAACCCGCTTCTCGTCGAGGCCGCCACGAACGATCATGTAGTAGGCAGCCTGGGCGCGATCCATGGACAGGCGCCAGTTCTCGTTCTCGCCCTTGTACTGGCGACCGTCAGTATGACCCCGGATGACGACAGCGCCGGGCTTGCCCTTTAGGACCTCGCCTATCTTCTCCATCGCAAGCACCATTTCCTTGCGTGGGACGGCCGATCCGATGTTGAACATGGAATCGTCGCTCTGATCGGAAATGCTGACGAGGAGGCCGCCTTCCGATGATGTTACCGTCAGACCTTCGGCGAGCTTGCCGGCTACGCCGCTAATCTGTTGGGCGATTTCCTTTTGCAGCTCTTCAGCCCGTTTCTGCTCGGCGGCCTTTTGTGCCTCAGTCTGCGGCTTTTCCTTACCCTCGACATTCTCAGACGGCATCTCCACCGACGATGCAACGTGTTGGGGCTGGCTCTCGGCCGTTTCCTCAGCCTGCTCATTCTGAGCCTTGCCGGTCAGATCCGCCGGATTCTCTGTTTCCGCCTTGGCAACTTCGGTGGCGTCTGTCGCACCATCAACGGGCGTATCCTTCGAGGCGGGCTGCTTCTTGTCGGCATGCGTGACTTCCACCTGCTTCGTCCAGAAATCAGGATCGAAGGGGTCACGATAGGCCTGACCGCCGTCGGCACCAGTTGCCGGACCGGATTCGCTGGCACCGCCCTCGCCCTTGGCGCTGACATTTGCCTGCTGACCGACTTCCTGCGCAATCTCCGCCAGCACGGAATAGGGGTTCTCGAAAAAGTCGGCTTCCGAATAATTCGTCTGGTCGCCGGAGGTCGAGGTCTGGTCATCGCCATTGGCGGCCGATGCGCCTTTGGTCGGTTCGTCCTCTTTTTCCTTCGACTTGTCCTGCTTCTGGTCGCCATCCGCCTGATCGACCGGCTTCTTCAAGCCTTTTTGCGTGGGCTTCTCGTCGGCGAGCTTGATCGGATTGAAATAGGTCGCGACGGAGGCCTTGGTTTCCTCGTTCGCAGCGTTGACCAGCCACATAACGAGAAAGAACGCCATCATGGCCGTCATGAAGTCGGCATAGGCGATCTTCCAGGCGCCACCATGCGCACCGTCGTGATCACCGCCGCCATGCCGCTTGACGATGATGATCTCGTTCTTGCCGTGATGGTGGTTTTCGCTATCACTCATTCCAGAACTTTCTTCAGGCTCGTCGCCCAGGCTGACATGCGCGTGACAAGGACGGCGTCGTCAAACTCGACGGTCAGGTCGACATCAGCCGTTTCATGATGGCGCAGAAGACCAACCTTTTCGCCGAGTGTATTCTTCAGCACGTCGAACAGTCGCGTCGGCCCCTTGACCGTCACGGTGCCGACATCACCTTCCAGCAACGCCTCACGCAGGATGCCGGCAAGATCAACGGCAGCCTTTTGTGACAGAACATCGGTCATGACAGGCGCAAGCGCCTTTGCGACCGTTGCGCTGACGAGTTCGGCGATATCGCCCGCCATCGCGTCGAGACGGGAGGCGATCAGCTCTGCGGCCTCCACCTCGTACCGGTCGCGAAGCTCTTCGACTTCACGCTGGTGCACGAGTGCGACCGTCTGCGCTTCCAGCTCATATTTCTCCGTCAGCGCCGCGGTGGCTTCCGCATAGCCGTCCGCATGAGCGTTGTGACGCTCCGCTTCGAGGTCGATCACGGGTTCGGAGGCGACGTCGGCAAACCCACCAAAGTCGCCTGCAAATTCATCCGCTTCCGCGACGGGAGCGACGACGGCAGGCTCGCCAAAATCCTTGAGGTACCGAGAGAGCAGTGCGCTCACCGAATCCACCCTTTCGCTGCAGAGGACTGCGACATGCCGTACCCCATCATGAACTGACAACTTATCCGGCACGGTTCTCGCACTGCGCCTTTGTATCGAAACTAGGGTGTCAAACTTGCGCGAGGATGAAGGGTGAAGCCGGACAAGCTCAACAGCGCTCCGACCACTATTGCAACAGGATCAGCACCTTGCTGGCGGCAGTATTCAGGATCGAGATGGCCTGAACGCCCATTTGCTGCTGCGTCTGCAGCGCCTTCTGAAGGGTCGAGGCTTCGTCCATGTCGGTGTCGACCAGCGCGCCAACGCCCTTGTCGATCAAATCGGACATGTTGGCGGTATAGGAAACACGATCACTGATACGGGCACTCATCGTGCCGAGGCCGGCCGCGGTCGTTGTCAGTTTCGACAGGATGGAATCGACAACCGCCATCATGTCCTTCAATTGCGCCGGCGTCGTGTTGGCGTCGAGCGCTATTTCGGTTCCGCTCGCAGGCGTCGTGGAGCCCGAATCCAGTAGGTAGTAGTTGCGAGCAGTGGTCGTGCCATCGGAATTCAACGTGTTCGCGTCGACCGTCTTCGTGAGAAGACCGCGATTGGCGTCCGTCATATCGATCATGACGGTCTGATCGGCAGGAAAATCAATGGTCTGCGCCTGATATTCACCGCTCGTGCCACGCACGAAACCGCCGATCACCGAGCGCGAGATCGGAAGGTTCGTATCGCGGTTGAGCAGCCAGTTTTCACCGGCAAAATTCGTCGTCTGGACAGTCGTCTGCAACTGTCCCTTCAACTCGGTCAGCGTCGTATTGAGCTTCGTCTTGTCGACGCCGGCCTCCTGCGCTGTCACCAGGGTCTTGCGGATCTCGCCCAACTGGTCGATGAGGCTTTCCATCGACGTATAGGCGGTATCGACCTTCGATGCACCGACGCCGAGCGCGTCGTGAACGTTCTGCAGCGAGCTGCTGTCCGAGCGCATGACGCTTGCAAAAGACCAATAAGTCGCATCGTCGGCAGCCGTTTCGACGCGATAGCCTGACGAAACCTGCTGCTGTGTCGTTGCGACGTCCTTGTTAATGATGCGCAGCGCCGCGAGGGCGTTTACCTGGGCCGAGCTGGTAATTTTGTATGTCATTTTCTGGCTCTGAGTAGGGAAACGGGACAGGCCGGCGACCGGCAGCGACTGACCTGGCGTCATGCCCCCGGCTGGTTTCCCAGGTCCGGTTTGTCGCAAAACAAATCAACTGTTAAGCGAAGTTAACCAAGGCGCTCCACGGGCGCAAGTGCAGCGGCTTCAGCGTCGCAAGCCTCGCGCAATCTTGATTATTGCTTCAAAAACAATGAGAAAGCCGCATCGACGACGCGGCTTTCCTATCTCTTTATGATACTGCTGGACGGCTTAGTTCTTGAACAGCGTCAGAACGTTCTGCGCGCTGGAGTTCGCGATCGACAGTGATTGGATCGCCAGTTGTTGCTGCGTCTGCAGGGCCGTTAGTTTGCTCGATTCCTCTTCCATATCCGCGTCGACGAGGCGTCCAACGCCCGAGTCGATCGAGTCGCTGAGGTCGGAAACGAAGCTTTCCTGCAGGTCGATGCGGGTCGAGATCGAGCCGAGCTGCGAGGCTGCTTTCGTCATTGCGCTCAGGCCGGCTTCGACAGTCGTCAGTGCGAGGTCGATGTCACTAGGGCTGAAGCTGCTGATGTTCATGCTGTAAATGGAACCGACGCTGCCAGAGGAGGTCCCGATGATACCGCTCGAGGTGTTGATCGCACCCGTGGTCGTCATGCCGAAGAGGACGTTACCGCTGGTGCTGTCGTCAAGGACATACTGGGTCGTCTGGACGGAGACCTGACCATTGGCGTTGCGGACAAACGAGGAGACGACGCTCTTCGTCGTATTGCCTGCAACCCAGTTTTCACCCGAGAAGGAGGCAGACTGGGCGATGCTCAGGAGCTGCTGCTGAAGCTGCGCAATCTCATCCTGGATCTTGTTCTTGTCGACGCCCTTTTCGGTCGCCGCAACAATCTTCGCCTTGATCTCGCTAACGACGTCGATGGAGCTGTCCATCGCCGAATAGGCGGTGTCCACCTTTGCTGCGCCGAGGCCGAGCGCGTCGGAAACGGCCGAAAGCGCCTTGTTGTCGGAGCGCATCGTCGTTGCAATCGACCAGTAGGCAGCGTTGTCCTTGGCTTCGGCGACGCGGTAGCCGGACGAAACACGGCTCTGTGTCTCTTCCAGGCTGCCATTGATGCTGCGCAGGGTCTGGAGGGCGGACATTGCCGCGACGTTCGTCAAAATGCTGGTCATGAAATTATCGCCCCTTATTGGCAAATATTGAAAAGGGACATTCCGGTCCGCCACCGGGGAACGGCAATCAGCTTCATGCCCGCTAACCGCTTCTTAAGCTTGGTTAACATACCGTTTCGTTGACGGCAGAAAACATGAGTTTGGTTAACGCGAAGTTAACAAGCATTAAAAAAGCCGCGCTTGGGAAGCGCGGCTTTCGATTGGCGATCTGTCTGCCGAAACGCCCGGAGGCGCTCCTGGTGTTAGTTGCGGAACAGCGAGAGGATGTTCTGCGAAGAGGAGTTCGCGATCGACAGCGACTGTACAGCCAGCTGCTGCTGGGTCTGCAGGGCGCTGAGCTTGGAGGACTCTTCTTCCATGTCGGCGTCAACCAGGCGGCCGATACCGGAGTCGATCGAGTCGCTGAGCGAGGACACGAAGTCGGTCTGGATGTCGACGCGCTTCTGCAGCGAACCGAGCTGCGAGCCGAGCGTGGTCATCGCCTTCAGAGAGAGTTCGACGTCGCTGAGCAGGCTGTCGATCTGGCCCTGGGTCGTCGTCGCGCTGATCGTGAAGGAGTAGATCGAAGCCGTCGTGTAGTTCGTGCCGGTCGAGCCGAGAATGCCGCCCGTCGCGCTGTTGAACAGGGTGTTCGTGGCGTTGAGAACGTAGTCGGTGGTCTTGACGCTGACCGTACCGTTGGTGCCGCGGACGAAGGAGGAAACAACGCTGACGGTACCGCCCGAGTTGTTGACCCAGTTTTCGCCGTTGAACGAAGCCGACTGGGCAACGCTGTAGAGCTGTGCCTGCAGCTGGGTGATTTCGTCCTGCAGCTTCAGCTTGTCGACGCCCTTTTCAGTTGCGGCAACGAGCTTGGCCTTGATTTCGCCGACGAGGTCGATGGCGCTGTCGACAGCGGTGTAAGCCGTGTCGATCTTCGCAGCACCCATGCCGAGGGCGTCGGAAACGGCCGAAAGGGCCTTGTTGTCCGACTTCATCGTGGTGGCGATCGACCAGTAAGCAGCGTTGTCGGAAGCCTTGCCGACGCGCAGGCCAGACGAAACGGCGCCCTGCGTCTTCGACAGGCCGCTGTTGACATCGCGCAGCGTCTGGAGAGCGGCCATTGCGGAATTGTTGGTCAGAATGCTGGTCATTTTAATTTGCCCCTTTGGCATAATTGATAGGAAGGGACATTCCGGACTACCGGGAACGACGGTCAGCCTCATGCCTGTTGACCGCTCTCTGTGCGCAGTCAACTCGCCGTTTCGATAGGCACATAAAACCCTATCATGGTTAAGAAACTCTGAACCGAAAAATTAAAAATATCTAAAAAAATCTGATGCTTAGCGGCGCCGCATTAACCGGAAATTAAAACATTTACGGCCGGAGCAAGCCCCGGCCGTAAAACTTTTCCCTGATACTGCGCGAAGCTGTTATCAGCCGCGGAACAGCGAGAGGATGTTCTGCGAAGAGGAGTTCGCGATCGACAGCGACTGGATCGCCAGCTGCTGCTGGGTCTGCAGGGCGCTGAGCTTGGAGGACTCTTCTTCCATGTCGGCGTCAACCAGGCGGCCGATACCGGAGTCGATCGAGTCGCTGAGCGAGGAGACGAAATCGGACTGGATGTCGACGCGCTTCTGCAGCGAACCGAGCTGCGAGCCGAGCGTGGTCATCGACTTCAGAGCGCTTTCAACGTCGCTGAGCAGGCTGTCGATCTGGCCCTGGGTCGTCGTCGAGCTGATCGTGAAGGAGTAGATCGAAGCCGTCGTGTAGTTCGTGCCGGTCGAGCCGAGAATGCCGCCCGTCGCGCTGTTGAACAGGGTGTTCGTGGCGCTGAGAACGTAGTCGGTGGTCTTGATGCTGACCGTACCGTTGGTGCCGCGGACGAAGGAGGAAACAACGCTGACGGTGCCGCCCGAGTTGTTGACCCAGTTTTCGCCGTTGAACGAAGCCGACTGGGCAACGCTGTAGAGCTGTGCCTGCAGCTGCGAGATTTCGTCCTGAACCTTCGCCTTGTCGACGCCCTTTTCAGTTGCGGCAACGAGCTTGGCCTTGATTTCGCCAACGATATCGATGGCGCTGTCAACAGCGGTGTAAGCCGTGTCGATCTTTGCAGCACCCATGCCGAGGGCGTCGGAAACAGCCGAAAGGGCCTTGTTGTCCGACTTCATCGTGGTGGCGATCGACCAGTAAGCAGCGTTGTCGGAAGCCTTGCCGACGCGCAGGCCAGACGAAACTGCCGCCTGCGTCTCGTTCAAGCCTTTGTTGACGTTGCGCAGCGTCTGGAGTGCCGCCATTGCGGAATTGTTGGTGTTAATGCTTGTCATAAGTCTGTCCCCAAAAACAAAATACAAAAGGAGGACATACCGGACTTCTATACCGGCGATGACGGACCAGCTTCATGCCACTCGGTGCCATTTTGTTGAGCAACCAAACCCGTCATGTCCATGTGAATTTCGCAGCCATTGATTGCCAAGCAGTTAAGATCATTAGGAAACCGCCGCCGACACCTGCAGTGGTTAATGATGGCTGAAGAGATCGCCTCGCCCCGCTGCAACACCGGCTTCATGCAAGCTTCAAATGCTTAGAATGAGACAGCTAGGACCGTGCCCATATGCTCGTGGTCTGGCGCGTCGACGAAATCCCGGCATGGAGTGGGTCTTGAACAGTAGCATTTCATTCGCAGCGGCCTCCAAGGATTACCAGAAGGGCCTCTATCTCAAGTCGCTTGAGGTGCTG
The DNA here is from genome assembly GCF_000298315.2 of Rhizobium grahamii CCGE 502. Lineage (GTDB taxonomy): Bacteria > Pseudomonadota > Alphaproteobacteria > Rhizobiales > Rhizobiaceae > Rhizobium > Rhizobium grahamii. The sequence goes on along the minus strand of NZ_AEYE02000004.1, from coordinate 111,694 downwards.
AACCAACTCGTCGACACGCAGAAGGACGTCAAGACCTACGTGCTTCTCGCCAAAAACCTTATAAAGCTTGGCTTCAAGGCCGAAGCCGCCGCCGCCTATTCGCTCGCCGGGAAGCTCGATGGTCAGGCGGAGTCGATCTACACACGCGAAGCAGCAATCCTGTATTTGCAGAGCGGCGACGAACAGGAGGCGCTGGCGCATGCCTTGCGCGTGATGAAGTTGGCGCAAAACGACGCCGATCTCGCCTATGTCCTCGTCTCGATCTACATCAAGCAGGGACGGCTTGATCTCATCAGCCCTTTCAGGCGGGTTATCTCGGAAAGCTCCAATCCGGAACACATCGCGCTCGCGGTTCACGCGTTGACCGACCACATTCTGGATCCGACGAACGAGGCCCTCGTAGCGAACCTCTTCAAGCGATTTCCTGAGATGCCGGCGCTCCGCCTGCTCAATCTCGTCTTTGCGCGGGAGACCTGCGACTACGGCCGCGTCGCCAGCCTTTTTGGTCCGATCGCCGACATGATCGCGAAGCGCGATCTCGAGTTTCTGCGAAAGGACAACCCCTTCTATAATCTGCATTGGTGCGGAGACGAGGCGCTGAACGGCATCGTCTCGCTCAACCCCCTCCTGTCATTGCCGGAACTCGCGGCAAAGCGGCGGTTGCTGCCTCACAACTGGGGAGAGAAGATCCGGATCGGCTATCTCTCGTCAGACTTCTGGAGCGACCATGCGACGATGAAGCTGCTCCAGCGTGTGCTCGAGCTGCATGACCGCAACCGCTTTGAGATCACCCTTTTCTGCCACTCCGGAGAAGCGTATCTGGCAGCGAACAAGGCCGACCGATCCGCCTGGGGCAACATCTGCCTGATCCGCGATCTGACCAACGCTGAGGTCGCCGAAAAAATCCGAGAGCTGGAAATCGACATTCTTGTCGATCTCAAGGGTCATACCACCGACGGGCGGCCGGATATCCTTAACCAGAGTGTCGCGCCGATCCACGTATCCTGGCTGGGCTTTCCCGGCAGCACGGTCAACATCGACCTCGATTACATCGTCGGCGATCACGTCGTCCTGCCCGATCGCGCCAAGCCTCACTATCACGAGAAATTCGTTAGGATGCCCGAGAGCTACCAGCCGAACGATCCGATGAACCGCCCGAAGCCGACGCCTACCACGCGCGCGGCGGTCGGACTGCCGGACGATGCATTCGTGTTCGCGTCATTCAACGGCAATCGCAAGATTACGGCCGAGACGCTCGATATCTGGTGCAACATCCTCCGGCGCGCGCCGAACAGCGTCCTCTGGCTGATGCTCTCGTCAGTTCGCGCCGAAACGAATATCCGGAACTACGCGAACAAGCGCGGGATCACTGCGGATCGCATCATCTTCTGCCCGCGCGTCACCTATCAAAAGCATATCGACCGACAGCAATGCGCCGATCTGGGCCTCGACACCTTCCCGGTCAACGGTCACACGACAACGTCGGAGCAGCTCTGGGGCGGTTTGCCGGTACTGACCGTCAAGGGTACCAACTTCGCGTCGCGCGTCAGCGAGAGCTTGCTGAATGCCATCGGCTTGCCGGACCTCGTGGCCACCGATACGCAGGCTTATGAGGATATGGCCGTGGAGATGGCGCTCGATACGCAACGCGTCGTCGCCTACAAGGCGCGCCTCAAGCAAAACGCCGGCATCATGCCGCTCTTCGATGCGGATCGCTTCCGGCAGCATCTCGAGAAGGCTTACGAAATGATGGTCGACCGCGCCAAGCGCGGCTTGGAGCCGGATCATCTCGACGTCCCGGCGCTGCCGCCGCGGACAACGCCTTTCATCACCACCGTGTGAGCCAACCCGACAAACAGAAAACCCGCCGCGTCTCCGCGGCGGGTTTTCCGTTTCGTGGTATTTTGCTCGCAGGTTGCGCCGTGAGCCTAGTGGAACGAGCGGACCAGGCTTCCGACCAGGAGATTCCAGCCGTCGATCAGCACGAAGAAGAGGATCTTGAACGGCAGCGAAATCGATGTCGGCGGCAGCATCATCATGCCCATCGCCATGGTGATGGTGGCAACGATCAGGTCGATGACCAGGAATGGGAGAACAACCAGAAAGCCGATCTCGAAACCGCGCCGGATCTCCGAGATCATGAAAGCGGGAATGAGGACGCGGTAGTCGATCTTCTCACCGGTCTCGACGCTCTGGCCGCGCTCCCGCGCCAAATCGACGAAAAGCGCCAGATCCTTGTCGCGCGTGTTGTTTGTCATGAAGGTGCGGAAGGGTTCCGCGATGCGCGTGATGGCCTGCTGCTCGTCGATCTGGTTCGACAGGAGCGGTTGAACGCCCGTCTGCCATGCCTGGTCGAAGGTCGGCTGCATGACATAGAAGGTCATGAACAGCGCCAGCGACAGCAAGATCATATTCGAAGGAGTGGAGGACAGGCCCATTCCCGACCGAAGGATCGAGAAGGCGATGACGAAGCGCGGGAAGCTCGTCACCATGATCAGGATGCCCGGCGCGACCGAAAGGACGGTCAGCAGGCCGAATGTTCTGATGATCCATGCCGCGACAGAACCGTCGACCGGCAAGTTCAACAGGTTTGTCGGGAGCTGCTGCGCATGCGCCAGCTCCGGTGCCGCCATCATGGCAGCGAACAGCAATAGGAATCGAATCATTCGACGACGAAGGTCCTGAACATGACCTTCGATACGCGGCCTTGCGCGCGAAGGTCAACACGCTCCTGGATGTCATCCTTAAGATATTCGAAGCCTCGCGGCCCTTCGATCTGCTGCAGCGAAACCGTACGGACGTAGGCGAGAATATCTTGATGGATATCCTCTGCGAGTTTCACGTCGGGCGGGCCGGAAAACAGCAGTGCGACTTCCAGACGAACCCAGTTCTCCGAGGGATAGGCGAGGTTCGACGTGATCGGCTCAAGCTGAACGACGTTGTTGGCTTCCGTGGAAATGTGAGGCAGTCCCGCCTCGCCTTCCTTCTTTTGCGCGGCCTCGTCCTTGGCCACCTTTGCTTGCTCCGCCTGCTCGGCACCCTTGATGTTGGGTGCGACCATGGCACCAACCACCCATCCGCCGCCGGCGCCGAGCAGCGTCAGGATCGCGAGCCCGGCGATGGTCATGATTGCGGCCGATTTCTTCTTCGGCTGGCCTTCGGCGGCTTCTGTCTCTGCCATGATGTTCTGCCTCAGAGCGGCGAGAAGAGATCGACGGCCTGCTGGCCGCGCGGCGGCTGCTGCACTTCCATCAGGCGGCCGCGACCGCCGTAAGAGATGCGGGCCTCAGCAATCTTCTCGTAGGAAATCAGGTTGTCGGCGTCGACGTCCTGTGGACGGACGATACCGGCGACGTTGAGAATGCGGATCTCCTGGTTGACGCGAACCTCCTGGGAGCCGCTGATCACCAGATTGCCGTTCTCGAGAATGCCGGTGACCACCGCGGCGACCAGAAGCTTCAGCGTTTCGGAGCGGTCGATCTTACCCTTGCCGTCGGTGCTGGTGTCGGAGCCGTAGGTCAGGTCGGTCTTCGAGGACGGATTCCAACCCATGACGTTGGCGTTGACGTCCCAGTTCATGGCGCTCGAATTGGTTCGGCTGCGGCTGGTGTCGTTCTCGAATTTCGCCTTATCGTTGATCTTGATATCGACGGTCAGGATATCGCCGACATTGAGAGCGCGGGCATCCTTGAAGAGGGCGGCCTGCGAGTCGCTCCAGAGCGAGTAGCCCTGCGCCACCTGGCGCGGCTGCTTCGGATAGAGCGCCATCTGGGGCGTCTGGCCATAGGCGAGACCGCTGCCGATCGGGCTCATGGCCGGGGCGCGACCGATCTCATTGACAGCCTGCGGTGATGCGCAGCCTGCAAGGAGGGCGACAGCGGCGATCGCGGCCGGGAAACGCTTGTTCATGAGGGGTCCTTCGACGTATTTGGATCGGACGCGCTGGCGATGATGTTGGCGATGACCGCAGCCTTCTGCGGATCCATCTCGTTGAGGATCAGGCTCGACTGGGTCGGGTTCAGCCGCATGATGACCGCCGCTGCCACCTCGATCTTGACCTCTTGCAGCTGCGATGCGGCTGCGTCCGGCTTCATTTTCTTATAGATATCGGTGAGGCCCGCTTCGGCCTGCTTGAGGAAGACATCACGGCGCTTCAGCCAGTCCTGATATTCCTCTTTGCGCTTGTTCATCTCGGCAATGCGCGAATCGACGTCGGCGCGGAGCTTCTCGAGTTCCTGCTTCTGCAGCAGGTAGCGTTGGTCGCGGGCGGGATCGGCAATGTTCGTGCAGAACTGCTTGATCTCTTCCTGCGAGGTCATCTCACCCTTCGGCGCCGGCTGCTCCTGTGCGAAGGCCCCGGGAATGGACAGCGCCACGACGGCCATGGTCGGCAGGGCAAGCCGCTGAAGCAGATCGGACAAGGCCATGTTCTTCATCATTGCAGGACGAGCTCCGCTTGCAGCGCGCCGGCTGATTTGATGCCCTGGAGGATGGCAATGATGCCATCCGGCTTGACGCCGATGTTGTTGAGACCCGCCACCAGTGTCCTGAGGTCAGGCCCGTCCAGCAGCGCCACCTTGCCGCCGGTCTTCTGCGCTGCGATATCGGTCTGCGGCTGTACCGCGGTCACGCCACGCGAGAATGGCTCGGGCTGAATGATCTGTGGCGTTTCGGTCACCTGGACGGTCAGAGTACCATAGCTGACGGCGACCGGCGATACGCGCACGTCCGCACCGATAACGATCGTTCCGGTCCGCTCGTTCACGACGACCTTGGCCGGGGTATCCGTTTCGACGACGAGATTCTCCAGATCGGCCATCAGACGTGTCAGATCCGCCGTTCTCGGCTTCTGGACGATGACCTCCTGCGCATCCTTGGCCTCGGCTACCGGGCCGCCGAAACGAGCGGAAGCGTAGCCGTTGACGACATCGGCGATGCGGATGGCCGTCGAGAAGTCGGGGTTGCGCAGCTGCAGAACGAGATTGACGGAATCCTTGAAGCGCGAGGGCAGCTCGCGTTCGATGATGGCGCCGCCCGGCACACGACCGGCGGTCGTCACGCCCTCGGTTATCGTTGCGGCCTGGCCCTGGGCGTTAAAGCCCGAGACAACGACGGAGCCCTGCGCGACCGCGTAGATCTGGCCGTCTGCGCCCGAGAGCGATGTCATGATCAGCGTGCCGCCGCGTAGCGAGGTCGCATCACCAAGCGAACTGACGTTCACATCGATGCGGCTGCCGGGGCTGGCAAAAGGCGGCAGATTGGCCGTGACCATCACAGCCGCCGTGTTCTTGGCGTTGGACTGACTGCTCTGCGTGGAGATGCCAAGATTCTGCAGCATCGCGCGCATCGACTGCTCGGTAAACGGCGAGGCACGGAAGCCGTCGCCCGTCCCTTGGAGGCCGACGATCAAGCCATAGCCGATCAGCTGGTTGTCACGTCCTGCCTGCAAGGAGGCGATGTCCTTGATGCGCGAATTCATCGCCGCAGCGGGCGTGACCGCGACGACGTTCGGAGACAAAAACGCGAGAGCGACGAAAAGGCGGAAAAACTTCTTCATTTTGCGGCCACGTGTATGGTGCCGTCGGCGAGCACGGTGCCGCTGACAATCACGCCGGAATCCATGTTGCGAACGCGGATGAGCTGCCCCGTCATGCCGTCTTCAAGCGGTGAGCCTGCTGCGGAGATCGTCATCGGGCCAAGCGTGAAGATCAACCGGATCGACGAGCCGCGTGCCACGGTAAAGGGCTCGCGCAGTGCCGAGACCGAGATGGTGCGTCCCGGCAAAAGCGTGCGCTTCGAGATCATCCCTTCCACCTGGCGGATCGACTTTGCATAGTCTCCCGTCAGGTTCGGGTTGGTCACTTCCACTTCCTGGAGCTGGGCGCCGGACACGGTTTCGCCGGGGTAGATCGTCGTTGTCGGAACGACCGCAAAGCCCATCCCGGCGGCAAATGCTGCCTGCGGTGCGGCAAATGCGGTGATCGCAACGACGGCGGCTGCCGCCCATCCGAGGATGCCTTTGACCCGGCAAAACATCATGTTTCGGCCCTTCCCTGCTACTTCAGGTTTTTGCTGACGATGGAGGCCATTTCGTCGGCGGTGGTGATGACCTTGGAGTTCATTTCATAGGCACGCTGCGCCGAGATCAGTTCGGTGATTTCCTTCACTGGATCGACGTTCGAGGACTCGAGGTAGCCCTGCTTCATGTAGCCGAAGCCCTCTTCGTCGGGCGTGCCGACGACGGGATCACCTGAGGCCGGCGTCTGCTGGAAGAGGTTGTCGCCGAGCGGCTGAAGGCCGGCTTCGTTGACGAAGTCGGCGATCTGCAGCTGGCCGAGCACGGTCGGATCGGTATTGCCCGGCAGCTTCGCTGAGACTTCGCCCGAGCGGCTGATCGTGACCTGCGTCGAGCCTTGTGGGATCGTGATGTTCGGAGCCACGAGATAGCCGTCGACAGTGACGATCTGGCCTGTCTCGTTCTTGTTGAAGGCGCCGGCGCGGGTATAGAGCGTGGTGCCATCCGGCGCCTGGATCTGGAAGAAGCCGCGACCGATCATCGCCACATCGAGATCGTTGCCGGTCTGCGAGAGTTCGCCCTGAATGTGCAGGTTGCGGACAGCGGACGTCTGGACGCCGAGACCGATGTTCGCACCTTCCGGCACGATCGCCTGGTTTGCGCGGTTGGAAACGCCCTTGGCGCGCTCGGTCTGATACAGCAGGTCGGTAAATTCAGCGCGAGCCCGCTTGTAGCCGGTCGTATTGATGTTCGCGATGTTGTTGGCGATGACTTCGAGATTGGTCTGCTGGGCATCCATACCCGTCGCAGCAATGGCAAGCGCTCTCATGGCTTCGTCCTTAAATCAATTACATCTGCATCCGGGTGACGTCGAGAAAGGCAGAAACGACCTTGTCGCGAATAGCGATTGCAGTCTGCAGCGTCTGCTGCGCCTGCATGACGGCATCGACGACTTCGCGTGTGGTGGCCGTGCCCTTGATGCCGGCAAAAGACATGCTTTCCGCATTCTTCAGGGTGTTCACTGCCCCAGTCGCAACATTGCTGAGAACCGCACCGAAGCCGCCGTCGTTTGCTGCGCTTTCTGCAGCTGAGGAAGCCGTCGAGCTGTCCTGTTCGATAGCGGCGAGGCCGCGGGTCATTGAGAGGGAGCTGACGCTATTGACGTTGTTGATCATTATTGGCTCTTCAGTAGATCGATCGTTGCCGAGATCAGGTCGCGGGATTGCTTGATGGTCTGCAGATTGGCGTCATAGGAGCGGTTGGCTTCCCGCATGTCGGCCATCTCGACCAGCATGTTGACGTTGGGGAGCTTGACGATGCCCTTCTCGTCCGCCGCAGGATTGCTCGGGTCGTATTCGGTGATGAACTTCGATTCATCCTCGCCGAGCTTCTTGACGTTGACCGTGGTGACACCGTTGGCGCGATCCACGGCTTCCCCGAATGTGACCGTCTTGCGACGGTAGGGATCGGCGCCGGGCGTATCACCCGTCGAGCGGGCGTTGGCAATGTTTTCGGACACGATGCGCAGGCGCGTCGATTGCGCCTCGAGCCCCGATCCTGCGATTTTGAGTGCTGCCGACAAAGGGTCCATGATCTTAGCTCTTCACCGTCATCAGCATCAGCCGGTTGAACGAGCTCACCAGCGAGGTGTTCAAATCGTATTGACGCTTGATTTCACCAGACTTGGAAAGTTCCTCGGCGAGACCGACCGTGTTGCCGGACTCCTGGACACCGATCTCCTGATCGAGACTCGCATCCTTGACGTCGATGTCGCTCTTCGTGCCCAGATCATTGCCGGTGAGGTGCGCAGCATTGGTGCGCGCCATCGTAACGTCCGACTTGTCGAGGGCGGCCTGGAAGGGCGTGATGTCCTTGGCGCGATACTTCGGCGTGTTCGCGTTCGCGATGTTGCCGGCAACAACCTCCTGACGGATCGTCAGCCATTCGGCCTGCCGCGAGGCCAAGTCGAAAAGTTGAATCGGTTGCATGGGAACTCTCCGTTTTTACTGATGCGAACCTAGGGCGGTAATCTTGCGTCAGACTTACGGGGAATGCGGTCCGGCAATCCGGGAGCTTTTTGGCCACTGCCTCCACAACGCGAAGAAGGCTCCAACCATCGGTGGAGCCTTCCGTTGATTCGCTGCCTCGTGGGCGGTGCTCAATTATGCTGATAGACATCGCCCTTGGAGGTGATGATGACCCATTTGCCATCACGCTCCTCCAACGTCGCCAGCCGGCTCTCGTCCGGCAGAATCGAGCCGACACGCACGACATACATGCCGGACGGGTCTTCGATCAGCGCGCGGCCGTTTGCCACGTGGAGAAGTCGAAAACCGGACTTGCTGGGAAACGGCTGGTCTTCGGCCGGCGGACCCTTGTCATCCTCCTTGCCGATGTTGGAGACCGTCGCGGTCGTCAGCGGATCGACCGGAATTTCGGGCTTCTTCTCGTATTGGTTTTTGTTGGCCATCGCCAGCGGCGAGACGCTGAAGACGTTTCGCGCCGGCCAGTCCGGGAGATCGCGCGTGCGGTCGCCCTGCGCGACGTTGATGCCGAACTTGTCCTCGTTGAAGAAGACGTACCATGGGAAAAACGCGGACGCTCCAGCCAATGCCAGGCCGGCAATCGTCAAGGCGCGGTCAAGGAAGATGGTCTTGCGCCGCAAGGGCTTCAGGGGAGCGATCTTCTCATCGTCATCGAAATCGGTCACGTCGCGCCTCTCTACCTGCGGATATTCGGCTGGCCGCCGATGCCGGCCGCCGCTTTCAGGGCCCCAGCCAGATCGGCAAAGGCATCCTGCGAATCGACATCGCCCGGCGACTGTTTCAAAACATCGTAAATAATGGGTACCTGCTTGACCGCCATGTCGAGATCAGGATCGGCGCCCTGCCGATAGCCGCCGATCAGGCGGAGGTCGCGGGTTTCCTCGAACCGATGGATGAGCGTCTTCAGACGCGACACGAGCTTTTCCTGGTCCGGGGTCCAGGCCTTGCGCGCGAGGCGCGAGATCGAGGCCAGCGGATCGATTGGCGGGTAGCGTCCCTCCTCCGCCAGGCTGCGCTGCAGAACGATATGTCCGTCCAGGATACCGCGGGTCGAGTCGGCGATCGGGTCGTTGTGGTTGTCGCCATCGACGAGGATCGAGATGATCGCGGTGATCGTCCCCGTGCCTTCCGGGCCGGGACCTGCGCGCTCCAGCAGACGTGGCAACTCGGTGAAAACAGAAGCGGGGTAGCCGCGCGCGATCGGCGGTTCGCCGGATGCGGTAGCAACCTCGCGGATGGCGTGGGCAAATCGGGTGACGCTATCGACGATCAAGAGCACATCGTCGCCCTGATCGCGGAAGTGTTCGGCGATGGTGACGGCGGTCAGCGGCGCCATCTTGCGCAGCATCGGGCTCTCGTCGCTCGTTGCAACGACGGCAATCGCCTTCCTCATGTTGGTGCCGAGCGTATCCTCGATGAACTCGCGTACTTCGCGGCCACGTTCGCCAACAAGGGCAATGACAACCTTGTCGAAGGCGTCGGCGCGCGCCAACATGGACAGCAGCGTCGATTTACCGACGCCTGAACCGGCGAAAATGCCGAGACGCTGGCCGAGGCAGAGCGGCGAGAAAATGTCGATGGCGCGAACGCCTGTCTTGAAGCCTTTCTCGACGCGCTTTCGCGTCATCGACGGCGGCGCGGTGTTGGAAATGGAGCGGCGACCGAGGCCTTCGACGATGGGGCCTAGCCCATCGATCGGCTCGCACAGCGAATTGATCGTGCGCCCGCACCAACTGTCATCAGGCGAAATGCGAAAGGCACCCTTGCGGATGACCGTATCATGGATGCCGATCGGCTCGCCCGGCTCGATCGGGCAGACATAGGTCAGTTCCGGCTCGACGCGGACGACCTCGCCCAAGTGAATGCCGGTGGACGATTTGTGTGCTACGAACTCGCCGAGCCGCACATGGCGCGACAGCCCGGTGACCGTGTAGTGGCCGGCCGCGATCGTCTGGACATGGCCGCCAGCGGCGACCGAAAACTCGGGATTCGAGTAGCGCGACACGAGCCCGGCAAGATGCGCGAGCTTCGGTGAGAGATCGGCTTCGGTAAGCGGTGTATTACCCATGCGTCAGACCTCGACTAGCGGCTGCCGCCGAGCGTCTTGATCGCTTCGCTGAACGACGCCTCGCTGTCCTTCGAAAGCGACGTCATGCTCTCGAAGGCGCGATTGACTTCGATCAGTTGCGTGATTTCGCGCATGGCGTTGACGTTGGAGTTTTCCAGGTAGCCCTGCTGGACGCCGACATTGAAGCGATCGGTGACGGCGCGCGGCTGCTCCGTCGTCATGATGCCGCTGTTTTCATAGCGCAGGTAGCCCTTGCTGATATCGGCCTCGAAGAGACCCAGCGAACCGACCTGCTTGCCGTCCTGGTAGATCAGTCCATCGGCGCCGACCTTTGGCTCGCCGGCGGCCGTGTTGAGCGTCACCGGCGCACCGCCGGCATCAAGAACCGGATAGCCGCGGACCGACACGAGTTCGCCGTTATCCTTCATGGTGAAGCGGCCGTCCTTGGTCAGAACCTTACCTGCCGGCGTGTCAACAGAGAACCAGGCGTCGCCCTTGATCGCGAAGTCCAGCATGTTTCCGGTGTGCTCGAGCTCGCCGCTATCGCCCGAGAGATAATCGTTGCCTTGTGACACATAGGCGATCTTGGCATTGATCTTGTTGCCTGTCTCGCCAAGCATCTCGTCGAACTTCACCTCCGTCGCGCGAAAGCCGGTCGTGTTCACGTTCGCCATGTTGTCGGCGATGGTTGTGAGGCGACGTTCGAGTGCGATCTGCGACGACAAAGAAACATAAAGACCGGATTGCATCCCGATAGGCTCCTGCATTGGCGATGAACGGTACGAAATCCGGGTGTTTGCAGTCGGTTCGACCACGGATCTCGCTGAGGCGGCATCTCAGAAACGGGCACGGATGCCCATTCGTCACCGACAAGCTGACAGCAAATCCTTGCGCGAAGCTGGCATGCAAAAGCTTGATTTGCAGGGGCATTCATCAGCCTCACGCAAGCCAGCAGCCCTATCCCTTGGGTTGAAAATAACGATCAGGTTTGGACTGACGATGAATATCATTATCGGATTTGTGATTACCTGCGGCTGCATCATCGGCAGTTTCATGGCAATGGGCGGCCATGTCGATGCGCTCTGGCAGCCCTTCGAGCTCGTCATCATCGGCGGCGCGGGCCTCGGCAGCTTCGTCATGGGCAACCCGATGAAGGTGGTGAAGGATTCCGGAAAGGCACTCGGCGAAGCGTTCAAGCACACGGTTCCCAAGGAACGGAATTATCTCGATACGCTCGGCGTTCTCTATTCCCTGATGCGCGACCTTCGTACGAAATCGCGCAACGAGATCGAAGCCCATATCGACAATCCGGCCGAATCCTCCATCTTCCAATCCGCGCCGACGATCCTGAAAAACAAGGAACTGACGGCGTTCATCTGCGACTACGTCCGCCTGATCATCATCGGCAATGCCCGTTCGCATGAGATCGAAGCGCTCATGGACGAAGAGATCAACACGATCCTTCATGACAAGATGAAGCCTTATCACGCGATCCAGACGATGGGCGACGCATTCCCGGCGATCGGTATCGTCGCCGCTGTTCTCGGCGTCATCAAGGCGATGGCGCACATCAACGATTCGCCCGAAGTTCTCGGCCACCTGATCGGCTCGGCACTCGTCGGCACCTTCCTCGGCATTCTCTTGTCTTATTGCGTCTGCTCGCCGATCGTTTCTCAGATCAAGATCGTCCGCAACAAGCAGCACCGCCTCTATGTCATCGTCAAGCAGACGCTGCTCGCCTACATGAACGGCTCGGTGCCGCAGGTTGCGCTCGAATACGGCCGCAAGACCATCTCGGCCTACGAACGTCCTTCAATCGACGCCGTCGAGCAGGAAATGATGAACCCCGGCGGCGAGAACAAGGCGGCGTAAACGGTCATGAACGCTATCCTCAAGAACCCCCTCATGGATGAAGCCCTTCTTGCCAAGCTGACTGGCCGGCTGGGCGACAAGGCTACCATCGAGAAGCTCTGCGGCGCATTCGGCGATGTCTATACGGCCTTCCTGCCGGACGTTATCAAGAGCGAGACCAACCTGGACGTCGAAGTCGCCTATCTCGGCTGTGACACCGGACACAAGAACGACCTGGTTACCGATCTGGGCGGCAACACCACGCTTGTCGACGCGACACTCCGCAACTGGTCGCAGAACATCACGCTCGCCTGCGGCAACAGCTTCGTCATCACGCTGATGGAGCATTTGCTGGGTGCGGATGCCGGGACAGTCGAGCAGCCGGCCGACCGCCTGCTCTCCATAATCGAGCTCGAACTCGCGGTCATGGTCTTCGACAAGATCGCCAATGTTCTCCGCTCCGCGGTGAACGCGCCCGGTGGATTCGAGCCGGCCATGGAGTTCCCCTACGCGTTCGAAACGCGGACCAAGCCCGCCGAGGACAAACCCGACGAGTTTGCCGCCGCAATCAACATGTCGATCACGCTGTCCGGCATCACTTCGGATTTCTCGCTGATCGTACCCCAGGCCGCCCTGTTGAAGACGACGGTGGCGCCTCCAAAGGCCAAGGGACAGTCGGCAAAGTCCGCGGAATGGAGCGACCAACTCAGCGAGCAGGTGCGCCGCTCGCAGGTAACACTCAACGCCAAAATCCGTCTGCAGGACCTGACGCTGAGGACCATTTCAAAGCTCGCTGCCGGCGACGTTATCCCCTTCTATGACCGTGGCGACGTTCGCGTCGACGTCAGCGCCAACAGTAAGGAATTGTATGTCTGCGAGTTTGGACGGTCGGGTGAGAATTACACCGTCCGAGTCAAGGATACGATTAACTCGGATGACGAACTCATCCGCCACTTGATGAATTAGCCCATTTTCCAACCGAGCCGCCGCACGGCAGCTTGAGGCAAGTTTCAACTGGAATAGTGATTTCATGGCGACGAAGAAGACACCCAAGACCAGCGACCTTTCAATGGAGCTCCCGGGCAACGAGGCCGAGCTTGATCAGGCCATCGATGACCTGCGCGGCGTCCTGAAGACCGACGCAGACGGCGGCCTGCCGGATTTCGCGGGAGAGAGCGACGCGTTCAGCGGCAGCACCGATCTGTCGACCTTTGGGGGCGATTTCGAGGATACGGCTGGCGACTCCGCGTTCGGTGGAAGCGATTTCGGCGCAACCTCCGACTTTGGCGGCTCCCCCGATTTCGGCGATACCTCCTTCAACGCGATCGCGTCAGAGCCGGCGCCGCTTGGCAGCGCCATGCAGTCGAACCTCGATCTGATCATGGACATCCCGATCGACGTTCAAATCATGCTGGGCAGCAGCCGCATGCAGGTTGCCGGCCTGATGAACCTGAACGAAGGCGCGACCATCGCGCTCGACAAGAAGATCGGCGAACCGGTCGAAATCATGGTGAACGGCCGCAAGATCGCACGCGGCGAGATCACCGTCCTGGACAACGACGACACACGTTTTGGCGTCAAACTGATAGAAGTTCTGAGTACAAAAAAAGCCTGATCCCGGTGCAGGGACGGAGAGGTTAGACCATGATGGACTTTGACGATTTCGGCGGCGCTCTAGCCGAGAAACCGTTGACCCAGGCTGAAAAGGCGGCGGCCGTTCTCCTCGCGATGGGGAAAGGGGTCGCCGGCAGGCTGTTGAAGTATTTCACGCAGGCCGAGTTGCAGACGATCATCAACTCGGCGCAAACGCTGCGCGCCATCCCCCCGGATGAGCTGCTGGGACTTGTTGCCGAATTCGAGGACCTGTTCACCGAAGGCGCCGGTCTCATGGACAACGCCAAGGCGATCGAAAGCATTCTCGAGGAAGGTCTGACCCCTGACGAAGTCGACAGCCTGCTTGGCCGTCGCACGACGTTCCAGGCTTACGAGACATCGATATGGGATCGCCTCGGCGAAGGCGATCCGGCGTTCATCGGCAAGTTCCTGTTGCGCGAGCATCCGCAGACAGTTGCCTACATCCTCTCCATGATGCCCTCGTCGTTTGGCGCCAAGGTCTTGATGCAGATCCCGGACGGTCGCCGTGCTGATATCATGAACCGTACGGTCAATCTGAAGTCTGTCAGCCCCAAGGCCGCGCAGATCATCGAAAAGCAGGTGATGACGCTGCTGGCCGAGATCGATGCCGAGAAGAACTCGATCGGCTCGACGAAGGTCGCTGAATTGATGAACGAGATGGACAAGCCGCAGGTCGACACCCTGCTCACCTCGCTGGAATCGATCAGCCGCGAATCGGTCAACAAGGTCCGCCCGAAGATTTTCCTCTTCGACGACCTCATGCTCATGCCGCAGCGCAGCCGCGTCATGCTGCTCAACGATATCTCAGCGGACATCCTGACCATGGCGTTGCGTGGCTCGTCCGCCGACATGCGAGAAGCAGTCCTTGCCTCGATCAGCCCGCGCCAGCGCCGCATGATCGAATCGGATCTGCAGAGCGGAACGGCCGGCATCAACCCGCGCGAAATCGCGATCGCGCGCCGCGCCATTGCCCAGGAGGCGATTCGCCTGTCAAATTCGGGCCAGATCCAGCTCAAGGAGACCGAAGCCGAGGATTCGGCAGCGGCCTAGGCCACTGTTTTTGTGCACGAAGCGCCCTCTCCCCGCCACCGCGGTTGATCGCGGCGGCAAAAGGGCGATACCTTCGGAACGGCTGCGCCCCGGCGCGGCCGTTTCTTTTGATGGAGGGTTTCGGCCTTGGCCGACGACGACAAGGACAGCAAAACAGAAGACCCGACAGCGAAAAAGAAAAGTGACGCTGCCGAGAAAGGTAACGTTCCGTTTTCGCGAGAGGTGCCGCTCTTTGCCACCGTACTTGCCACCTTCATCTACATCATCTTCTTCCTCCCGAGCGGGCTCAGCAAGGTTGGAGAGGCGCTGAAGGACATTTTCGAGCAACCCGACCAATGGAAGCTTGAAACGGGGCCGGACGCGCTTTCCCTATTCGTTCACCTCGGCTGGGTTTCGGCGACCTTGCTTGCGCCTGCCTTCATCCTGTTCATGGTGTTCGGCGTGGGCGCGTCGATCTCGCAGAACCTGCCGACGCCGGTGCTCGAGCGGATCAGACCACAGTTTTCGCGTATCTCGCCTGCCAAGGGGTGGTCGCGGTTGTTCAGCCTGCCTGGACTCGTTGAATTCGGAAAATCGCTGACGAAGATCGTGATCGTCGGGGTCGTGATGTTCTTCGTGCTGAAGAGCGAATACTTCAACGCCATCGATGCGATGTTTTCCGATCCGCAAACGATCTTCACCCGCATGATGACGTCGATGCAGAAGATCACCGTCGTCGTTCTGATCGCCACAGCGGTCGTCGCGATCGCCGACTTCTTCTGGACGCGCTACCACTGGTTCACCGAACTGAAGATGACGCGGCACGAGGTCAAGGAAGAAAACAAGCAGTCGCAAGGTGACCCATTCGTCAAGAGCCGCCAGCGCTCGCTGATGCGCGACCGGGCCCGCCGTCGCATGATTGCCAATGTCGACCGCGCAACGCTCGTGATCGCCAACCCGACGCACTTTGCCGTCGCCTTGCGCTATGTCCGCGAGGAGAACGACGCCCCCGTCGTCGTCGCCAAGGGCCAGGATCTAATTGCGTTAAAAATCAGAGAGATCGCGGAAAAGAACGGGATTCCTGTTTTCGAAGACCCGCCTCTCGCGCGCTCCATGTTTGCGCAAGTCTCGGTCGATAGTGTCATACCGTCTGTATTCTACAAGGCAGTCGCAGAACTCATTCATCGGGTTTACGCAACGCAAGCCAAGAACAAACGGGTAAGATAGCCGAATGAAAAAATGCCCCTACTCTACCCAGCGTGAAAAAATCCTGGCGGAAGCCATCAGCCCGGTAGCCACCGAGCTACGGCTTCTGGACGCTTCGGACCTCATCTCGCTGCTGCGCTTCGAGTACTATGGCAATCTTTCCGATCTGGTATCGTCGGCCGCGGAGCTTTTCTTCCACCCTGGCACGGTCAATTTCGGCCATGGCGGCAGCTATACGCTTGAATGGGGCGGCAAGCCCGAAGTGGTGATCGACCTCGAAATCAAGCCACGCGGCGTCACGATCTATGCGCAGCTCACGCTTGCCGAGGAACATGCCGGCATCGAGATCAACCACATCGCCTTCCAGGATCCGTCTGCTGATCCGCACGAAAACACCGTTTTCCTCGAGCGGAGCCTGCGCGACGCACGCTATAACGTCGAGGCATTGCGGGCACTGGCGGGCTAGGACGCCCTCGCCCTCATATCAGCTGATATATCCGAGGCGAATGGCCTTCGCGATCGCCTGAATTCGGTTGACCGAATCCAGCTTGATCGTCGCCGAGCCTAGATAGGCGTTGACGGTATGCACCGAGAGGCCAAGCTTGTCCGCGATCTCTTCGCTGATACGCCCGTCTCCAGCAAGCTGCAGGCAGGCAATCTCGCGCTCGCTGAGAGCTTCGGCGGCCGCCACGCGGCGCTCGTCGAGCGAGAGCAGATCGATCATGACCTGGCAGGACCTCGCGTGCAGTTCAACGATCATATCACTCGCTGGTTCGAGATCGTCGCCCGTGAAGACGATGAAGCCGTTGCCGACGGCACCGAGGCGAACCGGAAAAGCTATGCCCGAGAACGGCAGCAGACCGTCCTTCAGGCGCGTCATGAAGGGGGCAATGCTGGCAGGCCTTGGGGCAGCGCGATCAAGCCCGCCGGCCCATACGACCGGCAGAAGCGATTTCTCGATATGATCGAGCAGCGCCTCGCCATGCGCGTCGACGAATGCGCGGCTGAAGCCGCTATGCGTCGAGCCCCAGTTCTCCAGTTCGCAAACCAGCCGCTGCTTTCCCGGCACGCCCGCGCCGCTGACGCGGTAAACCGCAAAATTCTGTGCGTCGGCGAGTTTCTGCATGCCGATCAGGCGTGGAAACAGGTCCGATCGGCTCGCAACCTTGTTGACGCGCACCGCGCGCATCGTTTCTGAATGTCCCATCGAGCGACCGGATGACTGCCCCATAACGCCGTCCCCCTAGACGAGATTGTTCCTGACCGCGAATGCGATTGCCTCGGAACGAGTCTTCGTGGCCGTCTTTCGCATGACACTGGTGATGTAGTTGTTGATGGTGTTGCGGGAGATACCGAGGATCATTGCGATCTCGTCGCTGGTCTTTCCCTCGGCGATCCAGAAAAGGCACTCCAGTTCGCGATCGGTCAGCTCGAAGTCCCGGTCAGTCTTGGTGGCGCCGCACTGCAGGAAGCTCGCGAAATAAGCCGTCAGAAGCCCCACGTCCCGCAGCCGCTCCTGTGACAGGATGAAGCCATCGTCAAACAGGAACATCAGCACGAGGCGCGAACGACCGATGTTGAACATCAGCGAACAGTACTGGCGGCTCGCGCCATCAGGCGCGTCTGCCTCATCCGGCAGGAGGGCGAAATGCGGCTGGAAGAGCAGCATGCATTTTTCGAGCTCCGTCGCGCGGGCGAAGCCGCCAACGAAGGCATGCGCCAGGTTGGTGACGAGATCGAATGGCCAGTCGGAGGAGACCACGAAGTCGAGGCCGGCCTCCTGCACGAGGTCCGCTCGCGCCAGGAGATAGTGCGAAGCGCCGACATAATCCGTCAGCGCCCGCAGCCCCGGCTGCAACCGTCCCGTGCTTGAGATCTCGCAGAGTTGCGCGATCAGCTCGTCGCGCGAAGAGAGGTTTGTCGCTGCAATGCCAACAAAGTTTGCCTTGTGTGTATCGCTCTTGAGAGCCTGCAATATATGCATGTCCATTGGCAAAACCCCGCGGCTGTAAACCACCTACGACAGAAGCTTGATCCGCATGCTCCTGAACAAATTACGACCTCTCCGCGAATCACCCAAGATTACGATAGGTGGCAAAATCCACCATCTCCGAGTTCTTGGGATTTACATTGTCTGCATTTCGTGCCCTGATTCGCGCACAAATTCCGCTTGTTAAGGAATTCTTAATTTAAAGTGATTCGGGGAATTCTGACAATACGATTCGCGTAAAACGCGTGTCTGCATCCGGCTTCTGTCAAGTCTATCCTCAGAAATCTTCACGCGGCGTTCGAGCGATGACGGAGGATGACCAGGATCGCAGGCAAGACCTAGGCAAAGAAAAGGCCGGTTTCCCGGCCTTTCTTTATGCGGCGTTGTCGACCGCCCATTTCCTGAGGATTTTCGCGGCGCGTTCCTCGTTGATCTCGACCATACGCGCCAGCTTGCGCTCCGGACCCTCCTTGACGCGACGATTGAAGTTTCCGTCGTCGTCGCCGAGGCTGAGCAGGTCTTCGGTGCTGTCGAAGCCGAAGTCCGAGCCGAAGCCATCCATAAGCGCACCACCGGCGCCCGCGCCTCCGGCGGGAGCGAAGTCTGGCAGTTCGAGGCCAGCACTTTCCGGCGAGGTGTCGCCGAGAACCGCGGCACCGCTACCCGTTACGCTGCGGACCATCGGGCGCACACCCATCCAGATCACCAGGAAGGCAACCGCGACGAAGGCGAGCGAATTGATGATGCCTGCGAGGTTGCGGCTCAACATATCCATGACGCGCACGCCACCGCCGGTTTCCTCGAGAAGCTGGTTCTCCAGGAAGTCCATGGCCGTGACAGTCACGACGTCGCCGCGATTGGTGCTGATGCCGGCTGCCGATGCCACGATCTTCTGCATTTCAGCAAGGTAGGCATCCATCTTCGCCTGGTCAGCCGGCTCGCCGACCATTTGAGCAATGCGGCCCTTGTTGACGACGACAGCGATGGAGAGCTTTTCGATCTTGTAGCTGTTGCGCGTCGTGGCCGTCGTCTTGCTGTTGATTTCGTAGTTGGTCTGCTCTTCCTTTTTGTCAGACTTGTCCTGCGATTCCGGGCCGGTAGGGCCGCCGGAGTCGGGCGCTGCCTGTGGAATGTTCTGCTCGACAGTTGTCGCGTTGTCGGACTGCTTCTGCTGCGACTGCGAGGCTTCCTTGGTCGTACGGATCGAGCGCTCGACCTTCGATTCCGGATCGTAGGTCGTTTCCTGGATCTGCTGTGCGTCGGTATTCAGTTCGGCGGTGACACTGGAGCGAAAGTTATCCATGCCGAGGAACGGCGCGAGCGCCTTGTCGATATTGGATTCCACTTCGCCCTGGACGTTCTGGACGATGTTCAGGGAACGGTTCAGCGAGCTGTTGCTGGCCTCGTCGCCAGACGCGAGCAGTTGTCCGGCGGAATCGAGGATAGTGACATCGCCGACATCGAGACCGGGAACAGCTGATGCAACCAGATGACGGATTGATGTCGCTGCCGTGCGGCCTGTCGCGGCACTTGCGCGGATCATGACGGAAGCGGTCGGCTTCTGCTCGGCTTTGCGGAAGTTTCCGACTTCGGGCATGACGATGTGGACGCGCGCTGCGGTGATGCCCGAGATCGACTGGATCGTTCGGCCAATCTCGCCCTCAAGTGCGCGGACGCGTGTAACCTCCTGCATGAAGGAGGTCAGGCCGAGGGAGCCAACGTTATCGAAGAGTTCGTAGCCTGCGTTGGCGCTGTTCGGGAGACCGCGCTCGGCGAGCAGGAGGCGTGCCTTGCCGGTCATGCCGGCCGGAACCGTGATGCTGGAGCCGTCAGTTCCGACCTCGAAGCCGATATTTGCCTCGGCAAGCGCCATGCTGATCTGGTTCAGATCCGGCTGATCAAGCCCGACATAAAGGGTTTCCTGGGCCGGTTTATTGACCAAAAGGGCCGCCCCCAGGATGAGCGCGACAGAAACGACGCCCACGCCAGCCAGCGCCAACAGGCGATTCCGCCCTAGCGAACTGAAGTTCTTAAAAATTTGAACTAATTGATTTAACAGATTCATTCTGTTCTCGCACGACCGTCACCGACAAAGCAGGCTTATTGCCTCATGTCCGACGATAGATGCCGAAACTTGTGCGAGCGTTTCGTAAAATCGTGCGAGTAAATGCGGGATCAGAAGAAGTCGAAGTCTCCGGCTGCCTTCGCCAGCGGCTGCACGTTGCCATGACGTCTGGCACCACCCAGGGCACGCTGCATTTCACTGAGTTTCACGAGGCTCAATGCAGTCGCAACATCGACCGCCCAGTCCTGCGGGATTTCACCGGTGATGGTGTCGATGAATTCTGCGAGTCCGCGCGTCTTCTGGACGGCAAGATCAATGCCCTGCATAACCTTCATGCTTTCCGGAGAGTTCAGCAGTTCGGCGCCTCCGCCTACGTCAAGGAGTTGCGGCTCGATCCGCTCGATCAGGTAGGCGACGTCATGCAATTCCGAGACGATGCGCATCAGGATCTCAGGCAGGGCTTCGGCCGGCAACGGCTGCTCTGTCATGGCATTCACGGTCATTACTACTGTCCTCGCCCTCAGAAGAATTCGATGCTTGTTTCGACAGGTTTCTGCGGAGCGGCCGGACGCTGCTCTAGCGCGACCGTTCTCTGCGTTTCGGCACCCGTCAACGGGTACTGCCGAGCGCGCCCGGAAACGGGCCAATATTCGAGCTTGCGCCCGTGGTCACCACCGGTACTAGAGCCGACGACGGGAATGCCTTCATCCTTCAGGAACTGCACGGCGAAAGCGGCGTTCTGTTCGCCGACATTCGAGAATGTCGAGATCGTCTTCGCCCCGCCGAAGATCTTGGCCTCCAGGCGGTCGCGGCGCGCGCCCTGCTTCAGGAGGCCGTTGATCAGCAATTCCATCAGATGGACGCCATAGCGTGTGGCGTCGCCGCCCGTCATCGGCGTGTTTCCTGTCCCCGGCAGGAGGAAGTGGTTCATTCCTCCAACGCCTGCCACGGGATCTCGCAGGCATGCAGCCACACACGATCCAAGGATGGTCGTCAGAACCGCGTTCGGATCATTCAGGACCTTCCATTCGCCCTGGATGATATTGACGCGGCGGGCCGCAACCTCGAGATTCATTTCAATGCTCCAAATACGGCTTCGATAGCCGCCTTCATCTTCTCGATCGTGAAGGGCTTGGCGAGAACGTTGTTGGCGCCAAGCTGTGCGGCCTTCGTGACCAGCGCACGGTCGCCCTGCGCCGTCAGAATGATGAAAGCCGCCTTCTTCGTCGCCGGATTGGCGCGAACCGCCTGGAGGAAGCCGAGGCCATCCATCTTCGGCATGTTGAAGTCGGAGATTACGAGGTGATGCGGCTGCTGGGTCATGATCTTCAAGCCCTGTTCACCGTCGCCGGCGGCCGTGATCTGCTTGAAGCCGAGCTGGGTCAGAGCGTCGCTGAGCAGCAGACGGCTGGTTACCTGATCGTCGACGATCAGAACTTTGATTTTCTCTGCGATAGACATTAGTCAGTTCCTTCCTTTCGGGCGGCTGTCATTTTCAAGATTTCTTCGCCGATGCTATTCAGCGGCAATTGCTGCTCGACGGCGCCGAGTTCGTAGGCGACCCTTGGCATGCCGTAGACCACCGAGGTCTTTTCGTTTTGGCCGAGGGTGCGAGCGCCGGCATGGCGCATCTTCAACAGGCCGGCGGCACCGTCGCGCCCCATGCCTGTGAGGATCACGCCGACCGCGTTGCGGCCTGCCAGTTCGGCAACCGAATCGAACAGCACATCGACGGACGGACGGTGACCGTTCACCGGATCGCGCTCGATCAGGCGGCAGCAGGGCGCGTGAGCGTTGGCAACTTGCAGATGACGTTCACCGCCCGGGGCAAGGTAGATTTTGCCGATCTCCAGACGCGCGCCGTCTGTTGCTTCCTGCACGACCGGCGCGCAAAGGCGGTTCAGGCGCTCCGCGAAGCTCCTCGTGAAGGTCGGCGGCATGTGCTGTGTGATAACGGTCGGCGGGCAGTTTGCCGGGAACTTCTGCAGCACCGCAATCAACGCCTCGACACCGCCGGTCGACGAACCGATGGCAACGATCTTGCGTCCGACGCGAAAGTCGGCAACCGCAGGGGGCGGTACAACCGGCGTCGGCTGCGTATATTGGCGGCGCTGCGAACGGGCGGCTGCCTTCACCTTTTCGGCGAGATCGCCGAACGGACGTGCATCGCCTGGAAGCGGCTTGCCGACGCAATCGAATGCGCCGATCTCAAGCGCGGCCAGCGAGGCGTCGGCGCCGCGATGGGTGAGCGTCGAGACCATGATCACGGGCATGGGACGGAGCCGCATGATCTTCTCGAGAAAGTCGAGGCCGTTCATGTTCGGCATCTCGATATCGAGCGTAACGACGTCGGGATTGAGCTTCTTGATCGCCTCGCGCGCCTCAAGCGCATCACCGGCCTGGCCGATGACGTTGACCTCGGGATCGGCGCTGAGAACTGCGGTGATCAGGCCACGCATGGTGGCGGAGTCGTCGACGACAAGAACACGTGCCTGTGCACTCATGCCTTCCTCCCCACGCCCTTGGTCGTATAGCGATAGGTCGTGATGCCGATATTGTCGAAGACGTGCTTGGCGTCGCCGGAGACGCGCTCGGAATGGCCGATGTAGAGGTGGCCGCCTTCCGGCATCAATTCGGCAAAACGCGACCAGATCTTCATCTGTGTCGGCTCGTCGAAATAAATCACCACGTTGCGGCAGAAGATGACGTCGAACTTGCCCTTGAACGGCCACTGCGCCATCAGGTTCAACTCGTTGTAGGTGATGAGACGCTTGACGCGGTCATCGACCTGGAACTTGCGGCGGCCCTGCACCTCGACTTCGCTGAACCACTGCTTGCGCATGGCGGGCGACACGGTTTCGAGCGCGCTCTCATCGTAAGCGCCTGCGCGGGCAATCGCCAGGATCTTCGGATCAATATCGGTCGCCAGGATCTTGAAGTCGTAGTCAGCGACGTTGGGCATCATCGACAGAACCGTCAACGCGATCGAATAGGGCTCCTGGCCATCCGAGGAGGCAGCCGACCAGATGCGGACCCGACCACCCATCTTGGCGCGCTGCAGCAGCTCCGGCAGCACGTGCTCGCGCAGATGCTCAAAGTGGTGGTTCTCGCGGAAAAACCGCGTGAAGTTCGTCGTGAGATGCGACAGCATTTCACGCCGCGGCGCGGCACCGGCCGGCGAGGAGACGAGCGCGCAATACTCCCGAAATCCGGACAAGCCAAGGTTGCGAATGTGCTTCGACAGACGCGAGTAGACGAGCGAGGCCTTTGTCTCGTTCAGGAAGATGCCTGCGTCCGAATAGATCATCGCGGCGATTTCCGCGAGGTCGCGACGGGTCAGCGGATACTCGCCGCTCGCCAGCACCTCGTCCGGGCTTCCCTGCCGCACGTCCTTTGCACTCATGACATTCATGCAGCTTCGCTTTCCGTATCGGGGAAGATGGCGTCGAGTTCGAGCAGGCAGATCATGCGCTTGTCGATCGCAAGGATGCCACGCGCGAACTGCCGCTGCAGTTCGGAGGCGATCTCCGGCGTCGGCTGCACATTTTCATCCGTCACCGTCAGGATGTCGGATACCGCTTCGACGAGCAGCCCAACCACCTTGCGGCACACCTGCGCGACAATGATGACATGACGCTGCGTCGGCTCGGTGGCCCTCATGCCGAGGCGCGCCGACAGGTCGATGATCGGCAGGACGGCACCGCGAAGGTTGATCACGCCGCGCATGTAGGATGGGGAGTGCGGCATGGCCATGGCCGGCGTCCAGCCTCGGATTTCGCGGACCGACATGATGTCGACGCAGAATTCCTGATCGCCGATGCGGAAGGCGATCAACTCGCGACTGCCGGCCCTCAGATTTTTTGCGGCATAAGACATGACACTATCCCGCTGCTGCCAGAGACATTTCAGGCTTCAGGGCCTGACCGCGCGAGGCGCCGACGACTGCATCGACGTCCAGGATAAGCGCCACGCGGCCATCGCCAAGGATTGTTGCTGCAGCGATGCCCGGAACATGCGTGTAGTTCGCTTCGAGGCTCTTGATGACGACCTGACGCTGGCCCTGGATCGCATCGACCATGAGGGCGCGCTGGCCACCACCTTCGGATTCGACGAGGAGGGCGACACCTTCCACCGGATTGGCCTGGGTTGCGCGGAAGTTCAGGATGCGACCGACATCGACCAACGGGCAGAAGCTGTTGCGGATCGAGATCAGGCGATGGCTGGCGCCGAAGGAGTGGATCGCGGACGCTTCCGGCTGCAGGGTCTCGACGATTGCCGTCAGCGGCACGACTAGCGTCTGGCCGGCGACAGTGACGACCATGCCGTCGAGAACGGCGAGCGTCAGCGGCAGGCTCATGGTAAAGACAGAACCCTGCCCCGGCCGCGAAGTGATGTTGATACGGCCGCCGAGCGCCTGGATCGAGCGCTTGACGACGTCCATACCGACACCGCGTCCCGAGATGTCGGAGATCTTGTCGGCCGTGGAGAAGCCCGGCAGGAAGATCAGGTTGTCGATTTCCTCATCCGTCAGGTTGGCATCGGCCGGGATCAGCTCGTTGGCGATTGCCTTCTGCTTCACCTTCTCGCGATTGATGCCCGCGCCGTCGTCCGCAAGCTCGATAAGGATGCGGCCCGAGCGGTGTTTTGCAGTCAGGCGAACCGTACCCTCGACATTCTTACCGTTGGCAGCGCGCTTCTCCGGCGTTTCGATGCCGTGATCGACGGCGTTGCGGATCATGTGCGTCAGCGGCTCGGCCAGCTTGTCGATAACCGTCTTGTCGACTTCGGTGTTTTCACCTTCGGTAATCAGGCGGATCGTCTTGCCCGTCATGTCGGCGATTTCGCGGACGATGCGCGACATCCGCTGGAAGACCGGCTTCACCGGCTGGGCGCGGATCGCCATGACCGAATCCTGGATCTCGCGGGTGAGCTGCTGCAGCTCCTCGAGGCCCATGTTGATGGATGACGTTCCGGTCGTGTCATTTTCGATGACGCTCTGTGAGAGCATCGCCTGGTTGATGACGAGCTCGCCGACGAGGTTGATAAGGCGATCGACGCGGTCGAGATCGACGCGGATGGTCTGGCCTGCACCGGCAGCGGCGTTGTTCTGGGCGGCGGCGGCAGCACTTGCGGCAGCAGCGGCAGCCGATTCTTTCTTCTCGACGCGAGCAGCCGCAGCAGCCATCTGCGTGACGTTGGAGGCCGTTTCGGCGGCGGCAACCGCAGCTGCAACATCGGACTTCGGCTGTTCGGCCGGTGCGCCGGTCGCGCCGTCGTCGAGTATCGACAGGTCGAAGGGCACCGGGATCATCGGCAGTTCTTCGGTCTCGGCGGCAGCCGCCTTTTCCTCGACGGCAGAGATCTGCAGGTCGCAATCCCACTCGGCAAATTCGAAGACCGTGCGGATCGCGTCCTCGCCCTTGTCGGTCTTGAGCGTGACGTTCCAGTAGAAATAGGCTGCTTCAGGATCGAGCTCGTCGAGGCCGGGCAGCTCATCCATGTTGCAATAGACGCTCATCTCGCCGAGGCGGGAGAGATCGCGCAGCAGGAGGGTTGCGTCGTTGCCCTTGGAATAAAGGTCCGAGCGCGGCTTGAAGGTGATTTCGTAGGCGGGCAGATCGGAACCGTCCTCTTCGTCGCCGCCGAAATCGTCGAAGGAGAACGGGATCGGCTGGAAGCCGCTGTCATCGGTAGGCTTCGGCGTCGGAGCGGCGGCAACCGGTGCGGCGACCGGCGCCGGCTTTGCTGCAGGAGCTTCCACGGCTGCGGAAGGCGTCGGCAGCTCGCCGTTGGCGAGCGCTTCCAGTTCCTTCACCAGGCCGCGGCTGCGGCTTTCATCGACGCTGCCGCCGTCGCGGGCGGCATTGGTCAGGTCGGCCAAGACGTCTGCAGACTTCAGCATGACCTTCAGGACATCCTGTGTCGGCTCAAGCTTGTTGGAACGAACGCAATCAAGTGTGGTCTCGAAGACATGCGCGAAAGCGACGAGATCATCCAGACCGAAGGCGCCAGCGCCGCCCTTGATCGAATGGACGGCACGGAACACCGCATTGACGGTTTCCGGATCGCGATCGCCATCATTCATTTTCAGAAGACCCGATTCCAGTTCGGCGAGCTGCTCCTCGCACTCCTGGAAAAAGATCTCTTTGATTTCGTTCATATCCATAGGAGAAAATCCTGGTTTAAGCGGTTACACGCTCAATGGCATCGATCAGCTTGGCAGGGTCGAACGGCTTGACGATCCAGCCGGTGGCACCGGCCTGGCGCGCGCGGTTCTTCTTTTCCGCATCGCTTTCGGTCGTCAGGACCAGGATCGGGATCGCGCGGTACTTGTCGTTGCGGCGAACGCCTTCGATAAAGCCGAAGCCGTCTAGGCGCGGCATGTTGATGTCAGTGACGATGACGTCAGGGTTGGATTCTTCCAGAACCTCGAGGCCCTCGACGCCGTCTTCCGCCTGAATTGTCTCGAACCCTGCATTGTTGAGGGTGACGAGAAGCATGTTCCTGATGGTCCGTGAATCATCCACGGTAAGCACTTTTTTCTTCATTGCCGGATCTCCTTGGCAAGCAGATGGTGGATATCGACACCGATCAGCTGCATGGTTTTCTGAAATGCGTCCGAAACCTTGCTGAACGTGAACGCGAGTTTGTCCTGGTCCCACGTCTTGGCCGCCGCCATCAGGACCTGGGCACTCAGCGCGCCGACTCGTTCGACAGCCGAGGCGTCAATGGCCAGATCGTTGCCACGCAACGAGACGAGCTTGTCGCGAAGCAGGGTCGCCTCGTTCAGATCAAGCACCGCTGAGAGGTTCAGCGTCTTTCCAGTTTTCCTTGCCGCCATCAGCTTGTCCTTGTCTCCTCGTTCCCGCTCACCGAATGTGAGCAAGGCTCATATATTGGTCTGTTAGTAAACAATCCGCCCTCCGACCGAGGCGATCGGCAACACAAATCCGAACTCGTCTTCTTCGGTCACGACATCGGCAGGGCGTCTTGCATCGTGCGCCGCGGACAACAGGGGCGCAGCGCGCGCAGCTTCGGCATTTTGTCGGGCAATTCGAAATTCACGGATCGTCTGGCCGAGTTCGACAATGACGGTATGCAGGTCGTCGGCGCGTTCGGCGGACTGTGTCGCCGAGGCCGCGCTGCCGGTCATCTGAACGCCAAGATCCCTGACGTCGGTCGTCAACACATCGAGATTCGTGGCGTGCTCGCCCGCCTGATTGGCGACAGCTGCAATCGCCGCGTTGATGTCGGTGACCTGCCGAACGATGTTGCCGATGGAGTCCTGCGTGCGGCCGACCATTTGGACGCCCGCATCCACCTGCGATTTGGTGGTGCTTACAAGCGTCTTGATCTCCCGCGCAGCCTCCGCGGAACGCTGCGCCAAGGCGCGCACTTCCTGTGCGACAACCGCAAAGCCACGTCCGGAGTCGCCCGCACGGGCGGCTTCGATGCCGGCATTCAGTGCCAGAAGGTTGGTCTGGAAGGCGATCTCGTCGATCGCTCCGATGATCTGCCCGATCCTTTCGGCAGACTGCTCGATATCCGCCATGGCAGCAATTGCGCGACCGACGACCTGACCGCTTTCTTCGGCTGCCGTGCGGGTCGACGCCGCCACCTGCTCGGCAGCGCGGCTGCCGGCGGCACCGCGACGTACGCTCTCCGAGAGATCGGCAAGGGCGGTTGCAGATGAGAGCAGCCGCTGGGCATGCGCGGAGGCATTGCCTGCAAACTGCTTTGATGAATCGCCAAGCGTCTGCACCGACGCTTCCGCGGCTGCAGTTTTCTCGGCAATCGACCGGAATTCGGACTGGACGGCATCGAGCGCGCCGTTCAGTGCCTGCGCGATGTCCCGATGGGCACCCTCTTCTTCGACAATTGCCCTGACCGTCAGGTCGCGATTGACAAGACCGGTGATGACATCGGCGAAAACGCGGGCGACATCGGCCTTGTCATGGTTGCGCTGATCGGCGAGAGCGCGCTGCTGGGCAGCCCGCAAGGCATTGAAACGCAAAGACACGGCAATCTCGACGTCGACCATCACCAAGCGGACGACAGCGGTCATCAGGTCGGAGATTTCCTTCGCCCGCCGACGACTGCTCGGCAGGAACGAACGTCCGGCAAGCTCTTCGGCGAGGCCGCCGATGATGTGCTCCAAAACCACGCCGTGGCCCGCGACATGCCAACGCGGGTCAAGACCCATCTTGCTTTCGGAATCCGAGAGAACCTTGACGCGCTCGGCATAGAGACTGTCGAAGCGTGCGTCCGTCAAAACATCCCAATGCGAGGCCTGCAGGTCGTGGAGCCGCTCGACCTGGCGCTCGCTCTCGAAATTCCGAGCCGCGTCAGGAAACGATTGAAACCGCTGGAAGAGATCGCGCAGACCGGCGGCCAGATGTTGCTGGAGATCGAGGCGGTGGCGCCGCACCAAATCGCAATGTTCGGTATCGAGACCAGCAAAGCGCAGTCGGTCACGCAAGCTGCCTGCCTGCGTTCCTCGAGCCTGTTCTGATGGCATTTCCTGCCCCAACGCCTGTCCCCAACCACATGCCGGGCGCGGGCCCGTCACTAACCTATTGCTCCGAATGGCAGGCACACTGCTGATTGATGGCTTGCCTCCGGCGGCCGCCGGCGGCCCGAAGCCTCCCGATCAGTAGTTTCTACTTCGGAGCTGCTTGAAGAGATGGATTCCGGATTGACCGGTACGGCGGTGCGGCGTCATGCCTGGTGAGAACGAGTGAAGTTTCCCATTCCGACGTGTAATGCAATGTTTATGGTTAATTCCTTGCCTGAAGGTTAATGCGTATTTTATGAATGTCGACTTTCCGGCAGGCCCTAATAACCATCTACGAATTACTGGGCTTGCGTTGCAGCGCCGCTACAAGTCCGGCGCAAGCTTTGTGCTATAGCCCCGAAAATAACCGTGACATGACGTCAGAAGGATTGGGCAATGATTGTTCTTGGATTGGGGTCGTGCGTTCTTTCGATCGCTGTTCTTGCAGCCGTTACTCTGCTGGACCACATCGAAGCGACCCGTGGCCAAATCGCCCTTCGCGTCCTTTGAATTTCCATAGTAAACCAGTAGAAACCAGCTACACGTCCGGCGCCCCAGCGCGCTAGACCTCGGCTCGACTACTGTGTTTGCGTTCAGCGGAATTCCGTTCATGTCTGCCAGACTTGGCCTCTTCATCATCGTTGGCGTGACGCTCTGGCGAGTCCTCGCGCTTCATTTCGATACGACCGATCTCTTTGTCGACGAGGCGCAATACTGGTTCTGGTCGCAGAATCTGGATTTCGGCTATTACTCGAAACCGCCGATGATCGCCTGGGTCATCCGAGCCGTGACGGAACTTGCGGGCTCGACATCGACCTATTGGATCAGGGTGAGCGGACCGCTGATCCATATGGCGACTGCGATCGTGCTGATGAAGACGGCGAAGCGTTTTGCCGGACCGAAGATTGAAGGCTGGACCGGCGCCACCTTCATCACACTGCCGGGCGTTGCCTTGTCATCGGTGTTCTTTTCCACCGATGTCGTCCTTCTCTTCTTCCTGGCTGTCGCGCTGTGGGCCTATTTCGGTCTGACCGAGAAGCGCTCCGTAGGCCTCGCTCTTCTGATGGGGTTCGCGTTCGGCTGCGCCTTTCTGTCGAAATACGCCATCCTCTTCGTCGTCCCCGGCGGGCTGATCGCGCTCATCCTTGTTCCAAACGCGCGGATCGCCTGGCGCGACTTCTTTCTGTCCATGATTGTCGCCCTCTCCGTCGCCGCCCCGAATCTCTGGTGGAACCTTGCGCATGACGCCACGACCGTCCGGCACACGACAAACATCGCACACTGGAGCAAGCTCGGTATCAACATCGGCGGTGGCCTCGAATTCTTCGCCGCGCAATTCGGCGTTGTCGGACCGATCATCTTCTTCGCCATGCTGTGGGCCGTTGCGCGTGCGCTCAAGGGGGAGAGCGAGCCGCGGGAACGGTTGCTGATCTGGCTGTCGATCCCGGTCGTGCTGCTAATCACGCTTCAGGCACTGGTCGCCAAGGCCTACGCCAACTGGGGTGTGACCGCCTATGTTGCTGGAACGATCCTTGCCGTGTGGTTGCTTGACCGCCTCTGGCCGAAGGGGTTGCGCCTATCGCTGGCGATCAATGGTGCGGCCAGCCTCCTGTTTCCCCTCGCCGCGGTCTTTGCACATCAGCTGGTGCTGCCGAATGGCAGCGAAGTCATGAAGCGCTACCTGGGCCGCACTGCGATCAGCCGCGAGGCCGGCGAGCTGGCGCGGCAGTCGGCGACACCGGTGATCGTCAGCGACAGCCGCGACCTTCTGGCGGACATGTTCCATACGCTGCGGAACGATCCTGTCCACATCTATGCGAAGCCACCGGTCGACGCGCCAGACAACTATTATGAGCAGACCTTCGCGCTGCCGAGTGATATCGCGGACAACGTGCTCTACGTGACGACCCATCCGGTGGACTGCGCGCAAGCCACTGAACTCGTCCGGAGTTGGCAGCCGCCGGACGGCTACTATCGCGGCAAGACGATCTTCGCCTACCGGATTTCACCGACTTGCCTGGCGGTACCTAACCAACCGCGTTGAGTGGAGTATATCGGTTTCGGACGCGGAGGCCTCGGCCGGAGCAGCTATCGCTGTCATTTGCGTGAAGGACTTGCCGAGAGGTCGCTAAGCGCAACGGCCAGCGACCGGAGGCTGATGCAGTCACCCGTCGGGGCTGCCATTGACACGATTCTCTTGAGCGCTAGGCTTCGCAGCCGACCGACGTCCCAGCAAAGAGGGAGCGAGACATGCCATCCAGTTCGCCCGACGCACTGCTGATCGATCGCATTTTCGAGGTGTCTGATGCGATCCGCTATGTCGCCCTCTACCGAAAGGGAGAACTGGTTTCGCGCCAGAAATCGCAGGTGGCCGGTGCTTCTGCATCGGAATCGGACAAATACGAGGAACTGTTCGTCAATCCCACGCTGCTCAAGCTGGCGCGCCAGCGCGGCGACCTCGATTGTGGCGGCATGCGCTTCGTCCTGATCGGATACGGCAATTTCCACCAGCTTGTCATCGACCTGCCTGACGGTCACGTATCGGTCTGCTTTGAACTCGGCTCCGCACCATTGGACCACTGGGAGGCCATTCGCGACATTACACTCGCTTCCGGCTAACGGTCCGGCGCAGCGTGCCCCTTATACCGCACCGAAAGTCCCTGCCTGGAAGCGGCACGGACAACCTCTTGAGGCCCAACATCTAGCGATCGGCTGGCGCTGACAGGCCCAGGCAGATCCCCATGCCTTCGACATCCACGAACGCGACACCGCCGTTTTCGAAAGCAAGCCGCAACTGCGCCTCGGTTGCGCGGTGGATTTCGTGGTGCTTTCCTTCATAGTCGCGGATGGTGCTGCGCGACACCGCCGCGTGTTCCGCCAGATCGAGTTGCGTCCAGTCGAGCAATCCACGAGCGGCCCGGCACAGTGCCGGGGTCAGAATTGTTTCCTTCGCGCCTTGACCCATAATGTCAAACCACCCATATTGGTTGATATAAGCCATATATGTCATAATTCAACCGGGATTTCCAGTACAGGAGAACGTTATGCCGCACGACACACCTTTGATTTCGACAATTGTCGGAGGTCTCGTGCTTGCGTTCATCCTCGGTGCACTTGCCAACAGGCTGCGATTGCCCCCGTTGGTCGGATACCTCATCGCCGGCGTCCTCGTCGGCCCGCACACGCCCGGTTACGTCGCCGACCAAAACCTTGCGCCTGAACTCGCCGAAATCGGTGTCATTCTGCTGATGTTCGGCGTCGGGCTACACTTTTCTCTCAAGGATCTCCTCTCCGTTCGCGGGATCGCCGTTCCGGGCGCCATCGTGCAGATTGGATTTGCGACGTTGCTGGGCTGGGGACTGGGGGCCTTGATGGGATGGCCGACGGGCGGGAGCCTCGTCTTCGGACTCGCTCTTTCCGTCGCTTCGACGGTCGTCTTGTTGAAGGCGCTGCAGGAGCGACGGCTGGTCGAAACCGATCGCGGCAAGATCGCGGTCGGTTGGCTGATCGTCGAGGACCTCGCCATGGTCCTGGCGCTCGTTCTCATTCCGGCCGCCGCCAGCATCGGCGGTGGGGAGCATGCGACCGTCGAGCCGCTGTCTGCCGCGGTCAGCCGGCTCCTCGGCCTCGATTTGGGCATTGGCGGCATCATCGTCATGACACTGATCAAGGTCGCGCTGTTCGTTGGGCTGATGTTGGTCTTCGGGCGGCGCATCATTCCCTGGACGATGCACCGCATCGCGCACACCGGATCGCGCGAACTCTTCCGCCTCGGCGTGCTTGCCATCGCGCTCGGCGTTGCCTTCGGTGCCTCGAAGATGTTTGGCGTTTCACTGGCTCTCGGCGCTTTCTTTGCCGGCATGGTTCTGGCCGAAAGCGAACTCAGCCACCGGGCCGCCCAGGAAAGCTTGCCGCTTCGCGATGCCTTCGCGGTTCTCTTCTTCGTCTCCGTCGGCATGCTGTTCGATCCGAACATCCTGGTCGACAAGCCGCTGCCGCTGCTCGCCACCATCTTCATTATCGTCATCGGCAAATCCATCGCCGCCTTCCTGATCGTACTGCTGTTCCGCAAGCCCGTCGGCACGGCGCTGACAATTTCGGCGAGCCTCGGGCAGATCGGCGAATTCTCCTTCATCCTGGCGACGCTCGGCGTCGCTCTTGGCCTACTGCCGGAAGAAGGGCGTGACCTCATCCTGGCGGGCGCGATCATCTCGATCATCCTCAATCCACTGCTTTTCTACGTCTGCGATCGTCTGCGCCCGATGCTGGAGCGTGGCAAGCGGGAAGAGCCGGCCACCGAGCTGACTGCTGAGACGGCACCAGAGCCGGCTGACGAGCCCGTGGCGGAAGAAGACGATGTGCACCCGACGGCGCTTCAGGGGCACGCGATCCTCGTCGGTTACGGCCGTGTGGGCAGCATCGTCGGGCAAAACCTGAAATCTTCAGGTACGCCCTTCCTTGTGATCGAGGACTCCGACAAACGCATTGGAGAGCTCCGGGATCAAGGCGTCGAGGCGATCAGCGGCAATGCCGTGTCGCGTGCGGTGCTCGACCTTGCCAACATCGGCGGCGCCCGCAGCCTCGTCATCGCCATCCCCAATGCCTTCGAAGCCTGCCGCATCGCGGAACAAGGCCGCGAGATCAACCCGTCCATCCTGATCGTAGCGCGTGCACATTCGGACGCCGAGGTCGAAGAGTTGAAGGAATACGGTGCAGACACCGTCATCATGGGCGAACGGGAAATTGCCATGGGCATGGTTGACCGGCTCGCTCAAGTGCATCATGACAGTGTGCGCTATGAAGACGAGGCCGAGACTGCTACAATTGCAGCCAAGGAAGCGCCTTCTCCCGACAAAGAATGAGAGACTTTTGCGCCGTTGAACCGGTACGAGGCCGAAAATTTGGGTGACCACGAGATGAGGCTCGACGCGCGCCGCATGAGCGGTCGCGTTGCGATCTCGTTGGTCATTGCCGTTTTTGCCTATCTTGGCTTGCTGTTCGGCGGCAACTTCGTCATCGTCCCCACACGCGGGCCGAATTCGGTGTCGTCGTCCAGCAAGGACGGTCAGCCGCTGCAGGTCAGTGCGCGCGACGTTGTCCGCGGCATTCTGGCGGCCGAGCGCAAGGCCTCCCCGAAATACACGCCGTTCGATTCCGGTGTCGCAACGCTTGGCATAGTACCGAGCATCGATCGCCACTTCAGCAGGGCGAAGCATCTCGCAACCTTCCATCCCGCGCTTCGTGCCGGCGATATGAAGGCGTACAACTCTCACGGCCCGCCTGCGGCCGCGGCATGAATGCGCGCCTCCGGCGCTTTCCACTGCTTTAAAGACACGCCGCCTGCGCGAGGGAGCGCAGGCTTAAGCGTTACCAAGGATAGACAACAACATGCGTAATTCACCATGGCTGGTGTTCACCTATACGGTGATCATTCTCCTCGGCATTCTGATCGCGTTGCCGAACGCGTTGCCGCAATCCACCCTCGACCGGCTGCCCTCGTGGTTGCCGCACGACCGGGTTTCACTCGGTCTCGACCTTCGCGGCGGCTCGCATCTCGTTCTCGAAGTCGACGAAGCGGACCTGACCCGTGAGCGCCTGCAGTCGCTTCTGCAGGACGCACGTCGCGTGCTTCGTGAAAAGAACATCCAGACGAAGTCGATCGTTCGCAATCAGAACCAGATCGTCGTTACCCTGACGGATACTGCCCAGACGGACGAAGCCGTCACTCAGCTGAAGACGCTCGGCAACGCCATCGCCACCGGCCTCAGCGCCGGCCAGTCGGATCTCGCTGTCACGACCAGCGGCGGCAATATTCTCGTCGCCTTCTCGCCGGCCGGCATCGCTGCAAACGTCGACTCCGCCGTTCAGCAGAGCCTCGAGGTCATCCGCCAGCGCGTCGACCAGGTCGGCGTCGCCGAACCGACGATCCAGCGCATCGGTGGAAACCGCGTTCTCGTGCAGCTTCCGGGCGCACAGGATCCGTCCCGCCTTCGCCAGCTTCTCGGCTCGACCGCGAAGATGTCCTTCCACATGCTCGCTCCGAACAACCAGCCGGGACCGGGCGTGACGATGCTCAAGGACGAGCAGGGCAACAGCTATCCGGTTCTCGATCGCGTCGAAATCTCGGGCGACCGCCTCTCGGATGCCCGCGTCGGCTTCGACCCGAACACGCATGAGCCCGTTGTCAGCTTCCGCTTCGACAGCGCCGGCGCAACCCGCTTCGCCGATATCACCCGCCAGAACGTCGGCAACCCGTTTGCCATCGTTCTCGACGACAAGGTGTTGAGTGCACCGGTTATCCGCGAACCGATCACCGGCGGTTCCGGTCAGATCTCCGGCAGCTTCTCGGCCGACAGCGCAACCACGCTTGCCGCCATGCTGCGCGCCGGCGCCCTGCCCGCCAAGCTCACCGTCATCGAAGAACGCACCGTCGGGGCCGACCTCGGCGCGGACGCGATCCGCATGGGTATCTATTCCGGTCTCGTCGGTTTCGTGCTCGTCGCAGCCTTCATCTTCATCCTCTACGGCAAGTGGGGTTTCCTCGCGAACTTCGCGCTGCTCATCCACACCATCCTGACCTTCTCGGCCCTGACGCTTGTCGGCGCCACGCTGACGCTGCCCGGTATTGCGGGTGTCGTCCTCGGCATCGGCCTCGCGGTTGACGCAAACGTTCTCATCAACGAGCGCATCCGCGAAGAGACGCGCAAGGGCAAGAGCGCCTTTGCCGCCATCGACACCGGCTTCCGCCGCGCTTACTCGACGATTATCGACGGTAACATGACGGCGCTGATCGCAGCGGCAATCCTGTTCTGGTTCGGCACCGGTCCGGTCCGCGGCTTCGCGGTCACCATGGCGCTCGGCCTGATCATCTCGATGTTCACCTCGGTCGCCTTCGTTCGCGTCACGATGATCGAGATCACGCGTCGCCGTAAGCTGAAGGTTCTGAACATCAAGCCGCTGATCCCGATGATGTTCAACCCTTACGGCCGCCACATCCAGTTCATGAAGGCTCGCTTCTTCGGTGTGACTGTGTCGGCGCTTCTGTCGATCGCCTCGGTCGTTCTCTTCATCCATCCGGGCCTCAACTACGGCGTCGACTTCCGTGGCGGCATCCAGATGTCGGTTAAGACCGCTGAAGCCAGCGATCTTGGCCGCTTCCGCGAAGGCCTGAACAGCCTCGGCCTCGGCGAAGTCTCGCTGCAGTCCTATGGTGACAACAACACCATGGCGGTGCGCGCGCAACGCCAGGACGGCGGTGAAGAAGCACAGACGGCAGCCGTTGAAAAGCTGAAGGCGGAGATCATCAAGATCGACCCGTCGGCAACCGTCACCGGCACCGACGTCATCGGTCCGAAGGTCAGTGGTGAACTCGCCTGGGCCGGTATCCTGTCGGTCGTCATCGCCAGCCTGGCGATGCTGTTCTACATCTGGTACCGCTTCGAGTGGCCATTCGCGGTCGGCGCCATCGTCACGCTCATCCTCGACGTCACCAAGGCGATCGGCTTCTTCGCGTTGACCGGCCTCGACTTCAACCTCACCGCCATCGCCGCCATCCTGACGCTGGTCGGCTATTCGGTGAACGACAAGGTCGTGGTCTATGACCGGATGCGTGAAAACATGCGCCTCTACAAGTCGATGCCGCTGCGCGAAATCATCGACCGGTCGATCAACGAGACGCTGGCACGAAGCCTTTACACCAACGCGACGGCGTTCCTCGCCCTGCTGCCGATGGCGATCTGGGGCGGCAGCGCGGTCTCGAGCTTCGCGATCCCGATGGTCTTCGGCATCCTCGTTGCCGGCGCGTCTTCGATCTTCATCGCTGCACCGATCCTGCTCTTCCTCGGCGACTGGCGTCGTCGCCACGGCAAAGCTGTCGCGGCCGCAGAAACCGCGCCGGAGATCATCCCTCCGGAAGAGGGCCAGTCGCGCAAGACTGCCGGCTGAGAGCATGCTGACGTGACATGAAATGAGGGCGCCGGTTGCAGAGCCGGCGCCCTCTTTCTATGTTGACGCAAGGAGATTCCGCGGCATGTCGTCTGAACAATCGCTTGCATCGACCGAGAACGAGGAGCGCATTCGCCGCTTCCTGGCGATCGCCTCGCACGATCTCCAGTCGCCGCTGCGGCATATCGCGATGTATGCGGAAATCCTGCTCGACGACCTCTCCGACAAGCTCGACGGCGAGCAGTTGAAAAGCCTGCAAACCATCCTCCAAAAAGCAGAGACGGCTCAGCGTTTGACCAAGGCGCTGATGGGCTTTGCCAGCAGCATGCCACCGGTGACGGCGGTCGAAATCGATCTAAAGGATCTTGCCAGCGAGATCTGGGCCGATATGGAGAGCGACGTCGTGGCATCGAATGCGAAATTAGAGCACGGTGACCTCCCGACAATCGTTTCGGATCCGGCGATTGTCAGGATCGCGCTGACAAACGTGATTGCCAATGCACTGATCCATCGTGGCTCGTCGCCTCCGGTCGTTACTATCGAAGCGGGGCGAGAAGCCGCCGAGATAACGATCCGCATATCCGACAACGGCCCCGGCATTGACCCCGCGCATCAGGACAAGATCTTCGACGCATTCTGGAAATTGCCACAGGAAGGCCGGCCGGTTGGCCCTGGACTTGGACTAACGGCCACGCGCGAAATCTTGCGGGCGCTCGGCGGCAGCATTCGTCTGGAGCGGTCGGACGCGGGCGGAAGTCGCTTTTCCATTCGCCTCCCCGCCTCGCGAGCATAAACGAGCTACCTGGTGTAGTCGTCCTTCCAGACGTCGGGCACGTTGTAGGTCACGTATTCGCGGATGATGTACTGCAGGGCGTCTGCGTCAATTTCGTCCTTGCCGATCCGGAAGTCGACGCCGTAGTCCGGGAATTGCTGGAAGTAGCCGTCCGAGATATCCATGGAAATGACGCCGATCGGGCCGGTATAGCCGCTGCCCCGCAGCTTTGGCACCGTCTCGCGAAAATCGGCGTTCGGCAGCAGGCGATTGTCGAGGAGGATCAGGTCGAACCTGTCGGCGCGGAGCTTGCCCAGAGCGTCGTCGATCGATTGCGCATAGTCGATCACGACCTGCGGCTCGGTCAGCGTAGCGAGCTTCTTTTTCAGCGATCGAAACTCGATGAACTCGTCGTCGACGAAGAGCACCTTTACGTCCTTGCGGCCTTCACCGACTACCATTCCCGCCTCTCCGATCACGACACCAGCCCCATCCTGAGCGCGATTGCGACCATGTGGACGCGGTTGACAGCCTCGAGCTTCCTCACAGCGGCTGCGATGTGGGAATTGACGGTATGTTCCGACAGGCCAAGGATGATCGCGATATCGGCTGAAGTCTTGCCCTCACTGGTCCACTTCACGACTTCGGTCTCGCGCTGAGTAAGGCGTCCCGACATTTCATGCGCCAAGATCTCCTCATAAAACTTGTCGAAGATTCGTATCGTGTCGAGCAGCACCTCGGCGACCTCGCCCTGATCCGGCTCCGCCCGCTTGCCGCTGAAGGCGACGCAATAGCGCTTGCCCTCTGGCGTGAACAGCGGAACGAGGAGGAAGGAGTTGCTGTCAAACTCGTTGAGTACGAGATCGCGGGGATAGTCTTCCGGCAAACTGCCGCTTCCACTCAGCGGCATGGCCAGAAACTGCGAGGCCTTGGTCTTCAGCAGGCCCAGAGCCTGGCGCATGCCGTAGAGAAACAGGGCGACGCGCCGTTCGGCAACGTTTGTAATGATGATCTCACGGTTGCTGAACGGTGGCGAAGCTT
The DNA here is from genome assembly GCF_000298315.2 of Rhizobium grahamii CCGE 502. GTDB lineage: Bacteria > Pseudomonadota > Alphaproteobacteria > Rhizobiales > Rhizobiaceae > Rhizobium > Rhizobium grahamii. The sequence goes on along the minus strand of NZ_AEYE02000004.1, from coordinate 73,478 downwards.
CGGAGACACGCGCCAAGGCGAAGCAGTCGAAGCGGTAGTGCTGTGCGGCGGACTTCAGCAACCGAAAGAAATCGGTGCGGTTTATCGCCCGACCGAGCTCCGGTCCGAGATGGAAAGGAATGGCGGCGGCACTGCTCATTGCACGTCCTGGGCCTCTCGGGTTTGGCGGCCTTATCCCTAGATCTAAGGATACACGTCCTAGACCGGCACAGTTATTACCACCAGCAAGACTATTGCAGGAAGAGCGTGAAACAAGACCTCGATCTTCGGATTAGGGGCCTGCGCCGCCTCCTTCCAGTCTTTTGTCTTTCCGCATCCAACACCCCTTGAGTGCGGAAGGCGGTGCCGTAGCGGCATTGGAGAGAGCCGGCAGCCTTTCAGTCAAGGGGTTGGCTGTGTTTGTGGCGGCAAACTTAAGGTTGCCCGGCTCTCTCAGCTTTTTCTTCCAACATCAACCTATCCGCGCCACCATGGCCGGGAGATCGATCGGCTTCTCGACATAGAAGTCTGCGCCAGCGGCCAGCGCGCGCTTGCGGTCCTCATCCGCATCCGAGCCTGTACAAACACCGCGCCGGATGTGCGAAAACCGTGCGTCCACGCGCAGTCGCCTGATGAGCTCGAGGCCGCTGTCGAGCGGCATATAGAGATCGACGATCACGGCGTCCGGCAATTCCTCATGCTTCGCATATGTTTCTTCCAGCGCCTGCACGGCATCCTCAGCCTTGGAGAAGCATAGGAGCGTGACACCAACCTGCTGTTTCTTGCGCACATAATCGGCGTAGAAGAGGTCGTCGGCGTTGTCATCTACGTAGAATACCTTCGGCATATCGATCCGTTCGAACCATGAGGCTGCCACTATGCCTTAGGATCGGGTGGCGGGAAAACCGAAATACGCCCTCCCTGCAGCGCGCGGGCTCTCGTGACCGCAACGAAGCGTATTGAAAGTTCTCAACTTTCAGAACTAGATGAGCGCGCAATGGGAGAGACCGCGTGCCAGAGCCGATCCGGGCAGCAAGTGCCGAAATCCTTCGCCGCCAACGGCGATACCGGTTCGTCGTCGTGGCGATCGGCACCCTCCTTGTTGTGCTTGGCTTGGTCGTAACTGCCGCATGGGTTCGGCAGATCCTGGCCATCCTCTCGGTATGGCCCGGCTTCTCCTCCATGGCGCTGAACACGGCGTTTTGCTTTGCGCTGTCCGGGCTCGGATTGATCGTTTCCGTTCAATCGGATCGGCGCCGCCGCATGCTGGCATTCCTGCTCTTCAGCCTTGCGGCATCGATGAGCGGACAGCGGCTGATCGAAATCCTGTTTGTCGGAAATCAGGCGCAGATCGTCGAGCGCTTTCTCGCTGGCCTGATCGTCGACCCCGACTTTACCGCGAAGATCAATCGCGGCATGGCCCCGAATACGGCGGTCATCTTCTTCGTCGCCAACCTCTCGCTCGCTTTTGCGCTCTCGGGTCGGGCGGAGCGATCACAGCTTGTGCAGGAGCTTGTCGGCTATGTCGTCATAGGTCTCGGCATGGCAGCGCTTGCCGGCTATGCGACGCGGTCTGAGCAGGGATACCAGTGGGGTGCCAATATCGGCATGGCCGTCCATACCGCATCTGGGCTGGTGCTGTTCGGCTCGGCGATGCTGGCACGCTCCTGGTGGCTGAATCCGGAGAGTCGCGGCCGCATGCCGATCTGGCTGCCGGCAGTCGTTTGCCTTACGGGCCTTTTCGTCGATCTCTATACGCCGCTCGGCGTGGCGAACGGCATTCTCTATGTGCCCCTCGTGCTGGCCTCCTTGTGGTTCGGCAACAAGAATGCGCCCTTTTCCTTCGCTTTTGCTTGTTCCGTGCTCGTGTCGCTCGGGTTTTTTGCGGTGGATCGGGCGGGGGCAGGCTACTGGTACGAGGCCACCAACCGGGCCATCACCATAGCGACGCTGTGGCTGGTCGCCCTGCTCGTCTTCTATTTTCTCCGCAAGGACAGCAGCCTGGATGCGGAGCGCATTCGCTTCGACAGCGTCATCCGAAACACGCCGAACGCCGTCATCGCCATAAACGCGGAAGGCTTAATCTCGCTGTTCAATCCGGCAGCGGAGAAAATGTTTGGCTATGCCGCCAAAGAAGCTATCGGCCGGAACGTTCGACTGCTGATGCCAGAGCCCTATCATTCCGAGCATGACAGCTATCTCGATCGGTACGCCCGGACCGGCGAAAAGCACATCCTCGGGACAACGAGGTCCGTTTCCGGCAGGCGGAAGAACGGCGAGGTGTTTCCTCTCGATCTCTCAGTGAGCCGGTTGGCAACGGACACGACCATTACCTTCGTCGGCATCCTTCGCGACATCAGCGATCGCGTCGCGCATAAAGAACAGCTGAAGACGATGTTTCGCCAGCTGCAGGCGTATACGGCCGATCTGGAGCGCAGCAATGCGGATCTCGACGAGTTCGCCTACATCGCCTCGCATGACCTCAAGGAGCCCCTGCGCGGTCTGCATAATCACTCCCGTTTTCTCCTGGAAGACTACGAAAGCCAGCTCGACGAGGACGGCACCAGGCGTCTCAACCGGCTTGTTCTGCTTAGCCAGCGGATGGAGAAGCTGGTCAACGACCTCCTCTATTTTTCGCGCATCGGGCGGCAGCAGCTGGCAATCAAGCGCAGCGATGTCAACGCGATCGTCGGGGACGTCGTTTCGACCATGGAACTCTATCTGGAGGAGCGCCATGCCAAGGTTCAGGTCGAAGGTCGCCTGCCGGAGATCGTCTGCGATGCTCTGCGGTTGACGGAGGTCTACCGCAACCTGATCACCAATGCTGTCAAGTACAACGACAAGCCCGACCCCATCGTAACAATCGGACATCTCCAGCAATTCACGGGCAATGATGGCACTTCGGCACACGACGTCTTCTTCGTCAGGGACAATGGCAAGGGCATTCCGTCGGAGTTCCACGAAGACATTTTTCGTATTTTCAAACGGCTGGAAAAGCCTAAAGATTCCGACGACGGTACCGGAGCCGGGCTGACCTTCGTGCGCAAGATCATTGCCCGGCATGAGGGCGATATCTGGCTGGAGTCCGAGGTGGGGCGCGGAACGACCTTCTACTTCACCTTGGGCCACAAACGAGAGGACCAGAATGCCACAGCGTGAATCACAGCCGATCCTCATCGTCGAGGACAGCGAAGACGATTTCGAGGCAACGCTGCGCGCCTTTCAGCGTGCCAAGCTGAAGAATCCTATCCGCTGGGCAGCGTCGGGGCACGATGCCCTGGAAGCGCTAGCCACCATGATGCCGCGCCCCGGCCTGATCCTGTTGGATCTGAACATGCCAGGCCTCGACGGCCGCAAGACGCTGGAGGCGATCAAATCCAATCCGGAATGGCGCAAGATCCCGGTCGTGATCCTGACGACATCCGACGACGAGCGCGACATTGAAGGGTGCTATGCGCTCGGCGCCAACACCTATGTGCAGAAGCCGGTGGATCTCGATGGCCTCTTCGCCGCCATACAGCGGCTGAAGGAATACTGGTTCGAGATCGCCATCCTACCCGCCGATGGGGACGACCGTGGCTGACGACTGCGCCATACTCATCGTCGATGACAACGTCGACGACCGTGAGTTCTATCGACGCATGCTCTCGCGGGTGTCCGAGGCCCACTACAGTGTTCGCGAGGCCGAAAGCGGCGACGAGGGAATTGCGCTGAGCGGGCAGAAACGTCCCGATTGCATCTTGCTGGACTACTCCCTGCCCGGCCGCGACGGCATCGGCGTGCTGGAAGAAATCCTAAAACAGGATCCGACTGCAAACGTCGTCATGCTGACCGGCCAAGGAAGCGAAACCATCGCCGTCGAGGTGATGAAGGCCGGAGCGCGCGATTATCTGACGAAGGATTCGCTCTCCCCGCAAACCCTTCATTGGTGCATCCAGAACGCTATCATGCATGGCGAGCTCGAAGCCAAGCTGGAGCAGAAGCGGCAGTCGCTGGAAATCTTTACCCGCGCGATGGCGCACGACCTGAAGGAGCCACTGCGCACGATCAAGTCGTTCAGCAAGATCCTGCAGATTTCCCCGACGCTATCCGGCGAAGACCGCGAATTGCTGGACTACGTCGTCGGCGCAGCGGATCACATGGAAGATCTCATCGTGAAGGTTTCCGGCTTTACCAAGCTCGAGGTTTCGGGCGAGCTGGAATTGGAGCCCGTCGCGCTTGCGGCAGCAATCGAACGGGTGGAGAGCAACCTTCGCGAGCAGATCGCCAGTTCCGGCGCGGTGATTTCCTATGGCGATCTGCCCGAAGTGATGGGCGATGCCACGCTGCTGGTGCAGCTGCTGCAGAACCTCGTTTCGAATGCAATCCGCTACGGCGTCGACCGCCCCGAGCTCCAGATATCCGTCGCAAGCGATGGCGCCATATGCCGAATTTCGGTGCAGGACAACGGCCCGGGCATCGACGCCGAGCATCGCGAGGTCATTTTCCAGCCATTCAAACGGCTGGTGGGACGCGGCATCGAGGGCACTGGGCTTGGGCTTGCGATCTGCCGGCGCATCGCGCAACTGCATGGCGGAGCGATCTGGTGCGAAGGCCGGCAGCCCACCGGCTCGACCTTTGTCGTCGAACTGCCGCTGGCCCGGCCTGCGGCTTCCGCCTCGGCAGATCTGCCGGATGGGCGTGCTACCAATATGTTGTCGCCAGCACCCGAAGGCTCGGTAAGGCTTGCCGAAGTCCTGCTCGTCGAGGACAGCCCGGCCGACGTTCAACTGCTGAAGATCAAGCTGATGCAGCGCGCCAAGGTCAGCTTCAACCTTCATGTCGCCGGCAACGGCCGCGACGCCATGCGGTTGTTGCAGGAGCGCGCGACAGTCGATGGAGACCCCGCAATCGATCTCGTACTGCTCGACATCAACATGCCGATCATGGACGGCTTCGAGGTTCTCGGGGCGCTTTCGGCCGACGCGCGGCTGAAGACCATTCCCGTTTGCATCCTGAGCACTTCTAGCGACGAAAGCGACATGCAGCGGGCAAAAAGACTTGGCGCTAGCGCCTACATGACCAAGCCGCCGACCCTCCAGCAATTTCAGGAGGTCTTGGCCGGACTGGCCAGTTTGGATTTGAAGCCGCGCGGAGATAGCCTAGTTCTTTATGCGGAACCTTCGAGGCAAACTCCAATTGTAACGGCATGACGTTTATACTCGCACTGATTCTGGCGCTTACGACGCCCTCCACGCCATCCGGACTGAACTCAATGGTATCTGGCATCCATCACGTGACCCTTCTGACCCGAAAGGTGCAGGCAAACGTGGATTTCTACGCGGGGTTTCTCGGGATGCGGCTGGTCAAGCAGACCGCCGGATTCGAAGACGCCACGCAGCTGCATCTCTTCTACGGAGACACCGTGGGCAGCCCCGGCTCGCTGGTGACCTTCCTCGTCTGGGAGGATGGTTCGCCCGGTCGTGTCGGCCATAGCCAGATCGGCGAACTCTCACTTGCCATCGATCCCTCCAGTATCGGCTATTGGCTGACGCGCTGCATGAGTTTCGGGTTTCGCTCCGAAGGTCCGGCCGACGAGTTTGGTGAACCCGTGCTGCGGCTGAAAGACCCTGACAACATCATCGTCAAGCTTGCCGGCGCCCGCAATCTGAAGTCCCCGGCCACCTGGGATGGTGCCGGCGTGCCGATCGAGCATGCCGTGCAGCGCGTGCGCGGCGTTACCCTGCTGACGGAAAAACCGGCAGAAAGCCGCGACTTCGTGGAGCGGCATTTCGGCTATCGCTTCCAGGAGAGCCGTGGCAACATCGACCGGCTCGTCTCGGAATCGGGCGATATTGTCGACATCAGGAATGCTCAGGGCTTCTGGGCCGGCGCGCCGGGCACAGGGACTGCCGACCACGTCGCTTTCCGCGCCGCCGACGAAAAGCAACTCCATAAGGTACACGATGCGCTCAAGGATGGCGGCGCGGCGGCGACGAACCTGCACGATCGCAAATATTTCGAATCGCTCTATGCCCGCGAGCCGGGCGGCACACTGATCGAACTGGCGACTGACAAGCCCGGTATGATGGTGGACGAGCCGCAGGCCACACTAGGCAGCAAGCTCTTCGTTCCCAAGGATCCGATCACCGATCTCAAAGACCTCAAGGTCGTGCTGCCGCAATTTTCGATGCCGGGCGAGCCGCGCGTCAACTATCGCGACCTGCCTTTCGTGCACCGCTTCTATACGCCGCCAGACCCTGACGGCAGCGTGTTCGTGCTGTTGCACGGTTCGGGCGGTAACGAAACAACGCTGATGCCACTCCTGCATGAGGCCGCCCCGCGTGCAACGCTGCTTGGTGTGCGCGGACGGGCGACCGAGGAAGGCATCCCGCGCTGGTACAAGCGCATCACGCCGTTCTCCTTCGACCAGGATGACATCAAGAGCGAAGCAGAGGCCTTCGCCGCCTTTATCGAGGGCGCCGTGTCGTCATACGGTCTGGATCCCAAGAAGATCGTCTATGTCGGGTATTCCAATGGCGCGAACCTGCTCAACTCGCTGCTCTATCTGCATCCGAATCTGGTGCACCGTGCGGTGCTGTTGCGTTCGATGCCTGTTTTGAAGACCTATCCGCATGCCGATCTGAAGGGCACGGATCTTCTTGTTATCAGCGGAAAGACGGATGCCTACGGAAAGTATGCGAACGAACTCGAAACGCGCCTCAAGCAATCGGGCGCGACAGTCGATTCGGATGTCATCTCCGGCGGACACGACCTCGGCGAGGGAGACGTCTCGATTATCCAGAAATGGCTGTCGCAGCAAATGAACTAAGCAAAGCGCCCTCCGGTGAAAGGCATCAACGCCGGGCGGTCCGCCCGCTGGATAGCTGGGGATAACAGCGCCATTGCGAGCAGGCGGTTGCCCGTATGCCTCCCCTGATATCTGGGTGCCCGCACTTCCACCCGCCGTTGGCCGCAGTAGTGTTTATGGTCTGCACAGCAGTTTTGCCGGACAACACTGCGTTGACTGATCGGGACGACAATGAAGACATGCGAAACGACGCTTCACCAGATACGTTACCCATCTATTCTCGAATGCGCACAGCGAACGCTTCATGCCATTGGCTATAGATAATGCTACCCAGAAGGGTGCTCTGGATCGTTTCTGCGAAGAACTATCGACCGCGGCAACGGCTATTGCCAGCACACCATAAAAAAATAATTCGCATTATGCATACACCACTGTTTACTATAAAATTCGCCAAAATTGCGTAAAAACTCTTCATTTTTACAAAATTAAAATTCTGATTCTGCTTCAATAGAACTTTGTAAGATTATTTTACATTGTTATTTACACACAAATCTTTGATATGTGACGGAACTTATATTTGTATTTATTTTGCGTCTTCTTGCGGCAAGAAATTACCACATTCGTCTGCGAACTGCTCCGACTGTTCTATTTTGCTGCAGCGCAAAAAGCTCCTTGCCGAAGCGGGGTCTCAGCCCTATCCTCGCCTTGACATCGATCGCAGAAGGGGAAATTGCATGCCTCCTCGGCCCGTGGACATCAGCCTGATTATCTCGTCGAGAAATCGGGCCTATGGACTGACGAACTGCCTGGATGCCGTGTCTGTTGCCGCCCGGCAGGCAGACTATCTGAGACTTGAGCTGGTCTTCGTGGACAATGGATCCACGGACGAGACGTCGGACGTCGTTCGCCAATGGGCATCGTCCGCGCCAATCAAGACCAACTTGATTTACGAAGCCAAGCCCGGTCTCGCCGTCGCCCGCAACACGGGCCTGAACGCTGCGAGAGGCCGTATCCTTGCCTTTACCGACGACGACTGCGAGATTTTCCCCGACTATTTCACGACGCTTGCGGCGCTTTTCAGCTCGGATACCGAGATGGTCATGCGCGGTGGGCGGATCGAGCTTGGTGATGCCCGCGACCTGCCAGTGACGATCAAGCCCGAGATGGAGCCTGCGGTACTGACCAGCGATCTGCATGCCGGCGGCTTCATTCATGGCGCCAACATGGCGTTCCCGCATGGTCTGGTGGAAAAGATCGGGATCTTCGACACGCGCTTCGGGGCTGGGTCGCCGTTCCGCTCCGGCGAGGACACCGACTATGTCCACCGCGCCTTCAATGCCGGTGTGCGCGTCGAATATCTGCCCGATTTTGCTGTCAAGCACTTCCATGGACGGCGTGAGCTCTCTGATATCAAGCGCCTCCAGACCGGCTACGCCTTCGGCAACGGAGCGCTGTACGCCAAATATCTCTTCGATCGTCGCTCGAACATGCGCGGCATGTTGCGCTGGGAAATCCGCCAGGCGCTCATGGAAGCCATGGGGCGCCAGAAACTCAACGAGGAACTTGGCCTGACCTATCGCAGCCAGCTTCGTGACAACCTGACCGGCATGCTCGCCTACTGGCGGGCCCCGAAGGCAAAGCAGCCGGCCTAGGAGGCTCGCCTCGCCGTCACCGGAAACAACGCGAGACTGATCGCGAGCCAGATTCGATTGGATAATGCATGGCCGATACGGCAATTGCGCACGCCGAGCTTAAGAAGAAAACCGCGCTCTCCGTCCTTTGGTCGGTCGTCCGCGTGGCATGGAGCACGATCGCAACCTTTGTGATCTTCGTCATCCTGGCGCGCATTCTCGGGCCAGGCGATTTCGGGACCTTCGCGCTTGCGAGCCTGTTCGTGGAAATCGGCCGGGTGCTGGCCTACGCCGGCCTCGGCGATGCCGTCACGCGCCAGCTCGATCTCGACGAGGAGCTTGCCGACACGGCTTTCTGGGCGACGATCGCCTTCAGCGGCATCGTTGCCTCTCTCGTGTTCTTCTTCGCGCCCTACTATGGCGATCTGGTGCGCGACCCATCGGTCTCAGGCATTCTTCGCTGGCTGGCGCCGCTGCTTCCGATTTCGTCGCTGGCAGTCATCCACAATGCCCGCCTTGCCCGCGAGTTCGGCCACAAGAGCCTTGCCGGGCAGGCGATCGCCGCCAGCCTGCTGTCCGGCATCACCGCCGTCGTCTGCGCCTTCCTCGGCTGGGGCGTCTGGGCGCTCGTGGCGCAGACCGCGGTCAACGCTGCCGTGACCGTGCTCCTCGGCTGGTTCTACTATCCCTGGATGCCGAAGTTTCGCTTCAACGTCCCGATGTTCCGGTCTGTTTTCCTCTTCAGCATCAGCCTCGTGGTCACCCAGCTGATGTGGATGCTGCTTGCCCGCGTGCAGGACATCTTCATTTCGCGCTGGTTCGGCCCGGTCGAAGTCGGCCGCTACCGCATTGCCTGGCGGCTGATCGAGCTGATCGGCCAAGCGGTGCTGGCGCCGATCGGCAGCGTGTCGCTCGTGACGCTGTCGCGCCTGCAGAACGACCACACGGCCTTCCGCAATGCCTACAACAAGATCGTCGGCGCTGCCGCGCTCGGAACCATCCCGCTGCTGCTCGGCTTCGGCGCTCTGTCCAACGACATGATCGCCCTGCTCTTCGGCGACAAGTGGGGCAATGCCGGCGATATCGCCACCGTTCTCGTACTGATGGCGGTTCCCTTTGTCATGAACTTCTTCGCCTCGTCCGCGCTTTCCGCGGTCAACCGGGCGGAATCGATCCTGTCCGTCGCTGCCCTGCAGCTCGCGACGACGCTGATCCTCACCTGGCTGCTCGTCCCCTACGGCGTCGTGGCCGTTGCCGCGGGCTACACATTGCGGGCCTGGCTGACGATGCCCTATCAGCAATATGTGCTTGCACGATATGCGCATATCGACGCCAAGAGCACCCTGAAAGCCGTCGCCCTGCCCTTCTGCGGCGCGGCGCTGATGGCGGTCTGCGTTTGGTTCGCACATCCAGTCATCCTCGCGCATATTCAAAACCGCTGGCTGGCGCTCGGCCTCAGCATCGGTCTCGGCGGACTGATTTATCTCGCCTTCCTGCCGATCTTCGGCCGCTCGGTCATCCGTCCGTACATCGCGCTTGCCATGTCCCTCAACCCATTCCGCAAACAGGCCGAAGCCTAGCCGCTTGCATGGACCCAAGTGTCCGCAAACAAGGAGCATTCCATGGAATCCAATATTACGATCATCAACCGTCTTCAGGGTGTGATCGCCAATTGCCTTTCCGATCTCTTTGATCCGTCCGAGCGTTTTGCGCTTCTCGACTTCCCGAACCACTACAACATCGGCGACAGCGCCATCTGGCTCGGCGAACTGGCCTATTTTGACCGCAAGCGCACCCGCCCGACCTACGTGACCGAGATCCCGACCTACGATGAAGGCCGGATGCTCGGCGCGATCGGCAGCGGTCGCATCTTCCTCCATGGCGGCGGCAATTTCGGCGACATCTGGGCCGGCTACCGCCAGTTCCGCGAAGGCCTGCTCGACAAGCACAAGGGTCGGCCGATCGTGCAGATGCCGCAGACGATTCATTTCAAGGAACAGGCGAACGTCGACAGCACTGCGCGCGCGATCGAGCGTCACGGTCAGTTCACGCTGCTCGTCCGCGACCAGCGAAGCCTGGAATTTGCCCAGCGCTGGTTCCAGTGCGAAACGCGCCTTTGCCCCGACATGGCCTTCTGCATCGGTCCGGTCGCACGGCCGACGCCGCAGCACGAGCTGCTGCTCAATCTGCGCGAAGACCAGGAAGTCGGTACCGCACAGGACTTGACGGCAGCAACCTTGCGTCCGGGTACCGTCAAATCGGACTGGCCCGATGAGCCTGCCGATTTCCAGCGCCAGACGAAGCACGCCGCGATCCTGAAGGGCCTTCTGACCGGCCGTATCGGCGGTCGCGCGCGGATGACCGAGCTTGCCTATCGCGAACGGGCGCAGCAGCGTTTCGACCGCGGCGTGGCTCTACTGGGCTCGGCGCGCCAGGTCATTACCGACCGTATGCACGGGCACATCATGTGCGTGCTTCTCGGCGCGGATCACTGCGTTCTCGATAACAGCTATGGCAAGACCAGCAGCTTCATCGCGGCCTGGGGCACCTGCAACAGCGACAAGGCGGAACTCGCCTCGACAGTCGACGAGGCGCTTGCCATCCTCGATGCGCGACGCGTCGCCCCTGCAGCGGTCGCCTGATTGAGATTAGCCTCGCCGAGCAACCAGAATCCCGGCGAGCACCACCGCCCCGCCGATCGCCTGCATCGGGCCGATCGGCTCGCTGAGCACCACCCAGGCGAGGATTGCCGCCACGACAGGCTGCAGCAGCAGCGTCAGTGAGGAGAAGGCGGCCGGCAGATAGGCGAGCGCATAGGCGATGGCCATCTGCCCGCCCGCGTGACTGACGAAGGCAAGGCCGAAGACGATTAGCCAGCCATAGGCCGTCGGCGGCAGCATGTGGCCTTCGTAGAAGAATCCAAGCGGAAAGATGCAGACAGCGGCGGATGCAGTACTCCAGAGCATGATACGGACGGTGTCGAAACGGCTGCGAAGCTTGCCGATCGCCAGGATGTAACCGGCATAGAAGACAGCGGCGATGACCGCCACACCGTCGCCACGCAAGTCGCCATTGCCGAGTGCCGCAGGGCCTCCCTTCAGGACGACCACGCCTGCAAGCGCCAACACCAGCCCGAGAACGAAAACACGGGTGACGGACGCGCCGAAAAAGAGAAGCCCGATCACCGTGACGAAGACGGGGGCAAGATTGGCAAGCAGCGTCGCGTTGGCCACAGACGTCATGGTGATGGAGAGATGCCAGGCAGCCAGATCCATCGCGAGAACCACGCCCGGCAGGATCAGCAGGGCATAATCCGAGAGTTTTTCAGGCTTCGGGCCGGCGTCCTTGCCCTTGGCAAGCGAAAAGATGAAGAGCGGGATCAGGGCAAGCGCCACGCGCCAGAAGGCGGTTGCCATCGGCCCTACTTCCGACAGCCGAACGAAGATCGGCGAGCCGCCGATCGCCGCGCCGCCGAGGATCAGGGCGGCAAGAGCGAACCGGTTGGAGCTAGGGGTTTCTGCGATTGTGGAAGCGGCCTGCGACATGATTCTCGATGCTTTCTGAGCTGCCTGGAAGGCAGACGACGGAACGGGCCTATCAGAAGCTGTACCGAGTGGATAGCCGAGGAGCGACAAGGGTAGGCAAAAGCGTAATCTTATTGCCCGCCGATGCGCATTTGCAGCACTGCGTCCATCAACCGGAAACGACGGTCGAGAATTCGGGCGTGCCGCGGATGGTGTTGCTGACCGTACAGATCTCTTCGGCAGCATGCGCGATCTTCAAGCGCGTCTCTTCGTCGAGGTCACCCTTGATCGAGAAGGCAATGTTGAATGCCTGAACCCGCGACGGACCCTCGCTTGCCTTCTCGCCCGTCACGTCCGCAGTGATCTCGGTGATGCGGTCGAGAATGCCCATCTGGCTGGCGGCGATGCGGGCGCTGAGGACCAGGCAGGCCGACAAGGACGCATATAGAAGGTCCAGCGGATTGAAACCAGGCTGCGAAGCGCCGGTGACGATATCCAGCTCGCCCTTGGTGGCCGACGTGACATGCGGAAAGCCGGTACGGCCGAGAACGGCGGTTGCTCCAACGGGACGGGGGCGAGCCTTGAGGTCGGCCATGGGAAAATCCTTTGGTGATGATAGCCTGCTCTAGATAGGGATTTTGAACCGCCGCGGCAACGCGCATTTGATCTGCTCGCGGCGGGAACATGCAACCAAAAGTGATTCGGCCGGCGACAAGCGGCCCGCTCGTCAACCTCAGTTTCCCTTCCCGATTTCTGAGGATAGCTCCAAGCCAGCTTCAAGGCGCAATATGCAAATGCACTAAAACAGAAACGACTCATTGGAGTTATCCATGCGAGCACTTGCGGCTGTTCCTGTTGCACCCAGCGTTATCATCGATGCCGAGCCCTTCGGCTACGTCAGAAAAGTCTATGTCGACGAAGACCCCTGCTGGGGTCTTTTCGATTCCGACGGCGACGTGATCTTTGTCGGCGACGCCGCCAGCGATTGCCATGACTACGCGGCCAAGGAACAGATCCGCATACAGATCATCCACTGAAGTTCCGGTCCGACGGCGCCAGACCGGCAGAGCCTGAGATCACCAGCGGATATCTGCACCAACACGTTCGGCAAGGCGATCACGCCCCGCCGAACACCGCGTTGGGCGATATCAGCGATACGAAGGTGCCGACGGTGTGACGACCACTTTTCCGCTCGAGAAGATGATGAACGCGAAGAGCAAGACGCCCACAAAGGTGACAACAGATGCAAGCGCGACGATCGGCTCCATCGCCGCATTGCCCTGCAGCATGAGATAGAGCGACGGCACCATCAGGACGATGCCGGCCGTGTAGACGTAGTACTGGATCATGGCCAGGCGCGTCTCCGCCTTCTGCGGATTGAGCGCATGGTAACCGCCAAAGATCGCCATGGTCACCCAGCCCAACAGATTACAGTGCGCATGGGCGCCGATGACGGTGTGATCTTGGGAGATCGCCATGTTGAGACCCATGAGAATGCCGATAATCAGAAATAGAATTGCGGTCTTGAAGTATAGCTGCGAGATGCGTGGCATAGAGTATCCCCCTCCGTTTGCGCCGTTAGTATTATCATTGCAAAAGCGGATTGAGAACGGCAGATGAACGGGGTTTTAACCTTCGGAAAACCATCATGTTGCCATCGCGTGAGCCATGTCCCGAAGGCGACGCTCCGGCATCGCCGCGCGGAAGTGCCACAGCCCCGCCCAGTAGCTATTTCTTAAGCATTTTCTTAAACTCATTCCCGCTATTCTGTCTCGTCGGCACATTCGCGGAGAGCGAGATGAGAGACATCTACAAACCCTTCGTCACCACAGACGACCCCGATCGGGACGTCCGCTGCCAGGACGCCCTGCAGTTTGCCTTCCGCGATCTTGTCGCAGCATCGGTCGAGGCGGGCTGGGGCGAGCATGAAGCGCTCGAAGCCATCATCACGCTCGCGGACGACGGCCTTAGGCGGATCGGCGCCAATGATGACGCGCAGACACTGCTCGAGGTGCTGCGACGGATGGCGTAATTCCGCTCGACCTCAGCGGACCACCGGCGGCCGCAATAGCGTTCGTAAAAATTGTTCGAAGAGCCTGTATCATTCCCGTGGAATGAGAGTACACTAATGAAATCGGCCCCATAAGATTAATCGGCGGGGACTGCTTGGGAGTTTTTACGTGCTCTTGCCGCTTTAGCGAAGGGCACAAAAATGCTCCAATCTCTCATATCGCTTACAGACCATGATGTTGCGCGCGTTACCGATGCTGTTCGGCAATGGTGTTCCGCCCAACGGATCGACGTTGACAGCAGTGAAGGGCATCGCGCCCTTACAGTCGCAATCGATCTTGTCCAGACAAAGCGAGGCGAAGCGCTGTTCGAGGAGCTCGTCCAGCGGCTCAACCGCGAATAGCCCTATCGGGCCCGATGCTGGCGGGCGATCGCAGCAGAGAGATCAGGGTGCCGTGACTCGCTCTGGGTGGGGATTGTCTGCGGACGAGATATCCATAACAATATGGCGTTGAGAGCTGTCATTCGGATCCAGACCGGGGGACAAGATGAACAACGCCTCAAACTCCGAACAGATTACCTCAGCTGGGCACAAGCTTAGCGGCGGCAGGCATCTTGAGGTTCACTACCTGGCGCTAAAGGACGAGTACGATGCTACTCTTCGCGCCACCGGCATCCAACCCGGTTGGTCTGTGCTTGACGCTGGCGCCGGGAATGGAGTCTTCCTGCCTTTGATGGCGGAATTGCTGGGCAGCCAGGGACGCATCGAGGCTCTGGATCTGGCACCCGAAAATATCGAGGCAATCGAAAGCCTGATTGCCGATCAACAATTTCCCTGTCCGATAAGCACGCGAACCGGAGACATGACCGCGCTGCCACAGGAGACGGGAACGTTTGATGCGGTTTGGAGCGCGAACGCCACCCAGTATCTGAGTGACAAACAGCTCGCCCGCGCAATCGAGGAGTTTCGCCGCGTCGTAAGGCCAGGCGGGCTCGTGGCCGTGAAAGAGGTCGACATCTCGGTTTGGCAATATCAGCCGCAAGATCCCAAACTGATGTGGCGTCTGATCGACGCGCTATCCGACGATACGCAGATCTCCGGCGCCATGCGGGGAACGCGCTTGCCAGCCTGGTTTCGAGCGGCGGGCCTTGAGCGCGTCTCCGCCATCACGACACTCGCAGAGCGACATCAGCCGCTAAAGCCCGTGGAGCATGAGTATATCCGCAACAACCTTGAATTCTTATCCAGGCTCGCTCGAACCTGTGACTTGTCGGAAACTGATCATGACCAATGGAAGGCGATTGGCGAAGAGCCGGACCGCCTGATTTCCGACCCCGACTTCTGCTACCGTGAAATGTGGGTCCTCAGCCTGGGTATCGTGCCGAAGCGCTGAGCCGAACATCAAAGTAGGTTGTTCGACACCCGAAGGGTCAATCAGCCCGCTCGGAAGAACGGGATCTAATTTGGAGCGGTTCGTTCGGAAACATTTGGAAGCAAGTTTTGGAGTGGTGCCCAGAGCCGGAATCGAACCAGCGACACGCGGATTTTCAATCCGCTGCTCTACCAACTGAGCTATCTGGGCTAACCCGCTTCATGAAGATTCTTTCCTAGGAAAGAACCGGGGACCTTGGTTCGCCCCGGAAGCGAGCGGGGTTATAGCATCTTGTCCGGACATGGCAAGCGTCAAAATGACAGTTTTTTGAGACGCCTTGGATTTTTCCGGATTCATCAACGAATTTAATGGCTTCGCCCATGGAAAACGAGCCTACTCGTTGTCCTCGTGCTCTGCTTTTGCTTCGTCGTCGGCAACGGGTATGGCGTAGGAGCCGGAGAGCCAGCGCGAAAGATCGAGCTCGCGGCAGCGGTTCGAGCAAAACGGATAGTGTTCGCGGCTCGACGGCTTGCCGCATTCCGGGCAAGGCCGTGTCTTGCGCAGCGGTTCGACATTGGCGGTTTTGTTTTTGTCAGACATCAGCGTCCCTTCGAGGATCAGCCCTCGGGCCACCGGCTGTGCACGTCAAAGCCTTCGCCGGTCAGCAGAAGGATGGTTTCATAAAGTGGCAGACCAACGACATTGGTGTAGGAACCGACCATCTTCTGCACGAATGTGCCGGCCAGCCCCTGGATGCCGTAGGCCCCGGCCTTGCCGCGCCATTGCCCGGAGGCAAGGTAGTTCTCGATCTCGAAACCGGAAAGGCGCTTGAAGCGCACCTTGGTCTCAACGATCTTCTGCCTGACCTTGCGATCGGGAGTGACCAGGCAGACGCCGGTGTAAACCCAGTGGCTGCGGCCGGACAGGAGATAGAGCGAGGCCGATGCCTCATCCGCGAACTCAGCCTTCCCCAAGATGCGGCGACCAACGGCAACGACGGTATCGGCGGAGAGGATATAGCTGCCCTTCCATGTCATGTCGCCCTTGATGGCAGCAAGTGCTGCCTCGGCCTTTTCCGTCGACAGGCGCCGCGCGAGCGAGCGCGGATGCTCCGACTTCTTCGGCGTCTCGTCGATATCCATTGGCATCAGGCGCGAGGGCTCGATGCCTGCCTGATTGAGCAGATCGACGCGGCGGGGCGAGCCGGAAGCCAGAATGAGCTTGTATTTCAGCGCCATGGAACCTCGACCACCAGAAGACGGGAGAAAAGCCTTCGAGATCGGCTTACTTGAAGCGGTAGGTGATGCGGCCCTTGGTCAGGTCGTAGGGAGTCATCTCGACGAGAACCTTGTCGCCCGCCAGAACGCGAATGCGGTTCTTGCGCATGCGGCCGGCCGTGTGGGCGATGATCTCGTGTTCGTTTTCGAGCTTCACGCGGAACGTCGCGTTCGGCAGAAGCTCGGTTACAATACCCGGAAATTCGAGGACTTCTTCTTTAGGCATATATTGGTTTTCTTCCTGTCGGTTGAGATGGCAGCCACAGCCGCCCAAAATTTTGCGCGGAAACTACACAATCAATGGGGGTTTGTGAACCTAATTGATCGTGTTTCTGTCATTTGTTTCATGCCGATTGCGCGGCGGTGGAGTTTCGTCTCACCAGCCGGCTCTCAATCAGTTCCGTCAGGTGGTCGCGGACTTCGCGATAACTGTCCAGAATCTGCTCCCGCGTGCCTTGAACGACGGTCGGATCCATGGTCGGCCAATACATCACTTCGATGGCGTTCGACCGGGTCAGTTCCAGGGCAGCATGGTGCGCCTGGGGCGAGAGTGTGATGATGAGGTCGAAATAGTCATCCTCCAGTTCTTCCAGCGTGTGTGGATGATGCCGGCCGAGCGAAAGGCCGATCTCGTCCAACGCAACGTCGACGAAAGGATCGCGCTCTCCGGCACGGACGCCCGCCGACCTGATGTAGACATTGGCCGGCAGCATGCTGCGGGCAATCACTTCGGCCATCGGGGAGCGGATGCAGTTCATCCCGCACATGAACAGGATGGCACTCGGCCTCTTCTCTTCGCCTGCCCCGCCCGGCGCTTCCATTGGCGTCAGCCACGCCAGTAGAGCACGCAGACCAGCGTGAACAGCCGGCGTGCGGTATCGAAATCGATCTCGATCTTGCCGTTCAGACGATCCCTCAGCGTCTGCGAGCCCTCATTGTGAATGCCGCGCCGCCCCATGTCGATCGCCTCGATGCGGCTCGGCGAAGCTGACCGGATTGCCTCGTAGTAACTTTCGCAGATCAGGAAGTAATCTTTCACGATGCGGCGAAACGGCGTCAGCGACAGGATGTGGGTGGCGACGGCACCGCCATCCTCCGTCGTGATCGCGAACACCAGCTTGGAATCAACCAGCGAGATGTTCAGGCGATACGGGCCGCCGGAATGGCCAACGGGCGTGAAGCTGTTTTCCTCGACAAGATCGAAAATGGCGACGGCACGCTCGTGCTCGACGTCGGGCGTCGCTCGGCCGATGGTGTCGTCAAGGACGACGTCGCAAAGCCGGAAGTCGCCCGCAACCATCTCTCACCTTTCCAGATTGAGGCGGATCGCAACCGACCGCGCATGCCCGTCCAGTCCTTCGGACACGGCGAGCGCGATGGCGGCCGGGCCCAGCGTGCGCAGCTGCTCGGGACCAAGCCGCAGGATCGAGGTGCGCTTGACGAAATCAAGCACGGAAAGACCGGATGAGAACCGCGCCGAGCGGGCCGTCGGCAGGACGTGGTTCGAGCCGCCGACATAATCGCCGATCACTTCGGGCGTATGGGCGCCGATGAAGATCGCACCGGCATTGCGGATACGAGGCAACAGCGCGTCCGGATCGGCAACGGCAAGTTCCAGGTGTTCAGGCGCGATGCGGTTTGCCAACGGAATGGCGTCCCGCAGAGACTTCACGAGAATGATCGCCCCAAAGTCCCGCCAGCTGGTGGCAGCGGTTTCGGCACGATTCAGCGTTTTCAGCTGCCGCTCGACCGCAGCCTCCACCGACTTCGCAAACTCGGCGTCATCCGTTGCCAGGATCGCCTGCGCGCTCGCATCGTGCTCGGCCTGCGCCAGCAGGTCGGCGGCGATCCAGTCGGGATTGTTGTCCTTGTCAGCGATGACGAGCACTTCCGAAGGCCCCGCAATCATATCGATGCCGACAGTGCCGAAAACCTGGCGCTTGGCGGCGGCCACATAGGCATTGCCGGGACCGGTAATCTTGGCGACGGGCGCGATGCTCGCCGTCCCGTAAGCCAGCGCGGCAATCGCCTGGGCGCCGCCGACGCGGTAAATTTCGCTAACACCTGCAAGCTTGGCCGCGGCAAGCACTGCAGGATTGACGGCGCCACCTGTTGCGGGAACGGCAATGACGATGCGATCAACACCTGCGACCTTCGCCGGCACCGCATTCATCAGCACCGAACTCGGATAGCTCGCGGTGCCGCCCGGCACATAAAGGCCGACCGCCTCGATCGCCGTCCAGCGGGAGCCGAGTCCGACGCCCATGTCGTCTTCGTAGATATCGTCCTTCGGCAGCTGGCGACGGTGGTGCGATTCAATCCGCACCTGCGCAACCTTCAACGCGCCGAGAACTTCTGACGGAACCGCTTCAATGGCGGCGTCGATCTCGGCTTCGCTCACGCGCATCGGCGTCACGGCAAAATCGATGCCATCGAACTTCTTCGAATATTCGGCAAGCGCCACGTCACCGCGCGCCCTGACATCATCGATGATGGCACGAACTGCCGTATTCACATCCTCGGAGACTTCACGCTTGGTCGTCAGGAAGGCGGCAAACCGTTGCTCGAAGCCTTCCGATGCCTGATCCAGCCAGATTGCCAATGCGATATTCCTCTTGATAATAGACTAACCAGATCTCAGGCGCCGGGATGACGGGGCTTCGATGCGGTTTCCCACGCCCCGCCGATATCCGCAAGCTGAACCTCGATGCATTCGACATCCAGCGCAATGGTCGCCGTGCCGGAGAGCGCCAGTTCAACCGTGCCGTCGGGCCCCTCGCCCTTCTGCTCGAAGCGGACGGCCAGCAACGACAAGACGTCGTCGCGGTTCTGGCGATCGATGCCGGTGGAGCGCACCGCAAGCACCCGTTTGAAGACAACAGCGGCGCGGCGGCGCTCGAAACCCTTGCGCTTCTTGCCGGCGTCCTCCCACGCGAAGCGATTGACCGCGACCGAAAACTGCCCCTCGCGCGGCGACCAGGCGATATCGGCGACCTTGAAGACGCTATCCTGCAAATGCGTGGAGACAACGGCAAGATCTTCGCTATCGAGCGCAACCAGCCTCAGATCGGTCATGCAGGCACTACCCCATCGCCAATGCATCGCCGGAATGGCGATGCGTCAGACAACGGACATAAGGCGAGGCAGCGCGATGCGCAACCGGGCTTAAGGGCGAATTTAGCGCCCTTTTGGTTACTCGCTGACGCGCTCGACGATGGCGCCGCAGCGGGTGAGCTTTTCTTCCAGCCGTTCGAAGCCGCGATCGAGGTGATAAACGCGGGATACCATCGTCTCACCTTCGGCGGCAAGGCCGGCAATGACGAGCGAAACGGAGGCGCGCAGGTCGGTTGCCATGACAGGCGCACCCTTCAGCCGCGGAACACCTTCGATCTTCGCGGTCTGGCCCGACAGCGAGATCTTGGCGCCGAGGCGCGCCAGTTCCTGCACGTGCATGAAGCGGTTTTCGAAGATCGTCTCGGTAACATGCGAGATGCCGGTCGAGCGCGTCATCAGCGCCATGAACTGCGCCTGCAGGTCAGTCGGGAAGCCTGGGAACGGATCGGTGACGATATCGACCGGTTTGATGCCGGCGCCATTACGGCGGATGCGCATGCCGTTGTTGGTCGGCGAAATTTCCGCGCCGGCGCGGCGAAGCGTTTCAAGCGCCGTGTCGAGCAGAGCGACATCGGTGTTTTCGAGAACCACGTCACCCCCGGCCATGGCGACAGCCATGGCGTAGGTGCCGGTCTCGATGCGATCTGGCAGCACGCGGTGGCGCGCGCCGGAGAGCGAGGTGACACCTTCGATGGTGATCGTGCTCGTACCGGCACCCGAAATCTTTGCACCCATGGCGATCAGGCAATTGGCGAGGTCGACGACTTCGGGCTCTCGGGCGGCGTTGCCGATCACGGTCGTGCCGCGGGCAAGCGTTGCAGCCATCATCATCACGTGGGTCGCACCGACCGATACCTTCGGGAAGGTGTAGCGGGCGCCAATCAGGCCGCCTTGCGGGGCCGTCGCATTGATATAGCCGCCGTCGATCTCGAGGTTCGCACCGAGCGCCGTCAGGCCATCAAGGAACAGGTCGACGGGACGCGTGCCGATTGCGCATCCGCCCGGCAGCGAGACGCGGCACTGGCCTTCGCGCGCCAGCAGCGGGCCGATGACCCAGAAAGAGGCGCGCATCTTGGACACCAGCTCATAGGGAGCGGTGGTGTCGACGATGGTGCGGCAGGTGAAGTGAATGGTGCGCGAGTAGGCGTCTTCCTGGCGCTCGCGGCGGCCGTTGACGGCGACGTCGACGCCGTGATTGCCGAGGATGCGCATCAGAAGCTCGACATCGGCCAGATGCGGCACGTTTTCGAGCGTCAGTGTATCGCTGGTGAGCAGCGAGGCGATCATCAGCGGCAGGGCGGCATTCTTGGCGCCGGAAATCGGAATGATGCCGTTAAGCTCATTACCGCCGACAATTCTAATACGATCCATGTGCGCTTACGGGCGATGCCCGCCTTTCTGAAAGGCTGTCTGAAAAAAGATGCGGGTGTTTAGACGAAATTAGCGGGGGCTTCAATTCGCCGTGAACGGAACATTACGATTCGTCCATTTTTGCGGCAGGCAGACCATCCGTCTCATCTGCCTGCCCCGAACGGCGGGCACGGGTCTGCTGTTTGCGGCGGGACAAATTTTCTCGAAGTTTTTCGGCAGCACGCTCGCGGCGCAGCTCCGCCTGGCGTTCGATCGCCGCCTTCCGGCTCTTCTGGCCTTTTTCGGTGTTCTCGGTCATGCCGCAGCCTTACCCGAATTTGCGCCAATCCAAAAGTGGCCCGACCTCAATCTACACAAAGATGGAAATTGCGGCTTGCGCTTATCATGAAGCTGTGGCAATAGCCCCCCCGTTCACGCAATGCAGCCGCTTCGGTTGCGCGTCTGGTCCTTGCTGCCGTAGCTCAGTGGTAGAGCACACCCTTGGTAAGGGTGAGGTCGGTGGTTCAATCCCACTCGGCAGCACCAGTTTTCCCATCTAATAATCGAGAGCTTGCCGCGACCGGCAACGCGCATATTCGCGGACAACCGGGGTTACCCATGCTTCTATTTGATGCCTTTCTGATCTGGAAGAAAATCGCCCACTCGGTCCGGCGCAGCCTGGTTGGAAAGAAGAAGTTTCACTCGGCGAACGCTCGCTATGCCTTCGAAACCATGCCTAAGAAGCTCCCGCGAGTTGTCTGGATGTATTGGGACAAGCCACTGGATCAGGCTCCTCCAATCGTCCGCCATGCAGTGGACTCCTGGATCAGGAAAAATCCATCCTGGAATGTGAACGTGCTGAGTGAGGCAACCGTAGCCGATTTCGTCAGTGTACCGCCGCATAGGAACGATCGTAAAATTCAGTGGAGAGCGGATCTCATCCGAGTGGCCCTACTCAGAGACCGTGGCGGGGTATGGGTGGATGCGACGACCTACTGCGTCAAACCTCTGGATGAATGGCTTCCGCCTTTGATGGAGAGTGGATTCTTCGCTTTTCCGGACAGTTATCCCGGCCGAACAATGGGGATTTCGTTCTTAGCCGCCACGCCACAAAACTACCTTGTGTGCAAATGGTTTGACTTGATGGTCAAATACTACTCGAAGCCCGGAAAGCTCCTCCATTACTTTTGGGTCATGTACCTTTTTGAGTACATCATAAGGACAGATCGAAGAGCGTTCGCCATCTGGGAAGCCACCCCGAAACTCAAGTCGAAGGGTCCCATTCTGCAAAAGCGCATTCTGACCCAACCGGATTTGTTAGAGCCGGTCCCAGATGATATCGATACAGCCGCGATTCCATGGTTGAAGATCAGCTCCGACACGAAGTTGATCAATCGCGAGTTCCTGAATGCCCTCGAGAGCCACGCGGATATTGACGTTCGGAAAATCGCTGAAAACGCGTTACAAGACCGATAGCACAGATCAACCAGAAAAGCGCATCTGCTAAAGGTCAATACTCGTGAGCAACGGCGATCAGCCCCCGAATACCGGATGGGCAGGGAAAATGATTATTGTCGTGGCCATGGCACTTGCGATCATCGTCGCGATCGGAGGCACGGTAGCCGTCTACAAGGCGATATTTATCCAGCAACCGACGCCTCCGGCCTAAACGCCGCGGCCATCATCAACTATTATTCCAAGCATTGACATGGCACCCGCGTGGGCCCGATTCTTAAGTCCGCGGCGCTGCCTTACTAACGTCGGGAGGGCGCCTCATGAGAAATGTCGTCCTAGCCACCATCGTTTTGTTGTCACCCTCATCCTTCGCTGGTGCGGCGTCGCAGATCAACGCGCGCGACCATAGCTGCAATGAACTTGCCCAGATCATTCGTCAGCAGAAGGACGTATTCGTGCGCGTCGGCTTCGGCGGTCGCAGCTTCCGTTATCCGCCAGCCCGTTGCGATTTGGGCGAAAAGCGCGACACGACCGGCCTGCGAGATGCCAGCGGAAAGCAATGCCTTCTCGACTGCGCCTGCGTCTACGATCCGGCTTCCTTCTATAACTTCCATTCGGAGTTGCTGAAGGCACCGCAAAGTCGTTGGCTTAACATCCAAATTGATTTGACGACAAGATCAGGCGTCGAAATGCCAATCCTTCGTAGGGCGGGATGACAGATAATCGGACGCATCGAGGTCCTGGATCATCTGCCTAAGGGTTCGGACCGTCTCCTCGAACGTCGCAAGCTTGGCGTCGGTGACGTCCACGTTGCTGCCCGTTGCCTCGTCGACTTCGAGCCATCGCTGCTTGCCACGCCGCATGGATACCACCATGGAAACATACTTCTGGCATTCCGCATTCAGCACGTTTTTGAGGTCCTGCATTACCGATCTCCAACGCTGACAAGGGGCGACTGACGTTGAGCTTTTGATGGTTGCACAAAGTGCCGGATTCAGCCAGTTAAAAGTGCAAGCAACAGATCTTCTATCGCCAATGAGAAAGTAACGCTTCGCGACGCAAAAAGATCGGAAAGGTGACCGGAGAATTAGGAGAGACGCGGATAGTGGTTTTCCCGTTTGCGGGCGTCGAAAATATCGCTAAAATACCTTCTGCATGAGGCCTTCTGGAGGAACGCGGAGGCCGATTCGCACGTTTTGGCCTAAGCATGGAGGAAAGACGCGGATGGCCGTAGAGAAATGGAATGACCCTATCAACGTGGGGTTCGAAAACACCGGCGCGCGCACGATCCTCGGGCCCTTGGACGCGCTGAAGTGCTTGGCGGACCTGTGGCCGAACGCCCGCGGACTACGCTACCTGAAGGCAAGAAGCACATGCAGGGCAGCCCTCGATGGTCGCAAGACGGTCGAAGAGGCGCGCGCGGAGTTTGTAGCGGCGGCAGAAGAAGCCAAGCTCAAGGTCAATTGAGCAACAGCAGCCGGCGATCGCCGGCCCATTGTCGATAGCCTGTGCCGGAACAGGGCAATAGTTTATTTTTATTTAACCCTCGGCGACGCCAGCTGTTGGGATCGTGGTGAAGTTCATTGCCATTAAGGCACGTCCCTCAATAGAACATCGGCAGCCATCATGATGATGGTCAGAGGCTCGTCACCCTCTGCGAAAGCAGACGAGCCTCGATTGCAATAGCTTGCCCATCACGCCGGCTCGAGCCGGCGCCCGCGGATCTTTTCAAGAACCTTACGCCCAAGCTTCTGACCCGGTCCTTCGATACGGGTGAAGCCCAGGTATGCCAGCACATAGGCCGTCGGCAAAAGAGCGGCGACAACCATCGCAAATCGTTCCGGCGCGGAAATCCCAGCCCCGAAATGCCTGATGACAAGCGCGGCGATCGGCTGCAGCAAGAGCAGATGGATCAGGTAAACGCCGAACGAAAGCTCCCCCAGCCAATGGCAGAAGCGATTTCCCATGAGTGACGAAACGCGGTCGCCAAGCCTCCCAATCAGGCCTGGCAACAGGTGGCAGTGCACCAAGGCGAAGAAGCCGACGACGAGAAGCAGCCGGACGCCGATCTTCGTCGTGGTCATATCGCCGCCGATCGGAATCATCACCAGAATGACTGCCAAGAGACCATTCATAACGGTTTGCCGCGGCGTCACGAACAACCCATTGGCGATCAGCATGCCGCACAGGAAAACGTGCATCTTCAGCGGCAGGAAAGACGGCATCGGAAAGTCGATATGCGCCGCCTGGATCGCCTTTGCGATCACAAAGCCCACAAGTGCAATCAAGGCGGCGCCCGGCAACCATCTGGTTTTCCTCAAGAGCAGCATCGCAATCGGAAACACGGCATAGAACTGCATTTCCAGACCGAGG
The DNA here is from genome assembly GCF_000298315.2 of Rhizobium grahamii CCGE 502. GTDB lineage: Bacteria > Pseudomonadota > Alphaproteobacteria > Rhizobiales > Rhizobiaceae > Rhizobium > Rhizobium grahamii. Next base: position 48,602 of record NZ_AEYE02000004.1, on the reverse strand, counting down.
CTCCAGTCGGGCAACGCCGTGCGGAACGCATAGGCCGGATGCAGCCCGAAGAGGAAGCTTACGTGCATTAGAAGATTGCCGAGGCTATCGTCCAGATAACGCTCCGGCAATTGCGGGCCATGCGCGAGAAATGTGTCGATGACCATGCGGGCTTGATAGAGCTGCGGGCCTAGCAGCAGCGCCATACACAGCATCACATAATAGAGCGGCGCGATGCGAAAAAAACGCTTCAGCCAGAAGCCGAACCAGGTGGCCGGCTTTTCCCAGGGATTGGCCGTCTCGCGCAACCGATAGTGAAAGACCATCAGAAAGCCGGACAGCATAATGAAGAGGTCGACGCCCAAATCCGGCGACGAAAGGATCGGAAGGTGCCAGCCCGTCAATTGCAGACTGTGGCCAAGGATGACCCAGAGCGCGGCTAGGCCGCGCAGCCCGTCGAGGCATCCGATCCGCTTGCTCTCAATGATCATAGGGTATCCTTCTGGTTGAGGCTCAGCTTCGCGGGAAGCTAACGCAATGTGCTGCAATGCACAACGCGCAACCAGAAAAGTTGATCGACGCCCTTGGGAAGCGCGACCTTGGCTACCTTATTTCAGGGATTCCATGACGAAATGAGACGATCAACAACGATCGTCGCTCTGCACCTCGAGATAGCCGACGCCGATAATGGTGCCGTCAAACGATCGAATGAACGATGGAACATAGTGTGTCGCCGGCTCGGTGCAGGACACGGAGCCAGTGTATTCGTTCATTGCCATTTCATCCCGCGGCAATGCGGAGTAGTCGCTCGTAATCTCGAGCGAAGCCGAAGCTGGGGTGATGAAGGTCCCTATTGCCAGCGCAAATGCCGGCACTCCCGATCGAAGAAGTCTTTGCATGCGCTTCTCCCGTGTTTTGATTACAAGCATTAACTAATGAAAAGCGCTTTTAGTTCCAGTGTCACCGCTACTACTTTCGCACAGTTAATTCTTCGTATTTTCGATCAGGCTAAATTGTATGATTTTACATAATGATAGACGGACTCTTCCGGGCACCCAGCTACATGCTGTATGCGCGCGCCAAAACGGATGACTTTACAGTATTATATTTGGTTAGACCGACTACTGCCCGCCGCTGCAGCCCCAGGCATAGCCCTTTGCGAGCAAGTCTCCCGCCAGACCAACGGTCCGTTCGACGTAACCCATCTGCCGGACGAATCCTTTGATAGAAAAGTCAGCATCGACTGACGCCAGGCTGCACTTTAGTCGAGCCGCACCAATCTATACTCGAAAGAATCTCACTGATGCCGGGGCAAGCTACTTGGCGTCTCGACCTGGCGGGCCATATATACCAACGGCTTGGGTAGGGGTTGCAACGATGAGATGTCTGCTTCCGACAATTCTATCGCTCGTCATGCTATCGAGCTGCACGACGGACAGCTCGAGCGAGGTTCAGCCAATTCCGGGAAGCATCACCTATGGCGGGCAGCCGCGCACGAAGCTGACCAAGTCTCCGCCAGGCAGTGCCATCTACAATTCGTTCTATGACTCAACCGGCAGCAGAGTCAAAGAGACCTATATCCTTCAACCGGATCGCAGCCTGAAGCTCGTGCGACGCGTCATCGTGCCCGATTTCCCCTCACGAGGCGGTTCTTGACACACGCGCCGTTCGAGAACATTCAAGGAACGTCGAATATTTTCGCGGGGCGATTCTCCGCCGAAGCAACCGGACGGCTGAATGTATCTTGAAAAGCTCAATCCGCAGCAGCGCGCGGCCGTCGAATACGGCACGCTCGCTGACGGCAGCCACGTTGCCGGCCCGCTGCTGGTCATCGCCGGCGCTGGTTCGGGCAAGACCAACACCCTGGCGCACCGTGTTGCGCACCTGATCGTCAAGGGCGCCGATCCACGCCGTATCCTTCTGATGACGTTCTCCCGACGCGCGGCCGCCGAGATGGCGCGGCGTGTCGAGCGGATCTGCGCCCAGGTACTCGGCAGCAATTCCGGGATCATGGCGGATGCGCTGGCCTGGAGCGGAACGTTTCACGGGATCGGGGCGCGGCTGCTGCGCGACTACGCCGAGCAGATCGGCATCGACCCCGCCTTCACGATCCATGACCGGGAAGACAGCGCCGATCTGATGAACCTCATCCGGCACGAGCTCGGCTTCTCGAAGATGGAGAGCCGATTTCCGACCAAAGGCACCTGCCTTGCGATCTATTCGCGTGTCGTCAATTCGGAAGGTGAACTTGGTCTCGTTCTGCGCGGCGCCTTCCCCTGGTGCTCGGCCTGGGAGAACCATCTGCGAGACCTCTTCGGCGCCTATGTCGAGGCCAAGCAGAGCCAGAACATTCTGGATTACGATGATCTGCTGCTCTACTGGGCGCAGATGGTCAGCGAACCGATCATCGCGGACGATATCGGCAACCGCTTCGATCATGTCCTTGTCGACGAGTATCAGGATACGAACCGGCTGCAGGCGTCGATCCTGCTCGCATTGAAACCCGGCGGGCAAGGCCTGACTGTCGTCGGCGACGATGCGCAGTCGATCTATTCCTTCCGCGCCGCCACCGTGCGCAACATCCTCGACTTTCCCGCGGCGTTCAGTCCGTCGGCCAACATCATCACGCTCGATCGCAACTACCGTTCAACGCAGACAATCCTCGCTGCGGCAAACGCCGTGATCGACCTCGCCTCGGAACGCTTCACCAAGAACCTCTGGACCGAGCGCCAGTCGGCTCAGCGTCCGAGGCTCGTCACCGTGCGCGATGAAACCGAACAGGCGCGATATGTCGCGGACAAGGTGCTGGAGAACCGCGAAGAAGGGGTGAAGCTCAAGCAGCAGTCGGTGCTCTTCCGCGCCTCGCATCACAGCGGCGCGTTGGAGGTCGAGCTGACCCGCCGCAACATCCCGTTCGTGAAGTTCGGCGGGCTGAAGTTCCTCGACAGCGCGCACGTCAAGGACATGATGGCTGCCCTGCGCTTTGCCCAGAACCCGCGCGATCGCGTCGCCGGCTTCCGGTTGATGCAGTTGCTCCCCGGTGTCGGACCCTCGACGGCGCAGCGCGTCATCGACCAGATGGCGGCGGATGCGAGCCCGATGCAGACGCTTGCCGAACTGCCGGCCCCTCCCCGTTCGGGCGAGGATTGGACGGCCTTCGTTGCGATGCTGCAGGAGGTGAAGACCGGAAAGGCCGGCTGGCCGGCGGAGATCGGCCTTGTCCGCGAGTGGTATTCGCCGCATCTCGAACGCCTGCACGAGGACGCCTCGACCCGCCAGGCCGACCTTTTGCAACTCGAGCAGATTGCCAGCGGCTATCCTTCCCGTGAGCGCTTCCTGACGGAGCTGACACTCGACCCGCCGGATGCCACCAGCGACCAGGCAGGCGTGCCGCTGCTCGACGAGGATTATCTTATCCTCTCCACGATCCATTCCGCCAAAGGGCAGGAATGGACGCGCGTATTCATGCTGAACGTCGTCGACGGTTGCATCCCGTCCGACCTTGCGGTCGGCACGAGCGCCGAGATCGAGGAAGAGCGGCGGCTGCTCTACGTCGCGATGACCCGCGCCAAGGACAATCTCGACCTCGTCGTGCCGCAACGCTTCTTCACGCACGGCCAGAATGCGCAGGGCGACCGGCACGTCTACGCATCACGCACGCGCTTCATTCCGGCAACCTTGCTGCAATTCTTCGAGGTGGTCGGCTGGCCGCAATCCAGAGCCGACGGCGGCGGGTCGCATCAGGCGCGGCAGGTGCGCGTCGATGTCGGCGCGCGCATGCGTGGCATGTGGCGTTGAAGCTCAGAGCGCGAGCGGCGGCTCTGGAGGCCGGAAGAAGGCATCGATCGCCGCCTGGTCGACCGCTTCCGGTGTCGCCGGCATCCAGTGTGGGTTGCGATCCTTATCGATGATGGCGGCGCGGATGCCTTCGTAGAAATCCGGGCTTTTCAATATCTGCTGACAGGCGCCGAGCTCGTGGTTCAGACATTCGGCGATGTTTCTGCTCTGCCTTCCCTGACGCAACAAACGAAGCGCAAGCTTCAGACTGGTCGGCGAGCGCGTCTGAATGATCCGCAGCGTTTCGGCGGCAAATTCGCCGGGCTCCTTCTCGAGCGCATGGATGATTTCCTCGACAGTGCCGAAATGAAAGCAACGTTCGATCAGGTCGCGGTTGCTCTTTATGGCGCTCGTCCCCGGATCGCTGGAAAGGTTCTTCAGCACCGCCTCGACATCGCGAGTCCCTGCGTTTCGCGGCAATTCCGCCAGCGTATCGACGACGTCAGGCAGCCGGAAGGACGCGATGTAATGATCGGCCAGCGCGGCATAGATGGCATCAGCGGCGTCGACGGTCAGGCCCGTGAGACCCATCCAGGTGCCGGCCTCGCCGGGTGCGCGCGGCAGCAGCCAAGTTGCCCCCACATCCGGAAAATACCCAATACCCGTTTCCGGCATGGCAAGCTTGGTTCGCTCCGTCACGACGCGGTGGCGGCCATGCGAGCCGAGGCCGACACCTCCGCCCATGGTGATGCCGTCCATCAGCGCCACATAAGGCTTTGGATAGGTGGCAATCCGATGATTCAGGCGGAATTCTTCGCGCCAGAAGGTCATTGCCAGATCCGTACCGGTCCGGCCGCTCTCATGCAGTGCGCGGATGTCCCCGCCGGCACAGAAGCCGCGGTCGCCTTCCCCCGACGCGATCACGGTAGCGATATTGGCGTCCGCCGCGAAGTCGTCCATTGCAGCGGCAAAGGCGCGGACCATGTCGAGTGTGAGGCTGTTCAGCGCACGCGGTCGATTGAGACGGATGATGCCGGCCGAGGCGCGCCGTTCGACAATCACCTCACTCTGCTGAACCTCGTCCCGCATGCTGACCTCCTCGCTTCCCGTTGCGCGTTGGTATCACGATCCGGACCCATCTTGACGAAAACCGGCGCTGCCAAGCGTCATGCCACCTTAACGCACTCGACGGCATAGTCGATGGCTGGGACTGGGGATGGGCTTTGTTTCTCAGAACGAGGCTGCGAGCGCCCGGTGAAGACTTTGCAGATCGTCGACGTTGCGGTTCATCAGGAACAGCTCCCAGTCGAGCGCACTCTGCACGATCGTCTCCAGCGAATCGTGCTTCGGCTTCCAATCCAGAACGCGTTGGGCAAGGCCTGAGTCCGCGACCACACTTGCCGCATCGCCTGGACGCCGCGGCGCTATGTGAACCTTGAAGGAATGCCCGTGCAGGCGTGTGACCATGTTGAGCACGTCGAGCACCGAATAGCCGGTGCCATAGCCGCAATTGGCAACCAGTGAGCCGCTGCCATGGCGCAAATGCTGCAGCGCCTTCAGGTGAGCCGCGGTAAGGTCGCTGACGTGGATGTAGTCGCGGACGCCGGTGCCGTCATGGGTCGGATAATCGATGCCGTAAACCTGCACGCCGCTGCGTTTGCCAAGAGCCGCCTCGCAGGCGACCTTGATCAGGTGGGTGGCGCCGGACGTCGATTGGCCCGTACGCCCCAGCGCATCGGCGCCGGCGACGTTGAAGTAGCGCAGCGCGACATAGTTGAAATCGTAGGCGGCCGCCGCGTCCCGCAACATGAATTCCGTCATCAGCTTCGACTGGCCGTAGGGATTTTCCGGATTGAGCGGCGCCGTCTCCTTGACCGGCTCGGACGTCTTCTGCGGGCCGTAGACCGCTGCCGTCGAGGAAAAGACGAAATGGCGGATGCCCGCATTGATCGCAGCGCTCAACAGCGCCCGCGTCTTGCCGGAATTGTTGTCGTAATAGGCGAGCGGATCTGACACGGACACGGGCACGATCGCCGAGCCGGCAAAATGAATGATGGCTTCGATGTCGTTCTCGATGAAGATAGTCTTCAGAAGCTGGGCATCGGCGACATCGCCGAGATAGAAGCGTGCGCGCGGAGCCACCGCCCACCGAAACCCGGTCGAAAGGTTGTCCAGCACAACGACGTCTTCGCCTGCATCCAGCAATGTCCAGACCATGTGGCTGCCGATGTAGCCCGCCCCGCCCGTGACCAAAATTGCCATATCCCACATCCCCGCTTCATTCACGCGGGGGCATCTGACGCCGTTTTTCCTTTCAAAATCTCCTATCGAATGGGCCCTGCAGGGCTTCCGCGCCGGTAAGTTTGATGGCTTGGTTAGGGGCGGATTTCGAGCTCTGTTACAATTTTATCGTTGTGCCATTTCGGGGACTATTTTGAGAATCCAGCGCTCTCGATCGACGGGCTGCTTATCGCCTAAGCGGCGGCGCGGGCGTCGCTGGCGGCAGCCAACTTCCAATCTTCAATGGCGTCGAATGAGTGCCGTCAGATCTTCCCAAAGAATGGCTATCCCGACGGCAAACAATCCGATGGGAACCAGGAAGTACAGAGTTCTGACGGGATCAACAGTGAAGAACAGCAGATACAAAAGGCCGTAGATCCCGGCGAATACCAAGACGGTGCCCAGAACGAGGGAAATTATCTTCCTGACCAAGATGCACCCCTAAACCTCTCAGGGAATTGCTACACAAACATGCTCAAGCTGTATAGCCGGTATGCCGGCTGTCTGGGTCCGAAGGCTGAACGAGGCGGCGGGTGCTGCGCAGGGCGCGGTGTTCGGGCTCCCGGCGCTCCGAGCGTCCACCACCATCCGCTCGCAACCAGCATTGTTACCGTAACGTACTTACGCGAACGCAAAAAGAATGGCCCGATCCTCGGGCGAATGATCTGTTCCTCATTCTTAGGAGTTCCCCAATGAACCGACTCTCGGCTTTGGCGTATGCCTCGCTTCTGACGTCGCTCACGGGCGTTGCACTTTCCATGAGCAATTCGCCGCTCCGTGCACAGGACGACAGTAGCATCCCTCCTCTCATGGAGCAGATCAACAAGGGAAACTGGCTGCCGCAGCAGGAAGCGGAGTCGCTTCGCGATGAGTTCTATTACCAAAACGCAGTACAAGCCTATGTCCTGACTCTGCCCATTCTCAACACCATCGGCATGCGCGACGGTTCGGAAGCAACCTTCGGCTCCGGCTACAATGTCTTGCCGATCTGGAAGGAGCGCATGGACAGCCGTACATGGGTTCCAACGCCCAATGCCGACGTCATCTACTCGATGAGCTATCTCGATCTGAAGAAGGACGGGCCGCTAGTCGTGGCCGCGCCCCCGAACGTCATCGGCATGTTTACTGACTTCTACCAGCACACGCTTACCGACGTCGGCGCAATTGGTCCCGACAGGGCGCGCGGCGGTCTGTATCTGCTCCTGCCGCCAGACTACGACGGAGAAATCCCTAAGGGCTACTTTGCATTCAAGTCGCCGACCTACAATGTATTCCTGTTCTTCCGAACAGTCATGGCAAAAGGCGAGAACGGCCCTGATCCGGGTCCAGCCGCCGCAAATGCGGAGCGGACGCGGGTCTATCCCCTTTGGGCACCCGAGAAGGATGTCAGGCCCATGCAGTTCCCCGACGCGAGCGGCAAGCGCGTCAACATGATGTACCCAACGGGCAATACCTACTGGACGAAACTGAAGGCGTTCGTTGACTACGAGCCAGTCGCTTCGATCGATCCGGTGACACGCGGCATGCTCGCGTCGATTGGTATCATCAAAGGTCAGCCCTTCGAGCCAACCGACAAGCAGACCGCCGCCCTGCAGAAAGCTATCGAAACAGCACCCAAGATGATCCTGGCAAGCCGCCAGCTCGGCCGCCCTGACAAGCGCAATCTCTACTACAAGGACCGGCAGTACGAAAACATCTGGGCGGGCGGCACCGCCGAATGGATGCAGGACAGCTATCTGGATGTTCTCCAGCGCGCCTCTTACTTCCAGTTTGCCTATTCATCCGCTCCGGCGATGGTCATGCGGACGCTTGATGCAGGTTCGAAGTATCCGTTCACTGCCCGCGACGCCGATGGCAATTTCCTGAATGGATCGAATGCCTACAAACTGCACCTACCTCCCAATCCACCGGCCGCCCTCTTTTGGGCCGTGACCGCCTACAATGTTACAGATGGATCGATGCCGGAAACCAAGCAGCTATTGCCGTCGATCAATGGCTTCTACAAGGTGAAGACCAACGATGACGGATCGGTCGATCTCTATTTCGGAACGACCAAGCCGGCCGAAGCTCCGGACGCCAACTGGATCCAGACGGTCGCGGGCCGTGACTTCATTGCTGCAGTCCGCCTCTACGGCACCGGCACTGAATTCTTCGATCAGACCTGGAAGCCGGATGACGTCGTCAAGTTGAAGTAGCGTGCACCACACGCTCAAGACGTCGTGGCAGTAACTATGAAAGGTGGTAGGCTTCGTCTTAGGTCGCTCCGATTCCGGAGAAGAGATATGGGCAATCCTGGGGAAAAGCAGTCCATCGCACCGTCGTCTTCGGTGGGAAGAGTTGTCATCGACGAAATCCGTCATGCACCGGTTCTCGGGCTGATCGTTTTCGTGCCTGTTGTCATTCTTCTGGAACGGATTTTTCCCGATCGCCACACGCTGTTGTTTCTTGCTTCGGTCGTCGCGATCGTACCTTTGGCCGCGCTTCTCAGCCGTGCAACCGAAGCGGTTGCGGCCAAGACCGGAGACGCCGTCGGCGGCTTGCTCAATGCTACGCTCGGCAACCTGACCGAACTCGTGATCTCGCTCGCGGCTTTGCAGGCTGGTCAATATCTGTTGGTCAAGGCATCGCTCGCCGGCGCGATCGTCACCAATACCCTTTTCATGCTGGGCGGCTCGTTCCTGCTCGGGGGACTCAAGCATCATGTGCAGGAATTCAACCGGGTCAACGCTCGCTTTCAGGCCTGTCTGCTGTTTCTCGCGACGATTGCGGTCCTGGTTCCTTCACTGATCAGCGAGGTGGACCAGCCTCCCGCACTTGACGTCTCCCAAAAGCTGAGCCTTGGATTGGCGATCCTTCTCATTGCCGTCTATGCGCTGGGCATGCTGTTTTCGTTGCGGACACACCGCGAGCTTTTCGCAAGTGTCAGCCATGCGGAAGAGGACGAAAAGCTATGGCCGCTTGGCCTGAGCATCGCCATATTGGTTGTCGTGACGCTGCTGGTCGCACTGGTCAGCGAGATCTTCGTCGGCTCTGTTCAGGCTGCTGCCGAGCACCTCGGGATGACGCCGGCATTTGTGGGTTTCATCGTCGTCGCTTTGGTAGGTGCGGCTGCGGAGATGACCACAGCGTTTTCCGCCGCTCGTGCAAATCGGCTGGACCTCAGTATCGGGATTGCGCTGGGGAGTGCAGCCCAAATTGCCTTGTTTGTCGCGCCGGTATTGGTGCTCGTCAGCTATTTCATCGGCCCGGAACCCATGACATTGCAGTTTTGGCAGGGCGCCGTGACGATGATGATCGTCGCCACCTTGGCCGCGACCCTCTTGTCCAATGGCGGCCGTGGGGCTTGGTATGCCGGCGTGATGGCTTTGGCGCTTTATGCAATTTTCGCGTTCACACTGTTTGTCTTGCCTCCCACGAATCCGTCATGATGCCGCTGTTGCTGAACGTGCAATCACCTGAGTAAGCGGGTTCACCAGCGTTCATATCACTGCCTCCGCCTTCGCATGCCGTCCAACTGTCTCGCGAAAGGATCGAAAGATGACCGTTTATGTGGCCGAAGTCTCGGGGCGCGGTATCGTCGCCTTCGAAGCGGCAAACGATGCCGCTGCTGCTACCCGGCTTACCGACAGGACACTGCTGCGCGATCTCCGCGTTCTGCAAAACGAGGGCCGTTCGCTCTGGGACGGCGTTTCGCAGATAGGGCTGCGGGAACCTTCCCCACCGGAGCTTGAGATTTGGCAGGAGCGGCCCGCGACAGCAACGGCGTCCTTGTCCGACGACGACCGAAGCTGGCGCGTCTACTTGGTCGCCGTGGTCGACCCCACCGAGTTCGACGATGATGACGACGACGATGACTATGATGACGGTCCTGGTGACTGAAACCTTCTCAGCACCCTTTCCATGACACACCTCGCGCGGGCGATGTATCCGTTTGCAGGCGCGCGGCATGCATATCGTGCGATCTCGAAAGGCACATGACGATGTCGGCAAGCTCCAGGAACCGAGCCAAACGGATGAGACGGCTGTTCTTTGCCGCGCTGCTCCAGCAAGTTCGCGTACTCTGGCCTATCGTCTCGGGGGTCCTTGTCATCATGATCGGATCCGGGTTTGTCATCGGTCGGATCGAGGGTTGGCGGATCGGTGAAACCCTTTACTTCACCTTCGTCACTGGTCTGACGATCGGCTATGGCGACCTTGCGCCCAAGCATACTGTGGCGCGGATGCTCATCCTGCCGATCGGACTCTCCGGAATCATCCTGACCGGCCTAGTTGTTGCCGCCAGCGTGCAGGCGCTTGAGGCGGCAGGTCGCGACAAAGCCAAGTAAAGCGACGGGGCCGAGTAGAGCGACGAGGCCAGCTCATGAGCTGGCTGGCGCCGCGTGATATGCTGCAAATTCCGTCAGAGCTTCAGGATGTAATCGCACAACCTATCGGCCGCGATCTGGACCTGGGCCGGATCGCGCAGGAAGCAGGCGCGCAGAAAGAGCTCTCCGCCCGGCCCGAAGGCCGCGCCCGGCGCCAGGCCGACACCCGTTTTGTCGACGATGTCGATCGCCGCGCTACGGCTGTCGGTCACGCCGTCGATCTTCAGAAATGCGTACAAGGCGCCGTCCGGCTTCAGCGTCTCGACACGGTTCGTGGCGATCAACGCGTCACACAAGATGTCGCGCGAGCGCCTGGCCTTGTCGATGTTGGACTGCACGAACGCGTCGCCGTCGTTCAGGGCCGTGACCGCTCCACGCTGCATGAACTGTGCGACACCAGACGTGGAATACTGAATGAGGTTTTCGAGCACCTGGCCGGTCTGCGCCGGCGCGACGATCCAGCCTACACGCCAGCCGGTCATCGACCAGTTCTTCGAGAAGGAGTTGACGAACATCACCTTGTCGTCCGGCTCCATCACGTCGAGGAAAGACGGCGCGCGACCGCCAGCAAAGTAGTAGCGGGCATAAATCTCATCCGCCATGATCCAGAGATCATGCTTGCGCGCCAGCGCCAGGATGGCCCGAAGGTCATCTTCGCTTGCGGTCCATCCAGTCGGATTGGACGGCGTGTTGATGAACAGTCCCTTGGTCTTCGGCGTAATGGCTGCTCCGATGCGGTCGAGATCGACCGCCCATTTGCCACCTTCGAAACTCAGCTGGGCTGCGACGGAACGCGCGCCGGCAATTTCCAGGGCTGCCGCGATGTTCGGCCAAGCAGGCGTCAGGTAGACGAGTTCATCGCCCGGCGAGGTCAGCGCCTGCACGGCGATCTGGATCGCCTGCATGCCGGAACCGGTGACGAAGAAATGCTCGACCGGCAGGGTGACGCCGAAATGCCGCGCGTAATAATCAGAGAGCGCCTGACGCAGCTCGGGAATGCCACGCTGATAGGTATAGAAGGTCTCGCCGCCGGAAAGCGCATCCATCGCCGCCTTGTTGATGAACTCGGGCGTCGGCAAATCCCCCTCACCGACCCAAAGCGGCAGGAGGCCATCACGGCCGCGGGCATAGTTGACGACTTCGACGATCCCGCTTTCGGGCGCCAGGACGGCGCGCGGGCTAAGGCTGCTCACAATCGACATGCATCACTCCGGTTTCTGCCTACATAGAGCAAAGACAGCCGGAAATCTCATGACAATCGGTGAAGCAACATCGATTTCTGTGATGGATGGTCCTGCCGCGACCGGCAGGACCATGTGCCGACGTTACGCCGGGCGCTTGGCGAGGAGATCGCGGATTTCGGTGAGAAGCGCCACATCGGCCGGCGGCGCCGCCGGCTCTGCCTTGTCTTCCTTGAGCTTCAGTTGCTTGTCGACCTGCTTCTGCAGCGTGTTCACGCCCTTGACCATCAGGAAGATGATCCACGCCAGGATCATGAAGTTGATGAGGACGGTGATGAAGCTGCCATAGGCCAGAACGGCGCCCTGCTGGCGGGCGGCAGTCAGAGTTGGAGCATTGACGTTGGACGACAGGCCGACAAAGTAGTTCGAGAAGTCGAAGCCGCCGAAGAGAGCGCCGACGATCGGCATGATGACGTCGTCCACCAACGACTTGACGATACCGCCGAACGCACCGCCGATGATGACACCGACTGCAAGGTCCATGACATTGCCGCGGGCGATAAATGCTTTGAACTCGTTGAGCATCCGATCCGTCTCCCTCTGATGCAGTTGCACTGACAGGTCATTGTTTTCATTAGCTACATCTTCGATGCAATTATTCAATCGCTAATTACAGAATATCGGCTGGGGTGAGCGGTCTTTGACTTAATGCCTAGATGCCCCCTGATGTTCAAAGGTGGGGAATTGCCGTAGTCTCGAAGCATCCGGGAGAGCCGGCGCGTGGTGCGCTGGCGGAGGTTCGATGCTGCCAGGTTGGGTCATACTCGCATCTGCATTCGGCTATCTGCTGCTGCTCTTTGCCGTGGCAAGCCATGGTGATCGCAAGCGGCGGATGTTCGGCACACCGCCGGGCGGGCGGCCGGTCGTCTATGCACTGAGCCTTGCGATCTACTGCACGTCCTGGACTTACTTCGGCAGCGTCGGACAGGCATCGCAGCGCGGGCTGGAGTTCCTGGGGATCTATATCGGGCCGGTCCTGATGTTCACGCTCGGCATGCCGCTGCTGCGCCGGATCATCGAGCTGGCCAAGGCGGAAAAGCTGACATCCGTCGCCGACTTCATTTCTGCGCGCTATGGAAAGAATTCCACGGTCGCGACCATCGTTGCGCTGATCTCGCTGGTCGGCGCTATCCCCTACATCGCGCTGCAGCTCAAATCAGTGTCCACCACGGTAACGGCGATGCTCGATCCGTCGGACTACGGTATCGGCAGCGGCAATCTCTATTTCCTTGACCTGCCGCTGCTGGTCACTCTGGTCCTCGCCTGCTTCGCGATCATGTTCGGCACGCGCCACACCGATGCAACCGAACACCAGGACGGGCTGATCCTCGCCATTGCCATGGAGTCGGTCGTCAAGCTGCTCGCCTTCCTGACGGCCGGTGTCTGCGTGATCTGGTTCTTGTTCGACGGCCCCTCCGATCTCTGGCAGAAGGCGGCCGAAAACCAGCTGGTGCTCTCGGCGCTCCACTATCAGACGCCGCTCAGCCGCTGGATCACCCTCATTCTGCTGTCGGCCTTCGCCATCATCATGCTGCCGCGACAATTCCACGTCACGGTTGTCGAGAACAGGACGGCGCGGGAGCTCCGGCTCGCGGGATTGTTGTTCCCGCTATATCTCATCGTCATCAACCTCTTCGTGCTGCCGGTGGCGATCGGAGGCCTGCTGACCTTCGGCGGCGGCGGCAATGCCGATCTTTATGTGCTCTCGCTGCCGCTTGCCGGGCAGATGCCTGTTGTCTCGCTGATCACCTTTATCGGCGGGTTTTCGGCGGCAACGGCCATGGTGATCGTCGCGTCGGTGGCGCTGTCGATCATGGTGTCCAACGACATCATCATGCCGATCTTCCTGCATCGGAAGCTGACCGACCGCACCGGCCAGCGCAACGACTTCGCCAAGACCCTGCTCAACGTCAGGCGCAGTGCGATCTTCGCCGTGCTTTTGCTCGGCTACGCCTATTACCGATCGACTGACAGCACGACCGGGCTTGCCTCGATCGGCCTGCTCTCCTTTGCCGCCATCGCACAAATGGCCCCTTCGCTCTTCGGCGGCCTCTTATGGCGGCGGGCCAACGCGCGCGGCGCCATCCTGGGGCTGACCTCCGGCTTCGTGATCTGGATCTACCTGCTGTTCCTCCCATCACTTGGCGGGCCGGACTACTCTTCCGTCGCAAGGGCGGTCCTTGGGTTCCTGTTTCCGGGCACGACATTTTTCAGCGGACCCGACGCCGACCCGCTGGTCAATGCCACGGTCATGAGCCTGCTCGTCAACACGGCCTTCTTCATCATTGGTTCGGTGACCCGCAATGCGCGACCGCTCGAACGCATCCAGGCCGGCATCTTCGTCAAGCGGCAGTCCCGCTCGCAGTTTGCGACGCGCGGCTGGAAAACTCGCATCAGTATCGCCGACCTGAAGGCGACAATCTCGCGCTATCTCGGCGAGGAGCGCATGGAACGGTCGTTCCAGACCTATCAGCAGAATTCGGGCCGCAAGCTGGAGGACGATCAGCCGGCGGACATGGCGCTCATTCACTTCACCGAGCAGCTGCTCGGCAGCGCCATCGGATCCTCCTCCGCTCGGCTCGTTCTGTCGCTGATCCTTCAGAAGATGGAGGACGCCTCCGCCGATACTGCCTGGCTGCTCGATCAGGCGAGCGAGGCGCTGCAGTATAACCAGGACATGCTGCAGACAGCGCTTTCGCAGATGGACCAGGGCATCGCGGTCTTCGACAGCTCGAACAACCTGACGATCTGGAACCGGCGCTTCCGACAACTCCTCGACCTGCCCGAAAACGCCGGACAAGTCGGCTTCCCGCTTGCCGAGATCGTGGCGATCCTCAGCCAGCGCGGCGATATTCCAGCCGGCGACGTGCACCACACCGTCCGTCACTTCCTGACGCTGGACAAGCCCTTCGCGCTGGTGCTCGGCGGCGGCGAGCGGATCATCGAAGTGCGTTCGAACGCAATGCCGGACAAAGGTATCGTGGCGACCTTCACCGATATCACCCAACGCGTTGCAGCCGACCGGGCGCTGAAGCAGGCGAACGAAACGCTGGAACAGCGCGTTGCAGAACGGACCGCCGAGCTCACGCGCGTCAACCACGAACTCGGCGAGGCAAGGGCAGCGGCAGATGAAGCCAATCTTGGCAAGACGCGCTTCTTTGCCGCCGCCGGCCACGACATCCTGCAGCCGCTCAATGCCGCCAGGCTCTACTCATCGGCGCTGGTCGAGCGCATGGGCCAGTCCGATAGCAGCGCTATCGTCCGCAACATCGATTCGGCGCTGGAATCGGTAGAGACCATCCTTGGAGCCGTGCTGGATATTTCACGGCTCGATACCGGAGCCATGCGGCCACGGCTAGCCTCGGTGCCGCTTTCCGATCTACTGGAGCGGATTCAGACCGACTTCGCGCCGATCGCCCGCGAAAAGAAGCTCAAACTGGTGGTGATGCCAACCACGCTCAGGGTGCGATCCGATCCGAACCTGCTGCGCCGCCTGGTGCAGAATCTCGTTTCCAACGCGATCAAGTACACAGTCGACGGAAAGGTGCTGGTCGGCGCGCGTCGGCGCGGAAACCAGGTGGTGATCCAGGTGATGGATTCGGGGATCGGCATTCCGCCGTCGAAGTTCCGGACGGTCTTCAAGGAGTTCGCCCGGCTCGACGAGGGCGCCAAGACGGCCTCGGGACTGGGCCTCGGCCTGTCGATCGTCGACCGCATCGCGCGCGTTCTCAATCACCCCGTGGAACTGCATTCGACGCATGGCAAGGGCACCGATTTCCGTATCGTCATGCCGCGCGAGACGTCCCGGCTGGTCGAACCGGTTGGCGCGTTGCAGTCGGTAGAGCATTCGGCGCAGAGCCTCAAGGGACTGAAGGTCCTCTGCATCGACAACGAGCCGCACATCCTGGAAGGCATGCAGCTCCTCATCAGCGGCTGGGGTTGCGAGGTCCAGTGCGTCGATTCGCTAAGCGCCATCAGCGGGCTCGATACCCGTCAGCCGCCTCCGGACCTGGTTATTGCAGACTACCACCTTGGCGACGGCACGGGCGTTGCCGCCATTCTGACGTTGAGGGAACGGTTCGCCGCCTTCATCCCGGCGCTGATCGTCACGGCGGATCGGACGCCGGAGGTGCGCGCCGAAGCGGAGCGACACGGCATCGGCATCCAGCACAAGCCGGTACGCCCGGCGGCGCTGAGAGCCTACATTACGCAGATTTCGGCGCACAAGCGCGCGGCGGCCGAGTGAGCGGCTAGGCCTTGGTCATTACCTCGGCCACAAGGCCACGCACGCGCTCCGCACTCGGCGCGTCGTCAAACAGAATGCGGTAGACGATAGGTGCAACGACTTGATCCATGACGGCATCGACAGTCGGAAAGCTTTCGCCGCGGGCAAGCGCCCGGTTGCTCAGCAGCTGCATCTGTTCTCGCGTGAAGGCAGAGCACTGGCAGGCGTTGGCGTTGTCTTGCGCGGCCAGCACGTCGCGGATTATCTCGCGTCCGATGCCCGAGGACATTTCTTCGGCATATTGCTCCGCCCAAGCTTGGAGATCCCCACGACCGCTGCCGGTGTCGACTGGCTGCATGTCGGGGCGCAGGCGCTCGACGGCGACATCCGCCAGCAGTTCCTGCAGATCGCCCCAGCGACGGTAAATCGTTGAGGGCGTGACACCAGCCCTTGCGGCGACCAGCGGGATCGTGACATCCACCCGGTCCATGTCGACAAGCAGCGCGCGCACTGCCTGATGTACCGATGCCTGCACTCGGGCACTGCGGCCACCGGGGCGGAGATTTTCCTTAGCTGCCATTTTCTTACCGTCCTGTCTTCCTGCCCGGCGCATGGTTCAAAATCTTTGACCGATCCATTAACGCAAATTATTTGCTTTTAGCGCTGAGTCGACCTAAATGGCTAACGCAACGAATTAGCTTTAAGAGGCTTATATATGTTCCGCGCTGCCAATTCCACAGAGACCTCGCGCAATCCGATCCGCTTCCACGCGATTACGCTGGCAACCTTCTTCGGCGCATCGGCCGCGCCGACGCCGCTTTACCGGATCTATCAGGAAAATCTTGCCCTCTCGCCGGTGCTGATCACCGTCATTTTCGCGGTCTATGCATTCGCGCTCCTGGCAGCATTGCTGATTGCCGGCTCGATCTCCGATCACCTCGGTCGCAAGCCGGTGATCTTCACGGCGCTCATTCTGGAGATCATCGCCATGGGGCTGTTCGTTGTGGCAAGCGGTCCCGGCTGGCTGGTTGCCGCGCGGATCGTCCAAGGATTGGCGACCGGCATTGCCGGCGCGTCTATCGGCGCAGCCCTTGTCGATATCGACCGGGCCAAGGGCCAGCTCGTCAACTCGATCGCGCCGCTTTCCGGCATGGCCGTCGGCGCTATCGGCACCAGCGCTTTGATCCAGTACGGACCGTTCCCGCTTCACCTCGTCTATGCGATCCTGCTCGCTGCTTTCGCAGGACAGGCCGCCGCGATCTGGGCGACCGGCGAAACCGGTGGTCGCCGGCCGGGTTTCTGGAACTCGCTGAAACCGACGATCTCAATTCCGCCGCAGGTGAAACGCCCGCTCGCCCTGGTGACGCCGATCAACATCGCCAACTGGACGCTTGGTGGGTTCTACCTGTCGCTGGTTCCCTCACTGGTTGCCAGCACAACCGGCAGCCGGGCGCCGCTCACGGGTGGCTCGATCGTGACCGCGTTGATGGTATCGGGCGCAGTGGCTGTCTATTGCAGGAGGAACAAGTCCGGCGCCGCCAATCTCGGCTTCGGCACAGCCGCGACCACACTTGGAATTTTGACCGTCGTCGCAGGCGTCCATCTCGGCAACGTCCCGCTGCTGCTTATCGGCACGCTCCTGACGGGCGCGGGCTTCGGCACCAATTTCCTCGGCTCAATCGGCACAATCATGCCACTTGCAAAGGCTGATGAGCGTGCCGGCCTCCTGTCCGCCTTCTATATCCAGAGCTACCTCGCCTTCAGCCTACCGGCCATCCTCGCCGGCTTCCTGACCAAATCGCTTGGCTACCAAATAACCGCCGACCTCTATGCAACGGCGATCATTCTCGTGAGCGGAGCCGGGCTGCTCGGTCTTCGCGCCGAGCGCGGCCGCGCTGCGAGAGTCCCCGCCTGCGGCTAGAGGTAACTCGTAACCGCGGGCTCGTTCCACCAGTTGTCGTGGCGCCCGTCCATGTAGCGGACGGGCAGTGCGGCAAGCTCTTCTGGCGATATGTCGTCGAGACAGGCAACGTTGATCGACACGTAGTCCCCGCCGATCTCCTCGATATGGCCGTGTCCGTAGGCATGCAGGCCGCAGGTGGTACAAAAGCGGTGGTGGCCGCTCATCGTTGCGAACTGATAATCGCCAGCCGCCGTCTCTTCACATAACAGACGGAAATCCTCGGGCTTGGCAATGGCCCCCCAATAACGCCGCTTGCCGCAGACCGAGCAATTGCAACGGCCGGTGCCAGCCTGCAGGTCGACATCGACCTCGTAGCGGATTGTGCCGCAATGGCAGCTGCCCGTGTAGGTCTTCTTCATGGAATTCCTCCTCCGGCCCCTTTGCAAGAGCTCCCGATGATGACAATATGTTGTCATGATTGACGAGATAGCAAAACGACAATATGTTGTCAAACGTAATCACTCGAAGCGGACGGTGGAAGGCGATGCGTTCTCGCTGTTCGCTATCACCGCATTGCGGCTTGCCGGTCGCCTGACCACCGCCGGCGATGAGTTGGCAAAGCCCGCCGGGCAGACGAGCGCTCGCTGGCAGGTACTCGCGGGGGCGCGAAACGGCACCCATTCCGTCGCGCAGATCGCCCGGATGCTCGGGGTCGCCCGGCAGGGTGTGCAGCGGCTCGCGGACACGTTGGAGGATGATGGGCTGATCAGCTACGTCGACAACCCGCAGCATCAGCGCGCCAAGCTCGTACAGCTGACGAAGGAGGGTGAAGCCCGCCTCGCCGCCATCGAAGTAGCGCAAGCAGATTGGGCCGACAGGCTCGGGCGGCCCTTCACCGCCACCGAGCTCGAGGCAGCTCGGCTCGTCATGGCCAGATTGATCGATACCCTCGACGCGGAGGCCGGCAAACCATAGGCAGACGATTGTCCAGTCGGCCGATGCAAGCTGCCAGAAATAATCGTAACGAAGACGCAAAGCAGGCGCCTGGCTCTACCCCTTGAACCGGCGGCTGCCGCGACGGACTGCGATCAGGTCTCTTGGGCAGCGAGCTGCCTATCGGAATTCAAAGAGGCCGCATGCGCTTCAAGGATGGCGGCGGCAATGACTTTCTGAAGCTCGTAAACCAGGGTGCGCGACCGTTTGCGATCCAGATCCTGCGCCGCCTTCGCAAGATTCAACCCCTCGTTCAGGACGATATGGTGAGCTCGCGTCAGCGCCCAACTCTCAATATCAAGACTAATCATTCGGAATCTCCGCCAAATCATTCAGCATCAAAGACATTCACCGAATCACGATACGCAGAGCACTTACGCAGCAAGAAGAATCATAGTTGCAATATTTTGCAAATGGCATTTTCGGAACAACACGCGCCAAATGCGAAATTTATTCTTCTTGAGCTGCGATAGATACAACCG
The DNA here is from genome assembly GCF_000298315.2 of Rhizobium grahamii CCGE 502. Lineage (GTDB taxonomy): Bacteria > Pseudomonadota > Alphaproteobacteria > Rhizobiales > Rhizobiaceae > Rhizobium > Rhizobium grahamii. Next base: position 29,358 of record NZ_AEYE02000004.1, on the reverse strand, counting down.
CTCGCCTCTTGGCCGCACGGAACGGACTCCAAGCGCGCCTATAGATACTCGACGAAGCTTGCACGGGCCTGCCTACGCCAGCAGGCGCATCACGAGGTCCTGGCGCGCTGCCATCAGACCTTCGTGGCAGGGCCCTTGTTACGCTCCAGCAAGGCTTTCACAGTATCGTCGTTGATCTTGCCGCTCGGCTCCTGGCCGACCGACTTCTGGAAGTTCTTGATCGCCGCGACGGTCCTCGCGCCCATCTCGCCATCCGGCTGACCAGCATCAAAGCCGTTGTTATTGAGGATCGCCTGGATGTTGCGGATCGCCTTCTTCATATCGACGGTCGAGGTCTTGGTGGCGTTGCCGATCCACTCGTCAGGAGCGTCGACAGCATTCGCTTTGCTATCAAGCGGTGCCGCCTTCCATTGGTCAGCCTTGGCACGCGCCTTCTCCAGCTGATCAGGCTTCAACGCGTTCGCCACTTCGTCGCGCTTTTGTGCGGCGTCCTTGTCGCCGCCCTTGGCTGCGATCGCAAACCACTTGTAGGATTCAGTCAGGTCCTGCACGACGCCGTTGCCGCGAGCGCAAAGGATCGCCAAATTGAACTGGCTGTCGGTGATGCCGAGGTCGGCCGCCTTGATGAACCAGTCCGCGGCCGCCTTGTAGTCCTGCTGGCCTAGCGCGCCCGACGCATAAAGCACGGCGAGATTGTGCATCGCGCTTGCGTTGCCGCTGTTGGCGGCCTGCTCGTAATACTGCTTCGCCTTGGCGACGTCGCGGTCAACGCCCGTGCCTTTTTCGTAAATGTTGCCGAGACGGTATTCAGCCGGCGCGAAACCCTTGTCGGCCGCGAGCTGATACCAGTTTACCGCCTCCTTTGGATCGGCGGCAACGCCGGCACGACCTTCGCTATAGCGAGCGCCGATCTCGAAAAGTGCCAGCGGGTCGCCGCTTTTGGCGGCATCGGCAAGCGACTTCTGCTGCACGACGTCCGGAATGGCGATGCCGGCTGTTTCCACCGCCGGGGCGGGCGCGGCGGCCACGCCAGCGGCAACCGGGGCCGTATCCTTGGCCACGAAGCCGGAGGCATCCTGCGGGGTGCCGGAGGGCGCAAGTGGAGCGGCCGCATCGCCATTCAGTGGTGCTGTCGCCGTCAAGTGGTCGGGTACGGCCGGTGCGGGCGTTGGATCGGCGCTTGCGAGCGGCACGGCAGGGGCTTCTTCGGCCGGGACTGCCGGAGCGGTTGCTACGACCTGGTCGGGCGCCGTTTCGCTATCGACCGGGAGGACATTGCTGGACGAATCCGTCAATACAGCGACTTCGGCGGTCGGCGCCGGCTGGCCGCTGGTCAGCGTGCGGGCCAGCGGGAAGGCCATGATCGCCAACAGGACGGCGCCGACGGCGAGCAGGATCGGACGGCGGAAGCGCGAGAAGGCGCCACCCTTGGTCCTATCCTTGTCGTTTGCCTTCTTCTCGGCCTTCGCTGACTGCGGCTTGGCGGTCGGCTCGGTTTCCATGGCGGCGGCCTGCGCAGCGCGACGGGCGGCGGCAATGTAGTCGGCGCGCTCGTTTTCCGTTGCCGGCTTGGCGTTTGTCCGCGCAGCGTTCTGGCTGGCGCGCACCCGCTCCAGAATCTTCTTGATGTCAGGCGCACCCGAACCCGGTTCAAGCGGCTCATTGGCGGCTTCCGGTGGCATCACATCGACCGGATCGATCGAAGGCGCAGGATCGACGACGGTCCGTTCGGTGACGGTCGTTTCCGCCTTTGCCTTCTTGCTGGGCAGCAGACGCTTGCCGAGGCTGGAAAGCAGGCTGCCCTTCGAGGAATCCGCAGAGGCCTTCGTCGCGGCCTCGATCGCGATCACGCTGGTATCCGTTGCAGCCATGGCCGGAACGACGGTCGCTTCCTCGGCAACCTCGGCCTCGCGGCTGACCGATGTACGGGTTCCGAACGCAACGGGCTTCAGGGCGTCTTCGGCGCCAGCCTGCATCATAGCATAAGGATCGACCGCGAAATCGACATCGGCGACAGGCATTCTCGGCGCCGGTCTAGTAGTGACGGCGCGGTCTTCCATGGTGTCAAGGCGCTCGGCGATCTGAACCAGCGTCTCATGTAGGGCCTGGAAGGTCTTGTGCGTGCGCTCCTCGCTGCTGCGGCTCAGATCTTCCAGCTGGCGCAGGTCTTCGGCAAGCGCATTCAGCGCCGACATGTCAGCGGCCGCCGGTGCACCGCCTTGCAGGGCGCCGCTTCTCGCATATGCTTCGACCACTGCTTCCGCCGCCTGGCGGGCAGCCTCAATGATATATTCGTCGCTGGTCGCCATGTAGTCTTCGATGGCGCCCATCCGCCGGTCGAACTCCGCCGGCAGCTCAGCTGCAGGTCGCGGCTCGCTCATCAGCGCCGACAGGTTTGCGATCTGATCCTCAAGGCTCTTCAGCGCATGCGGGTCGGCCGCCGGTGCTGCAGTGCTCTCCTCGAGGCGCGCGGCGATATCGCCAAGCCTGCTTTCGATGCGGCGGAAGGCGCTGTCATCCACTGGTGCAGCGACCGGCTGAAGCGGCTGGAAGTCCATCTCGTCGATGCGGCGGGCGAGATAGTCGAGGCGCTGCGCCAGCGCATCATTGACCGAGCCGGTCTCCAGCGCATCGATCTTGCGCGAGATGTCGGCAAGTGCGCCTGTCAGTTCCGGCTGCGGCGCAGCCTTCTGGCTCCGCTCGAGCAGGTAAGAGAGGTGCTCCAGACGTTCGTCGAGGCGCGACGTTGCCTCGGCGTTGGCAAGTTCCTCAACGCGCAGCGTCAGCGTCTCCAGCCGATCGGCCAGGGCATCGGTCGGCGCCGCGCGACTTGCAACGCTGCGGCCCATCATGTCGATCTGTTCGCCAAGTGCATTCAAGCGGCCTTCGAGGCGATGCATCATCGCCGGATCGCCGCTCGCGGCTGCACGGCTGGTTGCGGCAATGGCGCGGCTGATTTCGTCGAGGCGACTATCCATCGCCGCAAACTGCTCGGCCATCGCCCGGTCGTGCGGCTGGATCATGCTACCGAACTGCTCCATCGCCGTCGCGATGGAGATAAGCTTATCTTCGAGCACACGTACAGCAGGGCTATCGCCCATCCCGCCGATATGGCGCTTGATGTCATCGAGCCGGTAGGCGAGCGCGACGAGCTCCTCCTGCAGGCCGGCGGTGTCGAGCGCGTGCAACTGGTTCTCGAATCCGTCCCAGCGGGTCTCCATGTGGCGGATCGAATCTTCGCGTGCGAGCCCGTCCATCAGCGAGCGCAGCTCTTCGAACTCGCCGCGCAAGCCTTGCGCCTCGGGCGCGTTCGAACGACCGGCAAGCTGGTCGATGCTGCTGGCGAGACGGCTCATATCGGCGCGGATGTCATCGGCGAAGCGGCGGTCTTCCGCTCCAACTTTGATGCTGCGGATCTCGTCGCGCAGCGCATTCATTTCGCGGGTCACGCCATCGGAGATGTCACGCTTCAGGTCCTGGCGAAGGTTGACCAGCGCTTGTGCGATCTCGGTCATCGTATCGTCGCCGGCTCGGTTGCCCGGCTGTGGAGCCGCCGCGCGCGGCGCGCGTTCGACGGCCGGAAGAGGAGGACGCGAAGCGGCCGCTGGCTGTTCGCGCGTGTAGGGAGCAGGCTCGCGCACTGCCGGGCGTTCGCGGCTGGCTTCGAGGATGCGCTGGCGCTGGCGAATTTCGGCGAAAGGATCGGGTCGCGCTTCGGCCGCATGGGGCGCGCGGGCGGCGGCATAGGGATCGGCGTAGATCTCACGCTCCGGTGCCGGAGCGCGCTGGCGCTGATCGCGTGGACTGGTGCCGATCAGACCCTCGATCCTAGCTTCCAGACCTTCGATGGTGCGGTTCAGCGCATCGAGCGACGCCCTGTCGGAATGCCGTGGGGAATTTGATCGCGATCCGTTCATCTTCTTGCTCGCTTCATCTGTCCGAACCCTCGTCAGGGCCGATCATTGGCTTCCGTCAGCGCCGCACCGAAATGCGGACGAGAGCACCGTTCATGAAGGGGTAATCAATTAGACTTTCCTCAACCTGTACGGCGTTAGCGGCATTCCATGAAACGCGAGACTGAAAAAAGGAATGCAAGTCGCCAATGCTCAGACAGCACCATTCACGAAACGTGGTAAACAACCCGTTAATCGGCGTGAGATTTTTTTAACTTTTAAGGTTTTTCAGCGGCATTCGTACCGAAACCGGCCGATGCGCGATGCTGTGTACCGCCGCCGGAAACGGCAGTGGTGCAACGTCAGAATGACTCCGTCCACGGTCGCACCTCGACTTCCTGCGACCAGGCACTCCTGTGCTGCAGCAGGACATCGATATAGGTCTGCGCGATGGCGTCTGGATCCAGCATCGCATCCGGTTTGGCCGGGTCCTCCCGACGCATCTCCGAGCGGATCCCGCCGTCGATAATGAAATGCGCGACGTGAATGCCCTTCGGCCCGAGTTCACGGGCAGCGCTCTGGGCAAGACCGCGGAGCGCGAACTTGCCCATCGCAAACGCGGCCGACTGGGCATATCCCTTCACGCTCGCCGTCGCTCCGGTAAACAGGATCGCACCGCGTCCCTGCGGCAGCATCCGTCTTGCCGCCTGTTGGCTGACAAAAAAGCCGCCATAGGCGCTGACCGCAATTGCCTGTTCGACTGCCGCCGGATCGAGTTCGGCCAAAGGGCCACGTAGGCGACCGCTGGCGTTGTAGACGACAACCTCCGGATCGCCGATGGCTGCCGCGACCTCATCGAAAAGCGCCGCGACGGACGCCGGCTGGGCGGCATCCGCCGCAAACATCCTCGCGCCGGTCTCGTCAGCGAGCTTGCTCAGCTTGTCGACGTTGCGCGCCGCCAGCGCGACCTTGACGCCGCGCCCCGTCAATTGACGTGCAAGCGAGGCGCTGAGACCCGGGCCTGCACCGACGATCAAAGCGGAACGGTAGGGAAACTCGGTCATCGCTGTCCTCCGGTCGTTTTGTCCGAAACCTGGGCGCAAGATCAAGCTCTCGCGGATATCACACCCGCCGCGCCTTGATCGTGTTCATCACGAAGCTGGTCTCGATAGTATCGACGCATTTCAGCCGGGCAATCTTTTCCTTGATGAAGCGCTCGTAGTCGTCGAGGCCCGAGCTCATCACCTTCAGCACATAGTCACGCGATCCGGTGACCAGATGGCACTCCAACACCTCGTCCCACCCGCGAACCGCGCTCTCGAACATCTGGATCTCGTCCTCATGCTGGCGGCTGAGCCGAACCGAGGCGAGTGCTGTCATCGTCCAGCCGTCGACGGCCGGATCGACGAGGGTCGTATAGCCCTGAATGATTTCCGCGTCCTCCAGCCGGCGCAGACGGCGAAGACAAGCGGATGCAGAAAGTCCGACTCGCTCGGCAAGTTCGTTGTTTGGAAGACGGGCGTCATTCATCAGCTCTTTGAGGATCTTCCGATCCATCTCATCAGCAATTTTCTGCGTCACAACGCTTCATTCTCCGCACTAAGTTGCTTCAGAGAGCATAACCGCGCGGCAAATAGCAAGAACAGCCGTCGCATTCTGATATAATTTGCGAGCATCACGGCATCGCGCGAGGAGACGACAATGACCGCACCGCACCCTTCCAAGACTCACATCGGCAACCACGCCCTGCATCCCGAAACGCAGATGCTGAACTATGGCTACGATCCGGAATTGTCGGAAGGGGCAGTCAAGCCGCCGGTGTTCCTGACCTCGACCTTCGTCTTCAAGTCCGCCGAGGATGGCCGCGACTTCTTCGATTATGTCTCCGGCCGCAAGGAGCCACCAGCCGGCAAGGGCGCCGGCCTGGTCTATTCCCGCTTCAATCACCCCAACAGCGAGATCGTCGAGGACCGGCTTGCCGTCTACGAACGGACCGAAAGCTGCGCCCTCTTTTCGTCGGGCATGTCGGCAATCGCGACGACACTGCTGGCCTTCGTCCGGCCGGGTGATGCCGTCCTGCATTCACAACCGCTCTATGGTGGAACGGAGACGCTGCTGGCAAAGACCTTCCTCAATCTCGGCGTTGCAGCCGTGGGCTTCGCCGACGGCGTCAGTGAAGCGTCGGTGCAATCGGCCGCGGAACAAGCCATGGCCAAAGGCCGGGTCTCAATGATCCTCGTCGAGACGCCAGCCAATCCGACAAACAGCCTCGTCGATGTCGCGATGATCCGCCGCGTCGCCGACGCGATCGGCAGGAAGCAGGGGCATACGCCTGTTATTGCCTGCGACAACACGCTGCTCGGCCCGGTCTTCCAGCGGCCGATCGAGCATGGGGCCGACATCTCGCTCTATTCGCTGACCAAATATGTCGGCGGCCATTCGGATCTGATCGCCGGCGCAGCCCTTGGCTCGAAGGCAGTCATGAAGCAGGTCAAGGCGCTGCGCGGCGCGATCGGTACGCAGCTTGACCCGCACTCCTGCTGGATGCTCGGCCGATCGCTGGAAACGCTGCAGATCCGCATGGAGCGCGCCGACAGCAATGCCCGCGTCGTCGCCGACTTCCTGCGCGAGCATCCGAAGGTCGAGAAAATTCACTACCTGCCCTACCACGACGCCAACTCGCCGCTTGGAAAGGCCTTTGCGGCGCAGTGCACCGGTGCTGGATCGACCTTCTCGTTCGACATCAAGGGCGGTCAGCCGGCATCCTTCAAGTTCCTGAACGCCCTGCAGATCTTCAAGCTGGCGGTCAGCCTGGGTGGCACGGAATCGCTCGCCAGCCATCCAGCAACGATGACCCATTCCGGCGTGCCAGCCGACGTGCGCCAACGGATCGGCGTTTTGGAATCGACGATCCGCCTGTCGATCGGCATCGAGCATCCGGATGATCTCGTCGCCGATCTGCAACAGGCGCTGGACGCCGCGTGATTTGGGCGGCGGCTTAGGCGGCCGCCGTTTCCCTCACATCGTCGAGCAGGAAATGCACGACGACATATTTCGTCGTGTAGTGGCGGCCGCTATCGGACACATTGTCGAGGCTGCCGCCATCGGCGGGATGCCAGCGATGAAAATGCGGGCTTGTCGTGATCAGAGTGATCGCCTCGCCCGCCCTCTTGCCATCGAGACGGTAACGCATTTCGGCCAGCGGCCAGATGCGCTCGTAGTCTTCCACGGACATGCGGACCTTCAGGGCTTTGCGGCTCACCGCTTCGCTGCGCGAGCCGTCTTCGTGCTCAACAGCCGGCAGTTCCAGCGTGACTTCCTCGGCTCCATCGAGAATGGAATTGAACTCCTCCGGCCACATCCGTCTCATAAAATCGCTCCTCCAAAGCTCTTTCATCAGTCTGCCTGCGAAATCTAGCGTGTCTTCTCCCGGAAGCAAACAGTTCCGACAAAGGTTAGACGAAAGCCTCACGCACAGGCATGGCAATCATTATCATTTCTATGTCGCGCTATGGGCTTTGTCCGGTTCAACACGCCGCCCCGACGCATCGATAGAACACATGGACAGGCCAGGTCTGCCGGTCGCGATCGTTCGTGGTGCGGGAAAGCTAAGACTGCGGCGGCGTTCTCAGTGCCAGCGTACGGCCACATATGTGCCCGTCGACTTACCATCACGGCCGTAGGTGATCTCCGCACCGAGTGTCGTCGTCATGGCGTTGATCAGGCGTGTGCCGAGGCCGGTCCCTTTTGGCCCGCTCGCCCGATCGAAACCGACGCCATCGTCCTCGACGGACATCACATTGCCGCCGTCGTCGGTTCTTCGCAGGACAACACGCACCTCGCCTTCCGCCTCGGGATAGGCGTACTTCATGGCGTTGGTTACCAACTCTGTCAGGATGACGCCGAGTGCAACGGCCCTGTCGGCGCTCGTTGATATGCGGCAAAGGTCGGATTGGACCGCTATGCCGCGCGAAAAACTGCTTGTGCCGTGCAACTCTGCCAGCAGCGGCCGCAGATAGACGTCGAGCTGCACTTCGCTGACATCGCCTGACGTATAGAGACTGCGGTGGACGCCGGCGATCGCCGTAATCCGGTTCTGCGTCTCGTCAAGCGCCGTCTTCGTTTCATCGCTATGAGCGATCTGCATCTGCATGCGGATCATCGCGGAAACAAGCGACAGGCTGTTGGCGATACGATGATTCATTTCGGCGAGCAGCAGTTCCGCGCGTTCCTTGGCAACGACGAGCTGCCGATCCGCCTCTTCCTTCTCGCTACGCAGGCGCGCATTTTCCAGCGCCTGCTCGAGCGCGCTGACGAGAAGCGGGAAGAAGTCGTCCGTCGCGGTCTTGACGACGTAGTCTGCAGCGCCGCCCTTCAGCGCCTTGATCGCCACGTCGGCGTCGCTCGAACCTGTCACATAAAGAACCGGGGTTCGCCGGCGGGTCTCGGCGATTGCCTCGAGGAAATTCAGGCCCGTCTGGTTCTCGAAATAGTGATCGAGAACGACCGCCTCGAATTCCTCGGCTTCGAACAGTTCGAGCCCCGTGGTGATCGACGGGGCATGAATGACTTCGAAATCACTGCGCGCAAGGACCCGTGTGGCAAGACGGGCTAGAGCCGGATCATCGTCGATGTAAAGAATGCGCACAGATATTGGCTACTCGTTAGGGGATCTGGATGACGGAGAAGAACAGGCCGAGATTGCGGATCGCGGTGGCGAAACCGTCATAGTCGACTGGCTTGGTGATGTAGACGTTTGCGCCGAGATCGTAGCACTTCTGAATCTCACGCTCGTCGTCCGTGGTCGTCAGCACGACCACCGGCAGGCGGCGGGTGTGCTCATTGGCCTTGATCTGCTCGAGAATGTCGATGCCCGACATATCCGGCAAGTTGAGGTCGAGCAGGACGAGCAGGTAGCGATCCTTGCTGACCACGCCATCGCGGCTCGGTCCGAGGATATAGTCGAGCGCGCTCTTGCCCAGGGTGAAGGGCACGATCTCGTTGTGCACACCGGCGCGGCGCACGTTCTTTTCGATGAGACGGGCATGGCCCTCGTCATCCTCGATCATGACGATCGTTACTTCCTGACCCGTGGCTTTCATGATTCCATACTCCGGACGATTTTCGTGAGGTCGGACGGCAGCGTCAGAATGAAGGTGCTGCCCTGGTCGAGTTCGGATTCGACCGTAATGTCTCCGCCCAAATTTCTAATTAACGAGCGCACATGTGCAAGGCCGATGCCTTCGCCGCGCTGATCCTGCTCCCCTGCCCGACGAAACAACTCGAACACCCGCTCAAGGTGCTGAGGCCCGATGCCGCGTCCATTGTCCTTGAAGTCGATCCGCACGCGGCCCGAACCATCCGGATAGGCGTCGATCTCAAGCGCCAGCGGCCGACCCTGCAGCTGATACTTCACAGCATTGTCGAAAAGATTGCCAAAAATCTGTTCGAGTGAAAACCGATCGGTGATGACCGCGCCAGCGCGGACGCGGATGTCCACCGCTCCGTCGGATTCGGACACTTGGTGTTGAACGTTTGCGGCCGCCGTTTCCAGCAGGGATTTAAGGTCAATGCGCTCCGGCTGAAGCTTCCTGCGGCCGTCGCGGGAGATCTTCAAGATCGCGTTGATCAGCGAGTCCATCTTGCGCGTCGACGAGCGGATGAAACCGAGAGCTTCAGGCAGGTCCTCCTCGACCGCCTGCCGCGCTTCGCGAATTTCCTCCTCGGTCGGCGACTTGTCGTCTGCAAGAATGTAAGTCGTGACCGACTTCATCGCGGTGTCGAGCTCGCTCAGGAAGCCCATGATGTTGACGAGCGGCGCACGCAGATCGTGGGTGACGATGTAAGCGAAGCGCTGGATTTCCTGGTTGGCGCGGATCACTTCCTCGGTGCGCTCGCGCACGCGCGCTTCCAGCCCAACGTTGAGGAATTCCACTTCGTCGGTTGCCGCCTGCAGATCACGCACGTGCTGTACAATGATCAGTATCGCACCGCCGAGCACGATCAGGATGGCGACCGCGCCGCCGATCGTGACCCATTGCAGATTGCTTGCTGCCGACAGCTGCGCCTGCACGAGGACGCGTAAGCGGTCATCCGTCTGTTCGAGGAAATTGCCGAGGATCGAGCGGACCTTGTCCATGTATTCGCGGCCGGCGTCGTCGCGAACAATGGCGACCGCCTCCGGAAGCTTGGCTTCCTTGGCAAGTGCTACAGTGGTCGAAAGTTCGAGCAGCTTTCCTTCAACGGCTGTATTCAGCGCATCGAGCTGCGCCGCGTAACTCGGCAGCGGCGAAACATTGTCGACCAGAGCCTTGCGGCGTTGGGGCAGTTCCTGCAGCGCCTTGTCATAGGGCGCGAGATAGCTGAGATCGTTCGACAGCAGGAAGCCGCGCTGGCCCGTCTCGGCATCCTGAACAGTTGTCAGGAGGCCAACGATCGAACTCCGCACCCGGCGAAGCGACGCCGTTTCCTCCGAGTAATTGTTGTTGGCGCGTACCAGCCAGATGGACGAGCCGACGATGCCAAGCAAGACCAGCACCCCAATGGCAAGCATGATCAGGCTGGAGCGGTAGAAGGCTGCTGTAGAAGTCATTCGGCGTCCGCAATGTCGGTGGGCACCTCCATGTACACACACCCGCCCGGGAAAGATAGCACCCTTATAGTATCTGCTTTAACAGTTCTCCCGCAGCCGCCGCCGAGGGCGCTGCGGGAGCGGGTCGCGACCCAATCAATCAGCGGTAGGCCGCCTCGAGCTTCGCAATATCCAGCTTGACCATATCCAGCATTACCTCGGTGACGCGCTTGGCGCGTTCCCGATCCGGACCGGCAACCATCTCCGACAGCGCTCGCGGAACGATCTGCCAGCACAGGCCCCATCGATCCCGCAACCAGCCGCACTGTTCCTCGACGCCGCCGTTTTCCAGGAACGCGCTCCATATCCGATCGATCTCGTCTTGTGTTTCGCACTGTACCGAGATCGAAAAGGCGTGGTTAAACGCGTCCAGCGGGCCGGCTTGCATCGCTACGAAATCCTGATGCCCGAGCTTGAACTCGATGATGACGACGCTGCCCGGAGGGCCGCTCGGCGTTTCGGCCGGCAGGATGGTCGTACGTCCCATGGACGAATTCGGAATGGTCGCCACATAGAATTCGACGGCCTCCCGGACGTCCTTCTCAAACCAGAGGTTCGAACTGACCTTGAGCATGGATTGTCCTCCTCGTTGCTGCTCCGATGGGTTCGATAACCCTAGGACGTTTCCGGCCCGCCCTTCCCGACAGCGCACACACAATCGTCATCAGAAATTCGAGTAGGCGCAAAATTTGACGTTTACGCAAACGTCAATATTTTGTAAGAGACTCTGGAATGCCGGTGTCATCCGGCGTGCCGAATTGGAGGAATTCGAACGATGCCAGTCTACAAGGCCCCGGTTAACGACACGCTCTTCGTGCTGAACGACGTGCTCGGCCTGGAACGCTACAACAATCTTCCGGGGTTTGCCGACGCCACGCCTGACATGATCGAGGCGATCCTCGGCGAGGCCGCGAAGGTCGCCGAGGAAGCGCTCTTTCCGCTCAACTATTCCGGCGATCAGCAAGGCTGCGTGCGCCACGAAGACGGCTCGGTTTCCGTGCCTGATGGTTTCAAGGGCGGCTACGACGCCTATTGCCAGGGCGGCTGGATCGGGCTTGCCGTTCCCGAGGAATTCGGCGGCCAGGGCCTCCCCTATGCACTGCATGCGGCTGTCGGCGAATACACCTCTGCCGCCAACATGTCGCTGATGATGTATCCCGGCCTCACCCAGGGTGCGATCGCGGCGATCCTCGTCCATGGCTCGGACGAGCAGAAGCACACCTATCTGCCGAAGATGGTTTCCGGCGAATGGTCGGGCACCATGAACCTCACCGAGCCGCATTGCGGCACCGATCTCGGCCTGCTGCGCACCAAGGCGGTGCCGCAGGCAGACGGCAGCTACAAACTTTCAGGCCAGAAGATCTTCATTTCCGCCGGCGAGCACGACATGACGGACAATATCGTCCATCTGGTGCTGGCGCGCATCGAGGGCGCCCCCGAGGGCACCAAGGGCATTTCGCTGTTCATCGTGCCGAAATATCTCGTCACGGCAGATGGCACGGTCGGCGAGCGCAACCAGGTCTCCTGCGGTGCGATCGAGCACAAGATGGGCATTCACGGCAACGCCACCTGCGTCATGAATTATGACGAGGCGACCGGCTTCCTCATTGGCGCCGAGAACAAGGGCCTCAGCGCCATGTTCGTGATGATGAACGAGGCGCGTCTCAGCGTCGGCCTGCAGGGACTGGCAATCTCCGAAATCGCCTACCAGAATGCCGTCAACTATGCCCGCGAGCGCATTCAGGGCCGTTCTCTCTCCGGCCCGAAGGCGCCGGAGAAGAAGGCCGATCCGATCATCGTGCATCCCGACATCCGCCGCTTGCTGATGACGATCCGCGCTTTCAACGAGGCCGGTCGCGCCTTCCTGCTCTGGACGGCGCTGAAATCCGACATCGCCCACCGATCGGCGGACGAGAAGGAGCGCCAGACCGCAGACGACATCCTCGGCCTCGTCACCCCGATCCTCAAGGGCGTGCTGACCGACAAGGGCTTCGACCACGCCGTCATGGCCCAGCAGGTCTTCGGTGGCCACGGCTACATCGAAGAGCACGGCATGAGCCAGTATGTGCGCGATGCGCGCATCGCCATGATCTACGAAGGCGCCAACGGTATTCAGGCGCTTGATCTCGTTGGCCGCAAGCTCGGCCAGAACGGCGGCCGCGCCGTGATGGCGCTGTTCAAGGAAATCGGCGATTTCTGCGAGGAGAACCGCAGCGACGAACAGATGACCTTCTTCACCAAGAACCTGAAGAAGGGGTTGAACGACGTGCAGGCGGCGACCATGTGGTTCATGCAGCATGCCATGGCCAAGCCAGACAATGCCGGCGCCGGCTCGACCGACTACATGCACCTCTTCGGTCTCGTCGTGCTCGGCTACATGTGGGCAAAGATGGCGAAGGCTGCCGAGGATGGCATTGCCGCCGGAGAGATGGAGCGCGAGGCCTTCCTTCGCAACAAGCTGATCACCGCGCGCTTCTTCATGGAGCGGATCATGCCGGAAACGGCGCTGCGCAAGGCCCGGATCGAAACCGGTGCGGAAACGATGATGACCTTGGCCGCCGAGGCCTTTTGAGTTCAACGGCGCCCGCGCCGATAGGGAGATAGAGGAATGACCGAGGTTTTCATTTACGACCACGTGCGTACGCCACGCGGCCGCGGCAAGAAGGACGGCTCGCTGCACGAAGTACCGTCGGTGCGACTTGCCGCCAAGACGCTGGAGGCGATCCGCGACCGCAACGGGCTCGATACCGCGACCGTCGACGACATCATCATGGGCTGCGTCGATCCTGTCATGGAGGCCGGCGCGGTGATCCCGCGCGGGGCTGCCTTCGAGGCAGGCTACTCCACCAAGGCGCCCGGCATGCAGATTTCCCGCTTCTGCGCGTCCGGTCTCGACGCGGTGAATTTCGGTGCGGCGAAGATTGCCCAGGGTGCCGATGACATCGTCATCGCCGGTGGCGTCGAGAGCATGTCGCGCGTCGGTCTCGGCATGTCCGGCGGCGCATGGTTCATGGATCCCTCCGTGAACTTCCCGGCCTATTTCATGCCGCAGGGCGTTTCGGCTGACCTAATCGCCACCAAGTACGGCTTCTCGCGCGATGATGTCGATGCCTATGCTGTCGAAAGCCAGAAGCGCGCAGCGAACGCCTGGGAGAAGGGCTACTTCAAGAACTCCGTCGTCCCCGTGAAGGACCAGAACGGCTTGACTATCCTTGCCCATGACGAGCACATGCGCCCGGGCACGGACATGCAGGCGCTGGCATCGCTCAACCCTTCCTTCCAGATGCCCGGCGAGATGGGTGGCTTCGAAGCGGTCGCCATCCAGGCCCATCCGGAGGTCGAGCGCCTCAACTATGTCCACCACGCCGGCAATTCCTCCGGCATCGTCGATGGCGCGGCTGCCGTGCTTCTCGGCTCCAAGGCCGGCGGCGAGAGCATGGGCGTCAAGCCCCGCGGCCGCATCAAGGCCTTCGCCAACATCGGCTCCGACCCGGCGCTGATGCTGACCGGTCCGGTCGACGTCACCGAGAAACTGCTGAAGCGCACGGGCATGACGCTTGCCGACATCGATCTCTTCGAGCTCAACGAGGCCTTTGCCGCCGTCGTGCTGCGCTTCATGCAGGCCTTCGAGATCCCGCACGACCAGATCAACGTCAACGGCGGCGCGATCGCCATGGGCCACCCGCTCGGCGCCACCGGCGCGATGATCCTGGGCACGGTGCTCGACGAACTGGAACGGCGCGACCTCAACACCGCGCTCGTCACGCTCTGCATCGGCGCCGGCATGGGCACGGCGACCATCATCGAACGCGTCTAGGGACTATCAGGCAGACATTCGCCATGGGCCAGAACGAGACGGACCGTCACTTCGAGCTTCGAAACCTCGATAAAAGCATCGAAGAGGCTGCTGCTGAGGCATCTCGGGTCAATCCGAAGGAGCATGTGCGGCGGCTGCGAGGCGAAAATCGCTTCATGTTGCTGTTCCTTGCCTTGGTCATTGGCGTGGCCTGCTACCTGCTTGGCGTCTTCTGAAAGCCTGGGAATTTGAGGGAAGAGGAAATCCCATCATGAACACTTACAAGAACTTCACCGTCGAAACCGACGCAGACGGCATCGCCCTTGTCACCTGGGACATGCCCGGCAAGTCCATGAACGTCTTCACCGAGGAGGTGATGGACGAGCTCAACGCCATCGTCGATGCCGTCGTAGCCGACGGCGCCATCAAGGGCGCGGTCATCACCTCGGGCAAGTCGAGCTTCTCGGGCGGCGCGGACCTCTCGATGATCAAGTCGATGTTCTCGCTCTATCAGCACGAGAAGGCCGCCAACCCCGATGGCGCCGCGCAGAAGCTGTTCGATCTCGTTGGCCGCATGACCGGCCTGTTCCGCAAGATCGAAACCTCGGGCAAACCGTGGGTCTCGGCGATCAACGGCACCTGCATGGGAGGCGCCTTCGAAATGTCGCTTGCCTGCCACGGCCGCGTCGCCTCCAATGCCAAGTCGGTGAAGATCGCGCTGCCCGAGGTCAAGGTCGGCATCTTCCCGGGTGCCGGCGGCACGCAGCGCGTCTCGCGCCTGGCGGACGCGCAGTCTGCCCTGCAGATGATGACGACGGGCCAGTCGCTGACGGCGGCACGCGCCAAGGCGATGAACCTCCTGCATCAGGTCGTCGAGCCGGATCAGCTCATCCCTGCTGCCAAGCAGATGATCAAGGACGGGCTGAAGCCGATCGCTCCCTGGGACGAGAAGGGCTTCAAGGCGCCCGGCGGCGGCATCTGGACGCCCGCAGCAGCGCAGCTCTGGCCGGCGGCGCCCGCAATCCTGCGCCGCGAAACGGCGGGCAACTATCCGGCGGCGCTCGCCATCCTGAAATGCGTCTATGAAGGCCTGCAAGTGCCGTTCGACACCGGCCTCAAGATCGAGCAGCGCTACTTCACCGAGATCCTGCAGACCAGCGAAGCCTTCTCGATGATCCGTTCGCTCTTCATCTCCATGCAGGAGCTCGGCAAAGGGGCCCGCCGCCCCGCCGGAATCCCGAAAACGGAGTTGAAGAAGGTGGGTGTCGTCGGCGCCGGTTTCATGGGAGCCTCGATCGCCTATGTGACCGCCGCCGCCGGCATCCCCGTCACCCTCATCGACCGCGACATCGAAGCGGCGACGAAGGGCAAGGGCGTCGGCGAAGGCCTGGTGAAGGATTCCATCAGTAAAGGACGTCTTACACAGGATGAGGGTGCGACGCTGCTGTCGCGGATCACCCCCTCTGCCGACTATGCCGACCTTGCCGATGCGGATCTCGTCATCGAAGCGGTGTTCGAGGACCGTGAGGTCAAGAAGGCCGTCATCGAGGCGGTCGAGGCCGTGTTGCCCGAGGGCGCCATCTTCGCCTCCAACACCTCGACGCTGCCGATCACCGGCCTTGCCAAGAGTTCCAAGCGCCCGGTCGACTTCATCGGCGTGCATTTCTTCTCGCCGGTTGAGAAGATGATGCTGACGGAAGTCATCCTGGGCAAGGAGACCGGCGACAAGGCGCTTGCCGTCGCCCTCGATTACGTCGCCGCGATCAAGAAGACGCCGATCGTCGTCAACGATACGCGTGGCTTCTTCGTCAATCGCTGCGTCTTCCGCTATATACACGAAGCCTACGACATGCTGATCGAGGGTGTGCCGCCCGCGATGATCGAGAATGCCGCCAAGATGGCCGGCATGCCTGTCGGGCCGCTGTCCCTGAACGACGAGGTGGCGATCGACCTCAGCCAGAAGATCCTGAAGGCCACCGTCGCCGATCTCGGCGAGGCAGCCGTCAATCCTGAACATATGGCGCTGATCAACAAGATGGTCGACGGGCTCGACCGTCGCGGCCGCAAGAACGGCAAGGGCTTCTACGACTATCCGGCGAAACCGGCGAAGAAATCGCTCTGGCCCGAATTGAAGACCTTCTACCCGCAGAAGAAGGCAGACGAGGTCGATGTCGAGGTGCTGAAGCAGCGCTTCCTCGTCACCATCGCACTGGAAGCGGCGCGCACCCTCGAGGAAGGCATCGTCACCGATCCGCGCGAGGCCGACGTCGGCTCCATCCTCGGTTTCGGCTTCGCCCCCTACACCGGCGGCGTGCTCAGCTACATCGACGGCATGGGCGTGAAGACCTTCGTGGTACTCTGCGAAACGTTAGCTACAGCTTACGGCGCACACTTCAAGCCGACGGCGCTGCTGAAAGACATGGCTGCCAAGGGCGAGACCTTCTACGGCCGGTTTGATCCCTATGCGAAGGAGAAGGAGGCGGCGTAAGCCGCCACCAGCCAATCTCAAGCAAAGGCCAGCCGTCGCTTTCGGCTGGCCGTCTATCTCAGATGACAGTTATTTCGTTACCGTCAGGCCGGCCTGCATGCCCGCCTCGTAGTGCCCTTTGATATTGCACAGCAACAGATAGGCGCCCGGGGCAAGTTTTGCTTTCAACTGCCCGTCCGCTCCCGGCTTGAGGTCCGAGACTTCGCCAATGCTCTTGAGCTGTTTTTCGTCGACCCGATGCCGCGAAGCAACCACCGGGATCTTCTGGTCGGGAGACTTCAGCTTGACCAGCACCATCTCGTGATCCTCGGTCATCGCGTCGTTGTGAACGGCGAAGATCGTTTCGCCCGCCTTGATCGTGGTCTGGTCCAGCGTCAGGGTCATCGGCCCGCCGCCCTCACCGCCTTCTGTGACTTTCACCGTCGTTGCCGCCCATGACGGCGAAGCAATTGCGATCACGGCGGATGCTGCGAGAGCATACCATGCGTACCTGTTCATCAAATCAGCCTTTCCGTTGCAGCCCGCGCTTCGTGTAGGCAGCACGTCTGACGTTAACCTGAAAGGCCGTCAAACCGCGGAAGAGCGCAGCGGCATCCGCAGGCACGCGATGAAAACTGTGTCATTTGCCGGCGATGGAGGCCGCGATCTTTTCCGCTTCTAGTCCGATTTCCCGGAGAAGACCGGTCGGCACGGCAGTGAAGCCGCAAAAGTAGAGACCGTCATTCGCCGGCTGCAGCGCGCCGCGGGCGGGACCGTCAGCACCGGCAAATCGCTCAGCGAAATCGGGCAGAAGCGCATCAAGACCGGGCCGGTAGCCGGTCGCCAGAACGATCGCATCGAACATGTCGGATCGGCCGTCGACGAAATTGACGCGCCGCGCCTGGCTGTTCGAGATCGCCGGGAACACCTTGATATCTCCCGACCGGATCCGCTCGATCGTTCCGATGTTGATCAGAGGCGTACGGCCCCTTTCGATGATGCCGGTCAGCGGGCCGCCCTTTGCCCGCTCCACCCCAAATTTCCCGAGGTCGCCGAACCGCAGGCTGAGGATCGGCGCATTCAGCGCATCGACCAGGCGATAGGGAAGGAAACGTTGCGCGATGGCGATGCTGGCGCTCGTCACACCGAACAGTTCGAGCGGCACGACGCTGATCGGGCCGCGCACCGCCATCGCGACGTCAAGACCGGCCTCGGCGCATTCTAGCGCGATCTCGCCGGCCGAGTTGCCGAAGCCGACCACGAGGACGCGCTTGGCGGCAAGCGCGGCGGCATTGGTAAATTCGGAGGAATGAAGAAGTTTGCCCGCAAACAGCTCCCGCCCTTCCCAGACCGGCCGTATCGGCGTGTTCGCGAGGCCGGTCGCGACGATGACGTTCGTCGCCATCAAGGTCCCGTCAGAGCTCTCCACGGTCCACATGTCGTCCTTGCGGATCGTCGTCGCGCGCGCACCAAATCTCACCTCGATGTCGTTCGACGAGCTATAGGTTTCGAGATACTCGATCACCTGAAGCCGCGACGGATACCTTGGAAAACGCCGCGGCATCGGCATTCCCGGCAGGGCCGAGTGCCTCTTGTGCGTATGCAGGTGAAGGCGGTCGTAGTGGCGATGCCAGGCGGCGGCGAGCGTATCGCCTTTCTCAAGCACGACGAACGAGCGCCCACGCGCCTGCAGCGCCACGGCGCAGGCCAATCCCGCTGGTCCCGCGCCGATGATGATCGTCTCTGCATCCGTCAATAGAGATCTCCGGCGTCCGGAAGCCGGGACAAAGCATAGAGGAGATTTCGCTGACGAGCGAGCGTGTTTCGGTTGGGCGCCCCAGTGGCAAATCGCTATTGCAGAACGGGCTTCAAAGCATCAAGCAGAGCATTCGGGGACACGGGAGAACCGTTCGCCCCCCAGGCGCTTTGAAACTCCGCGATCTCGATCCCGATGAAATCATGCTCTGCAATTAGCTCGCAGCAGACCCGCAGATCATCCAGCGATAGGCCGCCTTCGTGCTGGTAGTCCGTCGGTACAATGCCCGGCTCCAAGACATCGCAGTCGAGATGTACATAGACGGATCGACCACTTATTGCGTTCCGAAGCTCAGTTGCCAGATCAGCGTCCGGCTTGATGAGCGGAATGTTGTGCGTCGCTATAAGATCAAGTTCAAATGGATCGAGGTCGCGCTGCCCCACCAGAACGACCTGATCCAGGCCCAAGCCTGCGCCAAGACCTGAATCCCAAAGCCCGACAGGGCCTGCCAACGCCAGTCCACCGAGATATCCAGTCGGGCTCGCTTCAGGTGGATTGAGATCGCCATGCGCATCGAACCACACGATGCAGGCGGAGGGAAAGTGCTTTGCGATCGCCGGCAGCGTCGCCAGAGAAACGGCGCACCGGCTGGTTGCGGCAATCGAGACTGCCCCTCTGGCAAATACATCGTCGAAGCGAGACTGAATTTCCTTCAGCGATGGAAGAGCCGCATCCAGCTCTTCATGCCAGCCGGTATTCAATGCGGGTGCCGGGGTGCCGATCACTGTAGGCGAGATACCAGTGCGGCTTTCCAACTCCTCGCCAATGGCCTTCGCGCCGGGAATGGCCAGATCGTTATGATCGCCTGCACGCCCTTGGAATACTGTGTACTCTGCCCGCTTTGCCAAGACTGCAACCTCCGACTATGCGCCGCAACCCTAAAGGCAATTCGCAGATCGAGGAAGCCTGCTTGTGGCGCATCCAGACCTTGCAGCTACTCGGTCATCCGGTCCGGCGCAGAAAAATTCGCTCCGATTTTCCCCACCCTTCAGCTCCATGCTTACAATCGTCCCGCTTCCGTCGCCGGAGTGTTTCGCGAGACGTTCGCGGGCAGGCGGGTAGCCGGCGCCCTGTGCCAGGCTGTAACGTGCAGTCGAACGCGGGGAGGTGAAAGCCGGGCATCGGCGTCAAACCCGTTGCCGTCACAAGTCTCCCCCGGATGTTCCAGCATCCGGTTTGGTTCAGCCATGCAAGTCCGGCGAAAATGCCCGGACGCAGCGAGACGAGGCGATCATCTGAAGGGAGCGGAAGTCCCGAAGAACGCCGAAGGCCACGCAAATGCGGAGCCACCATAAAACCAACCAGTGAGGTTCCGCATTTGCGTGGACTCTCCGGATCGATAGTCGAAACATGGCGGCGGAGCCGCCGTGGAGGAAACGCATGAGAAGCAGCCTGTTCCTGAAAAGACTTCTCGCCCTGCCCGTGGTCGAGGTGCTCGCCGTCGTCGAAGCCATGAACTTCGAGGATGGCGGACTGGTCCATGACGAGGAGAAGGCGCGGCCGGGCGGATGCGTTATCACCCGTCTTGCGGCCGGCGAATGCGGTTTCTGGAAGGATTGCGTCATCCCCGGCTGCCGTCGCGCCCGCGCCTGCGGGGGCAAACTGACAGCGGCACAGATACAGCACGGTTCCGGTTATCACCCCTATTTTCCGCCTTGCACCGGCGCCAACGAGGACCGGCGGCAGGCTATCCTTCGGATGATGGGCAGGATGCCAGAGACGACTGCCGACGACACGGCGGAATTCCGCGATCTGGAGCGTCGCTTGGCAGAGGCGGCACGGCTGCAACCGGAACTCCGATCACGACTCAGCGCCTTTCCCGGCCGCTACGGCCTGCCGGCAGCGCCGAAATGCCAGAAATAGCGGCGCCTGGTGTTCAAAAGGCGGCTTCGCGGCAAGCTTGGGCGGAGGTCGCCACGATAGCGGTTTTGTGTCGAGCCCGGAGGCCGACGGGTGCCACGGCGCCGTCAGCCCCGCAGGCCGGGTGCCTCGTAGCCGGTGCGCTCGACATATTCGGTGTAGCCGCCGCCATACTGATGGATGCCGTCAGGCGTCAATTCAAGGACGCGGTTGGAAAGCGCCGCGAGGAAATGCCGGTCGTGCGAGACGAAAAGCATCGTGCCCTCGTATTGCGACAGTGCCTTGATCAGCATTTCCTTGGTATCGAGGTCCAGATGGTTGGTCGGCTCGTCGAGGACGAGCAGGTTCGGCGGATCGAACAGCATCTTGGCCATGACCAGCCGAGCCTTTTCACCACCCGAAAGCACGCGGCACTTCTTCTCGACGTCGTCGCCGGAGAAGCCGAAGCATCCCGCCAGCGCTCTCAGCGGCGCCTGCCCGGCCTGCGGGAAAGAATCTTCCAGCCATTCCAGCACCGTCCGCTCGCCGTCCAGCAGATCCATGGCATGCTGCGCGAAATAGCCCAGCTTGACGCTGGCGCCGAGAGCGACGCTGCCCTGATCGGGTTCGGCGGAGCCAGCCACCAGCTTCAGCAGGGTCGACTTACCGGCGCCGTTGATGCCCATGATGCACCAGCGCTCCTTGCGACGGACCATGAAATCCAGACCTTCATAGATGGTCCGGCTGCCGTACTTCTTGTGAACATTCTTGAGGTTGATCACGTCTTCGCCGGAGCGCGGGGCAGGAAGGAAGTCGAACGCAACCGTCTGGCGGCGCTTCGGCGGCTCGACACGGTCGATCTTCTCGAGCTTCTTGACACGGCTCTGCACCTGCGAAGCGTGCGAGGCGCGTGCCTTGAAGCGCTCGATGAACTTGATCTCCTTGGCAAGCATCGCCTGCTGGCGCTCGAACTGCGCCTGCTGCTGCTTTTCGTTTTGCGCCCGCTGCTGCTCGTAGAAGCCGTAATCGCCGGAGTAGCTGTTCAGCGAGCCGGCGTCGATCTCGATGATCTTGCCGACGATGCGGTTCATGAACTCGCGGTCGTGCGAGGTCATCAGCAATGCGCCGTCGTAGGTCTTCAGGAAATCTTCCAGCCAGATCAGGCTCTCGAGATCGAGGTGGTTGCTCGGTTCGTCGAGCAACATGACATCAGGGCGCATCAACAGAATGCGGGCGAGCGCGACGCGCATCTTCCAGCCGCCCGACAGCGCACCGACGTCGCCGTCCATCATTTCCTGGGTGAAGCTCAGACCCGCCAGCACTTCGCGCGCACGGCCCTCGAGCGCATAGCCGTCAAGCTCCTCGTAGCGTGCCTGGACTTCGCCGTAGCGCTCGATGATCCGGTCCATCTCGTCGAGCTTGTCCGGATCGATCATTTCCGCTTCGAGCTCACGCAGCTCGGCTGCGACGACGCTGACGGGGCCGGCACCTTCCATGACCTCGGCCACGGCGCTGCGACCCTCCATCTCGCCGACATCCTGATTGAAGTAGCCGATCGTCACACCCTTTTCGGCGGCGACCTGGCCTTCGTCGGGCTGCTCCTGTCCCGTGATCATGCGAAAGAGCGTCGTCTTGCCGGCGCCGTTCGGGCCGACGAGACCGATCTTCTCGCCTTTGTTGAGGGCTGCGGATGCCTCTATGAAGAGGATGCGGTGGCTGTTCTGCTTGCTGATATTCTCGATACGAATCATGTCTCAGTGGAGTCCGAAAGCGTTGCTGCGCCCCTCGATCATGCCGGCCGGGGCTTTTTGCGGCTCTCGCTAGCACGTTCGCCGCGTCATGGCCAATCCCCGACCATGCAAAGAAGCTTAAATGAGGAAAATGAAGGCTGTTTGTCGGCTTCGGCGGAACTGCAACGGCCAGCAGAACTTTTCCACAATACGCCAGCGCCACTTGATCAGCCGATCAACGATCATCTATGCGTTAACGACGCGCCGGCGGTGCGTTTCGAAAAGTCGGGGATTGTCACACATGGAAATTTTCACTTCTGCCGGCCTGGCGGCGCTGTTGCAGGTCGTTCTCATCGACCTCGTGCTTGCCGGGGACAACGCCGTGGTGATCGGTCTTGCCGCCGCCGGGCTGCCGGCCGACCAACGCAAGAAGGCGATCCTCGTCGGCATTCTTGCCGCCACCGTGCTGCGCATCGCGCTTGCCAGCGTCACCGTTCAGCTCCTCGAGATCATCGGCCTGCTGCTCGCGGGTGGCATCCTGCTGCTCTGGGTCTGCTGGAAGATGTGGCGCGATCTGCGCAACGGCAGCGGCGGCGAAACCGAGGGGGCCGAAGGCGCCGCCACTGCACCGCGGAAGACTTTCTTCCAGGCCGCCAGCCAGATCGTCATCGCCGACGTGTCCATGTCGCTCGACAACGTGCTTGCCGTCGCAGGTGCCGCCCGCGAACATCCGACGGTCCTCGTCATCGGCCTGATCCTGTCGATCGCCATGATGGGTATCGCTGCGAACTTCATCGCGCGCCTGCTCAACCGCTACCACTGGATCGCCTATCTCGGCCTTGCCATCATCATCTACGTGGCGCTGAACATGATCTATCGCGGCGCGCTGGAGGTCTGGCCGCACCTCGCTCCGGTTGCCGCTGCCGCCTTGGGCTGATCCGGCAAAGCTTCGAGCGGCCCCTCAGGGGCCGTTCACCAACTGCAGGACGAGGCGGCGGATGTTGCCGCCCTCGCTCATCTCGGCCTTGTCGAAATCGCGGCCCTGCTGTCGCTGCCGCGCCGAGAGTTCGCCCAGACGCTTCGTCAGTTCGATCCGGATCTTGCGGCAGTCCGGGTCGTTGTCGGCGGAAAAGCCGAGGCTCATCGCCTCGATGTCGCGGACCATCTGCTCGATGTAGTCGCCGTGCACCCGCTCATGCGTTTCAATACCGGCGATGAACGTCGCCCAGCTTGCCGCCGTGGCAGCGGGAAGCTTTCCGGCTGGCTTCGGCAGCGTGTAGGTGATGATCAGCTTCGGCCGTGCCACGGCAATCACGCAGGCGTTGCCGCGACGCTCGTATTTTCTTGTCCAGGTCAGCTTGAAGGTTGTGTGCGCCACCGCGCGGCTGCCGCCAAGGTCCGGGCCGTTTTGGCCGATGGAATCGTACAACGCCGCGCCGGAACTCCCCGTCACCGCATAGGTCCGCACCTCTTCGATCGGCTGCCATTCCGCCCTCGCCGCAACCGGCTGCACGATACAGGCCACCAGCAACCAACGAACCAATCCAGCCTTCACGCGAATCCCCCGGACAATGACGCTCGGACCTAGTCGGCAGGCGCCTTGCATTCAACCGGCGATCCGAACATGGCGATCGGATGCTTTGTCGAGGCGCCCTCCTAAAGGCTTGTCATAAAACCCAAAAAAAGCCTGATTATTCGAGAGCATCACGCTATCGAGCGGATTGCATGTCGCTTATCGAAATCCTCTGGCAACGATTTCACCGTATGATGCGCCATTCGAACGGGATGTAAGACGCCTGCCTGTGGGGCAGTTCATAGATTGAGGTCTGCTGTGACAATCTATCTGCCTATCGCAGAATTGTCGGTGAACATCTTCATCATTCTCGGCATGGGAGCGGCCGTCGGCTTTCTGTCCGGAATGTTTGGTGTCGGCGGTGGCTTCCTGATCACCCCGCTGCTGATCTTCTACAACATCCCCCCGGTCGTCGCCGTCGCCACCGGTGCCAACCAGGTCGTGGCCTCGTCGATCTCGGGTGCGATCACGCATTTCCGTCGCGGATCGCTCGACCTGAAGCTTGGAACCGTGCTGCTGATCGGCGGTCTGACCGGCGCCACGGTCGGCATCTGGATCTTCTCGCTGCTGCGACAGATCGGCCAGCTGGATCTCATCATCTCGCTGCTCTACGTTATCTTCCTCGGCACCGTCGGCGGCCTGATGCTACTCGAGAGCGTCAATGCCATGCGCCGCGCCGCGAAGAACGTGCCGCCAACGCCGCGACGCCCCGGTCATCACCATTGGGTGCACAAGCTGCCGCTCAAGATGCGGTTCAAGAAGTCGAAAATCTTCCTCAGCGTTATCCCGGTAATCGCGCTCGGCTTCGGCATCGGCGTGCTGACGTCGGTCATGGGCGTCGGCGGCGGCTTCATCATGGTGCCGGCGATGATCTATCTGCTGCGCATCCCGACCAACGTGGTTGTCGGCACATCGCTGTTCCAGATCATCTTCGTGACCGCCTATACGACGGTCGTGCAGGCGGCGACCAACTTCTCGGTCGACATCGTGCTCGCCTTCATCCTGATGATTGCCGGCGTCATCGGCGCGCAATACGGCGTGCGCGTCGGACAGAAGCTGCGTGGCGAACAGCTTCGCGCGCTGCTCGGGCTTCTCGTGCTCGCCGTCGGCCTTCGCCTTGCCGTCGCGCTGGTTGTCACCCCGGCGGATGTCTACTCCGTGGTCATGGGGGGGAACTGATGCTCCGCGTTCTCACCGCCCTGCTGCTTTGCGTCATTATGCTGCCGGCTGTCGCGACGGCGCAAATGCTCCTCCCGGGGCAGGCAACGCAAACCACGGCCGAGGGCCTTGAGATCGGCACGTCGACCAGCGAAATCGCCATCACCTCGGATTTTCGCGGCGCGGACCTCACCATCTTCGGCGCAGTGACCAACACCGACAGTCTGCTGCTGGCAATCGGCCAGTACGATGTCGTTGTCGTTCTCGAGGGACCGCGGGAGAACGCCACGGTACGCCGCAAGGAGCGCGTCTTCGGCATCTGGGTCAACACCCGCTCGATGACCTTCGAGGCGGTGCCGCATTCCTATTCGATGTCAAGCTCCCGCATGCTCGACGACATCACCACGCCACTTGACCTGACAGATATGGGGATCGGGATCGACCACATTCCGCTGACGCCGGTCGGCTTCGTCGGCAATGCCAGCAATCTCGGGGAGTTCCGGCAGGCCTTTCGCCGGTTGCAGGAGAACGGCGGCCTTTACGATCGCGACCCGAGCGGCGTGCGCTTCGTCAGTTCCAGCCTTTTCAAGGCAAGCCTGCGACTTCCGGCGAATATTCCGAATGGCGTGCACACCGTGCGCGCCTACCTCTTCAAAAGCGGCAACTTCGTGACCGAGAAGTCGGTTCCGCTGCGTGTCATCAAGACCGGGATCGAGCAGATGATCACTGACGCTGCGCACGCGCAGCCGATCGCCTACGGCCTTCTCTCCGTCTTTCTGGCGCTGATTACCGGCTGGGGCGCCAGCGTCGTATTCCGCAAGGATTGATCAGGCGGATTTCGCCTTGCGGGCAACGACATCAAGATAGGCCTCCGTCAGGCGCCCGAGCACCGACGGCGTTCCGGCAGGCAGCGTCTTGCCGAGGTGCTTGGCGCGCAACTCGTCCATGAAGTCGTCCCAAAGCTCAGCACCCCCCGTCTCCAAAAGCTCGGCGCGAATGGAGAGTTCTTCGGATACGGGAAGATGCCTGCGGCCCCATGCGCCCATATGGGCGAAGATCGGCACCAATTGGATCGCCATCTCGGTCAGGCTGTAGATGGCCTTCTGCTTGTGGCTTGGATCGTCCTCTCTTGTGAGCAGCCCCCTGTCGACGAGGCGACGCAAGCGATCGGCCAGAATGTTCGAGGCGATTCGTTCCTGCGAATTCTGCAGCAACTCACGGAAATGGCGCCGATTGCCGAACATGATGTCGCGGATGACGATCAGGCTCCAGCGATCGCCGAGCACTTCCAGCGTCAGGTTGATCGGGCAACCGGAGCGGTGAGCATCGTCCATGAGGATCTCCAAAAAACTGCTTGCATTTTGCCATCAGTCAATCTAGCTTTCAACCAGTTGCAAATTGCAACCAGTTTCGAGGAGGACGAAATGCGAAAGCTAGTTGTTTGGAATCTGATGACACTCGACGGTTATTTCGAGGGCACCAAGCCGTGGGATATCGACTTCCACAATCTGGCCTGGGGCCCCGAGCTCGAGCGTTATGCCGAGCAATTCGGCGAGGAAGGCGATCTGCTGGTCTTCGGCCGGAAGACATACGAAGGCATGGCGGCTTATTGGCCGGCAGCGGAGGGAGAAGAGAAAATCAAGGCCTATATGAACGGCATTGCCAAGATCGCCGTGTCGCGGTCGATGACGACGGCCGACTGGAACAATACACGCGTCGTGAGTGAACCTGTCTCGGAACTCAAGAAGCTGAAGGCCGAGGCCGGCAAGACGATCTTCATTTTCGGCAGTGCCGAACTTGCAGATTCACTCCTGCAGGAAGGACTGGTGGACGAGGTCCGCATCTGCCTGGTGCCGGTCATCCTCGGCGCCGGCAACCCGCTCTTCAAACCGGCCAGCCAGCAGATCCCGATGAAACTATTCGACAGTGCGACAACAAAGAGCGGCGCGGTGATCCTGCGTTACGAACCGGTCAAGGCGTGACGGCCGGTGGCTGCGGTCAGCCGCAGCCATACCGTGGCTTTAAATCATTCCTTCGGCAAGCCGCCCCGTCGCTCAAATGCCGTCTTGCGGATCGTCTCGGCGATCTCCGGACTGCTGCTCGACAGCATCTGGAAATCAACGGCGGCGAGCGACAGTAGGGAGACCTCGGTGGCCGCGCTGACGGTCGCCGAGCGTGGTTCTCCACTGATCAGCGCCATCTCGCCGAAAAAGCTTCCAGTACCGAGTTCGACCGGATGATCGGGCGTCGCAACGCTGACCCGCCCTTCGACGATAAAGAACATCTGATCGCCGACATCGCCCTTGCGGCAAATCACGGCGCCAGCGGGCACCGTGCGCGGCCGTAGCGCGCGGACGATCTCGATCAGAGCTGCCGAGCCCAGTCTCTGAAACAGAGGTACGGCGGCGACGAGTTGCCAGTTGCGCACGAAATCCCGACGGCGAACCTCCTCGTAGAAGCCGGTGGCGAGGATGCCGGCCCAAAGTGCGAAAATGCCGATGCCGCTCATCATCACCAACCCGGCCAGCACCCGCCCAGCCAGGCTTTGGGGGATCTCGTCGCCGTAGCCGGTCGTCGACAGGGTGACGACCGCCCACCACATCGCCTGCGGAATGCTGCCGAACTTGTCCGGCTGGATATCCCGCTCGATGACATAACCGGCCACCGACGCGCCGAAGAGAACACTGGCGAAAACCGACGTCACCCCGAGGAGGTTGCGGTATTCATTGGCAACCACCTTTGCCATCAACCTGAAGAAGGTCGAGTCCCGCAGCGGCTTGAGAAGCCAGATGGCACAGTACAAGCTTCGATCGCGGGAGCCGACGAACAGGAATGCAGCCAGGGGAACCAGGACCGCAACTACATCGATCAGCAGAGGTGGCATCCCACCCGGCAGGTGGTGTCGTTGGGACAGAAAGGTGCCGGCTAACTGGAGGATGTAGGCCACCCAGATCGCGACAAGAACAAGCTGGCAGGCGAACCTCGCCTGCGGGGTCAGATCCGGCGTCGTAAGCAAAGCCACCATCAGCAATCCGGTCGCAGCAAGCAACGCATTGAGCGGCGAGGAAATCTTCGAAAAAGGCACTGCCGACATCAGACACTCCCAACCGTCCCGGCATTTCTCGACAATAGATGCGTTCAGGCGGTGCGCAAGGGGGCGCGATCCCTTGCGTTCTTGCAGGTCTCGGCCGCTGCCGTCGCCAAACACCTACTGCCGGCATGGCGAGCCATGCCGCCATCTCACCCGTGGCAACTCGCAATCGACTAAAAACCGCTCGTTAATATTTACGAGTTAGTAATCTCTCGGAACGAGAGGTTTTCTGTAATGCGTATCCGTGTCCTCCCCGTCCTCGTGCTTCTGGCACTTGCTGCCGGCTGCGCGACGGCTCCCAAGCAAACCCGAAACATCTGCGCTGTCTTCGACCAGCGCGACGGAATGTTCACGAGCTGGCAGCGCGCGGCGAAAAAGGCGGAGCGTAAATATGGGGTTCCGGTTCCGATCCTGATGGCGACGATGTATACCGAGTCCGGTTTCCAGCCCTATGCGCGGCCGCCGCGCACCAAGCTGTTCGGCTTCATTCCCTGGACGCGGCCATCGACGGCCTACGGCTATTCGCAAGCGCTCGATGGCACCTGGGATCACTATCAATCGGCGACGGGGAGCTTCGCTGCCCGCCGTACCAACTTCGCCGATGCGATCGACTTTATCGGCTGGTACCATTCGCAAAACAGTCAGACGACCGGCATCCCGCTCAACGATGCCTACAACCTCTACCTCGCCTATTATTCCGGCCCGAAAGGCTACATGCGCGGCGACTGGCGCGCGAATGGGCAACTGCAGAAGACCGCGCAACGATTCAGCAATATGGCGGTGACCTATCAGCAGCAATTGCAGGGATGCAATTGAGGTCTCCTATCGAGGCCTGAAACAGACGCAAGCGAGGCTTTTCACAGAGTGTCAGTCTTAGTCCGGTAGCCGCTGAGCAACCTCAACAATGTCTCGGGTGCGTGTCGCCCGCCCGCCCCATTTGGCATCAAATTCGTTGCCCGGCGATTGAATCGCGGCGTTCGCCTCTTCTAAGCTAGAGAACTCATAGAAGGCGGTGTGCTTCGAAGGATCGGTTCGACTCCAGGTCCGCCAGGCCCGGAGTGCCCCGAACACGTGCAGTGCCTCTGGCAGATGGCGATCGTACCATTGATCGAAGGAGGCACGATCCGCTTCATTCGGAACATCGGTATGCACGATTAGCAGCGCTTGAGTGGACATTTTTGGCCCCTTTTCAGATCGTATATGACCTGAGGCGGTCCGACAAACATACAGGAATTCGGCACTGTTCACGACAACGGAGACGCAGACCGGCCGCCGACTTTGGAGACGTTGCTGATGGCATTTGCGACATCATACCGAGCTTACCGTGATCGACTGCGGGGTTCACGGATCTTCTCGAAGTTCAC
>NZ_AEYE02000005.1 GCF_000298315.2 Rhizobium grahamii CCGE 502 | reverse complement strand
CCGTTGACCTGTGCCTGCGCCACCGGCGCGTCGTTGGTGCCGGTGATGGCGATCGAAAGCGTCGAGGTCGAGGTGGCGCCGGCGGCGTCTGTCATTGTGTACGTGAAGACTTCCGTGGCGCGCTCGCCTTGGGCGAGCTTCTGCGTGTTGGTGTCGTTGTTGTTGAGCTTGTAGTTCCAGGTGCCGTCTGCGTTCAGCGTCAGCGTACCGTAGGTTCCGACGACCTCGGTACCGACATGGCCGGAGGCGCCGAAGATACTAACGCCGGCGGCAACGCCAATCACCGACTTGGTTTCGATGCCGCCGACGGTATCGACATCGGTGTCGTTGGTAAGGACGTTGCCGGAAGCGGAATCGTTGCCGGCGAACTCGGTGTTGCCGGGATTGACACCTCGTTCGGTGACGGCGGCGCCGAGGTTGACGTCAGCATGTGCGTCCGGGGCGCTGTTGCCGCCCGTGACGTCGATCGTCAGCGTCTGCGTGGCGGTCGCGCCGTACTTGTCCGTCACGGTGTAGGTGAAGACGTCGTTGGCGTGCGCGCCCTTGACCAGCGCTCGCGTGTCGGCGTCGGTGTTGTCGAGCGTGTAAGTCCAGCTGCCGTTGGCAGAGAGCTTGAGCGAGCCGTATGTGCCTTCGATCGTCTTGCCGACATCGCCGGCGACGGACGCGCCGTCCACGACGGCGCCTGCGGCAACGCCTACCACCGTCAGCTTGTCGCCGGTGTCGACATCATTGGCATGGGCGTTGTCGAGCACGTTACCGCCCGCGAAGGCGTTGCCGAAATCGAGATGGTTGCCGGCGTTGACGCTCCAAGCCTGCACGTCACCTGTGGAAGCCTTCAAAACCGGTACGTCGTTCGTGCCGGTGATCGTGATCTTTACGAGCTGCGTGGCGTATGCACCATGCGAATCGGTGACCTTGACCGTGAAGGTTCTTTGGATCGTCTGTCCTTCGAAAAGGGCCTGCGTGTCGCTATCGTTGTTGTCGAGCGTGTAGGTCCAGCGGCCCTGCTGATTGACCGAGAACTTGCCGTAAGTGTCGGTCACTTCCGCCACGTCGCCGGCGGCGGTCACCACCGACCAGGAATCATTGCTGGTGCGATCGTCGACGTCGACATCGCTCTTTGTCAGCTGATCCGAGATGGACGACGTGCCGGCGTCGATTGCGCCGCTGTCGAGGTTGCCTGCTTCCCGAACGTCTCCGCTCACATGCTGTGTGCCGTCGATCACCGGCGCATCGTTGGTGCCGGTGATGGCGATCGAGAGCGTCGATGTCGAGGTGGCCCCGGTGGCGTCTGCCATCGTGTACGTGAAGACTTCTGTGGTGCGGTCGCCCTGGCCAAGCTTCTGGGTATCGGGGTCGTCGTTATTGAGCTTGTAGTTCCAGGTGCCGTCTGCCGAAAGCGTCAGCGTGCCGTATTTGCCTACGATTTCAGTGCCGACATGGCCGGAAGCGCCGAAGATACTAACGCCGGCGGCAACGCCAATCACCGTCTTGGTTTCGATGCCGCCGACGGTGTCGACGTCGGTATCGTTGGCAAGCACGTTGCCGGAAGCGGAATCGTTGCCGGCGAACGCGGCGTTGCCCGGATTGACACCTTGTTCGGTGACGGCGGCGCCGAGGTTGACGTCAGCATGTGCGTCCGGGGCGCTGTTGCCGCCCGTGACGTCGATCGTCAGCGTCTGCGTCGCGGTCGCGCCGTACTTGTCCGTCACGGTGTAGGTGAAGACGTCGTTGGCGTGCGCGCCCTTGACCAGCGCTCGCGTGTCACCATCGAGATTGTTGAGGGTATAGACCCAGCCGCCGTTGGCGGAAAGCGTCAGGTAGCCATACTTGCCTTCGATCAAGCTGCCGACATGGCCGGAAACGGACGCGCCGTCCACGACGGCGCCTGCGGCAACGCCGACCACCGTCAGCTTGTCGCCGGTGTCGACATCATTGGCATGGGCGTTGTCGAGCACGTTACCGCCCGCGAAGGCGTCGCCGAGATCGAGATGGTTGCCGGCGTTTACACTCCAGGCCTGCACGTCACCGGTCGAGGCCGTCAGAACCGGGACGTCATTCTCGCCAGTGATCGTCACGGTCACGTCGCGGCTGTCGGTGCCGCCATGGCCGTCGTCGACGGTGATCGCATAGGTGAGCTCGACGCTCTGGCCCTTTGCCAGGAAGTCGAGGGCGCTTTCGGCGATCGAATAGCTCCAGTTGACGGTGCCGTCATGGCTATTGCCGGCGGCGTTGGTGACGCTGAAGGCGGCCTTGAGGGCGGCTTCCTGCTCGCTCGACAGCGTCAGGCCTTCCGAGGTGGTGACGGTCTTGACGGCGAAGGAGGCCTCCGGGCGATCGGTGAGGTCGACGTCTGTGAAAGTCAGCGAGCCATTTGCCGACTGCATGCCGGCGTCGAGTGCGGGATTGACAGTCTCGGCGACGTCGGAAACCTTGCCAGTGAGAATAGCTTCGCCGCCGATCACCGGTGCGTCGTTGGTGCCGGTGATGGTGATGTCGATTACCTGGGTGGCCGTACCATCTGCAGAAACAACCGTCAGCGTCTCATGAACGACCTGATTGGCCGCAAGACCCTGGATTGCGCTGGATGCATTGTTAAGCCTGTAGGTCCACGCTCCGGTCTGCGCATCAAACGTGAAGGTGCCGTAGTGCCCTTCCTTTGCCTCGGCGGACGGGTCCTGAAAGTGGCCATCACCCGTATCCCGGTCGCCGACGGTCAGCTGGCCACTTGCGATAGTGTTTCCCTTCGCGTCCTCGACGAGTTTCGCGGCCGCATCGCCAGAGATAGATGCCGTGTCGTTGACGCCGTTGACGTCGACCGTCCAGACCTGTGTGCCCGACGCACCGGACTTGTCGGTGACGGTGAAGGTGAAGCTCTCGGACTGATGATCTTTCAGGCCCTCGATCGCGGCATCGTTCGGCGTGAAAATGTATGCACCCGTAACGCTGTTGAGGCGCAGTTCGCCGTAGCTGCCTACCTTGACGATGTCGTAGTTCGAATCCCCTGCCAGCGGCAGACCACCTTGGACGCCGTAGCGCAGAACGTCGTTGTTATCGATATCGCGGCCGGGAACGACGCCCCTGAGGATCGGAAACTCGTCGTCATTCGCCGTGTCGTTATAGACGAGCGAATCCATAAGCTCGATGATTGGAGCATTGTTGATGTCGACATCTTCGCCGCTGCCCAGTGTCGGGTCACCCTGCTGCGTGTCGGCCAGCAGCTGCGCGAGCTGGGTCGGATCGTTCGGATCCTGCTGGATGGTGTCCTGGAAGTCGGCGCCGGAGCTTGGTGCGGAGGCACTTGCCGAATAGGAGCCGTCCGGACCCGCGGCGACGTTGATGTTGTTCTGCTCGAGCGCGGCGATCACGGCCTGCTGCGGCAGCTCGACTTCGCCGAGCAGGAAGGTCGGCACATGCAGGGCACCGTTGACGATGACGATCTCCGTGCCATCCGCCTGCACGAGCACCAGATTGTTACCCTCGACGCGGATGTCGTCGATCGACACGTCAGCCGGGAGATGCGCGACATTGTTCTGATCCGGGACGATTTCAGCCGGATGGACGTTTGCAGCTACCGTCTGCGGAGCCTGAGGCACGCGATCGGTCTTCTCGGGCTGTTGGCTATTGTCGGCCTGCGCAACTTCAACGCCCTGCGCAGCAGAAACGTCAATACTTGCGTCTTCATGAATGTCCTGACGGAAGTCGTGCGAGACGTTTTCGCTTGCAGTAGCGGAAATGCGCGGATCTTCGATAGACATAACAAAACAACCCCAATGAGAAACTGGGGCCAATCAATTACGCAGAAGAGCTAAAATCAATACTTGCGGCCGCTTCAGACATAGCCGGTTATGCATCCACCCAAAAATGTTTTAGGAAGAGTTAACGGCCGGGGGCCGAATATGGCCGAAACCGCTAAAATTCTAATAAAATTAATGAAATACTAACGCACGTTCGGCGTTGACGGCAGGGTGTTCCAGCCTTCGATTCGATGCCTTGGCTATCTCGACCACCTCCCGGCAGCGTGCTTGGAGACCCTAAATGCGGCTCAGGGCGAGCCGACGTCGGGCGGCTCGCCCTGAGATCAAAAGCGGCGTTGAACGCGCCTATCGGGCGGGCGCAACGAGGCAGAAGAATGCGCCCTGCGGATCAACCGCCTGGATGATCCAGCTGCCGCCGGGTACTTCCATCGGGCCGTTCACCACCGTTCCCCCACCGGCCTTGACGCGCTCGATGGCCGCATCGATGGCCGGCACATTGAAGTAATAGGCCCATGCCGGCATGGGGACATTCGACGGCTTGGTCATCATGCCGCCGATCGGCGTGCCGCGCTCGGCGAAGATGGTGTAGGCGCCCATTTCGCCCATATCCATGTCATGGTCCTTCGTCCAGCCGAAGAGTTTCGAGTAAAAGGCGAAGGCTTCCGCACCGTTGCCGGCATAGAGTTCGTGCCAGCCGATATGGCCGGGTGTGCCCATCGCTGCCGGCGGAGGCTGATTGTCCATCGGCAGCGGCGTCATGATGCAGATCACCGCGCCATGCGGATCGGCCACGACCGCAAACCGTCCGACCGTCGGAATATCCTCCGGTTCACGACGGATCGAGCCACCATTGGCGGCAAAGTCCTTGGCGTACTTATCGACGTCGTCGACCGCGACATAGCCTGTCCAATTCGGCGGAATGCCCTTGCCCTCAAGCTCGGCGGGAAAATCCATGAGGCCGGCAACGCCAGCGCCGTTGGCTTCGAAGACCGTATAGGGCGGCAGGTTCTCGATCTTCATGTCGTTTGTCGTCCAGCCGACGACCTTGCCGTAGAAGTCGGCGGCCGCCTTGGGATCGGGCGTCATCAATTCGCACCAGATGAATTTTCCATGGGTGTCGGACATCGTGTTCTCCATTTGCGATGCTTCCGGTCGGTTGCGAACGGCCTCGGATCAACGATGCCGTTCGATCCACCCGCAACTAAGGCTTGCGGGTATAGTGCGCTTCCATGAATTGCTTCCAGGAGCCGTCTGGCTGCCTGGCGGCGGAGTTGAACGTGCGGTGGTCGCGATCATGGAAGATGATCTGCTCGCGGTAATCGGCGAGCTTGTTTGCGTCGTTGAAATCGGGACCCGTCGTGTAGAGGTTCAGGATCTTGCCGTCGTTGGAGACCTCACCCTCGTAAACCCACATGTGGTCCATCATGGTGCCGATCCAGGTGCCGACGTATTTTCCCTTTTCGGCGCTATAGCCCAGGGTGAGCACCGTCGTTGCCGCACCACCGCCGGGCATCTGGCCGGAGCCCTCGGCGACGAACCAAATGCCGTGAAGCGAACGCACGATCTCCGTCCAAGGCTCCTGCCCCGTCATCTCGGGTGCCGTCACGTCCCAGACGCCGACGAGATCCTCCAGGAACTCGTGCTCCTTCCGAACTTTCGCTTGCTGCATCGTCCTTCTCCCTTGGAGGATGGTCGCAGATCTCAGTGACAGCTGGATGGCGCAGTCTTCGCCGGTTCGTATTCGTCGTGACGCTTGACGAAATCCATCGTGCTGTCTTCATTACGGCCTTTCGGCGCGCGATCGAGGATCATCAAGGTGCCGACTGCTTCTTCAAGGCCGCGGGCATAGGTGGAATACGTATGGAAGATCTCACCGCTTTCGCTTTTGTAGAACGCGCTGAGACCGGGCAGTTCGTCATGGGCATTGGCCGGATCGATTGCCTCGAAATTGTAGAAAACCTTGTCCTTCGCCAGATCTTCCGGGCTGAAGGAAACGTGGTAGTCGAAGTTGAAGCTGTTTTCGAAAGATGAAACCCAGGGGAATTTCCACCCCATGCGCTTCTTATAAGCCTCGATTTTGGCAAGCGGCGCCCGCGAAACGGCGACCCATGTGACATCATGGTTGTTGAGGTGCGGCAGCGTTCCGTCGACATGATCGGACAGGAACGAGCATCCGGGGCACCCGGCCTGCCATTCGGGGCCAAGCATGAAATGATAGATCAAAAGCTGGCTGCGACCGTCGAAGAGTTCGGCAAGGCTTTTCTTCCCCTGCGACGTATCGAAGACGTAATTCCTGTCAACCTTGACCCAGGGCAAGGCCATACGCTCGGCATTGACCTTATCCCTCAGATGCGTTGCTTCCTTCTCCTTGAGAAGCAGCGAGCGGCGGGCCTCCAGCCATTCTTCACGGGAAACGACTTGGTTCTGCATCACGTGCGCCCTCCTCCGGCGCGATCGGACGTTGCGTTCCATGCTCCTTTTCCTTGACTAATTACATTGATATCAATAGAAATTAGGCATGTCAAACGCGGTAGAGATTCCTTTTTCAACGACGATCCTGGTGCGCGACACGTGCCTCTGCCTGCATGTTCAACGGGCAGCGCGCGCACTGGCGCGGCTATTCGACGATGCCCTTCGCCCTGTCGGGCTCACCAACGGCCAGTTCTCGCTGATGATGTCGCTGAACCGCCCGGAGCCGCCGCCGATGGGGCCGGTCGCGACGCTGCTTGCGATGGATCAGACGACATTGACGGCAGCGCTGAAGCCATTGCAGCGCCGTGGTTGGGTAAATGTAACCCAAAATGCGAAAGACAAGCGCCGACGCCTGCTAAGCCTGACGCCGGAGGGAAAGGCGGTGCTTGCGGCCGCAGTGCCGATCTGGGAAAGCACTCATGCGAGCCTTGAAGATGCGCTCCCGGATGGCGACATGGGGCGGTTGCGACGCGACCTGCAGGCGCTGGCTTGAAGAAATAGTTGGCGTCAGTCGCGCGCCATTCGCGGATCGCCGGCAAAATCCTCCACCGAGAATCCAACTCTGACTTTCGGGAAATCACAAAGCGCCTGGACGCCAATACCCGAAAGCCGGATCCTCCATGTCTGGCGCTCGACCGGTTCGCGAGCAACAAATGCCGCTGCCGTCAGAAGCGCGATGTTGCGGCCGCGCTGCGGGTCGCGCACGGATTCATAGAGAATTGCCTGGCAACCGACCTCGCGCGCGGCGTCGGCGAGAGCCTGGCACGGGCCATAATTCTGAGGATCAGTCCATATCGAACGATCGGCGTCGAGCGGTGGGCGCGTGAGATCGATGGCGGACGGCGTGGCTATCGCGGCGGCAAAGGCAGTGTATTCGGCTGCGTTGGCGGGAAACTGCGTTGCCGGCGATTCAGAATAGAACAGCAGCCGACAGAAGGCCATTTCCGCAAGCGCGGTTTCCACCCGCTCTGATGCGTAGAACACGCCAGCCGTGCGCCCTGCCCGGCGGAAACGCGATCCATGCGGATAGACGGCGCCGTAGCGGAATGGCGTGGCGAGCAGGTAGTCGAGGCCAATGCATTCCGGTGGCAGCGCCGGCTTGCTTTCCTCGAGCAGGGTTTCGAGCAGAGCCTGCTCATCGAGCGTATCGACAAGCTTCAGTGTCGAGATCTGATGCTGCGCCTCGACCAGCCGCCAGAACGTGCCGGAGATCGCCCGCGTCTCAGACGAGAGCGCGGCGGGCGTCCAGATAGGCAAGGACATCGGTCAATCCCGAGATGGTGACGATTTTTTCGAGGGGCGCCGCGCCGAGCGCCGCGTTGGCGTTGCGCAGCCATTGCCGGGCAACGGCTTCATCGCCGCCGACAATCGCGTCGAGCGAGCGAAACAGACGAACGAGCAGGATAGCGAGTTCAAAAGACTTTGAGCCGCGCTCGAGCAGATAGTCCTGCCGTTTCATGCGCGAGATGGTCGCCTCGGAAACACCAAGCACCGCCGAAAGGGTTCGGGCGTTGAGGCCGAGATGGTCGGCAGCATTGACGACCGCTTTGGTGATGACGGCAGCCTCCGGAGACCTGATACCGGGGATGGTCTGTGCTATAGCCATGCCATATTCCTTTCACTGGAAAGAATATAGCATTTTATTTTCACATGAAAAGAGCGCCGCAATGCACGGCGCTCTCTTTCGTCCTTGATCAGGCAACGGTAACCGGAACTTCGGTCGACGTGCGCATCGCGTGGCTATAGGGGCAAACGATGTGGGCCGCAGCAGCAAGCTTCTCAGCGGTCGGCTTGTCGAGGCCAGGAATGTTGACTGTCAGGGCGACTTCGATGCCAAAGCCGGTGCCATCCTCGCGCGGGCCGATGCCGACCTTGGCGCTGACCGTGGTGTCTTCCGGAATCTTGACCTTTTCCTTGCCGGCGACAAATTTCAAAGCACCGAGGAAGCAGGCCGAATAGCCGGCAGCAAAGAGCTGTTCAGGGTTGGTGCCGGTCGCGCCGTCGCCGCCGAGTTCCTTCGGAACCGTCAGCGTCACATCGAGGACGCCGTTGTCGGAGACGGCGCGGCCGGCGCGGCCACCGGTGGCGGAAGCCTTGGTCGTGTAGAGGATGGGCATGTCAGTCTCCTTTGCGTTGGGGTTGGATTTTGTATATCGCGCAATTAAATTGTACGCAAGTTAATTTTGCAAATTGCATTTCAAATTCGAAAAGAGGACAATTGTCCCCCGTGGAAAGGACGACAATGAAAGCGCATCTGGCAAAGACGATGGAAATTCCGGAAGAGGAAAAGCGGCTGCAGAACCAGCTCTGCTTTGCGGTCTACTCGACAGCCCATGCCTTCACCCGCGCCTACAAGCCGATTCTCGACAAGGTCGGTCTCACCTACCCGCAATATCTTGTCATGCTGGCGCTATGGGAGAAGTCCGCGCAGGCGGTGAAGGCGATCGGCGAACAGCTCGATCTCGATTCGGGCACATTATCGCCGTTGCTCAAACGGCTTGAACAGAATGGCCTGATCAAACGCACCCGCGATTCCCGCGATGAACGGCAGGTCATCGTTTCACTGACCGACAAGGGTCTGGCGATGCGTAGCGAGATCGACACGATCATGACCGCGATCGGCCAGGCGGCAGGCTGCACACTCGAAGAAATGAAGACGATCCGAGGCCTGTTGCGAGGCCTGCGTTCAAACCTTACGGCCGCAGTATAGCGGTTGTGGCCCGGCAATGGGATCGGCAGCACCTTACCGATCCCACAGCGCAGCTTGGTCGGCCTGGTTGCGCGGCAGTTCGAATTCTCTTTGGTTTTCGATGACGGCAGCGGCGCGGCTTTGCGGCAGAAGCTCGCTCTTCAGCCGCTCGACAACCGCCGCTGTTATTTCGTCCTGAACCGCGAAGATCTGCCCGAAATGACGATCGAAGCGGTCCGCCCAGACAATCCCGCCGGTTTGCGCATCGACAAGCTCGGTCGTCAGACGCAATTCATGGCCGCTCACGCGAACACTTCCGCTGAGGACGTAGTGCACACCCAGCGCCCTGGCCACGTCCGGCAGCCGGCCGGCCTTGTCGCGATAGGCGAAGCTCAAACTCTTTGACGTGACAAAGAGAGTGGGAATCTTCGCCAAGGCAGTGATGATGTCTTCGACAATACCGTCGGCGATCCATGTGTGCCGCCCCCCGGGCACCGCGACGGTGAACGGAAGCACCGCGATCGAGAGCCGCCCCGACGGACCGAACACTGCTGGCGCCAGCAGAGCCTCGCTGCGCCGCACAAGCTTCTCGTCCAACGCATAACCGCGGCACGGAACCGTGCGAATGAGCTTTGCCGCGCCCTCCCCCAGCGTCCTGCGGATGTCCGTCACGCACTGGCTGAGCGAGCCATCCGTGACGGCCACATTGGGCCAGACGGCTGAAACCAATTCATCCTTGGTGACGACGCGTCCCGAATTTTCAAGCAGATAAGTCAGCAACGCCAATGATTTGGGGCGCAAACGGACGTCCTGCCCGCCCTTGCGCAGCCGGCCCTGTTGCACATCGAGTTGGTGTCCCGCGAATTCGAACATCGACATTGGATGCTCCGAATGTTGGCGCGCAATCTAGCAAACGCTTCCCACCACGACAACGAACCGTATCCAAACGCGACATCGAAACGAAAGAATTTCAGAGAAATTTCAAAAGCGCTTCAGCGGGACTTCACGACAACCACACGGGTAAATGGGAGGCTTTGCCGGTGCAACTGCAGCTTGGGGGCCATCATGACATTCCTGCACCTACATGGCGTTCGCAGTTTTTCGCCGACAGCAGCGTTTTCGCGAACATGGCACGCGCTTGCGCATCTGGTCCCGCATGGGGAACACCATTCAGCCACAGATCATGCTGCATGCCGCGCGCTGGATCAGCTTGACGACGAGCAACTCGCCGATATCGGCGTCGTCAGGCACGACGAGTTTGCCGGTTGGCATGAGTCGGCGAGAGGCTCCGATCCTGACCCGATCGTGTCCCACAGCTATTCCTGGCGGTAAATTTCGGCCGGCCAAATATGGGGCGGAGAGACAGCGCTGTCTCCCCGAGGCGACGCTATTCGCATGAGGAGATGCTGCCTCCCTGGGGAAAGGGAGACAGCGGGATTCAAATCGATCACTGCAGAACGACGACCGGCGCCTTGTTCGGCACACGGTCATAGAGGTCGATGATGTCCTGGTTCAGCAGGCGCACGCAGCCTGACGATACTGCCTTGCCGATTGAACGCCAATCCGGATTGCCGTGCAGGCGGTAGAGCGTGTCTTCGCCATTCGAGAAAATATAGAGCGCACGTGCACCGAGCGGGTTCTTCAGACCCGGCTCCATGCCGCCGTTTTCGATCGAATACTTGGCGAGTTCGGGCTGGCGCGCGACCATCTCGTTCGGCGGCTTCCAGCGCGGCCACCTTTGACGCCATTGGATAACGCCGGAGCCCTGCCAAGCGAAGCCTTCGCGGCCGATACCAACGCCGTAGCGCATCGCAGTGCCGCCGGGCTGGACGAGATACAGGAAACGCGAGGGCGTATCGACGACGATCGTGCCGGGCGCCTGGCCGGTCGAATCGACGACCTGCTGACGATAGAAGCGCGGATCGATCTGCTGATAGGGCACCGCGGGAATGAGGAAGCCACCGTCCTCGATCGGGCCGTACATGACCGCCAATTCGGCGTCACCCGGCGTCTGCGGCGCCTGGACTGGAGCGCGCATGACCACCGGCTGAGCCGTGGAATAAGGCGGCGGTCCAGCCGTGGATGCACACCCGGTCAGCGCCGAAGCTGCGGTCATTGCCGAAAAGGAAAGGAAGCTGCGGCGGGAAAGGGGTTTTTCGAAGCTCATACGCGGGTCTGGTTTCCTGTTGCGCTGGAAGGACGAACGCCCTTCGCGGAAGTTGGCTCAACGTCGGTGACAAGACAAGAAATCTATCGCCATCCGTTAAATAAACCACCACCTCACGAAGTCGTGTCCGCCTGCCGCGAGACGATATCACCAGTGCTGTTGCGCGACTACATCACGACGATTTCGGTCTTTGCCGGAACGCGGTCGTAAAGGTCGACCACATCCTGATTCAGCATGCGGACGCAGCCCGACGATGTGGACTTTCCGACCGACTGCCAGTCCGGCGTTCCGTGGATGCGGTAGAGCGTATCCTGCCCATCCTTGAAGATATAAAGCGCCCGCGCGCCCAGCGGGTTACCGAGGCCGGGATTCATGCCGCCGTTTTCCGCGGAGAAGGCCCGAACATCCGGCTGGCGCGCGACCATTTCGTCGGGCGGCGTCCAGCGCGGCCACTTCTGCTTCCATTGAATGACGCCGCGGCCGGACCATGCATAGCCTTCACGGCCGATGCCGACACCGTAGCGCATTGCCTTGCCGCCAGGCTCAACGAAATAGAGGTGCTTGGTCCGGGTATCGACGACGATCGTGCCGGGCTTTTCCTTGGTCGGGTAGTCGACCTCCTGTCGCAGATATTGCGGATCGATGCGGCTGACTGGTATCGCCGGCAGCGTAAAGTCGGTGTCGCGTACCTGGCCGTACATGGCGCTGTTCACCGGATTGGTGACCGGCAGGCCGTAGGTCCGGCTAAAGTTCGCGCCCGGGATGCCATAGGTCTGGTTATAGATCGTCGGCGGCACACCCGGCCGCTGCGGGACCGGCGTATCGATCGGCTTGACCCGCATGGGATCGACACCGGGCGGATTATAGAAGACAGGCGATGTTTCCTGCACGAAGCGGGCGGGATCGGTGGCACCGGTATCCGGAATGAGGATATTGCAGCCGCTCAGGCAAAGAGCAGCGGCCGCAAGCCCGGCAAATGGCGACACCCGGCTGAGAACAGTCATAAAACACCCTCATCGACAACAGCGAGACGTATAGCTGCGGCAAGGATGGCACTTGCGGCTGGCGCGAGGCTGGTCACCGGGCCAGCCTCGTATCAATTGAGGTCGGACCGCGATCAGGCCGCGACGCCGTGGAAGAACTTTATGCTCTGCTCGATCTCGGCCGGCAGCGCCGAGGTGTGGTTACCGGTCACCGTATCCGTTTCGATACGGACACCGCCCGAGCGCGCGCGACTGGCAAGCAGCCCGGCGCGGTCGTTGAAATGCGCCTCTTCCGTGCCGTGAACGACACGGACCGGGCACTTGAAGCTTTTGGCATAGCAAAGAGCGCTGCGGACTTCGAATTCATGGGCATTGCTGTCGTCGAAGCGAATGTCCTGCGGGTAGCGATTGAAGAAACGGAAGGCGTCGGGATTGCCCGAGATCGGTGCGGCCGCACGGAATTTGTGTGTGCTCATTGCCGCCAGCATCGTCAGCGTACCACCGATGCTGTGGCCGGCGACGAACAGGCGGTCGCCATCGACGCCCGGAAGATGCTGCAGCCGGTCGGCGGCCGACAGCACATCGTCGACCTCGTCGTAGAAGCCCGAGAAGTTGCCCATCTGGCCGTTTTCGCCACGCAAAGACGGCATCATCACCACGAAGCCGGCGTCGACATAGGCCTTGAGCAGAACCCAATGGCCAAGGCCCATGGCGTTTCCGCCGTGCAGAAACAGAACGCCCGGCTTCGGCTTGCTGCCGCGCTTGTACTTGGAAACCCAGGCGACGAGCTCCAACTCGCCGCCGTAACCCGAGCGATAAAAAATCTTGTCGCCTTCCGGCGGAGCGTCGAGCGGCTCGTACTTGTCGGGAGCCGGTCCCTTCTGCAGGAGCTTGGTATGGAAGCGTTTGCGGGCCTTGGCATAATCGTGATCGATCAGCCGCGGCACCTCCGGAACCTCGAATGCACTTGCCATGCGCGGAAGCAGGAGGGCCCCGGCCAGGCCTGCAAGAACGGTGCGGCGCTGGCGGAGAAAAGAATTACCTTCGTCTGACATCATTTCACACTTCCATGGTACCCGGCGATTCGAGAATTGCACCGGAAGCGTGCGGCCGCCAACACACGTTGTGTTGAAAACGGGGGCCCTGCGGCGTTTTGCGCCGGTAAAACCTACTGTTCGCCCTTGGCATCGATCATGGCGACCAGAGTCTGGAGGCGATCCGCCTCGTAGGAGGGTTTGTCGGGGCGCAGGCGGGAAATCCGCGGAAAGCGCATCGCCACCCCCGACTTGTGGCGGGTGGAGCGATTGATGCCTTCAAAGGCAACTTCGACGACGAAGCCGAAATCCCTGTCCGCCCTGACGGCGCGCACCGGACCGAAGCGCTCGGTCGTGTTGTTGCGCACGAACTTGTCCAACACTTCCAGCTCGGCATCGGTGAAGCCGAAATAGGCCTTGCCGACCGGCACCAGCTGTTCGCCCTCCGGTGTCTCGCTCCAGACGCCGAAGGTGAAATCCGAATAATAGCTCGAGCGCTTACCGTGGCCGCGCTGCGCATACATCAGCACGGCATCGACATTATAGGGATTGCGCTTCCATTTGAACCACGGTCCCTTCAACCGCCCGGCCTGATAGACGCTGTCGCGGCGCTTGATCATCACCCCTTCGATGACAGGATCCGGCGGTGACGACCGCAAGTCATCCAGTTCGTCCCACGAAGAGAACTCAACCAGCGGGGAGAGATCGAAGCGGTCGTGCGGGGCTCGGTCGATGACCTCTGCAAGACGCGCACGGCGATCGACATAGGTGCGGCCGCGTACGTCCCCCTCCCGATCGAACAAGAGATCGTAGGCACGAATGAAGGCCGGATATTCGTCGAGCATCTTCGTCGTCACGGTCTTGCGGTTCAGGCGTTGCTGCAGATCGGAGAAGGTGCGCGTCGGACTGTTCGAACGGGTGGTCCCGCCCACGAGCAGTTCGCCGTCCATCACGCCGTCGAAGCTGATTGAGTCAACGATATCGGGAAATGCGGCTGATATATCGTCGCCGGAACGCGAGTAGATCTTGCGCGTATCGCCGGAGCGCGACAGCTGCACGCGAATGCCGTCCCATTTCCACTCGGCGGCATAGTCGGCCGGATCGAGCTGATCGAGATCCCCCTCCTCGACCGGATTGGCGAGCATGACGGAATGGAAGATCGCCGGCGTTGCCAGCACCGGCTTGTCACCCTGCCCTTCCAGCCAGCGAAACAACGGTTCGTAGGGAGGCTGCAGACCATGCCAGAGTGTTTCGATTTCGGTCACGTCGCGGCCGCCCATGTCGGCGAGCGCCTGTTTCGCCAGGCGGGACGAGACCCCGATGCGAAGCGCCCCGGTCGCGAGCTTGATGAAGGCGAAGCGCCCCGAGGTGTCCAGCTGATCGAGCAGGTCGCGCACGAAGCTGCGGACTTCGGTGCGTCCGAGCGCGTTCATCTGCCTGACGACATTTCCAAGTCGCGGCTGGGCAAGCGCCGGTCGCTCGACGTCCTTCTCGGCGTCCCAGACAAGGGAGATCGTTTCCGCGAGGTCGCCGACATAATCGTAGGAATAGCGGAAGAGCACCTCGTCCATCCGCTCCAGCACCAGCTCGCGCAGCATGGCCGGCTTGACGTTGCGCACTTCAAGCGTGCCGGCGATGGCGGCAAGGCCGTAGCCGCGATCCGGATCCGGGGTGTTTCGGAAGTAATCGGTGAGCAGTTTCAGCTTGCCATTGCGGCTGGGGGTAAGCACGAGGCGATCGAGAAGGTCGGCGAATGCTTTCATCAGTCGGCCTCGTCTTCATAGCCGACCAGGTGAAGCGGTCGGGCCTTGATGCCCTGCAACTGGCACCAGCGAACCAGCGCCTCCTCGCGGCCATGCGTCACCCACACTTCCTCGGGGCGCAGATCGCTGATCGTCTCGGTCAGTTCCGGCCAGTCACAATGATCGGAGATGACCAGTGGCAGCTCGACGCCCTGCTGCTTGGCGCGCTGCCGCACCATCATCCAGCCCGAGGCAAATGCGGGCAAAGGCTCGTTGAAGCGTCGCGCCCAGCGGTCGGCAAAGGCGGAGGACGGGCCGACGACAATGGCTCCCTTGAAGGCGGACTTGTCGCGGCTTTCGATGGTCGCAGGGCGCAGCTCACCAAGTTCGATGCCC
Organism: Rhizobium grahamii CCGE 502; assembly: GCF_000298315.2. GTDB lineage: Bacteria > Pseudomonadota > Alphaproteobacteria > Rhizobiales > Rhizobiaceae > Rhizobium > Rhizobium grahamii. Next base: position 245,078 of record NZ_AEYE02000005.1, on the reverse strand, counting down.
TGTTCCATATAGTAGTCGCAGAGCCTTTCCATCGCGCCGTGGATATAGATCGGCCGGTCGTAGCCGGTATCGCGCAGCAGGCGGATGACGCGCTGCGCCTTACCGAGCGCATAGGCGCCGATCAGATGCGTCCGCTCCGGAAACTGCCGCAGCGAGGCGTACAGCTTGCCCATTTCATCGACGGGATCGGGATGATGGAAAACCGGTAGCCCGAAAGTGGCCTCAGTGATGAAGACGTCGCAGGGCACCGGGACGTAGGCAGCGCAGGTGGGGTCCGCCCGCCGCTTGTAGTCACCCGAGACGACGATGCGGGTGCCGTTCTTCTCGATGGCGATCTGCGCCGAGCCGAGCACATGGCCAGCCGGATGAAAGCTGACTTTCACGCCGTTGATCAGGATCTCCTCGCCGAAAGCGGTAGCCTGTTCACTTGCGCAGAAACCGTCGCCATAGCGGATCTGCATGATGTCGAGCGTCTGGCGCGTCGCAAGCACGTTTGCATGGCCGGGCCGCGCATGATCGGAATGGCCGTGGGTGATCAGGGCTCGCTCGACCGGCCGCACGGGATCCACATAGAATCCTCCCTCGGGACAATAGAGCCCCTCGGGGGCGGGATAGAGCAAGGCATCGGGTCTCATGCCTGCAAAGATAGCGGGAAAGAACGGAAGGGCCAGTGGGCAACAGGAAGATGCGGTTCCGTACCAAAATGAAACAGGCGCGCTGGCACGTTTCCTGCAGGACGGCGGAAATGAAGCAAAGTCCGTTAACCTCCCGTCGTGACCTGTTTCGCCTCGCCGGAGCATCCGCCTTTGCGCTGATAGCATCACGCAGCTTCGCGACGATGCGCGACGGCGACCTGCGCGGCACGATCGACGCAGTCCGTTACAAGACGATGCCTGATGCCGCTGACCGTAAGAGCGCCAGCCTTCAGAAGATGATCGATCGGGCCGCGGCGGAGAATGTGCCGGTTTTCCTGCCACCCGGCACCTACGCAGCTTCGAATCTGGTGCTGCGCGAGAATACGCGCATCACCGGAGTTCCCGGCGCATCGCGCATCGCCTACACCGGCGGTGGCAACCTCTTCGGCGCCGACAACGTCAAGCGCGTCGAACTCTCGAACATCATCATCGACGGACAGAAGCGCTCGCTTGGCGATGATGCCGGCGGGCTGCTGCAATTCACCGGCGTCGCAGAGGTAACGATCGACAATTGCGAGATCACCGGCAGCCGCAAACATGCCGTTCGACTGGAGCGATGTGGCGGTCGGATCGAGCGCAGCCGCATATCGAGTGCTGGCCAATCCGGCATCTATGCCGTCGAATCCGACGGGCTTTCGATCACCGGCAACGAGGTCTTCGACTGCGGCAATGGCGGCATTCTGGTGCACCGCTGGACGAAGGCGGCTGACAACAGCGTCGTCAACGGCAACCGCATCTACCGGATCAAGGCCAATGACGGCGGCACCGGCCAGAACGGCAATGGTATCAATATCTTCCGCGCCGACAACGTGATGGTTGCAAGCAACCACGTGTCCGATTGCGCCTTTACCGCCATCCGCGCCAATTCCGCCTCCGACATTCAGATCACCGGTAACCAATGCCTGCGCTCGGGCGAGACGGCTGTTTATGTCGAGTTCGAGTTTGTTGGCGCCGTCGTCTCCAACAACATAGTGGACGGCGCGGCGAACGGCATTTCGATCGCCAATTTCGACCAAGGCGGCCGGCTGGCCAGCGTCACTGGCAACGTGGTGCGTAACCTGACGCTCAAGGGTCCTTACGAACACGAGGTCGGCTTCGGCATCGGCATTGCCGCCGAGGCGGACACACTGGTCTCCGGCAACATCATCGAAGGCGCGCCACGATGGGGCATGCAGCTCGGCTGGGGACCCTATCTGCGCAACGTGGTCGTGACGGGCAATATCGTCCGCAAGGCGCCGATCGGCTGCGCCGTCTCGGTGGCAGACGGCGCCGGAACGGCCATCATCACCGACAATGTGTTTCAGGAAACGCCCGGTGGCGCTGTCCTTGGCTTCGAATGGGACAGGAAGGTGTCGGGCGAATTGGCGACCACGGGCGCCGCCTCGCGTTTTGCGCAGCTGACGGTCGAACGCAACCGTATCCCCTGAGAAGCATCAAAAGCTTTCATCGATTCATAAGGCTTGGCCGCTTCCGCTGGGGCGTGTCCACTTCTACCCTGTGGCAACAGAATATGGGGAACATCGACATGCTGACGATCTATGGAGTTTATCGCTCGCGGGCCTCGCGCGTTTACTGGATGGCCGGGGAACTGGGGCTCGAATTCGAGTCCGTGCGGGTCATTCAGGCCCGGCGGCTTGCCAATCCGCTTGCCGCCGACGCGCCCATCAATACGCTTTCGCCGGATTTCCTGGCGGTCAATCCGATGGCGCTGATCCCCAGCATCCAGGACGGCGACCTCGTCATGCATGAGTCGCTTGCCATTACCCTTTACCTCGCGCGCAAGCACGGCGGACCACTGGCCCCTCAAACCGTCGCAGAAGACGGTTTGATGACGATGTGGACCATCTGGGCGGCAACCGAGGTTGAACCGCATACGGTGAAGGTCGTCTATGTCTATGACGACGAGAAGCAGAACAGCGACGAGGGCAAGGCGACGATCATTGTTGCAGTGCGTTCGCTGAAGAAGACGTTTGCGACGCTGGAGAAGCACCTGGCGACCAACGAATACGTCGTCGGCAATCGCTTCACGGCCGCCGACCTCAACATCGCGGAAGTGCTTCGCTACGCCCAGACGGAACAGGCGCTGTTCGAGGCCCATCCCCATATCAGCGCCTGGATCAAGCGCTGCCAGTCGCGGCCGGCCTATATCGCGATGCAGGCGACGCGATCGCAGGAACCTACCTGATCAGGGAAAGAGCCTGAGGGTTTCGGCCATTTCCTCACGGATCCAGGCCTTGAAATCCTTCACCTTCTTGGGTTCGCGCGAGCCTGTGGCGGTTACGAAATAGTGACCGAAACCGGTCTTGGCGCGAATGCCGAAGGGCGCGACCAACTGCCCCTGCTGCAGGGCAAAGCCCGCAAGCGTCTGCCAGGCGAGCATGACGCCCTGCCCTGCGATAGCCGCATCGAGGCACAGAGACGCGTCGTTGAAGACGTGCCGCGTCTCAAGCGTTGCGCCCGACAACCCGGCCTCATGCATCCATACTTCCCAGCTGAACATGGCGCGGCCATCGATCACCGCCGGCACCGACAGGATGTCGGCGGGCTCGTGCAGACGCGCCGCCATTGTAGGTGAACAGACCGGAAAGACCTCCTGCTGCAGCAGCAGTTCCGCCTTCACGTCCGGCCAGTGACCGTTGCCGACCCGGATGCCAACATCGACATCGCAGAGCGCCGGATTGACGAGCCGCGTCGTCGCATCCATTCGCAGGCTGATCTCAGGATTTCGCTCGGCAAAGCGGTCGAGCCGGTAAACGAGCCAACGCGCGGCAAAGACCGGCGCCACCGAGATCGTCAGGATGCTGTCGTCGCGTTGCTGTGTCGTCGCGACGGCCTGCGACAGCGCGTTGAAGCCCTCGGTCAAGCCGGCCAGCAGCCGCGCGCCTGCCTCCGTCGCGACCATACCTTTCGGCGCGCGCTCGAAGATGAGGTGATCGAGCTGCGCCTCTGCCTTGATGACCTGCTGGCTGACCGCCCCGATCGAAACGCCCAGCTCCTCTGCTGCCGCCTGCAACGAGCCGAGCCGCCCTACGGCCTCGAGCGCTCGCAATCCATTCAAGTGAACCGAGTTCAGGTTTCTCATATAGTTTTTCTATACTGCGACATTGGTAATCTCAATTGAAACCTGCCTGGCCAACCGCGACAATACGCCCGTTTTCAGCAGATGCTCCGTTCACCGCCGTACAAGGAAGCGAGGCACGCCATGCAATTCCTGAAGTTTTTCTTGAGCGTCGAAACGCTCGATCCGCCCTACAGCACGGATACCAGACAAGATCCGTTGAATCACCCGGATCTCACACGAATGTCGCTGACCGCGCTCGCCGATCTGCCGTTCGGTCCGGAACCCCGTAAGCCGAAGCCGCAACGGCCGCAGCTTGCAAGGTGCGCTTAAGAATGAGAGAGCTGTTGGTCTGTGGGAACGTCAGTCCGAGCCAACCCAATGACCGACAGTGTCGACACGATCTTTGCGCGCCTCAAGCGTCTCTCTGATGAAGCCAGCCTTCCTGGCGTCGAGGAGAGCACGTCCTATGGCAACCCGGCACTGAAGGTCGGCGGCAAATCCTTCGCCGCGGTCAAGAACAACGAGACCATCGTGCTCTGCATCTCGATCGACGACAAGGAACGGCTGATCGAGATGGCGCCCGAGATCTACTATCAAACTCCTCACTATGTCGGCTGGCCGTATATGCCCTTGCACGCAGCCATGATCAGCGATGCCGAACTCAAGGAACGGCTGATCGGCGCATGGCGGTTCCGTGCGCCAAGGAAGCTTGCCGCGAGCTTTCAGCGCTGAGCGCACCGTCTGCTGATTGCCTCCGGCGCTGCTCCGCAATCAGGACGCCTGTTAAGCCTGCTCGCGCTCCAATGCCCGCTGAACGGCCGGCCGCTCAATCATCTGAGCATAGTGCGCCGTCGCTTTCCGGAAGCGGGCCGGATCGACGCCATCGGACCGCAGCCAGCCAGTCATGACGAAAAGGTAGGGATCGGCGACCGAGTAATATTCGCCCATCACCCACGGTCCTTCCAGCATCCGAGCGTCGATGAGGTCGAAGCATTCGGTCATGGTCTGCGGCACCTTCGCCTTCATCGCATCGTGAGCGCCGGGATCATCCGCCCATCGGCTGCCACGGCGGCCATGCGCATGGTTCACATGCACCGTGGAGCAAATGTAGTTGTTGAATGCCTGCATGCGGGCGAACTCGAACGGATCGAGCGGCGCCAACTGGGCGGAGGGCGCGACCTGCGCGATAAACGCCAGGATTGCCGGCGTTTCGGTGAGGATGCCGTGGTCGGTCACGAGCGCGGGGACTCGGCCCTTGGGATTGATTTCGAGATATTCCGGCGAACGCTGCTCCGCTTCAGCAAAATTCAGCTTCTTCGTCTTGAACGGCAGGCCGGACTCTTCCAGTGCAATCAGGCTCGCGAGCGCGCAGGTGTGCGGGGCAAAGTACAGTGTCAGCATGATCGACTCCCTTCGATCCTGACCTTATAGCGCGGCCGCCTGCAAACGCACAGATCGAGGCCGGCAAGCCGGCCCCTTAAACCAACCCGCCTTAGGCGCAACCGGGCACATCCTCGAGCCGATACCAGACAGGAATGCCGCGTTCGCGCGCAATGCGCACATCGTTGTCGGCGCCCTTCGATTCTCCTTCGAGCCGAAGCACGCCGTCGCAAAGCTGCAGCAGACGGCCGGCGACGGGGTGAAAGATCTCTTCGTACAGATCATCGCCGACAGCTTTGCCGCCCGCGGCGTTCCATACTGGGAGCGCCACCCATTCTCCGATCATCGGTACGTGACCGGCCTTGAACAGCCTATGCGATGGCTGCTCCAAGCGCTGCAAATTGGCGGCCATTTTCGCGGGGTCGTCGCCAGTTCCGGACCTGTAGGGCCCAGCAATCAAAATCAACATGATCAAGCTCCATTTTCCTCGGCTTCATGCACGAGACGGCAGATAACTGCACGATATTTCTTGAATGTCGAATCATTTCGTGCAATTTCATGCTAATTCGTGCAATTACAGGATCGACCTCATGCTCACCAGTCAGCGCAAATCATTGATCCTCGACCTTCTTCGGCGGGACGGCCAGGTTGTCGCCAAGCACATCGCCGAAGATTTTTCGCTGTCGGAGGACACGATCCGCCGCGACCTCCGGGAAATGGCGGCGGAAGGTTTGCTAAAACGGGTGCACGGCGGGGCAATGCCTGTTGCACCGGAACTTCCCGACTTCTCGACCCGCAAAGGCGTTTCATCTGAGATCAAGGAGCGGCTCGGGAAAAAGGCGGCGTCGCTCGTGCGATCGGGCCAGCTGATCTTTCTCGATGGTGGCACGACGACGGCGGAGATTGCCCGGCAGCTGCCGCGCGAGTTCGCGTTCACGGTAGCAACGCACAGCCCGACCATCGCCGCTGAGCTGGAACACCACCCGACGGCGAGTGTGATCCTCATCGGCGGCCAGCTCTACAAGCACTCAATGGTATCAGTCGGGTCTGTTGCCATGGCTGCGATTTCGCAGCTTCGGCCGGACATCTTCTTTCTCGGGGTGACGGCAGCCCATCCGGTGCAGGGGTTATCGACCGGTGATTTCGAAGAAGCGGCCATCAAGCGCCACATCTCCTCCTGTGCCGCGGCGACGTACGTGCCACTGACGGAGGAGAAACTGGACCGCGTCTCACCTTGCCTTATCCTGCCGATCGCCGGCGTCTCCGGACTGATCGTTACGGCCGACAGCGCCGCGACCGCCATTGAACCCTATCGCAACCTCACTGCCGAGATCCTCGAAGCGTGAACGGTTGGACAAAGCGCGCCTTCAGTTCCGCCAGGTTCTGCGGCAACAGGCTAGCGGCAAGACCGGCGACGAAGACTGCAAAGACGACATAGGCGAAGGTATCGCGCCCGCGTCCGAGTGTCAGGACATCCTTCAGTCCGGGCTGTAGCGCCGCAATCGATGCCGAGAGCCGCATGTCGCCCAAGAGTCGGCCGGGGATGGTGGCAAAGGCTGGCGCCTCCGACAGCGCAAGCAAGGCGCCGTAGACCGCCGAACAGCGAATGATCGTTCGCAGCATACGCCATGCCCCGAGCGGCCGCGCGCCGCTGTCTTCGAACGCCCAGCCGATATAGGCGCAGAAGACGACGAGGAACAGGAACGCCACCGGCAGCCCGTCCAACACGGTCTCCGGCTTCAACTGGCCAGTCCAGCCACTGGCCAGCAGCAGTGGGAACGGCGCCGATGCCACGAACCAGATTGTGACGACGACGCCCCACGCCCAACTCATCGACAGATAGTGGACGCGGGCAAGCGTAACGACGAGGATGATGGCGCCCGCGAGATAGACGCCCGACGGCTTCATCGATCCGGTCATGGTGACGATGATCGGGCCGCAGGAGCCGGCGACATGGGCGCAGCCCGAGGAAACGACTGTCAGCCAGGTGACGTAGTCGAAACACATTGTGAAAAAGAGGAAGATCGCGATGGCGATCAACATCCACCAAAGATAGCGGCCCGCAAACATATCCTGCCCTCATGGCGTTCGATGTACTGGGCAAAGGGTAACTCACCCCTCAAAAACCGCATCCGTTCTCGTGGGCTGTAGTTTCACATACATTAGCAAATTCTATTCTTGCGGCGCGACTGTTCCGTTCCGGAACGGCTTAAGCGGTCAGCGCAGCCGCCGCGCGAATGTCGCCAACGTGAATACCGTTCCAATTGTGCATCTGGACGGTCGCCATCGCGGCCAATTTCGCGCGAATCGGGTCGTCCTTGCCGAAGAAGCGGCTGAGCGCTGCCGCAACCATCGCTTCCGAGGCACGCGAATGGCCGTCGTCGCATTTGACGGCGATCGCGATCCCCTGCTCGGGTATGGCCGCGCAGAAAACGCCCTCGGCTCCGGTTTTGGCGAAGATGCGGCCCGGTGCCACTTCCATCAAGGCCGTACAGGCGCGGCCGGTGCCAGCCACATAGAAGGGCTCGGCCATGCAGGCATCAAACAGCCGCCGGGAGGCCTTGGCGCGAAGCGGCTCGAGGCCATTCCCGGTTGCCATCTTGGCAAAGCCATGCGCCAGGCCGCGCAAGGGAACCGCGTAGGTCGGAATGGAGCAGCCATCTGTCCCGCAGTTGTCATGGCCGAGCGCTGCACCCGTCAGACTTTCCATGACGCCACGAATTTCGGCCTGCAGCGGATGGTCGTAGCCGACATATCCTTTCGGATCGATGTCCTGATGGCAGCAGGCGCAGACGAAGCCGGCATGCTTGCCGGAGCAGTTGTTGTGTAACGCTGTCGGCTTGTCGATCGTGCGCGCCTGGTGGATCAGCACCTTCTGGCTCGAGGACCAATGCGCGCCGCATTCCAGCGTTTCGACATCGCGACCGGCCTTCGCCAGCATGGAGGCGGCAAGCGCGACATGCTCGTCCTCGCCATTGTGCGAGGAGCAGGAGAGCGCCAATTCCTTGTCACCGAAGCCATAGGCATCCGCAGCACCACTTTCCATCAACGGCAGCGCCTGCATGGCCTTACACGCAGAACGCGGGAAGGTTGGCGCGTCGATATCGCCGATCGAGAACACAACTTTGCCATCGCCATCTACAGCGACGATGGCGCCGCGATGCCGGCTTTCGACGAGCGAGCCTCGGGTGACTTCGACGGTGACGGGATTGGTCATGGCATGGTCCTGATCGTTTGCGCGGCTGCGTCACGCATAACGAGTCGCGTCGATAATGCAATTGCCTTTTGGCGCGTCCTGGCCAGCTACGACAGGTCAGAGTGGCGTGATGCGATAGGCGCAGCGCCGGGCGCCAAGCAGGATGTGTTCCTCGCGCTCGACCTTGGCACCGAGGACGGTTCTAAAGGTGTCCAGCTCCGAGCGGCAGAAGCCGGCACAAACGCTTGCGGCGGCGCAGATCGGACAATGGTTTTCGACCAGCAGCAGCGAGCCGTCCGCCTCCTGCCAGCTATCGGCCATATATCCCTCGCTGGTACGGATGGCGGCGAGCTGCCGCACGCGGGATTGAATGTCCGGTGCATCCACTTGTTCGCGGTATCGCTTGAGGGTGTCGGCTTCCCGGGCGGAAATGACGGCATCCAGAGCCGGCGCTCCCAACTGCGAAACCAGCGTGGTCAGGATCGTGGCGGTGAGTTCTGCATGACCATCGGGAAAGGTCTGGTTGCCTGCGGGCGTGAGGCTCCACAACTGACGCGGCCTGCCCCTGCCGGTCGCGGCTTCGCTTACCCCTTCCACCAACCCCTCCTCCGCCATCTTCGTCAATTGCTGGCGGGCAGCTTCCGAGGAGATACCGAGCTTGGTCCCAAGCGTCGCGGCAAGTTGCGGCCCTTCGGTCTTAATCAGCAGCAGAATTCGGTTAGCCGGCGATTGCTTCATCTATTTTTCCAAGTTGAGGCTTGCTTTAATAGCATGCCGGTGTATTTTTCCAAAGAATAACTTGTAAAAAAAGATAATGCACATCCTCGGAAGCACGCAAGGCATGAACCATGACCGACATTGAAGAGATTTCTGCCGACAAGCCCTCCGTCTTTCATCTGTTTTCCGCGCCGCTGCTGCCGGCGACCCTGATGCTCGGTGGTGGCGTCACCCTCTACGCCGTCGAGACCTACATCACCGCGACAATTGCGCCGTCGATCGTGCGCGACATCGGCGGGCTCGAACTGCTATCGTGGATGACGACGCTCTTTGTTGCCGCTGCGGTCCTTGGATCGATCTTCGTCGCAACGCGCCCGCGAGGCATCGGCCTGCGCAGCGTCTACATCGCAGGCGCACTCGTATTCGGCGCCGGCAGCCTGGTTTGCGCGCTCGCTCCAGCCATGCCATTGGTGCTGGTCGGGCGCACAGTACAGGGTTTCGGAGCCGGCATTCTTGCCGGGCTTGCCTATGCATTCATTCGCTACGCCTACCCCGAGCCGCTGTGGCAGAAGGCGTCGACGCTCTATGCAGCCATCTGGGGCGTTTCGACCTTGCTCGGCCCCAGTCTCGGAGGCCTGTTTTCCGAAGGCAGCGCGTGGCGCCACGCCTTCATGCTGCTCGTTCCGCTCTGCGTGCTGATGGCGTCGCTTGCGCCGTGGTTGCTGCCGCGCGCAGAGGACGATCGCGCCCACGGCAAGACGCCGATCCTGCAGATTGCCCTGCTGCTTGCGGCCGTACTGTTGGTCAGCATCGCCGGAACGATCGACGAAACCAGCTTCAAGGCGTTGCTGATTGCAGCGTCAATCGTCATGATCGTTTCGATGCTGACTGTCGAGCGGCGCGGCAGGAACCGTCTGCTGCCGACAGGCGCCGTGACGCTCGCAAAGCCGGTGGCGCGCGTCTATTTGACGATGTTCGTGCTGCTGCTGGTGCTGACAAGCGACATCTATATTCCGTATTTTCTGCAGGTGCTGCACGCCGTGACGCCGCTGGTGTCGGGCTATTTGACTGCGCTTGTCGCCCTCGGCTGGACCTTTGCGGCCTTCTTCAGCGGAACACTCTCGGGACGCCGCGCCAACGCCGCCATCGTCGCCGGTTGCGTGATAGAAATGGTTGCGGTCGCGTCCTTGACCCTTTTCCTCGCTGCGGACAACCAATCCGGAAACCTTGCAATTCTTGGCCCGGCCGTCATCGGCATGTTCCTGATGGGCTTCGGTGTCGGCCTTGGTTGGGCGCATCTGGTGACCAAGATCTTGAGCCTGGTCGACAACTCCGAACAGGACAAAGCCTCGGCTGCAATCTCGACGGTGCAGTCGCTCGGCAGCGCCTTCGGCGCAGCCGTTGCCGGCGTTATCGTCAACAGCACCGGACTGGTGAACCCCAGCGGGGTTGCCGGCGGCGTCTCAGCCGCGCATTGGCTCTATGTCCTGATGGCCCTTCCCGGCCTGATCGCCGTCGCAACGTCTCTGACCCTCTCGTCGCCCACCGAACGGCAGGCCCGGTGAGCGACGTGCGAGCGGTCACAGAGCACTGTGGCCGCTCGCTTCCATTCCAGTGATCGAGGCCGGTCCATAGCGGACCGGCCTCGATCACGGCATGAGACCACCCATCACGTAGTTTGACCGCTGCCATCACAAACTCTGGTTTTTCGAAAGCACACTACTGGTTTATGTCAGGGGCATCGGGAACCACGCCATGCCATCCGCCTTTTCGTCCATTCTCCGCGATCGCCAAATCCGTGTCCCAGCGCTGACGCTGGTTGCGCTGGCTTTCACCTATGCCTCGACGATGCCCTATCAATCGATCATCGGCATTAACGAACTCGGCCTGTCCGACCGCAGCTATTCCGGGCTGATCTTCTTTGCAGCGCTTGTCAACGTCGCGACCAGCCTAACGCTCGGGATCTGGTCCGACAAGCTCAGCGACCGGCGCCCGCTGGTGCTGGCGCTGTCGGTGAGCGGCATGCTCGGCTTTGGAATGATCTACGAGTTCCGCACCGCCGGCGTCTTCATCTTCGGCATGTTGGTGCTGATCCCCATCAGCAATTCCACCTATTCGATCCTGTTTGCCAGTATCCGTGCGACGACGAACAGGATGGACCGCGGAAGGGCGGCAGCGATCACATCCACGGTTCGCGCGCTGTTCTCGGGCTCCTGGGCACTGGCACCCGGCCTGATTGGCCTGTACCTCATCAATTCGCAATCGATGACGCCGGCCTATGGCATCGCGGCTCTCGCAAGCCTGACCTGCTTTTGCCTCTACCTATTCGTGGCCAAGCCCGCGCCGGCGGGCGAAGCCTCCCCTTCGCCGAATATCGGCTTTTTCTCGTCGCTCGGCAGGATCTTTTCCTCGCATGTGCTGGTGAGGGTCTGCCTTATGGCACTGCTGCTTGGCCTGCAGCGGCTGAACAGCGTGGTGTCTCCGCTGATCATCACCAATGCCGCAGGCGGCACGGTGGTCGATGTCGGCTTCATGGCCGGCCTCGTCGCCTTCCTGGAAATGCCGTTCATGCTGATGTGGGGCGCGCTGCAGCGCCGCTTCCGGAACGTGCACGTGCTTGCCCTGGGAGCGCTGATCTATTGTCTCTACCTGACCTTGCTGAGCTTTGCCTCGGCGCCCTGGCAGATCTATGCCCTCGTGCTGATCAATGCCTGCGGCGCGGCGGCCATCCTCAGCGTTCCGATCACCTACCTGCAGGATCTGATTGCCGATCGTCCAGGACTTGGTAGTTCACTGGTCTCGGTCAACACGTTCATCGCAAATGGCATCAGTGCGTCGATCTTCGCAGCCGGGACCTCTTTTACGGGATATTCAGGCACAGCACTGCTTGCCGCCGTCGTCGGTCTCGCTTCGGTTGGCCTTCTGTTGTTCCTGGAGAGAGATCCCCGACCCGCGCGGCAACCCACCTAGAGCCGCAGCATGATCTTGCCGATGTGACCGCTCGTTTCCATCAACCGATGCGCGTCGGCGACGTCCTCGAACGCAACGACGGTATCGATAACAGGCGCAAGCTTGCCTTGATCGAGTAGCGGCCAGACTTGGGAAAGGAGATCGTCGCGGATCGCGCGCTTTTCCTCAGGCGTGCGCGGGCGCAGCGTCGAGCCGGTGATCGTCAGCCGTTTGACCATGATCGGCGCCAGATTGACCTTTTCCGCGACAGCGCCGCCGAGAAAGGCGATGATCGAGAGGCAGCCGTCCTTCGCAAGCGACGCCACGTTCCGTTCAAAGTAGGCGGCGCCGATCATGTCGAGAATAATATCGACACCATGACCGGTCTCGGCCTTGATGACCTCCGCGAAATCCTCGGTCTTGTAGTTGATGGCCCGCTTCGCGCCGAGCTTGACGCAGGCGTCGCACTTCTCCTGCGAACCCGCTGTTGCGTAGACCTCGGCGCCGAAGGCCCGCGCGAGCTGGATGGCGGTCGTCCCGATACCGCTCGAGCCGCCATGCACGAGAGCCTTTTCGCCTTCTGTCAGCCCGGCCATCTGGAACATGTTCGCCCAGACCGTGAAGTAGTTTTCCGGAAGCGCGGCCGCCTTAACAGCATCATAGCCTTTCGGGAAACGCAGCGCCTGGCCGGCGGGCAGTAGGCAATATTCGGCATAGGCGCCGCCGTTGGTCAGGCCGCAAACTTTGTCGCCGACGGCAAAATCCGTGACCCCAACGCCAATGGCGACGACCTCGCCTGCCATCTCGAGTCCGAGGATTGGGCTTGCGTCCTTCGGCGGCGGATAGGTGCCCTGACGCTGTGCGACATCGGGGCGGTTGACGCCGATCGCCTCGGTGCGGACAAGAAGCTGCCCCTCCGCCGGGATCGGCAAGGGTCCGGAGGCAATCCGCATCACTTCAGGCGCGCCGAAGCTCGGTAGGTCGATGAAGCGCATCTGCGTGGGCAAAGACATGGTCCGGTCTCCTCGTTCCGAAAGCAGTGAGATAGTTCAGCGCTTCGGACTTGAGAAGGCAGGAAGAGCGGGTGGCGTCAATTCGTCTCGCCCAGAAGATGGAAGACGAGCCCCTCGTCGCTTTCCTTCGCCTCGGCCTTGATGTGGGCGATTTCAGCGCTGACGCGATTGATGTCGTCAATGACCAGACCTTCCGGCAGCTCCAGCACGCCGATCGAGCAACGCATCAGCGGAAACAGCGCCTCGACGCCGGCGCGGTCATGACCGCGAATGCGGCCAGCGGCGCGATCGGTGTCGGAATAGAGGTCGAGCACATCGTCGTGAAAATCGCTAATCAGGCGGTCGAGAATTTCGGTCAGCTCGTCCTTCGTCCAGCCGCGGACGCCGATGAAGAAATCGTCACCGCCGACATGCCCGAGGAAATGACGCTCGGCGAAGAAATAGCGGCGCATGAGCGCAGCAAAGAGCGAAATCGCATGGTCGCCGAGGTGGAAGCCGTAGGCATCGTTGAACGGCTTGAAGTTGTCGAAGTCGCAGTAGCAGAAGTGACGCTTCTCGTCGCCATCAAGGCTCGACTCGCGCATGAAGTCGCGGATCGCCCGATTGCCCGGCAACCCGGTCAGTGGGTTCTGATCCTGCGCGGTCTTCAGCTTCTTCTCGTTCATGACCTTGATGAGCGAGGCGGCGGAGACGACGCCCGCATAGCGCATGTTGTCGGTCAAAAGCAGGCAGTTGGTGCCTTCCATGTTGGCGAAGATTGCCATCAACTGCTCGGTATCGGAATCGAGCCCGACGATCGGGGCCATCTCGACGAAGTGCGAGATGGTCCGCTCGTACACCTTGTTCTTCAGGAGATCGCGACCGAAGGGCTGGTAGATGTATTCCTTCAAGTGCCGCTCGTGCAGGATGCCACGTGGCTCGCCGTTCGCGTTCAGCACCGGGAAGAAAGCCTGCTGCGGATTGCGACGGAAAAGCTCGAAGACGCTGTCGATCGTGTCGTTCTCGTAGACCGTTGGCAGCATCTCGATCTGCTTGCGAATCAGGATCTCGTCGAGCGATTGCGGGTTTCGCTTGCTCTTGCCGAGATCCAGAAGGTGCGGAAACGCGGGCTGCAATTCGGTGACATGGGTGGTTGGGCGGGAGATGAACCACCCCTGGACAAGGTCGACGCCGAACTCGCGACAGGCGATGAATTCCGCCTCGGTCTCGATGCCCTCGGCGATGACCCGGGTGCCAAGGACGTGGGCAATGTGGACGATGTTCTTCAGAAGGTGGCGCTTGCGCGGGCTGCTGTCGATGTCGGCGATGAAATGCCGGTCGATCTTGAGGTAGTCGACCGGGTGGTCGCAGAGCAGCTTCATCTCGCCGTGGCCGACGCCGAAATCGTCAATCGCCAGCTTGAAGCCGGCCTTTCGCAACAGCGATACGAGCGCTGCAAACTCCGGCACGCTGGTATTGTCGAAGCGCTCGGAAAATTCGAAGCAGATGGATGACGGCGGAATATTGGCGAGCTTCAGATGCTGCAGCAGGCCTTCCACCAGCCGCTCGCCATGCGGGATCAGCCGCACATCGAGATTGAGAAACAGCGTCGAACTGGAGAAGTGCGGGAGCGTGGCGAACTTCGCAAGCGCACGACTGGCCACCATCTGCTCGAGTTGCAGAAGCTGCTGGTTCTTATGCGCCTCGTCGAGGATTTCGACGGGAGAGTTGAAACCAATGCGCTCCTGTCCTCGCATCAGGGATTCATAGCCAAATACGACACCCGTCCCTGCCTCCACGATGGGCTGGAACGCGTTCTCGATGACGAGTTTTGCAAGGGTCACGATTTGATCGCTGGCGTAACGACGAACAAGCGCCGGATCGACGGTGGCAGCCAAAGACATGCCAATCTCCACTGTGTCTTATTGTTTTTTCGCGCGGAGACTGGCGGAGAAGGATCAACGAACCCTTTCCCGAATGTGAAACTTTTGTGAAAACCGGGCGTTTTAGATCGAATTTTATCGATCAATCAACGACTTGGTCAGGCAGTGCGCCGATGCTCGGCCTCGTGATCGGCAAACATGTCGGCGACGCACCGGCCGCTACGGGGAGCCCTGCCCTGGTCGAACATCTCTTCGTGATATCCGTCGAGTTTGCGAGCGGCGTCCCACATGCGCAGAGCCTCGCGCACGACCTCGCTGCTCGAGGCATAACTGCCGTTGTCAACGGCGGCCCGGATGTCGGCAGCCTGCAACGGTGAAATGGATACGGTGACCATCGGCATGAGATTCCTCCCTTTACCTCGTGGGCACGTGTGCCCGGTCGGGGGACGGTTGTTCCGTCCACGGCATTACCGACGCGCGCCGCCGCCTCGGCTGCCTCTTGATGGGGAAATTTTAGCCCTCCCTCACGTACTTGTCAAAAAAGAAACAGTCCGTGATGGGAGCCTGTGAATTACGGGCATAACTCAGCTGCGGACGGCGAGACCGAAGGCAAGCATGGACCAGCCCTGAATGAGAAGGTCACAGGCGAGGAAAAGGCCGAGGATCCAGAGGCTGTTGACGGGCCATCCGGTGGCAATCACGACCCCGGCCAGCGCGGTAATGATCCCGCTGACAAGAACCCAGCCCCAACCCTTGACCGGACGCATGCGCAAGCCGACCCAGAAACGGAACACGCCCGCGATCAGCAAGGCGATCGCAAGAAACAGCGTCAACACCGCCGATGCCAGAAGCGGATTCTCGAAGGCAAAAAAGCCGGCCAGCACATAGAGAACACCGCTCAGCGCCCAAACCAGCACCTGTCCCCAGGTCCTCACCTGAAATGCGTGGACCAGATAGACGATCCCACCGATCAGCATCAGCACGCCGACATAATAGACGGACACAACGGTCGCGAGCATGACATTTGCCAATGCGATGATGCCGCAGGCGATCAGAAGCACGCCCAGCGCGACGAACCAGCCCCATTTCGATTGCAGCGACGAAAAGCTCAGTCGATCAGACACATCTGCCATGGCACACCTCCTGGTTGGTAACCGAGTATGCCGCAAAAACGGGGAATTGGAAGGGGTTAGCCTTTTCAAGCCCTTTCAAATTTTTATTGATTGATCAGTCAATCAAAATTATAATTGGGCATCTTCATGGAGTGATGCGATGCCCAAGGTCGGAATGGAGCCGGTTCGCCGCAAGGCGCTCGTCGATGCCGCGCTGCGCGTGATCGGCGATCACGGCTCGCTGACCGTCACCATGTCCGAAATTGCCCGGCAGGCCGGTGTATCGCCGGCGCTGGCGCATCATTACTTCGGCAGCAAGGAACAGCTGCTGATCGAGACGATCCGCTCCCTTCTAAAGCAGCTGCGCGACGATGCGGTGACGGCGCTGAAGGCGGTGAATACACCCCGCGCAAAGATCTCCGCCGTGATCCGCGTCAGCTTCCAGGCCGACCAGTTCGCGCCGGCAACGATTGCCGCCTGGCTCGCCTTCTATGCCGAAGCGCAGCGCTCCGAAGAGACGCGGCGTTTCCTCGTCATTTACGCCCGCCGTCTGCGGTCGAACCTCGTCGCCAACCTGAAAGCACTCTGCCCTGGCGATGCCGCAGAACGCATCGCCGAAGGCGCGGCTGCGATGATCGACGGGCTCTATATCCGCCAAAGTCTGAGGTCTGCGCCTGTCAGCATAGAGGCATCGATCTCGCTTACCGAAGACTACATCCATTCACAGCTTGCCGCCCTTGCGAAAGGACAGATCCAGTGACCCTCAGAGCCCAGCCGAAAGCCTCCCATTTCATCGACGGCGAATATGTCGAAGATGAAGCCGGTAGCGTCATCGAAAGCATCTATCCGGCGACCGGCGAGGTCATCGCCCGGCTGCACGCGGCAACGCCCGCCATCGTCGAAAGGGCAATCGCATCGGCCAAGCGCGCCCAGCCGGAATGGGCGGCGATGAGCCCGACGGCGCGCGGCCGCATCCTGAAGCGCGCCGCCGACCTGATCCGCGAGCGCAATCGTGAGCTCTCCGAACTGGAAACGCTCGATACCGGCAAGCCGATCCAGGAAACGATCGTCGCCGACCCGACATCGGGGGCCGACAGCTTCGAGTTCTTCGGCGGCATCGCGGCTGCCGGCCTCAATGGTTCCTACATCCCGCTCGGCGGCGATTTCGCCTACACCAAGCGCGTGCCGCTCGGGGTCTGCGTCGGCATCGGCGCCTGGAACTATCCGCAGCAGATCGCCTGCTGGAAGGGCGCGCCGGCGCTTGCCGCCGGCAATGCCATGGTTTTCAAGCCTTCGGAAAATACGCCGCTCGGCGCGCTCGCCATCGCCGAAATCCTGCACGAAGCCGGCCTGCCGAAGGGGCTGTACAACGTCATCCAGGGCGATCGCGAAACGGGGCCGCTGCTGGTCAACCACCCTGATGTCGCCAAGGTGTCGCTGACCGGCTCTGTGCCGACCGGCCGCAAGGTCGCGGCGGCGGCTGCCGGCAGCCTCAAGCACGTCACCATGGAGCTTGGCGGCAAGTCGCCATTGATCGTCTTTGACGACGCCGACATCGACAGCGCCGTCGGTGGTGCCATGCTCGGCAATTTCTACTCGACCGGCCAGGTCTGCTCGAACGGCACCCGCGTCTTCGTGCAGCGGAAGATCAAGGCTGAATTCCTGAAGCGGCTGAAGGCCCGCACAGAGGCGATCGCGATCGGCGATCCAATGGACGAGGCAACGCAGCTCGGGCCGATGGTCTCCTGGGCACAGCGCGACAAGGTCCTCTCCTACATCGAGAAGGGCAAGGCCGAGGGCGCCACGCTCGTGACCGGCGGCGGCATCCCGAACAATGTCTCCGGCGAAGGCTATTACGTGCAGCCGACCGTGTTTGCCGACGTCACCGACGAGATGACGATCGCTCGCGAGGAGATCTTCGGACCTGTCATGTGCGTGCTCGATTTCGACGACGAGGCCGAGGTGATCGCACGCGGCAACGCGACCGAATTCGGCCTCTCCGCCGGCGTCTTCACATCAGACCTGACGCGCGGCCATCGCGTCGTCGACCAGCTCGAGGCCGGCACGCTGTGGATCAACACCTACAATCTCTGCCCTGTCGAAATCCCGTTCGGCGGCTCCAAACAGTCAGGCTTCGGACGCGAGAATTCGCTGGCCGCGCTGGAGCACTATTCGGAACTAAAGACGGTTTATGTCGGCATGGGGCCGGTGCAGGCGCCGTATTGAGGCAGCAGGCAGCCAGTCCCGGCAGGTAGCATTCAATTTCGCCTCGTCCCGATCGGCTCTGCGGCCAATCCGAGGGTGAGGCGCGGAATCGGAAAAGAAGCACATCATGCAGCAAGCAGATTTCGTCATCATCGGCTCCGGCTCGGCGGGCTCGGCACTTGCCTACCGGCTTTCGGAAGACGGCAAGAACACCGTCATCGTCATCGAGGCGGGCGGTTCCGATTTCGGGCCGTTCATCCAGATGCCGGCCGCCCTTGCCTGGCCGATGAGCATGAAGCGCTACAACTGGGGCTATCTCTCCGAGCCCGAGCCTCACCTCAACAACCGGCGCATCACCGCGCCGCGCGGCAAGGTGATCGGTGGCTCCTCCTCGATCAACGGCATGGTCTATGTGCGCGGCCACGCCGAGGATTATAACCGCTGGGAAGAGCTCGGCGCGCAGGGCTGGGCCTATGCCGACGTTCTCCCCTATTTCAAGCGGATGGAACACAGCCACGGCGGCGAGGAAGGCTGGCGCGGCACCAATGGGCCGCTGCACGTCCAGCGTGGCGTCTTCCGCAATCCGCTGTTTCGCGCCTTCGTCGAAGCAGGCAAGCAGGCAGGCTTCGAAACGACTGAGGATTACAACGGCTCGAAGCAGGAAGGCTTCGGGCTGATGGAGCAGACGATTTTCGGCGGACGCCGCTGGTCGGCTGCGTCAGCCTATTTGAAGCCGGCGCTGAAGCGGCCGAATGTCGAGGTCGTCTATGGCCACGCCCAGAAGGTGGTCATCGAGAACGGCCGCGCTGTTGGTGTCGAGATCGAGCGCGGCGGCAAGGTCGAGATCGTCAAGGCCAATCGCGAAGTCATCGTTTCGGCCTCCTCCTTCAATTCGCCGAAGCTGCTGATGCTCTCAGGCATCGGGCCCGGTGCGCATCTGCGGGACATGGGCATCGAGGTAAAGGCAGACCGGCCGGGCGTCGGCGCCAACCTGCAGGACCACATGGAATTCTACTTCCAGCAGGTCAGCACCAAGCCGGTGTCGCTCTATTCCTGGCTTCCGTGGTTCTGGCAGGGGGTTGCCGGCGCGCAATGGATGTTCACGAAATCGGGGCTCGGCACCTCGAACCAGTTCGAGGCTTGCGCCTTCCTGCGCTCGGCGCCGGGCGTCAAGCAGCCTGATATCCAGTACCACTTCCTGCCGGTGGCGATCAGCTATGACGGCAAGGCGGCCGCCAAGAGTCACGGTTTCCAGGTGCATGTTGGCTACAATCTGTCGAAGTCGCGCGGTAACGTCACGCTGGCTTCCTCGGACCCGAAGGACGATCCGGTCATCCGCTTCAACTACATGAGCCATCCCGAGGACTGGGAGAAATTCCGCCATTGCGTGCGGCTCACCCGCGAGCTTTTCGGCCAGAAGGCTTTCGACCAGTATCGCGGACCGGAGATCCAGCCGGGCGAGAACGTGCAGACCGACGAGGAGATCGACGCCTTCCTGCGCGAGCATCTGGAAAGCGCCTATCACCCCTGCGGCACCTGCAAAATGGGTGCGAAGACCGACCCGATGGCGGTTGTCGATCCCGAGACGCGTGTCATCGGCGTCGATGGCCTGCGCGTCGCGGACTCCTCGATCTTCCCGCATGTCACTTACGGCAACCTCAATGGGCCCTCGATCATGACCGGCGAGAAGGCGGCCGACCATATCCTCGGCAAGCAGCCGCTGCCGCGCGCTAACCAGGAGCCGTGGGTCAACCCACGCTGGGAAGTTAGCGATCGGTAGAACTGCCGACCGCCATCAGACGAAGCCGATCCAGCGGCCGGCAAGCAACGCGGACATCCACACCGCTGCTGAGAGGCCCGCCTGCAGGCGCAAGCCGAAGGCGGGCGCGGAGCCTGACACGGCCCGTCGCCAAGCTGCCTGCGTATGGACCGCGGCCGCGTTCAAAATGCCGAGCACCAGTAACGCCAGCTTCGCCAGGAAGGCCGGATTTTCGGCGTATTCGATCGGCTTGACGCTGAAAAGGGCAAAGCCGGTGATGACAGCGCCCACAAGCCCGACAGCTGCGGCCCGCGAAAGGAACGGGCCAAGCACTGACAGCGGCACCGAGCCGAACAAGCCCATCAGTCGCAGATCCAGCGGCAGGATCGCCCCGATCAGCAGCCCGATCGAAAGGATATGGGCGGCGTTGACCGCCATATAGACAAGCGCCGAGCGCCGCAGCCCTGACGACAGCGGGGTTGCGGCGAGCCATTCCAGGAACTCGATCACCATCGCTTAGTTCGTCTGGATCCGTTCCGGATAGATGTCGTAGCGCTTGTCGGCGACGGTAATCCGTACGGCCTTCATCCGCTTCTCGTCGGCCTTCTGTGAGCGGTTTCCAAGGACGATGATCGGATCGCCCTTCTTCGCCGAGCCTTCGACGAAGCCCGAGCGTTCGGTCTGCCGGGGATTGCCGAGTTCGACGAGCCAGAGGCCGTCGGCGGCAGTCGCGACATCGAGCGTCGGGTGCGGGCCGCCCATCGTGACCTTTTCGATGGTGCCGCGCAGTTCCGTCTGCTCACCCTCGGCCCATGACCAGCCATGGTGAGCGGCGGCTCCCGTCGCCAAGCTCAGCGCGAGGGCCACACCAATTGCCATCCGTTTCGAGTTCATGAGACGCATGTTCGTTTCTCCCTACCTCAGGACAGGGGCGAATTGGCATAGCGCCAAGCAATGGAAAGCTATCTCACCGAATCTTGAAGCGGCGCGGAGCCTATCGGTATCCGTTCGACGGCCACGTCAACGCAACGCCGGACACGCTCACTCATCGTCAGCGTACCCACTGAGGCATCCCCGGCCTTGCAAGGGCGCGACATGGCGCAGATAAGGGCTTGAGAATTCCTCCCAACAACGCCCGCAGGAATGACATGCTCTCGCCTTACAGAAGATCGAAGCTCCTTCGACGATCACGCGTGTTCTGGGGTTCCTTCTCGCTTTGGCGTCCGCGGCTGGTGTTCTGGTGCGGCGCCTTGGCGATCGGCGTCATCAGCGTTGGTTTCGCGCGGCTCGCCGATATGGCGCAGAAAGCGTTCGCCTCGATCACCACGTCAAGCGAATGGTCGTTCCTGCTGCCTTTGCTGATCACTCCAATCGGCTTCGTTCTCTCTGCCTACATTGCCGCGACGCTATTTCCGAACTCGCAGGGCAGCGGCATTCCGCAGGCGATAGCCGCGCGGCACTTGCATGACGAGGCCGACCGGTCGCGGCTGCTGTCCCTGCGGATTGCCCTTGGCAAGATCGTGCTGACGGTGCTTGGCTTGTTCAGCGGAGCGTCGATCGGGCGCGAGGGGCCGACCGTGCAGGTCGGCGCTTCGATCATGCTGGCCGTTGCGCGCTTTGGCGGCATGGCGCAGGCGCGAGGGCTTATCCTTGCCGGATCGGCTGCCGGTATCGCCGCTGCCTTCAACACGCCGCTCGCCGGTATCGTCTTCGCGATCGAAGAAATGGGCCGGACCTACGAATCGCGCGCCAACGGCATAGTCTTGACGGCCGTAATCCTTTCGGGCCTCGCTGCCCTCGGCCTCGCCGGCAGCTACAACTATTTTGGTTCGACCTCCGTCGTCCCGCTAACGCTGGCGGATTGGAGCCTGGTGTTGATCTGCGGTGTCGGCGGCGGAGCGCTCGGAGCTGCGTTCAGTGGGCTGGCGCTGCATGTCGGCCAGCGCATCCGGCGGTGGGCACAACCGCAGCCTTTGATGAGGATGCTCTGCCTCGCCGGCGCGTGCGGCTTCGTCATCGCCGTCATCGGCGTCGCCTCGGGCGGCATGACCTTCGGCACCGGCTATGAGCAGGCAAAGGGCGCGGTCGAGGGGCAAGCGCTGCCGCTGTTTTTCTTTGTCGAAAAGCTGGTCGCGAGCTTTCTGTCCATGATGTCGGGCATCCCCGGCGGCATTTTTGCACCGTCGCTTGCGGTTGGCGCCGGGTTCGGGAGCACTGTTGGTACACTGGTCGGCAGCAGCATCGCACTCGCGGCAATTCTCGGCATGGCGGGCTACTTTGCCGGGGTGGTGCAGGCGCCGATGACCGCTTTCGTGATCATCTTGGAAATGACCGGGGATCATCAGGCGGTGATCCCGATCATGGCGGTTTCGATGATCGGCTACGTCACCTCGCGGCTGCTATCACGCGAGCCGCTATATCATGGGCTGTCGCGCGTCTTTATTGCCGCAGCCATTCGCGCACGGCGGGCCGCTGAGCACAAGGTGGCCGTCGATCAGGGTGCGTCCTAGGCGAGCAGGCGGGTGACCTGCGCCACCTTTGCCGGCGCGACAGCATCGGCGATGGTCGTGGAGAATAGCACCTTGCGGGTCGCATCAGCCACCTTGGCGAAGACATGGCGAATCTCGCAGTTCTGCTCGCCGTCGCAATCATCACACTTGCGGTAAGCGGTGATCGAGAGGCAGGGAAGCGGCGCGATCGGTCCGTCGATGATGCGGAGTACCTCGCCGAAGGTGATCATGTCGGCCGGCTTCAGCAGCAGGTATCCACCCGTCTTGCCGCGGCGACTGACGACGATACCCTGATGCTTGAGGTCAAGAAGGATCTGTTCGAGGAACTTCTTCGGGATTTTCTGCTGCGCCGCAATGTCGGAAATCATCACCGGCTCGCCGTCATCGGCTGCCGCCAATACTGCCAGCGCCCTTAGCGCATATTTTGCCTTCTGCGTAATCATCTTTGACCGTCGACACACACATGGCGGGCGGAATCACGAGCCCACCGCAAGCTCTATTCTGCCTCTATGGCATGCGCCGCATGAACGGAATTTGAACAACTCGGCGAAACCCTTGAGAGACAAGGTTTTTGGCCTTGTTTTTTCACCCTCGGCCAATAGTCGAAATTTACGCCAAAATGCGTCCCAGATGTCATCAATTCACATTTCCGATTGACAGGCAACGTGTTACTCTACTAAATCAATAGACAATTAGTTTGGCCGCTGCGCACCATCGCTGGCGCGGCTGCTTTTCCGCATTGCAGCGGCCGGGGAGAGATATTTGCTCCTATCGCGCCCGCTTTCGAAATCCGTTTTTCTGTCCGATCCAAGCCCGACCTGCGATACTCCGGCCAACATCAAGGACAGGATCCCCATGACTGTTGCTGCCAATCCAAACGCTGAAGCGGAAACGCTGAACGCGAAACTCGCAAGCCTTGACCTTGCCGGGCGTCTGTCGCTCGTTGCCGGTCTTGGCGGCCGCGTTGTCTTCACCACCTCCCTCGGCATCGAGGATCAAGTGATCACGGCCGAGATCGGCAATCATCGCCTGCCGATCGACGTCGCGACGCTGCAGACCGGACGCCTGTTTCCGGAAACGCTCGCGCTGATCGACGAGACCGAGAAGCAATACGACATCCACATCAGCCGCTACGAACCGGAACAGGCCGACATTGACGCCTATGCCGCGAAATATGGCCTCAACGGTTTCTACGAGAGCGTCGAGGCCAGGCATGCCTGTTGTGGCGTGCGCAAGCTGAAGCCACTTGCGCGCGCACTTGATGGGGCAACCATCTGGATCACCGGTCTGCGCCGCGGCCAATCGACCAACCGCGCGGAGACGCCGTTTGCCGAGTATGACGCCGAGCGCCACCTGTTGAAGGTCAACCCGCTGGCCGATTGGGACATCGACGTCATCAAGGCCTACGTCGCCGACAACAGCGTGCCGGTCAATCCGCTGCATGCCCGTGGCTACCCCTCGATCGGTTGCGAACCGTGCACGCGGGCGATCAAGCCCGGCGAGCCGGAGCGTGCCGGCCGCTGGTGGTGGGAACAGGACGAAAAGCGCGAATGCGGCCTGCACGTGGCTGAAGAAGCCTCGGCGATTGCCGCACAACAGTAACCCGTCGACTTCGGGATCGGAGCGCGGCTCCTCGCCTGCGCTCCTCGAAGTCTGAAATGCACCTCGTTCCGGATGCCTCCCTTTCTGGAACGATCGAAGTCTGGAGTTAGAAATGCCCGATAGCCGTCCGGATACGGAACTCAGCAATCCCCAGAGCGCCAAGCCGCCGCTCGACCCACATCTGAAGGCGCTTGAAAACGAAGCGATCCACATTTTCCGTGAGGTCGCCGCGGAGTTCGAGAAGCCCGTCATGCTCTACTCGATCGGCAAGGACTCGTCGGTCCTGCTGCATCTTGCGCGTAAGGCGTTCTATCCCGGCCGCGTGCCCTTCCCGCTGCTGCACGTCAATACCGGCTGGAAGTTCGCGGAGATGATTACCTTCCGCGACGAGATCGTGAAGAAGTACGATCTCGATCTGATCGAGCACATCAATCCGCGTGGTGCTGCCGAAAACATCACGCCGTTCACCTACGGGTCGGCGCGCTATACCGACATCATGAAGACGGAAGCGCTGCGCAACGCGCTCGACGCCGGAAAGTTCGACGCTGCCTTCGGCGGTGCCCGCCGCGACGAGGAGGCGAGCCGCGCCAAGGAGCGCATCTATTCGTTCCGCACGCCCGACCATCGCTGGGATCCGCGCAACCAGCGCCCTGAGCTCTGGAACGTCTACAACGGCCAGATCCGCAAGGGCGAAAGCGTTCGCGTCTTCCCGCTGTCGAACTGGACCGAGGTCGACATCTGGCGCTACATCCAGGCGGAAAACATTCCGATCGTGCCGCTCTATTTCGCGGCAAAGCGCCCCTATGTGGAGCGCGACGGCATGATGATTGCTGCCTCCGATCCGCGGCTTGAACTGCTGCCCGGCGAAACGAAGCAGGAAGCTTCCATCCGCTTCCGCACACTCGGCTGCTTCCCGCTGACGGGCGCGATCCGCTCGACCGCCACCACCCTTGAAGACATCATCGCGGAGCTGGAAATCGCCACGGTTTCCGAACGACAGGGCCGCGCCATCGACCGCGACCAATCCGGTTCCATGGAAAAGAAGAAGCGTGAAGGATATTTCTGAGATGACCGCAGCCGTAACCGCCGCACACGCCCTCGCCGTGCCCGCCGCAGAACCCGCGACGGCGACCCGCGACTCGCGACCGCTGCGCCTCATCACCTGCGGCAGCGTCGATGATGGCAAGTCCACGCTGATCGGCCGCCTGCTCTGGGACACCAAGGCAGTCAAGGAAGACCAGGCCGCCACGCTGCAGCGCGATTCCACCGGCAAGCAGAACGATCTCGGCCTGCCCGACTTCGCATTGTTGCTCGACGGCCTGCAGGCCGAGCGCGAACAGGGCATCACCATCGATGTCGCCTATCGCTACTTCTCGACCGAGCGCTCCTTTATCGTTGCCGACACGCCAGGCCACGAGCAGTACACCCGCAACATGGCAACCGGCGCCTCCACTGCCGATCTCGCCGTGCTGCTCGTCGATGCGCGCGCCGGCATTCTGGAACAGACGCGCCGCCACGCGACGATCGCCTCGCTGCTCGGCATCAAGCAGTTTGTGCTCGCCGTCAACAAGATCGACCTGACGAACTACGATCGCGCTGGCTTCGACAAGATCACGCACGAGTTTCGCGAATTCGCGCTGTCGCTCGGCGTCAAGCAGATCACCGCGATCCCGATGTCGGCGCTGAAGGGCGAGAACGTCGTCTACTCCGGCGAAGCAGCGATGCCGTGGTATGCCGGCCCGACGCTGGTCGAAACGCTTGAGCTTGCCACCGTCCGTTCGTCGCAGGCGACGGGCTTCCGCTTCTCGGTGCAGCGCGTATCGCGCCCGGGCGAAAGCTTCCGTGGCTACCAGGGCACGGTTGCCGGCGGCTCCGTCAAGCCGGGCGACAGCGTCATGATCCTGCCGTCCGGCATGGTCGCCAACGTCACCAAGATCGTCACCTTCGATCTCGTCCGCAACGCCGCCGTTGCCGGCGACGCAATCACGCTGGTTCTCGACCGGCAAGTGGATGTTGCACGCGGCGACATGATCGTCTCGATCGACAGCCAGCCGCAGGTCGGCCTGTCCTTCGACGCGCAGATCGTCGCGCTGCAGCCCGAGGGCATCGAAGCCGGCAAGCGCTACTGGCTGAAGAGCGGCAGCCGCCGCCAGCGCGTGCAGGTGCAGCCGGTGGCGCAGCTTGAGCTGAAGACGGGCGCCTGGGCTCCAGTCGACACGCTCTACATGAACGCGATCGGCAAGGTGCGCCTTGCCTTCGACGAGCAGGCGATCTTCGACCCTTATGAGCAGAACCGGGCATCCGGCTCTTTCATCCTGATCGACCCCGACACCAACAACACGGTGGCAGGCGGCATGATATCAGGAAAGCGGAGCGAACTCGGCGGTATCCACGGCGGCGACGCCCGCGTGATCCTGTCTCTGCCAGCCGATCTCGCGGACCAGATCATGGCGAGCGAACTCTTCGCCAACCGCCGCCACGAGGCTGAGGTGCGGCGCATGACCGCCGCTGAAGCCTCCGATCTCTGGTCGAACGCGGCAAGCGACATCTGACGAATGCTTGGTCGTGGCCCGCTCCAATCGAGCGGGCCACGATTTCTACATGCTCGCCTGCACCCGATGCAGGTTGGCATAGACCCCGTCATGGGCCATGAGATCCTCATGGGTTCCGTGCTCGACGATGCCATCGCCGGTCAGAACCAGAATGCGGTCGGCGTGGCGAACGGTCGACAGACGGTGGGCGATCACCAGCGTTGTCCTCCCCTTCGCCAAACTCAGCAACGCACGCTGCACCGCGCGTTCACTCTCGTTGTCCAACGCGCTGGTCGCTTCATCGAAGATCAGGATCGCCGGATCCTTCAGGAAAACGCGAGCGATCGTGAGGCGCTGACGCTGGCCGCCCGAGAGCTTGACACCGCGTTGGCCGATATCGGTATCGTAGCCGTTGGGTAACGCCATGATGAAGTCATGCGCGTTCGCGGCACGAGCGGCGGCCACCACCTCGGCATCCGTCGCGTCCGGCCGTCCATAGCGCAGGTTTTCCGCTATCGTGCCGGCGAACAGATACACATCCTGCTGTACGATGCCGATATGGCGGCGCAGCGACGCCAACGTCACGTCACGAAGGTCGACACCATCGATGCGGATTACCCCGGACTGGATGTCGTAGAAGCGTGAGATGAGTGCGCAAAGTGTACTCTTGCCCACGCCTGAAGGTCCCACCAAAGCCACGAACTCGCCCGGCGCGATCGTCAGAGAAACATTGTCGAGCACGCTGGCGCCTTCGTCAGCATAGCCGAACGTGACCTCGGAGAAGGCGATTTCCCCGTAAGGAACCGACAAAGGCCGGGCTCCAGGCCGGTCCGTGATGTCAGGTGCGATCTCCAGTATCTCCATGGCCCTGACGAACCCGGTGTAGCCCTCCTGCCAAAGCCGCACGAAGTTGGCCAGCCGCCTTACGGGATCGACCAGTACCGCGACGCAAAGCAGGAACGTCAGGAGATCGGCGACGGTAAGCTCCGCCGTCAGGATGCGGATCGCCCCGACGATGATGACAAGGATGGTGATGAGCTGCGCGAAGGTCTCCGTGCCGACGGAGAACCAGGCCTCGCTGCGGTAGCCGTCAGCACGGCTGCGGAGAAAACCCTGGTTGAGATCGGCGAAACGCTCCTTCTCCCTGGCCTCGTTGGCGAAGGACTGGACGACACGAATGCCCGCCAAGGCATCCTCGACGCGCTCGTTGACGGCGGCGATCTGTTGCTTGCTGGCGTCGAGCGCGCGGTTCATGCGTCGATTGAAATGCAGCGCATAGGCGATGGCCAGCGGTGTAAGCAGAAGGATGATGCCGGCCAACGGCGGATCGATGTAGAACAGGACAACCATTGCCCCACCATATTTGAGCACGGCGATGGAGAGGTCTTCGGGACCATGGTGGAAAAGCTCACCCAACCACAGTGAATCATTGGTGATGCGGCTCATCAGCTGACCGGTGCGCTGCGTGTCGTGGAAGCTGAAGGAGAGCTTCTGGCAGTGCTCGAAGAGCTCTTGGCGAACCGCCGCCTCGATCCGGGCACCCATCACGTGGCCCTGATAGTCGACAAAGAAGATGGCGACGCTCTGGACCACCAGGATCGCGAGCATGGCGGCCCCGATAAGCAGGATTTCCCCGAAGGCCTGCGGCGTATCGCTCAGCGTCAGAAGATAGCGCGTGACGTAGTTGGCGCAGAGCGGCAGCGCGATCGCCGTGCCGGCAACGAGGATTGCGCACAACAGGTCCGCCAGCAGCAAAGGCAGATGCGGCCGATAGTAGGAGAGAAACTTGCGCCAGCGTGAAGGCCGGCGTTCACGGTCGGCATCAATCTGCCGGGTCCGGAAGAACCAAAGAGAGGGTTTATGGCGTGGCGTGCTTTTCCTTGCGCGCGAGAACCGAGAAATCATGAAGCGTCATGTCCTTGTGGTCGATGTTTCCTTTCTGGTTGGACAGGATCGTTTTCATGTTGGTCTCCCGAAGCTGCAGGAATTGAGACCCAAGCATCGCAGACAAGCGCGGTCTTCTCAAGATCGAAACTGCGAAAGGCGCGAGATGTCATCTGCGCGCAACAGTCGGCGCTGGCGTCGCCAGAATGCAAAACCAGCACCGGTATGTCAGCTCATACGCCGGGGCCCCGGTTCGTCGGCCTCGCCAGCGCGCCTACCACAGCGGCATGTGGCGGTTGACGTCCTTGTAAAGCAGGTAGCGGAAGCGGCCCGGACCGCCGGCATAGCAAGCCTGCGGGCAGAAGGCGCGCAGCCACATGAAGTCGCCGGCTTCCACCTCGACCCAATCCTTGTTGAGGCGATAGACCGCCCTGCCCTCGAGTACGTAGAGGCCGTGCTCCATCACATGCGTTTCCATGAACGGAATGACGCCGCCCGGCTCGAACGTGACGATGGTGACGTGCATGTCGTAGCGAAGATCGGCCGGATCGATGAAGCGGGTCGTGGCCCAAGCATCATCGGTGTCGGGCATCGGCTGCGGCGGATGATTTTCCTCATGCGTGAAGATCGCCGGCGGCGGATCCTGCCCTTCGACCTCCTGGAACGCCTTGCGGATCCAGTGGAACTTCACGGGCGCCG
The DNA here is from genome assembly GCF_000298315.2 of Rhizobium grahamii CCGE 502. GTDB lineage: Bacteria > Pseudomonadota > Alphaproteobacteria > Rhizobiales > Rhizobiaceae > Rhizobium > Rhizobium grahamii. The sequence goes on along the minus strand of NZ_AEYE02000005.1, from coordinate 215,903 downwards.
CGCTCTTGTTCCACAGTGTCCAGCGGGAGCCGGCAGGCAGGAAGGCGAAGGAACCAGGGCGCATTGCATGCGAGGCGCCCTCGAACTCGACGGCCATCTCGCCGTCGACCACAAAGAGCACGCCTTCGGCGCGCTTCTCAGGTTCTGGCCGGTCGCTGCCGCCGCCCGGCTGCACTTCCATGATGTACTGTGAAAACGTCTCGGAAAAACCGGTCAGCGGGCGGGAAATCACCCAGGCGCGCGTGCCTTCCCAATGCGGGAAATAGCTGGTGACGATGTCCGTCATCACGCTGCGCGGGATGACCGCATAGGCTGTCGTGAACACGGCCTTGCTGGACAGGAGTTCGGTCTGCGGCGGCAGGCCGCCCATGTTGGAATAAAAGTTTGCTTTGCTCATTGATTCACTTTTCACGGGCCGGGATTGTCAATCTGCTTTAAGCGCCGCATCTATTCTAGGCAACCTTTAGATTGCCGCCACCACGCGGCAGAATGTCCACAGCGCCTGGCCGCCTGAGGAGAGATGCCATGAGTCTGGAAAAACTTCGGGAAGACTATGCTGAGAAGGTCAAGGAGTACGAGGGCAACCTCAAATCCATGACGGAGAATGATGTGAAGCACTTCCGAGCCGAGGGATCCGGCCCGCTCTCCGACATCACCGAACAGATCCGCAACGAGTATTATCGCCATATCGAGAGCTATGCCGCCCTGATTGCCGAGATCGATGCCATTCTTGGGGTGTAGTCGTATGTTGCGCTGCTGGTGCCGGCTTTAGCCCTGTCAGGCTGTGGCCGGTACATCCAGGTATCCTAAACCGCGAGCGTTCGAGCGGCCGCGCCGATGAGTTCCTGCTGCGTCGCTGGTTTGGAGACGACGAGCACGCCGTTACATTTTCTTTTCATCTCGTCGGGTAGCGTCTGCCCGCTGTAAAACAAGAATGGGACCCCGCGTTCGGTCAACAGGTCGCCAATCCTTTCGGTTGTCTCTTGGCCGAGCCTAATGTCCAGAATCGCAAGGGAAAGCTCTTCCGTGCTGACCGCATCCACCGCTGCTGCAACGGTCGCGCACGGACCGACGACGTATGCCCCAGCGTCGAGAAATGCCGCCTCCATATCGAGTGCGATCAAAATCTCGTCTTCAGCGATTAAAATTCTGGCTCCGGATAAAGGCTGATCCAACTCAGGTTTCCCCACCATTCGGCGCAACCTCCGGAAGGTCGATGGCGATCGTGCACACGACACCCTCCGGCTGGAAGTCGCGTTTGACCGTCGCGTTAGGTAGGCTCTTTTCGATCAACGCACCGCCGAAGCCCTGCGCTGCAGGCGGCTCGACCGGCGGACCACCACGCTCCTCCCATACAACGTTCAATTGACGACCGTTGTTCCGGAGCTCCCAGCTGAGCGTGACCCTGCCGGTCTCGACCGAAAAGGCTCCGTATTTCGCGGCATTCGTAGCAAGCTCGTGAAGCACGAGGCCGAATGGCGTGGCAACCTCCGGCAACAAGGTTAACGGCGGCCCGTGAAGCTTGAGCCGATGCCGATCGCCGGCGTACGCTTCGAGCTGATTGAACGCCAGGGCTTCGAGCTCGGCGCCGCTCCACTCCGAGTCGACGAGCAGCTTGTGAGCATTCGCCAGCGCAGCCAGCCGCCCATCAAACCGCGCGACGAAATCTTCGCTGGAATGGGTGGTGCGCAGCGTCTGTCGCGCCAGCGATTGAACCACGGCAAGCGTGTTTTTGACACGGTGGCTTAATTCGCCCAAAAGCAGTTGCCGGCGTCGCTCCCAGCGCTTGCGATCGGTAATATCGCGCGTGCTTTCGAGTACAAGCCTCCTGTCGCCCAGCACCATCAGTTCGATCTGGGACTCTACCGTCAGCACCTGGCCGCTCTTGGTGGTGTGATGCAACTCGCCGCTCCACCGGCCCTTTTCGATGAGCGTCTGCCGAAGCTGCTTGAACGACGAGCCAGGTACGGCGGTTTTCAGCAGCTTTTCCTTCTGCTTTCCGACGGCCTCCTCCCGCGAATAGCCGTAAAGTTCCTCGCTGCCGCGATTCCACTGTTTGACGCCGTCGTCGAGGTCCCATAGGAAAATCGGCGAGCGCGAGAGTTCGACAAGCCGCATTTCCTGATCCAGGCGCTCCGCACTGGCCCGCGCTGCCTCCTCCGCATGGCGGCGCTCTGTCACGTCGACAAAGGTCACGACGACGCCATCGATCTTGTCGTCGATCGTGCGATAGGGCCGCATCCGCACCATATACCAGCCATCGTTGCGGCTCTTGACCTCGCGCTCGATTGGCGTGAGATCTTCCACCACCGAGCGCGCTTCCTCGGCCAAATCCTCATATTCGAGCTGGTGAGTAAAATCCGTGATCGGCCTCCCCTCGTCATTCAACGTCACATTGAAGATCTCCATCAAGCGGGGCGTGAAGCGCTTGATGCGGAGCGACGGATTGAGGAAGAGCGTGGCGACGTCTGTTGCCGCCATAAGGTTCTGAAGGTCGCTGTGGGCGCGCGAAACGCTTTCCAGCTTCAGCTTGAGTTCGTTATTGACGGTCTGCAGCTCCTCGTTGATCGACTGCAATTCCTCCTTGCTGGTCTCGAGTTCCTCTGCTGTCGAACGGTATTCCTCGTTCATCGATTGGAGTTCTTCGTTGGCGGCGCGCAATTCTTCATTGGCGGCTTCCGACTCTTCTCTCGTCACTCGCAGCCGGTTTTGGGCGAGCTGCAGTTCTTCCTGCAACTGGCGAATTGTCTGGCTGCTGGGCGGGCGGCCGTCCAAAGCTTCCGCGACGGTGTCTCCCGCGTTGTCGGTTGCCGCCTCGCCCTCGATGAAGAGCACCAGAGCATGGCGCGTCGGGTCGCTTCCCTGCAGGACCGGCCTGACCTGCAGGTAGACGCGATGCGGCACCCCATCGAGCTGGGAGAGGATCGGCATGCTCAATGTGCCTTCGTTCCGCTCGAAAGCACGATGCAGGGCCGCCCGGAGGTCGAAACGAAACTCTTCGCGCACGAGGTCCGTCGCATCCGTGCTGACCGGGCCGCCCGAAGGCCGCAGGAATCGGCCGGCATTTTCGGAAAGATGAATTGCCCGCTGGTTTTCATCGACGAGCATGCTCGGCGGGGCAATTTTCTCCAGCATCTGGCGATGCAAGGCCGCGTCGCTGACACTGCTTGCCAGCGACGGCTGGCGCGTGAGCACTGGTGCCCTTTCCGCCACTTGATGCGGCCCGAGGAGCACCGGCAGCGCTGGGCGCCGGTCGCTGGGACTGGCGGCCGACCGATAGATTCGTGCCTCGCGATCGACAGTGCGAAAAAGTCCAGCCGGGTGATCGGCGCTTTCGGACGAACCGAGGAACAGGAAGCCGCCCGGATTGAGTGCGTAGTGGAAGGTATTGCAGACCTGCTGTTGAAGCTGCCTGTCGAGATAGATAAGCAGGTTGCGGCAGGAGATCATGTCGAGGTGTGAAAAGGGTGGATCTCTGAGCAAGCTGTGGCTGGCGAACAGGACCACGTCACGCAGCTCTCGGCGCACGCGATAGTGGTCGCCTTCGCGCTGAAAGAACCGGCGAAGCCTTTCCTCCGAAAGATCGCTTTCGATCGTCGCGGGAAAGCGGCCCTCACGGGCGATTGCCAGCGCTCCTATGTCGAGGTCCGAGCCGAATACCTGAATTTCCGGGGCAAGGTCGCGACGCGCAGCCTCCTCGAGCAGCAGGATACCTATAGTGTAGGTCTCTTCGCCGCTGGCGCAGCCGGGAACCCAAACCCGGATGCTGTCGCCGGCCGTCCTGCCGTTGAACAATTGCGGAATGACGTTATCAGCCAAGGATTTGAACGCCGCTGGATCGCGAAAGAAGGTTGTGACGCAAATCAGAAAGTCACTGAAGAGCGCCTGCGCTTCCTCCACGTTTTCGCGGAGATAGGCGTAATATTCCGCCAGCGTTTCCTTCCTCGTCACCTGCGCCCGCCTGCTGATGCGGCGCAGGATAGTCGCACGCTTGTATTGCGAAAAGTCGTGTCCGGTGCGCACGCGCACGTGCGCCAGAATTCGACCAAGCGTGTCCTCGTCATTGGGACGGATATGGGGGGAAACCAGATTGGCCGGGCTGGCCAGGAGTTCCGCCAACTGATCGGTAAGCTCGCGAATCGGCAGGACAAAATCCGCGACGTCTGTGGCGATGGCGTTGCGCGGCATCGAGGCATACTCGGCCTCGCTGGGATCCTGGATCAGTACAATGCCGCCAGCTTCCTTGATGGCCTTGACACCCATCGCGCCATCCGCGCCCGCGCCGGTGAGAACGACGGCAAATCCGCTGCCCTGGTGCTCTGCAAGCGATCGAAAGAAAAGGTCAATCGGCGCACGATGTGCACGCGTCTCCTCGAAAGGCAGCGCCGCGATGGTGCCGTCGGCTATCTTCAGCCGCCGGTTCGGCGCAATGACGTAGACATGATTGCCTTCCAGCTTGGCTGTGTCTTCGACCTGCGTGACCGGCATTCGCGTCCGCATCGCAAGGATGCTGGCAAGCTCGCTCCTGACATCCGGGTCGAGATGGACGATGACGACAAACGCCGCGTCGGTGTCAATTGGAACGGCGGCGAAGAACGTTTGAAGCGCCTGAACGCCCCCTGCCGAAGCCCCGATCCCCACAATCGGCGGATCCGATTGTTGATCCATTCTTCTACCTCCCAGCACCACCGGCGCGCGGGTCATTCCGACGTGGCCTGCGCGGCCTTTTTATATAGCAGGCCGGAAGGCCGCGCCAATAGCGGCCGGCCGGAAACGCAAGTATTATCTACTTGTTTAATCAATGTGAAAAGCGGCGGCTCGGATCCGCATCTCCGAGGTTTCGGCCTTTATTGAACTTATAGGGTGTTGGCGCGTTTTCGATGAAACGGAGCATGCCATGGACCGCCGCGACGTGATAGCCATAGGGGGATCGGTGGGCGCGGTTGGTGCAATCAAACATCTGCTTCGCGACCTTCCCCACGACTTGCCTGCAGCGATCTTCATCGTCATCCATGTCGGCGCGCGCGGCAACAATCTGCTCGCTGATATTTTTGACCAGGACGCCGGCTTTCCCGTCACGACTGCCGTCGATGGCGAGCGCGTTCAGAAGGGCCACGCCTATGTTGCGGCGGCGGATCATCATCTCCTTGTCGTCGATGACACCATCCGGCTCGGCCGCGGGCCGCGCGAAAACCTTGCGCGACCGGCGATCGATCCGCTGTTTCGTTCTGTTGGCGCGAGCTTCGGCCCGCGGGCAATCGCAATCGTTCTGACCGGGATGCTGAACGACGGAGCCGCCGGCCTGGCCGATCTGAAGCGCTGCGGCGGCGTCACCGTCGTACAGAATCCGTCGGACGCGGTCGCCCCTGATATGCCACTCGGAGCCCTGAGGGCGAGCCGGATCGATTATCGCGCCTCGCTCGCCGAACTTCCGCAGCTGTTTCGCAAGCTCACCAGCGAAGACGCAGGCCCTCCGGTTGTCGTTCCAGAGGATATCAGGCTGGAGATCGACATCGCTCTTGGTCTACAAATCGGCCCCGAAGTGGTTGCGACCATCGCCGACCCAGTTCCTATTTCATGTCCGGCCTGCGGGGGCATACTGTCCCAAGTCAGGAATAGTCCGCCCCTGAGGTTTCGCTGCCAGGTCGGCCACGCCTATACTTCCGAGGCCCTGTCTGCCGATAAGGAAGGTGCTGTCGACGAGGCGATGAGGGTTGCGCTTCGAATCATCGAAGAGAGAGTGACGCTCAGCGAAAAAATGGCCGACGACGCCCGCCGCAGCGGTCTCGGCGCGGCTGCCGCCGCGAACGGAAGGCGGGCCGAGGAAGGACGACAGCATGTCGAAACACTGCGCCGCGCCATTCTCATCAAGACCGCCGACGTCGCCGACGACAAGTCTGAGAACGCGGAAGACACCGCTGTTTGAAATCCGGGCGCGCCTTTGCCTGAGCCGACGCCCGAAATGAAAAAAGCCCGCTTGCGCGGGCTTTTCGGCTGGTCGGAGTGGAGTGATTCGAACACTCGACCCCCACGTCCCGAACGGCGATGGCTTCCACAAAACCCAGCAAAACCGGGATAGGCGCATGCCGTTTGTTCGCGCCTGTTCCGCTTCTGTCCAATGAAACGGTCCGCAAACGGTCCGGCAGGACAAATAAAAAGGCCCCGACGCTGGTCGAGGCCTATATGCTCTTAGTTTGCCTCTAAGGCCGAGATCAGCTCGCGCGGAAGTCGGATCTTCCACCCGCCATCGTCGACCGACCACGCAGCCACGTCCGCTTTGGCCCGTCGAGCATCCTCACCTTCGGCCGGTATTACAGTGAGTGCATTTGCGAGCTTTGCCATCCTCGCGAATACTAACTCCTTATCCTTACCTTCGACCAAAGACATCCGGTCAGCTTCGCCAAGAAACTGTCGTCGCAAATATCTGACCGTCTCATCATGCGGGCCGAATACTGGCCGTGCCAATCTGGCACTAGCCAGCGCAGCTAATCCAGTGACTACGCCTCGACGTGCGAGACATGGGCTATCAATCGCGCCGGCGCAGCCGTCGCGGTATGCATCGCTTCCCATTTCATCAGGTTCCTTAGGTCATTTCTTCACTCGATGTTGGCCGAGCCAGGGCGATGCTATCCCGGCCAACTTCGCTCTTTCGCGCCCCCGGCACTATCGCGAGGCGACAGCGATCATTAACTACGCTCAACCTCGGATATGCATAACTCTATGTGTGGCATCGAGGTGGCATATCGGTCAATTGCCACATGTGGCATCCGTGCGGCATGGCCAGAGAAGACTTACATTTTAGGTTACGAATACCTGAAGAACTGAAGAAACGTGTGTTTGCGGCGGCGCGAGCAAACGACCGGTCTATGACAGCAGAGATCATCGCTCGGTTAGAAGACACCTTTTCTGGCGCCGAGTTCGATCCGAACGACAAAGAACTTGTCGACATTCTCGCCGATCTAGATCGACTGAAGCGCAGGATTGTCCGTTCCAGGCGCTCATAGCGTAACCACCAAGGGTTTTTAAGAAAACCTCAACTCGCCTCTAGGCAATACCCGGAAGCAGGTGGTAGCCCTTTCCTCGGTCCCCAAACAAACTGAGGCGTTTAAATGAACACTGATAATCTCGAACAAGCCAAGCTTGCTGTCTATGCCCGTGAGATGGGCATCTCGGTTGAAGAATTGGAAGAGCTGCACTATCGAGAAGACTGTGAGACTAGCCGAGACGGCGATACCATATTTAATCACTATATTGAGTTTTCAGACGAAAACCCTTGGCGCACAATGGTCAAGATCAAAGGTCTAGACGGCAACGTCGTCAGGTTTCAGCCTTGGCTATTCGAAACCGAGGGCGCGCCGGACTGATGGTTCTGCCCCTTGCCGGAGGACGGCAAGCGAGCCAAATTATAGGCTTGCTGAATTGTGGAGGCAGCGCAGGCCTTCTTCTGTTTGGAGTTGTCCCACGGAACCACACCTTGATGGAGTACGAACCGAAATACAAATGGCAGGAAACATGGCCCGGCGAGGTCGGCCTCGATGGCAAACCGCTGCAGGATTTCCAAGGCTCGGATGGAGAGACGCCAATCGGACGCATTAGGCTGGAGGAAGCCGGACCGATGAAGGGGAAGTGGCAATGGTCGGGTCACGGCCCGCGCAAGGTAAAGCGCCACCTGCCCCATCAGGGCTACAGCATGACAGCCAGAGAGGCGGCCCGGATGGCAGAGGAGTACTATGACACTCTGCTCGCTAACAACGACCTGAGGAAACAGTGATGCTGCCGCCAATGGATATCCGCCCCTTAGGCATCGATATCGACGTCCGGCCTGGGGGCTACCGTGTGCTAACGAGTGTGCAGCAGCTGGCCCAGATCCTCCTCGATCGATGGCCGGAGGACGAGAAGAACGATGCTTGGGAAGCGGCCTCAATCGCTTCGATGAGGGCGTTAGAGAGTCGCACCAACGCCGAGGCAGCGCGAGCCGCTTTTATTATGGCGGCTCAGGCGGCAGGCATTCACGTGAATGATGATGCTGATCGGTTTACACCTCCGCCGAAACGAGAGAAGCCGAAGAAGAAGCGATAGAGGACAGTGTTGGGTGAGAAGTTACTATCGACTCTCGATTAAATATCATCCATCCCTTGCTCATCGAGAGGGGAACCGATGAACGTAGAACGTGCTTTCTTTATCGTCGCAAGCTTCTTGCTGTGCGCGCCAGCCTACGCCGAAAATTCCACAGAGACCTGCAGGGCAGTCGGGGAGACGGCTAAAACCGTCATGGAAGCCAGACAGAGGAATGCCGACATGTCCAAGCTAATGGAGATTATGGACAGGACAGGCGAGGGAAAGGAATTCTATCGTAGAATCGTAATTCTGGCCTATAAACGACCGGCTTGGCATACTCAAAAATTGAGAGATGAGGCCATATCTCAATTCTCCAATGACATTCAACTCGCGTGCTACCAAAACAGCGATAAGTAACACATCGCTCACTTGGCAAGTCGAGCGAGATCAACACGTATATCACGGATCGCGCTTGTAAGGTCTTCCACTTCGTTGGCGAGGCCCTCTATACGTCGGCACAACATGTGCGCATTGTTCTTCGCCTCTTCCTGTCCGTCCGTCATTACCTCCGCGAGGTGCTTTACGGCAGCTGTCGCGCTCATGAGGGCGGTCGGATCGACGATAACCGATGCTACGGTTGCGCTAGACGGTCCGGCCTTATCTGCCGAAATAATTCCTAGGTAGCGAAATGCAAAGATCAGCGCGAGCGTAGCGCCGAAAGTTATGAGAGCGGGCGCTGGTAGATCAGCGAGCTTTTCCATTCCGTGCTTCCCTCTCGTCGTGCGCGGCTCGTTTTATGTTGACCAGCTCGCCAATCGCAAAGAGCGGGTAAATGGCGAGCCAGGTCGAGACGACGTTAGAGGATGCGTAGCAATATATGATGCCGACCCAGATGAGGCAGCCTATTGCAGCAGAGACCTGCCGTATGCGCGGCGTCACGTGCTTTCGTGCGCCATTCACGATCAGACCGATAATCCTCAGGATGCCGAGCATCACCATTAGCCATCCCAGCAGATCCTCGTTCCGGAAGATCGCCCGAAACGTGGACCACGCGGGCTGGTCAAACAGTGGCACGGGCATGAGCAGAACATAGCCCCACAGTGCCGTGTGTCCTGCAAGAAACCATTCCATCATACGCGGGCCAAAGCGGTGCTGAATACGCACCCAAAGGCCGGGACCGATATAAGGCATGTCCGCCATCACCATCACTTTCTGCAGGCCGCATCTTCGCGGCACTGCTTGTTGTTGGAGGAAATGGCGGGACCGGCTAGGGGGTCTTGAGAGGCAGCTTTCGCGGCTTCCGCATCTTGGAAGCGGACAAACTGATATCCACTGCCTTCAGTCGCAGGCGCTGTCTGGCAAGCCGCTATCGCGCATGAAAACGAGGCAACGATCGCGATCCGAAAGCTTGTTGAAGCTCGCATTGTTCTTCTCCAGGTGATGAATGCGATCGAGAGCCTCCTTGGCGGCCTCGATCTCGACCGCCTGCCGCTCTTCGTGACGGCCGACGAGTTTTGCGGGGTAATACGCAGCCAACACACCTGACATTGCTCCTGCGACAGCGATTGCTGGCAGCTTGAATTCGTCGGGAATGAACTTGCTGAACATCACTGTTCCACCGCCTCCCGAATGTCTTTTATCGCGGCGATGATCCAATGCCGCAGCAGAAGGCCACCGACGCCGAGAAGAACGGCCGCGCCGATCAGAACGAGTAGCGCGCGCCAATCGAAGCCCGCGAACGCGGCCAGGCTTAAACCGCCACCGCCGAAGGCGCTCCCTATCCAACCAAGAATGCTGAACTTCTTCTTGACGGTCTGCTCGACGGCCGCGGGAACGACAGCCTTCTCCTCGACGACAGGAGCCGCCGAGAACGCCGCCGTCCTTGTCGAGGCGCCAGAGAGAGCTAGCAAGGCCTTGTGAACAGCCGCGCGCGTCTTTGGCCCCGCGTCACCATCGACTTCGAGCCCCGACCGCGCCTGGAACTGACGAACACCGTCAGGTTTGTAGCCGAGCACAACGAGCGATAGCCGCACCAGGTAGTCGATGCGGTCGGCGAGGCCATTGAGCCCGCCGTTGACCCGCTTAGTGATCGTTTCTACATCGCCTTGGTCAGCCCAGCGGCTTAGCCCCTTCGTGTCCCAGAACCAGAGCGGCCCGAGCCCCTCCCACGGATCTGTGTTGACGGCATCCGGGTTGCGAACGAAATCAGGGCAGTTCATCGCATGAGATCGGCACCACTCGGTGAAGGCGCGATAATTTGCCTTGCCGGTGATTTGCATAGCAGTGCGGCCGGCATAAATCTTTCCATCTCCATCAGCCTCTGGCGTGTTGCCAAGGTCAGTGCGCGTGTCATAGCCCTTCTGCGCAGTCGTCGGTCCCCATACCTCCCGGTCAAAGCGAAAGTCGCCGCTCTCGTGCATGATCTGCGCATAGAATTGAACAGCCCTATGGGGCTTGTCCATTCCAAGTTCGGCGCCATAACGGCCCATCGCCAGGAGCACGGAGTTCATGTTTGAGGCGTTCACTGCCCCTTTTGCGGCAGCACGGAGGTGCTGCGCAGACACCTGCACATTCATGGGAAGCTCCAGATTTTTTCGCTTACTGGTTGGCCCGCTTACTTCTATTGGATGAAGTGCGATGTACGGCCGGTTGTGTTTTTATGATACCGACAGCAATGGTGCGGTCAGATCCTGTTAGTAATGCGTAAAGGAAGCTCGCCCACCCCGGCGAGCTTCTTGCTGTTCAGGGCCAGACTGCGGCACCGGCAGCAGCCTCGGCTTCCGCAACTGTTCCGGAGGCATCGATAGCGGCCTTTGTCCCGAGCCTTATCGCCTCGATGGCCCCGCCGATCATCTGCCATTGCAGGAATGCTGCGTTTACGACGGCGACAACCTCTCCAAGCGTGGGCGCCGTGATGCCAACCTCGGCCGACAGCAGCGGATAGTCAGCGGGATTGATCGGCGTCTCGGATGATCCAATCGCCGTGATATAACGCCGCGCCTCGTCCGACTTCTGCTGATAAGTCATCGCCTGGCCGGTACCGCCAGTGATGTACTTCAGACGTTCGGTTTCTGCCGCGGCATCGATCGAGGCTTTCAGGGCGGCTTTGATCGCGGGCAGCGCAGGCTCTGGGAACAGCGGGATGGAGTTCGCCCGCTCCCGCTGATCGTCGGGCGTTCCTTCAGGTGCAGGCGCCATCTCCCATTCGTCCCAGATGCGACGCCGCTCCTTGTTGCCCATCTGGTCGGGGACGAACATTTCCGCCCCATCGATGATCGCACGGATGACGGTATTCTCAGGGTTCTGAAAGCCTATGACTTCCATGTCAGTACTCCGCTCCAAATGCTGCGTTCACCGCGATGGCACAGACGCCAGAACCTGACGGCGTGTGCGTCATACGCGCCCCCTGGGGGGTCAAGAAATCATAACCGGCGACCGTCGTGCCCGATGCACTGATGACTGTTCCGCCCAATGCCGTCGGCGTGGCGCGCATCGTTGTTCTGAAATTCACGCCGATAGCCTGCGTCACAGAGGCCGCCGCGTATGGAGCAAAGGTGATGTAGGCTTGCTGATAGTACCGCTCGCAGATGTTGAGAATGCGCGCGTAGTCCAAGCCAGGGCCGAACGGATCAGCCTCTTGGGTAGCATCACCGGCGACGAGGGAGACGCGAGAAATCTTGATGTCGAATGTGCCGGTCAGCGGCAGGCCGAATATGAGATTGAGGTAATCGTCACCGTTAGTGCCAAGGGTTTTCGATTTGACATCAGCGAGGTTGAAGACCAGCGAAAACTTCTGAGGAGTCGTCGTCAAATTGACCGTCTGGGCAGCGAGAGCCACCGACGCGCTAGGACTTCCGCCCGTTCCAAAAATCTGCTGCAGGTTCACAGCAAGGCTTTGTGCCGTGGTTGCCCATGCCTCAAAGGTCACCGTCACAGTCTGACCGGCAAGGGTATGAACGTTCTCGATCGGCGACATGAGCAGACGCGACGTCGCGGCTCCGGCGACAGTCTGGTTCCATCGGAGATATCGCCACGTCTGCGGGTTGATGGCCTCGTTGGTCGCGGTAACGGCCGAAAGAACGAACGTTCCTGCGACGTCATAGGCGACCTTCCAGCCATCAGCCGTGTAAGCTCCGTTTGCAGGGGTATTCCAAGTCACCCCGCGCTGCCAGACATCGAAGCCGCCGTTGCGCAGCTTGTTGCGAATGCTCGATAGGAATTCCGCTCCGATTTCCCCGCGAACCTGCGCAGGCGTCAAATCTTCGGGAGCGCCATTGCCCGAGGACGCGCGCCGACCCTTGAGGGTTCCGGCTGCCATATTGGCCAGCAAAGCGTTGCCGACAGAACCGTTGGGAGCCTTCTTGATCAGCTTTCCAGTCGTGCCGTCGAAAGCAACGATGTCGCTCGCCGCGACGCCACCAGCCGGCCCGACAACGTCACCTGTCCCGGTTCCATCGGTGCCTTTCCGCGCGAGAAGCTGCCAATAGGCATTGCTTGTCGTAGGAAGAACCGGCGGCGCGTTCCCGGTAGTTGGCGCGATTGCGATCCACGTCGAGCCGTTATCCAGAACAGAGTCGGTTACCCCGTAGGCAGTGGCGTTGTCATAGGCGCCGCGAGGATTGACGCCCGTCGCGCCTGTAGCGCCACGAGCTGCCAGCTGTCCCCACGTGGCACCGACGATAGGTGCAACGTTGGTGTTGTCGACGAGCGCGATCCACGACGCATTGTTATAGCTGACTGCATCGTCCTTCTTATATGCCGTCGCGCCGCTCCATGCCCCTTTCCACGTCAGGCCGCGTGGGCCGGTGATGTAGGCAGGGTCGCTCCAGTCGCCGGAAGCTGCCGTCACCTTCGAATAGATCGCAGCTCGGCCGTCGCCGATGTCGGACACCAGGACAGCATAGCCCGGAACCTGAAGATCGTAGGCAGCGCGATCGGCAAGCGTGTCGACCTGAACATCGTAGTCCACGCCCTGCGTCAGGTCCTGCCGGGTCAAAAGCCCCATGGCGCCCGGCCCGGTGAAATAGGGCACCGTATCCGGCTCGCCGTTAAGGCCGGTGAATGCCGCGATGTTGCCGTTCATGAGCTGCTGCAGCAGCTGGCGAGTCGACGTCGCCATGCGAGCGTTATCGCTCTGAAGCATGACTTCGTAAGGCTCATCGGTCTGCGGCGGACCCGGCCAAGGGTTTGCCAGCGTCAACGCGCCGTTGCCCTCGATTGAGGCTATACGGATAGCATAGCCCTTATGAACGCCGAACCAGTCACCCGGCAGGATCGGATTGCCCTCACCGCCTGGCGTGCCCCAGAACGTGTTGGTGCCGGTCACGGCCGTGCTGCCGGTGGCAACGGAAACCGTGCCATCCTTGTAGGAAGACGGAAGAATTGCGGCCATCAGCCAGCCTCTCAGATTTCGGGTTGGGTAGCATCGCCGGCAGGTGCCGGCTGCGGATTGAGCGCGAGGTACATCTGCCTCTCGAACTCGGCAGCATCGCTCTCCGCCGCCTGCAGTCGAATGGTGAGTTCCTCGATGCGCCTTGCAAGCTCGGCATTGCCTTCGTTGCGCTCGTTGACATCGTGCTGAAGGGCAAGCACCTCGTCGGCCTTGTCATGCAGCAGCTGCGACAGCATCAGTACGCGCTGCTCAAGGAAGGCCTTCTGCGCGGAAATCTCGACCAGTTGCACCTGCGGCGAGATCGTGAGTTTGTTCTCTTCAGACATTGAGGCTCCTAGACGAGCTCGTCGAAGGCGTACCAGGTTACGGTGTGAACGAACCGGGTCGATATGGTGACGACGAGACTGTTGGGGTTGATCGTAGCCCAGAGGTTGGGATAGCCCGGCACCACGCCGATATTTGATTTGAGCAGGATGAACGGCGGGTACGAATACGACTTCGTAAGACCGACATTGATGGAGCCGGTGACGTTGAAGACGGCTACGCCCGAATCTTTCGGCACCATCGGCGCCATCTGCTCATGGATCGTCAGCTGACTTATGTCGGCGTAGCGAGAGTCGATCGTCGTTAGGTTCGTTGCCCGAAACTTCATGACGCCGGCGTCGTTGCCGATAAACACGCGCCTTCCCATTAAGCGGTCTCCGGATTTTTGAAGACGACGTAGTAGAGCGCCATGTTGCCACTGACGTTGCCCTGCAGGATGTTCGACTGCGCGCAGATCGTGAAGCGGTTCGGCATCCAGACGCCGGTATACTGAGGCGTGAACTGGCTATTGCCAGCGTTTGTGTAGAAAGTGACCCCCGACGACGGCCAGTAGGCAGCATTGACCGGGATGCCCCCAGCATTGCCTGAGGTGTAGACCATGTTCGCGTAAAACTGCGGCTGATAGCCGAGATCCGGAATTGTCACGGTTGCGTAGTAGATCGTCTCCGAGACCGCGTTCATGCGGCTCATGCCGACGGCACCGTATGTCAGCAGGTCGAGGTTCTTGTATCGCGAGTCCAGCAGGTACGGTATGGCCGTGTTGGCGACGTCGACGCCGGGATGGCTGATGTAGACCCCCGGCTCCCCCGTCGTGATGTGCGGCCCTATTCTCGTGCGCCGCGCCATTCACCGAACCCCGTAAATCTGCCAGAGAATGTATTCAGAGGCGGTCGCGTTGTCCGTATCGGACTCCAGATAGATCCGGTCCTGAAAGACGCGCGAGTTCGCTCCCCACTGGCACGTGTCGACGTAGGCCTGATAGCCGGTGATCGTCGGGAAGCCGCCGTTTGCCCTGTAAAAGCCAACGACACGAGCTGCCGGGACGAAGCTGTAGGTGCGACCGAACGGAATGGTGATCGGCGCATTGCTTGCTTGGTTCCATCCTGCCGCCCTGCCCGCCTGGAGCATTGTGCCGGAGAAGTTCCAATTGGAGTCGAAGACCTTGTTACGGTCTCCGATCGTGTCTGCATTCGCCGCGTCAAAGCCCGGCTTGGAGATCACGACGCGGCCGGGCGTTAGTCTGATCCGTCTTGCCATCAGTCGTAGATCTCGATTGTGCCGGCCGTCAGTGTGATCACCATCTTGCCGTTCGGGCTTTGCAGGATGCCGGTGTTCACCGTCCCGATGTTTGCAACGTTGAGCGACAGGACACCGGACTGGAACACAAGCGGGTTGCTGACGTTGCCGAGGTCGGCCTGGTTGGCGACAACGAACTGCTCGGCCACCACAAGGAAGCGCGTGGGCTGCGACGGCGTGCTCGGCACGTCGAGGTACCAGGCAGCCGCACGGAACGCGCCAGCGCCACCCGCACGAGCCTCCGCACCGATACGCGCCGCATATCCGGACGGTCCCGCATTGACGGTCATCCGGAAGTTGGCCGTCGCCACGTCCCCGGCACTGGATGCCGCCGAGAGAGCGGTGATAGCTGAAGCCAGTGCATCGCCCTGTTCGTCGATCTGCACCTGCAGCGAGTCGATCGCGCTCGCCACCGTCGTGTCGACATAGACTTCCAACTC
This sequence comes from Rhizobium grahamii CCGE 502, assembly GCF_000298315.2. GTDB lineage: Bacteria > Pseudomonadota > Alphaproteobacteria > Rhizobiales > Rhizobiaceae > Rhizobium > Rhizobium grahamii. Next base: position 200,393 of record NZ_AEYE02000005.1, on the reverse strand, counting down.
CTCGAGGCGGAGCGCCAGAGCCGAATTCGGACCCGTCGCGATGGTGATCGCGTTGAGGTAGCTTGCCGTGATGCTGCCGTTCGTAAGCACCATTTCCGTGCGGAGCTGCTGGCGAGCGAGGAAGCTGCCGAAATCCTCGTCAGCCTGAAGTCGCGAGATCCGCTGCGCTTCAAGGATGGTCTGACGCGTGCCATCGCGAATCCACGCGGTGGCATCGTTGACCAGCTCCTCGACGCCCTCGACGACACCGGGCAGATAGATATCCATATCCGTCAGCAGGACGTTCGGAGTGGTGACCGGGAGCCAGTCGCTCCACTCCATTAGCCTGTCCGGATCGGAGGGCACCAGCTGACCGCGCACGCCATAGGCGTTATTCGGTAGGAGGTTCTGCGCGATGATGACCGAGCCAACATCGGCGCGCAGCGTGTTGCCGCGATAGATGACTTCGAAGGTTGCCGCGTCCCGCACTTCCCACTGGACGCCGATGACGCCAATCAGGCCGCCCGGTGAGTTGTCCCAGACCATGCGAATGGCAGGCCTGCGGCTGTTGCTGGCGTTGTCGAGCAGCACATAGGGCTCGACGAACCAATCGATGATCGGCTGCGGCTGGGGAACAACAGGACCGACCGCACCGTCAACAGGCGGATGGAACTCGGTTTCAGAGTCCCAATCGTAATCGGACGGATCGACCTCGGTGATGTCGACCATGACATCGAGGTTGGCGCGATCGACAGCACCATCGATCACGAACCACTTGTTCACATAGCCGTTGCGTGCCGATGTCCATTGCAGCACCTCACCGGGGACCGCATATGGCCAGAAGCTCGGCGGCAGGACGATCGTGTGTCGGCGGGCGCGCAGCGCCGCCAGGAGCGCCGACTTCATCAGCCGCTGCACCTGCTCGGCGTAGGGGACCAGGTCGAAGGACACGTCAGCCAGGAGACGCCGGCCGCCGTCAGCCGCTTCGAGATCCGGGCGCAGGTATGGGCGCGCCGTCTGCATCACCCAGCCGTTCGAAGGCTCCGGGTAGGTGCCGCTAATCCCGTTGATGGTATCGGCCAAGCCATAGAACGGCGTGAATGTCTGCCCATCAGTCGACAGGATATCGTCATCCGTAAAGCTGATCGTTGGTGTGCCGGGTTCGCCGAGAAAGAGGCGGTAGACGCCACCAATCTCGGAGAGTGAGCCTTGGCAGGCCGTCAGCAGGTTCTCGACCGTCGCATTGACGGGCTGATCAACAGAGATCTCGCCACCGGACTGATACTGGATGCCGTCGCCCGAGGTCGAAACGATTACCTGCCGGCACTTATTGATTGCCGTGATCCAGTTCTGTACCGGCAGGCGAGCCGTCGTCAGGCCCTGTACGCCATAGACCCACCGCGTTCCATAGCGCAGGCCGCGCATGATGTTGTAGATCTGCACCGCAGGCAGCCGGTCGCCATCACCGCCCCACGTGGACGGATCGCTGAAGCGCTGAGGCCCAGAACCGCCGACGACGGTCGAATCCTTGGATGGGTCATAGAGCGGCATGCCATCGACGACGAAGGTGACAGCCGGGAAGCCGCTGAACATGTTCTTCGTCGCGCGTGCATGCACGACGGCATAGGCAACCCCATAGCCGATGCGATCGACGCCCCACGGCCGCTCTATGCTCTGGGCATAGGTGTAGAGCGCGGGATCAGCAGCCGTCTGCTTGCCGTTGTAAAACTTGACGTAGAGGTTCGGGCCGCTGTTCTCATATTCCGGGATAGAATAGCCGAAGTCGGTGTTATTGTTGCCGGCCGGGTCATAGGTGACCTGCTTGCCATCAACCCAGATCTCGACGAGGCCGGTGATAGGCAGGTCGGAAAGGGCGATGACCTGCGTAAACCACGCATTCGGAGTGTCACCGTCATTGCCCCAGGTGTTAGACCAGACGAGGCTGCCGGCCGTCGCATAGCGACCGAGGATGAACGAGCGCGCGAGATCGCCACCGCCCTGAATATCCCCATTGATGGAGAAGTTCGTAGTGTCTTTCTGCTTTCCAGCCAAAGCCTGAGCGGCAAGGCTCAAGCCAACCCCGACAGCAGTGCGCAGCGCAAAGGTGCCAAATGCGCCGAGGCTGCCAATAAAGGAGCTAACAGCGGAGAAACCCGCCGCCAGAGCCGTGAAAATTGCCATCAGTTAAAGCCTTTTGATGAAAGCAGTCTCTGCCGCGGCATAACCGCTGCGCCGATAGAGCCGCGCGACCGCTTCGGGCCGTGCCGAGTGCTGCGACGTCAGCTTGACGACAGAGCATCCCGTCGACATTGCCCACGCCTCAAACTCGCTTATCAGTGCGGCAGCCAGCCCCGCCGATCGAGAGGCGGGCTCGACGAACATCGCCACCTCTTCCGCCATGCGCTCGCCTGTCAGGTAGTTGGTGCCAGCGCGCGCGATCAGGAACCCACAGGGAGACTCACCAGCGAGCAACGTGAGAAATTCCGCGCTCGTGATCGCTTGAGAGAGGAAAGCGCGCACACGGTCAATCTTGAAGGGATATGGGCCCCCGATCTCCACGTGGAAGCGTTCCGCTAGCGCGACAAGTGCTGGCAGATGGCTGAGGCGCGCCTCGTGAATATGCATCAGGCGCCCCAGTAGCTGAAGTCGCGGGGCTCATAGCAAAGCGTGCCGCGATAGGTTAGTCGCATGCCATTGGCGATTGCAAACCGCAATGCGACGATGAGCATGGCCTCTTTCGCTAACAGCTCCCGCATCAGAATATCCCTAGAAACTTCTTGCGCTTCTTCTGCGTGGGAACGACACCCTTCTGCGAGCCCCACCAGATCTTCCACGTCGGTGTCGTCGCCGCATCCTTGTAGAAGGCGTCGGCGGCGTTCCGCAGAACCTGCGTCTCGTGGCTACGGGTCTCGGCATTCGCCCTGGTCATCTCCTGCGTATGGCTGACACAGGTCAGGGTGATACCGCCCTCCTCGTTCTCGCTCGGCGTCTCGATAACGAGATTGTCAGCGAAGCCAACGAAGCGGTTTTCAGCCGGCGCCACCATCTGCCGCGTCTCCGGATCGAAGAGGCCGCGGTAGACCTCGACACGAGCCTGACGAACGTCGTAGTCGCGTGCGAGCTGCTGCACGTGATCATTGATCTGCGACATGCTGATCGTGATGTTCTGCACGCTCATGTTCTTGACGAGCGGGATATCGCTCATATGGACCAGCGTTCCGGAGCCGTAGAAGTCACGGGTTTCGGTGAGGCCGGTGTCAGGGTTGATCACCTGAGCCGACACATCTCCCCAATCGCTCCACGTGCCATCAGGCACAGGCGCGCCAGTGGTTCGATCGCGAGCGACAATCCAGAGGAAATCACGCGCGACGAGCCGGCGCTGCTGTAGGGCCGCGACATTGGCAGCCGTCATATTGCGCGGCATCAGCGGACCTCCCATGCATCGAAGGAGATGGCGCCCGTACCGGTCGCAAGATCCGTCTGCGTGCCGACCGTGTCAGGGTCGATCGACATGATGCAGTGAGGCCGCTTGACGGTCACTGCTGCGCCTGCTGTCACCGACGGCCAGAGGTGCGGACGTACTTCGAGCGTTGGGAACACGCCGGAGCCGTTTGCTACCGCGTCTGATTCCACCCAATGCAGATCAGTCGCACCGACCTGTATCATGTCGCCTTCAGAAAGCTTGAACCCAGGAGGAAAGCCCTGAACGCTGAAAACCTTCCGGTTGGCGTCAATGCCGGTGATGCCGCCGGTGCCGCCGAAAGCGTCCCCTGTCGGCCATGAGCCGCGCGGATAGGCAATCGGGTAGCAGCGAGATAGGTTGACGCCGAGGAACGTCTGGATGCCACCGTCCATGCTGGCCAGTTTCGCTCGCCATTTGTCGACGGTGTTAGCCCGCACGGGCTTCGTGACGTAGGAGGCTCGCCAGATCGGCGAGCCGAGATCTTTGGCGAAGGTTTTGCCACCGGCCGTACGCGAGCGCTCTTGGCGGTATGCGAGCTCAAACCTAACCGACCAGCCGGGGAAACCGTCCAGGATATCGCGCGGAAAGGCGATTGCCATTTAGAGACCTTTCACGTTGCTCTTTCGAGCCTTCTGCACCGCGCTGATCGCCTTCGACGAAAACTCCCGGCGATCTTTCTCCTGAAGCTGCTCAAGCCTCGCCAGGCGCTCATTGTCCACCCCGCGATTGTCGTAGACAGGCGCGTAATTGATTGACATGGCGGGAGCGCTGGACAGGCTGGAGATCGAAGGCAGGGTTGGAGCCTTGCCCACAAAGCCACCATCGGCATAGCCGCCGAGGAGCTTCTCCAGGTTTCCGACCCCGACCTTGTCGACAACGTTTTTCGGGATGACGAATTCGCCCTTATGAACGATACCGGCGGGATCGTACTTGCCCCCAGCGCCGGTGTATCCGCCAGCAGCAAAACCCAGCAACTTAAAGAAGCCGCTAAGAATATTCGTGCCGCTACCGCCCGTGCCGGCCTTCCCACCGGTGCCAAAGAAGTCATCGAACGCAAGATCGAGGATTTTGCTGCCGACCTTGCTGAGCGCATCGCTGAACACCTCTGCAGCGTCCTTGCCCTCCACAAAGCCGTCAACGATGCCGCGGAATACCTCTTTGTTGAGATCTTGGATTTCTGCCGCGCGCTCGCGGATCTTGTCCTGACTCTCGGCGAGCTGGTTGGCAGCAACTTCTGCGTTGGCGTAGGCCGTCGAAAGCTTGTCAATCTCGGCGGACAACTCCGGCGTAACCGCCTTTCCAGCAGATTGCGCGGCATTCAACAGGTCCTGCTGCGCGCGCGCCTTGGCCACCGCAAAACCGTAGTCGTCGATGACAGGGTTCAGCTTCGACTGAGCCTCAGTCTCAGCGTTCAGTGCGGTCGTATGCTCCCTGAGCTGCTGCGTCTCGCGCTGATAATCGTCGAGCCGCGCCTTCTTCGATTTGCTACCGCTACCACCAGCAGGGACAGCATATTGGGATTGGGTGATATCGACTGGCGCGATCGCGACCGCTGGCTTTACCGGACCCTGAAAATTCAGAGGGCCTTGAACAGGCTTTCGGTTGAGACTGGTTCCTGTAGCGGATGCGTCCTGACGCGCAGCGAGAATAGCCTCGCGTTGTTGCTTCAGATCGCGAAGAACCTCGCTATTGCCAACAGGGTTGGTTTCGAGCGCCTTGATCTGCTGCTGGACGCCAAGTTGGTCCTTTGCATTAGCAAGCGCCTTCTCTCGTTCCTTTCCGCCCTTGTAGAGATACTCATAGATCTCCTTGTCGGTTGAAGGCCCGAACTTGCTGAGATCGTTGATGACCTGCGGCGTCAGGCCAGTCGCCTCGTTAGCCCGCTGAATGAAAGAACTAAACTTTGTGGCAGCAGTGTCGAGCGCCGTTGCAACATTGTTGATGGCCTGAATGAAACCGTCAAAGGAAACGGTATCAAGGTACGCCACCATTCTGGAGACCGCGCCCTTAAAGACATCGCTGGCGCCGGTTGCCTCGCCAAATCGACCAGCGGCGTTGGTGAGCGAGTTCTCTAGCAGGGTAATTGACTGTGCGGCGGTATCTGTCGAGCCAGCGAGCATTTCGTCGATAACAGGCGCACCCGCCTGAATTCCGTCGAAGAACGCTTTGCTGGAAAGCTGACCGGATTTAACGAGCTTGGTAAGCTCGGCAACGGAACCACCCGCCTGCTTTATTCCGGCTGCGGCAGCGCGCAACAGCACGGGCGCGCCGTCGATAAGCGAGCCAAACTCTTCCGCCTGGATCTTCCCGCCACCCAATGCTTGCGACAGCTGAAGCAAAGCGCCCTGCGCCTCAGTTGCGCTGGAACCTTGTGCTTTCAGCGCCTTGGCGACGGTATCCGTCAACCCGACAACCTGCTGAGACGTAACGCCCAGCTCTTTCTGATTGATAGCGACCCGGCTATAAAGCGTGGCAAGCGCATCGATCGGAGCAGCGTTCTTCTGGGCAGACGCGTAGAGCTGATCATACACGCCCGTCAGCTGCTCGCCCTGCAGACCCGTCGCCTTTAGCGCATTTTGGATCTTGATGTAGGAGTCCTGAAGGTCCGAAAACCCTTTGAGGGTGAAGGCTCCAGCAAGCGCGACGCCGACCTTCGCCCCCAAGGCGGCGAACGAGCTCGCTAGGTTCTTGTTCATCGCGACGGCGCGCTTCTCGATCGCAGCAAACTGCTTATTGCCAACACTAGCGGCGCGATTGATTGCACGCTCGTATTTGGTGATGTCCGCAGAAAGCTGAACCACAAGACGTTCGAGATCCGTCGCTGCCACTGCTCACTCCTTCGATTTCAGCCACTCGAAAAGCTCGTCGGCTTCCTTGTCGCCCATTTTGCCGTCATCAGGCGTGTTCGCGTCGAGGTAGCCCTCGATTGCGGCAGTGAACTGCCACATCGACATCTGATTTATTTCTTGCGGCGTGTACCCGACCGCCGCTCCGGTTCCGTAGACTGCGCCAAATCGGAGCTTTCCGTTTGGGAGATCGTCGAGCCGAGTTCGCTCTGACTTGGCGCCTCGTCCTCCCCCAAGGGTTCGTCAGGAGCCCCCATAAGACCTGCAGTCAGAACGACTATCGCCAGATGGACGTTTTCGAGCGGAGGGCGCTCCTCCACGTAGCGCCGGGCGAGAACCAGAGCCTCGGCAGGTTTTAGGCCTCCGCCAATGAGGCCGATGCGGATGGTACTGGAGATATCTTCCATTCGCCACTGATGGGTCCTAAGCCGATCGAGGATGACATAGGGTCCGGCGTCGCACTTCTCCTGAAGCTCCACCAGTTGGCCCCAGGCGAGACGGAACGAATACGTTCCGTCTGCCCAGTCCACTTCGATCCTGGCATCACGGCTCACGGGCTCACCGTGCGTACGAGTTCGCCATCACTCTGCATCTGGACGTTCAAAGTGACACGACCGCCCTGTTCGGCGCCCATTTCGAGCTGAGAGACATGCATAAGGCCCGTCCAAGTGATGGTTTTGGCCGGGAACTCCAGCTCGATCTTCACCGGGACGCTGTCGACGCTCTCGGAAGCCTCAAGCCACGTTTCGGCAGATTCGACAGCCGCGACACCTTCACCGGAAATCGCCGCGGACAACGAGCTGGCGTCGCGACCGACCCAGGCGACCTTGTCCGGATCGTCGCAATCCGGGAGATTGACGTCGGTTAGATCCTTCGTGAGCGTCAGGCTTTTCGAGGTGAACCCGCATGGAGCGGTATAAACGATCGGCGTCGCACTGTTGCCGAGGAGAACTCGGAACTTGCCGAAACGGGCGGTAGTTGGCTGTGCCATATAAGGTCTCCTTGATGGCGGTTGCAGTTTACTTTCCGGCGGCGACATCCTTCGCCGCTTTATTGATGGCTCGGGTGATCCTGCCTTTGACGCGCTTCCGTTTGGCTCGGAAGCTGACATAGAAGTACGGTCGCGCTGGCTGTGCAGGGATTTTGGCGCCGGCGAACTTGCCGCCCGCAACGTGCGCGCTAGTGCCGAACTCGACCCAACGGGCGTAGAAGGCTTCGCTGTTCCCGGCGTAGATGGTGATGGTAAGATCGCCACCAGTGCTTTCGACTGTGGCGAGCGTCATGGCCCCTTTCGGCGCCCTGCCATAGGTCCAACCGATACTGTCGCGCAGCTCTCCGGTGTCATCAGGGACCAACGACTTTGCCAAGTCGACGATCTCCTGCGCTCCCGCCTCCATCGCGTCCCGGATTCGCTGCTTGACCTTTGCTGGGAGCCGATCGAGCTTTGCCTGAAGGCGCTTCAGACCTTCAATTTTTGCTATCACGTCGCACTCTCTTCAATGAGAGCCAGAACCTGGACAATCCCGTGCTGCTGAGTCGGATCTGGATCGTCCACGACGCGCCAGAGCCGAACCTCCATCGTCGCAAGCGCCAGTTCGTCGAGCGGGAATTCCTTCCCGTGCAACGCTCGTCGAACCTCGGCTATCATGTCATCCATCGACCAGCGGGAGGGCTTGCGCGACCAGATATCGATCTGAGCCGTGATTTCCTGCCCCAGAATGCAGTCGGCGTCATCAGAAGAGCCATAAAACGGTCCGCGACTGATGTAAGCCCCCTTGGCTCCCCATGGGTCGTTCGGCGCTTTGTCGTGAATCCCGTCTACCAATGCGACAAGAGCAGAGTTCGCTTTGAGCGCCTGGTAGATGGCGCCCCATAGTTCTTTTCCTGCGCTCATGGTTGCCTCTAGCTATGCAGAAATGCCGGTTTGGGCTTCGAGATAGACCCAATTTCGATCGGTAACTGCGTCGACGATCTTCACCGCGTAGGTCTCGCCCGACTGCTTGTCCCTCATCCGCCAGTCGGCTGCGATCTGCCTCGTTTGGGAAGTCGAACGGAGGTAGACGCCGAGGATATTGCGTCCTTCCAACCTCGCGGCCACAACAGCCTCGGAGCCTCCGCGTGAACGAAACGCTGCCCAGACTTCGAAGCGCTCCTGAAACTCGCCTTCGGAATTCCCATAGCCATCATCGCCCCCTGATCGTTCGTCGAAGTAGACCCGGTGCTGGAGTTCTTGCGCGGTAGGTGCGTTAGTCGGCGCCATCGTCGGGCCTTCCTACGAGCTTGACCTCTTTCGCCTTGCCGGCGGCGATTGCTTGCTCGCCGCATTCGCGCTTCACCGTCAGCTCCATCCCGGCTTTGTAGCCGATGGTGGCCTGAAGCGTGGGCTTGTAGTCGAAATCATGGCTAAATCGAACGCGCATCGGTCTCTCCTCAAATGAGCGGAAGTCGATATTTCGAGATCAGGTCTTTCTCGACGCGATCTAGAATGTCCCAGTTCGCCCGAGCGGCCTCGTCGAGGTGTTTTTGGACAAACATAATGATCGCCGTTTGAATATCGGCAGGGGTCGTCGGCTTGCCCTCACTGCCAAGAGGCCAGCCGGCGACGAACTCGATAGAAACTGGCGCATCCTCATAAAGATCGGTCGGCGCGGAGAACTCGCTGACGAATCTGACATATGACTGCCCGCCGCCATCCTGCTTCAGCGCGTACTGATCGGCCGCGACAGTAGCCTCCTGGCCAAGTGAGTTCCGATATGTCACCGATGCTATCGACTGCACCGGCCGGAGGGCGAGAGCCATCTTGTCCTCGAAGCGCCCATAGTCCTGCCGCCAGGTCTGCGCTACGAGGCAGATACCCAGCACACCAGACCATCCCTCGTAATGATCGACGGCTGCGTTAATCAGTCGCTCGATCTCTACATCGTTGTCCGGCCCGTCTACGCGCAGCGCGGTCTTCACGTCGGCGACAGAGATAGGCAGCGCCGCTGGCTTCACGACGAGAACGGGACGGTACATGGGCTATTCGCTCTTGTTCTTGACCGGCGGCGCGGCCTTATTGACCACACGCTTCTCGGATTTTTTCTCTTCCAGGACACCGTTTCGGATCAGGTGAGTAACGTCACCCTCCGTCGCCTGCCGCTCGTCACCCGGCATGTACATTTTGTCGCCGAGATGCTGGCGAAGAACTGTGTAGGTTTTCATGCTGCTCTCCTTCGGTTCGTAGAGAGGGCGGCAATGAATGCCGCCCTCCTTCACGAGCCGAACTCGATCAGGTCACGCGACCGAAGTCGCCGTAGATGAAGGCTTCCGGACGATAGACAGCCAGCGCCAGGCGTTCTTCCGCAAGCATCGTGATCAGGTTCTTGATGAAGTCGTCATTGACGTAGGCCGCCTCGACACGAGCATCCCAACGGTCGAAAACCTGAGCGCCCATTTTGAAGGCACCTGTCAGGAACTTATCGACCGTCATCGCCTGGGTGGTTACCACCGGCAGTCCCCAGAGGGTCGGAGTAACCGTGCCCTGCGGATTGCCGATGATGTAACGGCCTTCGCCATCCTTCAGCGTCTCGATCCATGCCCAGTCGATCGGGTTCATGACGTGACCGGTCGCAGGATACTCTGCAAGCGCCGCCTGAAGCATCGCGAGGCGCATGATATCGATGCTGGTCGGCGAGGTCAGGGTGATCGGTGCCGAATACGCCGTCGCCTGCGGAATGATACCGTTCAGGTTCTGACCGGTACCGTCGCCGTTCAGCAGCTGGCTTTCCTCGACATAAGCCAGGCCATAGAGCAGGCGCTGGTCGATGATTGAGCGAAGCTGGGATATGTCTTCGAGAACCTGCTTCGAAGCCTTCATCCAGTGAGCGATAACCTTTGCAGTCGTAGTCACCAGATCGAACTTGATGTCCGAAGATGGCTTGGCAGCGCCCTCAGCGACCGGCGCGGCGTTGTTCACGAAGCCGGTTTCCTTGACGTATTCCAGCGTGCTGCCGTCCATCCGGCCCTGCGAAAGCAGATCGCGGACAGTCATGCGCCGTTGCGCGAGCGGCATGACACCAGGGATGCGAGTTGGAGCGATCGCATCGCCGACAGAACCAGCCGAATCGGTGGTTGCGGAAGTCAGCGTTGCCTTGACGTTGAGGTCCGCACCGCGCGCACTCTTCGAGAAGCCGGCATCCTTGAATGCCTTGAAGCCATCACCCTCGACGAACTGCTCGCCGATGGTCTTCTGACCTTCATGTTCGCCGCCAGCACCCCGAGCGAGCTTCTGCTCCATCTGGGCAACCTGCTCGGTCAACGTGTTCATCTTGACGAGAGCTTCGTCGGCCTTCTCCTTCAGCGAGGAGGACAGAGCTTCGCCCGACTTGGCCTTGCCGAGAGCTTCATCGGCGATTGCCTTCACGGCATCGAAGGCCTTCTGATGATCAGCCTTGATGTCTGCCGCCAGTTCAGAAACGCTCTTCGTGCTGGTATCGTGATCCGGCGCGCGAAGATAGCGGCCGGCAGCACGTTCAAATTGGGTCATTACGCCGAGCACAGCAATGCTCGACATCGCCGCAAAAACGGCACGTCTATGTCCCTTCATGGGGAATCTCCTAGATGAGGTTGGTGATGGTCGGGCTGTCAGCCCTTCATTGCCTGCAGAAAGGCAAGCGCTTCGTCCGCACCGGCAGATTCCCTCTGCCCTTTCAGATGGAGGCGCGCGGCACGCTCCGCCTGCGAATTCGAAAAGCCCAATCCCTTGAGCCAAATTTCGAACTCTCGTTCTGTCAGCCGGTCCCCGGCCTTCAGCTTTTCAGTCAGCTGATGCAGCTGCTTGGCTGCCTTCACGCTGGTAATGACTGCATTGTCGTTGGCGCCGATCGAGACGATCGATACTTCGCGAAGATCAAGTTTCTCAAGCGTCCAGACGCCCGTTTCGGTATCGACCGAATACTCCTTGATCCGATAGCCTATCGATAGGCCGTCGATATCGCCGTTCTTCAGGTGGGAGTAAGCCTCACGCGCCTGCTGAACATCCATGTTCAGCTTACCCTTGAGGAAGAGGCCCTTGCTGTCCTCCTTGGCATCCATCCACTTGCCTATGGGCTTGGAAGGGTCATGCTGCCAGAACATTTTCGGCATGACGCCCGACTTCAGGCTTTCCGAAAAAGCACCAGGCGCGATCACGTCTCCATAACTGTCCGGCTTCCCACCGAACGTCGAGCCATACCCTTCAAACTCGCCCGTTTCCGTCAGGCTGTCAGCTTTGATCTCGACACAAGGGCCATTTTTCTGGAGCTGATCGACAGCTGCCGACTTCGTCAGCAGCGAAAGTGCATTGGCGACAATCATGCGGATGCTCCCTTTCCTTCGGAGATCAAGCGGCGGACTGCTTCTTCGTCGATCTCAGTGATCGGCACGTTCTGCATTTGCATGCGAGGAACGTCGCCACCGTCTACGGGCGGCAAGTTTTCGAGGGCGCGGACCTCGTTGATGGTCATGGCGCCGATCCCAGTCATTTGCTGGTAGAAACGGGCGCGTGCCGAGCTATCACCCCGGAGCAGACCATCAAGGTTGAACTCAATCGTCACGCCATTTGCCCTGTCGGCAGGCGTAAGGAGCTGCTTTTCGAGAGCTTGTTCCATTCGCTTGAGCCGGCGACGAAGCGTGAATTTCTGGAAGCCGAGCGTTTGCTGCTCAACACCGCTGCCCCAGCTCGTTGTTTTTTCGGTGTGGCCGATCATGAATGGCGGAGTTCCGAAGAACCGGCAAATTTCCTCGACCGAGAATGCACGGGATTCCAGCATTTGCGCATCTTCTGGCGAGATTGTGAGCTGTTCCCACTTGGTTCCGCCCTCAAGAATGAGCGGGCGGCCGGAGTTCATCGCGCCGAAATACTTCTCGGTAAGCTTGTCCTCGGCGACCTTCCGCTGCTCGGGATTGAGCCACTTCTCGAAGGTGAGAACACCGGAAGGGCGCAAGCCATTCCTGAACATGCTTGCCGCCGATCTGTCAGTTGCTCGAGCTAGGCTGAAAGCGTGCCGGCCATAGTGGAGGGTAGAGAGACCGCCAAGAGGGTTCCCGCCAAAGCCGCGGATATGGAGAATGTTCTGGTCGGTTTCGACGTATGATTTTCCGTCTTGTGACCACCGATACTCGATCGAGCCATTCGTTAGACGCCGGACGGAAACCTCCGGAATGATTGGATGAAGGCCGGCGACATTCCCTACGCTTCGTTCGATTCGGGCGTACCCATTGCCTCGAAGCTCGATAGAAGCAGCCACGAATTCCCAGAAGTCTACAGCCGTCTGATCATAATTTGGGCTGTCATGCAGCACGCGATACAATGGATGTTCCTTAGCAACGACACGATTTCCCTTCTTGTCGACGCGGTAGATCATGACCGGCAGACTTGCGATTGTGCCGGCGATGAGATTCACGCAGGCCCATACCGCTGAGATGCTCAGGACACTATCGGCAGTCACCAACTCACCTGCGTCCCCACGCTCGCCTTCGCTGCGCCAGCCGGCCGAACTGGTGAGAGACAGCGTTCGGATGACGACATCCGCCATTTTTCGAAGAAGGTTCACGCCGCACCTGCCATGCTCTTGAAGTAATCGTCCATGCCGTCACCCCTCGCTTCCGGGTTCTGGAACATCAGCATCGCTGCGTTGAAGAGAGCCATCAGCGGGTCGATCTTCGACGCGCCGGCCGCTTGTTTTGTCACCAGATAGTTCGAGCCTCGCAACTCAGTCTTGGCGTTGCCCACTGCCCAAGCCATCAAAGGCTGATCGCAATGCTGCAACGTTCGGTCCTTGAGCTTTCTAGGCAGCGTCGTAATGGCCGATTGAAGTTTCCAGCCTTGAGAGACTGCCAAGGTCAGATCCCCGCCAATCCCCTTTTCAGCCAAGGTATCAAGCAGCGTTGCGATACCATAGGCATCAAGACCGATAGCTGCTTGCTCCGGCAGAAGGCCTAGCGCGTGAACCCTCTCGCAGATATCCGCGATTTCGTTCACGTCGTCATCAACCTCCTTACAGACAACCAGGTCCCCTTCACCCTCGAACTGGCGAAGGCGTGGCGCTATCTCCTGCCGGCGCTCGAACACATCCTCATGTGCCCAAGCCCGACCCCAGTGCAGCCAGTTGCGTGTGCCTTTCTGACGACCAATGACCGCAATCGCCATCAAGTCATCGAGGCCACCACCATCGACACCGATCACGACAACCTCGCTCTCTGCGAGGAGACGATCGAGCGTCATCTCCTTGGCCGCTGCTGCAAGCCAGTAGTCGGCTCCAGCCCAGCGATCAGCATGTAGTCCAAGCCCGACCTCCACGTTGAAGTGCTGGGACGCGATCAGAGCCAGCTTCTCAGGCCCTTCGCGCAGCGCCGTTGCAATCTCGCCCGCGAGGTAGGCCTCATCGACGGAACGGTTTAGGTTCGGGTTGACGAGCCCCCACAACTCCCTCCGCATCCACCCGCCGTCGACCGCATCCTCCGGCGGCAGTTCGTAGAGAACCGCCAGCATGGGGAACTCAAACAGACCGTCGCGAACGTCGCGCGCCTTCTTCAACTCAGCCTTGAACACGCCTGTTGGCGGCGTCTTCGACTGGGTGGTAATCTGCACCAGGAAGCCGTCGGGTCGAGCGGCCAGTGAACCGCGGATTTCGACGAAGATGTCTGCGGCCTTCGCCATGGTCGCGAAGACGTGCGTTTCATCGATCAGGATGTAGGTGGCCTTCGAGCCGGTGATAACGTCAGCGGCAGCAGCCTTAACGATGATCACCGCAAGTGTGTTCAAGTGCGTGATCGTCTTCAGATGATCCTGAATGTGGAAGAGCTTGGAAAGCTCCGCATCCAGGCGGACGATACCAGCAGCCTGCTTAAACGAGATCCCTGCGATTGTTTTCGTCGGCGCGATCAGCAGCAACTCGGCTTCCGGCCGCTCGTTCAAGATTGCCGCCGTCACCATGATGGCGGCGGCGATAGAGGATTTTCCATTCTTCTTCGGCACCAGCAGGAAGAATTCCCGCAACATGCGCCGCTTTATTTCGGGGTCATAGCTCCCGAAGATGACCCTGACGATATCAAAGACCCACTCGTCGCAGGCCTCGCCGTAGGTGGGGTTTCCGATGACGTCCGGCACGCGGAGCCGCTTGAAAATCCGTAGTGCCTTTTCCGCCACGGCATCGAAGAGCGGCAGATCCGGCACCATGGATCTTCGAAAGCGGATGCGCTCTTTCCAGTCTGGAACAGCAGTCGACCAGGTCGACTCCGGCATCCAAGCTGTGTCCATCAGTTCGGTTTCCCTTGGATTCCCGGAAGGAGATCACTGCCCCAATCGCTGTCTGCTCCGGCTGTCTTCGCTGCAGCCTTTGCCGCTTCCTTCTTGCCTTGGGGCGTGGTCTCTTCCTTTGCGGCGTCACCTCGCCTCTTCTCCTGGGCGTCGCGTAGCCGCTGATCCATTCCCATGCGGTCGTTGCTATCGAGCATCTTGCCCAACTCCTTGAGGGCAGCGACGTTGCCAGCGTTGGCCTGCTCCATCGCGATCTCGAAGCGCCTTGCATCGAGCCTGTCTCGCATAGCCCCGCGCTCTTTCAACTCGGCTCTAAAATACCTCTTCAAAGTGGCTGGCGAGATACCGATGCCGTTCGCCATTCGCTCAATCGACCATCCGAGCGCCAGCAACAGTTTGATTTTGTTGCGGTCTTTGTCGGACGGCTCGTATGGGGGTCTACCTCGCTTCCCTTTCCACTCTGGGATCGAGTGACCGAAGAGGTCAAAATTCTCGTTCATCCGAAAAAAATCTCTAAATGAGAGGGGCGCGGGTCCGGGCCGAGGGGGTCCTCCAGACTTTCGACCCACCCCCCTGAGGGGTCAGGCCTCGATCGGCGGTTCACCCACATCGACCATGACCGGTGGGTGCATGGTGCCGAGGACACGAAGGTGCACAGATGCACCTGCATTGAGGCGAGCAAGCTCTTCAGGTGTGGGTGACCAAGCCGTGACCATCGCTGGCGTTCCTTCGCCTCCGACAGTGCAGTGGATCACCTCGTCCAGCAAAGGCAGACCAAGGTAGCCTTGGCTCTTACCGATGATACGCGTTGCGCCTTCGATCATTGCTATCTGCATCGTCAGGCTCCTGCCTCATCGGTGTTGCTGTCATCGACCTCGACGACCACGGTCATGCCGCTCACGATCCCTGCTAGCTCGAACAGCTTGGTCGCCATCCACATCCGCAGGGCAAAGCCTTTGGGCAAGCGAACACCGATCCTCAGTGTGCGCAGCAGTTCGCTGCCGTCGACAATGATCTCGCTTGCATCCTTGGCCATATCACCAGCCGGGCCGAGCCCGCTCCTGCTTCTGCTTCTCGCTGTCGTGGTAGGCTTTGCTCACTGTCTGCAGGTTGTTCACATCCCAGAACAACCGCTCGTCACCGCGATGCGGGATCTTATGGTCAACCACTGGACTGTTATCGGCTGGATGCTTACCGATGCAGAGAACACCCGTTTGCTTGCAGGTGTAGAGGTCACGCCTCAGCACTTCCTCTCGCAGCTTCCGCCATCGGTTACTCTTGTACCAGGCTCGCCATGGCTGGCTCTGGTCACGCTCACGACTGCGCTGCGCTTCCGCTTCCTGACGTGTCGATGGAGAGATCGGAGTGAGCCGAGAGCCGAGGGTCTTGAGCCGAGGCTTCAGGGATGTGAGCTTGCCCATACCCTTTAAACAGAAAAGGCGACCCGAAGGCCGCCTATACGCTAACTACTCCACCGGAGTGAAGTCGACATAGTATTGCTTTCCGATGACGAGCTGCTCAGCAGCCGCAGGATTGTCGATGTTGTACTCGGCAAAACCGCTTGGCGTCGCTTTCGAGAACGACAGATCCTCAGCGATGGCCTTGTCATAGGTGCAGCGGAAGATTGCCTTCGAGCCACCCCAAGCATTCGCGTAAACGTTCTCCAACGTCATCTTGCAACGGATACCCATTGCGATCTCCTGATCTAGGATTTCATGAGCCCAGCACGACAGCTCATAACCATTAAACAACAAAGGCGACCCCAAGGCCGCCTGTCATCATCTCATAGCTGTCGCACTGACCCTGAATCTATCGCCGTATCTTGGCTTTCAGGGCGGGGGCTGACCGGTGTACCAACCTCGGGCTATTGCCCCACACTCTCGTGTGTTCTCAGAGGCTCACTGCAGGATCATCAGCTTGTCCGTGAGACGATTTCTACTCACACTTTCTCGACCTGCGCAACATCTAATTCGAGCGGCGTCTTCCGACCGAAGATCTCCACCTCGACTGTCACGCGATGCTTTTCGCCATCGACGGCGACCACCTCGGCACTGAAAGACGCGAACGGTCCGTCCGTTACCTTAACCGGTTCTCCGAGGTGATAGTCGACGTTTATTTGGCGATAGTTATATTCGCCGCCTTTCGCACGCGCTCTGAATTTTTCGATGTGTTTCAACGGGATTTTGAACGGCTTCTCAGCGCCACCGATGATGCCCATGACATGCTTTACCCTCATCAAGGCGATGAACGCATGAGCGCTAGCAGCGCATTGAACCAGCACATAACCCGGCATCACCGGCCTCTTGTGAGGCTGAACCATACGGCCCCTCGTGTACTTTGGAGCCGTCAGAAACGTCGGCACCAAGGCCTCAACATTTTCCTCATACAGGAACTTTTCCACCGTAAACTCGCTCCCGGTTCTGACGGATAAGCAATACCAGGCACAGATTTCGGGATAGTCAGCAATGATTCGGCGGCTCGCCATAGCCAGATTGCTGATCATGATTCGCTGTTCGTCGGCGATTCTGTCGAGCTTCTCTATCCCTTTGAGGGAGACCTTCCCGCCGAAATCGAATGCGCCGCGCTTAAACTCCATCGTCATCGCCTCGTTCCCTCGTGATTGCGTTGCTGAAATCGCTCAAAGCCTCTTCAGGCTCCCCCGCCGGGAAGAAGAACCACTCGTGCCCGGTGTTCGGCAGCCAAGGCCAACCGCGGCTCTCGAAGGCACACTTCCACCGCTCCAGGGTGTTTGCGTCGACACGCTGGAACACCTCAGAGAGCGCCGCGAGATCGGGCCGTACGGTGACGCCCTTGCGGTCATAGGCTTGGCTGAACATGGTATTGACCCGAGGCCATCCGTATTTCCGCAGACGATCCCGACGGACGGCCTCCGCCGCTTCGCCACCAGCTTTCAGTTGTTGATTCTGGAAAGCCGTGGGCACCGGCATGTTCTGATTGGGTGCTTTCATCAGCTCGGCGAGCAGTCCTGCCATCCAAGCCCTGCTGAAAGGATTGTGGACCGAAGGCAGCGCCACGTCTGATTTCGGATCGTCGAGCTTTTCCCAAGCCCTGGACGACAGGTAGACGCTAGAGAACGTGAACTTACCCTTGATTGCCTTCACGGCATTGATGAACGCAGGCGTCCGCTGGAGGCAGACTGCGCGTTCGTCGACAGTCAAGGCATCCCAAGCACGGCGCGCCGCCGGCTCGCTGTCGCTGAGGGATGTTGGCCAGTTGCGATACCAGAGCTTGAACTCCTTTTCGACCTTCCGACGATCCTCGACGAGGGCCGTATCGCTTTCTTCCGAACCAGCTCGCGCGCCCTCTCTCTCAGATGATGGTTCTAATGGTGGTTCTATTACGGTTCGGGTGACACCGTGACACCCGTCTCTGTCGTCGGTGTCACCCGTCTCCTGCTCGTTTGTCACCCGTCCGGCCTGTTCAACGGGTGACACCATGTCACCCGTCTCCTTAGGGGTGTATCCGAACAGCGCAGCCAGATCGAAGTCATAGCGGGTAGCCTGTCCGGGCCGACCAGATGCCTCTTTCACGACAACAAGGATGCCGTCCTGTACGAAATCAGCGAGGATGCGCTGGATGGTCCGCTCAGACAGTTCCGTCTCGGCAGCGAGACGCTTCACGCCTGGATATATGCCGCGACCCTCATCGTCTGCGAAGTCAGCCAGGCGCACTGCCAGAAGCTTCCTGTTGCAACCACCTAGGTTCATTCGGAACAACCGACTCATGATCATGATGCTCACACCGCACCGCCTTCCGACCGCAGGCGTGCCGTCATGAGGAAAGCGTTAAAACGGCCCTCGACCTGCCGCATGGCATGCTCGCGAGTGTCCGCACGTCCGTCTTGCGGATGAGTTGTGCTCGTCACCCAAATGCGCCAGCGCCAGCGCCCTGTGCCATTCCAAGGTGGATTTACTGTGCCGATCTTCACGCCGCCGCAGAAGAAAACGGACCGATAAGCCTCGTGCTGCCATTCCATGGTTTTACGGATTTGCCTCCGATTTGAGCGTCGCACCGCTCGCAATTCGTTTCAGCCGTCCCCGTGCGGCCGCTATAGCAAGAATCTGAACCGGCCAACCGTCCTCGCGCCGTGGCTCGCGTAGGTGCGAAAGCTCAGCTTCGAGGTAGGCAAGGCCGGCATGAAAATGAGTCCCGCGAAGAACCATTCGAATGAAGTTCTCATCGCGGATAAGGCAGTCGATCGGCGACGTGAGAAGCCAGTTCGCGCGTTCTGCGTCGTTCTCGCAATCATCGATTTCTGGTCGGAGGAACTGGCTCATGCCGCCTCCCGCTGACGCATCAGCTCCGCATAGCGATCATGGATGCTCTCACGATCGAGGAAAGCGCATTCAATGCCGAAGAGCGCGCCGATCTCTGCTCTGACGCCGGCTAGGATGTCCGCCTCTGCATCCGTAAGCATACGGGTGGGCCATCCCTTGACATACAGCATGCCTTCAGTGATGCGAGCCTCTGCCTGTGTGCGCCAGAGTGCTGTCGATTTGGCTACGATGAGGCGCTCGTGAAGATCTGACGTGAGCAGCTGCGGTGCGACATCGCCAAGCCACCTGGAGCCTTGGAACGCGAAGCTGCTGTCGCATTCAAGCCCTATCATCCGACGATAGAGATCGTGGCTCTCGGGCTGCGCAGCGGCAGCCATCAGATCCGCAATGTTCGACATAATGCAGAACATGCAGGAAACTCGGCTCATCCCACCTTCGCGATAAGCAGGATGTGGGGCGAGGCCACTGGCGTCGATCGCGCTAAACACTTCCCGCACGGTCCAATCCACGATAGGCCGCCAGTTGATGAAGCTGTCATTGGCCGCGCCTTCGTCAGCAACGGTCGATTTGGATCTCGCTGCGCTTTCCTCGCGGCGAACCCCCGTCACATTGATGACCGTTTGGCCTTTGTATCGCCGCCTCAGCTCGGCCTGAATGACATGAGTCTTGAGTTCCGAGGTGCAGAACCTCATTCGCGGAGTTGACCAGCATGGAACTAGGGTTACCGTTTCAAGGGCCGCGTATCTATCGACGCTGGAACGCCATCGCGCTTCCCATCGATCCATTAAGTCGCCGGCCTTGCGGCGGACAACCAAAAGCTCGCAACCAAGATGGCCTGCAAGCTCCTCGCAAACGCGCAGACTATCCTTCCACTCGACAACACCAAGATCGGCGTGAACAAGAACCCGTGGACCTTGATGCCCCAGTTGGTCAAGATATTGGAACGTCGCCAGCGCTGCCGCCTGACTGTCTTTGCCTCCGGATACGCCGATCGCTACGGGAGATTCTGCCCAAATAGCTTGATCAACGAATGGGAGAGACGAGACGGGGAACATCAAGCCACCTCGCCTTCCGCCTTGGCCTCGAAGCCCCACGCCGTCCAGCCCGGACGCGGGTCGCGGCAGAACATTTCGAGGCGTGGCATATCCGGATACAAACGCTCGATCGTTTCGGCAAAGAAGGCAGGCTTAGCGCTGTGCCGCCCCTTCGTCTCGCGATGGACGGTCTGCGGTTGGCTACCAGGCAAGGGCGCGGCAGGGTTTCCGCGCCGCCCAATCAGCAGCAGCTCGTGGCGGTCACGGCCCCAGTAACCGGTGCCAGCAACCTCCTTGTCCCATATCCAGTGATGCACGTAGGCGAAGCCCCACGCAGCCATTACGCTCAGCGCATCCGGCAGCATCGGGTTTGTTGCCCAGAGAAATAGAACGGAGTCCTGCTTCGCCGGCGATCCGATCTGTTCCCAAAGCGCGCAGATCTCGTGCGTCGTCATGGTCGGATAGTGGTTCTCTGGGCTCTTCTCGCGCCCCGTCACCTCCGAGTGGACGCCGAATTTCCATGGCGGGTCCGCATAAATGATCGGGAACTTGTGGGCTACCTGACCGGCGGTCGCCGCGCCGTTTGCGGTAACATGCGCCATGTGGGTCAGTCGCACAGCATGGCGGACTTCAGAGAGCGCCCGCCGGTTTTCCTTCACCTCGGCAGCCTTGCGTTTTTCGTCGTCGAGGGCTGCCTTGACGTAGAGAACCTGCTTGTCCTCCGCGACGGTCTTCAATCGATCGAGGAAAGCGCCGCTGTTCAGCCGCGTCCCACGCACGAGGTGCAGAGCCATCTCCGTGATACGCTCTCCACGAGATGCGTCCCGCTGAATGGCGCGCTCGCTCTGCCCAGTTGCTTCCGCTGTCGCAGCACTGAACCGACGAGCACTAAGCAAGTCGCCAACTTGGCGACTTGATCTATCGCCGCCATGAGCAGTTTCGGGATGCTTCAGAAGGTAGATTTCCTTGCGTCGCGCGACGAACAACGCCCGATCAGCGGGCGTCAGCTCCGACCGGATCAGATTTTCGTCGATTTCCCAAAGCTCTCGATCGAGGTCATCGACATCCTCGTGGAAGCAGTCGATCAATTCCTCGCCGAGCTGGCGCATGGCCTCCAGGCGGTGCTTTCCTGCACAGAGCGTCACGCGCTCATCGCTGGGCTTGCCCTGCACCGTGATCGGCGTCTTTAAACCGTGCTCTCGGATCGATGGCTTGAGAGCCTCAACCGCCGCCTGGTCGACAACGCGCAGCCGATCTGCGCTGTCGATGCTGTCGATGCGACGACGGATAATGGTTCGCTCCGCCGACCCAGCCGGCTCAGCCTCAGGCGGATGCTCGGCGGCAGCCTTGTCCGTGAGATACCACTTGTCCGCCGCCTTCGGATCGCGCGCAAGCAAACCCTTGGTGTTGAGTTTGATGCAGGACAGGCGCTCCGCCGATGTTTCACTGATAACGAACCCGTCGCGTCTTGCGCGGGCCAGAAGATCGGTCTGGCGATCCCGCGAGACCTGATGTGCCCTTGCGTTCATTGTTGAGCCCTCCGCTCGCAGCGGACGATGCCCCGCAGAATGGTTTCTGGACGACGACCCTTGGCGATGCGCTCTGCGATCTCACGTGGGTCGTAAGGGAAAGCCGCTCCGGAAATTGCGATCCGGAGCGGCTTTGGCAGGCTGTCAAACGCCTGCATGCGTTGATGAGTGGTGGACGGCGCCAGAATGTTCATCACTCGCACCTCATTAGGCGGTCGAGTTGGGTGTTACCCTTCGAGGTGAGTGTCAGTCGCGCATGAGCCGAACCGCAGCGACGCACATGGCCGCGCGCGATTAGCGACAGAAGCAATTGTCTGTCCGTCTCGTCTGCGGCGAGATGCTGATCGCGAAGAAGCCGAATGCGGCGGAGAAGCGCGTGACCATCAGGTCCAATCGCCTGTTCCATCAAGCGCCTCCCTCTTCGAGCTTAACCAAAACCTGCTCTATAGCGCGTAGGGCTTCGCGACCTTCCCGCGCGATCTGCTTGCGCTCCAAGGCATCGATGCGGTTATCGAGAAGAGCATTCAGGATCGCCTTCGACAGATCCATGCTTTCCGAAAGGACGCGATGGGCGTCATGCTCAGTTATCGGACCGTCAATCTGCTCTGCCTGGTCGGGAACTAGCCGGTATCCAAGTAGCCGCGCCATTGCGCTGACGATCGCGGGACTTTTTGCGCGTCGATCGGCTTCGATTGCCACGTCACAAGGAATGACGCTTTCCTTCAGATCATCATTGAACGACGCATACTTTGAGAGCGTCGAAACATTGACGCGCGTCAGCTCCGGAAACGCGGTGACGCCGCCACCCAAGGTGTAGGACGCTTCGGTTGCGGATTTGATTGATCGGATTTCGATCTCGGAAATTGTGCGCACAGGTACTCTCCCTCGAAATCAAGGAAACAAAATCGGAAATGGATTCGATGATCGGCGCTGGGTCGCGCCCTATCGGTGGTTCGTCAGCAAATCACGGAGGGCCGCATGGCTGGACGAACGACCGAACTGCACTGCAAAGAGAAGGCGCGCCGGGCATTGGAGGTCCGCCAGCCCGGCGCGAGTTGGCGCAGACACTCCACTGGCTGCGCAAGGAACCTAACGACATGCCGCCTCCATCATAAGAGGGGTATCCGCTGGCGCGCCGGTATTGAACGCCTCCGGCTTGTTGGCGCGCAACCAGTCAAGGCGCTGCTGGTGAAGGTCGTCGAGCGAAACCGCGCCTTCGGTGGCAGCAAGAATGCGTTCGACAAGCGGGGCGTCGGCTCTGTTCTCGCCATCCTCGTAGCGCTGATACGTCCGAGCATTCTCAATTGCGAGAATACCGGCCATTTCCGCCAGGGTGTGTTCGTGCGTCTGTCGCCACAGCTTCAATCTCATGCCCGCCAATATGTCGATTATCGACAACTAGAGTCAAGCTCTTTCATTGTCGATTTGCGTCATACATGATTTGACGATTTTCGTTATAAGTTTAGTCATGACGAACCAACTTAAAAAGATCAGGGAATCCAGCGGGAAGACCCAAGCCGAGGTCGCCGCAGAGATGGATATTTCCACCGAGAACTATAACCGTCTCGAAAAGGGAAAGACGGAACTGACCCTTTCAAAGCTCAAGCGACTCGCGGAGATCTTTCACCGCGAGCCAGCAGACTTCATTTCAGATACCGGTCATGTGCGTCGTGTTAGCATCCGTCAACACGTCCAGGCGGGGCAGTGGGCAGAGTCCAATGTTTGGCCGGAAGACGATTGGTATGAGGTAGTCGTTCCGGATGATGAACAGTTCAGAAATTTGTCCTTGCACGGCGCAGAAACCCGTGGACCCTCTATGAACAGGCGTTACCCTGAAGGTTCGGCGGTGATCTATACCGACATTCAGGAAACCGGTGAAAGTCCCGCTGTTGGTAAAAGGTACATCATCGAGGTTGAGCGCCCGGACGGACTGAGAGAGGCTACCGTCAAGAAGCTCTGGATGGATGACGACGGCAAATATTGGTTGCTGCCGGAGTCGAGCGATCCACGCCATCAGTTGCCGATCGATCTTACCGAGGGCGACGGCAATATTGTCCGCATCGTTGGAAGGATCGTCTTCAGCGTCCAGCGCGAAGACTAAGGAACACCCTCCAACGATTTAACTGAGGCGGCCTTTGTGCCGCCTTTTCTTTTGCCGATATGCGTCAATGGCTTAACGCTGGATTTCCGCATATTGACGATAATCGACAACTTTTCTCCTTGACAGTCATTGTCGATATTCGACATATTCTAGCTGTCCGGACTTCTCCTCCTCCCAAAGCCGGATCGCCCACGGGGCGCGCCGCTGCTCTCTCCTCCTCCCTGAGCAGCGGCGAAACCGGGAGAGGCATAGGAGAAAAAGAATGCAGCGCATCGCCCAACTCACAGCATCCGATAAGCTCGATCGCGAAACCATGTTCCGGCTCTGGCAGGAGCGCGGCGCGATGACGGAAGCGCAGCTCATCGCCGCAGGCATCAGCAAGGAGAGCCAGGCACGCAACGCGGCGTCCGTCGCTGAGCGCGTCCGTCACGCGGGAATGCCGATTGCGGCCTGAGTATCCGCTTCGGTCACCGCTTGTCGCGCCACCCCTAGCGGCAAGCGGGTTCCGAAACGGATGGAGCTTCGTTCCCATGCAGCACTTTAAAATCAAGCCAATCTGCATTTCGGCTGATGAGATCGAGGCGCGCCGTCGCCGCGACGTTCTGTGGCTCAAGGTCATCATTGCCGTGCTGGTCTACTGGAACATGCAGGCGATTTTTGCCGCCCTTTGTGCGGCCGAACGCGCCTCCTCGCTGGCGGATAGGATCTGAAATGGAGGTCACTCGCTTTCCAGCGACTGAGAAGCCGCGCCTTCGCATCGCCAGCAAGTTGGAGGACCGCGACATGCCGGACTATCAGCTCAGGCAGGTTCTGGCAGCGTCTGACAAGCTCTCGCTCGTGAACAAGGATCTGGCGAATGCCGCCGTGCGCATCGTCAATGATGACGCCCTCGGCCCCGGTGACGCCCTCATGGATGGCGAGACGCTGCGCGAGCTGCTCCCAGCCGTCCTCAACATCATCAACCTCTGCAGTTCCAACCGCGACCGCGATCTCTCGCGCGCCGTGCGCCAGTGGCTGCAGGTCAATGGAGAATGAGCATGCCGCACCATAGAAGAAAGGTTCCCGATCGGGAAACGCTTGCAGCCCATCTGGCCTCAGGCATGAGCATCGAGCATATCGCCGAGACCTACGAAGTCGGCGTTCGCGCGCTGCGTATCCATCTGGACCGATACGGTTTGATCGAGGTCCGCAGCAGCGCCGTTCGCTTGGCGGAGGAGGCCCTCAACCGCGCGCCGCCACCACGCGCTGCCCGTAACGGCGACGTCCGCTTCCGTGAGGATCGCGTCACCTTCATGCGTGATTTCTATATGGGCGGCGCGTTTCAGCTGCGTCAGCTATCGCTCCCTCGCGTCAGCATGCACGTAGCGGAGATTGCCAGCAAGCCGACAATCGGAGGCAGTCATGTACATTAATGGCTACAGCCCTGCCATCAATTCTGATCACGCCGGCATCGAGCATCTGTATCGCGCGATTGCTGATCGCGAGCCAACCCTCGAACTGCTGCAGATCGTCCACGACTTGTTCGGAGCAGAGTGCAACCTCCGCCCACCGGCTGCGGAACTGCGCCTCGCTGATCGCTGCAAGACAAAGGCGGGGGTGTAAATGTTCATCACCGAAAAAGCCTCTATCGCTGCGGCGCTCTCTGTCGCGAAAGATGCGGTCGACGGAAAGGCAAAAATACCGGTTCTCACGCATGTCCTGTTCGACCGTGAGGGCGACAGGCTGTCGATCACTGGAACGAACCTTGACCAGGAGATCCGATCAACATTTTCGGCAGAGATCGGGCGCGATTTCGAGCCCTTTGCCTGCCCGGCACAGATGCTCGTCGACATCGTCAAGAACGTTGCGGATGGCTTCAACATCACCGTCGAGGCAGGGCGCACCGCGGGAAAGATTTCCGACATCCGCATCCGCTCTGGCGCCTTCCGGACGAAGCTCCCGGTCCTGCCCGCGAGCGACTTTCCCGTTATGCCGTCAGGCAACCTGCCTCATCAGCTTAGCCTCAGCGCGGTCAATTTCCTGAAAGCCCTGAAGGCCGTTTCCTTCGCTGTCGAGACGAACGAACAGCGCTACGCCTACTGCGGCGTTCGGCTCGACGCAGAAGCCGACGGGCTGATGGTTTGCGCATCCAACGGAAACCGGCTGGCCAAGCGCTTCCTGTCGTCGATCGAATTCGATCAGGACCTTTACGGGGTCCCATCAGTCACCGTTCCGAACGCGGCGATACCGGCGATCGTGAAGATCCTCGACAAGAAGGAAGATGTGACAATTGACCTTTCCGAGGACAAAATCCGCGTCGCCAGCGATGAGGCCGTCCTGACCTCGAAGCTCGTTGACGGCGATTTCGTGCCCTACAAGGCCCTTTCCCCGAGCAAGAATGGCGTACGGGCCACTTTTAGTGCGCAGGCGCTGGCGACGGCTTTGGCGCGCGTGCTGACGATCAGCTCCGACAAGATGAGCGGCGTCGCCTTCGATTTTCAGCCAGGTCGCCTTGTTCTGCAGTCCAGCAGCGATGCAGTCGGGGGCGAGGCAAGCGACGAGATCCAGATCCAGTGCGACGGCGAGATCCGGCAGGGTTACAACGGTCGCTACGTAATAGCCGCCCTTGAACATCTCGACCGTGACGAGGTCGAAATCATCGTGGGCGAAGGCCGCAACCCTGCATTCCTGTCCACTGCCGGTGATCCCAACACGGTCATGATGGTTGGGGTCATGAGGATCACAGGAGCGTCGTCTGTGACCGCCCACGAAAGCGAGGCGGCATGAGCCAGCTGTCGATATCGGGCGAAATTGGCACCCAGAAGAGCGCAGTCATTTCCGACTGCAAGCGCTACCGATACGAACTCTGCCGCACATGGGATGCCGGCAAGCGCCTTCTCGTCGTCTGCATGCTGAACCCATCGACAGCTGACGACGAAAAAGACGATCCGACGCTGCGCGAACTGACGTACTTCGGCAAGCTCTGGGGCTACAGCGGCCTGATCGTTGTAAACCTCAACGCCTTCCGCGCTTCGCACCCGAGTGTGATGATGGCGGAAGGCGCATGCGTCGGTCCTAAGAATGGCGAGTTCATCGAATCCGCCCTCACCTTCTCCCGCCATCAGGGCACGCCTGTGTTGGCCGCGTGGGGCAATGGCGGCAATCACCTTGACCGCGACGAATGGTTCATCTCGCGCGCCCGCCTCCATACCGTCAGCCTCGTCTGCCTTGGCAGAAATAAGGACGGATCTCCGAAGCATCCGATGTCGCGGGGACGCAACCGCATCCCACGAGATCAGCAGCCACTCATGTTTCGCAATGCGCTGGAGGTTATGTGATGTTCATGCGGCTGAACGACGCAAAACCTCTGCTTCCTATGGCTCGCGAGATTGCAGGCCTCGCAAGCGAGGCGTGGAGCGAGTCCTATAATTTGAGGGATCAACGGGCCGAGATCTGCATCGTCGACCGACAGACCGGCGAGGTTGTGCCTATTGCGCTCCTAACCCGAGACTGCAGCTACGACGATCGTCGTCTCATGATGAAGGCGCCCCTCCTGATCCGCGCTCTGCTGACACTGCTCGACGCGGCATTCGCAGAGATCCGCAAGCTCAAGCCGCCCGAAGATCCGCGCGGCGCCGAGCCGAGGCAGGAAAAGTCCGACGAGCCGAACTATGCCGCCAATTGCGCCATGATGTGCAAGGAGCCCGCATTCCGCCGCTTCCTCTTTGAAGAGAAGGAGCTACCGGCCATGGATGAGGACAACGTTGTCGCTAAGCACGTTCGCTACCTGCTGAAGGTGGATAGCCGCAGCCACATCAACACCGACGCAAATGCCAGAAAGCTTTGGCTGAAACTGCGTGCCGAATTTGAATCCTGGATGAAGGAGGTCGTATGACCAAGGAAGTCACCATCGAAAAAATGCGTGATAGCGCGATCCGCCGTGCTGTCGGTCCGACGATCCTTCTGGGATCTGGCACCTATTTCGACTTCGAAGACCCGTGGAATTCGGAGATCACTATCGAGGATATCGCCTATGGCCTCGCCTACGAGGGCCGCTGCGCCGGCCAGTGCTATAGCCGCATCTTGCAAAAACGCGTGTTCTACTCTGTTGCCGAGCACTGCGTTCGGATGAGTCACTCTGTCCCCGATGAACTCGCGCTGGAAGCTCTGATGCACGAGGTTGGCGAGGCCGTGTGCGGCGATATGAACGCACCGCTAAAGTCACTAAACCCGTCCTTCAAAGCGATCGAGAAGAAGTGTGAGGCGGCAATCCTCGCAAGATTCAGTGTGGCAATCACCGATCCGTTAGAAATCAAGCGTGCTGATTTGAGGATGCTTGCTACTGAACGCCGCGACCTCCTTCCATGGAAGGGTGAGCGGTGGGGGATCGACGACTACGCTCAGCCGTACGATTGGGAAATCATCCCGTGGGCTCCCGAGGTTGCCGCTCAGTCATTCCTGAATCGCTATCACCAGCTGGTGAACCCATGACGGTCGATGTCTACAACATGTCAGACGCCGATCGGCAGACACACGCCGTCGCTGCGGCCCACCAGGCATCGGAAGCTGTAACCGAGCTGCTGCGCTTCAGCCGCGAGGGAGCTGATATAAATGGCAGTTTCGGCGATATCGAAGTTGTCGAAAAGCTCTTGGATGCTGCGAAAATTGCAATCGAATGCCTCACTGAGGATGAAAACAGCCAGCGCTACTCTTCGATCTATGCCGATCTCAAGCATGAGTTGGAGTTTTGGGTCTGATGAGCCGACGCGACAGCATCCGCGAAAAGGTCATGGCACGCGTCCGGATCGATGAGAAGACAGGTTGCTGGATCTGGACCGGACCGACATCCGGGACAGAAGGTCGAGGTGCTGGTTACCCTCGTATGGCCCTCGCTGGCCAGACTGTCGCCGTCCACATCGTTTTGTGGACCAACGAACACGGCTATATCCCCGGCAAGAAGGAACTTGACCACGTTTGCCGCAACCGGCTGTGCGTTCGCCCTCACCCCGATCACCTTGAAATGGTCACTAGAAAACGAAACGCCATCCGCCGCGAGCAGGCGAAACGCGCCATAGTTTGCGAGGCTGCGGAATGAAGACCTTCTCTGTCGAGGTGTACGGGTACGCTCCTGAGCGCTTCCTTGCCGATACGAAGGCGAAAGCCATGTGGCTCGCGTTCAAGGCGTTCCGCGAAGCCGGTCCCAAGTGGGACTTCCAAAAAATTTTTGATCAGCACGTCCATTCGAGAGGTTCGCCAGTGAGAATTCTGATTGGCTGCGAGACGTCCGGTATGATGCGCCGCGCCTTCGATCGGCTCGGCCACGATGTGTGGTCGTGCGATCTGTTGCCATCCGATGACCGCAGTAACCGTCACATCATCTGCGATGTCCGCGATCTGCTGAATGACGGTTGGGATCTGCTCGCCGTCATGCATCCGCCCTGCACCAGGCTCTGCAACAGTGGCGTCCGCTGGCTCACTGAGCCGCCGACGAAGCTGAATGAGACCTACTCGGCAGAGGATCAGCTTACCTATTTGGCGATGGACAGAGATGCACGCCTAGCCTTCATGTGGCGCGAGCTGGATAAGGGTGCGGATCTGTTCTCGGCCTGCTGGAATGCGCCCATAGAACGCATCGCCATCGAGAACCCGGTCATGCACCGGCATGCGAAGGCCCGTATCGAGAACTACGTCGACCCGGCTCAGACCGTCCAGCCGTGGTGGTTCGGCGACGAGGCCTTCAAGGGCACGTCGTTCTTCCTGAAAAGCCTTCCGAAGCTGGTGCCGACGAACAAGCTGACACCGCCGAAGGCCGGCACCGAGGAGCATAAGCTGTGGTCCAAGATCCACCGCGCCCCGCCGGGCCCCGATCGTTGGAAGATCCGTTCCGAAACATTTCCAGGAATCGCCGATGCCGCAGCTGCCCAGTGGGGCGGATATGCCGGCGCGCAAAAGGAGGCAGCATGAGCATTACTCTTTGGAAGCCAGAGCCGGACGTCATCATTCACCAGGCGCTCGGCAAGGCATGCGAGGAAGCCAACGAGCTTGCCGCCATCCTCGCCCGCTGCCTAATTCAAGGCCTCGACCAGAGCGAGCCCGTCAGCGGCAAGCCGAACCGTCAGGCACTCTTCGAAGAGATTTCCGACCTTGATGCGGCGGTCCAGTGGCTGCGGGAGCTGGTAAACGACGAATACGACGAAGCTCGTGCCGACCGCAAGCTGAACGGTTTCCGCCGCTGGCAGCGGATGCTAGACGATGACATGAGGGCTCCCACCCCGCAGTCGCCGCCTATCGAACTGGACGGCGTCGAGCGGCAGCTTGGCGGGGATGGAGTATGGCGGTCCTGCAGCGGTTGCCATGAACTGAACGAAGGGGTTCCTACCGGAGCCTATAGCTCGATCATGAAATGCCATCTCGGCTTAGGCTGCCATGAATGCGGCGGCATTGGCGCTGTTTGGGATACCACCGACTACGCAGCCATGGCCGAGTTCATGGCTTCCGTCATCCCATCGCCCCAAGATGAAGCGATAGGGCCACAACCATGCGGTATTGCTGATCCGTCTGCCCGTGATTGCTCCAACATGAAGGAAGTAGGCGGCGGCATGGACGGCGAGCGCTATCGCTGCGACGTCTGCGGCAAGGGCTACTACCTCGATTACGAGGAGATGAAGTGATGAGTCAGGTCGACTTTCACAAGCTCGCCGATCGCGTTGAAGCCGGAGACATAAAGTCCCTGAGCATCAAGCAACCATATCCGTATCACATCTTCCATGATGGCAAAGACGTGGAGAACCGCGACTGGCCGACAAAGGGCCGCGGCTGGTTCATCGTGCATGCTGGCGTCTCTAAGTCTGAGATCGATAAGGACAACGATCACCAGATGGCTATGCCTCGCGGCGGCGTGGTCGGTATGGCCCGCATCGTCGATTGCGTCCGCGAAATGGATAGCCAGTGGTTCTACGGAAAATTCGGCTTCGTCCTGCGTGATGCTTTCCCGCTCCCGTTGATCCAATGCCGTGGCCAGCTCTCATTTTTTAATCTCGAACCTGAGATCAATAAGCAGGTGGCCGCCGCCATTCGCGAGCACGCGAGGATTGCCGCATGACCACCGATCGAAAAAACTACACCTTCATCGGCAATGATTGCCCTCCCGGCTATCGCAAGGTGGGAACGATCGATGTTGCTGATCCGGCTGATGTTCACTCGGCGCAGGACAGAGGTTACCGAATTGGCACAATCTATAACGGATACAGCGGTTCGTGTGCCGAGCCGTGTGCTGCAGATATCTATGAACGCCCGGATGAAGAGCCATTCCCCCAGCCTAGCCGCAAAGACGGCGGAGACCCGTGCGGAGAATGCCACATCCAGCCAGGCGAAACCTGCGAC
The DNA here is from genome assembly GCF_000298315.2 of Rhizobium grahamii CCGE 502. GTDB lineage: Bacteria > Pseudomonadota > Alphaproteobacteria > Rhizobiales > Rhizobiaceae > Rhizobium > Rhizobium grahamii. The sequence goes on along the minus strand of NZ_AEYE02000005.1, from coordinate 169,503 downwards.
ATCTGCGGAGCCTCCTGCCCTCCGCCCGCCACGAGGGAAGCCTGACGATGCACGCTGTCCTCGACGAGTTTGGCCCTGACGATCCAATCCCGCTTGCGCAAGCCGCGAAGCTGCTGTTTCGTGGTGCGCTGACGAAATCTGCCCTGCGCACGGAGCACAGGAAAGGCAACCTGGAAATCATCCGGATCGCCAACAAGGATTTCGTCACCAAAAACGGGATCAATAGGATGAAAGAAAAATGCCTCAGAAACGGCGCCCAGCAAGGCTCTGGCTCAGACCAGACACAGGAACGTGGTTCATCAAAGACGGAAGCAAGCGTGTCCCCACGGATTGCAGCGAGGCTGAAGTTGAAGCAGCTCAGAGACGGCTTGCCGACTACATCGCAGCCCAGTACCGCCCAGAGCGCAGCAGTCGTGCCGCTGAGGTCACGGTAGGCGACATCATCATTGTTTATGCCGAGGAGAAGGCGCCGAGCACCGCACGCCCGAAAGAGACGATTGCGATGCTCGACCGAGTCAACGAGTTCTTCGGTGAAATGATGCTGACGGAGCTGCGCGGGCAAACGTTCCGCGATTACGCCGCCGATCGCGGCAGCAAGGGCGGCGCCCGACGTGACCTGGAAGCCCTCAGGGCAGCAATCAACCACTACCACGCCGAGGAAACGCTCGACATGGTTCCGAAGGTCACGTTGCCAGAGAAGGGCGAGCCCCGTCAGAGCTGGTTGACGAGGAGCGAGATCGCAAAGCTCTTGCTCGCGGCCATGGGCTGGGTCCCCGTCTCTTGCGACGTGGCGACGCAGCAGCCCAACAGATGGAAGCGCACCGGATGGCGTAACCCGCACCTCGTGCGCCTAATCATGGTCGGCCTCTACACTGGCACCCGCTTGACCGCGATCCTAAACCTGCAATGGATGGCGAACACGACCGGCGGCCATATCGACCTCGATCGCGGCGTGATTTATCGCAAGGCCCAAGGCGAGCGCACGATGCACAACAAGCGCAAGACGCCGGTCAAGATCCCGCCTCGCCTGCTTCGCTTCCTGCGTTACTGGCACAAGCGCGATACGACCATCGATGAGAGAGGCCGATCCGTCACGCTTCGTTATGCTGTCCACTACGGTGGAGAGAAGATCACCAAGCCGCACAAGGCGTTCCGCTCGATCCGCGCGACTGCCGGTCTCGGTGACGATATAACGCCCCACGTCCTGCGGCACACGCGAGCAACATGGCTCGCCCAAGCTGGCGTCGAGGTAGAACAGGCAGCGGCTTCACTCGGAATGACGGCCGAGGAGTTCGAACGGACCTATGCGCATGCAAGCCCGGACTTCCAGCAGCAGGCAGCGAACGCATTCTAAAGCGGTCCGGAAATCGAAACGGTCCGCAATCGGTCCGTTTGAAGGCATCTAAGGTTTTGGGGAGAATGGCTGTTCGGGAAATAAGTGAACCAAATCAAAGGTTCAAGCTGGTCGGAGTGGAGTGATTCGAACACTCGACCCCCACGTCCCGAACGTGGTGCGCTACCAGACTGCGCTACACTCCGTGACCAGCGGCGCCTCTATAGACCGGCCCATCCTGTTGCGCAAGCACCAAAATTCAAAAGCCGGCGCATTTTTTACAGACGCGGCCAGCACCAGTCTCGGCCGCGTAAGTGGAGCAAAAAGACACACTTGCGGCAAATTTTGCGATTGCGAAGGCGGGCCGATTTTCTTTTGCCGGGTTCCGCGCTAAAGCGCTCGGCGGGACAAGCGGAAACCGCTGCAGACCAGCAGTTCCCGCCGTCGAATGCGCGACAACATTTCAGGGACGAAAGAATGAAACTCCGCACCTTTGCCGCGGCTGGGCTTGCCATTGCGCTTGCTGGCTGCACGACGATTCAGACCTCCGCCGATCCGATTTCCAGCCGCTGGGTTGGCCAGTCCGCCGGAAAGTTCTTCGCTGCCTTCGGCCCGCCGATCAACGACGTCGAAAGCGGCTCCGGCGTCACCTACACCTGGAAGGGTGGCTACAAGACCGTGCGCGTTCCGGCAAAATATGCGGACGGTGCGGACGGCAAGCGTGGCAAGCAGATCGCGGCGGCCCGCACGCAGTACCTGCGCTGCCAGGCCGAAATCGTTACCAGCTCCGACTACACGATCCGCAGCATCCGCGTCGTCGGCGATATCCCGGGCGTCAACGGCCCGTCCTATTGCGCCGAGTTACTGGCACCGGCACAGCCGGCGTAGTAAGAAACGGCACAGCACGCGGATTTGGAAGGCGGCCCATCGGGTCGCCTTTTTGTATTGAATAGACTCCGCTCATGGCGCGTTGGTCGGTTGCGCCTGAATCTGCGACAGCGCGTGTTCATCATTTGCAGGAGTTCAATGGCTGGGGCGCCAGGATTCGAACCTGGGAATGCCGGTACCAAAAACCGGTGCCTTACCGCTTGGCGACGCCCCACCAGAGCTTGAAAGCGGAGACCGCTTGCCAAATCGACGCCTGCTTAGCAAAGCTCGCCTGCCGTCACAATCATTAAGTTTCGGGCTATCGCATATTTCTGTGCGGATGTCTCATTGCCATGTTAGGTCTCGCCTCAGCCGTCCAGGACCATGGAGCAACAATGAGCCAGTACCGTGCCCGCCCGCCTGCCCTCGCAACGCTACTGCTCGACGATGCGGTGGTTCGGATCACGCGCTGGGACTTCGAGCCGGGTGCCGATACGGGCGTCCATACGCATGGAATGGGCTACGTCGTCGTGCCGATGACCGATTGCCGGTTCCTGCTGGAGGAGAAGGACGGCAGCCGCAGGGTCGACATTGCCAAGGGCGCAGCCTACCGGCGCGATGCCGGCACCGAGCACAATGTCGTCAATGCCGGCGATCAGCCGATGTCCTTCATCGAGATCGAATACAAATAAATGGCAAGTCCCGAATTCAATCTGGCTTTCGAGCCCGCCTATGGCCAAGCCGTGCCAGTTACGTCGGGCGTACAGCGCATCACGGTCAACAATCCGAGCGCCTTCACCTTCTACGGTACCAACACTTACATCATAGGGGATCAATCCACGGCCGTCATCGATCCCGGCCCTGAGGACGAGGCACATTTCCAGGCCTTGATGGCAGCGCTCGACGGACGCGAGGTCACCCACATCTTCGTCAGCCACACACATCGCGACCACTCGCCCCTGTCGCGGCGACTGCAGGCGGCGACCGGGGCGCGGATCGTGGCCGAGGGACCGCACCGCGCCGCCCGCCCGCTGCACCAAGGCGAGATCAACCCTTTTGCCGAGAGCTCGGACCTGGATTTCCGACCCGACATCACAATTCGCGACGGCGAAACGATCGCCGGTAACGGTTGGAGCCTGACCGGGGTGCTGACACCGGGACATACCGCCAACCATGCAGCCTTCGCGCTCGAGGGGACGGGGATCCTGTTTTCCGCCGATCATGTCATGGCGTGGGCCACCTCCATCGTCGCGCCGCCGGACGGTTCCATGTCCGACTACCTGGCCTCCCTCGACAAGCTGATTGCGCGGCATGACCGGATTCTGCTGCCGGGACATGGCGGCCCCGTGCACAAGCCGATCTCGTTCATGCGCGCGCTCAAAACCCATCGACGAATGCGCGAGCGGGCCGTGCTCGGCCGCATTCGTGCGGGCGATCGCAACATTCCCGACATGGTAAAGGTCATCTATCGCGAAACCGATCCACGCCTGCATGGCGCCGCCGCCCTTTCGGTGCTTGCCCATATCGAGGATCTGCTCGAGCGCGGTGAGATCGAGACCGACGGGCCGCCTGCCCTGCTCGGGTCATACCGGCCGGCAAAGCGGAGATAGTCCGTGCGCGAGGCCTACAGCTATCGCGCCGATGCCGGCGTGCCCGAATTTGCGGATGACAAGCCTCTCATCGTCTTCGATGGAGAATGCGTGTTCTGCTCGGCGTGGGTCCAGTTCGTGCTGAGGCACGACAAGGCTGAGCGCTATCGCTTTCTTGCGGCGCAATCGCCACTCGGGGAAGCGCTCTATCGCCACTACGGGCTCGATGGCCGCGACTACGAAACCAATATCCTGATCGAAGACGGACACGCGCACTTCAAGTCGAGAGGGACGATCCGTATGGTCGAAGCGCTTGGCTTTCCCTGGTCACTTGTAGGCGTCCTTCGACTGCTGCCGCGGGGGCTTGCCGACAGGCTCTACGAATTCGTGGCGCGAAATCGTTTCCGCATTGCCGGCAGGCGAGCCACCTGCTTCGTGCCGAGCCCGGATCAGAGGCGCCGATTCCTAGGGTAATCCGTCGGGGACGACTGGTTCCGACGGCCAAACCGAAACGCGACTAGCTGCCCGCGATGCCGAGCAATTCGGAATCCAGAGCCTTCAGGTAGTCCTCGGCAACATCGGCGCTGAGGCCAAGGTCGTGAGGGCCGTAGCGTGAGGCGACCCTGACGTCGACGAGGGTGGTTTCGGCTTCTTCGCGCAAGCGGATGACGATGTCGAAACGCAGGCCGAGGACCAAGGTGCGGGTTTCGCCCTGGAGCGTGACGCCATTGGCCCGGCGAATCAGCTGCGCGACATCGTCGTCATACGGCCGCGGCGTCGGGATCGGCACGGCCTCCGGCGCCTCGGCAACCGCGCCGTCATCCGGCTGCGGCTTGACCGGCCGATCGTCGAGATCGCTTGGCTCGTTGTCGCCATCGGCACGGGTGATCCGAATGCCGCTCTGCTTGGCGACCTTCTTCACGGCCTGGAGCACGCGGTCGATCGCACCGTCGTAGCGACGGCCGGTCAGCTCCGGATAGGCCTCAAGTTGCTTTTCACGGTCCTCCGGCGTCGCAGCTGGCGGGCGCTTCAGCCAGATCTGGTCGGCATTCGGCGTCTTCAGCCAATCGGGGGCGGAGACGAGATCGGTCGAGACGTCGTAGATTGCCGGCAGCATGAAATATCGTTCGGCAGCAATTGCGCCGAGCGCCAGCGGAAGAGCAGCAAAAATCAAGGCTTTCAAGGCGTCTAGCCCACCTTCGGCCCCTGTCAGCCAAAGGCTGCGGAGGCCGGCGAAGGCAAGCAGCGCTGCCAGCAGTGCGAAGCCCGCAGAGACGATCAGCACCAGCACCAGGTATGGCGTGACAAGGCCGGCGAAGCGGTGGCCGACCAGGGCGGCAAGGCAAAGAACCAGCGCAAATGCCCCGAAGCGCCGCGAGAAGCGGGCGGCACTTGAAACGGGGCGGTCGAAACGGATTGCCATCAAAACTTACCGGTTACTCGCAAGCGGCGCGTCCCGCATGAACGCGCAAAATCGCCCTCGACTTGTTTAGTGCAAGATTCGCCTAAATTGAAACTGTTGTGTCGATCCGACGGGCGCAATCCACGGAGAAGACGACAATGGCGTGCGTGAGCATTTTCTGATATTCGTTGATTTGCGGTTGTGTGGTTTGCGCCGCAACCGACCAACAGGAGAAGGGCAATGATTGCACCGGAGCTCGCATCGGGAACCCAGGCGCCGACGCTGGGGGCAGCAGATCATGCAGATCCGCTTCTGCCGATAGAGCTTCTGGAACTGGAACTGTCGCTCGATGGATATGACGGCAAAACCGACTTCTGCGAGACGGTGCGTGTGGCTTCGGCCAAGGCCGGCGGCGAATTCCTTTTCGACCTTCCCGCCGAGGGATTGATGGACGACTGCAAGCGGATCGCCGTGCTCCGCATCCCCTCCTCCAACGAGAAGATGCGTGTCGTTCTCGCCGTACTCGATCACAGCGGCACAGAAATCCGGATGGAAGCGCCGGACCCCGCGACGGCCCACCTCGTCCGTTTCGCCGATGCCTTCATCAAGGTTCTCGAACGGTTCTGACCCCGAGCGCTTTCAGGGCTAATCGCGCGCCGCGGCTGCCTCGGCCACACTGCGAAACGGGAATTTGCGGCCGCATTCGCATTTGATCATGCAGGTTTCCTGATGATTGGAGGGGCGCTGGATGAAGAAGCCGCGCGGCAGGTGGTCGACGCTGAAACCCGGATGCTTGCGCTTCGGATCATCGATTTCGGAAGCTTCGGCAAAACCCGTATTGCCGCATTGCGGGCAGGTCAGTTTCTTCGAGAATCGATCGCGCAGTGCCATGCTTGCCTTCCAATATCGTGCGAGCCGCCTTCTTACAGACGATCCTGGGCCGGCGAAAGCCATTCGCGCGCCGGATCGGCCGGCCGGCAGTGATCGCAAAATCAGCTCGTAACCCTAAGCCATTCTTTTAGTTGACTGTAACCGGTGATTAGCGTCATCTGATTACGGGAAATTTTCGTTGCAAAGACACACCGATGCAAATCCTCGCTTTATCCCTCGCGCTCGCCGCGGCCGCCGTAAGCCTGTCAGCGTGCCAAGCACTGCCGCCCGAGCAGCAGCGCGCCGCCGACGAAGACCAATGCCGACGCTATGGCTTCAAACCCAGGACCGACGGGTTTGCCGCATGCCTGCAGCGCATCGATCTCTACCGCCGCGCGCAGTATCGCTATGACAGCGACAGGCTCATGATGGGGATGGCGTTCGAGTTGGACCCGTCTTACTACGGGCGCCCATACTGGCGGCACTATCGCTATTGATGACCGCCTGCGCGGCGGCAAGGCGGGCGATCGGCACGCGGAAGGGTGAACAGGACACGTAGTCCAATCCGATTTCCTCGCAGAAATGGATGGATGCAGGATCTCCGCCATGTTCGCCGCAGATTCCGAGCTTCATATCGTTGCGGGTGCGCCGACCGCGTTCGGCGGCGATGCGGATCAACTCGCCGACACCATCGAAATCCAGTGAAATGAAAGGATCGTGTTCGATGATCCCCTTGCGCTGATAGGTCGGGATGAAAGCCGACGCATCGTCGCGCGAGATGCCGAAGGTCGTCTGCGTCAGATCGTTGGTGCCGAAGGAGAAGAACTCGGCCGCTTCCGCAATGATATGGGCCCTGAGCGCTGCACGCGGCAATTCGATCATCGTGCCGACCAGATAATCGATCCGCATACCGGCCTCCGCAGTGACCTCCCGGGCGATGGCGTCGATGCGCTCCTTGACATAGTCCAGCTCCGCACGCAGCCCAACCAGGGGCACCATGATCTCAGGCACGACGGCGGCACCCGTTTCATAGGCCGCCGCAACCGCCGCCTCGAAAATGGCGCGCGCCTGCATCTCGACGATTTCGGGATAGGAAATCGCCAACCGGCAGCCGCGATGCCCGAGCATCGGATTGAATTCGTGCAGCGCATCGACGCGCTGTCGCAACGCCGCAGCATCCATGCCCATTGCGGCGGAAACGTCGGCGATCTCCTCGTCCGTCTTCGGCAGGAATTCGTGCAGCGGCGGATCGAGCAGACGGATCGTCACCGGCAGCCCATGCATGACGTTGAACAGGCTGGTGAAATCATGCCGCTGCACCGGCAGCAGGCTATCGAGAGCGGCACGGCGGCCGGTCTCATCTTCCGCCAGGATCATCTCGCGCATCAGATGAATGCGGTCGCCTTCAAAGAACATGTGCTCGGTGCGGCAAAGGCCGATACCTTCGGCGCCGAAGGAGCGAGCCGCGCGCGCATCGGCAGGGGTATCGGCGTTGGTGCGCACTGTCATGCGCCGCGCGCGGTCTGCCCACTGCATGATGCGCCCGAAATCGCCGGACAGCTCCGGCTGGATCATCTGCACGTCGCCCTTCAGGACCTGTCCCGCCGAGCCGTCGATAGTGATGACGTCGCCCTTCTTCAGCGTCACGCCGACGCCGATCAGCCGCTCGTTGCGGGCATCGATGCGCATGCTGCCAGCACCAACCACGCAGGGGATGCCCATGCCGCGAGCGACTACGGCGGCATGGCTGGTCATGCCGCCACGCGTCGTCAAGATGCCCTCGGCCGCGTGCATGCCGTGAATGTCTTCCGGGCTCGTCTCGACGCGCAGAAGGATGACCTTGCGCCCCTCCTCCGAGGCGATGACGGCCTCTTCGGCCGTGAAGACGATCTCGCCGGTCGCGGCACCCGGCGATGCCGGAAGGCCAGTGCCGATGATCTCGCGCGACACACGCGGATCGATCGTCGGGTGCAGAAGCTGGTCCAGCGACGAGGGTTCGATGCGTAGCACCGCTTCCTCTTCGGTAATTACTCTCTCATCGACCATGTCGACGGCGATCTTCATCGCCGCACGGGTCGAACGCTTGCCTGCGCGGGTCTGCAGCATCCACAGCTTTCCGCGCTCGATGGTGAATTCGATGTCCTGCATGTCGCGATAGTGCGCCTCGAGTTCGGCGCAGATGCGCGACAACTCCTTGAAGGCATCAGGCATCAGTTTTTCCATCGACGGTCGTTCGGAACCGGAGCTGATACGACCCTCCTCGGTGATGCTCTGGGGCGTGCGGATACCAGCGACGACGTCCTCGCCCTGCGCATTGACGAGAAATTCGCCGTAGAGCGACTTGTCACCCGTGGACGGATTGCGGGTGAAGGCGACGCCGGTCGCAGACGAATTGCCGTGGTTGCCGAAGACCATCGCCTGGATATTGACGGCCGTACCCCAGACTTCGGGAATATTGTGAAGCTGGCGATAGGTGACGGCACGGGCGCTCATCCAGCTCGAGAATACGGCGCCGACCGCACCCCATAGCTGCACTTCCGGATCCTGGGGAAATTCCTCGCCCAGTTCCTCCTCGATAATGCTCTTGTAGAGCGAGACCACATGCTGCCATTCGCTGGCGGTCAGTTCCGTGTCAAATTCGTAACCGAGCCTGGCCTTCTCATCCTCGAGGATTTCCTCGAACACTTCGTGATCGAGACGCATGACGACGTCGGCATACATCTGGATGAAGCGGCGGTAGCTATCCCAGGCGAAACGGGCGTCGCCGGCATCGTGACCGAGCGCCTGCACGGTTTCGTCGTTGAGGCCGAGATTGAGGACAGTGTCCATCATTCCCGGCATCGAAACGCGCGCGCCGGAGCGCACTGAGAGCAACAACGGCTGATCACCCGCGCCGAAGCGCCGGCCGGTCGCTTCCTCAATGCGCTCGATGCCGGCTCGGACCTGCGCTTTCAGGTCCTCGGCAATCTGTCGCCCGTTTTTGTAGTAGGCGGAACAAGCGTCAGCGATGATCGTCAGACCAGGAGGAACGGGAAGGCCAAGATTGCACATCTCCGCAAGGTTTGCGCCTTTGCCGCCCAAACGCTCGCCGTCGAGGGCGCTACCCTCTGCGTGACCGTTGCCAAATGTATAGACCCACTTGGTCATATTCCCCCCAACACCAAATCCGGATCAACTTAATCCGTTGGTGTTGAAATGAAAATCGACAAATGCGGCCGAAATGTTGCGTCGCACAACAACTGCGACAGACTGAAGCGATTGAAGGGAGAAAAAGCTTTGCGGGACTGCAACAAAGTCCCGCAAAGCCTTCTGTCCGTCCAGCCAGGAAAAACCGGACGGGGGGTCTCGTCCATACGACAGCCGGAGCGCCCAAGGCCTGCTCCGATCGCGTCGCACAGAAAACTCTGCAGCCGATACCGCTTCGCGGCAATTCGGCAGCGACATGAAGCAATCTCTAATACAAGATCAGTAGAAAAACATCACCCAATGGTGAAGATGTGCCAATTCGGCTCGACTTTTTTTGGGCTTTTTGTCAGCGGCTTGTTTAGGCGATCTCACGCAGTTGTTCAGCCGTCTGCAGATCGACCGACACGAGCTGCGATACGCCCTGCTCCGCCATCGTCACGCCGAACAGCCTGTTCATGCGCGCCATGGTGATCGGATTGTGAGTGATGATGACGAAACGCGTTTCGGTGGATGCGGCCATTTCGTCCATCAGGTTGCAATAGCGCTCGACATTGTGGTCGTCGAGCGGGGCGTCCACCTCGTCCAGCACGCAGATCGGGGCAGGATTGGTGAGGAAGACGGCAAAGATCAGCGCCATTGCCGTCAGCGCCTGCTCGCCGCCCGAAAGAAGCGTCATCGTCTGCGGCTTCTTGCCGGGCGGGCGGGCGAGAATTTCCAGGCCGGCTTCGAGCGGATCATCGGACTCGATCAGCTGCAATTCGGCCGTGCCTCCACCGAAAAGATGGGTGAAGAGACGCTGGAACTGGCCGTTGACAACGTCGAAGGCGGCGAGCAGGCGCTCGCGACCCTCGCGATTGAGGCTCTGGATCGCGCCACGCAACTTGCGGATCGCATCGATCACGTCATCGCGTTCCTTGATCAGCGCCTCGAGCTTGCCACTCAGTTCCTTCTGCTCTTCCTCAGCGCGCAGGTTGACCGCGCCAAGGCGCTCGCGCTCCATCTTCAGGCGTTCGAGTTCGCGCTCGACCTCACGAAGATCAGGTGCTGCCTGCAGCGACTCCAGTCCAGCAAGCCGAAGAGCCTCATGTGGCGCGACGTTCAGTGTCTCGCGAATTCGCGCCTCGGTTTCCTGCCGCTTTTCACGCGCCGAGACCAGCCGCTCTTCGGCGCGACCGCGACGCTCGCGGCTTTCGGCGAGTTCGGAAAGGGCCGTTGCCGCCTTGTGGTCGGCGTCGCGCTGGACGATCTCGGCTTCAGCAAGCACATCGGCCGCGTGGCGACGCGCTTCCTCGGCCTTCTGAAGTTCGGTCAACAGCGCACGGCGCTTGTCGTCGAACTCATCGGGCGCCATTTCGAGCTCGGCCGCTTCTTCCCGTGCTTCCTCCTCGCGGTCGCGAAGGGTGGCGATGTGATCCTCGGCGCTGGCCGCGCGCTGGCGCCAGGTCTCGCGCTCCTGGCCGATGGCAATGATGCGGCGTTGACGGGCTTCGTTTTCGCGATTCAGGCTTTCATGGCGTGCGCGCGCTTCGGCGAGCCCACCACGATCGGTCGCGACTTCGACCTGCTGCGCTCGCAGCCGTTCGTCGATCGCGGTCAGATCAGGGGCATCTTCCAACTCGATCCGGGCGTTCTCTTCCTGGATCGAGAGATCTTCGAGCTGAATCTGAAGCTGGCTGACGGCTTCTGCAATGACATCGCGGCGACGGATGAGATCGCCGGACGCCCGCTCGGCCGCTGCCAGTGCGTCTCGCGCCTCGGCGAGTTGCCGCGCGGAGATACGGCTCTTTTCGCGTGCCTCGGCGAGGCGCTGCTCCTGAAGGCGGATCGCATCGGCAGCACCTGCCAGGCGCTCCTCTGCTTCATCGAGTATGTCGCGGGCAAGTGCCGTTTCGCTTTCGAGTTCGGCGAGCCGGTTCTTCTGCGCCAGCCGGAGGGCCGCAGCACTCGGTGCATCGGCGCCTGTAACATGCCCGTCCCAGCGATAGACGGCGCCCTCCTTGGTGACCAGCCGCTGACCAGGCTTGAGGTCCTTCATCAGGGCGGCCGCATCCGAACCGGAGACGAGGCCGATCTGCTTGAGTCGGCGGATCAGCGCCGTGGGAGCGCGCACATGATCGATCAGCGGCGTCACGCCAGATGGCAATGCCGGATCCGCGGCGCCGTCACCATTACCGGACCAATGAACCGGCGCCTGGGGATCAAGCGGGGATTCGATGTCGTCGCCAAGCGCCGCACCGAGCGCCGTTTCGAAGCCGCGGTCGACGCGAAGCTCATCGGCAACCGGCGCAAATTCGCCTGCGGCAGCGCCGGCCGCCAGCATGCGTGAAATCGTCCGGGCTTCCGTTTCAATGGCATTCAGCTTTGCGCGCGCCTGATCGACCGGAGACCGGGACAGGGCCTCTGTTTGGCGAGCGGCGGCCAAGGCCTGCTCGACGCTCTGGATTGCGGCTTCCGCCTCGGCAAGCGCCTGCTCGCCCGCCTCGACCACGGCCCGCTTCTCTTCCGGATCGGGCAGACTGGAAATCTTCTCCCCGATGGTCGACAGCTCGCGATTGGCCTCGTCCATCTGCCGCTCGAGGCGCATCTTGCGATCGGCAAGGTCGCGAATGGCACGCTCGAGCTGGTTACGCCCGGCAGCGGCCTCGGCGCGTTCGGCCGTCAGCGCGGTGAAAATGCGCTCGCTGTCAGCGAGCCTTGCCGCAGCCTCCTCGAAGGCTTCGCGTGTTTCCTCGGCAAAACGGCCGGAATCGGCAAGAATCTCGGTGATCTCGCTCTCTTCGGCGTCCAACCGCGCCAGGATTTCGGCGTTGTCGGCAACCAGCCGCTCCTCTCGGCGAATATCCTCGCCGAGCTGTGCTAGGCGGCGGGTCAACTCGTCGCGACGGCGCAGGATGCGGTTGGCATCCTCCTCCAGCTGCGTCTTGGCGATCTGCAGGCGCTGCAACGCGGCAGCGGCGCGCGCTTCGCTCTCGCGCAATTCCGGCAGCTTCAGGCTGGCAATGCCCTGAACCTTGGCGGCCTCCATTTGCATCTGCGCCTTTTCGGCGACGACGACGGTGGCCTGATTGAGCGCGCTATCGGCCTCGCCTTCCGCTTCCTTGGCCTGCACCCAGCGGATATGCAAAAGCAGCGCCTCGCGGGCGCGGATGTCCGCCGATAGCGACTTGAAGCGGCTTGCCTGACGGGCCTGACGCTTCAGGCTCTCGATCTGGCTTTCCAGTTGAGATGTCACGTCGTCGAGGCGTTCGAGATTGCTTTCGGCAGCACGCAGGCGAAGCTCGGCTTCGTGACGCCGCGAATGCAGACCTGATATGCCGGCTGCCTCTTCGAGCAATTGGCGGCGGGCCTGCGGCTTGGCCGAAATCAACTCGCCGATCCGCCCCTGCCCGACCATGGACGGCGAACGGGCACCGGTGGAGGCGTCGGCAAAGAGAAGCTGCACGTCCTTGGCGCGGCTTTCCTTGCCGTTGATGCGATAGATCGATCCCTGCTCACGCTCGATGCGGCGGGTGACCTGGATCTCGTCGCTGTCGTTGAAGGCGGCGGGCGCTGTGCGCTCGGCATTGTCGAGATAAAGCGCGACTTCGGCAGTGTTGCGAGCGGGACGATTGCCGGAGCCGGAGAAGATGACGTCGTCCATGCCGGACGCACGCATGTTCTTGTAGGAGTTCTCCCCCATCACCCAGCGGAGCGCTTCGACGAGGTTCGACTTGCCGCAACCGTTCGGGCCGACAATACCGGTCAAGCCGCGCTCGATGATGAATTCGGTGGGTTCGACGAAGGACTTGAAGCCGACGACACGAAGCTTATTGAACTTCATGCCGTATCCCCGCGCCTGATAAAACAAAAGACGGGCGCACGGCTTCGGCCGTCGCCCCTCGATCGGATACGGTTCAGATTAGAGCAGGCTGTCGATAAGGGCCGACATGGTGTCAACCGTCATGTCTCCAGAATAGCGCTTGCCGTTGATGAGGAACGTCGGCGTGGCATTGACGCCAAACTCCTTGGAACCCCTTTCCCGCGTTGCATTCACTTGATCCAGCAGCTTCTGGTTCGTCAAGCACTTCGTGAAGCTATCCTCAGTAAATCCAGCAAGTTTGGACATCTGAAGCAGTGCGCCGCGGCCATCATCTGCGGCCGCCCAGGTCTGCTGCTGCTTGAACAGCATGGCAACCATTGGGAAATACTGTTCGGCCGTGCTCAATTCTTCCGGCTTGGAAGGATTGCAGCGCGCCAGCATGAAGGCGGCAGCCGCGCGCGGATCGAACGGGAATTCGCGGATGATGAAACGCACCTTGCCGGCATCGACGTACTTCTTCTTGATTTCATCGAAGGTCGTCGTGTGGAAGTGGGCGCAGTGTGGGCAGGTCATCGACATGTATTCGACGATCGTGACCGGTGCGTCTTCCTTGCCCAGTGCCATTTCCGGCAACTCACCCGGCTTCAGCACCGCAGCCATGTCGACGTCGCCATCGGGCTTAGGCATTTCGACAGCGGCCTGCGCGGTGCTGAAAACCGCAAGCGTCGCGGTCGCGGCAGCCACGCCGCCCAGAAGCTGGCGTTTCGTCAGTTGCATTTCGGAAATCGGCATGAAGTTCCCCATAAATGAGAGTAGTGGCTGTGAGTGCGATATAACGGCTCGATGCCCCGAACAAGGCACGGTTCGCCAACTTTCTTCAAAGAATTGTGACCTTGGTTGGACCGCCAGATTAAATTGCGGACAGAATTGCGGGAGCAATACTTGGAAGCGCTAGCGCCCGCGCTTTCCCAACACGGCCGTTCCAAGACGCTTTACCGCTTCGCGCAGCTTGTCGCCTTCGATCCCTTCCATCATCTCATCCAGTTTTGCGGCTGCCGCACCCTTTAGCGGCGGAGGTGTACGGGAGCGCTTGATCGCTTGATAGACAGGCTTCTGGACGATGCGGATCTGGTGAACGGCGGCGAAACCGAAGAAGCTGTTGACGCGCTGGATCAGTTCGCCCTGCGCATGCGTCAGAAAAAGGGCTCGTGCGCCCTCACAGGCGATGGTAAGCACGCCGGGGCGGAAACCGCCGTCATCGTTGCCCCTCGCCCAGGCGATCTTTTCCGGCCGAGTACAATCGGCAAATTCCTCGCCGGCGATCTCATCCCACGAACCGAGCAGAGCGGTGTTGATGCCGGCGCGCTTTGCGAGCACCGGATCGATCAACCCATTGGTCAATTCGGAGATCTGCTTTTCACCTTTGCGTGGATAACTCATTGAAACCTTCAGATCGCGCTGCGTTCAGGCACCACTGCCTTGATCGCGCGGCATTGCTTCGCCAAGTATAGGGCACTTCCCCTCACGACGGCAAATGATGACATCGACGACACTGGACGCGCCCGCTGCCAAGCCCCTTCTCGACTGGTATGACCGGCACCATCGTGACCTGCCATGGCGCATCTCGCCGCCGATGGCGGCGCGCGGCATCAAGGCCGATCCCTACCATGTCTGGCTCTCCGAGGTGATGCTGCAACAAACCACGGTGCCGGCGGTGAAGCCCTACTTCGCCAATTTCCTGGCGCGCTGGCCGACCGTCCGCGACCTTGCCGATGCTCCCAGCGAAGACGTCATGGCTGCCTGGGCCGGGCTTGGATACTACGCGCGCGCCCGCAACCTGAAGAAATGCGCCGAGGCGGTGACGCGTGACCACGACGGCGTCTTTCCCGATAGCGAGGACGGGCTGAAATCGCTTCCCGGCATCGGCGACTATACAGCCGCCGCAGTGGCCGCGATCGCCTTCAACCGGCAGGCAGCCGTGATGGACGGCAATGTCGAGCGGGTGATCTCGCGGCTCTACGCTATCGCCACGCCCCTGCCCGCTGCCAAACCTGACATGAAGCAGAAGGTGGCTCTGCTGACACCTAAAGATCGGCCCGGCGACTTCGCACAAGCGATGATGGATCTCGGTGCGACGATCTGCACGCCGAAGCGGCCAGCCTGTTCGCTCTGTCCCTTCAGGGGATCCTGTGAGGCGCTGCGCCTGCACGATCCGGAGCACTTCCCGGTCAAGGCAGCCAAGAAGGAAAAGCCGATCCGCCAAGGCGCAGCCTTCATCGCGGTTACGGCGGATGGCAAGGTTCTGCTGCGGCGTCGCATCGAGAGCGGCCTGCTCGGCGGCATGACCGAGGTGCCGACGACCCACTGGACGGCGCGGCAGGACGGCGAGACATCGGCCGACGGGGCACCGTTTCCGGCAGCCTGGGAGCCTTGCGGGACGGTGACACACGTCTTCACTCATTTCGAGCTCAGGCTGTCGATTTACCGCGTCGCGATACCTTCGCGAATTCAAACGGATAACGGTTGGTGGGAGGCGGTTACAAATCTTGACTCGCAGGCGCTGCCGACCGTCATGAAAAAAGCAATCACCGCGGCTATCCCGCTCGCGTTCAAACATGCCAAGGATTAATCGATGCCCATCGAGCATATTGTTTTCGACATTGGAAAAGTACTCATCCATTACGATCCGAGTATCCCTTTCAGCCGCCTCATCCCCGACGAGACTGAACGCAAGTGGTTTTTCGACAATGTCTGCACCCACGACTGGAACGTCGAGCAGGACCGCGGTCGCGCCTGGGCCGATGCCGAAGCTCTGTTGATCGAGGTTCATCCGGACCGCGAGGAGCACATCCGGGCCTTCCGCAAGCACTGGCACGAAATGGTCTCGCATGCCTACGATGACAGCGTTGCCATCATGGAAGGGCTGATTGACGATGGCCAGGACGTGACGATGCTGACGAACTTCGCATCCGATACCTTCCGCGAGGCACAAGTACGCTTTCCATTCCTGACCAAGCCGCGCGGCGTGACCGTTTCCGGCGATGTGGGTCTCATCAAGCCCGATATTGCTATTTACGAAACACACGCCAAGAGTTTCGGCCTCAATCCGGGGGCGACGATCTTCATCGACGACTCCGCCCCCAACGTCGAAGGTGCGAAAGCGGCCGGCTGGGATGCGGTTCTCTTCACCGGCGCCGACAAGCTGCGCGCCGATCTTGCAGCGCGCGGCGTGAGGCTCTGACCATGGCATTCGATCCGGTTGAGGAAATCAAACGCTTCCATGGCGCGATCAACGCGCTCGATTTCGATATGATCGAGGACTATTTCGCGGATGACGCGACCTATGTCTCGAATGGCGTGGGCAGCTTGTCCGGGCGAGCCGAGATCATGGTCGCCTTCCGCAAATATTTCGACGATTACCCAGACCAGACAGCAATCAACACGCTGGTCGAGAAGGTCAGCCCCCATGCCGGCCGTGCCGTTTGGTCGGTCCGCGCGACGCACAGCAAGACGGGCAAGCCCTTAGTGCGGGAAGGCGAAGAGACGATCACCTTCAACGAAGACGGTCGCGTCACCCACGTCGAGGTGACGGACTACCGAGAGTTCTGAAAGAACGCCGCCGAGAGATAAAAGGCAAGCACGAAAAACAGCCACAGGTCGGAAGCCATCGCGATGGTTCTCGACCTGTTTCTTGCTCGCTCCAACAGATGTTTGAGACCCGCAAGACCGAAGAACAGGCAACCGATGATCGCGGCCGGGACGGTCCACTGCGGCGCGAAAAGGCTGAGCATGCCAAGCATACCGATCGACAGGTTGCCGAAGCCGATCTCCTGCACCAACGACTGGGCCTTGTGATCGGTCACACCAAAGATCGTTTCCGCCGTGAAGGCCGGATTGATGATCTGTTTCAGACTGGCCATAAGCAATCGCAAGCCGACGCCCCAGAAGACGAACCATTTTCCGATGAGGAAGACGAGATTGGCGTCCGCATTCCAATGCACTTCGGCGACAACCGAGCCCAACGGCAAAACAAGCATCAGCAACAATATGACCGCAAGATACATGGCGTTCCTTGCCTCTTTCGGATCATCAGCAGCCGATACATGACACGGAATTGCACGGCCGCGCGAGCCAAAATGAAGAGCGCCCGGGGTGTTGATCCCCGGGCGCCAAGCCTTCTTCCGTAACTGGAGGTACAAAACACCGGAAGAAGGAAGTCTCGATCAGGTCGAGGCGCGCGTCATTCCGCCTTTGCCAGATCACTGCGGATCACGGACCGCAATTCGTCGATCGGGCGCAGGGATTGCCCGTCGTCGAAGTGCCAGAATGTCCATCCGTTGCATGCATCAAGGCCCTGGACCTTTGCCCCAAGGCGATGAATGGAACCGGCTTCGCCACCGGAGGCCACCGTGCCGTCGGCGCGAACGATCGCGCTGTAGCGGCGGCGGGCATCGGTGAGCACCTGGCCGGGCTTGATCAGACCGCTTTCGACGAGCACGTTGAAAGCCACGCGAACTTCCTGCTTCTTGCCGGTCATGACAGTGAGTTCAGCCTTGCCGAGCGGCTCGACCGCTTCGATGCGGGCGGAAGCCGCGTCGATATAATCTTGCTCGCGCTCGATGCCGACGAAGTGGCGGCCGAGGCGCTTGGCAACCGCGCCCGTCGTGCCCGAGCCGAAGAACGGGTCGAGGATGATGTCGCCTGGCTTGGACGAAGCCATGATGACGCGGGCGAGCAGCGCTTCCGGCTTCTGCGTCGGATGCACCTTCTTGCCGTCGTCGCCCTTCAGGCGCTCATTGCCGCTGCAGATCGGAAACAGCCAGTCGGAGCGCATCTGCACGTCGTCGTTTGCGGCCTTCATGGCGTCATAGTTGAAGGTGTAGCCCTTTGCCTTGGCGTTCGGGCTCGCCCAGATCATCGTCTCATGGGCGTTCTGGAAGCGACGACCCTTGAAGTTCGGCATCGGGTTGGTCTTGCGCCAGACGATATCGTTGAGGATCCAGAAGTTCAGATCCTGCAGCGTCGCGCCGACGCGGAAGATATTGTGATAGGAGCCGATCACCCATATCGTGCCGGTCGGCTTCAGAACGCGGCGGCAGGCGAGCAGCCAGGCGCGGGTGAAGGCATCATAGGCTTCGAAGGAGGCGAACTGATCCCACTCGTCATCGACAGCGTCAACCAGCGACTGGTCGGGGCGATGCAGCGTACCGCCAAGCTGCAGATTGTACGGCGGATCAGCGAAGATAACGTCTACGGAGTGGTTCGGCAGGGCTTCAAGGGCAGCAACGCAATCGCCCTTGATGATCGTGTCGATCCAGGAGTCCGGCTTTGCGGAGGCCTTGAGATCGGCAAGCGGAAATACTGACGCCATCTGAAAACTCGCTCATACACATTACGCTTTTACTGTCCGTTATGGTTACTCAGTTTGGTTACCAAAGCCTGAAGGGATGAGCGATTTCGGGAAAATAAGTCGCAGCGCGTGCTTAGTGTCGAAAGGCGGGTACAACCCCCGCCCTTCCGGCTGTTGTCGTTAAGCCGCCACGTCGTGCACCTTGCGGCTATCCGCCGGCGCTTCGTCGCGGTCGTTCATGCCGTAGTCGCGGACGATATGGCCGATGCGGAGCCGGTAGTCGGCGAAGACGCCGTTGCGGCCGGCGTGCTGGGCAGCTCGGTGTGCCTCCACGTTTCGCCAAGCCTTGACCGCCTCCTCGTCGCGCCAGAAGGACAGCGACAGCAGCTTGCCGCGGTTGGTGAGGCTTTCGAAGCGTTCGATCGAAATGAAGCCGTCGATCTTTTCGAGTTCACCGCGAAGTTCGCCGGCGAGGTCGAGATAGGTGTGGCGTTCGCCCATGAAGGGCAGGACTTCGAAGATAACAGCGATCATGGCATCACCAGCTTTGCATGAGGAAGGGAAGCGTTCTTGAGGAAGATACGATCTTCCTTGAGGATGAAACGTTCGCGTTTGGCGAATTCGTAGTTTTGCCTGCCGAGCGGATCGGCGGCAAGGCGGGCGCGATAAGCTTCGTAGGCAGCGAGGCTTTCAATGTTGTAGACGCCGTACGCCGTCGTCGCCGAACCTTCATGTGGCGCAAAGTAGCCGATCAGGTCGGCGCCGTTGCGCGGGATCGCCTGGCCCCAGTTGCGCGCATATTCGGTAAAGGCCTCCTTCTTGAACGGATCGATTTCATAGCGGATGAAGCAGGTAATCATCGTCGTCTCCTTGTTGTCTGGAGACCGTTTTCGCACATTGCCTGACGACAATGCTTCGGTTAGGATCGAAGTATGAAGGAAGGACCCGATATAGCCCAGATCGGCGCGATGATTGGCGACCCCGCCCGTGCCAACATGCTGACGGCGTTGATGGGCGGCAAGGCGCTGACAGCAACGGAGCTTGCCGCTGCCGGCGGCATTACCGTGCAGACAGCGAGCACGCACCTTGCGAAGCTGGAAGCCGGCAATCTGCTCGCCCAGCGAAAACAAGGCCGCCATCGCTATTTCACGCTGGCGGACGACAGCGTTGGCAAGTTCCTGGAAAGCATCATGGGATTTGCGGCCGGGCGCGGCCATTTGCGCCACAAGCCGGGACCGAAGGAACCAGCACTGCGCAAGGCCCGCATCTGCTACGATCACCTCGCCGGCGACTACGGCGTGCGCATGCTCGACAACCTGATTGCCGAGGGCGCGATCGATGTACTCGGTGACGGTCTTGCCTTGACGGAGAGCGGCGAAACCGCGCTCAAGAGTATCGGCATCGACGTCCACGCCCTGAGATCGTCGCGTCGTCCACTCTGCCGCTCCTGCCTGGATTGGAGCGAGCGACGGGCGCACCTCGCCGGCAGTCTCGGCAAGGCGTTACTTTCGAATTTCCTCGACAAAGGCTGGGCGCGTCGCACGGCCGAAAGCCGCTCCGTCATCTTCTCACCAGAAGGCGAACGGCAGTTTCTTGCCTTGTTTCCTGCCGCCAAATAGCCGCGAACGATCGTAAAATCGAAGCCGCCCGCGACACGCAATCCAGCCATGCCCTGCTGTCGGTTGAGCTTCGCCGAGGCATCGTGTAAAGGGGCATCATCCCAAATAAGGCGCGAGTATATGGACGGCTTCGACCTCATCATCTTCGACTGTGACGGCGTTCTGGTCGACTCGGAAATTATCGCTGCGGATGTCGAATCCAAGCTTCTCACCGAAGCGGGTTACCCGATCAGCATCGAGGAAATGGGCGAGCGTTTCGCCGGCATGACCTGGCAGAACATCCTGCTGCAGGTCGAGCGCGAAGCCAGCATTCCGATTTCCGCATCGCTGCTCGACAAGTCCGAAAAGCTGCTCGATCTGCGTCTAGCCCAGGATGTGCAGGCAATTGCCGGCGTCGAAGCCGCTCTCTCGCGACTGACGCTGAAGCGCTGCATCTGCTCGAACTCCAGCAGTGCGCGGCTCGACATGATGCTCGGCAAAGTGGGCCTGAAGCCCCTCTTTGCGCCGCATATCTTCTCGGCCAAGGATCTCGGTGCCGATCGCGTGAAGCCGAAACCGGATATCTTCCTGCACGGCGCCAAGCAGATGGGCGTTTCCACAGACCGCGTCGTCGTCGTCGAGGACTCCGTACATGGCGTTCACGCAGCGCGGGCTGCCGGCATGCGCGTCATCGGCTTCACCGGCGCCTCCCATACCTATCCGGCACATGCCGACAGGCTGACCGATGCCGGTGCTGAAACCGTCATTTCCCGGATGAGCGATTTGCCCGGCATCGTTGCCGCGCTCGCCGAATGGGAAGGCGCCCTGTAGAACGCGCGTTCTTGGCGCGACAGAGCGAACCTATTCGGATATCGGTGTGGTAATCGCCGTCTGATGGGCTGTCTCGTATGAACGTTTCCGTGGAATTGTGCTCTCCGCCCGAACTCGACGACCGGCTCACCATTGTCAGGGCCGGAGACGAAGTTGATGGCATCTTCGTCCGCACCAAGAGATTCAACGTCCTGGTCGACACTCTCGGAACGCCTGAGTTATGCCGGAAGGCGCTGGACCTGCTTGGCGAGGACGTGCATGCACGTCCGCTACTGGTCGTGAACTCGCACATGGACTGGGATCATTTTTGGGGTAACGCCGCGATTGCAGGAAGGGCGCCGATCATTGCCCATGCCGCAACGCTTGAGCGCTTGCGCGATCCTTCCTCGGTTCAGGTCCTGAAAGACAAGGTGCGCGAAGATCAGCGATTTCGAAACGTTGAGCTCATAGCGCCAGATATCACCTTCTCAGACTCTACGACCCTTCATGGCGGCGATCTCACGCTCGAATTGCTTCACACGCCAGGTCATACGCCCGACCATGTCTCCGTCTGGATTCCTGAAATCCGCGTCTGTCTGGCCGTCGACGCGGTCGAGTATCCGATCCCCGAGGTGTGGAGTAGGAGCGCGCACGATCTCCGGCTGCTCTGCTCATCCCTCCAACGAATATGCGACCTGAGCGCAAGGTTCGTGATTCCGGCTCACGGCAGAACCCTCTCCCCCACAACGGTGGACGACAACTTGCTATATTTCAAAGAGTTGGCCAGCCGTGTCGAGAACTTGAGCGAGAAGGACCTGTTGAGTCCCGGGCTCAACAAGGCGGTTGGGTTCCGACTTCAGGATTTCGTCGCCATTCCGGCCGGCATGGCGCAGGAGGTGGTGGCCTTCTACGAAGGGTTCCACGACACCAATCTCGGCGCGACAATTCAGGCGCGCTTGGACGGCTGAACGACGACACGGCGTTCGTTGTGCGACTCCGCTGGTTGCGTTCGCCATGAATACTCGTCTGAAATTACTAGATTTTCAGGTTGATCGCGCCAGCCAGCATCTCGAACCGGGCCGGGAGCTGACCGGGTCCCTCGCCGTCGCTGTCGATCGGCACCGCCGCCTTGCCGATCGGCCATGCCTCAACGAGCGTGGCGCGATGGATGCTGACGAGCGGACTCTTGAGGTGGCCACCGCTATAGATGCTGTTCATTAACGACAGCACTTTCAACCGGCCGGCGCCTCGAATGATGACCACGTCGAACAGGCCATCGCTGATATCTGCATCGGGGGCCACCTTCATACCGCCGCCGAACCAAGCGCCGTTTGCGACGGCAACCGCCGTGATCGGGCCCTCGTAGATGTCCTCTCCATCAAGTCTGAGGCGAATTGTGCGCGGCTCGTAGCGCAGGATCTGAAGCAGGCTATGGAAGAAGAAAACCATCGGCCCGGGCAGGCGCCTGCCCCTGCGTGCCTCGTTGACGGCGCGCACGATATGGCCGGAAACGCCAAAGCTTGCGATGTTGGCGAAGTGGCGGGTGACGGTGTCGCCGTCCTCGTCGTCGCAAGTGAGCTGGCCGGCATCGATCAGCCGCACGGACGGAGAGTTCAGGCCGTTGGCGATCGTGGTGGGATCGCGCGACATCGGAAAGTTGCGGGCAAAATCACAGCCGGTGCCGGTTGGGATGAAAGAAAACGCAGTACCCGGCCGATGCGATTTGAGGATGCCGCCAGCCACCTCGCCGATCGTTCCGTCGCCGCCGACGGCGATCACCAGATCGGCCCCATCATTCGCCAGTTCGCGCCCGAACCGCTCGGCATCGCCGAAGCCTTTGGTTTCACGCAGGCTGAGATCGGCAAATCTCGCCTCGATGGCGCGCCGCAGCGCCGACCAGAACAGTTTCTTTCCGCGCCGGCCCGACGCCGGATTCAATACGATGCCGATTTTCAAGCGATATCTTCTCCCCGCCTCACCAGCCTGGCGAAGCGGAAACAGGGGCGTTCTTCAGGCCTTCTTCTTTTTCGTCGACACGGGTCCTTGATCGAAACCGATATTGACGCGAACCAGCGCGCCGGAGCCGACCGGCAGCTTGATGCCATCCTTGCGGAACAGGGCCTGTGTAGCGTTCTGTCCGACATCAACCGGGAAATTCGTCACTTCCGAATAGAGCGCTTCCTGGCCGTCATAGACTGTGATGCGAACCGGGAGCGTGACCTTGCCGGACGATCCGTTCGGCCCGGCAATGACGCGAAGCTGCGCCACGACGGTCATCGTCAGGTTCGTGTCGTTGAGAGTGCACTGGCGCGTGTAGTTGCCGATCGACGCCTGGTAGGCCAGCTTCTCCGCATCGCCGGTCTTCGCTCCGCCGGCATAAGTCCGGAAGATCGCGTCGCTGTCCTTCATGAACATCTGCGGGCAGGCGCCTTGAACGACGGGCGCCGTTGCGCCAGCGGCCGTCTTGGCGGAACCGATCGATGCGTCGCTGGAGGACGGGTTGGATGGCGCCAACGGCATGATCTGGCCATTGCCGTTCGGTTGGGTCGGTGCCGTTGCGCTGTCTGAGCCACCACCGGCGCCGAGCGAATTACAACCGGCAAGCATTGCCGCAAGGGAAGCCGAAACGATGAGACGCGAGACCTTGCCAAGCACGATTATTCCACCCTCTCCACAAAGTTTTTTGGCAGGCCCAATCACTTGATGGCAGGCCTTTCGTGACAGTTTGCGATGGTCTATATCAGCGGCGCAAACAAAAATCGATTGGGTAAGAACCGTTTTGATGCACATTTCGGGATCGCAGGCGACCATAGCCGACAGCGCAAGCGAGATGCAGCGCGGGGTTTACTTTCCCTCAGCCTTTCTCCGACCGGCACATCAAGGATGACGACAGTGGATTATATTTCGACCCGCGGCGAAGCCCCTTCCCTCGGTTTCTGCGATGCATTGTTGACTGGTCTGGCGCGCGATGGTGGCCTCTATGTGCCGCGCAAGTGGCCGCATTTCTCGAAAAAGGAAATCCGCGCGTTGCGCGGCAAGACCTACCAGGAGATTGCCTTCGCTATCCTGTCGCCCTTTACCAACGGTGAGATTCCCGACGAGACCTTCCGCTCCATGATCGACGAGGCGTATGGCACTTTCCGCCACCCTGCGATCACCCCGCTCGTGCAGACAGGGCCGAACAGCTTCGTCATGGAGCTCTTCCATGGTACGACGCTGGCGTTCAAGGATGTCGCGATGCAACTGCTCGCCCGGTTGATGGACTATGCGCTCGAAAAGCGCGGCGAGCGCGCGACCATCGTCGGCGCTACCTCCGGCGATACCGGCGGCGCGGCGGTCGACGCCTTTGCCGGGCGCGAACGCACCGACATCTTCATTCTTTTCCCGCATGGCAAGGTGTCGCCGGTGCAGCAGCGCCAGATGACGACCTCCACTGCCTCCAACGTTCACGCGCTTGCCGTCGAAGGTAATTTCGATGACTGCCAGAACCTCGTCAAGGCGATGTTCAACGACGGACCGTTCCGCGATCGCGTCAGGCTCTCCGGCGTCAACTCGATCAACTGGGCCCGCATCATGGCCCAGATCGTCTACTATTTCACGACGGCAATCGCGCTTGGCGGACCGGACCGTAAGATTTCGTTTACCGTGCCGACGGGCAATTTCGGGGATATTTTTGCCGGTTACTGCGCAAAGCGGATGGGCCTGCCGATCGGCAAACTGGTGGTCGCGACCAACGAGAACGATATCCTCGAACGCACGCTGAAGAGCGGCCGTTACGAGATGAAAGCGGTAAAGGCAACGACCTCACCTTCGATGGACATCCAGATCTCATCGAACTTCGAGCGACTGCTGTTCGAAGCCTTTGATCGCGACGCATCCAAAGTTCGCGCGGCAATGAACAGTCTCAAGCAATCCAATGGCTTCGAGATTGCGAAGGAGGCCCTAGCCTTCATCAAGAAGGACTTCCGCGCTGGCCGCGCCAGCGAGAAACAGGTCGCCCAGACGATCAAGAAAACCCATTCCGAAACCGGCTATCTTCTCGATCCGCACTCGGCGATCGGTGTCTTCGTTGCGGGCAAACACGAAAAGCCGAACACGCCGATGGTGACGCTCGCCACCGCACACCCGGCGAAATTCCCCGCCGCCGTAAAATCCGCCTCCGGTATTGACCCCGCGCTTCCGACGTGGCTTGCTGATCTGATGCACAAGGAGGAGCGCTTTCAGATTGTGAAGCCTGAGCTCAAAGCCATCGAGACCTTCATCGGCGAGCACGCTCGGGCCTAAGTAACGCAGGCGCAGAAAGATAGCCAATGACAGTTGAGTGCACCCGGCTCAAATCCGGGCTGACAGTAGTCACACAGACCATGCCGCATCTGGAAAGCGTTGCGCTGGGAGTTTGGATCAAATCAGGATCGCGCAACGAGACGACAGACGAGCATGGCATCGCCCACCTGCTCGAACACATGGCCTTTAAGGGCACTGCACGCCGCAGCGCGCGCGAAATTGCCGAGGAGATCGAGGATGTCGGCGGCGAGGTCAACGCCGCGACATCCACGGAAACGACCTCCTACTATGCCCGCGTCCTCAAGGACCACGTTCCGCTCGCCGTCGATATTCTTGCCGATATCCTGACGGAGTCCGCGTTCGAGGAAGAAGAACTCGAGCGCGAGAAGCAGGTCATCATGCAGGAAATCAACGCTGCGAACGATACGCCGGACGACGTCGTTTTCGACAAGTTTTCCGAAACCGCCTACCGCGATCAGACGCTCGGTCGGGCGATCCTCGGCACGCCGCAAACCGTGCTGTCGTTCACGCCGCAGCAGATCCGCGGCTATCTCAGCCGCAATTACACGACCGACCGGATGTTTATCGTTGCGACCGGCGCCGTACTGCACGACGAGTTCGTTCGCATGGTCGAGGAGCGCTTCGCGAGCCTTCCGACTTCTCCATCGGCGACGCCGGTCATGGAAGCTGCCAAGTACATCGGCGGCAACATCCGTGAAACGCGCGACCTGATGGATGCGCAGATTCTGCTCGGCTTCGAGGGCAAGGCCTATCACGCCCGCGACTTCTACTGTTCGCAGATTCTCGCCAATATTCTCGGCGGCGGCATGTCGTCTCGCCTGTTCCAGGAAGTGCGCGAAATCCGTGGCCTCTGCTATTCGATCTATGCCTTTCACTGGGGCTTTTCCGACACCGGCATCTTCGGCATCCACGCCGCCACCGGTGGCGAGAACCTGCCGGAGCTGGTGCCCGTCATCATCGACGAACTGCACAAGTCGGCAGCGACGATCGAGCAGAAGGAAATCGAACGCGCCCGCGCCCAGATCCGCGCCCAGCTGCTGATGGGCCAGGAAAGCCCGGCGGCCCGCGCCGGCCAGATCGCAAGGCAGATGATGCTCTACGGCCGCCCGATCTCCAATCAGGAGATGATGGAACGGCTCGAGGGGATCACCGTCGAGCGCCTGACGGATCTTGCAGGACGCCTGTTCTTCGACACCGTTCCGACGCTATCGGCTATCGGTCCTCTGGAACACTTGGCTCCTATGGAAGATATCGCCGCCTCTCTCTCCTCGCCCGCCGCACCGCACAGCCAACAAGCGCTCGTTTGATTTCACATCCATCCTGCCGGGAGTGATCGATGCCAAAATCGGTTTTTCGGTTCCTGTCGCGACAGCCGGATTCAGTGGAACTCGAAAACGAGAACTATGTGCTGCGCCTGCCGCGCTACCAGGATTTCAACCAGTGGCACAAGCTGCGGGCGGCCAGCCGGCAGTTCCTCGAGCCCTGGGAGCCGACATGGCGGCGGGATGAATTGACCGAGGGCGCCTATCGCGCCCGCGTCATCCGCGGCAAACAGGAATATGCGTCCGGCCAGGCGATCCCGCTCTTCCTGTTCCACAAGGATAGGATGACGCTGCTTGGCGGAATCACGATCGGCTACATCAGGCGCGGGGCGGCGCAAAGCTGCATGATCGGATATTGGATGGGTGAGACCTACGCCGGCCAAGGTCATATGTTCGCCGCACTTCAATTGGTTATACCCTACATCTTCACGGTGCTTGAGTTGCACCGTATCGAAGCAGCCTGTATTCCAGACAATGCTCGGAGCATCCGCCTGCTTGAAAAAGCCGGGTTTCAGCGGGAAGGCTATCTGCGCGGATACTTGAAAATCAACGGTCAGTGGCACGACCATGTGATGTTCTCATTGCTCGCCACCGACACGGATAAAGGCAGGATAACCGACAGCCGATGACTAACAACCGCATGCTGCTCTCATCACCGGCCGGACGTTTGATCGCGGTGATCGCAGCTCTCTTGCTGTCGGCCTTCATGCTAGCGGCAGGCAACGTCTACGCAGCCGAACCGGTGAAGATCTCCCGCGACGATACGGCGCTCGACCTGACTGCCACGACGGAAATCTACGCCAATCAGGGCGAAGCCTTTCAGGTCTCGACCGCTGCTGGTGCTGATGGCATCCGGCGCCGTATTGAGGTACGTGCCAGCTCGGAGAATCACCAGGGCGACTGGGCCGTCTTTGCGCTGGCCAACGTCTCCGACGAACAGCTCGAGCGCGTAATCGTGGCCCCCCATTTCCGCCTCGTGAACTCCAAGCTGTTCTGGCCGGACCTCGGTTCGCAGCGCATTATCGCCATTACGCCAAGCGAAGGTTTCGCGCTCGACCGGCAGCCGAGCGATGAGGCCGATGTCTTCCGCATCACGCTCAACCCCGGCGCCGTCATCACCTTCGTTGCTGAACTGACGACGCCGGAGCTGCCGCAGATCTATCTCTGGGAACCGGACGCCTACAAGGACACGATCAACGCGTTTACACTCTATCGCGGTATCGTGCTCGGGATTGCCGGTCTGCTGGCGGTGTTCCTGACGATCCTGTTCGTGGTCAAGGGCACGTCGATGCTACCGGCGACGGCAGCACTCGCCTGGGCGGTGCTCGGCTACATCTGCGTCGACTTCGGCTTTCTCGGCAAGCTGATCAGCATCGCGTCGACCGACCAGCGAATATGGCGCGCCTGCGCTGAAGTCGCGCTCGCCTCCAGTTTCGTCATCTTCCTGTTCACTTACCTTAACCTCAATCGCTGGCACACACACCTCGGCTACCTGACGCTCGCCTGGGTGCTGGGCCTGGCGCTGCTCTTCGGCGTCGCCATTTACGATCCGGCAATCGCCGCCGGCATCGCGCGGCTGTCGTTTGCGCTGACCGCGACGATGGGCCTCTTCCTCATCATCTATCTCGGCCTCAACCGCTACGATCGCGCCATCCTGCTGGTGCCCGCCTGGGCGCTGATCCTCGTGTGGATCTTCGGGGCATGGCTGACGATCACTGGCCAGCTCGACAACGACATCATTCAGCCAGCGCTCGGCGGCGGCCTTGTTCTCATCGTCCTGCTGATCGGCTTTACCGTCATGCAGCACGCCTTTGCGGGCGGTGCATTTCAGCAGGGCCTGTTCTCCGATCTGGAGCGGCAATCGCTGGCTCTGACCGGCTCGGGCGACATGGTGTGGGATTGGGACGTGGCACGCGATCGTGTCGTCACCATTCCCGACGTGTCGGCCAAGCTCGGTCTCCCGCTCGGCACGATGCATGGCGCGGCCCGCAACTGGCTGCCACGGCTTCATCCGGACGATCGCGATCGCTTCCGGGCGACGCTCGACGTGCTGCTCGAGCATCGCCGCGGGCGGCTCAATCATGAATTCCGCATCCGCGCGGAAGACGGTCATTTCCATTGGCTTCTCATCCGCGCCCGCCCAGTCCTCGGCTCGAACGGCGAAATCATCCGCTGCGTCGGCACGATTGTCGATGTCACCGAACAGAAGAACTCCGTCGAACGGCTGCTGCACGACGCGCTGCACGACAACCTGACCGGCTTGCCGAACCGGCAGCTGTTCCTTGATCGCCTGCAGGCGGTGCTTGCACTGGCGCCCGGTGGCGAGACGCTGCGCCCGACGGTAATGGTGATCGATATCGACCGCTACAAGCTGGTGAATGATACGCTGGGGATCGCCGCCGGCGACAATATCCTGATCGCGCTGACGCGACGCCTGCGACGGCTGCTCAAGCCGCAGGACACGCTCGCACGGCTTTCCGGCGACCAGTTCGGTTTGATCCTGACGTCCGAGCGCGATCCGACGAAGGTGGCCGATTTTGCCGATGCGATCAGCAAGGCGATCATGGTGCCGATTAACTTCGCCAATCGCGAAATCATCCTGACGGCATCAATCGGGCTTGCCTCATTCGTCGATCAGCAGGAAAGCGCCGCCGGCATGCTCAGCGACGCGGAGCTTGCGATGTACCGGGCCAAGCGCGCCGGCGGCAATCGCGTCGAGCCGTTCCAGCCCGCCTTCCGCGATTTCGGCGCCGACAGGCTGCAACTCGAATCCGACCTGCGCCGTGCCATCGAGCGCAAGGAACTGTCGATGGTCTACCAGCCGATCGCCGGCCTGGAAGACGTGGAGATTGCCGGCTTCGAGGCGCTGATGCGGTGGGAGCATCCGAAGCGCGGCACCATCCCTCCTTCGGAGTTCATTCCGATCGCCGAGACATCCGACCTTATCGAGATGCTTGGTCTCTTTGCCCTGGAGCAGGCGACCAACGACCTGATGGGTTGGGAGAACCAAACCGGCGAGCTGCCCATCTTCGTCTCGATCAACCTCTCCAGCGCACAGCTGCTGAACAACGAGCTTTATGACGACGTCCGTTCGGTGCTGGCGAAAACCCATTGCGACCCTTCGCGCCTGAAGCTGGAGCTCACGGAATCCATGGTCATGGAGAATCCGGAGCAAGCGCGCCTCGTGCTTGAGAAGCTGCGGGAGATGGGGCTTGGCCTCGCGCTGGATGATTTCGGAACCGGCTACTCGTCCCTCGCCTATCTGACGCGCTTCCCGTTCGACACGATCAAGCTTGACAAGGTGATGGTGCGCGATGGCAGTGACAAGAAGGCAACCGTGCTTCGCTCGGTGATCGCCATGGCGCGTGAACTTGATATGAAGGTGGTCGCCGAAGGGATCGAGTCGAACGAAGATGCGATCGAGCTCGCAAAGATGGGCTGCACTTTCGGACAGAGCTACCTGTTCGGGCCGCCGATGGCAGCGGAGTCCGTCCTGCGGCTGCTGAAGGAACGGTTCCCGTTGACGAAGCGCGCTTAACCGACCCGCTCAATGTTACGGCGTAGCGGCGCCCGCTATCAGCTGGTGCATATATTCAAGCTTGGCGACCACCGGCGCTGACAGCACGAACGGGTAGGAATCGCGCTGCCCCATGCTGCGCTGTATCGAGTTGATCGCAACGCTGAGCGGCACCCATTCGTCGACAAGCTGATCGGCACTAGCTGCCCTGTAAGGGTCGAAATCCACTTCCGCCGCCATCTCTTCGTGACCGCGGGGATCAACTGCGATGCCGAAGGCGCGCGCAGTCTCCAACGTGTCCACGATGTGGAGATAGTGAGCAAAACACTCGGCGAAATCTTCCCAAGGATGGGCGCTGGCATAGGCGCTGACGAAGCTTTCCTGCCAGCCGGGCGGAGCACCATTTGCGTAGTGCTGTGCAAGGGCTTCGGTGTAGTCCTCGCGCTCATCGCCGAACACTGCCCGGAATCCATCGAAGTTGTTCCTGTCGCGGACGAGGCGGTTCCAGATGAAATGACCCGTCTCATGGCGGAAATGGCCGAGCAGCGTCCGGTAGGGTTCGTTCATCGAAGTGCGCGCCTGTTCGCGCGTAAGGTCGTCGGCCTCGGCGGCCCGAATTGCGATCAGGCCCTCCTCGTGTCCGGTTATCGCCGGCACGACGCTGCCGTCATCCTGGACGGTGTCTTCCAGGAAGTCGAAAACAAGGCCGCCTACGGGATCCTGCGTGCGGTCCGGGTGCGGCAGGCGCCAGCGCAAGAGCGAGTAGAAGAGATGTCGTTGTGCCTGGCTGATCCGACGCCACCGGTCCACGCCATCCTGCGTCGCTGAATTCGGCACAAGCCGGTTATGCCGGCACGCAACACAGTAGTCACCCGCGTCGCCATCCTCAACAAGCCAGTTGCAGATGTCGAGGCCGGCATTGGCGCAGAAACGCACCAGGTCCGGCTGAGCCACGTATTGCCAGAGATCGCTGTCCTGCTGCTGAACAGCGTGCATGCGCAGGCCATTCGGCTGGAAGCCAAGGCGGTGACCGCACCGGACGCACTGGCGATTGTCGAAATGAACAACCTGATCGCAGTTGTCACATACAAACAGCCTCAACGCGCGCCTCCCTCGAGATCAGGGGTCGAAAAACCGCTGTGCAAAGTGGACGGCGGATAATTTCCGGCCGTGGTTTCCATCAAACTTCCCCTGACTGGGCCCTATGGCCCGCGCCAGCAGAGAACGCGCTTCTTTACGGATCGTTCCGCCAATTAGGCGTGCCCGGCCTCGGCCGAAAGCATGGCGGCATTAATGCCCATCGAAGCCAGCGCCCGCTCGTACTTGTCGTCGAGGCTGCGGTCGAAGATCAATTCCTCGTTGGCCGCGCATGTGAGCCAACCATTGTTGCCGACTTCGGCTTCCAGTTGACCCGCTCCCCAACCGGCGTAACCGAGCAGCATGGTCGCCCGCTTCGGTCCCTTGCCCTTGGAAATCGCGCGGATGATGTCGAGCGTCGCCGTCATGCAGATATCGTCGCTGACGGGAATGCTGGAATCGCAGAGATAGTCGTCGGAGTGCAGGACGAAACCGCGTCCGCTTTCCACCGGCCCGCCGGTCTGGATCGGGCAATCGCGGGCATGTGGGGGAAGAACGATGGCATCCTCATCCTTGATCATTTCAAGGTGCAAGAGCACATCGGTAAAGGTCAGGTTCTGCGGACGGTTGATGACGAACCCCATCGCGCCGGCATCGGAATGCGCGCAGATATAGATTACCGTGCGGGCGAAGTTGCGATCCTCCATGCCCGGCATGGCAATGAGAAACTGGCCATCGAAGAAGCCACGTTCTCTTTTGTTTTTGAGGGTCGCCAACGACATCGTTCCTCCTCTGCCAGACCGCATGAGGCCCGACAACACGAGCATGAGCCAATGTCACAGATCAATCAACTGAAAATGAAAACTTAAATGATGGCGAGTTCTAGCCGAGCATGGCGAATTTCAATAGATCATTGATCCATGCAAACTATTTCACGCGTCACTTGCCAATTGTGTTCCGCTTTCGGTCTGCTCGTCGTGATGCTGCAGCTTTCTCAGCCCGCCCGGGCGGAGATGAGCGCCTGGGCCGAGAATGAGGGTGGGCGGATGCGACTGATCGCGCTTCCTCCTGATGCAAGCGGAAGCATTCGCGCCGGACTGCAGATCGAACCGAAGCCGGGCTGGATCACGTATTGGCGAGAACCCGGCAATAGCGGCATCCCGCCCCAGGTCGGTTTTTCTTCTGAAGGCGTTTCGCTCGACAAGATGAGCTTTCCGACTCCCAAGCATATTGTCGACGACAAGGTCGATGAGGTCGCCTACGACGCGTCGGTCACCTTCCCGTTGCAGCTGACGGCGAAAGACCCGGCACTCCATGAACTCAAGGCAACCGCCTTTATTGGCATCTGCAAGGAAATCTGCATCCCGTTTCAGGCGGAGCTGTCGCTGACCTTCGAACCATCGGCCCGTTCACGCCCCGAAGAGGAAAAAATCCTCCGAGCGGCCGAGGCCACCTTGCCGGAAGCCGCCTCCTCCGAATTCAACGTGAGCGACCATAGGCTGTCGCCCGACATGAAGGAGCTTTCCCTTACCGTGACACTGCCGGAGAGCGGCGAGACGGCTCCTGAGGTGATCGTCGCAGGCCCGAGCGGGCACGTCTTTACCAAGCAGACCGCAACTCACCGCGACGGTCGAAGCTTCACGACGACGCTTTCCGTCGGCAAGCTTCCCAAGGCATACGACATTCACGGAAAGACATGGAGCGCGCTTGTCATCGACGGTTCGCGTGCCATCGAGACACCGCTTGCCTTTGAGTAGTCGAGTTCTATAGTCGCGCGCAAATCGCGGTATTTGCGCCGCCATATATGACAAGGAGACGTCC
Source organism: Rhizobium grahamii CCGE 502 (assembly GCF_000298315.2). GTDB lineage: Bacteria > Pseudomonadota > Alphaproteobacteria > Rhizobiales > Rhizobiaceae > Rhizobium > Rhizobium grahamii. Next base: position 136,657 of record NZ_AEYE02000005.1, on the reverse strand, counting down.
ATGACCATCGCAATCGGCGACAAGCTTCCCGCAGCCACCTTCAAGGAAAAGACGTCTGACGGTCCGGTCGAAATTTCGACGGAGCAGCTCTTCAAGGGCAAGCGCGTGGTTCTCTTTGCAGTCCCTGGCGCGTTCACGCCTACCTGCTCGCTGAACCACCTGCCGGGCTATCTGGAAAACCGCGACTCGATCCTTTCCAAGGGCGTCGATGACATCGCCGTCGTCGCCGTCAACGATTGGCACGTGATGGGCGCCTGGGCTCAGTCCTCCGGCGGCATGGGCAAGATCCACTTCCTTGCCGATTGGGATGCCGGCTTCACCAAATCGCTCGGTCTCGACGCCGACCTTTCTGCCGGCGGTCTCGGCGTCCGCTCGAAGCGCTATTCGATGCTCGTCGAAGACGGTGTCGTGAAGTCATTGAATGTCGAAGAAAATCCGGGTCAGGCCACCGTTTCCGGCGCTGCGACCATGCTGGAGCAACTGTAAGGCTCCGCACATTCCGACCCTCTGAGAGCGGCCCGTGTGGCCGCTTTTTTGTTTCCTCATAAAAGTTCGTCGCACGCCGTCTTTTCGCCTCATTTGTTATAACATAACTGTAATGTTATTACATTTGGTGAAAAATATGCGTTTCTCGAAATTTCAAGATTCTCTGGGCCTTATGGCCCTCTCCGCCGGCCGTCGCATCTTTTATGTCACCGCACTTGGAATCCCACTCTGGGCAGCGATCCGTTGGGCGACGCTGCTGCCATGAGTGACATTGCAATCGAGCTTGATGATCTGACGGTCGCCTACGCGCGGCATCCCGCGGTCCATCATCTTTCAGGAACCATTGCGACCGGCAGCCTGACGGCGATCACCGGTCCAAACGGCGCCGGAAAATCCAGCCTGCTGAAAGCTGTCATCGGCGAACTCCGCCCTTCCTCCGGCACGATAAGGCACCGACTGAAACCAACGGATGTCGGTTATCTGCCGCAGGCAGCCGATATCAACCGCCGTTTTCCGATCTCGGTGCTCGACACGGTTCTTCTCGGATCCTGGCGGCAGGCCGGAGCCTTCGCACAGATCGCATCGCCGGAGCAGCAGAAAGCGCGCGATGCACTTGCCGTGGTCGGGCTGGAGGGCTTTGATCGGCGCGGCATCGGCTCGCTCTCAGCCGGTCAGTTTCAACGCGTGCTCTTTGCCCGGCTGCTCCTGCAGGATGCGAGTGTCATCCTGCTCGACGAGCCGTTCACCGCCATCGATAGCCGCACGACACGGGATCTTTTGGAGATCGTTGCGGGCTGGCATGGCGAAGGGCGAACGGTGCTTACAGTCCTTCATGATTTCGAGCAGGTCCGTGCCCACTTTCCGCAGACACTCCTGCTTGCGCGCGAAGTCATCGGCTGGGGCGCGACGGCCGATGTCATGACCACGGCAAACCTGACGAAGGCGCGGGTGATGGCCGAGCGGTGGGACGAGAGCGCCGACATCTGCGAGCCCGCCAGATGACCGCCTACGATCTTCTTCTCGCGCCGTTTTCCGACTATGGCTTCATGCGCCGCGCGCTCGTCGCCTGCCTGTGCCTTGGCCTTGGCTCCGGGCCGATCGGAGTCTTCCTAATGCTGCGGCGGATGAGCCTCGTCGGCGATGCGATGAGCCATGCCGTCCTGCCCGGCGCCGCCATCGGCTATCTCATTGCCGGTTCGCTATCGTTGACCGCAATGGGCCTTGGGGGGCTGATTGCCGGGCTATCGGTGGCGCTCCTCTCCGGCATCGTCAGCCGCACGACCTCGCTACAGGAGGATGCGAGCTTCGCCAGCTTCTATCTCTCCTCGCTGGCGCTCGGCGTGCTCATCGTTTCGTTGCGCGGCTCAAATATCGACCTGCTGCACGTTCTCTTCGGCACCATCCTCGCGATTGATGCCTCCGCCCTTTACGAGATCGGCGCAATCAGCACCGTAACTCTGGTGACGCTGGCGATCATCTACCGTCCGCTCGTCGCGGAATGTTTCGATGCCGGTTTCCTCAGGGCGATCGGCGGACGTGGACCGGTCTATCACTTTCTCTTTCTGCTGTTGGTGGTGCTCAATCTGGTCGCCAGTTTCCAGGCCTTGGGCACATTGATGGCGGTCGGCCTGATGATGCTGCCTGCAGCGATCGCGCAACTTTGGTCGCGCAGCCTCCCGTCGATGATGGCGATCGCAGCAGCGAGCGCTACGGCCTCCGGCTACCTCGGCCTCATCGCCTCCTACCATCTCGAGCTCGCCTCTGGGCCGACGATCATCATGACGGCGGCGTTGCTCTACGGCTTCTCGATCTTCCTCGCCCCGTCGGGTCTCGCCCGGCGGTATTTCCCTCGCCCGCATCTTAAGGGCTGACAACCGGAGCCTTCCGATGATTTCCCGCAGACTGCTTTTCTCAGTGATGATCCCGGCACTGGTGGCGCTTTCGACGAGTTCGACATCTGCCGCGACCCTCAAGGTGGTGGCCTCCTTCACCGTGCTTGCCGACGTCGTCCGCCAGGTCGGCGGTGATCGCGTGACGGTCGCAAGCCTCGTCGGCCCGAACGGCGATCCGCATGAGTTCGAGCCATCGCCAAGCGACGCCAAGAACCTCAATGCGGCACAGGTTGCCTTCGTCAGCGGCGTGGGTCTGGAAGGCTGGATGGACCGCCTGATCGCCGCCTCGGGCTACAAGGGCAAGCCGGTCGTCGTCTCCGAAGGGATAAAGCTCCGCACCATGGACGAGGACGGACAGACGGTCACCGATCCACATGTCTGGAACAGTCCCGTCAACGTCAAGGTCTGGGTCGCCAATATCGAAGAGGCGCTTGCAAAGGCTGCGCCGGCCGATGCTGCCGCGTTCAAGACCAATGCCGAGGCGTACCTGAAGCATCTCGACGCGCTCGACGCCTACGCACATTCGAAGCTTGATCCCATCGCTGCCGACCATCGCAAGGTCCTGACGAGCCACGACGCCTTCGGCTATTTCGGTCGTGAGTATGGCGTGCAGTTCCTCGCCCCGATCGGCGTCTCGACGGAGAGCGAAGCCTCGGCCGCGGATGTCGCCAAGCTGATCGAACAGATCAAGGCCGAGCACGTGAAGACGTATTTTTTCGAGAACTCCAATGATCCTCGCCTCGTCAGGCAGATCGCAAAGGCGACGGGGGCAGAACCCGGCGGCGAGCTCTATGTCGAGTCTCTTTCCGATGCCAGGGGGGCGGCTCCGACCTACGAGAAGATGTTCCGCTACAACGTCGATCAGCTCGCGGCGGCGATGGCGAAAGCCAGCTGACGACAACGGCTGGGTCGCGCAACGGCGCGGCTCGGCCTCAATAGTTAAGGTCGAAGACGATCAGGCCACCCAAGCCGCCATCCGTCGAGGAGACGATACGCTCGCCGACGCCAACGTGCTCGGGATGCACAAGGTATCCATCGCGCGCTTCCGCGCTTTCGAAGGTGACCGCAAAGCCATCGACGTAGCCCGCATGTAGCCCCTCGGGCGACACATTCGGACCGTACTTGATGTCGATGATGCCGGGAATCAGCTGCTTCAATGCGACGATCGCGTCAAACAAGGACTGCTTTTCATCCCCTGTCATGGCTGCCTTCAGCCGCATCAGCACGCAGTGCAGGATCATGTGGTAACCTCCCGGATTCCATTTTCAGGCGAGCATAGGGAGAAACGTCGCAGGGGCAAGTGACAAGGACGTGCCGTTCTGCAGACATCCCCATCTGAATGGCTTCGGCAAAGGCCGGTGTGCGAGACGCGACCAATTCGACGCCGTAAACCGTCGTAAACGGAACGGCGCGTCCTACATTCTCGTCTAATCTGTCGGTACCCAGTGTGCGGCGAAGAGGAGCCCTGCGCGAGGCAGCATTTTCAACGGAGGAGATGGAAATGAGCAAGAACCGAGGCGTCGTCTACATGCGGCCCGGCAAGGTCGAAATCCACGACATCGACGATCCAAAGCTTGAAGCACCCGATGGCCGCAAGATCGAGCACGGCGTCATTCTGAAAGTGATCTCCACCAATATCTGCGGATCGGACCAGCATATGGTTCGCGGCCGCACCACGGCCATGCCCGGCCTCGTTCTCGGCCACGAAATCACCGGTGAGGTGATCGAGAAGGGTGTCGATGTCGAGATGCTTGATATCGGTGATCTCGTCTCCGTGCCGTTCAACGTCGCTTGCGGCCGCTGCCGCTGCTGCAAATCGCAGGACACGGGCGTCTGCCTGACCGTCAACCCGTCGCGCGCCGGCGGCGCCTACGGTTACGTCGACATGGGCGGCTGGATCGGCGGGCAGGCCCGCTACGTGACCATTCCCTATGCCGATTTCAACCTCTTGAAATTCCCGGACCGCGATCGCGCGATGGAGAAGATCCGCGATCTCACCATGCTCTCCGACATCCTGCCGACCGGGTTCCACGGTGCGGTGCGCGCCGGTGTCGGCGTCGGATCGACCGTCTATGTCGCTGGAGCGGGCCCGGTCGGGCTTGCCGCGGCTGCATCCGCCCGCATCCTCGGCGCTGCAGTGGTGATGATCGGTGACTTCAACAAGGATCGTCTTGCCCATGCCGCCAAGGTCGGCTTCGAGCCGATCGACCTGTCGAAGAGCGACCGGCTCGGCGACATGATCGCGCAGGTGACCGGCAGCAACGAAGTGGACAGCGCCATCGACGCCGTCGGCTTCGAGGCCCGCGGTCATTCGGGCGGCGAACAGCCGGCAATCGTTCTGAACCAGATGATGGAAATCACCCGCGCGGCGGGATCGATCGGCATTCCCGGCCTCTACGTGACCGAGGATCCGGGCGCCGTCGACAATGCTGCCAAGCATGGCAACCTGGCGCTGCGCTTCGGCCTCGGCTGGGCGAAGGCGCAGTCGTTCCATACAGGCCAGACACCTGTTCTGAAGTACAATCGTCAGCTCATGCAGGCGATCCTGCATGACCGCCTGCCGATCGCCGATATCGTCAACGCCAAGGTCATTCCGCTCGAAGAGGCGGTACAAGGCTACGAGAGCTTCGACCATGGCGCGGCGACGAAGTTTGTCCTCGACCCGCATGGCGAAGTCGCCAAGGCGGCTTAGGTAAAGGCCTCCCGAGGCTCGGCGCAGCGGGTGCATCCGCATCCGTTGCGCCATCCGTGGCTCCTACGCCATATCCAGCAAGAGAGCCCGATGGTCGGACACCTCGGGCTGTTCAACGACGTCGAACGCAACCACATTGACGTTCGCTGTGACTAGCATGTAGTCGGCGTAGCGGCCTTCTTTGGTGTAGTGCGAGGTTCGCGTATCCGTATGGCCGCGTGAGGTCACGAGGTCGCTCAAGCCCAGTTCGGCGAGCGCTTCGAACATGGCGCTGTCAGGGAGCACATTGAAGTCGCCGCAGACGACGAGCGGCTCGCCTTCGCGCCATATGCGGCGGATCAGACCGACCAGTGCATCCGCCTGCCCGCGACGTGCGGGCGTGTCGCCCTTGCCGGCAAGGTCCCGCAGGCCATGTAGTTGGGCGATGGTGATCGGACGGTTGGCGCGATAGTCGAACAAGCGGAGGCAGTGGGCATTGCGTGCGCGGGGGTGGGCGCCATAACCGTCGCCCGAGAAGTCGCCGTGCACGAAATCCATCGCCTGGCCGATGATCGGGTGAGACTGGCGCACGAAGGTCGCAAGCCCGAATTCCGACATGACAGCGGTCTCGCCTTCGAACAGTTCGCCTCTTGCGGTCGGGGCGAAGAAGGCATCGTGCGTGGGAAGGATCGCCTTGATCTCGGCAAACAGATTGGCGCGCTGCGGCAGAATATGGCTGCCGTCACGGTAGACTAGCCAATCGGTCGAAACGGTCACCGTACGCGTGATCTCCTGCAGGCAGAGAACGTCCGCATCGATCTCGGCGAGGTAGGGAATGAGCGGCGCGTGCAGTTTTCCGCCCCATGCATTCAGCGAGACAATCCGCATCACATCCCTCCCCTTCTGCGCGAAGACCTTTCCGAACTGATTCGAGGAAACGCCCGATGTCCTTGTTTGCACGGATCCCCGACCGGAAAGCTCTAGCGTTTCTTGAACGGCTCCATGCCCTTGCGAGCGAGCTCGTCGGCGCGCTCATTTTCCGGATGGCCGGCGTGGCCCTTGACCCAGTGCCACTTGACCTTGTGGCGCTGGTTGGCGGCATCGAGTGCCTGCCAAAGTTCGCCGTTCTTCACCGGCTTCTTGTCGGCGGTCTTCCACCCGTTCTTCTTCCAGCCGAAGATCCACTTCGAGATGCCGTCCATGACGTATTTGCTGTCCGTGTGGAGATCGACTTCGCACGGGCTCTTCAGCGCCGACAGCGCCGAGATCGCCGCCAGCAGCTCCATGCGATTGTTGGTGGTGTCTGCCTCGCCGCCAGACAGTTCCTTTTCCACATCGCCGTAGCGCAGCACCGCCCCCCAGCCGCCGGGGCCGGGATTGCCGGAACAGGCGCCGTCCGTGAAGATATCGACGTGCTTCATGCCACGAGCCCATATTCAGTGGCTGAACCGATCTGCCTGTGGAAGCGCAGTTTGCGCAGATATTCGAGCGGATCCTTCTTGGTGACCAGCGCGCCCTCGGGCGTCGTCAGCCAATCGTAGAGGCGCGTCAGGAAGAAGCGCAACGCCGAACCGCGCGAAAGGATGGGAAGTGCCGTTAGCTCGGCAGCGCTCAGCGGCCGGACGCTCTGGTAGCCTTCCAGCATCGCCATGCCCTTGGTGATGTTGTAGGCGCCGTCCTTCTCGAAGCACCAGGCATTGAGAATGATCGAGACGTCATAGGCCAGCAGGTCGTTGCAGGCGAAATAGAAGTCGATCAGGCCGGACAGGTCGTCACCGAGGAAGAAGACGTTATCAGGAAAGAGATCGGCATGGATGACGCCACCCGGCAGGTCCTTCGGCCAATGGGCGGCGAGGAAGTCGAGCTCGGTGCGGATCTCGTTCTGAAGTCCCTTCTCCACCTCGTCGGCACGCGCCTCGGACTTCTCCCAGAGCACTTTCCAGCCATCGACCGACAGTGCATTGGGACGCTTCAGCGCAAAGCCTTCGCCGGCGACATGCATCTGCGCAAGCGCCTTGCCAACCTCGCGGCAATGCTTTGCTTCCGGCTTGCGCAGCCACATGCCTTCCAGGAAGGAGATCACAGCGGCCGGCCGATCGGAGAGCGTGCCAAGCAGGGCCCCGTCCTTTCGCCGCAGGGGAAGCGGGCAGGAGAGACCGCGGGCCGCCAGATGCTGCATCAGCCCCAGGAAGAACGGCAGGTCGTTCTTCTCGACGCGCTTTTCGTAAAGCGTGAGGATCAACGGGTCCTTGGTGGTGTGCAGCAGGAAGTTCGAGTTCTCAACACCCTCGGCGATGCCTTTATAGGACAGCAGCGTGCCGGTATCGTACTCCGTCAGGAACCACTTCAAATCGTCTTCGGAAATATCGGTATAGACTGCCAATTTACGTCCCGCGAAAATGTTTGATCAGTTAGACCACCGCCCGGGTCGGGCGGTGACTGGCGCCGCAATCGTCCCCTCGACGATTACTCCCGCATCACGGGATGCGCCTTATCCATTCACCCACGCCATATCCTCATGCGTCAGCTCGATGTTGCGCAGTTCGCGATTGACGAGGAAATGCTCGTTTTCCTGAACCGTCTCGGCAAGCTCGACCTTGGCGTCGAAGCGCGCGCGGAAGGCCTCGATGATCTCATTGACGATCACCTCGGGTGCCGATGCACCGGCGGAAAGCCCAAGCGTCGAGATCGGCCCGATCTCGTCCCAATCGAGCTCCGAGGCGCGTTGCACCAGGAGCGACTTCTTCGCCCCTGCCCGCAGCGCGACCTCGACCAGTCGCTTGGAGTTCGACGAGTTCGGAGCGCCGACGATGATGAAGAGATCGCAGCCGGGTGCTGCCTGCTTGACGACTTCCTGGCGGTTGGTCGTGGCATAGCAGATCGAGTCGGCGGCAGGCGCCGTCAGGTTGGGGAAGCGCTCGTGCAGGCGCGTGATCACGCCGGCCGTATCGTCCACCGAGAGCGTCGTTTGCGTCACAAAGCCCAGATTGTCGGGATCGGCCGGCTCGTAGGCGTCGGCGTCCTCGATCGTCTCGATCAGCGATACCGACCCTTCAGGCAGCTGCCCCATCGTGCCGATCACTTCCGGATGGCCGGCGTGGCCGATCAGGACGACATGGCGGCCGAGCTTGTTGTGGCGCATTGCCTGCTTGTGCACCTTGGAGACCAGCGGGCATGTGGCATCGAGATAGAAGAGATTGCGGGCGCTTGCATCTTCCGGAACCGACTTCGGCACACCATGCGCTGAGAAGACGACCGGCTGGGCACGATGCTCTTCCGGGATCTCGTCGAGCTCCTCGACGAAGACGGCGCCCTTGGCTTCCAAGCCTTCAACCACATACCTGTTATGGACGATCTCGTGGCGGACATAAACAGGCGCACCGTAGGATTTCAGCGCCAGCACGACGATCTGGATGGCGCGGTCGACGCCGGCGCAAAAGCCGCGCGGTCCGCAGAGCCTGATCGTCAAGGGAGGTTTCGCCGCAATATTCATGTCTGTTCCGGTTCGTAGGGATAGCGCTCTCTAGCCCAATATAGGCAAGAATTGAAGCGATACTATTGCGCCGGACCTCGCCTGCGGAAACGAGCGATCACGGCGATGATGACAAGCGTTACCGCAAGCCCATACCAGGTGAAGGCATATTGCAGGTGGTTGTTGGGCAGATCGACATCGGTGACCCCGCCGATCGGCAGCCCCTTCGGATTGGGGGTATCGTCCGCATCCACGAAGAACGGAACGACTTGCGTCTTGTCGAGCCCGACGCTCGAGGCCATCACGTCAAGGTCCTTCCAGTAGAAGATATTCTTCGCAACATCATTGTCGGGCACGACCCAAGACGGCTTGCCGGGAAGCTTCGCGCGAGCGAGGCCGGTCACCGTCTGCTGATCGGTGAGCTGCCCCTGCATGCGCATTTCCGGCTCCTTGTTGTCGTAAGGAACGAAACCTCTGTTAACGAAGAGATAGCGGCCATCGGCAAGCTGCAGTGGGGTGTAGACGTAAAAGCCCGTCTGGCCATGCCAGGTGGCGAAGAAGTGCCGTTCCTTGCTGTTGACGTACTCGCCGCTGGCCGTCATGTGGCGATAATCGATATCCTCGCCCTCTGCGGCGATGCCTTCGATATCGGCAAGCGATGCCGCCGGCGCCTGCCGGCGCTCGGTGATATCGGTCAGCAGTTTTTCCTTCCAGTGTAGCCGTTCGACTTGCCAGGTGCCGAGCGAGAGGAGGATGGCAAGCGCGACAAGCAGAGCGATGCCTGACAGCACCGACCGCTTTCGGCGCGGCGCCGAAACATCAAATTCAGTCACGGGAAATGCGCCCCTCGCTGGCGTTATGGCGATACTGCATTGCGATCAGGATCCCCTTGCACCAGCGCAGGGCAAGTAGGGAGAGAATGATGGTCAGGGGGCCGAACAGCAGAATGTGCAGCCAGATCGGTGGTGCGTAGTTGACCTCAAGCCACAGCACGGAGCCGATGATAATGAAGCCAACGATCAAAATGACGAATACCGCAGGGCCGTCGCCGGCGTCGGCAAAAGCGTAATCGAGGCCACAGGCCGAGCAGCGCGGCTTCAGCGCCAGCAGGCCGTTGAAGAGCTTTCCCTGGCCGCAGCGCGGGCAGCATCCCTTGAAGCCCGTCTTGACAGGATCAACCGGTGGGAAATGCGCGCTGTCCTCGTTCATGCCATCCTTCCAATTGCCTATGGCCAACCGGTGGCTCCGCCATAACTCACCCATAAAGTAATCACAGAGGGAAAGGAAATACCTGCGCTCTTTCGCCTCAGCGATTCGCGCCAAACAGAAGAAGAAAACTGATGACATATGACAGCTCGGCCGGACAGATCGTCATTCTGAACGGCGCCCCGCGCAGTGGAAAATCGTCGATCGCCAACGCGATCCAGGAGCATTTCGACGGCCCCTGGATGAACTTTGGCGTCGACACCTACAACTCGATGACCGCGGAACGCTACCTGCCGGGAATCGGGCTGCGTCCGGGCGGAGAACGCCCTGACCTCGAGGAGATGATTCCGTTTTTCTATGCGGCACTCTACGAATCGGTCGCCATCCATGCTGGGCTCGGCCTCAATGTCGTGGCCGACCTCGGCCATCATGACAGCTACTCTCAGCCGCTCGGCATTCTCGCCGATTGCGCGCGCCGGCTTGAGGGATTGCCAGTGCTTTTCGTCGGTGTCAGATGTCCGATCAAGGTCATCATGAAAAGGCGGAACATCCCAGTGCCAGGTCGTCACTCGCTGTACGTCACCGCAACCGAAGATGAGGCCGTCCCCCATCCGGTCCAGCTCTGGCAGGAGCAGGTCCATATCCCCGGCATCTACGATCTTGAGGTGGACACCTCGGTGCTGACGCCGTTGGAATGTGCCGAAGCGATCCGGCACCGCCTGGATCTCGGCATTCCCCAACCCTCAGCGTTCGAGCGCATCGCCGCCATGCGGTGATCAGTAAAACAAAAAGGGCGGGTGCCGTGGCACCCGCCCTTTTCAATTCATGGCCTCGGCTCAGCCTGCAGCCAGCGGAGCGCCCCAGCCGCCCCAGACGTAGATGCAGAAGAACAGGAACAGCCAGACGACGTCGACGAAGTGCCAGTACCAGGCCGCCGCTTCGAAGCCGAAATGCTGCTTCGGCGTGAAATCGCCGCGGATTGCACGCAGCAGGCAGACGAGCAGGAAGATCGTACCAACCAGAACGTGGAAGCCGTGGAAACCGGTCGCCATGAAGAAGGTCGCACCGTAGATCGAGTTCTTGAAGGCAAACGGCGCATGTACGTATTCAAACGCCTGCACCGATGAGAACAAGATACCGAGCAGAACGGTGAGCGTCAGGCCCTGGATCAGGCCCCTGCGGTCGTTGTGCAGCAGCGCGTGGTGCGCCCAGGTAACGGCCGTGCCGGACAATAGCAGGATGACCGTGTTATAGATCGGCAGGTGCCAAGGGTCGAGAACTTCGATGCCCTTCGGCGGCCACTGGCCACCGGTGAAGGCAACGCGCGACGCCTGAATCGCTTCGTTGGGGAAGAGGCTTGCGTCGAAGTAAGCCCAGAACCAGGCAACGAAGAACATCACTTCGGAAGCGATGAACATGATCATGCCGTAGCGAAGGTGCAGCGAGACGACGCGGGTATGGGCGCCCTCGTTTGCTTCCTTCACCGTGTCCGACCACCAGCCGAACATGACGTAGAGAATGATCGCAAGGCCGATGAAGAACAGCCACGGATGAGCCCATTCGATGCCGAGGAGATGCAGCGACCCGCCGTTGAGGTAGCGCATGAAGCCGACGCCGCCGAACGTGATGATGAACGCGCCGATCGAAGCCAGGATCGGCCACGGGCTCGGGTCAATGATGTGGTAGTCGTGATGTTTCTGATGAGCATCAGCCATGTAAGCTATCCCCGGATCTCTTCCTCTCCGCTCCGGCATAGCCGGAAACGAACCTCAATCAAAGTTTCTTTTCAAGCTTTACCGTTCCACCCTCATTCGAAGCCACCGGCTTCGGACCCTCTTTCGGATAGAACGTATAGGACAAGGTAACGGTGTGGATATCCTTCGATTCCACAGCCTTGGTAATATCAGGATCGATATAGAAAACGACAGGCATCTCGAGCTTTTCGCCCGGTTTCAGAACGGTCTCGTTGAAGCAGAAGCACTGCACCTTGTTGAAATAGACGCCCGCCTCGCCAGGTGTCACGTTGAACACAGCCTGACCGCGCTGCGGCTCGTTCGACTTGTTCACCGCAGTGAAATTCACCTGAATGGTTTCGCCGATGCGCGGGTTGACCTCGCGCTCGACCGGCTTGAACTCCCAATCAAGACCCGGCGCCACATTGGCGTCGAAGGTGACGCGCATCTTGCGGTCGAGAATCACGCTGGAAGCCTGCTCGACGCGTTGCGTCGTGCCGTTATAGCCGGTCAGCTGGCAGAACATCCGGTAGAGCGGAACCGCCGCATAGCTCGCAGCGCCCATGCCGAAGACGAAGGCAAGGCACATGAAAACGACAGCGCCGTTGTTGCGTGGCTTTCGCGGCGTGCTCGGCATCCCGCTCATCTCAAGCGTGCCCCGTAAACTTCACGATCGTAATCGTGTAAAAAAGCACGACGAGGCCGGCCAAAACCAGACCGAGCGCAACGTTGCGGTTGCGGCGCGACTTGCGCTGCGCCTCTGTAAGCTTGACGACGTCCATTAGAGAATGCCTCCCATGTGAGAAACGAGCACGGCAGCGAGCCGGTCGAACATCAGGGCGGAGAAGATCGCGAAGAGATACAAGATCGAGAAGCCGAAAAGCTTCTTCGCCGGGATCATCTTCTCATCGCCGTCCGGCATCCGCCAGACGGCGATGGAACAGTAGATAAAGATCGCGCCAAGCGCGGCGGCAACCAGGCCGTAACCAAGGCTCGCAAAGCCGAGAGCCGTCGGCAGCACGCCGCAGATCGCTGTCAGCACCGCGTATGCTACGATCTGGTGTTTGGTGGTCCGCTCACCGGAGACATTCGGCAGCATCGGCACGCCGACCGCCTCGTAGTCTTCCATCTTGAAAAGAGCCAGCGCCCAGAAGTGGGCTGGCGTCCAGAGGAAGATGATCATGAATAGAACAAAGCTGTCGATCGTGACGGTACCCGTCACGCAAGCCCAGCCGATCATCGGAGGAAAGGCGCCGGCGGCACCGCCGATGACGATGTTCTGCGGCGTCGAGCGCTTCAGCCACATCGTATAGATCACGGCGTAGAAGAAAATCGTGAAGGCGAGGATCGAGGCTGCGAGCCAATTGACGGCGAGCCCGAGGATAATCACCGAAAAACAGGAGAGCACCAGACCGAATGCCAACGCTTCCCGTGGCGCGATCCGGCCGGCCGGGATCGGACGCTTGGCGGTGCGGGTCATGATCGCATCGATATCGGCGTCGTACCACATATTCAGCGCGCCGGAAGCGCCGGCGCCGATAGCTATGCAAAGGATGGCGATGAGACCGAGGACCGGATTGATGTGCCCCGGAGCCAGAACGAGACCGGCAAATGCCGTGAAGACCACGAGCGACATGACGCGCGGTTTCAAAAGCTCGAAATAATCGCGCGCACTCGCTTCCGACAGGCGGAACTCGCCGTCGTGCGCCAGAGCCTTGCGATTGCCGATTACTGTCATTCTCTTGTCCTGCAAACTTGTAAGCCGACCGCCGCACTGTAACACGCGGCGGTCGTAATTTCTCGCATCTTACTTGATGCGCGGGAGCTGTTCCCACTGGTGATACGGCGGCGGCGACGACAGCTGCCATTCCAACGTCGTTGCACCCTCACCCCACGGATTGTCACCGGCAACGCGCTTCTTGGCGAAGGCTTCGAAGACGCCGACCAGGAAGATCAACACGCCGACGGCGGAGATGTAGGAGCCGACCGAGGAAACATAGTTCCAGCCGGCGAATGCATCCGGGTAGTCGATGTAGCGGCGCGGCATGCCCGCGAGGCCAAGGAAGTGCTGCGGGAAGAACACCAGGTTGACGCCGATGAACATGACCCAGAAGTGCAGCGTGCCGAGGAACTCGTTGTACATGTAGCCGGTCATCTTCGGGAACCAGTAGTACCAGGCAGCGAAGATAGCGAAGACGGCGCCAAGCGACAGAACGTAGTGGAAGTGAGCAACGACGTAGTAGGTGTCATGCAGCGAGCGGTCGAGGCCGGCATTGGCGAGCTGCACGCCGGTGACGCCACCGACGGTGAACAGGAAGATGAAGCCGATCGCCCAGACCATCGGCGTGCGGAAGCTGATCGAGCCACCCCACATCGTTGCGATCCAGGAGAAGATCTTCACGCCCGTCGGAACGGCGATGACCATCGTGGCGAACACGAAGTAGCGCTGCGCGTCGAGCGACAGGCCGACCGTGTACATGTGGTGCGCCCAGACGACGAAGCCGACGGCGCCGATCGCGACCATGGCGTAGGCCATGCCGAGGTAACCGAAAACAGGCTTCCGCGAGAAGGTCGAGATGATGTGGCTGACGATGCCGAAGCCGGGCAGAATCAGGATGTAGACTTCCGGGTGACCGAAGAACCAGAACAGGTGCTGGTAGAGGATCGGGTCGCCGCCGCCTTCCGGTACGAAGAAGGAGGTGCCGAAGTTGCGGTCGGTCAGCATCATGGTGATGGCGCCGGCCAGAACCGGGAGCGACAGCAAAAGCAGGAAGGCGGTGATCAGCACCGACCAGGCAAAGAGCGGCATCTTGTGCAGCGTCATGCCCGGAGCGCGCATGTTCAGGATCGTGGTGATGAAGTTGATCGCACCGAGGATCGAGGACGCACCGGCGATGTGGAGCGCAAAGATCGCAAGGTCGACGGCAGGGCCCGGCGTGCCCGAGCTCGACAGCGGCGGGTACATCGTCCAGCCGCCACCTGCACCGTAAGCACCGGCAGGACCTTCGACGAACATCGACAGGATGAGCAGAAGGAAGGCCGGAACGATTAGCCAGAAGGAGATGTTGTTCAGACGCGGGAACGCCATGTCAGGTGCACCGATCATGATCGGCACCATCCAGTTGGCAAAGCCGCCGATCATCGCCGGCATGACCATGAAGAAGATCATGATCAGCGCGTGCGCTGTCGTGAACATGTTGAACATCTGCTTGGCGCCGTCGATGGCGGCGTCGCCTTCATAGCCGTAGACCATCGATGCCAGACCGTGGAAGATCTGGATGCCCGGCTCCTGCAGCTCCATGCGCATAGCAACGGAGAGTGCGCCGCCGATGATGCCAGCAATGATCGCGAAGATCAGGTAAAGCGTACCGATGTCCTTGTGGTTCGTCGAAAAGAACCAGCGATTGACGAAGCTCGGCTTGTGCGAGTGATCGTGGTGGTCGTCATGGGCGTGCGCGCCATGAGAATGATCATGCGAGTGATGATCGTCGTGTGCGGAAGGTCCAGCCATGTCCCGTTCCCTCTTCCCTTACTGTGCGACGTTTTCGGCAACGTTGACGGTGCTTGCGGCACCATCGGTTGCGGCCATGAGTGTCTTGTACGCGCCCGGCAAGTCGGTAGCGGCACCGGCGAGCCACTGCTTGTACTTGTCCTCGGAAACGACGCGGATGGCGATCGGCATGAACGCATGATCCTTGCCACAGAGCTCGGAGCACTGGCCGTAGAACAGGCCTTCGCGCTCGGCGCGGAACCAGGTTTCGTTCAGGCGACCCGGAACGGCGTCGATCTTGACGCCGAAGGACGGCATGGCGAATGCGTGAATGACGTCGGTCGGGGCAGCGGTCACCAGAACGCGGACGGTCTTGTTGACGGGCAGAACAAGCTCGTTGTCGACAGTCAGCAGGCGCGGATAGATCGCCTTGTCTTCCTTGCCGGCGGCTGCGCGGTCGGCATCCTTGAGCAGGAAGGAATCGAAGGCGAGCGGGTTTTCGCCCGAGCCCTCATATTCGTAATTCCACTGCCACTGCGTCGCGGTCGCCTTGATGGTGACGTCAGGATTTTCCGGCAAGGTCAACTGGGCGGTCAAGAGGTTGAACGAAGGCACAGCGAGGAAGAGAAGCACGAGGACCGGTCCCACGGTCCAGGCAACTTCGATCATCGTATTGTGGCTCGTCTTGGACGGCACCGGGTTTGCGCCGGCGCGGAACTTGAGACAGACGACGATAAGAAGGACCAGAACGAAGAGCGTGATCGGAACGATAAACCACAGGGTATATTGTTCGAACCAATGAATGTCCCGCATGATCGGCGTGGCTGCCGGCTGCAATGTCGCCTGCCACGGCATCGGTTGGTCGGCATAACTGCCGGAAGCAAAAAGCAGACAGACCAGCGCGGTCAGAGCTGCATAAGCCTTCTTAATCACCTTAAAATCTCCCTCGAGCGCTGATCTGCGCAAAATCACGCACAGAATCCTTGCCATCTCAGCGCTTCAAACCACAGTTTGTCATTGATCGCAACAGCCCAAAGCGTTTGTTCGTGCGGCATTTTCGCTTTCAAACACATTGACCCAAGCATAGCGAAACATTCCATCTTTTTCGTTGCAATCAGTGAAATATCGCTTGTTGTCGGTGCCGTCGCACCAACATTCTCGGATAAACGTCCCATTTCCGCCGTAGTCCCCGGCTTTTCAGCGGGTGGGGCTTTTCATTTTTGGTGGCGCGCCCCAACTTAGCGGCACTGATTCGAATTGCAGAGGTTTTCATGGGTTTCCGTTCCCTCGCACGGCCCTTCGTGCTGACAGCGTGCATTGCGGCCGCAGCGACTGCTCCCGCCTTCGCCCAGCAGCAACCCGCGCCGGGGCAGCCAGCGCCAACGCCGCCGACGTCGCAGGCACAGCCTGGGCAGACGCAGCCGCAGGCGCCCGGCACCGTAAAGTCGAACCATGGGGCATGGTCTGTGGTGTGCGACAAGCCCGCCGGCGCCTCGGCTGAGCAGTGCGCGCTGATGCAGAACGTGATCGCCGAAGACCGGCCGGAAGTCGGTCTCTCCGTCGTGGTGCTGAAGACCGCTGACCGAAAGTCGAAGATACTGCGCGTTCTGGCGCCTCTCGGCGTCCTGCTGCCGAATGGCCTTGGTCTCAATGTCGACGGCAAGGATATCGGCCGCGCCTATTTCGTCCGCTGCTTTGCCGACGGCTGCTATGCCGAGGTTGTTCTTGAAGACGAGCTGCTGAAGACCTTCCGCAGCGGCGCCAGCGCCACCTTCATCGTCTTCCAGACGCCCGAGGAAGGGATCGGCATCCCCGTTGATCTCAAGGGCTTTGCCGAAGGCTACGACGCCCTCCCCTGATCGTCTTGATTTTCGGGCTTGCTCGAACCGTCCCCCGGACCTACATCGGCTGAAAGCATTCCTGCTTCAGCGGAGCAAAAGACATGAATACGGATCTCCTAACGCTTTTCGATGCCGACGAAGCGAAGATGCGTTCGCTCGTTGCCGAAGCGCTTTCGGGCGCGGACGACGGGGAGCTCTACATCGAACATGCCCAGGCAGAGTCGTTGATGTTCGATAACGGACGCTTGAAAGGCGGCAGCTTCAACACCGAGCAGGGTTTTGGCCTGCGCGCGGTTGCCGGCGAAGCCGTCGGCTACGCGCATGCGGGCGACCTTTCGGTGGCCGCCCTGAAGCGCGCGGCCGATGCGGTTGGCGCAGTCACCCGCGGTCATTCCGGCAGCTATGCGGCGGCTCCCCAGCGGACCAACAAGAAACTCTACTCCGACGAGAACCCAATCGGCACGCCGACCTTCGAGGAGAAGGTCAAGGTGCTGCAGGACATCGACGCCTATCTGCGCGGCAAGGACCCCAAGGTCCGTCAGGTCACCGCATCGATCGCTGCCAGCTGGCAGGTCGTCGACATCCTGCGGGCCGACGGTCACCGCGTTCGCGACATCCGGCCGATGACGCGTATCAACATCTCGGTCATTGCAGGCGAAGGCGATCGTCAGGAAAGCGGTTCCTACGGCACCGGTGGCCGCATCGGCTTCGGCGATTTCATCGCCGAAGACAACTGGCAATACGGCGCCGACGAGGCCTTGCGGCAGGCGCTGGTAAATCTGGAGGCGATCGAGGCGCCGGCAGGCACCATGGACGTCGTGCTCGGCTCCGGCTGGCCGGGCGTCATGCTGCACGAAGCGGTCGGTCATGGGCTTGAAGGCGATTTCAACCGAAAGAAGACGTCGGCCTTTGCCGGCCTTCTCGGCCAGATGGTCGCGGCACCCGGCGTGACTGTCGTCGACGACGGCACGATCGACAACCGGCGCGGCTCGATCACGATCGACGACGAGGGCACGCCGTCCGCCTACAACGTACTGATCGAAAACGGCAAGCTCGTCGGCTACATGCAGGACCGGCAGAATGCCCGCCTAATGGGCATGGCACCGACCGGCAACGGCCGCCGACAGGGCTACGCGCACGTCCCGATGCCGCGGATGACCAACACCTACATGCTCGGCGGCGACAAGACGCCGGAGGAAATCATCTCGTCGGTCAGAAAGGGCATCTACGCCGTTTCGTTCGGCGGCGGCCAAGTGGACATAACCTCGGGCAAGTTCGTGTTCGGCTGCACGGAGGCCTATCTGATCGACAACGGCAAGATCGGCGCACCGATCAAGGGCGCGATGCTGATCGGCAACGGACCCGACGCCATGAAGCGTGTTTCGATGGTCGGCAACGACATGAAGCTCGACACCGGCATCGGCAATTGCGGCAAGGGCGGCCAGTGGGTCCCGGTCGGCGTCGGCCAACCGCATCTCAGGATGGATCAGATCACCGTCGGCGGCACGAAGGCCTAGTCGAGAACGGAACCGCAATGAGCGAAATCGAGATCAGACTCTTCGCTGCAGGCGACATCGATGGCGTTTTCTCGGTGATCCTGCCGATTCAGCGCGAGGAATTCGGCATCTCCATCACGGCCGACGACCAGCCGGATCTCGCCGTCATTTCCGATTTCTATCAGTCGGGAAAGGGACAGTTCTGGGTCGCAGTTCGCGGCAGCCAGATTGTCGGCACGATTGGGTTGAAGGACATCGGCAACAGTCAGACAGCACTGCGCAAGATGTTCGTTGCGGCTGACGTGCGCGGCCGCGAGCATGGCGTCGCGGCCCGGCTCCTTGCGGAACTGGTGGCACACGCCGAGGTTCAGCAGGTCAAGGATGTCTTCCTTGGAACGACGGACAAATTCCTCGCCGCGCATCGCTTCTATGAGAAGAACAGCTTCATCGAGATTTCGAAAGGCGAGCTTCCGCGATCGTTTCCGCTGATGGCCTTGGACACGAAATTCTATCGGCGTAGGATCGGCGCGGCTTGAAGTCTATTCAGCCTGGAAAAGCCACTTGCGCTTGATCGCGGCAGAGAGATCCAAACCGTTCCTGTGCGCAAAAAGGAGAATGTGGCCGAGCACATCCGCCGTCTCGTCGGCGAGATCGCGGGCCAATTCGTCATCGGACCTCCCCTTCCGGCGGCCTCTGCCGCTGACGCGGTTCCACGCCTGGGTGAGTTCCCCCATTTCCTCCTGCAGCTTCAGCAGAAACCAGTCGGCATCCCGCTCGATGTGGTTTGCGTCGGCGTAGGCCCGAGAGGAACGCTCGAATTTTTCGGCGAGATCATTCAGCATGATGTTCTCCTTTTGTTTACAAAGGAGAACCTTGATTCTGCAGGAAAGTCCAGAAGCCTCAGCCGTGATCAGGCAGCAGCATGCAGTCGTAGGAGCGCTGCTTCAGGGCATCGCAGGCTGAAGTAGCCGCCTCGCGGCTATGGAAGCCGACGAAGCGAGCGCGATAGATCTTGTTCGCGCCATTGCCGACAGCCTCGGTATAGGGCGAGGCCATTTTCAAGGCAGCGCCGCCCTCGGCCTTGGCCTGGGCAAGCAGGGCGCGCGCCGCATCGTCACTCGATGCAGCAGAGATCTGGATCTGCCAGTCGCCGGCTGCTGTCGGCGCAGCGGCAGACTTTGCGGCCGGCTTGCTAGCTTTGCTGGGATCGGCGGCGTCAAACGGACGCTCCATTGGAACCGTCGCATCGCTGAGAAAGCCGAGCGCCTTCGGCGAGAGTTCGTTCTTGCGCGGTGCGGTTCCCGGGGTCGGCATATCGCCGTCATCTGCCGCCGAGGCAACTTCCACTGGCTGGCGTGAGTTTGTGCTCGCGACCATATTCGCGCCGCCTGGCGAGCGCCCGAGATACTTGTCGAGCAGGCCGGCCATCTTTGCGTCGCGGCTGCGGGCAGTGCGGCCGCCCAGCACGACGCCGACGACGCGGCGGTCTCCGTCCCTGACAGCGCTGACCAGATTGAAACCAGACGCATTGGTGTAACCAGTCTTGATGCCGTCCATGCCCTGATAGCGGTACATCAGGTTGTTGTGGCCGCGGATCGTGCGCCCGCGGAAGGTAAAGCTGGCCGTCGAGAACAGACGATACTCGCCGGGGAAATTCCGCATGAGGGCCACGGCAAGCGTGGACATGTCTCGCGCCGTCGTAACCTGGCGGCCATCCGGAAGGCCAGACGCATTGTAGAAAGCCGTGCGGGTCATGCCGAGCTGGCGCGCCTTCTGCGTCATCATGGCTGCAAAGTTGCTTTCGGAACCGCCAAGCTTCTCGGCCATGGCCGCGGCAGCATCGTTGGCCGACTTGGTGATCATGCCGAGGATTGCTTCTTGAACAGTTATGGAATCGCCGGGCCGAACACCGAGCTTTGTCGGCGGCCGCGAGGCGGCATATTTCGACATGACAAGCGGCGTGTTCCAGCTGATCTTGCCGCGCTTGATCGCCTCGAAGGCCATATAGATGGTCATCATTTTCGTCAGCGACGCGGGATGATTCAGTACGTCGGCATTCTCGGCGCTGAGCACCTTGCCTGTCCGGGCATCCAGGATAAGGGAGGCACTACCTGCCATCGCCGTCAACGGCGCCGCAACGACGAGCGTCGCGGCTATAATCGCGGCCAACAGCTTATTCATGCATTTCCCCTTGATGAACGAATAGCCGGCGCCATTCGGATTTGTCCCGTTCCGCTACAGAAGCAGCCAATCTGGAGCGACTTTGCGACAACTGGTACCATTTTTGCCAAGTTTTATCCTTCATAGTGAAAATCCCGTAAAGAGGACACTCAAAAATCTTCATTCAGCAAGACTTAACCCCGGGCTTGCTAGTTTCGCCGTTCCAGAAACGGGTCAGCAGCCAGTGAGATGACGGGCAGCGCGAAAAAGCTTGCAAGGCGAATTGCCATCACCGGTGGGCTTGAGGCTGCCAACCTCCTGCGTGCGGCCGGTGTGATGCGGGGCGCCCGCGGGCGCGGCGCGATCTTCACGCTCCACCATGTCCGCCCCCAGGAAGTCACTGCGTTCGCTCCCAATGCGCATCTGGAGATCACACCCGAATTCCTCGATCTGGTCCTCGATCGTCTGAAGCGCGACGGCTATCGCTTCGTGGCGCTTGACGAAGTTCCCGCGTTGCTGTCGCAGTCCGCGTCAAGCCAACCTTTCGCGGCGTTCACGCTCGATGACGGTTACCGCAACAATCTTGTCTATGCCTTGCCTATCTTCGAGAGACACGACGCGCCCTTCACCATCTTCGTCGCCAAAGGCCTTTCCGAACGCACCCATACGATCTGGTGGGAGACACTTGCGGCGCTTTTGCGTAAGGAGGAAAGGCTCGGCTTCGATTTCGGCAATGGCCATGAGATATTGGATATCGCAACGGTTGCCTTGAAGGAGCATGCGTTCGCGCGTTTCGCGAGCCATCTTCATCGCCATGACGAAAGCGCCGTGGTGGCAGCCATCGATGCCATGGCGCGGATGCACGAGATCGATCCGCACGAGATCGTTGACGATCTCGTCATGACCCCACCGGAGCTCAATTTGCTGGAAGCCAGTCCCCTCGCCTCCCTTGGCGCGCATACGATCAGCCACAGGGCGATGTCCCGCCTTTCCGACCAGGAGGTTCGCGACGAGATGGAAACCTCGCGCGACTATGTCGCTGCGATCGCAGGCGCCCGACCGGGCTGCTTCGCCTATCCCTATGGCACGCGCCAGGCTGTCACGCAGAGGCAGGCGGCGATCGCACGCGAGGTCGGCTTTGATATTGCCGTGACGACACAGCCCGGCGTCGTCACCCCGCGCTCGATCGGCCACATCACCCATCTGCCGAGGCTATCGGTCAACGGCCTCTATCAGAACGTGCGCCATGTTTCCGGCCTTGCTTCCGGCATCCCTTTCCGGTTTGCATCGAGCAAGGTGTGACCATCCTGTTGATCAGGGATACATCCGAACCTTCGTCCAGTTGTCTTCCGGCGAGGCCCGGCGAAACTCGATGCGATCGTGCAGACGGAACTTCTGGTCCTTCCAGAACTCGATCGACACCGGCCGAATCCGGAAGCCGGACCAATGCGCCGGACGCGGAATCTCCCCGATCGCGTAGCGGGCGGTATATTCAGCTACAGCTTTCTCGAGCGCGAACCGGCTTTCCAGCGGCCGTGACTGCTTCGATGCCCAGGCACCGATCCGGCTGCCGCGAGCCCGCGTCTTGAAGTAAGCATCCGCTTCTTCATCGCTGACGATTTCCACAGGCCCCCGCAAGCGAACCTGCCGGCGCAGCGTTTTCCAGTGGAAGCACATCGCCGCTTTTTTCTGCCCGAGGATTTCCTGGCCTTTCTGGCTCTCGAAATTCGTGTAGAAGACAAAACCCTCGTGATCGAATCCCTTAAGGAGAACCATGCGGACATTGGGA
The DNA here is from genome assembly GCF_000298315.2 of Rhizobium grahamii CCGE 502. Classification (GTDB taxonomy): domain Bacteria; phylum Pseudomonadota; class Alphaproteobacteria; order Rhizobiales; family Rhizobiaceae; genus Rhizobium; species Rhizobium grahamii. The sequence goes on along the minus strand of NZ_AEYE02000005.1, from coordinate 114,421 downwards.
AGGCCGTCCTCGTCGACCGTCGCAAGTGCTACCGCATTCGGGTCATTGATCTCGGAAGCCTCCGCTTCCTTCAGCCACTCGGCAAAAAGATCGAACGGTTCGTTTCGCTCGGTGAAGTCACCGCTTATTAACTCATTTGCCGACATATTAGCTCAAATGCCCCGGGTTTATTCGAAGTTTGCCCAGCTTTTAGCTACTGGACAGGACGCAGGGTGGAAGTCATAGCAAAGTCAGATCGTCATACAAAGGGTCTGCTGCGTCGCAGTGCGGCCTTCTGCGTTGTCGGCACGGCGGTGCTCTCCCTCTCCGGTTGCGTCTCCAGCGGCCTTGATCTTTTCAGCAGTTCGAAGGTCGACCGCTCGGTTGCGACGGGCACGGTGCCGCAGCCGGCACCCACGAGTGACTCGATTTCCGACGAGATGACGGTCGGCAACGCCGTGACATCGGCCGACATCCAGAGACTAGAGGGACGTCCCCTTCCCTGGGCCAACGCTTCGACCGGAAGCGCCGGCGTTATCGACACCATCGTCGAGAATACCGATTCCGGCCATGTCTGCCGACAGTTCCGTACGACGCGCCACTCCTATGTCGGAATTGCAAAATTCTATGGCAAGACCTGCTTGGTCGGCGGCGGCAACTGGCAGCTCCTGAGTTTCCAGCCGGAAAGCTGAATGCCCTGCGACGCATGCTTAGCGCGTGCTCTCACCTCTTTTGATGTTTAGCAAAAGGCTAACCATTCGGCGCAAAAGCGAGATACCCGCCACGTCGGATAAGAACTGATTAGCATCTTTTCCTGACAATCGTTCCTCATGTGCGCCAGATTTATCCTCAGGATGAGCTCGGGCGCCGAACGAGAGGCTTCGGGGTGCCAGGGCAAGGGCAGGCACACCGCATCGGAACACCGGCGGTTTGGGACATGCGCGATCCTTATAAGATTTTGGGCGTCAAGCGCGACGCGGGGCAGGACGAAATCAAAGCAGCCTGGCGCAATATGGCCAAGGCGGTTCACCCTGATCACAATCAGGGCGACCCGACGGCGAGCGCTCGCTTTGCGGAAATCGGCCGCGCCTATGAGACATTGAAGGATCCAAAGAAACGGAGCCTCTTTGACAATGCCGCCCGGCTGGCCGAGGCCAAAGCTAAGGAAGGCACGATCATGCAGCAGCGGCAGGCGGCTCGCGAAGCCGCCGTTCGTGCCAAGGCGGCCCAGGCCAATGCCGAGCGCGTGATGGAAGAACTTGCGCGCGCCGCTGCACAGAAGGCGGCAGCGGACACGGCCAAGCAGCAAAAGACAGGCGCGGCGGAGCCGCCGGAAGAAGTGATCGAGCGCATCTTCGGCACGCAGGCGCGCGCTGCGGCCGGTGGCGGCCGCGCCCAGGCCTTTTCCGCCGGTGCTCCAAAGCGGCAGGAAGCAGAGGCTGCAACAGCAGACAAACAACCGGATGCCGCCAAGGCCGAGGCTGAACAGCAGCAAGCCGCCGATGAGGCCGCCGCCCAGGCTTCCGCCGTCATGCAGCCGCTGAGCTTGCTGACGTCGCTCGTTCGCCGCTTTACCGGCGGCGGCACAGCCGCGCCCGAGAAAGCGCCGGACCAGTTCGTAACGAAGACCGTCACAGTCGATGAGGTTATCAAAGGGAGCTGGGTGACCGTCGACCTCGGTGAAGGCCGCGATGGCGGATTTGCGCTGGCCGCCGGGACGACTGAAGGTCACCAGGTGCGCCTGAAGGGCCAGGGCCACAAGCTTGCCGGGATGCAGCGCGGCGATGCCGTCGTCAACATTCACATTGCCCCTGACGACCGGTTCACAGTCGTTGGCTTCGACCTGCACACGGTACTGCCGGTGACGATCGAAAATGCCGTACTCGGAACCGAGGCGCGGATCGAGGGGCCCAATGGCCCCATCAACGTCACGGTTCCCGCGTGGTCGGGCTCCGACAAGACGATCCGAATCCCTGGTCAAGGGCTCGCGAACGCCGACGGCGGCAGGGCTGATCTCGTGGTCGAGCTGCGCATTATGTTGTGGGAAAAACCCGACGACAAAGTCACCGATTTGATGCGCAGCATGAAGAACGGGCTGTTTTTGTGAACTTTTGGTGACACGCGCACCCTTTGTTACGATCCCTAACAGTTGATGATTGCTGCCAATCTTGAACCGATTAGCAGCCTATGCCATAGGCAGGACCGATCAGAATTCCTTAGGGGGCGAAATATGGCTCAGGCAACAGGCCTCATGTCAGGCAAGCGCGGCGTCATCATGGGCGTTGCCAACAATCGTTCGATTGCGTGGGGTATTGCCAAGGCTATTCATGCACAGGGCGGCGAAATCGCCTTTACTTACCAGGGCGACGCACTGAAAAAGCGCGTGGAACCGCTGGTTGCCGAAGTAAATGGCGTTCTTGCCGGACATTGCGATGTCAGCGACGAGTCGACCATCGATGCTGTCTTCGACCACGTCGAAAAGCTGTGGGGCAAGATCGACTTCATCGTTCACGCGATCGGCTTTTCGGACAAGGACGAGCTGACCGGCCGTTATGTCGACACCTCGGCTGACAACTTCAACAAGACGATGCAGATCTCCGTCTATTCCTTCACCTCGGTCGCGCGTCGCGCCGAGAAGCTGATGACGGACGGCGGCTCGATGCTGACGCTGACCTACTATGGCGCCGAAAAGGTCATGCCGAACTACAACGTCATGGGCGTTGCCAAAGCGGCATTGGAAGCGAGCGTGAAGTACCTTGCGGTTGATCTCGGACCGAAGAACATTCGCGTCAACGCCGTTTCTGCCGGACCGATCAAAACGCTTGCCGCCTCTGGCATCGGCGACTTCCGCTACATCCTGAAGTGGAACGAATACAATGCACCGCTGCGTCGTACCGTAACGATCGAAGAAGTGGGTGATGTCGGCCTGTACCTGCTCTCCGACCTCTCGCGTTCGGTTACCGGCGAGGTCCATCACGCCGACAGCGGATACCACGTCATCGGCATGAAGGCGGTAGACGCGCCCGACATTTCCGTCATAAAGGACTGATCGCACTCCTTTGCTGCGTCGTGCTCGCGACCCCTTCTTCGCGACAGCGGTTGAGGGGCTGCGCGCCTAACGGAGCCGATTTTGCTTATCTACGTCGTCAGACATGGCCAGACAGACTGGAACGCCGAGCGTCGCCTGCAAGGGCAGAAGGATATTCCGCTCAATGCGATCGGCAGGGCGCAGGCCTGGCAGAACGGCATTGACCTCGCAGAAATCCTCAAGGTCGAGGCCATCCCCTTCGATTTCGTCGCAAGCCCGCTCGCACGCACCCGCGCCACGATGGAAATCATGCGTGAGGCAATGGGTCTTCCATCGAAATCCTATCGGACCGACGAGCGACTGGTCGAGGTGTCCTTTGGCGATTGGGAAGGCTTCACGATCAAGGAATTGAAAGCGACAGCCCGGGACCGCGTCACCGAGCGCAATCTCAACAAGTGGGATTTCATTCCGCCGGGAGACAACGCGGAAAGCTATGAAATCATGTCGTGGCGCGTTGCATCCTGGCTGAATTCCGTCGACAAACCAACGGCTTGCGTGACACACGGCGGCGTCATACGCAGTCTTTTCAGGACGATTGCCGGCTTGCCAAAGGACGAGGCTGCTGAAGGTGAGATCCCACAAGACCGCATCCTGAAGATCGATCGCGACAAGGGATTGATTGGCTGGATCTAGGTCGAATTACTGAACGACGTCGAGATCGTTGATGACGCGCTTGCCGTCTACCTCAGTGTAGAAGACGATAACCTTCACACCTGCCTTCAGCCCCTCGAAATTGAACTCTTCCGGTGCCTGATAGGTTTTTCCGTCATCGAGGGTCAGGCTAAGGTTGGTCATATCGACCTTCTTGATGGTCGCCTCGACGTCCGCGCTTTCGGCAAATCCGCTTATCGGCGACAAGAAACTGGCGGTGGCCAAAAGCGTGGCTACTACGAAGCGCATGGCTGCATTCCCTCGAAAACGCGACTCGATAATCCAACTGCGCACAGATAACCTCCCGAATATGGCGAAATTTGCCCTGAAGAATGACGCGCTGCGCCAAATTGGTGAAGAGTATTTTAACAATAACGCCATCGTTTCGTTAATTGCATTCCCAGTAGGCTTTTGTGTTCGCCAAAGAGGATTTGCGGGAAATCGTAAATTAACGGCTTCTATTTAAAGTCGTCCCGAACATGGGAGACTGGGTTTTGCTATTTGGCCTTAAAGACAGCAACACGCTGCTGCGCGTCTTCAGGCATACCCGTATTGCCCTCCTGGTTTCCGTCCTCGTCGCTATTGTTGTCGTCATCGTCGGCTTCGGGCTCGACCGCGCCAATACTGCCACTCATCTGCGCGAGCTAACTATTCGAACCGAAAACGAGATTAGTTTGATTCGGGCGCGGATGACTGCGCAGATCAACATGGACATCACGGTCGTACGCGACCTGGCGAACATGGTCGCGGTCAACTCGAGCGTAAACGCCGAGGAGATGGAGCGTCAGATCAACTGGCTGCTTATCCAGAACCCGCACTTCCTGAATGTCGCCATAGCGCCCAATTTCATCGTCGGCGCCGTCTATCCGCCGCAGGCCGCGGACGAACGGGTGGGTAGTGACGTCCGCGATGGTCTCTCCGCCCGTCAATCGGTGACGCGCACGACAGGTGCCCAGCAAGCGCGCTTCTACGGGCCGATCACCACGACCGACGGCAAGGAGGCCTTCGCAGTCTTCTTTCCAGTCTTTGTGAAGGAGAACGGGCAACGCCGCATCTGGGGCGCCGTCGAAGTGATGGTCGACGCCGACTTGTTCTACCAGAATACCGGATTGAAGCCCGCGCGAAACAGCGAAAACCAGGAGAAATATCCGCATCTCGATCACCTCTCGATCGCAGTGCGCGACCTTGGTCTGGCGGACGGCGCGACGACGCCCTTTTTCGGCTCGCCGGATCTGCGCGACAAGCAGCCGGTGACACGCAAGATCGCCTTTGCCGGCGGACGCTGGGAGATCGCGGCCGTTCCGACGACAGGTTGGAACGCGGTTCCGGAAAACCAGTCAGAGCTTCGGCTGATCATCGCTGCCGCGGGCTGCATCACGATCATCCCCGTCTTCTTTGCGACCCTGCTGCTCGGCGAGCGCAACCGCAATATCGCGCAGCTCAAGGTGCGTGAGGCGACCTTGCTGAAACTGTCGCAACGCCTCAACCTTGCGCTGGAATCGTCGAATATCGGCATATGGGAACTGCATGATCACGGGCATACCCTGTTCTGGGATGCTCGCGCCGCTGCGCTGCACGGCAAGCCAGCTCAAGACGGCAGCCATTCGCTGGAAGACTGGCTTGCCGCGATCCTCCCCGAGGATCGACACATCGCGGAAGTACACTTCTTCCACTACAACGTCGCCGGCTCCGCATATGAGACGCAATACCGTGTTGTCACTGAGAACGGAGCAGTCCGGCACCTACGCTCGATCGGCTCCTTCTACACCGACGCTGCCGGCGACGACAAAACCATCGGCATCGTCTGGGATGTCACCGCCGATGCCGAGGCAGCGGAAACGTTGCGCAAGGCGAAGGATGTCAGCGACATCAAGAATGCCGAACTCGAAATGGCGCTGGACGAACTGTCACGGCGCGAGGCAGAGCTTTCGGAACTCTCTGGCAAGCTGGACCTGGCGCTCGACTCCTATCAGTGCGGTATCTGGGAAGCCACGCTCGGGGACGAAGGCTCGATCTGGGACGAGCGCATGCACGAACTCTATGGACTGCCTCCAAGGGTCGGCTTCATGACCGAGCCGGTCTGGCTCTCCTGCATTCTGCCGGAAGATCGGGCACTCGCTGTCGAAAGCGCGCGCCATTTCATGCAGATCGGCGACACGCACACCCTGATCTGCCGCGTTCCAGTCGAGGACGGCTCGATGCGCTATGTCCGCTCCACGGGCAAGGTCCACCAAACGCCGAGCGGCAAATTGAAGATTATCGGCGTTGCCTTCGACATTACCGAGGATGCGCTGATGACGGCGCAGCTCAAGGCCGCCAAGGACGAGGCGATCGCCAAGAACATCGAGCTCGAGATTGCCAAGAACCGTATCGAACACAACGCATTGCACGATCCGCTGACGGCGCTCGCCAACCGCCGCAAGCTGGATATCGCACTCGAAACACTGACGATGGATGGACGCAAGGAACGGCAGAAGTTCGCCATCCTTCATATCGACCTCGACAGGTTCAAGGAAATCAACGACACGCTCGGGCATGCCGCCGGTGACGCCATGCTGATCCACGCATCAAGGGTACTCTCGAGCAATCTGCGCCGCGACGACCTGGTGGCGCGCATCGGCGGCGACGAATTCGTCATTCTCGCGCTGAACGCCAATGACGCCGATATGTCGGCGCTTGCCGGCCGCATCATCGAACAAATGCGCCAGCCGATCGACTTCGAAGGGTTTGCCTGCCGTTGCGGCGTCTCCATCGGTATCGCGCTCGCCAATGGCGTACACGTCGATGCCCGCAAAGTGCTGATCAACGCCGACATCGCCCTCTATCGCGCCAAAAGCCAGGGACGGAACCGCTACGAGTTCTTCACCCACAATCTGCAGGCCGACATCATCAATAACAAGCGCTTGGCAGACGAGATTCTCGCCGGCATCGAGAACGGCGAGTTCACCGCCTGGTACCAGCCGCAGTTTTCCGCGCGCACCATGCAGCTCACCGGCGTCGAAGCTCTGGTTCGTTGGCAGCATCCGTCTCGCGGGCTGTTGACGCCGGACAAGTTCCTGAAGATCGCCGACGAGATCAACGTCGTCCAGACGCTCGACCGGATCGTTCTCGACACTGCTCTGAGGGACAAGATGCGCTGGACAGCACGGGGCGTCACCATTCCGAAGATTTCGGTCAACGTCTCGGCACGACGGCTGCATGATGAAATGCTGGCACAATCGCTGAGCGGCCTGCAGATGCGCCCCGGCGAACTCTCATTCGAACTGGTCGAGTCGATCTTCCTCGACGAAAGCGAGGACGTGGCCGCCCATAACCTCGAGCGCATCAAGGCACTCGGGATCGATATCGAGATCGACGATTTCGGAACGGGTCATACGTCGATCGTCAGCCTCCTCAAGCTGAAGCCGAAACGGTTGAAGATCGACCGGCAGCTGGTTCAGCCGATCATGAATTCGCCGCAGGAGCGCGCGCTGGTCAGCTCGATCATCGACATCGCCCGCTCGCTCGGCGTCGAAACGGTGGCCGAAGGCGTCGAAACGGCAGCGCATGCCACCCTCCTTGACGAACTTGGCTGCGACCTTCTGCAAGGCTATGCCTTCTCCCGCCCGCTGTCCTTCGAGGATTTCACACAGATGGCGATCGAAAGCTCCTGGCGCATCGCCTCCTGAGGCCATCGTTTACAATCCGCGGAAACACCATTTCCTTTCGTTGGCCGTTTCAAGCAAAGAAAGGCTTTTGCCGCCGCGTTTTTTTGGCCTATGAGTGTCGCGCATTTTCAGATGAAGGACGCCGCCGGTGATGACCGGTTGGCGTGATCCGGTCGGGACACATGTCGCACAATACATTCGGTCATCTCTTCCGCGTAACCACCTGGGGCGAGAGCCACGGCCCGGCGCTCGGTTGCGTCGTCGACGGCTGCCCTCCCGGTCTGCGCTTCAAGCTCGAGGATATTCAGGTCTGGCTCGACAAGCGAAAGCCCGGCCAATCGCGCTTTGTGACGCAACGTCGCGAGGCCGATCTGGTCAAGGTGCTGTCCGGGGTCATGCTGGACGCCGACGGCGAGACGATGATTTCGACCGGCACGCCGATCTCGATGATGATCGAGAACACCGACCAGCGCTCCAAGGATTACGGCGAGATTGCGCGGCAGTACCGGCCCGGCCATGCCGACTACACCTACGATGTGAAATACGGCATCCGCGACTATCGCGGCGGCGGCCGTTCCTCGGCCCGCGAAACCGCGGCGCGCGTGGCGGCGGGCGGCATCGCCCGTCTTGTCGTGCCTGACGTCAAGGTGCGCGGCGCGTTGGTGCAGATCGGCAAGCACAAGATCAACCGCCAGAACTGGGATTGGGATCAGGTCGACCAGAATCCGTTCTTCGCGCCTGATGCCGCGATCGTACCCGTCTGGGAAGAATATCTCGATGGCATCCGCAAGAACGGCTCATCGATCGGTGCCGTCGTCGAGGTCGTGGCCGAAGGCGTGCCGGCAGGTCTCGGCGCCCCGATCTATGGCAAGCTCGACCAGGACATCGCCTCGCTGCTGATGTCGATCAACGCCGTCAAAGGCGTCGAGATCGGGAACGGCTTCGAAGCCGCCGAGATCACCGGCGAGGAAAACGCCGACGAAATGCGCATGGGCAATGACGGCAAGCCCTTGTTCTTGTCGAACAAGGCCGGCGGCATCCTTGGCGGCATCTCGACCGGCCAGCCGGTTATCGCGCGCTTCGCCATCAAGCCGACCTCGTCGATCCTGACCGAGCGTCAATCCATCGATGCCGACGGCAAGAATGTCGATATCCGCACCAAGGGACGGCATGATCCGTGCGTCGGCATCCGCGCCGTGCCGATCGGCGAGGCGATGGTCGCCTGCGCCATCGCCGACCATTACCTCCGTGACCGCGGCCAGACCGGCCGGCTGAAATAGGAAATACAGATATGCCTTACGATCAGAAGCGCGTCGTCGATGCTATCAGGGCCTTCGAGGCCGGCGAAATCGTCGTGGTGATGGATGACAACGACCGCGAGAACGAAGGCGACCTGATCGTTGCGGCCGTTCACTGTACAGCGGAGAAGATGGCGTTCATCGTCCGTCACACCTCCGGCATCGTCTGCACGCCGATGCCGAAGGAGGAAGCTCGTCGGCTCAACCTCAATGCGATGGTTGCCGAAAACGACTCGGCGCACACGACAGCCTTCACCGTTTCGGTAGACTTCAAGCATGGCACGACGACAGGCATTTCGGCCGATGACCGGACGCTTACCGTGCGCAATCTCGCCAACCCCAATGTCGGCGCTGCGGACTTCGTGCGTCCGGGCCACATCTTCCCGCTCGTCGCGCGTGAGGGCGGCGTACTGATGCGTTCCGGCCATACGGAAGCCGCTGTTGATCTCTGCAAGCTCGCCGGCCTTCCGCCGATCGGCGTCATCTGCGAACTCGTCAACGACGACGGCACCGTCACGCGTGGTCCACAGGTCGTCGAATTCGCGGAGACGCACGGCCTCAAGCTGGTGTCGGTTGCCGACCTGATCGCCTACCGCCAACGCAAGGAGACGCTGATCGAGCTCGGTCAGAGCTTCGACATCGAAACGCCCTTCGGCAAGGCCAAGGCACACACCTATTCGCTCCCTTGGGATACGATGCAGCACCTCGCCGTCGTTTTCGGCGACATCCGCGACGGTATCGACATTCCGGTTCGTCTGCATCCGGAGAATGTCGCCGACGACCTGTTCGGAAAACGCCGGCCTGTTGACCACTACATGAAGAAGATTACCGAGGAAGGCCGAGGCATCATCGTCTACCTGCGCGAAGGCTCCGTCGGAGTTGGCCACCATGACAGCGGTCGCAAAGCGCGCAGCCAAGGCCGAGAGGCACATGCAGAGGCCCAGGTCCGCGACAGCGAGTGGCTGGAGATCGGTCTCGGCGCGCAAATCCTCAAGGATCTCGGCGTCTCATCGATCCGGTTGCTGACAAGCCGCGAGCGCCACTACGTCGGCCTCGAAGGCTTCGGCATCAAGATTTCGAAGACCGAGATCTACTAAGCCAGCCATCCGCCGAGATCGGCGACGTTCTCGACGCCTGAGAGCTACGCCAGGCGTTGCAGCTCGGCGTCGACCCAGTCGGCACCGCCTGCTTCACGCTCAAGCGGCGATGCGCTTGAAGCGGCCCCTGACGTTTTCGATATAATATTTTCCCGGCGATTGGGAGGTGACCATGGCGATCACCTCTGATTCCGCCACGCCCTCGAACTGCCGCTCTTCGCCATTGCTCAGGCAGACACGAAGCCGGCCATCCTCCTGGCTGAAATAGACCGCATCGATCAGCGTCGATTTCACCGCCAACGGCTCCATCTTCGCCAGCCGTCCGGCGCGTGTGATGATCGTGGCGGCGCGCGCATCGCGCCGCTTGCGCAGCAAGGCCCTCACTTCACGGCGAAGGCTGTTCAGTGCCGCCAATGCGGCGAATTTGATGGCTCGTGTTTTCATGCAGCCAACCTACGCAGGCGGCTCTTAAAGAGTTCAAGACAAGTATGGTAAAGCCAGCATCAATATTAATTCTTTGTAATTGCGATGAAATTTCATAAAATATCGAGTATCGACGAGCGCCGTTCAGCCTTGCCAACCATCCATTAGAACGACCTGTCCAACGCCGGTGAATTTGGCCAGTCGGTCAAGTTCGGCGAGCAGCTTTTCGATCCGCCCGGCCGACGAGCGTACTCCCGGTTCCAGCCACAGACGCTTGACGTCGAGGCTTCCGCCTTTGCGATCGGCCTTCATGTCGATGCGGCCGATCAGCTTGTCGCCTTCGAGCAACGGGAAGACATAATAACCGTATTCCCGCTTCGGCTCAGGCACGAAAACCTCGATGCGATAGAAGAAGCCGAAGAGCCGCTCGGTGCGGTTGCGATCGCGGATCATCGGATCGAAGGGGCTGAGCACGCGCACGCGCGGCGGCGCGTCGGGATAGTCCTGAATGCTCGTGAGCAGATCGGGGAAGGCCCAGGAAGGGCGCGGCTTTCCACCGAGCGCCGGCTCGATCAGGACCTCGGCCAACTCGTCGCGATGCGCGTTGACCCAAGCCTTGGCTTCGTCCGGCGACAGCAGATCCCAGAAGGCGGCGATCTCGCCATGCGTGGCAAAGCCAAGGCGGGTCAGCGCGCTGCGGCAGGCCCAGTCGACGAACTCCTCGTAACTGACCTCCGGCTCGTGAAACTCGGCGGGAATGACGCGTTCGACGAGATCGTAGATCTTCTGAAAGTTGGAGCGTCCGGCGATGGCGAACTTGCCGGTGCGCCAGAAATATTCCAGCGCCGTCTTGTTGGGGTGCCAGTTCCACCAACCGCCGGAAACGTGCCCGTCCGCCTTGATCTCGCGTGCCATGATGGCGCCATCGCGCGTGACGCGTTCAAATGTCTCGTCGAAGGCGTGCTCGAACCCCTCCCCTTGCCATTTTCGCCAACGCTCGCCGATCACCTCTTCCTCATGGCGAAACTTGTGTTTCCAGTATCGGAAGAAGGCGCTGGGCAGGATCGAGGCATCATGCGTCCAATGCTCGAACAACGAGCCTTCCTTCTCCAGTAGCGACGTCAGGTGCTCGCGCTTGTAGGTCTGGTTGCGGGAAAAGAGAATCTGGTGATGGGCCCGCTCGACCGTCTGGATGCTGTCCACCTGCACGAAGCCGAGTTCGTGGATGAGCTCCAGCAGGCCGGCCTTCGTCAGCGCCTTGTTCGGCGGCGCGCTCAGGCCCTGCTTGGCGAGGAATATGCGGCGGGCATCGGAATTCGAAATGAGATTCGTCATGTGCACATCATAGAACGGAAAATGTTCCTAGCTACCCGGTAAGTCGGCACGACCATCAAGTAGGAGCGGCCGGCATTCATTGCGAGATTTTGAGCTTTCAAAGCTCGAAATTCGTTATAGAACGGCCTCTCAATTCACGAGGGACCAGGTGGATATCCGTTTCGAAGGCGCAGGGGTCAGCTATGGTGCGCGCGTCGCGCTGGCGCCGGTGACGCTGCAGCTCACAGAAAAGCGCATCGGCATCATCGGCCTCAACGGCTCGGGCAAGACGACCTTTGCGCGCCTGATCAATGGCCTGACAAAGCCGAGTGTCGGGCGTGTGATCGTCAACGGTCGCGATACGGCCGACGCCAAGGCCGTCCTCACCGATGTCGGCTTCATCTTCCAGTCACCACAAAACCAGATCATCCTGCCGGTTGTACGCGACGATATCGCCTTCGGCCTGAAGAGCCGCGGCTACAAACCGGCGGAGATCGCGTCGAAGGTGGAAGCGGTCCTGCAGCGCTTCAGCGCCGCTCATCTCGCTGACCGCCGGGCGCACGAGCTTTCGGGCGGGGAACTCCAACTCGCAGCTCTCTGCTCTGTGCTCGCGACAGGTCCAGACATTCTCATTCTGGACGAGCCGACCAACCAGTTGGACCTAAAGAATCGCGGTCTCGTACACGGGTTGGTGGATGGCCTTCCCGAGAGCGCGATCGTCATCAGCCATGATCTCGAGTTGCTCACCGGCTACGAGCGTGTGCTGGTTTTCCACGAAGGCAATCTCGTCGCTGATGCGCAGGCCGGCGAAGCGATCCGCCGCTACAGGGAGATCGCGAGCCGATGAAGTCGCTTTTCGTCGAAGGCAACAGCGGCATGCATCGGGTTTCGGCCCGCGCCAAGCTGCTTGTACTTGCGGCCCTCGGCGTCATGCTCTTCCTTACGGCGAACCTGATGTTGCTTGCCCTGGCCGTGCTGGCGGCGGCCGCGGTCTACTTCAGCATCGGCCTTCCGCCACGATCGGCGCTCGCGCGGCTGAAGCCGATCTTCCTGACGATCCTCATCGTTGCCTTGTTCAGCCTTGCCTTCAATCCCTGGCATGTCGCGATCGTTGCCCTGCTGCGTCTGACGGCGTTGATGCTTTTTGCCACTGCCGTGACGGCAACGACGACGATTGCGCAATTCATCGACGAAATTACCCTGCTTGCCCGGCCGCTCGAGCGCCTCGGACTTCTCCGGGCCGACGATGTCGGCCTCGCCGTCGGGCTCGTTGTCCGCTTCGTTCCCGAGATCCTCGATCGTTATCGCGCCATCCGCGAGGCTCACGCGGCGCGTGGCATCAAGGTGCGGCCAACAACCGTGCTCGTACCGCTGATCATTCTGACGCTGAGGGATGCGGATAACATTGCGGCGGCAATTGACGCGCGCGGCGTTCGGCGGCATGTCAATTGAGAACTCGCTAACAGGAGCCCCGCATGAGCACTCGCGACCTCGTTCTCTCCGCCCTCTTCGCGGCTATCATCGTCGCACTCGGCATTCTGCCGCCGATCACGCTCGGCTTCATTCCGGTGCCGATCACGGCGCAGTCGTTGGGAGTCATGATGGCCGGTGTCGTGCTCGGCGCGCGCCGAGGCACCATTGCCGTCCTGATCGTCCTCGTGCTTGTCGCAATCGGCCTTCCGGTGCTTTCCGGTGGCCGCGGCGGGCTTGCTGCTTTCGCCGCACCGACCACCGGCTTCCTGATCGGCTGGGTGCTCGCCGCTTTCGTCACCGGTTATCTCAGCGAGCGACTGGTCAAGTCAGAGCAATCGGCGCTGGTGCAGACCGTCGGTTTCTTCCTCGCAGCGATGATCGGCGGCATCGTGGTCCTCTACGCCTGCGGCATCGTCTATCTGGCGTTCGCCGCCCAGCTTGGCCTTTCCAAGGCGTTTTTGGGTTCGATGGCTTTTATCCCCGGCGACGTCGTCAAGGCGTTCGTTGCAGCACTCGTCGGCCGTGCCGTCATGGTCGGCTATCCCCTCCTGCCAGTGCGTAGCTAGTCGACGAAACCATAAAGCCAGTCGCGCGTGTCTTCCGGAAGCGCGACCGGCGACCGATCTTGGCGTGAGCGCGCCTGCCAGATGATTTCGACTTCGGCGGCGCGCTCACCGCCGGTATCGGCTGCGATGATGAAGCCGACCGAACGCACACCGATCTTGTCGACCGAGGCGGTGAACACGACCCGCTCATCGTAATGCAGCGGCCGATGGAGGATGCAGGTCACCTTGCTGGCAATGTAAAGTGGTTCGCTCTCAAGCTGAGGCCGCGACGACCAGAAGGTCGCCAGCACGGACTCGGCATAGGAAATGTAGGAACCCAAAAATACCTGGCCGTTCATGTCGACGTCGCGGAACGGCACATTCATCTCAACGGTGCGCGTGACCTCGGTCATTGATCTTTCTACCAAATTTCCCCTTCGTAAACACTAGCCGTGAGCCCGTCCGAAGTAAACGGAGGACCGATGAGGCGATCGTCCCATGCGCTTGTTGAAATCGCCGGCTTGAACCCCATCTGCTGTGGATCATGACGGGACGGATAGATAGAGTGATCCCATGACCACCCGCCTTTACGAGCACCCGATCTTCCTGGAACACGTGACGCCCGCCGGCCACCCCGAGCGGTCCGACCGCCTGCGGGCGATCAACGTGGCGCTCGAGCATCCGAACTTCGCGGGGCTTGACCGCAAGCGCGCACCGCAGGCCGCCGAGGAAGCCGTTCTGCTCGCCCATCCCGAAGAGCACCTGTTGGCAGTGCTGCGCCAAGTGCCGGAAGAGGATGGCGAGATCAATCAGCTGGAGGCCGATACCTATGCCAGCCGAAAGAGCTTCGAGGCGGCGCTGACCGGGATCGGCGGCGCGATGGCCGCGGTCGATGACGTCTTTACCGGCAAGGCCGACAACGTCTTCGTCGCGGCCCGCCCACCCGGCCACCATGCCGAAAAATCGACGGCGATGGGCTTCTGCTTCTTCAACAATGCTGCGATCGCCGCCCGCCATGCCCAGAAGGCGCACGGCGCGGAGCGCGTGGCGATCGTCGACTGGGACGTGCACCACGGCAACGGCACGCAGGACATCTTCTGGGACGATCCATCGGTTCTCTTCTGCTCGACGCACCAGATGCCGCTCTATCCCGGCACCGGTGCAAAGGACGAGAACGGCAAGCACGGCACCATCGTCAATGCGCCGCTGTCGCCGAATGTCGGCAGCGATCACTTCCGCGAGGCGTTCAAATCGCGGGTGCTTCCGGCGCTTTCAGATTTCCGGCCCGACCTGATTATCATCTCCGCGGGCTTCGATGCGCATCACCGCGATCCGCTGGCGCAGATCAACCTCGTCGGCGAGGATTTCGACTGGGCGACCGGGCGTCTGCTCGAGGTGGCCGACAAAAGTGCCGGAAACCGGGTCGTCAGCCTTCTGGAAGGCGGCTATGATCTCGAAGGCCTCGCCGAATCGGCCGGCCTGCATATTCTAAGAATGATGAAGGGTTGAGTATGACTGACAGCGCCAAGCCGGAGGTTTCCGGTCTTTCTTTCGAGAAGGCCGTGGCAGAACTCGAAAGCATCGTCGCCCGCCTGGAACGCGGCGACGTGGCGCTGGATGAATCGATCGAGATCTACGAGCGCGGCGAAGCGCTGAAGAAGCATTGTGAAACGCTGCTTTCGGCCGCCGAAAACCGCATCGAAAAGATCCGTCTCGACCGCGCTGGGAAGCCACAGGGCGTGGAGCCGCTGGACGGCGCATAAGCTGACGCACCTGAAATCGTCATCATCCTGAACGGAGCGTCGCCTTTCGGGCGACAAGTTTTCCTAGTCCGCCATCGTCAATCGGGCTAGCGTAGAACGAACGCTCATCGGAGATCTGCGATGTCCTTCTTCCCCGGTAAAGACCCCCTGCCCGGCGATGCCTTCGCCTGCGACGCGATCGAAAACCTAATCATCCCGCGCACCAGCGATCTCGGAGGCTTTCAGGTCCGTCGAGCGCTGCCGACCCGAGAACGGCGGCTCGTCGGACCGTTCATCTTCTTCGACCGCATGGGGCCGGCGATCCTGAAGCCGAACGAGGCTCTGGATGTCCGGCCACACCCGCATATCGGGCTTTCGACGGTGACCTACCTCTTCGACGGCGAAATCCGCCACCTCGACAGCCTCGGCACCGAGAAAGTCATCCGCCCCGGCGACATCAATCTGATGACGGCCGGACGCGGTATCGTTCATTCCGAGCGCACGCCTGATAATCTGCGCGGGCACCCGCTGTTGATGTCGGGCCTGCAGACCTGGCTGGCGCTGCCCGATGACAAGGAGGAGATCGATCCTTCCTTTTCACATACCGAAAAGACGGACATGCCAGTCATCGACGAGCGCGGCATGCGCGGGCGCGTCGTCATCGGCGACTTCGAGGGGATGAAATCGCCGGTCAAGGTCTTCTCCGACACGCTTTATGTCGACATCAGTCTCGAACCCGGCGTGACGTTTCCCTTTGCCGCAGGGCACGAGGAGCGTGCCGCCTACGTGCTGTCAGGCGAGGTCGTGATATCGGGCGATAGGTTTGCCGCCGACCAGCTGCTTGTCTTCCGTCCCAGCGACCAGATTACGCTCGAAGCGGGCAGCCAGGGCTGTCATCTCATGCTGTTCGGCGGAGCAGCGCTGAACTCGAAACGCTACATCTGGTGGAACTTCGTTTCCTCCTCGAAAGAGCGCATCGAAAAGGCGAAGGAAGAGTGGCGGACCGGCAAGTTCGACATCGTTCCGGGGGACGAAGAAGAATTCATACCTTTGCCCGAAGGCTGATCTCCTTTAGAAAGGAGGTACAGCCGTTCTTGAAATCGACTTTTTTCACCGCAATTTATGGCTTAAAGGCATCCCGCCCAAGAAAGACAAGAAAGAGCGCCCACCCGTGACACAACCGCCGAAGACGCCGCTGCTGGACAAGGTTACCTATCCGGCCGACCTCCGAAAGCTGGAGGATCGCGACCTGCCGCAGCTGGCGCGCGAAGTCCGCGACGAGATGATCGATGCGGTATCCAAGACCGGTGGGCATCTGGGTGCCGGCCTCGGCGTCGTCGAACTGACGATCGCCATCCACAACGTCTTCAACACGCCTGAAGATCGGCTGATCTTCGATGTCGGGCACCAATGCTATCCGCACAAGATCCTCACCGGTCGTCGCGACCGCATCCGCACGCTGCGCCAGGAAGACGGACTTTCCGGCTTCACGCGCCGCGCCGAAAGCGAATACGACCCGTTTGGCGCCGCTCACTCCTCGACGTCGATCTCCGCCGGCCTCGGCATGGCGGTTGCCTCCGAACTCGACAAGACGGACCGCCGTGTGATCGCCGTGATCGGCGACGGCGCGATGTCGGCCGGCATGGCCTATGAGGCCTTGAACAATGCCGGCGCGCTCGACGCCCGGCTGATCGTCATCCTCAACGACAACGACATGTCGATTGCGCCGCCGACCGGCGCGATGAGCGCTTATCTCGCGCGTCTTGCCTCCGGCCGCACCTACATGGGCTTCCGCGATTTCGGCAAGAAGCTGACGGCATATCTCGGCAAGAAGGTCGACCGCGCCATTACCCGCGCCGTCGAGCACGCGCGGGGCTACGTCACCGGCGGGACCATGTTCGAGGAGATGGGTTTCTACCATATCGGCCCGATCGACGGTCATTCCTTCGAACACCTGCTGCCCGTGCTGCGCAACGTGCGCGACCATGCGGAAGGCCCGGTTCTGATTCATGTCGTGACGCAGAAGGGCAAGGGCTACGCGCCAGCGGAGGCCGCTGCCGACAAGTATCACGGCGTCAACAAGTTCGACGTCATCACCGGCGCCCAGGCGAAGGTGAAGCCGAATGCGCCGAGCTACACGAGCGTCTTTGCCGAAGCGCTGGTGCAGGAAGCAGAGCTTGACGACAAGGTCGTCGGCATCACTGCCGCCATGCCTAATGGTACCGGCCTCGACAAGCTCGCGAGCGTCTTCCCGTCGCGGTGCTTCGATGTCGGCATTGCCGAGCAGCATGCGGTGACTTTCGCCGCCGGCCTCGCCGCCGAGGGCTTCAAGCCGTTTGCCGCGCTCTACTCGACTTTCCTGCAGCGCGCTTACGACCAGGTCGTCCACGACGTGGCGATCCAGGGCCTGCCGGTTCGCTTCCCGATCGATCGCGCCGGTTTCGTCGGCGCCGATGGCCCGACGCATGCGGGCTCGTTCGATACGGCGTTCCTCGCCACCCTGCCCGGCTTCGTCGTCATGGCAGCGGCCGATGAGGCCGAACTGAAACATATGGTGCGTACCGCCGCCGCCTATGATGCTGGCCCGATCTCGTTCCGGTATCCTCGCGGCGAGGGCGTTGGCATCGAAATGCCCGTCCGCGGCGAGATCCTGCAGATCGGCAAGGGCCGCGTCATCAAGGAAGGCGCGAAGGTGGCGCTGCTGTCGTTCGGCACCCGGCTCGCCGACTGTTTGCTTGCCGCCGAGGATCTGGACGCAGCCGGCCTTTCGACCACGGTTGCCGATGCACGCTTCGCCAAGCCGCTGGATCATGACCTGATCCGCCAGCTTGCCCGCCACCACGAAATCCTGATCACCGTCGAGGAAGGTTCCGTTGGCGGCTTCGGCAGCCAGGTCATGCAGTTCCTGGCGGCTGACGGTCTGCTGGACAACGGCCTGAAAATCCGGTCGCTTGTGATGCCCGATCTCTGGATGGAGCAGGCAAAGCCCGAGGTGATGAACGCTCATGCCGGTCTCGACCGCGCCGGGATCGTCTCGACCGTCTTCCGCGTGCTCGGACGCCCTGCAGCCTTCGGCGTCGGCGCCGCCGGCTAAGTCGATGACATCAATCAAACGAAAAAGGCCCCGCAAAGCGGGGCCTTTCTTTTTGGTGTTTGTGCAGCCGTAAGCTCAGAATTCCGTCCAGTCCTCCTGAACCGCGGCAGCCGTTGCAGCCCTGCCGCCGCCGAAGGCCTTGGCCACCGTGCGGGTTAGCGCGCGGGCCGGCGATGCAACCGGGCGTGACGCAGGGCTGGCGACGGCCGCCCTTGGAGCTTCAGCACGGACATGGCCGAGATTGAACTGACCGAGCAGATCGTCGAGAGCGGCTGCTTCCTGCGCCAGCGAGTGGCTCGCCGCCGTCTGTTCCTCGACCATGGCAGCATTCTGCTGCGTGCCCTGATCCATGTTGTTGACGGCGGTGTTGATCTCCTGCAGGCCGACCGACTGTTCGCGCGTTGCGGTGACGATGGCGCTAACGTGCTTGTTGATCTCCTGGACCGCACCGACGATTTCGGCGAGCGCCTTGCCGGTTTCGTCGACGAGCGAGACGCCTGAATTGACCTGCGTGCCCGAGGTGTTGATCAGCGACTTGATCTCCTTGGCGGCATTTGCCGAGCGCTGTGCGAGCTCGCGCACTTCCTGTGCGACGACGGCAAAACCCTTGCCCGCTTCGCCCGCACGAGCGGCTTCAACACCGGCGTTCAAGGCAAGAAGGTTAGTCTGGAAGGCGATGTCGTCGATCACGCCGATGATGTTGCTGATCGCGTCCGATGACTTCTCGATTTCCTGCATGGCGGCAACGCGTGCGCTCGACCAGCTGGCCGACGTCCTCGGCGCGCTTGGCGGAGTCGCGAACGGTCGTCGTGACTTCCTCGAGCGCAGCTGCGGTCTCCTCGACGGCTGCGGCCTGCTGCTCCGTGCGGCGTGCGAGATCATCGGCAGCCGAGCGGATTTCGCCGGCGCCGGCATTGATGGCGGACGCATTGCGGCCAACCGACTGAAGGGCAGCCTGCAGCTTCTCGACGGCGTTGTTGAAGTCATTGCGGAGGCGGTCGAACTGAGACGCGAAGGGCGTCGTGATACGGATGGCGACATTGCCATTGGCAAGATCGGAGAGACCGCCTGCGAGGCCTTCGATGGCGAAGCGGAGTTCCGCCTCCTCGCGCGCCTTCTGGTCGTCGCTCATCTGACGCTGGCGCTCGGCATCACTGCGCATGCGATCGGTTTCGCCGGAAAGGCGCAACTTCTCGATCGCGGCATCCTTGAAGACGAGAACCGACTGGGCCATACGGCCGACTTCGTCCTGGCGATCGAGCGCCGGAACGTCGATGTCGTTCTGACCGCCGGCCAGACGGCCCATGGCAGACGTCATGCCAACGATCGGGCGAACGATGCTGCGCGACAGCATCCAGGCAAGCAAGCCGGCGGCGAGAGCTGCAGCGATGCCGCCGGTCAGCAGCGTGACGCGAAGATCGCTGCTGGCATCGGCCTGAACGGCCGCGAGGGCGGTCGACTCTTCACGGGCAGCAGCCTTGATCTTGGCGGACGCCTGGCGGAAGCCGTCGAGCTGGCCCTTGGTTTCGTTGACGCCGATCTTGACGATCTGGTCGACCGGCATGTCGGTTTCCTTGCGCGCCTTCGACTGCGGCTCGGCGAGTTCGTGGAAGTAGAGGTCAGCAGCTTTCTGCATGCCGTCGATCTGCTGGAGGAAGTCGCTGTTGCCTGCCGCGGTCTCGCGCGCGGCTGAGATCGCCTTCAGCATGCGCTCGCGGTTGGCGAAGATATCGCCATAAGTGCTGTCGCTGCGGAAAAGCAGGAAGCCGCGCAGGTTCACCGCCTGTTCGAGCATTGCCTGCAGCGCGTCGTCGATCTGGTTGACCAGGCGCTCGGATCTCTTCTGCTGCTCGGAGGCGGCCGAAACGGCAGCGGCTTTCGAGTAAACAAAGGCGGAAACGGATAGAAAGATAAGGATCAGCACAGCGAAAGTCGCGGCGAGCTTACCGTTCAAGGACGTGTTTCTAGCAAGCATCAGTCAATCTCTCCTGACGGCCTGTGGCCATGGGGAAGCGGGCACGTTCAGTTCATGCCCGGAAAATTCGGCGGATGAGGAACATGATCGGCAGTTGGGAGGAGGCCATCATGGCGGGGAAGCGACCTTCGGGCGGTCGCTGCAATCTACCTGACCGTATGACCGTGGGCTTTAAATTTGCTTAAGTTTGTGCGCCGCAGCAGCGACGCTCGCGATTTGCGGCCCGGCGGCGGCGCGACGCAATGACCGGCAAGGAACTTTCCAATCTCTTGGCAAAGGCAAGGAGTTGACACTGGGTGGTCCCGGCCAAGGCTACACCGGAACCCTTATGCTCGACGCTAGCGGAAATTTGCGAAACGTGGGGCAAAACGGGACCAAAGTCGGTCGAAGTGGGACGAATTCCTGGGATTAGACCCGGCGTCGCCTTGCAACAAAAGACTTGCAACTGATGACGTTGCCCGTCATGGACAGCGCATGTCAGATCAGAACACGCAACGTTTGGACCAGCTGCTCGTCAGTCTTGGCCTCTTCTCCAGCCGCTCCCGCGCCCGCGACGCCGTGCAGCGCGGTACCGTGAAAGTGGGCGGAAGGGTGGTGACCAAGGCGGGCGCGCTGTTCGACGAGGATGCCGCAATCGAGATCGATGATCCGGCTCAGGACTACGTGTCCCGCGCCGCGCTGAAGCTTGCAGCGGCGCTCGATCATTTCAAACTCGACCCCTCGGGACAGCACTGTCTCGACGTCGGCGCGTCGACCGGCGGCTTCACCGAGGTCCTGTTGGCGCACGGTGCGGCGCATGTCACCGCGATCGACGTTGGCCATGGCCAGATGCATCAGCGGATATCGAGCGATCCTCGCGTGACCAACATCGAGGGCCTCAACGCCCGCAACCTGACGGCCGAGGATATCGGGCACCCGGTCACCTTCATCGTCTCCGACGTTTCCTTCATCTCGCTGAAGCTGGCGCTGGCCCCCGCGCTTGATCTTGCCGAGACGGGAGCGGTCGCTGCCATCCTCGTCAAGCCGCAGTTCGAGGCCGGACGCGATGCGATCGGCAAGGGCGGACTTCTCAAGGATCCGTCGTCTGCGCCTGACGTCGCGGCCGAACTCGAACGTTGGTTCGTCGAGGACATGGGCTGGCACGGTCTTGGGCTGATCCCCTCCCCGATCGCCGGTGGCGACGGCAATCAGGAATTTCTACTCGCAGGAACGAAACCGTGAGCACGCAAACAGTTACGATTGAAAAGCTCGGCGCCCAGGGCGACGGAATCGCTCATGCCGACGGTGGTCCGATCTACGTGCCGTTCACGCTGCCTGGCGAAACCGTCGCCATCGCGCGCGTCAAGAGCCAAGGCACGCTGATGTCGATCGCGGAACCATCCGCCGAGCGCCAGGACCCACCGTGCCGACATTTCGGACCGGATGGCTTGAACGGCACCTGCGGCGGCTGCAGCCTGCAGCACATGAACGATGCGGCCTACCGCAGCTTCAAACGCCAGCTCGTCGTCGATGCACTGAAATCGAAGGGATTGACGCATGAGGTCGCCGACCTCGTTGCCGCTCATCCCGGAGAACGACGGCGTGTCGTCTTCGCCGCACGGCGGACAGAGAAGGACATGCTGATCGGCTTCAATCAGGCCGAGAGCCACCACATCGTCGCCATCGAGGAATGTCCCATCTCGTCGGCGGGCATCATGGCCAGGTTGCCGGCGATCAAGGCGATTGGGGCGGCACTTGCCAACAACGCCGAGGCATTCCGTATTGCGGTACTGGAGACCCTCTCCGGCCTCGATCTTGCTGTCGACGGCATCAAGAAACTCTCCGACCAGCAGCGTCGCAAGGCGATCGAGATCGTGCTTGGCATGCGCGGCATCGCTCGCGTCTCGCTGAACGGAGAAATCCTCGTTGAACCATCGAAGCCGGTCGTCGATTTCGGCGGCGTCAACGTCGTGCCGCCACCCGGCAGCTTCACGCAGGCGACCAAGCCGGCGGAAGACGCGATGGCGGAACTGGTTCTGGCGCATGTCGGCAAGGCCAAGCGCATCGCCGATCTATTCGCCGGAGCTGGCACATTCTCCCTTCGCCTCGCTCGTGTCGGCCGCGTGCATGCGGTCGAGAGCGAGGAGAAGCCGCTGGCGGCGCTGGATCACGCCGCCCGCAACACGCAGGGCCTCAAGCCCGTCAGTGTCGAAAAGCGGGACCTTTTCCGCCGACCGCTAATGACCTCCGAACTGAAAGTCTACGACGCGGTGGTCTTCGATCCGCCGCGTGCCGGCGCCGAGTTTCAATGCAAGGAATTGGCCCGGTCGGCGGTCAAGAAAATCGTGGCCGTCAGCTGCAATCCGGTAACGCTCGCGCGCGATCTCGCGCTGCTCGTCGAGGGCGGTTATCGCATCACCGGTGTGACGCCGATCGACCAATTTCTCTGGACGCCGCATGTCGAGGTCGTGGCGACTCTCGAAAAGTAGACGCCAAAAGAAAACGCCCGCGGCAAGCGCGGGCGTCCGTTCTTCCGATTAGCGGCAATCAGGCAGCGCGGCGGCCGTATGATGGTGCCCCGTGGGATGCCGCCTGCAGGTTGAACTGGGCAAGAAGCTGCATCAGCTTTGCCGCCTCCTGCGCCAGTCCATGACTTGCCGCCGTCTGCTCCTCGACCATGGCGGCGTTCTGCTGCGTACCCTGGTCCATGGTGTTGACGGCAGTGTTGATCTCGGCAAGTCCGGTCGATTGCTCGCGCGTCGCGGTGACTATCGCGTCCACGTGGCGGCTGATCTCCTGGACCTGGCCGACGATTGCTTCCAACGCCTTGCCGGTGTCGCCGACGAGCGTGACGCCTGAGCGAACCTGACTATTCGACGCAGTGATCAGGCTTTCGATTTCCTTCGCAGCCTGGGCCGAGCGCTGTGCCAGTTCACGCACTTCCTGGGCGACGACGGCAAAGCCCTTGCCGGCTTCGCCGGCGCGTGCCGCCTCGACACCGGCGTTCAGCGCGAGCAGGTTGGTCTGGAAAGCGATATCGTCGATGACGCCGATGATGTTGGCGATCTTCTGCGACGACTGTTCGATTTCGGTCATTGCTGACACGGCCTTGCGGACGATGTTGCCGGACTCTTCGGCGCCGTTGCGGGTGCGCGAGACGAGATTGCCGGCTTCCTCGGCGCGACGCGCGGTGTCCTTGACGGTCGTGGTGATCTCTTCGAGCGCCGCGGCCGTTTCCTCGACCGAGGCTGCCTGCTGCTCGGTACGGCGGGCAAGACCATCCGCTGCGGTGCGGATCTCGCTTGCGCCGGCGTCGATCGCATGCGCGTTGTTGCCAACGGCATGCAGGGCGCCGTGGAGCTTGGTGACGGCGCTGTTGAAGTCAGTGCGAAGACGGTCGAGATGCGACGCGAACGGCGTGTCGATGCGATGGCCGAGATTGCCTTCCGACAATGCCCCCAGAGCGCTTGCAAGCGCATCGACGGCGTGACGGATTTCGGTGGCCTCGCGGTTCTTCTGCTGCTCGCGGTCCAGACGCTCACGCTCGGTGAGGGCGCGGCCGGTTTCCGCCTCGCCTTCGAGACGTTCGCGGTCGATCGCGTTGTTCTTGAAGACGGCAACAGCTTCGGCCATCGAACCGATCTGGTCGCGGCGCTGCTCGCCCGGAATCGTGACCGACAGGTCGCCGGCGGCAAGCTTCTGCATCGCAGCGGTCATGTCGGTGACTGGACGGATCACAAGGCCATGTAGCAGCCAGGCCATCGCCGCGATCATCAGACCGACGGCAAGGATAGTGGCAACGGTTGCGGCAATGCGGAACTCGTTTAGCGAGGCGAAGGCTGCATCACTGTCGACGACGAAGCCGAGATACCATTCGACCGACGGAAGACCGGCAACGGGCATGAAGCTGACGAGCACGTCCTTGCCAGCGAACTGGGTCGGGACAAGACCCGACTTGATCGCCGGGGTCTCAGCCGGAAACGCGTCAGCGAGTGTCTTGGTTACGAGCTTCGCATCCGGATGAATCAGGATCTGGCCGCTCTTGTTGACGAGGAAGGCGGTGCCTTTGCCGCCAAGGTCGATCTCCTTGATCATGTCGACCATGGTCTTCAGCGAGAAGTCGCTGCCGACGACGCCGGCCAGCTTGCCACCGCGGCTGACGGGAACTGCCGAGCTGATGATGAGATCTCCGCTCGAGGCATCCACATAGGGCTCGGTCATGACGCTGGCGTTGGCTTTGACTGCATCCTGATACCAGGGGCGCTTGCGCGGATCATAGCCGTCCGGCATCGGCAACTTCGGCCACATGGTGAAGACGCCCTGCTCGTCACCGAAATAGGTGCTGACGAACTGGCTGGTCAGAACATCATTCTGGAGCACGGTTTCGACGCCCTTCTGATCGGCGGCGCGACCGATAGCGTTGGCCACCATGGCGGTCAGCGTCACGCGGCCATTCATCCAGTTGGCCAGGCTGTGCGCAGCCTGCTCGCCCGAAGAGTTGATGTTGGCTTCGATTGCCGCCGTCGCGGTGCTTTGCTCGACGGAATTGATGTAATAGGAAAAGGCGGCAAACGCCACGAGGACAACGGCAGACGCGGCAACGAGGATGCGCGTCATCAAATTCGTCTTCTTTTTCAAGTATTTTCCTTTCGTGAGCGGTCCGCGCCGTGTTTGACGAACGCGGGCTGCTCGATGCGCAGGCTATGGGCAAAGCTGAACAAAGCGCCTCATGCGCCCGGACGACCGCGACATCAGCGCGCCGTCATGCCCCTAATATTAGAGGGGCATTTAAAACAGCCTTAAAATTTGACGAAATTCAAACATTTCGCATCAGCGGCGCATGAAGGCTTCGAAGGCGGCTTTCGCTTCGGCGCTGTGCAGGCGTTCGAAGAAGTGGCGTGCCTCGTCGTCGATGCGGGCTATGATCTCCTCGCGGTCGCCACGGATCAGGTTTCGCGCGATCTTCAGCGCCTCTGGCGGCTTGGCGGCAAGCTTTGCAGCGGTCGCCAACGTCGTGGTTTCGACCTCATCGGGCACGCAGAGCTTCCAGACAAGTCCGGCTTCCCGCGCTTCCTCGCCGGAGAAGCCTTCGCCGAGAGCCAGAAGCGCAAAGGCGCGCTGCTGTCCCATGATACGCGGCGCAAGCAGGCTGGACGCCGCTTCCGGAACGAGAGCGAGGTCGACGAACGGCGTGCGGAACTGGCTGCGTGGCGAGGCGACGGTCAGGTCGCAGTGCATATGCATCGTCGTTCCGATCCCGATCGCCAGCCCGTCCACGCCGGAGACGATCGGCTTTTCGGAGCGGACCATGGCATAGAGAAATTCGACGATCTCCCGCGGCATGGCCCCGCCCATCGCAGCAGCCAGGAAATCACCGAGATCGTTGCCGGCGGAGAAGCAGCCTTCGGTGCCGAGGAAAACCGTCGCCCGGATCGTCGCGTCGTCATTGGCGGCTACCAGTGCGTCCGCCATCGTCCGATACATGGCGCGGGTAATCGCATTCTTCTTCTCCGGCCGGTTGAAACGGATGATCTGGATGCCGGGATGCCCTGCATCCCGCTCGACGATGACGTGCTCTGTCATGATGGTTCCTCAGGCAAGAATGATTTTGGCGGCTGCGAGACTTGCGGCGCCGTTGATGACGCAGTCCTTCAGCGCCGTAACTTCCGAAAGAAGATTTTCCGCGGCAAAGCGGCAGAGCGCGATCCGCCGCTCGGCGCCACCATCCTGCGCCGGTGCGAGCCCGCCCTTGGCAAGGTAGCAGCCGGTCAGGACGAGGCCGAAGAGACGCTGATAGGGTGTCGCGCCGGCTAGCGCCTCAGTCGTCTTGCCATCGCCAATCTTCGCCAACAGCCAGTCTGTCGCTTCGCCGAGATCGGTTATCGCTGCGTCGAGCTGGTTTGCCGTCGCGCCGAAGCCATCCAGATTGGAATGGCGGACCTGATCGGCAATCTCGTTCAATTCGGCGATGAAGCCGCGGACATGATCGCCGTTCGAGAGTGTCAGCTTGCGGGTGACCAGATCGATTGCCTGAATGCCGTTGGTGCCCTCGTAGATCGGCGCGATACGGGCATCACGCAGATAGCGCGCTGCACCCGTCTCCTCGATGAAGCCCATGCCGCCATGCACCTGGATGCCCAGCGAAGCAACGTCGACGCCGACATCGGTGGAGAAGGACTTGGCGATGGGCGTCAGCAGCGCAGCGCGTTCCTGCCAATGCTGCTTTCCGTCGGACGCGCGATGCGACATGTCGATCGCATGGGCGCAGGCATAGGAAATCGCCCGGGCGCCCTGAGTCAGGGCCTTCATCGTCAGCAGCATGCGGGTAACGTCTGGATGTTCGATGATCGGGCTCATGCCACCGCCGGTCCAGCCGGGCGCCTTGCCCTGGGTACGCTCCTTGGCATAGGCGATAGCCTTCTGCGTCGCGGCCTCAGCAACGGCAACGCCCTGCATGCCGACGGCAAGCCGGGCGTTGTTCATCATCGTGAACATGCAGGCGAGACCCTTGTTCTCCTCGCCGACCAGCCAGCCGATCGCGCCCTTCTCGGAGCCGAACTTTCCGTCGCCATAGATCATTGTGCAGGTCGGCGAGCCGTGGATGCCGAGCTTGTGCTCCAGCGAATGCGCGAAGAGATCGTTGCGGGCGCCGAGCGAACCGTCCGGATTGACAAGGAACTTCGGCACCAGGAACAGCGAAATCCCGCGCGTTCCAGCTGGCGCATCCGGCAGCCGAGCGAGCACCAGATGAACGATGTTGTCGGCGGCATCGTGCTCGCCCCATGTTATGAAGATTTTCTGGCCGAAGATGCGGTAGGTGCCGTCATCCCGGCGCTCGGCACGCGTCTTGAGCACGCCGAGATCGGAGCCGGCGTGCGGCTCCGTCAGGTTCATCGTGCCGGTCCATTCACCGGAAACGAGCTTTGCGAGATAGGTATTTTTGAGTTCGTCGGACGCATGGCTGTTGATCGCCTCGATTGCTCCCATGGTCAGCGTCGGGCAGAGCGCGAAGGCCATGGAGCCGGAGTTCCACATCTCGAGCGCAGCAACGTTCAGCATGTGCGGCAGCGCCTGCCCACCAAACTGTTCAGGAGCGGTCAATCCGTTCCAACCGCCGGCTATCCAGTTCTGATAGAGATCGCGCCAGCCATCGGGTGTCACGACCTTTCCATCGACAAGCCGCGATCCCTGGCGGTCGCCGATCTCCGCGAGCGGAGCCACTTCATCTGTGGCAAATCGTCCCGCTTCCGACAGAATGGCATCGACGAGATCCTCCCCGAGCTCGCCGAGCAGACCCGCGTCGAGCGCGCTTCCCAATCCGGCAACGTGCTTCAGCGTGAACGCTATCTCTTCGACGGGCGCTTTGTACATTCTCGATCTCCTCGCATCGCAGGCCGTCGAGCCGCAAAGCCCTCCGGCACCTCCATCGGCAGAGCTAATTGATTTTTACGTAAACGTCAATTTTAAACTTCCAACAACAATCCGCCGGGAAGTACGATGTCTGCAGTATTGCGCACTTGCACAAACAACCGTCATAGAGAGTCTCTAAGGACACATACCGCCATCGCAAGAGGACCGGCGCACCAATGGATACTTTGCCCGCCACCATCCCGGGACTCGTGTGGGCCTACCGCTTTCCGCCGGAGGGCGGCAAGGCAATACGCCTTGCGAACAGCGCGCCGCAAACCGAACTGACGAATGGCGGTGGCTTCTACTGGTTGCACCTCAACTTGGCCGACGCCCGCGTTCCGGCTCTGCTGGACACGATCGAGAGCCTGAGTGACGATGCCAAGGCAGCATTGGTCACGCGCGATACGCATGCGGCCATCACCGTGGACGAACAAATGCTCTACGGCACCCTCGTCGACTGCCAACGTGAGTTCGATCGCGAAACCGCCGATCTCGGTTGGCTGCATTTTGCGATCTCCGATTGCTTCATCATCACGACCCGGCTGCAGCCGCTGCGCAGCATCGAGCGCGTTCGCGTCATGGTCGAGAAGAACCCCAAGAAGTTCGAACGGCCTGTCGATCTGTTTGAAACCCTGGTGATCGAGTTCCAGCGTACGTTGATCTTGATCGTGATGGAGATGACCGAGGAGCTCAATGCCATCGAGGATTTCGTCTATGACGCAGCGCCGCGCGACGAACGCTTGCGGCTCGCGCCCGTCCGTCGCACGGTCGTTCGGTTACACCGGCACCTGAGAACGGTGTTGGCCCTGATGCGCCGCGCCGCCGCTTCGCATGACGACGAGATGCCGTTTGGCTTCGATGATGTTGCCGGACGGTTGACGAGCCGCCTCGAAACGGTCGATCACGACATCTACGCCCTGCAAGACCGCGCCCGCCTGCTGCATGAAGAAATCGACTCGAAACTGTCGTCCGAGACGAACCGTCACCTCTACATTCTATCGATCATGACAGCCTTCCTGCTGCCTCCGACGTTGGTGACGGGTTTCTTTGGCATGAACACCACCAACCTGCCTTTTGCCGAAGGGAGCGGCGGCACCGAATATGCGGTGGCGCTGATCATCGCCTCGATAGTGTTGGCATGGTGGCTGCTGAAGCGCGTCCGCATTCTCTGAACGTAAAAAGCCCGGCATCACTGCCGGGCGTTTGAGGCGTATCCAGCTTCACTCAGTACGGCGAAACGCACTGCTGGCGCGGGCCGTTGTATGGCTGGAAGGTATTGTCGTAGGCGCGATAGGAGCGGTAGCGCGCTTCGCACCAGGCGACATGGCCCGAGGCGAGCGGAGCGGCCGGCGGAGGCGCTACATAGGTCGGCTGCGAGGCGATCGCGCCACCAATCACTGCGCCGGCGCCGAAAGCGGCAAGCGGGAACCAGTAGCCGTTGTAGTAACGGTAGCCGTTTCGGTAATAGGGATAGCCACGATAGCCACCGTACCAGCCAGGCCGATAGGCTGGGCGATAAGCTGGGCGGTAACCCGGATAATAGCCAGGGCGGTAGCCGGGATAGTAGCCCGGCCGGTATCCGGGGCGATAGCCGGGGCGGCAATAGGGGCCGCGGCAATACTGAACGTTCTGAACCTCACCCGACTTTTGGACCTGCGACAAAGCTGGCATCTGCATCGCCTGCGAGGGTGCATAGCCGCTGGCAAGCGTGACAAGGGAAACGACGGCAATCGCTATCTTCTTAAAAAATCCAGTCATGGAATCTCCATTTCCAGGTTGGAATACGCGCGCTCGATAACACCGGGACGACGAAAACGTTCCAATGACCGGTTTTCATGACGCTGGTGCGACTTTCCGTTCTTAAGCGATCGCGGATTAACCGGGCATTAACCGCCTTTCATCACGCTCACTCCATGAGGCAATCCTGGAGAAATCTTCTGCTTCGCTTGGTGGTTCCAGCGCTTGCCGCGGGGGCACCGACGGAGGCTGTCTCTGCCGACACCCTCCCCTGGAAGAACAGCAGCAACGCGCTCATCGTCGATGCCTATGAGTTGAACACGATCGACTGGAATTCCCTGGTTTCCGACAAGCGCATCGCCGCCTTCATCTCGAAGGCTTCCGACGGCCTTCCGGAGAGCTTCTCCTGTAGCGGCGACCATGCCGGGGATACCGTGGCCCATTGCAAGACCATGTGGCGCAAATATGCGGTGAGCCGCGAACTCTTCCAGACGCGGCGGCTTGTGGCGCGGGCGGCGGGCCTTCTCTGGGGCTCCTATCACCTTGCACGACCGGGAAATCCCGTCGATCAGGCCAACCATTTCCTTGAATACGCCGATCCCAAGGACGACGAGATGATGATCCTCGACCTCGAGGGGATCGATCCTCAGAAATTCATGTCGTTGGAGGACGCGCAGATATTCGCCGGTCATATCAGGGCGCGAACCGGACGATATCCAGTCCTCTACACCAATCACAACACCGCCCGTTACATTGCCGCCTACCGCAACGACTATCCGGTGCTGGCGCGGCTGCCGATCTGGTATGCGCGCTACAAGCCCGACGTCAAGGGTGTGTTCCCGATGGGAAACTGGGACAACTATCTGATGTGGCAGTTCTCATCCGGCGCGAATTGCAGCAAGCGCCGCTGCCCTTACCGTGTACCGGGCACCCTGACCGATATCGATGTCAACGTCGCGCCGATGAGCCGGGCGGAGCTCACAAAAGTATGGGCTCGAGGCAACCTTCTGCCGGCGCGCGAACCCGATCCACCGCTCATCCTCGCCAAGATCGAGATGGAACCGCGCGCGAGGCCGGGGATGGACATCGCAGCTCTTGCCCCGGATCCGATCGTCACGTCCTCTACACCGCAGAACCAAGTGGTCCGAGCTCGTCGCGACTTTTGAAGCGCGCGCTCAAAAAAAGACCTCGCCTCACAGGGAGACGAGGCCACTCGGGAGGTAGCTTCTTAACAGATCAGGCGACGACGGAGAGCTTCGCCTGATCGCCTTGCAGGCGGTTGACCATGAAGTTCGAATACCATTCGAGGAACTGCATCACGCCACCTTCGTGCAGCATCGAATAAGGGCCGGGCTCGTAGGCCGGCGAGTGGATGCCGAACGCATTCTCTTCGACGATGCGGCGGTCCTGGTCGTTGGTTTCGGTCCAGACGTGGGTGAGTTCGGCGAGGTCGTAATCCACACCCTCAACGGCATCCTTATGCACAAGCCACTTCGTCGTGACTGCGGTCTCGTTGGCGCTGAGCGGCAGCACGCGAAACGAAATCGCATGGTCGCCGAGAATGTGGTTCCACGTTGTGGGATAGTGGAACAGCAGCATTGTGCCGATGCGATCAAGCGTCACGTCCTCCGAAAGAGACCGCTTGACGGCACGCTTGCCGGACATGGTGTAGCTCTCGGCATCCTCGATCAACGGCATGCGCGCAGTGCGGAACTGGCCATCCGGCGAAATCTGGAATTTGCTCGGCAAGCCGGCCGCTTCGCAGCGTGCCCAGTGTCCAGCGATTTCCGGGTCGTCGGCGCCGCCATCGGTGCCGGTGACGCTCGGCGCTTCCGGGTAGGTGCGGCAAAGCTCGGGGTGATTGGCTGCACAGTGATAGCATTCGCGGTTGTTTTCCCAGACAAGTTTCCAGTTGCCCTTTTCGATGATCGTGCTCTGGAAGGCGACCTTCGCCTCGCTCAGACGATGCGGCAGCATATAGGGGGCGACCATGTCGCGAATCGGCTGGAAGTCGGGGGCATTCTCGGCCAGACAGATGAAGATATAGCCGCCGAAGCTCTCGCAATGGACGGGCTTCAGGCCATAGCCCGTCTTGTCGAAATCATCACCCATGTGGCGGGCAAAGGCGAGCTTGCCATCGAGATCGTAAGTCCACTGGTGATACGGGCACACGAGACGCACCGACGAACCGTGCTCCTTTGTGCAGACACGCGAGCCACGGTGACGACAGCTGTTGTGGAAGGCACGGATGACGTTGTCTCGTCCGCGAACGATGACGACCGGATACTGGCCGATCTGGACGGTGAAGTAAGCACCGGCTTTCGGCAGCTCGCAATCGTGGCCCATGAAGAGCCAATCGCGGTAGTAGATCATTTCCATATCGAGCTTGAAATAATCCTCGTCGATATAAAATGGCTGCTCGAGACTGAAGCCTTCTCGGCGGGTCTTGAGTTGTCGCAATACGTTGCTGCGAATATCCATCTGCATATCCTCGTATGGTGGGCCGCGCCTTAAAAGCCGCCGGAAGCTTCGCTCCCTCTCCGTCAGGAGATTTTCTTGAAGGGCATTTAACCACCGCCGACCCGCGGCGCTTGGTTGTAAAGCGACATCGGCTTCGAAAATGACGACAGGCGGCAAAGGAGCCTGGAATCGGCTGCATCTTTCCGCTTCCGCGCTCCTCGTTCCCGGCAACAAAGGTCAATTACGACATCAGCGCAAGCCAATTCACACTTGGGATTTCGACGTAGTGTTGCCACCGCTGTCGCAATTGCGACCTAGCTACCTGGGCCTGATCTTGTCGATCCGCGCTGGAGGCCGCGTTTAACACACCATTAAGCATGATTGCCTATCCTCGCCACATCAGACATGCATGCGGATACCTACCATGGCGAAACTTCGCTATTTCGACGCCAGCAATAGCCTCAATGCCCGCAACGCGACGCCGGCCGCTTCGCATTCGGAATTCCTGCGTACCGGTAAAATCACGCGGACGCGGGCGCACTGGCTCGCCGAAGAACGGCGCTATCTCACGCATGACGAAGTCGCCGAGAGGACCGGCCGCACGCTGGAGAATGCCGGCGAAAAGACGCATCAGAATATCAACGGCTTCCACCGCTCGATCCAGTTTCCGAAGATGCTGTTCCATCGGACGCTGCGGGACAGCCCGCATCTCGGCTACTGCCATGTAACGGCGTCGCGGACGAAATTCGCCCGCTACGAGGAGGTCAGCTGGGCCTTCTACATCGCGAATTTCTACGCCGACATCGGCGACAACGACAATTTCTTCGACAAGATCGACGTCAAATATTCGCGCATGTACTTCGCGGTCGCCATCAAGCCGGGCGAACATACGCCGGAAAAGATGACTATCGACCGCTCGGTGCGGGGCAACGGCATACTTTTCCGCACCGACGATCCGCAGGTCGCCATCAAGAACGTACTTCTACTTGGCGCACGCAACGAACAACTGCGCGAGATCATCCGCCAGCTCTGATATTGATCCTGTCGCTGGGAAAGCATAAGGACTGCCGGACAGCAATCCGGGCAGCGCATGGCACGATCGATCGACATCACGAAGGACAGGCAAGAGGCCATCAAAGCCGGTTGCGCGGTGCTTGGCGAAGGGTTTCCGATCGCGATCCCGACGGAGACGGTGTACGGCCTCGCCGCCGATGCCACTAACCCGGTGGCGATCGCCCATATCTACGAGACCAAGGGCCGCCCGCGCTTCAACCCGCTGATCTGCCATATGGCAGATCTTGCCATGGCTGAAAAGCATGCGGAGTTCGACCCGGTTTCACGCGCGCTGGCCGAAGCCTTCTGGCCCGGCCCGCTGACGCTCGTGCTGCCGCTGAAGCCGCAAAGCGCCATTCATTCTCTGGCGACCGCAGGTCTCGACACGGTCGGCATCCGCGTTCCGAAGGGCTTTGCAGGCGAACTGATCCGCGCCTTCGGGCGACCGCTCGCAGCGCCCAGCGCCAACACCTCCGGCAAGATCAGCGCAACCAGCGCCGACCATGTCGATGCCGATCTTGGCGAGCGCATCAGGCTGATCCTCGATGCCGGTGCAAGCACCGTCGGCGTCGAGTCGACGATCGTCAAGGTCGAGGATGGCAAGGTCCGGCTGCTCAGGCCGGGCGGTTTGCCAGCCTCCGAGATCGAACGCGTCGCCGGTCAGAAGCTTCTGCGATCCCGGAAAGCGTCCGCAGCTATCGAGGCTCCAGGAATGTTGGCGTCCCACTACGCTCCGGGTGCAACCGTCCGACTGGACGCAACCCACGTCGATGCTGGCGAGGCGTTGATTGCGTTTGGCAAGACCGCAGTTGCCGGCGCCGATGATGCCAGGATCGTTCTCAATCTCAGCCACGACGGCGATCTTGCCGAAGCGGCGGCAAACCTGTTCGACTATATGAAGAGAGCCGATGCCAGCGGCGCTGTGACGATCGCCTTCTCGGCCATTCCCGACGAGGGACTTGGCGAGGCCATCAACGACCGGCTGCGCCGGGCCGCCGCCCCACGAGAATAACAAGAAGGACCGAGTTTCGATGAGCAACGTTTCCCCCGAACTTCTCGACCGTTTCACCGCCATCGTTGGCGAGAAACATGCCCTCCGGAGCGAAGCGGATCTCGCGCCGCATCTGATCGAAAACCGTGGCCTCTACCATGGCTCCTCGCCTCTCCTGCTGAAGCCGGGCTCCGTCGAAGAGGTGTCGGCAATCCTGAAGCTTGCGAGCGAAACCGGCACCGCGGTCGTGCCTCAGACGGGCAACACCGGCCTCGTCGGCGGCCAGACCCCGCGTGAAGGCAAGTCCGATATCATCATCTCGCTTGAACGCATGAACAAGGTTCGCGATGTCGATCCGGTAGCCAACGTTCTCGTCGTCGATGGCGGCGCGATCCTTGCCGACGTGCAGAAGGCGGCAGAAGCGCATGGCAGGTTGTTTCCGCTATCGCTGGGGTCCGAGGGGTCGTGCCGGATCGGCGGCAATCTCTCGACCAACGCCGGCGGCACGGCCGTGCTCGCCTACGGCAACATGCGCCACCTCTGCCTCGGCCTCGAGGTGGTGCTGCCGACCGGCGAGATCTGGGATGGCCTGCGCCGCCTGAAGAAGGACAACACCGGCTATGACTTGCGCGACCTCTTCATCGGCGCGGAAGGCACGCTCGGCATCATCACCGGCGCGGTGCTGAGGCTCTTTCCGCAACCGCTCGGCAAGCAGGTTGCATTCGCCGGGCTCAATTCGGTCGAGGATGCGCTTGGGTTGTTCAACCTGGCGTCCAGTCTCTGCGGCACCTCGCTCACCGGTTTTGAGCTCATGCCGCGTTTCGGCGTCGAAATCACCGCGCGCAATATCGAGGGCGTACGCGATCCGTTGGAGTCGGCGCATCCCTGGTATGTGCTCGTCGATATTTCCACGTCAGACTCCGCCGAGACGGCCGAGCGGATGATGACGGCGCTGCTCGAACAAGGCTTCGAGGCCGGGTTGGTTCAAGACGCGGCGATCTCCTCTTCCGTCGCTCAGCAGAAGGCGCTCTGGCATATGCGCGAAAGCATGTCGGAGGCGCAGAAGCCGGAGGGCGGATCGATCAAGCATGACGTTTCCGTGCCGGTTTCGGCAATCCCGGCCTTCATGCATGAGGCCGGCGAAGCCGTCATGGCTGCGATGCCGGGCGCCCGCATCTGCGCGTTCGGCCACATGGGCGACGGCAATATCCATTACAACATTTCCCAGCCTGTCGGCGCGGACAAGCAGGCTTTCCTTGAGCGCTGGCACGAGATGAACCACATCGTCCATGGTTTCGTCCTGGCACATGGCGGATCGATTTCCGCCGAGCATGGAATCGGTCAGCTGAAGCGCGATGAGCTGGCGTCGATCCGCCCGGCGATCGAAATGGAGCTGATGCGCAGGATCAAGCGCTCCTTCGACCCGGCCGGCATCATGAATCCCGGAAAGGTCGTCAACATCGACTAGAGGAAGTCGCTGCTAAGGCGGTCAGCCCGATGTGCCGCCGGTCAGAATGCTGAGCGCCGGTGAGTTGCTGGAATTGTTCTGCAGGTCATACATTGCGGTGAACCGCTTTAACAGCTTGTCGACCTTCTTCGAATCCTGAAGGTCGTCGAGATTGACGAACTTCTTCAGAAGATCGACCTGCTTCTCGACATCCATGCTGGAAATACCGCTCGGCAGGCTAAAGGTGGTTGTGATGACCTGGAACAGCGCCTTGTCCCCGAGGATGCTGTAGAGCGAGGTTATGTCGGGAGCCTTGCGGGCGAAATAGAGAGCAAGACGGACGCCGTCGTTGCTTTCACCCTGCTGTGTTTCGAGAGTCTGCTGAAGATAGTTCGTCTGGGTCCGATCCTCGGCGCCGACATTCTGGACGGCGCCGATCTTGGCGCGTGTCAGGTCCCCGGCGGTATCGAAGTTGAAGTCGGCAACGATTTCCTTGAACTTGGAGTCTGCCTTTGTATTCAGATAGCTCTTGGAATCGGACGGATCCGACGTGAAGATCTTCCGCAATGTTTCGTCGTCGTACTTTTTCGGATCGAGACCGTTCGCCTTCAGCACGAAGCTAGTCAGCTTGTCGTTCTTCAGGAAATCATCAAGCGACTTCACCTCGGCCATGCCTTTGGCGAAATCATCGACGGCCTTCGTCGCGTCCTTCGAAGCCTTGTCCTTGATCGAGCCGTCGTCCATTCCCAGGGTGGCGCGCGACTTGTAGTTCGTCGCATACTTGGCCATGACGGCGGGTGACAGTGCCTGTACTTCCGACGTGATCTTGCCGTCGGTCCCAAAGTTGAAGGCGCGGACGAGATTGGTGATGCGCTCGTCCTTGAACGAGGCGACATAACCGTTCGGATCATAGGGGTCGCTCTTCAGCAACTTGCGTAGTGTCGAACGCGGCACGTCCTGCTCCGTCAGTCCGTAGGCGCGCAGCGCCATCTGATAGGGATCTGGCAAGCCATCGTTGCTGTTGTCGAGATCCGCCGTCGCGTTGGAGCGAAGGAAATCGTCCACTTTCTTGATGTTGTCGTCGCTCATCCGCTCTTTGTAGTTGGCGACGGCCGCGTCCATGGCCTCCTGCTGTGCGTCGTCGTAGCGGACCGAATAGCTGTCGGTCGTGTTCATCAGCTGCTCGGCGCTTTGCGGGCCGGAGGCGGCCGCGGCCGAGCCGTCGGCAGCAAAACTGAAGCCTGAGTTGACATTGCCGAAGCCCTGAGCGGCAGCGAAGCTGGGGTCAATCAAGATGTTCTTGAGATCAGCATCACTGATATTGGCCGGCATCTGGTAGACCGACTTGATAAAGCTGGTCAGCTTCGTATCCGCGATCAATTGGTCGACATTGGAAATCGTGCCGATCGTGCTCTGGAAGTAATCGAGGTTGGAGCGCGCGCCCGAACTGGTCACGCGCGCCTGAGCGGAGGTCTGCGCATTGACGTCATCCGGTACGCTGCCATCTGCCTGGAAGTTGAAAGCCGAATGGACCGCATCATAGCCAAGGCTCGCGGCATAGGTTGCATCCGTCAGAACGCTCTTGAGATCGGCATCGCTGAAGGTCTGCGGTATGCCATAGGCATCCTTGATATAGCGCGTCAGCCCTGCATCGGCGACGAGATCGTCGACGTTGGTGATGTTGACTATCGTGGACTGATAATAGCTGGTCGCCGAGGCGGCCAGGTCGCCCATGGTCTTTATCTGATCGGGCGTCTGCGCCGTGTAGGACGCCGCCGCGCCGTTGATCGTCCCGTCGGAATTGAAGTTGAACGCCTGGTTGGCTTCGCTGAGATCCAGAGACGTCGCGTAGCTGGCATCGGTCAGCACGAGTCTTAGCGCTGCCGTGCTGAAGTCCTGAGACATGCCGAAGGCTGTCTTGATGTAGGACGTCAGGCGGCTGTCGGCGAGAAGATCGTCGACGCTGGTGATCGCTCCGATCTTGGACAGGTAGTAGGCCTTGTTATAGTCCGCCGCAGCAGGGGTGACGATCGATGGAACAGTCAAGTTGTACTGTTCCATGACGGCGTCCTTTTGGGCAGCGGTCTGCGCCGCGCCATTGACAGTGCCATCGGCATTAAAACTGAATTGCGCAGCAAGCGCCTGATATTTTTCGTTGCCGTT
This sequence comes from Rhizobium grahamii CCGE 502, assembly GCF_000298315.2. GTDB lineage: Bacteria > Pseudomonadota > Alphaproteobacteria > Rhizobiales > Rhizobiaceae > Rhizobium > Rhizobium grahamii. The sequence goes on along the minus strand of NZ_AEYE02000005.1, from coordinate 76,855 downwards.
GACGTTCACGAAGCTGTTCGGATCGTTGACGTCGCTGGTCAGAACCTGCGTCAAGAAGTCATTGGAGACGTATGTAGGATCAATGCCGTAAGCCTTCAGGACATAGGTCCGGACACGGCTGTCCCCGACGATATCCGAAACATCCTGCGCCGCATCGATCGCATTGCCGTAGTAGTCGGTCTCCGTCGCGGCATTCTTGCTCTCGTCGGCAAAGGACTGCGTGTAGAGGCCTATCAGATCGTCTTCCTGGGCGTTGCTTTGCGCATCCGCTGCCGGCGAATTGAAGTTGAACGCGGCGGCAAATTCCTTGTAGCGCGTATCGGTCAGCTTGTTGGCGAAGCTGCCGGCATCGGTCAAATCACTCTCCAGGACTTTCTTCATGAAGGCCTTGGCGTAGGTCATGTCGTCGAGGCCATAGGCCTTCATCGCGTAGCTGTAGAGCCTATAATTGCCGAGGAAATCGTCGACGTCTTTGACCTTGTTGATGTTGTCCTTGTAGTACTCGGCGTCGCGCTTGACCGTTGCCTGGGAGGCTACGCGATCGAGGCTCTGCTTCATGTTCCCCGACACTATGTTGTAGGCCATTGAAGCAGAGATCATAACACGCCCTTTTCCGGCAAAGTCTTCAAAGTATGACAGAGTGGTTCTGCGCCATTTTGCGATAAAAAGCTTACCCGAGACTTACCCATCTTGCGTTGCAATATGAGACAGCCGGCGTTCACCCTCCGGAAACCTTGCCGGCTTCGGTTTTGATAACCATCCAGGGAGGCAAAGTTTTCTTAACCGCGATTTTTAAGCTGTCTCGAACAGGCGGCGCCTATTGTCGAGCCATAGAGGGCGAAAAGCCCCGAGGAGAAGACCGGAAACCGGCTCTCAGGTAAGACAAGGGTAGAATGAACATGAACAACACCGTTATGAAGCCCGTATGGGCTGGAACGACACTGCGTCTCGATCCGTCTCGCTTTCCCCAGCAGGTCAGCTACGCCATCCACGACTCCACAAGTGACGTCAGCATAACGATCGACGAACGTGGCGCCATCCTGCGCAAGGTTCTCCCCTCGAGCGGCCTGCCGCTTTCGATCGCACTTCCCAAGCGCGCCTTCAAGGGCGTTGCCGCCCGCGCCATCGACCATGGCAACGGCGAAGTCACCGTAACCCTGGAGCTTCATCACGAAGATCCGGAACTCTGCGTGCCGCTTCTGGTCGCCCATGACCTGGCGGATATTGCCGCCGACTGGCGCAGCTGGTCCGAAGCCTTCCGCATTCCGATGCTGATGGTCGAGGCCGACGGCATTGCCCGTCCGCTGGAAGAACATCTCGGCGACCTGCGCACCAGCGCGTTGAAGCCGCGCCGCCGTCACTCCTACTTCGCCAACCGCCGCCCGCGTTTCCTCGTGCGCCGCACGACCGGCAAGCTCGGCGTCGCCATGAAGATCGAAGGCAAGGAAATCATCGCCCGCAGCTGAGCGGGGCGATCTGCCAAAACCAAAAACCCGGCCATTGTGCCGGGTTTTTCGTCTTCCGTATCTGGCCTAAGGCAAGACGAAGAGCAGCGACAAGAAAAGGCCGGCAAATATGATCAGTCCGACGCGATTGTTCGACTTGAACAGGGCCAGGCATTGGTCGCCGTCGTTGATATCCAGCGTTACGATTTGCCACGCAAACATGCCGGCGGCAATGAGCAGGCCGAGATAGGCGAACAGTCCGACACCTGCCGCCAGGAAAGCGCAGAAGGCGAGCACGAGGGTCAGACCATAGAGGCCGACGAGCCACTGTTTCGTCTTGTCGCCGAACAACCGCGCAGTGGAACGAACGCCGATCAGTTCGTCGTCCTCCTTGTCCTGATGGGCGTAGATGGTGTCATAGCCGATTGTCCAGACCACCGAGGCGACGTACAGGAAAATAGGCGCCAGCGAGAGGCTCCCGAAAATCGCGGCCCAGCCCATCAAGGCACCCCAGGAGAAGGCAAGGCCAAGGAAGAACTGCGGCCAGTCTGTAAAGCGCTTCGCAAAGGGATAAAGTGCCACAATGGCGAGCGAGAGGACGCCGAGGATGACGGCAAACCAGTTCAGCTGAAGCACGACCAGCAGCCCAACCAGCGCCTGCAGGACGATGAACGCCTTGGCCTGGTTGCGCGTCACCCGACCCGATGGCAGCGGCCGCGACCGAGTTCGCGCCACTTCCATGTCGATCTTGTGGTCGACGAGATCGTTGTATGTGCACCCTGCCCCGCGCATCGCCACTGAACCGATGAAGTAGAGCACGAGATGGAAAACCAGCTGACCGCCAGAAAACTGGCCGAGAGTGGCTGCGGCATTGGCAGCCATTGTTGCCGACCAGAAGCAAGGCCACATCAGGAGCTGCCAACCGATCGGCCGATCCCAGCGCGCAAGCTGCGCATAGGGCCAGAGCCACGGAGGCAGGACCCGATAAACCCAGTTGTTCGATGGCGCATCCGCAACGCGCCCGTTTATTCCGCCGATCTGTTGCATGACGTCATCTAGCGATCGGTCAAGGCGCGGGTCAAGGTCCAATTCACGGCCGTCGGGGCGACCTTCAGCGCCCGTTCCATCGCCGGATCACCGGCTCGGTCAGGTCGTGCTCATAGCCGAGAACGCTGATGCTTGTCGTGTCGAGAATGAAGCGCGCACCGTCCGTTGGCGGCAACCCGAGCCAGCGGGCGCCAAGTACCCGGAGGAAATGCGAGCTGGAGAAGATCAAGATCGGGGCATCGGCCTGCCGTAGTTCCGAAATGATCCGGTCAGCCCGGGCGCCGACATCGTCTGCCGCCTCACCGTTGGGGCAGCCATCGCGAAACAGCTGCCAACCGGGCCGGCTTGCATGGATCTCCTTGGAGGTGATGCCTTCGTAGGCGCCGTAGTCCCATTCCGCCAAGTCATCCTTGACGATGGCCCCGGCGTCGAAGCCCGCGAGCGCGCAGGTATTGCGGGCACGTTGCGACGGGCTTGACCAGACGGCAGTAAAGCTCTTACCCGCAAGGCGTGGACCGACCTGACGCGCGGCCGCCTCGCCGTTTTCGGTGAGCGGGATATCACTGCGGCCAGTGTGTCGTCCTGACAGGCTCCACTCGGTTTCGCCGTGACGGACAAGATAGATTTCCGGAAGGGTGCTTGCCATTGCCATCAGGCTCCGAGTTTGAAAGGGCGCGGTCCTTGCCGCGCCCTTTGATCTGGGTCAGAGAATGACTTTTTCGAGCGGCGGGCGCGTCGCCTCGAATTCCTTCAGCTTTGCCTCGTTCGCCGCGATGTAGTCGCGATTGTCGGGGGTCGAATACTGGTTCTTGGAAATCTGGATCTGCATGACGAACAGTTCGTCCCAGCGGAAGCCGATCTCGGACCCGGCGAGATAGAACTCCCACATACGGAAGAATTGCTCGTCGTAGAGCGCGACCGCTTCGGCCTTGCGCGCGACGAAGCGGTCGCGCCAGTGGCGCAATGTGTGGGCGTAATGCAGCGGTAGCACTTCGACATCGCGAACCAGCAGCCCCGCACTTTCGATGAACGGCAGCGTCTCGCCGATCGAGGGGATATAGCCCTGCGGGAAGATATACTTCTCGATGAAGGCATTGGTCGCGAAACTCGGCTTCGGACGCGCAATCGAGTGCAGCACCATGACGCCGTCATCGGCAAGAAATTCGTGCACCTTCTTGAAGAACTTGCCGAAATTGCCGATGCCGACATGCTCGAACATGCCGACCGATACGATGCGGTCGAACTTCCTGCCCGTCATCGTTCGGTAGTCCTGCAACTCGAAGCGCGCGCGATCGGCAAGACCGCGCTTCTGCGCGCGCTCCCGCGAGATCTTCAGCTGCTCCTTGCTGAGCGTGATGCCGGTGAGCTCCAGCCCTGGCGTGGATTCCACCAGGTACATGCCCATGCCGCCCCAGCCGGAGCCGATCTCCAGAACGCGTTGGTTTGGTTCGAGCAGAAGCTTCGCGGCGATGTGCCGCTTCTTGGCGACCTGCGCCTCCTCCAGGCTGATGCCGGGCGGATTGTAGTAGGCACAGGAGTATTGCCAATCCTCGTCGAGAAAGAGCTCGAAGAGCTTTTCGGACAGGTCGTAATGGTGGGCAACGTTGCGCCTGTTGCGGTTGATCGGGATGCGGCTTTTCAGCTGCTGCAGGGCAATGCGTCCGATCAGGAGGGCCGCCATCGGGATATCGAAGATCTCGTTGGTGGTATTCTGTTTCACCATCGCCAGGAAATCGTAGATGTTGCCCTGTTCTAGGATGAACCGGCCCTCCATGAACATTTCCCCTAGCTTCAGGGTGGGATCACGGCGGATCAGCTGTTCCGCCTCTTCATCGGCCATGCGAACGACAACCAGTTCACCAGTGCCGTCGCCAACCATATGCGTCTCGCCGCTGGCGAGAGTCAGTCTCAGATTACCTTTACGGATGAGTTTTTGGACGATCGATAAGAAAGCCGACGCCATAAGCAAGGCCTCGCATTGTGACAGGATGGTCCATTCAACTTAGTACCTCTCTGCCGCCTTACAAGCGCCGTATTTCGCACCTCGGCAACATGGTCGCCAAAGTGTGACATTTTTGCAAATTCGATGGCTAAGCGCTTATTTTCGCTTCATCGCCTCGGCCAGCGCTGCGCCAAAAGCTCCCTGGCTCTCTGGCTTTGAGGGAGCCGAGCGCCGGTCGTTCTGGCCGCGGACAGGCTGACCGCGTGACTCGCCACGAGGGGCCGGAGTCTGCGAACCGTCGTCCTTTCGCATCGACAGACCGATGCGCTTGCGCTTGGCATCGACCTCGACGACGCGCACTTTCACCACATCGCCTGCCTTCACGACTTCGTGAGGATCTTTGACGAAGCGGTCGGCGAGCTGTGAGACATGCACCAATCCGTCCTGATGCACGCCGATGTCGACGAAGGCGCCGAAGGCCGCGACGTTGGTGACCGTGCCCTCTAGGATCATGCCCGGCGTGAGGTCGGAGATCTCGTGAACGCCTTCGGCAAAGGTCGCGGTCTTGAAGCTCGGGCGCGGATCGCGGCCGGGCTTTTCCAGTTCAGCTAGGATATCCTTCACTGTCGGCAGACCGAACTTGTCATCGATGAACTGGCGCGGGTCAACAGCCTTCAGGACGGCGCTGTCGCCCATCAGCGAACGCAAGTCACGGCCGCAAGCGGCGACGATCTTCTTGGCGACGCCATAGGCTTCCGGGTGGACCGAGGAGGCGTCAAGCGGCTCCTTGCCATCGCGAATGCGCAGGAAGCCAGCGCATTGTTCGAAGGTGCGCTGGCCAAGACGGGCGACCTTCAGGAGGTCACGGCGGCTCTCGAAGCGTCCTTCGCTGTCACGATGCTTGACGATGGCGTCGGCAATCGAGGCACCCAGACCGGAGACACGGGAGAGCAGCGGTGCAGAGGCAGTGTTGAGATCCACACCAACGGCATTCACCGCGTCTTCGACGACGGCGTCGAGCGAGCGCGACAGTTTCTGTTGATCGACGTCGTGCTGATACTGCCCGACACCGATCGACTTCGGCTCGATCTTGACGAGTTCGGCCAGTGGATCCTGCAGACGACGGGCGATGGAGACGGCACCGCGCAACGACACGTCGAGGTTCGGGAACTCAAGCGCCGCTGTTTCGGATGCGGAATAAACCGAAGCGCCGGCTTCCGAGACGATCACCTTGGTCGGCTTCGGTGCGGGCAGATCGGCGAGCATGTCGGCGACGAGCTTTTCCGTCTCGCGGCTGCCGGTGCCGTTGCCGATCGAGATCAGTTCGACATTGTGCTTTCGGATCAGCGAAGCAAGCTCCAACTGCGCGCCGCGCACGTCGTTTCTCGGTTGGAACGGATAGACGGTCGAAGTAGCAACCACCTTGCCGGTGGTGTCAGTGACGGCAACCTTGACGCCTGTGCGGATACCCGGATCAAGCCCCATGGTCGGGCGCGAACCGGCAGGTGCCGCCAGCAGCAGGTCCTTGAGGTTGCGGGCGAAGACGTGGATCGCCTCTTCCTCAGCGCGCTCGCGAAGCTCGCGCATCAGATCGAGCGACAGCGACATGGAGAGCTTGACGCGCCAGGTCCAGCTCGCGACCTCCATCAGCCAACGGTCGCCGGGGCGGCTGTTGCCGATCTCGTAGGCGGCCGCGATCATGCGCTCTACCGGCTTGTTCGGAGAGGCGGTCTCGGCATCGGCTTCGATAACAAGCGTCAGCACCTCTTCGTTCCAGCCACGCAGCATGGCCAGCGCACGGTGACCCGGCGCCGTCGCCCAGCGCTCGGAATGGTCGAAATAGTCGGAGAACTTCTCGCCTGATGCCTGCTTGCCGTCGACCACCTTAGCCTTCAGCAAAGCAGCGCCGCGCATATGGGCGCGCAGCTTGCCGAGCAGGTCGGCGTTTTCCGAAATACCTTCGGCGACGATGTCGCGTGCGCCTTCAAGCGCCGTCTTCACATCAGGCACATCGGCGCTGATAAAGCCTTCCGCCAGCGCTGCCGGCTCCCTCGAGCGATCGGCGAGGATGGCTTCGGCCAACGGTCCAAGGCCACGTTCGCGGGCGATTTCGGCGCGGGTGCGACGCTTCGGCTTGTAGGGGAGATAGAGATCCTCAAGCTCGGCCTTGGTACCGGCCTTGGCGATCTTCGCCATCAGCTCGTCGGTCATCTTGCCCTGGCCGTTAATGGACTCGACGATCGTGTCGCGGCGGGCTTCCAGCTCGCGCAGATAGACCAGTCGCTCCGCCAGATTGCGCAGCTGGGTATCGTCCAGCCCGCCCGTCACTTCCTTGCGGTAGCGGGCGATGAAGGGCACGGTCGCGCCTTCGTCGAGCAGCTCGATCGCCGCCTTGGCCTGATCCGGCCGGGCGTTGATTTCGGAAGAGATGACAGCGGCGAGCGAACGAAGATCAGCGGCCATGGGAGTTCCTGCGTTTCACAAAAGTCGCGGGACAATAGCGACGGAAAACGGCAAGGCAATGCCCGGCGTCGCTATCCACAGCAACATAGCACGGATGGCGGCCGTTTTTGCGGTTGTGTATGTGCGGCATTCTTTGCTAGCAGAGGCGACCGTTTTTTAGCCCCGCCTTGTGGCGCCTTCCCTGGGGAAGGCAAGGAAAGTGACATGCCAGATCTGCTCCTAGAACTCCGCTCCGAAGAGATCCCGGCCCGCCTGCAGCGCAAGGCTGCCGGCGACCTGAAGAAGCTCGTGACCGATGCGCTTGTCGAGGCAGGACTTTCCTACGAGGGTGCGCGCGAATACTGGACGCCGCGCCGGCTGACGCTCGACATCCGCGGCCTGACGGCACGCTCCGCCGACGTGCGCGAAGAGAAGAAGGGCCCCCGCACCGACGCCAACGAAAAGGCGATCGAAGGCTTCCTTCGCGGCGCCGGCCTGTCTTCCGTTTCCGAAGCGCAGATCCAGAGCGACCCGAAGAAGGGCGATTTCTACATCGCCATCATGTCAAAGCCCGGTCGCGCCGCCGAAGAGATCATCAGCGATGTCATGCCCGGCATCATCCGCGATTTCCCCTGGCCGAAGCCGATGCGCTGGGGTGCGGCTTCCGCTCAGCCGGGCTCGCTGCGCTGGGTCCGGCCGTTGCAATCGATCGTATGCACGTTCGGCACTGAACACGAAGAGACCGTCGTCATTCCGTTCTCGATCGACGGCATCGTCGCCTCCAACGTGACTTACGGCCATCGTTTCCATACGCCCGGCGCCATCACCGTCAAGCGTTTCGGCGATTACATCGCGAACCTCGAAAAGGCCAAGGTGATCCTCGATGGCGAACGCCGCAAGGACATCATCCTGCACGATGCCCGCGACGTCGCCTTTGCGAACGGCCTGGAACTGGTCGAGGACGAGGGCCTGCTCGAAGAGGTCTCGGGCCTCGTCGAGTGGCCGCAGGTGCTGATGGGCAGCTTCGAGGAGGATTATCTTTCGATTCCGGCGGAGATCATCCGCCTGACGATCAAGACGAACCAGAAGTGTTTCGTGACCCGTCCGGTTGGCGGCGACGCACTGTCGAACAAGTTCATCCTCGTCTCGAACATCGAGGCCAGCGACGGCGGCAAGGAGATCATCCACGGCAACGGCAAGGTCGTGCGCGCGCGCCTGTCCGATGCTCTGCACTTCTGGAAGCGCGACCAGGGCGATCTTCCCGATCTCGAAACGCTCGAGGCTTCGGCAAAGAAATTCGGTCTCGACCTCAAGAAGCCGCTCGACCAGCGCATGGCGAAGCTCGATGCGCTCGGTGTGACCTTCCATGCCAAGCTCGGCACGCAGGGCGAGCGCGTGGAGCGTATCCGCGCCATGGCCGCAAAGGTGGCATTCCCTCTCGGTGCCGATTACAAGCTGGTCGACAGGGCCGTCGTGCTTGCCAAGGCTGACCTGCGCACCGAGGCCGTTGGGGAGTTTCCGGAACTGCAGGGTGTCATGGGGCGCAAATATGCTGCTCTTCAGGGCGAGGATGCCGTTGTCGCGACCGCGATCGAGGAGCATTACAAGCCGCAGGGACCATCCGACCAGTTGCCGCAGGACAAGGTTGCGATCACCGTGGCGCTTGCAGACAAGCTCGACACGCTGATCGGCTTCTGGGCTGTCGACGAGAAGCCGACCGGCTCGAAGGATCCATTTGCATTGCGCCGCGCAGCCCTTGGCGTCATCCGCATCCTGCTGGAGCGCCGCGTGCGCCTGACGCTGTTGCCGCGCATCACGAGCCACATGGGCCGCATCGATACGGATATCGGCAAGGCCGTTGACGACAACGACCTGTCGCGCCAATTCGACCTTCTCTCCTTCTTCCACGATCGTCTGAAGGTCTACCTCCGCGATCAGGGCGCACGCTACGATCTTATCGATTCCGTCCTGACCCCTGAAACGGACGACCTGCTGATGGTGGCTCGCCGCGTCGAAGCGCTGACGGCTTTCATCACCTCGGAGGACGGCAAGAACCTGTTGGTTGGCACCAAGCGCGCGACACAGATCCTGGCTGCTGAAGAAAAGAAAGGCACGGTCGTCGCTGACGGTGTTTCGGAAAATCTGTTCCGACTCGACGCCGAGAAGGAACTGTTCGCGGCAATCACCAAGGCTTCCGCCGAGGCATCCGCTGCCGTAGAGAAGGAAGACTTCCGCTCGGCCATGGAGGCGCTCTCGAAGCTTCGCGCGCCGGTCGACAGTTTCTTTAACGACGTGCTTGTCAATGACGAAGACGCCGCTATTCGCGCCAATCGTCTTGCCCTGCTGCGCCTGATCCGTGAAGCAACCGGGACTGTCGCCGACTTCTCGAAGATCTCCGGCTAAGCCCCAGGCATCCGCGCGTCAGGTTTGACATGCGGATGACGTCCTAACATCGAGCAACATTTGCAGAATTTCGTCCTTGTTCAGATATTGATTCAAGGATGGGATCTGCATTTGCGTCAGCTCGTCACGCCGAGAGTTGCAGCCGCGAGGATGCCGTAGCGCGCGGTTTTGGCAACGGTCACAAGCAGCAAGAACATCGGAAACGGTTCGCGAAGAACGCCGGCGACGACGGTGATGGGGTCGCCGACAACCGGCATCCAGCTTAGAAGCAGCGACCACTTGCCATAGCGTCGATACCAGCCCTGTGCCTTGTCGAGCGCAGGCTGACTGACGGGAAACCATCGCTTGTCGCGAAATCGCGCGATGCCGACGCCAAGTAGCCAGTTGACGGTCGAGCCGACGACGTTGCCTGCAGTCGCCACCGCGATCAGCGCAAGGACCGGATACTGCTCGGTGAGAATGAGGGCGACGAGGCCGGCTTCCGACTGCATCGGGAAGATCGTGGCTGCCGCAAAAGCCACCAGGAAAAGGCCGGCATAGACCGCAAGTTCAGTCATGACCTGTCCGCGCCAATGCTCCGCCGCACCCTTTGCCCTTTCACCACGCCCCGAAAGTGGACTGGAACTATCACGTCCTTGGGGTTATGCCAAAACCATGAACAAGATTCTCGTCAGCGCCTGCCTCATGGGCCATGCCGTCCGTTACGACGGTCAGTCGAAGCCCCTCGCCCACCCCGCGATTGCTCGTTGGATCGAGGAAGGCAGGCTGGTGACCATCTGCCCGGAGATGTCCGCCGGAATGCCGGTGCCGCGCCCACCTGCCGAGATCGAGGGCGGCGCGACTGGAGAGGATGTGCTTGATGGCACCGCCCGCGTTGTCGAGATCACCGGTGGCGACGTTACGGACGAGTTCAGACAGGCAGCCGAGAACGCCTTGGCGCTTGCCACAGGAACGGGCTGTCATTACGCGCTGCTGATCGATGGCAGTCCCTCATGCGGCTCCGGCTTTGTCTATGACGGGACATTTTCCGGGCGCAGGAACGCAGGGAACGGCGTGACGGCGGCGCTTTTGAAGCAGGCCGGTATTGCCGTCTACTCAGATCGCGATATCGAGATGCTTGCCGCGCGGCTCGCAGCTGACGAGGACAAAACCGCCGGCTGACCGGACACGACGACATCCCTCAATGCAAAGCGGCCGCCGGATCGCTCCGACGGCCGTATTGCATGTTTGGTGCCTCAGGCGGCGCGGCGAACCTGCGCGGCATACTCCTGCCCACCGCCGACGCGGAAGCCGCGGATGAGGTTGAGAAGCTCATCGGTGTCGCTTGCCAGCGACTCGGCCGACGCGGTGGTTTCCTCCGCCATCGCAGCATTCTGCTGTGTGGCAGCATCGAGTTGGTTCATCGAGGACGAGATCGACCGCAGCGTCGTATCCTGCTCGGAGGCACTGTGGGCGATCTTGGCAACAATCTCGTTGGCCGCCTTGATCTGGTCGGAGATGCGCTTCAGCGCCTCGCCGGCTTCGCCGACCAGGCGAACACCCTGATCGACCTGACCGGACGAGCGGGCGATCTGATCCTTGATCTCCTTGGCGGCAGCAGCCGAACGCTGTGCCAGTTCGCGAACTTCCTGGGCAACGACCGCGAAGCCCTTGCCGGATTCGCCGGCACGCGCGGCCTCGACCCCAGCATTCAGTGCCAGCAGGTTGGTCTGGAAGGCGATGTCGTCGATGACGCCGATGATCTTGCCGATCTCGGCTGACGACTTCTCGATGCCGCTCATTGCTTCGATCGCTTCGGAGACAACCGCATCGCTGCGGTTCGCTTCGCCGCTGACGGCTTGGACGCGCTTGCTCGCTTCATGGGCGCCTTCGGCGGTCTGGCGGACGGCCACGGTGAGCTCGTCAAGGGCTGCCGAGGTTTCCTCCAGGCTTGCGGCCTGTCGCTCGGTGCGCTGCGACAGATCGTTGGAGGCGCGACGGATCTCTTCCTTGCTGACGGCGATGTCGCCGCCCTTGGCGCTGACCCTGGCCATAGCAGCTTCTAGGTGCGCGAGCGCATCGTTGAAGTTGTCGCGAAGAGCGGCGTACTTCTGGCCGAGCTCGGCGCAACGGACCGTCAGGTCGCCCCGGGCGATCAGCTCGAGCGCCTGGCCGATGGTCGAGACGACGTGGTTCTGGGCAACCGTTTCCTCGCGCTGCAGGCGCTGGCTGTTTTCACGCTCGCCGTCGAGGGCCATCTGCTGGGCGGCCTCGCGCTCGGACATGGCGTGGCGTTCCTTGACCTTCTGCTGGAGCGACTGCGTGGCCTTCGCCATCATGCCGACTTCGTTGTTCATGTCGGCATGCGGGATTACGAGCGCGACGTTCTCGTCCGCAACCGCTTCCAGCGCCTGGTGCACATCCTGCAGCGGCTTGGAGATACCACGGATGAAATAGAAGGCGGCCGCGATACCGGCGATCGCGATGATCGCGCAGGCAATGAGCGCCTTCCAGATCGCCTCATTGATCTGCGCCTGCAGGTCGTCGAGGTAGACACCGCTGGACACGACCAGCTGCCAAGGCTCGAAGGCAGCAGAGTAGGAGCCCTTCTCGAACAGCTCGTCGTCAGGCTGGCCGGGCTTGCTCCAGTAGTAGATCGTGCGACCGCCGCCGGCCCGACCCTTGGCGACCATGTCCTTGCTGAAATAGGTGCCGTTCTGATCCACCTGCCCGCCCATGTTCTTGCCGATATTGTCAGGCTTCGGGTGGAAGCGTTGGACGACGTCGTAGTCGTAGCCGAACAGGTAGCCCGCCGGTTCGAACTTGACCTTGGAGAGAACCTTGAATGCTTCGGCCTGCGCGGCCTCATGGGTCATCTCGCCTGACTTTTCACGCTGGTAGTAGGAATCGAGAACAGAGATCCCGGACTGGACCTGCGCGCGCAGAAGATCGAAGCGGTCGTCGTAGATCGCCTGCGAGGTCGTTTTGATCTGGAAATAAGTGGCGATGGCGAAGGCCGCCATGAGCACGCCCACAAGGGCGAACAGTTGATGAGCAATCTTAAGCTTTTTCATGAATGTCTCGCGAAAACGGTGGGTTCGGCAATTCCGGATCGGTGAACTCCCGACCTCTGCGCTGACCCGCGCTTGGCGACGACAATCATGCGTCTTCCGGCCTGGTCGTTACAATTAAAGTGAAGGAATTAACAATTGCCAAGTGACGAGGGCCGGCAGGATTATCAAATGTAATCAGTGCATTCTTGCAGTCGGCGGAGAGCTTGATTCATCCGCGCGCCTGAAAGTTGAAGTGCTTTCGCAAGGCTCGCTGCACGGTTTTCCGAGGCCCGTGGTTAAGCTATATTTCCGGCATGGCTGAGCCTTCGCATGCCTTCGGTGAATTCGTTCTCGATCCCGGCCGCGGGCTGTTGCGGAACGGGCGGGTAGTCGCGCTCGGCCAACGCGGGGTTGCCCTTCTTGAAGCGTTACTTGAAGGCCGCGGCGGCGTTGTTTCCAAGGATGCGTTGATGGAGCGCGTCTGGCCCGGAATTGCCGTCGAGGAGAGCAACCTGACCGTCCAGGTCGCCGCGCTGCGAAAGGCGCTTGGCCCGGCGCCCGATGGGCAGGAGTGGATCGCGACGGTGCCGCGCGCCGGCTACCGCTTCATGCCGACAAACGTGGAGGCGAAAGCGGTTGCGACCCAGGAGCTGCGGCCGGCACTTGCAGTCCTGCCCTTCAGCAATCTCAGCGGCGATCCCAGGCAGGATTATTTTGCCGACGGGATCGTCGACGAGATCATAGCGGCCTTAAGCCGGTTCCGAAGCTTTGCCGTGATCGCCCGGGACTGCTCCTTCGCCTACCGGGGAATGGATGTCAGAAAGATCGCCGCACAACTCGGCGTCAGCTACGTGCTCGAAGGGAGCATCCGGCAGTCGGGTAACCGGCTGCGCATCGTCGCAGAACTCGTCGAAGGTCAAGGCGGAACACATATGTGGGCGCAGACCTTCGATGGCACCCTGGACGAGATATTCGATTTTCAGGATCGCATCACCGAACGCGTCGCGACGCTGATCGAACCGCTGATCCAGACGGCCGAGATCGAGCGATCACGGCGCGACCGGCCCGGAAGCGTCGCCATCTACGACATCTACCTGCAGGCACTGGCGAAGATCTCGACGGAAATTGAAAGCGACAACGCGGCCGCCTATGCCCTTCTCATGCAAGGGCTTGCGGTCGAGCCGGACAACGCGCAGCTGCTTGCCCATGCCGCATGGGCGCTTGAGCATCGCTACACGATGGGCTGGCCCGCGCTCACCGACGACGATGTGGGAGCATGTGCCGCGCTGGCCCGGAAGGCGCTGGAGCACGGCGCGGGTGACGCCATGGTCATGGCCCACTGCGGCGTCGCCTTGATGCAGACGGTGAAGGACTATGATTGGGGGCTCGCGGTTCTGCAGGCGGCCGCCGAATCCAATCCCAACAATCCGATGGCGGTTGTCAGAGCGGGCGTCGGGCACCTTCATTGCGGCAACATCAGCGATGCGCTCAGCCACTTCCACAGGGCCAATCGGCTAACGCCCGGCGATCGGGGCGCACATTTCTCGCTTTGCGGTATCGCACATGCCCATGTCGTCCTTGGAGAGTATGGTCAGGCCGTCGCTTGGGCGTCGAGGGCACTTGCCAGCAATCCGAATTTCGAAGCGACGTTGTGGGTTCTCATTGCTGCGAGCGCGCATCTCGGACGCATGGAGGAAGCCCATCGTCATCTTGCAGCGTTGAGACGACTGACACCCGATATCACGATCGAGCGTATCCGCGCCGGCCAGGCCGGCAAATATCCGGATCGCATCGCCGGCGTCCTCGACGGATTGAGATTGGCGGGCGTCTCGGAGCGGTAGATTCGGATCGTTTCGGAACTTTTCCGCGAGCGGTTCAGGACCGGAACACCCCAACCAGCAGAGACTGCTTCCCACGGCAAAACCGCAAGTGGGAGACGGCAATGATTACGACACTGACCATCCTTTCCCTCGATCAGGGACGCATCTATTCCCCTCCGCCGGAACCCGTTGCCGACTTGGCTCCTGACGAAAGCGAAGCAGGGGTGGCGGCCGTTGGGCACGTCACGAAACAACATCTGCGCTGGTTGAACGCTTCGACCGGATGGCAGGCACTTGCTCGTCTGCTTGTCCCTACCTTCGGAAGCACACCGTTCGGCAAAGCGCACTAGAAACGAAAAATGCGCCCCTGCTTCTCTCAGGGACGCATTTTATCCACCGCGGGGGTGGACCCCGGTCGACCGAAACCTTGGTCAGGCTGGGGCAGGGAACTGGAAATCAGGGCCGAAGCTCGAACTTAGAAACGTCGAGCGGCGCCATTTGTTCCTTGGGCGCAGCTCCCAGGCCCGCCGCGATCGGCTTGACGTCGCCACCGATAACCGCTGCCGTCGTCGAGGCACGGTCAATGTTGTCGGCCGGCTGCTTGGCGGCTGTCATGGACTCGGTTGGGGCCTTGGTTACGAAAACGACCGGCGAGCCACCCATCCAGCCTTCGGTGCGATAGAGCTTTTTCTGGCCATCGACATCGCGAATTTCCGAGGATTGCAGCGAGCCGGGCGCGAGCGTCGGGACGGTGTAGTCCTTCTTGCGCTCGACGGTTTCAAGCGGCCGGCAGCTTTGGCAGCTTTCCTGGCTGATGCTCCCACCACTGGTGCGCGTGTCCTTGCCGACCACCTCGATCGAGGAGGCAACGGCAGAGCCTGCCGCAAAAACAGCTATCGCACCCAAGATGACCTGACGCATGGAACACTCCGTCTCACGTTGAGAAGAGACTAGCGTCGCTTTGTTTCCATCCCGTCAGGGGAAAGGGTAAAAATTTAGAGAACTGACCCGATTTCGGGTTTGCTCACGCTTTTTCGCGCTCGACCGCGCGCCAGCCGATATCGCGGCGGCAGAAGCCGTTGTCCCAGTCGACACTGTCGAGCAGCGCATAGGCGCGAGCCTGCGCCTCGCCGACGGTCTTGCCTGTGGCAGTGACATTGAGGACGCGGCCACCGGTTGCGACCAGCGCTCCATCTTTCAGGGCTGTACCGGCATGAAACACCTTAGCGCCCTCGCCCGCATCCGGGATATGAGCGATCGGAGTGTTCTTGTCGTAGGAGCCAGGATAGCCCTTCGACGCCATCACGACCGTCAGGGCGGGATCCTCGGTCCATTCGGCGGACACCTGATCGAGCGTGCCTGTCGCGGTGGCATGGAGAATCGGCAGCAGATCGCTCTTCAGGCGCATCATCAGAACCTGGCATTCGGGATCGCCGAAGCGGACATTGTATTCGATAAGCTCGGGGCCCTTGGCGGTGATCATCAGGCCGGCGAAGAAGACGCCGGAGAAGGGATAGCCGCTCTCGGCCATGCCGCGCATCGTCGGCTCGATGATTTCCTTCATCGTGCGCTCGACCATTTCTTTGGTCATCACGGGCGCCGGGGAATAGGCGCCCATGCCGCCAGTATTCGGGCCGGTGTCGCCCTCGCCCACCCGCTTGTGATCCTGGGCTGTTGCGAGCGGCAGGACATACTTGCCGTCGCAGAGGCAGAAGAAGCTCGCTTCCTCGCCATCGAGATAGGCTTCGATAACGACTTCGGCGCCGGCGGCACCGAAAGCACCCTCGAAGCAATCGTCGACGGCTGCAAGCGCCTCATCAACGGTCATGGCGACGGTCACGCCCTTGCCGGCGGCTAGGCCATCAGCCTTGACGACGATCGGGGCGCCCTGCTGGCGGATATAGGCCTTCGCCTTCGGCGCATTGTTGAAGCGCTGATAGGCGCCGGTCGGAATGTCGTAGCGGGCGCAGATATCCTTGGTGAAGCCCTTCGAGCCCTCGAGCTGGGCTGCTGCTGTCGACGGACCGAAGACTGCAAAGCCTTCTGCGCGCAGCTTGTCGGCAATGCCAGCGACGAGCGGCGCTTCCGGGCCGACGACGACGAAGTCGATGGCCTTGTCTTTGCAGAAGTCGATGACGGCATCATGGTCGTCGACATTGACGGCAACGAGGGTCGCGTGCTCGGCAATGCCGGGATTACCGGGCGCGGCGTAGAATTCCGTCATGACAGGCGATTGCGCCAGCTTCCAGGCCAATGCGTGTTCGCGTCCGCCCGATCCGATCAACAGAACCTTCATGCCCGTCCCTTTCACGTTTCCGTCTGGCGGTTAAGGGGAGAGCGCCGAAAGGTCAAGCGAGAATGCTTGCCCGGGTCAAGCAGGAATGCTTACCGCTGGGCAAGCCGGATTGCTTCGCGGGGTCCTACCAGCCGCCACCGCCGCCACCGCCACCACCGCCACCAGAGAAGCCGCCCGAGGAACCGCCACCGGAAAAGCCGGAGGACGAACTGGACGGCGGTGCCGGAATGGTGGAGGCGATCGTCGAGGCCATCGATGAGGAGAAGCCGCCGATGCGATCGGAAAAGTTGCCGCTGCCGAAATTCCCGGAATACCAGGAGGGGGCGTATGCGGCCGCCGCACCCGCCGCTGCTGCGGCAAGCCATGTCTCGAAGGCGCGCGACCACGGCTTCTCGACGCCGAGCGCGACGGCATAGGGCAGCAGTTTCTCGAAATGCTGAGGCGACATCTGAGGCGCGCCCGCCATGTTCATGCGGTCCTTTTCGGCGAGCGTCATGTACTGGCGCAGACCGTCGATGCCATCCATCAGCTTGGCACCGAGCGGGGTCGGCGCTCCCATGATGAAGACGTAGAGCAGGTTCAGGAGAATGATGCCGCCGATCGCAAACAGCATCGGCGTCTCGTGGAGTTCGACCAGCGAGGAGAACAGCGCCAGTGCCAGTGACGACACGATGCTGAAGCCGATGAAGACGGCAAAGGCGATCGCGATCACGGACATGATCTTGGCGCCAAGCGATCTGCCCGGACGGAGTGACTTGGCGAAACCGGCAACGAAAACCGAGAGGAAGACGACAACGACGATCGGAATGATCATCAAGGCAATCGTATCGGGCTCCAGCGTTCCGAAGACGAAAAGGGCCACCAGTGATGCTGCGCTGAGCGCGATGCCGCCCGTCGTGTAGCCGGTATTCGCGTTGTAGTACTTGCCGCGGTGCTCGCGCTCGATGGCTGTGCGGAAGCTGTCGCCCACCGATTTCACCTTCGTTCCGTTAGCCTCATCGATCGTCAGCGAACCCTTGGCTCCCACTGCGTTGAGCAGGCTGGCTTCCCCCGCTTCCAGCTTCTCCTTGCCGACGGGCTTGTCGGTGCGGCGGATGACGATGGCGTTCTTGAGGTCCTCCAGCACCACAAAGCCGCGCACCGCGAGATTGAGGGCCGTTGCCGACAGCGCCGTCCAGCCCTGCCCAGAGAAGCCGCGGTTGTCGATATAATTCACCAGCGCCGGCGATATGCCGTCGGGCGGATCCCAGCGCGGGACCAGAACGCCGCGGGCGGGGTCACGGCCGACCTTCAGCCAGGAGCGCGTATAGTAGAGGAAGACGAGGATGAGCCCGCCGAAGCCAAGGAAGTAATCGCGGTTGTCGCTCAGCCACCAGCGCCGTTCATCGTCGGCGCTCGGCGGATTGATCGACCCCTTCGGCATCTTGACGGCGATCGTCAGTCCTTCGCCCGCATTGAGCGACCGCGTGGTCGAAAACAGCAGTCGCCCCCCGCCGCCGGAAACCTTCGCATTCCTGTCGGTCGCGCCCTGGGGGCCCGTGAAGAAAGCCGTGTCGGTCGCATTTACACCGTCAGGCAGATTTACCGCGGCCGTCGCCGTCAGGATTGGGAAGATCCAGCCATTGCCGGTTACATTCCAATAGAGTTCGTCATGATCGCCGAAGTAGCGGATCTGGCGGTTGGTGCGGTAGGTGAAGACGTAGTCGTGGCGGCCATAACTCACGGTGACGTCTTCCGAGCCGGCGTAGACGCGGATGCCACCGCTGATGGACTCGGTATGCCATGGCTCGTCGCGGCCATCGCGCTTCACCGAGATGACGTCGAAATCGACGCGGCGGAGACGGCCTTCGGCATCCTGATAGGTCAACGGAAAATCACGGAAGATGCCGCGCCGGATGCGATTGCCTTCGGCATTGACGGAGATCGTCTCCGTCACCGTCATCGCACCGCTCTTCTCAAGCGCGATGTCAGAGGTGAAGGCGTTGATCACCTCCGCGGCGATGGCGCCACGCCCCGCAAGCATCAGAAACAGAACGAAGCAAAGGCAGGAAAGCCGTTGGATCATCATACCCCTCGCCTGCGGCGCCCGGCCGCTTCAGATAAGCTCAGCCTTCGTCGGCATAGGTCACGCCAAGCCCTGATAGCGTCCGCCAATAGGCCGGGAAGGTTTTACCGACGCAGTCCGGATCGAGGATCGTGATGCCCGCGATCTTCAGGCCGGCGAGCGCAAAGCTCATCGCAATGCGGTGGTCGGCGAAGGTGTCGATGTTGGCAGGCAGGCGTTGTCCAACCAGCGATGGATCGGACTGGACAACCAGATCGTCGCCTTCCTCGGCGGCGAGCCCCTGGCGGATGTTGTTGAGCCCGGTCGAGACGGCGCGGATGCGATCGCATTCCTTGACGCGCAGATTGGCGATGCCGACGAAGCGGACCGGCGTCTCGTTGAAAGCCGCAAGAACGGCCAAGGTCGGAACAGCATCCTGCATCTGCGAACCGTCGATAACGGCTGGAAGATGCGGGAACTGGGCGATTAGATCATAGGCCTTCGCGTCCGGCTGCGTGAACGCGCCATTCGCGACACCGAGGTCGATCTTGCCCGATGTCAGCACTTCGGCCGCCCAGAGGTAGGTCGCGGCAGAGGCGTCGGGCTCGACCACGAAATCGGCTGCCGTGTAGCCGGTCGGCTCGACGCGCCAGGTCACCGCGCTCGTCTTCTCGACCTTGGCGCCAAAGGCGCGCATCGCCGCTGTGGTCAGATCGATGTAGCCGAGCGCGCCGATGTCCTCGCCTAGCAGTTCGATCGTCACCGCCTTGTCGCCACCAGCAGCCATCATCAGCAGCGCCGAGACATACTGGCTCGACAGGCCGCCATCGATCTGGATGCGGCTCGCCTCAAAACGGCCAGTGCCCTTGACGGTGACCGGCGGGCAGCCGGTTTCGGTCGACGCGTCGATGCCGAGCGAACGCAGTGCATCGACCAGCGGGCCGATCGGGCGCTTGCGCATGTGCTGGTCGCCGTCGACGACGACGGTGCCATCCACCAGGGCGGCAGCGGCCGTGAGGAAGCGCGTCGCCGTTCCGGCGTTGCCGAGGAAAAGCGGCACCTGCGGCGGCAGCAGCTTGCCGCTGCCCGTAACGACAAAGCTCGTATCATCCGGCTCCTCGATGATGACACCCATGGCGCGGAGAGCGTCGGCCATATAGCGCGTGTCATCGCTCTTCAAAGCGCCGGTCAGGCGGCTCGTGCCCTTGGCGAGGCCTGCCAGGAGCAGCGCGCGGTTGGTGATCGATTTCGAGCCGGGCGGGACGGCGCGACCTGTCAGCGGCTTGTCCGGCGGGATGATGGTGAGCTTGTCTTTACTCATTGCCTGTCTTTTCCGTCTTTGCGCGAGGGCCACATCAGGCCGCGATCATGCCCTGCTCATAGCAGTTTTTACGCAAAGGCAAATGGCGGATATCAGAACTTTACTGTCGGAACGGCACGATCCGCTTCGTTGGTGATCTCGAAATAGTCCCGCTTCTGGAAGCCGAACTGGCCAGCGATAAGGTTGGAGGGGAAGCTTTCGACCTTGACGTTCAGATCACGGGCGGCGCCATTGTAATAACGGCGCGCCATCTGGATTTCGCTTTCCATCGTCTCCAGCGAGGTCTGCAACTCGCGGAAGTTCTCGTTCGCCTTGAGGTCGGGATAGGCTTCGGCCAGCGCCAAGACGCGCCCGAGCGCCTGGCCGAGCAGACCTTCCGCCTGGGCGCGGCCGGCGACGTCGCCCGTCGGAACCGATTGCGCCTTATTGCGGAGGGCAACGACCTCTTCGAGCGTCGTCTTCTCGTGGGCGGCATAGCCCTTGACCGTCTCGATCAGGTTCGGGATCAGGTCGGCGCGGCGCTTCAGCTGCACATCGATGCCGGACCAGGCTTCCTCGGCCATCTGTCGCGCGCGAACAAGGCCGTTGTAGACAAAGACGGCATAGAGCGCGACCAGAACAATAAGGCCAAGAATTACATACATTCGCGAATCCCCCGCAACGACCGAAAGTATGTCGAGAGACTATGCGGGTTACCGCAGATTGTCATCCCGCATTCCGGCCCTCTTTCGGGGCAATCACTGGACGGGGGGTAGTGAAAAATCACGATACCGTCGCACCGGCCGAAACCTTATTTTCACTCTGCACGTTGAACTAGCGTGCATACGCAAACTGCGACAAGGATCATTCAGACCATGAGCGCGTTTATTTTCCTGCTCAACATACTGGCCATCGCAACGTACTTTTTCGTCCAGAGCAAGGCGCGTCCGGTGGAACGCCGCGTCGAGATCAGAAGCGACGAGCGGCGCTGACTGCCGCTCTTCAAGCGGCAGTTTTCGCCAGGTCCACCCCACCCGCATCCGTCTGCAGGAAGGCCTCACCGCAGGCCTTCGCCAGCGTCCGCACACGTAGGATGTAGCTCTGACGCTCGGTAACCGAGATGACGCCGCGCGCATCCAGCAGATTGAAAACGTGTGACGCCTTGATGCACTGATCATAAGCCGGGAAGACGCACTTGTGCAGCTTCTGATTATCGCTGTCGCCAGGAGCGCCGGCGGCGAGAAGCGCTTGGCATTCCTTTTCGGCATCGATGAAGTGGCGATGCAGCATTTCCGTGTTGGCGTATTCGAAATTGTGGCGTGAATACTCCTGTTCGGCCTGTAGGAAGACATCGCCGTAGCTGATCTTCTCGTCGCCTTCGCGGCCGTTGAAGTTCAGGTCGTAGACGTTGTCGACGCCCTGCACATACATCGCCAGACGCTCGAGGCCATAGGTCAACTCGCCCGCGACGGGCGAGCATTCGATACCGCAGACCTGCTGGAAATAAGTGAACTGCGACACTTCCATGCCATCGCACCAGCACTCCCAGCCAAGGCCCCAGGCGCCGAGCGTCGGGCTTTCCCAGTCGTCTTCGACAAAACGGATGTCGTGCAGCAGCGGATCGAGGCCGATGGCGGCGAGCGAGCCGAGATAGAGTTCCTGCAGGTTCGGCGGGTTTGGCTTCAGCAGGACCTGATACTGGTAATAGTGCTGCAGGCGGTTCGGGTTCTCGCCATAACGGCCGTCCGAGGGGCGGCGCGACGGCTGCACATAAGCAGCCTTCCATGGCTTTGGGCCGAGCGCACGAAGCGTCGTTGCCGGATGGAACGTGCCGGCGCCAACCTCCATGTCGTAAGGCTGCAGCACCGCACAACCCTTGTCCGCCCAATAGTTATGGAGCGTAAGGATCAGCGCCTGGAACGAGCGCTTCGGGTTCATGTGGTCGGGGATTGCTGCAGACATGAAACGGCTTCCGAATTCGTACAAAAGTGGGCGGACAGGTGCCACGCCGCGCCAGACGGGTCAAGGCTTTTGCGACCCTACTCGTCCTCGTCCTTCTTCAGATGGTATTCGCCCGTGACCGGATCCTTGACCAGCGTGCCGATGGCGCCGGTCTGGCGCTCCTTCTCTTCCCGACGGGATCGTGCTGCCAGCCGTTGGGCGTCGGCGACAAAGCGGCGATAGAGAAGCCAGGCGCCGACCAGCAGAACGACGATGATTATCAGTTGCGGCATGATGCCAGCCTTCGCTCCCTCAGAGCCCGTAGCGGCCCCACAATGCTTTCTCCTCGGCGGCGTCGACGAGTCCGGTTGCGAGACCCGCGCCTGCGCCTTCGAGGTTGGCTGACGATATACCCGGAATGCGCCTCCCGAAAAGACCGCGCGCTGGCATCACCAGTTCGAGCTTGGTTTTCGCCCCATAGCGACGCTTCAATTCCTGACGCATGTCGCCCAGTCCGTCGATAAGGCCGAGTTCGAGGCCGCGAGTGCCGGTCCAGAAAAGGCCAGAAAAGACCACATCGTCGTTCTTCAACTTGCCAGCACGCCGTTCGCGAACCATGGAGATGAAGACCTGGTGAATCTCCAGCTGAAGGGTCTTCAGGTATTCAATGTCCTTTTCCTTCTCCGGCTGGAACGGATCGAGGATCACCTTGTTTTCACCCGCCGTATAGACGCGGCGCTCTACGCCGATCTTCTTTAGCAGTTCCGGAAAGCCGAAGCCGCCGGAGACGACGCCGATCGAGCCGACGATGGAGGTGGGGTCCGCAATGATCTCGTCGCCGGCAAGAGCGATCATGTAGCCGCCGGATGCCGCAACATCCTCGACGAAGACAAGAACCTTCTTCTGCTTTTCACGCGCAAGGTCGCGGATGCGGCTGAAGACGAGGCGCGATTGAACCGGAGAGCCGCCGGGAGAATTTAGCGAGATGGCAACCGCCGGCGCATCCTTGAAGCTGAAGGCCTTTTCGAGCACCTGCGCGGCGGAGGCCAGATTGAGCGTCGGCCGGAATTGGCTTCCACCGCTCATGATCGGGCCGTGAAGCCGGACGACGGGGATTACCACGCCGTCCCTGCGGAAACGCTTCGGCAGCAACCTCTTCAAAAATCCGGCCATTTTCCATCCTTTGCGACAAGATCAGCGAACGTCTTCCATGTATGCAACGGAGCGACAAACGCAATGGCTGCCGTAGAAAACATCTGCGAACCACAATTCTTGTTGCGAATGACTTGCATTATCATTCCAATCAGACATACTGGTTGCATCGAAAATAGGCGGACACTCATGGACATCGTAAATCCGAACGCGAAGACCGGCTGGCGACACGAGCGCGAAGAGGCATCGCTTTCCGATGTTTACCGTTCGGTCCAGACGCACAAACAGGGCTCACGCTGGCGCCGCGTCGCTGCGTTCCTCGGTCCCGGCTACATGGTCGCCGTTGGCTATATGGATCCCGGCAACTGGGCGACTTCGCTCGCCGGTGGTTCGAAGTTCGGCTATGCGCTGTTGACCGTCGCGTTGCTGTCCAACCTGATGGCGATCGTCCTGCAATCGCTCTGTGCTCGGCTTGCGATCGCCTCCGGCCGTGACCTTGCCCAGGCCTGCCGTGACGCCTATCCGAAATACGTCTCGGTGCCGCTGTGGGCTTTCGCGGAAATCGCCATTATCGCAACCGATATTGCCGAAGTGATCGGCACGGCCATCGGCCTCAACCTACTGTTCGGCATCCCGCTTGAACTCGGCGTGCTTATCACCTCGCTCGACGTCTTCCTTATTCTCTATCTGCAGAAGATCGGCTTCCGCTGGGTGGAAGCCTTTGTGATCGCCCTGCTCGGCATCATCGCTGTATGCTTCGGCGTGCAGATCTTCCTGGCGGATCCGGAATGGGGTGCGGTGATCCGTGGCTTCTTCCCGACGACCGAGATCGTTTCCAATCCCGAGATGCTTTATCTCGCGCTCGGCATTCTCGGCGCCACCGTGATGCCGCACAATCTCTATCTGCATTCCGGCATCGTCCAGACGCGCGCATACGGCCATACGATACCGGAGAAGCGCGAGGCGCTGACCTATGCGACAATCGACTCGACCATCGCGCTGTGCTTTGCGCTTCTGATCAACGCGTCGATCCTGATCCTCGCAGCGGCTGCCTTCCATGCCAATGGCAAGACGGATGTCGTGGAATTGGGCGAAGCCTCGTCGCTGCTTGCGCCGTTGCTCGGCCTTGCAATCGCGCCGACCCTGTTCGGCATCGCGCTGCTCTGTTGCGGCCTGAATTCGACCGTAACCGCAACGCTTGCGGGCCAGATCGTCATGGAAGGCTTCCTGAAGATCAGGCTCCAGCCATGGGTCCGCCGCCTGATCACGCGTGCGATCGCCATCATTCCGGCCGCCTTCGTCACCATTTGGTACGGGGACAAGGGCACAGCGGAACTGCTGATCCTGACACAGGTGGTGCTCAGCCTCCAGCTTTCCTTCGCCGTCTTCCCGCTCGTGATGTTTACGGCGAGCAAGGCGAAGATGGGCGCGCTGGTCGCTCCCCGCTGGCTGAGCGCCATTGCCTACTTGATTGCGGTCCTGATTGCCGGCCTGAACGTCAAGTTGCTGTTCGATTTCGTGACCGGCTAGCGCCTGGCATAAGCCGCCCGGCCATTGTTGAGATCGTCGACGAAGGGGGAGAATTTATGCGTCCCCTCCTCGTGCATGATGAGTGGCGCGCGCAGCGAAAGCCGCGCGCGCGACCCTTTTATCGCCGTGACCAGGATGCGCACGGCGTTCTCGCCCTCGCGCGGATGGATCGCGGTGACTTCGATGCCACCGAAGCGGCGTCCGCAGGCATCGATGATCTCGGCAATCGATTCCGGCCGCGCGATGAGCGATAGCTGCCCGCCGGGGATCATGATCGCCCCGGCCGTCCGCACCCAGCTTTCGAAGAGACCTTCGGTCATCGCGTGAGCATCTGCCTTCAACGCATCGGGCGTCCGGCGATCGCCGGCGTCATTGAACGGCGGGTTCATGATGACGTGGTGGAAGCTCTCATCGACAAGACCGGCCTCATTGCGCGCCTTCGCTTTCAGGGTCACATCCGCCTCGACGACTGCGACACGGCCCGCGACGCGTGCATTTTCCCGCAGCAGGATGCTTCGACGCGCATAGTCAGCCATCTCGCCGGAGCGTTCGAAAAGCACGACTTCGGCTGCCGGCAGACGCGACGCCACGGCCAAGCCGGCAGCGCCGGCGCCGGCGCCGAGATCGGCAACCTTGATCGGGCGATCGTCGGCGACGAGCGCGGCAAGCAACATCGCGTCCATACCGGAACGGTGCCCCCTGCCCTTCGGCTGCAGCACATAGAAGAGCCCGCGATGGAAGGCATCTATGGTTTCGGCAATCTTCCCCGTCATCATAGACTCACTTGGGAGCGCGCAGTTCGCCACCTAGCCCGGCATCCACCAGAATGCGTCGCGCTCGATCGGCTTGTTCGTCATCGACAAGGAGTCGGCGCGGCAGCATACCGAGCGACCCTTCCAGAATGCTCATGCCCTGATCGGCGATGAAGCAGTGAATACCGGCATCCTTCAGCAGACTTTCCGCGAAGGAAAGCAGTACGGGATCGTTGGCGCGAATAAGTTCATGCATTTGCGGGAAAATCCCTTTCAAATTTGCGCGACGCGACAATTCACCCCTTGCCGCGCCAATCGCCCCTTTCTATTGTCGAACTCAATAATTTAACAGGAGTCCGGGTCGTTGGGCGTGGTCATACCGCTTGAAGAAAGCAAAAACAAACTGGCATCCGTCAAGCCGCTGGTCGATTTGACCAAAGCGGACATGGAGCGGGTCAACCAGCTTATCCTTTCCAAGGCCGGCTCCGACGTCCAGATGATTCCCGAGGTGGCCAACCATCTCATCTCGTCCGGCGGCAAGCGTCTGCGCCCGATGTTGACTTTGGCATCGGCCGCATTGTTCGGCTACAAGGGCGAGAACCACATCAAGCTCGCGACGTCCGTCGAGTTCATGCACACGGCGACGCTGCTGCATGACGACGTCGTCGATGAAAGCGATCTTCGTCGGGGCAAGTCCACGGCCCGCATGATCTGGGGCAACCAGGCAAGCGTGCTCGTCGGCGACTTCCTGCTCGGCCAGGCGTTCCGTATGATGGTCGATGTCGGCTCGCTCGATGCGCTGGACGTCCTCTCCGCGGCCGCTTGCGTGATCGCCGAAGGCGAAGTCCTGCAGCTCTCCGTCGCCAAGAACATGGAAACGACGGAAGACGACTACCTTGCCGTTATCCGGGCCAAGACGGCGGCATTGTTCGCTGCGGCTGCCGAAGTCGGCCCAATCGTCGCCGATGCCGGCAAATCCGGGCGTAACGCGCTGAAGTCCTACGGCATGAACCTCGGCCTTGCCTTCCAGCTCGTCGATGACGCGCTTGATTACGGCGGCAAGGCAGCCGATCTCGGCAAGAATGTCGGCGACGACTTCCGCGAAGGCAAGATCACGCTACCGGTTATCCTCGCCTATCGCCGCGGGACCGAGGAAGAACGCGCCTTCTGGCGACAAGCCATTGAAGGCGGCGAGAGCAGCGACCAGCATCTCGAAAAGGCGCTTGGCCTGATTACCAAGTATGGCACGCTGAACGATACCATTGCCCGCGCGGTTCATTACGGCACGATCGCACGCGATGCGCTCGCACCGCTTCCCGACACGGCATGGAAATCGGCTCTGATGGAAGTCATCGACTTCTGCATCGAGCGCGTCAACTAATCGACGGTCACTGATCGCGGACTGATTTTATTGCAGGACCGCTTCAAAAAAGCCATCCTGTTGTGAGTCAGTCAATTCAACTGATTTGCAGTCGGACGAGGCCGGCTGCCCGACAAGAGAGGTTTTCTAATGCGGCAAAAACTTGCCATCCGTCTTCTTTCGAGCGCAGCCATGGCAGCGGTCATCTCGCTGGCAGCGCTCGGCGGCGTGAATGCCGAAGAGACGGCCAAGAAGGACGATGCCGCCACAGTAATCTTCGATCCGGATAGCGTCACGAGCTTCTCCGGCGCATTTTTGGCTGCCCGGACTGCCGACGTTGATCACGATTACGAGACGGCGATCGAGTTGTACAAGAAGGCGCTGCAGATCGAGCCTGGCAATCCGGAAATCCGCCAGCGGCTGATGATCTCGCTGCTTCTGAACGGCGACATCAAGGACGGCGTGAAATACGCCAACGACCTCAAGGGCGACCCGACGGTCGAGCGCATCACGACGATCGTGCGCAGTATGGATGCCATTCGTCGCGGCGAATACAAGACGGCTGAATCGCTCCTGAAATATACCGGACCGAACGATCTCGACCGGATGATGAACGATCTGCTTGCCGCCTGGGCTCGCGTCGGCTCCGGCCGTGGCAAGGATGCCCTGTCGATGGTGCAGAAGATGAAGGGACCGGATTGGGTCGGTATCTTCAAGTCTTATAATGCCGGGGCAATCGCGATCGTGAACGGCGACGTCAAGGCCGCCCGTCAGAACCTCAACGATGCCGTGCTCGACAAGGACGGCGGCGCGACGGCGCCCGATACCTTCATGCGCGCCGTCATGGCACTCGCTCGGCTAGAGGCATCGCAGGGCAACAAGCAAAAGGCGCTCGACGCGATTTCCGTCGGCGACAACCTGCTGCCCAACTACGCGCCGCTCAATGCGTTGCGCCAAAGCATCGAAAAGGGCGAAAAGCAGGAGCAGCAGGTTCAGACGGCCAAGCAGGGAGCCGCCGGTGTCCTTTTCTCGATTGGCGGCGCGCTGAACCGCGATGGTGCCGAAGACATCGTTTCGCTCTATCTGCAGACCGCCAAGACGCTTGATCCGGACAGCGCTGACACGCTTGTGATGCTTGGCGGCATTGCCGAGAAGCAGGAGCAGATGGACCGCGCGATCGCGCTCTACAAGCAGGTGCCGGAAACGTCGCCGATGCGCCGTATCTCCGAGCTTCAGCTCGGCCTTGCCCTGGCTCAAGGCGGCAAGGTGGAGGAAGCACGCAAGCACCTACAGAGCCTGATTGCCTCCGATCCGAAGGACATTCGCAGCTATCTCGCTTACGGCAGCGTACTGTCGGATGCGAAGGATTATGCCGCGATGGCCGACAATTACGACAAGGCGGTCGAAGTCCTCGGTCCGTTGCCCGGAAGGGGTGCATGGACGGTCTTCTTCCAGCGCGGCATCGCCTATGAGCGCCTCAAGAAGTGGGACCAGGCCGAGCCGAATTTCCGCAAGGCTCTGGCGCTCAATCCAGACCAGCCGCAAGTGCTGAACTACCTCGGCTACTCCTGGATCGACATGAACCGGAACCTCGAAGAGGGACTGGCGATGATCAAGAAGGCCGTCGATCTGAGACCCGATGACGGCTACATTATCGACTCGCTCGGTTGGGCCTACTTCCGACTGAACCGCTTCGATGACGCGGTTAACGAGTTGGAGAAGGCCGCCCAGATCAAGGCTGGCGACGCCACCATCAACGACCATCTGGGCGATGCCTACTGGCGTGTCGGGCGCAAACTCGAAGCCGTCTACCAGTGGAACCGTGCGCTGAGTTCGGAGCCTGAAGCCGCCGAGATCCCGAAGATCAAGGAAAAGATCGCCAACGGGTTGCCGCAGGATACCGACAGCTCAAGGGCAGCCGACAAAAAGCAGCCGGACCCGGCGCCCGTCGAGCCGAAGCCCACGGACAAGAAGTCCTGATAGGCGATGCCAACGGCGAGTTTGCGCGATGACGTGACCGTCATCGAGGACGCTCTGGCAAAGATCAATCTGGCCCTGCATGTGACGGGCCAGAGATCCGATGGATACCATCTCCTTGATATGCTGGTGACCTTCACCCGGCATGGAGACCGGCTGCAGTTTACGCCGGAGGAGCACGACGAATTCGAGATTTCCGGGCGCTTCGCCGAAGCGCTTGGTGACAGCCGTGACGACAATCTTGTCCTCAAGGCCCGTGATCTTTTGCGCGACGCGATCGCTCGGGAGGGTGGCAGCACACCCTGCGTCCGTATTCAACTCCAGAAGAACCTTCCGATTGCGTCGGGAATCGGCGGCGGCTCGGCGGATGCCGCGGCGACACTTCGCGGTCTGATGAGGCTCTGGCACGCGTCACTCCCCCGTGCGACAGTTGAGGCAATCGCCGTTCGCCTTGGAGCCGACGTGCCGATGTGCCTGGCCAGCCAGCCGCTGGTCGCCCGAGGCATCGGCGAGCAAATCACCCTCGTCAACGACATGCCGGTCTTTGCGATGGTATTGGCAAATCCCTTGAAGGGGGTATCGACGCCCGAAGTTTTCCGTAGGCTGGCGACAAAGACCAATCCGCCGCTCGACATGACAGCTCGCCCTAGCTGGGTGGAGACGATAGGCGCGATGCGCAACGACCTTGAGCCCGTCGCGCGTGAGATACTGCCTGAGATCGCCGAGATCTCGGCGATGCTCAGGGCGCAGGGAGCCTCACTCGTTCGAATGTCAGGCTCCGGCGCCACCTGCTACGGCATTTTTGCGTCGCTTGCCGCGGCTCAAGGCGCGGCTGCGGTGCTTCACAGCGAACGGCCGGGCTGGTATTTCGAAGCAACGGAAACGATTGCTGGAGGTCGTGATGCCAGGACTGGATGAAACGCGCCCGTTCTTTCCCGTCGGCATCGCGGTGCTGACGGTCTCGGATACACGGACGCTGGCAGATGATCGCTCCGGCGATACGCTGGCCGCCAGAATCAAGGAGGCAGGCCACCGGCTGATCGATCGTGCGATCGTTCCCGATGATCAGCTGGCAATCGCCTCGCGCGTCAAGGCCTGGACGGAGCGAGACGACATCGACGTCGTGATCACGACGGGAGGAACAGGTTTTACCGGCCGCGACGTTACGCCGGAGGCTCTGGAGCCGCTTTTCGAGAAGAGGATGGACGGCTTCTCGGCGGTCTTCCACCGCATCTCCTACGACAAGATCGGCACGTCGACCATTCAGTCCAGAGCCACGGCGGGCGTTGCCAACGCAACCTTCATCTTCGTCCTGCCGGGCTCGCCCGGCGCCTGCAAGGATGCCTGGGACGGCATCCTGAAATCCCAGCTCGACTATCGCCACATGCCCTGCAACTTCGTGGAGATCATGCCGCGCCTCGACGAGCATCTGAAGCGCG
Organism: Rhizobium grahamii CCGE 502; assembly: GCF_000298315.2. Taxonomy (GTDB): domain Bacteria; phylum Pseudomonadota; class Alphaproteobacteria; order Rhizobiales; family Rhizobiaceae; genus Rhizobium; species Rhizobium grahamii. The sequence goes on along the minus strand of NZ_AEYE02000005.1, from coordinate 46,933 downwards.
GCGCCGGCAACTGAGGGACCCCTCCGGCCCTACAATCTGCCGTTCTATGTCCCGATGCCCGGGAGGTTAGGCATCGTTTCCCAACTGTCGCCCGATAGCAGAAGGCAGCTTATGCCTCTGGTATCGGTAATGAGCAGCGTCCACGTGCCGCTCTGAGCAGCGTAGACCTCGAGCATGGCGTTCTGATTGACCAAGCCGACTGCCGTCAGCCTTTCGCCGAAGTTCTTGTCGAGAAAATTGACGACCTCGGATCGGGCTGCGCAACTGCGCATCATCTGCGATGCTGCCGAATGCGGATGCGCGATCATCAATGTCGCCAATATGACCGCCGATACAAGGCCGTGGATCATATTGCGTTTCATGACGCACCTCCTTTTGCCGGAAAACCGGCAGAAGAGGAAACCGCTGACCTGTTCTGCCGTCTGCCGGCATCCATGGTCGACCGTCACGAAGCGCGGCGCTCGGGCGGCGCCATGACCGAATTATAGCGCGAAATCGTATCGGGCGCCATTATTGCGGAGATGGAGATAACCGCTATCGGGCGGCGCGCGCGACCCAGGACGGAATCAGTTCACTGGAAAGCTTGCGCAGCTTCTGCCCTTTGGCGAATTCGGAAAGAGGCATTCCGCTTCTTGCGGTCGCCACCGCCTGCTTCTTGGGGAGAAGAAGTCCAAGTTCCAGCGGCGAAGAGGCCCGTCCGATGCGCTGCAGGAAGGGGCGTCGATATCCGCGCGAGGCGGTGAACCGCGCCGGCAGTTTGTTCAAAGCCATGTACTCGGCGAGCTCGTCGATCCAGCCCGCCTGCGGCCGTGCTCCCGGCTCGACAAAAAGCAGCCAATCGCCCCGCGCCGAGCGCACGACATCCTTGATATCCCACTGCGAATGAAAGCGGCAGCCGGCGGCGTCGGCAACCCTCGACGTCCCATCCCGCGAGTCGTGGTCCAGCACCACAACATCGCTGACGAGCCCCTCCACCGCGCCTGCAACCAACACCGATAATGTCTGCGCCAGCTCAGGTTCCTGATCCTGGCATTCCAGTACAACAGTCAACATTGCCTATTCATAGAGCGCCGCACAAAATTTTGCCAGCGGCACTTTCCTCATTTTGTTCTTGCATTGTTCTCATTTTGCCGATAGGAATTTAATCATCAAAACGGACGGAAGCAAAGCTTTCGCCAGCGGAGAATCCGATGAACGAGCAGTCCCTTGCAGGGCAGGCCGCATTCGCGCCTGCCAATACGGCAGATATTGCCGATGCGATGATCGTATCTGCCGGCTTTCGGATCGATGTCGACCGTCGCCGCGGACGTGCGGCGGGATTGAATCCAAGCGGACGTTTCGAACCTATGCGCCGGGAGGCCATCGATGATGGCTGGCAGAATCTTGAAGACCTGCCGCCGTTCAAGACCGAGGTTCAGATCGAGAAGCCTCGGACGGCAATCACCCGCAACGAGTCACCGGACATTCCTTTCGACCGCTCGATCAATCCCTATCGCGGCTGCGAGCACGGCTGCATCTACTGCTTCGCGCGGCCAACGCACGCCTATATGGGGCTTTCCGCCGGTCTCGACTTTGAAGCCAAGCTCTTTGCGAAGCCGGATGCAGCCAAGCTGCTGGAACGTGAACTGGCAAAGCCCGGCTATAAGCCGCGCGTGATCGCGATCGGCACCAACACCGATCCCTACCAGCCGATCGAGAAGGAATGGCGCATCATGCGGCAGATCCTCGAGGTGCTTGAGAAGGCGAACCATCCGGTGTCGATCGTCACCAAGTCGGCGATGATCATGCGCGACCTCGACATTCTCTCGGCGATGGCGGAGAGGAATCTCGTCCGTGTGTCACTGTCGGTCACCACGCTCGACCGAAAGCTGGCGCGGACGATGGAGCCCCGCGCCTCGACGCCGACGCGTCGGCTGGAAGCCATCCGTGCGCTCTCAGAGGCAGGCATCCAGACATCGGTGATGGCTGCCCCGATGATTCCGGCGCTCAACGACCATGAGCTCGAGCGCATCCTGGACTCGGCGCATGCGGCAGGTGCTACCGAGGCGGGCTATGTCATCCTGCGTCTGCCTCTCGAAGTGTCGCCGCTATTTCGCGACTGGCTGCTGCAGAATTATCCAGACCGCTACCGGCATGTCATGTCGCTCGTCCGCTCGATGCGCGGCGGCAAGGATTACGACGCGGAGTTCGGCAAACGAATGAAGGGCGCTGGGCCTTACGCCTGGCAGATTGCGCGCCGTTTCGAAATGGCGACGAAACGGCTCGGCATGACCCGCCGCAGCATGCCGTTGCGGGACGATCTCTTCGTTCCGCCCGATGGGAGCGGCGTGCAGCTTTCGCTGCTTTGATTTTTCAAGCTTCGCGGATGGTCACCCTGCCCTTCCGCGCTCAAGTCCCCGGCCCGCCGCCCTGATCCGGGGACTTGCAGGAAATCGGGTTGGCGTGCGAGGGTCAGCCGCATGAAACGTCGCACGCCACCCGATTCTCCTATGCTTTTCGAAGACGTCCCCCTCGTGCCGGATTTTCGGCTCGAGCTGAAGGCCCGCAAGGCCGGTCACTGGCCGGTCGCCGGCGCGGATGAAGCTGGACGCGGTCCTCTTGCTGGCCCCGTGGTCGCAGCCGCCGTCATTCTCGACCCCAAGCGCATTCCCGATGGTTTGAACGATTCGAAGCAGCTTTCAGCACAGAAGCGCGAGGAGCTCTTTGCGCAGATCCTCGCGACTGCAACGGTGTCGATCGCCTCCTCGAGCTCGACGCGCATCGACGAGACGGATATCCGCAAGGCGAGCCTGGACGCCATGCGGCGCGCCATCTGCGGCTTGTCGATCCCTGCGAGCTACGTGCTGACCGACGGCCTCGATGTGCCGCCTGGTCTTCTCTGCCCCGGCCAGGCTGTCGTCAAGGGAGACGCGCGCTCCGTCTCGATCGCAGCGGCCTCCATCGTCGCCAAGGTGACGCGCGACCGCATGATGGCGCGCGCCGACAGTACTTTTCCCACTTATGGCTTTGCTGCTCATATGGGCTATGGCACAGCGCAGCACCGAGCCGGCATCGAAAAGCACGGTCCGTGCTCCCTGCACCGCATGACCTTCAGTCCGCTGAAGAAAGTACAGGGCGTCGAAATTGATATTGATATTGGAATCGACTGATCCTGCGTCGTGACGACAGCCAAGCTTCATAACTAAAAAAGCCCCGCAAAGCGGGGCTTTTCAGCAAGTCTAATGCTCGCCTTAGTTCAGGCGGCTCTTGACGTTACCGATGGCGTCGGTGAAGAGCTCGGACTGAACCTTCGTGTCTGCCTTCTTCGCCAGGACGTTCTCGGCAGCGGCGATTGCCAGATCGACGGCAGCGGAACGAACCGCCTTCATCGCGTCGGCTTCGGCCTGCTTGATCTTCTGCTCGGAAACCGCAGTACGGTTCGCGACGAATTCTTCCGTCTTCTTCTTGGCTTCAGCGGTCAGCATTTCGGCTTCGCGCTCGGCAGCAGCAACGATGTGGGCAGCTTCGGCTTCGGCTTCCTTGCGCTTGCGCTGATACTCGGCCAGCAGATGCTGGGCCTCTTCACGCAGACGCTTGGCTTCCGACAGCTCATTGCGAATCTGATCGGCACGGTCGTCCAGCGACTTTGCCATCATGCCCGGAACCTTCAGGTAGACAACCAGCGCCAGGAACAGGACGAGGCCGACGAATGCGAAGAATGTTGCGTCGAGTGCAAATTCCATCGATCAAGCCCCCTTCTTGATGTCTGCAACCGCAGCGGCAACATCTGCCTTCGCGGAGGTGCCGATCAGCTGTTCTACGACGGCGGTTGCGGTTTCTTCAGCGATCGCACCGACGTCCGCGAATGCCTTCGCCTTGATGTCGGCGATGCGGCCTTCGGCAGCCTTCAGCTTTTCAGCCAGGCTTGCTTCGACGGTCTTGCGGTCGGCTTCCGCCTTCAGCTTGGCGGCGTCGCGGGCTGCAGTACCGATCGAATTTGATTTGGCGCGGGCCGCGGCCAGCTCGGCTTCGTAAGCGGCAACGTCGGCGTCGGCCTCCGCCTTCAGACGGCTTGCCTCGTCGAGATCCTGCGAGATGCGGCTGTGGCGCTGCTCGAGAATATTGCCGATGCGCGGTGCGATGACCTTTTGCATGAGCACGAAGAAGACAACAAACGTAATCGCCAGCCAAAGCAGCTGTGATGCGTAAGTCGAAGAATCGAAAGGCGGGAATACGCCGCCACCATGATGCTCGGCTGGTACGCCGGTCTCGGTGTGAACATCGCCTGCAGCCGGGGCGGCATGCGTGTCTGCACCAGTTTCTGCGGTTCCCGCCGGGGCCTCTTCGGCGTAAGCCGGGGTCACAAAAAACATGCTCACCTCCAGGTGTACTGCAAATGCAAAGGATCACGGCATGCGGGCTGCAGGCCGTGATCCTTCAATGCGCCTGTATTAAACGGCGAAGAGCAGGAGGAGAGCGACGAGCAGCGAGAAGATGCCCAGAGCTTCCGTAACGGCGAAGCCGAAAACCAGACGGCCGAACTGGCTGTCAGCGGCAGACGGGTTGCGCAGCGCGCCGGACAGGTAGCTGCCGAAGATGTTGCCGAGGCCGAGAGCCGTACCGGCCATACCGAGGCAAGCCAGACCTGCGCCGATGTACTTTGCTGCGATGGGATCCATATTTTCACTCCTTTGAAATGGTTGTTACGGCGAATTGACTGACGCCCATGGACGTCAACATCGGTATCCTTAGTGGCCGCCCGGATGGATCGCGTCATTGAGGTACATGCAAGTCAGCACCGCAAAGACGTAAGCCTGGAGGAAGGCAACGAGGAACTCGAGACCGGTCAGGGCGACCGTCATGATGAGGGGAAGGATGGCACCACCGACGCCGAGCGCACCAAGCGCTCCAAGCGAGGCGACGAAGCCTGCAAACACCTTCAGGGTGATGTGGCCAGCCAGCATATTGGCGAAAAGACGAACGGAGAGCGAAATCGGACGCGACAGGAAGGAGATGATTTCGATCGACACGACCAACGGCAGCAGAATACCCGGAACGCCCTGCGGAACGAAGATATTCAGGAAGTGGAAGCCGTGCTTATAGAAACCGTAGACCAAAACCGTGCCGATAACGAGCAACGCCAGCGCGAAGGTCACGATGATCTGGCTGGTGATGGTGAAGAAGTACGGGAACATGCCGAGCAGGTTTGCGGTCAGCACGAACATGAAGAGCGAGAAAACCAACGGGAAGAACTTCATCCCCTTGGACCCGGCGCCTTCCTTCAGCATGTTGGCGATGAACTCGTAGGACATCTCCGCGACCGACTGCGAGCGGCCCGGCACGATCGCCCGATTCGACGTCGAGAAGTACAGGAAGCCAGCGGCAACGGCAGCAGACGCCACCATGAAGAGCGATGCATTCGTAAACGAGAAATCAATTCCACCGACTTCGATCGGCACAATCTTCTGGATCAGGAACTGATGGGTCGGATCGTTAGACACCGCTTGTTCTCTCTATCTTTAGCCCGCGCGAGACGGGATTATTGCACTGGATCGAACGCCGGAGCGCCCTGCCCTATTTTCCACCATTCTGGCGCTCGGCAGGATCTGGCTTTGCAACCTTCCCCGCAGCACGCAGAACGTTCAATACGCCGGCACAGAATCCAAGAAGAAGAAGAACAATCATCCCCCAAGGCGCCGTGCCAACAAAACGGTCGAGGACATAGCCAAGAACGGCACCGACAATGATGGCGGAGATGAATTCGCTCGAAAGCTTCATCGCCTGGGCATAGCCTTTACGGCTCGCCTCGGCGCTGGCTTCGATAGCCTCTTCCTTCCCCGCTTCAACACGCTTGGTTGCTAGTTCCGCCCCCAATTGCGCCCGGCGCTTGTCAAGACCTTCCTCGCGGTCGTCCGTCATGGTGCTCTCCTCCGCCAGCCGCTGTCCGCGATCCCGCTACCCCGGTTTTCCGGACAACGACCCCAAGGTTTGAGAACCTTTCGGCCCGTTCTGAAGTCGCGCGCAACATAGTTTTAGCAAAAAGCATAGTCAAGGCGTAGGCAGTCGATGTCCAGCCATAAAATAGACGAGAAAAAACATACGCTTAGGCCGATCTCGGCGAGGTTAGCCAAAATCGACCGAAAGAATCCGCTTTCGCGTGCGGCGATGAGACGCAAAATCGCGTCAGGATCGGCTTTTTCCTCAGCTCCAGCCGCCGCCGTAGGTGCGGTAGAAGACGTGCAGGCCGATGCGGCCAACCTTTTCCATCGTCTTCGCCCATTTGGGGCGGACGTAGACAGCATGATAATGCGTTGCCGAGCCGACCTGCGGGAACCAGATCTTGCCGGCGGTAACCGCCATGGCGACTTCGCGGGCGATTCTCCAATGATACTGCGAGTTCACACGATCCTTGATATTGTCGCAGGCAAAAGAGAATTGGCAGCGATTGCGCCAATCCTCGTTCTGGTAGACGACACCACAGATGGTCTTCGGGTAGGCGGGATTGCGAACGCGATTGAGAATGACCTGGGCGACAGCGGCTTGTCCCTTTACCGTTTCGCCACGCGCTTCGAAATAGATGCCGGATGCAAGACACTGCTGCTCGGCTGCCGAGAATACAGAAGGCGGCAGAATGCTCGCTGCCCAGGCGTGGTCGCGGGGGCCGATCTGCGGCACGAAGCGGCCATCGTCGGCCTTGTCGGTAAGAATCGAATCGAACGGCGACTGGCGGGCGTAATCCGGAGCGGCCGGCGCATATGCCGTCGCCAGCACGTCGGCCTTGGTGTTGGTCACGAGACCGGCCAACATCGGTGAAACGCCGCGATCCAGCCTCGGCGGCTCCTTCTTGTAGAAATTCGTGGCGATCTGAATTTCCTTGCCCTTGATCTTAGGCTTCACGAAGGCCGACCGATCCTTCAGGTCCAAGCTCGGCTGAAAGAGCAGGCGTGTTCTCTGGAGAATAGAGCCGGCGGAAAAATCCTTTGGCGGCTGCATCTTCTCGACGGCGACGACACGGCCCTTCTTGAGTGGGCGATTGACGCGGTCTTCGTCCGGCGAGGCCTCATGCCCCTTCTCCTTCGCCATGAAGGCGACCTTGCGGCCGTCGGGCAGAACCATGCCTGCCCCGGCCGCGATCGTGCCGGTCACAACAGGATCGGCAAATGTCAGTTCCGCCTGATGGATCGAGCCGGCCGGCGAATTGGTCAGCACCATCCGCCAGTTTTCCCGACCCTGGTCGAGGCCGGCAAGCAAGGCAGCGAGGTCCGCGTGAGACGCCACAGTCGGCGACATCAGCCATCCGCAGACGCCGAAGAGCGCGGGGGAACTCCAGTTTTGAAGCAAGAGGCGCAGCTTGCCACGGGAACGGCTATTTCGACGCAACGCGAAGACTCCGGCATGAGACGCATGAACATGCCGTTGAAAATGTCTCATTAACCTTGATGCTTGGTTAATGCGCACGCCGCGCGACGGCGAAAGCATTAGCAACAGGCAAAATAAAAGCCCGGTCGATGCCGGGCTCCTACTGAAATGATTTTGCTCGCTCAGATAATGACGTGCGAGCCGAGCTCCACGACGCGGTTTGCGGGCAGACGGAAGTAGTCCGACGGATTTGCGGCGGCGTTGGCAAGCGCGATGTAGAGGCGGTCCTGCCAATAGGGCATACCGGACTTGGCATCGGGAACCAGCTTGCGGCGACCGAGATAGAAAGAGGTCGACATGATGTCGAACTTCAGCCCGGTCTTCCGCAGCGTCGCAAGCGCCTGCGAGACATTCTGCGATTCCATGAAGCCGAACAGCAACTCGACGCGCGAGAAGCGCTCGGAGATCTGCTCGACCTTATAGCGATCGGCGCTCGAAACGCGAGGCTTGTTGATCGTACGGATGGTCAGGATGACGTTCTTGTCGTGCAGAACATGATTGTGCTTCAGATTGTGCAACAGCGCGGCGGGCGCCGATTCCGGATCGCTGGTGAGGAAGATCGCGGTGCCGGGCACCTGCGCCGGGGAATGGTCGCTCTTGCGCTCGATCGAACTGACGAAAGACGCAAGCGGGATGTCGGTATGGCGGGTCTTCTCGAGGAGGAGCGCCGAGCCGCGGCGCCACGTCCACATGATGATCGTAAACACGGCCGCAATCAGCACCGGAATGTAGCCGCCATCGTGAATCTTCAGCAGGTTGGCGCCCAGGAAGATCATTTCCAGGCAAAGCAGCGGCGCAAGCGCCGCCGTGGCAACCAAGATCGACCAATTCCAGCGGACGCGAACAAACTCGAAGGCCATGATTGAGGTGACGACCATCGCGCCGGTCACCGAGATGCCGTAGGCGATCGCCAGTGCATCCGACGTCTTGAAGCTGATGACGAGGAAGATGACGCCAAAGAAGAGCACCGCATTGACAGACGGGACAAAAATCTGCCCCGTATTCGTCTCGGAGGTAAAGAGAACCTCCATCCGCGGCAGGAAGCCGAGGTTGATGCCCTGGCGGACGAGCGAGAAAGCACCCGTGATGACGGCCTGGCTGGCGATGATCGTGGCGGCAGTCGCAAGGATGACGACCGGCAGCAACGCCCACTGCGGGTACATCAAGTAGAAAGGATCCGACATGGCTGCGGGATTGCCAAGAACGAGAGCGCCCTGCCCCAGGTAGTTCAGCGTCAACGCCGGGAAGACCAACGCGAACCAGGCCCACTGGATCGGCCGACGGCCAAAATGGCCAAGATCAGCATAGAGCGCTTCCGCACCCGTCACGGTCAGGAACACAGCGCCCAGCACGACGACACCATAGAATCCTTCGTGCAGCAGAAAGCTGACCGCATAGTAGGGATTGAAGGCGGCGAGGATGCCGAAGTCATCGGAGATATGCGAAATGCCTGCGGCGGCCATCACGATGAACCAGAGCGCGGTGATAGGTCCGAAGAAACGGGCCATGGCGCCGGTCCCCCGCGACTGGACTGCAAACAGCAACGCCAGGATGAAAACGGAAATCGGCACGATGTAACTGGTCAGACTTGGCGCTACGAGCTTCAGGCCTTCGACGGCCGACAAGACCGAGAGCGCCGGCGTGATCATCGCATCGCCAAGGAACAGCGCCGCCCCAACAAGGCCGAGCAGCATCAGCATCGCGGTATGCCCGTTTGCGGTCTTCATCAACAACGCCAACAGCGAAAGCGTACCGCCCTCGCCTTCGTTATCGGCGCGCAACAGGAAGAGTACGTACTTGATGGTGACGATAATGGTCAGGGCCCAGATCATCAGCGAGATGAGGCTGATGACCTCGAAGCGGGTGAGGCCGTCGATCGCGACGGGCTTCAACGCTTCGCGGAATGCGTAGAGCGGGCTGGTACCGATATCGCCATAGACGACGCCAACGGAGCCGAGCGCAAGGTAGAACAGCTTGCGCGGCTTCATTTTACGTTCGTGTGAATGGCTGCCTTCGTGCATAAAATGAAAACAGGCTCTTCAGAGCCAGCCTTTCCATCGAAAAAAGAAGAAGGGAATGATGGCGGACAACACCATCAGCCCAATCGAATACGGATATCCGTGGGCGAAGTGCAGTTCCGGCATGAATTCGAAATTCATACCGTAGATGGAGGCGACCAGGGTCGGCGGCAAGAACACCACGGACGCGATCGAAAAAATCTTGATGATCGAGTTCTGCTCGATGTTGATCAGGCCAAGCGAGGCGTCGAGCAGGAAGGTAATATTGCCGGCGATGAAGGACGCATGCTCGTTGAGCGACTGAATATCGCGCGAGACCGTCCGGCAGAGTTCCTTGGTGTCACGATCCTGCTGGACCGCCGGGACATTATAGAAAAACGTCATTAGCCGCGACAGCGACGCGAGGCTATCGCGGATCTTGCTGACGAGGCGATGATGGCCGGCAATATCCCTAAGCTTCTCTTCGAGATAGTTCGACGGCTTGCGAACCTTCCTCGCACGGTCGCCAAACACATGCGTCGACAGAATGTCGATACGGGCAACCGAAAGCTCCAGGATTTCCGCGGTGCGATCGATGACGGTTTCAAAGAGCTTAGCCAGCAGTGCCGCACCGCTCCGCCACTGCTGCGGCACGCGATGAAGCGCGGCGATGAACAGTGAAAAGGACTTCGGCTGTGCGTAGCGGATCGTGACCATTCGTTTGCCAGCCAGGATGAAGGCGACGTCGGTCAGGGTCGGCGCGTCCGTTTCTACCTTCCAGACGAGAGACGCCGTCATGAACACGGCATCGTTTTCGACGTAGAGACGGGCCGACGGTTCGATATCCTTGAGGTCATCGCGCGTCGGGACTTCGATGCCCAGCACCCTTTCGACGAACATCTCCTCGTCATGCGATGGCTCGACCAGGTCGATCCACATGACGTCGTCGCGCAAGGAAGCTTGCGACAAATCGCGGATTTCAACCGGCTTGCAATCGGAACAGTAGGCCGCGATCACCGGTCGGACCTCCGGTAATCCGGGCGTGTTGCGCACATCGCTGTCTTCATCGAACGCCCTTCCACGGCGCGCTGTCTGCGAGAGCGCGCGGGATGCAAGTTCCAGATTGCAACGAAAGCGATTGAAGAAAGTTCATATGACTCCCGGCACATCCGGCGATCGCCGAGATATGCAACGTGCTCAACCGCATCGCAGTCACCAATCCTTCGACCAAGATAACTCCGAATATGCAGGCGGCCAGTCCCACCGGCCATCATCGAGCATTCGCAACACGCCGCCCTCATGGCGACGGCGCGCCATATGACGGAAAGCTGCGAAAGAATCAAGACATCTTACGTTCACTGCGCCGTTTCACCACATTTCCTCCGCAATTGGGAGTCTAGCGGCGGCGAAGCATTCACTCGAAAACAATGGCCGGCGCGGTCTTTTGCGGCTGCACGTCGAGCTGCTGCCAGACCTTGGCGGCGATCTCGCGATAGATGCCGGCGACGATGCCGTTGGGCTCCGTTGCAACCAGCGGCGTTCCGGCGTCGGAGGTCTCGCGAATGTTCATCGTCAACGGCACTTCGCCGAGGAAAGGCACGCCGATGCGTTCAGCTTCCTTGCGAGCGCCGCCATGACCAAAGATATCGTAACGAGTGCCCGTGTCGGGGGCGATGAAATAGCTCATGTTCTCGACGATGCCGAGCACGGGAACCTCGACCTTCTTGAACATGTTCAATCCCTTGCGGGCATCGACGAGCGCGAGATCCTGAGGTGTCGAAACGATGACGGCGCCAGCGAGCGGTACCTGCTGCGCCATCGTCAGCTGCGCATCGCCTGTGCCCGGCGGCATATCCACGACAAGGACATCCAGTTCGCCCCAGGCAACCTCACGCAGCATCTGCATCAGCGCCGATTGCACCATGGGGCCACGCCAAATCATCGCCGTCTCCTCATCGACGAGGAAGCCCATCGACATCACCTTCAGCCCGTAATTTTCCATCGGGTTGATGATGCGGCCATCGATCTGGGTGGGGCGGCCAGAGATCTTGAGCAGGCGCGGCATCGAGGGGCCGTAAATATCGGCGTCGAGAATGCCGACCCGCAAGCCATTGGCCTGCAGGCCGAGCGCAAGGTTGACGGCGGTCGTGGATTTTCCCACCCCGCCCTTGCCGGAGGCAACGGCGATGATAGAGCCAATACCGGGAACGCCGAGCTTGCCGGCGCGGGGCTGCTGTTGCGGCGCGTGGGCATGGCCGTGATGCTCATGCCCAGCCTGAGGCTGCGGGCGCGAGACCGGCGCCGAACCCGCACCAGCTTTCTTGTCCGCCGTCAGCGCAACCAAGGCTCCCTTGACACCCGGCATTTCCTTGATGACCCGTTCGGCGGCGAGACGAAGAGGCTCCAGCTCCTTGGCGTTCTCCGCAGGGACCGTAATGGAGAAATAGACCTTGCCGTCGGAAATGAAGACATCAGAGACCATGCCGAGCTCGACGATATCGTGTTCGAGATCGGGTCCGCGGACCGTCTTCAGCGTTTCGAGAACCTGTTCCTTGGTGACGCCGGTCATTCCATCCTCACTGCCTATGTTGGCATTCTAGATAGAGGAGCGCCGCGTCTTCGCCAAACAAAATCGGCGGTCGAGGCAGCAAATGAGGAGCGAGTTCAACCGGAAGGCCGCTGCGTCCACCAAGTCCGCCGGGCTTTCGCCCTGATGATTACAACAGCCTTCCGGGATACCGAGGTAAGCCTTGCCACCTAGAGCAAGCGCGGCAAAAGGCCAGCACAAAACGTGCATCGGGCGCTGAAGGTTGAGGGTTTGCGGGCGGCGGCGTGTCCCAAAAGCAACAACCGCCGCCGACGCCTTAGCCCGAGATCAGACATCGTAGCGTCGGCCGGCGGTGTGCGGGTCGCGCCGTTATCCGGCGTCGTGACCAGGTCCCCTCTGGACCGCTGCAAACAAAGAAGCAGAAAACGTGCCAGATGGCAAACATCCGCGAAAGCCGATGTGCACCGGAGAGAAAGTGGTGCGCATTGGTGAAGTTTTAGGCGCGCGAGCCCAGAATTTGCTCACCTACTTTATGAGTCCGATCCGCAATGCCTTGGCCACGGCCTGCGTACGGTTCACCGTATCGAGCTTCTTGGTCGCACGGTTGAGATAGTGGTTCACCGTGTGCTCGGACAGAGTGAGGATTTCCGCAATCTCGACACTGGTCTTGCCGGCGGCAGTCCAGTTCAGGCAGTCAATCTCTCTATCAGTCAGAGTTTCCGTGACCCTGTTGTCGTGGCTGCGAATTTCCGCCAACCGATCGAAGACGTGGATGGAAATATAGTGGAGTTCGCGCATTTCCTCCGCGGTGAATGCCTCACGGTCGCCCGAAAACGATACAGCACCCCGGCTGCCGGAGGGCTCATGCGCAGGGAAATAGGCACAACGCATCATGCGGAAACGTTCAAAGAGGGCCTTGACGATCCCTGCCTTGCCATCGGGCCTTTCCAGCTTTGCCTGCGACACGTCGTTGAAGAAGGGCGTGGTCGAGGTCCGTAGCCGCTTCATGACCGGACTATTGGCCACCAGCCCCTCATGGTCGTAAGCCGCCAGCAGTTCCACTGGCCAACTTGAGATGACTGTACTGTTTTGCAGATTGACGGCTGTCACGGAGGGAATGTTGAAGACCATGAAGGCCCGCGCTCGATAGGCTTCCGTCACTTTCTTCATGAAGCGGAAAATATCGAACTGCGTTTTCAGTCCGGCGATCTCGCTAACGTGGACGTCCACGGAAGATCCTGGCTGCGATGGATTCATTTATTTATTCAACTCGAATAGATGGAATGTCTGATGGATGTCGTCTCGTCGTCGTCGCTAAGTTTGCATCGCCGATTAACGATTAACCCAGCACATACACCCCAAGACGGGGGATTGACGAGCGTAAATTGTGATGATTCGTCAGAAAATCACAATATTTTAAGCTTCAACCTTGTATTGGGCGACCTTGAGCAAGGTTTAGCGGCGTGGACCAAGTCCAATGCGCATGGCTTCTCTGATCTGTTCCGCCGTCTTCCGGATCGGGGCCGCCCATTCCGAAAGCCTTTCCATCGTAAGCCGATATGCCGGCCCGGTTACCGAGACACCACCGACAAGCGACAGGTTTTCGGACCAGATAGGGGCGGCGACACAACGAATGCCGACTTCGTGCTCCTCACGGTCGAAGGCATGACCTTGCTTGCGTATTTCCTCGATCTCGGCAAGGAGGGTGTCCGCTGTATGCGTATTTGCGGTGAACTGGTGGAAGGCAAGGTCGGCCACCAGTGCCGCAACCCGCTCTCTCGGCAATATGGACAGGGCTGCCTTGCCGACACCTGTACAGTAAACCGGTGAGGTGTTGCCAATCTGCGAGTACATTCTGACAGGCTGCTGGCCTTCGAACTTGTCGAGGTAGATGATCGAGCTGCCGCGAAGCACACCAAGATGAACCGTTTCGCCCGTCAGATCCTGGAGGTCCTTGAGGTGAGGTTCGGCGATGAGGCGAAACTCGTTGCGCGCCCAGCTGCGAGAGGCGAGATCCAAAAGCCGCAAGCCGGATGAGTAGCGGCCGTCGGCATCGATCTCAAGAAGGCCTTCTTCGACGAGATGGCTTAGCTGACGATGAAGCGTGCCGCGCGGCTGATCAGAAAGCGCCAAGATGTCCGTGAAGCGCATGGGACCGTCGGCATGGGTCACCACGTCGAGAAGGACCATCAGCTTGCCAAGGGTGCCGGTGTCGCGCCGCCCGAGCTCATTCTCTTTTGCCGCACTCATCGTTGCCCCAAATACCTTGACAGAGACGCCACGCTAGTCTGATAATTCCACATAGTCAAATTAAGTTCCAAATAATAGAACAGAATGGCGTCAGGAGGACGTAGTGACGGCTATGGTTGCGCAGTTTCCTGAATTCAGGGATCGAAGCGTGCTGATCACCGGAGGCGGGTCCGGCATCGGGGCAGCGATTGTCGAGGGGTTCGCCCGGCAGGGCGCCAAGGTTTCGTTCATTGACGTCGCCGAGGCGGAAAGCCATGACCTTGTCGAACGGCTGTCGCGCGATACCCTTCACCCGGTTCGCTTCCACAAGGCGGATTTGCGTGACGTTGCAGAGATCCGCAGGACGGTCGATGAGGTCGTCGCTCACTCTGGCCCAATCAGCGTTCTCGTCAACAATGCCGCGCGCGACGACCGGCACGATTTCGAGGCCGTGACCGAGGAATACTGGGACGACAACCAGGCGACCAACCTGCGCCATGTCTTCTTCACGACCCAGGCTGTTGCGCCCTCGATGCGCGAAGCAGGCGGCGGTGCCGTCATCAACATGTCGTCGATTGCTTTTCTGCTCAACATGCCGGAATTTCCCGCCTATTCGACGGCGAAGGCCGGCGTGATCGGGCTGACAAAGAGCTTGGCCGGCAAGCTCGGACCTGACAACATCCGCGTCAATTGCATTCTGCCGGGCATGATCGTGACGGATCGCCAGATGAAACTCTGGCTCACCGAGGAAGGCATTGCGCGGACGGTGCATCGCCAGTGCATCAAGAAAGTTCTGCACGCCGACGCGATCGTCGGACCGTGCCTGTTTCTGGCGTCGAGTTGCGCGGCAGCGATCAGCGCCCAATCTCTTATTGTCGATGGAGGCATTTTCTGATGGCGAATCCCGCTTATGTCGCGGTGGACTGGGGAACGAGCAGTTTCCGGCTCTGGCTGATCGGCAAGGATGACAGCATCCTTGGCGAAAGCCGCAGCAATGAGGGCATGACGACTGCTGCAAAAACCGGCTTTGCCGAGGTTCTTGCCTCACACCTGGCCAAGGTGAATGCGCCTGAAAATCTTCCGGTCATCATCTGCGGCATGGCAGGCGCAAAGCAGGGATGGATCGAGGCGGGGTATATCGACGTCCCGGCATCACTGTCCTCAATTTTGGCGGGCGCAGTCGCTGTGCCCGGCCAGCGCCGCGACGTCCGTATTCTTCCAGGACTTGCCCAGCGAGATCAGGCAAGGCCCGACGTCATGCGCGGCGAGGAGACGCAGCTTCTCGGCGCGCTGGGTCCGGGAAGCACCGGATCACAGGCCGTGTGCATGCCCGGCACCCATTCAAAGTGGGTTCATGTCGCCGATGGTCGCGTCACCGCATTCTCCAGCTTCATGACCGGCGAGCTTTTCGATGCGATCTCCAAGCACACGATCCTATCCCATGCCGTCGCAGGAGCCGATCAATCGCCGGCAGACGAGGCGGCATTCGAAAGCGCGATCAAGGCTGCCTATGAGCAGCCGGCAATGGCGACCAACCTCTTCTTTACAGCGCGCTCGGGTCAGTTGCTGCATGGTCTGACCGCGGCAGCCGCGCAGGCCAAGATCTCGGGCACATTGATTGGTCTCGAAATCGCCGGCGCCATGACAAATGCCGGATCCGGCGTCAGCATCACACTGGTCGCCGCAGGCCGGCTGCAAGGTCTTTATGAAGCGGCCTTCAAGGCACTATCTCTGTCCCACAACACCATTGACGCCGATACGGCAGTCCGTGGCGGCCTTGCTGCCGCCGCCAAAGCCATCTGGCCGAATTAAGAAAGCACCAAAGCAATGAACCGCATCCCCTTCCCCACGATGAAGCGTCCGCTGATCGCCATTCTGCGCGGCATCAAACCCGAAGAAACCGAAAGCGTGGTCGGCGCGCTGATCGAAAACGGGCTGACCGCGATCGAAATCCCGCTGAACTCGCCGGAACCCTTCAAGTCGATCGAGATCGCGGCGAAGATGGCGCCGGCCGATTGCCTGATCGGCGCCGGCACCGTGCTGACAACCGAGGCCGTCGACAGCCTTCATTCTGCTGGTGGCAAGCTGCTCGTCACGCCGAACGTCGAGCCCGAAGTGATCATCCTCGCCCGGAATTATGGGATGGTCACCATGCCGGGTGTCTTCACGCCGACGGAAGCGCTGGCGGCAGCCCGCGCCGGCGCGACGGGCTTGAAATTTTTCCCCGCCAGCGTGCTCGGCCCCGCCGGCATCACGGCGATCCGTGCAATCCTACCGCCGGAGCTGGTAATCGCTGCCGTCGGCGGCGTTTCGGACAAGAATTTCGCCGAGTACACCAAGGCTGGCATTCATGCCTTCGGCCTCGGCACCAGCCTCTACAAGCCGGGAATGACCGCGACGGAGGTTGCCGAGCGTGCGAAGGCGACCATTTACGCCTATGACACAGCGGTAGGAGCTTAAGGCGTATGACGGAGATTCATGAATTCGCGGGAAAGACACTTTGCAACACCAGCTCCGTGCTGGGCGAAGGTCCGACCTACGATCCCGACACCAACACGGTGTGGTGGTTCAATATTCTCGGCAAGGAATTGCACGAGCTGAACCTTTCGACGGAAGAGAAGAAAGTGCATACGCTGCCGATGATGGCGAGCGTGCTTGCCCGCATCGACGCCGGGCGCCAGTTGCTCGCCACCGAACAGGGTCTTTTCATCCGCGATACCAGCAGCGGCAATCTGACATTCTATGCGGCGCTCGAAAGCGACAATCCGGAAAACCGTTCCAACGACGGCCGTACGCATCCTTCAGGAGCGCTGTGGATCGGCACGATGAGCAAGCGGGCGGAAACGCGCGCTGGCGCTATCTATCATGTCGCCGGCGGCCGCGTGACGAAGATTTTCGACGGTGTCAGCATTCCGAACTCGATCTGCTTCTCGCCGGATGGGACCACGGGGTATTTCACCGATACTCGTATGAGCCGACTGATGCGGGTGATGGTCGATCCGCAGACCGGCATGCCGGCGGGCGAGCCTATCGTCCTAGTGGACACGATGGATGAGCCGGGCGGCATCGACGGCTCGGTCGTCGATGCCGACGGATACATCTGGAATGCCCGGTGGGGTGCTGGCACGGTCGACCGCTACAGTCCGGATGGCCTTCGTATATCCCGTTACAAGGTTCCGGCGGCGCAACCCTCCTGCCCTGCATTCATCGGAGCAAACGGCGATCGCCTTGCAGTGACCACGGCATGGGAAGGATTGGATGACGATGCACGCTCCATGCAACCCCAAGCTGGGTCCCTGCTCGAGCTTGACGTCACCGTGAAGGGCGTGTTCGATCCCGTTTATGTAATCTGACAAGAGGCTGCTCATGACGCTAGGGCGCCCATTGGGCGCCTTTTGCATTTCTTCGGCGCTGGTTTAAGGGCCGCGGCTCCCGCAGCGCTTGCCTTAAAAGTTCCATGGGACTTAGCAATCTTTGCGCGATTTTTTTCGGGAACCAATAGAAATCCTATTCATTTCAATAGGGAACCGGTCGAGTGGACGCCACTGAACCAGATGGCGGGCATCGGCCAGAGATCACTATTTGAGCTGTAAAGGTAGGTTCGAAATGACACGCAAACTTCTGACGACTGTTGCCGCTGGTGCCTTGTTTGCCACGGCATTCGCACCGACGGCATTCTCGCAGAGCTCGACCCAGCCGGCTGACCCCAGTGCTCCTGCCACGCAGGCAGCACCGAGCGATCCGGCCGCTCCGCCGAAGGTCCCGGACGCCACGGCTCCTGCTCCGGCAGGCAGCACGGCTCAGGCTCCGGCACCGGCCGCCACGACCGACACTGCGCAAGCGGGCGGCGGGTACCTGACCGAGCAGGCTGCGGACCAGATCAGTGCCAACACCTATATCGGCCAGTCGGTCTATAACGGTCAAAACGAGAGCATCGGTAACGTCAACGACCTTATCATGAAGAAGGACGGCGGTCTGGTTGCCGCAATTGTTGGCGTCGGCGGCTTCCTCGGCATCGGCGAGAAGAATGTCGCCGTTCCGATGGAAAAGATCACCGTTGCTCAAAACACGCAGGACGGCAGCGTCAAGCTGACAACGTCGGAAACCGCGGAAACGCTGAAGGCGGCTCCGGAATTCAAGACGCTGCAGATGCAGTCCGCGGAGAAGGCTCCGGCCCCTGGTGCGACGACAGACACCACGGCCACGGGCTCGACAACGAACAAGTAAGAATACTGCGCAGTGAGTACAGCGTAACCGATGGCGTCCGACGGGGCGCCATCGGCGTTTCAGGCGCTGACGCGATCGGACGTGTCGTAATAGTTTTCGTGTAGGAAGCGGAGCGTCGCGATACTGTCGGCCGGCTTGCCGAAGTGATAGCCCTGGCCCATGCCACACCCAAGCGAACGCAACTTGACGGCTTCCGAATAGTCCTCGATCCCCTCGGCGACCACTTCAAGGTCGAGACCTTCGCACATGGCAAGGATCGCCTTGATGATATGTTCGGAGGCACGATCAGAATTGATGCGCGACACGAAGGCGCGATCGATCTTGATCTTGTCGAACATGAAGTCGCGCAGGCGACCAAGGCTCGACTGGCCTGTTCCGAAATCATCCAACGAGATGCGGACGCCTGCCTGGCGCAGGTCGGCGATGATGCGGTTTGCCGTATCGGCCGAGCCCATCACGGCGGTCTCGGTGATCTCCAGTTCCAGACGGTGAGGGTCGAAACCAACCCGGCCGAGGATCGACAGGACGCTGCTGCTCGTACCCGGATCCATCAGCTGCGCAGAGGAAAGGTTGAAGGAGAGGAAGAGTTCGCGTGGCCAGGAAAGGGCGGCTTCCGCGGCCTTGCGCAGCAATGCCTCTGATAGTGCGTCGATGAAACCGCGTTCTTCCGCGAGCGGAACGAAGACGCCCGGCGATACGAAGCCCAGATCAGGATCGTTCCAGCGCGCCAAGGCTTCGAAGCCGACGACCTGACTGTTGGAGAGCGCAACGATTGGCTGAAAATGCACATCGATCGCATCGGAGATGATGGCGTTGCGCAGCGCCTGCTCCAATTGCGTAGCGCGCTTCATTTCCTGGACGATCTCGCGGGAATAGACAGTGATCTGCCCACGGCCGCGGCGCTTTGAGCGATACAGCGCCGTTTCGGCGCTCTTCAGCAACTCCTCGAACTCCTCGCCGGCAAAGGGGTAGATCGCAAAGCCGAAGGATGCCGAAAGCCGGACATTGCGGTCGCCGAGATCATAAGGTGCCGACAGGACCTCGCGGATCATCTGGCCGAATTTCTCGGCGCTGGCCCGCTCGAACACCAGCGGCAGCACAAAGGCAAATTCGTCGCCGTCGTGGCGCGTGACCAGCGCTCCGTCGGGAATGCAGGCTTTCAGCCGATGGGCGACCTGGCAGAGAATTTCGTCGCCCGCCGATGCGCCGAAGAGATCGTTGATCGGTTTGAAGGAATCGAGATTGGCGATACCAATCGTGAAGGGGGCAGGATCGCTTGCGCGTTCCGCCGAGATCTGAGCCACCCGGTCGCGCATGCGATAGCGGTTACCGAGCCCGGTCAGCGGATCGGTATAGGCCATGGTCTGAAGCTCATTCTGACTTACGGGCACCAGAGGCATTTCAGCCGACATCATCATTCAGACCCAGACTGCACACGGTGGCAGGATGGCGGGCAAGTCTTAAGAATTCGATAGTGGAACGGCCGCATTGAAACCGTGTTCCGTCCCCAGATTTAGGGAGTTGACGAGGTTTGTCGTCACATGGCGGCCTGCCGCACATCTTCGGCAAGATACTTCTGAAAGATCCCCTGAAGAATGTCGGGGCTCACCGGCTTCATGATCACGTCGTCCATCCCGGCCTTTGCACATTCGGCGCGGTCGCGTTCGAAAGCCTGGGTAAGAACCCCGATGATCGGCGTCCTCGAACTGCCGCCTTCCTCTGTCTGGCGGATCAGCCGCGCCGCCTCGAAACCGTTGAAGCCCGGCAGCGAGATGTCCATCAGGATGATTTTCGGCCGGTGCTCGGTCCACAGGCGAACGGCCTCGTCGCCGCTCGGGGCAATCAGGTAGCGGTAGCCGAGACCCTCGAGGATCTGCGAAAAGACGATCTGATTGATGTCGTTATCTTCGGCAACGAGCACGTCAAGCGCGTTCACTTCCTCGACCGTGGTGAACTCCCAATCGGTGTCGATGCTTTCACCGAGCTGGCCGCGATTGCTGCGATTGAAATGCCGGGCGATCTGGAAGGTGAGCTCGTTGGCGAGCTGGAAGCCATCCATGACAAGCACCGGAATGCCGTACTGTTCGGCGAGCTCCAGGCAACGCATCCCGAGCTGGTTGTCAATCACCAGCAGGTCGAGCGAGATGCCGGACGAGCTGGCAATTTCCAGGAAGTGCTCCTGCTCGTCCTCGCCGCGCACCGAGCAAGCCTCGAAACCGTATTTCGCAAGGGTGCGCAGGGCCGCCGCTTCAGCCACGACGTCCGACGTCACCACCAGGATCTTGCGGCCGGAGAAATTCTCCGGGACAATCGCCTCCATTGCCGCCGGTTCACGCCGCTCGCCGCTGCCGCTCATCGGAACATAGGCGCGTCGATAGGAATTCTTGCTCGATGTCATGACGCTTGATGCAAACCTGAATTCATCGAGGTCGGCGCCGTCGCGCGGCAGGTCCTGCATCGTCGAGACAAGGAAATAGCGCCCCGGCTTGCCGATGCGGTGCTTGCGCGTAACGATGTCGCGTTCCACGCCGTCGCGAGAGACCTGACGCTGGCGGGAAACCGACATTTCGCCGGTGTCCAGAACATGGCGGTCGCTTTCCTCGAAACGCTGGGCGACCTCCTCGGAGAACAGGTCGGCGCTCTTGCGGCCGAGCACCTCGTCGACCGTCGTCTGATACTTTTCGCAGAAGGCGATGTTGACCGCGACGTAGTTCAGATTGCGGTCCTTAACGAAGAGCGGAAACGGCAGGTTGTCGAGAATATCCTCGGTAAGCTGCACGCGCTCCAGATCGGAGCGCCACTGTTCCTCACGCTTCTTGTCCTCCGAGATGTCCTGGATGACGCAGACACCGTAACCGCTTGCAAGGCGCCGCTTGCCGAACCGAATCCAGCGATCGGTGCCGTGGCGCTCGACCGCCTCGAACCGCTCGCGCCAATGCGAGGCAATCTTCTGGGACAACCAGTCCTCACGGCTCAGCGATCCCTGCTTGCCGCTCGACTGCGTACGGATACCGGTGTCGTAGATCGCACCCAGGAAGTCTCGCAACCGCGTTCCCGGCTTCAGCACGGTCGCCGACACCGGAAAAAAATCGAGCACCTGACGGCTCGCGAAGATCATTTGGTCGGTCTTGTCGTAGACGATGAAAGCGGCGCCAAGGCTCTCGCAAACTGCGTCAAACAGAGCCGTCTGCAGGCTGATATCAGCCGGCATTTCGCTACTCACGGATGATGCGTCCGCCTTTTCGGAGCCGGCACTCATTCTTACGCGTCCCACATCTGTCCGATTAAAACCCACTCCTCGGAAGCAAGTTGCAAAATGGCAGCTTTGTCTTAAGGCGCGCTTAACGTTAAGCAGCCCGAATTGGGGCGTGCAGAACAGCATCCGGCCAGTGCTTTCACCCTTCCCTCGGCCCCGCGAATCCAAGAGAATAGGCGCATGGCCATCAGACAGCTTTCAGAAACACTCATCAACCAAATCGCCGCTGGTGAAGTCATCGAGCGGCCGGCGAGCGCTGCCAAGGAGTTGATCGAGAACGCCCTCGACGCAGGTGCCACTCGCATCGAGGTGGCAACATCGGGCGGCGGCAAGAGCCTGTTGCGGGTTTCGGACAATGGCTCCGGCATGGATGTTGCGGACCTTGAGCTTGCCGTGCGGCGGCATTGCACCTCCAAGATCTCCGATACGCTTGATGACATCCGCACTCTCGGCTTTCGCGGCGAGGCGCTGCCATCGATCGGCTCGGTCGCGCGGCTCAGCATTTCCAGCCGGCGGCGGGACAGCACGGGCGGCAGCGAGATCGCCGTCGAAGGTGGTAGGATCGCGTATCTTCGACCGTCGCCCGGCAATCCGGGCACGATCGTCGAGGTCCGCGACCTCTTCTTTGCGACGCCGGCCCGCCTGAAATTCCTGAAGACTGAAAAGGCCGAGGCTGCGGCGATCACTGAGGTCGTCAAGCGTATGGCAATCGCCTTTCCTGGCGTGCGTTTCGTGCTTTCCGGAACCGACCGCACGACTCTGGAATTACCGGCAACAGGTGATGACCATCTGGCGCGCATGGCGCAGATTCTGGGCAAAGACTTCCGCGACAACGCCATCGAAATCGACGCCGAGCGCGAAGGCATATCGCTCACCGGCTTTACCGGTGTGCCGACCTTCAACCGCGGCAACTCGGCGCATCAATACGCGTTCGTCAACGGCCGCCCGGTGCAAGACAAGCTCATCCTGTCGGCAATCCGCGGCGCCTATGCCGAGACGATCCCCACCGGCAGATATCCTGTTGCTGTGTTGTCGATCAAGCTCGATCCAGCACTTGTCGATGTCAACGTGCATCCGGCAAAATCAGACGTGCGCTTTCGCGACCCGCAACTTGTGCGCGGCCTGATCGTCGGCGCCGTGCGCGAAGCACTGGCGCGCGACGGTAGCCGTGCAGCGACGACAGGTGCGGACGGGATGCTGCGCTCCTTCCGGCCCGGCTTCCAGCCGGGCGCCCAGCGGCCGCAAGAGCCCTGGTCAGCGGCGACATCGCCCTCGCGCCCCTTCTATCAGCCCGCGACCAGCGCCTTCGGCGAACGTCCGCAGGCTTCCTTCGACGGCCTCGTGACGCCGACGGCACGCAGCGACACTGCGCCGACCGCAAGAACGCCGGTCGCGCCGGAGGAACCACCGCAACGCTATCCGCTGGGTGCCGCCCGGGCGCAGATCCATGAAAACTACATCGTGGCGCAGACGGATGACGGCCTCGTCATCGTCGATCAGCACGCAGCGCATGAACGGCTGGTGTTCGAGGCGATGCGCAAGGCACTGCACTCAAAGCGGCTTGCCTCGCAGGTTCTTCTCATCCCCGAAATCGTCGATCTGCCCGAAGAGGATTGCGACCGGCTGATGCAGTTCGCGACGGAGTTCGGCGAACTCGGATTGGCGATCGAACGCTTCGGCCCCGGTGCCATCGCGGTGCGTGAAACGCCCGCTATGCTCGGTGAAGTGGACGCAACGGGGCTGATCAGGCAGCTGGCGGACGAAATCGCAGAATGGGATACCGCGTCCGGCCTGTCGGCGAAGCTCGAATATGTGGCCGCGACGATGGCCTGCCATGGATCCGTGCGTTCGGGACGGCGACTGCGCCAGGAGGAAATGAACGCACTGCTGCGCCAAATGGAAGTCACTCCCGGCTCCGGCCAGTGCAATCACGGACGCCCGACCTATATCGAGCTCAAGCTGTCGGATATCGAGCGATTGTTCGGCCGCAGTTGAAAAAGCTGGAAATGGCCGCGGCGGCGCGTTATGGCAGGGCCTGTGACAGCCTGTAAGGAAACGGAGCGCATGAACTTGTTCGAAGGAAATGGAAACCGCGAAGCGCAGATACGCTATCTCGATGCGGATTTTCAGATCCTGTCGCCGGGATCCTATGTTGTCTGTGCGATTACCGGCAAGCAGATCCCGCTCGATGAGCTGCGCTACTGGAGTGTTGCGCGCCAGGAGCCGTACGCCGATGCCGTGGCTTCGCTGGAGGCAGACAAGCGTGCCGGCGTTTTGCCCAACCAGAAGCGCTGAACACAGCCGCAATACACGGCCGCAGTTGCGCTCGCCCTTCTAGACTTTGCGGCCTTCCTTTAGGCGCCGGTCTCTACAGGTGTTGATCGCGCGGTCGATGATGAGCCTCGGTGCCAGCGCATCCTCAAAGGCCATTTCCACCTCGATCACGCGGCATTTGGCGGCAAGCTCCTCCGCTTTGCCATGATGTCCGGCAAGACGGACGAAATCCTTGGACGTCGTGACGATCTGGAGACCGTCGCGTTCTGCCGTCGAGAGGATGTCATCGATCTCGTCATCAGTCAGATGCTCATGATCACCAAACGAGCGGCGAACCGCGATATGCGCGCCGACAGATTCGACCGTGCGGAAGAATTTCGACGGGTCGGCAATCCCCGCAAAGGCCAGTACGTTCCGGCCGGACAGTTCGGTGCTATCGCACACTTTCAGCGAAGCGGTGAAATAGGGCTTGGCTGCGCGTGCGGCGATCCGGACAATGTTGTCGGCTGCCTCGCCAGCGCCGACCTTCAAAAGCGCCGTGGCATAGCGCAGTTGCTGACGGATGGGAGCGCGCACGGGACCGCCCGGAACGGTATGACCGTTGCCTAGGCCGCGCGTGGCATCGATGACCAACAGCGCGTAGTCAATCGCCAGCCGTGCGCTCTGGAAGCCATCATCCATGATGATCAGGTCGACACCTTCCTTGACGAGGCGCTGGGCACCCTCGACGCGGCGCCGAGAAATCACCGTCAAGGCTTCGCGGGCGAGAAGCAGAGGCTCGTCACCGACGGCAAGCGCACGGTGATGGGCCGGATCGACAACCGTCGTGACATCAAGCGAGCCGCCATAGCCACGGCTGAGGAAGCCGGGCTTCAGGCCCTTTGCCTTTGCCGCACGGGCGATCGTCAGTGC
Source organism: Rhizobium grahamii CCGE 502 (assembly GCF_000298315.2). Taxonomy (GTDB): domain Bacteria; phylum Pseudomonadota; class Alphaproteobacteria; order Rhizobiales; family Rhizobiaceae; genus Rhizobium; species Rhizobium grahamii. The sequence goes on along the minus strand of NZ_AEYE02000005.1, from coordinate 22,092 downwards.
CGTCGGCGTCTTGCCGGCACCCCCGACGGTGAAATTACCGACGCAGATAACCGGCACCGGGACCGAGGCGCGCTTCGCATTGGCCATGCGATAGCCAGCGATACGCCCATATAGAAAGGAAATCGGATAGAGCGTCCAGGCACGCCAATCGGCTTTCGACCACCAAAACGGCGGCGCTTCGGATACCATTCTTCCCGTCCTGCCCTTCGGACGCCGAGCATCATGCTGGCGGATCTTGTCCTTAACCGGGCGAAAAGAGAGGGCAATTTTCAAGAAAAAGCAAGCCCTTGGTCAATCAGGCAAGCTGAAGGTCGGGCAGCAGCCGCTCCAGCTCGGTAATATCGTTCAGGCAGTAGTCGGATGCGGCCGCCAGCGATTCTCGCGATCCGGTACCGGTCAGCACGGCCACGGTGATGCCGGCCTTGGCGTTGCGGCCCATGTGCAGGTCGTGGTTGTTGTCGCCGACAACGGCAACTTCGGAGGGATCGAGACCGGTCGCCGCGCAGAAACCAAGCACCATTCCCGGCTCCGGCTTGGTGCCGAAGCCGCTGTCGTATCCGGCCACATAGTCGATGAAGGGCGCAAAGCCAAAGCGCTGGGCGGTTTGTCTGATCGAGCGCTCGTTGTCGCTCGAGGCAACGCCGAGCCGAAAGCCACGGGAATGCAGGCGACTGAAGAAGGCGGCGAGATCGGTAACCGCAAGGGAAAACTCGGCGGCATGAGAAAAGAGCTCATCCAGCTTGATCGTCAGCTCGATCACGTCGAGCTTCGAGCCGGCCGCGATCAATCCTTCCGAGATCTGGCGCGTGTTGCCGGCCGCGAGCAGGCTGTCGGGAACAATGTGGCCCGTAGCTGGATCCATACCACAGGCCAGAAGCAGCCGGTCCGCCAGTTCGAGATCGCCTTCTGCGGCGATCCGTGCCAGCTCGCGATTCACCGGCAGCCAGCTCTCGTCGTAGTCGAGCAGCGTACCATCCTTGTCGAAGAGGATTCCCTTGATCGCCTTCATGTCCGCTCCCGCGCTCAGCGTTGTACAGCTGCCTTTGGCAGCAGCCTCGCCTTCACCGTCAGCGGATTGATGTAGGGCTCCAGGCCTTTGACCGTTGCCGTCAGTGCACCGCGCATTTCTTGCACGGCGCCGACCCCGGCCTCGATCATCTTGCGACGCGCCTCGTCGTTGGTGAGCAAATAGTGGACGCCCTTGGCGAGCATCTCGGTATCGCGCACCATGCGTGCGCTGCCACGGCGCGCCAGCTTCTGATAGGCTTCACGGAAATTCTGCACGTTGCTGCCGGACAGGACGGCGCAGCCCAGCATCGCCGGCTCCAGCGGATTTTGGCCACCCTCGGCAAACAACGAGCGACCGACGAAGGCAACCTCGGTCAGGCGCAGGTACAGACCCATTTCGCCGATGGTATCTCCGAGGAACACATCGACGTCAGGAGAAAGCGCATCGCCCCGCGTCCGCCGGGCCACCTTGAGGCCCAGATTGACGAGCTCGGCTTCGACCTCGTCAGCCCGTTCCGGATGGCGCGGGACGATGATCGTCAGTTGCCCGTTTCGCTCTCTGAGAACACGGTGAACGACGCCCGCCGCCTTTTCCTCCCCGTCAAAGGTGGAGATTGCCGCCCAGGTCTTGCGGTCGCCGAGCTGCTTCCTGTAGCCGGCGAACACGGCAGCATCATAAGGCGGAGCGTCGGTATCCACCTTGAGGTTCCCCGACATCATGACGTGGCGCGCACCCAGATCCCGGAAGCGCTCGGCATCGACATCCGACTGGGCAATGACCAGCGCCAGATTCTCAAACAAAGCCTCGGCAAGCGCCGGACGCCGGCTCCATCGTGCGAAGGAGCGGTCGGACATGCGGGCGTTGACGAGGATCTGCGGAATGCGGCGGCGTCCGAGTTCCATCATCGTCGCCGGCCAGATTTCGGATTCGGCGATCAGCGCGCAATCCGGCTGCCAATATTCGAGGAAGCGGCTGACGGCCGGCTTCAGGTCGAGCGGCACATATTGGTGGATCGCCTCTTCACCAAGACGCTCCGCGGCAAGCTTGGCGGAGGTCATCGTCCCAGTGGTCAGAATGACGTGAATGTCGCGACGGCGAATTTCGCGGATCAGCGGGATGACGGCATTGGTTTCGCCAACGCTCGCAGCATGAAACCAGACTAGCGGTCCAGCCGGACGGTCGGCACTGGCATAGCCAGTGCGTTCCAAACGGCGCGCACGATCTTCCTTGCCCTTCGCCGCCCGATAGGCAAGGTATCCGCCAACGAACGGCGTCAGTAACGTTCCCGTTGCCTGATAGGCGCCCAGCGCAAATCGCGCCATGCGACCGCTCATCTGCCAATTCTCCGATCACAAATGATCGACATAAACCCATTCCCAATTATTGTTGCGGCCGCAATGGCCGATCAGTTTGTCCAGAATGCGTCAGGCAGCAGTCGGTCGGTTCGCGGCCTTTCGACCGCGACCGCGGGAGGGTTACTGCGCGGACTTGCTTTCCGGGTCGAGCAAGCGATGCATATGCACGATGAAATAGCGCATATGCGCGTTATCCACAGTCGACTGCGCCTTTGCCTTCCAGGCCGTCAGGGCCGTGGCATAGTCCGGATAAATGCCGACGATATCGAGGTCCTTCAGGTCCCTGAACTGAACATCGTCCAAGCTTTCCAGTTCGCCGCCGAATACGAGATGCAAGAGCTGCTTTTTACCGTCGGATTCCGTCATTTTCTTCTCTTTCTGCTCTATTCTCCTCCGCCGCTTCATCTGAGGGATTTTGACGGAAACGTCAACTGCCTCGTCGTTCACCAATCCCGTTCAGGAGGTCGGCGAGCCGCGGCGCGGCTGCGGCACAAAGTTCGTCGTGGCTCACTCTCGCCCGGTTATAGAGCGGTGCCCCGCCGTGGAGATCGACCAGCTGGCCGCCGGCGCGCTCGAGTATCAAATCGGCTGCGGCGAGATCCCAGTCGTGCGAGTTATGCTTGATGAAGGTGCCTTCAATCCGACCGTCGGCAACCATGGCAATGCGATAAGCAAGCGACGGTACGTACTTGACGCGCTCGATGCGATGCTTGAGCCGCTCGGGGAATGTCGCCAGGACATCTTCGGCGATGGCAAAGCGCCCGGGCCTGTCGACGCTTGCTGTCGATACCGTGATCGGCCTGCCGTTTTTCAAAGCCACGCCGCCTGCGACAGCCTCGTAGAGCTCGTCCAAGGCGGGCGCGTAGAGAACACCGGCAACGGGCCGTCCATGGCGCACCACCGCGACGCTGACGCACCATAGATCCAGGCCGGCCAGGAACGCTCGCGTGCCGTCGATCGGATCAATAATGAACAATGTCTCCCTCGACAGGCGCTCGGCGTCGTCGTCGGTCTCTTCGGACAGCCAACCATAGTCTGGCCTGGCCGTGCGGAGAAGCGATTCAAGCTTTTGGTTGGCGGCGAAGTCGGCTGCACTGACGGGCGATCGCCCCTCGTTCTTCCACCAGACTTCAGGCGATTGATTGAAATAGCCGAGTGCGACACGACCGGCTTGCCTGGCGGAATCGGCGATCAATTCCAGATCGCTCTGCCAGAGGGCTGTGTCCACGTCAGTCATGTCGGCAATCCAATCCATCAGCGCCCGGCGAGCGTCATTCCTTCGATCGCAAGCGTCGGAGCGGCGACACCGTACTTGCGGTCGATATCGTTTGCAGGTGTCACCCGCATGAACATGTCCTTGAGGTTCGAAGCGATCGTCACTTCGGAGACGGCAAAGGTCAGCTCGCCATTCTCGATCCAGAAGCCGGTCGCCCCGCGGCTATATTCACCCGTGATCATGTTGACGCCCTGGCCGATCAGCTCGGTCACATAGAAGCCATTGCCAACGCTGCGGATCAGATCTTCCGGCGAGATGTCGCCCGGCTCGAGCGCAAGATTCGTCGCCGATGGCGTCACCGAATTTCCGCCACGCACGCCGCGGCCATTGGTCTCCATGCCGATCTCGCGGCCGGTTGAGGTCGAGAGAAACCAGTGCTTGAGGATGCCGTCCTCGATCATCAAGAGCCGCTCGCCGGAGATGCCCTCGCCATCGAAGGGTCGGGACGATGGGCCGCGGACGATCAGCGGATCATCGGAAATCGTGAGCCCCGACTTCAAGACCTGCTGGCCCATCTTGTCGCGCAGAAAGCTGGTCTTGCGCGCAACGGAAGCGCCATTGATCGCCCCGGCGATGTGCCCGACGAAGCCACGTGCGACGCGGGGATCAAAAACGACGGTGATGTCCTTGCCGGTATCCACCTGCCGCGGGTTGACGCGCTTGACGGTTCGCTCGCCTGCTCTGCGGCCGATTTCGGCGGCATCGTCCAGCTCGCCGAAATAGATTCGGCTGTCGAAATCGTAGTCACGCTCCATGCCCGTGCCTTCGCCGGCAATGACGCTGACGGAGCGGCCGAAGCGCGAGCCCATGTAGCTGCCCTCGAAACCGTGGGAGGTGACGAGCACAAGACCGCCCATCCCGGCCGAAGCACCGGCACCCGACGAATTGGTGACTCCCTTGACGGCAAGCGCCGCGGCCTCCGCCTCGAGCGCCGCCGCGCGAAGTTGGTCGGAAGACACCTCTGTCGTGTCGAGAAGCTCGAGGTCCGGATAGGATTTCGCCAGCTTATCCTCGTCCGCCAGGCAGGCGAAGGGATCTTCCGGTGACACCTTGGCCATCGCGACGGCACGTTCGGCGAGAGCAGTGAGATCGAAGCCCGGATTTGCGGAGACGCTGGCAACGCGCTTGCCGATGAAGACGCGCAACGCGAAGTCGTCGCTTTCCGACGACTCCGTGCCCTCGACCTTGCCGAGGCGCACGCTGACCGATTGCGAACGCGAGCGCACGACCACCGCATCAGCAGCGTCGGCCCCAGCTTTTTTGGCTAGGTCGATCAATTGGCTTGCGCGGGAAAGAAGCGTCGAGGAGTCGATTTCTGAGGACATGATTTGGCCTTTCCTTCGCGTTCCATTTATTGTGCACTACCAAAAGCATCAAGGCCGCGCGCATCGATTCTTTTGCCCGTCGCCTGCATGCCTCCCCGCATTTGAAAGAGACCCGCCTGATGTCAGAGCCCAATACTCTTTTCACCGAGACGATCCTGCTGCTTGGTGGCGCCGTTGTTTCAGCGCCGATCTTCAAGCGGCTCGGATTGGGAACGGTGCTCGGCTACCTGGCCGCCGGCGTGGTGATCGGCCCGATCTTTCATGGATTGACGGACGGCGAGCAGATCCTGAACGTCGCCGAGCTCGGCGTCGTCTTCCTCCTGTTCATCATCGGGCTTGAGCTGAAGCCCTCGCGCCTCTGGCAGATGCGGCGCGATATTTTCGGGCTCGGAACCGCGCAGGTGGTGGCGACCGGTCTGGTGCTCACGCTCCTGACCTATCTCTCCGGAGTTCTGGATTGGCGCGGCAGCATCGTTGCGGGTTTCGGGCTTGCCCTCTCCTCCACTGCATTTGCGATGCAGATCCTCGAGGACGAAGGCGACGTGAATACTCGTTACGGGCAGCGTTCCTTCTCGATGCTGCTGTTCCAGGATCTCGCGATCGTGCCGCTGCTTGCCCTGATCAGCATTCTCGATGGCGGCAAGGGCAGCGGCACACCGCTGCTCGACTTCGCAGTCGCCATTGGGGCGGTCGCCGCGATGATCGTCATGGGACGCTACCTGCTCACGCCGCTCTTCCAGATCATCGCTCGCACCGGGGCCCGCGAGGCGATGATCGCCGCCGCCCTCTTCGTGGTGATGGGGTCGGCGAGCCTGATGCAGCTTGCCGGACTGTCGATGGCGATGGGCGCCTTCCTTTCCGGCGTGATGCTGGCGGAATCCTCCTATCGGCACGAACTCGAAGCCGATATCGAGCCCTTCCGCGGCGTCTTGCTCGCTATCTTCTTCATCGCCGTTGGCCTTTCGATCGAGCTCGAAGTGCTCAGGGACAACGCTCTGTTCATCATCGTCGCCGTGCCCGTCATCATGGCCGCGAAGGCGCTCGTCATCTATGTCCTCTGCCGCGCGACGGGCTCACCGCATGACGACGCCATCAGGATCGCCTTCCTGCTGCCGCAGGGCGGCGAGTTCGGTTTCGTGCTGTTTACCGCCGCCGGCATTGCCGGCCTGATGCCGACAAGCACCGCATCGCTGCTGATCGCGATCGTCACGCTGTCGATGGCGCTCACCCCGATCGGAACGATGCTGGCCAAGCGCCTCCTCTCCGGCAAAGAGGAGGAACAGCTGGACGAAGATTTCGAAGGCGCCGGTGCGGATGTTCTGATGGTCGGCTTCTCGCGTTTCGGGCAGATCGCCGCCCAGATTCTGCTTGCCGGCGGGCGCGACGTGACCGTCATCGATTTCTCGGCCGATCGCATCCGGCAGGCTTCATCCTTCGGCTTCCGGATCTACTTCGGCGACGGCACCCGCAAGGACGTGCTTCGCGCATCCGGCATCGACCGCGCCAAGATCGTCGTCGTCTGTACGCAAAAGCGCGAGATTACCGACAAGATCGTCGAGCTCGTGCAGGCGGACTATCCGCATGCCAAGCTCTTCGTGCGCTCCTACGACCGCATCCACTCGATCGCGCTGCGCAATCTCAACGTCGATTATGAACTGCGCGAAACGCTGGAATCCGGTCTGCTGTTCGGCCGGCGCACGCTCGAGGCATTGGGTATCGGCGAGGCGGAGGCCTATGAAATCGGCGAGGATATCCGCAAGCGCGACGAAGCCCGCCTGGTGCTACAGGTCACGGAAGGCCTGCAGGCCGGCCGCGACATGCTGTTCTCCCAGCCGGTCAAGCCGGAGCCGCTGATGAAGCCAAAGCGCGCCGCAAGCTTTGACGAGGACCCGCTGGCAGGCACGGCAGAGGTGACGGCCGACGCTTAGAGCCGAAAAGTCATCCACACGAGTTTGGGAGCCGCCGCCACGTCCCATAAACAAACCGAAGGTTTCGTGCCCATCCCCGGTCCCAAACTGCTAGAGGCCATTGGCACGGTTGCCGTGAAGTGGTCAGGCCTCGAATTTCAGATCGACAATTTGCTGTATTGGGCATCAGATCCCAACGATTCAGATTTCCCGGGGTTTCTCAACAGCCGAGGTTTTCAACAGCGTTGCGAGAAACTGAAGTCGATTCTTAGATCGGAGCATGCAGCTCATACTGGGACGACCGGCCTGATCGCGCTGATTGATCAGGCTCTCGGCATCAAAAGTGAGCGAGAGCAAATCATCCACGGGATCTATATCGATCCGGCTTCTTCGAAGACAGACGCGGACGCTATCCTCATCACCCTCAATGGCCACAAACAGAGAACAGAGTGGCCCGTCACCCGGCTTCGCGTACTCGCGACGGCAAAGAAGATCGATCAGCTTTGCAACGCGATAGCGTTTCATCTCCTCACCCATGGCCAAGATGTCGGCGGCGGAACGATTTGGCCGACAACATGGCGACACAAGAATCGGAGAGAGTGATTGCAGCGCCCGCTTGGTTGGGAACGTGCCCGAAGGTTGCCGGGTAATTGCGCGCTTTGCAACCAGTTGCCATTGCCTTTGATTTGACGGACTATCCGACTCTGGCCCCTGAGGCCCGTGCAGTCTTGATGATAGGACAATGCCATGCCTCTACGCTGTCTTCTGGCCGTCGCGGCCATCGCCCTCGTTACCCTTTCCGGATGCGCAACCTCCGGCTCGGGCGCAGGCAATACCACCTACGCAACCCCTGCCGGGATCGGCCCGGTTCGTGGCGCCGGCATCAACGGCTATTAGTCCTAGGCAAAGCCTCTAAGGGGCGATCCGCGCTTCGATCTCGCGATCGAGGGCGTATTTCAGTTCGTCCTTGACGCCGACCGACATCTTCAGGACGTCACGCGCCTTGAGGAAGTCCATCACGCCGATGCGCCCGACGGCGGGGCGCAGGAAGATGTGCGGTGCCTGCAGGCGCAGTTTTAGGGAAATGGCGGTTTGCATCATCAGCTGGCCGGAGCCGAAGATGCTCTCCATCCGGTTCGGAATGTGGGTGCCATCGCCCTCGGGAGCACCGACGACATCGATGCCGATGACGATGTCGGCGCGATCCATCAGGCATTCGTAAGGGACGGGATTGCTGATCCCCCCGTCGATCATCACCCGTCCGTGCAGCCTCACCGGCATGAAGACCGCGGGGATTGCCGAGGAAGCGGCCAGCGCCGGAAACAGCGCGCCGTGGCTCGTCAATACCTCGCACTGACCGTAATAATCGGTTGCGGTCACCGTCATCGGCACCGGCAGATCCTCGAAACGTTCCGGCAGGTCGGCGGGGAGGAAGGCTTTCAGGATACGCTCGAGATTGAACTGGCCGATGCGCACGCCATTGGCAACGGCATCGCGCACCGTCTGCGGGCGGAGGCCCCATAAGCGACTGACGACGGCAGCCTTGTTGCCGACCGTCATCATCACATGCTCGCGGATAGCCTCACCCGTCATTCCAGCCGCCATGCCCGCGCCCATGATCGAGCCGATCGAGGAGCCGGCAATCGCCACAGGGCGAATGCCGAGTTCATCCAGGGTTTCGATGACGTGGATGTGAGACAGGCCACGCGCGCCGCCACCGCCGAAGGCTACCGCAACTGTGGGTGTCGAACGACTGGAGACGTCGGTCGGGGCGGGCAACTCGGTTTCGATCTTCTCTACCTGCTGCACCGCTGCCCCCGATGTCCGCCGCCTTATTCGGGCTGATAGCGGAAGAAATGAACCTTGGTATCGCCGAACATCCGGCTTTCGAGGAAAAGATAGGAAGGGTCGACCGAAACGGCAACGTCCGCGCGTTCCTCGAGAACCGCAATTGCGCCCGGTTGCAGCCAGCCACCCTTGGCGGCGGCAGCCATCGCCTTTTCGCCCAGCCCCTTGCCGTAGGGCGGATCGGCGAACAGCACCTGGAACGGCTCGAGGTTGCCGACGCTGCCGAGATCGGTCGCATCGCGCCGCAGGATGCGCGTCCTGCCATGCAGGCCGAGTGCGTCGATGTTTTCCCAGAGCAGGCCCCTGCCCTCGACGCTGTTTTCGACGAACAGCGCATGCCGACAGCCGCGAGAGACGGCTTCGAGGCCAACCGCGCCGGTGCCGGCAAAGAGATCGAGTATCCGGGTGCCATCGACGCATTCCGGATAGGCGTGGCTCAGAATATTGAACAGGCTCTCACGCGTCCGGTCGGCAGTCGGCCGGATGTCGTTGGATTTAGGTACGGCGAGCGACCGTCCGCGAAACTCACCGCCGACGATCCGCACCGCGTCCTATTCCCTTGCCCTTAGGTCCACCACGCGACGGCCCGCCCGCAGGCTTGCCACCGCCACCCGGTCGATCGCCCGAAGGCTTGCCGGAAAAAGACTTGCCGCCGGGTTTCGCCCCGCCGGGCTTGCCACCGAAGCTCTTACCGCGCGGCTTATCGCCGAAGGGACGCGCCCCACTGGGCTTGTCACCGAAGGAGCGGTCGCCGGCCGGACGCTCGGAACGAGCCTCGCCGGAGAAACGCTTGGCGCGGGGACGCTCGTCGCCCTCTTCGCGCGGACGGCGCGGCTTGTCGCCGAACGGCCGGTCGCCACGCGGCGGCCGATCACCGAAGGAACGGGGACGCTCATCACCGTCCTCGCGCGGCCCTGCGGTCGCCACGCGGCTTGCCGGCGAATGGACGATCACCGGCTGGCCGGTCTCCGCGCGCCGGGCGGTCGCCGAAGGAACGTGGACGGTCGCCGTCCTCGCGCGGCTTGCGCTCGCCACGAGGCTTGTCGCCGAACGGCCGATCGCCGCGCGGTGGGCGGTCACCATAGGGTCTGTCGCCGCGAGCGGTCCGATCGCCGCCGGAACGGTCGCCACGATCGCCGAAGGACCTGTCGCCACGGGACGGGCGATCACCGAAACCACGGTCGCCGCGCGGGCCGCGATCACCGCGATCACCGGACCGCTTGCGATCACCGTCGTCGCGGCTTACCTCGCTGGAGCGGATCCATTCGCCCTCTTCATCGGTAGCTCGGTTGATCTGCACACGGTGACGGTCATCACCGAAGCCTGCGGCCTGCGGCCTGTCGCGGTCGGGCTTTTCGCCACGGCGCTGCGCCGTCTTCGCGTTCTTCTCGGCCCTGGCAGCTGCCTTCTCGCCGAGCGGGCGGGCGCCGGGGGCCATCCAGACATTGGCATTGCGGCGGCTGCCGAGCGCCGGGCGCTTCGGACGATCATCGTCATTGCGGCCACCCTCGCGACGGTCATCACGACGATCGTCGCGCTTGGTGTCGAGACGGCTCAGCGCACGCTCGCGCTTGTCTTCCGGCTTGCGGGGGCGCTCACGGCGCTCCGGCTTTGCTTCCACCTCTTCTTCGGCGGCAACGGCGGGCGAATTGTAGATCGGCGCGTCGAAGTTGGCCTTCGCGTCCTCGATCAGACGCGGACCGAGCTGGTCGCGCAAGGTGCGACCGCGCACTTCGACCACATCCCGCTCCGGCAGATCGCCGAGCTGGAAGGGACCATACGAGATGCGGATCAGACGATTAACGTCGAGACCGAGCGCACCCAGCACGTTCTTGATTTCGCGGTTCTTGCCTTCACGCAGGCCCATGGTGAGCCAGACGTTCGAGCCCTGCGTGCGGTCCAGCGTGGCTTCGATCGAGCCGTAGAGGACGCCGTCGACGGCAATGCCGTCCTTGAGCTTGTCGAGCGCGTCCTGATCGATCTCGCCGTGGGCGCGCACGCGGTAACGGCGCAGCCAGCCGGTCGTCGGCAGTTCCAAGGCGCGAGCCAGGCCGCCATCGTTGGTCAAAAGCAGCAAGCCTTCGGTGTTGATGTCGAGGCGGCCGATCGACATGACGCGCGGCAGGTCGTCAGGCAGATTGTCGAATACCGTGGGGCGTCCTTCCGGATCCACGTTGGTCGTCACGAGGCCGGCCGGCTTGTGGTACAGCCAGAGCCTGGTGCGCTCGATGCCGCGGATCGGAACGCCGTCCACTTCGATCTTGTCGGCCAGCGTCACGTTGACAACAGGGGTGTCGAGGAGCTTGCCGTTCAGCTTGACGCGCCCGTCCATGATCATGCGCTCGATATCGCGGCGCGATGCAACGCCGGCGCGCGCCATCACCTTCGAGATGCGCTCAGCCTTGGCGTCGCCTTCGGCAACGTCGCTCGCCTCGGCCTTGACGGCCGTCTTTGCCGATTTTGGCCCGGCATCGCGCGGAGATGGCTTGCCGCCTGGCCGTTTTGGCTTGTCTTTGAATGTCATTTGTTGTTTGCCTGCCTTTTCGGGCCTTCCTATCAGGTCGCGCCCCTGCGGTTAAGTGGAAATTGTCGGATCGTGAAGACAAATCAATTTATGGACCTAGCGCTCGACCAGGCCCGCGCTGCCGGCGAACGCGGCGAGGTGCCGATCGGAGCGGTTCTGGTGATTGACGGAACCGTGATCGCGGCATCCGGCAACCGCACGCGCGAGGTCAACGACGTGACGGCGCATGCCGAAGTCGCCGTCATTCGGAAGGCCTGCGAAGAGCTGGGCCAGGAACGGCTGACCGGCGCCGACCTCTATGTGACACTGGAACCGTGCACGATGTGCGCGGCCGCCATTTCCTTTGCGCGCATCCGCAGGCTCTACTACGGCGCGGAAGACCCCAAGGGCGGCGCCGTCGACAATGGCGTGCGCTTCTATGCGCAACCGACCTGCCATCACGCTCCGGAGGTCTATTCCGGTTTGCAGGAAACCACATCCGCCGACATCCTGCGGACATTCTTCCAGCAGAAACGGGATGTGCCATGACATTGCTCGCCGGCGAACTCGTTATGATGGTCGCCGTCTGTGCCTATACGAGGATCGCCCCGCATAGCGCATCGATCCCGATGCAAGGTCACTTTCCGGAAATGTGACCTGGTGGGCGCCGGGCGGCCTGCATGGTGCGCTGGTTGACAAGTGGTCAAAAGCAAAGCGGGGCTGACAGCCCCGCTTGAAATCTTACTGGAGGAGGTTCCACCACTGCTTGCCGGTACCGGCAATCGCAGCTTCCTTCTTCTTTTTCTTTGCCTTCTTCAGTTCCGGCTCACCGAGATCGTCCAGCTTTGTCGGATCGGCGACCTGTCGATATTCGGTCGGCGGATCCGAGATGAAGCGGCGATCGGAATAGGTGCCCTTCTGGAGGGCGCGAGCTTCGCGATAGGCCTTGCTCTGGGCTTCGGTCGTCTGCCGGCCACCTTCCACCTTGTCGCTTGCGAGCGGCGAGCGGTAGTTCGGGTTGTCGCTGTTTTCGTCAGCTTCCTTGACAAGGCGCGCGCGGGTTTCTTCCGGAGACTCGATCCACGCGGGATTTGCCGTGCTAGCAATGCTCTGCTGTGGTTCGACGAGGGTTTCCTTGGCGGCTGTGGATGGCAGGACGAGACCCGGGCGCGCGCTGTACTTGACGCCCTTGTTCTTCGGTCCGTCGCCGGTCAGCGAAACGGACTGACCAAGGTCGTCGGTCAACTGTTCCATCGCAGTCTTGTCCGTACCGTAGCGGGGGCTCCCCATGCAGCCGGTGATCATCGCGCCGCCTGCCATAGCAACAGTCAAGCAGACGCCCACACGGAACCAACGTGGTGATAACATGAAAACCCTTCCAGCCATGCCGGTGCAATCATCGCCCAACCGGACAATCGTCCCCCTGACGCAAAAATCCGGCCATTTTCAGGCAGCTTTTACCGGATGAACCGCGTTTAGGCAATTCACCCGGCAATATTCTTCAGTTTTGCACCGCTAGTTCGCGCAATGCAGCCGCATCGCGGGCCGAGAGATCAGGATACTCGGGGTCAGAGCCGACATCCGTGGTGATGCGCCAGGAGCGAGCGCATTTCGTGCCCTCGGCCAGTTTCGGCTCAACGCTGACACCCGGCACTTCCAGCAGGCGGAAGGCATCGGCAGGTCCTTCCGTGCGGTCGATGACGATGCCGGAGGTGATGCAGATCTCCTCGAAGTCCTGACCTTCCAGCGCCTTCAAAAGCTCGGCGTCGGCGACGTGGACGACGGGAGCCGCTTCCAGCGAGGAGCCGATGCGCTTGTCCTTGCGCTCGATTTCGAGAGCGCCCGTGACGACCGTGCGAACGGCACGGATCTTCCGCCACTTCTCGGCCAGTGCCTCGTTCTTCCATTCCGCCGGAATGGTCGGGAACTGCTCGAGGTGAACCGAGACGGCCGCAGGATTGCGCGACAGCCAGGCCTCTTCCGTCGTGAATGGCAGCATCGGCGCCAGCCACGTCACCATGCATTCGAAGATGTTGCGGATGACATGCAGGGCCGAACGACGGCGCAGGCTCGACGGCGCGTCGCAGTAGAGCGCGTCCTTGCGGACGTCGAAGTAGAAAGCCGAGAGCTCGACATTGGCGAAGTCGATGAGCGCGCGGGCGATCCTCTTGAACTCGAACGCGTCGTAACTTTCGCGGACGAGCTGATCCAGTTCCGCCAGGCGGTGCAGCATCAGCCTTTCCAGCTCGGGCAGATCGGCAAGCGCGATGACCTCGCCCTTGTCGTGAGTCAGCGTACCTAGCATCCAACGCACGGTGTTGCGCAGCTTGCGATAGGCATCGACGTTCGTCTGGATGATCGTCTTGCCGAGGCGCTGGTCTTCCCAATAGTCCGTGGTCATGACCCACAGGCGCAGGATATCGGCGCCGGCGTCCTTCATGACGTCCTGCGGGGAGACGACGTTGCCCTTCGACTTCGACATCTTCTCGCCCTTCTCATCCATGGTGAAGCCATGGGTGATAACGGCGTTGTAAGGTGCGCGGCCGCGGGTCGCAGCCGATTCCAGCAGCGAGGAATGGAACCAGCCGCGATGCTGGTCCGAACCTTCCAGATAGACATCGGCCGGCCACTTCAGGTCCGGGCGGTCTTCCAGCGTGAAGGTGTGGGTGGAGCCCGAGTCGAACCAGACGTCGAGGATATCCATGACCTGCGCCCATTTGGCCGGGTCATGCTCGTTGCCGAGGAAACGCTCCTTGGCGCCTTCGGCGAACCAGGCGTCGGCACCCTCGGCGTCGAAGGCATCAAGGATGCGCTGATTGACGGCATCGTCCTTCAGCACTTCGCCGTGCTCGTCGACGAAGACGCAGATCGGTACACCCCAGGCGCGCTGGCGCGAGAGAACCCAATCCGGGCGCTGCTCGATCATGGCGCGCAGGCGGTTCTGGCCGGCACCCGGTACGAAGCGGGTGTCGTCGATCGCCTTCAGGGCGCGGGAACGCAGCGTCGTGCCGTCGGCAAGGTCCTTGTCCATGTAGACGAACCACTGCGGCGTGTTGCGGAAGATCACCGGCTTCTTCGAGCGCCAGGAATGCGGATAGGAATGCTTGAGACGGCCGCGTGCGAAAAGCATGCCGACCGCGATCAGGGCCTTGATGACCGCGTCGTTGGCATCACCCTTCTTGCCGTGGTCATCGATGACGCGCGCAGCGCCGCCATCGCGGTCCGGACCGAAGCCGGGCGCGTCAGCGGTGTAGAAGCCGGCATCGTCGACCGGGAACGGGATCTTCGTCTCGACACCGCGGGCTTCGAGTTCGCGGGTGTGATCCATCCAGACGTCAAAGTCCTCGCGACCATGGCTCGGCGCGGTGTGCACGAAGCCGGTGCCGGCATCGTCGGTGACGTGGTCACCGGCGAGCAATGGCACGGGGAATTCGTAGCCGCCGCCGAGGCCCTTCAGCGGATGGGCGCAGGTCATCCCTCCAAGCTCCGCCGCCGTGACGTCGCGTAGCCGCTTGTATTGCAGCTTCGCCTTCGCAAAGCCTTCCTCTGCGAGGTTGTCGGCGAAGATCAGCTTCTCGCCGGGACGCGGACCGAAGTCGTTCTCGGCAGCCATGACTTCGTAGAGGCCATAGGCGACCTTCGGCGAATAGGCGATCGCGCGGTTGCCCGGGATGGTCCAAGGAGTCGTGGTCCAGATGACGACCGCGGCGTCCAGAAGGTCAAACTTGGCCTCTGCACCGTCTCTAACGATGAACCTCACCGGGAACTTCACCCAGATCATGTCGCTGTCGACATCAGCATATTCGACTTCGGCTTCGGCAAGCGCCGTGCGCTCGACGACCGACCACATGACCGGCTTGGAACCACGGTAGAGCTGACCCGACTTGGCGATCTTCAAGAGTTCGCCGGCGATACGGCTCTCCGCATGGAAGTTCATCGTCAGGTAAGGGTTCTCGAAATCGCCGATGATGCCGAGGCGCTGGAACTCGCTGCCCTGGATGCCGATCCACTTTTCGGCATAGGCGCGGCACTCGCGGCGGAACTCGATCATTGCCGCCGGCTCAGAAAGGTCGGGCTTGCTCTTGCCCTTGGAGCGATAGTTCTCCTCCTCGATCTTCCATTCGATCGGCAGGCCGTGGCAGTCCCAGCCGGGAACATAGTTGGAGTCATAGCCGCGCATCTGGAACGAGCGGGTGATCACATCCTTGAGGATCTTGTTCAGCGCGTGGCCGATATGGATGTTGCCGTTGGCATAGGGAGGGCCATCGTGAAGCACGAATTTTTCGCGGCCGGCGGCTGAAGCGCGCAGCTTCTTGTAGAGACCCATCTGCTGCCAGCGAGCAACAGTTTCCGGCTCCTTCTGCGGCAGACCGGCGCGCATCGGGAAGTCCGTTTCCGGCAGATAGAGGGTTTTCGAGTAATCGATCTTTTCGGCTGTATCGGTCATGTCTAGCAATCGTCTCTAGGCGCCACGGAAGCAGGCGCAACGGGCTTGAAAATTGGTGACGGAGGCGCTCGTCGTCCAAGCGCCGAAAACCCGGACCTTCCGGCCGCTCAGCGCACTCGGAAGGCCGGGCCGATAATTCGTATCGTGATCGCCAGCCGGAACTTGTTCATCGCGCCGGTTCATAGGCGCTTTTACAGGGAAAAGGAAGAGGGATTTCATGGCCGCGCGGCATAGAAAAGCCGCGGACACCTCGGTCCGCGGCTTCCGTTTTGAAGCAACAGTCAGGCGCGTGCCGTCACCTTTGCCGGGGTCAGCACATTGACGACGACCGCGACGATGATGTTCAACGCCAATGCCAGCAGACCGATGTAGACCGTGAAAGCGGTCTCTCCCATGGCGATCGGCTGCAGCGGTTTCCAGCCGGCATTCCAGACCAGATAGGTGCCGCCGAAGAAGCCGACGAACCAGCCGGCCAGCAGCCCCGGTGCCCGGAACCAGTTCGTGTAGAGGCCGAAGATCAGCGCCGGAAGCGTCTGCAGGATCCAGATGCCGCCGAGAAGCTGGAGGTCCAGCGCGAACTGGGTTGGCAGGAAGAGGATGACCAGCAGCGCACCGACCTTGACCACGAGCGAGGTCGCCTTCGCCACCTTAGCCTCGCCGGCATGTGTCACCTGAGGATTGACATAGGCCTTCCAGAAATTGCGGGTAAAGAGGTTGGAAGCGCCGATGCTCATCACCGCCGCCGGCACCAGTGCACCAATGGCAATCGCCGCGAAGGCGAAGCCTGCAAACCAACTCGGGAACAGCGTCTGGAAGAGCGCCGGCACGACATCGTTGGCACTTTCGAGCTTCAAGCCAGCCGCATGTCCCATGTAGCCGAGCAGCGCCAGAAGGCCGAGCAGCAGCGTATAGGCCGGAAGCAGCACGGCGTTCTTGCGGATCGTGTTGCCGCTTTTTGAGGCAAAGATGCCGGTCAGCGTATGCGGATACATGAAGGCCGCAAGCGCCGATCCGAGCGCCAGCGTCGCGTAGGCGACATACTGGTTGGGCAGAAGAAGCAGGCTGCCGGAACCCTTGGCCTGGAACGCCGCATCGGCGGCGGCAAAGACGTTGGCATAGCCGCCCAATTTCGAGGGGATCAGCGCCACGGCGGCGATCACCACGATGTAGATCATGATGTCCTTGACGAAGGCGATCAGCGCCGGTGCCCGCAGGCCCGCCGAATAGGTGTAGAGCGCGAGCACGATGAAGGCGATCGCAAGCGGCACTTCCCCGTGGAGACCGAGCGCCTTCAGGGCTGCCGTCATGCCGACGAGCTGCAGGGCAATATAGGGCATCGTGGCAATCACGCCGGTGGCGGCGACCGCAAGCTCCAGCCCCCGCGATCCGTACTGGCCGTGGACCACATCGGCGGCCGTCACGTAGCCAAAATCACTCGCCCGCTTCCAAAGCACGGGCATGACCATGAAGACGAACGGATAGACGACGATGGTGTAGGGCAGCGCGAAGAAGCCGTAGGCGCCGACAGTATAAACCAAAGCCGGAACAGCGATGACCGTGTAGGCGGTATAGAAGTCGCCGCCGACCAGAAACCAGGTGATCCAGGTGCCGAAGCTGCGGCCGCCAAGACCCCACTCGTCAAGATGGTCAAGTGTTTTCGGCTTGCGCCAGCGGGAGGCGACGAAGCCCATGACCGTGACGAGCACGAAGAAGAAGATGAAAACGGCAAGCGCGGTGGCGTTGAGATCAGTCGTCATCGCGCATGCTCCGGTAGGCGATCCAGGTCAGGAAGGCGGTAACCGGCACCCAGGCCAGCTGATACCAATAGAAGAAGGGGAAGCCGAAGAGAACGGGGTCGTGAAAGTTGTAGAAGGGAACCCATAGGAGCCCGATATAGGGAATGATGAGCAGCCAGCAGGCTGCCGTTCCAAACCTCTTATCCATTTGAAGAATGCCTTTCGATGCTGTGGGGGCGCAGCGAATCCGCGTCTTATCAAATAGATGACATATCCCCGCGAGCGCACACGACAAGCGCCGCTGCCCCGAAAGAGCCACAATTTTCGAAGGTCACTAGAGCCTTTCAGACGAAGCAGATCTTGCGATCAAGCTCTCCGAGCGACTGCACACCTGTTAGCAGCGCCCTTGCTTCTTCCTTGTCTCGGTTCATCTGCTCAACAAGGGGATCGAGGCCGTCGAACTTCAGTTCAGGGCGCAGGTAGCCGAAGAAGGATACGGAACAGATCTGCCCGTACAGGTCGCCGCTGAAATCGAAGACGTAGGTTTCGAGCAGCGGCGTGCCATTGTCCGTGACCGTTGGCCGCCGACCGTAGCTGGCGACGGCGTCGTGCAACGTACCGTCAGCAAGACGGAAGCGAACGGCGTAAATGCCCGCCTTGAGATCGGCTTCGGCCGGCAACTGCATGTTCGCAGTCGGGAAGCCGAGCTGGCGCCCTAGCTTCTCGCCGCCAATCACTTCCGCTTCGATGGTATAGTGATAGCCGAGCATCGCCGCCGCCTCGCTGACATTGCCGTCTTTCAGCAATTCGCGAACATGGCTCGAGGAGACGACGTCAGTATTCTCGTCACGAAACGCGTCGATCAGGGTTACGCCGAAGCCGTATTTCTGGCCGGCTTCCATCAGGAAGGCAGGACCGCCTTCCCGGCCACGGCCGAAATGAAAGTTGAAGCCCGTCACGACCTCTGAAGCGTCAAGCCAGTCCTTGAGGATCGAATGGATGAAATCGTCGGCCGAACGCTGCGAAAACTCCCTGTCGAAGGGGTATTCAATGACGGCGTTGAAGCCGATCGCTTCGAGAAGCCGAGCCTTGAGCGGCGCAGGCGTCAGGCGAAAGACCGGCTGATCGGGCCGGAAGACTGTACGCGGATGCGGCTCGAAGGTGAGGGCAAGCGCCGGAATGCCGCGATGCCGCGAAATCTCCAAAGCCCGGTTCAGCACGGACTGATGCCCACGATGCACGCCGTCGAAGTTACCGATGGCGACCACGCCGCCACGCAGGTGGGCCGGCAGCGGTTCACGGGTTTCGTTGCGGTGAAAAACGGTCATCGGCTGGCTTTTCTTGTGCTGGGCTCTTTATGCGAGACGAGGCATCCACCACTTCGGTGATACTTTTTCGCGCTCCAGAAAGGCCGTCAGGATGGCCTCGTCCGTCTCTCCGTTCAGCGTGTATTCCTTCGCGTGGATGCCGCCGCTGATATAGAGGAGGTCGAGGCCGTAATCGAGAGCACCGCGAACATCGGTCGGCATTCCGTCCCCGATTGCAAGGACACGGCCCTTCGGAAACTCACCATGGGCGTCGCGGGCAACGGACAATACGGCGTCGTAGATCGGCTTGTGCGGCTTGCCGGCAATGCGGGTCTGCCCACCGAGCTGATTGTAGTAGGCCGCCATCGCGCCGGCGCAGGGGATGATCTTGTGGCCGCGCTCGACAACCAGGTCGGGGTTGGCGCAGATCATCGGCACGCCGCGCACCTGAAACGCCTTCAGCATCTCGGTATAGTCTTCGGGCGTCTCAGTTTCATCGTCGAAGAAGCCTGTGCAGACAACGGAATCGGCATCACGCGCATCGACGCGCTCCACGCCGAGCCCCTCGATGATCGCCAGGTCGCGCTCCGGCCCGAGCAGGAAGACCTTCTTCGGCCCCTCGGCAATGAGGCCCCGCGTGACATCGCCCGACGTCACAATCCGATCGTAGGCGCCATCCTGAATGCCGATCTGCCGGAGCTGTGCCACCACCTGCGGAGCAATGCGCGGCGAATTGGTGATGAGAACGACGGTCAGCCCCTCGCTGCGGGCCGCTTCCAGCGCGGCAGCCGCCTTCGGGAACGGATCGACGCCATTGTGCAAGACACCCCAGACATCGCAGAACACCGCGTCATACTGGCTGGTGATTTCCGCAAAGTTTTCGATCCGCTTGGCCATTCCGATGTCCCGATGTCGTTAAGTCACGGGTGACATCGCAAAGGCCTGCCGGGATGGCAAGGCATTTTGCGCTGCGGCTGCAAAAAACCGAAACGAGCCGACTAGAGGACGGCGACGGCAGCCTTGGCCAACAGGCCTGCGACAGTGGATATGCCAATTGCCGTCAGGATTCCCTTCTTGAAGCGAAACAGCAGAATGGACGCCAGCACGAAGATCCCGAGTGCGGCGGCATCGAGCGTCCACCACTGCGGCCACGCAACACCGATGATCGGCAGGCCGGTCCTGCCGGAAAAGAGCGCGACGCGGCCAACCTCGGCAAAGAGCACATGCAGGCCGAACCAGAGCGCAAGATTGAGAATGACGCCGACGACGGCAGCCGTAATCGCCGAAAGGGCGGCAGAGAGCTTCTCGTTGTTGCGCAGCTTCTCGATGTAGGGAGCCCCGGCGAAAATCCAGATGAAGCTCGGCACGAACGTCGCCCAGGCAGCGAGGAAGGCGCCAAGAACGCCACCGGCAAGGGGCGCCATCGCAATGGGATTGCGATAGCCAGCGAGGAAACCGACGAAACAGAGGACGAGGACAAGCGGCCCAGGCGTCGTCTCGGCAAGGGCCAGTCCATCGAGCATCTCGCCGGGCTGAAGCCACGCGTAGTGGCCGACGGCGACCTGCGCGACATAGGAAAGGACGGCGTATGCGCCTCCGAAAGTGATGACGGCCATCTTGGAGAAGAAGATGAAGACGGCGCCGAATACGTTGGTTTCGCCGCTCAACGTTTCGGCGATCAGGTCCATCGGCGCGTCGAGGCCACGAATGAAGAAGAGCGGTGACTGCCAGACGAGGATCCAGAACACCAATACCACGAGCGGCCTTGCGATCGTATGCGGCGTGACTGCAGGAAGTCGTCCACGGCGAGCGGTTTGCGGCATCGGCGTTGCCAACCCACGCTGGCGATACTGCATCCACAGCAGTCCTGCTGCGCCGGCGAGGACAATGATGAGAGGAAACGGCAGGTTCAGCAGGAAGAGCGCCAGGAACGACGCTCCGGCCACATAGTAGTGAAAGCGCTCCTTGAGGGCTCGGCGGCTCACTCGGAGCAAGGCCTCGATGACGATCGCCAGAACAGCAGCCTTCACTCCGAAGAAAAGCGCCGGAAGCCAGGCTGCCTCCTGAAAGATGGCATAGAGGCTCGATAGGATCAGAATGACTAGGAAGCCCGGCAATATGAACAGCAGGCCGGCTATGAACCCGCCACGGACACCGTGCATCAGCCAGCCGATATATGTGGCCAGTTGCTGGGCTTCGGGGCCCGGCAGCAGCATGCAGAAATTAAGCGCGTGCAGGAAGCGTTCCTCAGAGATCCAGCGCTTCTCGTCGACAATGGTCTTGTGCATGAGGGCGATCTGACCGGCCGGCCCGCCGAAGCTCAGGCAGCCGATCCACGCCCAGACGCGAACCGCCTCTCGCAGCGTTGGTGCCGCCACGATGTCTTCTGCCGCGATCGCCTTATTCACGGTTGCCGCCCCTCTTGCCCCAAGGCGCTCGATATCATTGGCACGCCCTTACGACAATCCTAGCGACAGGTGGGCGGCAGTGATCTCTTTCGAGGAAAGAAAGCTTAGGGAAAGGTGGTCGCCGCACGGCCTGTCGCACTTCCGACAAGGATGCGCTGCTAAGCCTGCTTGAGACGACGGCGAAGAAAAATTCAGGCCGTCCTTGACTCCCCGACGGGCCACTCCTAAATGCTGCCTCGCTAGCACTCCCCAATGGCGAGTGCTAACACCCATCCGTGCGGGCCGCTCTCGGCCTGCGAGTGTCATTTGATCGAGGGATTAGACAATGGCAAGCACCAACTTCCGCCCCCTTCACGATCGCGTCGTCGTTCGCCGCGTTGAGTCCGAAGAAAAGACCAAGGGCGGCATCATCATTCCGGACACCGCTAAGGAAAAGCCGCAGGAAGGCGAAATCGTCGCCGTCGGTTCCGGCGCTCGTGACGAGTCCGGCAAGGTCGTCGCTCTCGACGTCAAGGCTGGCGATCGCGTTCTGTTCGGCAAGTGGTCCGGCACCGAAGTCAAGATCAACGGCGAAGACCTTCTAATCATGAAGGAAGCCGACATCATGGGCATCATCGGCTAATCAGCCGTTTTCCCTTTCCGATTTTAGCCACGGGCCCCAAGCCCGGACAACTCGAATTCAGGAGTTTCAATCATGGCAGCTAAAGAAATCAAGTTTGGCCGCACAGCGCGCGAAAAGATGCTCAAGGGCGTCGACATTCTCGCTGACGCAGTGAAGGTAACGCTCGGCCCGAAGGGTCGCAACGTCATCATCGACAAGTCCTTCGGCGCTCCGCGCATCACCAAGGACGGCGTATCGGTCGCCAAGGAAATCGAACTCGAAGACAAGTTCGAAAACATGGGCGCCCAGATGGTCCGCGAAGTTGCTTCGAAGACCAACGACATCGCCGGCGACGGCACCACGACTGCAA
>NZ_AEYE02000006.1 GCF_000298315.2 Rhizobium grahamii CCGE 502 | reverse complement strand
TCGTTGACCTGTGCCTGCGCCACCGGCGCGTCGTTGGTGCCGGTGATAGTGACCGTCAGCGTCCGGGTGCTGGTCGCACCGTGCTCGTCAGCCACCGTGAAGGTGAAGGTCTCAAGGCGCAATTCGCCCTTTGCCAGCGCCTGCACCGCGTCCTTGGTATTGTCGAGCGTGTAGGTGTAGGCCCCGGTCGCGGCATTCCAGGTCAGCGTGCCGTAGTTGCCGGCAGCGCCAGCGGCACCGTCGCTGTGGCCATCGACATTGGCAACGCTCAGAACATGGTCGTGGTCGACATCGGTCGCACCGTTGAGCAGGTTGCCGTCCGTCGTCGAAACATCCGTCTTGGCAATGCCTTCGCCGACGTCAGCGTATTGCGCCTTCGCCACCGGCGCGTCGTTGGTGCCTTCGATCATGATCGTCAGCGTCGTCTGCGACGTCAGGCCGTTGGCGTCCTTGACCGTGTAGGTGAAGGTGTCGGTGACATGCTCGCCCTGCTTCAGGGCGTTGGTCTGAGCGTCGCTGTCACGCAGGTCGTAGGTGTAGTCGCCGTTGGCGGCGAGATACAGCTTGCCGTAAATACCTTCCTTGACGAAGAGGCCCAGGATCTTGTCGCTGCCGGTGAGCGCCGAAACGCTCTTGGTGTCGTTGAAGTCGACGTCGGTGTCGTTGGCAAGCACGTTGCCCTTGGCGAGGCTGTCGCCTGCTTCGCTGGCATTGCCGTGGTCCTTGACGCCCGCTTCCTTCACCAGGTCGGTGAACTGGTCCGGATGGTTGGGGTCGATGTTGCTGTCGGCGACCGCGACCGGTGCGTCGTTGACGCCGTTGACCGTGACGATGACATCCTGGCTGGAGGAGCCACCCTTACCGTCGGCGACGGTGATCGTGTAGGTGAGCTTGACGCTCTGGCCCTTGCCGAGGAAATCAAGCGAGCTTTCGGCGATCGAATAGGTCCAGTTGACCCTGCCGTTGTTGGTGTTGCCGGCGGCGGCGGTTGCGCTGAAGGCGGCCTTGAGGGCGGCTTCCTGCTCGCTCGACAGCGTCACGCCGGTGGGCGCGATCGCCTTGAACGCGTAGCTCGCCGTCGGACGATCGATGAGATCGACATCGGTGAAGGTCAATGCGCCGCCCGTCTGCTGCGTGCCGGCATCCGCCGCCGGGTTGATCGTTTCGGCGATGTCCGACACCGCGTGCAGGCCGACGTCGGCGCTCAAGACCGGCGC
>NZ_AEYE02000007.1 GCF_000298315.2 Rhizobium grahamii CCGE 502 | reverse complement strand
CATTATTCTCTAGGAACACTCTTGGGTGAGGCAATACGAATCTCACCGTGATTGTCGCCGCGCAGGCGCGCGACTACTTCCGTTGGGAGCGCAGCCTCGGGGAACCCAGGCTGGTTCCCCTTGCGGAGATGGAGGTCAAAGCGCAGATCGCGCGTCCGGTACAGGGGGCGCGTCTTATCGTCGGCCAACCGTACCGGATTTTTGGAGCCGCCTGGAGCGGAGAGGCTGCGATCCGGCAGGTGGAGGTCTGCACCGGAGATGGCAGAGGCTGGAGCGAAGCAAGGCTCCTCGAAACAGACCGTCCGTTTGCATGGCGCTTGTGGGAGTACATGTGGACCCCTGACGAAGTGGGGCAATACATACTGCGATGTCGCGCGACCGACGGGGCGGGGTGCGTGCAGCCCGACCTCCAGCGTTCCGACTGCGAGAGCTACGTGGCCAATTGGATCATTCCGGTGGAGGTTACGGTCGTTCCCGAGCCACAGACATACGCGGAGGAATTCGTGATCTAACCACCCGCATGGGCGGAATGGCGGCTTTCACAAACTGATTCAGATCGATGCGGCGGAGATTCACGTTTCCGTCGCATCTCTTTGACGGAAAAGCCCTATCCGACCATATCGGTCACGATCTTCCCGACTTCGGCGAAGACAGGGTTGATCTCCGACACCGGAGCTTTGGCCTGCGTGACGTAAGCAGCAACCAGGATTGCACCATGCCCCGGCGGCCAGAGGACGGCGATATCGGCGGCGCTGCCATTGTTGCCGGTGCCGGTCTTGTCGCCGATCTTCCACGTATCGGGCAGACCGGCGCGCAATCGTGCGCCGCCTGTCGTATTGGCCACCATCCACGCCGCGAGCCTGTCGCGCGACGGCTCCGACAGGGCCGAGCCCAGCGTGAGGTTGCCGAGCGTGTCGACCATCGCATCCGGGGTCGTGGTATCCTGCGGGTCGCCGTCCTTGGCTTCATTGAGCGCCGTTTCCCAGCGGTCGAGCCGCGTCGAGCGATCGCCGAGCGTGCGCAGCCATTTGGTCAGCTCGGCCGGGCCGCCGAAGCTTTCCAGCAAAAGATTGCCGGCGGTGTTGTCGCTGAGCGTGATGGCCGCCTCGCAGAGCTCACCAATGCTCATGCCCTCGCCGCCGACGTGCTTTTCCGTTTCCGGTGAATAGGTGACGAGCTTGTCCTGTTCGTAGACGATGCGGCGCTCGAGGGTTTCCTGTCCCTTGTCGACACGCGCCAGTACGAGCCCCGCGGCCAGGACCTTGAACGTGCTGCAGAGGGGAAAGCGCTCGGTCTCGCGATAGCCGAAGGAGATGTTGGTCTCGGTGTCGATGGCCGACACACCGATGCGGCCGCCGATCTCCTTCTCAAGCGCTTCCATCCGCCGGTTGATTTCATCATCGCTCTCCTCCGACCAGGCAATGCGCGGCAGCAGCAGGGCGGGTGAAAGCAGTGCCGAACCGAGAAAGGTCCGGCGGCGAATTGAAAAGCCACGCATGAAAATTCCTCTGTCTCAAATCAATGGATACAGGGCTAGAGACTGATTGTGGCCCGGATGAGTCGCGTCAAGCCGCGGCCGACTGCGTGACCTCGACGGTGACGTGCGAGAGGCCGGCAACGGGTTCGAGCTTCGCCTTGTAAAAGGCCGGGCTTTCCGGCTGCGGCGTCACCAGTGCGACGATCGCGGCGTGATGGCCGGGACCGACCTGCCAGACGTGAAGGTCGGTGATGCGTTCGTTGCCGGTTTCCAGCGCCGAGCGGATCTCGTCCTGCAACTCCGTCTCCCGTGGCACGACATCGAGCAGCACGCGGCCTGAGGACTTCAGCAAACCCCACGACCACTGCGCGATGATCAGGCCACCGACGATGCCCATCAACGGATCGAGCCACAGCCAGCCGTAGAGGCTGCCGAGCAGCAATGCGGCGATGGCAAGCACCGAGGTCAGGGCGTCCGCGATGACGTGGACGTAGGCGGCGCGCATGTTGTTGTCGGCGGCATGCGCGGAGTGTGCGTGGTCTCCACGATGGGCATGATCGCCGTGGTCATGGTAATGATCGTGCCCGTGATGGTGGGAATGGCCGTGGCTGTGGCCATGATGGTCATCCTTCAGCAGCCAGGCGCTGGCCAGATTGACGAGCAGACCGACGACGGCAACGCCGATCGCCTGTGCGAAGCTGATCGGCACTGGATGGGTGATGCGCAGGAAGCTCTCCCAGGCCATGAGCAAGGCAATCAGCATCAGGATGATGGCGCTGGCGAAACCTGCGAGGTCGCCGAGCTTGCCAGTGCCGAAGGTGAAGCGCGGATTGTGCGCCTGGCGGCGGGCATAGAGATAGGCAACGGCGGAGATCAGCAGCGCGCTCGCATGCGTCGACATGTGCCAGCCATCAGCGACCAGCGCCATCGAGCCGTAGTAGGTTCCGGCACCGATCTCGACCACCATCATGACGGCTGTCAGCGCAATGACGAACCAGACGCGACGGGCATTGCGGTCATGATCGGCACCCAGGAAAACGTGGTCGTGCTCAAGTGTTTCGGTCTGTGCGCTCATCGCACGCTCCTCACGTCTGTTGCCTCAGCGAATATAGGTTCGCAGAACTTCGGATATCTCTTCGACGGCTTCCGCCCGGGCCCTCTCGTCGGCGGCATGGAGGACATGCTCGTGCAGATGATCGTCCAGCACCTCGCCGGTCAGGCCGTTGAGGGCGCCGCGGATCGAAGCCAGCAGCTGCAGAATCTCTCCGCAAGGCCGCTCCGCCTCCAGGGCGCGCTCGACGGCCTCCAGTTGGCCTTTCAGACGGCTGACACGAGCCATCAGCTTTTTCTTGTGATGCGTTGTGTGGGACATGGCTTCATCCATTTAGTATAGGGGGGTACCCTATATCAATAACTCATTGCCGAAAAGCCTCCTCGCCGTGTTTGGCCCGCCAGATGGCGGATGGCCGATGAACGCTGTGCGCTTCCCGGCGCCGACGCGTACACCCCATTGACAAACGGCGCGTTCTGTATGATCTATCGGCACATGATCAAGAACGCGCACATCACCAGCTCGTATTTTTGGCTGTACCTGTAAGGGGCGGCCGGACAGATCATATTGTCAACAAGCCGCCGTCAGGCGGCTTTGTTGTATCGGCAGCGTCCTGACGGCAGAACACCACACAAGGACGCGAAGACCATGCTTGAAATCGAAGACAGCGAACTCTCATTGATCCGCCCACCGGTGATCAACATCCGCGCCGCCAAACCGCGCGATCTCCCTGAACTCAGTGAAATGATCGGCCTGCTCGCCAAGCATCACGGCGACCCGTCCGCCTCGAACCCAGAGCAGCTCGAGCGCGACCTGTTCGGCCCGGTGCCGTGGATCAGCGCGCTGATTGCCGAAAGCGATGAGGGCCTGATCGGCTACGCCATTCTCGTGCCGCTCTACAGGGCGCAGGACGGCGCGCGCGGCATGGATCTGCATCATCTCTTCGTGCGTGACGGGCATCGCGGCCACGGCGTCGGCCAGCATCTCGTCAACCGCGCCCGCGACACCGCCCGCAATGCGGGCTGCGGCTACCTCTCGGTCAGCGCCGCCACCGGCAACGTGCAGGCCCATCGCTTCTACGAGAATATGGATTTCGTGCCTCGCCCGGTCACCGGCATGCGCTATATGCAGGCTTTGGCATGAGCGGCATTGGCCGACCCGGACAGCCTGCAAGGAGAAACGGATGACCCGACTTGCAATCGTCCTCACAGATGGATTCGCCGACTGGGAGGTCGCCCAACTGACGGCCTCTGCACGCTCCTATTTCGGCTTCGACGTAGTGATCGCAACGCCCGACGGCGCTGAGGTGCGCTCGATGGGCGGCATGCGCGTCGCGTCCGACACCGCCGCGGAAAACCTGCATGCCAACGCCTTCGACGGGCTCGTGCTCTGCGGCGGAACGATCTGGGAAACGGAGAAAGCGCCCGATCTGAAACCTGTCATCGACGACTTCGTCGCCCATGGCAAACTCGTCGCGGGAATTTGCGGGGCGACACTGGCGCTTGCCCGCGCCGGCGTGCTTGATGCCACGGACCATACCAGCAATGCCGCCGATTTCATCGCCAGCGCGCCGGGCTATACCGGCCATTCCCGCTACAAGGACAGCCCGCAAGCCGTGCGCGATGGAAAGCTGGTGACGGCACCCGGATCGGCACCGATGACCTTTGCCGCGGAAATCTATCGTGCGCTCGGACATGCCGGCGACGAGCTTGACCAATATGTCCTGATGTTCGGCGCCGAGCATCAACCCAAAGCGGCCTGAGGCCGCATCTGCTTATCGCAGCACCGGCTCGCCGTGGAAGCGGCGGCGCGACGGCTTGGAAACGCCGAAGCCCACCTCCATCATCAGGCGCGGCTTGGTCGTGGCAACCGTGCCCATATGAAAGCCGAAGGGATCCTCCACGAAGCCGAAGCCGGCCTCGCCGGTCAGCGTCGTCACGCTTTCCTTGCCATAGAAATCCAGGATCTCATGCGCAGGGTGGCCGACCAGAAGGGTCAGCTGATGCTTGATGCGCCGCTTGTTGTGGCTGCCCCTGACATAGACATGCGGACCGGTGCCTTCGTCGACGTCGACGAGATAGAAGAAGAACTTCAGCATCCGCCAGTCGTCAAGATCGAAGTGGAACTTGTCCAGCGACGCCAGGCTACGGTCGGCTTCGCTCGCCCGCGTTGGAAAGCTCCACCAGATGCGGGTGGTGATGAGGCGAGCCTGTGCCCCCAAATAGCAACGGGCAATCTCCGACAGAACAGGGTCGCGCTGGACGGTCCGTACGGCCGGGCAATCGAGCGCTCGCTCGAAATGATGACCGCTTAGTATTGGCTTCCCCCACTCCTGCTCGGCGGCGCGGTGATCGGACGCCTGAAACTCGATCTTGCGATCGAAGTTGCCGAAGCATGGGGTGGCGCTGGCAAAGCTCGCGATTTCGCGGGTGATCGCTTCGGGCAGGGTCAGCTCTGGAAATATCCCATCCCGCCTCAATGCCGCGACCGCGCTTGTGTGATCCACACCCTTGAAGAGCGTCGGCAACTTCTCGATCGCGCCGTTGCTGCGACGTGCGGTCAGCCAATGCACCTTGCGCGCCGGTATCGTTCGCGCCAACAGGAACATCGGCAACCAGGCCGGATTTTCACGGATATCGGCCATATAGGTCGGTATCCGCACCGCCATGCGCCGCAATTTGCCGCCCTTGCGGGCAACGGTCTCGAGATCGTCGGCAGGATCTATCGACGTGCTGTGCATGCAGCTGTCCTTTCGGAAGACGTTTTGGTTGCGTCATTCGGAAAGCGAACCGGGGTTCGCCACAGGGCATTCAGTGCGCACGGGCAAGTGGAGTGCTGCAATGCGGCATTTTTGAGATATTGCTAATATTAACGGTTGGGAACTGCCTTCAAATATGCCGCGATCGCCTCGAGCTCCGGCTTCGGCAGGTGCGCAAGGTTTCGTTGCACGTCCGCCATCGAGCCGCCAGCCGAATCGAAATCGGGCGTGAAGCCGGTCTCGAGATAGTTGGCGATATCCTCCTGGCTCCAGGAACCGACGGTCTTCGAGCCCGGCGTGATGTTGGGAATCCTGCCCTGCCCTTCCGGGTTCGGCGCACCCGCGAGCCACTGGTCTGCCTCAAATCCGCCAAGGCGATCACGCGGCGTATGGCATTCGCCGCAATGGCCAGCACCTTCCACCAGGTATTGCCCGCGCTTGACCTTGTCGTCGGCATTGCCCGGAAGAGCGACACGCTGTTCGTCGTTGAAATAGAGCAACTTCCAGCCACCCAGCGCCAACCGGATATTATAAGGGAACGGCAGTTCGTGCGGCGGGGCGATATTGCTGCTTTTGGGCAGCGTTTTTAGGTAGCCGAAGAGATCGTTGACGTCCTTGTCGCTTATCCGAGCGTAGGAGTTGTAGGGGAAGGACGGATAGAGGTGCTCGCCGTTCGGTGCCACGCCCCGCTTCATCGCGTTGCCGAATTGCGCCAGCGTCCATGTGCCGATGCCCGCCTTCTCGTCCGGCGAGATGTTGGGCACATGGAAGGTCCCGAAGGGGCTCTTCAATGCCAGGCCGCCCGACAGAGTGAGCTTGGCATCGCCTTCCGATCCGGGTGCGGCGTGACAGCTGACACAGCCGCCCGTCCAGAAGACCATTTCACCGTTCTTCAGGTCGGGTTCGCCAAGGTTGGTCCAGTGGCTTTCAGGAAGCGGGTTCGGCGTGGTTATGAAATAGAAAACCGCTCCGCCAATGAGGAATACTCCGACAAGACAGAGCAAAAACCGGACGAACCTGCGGACCATTCACAGCTCCCGTTATCAATCGCACCATTGAAAACATAAAACGATCCGCTCCAGCGGCAAGGCTGACGCGGATCGTTTGACTGAAAGGTCAGGATCGCTATTCGGTCTTTATCCGAAACTTCTCATGACAGCCGCCGCAATTTGCGCCAAGCGCCTTCATAGCGGCGCCGACACCGGCCGCATCGCTCGGAGGCTTGGCTACCAGCGCAGCAGCTTCGGTTGAAAGCTTTTCTGCACGGGCCTTGAAGTCCGCTTGATCTTCCCAGATCTTCGGACTCGCCGCCTTGTCGCCTTTCTCGGTGCCAGGCTTGAACTGATCAGGGAAAACCTTTGCGGTTTCCGAGATTGTTGTAAACGAGGCCTTGACTACCTCTGCGTCAAAGGGCTTTTCGCCCTTGGCGATCGCAGCCAGGGCTCCCGCCGCGCCGCCCACCTTCTTCATCAATGCAGAGCGTGCGTCATGCGTGCCGTCCTCCGCTGCAATTGCGATGCCGACCCCCAGACCGGCAACGAGCACTGCCGCGACTATAGCTTTCAGTCTCATGTCTCCACTCCTCTTTGATAACAAGGTCCGCGAAGCCCGGCGCCTCGCCGACGGGCGGCATCATGGCAAATTTTTTCGCCCCAAAAAGTAACAAGTGGGTGAGATTTCAGGAAAAACGAAGCTTTAAATCGTTTCGCATTCACACCTCATGCCGGCGTGCGCCAGCCGTGCCATGCAGTGAGGATCGAAACGGCGATCAGCAGCGCCCCGGCGATCCGCCCGACCAGAATTGTCGCCTTCGGATTGGAGACCAGCATCGTGCGGCTTCTGGCCGCCGTCAGGGCCAAAGTGCCGTAGACGGCGGCCTGCGTCGCCATCGTCATGAAGCCCATCACGAGGCCTTGCGCCCAGATCGGACCATAGATCGGCTTCAGGAACTGCGGATAGACCGCGATCATGAAGAGATACGCCTTCGGGTTGATCAGGCAGGTCGCCGCGCCCTGGCGAAAGGCCCGCCAACCCGAGTGCAAGCCGCCTGGCCCGACCGTGTCGACCGTGATCGAACTGCGGATCAGCGTGTAGCCGATCCATGCCATATAGGCCGCGCCGGCAAAGAGCAGCGGATTGAACAAGGTCGGCAGCAGGACGGCGAGCACACCGACACCGATCGCGCCATAGAGCGAGTGCACGGCCCCACCCGCCATGATGCCGGCGGTCGCGGCGATACCCGTGCGCCGACCGCCGGTCAGCGAATTGGCCAGCACGAACAGCATATCCATGCCGGGGACGATGATGATGCCGAAGAGAAGCGTGAAGTAGAGCCAGAGATTTTCGCTGTAGGTCATGTCAGTTGTCCGCTATCCAATTCAAGGTCGATTTCAAAGACGATGTTGATTTTCAATTCGATAGCGAGTGCTATACGACGGCCCAACTGACAGTGTATTGTCAGGAGCATAGGCTGAAGGAGGCGAAAATGCGCAAGGCCTCACGGCTTTTCGAGATCATCCAGATCCTGCGGCTGGCGAGCAAGCCGATGACTGCGGCCCGCATGGCGGAAACGCTCGAGGTGACCGTGCGCTCGATCTATCGCGACATCGCCGCCTTGCAGGCGATGCGCGTCCCGATCGAGGGCGGCCGCGGCATCGGCTACATCATGCGGCCGGGCTTCGACCTGCCGCCGCTGATGTTCTCGGTCGAGGAAATGGAGGCGATCGTCTTGTCGCTGGCGCTGCTCGACCGGACGGGCGACGAGGAACTCAAGCGGGCGGCCAAGGGAGTCAACCAGAAGATAACGGGCGCAATACCGGCGCCCCTGCGTCAAGCGATGGAGCGAAAGGCGCTCTATGCCTGGGGATCGGTGGCCCAATCCCCGGTCGGGCTCGATCTTGGTCTGGTTCGCCGCGCCATCCGCGACGAACAGAAGCTGATGCTCGACTATCGCGACGAACTCGGCCGCGCGACGGAGCGAAGGATCCAGCCGATCGCCCTCATCTACTATTCGCAGACTGCAAACATCGTCGCCTGGTGCGAGCTGCGCCAGGCGATCCGCAATTTCCGCAGCGACCGTGTCGAGCATTGCGAGACCGCCGACGCCTATTTCCGGGGCGACGGCGACCGGCTGCGGCAACTCTGGACCAGCGGATGGACGAACCCGCCGGTAGCCGCGACCGGGTGAGCTGATCAGAGGTGCGTGCCGCCGGAGACTTCGATGCGCTGGCCGTTGACCCAGCGGTTTTCGTCGGAAAGCAACGCGGCGATCATCGGGCCGATATCGTCGGGCACGCCGGCACGGCCGAGCGCCGTCGCGTCGGCGACCAACTTGTTGTAGGTCGGATTGTCCCGCACCATGCCGCCGCTGAAATCGGTGGCGATCGCGCCAGGCGCAACGGTGTTGGCCGTGATGCCGCGCGGGCCGAGTTCCTTGGCGAGATAGCGGGTGAAGACCTCGATCGCCCCCTTCATCGATGCATAGGCGGAGATGCCGGGCACTGCGAAGCGGGCAAGGCCGCTCGAGACATTGATGATCCGCCCGCCATCGGCCATCAGCGGCAGCAGCTTCTGCGTCAGGAAGAAGACGCCCTTCAGGTGTACGTTAACGAGCTCGTCGAAGGCCTCTTCCGTCGTTTCGGCAATCGTCGCGTGATAGCTGCTGCCGGCATTATTGACGAGGTAGTCGAACCGAGTCCTTCCAAGACCTTGCAAGGCCTCCTTCACCTTGCCCACGAAGGCGTCAAAGTCGGCGACGCGACCGGTGTCCAGCTGCAGGGCGATGGCTTCGACGCCGAGTGCCTTTATCTCCGATACAGCGGTCTCTGCTTCTGCCTGATTTGCACGGTATGTGACGATGACGTTCACGCCGCGACGGGCGAGGTCGATCGCCGTATTGCGGCCGAGGCCACGACTGCCGCCGGTGACGATGGCAACCTTAGATGCTGAATTTGCTTGCGTTTTTTTCGACATGATCTCTTCCTTTGCTGGAGTTCATGCCTCCTACGGTACGCTTGCCGGGCATGGTTGTTGAATGCCGGAACTCTCGAATTTCTTGCCTAATCCTCCAAGCGACTTGCGGATCATGCGATGCGGCGGCTATCTTGAGCTGCCGCCGAGGAATGACCGAGGAGACGCTGGCAATGCTGAATACCCTGAAGCAGGCAATCCACACCTATATCGACAGAACGGCCGGCGACGCCGAGGGGCGCTTCGAGACTCCGCTGCCGGCGCTGTCGGTGTCGCGCGTCACCCATCCGGTCATGCCGAACCACATGATCTATCGGCCGACGATCTGCGTCGTCGTCCAGGGAGCCAAGGAAATCATGGTCGGCGACCGCGTCCTCCAATATGGGGAGATGCAATCGCTGATCGTTACCTTCGAGGTGCCGGCCCTTGGGCAGATCACCAAGGCCAGCAAGGAGGAGCCGTATATCGGCCTGAACATCGATTTCGATGTGGCGATCCTGCGCGACGTGATGGAGGCGATGGAACAGCCGCCACGACCGGCCAGTGACAGCGCAGCCGGTGTCTTCGTGCAGAATTTCGACGGCGTGCTTGCCGATTGCGTGCTGAGGCTTGTCCGCCTTGCCGATACGCCGAAGGCCATTCCGGTGCTCTATCCGGCGATCATGCGCGAGATCTGCTACTGGCTGCTGACCGGACCGAACGCAGCGGAGGTCAGCAAGCTGGCGCTACCCGGCAGTCACATCAGGCGCATGACCGACGCCATCCATCTGCTGCGCGAGAACTTTGCCACGCCGGTGCGGATCGAGCAGCTTGCGTCCGTCGCACACATGAGCCCCTCTTCCTTCCACCAGCATTTCAAGCAGCTGACCGCCATGACGCCGCTGAAGTACCAGAAGAACATGCGGCTGCTGGAGGCACGGCGACTGATGGTGTCTGACGGTGCAAGCGTGGCGACGGCCGCCTATCAGGTCGGGTATGAAAGCGCCTCGCAGTTCAGCCGCGAATATTCCCGCATGTTCGGCACGCCGCCGAAGCGCGACGCGATGGAGCGGAAAGAGCTGCCAATGGTCACGGCAGCCTGAGCGGATGCCGACAGACACGAGGCAGGGCACGCGACCTCCTCGTCTTCCCCCAGCCTGTCACGGCGTGTCGTCGATCCGAAATCCAACCTTCATCACGACCTGATAATGCGCCACTGCGCCGTCCTTGATATGCCCGCGGATCTGATCGACTTCGAACCATTCGAGATTGCGCATCGTTTTCGAGGCTCGCGCGACCGCGGTCTCGATCGCCTCGGTGACAGACACCTTCGAACTCCCAATGAGTTCCACCTTCTTGTAGACGTGATCGCTCATCCTATCCTCCTCCTCTGCGTAGGCCGTGGGCTTCCTTCCTAGGGTTCTCTCGCGTGACTAGGGGCAATACGGACCCGGCGGATTTGTAATAAAGTCGAGATCATAACGGGCGACGTCATCAGAGCGAGTCTCAATAATACTCAGCTTTGCGAGGAGCCGCCGAACGTCGGCCTGCATGGCGATCATGTGCGGTGTCCGCCGATGGAACTCGTGCGCCTCGGCATCACGAAAGCCTTCGATCAAAACTACCACATCCTCGTCATCCTTATGCCAATGATACTCGAAAAATACGCAACCTGACTCGTTGCGTGTAGACGCGACATGAGGTTCCATGACGAGGAGGAACTCCTCGCGCGTTCCCTGCCTGCAGGTCAGCCAACCCGTTATGAACTTCATCGGACACCTCGAATTTCTGTTTCATCCCTCGCCATCCGTTATCCTTGCTCATAGTCCTCGCGCCGGGCGATATCGAGTTCGATCATCACGGGCGCGTGGTCGCTTGTGTGTTCCCAGCTCCGAGGCTTCCTGCGCACGCTCGCCGATTTCAGCCATGGGGCGACCACCGGGCTGAGCAGGAAGTGGTCGATCCGAAGGCCGGCATCGCGCTCGAACGAGTTTCGCCAATATTTCCAGAAGGTATAGATGCGCTCGTTCGGATGCAGATGTCTTACGGCGTCGGTCCAGCCCTGCCCCACAAGGTCGGCATAGGCCTTGCGGACCTCCGGCCGGAAGAGAGCGTCATCCCGCCAACGCTCCGGCTTGTAGACGTCCAGATCTGTCGGCATCACGTTGAAATCGCCGACCAGGAGAGCAGGAATGTCGAGCTCGTGCAGCTCGGCGGCATAGTCGTGGAGCCGTCGGAACCAGCGGAGCTTGTAGTCGAATTTCGGCCCCGGCGCAGGATTTCCGTTCGGAAGATAGAGGCATCCGATGAGGATACCGTCGATGGCCGCCTCGATGTAGCGGCTGTGCTTGTCGTCGGGATCGCCGGGAAGACCGCGCCGCGTCAGAATCGGCGTCGAGCCTCTGGAGAGGATCGCGACGCCGTTCCAGCTCTTCTGTCCATGCCAGATCGCGCTGTAGCCGGCGCGCTCGAGCGCGCTGCGTGGAAACCGGGCATCCTCTGCTTTCAATTCCTGCAGGCACACGACATCGGGCTTGTCCTCCTTCAGCCAGCGAAGAAGATTTTCCAGGCGCCCGTTCACGCCGTTGATGTTGTAGGTCGCGATCTTCAAGAGCCGAAGCACGCTTCGATGAGTTTCAATCGAAAGGAAATAGAAAGCGAGGCGGATAAATTCCAGACTTGGGGTAAGCGCACGGATGGTAGCAAGGTTAGAATCGAGGCCGCAGATCGGTGCTCCACTGCAACAACAAAAATAGCTAGAATGATCCGGGTGCCGTTGGGGATCGCGCCATGCCAAGTCCGTTCGAAGCCGTCAGCACCTATTTCTATGCAAAAGACGGGAACCGACCATTCCTGATGCGCTATGCCTTCGCGGAGGATATTGCCCTGGAGATGGTGGTCAACACCGACGCCATCTCCTTTCCAGATTCAGCCAGCGGCCTGCCTGAGATCGAACAGATTCTCTGCCGGCGTTTCGCGAACGACTTCGAAAATGTCTACACGTTCGGCCTGGCTCGACCCACAGATGCCAATCGACGCCATTTTCCATGCCATTGGCTCGTCGGCATGTCGACGAAGGACAACGGAGACATCCGAATTGGCTGTGGTCGCTACGACTGGTATTTTTCGGATGTCCACGGTCTTGTCCAGAGGCTCGTCATCACCATCGATCGGATGGAAATCATTTCGTCGGATCATCTGAAGCAGGTCATGGAGTGGATTACATCGCTCTCCTATCCCTGGTGCAGGCCGGAAGATGTTCTTGAAAATATGCCGCGCTCCGCCGAACTGGCGCCGATCGCAGATTACCTGCGAGAGGTCAGATCAATTCCGCCAGACTTTTAAGGCAAGCATCGCGACAGGCCGGCATCAGCGGGTCTGATGAATCGCCTTGCGGAGGCCTGCTATGTCTTAGTTAATAGCCATGCCCTGTCGCAGGCGGTACAATCAATCATCGGTCGGCATTTAATGGCAACGGCCGCTTGGGAGTTTTGTGCTTCTGCCTGAGCGGAGCATCGAACCAGATGACAGTCCTATTAAACGCTATCTCCTTCACAGACGTCGACGTCGTATTCGAGGCACTCTCGGAGTGGTGCCACCTGCACAAGAAAGATCCAATCAGCATCGAAGGCTGCCGGGCAGCCTCGACATTCTTCGATCTCTTCCAAGATGGCTACGACACAAAGGATAGCCTCCTGAACGCGATTGATCGCGGCGATCCTCCTGAACAGGTGGCGCAACTCTTCCCCATCGATTGAAAAAGCGGCGCCTGTCCGGCCTCCCCGAAACTGCTAGGGCATGTGGCGAATGCCAAGGAGCAGGTGCCATGCTGCACCTTGCCGTTTTTTCCCGGGCGCGCGGGCGCGTTCGGTGATACGGTGGCGACCCGAACGCCCTCGCCTGTAAATCCAAAAGTGGGAGGATCAGATGCCGACAATGTTCGTAAGGCATGAGGTTTCGGACTACACTGCCTGGCGCAAGGTCTACGATGCGTTTGCCGCCGTGCAGAAGGCAAACGGCGTTACCGCCGAGGCCGTTTACCAAGCCGCAGACAATCCCAACGACGTGACCGTCACCCATGAGTTTGCCACGGTCGAGGCCGCGCAGGCCTTCGGCAAGCTGGAAGAGCTAAGGGCGGCTATGCGCACCGGCGGCGTTCTGGGCGCGCCAACGGTTTGGCTCACCAACAAGGCCTGAACCCACCCGGACTTATCGAGCCGCCGATAGGCTCAGACGCTCACGTGCCGCCTAGTGGTGCTTGAAGTACTGTACCTCGCGTTCATGCTTCTCGGCCGCTTCGCGCGATTTGAACGTGCCGAGATTTTTGCGCTTGTGGGTCTTGGGGTCGACCTTGCGCGAGTAAAGACGATATTCGCCCGACTTTAGTTTTCGAATCATGATGGCCTCCTATGAGTTTGATGATCCTCATGGGAGCATGTCGGTTCCACGCGACGTGGCGGCGCAGAGATGACGCCCCTAGCGACGGAGCGTCAGCGTCCGGCTGTCCTCTCGTCCGAAACCACGAACCTCGATATGGTCCGTCCGGATTTCGACGATGGCGAAGGTATTCTCGTTCTCGGTATCAACCATGCCCTTGAAATTGAGGAAATGGCATCCGTCGAGCGTGCCGAAATTGCCCGCGTGGTTATGTCCACTGAAATAGGCGGCCACATGTTCGTGCGCAGCCAGTAGCGCGATCATCCGTTCGCGGTCCCAGCTGTCGTGCTCGTTTGGCGGATAGACTGGGTAGTGGTTCATGACGATGACGCGCTCGCCCGCGGCAGCGGCGTCCTCGATCTGGTGGGAAAGCCAGGCGAACTGCTCGTCATCAGGCATGGCGTTCCAGTCCTGTGCGTTGGCGGCGCCGATGGCCCGGAGTTCGCCCAGCCGGCGGGCGGCAACCTCCCGACGGGCATGCCCTTCCGGCGGCGCAAAGGTGCTGACCTCGTTGCCATTCAGAGCAATGAACCGCCAGCCCTGCCTGACGAAGCTGTAATAGGATGACGCCAGACCGACGCGGCTGGCGACATCGGCCAACCGATCGGCGGCAACCGCAAAATCATGATTGCCGAGCAGAAAGTAGTTTTCGTGCTTCAGCCTGTCGTAGACCGGCAAGATGTCGTCGAAGCTCTCGAAATCCCGGTCGATGATGTCGCCGAGCGTGA
This sequence comes from Rhizobium grahamii CCGE 502, assembly GCF_000298315.2. GTDB lineage: Bacteria > Pseudomonadota > Alphaproteobacteria > Rhizobiales > Rhizobiaceae > Rhizobium > Rhizobium grahamii. The sequence continues at coordinate 45,752 of NZ_AEYE02000007.1, read as the reverse complement.
TGACGAAGTTCAGCTCCTCGCCATTGAAGACTTCGATCGCCTCCGACAGCTTGGCGAGGCTATTGGCATAATGGCGGTCCATCCCGACATGCGGCTCCCTCGCAGCATATTGGGGATCTGCGACGACGCCGAAGCGGAGGATGGGAAGATCGGAAAAGGATGTCATGGCAGCGATTTAGGCGCGCCGCATGACACGCCTGTGACGATCTCGAAACGAAAACACCCGGCGTTTCGAGGCGCCGGGTGCTGGCATCTGTTCTTGCGAACCGCTTACTTGGCGGCGGCTTCGTAGCGCTCCAGGACGTAGTCCCAGTTGATCAGGCTGTCGACGAAGGCTTCGAGGTACTTCGGACGCGCGTTGCGGTAGTCGATGTAGTAGGAGTGTTCCCACACGTCGACACCGAGGATCGGGGTTGCGCCGTGCACGAGCGGGTTTTCGCCGTTCGGGGTCTTGGAGATTTCGAGCTTGCCGTTCTTGACGGAAACCCAAGCCCAGCCGGAGCCGAACTGCGTCGTGCCGGCCGCGATAAAGTCGGCCTTGAACTTGTCGTAGCCGCCGAGGTCGGAATTGACCGCAGCCTCGAGTTTGCTCGGCAGCTTGTTGCCGCCGCCGCCCTTCTTCATCCACTTCCAGAAGTGAACGTGATTGTAGTGCTGGGCAGCATTGTTGAAGAGGCCGGCATTGGTGCCGAACGACTTCTTCACGACGTCTTCGAGGGAGAGATCGGAAAGGCCTGCCTCTGCCGCAAGCTTGTTGCCGTTGTCGACATAAGCCTTGTGGTGCTTGTCGTGATGGAATTCCAGGGTTTCCTTCGACATGAAGGGCTGAAGCGCTTCATAGTCATAGGGAAGTTCGGGCAATTCGAAAGCCATTGCAGGTCTCCTTTGGCAATAGTTTGCGTAATCGGCAGGTGAGGCGGAACATAGGAGCGCAAGCATGGAGAGGCAACCGGCGAAATATCAAAAAAGACGGGCGGAGAGGAAAAATTGCCTTCGCCAAGCACTTGGCTTTGCAGCCCTAAATCGCTGATCATGGGCGCGTTTCGCAACAGCAGAAAGACGGGGCTCTTCAGATGCAGAGGAATAAAATCCGCTTTTGCATGTTTGCCATCGCAATCGCTGCGGCGGGGACCGCCCGCGCCTCCTCAGGCGACGTCTGGCAGCAGTTCGCGACCGAGGTTGAAGGAAAGTGCAAACAGGCGGCGCGAGCCTCGATCGAGTTTCCGCATGCCGTTGTCGATCCGTTCGGCAGCGAGCACTACGGCATGGCGCTCGTGACCGGCAAACCGAAGGGCGCGAACGGCTTCGTCAGCTATTTCTGTGTCTATGACAAGCAGACGAAAGAGGTCGAACTGGGCAGCGAAATTGAGACGGACGAGATGCGGATTCTGCCTGAAGAATAAGTCACCATCTGCCTGTTGCACAAACATCACAGGTCCGCCCGTCAAACCTGTTGATTGTCATGCCGCGTATTTTGACACCGACACATAGCCGTTTCTAGATGCACGCGGAGCATGCGTTTACGGACTCACGGCAATTTTCGATCGGTCGCTTAATTAGCTGAAATCCATATTTCGCCGGCGTTTTTGGCAAGTACTTTTGGGGCACAAGTCATGGTCATGAACTTTTTTCGTCGCGCAGAAGATGGCGGCAAATCGCTGTCGACAACAGGATACCGACCCGCATCAATTACCGATGAGCGCCCGGCCGATGAGCCGCTGCGCTACGCCATCCCTGATGTCAACGACTTTGCTGCCTTCGGCTCGGCGCTGGAAGAAAACCAGCGGACGTCGGAGGACCTCATGTCGAGCCTCTCATCGCTGCAGGAACGCGTTTCCTCGCTGCTCGGCACCCACAGCCAGTCGCTGAACGAAACCGGCGCGCTCCGCGCCGAATGCGCGCGCATCAGCTCGCTTCTCGACTACGAAAGCAACGCGCGCCAGAAGGCCGACCAGGACAACCTTCGCCTCAGCGCCGAAAACAAGGATTTTCGTGCCGACAACACGCAGCTTCGCTCCGAGATCGAGGCGTTTCGCGACGAGCTGACGAAGCTGCAGGGCGTGCATCAGGTCGCTCGCGAAGAATTCACGATCATCGAAAACCGGCTGCTTGACGCCGAGCGCGAGCTGACGGATCGCGCGATCCAGTTCGACGAAGCCTCGACGCTGCTGAAGCGCGCCCAGACCGAGCTCGACCAGCGCAGCCGCGAACTCTCGACCACCCGTGAGAAGCTCGACAACGAAGCGACGGCACACCAGCTGCTGATCGAAACTTCGCGCCGCGAGAACGGCGTCCAGACCCGCGAAATGGCGCGTCTCAATGAAGAGCGCTCGCATTTGAAGTCCAGCCTCATCGAACAGGAAGCGCAAGTGCGCAACCTGCAGATGGCCGTTGCCAATCTGAAGCAGGACCTTTCGCTCGTCGAAGAGCGCCACAAGAGACTGGAAGTCGAGCATGAGACGCTACAGGCCTCCTCGGCGCTCGAGATCGCGCACCTGACGACGAAGCATGAGGCGATCGGCTCCAAGGCCGAACTCGTGGAAAAACTTCTCATCACCGCGAACGGTCGTAACAAGATGACGGACGAGGAATTGCAGGCGGCACGCGCCGATCTCAAGCGCGTAAAGTCCGAACTCGCCACGTCCCTCTCCCGTTCCGAGCGGCTTGCAGAGGAACTGCAGCGCGCCCGCACGACCGGCGCCGAGAGCGAGGCCGCCCGCCGCGAACTCGCCACTCAGGCAAACGAGCTAACCCTGAAGCTGCGTGAGGCCGAGAGCCTGCGCGTGCGCCGCGACCGGGATGCCGACGCGCTGCGCCGCGACATCGACACGCGCATGGATTCTGATCGCTACGAAATCGGCCAGCTGCGCACCAGCCTTGAGATCGCCAAGTCGGAGATCCGACAGCTGCGCGCCGAGCGCGCCATTCTGACCGGACAACTCGAGGTCGCGCGTAGCGAGCGGGCCGGCGGCCTGGTGCCCGCCACCCCTCTCGATGAACACGACGAGGTCCGCATGCCGGCGGCGAGCTTCACACCGATGATCGACATCTCCGAGAAGTCGCTGCGTGCTCCATCGACCGATCCCGCCGAATGAGGCCTGACGGCGTCAGTCCACGGCCTGATGCCAAGTCTTGCTTTTGTCTGTATTGTATCGGTTTCTTAAGGAGCTAAGGCGGATCGCGTGAACAAAGACTTGCGCGACCTGCCTTAGGTCTTTGTTCTTATGCATGTCCTCGCCTCGAAGCGGCTCACGCTTTTGGCAGACATGCATTGGCCAGGAGGAGACCATGGCGCTCGGCACGTCGCATCGCTTGCAGGATGGCATCGAGGCCGTCGAGACCATGACACGCTTCGCGTTGGCGATCCTGGCGCTTGCCTCCGGCGTTTACACCTATCTCGGCGTGCGAAGCATCCTCGACGGATCGGCAACGGCCGTCTTTTTTGCGGCGCTTATCTATTCCAGCGCCGTGTCGGTGGCGATCTACGCCTTCTGGACCTACATGGCTCGCTTTTATCCGCATGTGACCGGCACCGGAGGTCGTGCGGCAATGCTCGGCGTCATGGCGCTCGGCTGCGCGATGATCATCGCCATGTCGAGCTGGCTGAACGCCGCCGCACTGGCCGGCTCCGCGGCACTCGAACAGCATCTCGCCGAAACGCTGGAAGATTACACCGCCGATCTCGACCAGGCGCATCAGAACGCGCTTGCCGCCCAGAGCCTGCTGCCCGACATCCAGCGCACGCAGGAGCGGTTTCAGCGGCTTGCCGATCAGGAGCGGGAAACCGGTGCACTGACCGGAACGACAGGCGCCGGCAGTGTCGTGCAGCTTCTGTCGCAGATGGCCTCGCAGCTGACCGAGCTGGAAAACGGCATCAACGCCTCGCGCGAGCGGGTGACGACGCTGTTCGACGAAGGTCGCAAGCATCTCGAAACAATGCGGACGCTGGTGTCGGCGCCGGGTGCGATCAACCCGCGTGCCGACCAGTTCGCGGCCGAAGTCGTTGGGCTTTCCGGCGTCATCACCTCGCTGGAGCAAACCTCGATCGCGCCGTCGGTCAAGCGTGCGGCGGAAGACCTGTCGCTTGGCTTCATCGCGCCGGTTGCGGACGGACGTGAGGCGGACCTCGCGACACGCCAGGACCAGGTGATGGAAACGATCCGATCCTCCGTCGCGGCGCAGTCCAAGGTGCTCTCGCAGGCGGCCGATCAGATCCTCGAACGCAAGCCGGTGGCCGAGCGGCGGTTCGTGCCACTCTCCTCGGCGGAGGCCGTGCTGCGTTATGCCGGCGATTTCATTCCGAGTTGGGCCGGCGCCATCTCGATCGACATCCTGCCGGCGGTGCTGATCTTCATGCTGTCGATCGTCCATTCGACGCTGCGCCGCCAGGAACAGCGCCTCCCCTTCGCTGACCGGTTCACCGCTGCCGAGCTGCTGCAGGCATTGGAAGTGCAGCGTGAAATCCAGCGCCACGGGGTCGACCTCCAGACCGCCGTAGAGGCGGCGGAGCACACCGAAACAGCGGATCAGTCGAACGTCGCGAACTTCGACCTGTCGGGCAAGGGGCCGCGCAAGGGACCGCCCGCATGAGACTGGAAACGGCGGGGCAGAAGTTGAAGAACTACGTGCTCTCCGCCGATGACGGCAGGCTGATGCGGCATGCCTTCCACGCGCTGCTGACGATGGCCGCAATCTTCGTGGTCATCGACTGGCATGAAATCAGCGCCGCCAACACCGACACGCCGGCCTTCGATCCCGCGATGCCCGGCGCCCTCCCCATGCTTCCGCCCGCTCTCACCGAGGGCAAGCCGCAAAGCGCACCAGCCGAGGTCACGACTGACCCCGAGCTCCTCAAGAAGGCGATCCGCTTCGAACTGCAGCCTGACGGCGTCCTGCTCGCGCAAGGCACGATCGAACCGGGCGCGGCCGCGCGTTTCGAGGCGGAGATCAAAGCTCGTGGCGAGTATGTCAAAACAATTTCGCTCGACTCACCGGGCGGATCGATCGGCGACGCGATCGCCATCTCCACGGTTATCCGGGAACGGAAAATCGCAACCACCGTAGCCGGCGGCGCGCTTTGCGTCTCCTCCTGCCCGATCGTCATGGCGGGCGGTGTCGTGCGGATGGCGGAGAAGGACGCCGTCATCGGCGTGCATCAGATTTTCAACGGTACCAGCGAGAAGCTGTCACCGGAACGTGCCATGTCGGAAGCGCAGCGCACCACCGCTGACGTCACCCGTCATCTCGACGACATGGGAATCAAGCCCGGCCTCTGGATTCACGCGATGGAAACGCCGCCCGACCGGCTCTACTATTTCTCACCCGACGAGATGAAGGACTTCGCGCTCGTTACGCCGGCCGCCGCGACCGCTAGGAAGACCAAATAGGGGCGAGCTAGAAAGCTGCGCGGAGCTGCCGGCAAGTCAGCAGGGGCTGAGAGAATTGCTGGTTAAGGCTCGCAGCACGGCTTGACTGACGTCGGTAGCTTAGGGTTGCGTTGCCGCTTCAGCAGGGCACACGCTACAACTCCTCTCGAGCTTCTCCAAAGCGCCCGCACCGGCCCAGCCTTGAAAGCGATATGCGTTGACGCGTTGCTTGATGAGGCAGCAGTCGGCGCGACCGGTCAGAGCCGGCTCAAGCGGATCGTCGGTCCAGAACCTTTCCGCAGGCTTCCAGTAGCCTAGAACATCGAGCAGCGACACGCCGAAATAATATTCGTCCGCATAAGAGTCCCCGTAGCCGGGGTCATGCCGATATGTGCCGTCTGCGTTCAGAGTGTTCTCGAGTGACCAGCGCAACATCTGGCGAATTTCCTCGCGGGCCATCCCGCGCTCTTCCTCGCTCATGTACGGCCAGCCGAACTTGAAGATCGAAGCCACATCATAGAGGTTGTGGTTGGTAAACTTCCCGCCGCTGCGCCACCCGAAAGGATATGGATCGTCTTTGATGGCAAGCGTCGTCTTGATGATTTGCGGCCAATGCTCCACGTCGCCCTTGCTGTAGCGCACGACATGAAATGTCATGCTGAGATCGGCGGTCTTGCGTATCTTGCCATCGATCACGTACCAGGCGCCCCAATAGCCCGTTTCGGTATCCTGTGCGCCGTGGATGAAAAACCAGGCAGCTTCGCGCAGTTCATCCCAGGCGATGCTTTCGTCGAGTGCTACGTAGCCGGTAAGAATATCCTGCAGATCAAGTTTGTAGGCTGCCGTTGAATAACTGGTCATTACGCTGCTTAGTTCACCACGGTTGTCGACACCCGTGTTTTCGATGTCCGAGATGAGCAGGCTCTGCAGATAATTGATGAGTTCCCGGCCGGTGCGGAGCCTCGGGCGCAGACGGTAGTGGGGCGGCTCCCCTTGGCTTGTAAGAAGGCCGATCGCCGCCGCTGTCGCCCCCAATCGCATAAACCATTGCTCGTAGCAAAGCCCCCAGAAGCCATCGACCGCCGATTGCTCGCTGGCAAACTTCTGATCCTTATCCTTCAGGCTCCGCTCTATGCGATCCAGCTTGTCCTCCAGCGCCTTCCAGTTTGCCGTGTAGCCAAGCAGCCATTTTGCCTCGAGATAGAGCTGTTCCGAGCATTGCAGCGTATTGCCGGCGGCTTGTTCGGCGGCGATCCCGGCGGCGAGCGCTTCGAGACGCTCCGCATAGTGCTGACGACGCTCTCGATAGTTGGGGTCGAACGCCTCGAACTCGCGAACAATGACATCCCGCATGTCGGTCTGGTCCGCGAGCCCTGCCGACGGGGAGCCGCTGAATACGACGAGTCCCGCGAGCGCCAGCCGAAGACTTGCGGCAATGCGGTGACTGAATAGCGTGTCTACCATGGTCTTTTCCAACATCCACCAAGGCCGGTTGGTCGTCGAGACAGTCACATATGCAGGGCGTCAATCAGCTTTGCGTCTTTGTGGGCCTCGCAGGCGTTATTGATTGCCACGAGCAGATTGCCCTGGCTGAGTTTGCCCAGCTTGGGATCGTCCTTTAGCGCCTGGCGCACCGTGGAACCAATCTCGACCATGCCGTCGTGGCTGGCTGCATTATAATCCTTGCAGGTCACCGTGGTCGGATCGATCGCGACGGCGCCAAGAGTTGGCAAAGCGGCGGTGGCGAAGACCAACGAAAGTGGAAGGCGGCCAACCATCGATTTCCCTCCCTCGGTTAACTTGCGCCGTAACAACACGCGGCCCAGACAGTCTAGCAGAAATTGAAAACCCAATCGCGCATGATGTCCGCTTTCGCTTCTACCGCTGCGACCGCCACGGTTGTACAGTTCACCGGGAAAAACGAGCGTCGTGCGTCGGAGCACGCTGTGTAAGGGGAGGATGCCTTGCCTAGATCGCTGTTCCTGTCACTTGCGCTGGCTTTCGGCCTCTGCGCCCCAACAATATCCGTGCCGACCGAAGCAAGCGCACAGACCAATATCACCATCAACATTGGCACCAATCTCAATAGAGGCAGGGGAATTACCTGCAGTGAGGGCGAGAGGCTGCTCCGCAACCGCGGTTTTAGAGATGTCAGGCGGATCGACTGCCGCAGTCGTTTCTTCGTCTATCGTGCCTGGAGAGGCGGTAGCCGCTTCGAGATTGCCGTGCGGCAACACGATGGGCGCGTTGTCGATATGCGACGCATCAGTGGAAGACGATAAGCCCCCAAAGCGGCCATCGACTCTGTCATCATGATCACGCCCCGGATGGACTGGCGAGGATACCGGCTTATGCGACAAGACGTGCGGCGATCAATCCAAGCAGCGCCACCAGGACCACCCCGGTGGCCACGAGGACCTGACGAAATTGCGGACCGACCTGCCGCCTCTGATAGAGTCCGGGAATGATGTCACGCTCTTTTGCAAGATAATGGACGTATCGACCGAACATTCCTGCCTCCATCAGACAAATCAATGGAATGAGCGTTGCATGGCCCGGCGTATGAAATCGATACGGTGACGAACCGCCAAAAATAAGTGTCGCATAAGCGTCGCGTTCAGTGGCAGCGCCACTATGAGATTTTGGGCCAGCACCTCGCAGCCGACTTCGGCCCACTTGGCCAAATCGAGTGTGTCTTCGCTTGATACGGGGCTTTGGGCAGCCCATTAGAAAACGGTGCCTCTGCGTGCTAAGTGATGTCCACGGGCAGGTGGTTCATCGAGCGAGACCGAATGGGTATCAGGAACTTTTTGATCGAAGGCGTGTCCGGCACTGGCAAGACCTCAATCGCCACCGGACTGCAGCAGCGCGGTTATCATGTCATTCACGGTGATCGTGAACTCGCATATCAAGGCGACCCTGAGACGGGTGAACCACTGGATGGCTCAGCGCATAGGCAGAACGTTCTGGATGTCGCCTTCGGCCACAAGCACCATCTTTGGGACATCGACAAAGTCAAATCTTTGGTGGCCGATCAAAGCCACCCGATCTCTTTCTTCTGCGGCGGTTCGAGGAATTTTCATCATTTCATCGACCTGTTTGACGAAGTTTTCGTTCTCGACGTCGATTTGGACACGCTGAAGAGGCGGCTCGCCGGCAGACCCGAAGACGAGTTTGGCGCAAAGTCCGCGGAACAAGAGGTGATCATGCGACTGCATGCGACGAAAGAAGACGTTCCCAGAAACGCGACGGCCATTGACGCCACTGCGCCGCTCGCCTCCGTTATCGACGATATCCTGTCGAAGTGCGGAGAGACCAGAACCGTGATGGCTGCCTTTGGTTCTGTGCGGCCCTGAGGTATCGGCTGCTGCTTGTCCATTTCAATCCTTCGGACAGCCGAAAGAAAAACGGCTTCCCGCGATCTATGGTATGACTTCATTTAGTCCCCTCTCCAAACCGAAGCCGGAGGAGTGCGATGCCCTTTAACGACAGGTCAAAGCATATTACCGAGGGGGTGGCGCGCTCGCCCAATCGCGCGATGTATTACGCGCTCGGTTATGAGAAAGCGGATTTCGACAAGCCAATGATCGGCATTGCAAACGGGCACTCGACGATCACGCCCTGCAACGCAGGACTACAGCCGCTGGCGGATGCGGCGATCGCATCGATCAAGGCGGCAGGTGCCAACCCTCAAGTCTTCGGAACGCCGACGATATCTGATGGAATGTCCATGGGCACTGAGGGCATGAAATACTCCTTGGTTTCCCGCGAAGTGATCGCAGATTGCATCGAGACGGCGGTCCAGGGGCAATGGATGGACGGGGTCCTCGTCATCGGCGGTTGCGACAAGAATATGCCGGGTGGGATGATCGGCATCCTTCGAGCAAACGTTCCTGCAATTTATGTTTACGGCGGGACGATCAAACCGGGTAGATGGAAGGGGCAAGAGCTATCCATTGTTTCCTCCTTTGAGGCCGTAGGCGCGTTCATGGCGGGAAACATGAGCGAGGAAGATTTTGTCGGGATCGAACGCAACGCCTGCCCCTCAACTGGTTCGTGCGGTGGAATGTACACGGCGAACACCATGAGTTCGTCGTTCGAGGCGCTGGGTATGTCGCTACTCTATTCTTCCAACATGGCAAACACCGACCAGGAGAAGATCGATAGCGCGTCTCTATCTGCGAGCGTGCTGGTCGAGGCCGTCAAAAAAGGCATCAAACCTCGCGATATCGTTACGCGCAAAGCTATCGAAAATGCGGTCGCCCTGATCATGGCTACAGGCGGCTCGACCAATGCCGTCCTCCACTATCTCGCGATCGCGCACGCAGCAGAAGTCGAATGGTCCCTCGACGATTTCGAGCGGATACGCAGGAAAGTACCGGTCATCTGCGATCTCAAACCGTCCGGAAAATACATGGCGGTTGATCTCCATCAAGCCGGAGGCATTCCTCAGGTGCTGAAGCTGCTACTCAATGCGGGCCTATTGCACGGCGATTGTCTCACCGTCACCGGCCGCACTATTGCCGAAGAACTCAAAGGGTTGGCAGATCAACCTCGTGCGGACCAATCTGTCATTCGAACCTTGAATGCCCCGCTTTATAGCGAGGGCCATCTTGCAATCCTCAAAGGCAATCTGGCCGAGGATGGGGCGGTCGCAAAGATCAGTGGTTTGAAAAAGCTTGCAATTGCCGGCCCGGCGCGTGTTTTCGAAGATGAGCAATCGGCCATGGATGCCATTTTGTCTGACAACATTCGGCCGGGCGACATATTGGTTTTGCGCTATCTCGGCCCGAAGGGCGGCCCCGGCATGCCTGAAATGCTCGCTCCGACATCTGCGATCATCGGTCGTGGACTTGGCGACAGCGTGGGCCTTATCACCGACGGCCGGTTCTCGGGTGGGACCTGGGGAATGGTCGTTGGCCACGTTACACCTGAGGCATTTGTCGGAGGGACAATCGCGCTTGTTCAAGAGGGCGACATGATTACCATCGACGCGCGTCGCAAGCTGCTTCAGCTTGAGGTGGACGAGGAGGAAATCGCGCGACGGCGCGCGCTTTGGAGACAACCCAATCCCAGGTACACCAAAGGGGTGCTCGCAAAATTTGCAGCGCTCGCCAGACCGGCTAACGAAGGAGCGATTACCGGATAGTTTCAGCTCGTTGCCTTTGGCGCAAAACGGCATGTCGATTGTCGGCCCAAGCGCACGAGCATCTGATCCGATTGAACTCCAAACTGACACCCCGCCATCAGCGGTCAAAATCCTTCCCGCCCGATGAGCTGATCCATGCTTGACGAATGTCGGAGATACCATGCCTTCAACGTCGGAGACTGCTGGCAGCGGCGAGCATTTCCGCCGCGTTTGGAAAGGTGCAGAGGCTGTCAGGCCCGTCGCGCGCTTCAATTTGCACCCAGCGAATGATGCCATCGCCGTCGATGAGGAAGTGTCCGACAAGCTGTGTGGGGTGGCTTGCGAAGGTGGCATGGTCAACCTCAGTAAGCTCGAAGCCGTCCTGGGCGTTGAGTAAGGCATTAGCCGCCATCGGATGTAGCGCGTCCGGCAGTTCGCCCGTGGGGTTGATGCGAGCGGCCTCGAATTGCTCCATGCTTGCCCGATAGGGCCATACTGGTTTCTCGGAGCTGCCCTCGGGGAGGAACTCACCGTACGGCACACCAAAGGCCCGGTGCGTGGAGCAATCCTGGTCACATAGCAGCACGGCCGGCGTCGGCCGGTGGTCGAAATATACGCGGGCGCGCTCCACCGGCGTGTTGATCACGGCAACCGTTTCCACCCCCGCGGCGCGCAGGGCAGGCTGTAGACTACCGAGTTGTCCGACCTGACGCCGGCAGAACGGACAGTGCAACCCGCGGAAGAAGGCGATCAGAAACGGGTGACCGTGAAGGCTGGCAAGAGAAACCGTTCCCTCTTGATTTGCCGACGGAAGTGCGAAGGCGGGTGCGTATTCCCCTGGTTGGAGCGGGCGCATCTGGTCTCGCATGGCATCTGTCCTTTGCTAGGAGTTCAGTTGGCTGCTGTGCTTGATCCAAGTGCAACACCTATCACGCCACGGCACCACTCGCTATGTTCACGGGTGCAATCGGCTGGAGTGCGAAGCTTCGGGAGCCTTGCGGCGCAAACGGGCGGTCGGACAACGGGCGAGTCCCCGGAACAGTCGAGATCGCGGCGAAAACCTAAAAGCGATTGGGCCTGACCGGCCTCTTGGAAGAGGAGAGAAAATGAAACGCATCGACAGGGAGGTGAGCGGCGGCTGCCAATGCGGTGCGGTGCGCTACCACGCAACCGCAATGCTCGACAATTCGCATCTCTGCCATTGCCGCATGTGCCAGAAAGCTTCGGGCAGCATCTTTGCGGCGCTCGTCGCCGCACCCGATGACGCGCTCACCTGGACACGCGGCAGGCCGAGCGTCTGGAAGAGCTCGGAGCTTGTCGAGCGCGGCTTCTGCGCCAATTGCGGAACGCCATTGTTTTTCCACCACCTCGAAAACGGTCGCACCAACCTGATGATAGGTTCGCTTGACGATCCGCACGCATTCCCGCCGCTTGCCAACACGTGCACCGAGAACATGGTGGCATGGTTCGATACGATCACGGGCATCGAAAACGCCGGTGTGACCGAAAACAACGGCGCCGACTGGGCCGCAGCAATCAAGGAGAGTAACAACCAGCATCCCGATCACGATACCACCTCATGGGCCGTGAGGGCGGGCGATCGCTGAGTTCGCGCGGCTGCAAGCGATTGCGGCTCTGCCGGGCGCGGCGTTAGAGGACAAGGCCTCAGGCAGATTCAGCAACCGGCTTTGCTTCACCGAACCATCGCGAGATGGCCTCTTTAGCGTCCTCAAAGTCAGGGGCAGTGTCCGAGGCCCAGGCGACGACGCCATCCGGGCGCACGAGCAAAGCACTCAATCCCAGCGGATCCTTCGGGGTGCCCGCGACATAGGTCATGCGTTCACTCCAACCGCTCGCCAAGGCTTGAAGGGGAGAGCCAGGGCCAAAGTCCAGCAGCAGGCCCTGCCCGCGCCTGAGGAGTTCGCCGAGTTTCGTCCCGTCGGCGAACTCGAAGTCGGGCGTGCTACGACCGACCAGCGGGTGGCCGCCGCCAAGATCCTGGCGGAGAGAAACGCCCGATACCCGCTCCGCGAAGTAAGTCGCCCCGTCTCGAGTTTCGATCACGTCACGGATGATGGCTTCGAGCGCCCGCGAACTGCGGTTCGGCCGCATGAGCGCGACCTGGGCGCGCGACCAGTCGAGGACCTGCGCCCCAACAGGGTGCCGCTCGCTTGCATAGCTGTCGAGCAGGCCGTCCGCCGCATCGCCGCGGATGGTGGCGGCAAGCTTCCATCCGAGGTTCATCGCGTCGCCAAGCCCGAGGTTGAGGCCTTGGCCGCCCAGCGGGGAATGGACGTGCGCCGCGTCGCCGGCGAGCAGCACTCGCCCGTTGCGGTACTTTGTCGCCTGATGGGCGCGATCCGTCCAGGTGGTGGCAAGCTGGAGTGCTGTTATCATCACGTCGGCACCGGAGATCCAGCGCAAAACCGCCTGCACATGCTCGAGCGTAATCGGTTGCGTGCGGTGGAAAGCACCCCCGTCAAACTCGACCATCGCGACAGTCCCCGGGCGGGAGTAGGTGTACATGCCCGTCGGCGTATAGTGACGGCCGAGCTGGAGCTTGTCCGGATCGGCCATTTCGACCTCGACGGAATAGCCGGTGAACTCGGGATCGGTACCGACGAACTCAAAGCCGGCGGCCTTGCGCACGGTGCTGCGGCCACCATCGCAACCGACGAGCCAGCGTCCGTCGAAGCTTTCGCCACCGGCGCGGACTCTGACGTTTTCGCCGGACTGATCGAGGTCTTCGACGCCGAATCCGCGCCGGATCTCGACGCCCATTGCGGTTGCGCGGGCGGCCAAGACGGCTTCGAGGCGCTCCATTTCGATCACCATGCTGGTGCCGGCCGGACTTGGCAGACGATACTGCCACTTCGAGGTATCGATATTGTCGTGGTAGAATTGGATACCGGCGAAATGGCCCGCCGGTCGGCGCGGCTGTTGCATCCAATGCGCGGCTGCCAGAGCGCTTCGGCTGTCCGACTTGTCCTGTGCAGGCTGCGGCGTGGTGATGTCGTCCAGCAATCCGCGGCGGTAGAGGGCGTCGATGGTGAGGGCCGAAAGGCCGCGCATTCCGAATGGAAGGCGCTTCAAGGGCGAAATCGGGTCTACGGCCTGCTCCAGCACCAAGACCGAGAGGTCCGCAAGCCGCAGCTCGCAGGCGAGAAATAGGCCGACAGGGCCGGCTCCGGCGATCACGACGTCATAGATGGTCGATTGGCTGTTGTGCATGAACTGCTCCTTTGTTGGTGTTCGACCCGGAGCGGTTCATCGACGCGAGAACCACACGGACGAACAATCGGCACCGCCTGAGCGGCCCGATGCTCGTCGTGGGGGATCTCATGCACGAGGCAGGAGGCCAGAGCTTTCGTTTCCGAAAGGACTTGGGCTTACCAAACCAAGTCTGCCTTTTCCGACGCAGGCTGTATAACGGATTGACGACCGGCCTGCAACGCCGGCTGCGGCGCGAGCCCGATCGAGGCTGCGGCCGCAAGACCCCGTCTGACCCAAGCTGGCGCTAGGGCATTTCGAGGGTCGGTCGCGCCTTTGCCGAGTTGTCTTCCAAGCGCTAGACGTTGCGACCGAAATAAACGTCCACGGAGGCGACCTTGTCGCCCCTGAAACGCAGAACCTCCATGTTGCGGAACGCGCCGCCGTCATGCTTTTCGGCGCGGTAGCGAACCACGGCCTCGTCGCCCGCAATCTGGAGGTATTCGATCTCCATGTCGCGAAACGGTGGCGGCTCGGGCCAGCAGCGGCTGAAATATTCGATCCGATCGATACGATCGTCGCGCGGGCTGGAGAAGCTGAAATCCTCCGTCAGCATTGCACCGGCATCATCCTTGCGGCCGTCGATGTAGGCCGCATAAAGGCCGCGAACGATGCCCTCGCGTCGTGTGTCATCGCCTGCCATTGCACCGGTCCTTCCTTTTATTTCCGATTGCAATTTGCAATCAGTTTATAGCAGAGGGAACCGCTCTGCGCAACCGCGGCCGGGAATCGGCTGGCGAAGGGGCTGATGGTGGAGGCTTGCGGCGCGGGTTGCATCGGAGACCAACGAACACCACGGCGCCGACAAAACGGCTTCGAAGCCGCCTTGATGGATGGTCCGCGAGGGAGCTATATGGGCGTGTACCCACCCCGGAAAGATCTGCGCATCCACCGCGGGGCAACCGCCTTGCGCTCGACACCGACCGGCTCACGCTTCCCGACGCCTTCACCCGCGCCGATTTCCTTGCCGCCGCAAAGGGACATACTTGCCTCCCGCGCGGCTGAACTGACCTATACGATCAATGCAAAGGCCATGAAATGACCGATACCAAATGGGACGCCGCCGTCGTCGACAGCGGCTCGATATACTGGAAGCGCAATCTGGTCATTTCGCTGCTCGGCTCGTTCACGACGATCGTCGCCATGACGTTGCTGCTGCCCTTCCTGCCGCTCTATGTCGAGGAGCTTGGTGTCAGCGACCATGCAGCGATCGTGCAATGGTCGGGCATCGCCTATGGCGCGACCTTTTTGGCTGCCGCTTTCGTGGCGCCGCTCTGGGGCCGGCTCGGCGATATCTACGGACGCAAGCTGATGCTGGTGCGCGCCAGCGCCGGGATGACGGTCGCCATCTCGCTGATGGGGATGGCCGACAATGTCTGGCAGCTGGTGGCGCTGCGCCTGTTCGTCGGCCTTGCCGGCGGCTATTCGTCCGGCTCGATGGTATTGGTCGCCACCCAGACGCCGAAGGGTCGATCCGCCTGGGCGCTCGGCATGCTCTCGTCCGGCATCATGGCTGGCAACCTCGTTGGGCCGCTGATCGGCGGCGCGCTGCCGCCGCTGATTGGCATCCGCAACACCTTCCTTGCCGCCGGCGCGATGATCTTCCTGGCGTTTCTCGCCACCACTTTCCTGATCAAGGAAGAGAAGTCCCCTGCCCGCAAACAGGCCGCAAAGGCGAGTGGCGGCTGGGCCTCGATCCCGGACAAGCGCCCTGTCATCGCGATGCTCGCGACCGGCATGCTGCTGATGCTCGCCAACATGTCGATCGAGCCGATCATCACCGTTTATGTCGCGCAACTGGCGGAAGACCCGCGCAGGGTGACAATGATCGCGGGCATCGTCATGTCGGCGGCCGCGCTCGGAAGCATTCTGTCAGCCTCGCGGCTCGGCAAGCTCGCCGACCGGATCGGCCACTGGCCCGTTATAGCAGGCGCACTTGCCGTTGCCGGCGTCCTGTTGATCCCGCAGGCATTCGTGACCAGTTCCTGGCAGCTGATCATCCTGCGCTTCCTGATGGGGATCGCGCTCGGTGGGCTTCTGCCCTGCATCTCAGCGGTCATCCGTCATAGCGTACCGGACAGTGCGGCGGGCAGCATCCTCGGGCTTTCAGTGTCGTCGCAATATGTCGGCCAGGTCGCCGGCCCGGTGCTCGGCGGCTTCGTCGGCGGTCACATCGGCATGCGGGCGGTCTTTCTCGGGACCTGCGTGCTTTTGATTGCCGGTTCGGCCTATGCCTGGCTGGTGCGACCGCGAGCCGTCACGGCGCGCCGCAGATAAGATCGACGCCGGAGCGCGCCAGCGCTTCCAGCGCCTCACGGGTTTCCCCGGCCCGCGCCCGCACAGCCAGCGAGTGCATGATTGTCGACGCCAAGCGGGCCAATGCCTTCGGATCGGTCTTCTCCGGCAGTTCTCCGCGTTCGACCGCCAGGGCGAGGCGATCTTCTATCGCGCGGTCGAAATCAGCAAGGCTGCGGCCCAGCACCTCGCGCACCCGCTCGTGCCGGACGGCTTCGACGGTCGCGGTGCTGATCAACAGGCAGCCACGCGCGGCTGTATCGCCGTGAAGATAGGTCGCAAGCGCACGATCATACATCAGCGCCAGATTCTCTCGGACCGGCAAGGACGGATCCAGCGCGTCCTCGAGCGCAACCATGCTGTCGGCCCGGTAGCCCTCCAGCGCGTCGAGATAGAGATCCTCCTTGTCGCCGAAGGCATTGTAGAGGCTCGGCCGATTGAGGCTCGTGGCGGCGCTCAGATTGTCCAGTGACGCCGCGGAAAATCCCCGATCCCAGAAAACCTCACGCGCCTTGTCGATCGCGGCGCTCGCATCGAATCCGCGCGGACGGCCACGCTTCTTCTCATCCTTCATATTTTTGTACCGTTTCGCATTAAATTCTTGACGAGCATATTTTTATGCGAAACAGTACAAATGTCCAATGAATTGATGCCGGCACGCCAATGCCGGTCTGCGGAGGAGGAAATCCAATGAAACTTTACATGCGTGCTGCCGCCTGTTCGCTTTCGCCGCATATCGTTTGCCGTGAACTCGGGATCGATGTGGAACTGATCATCGTCGATCCTGCGACCCACCGAGCGGAGAATGGCAACGACTATCTTTCCATCAACGGCAACGGCTATGTGCCGGCCCTGGTGCTCGACGACGGCAAGGTGTTGACCGAGGGGCCGGTCATCGCGCAGTTCCTTGCCGATAGCGCGGTCGAGGGAACATCGATGCTGCCGGCAGCCGGTACCTTCGAGCGCAGCCAGGTGCAATCCTACCTGAACTTCATCGCCTCGGAGCTGCACAAACCGATGGTCATGTTTTTCGATGCCGCCTATGCCGGCGTGCATGAGCAGATTCACGCCCTACTCGTCAAACGGCTGGAATGGCTGAGCAGCCATATGAAAGGGCCTTACTTGACCGGCGAGAATTTCACCGTGGCAGATGCCTATCTCTTCGTCTGCCTGAACTGGTCGCCATGGCTCACGATCGATCTGAGACAATGGCCGATGCTTTCCGCTTTCATGAAGCAGGTTGGCGAGCGGCCAAGGGTGAGAGAGGCGCTGCGGGCCGAGCAACTGCTGGCCTTCGAACAGGACGGCGTCTTTTTCGCCCCGGAGGTCTACCTTGCCGCGGCCAACCGGACCGGCACGCCTGTCCTGCCCTGATTTATGTCGGCGCATGGGCGCCGAAGGGCCTACATCAGCAGGTAGTCCACCGGCACTGGGAGAGGCGGCAGATCCGTCTCTCCCAGCGCTTCGCGCAGATTGATCTCGATCGTGTCTGCAAGGGCGCCGATCGGCAGCGCGTTCGGCTGGTTGCCGAAGGGGGCTTCCAGTTCGTCGCCCAATGCGTCTAGGCCGAAGAAGGTATAGGCGACCAGCGCGGTGGCAAACGGCATGAACCAGCCGAGAACATCATCGAAGCCGAACGGCAACAGCAGGCAGAAGAGGTGCGCCGTGCGGTGCAGCAGCAGCGTGTAGCCGAATGGCACCGGCGTCCAGCGGATACGCTCACAGGAGGCCTGCGCCAGCGTCAGCTCGCCAAGCGTCTTATCCAGTATCTGATAGGAGATGTCTGACAGCATGCTCTTGGCGCGCAGATCGGCAAGTTCTCGCGAGATTTCCAGCGAAATCGCCTCCGGCGGCGTGCGGCTTGCGTGATAGCGGGCCTTCAGTTCGGGTGATAGCAGGCGTTCGACCTTTTCGCGGCCGCTGCCGGGCGTAAGTGCGGCACCAGCGACTGGATGAAGGCGATGACGAGGGTGACGAGGCGTTTGCGTGCCTCCGCCCCGGCCTCGCCCTGCCCCGTTTCGAGGATCAGTGTCTGCCGTGCGAAGTGGCGCGCTGAAAAGATCAGTTGCCCCCACTGCTTGCGCGCCTCCCACCAGCGGTCATAGCAGGCGTTGTTGCGGAAGCCGAGGAAGATGGAGATTGCGATACCGAGCAGCGCGAAGGGAGCGCCGCTGAAGACCGGCAGGACGCCTGGCCAAACGCTATGGACGAGGACCACGAGCGAGGAGATGAAACCGGTCAGCAGAATCTGCGGGAAGACCTGCTTGATGATGGAGCCGCGGAGAATGAAGAAAAGCTGAAGCAGGCTGGGACGGGGGCGCACGATCATGACGCGGGCTTCTCGGTCGTTCGAATGATAGGTTCTCGGCCTTCCTCCCTACAGCCGGTCGAATGGCCACGGCAAGCGCGGCCATCGTATTCAGAACAAGGCGACGGCCTTAGCTGTCGCTTTCGCTGCGACCGAAAGCCCAGTCCATGTAGAGCTCGAACGCCTTGCGGGTGACCGGCCCCGGCTGGAAGTCGCGGCCGTCGAGGCGGCTGATGCCGACGACCTTGGAGTAGTTGCCGGTCGTGAAGATCTCGTCGGCGCTCATGAAATCCTCGACCGAGAGCGTCATTTCTCGCACCTCGAAGCCCGCCTTGCGCAGGAGGCCGATGACGCGCGCACGGGTGATGCCGGCCAGGAAGGTGCGGTTGGCGATCGGCGTCGAGACGATGCCGTCCTTGACCATGAAGATGTTGGAGGATGCCGTTTCGGCGACGTTGCCGCTCATGTCGCGCATCAACGCGTTGTCGAAGCCGCGGCTCTTGGCTTCAGCAATGGCGCGACCGCTGTTTGGATAGAGCGAACCTGTCTTTGCATCCGTCATTGCCGTTTCCGGTGATGGACGGCGGTAGGGCGAAACGGTGAGCGAATTCGGCGCATGATTGCCGAGCGGCGCTTCGAAGAGGCAAAGTGCGAAGCGGGTCGATTCACCGTCGACCGTGACCACACTGCCGGCCGAGCCATGCTCGCCCCAGTACATTGGCTTGATGTAAATCGGCGTCTTGCCGTCGAACTTCTTGATGCCTTCCCAGGCCAGCGCCTCGATTTCCTCGGCTGTCTTGACCGGCTTCAGGCCCATGTTGATCGCCGAGCGATTGACGCGCTGGCAATGCAGGTCGAGATCAGGCGCGATGCCATCGAACCACCGGGCGCCGTCAAAGACCGTCGAGGCAAGCCACATCGCGTGCGAGGTTGGTCCGATCAGCGGCGGATTGCCGGGAAGCCACTCTCCGTCAACGTAGGTCCAGGTGGTTGAACGGGGCGATGTATCGACGGCCATTGCATTCTCCTTAAAAAGTCAGAAGAGCAAAATCCCCCTGTAGAGAGGCGGTCAAGGGGAAATCCGCGCCCCCGAACCCTACGCAAGAAAATGGCGAAGAGCGTTTGCAGCGAGTAATATTCGTGCGCGACGTGTTGAACGCCATCGATGGGTCTATCACTGAAAATCATGGATTGCGCGATTGGAAGCAACGCAGGCGCCGTGCCATCATGCGCCGCGAACGCTGCGACCGACGGGGAGTGAAATCGATGAAAGCCATGTTCTACGACGCCTTCGAGAAGGCTCCGGAAATTCGCGCCCTCCCCGACCCGACGCCCAGCGAGGACGGCGTTGTCATCGCCGTCGGCGCGACAGGGCTTTGCCGTAGCGACTGGCACGGCTGGATGGGCCACGATCCCGACATCAAGCTCCCGCACGTGCCGGGCCATGAACTTGCCGGCAAGGTGGTTGCGACAGGCAAAGGCGTCATACGCTTCAAGGTCGGCGATCGCGTGACCGTCCCCTTCGTGTCCGGCTGCGGCCATTGCAGCGAATGCCATTCCGGCAATCAGCAGGTCTGCCCCAACCAGTTCCAGCCGGGCTTCACGCATTGGGGCTCGTTTGCCGAATATGTCGCGATCGACTACGCCGATACCAACCTCGTGCATCTGCCTGACAGCGTTGACGACGCGACCGCGGCAAGCCTCGGCTGCCGCTTCGCGACATCATTTCGGGCGGTCGCCGATCAGGCGCGCACCGGCCCCGGCGAATGGATTGCCGTGCATGGCTGCGGCGGCGTCGGGCTTTCGGCCATCATGATCGCCAGCGCGCTTGGAGCCAACGCGATCGGCATCGATCTTTCCGATCAGAAGCTTGCTTTTGCGCGCGAATGCGGAGCCGTGGCAACGATCAATGCCAGCAACGTGGCCGATGTGGCGGAAGCCGTGCGCGAAATCACCAAGGGCGGCGCGCATGTCTCCATCGACGCGCTCGGCCATCCCGTCACCTGCTTCAACTCAATCAAGAACTTGCGCCGGCGCGGGCGGCACGTGCAGATCGGCCTGATGCTCGGCGAATATGCGACACCCAAGATCCCTATGGCGCAGGTGATCGGCCACGAGCTGGAGATCTACGGCAGTCATGGGATGCAAGCCTGGCGCTACGATGCGATGCTGGCGATGCTGACGTCGGGCAAGATCGCGCCGCAAAAGCTGATCGGCCGGCGCATCACACTCGAGGAGGCAATCCCGGGCCTGATGACGCTGGATCGAGCCGAGGGCGTCGGGATTAGCGTGGTTACACAGTTTTGAGCTGCTCACTCACAACCGACCTCAATCAAAAAGAGCGTTTCAGTTTGTAGCATTCCTGTGGTTGTAATTCATACTCTCCACGACCGGATGAACCGGCGCTGGAGGGGCAAATGGCAACGCGTTTTATTCTTTCGATCGATGGCGGCGGTATCCGTGGCATCATTCCGGCCGTAATCCTGGTGGAACTGGCGAGGCGGCTTGACGGGCTGCCGCTGCACAGGGCTTTCGACCTGATTGCGGGCACCTCGACCGGCGGCATCATTGCGGCAGGTCTGACCTGTCCTCACCCATCGAATTCCGGCGAGGCGGCCTGCACGCCCGACGATCTGCTCAGCCTCTACGTGAACGAAGGGGCGGAAATCTTCAGAAAGCCGCCGCTCGCCGATGTCGTCAATCCGTTCGGCCTCCACGATCCGAGCTATAGTGCCGAGATGCTCGAGATAAAGCTGAAGCAGCGGCTTGGAACCGCAACGCTGGACAAGGGCCTCTCCACCGTCCTCATTCCAGCCTACAATATTCGCAACCGGGCGGCGCTGTTCATGTCGAACGCCGACAAGAGGAACAGCAACTTCCGCTACTGGGAGGCGGCACGGGCAACCTCCGCCGCCCCGACCTATTTTCCGCCAGCGCTGATCGAGCGTGTCGGCGTGAAGAAACAGGACGAACGTTTCGTGCCATTGATCGATGGCGGCGTATTTGCCAATGACCCCATTCTCGCGGCCTATGTCGAGGCCCGCAAGAAGCCGTGGCAGGGCGATCGGCTGGTCTTCCTGTCGCTCGGCACCGGACAGCAGAACCGCCCCGTCGCCTATCAGGAGGCGAAGGACTGGGGCGCAGTCGGCTGGATGCATCCGGCGCACGATACGCCTTTGATTTCAATTCTGATGCAGGGACAGGCAAGCACGGCCTCGTACGAGGCCAATGCGCTGCTCAATCCCACCGGCACGGAGCTTGAATACTCGACGGTCGTCACGGACGACAACGTCGAGAGCCTCGATTACTTCCGTCTGGAGCGGCAGTTGACGCAAAGGGAAAACGACGCGCTTGATGATGCCTCGCCGGAGAATATCGCAGCGCTGAAGGCGATCGCGGCGTCGATTGCAAGGGACAACGCAAAGGCTCTGGACGAAGTGGCCAAACGCATTCTGGCAGCGCGGAACGGCGCCCAAGAGAGCGTTGCGGCCTGAAGCGGCAGCCGGGGACCGGCCGGCAGAAAGGGGCGATATGACGCGCCTTCTTGATGCCGCCGGGATCGCCACCCATATGCCTGACGACGCTGCAAGCGCCAACCGCGACGAACTTGAGCGGGTTGCCAACGACCTCGGAAGGGGCTAACGGGCTCGCCGCCAAGAAAAAGAAAAGCGAGACATGATGTCCAACTCATTTGTGAAAGCGCCTGCCCAGGCGAGCGCGAAGGTGTTCTTCGTGCTGGGCGATCGGATCGAGCGACGGGCTCGTCTGCAGGGAGCCTGGCTCAATATCTTCGACATTACCGTGCCGGCGGGTAGCCGGACGCCGCTTCACCGCCACGCGAGCCCCGAGGTCTTCCGGATCATCGAGGGCCGGTTGACCATCCGGCGCGCGACCGAGAAAGGCATCGACGAATTCGAGGCCACGGCGGGCGACATCGTCCGCATCGAGGCGAACCAGCCGCACGCCTACTCCAATACGGGTCCGGAGGCCGCCGTGTTCTCGGCGATCGTCGACAGCGACATGGCGGACTTCCTGGAGGCCGCAGGTTCGCAGGAACCGCCAAAGGCAGTGCCTTCTAAGGAAACGATGGAGCGTATGAAGGCCGCGGCTAATGCGCACGGCATCACGATTCTCGCCGCCTGACCAGCTTTGGATTCGCCCGCGCATTGCAGCACGGGCGCCCCTCTCTTCTCTTCGTAAAAAATACTGTCACACAAAGACGATATCGGCGATTTCGTGAACGGCCCTTGCGCTCGCCGCCGTTCCTGGACTGTATTGGGCTCGTGGCTATTTCAGCCATCTTCTGCACAACGCATTCCAGGGATGTCGGATGGAGGGCCGCGCACCGACACGGCGCACCGTGAAAGCTGCAACAGGCAAAGGAGAATTGCATGGCGTGGTCTGCCAGCCAATATGTCAAATTCGAGGATGAACGGACGCGTCCCGCACGTGATCTGCTCGCACAAGTGCCACTCGAACAGGTGCGCCACGCCGTCGACCTCGGCTGCGGTCCCGGCAACTCGACCGCGCTGATCGTCGAGCGCTTCGGCGCCGAGGGCGTTTCCGGACTGGACAGCGACCTGAACATGCTGGAGGCGGCGCGCAAGCGGATGCCCGGCACGTCCTTTGTCGAGGCAGACCTTGCCACCTGGCACCCGAGCGAACCGGCAGACCTTCTTTTCGCAAACGCCGTCTTCCAATGGCTACCCAACCATCTCGACATTTTCGATCGCCTGATGGACGGGCTGGCGCCGGGTGGTGTGCTTGCCGTGCAGATGCCTGACAATCTGACCGAGCCGACCCATCTGCTGATGGAAGAAACCGCTCATGCCGGCCCGTGGAAGGCAGCCTTCCAAGCCAAGAGCGTTCGCCGCAAGCCACTGCCGCCGGCCTCGACCTACTATAGCCGGCTGATCGCCAAGGCGGCGCGGGTCGACATCTGGCATACCGCCTACAATCATCCGATGGCGGATGCCGCCGCGATCGTCGAATGGGTGAAGGGGACGGGCCTCCGGCCTTATCTTGATCACGCCGGCGAGGATCATCGCGGCGCATTTCTGGCAGATTATCTCGGCCGCATCGAAAGGGCTTACCCGAAGATGTCGGACGGGCGCGTCTTGCTGCGTTTTCCGCGGATCTTCATGGTGGCCGTCAAGGGCTGACAACAGCGCGACCGCCTTTCGGGGCGGAACGCAGCCTGCTCTCTCTGACATCGCCTTGCAATGGTCGGTCGGCATCCTGCTTGCCGCCGCACCCGTGCGCACTATAGTCGTGACAAACAGCGAGGAGAGAGCTTTATGGACGCCGCCCCCATTCCGCCAGCCACCCTTGTTATCTTTGGCGCCACGGGCGACCTGACGCGGCGCCTGCTGATCCCGGCAATCATCAATCTGACGCGGAGCGGGCTGGTGGGCGACGACCTGAAGATCCTCGGCGTCGGCATCGAACCAGGCGATGACGCCTCATTGGTGGCGCGGCTGGACAGCTTTCTCGCCACCCTGAGCGAACCGATCCGACCGGAGACCGACGATGCATGGCGTCGGCTGCGCCAACGCGTCTCCTATATTTCCGGCGATTTCACGCAGGATGCGATATTCCTCGAGATCAAGAAGCACCTCACGAGCTGCAACGCCGCCTTCTACTTTGCGGTGCCGCCGCAGTTTTTCGGACCACTGGTCGAAAAGCTGCACGCACATGGACTGACCACCGAAGCCGACGGATGTTTCCGGCGCATTGCGATCGAGAAACCTTTCGGCACCGACCTAGCCTCCGCCCGTGCGTTGAACGCGCATATTCTCAGCAACATCTCCGAGAACCAAGTCTATCGTCTCGATCACTTCCTGGGGAAGGAAACGGTGCAGAACATTCTGACGGCCCGCTTCGCCAACATGATGATCGAATCCCTCTGGAACAACAATTACATCGATCATGTGCAGATTTCCGCGGCGGAGATCGTCGACGTCGGCACACGCGGCAAATTCTATGACGCGACCGGCGCGCTGCGCGACATGATTCCCAACCACTTGTTCCAGTTGCTGGCGATGATCGCGATGGAGGCCCCGAACGGCTTCGGCGCCGAAGCAATCCGCACCGAAAAGAGCAAGGCGCTGAGCGCTCTGCGCATCTATACGCCGGAAGAGGCTGTCTCGCACGCGGTTCGCGGCGCCTATAAGGCCGGCACGCTCGACGGACGCGACATCACCGCATTCCGCGAGACCAAGGATGTCTCGCCCGACAGCAACACCGAGACCTATGTCGCGCTGAAGCTCTATGTCGACACTTGGCGCTGGGCCGGGGTGCCGTTCTATCTCAGAACGGGCAAGGCCTTGAAGGCGCGTGATACGGAGGTCGTCATCACCTTCAAGCAGGTGCCGTTCGCGCAGTTCCGGAAAACGGACGTCAACCGCCTTTTGCCGGCGAACAAGATGGTCATCCAGGTGCAGCCCGATGAGGGGTTGAGCGTCGAGATCTCCATCAAGTCGCCCGGTCTTTCCGTCGATACCGTCCCGGTCTCGCTCGACTTCCGCTATGCCGACGAGTTCGATATCGGCAAGATGACCGGCTACGAGTCGCTTCTCTACGACCTTTTCATCGGTGACCAGACGCTGTTCCAGCGCGCCGACGGCATCGAAGCCGGCTGGGCGGCGGTCCAACCCTTCCTGGATATGTGGGCAAAGAGCAGCGAAACGCCGGAGGCCTACGCGCCCGGAAGCAGCGGCCCCTCCTGTGCTGACGAGCTCATCCGACGCGATGGCCGGGAGTGGCATCAGCTGGGCGAAGCGCCGCACAACCAAGGCCCAAAGTTACTTAAGAAATACCCGCCCAACTAAAGTAAAACCAAATAGCATTTCTGCGTCACTCTCGTATAACGAGCATAAATATCGATTCATAGATGTTTAGACGCGATCGCCGACAACATATTTATGGTACGCTATACAAAATATGGATGAATTGACCCTTTAACCTGGCACAACGAGGATTTCTCTGCTGACCGCGTTGCTTTTTCCGGCGACAAAGAAGGCGGGGCTCGTCCAACCCCGACGGGCCCTTCTTATGTTTTTCTAGCATTTGGCGAATAAAGCATATATTAGACGAAATTGTTAAAGCTCGATTAATATATTTACTTGCGCTCTTACGCGGCCTTGCTAAATCTATCCTCAGGGTTTGGGGTATTGACATGGTAGATACTCAATTGGCTAAGAATCGTTCGACTTCCGATCAGCGTATGGAAACCTGCAGGTCGGAGTTCGAACCGCTCCTCTTCGAGCTCATTCGCAATGGCGAGAAGCGGGGATGGAAGGCAGCAGAAATCGCGATGGCGCTGGCCGATGCGGCTGACGACGTGATCCTCAAGCTGGCGAGAGAAACGAAGAGCAAGCATTGATCCGCTTGCCTCGCCGATCCCGATACAATGGCGCTTCAGAAGTGCTCCTTTAGCAAGTAAAGAAATCCTTGAGCTTGTCTCGTGTGATTCGCTTGCGCCAAGCAAAGGGGCCCTATGTTGCAGTTCATTGCCGCAGCTCTTTTTGCCTGTGGATGCGTCAGCCTCGCCGAGGTTGCCGATTGGGCACCAGCGGACAGCTACGTGCCGAAGGTTAGTTGCCGTCAAAGCGGGGCGGCCGCGCGATGCGAGCAGATCCGCGCCGATTGGACCGGCCTTTACGCCGATGCGATCGGCGGCCGCATCGAAAGCCAACGGAAAGTCTCTTTTTGCCTGAGCACTGGCTGCGACAGCGGCATCGTGGTCGAGCCCGTTCTTGGCTGCGCCTGGCGCGAAGTCATCGCAGCCTCTCGCAACCCTCAGATCACCGACGCCGATCGGCGCAATGTAGAGCGCTATTGCGGCCCTCATGTGCTTGACGCAACCGGACGCGCTGCCGCCAGTGACCAGTCTCGAAACTGGCTCACCCTGCTCGGCATAACGCCGTAACCACAAACGCAAGCGGGCGGGACCAGGCCCGCCCGCTGAAAGCTTGACCCGTCCGCTTAGACGAACTGGCTGAGACCCGGGACCGAGCCGACAACCTCGTCAACCACTTCCTTGCCGGCATGCTGCTCGGCGATCGCGATGGTTTCCTTGGCAAGCGAGGTAATCTCGCCCATGCCGAGGCCTTCAGACATCAACTGCTGGCCCAGACCCATGATGCCGCCGCCGCCGAGGGCGCCCATGATGCTGCCGAGGATTCCGCCCCCACCACTCGCGCCTTCGCCGTTGTACTTGGCAACGAGGTCGGACGCGCCCGGAATGGATTCGATCATCTTGGCGACCGGACCGTCCGCCGCTTCGCGCTGCAGGAAGCCGAGCATCATGCCGAGCGCCTTCTCGGCCACCTCTGCGGGGATGCCCACGCGCGCGGCGATCTGGTCTACGATTTCAGTCATTGTCAGCCTCCTGTTTTTGACGTTAACGTCAACGTTAATCGAACTTTCCAGGCAACTCAAGCCGCCTGCCGCAAAAGCAGGCTTTATCCTACTTTTCCTTTTAATGCAGACAGTTGTCCGCATTGAACTCCCTGCTTATAACAGGGAAACGATATTACAATGACCGTGCGGAAACGTTGCTCCGCATTTTGACGCAATCGGCGCCGACAGCCGCAGGGAGATTTTTCGAAATGCTCGAGGATGGCAAGATTTTCGTCGGCGTCAGCCGCAATCCGGATGACAGCATCAACAAGCCGGAATATCTCGACCTGAAATTCGGAAACCGCCACGGGCTGGTGACCGGCGCCACCGGCACCGGCAAGACGGTGACGCTGCAGGTGCTTGCCGAAGGCTTTTCGAGGGCCGGCGTGCCGGTTTTCTGCGCCGACATCAAGGGCGATCTTTCCGGCATCGCCGCCAAGGGCGAGCCGAAGGATTTTCTGACCAAGCGCGCCGAGCAGATCGGCTTCGACGACTACGACTTCGACCAGTTCCCGGTCATCTTCTGGGACCTGTTCGGCGAGAAGGGCCACCGTGTCCGCACCACTATCGCCGAGATGGGGCCGCTGCTGCTGGCCCGCCTGATGGATGCTTCCGAGCCGCAGGAAGGCGTTATCAACATCGCCTTCAAGATTGCCGACCAGGGCGGCCTGCCGCTGCTCGACCTCAAGGACTTCTCCTCGTTGCTGAACTACATGGCTGAGAACGCGACGGAACTCTCCAGCAAGTTCGGCCTGATCTCGAAGGCGTCGGTCGCCTCGATCCAGCGTGCTATGCTGGTGCTGGAGCAACAGGGCGCCGAGCATTTCTTCGGAGAGCCGGCGCTAAAGATCACCGACATCATGCGGACCAACAACCGCGGCTACGGCCAGATCTCGGTGCTTGCCGCCGACAAGCTGATGATGAACCCACGGCTCTACGCGACCTTCCTGCTGTGGCTGCTTTCCGAGCTCTTCGAGGAGTTGCCGGAAGTCGGCGATCCCGAGAAGCCGAACCTCGTTTTCTTCTTCGACGAGGCGCACTTGCTCTTCAACGACGCGCCGAAGGTGCTGCTCGAGCGCGTCGAGCAGGTCGTTCGCCTCATTCGTTCGAAGGGCGTCGGCGTCTATTTCGTGACGCAGAACCCGCTCGACGTGCCGGAAACGGTGCTCGCCCAGCTCGGCAACCGGGTGCAGCACGCGTTGCGCGCCTATTCGCCGCGGGAGCAGAAGGCGGTGAAGACCGCTGCCGACACATTCCGCCCCAATCCTGCCTTCGACTGCGCCACCGTCATCACCACGCTCGGCACCGGCGAGGCGCTGGTGTCGACGCTGGAAGCGAAGGGCTCGCCCTCGATCGTCGAGCGGACGCTGGTCCGCCCGCCGTCCGGACGTGTCGGTCCGCTCACCGATGCGGAGCGTCAGCAGGTCATGGACAGGAGCCCCGTGCTCGGCGTCTATGATGAAGACCTCGATCGCGAGTCCGCCTTCGAGATTCTGGCAGCACGCGCGAAGAAGGCGTCGGACTCCGATGCCGCCAAGCAGGTGCAGCCGACAGAACCGACCGAGGGCAGCGCCTCGGGTCGCTGGACCCTGCCGGGCTTCGGTGACGACGACAACGAGCCGCAGGCCAAGAGCCAGGGTCGCGCCCGCTCCTCCGGCTATCAGCGTGAAACAGTCGTGGAAGCCGCGATGAAAAGCGTTGCCCGGACGGTGGCGACACAGGTCGGCCGGGCGCTGGTGCGCGGTATTCTCGGCAGCTTGAAGCGCTGAGGGAAAGGGCGTTATCGCCCTTCCGCCCAGCGATAGGCGTGTCGTCTAGCGCTTGCGGACAAATTCCGTGCGCAGCACAAGGCCCTTGATGGCGTCGTGGCGGCAATCGATCTCTTCAGGATTGTCCGTCAGCCTGATCGACTTGATGACCGTACCCTGCTTCAGCGTCTGATTGGCGCCCTTCACCTTCAGGTCCTTGATGAGGGTGACGGAGTCGCCATCCCTGAGGACGTTTCCGGAAGCGTCCCGGACCTCGGCATTTCCCTGCCCGGCGGCGGCCAATTCGGAAGCCGGACGCCATTCACCCGTCACTTCGTCATAGACGTATTCGTCGTCACCGCCTGCCATGGCGCTTCTCCTAGAGTTCAGAATTTTACCTGTCGGGGCCGCTTACAACAACCAAGCCGCCTCGCGCAAGTTGGCCTGCGGTCCGCCTGCTGAAGGCCCGACAACCGCCTCGATTGCATTTTTTCCTGCCGGATGGTATTTCGCCTATGCACTCAAAGAGAAAGGAGGGTCGCGTGCAAAATTTCTATTTCCGGTTCAACCGGCAACGTGGCCCCGTCAACGCCCTGCAAATGCGTTTGCAGGGCTGACCAGAGACCGTTTCTCACAAACTTTCTTCCTGGTCTGCCCCTCGTGGCAGCAGTTCGGGCATTCAGCTCGTCTGCAATTCCTCATCCACCGAGCTTGAGCACACGCACGCGATGACGGCTGTATGCCCTCGCTCGTGTGATCGTTCGGTAAGACCAGAGCAAGATCATGACCCTCATCAATATCCGCAATCTCGGCGTCACCCTTAGCGCACCGCTTTTTTCCAAGCTCGACCTCGTCATCAATCCTGGCGACCGTCTCGGACTGGTCGCTGCCAACGGCCGCGGCAAGTCCACCCTGCTCCGCTGCATCTCGGGGGCGCTGGAGGCAACCCACGGCGACATCACGCGCTCGCGCGGCTTGACGATCGGCTATGTCGAACAAGACGTGCCCGCCAAGCTGCTTGACCTGCCATTCCACGATGCTGTGCTGCAGCCGCTGCCCGCCGATCAGCAGGCGAACGAAAACTGGCGCGTCGACATCGTGCTCGACTCACTCGATGTGCCGGAATCCTTGCGCAGCCGCCCGGTCGGGCAGCTCAGCGGTGGCTGGCAACGGCTGGCGATGCTGGCGCGGACCTGGGTGATGGAGCCGGATGCGTTGCTGCTCGATGAACCGACGAACCACCTCGATCTCGCCAAGATTGCCGCCCTTGAGGATTGGCTGAATGCCCTGCCCCGTGATGTGCCCGTGATCATCTCCAGCCACGACCGCGCCTTTCTCGATGCCGTCACCAATCGTACGCTGTTCCTGCGGCCGGAGCAGTCGCAGGTCTTCTCCCTGCCCTACAGCCGGGCGCGGGCAGCACTTGACGAGACGGATGCGGCCGACCGGCGACGCTACGAACGCGACATGAAGACGGCCGAGCAGCTGCGCAAGCAGGCGGCGAAGCTCAACAATATCGGCATCAACTCCGGCAGCGACCTGCTGGTCGTCAAGACCAAGCAGCTGAAGCAACGTGCAGACAAGCTGGAGGATGCGGCCAAGCCTGCTCATCTCGAGCGGTCTGCCGGGGCAATCAAGCTTGGCAACCGCGGCACGCATGCCAAGGTGCTGGTGACGCTCGACGATGCCGAAGTCCGTACGCCGGATGGAACGCCGCTCTTCCGCACCGGCAAGCAGTTCATCTGCCAGGGCGACCGGATCGTCCTGCTCGGGGAGAACGGCGCCGGCAAATCGCGGCTGATTGCCATGTTGCGAAAGGCGATCGGCAACGCGGAGACGGCACAGGACGGCATCAAGGCCACCCCTTCATTGGTGCTCGGCTACAGCGACCAGGCGCTTGCCGACTTGAAGGACAGCGATACACCGATGGAGACGATCATCCGGCGCTTCGATGTCGGCGACCAGCGGGCTCGCGCGCTGCTGGCAGGCGCCGGCATGACCATCGACATGCAGTCGCGTCCGGTCGGGCGGCTTTCGGGCGGTCAGAAGGCGCGGCTCGGCATGCTGGTTCTGCGGCTGGCGGAGCCGAATTTCTATCTGCTCGACGAGCCGACCAACCATCTCGACATCGACGGACAGGAAGCGCTGGAAGGCGAACTCATGGCCCATCAGGCAAGTTGCCTCGTCGTCTCCCACGACCGCAGCTTCGTGCGCGCCATCGGCAACCGGTTCTGGCAGATCGAACGCCGACGGCTGATCGAAGTGGAGAGCCCGGAGCCCTTCTTCGCGGCTGCACGGCCTTAGCGTACAGGCTCGTTGCAAGAAGGCGGTGGCGAGGCATGGCAACCCTCGCCCAAGCGGCGAATTGCTAGGAGAGGCGATAGAGAGTACAATTTTCGACAGTCATTCGACTGGGGGACTAGGCAATGAGCAGACTGTTGATTCTGTCGGCTGGCGCCATCCTGGCACTGGCTTCCGTGGCGTCCGCTGCGCCGGCTATGCAACCGCTGAAGATTTCCAAGGAATGTAGCCAGTACACCGGCCAGACGCCGAGCTTCTGCACGATTACGGAATCGAACCTCGCGGCGATCCCGGCGGGCACCAAGATCCTCTACTATGGGCCGGTGACGGGCAGTTCGCTTTTCGGCAGCAGTACGACGGTTATTGCTGTCGGAAACGGAGACACCGCGGTCGGGTACTGCGTCACCTACGACACCGCCAGCCCGATGCAGGGAACCTGTGCGTTTCATGCCGGCAGCGGAACGCTCGCCGGATTCCAAGCGGTCGTCAAGGTGACCGTCGACGACAAGCAAATCTATCACTGGGACGGAGGCTACCTACTTGGCGCCGACGAAGCCGCCAAGTGAGAGCAAACGCAAGTCTGGCCGTTTGACGTGAATTCGTGCCCTGACTCCTAATTGATAGGTGACAGTGGCGGATTATCTGTGAGGGCCGGATCCTCGGGCGATCGGCCGCCTCTCAGGAGGGGCTGGCGTGCGAAAGCCTACCCTTATGCCGGGCAAAGGATACGCACCTGCCGGCCTGCTCCCGACGCGCGCTGCGCGGACGCCGGACGATAGGGGATTTATCCTTGGATTGATGACCCCAGGAATGCTGCTATCAGAACGAGGGCGGCGTGGCGCCAAGCAAGGTGAGTTTTCCGCCGCTGAGGGAATAGAGGCTCATCTTGCGTTCCACCGTGCCGGACGGCATCAGCCTGAAGAGGCCGGTCACGCCGCGGAAGCCGACCTTGCTGGTCAGGTTCTGCGCGTTCATCCCTTCCGGCCCCTTTGTCCGGACGATGCCCGAGGCGACCGCCACGGCGTCGTAGCCGTAAGCCGCATCGGTGGAGAGCGTCCGCTTGTAGTGACGCTGATAGCGCTCGGCGATCATCGTCGCGCCCTCGGGCTCGACCATGGCAATCACGGCACCGGCGACTGAAGGATTGGAGTGCGCCTGCGGCGGCCAGGCATTGGTGCCGACGAAGGTAACGTTCGTCGTACCGCTCGCCTTTATCGCGCCGGCAATGGTCGTCGTGATCACCGTTTTCCCGAGGACGAGCACGGTGTCGGCATTCTGCAGATTGGCAGTGCTCCTTTTGACGGCGTCCGCCGCCGACGCGTCTGTCAGGTCGTAACGGGTGAGCCCCAGATATGTGCTGCCGCCGACGCGAATAGCACTTGCCAGACGTTCCTCGCCTGCAGCCGGAAAGTCACTCTGCGCAAAAACCACCACCTTCTTGTGGCCGCTGGCAGCGGCCACCCGGACGCCCTCGATGGCGCTGTCGATCTCATCGGAGACGAAGTTGTAGACATTCCCCGATGTAGGCGGCACGGGCGCACCGAGATTTAGCAGAGGCGGCCGCTGATCGGCAGGGATCGAGGCGACAGCGGCGGTGACGGCCGCCGATGCATAGCTGACAAGAAGCACGGAACCGCGCGCCTTAGCGGCACTCACAGCCGTGGCCGCAGCGGGAGCGCCGGAGGCCACGTTGACAACCTTGACAAAGACCTGGTTGCCGCCGAGTTCTCCGACACCGAGGCCGGCGCCGTCGCGCACATCGCGTGCAGCGCCCTCATAGATACCTGTCGCACCCTTCGGCAGCAGTAGCGTGATTTCCGCGCCGGTTTCGCCAAAGCTCTCATCAACCTCGCTCGAGGGTGGCTTGATGTCATTGGTCTTGACGTTCTTGGCGATGCCATCGACATCGGACTGGCATCCCGAGAGCGCACCGCAGGCAACAACGATCGACACTGCGAGAACAGATTTGATGAGTTTCAGGGGGCCGGTGCCTTCCCGAGGCGGCGCATGGCGCGCCGCGCGTAAACCATGCGAGCGTTGCACCTGCTCGATCGAATGCACCTTCACCGTTTCCCCACTCTCTCAATCACGGCCTTTTTCCGGCCTTTTGGCAGGGCTTCATATCTGCACAAGCGACCCGCGAAAGCAAACCCTTCGCCCAAACTTGGTTGATGGACACACTAAACTTTTATGTTCTTTTGAATGGATAATTTATCCCGCCCTTATCTACGCTTAAATACCTGATTTTTATAGCTGTTTTGTACGTTGTCCTCACCCAAGAAGAGGCGACGATTTCATGAAGCGCAGTATAATAACAAACAACATTGCCGCTTTTACTCTGGCTGCATTTGCGGCCACTGTTGCACCGAATCTTTCCGACGCGTCGGTCCTGCCGTCCCCACAGATTTCAAGCGCGATGTACTCCGCCGATTTCGCAGCCGATGCGGCGCGCGCGCTGTCCTTCGGCAGCGTTGCCAGCCTCGTCAGCCTGGCGACGAACGATATCGCAAAGACCATCGCCAACATCGATGTCGCCGCACTGACCCGAACGCTGCAGCCCGAGCCAGCCGGTTGGGTTAAGGAGAGCGTTGCGCCGGAACAGCCGATCGCGCGCGCGACGATTGCAGCGCCGACCGGCACTGCCGCGTTTGGAACCGTCGCCATCCCTTTCAAGCGGCTCGCCGCATTGAAGAAATTCGCACCTTCGCTGTCGGAAATGGCTGATGGAACCGCCATCGACTGCAGCGCGGCTCAATGCTCCGAAGCGACGACGGCGATCAAGGTTGCCTTTACCAAAACGTCGCAGTCCTCGATCCGCGACAAGTTGAACGCAGTCAACGTCGCCATCAACCACGCGATCCGCTACAGCCGAGACATCGACACCTACAAGATGGCCGATTACTGGGCGACGCCGGCCGAGACGCTGTCACGCCAGCAGGGCGATTGCGAAGATTTTGCGATCCTGAAGATGGCGGCTCTGCATGCCGACGGCGTCGACCTCAAGGACATGTCCGTTGTCGTCCTTTTTGATCAGAGGCGTCACTTCTACCACGCGGTGCTTTCCGTCGCGGTCAACGGCAACCGCTTCATCCTCGACAACATGCGTGACGAGGTGCTGCCGGACACGAAACTACCCGACTACGTTCCGCTCTATTCGATCGCGGACGGCAAGGGCTACCTCCACGGAACCCGCACCGGCGCCAAGCAGGTGGCTTCGGCCATTCCGTTGGAAAAGGTAGCACCCGGCGAAGGTGTAGCGTTCTGAAGTAACCATGGCTGGGGCAACGGAAAGGCGGCTGAATTTCAGCCGCCTTTCCCGTGTCCGCATTTAGCGATCAGTAGCGCGAGACGTAGCCAATCAGCATCGGCTTCTCGTGCGTCGGTGCGAGAGCCAGATTGATCTGGCCTTTCATCGAGGCCGCTCCGACGGCGATCGTGAAGCCGGTGTTCAGCGTCTTGCCTCTGTTGCGATAAAGCGTGGCGATGGCTTCGTCGATCTGTGTATCGATCGAAAACCGCAAGGTCTTCGTCAACTGCGCCGCATCGCCAAGCGGCAGGCGCTGGCGGAGCATAGTCAGGAAGGGATCGTTGAAGAGTTGGATCTTCTTTTCCTGGGTCAGCAGGATTGTCGGTGACGGCGACGCCTGAATGATGGCGTTGACGTTAGCCATCGATGAGGCGTCCTCGACTGTATCCAGCCGACGCAGCGCCCATTTGAAGCTGAGCACACGCAGCAGCGACGCAAGGTTGCCAGACTCCGGCATCTGCGAGGCGGTGTAGTGCACGAGGTCGGCAGTGCTCATCTTGCCCGCCGACGACATGCGGCCGAGGCCATCCCAGTAGATCCCCTCGAGACGGATGCCGCGACGCTCGCCGCCCCGACCGACGACCGCCCGGAAGCGCGGCTCGATCTCGTCAGCGGCGACGGCAGGCAAAGGCTCTTCAATCGGCTCGAGTTCAGAGAGGGCATTGCTGCTTGGCTTGACGATCAACATCTATCGCTCCGTCAGCGCTTCGCTGCGCGCCTTGTTGATCGGTTTCATCAGGTAGCTCAGCACCGTCTTGTTGCCGGTCATGATCTCGACCGATGCGACCATGCCGGGGATGATCGGGTAGGACTTGCCGTTGCGCTCCAGGGCGGACTTGTCGGTCTTGACCTGCACGAGATAGTAGGTCTCGCCCTTTTCCTTCTCCACCAGACTATCGGCAGAGATGTTCTCGACAATGCCCTCGAGGCCGCCGAAGATCGAGAAGTCATAGGCGGTGATCTTGACGACGGCCGGCTGGCCGCGGCGCACGAAGGCGACGTCGCGCGGCGAAATCTTGGCTTCAACGAGCAGCGTATCAGCGGTCGGTACGATACCGGCGATGACACGGCCCGGATCGACATAGGCGCCGATGGTGTTGACCTCAAGCGTGTTGACGATGCCGTCGACAGGCGAGCGGATATCGGTGCGCTTGACGCGGTCGGACGCGCCGCGGATCGTCTCGTCGACGACGGAGAGCTCGGCCAGCGCCTGCGCCTTGTCCGTCAGCGCCTGCTGGCGCAATTCGAGGGCAAGATCACCGAGCTGCAACTTGGCTTCCTGCACGGCGGCCTGCAGCCGGTCGATGCTTTCCTGGTACACCTTGAGCTGGCCCTGCTGGTCGGTGAGATCGCGCTCGGTTTTCAGCACTTCCGTCTGGGCGACCAGCTTTTTCTGGGCCAACGGATGAATGAGGTCGTATTGGCGCTGCGCTCCTTCGATATTCTGCTCCAGCCGATCGATATTGGCGTGCGCTTCGCCCAGTTCGTTCTCGCGCTGGCGGACGCGTTCCTGCAACACCCCGAGCTTGTTCTGGTAGCTCGCACGATCAGCGGCGAAGAGCTTCTCCTCGTTGCTGCAGACGTCCTTGGCGACCGACATGATTTCTTCGGGGCAGACGAACGCGGCGTCGTATTGGCCGGCCTCCTCGAGCTTCAGCCGTGCAACCTTGGCACCTAGAGCCCGCGCCTTGGCGACCGATTCGCCGAGGGTCGAGGTCGTCGTGGTGTTGTCCAGCTGAACGAGCAGCTGACCTTTGCGGACGACCTGACCGAGAACGACGGCGATTTGCTGGACTACGCCGGGCTCCGAGGACTGGATGATCTGCGTCTTCGAGACAGGAATGACCTTGCCCTCACCGCGGGCGATCTCGTTGATGTCAGCGATCGCCGCCCAGGCGATGAAGCTCGCAACAACGAGCGCCACCAATGCCAGAATGCCGCGGGCGAGAAGCGGAGGATTGTCGTGCCGATTGTTCAGGCTCATGACTGCGCTCCCGCCGGCTTGCGCTGCATGGCTTCGATGACCGCATTCTTCGGCCCGTCGGCGATGATCCGGCCCTTGTCGACGACGATCAGGCGATCGACGAGCTCAAGCATGCTGTAGCGATGGGTGGCAATCAGAAGCGTGGTGTCGCGGCTGATCGCCTGCGACAGGCGCGCAATCAGGTTGCGCTCGGTGGCCAGATCCATGGCGCCAGACGGCTCGTCGAGAAACACGATCTTCGGTTTCGTGAGCAATAGACGGGCGATCGTCAGCGCCTGCTTCTGGCCGCTCGACAGGTTGGTGCCGCGCTCGCCGACCGGCATGTCGAAGCCGCGCGGATGGTTGCCAACGAACTCGTCGACGCCGGTCATACGCGCTACCTCGAGGAGTTCCTCGTCGGTCGCGTCGGCGCGTCCGATCAGCAGATTTTCCTTCACCGTCCCGGAAAAGAGATCGGACGACTGGCCAGCCACGGCGACCGCCGAGCGAACTTCGGCCATGTGATACTGGCGGATGTCGACGCCATCGATCAGTACGCGACCGCCCGAAGGGCAAAACAGCCCGTCGAGTAAGCGACCGAGCGTCGTCTTGCCCGAGCCGATGCGGCCGATGATGCCGATCCGCTCGCCGGGCTTCACTGTAAAGGACAGCTTGTTGATGACCGGATAGTCCGAGCCCGGGTACTGGAACGAGACATCCTGGAAGCTGAAGGCGCCGCGGGTGATCTCCCGGTTGACGAAGCCGACGGTCGACGGGCGGTCGTCCGGCTGTTCCATGATCTTGTCCAGGATGCGAAGCGACATGGTTGCCTGGCGGAAGCGCGCCAGCGTCATGGCGATCTGGCCGAGCGGCGCGCCGGCGCGGCTTGCCAGCATGACGGTCGCGACGATCGCGCCCATGGCAATCCGTCCCTCTGAAAACTCGTAGGTGCCGGCAATCACGATCAGGACGCTCACCATCTGCTGGATGAACATTGTCAGGTTGATGGCATTCGTCGAGATATGCTTGATGTCCTCGCTGGTGCGGCTCGAATACTTGGTCAGTTCCTGCCAACGGCGCAGCATCGTCGCTTCGGCGCGCAGGCTCTTCAGCGTTTCGATCGTCGAAATCGTCTCCACCAACAGCGACTGGCGGCGCGATGCCTCGTTGGCGGCGGTCGCCATACGCTTGCCGATCGCCGCCTGCGCATAGAGGCCGATAACGACGGACAAGACGAACGCTACCGCCGGGATCACCACAAGCCAGCCAGCGATCAGGTAAATGACGCCGAGAAAGATGAAGACAAACAGACTGTCGATCAGCACGCCGATGGTGTTCGACGTGAAGAACTCGCGAACAAATTCGTACTGGGTGACGCGGTTGGCATATTCGCCCGTCGACATCGGCCGCGAGGCGAGTGTCGAATTGAGCACCTTGTCGAAGAGTAGCTGCGAGAGGCGCAGGTCCGCCTTGCGGCCCGCATAATCGATCAGCGAGGAGCGTGCCGTCTTCAGCAGGAAGTCGAAGATATAGGCGAGCGAAATGCCCGCGGCCAAGACCCAAAGCGTCGGGATCGCTTTGTTCGGCAGCACCCGGTCATAGACGTTCATCGTAAACAGCGGCGAGCCGAGCGCAATCAGATTGATGAACAGCGCCGCGACCATCACGCGGACATAGGTGCGCCAGTAAGGCGCAAGCGTGGTTGCCAGCCAATGCCGCTTCTCGATCTCGACCGCATTGCCGACGAGCGCCTCTTCCGAGGCGTTCTGATAGTAAAGCGTAAAGGCGAATGCGAGTTGTGGCTTCAGCGCCAGGAATTCTTCCCGCGTCAGACGGATTGCGTTGCCGGCAATCGGAACGATATCCGTGACATAGGAGCCGTCCTCGGCGATCTCGAGCAGCGGCAGCACGCTGCCATCGGCGAATGCGACAATCGCCGGGCAATCGAAATTGCCCTGGCGACATTCGCGCTCCTGATGCTTTATCACCTGCAGGCCAATGCGCTCGGCCATCCGCTCGACATCGTCCAGCTCAAGCGACTCGGTCACCTCGTCCGGAAGACCGGAGAAGAGGACCGTGTCGGAGCTTGGTCGGCCATAGAACGCAGCCACGGATTTGAATGCGGCTTTGAATGTCTGCAGCGGTGTGCTGCTGGAGGTCTCGAGCGCTACGTTCAGCATTGTTCCATGGCCACGTCGACTACTGCTGTCGAATTGGCGCTAGAAGGTCCAGGGGCATGCCGGCTTTCTGATGGGAATCAAGCTCGACGTATCCGGGATTCGCGACGCCCGCGGGGACAACAAACTCTTCCCGCGCATAAGGTTTGGACTGCTCGACCGGCTTCAGCTTCATCGTCTGAAGCAGATTGCCGGAGGCGGCCAGGATCTTGTACTCGGCAAACTGCGACGCGACGCGCGCAGTATCGGCAAGAACCTGCGTGTTGAAGCGCGTGTTCTGCGCATCGAGCACGTCGAGCAGCGAACGCTGGCCGACCTTGAACTGCTCGCGATAGGAGCCAACGAGCTGGTTATTGATCGAGGCCTGCTTGTTGAGGATACCGGAGAGCTCGCCACGGCTGACGCGCTCATTCCAGGCAGAACGGACCGACTCCGAGACCTCTCGCTGAACCTGGGCGAGATTGTAGCGCTGCTCGTCGGCACGACGGATCTGCTCCTGCTCGCGAGCAACGTCGATACCGCCACGATAAAGGTTCCAGCGCGCAACAACGCGAACCTGATAGTCGTTGGTGTTGCCCGCGTCGCCGTCGATATCGTTGCCGACACGGGCGGTGCCTTCGAGGTTGACCTTTGGCATGTAGTTGGCGCGCGCGCCGCGGACGCCAGCGTCGGCCGCATCGACATCAGCATTGGCCGAATAGATGCGCGGGCTGTTCTTGGCGGCGACGAACACTGCATCGTTCAGCGTCTTCGGAACGTACCTGCCAACCGACGGCGGCGTCTGCGCATTGGCAATCGGCTCGCCAACGACCTGGAGGAAGCGGATCTTCGTCTGCTCCAGCTCTTCCTGCGCTTCGCGCAGCCGCGCCTTGGCGGCCTGCAGACGCTCGCTGCCCTGCAGGCGGTCGGCGTCCGTCAGGGCACCGCCCTTGATGCTCTCGTCGATATCGCCGACCATCTGCGTGTGGAAGGCGACGTTCTGCTTGGCAGCAGCCACGATCTGATTCTGGAGCACATATTCCAGATAGTCTTGCGTCACTTCGAGGGCGAGCGATTCGGAACGCTCGAGAACCCGAAAGGAGGCGCCATCGACGCGCGAGGCCTGCTGCTGCACCTGGGCGCGACGGCTGCCGCCATCGTACAGTGTCTGCGAGATCGTCAGACCAACATCGCCCGGAGACAGATAGTCGTGATCGTCTCTGAGCGACCCGGAGCTGGCATTCGACAGCCGACGACGACCAATACCGCTTTCCAAGTCTACCGATGGCAAGTATAGACCACGCGCCTGGCGCAGTTCAAACTCTACAGCTTCACGGTCCTTCGCAGCTTGCAAGATCTGCGGGTTCGTTTTCATCGTCTTTTCGATGGCCTGCTGCAGAGACATTGCATTGGCATCAGCATAAAACGAAAAATTTAAAGCAACCGTCGCAGACAATGCTGCAAAAATTCTTTTGCCCTTAAACAAGATCGATGCCCCTCAACATCAAAGATTCACACGGCGTACCCGTATACCAAAGACTTTTCTTCGGCAAATAAGTAACACCAATCTTTCCACATTCCAATTGCGACCGCGAGCATTCGTGCCAAAACAGTTAATCGCGGTGGACAACTGCCTAAAGCAAGAATTTTACAGGATTTTTTAACGGGGGTTTTGCCCGGACCTGTTTATCTGGTACTACTTTCAAACGGACATGACCCGCGATGAATTTAGGCCAGCGTTACTCTTCCGCCACAATCGTTTCAGCTCTTCGGATCGCCACCCTCGGCGCTGTCTGCTTCGCGGCCGGATCCGTCGGCGTTTTACTTATCTTAAACCTTCTCGTGCCGGATCGACCAATTTTGGTGGGATTTGTCGGCGCAAGCGTAATTTCGCTTTTTGTTGCATTTCCGCTGCTCTTGATCTTGCGGTTCAATGTCGCCGAACTCAAAAAACTACAGGAAGCCGTTAACTATACTGCGCGCCACGACGCCGTAACGAAGACGCTGAACGGAACGGCCTTTGCCGCGGCCGTCGAACACTACATCGACCGGCGCAAGCGAATCGCCACCGACGCCGGCGGCGTGATGATCGCCGTGGTCGTCGATACGCTGGATGAGATCAGCCGGCGCTACGGTCCGCAATGGGCCGACACGGTCATGCAGTCGCTGGCCGCCATCATCCAGTCCTCGGTCAGAAAGGGCGACCTTGTGGCCCGTCTTGCCACCAACGAACTCGGGGTGTTCCTGCCGGGCGCTACCGTCGAGAACGCCCAGGATGTCGGCACCCGTATCCGCCGGCGCGTGGCGGAAGCCTCCTTCTCTGACGAAGGCACGCCAATGAGCATCGGCATCCGTCTCGGCGGTGCGGTCTTCGAGGGGCCAACCGACTTCAACCACATCCGCCAGCTCGCCGACGAAATGGCGATGCAGCGCGGCGGCGACAGCGACGAGGCGATTCCGATGTCGCGGCTGCCGGCCGCTTGAGCTGATCGATTTGTGAAACCTTTGTGGAAGGGCGTCGAAAGACGCCCTTTTTTGTTGCCTAGCCTTTGACGAACATCGGATTCCACCCGGAAACGACGACTGAAACCGTCCTGGATCTCGGCATTCATATCCGCTGGAGTATCACTTGCGCCTCTCAAGGTGGGGGCGCGGGCCAATGTCATTGGGTATGCGGCTTCGCCGGAGCGGGCCAACTGACTTCACCACATCCCCCAACCGGTTGCTGAAACGGCGAGCCGACAGGCCGAGGGCGAAGAGCCATTCCGAAGTTGCGGCCGCCCGCGCCGACTGCGGCGGTTCGCAAGGATAGTGACCGAAGCCGACGCTCATTATTGCCAAACGGCGGCGGCGGTTGCCGGAGTTCCACTTGGCCGCTCTCCACCCGAACATACGCCAGAATGCAGAAAAGGCGCCCAAGGGCGCCTTTTCCTTCGCTGGTTTCATAAACCCATTAGCCGACGTGCGGCGCCGTCGTCGTATCGTGCTTGTCGTCGTAGAGGATCTTGACCGCTTCGGTGGTGTTCTGGAGAACCGCCACATCGTGCCAGCCGCCATTGGCGTTGACGCTGACCACGGTATCGGCACCTGCTACCGTCGTCTTGACGCTGGCGAGCGCCTCAGCTTCGGTCGCCTGATGACCGAGCAGGCTGTCGAGAAGCTTCGACACATCGAGCGTATCGCCTTCGCTGGCCTTGTAGTCGGTGATCACGTCGGCCATGTTGATGTTGCTCAACGCGTCAACATCAAGCACGAACGTGTCCGCCCCGCCGCCGCCGATGAGCGTGTCCTTGCCGGCGCCGCCCTCGAGGATGTTGGCGAGTGCGTTGCCGGTGAGCGTATCGGCGAGGTGCGTGCCGATGACGCCTTCGATGCTTTCGTAACCGACCTCCTGGAAAGTGCCTTGCCCCGCATTCCCCAGCGTGAAGTTTACTCCAGCGCCGAGGTGCGAGAAATCGAGAGTGTCAACACCGCCGTCGCCATGCAGATTGATACGCCCGGTCTGGTCGATAACGAAAGTGTCGTTACCATCGCCGCCCCACATATTGACGGCGTAAGCACCGCTATGCGCCACCAGAACATCGTCACCGGCGTCGCCGTATAGGTTGTCGTTCTTGCCACCGCTGATCAGCAAATCGTGGCCATCTCCGCCGTGCATGGCGTTTCGGGTGTTCTGATCGCCGGTGGCACCTACGAGGACGTCATTCCCGGCATTACCGGTCAGCGTGTGGGTGCTTCCGCTGCCAAAGGCGACAATGATGTCGTCGTGCGAGGTGCCAGTGAGGCCGCTCTCCACCGTTGCAGTGACGTGCGTTTTCGCCGCGCCATCGTAGACGTTGTAGGTGAACTCGTTGGTGGCACCGCTGCGCTTGAATAGGACGTCATCGCTCTCCGCCGTCACCTTATTGCTATCACCGGCAACATCGACCACCGAAAGCACGTTGCCGTCCGGATCGTAGGGGCTCCAGAGCAACGCCTCATGGGAGATCGATATGGTCTTGCCGTTGCCCGCATCGGTGAAGACAGTGATGTCGGCGGCGGCAACCGGGGCAGTATTTGCACCCACGACGGCGCTTGTCATG
The DNA here is from genome assembly GCF_000298315.2 of Rhizobium grahamii CCGE 502. Lineage (GTDB taxonomy): Bacteria > Pseudomonadota > Alphaproteobacteria > Rhizobiales > Rhizobiaceae > Rhizobium > Rhizobium grahamii. Next base: position 3,425 of record NZ_AEYE02000007.1, on the reverse strand, counting down.
GCGATAGACGCGGTCGTGCTCGGGAAGCCCTGACCATCCGTATAGGTCGCGTAGACCGAGATCGTCTTACCGACGTCATCCCTGGTCAACTTATACGTGGTGGCATGGGCGTCGGAAATCTCGACGCCGTTGCGCAGCCAGTGATAGGTCATCGTCCCGTTGCCGTCCGGATCCGCCGTGGCGATCGCCGCCGTCAGCAGGTCGCCGACCTTCGGCGCACCCGCAGTCTGCGTGGTGTCGGTGATGGAGAGCTTCGCCTCGCCGTCGTTTACCGGCTTGACATCGATACTGACGGTGACAGGCGCGGAGTCCGCCGTTCCGTCGTTCGCCTTGTAGGTAAAGCTGTCGGCGCCGCTGTAGTTGGCCGCCGGCGTGTAGGTGAACGAGCCGTCGGCGTTGAGCGTCAGGCTTCCATGTGCCGGACCGTTGACGAGCACGCTCTTCAGCGTGTTGCCGTCGACGTCGCTGTCGTTGGCCAGAACCCCAGCCGCATTGATGACAAGTGCGGTGTCTTCGTCCGTCGTGTAGCTGTCGCCAGTGGCAACCGGCACTTCGTTAACGTTCGTAACGACGACATTGACGACCTGATCCGTGTAGATCCCATGGACGTCGGTCACCCGAACGGTCTCGGTCAACGCGTGGCCGTCACCGACCACCGGCGTGGTTTCGTAGTCGATCTGCGCTCCTTGCTTGACCACGATCTCGCCAGTGTCGGCATTGATGATGAACTTGTCATCCGCCGAGATCTGCGATGCTTGGCCATTGACGAGGAAGGCGTAGGTCAGCTTGTCGAGGCCGCCGTTGATATCGGCGGACTGCACTGTACCGACCGGAGTGCCGCCGACAACGTTCTCGGCGACCGACAGCGTTCCGGTCGCGCCGGACGGCGCTGCTTCCACCAGTGTCTCGACGGTCGCCGTGCCGTTTTTGAACTGGAACGCTTCGGCGCCGCTGATGTCAAAGGTTTTGCCGCCGATCGTGATGCGGAAGCCGTTCTCCGTCTGGACGGCGGTCGCGTCCTTCCAATCCACATCGCCGAAGATGATGGTGTCGTTGCCGGCACCGCCGTTGAAGACCACGTGTTCGTTCGAGGTCAGCTTCGACACATCCAGCGTGTCGTCGCCGTCACCGCCGTTGATCGTCAGCGTCGATGTCGCAAGACCGGTGCCCGAAAGGCTGCCGCTGACGACGAACGTGTCGTTGCCTCCGGCACCGTCGACAACCCACTCCTCAACATTCTTGGTCGCGACTTCGTAGTTCAGGTTGGTCGCGGCGGCACTGGTGTCGCCGGCCTCGATGTTGACGGCGAGATGATTAGCACTGTTCAACGAGATCGCGTTGATGTTGAAGGTCTCGGCCTGATTGGCGCCGGTGAGATGAAGCGTGTCATTGCCGTCGCCGCCATCGACCGTGTCCGACCCGTCGCCGCTGTTGTAGACGATGAGATCGCTGCCCGCGCCGGCGTCGATGGTATCGTTGCCGCCGCGGCCTTCGATCACGTCGCCGCCGTCGCCGCCGCTCAGCTCGTTGGCGCCGTCACTGCCCTGGAGATGGTCGCCGTAGCTCGTGCCGATGGCGTTTTCGAAGTTGGTGACGATGTCGGTCGATCCGCCGTGCTGCGCCGTCCCTGCTGCGAGGTCGATCGCGACCGGGCCGTTGACCAGCCCATACTTCAGGACGTCGATACCGTCGCCGCCATCGATGTTGATCGCGCCGGTCTGATTGCCGCCATAGACTTCGTCGTTGCCGCCGCCAAGATTGGCGGTGACCTTCGTTACTGAGGCAAGCTCGTTGAGGAAGAGGCCATTGCCTTCACCGTTGCCTTCAACGTCGACCGTAAGGCCCCCGAGGTTTCCTTGCAGGACGACCTGCTCGTAACCCTTGACATCGATTTCCAGCTTCTCGACGTTTTGGACGGAAAGCACGTCCGGCGTGCCGGCGTAGTGGTCGACGGTCACGTTGAAGCCGATGCTGGTATCCTTCACGTAGTAGCGGTTCTGCTCCACCGCGAGCCGCTCGATCTTCAGGGTGTCGATGTCGTCGCCGCCATCGATGCTGTCGGATCCGTCGCCGGCGACGGACTTACCGTTGCCGGGAGCGTAGACGAATGTATCGTTGCCGGCGTTGCCATAGAGCGTATCGCTGCCCGCACCGCCGATGATCGTGTCGTCGCCCTCACCACCGAAGACCGTGTCGTTGCCGGCACCGCCCCAGATCTCGTCGTTGCCCGTACCGCCGTTCAGCAGGTCGTCGCCGCCGAGGCCCGACAGGAGGTCGTTGCCTGTGCCGCCAAGCAACGTGTCGTTGCCAGCGCCGCCGCCGATGACGTCGTTGCCGCCCCTGCCGTCGATCGAAATGCCGCCGTTGATCCCATCGCTGACGTAGTTGTTGCCAACCAGGATGACGTCGTTGCCGGCGGTGCCGTTGATGATTTCGACGCCGGAGATGAAGCTCGGAGCCGAGTAGGCGTCGTAGACATATCCCGGAGCACCGGAGGCGTCGAGATTGATAACGTCCGTGCCCGTGCCGCCTGTGACCATATCGGCGGTCCCAGCGAGACCGTCGATGCTGACCTGCCGGGTCGTGCCGTCACCGAGCTCGACCGCTCGCGTGCCCGATCCGGTGACGTCCTGGCCAAGAACAAAGGTGTCGCTGCCAGCACCGCCACTCAGCGTGTCGCTTCCGAGCCCGCCGGTGATCCGGTCGTGGCCATCACCGCCTTCGATACGATCATTGAGATCGCCGCCAGTGATCGTGTCGTTGCCGGCGCCGGCATTGAAGGTCTGGCCAACATAGTGGCTTGCCAGCGGATCGCCTGCGTCGGGTAGACGTACGACGTCATCGCCATCGCCGGCGTTGAGATAGTTGCCGTCCTCGAACCAGTTGGCGTCATGCGCTGGGTCGTAGGCGAAGGTGTGCAGGTCGACCGTGTCGTTGCCGTCGGTAAAGACGTGGTCGACGACGCTGGTGATCGCCAGCGATGCCGTGGCCGTACCGCTGCTGTAAGCGCTGGTGCCACCGGTCGAGCCCGTCGTCGTCAGGTCGACGGTCGTGCCCTCCGTAGCACTCGTGCCGTCCCAGGCGTGGAAGGTGAGGGTCGGCTGGTCGATCTTCGTCTGCGGCGAGGTCGAATCTTCCGTCTGGACGTTCAGGTCCGGGACGAAGCGGACGAGAGAAGAAAGGCCAAGGACCAGGGCCGCGCTGTTGCTGGCCGAGAATGTGGCCCAGCTTTGCCCGTTGTCCGTGCTGTACGCCCAATGTCCACCGGTAGGCGAGCTGCCGCTGATCGCGATGCCCGCGACCGAACCGTCGACGTCCGACGCGTGGCCGGCGACGAGCGCGCTGACGAGCGTGCCGCCATTGGCCGAGGTGGAGGCGTCTTCGCTGATCGCCGTCAGGTTGGTGGCGCCGGTGATCACGGGCGC
>NZ_AEYE02000008.1 GCF_000298315.2 Rhizobium grahamii CCGE 502 | reverse complement strand
GAATGCTTCCTGTGAACGAAATGGATGACCCCGGCGAACCGGTTTAGTGCCGCCGTTTAAGGCTTTCGGGGAAATTGCGCAAGACCTAATTGCGGACCGAATTCCTAGCCCGATTCCCCGTATGCCGGCGCATATGGGAAGCGGGCATGCATTCGGCAATATCTACTGCAGATGGCAGTGAGGAGATATTCGCGAAGAGCGGGCGCAGCGCAGCCAAGGATATGATACTACTTCATTTGCCGTTCTGGCGGGGAAGCACTATCTGGAGATTGGGCATGGAACCTAAGGAAATTGCGAAACGATCCGCAGGCAACTTTCTGATCTTTGCAGGCTGCGCATTCATCTTGTGGATTCTTGCGGCTTCGATTGACTGGGTCGCACAGGTACTGCGGCTGTCCTCGCCTGAGCGTCTTCCGGCCCTGGCAACCTCTATCGTCAACTCATCAACACTGCAGGCAATCGTTGCCATATGGCTGCTCACCGCCGCATTCGCGATCGCCTTCCCAAAGATGCTGACGCCGCTTTCGGCCACCACAGCCCTGATGTTCGACGTGGGATACGGCATCCTCGGCGCTCTGGCCGGCTTCGGCATCGCCATCGGTCTCTTCGGCGGCGGCTGGTCGATCCTGCTGCGCGCGGTCATCTACAGCGCGATCATCGCCATCGGCTTCATTGCCGTCCGCATGTGGCTTTCAAGGGAAGACCTGAGCGCCGACGGACAGAGGCGCTGGACGATTGCCGGCGTTATCGCGCTGGCCTCGCCATTTGTACTGCTCTGGGGCTAGCGGCGCTCGCAACGGCGCGTCGCGCGCAAATACGTCCAATGACTATCAAGACTTTGGGAGATCTGGAGCGGGTAGCGGGAATCGAACCCGCGTATTCAGCTTGGAAGGCTGCTGCTCTACCATTGAGCTATACCCGCGGGGTGGTATCCGATCCAATGACGAATGGTGGAGAGAGTTGGATTTGAACCAACGTAGGCTGAGCCAACGGATTTACAGTCCGTCCCCTTTAACCACTCGGGCATCTCTCCAGTTTTTTTCGTCCGGATCGTGAGACCAAGCTCGTCAGACTTTCGAAGCGTTGCCGCCCCTCGGTCTGCGCCGCGTATATGACCGGACGATTTCCGCATGTCAACACGATGACGATGGAAAAAATGTGAAAAATTTCATCGACCGCGGAAAGCCGGGCTCCTGAAAGAAATCCTATGCGGAAAGAAGCGCCCTCGCTATAAAGCCGCATGAGCAAAGACAAGAAAACCGGTGGCAAGCCCACTGACGAGAAGTCCGCCAAGGACACGCATTACGCAACCCTGCGCCGTGCGCATCGCGACAGCAAGCGCGAACGCGGCGAGATTCCGACACCGCCGCCACAGAAACGCCGGCGCGGCGCAGAAGACTGGAAGCCACCGACGCTCGCGCCCGAGCAGGTCTATCTTTACGGTCTTCATACGGTTCGTGCCGCGCTCGACAACAAGGAGCGCAAGAATGTCAAGCTGTCGGTGACACAGAACGCGCTCGCCCGCCTTGAGATCGATGCCGATTCCCTCGGCATCCCCGTTGAGATCGTCGCCCCGCATGATATCGACAAGCTCCTCGGCCCGGATGCAATCCACCAGGGCGTCATGCTGGAAACGCGGCCCCTGCCGGTCCGCCGGCTGGAAGCGCTGAGGGACAGTCCTCTGCTGCTCGTGCTCGACCAGGTAACCGATCCGCACAATGTCGGTGCCATCATGCGCTCCGCAGTGGCCTTCAATGCAGGCGCCGTCATCACCACGCAGCGCCACAGCCCGACCGAATCGGGCGTATTGGCGAAGTCAGCTTCAGGCGCGCTGGAACTCATCCCCTATATCCAAATCACCAACCTTGCGGACGCGCTCGGCGAACTACACAAGCTCGGCTTCTTCACGATCGGCCTTGATTCGGAGGGCCCGGCTCCGCTCGAGGGTACATTCTCGGGTGACAAGGTGGCGTTGGTATTGGGCTCCGAAGGCAAGGGGCTGAGGCAAAAGACGCGCGAAACCGTGAGCGCACTTGCGCGGTTAGACATGCCAGGCGCCATCAAATCTTTAAATGTCTCGAATGCAGCGGCGATCGCGCTCTATGCGGCGCGGCTGCATCTGAAAGCATGATGCGATAGCGGCGGAGCGGCGAAGGTAGCGCCGTGTCCAGCTCGATCGGTCCGCTTCGCTGACAGTGACCGCGAGTGCGCGCGACTTTCGGCTTGTCACCGACCGGAGAATGCGCGACGGCCGAGGAGAGGTGGCAAATCATTGCGCCTGATCAGAAAAACCTCCCTCGCCTCGGATTTGACTCTGCCGTCCTCTATAGCTTCCCGCACTTGAACAGGAGGAACGTATTCCATATGGCTGTCCGCTCCCTCATTGTCGGCACTCTCTTCGTCGCTGCATTCGTCGCCCTCATCCTCAGCATTGCTTGGATCGACAAGTCGCAACCAATCCACCAACCCGCTCCGCTTGCACCGGCGCCCGAGCGCCCTATTCCTGCGCCCGCAGAGTAATTGCCGGATTGATCGCCGCGGAACCGCAGATCGATCTCCGGCGTTTGCCACGCACGATTTTCAAGGAGAGACACGTGCGGGTGATGATCGCTGTCATTGTTTTGATGATTGCCTCCGTTCTGAGCATCGTCGTCCTGACGCCCTCAGGAGCTGGACAAAGCCCCGGCGCCAAGCTGCAGGCCAGCGTGCGACAGACAGATCAGAATTAAAGCTGCAAAAGCGCCGCCGCCTCGTGGACAGGGAACAACTATGCTCTATCAGAGAAGGATGGTGCCCCCGGCAGGGTTCGAACCCGCGACCCCCTGATTACAAATCAGGTGCTCTACCAACTGAGCTACAAGGGCAACGCCTGCCAAGTACCAGATTCTGCCGTCCTGTAAAGAAGAAATCGGCGCCATCCTCATTTCATCGGCGCGGTGTCACCATGAGTGTTGACGTCTGAACGCGCGCGGGCGCTCCGGCGAACGGCTAGTGACATAAAACGCCTTGTCGGGCGGGCTTGCAATCATTTAGCTAGGCCGAGATCAGAAAAGGGAACTCCATGGGCCGTTCATTTCAGACGCTTTCCTTCCTTGCCTCCTCGGCGACCGAGGCGCTGGCAGCGCGGGAAGAACTGGTTCGCATTTATGGCGACGTGTCCCCCGACGAGTCCGACGTTATCGTCGCCCTTGGTGGCGACGGCTTCATGCTGCAGACGCTGCACGGTACAATGAACTCGGGCAAGCTTGTTTACGGCATGAATCGCGGTTCGGTCGGCTTCCTGATGAACGAATACCGAACGGAAAGACTTCAGGATCGAATCTGTGCGGCCGTCGAAAACGCATTTCACCCGTTGCAGATGACGACCGCGAATTCGGACGGCTCGAATTCAACAGCACTTGCCATCAACGAAGTGTCATTGTTCCGTCAGTCTTACCAGGCCGCCAAGCTTCGGGTTGAGGTCGATGGCGTCGTTCGCCTTGACGAGCTCATCTGTGACGGCCTGATGGTGGCAACGCCAGCGGGTTCGACGGCGTACAACCTCTCCGCCCATGGCCCGATCCTGCCGCTTGACGCGCCGCTGCTGGCGATGACCCCCGTCAGCGCGTTTCGGCCGCGGCGTTGGCGCGGTGCGCTTTTGCCGAACAAGGTGACGGTCGATATCCATATTCTCGAGGCGGAGAAGCGCCCGGTGAACGCAGTTGCCGACAATACCGAAGTGAAATCGGTGCTTCACATTCGCATCGCTCAGTCGGAACATACCACGGCACGCATTCTTTCCGATCCTGATCGCTCATGGTCCGATCGTATTCTTGCCGAACAGTTTGAGGACTGAGAGATGGGGCTGCGACCAACGACGCTTTGTGCATTGCTGCTCACAGTATCCTCGCTCTACGCTCAACCCGCGGCGGCGGATGATCCGATCCTGCCGGCTTCGATCATATTTGCGACCAGCACGGGTTACTGGGAAGACGACGGCACCGCGCCTGCCGTTCAGCGGGTACCGTCAGCACCTCAGCCGACGGCATCAAGTCCCGCGACAGCCAAGCCGCGCCATGGTTACTACAAACTGTTTGCGGTCCGGCAATCCGACCGCACGGCCAAGATCTACCTACAACAGATCGAGCAAGGGGACGGCGCGCCGGCGATCGCCTCGACGGTTGAATTGCAAGAACTCAACGAGCTAAAGCCATATGTCACCGACATCCGGCCAGAAAACTCCTCCGGAATGCTCAAGGAGCCCGGCCTTTTCGCAATGGTCTATCTGAAGACCGATCCGGATGCGGAATCGGAGACCTGGACGGTCGTCATCGACGAATTTGGTGAGGTCACTGTCGGGAAGGCAAGCAACTAACACTTTGCCGCTGAACGTCGCGGCCCCCCAAGCCAACTGGCTTTGCCGATGAAAAAGGCCTCTTTCGAGGCCTTCTCAAATCCGCTTAAGGGTAATCAGTCAACGTCGTCGACGACCGCGTCCGGCTTGCCGCTGATGCGGTGCGCAAGAGCTGCTTCCATGAACTCGTCGAGTTCACCGTCCAACACGTCGCCTGGTGCTGTGCTTGCCACGCCGGTGCGCAGGTCCTTGACCAACTGATATGGTTGCAAGACGTACGAACGGATCTGGTGTCCCCAGCCAATGTCGGTCTTGGACGCCGCTTCTGCGTTTGCCGCTTCTTCGCGCTTCTTCAACTCCGCCTCGTACATGCGGGCACGCAGCATGTCCCAGGCCTTGGCGCGGTTCTTGTGCTGCGAGCGCTCCTGCTGGCAGGCGACGACGATACCGGTCGGAATGTGCGTGATACGCACGGCCGAGTCGGTCGTGTTAACGTGCTGACCACCCGCTCCCGATGAACGGTAGGTATCGATGCGGCAATCGCTTTCATTGATCTCGATGTTGATCGAGTCGTCGACCACCGGATAAACCCAGATCGACGAGAAGGAGGTGTGGCGACGCGCATTGCTGTCATAGGGCGAGATGCGCACGAGGCGGTGAACGCCCGACTCGGTCTTCAGCCAACCATAGGCGTTGTGACCCTTCACCAGCAGCGTTGCGGACTTGATGCCCGCTTCTTCGCCGTCGTGGACTTCGAGAAGCTCAACCTTGAACTTCGAACGCTCGGCCCAGCGCGTGTACATGCGCAGAAGCATGTTGGCCCAGTCCTGGCTTTCCGTGCCGCCTGCGCCGGAATGAACTTCCAGATAGCTGTCGTTGCTGTCGGCTTCGCCCGAAAGCATCGCTTCGACCTGACGCCGGGCAGCCTCGGCCTTCAATCCCTTGAGGGCATCTTCGGCGTCCTTGACGACGCTTTCGTCGCCCTCTTCCTCACCCATCTCGATGAGCTCGATATTGTCGGTCAGCTCCTGCTCGAGCTGCTTCACGCCATTGATTCCGTCATCCAGCTGCTGGCGTTCGCGCATCAGCTTCTGTGCTTCCTGCGCATCGTTCCAGAGGGTCGGATCCTCTGCCTTGTTGTTCAACCAGTCCAGTCGTCTTACCGCCTGGTCCCAGTCAAAGATGCCTCCTCAGCAGGGTGATAGCCTGCTTGGTTTCATCGACCACGTTCTGGATTTCCGCTCGCATTTTCCTGCTTCTTTGCGTTGTTACGAAGGTTGCCCGTCAGATAATTGTGGCGGCCGCGGATGTAAAGAGCCGCAGCCGCCACAAGAGTTCGAGGGAAGACTTAGTAAAGGCCGCCGGCGCCGGACTGAACTGCCTGATTGGCTTGCGGAGAGGTCCGCAGAATCTCTTCAGGTGCCATAGCGTTGTCCATCCCGATGACCGACAGACTGTCGGCAGGACCGGTGCCGGGCTTGAAGGCTTCGATAATTGTATTCGGATCACCCTGCGCGGCTGCCATCCCGGTCTTGCGGTCGATTGGGATGAGGTTCATCCCGGCAGGAATAACGAATTTCGACTCAGGCATGTCCTTGACGGCCGTCTGCATGAATTCATTGAAGATCGGCGCCGATAGCGAGCCGCCGGTGCCGCCACGACCAAGTGTCGAAGGCGAGTCGAAGCCGATGTAGAGGCCGGCGACGAGGTCCGGGGTGAATCCGACGAACCACGCGTCCTTCTCGTCGTTGGTCGTCCCGGTCTTGCCCGCGACATCACGACCGCCGAGATCAATCTTGCCGGCTGCAGTGCCACGCTGGATGACACCCTGCAGCATCGAGGTGATCTGGTATGAGGTCATCGGGTCCAGAACGGTTTCGCGATTGTCGACGACGTTGGGTTCATCCTGATTTTGCCAGTCGCTGGCGTTGCAGCCCTCGCAAACGCGTTCCTCATGCTTGAAGATCGTGCGCCCGTAGCGGTCCTGAATGCGGTCAACCAGTGTCGGCTTGATCTGCTTGCCGCCATTGGCGATGACCGAATAGGCCGACACCATGCGCAGCACCGTCGTCTCGCCGGAACCCAAGGACATGGCGAGAACCGGCATCATGTGATCGTAGATGCCAAAGCGCTCAGCGTATTCGGCAACGACATTCATGCCGAGGTCGTTGGCGAGGCGAACCGTCATGCGGTTGCGCGAGTGCTCGATGGCGAAGCGAAGCGTGTTGGCGCCACCGCCCTCGCCTTCGTAGTTATCTGGCGCCCATACCTGGCCATTGCCCGTCTGGATCGAGAGTGGATCGTCGCTGACGACCGAGGCCGGCGTGTAGCCGTTGTCCATGGCCGCCGCGTATACGAAAGGCTTGAAGGACGATCCCGGCTGGCGCATCGCCTGGGTGGCACGGTTGAATTCCGATTGCGCATAGGAGAAGCCGCCGACCATGGCAAGCACGCGACCCGTTTTCGGATCCATCGCCACCAGGCCGCCCTCGACCTTTGGCGGCTGGCGAAGCCGGTAAGAATTGGAGCCCTCGGCACCCAGCCGCTCGACATAGACGACGTCACCGGCGGAGAGGACCCCTTCGGGCGACTTCGCCGTCTTCCGGCCAGTAGCGGAGCGATATGCCCACTGCAGGTTCTTGGCCTCGATGATCCCGCGCTCGCGCTCGGAAGGAATCTTGCCCGCGCCGTCCTTGGGGGGCTGCAGGCCGATGTCGACGCTGTCGTCCGAGACAGCCAGCACAACAGCCAATTGCCATTCGGGGACATCCGTCAGTGCCGGAATATCGGTAAGCGCCTTGCCCCAATCGGCCGCAGTGTCGATCTGCTTGATCGGACCATGGAAGCCACGGCGCTCGTCATAATTCGTCAGACCATCCTGAAGGGCTTTGCGGGCGAAGACCTGTAGCTCGGGATCAAACGACGTGCGGACTGACAGGCCACCTTCGTACAGCATCTTCTCGCCGTACTGCTCGATCAGCTGGCGACGGACTGCCTCGGCAAAATAGCCAGATGCGAAGAGCGAGGGACCGCTGCTGCGACCGGTGACGCCAAGGGGCTGCTTCTTGGCTTCGGCGCCATCGGACTGGCTGACATAGCCGTTCTCGACCATGCGATCGATGACCCAGTTGCGGCGGGTGACCGCTGCTTCGGGATGACGGAAGGGATGATAATTGGCCGGCCCCTTTGGCAGCGACGCAAGATAGGCCGCATCAGCGATCGTCAGTTCGTTCACCGACTTATTGAAATAGGTGAGCGACGCGCTGGCAATGCCATAGGAGTTCAGACCGAAGAAGATCTCGTTCAGGTACAGTTCGAGGATCTTGTCCTTGCTGTAGGCCTGCTCGATACGGAAGGAGAGGATCGCTTCCTTCGCCTTACGCTCCATCGTCTGCTCGCTGGAAAGCAGGAAGTTCTTGGCGACCTGTTGGGTAATGGTCGAGCCGCCCTGGGTCGGACCGCCGGTCAGATAGGCGACCACTGCGCGGGCAAAGCCGGTCACGTCGATGCCGGGATGCTGATAGAAATTCTTGTCTTCAGCAGACAGGAAGGCAGCCTTGACGCGATCGGGGACTGCCTGGATCGGCAGGAACAGTCTACGCTCCTTGGCGTACTCTGCCATCAGCGCGCCGTTGCCTGCATGGACGCGGGTCGTTACCGGTGGCTCGTAGCTGCTCAGCACTGCGTAGTCCGGAAGATCCTTCGTGACGGTTGCCAAATAAACGGCAACAATAGCCGCTACGCCCAGGAACAGGACGCAAGCCACTCCGAAGAAATATCCAAGAAGTCTAATCATATTTAAGCTACCGGTATCTCAATCATCGATCGGCGCGAGCGTAATAATCGCAGGGATCGGGCATCTTGCACGTTGGGCGACTTACTCCATGAGCGTTTTCGCCACAAGCCAATTCAGTTTCATCGATGGAAACACAAGGCTGAGTAACGGCGTGAATGTGAGTAAAATAGGGCCTTGAAGCGCTATTCCCACATTGAAATCGCGTTACCCCAGCAAGTGTCACATCTGCGCCACGGCCGCAATCAGCCACCATTTGCAACCATCGCCGTGCGGTAGTGTTTGACTGCCTCCGTCAGCAGATCTGCCATCCTTCCCCGCCACGCATCATCAAGCAGGAGTTTTTCGTCGTCCTTGTTAGAAAGGAAGCCCAATTCCAGTAGGACAGACGGGACATCCGGCGCCTGCAGAACGCGGAAACCGGCATGGCGATGAGGATTGTTGATTGTCCCCACCTGATCCTTGAAGGACGTGAGTACACTCTCCGCCAAGGAAATCGAAAAAGCCTGTGTTTCGCGGCGCGTCAGATCCAGGAGAATATCCGCGACCTCAGGAGGTTCGGCCACGGTCTCCTTGCCGGCAATCTGGTCTGAAAGATTTTCGCGGTCGGCGAGATCGGCTGCAAGCTTGTCCGAGGCCTTGTCGGAAATCGTGTAGACCGTCGCGCCGCGAATGTCCTTCTGCTTCAAGGTATCAGCGTGCATCGAAATGAACAGCCCTGCGTGGTTTTGGCGGGCAATCTCCACGCGCTCGGATAGCGACAGGAACGAGTCGTCACTTCTGGTCAGAAACGCCTTGATGCCAGTCTCCCGATTCAGTCGATCGGCCAGTGCCTTGGCAAAAGCGAGCGTTACGTCTTTCTCTTGCGTCTTGGTATCGACGCCAATTGCGCCGGTATCGATCCCTCCGTGACCGGCATCGACAGCGATAATGAAATCGCCGCTAACCGGCTTCTCAGGCGCCGGAATTGCGCCTGTAGTCGGTTGGGGCGAAGGATCGCTCCATGATTGAGCCTTGACGAGGTCAGCGAACTTGTCCTTGTCCGTCATCGCGGCATCGAGGATCAGGCGATGCCCCTTGCCATCTTCATCCGCCTGGACCTTGGCCATTTCCAGCTTCACTGGCTTTTTGGCCGTCAGCACGATGCGGGCGCTGTCCTCATCCATCTTTCCGTAACGGATGTCCTTGAAAAGGCCCCTCGCCTCGAGATCGCCCGCCGGGAAGCCGAAAGCTGTCGCCGGAAGATCGATCACCACGCGTTCGGGATTGGCGATGTAATGGATCGAAAAATCCGGGGCGCGATCGAAGTCGATAACAATGCGAGTCCGGGCGTCATCGCCGATGATGCGGGCGCCATAGGCGAGCAGTGGATCGACCTTTGTCATCTCGCTTGCTCGTGCCGGTGGAGGAAATGCAAAGGCCATTGCGGCCGCGACAACGGCCACCGCGCCAGCAAAACTCGTTTTCCGCCATCCGGATATCACCGACGCGGATCGTACCCTCTTAAACAATCGACCGCCACACCTTAAATATCATTCCGATCAAGTTCTCCCGGTAAACGCGAATTCGCCGGTATCGGCGCCGTTCGCGGCCATGGAGCCGAATCGGCGCCCTTAATCCCCGATTTTGTATGCCTTCCAAAATCCATCAATATTATGGCACATTTGGCTTTTCCCTTGCTATTGTGACAGAGAAAACATACAAGGATTTTTAGGGTAGAAGTGCTGACGGGATAGAGTCGCCTGCACGGCAGCCAAACCGCAAGGGAACTGGCGCCACAACCGGCAATCGTCCGCCGTCTTATGTGTTTCCACTCGAAATTGGATCCTGAATTTTCCTGCGTATGCGGGAACTTCATCGGTGGGATAGCCACCAACCGCTCTTTACAGAGAGAGCAAACTCATCGGACCTGAACAAGGTCTTAGTTTTGTTGATCTCGCTTGGTCTTTGATGGTGTCGCAGCAGGTTTTATCTGAAGTCTACAGGCCCCGGGAGAACGTCTCCCCCGCTGCTGTCTGGCTGCTGCTTTCCACACCGCACCAATCGCGACTTTCATTATCCGGCGCTGCAACGACGAGCCGCACTTCCTCTGTCTCTTCGACACTGGGGGATGCCGACGTTCGGCCGCGCCGAGGAGCACACCTTACATGGCAGACAAGATGCTTATCGACGCGTCTCACGAGGAAGAGACGCGCGTTGTTGTCGTTCGCGGAAACCGCATAGAAGAATTTGACTTCGAGTCACAGCACAAGAAGCAAATCCGCGGCAACATCTACCTCGCAAAGGTAACGAGGGTTGAACCCTCGCTGCAGGCCGCCTTCGTTGATTACGGCGGCAACCGGCACGGCTTCCTGGCCTTTGCCGAAATCCACCCCGACTACTACCAGATCCCGCTTGCCGATCGTCAGGCCCTGCTTCGCGCCGAAGCCGAAGAGCACCGCCGCGACGACGACGTCGAACATGTCGAGACGGCGCCGGTCGATCTCTCCACTCAGGAACAGCCTGACGTTGGCGTCGCAGCGGCGGTCGCCGAAACGCCGGCAGCCGAAGCAGCTACTGAAGTAGACCCTGCCGCAGCAACCGAGACGGTCGAGGCCGTTGCGGAAGTTGCCGAGGAAGCACCAGCCAAGAAGGCAAAGCCCCGCCGCAGCCGCAAGAAGGCAGCGCCTGCGGTTGAAGCGCCTGCAAGCGACGAGCCTGCGAGCGAAGCGGCCGCCGACAACGACGACGAAGGTTCCTCTGGTAACCAGATGGCCGCGATGGTCGAAACCGACTCGATCTCCGAAGAGGTCGACGCCCGCCGTCGCAGCGACGATGACGATGACGACGATCACGACCACGAAGAGGAAGTGATCGAATCTGTCGGCGCCGAAGACGCCATGGAAGAAGTCCCGGATCGCGTCCAGCGCAAGCCGCGCAAGCAGTATCGCATCCAAGAAGTCATCAAGCGCCGCCAGATCCTGCTGGTGCAGGTGGCGAAGGAAGAGCGTGGCAACAAGGGTGCTGCCCTGACGACCTATCTGTCGCTGGCCGGTCGTTACTCCGTCCTCATGCCGAACACGGCGCGTGGCGGCGGCATCTCCCGCAAGATCACCAATCCGCAGGATCGCAAGCGCCTGAAAGAAATCGCGCGTATGCTCGAAGTGCCGCAGGGCATGGGCGTCATCCTGCGCACCGCCGGTGCAAACCGCACCAAGGTCGAGGTCAAGCGCGACTTCGAATACCTGATGCGCTTATGGGAAAACGTCCGAACCCTGACGCTGCAATCAACCGCTCCCTGCCTCGTCTACGAGGAAGGCTCGCTCATCAAGCGCTCGATCCGCGATCTCTACAACAAGGATATCAGCGAGATCATCGTTGCCGGCGAAGAAGGTTATCGTGAAGCGAAAGACTTCATGAAGATGCTGATGCCGAGCCACGCCAAGGTGGTTCAGCCGTACCGCGACATCCACCCGATCTTCTCGCGTTCTGGTATCGAGGCGCAGCTCGATCGCATGCTGCAGCCACAGGTGACCCTGAAGTCCGGCGGCTATCTGATCATGAACCAGACGGAAGCGCTGGTTTCGATCGACGTCAACTCCGGCCGTTCAACGCGCGAGCACTCGATCGAAGATACCGCGCTCCAGACGAACCTCGAAGCAGCAGAAGAAATCGCCCGCCAGCTTCGCCTGCGCGACCTTGCCGGCCTGATCGTCATCGACTTCATCGACATGGAAGAAAAGCGCAACAACCGCGCTGTCGAGAAGAAGTTGAAGGAATGCCTGAAGAACGACCGTGCCCGCATTCAGGTCGGTCGCATCTCCCACTTCGGCCTTCTGGAAATGTCGCGCCAGCGCATCCGCGCTTCCGTTCTCGAATCGACGACGCAGGTCTGCTCGCATTGCGGCGGCACCGGTCACGTTCGTTCGCAGTCTTCCGTTGCGCTGCACGTCCTGCGCGGCATCGAGGAATACCTGCTGAAGAACACCACGCATGACATCACGGTTCGCACAACGCCTGACATTGCGCTCTACTTGCTCAACCACAAGCGCCAGACGATCGTCGACTACGAAGTCCGCTTCGGCGTCGCAATCATCGTCGATGCAGACGGCTCGGTTGGGTCGCAGCACTTTGCGATCGACCGTGGCGAGCCGGTCGAGAACCCGGTCAAGATCGAGAGCCTGTTCAACTTTGCCGCCATCCCCGATGACGAGGACGACGATATCGTTGTCGAAGTCGACGAGGAGGAAGAAGAAGAACTGGAGGCCAAGCCGGCTGCAGCCGAACGTCCGGCACAGCGCACCGAAGGTGATGGCGAAGGCCGCAAGCGTAAGCGCCGCCGCCGGCGTCGGGGCCGCAACGGTAATGGCGAAGCGGTAGCCGCTGACAACACCTCGGCCGATGCTGAGGAAGAAGGCGACCTGACCGACGGTGATGACGAGGATGAAGGCGACGAGAGCGTTGCTGCCACCTCTGAGGCGCGTGAAGAAGGTGATGAGAGCCAGCGCCGCAAGCGCCGTCGTCGTGGCAAGCGCGGCGGTCGCCGCAACCGCGAGGACGGCGGCGAGCAGGCGGGTTCTGAGGCCGAACTGGCAAGTGACGATGCTGGAGAGGGCGAGACCGAAGTGACCGCCGCCGAAGTCATCGAGGTTGCCGCCGAAGAAGCCGTCGAGGCTCAGCCGGCGATGGCCGCCGTCGAGACGAGCGCGTCGGTTACCGAGGACGTGAAGCCGAAGCGCGCACGTCGCAGCCGCAAGGCATCGCCAGTCGAAGAGCCTGTTGTGGAAGTTGCAGCGGAGACGACACCGGCTGTCGAGGCCGATGTTGAAGTCGAGGCCGCGGCCGCAGACCTCGCAACGCCGGCCGCAGAGGAAGCAAAGCCTGTCCGCGCCAATAGAGAGTCGAACATCTCCTCGTCCGAACCAACGGTTAAGTCGACCCGCGGCGATGCTGCGGAGGGCGAAAGCGACAAGCCGAAGAAAGCTGGCTGGTGGCAGCGCCGCGGTTTTTTCTAAGATGGATATTCGGTAATAAGTAATACGGTCCGGCTGCGGCGACGCAGCCGGATTTTTAATGTCAACCGCGCGCTCGATGCATTGGTTGCGTTATCGCGAGGGAGCATCGTTGGATGCGATATGGCCTTTTGACGGCACAGTTGCGCCCAAGTGTCCGTTTTTTTTGTCGGCAACTGCCGATTTCGTCCGCATGCGGAGCGGCTTCCCATCCACATGATCTATGTCGAATGAATTCGTCTTCTTGACCAGATCGCTCAGCTTCCGTGAGCCATATGTCCGCGGATCGAAGTCCGACGCCAGATTTGCGAGTTGCGCTCCGACTGCACTGAGCGATACCCATCCATCTTTACTCTCCATCTGAGCAATGACCTTCTTGATAACGGGCGTCGCTGCACTCGGCTGGCGGAGCGAGGGCGCTTGCGTTGCCTCAGTACCGTTTGATGGGACCGTGGCCACTAGGTTCTCAGTATAGATAAATCTACGGCAAGCGTGACGGAAACTCTCAGGGGCCTTCTGCGTACCAAACCCGAAAACATCGAGGCCTTGCTCACGGATTCGCGAGGCCAATCGGGTGAAATCGCTGTCCGAGGAAACAAGACAAAACCCATCGAAGCGCCCGGTGTGCAGCAGATCCATGGCATCAATGACAAGCGCAATATCGGAAGCGTTCTTGCCTGTGGTGTATGCGAATTGCTGTTGAGGGATTATCGCATGTCGCACCAGCACGTCGTTCCACGCTTTTGAGCAGGAACTGGCGAAGTCGCCATAAATGCGCCGAACGCTTGCCTCGCCGAGCGTGGCGATCGCTTCGAACAAGCCGGCGGCGATTTTTGCAGAAGTGTTATCAGCATCAATAAGCACGGCAAGTCGCGGCGTACGGCGCTCGGGCATTCATAGCTCCAGTCTCTCGTGATAGACCGGCGCCCAGCATCAACCAGCCGATTACTGCCTGCAACTATTAGTAATAAAGTTGGTAAATGACACGTCGACCGTCACAGATCCTGGCAGCGCGTTTCACTCCCGTTCGGAAATCATGGTCTCTCGCGGATACTCTCCGCAGAAACCCCGCCAGTTGGCGATCGCGAAACCAAAAACCACCAGCGCTCCTGCTTGATGCAGCAGCCCCCAATGAAGCGGGACCTCCAGCAACAAGGTAGCGATTCCAATCGCCGCCTGTATCGTCACCAGTGCAAACAGGACGACGGCGCGCCGAGCATGGGTCGTGGACGGCGCAGCGGTCAGGGCAATGATCATGTTGACAAGCGTCAGCGCAAAAAGGGTGTAGGCGCCCAGTCGATGAACGAACTGCACCGTCTTTGGGTTCTCGAAGAAATTGATCCAGGCCGGTTGCTGTATCAACAGGTCGGAGGGCACGAGGGCACCGTCCATCAACGGCCAAGTATTGTAGGTAAAGCCGGCATCGAGGCCGGCGACGAGTGCGCCGAGGTAGATCTGGAATAGCGCAAACGCCGCGATTGCGCCCGCCCAGACATGCGAGCTCGGCGTGGGCGCCGGGTCGTCGGAATGTGGCGACAGCCCCCGCATGATCCACATGCAGGAGGCGAAGATCAGACAGGCCATCACAAGGTGCGTGGCGAGCCGGTATTGGCTGACGTCGGTCCGGACCGAAAGCCCCGAGGATACCATCCACCAGCCGATCGCGCCCTGTAGACCGCCCAGTATTAGGATCCCGAAGAGAGGCCAGCGCAGCCGTCTCTCCACCCTTCCCGTGATCCAGAAATAAATCAGCGGCAATGCAAAGATGACACCAATGCCGCGCGCGATCAGCCGGTGTGCCCACTCCCACCAAAAGATGCCCTTGAATTCGTCAACGGTCATGCCGCTGTTCATCTGCTCGTACTCGGGAATGCGCTGGTAGAGTTTGAATTCCTCTTCCCATTGGGCGGCGTTCAGAGGCGGAATGACGCCGTGGATGGGCTTCCACTCAGTTATCGACAGGCCCGAATTCGTTAGCCTGGTGGCACCCCCGACGATTACCAGGCAGAACAGTGCCAGGAGCACGAAGCCCAACCAGATGCGGACAGCGCGGCGATTGCCGTCCTGCCGGCGGATCTCGCGCAGGATCTGCTGTTCTGTGCTCAAGTTCGCGATGGCCATGGCTGCTCCTTACTTCCGGCAGTTGATTTGCCTGAGCAGCTCATGCAAAACAAGCCCTGAACCTTTGCGGCATGCCGTCGCGGCAATCCGAACACCACTGCGAAAGATATTTGATGCCAGTCCGCCTCCGCAAATTTATCGGTACGATCCTGATCGTCGTGCTCGTACTCGCCTATGCGGTGCTCGCAAACACGATTGCCGTTGCAACGCTCGGCAACGCGCCGTGGTGGGGGCAACTCCTGTACTTTTTCCTGACCGGCCTGCTGTGGGTGCTCCCCGCCATGGTCATCATCAAATGGATGGCCGGACCGAAGCAGCAGTGAGCTGCCGTTAACGTCAGGATAACCGTGATCCGCGGAAAGGACGGCGCACCGCGGGTCATAAACGAATTGGATGTCTCACCGCCCTATTCTCCGCTGCGGCAAGTCAGACCGGAGAGAGACCGTGCAGGCGCAAACGCTTCCTGTTCCAGATAGAGCGCATCATTCAGCGGAATCCGACGGAGGCGAACTAGAGATCACCGTCTTGGACAGCTTGGCACCACTGGAAGTGCGTTGGCGGGAACTCGATCGCGACAACCTGAATTCCCTGCATCAGGGCATCGACTGGTGCATGTCCTGGGCCAAAGCCCATGCGAACCCGTTGTCGATCGTCTGGGGCAGGCTTGGCGCGGAAACAGCATTCATTCTGCCAGTGGAAATCAACAGGTTTCATGGGTTTCGCACAGCGAGGTTCATCGGTGCCGATCACAGCAATATAAACACCGGTCTTTTTACAACGCGCTTCACAGAACTGGCCAAGGATCTCGAGCCGGAAAAGTTCGCGCGGCTGCTGCGTCACGCGCTGATTGGGCGCGCCGATCTTCTGTTGCTGCAGAACATTCCGCTGGAATGGCGTGGCCGCCGTAATCCCTTGGCGTTGTTGCCGATGGTGCAAAACCAGAACCATGCCTACCAGCTTCCCCTTTTTGAGAATATGGAAGCAACGCTCCAACAGTTGAATGCGAAGGGACGGCGCAAGAAGTTCCGAACCCAACTGAGACGCCTGGAGGCGCTCGGCGGATTCGATTATGTCGCCGGCGGCACAGCGGATGAACAACATAAGTTGCTCGATCGTTTCTTCACACAGAAGAGCGAGCGGTTTCAGGCACTCGGCCTGCCGGACGTGTTTGCAGATCAGGCAACGAAAACCTTCCTGCATAGCGCAATCGACATCCGCGACCGCGAGAACTCCATGGTGGGATTGGAGATGCACGCGATCCGCTTGAAGGGTGAGCGTGATGGCCATCTCGCCGCGATCGCCGGTATTTCGCGCAAGGGAGACCACGTCATCTGCCAGTTCAGCGCGATCGATGAGAATGTGGCGGCAGAGGCAAGCCCCGGCGAGTTCCTATTCTGGCAGATGATCGCCGGTCAGCACGGCAAGGGTGTCAGCCTGTTCGACTTCGGCCTTGGCGACCAGGGCTACAAGCGCTCCTGGGCGCCTGTGGAAACCGAGCACTACGACCTCGTTCTGCCGCTTTCCCTAAGGGGTAGTGTCGGTGGTGTGGTGCATCGAGCGATCACGAGAGGCAAAGCCTTCATCAAGTCTCACGCGAAGATTTACCGCGTTGCACAACGCATACGCCGGGCAATCCGTGTTTGATCAGGCGGCACGCTGTGACAGCGCACTTTCGATAGGCTCGCTACCATCGGACATCAGTACCACACGTTCGTAGCCTGCCGCTTCGAACTCGGTCATGGCCGTGACGAACTCCTGTTCGACGATCTCGGGCATCGACAGGATGATTTCGACGTCCTTGCTTTGCGTCAGGCGTGAAACGCCGGCGACATCAGCGGCGCCGCATTCCACGATCACCAAATCGTAGGCCGAGACCAGAGCGTCCAGAAGAAGCGAGAGACGAGCGGCGCCGCGCATTGCCCGATGCGGATCGCTGATCCCCTGCGGAATGAAGTGTGCGTCAGAGCGACTATCGCCGTGGATCGTGTCCCCAAAGGCCGCATCCCCGCACAGCAAGTCGGTTATGCCAAGCATGCTTCGATCTTCGGCCATTAGGTCGGTCGGCAGGCCAGAGCCTGTCATGTCGACCAGAATGACACGCGAGCCATCCTCCGCCAACTTGCGGGCAAGTGATACGGTCGCCGCGGATCCGTCGTCACCGGTTGGTGAAATGGCAATTGCCAGAGGCGCCCTGCTGCCGCGAAGGTAGTCGGACACAGATGCGATCGAGAACTCGCTCGCCTCGACAACCGGTTCATCCTCTTCCGTTTCGGCCGCCGGCTCATCGTTTGCGGGCGTTGCCAGCAGGCTCGGCGTAGCGATCCGCTTCGGGAGAACACTCGTCGTTGCTGTCGGTTCGTCGGTTTCCTCGCTCGCGTCCTCCTCAGGAGACGGCACCGGACGGAGTGCCCGCCCGCTGAAGAGTTCGGCGAGCATGATCGCGATCGAGGTCATGATAAGAGTCGCCAAGGCAGCGACAATGACGATCGGCACAAGCTTCGGGAAATAGGGGTCGACAGGTTGGATGGCCTTTGACACAACGCGAGCGTCGGCCGGGCTCGAATTCTTGTCGGCACGCGACGCCGCCTCGCGATATCGAGACAGGTAGGTCTCCAAAAGCTGGCGCTGAGCCGCGGCTTCACGCGTCAAGGCGTTGAGACCGACTTCGTCTTCGCCGGCCTGCGCGCTGTTGGCCTTGAGCTTGTCGGCCTGCTGTTCCAGTTCCTTTTGGCGGACGGCGGAGACCTTCGCTTCGTTCTCAATGCTCGCCAGGATTTTCTGCGTTTCCTGCCGGATCTGCGCCTTGATATCCGAAAGCTGGGCGCGAAGGCTCTTCAGACGCGGGTGGTTGTTGAGCAACGATGTCTGCAGGTCTGAGATCTGCGACTGCAGTCCCGACTCCGTGCTCTTCAACCGCTGCATGGACTGAGACGACATGATGTCCTGTAACGTATCGGATGCCTCGCCGGCCGAGAGAGCATTGCGCACCGACTGGGCGCGCGCCTCGGCATTGGCACGATCTCCGCGGACGCGGGTCAGCTCCGCCGAAATATCGTTCAATTGTTGCGTTGGAAAATTCGCCCCACCGTTGGTTGGCAACAGGCCGTGCTCGGCACGATATTCGGCAACCTTTTGCTCGGCGTCATTTACCTTCTGGCGGAGGTTTTGGATCTCTGGTTCCAGCCAGCGTGTTGCCTCGGAGTTCGAGGCTAGTTTCGCGCCGCTCTGGGTCGCAAGGTAGACCGCCGCCATCGCGTTCGGGATCACTGCCGCAAGCTTCGGATCCTTCGACGTGAAGGTGATGCCGATTACGCGCGACCCCGGAACCTGATAGACCTGCAGCCTCTCCGTGAACGCGTCGATCACGCGTTCTTCGGGGGGATTTTCATATGGATTTTTCTTGAGGTGGAGAGCCACTAGAATATCTGTCAGCGCCGAGCCGTTCGCGGCCGCATCGAATTCCGGCAGATCATATAGCTTCTGGCTATTGATGACCTGCTTGATGAGGTCCGCCGACTGGAGTAGCTGCACCTGGCTCGCAATGTTGAGTTCGTCCAACAATGGACCCGCATTGGCATCGGCTGCCTGCGCATTGGCGAAGGCCGGTGCGCGCGGCTCGATCAGGATGCGCGTTTCGCTTCGGTACTTCGGCGAGATCATCTTTGCGCCCGTGAAGGCGATCCCTGCCCCCAACGCGGTGATTGCCAGAACCTTCAGCCTGCGTGCCCAAACGGCGCGGACCAATTGCCCGAGATCGATGTCCACATCCTGATTACCCGATACGCCGGACATGCTTGTACTCCAAGAACAAACGTGGCCGCGAGGGTAAATGACTATAGTAACCCAACGGTTAATGCTTTCTCCCGCATTCCGGCGACACGTCGCTCTCATCGACGCCAAAAAGATCGGCGGTTTTTACCGACCATTAACCCTAACGGATTGATAACGGCTGAGACCGAATTCGTTTTTTCTACGAGCAGACGCGATGCCTTTCGCACAGCCCAAGTTCCTGATGGCTCTGAGCCTCGCCGCCACGACCGCGGTCCTGAGCGGCTGCAACAGCTACAAGCCGGCGCCTCAGGCTTTCAACCAGGCGACGATCCAGCCCTATTCACTGGACAGCGGCGACCGGCTGCGCATTACCGTGTTTGATCAGCCGAGCATGACCAACACCTACACGATCGACCAGGCTGGTTACATCGCCTTCCCGCTTGTTGGCCAGGTGCCGGCTCGCGGGCGGACACTGCAGCAACTTTCGGGCCAGATTGCCCAGAAACTCCGGCAAGGCTACCTGCGCGATCCCGATGTCACGATCGATGTCGACCGCTACCGCTCGATCTTCGTTATGGGGGAAGTCGGCCAGTCCGGCCAATATGCCTACGTCCCCGGGATGACGGTGCAGAACGCCGTCGCCGTTGCTGGCGGCTTCAGCTCACGCGCCAATCAGGGCGCCGTCGACGTGACCCGCAAGATCAACGGGCAGGTACTGACCGGTCGCGTCAACATATCTTCGGCGATCATTGCCGGTGACACGATCTACGTTCGTGAACGACTGTTCTGATTCTCGATGACCGAACAGCGCCCCCTCCGTATCCTCCATTGCTTCAGGTCTCCCGTCGGCGGAATCTTCCGCCATGTCCGCGACCTGGTAATAGAGCACAGCAAGGCGGGACACGAGGTTGGCATCCTCTGCGACAGCTCGACAGGCGGCGCGCACGAAGATCGCCTGTTCGACGAGATTCGTCCCTTTCTGTCGATGGGACTGACGCGCATGCCGATGCGGCGGCACGTCAGCCTCTCCGACGTCGGGGTGATCTGGGATACGTACAAGAACATCAAAAGTTTGCGGCCGGATGTGCTGCACGGTCACGGCGCCAAAGGCGGTGTGCTCGCGCGGCTTGCCGGCTCAGCCCTGCGGGTGAACAGGTATCGCGTAGCCCGCCTCTATACTGCGCATGGCGGGAGCCTGCATTATTCCCGCAGATCGTTCGTCGGGCAATTTGTGCTCCGCATGGAGCGCTTGCAGGAGTATTTCACCGACGCCCTCGTCTTCATCTGCGAATACGAGCGTGATTCCTACACGAAGAAGGTCGGGCGACCGCGAACAGAAACCCGACTGATCTACAATGGGATCGCTGAGCGGGACTTCGAGCTCATCCCGACCCGTTCGGATGCTGTCCACTACATCTATGTCGGCATGCTTCGGGACCTTAAGGGTCCCGATCTCTTTGTGGAAGCCTTCGCGAAAGCCGAGCGCATCCTCGGTCGTCCGCTGTCTGCCGTGATGATCGGCGACGGACCGGATCGCGACAGGTACCGCGATATGATGATCGAGCGTGGCTTGGGCAAGCGGATCAGCATGCTGCCGGCAATGCGCGTTCAACAGGCTTTTGCCATGTCCCAAAATCTCGTTGTGCCGTCTCGGGCGGAAGCCATGCCCTACATCGTGCTCGAGGGCCTGGGTGCCGGCAAGACGATCATTGCCACGCGCGTCGGCGGTATTCCTGAGGCTTTGGGAAAAGACAGCCCCGCCCTTGTCAACCCCGAGGATGCCGACGACCTTGCACGCGTCATGGCGGATGCAATTCGCATCCCCGGCTGGCACGATGCGGCCATGCCCTCGACGGAGCGGGTCAAATCGGTCTTTTCGGCCTCGGTTATGGCCAACCATGTCCTGAAACTGTACCACGACCTGCTCGATTCCGAATCCAAGCAAGCTGTTGCGGTTGCTTCGTAAAAGTTTCTTAGGGGCTTTCTGCTAATGCCGTTTTGACAACCAGCGGCGGTAGCCTCATGAACAAGGCAGAGAAAAGCGATCAGTTTGATCTGGAAGCGCTGCGCAAGCAGGTTTCTGACATCAATCGGCGTGGCGAAGACGCGGATCAGAAGGTTCGGCCGGAGCCGATCAACACCTATGCCCGCCAGATCGCCGAGCAATTCAGGGCCGGAAACCGCTCGCCGGCCATCATCATCGGCCAGCTCCGACTGTTCGAATTTGTGTCGCAGTTTCTGATCGGCTTGCTTGTCTGTCTTCTCTGGCCCGGGGGCGGCGCGGAGACCCTTTCAGCGCGCGCCACCGCCGCCGCTGCTATTGCGGCTTTGCTTGTCTTTGGACTCCAGACTGCTGATACCTATTCCATCCCGGCACTACGCACCCGTATGCGACTGCTCCCCCGCGTCTTTGCGGTGTGGACGTTGGTCTTCGTGATCGGCACGGCAGCCAGTGTGCTCTTTGGAAATGTCGGATGGCTACAGGTGCAGGCTTACATCGCCTGGTTCGTTACCGGTGCAATCTTCCTGCTCGCCGCTCGCTTCCTGATCGCCTATGGCATTCGCAACTGGTCGCGCAACGGCGTCATGGAGCGTCGTGCGGTGATCGTCGGTGGCGGAGAACCGGCAAAGGAGTTGATCCGCGTCCTCGAACAACAAGCCGACAATGACATCCGGATCTGCGGTATTTTCGACGACCGCGGCGAGAAACGGTCACCGATCATGGTCGCCGGCTATCCGAAGCTTGGAACGGTCGCCGAACTCGTCGAGTTCGTCCGCATCACGCGCATCGATATGCTGATCATTTCCCTTCCGCTGAGCGCGGAGGCCCGTATCCTGCAACTGTTGAAAAAGCTCTGGGTGCTACCCGTCGATATCCGGCTGGCCGCCCACGCCAATCGACTGCGTTTCCGTCCCCGCGCCTATTCCCGCATCGGCTCCGTCCCGATGCTCGACATCTTCAACAAACCGATCCGCGACTGGGACTCGGTCGCCAAGCGCTGTTTCGACATTTTCTTTGCACTGCTCGCGTTGGCGTTTCTCTGGCCAATCATGCTGGCAACCGCAATTGCCATCAAGCTGACGTCCAAGGGGCCTGTCTTCTTCAGACAGAAACGCCACGGCTTCAACAACGAGATCATCAACATCTTCAAATTCCGGTCGATGTACGCCGACAAGGGCGATCCCACCGGCCGCGCCGCCGTCACCAAAGGCGATCCGCGCGTCACGCCAGTCGGACGCTTCATCCGCAAGAGTTCGATCGACGAGCTGCCCCAGCTTTTCAACGTGCTGACGGGCGATCTGTCGCTTGTCGGGCCGCGTCCGCATGCCGTGCTTGCCCAGGCGAAGGATCGTCCTTTCGGTGAGGTCGTGGAGGGCTACTTCGCCCGCCATCGTGTGAAGCCAGGCGTCACCGGCTGGGCGCAGATCAATGGCTGGCGGGGAGAGGTCGACCATGACGACAAGATCAAGTTCCGCACGGCCTATGACCTCTACTACATCGAGAACTGGTCGCTGTGGTTCGACCTGAAGATCCTCTTTCTCACGCCTTTCCGGCTGTTCAACACGGAAAACGCCTATTGAGCGCGGTCGAGGCGACACATTCGCGCGTTGCTCAGCCACAGCGGGCGACCCTGCGCCTCATTGGTTCCGCAATGGTCGCCTTCGGGGTCTTTCTCTCAGGCTTCGTTATCAACGAGCCGGCGCCTTACGAACTTTGGATGGCTGCGCTTCTCGGCATATGGTTCATCCTCGGCCTCAGAATTTCGCGTTTCACAGCGCCGCTTCTGGCCCTGCTACTTGCTTTCAACATCGGTGGCATGCTGTCGTTGACGCAGATGAAGGATCTGGGGGCCGGACCGATGTATGTCGCCGTCTCGAGTTTCCTCGCACTGACGGCTATCTTTTATGCGGCAATTGTCGAGGAAAGCCATCGGCGTCTGCCGCTGATCTTCAATGCCTGGGCATTCGCCGCCGTTTTCACGTCACTCCTTGGAATTCTCGGCTACTTTCACGCCTTTCCGGGGGCGGAGGTTTTCACGCTCTACGATCGCGCCAAGGGCGCCTTCCAGGATCCGAACGTCTTTGGTCCGTTCTTGGTCCCGCCGTCGCTCTATCTCGTCCACGGCATTCTTGCCGGCAAGCTGCGAATGGCACCGATCAAGGCCTTCGCGCTGCTGATCCTTGCGCTTGGTGTGTTTCTGTCTTTCTCGCGTGCGGCCTGGGGCCTCTTCCTTCTCGGCATTGTCATTCTAGTCTTCTGTATGCTGCTCAAGGAGCGCAGCGGAGCGTTCCGCCTGCGCATCCTGATCCTGTCTCTCGCCGCAATCATGTTGCTGGTGGCGTCGCTGGTCGTTGCTTTGCAGTTCCCGAAGGTCAATGCGCTCTTCTCGTCGCGAGCCCAGCTGGTACAGCAATATGATGGTGAGCACCTCGGCCGCTTCGATCGTCACCGCATCGGCTTTACGATGATGATGGAGCGCCCCCTCGGCATCGGCCCGCTGGTCTTCGGTACGATGTTTCCGGAGGATGAACATAACATCTGGCTGAAGTCGCTAACGAGCTATGGCTGGCTCGGCTTTGTCAGCTATGTCGCCATGCTCTGCTGCACGATCTATCTCGGATTCAAAAACCTTCTCAGGGATCGTCCCTGGCAGCCGTATTTGATGATCGCCTGGATCGGGGTGCTTGGCCATGCCGCGATCGGCAACGTCATCGACATTGACCACTGGCGGCATGTCTACCTGCTTTTCGGCATCGTGTGGGGTTGCGCGGCGCTGGAGGAGCGCCATAAGCGCAATCCTGCGGGTGCGCGCCGCATATCGGGCTTGCGAACAAGCGACGGCGCGCTAGTCTCTCATCTATGATAACAGCGACTCAAATGCGCGGTGCCCGCGCCATGACCGGAATGAGCATCGAGGAACTGGCAGCCGCATCCGGTCTGCCTGTTGCTACAGTCGAAACGATGGAGCGCGACGAGCAGGACGGCGAGCCGCATGCGCTACTCGCGATCAAGCAAGCGCTTGAGGCGGCAGGCATCATCTTCATTGCCAGTGGCAATCACGACGAAGGTGGACCGGGCGTCAGGCTGAGAGCGCGAACCGGAGCCGATGAGGGTATCCGCCCGGAAAACCTCAACGCTGCAAACGACGACTAGCTCGTCGGTAGTTCAAAACTCCAAATTACAAATAGGCCTTGGCGAGCGCCGCAAGCTTGCGTTGATCCTTGACGCCCTGACGGTAGAGTTGGATCAGAAGCGCACCGATGGCCTCGGCAGCCGAGGTATTTCGCTCGAGCCTCCGGTCTTTGCAGACATCGTCAAGCACCTCGGACAGAAGATCGAGATCGTCCGAGAAAAGCGGCAGGTCACGTGGAAGAACTGGGGATTTGAGCATGAAGCCACGGGTCCCGTCAGGGGCTGTCGATACCAGAAACGTTGTCGTCGGGCGCCCATCCATAGCCGACGATGCGGTCACTATGCGCGCGAGCCGGTGATTTATCAACCGAACATTTCGGCTTGAAACATTTATGTGATGACGCGGGCCAACGCGCTTCTCCCAAAAGCTGCAGCCTCAGTTTTTCAGCCGCTCTGATGCAAGCTCTGACTGGATCGAGCCCTCAATGATGACCCTGGCGGTGACTTTGACGACATAGGCTTCGGCCAAATCGCTCAGTGCCAGCGCAACTTCGTGCTCTGGCCAGCCCGAGGATGTAGCCTTCTCGACAAGTGTCGCAAAGGGCTCAGACAGGGTTTCCCTGCATGTTTCGCTCGTCTCGCGGTTGGCCATCCGTCACCCACCAATGTTTTTGCCGGATGTATATTATCGAAAACTAATATTTTTTCGAGCTACCAAGACAAATTTCTGACAGCAGTAGGTCTGGCAAAGATTGGTAGGCAGTCAGAAGAGCACGGTTGTGCCGCTCGACGCATCATTCTTCTACAAGACTAGCCATGAAATGGAGAGATACCTTCGGGCTTCTGGGGGTGCCGAAGGTTAGTGTAAATGGTCGGGGCGACTGGACTCGAACCAGCGACCCCTTGACCCCCAGTCAAGTGCGCTACCGGGCTGCGCTACGCCCCGACCTGCCGAAACGGCCTGATCCTGTTAGTCTTTTGGGATTTCTGGTGCAAGGGAAAAATCGATCGTCAGGAAATATTACGGAAAGAGCGGCGTGGAAAAGGCCGCCATGCTTGACGCCATTCGTTTCTGACCGCTGTGAAATCGATTTGGGCGGGTCGGAGGTTTGATGCGGCGTCCGATGAAAACAAACTAGCGGAGAGCGTTGTTGCTCGCTCTCCGCTTTCCGTCCTTCGATCATGCGAACCGGATGCCCCAGCCCTCCAGTTCTCCAGCAGCAGAAAAACTGACGCCAGTGGGGAGAAATATAGATTCTAATAGGCGAACGAACATCGGACCTTCGTCTCACGATGTTTCAGACCTCAGGTACCGCAGAGGTCGCTTAGGATTCGAGC
Organism: Rhizobium grahamii CCGE 502; assembly: GCF_000298315.2. Classification (GTDB taxonomy): domain Bacteria; phylum Pseudomonadota; class Alphaproteobacteria; order Rhizobiales; family Rhizobiaceae; genus Rhizobium; species Rhizobium grahamii. Next base: position 294,899 of record NZ_AEYE02000008.1, on the reverse strand, counting down.
GGCAATCCCGCGATCGGGGCGGTTCCTTCGTAGATGAATGGCTTTCGGCATGAGGACTTTGCTGAGGGAGCACGAATTCCCGATGACGCAGCAGAGTCTGGAATTCCGACTCGGACGCAATCGATATACATCGAAATCATGGCTTGCTTTAGCAATTACTTAATCGAATCCTTCATGAGCGAAACCACTAACTTTCCGCGATTCTCTTGGGGGACGACATGAGGAAGATCGTGATGGCTGGGGTACTAGTGCTTAGTTCCTGCGCGGCGGTCACTTCGCGCGACCAACCAATCCCCTACACGCTCTCAGAGGGAGAGACGACTGCCGTTCAGGACGGAACTCGAAAGTTTCTTAAAGATCCCACCACTGCGACGTTCGCCAACATAACGGCAACGCAGACTCAGCCGGGGGTCGTCTCCGTTTGCGGTGTAGTAAACTCCAAAAACAAGGCAGGCGCCTTTACCGGCGGGGAGCCCTTCGCCGGCGTTTTGAGAAACACCAACCCGGCGGGTAGAGCCGGCTTCTCGTTTACTCTCACCGCCCAAGGCAACGCAACGACAAACTTCAACGATTTGTGCCGACAGAACGGCGTCATCATCTGAAGCTCGTCCCTCGAATACATCCGACGGCATTCGTCGGGCAGCTGCCTGCATATGTCCCGTCGAAATCCATAGCGTGACCTAATTCGTTGTTGAGGGTTGCCAGGATCGCTCTCGTTGTGTCTCCTTTGCAGCGTCTCGCCAAAGGCGAGTCGTTGCCACCAGGGGAAATCGGACCATGAAAATGCTACGGGCAATAGCAGTTGCGGTTCTGAGTTCGGCATGCCTAGGTGCGGCACAGCCGCCGTCTGCGACAGGCGATTTTGGCGCCCAGACGCTGGCGTTGATCAATTCCTACAGGACGAGCCGTGGCCTAGCCCCCCTGGCTGCGAATGGCACCTTGAAAGCCTTGGCGCGGCAGCATAGCCAGTATCAGGCAACGCGGCGACACATGAGCCATGACGGCTTTCGCCACAGGTCGGCTCAAGCCAAGGCCGCCGGGCTCAGCATCGTATGTTCAGAGAACGTCGGTAGTGGCCATCTGACGCCGCAGCAGCTGTTTTCTGGATGGAGGCGCTCGCCGGGCCACAACACAAACCTGCTTCGACCTAACCTGCGATACGCAGGAGTGTCGGTGGTCGCAGGCTACTCGACTTTCTTCGCTTGCCAGTAGCGGCACATCGACTTGACCGGTCCGCGAGGCGGAAAACTGCAGCGCGTGGCTCGCTGGTCGAAAAGGCTTGCTCGATCCGCCGCGCGCGAATAAGAGACCTGCGAAACACGAGACCTTGGATAAGACTATGCAGATCGAGATCCCCTGCCCGAAATGCAGGAACACCCGCATGAAATTCGAGCGACCCGAGCCGGTCGACACCGACATCCTTGTCTGCTTCACTTGCGGGCACGAACTCGGGACTCTGGGTTCGGTGAAGGCAAAAATGCTCGCTGCCTACGAGCGGATGGTGAAGCAGGCGCAGCAGCGCAAGCAGTAGCAGCGTCTATTCGACCAGTGCGATGCGCCCGTCGGGACCGACATCCACACGCCAACCCCGATAGTCCGGGATTGAAAAGTGTGGGGTTGCAAACGGCGTCGTGTGCGTTTCGGTAATGACCGTCACGTCGGCGCCGGCTGCTTCGCCGGCGAGAATTCCTGCAACGGCATCTTCGAACACAAGGCACTTTGTCGGATCAACACCGAGGCGCTTGGCGCCCAGCAAATAGCATTCGGGGCTTGGCTTTCCGGCGGCCACTTCTTCTCCGCTCACCATCGCGACCGGCGTCGGAATGCCCGCCGCCGTCATGCGGCGCCTCGCGAGTTCGATCGGCGCCGAGGTTACGATCGCCCACTTCGAAGGCGGAATGCTGTTCAGGAAATCGATCGCACCTGGGATGGGGACGATGCCGCCGACATCCTCCATTTCCTCTTTCAGCAATTGTCTTGCCTCATACTCCGGATCGACGCCTGGCAGCGCCAGCTGGCGGATAACGTCGGATGCCCGGATGCCGTGGATCGTCTTGAGGAAAACCTCCGGCTCGAAACCGTGCCGCACGGCCCACTCACTCCAGACACGTTCGACCACGGCAATAGAGTTCAGGAGCGTGCCGTCCATATCGAACAGGAAGGCGTCATAGTATTTACCGGGAACTGGGTGAGACGCGGTCACGAAGGATTTCCTTGCAGACAGATGTCGAATGGGTTGCTGCGGTCCCAACGGATTCGCGAACGAATGGGCTGCGAACCACATGATGGCTGACGCGCAGCGGTAAGTCGATCAGCGAACCTGATCCAAGAGGCGCTTGCATTCGAGAAGATCGTAGAGTGCCTCCTGCAGCAAAGCACGGTCCTCCTTGCCGACACTCGACTTGCCGATCGAAACTTCGGGGGAGTCTTCATCGCCCCCGCCGAAATTGAAGAAGCGGCGTGTGATCGGCGGCTTCGCGCGACCGACAACCTGATCCTCCTCCGACATTCCGACTCGTGGCTCGGCAGAATCGCCACCGTCCTGCTGGCCGCCTGTCAGCGCCTGGACGCTTGCAAGATCTCCATGTCCGATCGCGATGACAAACTTGTTGCCATTAGTTTTCAGAAGCTTCTGCACGCCCTTGATCGTATAGCCATGATCATAGAGCAAGTGGCGTATGCCCTTCAGGAGATCGATATCCTCGGGCCTGTAGTAGCGTCGGCCGCCGCCACGCTTCATTGGCTTGATCTGCGGAAACCGCGTTTCCCAGAAGCGCAGGACATGCTGTGGAAGGTCTAGGTCGTCCGCCACCTCGCTGATGGTTCGGAAAGCATCGGGGCTCTTATCCAACATCCTTACTCCCTACGCGGTCTCGGGGCGCCGCGCGTCCGTTCGGCTGATAAGCGCAGCTGATGTCTCACGAACGTCAGAACCGAGCCGCGACTCATCATATTTCAACGGTTTGACGCCACGAATTCAAGTCACGTCTTGAATACCGCACAGATCGTTCAGGAAGTATTGGAACTCGTCGCCGCTTAACGAGAGGAGTGCCCTCGCGCTGGGCTCGATCAAGAGGCCGGATTGGCAGCTTTCTGCTTGGTCTTGCGCAGCGTATGCGCCTTCAGAATCCGCGTCTTCAAGACATTGGACGCCTTGAAGGTCATGACGCGACGGGGAGAGATTGGCACTTCCTCGCCGGTCTTCGGATTACGGCCGATGCGCTCGTTCTTGTCGCGCACCTGGAAAGTTGCAAAGGACGAGAGCTTGACGGTTTCGCCGCGGACGATCGCGTTACAAATCTCGTCAATGACAGTTTCCACGAGCTCAGCAGATTCGGTTCTCGAAAGACCGACCTTACGAAAAACTGATTCCGCCAGGTCTGCTCGCGTCACTGTCTTTCCGGTCATGGTTTCCCCGCCCATTTGCCAATTATATTATGAAAGCGAACAAAGAGTATTTGTCTTGCGCCTCACGGTCAAGCTCTTGTTCGTCGGTAGTTTTTTGGATTTTTGGCTTACCAGCGCAGGAGTGCTGCGCCCCAGGTGAAGCCGCCGCCCATCGCTTCCAGCATGACCAGATCGCCTTCCTTGATCCGGCCATCCCCAGCAGCCGTTGCCAGCGCAAGCGGAATTGACGCGGCAGAGGTGTTGCCGTGAAGATCAACCGTAATGACCACCTTCTCGGGGGCGATATGCAACTTCTTGGCGGAGCCGTCGATGATACGGCGGTTGGCCTGGTGCGGCACCAGCCAGTCGAGATCGTCGGCAGTCGTGCCCGTAGCCTCAAACGCGGCCTCGATGACGTCTGTGATCATGCCTACCGCATATTTGAAGACCTCTCGGCCCTCCATGCGAAGCTTGCCGACCGTGCCCGTCGTCGAAGGGCCGCCGTCCACGTAGAGTTTTTCCTTGTGGGAGCCATCGGAACGCAGGTGCGCCGTCAGCACGCCGCGATCCGCTGTCGTGCCCTCGCCTTCCGCCGCCTCGAGGACGATCGCGCCGGCGCCGTCGCCGAACAGGACGCAGGTGGTCCGGTCGTTCCAGTCGAGAATGCGCGAGAAGGTCTCGGCACCGATCACCAACACGCGCTTGGCAAGGCCACCGCGGATGTAGGCATCAGCCGTCGTCACGGCATAGACGAAGCCCGTGCAAACGGCCTGCACGTCGAACGCAAAGCCATGGTGCATGCCCAGGCGGTTCTGAATGTTGACGGCAGTCGCCGGGAACGTGTTGTCTGGCGTCGAGGTGGCACAGATGATGACATCGATGTCGGCTGGTGTCAGACCGGCTCTGTCGAGCGCCGCGCGCGCAGCAGCTTCGCCGAGCGACGATGTTGTTTCGCCCTCACCGGCGATGTAGCGCTGGCGGATGCCCGTGCGCTGGACAATCCATTCGTCTGATGTGTCCACGACATCTTCCATGTCGCGATTGGTCATAACGCGTTTCGGAAGTGCGGCTCCGAACCCGCGAACAACTGAACGGATCATATTGCTTAAACCCCGTCGCTCATGCGGCTTCCGGCCCGATCGGGGGCAGCCGCTTGGCATGATACTTTTGAAGATCGTTTTCTATTTTCTGATTGAGGCCATTCTTGGCCATGTCGTAGCCAACTTCGATGGCGGCTGCGATGCCTTCGGCGTTGGCGCCGCCGTGGCTCTTGATGACCACGCCGTTCAGGCCCAAGAAGACGCCGCCGTTCACGCGGCTAGGATCCATTTTCTCGCGAAGCATGTCGAATGCGCCTTTGGCGAAAAAGTAGCCGATCTTGGCGAGCAACGTGCGCGACATGGCCGAGCGCAGATACTCGGCGATCTGGCGTGCCGTTCCCTCCGCCGCCTTCAACGCGATATTGCCCGAAAAGCCTTCGGTCACGACAACGTCGACGGTTCCCTTGCCAAGATCGTTTCCTTCGACGAAGCCATAGTACTCAAGCGAGTCGATGTTCGCCTCGCGCAGCAAGCGCCCGGCTTCCTTGACTTCTTCCTGCCCCTTGATCTCTTCGACGCCGACATTCAGCAAGCCGACCGTCGGGCGTTCGATCTCGAACAACGCTCGGGCCATTGCCCCACCCATCAGGGCGAAATCCATCAATTGCTGCGAATCCGCGCCGATCGTCGCGCCGACGTCGAGAACGATGCTCTCGCCCTTCAGCGTCGGCCAGATGGCGGCGATCGCCGGGCGCTCGATGTTGGCCATCGTCCGCAGGCAGAATTTCGCCATTGCCATGAGGGCGCCGGTATTGCCGGCCGAGACGGCAACGTCGGCTTCCTTCGTCTTCACCGCTTCGATCGTCCGCCACATGGTGGAGACATAGCGACCGCGGCGAAGCGCCTGACTCGGCTTCTCATCCATGCGGACTGCCAGCTCGCAATCGTGGAAAACCGTCTTTTCCTTAAGCTTCGGAAACCTGTCGAGAACCGGCTCGCACTGTTCCTTCAAACCATACATCACGAATGAAATATCGGGATGTCTTTCCAGTGCCTTAGCGGCGCCGGGGATGACAACCTGGGGACCAAAGTCGCCACCCATGAGGTCGATAGAAATTCTGATCACGCGTCCCTGATCCTTATTTTTCGCCTCCGGCGGGCGAAATTTCGGCCAAAATACCGGTTTTCCCGTCGCTTACAACTGAATTGTGTCAAATAGCCAACGGGGTTCAGTCCTTTTTCCAATCCTTGAGCACGGCGAAGGCAGACGGCTTTTTGTCGTTTTCGCCGGTGTCTTCGATGTGACCCGAGAACTCCACGCCGGGTTTGCGCGGATAGGGATCAATCGCAAGCGCGGCGAATTCCGTCACCACCTCACCCGCATCGATTGTATCGCCGGTAAAGCTCTCGGGAAGGTCCGGGCCATCGGGGTCGAGCACCATCTCACCGGCGTCGTTGGCCGGGCGACGCGCAAGCTTCGAATTCTCGGGGACGAAGATCTGCTCGAATGTCTCGTCGATTGCGGATGGCACGGGATCAAGGGTGACGACGCAGGATTGGACAATATTCGCCTGAACCCTGCCCTTGATGCGGACTCCGTCGCGCTTCCAACGGGCGATCTGGAGCTCGGCCTTGAAACTGTCGACCGAAAGCACATTCCAGCTCTTGGCAATATCCTCCAATTCCCGCTTGTCCGCTTCCAGGCGCACCTCGACGGGATTGGTTGATATGTGGCCGACATTTACCAGGTAGGAGAACGGCACATCATCTCTTTTGCTTCTCATCATCTCCTCCTTCACGCAACCTTCGGAAGCGTTGCCGAACCTGTCGCAATGACATCCTCCGACTGGGACAAAAGATAGTCCTCGGCGGCAAACATCCAATCTGCGAGGCCGCGCATATCAACCGCCTCCTTGGCCTTGGGATGGATGTTCCGACCAAGCGCCGTCGCAAGTCCTTCGGCATCCCTGCTGTCCATCGCCTGGGCGTAGGCCTCCAGCCGGCCATAGAACATACCAGCCAGCTTCTTCATGCGCTTGGGAACGCTGTTGTCACCAATTCCCAACTCACGGATGGAGTAATCGATATCTTGGAAGAAGGCGTCGACGATTTCCTGGGCAATCTCCTGACCGCTGGTTCCAGACGCTCGTGTGCGCCGGAAGAAGAGGATCATCACCGCCGAGAGCATTTCGAAACGCCCCATGACCGTATCCGGGACATTCAGGCGCTCGTAGAGTTCCGGCATGCGGGCAGCGGATGTCAGTGCCTGATATTGCCGATCTACGATTGCCTGGTTGCTGTTTTTCTTGCTAAAGAGCCCGAAGATCATCGTTTTTTCCGGAAAGGCCTCATTCAGGACGCCAAGCGGCGTCCGGCCTTGTTGCATGATTTTGAAAGCTGGTTTACCGAAGCAGGCGCGAATTGCAATGCCGAAGGTGGCCACTTTCGGGACAGCACCCCATCTGTCCGCACGAGCCAACGGGATGTCTCACCCCGGAATGGCCACAATGGTTTTGCATCAGCGATCTGAGGCCTGTGGCTGCCATTCATAATTTTAGGGAGTAGATGTCGTTGACGAAACGGTATTTCAAGTCTGACAAAAAATTCCTCAGCAGTGCCGCCATTGCCATCATAATTGCCTCCACCGGACTTTCAGGCTGCCAGACAGGAACTGTCCTCAATGGCGGATATGTTGCCGACGAGCAGTCTTTGAACCTTGTGCCGGAAGGATCGAGCCGCGAGCAGGTTCTCCTGTCCCTGGGCACACCGTCCACGAAGGCGACGTTCGATGGCGAAGTTTTCTACTACATCTCGCAGCGCCGCGAGCGCTCCATGGCGTTCCAGAAGCTGAAGGTCGTCGACCAGAGCGTTCTAGCGATCTATTTCGACAAGGACGGCATCGTTACCCGTCGCGCGAACTACACGCTCAAGGACGGCAGGGTCTTCGATACGATCACGCGCGTCACCCCGACCGGTGGCAAGGACTTCACCTTCCTGCAGCAGCTTCTGTCCGGCGGCAGTGCCGCGAACGCTGCCAAGGGCCTCTTCGGTGGCGGCGCCTCGCAGCCCGCCTCGCCACAAAACCCGGCCAGCTTGCGCTAAAGCTAGCGAACGCTCAAAGAAAAACCCGCCGGATCGCTCCGGCGGGTTTTTTTCTGTGCGATGTGCCTCAAGCCAGGACGGCGAGAAGCAGAAGAGCGACGATGTTGGTGATCTTGATCGCCGGGTTGACTGCCGGACCGGCCGTATCCTTATAGGGGTCGCCGACTGTGTCGCCCGTCACCGAAGCCTTGTGAGCCTCCGATCCCTTCATATGGCGAACACCGTCCTTGTCGACGAAGCCGTCCTCGAAGGACTTCTTGGCGTTGTCCCACGCGCCACCACCCGAGGTCATCGAGATTGCAACGAACAAGCCGTTGATGATTACGCCGAGCAGCGATGCGCCGAGCGCTGCAAAAGCCGACGCCTTCGAGCCCGAGATGACCAATACGCCGAAGTAGACGACGATCGGGGCAAGAACCGGCAGAAGCGAAGGAATGACCATCTCGCGGATGGCAGCCTTCGTCAGCAGGTCGACGGCCCGACCGTAGTCAGGACGCTCGGTTCCGGCCATGATGCCAGGCTTCTGCTTGAACTGAAGGCGAACCTCCTCGACGATCGCGCCGGCCGCGCGACCGACAGCTGTCATTGCGATGCCACCGAAGAGGTAGGGAATGAGGCCGCCGAAGATCAATCCGGCGACGACATAAGGATTGGAAAGATCGAACGAGATATCACCGATGCCTGCAAAATACGGGTACTTGTCACCGTTGGCGGCAAAGTACTTGAGGTCGTAGGAATAGGCAGCAAACAGAACCAGGGCGCCGAGACCGGCAGAGCCGATCGCATAACCCTTGGTAACGGCCTTCGTCGTGTTGCCGACGGCATCGAGCGCGTCGGTCGACTTGCGCACCTCGGGCGGCAGGTGGGACATTTCCGCAATGCCGCCGGCGTTGTCCGTCACCGGACCGAAGGCATCGAGCGCAACGATCATACCGGCAATGCCGAGCATGGCGGTGACCGCAATGCCGGTGCCGAAAAGTCCGCCGAGCTGATAGGTCGCCAGGATGCCGCCAACGATGACGATCGCCGGCAGAGCGGTCGACTCAAGCGAAACGGCAAGCCCCTGGATGACGTTGGTGCCGTGGCCGGTCACCGACGCCTGAGCGATTGAATTAACCGGGCGCTTGTTGGTGCCGGTGTAGTATTCGGTGATGACGACGATTAGCGCCGTCACGACGAGACCAACCAGGCCGCAGACAAAGAGGTGCGTACCGGTGATTTCCGCACCATTGACAGTGCCGACAGGACCCCAGCCAATCGTCAGCGACGTCGCAGCACCTAGACCGATGATCGACAGTAGGCCAGTGACAATGAGGCCCTTGTAGAGAGCACCCATGATAGAGCCGTTGCTGCCGAGCTTGACGAAGAAGGTGCCGACGATCGAGGTGATGATGCAAGCGCCGCAGATCGCGAGCGGATACAGCATCGCCGATTGCAGAAGGGGTGCACCTGCAAAGAAGATTGCGGCGAGAACCATGGTGGCGACGACGGATACGGCATAGGTTTCGAAAAGGTCGGCTGCCATGCCGGCGCAATCGCCGACGTTGTCGCCGACGTTGTCGGCAATCGTCGCGGGGTTGCGCGGATCATCTTCCGGGATACCTGCTTCGACCTTACCGACGAGGTCACCGCCGACGTCAGCGCCCTTGGTGAAGATACCGCCGCCGAGACGGGCGAAGATCGAAATCAGCGACGCGCCGAAGCCAAGCGCGACGAGGGAGTCGATGACTTCGCGGGAACTGCCTTCGTGTCCAAGCACGACAGTCAGCACATAGTAGTAGATCGACACGCCAAGGAGCGCCAGACCGGCCACCAGGAGCCCGGTGATAGCGCCCGACTTGAAAGCAATCTCAAGTCCGGCAGACAGGCTTTGGGATGCTGCCTGTGCGGTGCGGACGTTGGCGCGCACCGAGACGTGCATGCCGATGAACCCAGCGGCGCCGGACAGAACCGCGCCGATGAGGAAACCAATTGCAGCCGTGCCGGAGAGCAGCAGCCAGGCTGCAATGAAAACGACGATGCCGACGATTGCGATAGTCTTGTACTGGCGCGTCAAATAAGCCTGCGCGCCTTCACGAATATAGCCTGCAATTTCCTGCATGCGCTTGTTACCCTGATCGGCGGCGAGCACCGACCGGGTTGCCCAGATGGCATAGACCACCGAGAGCAGACCGCACGCTATTACCCCTAAAAGAATGCTCATTTCGCTCTTTCCTCCAAAAGAGCCGGAGCTCACTCCCTCTCCGGCTGCGAATACGCCGACTCGATTTCCTCCCACAGAAATGCTGCAACGCCGCGCGGAGATTGCGTGGAGGAAAACGGCGCGTCAAGCCCCGCAAACGGCAAAAGCCCTTGCAGCACAATGGGAACCGGGAGTTTTTGGAGGTCGGGGCAACAGCCCCGCCAGAACGCTATTTTTTGGCTTCGCCGCGAACCTGTTTCGCGATCCGGTCAAGCACGGCATTGACCAATTTTGGCTCGTCCTCGCTGAAGAAGGCCTGAGCGATTTCGACATACTCCGTCACGATCACCGCGACCGGAACGTCCTTGCGATCCAGGATCTCGAATACGCCGGCACGCAGGATCGCGCGGACGGTGCTATCAAGACGCGACAGCGCCCAGTCGTCCTGCAGCGCGGACGCGATCAGCGGGTCCAGACGACGCTGCTCTCGCACGACGCCTGACACGATGGAGCGGAACCAGGAGGGGTCGGCCTTCAGGTAGGTCTCGCCGTCGAGTTCCTGGCCGAGGCGATGCGCCTCGTATTCGGCCACGATCTCCAGCACGCCGGTGCCGCCAATATCCATCTGGTAGAGCGCCTGAACCGCAGCAAGGCGCGCAGCACCTCGCTGGTTCGCAGTCTTGACGGGACGCTCCGAGTTTTCGTTGTTCATTCGTTATGCACCCAATTTCTTCTTCAGCTCGATCATCGTGAGAGCTGCACGGGCGGCAAATCCGCCCTTGTCCTTGTCCGAACGGCGGGCACGAGCCCAAGCCTGATCGTCATTCTCAACAGTCAGAATACCATTGCCAATAGCAAGGGATTCGCTCACGGCCAGATCCATCAGCGCGCGAGAAGACTCGTTCGAGACGATATCGAAATGATAGGTCTCGCCGCGGATGACCATGCCGAGAGCGACATATCCATCGTACTGCGTGCCCTCATTATCTGCTCCGTCGAGCGCCATGGCAATTGCCGCTGGAATCTCAAGGGCGCCCGGGACGGTAACCACCTCATAGGTTGCCCCGGCTTCTTTCAAGGCGAAAGTCGCGCCTTCGAGCAGGGCGTCGGCCATGTCGTCGTAGAAGCGTGCTTCGACGATCAGAATGTGGGGAGCGGTTTCTCGCGCCATGCTTCACCTTCGGAGCTGGAGGACTTCACTATTCGGCAGGCCGCGGTCAAAACACGCCGCGACCGGAATGGCAAGCAAATTCGGATCATGGCTCCGATGCGAAATCCGCAATCGCGGCAAGCGCACGATGGATAGTGGTCGCATTGCCTTGGGGCGAAGGTTGGCCGGCGCCTCGAAGAGGGCAAATGAAGGGCCGCCTGCATGAACAATTTGTAACCAAATTCCAGATACTTATTGGTTGAAGGCGGATAATCCTGACACCAATTTATTCAGCGTAACGCTGACGATCCACTGCCGACGGCCGATCGTCAGAGCAGATGAAAGGATAGTTCCATGAATCGCGTTGCCGCCATCGCCTCCGCAGTCGTTACTCTTGCCTTCACCGACGCCGGCCGTGCGGAAAGCTTCGACATGAACGCCCCTTCAGGCATCGAACGAACGCTTCGAAGCTTCAGCGGTGCAAATCTGGATATCCGACAGGTGTACGATCACGGTGGATCGGGCAATATCGGAGAACCCAAGTCTTTCGCCGCACTCAGCGTTAGCGAAATCCAAATGATCCGCGCCGCGATCGCCGTCAACAAGCCCCTCCTGCACCAACTCAATGCCAAAGGCGTATTGTTGGGAAACATTGTTAACGTCGACCAGGCCGCAGATGGCGGTCTCACCGTCTACTATCGATAAAAGCAAGGGCGGCAGCGCAAAGCTGCCGCTCACCGTAGTGCTTTGCGGTTGTATTTTCTCGCAGGATGGTGCCTTTTCTCCGGAAACAGGAGGGAGACAATGTCCAGCGTATCGAAGCCCGTAATCAACGTCGCCGATTTGAAGCTCGAGCATTGGAAGCAAGGAGACCTGTACGAAGGCACAGACGCCTCGTTCGGTTCGCTTCTCGGCCTCGCCGGCCTCGGCATCAGCTACAATGAGGTGCCGCCCGGCAAATCCAGCTGTCCGTTCCACAACCATCATGTGGAGGACGAGCTGTTCTTCGTTATCGAAGGCACCGGCGAGTATCGCTTTGGCCCTGACCGCTTCCCCATCCGGAAGGGCGATGCCCTCGGCGCTCCCGCCGGAGGGCAAGAGACCGCCCATCAGATCATCAACACCGGTTCGACGCCTCTTATCTACCTCGGCATCTCGACTAAGGCGAAGACCGAGATCGTCGAGTATCCCGATTCCGGAAAATTTCTCGCCAAGACTAATCGCGACGAAGCGCAAACGAACCGTTTTCGTTTCATGGGCAGAGACAGCGGTAATCTGGATTACTGGGACGGCGAACCCGGCGCGTGACGTCCATTCGAGAGAGCATTCTCATGATGACCAGCATTCCGACCATCGAGACCGAGCGGCTGCTGCTGCGGGCGCATACCGTCGACGATTTTGAGGCCTACCAGACGATGTGGAGCGACGAAGCCGTGGTTCGCTTTATCGGAGGTGTGCCGTCGACCCGCGAGCACGCGTGGGCTCGGCTGCTACGCGTCGCAGGCATGTGGCATCATATGGGTTTTGGATTTCTTGCGATCGAGGAAAAGCGATCACGGCGTTTCATCGGAGAAGCAGGCTTCCTCGACATGAAGCGGGACATGCATCCGGTTTCGACGGAAGGCACCTTGGAAACCGGATGGGGTCTTATGCCATTCGCGCAAGGCCAGGGCTACGCCAGCGAGGCGCTGACCGCTTTGATCGCCTGGGCGGAGGATCGGTTTCCCTCCAAACCGATGACCTGCATCATCGACCCGGGGAACGACCCCTCGTTGCGCCTAGCGCGAAAGCTCGGCTTTCGCGAGGTCCAGCGATGCAACTACAATGGAGAAGTTATTCTGCTTTCGCGGTCGGGAACTCGGCCAGCCTAGCAGCATAGCGGGCCATCGTGTCGACTTCGAAATTGACGAAGTCGCCGGCCTTGCGTTCACCCCAGGTCGTGACCTCAAGCGTGTGACGGATCAGCAGTACGTCGAAATCGGTGCCATCGATCGCGTTGACCGTCAGCGATGTACCGTCCAGGGCGATCGAGCCCTTGGGGGCAACGAACTTGGCAAGATGCTCGGGCGCGCGCAGGCGAAAACGTGTGGCATCGCCCTCTTCGGAAACGGAGAGGATCTCTGCCTTGCCGTCGACATGACCGGAAACGATGTGCCCACCGAGCTCGTCGCCGATCTTCAGCGAGCGCTCGAGGTTGATATGGCTGCCTTCCTTCCACGTCCCGATGGTCGTCAGGCGCAGAGCCTCTTCCCAGGCTTCGACCTCGAACCAGCGACCGTTGCTACCGTCGCCAGGCAAGCCGGTCACCGTCAGGCAAATACCAGAGTGGGAAATCGAGGCGCCCATGTCGATGGTCGCCGGATCATAAGCCGTGGCGACACGCAGCTTGATGCCCTCCTTCAACGCGGAGACGGATTCGATCGTGCCGACGTCGGTGACAATTCCGGTAAACATCAAAGTTCTCTTTCGTATTCGTCCAGGCGGTCGTCGCCAAATATGAAGGTGCCCCTGTGCAGGAGGTCCGATGGCATATCGGTCTTCGTCACCGGCGATTCAATACCGTCCTGCCCGATCACTCCAGGCCCCTGATAGAGGAGGATGCGATCGACGTAGCCGGCATCGAGGAAGAGCTTCGCCGTCCGCGCGCCGCCTTCGACGACAAGCGAGGAAATGCCGCGCGACGCAAGCGCCGGCAGCAGCTCGTCCAGACGGTTGGGATTGCATTGGACCACCTCGACGCCCGCCTGATCCAGCGCGTCGCGGCGCGCAAGAAAGGCCTTGTCCTCGCTGTTATCGAAGCGCGGTGGCTCAGTCGCGACAACGATCAGCGGTACTTGCCTGGCAGTTGCAACCAGCTTGCTATCCAGCGGCAACGAAAGATGTTCATCGAGCACGACGCGAACCGGCGAGCGCGTCTCAAGGCCAGCCGTGCGAACCGTGAGCAAAGGGTCATCGGCAACCGCAGTACCGATCCCGACCAGAATCGCGTCGGTTTCAGCACGCAACTTCTGGACTTCGGCCCGTGCGGCCGGACCGGTGATTGCAACCTGCCCCTCACCCTTCTTGCCGATCATGCCGTCGGCAGAAACTGCAAGTTTGAGAGTCACATACGGCCGGTTCTTTGTCTGCCGCGTGAGGTAGGCGGCGAGCGAACGCCTGCCTTCCTCTTCGAGGATTCCGGACTCGACGTCAATCCCGGCATCGCGCAGCATGGCGATGCCCCTGCCCGAAACGCGTGGATCCGGATCCGTCACGCTGATAACGACACGACCGACGCCATAGGCAATCAGCGCCTCCGCGCAGGGCGGCGTCTTGCCGTAATGCGAGCAGGGTTCGAGCGTGACATAGGCGGTGGCGTCGCGCGCCAGTTCGCCGGCTTCAGCCAAGGCCTGCGGTTCGGCATGGGGACGTCCGCCGACTGCCGTCACCCCACGGCCGACGATCTGACCGTCACGCACGATGACGCAGCCGACTGAAGGATTGGTGGATGTCTGGCTGAGATGCAGGAGACCCAGCCGGATCGCCTCCTGCATGAAACGCGCGTCGTCGTCCGCTGCGCTCATGGGCTAGTTGTCCAGGGGATCACGGGCGATCTTGGCGTTGATCTCGGAAATGACCTTCTCGAAGTCCTCGGCGTGCGAGAAATCCCGATAGACCGAGGCATAGCGAACGAAGCCGACGTCATCTAGGCTCTTCAACGCTTCCAACACCTGAAGGCCGATCTGCTCAGAACTGATCTCGACCTCGCCCGAGCTTTCAAGCCGTCGAACGATACCGGAGACCGCGCGCTCGATGCGGTCGCGGTCAACGGGACGCTTGCGCAGCGCAATCTCGAACGATCGCACCAGCTTGTCACGGTCGAATGGCACCTTACGGCCAGTCTTCTTCGACACCATCAGCTCGCGCAGCTGCACGCGCTCGAAGGTCGTGAAGCGACCGCCGCAATCGGGACAAATGCGCCTGCGGCGGATGGACGTATTGTCCTCCGCCGGGCGTGAATCCTTGACCTGTGTGTCTTCCGATCCGCAGAATGGGCAGCGCATGCGCTATCCTTAGCCCATGTAATCGTACATTGGGAAGCGGTCGGTCAGGTCGACCACCTTGCCGCGAACGGCTGCTTCCACGGCTGCGTTCCCCTCGTCGGAGTTGGCAACCTTCAGGCCGTCGAGAACCTCAACGATGAGGTTGCCGATTTCCTTGAATTCCGCCTCCTTGAAGCCGCGGGTCGTACCGGCAGGCGCGCCGAGGCGGACACCCGAGGTAACGAAGGGCTTTTCGGGATCGAACGGGATACCGTTCTTGTTGCAGGTGACGTAGGCGCGCCCGAGCGCTGCTTCGGCGCGCTTGCCGGTCGCGTTCTTCTTGCGAAGGTCGACCAGCATCAGGTGGTTGTCGGTGCCGCCGGAGACGACGTCGAGGCCACCGGCGATCAGTGTTTCGGCGAGTGCCTTGGCGTTCTTGACGACCTGCGCGGCGTAGTCCTTGAACTCAGGCTGCAGCGCTTCACCGAAGGCAACGGCCTTCGCGGCGATGATGTGCATGAGCGGACCGCCCTGGAGACCCGGGAAGACGGCCGAGTTGAACTTCTTCGCCAGATCTTCGTCGTTCGTCAGGATCACGCCACCGCGCGGGCCGCGCAGCGACTTGTGGGTCGTGGTGGTCGCGACATGGCAGTGCGGGAACGGCGACGGATGCTGGCCGCCTGCAACGAGACCGGCGATGTGGGCCATGTCGACCATCAGGTAGGCGCCGACCGAGTCAGCGATCTCGCGGAAGCGCTTCCAGTCCCAGATGCGGGAGTAAGCGGTGCCGCCGGCGATGATCAGCTTCGGCTTGTGCTCTTCGGCCTTGCGGGCAACTTCGTCCATGTCGAGCAGGTTATCGCCTTCGCGCACGCCATAGGATACGACATTGAACCACTTGCCCGACATGTTGACCGGCGATCCGTGCGTCAGGTGACCACCCGAGTTGAGATCAAGGCCCATGAAGGTGTCGCCCGGCTGGAGCAGCGCCAGGAACACGGCCTGGTTCATCTGCGAACCGGAGTTCGGCTGAACGTTGGCAAAGTTGACGCCGAACAGCTTCTTGGCGCGTTCGATCGCGAGCTCTTCGGCGATATCGACGAACTGGCAGCCGCCATAGTAGCGCTTGCCCGGATAGCCCTCGGCGTACTTGTTGGTCATGATGGAGCCCTGGGCTTCCAGAACCGCGCGGGAAACGATGTTTTCCGAGGCGATCAGCTCGATCTCATGACGCTGGCGACCGAGTTCCTTTTGGATCGAACCGAAGATTTCCGGATCGGTATCGGCAAGCGAGCGATTGAAGAAGGTCTGGGTGGAAGCATTGGTCATGGGCGGGCTCCTCAACTGGAATGCGCGAAGGTATTAGCGCCCTGCCCTGCCAAGGGCAATACGGAGAACGACATTTGCTAGGCAATCTACGCGCCGCGCATTCCAGGCTCGATGCGACAACAAAAAACCGCGCCAGAGGGGCGCGGTTTCGAGAAAATCAAACGCGATCCAACTGACTTATTGAACCGGCTGCTCCGTGGTGGCGGTCGTGTCGAGCGCAAGCTCGGCGTTGCCGTCGAGTTCGTAGATATCGTCGCGGAACTGCACGACGCCATCCGGCATGCCCCAAGCGGAAATGTAGACGAAGTAAACCGGCACTTCTTCGGCAAGCTTGATCGGTGTGTTGACACGGGTCGTGATGACCTGCTCCATTTGCTGACGCGACCACGGCGGGGTCTCGCGCAGCAGCCAGGTCGTCAGGTCGCGAACGTTCTGGACGCGGACACAGCCGGATGACTCAAAGCGCATCAGCTTGTTGAAGAGACCCTGCTGCGGCGTGTCGTGCATGTACTCGCCGTTCTTGTTGTAGAAGTTGATCTTGGTGGACGCCATGGCGTTGATCTTGCCCGGGTCCTGACGGAACATGAAATTCGGCGCCTTCTCCGCATTCCAGTCGACCGTTTCCGGCGCGACCTCGTTGCCCTTGCCGTCGATCAGGCGAATAGCATTCTTCTCGAGGTAGGTCGGGTCCTTGCGCATCAGCGGCACGATGTCTTTTTCGACGATCGAGCGCGGTGCCGTCCAATAAGGATTGAGAATAACTTCGTAGATCTTCGAGTTGACGAGATGCGTCGGACGGCTGAGACGGCCAACGACCGCGGCGTGGCGCGTCGCTACGCTGCCGTCTTCCACGGCCTCGACGTAAGCCGCTGGAATGTTGACCATCACATGGCGACGTCCAAGCTCTTCCGGGAAGGTCTGAATCCGGATGAGGTTGGTGTTCAGCTGCTGCAGGCGAACATCGGCCGGAACGTTCATCGCCTTCAAGGTGAACTCGCCGATAACACCGTCAGCGGGAAGGCCGTGACGCGCCTGGAAGCGCTTGACGGCGCCGTCGACATAGGAATCGAACGCCGAAGACATGCCCGCCTCGCGCGGCAGGTCGCCGGTAATGGCCAAACGCTGGCGAAGACCCTGGACGGCCGGGTCCGTCACGCCGATCTGCAGGCGCTGCTGGCTTGGGCTCACTTGTGGCCAGCCACCCGCGGAGGCGATCTGCTGGTACTGCATGATCGCCTGCTGGATGCTGGGCACCGACTGCGGTCCGAGAATCGGCGTGTTGGAAACGACGGCCGTCGCCGTACGGGATGCCGCCTTTGCATCGAATTGGTCATCCCAATCGCCGCGCTGCGGAGCATTAATGAGCGAATCGATCGCCGACTGTGCGAGTGCGGGGGTAGCCAATGCGCCCGCGCCGACCATTGCCGCTGACGTCAGAAACGCCCGACGAGAAAGAGCTTCAGTTCCGATTTTCTTCGACATTCATCCCAACCACTAAATTGCCGCTGCTTGAGAGACCGACGACCTTCACTATCCCTGCGAGAGCGCAAATCCCTACCAACCCGTCGCCACGGCGCATTACACAATCTCTCTGCCAGCAATCACAGGATTGCGAGCAGGGAGCACGAGGTTATCGGACCTCAATTGGGGAGCGCCATTTTGCCGTGCATTTCCGCTGACATGCTAATATGGCCAATTCGTGTCGCCTCGCACCACACTCAACCGTCAGTCGCGGACAACGCGGAAAAACCATACCGATCCACAGAATGTGGCGGTTAATAGCGGCTAAAAAACGGCTTGAATACAGGCGATTACGCTTGCCTGCCATGCGTTGCAAAGATGTCACGACAGCGTGGGCGGGAGGCGCCTACTCGCGCCAGTGGTCGGCCACCCAAGGCGTTGGTCGGATGTAGTGGCGCAGATAACGAAACAGCGGCCTGTTGCGCCTCCGTTCGGGATCGAACATGTGTCGGATATGATCCAGCGGCGGCGCCGCTCGGCCCTTCAACCCGAACCGTCCTTCGACCGCGAACTGCGGATGGAAGTCGCGTGGAAACAGGATCACCCGCGCATCGGCCGGCAGGCGTGGCGTCAGGAAATAATTGAGCGGGAATGGCCAGCGGCAATCCTGCCTGAAATGCAGCACCCACCGGCGCGGAAAGAACTTCGCGCCACCGGGCGCGTTTCTCGTCACAAATCGCTGCTCGAATTGATACTTGTCAGCGACGCCTTGGGGATCGGCGCGGAATTTTTCTTGCAGCGGAACAAGCTTGCCGACCGGAAAGCGGAAGAGTGATGTCTGTCCGAGACGTTCAAACGGCGTCGTCTGGTTGCGCGACAGGATGACGTCGTCAGGACCGCCGACCTCGAAGAATGAGTCGAGGGAACCGACGATCACCAGATCGAGGTCGAGGAACAGCACTGGACCACTCAAATTTCCAAGCTTCGGCCCCCAAAGTCGCCCCTTGGGCCAAATGCCCTTCGTTCTCACCGGCATGTTTTCGACATCCAGCGGCGGCAGGTCCTCGCAAAGGATTTCGGGATTGAGATCGCTCCGATTGTCGGTGAAGCAGGTGAAGGTGAAGGGAGGCGTGATGTTGCGCTTCACCATGGCATAAAGCCGGTTGATGAAGGGGGCACCATATTTCGTCCCCCAACTGATGCAGATGACCTGCTTCACCCCACCGCTCGCCGCCAAGACAGCTGACACCATGACCTGCAACTCCTGATTCACGCTAGAACCCCTAAGGTTCGTGCGAAGTCATTAGCAAGTTGTCGACCGAATATGTAGTCCCCCGCAGCGGAGCGAGGAAACGCGAAAAGGGCGCTACGGAATACCGTTGCGCCCTTTCGTGCCTTGGAGGTCTGATAAGCCAGCAGGGAAGTTGGCTTAAGAGATTACAGGCGATAGAGGATCTGGTCGTTCCAGAAGCGGTCAAGACGGGTCAGCAGCTTGTTCATCTGCGTGAATTCGTCGGTGCCGATGCCGCCGACCTTGTCGATCGAGCCTATGTGGCGCTCGTAGAGCTTGGCGACGGTTTCCGCGATGTCCTGGCCGGTTTCCGTCAGGCTGATGCGGACCGAGCGACGGTCGATGCGCGAGCGCTGGTGGTTGATGAAACCGAGGTCGACGAGCTTCTTGACATTGTAGGAGACGTTGGAGCCCAGGTAGTAACCGCGGGAGCGAAGTTCGCCGGCGGTCAGCTCGGAATTGCCGATGTTGAAGAGGAGAAGTGCCTGGACAGCGTTCACATCGCTGCGACCCTGACGGTCGAACTCATCCTTGATGACGTCGAGCAGACGGCGGTGAAGACGTTCAACAAGATGAAGGGATTCCATGTAAAGATCACGGATGCCCTGTTCCTGCTGGTCACGGAAGTTCGATACTGCCTGCGGCTTGATTTTCGTGTTCATGATGACTGCCTCACTGTTTGTTTGGCGGTGTTGGTTTTCTTCCCGCCTTGAGACAGACCCTATCGAATACAAATAAAATTCTACTTAAACCGCAGGCTTAACAGTGCCTTACTGAATCTCCTAGATGTATCAGGGTAAATCAACGCTTACCTGCTGGCGCCGCTTTCGCTTCTCGTACCAGAGCACGGCGCGGAATCCCACGTAGACCAGAGCGACCGAAATATGCAGGAGAACGATCAGCCGGTTGGACCCGAAAACGTCCGGCATGAAGCCGTGCATGATGATCTGTCCGCCTGCCGCTAGCACCCAGATTACCGGGCCCCAGGAGACGGCCAGCCAAAGGCCGAGGGACGCAACAGGAAACAGAACGGCAAGGCAGGTGCTTGCGACCTTCCAGGGAAGGCTGAGCAGGTCGAAGCGCCCTGCCCCTACCAGCGAGTAGCCGACAAGCATCGCCCAATACTGCAATCCGAACCAGAAGCAGGACATCGCGACCAGTCGCAAGAACAGGATGAACAGAACGCTGGTCAGCGTCGGCTTTGGTATCGTCGGAGAATCAGCGTCCATATCTAAAACAATAGGGTTGCAGTTGGGACTTCGCCAGCGGCTCGATTATTGCGGCCAATCGTCCGATTTGGTTTTCGGCCACGCCATGATAATGAGCGCTTCGACAATTGGAATGGCAGAAAGCTGGAACGACCATGCAGGACAAGACCCATCTCGTCGACGACATCACCGGCCATCGGCGCATGCGCCGCAACCGCAAGGCCGACTGGACGCGGCGCCTGGTGCAGGAAAACCGGCTGACGGTGGATGATCTCATCTGGCCGGTTTTTGTCGTTCCCGGCTCCGGCATCATCGAACCGATACCGGCAATGCCCGGCGTCAACCGGATGAGTGTGGATAAGCTCGTCGAAGCCACCAAGGAGGCGGCCGATCTCGGCATCCCGGCGATCGCGACCTTTCCGAACATCGAGATGGAACTCCGCGACGAAACCGGATCGAACAGTCTTGAGGCCAACAATCTGATCAACCAGGCGACGATCGCGATCAAGAAGGCGGTGCCCAATATCGGGGTCATCACAGATGTGGCGCTCGATCCTTTCACCAGCCATGGCCACGACGGGATCTTGCGACAGGGCGAGATCATCAACGACGAGACGGTCGATCAGGTTGCGCGCGCGGCCGTCATGCAGGCCGATGCCGGCTCTGACATCATTTCGCCGTCGGAGATGATGGACGGCAGAATCGGCGCCATCCGCCGCGCCCTTGACGCTGCCGGGCACCAGAATGTTGGTATCATGAGCTACGCCACCAAATTCGCCTCGGCATTCTATGGCCCCTACCGCGAGGCGATCTCGACCGGCGGACTGCTCAAGGGCGACAAGAACACCTACTACATCGATCCGGCAAACGGCACCGAAGCGATCCGCGACGCGGCGCTCGACGTGGAGGAAGGCGCCGACATGCTGATGGTCAAGCCGGGACTGCCCTATCTTGACATCTGTTGGCGCATGAAGGAGGCTTTCGGCCTGCCGACCTTCGCCTACCAGGTTTCGGGCGAATACACACAGATCAAGGCGGCCGCGATGAACGGCTGGATCGACGGTGAACGGGCGATGCTGGAAACCCTGCTTTCATTCAAGCGCGCCGGGTGTGATGGCGTCCTCACCTATTTTGCGGTCGAGGTGGCCGAGATTCTAGCCAAGCGCTGATTGCGCGCAAATATTGCATTTGCGGGAAGCGATACCATATCAGCGGCATCGCTTTCTCGAAAGGAGACCGCAACAATGACGCTCACTCCCAACCCGCTCTATGCCGCACCGGACGACTGGCGCGCGTACAGCGGCACGCTGAGCCGTCGTGTCTTCGCATTCATCCTCGATTACGTGGTCGTTCTGCTGCTTTGCATCCCGGCAGCCGTCGTGCTTTTCTTCCTGTCGATCGTCACACTGGGGCTCGGATTCTTTCTCTATCCGGCCTTGTTCGTGATCGTTGCCGGCCTCTATTTCGGCTTCACCGTTGGCGGTTCCAGTCAGGCCTCGCTTGGGATGCGCGCAATGGGAATCGCAATCATGCGAGTCGACGGGCAGCGTATGGATTTTCTGACCGCCATCGTTCACCTGGCGCTTTTCTGGATCTTGAACTCCGTTCTGACGCCCCTCATTCTGCTGGTCGGCCTGTTTACCGAGCGCAGCCGGCTTATCCACGATTTTCTGGTCGGCACGGTCACCGTACGCACCGCCTAAATCAGGTCCTTACACGCTAAAATAAACGCGGCTGCTGGCCTTTGCCGGGAGCCTTTGGGCGCCATATCCAAAAGTATAACGGGCAACATCGGCCAACAGAATGGCCGCGCTGTTGACGTTTTTTATTCTTAAGTCATCCTGTAGATAGGCAGCGAACCGAAGGAAATCTCCGGAACAGATGAATACGCAGACGACGCCCTCACCGCAGTTTTACCTGACTGCTCCGGCTGCGTGCCCTTATCTGGCCCACGAGATGGAACGCAAGGTCTTCACGCATCTCGTCGGGCCGCGTGCAGCGGAGATGAACGATATCCTGACGCAAGGCGGCTTTCGCCGATCGCAGAACATTGCCTATCGGCCAGCGTGCGAAGCCTGCCGTGCCTGCATCTCGGTGCGCATCCTCGCGCAGGAGTTCTTGCCGACAAAGTCGATGAAACGGGTTCTGGCGACAAACGACGATATCATCTCCACGGAGTTTCCTGCTCAGCCTTCCAGCGAGCAATATTCGCTGTTCCGACGCTATCTCGATTTTCGCCACCAACAGGGCGGAATGTCCGACATGACGGTGCTCGACTACGCCATCATGGTCGAGGATACGCATGTGAACACCAAGATCATCGAGTATCGGCTTCGAAAGGAAGGGGCCGGGATCGAAGAGCGCCCGACGGGTGAGTTGGTGGCCGCCGCCCTCACCGATACCATGAGCGACGGCTTGTCGATGGTCTATTCCTACTTCAACCCTGATATGGATCGACGTTCGCTCGGGACGTTCATGATCCTTGATCACATCCGGCGAACAAAGGCTTTGGGGCTTCCGCACGTCTACTTGGGCTACTGGGTTCAAGGATCGCGGAAAATGGACTACAAGACTCGCTTCCAGCCGCAAGAGCACCTGACTTCGCGCGGCTGGGAACGTTTCGATCCCTCCGCATTGCCTGAAAGCACACGCTACTAAATGCTCCTCCCCTCCCTTTCCGATCATCGGAAGGGTCTGCTGCTGACAACGATCGGCGGCCTGGCTCTTTCCATGGACATTCCACTCGTGCGCCTCGCTCGTGGAGACATGTGGTCGATCCTTGGCGCACGCAGCATCACGACCGTCGCCGTGACACTCGTCGTTATCTGCCTCATCAGATACCTCAAGGGAGCGTGGCCGGTGCTCATGCCCGGCAAACACGGCCTTGCGACCGGTCTGCTCTATGGCTGTTCAACGCTGACATTCCTGCTTGCCGTCTTCAACACGGCAACGGCGAACGTGGTGTTCATCGTCGCGTTCAATCCGATGTTCGGCGCGCTTCTCTCCTGGATATTCCTCAAGGAGCGACCTTCGCTCTCCACGCTGGTTACCATGGCTGTCATGGTGTTCGGTGTTGGTTTGATCGTCCGTGACGGATTGGCCGGCGGCCATATCTTCGGCGATGCCATGGCGCTGCTCAGCGCCTTCATCCTCGCATCGGCGATCACGGTCGGCCGCGCATCGCGCCGAGACATGGGATTCGTACCTCTGCTGGCGGCCGCCCTGCCAGCCACCCTCGGCTTTGCCAATGCCTTGCCGGTCGGTCTCGCCATAGAACATCCGGCGTGGATCATCCTCAACGGCGCACTCCTGATGCCGGTTGCGTTTTGGTGCCTCGCCACGGGGCCACGTTACCTGTCAGCGCCGGAAGTCGGCATGTTCTACCTGCTCGAAACCATCCTGGCTCCGATCTGGATCTGGCTGATCTTTGCGGAAACGCCGCCGACGATGACGCTCATCGGCGGTGCGATCCTGGTTTGTGCGATTATGGCGCACTCGCTTTGGACGGTTCGCCGGCAACCTGTGCGACAATCTCTGGCACACTGACCACCTGCATCGCATCAAGCTCGCGTTCGAGCCCCTGCATGACGTGAACCCAACCTTGCCGCGTCTGCTCCTCGAACTGCCCCCATTCAGAGCACATTTCGTGTGAGAGCGTCAGCCGTGTGCCTTCTGCCAGGGGTTCGATGTCGATCTGGATTCGATCCGCGTTGTGATCATGCTCCGCTGCAGAGAAGCAGAAGACCATCCGCCGCGGACGCCGCAGTTCCAGAAACACGCCGTAATGGACCGCATCACCCGTGGGACGCCGGTCGATGACGAGAAAATGCCCGCCAACCTTCGGATCGATATCGGCGCGAATCACGCGGCCTTCATCGCTCGCGAAGAGAAAGCGTTTTGCAATCTGAGGGTTCAGCCATGCGTCGTAAACGGCGCAGGGCGAAGCATTGAATGTATGTGCAACGTTTAAGGTGATGGTATTGCAAGCACTCATCAACATTCCTCCGCGATCGGACACGGCACCCCGTCAGGGGCGCCATACACGACCATTCCGTCCGCCTGCGGAATGATGTCTGTCCATGTTGTGATTACAGGACAGAGCTAGAGGAATTGCGCCGCTCGCCAAGAGCGGCGCGCGGATTTATTTTTGCCTCAACCTGCGAACTTGCCGCTGCGCGGAAAACCCTTCGGAACGGTGCGACCGGCGGTCGCGCGATCGGCGAGCCATTCGGCCAGCTCGTCCTTGTTTTTCGTAAAGGTGCGGCCGGCACTATCTTCCCAGACGAGGCCGTCGGCGAGGGCGAAGCAACGCACGTCGGAAATGCCGCCGTCCTTGTAGCGCTGCAGGCGGACGCCCTTGCCACGCCCCATTTCCGGCACCTGTGCCAGCGGGAAGGCAAGCAGCTTGCGGTTCTCGCCAACGACCGCGACATGATCACCGCTGATCGGAACAATCAGCTTTGTCTCGTCGGGCATGGAAACGTTCATGATCTGCTTGCCCTTCCGGGTATTGGCTACCATGTCGGCCTCGGCAACGACGAAACCGTTGCCCGCCGTCGAGACGATCAATTGCTTACCGGCCGGATCATGCACGAACGCCGTCAGCACGGCCTGATCGTTCTCCATGTCGATCATGATACGCAGCGGCTCGCCGTGACCGCGACCGCCCGGCAGCTTGTCGCCACCAAGCGTGTAGGCCTTGCCACCTGTGGTGATGATCAGGATCTTGTCGGTCGTCTGCGCCGGGAAGGCAACCTTCAGCGCGTCGCCCTCCTTGAAGGTCAGGGTCGCGGTATCGGCGATGTGCCCCTTCAGCGCGCGGATCCAGCCCTTTTCGGAGACAACGACGGTGATCGGCTCCTTCTCGATCATCGCCTGCTGGATTGCCTGCTCGTCGGCCTCGGGCGCATCGGCAAACTGCGTGCGGCGGCGTCCGAGCTCGGTCGCCTTCGCGAACTTCTTCTTCACCTCACCGATTTCCCAGGCGACGGTCTGCCACTGCTTGTCCTCGGATGCCAGCAGGGCCTCGATCTCACCCTTCTCCTTGGTCAGCGCGTCGAACTCGGTGCGGATCTCGAATTCCTCGAGCTTGCGCAACGAGCGCAGGCGCATGTTGAGGATCGCTTCGACCTGGTTGTCGGTCAGCGACCAGCGCGCGATCATCACGGGCTTCGGCTCATCCTCTTCGCGGATGATGCGAATGACCTCGTCGATATTGAGGTAAGCGATCAGCAAGCCGCCAAGGATTTCCAGGCGACGATCGATTGCGGCGAGACGGAAGCGCGAGCGACGCTGCAGCACTTCCCGACGGTGGTCGAGCCACTCCTTCAGCACCTCGTTCAACGCCATGACGCGCGGGATGCGCCCCATCGAGAGCACGTTCATGTTCAGCGGGAAGCGGCTTTCCAGTTCCGTCAGCTTGAACATCGATTCCATGAGGATCGTCGGATCGACTGTCCGGTTCTTGGGCACCAGCACGACGCGGACGTCTTCGGCAGACTCGTCGCGAATGTCTTCCAGCAAGGGCAGCTTGCGTGCCAGCAAGAGCTCGGCGATCTTCTCGATCAGGCGGGACTTCTGGACCTGGAACGGGATTTCGGTAACGACGATCTGATAGCCGCCACGACCGAGGTCCTCGGTCTCCCACTTGGCGCGTGTGCGAAAACCGCCACGGCCGGTCTTGTAGGCCTCGATGATGCTTTCGCGGCTGTCGATGATGATGCCGCCGGTTGGGAAATCCGGACCGGGGATGAACTCCACCAGCTTTTCGACCGAAGCATCGGGATGCTTGATGAGGTGAAGTGCGGCGTCGCAGAGCTCGTGGACGTTGTGCGACGGAATGGAAGTCGCCATGCCGACGGCAATGCCCGACGAGCCATTCGCCAACAGGTTCGGGAAGGCGCCGGGCAGGACGACCGGCTCTTCGTCTTCCTCGTTGTAGGTCGGGCGGAAATCGACCGCATCCTGTTCGATGCCATCGAGCAGGAGACCGGCGACCTCGGTCATGCGGGCTTCGGTGTATCGATAGGCAGCAGCACTGTCGCCGTCGATGTTGCCGAAGTTGCCCTGCCCGTCGACGACGGGGTAGCGTTGCGAGAAATCCTGCGCCAAACGCACAAGCGCATCATAGACAGACTGATCGCCATGCGGGTGAAACTTACCGATGACGTCGCCGACGATACGGGCACATTTCTTGAAGGCGGAATTGGGCCGGATGCCCATTTCGCTCATGGCGTGAATGATACGGCGGTGCACCGGCTTCAAGCCGTCGCGCACATCAGGCAGCGCGCGGTGCATGATAGTCGATAGCGCATAGGCGAGATAGCGCTCTTCAAGCGCCGCCTTCAGATCGACCGGAAGGATACTGTCGTCGTCTCCGCCGGAGGGCGGCAAAATCTGTTGTCCCATGTGTCCTGACTAGCCGAGATGTCCTATTTGAGCAAGGAATCCAAGCATTCGGGCTGTGGATGAAGTCTTGGAACGATGAGAAAAGAATGACAGTGGCTGCTTTGCCCGAATTTGGTCGTTCTTTCGTTTTCCCTTCAACACAAATTTAGAAATCCACAAATATAAACCGCGATCGAACCGCAGTAGATCGGCTACGAACAGAGCCACCGCTACGCACCGCCACTAAGGGACCCAAGATGACTTTTTACCTGACGACACGGCTGATGCTTTCGGGCGCCGCTTTTCTTTCTCTCGCCGGCTCGGCCTTTGCCCTCGATGGCCAGGCTCTGCTGACGAAGATCAATGCCGCTTACAGCCAGCAGGGAGGCACGATCGTTGCCGATGGCGTCGATGTCGACGGCACGACGGTGACGCTGAAGAAGGCGAGCTTCAAGGCCAACAGCGGCGAAGCGGTGCAGATTGGTGACATCACCATGAAAGGCGTCGAGGAAGACGAAGACGGCGGCTACTATGTCGAGGAAGCATCCTTCCCGAACATCAGCGCTACGAACGAGGGCTCCACTTTCACAGCAACCGACCTGACGCTGAGCGGTATTTCGATCCCTGCCGATCCGAAGGGTGAAGGGCTCGACTCGATGCTGCTCTACGAGAGCGCCCACAGCGGCCCGGTGAAGGTTGTCCAGAACGGTGCAGAACTGTTCTCGCTCGCTGAAAGCGACATGAACCTGACGCTTCGCGAAGACGAATCCGGCTTCGATTTTGATGGCGCTTTCAAGGGTCTCAAGGCCGATCTCAGCAAGACAACTGACGCGCAGAGCAAGGAAGCGATCGACAAGCTCGCGCTCCAGCACGTCCAGGGCGACATCACGATGAAGGGCGCTTGGGAGCTGACACCCGGCACGATCGACGTCTCCGAATTCGCCTTCGACTTCAACAACATCGGCAAGCTGAACCTCGCCTTTAAGATCTCCGGCTACACGATGCCTTTCATAAAGTCGCTGCAGGAGGCGGCCAAGCAGGCGGAAGCAAACCAGAACAAGGAAGAGGCGCAGCAGGCCCTCGGTCTGTCGATGCTCGGGCTGATGCAGCAGCTGTCGTTCGAAAGCGCCCAGATCCGCTTCGATGACGCTTCCATCACCAAACGCGCCCTCGATTACGCCGGCAGCCAGCAGAACATCTCCGGCCAGCAGATGGCGGATTCGTTGAAGGCGATGACGCCGATCATGCTGGCGCAGCTGAACATCCCAGAACTGCAGAACGCCATATCGGCCGCCGTCAGCACCTTCCTCGACAATCCGAAGAACCTGACGCTCGCTGCCGCTCCAGCAAAGCCCGTTCCGTTCCCAATGATCATGGGTGCCGCGATGGGCGCACCGAATACACTGCCGCAAGTCCTCGGCGTGAAGGTGACCGCAAACGACTGATCGGACCTCTGGAACCCGGCGAGCCGCTCTGCCCGCTGGGTTCCTTTCCGTTTGGGCAACGGTCACGCGGTGTAGCGGCGCAACTCATGGATTGCGTGGCTGGTCATTTCACCCAGTTCTGAGGCAGTGGCGCCGTCACGTGCCTGGACCGACATGCCCTGGACGATCGCCCCCATAAAGCGGGCAAGCGATCGGGCGTTCGCATCCTTCCTTATATCCCCCTCCTTGATGCCGCGTTCGATGCGCGCCGCGAAAATGTCGAGCGTCTGCGCCCGCAGTGAGGAGACGTATTCGGCAATGTCCTCATTCTCGGCCGCGCAATTCAACACAGCCGTCGAAATCATGCAGCCCTTCGGATGGTCGGCCGCGGTGAAAATGGCGGCCGAGTTGTTCAGGAACCGCTCGAAGGCAGTGACGGTGTCGATCTCTGCCTGGAAAGGATTGCCGGGCTCGGGGCGCGGCATGCGGCGATATTGCGCGAGCGCCTCGCGATAAAGCTCCGCCTTGGAACGGAAGGCCGCGTAGAGGCTCTGGGGCGTAATCCCCATCGAGGCAGTAAGATCGGCGATCGAGCTGCCGTCATAGCCGTGCTGCCAGAAGACGTCGCGTGCGGCGGAAAGCACCGTCTCTCGATCGAAGGCCGGCGGGCGGCCACGCTTCTTCTGACCGTTATTTTGTTCGTCGTCGTTATTTTTCACAATGACCACTCTAGAAATATCGTTCGATCCGGTTTATTCAGGAACGATCACTGTGATTATAGGAGGTTTGATCCAATGAGTCTTCCCCTCGAAACCCAGCACACACAGCAGACTGCGGACCTCGCAACCGCACTCGACACGGTGATCGATCGCACGATCGCAGCAAAACGTCTCGTCGGCGCGGTGGTTCTCGTTGCCCGCGAAGGCGTCGTCGTCTATCGCCGTGCAGCAGGGCTTGCCGATCGCGAAAAAGGACGGGCCATGGCCGAGGACACGATTTTCCGGCTCGCCTCAATCACAAAGCCGATCGTGACGATCGCAGCGATGCGGCTCGTCGAACAGAGCCGCATCAACCTCGACGATCCCGTGACCCAATGGCTGCCGGATTTTCGCCCACGGCTTGCGGACGGGACGGAGCCGGTCATCGCCATCCGCCATCTGCTCACTCATACCTCCGGGCTCAGCTATGGCTTTGCCGAAGAGGACGGTCCTTATGCCAAAGCAGGCACTTCCGACGGCCTCGATCAACCTGGCCTGCCGCTGGGCGAAAACCTGAAGCGGCTGGCGAGCGTCCCTCTCCTCTTCGCACCTGGCTCACACTGGCAATATTCGCTCGCCATGGACGTGATCGGTGGCGTCATCGAAAAGGAGACGGGTGCCCCGCTCGGCGAAGCCGTGGCAAAGCTGGTGACGGAGCCACTCGGCCTTGCCGACATCGCCTTTGCCGTGCGTGATCGCGGTCGGCTCGCTGCCGCCTATATGAACGCCGCACCTGAGCCCGCGCGGATGGGCAAAGAAGCCTCCGTGCCGGCTCTGAACGGCTCTGTGCGTTTCACGCCGGACCGCATCTTCGATCCGGCCTCCTATCATTCCGGCGGCGCCGGCATGGCGGGAACAGCGGGCAACGTGCTGGCGATCCTGGAGACGATCCGCAAGGGCGGCTCGCCGCTTCTCTCTTCCGAAACGATCAAAAGCATGATTGCAGATCAGGCGAACGGCGTGCGCCAACTTCTCGATCCGGGCGTCGGCTTCGGTTTCGGCTGGGCGGTGGTGACCGACCCGGTCGCCGCGCAGGTGCCGTGGTCAAAGGGGACGTTCCGCTGGGGCGGCGCCTACGGCCATAGCTGGTTTGTCGATCCCGCAAAGAAGCTGACCGTCGTGGCGCTGACGAATACGGCGCTGGAGGGGATGTGGGGACAGTTCACGGTGGATCTGCGCGACGCGCTCTACGCGGCGCTTTGAAATGCCAAGAAAAAGCCCGGCTCAGGCCGGGCTCTTTATGCTAGCTTTCTCAGTCTTTCTTGACTGGCGGGATCGGACGGATCGACAGTTCGCGTAGCTGCGTCGGCGTTGCCGGGGTCGGTGCGCCCATCAGCAGGTCCTGTGCCTGCTGGTTCATCGGGAACAGTGAGATCTCGCGCAGGTTCTTGGCGCCGACGAGCAGCATGACGATGCGGTCGATGCCGAAGGCCATGCCGCCATGCGGCGGCGCACCGTACTGGAAGGCGCGATAGAGGCCGCCGAACTGCTCCTCGACCTCGGCCTGGGACTTGCCGGCCAATTCAAAGGCTTTGACCATGACTTCCGGCAGCTGGTTACGGATCGAGCCCGAGGCGATCTCGAAGCCGTTGCAAACCATGTCGTATTGGAAGGCCTTGATCGACAGCGGATCGCTGCCATTGAGCGCATCGAGGCCGCCCTGCGGCATCGAGAATGGGTTGTGGGCGAAGTCGATCTTCTTCTCGTCTTCCAGCCATTCGAAAAACGGGAAGTCGACGATCCAGCAGAATTCGAAGCGATCACGGTCTACGAGGTTCAACTCCTCGCCGGCCCTCGTGCGGGCTTCGCCGGCAAACTTGTAGAACTTCGACGGATCGCCAGCGACGAAGAAGCACGCGTCACCGTCATCGAGGCCGAGTTGGGTACGGATCGCGTCGGTGCGCTCCTCGCCGATGTTCTTGGCGAGCGGGCCGGCGCCTTCGAGCTTCTCGCCCTCCTTGCGCCAGAAGATATAGCCGAGACCCGGCTGCCCTTGGCTCTGCGCCCAGGCGTTCATGCGGTCGCAGAACGCACGGCTACCGCCAGTCTTGGCGGGAATAGCCCAGACCTCGACCTTCGGGTTCGAGGCAATCATGTTGGCGAAGACCTTGAAACCGGAGCCGGCAAAATGCTCGGTGACTGCCTGCATCTCGATCGGGTTGCGGAGGTCGGGCTTGTCGGAGCCGTACTTGCGGATCGCCGTCTCATAAGGAATGCGCGGGAACTTCTCGGTCACCGGCTTGCCTTCAGCAAACTCGACGTAGATGTCGCGAATGACCGGCTCCATCGTGTTCCAGACGTCTTCCTGGGTGACGAAGCTCATTTCGAGGTCGAGCTGGTAGAATTCGCCCGGCAGGCGGTCGGCGCGCGGGTCTTCGTCGCGGAAGCACGGCGCGATCTGGAAATAGCGGTCAAAACCAGCAACCATCAACAGCTGCTTGTATTGTTGCGGCGCCTGCGGCAGCGCGTAGAAGGTGCCGGGATGGATGCGTGACGGCACGAGGAAGTCGCGCGCGCCTTCCGGCGAGGAGGCCGTCAGAATCGGCGTCGTGTATTCGGTGAAACCGACATTGCCCATTTCGCGGCGCATGGCGGAGATAACCTGCGTGCGCTTGACGATGTTCTTGTGCAGGGTCTCGCGGCGCAGATCGAGGAAGCGATACTTCAGGCGAACGTCTTCCGGATAATCAGGCTCGCCGAAGACCGGCAGCGGCAGTTCCTTGGCGGCGGAGAGAACTTCGATCTCCTGCGCGTAGAGTTCGATCTCGCCGGTCGCCATGTTCTTGTTGACAGTGTCTTCCGTGCGCGCCTTGACGAGGCCGTCAATGCGGATCACCCACTCACCGCGGACCAGTTCAGCCTGCTTGAACGCGGGCGAATCCGGATCGGCAACGACCTGGGTGATGCCGTAATGGTCACGGAGGTCGATGAACAAAACGCCGCCATGGTCACGAACACGGTGGACCCAGCCGGAAATCCGGACATTGGCGCCGACATCCGACTTGCGGAGGGCTGCACATGTGTGGCTGCGATAGCGATGCATAATCTCAATTCCCGGTATCTGGCTTAAGACGGCGGCAAGGGGCTCTGATGGCTCTCCCGCACCGACAAGAAAATCGGGCGGAAAAGCGCATGGACGGTCTGATTTGTCAAGGGTTGGCACGCTAAGCATGCGCTTTGCGCCAGCTTTATGACAGGCCCACAACCATGCGACCGCGAATACCCATGCGGCAGTTTGGCAACTCCCTACCATATTGCTGAAGGTCGCAGTCAACTTTAAAGAGGAGCAATATCCTCGCGCGGAGCCTCTACATGCCCCTTCTCACTCGCCGCAATCTGCTGAAAGCCTCGGCCGTTGCGGGTGCTTATGGTGTCGGTGTCGGAATAGCTGGGAAATTCGGGGTGGCGGAAGCGGCGCCGGAGCCACAAGTGCTGAAAGCGTTAAAGACGACAGCCAGCCTCACCGACTCCGGCGTGACGAAAGACATCATGACTTGGGGCGACGCCGGCATGCCTCCGGTATTGCGAATGACGAAAGGCAAACCTTTTGCGGCAAGGCTGACGAACACGCTCGACGAGCCGACGACGATCCACTGGCACGGCCTGAGAATAGCAAACAAGATGGACGGCGTGCCGTTCATGACGCAGCCCTATGTCTATACCGGTGACAGCTTCGACTATGCCTTCACGCCGCCGGATGCCGGCACCTTCTGGTATCACCCACATTGCAACACGCTGACACAGATGGGGCATGGGATGACCGGCGTGCTGGTGGTCGAGGACCCCGATGATCCAACATTTGACGCCGAGGTCGTGCTCAATCTGCGCGACTGGCGGCTCGGTGGCGACGGGCAGTTCATCGCGGCTTTCCGTCCGCGTGATGCGGCAAAGACCGGCACCTACGGAACAGTCAGGACGGCCAACTGGCACCAGGAGCCGCAATATGATGCGCCGGCCGGCGGCCTCATCCGGCTCCGCATTGCGGTGACTGACGTCACCCGCATCTTTTCCTTGAAGATGGAGGGTGCTGAGGCAACCGTCATCGCGCTCGACGGCAATCCTGTCCCGAAACGCTTTCCGCTCGATCTGCTGTTGATCGGGCCCGGTCAGCGCCTCGATCTCGCCGTCAGGATGCCGGACAACGAGGGTGCCATCGCCACGCTCGAAGACATCAGGGGCACAACGCCGAAAACGATCGCCAAGCTTCGCGCCGTCGGAACCTCGTTGAAGCGCAATGTCGGCGATCTCACGGCGCTTGGCGAGAACCCGGTCGCTAAGCACGATCTGTCTGCGGCGCAGAAGATCCCGC
This sequence comes from Rhizobium grahamii CCGE 502, assembly GCF_000298315.2. Classification (GTDB taxonomy): domain Bacteria; phylum Pseudomonadota; class Alphaproteobacteria; order Rhizobiales; family Rhizobiaceae; genus Rhizobium; species Rhizobium grahamii. The sequence continues at coordinate 261,849 of NZ_AEYE02000008.1, read as the reverse complement.
TCATTCTCAGCGCCACGGCCGAGAGTGCGCCTGTCGACAGCATCTGCGGCACGCTGGGCTACAGCTTCTGGGCCATCAACAAGATACCGTGGCCCGGCGACACGCCGGACCCGACCGCGCCGCTGGCGGAATTGAAGCTGGGCAAGAGCTACATCCTGCAGCTTGAGAACGTGACGCCGCACACGCATCCGATCCACCTGCACGGCATGAGTTTCACGGTCCTTTCCTCGCCCACAAGGGATGTCATGCCGCTTGTGACCGACACCTATCTCGTCCAGCCCGACGAAAAGGTGCAACTCGCATTCGTGGCCGACAATCCGGGCGATTGGCTGTTGCACTGCCACATCATCGAGCATCAGAAAACCGGCATGACCAGTTATGTTAGAGTTGTTTGACGGCTCTTTGCGGGTTCTAGTTGACATATCCGGCCGAAAGGAGAAGGAAGGTTCAACTATGTCTATCCTGCGAATGAATTGAGATGATCGAAACAACCGCCGATTTGGAGGCGGCCTGCAAAGAGCTGGCCAAGTCAGAATTCATTACCATCGACACCGAGTTTCTCCGAGAGACGACGTTCTGGCCGGAACTCTGCTTGATACAGATGGCAAGCCCAACGACGGAAGTGCTGGTCGATCCGTTGGCGAAGGGCCTCGACCTCAAGCCGTTTTTCGAGCTGATGGCCAATCCTGCCGTGCTCAAGGTCTTCCACGCCGCTCGTCAAGACATCGAAATCATTTACAACCGCGGCGGGCTCATTCCGCATCCGATTTTCGACACGCAGGTTGCCGCGATGGTGTGCGGATTCGGGGACTCGGTCTCCTACGACCAGCTCGTCAGCCGCACCAAGGGTGTCCAAATCGACAAGTCGTCGCGCTTCACGGACTGGAGCCGCCGGCCGCTCTCGGAAAAGCAGCTCGACTACGCGCTGGCCGATGTCACGCACCTCCGCGACGTCTACCTCTACCTCAAAGCCGAACTCGAACGCGAAGGCCGCTCCTCCTGGCTGCGGGAGGAGATGGATATCCTTGAGGCCCGCGAGACCTACGACCTGCATCCGGACGATGCATGGCAGCGGTTGAAAATGCGCCTGCGCAAGCCGCAGGAACTCGCAATCCTCAAATATGTCGCAGCCTGGCGCGAGCGTGAGGCCCGCAGCCGCAACGTGCCGCGTTCGCGCGTATTGAAGGACGACGCGATCTATGAGATCGCCCAGCAGCAGCCCAAGGATGCCGAAGCGCTTGGCCGGTTGCGCACAATCCCCAAGGGCTGGGAACGATCGGCCGCCGGGGGCGCCGTCGTCGAAGCCGTCAATGCGGCGCTTGCCTTGCCGAAGACCGATATGCCGCACGCTCCGAGGCAATCGCAGCCGCCGGAAGGTGCCGCCGCTGCCGCCGAATTGCTCAAGGTCCTCTTAAAGCTGATCTCGGAAAAACACGGCGTCGCACCGAAGGTCATCGCCAACAGCGAGGATCTCGACAAGATCGCATCGGAAGGCGAGAAGGCCGAGGTTGCCGCGCTCCACGGCTGGCGGCGGGAGCTTTTCGGCGAGCCGGCACTGCAACTCATCCAGGGCCAGGTCGCCTTACGCTTCGTCGGCAAGAAGGTCGAGACGGTGGCGCTCTAAGCGCCATCAAGCGGACGTTTTTGCCCGTATAGTCGCGTCGAGATTGTATCGATCGCGGACAAACCCGGCGCGTCTTTCAGAAGCACCCGATGCTTCCTATATGCCTTGGGTATCCCGGCGACGTGTCACCGCGAAAAGGACTCCATGAGGGAAATATCTCCAGTTCAGAACTGGCTGCTGATCGCGCTTGTCATCGCCGCGAGCGGCGTGCTCTACGACATGCGGTTCTATGGGGGGCATCCCTTCGTCGGCGCGACATTCGCGCTGGCCATTGGTCTGCCGATCATTGCGTTCGAGCGGAAAGTCATCTTGCGCTCCCTCTACCGTCGCATGCAGGCGCTTCCGACGCTGACGTTCTTCCTCGCCGAGATTTTCGTCTACGAAATCCTGATGAGCGTCGGCTTTGCCGTTGCGGGCCTATCGATGTGGGGGCTCGGCTTCTTTCATCCAGAATCGTGGGTCGATGCCGTCGTCCTGCCGTTCAACGCATTTCTCTATGCGCTCGCGGTGTGCGCGCTGATCATCTTCGTGCTGCGCATACGCGAATTGCTTGGGCGCGACATCTTCTTGAACATGCTGTTCAGCCGCTACCGCAAGCCGATCAGCGAGGAACGCGTCTTCCTGTTCATCGATCTGGTGGATTCGACATCCTTCGCGGAGAAACACGGCGACCTCAGAGCGCAGCAGATGCTGAGTTCCCTGTTTGCCTCGTTTGCAGAGCCGGTGAGAAAGTACAAGGGCACGATCGATGACTATGTCGGAGATGCCGCGATCATCAGCTGGCCACTGGAGCGCGGGATCAAGTTCGCCCGATGCGTGAACTGCATATTCGATATCGTCGGCGCGATCGAGGCGGACGCCGAGCACTGGCTGAAGGCATTTGGTCAGGTCCCTCGCCTGCGCGCCGCCTTGCACGGTGGCACCGTTATCACGGCTGAAATCGGTGTCGACCATCACAAGATCACCTATTTCGGCGACACCGTGAACACCACGTCCCGGCTGGAATCGCTTTGCAAGACGTTGAACCGCTCGGTCCTGATCTCCTCCGACCTCGCTCAGCGTATCAAGATGCCGGAGACGGTCTCGGCGCAGGACCTCGGAAACCACGCCGTCAAGGGTCGAGGTCAGAGCCTCGGCGTCATCGCGCTCGTCAAGGCGGACAACCGGCTGGCGTCACCAAAGCTTCACGCAAGCGTCAACGCGCCGACATGAAAGCATTGCTAATCGAAACCCGCATTCCATCCTTTGGGGGTTTCAATGAAAAATACTCTTCTTGCTTCCGTTTCATTTCTTCTTTTAATCGCCGGTTCGGCCGCTGCTGACCAACAGGAATTTCCAGCCAAGCTCGCAAGCCAAGCCATCCTGCCGGCCAACACGCTCGTTGCGGCTCCCTCCGACGCGCCTGAGTTCCTCAAGCACTCCGGCAAGTTTACCACCGCCGACCGCAAGCGCACCGAAACCTTGGGCAGCGTGCCCGGCAAGGACGGCGTTCGCGTTACTGATCTGAAGCTGCCGTTCGACGGCCAGCCGATCCAGGGCTTTTCAGGCATCAAGACGATGCCCGATGGCACCTTCTGGACGCTCTCCGACAACGGTTTCGGCTCCAAGGCCAACTCCAGCGACGCGATGCTCTTCCTGCATCAGGTGAAGTTCGACTGGCAGACCGGCAAGGTCGAAGTCGTCAAGAACCTCTTCCTTTCCGATCCCGACAAGAAGGCTCCCTTCCCGATCGTGCTCGAAGGCGCTGAGAAGCGCTATCTGACGGGTGCGGACTTCGACATCGAATCCGTTCAGCTCGTCGCCGACGGCTTCTGGATCGGCGAGGAGTTCGGGCCCTACCTGCTCAAGTTCGACACGCAAGGCCGTCTGACCGACGTCATTTCGACGACTGTTGACAACAAGCCGGTCATGTCGCCCGACAATCCGACACTGTCCGTTCCGGCAAACCCGACCGCCAAGATGCCGGTCTTCAATCTGAAGCGCTCGGGCGGCTTCGAGGGTCTTGCCATGTCGAAGGACGGCAGCAAGCTCTACGGCCTTCTGGAAGGCGCGCTCTATCAAGATGACGGTAAGATGGAATCCGTTGACGGCCATACTGCCATCCGCGTCATCGAATTCGACACGGCTTCCAAGACATGGACTGGGCGCACCTGGTTCTATCCGTTCGAGGACAAGGGCGTTTCGATCGGTGACTTCAACATGCTCGACGATGCGACCGCCCTCGTCATCGAACGTGACAACGGCGCCGGCACGAAGGACAAGGCTTGTGCCGATCCCAAGCAGCCGAAGCCCGATTGCTTTGAGGCCCCGGCTGAACTCAAGCGCATCTATAAGATCGAGTTCAACGACGCCAACGTCGGCAAGGCTGTCCGCAAGATCGGCTACATCGACCTCTTGAACATCAAGGACCCCGACAACAAGAAGAAGGCCGGCAACAAGGATGGCGTCTACGACATGCCGTTCGTGACGATCGAAAACGTTGACCGCGTCGATGCCACCCATATCATCGTCGGCAACGACAACAACCTGCCCTTCTCTGCCGGCCGCGCCATCGACAAGGCTGACAACAACGAGTTCAGCCTGCTCGAAGTCGGCGAACTCCTGAACGCGAAATAAGCTTAAGTCTCACAAGGAAGGTCCCGCTTGAAAAGCGCGGGGCTTTCCAGAAATGAACGACGGCTGGGCGGCAACCCTTTAGGAACCTCGACTACCGCTCCGTAGCACCCTTTCCAGCGAGAATGTGATCTCGGAATTTAGCGATCCGCGTCGTTCGCGTTTCCGACTTCTTCACCCCGCTGAGATTGATCACGTAGCTCTTCTGTCGGCCAGGTGTCAGATCGTGAAACGCCTCGGCAAGTTCAGGATCCGAATCGAGAGCCTCAACCAGCTCATCGGGCAAATCGACTTGGCCTTGCCCTTTCGGCGGCTTCATGCCCGCTTCAGCATAGCCCATCGCTTCCTTCAGGTAGGACCGGATAACAGGCTCCATCTTTGCGACTTGTGCGTTCTCCACAAATCGGAGCATGTCGGGATGTTGAGTGTTCGGCCCCTGCCTCTCGAGCACGCCTTCGGGATCTCTCAGCAATGCAGCGTTGAAGAAGGTCAGGCGATAATCGCCTCGAAAGGCGCCCATTATGCCGATGTTGCGGCCTTCATGCATGTAGCAGGGATGCGCCCACTTCACCGTCTCGACGAGACCTACCTCACGACAGATCCGGCGGAGTTCGTTCAGACCGCCAATCCATTGCCGCGTCGAACAGTCCGGCGTCGCAAAGCGCTCGCAGCGTCCGCATCCTTTCGTGAAAAAGTCCTCAATGTCGGTGATCATCACTCTGCCCAAACTCCATTCGCAGTGGTTGGCTGCTCACTCTTGAAGCATACCAAAGCAATACGTCAACTTAGGGCCGAAATCTTTACGAATGCGACGCAGGCGATTAACGCCACTCCTCCCCGCAACAAACGAAGAGAGAAGGCCAGCTTGTTGCGGGCAGGTCCGACTGCTGTCGACGGTGGCCCGCACCCTCAGCCTTTTGCGGCCTCTGTCTTCGGCTTCAGGAAGATGATCAGAAGCAGACCGGCGACGATGAGAGCCGCGCCCTCAAGGTGATAGCGCTGCAACTGCTCACCAAGGATTAGGTACGCGAGCACCGCGATGAAAATCGTCTGGATGTAGAGAAGCACGCCAGCCCGCGCCGCACCCAGGGCCTCGATGCTGCGATTGAAGAGATAATACATGATCGCCCCGCCGGGAATCGCGACGTAGGCGAGCGCAATGAGCCCGCTGGTATTGAGCGTCGAGCGTTCATCGGAAGCAAGCTCGTAAAGATAGAAGGGCAGTGCCGTCAGCACCGCAGCGCCGAGAAGCACCACAAGCAACGCGAGGCGGTTCACATCGAATTTCGCCCGGCGAAGCAGCACGGTATAGAGGCTGAAACAGAACGCGCCGGCGACGATCCACAGTTCGCCCGGATTGAGATCGAGACGCATCAGTGCGGCCGGGCTGCCTTTGATGATGATGACCACGATCCCGAAAAAGGCCAGGATCGATCCGATCACCTGCCAGCTTCCCATCGGTTCGGCAAGAAACAAACGGGCGAGGATCATGGTAATGATCGGGATCAACGCGATAATGATGCCTGCAGTCGTGGCGTCGGCATGCTCCAGGCCGACAAAAATCAAGCCTTGGCAGATCGCAAGTCCCATGCCACCGACGACAAGCAGTTCCAGGCCGCGGGCTCGGATAAGAGCGACCATGTCGCCGAAATGCCGGCGCACGATCGGCATCAAAATCGCCCAGGCAATCAACACCCGCCAAAAGCAGAGTGTCCAGGGCGGCATCTCAGTCGAGACCCATTTCGCGGCAATGTAGACGCCCGCCGATAGCAGCCAGCAGAGGATGCCCACGGAATAGGCGGTTGCAAGCGAACCGCCCGCCGCCTCTCCCGTTCCAACCGTGTCGCGATGGACCGTCACGCCATGTGTCGCCATGGGTCAAAGTTATGCCACAGTTCCCCGCCTGTGCACAGGCACCCGCCGTCATGATTGGTTCTGGCGCGTAGACGTTGCTTTGCGGCTCGCTCCAATCACCATTCCTCGAAAAATTTGAACGAAATGGGCGTGGATTGGTTGTTCCAAGGTCACCACCTCAACAATGGAGACACTTATGAGCAAGACAGACGTGAAAGAAATCCAAAAGCGCGCCGAGCGTCAGGTCGAAAACACCAGCGGTGGCGGCCATCTCGGCGGAACCTATTTTGGGCAACAACCTGACGGCAAGACTGCATCCGTTTCCAGCAAGGAAGGGCCGAAAGCAAGAGCCAACGATGGCTAAAAAGGAACCCCGCCAAGAGCGGGGTTCCTCCGTTCTGGCATGAAGCATCCACCTCGAGCCGATTTCCGCCAAGATTAGCGAACGGAAGATGCTTTCGCCTCGCACCTCGGTCGTGCGTCCCCAATCGCTATTCGAAGCGGAAAGCCAAACGGTGGTTGGTCAGCTTGGCAAGCTGCTGCAGCCGACCTTCAAGGCGCTCGCCGGCGAAGTCGTGATATTCCGCCGGAACCACGAACTCCAGGTCGAGATCCGGTTGGGACGACGTCTGGAAGGTCAGGTTTCGCACGATTCCCGGCATGGATGCCGAAAAGAGGTAGACCACCCGCAACAACCCCCCGAGCAGCTTAGCGCGCTCGATGAAGCGCGGCGTCGCGATCGCCGCAAGCGGGCCTGTGGCGCCATCATCGTACGGTCCTTCGAACCGGTAGTAATTCGTTAGCGCAATGAAGGCGCGGCCAGGATGACTGATGCCAACAAAGGACGAGTGCGCAATGATATTCAGCGCCTGTAGTCCACGGTAATCAGGGTGCGCGCGCCAACTGATGTCGGCAAGCAGGCAGGCTGCCTGACGATAACGCGCCTCCTCCTCCGTCTCAGTGATGCCGAAATAGGGCATCATGCGGCCGGTCCATTCCGCCAGCTCTCTGGCGTGCTCTGGCGAACGTGCACGCAGAATGGCGAGTTCGCCGGCCGCCGCCAGCAGCGGATCGGTGCGACGCTCACCGTCCGAGAGCAGTGAATAGAGATAGCCTTCGCGCACGCCCTGCCCCGAAAACGAGATAACAGAGGGCTTCATTGCGCTTAGAACTTCTTTCATGGCGACGGCGCCGAAGGGAAGCAACGCGCGGCGATGCTTCGAAACAGCCATCCACGCAGGATCCTTTGAATCCCGAGCAATTTCCACCTGATCGAGGAATTGCATCATTGCCTCGAGCGAAACCTCGTAGCCCTGCATCATGTGCAGCGGATACTGCGTCATCTCCATGTGCAGCTTGGCGATGTTTCGCCAAGTGCCGCCGACGGCGTAGAAGGTTCGCCCGGCGCCCTTCGCGAGCAGCTTGGAACTGGTTTTCACATGCTTGCGAGCAAAGGTTCGAGCCTTCTCCAGCGAGCCGCCTGCATATTCCGAGAGGCGAAGGCCACCGAGCGGCAAGGTTACCCCCTTGCCGATTTCCTTACCCTTGATGTCGATCAATTCGAGTGAGCCGCCACCAAGGTCGCCGGCAATGCCGTCAGGCTCATAAAAGCCGCTGACGATGCCGAGTGCGGAGAACTTCGCCTCCTCCTCGCCGGAGAGAACACGAACTCTGCGCTGAAGGATCGTTTCTGCCTGATGGATGAAGTCTGGACCGTTCGATGCTTCGCGCGCCGCCGCCGTTGCGAGCACATACATCGTGGAAGCGCGCGCCTGGTCGGACAAAGCCTTGAAACGATGTAGGGCGGCCAGAGCGCGCTCGACGCTCGCCTCATCCATCTTGCCGGTCAGCGCAATACCGCGGCCTAGGCCGCACAACACCTTCTCATTGAAAAGGATCGTCGGCGAGCGGGACATGCCTTCATAGATGACCACGCGGATCGAGTTCGACCCGATGTCGACGACGGAGACCGGGGCAATCCCTGGAAGGCGCCCCTGGGCTTCTGATTCAACCATGCAGGTCCAATTTTACTTGTTGTTTCGACCGGAAAGGAGCCCGGCAATCAGCTTGGGTGCACTGGACTTCAAAGCTTCACCACGGCCGGACAGGCTTGGGTTTGTCATGAAATACTGCTGCGCGTTGAACGGCTCTTCGCCCTTGCGCACTTCCATGCGCCGTGACGTTCCGTCGGGCAATATCTCGTAGCTTTGCTGATTGTCAATGATATTGCCCAGCATAATCTGTGAGAGAACCTGCTCGTGCACGGTCGGATTGGTCAGCGGCACGAGCGTTTCGACCCGGCGATCGAGGTTCCGCGGCATCATGTCGGCAGAGCCGATATAGACCAGGGCCTTGTCTGACGGCAGACCATGACCATTGCCGAAGCAGAATATACGGCTGTGCTCCAAAAAGCGGCCAACGATCGACTTCACCCGGATATTTTCAGAGAGGCCAGGCACTTGTGGGCGCAGGCAGCAGATGCCTCGGATCACAAGGTCGATCTCGACGCCGGCGCGGCTTGCTGTATAGAGAGCGTCGATGATCTCGGGGTCGACAAGCGAATTCATCTTCATCCAGATCGCCGCTGGCGCGCCGTTCTGGGCATGCTTGATCTCTTCCTCGATGTGGCGAACGATGCGCGAGCGCAGCGTATACGGAGACACCGCCAACTTCATGCTCTGTTCCGGCTCTCCGTAACCGGTGATGAAGTTGAAGATATTCGCCATGTCGTGGGCAATCACCGGGTTGCAGGTGAAGAACGACAGGTCGGTATAGATCTTTGCGGTGACCGGATGATAGTTGCCGGTGCCGAGATGGCAGTAGCTCCGCAGCTTGCCTTCTTCGCGGCGGACGACCAGCGACATCTTGGCGTGGGTCTTCAGTTCGATGAAGCCGAACACCACCTGCACACCGGCGCGCTCCAGGTCGCGCGCCCAGCGAATATTCGCCTCTTCGTCGAAGCGGGCCTTGAGTTCCACCAGAGCCGTAACCGATTTGCCTGACTCCGCTGCATCGATCAGCGCGCGGACGATCGGGCTGTCGTTCGAGGTGCGGTAGAGCGTCTGCTTTATCGCCAAAACGTCAGGATCACGCGCAGCCTGGAGCAGAAATTGGACCACCACGTCGAAAGACTCGTAGGGGTGGTGAACCACCATGTCCTTTTCGCGGATTGCTGCGAAGCAGTCGCCGGCGTGCTCTCGGACGCGTTCGGGAAATCGCGCATTGTAGGGCGGAAATCGCAGGTCTTCGCGCGGCGCCTTGGTGATCTCGGACAGCGTATTCAGCGCGAGAAGTCCCGGCAGAACCGCAACCCGGTTTTCCGGAACACTCAGCGCCTGAACCACAAACTGGCGCAGCGACGCCGGCATCTCTGAATCGGTCTCAATACGGATCACAGATCCGCGGCGGCGGCGCTTCAGCGCGGTTTCGAAGAAGCGCACCAAATCTTCGGCCTCTTCCTCAACTTCGATATCGCTGTCGCGGATGATCCGGAACGTACCCGAGCCCTGAACCTCATATCCGGGATAGAGACGGTGAATGAAGATGTTGGTGACGTCTTCAAGGGTGATGTAGCGGATCGTGTTGCGGTCATCCGGCAGTCGCACGAAGCGGTCGAGTGCCGGCGGCAGGCGCAGCAGCGCCGTCATCGGTTCACGACCGTTCTTGCTGATCAACTGCAGGCCAATCGAGAATCCGAGATTCGGGATGAAGGGGAATGGGTGAGCGGGGTCGATCGACAGCGGCGTCAGTACCGGGAAAATGGCCTGCTCGAACTCCATCGCGAGCCACGCGCGGTCAGTTTCACTAAGCGCTCCGGGGCGTACGATCAGGATATCTTCCTTGGCGAGATACTGCTGAAGCACGGCAAGCGATGCCTGTTGCTCCATCTGCAGATTGTCAATCTCCTGCAGGATAGCGTCGAGTTGCTCGGCCGGCGTTTTGCCATCCGGCGTACGCACGACGATATTCTGACGCACCTGACCTTCGAGACCGGCTACGCGGACCATGAAGAATTCGTCGAGGTTTGCCGCCGAGATCGACAGGAACCGCACGCGCTCAAGCAGCGGATGCTCGGTGTTCAGCGTTTCCTCGAGAACGCGGCGATTGAACTGCAACCAGGAGAATTCGCGGTTGATGAAGCGCTCGGAACTGGCGAGCAATTCCTCCAGTGAAGGCACGGCCTCGTTGGTTTCCGGAGTGGGTTCGTGATGCTCCGTGACTGCGCTATCCATGGTCTGATTGCCCCGTATTATTCGCCCAAGCGAATTATATCAGTTTCACGACAGAACTGTGACGGTCAATCCGCCGGCTCCGAATTACCCAATTCATTCAACACTTCAGCGGCAAGAGTTCGGGTAATCTTTGTGCCCCTAGAAAGGGCAAGCCGATCAAGCCTATCGACGATCGTCTGGGCCGCATTCAGGGATCGCTCCATCCTGACAACGATATAGAGGACCAGTTTGTCATCAATATAAAGCTGGCGGTCGGCAAACAGCTTTACAATGACCTGGGACAGCAGTTCCTCATCCGGTTCACCGATCTCGACGACCGTCGCGGCTTTCAAGCGCGAACGCAAATCCGGCAGTTCGACGGGCCACGACATCGGCCACAGGCGGCTCGTCATCAGCAGGCTGTGACCGTTTTCCCGCACGCTGTTGATGACGTGGAAGAGTTCGTTGTCATCGAAGCCAAGCCGATCGACGTCCTCGAACAGGACCGGCCCATTGGCCGCATCGACGGCTGCGTTGGCACCTGCCTTCGGATGAATCTCAAGAGCACCGCTGTGATCCTTCCAGATGTTCGCCAGATGCGACTTACCGGAACCGACCGGGCCCGCAAGGATGACGACGGGTGAAGGCCAGTTCGGCCAGGCATCGACGATCGACACGGCTGCCGCCAGCCGTTCCGAGATCAACAGATCATCACGCCCGGTTGCGGCATCGTGCGAAAAGGCCAAGGGAAGCTGCTCGACGGCATTGCGTCTTGGACCAGCATTTTTCACATCAGTCATTTGGGATCAGCTTTTGTCTTGCCGACATGGCCATCCTTCGACCCGCCAGCATAAAGATCGCTCTCAAGGTAGCGTGAAAGGGCAAAGCGGACAAGCACGCCGACGGCGGCTGCCGCCGGCACCGCAACCAGCAGTCCGACAAAGCCGAACAGCGCGCCGAAGGCAAAGAGCGCAAACATCAGCCACACCGGATGCAGGCCGACACTGTGTCCCACGAGTTTCGGCTGCAGGATGTTGCCTTCCATGAACTGACCGCTGAAGAAGACCGCAAGGACCGCGCCAACCCACAGATAGTCGGGCCAGAACTGGACTATGGCAACGCCGACGGCAAGAACAAGGCCGACCAACGAACCGACATAGGGAATGAAACTTATCATTCCTGCGAAGAGGCCGATCAACAGGCCGAAATTCAAACCTATCAGCGACAGGCCGACGGCGTACCAGATTCCCAGGATGAGGCAGAGCGACCCCTGGCCGCGAATGAACCCGGCAATCGCCTGGTCGATTTCCCGCGCGATCTGGTGGACGTTAGCGACATAGTCGCGTGGAATACACTGATCCACCTTGGCGATCATGCGATCCCAATCCAACAGCATATAGAATGCCACAACCGGCGTGACGATCATCAGCGAGATGACGTTGACGACGGCAAGGCCCGAGCTCCAGACCTGACCGAAAAGCCCCGTCAGCAGCCCGAATCCTTGTGACAGGATTTCGGAGAAGTTGTTCTTGATGGTACCGAGCTGGCTCCTCACCCAATCCGGCATGAGGGTATTCTGCGACTGGATGATGAATGTCTGCAGCTGATCGATGTAGCCCGGCAGGCGGCCGGCAAAATCGCTGAATTGGCTCGCCAAAACCGGTATCAGGATCATCAAGGCCAGCACGATGACGACGACGAAGGCGATCAAGATGACGATCGTCGCCATCAAGCGGCTAAGACCGAGGCGTTCGAGCCGATCGGCAACCGGGTCAAGGAAGTAGGCCAGTGCCATCCCCGCCAGGAACGGCAGGAGGATCGAGCTAAAGATGAAGAGAAAACCAATAAAGAAGGCGAGCACGATCAGCCAGAAGATGACCTGGCGCTTCAGACCTGCCCCGCTAACCTGCTGTGGCATCATATTCCCCGCTGATCGACGGTGTCGATTTCCGCATCGTCGCGATGCAACCTTTCGAGCACATAGGATGTGGCTGAGAGAATGGTCAACCCCGCCGCTAGAAATCCCGAGGGCCTGCGTCAAAAGAGCGGGAAATTGGGGCTTTTTCCATGCAATCCCTTGCATGTAGGCCCGTGTCATGCAATGGCGACCCGCATATCGAGGCGGTGACATTTCCCGCCCCCGCACAGCCATCGGAGAGCAGCATGAGCCAGTCTGGAAAAAACGGCCTGACCTATAGCGACGCAGGCGTCGACATCGATGCCGGAAACCTTCTGGTGGAGAAGATCAAGCCCGCTGTGCGCTCGACGCGTCGCCCGGGCGCCGACGGCGAGATCGGCGGCTTCGGCGGTTTGTTCGACCTCAAGGCTGCAGGCTTCACCGATCCGGTTCTCGTTGCCGCCAATGACGGCGTCGGCACCAAGCTGAAGATCGCCATCGACGCCGACTATCATGACACGGTTGGCATCGATCTCGTGGCCATGTGCGTCAACGATCTGGTCGTTCAGGGTGCGGAGCCGCTGTTCTTCCTCGACTACTTCGCCACCGGCAAGCTCGATCCCGACCAGGGAGCGGCGATCGTCGAGGGCATTGCTGCCGGGTGTCGCGATGCAGGCTGTGCACTGATCGGCGGCGAGACCGCCGAGATGCCGGGCATGTACTCCTCCGGCGACTACGACCTCGCCGGCTTTGCCGTCGGTGCAGCCGAGCGTGGCCAACTGCTGCCGTCGGGCGATATCGCCGAGGGCGACGTGATCCTCGGCCTCGCCTCCTCTGGCGTGCACTCCAACGGTTTTTCGCTGGTGCGCAAGATCGTCGGCATTTCCGGCCTTGCCTGGGACGCCCCAGCGCCGTTCGCGGAAGGCAAGAGCCTCGGCGAAGCGCTGCTGACGCCGACCCGCATCTATGTAAAGCCGCTGCTGAAGGCGATCCGCGAAACCAAGGCCATTAAGGCACTGGCGCACATCACCGGCGGCGGCTTCCCGGAGAATATTCCGCGCGTTCTGCCGAAGCACCTCGCAGCCGAAATCGATCTTGCGGCGGTCAAGGTTCCCTCGGTCTTCTCGTGGCTTTCCAAGACGGGCGGCGTTGAAGCCAACGAAATGCTGCGCACCTTCAACTGCGGCATCGGCATGATCGCGGTCGTTTCGGCTGAGAACGTCGCAACCGTCACTGCGGCTCTCGAAGCTGAAGGCGAGACGGTCGTGACGCTCGGCCGGATGATCGCCCGCGCCGAGGGTGCAGGCGGCACACTCTACAAGGGTACGCTCGCCATATGACGTCGCCGCGCAAACGCGTCGTCGTCTTCATCTCCGGCGGCGGTTCCAACATGATGGCGCTGGTCGCAGCAGCCAAGGCTGGCGACTTTCCGGCGGAAATCGTCGGCGTGATCTCCGACAAGGCAGACGCCGGCGGGCTTGCTAAAGCGGCAGCTCAGGGCATCCCGACCTTTGCCTTCGTGCGCAAGGACTTTGCGAGCAAGGAAGCGCACGAGGAGGCAATCTTTGCCGCGCTCGATCAGCTTTCGCCCGACATTCTTTGCCTTGCAGGCTATATGCGCCTGCTGAGCGGCACCTTCATCCAGCGCTACGAGGGCCGGATGATCAACATCCACCCTTCCCTGCTGCCGCTCTTTCCAGGCCTGCACACCCATCAACGCGCGATCGACGCCGGGATGCGGATCGCCGGCTGCACGGTGCACTTCGTCACCGAAGGCATGGATGAGGGACCGGTCATCGGCCAGGCGGCCGTTCCTGTTCTCTCCAGCGACACTGCCGACTGCCTCGCGGCACGCGTGCTCACAGTCGAGCATCAGCTTTACCCGCAAGCGCTGCGGCTCTTTGCCCAGGGCAAGGTCAAAATGGAGGGCGGCAAGGCCGTCAGCACCGACGCCGCAGCAGCACCGGCGGAACGCAGCAGCGTCATCTCGCTGATCGGCGAAGGCGCCTGAAGCACGGCGCGATCCTTCGGATTGCCGCCCTGTTCTAATTCTTTGTTTCTACGCATATCCATGTCCCGAAAGGCTTCACTTTCGGGACATATTCCGTTTCCTCAGGCGGCAAGCGCCCGAGGCTGATGCAGCGTGCCGTCGCTGTAGACGAACAGGCCCTTGCGGAAGGTGGCGCGGATGCGGTGCACGTCGCCGGCCTCGATGACAACCAGATCGGCCTGCTGACCGACGGCAATTTCACCGCGATCAAGAAGACCGGCCGAGCGCGCCGCATTGCGGGTGGCCATCGCGACAGCGTAAGGCAAGCTCGTGCGGTCGGCGATCTTGAAGATGCCGGGCACAAAAGCGGCGGGATGATAATCGGCAGCAATGACGGTCAGGAGGCCGGCTGCAGCGGCATCCAATGCGCTGAGATTGCCGGACATCGACTGGCCGCGCAGCGCGTTCGGAGCGCCCATCAGCGTCCAGAGACCGCGACGCCGTGCTTCTTCCGCTGCCGGGAGAGTCACCGGAAATTCGCTGATCGTGACACCGAGATCGTGCATCTGCGCGACCTTCTCTGCGCTGTCGTCATCGTGGGAGGCGAGCGACAGCTTGTGCTTCAGAGCGAGATCGACGACCTGCTTCAGCTTGATCTCGATATCAGGATTGTTGCGCATCTCGATACGTTTGGCGACCATCTCGGCGGCCATCTCCTCGGAAATAGCGCGACGCTCGGCTATGCTCAGGATGTAGCTCTCGATGTTGTTGTACTGTCCCTGCCCCGGTGTGTGATCGGTCAGCGAGACCATGTCGACATGGCCGGCATCGAGCAGCTTTTCCAGCGTCGGTGCGGCGCCGAGATTGGTGATCTCGTAGCGTGCATGGACGCGGTGATCGATGAGCAGGTTGTTCTTCAGCCGGCTGATGCTTTCGATCACCGCAGACGTCGTTTCGAGCGAGCGGACGTGGCCGTAGACGCTTTCCGTCGCAAAGGAGACCGCAGCGAATGCGGTCGTGACGCCTGCGGCCGCGAGCTTCTTGTCCAGTTCGTGGATGCTGAAATCAATTGGCATCGGCGCGTTCGGACGCGGCGCGATCTCGCGCTCCACCATGTCGCCGTGAAGGTCGACAAAGCCCGGCATCAGCAGGCGCCCACCACCATCGATCGCGGCGTCGGCGACCGGTTCGGGACGGATTTCTGCGATGACGCCATCCTCGACGCGTACCGAGCCGTGGCTCACGATCTCATCTGGAAGGACAAGAGTAAAATTGCTGAGCCACATCGGTTTTTCTCCAGGCAGGTATTTATGACAAGGCGGAGCGCTTAGCGCTGATTCATGACATCGGTGTGAATGATGGGCCTCGCAAATTGGCCCATACCCTAGCGCAGCGCGCTGCGGTTCATTGCCGCCCATTGCAGGAGCGTGATCGTCTTCAGGTCGATGATCTCGCCGTGCTCGATCATGGCCACCGCCTTGTCGAGCGACACCTCCATAACCTCGATGTCCTCATGTTCGTGAGCGAGGCCGCCGCCATCGGAGACACGGTCGGTTGTGTCGATCGAGGCGGCGAAGAAGTGCAGCAGCTCCATACTCGAGCCCGGCGAACTGTAGGCCTTGAAGAGGAAGCGGACGTCGCGCACGCGAAAGCCGGTTTCCTCCTCGGCTTCGCGGCGGATGGCAGCCTCGGGCGCATCGCCGTCAAGCAACCCTGCCGGTGCCTCGATGATCCAGGCCGGCTCGCCATGTAGGAAGACCGGCAGCCGGAACTGCCGCACGAGGACGACGGTGTCTCGCCTGGGATCGTAGAGCAGGATCGTCGCGGCCGGCGTGCGGTGATAGACCTCACGCTGCAGCCGATGCGTCTCGCCATCG
Source organism: Rhizobium grahamii CCGE 502 (assembly GCF_000298315.2). Lineage (GTDB taxonomy): Bacteria > Pseudomonadota > Alphaproteobacteria > Rhizobiales > Rhizobiaceae > Rhizobium > Rhizobium grahamii. Next base: position 245,783 of record NZ_AEYE02000008.1, on the reverse strand, counting down.
GAATCCGTATAGTCGATCTGGAAGCCGCTCAGGCGCGTCCAGCCGTTCGAGAGCGTCTTTTCATCGACGATCTCGGCTTTTGCCTTTTCAAATTTCGTCATGCGACATCCTTGTGCAGCCAGACCTTGTTGTCGTGAACCGCCGCGCCGCCATAGGGCGCAACCGGATCGGCGCCGGTCAGCACGTTGATCCCCTCACCGTCAACATGCGCCTTGTTCGGCCACAGGCCCTCGGCGATCAACACGCCCGGCTTGACCTCCTCGGTGACGCGCACATGGATCCTAAGGTCGCCGCGGTTGTTTCCGATCCGCACGAGGTCGCCATGGTCGATGCCACCGGCAAGGGCGTCGGCCGGGTTCATCATCAGCTCCGGCCGCCCTTCCTTCTGACGCGAGGTCTTCGTTTCCGCGAAGCTCGAATTCAGGAAATTGCGCGCCGGCGACGTCGCCAGACGGAACGGATGCTCGGCATCGGCAAGCTCGATGACATCGACCTGATCCGGAAACGCCGGCAGTTGCTCGTGCGGGCCGAGAGCACCGACAGCCGCCGGCGGCTTATTCGGCGCCGGGCCATCCACCCAGTCCGGGCGGAAATGGAACTTGCCGTCCGGATGCGCGAAACCCTTGAGGAAATGCGCATCCTCGAAATCCGGCTGCCGGTCGAACCATTTGTGTTCGAGGAAATGATCGTATCCCGGCAGATTGCTATCCTGGAGGACGCGATCAATCATTTCGCGGGCCGTGAAGCCGAAGCCGGGACGATCGGCAATACCTAGGCGCTTGGCCAGCTCCTCGATCACGAACAGGTTTGTCCGCACCGTTTCCGGCGGCTCGACCAGCTTGGGGCCGAGCAGAATGTGGTTCTGGCCGCCGGCGCGATAGATGTCGTCATGCTCGACGAACATTGTCGCCGGGATGACAATATCGGCCATCTCGGCTGTATCGGTCATGAACTGCTCGTGCACGGCGACAAAGAGGTCATCACGGGCAAAGCCACGCTTCACCAGCCTCTGTTCGGGGGCGATGTTCACCGGATTGGTGTTCTGAATCAGCATGGCCGTCACAGGACCGCGATGGCGCAACGCCGCCGCATCGCCGGTCAGCGCGCGGCCGATCTGCGACTGGTCGATCATGCGGATATCCGCATCCTTCATCGACTTGCCGGTCAGCTCGGCATTGTTCATGCGGAAGATGTCGCTGTTGGAGTGAAAGGCGCCGCCGCCTTCATACTGCCAGGAACCGAGCACCGTCGCGATCGAGGCCGCCGCATGCATGGCGACCGCGCCGTTGCGCTGGCGGGTAAAGCCGTAGCCGAGGCGGAAGTAGCTCTTCTTCGTCGTACCGACGAGGCGTGCAAGGGCTTCGATCTCATCGACGGCAAGGCCGGTTATAGCAGCCGCCCATTCGGGCGTCTTCGCCCTCAGATGCGCTTCAAGTCCGGCGGGATCGTCGGCATACTTTGCCATGTATTCACGATCGGCATATCCATCGCGGAAGGCAATGTGCATGACGGCGCAGGCGAGCGCAGCGTCGGTGCCCGGCTTGACGATCAACGCCATGTCGGCCTGCTTCATCGTCGGATTGTCGTAGATGTCGACGACGACGATCTTCGCGCCGCGCTCCTTGCGCGACTTGATCGCGTGGGTCATCACGTTGACCTGCGTCGACACTGCATTCGTGCCCCAGATCACCACGCAATCGGTGCGGCCCATCTCGTGCGGGTCAGGCCCGCGCAGTGTGCCGGTCGCCATGGTGAAGCCTGTCCAGGCCGGATTGGTGCAAATCGACGAGAAGAAGCCGGAATAGCGCTTGGCGTGGCGCAGGCGCTCGATCGAGTCGCGCTGAACCCAGCCCATGGTGCCGGCGTAGAAATAGGGCCAGATCGCTTCGCTGCCGTCCTTCGCTTCCGCCTTGACGAAGGCTTCGGCGATTTCATCGAGTGCGGCATCCCAGGAAATCTGCTGCCACTGCCCTGCCCCCTTGGCGCCGGTTCGGCGCAGCGGGTGCATCAGCCGGTCCGGATGGTAGAGCCGCTCGGCGTAGCGTGCGACCTTCGCGCAAATGACGCCCGAGGTGTAGCTGTGATCGTTTGCGCCGCGGACACGGCCGATCCGACCGTCGTCGCCGATCTCCACCTCCAGCGCGCAAGTGGACGGACAGTCGTGCGGACAGGCGGTATGACCGAGTCTGACATTCGACTTGGCGGATTTGGCGGGAATGGGGGTCGCAATGTTCATGGCTTTTCTATATTCGAACCGGAAACCAGCCAAAAGTCACAAATGACGTCGATCAGGCGAATTCATCACGGGCATCAGCGAAAATGAACTACCGCCACATCTACCACGCGGGCAATTTTGCCGATGTGCTTAAGCACGCCGTTCTGGCGCGGCTGATTCGCTACATGCAAAAGAAGGATGCGGGCTTTCGCGTGCTCGACACGCATGGCGGCATTGGGCTCTATGACCTCTCCTCCGAGGAAGCGCAGAAGACCGGCGAATGGAGCGAGGGCATCGGCAAGCTTCTGGACGCGGAACTTGCCCCGCAGGTCGCCGAGCTGCTGGAGCCTTATCTTACCGCCGTGCGTGAACTTAACCCGGAGGGCGGCATCCGCTTCTATCCCGGCTCCCCTAAGCTCGCCCGCATGCTTTTTCGACCGCAGGACAGGCTCTCCGCGATGGAACTGCATCCGGAGGATTTCGCGCGGCTGCATCGGCTGTTCGAGGGCGATCATCATGTGCGGATCACCGAACTCAACGGTTGGCTTTCGCTCGGCGCGCACCTGCCGCCGAAGGAGAAGCGCGGCATCGTCCTGGTCGATCCGCCGTTTGAAGAGGATGGCGAGTACGAGCGCCTGGTCGACGGTTTAGCGAAAGCGTATCGCCGCTTCCCCGGCGGTACCTACTGCCTGTGGTATCCCCTGAAGAAGGGCGCACCAATCAAGGAATTCCATGAGGCGCTACAGGACCTCGAGATTGCAAAAATGCTCTGCGCGGAACTCAGCGTGCGCAGCGACCGGGGGATCACCGGCTTGACCGGCTCAGGCCTTGTTATCGTCAACCCGCCATTCACGCTGAAGGACGAGTTGCACGCCTTGCTGCCAGCGCTCAAGGATCACCTGGCGCAGGATCGCTACGCCTCGCATCGCGCATTTTGGCTGCGCGGCGAAGACAAGACGGCAAAGGACGGTTGACCGACTCTTGCCGGCGCGAAATAGTTGCGCCGCAACATGACCATAGGGAAGAGCGACCATGAAGATCCTTTGCGCACCGACGTCTCCCTATTCCAGCAAAGTACGCATGGCCGCGCGCCATCTGGAACTCGATGTGATCGAGATTCGCGTGGATACGAACGCCGGGCCTGCCGTTCTCGTCGATAACAATCCGCTTGGCAAAATCCCGACATTGTTGACCGACGACGGGCTGTCGATCTTCGACAGCGTCGCCATCATGCACTATTTCGACCGCTTGAAGGGCAAGAAGCTTTACCCATCCAAGAGGGGCAAGCGGACAGAGGTCGAAATTCTCGAATCCCTGTGTGACGGCATCTGCGATTGCCTGCTCGCCATCGTCTACGAGCGGCGCTTCCGCGACGAGGAAAAGGTGCACCAACCCTGGATCGATCGACAGTGGAAGAAGGCTGTCTCCGGCCTGAACCATCTCAGCGTCCACCTGCCGAAAATAGGCAAGCGGCTGCACGGCGGGCACTTCGCGCTAGCAGCGACCTTGGGCTACCTGGACCTCCGTTTTCCGGGCCAGTGGGAGACGGACCACTCCGAACTCATCGGTTGGCGCCGGGAGTTTGAAAAGAAGTTTCCTGCCTACAGCCAACTGAAACCTCAGACCTGAGGCGTCCTCTTGTCGGTCTTCACGAAATCGATGAAGGCCCGCAGCGCCGTCGGGAGTTGCCGACGGCTCGGATAGTAGAGGAAGAAGCCCGGATAGAACGGACACCAGTCCTCCAGCACGCGGGTCAGCCTGCCCTCGCCAATTGCCGTCTGAACCTGCTCCTCGAAGAGATATCCGAGACCGCAGCCGTGCATCACGGCATCCCGAATAATGTCCTGATCGCCCAGCGTCAACGAACCGCCGACTTCTATCTCCAGTTCGATGCCGCCGCGCTCGAACTCCCATCGATAGAGGGCACCGCCAGAAAAACGATAGCGCACGCATTCGTGGTCGCGCAGATCGTGCGGCGTCACCGGCCTGACCCTGCCTTCGAAATAAGTCGGCGCGGCGACGACCGCGAAGCGATGACGCGGGCCAATCGGCACCGCGATCATGTCCGCCGCAATACTTTCGCCAAACCGCACGCCGGCATCGAAGCCGGATGACACCATATCAACCAGTCCGTCATCGATAACGATCTCGACCTCGACGGAAGGATAAGCCTTCAAGAAACGGGCGACTATTGGCAGAAGCACGAGTTTCGTGGAGACGCGCGCCGCATTGATGCGGAGCTTCCCGTGCGGTTGGCCGCGAAAGCTATTGAGGTCGTCGAGGGCGGCATCGATGTCGAGGAAGGCCGGCCGGATGCGATCGAACAGTCGCTCACCGGCCTCAGTCAGGGCCACGCCGCGCGTTGTCCGGTTGACCAGACGCACCTCAAGTCGCTCTTCGATCGCCCGCAGCGCATGGCTCAAGGCGGAGGCTGTGACACCCAACTCGACCGATGCCTTCCGGAAGCTTCGGTGGTTGGCGATCGCCAGGAAGATCGCGAGATCGGTGGAGCGCACACGTTTCATTGATGAATTTTTCTCAGCAAGTTATGAAATACAACGTAAATTCTCTCACCTATGTCGATACGCTACCTTCACTCCGTAAGCAAATTGCAGCGCAACGGACAAAGGAGATCGTCATGCGTGTTTGGTTCATCACAGGGGCATCGCGTGGTTTCGGCGCCCTCATCGCCCAAGAGGCTCTCAATGCCGGCGACGCCGTCGTCGCAACGGCGCGTAACCCGAACGGCCTTGAGGCGAAATTCGGCAACCATCCGAATCTGCTCGCCGTGTCGCTCGACGTGACCGACGAAGCCTCGGCTCACAGGGCGGCGGAAGCAGCGGTCAAGCGCTTCGGCCAGATCGACGTGCTGCTCAACAATGCCGGTTTCGGACTGCTCGGCGCCGTAGAGGAAGCAACCACCGAAGAGATCGAAAAGCTCTACGCAACAAACGTCTTCGGTCTATTGAAGGTTACTCGTGCGGTCCTGCCGCATATGCGTCGCCAACGCTCGGGGCACGTGCTGAATATCTCGTCCATCGGCGGCTACGAGTCGCACGCCGGCTGGGGCATCTATTGCTCCACCAAGTTCGCGGTCGAAGGCATCACCGAGGCGCTCGCTGCAGAAGTGGCACCGCTCGGCATCAAGGCGACGGTCGTCGAGCCCGGCTTCTTCCGCACCGACTTCCTGGACGAGAGCTCACTCGCCGTCAGCCCGAGCGCGATTGCCGACTACCAGGAGACGCCTGTCGGCGCGATGCGCGAATTTGCTGCCGGCCATAACCACCAGCAGCCCGGCGACCCCGCTCGGCTTGCCAAGGCGATGGTCACCCTGGCGCATTCGGACAATCCTCCACTGCGCATGCCCTTCGGCAGCGACACCGTGGCGGTTATCGAAGCGAAGAATGCCCACGTCGCCAAGGAACTCGCTGCATGGCGCGAGCTTGCGGTCTCGACCGACTTCCCCAAGTAAGGCCTCTACACGGCCTGTCGCAGAAACAAAAAAGCCGGGCTGAAGCCCGGCTTTTCCGTGTTAGCTGTTCGGCTTAGAACTTGACGCCGATACCGACCTTGACGCTGTGCTCGTCGTAGCCACGCGAAATGTTCGCGCCGCCGACGTGGAAGTCGCTGTCAGCGTAGTTGGTGTAGCGGTACTCGACACGGGCCGTGATGTTGTTGGTCACGAAGGTTTCGGCACCCGCACCAACCGTGTAGCCGAACGAGCTGTCGGTGTCAGAACCGGCTCCGTTGCTGAACTTGTTCTTGGTGGCGGCAAGACCGGCAGTACCGTACAGCAGGAACGGGTTCAGATCGTAACCGATGCGACCGCGGATCGAGCCGTTGACTTCGTTCTTGCCTTCGCCGCCGCCAGCAGCACCGTCAGCGCCGGAATAGCCGATGTCGGCTTCCGCACCGTAAACGATCTGGCCAGCCTGCCAGTTGTAACCGGAATAGATCTGACCGCCGAGAGCACGAGCGTTGTACTTGTCGCCAAAACCGCCCAGGTTGTAGGTGCCGGCACCGCCGAGATAAAAGCCCTGCCAGCTCGCCGCGGGAGCCGGTTCATTCTGTGCAACCGGAGCTTCCGGGATCTGATCGACGGCATCGGCTGCATAAGCGGCGGAAAACCCACCAAGGGCAACGGTCGAAACCAACAGACTAGCAATAAACGTACGCATACTCTTCTCCTTTCAGCCCGCGTCCTTCGTCAACTGTCCTACAGCGAAGCATTCGCGGGTTATTACAAATGTCCCTTGCGGTTCGGAAGGGAAATTGATGCCCAATTGAGGATTTGAAAGAGCCGAATTGTGATTTGATTGCGGCACGCGGGTGGCTAAAATTCGATGTTGCTTTGCCGCAACAGAATATTTGTTAACCATAATGAATGGTTAAATCATGAATACTTATTTTAAGGAATTATATTCTTCAATAATACACATAGTAATTCCGACGGCATCGCAATGAAAACGGCTATTTATCTCACCTTCTCCCACGCCTATATAAGCAGCGAACAGAGTTTCGCGGCGAAAAGGCATGATTTTGAACGGGAAAAGACTTCGCACAGCACTCGTGACCGGGGCGGCCAAAAGAATAGGCAGGGCAATCGTCGAGGATTTGGCTGCGGATGGCTTCGCAGTCGCAATTCATGCCAGCCGTTCGATTGAGGAGGCCGAGAATTTCGCGGCGGAATTGCGGCAAAGAGGCGCCAAGGCAGTTGCCGTTCGGGCTGACCTCCAGAAAATCGATGAGACCAGCGACCTGGTAAAAGTAGCGTCGGACGCGATCGGGCCGCTCGATCTACTTGTCAACAACGCCTCGGTTTTCCACGAGGATTCCGTCCGCCACATCAATGCCGAGGCATGGGACGAACATTTCGCCGTCCATGTCCGCGCCCCCTCGATTCTGTCGGCCGGCTTCGCCGCGCAACTGCCGGACGGGAGGGATGGCCTAGTCGTCAACATCATCGACCAGCGTGTCTGGGCGCTGCGCCCGAGCTTCTATTCCTATACGCTGTCGAAGTCCGCCTTGTGGACCGCGACGCAGACCATGGCTCAGGCGCTCGCGCCGCGCATCCGCGTCAACGCCATCGGCCCCGGACCCTCGATGCCGAGCGAGCGACAGTCGCAAGAAGACTTCCAAGCACAGGTCTCAGCGCTTATCCTCAAGCGAGGGCCGCAGCTTGAGGAATTCGGCAAAACGATTCGTTTCCTCTACGAAACGCCCTCGATCACCGGCCAGATGATTGCCCTCGACGGCGGCCAGCACCTCGCTTGGCAGACGCCTGACGTGGCGGAGATTACGGAATGAATTCAAGAAAGCTGCCGGATGGCGGCGTTCTTTATGACGAGACGGATGCAGACGACGATATCGAAGTGGAGAGCGACGCCTCCACGGCGGCGCCGGCGGCTGCAATCCATTGGAACGAAGGCGGGACCAACGAGACCGGCCTTGTTGGCGCGGATCTTATCGCGGAGTTCGTCAAGCGACTGCCGAACAGCCCCGGCGTCTACCGTATGTTCAACGAAGCCGGCGACGTGCTCTACGTCGGCAAGGCACGCAGCCTGAAGAAGCGTGTCAGCAACTATGCGCTTGGCCGGGTGCACTCCAACCGTATCGCACAAATGGTGCGGCTGACAGCGAACATGGAGTTCGTGACGACCCGCACGGAAACCGAAGCGCTGCTGCTGGAAGCGAATCTCATCAAGCGCTTGCGCCCGCGCTTTAATGTGCTGCTGCGAGACGACAAGTCGTTTCCCTACATCCTGATAAGTGGCGACCACCGCGCGCCCGCGATCCTCAAGCATCGCGGCGCCCGCGCCCGCAAGGGCGACTATTTCGGCCCGTTCGCCTCAGCCGGTGCCGTCGGCCGGACGATCAACTCGCTGCAGCGCGCCTTCCTCATCCGCACCTGTACGGACAGCGTATTCGAGACGCGCACCCGTCCGTGTCTGCTCTACCAGATCAAGCGCTGTTCCGGACCCTGCACGCATGAGATCAGCGACGCGGGCTATGCCGAGCTCGTCCAGGAGGCGAAGGACTTCCTTTCCGGCAAGAGCCAGAAGGTCAAGGAGCATATCGCCGAGGCGATGAACCTCGCCGCAGCGGATCTCGACTTCGAGCGCGCTGCGGTCTATCGTGATCGTCTTGCCTCGCTCTCGCATGTGTCCAGCCACCAGGGCATCAACCCGGCGGGCGTGGAAGAGGCCGATGTCTTCGCAATCCACCACGAAGGCGGCATTTCCTGCATTCAGGTGTTTTTCTTCCGCACCGGACAGAACTGGGGCAACCGCGCCTATTTCCCGAAGGCCGACCCGCAGCTCTCGGCTGCCGAGGTGTTGAACGCCTTCCTTGCGCAGTTTTACGACGACAAGCCGGTGCCGAAGCAGATCCTGCTGTCGGAGACGGTGGAGGAGCTCGAACTGCTTGCTGCCGCACTCGGCGAGAAGGCCGGACACAAAGTCTCGATCCTTGTGCCGCAGCGCGGCGAGAAGCGGGATCTGGTCGAGCATGTGATTGCCAATGCGCGCGAGGCGCATGGCCGGAAGCTTGCGGAAACGGCATCGCAGTCGCGGCTGCTCGAAGGTTTCAAGGAGACCTTCAAGCTTGGCTATGTGCCGCAACGCGTGGAGATCTACGACAACTCGCACATCATGGGCACGAACGCGGTCGGCGGCATGGTGGTCGCAGGGCCGGAAGGCTTCGTGAAGAGCCAGTACCGGAAGTTCAACATCAAATCGACCGACATCACGCCGGGCGACGACTTCGGCATGATGCGCGAGGTGATGACACGGCGCTTCTCCCGCCTGCTCAAGGAAGAAGGTCTGCCCGACCGCAGCCAACCGGCATCGCCTACGGATGCGGCCGACATGCCCTTCCCCGCATGGCCCGATGTGATCCTGATCGACGGCGGCCAGGGACAGATGACAGCCGTGCGTGGCATTCTCGAGGAATTGGGAATCACTGATAGCGTCATTGCCATTGGGGTTGCCAAGGGCGTCGACCGCGACGCCGGGCGCGAGCGCTTCTTCCCGCAAGGACGCGAGAGCTTCACCCTGCCGCCGCGGGATCCGGTCCTCTACTTTATCCAGCGCATGCGCGACGAGGCCCACCGCTTCGCCATCGGCTCGCATCGCGCCCGGCGCAAAAAGGAGATGGTAAAGAACCCACTCGACGAGATCGGCGGCATCGGGCCATCGCGCAAGCGCGCCCTGCTGCAGCATTTCGGAACCGCTAAGGCGGTTTCCCGCGCCGCGCTCTCCGACCTGATGGCGGTCGAAGGAATTTCGGAGACTGTCGCCAAGCAGGTTTACAATCATTTTCACGACGATGCCGCGAAATAGGTGGCGTCAGTCGCAAATTCCACGCAAAGGCAGCGGAAAAATAGAAAGAATGTTGACGCTTTACGGTCAAAGCCGTCATCTACGGGCACATCACTTCAGAGACATGTTTCATGGCATCGCGCGCATATAATATTCCGAACCTGCTGACATACGGCCGCATTCTGGCAGTGCCGCTGATCGTGCTGTGCTTTTTCCTCGAAGGAAAGCTGGCGATCAGCAACACGGCACGATGGGTGGCGCTGTGGATCTTCATCATCGCGTCGCTGACCGACTTTCTCGACGGCTACCTCGCCCGCATCTGGAACCAGACGTCAAACATCGGCCGGATGCTCGACCCGATCGCCGACAAGCTGCTGGTCGCGTCCATTCTGCTGTTGGTCGCCGCCGACCAGACGATTGCCGGCTGGTCGATCTGGGCGGCGATCACCATTCTTTGCCGCGAGATTCTGGTCTCCGGTTTGCGCGAATATCTGGCCGCCTTGAAGGTCAGCGTACCAGTCACCCGCATTGCCAAGTGGAAAACGACCGTACAGCTCGTCGCGATTGCGTTCCTGCTCGCCGGTCCCGCTGGCGACGAGATCTTCCCTTACACGACGAAGACAGGCATCGCACTTCTCTGGATCGCAGCACTGCTGACGATCTACACCGGCTATGACTATTTCCGTGCCGGCCTCAAGCACATCGTGGATGACGAAGAATGACAAAGCTCGTCTATTTCGCCTGGGTACGCGAACGGATCGGCAAGGCCGAAGAGGAAATGGTCCTGCCGTCTTCCGTCGTTACCGTTTCCGATCTTCTGAATCATTTGAAGACGATGGGCGAAGAATATGAGACCGCGCTTCAGTTTCCCGACGTGATCCGGGTCGCAATCGACCAGGAGCACGTCGAGCACGACGAGCCGATCGGAAATCCCAGGGAGATCGGCATTTTCCCGCCGATGACCGGAGGCTGACGTGACCAGCAAGGTCGAGCCGGATATTCGCGTCCAGCGCGAGGATTTCGACCTTCAAGCGGAAGTCGATCGGCTTGGCAGGCGAAACGGCGGCATCGGCGCGATCGTCACATTCTCGGGCTTGTGCCGTGATGAAGGCGGTAGGCTCGCGGCGCTGGAACTCGAGCATTATCCCGGTATGGCCGAGGCGGAAATGAGCCGGATTGGCGGCCTTGCGATTGAACGCTTCGGGCTTATGGGCCTGACGGCCATCCATCGCTACGGCAAGATCGCCGCGCGCGAGAATATCGTGCTTGTCATCGCCGCGGCGCCCCATCGCCAAGCCGCATTCGATGGCGCGAACTTCGTGATGGACTATCTGAAGACGGCCGCTCCCTTCTGGAAGAAGGAGCACGGCAAGGATGGCTCCGCCGGCGCATGGGTCACGACCAAGGACGCGGATGACGCGGCCCGCGACAAGTGGAAATAGTCAGGGTATTACCCTCTCCCTCCTGCTGAGGACCAACAGGAGCACGAGCAGCGAAAACACCACGAGGTCACGCCAGAGATAGGGGCCATAGGCGCTCCACATCGTTTCCGCTACACCGAGACCGGCTGCACCCGCGGCGGACTTCAAAGGGTCCGAATAACCTCCGACCGCGGCGACCATCAAAACCTTGAGGCCGAACATCAGCCCGGCGCCGAAATCCATCGTGCCATAGTAGAAGGTGGCGAGGATACCGCATACCGTAGCGATCAGGCCTGCCGCCGCATAAGCGACGAGGAAGACGCGGTCGGCGCTGGTCCCGCACAGTTCTGCCGCAAGAGGGTCGTCGGTCACGGCGCGCCAGAGGCGCCCCCACGACGTGCCTCTCATGACGGCAACGCCGACCGCGACCATGGCGCACATCAATCCGGTATTGATCAGCTGTATCTCGGTCAGCGTTACCTTGAACGCCCCGTCACTCCAGAAGACGACAACGCTGTTCAGGAATGGTGAAAGCCATATGCTCTTGGTGTCGGATGCGAACCTCGCCGTTTCCATCAACACGATGGTAATGCCGAGGGCAGCGACGATCACCGTGTTCGATGACTGACGCACTAGGGGCAGCATGATGGAGCGCCCAATCCAGATTGCCGCCAGCATAGAATAGACCGTTGAGAACAAGGCGCCCAGCACCAGTGCAGCCGGGAGGATCAGAAACAGCCTGTTGTAGCCGATGTCGGTGAAAAGCAGCAGAATCTGGCCGGAAAACGCGAAGATCGCCCCATAGGTAATATCGGCACGCTTGGTGACCCCGAACGCAACGGCGTAGCCAAAGGCAAGCGCAGCATAGAGCGCAGCCAGCGGTACCGCGTTCGCCAATTGCTGCAGCAGATAGGCCATGAAAAACTCCTGATTGTCAAAATCATAACTAGCAAAACATATTTTACCAGTTATATTTTCATTATGAGCTTTACTTGGACTCCACACCGCTTTTCCGGAGGCGCATTGGCGCTGGACGTCGCCAACAGCGTTGTGCTTCGGCATGACGAGACGCGACGGATCGACCGTTTCGAAGCGTCAGCCCAACTGGAAGCCTTCCCGCAGGCTGCGGCCGAGTTCTGTGCGGAGCGGGCGCTCTTCGGTGAGATGGTTGGTCCGGCACCACAGAACAGGCGAAACTTCCTGGCGTTGCGCGAGGCGACGGACAGCTATTTCCGGGCCCGTGTTTCAGGCGAAGGCGATGACCGACTGCTTGCTGATCTTCTGGAGGCGCTGGCGCGCACGTTGCGTGGCGCCAGCGAAGCAAACGGCCTCGACGCGGCAACCGCGCATTCGGTGTTGCGGCTGATCGCCATGCCGGATCCAGAGCGCATGAAGATCTGCCGTAATTGCGGCTGGCTCTTCATCGACCGCAGCAAGAACAGGAGCCGCGCCTGGTGCGACATGGCCGTGTGCGGCAATCGTGCCAAGGCGAGCCGCCACTATCGCCGGAGGAAAGAGGAGGAAGCGCCATGAAAGCGCTATCGATGGCTGTTTTCGTTGCAGCCGCCGTGCTGACGGGATGCCAGCGAGAGACCGACAAGCTGGTCGAGATCAGCGGTCGCGTCTTCGTTTTCAATTATCGGATCGCGGTTGCGACCTATGTCGTGACCTTGAACAAGAAGGCCCCTATTCCGGAAGGCACGGTCGCCATCGCGGAATTCGAAAACCCGGAGGGTGGCGACGTGCTGGTCACCAACGAAAAGGTTTATCCGTTCTGGGACAAGATCACGCTGCAAAGCCCCGCGCTTCATTGCGTCAAGAAGGATAAGCCTTACGCCGTGAACGTTCGCCTGGTCGATGCCAAGGGAGAGACGTTGCAGAGCCTGAAGACCGAGGTGATCTCCAGCCTCGACCAGTCGGTCATGCCCGGCAAGCCGCTCGTTATCGGGCCGCTCTACACGAAGAACCCGGAGGTCTTCAAACCGGATGGTACCGTGGACTACGACACCGCCGCCACCTGCCCTTCAACGTAAAAAAGCCGGAGCAGAGCCCCGGCTTTTAGAGTCAATTCAATGGCTTCAGCGGCGTCGCTGAGAGCCTGAATCAGCCGACGATTTCGGTGTCGGAGAACCAGTACTTGATTTCCTGTGCAGCGGTTTCCGGAGCGTCCGAGCCGTGAACCGAGTTCTCGCCGATCGACAGGGCGTGAACCTTGCGGATCGTGCCTTCGTCAGCGTTTGCCGGATTGGTGGCACCCATGATTTCGCGGTTCTTGAGGATGGCGCCTTCGCCTTCCAGAACCTGAACGATGGTCGGGCCAGAGGTCATGCCTTCAACCAGTTCGCCGAAGAAGGGGCGTTCCTTGTGAACGGCGTAGAAGCCTTCGGCTTCGCGCTTGCTCATCCAGACGCGCTTGGAGGCGACGACGCGCAGGCCGGCATCTTCGAGCATCTTGGTGATAGCGCCCGTCAGGTTGCGCTTCGTTGCGTCTGGCTTGATCATCGAGAAAGTGCGTTCAATCGCCATGGGTCAAATTCCTTTATTCCGTGGGAAAAGTGGGCGGTGTTTACCCGCCTGATAGCTTGAAAACAAGTGGGCATGGGCAATTTCACGCGGCTGTCATGTAACGACTGCCGCTCGTCGAGCGAAAGCCACTGCCCCAACCACGCGATAACGCTTCCGCTTCGATCAACATCCAACGTCCGCCAAGACAGTAAATGTCACTTGGATACGCTCCATTAACCGCGTTTCACTGTTCAGCGGCGCAATTCAACTACAAACGACCGAATTTAAGCTATTTTTAGCGCGCTAGTTGCATAGAGAAACCAAACGCCGATGCCAAAGTCGGAGCGAGGGGAACGTCATGCGGACTGCGCCAAACTCACAGGTACAACGAGAAGCAGCACAGCGCCCGGCCTCCGCCCCGACCGATCTTCAACGGATCGCCCAGCATATGACGCGGCTTGCGATCGCCGGCCTGCCACGCAACTACGAACTCCTGCACGAGGCGATCATCGGCCAGAACGCCGCTCTCGCACAGGACATCGCCGCGCTGGGACCGAGCCCACGGCAGGCCTCGCTCGATGAAATCGGCCTGAAGTATCGTCTCGTCAGCCATTGCGGTCTCGCAAGCGAGATTTCGCATGCGGAAACAAGCAGGATGCTGCGTGATGCGGCGGACCGACTTTCGGACAGCTTGCGCCAAAAGCAGGCCTTCCTGCGCGCAGCGGAAAGAACGCTTCAATCGATAGCGGGGAATGCCGACCAAAACCTTGGCGCGATCATGAGCGAGATGGAGTACCTGTCGACCTCTCTCTCCAACGTCTTGGCTTCCGAAAAGGATATCGAGGCCCGGCTGAAAAGCGACGTCGAACGCCTGGAGGCGATCGAGCTTGGCATCGCAGCGGCTCACTCAGCATCGGCAACGGATAAGCTGACCGGAATCCCCAATCGCATCGCCCTCAACAAAGCGATCGCCGATCTCTACGAGCGGGAGGAAGGTGCGGCCGGCAGCGCCCTCATCATGGTCGACGTTGACGACTTCAAGGCATTCAACAGCCGCTACGGTACACAGGTTGGAACGCGAGTGCTGAAGAAGCTTGCGGATCTCTTCCGAAAGTCGATCAAGAAGAACGATCTTGTTGCACGGATTGATGGCGACGAATTTGCTTTCCTGTTTGCCAATGTCGGCATGCAGGAGGCTCTGGCGATTGCCGATCGCCTTCGAGCCTCTGTGGAAGACCACATGACGTTCGCTGCATCCGATAACGCTGCCTCGGCCGGGCTTACGATTTCGCTCGGAATCGCCTTGAGCGCCGACGCAACGACGGCGTCGCAGTTGCAGGCAAATGCACGCGTTGCACTACACACCGCACAGTCAAATCGCCGGCAGCCCGTGCAAGCCTTCGGTCGCTGAGCCGCGGGCTCTTGCGCTGATCACGGCTTTCGGCCAAAACGCCGGCCATGATCACGATTTCCGATATCTCCGCACGTATTGCCGGCCGACTGCTTCTCGATCACGCCAGCGTTTCGCTGCCAGCGGGCACGAAGGCAGGTCTTGTCGGTCGGAACGGCGCGGGTAAATCCACGCTATTTCGAGTCATCACCGGCGATCTGGCCGCGGAGAGCGGCTCGGTCTCGATCCCGAAGAATACGCGGATCGGACAGGTCGCGCAGGAAGCACCAGGAACGGAAGACGCGCTGATCGAAATCGTGTTGGCCGCGGACAAGGAGCGCTCAGCGCTGCTGGCGGAGGCGGAAAGCGCCACCGATCCCCATCGCATCGCGGAAATCCAGATGCGGCTGGTGGATATCGATGCGCATTCCGCGGAAGCCCGTGCCGCCAGTATTCTGGCGGGCCTCGGCTTCGATCAGGAAGCGCAGTCGCGGTCGGCCTCCTCCTTTTCGGGCGGCTGGCGGATGCGTGTCGCTCTCGCTGCGGTTCTGTTCTCCGAGCCAGACCTGCTGCTTCTCGACGAGCCGACCAACTATCTCGACCTCGAAGGCACCTTGTGGCTCGAGGATTATGTACGTCGCTATCCGCACACGGTCATCATCATCAGCCACGACCGCGATCTCCTGAACAACGCGGTCAACGCGATCGTTCATCTCGACCAGAAGAAGCTGACTTTCTATCGCGGCGGCTACGATCAGTTCGAAAGGCAGAAGGCCGAAGCCGACGAGTTGCAGACGAAGGCGCGGGTGAAGAACGAGGCCGCGCGCAAACACCTGCAGAGCTTCATCGACCGCTTCAAGGCAAAGGCCTCCAAGGCACGCCAGGCACAGAGCCGCGTCAAGGCGCTGGAGCGCATGGGAACGGTAGCTGCCGTCATCGAGGACCACGTTCAGCCGATCACCTTCCCCGAGCCGGAAAAACAACCTGCCTCCCCCATCGTCGCCATCAGCGGCGGCGCAGTCGGCTACGAGCCCGGGAAGCCGATCTTGAAGGGCCTCAACCTGCGGATCGACAACGACGATCGCATCGCGTTGCTCGGTTCTAACGGCAACGGCAAATCCACGTTCGCCAAATTCATTTCCGGTCGCCTGTCCGCAGAGACGGGTGAAGTCAAGCTGGCCCCAAACCTGAAGATAGGCTTCTTCGCGCAGCATCAGCTCGACGATCTGATCCCCGACCAGTCACCGGTCGAGCATGTGCGCCGTCTGATGCTCGACGCGCCGGAAGCAAAGGTGCGGGCGCGTGTCGCCCAGATGGGCCTCGCGACGGAGAAGATGTCGACTGCGGCAAAGGATCTCTCCGGCGGCGAGAAGGCGCGCCTGCTGATGGGGCTGGCTGCCTTCCACGCGCCCAATCTCCTGATCCTCGACGAACCGACCAACCACCTCGACATCGACAGCCGCCGAGCGCTCATCGAGGCGCTGAACGATTACGAGGGCGCGGTCATCTTGATTTCGCACGACCGTCATCTTATCGAGGCGACCGTCGATCGGTTGTGGCTCGTCAACAAGGGCACCGTGACGACCTTCGAAGGCGATATGGATGAATACCGCGACCTCGTTGTCGCATCTGGCAAGAAGAAGGACGAGAAACCCCAGCTTGCGGAAGAGTCCGCCTCGAGGGCGGACCAGCGTAAGCTGAACGCCGAAAAGCGCGCTTCCCTTGCCCCGCTCAAGAAAAAGATCAACGAAATCGAATCCTTGACCGGCAAGTTGGAGAAACAGATTCAGGCGCTTGATGCGGAACTTGCGGATCCGCTGCTCTATGAAAAAGCGCCTGCGAAGGCGGCGGAGAAGGCCAAGCAGCGCGGTGAGGCTGCCGCAAAGCTTGCCGCCGCCGAGGAGCAGTGGCTCGAGCTCTCTTCAGAATACGAAGACGCTATGGCGGGATAGCCACAGCTCTTTGTTAAGGCTCGTTGGACCCCGCACTATTCAGTGCATTGCAAAGCGATCGAAACCGATCGTTAACCATAATCATAAAGGTTGTCTCAACATTCATTACTGATTTGTTGAGCCTTTTCATGCAGCGCGTCGCCTTCCTTTCCGGCCTCATCTTGAGCGTGGCCCTCGCCGGCTGCCAATCTGCCAGGCGGCCTGCGCCCGATACCACGATCAAAACCTCCTCAATTGTCGCGCCGGACTCGGAAACCGAAGGTAGCCCCCTCCAAATGTCTCGCGATAGTCTCCAGCATCACCTTGCCGGTCGAACGCTGACGGTCGCCTCCATCCATGATCTGCGCCTTGAGGACAAGGAAGTCATCCTCAGCTTCGACGACGGTCCGATCCCCGGCCGGACGGACCGCGTCCTTGCGACGCTGGATCAGTTCGGCGTCAAGGGCGCGTTCATGATGGTCGGCGAGATGGCGGAATTGCATCCGGAGCTTGCTCGCAGGGTCGCGATGGAAGGCAACGCGATCGGCAGCCACACCTACCGACACGAGAACCTGGCGGCGCTGACCTTCGACATGGCAATGAAGGAGATTAGCCGGGGCGAAGCCGCTGTCACCAGGGCGTCGGGAGTCGAGGTCAACTTCTTCCGCTTTCCATATCTTGCCGACAGCCACCAGCTTCGTGCCGCAGTTGCGATGCGCGATATGGTCGTGATGGATGTCGACGTGGACAGCAAGGATTACTTCAGCACATCGCCTGCCGCCGTGACCAAGCGGACGATGGACCTGCTGCACAGGCGGGGCCGTGGCATCATTCTCATGCACGACATCCACAATCGCACGGCGACCATGCTGCCGACACTGCTTTCAAGGCTCGAGGTCGAGGGGTATAAGGTTGTAACGCTGCAATTCAAGAAGCCGACTGCCCCCGCCGAGATGGCGTCTCTTTGATAGACCATCGACGCTTGCCCGCCAGCTTCTTTCTGCTAAAACAGGCGCAAAATAAGTCATACTTTTGAGCGAAACACCGAACGCGAGCCACCAGCATGTCACCTATCAACCTCGCCATCGTCGGCGTCGGCAAGATCGTCCGCGACCAGCACCTTCCTTCGATCGCCAAGAATTCCGACTTCAAGCTCGTAGCCACGGCAAGTCGTCACGGCACCGTCGAGGGCATCGAGAGTTTTACGACGATCGATGCGATGCTCGACGCCGTCCCTGACATCGATGCGGTTTCGCTCTGTATGCCGCCGCAGTATCGCTACGAAGCGGCACATAAGGCACTTTCGGCGGGCAAGCATGTGTTCCTCGAGAAGCCTCCGGGCGCCACCTTGAGCGAAGTGGCCGATCTCGAAAGCCTCGCTGCAAGCAAGGGCGTTTCGTTGTTTGCCAGCTGGCATTCGCGCTATGCGGCTGCTGTCGAGGCCACGAAGTCCTTCCTGGCTTCGACGACCATCAACAAGGTCCACGTCATCTGGAAGGAAGACGTTCGCCACTGGCATCCGAACCAGGACTGGATCTGGCAGGCCGGCGGTCTCGGCGTTTTCGATCCGGGCATCAACGCCCTGTCGATTGTCACTCACATTCTGCCGAAGGCGATCTTCCTGACCGGCGCAACACTTGAATTCCCGGAAAATCGCGACGCGCCGATCGCCGCTGATCTGCATTTCAAGAATGCCGATGGCGTGCCTGTTCACGGCGAATTCGACTGGCGACAGACGGGTAAGCAGAGCTGGGATATCCTTTCGGATACCGCGGCCGGCCACATGGAACTGGCAGAGGGCGGCTCCAAGCTCTCGATCAACGGCGAACTGAAGTTTTCCGCTCCCGAAGAGGAGTATCCGGCGCTCTACCGCCGATTCGCGGAAATCGTCAAAGCCGGCAAGTCGGATGTCGACCTCGCGCCGCTTCGGCACGTCGCCGATGCCTTCATGCTCGGCAAGCGCAAGTTCGTCGAGGCTTTCTACGATTGATTCAAGCACGCCGAACCTCGTGATATTGTGAAGTCTCACGGTCTTCAGGGAGGTTCGGCATGCGAGACGATCCGGCTTACGGCCTTGGCTTGAAGAATTTGACGGTTTCGCTCGCCGAGCCCAATGCGTTTTGGGAGCGAGCCTATGCCAGCGAAGCGCATGCCATCCGCCAAGCCCTCGGGGACGTGGCAATCGAGATTCAACATGTCGGCAGCACAGCCATTCCCGGCATCAAGGCAAAGCCGATCATCGACATCGCTGTCGGTGTCAAGCACCTCGACGACGGCCTGCGCTGCATCGACGCCATGGAAGCAATCGGCTATGACTATGCCGGTAACGACATTGTCCCCGACGACCACATTTTCGGTCGTGGCGTCAAGGATGAGAGCCGCACCCATCTGGTCCATGTCGTGGAGCATCGTGGCGATAACTGGAACCGCATGATCGCTTTTCGCGACGCCTTGCGCAGTGATATCCGGCTCGCACGCGCCTACGAGCAGCTCAAGGTTGGGTTGGCCAGCGAGCATGCGGAGAGGCGCGCGGAATATACCAAGGCAAAGCGGGACTTCATTGACAACGTCCTGATGGCTTCCGGCCTACGCTAGTTCAGGCCTTCTTCTCCCATCGACGCTCCGGCGTCTGCTGCCAGTATGTCAGGCTGTGCCCCTCGCCTTTGAGTTTCTTCCACTGCGCGCGGGCGGCCTCGAGCTGCTCCTGGTCATAACCATCGAACATGAAGACAATCCGCTGGTAAGAATCGACTGCGGGCGGCTCCGCGCCATCGACGATAAATCGCACCGTCGCAGCATTGGCGTTTCCTTCGGAGATCGTGAGGAGAACTGGCTGATTTGCCGCCATGTCCCCTTCGTCCGTGCCATGCGGCAAGAAACTATCTTCGCGAAATGTCCAGAGATGCTGATCGAGGAAATCGCGCCGCGCAGCATCCTTCACCTGCACGGAGACCCGCCAGCCGCGCTCGACGCTTTTTTCGAGCAGCGGCGGGAGGGCATCTTCTAGCTTCGATTCCGTGAGGTGATAGAACAGGACTTCCGTCATGACTCGTAGTTGGCGCGCACCAGCTCGTCGAGTAGCCGCACGCCGTAGCCAGATCCCCAGGACTGATTGATCTCATCCTGCGGCGAACCCATTGCGGTTCCCGCAATGTCGAGATGCGCCCAGGGCGTGTCTTGCACGAACCGCTTGAGAAAATGGGCCGCGGTAATCGAACCCGCGTGTCGACCGCCGGTGTTTTTCATGTCGGCAAACTTGCTGTCGATCATCTTGTCGTATTCCTTGCCTAGCGGCATGCGCCAGAGCTTTTCGCTGGTTTTCAGGCCAACGGCCGTCAGTTGGTCCGAGAGCTCGTCGTCGTTCGAGAACAGACCGGCATGGACATTGCCGAGTGCAACAAGAATGGCGCCCGTCAATGTCGCCAGGTTGATCATGAACTTCGGCTTGAATCGGTCGTTGCAATACCAGAGGGCATCACAGAGCACGAGCCTGCCCTCCGCATCCGTATTGATCACCTCGATCGTCTGGCCCGACATGGACGTAACGATATCACCGGGACGCTGCGCGTTTCCGTCGGGCATATTCTCGACCAGACCGATGATACCCACCACGTTCACGGCCGCCTTGCGGGCAGCGAGCACGTGCATGAGGCCGGTGACGGCTGCGGCGCCGCCCATGTCGCCCTTCATTTCCTCCATGCCCGCGGCGGGCTTGATCGAAATACCACCGGTGTCAAAGACGACGCCCTTGCCGATGAAGGCGATTGGGCTTTCATTGGACTTGCCGCCCTTCCATTGCATGACGGCCAAGCGCGGAGGCCTCACCGAGCCCTGCGCCACGCCCAACAGTGCGCCCATGCCAAGCTTCTGCATTTCCTTCTCGGTGAGGATTTCGACCTCGACACCGAGCTTTTCCAGTTCGCTTGCCTTGGCGGCGAACTCCACCGGCCCGAGGACGTTCGGCGGCTCGTTGACCAAATCGCGAGCCAGGTTGACGCCTGCGGCAATGGCTTCCGAAACCTTGAATGCCTTTGCCGCATCCGCCGCATTTGCCGTAACAATGGTCACCGCGACCTGCCCATTGCGGCCGTTGCTGTCCTCGTCCTTCTTCTTCGTCTTGTAGGTGTCGAAACTATAGGCGCGCAACAGCATACCAAGTGCAAAGTCCGCAGCCTCTTTCGCGCCAACGCAGACACCTGGCGCGTCGACGAAGATAACCACCTTTTCGGCCTTCTTGATCTTCGAGGCGGCGACGCCACCCGCCTTCAACCAATCGTGAGCAGTCAGTTCCTCCGGCTTGCCGAGGCCAACCACGAAGAGCCGCTCCGCTGCTGAACCTTCCGGAGCAACAAGATCCAATACGGTCATAGGCTTGGCGGAAAACGCTGCGATCTTTGCGGCCCTGGCGATCACGCCGGCGGGATCTGCGATCTTAGCCCCTGCGGCACGATCCGAACCGCTTGCCTGCAGCAGCACCGCATAGCCCCCGGCGATCTCGGCGGCCGTCACAAATGAAACATCGAACTTGGCTGACATATCTTCTCCAGTGGGATTTTCCTAAATCCGCTCCATCCGATCATTTCGAGTTTCACCCTCGAAGACAAGCCTCAGCCCAACGACATGGCTGCCGACCAGCCGTGAACGCGTTAATCGGATGTCATCTTCGCCGCATATTCCTCCCGTCGTATTGAGTCTACAGGAAACGCAAGATTGCTTACAGCATTAGGACTATCCAGCGGACGGGGACCTTGGCGTATTGCGGCATCGCATGGGACCGCTCCCGCCCGTAGATTTATTGGTCTACTCTGTCTCTGGTGGGGCCTCCTTGCCCTCTTCAACGTCTTTCCCGAGATCGATATCTACGCCTCCACGCACTTTTTTGTTCAGGAAATCTGTGCCAACGCAGCCATCGGGAAATTCTGTGGCCATTTCCCCTACCGGCAAGAGACCTATCTCGCACTCCTGCGAACTCTCTTCCTCCGGCTGCCGTATGCCATCGCTTTGATGATGCTATGGAGGCTTGCGGCGTGTTATTGGCACTATGAAGCCACCTTCAACGCCGTACGCGCCCGTGCCTTCAAGGTGGCGCTCGCCTCGCTGATCATCGGTCCAGTGATTTTGGTGAACTTCGTCCTCAAGGCATACTGGGGACGGCCACGGCCCTACCAGACATTGGATTTCGGCGGCCACCTCGACTTCGTACAGGCGGGCTCGATGGCTGGAAAGTGCATGGCGAACTGCTCGTTCATCTCAGGCGAAGCCGCTGGCGCAGGCTGGGTCTTCTGTCTCATTTTCCTGCTCCCGCAGCCGGCGCGTACAGCGCTTGCCTTGCCGCTCGCCGCCATCTCTTTCCTGGCGCCTGCGATGCGCGTTGCTTTCGGCGCGCATTATCTCTCGGACGTAGTCCTCGGATGGCTGTCGTCCGCCGTTATCTTTGCGGGCTTTCTTGCGCTCACCGATTCGCCACAGGGAAAAAAAATCTGAAATTTGAATGAATTTTCGACGCTGCCTTGTCGCAAAAGCGAACCAAAGAGCGTAGATGGATTTCGCTGCGCAGCGGCATCGGTTCGCAAATGGCGTTCAAGGGCATGAATGAAACTGCTTGAAACATATATACTCCGGCGCGTTGGCCAGATGTTTCTCGTTGCCCTGTTGCCGGTGCTCGCGATCATTTGGACGACTCAGGTCCTGCAGCGCGTCAATCTGGTGACTGATAGCGGCCAGTCGATGGGATCGTTCGCCAAGCTGGCGACACTGATCCTCCCTTCGATCATTCCGATCGTGCTACCCTTCGCAATTGTCATCGGCGTCACGCAGACACTGACGACCATGAACAATGATTCGGAACTGACCGTTATCGATGCGGCAGGCGCCAAGCGCGGGATCATCCTGCGACCGATTCTGATTCTTGCAGCGATCATCAGCGCCTTTTCTTTTTTCGTAGACAACGTTGTCGAGCCGAAGGCCAAGACCGGCGTTCGCCAGATGGTGGCCGCCGCCTACGCAGATCTGCTTTCCACGGTGATCGAAGAAAAGAACTTCCGCCGCATCGATACGGGTCTTTACGTCCAGATATCGGAGCGATTGGCCGGACGTGTGCTCAAGGGGCTGTTCGTCGTCGATGAGCGCGATCCTGCTTTCGAGCTCATCTACTATGCACGCGAGGGCGCCGTTGACGAGAAGGGTACGTCGCTCATCATGCATGACGGCGAGGTTCACCGCAAAACGCAGACTGGTGAAGTCTCCGTCATTCGTTTCGATTCCTACTCCTTCGACCTTTCCGACCTCACACAGAACCGCGGCCAGGCGACGCTGCGCGCCTCCGATCGCGAGCTGCCGTTCCTGTTCAGTCCAGATCCGAACGATAAGGACTACATCGCCAAACCAGGCGGTTACCGAGCCGAATTGCATCGGCGCCTGACGGATTGGGTTCTGCCGATGGTCTTTGCACTGATTTCGCTCGCGATTGCCGGCGATGCGCGTTCCCACCGTGAAGCCCGGCTGCATCCGATGGTGTCTGCACTCGTGTTCGCATTCGCAATTCGCTGGGCCTCGTTTTATGCCGCCAATCAGATCGACACGGATCCCGAGTATATCGGTGTGCTCTATTCGATTCCCGTGATTGCCAGCGTGCTCGCGATCGCGTCTCTGTCGCTTCACAAACGTCTATCGATTGTATCGATGGTCAGCGACCGGATCGCTGCGCTCTGGCAGAAACTGTTCAAGCGCTCAGCCGATCCGTCAGCGGGAGGCAGCGCATGATCTTCGGGACGCTCGGTCGCTACTTCTTCCGCCGCTACCTGCTGACGACAATGTGGTTCTTCCTTGGCGTGATCGGCATAGTCTATCTCGTCGATTTCAGCGAGACGGCGGGTCGCCTCTCGGGTCTTCCCGGCTATACCGTGACCGGCGGCCTGGTGATGACCGCCGTGCGCCTGCCGCTCATTTTGCAGCAGACTGTTCCCTTCATTGCGCTCTTCGTCGGCATGACGGTTCTGATTGCCCTCAATAGAAAATACGAACTAGTCGTGACGCGCGCCGCTGGCGTCTCGGTTTGGCAGTTCATGTCGCCGTTCCTTGCCGGCGCCTTTTTGCTCGGCGTTCTGGTTATGACCGTTCTCAATCCGCTGGCTGCGTGGGGGCAACGCCAGGCCGCCATCGTCGAAAGCAACTGGCGCGGAGAAGGCTCGGCTTCGAACACCGCCCCGCAGGTTCCGTGGATTCGCCAGATCAGCGGTGGCGACGATGCCGTCATAGGTGCGCACACGATTCTCGAGAACGGCACGCTGCTGATGGATGCAGTATTCGTGCATTTCGATTCGTCCGATCACATCATCCTGAGACAGGACGCCGCTTCGGCAAAATTGGAAGATGGTTACTGGCTTCTAAAGAATGTTGTGGAGCGTCGCCCAGGCGAAGTCGCTGTGCGCAAGGATGAGGTGCGAGTCCGCACCAATCTGAAACAAGATTTTGTCCAGCAGAGGCTCACAGCCCCTGAAACTGTTGGATTTTTTGACCTTTCGAGGCGAATTGACGCCGCGAAATCCTTCGGGATTCCGAGCAAGGCACTCGAGACCCAATTTCATTCGTTGTTGTCCCAACCACTGTTGCTCGTGGCCATGACTCTCATTGCTGCAACAGTGTCCCTAAAATTTAGCCGGTTCAACCAATCGAGGTCAGTGATTCTGGGTGGAATCCTTTCAGGCTTCGTGCTTTATGTGGTCACCGTGCTTGTAAAAGCATTCGGAAGCAGTGGGGTTGTCCCGCCTTTCGTGGCGACGTGGATTCCGGTCACCGTTGCCCTGGCTTTGGGTGCAACAATTCTGCTTCATCAGGAGGATGGCTAGTGGCGGCAGGCGACCGCAAGACTTTTAGTAAACAGTTGGTTGCCCTGCTCGTAGGCGCAGCTCTGTCTACCTATTCCAACGGCTTTCCTGCTGCCTTTGCACAGGATGCCCTGCAAGGTTTGAAGCCGACCGTTTCGGACGACCAGAAGCTGATTCTGTCTGCAAACGAGCTGATCTATAACAAGGACTCACAGATCGTTTCGGCCATTGGCGGCGTGCAGATAAATTACGCCGGCTACAAGATGGTGTCGCAGCGCGTCGAGTACAATCAGCAGACCAGACGCCTGATGGCGCTTGGAAACGTTGAACTGGTTGGCCCTGACGGCAATCGGATGTATGCCGACAAACTTGACGTCACCGACGACTTCGGAAACGGCTTCGTAAACGCGCTCAGAATTGAGACCGCCGACAATACGCGCCTGGTAGCCGAAACCGGTGAGCGCGTTGGCGGCACGCAAATGATCCTGAACAAGGGCGTTTATACCGCCTGTTTGCCGTGCGCGGAGAAGCCGGAGAAGCCACCCTTCTGGCAGGTCAAGGCCGAACGCGTCATTCAGGATGGCGTCAAGCATACGATTCGCCTCGAGAAGGCGCGCTTTGAGCTTCTTGGGCACCCGCTGGCCTACGTGCCGTGGATTGAAGTCCCGGACAACACCGTGAAGCGGAAGTCCGGTTTCCTATTCCCGAGTTTCGTTACCGCTCAGAATCTCGGTTTCGGGCTGTCGGTCCCCTACTACTACGTCATTTCGCCAAGCAGCGATGTCACGGTGACGGGTACTGGTTACACGACGCAAGGCTTCCTACTCGACGCTGAGTATCGTCAGAGGTACGAAAACGGCACGCACATTTTGCGGATGGCCGGCATTGATCAGGCTAGCCCTGGGACCTTCACGCCTGGCACCAGTGATGCTGAGAAGGACTTCCGCGGCGTCATTGCATCGAAAGGCGATTTCCAGATCAACCCACGCTGGGCGTTCGGCTGGGACGTCATGGTGCAGAGCGACAATAACTTTGCTCGTACCTATAGCCTTAAAGGTCTGGATTACTCGACAAAGACAAACCAGGTCTACCTGACGGGCCTCGGCAAACGGAATTACTTCGATCTGCGGTCGTTCTATTTTGACGTGCAGAACGCCGATCCGAACGATGTCGCCGAGAAGCAGCAGGCGATCGTCTATCCGGTGATGGACTATCACTTCGTTGCGCCGCAACCGCTCGCCGGGGGTGAACTTTCTGCCGATGTCAACCTCACGAACCTGTCACGCAACCACGACGATTTTTATAGTGTCGCGGGCTTTGATCGGTTCCGCGGTCTCGAAGGCCAGACGTCTCGCCTGACGGGCGAACTCGAATGGAAGCGGACGTTTGTCACGCCTGAGGGCTTCCTGATTACCCCGTTGCTCGCGGCTCGAGGCGACGCGTTGGCGTTGAACATGACGCCGCCGCCGACCTCTGGCACGGGGTTTGTCTATGACGGCAATTACGACGACGGCAACTCGGCGACGCGTTCGATGTTTACCGCCGGACTGGAAATGCGCTATCCGATCCTTGGGACCACCGCGAACAGCACGCACCTCTTCGAACCCATCGTTCAGATCTATGCTCGCCCTGACGAACGCCTTGCCGGCGCTCTTCCGAACGAAGACGCACAGAGCTTCGTTTTCGACGCGACCAATCTTTTCGAGCGTGACAAGTTCTCCGGTTACGACCGCATTGAAGGCGGCACGCGCGCCAATGTCGGCTTCCAGTACACCGGCACGTTTGATAATGGGTACAAGCTGCACGGGATTTTCGGTCAGTCGTACCAGCTGGGTGGTCAGAACTCATTCGACACAGCCGATCTGGTAAATGTCGGTGCAGATTCCGGTCTGGAAAGCGACGTGTCAGACTTCGTCGGTCTTGGCGGCATAGAAACGCCGCAGGGCATCGCGCTCGCCGCTTCCTATCGGCTTGACGAGAAGAGCTTGGCTTTCCGCCGAGGCGACCTGACTGCCGGTTTCCAGAACGACGATTTCCAAAGCCAGTTGATCTATACACACGTCTCGGCGCAGCCAGAGTATGGTTTTGCCGAAGACAACGATGAAATCCAGGCCAAGGGTTCCGTTAATTTCAAGGATTATTGGTCGGTGTTTGGCGGCATCGCGTGGGATCTTCAGGACAACAGTGTCGTTAGGAAGACGTTCGGCCTAACCTACGAGGACGAATGCACGATCTTTACGATCGCCTATAGCGAGAAGCGGGACACCACCGCAGAAACCGCTAGCGACTGGAGCATTGGTGCCAGGTTGACCTTCAGGACACTCGGCGACATCAACCTCGGTGGACCAGTAGATACCAGCACAACCATCTACCAGAATTGATGGGCAATACTGCAGACGGCGAAAGAAAGAGCCTTTCTTTCGCCGTAAGACTATGCAGGACATTGTCGCCAGTTGAGATCTACGGAATATGCTGAATTTTCAATTTAGAGCGGCAATGCCTGTTTGGTCTCGAGAAGGTATGCGCGCCGCGACGTGAATGCGCGGCGTCAATGGGAAGGGTCGATAGATGATTGGCGCAAGAAGAACCGTAACGACGATGATTGCCGGCGCGGCTTTCGTGATGCTGGCGGCTTTTGCCTCGCCTCAGACCGGCGCAGCTTTCGCCGCGAGCGAAGTCAAGGTGGTCGTCAACGGCACGGCAATTACCAGCGGTGATGTCGCCAAGCGTCAGGCGTTCCTTCGGTTGCAGCATCAGAAGGCCGACGCCAAGGCCGCCGAAGAGCAACTGATCGAGCAGACGCTGAAGCAGCAGGAAATCTCGCGCGTGCGCATGTCGGTTTCCACAGACGACGTCAATGCATCATTCGCGCGGTTTGCCACCGGCAACAAGCTGACGACAGACCAGATGACGCAGATTCTCGAGCGCGCCGGCGTCGGTGTCGCTCACTTCAAGGCCTTCATTGCCGTACAGATGAGCTGGCCGCGTCTCGTCAATGCCCGTTACGGCTCAAGCAATCGTATGTCGAACGCCGACCTTGTTGCGCGCATGATGGAGAACAAGCAGAAGCCAGAAACGACTGAGTATATTCTGCAGCAGATGATCTTCGTCGTTCCCGCCAGCAAGAAAGGCATCGTCGGCAAGCGCAAGAGCGAAGCCGAAGCATCCCGGTCGAAATATCCGGGTTGCGATCAGGCGAAGGTCTTCGCAGCAACGATGCGAGACGTATCGGTCCGCGACCTCGGTCGCGTTCTTGCGCCTGAACTTCCGGCTGAATGGAAGCCTCTTGTGGAACAGGCCAAGGGCAACACCACGGCGACGCGCGTGACTGATAGAGGTGTCGAATACATCGCAATCTGCAGCCAGCGCCAGGTGTCGGACGACCAGGCCGCAGAAATGGTGTTCCGCCAGGAGGACCTCGACAAGGCCAAGGCAGGCAAGAACGCGCCGCCGGAAAACCCGAACGCCCAGAAATACCTCGACGAGCTGCGCAAGAAGGCGCAGATCATGCGCCCCTGAGCATGATGTCGATCTCGTTCTCGCGCCCCCTTGCGCTCAGTCAGGGGGATCCGGCCGGCGTTGGCCCCGACATTACATTGTTGGCCTGGTTGCGGCGCAGGGAGCTTGGGCTCCCTCCGTTCGTGTTTATTGGCGACCCTGAGGTGTTGGCCTTACGTGCCAAGTTGCTCGGCCTGACAGTTGCCATTCGCGAGACCGATTGTGCCAATGCCGATGCCATTTTTGCCGATGCCCTCCCCGTGCTGCCCGTAGCTGCAGGCGTCGAGGTCGCGGCAGGCAAGCCCCACGTCGCAACAGCGAAGGCTACGGTTTCTGCGATCGAGACTGCCGTCGCGCTGACGATATCGGGCGAGGCGCTTGGCGTCGTCACCAATCCGATTGCGAAGTCGGTGCTCTACGAGTCCGGCTTCCCGTTCCCGGGACACACCGAATTTCTGGCAGATCTCTCCGCACGAGCAACGGGACAGACGGTGATGCCGGTGATGATGCTCGCCGGTCCGAAGCTCCGCGCCATTCCTGTGACAATCCACGTCCCCCTCAAGGACGTGCCTCAGTCTCTGACGGCAGAACTCATCATCGAGACCTGCCGGATCGCTGACGCCGATCTCCGACACCGTTTCGGCATTGAGCAGCCCCGGCTCGCGATTGCCGGACTCAATCCGCATGCTGGTGAAGACGGCACGATCGGAAAGGAAGATCAGGCTGTTATCAAGCCCGCCATCCAATTTCTGCGGTCCGAAGGCATCAATGCGATCGGGCCCCTGCCCGCTGATACGATGTTCCATGACGAAGCTCGGGCGCGCTACGACGTCGCAATCTGCATGTATCACGACCAGGCGCTGATACCCGCAAAGGCGCTTGGTTTCGACGATTCCGTTAACGTGACGCTTGGATTGCCCTTTGTGCGCACCTCGCCCGATCACGGGACTGCCTTCGGCATTGCCGGTAAGGGGCTTGCCCGCGAAGGCAGCCTTGTCGCGGCCCTGAAGCTGGCCGGCCACCTTGGACGTACCACCGAAGGGCGCATTTGATGGCTGCCTTGGACGGGCTTCCGCCCCTTCGCGACGTCATTCAACGCCATGGCCTCGATGCACGTAAGGCGCTCGGCCAGAACTTCCTGCTCGACCTAAATCTGACCCAGAAGGTCGCGCGAACGGCTGGCTCGCTCGAAGGCGTTACCGTCTTTGAAGTTGGCCCCGGTCCGGGTGGCCTGACGCGCGCCATACTGGCGCTTGGCGCGAAGAAGGTGATCGCCGTCGAACGCGATTCCCGTTGTCTGCCTGCACTTGCCGAGATTGCGGACCACTATCCGGGACGGCTCGAGGTCATCGAAGGCGACGCGTTGAAGACGGATTTCGAGGCCGTTGCTCCGGGAACCCCGGTGAAAATCATTGCGAACCTGCCCTACAACGTCGGCACACAGTTGCTGGTCAATTGGATCTTGCCGAAGCAGTGGCCACCCTTCTGGGAGTCGCTGACGCTGATGTTCCAGAAGGAGGTCGGCGAGCGCATCGTGGCGACCGAAGACGACGACCACTATGGACGGCTCGGCGTGCTCTGCGGATGGCGTACGAATGCGCGTATGGCGTTTGACGTCCCACCCCAGGCTTTCACGCCTCCCCCGAAGGTCACATCTACAGTCGTCCACCTGACACCGAACGAGAGCCCGATCCCCTGCTCTGTCGCCAACTTGGAGAGGATCACGCACGCCGCCTTCGGGCAGCGCCGCAAAATGCTGCGGCAAAGCCTCAAGCCCCTCGGAGGCGAGGCCTTGTTGAACAAGGCTGACATCGATCCGCAGCGACGCGCTGAAACGCTTTCGGTCGCCGAGTTTGTTCGCCTAGCGAATTGCCTCTAGTCTGCCGCCGCTTGGAGCTATAGGCCGGGTCACGCGAGATGTTGACATGGCCGGCACCGAGCTAGCGTTGGGGCCGCTCGCAAATATCACTGGATCGAACTTGATGGCTTAAAGCTTCGGCTCTTCGGTCAGCAGCCCATTGACGAAATCGAACAAGCCGTGGCGCCGGTCGCGACGGACGCGTTCGGCATTGACGATGCAGCTGACGTTGCGAAACGCCTCGTCAAGATCGTCGTTGACGATGACATAGTCATATTCGCGCCAACGCTCGATCTCGGCGCGAGAATTAAGGAGACGCGTGCGAATGACCTCTTCCGAGTCTTCTGCCCGACGATGCAGGCGCGACTGCAGTTCGGTCATGGTGGGCGGCAGCACGAATATCGAGACAATATCGGCCTTCATCTTGTCCTGAAGCTGCAAAGCGCCCTGCCAGTCGATATCGAACAGCATGTCGCGACCTTCGGCCATTGCAGCTTCCACGGGCTCGCGCGGCGTGCCGTAGAAATTGCCGTGCACCTCCGCCCACTCGAGCAGATCGCCCGCGTCGCGCATCCTCTCGAACTGGGGCACAGTGATGAAGTGGTAGTGCTTGCCGGCGATTTCACTCGGTCGCTTGGCTCTCGTCGTAACGCTGATAGAGATTTCGAGACTATGGTCGTCCCGGAGGAGGTTGCCGGCAATCGTCGACTTGCCTGCCCCGGACGGCGAAGACAGAACAAGCATCAGCCCGCGCCGGGCGATCTTCGTTGGTGTGCTCGACTGGGCCGGGTTCATAATTCACTCCAGATTCTGGACCTGCTCGCGGAACTGGTCGATAACGACTTTCAGCTCGATCCCGGCGGCCGTGACAGCCGCGGCATTCGACTTGGAGCAGATGGTATTCGATTCTCGGTTAAATTCCTGTGCAAGGAAATCGAGCTTGCGCCCGACCGGCCCGCCTTTGCCGAGCAGGTCTCGGGCAGCAACCACATGTGCCTTCAGGCGATCGATCTCCTCACGAAGATCGGCTCTCGTGGCGAGCAGCGCCGCTTCGACGTGCAGCCTCTCGCGATCGAGCTTTGCCGACGCCTCCAGAAGCAAGGACACTTGGGCCGCCAACCGCTCGGCAATCTCCTTGGGGGAACGGGAGGGGTCACGCTCGATCGTCAGCGTCAGTGCTTCCATCGTCGAAACGTGATCCAGAAGCACGCGCGACAACGCGGCGCCTTCCAGTTCGCGCATGTGCCGCAACTCGGCAAGAGCGGCAAGCAGCCCTTCGACGACGTCTTTGTCGCGGGCTGCGATGGCCTCGTCGCCATCTTCGGTCTCGCGAAACTCGACAATACCTCTGATGCCCAGCAGTGTATCCAACTGCAGTGGCGTGGGATCGATTATGCCACCAAGCTGGTCGCGCAAGGATAACACAGCCGAAAGCGCTTCCTGATTCAGCACCGTCTCGACGCGGCTCTCGCCGGCAGACAACGACAGCGACGCCTGCATGTTGCCCCGGCTGAAGTGCTCAGCGGCAAGACGACGGACGTCATTCTCCATGCGCTCCAGCCCGGGTGGAAGGCGCAAACGCAGATCCAAACCCTTGCCGTTAACCGAACGCAGTTCCCAGGCCCAACGCCAGCGGCCGCTGGTGCCCTCACGCCGCGCAAAACCGGTCATGGACTGCAAAGCCATGTGAGCCTCCAAAATCAGTTGGTCTTCTTTTTCTTTTGGGCAGCAGGCGCAGCGGGCGTTTCCGGCTGCGTCTGGCTCTCCGGCTGTCCGTCGACCGCAATATTGGGGTCGGCTCCCTTCGCAGCTTCCAGTTGGCGCCAACGCTTGACGTTGGCGTTATGGTCTTCAAGGGTGGCCGCGAAAACATG
This sequence comes from Rhizobium grahamii CCGE 502, assembly GCF_000298315.2. Taxonomy (GTDB): domain Bacteria; phylum Pseudomonadota; class Alphaproteobacteria; order Rhizobiales; family Rhizobiaceae; genus Rhizobium; species Rhizobium grahamii. The sequence continues at coordinate 213,946 of NZ_AEYE02000008.1, read as the reverse complement.
ACCGCCGGAACCATCAGCAACGAAGTAGAGATCCTGCGTCTTCCACGGATTGGCGACAGCCTCTAGCGCATCTCGGCCTGGATTGGCGATTGGCGTCGGCGGAAGGCCCTTGATCACATAGGTGTTGTAGGGCGTTTCCTTCTTGAGGTCCGATTGATAGATCGGACGATCCGCCGGCTTTCCGTCGCCGCCAAACAGCCCGTAGATGATCGTCGGATCGGACTGCAGCCGCATCCCCTTGCCCAGCCTGTTGAGGAAGACGGAGGCAACATGGGCGCGCTCGTCGGGAACACCGGTTTCCTTTTCGACGATCGAAGCAAGGACGACCAGTTCGTCCTTTGACTTGAGCTGCAGCGACGGATCGCGCTTGTCCCAAACCTGATCGACAAGCTTCTGCTGGGCCGCCGCCATCTGCTCAATGATCTCCGCCCGCTTCGTTCCACGGGAGAACTTGTAGGTATCGGGACGCAGGCTTCCCTCTGCAGGGACCACGGCCGGCAGGTCGCCTTCCAACACGGCGTCCTCGTTCAGACGATTGAACATCTGGCGGACGGTAAGGCCCTCAGGGAACGCGACAGAGTACAGAATCGACTTACCGGATTTCAGCAATTCCATGATGTCGTTCATGGAAGCATGTGCCTTGATCTCGTATTCACCCGCCTTGAGGCTCTCGCCATCATCGAGATGCGTTGCAGTGAGGTAACGGAAGATACGGGCGTCCGACACGATGTTGTTGCGCTCAAGACTTGCGGCAATCTCGGCCACGCCAGCGCCGTTTCGCACGATGAAATTCGTGTTCGTCTCCAGCGGACCAGGGTTCTGGTATGTCGAGATCGCGTAGTAGAAGAGGAAGACGGCGGCTGCGCAACCGAGGACGACAAGCGTCATCAGGAAATTCAGGAAGATAATAACCTGGCTGCGCGCTTTCTTCGAGCGCTTCGGCGGTTCGGGCACGCGCTCGGGCCGAAGCGCCTCGCTTGGCGACTTGGGAATGATCGGCCCACTCTGCGTCTGCTGGCTCTCCTCGCCGATCGTCCCGTTGTTCTGGTTCGTATCGTTCACCGGCAATCCTCTAAACTTGGCCTCAAGTCCCGCTTCTTGCTAAGCAATGCGGCAAAATGCAGGTGGGGCCGCGCCGCGCAAGGTGCAGCCCCACCGCCAGAACGTCAACGCCTGAAACTCAGGCGACGTAGCGGCGCAGCACCAGCGAGGCATTCGTGCCGCCGAATCCGAAGGAATTCGACAGGGCGACGTTGATTTCCCGCTGCCGCGCCTGGTGCGGGACGAGGTCGATCGCGGTCTCGCGCTCCGGATTGTCGAGGTTGAGCGTTGGAGGCGCAACATTGTCCCGGATCGCAAGCGTTGCGAAGATCGCCTCGATTGCGCCGGCGGCACCGAGAAGATGGCCGGTCGCAGACTTCGTCGACGACATCGAGATCTTGGAGGCCGCATTGCCAACCAGACGCTCGACCGCGCCGAGTTCGATCGTGTCGGCCATCGTCGACGTGCCGTGCGCGTTGATGTAGTCGATATCGGCAGGCGTCAAGCCGGCTCGCTTCAATGCCATCGTCATACAGCGCTGCGCGCCTTCGCCGTCCTCGGACGGGGCCGTGATGTGATAGGCATCGCCCGAGAGACCGTAGCCGACCACTTCGGCATAGATCTTGGCGCCGCGTGCCTTGGCGTGTTCCAATTCTTCGAGAACGACAATGCCGGCACCTTCGCCCATGACGAAACCGTCACGATCCTTGTCGTAGGGGCGCGACGCCTTGGTCGGATCGTCGTTATGCTGGGTGGAGAGCGCCTTGCAAGCGGCAAAGCCGGCCAGCGAGATGCGGCTGACCGGGGATTCGGTGCCGCCGGCAACCATGACGTCGGCATCGCCGAATGCGATGAGACGGGCAGCGTCGCCGATCGCGTGAGCGCCGGTCGAGCATGCGGTGACCACCGAGTGGTTCGGACCGCGCAGCTTGTGGCGGATCGATACCTGACCGGATACGAGGTTGATCAGGCGGCCGGGAATGAAGAACGGCGAAATGCGGCGTGGGCCCTTGTCGCGGAGCGTATAGCCCGCTTCGACAATGCCTTCGATGCCGCCGATGCCGGAGCCGATCAGGACGCCGGTCGCAATCTGGTCCTCGTCGCTCTCCGGATGCCAGTTCGCATCATCAAGCGCCATGTGGGCGGCTGCCATGCCGTAGATGATAAACGGATCGACCTTGCGCTGTTCCTTGGGTTCCATCCAGTCGTCGGCGTTGAAAGTGCCGTCGCTACCGTCGCCAACCGGAATGCGGCAAGCAATTTTTGCGGGAAGGTCGTCGACTTCGAACTCAGTGACCAGACGGGCGCCGTTCTGACCCGCAAGCAAGCGGGACCACGTCAATTCCGTTCCGCATCCCAAAGGCGATACCATGCCGGTACCTGTTATTACGACCCGTCTCATCGACTGCATTCCCCCGCCTTTTTTGTTATTGGAGAACCATGCCAAAAATGAAAAGGGCGGACTCCGGGTCCGCCCTTTTCAAATGCTCAGGATTAAGCCTGGGCCTTTTCGATAAACTTCACGGCATCGCCAACCGTCAGGATCGAGTCAGCGGCATCGTCCGGAATTTCAACGCCGAATTCTTCTTCGAACGCCATGACCAATTCGACGGTGTCGAGCGAGTCAGCGCCCAGATCGTCGATAAAGCTTGCGCCTTCGACAACCTTGTCGGCATCGACGCCAAGATGATCAATAACAATTTTCTTTACGCGTTCTGCGATATCGCTCATGTCGGTTTCCTCGACCTTATGTCTGATCAGAATGCCTTGTGACATCCCTACCCTGTTTCAGCCTGCGGCGCCCCTTAAAGCCACCCTCGGCAAACTCTTTGAACCCGGCTACCAGAAATGTCCCAGGCTTGCACAAAAGCCCGCCGGTCCGTCTGCTTTCTCGGGAGACTGTTCACAGTCATGGCCCGCTTAACACGGTTTAAGTCTGCCGCAAAGCCAGAAAATCAACCCCACCGGGTTGGTCAACACGCTATTGCGGCCAAAACCGCCTCGAAAGGCAGTTTACCGTTTCAGATCATGGCCATGCCGCCGTTTACGTGCAGCGTCTGGCCTGTCATATAAGCGGCTTCCGATGAGGCAAGATAGGCGACCGCGGAAGCAACTTCCGCACCGGTGCCCATGCGCTTCATCGGGATCGCTCCCATGATCGCTTCCTTCTGCTTGTCGTTCAGCTTGCCGGTCATGGCGGATTCGATGAAGCCCGGTGCCACGCAGTTGACCGTGACGTTGCGGGTTGCAATCTCCTGAGCCAGCGACTTCGTGAAGCCGATCATGCCCGCCTTGGAGGCGCAGTAGTTCGCCTGGCCGGGATTGCCGGTGACGCCGACGACCGAGGTGATGTTGATGATGCGGCCATAACGGCGGCGCATCATCGGATGCGTCAGCTCGCGCGTGAGACGGAACATTGCGGTGAGGTTCACCTCAATGACGTTATCCCAATCTTCGTCGCTCATGCGGACGAACAGGCCGTCCTTGGTGATGCCGGCATTGTTGACGAGGATGTCGACGCCTTCGAGATCGGCCTCGGCCTTGGCGCCGAGCGCCTTGACTTCGTCGCGGTCAGCAAGGTTCGCCGGGAAAATCTTGACGCGATCGCCGAGATCGTTGGCGAGCGCCTCAAGCTTCTCGACGCGGGTGCCGTGCAGGCCGACAATCGCGCCCTGCCTATGCAGAATGCGGGCGATTTCTTCACCGATACCGCCGGACGCGCCGGTGACCAGAGCCTTGCGGCCGGAAAGATCGAGCATGGAAGTGTTCCTTGTATTCGTTAAATCAATCAGGCCATCAGGGCGGCAACCGCTGCGTCGATATCGACGGGCGTGTTGACCGCGATGCCATTCACCGTCTTGTCGATGCGGCGCGCAAGGCCGGTCAAAACCTTACCGGACCCGAGCTCATAAAGTGTTGTTGCGCCATTGGCCGCAAACCATTCGACCGTCTCGCGCCAGCGGACCTGGCCCGTCACCTGCTCCACCAACAGCTTGGCAATCTCGTCGGCGTCGGTCACCGGCGCAGCGCGCACGTTTGCGATAAGAGGCACGACCGGGCTGGACTTCTTTACGCCGGCCAGAGCTTCGCGCATCGCTTCGGCAGCAGGCGCCATCAGCGAGGAATGGAAGGGAGCGGAGACCGGGAGCAGGATCGCGCGCTTGGCGCCCTTCTCAGTCGCGATCGCGGCACCCTTTTCGACAGCCGCCTTCTCACCTGAAATGACGATCTGGCCGCCGCCGTTGTCGTTGGCGATCTGGCAGGATCCGACGGCAGAGGCTTCCTCGCAGACAGCGACGACGTCAGCATGTTCAAGGCCGATGATTGCAGCCATGGCGCCAACGCCGACCGGCACGGCAGCCTGCATGGCATTGCCACGAATGCGAAGCAGGCGCGCGGTGTCGGCAAGCGAGAAGGTGCCTGCGGCGCAAAGCGCGGAGTATTCGCCGAGCGAATGGCCGGCGACGTAGGAGACTTTCGCCTTCAGGTCGACGCCCTTGGCTTCGAGGACACGGACAACCGCCATCGAGACCGCCATCAGAGCCGGCTGCGCATTGGCCGTCAGCGTAAGGGTGTCTTCCGGTCCGTTAAACATCGTCTCGGACAACTTTTCGCCCAGCGCTTCGTCGACTTCTTGGAAGACGGCGCGTGCCTCGGCGAAGTTTTCGGCGAGATCCTTGCCCATGCCGACAGCCTGGCTGCCCTGACCCGGAAATGTGAATGCGATGGTCATCCTACGTCCTTTGCAAACGGACCTCTGGTTATTTCGCCTCCAATTGACATTCTTTCCTGCAGAGTCAAGTGCCGGAGGCCCGCGTTCCAAGGCTTTTGCGCGTGCGAGAAAGCCTCGTAATCCCTCTTGCGCTTGCGCAATTCCGGTCTAGATTTGCGCCGCCCTCCCAGACCATTTCTTTTCCAGATCACTTTCAAGGCTTTCAGATGAAATACAGGAAACTTGGCCGCACGGATATTTCCGTGTCCGAAATCTGCCTCGGCACCATGACATGGGGCACCCAAAACACGGAGATCGAGGCGCACGAGCAGATGGACTATTCCGTCGAGAAGGGCGTCAACTTCTTCGATACGGCCGAACTCTATCCGACCACGCCGGTTTCAGCGGAGACCCAGGGCCTGACCGAAGACTATATCGGAAGCTGGTTCCAGAAGACGGGCAAGCGCAAGGATATCGTGCTCGCCACCAAGGTCGCCGGACCGGGCCGTTCCTATATCCGCAACGGCGACGGTGCCGACGCGAAAAACATTCGCCTCGCGATCGAGGCAAGCCTGAAGCGCCTGAGGACCGACTATATCGACCTGTACCAGATTCACTGGCCGAGCCGCGGGCATTTCCATTTCCGTCAGGCTTGGCACTACGACCCCTTCAAGCAGGATCGCGCCAAGGCCATCGCCAATATCACCGAGATATTGGAAACAATGGGCACCCTTGTGAAAGAGGGCAAGGTTCGCGCCTTCGGCCTCTCCAACGAAACGACCTGGGGCACCCAGAAGTACCTGACGCTTGCCGAGCAGCTCGGCCTGCCGCGCGTTGCCACGATCCAGAACGAATACAATCTGCTGTATCGTCATTACGATCTGGATCTGGCGGAACTGTCGCATCACGAGGATGTCGGTCTGCTCGCCTACTCCCCGCTCGCCGGCGGCATCCTCAGCGGCAAGTATATCAACGGCGCGAAGCCGGAAGGCTCGCGCGGTTCGATCAACGGCGATCTTGGCGGTCGTCTGCAGCCTCTGCAGGAAGCACCAACGAAGGCCTATCTCGACATTGCCACACGGCACGGGCTCGATCCGACTGCGATGGCGCTCGCCTTCTGCCTACACCGCCGCTTCATGGCATCGGTGATCATCGGCGCGACGACTGTGAAGCAGCTCGAGACTGACCTGAGCTCTGTCAATCTCAAACTGTCGCACGACGTCTTGGCTGAAATCGAGACGGTCCATCGCCAATACCCGATGCCGATCTAGGCTGCGGTACACCAGGCACGATCTGGCCAAGGAAGGCCAGATCGTCTCCCGCAAACATCACAACGACAAGTTTCGATAACTTTACCTATGCGGCAATTTCCGCTTCTCCGGCTTGTGCAATTCGGCTAGTTTTGTAGGGCTCTGTGCCGAGCGAGGGGGCTCATTCCGTGGAACGGAAGCTCGCAGTCATACTTGCCGGCGATGTCGCCGGCTACAGTCGCCTTGTTGCAACCAACGAGGAGGATGCGCTTGCGACACTCGGCATCTACAACGCTACGATTGGCGACCTCGTGCAGGAGCACGGCGGACGAATTTTCGGCAGCGCCGGAGACAGCGTGGTGGCGGAATTCCACAGCGCGGTGCAGGGCGTGCGCGCGGCCGTGGCCATCCAGCGCGCCCTTAATCGCCGCAATGCGGACCTGCCGCCTGACCGGCGCATGGAATTTCGCCTTGGGCTCAATCTCGGCGATGTCGTCGTCTCGGGAGACAACCTGCTCGGCGACGGCGTGAATGTCGCGGCGCGTCTTCAGGAGGTGGCGCTTCCTTCCGGCATCTGTATTTCCGGCGCGCTGCGGCAGCAGATCGAGGGAAAACTCGACTTCCCACTCATTCCGATGGGAGACCGCACGCTCAAGAATATCCCGCGCCCCGTGCCCGTCCACCGAGTGCACTGGAGTCGCGAGGACCCTGTGGAAGCGGGCGCGCTCGCCGGGCCGCTGAGGCTGCCTGACAAGCCCTCGATCGCGGTATTGCCCTTCGTCAACATGTCCGACGATCCCGAGCAGGAGTTTTTCGCGGATGGCCTCACCGAGGATATCATCACGGCGCTCTCGCTTTACCGATGGTTTTTCGTCATCGCCCAGAATTCGTCCTTCGCCTACAAGGGGCGTGCGGTCGACGTGAAGCAGATCGGCCGCGATCTCGGTGTTCGCTATCTCGTCGAGGGTAGCGTGCGACGGTCTGGGACACGCGTTCGCGTCACTGGGCAGCTGATCGAAGCGGAGACCGGCGTTCACCTCTGGGCACAGCGCTACGACCGCGAAATCGCCGACATTTTCGCCATTCAGGACGAACTCACTCAAAATGTCGTCGGCGCCATCGAGCCGGAAATCCTGATCGGCGAGAGCCGCCGGGCATTGCTCAGAACGACGGACAATCTCGACGCCTACGAGAGCCATATGCGCGGCACTTGGCTGCACAATGCCCAGGATACGGCCGAGCATTTCATCGAATCCATAACCTGGCATCGACGCGCCATCGAGCTCGATCCCGAATTCGCACGCGGCCACATGATGCTGGCTCGCTCTCTCTACGCGCGCTGTTTCCACGGCTTCAGCGAGGATGTCGACAAGGACAGTACGGAACTTCGGACGGAAGCGGAGCGCGCGGTCGCGCTCGATCCGCGCGACCCCTATTCACACTACGCAATGTGTCTTGGCCATTTCGTGGCCCACAATGCGCCGGCCGCCGTAGAAGAAGCGCAGCAGGCGATCGATCTCAATCCCAATTTTGCCCTGGCGCATATGGGGCTTGGATGGGCCAGAATTTTCACGGGCAACTTCGCCGAGGCTTCCGATCCTCTCCACATGGCCCTGCGGCTTAGCCCGCATGATCCCCTCGCCTATCTCATCCTCGATCGGCTTGCCCTGTCTCACTATCATCTCGGCAACTACGAGGAGGCCATTCACTATTCGGAACGCGGGTTGTCGCTCCGGCGTGCCTATTTTAATCGCGTCGTGCTTCTCGCAAGCTTGGGGCAGCTCAACCGTAATGAGGAAGCCCGGCGGCTCATCCCCGAGATCTTGGCAAATGTTCCTGCCGATCTCGAGCATTACTGGAAGATCCTGACGCCCTACGTCGACCCCAGTCACTACGACCATTTCGTCGACGGGCTACGCAAAGCCGGACTGCCTTCGCTGAACTCGCAGCGAGAACATTGCTGACGTCTCTTGCGTTTCCGTCAAAAATCCGTATAAGCCGCCTTGTTCGCAAACCCGGTCTTCTGGCTGGTGGCTGAACGGAGGGCCGGTTTCCCACGGGAAATCGTTCGGAACGGAAGCGTTCCAGCCTCCCGTGTCTCCGCTCTCGACCGTCTCGGAAACGCTTTTCTTGCCTGGGTTTTCCCAATCAGGAGCAGTCGTTGAGGCTTAGCCGCCGAATATCGGGTTGAATAAACGCAAGAAAGGCAAAGCTGTCATGGCTCTTTATGAACATGTATTCCTTGCCCGACAGGATATTTCCGCTCAGCAGGTCGATGCCCTCGTAGAACAGTACAAGGGCGTACTCGAAGCTAACGGCGGCAAGGTCGGGCGCGTAGAAAACTGGGGCCTCAAGTCCCTGACCTACCGCATCAAGAAGAACCGCAAGGCTCACTACGTTCTCGTCGACATCGACGCGCCGGCTGCTGCCGTGCAGGAAATGGAACGTCAGATGCGCATCAGCGAAGACGTCCTGCGCTACATGACGATCGCTGTCGAAAAGCACGAAGAAGGCCCGTCTGCCATGATGCAGAAGCGCGACCGCGACGACCGCGGCCCGCGTGAAGGCGGCGACCGTGGCCCGCGCCGCGAATTCGGCGATCGTCCGCCGCGTCGTGACGGCGACTTCCAGCGTGGTCCGCGTCCGGACCGTGCTCCCCGCGAAGACCGTGCATAAGGAGAACTGAGAATGTCTGAATCTTCCTCCGCACCGGTTCGTCGCCCGTTCCATCGTCGTCGCAAGACTTGCCCGTTCTCCGGCGCAAACGCTCCGCGCATCGACTACAAGGACGTTCGTCTCCTGCAGCGCTACATTTCCGAGCGCGGCAAGATCGTTCCTTCCCGTATCACGGCTGTTTCGCAGAAGAAGCAGCGCGAACTCGCTCAGGCGATCAAGCGCGCTCGTTTCCTCGGCCTGCTGCCGTACGTCGTCGCTTAATCAGCTGACGAGACCAAATCGAGGGAAGGCAGCAATGCCTTCCCTTCTCCCTTTCGCGATGGGCGCGGATCGGAACTCTTAAAACCCATGTTGAGGCCTTTCTGAAATCGATTCAGGAAACGCCCTCTAACTGCTTGATGAAGCAGGACAGCGACCGTGAAGCAACTGAACACAAAAACGCTAGGCATCGGCGCACTCGCCGGATTGACCGCCGCACTTCTAGTGCTCGGCGCAAGCCTGCAGCCGTCTTTCAGTGCGGTTCTCTATGCGGCCTCTGCCCTTCCCATTCTTCTCGTCGGCCTCGGCTGGGGCAACATGGCGGCGATCTCCGCCGTCGTCACTGCCGCTGTCGTCGGTGCGATCGCCATCTCGCCGTCCTTCGCGCTGATGATGACACTGGTTACGCTGCTGCCAGCTGGCTGGCTCAGCCACCTTGCAAATCTCGCCCGTCCCGCGTCTGAACTTGGCGGCCCTGAGCATCTGATGGCCTGGTATCCGCTTTCGGATATCCTGCTGCATCTCTGCGGCCTAGTCACGATCGCCGTTATCGTCGTCGGCGTGATGATCGGTTACGGTCCTGAACTCATCGACCGGCTGGTCGACGTGCTGTTCGGCTCGCTTGCACAGCAGCAGCCCGAGTTTTCGCCCGATCCGGCCGTGACCGCGCAAACCAAGGCACTGGTACTGCTCATGCTGCCCGCTATTCAGGGCGGCATGTGGGTGGTCATGCTGTTTGCCGCCTATTACATCGCAACCCGGATCGTCAGCGCATCCGGCCGTGGTCTGCGCCCGCGCGAGGATCTCCCCTCGGCGCTGCGCATGAACCGCAATTCGATCTTCGTCTTTCTCGTCGGTCTTGCCGCCACCTTCTTCGGCGGCATGGCGGCGATGATCGGAGCAACTGTCGTCGGCACTTTCGGCGCCGGCTTCCTGCTTTCCGGATTCGCCGCGCTGCACTTCCGCACGCGCGGCAAGGATTGGCGCCTGCCGGCGCTGATCCTCTGCTACCTGGCATCGCTGATCCTGATGGTGCCAGCCTTTTTCATCCTCGTGTTGGGCTTGAGCGATACCCGCAAGGCGATCGCGCTGACCCCGAACAAGGATGCTGATGCCCCCAAACAGACAGATACGAAAATCTAGAGACACGAAAGGAACACGAACATGGAAGTCATTCTTCTTGAACGCATCTCCAAGCTCGGCCAGATGGGCGAAACCGTAAAGGTTCGCGACGGCTTCGCTCGTAACTACCTGCTGCCGCTCGGCAAGGCTCTTCGCGCCAACGAAGCCAACAAGAAGCGTTTCGAATCCGAGCGCGCAACGCTCGAAGCTCGCAACCTCGAGCGCAAGTCGGAAGCACAGAAGGTCGCTGACGTTCTCGACGGCAAGTCCTTCATCGTCGTTCGCTCGGCTGGCGAAACCGGCCAGATGTACGGCTCTGTCGCTGCTCGCGACGTCGTTGAGATCCTCGCTGCCGAAGGCTTCAACATCGGTCGCAACCAGGTTCACCTGAACACGCCGATCAAGTCGATCGGCCTGCACAAGGTTGAACTGCAGCTCCACGCTGAAGTCGAAATCCACATCGAGCTCAACGTTGCCCGTTCGGCTGACGAAGCTGAGCGTCAGGCCAAGGGCGAAACCCTTAACTCGGTTGACGCGATCTACGGGGTTGACGAAGACGCTCTTCGTCCGGAAGACTTTTTCGATCCGGAAGCCGACCTCGAAGGCGACGAAGCTTAATTTCCGAGATACCATTCCGGAAATGGACGAAAGCCCGGCTCACGCCGGGCTTTCTGCTTATTTGGCTGCGGTGTTCTGTTGCGGAGCAGCACTCTTGTCGACATCGACGACGACCGAAAGCCCGGGCCCCAAGTCCTTGATCGCCGGCTGATCGGGATCGAAGCCAATGCGAACGCCGACGCGCTGCGCAATCTTAACGAAATTGCCTGTCGCATTGTCGGCCTTGATGACCGCAAATTCGGATCCGGCCGCCGGCGAGAAGCGCTCGATGTATCCCTTCAGCCGCTGCTTGCCGAGTGCATCCACCGTGATGGTAACGGGTTGCCCGACCTGCATCCCGTAGACCTGTGTCTCCTTGAAATTCGCGACGACCCAGACATCCTCCGGCACCACGGCCATGAGCTGCGTTCCCGCCGTCACGTACTGCCCGACGCGCACGCCAACTTCGCCGAGATGGCCGTCGCGCGGCGCAACGATCCTGGTGTTCTGCAGATCGATTTCCGCAAGACGCACAACCGCTTCGGCGCTCGCCACATTGGCCTCAAGCAGCGAACGATTGACGATAATCGTCGCAAGGTTCTGCTTGGAAACCTCAAGCGCGGCCTCGGCCTGGTTCACGGCGGCCTTGGCCTGGTCAAGCGTCGCCTGTGCCGCCTCCGTCTCGCTTTGCGATGCGATGCCGCGGTTGCTGAGATTGTTTATGCGATCCCAGGCCTGCTGGGCGCGGGTCAGCGACGCGTTTGCGCCGTCGATCTGGGCCTGACTGGAGGCGATGCTTGCTTTTGCCGCAAGCTCAGACTGGCGAGAATTCTCCAGCGACGCTTTCTGCCCGTCGAGCGCGGCGCGCGCCTGGGCAAGTTTCTGGACGTAGATGCGGTCATCGATCTGCGCCAGCGTGTCTCCTTGTTTGACCTGCTGATAATCCTTCACCGGCACTTCGACGACATAACCGCTCACCTGTGGGCTCATGATCGTGACGTAGCCGCGCACATAGGCGTTATCCGTCGTCTCGATAGAAGTCACGAAAGGTGGCAAACGCCACGCGTAGAGAACGAGGAGAACGCCGGCGATGCCGGCAAGCACTGCGATGATGGTCGAAGGAGACCGGAGGGATTTCAGCATGATGGGATCCTGAGATCACGATTGAGCGGGAATTGCGTCGGCGCGCGCTGCCCAGGGCAGCCGCCGCCACGCCTGATGGAGAAGAATGAGGATCAAACCAGAGAGCGAGGCGTAGCCGATGACGAGGAAAGCGTCATTGTAAGCGAGAACATATGCCTCGCGGCTAACCTGCTGGGCGAGCAGCACCAGGCCTTCGGCTTTGAGCAGCATCTTGTCGCCAAGCACCTTGCCGTAGGCGGCGCTGAGCTGTGAGACGCGCTGGGCCACAATCGGGTCCTGCAGCAGGATGTGCTCGACGAGCACGTTCGAATGGAACTTCTCCCGGATGGTCACAAAGGTTCCGAGCATCGCCGACGCGAACAGGGAGCCAATACTCTGCGTGAAGACGAAGATTACCAGGAAGTTGACGATAAAGGGCATGCCGCGCGACATCGCGGCCTTGAACCCACTCGCCATCACCGGCGGTAGGAACATTGCCGCACCAGCCGCGACCATTGCCTGGCTCAGATACATCTCCGGTGGTCTTGTCAGGCTCGTCGACTGGCTGTCCAGAAAGGCGCCGCTGGCGATGAGAAGGAGAGCCAGTACATGGGCGGTCTCGACGTAACGTGTGGTCATCAGAAAGGCACAGAAAAGCCCGCCAACCAAAGAGGCGAGAAGGATAATCGCGTAAAGCGTCACCGTCTGATCGTTCAGAAGCCCGAGCTGCTGATAGAAACTGGCGGCGGAGGAGGATTGCTCGGAGGAAACGAAACGGAAGAGAAGCAGCACGCCCGCCATCCGCATGTTGGTGCCTGAGAACAGCCAGCGGAAATCGATCAGCGGACTGGCGCGAGGCAACTCCATGGCGAGCACGAGCGCGATGGAGCCCACCGAGATCGCCAGCAGAACGCCGATCCACGGTGCCTCGAACCACCAATAGAAGCGGCCGAGCGTCAGTACGACGGCGAGGCAGCCGAAGCCGACCGCGAGCAGGAGATAGCTCAATATGTCGTGCGGCTGGATGACGTTACCTCGAGGCGGCGCCGTGAGCGGCAGCAGGTAGATGATCGGAAAGACGATAAGCGCCATCCCCATCTCGAACGTATAGAGCGCCTGGTAACCGCCGAACTGAAGCAGCGAAGGCGAGACGATGCGCGCGACGGGGGAGGCAAACAGCGTGCACATCAGCGCCAGGCTTATCCCGAGCGACAGCTTCTTCTCCTGCGGGAAAGGTTCGAGCATGTAGAGAAAGCCGAGCGTCGAAAGCGGTGCGGCGGCCATGCCGCTTAAGGTCCGCACGACGATCGCGGAATGCAGGTCGGTAATGAGAAGATTGAGGACCGCCGCAACGACGAAGCAGATGATACCGAGCTCCGCGAAACGGCGAAGGCCGTATTGCGTGCGGATCTTAAAGAGCGCGATCGACATGCTGGCGTAAGGCGCCATATAGGCTGCAGAAAGCCAGGAGACCTCGGTTGTTGTTGCCGAAAACGATCCCTGCAGTTGGTAGATGTTGACGTTGAGCAAATTCATGCCGAGGCCCTGCGTCAGAAAGAGCAGGACCGACGCCACCATATAAAGCGGAGCCTTCCAGGCGGGCATGGCCATCGCTCCAGCAGCCGGAGGCGACGGTGGCGGCTTTTGCGCTCCCGTCTCTTCGGCGGACCTGGGCGCCATATTGTCATTGGCGCTTTGGGCGAGGCTCATCGGCAGGACCTCAGATTCCGCGGACACCCTGCAGGTTGGCTTGCATGGCCCGTATCACTTCTAAGGTAGTTTTCAGATCGTCTTCGGGAATACCGGCAATGACCTGAGCACGCACTCTCACGGCGATGTCATCGATTTCGCCTGCCACGACCCTGCCAGTCTCGGTGATATAGATTTCCTTGGCGCGACGATCGGAGCCGGCTACGCGCCGTTGGACGAACCCTTGGCCTTCCATGGCGTCGAGTATCCTGACGAGCGTCGGCGTCTCGAGCTCCAGCCGTTCAGCCAGTTCACGCTGGTTGATGCCGTCCTTCTTGTTGAGCGTGAAGAAGACTCGGGCTCGCGGCAACGTCATATTGCGCTCCCGCACTATCTTGTCGAAGACGGCCCTGAGCTTGCGGTTGAATGCTGCAAGATCTTCGATTAGCTCACGCCCGAGAACGGGATTCCCCATATTTTTCAGCCCTATTTTGTTAGTGCACTAATTATATCTTTACTAACTATCGTATTTCCCAATCTTTTTCAAGAGCCGACTGCCTATGCTTTGGTGCAAGTCTCCTCCGACAGGCTTACACTATCATGTAAGGCACCATGGAAGTGAGTCGTTTCTGGCCGTGCTCTGCAGGTGACACTTTCGGTATTTTTGCACCGACCGCAAGTGTGACTGTGGAGAAGTCGAACAACGGGCAAACTGTCCCCGTATCGACGGCCGGCAGGAAAACCTTCTTGCATCCGCGCTTGATTTTCTCGGTTGCGCACGCCAAACCCGAAGCTGAAGAAGACAGAACGGATCAAGATGAACGACGTCGCTCGAAAGATTGCCGCCGTTGCTCCAGCGGAGCAGCACTATCGGGAAGCGCCCAACAATATCGAAGCCGAACAGGCGCTCCTCGGTGCGATCCTGATGAACAACGATGCCTATTACCGGGTGTCGGACTTCCTGAAGCCGATCCACCTCTACGAACCGCTGCACCGCAAGATCTTCGAGGTCGCGGGTGACATCATCCGCATGGGCAAGATTGCCAATCCGGTGACCATCAAAACCTTCCTCAAGGCCGAGGAAAAGGTCGGCGACATGACGGTCTCCGAGTACCTCGCCCGTCTCGCCCGCGAAGCCGTGACGATCATCAACGCCGAAGACTACGGTCGCGCCATCTATGATCTGGCGCTGCGCCGCGCGCTGATCACGATCGGCGAAGACGTCGTCAATATCGCCTACGACGCGCCGCTCGACATGCCTCCGCAGACGCAGATCGAAGACACCGAGCGTCGCCTCTTCGAACTCGCCGAAAATGGCCGCTATGATGGCGGTTTCCAGTCGTTCAACGACGCCGTGGCGCTGGCGATCGACATGGCGGCCGTTGCCAAGGAACGTGACGGGGGTCTCTCGGGCATCTCGACCGGCATCCACTCGCTTGACGGCAAGATGGGCGGCCTGCAGCGCTCCGACTTGATCGTGCTTGCCGGACGTCCGGGCATGGGCAAGACCTCGCTTGCCACGAACATCGCCTACAACATTGCCGCCGCCTACGAGGGCGAAGTTCAGGCCGACGGCAGCATGAAGGCGAAACAGGGCGGCGTCGTCGGCTTTTACTCGCTCGAAATGTCATCCGAACAGCTTGCTACCCGTATCATCTCCGAGCAGACGGAAGTCTCCTCCTCGAAGATCCGCCGCGGCGACATCAACGACGCCGACTTCGAAAAGCTCGTTGCCTGCTCGATGATGATGCAGAAGGTGCCGCTGTACATCGACCAGACCGGTGGTATCTCGATCGCCCAGCTTTCTGCCCGCGCCCGCCGCCTGAAGCGCCAGCGTGGCCTCGATTGCCTTGTGGTGGACTACATCCAGCTGATGACCGGCTCCGGCAAGTCGGGCGAAAACCGCGTGCAGGAAATCACCCAGATCACCACCGGCCTGAAGGCGCTCGGCAAGGAACTCAACGTCCCGATCATTGCCCTCTCCCAGCTCTCGCGTCAGGTGGAAAGCCGCGACGACAAGCGTCCGCAGCTCTCCGACCTTCGCGAATCCGGCTCGATCGAGCAGGATGCCGACGTCGTGCTCTTCGTGTTCCGTGAGGAATATTACGTCAAGAACCTCGAGCCTCGTGATCCCAACGATCCGAAGTATGCGGAATGGGAAGCCCTCTTCGACAAGGTGAAGGGCACGGCCGACGTCATTATCGCCAAGCAGCGCCACGGGCCAACGGGCACGGTGAAGCTCGCCTTCCAGTCGGAATTCACGCGTTTTGCGGATCTCGCCGACCCATCCTTCATCCAGTACGAAGAGCACTGACGAGGTCTTTCCCGTCAGGGCTCCATTCGGACTACAGACCGGTCGCTCGCAAGATCGCAACGGCTGCCACGCCGACGGCAACGCTTGCGAGCATCGGCAGGCGACGCGCTGCGAGCGCCGTTGCCAAGCAGGCTGCCGTTTCGGCCCAACCTGTCGCGAAGGCAGTTGGCGCGATCACCGCCATCAGTACCGCAGGCGGGATCGCTTCGATGGCCGTTCGGGTTTGCTCGGTCATTTCGACATGGCGAATGAGAAGCAGGCCGCTCATACGGGTCAGTATTGTTGCGGCCGCCATGGCGAGGATCGCGGCAAGGGTGTGGATATCCAAACTCATGCCGTCACTGCCTTTGTCTTGCCCGCCCAAAGCGCAGCCGCAAGCCCGGCAAGGGCTCCGGCGGCGATGTACCAGACACCGGGGATGAACTGGTGAACCAGGACGGCTGCCAGAGCGCTCGCCGCCAGCACCGAACCGGTTTCGCGCCCCTTCCAGAAGCCCATTGCCAGCACGACAAAGACCGCGGGAAAGGCGAAGTCGAGCCCGATGGCGGTGGGATCGCCGAGGAACGCGCCAAGGGAGGCGCCAATCAAGGTGGACCCGATCCAAGCCAAATAGAACGGCAAAGCGATACCGGCGAACCACGAAGGCGTCAGCCGCGCTACGCCTGCGCGGAATTCCGCGATCGCCCATATCTCATCGGCCAGGAACAGCATGGCGGTATATTTCCGCAGGCCGGAGAAGCCTTGCATCTTCGTGCCGAGGGATGCGCTCATCAGGACATGACGGATGTTGACGAGGAGTGCGGCAAAGCCGACCCCGGCCCAGCTTGCCGGATGCGTCCAGATATCCATGGCGACGAACTGCGAGCCGCCAGCGAAGACGAACGCGCTCATCAAGGTCGCCTCCAGGGCCGACAAGCCTTTCGTGGCCGAGACTGCACCGAAGACCAGACCGATCGGAATGACGGCGACGACGAGCGGCAGGATTGCCCTCGAGCCG
This sequence comes from Rhizobium grahamii CCGE 502, assembly GCF_000298315.2. GTDB lineage: Bacteria > Pseudomonadota > Alphaproteobacteria > Rhizobiales > Rhizobiaceae > Rhizobium > Rhizobium grahamii. The sequence goes on along the minus strand of NZ_AEYE02000008.1, from coordinate 197,168 downwards.
GCAAGGAAATCGCCGATGGGTCGCCTTTGAGTGAGCATTGGAACCTCCATAACTGCTAGAGTTCGGAGGTGTTAAGCCGCCCGGCCGCGGCCGTATTGAACGAAAGTGATCAGCGGGCGCGATATTGTCCCGGCGTGACGCCGGTTCGCGCCTTGAAGTGACGGGTGAAGTGCGCCTGATCAGCAAAACCGCACTGAATTGCCACATCGGCCGGCGCCTTGCCGTCCCGCAACAGTTTGCGCGCTTCACGCACCCGCTTGTCAGTCAGAAAGGCATGCGGGGTGATGTGATATTCGCGGCGGAAGGCCCGGATGAGGTGCGCGCGGCTTAGGCCGGCGACCGCCGCCAGTTCGTCAAGGCCGATATCGCTGTCGAAATTGTCGGTCAGATAGTCGCGGGCGCGACCGACTGCGGAGCGCTCCTTGGTGTCAACCGGTGTCACGATCGTGCTGCCATAGCGCTGGAAGATCGCAGCCAGCACGCGGAACATCCCTTCCTCTGATTCCAGCGCTCCGGCGCCGCTCTCGAGCACACGATGGGCGGCATGGAAGGCGGCGGCCATCTCGGGATCGTTGAGAAGCTCCTTCGGAAAGGAGGGTGTGGCGTTGAAGGCCTTGCCGGTGACGTCTTCGAGGATATCGACGAACAGCTTCGTGTCGGGATAGATCATCCGGTAACGATATCCCTCGCCGCCCGGCACGCCGTCATGCACGACGCCGGGGTCGATGAGATAGAGATCGCCGGCGCCGGTCTCCTCCCGGACGCCCTTCATCGTCGCGATCTGCGTGCCGCTTTCGATCGCGCCGATACTGAAGGTGTCGTGCGCGTGAGGCGCATATTCATGTGTCAGGAAGCTTGCGCTCAGACACTCCATGTTGCGAAATCGCCGATCACGCCAGAAGCGAGTCCGCTCGGCGCCTGCAAGCGGCATCGCGTCGGCCGCCTCTTTCTGCGATACATTTTCCATCGAACCAATCTATCGCCGGCGCTACCCTGCGTCTTGAACAAAAGTGATCGCCGCGCCGATATCTCCTTGGCCTGCTTTCACTTTGCCTTATTGATCCTTAGACTGCCGTGCGACAAGCACTCTCCCCTCTTTTGTGAAGCACGATGACTGATTTTGTTGATAGTTTCGAAGATCAAGACCCATTCGATTCGGCCGGCTTGCGCCTGACCGTCGATCTGACGGCACTCACCGAAAACTGGAAGGACATGGCGCGACGCTCCGGCAAGGCCCGTGCTGCCGCCGTCGTGAAGGCAGATGCCTACGGCACCGGGATCGAAGACGCCGGTGAAGCGCTCTTCATGGCCGGCGCACGCGATTTCTTCGTCGCTACCGTCGACGAAGGCGTGACGCTTCGGCCTTATGCGCCTGACGCCCGCATTTTCGTCCTCTCGGGTGTCTGGCCCGGTACAGAGCGACGCCTGTTCGAAAATGACCTCGTGCCGGTGATCTCATCGGAAGAGCAACTCGCCTTCTGGATGGCGGTTCTTGCCGACTACGGCGATTACCCCTGCGCGCTTAATGTCGATACGGGCTTCAACAGGCTGGGCCTTTCCATGCACGAGGCCATGGCGCTCGCCGATGACGTCTCACGCCCGGCCAGTTTTGCGCCGGTGCTTGTCATGAGCCATCTCGCCTGCAGCGACGACCATTCCTCTGACATGAACAGGCAACAGCTTGAATCATTTCGGCAGGTTAGCGCAGCCTATGAAGGCATCGATTCAAGCCTTGCGGCATCGGGCGGCATCTTTCTTGGCAGCGACTATCACTTCGATCTCACCCGCCCCGGCATCGCGCTCTACGGCGGTGAAGCCATCAACGGCATGGCAAACCCGATGCGACCGGTGGTGACCGCCGAGGCACGTGTCATTCAGGTGCGCTCGGCCAAGGCAGGCGAGTCCGTCGGCTATGGCCGCGCCCTGCAACTGAACCGCGACAGCAAGCTCGCCGTCGTGTCGGCCGGCTATGCCGATGGCTACCTGCGTAGCCAATCGAGCGGTGGCGTGCCACTGCGTCAAACGGTGCCGCAGGGCGGCCTAGGCTTCGTGGCCGGACGGAAGGTGCCCGTTGCCGGCCGCATCACCATGGACCTGACGATTTTCGACGTCAGCGATCTTCCGGAAAATGCAGTGCGGGCAGGCGATTACGTCGAACTGTTCGGAAAGAACGTACTTGTCGACGACGTCGCTCGGTCAGCGGGGACGATCGGCTACGAGATCCTGACCAGCATTGGCCTTCGCCACGAGCGGCGGTATCTCTTCGAAGACGAGTGAGCTTCTTAGCGGGTGGTCAACGCCAGCCGCACGCCGAGCGCCACCAGCAGCGCACCAAGGCCGCGATCGAGCCATAGGCCGATGCTTCTCTTGCGCTTGACGAGATCGGCAAGGCGCCCTCCGGCGAGGATGAGCGGCGGTTCGATGAAGGCCGCGACGACAATGATCAGGACGCCGTGGACCGCCAGCTGCAGCCAGGTCGGCCCGGCGCCTTCGACCACGAATTGCGGTAGGAAGGCTAGGAAGAAGATCGCAACCTTCGGGTTCAGCAGTGAAACGAGGATGCCCTGCCTGTAGACGCGGCGCCAGGGCAGGACATCCTTTGCAGCATTGACCAGGCCGCCATCACCCTTCGAGCGCAGAGCCTGAATGCCGAGCCAGACGAGGTAGATCGCGCCGACCCACTTCACGGCAGAGAAGGCGACCGCCGAAGCGGCGAGGATCGCCGAGAGACCGAATGCCGCCATCGCTACATGCAGGCTGGCGCCGGTCCAGATACCAAACAGGGCGGCAAAGCCGGTCCTCGTCCCGCTTTTGACAGTGTGGCCGAGAATGAAAGCCATGTCCGGACCGGGCGACAGGTTCAGCAGAACCGCCGCGGTCAAGAACGCGATCCAGTGCGCGAGCGAATAGTCCAGCATGGTCGTTGCCTCCAAGACAGTGGAGAACAAGTGCCACCGCAGCCCCTTATAGGGAAATCATTAGTTTTGATCGGTGCGGGGAATGATTATTTGAGCAATCAAACTGATTCGATGCGGCGCGCCGGCGACCATCCAACCGAAAGCATGACTGATGGCGAAGGCCAGGACACAATTCATCTGCCAGAGCTGCGGCGCCGTCCATAACCGTTGGGTGGGCAAGTGTGACAGCTGCGGCGAGTGGAACACCATCGTCGAGGAAGACCCGATGGGCGGCATCGGCGGCGGGCCGACCAAGACGCCGAAGAAGGGCCGCCCAGTGGCATTGACGGCACTCTCGGGCGAAATCGAGGAAGCGCCGCGTATCCACACGGGAATTTCGGAACTCGATCGGGCACTCGGCGGCGGATTCGTGCGCGGCTCGGCCGTGCTGATCGGCGGCGATCCCGGCATAGGTAAATCGACACTGCTGATGCAGGGCGCGGCGGCACTTTCGCGCCGCGGCCATCGGATCATCTACGTCTCGGGTGAAGAGGCGGTTGCTCAGGTGCGGTTGCGGGCGCAGCGCCTGCAGGCTGCCGATACAGACGTGCTGCTCGCCGCGGAAACCAACGTCGAGGACATTCTCGCGACGGTGGCCGAAGGCAAGCGCCCGGATCTCGTCATCATCGATTCCATCCAGACGCTCTGGAGCGAATTGGCCGACTCCGCTCCGGGCACCGTCACGCAGGTCCGCACCGGCGTTCAATCGATGATCCGCTTCGCCAAGCAGACAGGGGCTGCCATGGTTCTCGTCGGCCATGTCACCAAGGACGGGCAGATCGCCGGACCGCGTGTCGTCGAGCATATGGTCGATGCAGTGCTCTACTTCGAAGGCGATCGCGGCCATCACTACCGCATCCTGCGTACGGTCAAGAACCGCTTCGGCCCCACCGACGAGATCGGCGTCTTCGAGATGTCGGACAAGGGGCTGCGCGAGGTCGCAAATCCATCCGAGCTATTCCTTGGCGAGCGCAATGAGAAATCGCCGGGAGCTGCCGTTTTTGCGGGTATGGAAGGCACACGCCCGATCCTGGTGGAAGTGCAGGCGCTTGTTGCCCCGACCTCGCTCGGCACGCCCCGCCGTGCCGTCGTCGGCTGGGATTCGGCGCGCCTGTCGATGATCCTCGCCGTACTTGAGGCCCATTGCGGCGTTCGGCTTGGGCAGCATGACGTTTATCTGAACATCGCAGGCGGTTATCGTATTTCCGAGCCGGCCGCCGATCTCGCCGTCGCCTCGGCCCTGGTTTCGTCGTTGGCCGGTATTGCCCTACCGGCCAATTGTGTCTATTTCGGCGAAGTCAGCCTGTCGGGCGCCGTCCGGCCGGTTTCACAGACGTCCCAGCGCCTCAAAGAAGCCGAGAAGCTGGGCTTTTCTGCCGCGCTGCTTCCCTCGGCGTCAGCCGACCTGCCAAAGGGTTCCGGCGGTCGCTGGAGCGAGATCGAGAGCCTTCCGGACCTGGTTGCACGTATTGCCGGGTCGAAAGGCGCACTGCGACGTGTGGAAGAAGAGGTTTGATCCTTTCATCGCCAGCACCGGTGATGCTATAGGAAGCACGCAATGAGGCGCGACCAAGCCGTAGATAAACGGCGGTCCTGGAGTTGAATTTATATGCCCATTACGATTTTCGACGGTATTGTCATCGGCGTCGTTCTTTTCTCCGCCGTACTTGCGATGGTCCGCGGCTTCTCCCGCGAAGTTCTTTCGATCGCAAGCTGGGGCGGCTCTGCAGCCGCCGCCTACTATTTCTATCCGTATCTGGTTCCCTACGCGAAGAAGTACACCGATGACGACCGCATTGCGATCGTCGGCTCGGCCGCGGTGGTGTTCCTGATCGCGCTGATCGTGATCTCCTTCATTACCATGAAGATCGCGGATTTCATCATCGACAGCCGGATCGGCGCTCTGGACCGCACTTTGGGCTTTCTCTTCGGCGCGGCTAGGGGCATACTTCTTCTCGTCGTCGCCGTCGCCTTCTGGAATTGGCTCGTGCCCGAAAACCGTCCGTCCTGGGTGAACAACGCCAAGTCGAAGCCGTTCTTGGACTCGATGGTCGTCAAGTTGCAGTCCGTGCTGCCGGCCGAGTTCGCGCAGATGGTACGGGCGAGCGTGATGGACAAAATTCAGCCGCAGGGCGGCAATACTGAGAGCGGCGACGCGCCGGCATCGGACCAGGCGCCAGCCGAAGACGCAACGCCCGCCCCTGCGAATGGTGCACAGCAGCCGTCTAATTGACGCAGTGTTCAACAGCTTGACCCGCCACCTGGCAATTGCCATTTGAGCGGAACGTGAATAAAGGTCCGGCCGGGCATCCGCTCCGTCGGGCCTCAGCCGTTTAAAACGCATGATCACGGCGGCATGCTATGGAAAAGCCGATCCATTCTTGTGAGAGCAAAGGCCCGCATCGATGAACCAGTCTCATTCCTTGACGCTCAATGACGAATTCGATGGAGACACCCTCCACGAAGAGTGCGGCGTCTTCGGCATTCTCGGCCATGACGATGCGTCGACGCTGACGGCGCTTGGCCTGCATGCCCTTCAGCATCGCGGGCAGGAAGCGGCCGGTATCGTCTCCTTCGACGGACTGCGCTTCCACTCCGAGCGGCATATGGGCCTGGTCGGCGATCACTATACCAATCCGACCACCCTCGCCCGCCTGCCGGGCAATATCTCGATCGGCCACAATCGCTATTCCACAACAGGCGAAGTCGCGCTCCGCAACGTGCAGCCGCTTTTCGCTGAACTTGAAGTCGGCGGCATCGCCATTGCCCACAACGGTAATTTCACCAACGGCCTGACCCTTCGTCGCCAGCTGATCGCCGGTGGCGCCATCTGTCAGTCGACCTCCGATACGGAAGTCGTTCTCCACCTCATCGCCCGCTCGCGCTACACCTCCACGGCCGACCGCTTCATCGACGCGATCCGTCAGATGGAAGGCGGCTATTCGATGCTCGCCATGACGCGCACGAAGCTGATCGCCGCACGCGATCCCACTGGTATCCGTCCGCTGGTCATGGGTGAGCTCGACGGCAAGCCGATCTTTGCTTCGGAAACCTGCGCACTCGACATCATCGGCGCGAAATTCATCCGCGACGTCGAGAACGGCGAAGTCATCATCTGCGAGATCCAGCCTGACGGTTCGATCTCGATCGACGCGCGCAAGGCCGGCAACGGCCAGCCCGAGCGGCTTTGCCTCTTCGAATATGTCTACTTCGCCCGTCCGGACTCGGTCGTCGGCGGCCGCAGCGTCTATGTTGCTCGCAAGAACATGGGCATCAACCTTGCCAAGGAAGCGCCCGTCGACGCCGACGTCGTCGTCCCTGTTCCCGATGGCGGCACGCCGGCAGCCCTCGGTTACGCCCAGGAAAGCGGCATTCCGTTCGAATACGGCATCATCCGCAACCACTATGTCGGCCGCACCTTCATCGAGCCGACACAGCAGATCCGTGCTTTCGGCGTTAAGCTGAAGCATTCCGCCAACCGGGCGATGATCGAAGGCAAGCGCGTCGTGCTCGTCGACGATTCGGTCGTGCGCGGCACCACCTCGCTGAAGATCGTGCAGATGATCCGCGATGCCGGCGCCAAGGAAGTGCACCTGCGCGTCGCAAGCCCGATGATCTACTATCCTGATTTCTACGGTATCGACACGCCGGATCGCGAGAAGCTGCTGGCCAACCAGTACGACAGCCTCGAAGCCATGTGCAAATATATCGGCGCGGACTCGCTGGAATTCCTGTCGATCAACGGCCTTTATCGCGCCGTCGGTGGCGAGGATCGCAACGACGCCCGTCCGCAGTTCACCGACCACTACTTTACCGGCGACTATCCGACCCGCCTTCTCGACAAGGACGGCGAAACGATGGGCCGCAAGGTTTCCTTGCTGGCGACGAACGGCTGACAGCCATTGGCTTTGACATTTGACCAAGGGGCGCTTATTGCGCCCCTTGCTTTTTCAGCTACGGGGGAACCGCGGGACCATGACACTCAACCTTGAAGGCAAGATCGCGCTCGTCACCGGCGCCTCCCGCGGCATCGGCTATTTCACCGCGTTGGAACTGGCAAAGACCGGGGCACATGTGATCGCCTGCGCCCGCACCGTCGGGGGTCTTGAAGATCTCGATGATGCCATCAAGGCCGTCGGCGGCTCGGCAACCCTCGTTCCCTTCGACCTTGCCGACATGAACGCCATCGATGCGTTGGGCGCCTCGATCTTCGAGCGCTGGGGCAAGCTCGACATTCTCGTTGCCAATGCCGGCGTGCTCGGCGTGATTTCGCCGATCGGCCATGTCGAAGCAAAGACCTTCGAGAAGGTGATGAACATCAACGTGACCGCGACGTGGCGGCTGATCCGCTCGGTCGATCCGCTGCTGTCGCGCTCGGACGCCGGCCGTGCCGTCATTCTCTCGTCCGGTGCCGCGCACAAGTGTCGCCCGTTCTGGGGGCCCTACTCCGCGTCCAAGGCTGCCGTCGAGGCGCTTGCCCGCACCTGGGCCGGCGAAACGCAGCGCACGCCGCTTCGCATCACCAGCGTCGATCCGGGCGCGACCCGCACCGCCATGCGCGCCCAGGCCGTTCCGGGTGAAGATCCCGATACGTTGCCGCATCCCTCCGAGGTCGCCAAGGCGATCCTGCCGCTGGTCGGCCCTGATGTGACCGAGACCGGCAAGCTCTTCATCGTGCGCGAGAACAAGCTCGTCGACTACCGCCTGCCGGAATAAGCCTGCCTCAGTTGGCCGTCAAAACCGGGAACAGGTGCGCGAAGCCTGTTTCCGACGGGCACAGCGCGTTGAGGTCAACGGAGCCTTGAATGCCGTCGAGCCTACCGTTGTCGGCGAACTGCCAGATTGACCAATCACCGCAATCGTTCTGACGAGGCTCCTGCGCGATGCTGCGCAGCCAGAGATAGTGATCCGGAAAGCGCGCCTCGTTTCCTTTGATATACTGCTCAAAGAACTGCTGGTTCAGATAGAAGATCGGCTTGCCTGGATAGGCACCGTTCAGTTCGTCGAAGAACGCTTTGATTTCCGTGCTCAGCTCGTCGAGCGTCGGCACCTTGCCGCAGTTGCCGGTGAATTCGAGATCGATCGCGATCGGCAGCGCATCCGGTTCGACTGGCACCGCTTCGATCAGATTGCGCGCCTGATCACGGCCGGGGCGGCAGAAGGTGAAGAAGTGATAGGCGCCGCGCACGATGCCTGCGTCTTTCGCAGCCTTCCAGTTTTCTGCAAAACGCGTGTCGCGGTGGTCGCCGCCCTCCGTCGCCTTCATGATCGCGAAGCGGACCTTCGCCTGGCGCGACAGCGCTTGCCAATCGATGGCGCCCTGATGATGGCTGATGTCGATACCCTGTATGGGATAGTCCGCGAGTGTCGGGGAAACGAATGGTGCCATGACGCGATCGTATGCCAAATACGATGCGACCGCGACAGCCAGAATCACCGCTGCGAGGACCATTCGATTGAGGGTTTTCACGTCACGGGGCTTCCTCACTTCCTGGCGCGTTGTAGCAGAATTTTGTGGGGCTCGTGCGAATGGGACCGGCCCGGCCCTTTCGCTTGCGCTTCGGGCGTTCGTCGCTGCAATCGATTCACTGGATCGATTGCTCTGGCTTGCGCCGGACCGCTTCTCACCCCTCTTGACCAAACCCCGTTCCCGCGCCATAAAACCCGCCATGAAAACGGTTATCTGCATTATCTGCCGGAAGATTATTCGCTAGCGCGCTCGCTGGCCTGGCCGTTTTCGTCTCCTGAAAAGTCCAAGATGAGAAACGCCCCGGCCCGCCGGTGGCAGAGTTTTTTCGGATCATTGCATTTGGGAGAGTAGACATGGCCGGCGCGCCAGACACTAAGAAGCCGGAACTGAAGCTTTACAACACGCTGACACGCGAAAAGACGGCCTTTGCGCCGATCGATCCGCAAAATGTCCGCATGTATGTCTGCGGTCCGACTGTCTACGACTTCGCCCACATCGGCAACGCGCGCCCGGTCATCGTCTTCGACGTGCTCTTCCGGCTGTTGAACCACGTCTATGGTTCTGAGCACGTCACCTATGCGCGCAATATCACCGACGTTGACGACAAGATCAACGCACGTGCGCTTCGCGACTATCCCGGCCTGCCGCTCAATGACGCCATCCGCGCAGTGACTGAGAAGACCGAGAAGCAGTTCCTCGACGACGCCAAGGCGCTCGGCTGCCTTGAGCCCTCGGTCCAGCCGCGCGCGACCGACAATATTGGCAAGATGATCGAGATCATCGAAAAGCTGATCGCCAACAGCCATGCCTACCAGGCATCGGGCGAAGTGCTGTTCGACACGAAATCGATGGCCGATTACGGCCAGCTCTCCAAGCGCAATCTCGACGAACAGCAGGCCGGTGCCCGTATCGCCGTCGACGCGCACAAGAAGAATCCCGGCGACTTCGTGCTGTGGAAGCTCTCGAGCGACAACGAGCCCGGCTGGGAGAGCCCATGGGGCCGCGGCCGTCCGGGCTGGCACATCGAGTGCTCTGCCATGAGCGAGCGCTATCTCGGCGAAGTCTTCGACATTCATGGCGGTGGCCTGGACCTGATCTTCCCGCACCACGAGAACGAGATCGCCCAATCGCGCTGCGCGCATGGCACCAAGGTCATGGCGAATATCTGGATGCACAACGGCTTCCTGCAGGTCGAAGGCCGCAAGATGTCGAAGTCCGAAGGCAACTTCGTCACCATCTACGAGCTGCTGCACACTGAGAAATTCGGCGGCCGGCAATGGCCGGGCGACGTGCTGCGCCTTGCGATGCTGATGACGCATTATCGCGAGCCGATCGATTTCTCGGTCAAGCGCCTCGAGGAAGCTGAACGCCTGCTTTCGAAGTGGCCGGCAGCAGATGCTGCGGGCGCGCAGCCTGACGCCGCGGTGGTCAATGCGCTGGCCGACGACCTCAACACCGTGGCGGCAATCCAGGCATTGCACGCGCTTGCCCAGTCAGGCGATCACGCCACATTCGCAGCCAGTGCAGCCCTGCTCGGCGTCCTGCCCGAAATGGCGGAGATCGACGAAGCGGTTGCCATCGAGATCGACCGCCGCGTCAAGGCGCGACTGGAACTACTGAAGGCAAAGAACTTCGCGGAGGCAGACAAGATCCGCGACACGCTGTTGGCCGAGGGCATCCAGCTCAAGGACGGCAAGGATGCGACGACCGGCGAGCGCGTGACCAAGTGGGAGGTGAAGAGATGACCACCTATACCGGTGGGTGCCAGTGCGGCGCGATCCGCTTCCGGGTTCGCGGGACGCTCAAGGATTCATCCATCTGTCATTGCCGCATGTGCCAGAAGGCTTTCGGCGCCTACTACGCACCGCTGGTTTCTGTGCGGGGTGCCGAGTTCGAATGGACGCGTGGCGAGCGCAAGCTTTTTCGCTCCTCCAACCTCGTCCAGCGCGGCTTCTGCGCCGATTGCGGGACGCCTTTGACCTACGAGGCGCCGGATGGAGTGGCGGTGGCGGCAGGCGCCTTCGACGATCCTTCCGCGCTTCCGCCCGTCATCCAATTCGGCACCGAGCGCAAGATCGATTTCGTCGATCACCTGCACGACTTGCCTGCCCGTGAGACCGATGAGGACGCCGAGGCTGCGCCCTTCCTGCACGACATCGTCTCCTACCAGCATCCGGACCACGACACGACCAAGTGGCCCGAGGAGAGGAACTCGTGACAAAGGCTGCGGTTCTGAGCGGAGGTTGCCAATGCGGCGCGGTACGCTACCGGGTCGTTGGCGAACTCGGCTATCCGCACCTTTGCCACTGCCGCATGTGCCAGAAGGCGGCCGGAAACTACTTCATGCCGCTGGCATCGGCCCAGCGCAGGGATTTCGCCGTGACCCGCGGCGAGCCGAAGTGGTTTCACTCCTCCGATATCGTCCGCCGCGGCTTTTGCGCCGACTGCGGCACGCCGCTTTTCTTCGATACCCCGGACGCCGACGGCATCAACATCGTGCTTGGCTCCCTTGATAATCCTGACACTGTCAAGCCGGTGATGCAGTCGAACACAGGACGCAGGATGAGTTGGTTCCACGAGCTCGCTGCCCTGCCTATCGAGCCGGAACCGGAAACGCCCGATCGCGAGAACGCGATTGCCGCCAGCAATCACCAGCACCCCGACCACGACACAGCCCATTGGCCAACCGGAGCCTCAGCATGAGCGAACCCATTCGAACCGGCGGCTGCCAGTGTGGCGCAGTCAGATTCCGTGTCAGCGGCAAGCTTGGCCGCCCTTCGATCTGCCATTGCCGCATGTGCCAGAAGCAATTCGGCGGCTTCTTTTCCGCGCTCGTCACCGCGCCTGACGAAAGCATGGAGTGGACACGCGGTGAGCCCAGCTATTTCCAGTCTTCCATCAACATCGAGCGCGGCTTCTGCAAGGACTGCGGCACGCCGATGACCTACCGCCACCCGGGGGGCTGGAGCTGGCAATCGGTACGTTCGACGATCGAACCGACCTGGCGCCGCAGATCCAGGTCAACTACGACGCACGCATTCCCTGGGTCGAGACGATCTTCGACCAACCTATCCACCAAGACCCGGATTATTACTCGCAGCAGGAGAAGATCATCTCCTTCCAGCACCCCGATCACGATACCGCAATCTGGCCAGCCAAAGGCGTCAAAATATGACAGAAGTGCTCCGTACCCTCTATCCTGAAATCGAACCCTACGCCTCGGGTCACCTTGACGTCGGCGACGGCCACAAGATCTATTGGGAGCGTTCGGGCACACCGGGTGCAAAGCCGGCGGTGTTCCTGCACGGCGGACCGGGCGGCGGTTTCTCGCCGAGCCACCGCCGTCTGTTCGATCCCGCCCTCTACGATGTGCTGCTGTTCGACCAGCGCGGCTGCGGCAAGTCCACGCCATACGCCGATCTCAACGCCAACACCACCTGGCACCTCGTCGCCGACATCGAGCGGCTGCGCGAGATGGCAGGTGTTGAAAAGTGGCAGGTGTTCGGCGGCTCCTGGGGTTCGACGCTGGCGCTTGCATATGCCGAGACGCACCCGGAGCGCGTGTCAGAGCTGGTTGTGCGCGGCATCTACACGCTCACCAAGGCCGAGCTCGACTGGTACTATCAGTTCGGCGTGTCGGAGATGTTCCCCGACAAGTGGGAGCGCTTCATCGCCCCGATCCCGCCGGAAGAACGCCATGAGATGATGCTGGCTTACAATCGCCGCCTGACCGGTGCCGACCGGGCCGCCGCCCTTGAGGCTGCGCAAGCCTGGAGCATCTGGGAAGGCGAGACGATCACTCTGCTGCCGGAAAAGTCCACCAGTGGCAAGTTCGAGGACGCCGACTTCGCCTATGCCTTTTCCCGGATCGAGAACCATTTCTTCGTCAATGCCGGCTGGATGGACGAAGGCCAACTGCTGCGCGATGCCTACAAGCTGAAGGACATTCCCGGCGTCATCGTGCATGGCCGTTACGACATGCCATGCCCGGCCAAATATGCCTGGCTGCTGCACAAGGCTTGGCCAACGGCCGAGTTTCATCTGATCGAAGGCGCCGGCCATGCCTATTCTGAGCCCGGTATCCTCGACAGGCTCATCCGCGCCACCGACAAGTTCGCCGGAAAGCAATAACAGGCCGCAAGGCTGACAGGACCACCATCATGACTCGCGAAAAGATCTACCTCTTCGACACGACGCTCCGCGACGGGCAGCAGACTCCCGGCATCGACTTCTCCGTCGAGGACAAGATTGCGATTGCGAGCATGCTGGATGAGTTCGGCCTTGATTATGTCGAAGGCGGCTATCCCGGTGCCAATCCGACGGATACTGCCTTTTTCAATGAGAAACGCACGACACAGGCAGGCTTCGTTGCCTTCGGGATGACGAAGCGAGCCGGTATCTCAGCCTCGAACGATCCCGGGCTGGCGAGCCTGCTGCAGGCCAAGAGCGATGCAATCTGCTTTGTCGCCAAGAGCTGGGACTACCACGTAAAGGTGGCGCTTGGCTGCACCAACGAGGAAAACCTCGAAAGCATTGCGGAGAGCGTCAAGGCCTGCGTCGCCGCGGGCAAGGAAGCGATGGTCGATTGCGAGCATTTCTTCGACGGCTACAAGGCAAATCCCGCGTATGCTATCGACTGTGCAAAGACGGCTTATGAAGCAGGTGCGCGCTGGGTCGTGCTCTGCGATACCAATGGCGGCACTCAGCCACCGGAGATCCGTGCGATCATCGAGGCGCTAATCGCCGCGGGCGTTCCGGGACACTGTCTCGGGATCCATGCCCATAACGATACCGGCCAGGCGGTGGCCAATTCGCTCGCGGCTGTGGAGGCCGGTGTGCGCCAGATCCAAGGCACGTTGAACGGGATCGGCGAGCGCTGCGGCAATGCCAATCTCGTGACGCTGATCCCGACGCTGGCGCTCAAGGAAACTTACACCCAACGCTTCGAGACCATGATCGACAGCGACCGGCTGACCAACCTGACGCGGTTGTCGCATGCGTTCGACGAGCTTCTGAACCGCTCGCCCGATCACCAGATGCCGTATGTGGGCGCCTCCGCTTTCGCGACCAAAGCCGGCATTCATGCTTCGGCTCTGCTGAAAGATCCTCGCACTTACGAACATGTGACGCCTGACAGTGTCGGCAATTTCCGAAAGGTCATGGTCTCAGATCAGGGCGGCAAGGCGAACTTCATCAATGCCTTGAAGCGGCGTGGCATCGAAGTTGGCAAGGACGACCCGAAGCTCGACCACCTGATCACGCTGGTCAAGGAACGCGAAGCATCCGGCTATGCCTACGAGGGCGCCGATGCGAGCTTCGAGCTTCTCGCGCGCCGCACACTCGGAACCATCCCGGAATTCTTCTCGGTCGATGGCTTCCGCGTCATGGTCGAGCGCCGCTTCGATTCCCACGGCCGCGTGAAGATCGTCTCGGAAGCGGTCGTGAAGATTGTCATCGACGGTCAGACGATCATGTCGGTTGCCGAAGGCGACGGTCCGGTCAACGCGCTCGACCTCGCGCTACGCAAGGATTTCGGCAAGTACCAACACGAGATCGACGATCTTGTGCTGGCGGACTTCAAGGTGCGTATCCTCAACGGGGGTACCGAAGCCATAACCCGCGTTCTGATCGAGTCCACGGACAGTGACGGCGTTCGTTGGTGGACGGTCGGCGTATCCGAAAACATCATCGACGCGTCGTTCCAGGCGCTGATGGATTCGGTGATCTACAAGCTGATGAAGAACCGCCAGCTGGCGGGCAAGATTGCCGCCGAGTAGGTTTCACGCACCGAAGACAAGGCCCCAATCGACTTCTGAATACCATTCCTTGCCCTGTCGCGGGCCCTTCCAGCGCAGAGCCCGAACCTGCTCCATGCCACCTTTGTAGAAGGCGGCTTCCAGCCGCCTGTAGCTAACGAACCCGCTCTTCACGGCTTCTCCCCAGACAAACGCAACCGGGCAGAGATACTCGGCTGCGTAACCATGTTCCTCACGCCGGAACAGGAAGAATCCGGCATAGGAAGCAAGCCCCGTCGGCCCTCTCGCGTCGACATCGGGAACACCGAGCGGCAGGATGAGCCGGCCACCGACACGCAACCGCTCCACCCAGGCGTCAACGAGAAAGTGGATGGCGAAATTCACGTAGACGGCGTCTGCGGGCTCGCGCGGCCATTCGAGCCCGTTGCCGTGGACGACGCGAACGTTCGGATAGGCGCGGAGGTTTTCTTCTGCCCGAACCGCCAGCTCGGCATCAAACTCCACGGCGGTCACATTGCCGCTACTGCCAACGAGCAGAGACAGGATCGCGGTATAGTAACCACTGCCAGCGCCCACGTGGCAAATCGTATCCCCCTCGCGGAGCGCCAGCTTGTGTATCCCCCGGGCGTGAAGGCTCGGGCTACCGTTGTTGATGTGCCGCTGATGCTGAAGCGCAAACAGTGCATCCTGATACACAGCTGCGGGATCGTCCGAGGCAATGTCGACATAACCGCCCCACCCCGCCATTTTCCACGGCGGCGGCCCAAGAAACCGCTCGCGCGGCACTGTCGCAAAGGCTCGCAGCAACGCCTCGTCACTGAGCACGCCTTCCTTCGAAAGCACCTGGGTGGCAAATGCCCTGCGGCTGTTCGCAAGAGCCTCGTCGTCCATGGTCCTCACCAGCGTGAAGGCCGGCATCCATTCACCGAAATGAATTGGCCTATTCACGTCCGTTAGGTTAAGCGGATCCGTAAAGAACAAATATGGAAACACTCGATGTCCGCCAATGCAAGCGCTCCAGTCGCCAAGAATGAAGACAGTCCACGCGGCTTCGCCTTTGCACTAACGGCCTATCTCCTCTGGGGTTTCCTGCCGATCTACATGAAGGCCGTGGCCCATATTTCTCCGGCCGAGGTCATCGCGCATCGCATTCTCTGGTCGCTTCCGCTCGCAGGCCTCGTGCTCATCGTGCTCGGCCGTACGCAGGACATCCGCACGGCCTTGCGGTCGCCGCGGATGCTGGCGATGGCGGCTCTGACCGCATCGCTGATCACCGTGAACTGGGGAACCTATGTCTGGGCGATCGGCACCGGCCATTCGCTCGACGCCGCACTCGGCTACTTCATCAATCCGCTGTTCAGCATCTTCCTCGGCGCCGTCGTGCTGAAGGAGCGGCTGCAACCACTACAGATCGCGGCCATTGTGCTCGCCGGTCTTGCGGTCGTTGTACTGGCGCTCGATAGCGGCGGTCTACCGTGGGTGTCGCTGACGCTGACGATCTCCTGGGGTCTATACGCACTGTTCCGCAAGACCTTGCCGCTCGGCCCGAACCAAGGCTTTTTTCTTGAAGTGCTGATCCTCAGCATTCCGGCATTCTTCTACATACTCTATCTCGAGCTTGGTACCGGCGAAGGGCACCTCTACCGCACGGGTCTGGCGGATACGGCGCTGTTGCTCGGCTGCGGTGTCGTCACTGCCGTGCCGCTCATGATCTACGCCAACGGCGCCAAGCTGTTGCGTCTATCGACGATTGGGATCATGCAGTACATCGCGCCGACGATGATCTTCCTCATCGCGATCTTCATTTTCCACGAGCCGCTCGGCACCGCGCGCATGATCGCCTTCCCGCTGATCTGGGCCGGCCTCGTCCTCTATAGCTGGGCGATGCTGCGCGGCAGCAGGGAGCGCTAAGGGCGGCGGAACGGGCGAGCGAACCAAAGCTCTAACGTCAGAATCGACGAGAATCTGGTCTCTCGCCCCGGTAGCGCCCTACATTTTTGAGATCACCGCATCTTCGCCGTCGCGATCGACAGAGGCGATCTCAGCAGCCTGCGCCATGATGCCGGGGATGATTTCCGAAATGTCGTCAATGACAAGCGGCTGAACGCGATGGGCGGTGTGAACGAAGCCTTCGTCCGTCATATGCCGCAACAGCTCCATCATCGGATCCCAGAAGCCGCCGACGTTGGCGAATACCATCGGCTTCTCATGACGGCCGAGCTGTGCCCATGTCATGATCTCGACGATCTCCTCCAGGGTGCCTATGCCGCCGGGCAGCGCCACGAATGCGTCCGAACGCTCGAACATCGCATGTTTGCGCGTATGCATGTCAGGGGTTACAATCAACTCATTGAGCTGGCCGAGGGAATGGCGCGTAGCCTCCATGTCGATCAGGAACTCGGGAATGATCCCGGTGACCTGACCCCCGTTCGAAAGCACGCCGCTCGCCACAGCCCCCATGATGCCTTTGGTGCCTCCGCCATAGATGAGGCGTAGGCCATACTCGGCGATTTCCTTACCCAGCGTACGGCCGGCGGCCATGTGGCGAGGATCGCTGCCCGGTCGCGAGCCGCAATAGACACAAATGGAGCGAATGTAATGAGATTGATCTGTCATACGGGCAAACAACTATTCTCTCTGGCTCCAGTCAAGAAAAATGACGGAAAACCTGTCTGTTACATTTGCCCGGCTACTTTGACTGCTTGTGCAAAGCAGCGGGAATCGCTAGCAATTTTAGGAAGTCCGGCAAGATTGCCGCCTGGGGAGACGTGATGATGAGAAACCGTGCCGGCTTGCTGGCTCTCGCAGTGCTTGTAGTCGCAATTCTTTTGATGGTATTTTTCGTCATGCCCCGCATCGGCGGAGACGCCGCGAAAGTTGGTGACGCAATCAATCAAGCCGGCTCCGAGGTGAAGAAGACGGTCAACGAATCGGCGAAGACATCCCGCCCTGCAGCTCCAGACGACGCCGCTACGACCCAAACGGTCGGGCGCCTTGCTTCGGAGGCGGGCCAAGCCATCTCGGAACTTAAGGCGCTCTTTGCCGACGGCAAGGGTCCGACTCAGGAAGTTTTCGAAGCGGCAAAATCGAAGGCGACCACCTCTCTCCAGACACTTGCAGACCTTGCGATCCCGGATGGCACGAATCCGGTCACGGCGGCTGCCGCCACCAAGGCCAAGAATGGCGCCGCCAAGGCTCTGACCATCATCAAGGCCTTGCCGGAAAACACTGCCGATGCGGTAATGGCGGTTGCAAAAGCTGAGGCGACGCTGACCGGCTCCGCGGAAACTGGCACGGCGGCGAGCCAGCCGTCGCCTGCGGCTACCCCAACCGAAAATGCGAGCAACCTTCCGACGTTCGACGTGCTACGCGTCGAGCCGGACGGTTCCACCGTCATTGCCGGCTCGGCCGAGCCAAACAGCAAGCTTGAAATCGTCGACGGCGACAAGGTCGTCACCACCACAAACGTCGGCCCGACCGGCGATTTTGCTGCGGTGCTGGACAATCCGCTTGCCGCCGGCGATCATCAACTCGTCCTCCGAGCCACCGGCAAAGACGGCAAAGCGTCGACATCTGAAGAGGTTGCCACCGTTTCCGTTCCGAAGGACGGCAAGAGCTCCGAACTGCTGGCGATGGTCTCCAAACCAGGAACTGCGAGCCGCATCATCACCGCACCCAAGCCAGACGCCCAGGTTGCCTCCAATGGCAATGTTGCGCCGTCGGATCAGCCTGCAGCTCCGGCCCAGACACCTGGTTCGCCAGATGTTGCGAATGCGCCAGCAGCTGCCGGTGCACAGCCCGGCCCTGCTGCGGCCGCTGATGTCATGGTCAACGCCGTCGAGATCGAAGGCGACAAGATCTTTGTCGCTGGCATGGCAAAGCCGTTGGCAAATGTGATTGCCTACGCGGACGACAAGATGATCGGCAAGGCAAAGGCCGGTCCAGATGGTCATTTCGTCGTCGATGGCGTCATGCCGCTTTCCGTCGGCGATCACAAGATTCGCGTCGACGTTCTCGATGACGCTGGCAAGGTCGCTGTTCGTGCCTCCGTCAATTTCAACCGTCCGGAAGGAAATCAGGTGACGGTTGCCGCGCAGGGCGCCGGCTCAACACCCGGAACCTCACCCGCGACGGTGCCACTCGATGAAAGCGCACTCGGAAAGCTGAAGAGCGACGCCTCCAAGGCCTTCTCTCTGTTGAACGGCTTGTTCGCCGACGGCAAGATACCGGGAGCGGAGCAGCTCGCCGCCGCCCGCTCCGCCAACGAGTTCGCCCTGCGCGCCATCACAGAATTCCGCCCCGCAGCCGATGCGACTGCCGACTTCAAACAACAAGCGTCCACCGCAGCACAAACTGCTGCAGGGGCACTGAAGACAGTGCAGGCCCTGCCGAAGGATGCGAAGTCGGTTGGCGCTGCGCTGGGCAAGCTTGGCGCCGATATCGCACAACTGACTGGCCCTGAGGAGGCACCTAGTACACCCGTTACGAACGAAGTCGCGAGCGGTCAGGGCGAGCCGACGACGATCGAGCAGGCGCCGCTTGCTCCGAGCAATGAGACGGTCATTATCCGCCGCGGCGATACCCTCTGGCAGATCTCTCGCCGTATCTACGGCGCCGGCGTCCGCTACACGACCATCTACGTCGCCAACGAGGACAAGATCCCCAACCCGGACCGTATTCTGCCGGGCCAGATCTTCGGCCTTCCCAAAGATGCCCTGCCGAACGCAGAAGAGCTTCACCGCAAGCGGATGCACGGCGAACATCTTTAAGGCGATCATACGATAAAAAGAGCGGCCGGACGGAGAACACGTCCGGCCGCTCTTTTCCTCTGGCGTCGATCTGTTGTATTGCTCCCGCCAACCCCTATATGGCGGTGACGACGATCATGTCCGGCGACGCCTTTTCGGCATTTCCGCCGCTCCCAAATTTGTCGGCAACGCAGCGCCATCAGCGCCTTTCGGCGGGAGATTCGCATGGCAAACGGCAAAACAGTCTCTGATTCCAACCTGCTGCGGACGCTGTTCAATCTCTGGCCCTACATGTGGCCGACCGGTCGTACCGATCTCAAGATGCGCGTCGTCTGGGCGTCGGTCTATTTGCTTGTCTCCAAATTCGTCCTGCTGCTCGTTCCCTATTTCTTCAAGTGGTCTACGGATGCGCTGAACGGCAGGATGGACCTGGCCGGAAAGGTGCCGGACCTTTTCGTCGGGGCGACGGCGTTGGTGATCGCCTACAACGTCACGCGCCTCCTTCAACTCGGCCTGAACCAGTTGCGCGATGCGCTATTTGCCAGCGTCGGACAACACGCCGTCCGGCAGTTGGCCTACAAGACTTTCGTGCACATGCACGAACTGTCACTGCGCTTTCACCTGGAACGAAAGACCGGTGGATTGTCGCGGGTCATCGAGCGGGGCACGAAAGGGATCGAGACCATCGTCCGCTTCACGATCCTCAACTCCGTTCCGACGCTGATCGAATTCCTGCTGACCGCCATCATCTTCTGGTGGGGCTATGGGTTTTCCTACCTCGCCGTCACCGCGTTCACAGTCTGGGCCTACATCTGGTTCACGATCCGCGCCAGCGACTGGCGCATCGCCATCCGCCGCACGATGAACGACAGTGACACCGACGCCAACACCAAGGCGATCGACTCGCTCCTCAACTTCGAGACGGTCAAGTACTTCGGCAACGAGGAGATGGAGGCCCGGCGCTTCGACAGGTCGATGGAGCGGTATGAGAAAGCGGCGACTGACGTCTGGACCTCGCTCGGCTGGCTGAACTTCGGCCAGGGCGTAATCTTCGGTCTGGGAACGACCGTCATGTTGATCCTGTCAGCCCTCGCGGTCCAACGCGGCGAACAGACAGTCGGCGATTTCGTCTTCGTTAACGCAATGTTGCTTCAGCTCTCCGTCCCGCTGAACTTCATTGGCTTCGTCTATCGCGAAATCCGCCAGGGGCTGACCGACATCGAGCAGATGTTCGATCTCCTTGAAGTCAAGGCCGAGGTGAAAGACGCACCCGACGCCGCCCCCCTGGATATCAAGCAAGGCGCCATCTCCTTCAAGGACGTGCATTTTTCCTACGACCCCGCCCGACCGATCCTCAAAGGCATTTCCTTCGAGGTGCCGGCCGGCAAGACTGTCGCAGTTGTCGGCCCGTCTGGGGCAGGCAAATCGACATTGTCGCGTCTGCTCTATCGTTTCTACGATATCCAGAGCGGTTCGGTCTCCGTTGACGGCCAGGATGTCAGGGCGGTGACGCAGAAGAGCTTGCGATCGGCGATCGGTATGGTTCCGCAGGATACCGTCCTTTTCAACGATACGGTTGCCTACAACATCCGCTACGGTCGCCCATCTGCCAGCGACGCAGACGTAAAAACTGCCGCCGAAATCGCGCAGATCGCGCACTTCATCGATCTGCTGCCGGAAGGCTTTGACACCAAGGTCGGCGAGCGCGGTCTGAAGCTGTCCGGCGGCGAAAAGCAGCGCGTCGCAATCGCGCGAACAGTCCTGAAGGCGCCACCGATTCTCATCCTCGACGAGGCCACGTCCGCCCTGGATACCACGACCGAGCGAGACATCCAGACCGCGCTCGATGTGGTATCGAAGAACCGCACGACGCTGGTCATCGCCCACCGCCTATCGACGGTCATCGGCGCCGACGAGATCATCGTTCTGAAGAGCGGCGAGATTGCTGAACGCGGCACCCACGCAGAACTCCTTCAAAAGAAGGGCCTATATGCCTCGATGTGGAATCGCCAACGTGAGGCCACGCAGGCCGAAGAGCACCTGAAGCAGGTCCGCGAGAATGACGATTTGGGTATCGTGAACAGGCTTGCGCCCGCGAACTAGCCTGGCAATTCGACTGCTTTACTGTTCAGAAGCACGTCATAGATGTGGGTCGAGGAGGTGCGGCATTGCCGAGGCCGCGGTTTCCTTGTAACCAGCGGTGAGAAAAGAACGCTAGGAGCGCGGTATAGATGAGCTTGTTCAATACGGTACGCAACACCATCGTCCCGGTGCACAAGGAAGGTTATCCCTTCATCGCCGCGTTCTTCGTCGCATCGCTGGTTTTGGGATGGATCTTCAAGCCGCTGTTCTGGATCGGTCTGATCCTGACACTCTGGTGTGCCTATTTCTTCCGCGACCCCGAGAGAATGACGCCTCAGGACGACGATCTCGTCATCTCCCCGGCTGATGGCAAGGTTTCATCCGTCCAGATGGTCGTACCGCCGGTCGAGCTGAACCTCGGCAGCGAGCCGATGCTGCGCATCTCGGTGTTCATGAACGTGTTCAACTGCCACGTGAACCGCTCACCGGTGCGTGGTCGGATCGTCAGCGTGAATTACCGGTCGGGCAGCTTCGTGAACGCTGAGCTCGACAAGGCGAGCGAAGACAACGAACGCAACGGTCTTGTCATCGAAACCAAGCATGGCCAGATCGGTGTCGTGCAGATTGCCGGCCTTGTTGCCCGACGCATCCTTTGCTGGGCAAACCCGAACGACCCGCTGGATGCCGGCGAACGGTTTGGCCTTATTCGCTTCGGTTCGCGTCTTGACGTATTCCTGCCGGCAGGCGCGGCGCCCCGGGTGACGCTCGGCCAGACAGCAATCGCCGGAGAAACCGTGCTGGCCGAATTCGGCTCGGCCAAGGGTCCGGTCGTCAGCCGTCGAAGCTAACAGCACTGGAGAGCGACATGGAAACGCCCTTCCCGCCTTTCGAACCGAACGGCCCTGCTGACGATTCGGGTCGCGGACCACGGCTTCGCGAAATTCCATTTCGGTTGATCATCCCGAATCTCATCACGATTCTCGCAATCTGTGCCGGCCTCACCGGCATCCGGCTCGCCTTCGAGAACAGGTACGAGCTGGCGGTCGGCATGGTGCTTCTCGCCGCGTTCCTCGACGGGATCGATGGGCGAGTAGCGCGCCTTATGAAGGCGACGTCGAAGTTCGGCGCGCAAATGGATTCGCTGGCTGATATCGTGAACTTCGGCGTCGCGCCGGCACTCGTTGTCTATGTCTTTGCGCTCGATCAGGCCCGTTCGATCGGCTGGATCGCCGCCCTGATCTATTCCATCGCCGCGGGCCTTCGTCTGGCTCGCTTCAACGTCATGGCCGAGCGTGAGAACAAGGCGTCGTGGCAGTCGGAGTATTTCGTGGGTGTGCCCGCGCCGGCCGGCGCGATGCTCGTGCTGTTGCCGGTTTATCTCGGATTCCTCGGCCTGACGACCGATCGTACCTTCGCCTATCTCTCTTCTGCCTATACCGTGCTGATCGCGTTCCTGCTCATCAGCCGCCTGCCTGTCTGGTCCGGCAAATCAGAAGGCAGCAGGCTGCGGCGCGATCTCGTGCTGCCGGTCATGCTTGGCGTCGTTCTATACGTCGCCCTGCTGTCGAGCTTCACCTGGGAAGTCATGGTCGTGACCGCGGTGCTTTACCTTTGCACGCTGCCGTTCGGCGCCCGCAAATGGAAGCGCAAATACGGCACGCTGACGATCGAGGAACCCGGCGTCGGCGAAGACGATATCGGACGCCACATCTGACATTTTCCCGCGCTCCTTGCGGAAGTAGGCCTGACTCAAGCCTCGCGAATTATGCATCGGATTCATAATTCCTGATGTGCGACGCCTCGATTTTGTCGCTATTGCAGGCAAAAGAGCAATAAATATAAGAGTCTAGGGACAGCACGTGAGGAGAGTATTGTGACCCCGAAGAAGACAAGCGTCGAACAGCCCGCAAAGTCGGACCTCAGCGCTAACTACCGTCCGCTAGGCCTGAAGGCCGTTCTGGCGGCTGCCCTGATGCTCAAGAGCAAGCCGCCGCTCGTCAAGAAGATCGCCTAGCGATCGAAGCCGCCATCGCGGCGGACGCTAACGACAGCCCAGAGCGGGCTTTTATTTCCGTCATCGAATTGAAAATCCAGCGCGCGTTTGATGACGCGCGACTGAGTTGTTGTTGCCTGCCCGCATCCCGAAAGCCTAGGCCGGGTGGAAGAAGCGGACGAGCAGACTGATTGCCAGCAATCCCATGACAACGCCGATGATGACGTCGAGAACCCGCCAAGCGGCTGGCCTTGCAAAGATCGGCTGCAACAGCCGAGCGCCGTAGCCCAAACCGAAAAACCAGATGAACGACGCGGTCGCGGCGCCGAGGCCAAAGGCGATGCGATCCACGCCGCTATAGGCGGCGGACAGGCTGCCGATCAGGACGACCATATCGAGGTAGACATGCGGGTTTAGAAAAGTGAAGGTCAGGCAAGTCGCGACGGCGGCCTTCAGACCCAGTGGTTTCGGAGAATCAGCCCGCATTGCGCTCGGGTGAAAGGCCCTGCGAAAAGCCACTACTGCATACGAACCCAGGAATATCGCACCCCCTATCGTCACCACTGAGAGCAGAGTTGGCGATTGAGCAACGAGGGTGCCTAGCCCGCCAACGCCGGCCGCAATCAGCGCCGCATCCGACAGGGCGCAGATGAGGCACAGGATGAAAACATGCGACCGCAGCAGACCCTGACGCAGAATGAATGCGTTCTGCGCACCGATTGCGATGATGAGCGAAGCACCAAGGAAGAAGCCGGCAAGCGCGGCCGAGAGGGAGATCATGGGATGTTCCGGAAAAATGATGCGGTGGGATTATCGGATTAGAAGAAGCTGAGCTGGCCGTCGTCCGGCTTTTTCTTTTCAGACGGCGACGGCGGCTTCTCGACGATCACCCTTTCCTGCAGATCAGCGCCCATATTGGTGACTTTGTTGACCTTGTCGGAAACGGGGATTGCCTCGAAAAAATCCTCCTCAACCGGCCTCATCAGGTCGGCAACGTCGCGCGGTTCTTGCGTCTTGCAATCCAACCAGCGGGAAAAGTCTTCGGGTTTGATGACGACAGGCATGCGATCATGGATCGGAGCGATCGCGGCATTCGCCGCAGTCGTCAGGATCGCCCCGGTATCGACCTCCGAACCGTCGGCGGAAGACCATGTCTCCATCAGGCCCGCGAAGGCAACAACACCACCGCGGCGCGGCTTGATCCAGTAGGCCTGGGACCTCTCGCCGCTCTCCTTGCTCGGGCGATGCCATTCATAAAAGCCGGAGGCAGGTACAAGGACGCGCCGATGGCGCATGGCGGCGCGAAACGACGCCTTGCCGATGGCTGTTTCGGCGCGGGCATTGATCAGCAGGGGAAACTGCTTCGGATCCTTCACCCAGCCGGGCGTAAAGCCCCAGCGCACGAGCACTGCGCGCCGCTCCGGAAGATTGCTGCCCTTTTCGCGAGTTTCATCCGAAACGACAACGAGGATGGGCTGGGTCGGGGCAATGTTGTAGCGCGCGGGAAAGTCATCGAGATCCATGATCCCGAGGATTTCCTTCAATTCTTCAGGGGATACCGTCAGCGCGTAGCGTCCACACATTGGACTGTCTTTGCACTCCGATCCGCTGCGGTCAAGGCTCGCTCAGCTGCGCGGCGCAAACAGGATCATGGCCGTGCCGCAGAGGCAGACAAGTGCACCACCGATGTCCCAGCGGTCGGGCACACGGTTCTCCACAATCCACAGCCAGATCAGCGAAGCCACTATATAGATCCCACCATAGGCGGCGAAGGTGCGGCCGGCGGCCTCGCTTGGCACGAAAGTAAGGAGCCACGCAAAGAGCGCCAGAGACATCATGCCCGGCGCCAGCCACCAGGCGGGTTTTGCCATCCGCAGCCATGCCCAAAAGGCAAAACAACCGGCAATCTCGAACACAGCGGCAGCGGCATAGATGATATAAGTCACGACAGCTCCTTCGAATCGCCGCGTTCAATATCCAGTGGAACGGCGGCGGCGCCAAGCACAGCCAAAATAGGATCGACGTATCATCCCCATGAGTTCCATTCCGAAGGCAGCATCCTCAGCTATCCTCCAGCGTGGAGATCGGTTCTTGCTCGTGCTCCGGCGCAATCCGCCGTCGGCCGACATGTATGCGTTCCCCGGCGGACGGGCTGAGCCGGGCGAAGCGCCCGAGGAAGCCGCCTTGCGCGAGCTCGAGGAGGAAACCGGCATAACAGCTCACAGCCCTCAGCTTTTCGCGACATACGATCTGAAGACACATGCCGCCGACGGCGCTGTCGTCAGCCACTTCTTTCTGTCGGTATTTCGCGTCGAGGCCGACGGGGCCACCATCGCAACCGCAGCCGACGATGCGGCTGCTATCGGCTGGTTCACCGTTGAGGAAATCCGCCGGCTGCCAGTGCCGCAAAGCGTGCTGGAATGTGCCGAACGGCTGGCATCCAGTGGTGAATAAGACAGTGGAAATTCTTGGCCGCGCCTTGTTCCCGTCACGGTCAGAGTATCAACTATGAGCATGATTCCCGTTCGACGCGTGTTCTTGTCTCTTGCACTATGCGCAAGCGCCGCCCTACCCGCTCCTGTATGGGCACAGGGTCAAACGCCGACAGTGTTGCCGGAGGAAAATGCGCCAAAAACGGTCACCGTTCCATACGACGACAAGCTTTCGCGGCTTGCCGAAGTATTGGGGTCGGTTCACTACCTGAGAACTCTCTGCAAGGCGGAAAACAGCGGCGAGTGGCGGGCGCGAATGCAGCAATTGCTTGATTCAGAGGCCAAGGACGAGCCGCAGCGCAAGGAACAACTCACTGCCGCGTTCAATCGCGGCTACCGTGCTTTTGCGTCCGTTTATACGGATTGCACGCAGGCAGCCATCGTGGCAGAAGAGCGATACCGTAACGAAGGTGCAACACTTGCCACAGAAATTACGTCACGGTTCGGAAATTAACGGTTAATTAACCTCTTTTCACTGGCGGCCGTGTCGTTTTGGGAAAAGGCTGATAAGGTTGTTAACTACGCAGTAAGGCATGCAGTTTGAGGAAATGACAATGGAACCAAGCCTCAATGACATCGACGACATGATCGTTCATGAGAAGACTCAGGCGGCCTTGGAGTACCATAACGAAGCCTGGGCCGACGGCATGGCAGACGGAATCGAACCCGAGATCATCGCCGATACAGCAATCATCCATGCGCTACGTGAAACGATTCGACTTCATGGCGAAAGCAGCGCGGAAGCGCTATTAGAATCCTTACGCGAGCGCATGCTCGCCGGCGAGTTTTCTCCGACCCGCACCCTGCAATAACGATCACAGAGAGTTTCATGCATTCCGCTAGGGACAATGCTTCGCGGCCCGCGATCGTGCCGCTTTTGCTTGCAATCGGCCTTAGCGCCAGCAGCTTTCTGACCGGGACGTCAGCCCTGGCACTTTCCGAGCTGCAAAAGACTCAAGGACAAACTGAACAGAGCGCTCCCGGGCAAGGCGGCGACAAGCCGGCGCCCTCTCCGACCGCGCCCGGCGTGCCGATGCCCGACCCGTTGGTCAACTCGCAGGCCGGCCAAGGCAACGACAAGACGCCCGGCGCCCAGGAAAACTCGAAGCCTGTCGAGGTCATCTACGATATCAGCAAGGTTCCCGAGCCTGTTCGCAAGATGCGGGAACAGATCGTCGAGGCTGCCGCTTCCGGCGATCTCGAGCGGCTGCGTCCCCTGCTCGGCACTGGTGCCACGCAGACTCAGGTAACGGTCGGCGAGCCGACGGACGACCCGATCAGCGCGCTCAAAGACCTGTCGGGTGATCCTGAAGGCGATGAGATCCTTGCGATCATGCTTGACGTCATCTCCACGGGGTTCGTCCACGTTGGTCAGGGTACGTCTGACGAGATGTACGTCTGGCCCTACTTCGCAGAAAAAGATCTGAAAGCTCTCACGCCTCCCGAGCGCGTCGAATTGCTGCGCATCGTCACGGCCGGTGACCTGTCCGATATGCAGGAGTTCGGGGGTTACAATTTCTATCGGCTGGGCATCACTCCCGACGGCAAGTGGAAGTATTTCACCGCCGGCGACTGAGACTTGCGATCCCCTCAGCGAAGACATACTTCTGAGCGATAACGAACGCGACAGGTGCCGCCATGCCAGCCGTATTTCTGAAGAACCGCTCGCTCATTCGAGTCAGCGGCTTGGAGGCTCAACCCTTCCTACAGAACCTGATTACCACGGATATCGCCACACTTCCGGCTGAAGAGGCGCGGCCGGGTGCGCTGTTGACCCCACAGGGCAAGATCCTGTTCGACTTCATGATCTGGCGGGACGGCGATGGGTTCATGCTGGAGACCGACGACCATCAGCGGGACGCGCTGCTCAAACGACTGACGATGTACAAGCTCAGGGCAGCCGTCGATCTGGCACCCGCCGGCGAAGGTGTGACCGTTTCTTGGGAGGGCGAAAGCAAGGGCCCGACCGACAGCCGGTTTTCCAAGTCCGGTATCGCGCTCGCGCGGCAACCCGGGCAGCACGGAGCCGATGACGCCGACGCCTACAATGCGTTGCGTGTTGCAAACGGCATCGCCGAGTCCGGACAGGACTATGCCCTGCAGGACGCATTCCCACACGATGTCCTGATGGACCTCAACGGCGGCCTTTCCTTCAAGAAGGGCTGCTATGTCGGGCAGGAAGTCGTGTCGCGCATGCAGCATCGTGGAACGGCACGCCGCCGCGCCGTCACGGTGACGGCGGAGACGGAGTTGCCACCCTCCGGCACGGAGATTACAGCGGCTGGTAAGCCGGTCGGCACGCTTGGCTCGGTCGTCGGGAACGGCGGACTTGCGATCGTTCGCATTGACCGTGCAGGCGAAGCTATGGCAGCGCGCACTCCGTTGTTGGTGGGCGACGTCCCCGTAACGCTGGAACTACCCGGCTGGACCGGGCTTACATTTCCGTCGACGGCGGACGAGGCCAGCGCGTGACCGCAAAGGCGCCCCGCGCGTGGCAGCGCATGCTTTCCGGCCGCCGCCTCGATCTTCTCGACCCCTCTCCACTCGACGTTGAGGTCAGCGACATCGCGCATGGGCTTGCGCGCGTCGCCCGCTGGAACGGACAGACGTCCGGAGACCATGCCTTCTCCGTCGCCCAGCATTGCCTTGTCGTGGAGGATATCTTCCGTCGACTGAACGACGCGACAGCCGATCAATGCCTGATGGCGCTGCTCCACGATGCACCGGAATATGTCATCGGCGACATGATTTCACCGTTCAAATCGGTGGTCGGCGGTGGATACAAGGCCGTCGAGAAGCGGCTGGAGGCCGCGGTACACCTGCGCTTTGGCCTGCCTCCCCACCCGACCCGCGAACTCAAGGAGAGGATCAAGAAGGCCGACACCATCGCCGCCTACTTCGAAGCAACACAGCTTGCCGGGTTTACGGCGGCTGAGGCGCAGAAATTCTTCGGCCAGCCGCGCGGGATCACAAAAGACATGCTTTTGATGACGCCGCTCCCGGCCGTCGAGGCGCAGCGCCTCTTTTGCGAGCGATTCGAGACGATCGAGGCCATGCGGGGCAGCAAAGCATGACCATGATCGTTGTCGCCCCTCTGGCCCGGATCGCCGAGATGGCGGTCAGGCACGGCGCGCGTGAGATGATCAGCCTGATGGCGAAGGAGCAGGCCTTTCACCGCCCTGCGGTGATCGAGGCGCACCGGCACTTGCTCCTCAACATGAACGACATCGCCTTCAAGGGAACCGGAAACCTTGTCGCGCCGGATGAAACCCATGTACGGCAGATCATCGATTTCACCCGTGATTGGGATCGGGTTGCGCCGCTGCTGATCCATTGCTGGATGGGCGTCTCCCGATCACCCGCGGCAGCCTTGATTGCCGCGCTTTCCGTATTTCCGGAGCAAGACGACATGGCGCTCGTTCGCCGGCTTCGCGCTGCCTCGCCCTTTGCCACACCGAATACACGGCTGGTTCAGATGGGTGACGACGTGCTCGGACGACGGGGACGGCTCGCGGACGCGGTTCGTTCCATCGGCAGGGGCGCGGACGCGGATGGAAACGCGCCTTTCGCACTCACTTTGAACGACCAAACCGCCGGAACGTTTTGAGTCGATACCGGTTAACCCTCTAGAAGAGGTTGATCGATGCCGCTGCAGAACTATCGCGATACGTTTATAAGCTGCTTGGCCACTCTCAAGAGCCTGACAAGCGCGTCGGATGAATATGCCCGTTTTCGCTGGCAGGCGATCTATCTCACGCGGGACCGATTTTCCTATTTTTTCCGGGGGGATCTCGATGGTGTCAAGACGAGCTTCTTCGGTCAGCAGATGGACGTGACAAACGGCGCTATCAGCTCGGTTCCGACACGTTCGATCGCCCTCTATGGAGCGACATTCGGTTTGAACGAGACTATCACGGTCTACGATGGGCCTCAGAGATCAGTCATCGACGTTGCGCATGCATTCAGCGAAGAAGGCGTTGAAGATTACCAGGCCGAGTTCTTCTACGTCAGGATGAGCTTGCTGCACGCCACCGATCACAGTCGAACGGGATTGGGCGATGATCCCCTTCTGCGTGAAAACACCAATATCATATTTGTCGGGCTCGAAGATCACGCCACTGCCGATCTACTCGAAGGGAGCGGCGTCGGGCGATGGATGGCGACCGGCAAGCCTATGGCATCAAGCGAGTGGTATGCCGAGCGATATTACTATCGATGAATCGGCACGAATTACTTGATGACGCCACAGGCTAGGCGCTCTCCTGCGTCTCCTGCAGGCTGGCTGCGATTATCATCGGAATTGGAGTGAACGATGAGCGCTCGACCGCGAATGCCGTCGGTCTTGCCGTCGAGGGTGACCATGCTGTCAAAAATCTGCGCCCGTAGAACACCGTCCTGGTCCACATACTGGTTCGGCATGTCTCCGGCATGAGGTCCTTTTGCGGACAGCAAGCCGTGTTCGGCATTGGTGGGATTGAAGTGTTTTCCGGCTGACTCGTGATGGCCGGCAGCATCACAATTGCCGGTCTCGTGGACGTGGAAGGCAACCCATTTGTTGGCGGGCAGTTCAGTCACCTCGACTTCGATCAGCACACCTCCGTTTGCCGCGGTCGTCAGCGTCGCTCGGCCGCTTGCTTTCCCGTCCTTGTCAACAAAGTCGGCGGTGGCAGTTTGCTTCTCCTGAGCCATCGCCACCGACGAAACGCATATGAACGCCAGAGCGGCTATCGAGAGTGTTGTTTTCATTGGAGCTTCCTTCCTTGCATCGTCGTTTCCAACGTGTGAGGCACGAAGCTGTTCCTGAAACGGCAACAAAGAAAAAGCCGGCCTTAGCGGCCGGCTCTGCAAATTTCAGCGTGCACAATGTGATCAGATGTCGAGATCATACTGACCGTAGGTGCTCTTATAGAGATCGGACGAAGTGCTCTGCTGGGACTGCGGATAGAAGTTGACGCTTCCGCTCTCACGAGTACCCATCATGAATGCAAGCACGCTATCCGACAGCTTGGGCGCGAATTCCTGGATGCTACCTTCTTCGCCCAGCTGCTTCAGAATACCCGGCTTCTCATCAGCCGCCCGCTCGCCACGGCTCAACACGCCATCGCCGTTCGTATCCAGCCGTGACAACGTCGCGAGGTATGCGTAGGACGTATCATTAACCGATGAAACTTGGCTCATACAAACCTCCATTCACCGCCGTTTCGGTGATGTTTGTACGCAATACGAAATGGGGAAATTGAAAGACTAAGCGGTCGTTAAACTGATTTGCGCACTGCGTCAATAAGCTGTTAACACGCCATTAACTATGATTGACAAAGTGTGATCTTCGCGCATCGCTGGCCTTGGCACTCCTCTCCACTCGCCTGGTTCTGAAGGCAATACGACACCATCCACCCAAATATAGTGCCCACGATATATTCGTTTGCGGTGCAATAGAATTTTAATGCGACCGAGGGATTATCTCCTCCACGGTGCATCGCGCCAGGTGAGTTTTTAAATTGCCCAGACAATAGTTTTTTCGATTGCTTCAAAAGGTTCTTTCATGTCTGACGCGCAGCGTCGCAATTGCAGGCTAGCAGGCGACTCTCAGGATTCCGCTCAACGGCGTTTCTCTCCCGGAATCGAGATTGCCGCAAATGGATGCTGAGACCCTCTTCCGGCAGCAATGTACGAGCGCTGTCGGCGGGGACGGCTCTGCAAACGCCGAGCGTCTGGTGGATCTCGTTGTCGAGACGTATCGGCTGCAGGCGGGAAAAACGCGGGCGACCGAGCATCGATTTCAGCGGCTGAGCCACGACACCGACAGACTGAAAGGCACGCTTGCCGAAACGACGGCAAAACTCACGGAACAGCGACGCCTTTTTCAGATCGTACTCGACAACCTGCCAGAAGGACTGAGCGTCTTTGACGCGGAACAGCGCCTGATCGTCTGCAACACGCGCTTCCGACAGCTTTTCGGGTTCAGCGCTGATGACGCATCGTCCGGGGCCTCCATGGGATCGCTGATTGGGAAGGTTCGCGGCACCGAGCGAGTTGAGCAAAAGATTTCCCGTTTGCGTGACGCCAGTCCGCAGGGCGGACACATCCGTCACCGCGAATGGATGATGGATGACGGACGGACGATCCGGAGCGTTATCACCGTTCTGCCCGATGGCAGCAACATCTCCATCCACGCCGACATCACCGAAGACCGCAAGGCGGCCGAACGGATCGCCTATCTTGCTCATCACGATCCGCTGACTGGGCTTCCAAACCGCATCAGCCTCAGGGAACGCATCGACGCAGCACTGCTCGGCCGCAAACCGGACGAACAGATCGCGCTCGTGCACCTCAATCTTGACCGCTTCAAATCGATCAACAACACCCTCGGCGTTTCGGCCGGAGACAAGATCCTGCGGCAGGTCGCCGAACGCATCCGCATGTCGGCAGGCGCCGGCAATGTGTTGGCACGCCTCGGCTCTGACGAATTCGCGATTTTGCAATCCGGGCGCCAGCAGCCATGGAATGTCACGGCTCTTGCCGATCAAATCCGGCGGGAACTGTCAGAACCGTTCTTTCGCGGCGAGAAGGCCGTCGAGCTCAGCGTATCGATGGGTATCGCCATCAGTCCACAAGACGGAACCGAGACCGATGTCCTGCTGAAGCATGCCGGGGTCGCACTGTCACACGCCAAGAGCAGCGGCGGAAAGGGCGAGCGTTTTTTCACCGCCGACATGGAAGCGCAAATCGAAGCGCGGCATGCACTGGAAGCGGATTTGCGAAAGGCCGTCGAGCGCGAGGAATTCGAGCTCCACTATCAGCCTCTCTACGACCTCAGCCAGCAACGTATCTGCGGGTTCGAGGCGCTCGTGCGGTGGAACCACCCGACGCGCGGTCGGGTGCCACCGCTGGAATTCATCCCCCTCGCCGAAGAGGTCGGTCTCGTGGTCGACATTGGCCGCTGGGTGCTGCGCCGGGCGTGCCGCGATGCCGTTTACTGGCCTGAGGATATCAAGGTCGCGGTCAACGTATCGGCCATTCAATTCACGGATAGTGACCTGCCGGGCGACGTCGCGGCTGCTCTTGAAGAAGCGGGGCTTACGGCCGGTCGTTTGGAAATCGAGATCACCGAAAGCGTGCTAATGGAAAATCTCGATGAGGCGCTGCCGATCCTGCATGTTCTGAAGCAGCGCGGCATTCGCATCGGCATGGACGATTTCGGCACCGGCTATTCGTCCCTCAGCTATCTCCGGCGGTTTCCGTTCGACAAGATCAAGATCGACAAATCGTTCGTCAACGGCATCGTCGAAGACAAGGAAGCCTTTGCGATCATGCGCGCCATCATTCTTCTCGGTGACGCGCTAGGCATGCGCGTAACGGTGGAGGGGGTAGAAACGGCCGAGCAAATGGCCTTACTTCGGTCTGAAGCGTGCGATGAAATCCAAGGCTATCACATCAGCCCGCCACGGCCTGCCGTTGAGGTTCCTTACCTGCTGTCGCAGCTGCCGGAACACGAAAGGTTCAAGGCGGGCTGAACGGCAGCTCGTTGCGACTCTTAGTTCCGGCGTTTATGGAAGGACACCATTCTTCCAACACGGTGATCCCATGTTCCAGGCCAAGGCCTTCGCTCCTTTTGAAAAGCTTGCCAGCGAGCTCATGGTCCACTCGTCAGAAGGCGACGACGGTTCGCATGACATTGCGCATGTGCTGCGGGTCTTCAAAAACGCAATGCGGATTCAGGCTCTCGAGGGTGGCGATGCGAGAGTTATTGCTGCCGCCGTCCTGCTGCATGACTGCGTCGCCGTGGAAAAGAACTCCCCCATGCGATCGAAGGCCTCTGTGCTGGCGGCAGAGAAGGCATCGGCCGTTCTCGCTGAGCTTGACTGGGACGGCGACGATATCGCAGCCGTGGCGCACGCCATTGTCACGCATAGCTTCTCGGCCAACGTTCCGCCGGAAACGCTGGAGGCGAAGATACTGCAGGATGCCGACCGGCTGGATGCGATAGGCATGATCGGGGCTGGTCGCTGCTTCTACATCGGTGGCCGAATGTCATCGGCGCTCTACGATCCGTTCGATCCTTCTGGCAGCAATCGCCAACTGGACGACAAGCGCTTCGTCATCGACCACTTCCAGACCAAACTGTTGAAACTGGCGGATGGCTTTCAAACCAACGCGGGACGCGCGCTTGCGGCCGAACGCGATCAACGGCTGCGCGACTTCCTCGGGGCATTCATGGACGAAATCTAGGAGCACTTGATGCGTATCACTGATCTTTTCATCTATCCGCTCAAGAGCACCCGAGGCATCGCCCTGCAGTCGTCAGAGATCGATGCATTTGGGCTTCCGGGCGACCGGCGTGCGATGATCACCGACAGGGACGGACACTTCATCACGCAACGCGAATTGCCCGATCTCGCTCGCATCGGTGTTCAGGCCGAGCCTTCGCAGCTTCATCTCAGCATGGGCGACAAGCAGATGGTTGCGCAGATCCCTATGGCCGCGAAGCGGATGGATGTTTCGATCTGGAAGTCCATCGTCAATGCCGCAGTTGCCGACGACGCCAGCAATCACCAACTCTCGGAATGGCTTGGCCGAGATGTAAAATTGGTGTTCTTCGATCAGGATGCCAAACGTTCCGCCAGCGCGGAATGGGCCGGCGAAGGCACGCCGGTCACGTTCGCCGATGGCTACCAGATCTTGGTGACGACAACCGGCTCCCTGCGGGCGCTGAACGCCGACCTTGAGACACACGGCGAAGGCCGTGTCGGCATGGAGCGGTTCCGACCCAATATCGTCGTCGATACGGAAGAAGCTTGGCAGGAAGACCGCTGGGCGGCGATCGAGATCGGTGGCATCCGTTTCGACCTCGTCAAGCCTTGTGCCCGTTGCATCATGACGACGCAGGACCAATCGACCGGATCGCGCGACGTTCCGAACCCGATGCCGGCCATGGGGCGCATTCGGATGTCGGCGGACCGGCGCGTGCCCGGCCCGCTCTTCGGCTGGAATGTCACCCCGCGCGGAACCGGCAGGATCACGGTCGGCGATACCGTCAGGGTTGTCGAAGAAAGACCCGCGGGTTGGACCTTCAAGGTGCGCAACCGCGCCTAAGTCCGAAGCTGAGCAAGAGTCTCGTCGATTTCCGTCATCACCGCAGGAGGCAGTGGGCCTTCGGCCAGCGCGCCGGCATTCTCTTCAACCTGGGCGACGGTTCGGAAGCCCGGGATCGGCAAAGTTCGGGACGAGCGCGCCCACAGCCACGCCAAGGCGCCTTGCGTGAGAGTTCGTCCGCCGGATTTCAGCAACTCGCGAACCGCCTGAAGTCTCGCCGCGAAGTCTGGCGCAATGCGCCCATCCTTGAAATAGACCATCCAGTCGAGGCTCGCGCCGCGAACATCCTTGTCGCCGACCTTCGTGTCGGCGCTGAATTTTCCGCTGAGCAATCCCATCGCCAGCGGCCCGCGGTTG
Source organism: Rhizobium grahamii CCGE 502 (assembly GCF_000298315.2). Classification (GTDB taxonomy): domain Bacteria; phylum Pseudomonadota; class Alphaproteobacteria; order Rhizobiales; family Rhizobiaceae; genus Rhizobium; species Rhizobium grahamii. The sequence continues at coordinate 162,220 of NZ_AEYE02000008.1, read as the reverse complement.
ATCGAGATCAGTCCATACCGATCGATTACCGAGATCATATCCGGCACCGGCTTGAAGACGTTCATCGTGTGCTGGACGGAAACGAAGCCAGGACGCGCAGCATGTCGCGCAGCCCGATCGGGATAGTCGGTACTCCAGCCAAAGGCGTCGACCTTACCTTCACCGCGCAATTTCTCCAGCGTTTCGAAGACGTCATCCGACTGCTCAAGCGGAAAGTCGTTCAAGTGGAACTGGAGCAGATCGAGACGATCCCTCTTCAGCCGGCGCAGGGATGTTTCCGCCGACCGCCTGATAAAGTCGGCGTCGGCAAAGGCCCCAGTCGCCTGCTTCGTCTCAGGATTGGTTGCAAAACCGAACTTGGTCGCAACGACAACGTCGCTGCGGTTGCCGATCGCCTCCCCCAGAACCTCCTCGGAATGCCCCGCGCCGTAGTTCGATGCCGTATCAAAGAAACGAATGCCGAGCTCGATTGCACGATGAATGGCCGCGATGGATTCCTTGTCATCGACCTCACCCCAGCCAAGCGGCGTATCGCCAGCATAGAACGGCCCTCCGATCGCCCAGCAGCCCATGCCCAATCGCGGGATTTCAGTGCCGTCCCAGAGATTTATTGTGGTCTTCGTATCGGGTTTGGTCAGCATGGCCTACTCCTCCAATCGCTGGGCTGTATGCAATCGACATAGGAAGATGTCCGATGCGGGTAAAGCGCCTGCTCTGCACGACATTTTTCAAGCATGAAAAACGGTCGATCAGGCCGGCAAGCCGTCCTTTGCGGACGCGGCTTTTAGCGCCTTCAGAGTCGCCTGTACGAAGCCTTCGCGCGCCGCTGCCGCCTCCACGCCACGCGGCTCATAGACATGGCGATGCAGAAAGAATGCCGTCAACCGGAACGCGGCATTGAGGCTGTCGATGTCGGCCGCACGGTTCTGCTCGCTATTGAGGAACGGGGGCAGCAGCAGCATCTTGTCGGCCCACGGTGCACCCGCAGCCCGGCTGACCGCCCTGCCCGACTTCGGTGACACATACAAGAGGTCGGAACGCACACCCGTAGCCGCGCACTCGGTCAGATCGAGGCCGAAACCAAGGTCATTCAGCACAGCTAGTTCGAAGCGAACGAAGAGTTCGCCTGCGTCGGCCGGATTGTGGAGATTGTCGAGGATGACCTCGAGAGCTTCGAACAGGTGCGGATGCGGATCGCGTTCCGGCAACAAACGTAGCAACGCGCCCATCGCCTGCACGCCATAGACGGCGGTTGCCGTTTCCATCAAGCGTGCGGCCCGCAACGTCAACGGCTCGACACGAAATTCGCCAAGGTGCTCGTCGAGACGGGCTCGCCATGTGACCTCCACCTCGTTGCCAGGCTGGAGGACAGGCTGCATGGCCCGCGACCGGCCTGAGCGGACCATTCCGAGATGGCGTCCGCGCTCGCGCGTCATCACCTCGGCAATAACGCTGTTCTCGCCGTGGCGCTTGACGCCCAAGATGATTGCTCGGTCGTGCCACTGCATCGGAAACGAACCCTGAACTCTACGATTCGATCCTACCGCAACACCGACGCCCTGTCATGAAAAGGCGTTCAGGCGTCCGCCGGGAACAATTTCTGAAGGAAGTCGCGCATCGCCAACTCGCCAAACGGCTTGACGAGCAGCGGCACGTTCCGGAGGTCTTCGGGAAAGTCCTTCGTATCCGAATAACCGCTGACAAAACCGAAGGGAATGTTCAAACTCGAAAGATGGCGCGCGAAATCGAAGCTCATGACCTCACCAAGATTGACGTCCAGCAGCGCGAAATCAAAAGGCTCGGTCTTGGTCACCTCCATCGCCTGTTCGAGGCCGCTGACGATACTAATCGTCTCGACACCCACCTGACGAAGGATATCCTCGGCCTCCATCGCGATAATCAAACTGTCCTCAAGGACCAGAACACGGTTTGCCTTCATACCCAATACGCCCCTCGCTGAGTGTCGCCCAAGACGCTCGGCCCCTGCATTTTCCGGATTTCCACCTCTGACGCCCCATATCCGACGACTATCTACCGCTTAACTTGCATAGCCGCTTTTTCGTTTCGGGTCGATAAAAAGCAAGCAGGAAGAAAGATGGCATGGATGACCTTAGGTCCATGTCTCTCAGCATGCATTTAAAAAAGACATAGCGCCCGCATGCATTATATGAACGGCCGGACTTTTTCTCCAAGCCCCTCCCAGCCAGCGGCAGCAAGCAACCCCTCGCCATCAAGCACCTCGCAGGCACGCTCCTGCCAGCGGATCAAGTTTCGATTTGATAATTTTTTCAATGTTTTATTCGTGTGAACGATCGATAAGCCGAGCGTATCCGCCACATGCTGTTGGGTAATCGGAATCGACGCATTTTTGGTCAGGAGCTTTAGTCGCCTCGCCCGCTCGAACAGGAAGGCAATGAGGTAGGCTGCCCGCTCGAGGGCTGTCCGGCGGCCGATACTCAAGAGATGTTCATCAAGCATTCGCTCTTCCTGGGCCGCGATCCAGGTAATGTCGAAGGCGAGCGACGGATGCTTGTTGTAAAGGGTCATTAGTTTGTCGCGTTCGAAGACGCAAAGGGACACAGGCGACAACGCTTCGACTGAGTGCTGCATTTCCCCCATGATCGTCCCCTGGAGACCGATCAGATCGCCCGGCATTATATAGTTCAGAATCTGCCGGCGCCCGTCTTCCAGCGCTTTATAGCGGAAGCCCCAGCCGGAGAGAACCGTGAAGAGATGAGCGCTATGGGCGCCCTCGACGAGGATTGTCGCGCCGGCGTCAGCAGCCAGTTCGCCTCGCTTGAACTTAGAAACGAAATCCAGCTCTTCGCCGCTGAATTCCCGGAACGTCGAGTCGGCACGCAGCGGACACTGCTCGCACGGGGTCTTGAACGAGTGAGTGGCGCGCGGGGTTGCCATAGAGGCCCTTGTGCTCGAATGATGAAATGCCGCCGGCAATGGCAGCACATTCATATAAGAACACACAAACCCCAGGGTTGTTCCATGCGCGAGCGAATTTTTGCCGCAGAAACAACGCTGTAGAAGCCGTTTTTCCTACTTCGGGAAATCCAGCCCCATTTCGCGGAAGCGCTCGGGATCATCGCCCCAATTTTCGCGAACCTTCACGAACAGGAACAGATGGACCGGCTGCTCGAGAATTTCGGAAAGCTCTCGGCGTGATGCAGAAGAGATGGCCTTGATCGTTTCGCCGCCCTTGCCAAGCGCGATCTTCTTCTGACTGTCGCGCTCGACGTAGATGACCTGCTCGATGCGAACCGAGCCGTCCTTGCGTTCTTCCCACTTCTCCGTCTCGACATGCGACGAATAGGGAAGTTCCTGGTGCAGGCGAAGGAACAGCTTCTCGCGGGTGATCTCAGCCGCAAGCTGGCGCATGGGAAGATCGGAAATCTGGTCTTCGGGGTAATACCATGGCCCTTCCGGCAGCGTCTTTGCCAGATAATCCATGACGTCTTCGCAACCGGAGCCGTTCTCGGCCGAGATCATGAAGGTTTGCGTGAAGGTGACCTTCTCGTTGGCGGCTGCCGCCAGCGCCAACAGATCTTCGCGCTTGACCCGGTCGATCTTGTTCAGGACGAGGATCTTCGGCTGATGCACCTCCTTGAGGCCCTCAAGAATGGCTTCCGCGTCACCGCGGAGACCGCGCTCGCTGTCGATCAGCAGCATGATGAGGTCGGCATCCTTGGCGCCACCCCAGGCCGACGTAACCATGGCGCGGTCCAGCCTTCGGCGCGGCTTGAAAATACCGGGCGTATCCATGAACACGACCTGGGCATTGTCGTGGATCGCAATGCCGCGGACGATCGCGCGCGTCGTCTGCACCTTGTGGCTGACGATCGAGACCTTTGCGCCGACCAAACGGTTCACCAATGTCGACTTGCCGGCGTTCGTCGGACCGATCAGGGCAACGAAGCCCGACCGTGTCGCACCCGCAGTTTCAGCGGAGCCGTCCGCCATTTCGTGTTCTTCTGTCATTTGTCCCGTCAGTTTCCGGCAGAGGATTTCTGCCAAATGCCTTCGCGCTCCAGCATTCGCGTAGCTGCGACCTGCTCCGCAGCCCGCTTTGACCGTTCAATTCCCGTTTCGGGCTGAACACCGGCGACCTCCACAGTAACCGTGAAGCGTGGATCATGATCCGGTCCGCTGCGTTCATCAACCCGGTAGATCGGCGTGACGCCGAATTTGGCATGCGACCATTCCTGCAGTTCGGTCTTTGCGTCGCGCCGCGCACCGTCGGCGCGTGCTGCCCGCTTCTCCCAGAACTTCAGGATAAAGCGCCGCGCGACCTCAAGGCCGCCGTCGAGGTAGATCGCCGCGATGAGACTTTCGACCACGTCGGCCCGGACATTCATCATGCGCTTTCCGGTCAGCTTCTTGACGTCAGCGCCGGTGCGAATGAAGTAGTGCAGACCGAGTTCATCGGCGACTTCGGCGCAGGTATCGGCACTGACGAGCTGATTGAGACGGACCGAGAGCTCGCCCTCGGTTGCCGCGCCGAATGTGCGGAAGAGCAGTTCGGCGACGCAGAGGCCAAGCACCCGGTCGCCAAGAAACTCCAGCCTCTCGTAGTTCCCGCCTTTTTGCGTGCGGGCACTCGCATGCGTCAAAGCCCGATCCAGCCGCTCTTTCTCGGCGAACTGATGACCGATCAGGGCTTCAAGCCGTGTCCGATCCGCCGCCGAGAGCGTCTGCGCCTTACTCATTCAACGCCCTTGAAGAGACGATCCCAGCGCATGTTCGTCGGCCACTTCCAGATCTCGCGGAACGACGTGTCGTTGCCGAGCGAGAAGAAGATGACGCTGGCGCGACCGACCAGATTTTCCGCCGGCACGAAGCCGACATCGAAGCGGCTGTCGAGCGAATTGTCGCGATTGTCGCCCATCATGAAGTAGTGACCTTCCGGAACGATGAACTCGCGCGTGTTGTCGCCACGGGAAACCGGAGACTGGTCGAGCGTGTCGTAGGTAACGCCATTATCCAGCGTCTCGCGGAAGACGGGCACATCCTGGCCCGGATCTTGAGCATAGTCGGAATTGAAAGTGCCGTCCGGCACCTTCGGAATCGCCGTGCCGTTCACGTAGAGAACACCTTCCCGGACCTGAATATGATCACCGGGAAGGCCGACCAGCCGCTTGATGTAATCGACTTCGGGATTCGGCGGGAAGCGGAAGACAACGATGTCGCCGCGCTTCGGTTCACTCGCGAAGATGCGACCGCTGAACAGGTTCGGGGAAAAAGGCAGCGAGTACTTCGAATAGCCGTAGGCGAACTTGTTGACGAAGATGTAATCGCCGACAAGCAGGGTCGGCATCATGGAGCCGGACGGAATGGTGAACGGCTGAAAAAACACCGTTCGGATAACCATCGCCAAAATCAGCGCCTGTGCGATGACCTTGATGTTTTCCCAGAGGGCGTTCGGCTTGGTTTCGACTTTTTCGGACACGCAGTCTTATTCCTTCAACGCGCCAATAACGACGCAACTCTTGTTTGCTTCTCTCTAGCGGCTTCGGCCGATTGCGGCAATGGCGCCAACATTAAAAGCGACTCTACGTCGCTGATCATGCGCTATCCGGCAGCGCTTCGATAATAACGAAAGCCTGCGCCAAGGGATAATCATCCGTTATCGTCAAATGAATGGCAGCCTTGTGGCCCGCCGGCAGCATTGATTGCAGCATCTCTGCCGCGCCACCCGTGAGCTTCATCGTCGGCTTGCCGCTTGGCAGGTTCACGACACCGAGATCCCTCCAGAACACGCCTTGCGCCATGCCTGTTCCAAGGGCCTTGGAGCATGCCTCCTTGGCAGCAAAACGCTTCGCATAGGAGGCCGCCCGATTGGCACGCCGATCGGACTTCGCCCGCTCGATCTCGGTAAAGCAGCGATTGGTGAAGCGCTCGCCGAAGCGCTCGAGGGACTTCTCGACGCGCCTGATATCGATGAGATCGCTGCCGATGCCGATGATCATACGGTTTCCTGCACTGGATGTGACAAACGAATGCGGGCACGCGTCATCAGCCGTTCGCGGCGGCGCGTCTGGAAGCCCTTCACGGCGTAGAAGGTTCCGAAATACACGATGACAGAAGTCAAAAGTGCAGGCGGAATGGAGCCGACAAGCATCGGCTCGAGAACGGGTCGCCAGAGTTCGCTGAAATGCAGTTCGTGGAACAGCGCGCCGAGGTCGATCGATTGCCCCGGCATTGCGTCGTGACGCGCAAGCAGCAGGTGACCGATCTCCCAGGTCGCTCCCCAGATGAATGGGTAGGTCAGCGGATTGCCGAAAGCGGCGCAACCGAGCGCCGCAGCGACCATATTGCCGGAGAAGAAGTAACTGAGCACGAAGGCCATGACGAAGTGGACGCCAATAAAGGGCGTCCAGGACACGAACACTCCTGCGGCGACACCCATCGCGACGGCGTGCGGCGACGCCGTCAAGCGGAGAACACGCATCGTGAGGTAGCGGAGCGGCCGCAAGAAGCCCTTACGGGGCCACAGCAACTCACGGACCTTTTCACGAAATCCGGCAGGTTTTCGACGTCTGAACAACATGGCGCGTATGTAGTGCACGCCGCACCGGCGTGACAAGAGCGCCAGACCATCTCAGTCAATATTTGATCATCGCAGACTGAGCATTCACCAGGGGCGCGATATGCGATACGCGCCTTCCGTTCCTCAAGTATAGGCTCGGTATTACCGGATGCGGAACAGGCCGCGGTCAACCTGACGCTGACGATACTCAAGATCGATACGGTCGAAAGAGCCGTTCAGGTAAGCGATTTCGCGTTCTTCAGCAGTCGGCGCACGCAGTGCACGGGCGATCTTCTTGATCGGTGTAAACATTTCTTTGCCTCATCTTCTGTTCAATTTTCCGATGACTGGAAGATAGGCGCACGCGGCCGTGATTACCAACGCTCTAACATAGGCGCAGCCATGCACGCATCGCATACCTAGCCTATATCCGTGCGATTTCCGTCACGAAACGATCACAAAATGTGCAACAGCCTTATTCGTAAAGCCGACGAACGGTTGCGACGCACTCCAGATCCTTCAGCTGGGCGAGCAGCTGGTTAAGCTGCCGTAGATCCCATACCTCGACGTCGAGTGTCATTTCGGTGAAGTCGGTTGCGACGCGCACGGTATTGAACACCCGGATATTGACGTCGACACCGGCAACGGTCTGGGCGAGTTTCGCCAAAGTACCGGGCTCGTTCAGAGCATTGACCATGATGCGCGCCATGAAACGCGACTTGTTGGCCTCATCGAGATCCCAGCGCACGTCGATCCAGCGGTCCGGCTGATCGTCAAACCGCTGCAGCGTCGGAGACTGGATCGGGTAGATCGTGATCGCGTTCCCCTTCTCCGTGACGTTCATGATCCCGACGATACGGTCACCGGGGACAGCGCCGGTCGGGGCGAAGTGCACCTCGACATTGCTGGAGATGCCGCGGATCGGCATCGCATCCATATCGATGTCCGCTTTGGCATCCGCGCCGTCGATGGCCGACTTGGGCTTGCCCGGGATCTTGAAGATCATGCCTGAGGCGCTGCGAACATTGAACCATCCGTCGTCGCCGCTCGGCTTGGCCGTCACACGCTCCTCCAGATGATCCGGATAGACCGCACGCAGCACGTCCAGTGACGACATCTCGCCACGACCGACTGCCGCGATGGCATCTTCGACGTCTTTCTGCCCCAGGCGATGCAGCGCGGGCTTCATCGCTTCGCGCGAAAAGATCTTTCCGGCTCGGTCAAAAGTCCGCTCCAGAATGCGATGGCCAAGACCGGCATACTGTTTGCGGATAGCCAATCGCGTGGCGCGACGGATCGCCGCCCTCGCCTTGCCCGTTACGACGATCTCTTCCCAGGCTGCCGGCGGCACCTGCACGCCGGAACGAATGATCTCCACCTCATCGCCGTTCGCCAAACGGGTCACGAGCGGCATGATGCGACCATTGATCTTAGCGCCGACGGTCGTGTCGCCGATATTGGTGTGAACCGCATAAGCGAAGTCGATCGGCGTCGCGCCACGCGGAAGCGCGATCAGCTTGCCCTTTGGGGTGAAGCAGAAGACCTGATCCTGGAACAACTCAAGCTTGGTATGCTCAAGAAACTCTTCAGGACTATCCCCTTCTGCGAGTGCCTCGATCGTATGGCGCAGCCAGGAATAGGCATTGGATTCACGCGAAAGGATTTCGTTGTCTGAGGTCGAGGCGGCGTCCTTGTAGAGCGTGTGGGCAGCAATACCGAACTCTGCAATCTCATGCATGCGCCTGGTTCGGATCTGCAGCTCGATGCGCTGGCTGGACGGACCAACGATCGTCGTATGCAGCGACCGGTAGTCATTCTGCTTCGGTGTCGAGATGTAGTCCTTGAAGCGGCCGGGGACCACGCGCCAGCGGGTGTGAACGATACCGAGCCCCCGATAGCAGGCAGGAATATCGTCAACGATGATGCGGAAACCGTAGACATCCGAAAGCTGCTCGAAGGACAGCGACTTCGACTGCATTTTGCGAAACACGGAGTACGGCTTCTTCTGACGCCCCTTGACGATCGCGCCGGTCATCCCGTTGGCAACGAGCAGATCGCCCAGTTCAGTCTCGATCTTCTTGACCAGACCTTCGTTGCGCTTCGAGAGTTCCTCCAGCCGCCCGGTGACGGTCTCGTAGGCTTCCGGGTTGATATGGCGGAACGAGAGGTCTTCCAGCTCCTCGCGCATGTCCTGCATACCCATGCGTCCGGCCAGCGGCGCATAGATATCCATCGTCTCCTCGGAAATGCGGGCGCGCTTTTCCGGCGACATGTGATCCAGTGTGCGCATATTGTGCAGGCGGTCGGCGAGCTTGACGAGAAGCACACGCACATCGTCGGAAATGGCCAGCAGCAGCTTGCGCAGGTTTTCAGCCTGCTTGGCCTTCTTGGTGACGAGATCGAGCTTTTTGATCTTCGTCAGTCCCTCGACCAGTCGCCCGATGTCCTCCCCGAAGAGCTCATCGATCTCGGCGCGGGTTGCTGTTGTGTCCTCAATCGTATCGTGAAGCAGCGCAACCGCGATGGTCGACTCGTCAAGGTGCATGTCTGTCAGGATGGCGGCAACTTCCAGCGGATGCGAAATATAGGGATCGCCGCTCGCACGCTTCTGTTGTCCATGCTTTTGCATTGCATAGACGTAGGCCTTGTTCAGCAGTGCTTCGTTGGCATCGGGCTTGTATTTCTGAACCCGCTCCACGAGCTCGTACTGCCGCATCATCCCGAAACCGCTCCATTAAAAAAGAAAAGCGCGCCAATCACGGATTGGCGCACATGATATGCAATAATATGCCGAAGCTATAATGGTGCAAGGTTGACGATTAGTAATCGTCGCTCTTTTCCGGCGGCACCAGGCCTTCGATACCAGCCAGAAGCTCTTCTTCCGACATCTGGTCGAAGGTAATCGTTTCCGGCAGGTCTTCCTGCTCTTCGCTGTCTGCCGCGGCGACGCCGCCGGCTGCGATGAGGCTCGCCGGATCGGGCTCGGGCTCGTCGATTTCGACATGCTTCTGCAGCGAATGGATCAGATCTTCTTTCAGATCATCCGGAGACAGCGTCTCGTCAGCAATTTCGCGAAGCGCCACAACCGGGTTCTTGTCGTTGTCACGATCGATCGTGATCGAAGCGCCCTGGGAAATCAGCCGGGCACGGTGGCTGGCAAGCAGAACCAACTCGAAGCGGTTCTCAACTTTATCGATGCAATCTTCAACGGTGACACGGGCCATTGCCTGTCCTTTGCGGTCGTGATCTCGGGATTAACACGCCCGATACAATTAAAACCGGGCAAATTCAAGTTTTCATTGCGCAAAGCCCCAACTCACAACGCCAGCGAATTTTGGATGGAAAGCGGGTTTCCACCAAAAGTTGCTTGGAATATCGCGAATCGTGCCCTAAATCTTTCTTATATGAATAGTTCATAAAGTAAGAATTGTTCCAAGCGATCGCATAACCCATTGTTTTTTTGGGTTTCTGACGAAAGCATTAAGATTGCTCACATTGGATTGGTACGCGATGTTTGATCCACGCGAAAAAATTGCTCTTTTTATCGATGGCGCCAATCTCTACGCTGCGTCCAAAAGTCTGGGTTTCGATATCGACTACCGCAAGCTGTTGAAGGCGTTTCAGAAACGCGGCTATCTCCTGCGCGCCTACTACTATACGGCCCTGATCGAAGATCAGGAATACTCCTCCATTCGCCCGCTGATCGATTGGCTCGACTACAACGGCTATAAGGTCGTCACCAAGCCGGCCAAGGAGTTCACGGATTCGATGGGCCGCCGCAAAATCAAGGGCAACATGGATATCGAGCTGGCGATCGATGCCATGGAGCAGTCGGAAACCGTCGATCATCTTGTCATCTTCTCCGGCGACGGCGACTTCACGACGCTTGTCGAGGCACTTCAGCGCAAGGGCCGCAAGGTTTCGGTCATCTCGACGATGGCAACACAACCACCGATGATTGCCGATGACCTGCGCAGGCAGGCCGATCACTTCATCGATCTTCTGTCGTTGAAGAACGAAATCGGACGCGATCCTTCGGAGCGGCCACCACGGCCTACTACCGAACCTGCGGCGCCAACCGACCTGGACGCCTAAATTCGAGCGCTCAGCGCCGTCTTCAAGGCAGATGCTCAGATTCCGATTAGCCGTTGTCCTTGAGAAGACGGCTCTTCTGTCTGTTCCAATCGCGTTCTTTCTCGGACTCGCGCTTGTCGTGGAGCTTCTTACCCTTCGCAAGCGCCAGTTCCATTTTCGCGCGGCCGCGGTCGTTGAAATAGATCTTCAACGGAATCAAGGTCATGCCCTCGCGATTGATGCCGGCGCGCAGCCGGTTGATCTCGCGGCCGGAGAGCAGCAGTTTGCGCCGCCGACGCGGCTCATGATTGAACCTGTTTGCCTGCAAATATTCAGGCAAATAGGAATTGATCAGCCAAATCTCGCCATCTTCGTCGGAAGCATAGGATTCGGCGATATTGGCCTTCCCCTCGCGCAGGGACTTGACCTCAGTGCCCTTGAGCACGAGGCCGGCTTCATAGGTGTCGATGATCTCGTAGTTGTAGCGGGCCTTGCGGTTTTCCGCCACGATCTTCTTGACCACGCGCTCGCTGCCTTTAGGCGCCATAACACATTCCAAAATGCTTGAGGGCGCGACTACCGCGCCCTTCTCTCTTGCCTTCTATGTAAGGGAACATCGGCTGCCTGTGAAGGCAGGCCGAGCCGCTTGCCTCAGTTCAGCAAGCCGGCATGGCGCATGGCGGCATCGATCGCTGCTTCGGTGGCGGGTTCAAGCGTCGAAATCAGCGGCGAGCGGACGTTGCGGCTCATTCTGCCCAACTTTGCGAGGCCATATTTCGCCCCGCAAAGACCGGGTTCCAGGAAGATCGCTTTGTGCAGTGGCATCAGACGATCCTGGTATTCCAACGCCTTGGCATAGTTGCCGGCAAGCGTCGCGGCCTGAAACTCGGCGCAAAGGCGCGGCGCGACGTTGGCGGCCACCGAGATGCAACCGACCCCACCGTGGGCATTGAAGCCGAGTGCCGTCGCATCCTCACCCGACAATTGTCTGAATTCCTTGCCGCAGGTAATTCGCTGCTCGGACACCCGCTCGATTTTGCCGGTAGCGTCCTTGACTCCGACGATATTGGAGTGCGCCTTCGCAAGTGCGCCCATCGTTTCCGGCGTCATGTCAATCACAGAACGGCCGGGGATATTGTAGATATAGATCGGCAGCTTCACGGCGTCGGCAATTGCCGAAAAATGTGCGATCAGCCCCTTCTGCGTCGGCTTGTTGTAGTAAGGCGTAACCACGAGGATCGCATCTGCGCCCGCCTTCTCGGCATGCTGGGCGAGCTCAATTGCTTCGCGCGTATTGTTCGAACCAGCCCCGGCCATCACGGGCACGCGCTTAGCTGCTGCTTCGATGCAAAGTTCCACCACCCGCTTGTGCTCGGCATGCGACAACGTCGGAGATTCGCCGGTCGTGCCGACCGGAACGAGACCGCTGCTGCCTTCTTTGATCTGCCAGTCGACGTGGCTCGCGAACGAGGCCTCATCCACCTGGCCAGCATCAGTGAACGGAGTGACGAGAGCGGGAATGGATCCCTGGAACATGCAGAACTCCTCATGGCCGAATTCACGCTTCGGCCGCATTCCTTGAATATTGGTGGGGCACCATAGTGCGGTGAAATCGCCGCGACAAGCGCGCAGGGATCGGTTTAGGGCAAATTCCGATAGCAAATGTGAACGAAGTTTACTGGCCTCGGTAAGCTTTCGTTAAGATGGCTCCCGCCAAATGGTTGGGCGTGTTTTCATTGCGAGTGTCCCATGAAGAGAGCAGTCTTGATCCTGTCCGCCCTCGGCTTTACCGCCGCCGCGTGGAGCAGCCTCGCGTCTTCGCTTCCGAATGAGGCCGTACCCGTTCCCGATGTAAAGCCGATAGGTTTCGTTCCTCAGACATCGGTACCGGAATCGATCATCACCGGCTCGATTCCACGCAGCCAGGCACCGATCAGCAGCGACCTGAAATCCGGGCTGGACGCGCTTTCGGATAACAATCCCGCGCAGGCGATTTCCATTCGTGACCGCATGGGAAGCGGGACGCTTGACCGGCACATTCTGACTTGGGCAATCGCGGTATCGGGGCAGAAGGGCATTCCCTCCTCCGAAATTGCCGCCGCCGCCCAGGAGTTGCAAGGATGGCCCGGGCTCGCGAAGCTACGGGCCTATTCCGAGCGTGCCATCTACGACGAAAACCCTGCCCCTGGCTCCGTTTTGGCTGCCTTCGGGCAAACTGCGCCCGAGACGACGTCCGGCGCGATGATCCTGTCTCGGGCACTCATGTCAACCGGCAAGCAGAGCCAGGCGGCAAAGTACATCCGGAAGGTCTGGCGCGGCGAGACGCTCGACAAGCCGACCGAAGACAAGATTCTCGCAGAGTTCGCCAGCCTGCTTACACCAGCCGATCACAAGGCGCGAATGGACTACCTGATGTATCGCAATCGCGCGGCACAGGCCAAGCGCTTCGGCGACATGGGGCAGGCCCAGTCGCTTTACAAAGCTTGGGCGGCTGTAATGAGCAATGCGCCCAACGCCGGTGCACTTCTGGCTTCCGTCGACGGCCAGTGGAAAGGCGACGCCGGTTACCTCTTTGCACACATCGAATACCTGCGAAAACAGGACAAGTATGCGGAAGCCGCCAAGCTATTGCAAAAGGCCCCCCGCAATCGTGACGAACTGGTCAATGCAGGCGAGTGGTGGAACGAACAACGGATTGTGAGCCGCGGCCTCGTCGATGAAGGGGAATTCAAGGCCGCTTACGGGATTGTTGCCAACTACACGGCAACAACACCGACCGACATCGTTGAGGCGGAGTTCCATGCGGGCTGGTATGCTCTGCGGGGCCTGCAGGACGCAGCGGCAGCACAGGCGCATTTCCGCAAGATCCTCGATTTTTCCAATGGACCGATTTCGGTGTCTCGCGCCTGGTACTGGATGGGACGGTCCGCCGAGGCCGGCGGACCTGGAAAGGCATCCGAATTCTATGCCAAGGCCGCCAGCTATCCGACGACCTTTTATGGGCAACTCGCCAGCGACAAGCTCGGCCGCAAAACACTGAATGTGGCCTACCCATCGCCCACCCAGGCCGACCGACAACGCTATCTTGAACGCGAAGCGGTACAGGCCATTGCTCGCCTTGACGCGTCCGGCCATGGGTGGCGGGCGAAGAGCCTTTATCTCGCGCTCGCCGAGCAACTGCAGAGCCCGGGTGAACTTTCGGTTTTGAGTGCGCAGGCGGAGCGTTCCGGCAACCACCATCTGTCGCTGCAGGTCGGCAAGATCGCCTACTCGCGTGGCGTCGATGTCGCAGCACTGGCCTTCCCGCTCGGCGTCATTCCCACGAATGCCAACATTTCCGGGTCCGGCAAGGCGCTCGCGTACGCGATCGCCCGGCAGGAGAGCGCCTTCGATCCGGCCGCTGTTTCGGCCGCGGACGCTCGCGGGCTTTTGCAGATATTGCCGGGAACGGCGAAGGCCGTCGCCAAGCGCCACAGCATCGCCTATTCCAAGGACCGACTGACGGCCGACGCCGGCTACAACGCGACGCTCGGGGCGCATTATCTCGGCGAACAGATCGATGCCTTTGGCGGCTCCTACATCATGACCTTCATTGCCTACAATGCGGGTCCAAAGCGGGTGCCCGAATGGATCGGCCGCTACGGCGACCCACGCGGCCAATCGATCGACACCATCGTCGATTGGATCGAGCGGATCCCCTTCCCCGAGACCCGCAACTATGTGCAGCGGGTGATGGAGAATTACGAAGTGTACAAGGTACGGTTGGGTGAGCCGAGCGACATCGTCCGCGACCTGACCGACGGTCGTTCCTCCTGATTGGCGGATGTCGTCGGCCTCGCTAAGCTGATCCTGCAGCAACAGGAGCGGCGCGCGGTGGATAGAGCAGCAAACGATGGCTTTCGGGCGATCACCTTTCAGAGCGATGACGGGCTGACGCTCTACGCCCGAGATTATGGTGGCCCAGAGATCGCGGACCGGCTGCCGGTGATCTGCCTGCCCGGACTGACACGGAACGCGCGCGACTTCCACAGCTTGGCGCTGTTGCTGTCGACCGACCCGGTGACGCCTTGGCGCGTCATTGCGATCGACTATCGTGGGCGCGGCCAGTCCGACCGGGACGCCAACAAGGCGAACTACAATCTCGGCATCGAAGCGCGCGATGTCGTCTCGGCCTGCCAGTATCTCGATATTGAGCGCGGCATCTTCATCGGCACCTCGCGCGGCGGGCTGATTCTGCATCTGCTGGCGCAAATGCGGCCCGATCTCATTGCAGCGGTCATCCTCAACGATATCGGACCTGACATAGAAGCCAACGGCCTCAAGCGCATTCGCGATTATCTCAATGCCGCACCGCCGCGCTCCTGGTCCGAGGCGGTCGCTTTCCTGAAGGCCTGCCATGGCAGATACTTCCCTGCCCTGCAGGAAGACGACTGGCGCGAGATGGCCGCAGCAATCTATCGGGATATCGACGGGAAGCCGGTGGCGGACTTCGATCCAGCCATCGCCACACAGTTGCTGGCCATCGACTTCGCTCAGCCACTGCCGGATCTCTGGCAGTATTTTGACGACCTCACTGCCGTGCCGGTACTCGTCGTCAAAGGAGAACACTCGGATCTGATCGCCGACAAGACGGTCGAGGCGATGAGAGACCGGTGTCCGTCCCTCTCGGTGCTGGAGGCACAAGGCCAGGGGCATGCGCCATTGCTGCATCTGGAACCGGTGTTGCAGCGGGTGAGGCGGTTCGTCTCCGAGGTGACGTAGGGGCCCAGCGCATTTACCTGTGCGGCATCCCAAAACAAAAAAGCCCGGCTCGAAAGCCGGGCTCTCCTGATTGACCGAAGTCAGACCAGATTAGAATGCACGCTGCAGACGGAAGTAACCGGTCGTGACGTCGTCGATGTCGTCGCCGTCGAGGTAGTTGACGGTTGCCTTGGCGTAGAAGTTGTCGGTGATCTGGTAATCAACCGTCAAACCAACCTTCCAAGCGTCGCCGAAGCCGTCGAAGTCGTCCTGGGCGCCGTCGTCGTCGTTGTAGTTGCCGAAGTATTCAACACCGGGGGTGAGCTTCAGCTTGTCGGTCGCCTGGATGGCGTACTCAGCTGCGACCGCCCATTCGGACCGGTCGTAGTAGGAGTTCTGGCCAGATGCCCAGACCGCTGCGAGGCCGAGCGTGCCCGGACCGATTGCAACCGTACCCATACCACGGATCGCACCTTCTTCGTTATCGGTGTCATAACCACCGATAAGCTGGTAGGTGAAGGCGCCAGCCTTGCCACCGAGGCCGAGAGCAACGCCAACGTTGTTCGGGTGCTCGGAGTCGTCCAGCGGGTAGTGACCGTCTTCCAGCTCGTCAACCGAGATACCAGCGTAGAAGTCGCCAGACTCGTACTGATAACGGATGGAGTTGTGCAGCGTCTCGTGCGTTGCGAGAACGTCGGTTTCGCCAGACAGACCGTCATCCCACCAGCTGTAGAACAGACCAGCGCGGAAGCCGGCGATGTCGATGTAAGCCGAGTCGAGGATCGAGTTCTGGAAAGCAGAGTTCGCCGCATCAGCATTGTGCTGCAGAACGATCACGCCGGTGAGCGGACCATACTCGGTGTCGCTCTTGGCCGTGAACTGAACCTGGCCACGAGTAAAGGCATCCCAGTCAGACGTGCCCGGGTTCGGACCACCGTGGTCAGACTGATCCGGACCAACGTCAACCTGGAAACGGATGTAACCTTCGATCTTCAGGCAGGTTTCCGTGCCCGGGATGTAGAAGTAGCCAGTGCCGTAAGCGTCGCAGACGCGAACGTATTCAACCGGTTCCGGCTCAGCAGCAACGATAGCGTCAGCAGCCTGAGCACCGGAAACTACTGCGAGAGCAGCAGCGGAGCCGAGAAGAAGGCTCTTGATGTTCATATTGACCTCCAATTCAAAGTTTCGATCGGGTCTGGGTTTTTCGCCGTTAGAGCAGCGTTCCCTGCCCCATCCCCATGTTTCAAGAAGTCGGACGATCAACCGCCCTCGCTTCCGAGGTTGAAAATACAAGACCGGGACTGTCACGCAATCACCAACTTGCCCGTTTGGGGTGTTTACGACAGCCTTCCCCATGCGCTGTTGCTGAAAGGTCACAAATGCGGCATCCGCCCCTCCCGTTTCTTTATACTTTATTAAGAAACCCCTGATTTTGCGGGAGTTTGGCTGCAATGAGCCGCAGTGCCGGGCTGTGGATTGTGCCACATTGGAACCAGTTTCTCGCCGGATTCGCGTCTTTTGTTGAAGAAGGAGAAGACCAAGCATCGACGCCCACCTCAGGCCATGGGCGCAATTCACGAAGAATCAGTTTCCCTGACGAAGGATGATTCTCGGTTCGATTCTGTTGACGCGAGATTCGGCGGGCTAAGCGCGCAGGTGGCAGCGGTCAAATACGACAGCGCCCTCTGGTGGTGATCGTCGAAACAGATGGTAGGAAAGTTGTGATGGCGGAGAAGATGGGATTCGAACCCACGATACCCTCTCGGGTATACTCCCTTAGCAGGGGAGCGCCTTCGACCACTCGGCCACCTCTCCGGTGGGAGCCCTGATAGAGTCATTCGACAGGTGACGCAAGCGCTTTTTCGGCTTTTTCACCTGATGCTGGGGCCGTCGGCCTCAGCTCAGCAGTTGCTTAAGATCGGTAGACGCGTCGGCGATGATCGCCCTGTCGGGATTGATGCCGGATTCCAGCATCTTCTTGCCGCTGACATAGGCCTTGGCATCATTGATCGCATCGACGGCAATGAATGAGCCGTTCTTGAAATACCAGATCGAGTGCGCGCCCTCGCGGGCGCCTGGGCGCAGGACCGTATCGTCGTATCCCATATTGAAGCCGGCGATCTGCAACTTGACGTCATACTGGTCCGACCAGAACCAGGGCTTGGGGTCGTATGCTTCATTCCCGCCCGCGATGATGGCGGCGACCGCCTCTGCCTGATCGACGGCGTTCTGCACCGATTCGAGACGAATCCGCCCACCCTGCCACGGCAGAACCGCACAATCGCCGGCGGCAAAGATCGACGGATCGGATGTGCGGGCAAATTCGTCCACGATGATTCCGTTGGCAACCTCGAGCCCGGCCTCCTTGGCGAGCTGGTCGTTTGGAACGACACCGATACCGACGATGACGAAATCCACGTCGATCGTGGATCCGTCGGAGAGCTCCGCCGCGACGACCCGGCCCTCGTGGCCGACAAGGTGCTTGAGCCCGGTCTTTTCCCTGATGACAACGTCATGCGTCTCGTGAATCACGCGCATGATATCGGCGGTCTCCTTGGCAGCGACGCGCTGCAGGATTCGGTCGGCCATCTCGATCACGGTAACCTCGAGACCGCGATGGCGGGCGACGGCCGCCGCTTCAAGGCCGATATACCCCCCGCCAATGATGAGCACGCGGCGCCCTGGGCGCATCTCCTCGGCCAACAGGTCGGCATCGCGCCTATCGCGGGCCACGTAGACGCCTTCGAGATCTCCGCCGATCGCAGCCGGCAGCGCTCGCGGCGTGGATCCGGTCGTCAGTGCCAATGTACCGTAGTCCAGCACCGAACCGTCCTGCAGCAGCACCTGTTTCTTGTCGCGCACAATCTGCTCTGCCCAGGTGGAAAGCCGGATTTCGACATTATTGTCAGGGTACCAATGCTCTGGCCGGAACAGCAGACGATCGAACGTCATCTCGCCGAGCAGATACTTCTTCGTCAGCGGCGGTCGCTGGTAGGGCAGCGCATCTTCAGCGCCAATGATGGTGATTGGGCGGGTATCCTTGAGCGCACGCAGCTTTGCAGCCAATGCAAAGCCGGCCTGCCCAGCGCCGATGATCACCAATCTGTCCGTCACGTTCTCACTCCCAGCATGCAGCCACGCGTTCCAGCAAAGGCCTACCCCCTGCCCCCAGCGTCGTCAACCGGAAGGGGTCGACCTCAATCGATCTCGATCCAGCGGCGCTCGTGGAATGACTGTGCCATGGCGTGAACAGACTTCTCTATCCTAAGACCGTCTTCGAATGTCACGATCGACGACGGCTCGCCGGAAATTGCACGGATCAGTTCGCGGCATTCGATGATCTTCAGATCGTTGAAGCCAAGACCATGACCAGGTGCCGGAATGAAGCGATCGTATGGACGATGCGTCGGGCCGGCCAGTATCTTGCGGAAGCCCTGTTCTGAGCCGCGGCCCGCCGCCTGATAGAGCTCGAACTCGTTCATGCGTTCCTGATCATAGGCGATCGAACCCTTCGAGCCGAAGATCTGCAGCGCGATTCGACCCTTGCGCCCCCAAGCGGCGCGGTTCGCCATCAAGACGGCGGAGATCCCGCCACCAAGACGCATCAGGACGTTGGCGGCGTCGTGATTCTCGACGTCGCGACGCCCGCCTTCCTGCAAGGGACGATTGGCATAAGGCTTCACCATATCGGTGATGACCGCCTCAACGTGACCGAACAGATACCAGAGCAGCGACAGCGGATGCACGGCGAAGTCATCAAGCGCGCCGTAGCCGGCGGAAAGCTCGCTCTTCCAATAGAAGAAGGCATCGGGATCGGCCATGAAGTCCTCGTCCATTTCGACGCGGATGTGGTTGACGGCGCCGATCGCACCTTCGTCGATCAACGTCTTGACGTGGCGCATGACGGGATTCTGGATGTAGTTGTAGCCGAGAACTGCGATCTTGCCCGCAGCCTTTGCCGTCTTCAGCATACGCTCGGCATCGGCATATGCCGGCGCCATCGGCTTCTCGCACCAGACATGCTTGCCCGCCTCGAGCGCAGCAATCGCCATCTCCGCGTGGAACTGGTTCGGCGTGGTGACCGACACGACGTCGACTTCGGGATCAGCGATCAGCTTGCGCCAATCGGCGGTTGCCTTTTCGAAACCGAATTCGGAGCCGCGCTTGGCCGCAAGGTCTGCATTGGCTTCGGCCAAATGAATCAGGCGTGGACGCTCGACGTCCCCGAACACCGTCTTCACTGCGTTCCATGCCAATGCGTGGCATTTGCCCATATAGCCGGTGCCGATCAGGCCGATTCCGAGTGGCTTCATCTTGTCTCCTCCGCGTTCCTCGCCGATTTTTTGGAATATTTAGATCATTTTGACAAGCGCCCTTGATGGCCACTTTTCGCCCCACGCTTGGTTTTTTTGCTCAAATCCCTTAAATTCCAGCAGAATAAAAACAGTTAGGCACACGGATGGAAATCATTTATGGTCCGAATTATGGAATGTTTATTTCATTCATCGGATCGTGCCCATGGATAGTGACACCAAGACGCCCATACGCGTGCCGCGCGACTTCGAGAGTCTGCGCAGCACGATTATCGAGCGCAAAGCAAACATGCCGAAGCGGCTGGCGCAGGTCGCCGCCTTCGCGCTCGGCAATCCTGACGAGATCGCGTTCGGCACAACGGCGAGCATCGCTGCGGCCTCCGACGTGCAGCCTTCGACGCTGGTTCGTCTCGCGCATCATTTAGGCTACGAGGGGTTCTCCGATCTCCAGAGCATCTTTCGCGAGCGCCTGCGCGATCGGACGCTGACCTATGAAGAGCGCCTGGTCACACTGGAACAGGCCAGCGGCGAGGACGAGGACGCCAATCTGCTTTCCGGCTTCATTTCGGCTGCGAGCCAGTCGGTCAATCGACTGGCGGCCACCGTGCAGACCGATACCTTTACAAAGGCCGTCGATATTCTTGCCGCTGCGGAGACGATCTACCTGATCGCCAAGCGACGCTCCTATCCGCTGACCGCACACATGACCTATGCCTTCTCGAAGCTGAACATCCGACACCAGATCGTCGCGTCCCCAAATGGCGTCGATCCGGAGATGGTGCAATTCGCGACTCACAAAGATGCAGCAATCGCGGCGAGCTTCTCGCCTTATGCCGCCGACAGCCTGAGCCAGGCGGAAGCGCTGGCGGATCGCGGCGTGCCTGTCGTTGCCATCACCGATTCGGCCTTCTCGCCGCTCGCCGCCCGCGCCACCTGCTGGTTCGAGGTGGCCGAGGCGGACTTCGCCGGTTTCCGCTCGCTCTCCGCCTCGATGGCCCTGACGATGGCGCTCCCGGTCGCGATCGCTGAGCGGCGGCGGAAGCGAACGCAGGTAAAATCGACAAAATCAAAAATGGAATAAACATTCCGAATTGACAACAATACGGAACCGATGTTTCATTACTCGCAATCAGCAGGCGCCAAGCCGTAGCTAAAATCTAGCGGGAGGACATCATGGCACAACCGAACCCGGGCTCGCAGCCGGAACCGTCGCTTGACGTGATCACGATCGGGCGGTCTTCGGTCGATCTCTACGGCCAGCAGATCGGTTCGCGGCTCGAGGACATCGGCTCCTTTGCGAAGTCCGTCGGCGGCTGCCCTGCCAACATTGCTATCGGAACGGCGCGCCTTGGCCTCAAGTCAGGCCTGATCACTCGGGTCGGCGACGAGCAGATGGGCCGCTTCATCATCGAGCAGTCGGCGCGCGAAGGCGTCGAGACGAAGGGCATCAAGACCGATAAGGAACGCCTTACGGCACTGGTGCTGCTTGCCGTCGAGGCCGAGGGCGTCTCGCCGATGATCTTCTATCGCTCGGATTGCGCCGACATGGCGCTCGACGAAGGCGATATCGATGAGACCTTCATCGAGTCCTCGCGCGCCGTACTGGTGTCGGGCACGCATTTCTCCCGGCCGAATACGGAAGCCGCACAGCGCAAGGCCATCCGGATCGCCAAGGCCAACGGCCGCAAGGTCATCTTCGACATCGACTATCGGCCGAATCTCTGGGGCCTTGCCGGCCATGCGGAAGGTTTTGAGCGCTATGTGAAGTCCGATCGCGTCTCCTCCAAGATGAAGGAAACGCTGCCGGACTGCGACCTGATCGTCGGAACCGAAGAGGAAATCCTGATTGCGTCAGGTGCAGATGACGTGCTCGGCGCGCTCAAGGAAATCCGCCGCCTGTCGCCGGCAACGATCGTTCTCAAGCGTGGCGCCATGGGTTGCATCGTCTATGACGGTCCGATCAGCGACAATCTCGAAGACGGCATTGTCGGCGAGGGCTTCCCGATCGAGGTGTTCAATGTGCTCGGCGCCGGCGATGCCTTCATGTCCGGCCTGCTGCGCGGCTGGCTGAAGAACGAGCCTCTGAAGACCTGCGCCACCTGGGCTAATGCCTGCGGCGCCTTCGCCGTCTCCCGTCTGCTCTGCTCGCCTGAGTATCCGACCTGGGCCGAGCTCGATTTCTTTCTGAAGCACGGCAGCCAGCATCGCGCGCTGCGCAGGGATGAAGCGATCAATCACATCCATTGGGCCTCGACGCGCAAGGGCGATATCCCGCTGCTTATGGCGCTAGCCATCGACCACCGCTCGCAGCTGACCAGCGTCTGCGACGAACTGGGTCTGGACTACAAGAAGATCGTCGCCTTCAAGCGCCTTGCGGTGGAAGCCGCCGCCCGCGTCGCGGATGGCCGCAGCGGTTACGGCATGCTGATCGATGAGCGCTTCGGACGCGACGCCTTCTTCGATGCGGCAACCAAGAACTTCGCCTGGATCGGCCGCCCGGTGGAATTGCCGGGATCGAAACCGCTGCGCTTCGAGTTTAGCCAGGACATCGGCTCGCAGCTCGTCGAATGGCCACTCGATCATTGCATCAAGTGCCTGTGCTTCTACCACCCGGATGATCCGGCAGCGCTGAAGACCGAACAGCAGGAAAAACTGCGCACGCTCTTCGAAGCGGCGCGCAAGGTCGGTCGCGAACTGCTGATCGAAATCATCTCGAGCAAGAATGGGCCGCTGACCGACGACACGATCTCAACGGCGATGGAAGAACTCTATGCGCTTGGCATCAAGCCCGACTGGTGGAAGCTCGAGCCCCAGGCTTCGACGGCTGCCTGGAAAAAGATCGAAGCCGTGATCGCCAAAAACGACCCATGGTGCCGCGGTATCGTCCTGCTCGGTCTCGAGGCTCCGGCCGACGAGCTGGTCAAGGGCTTCGAGGCGACGCTGGCTGCTCCTTCCGTCAAGGGCTTTGCGGTCGGCCGTACCATCTTTGCTGAAGCGGCCCGCGGCTGGCTTTCCGGCAAGCTGAACGATGAGGAAGCGATATCAGACATGGCGGGACGCTTCCGCCAATTGACCGACGCCTGGTTGAAAACCCGCGGCCTGAATTAATTAGAGCATTTGGGAGGTGCCTCATGGGCAAGACTGTACGATTGACGATGGCGCAGGCCGTCACGCATTTCCTCAAGAAGCAGATGACCGTGGTCGATGGCAAGAAGGTCCCGATCTTCGGCGGCGTCTGGGCGATCTTCGGCCACGGCAACGTCGCCGGCATCGGCGAGGCGCTCTATCAGGTCCGTGGCGAACTGCCGACCTACCGTGCCCATAACGAACAGGGCATGGCGCATGCGGCGATTGCCTATGCCAAGGCGAATTTCCGCCAGCGCTTCATGGCCTGCACCACATCGATCGGCCCCGGTGCGCTCAACATGGTGACGGCGGCCGGTGTGGCGCATGTCAACCGCATCCCGGTTCTCTTCCTGCCCGGCGACGTTTTCGCCAATCGCGCGCCGGATCCGGTGCTGCAGCAGATCGAGGATTTCGGCGATGGCACGGTTTCGGCCAACGACGCCTTCCGTTCGGTTTCGCGTTACTTCGACCGTATCACACGGCCGGAGCAGATCATCTCGGCGCTGAAGCGCGCCATGCAGGTACTGACCGATCCCTATGATTGCGGCCCGGTGACGCTGGCACTGTGCCAGGACGTACAGGCTGAAGCCTTCGACTATCCGGAAAGCTTCTTCGAGGAGCGTGTCTGGACCACGCGCCGCCCGCGTCCGGATGCCGATGAGCTTGCGAACGCCATTGCGCTCATCAAGAAATCCGAAAAGCCGGTCATCATCGCCGGCGGTGGTGTGCTCTATTCGCAGGCCACCAAGGAACTCACGGCATTTGCCGAAGAGCATCGGATCCCCGTCGTCGTCACGCAGGCCGGCAAGTCGGCAATCGACGAGCGGCACCCGCTGGCGCTTGGCTCCGTTGGTGTCACCGGAACGTCTGCGGCCAATGCCATTGCAACGGATACAGACCTGATCATCGCCGTCGGTACGCGCTGCCAGGACTTCACGACGGGTTCCTGGGCGCTCTTCCAGAATGAAAAGCTGAAGATTCTCGGCCTCAACATTGCCGCCTACGACGCGGCCAAGCACGACGCCCAGACACTTGTGGCCGATGCCCGCGAGGGACTGAAGGCCGTTTCGAGCGGGCTTGCCGGCTGGAAGGCACCGGCTGGGCTGGCGGAGAAGGCCGAACGGGAAAGGAAAGTCTGGATGGACGCCGCCGCGAAGGCGATGGCGAGCACCAATGCCGCCCTGCCATCCGACGCCCAGGTGATCGGCGCCGTGACCCGCTCGATCGATCTCGAGAAGGCAATCGGCCTATGTGCTGCCGGCGGCCTGCCAGGCGAGATGCACAAGCTCTGGCCGGCGACCGCGCCGGGCAGCTACCACATGGAATACGGCTTCTCCTGCATGGGCTACGAGATCGCCGGCGGTCTTGGCGCCAAGATGGCGCATCCTGAGAAGGAAGTCTTCGTCCTCGTCGGCGACGGGTCCTACATGATGCTGAATTCCGAGCTCGCCACGTCGGTCATGCTCGGCCTGAAGCTCAACATCGTCCTGCTCGACAATCGAGGCTATGGCTGTATCAACCGGCTGCAGATGGCAACCGGTGGCGCGAACTTCAACAACCTGCTGAAGGACGCGCATTACGAGGTCATGCCGGAGATCGACTTCCGGGCACATGCAGAAAGCATGGGCGCGATCGCGGTCAAGGTTGCCTCCATTGCCGAACTCGAGAAGGCGATCGCCGACTCGAAGAAGAACGATCGCACTTCGGTCTTCGTGATCGACACCGATCCGCTGATCACCACGGATGCCGGCGGCTACTGGTGGGACGTTGCCGTCCCCGAAGTCAGCCCGCGCGAGCAGGTCAACAAGGCGCACGCGGCTTACGTCAAGGCGCGCGCCGCCCAGCGCATCGGCTGATCGACTGATTTCATCTTCGGGAAGAGCGGCTCCGCTCTTCCAACAATGTTTTTGAGGAGACTATTGATGAAGGCCAAACTTGGCATGTCGCCGATCGCCTGGTGGAACGACGATCTTCCCGAGCTCAGCGACGACGTATCCCTGGAAGAATGCCTGCGCCAGTCGCGCGGCGCCGGCTTCACCGGCATGGAACAGGGCCGCCGCTTTCCGAACAATCCGGCCGAGATGTTGCCGATCCTGAAGGCCGCCGACGTGACGCTTTGCGGCGGCTGGTTCTCCGGCACGCTCGTCGATGAGGATCTTTCCGCCAACAAGGATCGCATCGCGCCGATGATCGAGCTGTTCAAGGCCGTCAACGCTCCCTGCATCGTCTATGGCGAAGTTGGCCGCTCCATCCAGGGCGACCGCTCCAAGCCTCTCGCGACCAAGCCGCGTCTCTCGGATGACGAGATGAAGGCCTATGCGCGCAAGGTCACGCAGTTCGGGGAATGGTGCGCCGAACAGGGCATGCCGCTTTCCTATCACCACCACATGGCGGCCGTCGTCGAGACCGAGCCGGAGCTCGATGCCTTCATGCGGAATTCGGGCGAAGGTATTCCACTGCTGCTCGACGCCGGGCACCTGGCGTTTGCCGGCGGCGACGTTCTCCGCGCCATTGACAACCACCACGCCCGCATCAACCACGTTCACGTCAAGGACATCCGCAAGGCTGTCGTCGACGGGCTCGATCGCAGCAAGCAGTCCTTCCTCGATGCGGTGGCGCTAGGCGCCTTTACCGTGCCGGGCGACGGCTCGCTCGATTTCGGTGCGATCGTCAAGCGGTTCGCCGGTTATGGCTACGAAGGATGGTTCGTCGTCGAGGCCGAACAGGACCCGCGCAAGGCGCCGCCACAGAAGATGGCGGAGATCGGCCACGCCGAACTGATGCGTGTCATGACGGCCGCTGGCTATACTGTCGAAACCGAGGGCTTTCCCAAGGGGCAACGAGAGGCGTTTCGTCTGACGGCGGGACGCCCAACCTCTCCCCTATGGGGAAATTTGCAGGCAATGGAGAGTACCGATGCCAAACCTGAAGGTGAAACCGTCCAGCACGCATGGCCGCGTGACCCATGTGACACCTGAAAGCGCCGGCTGGACTTACGTCGGCTTCGACATGCATCGGCTCAAGCCGGGCGAAACAGTCTCCGGCGATGCAAGCGACCGCGAAGTCTGCCTTGTCTGGGTGTCAGGCAAGGGCAAGGCAACGGCCGCAGGCGAGGATTTCGGTTCTGTCGGCGGGCGAATGAGCCCGTTCGAAGGAGCGCCGCATTCGCTCTACGTCCCGGCCGGCTCCAGGTGGTCGGTGACGGCGGAAACGGACCTCGAACTCGCCGTCTGCTCGGCGCCCGGCGGCGGCGACCACAAGGCAAAGCTCATCCCGCCCGGCGTGCATCCGCAATTCCAGCGCGGCAAGGGCTCGAATGTGCGCCTCGTGACCAACATCATGCCCGAAGACGACAATTCCGCCCACTCGCTGCTGGTGGTCGAGGTCATCACCCCGAGCGGCAACACCTCGTCCTACCCGTCGCACAAGCACGATCAGGACAACCTTCCGAAGGAGAGTCTGCTGGAAGAGACCTATTACCACCGCATGAACCCGCCGCAGGGCTTTGCATTCCAGCGCGTCTACACCGACGATCGCTCGCTCGATGAGGCGATGGCGGTGGAAAATGGCGACGTGACGCTGGTGCCGAAGGGCTATCACCCCTGCGCCACCATCCACGGCTATGATCTCTACTATCTCAACGTCATGGCCGGGCCGAAGCGCGTGTGGAAGTTCCACAATGCGCAGGAACACGAATGGCTCTTGAAATAGGACGTCGCAGAATCGCTAAATAATCTGACAGCGGGCGAGCCGTGCAGATGGTTCACTGACTCCATCGAAATCAAACCGATGGAGGATTACCATGCACGGCTCAACCACCATTCTTGCGGCCGATAGGCGATCGGCCAAGCCAACACGGCTCGTGGCCGCGATTCTCTCCTTCTATCACTGGACAGCGCGCAAACTGAGAGAACGGCGCAATCTGAACGCTGTCATGGAGCTTTCCGACGAGCAGCTGAAAGATATCGGCCTGTCGCGCTATCAGACCGAAAGCGATGTGCACGGCTATTGCCGGGACTGAACTGTGCTAGGATGCCGATAGCAGGCTTTCTCGCATGCAACTTCCGGACACTGTCATGGCGCAATTCTCGACCGAACTGCTGTTGAAGACGAAGACCGTCACGATCCGTGACGTCGTCTGCAACGGTGAGTGCCGGCATAAGAGCGACGAGGAATGCGCCCACAAGACGAGCCTCGTCTATCCTTACCGCGGTGTTTTCATGCGCCATGTCGGGCGCAACGACACCGTGGCTGAGGCAAACCAGATGCTGTTCTTCAATGCGGCGCAAGGCTACCGGATCAGCCATCCGGTCGACGGAGGTGACGCCTGTATCGACCTGTCCATCGATGACGCATTGCTCGCCGAGCTGGTGCCGAAAGATCAGATCCAGCCGGGAGAGCTCTTCGGTTTCCGCCGGCAGCGACGGCGGATCGATCCGCGGGCGCAGGCGCTCGTGGCGCTGCTGCGCCACGGCCTGCATCGCAAGGCTGCGGAGACACTGGAGGCGGAAACGCTGGCACTCACCCTCGTGCGCCGGTCACTCGGAGAACGAACATCACATGCCGCCGGCGCGAGCGTCGGGCGGCAAAAGCTTGTTGACCGCGCGAAGCTCGCCCTCTCCTCGGATCTCGCCCGCCGGTGGACACTTGCAGAAATCGCCGCGGAAGTCGGCGTTTCGCCTGTCTATCTCACGCAGGTCTTTCAGCAGGTCGAAGCCACCCCGCTTTACCGCTACCAGCTGCGGCTGCGCCTTGCCAGGGCACTCGATCTGCTCGGACGGTACGACGATCTAACCGCGCTCGGCTTGGAGTTGGGCTTTTCCAGCCACAGCCATTTCACATCCTCGTTCCGCCAGACCTACGGCCAGACGCCCGCCGAATTCCAGCGCGCGGCGCGGCTTCGGCGCTGAGAAGTTGCTAAAGAATTCGACAGCGGCGGCAGCGGCATAAGTGGTCTGATGATCCTGTCCCGAAGGGGATACCAAACGGAGGATCATTGCCATGAAGAAAACGACCTGTGCTGCCTGCGACTGCGAACTCGGGCCTGACGTGATCAGCGTCAAGCTCGGCGGTAAGACCGTCGAGGTCTGCTGCCAGGAATGCGCCGAGGCGCTCAAGGAAGCCGACGCTGCAGCGACCACGGCCAGAGGGAGCAACAATGAGTGAACCGGAGAGCCGCGCCCATCGGGCGCGGCTTTCGTCTTTCAGGCGGGGAGCAGGCCGTAGCGCCAGCCCTCGCGTCTCGCCAGGCGGACAAGCACCCAGGCAGCGAGCAGCAGCATGCACGACTCCGCAAAGACCGGCACCATCCAGATCCCCATCTCGCCGAAGATATGCGGCAGCAGGAACGTCAGGGGCAGCGTGAACAGATAGGGCCGCGACAGGCCGAAGATCGCCGCACGCCGGGCATCGCCGATCGACTGGAAATAGCCCGAGAGCACGATCATCTGGCCGAAGAGGAAATAGCAGCCGACCGTCCAGGGCAGGATGCGCGCCACCTCGCCGACCACGATGGGATCACTGACGAAGATCGCCCCGAACCGTCCGGCCAGCAATTCGACGCTCAGCTCGACCGTTGCGCAGTAGACGAGCGCCGACACCATCGCGATCAGAAGGCTACGGCCGACTCGATCGGAGAGCCCTGCCCCGAAATTGTTGCCGGATATGGTCTGGAAGGCGATGTTGAGGCCGAGCAGCGGCAGATAGGCGAAGGTCATGATTCGCGTGATGATGCCGTAGGCGCCGATGGTCGCCACGTAGTCGGACGTGCCCCAGAGCGAAAGATTGAAGATCACTGCTGCTGAGTTCAGCGAAATCCCGATGAAACCGAGACTCATCGGCATGCCCAGGGCGAGGATGGTCTTCCATTCGCCCGCCGGACCGCGGCCTGCAGGTCGCAAGGCGTCGACCTTCCCCCAGCGATAGGCGAGGATTGCGGCGAGGCAGATCGCCTGCGCCGAGACGGTGCCGATCGCCGAACCGGCGACACCCCACTGCATGACAGCCATGAAAAACCAGTTGGCGGCGATGTTGAGGAGCGAGGCGGCGAGTGTGACGGCGGTCATGAAGCCGATCCGGCCTTCGCAGCGCAGGGCATCGACGTTCAGCGACAGGAAGAAGGCGATGAGGGCTGAGCCGATCATGATTCCCATGAAAAGCGTGGCGTTTGCCGCCACCGTCGCGTTGCCTTCGGCCGCCGCGACGACGATCCGCCAGCCGACGCTCCAATAGGCGAGATTGAGCAGGACCACGACCGCGATCGCCAGGAGATGCGCCGTGGCGAACGTCCGGCGGGCGGCTTGCCTGTCTCCTGCACCGAGTTGGCGGGCGAGAATGCTTGCCATGCCGTTCGAGACAAGGGATTGCAGGGCGATGATCATCATCAGACCGGGGAAGATCAGCGTGACTGCCGAGAGCGCTGCCGGCCCGACATAGGCACCGAGAAAGTAGGCATCGACTACGGCGAAGAGACCATTGATCGTCGTGATCATGATGATCGGCGCCGCCGTCCGGGCGAAGACGACACCGAGCGGGGCGGTCAGAAACATGTTCTTTTCAGCATTGTTTTTCATAGGGATACCGAAAGCGACGGCGCGCAGCTGCGGGCCGTGTGGAAAGAGAACCAGGGCGGGAAGCGGCTCAGATGTCGAGAATGAGGTGAGGAACACCGTTCGACGTCTTGCGCGGCGACACGCCGTTGCCGTCGACCTGCGCATTGATGCGCTGCCGAAACGCCGAGAAGCTCTCGAAGGTCACGACATCGACAGGCTCGTCGAAGTGGATCGTGATCTTGTGGAGCCCGCCACCATGCGCCGAAAGCGCCAGGATCTTGCCGCTGAACGCCTGGTTCAGATACCGGCCACGGACCTGGGCGCCGACGGAAAGGGCAGCTATCGGCTCTTCGTTTGGCCGTGTCGCAAGCGCGGAAAGCGTGTTCCAGTCACGCACGCCGTGCTGCTGGGCAACGAGTTCGAGGGCGGCGCTATGGGAAATCGCGGTGCCGCGTGTTTCCATCGCCTGACGGAGACGTTTCGCCTGCGATTTCAGTTCTTCGATCGGGGGATATGCAGTGGTCACGGATTCAGCCTTTCAAAAGGCATGCCATTTCGACCGTCACAAGGGAGCTCGCATTGCCTGCAGTCAGCATGCACCAAATGGCTGTGACTGAATCGTGCCGAGGACTTCACCATGGACTTGTCGTCCGCGAGCGGCCGGCGCCTCGAGCCATGCCCGATATGCTCGAAGGGCGGCGGCCTGTCAAGCAGGAGCGGTTGCCCGCCTTGCCCAATAATGAGCCATTCTGCTCTCCAGACAGGCATAAGCTTCGGATTGTAGGGAGATTATTCAGAAGTTGTCAGCAATCTTGCGCTAATCTCGAAGCGTACAACAAGCGGAGGCTACCATGGCCTTTCAGATGCACCTCGACACAGAACACCCTCAGCCCGAACAGGCCTACCGGGAATTTTCGCTCGATCGCCCCGGCAAGATCATCTTTGTCGGACACCACCTCAGCACGGGAACGCAGGTCCGCTGCCTGATCCGCACCATTACGCTTGCGGGCGCGGTCCTCGAGGTCAACCCGAACCTCGAGGTGCCGAATCATTTCTTCCTCGAGATCCTCGGCATTCACGACGAGATCGGCTCGACGGTCGTCAAGCGCGAGGGCGACCTCGTGACAATCAGCTTCAACATGCTGATCAACCCGGAATTCCTGCATCACGTCTTGCGACTGAATTTCGAAGCGTAGTCCGCATGCGGCCGCCCTCGCATTTCGCCCGTGACAACGCCGCGGTCCTGGCGGCACTGCGTCTCGCGGCCCGCCAAACGAAGAGCCGCACGATCAGCTTAAGCCCCTGCCATTCCGGACCTTCGAGCGGATCGCTAAACCTATCCCGATGAACTTTTCGATTGCGATCCTGAAAGGTACTCCAGAGAACCACCCAGTTGAGATCCATTGCTCTGGCCTCCATCTATTGCTGATGTGACTGAGCTAAGTCTCCCCGTACTCTCGATGTAGATGCATGGGAGAAAGAGGGTTTTCATCCATGAAAGATGCGAACTGGGACGACCTGCAACTGTTCTTCCATGTGGCGACCGGCGGTGGGCTTTCGGCTGCGGCAACGCAAACCGGCCTCAGCGCACCGACGATAGGCCGTCGCATGCTGGCACTGGAGCGTGCGACGGGACGCGCGCTCTTCAACCGCGGACCGACGGGATACCTGCTGGCAAAGGACGGCGTTGCGCTTCTCGAGCGGGTTCGCTTGATGCAGGACGCAGCCCAATCCATTGCGGATTGGCGAGGCGAAGTGTTGACGCTTCCCATTGTGTCGATGGCCGCGGACAGTTGGACGTCACGCTTTGTCGCCTTCCACCTTGCGGCCATCTGGACGCCGAAGGACGCCTTTCGGATGTGCTACAAGACTTGCGATGGCAGCGTCGACTTCACCTACCGCGAGGCCCACATCGCTATTCGCCATGACCGCCCCGACACCGGCAACGTTGCCATCCGGCGATCCGTCAGCGTTGCACATGCCGTCTACCAGGCGCGCAGCTTCGACGATCGCAACCGCAACTGGATCTCACTCGGCACAGACATCGCCATCACGCCGGCCGACAAGTGGACCTTCGAGCATCCGGACTACTGGATCACCGGCTGGACGAATACGCCGCATATGCTCTTCTATCTCATCCGCGGCGGTGCCGGACGCGGCGTCCTACCATGCTTCATCGGGGATTCTGACCAGAGCCTCGTTCGCGCTGGGCCACTTGTCGAAGAGTTGACATACGAGATGTGGGTCACCGCTCACGACGACGAGCGTCAACGCCCGGAAGTGCGCACCGTCATTGATCGACTGGTCGGGCTTTTTTCCGAGAACGAAACGCTCTTTGCCGGGGAGGCGCCGGGACCATAGAAGCCGCCGGCGCAGATCCGGGTTTGGCGATAGTGTCTCAAGCAGCCAGGTGTCGCTCTATCTGGTCGACAGGCAGATTGATGTAGTCCTTCGGCACTTCAGCCGAAATCGCAGCCTGAACTTGAGGTGTCAGGCTGCTCCGCAGGGTGCCGAGTGCCTTTGGCGGCGCGACCAAAATGATGTTGCGAGCATTCTTTTCGCGCACCAACAGATCCATTTTCACGGCAACCTGTTTCAGAAACTGTGCTTCGGCCTGCTCATGCCAATCCGTTTGCTCCACGGCACTAGCGCTCTGCCCATCGGCCGCGTGCGTTCGACCCGGTTTGTCGGCTCCTATTTTGCGATCCGGTTCATTGGGCTGGCTCAAGGTTTCCTCAACCTTGAGGTTCATCAATTCTATGTCGCCTGCGTTCCGCAGGATCAATGCCTTGGCACCATCGCAAACGACCACCCACGATTTCGACGGAACTCTGACATCAGTCATTGTGATTTCCTCGCTTTGCAATTTTGAAGCGCCATTGGCGCCCCCGACAATCAGAAAAACGTGCAGAGCCGAAAAGAGTTCGATGACTTTTTTACGACAATTGCGGCGCATCGCGGTGCTCGCACCCCTGGCCGCTCGATCTGAAGTCCCGTCTTCCGACGTGGACGCCCAGAAAAAGACTGCATCGTTAAAATTGTATTTGGTTCCTTGACAATTGCGCAAAGCATTCGTGTGAGGCTCTAGTCGAAGAGGACCGGGACGACCTTGGTTCAAGGGAGACACGCGGAAATGTCGATGCTTCGCGCCACGCACCTTGCGACCGTAAAATCTGCGGTTTACGAGACGCGCTGGGAACAGTTCAGTGTTAGACGCCCTGCGCGTATCATCGCGGTGCGGCCCTGCCTCACCGGTATCTCCATCCGCAGCGCAGAGATCATCGACATCTCGCGCGGGGGTGCCACGTTTGTCGTTTCATCGACAGCGGGCCTGCCAAAGCACTACTACCTCAGTATTCTTGGCCTTGCCTATCGGATTGGTTGCGCCGAGGTCTATCGCAATAACGAGCGCATTGGCGTGCGGTTCATCAATACAATCGAGCCGGAGGTTCTACGTCGCGTCGTGCGTGCGGATTTCATGGCAGGCAACGTAGAAGCACTCGAAGCGCGCGGAGCCGTACGCATGTAAATCGCGCTCACCGCGGAATAATGTTTCTTGCCTTGGCGGCAGCAGAGCCTATTCTCGGTCCGATTTTTCACAGCATCCAGGAAACTGCTCCAGCATGTCCGCCTTTTCGCGCTTCGCGCCGCTTGCTAGCGCCCTTCCCTCCACCGTTCCCTTCGTCGGTCCAGAAGCAATCGAGCGCCAGCGCGGCCTTTTGGTCAAGGCGCGTATCGGCGCCAACGAGAACGGCTTCGGCCCAGCCCCATCGGTGCTTGCCGCCATGCGCGAGCAGGCCGGCGACATCTGGAAGTACAACGACCCCGAAAACTACGCGCTTAGGGAGGCACTCGCCAATCATGTTGGAGTCGGAATCGAC
This sequence comes from Rhizobium grahamii CCGE 502, assembly GCF_000298315.2. Taxonomy (GTDB): domain Bacteria; phylum Pseudomonadota; class Alphaproteobacteria; order Rhizobiales; family Rhizobiaceae; genus Rhizobium; species Rhizobium grahamii. Next base: position 128,997 of record NZ_AEYE02000008.1, on the reverse strand, counting down.
TCCATCGCGATCGGTGGCGGCATCGATGAATTGCTCGGTCAGATCGTGCGGCTCGTGATCGAGCCTGGGGCACCCGTCGTGACCTCATTCGGTGGCTATCCGACCTTCAACTTCCACGTTGCCGGCTTCGGCGGCCGGCTCGTCACCGTGCCCTATGTCAACGATCGCGAAGACCTCGACGGCCTTCTGGAGGCCGTCAAGCGCGAGAACGCGCCTCTGGTCTATTTCGCCAACCCGGACAATCCGATGGGAAGCTGGTGGGATGCCGACAACATCGTCGCCTTTGCCCACGCGCTCCCGGAAACCACGATGCTGATCCTCGACGAGGCCTACAGCGAAACCGGCCCGGCCGGATCTCTGCCCGCGATCGAGGCGCTCATCGACCGTCCCAATATCGTGCGCACGCGCACGTTCTCGAAAGCTTACGGCCTGGCTGGCGCCAGGGTCGGCTATGCCATCTCGACACCAGGCACCGCGCGCGCGTTCGACAAGATCCGCAATCATTTCGGGATGAACCGGCTGGCGACGGTTGCGGCGCTGGCGGCACTCAAGGATCAGGCCTATCTCGCCGAAGTCGTGGGCAACATTCGCATGGCACGCGACCGGATCACCGCAATTGCCAAGGCGAACAACCTGGTTCCACTTGCGTCCGCGACCAACTTTGTAGCGATCGACGCCGGACGCGACAGCGCTTATGCCCGTGCCATCGTCGACGGGCTGATGCAGCATGGTGTCTTCATCCGGATGCCGGGTGTTGTTCCACTCAATCGTTGCATCCGCGTCAGTGTCGGACCGGAAGCCGACATGGCGCTTTTCGACGAAGCACTGCCGCAAGTGCTCAAGGCGCTGGGCTAGGGCAAAGCAAAGAACCGCGCCGGCCTTGTTCCTGCCGGTCGCGGTTCATGTTCGTGGCATCGGCTTCTTCAAAAGCTCCCGCCGTCCCTCTTTTGAGGTTGTTATTGATTCTCGCTCGCATGTTGGCGGTCAGCCGGCCTTTAGTGGATCGTCATCCACTCGCGGGCGGCCCGGAGTGCCTCGACGATCTGCATCTTGTCCATGTTTGCGGCGACATCGGCGCGAAGCTCGGCGGCGCGGTCGTTGCCCTTGATCGCCGCAATGTTCAGCCACTTGTGCGCGGCGACCAGATCGACGGCGCAACCGCGGCCGGTCGCATACATCAGACCCATCTCGCAGAAGATATCGGCGCTGTTTTCGCCACCCATGGTGGCCATTTCAGCATTGTGCGTTTCAAAGCGTGCCATCGGTTTATCCCTGTTTAGCCTGTTGTCGACTTACCCTGTTTTACCTTCCGGGCCTTGCCATCTATCGCGGCTTTAAGTGCCCTTCGGTTCGGCGGGTTTGCCCCGCTCCTTTGATAGCTCCACTATGCCAATGCCCTTTCAAAAAACGCCTAAAATGCATGATTAATTTGAAACAAACAAAGTGCAAACACTTGGTAAAATTGGATTTTTGTTAAACATCGCGATGCCTATGGATTAAGGATTTTCGACACAATTTTACGGAATATTCAGATCTCGAAATCAACTTTCCGTTCACCACAAAATCAGCATCGCATGTCTGAAACGGAAGATTTCGTCGCCTCTGGCTCAACAAAAGCGGTGTCGCGAGCTTCAAGAAACAGATTTACGTTTACGTTCGCGTCATATATTTTCCCGCCGGGACATTAGGGAGGAACGAATGATCCGCACACTTATTCTCGCTGGAGCATTTGCGCTTGCCGCCGGGGCGGCCTGCGCAGACGAACCGATCGTCGGCAATTGGAAAACGGCTTCCGGCGACACGGCGCATATTGCATCCTGCGGCGGCAGCTACTGCATCGTGCTGAAGTCCGGCAAGTACGCCGGCAAGAAGATTGGAACGCTCGCAGGCAGCGGCGAGAGCTACACCGGCCAGATCACCGATCCCGCCAACGACAAGACCTACAGCGGATCGGGCAACGTTCTCGGAAACTCACTGAAAATGAAGGGCTGCGTCCTCAACGTGCTCTGCAAATCGCAGACCTGGACACGCCTGTAGAAGACCGATCGCAAAAGGAAGCGCCCGGACGGTCGCCGGGCGCTTTTTTATTTCAGCGGGCGCGCTGATTGAAGAGAATCTTCTGTGCTTCCTTGTCTTCGGCAAGATTGCTGCGCTCGCGCTCTTCCTTGCCGACCGTTGTCCCGCGGATCACGGCAGGCCGCGCCATCATCGTCTCGAACCAGCGTTTGAGGTTGGGAAACTCATTGAGGTCCTGCCCCTGCTTCTCGTAGGGAATGACCCAGCCGATGCAGGCCATGTCAGCAATCGAGTAGTCGCCTGCGAGATATTCACGATCCGCCAACCGCTTGTTCATCACGCCGTACAGGCGGTTTACTTCGTTGGTATAGCGGTTGATGCCGTATTCGATCTTCTCCGGCGCATATCCGCGGAAGTGGTGCGCCTGTCCGGCCATTGGGCCCAAGCCGCCCACCTGCCAGAAAAGCCATTCGTCGATCTGCACGCGTTTGCGCTCGTCCGTCGAATAGAACTTCCCGAACTTGCGGCCGAGATATTGAAGGATAGCGCCGGATTCGAACACCGAGATCGGTTCGCCGCCAGGACCATCGGGATCGACGATCGCCGGCATGCGGTTGTTCGGAGCGATCTTCAGGAATTCCGGCGCGAATTGCTCGCCGCGTCCGATATTGATGTATTTGACCTCGTAGGGAACGCCGAGTTCCTCGAGCATGATGCTGATCTTCCAGCCATTCGGGGTGGGCCAGTAATAAAGCTCAATCGGTGCCGTCATGAAAATCTCCTTTGGGGACTCCAGAGATAAGCAGTGGCGGCCACGCTTCAAGCTTGCCGACTTCCTGAACGGCGGATGAACCGGGACCTCAGCACCGGTTCAGCCATAGCGTGGCAAAACTGTCTCAACGCTAAGGCGATACCGGGGCAAGTCATGGATATGCTCATTTTGGCAAGACGTTTCACCATCATTACACTGTTTGCGGCGGTCTTCGCCGTCAGCTTCTCGGCGGCCGTCAGCCGCAATGCAGGCGGCGGTGCGCAGTCTCACTTCGGAGCCAACTATACGTGCTTCGACACCAGCACCCCGTTCTGCAGGACAATCCGCTAATCCATCGGCGCGGGCGGCATCGGCCGCGCCTCAAACCTGTGCAGTCCCCTCCGATGCGTCGTTTGCTTGTTAAAAACAACACCCTATAATGGCGCATGAGCAAACGAATCTCTTCACCCCTCGACATTCTGTCCCCGTCCCCCTTCGTTCCGCAAACCTTTGACGATCCGATCAAGGCTGTCGACGTGCTGACGGAACTCTATGAGCGCAATACCAACTTCCTGATCGAGAGCTTTGCCAGCCTTGCCAAGGGCGCGCCGATCACGTCGCGGTATCGTGCCTTCTATCCGCAGGTGAGCATCGAGACGACGAGCTACGGCCACGTTGACACGCGGCTTTCCTACGGCCATGTCACCGCTCCCGGGATCTACACGACGACCATCACGCGGCCGCAGCTCTTCCGTCACTATCTGAAGCAGCAGCTGGGCTTGCTGATGAAGAACCATGACGTACCGGTCACCGTCTCGGAATCGGCGACTCCTATTCCCCTGCATTTTGCTTTCGGCGAGGGCGCGCATGTCGAGGCATCGGCTGCAGCTTTCCTGGACATTCCGATGCGCGATCTGTTCGACACGCCGGATCTGAATACGACGGACGATGAAATCGCCAACGGCGAATACATTCCGCCGCCCGGCGAACCTTCGCCGCTTGCTGCCTTTACGGCTCAGCGCATCGACTACTCCCTCGCCCGGCTTTCGCACTACACCGCGACCAGCGCCCAGCACTTCCAGAATTTCGTGTTGTTCACGAACTATCAGTTCTACATGGACGAATTCTGCCTCTGGGCACGCAAGCTGATGGCCGAAGGTGGCGATGGATACACGGCCTTCGTCGAGCCCGGCAACATTATTACCCATGCCGGATCCAGTCAGCCTGAGACAGACGTTACGCTTTCACGCCTGCCGCAGATGCCCGCCTACCATCTGAAGAAAAAGGGGCATGCCGGCATTACGATGATCAACATCGGCGTCGGCCCGTCCAATGCCAAGACGATTACCGACCACGTGGCCGTGCTTCGTCCGCATGCCTGGCTGATGCTCGGCCATTGCGCTGGTCTGCGCAACAGCCAGCGTCTCGGCGATTATGTCCTGGCGCATGCCTATATGCGCGAGGACCACGTTCTGGACGACGACCTGCCGGTCTGGGTGCCGATCCCAGCGCTAGCAGAAGTACAGGTAGCGCTTGAGGGTGCCGTCGCAGAGATTACCGGCTACGAGGGCTTCGAGCTAAAGCGGATCATGCGAACCGGTACGGTTGGTACGATCGACAACCGGAACTGGGAGCTGCGCGACCAGCGCGGCCCGGTGAAGCGTTTGTCCCAGGCGCGCGCCATTGCGCTCGATATGGAGTCGGCCACGATTGCTGCAAACGGCTTCCGCTTCCGCGTGCCCTATGGCACCTTGCTTTGCGTATCGGACAAGCCGCTGCACGGCGAATTGAAGCTACCGGGCATGGCCACTGCCTTCTACAGGACTCAGGTCAACCAGCATCTGCAGATCGGCATTCGCGCGATCCAGAAGCTCGCGGCAATGCCGCCGGAAGCGCTGCATTCACGCAAACTCAGAAGCTTCTTCGAAACGGCCTTCCAATAGGCCGTTTCCTTACTGGCGCGTGGCGGCAACCGCGATGGCGAGTTGCTGCTCGTAACGCTCACCGGCGGTATCCAGCGCCAGGATAGCGACTGAAAGAACGACAGCAACCGCGGCAAGCCGGGTGATGATGCCTCGCTTCGTTGACGTCGTCGCACCGAGGCGTTGACGCTTGTCCTGTTGGCGAGTCGCCGTGATGTAGTTCGCCAGTGCAATCTCGAAAAGATTCATCGTCGTCACTCCATGTTGTTGACGACACTTTGTCGAAGCTGGCCGGCTCGTTTCGACGCAACCTCCCCCAAAAAGATTTTTCCGCTTGTTGTCGAAATCGCCCTAGGCTGTCCGTCCAATGATTGACACGGCCAACGGAGAGCCAACGATGAAATATCTCTGCCAGGTCTGGTTCGAGCCTGCGACGCTTGAGGCCATGACCGATGACGAGAAAAGGAACCTCGACAGGGCGTCGCTTGCCTACGACGACGACCTGGTTGCCAGTGGACACATGCTTACCGCCCATGCGCTGCAATCGCCAAGGAGCGCCATGACTGTTCGTGTTCGCAACGGCGAGATGTCGGTGACGGACGGGCCCTTTGCGGAGACAAAGGAACAACTCGGCGGCTTCATTCTCATTGAAGCGAAGGATTTGAACGATGCCATTCGCGTTGCGGCCGGCATTCCACTCGCGAAACTTGGATCGATCGAAGTCAGGCCGATCTACGATATTCCAGTTCACAATTGAGGGAGACGTCATGAATTATCTCTGCCAGATCTGGTTCGACACGGAGAAGAGCAAACTCGTCCCGCAGGAAGAGTGGGATGCGCTCACGCAGGAATGCATCGCGAGCGACAATCATTGGGAGGAGCGCGGGGTTTTCCAGGCCGCACTTGCGCTGCGCGCGCCCGAAACAGCCGTCACGCTCCGTATCAAGCAAGGCGTCACCACGGCAACCGACGGCCCCTTCGCCGAAATCAAGGAACACCTCGGTGGGTTTGTACTGATCGAAGCCGCCGATATGGAAGAAGCCAAGACGATTGTCTCCACGCTTCCGATACTGAGGTACGCCTCGGTCGAGATTCGTCCCGGCTATTCCATCAAGGACGGGAGATGATGCAATGCGCTTTGTTTGCTTGATCTACAACTCGGCCGATGTTGACGGTCGCCAGACTGCGGCGGAAACCGAGGCAGTCGTTCGTGCTCACTTCGGCTTCGACGACGATCTTCGCGATCGCGGCACGCTAATCCACGCCGACGCCCTCGAAACGCCCGACAAGGCCGTTGTCCTTCGGGTGCGCAACAATGAGATCAGCATGACGGACGGCCCGTATGTCGAAACCAAAGAGCATCTGGCCGGCCTCTATATCATCAATGCCTCTGATATGAGTGAGGCAATAGCCATTGCCGCTGAAATTCCTTGCGCCCGAATTGGAACTGTGGAAGTCCGCCCCGTGCGGATTTTGCCACTACCGGAGTAAACCTTGGAACGTTTGATCGAGGATATCTACAGAACGCAGTCTCGCCGAGTGCTTGCGACCCTCATCCGTCTCCTCGGCGACTTCGACAGGGCCGAGGAAGCCTTGCACGACGCGTTTGCTGCCGCCGCGAGGGCATGGCCGCGCGATGGTGTGCCGGCGAACCCTTTCGGCTGGCTGGTTTCGGCCGGGCGGTTTCGCGCAATCGATCACATCAGGCGCCGGTCACGATTTGATATGTCGGTGAAGGACATCGAGGAGAGCCTGTACGGGTCTTTCGACGAAACGGAGATCGGCGACGTGGAACTGATCGAAGACGACATGCTCCGCTTGATCTTCACGTGCTGCCATCCGGCCATACCAGCTGACTCACAGATGGCGATGGCTCTTAGAGAAATATGCGGGCTTACGACCGAGGAGATCGCCCACGCATTTCTCGTCCCCGCGCCGACTGTGGCGCAGCGCATCGTTCGTGCGAAGAACAAGATCCGGTCGGCGAAAATTCCCTATGAGGTTCCCGCGCGGGACGAGTTGCCGGAACGGTTGGACCGGGTGTTGCATGTCATCTACCTTGTCTTCAACGAGGGCTATTCCGCGTCGTCGGGCGATGAGATCGTCCGGGCAGATCTCACCTCGGAAGCCATCCGCCTTGCGCGGTTGCTCGCGGGGCTCCTGCCACATCCTGACGTCTCGGGGCTGCTTGCCCTGCTTCTCCTGCAGGATTCGCGCCGTGCCGCCAGGCGAAGGCCAGGGGGAGGTCTCATTCTGCTCGCCAATCAGGATCGCAGCCTTTGGGATCATGAAAAGGTTCGTGAAGGTCTTGGACGTCTCGACGGTGCCATGCGGAATGGAGAGGTCGGTATCTATACGCTGCAGGCAGCCATTGCCGCGGAGCACGCCCGGGCCGAAGCGCCGGAAAAGACGGATTGGCGACGCATCGTCGGCTACTACGATCTGCTGCTCTCCGCCCATTCGTCGCCGATTGCCGAGCTCAATAGAGCCGTTGCGGTGGCGATGGTCGAAGGACCAGAAAAGGGACTACAGTTGGTCGACGCGATTCTGCAGGCTGGAGAACTGGAGAACTATCATCTCGCGCACTCTGCCCGCGCCGATTTTCTGCGGCGGCTCGGCCGGAAGGAGGCCGCAATTGCGGCCTATGAGGCGGCGTTGCGCCTGTGCCAGCAGGCGCCGGAGCAGGCCTTCCTGAGAAACCGCATCTCAGAGCTTTCGGGTGCGGCCGAGAGGTAGCGAGATCGCCGTGCCGGTCAGGGCCGAAACGATGATCAGCAGATGTGCGTTGATGCTTGCTTGTGCCAAGGCAGCGAGGGCTGTCTTCTCGCTGGATGCGCCAAGGGCGACAGCCCCAGCCGTGATCCCAGCGGGATAAGTACCGACGCCGCCTGGAGCGTGCACTGGGAGCACCGATGAAAGCTCGCCGCCGAGCGCCCCTCCGAAGCTCGCGGCCATCGGCAAGACGCCCATCAAGCTGAGTGCCCAGGCAAGCACCAGAACCTTGACGAGCCAGTTGATGACGGTCATGGCCCAGGCGCGCGCAAAGGCCGCTGCGTTGAGAGGGAGCCCCCTCTCAATCTCGATCACGAGTTTCTGAGCCTTGGATGGCAGGAGCTTGCCGGCGAGCCGCAGCAGTGGCCGCCTCAGAGCAAAAGCGATTACGGGGACCACAAGGAACGCCGTCCACACAGCCCACGCAATGATCGTGTGCGGCGATGCAATCGCAAAACCGATGCCTGCGGCGGCCAGCAAAGCATGCAAATCAAGCAGACGCATGACGAGGAGCGCGGACGTTCCGCGCGCCAGAGGGATGCCGAATTCGGTGCGCATCAACACCGGAAAACTCGTCTCACCGGTTCGAAACGGCAGCATGATGTTCAGGAGGTTGTGGATCTGCGTAATGCGGAAAAGCACCTTGAAGCGACCCGCCGTCTCGCGCGGGAAATAATCGTGGATGCGCCAGGTCCGGAGGAAGTAGGTGCTGGTAAGCAGGACGAGCGCGCCAACAACCGGGATTACGCCCACCTCGGCCCATTGCTTGAGAATGACCGACCAGCCCCAGAACCACTGGATGAAAAGCGCATAAGCCGCGACGATTGCTATCGTCAACAGCGTCATTCGATTGCGGATAAACCAGGATTGTCGGCTGGCAACAACCGGAAACTTCATATAGTAGGCTTTCCTGACTATCGCGGCGAAACCCGCCTGCGGCCGTGCGCCTTGTAGGAGAAATAAAACGTGCAGACAACGGTAGACTCGCGTCAAGGCCTCGTGGAAACGATGCGGCCGGTCGAATTGTCGCTGGTGGTGCCCGTCTTCAACGAGGAAGAGAGTGTCGGCCCGCTGATCGATCGCATTTGCCTGGCCATGGCAACTTATGCTGATCGCTGGGAGCTGATCCTGATCGACGACGGCAGCACGGATGCAACGCTCGCCAACTCACGCAAGCACATCGGCCGCGAGGGGCTTACCCTGAGAATTGTCGAACTGCAGCGCAATTTTGGCCAGACCGCCGCAATGCAGGCCGGCATCGACGCCGCGACCGGGCGGCTGATCGCCACGATGGACGGCGACCTGCAGAATGACCCCAAAGACATTCCATCGATGGTCGCCGAACTCGAACGCCGCCAGCTCGATCTTCTTGTCGGCTGGCGCAAGAACCGCCAGGACGGTCTTCTGCTGCGCAAGATCCCATCATGGTGCGCCAACTATCTCATCGGCCGCATCACCGGCGTGAAGCTTCACGACTACGGCTGCAGCTTGAAGATCTATCGTGCCTCGGTCATCAAGCAGGTGAAGCTGATGGGCGAAATGCACCGCTTCATCCCGGCCTGGGTTGCCGGTGTCGTACCGAGCTCGCGCATCGGCGAGATGGTCGTAACGCATCACGCACGTCAGCACGGCCAATCCAAGTACGGCATCTCGCGCACCTTCCGCGTGATCCTCGACCTGCTGTCGGTCATGTTCTTCATGCGATACAAGGCGCGGCCGGGCCATTTCTTCGGCTCGCTCGGTCTTGGCCTCGGTGCAATCTCGGTCCTTGTCATGCTTTACCTGCTCTTCGACAAGTTCGTCATGGGTGACGACATCGGCACGCGTCCGCTGCTGATGGTCGGCATTGTCTTCATGCTTTCCTCAGTCCAGCTGATCACGACCGGCATCCTCGCCGAAATGATCGCCCGTACCTACTATCGCGACGACACGTCGCCGAACTACATCGTCCGTCAGGTCTTCGATGGAAGTGAGAATGCGTAATCTGCTGGCTCGCAAGCCGGACACCGTTGTCCTACTGCTGGCGGCCTATTTCGTTATCAGTTTTATCGTTCGCCTGCTGGTGCCGAACGGGCTGCGCGTGGATGAATCCCAGCAGGCGTTCTTCTCGCAATGGCTCGTGGCCGGATACGACACCCAACCGCCGCTCTACAACTGGTTCCAGGCCATCGTCGTGTCGGCGTTCGGACTGTCGGTCGTAACGATAGCCGCAGCCAAGAACCTGATCCTGTTTTTTCTTTTCCTGAGCTACTACAAGCTCGCAAAGCTCGTACTCGACGATCGGTTGTTTGCCGCCATCGCGACGCTTTCGCTGTTCGCGATTCCGCAGGTTTTCTGGCAAGCGCAAAGGGACCTGACCCACACGGTCGCCCAGATGCTGATGATCAACCTGCTGCTTTACAGCATCATCAAGACGCTGAAGGCACCGTCGCTGCTCTCCTACGTGATGATCGGCGTCACGCTCGGCCTCGGCATGCTGACGAAGTACAACTTCACTCTCGTCGTGCTTGCAGCACTGGTTGCAGTGTTTCTGCACCCGGTCGGACTGAAGCGACTACTCGACTGGCGCTTCCTGTTATCGCTGGCGATTGCGGTCCTCATCTTCCTGCCGCACGGCCTTTGGCTGATAGACAATCTCAGCCTGGCCGCAACTCGTACACTCCATACCATGGCGCAAGAGGCGCCGACTGGTGCGTTCGCGAAGCTGATCAAGGGACCGACCGAGTTCTTCGGCCAGGTGCTGGTGATCTTGGCGCCGCTCGTCGCGGTTTATGCGATCATCTTCGGCAAAAAGTTTCTCCGCAGTCTGCGACCGACCACCGTTTGGGCTCACTTTTTCGACACGATATTCCTGGTGATTGGCCTGCAGGTTCTACTGCTGGTTTTTGCCATCGGCATAACATCCATGCGCGACCGGTGGGTGTTGCCCCTTCTCTTCCTGATGCCGATCGCCTTTTGCCTCAAGATGCAGGCACGCGGTATCCGGGCGGAGGATTTCGCAAAGCGCTTCTTTATCGTGCCACTAGCGGTGATGATCGTCGTTCCCTCGCTGGTTTTAGTCCGAGCGCATGCACCGACGCTGTTCGGTCGACCTGAGGCCTACAACGCGCCTTACGAAGAGTTTGTCGGCAAGATCGTCGCGGAGGAAGGCAAGCGCCCGGGGCTGGTGGTGACCGATGGGTGGCTCGCTTCAGGAAACCTGCATCTGCAGCTGCCCGATGTTCCGACACTATGCACGTTCTTTGGCAATCTGCTTGTTGACTACGAGTGGACAGCTGACAGGCCGATCCTCGCTGTTTGGCTCCCCTCCCGGGAGACCACCACGCCGCCGCCGGAGTTGGCTGAGTGGATCCAACAGAACCTTGGCCCGCAATACGGTACAGTCACCGTGAAGAACACGAGCATCGGATACATCGGCGGGCGACCACAGGACCAACGCCTCTTTGGTTACGCCTGGATTTATCCCCACTGACGTCTGCGCTCAGCTGCGCAGTTCCCGCCATGCGGCATCAAGCGCGATCTTCGCGATGCGCGCCATTTCTTCCACCTCCTCGTGGGTGATGACGAGTGGCGGCGAAGCAAGCATCCTGTCCCCCGTGGCGCGCAGGACAAGTCCATTTGCGAGAGCATGATTGCGGACCAGCGCGCCAACCGCATCCGGCCTTTCGAAGCGGGTGCGGCTTGCCTTGTCAGCCGTCAACTGAAGCGCTCCCATGAGGCCGACATTGACGGCCTCTCCGACGAGATCGTGCTCGCCAAGCGCTCCCCAGACCTTGCCAAAATAGGGGCCAATGTCGCTTCGAACACGTTCGACGAGCTTTTCATCCTCGATGATACGGAGATTCTCGAGGGCTGCGGCGGCACAGACGGGGTGGCCGGAATAGTTAAAGCCGTGGTTGAAGTCTCCGACCTCGTTGATCAGCACCTCAGCGATGCGGTCGCCGACGAGGACGCCACCAATCGGAAGGTAGCCCGACGAAAGCCCCTTGGCGATCGGCGCCAAATCAGGCTCGACGCCGAAATACTGGTGGCCGAACCACTCTCCGAGACGGCCGAAGCCGCAGATCACCTCATCGCAGACAAGGAGGATGTTGCGTGACTTGCAAATGCGGGCGATCTCCGGCCAATAGGTCGCCGGCGGGATGATGACACCGGCAGCCCCTTGGATTGGCTCCGCCACGAAAGCCGCGACATTCTCCTCGCCGAGCTCGTCGATCTTCACCTCCAGTTCGCGGGCCACCGTGAGGCCGAACTCAGCCGGTGAGAGCTCACCGCCCTCGCCGTACCAATAAGGCTGTCCGATGTGGACGATGCCCGGTATCGGCAGGTCGCCCTGTTCGTGCATGTATTTCATGCCACCGAGGCTAGCACCCGCCACGGTCGAACCGTGATAGCCGTTCTTACGGGCAATGACGGCCTTCTTCGAGGGTTTGCCGACCGCGCTCCAATAGACGCGCGCCATCCGGAACCATGTGTCGTTTGCCTCGGAACCCGAACCGGTGAAAAACACGTGATTGAAATGCGGCCCGGCATGGGATGTGACCTTTTCGGCAAGCAGCGTCGTTGGCGTCGTCGTCGTGCCGAAGAACGTGTTGTAGTAGGGCAGCTCGTTCATCTGCCGTGCGACGGCGTCGGTGATTTCCTTGCGGCCATAGCCGACGTTGACGCACCACAATCCGGCAAATCCGTCCAGATAGCGCTTGCCTTGGCTATCCCAGATGTAGACTCCCTCGCCGCGTTGAATGAGGCGCGTGCCGTCCGCATTCAACTTCCGCATGTCCGAGAAAGGATGGAGGTGATGCGCCGCGTCGATGGCAGCGAGGTTTGAGCGTGCGTAAGTATCGGACATGATTTGCAAAACACCTTCGGAATTGAAAGCCTCATCTCAATAGGCTACGAGCTTGGCCTTCTCCGAAGGGATTTTCAAGATCATGGCAGAGGACACGGATCACGGTACAGCAGCGAGCGGTAACGCGCGCATCGAACTCCTGCTCGTCGGCATGAATGGCGACCTCCGCGGCAAGCAGATTCCACTCGACGGCCAGAACAAAATCTGGGCTGGCGAAATCCGCCTTCCCTCCTCCACGCAGTCGCTCGACATCTGGGGCGATGACAACGATGACATCACTGGCCTCTCGCTTTCCGTCGGCGACCCGGACGGCAATTGCATTCCGGACGAACGCAGCCTGACGCCGATGCCATGGGCGCCGGAGGGGTCAATGCAGGTCCTTGCAACGATGCACGAGTTCGACGGCACGCCAAGTTTCATGGACCCTCGAGCGATTCTTGCCTCCGTGCTGAAGCGGTATGATGAGCGCGGCCTCACACCTGTTGTGGCGACTGAGCTGGAGTTCTACGCAGTCGATCCGAACTGGCGTGAGACTGGCCGCCCCTCGCCGCCGGTCAGCCTCACCTATCAAGGGGAAGCGAACGGCTTTCAACTTTACGACATGAGCGCTGTTGATGCGCTCGATGACTATCTGCAGACCGTGCGCGCCTATGCAAAGGCGCAAGGGCTGCCGGCCGATGCGACGACGGCGGAATTCGGTCCCGGACAGTTCGAGATCAACTTGCTGCATCGGCCAGACGCGCTCGCGGCAGCCGACGACTGCATCTATCTGAAGCGTATTGTGGAACAGGCTGCACGCAAGCACGGGCTGAAATCCACCTGCATGGCCAAGCCATACTCCGATCATGCCGGCTCAGGCCTTCATGTACATGCCAGCGTCATCGACAAGGACGGACGGAATATTCTGGATGCCAAAGGTGGTGAGCCGCGCAAGCTGAAATCCGTCTGCGCCGGCCTGCTTCAGACCATGCGCGAGGCGCAACTCGTTTTTGCACCGTTTGCCAACTCCTATCGCCGCTTCCAGCCCGGCTCGTTCGCTCCCGTCGACCTCACCTGGGGATACGGCCATAGAGGCACCGCTGTCCGCATACCCGATCTGAACGGCCCAGCCGCTCGTATCGAACACCGCGTCGCAGGCGCTGATGCAAACCCCTACTTGCTACTTGCCGCTATCCTCGGGGGCATGTTGCTCGGCATCGATTCCGAGCTTGACCCCGGCGAGGAGACGACGCCTTCCCATACACCTGCACACACGGCACAACTGACGCACGACTTCCTGACGGCAGTCGACGCTTTCCGTCTCGCGCCGTTTATCGCCGACATATTCGGCGAGCCCTATCAGAAACTCTACGGCGACACGAAGCGCAAGGAGGCCATCACCTACCTGCGCACAGTCTCAGATTTCGACTACCGCACCTACCTGTCGCGTCTGTAATCGCCATCCCTAGAAGCGCGCCGAGGTTCATTTGATCCGGCGGCAAGGCGGCCGATCCGAGTCCGGTAGATGATTGGAACTGCTAGGGAGCAATTTCGCGTCGCTCGGCCTCATCAACCTGCGCTGCAAGTCCTTGCCGGACCAATACCTTGAGTTCGCCGGGATGCAGTTTCAGCGTGACGTCACGCTCTAGCGGACGCAATTCGCCATCCATCACGCAGTTCGCCTTTGAAGGCAGCTTCGGAAAGTGCAGATGCACCTCCGCTGGATGCATGACCATGACGTCTGCGTTCTCCCTCACCTTGCCTCGCAAGAGGTCGACCGCGAGACGCGCGACGCCGATCGGTTTCAGCGGCTTGGCGGTATAGAACCCCAGTTCGCCGCTGGTGAGGCAGTCTGCATAGAGCAAGGCGTTCTGACCGAAGGGGTTGTTCGAAATCGACACCGCGGAAACTCGGCGACGCTCATAGACGCCCCCCGCTGCAAACTCCACCTCGAATTCGGGCGGATTGAACACGACGCCAAGAGCGGCACGAGCGCTTGCCCCGATCTTTCCAAAGCGCGAGCGATAGGTATAGGAATTTCGATAGCGTACCATACGGGCATGAAGCCCAGCTGAAAATTGATGAATGAATGGCCGACCATTCGCGCTGGCGATGTCGACGTGATCGACTTCGCCAAAGGCCAGCGTCTCCAACGCCATCCAAATGTCGAGCGGAACGCGCAGCGAGCGTGCGAAGAGGTTCATTGTCCCGGCCGGCACGACGCCAAGTGCAATTCCATTCTTCCAGGCGATCGATGCTGCTGCCGAAATCGTCCCGTCGCCACCGCCGGCGACGATGCCATCGATGTCGTCACGGCGGGCGGCCCGTTCCATGGCTGGCACGATCTCCCTGCCGGAAAAGACGATCGCATTGAAATCGTGGCCGGCCTCCCTGAACACGGCTTCGGCCCGGTTTTCATAGGCTTCCATATCGGTGGTCCTGAAAGTCCCGCCATCTCGATTGAAAAAGCCAATAAGTTTCATATGGTTCCCGTTGTCCGCAGCAAGAAACGACGACCTGTCCGGCGCTGCTAAGCAGATGGTTCTTACACCCACGATTTCAAGCTAACGGCTGTTTTACGAAGGCCGAGATCGGCAGCAGCACCGCCGAATCTGCAAGGGACGTATGCATATCGGGCGACGCTGCACTGCAGAAAATGCACTCGACGCCTGGCGGTCAATCATCGATAGATGGGATAGTGGAGGATGCCTCCATTTCCCTTCATCTCTGGCCGACCGGTTCTGGCTGCGCTCGCGCCTTGTCCGTACGTCACGCATCGAATGCCAAGGAGTGCCTCTTGAGCCAGGTCGCCGTAAACGATTCCATCGACGTCAATCCGGTAGACACCGCCCCGTCGCCAATGGCGATCGCGCTTGTGCAACTGGCACTTGCTTGCGGCGGCTTTGGCATCGGCACCGGCGAATTCGCGATCATGGGCCTCCTGCCCAACGTTGCCGACACCTTCTCGGTAACGACCCCGCAGGCAGGCTACGTGATCAGCGCCTATGCACTCGGCGTCGTCGTCGGCGCACCTATCATTGCCGTGCTCGCGGCGAAGATGGCCCGCCGCTCGCTGCTCCTGCTGGTGATGGGCATCTTTGCCATCGGCAACATCTTGAGTGCGATGGCGCCGACGTTCGAAAGCTTCACGCTGATGCGCTTCATCACCGGCCTGCCGCACGGCGCCTACTTCGGGGTTGCAGCGATCGTGGCGGCCTCGATGGTGCCGACGCACAAGCGTGCCCGCGCCGTCGGCCGTGTCATGCTGGGATTGACGGTTGCGACCCTGCTCGGGACGCCACTTGCGACCGTGTTCGGGCAGTCACTCAACTGGCGCGTTGCCTTTACGATCGTCGGTATCATCGGCCTTCTGACGGTCGCGTTGATCTGGTACTACGTGCCGCGCGACCGTGTCGCCGATGGCGCAAGCTTCAAGCGCGAGCTTGGCGCCTTCAAGCGCCCACAAGTGCTGCTGACGCTGGCGACGGCATCCGTCGGTTTCGGCGGAATGTTTGCGATGTTCAGCTATATCGCACCGACCACCACACAGGTCGCAATGCTGCCCGAGAGCATGGTCGCCGTGATGCTGATCATCTTCGGCATCGGCATGAACGTCGGCAATGTCGTCGGCTCCTGGTTTGCCGACAAGTCGCTGATGGGGACGATCGGCGGGAGCCTCGTGTTCAACATCGTAGTGCTGACATTGTTCTCCCTGACCGCCGCCAATCCGTTCATGCTGGCGCTCTGCGTTTTCTGCATCGGTTGCGGCTTCGCTGCCGGTCCAGCCGTCCAGACCCGCCTGATGGACGTGGCTGCGGATGCGCAGACACTTGCTGCGGCATCGCATCACTCGGCGTTCAACATTGCGAACGCGCTGGGGGCTTGGCTCGGTGGACTGGTCATTGCAGGAGGCTACGGCTTCGCCGCAACCGGTTACGTCGGCGCGATCCTGTCGTTTATCGGCATCTTTGTGTTCGCGGCGTCCCTAAGCCTTGATCGCCGCAGTCACTGATACATCTGAAACTTCTCCAAGGTATCGACCTTCGGGAAGGCAGGAGACGTTTTCCTCACCCCAGGCGGCAAGCGCCTCGATGACAGGCCTCAGCGTAAGGCCAAGTGGCGTCAACGCATAGTCGACGCGAGGTGGAACAACGGGAAAGACCGTCCGCGAAACAAGGCCCGACTCCTCGAGTTCACGCAGCTGCTTCGTCAGCATACGTTGGGTCACGGAGGGCAATTTGCGACGCAGCTCATTGAAGCGCAACGTCCCGCCCATCAGGTGGAAGAGGATCACACCCTTCCACTTGCCATCGAGAAAACTCAATGTCGCTTCCACGGGGCAGCCGGGAAAATTGCTCGTCAGCTTGGCACGGGAAAGCGACATTTGACGGTATCCTTTTTGGTACTACGTACAGAATTTGTGCATTCTTGCAGGTATCGAACATAAGACGCATCTAGCCCCCGTGCAAACGAACACAGGAGTTTCCCATGCGCGCAGTCGCCTACAAGGTTCCCCAGCCCATCTCCGCCGAGACCTCTCTCATCGACGTCGATCTGCCAATCCCGGAAGCGGAGGGGCGCGACCTGCTGGTCGAGATCAAGGCGGTTTCCGTCAACCCGGTCGACGTGAAAGTGCGCGCCGGCGTGGCGCCGACCAGTGAGGAACTGAAGGTGCTTGGCTGGGATGCTGCCGGCGTCGTCAAGGCGATCGGCCCCGAAGTGACGCTTTTCAAGGTAGGCGACGAGGTCTTCTACTCCGGTGTGATCAGCCGGGCCGGCACCAATGCCGAATTCCATCTCGTCGACGAGCGGATCGTGGGGCACAAACCGAAGAGCCTTGGCTTCGCGTCGGCTGCCGCCTTGCCCCTGACGTCGATCACCGCCTACGAGGCGCTCTTCGACCGGCTGAGGGTACATGATCCGGTTCCTGGGGCCGCTCATGCCGTTCTCATTATCGGCGGCGCTGGTGGCGTCGGATCGATCGCAATCCAGATCGCACGCGCCCTGACCGACCTGACGGTCATAGCGACAGCGTCCCGTCCCGAGACGAGCGCATGGATCAAGGAACTCGGCGCTCATCACGCGATCGATCACGCGCAGCCGATCGCGGCACAGGTCGCAGCGCTTGGACTTGGCGATCCCGGCTTTGTGTTTTCAACGACGAACACCGACCAGCACATCAAGGAGATCGTGGAAGTGATCGCGCCGCAGGGCCGCTTCGCGCTGATCGACGATCCGAAGACGCTCGACATTATGCCGTTCAAGCGCAAGGCCGCATCGATCCATTGGGAGCTGATGTTCACACGGCCGTTGTTCGGCACCCCCGACATGATCGAGCAACACAAGCTGCTCGGGAAGGTCGCCGAGCTCGTCGATGCCGGCAAGATCCGCACGACGCTTAGCGAGACGCTAGGCCCGATCAATGCCGCGAACCTGAAGAAGGCGCATGCAATGATCGAAAGCAGGCGGACGAAAGGAAAGCTTGTCCTCGAAGGTTTTTAACACCAGTCGTCGACCGGCGGACAGTGCCAAACCGGGTGCCGCGCCTAGGGTGCGGCATTCTGGCACCAAGCACCTCAAGCGCTTGACTTTTTTGCCGATTGAGACCACCTACAACCTTACGCGGATTACGTCCGTTTTCCGCGGATATCAACGGAGCCATCATCACGATGCCAAGCGACAGTAGCGGTCGATTGCCTTTGCCGTACGCGGCCCTCGTGCGCTGACCTGACTCTGTCTGCTCGCCCGTTGGACGCTACGGCGGATCGACGGAAAGGCGAGCTTATGAACATCAATCGCTTCCCATTGCGGGCGGGCCATGCCGCTCGTTTCTTCAGCAGCGACCACCTCGGACTGATCACCACGGCCGAGCGTGTCGAGCAGCTGAACACACTCGAAATATCCGAAGCAGCAGCAATCCTGGTTACGCTGCCGCAGCAGAAGGCCGTGCGCATTCTCGGCCGTCCCGAGTTGCATCACGCAGCTACGATCCTTGCCGACATGCCGGCCGAGCACGCCGCGCGCCTCTTGAACGCCTTGGCGAACGACCGTGTCGCCGACCTCTTTCAGGAAATGAACGAGGAAGCTCGGGCCCATCTCTTTTTACGGCTCGACCGCACGACCTGTCTCGCCGTCCAGCATCTGATGGGCTACCCGCCCCGCACGGCTGGCAGCATCATGACGACGGAGTTCGTCAGCGTACCGGAAACCTGGACGGTCGAGCAGACGCTGGAACATGTGCGCAAGGTCGAGCGGTCGCGCGAGACGGTCTATGCCATCTATGTGCTCGATGCCGTCAGCCGCGTGCTGACCAGCGTCGTCACGCTCCGCCGCCTCATCACCGGCGATCCCGGTGAATCCGTGCTGACTGTTGCACAGAAGGAAGGGGTTGTGCGTGCCGATCCGCTGATGACGCAGGAAGATGTCGCCCGGCTGATCCGCAAGCACAATCTGCTCGCCCTGCCCGTTGTCAGCGATGATGGCCACATGCTCGGCATCGTCACGGTCGACGACGTCATCGACACGATGATCGCCGATCAGACCGAAGACGCCCAGAAGTTTGGCGGCATGGAAGCGCTCGGTAAGCCCTACATGAAGATCGGCTTCGCCGGCATGATTCGCAAGCGTGCAGGCTGGCTCTGCGCCCTGTTCCTCGGCGAAATGCTGACGGCAAGCGCCATGCAGCATTTCGAAGGCGAGCTGGAGAAGGCGATCGTGCTGACCCTGTTCATTCCGTTGATCATGAGCTCCGGGGGGAATAGTGGGTCGCAGGCAACATCGCTGATCATCCGCGCACTCGCGCTCGGCGAACTCAAGCTCTCCGACTGGTGGCGGGTACTGCTGCGAGAACTGCCGACCGGCATCGTGCTCGGAGCGATCCTCGGTCTCGTCGGCTTCGTCCGCATCCTGCTCTGGCAGAATATCGGGCTCTATGACTACGGCGAGCACTGGGTCCTGGTCGGTGTGACGATCTTTGCGGCATTGATCGGCATCGTCACCTTCGGCTCGCTGGCTGGCTCGATGCTGCCCTTCATCCTGCAAAGGCTGCGGCTTGATCCGGCAAGCGCTTCGGCTCCGTTCGTCGCGACGCTCGTCGATGTGAGCGGGCTGGTGATCTATTTCTCGGTCGCGCTGCTGATCCTCAGCGGGACGCTGCTGTAAGAATGAAGCGGGGCCCGATCGGCCCCGTTTTTATTTCGGCTCCGGCAACTTCAGCGCTCCGTGGGTTTTCATGCTTCGAATGGCGAAGTTCGAGCGGATGTCGCTGACATTCGGCAATGTCAGCAGCGTGTCGGTCAGCAACCGCTCGTAGGCCGCCAAATCCTCGACCACGACCTCCGCCAGGAAGTCTGCCGTTCCAGAGATCAGAAAGCACGAAACCACTTCCGGGATGGCGAGCAACGCCGCCTCCTGCGCTTGCGCGTTCTCGCGGCTGTGGTGGGCGACCTTGAGTTCGACAAAAACCGTCAAGCCGAGACCGACTTCCTTGCGGTCTATGTCCGCACGGTAGCCGCGGATAACACCCGCCTTTTCGAGATTGCGGATTCGACGCAGACACGGTGACGGCGACAAATTGACCTTCTCGGCAATCTCGACGTTGGTTGCCCGCGCATCCTCCTGCAGGCACTTGAGGATCGCCAGATCGAATTTATCCAGATTTGGCATGATCGACAAAATCCTCGTATCATTTTGGCAGATAGTTGCTCAGCGTACTATTTTGGCGGCATAGATAGCAAGGACATGCCTCGCCATTTCCGCCTATCTTTCTCTCAACCGGACAGCCTCCGGACGATCATGAGAGGAGAGATCGATGAGCGCCGTAACCTTCACCAACAACGAGAAATCCACCTCGACGACAGTCGGATATACCGGCGCCGTCGTCACGGTTCTGATCTGGGCCGCATGGATCCTCGCGACCCGCCACAGCGCAGCAACGCAACTTACCACGATCGATATTGGTCTAATCCGCTACGGCATTCCGGCATTGGTTCTGGCACCTGTCTGGTTGAAGATGGGACTGCTGCCGAAGGGCGTGCCGGTCGGGCTGCTCGCCACGATGGTCGCCGGCGCGGGCGCGGTGTTCTTCCAGCTGACCACGTCCGCCATTCACTCCACGCCGGCTTCGGCTGCGGGTATCCTGCTCGGCGGCTCGATGCCGCTCGCCACCGCGCTCATTGGCGTTCTTGTCTTCCGGGAACGGCCGGACCCCATGCGTGTACTCGGTCTTGTCGCAATCGTTGTGGGCGTGGCCATCCTGCTGGTCTGCAGCCTCGCCGGCGCGGCTCTACCCTGGAGCAGCTTTGCCCTCTTGCCGATGGGAGCAATTCTTTGGGCAAGCTACACGCATGCCTTCCGCCGCTCCGGTCTGACGGCTCTGCAGGCCAGTGCGCTCATCGCCATCTGGTCCTTCCTGATCCATGTCGGCCTCGCGGTCATGTTCGGCACCTCGATCGCCAGCGCTCCATTAACCGAAGTCGGCCTGCAGATCCTGAGCCAAGGCATCCTGTCCGGCCTTGTTGCGACTGTCGCCTATGGGCTTGCTGTTCATGCACTGGGCGGCACACAGGCTGCCGCCTTTACGGCGATCACACCGGTGCTCGCAACGATCGGCGGCGGCATGCTGCTTGGGGAGGAGATCGGTACCGCAGAGATTGCAGCTGCCGTTATCACAGGCTTCGGCGTGGCACTCTCGACCGGCATCGCTTCGCGCCGGTAGCTCGGCGCACATTCGGGTCGGCGATCACTCCGCCGGCCCGTCTCCGGTTTTTGGCAATGCACTTGCCTCTTCGCGCTGGCGATTGTCGCCTCAAAGCGCAAGAACCATCGCAACCCGCCGTTCCGGATCCATCCCGACGGCGAGTTCGTGATCCAGCTTTTTCTGCAGGAACTGCGGCACGGCCTCCGCCGTCGACAACGTAAAGCCGAGAGAAGCGTAGAAGGGAGCATTGAAGGGAACGTAGCGATCCGTTGTCAGCGTCAGAGCCGGCAGCCGGCGCGCCTCGGCGATCTCGACTGCAGCCCCCATCAAACGCCGCCCAATTCCCTTACGCTGCCATTCCCGGCAGACGTCCAGTTCGATGACATAGAGCGTACCTTCGATCTCCTCCGCCGCTAGAAAACCGACCGGACGATCACCATCATCGACGGCAACGAGCAGCAGGCCCGCATCGAGCGACCCTTGCAGCACATCCGGCGGTAGCGCGTGCGCTTCCCCGACCACGCCAAGCGCCTCCGCCAGCGTTGCGAAGGCGTCGATTTCGACCTCGGTCAGGCGCGGCAGTTCATCGAGACGCGCCCGCCGTATGATGCAGGCGCTGCTCATGCCGGCCTCTTACATATTCGGGTAAACAGGGCCCTCGCCGCCCTGCGGCGGCACCCAGTTGATGTTCTGGTTGGGATCCTTGATGTCGCAGGTTTTGCAGTGGACGCAGTTCTGGGCGTTGATGACAAAGGTTTCCTTGCCGTCCTTCTCCACCCACTCGTAAACACCGGCCGGACAGTAGCGGGTCGAAGGACCGGCATAAATGTCGTGCTCGGACGAGACCTGCAGCGCCATGTCCCTTACCTGCAGATGCACCGGCTGATCTTCCTCGTGGTTGGTGTTCGACAAGAACACCGAGGACAGACGGTCAAAGGTGAGAACGCCGTCGGGTTTCGGATAGGCGATCGGCTTGTGCTGAGAGGCCGGCTCCAGCGACGCTGCGTCCGTCTTGCCGTGCTTGAGCGTGCCAAAGATCGAAAGGCCGAAGAGCTGGTTGGTCCACATATCGAGACCGCCGAGCGCCACGCCGACCGCCGTGCCGAACTTTGACCACAGCGGCTTGACGTTACGCACTTTCTTCAGGTCCTTGCCGATGTCGCTTGAACGCCAGTCGTTCTCGATCTCGACCACCTCATCATTGGCGCGACCAGCGGCGATCGCGGCGGCGATCCGGTCCGCCGCCATCATGCCCGACAGCACCGCGTTGTGGCTGCCCTTGATGCGCGGCACGTTGACGAAGCCGGCCGAACAGCCGATCAGGGCGCCGCCGGGGAAGCTAAGCTTCGGCACCGACTGATAGCCGCCTTCGGTGATGGCACGCGCGCCGTAGGAAAGCCGCTTGCCGCCCTCGAAAGTGGTGCGAATGGCAGGATGCGTCTTGAAGCGCTGGAACTCCTCGAAGGGATAGAGGTAGGGGTTCTTGTAGTTCAGATGGACGACGAAGCCGACGGCAACGAGATTGTCTTCCAGATGATAAAGGAAGGAGCCACCACCGGTCTTCATGCCGAGCGGCCAACCGAAGGAGTGCTGCACGAGGCCTTGCTTGTGGTGCTCAGGCTTCACCTGCCAGAGTTCCTTGATGCCGATGCCGAACTTCTGCGGCTCATGATCCCGCGACAGATCGAACTTGGCAATCAGTTGCTTGGCGAGCGAACCGCGCACGCCTTCCCCGATCAGCACGTACTTGCCGAGCAGTGCCATGCCGCGGGTGTAGTTCGGGCCAGGCTCGCCGTTCTTCTCGATGCCCATGTCGCCGGTGGCCACGCCAATGACCGCACCGTCGTCGCTGTAGAGCACTTCGGTCGCGGCAAAGCCCGGATAGATCTCGACGCCGAGCTCTTCCGCCTTGGAGGCGAGCCAGCGACAGACGTTTCCGAGCGAGACGATGTAGTTGCCGTGGTTGCTCATCAGCGGCGGCATCAGGATGTTCGGCAGCCGCACAGAGCCGGCCGGACCGAGCACCAGGAAGTGATCATCGGTCACCTCGGTCTTGAACGGGTGGTCGGCTTCACTGCGCCAGCCGGGCAGCAGACGATCGATGCCGATAGGATCGACCACGGCACCCGACAGGATGTGCGCGCCGACTTCAGCCCCCTTTTCGAGCACGACGACCGACAGCTCCGGATTGACCTGCTTCAGACGGATCGCGGCCGACAATCCTGCAGGACCGCCACCGACGATCACAACGTCGAATTCCATGCTTTCGCGCTCGGGCAGCTCAGTCGTATCGGTCATCATCCATCTCCGCTTGGCCGACATTGCGGCCATATTCCCCGTGATGGGGTTATCTCTTGTCAAAACAGGGGCGTATTGTCGAGCCGGGAAACGACAGCGAATCCCCCAATTCGCGCAACAGCATTTCTAGGACCAAATAATTATATGCCGTTTACGTAAACGTCAAACGATAAACAAATGACGGACACCGCTTTCGTCTCCGGTTGTAGCGCCGTATAGAGAGAGGAACGATTGGAGGAATTTGGGCATGGATCTCGGCATCAAGGGTAGACGCGCGCTGGTGCTGGCGTCGTCGCGCGGATTGGGTTATGGCATCGCCGTGGCTTTGGCGCGGGAGGGGGCACACGTTCTCCTATGTGGCCGCAGCGGCGAGACGCTGGAGGCGAACTGCCGTGCCATCAATGCTGAAGGAAACGGTAAGGCCGATTGGATTTGGGCTGACCTTTCCGATGAGAATTTCGTGGAAACAGTGACCGCCGCAGTACAAGCCAAGCTTGGCGGGGTCGATATTCTAGTCAACAACAGCGGCGGCCCGACGCCGGGAACGACGCAGGATATGACGTCCGAGAAGCTGGAAACCTATTTCTTTTCGATGGTTCTGCGGGTCATTGCGCTCACCAACGTGCTTTTGCCATCCATGAAGGAACAGGGCTGGGGACGTATCCTCACCGTCGCATCATCGGGTGTCATTGAGCCCATCGGCAATCTGGCCCTTTCAAACACGCTACGCCCCGCTCTCGCCGGCTGGAGCAAAACGCTGGCAACAGAGGTCGCGCGCTTTGGAATCACATCGAATCTCCTGCTTCCCGGCAGCATTCTGACTAGCCGGACCGATGACCTCGATGGAGCCGCCGCCAAAAGAACCGGCAAAAGCCTCGAAGAAATCCGCGCGGTAAAGCAAGCTGCGATCCCCGTCGGCCGCTACGGAACGGTCGAAGAGTTTGCTGCAACCGCCGCTTTCCTCTGCAGCCAGCAGGCGAGTTACATCACCGGCAGTCTTGTGCGCTGCGATGGTGGGGCGGCGCGATCCGTCTGATCGAAAAGAAGAAATAGCAAAAGTGTGGGCAGCGGCACATCGCTGATGCTCAATAAATGTCCTTCAGCACATTCTTTCATTACAAAAATTTAAGCCATTATAACCACTTAGTGATGGTCGGTTCGGCAATTGTGTCTTTTTTGCGCCGTAATAAGCGTGGTTCAATAGAGCCTCGATTTCCGCGCAATTTGCCCCAACCCGGTCTCGCTTATGAAGAAACTATTTGTCACGGTCTGCATCCTCGCTGCTGCCAGCGTCGGCGCATGGCAATACAGGGAGCGCATCCCTTATCTTTCGCAATTTTTACCCAAGGCCGATACCGCCGATGGTGGTCGCCAAACGACAGGCGATGCATCGCAGAAGTCCGGTGATCAGAAGAACGGCGGCAAAGGCCGCAATCGCAACGGCGGACCAACATTGGTCAAGACGGTCGCAGCGGTGAAGACTACCCTGCCCCGGGACGTAACGGCTTCTGGCTGGGCCGACGCGGATGACAACACGACGATCGCCGCCCAGGAACAGGGCATCGTTACAAAGATCCTCGCGTCGGATGGAGCCACCGTCAAACAGGGAGATCTGATCGTCGAGCTTGATGCCCGCACCGCCCAGGCAACGGTCGACAAGGACAGCGCCATGGTCGTCCGTGACCAGGCAACCCTGGCGGAATCCGAAACCGCGCTGGCACGCGCCAACGACTTGCTGACGTCAAAGGCCGGCACGCAGCAGAGCTATGATCAGGCAAAGGCGGCACGCGACACGGCAGCGGCTACTGTCGAGGCCGACAAAGCAGGACTGGCCGCCGATCAGGTACTGCTGGAGCATACGGATATCCGCGCTCCGTTCGACGGGCGCCTCGGCGATATCTCGGTAAGCCCTGGCGCCTTCGTGAACGCCGGCTCGGCGATCGTAACGATCGCAAAATATGATCCGATCTATGTGAAGTTCCACCTGCAGGAGCGCGACCTCCGGCAACTGAAGCTTGCCCTCGCCGCAGGGCCAGTGGACGTCAGCACAGTTCCCCAGTCCGACAAGGCAAAACCGCGCCAGGGCCATATCAGCTTCTACGACAACACCGTGGATCCGGCATCTGGCACTATCCTTGCCAAGGCAAAGTTCGAGAATGCTTCCGGTGCGCTGTGGCCCGGACAGTCAGTCAACATTGTGGTCCACTTCAACAACAACGAACAGCAGGTCGTAGTCCCGACCGTTGCGGTGAGCCCCGGTGCGGACGGCTTCTTCGCAATTGTCGCCCGCGATGGGAAGGCGCGCGTGACGCCTGTCACCGTGGCGCGTGCAAACGGCGGCTTCACGGCGATCTCGGACGGCCTCTCGGAAGGCGACCACGTCATCATCGAAGGACAGGCGCAGCTCGTCGATCAGCAGCCGGTCAAGGAACAGTTCGACGACAAGGCATTGAACGTTGCCTCCGCGGCCCGAGCCGCAGGCAAGACCGAAATCATCACAGCGGGCATGGAAGAATGATACCGAATTTCTGTATCCGACGTCCTGTCGCAACGACGCTGCTTGCCATCGGCGTCGTGCTTGCCGGCCTTGCCGGCTATCAGCTCGTGCCGGTGGCAGCACTGCCGCAGGTCGATTTCCCGACGATCAATGTGTCGGCCGCGCTGACCGGCGCTTCGCCGCAGACGATGGCGACGTCGGTCGCCACGCCGCTGATCAAGCAGTTCCAGACCATTCCCGGCATCAGCGAGATCAGTGCAACCAACTCGCTCGGCAACACCAGCATCGTTCTGCAGTTCGACCTCAACCGCAGCATCGATGCAGCGGCGGCAGACGTTCAAGCGGCGATCTCGCACGCGACCCGCCAGCTACCGGATAACATGACGACTCCGCCGAGCTATAGGAAAACGAACCCCGCCGACGCGCCGGTCATGTTGCTTGCGGTGCAGAGCGACACCATGCCTCGTAGCAAGCTAGACGAGATCGCCGAGGACATTATCTCCCCGTCCCTTTCGACGCTTCCCGGCGTCGCTGAGGTTTCGGTCTTCGGCGCGCAAACCTACGCGGTGCGAGTTGAAGTCGATCCCAACAAGCTTCTCAACCGCGGCATTGGTATCGATACCGTCAACAAGGCGCTGGTCGCGGCCAACAGTCAGGTTCCTGTCGGCTCTCTGCAAAACGATACACAGAGCATGACGATCAATGCGAATACTCAGCGGACCAATGCCGATGAATTCCGGACACTCGTCATTGCCAACCCGAACGGCGCGCCGATCCACCTCGGCGATGTCGCCGACGTGCAAGACAGCGTCGAGAACCAAAATACCGGCAGCTGGTATGACGGCAACCGCAGCATCATCCTCGCCATTCAGCGCCAGCCCGATGCCAATACCGTGGAGGTCGTTGACGCAATTAGAGCGAAGCTGCCGGGTCTGCACGCAGAGATTCCCGCCTCTGTTTCAACAAAGGTCATGAACGACTCCGCCCAGCCGATCAAAGATGCGATCAGCGACGTGAAGTTCACGCTGATGCTGACGATCGGCCTCGTCGTCCTAGTCATCTACCTCTTCACCGGCCACCTGACGGCGACGATCATTCCCGGCCTTGCCGTGCCGCTATCGCTCATTACCACCTTCGGCATGATGTATGTGCTCGGCTACAGCATCGACAACATTTCGCTGCTCGGATTGACGCTTGCGGTCGGCCTCGTCGTCGATGACGCGATCGTCATGTTGGAAAACATCCTCCGGCACGTCGAGGAAGGCATGCCCGTACTCGACGCGGCGATCAAAGGTGCCGGCGAGGTCAGCTACACCATCATTTCGATGTCGGTGTCTCTGATAGCCGTCTTTATCCCGATCCTGTTGATGGGCGGTGTCGTCGGCCGCATCTTCAACGAGTTCGGCATGGTCGTTGCAATCGCGATTGTCGCCTCTGCAATCGTTTCCCTCACGGTGACGCCGATGCTAGCATCACGGCTAGGCAGCGGCCACGATCGGCCGCCCTTCTTCATCCGCTGGTTCGATGCCGGTTTTGAACGAACCCTCCGAGGGTACGAGCGATCGGTCGGCTGGTGCCTGAAGCATCGTCCAGCCATCCTCGCCCTGTTCGTGGCGTCCATCGGCCTGACCGTTTATCTCTTCATGACGCTGCCATCGAGCTTCTTCCCCACCGAGGACATCGGTCGCCTGAACATCTCGACGCGCGCTCGTCAGGACATCTCCTATCCCGCCATGCAAGCTCTGCAGAACCAGGCGGCAGAACTTGTGAAGCAAAACCCTGCCGTCAACCACGTGATGTCGATCGTCGGCGGCAATGCACGCAGTCCGCTGAACAATGGTACGATGTTTGTCGAGCTCAAAAACAAGGATCAGCGTCCGCCGCTTGACCAAACGTTGCGGGAGTTGCGGACGAGCATCGGCAAGATCCCTGGCCTTCAGGCGTACATAACGCCTCAGCAGAGCCTGCGCTTCGGCGGTCGCCAAACGGCGAGCCAATATCAGCTGGTCGTTCAGGCGCTCAGCGCCGATCAGACGAACGTCTGGGCGAACAAGATCCAGCAGGCAATGCGTGCCGACCCGCGTTTCACCGATGTCGCTTCGGACGCGCAGAACAATGCGCTGCAAGCCAATATCGTTGTCGATACGGAGAAGGCGGCGGCCTACGGCATCACAGACGGACAATTGCGGACGACGCTGCAGGAAGCCTTCGGCGGTTATACCGCTGCACAGATCCAGTCGACCGGCGACAGCTATGATGTGATCGTGGAATACGACACGAGCAAACCGTGGGACGATCAGAAGCTTCAGGAAATCCGCGTTGCCTCCGACAGCGGCGCTCTGGTTCCACTGTCGAACTTCGCGAAGGTGCAGCGCACGACGGGACCGGTGACGATCAACCAGACCGGCCAGCTTGTCTCGACCACCATATCTTTCAACCTGCCGGCCGGCGAAGCGCTGGGCGATGCCACAGCGGCAGTCGATCAGATCAAAAGGGACATCAACATGCCAGCGGACGTCTTCACGTCCTATGGCGGCACCGCGCAGATTTTCCAGCAGTCTCAGGGCAACACTCCACTGCTGATCCTGGCGGCCGTCCTGACGATCTACGTCGTGTTGGGTGTCCTCTACGAGAGTTTCATCCACCCGCTGACAATCCTTTCCGGTCTGCCGGCAGCGGCACTCGGCGCGTTGCTGGCGCTGAAGGTGATGCGCTTCGATCTTTCGATCATCGCGCTCATCGGCCTGCTGATGCTGATCGGCATCGTCAAGAAGAACGCGATCATGATGATCGACGTGGCGCTGGAGAACCTGCGCTCCGGCAACGGCATGTCACCATCGGAGGCGATCCACGAAGCCTGCGTGCGGCGTTTCAGGCCGATCATGATGACGACCTTCTGCGCCCTCCTCGGCGCGCTTCCGATCGCGCTCGGGACAGGCGCAAGTTCGGAACTGCGTCAGCCGCTCGGCATTGCCGTCGTCGGCGGTCTTGTCGTGTCGCAAGCGCTGACGCTCTTCATCACCCCGGTCATCTTCGTCGAAATGGGCAGGCTGAGCGATTGGCTGCTCAGCTTCGGACGCAAGAAGACGACCGAGCACGACGAAGAAATGCCTCAGGCGCTGGCCGCCGAGTAACAGAAATGCGGGCGCCAATGGCGCCCGCAGCATTTTTCGTTTCAAGCCTTGAATAACGACGCCCCCTGTGGCATCACGCGCCTCCTTGAATTCGGGCGCGCCATTTCCGCGCCTTTGCGGAGGCTGGCCTCCGATCTCAAAACACAATCGGCAAGATGAGGTGCGAGCATGGCTCAGGCGCTGGGATTCGACTTCGGCACAACGAACACGGTATTGGCCACGGCCGACGGGCAGACAACACATTCGATGGCCTTCACCAGTGCCGCCGGCAGTGCCGACAGCATGCGCACCGCCCTATCCTTCATGAAGGATCGGCAACTCGGCGCGTCCGCGTTGAAGGTCGAGGCCGGCCACGCCGCCATCCGCCAATTCATCGACAATCCCGGCGATTGCCGCTTTCTACAGTCGATCAAGACCTTCGCGGCAAGCGCTCTCTTCCAGGGCACTCTGATCTATGCGAAACGTCACAGCTTCGAGGATCTGATGGAGGTGTTCATCAGGCGCCTGCGCAACTATGCCGGCGACAACTGGCCGTCCGAGGTCAAACGCATCGTTACCGGTCGTCCCGTGCATTTCGCCGGTGCGAATCCCGATCCTGCGCTGGCGACCGAGCGCTACAACGAGGCCCTATCGCGCTTCGGCTTCCCGGAGGTTCACTACGTGTATGAACCCGTCGCTGCCGCATTCTATTTCGCGCAGAATCTCAAGTCCGACGCCACGGTTCTCGTTGCCGACTTCGGCGGCGGTACGACCGACTATTCTCTTATCCGGTTTGAAACCGTGGCCGGTAAGCTGACCGCCACCCCGATCGGTCATTCGGGTGTCGGGATCGCCGGCGATCATTTCGACTACCGCATGATCGACAACATCGTTGCCCCGCAGATCGGCAAGGGGAGTCATTTCAAAAGCTTCGACAAGATCCTTGAAGTTCCAACCAACTACTATTCAAGCTTCGGCCGCTGGAACCAGCTCTCCATTTTCAAGACATCACGGGAATTCGAGGATCTGAAGAAGCTGGTGCGCACAGCCCTTGAGCCCGAAAAGCTCGAGACCTTCATCGATTTGGTCGACCACGACGAGGGTTATCCGCTCTATCAGGCCGTATCGGCGACGAAGATGGCGCTGTCGGGCGCGGACGAGGCCGCATTTGATTTTGCACCTCTCGGTCGCGGTGGTCACCGGACAATCCGACGGGCTGACTTCGAAAGCTGGATTGCGGATGACCTCGCAAGGATCGAAGCTGCGCTCGATGACGTCCTGGAAAAGACAAACACGACGTCTGATATGATCGATAAGGTGTTCCTCACCGGCGGCACGTCGTTTGTGCCCGCCGTGCGCCGCATCTTCACCGAACGCTTCGACAATGGCCGGATCGAGACCGGCGGCGAGCTTCTGTCCATCGCGCACGGCCTGGCACTGATCGGCGAACGCGAAGACATCATGCAATGGACGGTGCAATAGCTCTGCTTGCGGCCCGCGTGCTCTTTCATTGACACCTTGGCTTCGCTAAGGTTGGCATCATGATCTCCGTCAACGAACTCTCTCCAGGCGAACTCGCGGCGCTCCTGCATTTCCATGCGGAAGCCGGTGTGGAATGGCTGCTCGAGGAGGAAGCTGTCGATCGCTTTGCCGAGTTCGATGCGATGAAGGCGGCACGACGGAACGCAGCCGCCGCCCCACGGTCCGAATCACGGGAGGCCTTGCCGCGTGCAGTTGCTCAAACGGCACAGAAGAGCACCCTCGCTCCAGAGCGCCCCGCGCCGCGGCCGCAACCTTCGATTCCCGACGGCGAGGCCGTGCAGCAGGCACGCTTTGCGGCTGAGAGCGCCCGCTCGCTGCCGGAGCTGAAAACGGCAATCGAGGCATTCAACGGTTGCAATCTCAAGCACAGCGCCCGCTCGACGATCTTCGCCAGCGGAGACGCGACAAGTGGGATCATGGTGATCGGTTCGGCACCTGGAGCCGACGATGACCGTGAAGGTCAACCCTTCGCCGGTCGACCGGGGCAACTGCTGGACAAAATGCTCGCGGCGATCGGCTTGCAGCGTGATGCCATCTTGCTGACGCAAGTTATTCCTTGGCGCCCGCCGGGCAATCGCATTGCGTCCACCGCTGAGATGGATATCTGCCGTCCGTTCATCGAGCGGCAAATTGCGCTTGCCGCACCGAAGGCAATTCTCGTGCTTGGCAATTTTGCAGCGCGGGTGTTTTTCGGCGAGAGCGACACGATTCACGGGCTGCGCGGACAATGGCGGGAGATCGCGGCCGAAAACCGCACTATCCCTGCGATCGCTACGTTGCATCCGCAGGATCTACTGACGGCACCGGTCAACAAGCGCTTGGCCTGGAACGATCTTTTAGCTTTTCAAGCGAAGCTTGCCGAACTCTAATATGCTTTCAAAATAGGCAAATCTAAATCTTTTATGAATAACCCATGCGATTTTCACATACCTGTTGTTCATTCTAATCCATTGAAAAGCTCATGCTGCAGTGCAATATTTCAGTGTGTCTTGGGAGGAATCAACAGGAACCAAGGCAATGACTACACGTTTTCGTCCTATCCACTGTGGGTTTGAAACCCTTCGCCTTGCCACCGAGCAGGGCCGCACAACGCAAAGCTACAGCCGCATCGGCTTTGCCACGAACGAGCAAATGGTTGCTCGCGGCACTGGTGCGAGCGGACGCATCGCCCGTCCCGCCGCGATCTTTGCGGATTTTCAGCAGTACTAAGGTCGAGGCTGGCATCTGCTGGCCTCGTGCCCTGCTGTCTGACGACGAAGCTTTTCGTTAGCCCTTCGCAGCAGGTTGCGACTTATTGTGTCTACTGCGTCGCCCAATGGAACGCCTCATCGACATACGCGAACTTGATGGCCTGCCACTGGCTGTACTGCTCCAGGAACGAGCGCGAGATCCAAAGCACGGGCTTTTTGCCGCCAGCCTCCCATCCGAGGCATCCCTGCTGTGCTGCCTTGACAAGAAGTCGCTGCAGGTGTGTGCGCGAGATCAGAAAATCGGCTGCCAGGGCGCGGCTGTCAACATGACCAACGACCAAACGCTCCGTATCATTTCCCGCCAGATCGACACGTGAAATAAAGTGGTCGACGATCAGCCCGCCAGCATCGTTCCACAAGAAAAGCGCCACATGCTCCGCGGGCTCCCTCCATCGCGGATCCTGAAGGCAGTTGCGCGCGATCCGCGGCTGAAGAATCCGAATCAATTCCGGACGGGCTTCAACATGCGCCACCCGGCTCCCACCATCGAGCAGATCAAGCCCCCCCAGGTTCGATAGCAGCCACCCAAACATTGCCTGATGACTGATTTCCGCCGGCTCGAACTGGCGGGGCCGCCGTCGCTCCGCACCAGGCTCGTAGGCGATGAAGCGGTACGTGAAGAGTTCGTCGATGAAGCTCAATACAGTGTTGCGGCTCGCTACCTTGCGGGAGGTGATCTCGCGCGTCAGCCGGACAGCGGTAAAGCCAGACGTCGAGTCCGCAGGATCTCGCTCCATTGCAAGGGCGTAAGCAGTTTGCGTCAGCAACCAGCGCTGCTGGGACGCGAGCAGTCGCGCCACTCGCGGACCGGCGTCGAACATGCCGCGCATGCGCCCCGCGTGAAAGCGGATGGCGTCAATGAATTTCGGGTTCGCGACCAAGTCTTCTGCACTGAAAGGCATTTCTCTCCCGACGCATGCTCATTCGACGTCGTCACTGCTCAGGACAAGGCGGGACGGTCAATTCGTAACATGCGCATTCGCGAATAAATGAAGCTTCGTCAAGTTCATAACGCACGATAAGCGTTCGAATAGCGTTCGAATTTCTCGCGCATTGCGAGAAAATCTCAGCTCGGCGGCCGCAATGTTGAGACGAAGCTGTCCTCATGAACCGGCTTGCCGCGCCGCCCGTCGCTCCAGATTTAGCTGGTGTTCGCGGTAGATGATGAATATCCCCGCAGCGACGACAATCGCCGTGCCAAGCAGCGTGGCGCCACTCGGCACATCACCAAAGACAAAATAGGCAACAACGCCGCCGATGACGATTGATGTGTACTCGAATGGCGCAACCGTCGAGACGTCCGCATGCCGATAGCTCTCAGTCAGCAGGATCTGCGCTACACCACCGCAAAAGCCGGCCGCAACGAGAAACAATTGCGGCTTCATATCAAGAACCTGCCAGCCGAACGGAACCGTTACGAGTGAGAATACCGTGGCTGTGATCGAAAAATAGAGAACAATTGTTGCCGTTTTTTCTTCCTCGACCAATCGCCGCACCTGAATCATCGCCATGCCGCCGAGTACCGAGGCCAGCAGAACGGTGATCGCCCCGATCGCCTGTTCGGCGTGAATGCCCCCCTCGCGAAAGAGCGTGAGCTTCGGCCAAGATATGATGGCCACGCCCACCATACCGAAAAGCACTGCGCTCCAGCGGTAGATTCGCACAGTCTCCCCGAGAAACAGCGCCGCAAAAATCACCGCGACAAGCGGCATTGCGTAGCCGAGTGCAATGGCTTCCGGCAGTGGCAAGTGCAACAGCCCGTAGAAGCCTAGCCCCATCGATATGATGCCGAGCGTTCCCCGCTTCAAATGTCCGATAGGATTGGCCGTGTAGAACGCCGACCGCAACTGCCCTTGATAGGCGAGGTATCCCATGATCGGAAACAGCGCGAAAAACGAACGGCAGAAGGTCACCTGCCCCGGCTGGATGTCGCTGCCTGCAAGCTTGATGAAGGTCTGCATTGCCAGAAAGACGATGACCGAACCGACCTTGAACGCAATGCCCCTCATCGGGTTTCCGATAGCCGATCGCATGTCTTGAACTCTTGGATTGCTATTTTGATGCAGGAGGACGCGCCAGACTCGACGCACCGAGACTGTGACAGCCGTCGCATTGAATGAACAGACAGAAAATTGGAAAACTTGCGAACCTCCCATGAAGCAATGCCCTGCGACGCCGCGCTCGCACCCGTAGTGACCTCAAAATCCCGTTTGTCGATTCACCCAAATATAGCCGGCTCCAGGGCTTTCAAATCTTCCTTTGCCGCGATTTCGCTTTAAGTTTGGTTCAGACTTTAATGTAATCATGCCCGTCAAAATTTGTGGCGGAGTACTTACTCTGCATACGAAGCACTCACCCGCTCAAGGCCTTCAGGGAACACCATGCGTACAGATACCGGCCAGGTCATCAATCTGGCAGACTACCAGCCCACCGACTTCGTTCTGGAACGCGTGGATCTTACCTTCGAACTCGATCCCACTGAAACCAAGGTTGAGGCGCGACTAATTTTCCATCGCCGAGAAGGCGTCGATCCCAAGGCGCCGCTCGTACTCGACGGTGATGAGTTGACGCTCTCCGGGCTGCTGTTCGACCAGATGGAAATGCCGGCAGATCAATACACCGTCACGCCTGAAAGTCTGACCGTCCGCGCCCTGCCGGCATCCGAGCCCTTTGAACTGACGATCACCACGATCATCAACCCCGAGGCCAATACCCAACTGATGGGTCTCTATCGCACCGGCGGTATCTATTGCACCCAGTGCGAAGCCGAAGGGTTCCGGCGCATCACCTATTTTCCCGACCGCCCCGACGTTCTCGCGCCGTACACCGTCAACATCATTGCCGACAAGGCCGCCAATCCGCTGCTGCTGTCGAACGGCAATTTCCTCGGTGGCGCCGGCTATGGCGAAGGTAAGCATTTTGCCGCCTGGTTCGATCCGCACCCCAAGCCAAGCTATCTATTCGCACTGGTCGCTGGCGATCTCGGCGTCATCGAAGACACGTTCACGACGGTGTCCGGCCGCGAGGTAGCCCTGAAAATCTATGTCGAGCACGGCAAGGAGCCACGCGCCGCCTACGCGATGGACGCGTTGAAGCGCTCTATGAAGTGGGACGAGGAGGTCTTCGGACGCGAATATGATCTCGACATCTTCATGATCGTCGCCGTCTCCGATTTCAACATGGGCGCCATGGAGAACAAAGGTCTCAATGTCTTCAACGACAAGTACGTCCTGGCCGATCCGGAAACGGCCACCGACGGGGACTATGCCAACATCGAAGCGATCATCGCCCACGAATATTTCCACAACTGGACGGGCAACCGCATCACCTGCCGCGACTGGTTCCAGCTGTGCCTGAAGGAAGGACTGACCGTCTATCGCGATCACGAATTCTCGGCCGATCAGCGCTCACGCCCCGTCAAGCGCATCGCGGAGGTCCGCCACCTGAAGTCCGAGCAGTTCCCGGAGGATGCGGGTCCGCTCGCTCATCCGGTGCGGCCCACGAAGTATCGCGAGATCAACAACTTCTACACTACCACTGTTTACGAGAAGGGTAGCGAAGTCACGCGCATGATCGCGACGCTGCTGGGCAGGGACACCTTCAAGCAGGGTATGGACCTCTATTTCGACCGGCACGACGGCCAAGCCGTGACGATCGAGGACTTCGTCAAGTGCTTCGAGGACGCCAGCGGGCGCGACCTCACGCAGTTCTCGCTCTGGTACCATCAGGCCGGCACGCCGCTGGTCACGGCGTCGGGCGCCTATGATGCGGTCGCGAAGACTTTCAGCCTTTCGCTGGAGCAGATGATCCCGGCGACGCCCGGTCAGTCTGACAAGAAGCCGATGCACATCCCCTTGAGCTTGCAGCTCTTCGCTGAGGACGGAGCGGCGATCACGCCGACTTCCGTTGACGGTGCGGAATATACCGGCAGCGTCCTGCATCTCACAGAGCGTACGCAAACGGCAGTATTCCACGGCACCAAGACGCGGCCTGTAGTCTCGATCAATCGCAGCTTCTCGGCGCCTATCAATCTCCATTTCGATCAGTCGCCTGCCGATCTGGCGCTGCTTGCCCGCTACGAGACGGACCATTTCTCGCGCTGGCAGGCCCTGACTGGCCTTGCCCTTCCGAACCTCCTCAACGCCGCACGTGATGCCCGAGAAGGAAAGTCAGTCAGTTCCGAAACAACCTTCATCGACACGCTCGTTGCCGCAGCCGCCGACGAAAGCCTTGAGCCGGCCTTCCGCGCCCAAGCCTTGGCCCTGCCGAGCGAAGCCGATATCGCCCGCGAGCTTGGGGGCAACAACGATCCAGATGCGATCCATGCCGGGCGCCAGGCGGTGATGAAGCAAGTCGCTGACGCCGGACGTGATACGTTCCTCGCGCTCTATGACTCCATGACAACGCCGGGTGCCTTCAGCCCGGACGCGACCAGTGCCGGTCGCCGCGCTTTGCGCAACGCCGCGCTGACCTACCTGTCATATGCCGAAAGCTCGCCGGCACGCGCGAAGACTGCTTTCGATGCTGCCAACAACATGACGGATCTGTTACATGCATTGACGCTTCTTGCGCATCGCTTCCCGGACAGCCCGGAAGCTGCCGAAGCGCTGTCGGCCTTCAAGGATCGTTTTTCAGAGAACGCACTGGTCGTCGACAAGTGGTTTTCTGTCCAGGCCACCATACCGGGTGCCGACACGCTCGACCGGGTGCAAAAGCTGACGGAGAACCCGCTGTTCAAGAGGACCAATCCCAACCGCGTCCGCTCGCTGATCGGCACCTTTGCTTTTGCCAATCCAACCGGCTTTGGCCGGGCCGACGGCGAAGGCTACGCCTTCCTAGCCCGTGAGATCCTCGACATCGACCGGCGCAACCCTCAGTTGGCGGCCCGCATCCTGACATCGATGCGGTCCTGGCGCTCTCTGGAGCCAGTTCGACAGGACCACGCCCGCGCCGCCCTGTTGGAAATTGAACGGACCGCGGAGCTCTCGACCGACGTTCGCGACATCGTCGAGCGCACCCTCAAGGGATGATTTGCCGTCGGATTGCCGCTGCGACGCTCGCAGCGGCAATCCGGCCGCTATAGAAAATTCAGCATCTTGAATCAGTTAACAAATTTTTACCTTTTCCTCTGGACAAGGCGAATCACCAGTGATTCATTGAGTTAGTTCCAGCGAGCGGCGCTGCGAATCACACGAGGGATCAAGGCTGAAGAGATGATGAACGTGCGGCGGGCAACCGCAGCCGAGGGACGGCTGCGTGTCGATTTCGACGGCCTCCTGGCCTGGCGGGACAGCTTTTCAGCTCGACGCTCCACCGTTTCTTCCTCGTCCTCGCGCAACCTGTCACAGGTCGAAATCGTCCTGAAGCGAATTATTCCGATCCTGATCGTAGCCTTCCTTACGGTTGTAGCGGCATCGCACTTCTTCGGAATGGTTTCCGAATACGGCCGCACGGAAGCCGCCGCCCGCCATTCCACAGCGCTTGCCGCCGCAACCGCTGCTGCGGCTTTCGCCGACGCCAACCAGATATTCGAGACTGCGGATGTGATGCAGGCCCAGGCGCGCCTAGCACGGTTCCTGCCGCAGGACCGGCTGGACGACGACGCCTTCGTGCTGCTGGTTCAGCCAAGCGGCAAGGTGTTTGCGGCAACCGCCGCCGGCTCGGCTTACCTCGGTGCCAGCGTCGGTGATTTCTTCGCCGAAGTCTCGGCAGTTCGCCGGTTCGGCGATCGCGCCGGCGTCATCGAGACAACGATCAGCGGGCTTCCGCACTATGCGGAAATCACCCTCATCGGAAACTCCGGCGGATATGTCATAGCGGCGACGTCCCTTGAACGGATCAGCCAGCTTTGGAGAGATGAGGTTACGCTCAATGTAACTCTATTTGCTGGCATCTCGTCGATTCTGCTCGTCATTCTCTACGCCTACTACATGCAGGTGAAGCGCGCCCGCGACGCCGACGACATTTTTCTGGAGTCGAACCTCCGCGTCGAGACCGCACTGTCTCGCGGCCGCTGCGGGCTTTGGGACTTCGATTTCGACCGCCGCGAGTTCTACTGGTCGCGCTCGATGTACGAGATGCTTGGCCTTTCCGGCTCCGACCGAACAATGTGCTTCAGCGATGCAGCCCGTCTGATGCACCCGGATGACGGCGGCGTCTACGAAATCGCCCGGTCGATTGTCCGCGGCGATGCCGGTCAGGTCGACCAGATCTTTCGCATGCGCCACGCCGGCGGTCATTACGTCTGGATGCGCGCCCGCGCCCAAGTGATCCGCACGAATTCCGGCCGCGTCCACATGATCGGCATTGCGATGGACGTGACCGAGCAGCATCGTCTCGCGCAGCGTTATGCCGAGGCCGATCAGCGGCTGGCGGACGCCATCGAGTGCACATCGGAAGCTTTCGTTCTCTGGGACAAGAACGACCGCCTCGTGATGTGCAACGCGCACTTCCAGCAGGCCTATGGCCTCCCCGATAGCGTCCTGGTTCCCGGCACCGAGCGCAGCGTCGTCAACGCCGCCGCCGCGCGTCCCGTGATCGAACGCCGGATCGCCGATGCGGATGGCTCCGGCTACTCGCGGACGACCGAGGTGCAGCTTGCCGACGAACGCTGGCTGCAGATCAACGAGCGCCGTACGCGCGACGGCGGCATGGTTTCGGTCGGCACCGATATCACGCTGTTGAAGCGCAATCAGGAACGCCTGCGCGATTCCGAACGCCGGCTCATGGCAACGATCGGTGACCTCTCCTCGTCCCGCCAGACTCTGGAAAGTCAGAAAGCAGCGCTCTCTGTCGCGAACTCCAACTATCTGGTCGAGAAGGAACGCGCCGAAGCGGCCAACCGGGCAAAGAGCGAGTTCCTGGCAAACATGTCCCACGAACTTCGCACGCCGCTCAACGCCATCCTCGGCTTCTCGGAGATACTTCAAGACCAGATGTTCGGCCCGCTCGGCTCATCGAAGTACAATGAGTATGCCCGCGACATCCACGACAGCGGCAAGCATCTTCTCAACGTCATCAGCGATATTCTCGACATGTCGAAGATCGAAGCCGGTCATATGAAGCTCGAGTGTGAAACGATCGATCTTGCGCCGCTGATCGAGGAAAGCCTTCGTTTCACGGCAATCCCTGCCGCACAGAAGAACATCTTCGTGGAACAACGCATTTGTGATGGCATGCGCCTGACCGCCGATCGCCGCGCAATGAAGCAGATCCTGCTTAACCTGCTTTCCAACGCAGTGAAGTTCACCAACGAAGGCGGTCGCATCGCCGTGCGGACGCGCCGCACCAACAGCGGTGTCATGCTGACCATCGCAGACACCGGCATCGGCATCCCCCGCGCCGCACTCGGCAAGATCGGCCAGCCTTTCGAGCAGGTGCAAAACCAGTACGCGAAGAGCAAAGGCGGCTCTGGCCTCGGCCTTGCGATCTCGCGGTCGCTGACGACGCTGCACGGGGGCAAGATGAAAATTCGGTCGCGCGAAGCGATCGGCACCGTCATTTCGCTGCACATCCCGAACGACGCCCGCTAAGACTTCACCACCGTCTGGAATATCTTCCTGACGGCTTTCGAGAGCCGTTTGATCTCTCCCTCCAGCGTCTTGATATCAGGGCAATCGCCGGCCCGGGCAACAAGATCAATGAGGCCGGCCGGTGCCTCCTTCGGGTCGAACAGGCCGTCGATGCAGAGCCGAATGAGCTGTGAAATATCGGTGTAGAGCGAAAGCGCCGCCAGGCAGAGTTCCATTTCGCCGCGGTCCATCAGTTCCGCGCCGATAAGCTTCACCTGTCCCGCGGTATTGAAATCATCGTCCTCAATAGCGATGCCTTTGGTGGAGGCCATCAGCCGCAGATATTGCGCGATGAATTCGATGTCGATCAGTCCGCCCGGGATAAGCTTCAGATCCCAGATGCTCGCCGGCGGCTTTTCCTGCTCGATCAGGGCCCGCATCTCGGACACATCCTTGGCAATCTTCTCCGCGTCGGCCTTCGAAAGGAGCACCTCAGCGATGATCCGTTCGGCCTCCTTGATCAATTCTTTGTCGCCGCACACAAGGCGGGCCCGCGTCAACGCCATGTGCTCCCAGGTCCAGGCTTCCTCACGCTGATACTTCTCGAAGGAATTGATGCGTGTGGCGACCGGCCCCTTGTTTCCCGAAGGTCTGAGGCGCATGTCGACCTCATAGAGCACGCCCTCGGCCATCGGCGCCGAGAGCGCCGAGATCAGCCGCTGAGTCACGCGGGTAAAATAGCGTGTCGCGTCGAGCGGCTTGGGACCGGAGGATTCAGCGGCCTCGTCGTCGTAGTCGTAGAGCAGGATGATATCGATGTCGGAACCGGCAGTGAGTTCGAAGCTGCCGAGCTTCCCCATGCCGACGACAGCCACGCGGCCACCCGGGAAATCTCCGTGGGCCGCCCGGATCTCCTTCATGACGGCATCGAGCGCAGCCTCGATGACGAGGTCGGCCAAATGCGTGAAGGCGCGGCCGGCCATGGCGCCCCGGATCGCACCGGTTAGCAGCCGGATGCCTATGAGAAAACGCTGTTCGTCGGCGAAGATGCGCAGCCGATCGAGCACCTCTTCATAGTATCGCGCAGGCGCGAGGAAACTGCGGATGCGTTCGGCAAGGTAGGCGCGCGTCGGCAGTTCCGCCATCAGACCGGGATCGAGCATACCGTCGAAGACATGCGGCTTGGCGGCAATCACTTCCGCCAGCTTCGGAGCCGAGGACATGATGTTGACGATGAGCGACAACAGCGCCGGATTGCTGCCGAGAAGGGAAAACAGCTGAATGCCTGCGGGTAGGCCCGAGAGAAAGCTGTCGAAGCGCAGGATCGCCTCATCGGCGCGTTTACTTTCGCCGAATACGCGGAGCAATTGCGGCGTTAGTTCCGTCAACCGTTCGCGCGCCTCCACGGACTGCGTCGCCTTGTAGCGACCGTAGTGCCATGTGCGGATGACCCGAGAGATGTCGGAGGGCCGTTCGAAGCCTAGATTGCGCAGTGTCTTCAGCGTATCGGGATCATCGCCCTGGCCGGTGAAAACCAGATTGCCGGTTTCCGTGGAAAGCTTGGTCTCCTGTTCGAACAAGCGCGCATAACGCCGCTCGACCGTCCTGAAGACCTCAACCAAGCGGGCGGCGAAACTCGGCGTATCGTCGAACCCCATCATGAAGGCGATGCGCTTCAGATCAGTCTCGCTCTCAGGGAGGAGATGCGTTTGTTCGTCGTGCACCATCTGAATCCGATGCTCAACGTCACGGAGGAACCAATAGGCCTCTGTCAGTTCATCGCGCGTGTCCTCATCAATCCATTTCGCCTTTGTCAACTCAGCAAGCGTCTCTTCGGTGCCGCGGCAACGCAGCGCCGCCATCCGGCCACCGGCGATCAGCTGTTGCGTCTGCGCGAAAAACTCGATCTCGCGGATGCCGCCGCGGCCGAGCTTCACATTGTGCCCCTTCACCGCTATCGCGCCATGCCCCTTGTGAGCATGAATCTGCCGCTTGATGGAGTGAATGTCGGCGATTGCCGCGTAGTCGAGATATTTGCGAAAGACGAACGGAACCAACCCGCGTAGAAACTGCTCGCCCGCGTGGATATCGCCTGCCACGGCGCGCGCCTTGATGAAAGCGGCACGCTCCCAGTTCTGCCCCCTGCCCTCGTAGTAAATCATCGCCGCGTCGACTGGGATCGCAAGCGGCGTCGAGCCTGGATCAGGCCGCAGTCGCAGGTCGGTACGGAAGACGTATCCATCCGCTGTGCGCTCTTGCATGATCCTTACCAGCCGTCGCATCAATCGCGGGAAGATCTCGATCGCGTCGTCGGGATCCGGGACGATCCCTGCCTGTTCGTCGAAGAACACGACCAGATCGATATCGGAGGAGTAGTTGAGCTCCGAGGCTCCAAGCTTGCCCATGCCAAGGACGATTACCCCTGACCCCTCACTCGGAGCGGCGACATTCTTAAGCGTGACCTTGCGGCTTTCGTGAGCCGCGAGCAGGAGGTGGTCGATCGCCGCGGCAACGGACGCCTCTGCAAGCCGACTCAGCCACGCGGTGGTCACCCGACCGTCGAATATCCGGGCGAGATCCACGAGGGCGACAAGAAAAGCGACCTTGCGTTTGATGACCCGCAAACGGCTCATCACGTCGGCTTCGGTCGGCAACTCACCAGTTGCTCC
The DNA here is from genome assembly GCF_000298315.2 of Rhizobium grahamii CCGE 502. Classification (GTDB taxonomy): domain Bacteria; phylum Pseudomonadota; class Alphaproteobacteria; order Rhizobiales; family Rhizobiaceae; genus Rhizobium; species Rhizobium grahamii. The sequence goes on along the minus strand of NZ_AEYE02000008.1, from coordinate 87,130 downwards.
CGGCTTCCAGCAGGCCCTCGCTTCAGCGATCAGCGCTTCGATCTGCGGTTCCAGAGGTTCCGAGATCGCGGCGGAAAGGATCGCGGTGTCGATATTCGCAATGTCACGCAGATAGGGAGACAGGGTGAGCGCGGCTGTGATGAAGTCGCGAAGGGCGCTGTCCGCTTTAAGGATCTCGGCCACGCTGGGCTCGCTTTTGCCGATCCGTTGGAGATCAGCCTGCGCGAGCTTAAGTTCGCTCTTGTTCAGCGGCTTCAAGAGCCCTTGGGAGACATCAACGAGGCTATGCTTGGAACTCGTCAGCATGCACCCTCCTGGCGACCAGATCGGAAAAACGCCGGGGAGAATCACAGCAACTTCCGGCAATTACGATCTAAGGTAGGGCCTGCGGAGGCGATGGCCAACACCGAATTCGATCCGCAGCGGTCGTGCTCCGGTGATGTTACTTCGCTGGAAAGATCATGCTGACAGTGAGACCTCGCCTCTCCTGATTTTGCGGATCGGTATCGGACAGTTCCAGCTTCCCGCCGTGCAACTCCATAACAGCTTCGACCAGGGAGAGGCCGAGGCCGGTGCCGGGCTTGGAGCGGCTCTCATCCAGCCGCACGAAGCGCTTCAGCACATCTTCCCGTTTTTCCGCGGGAATGCCTGAGCCACGATCGGCGACGGAAAGGCAGACGCCGTCGCTACGGCGGAGTAGCTTCAGCGTGATATCGCCATGGCCCTCCGCGTCCGAGGAATACTTGATGGCATTGTCGATCAGATTGAAGATCGCTTGACCAATCAGTTCGCGGTTACCCTGTACCTCGATATCGGTCTCGATCGATGACGTCAGTGCCAGCCCCGCCTCGTCGGCGACCGGTTCGTAAAGTTCGGCGCTATCTGAAACGATGGCCGAGAGGTCAACCGGCGACATTTCAGCGGCGACAGAACCGGCTTCGACGCGCGAAATCATCAGCAGGGCATTGAAGGTGCGGATCAACTGGTCGGACTCGGAGATGATCCCCTCAAGCGCGACACGTCGAACCTCGCCGTCCGTGGTGTCCAGCGCATCGGCAGCCTTATTGCGCAGCCGGGTCAGCGGCGTCTTCAGATCGTGCGCAATATTGTCGGATACCTGCCGTAAGCCTTCGTTCAGCTTCTCGATCCGCCCAAGCATCGCATTGAGCGAGGCCGACAGGCGATCGAACTCGTCGCCGGAGCCGCCGACGGGAAGACGCTGCGAGAGATCGCCGGCCATGATCTTCTTGCTCGCATCGGACATGCGGTCGATCCGCTTCAGGGCGTTTCGCCCGATACCGAACCAGATGATGATGGCGCCGAGGCCCATGATCGCCAGCGCGATCATCAACGCCTGCCGCACCAGTCCGCGGAAGGCCTCCGGCTCGCCGAGGTCGCGGCCGATCAGCAGCCGCAATCCATTGTCCAGCACGAAGATGTTGGCGACTGCCATGTGTCGTCGGCTGAGACCGCTCTCGGCGTAGCGCTGGTACATGAAGGGCAAGGATGTCCACCCCTCCTCATCCAGCACGCCAGGCTGCACGGATGCGACGTTGCCGGCGAGGATATCTCCGGAAGGGCCGGCGATGATGTAGAGATTGGCGCCCGGCTGGCGGGCACGGCGTTCCATCGTCCGCAGGAGGAGGTTCATGCCGCCGGCGTCATAGGCCCGCTTCACCTGATCGACTTCCTGCTGAACTGCTTCGCGGATCTGGTTCGTCAGAAGCCGCTCGGACATTGCCGTGACATAGAAGACCAGCGTCGCGGCGCAGATGGCGAAAAGCAGGATATAGAGTGCCGAAAGGCGGACTGCCGTGGACTTGAAGAGAAACCAGAAACGGTTCATCCCTCGTCCTTGATCATATACCCCGCGCCGCGAATGGTCTTGAGAAGCGGCTGGCTAAAGTCCTTCTCGATCTTCGACCGCAGCCGCGAGACGTGGACGTCGATGACGTTGGTCTGCGGATCGAAGTGATAATCCCAGACGTTCTCGAGAAGCATCGTGCGAGTGACGACCTGGCCGGCGTTCTTCATCAGATATTCGAGAAGACGAAACTCGCGCGGCTGCAGCGGTATTTCCTTGCCGCCGCGGCGAACCTCATGCGCAAGTCTGTCGAGCTCAAGGTCGCCCACACGATAGACGACGTCCTGGTCCGGCGTGCCCTTGCGGCGGCCGAGCACCTCGACACGGGCGAGAAGCTCACTGAACGCGTAGGGCTTTGGCAGATAGTCATCGCCACCTGCCCTGAGGCCGGTCACACGGTCGTCGACCTGACCGAGAGCGGAGAGAATGAGAACGGGCGTATGGATACCCTTGCGGCGCAATTCGCTGATGACGGAGAGACCGTCCCGACGCGGCAGCATGCGATCGATGACGATCACATCGTAGGTGTTTTCCGAGCCCATGAAGAGCCCGCTTTCGCCATCGCTTGCGTGATCGGCCACGATGCCAGCCTCACGAAACGCCTTGGTGAGATAGACCGCTGCTTCCAGGTCGTCTTCTATGATCAGAATCTTCATGCGGCCGACATTACCCGCCGGTTGCGTTTCGGCAAGGCTCAAAGCTTCGTCCTGTCGTACAGAGGTCATTGCAATCATCCCAGGGATATTGGCGAAAGGAGCCGCGCCCAGAAGGCGCGGCTCCCACTCTGTCAGGGTTGGGAGGATTAACCCTGGCCGTTGATCGGAAGGGCGACGAAGCGGCTGCCGTCCTTCGACTGGATCTGGAAGAGCGCACGAGTGCGGCCATCCTTCTTTGCCTGGTTCAGGACCTTGACGACATCGTCGGCATTCGAGACTTCCTGGTTGTTGACCGAGGTGATCTTCTCGCCTTCCTTGATGCCCTTGTCGGCAGCGTCGGAGTCCGGATCGATACCGGTGATCTGCAGACCCTTGCCGTCTTCGGCAGGACCAACCGTCAGGCCGAGATCAGCGAGCGCCTTTTCCGAAGCCGGAGCCTGGCTTTCCGGTGCCTGATCGCCGTCATCAGCGGAAGCATCCTTCTGTTCAGCAGGCAGGGTTCCGAGTTCGACCGTCAGGGACTGCGCCTTGCCGGAGCGCCAGACGGAGAGTTCGACCTTCTTGCCGGGCGTCATCGCGCCGATGCGGCGGCTGAGATCACGGGCATCCTTGATGGTTTCGCCGTTAACCGCAGTCACGACGTCACCTGCTTTCATGCCAGCCTTCTCGCCAGGAGTACCCGCCTGAGCGGAAACGACCAGCGCACCATTCGCCTCGGAAAGGCCGAGCGAGTCAGCGATGTCCTTGGTCACCGGCTGGATCTGCACGCCGAGGTAGCCACGGGATACCTGGCCGTCCTTCATCAGGTCAGCAACGACATCCTTGGCTGTGGAAGCCGGGATGGCAAACGCAATACCTACACTGCCACCGGACGGAGAGAAGATCGCGGTGTTGATGCCGACGACTTCGCCGTTGAGATTGAAGGTCGGGCCACCGGAGTTACCGCGGTTCACCGCAGCGTCAACCTGCAGATAATCATCATACGGACCGGAGCCGATGTCGCGGCCACGGGCCGAAACGATACCAGCGGTCACCGTACCACCGAGACCAAACGGGTTACCGACCGCGACAACCCAGTCGCCGACGCGAACGCCATTGTCATCCGCCCAGTTGACGTAAGTGAACTTTCGGCCCTTGCCATCGACCTTGAGGACGGCGAGGTCAGTACGCGGATCCTTGCCGATCAACTTGGCATCGAGCTCAGTGCCGTCCTTCATCACTGCAACGAATGCGGCGCCGTCGGAAACGACGTGGTTGTTGGTAACGATGTAACCATCCTCAGAGATGAAGAAGCCGGAGCCCTGTGCGACCGGGCGCAGACGACCCTTGCCATCCTGCGGGCCATGATGGCCCTGCGGACCGCGGCGACCCTGCTGGCCCTGCTCACCGAACTGGCGGAAGAACGGCTTCAGAGCATCCGGAAGATCATCGAAGCCTCGGCCGTTGAAATCGAACGCGAAGCCATTGGCGTCATCATCGGACACCGGGTTGACACGGTTTTCAACACGCACGGAAACAACTGCCGGCGAAACGGCATCGACGACGTTCGCGAAGCTCGGAACGGACGGCGCCTGAACCTTTACGGCTTCTGCATAAGAACGTGTGATTTCGAGGGGAATACCGGTCGCAAGCACCGCAGCGGCAAGACCCGCGACGGTCGAAGCCTTCAGCGCGGTATTGAGCGACGGAGCTTTGATATTCTTGAACATGAGTGGCACCTTCTTTGACTTCAACATCTACAGGATCGTTAGTGATCGGATCGGTTGATGACCAAAGATATAGGACGACACACCTTACTGCGAACTGTCCGAGCGATGAAAAATTCGTAATGTGCAACAGAGGCGCTGCGATCGGAAGCAGCACTCTCGCCCTCGACTAATGCGCCCGAAGCCGATAATCCTCCTTCCTACAACCGGGAGGACGAGACAATGACCCATGTGGTCACGGGGGAAGATTTTGCGCCGGATACCGCCGCACTTGCCGCCGTCATCTTCGGGGTCACTGCGTTTGCCGTTGCGCAGGGCCTGACCTATCCGCTGATTTCCCTTGTCCTCGAGCATCGCAATGTTTCGCCGAGCCTTATCGGCTTCAACGCAGGTTGTTTCGCGGCCGGCCTTGCCGTTGCAACCTTTGCGGTGACGTGGCTGTCGCGAAAGGTGCGCGGCGATCGCCTGATCGTCGCCGGCTTGATCGGTTGTGCCGTCAGCCTCTCCACCTTCGCGACTTTCGATATTTTCTGGGTGTGGTGCATCGCCCGCTTTTGTCTCGGCTTCTTCGTCAGCCTGATTTTCATGCTCAGCGAGGCCTGGCTCAATACCGCCTGCCCCGATCGCCTGCGCGGGCGCGTTTCCGGCCTTTACGGCGCCGGCATGTGCGGCGGCTTTGCAGCCGGCCCGCTGGTAATCCCGATCTTTGGCACGGAGCAGGGCTTTGCCTTCGCGCTGCTTGCCGTCTACGTCGCCTGCGTCGCCTTCCTGACGATCATCCTCACTCGGAGAGCCCGGACACTTCCCGAGCAGGCGGCATCGGGGGCGCTCTTCACCTTTGTCAGAAGCGCGCCAATGCTAATCTGCATGGTGGTCGCGTTTGCTTTCGCTGATATTGCCGCGATCTCGGCCATGCCTGTTTATTTCGTCCGCCTCGGCTATTCCGAGGCGTTTGCCGCGATCAGCGTGACCGTGCTTGCGCTGCCGACCGCCCTTGCTCAGCCGGTCGTCGGCTGGTTTCTCGACAAGACCTCGCGCTTCGGCGTCGCCATCTGCTCCGGTGTGCTTGCGGGGCTAAGTTTCATCGCCATCCCGTTTCTTCAGTCGCAGGCGGCGATTTTGGTGATGTTCGGCATCATGGGTGCGGCGAGCTTTTCGCTTTACACCTGCGCCTTGACGCTCCTTGGCGAGCGCTATGCCGGCGACACGCTTGTCGCCGGAAGTGCAGCCTTCGCCCTTGCTTATGCCGTCGGCAGTGCTGCGGGCTCATCCTCCGTCGGCGCGGTGATGGACCTATATTCCCCCTCGGCAGGGCCAATCGCGGCCGGCAGTGTGGTTCTGGCGTTCACAGCGGTGCTTGTTGCGTCCGTGGTGCGTAACCGCCTGCGCGGACGGCTCTATTCGTCGAGCAATTGACTCAGGCGAGCCTGCTCTTCGGCGGTCAGCTTGGAGCCCGTCGGTCTGCCTGCCCTCTTTCGCGCGAAGACGATCAGCGAGATACCGCCTGCGATAACAAGCAGGATCGGCGCGCCCCAAAGCAGGATCGTTTTCGTTTCAAAGCGCGGCTTCAACAGCACGAACTCGCCGTATCGCGAGACGATATAGTTCACGACCTGCTCGTCGGTATCGCCACCGGTCAGCCGCTCACGTACCAGCAGGCGCAAATCCTTGGCAAGCTCGGCATTGGAGTCGTCGATCGACTGGTTCTGGCAGACCATGCAGCGCAGTTCCGCCGAAATCGCACGGGCCCGCGCCTCGAGCTTCGGATCGGCGAGAACCTCATCCGGATTGACGGCAAAGGCCGGAACGGAGGAAAGAAGCACTGCCAGCACGAGCAAGATACGCCGGATCATTCTGCCGGCTCCATCCCCGGACGCGCGGGCTTTGCTCTTCGGCTGGGCGCGCCGACGCGCAACCGGCGATCGCTCAGCGAAACGAACCCGCCGATCGCCATGATCACTGCTCCACCCCAGATGCAGAGGATGAAAGGCTTCCACCAGATGCGCACGACAATGCCGCCATCGTTCGTCGCGTCCCCGAGCGACATGTAGAGTTGGCTAAGGCCGAAAGTCAGGATCCCGGCCTCGGTCGTCGGCATCTGGCGCGCTGTGTAGACCCGCTTCGACGACCAGACATCCGCGACCTCGACACCGCCACGGCTGACGGTGAAGTGACCCCGCTCCTCGCTATAGTTCGGTCCGGTCGCCGGCTTCATACCGTCAAAGCGCACGGAGTAGCCTCCGGCCTCAACGGTCTGGCCGGGCTTCATCTCGACGACATGTTCGCTTTGGAAGGTGGTGACCGTGACGATGCCGAGGACTGCAACGCCGAGCCCGGCATGAGCGAGCGCCGTCCCGAACGCCGAGCGTGGCAGGCCGGCCAGACGCTTCCAAGCAACGGACGCAGCAACCTTGCCCACGCCAGCCCGATACCAAAGATCAGCAATCGCCCCGAAGACCAGGAATAACCCCGCGGCCAGCCCAACCGCGGCAAGCACCGGGCCGCCGTGCTCGACATAGAAGAACGCGACTGCGGCAACGAAGGCCAGGATCGCGACCAGATAGAGCCGCTGCAGAACAGCGAGCAAGTCACCGCGCTTCCAGGCCATGAGCGGTCCGAAAGGAACGATGACCAGCAGCGGTGCCATCAGCAAGCCGAAGGTCATATTGAAGAAAGGCGGTCCAACCGAGATCTTATCGCCGGTCAGCGTCTCCAGCAGCAGCGGATAGAGCGTGCCGGTCAGGACGGTGCCGCAAGCGACCGTCAGAATGAGATTGTTCAGGACAAGCGCCCCTTCGCGAGAGATCGGCGCAAACAGGCCGCCCGCCGAGAGCAGCGGCGCGCGAAACGCGAACAGTGATAACGCCCCGCCGATGAAGATCAACAGGATGCACAGGATGAAGACGCCACGCGAGGGATCGCTGGCAAAGGCGTGCACCGAGGTCAAAACGCCCGATCGCACAAGAAAGGTGCCCATCAGCGACAGCGAGAACGTCAGGATGGCGAGCAGAACCGTCCAGATCTTCAGGGCCTCGCGCTTTTCCATGACAAGCGCCGAATGCAACAGCGCCGTCCCGGCAAGCCAAGGCATGAACGATGCGTTCTCGACTGGATCCCAAAACCACCAGCCGCCCCAACCGAGCTCGTAGTATGCCCAGTACGAGCCCATTGCGATGCCTAGCGTCAGGAACGTCCACGCGGCCAGTGTCCAGGGGCGCACCCAGCGCGCCCAGGCTGCATCGATCCGTCCTTCGAGGAGAGCTGCCACGGCAAAGGAAAAGCAGACCGAAAAGCCTACGTAGCCGAGATAGAGCAGCGGTGGGTGGATCGCGAGGCCAACGTCCTGCAGAACGGGATTGAGGTCCTTGCCCTCGGCAGGCGCCGGATCCAGCCGCATGAACGGGTTGGAGGTGAGAAGGATGAACAGAATGAAGGCGACCGATATCCAGGCCTGCACAGAAAGCACATTCGCCCGTAGCGTGTCGGGCAGGTTGCGCCCAAAGGCGGCAACCAATGCGCTGAACAGCACCAGGATCAGCAGCCAGAGCATCATCGAGCCTTCGTGATTGCCCCAAACCCCGGAAAACTTGAAAAGCAACGGCACCAGCGAGTGCGAATTTTCCCAGACGTTCGCTACCGAAAAGTCGGAGACGACGTGAGCGTAGGTCAGCACAACGAAGGAGAAGGCCACCAGCGCGAACATTGCGAGGGAGCCGACGGAGGCCACATCCATCATCGCGCGGTCAAGGCGCTTTGCACCGATAATCGGAACGACGGAAACGATAAGTGCTGTAGCAAGCGCCAGGATGAGCGCGTAGTGGCCGATCTCGATGATCATTGCACTGCTTCCCCTTCTTTCCAAAGGCCTTGCGCCTTCAGCTTGTCGGCGACTTCCTTCGGCATGTATTTCTCGTCATGCTTGGCGAGGACCGTATCGGCCGTGAATACGTTGCTGCCGGTTTCGAAGCGGCCCTCGGTTACCACTCCCTGCCCCTCGCGGAAAAGATCCGGGAGAATGCCGGTATATCGCACCCAGACGAGATCGCCGGTCGCGTCGGTTACCGCAAACTGTACCGTCGATCCGGCGCCGCGGATGATGCTGCCCTCGCCGACCAGACCGCCGAGCCGGATCCGGGTTCCCGGCGGCACCGGGTTCTTGGCTATATCTGCCGGCATGTAGAAATAGGCGACAGACTGGCTAAAGGCGAACATGACGAGCAGCACGGCGGCAATGATGAAACTCATCCCGCCACCGATGATTGCCAAGCGCTTTTGCTTGCGCGTCATTCCGTCGTCCCTTCCGTCGCGATATCGAGCTCTCGCGCGAGCGCCAGCAGTTGTTTTCCCTGCTCGCTGCTGGCCGGAAACGCTGCCAAGCCGCGTTTCAAGGCTCCAACCGCACGATCCTTGTCCTTCAATACGACATAAGAGCGAACGAGCCGCAACCAGCCTTCCAGATTGTTCGGGTCTTCGGTGAGCTTGGCATCGAGACCTTCCACCATGCCCTTGATCATTTGCTGCTGATCGCCGGCGTTCATACCCTCGGCAGCCGCAACGTCTGCCGCAGTCGGATTGCCCGGAGCGTTCGGGGCCGCGCCGCCGTTCTTGGCGATATGCTCGGCGACCAGCGGCAGCCATGGCGCATCGTCGGGCGACTGCTTGGCGAGCGCCTCGAAGGCTGCCTTGGCATCAGCGGTCCGACCGGCCTGTTCCAGGCCGAGCGCCAGATAGAACCTTGCCTTCGGATTGTCCTGCTGCAGCTGAAGCGACTGCTCGAGCACCTTCCGCGCATCCTCGGTGACGACGCCGTTTGAGGTCGCCATCAGCGTTTCGGCAAGCCCGTCGAGGCGCGCGGCGCTTGGGCCGAGCAGGCGGATGGCATTCCGATACGCATTCTCGGCATCGGCAACGCGCATGGTGTTGAAATAGATCGGGGCCAGAACGTCCCAGCCCTTGCCGTCATCGGGATTCTCCGCCAAATGCCGCTCGGCCTTGGCGACCAGGATCGTCATGTCGTTGCCTGGGTTCTCAAGTCGGGCTTCCAGCGGCTGAGACGGCAAATCCGGTCGCCCCACCAGAACGTAAAGACAGAGCCCCACGATCGGCAGAAGAAGCAGGACAAAGGCTTCTGCCAGACGGTGATGCTTTGAGAGCTTGCGATCGTCGGTCGGGGCGGCCGAAACGGTAATCAGGCGCCGGCCGATTTCGGCACGGGCATAATCCGCTTCGTCGGCCGAAATCAGCCCGCCAGCGAGGTCGCGATCGAGTTCCCGCAACTGATCGCGATAGACGGCAGCCTCCCCCGCGCGCGCGTCATCGACCGCTTTTGCTCCACGCAAAAGCGGATAAAGCAATATGGCGGCAACAACCGCCGTCAGAACGGCCACAAGAATCCAGAAAAGCATAGCCGCCAAATACTCGAAGCAAACGTCTATTCCAATAAGCAAAGCCGCAATGACAATTATTTGAGGCGTTTGGCCGCAACTTATCGCGAGCCATCAATTCTACAGCAGCTTAGCCAAGGGGCGACCAGCTGCCGTTATCGTTTCGGCAGGCCACACCTCGCGCGACCGTCTCCTTGCCATCGATGGTGACGCTGTGGGTATATTGACGGCAATTTTGCGAGCCCACCTGGTAGGGCGCAGCCGCGACCACCCTGCCACTGACGTTGCGTCCGCTCCAGACGACCGGCTGCCCCACAGCGGCGCCCTCCAGAGCGCGATATTCCGCCTCAAGCGCACGCTGACGGTCGCTGCTGCTGAGTTCCACACCGCTGCGAGCGATGATACCGCCTTGCAAGGCTGAAATATAGGTCGCCGAAGCTGGCGGCTTCCTCGAGAAAAGACCGCCCGAGCTGCTTTTCGTCGACTGGCACCCGGAAAGCGTCATGGCGACGAGAAGCGAGGAAACGATCATGCCTTGCGAACGTAGCATCATTCAGCCGAACCAGAACCAGGTGTCAATCAACGCAGCCACACGCGCACCACGCGGTGTCGGCAACAAGGCAAAGCATGCTATGCAAAGGCCTGGGTCTATGTGACATCAAGCAGTTGCTCACGCAACATCCTTTGTGATGCCCGGCAAAATAAGGCGGGCCTTCAGCCCCTGCCATTCGCCGCGGGACAATTCGAGCCGCCCTTGGTACTCGTTGGAAATCTCCGTCACGATCGAAAGTCCGAGCCCCGTACCGGGTTTGCTTTCATCCAGCCGCTTGCCACGCTTCAGCGCCTCGCGAATCTGATCGGGCTCCAGCCCCGGTCCGTTGTCCTCGACGACGAGCTCGACCCAATGGCGACGTCCGCTGCCGTCCGCGCCCTTCACCTCATCAGGCGCCTCTGAAACGGAGAGGCGAACCTTGGTGGCAGCAAAGCGAGCGGCGTTCTCAAGCAGGTTGCCGACGACCTCTTCAAGGTCCTGCTGTTCCATCGCGACCGCGAGGTGCGGCGGTGTCACGGTCAGTTCGAATTCCTTGTCGACGTTCAAACGTCGCATAACGCGCACGAGCCGTTCAAGGGCGGGCTCGGCATCGGTGCGGGCGAGCACGGATTCGCGCTGCGCTGCAATGCGGGCACGGTTCAAGTATGATTGCACTTGCCCTTGCATCGCCTCCGCCTGGCTGCGCACCAGATCTCCGTGCGAGCGCTCCAGCACGCGTGCCTCGTTGAGCAGCACCGCGATCGGTGTCTTCAGAGAATGCGCAAGGTTGCCGACCTGCATGCGCGCCCGCTCGACGATACGGCGGTTGCTGTCGATCAGAGCGTTGACTTCGTTTGCCAGCGGCAGGATTTCGCGCGGAAAATCGCCCTTCAACGCCTCGCTCTCACCGGCGCGAATACGCTCAAGCGCCGCGCGCGCCTTGTCGAGCGGCTTCAAGCCATAGAGAATGGCCAAAGCGTTGACGATCAGACTGCCGACGCCGAAGCCAGCCAACGCCAGGTAGAGACTGTGGGAGAAATTGCGGACGTCATCCTCGACCACGTCGACGTTGCCGCTGACGCGGAAGCGCGCGGCACGACCGTCGGTATCTAGCACAACCTCGGTTTCAGCAACCTGAATCCGGTTCCCCGAGGCATCAGTCACCTGATAGTAGCGCTCATAGTTCTTGTCGAAGGGCGCTTCGAGAACGGACGGAACAGGGATCGAAGCCGAACCAAGCGAGGGTGAGACCAGTGGTTGCGCGGTGTAAGTGCCGAGCGGCTCTACGAGCCAATACCAGCCGGTCTTCGGCTGCGCGAAGCGGAGGTCGCCGAGCTGCGGACTGCCGTTCAGCGCCCCTTGGTCGCCGATCGTCACGGAATTGACGACGTTGTAAAGCTGGGCGCGCAGCAGGTCTTGAAAGCCGCGCTCAGCGCTTTTCCGGTAAAGCGTCGAGATCAGCAACCCGATGACGACAAGCGCGACGGTCGACCAGATCGTGGTCAGCAGCAGAACGCGCGCAGTAAGCGACTTAATTCGCATTTTTCGGCGCTTGGATGCGGTAGCCAAGCCCGCGCACCGTTTCGATCAGATCAACGCCCATCTTCTTGCGAAGGCGCCCGACGAAAACCTCGATCGTATTGGAATCGCGATCGAAATCCTGGTCGTACATGTGCTCGACCAGCTCGGTGCGCGAAACCACTTCGCCCATATGGTGCATGAGATAGGAAAGCAGCCGGTATTCGTGCGAAGTGAGCTTCAACGCGACGCCATTGACTGTCGCCTTCGAGCTCTTGGTGTCGAGGCGCACCGGGCCGCAAATGATCTCGGAGGACGAATGCCCCGCCGCGCGGCGGATCAAGGCACGGATGCGCGCCAGCACTTCCTCGACGTGGAAAGGTTTGGTGACGTAATCGTCGGCACCGGCGTCGATGCCCGCGACCTTGTCGCTCCAGCGGTCGCGCGCGGTGAGGATCAATACCGGCACGCCGCGCCCTGCCCCGCGCCACTTCTCGAGCACCGTCACGCCGTCCAGTTCCGGCAGGCCGATATCGAGAATGATTGCGTCATAAGGCTCGGTATCGCCGAGGAAGTGGCCCTCCTCGCCGTCAAAGGCCTGATCGACGACGTAGCCGGCTTCCTTCAACGTGTCGCTGAGCTGCCGGTTCAGGTTGACATCGTCTTCGACTACCAGAATGCGCATCGGTCCGCTTTGCTCCGCTTGATCTCTTAGGCGTCTAGATAGGGCGATTCTGCCTACATCGGAACCTTGACGGTCACTTTACGCGGGCGCTGTCCGTTGCCTTGGACGAGGACGGTGATAATGCAGCTATCGCCCAGAGGCTGGACGGAAAGGAGCTGTCCTCCCGTTTTCTCCACAACCTCGCGTGCGGCCTCGCTGCAATCGCCTGCAACGCGCACCGTCAGGGTACGCGGATTATCCGGTGAGGGCGACGTTACCGCCAGCCCTGCGGCTAGCGCTGCGACGCTCAAGGGAGAGGCCATGTGCAATGCTTTCAATGGATACCAACTTGGCCCAGACTATGTACTCAAGCCACCTGAATGGCAAATGAATGCCTTGTAATCCCTGATGTTTAGAACAGTTTTGAATTCGCGCCACGCGTGTTCAAAAATGTGGGTCGGCGAACGATGTCTTCCGCTCGCCGCGCCGGCTTTAAGGGGCGGATTTGATCGCCGCCTTGGCAGTGACACGCCCGTAAACGGCAAGCAGGCCACCCAGCGCGCCGGCTATGTTGACGACCGAGTCGACCAACTGGCTCTTGTCTGCCGCAGCAAGGTCGATGCCGGCAAAATGCAACACGGATGCGACGATCGAGATCAGCGCGCCCCAAATGGTCTTCGAACTGTACCAATCCTTCAGATCTATCATCTTCTCTCCTTCACGATGAAATTTAGAAAGCACATGTCACGCGTGCAGGAATGCCGAGCGGCACGCGTTCGCCCAGTTGCCGAATGCGCAGGCTGAGACTGTTTTGCGGTTGTCCGAAATCGGCAAGTTCGTAGGCGGACGGATAGATCCACTGCGCCCTGTCGGATTCGTTCACTCTCAGAACGACGTCGCCATCCAGAATTTCGACGCGGTACCGCTCGAACGGCTCGTCGAGGGGAATATCGGCTGCGAGCCAACTGTCGGCGCTGTCGCGCCCGCGCCTGATCCAGGTGATCTTCACGCCGTTGTCGCCGCGTGCGCATCGGATGTGGACGGGGGCAAGCGGCGTCTGCGCCCGCAAGCCGCCCTCGAAGGCGAAGGGACCTGTCTTCCCCGTTGATGAGGCCGTTTCGGCGATCCAATTCAATCGCAGGCCCATTTCGTCGCTGCCGAGGCCAAGCGGTTTCACCGCCTCGTCGAGCAGCACGACGGCCGATCCGGCTGCTGCCCCGGAAAGCATCGCGTCCTCTGTGCCGGCAAGCGCTCGCAACAGGCCGCGCAGCGCCCAACGCCCGCTCGCTATCTCCTCGGCCTCGCGAAACGCGAGGACCTCCCAGGCACCGCTCGCCGACAGGGCCGCCAGAAGGTTAGCGCCGTTCAGGACTGAAGTCGCAGGTGCCGAGGCGAGGCCGCCATAGGGCAGATCGAGTTCAAGCGGTCGCGACCAGTCAAAGCGGCCGAGAACCCCTGCAGCAAGCGCACTTGTCAATGTGCCGATCCGCGCCGGCCGATCGAGCAGCACCCTACCCTTGTAACCTTCGCTCGTAGGAGACGACGACAGCCCGACCGTTGTCCACGGTTTTGCAAAGACTGCGCCCCGCGCATAGCTCGACGGATCGTTGCCATCGAACCGCGGCAGGTCAATCAAGTGGACGATCGGGGAAAACAGGTTCGAGCCGCCCTCGCCGCTCGGCTTTCCGGCGGCAATCGTCCCCGCCGTAATGCCGAAAGACGAGGCGAATTCGCGCGCCTCCACCCGGCGTGCCTCACCATCCTCGACGCGGCTGATCAGGAACTGGCCCGGTAGTCCGGGCAGCGCAATTACGTCGCCAGTCTGGATACGCACCTCATTCGGCGGCAGGGAGAACCGGATGGACCGCCGGGCAACGCGATTGTCGCGCAGCAATGCCTCGGCGGCGGCAAGCGCCGTCTCCTCGGGCATGACGGCATTGAGGTCCTGCTGAATGATCCGATTTGTCGATTGCGACACGCGATGGGAGCGAGCGCTTGCCTGCTCGTAATCGAGGTCGGGATTGTAGAAGCTCAGCAGGGCTTCAGCCGCAAAATCACTGTCATGACCACGCGCTTCCTGCCATAGCGGCTCGTCTTCGCGGTCCACAAGAATTTCGACCGGCAGCGCCGGCAGGCTCGCCCGCATGCGCGACCGGAAGCGCAGACGCCCCGCATCCTCGATCGCATCGATCTGAAACGCTTCCAGGAGCGGTTCGATCAGCCTGCGCGCGGATGCGATATCCCCCTGCACATATCCCAACAGATCGCCGCTCACCTCAGACACGTCGAAATCGTCAAAGCCGTGATCTCGCAGCAGAGCAGCCACCACCTCAGCCAGCGTGCCGCTGCCGAGCCTGCCGTTCAGCCAATGTCCGATACGCCAGTTGGCACCGTCGTTCCATGTCGAGGTATTCTGTGGAAAGGCCGGAAAGGGCCGCGCGTCCCACGACCAGACGAAAAGGTGCGCCGGATCGACCATTCCGGCCGGAGGACCGCCACTGCCCCACCACGTGTGATGGGCCTCCAGAAAACGCCGCTGCATGGTGTCGGCGCGCGTTCGGTTGGAAAAGTAGGGGACAGCACTTTCCGCCGACTTCGGATCGGCAAAGATGTTCGGTTGGTTCGCGCCCTTATCGATGGCACCGCAGCCTAATTCGGTGAACCAGACAGGTTTGCTGCGCGGAAGCCACTTTGTCGGCGTCGGGATTTCCACGCCGCCGATCCGCTCATGATGCGGATCGGACCACCAGCCCGCGATATCCTTGTAGCGGAAAACCCAAGGCTTTCCGACAAACCCGTCCGAAATCGGACTACGCTGCCTCGCCCGGCGAGCCGCATCGCTCGCGTAATACCAATCGAAACCCTCGCCTGCAGTGATCGCGGTGGTCAGCGCCTGGAAGTCATCGCCGGTCCGGAAACCATCAGGATTGGCGTTCGCGAGATCGTCGTCCCGCCAGTCCGCCAGTGGCATGTAGTTGTCGATGCCGATGGCATCGATCGCCGGCGACGACCAGAGCGGATCGAGGTTGAAATAGACGTCGCCGCTTCCATCCTGCGGATGGTAGCCGAAGTATTCGCTCCAATCGGCACCGTAAGTCAGCCTCGTCGCCGGCAGGAGCGACTTCACATCGGCTGCGAGAGCCGTTAGCGCCGCGACGAACGGGAAGCCGTTGGCTCCATCGCGCACCTGCGTCAGCCCGCGCAATTCCGATCCGACAATGAACCCGTCGACACCACCAGCCGCCTTGGCCAGTTGCGCGTGGTGCAAGATAAAGCGGCGGTAGCTGGCCTCGCCGCCACTGTAGGCAACACGCTGCCCGTCGACGGAAAAATCTGTTGCCTGCGTCGCCCCTGTGAAGGCAGACAGCTGGCTTGCGGCTTCGCTCGTTCGGTCCACAGTTCCCGCTTGGCCAATCGCCGGATGGCAGGTGATCCGTCCGCGCCAGGGATAGGCAGGCTGAGCCGAAGCCCCATAGGGATCCGGGAGGCTGTTGCCGGCTGGAATATCCATCATCACAAAGGGATAGAGGTAGACAGCAAGCCCGCGAGCCTTGAGATCGGCAATTGCCGAGACAACACTCGCGTCGTCGGGCGTGCCGCCGTAGGCGGGACCGCCGCCGCTCCTGCTGACCAGGTGGGCGGTTCCGCGCGAGTAGCCGGAGAGCGACCATGGGCTGCTTTCGTTGCGCGCCGACACTTCCACGCCCGGCAGGATCTGACATTCGCCCGCACGCAGGTCGGTCCCGAACCATGAGACGACAAGCGCAACACGCTCGAGATTCGGGCAGAGCGCCGTCAGCTCGTCGATCGAGACCTCCCAGTCGGTCAGCCCCTGCAGGCTGTTGCGGTTCAGGACTCGCGCGCTGCCTGCCCCGGTGCTTTCGGAGACGGCGACGGTGCGATAGCCATGCTCGGTCGCGCCCGGGATGATACAGACAGCCTTGATCTGGTTTTCCAGCGTGCCGATCGGGCGGACCACCTCGAACTGCAGCAGCGGGATGCGGTTGCCATAGGCATCCAACGGCAGCCGCTCGAAAACGACGTATGCAAGTCCACGATAGGCCGGCGCCATACCCGCGCCCTGCTTGGCCTCGATCAGGGGATCCGGCTGCTGCTCGCGGTCGCCGGAATAAAACCGCATTTCGATCCGCGTCAGATCCAGTTCCTTGCCATCCGCCCAGACGCGGCGAACCCGGGCGACGGGTCCCTCGCAAAGCCCGATCGCCAGATTGGCAAAGTAGCGAAAGGTCTCGACCCGCGGTCCGCTCGACGACTTTCCGCCCCTGCGCTCGCTGGTCACCTGCTCCTCGAAACGCGTCGCCCAGATCAGTGTGCCGCCAATCCGGGCCGTTCCGTAAGCCCTGTTGATCGCCGTCCCTTCGTCTGCGCCGGGAATGCGCGCGGTCGATAGGTGTGCCCCGCGAACGGTCGATCCGCGCGAAAGCAACGCATGATCGACAACGCTTCCGGCGAGCGCGCCGGCTGCGCGGCCGATGATGGCGCCAACCGGGCCGAAGACGCTGCCGAGCGCCACGCCGGCCGCCTGAAACAGAAGTGTTGCCATGAACCACCGGAAAATGAAGAGGAATTGCCGGCTTCAGCCGGATACGGAGCAACGTTCGGGAAAGCGAAATACAGCCACAATCCGCCTGCGCCAGCTCGGCACCAGCGGCGAACAGACGACCGAAGCCTGCTCATAGGCATGGATGAATTGCCGTTCGCCGGCCAGAATGCCGGCATGCTTCGCCGCCATATCCGGCCGCCAGCGGAACAGCAGCACATCGCCCGGCTGCGCTTGCGTCAGCGGCAGCGGCGTTCCGAAGTGCTTCAGCGCCGCCGCCACCAAGCGATCCGTGCCGCTTCGCTCGGCCCAGTCGGGCGCATAGGGCGGCGGGAGCTCTGGTTCCCCGCCATAGACCTCCCGCCACACGCCACGGATCAGGCCGAGGCAATCGCATCCAACGCCCTTGGTCGACGCCTGGTGGCGATAGGGCGTTCCGATCCAGCTCTCGGCGGCGTTCACCACATTCTCTGCAACGGGTCTCATTTGAACAGCGGGCTCCCGTCGTGAACGGTCTCGCCATCGGCGTAGGTATAGGCGAAGTCGGCGCCGGGTATGTGGGGGAATCCTTTGAAATTCAAATGGTTGGAAAACTTTGTTCGGCAGGTGGCAAAAGCCTTGTCGCATCCTGCCGTCAACCGGACCCGGTCGCCGACGTCAGGCAGGACGGTCAGCGGCAGCCACAATGTCACCTCGCCTTCCGTATCAGAATACGACTCGGCGATCCCGCCTTGCCCCTCGGCTACGCCATCAAGAAAAGCCAGTTCCCCGAAACGGAAGAAGCCGTCGCCCATGCTGCCGATACCGGACACTTGGATGTGGCTTTCATCGCGCACCAGCGCCACGATGCCTTCAGCGCGAAATTGCGGTTGGGCCAGATCGACATCGCACCTGCCGTCCCCAAGCGCCGCATCACAACGCCTGCCGTAGACGCGCCCCTGCGGCTGGTTCAGGCGATGAGCAAAGCTTCGAAGCTCGGCACGAAACTGACCGGCATCGCGAACGACCTCGCCGATTTCCTGTACCTTGATCAGCAAGTGTTGCGCCGGCACCGACCAGTTGACGAGGAACACTTCGACGCGGGCGCCGTCATAGGCGCCGCGTTGAAGGTCGTCCTCTGTGATCGCACCGCTGGAGAAGCCGCCCGCAACGTCGCTGGTCGCCGCAGGGAGACCGGCCTCCTCCTCAGTCGCACTTGCGGAAAAACCGCTCGCGGCCGTGAAGCCGGTATCGGCGAATGCGAGGTCATGATCATGGTCGGTGAAACCAAGAACAACGCCATCCCGCCTCGTTACGCGCCAGGCATGGCAGAGCGTCGTCGCGTCACTATTGAGGTGTATCGCCAGAGAGGGGTCGATGGTTCTCACGGCACAATCTCCGTCAGCGGAATTGTCGGAATACGGCCGGCGTTGAAGGCCGACAGGTTGACGTCGATCCGGCCGGTCGCGAAGCGAACCGGCACATCGAATTCGAACCCTGCGGTGACGAGCGCGCCCGCCGCTGGAATATGACCGGGAGCGAAGCTGACGAGGCCCGTCGCCGTATCGCAGGCAAAGGCCGAAGGACCCTGTCCAACGCCACCCACGGCAATGATCAAGGAGCCCGCCGCCGGCTTGCGAATGGCTCGAATGCTGCTGGCGGCCGTATCCCCGTAGGTCTTAACGAGCTGGAAGCTTGCCGTCGCACCGTCCCCAGTGCCGATGAGCTGATCAAATGCCGTTACCGGCATATCCGGTCGCCCGGACCTGCAATCGACCGGATCACGAAAGCGGAAACCATAGAGTTCGCCGCTGCGCGCCTCGAAGAACTCGAGCACCTCATAGAGGTCGGCGACGGAGCGCAGGCCCGAGCCGGCATCATAGCTGCGCCGCGCGTCGCGCCAGCGGCTGTTGCGGCTCTCGCGGCCGTTGGAAAGGTTGACAATATCGGTGCGTCTGACTGGGCCGCCGCTCGTCGACAGCGACAGGCGCAGCGGAAAGCGCACCTCGTGGAAGCCGTTTGCCATGATTGCCTCAGAGGTTGCGCTGGCCGCGCATCGCCGTGCGCGCCAGCATCGCAGAGATCTGCGCTTCGCTCTTCTGAAAGCTCTGCGCATCCGAAGTCGTAACGTTGAAGACGATCTGCGGGCCGGCGGATTCGCCTGACGCGGCAACACCGAGCGCCCCGTCCGCACCCCGTTTCAGCGGCAGGATCGCCTCGCTGCCGGCTTCGCCCATCAGGCCCATGTTGCCGCCCATCGGGAAGTAGGTCGGTTGCGAAACCACGCCGCCATCGGCGAAAGGCAGGAGCTTGCCGAAACCGCCGAGCAAGCTCGACGCAGCGCCCGAGATCATCGTCTCCAGCGGCTTCAATCCGGCCGACAGCGCGATATCGGCCAGCCGATTGCCGAGGCTGCGCAGCACATCGTCGAGACCCTTGCCGCCATCGGCAGCACTGCGCAAGGCGCTCGACAGGGCCGAGCCGAACGAGCGCGAGCGGGTTTCGAGACCGTCGAGCGTGCGTTGCAGCGTCTCGGCCTGCACGGCCATGGCGGAGAGGTCGGTATCGTCAGTCTCCATGATCGTTCCTTGGTTTCGAGGGTGTCAGACTGTCCGGAAACTGCGCCATCAGCGCGCCGAGATCGGCCCTGGCCACGGTGCTGCGCGGCGTCAATCCGCCTGCAACGGCATGAAATTCAACCGGCGTCATCGCCCAGAAGATCGCGGGAGGCAGCCGCAGCAGACAGAGGCCGACGTGGAGGACACGCGCCCAGGGGAAAGGCGTCGCGCGATCGGTCTCGATATCTGCTGCGGCTAGAGGGGGCACGCGGCAATCTCCGCGCTTTCCCCCATGAAGGTCGCGGCGAGCAGCTTGCCGACGACGACAGCGCAACCGGCGATGCCGCCATCGATGCTCGCCTCCGCCACTTCCTGATCGGAATACAGATTACCGCCGCCGCGAAGGCCCGCGCCGATGATGCGGATCATGTCGGCCGCCTTCAGCTGCCCGCCCGAAAAGCGCTCGGCCAGACCGACGAGATTGTCGGCGGAAAACGCCGTCTCCAGTTCCGCCAATGCGCCGAGTGTCAGGCAGAGAATGCGCTGTTCGCCATCGATGACAGCCTCGATCTCGCCACGGCGCCGGTTCGCCCTTGCTCCCGCCGCCCGCATCAGAGCGCCTCGAAGCTGATGGCGCCTGCCGATTCCAACGCCAGCTCGAACATCACCTCGCCGTTGTACTGGCCGGAATATTCGAGCGCGCTCGCCTGGAACGGCCCCGTCACCATGCCGAAGTCGGGGACGATGATCTGCCAACTCAGGATCGAAGCATTGAAGAAGGCGTTCCGCACCAGGCCATCGGAGACTGCATCCTTGAAGATGCCGGCGCCCGAGACCGACGCACGCTGTACACCCCCGCCGCCCAGCAGCTCGCGCCAGCGCCCGGCGCTCTCGGCGTCAGTGACGTCGACCGTTTCGGTATTGAAAGCAAGCCGTTTCGACCGCAGCCCCGCCACCGTTTCGTAAGCCGTTCCGTTGAATATCTTCAGGAGCAGGTCCTTGCCCTTCTGCGCCACCATTGTCCGATCCCTTCGTGAAAACTGGCGCAGCCGGCGCCGTTGGTGTCATCCACTTGTCACTTTCAACCGTCAGGCGAAGCTGCTACGACCTTGCTCGCCCCTACCCCACTCGCGTCAAAGCCCGCCATGTCTCGATCCATCCCCCTGCGCTCGGTGCAGACAATTGCAGTGATTGCCGTCACGCAGTTGATCGGCTGGGGCACCACCTTCGACATGCTCGGCGTCATGGGCCGCGTCATCGCGCCGGATCTCGACTTGCCGAACGAGGTGGTCTTCGGCGGGCTGAGCATCATGATGGTCGTCAGCGCCCTTGTCGGCCCCGCGACGGGCCGCCTGCTCGCCCGACATGGAGCCGCGCGCGTGCTCGCTGCCGCCTCGATTACCTTCACGATCGGCCTGCTGGTGTTGTCCGCCGCGCACGGCCTCATCCTCTACGGGCTTGCCTGGATTGCCATCGGCGCCGGCGGCGCCTTCGGTCTTTCCGCTCCGGCCTATACCGCCGTCGTCGAGCGCGCCGGACCTGACAGCAAGCGGGTGATTGCCATCCTGATGCTGTTTACCGGTCTTTCGAGCGCGATCTTCTGGCCGATCCTCAGTGAGCTCAACACGAGCGTCGGCTGGCGAATGACGTTTCTCATCTGCGCGGCGCTACAGTTCTTAGTCTGCCTGCCTCTGCATCTTTTCGCCCTGCCGAAGCCGATCGCCTTTGCCGCGGATGGCAGTGCCGCACAGGAAACGCCGGTGCCGCTATCGCCTGCGGGACAGCGCAAGGCGTTCCTGCTAGTTGCCGCGGCAACGACGATCTCGCCCTTCGTCACCTTCGGCGTATCGCCCTCGCTGCTCGAAATATTCCGCCAGTGCGGCGCCTCGCCTGTGCTGGCGCTGCAGCTCGGCTCGGCGCGCGGCGTGATCGGCATTTCCGCCCGCTTCCTCGACATGCTCCTCGGCCGTCGCGGCAATCCGATCCTCAGCGCCGCAATGGGCGTGAGCCTGATGGTATTCAGCTTCGTGATGATGCTGGTGGTACCGCCGTCGACGCCGCTGCTGATTACCTTCATCCTGCTCTACGGCTTCGGCTCCGGTGTCATGACCGTCGCCCGCGCGCTGCTGCCGCTCGCGCTGTTTTCGCCGCGCGAATTCGGGCTGCAATCGGCCCGCCTGTCGCTGCCGCAGAACCTCGCCAACGCCATCGCACCCGTCGTTTTCACGGCGATCCTCGATCGCGCCGGTGCCGGAACCGCAATCGCGACCTGCGCCGGGCTCGCCGTCATCTCGCTCGGCTTCGTGCTGATGCTGGCTGCGCAGGTCAAGGCAGCGAACCGGGTATACGAACCGGCTTGAGATGCAGGCAGCTGCGGCAACGGGCGGGACATCTGAGATCACTGCCCCATCTTCAAACCAAGCAGTCCATCGCTTGATCCTGGAGGAGAAGCAACATGAACCGGTTCACTGGCGGCTGCCGTTGCGGGAATGTCCGCCTCGTGGCAACTGGACACCCCTATCGGGTCGGTATTTGCCATTGTCTCGACTGCCGCAAGCATCACGGCGCGCTTTTCCACGCGTCTGCGATCTTTCCTCAGGATGCGGTGACGGTCGAAGGCGAGACAGGCGATTACGACGGGCGGTTCTTCTGCCCCCGCTGCGGCTCCCCGGTTTTCGGACGCTCCGCCGATGAGGTCGAAGTAAACCTCGGCTCGCTCGATGCGCCCGATCAGTTGAAGCCAACCTACGAACTTTGGACCATTCGCCGCGAAGCGTGGCTACCGCCGTTTCCCTTGTCGAGACATTACGAACGTGATCGCGACGCCACGAGCCGCTTCGAGGAGTAGGCGCTACGCAGCGCCGATCGGCTCCGTCACGGCCCGGAAGCGCAGCTCGGCGACATGGAGTTTCGTCTTCGCTTCGCGCCGGCTCTGTGTCTTGACATGCAAAAGGCTGACGAGGTGGTGCTGACCAAGATCGAGTGCCGCATCCTGCAATAGGGAATGAAGACGCGAGGCGACCAGTTGCGCCCGTTTTCGCCCACCGGCATCGCTCCAGATTTCGAGCGAGAGCAGATGCTCTTCGCCTCCTTCCGTCGAGGTCGAATAGTCGTTGCTGACGAGTTCGCCGATCAGCACACAAGGGAGCTTTCGTCCGGTCACCAGCCGATCGCGGATACCGTCCTCGCCGATCATGCCGAGAAGCTCGGCATCTCCGGTCAGGCGGGCATGGATCGCCGTCAGCAATTCATTGGCTGCGCTCATGGCTCTCGCCCCCCTTTGCCTGCGCCTTACCCGCAGCGTCTCGCGCCACCCGCGCCAGGATCTCCGCCAGATCGCGGAGCGTAATCGCCAAAGCGGGGCTCATCGTCCTTCCTCCTCGCAGAGGCAGCAGAGGTAACGGGCGGTTTCGTCAGGATCGCGCCAGATGCCGATGGCAAACAGCCGGTCGCCATTGCGCAGCCGCATCCCGGCCCTGATGTCGCTGCGAAACCGCAACCAGATACGGTGCGTCAGCGTGAAGACATCAGCGCCCGCCCGCTCCTCGCGGACCTCGCTCAGCGGCTCGATCCGCGCCCAGACGGAGGCGACCGATGCGAAGACAATGCTCGCGCCACCCTGCCCGTCCGGCGTCTCTTCCGGCGCCTCCAGCTCGAGCCGCGCGGTCATCTGGCCGGGATCGAAGAAGACGGACCGCATCAGAGCCTCCGCATCAGGAATGGCGCAACCAGCCGGTCGTAACCAACAGGTATGTCCGCCGGCTGATCCTCGACGGCCACCGCGCCCCGGAAGGCAAACATCTGGGCGACATGCATCAGCATCGCCCGCTTCAGCGTGTCGGGAACTTCCGCACCGCTTTCTCCGAAACCGGCGGAAAAATCGATCTCGATGCCGTTCGCGGCGATAGCGGGATTCGTACTTCGATCGAGCACCAGACGCGCCGGCCGGGCATTGCCGTCGAGCACATGGCCGCTCGCGGGCAATACCACTTCCGCACCCGCCTCATCGTAAATGCTCAGGCTTTCAATGGCTTGCACCGGCCCCTTGGCAATCTGAATCACGCGGTCCTCAGGTATCGATTCAAGATGGAGGCGCCACACCTGAGTGATCAGGCAGAGGCCCGTCGCGCGTTCCAGATGCTCGCGTGCGACGCGGATCAGCGAGGATAGCAGCCCATCTTCGTTGCCTTCGTCAAGCCGCAGGTGAGCCTTCACCTCGGCAAGCGTCAGGGCTTCCGCCACCGGTGGGGTAATCAGTGCATAAGTCATGGACGATCCTGAATTGGTGTGACGCAGGCATGTTCGGCAGGCGGATGCGGATGTGATCGCACCCGCCCTGCCTCGGTCAGCTCACGGCGAACTTGATGAGCTTGATCGCCTCGAAGTTCTGCACCCCGCCGCCAACGCGCTTGGTCGTATAGAACAGCACGTAGGGTTTGGCGGAATAGGGATCGCGCAGCACGCGCACGCCGGTGCGGTCAACGACGAGATAGCCGGCGCGGAAATCCCCGAAGGCGATCGACAGCGCATTGGCCGCGATATCGGGCATGTCCTCGGCCTCGACGACCGGGAAGCCGACCAGCGAAGCCGCCTCGCCCGCGGTCGCCGGCGGCTGCCAGAGATAGCGCCCATCACCGTCCTTGAGCTTGCGCACCTCGGCCTGGGTCTTGCGGTTCATGACGAAGTTGGCGTTCTGGCGATGACCCGCCTTGAGCGAATAGATCGTATCGATCAATGTGTCGGAGGCGCCCGTCGTCTTGAAGGCGCCGGCAGCACCCGTTGCTATATAGCCGAGATTACCCCAACTCCAGGCGCTGTCGGCGACCGCGGTATAGGCAAGAAAGCCCTTCGGCTTGTTGGTGCCGTCTCCGTTCACGAAGGCGGTGCCCTCCTGTTCGGCAAAGACGGTGTCAACCTCGCTCGAAATCCAGCCTTCGATATCGACCGCGGCATCGTCGAGCAGCGCCTGCGTTGCCGCCGGCATGGCATAGAGCTCCATTGTCGGGAAGGAGAGTTCGGCAAGCTGGGCGCTCGATGTCTGCGGACGGGCCGCCGTTTCGGCCACCCAGCCGGCCGCCATGCCCGAGGTCGCGAACGGCTTCTTCAGCACCGAGCCCGAGACCTGGCGCACGGTCGCGAGCGAGCGGATTGGCGAGACGACGGAGAGCCGGCGGCCGATCTCGGTATCGGTTTCCGGCGGCACGAGATACCCGCCATCGCTCCCCGTCCCCGCCGACATCGCCTTCGCCTCGAGCTCGCGCAAGCCGGCCTCGTCGCCGCGGCGGATATACTGCTCGAACGCCGCCTTGTGCTCGTTCGCCTCAATGCCGTTGCCGCCGCCTCGACCGAGCGGCGGGCGCGCCTTCTTCAGCGCCAGCTGGTCGAGCACCTTCTTCTGCTCGTCCATCGCCCTGCTGATGCGGTCCATCTTGTCGCGGGTGACGACATCGGCCGTCAGCTTTTCCTCAATCTCGCCGAGGCGGCGGTCGTTGGTGTCCTTGAAGGCTTCGAAGGCCTCCATGAATTCGTCGAAGGCCGCCGTCATTTCGGGCGCCGCCTTGATCTCCGGCGCGATCCTCGAACCTGTCTCATGCATGTCGGTCATGTCCCGTTTTTCCTATCTGAAGGTTTCTGTCAGCATCATCCGGGCGGCCCGGCGCATGGCGCGGACCAGCTCGGTCTCCTTGTCGCGGAACCACCGCGCATTCTTGATGTTCTGGACGCGCGCCGAAGGCAGCATCGGGAAGGTGACGATCGAGATTTCCCAGAGGTCGGCTTCGAGAATGCGGCGCACCCCCGACTTGGCGTCGGTCTTTGCCCGCACCGTGCGGAACCCGATCGAAAGCCCGTCGAGCGCGCCGTTCTTCAGGAGCTGATGCACCTCGCGCGCCCGGGCCACGCCGTCGGCAAGCATGCCCTCGACATAGAGGCCGCGACTGTCCTCGCGGATCGTCTTCCAGGCGCCGATCGGCTCGGCCGGGTCATGCTGGAAGAGCATACGTACCCCGCCCGCGCCGCGCTCGGCGAGCGATTTACGAAAGGCACCGCGTTCGATCGCATCCTTGCCGAGATCGACTTCACCGAAGACGCTGGCATAGCCGGAAAAGCTGCCGTCGCGCCTCAGCCCCCGGAGCTCGAGATTGGCGAACTTGCGCGTATCCGCGCCCATGGGTGATCGCGCCAGCGCGCGGCTTGCGGTCATGATGCTCTCCTCGTTGTAGATTGTTATGCCCGGGCTAGCGTCCGCGTGCGCCGTATCGTCCGGCGATGCGCGACAGGATGCCGAGGCCCCACCAGGCGCAAAGGCTTGCCGCCGCCGATCCCGACAGCACGACCTCCGAGGCCGAGAGGCGATCCGCCAGCGCCAGTCTTTCGGCGATCCAGATGCCCGTCGGCCCGCCGAAGATCGTGCCGCAGGCAAGGCCGGTGAAGAAGCGGCTCGCAGCCTCCCGCCGGCTTTTCGGCAGGAGATAGACGAGCGACACCGCCGCCCCAGCCGATGCACCGAGCGCCCTGGTCGCCCAGAGCCCGGCATCGTTGGAAAGGTCTGTCATCGCAGGGATCCTTGGTTGACGAAGAAGGACACCCCAGCCGGCGATCACGCTTCGCAGCGCCGATTTCAGGGTGTCGTCCTCGCGCTTCAGCGAATCTTTTGAATCGCTTGTTTGCTTTTGCTCGAACATTGAGTCCGGGCGCTCAGAGTTTGATTCATGCGGCGGTGCAGGTTTTCAGTACCCCACCGCCTGCCGCTTCTCCTCGTCGCTGAGGAATGCAGCGCTTCCCACCCGCGTCCACAGCTGGTCACGCTCGGCAGCAAGCCCGGCGACCCTGTCGAGATCGGGCTCCAGCCGCAGGCGGTCCTCGTAGTGGCCGGAGAGCCAGGCGGAGAGCGAGGCGGCGGTGCGCGTCAGCATTGGCAGCACGGTCAGCCGGTAGAAGGCACGGTTCGCCTCCTGGTAATTGGCATAGGTGTTGTCGCCGGGAATACCGAGCAGCATCGGCGGCACTCCGAAGGCGAGCGCGATGTCGCGGGCAGCACCATTGCGGGCTTCGACGAAATCCATGTCCTTCGGCGACAGTCCCATCGACTTCCAGTCGAGGCCGCCTTCCAGGAGCAGCGGACGTCCGGCGCGCATCGGGCCGGAATAGCCTTCGTCGAGTTCCTGCTTCAGCCGCTCGTACTGGTCGGGCGAGAGATTGCCGCCCTCCTTCGGCTGGTAGACCAGAGCGCCCGATGGACGCGCCGAATTGTCGAGCAGCGCCTTGTTCCAGGTCGCGGCCGCATTGGAGAGATCGAGCGCCACCTGCGCTGCCGCCAGCGGCGGGAAACCGAGATGATCGTCGAGGGGATGGAAGAGTTTCAGGTGCAGCAGACCAAGCCCCTCCGTCTCCGCCGGAAAGCGGCGCACGGAACCGCCGGCGCGATAGTCGTAAGCCTCGGGCCAACCATCCCTGCCCTCGACGATACCGATGCGATCAGGCCGCAGCAGATGCAGTTCGCGCAGGTTTCCGCCGACCAGCAGCGGCTCGACATAGGCATTGCCCGACAGCAGCAGGTGCCCATAGAGCGCCTCAAAGAAATCGGGGCCACCCATGCGTCCGTTCGGCTGGCCGAGCAGCGAGAGGATGGCATGATCCGGCCGCTCGCGATCGCCCTCGTAGAGCAGCCACGGCACCGAGGCCGCGGCTTCCGCGACCAGCCGGACACTGCGATGCGCGACCGGGTTTTTCATGAAGCCCTCGCGCGACAGCGCGGCATAGGAGCGGCCGGTCCAGCTCGCCCGCCCTTCCGCGGTCAACGACATGAAGCCGCCAGCGGCCTTTTTCTCAGGCACGGCTTTGCGACCCGCCGCGGAGCCCCACGGCAGCAATGATCTCAATCTCATGGTTGGTATCCTGGAGTTAGGCGGACTCTCAAGCCTGCGGCGTGATGGCAGCCAATCGCAGGTGAAAGCCCGATCAGGCCTTGAAGGCGACTTCTATGGTTTGCCGGTCCTGCGCCACGATCCGGCATTTGGTCTCGAAACCCTCGCCCTTGATCATCAGGACGAATTCCGGAGGTATGCCAGCGGAACTGGAAACGGAGAGCCCCGCGCTGTCGGTGCCGAGCGACCTTATGGTGCAATCGATCGTCGAGCGGTGGTCGTTGAAAATGATGGACCCTGCTTTCAGAACGCGACGGCGAGAGCCGGTCGGACCATCAGCACCGATGGAGTTCCACGATACGCATCGGTTTCGGCCGTTATGCTTGGCGTGGTACATCGCGGCATCGGCCTGGGCCAACATCGTCTCGATGTCCTTGGTGATGATCGAAAGCGCCGAAATGCCGAAACTTGCCGTCACGTTCAATTCGCCGAAGGTTCCTCGGATCGGCCGGGACGCGACAGCAATCCTTACCTTTTCGGCGACGGCGGCTGCCCCTTCGCGATTGATGTGCGGAAGGAGGATGGCAAATTCCTCTCCCCCGAGCCGGCCGAACAGATCCCCCGCCCGCAGGTTCGCCTTGCAGGTTTCTGTGACCGCGTGAAGCACCTGATCGCCCGCAGCGTGGCCATGGGTGTCGTTGACGCTCTTAAAGTGGTCGATGTCCAGAACAACGCAGGACAGGTCATGCTGGTGTCTCAAGGCAAGCGACAGAAGTTGATCGGCCTCCTGCCGAAAGGCGCGGCGGGTAAGCGTGCCCGTCAGGCTATCGGTTGCTGCCGACTGCAGCAGCTCGATCCGGTCCATCGCGACGCCCGCCATCTCGTGCAGAACAGAAAGATCCCTGGAACTGAATGATCTGGGGCGGCGATCAATCGCACATACCGTTCCGATAACGTGGCCAGCCTTGGTTTTCAAAGGCACGCCGGCGTAAAACCGTATGTGGCTTTCTCCCGTTACGGCCGGATTGTGCGCGAACCGCGGATCGTGGGTCGCATCCTGCACGACAATCGGCTGCTCACGGTCGACCACATATCGGCAGAACGTATCTTCAAGCGGAACCTCGTCGGCAGTCAGCCCGGAACACGCCTTGTACCATTGCCGATGCGCGTCGATAAGGGACACCAGGCCGATCTCGACCGCGAAGATCTCCTTGATCAACCGCACGATGCGCTCAAAGCCTTCGTCTTTCGGGGTATCGAGGAGGTCAAGCTGCTCCAGCGCCGCGAGACGCTCGATTTCCCGCTTTTTCGCGTCCAAGGACGACGTCCCGAAAGCCCTCACAACCACCATGCAGCATCGCTCCTAGCCCAGCTGAGATAGCATGCGTCTCATACATTCGTGAAGAAATTCAATACCGCTTTCCCCATCACATTATCGATGGCTTGTCAGAGTGGGACGGGAGATGCAGCCTCCTCGGCCATAGCCTAGCCAGATTTACGCGAGACGTCCGAGTCCTTTCACGCTATGAAGGTGACCCTAGATCCCGCCTGTCAGATACCGAGGTTTCCAGATGGCTTTGAAAGTCCTTTTCATTGGCGGCACCGGCCAAATCTCTTACCCATGCGTCGAGCGCGCCGTTGCCGAGGGTCATGATGTCAGCGTTTTCAACCGCGGCTTGAGACAAGACCCTTTGCCCGCGGGGGTGACCTCGATCGTCGGTGAACTTGGATCGACCGCCTACGCGGATCTCGCCAAGGCCAATTTTGACGTCATATGCCAGTTCATCGCCTTCACGCCCGACCAGATTGCACGCGACATCGAGGTGTTCGCCGGCCATTGCGGTCAGTACATCTTCATCTCTTCGGCCTCGGTCTACGAGAAGCCGCCGCGTCACTATGTGATTACCGAGAAGACACCGGCGATCAATCCGTACTGGCCCTACAGCCAGGCCAAGATCGCTTGCGAAGAGCTACTAGCGAAATCCGATCATTTGGCCTGGACGATCGTCCGCCCCAGCCACACCGTCCGTACGGGACTGCCGATCATGATGGGCGACAGTGACATCATGGCAAGGCGCATGCTGGACGGCGAGCCCACCATCGTTGCCAGCGATGGCCACACACCCTGGACCCTGACCCGCTCGGTCGATTTCGCAGTGCCTTTCGTCGGGCTTTTCGGCAAGCAGGCGGCGCTTCGCGATGTTTTCCACATTACATCCGACCGCGCTCATATCTGGAACGATATCCAAAGGGCGATCGGCAGATTGCTTGGCGTGGAAGCCAAGATCGTTCACGTACCGACCGACACCCTGATCAAGTATAATCCGGCCTGGGAAGGTCCCCTGATCGGCGACAAGGCCTGGACTGCGATCTTCGACAACTCGAAGGTCAAGCAAGTGGCGGGTGACTTCACCTGTGCCGAAAGCCTCGATGAGATCCTCGCAGAGCCCATCATGCACCTGAAGCAGCGCCTCGCCAAGAATCGCCCGCCAAAGGGCGAACTCGACGCCTTGGTCGACAGGATCTGCACCGCGCAGAGCGCTCTCGGCTAGGCATGGTGTCTAAGCTCCATCCCCGACGCGCGCGTTGGAGGGGCAGGCTACAGCATCACCGCAGCGGCCGCTTCACCGCCCCATCGCTCTCGTAATCCGCCGCCATCCGCATTTCGCGGATCGGGCGCACGAGGGCGATCGATCGCTGATAGTCTGGATGCGCCTTGTAGGCGGCAAGGGCGGCCTCATCGTCGAACTCGCCGTAGACCACGAGGTCGACATCCGTGCCGAGCTGGTCGGTCTTGAGGTTGGTGCCGATCTCCAGCAGGCGAGCGTGCGGGATCGCCGTCAGGATCGACAGGCCGGCGCGCACCTTTTCCAGTTGCTCCGCGGGCGCTGTGAAGAAGACGATGTGGCGGATCACGCGGAACTCCTGTCAGGGTCTAGCCTAAGACCCGCGCGATAGCACGCAGCAGCCAGGCCTTCAACCGCGCAAGCCACCCTGCCGGCTGCTCGCGGCGGATGGCCGCAAGGAAGGTCTTGCCGTAGCCGGCGAGCTTTTCGGCCCGGTCTGTGCCGTTGACGATGCGGCGGGCATTGACCCAATCGTCACTCGTCTCGTTCAGATGATCGGCAAGCTTGTGATTGGCAAAGGAGCCCTGCACCATGCCTTCGATCAGGATCGAAACGGCGGCGTCCATCTCCATCGCCCGGTCCGGCTCGGCAACGAGGTCGATACCGGTCAGCTTGCTCATGGCCTCGTAATTGCGCTTGTGGGTCAGTTGCACCAGGCCGCGGCCGAGCCAGCACTTGCCGTCCTCGTCAGGACGCCAGTAGGGCGTCTTCACCCAGGAGAGCTTGCCCGATGCATAGGCGTTCTCCAGGATCTCGATCGCCCGGGCGTCGGTGGTCGCCAGCGTCTCGCGCACCGGCTGCATCGTAAAGGCAGTTTCGTGGTAGGCCGTCGCCAGGATGTAGGCGAGCCAACGCGGATCGGCATCCGGCATCCGCGATTCCCAGAAATCGAGAATCGCCGTCATGCCCTCCACCTGCGGCTGATTAAGCACTCCCTTGAACAGCGCGTCGCGCACCCTGTCGAAGAAGAAGGGCCTGTCGATGTGGATAACCATGAATGTCAGCCTCAAAAGTGGTACGGCGTTCTGCGCCTCAATCGATTAAAATTAGTTCAATCGTTTAAAGTGTTTAAGCGCCTGATTTACAGATAGTTTAAGCCGTGCCAGTGATTAACTCACCGTTAAATCCAGCCCTCGGAGGAGAGCATGCAGCAGCCGGCCAACAGCAATCAGCCGACCATTCCCCAGCATGTCGTCGACCAGCTCGAAAACGAGTGGCGTCAGGTTCGCCCGGAACAGCAGACGCCGCGCCCGTCACAACAGCAACCTCAACGCTAGTCCTCAAATACCCCTCACCCGGGGTTCTCCATTTCCCTCCAACATCAGTGCCGTCAACGCCCAGACCAGCGCGTCCAGCCGGTCGGGCGAACGGCCTGATGAAAGTCCGTCCGGGCCGAAGTCGCACATCTGGTCTTCCAGCGCGACGAAGCGTCCGGCATGGGCGACCCGCCCCTGCTCGTAGAGGGCCGCGACCGGTTCGGCTCTCAAGTATTTACCGCGCGTCGCGCGCACGGTCGAGACCGGCAGGCTTTCGTCGATGCTCTTCAGCATCGACGCCACCATGTCGCCGCCCTGGTTGATTTCGGCGACCACCCGGTCCGCCGAAAATCGTCGATAGGCGCGCACCACCGCACCCGCCCAACCGGCCGGGCTCGTGCCCTGAACCGAACAATCGGCAAGCACAACCGCACGCCCCGACGCCTCCAATCCCGCCACGACGATGCCGCAGCAGGACTGCGCGCCGGCCGCCGCCGGCGGATCGACTGCAACGACGATGCGCCTCAACTCGCCCGTGAAGCGAATCGCGGCGGCCTCGATCATCTCGCGCCGCCAGAGCGCGTCTTCGCGATCCTCTATCAGCTCGCCGTCGAGTTCCTGACGCCCGAGCCGCGTGCCGCCGTAGCGATGCGCCAGCGCATCGATGAAGCCCGGCGCCAGATTGGCCGCGTTGGCAAGCGTGCTGATCCGCGTCAGCCGTGTACCTGCATCAGCAATCAATTCCTTCAGCAGCGGCACCGGCCGCGGCGTCGTCGTCACTAGCTGGCGCGGATGGCTGCCGAGGCGCAGGCCGAATTGCAGCATGTCCCAAGTCTCCTGCCCGTGCTTCCATTTCGCCAGCTCATCGCACCAGGCGAAATGAAACTGCGGCCCACGCAGGCTTTCCGGATCCTCGGACGAGAAGATCTGCGCCACCGCGCCGTTCGGCCAGACCAGCCTGCGCCGCGAAATCTCGAACTCCGGACATCCCCGCCGTGCAATGCGGCAGATACCGGAGACGCCGTCGATCATCACCTCGCGCGCATCGCCGAGCGTTTCGGCAATCAGGGCTATCCGCAGATAGGACCGCCGCTCGGCGCTCGCCAGCGCATGGATCCATTCGGCCCCCGCCCGCGTCTTGCCGGAGCCGCGCCCGCCAAGGATCAGCCAGGTACGCCAGTCACCCACAGGCGGCTGCTGTTCGAGACGGCCGGAAAAACTCCAGAGACCGTCGAGCGGGTTCCAAAGCCCACGCTCGTCGGCAAACTGTACCAGCGGGTCGTCCATGGGCATCCGCTCCGCCGGTTCCGCAGCCCCGTCCGGCCGATCAACCTCGGTCGGACAGGAGGGCCCGGAGGTTGCGAACGGCATCGCCGCTGGGCGCATCTCCGTCGCCAGGGTCGCGCCCTGCCGCAAACCAGCCGCCACGACCGTCCGAACCGTTGTCCGTTCCGCTGCGATGACGGTGATCTCCTTGCCATGCCGCGCCATGGTTTTCTCAAGCCGGCGCCGAAGAGACCGCGACGCCTGACCCTCAGTCGGTATTGGCCTGGCGAGCGTCGCCGGCAGCGGCGTCACCTTGACCGGGAGGACCGGCAGCCTGCCACTCGGCAAGCAATTGCCGCGCCCGCTGTTCCGCCAGCTCGTCGATGCGCTCAAGAAACCGCTTCTTCGCATCCTCAAGCCCCATCGCAGCGTCGCTCTCTTCCGCGGCCAGCTCGCGATCGCGCGCGATCTGCCGCTGCAGCTGATCGACCTTCTCCAACGTCCGCACGATCAGCGACATGGCATCGGTCGCCGCCTTCAGATCGGCGCGCGCAAGCTTCGCCGCCGCCTCGTCGCCGCCTGTGGACGCCGCTTCCGCCGCCCGCCGCAATTCGCGGAAGGCACTGAACTGGTCGCGCATCTCCGCCGTCATCTCGTTGAGCAAGATCCGCAGCTCCTCGGCAGGTGAGGCCGGACCGGACTTGATCTCGAGGAAACAGGCCTTCGCCGCCACCCTCGCCTCGGCGTCGTCCGCTTCAAGATGCAGCGGATCGCCGTAAACACGCCTCCGCGGCCAGAAGCCGTAAAGCTCCGGTTCGAAACTCTCGATATCGATCATCGGGAACCCCTCAGGCGGCCAGTTTTTCCCTGGCGACCAGAAACACAAAAGCCGGGTCGAACGCCCGGCTTGCAAATCCGGAAAGCTTGGGGCCAAGCACTTCGCCACGCCCGCAACTTTCCGACTATGCCATAACCCTATCAAACGACCGTCACGCCGTCAAGGATTATTTTCCTATAATCTGAAAATTTTCCGAAAGTACCGGCTGTTTGAGTTTTTCTGATTGGCCCGCATCCATCAGCATGTGCTAATTTTATGACCATGAACCAGGAAGAGCTCATTTCCTTTGCGCTCAGCCTGCCGGAGGCGGTCGAGAGCGCGCATCACGGCACCCGCGATTTCCGCGTGCGCAGCAAGATATTCCTGACGATGCCCGAGCAGGACTACTGTGTCGTCCGCCTGACGCCGGACCAGCAGCATATGACGTTGGCGGTGGCGCCCGACGATACGGCCGCCGTCCCGGGCGGCTGGGGGCAGCGCGGCTCGACCCGGCTCTTCTACGGCAAGGCGAACGACGAACTGGTGCAGGATCTGGTACGCAGGTCGTGGCAGAACGCGGCGCCGAAAACGCTGCAAAGACAGTTCGTTATCATTCCCTCCGGCTAAACTTGTTCAACGGTAGTCGGTGGCGTCGGCGGGTTTGCCCGCGTCCATCACCTCGTCCATGTAGCGCCAGCAGTCCGGTCTCGAGCCGTCCAGGTCGTCAAAGCCGTAGACCTTCGCAAGCCCGCCGCTCGACAGCGACTGGCCGTTCCAGCGGGCGCGTTCGGGATCGGCAGCAAGGGCCGCCACCGCCCGGCCGGTGAAGCGCGGTGTCTCGGAGATGACGAAATGCGGCTGCACTGATGTCGCGTCGCGCCAGTTCTCCTCGGTGACGCTGAAGATATCGAGCATCATTTCCGAGCGCATCCAGCCGGGCGTCAGCGCCACCGCGGTTGCGCCGTGCGGCGCGAGATCCTTCGCGTGCGCCCAGGCCATGCGGATCACGCCGGTCTTGACGAGGTCGTAGTAGGGGCAGAGGCGGTAGTGCGTCGCGTTGTATTCGGCGGTGCCGTCGGTCAGTTCGACCAGAAGCCCGCCGGGACGCTCGATCATCAGGGCCAGCGCGAAATGCGCGGTGATCAGATGGGTGTCGATCGCCAGCCGCAGCATGTGCAGGCCCTTGTCCAGCGAGTGCTCCCAGACCGGCTTGTTCCATTCCGTCAGGTGCTCGCCGCCCCAGATATCGTTGACCAGGATGTCGAGCCGGCCCTGCTCCCGGCGGATGCGCGCGACCAGCGCCTCGACTTCCGCAGGCACGGTATGATCGACCCGAACCGCGATCCCCTGGCCGCCCGCAGCGGTTACCATCTCTGATGTCTCCTCGATCGTTTCCGGGCGGCCGTATTCCGACTGCTGTGCCCGCGTCGTGCGGCCGGTAACGTAGACGGTGGCACCGGCAGCGCCGAGTTCCACGGCAATGCCGCGACCGGCACCGCGCGTGCCGCCGGCCACGAGGGCAATCTTTCCTGAAAGCGCTGCCATTTGCATGTCCTCCACACCAGAGCACGCCACTGGATTTTCACCATTCAGCTTGAATATAAACGAACGTTCGTTCATATTCGTTGTGAACGCAAGAGGAAATTTCATGCCGCGCCCCCGCACGCTTTCGGACGAACAGCTTCTCGACATGGTGCTCGGGCTCGTCCATGCGGAAGGCCCCGATGCGGCGAGCTTCGGCGCGGTGGCGAAGATCAGCGGCCTCTCGGGCTCGACGCTGGTGCAGCGCTTCGGCACCAAGGCGGCGATGCTGCGGGCCTGCCTGTTGCGCGCCTGGGACCGGCTGGACATGGAAACGGCCCGGCTGGTCCAGTCTGTTCCCCAAACGCCCGAGGGCGCCATCGACCTGCTCGCCGGACTTTCCAAGGATTACGGCGAGGATGCCGCATCTTACGCGGAAGGCCTGTTGGTACTACGGGAGGATCTGCGCGATCCCGCATTGCGCTCACGCGGCGCGGCCTGGGGAAAGACACTGGCCACAGCGCTCGACCGATGCCTCGGCGCCCAAGGCAAAACTCATGTTGGACGGCTGATGCTCTCCCAGTGGCAAGGCTGCCTGCTCTGGTGGGGTTTCGAGCCGCAGGGCTCGATCGAGGACTATGTTCGCGGCGAGCTAAGGCGATTTCTTAGCTCGATCGCCTAGCTCGATGCTACTTGGCAGTCTCCGGCGCCTGCGCTTGCGCCTCGTCGCCCACCGTCAGCGGCCAATCCACCACGTAATCCTCGAAGTCGTCGACCTTGACCTCGGTTTCGCTGATCGTCCGGCCGCGCGCCGAAATACCGGCGGCATGCACGGTCTCGGGATCGCCTGAGACCAGCGGATGCCACCAGTAGAGATCGCGGCCCTCGTTGATCAGCCGATAGCCGCAGGTCGGCGGCAGCCAGGCGATGTCATCGACGTTTTCCTTGGTGAGCTGGACGCAATCGGGGACGAAATCCCAGCGGTTCTCGTAGGAAGAACAGCGACAGCTCTGGTCATCGAGCAGCTTGCAGCGGATCGAGGTGAAGTAGATATCGCCGCTATCCCACTCCTCGAGCTTGTTGAGACAACAGAGACCGCAGCCGTCGCATACGCTCTCCCACTCGGTCGTCGTCATTTCGGCGAGCGTCTTCGTCTTCCAGAAGGGTGTTTCTTCCATCATTCCGTTCTTGCAACAGCTCCGCGCAAAATCGCGTGAGAGCTTCCATTTCTCTTGTTCTTGTCAGGCAAATCAACCAATGATTCACCAAGCTCCGGTTACTCCGGGGCACTGTCGGCAGATTTGCCATAGTCCGGCGTCAGGTTCGTCCGGCGTCGAACTGATCGGGCGGGAATATAAGACGTGACGGATCCGGACAATCCAGAAAAACGGCCGCGCAAGCAACGCCACCTGCTTTTGAAGATCGACTCGTGGATCGATTCGACCATCTGGAACGCCGGTTTTCGCTCCGCCGAGATCTGGGAAGACATCACCATCTTCTTCCGCCGCTTCCGCGTTCGTGGTTGGAAGCGCATCGTCTTCGAACTGGCCGGCGAAGGCCTGACATGGGGGTCCGTCGGCGCCGTCCTGATGCTCGCCCTTGCCCAGCCTGCCTTCGAGGCTACCAAGGAAGATTGGCGCAATCGCGGCGACTACGCCGTCACCTTCCTCGATCGCTATGGCAACGTCATCGGCCATCGCGGCGTCATCCACCAGAACTCCGTACCGATCGACGAGCTGCCCGACGCGCTGATCAAATCGGTGCTGGCGACCGAGGACCGGCGCTTCTTCGATCACTTCGGCATCGACGTCATCGGTCTCTTCCGCGCCGTGGTGACCAACGCCCAGGCCGGCGAGGTCGTGCAGGGCGGCTCGACGCTGACGCAGCAGCTCGCCAAGAACCTGTTCCTCTCCAACGAACGCTCGATCGACCGAAAGATCACGGAAGCCTTCCTGGCGCTGTGGCTCGAAGCCAACCTCTCCAAGAAGGAGATCCTCTCCACCTATCTCGACCGCGCCTACATGGGCGGCGGCACGTTCGGCGCTGCCGCGGCGGCGCAGTTCTACTTCGGCAAGAGCATCACCGACGTCAATCTGGCCGAGTCCGCCATGCTCGCGGGTCTCTTCAAGGCGCCGGCGAAATATGCGCCGCACGTCAACCTGCCGGCGGCGCGCGGTCGCGCCAACGAGGTGCTGACCAACCTCGTGCAAAGCGGGTTGATGACCGAGGGCCAGGTGATCGCCGCCCGACGCAACCCGGCAACGGTCGTCGACCGCAACCAGGTGGAATCGCCCGATTTCTTCCTCGACTGGGCCTTCGACGAGGTGATGCGACTGTCGCCGCGCTTCCACCAGCATTCGCTGGTCGTTCGGACCACGATCGACATGGGCCTGCAGAGTGCGGCGGAAGATTCCGTCGAGACGTCGCTGCGTGAATATGGCGAGAGCTACCACGCCAAGCAGGGCGCGATGGTCGTGCTCGAGAACGGTGGCGCTGTGCGCGCCATGGTCGGCGGCCGGGATTATGGCGAGAGCCAGTTCAACCGCGCCACCAAGGCGCTGCGCCAGCCGGGCTCATCGTTCAAGGTCTATACCTATTCGGTGGCGATGGAGAGCGGCATGACGCCGGATACCATCGTCGTCGATGCGCCGATCTATTGGGGCAACTGGAGCCCGCACAACTACGCCAACAAATATGCCGGCCGCGTCACCATCGCGACTGCTATTGCCCAGTCGATCAACACCATCCCGGTGCGGCTTGCCAAGGAAAAGCTCGGCATCCAGCCGATCCGCGCCATGGCGAAAAACCTCGGCGTGGAATCGCCGGTGCGTGACGACGTGACCATCCCGATCGGCACCTCCGAGGTGACCGTGCTCGACCAGGCGACCGCCTATGCCGTCTTCCCGGCAGGCGGCTACCAGTCGCGCCGCCACGGCATCACCCAGGTCCTCGACTACGGCGGCGACGTTCTCTACGACTTCGACCGTGACGAGCCGCCCGCCAAACGGGTGCTCTCCGAAAAGGCCGATACCTACATGAACCAGATGCTGTCGCGCGTCCCCTACGTCGGAACGGCGCGAAAGGCTGCGCTCGACAACGGCATCCTGACGGCAGGCAAGACCGGCACGACGCAGGCCTACCGCGACGCCTGGTTCATCGGCTATACCGGCAACTACACGGCCGCCGTCTGGTTCGGCAACGACGACTACACCTCGACCAACAAGATGACCGGCGGCTCGCTGCCCGCCATGACCTTCAAGCGCGCCATGGATTATGCCCACCAGGGCATCACGCTTCGGCAGATCCCCGGCACGCAGCCGCTGCCGCCCGACAAGAACGCCAAGACCGTTGCCGCCGCCAAGCCGGAGGAAGGCAGCCCGCCTCCCCTCGTTCGGCCGCGGATGCTCTCGGTCGAGTCAACCCGCATTCTCAAGGATCTTGGGCAAGCGCTGAAGACGGCCCCGCCGCTGGCGGCGCAGAAGGTGGCGAGCGCCGACTGAGATCCACTGGCTTGACCTTGGCCGCCACCGGGCGATCCCGAACAAGCGGCGCATTGCGGCCTAGTGTCGGCGAAATCCGTGTCGAAGACACAGGCCAAGCCGATAACACCATCGTCGTTTTCACGACCGACAATGGGGCAGAGGTCTTACCTGGCCCCAGTTCGCCTCTTTGCCTTTTCGGCGCCTTGGGACCAAATAGAGACCGATGGAACCGTCCGCTTTCCGTGGATACGCATGTCCGTGTCGTCCACCTCGACGCCGGCAGCCACAAAGTAAGATGACGGCTCGATGGAGGTGGAGATCGCCCGGACATTAACTTTTACCGCTTATTGACTCACCCGCGGTTGAACAATAACTTCCTAACTCAGTCGTTAGGCTTGTCCTCACATGACGGACCAATCTCTTCAGCGTCGCCTTGCCGCCATCGTCGTTGCCGATGTGGTGGGATTTTCACGCCTGATGGAGGCTGATGAAGTCGCAACGCTGGCGAACCTCAAGGAACTCCGTTCTGGCGTTATCGAGCCGGCGGTGATGCGCAACAACGGTCGCATCTTCAAGGTCATGGGCG
The DNA here is from genome assembly GCF_000298315.2 of Rhizobium grahamii CCGE 502. Classification (GTDB taxonomy): domain Bacteria; phylum Pseudomonadota; class Alphaproteobacteria; order Rhizobiales; family Rhizobiaceae; genus Rhizobium; species Rhizobium grahamii. The sequence goes on along the minus strand of NZ_AEYE02000008.1, from coordinate 48,288 downwards.
ATGGGTTCTTGATCGAATTCGCTAGCGCGGTGCATGCGGTCGCAGCAGCATTGGAAATGCAACGGGCCACCTCTGCTGTTTCCGGAGACCGGCGCCTGCTTTTGCGTGTAGGCGTCAATCTGGGAGATGTCGTTGACGACGGTTCAGACGTCCTCGGCGACGGCGTCAATGTCGCGGCGCGCCTCGAGACGCAGGCCGCGCCGGGAGGTATCTGCATTTCAGCCAACGTTCACGGCGAGATTGTCGGCAAGATCAGCGACCGGTTCTTTGATGGAGGCGAACGCTACCTGAAGAACCTGACCCGCCCGGTTCACGTGTGGCATTGGCCGGATGCGCTGCAGAGCATGTTGCCGCTGCCCGAGTGTCCCTCGATCGCTGTATTGCCGTTCACGAACATGAGTGGGGATGAAGAGGACGTGCCTTTCGTCGACGGCTTGACCGAAGACCTGATTATCGACCTTTCCCGTACGGCTGGCCTGTTCGTCATCGCGCGCAATTCCGTGAACGGCTACAAGGGCAGACCGGTTGATGTACGGCTGGTCGCCCAGGACCTCGGCGTCCGCTACATCCTCGAGGGGAGCGCCAGACGCGCAATGGGCCGCGTCCGCATCAAAGCCCAATTGATCGACGCGCTTGGCGGCCAGCAATTGTGGGCCGACCGGTTTGACAGGACGGTGGAAGATGTTTTCGAGCTACAGGATGAAGTCAACGCAAAGATTGTTGAAGCCCTCGTCGGCCGACTGACCATCCCGGCGCAGCGCAATCGGCCGAAGAACTTTGAGGCCTACGATCTATGCGTGCGCGCCCGCCGCCTGACGGAAGAATCGCCGCAAACTGAGCGTGAGGCCTATATGCTGCTCCAACGCGCGGTTGAGCTCGAGCCATCATATGCCGAGGCCCTCGGTCTGCTCGCCTATAACCGTTGGCTTGCCTGGGCTCATTTCGGCGAGCCCGAAGATCCTAACCGTCGGATGGCGGCGACGTTCGCGCAGGAGGCAGTCGAGCTAGATCCCAACGATGCCGGCTGCCGTTACGTTCTAGGGACCATTTTGGCTTATGAGCGGCGATGGGAGGAATCGGAGGCCGCCTTCGCCAAGGCCTTGGAACTGGACCCCAACCACGCCGACACCTGGGCCGCCATGTCGGACATGTCCGTGCTGGACGGCAGGGTTGCCGACGGACTAGCGCAGATCGAAAAAGCTCTGCGGCTCAATCCCTATCCAACCTGCTGGTATCTTTGTCATCTCGGGCAGGCGCAATACGCCGCGCGTGACTATGAGGCGGCAACCGCGACGCTCCGCAGGGAAGACACGTATCGTACCAACTCACGCAAATTCCTGGCTGCCGCGCTTGCGCAGTTGGGCCAACGTGAGGAGGCACGGCGAGAAGCAGAATTGTTCCTGATCGCCCACCCTCATTTCACAATCGGCCATTGGCTCAACTCCCAGCCGCTGCGCGACGCATCTGTACGAGACCACTTTGTCGACGGCTTCCGAATGGCCGGCCTGCCGGAACTGTGACAACAGCTGGCCCGAACGGGCCGCCGGTCTACGCTCCTGGGTCTGAGCATGCATTATCGCAAAGCATCCGGCTTGCGCTGGCAAAATTTCAGCGGAAAGAGCGCCGCCCTCAGGGAACGCCCGGCGCTGCCCGCTTCTCCAGTGCCTTTCTGATCGCCGTATGGCTGCTCTCATTTCGCTGCACCATCAGCGACGTTGCCGCTGCGCTTGCCTTGTCGGGATGGCCCGCGTCAAACGGGGGTGAAGGATCATATTCGATCCCCAGCTGAATGGCCTGGGCGACCTCGGGCCCGGCAACTTCCGCAACGACGCTGAAAGCGAAATCGATCCCCGCCGTGACACCGCCTGAGGTGACAACGTTGCCATCGCGCACAATACGTCCCTCTTCGTGGATCGCACCGACCAGTGGAAGCAGGTCGACATAGGCCCAATGCGTCGTCGCCCGCCGCCCCTTCAGCAATCCGGCTGCCCCGAGCAGAAAGGCACCGATGCAGACCGACGTTACATAGGTTGCCTGCCTCCCCTGCCGCCCAACGAAATCGACCAGTTCGGAATCCGCAAGCGCCTCCATGAGGCCGGAGCCACCCGGCACGCAAAGCAAGTCGAGCGCTGGGCAAGTCTCAAATGTGTCGGTCGGCAAGAAAGCAAGACCGCGATCACTCGAGACCGGCTGCAGGGTCTTTGCGACAACGTGGGTCTTAACGTCAGGGAATTTGCTTGGGACTGAAAGCGAGGGCGGTGTTCCGAGCCTGCTCAAGACCTCGAACGGCCCGGTGAAGTCAAGCTGCGTAATCCCGGGAAAGATCACGAAACCGAGGTTGAAATCGGACATGCTGCATCCTCCCCCCATAGGCACATACAATGGCGATCATAGCACTCTAAACAAGCCTGCAACGCGGAGAATTAACCGCTCTCCCATGACATTCGGTGCGCCAGGGAACCGCGCCAGACCGTTCGAAGAGGGCCCGGGCCTTACCGCCACGGTCGGGATCGCCGGTGTGTTAGACCTGAGCATGCCGTCAAACCGCGCGGCCCGTTGCCGGAGGTGTTTGCGACAACTCGCGAAATGCGAACAAAATGCCGATGAAGCAGAGAAGAATGATGAAAAGACCAGGTCCCCATTTTGCGAACCTGAATCCATTTGTCATGCATCATCCTCCAAGCGAGGTGAACCATCCGCGTGCCTTCAGCGACACTATTTGTCCACGCGGACGACATCCGCCAGTACCCATTTCTTCTCAAAGAACTCCTTGGTCGGGCCATAGGCGCGGAACATCAGCTCGAACTTCCTTTTCGGATCCGTCGGGACCCAGTTCGCCTCTTTGCCTTTCGGCGCCTTGGGGCCAAAAAAGAGATCGATGGAACCGTCGCTATTCTTGGCAAGCTCTGGAATTTGCGACGAGCGGCTGGCACGCGACACGTTCTTGATCAAGGCGTGCGTCTGCCGGTCATAGGCCGTCACCGACCAGTACTGCTGAACAGGGACATCCGGTGGGACATTCAGCCGGTAGGTGGCGCGACCGTCGAACTCGCGTCCATCCTTGTCGCGGATCGAGATCGAATAGAATTGTCCCGCGCCAAGCCGTTTGAGACCGATATAGGCGTAGCTGTAGGCGACGCCGCGGTGATCGACCGGATAGGCATTTTCCTCGTCGAAGCCACGTCCGCCGGCCTGGATCAGGTCCGGATAGGTTGGAAAGGTCCAGCGGCTCTTCTCGCTGAAGAACGGTGGAAATCCGGCATCATACTTTGCCTCGAGCAGCAACTGCGCGTCCTTCATGCCCTTGCTCAGCAGGGATTTCATCTGCTGATCCGGTTCGAACGGTTTGCCCTTCTCGATACCGAGGGATTTCAGCTGGTCGATCATCACGCGATCGCGCACGATCCATGGTTCTTCCTGAACGACGCGGTTGAGGTTCTCGAAGAAACTCGCATCCCATTTGATCGTGGAATCGAACAGAACATCCTTTACGTCGCTGAAGACCGTTTCCGGCGGATTGCCGGAGGCCGACAGCGGATAGATTTTCAGCTTCTTGCCGTAGTCGATCGAAGCCCGAACATCCGCGTCACCGTGACTGGCAAGGTTCGAGCGAAACAGCATGTAGCCGCCGTAGATCTCCGACTGCAACGGTATGAACCCGTCCGGCAGCTTTTCCTTATAGCCCGGCGGCAGCACCACGAACTTCCCGCCCTTGCCCTTGTCGATGCCAAGCAAACCGGCGTCCTCCAAAGGCAACTGCCATGCCGTCACGATGTTGCCGTTGAACGACGCCTTATCCTCCGCAGGCGGGAGATCCAGAACCACCGGGCCATCCTTGGTGGTGAAGAACACCATGAAGTACAGCGCGTCCGGATTGGGGGTCAGGGTCTGGTTCCGCCAATCCAGCGGGCGACCCCAATAGATGACCTGCCCCACCTTGCCCGGCGTCTTGGCAAGCATCTCCTGGCGCATCAGATCGTAGTTGACCACCGGGAGCCCCCAGACGACCGCCTGAACTGCCTTCCGCTCGATCTCCTTGTCGAACACCTGCTGCGTGGATTTATCTGCTGCCAGAGCAGGAGCCCCGAGCAGCAACAGGCACAGTAGCGCGACGAACCTCATGGCATCCTTCCTCCAACACATGCTGCGGAGTAGATTCTCGGGCGGCGCCACGCGGAAGTACGTTACGGTAAATGCGGTCGTAAAATCACCGTTGATGGAATCTGCCACACGGGCTTGGCCGCAGGCCATCGCTGAGCCTCTGCCGAAACAGCCGCGCCTGTTCGTTTTGGCTGGGATATGCCGCCCCCTGCCGCCTGCGCCATTCCGCATAACTAGAATCAGTGGTAACCCTTTCAACTGATTTGTTTCTCAAGGGCGCATAGTGTTTCGGTTTCCTCTCTTCATAGCGATGACGCTGATTATCGCCTTTGGTGGCGGGATCATGATTTCGCTCTACGCGCTGAACGCGACCGCCGGTTTCGGCGCGATCAAGCTCGGCGCCTGGGAGGCTTTTCCCGAACTGCAAACCGAAAGCGCCGACCCTTACGCGAAGTCGCACCGGGCGCGCGCCGGGCGCCTGCTTTATGGAAATGCCGAAGGCCTGATGTTCACCGCCAAGGTCGACGATGCCGGCGACCGGCTGAACGCCGGCTGTAGCTACCGGATCACCGGGCAGACGCCACCCGCCCGCATCTGGACACTGTTTACCGCTGACAACAGCGGCAACCCGGCGTCGCTGCGACCTGGGCTTCCGGGCGCGATGAATTCCTGGACCGTGCTGCGGCAGGCCGACAGCAGCTTTACGGTCGAGATATCAGCGCATGCGCGCCCCGGAAACTGGCTGGCGTTGCCGGCGGCGGGCACCTTCCAGCTGGTCCTGACCCTGTTCGATACCCCGACCGCCGGCAGCTCCGGTGTCATCGACCTTGCGATGCCGAAGCTAGAGAAGACCGGGTGCGGCAATGCTTAGGATCTTGTTCGCCATCCTCGCGGGACTTTTCGGAGCGGCGCTGCTGCACCTGGTGATCATCCTGTCGCTGCCGCACTTTACCGGCAAGGATGCGGCGACCCGCGTCGCCTCCGAAGGCGATCTCGACAAGTTCTACCTGCTTGGCGCCACCGATGACGCCGCCGGCCTTTCCAACGACGATCCCTTTGTCCGCACCGCCGTCTGCTCGTTCGACATCGAGGAGGCACCGGTTCGGCTGACCGCCAGAGGCAACGTGCCGTTCTGGTCGATCGCACTCTATGATGGGGCGTCGAACGAGGTCTTCAGCATGAATGACAGGACGTCGGTGGGAGGCGCGCTCGATATTCTGATCGGAACGCCGATCCAGCTGACCGAGCTTCGCAAGGCTTTGCCGCCGGATCTGCAAAAGACCATTCTCGTGGAAAGCCCGCGCTCAGAGGGCTATGCGGTGTTGAGGACGTTGGCGCCCCAGACTAGCTTCGATGCAGCCGCGCGCAACTTCCTCGCGGAGGCCGGCTGCGACGAATATGCCGGCTCCTCGAACTGAAGCAATCTATCTATTTCTTGACCCGCGAAACCCGATCTCCAGACGCGCGCTTCGAGCTCTCGGTCAGGCGCTCGTAGCGAACGCCGGTGAAAAGCAGGATCTGCGCCTCGACTGGTTTTCTGCCCTTGCGGCGGCGCGTCTGAGACAGACGGTCCGCCAATGCGACGACTATTGCCATTCTCGTCTCCATGCACGGCCCGAGACGGATGAACTGCGAAATCTCACCCTGCCCGCCTATGCGAGCCAGCGCGTCCTATAAAGCCCGATCGGGCCCCGAGGCATCCGCGCCTTTCTCACGGCACTGTTCGAAATACCGTGATGTGAAACTCGACGACCGAAGCATTCGACCGCCGTGTTCATTTCCGAATTGAGACATATGACGGTTAACAGATGGTTAATTTCATGCGTGAACATTAGCTTCTTCTACGACACGATATAAACGCGCTGTGCCGTGTTTTGGTTTCAAACGTCGCACAAGAAGATTCGGTCCACAACGGCGCAATGATATTAGCATTAATTCATATACTTAACGCAGGTTGTGCCAGCAAGGCCGGTTCGACCTCCTTCGGCGGATTCGTGTCACGAAAATATCAATTGCGGTCGCCGACAATACCGGTATGGTTGTGGTATCGTCGGCAAATCTGAGCCGGCCGGCTGGGCACTGTTCCATTCACAGCGAACAACGAAGGGGCTGAAATGTCTTTGCTTATCGGTTCGACATTTTCCCCCGAGGACCTGGATGTGCTTCGCCATGCACTTGATGCCTGGTGCCTGGAGAAGCGGATCGACATCAAGAGCGCCGAAGCCCAGTTGGCAGCATCCGCGGCGCTGGACCTCTATCAGTCCGGAAACAACAGCGCCGAAAGACTTCTGGCGGCGCTTCGCGGGCATAAAGGGTTGTAGTTTCCCTCAGATATCGAACCTAATGGAGCCCACTGCCGCGCGCCGGTCGACGTGGCACCTTCTGGCACAATTTTAATAAAGTCTTCAGTAACCATTAACCCTGCCCGTGTAGGATTTGTTCATAACCTATGTGGGGTAAGGGGCGTCCCTCCGCGTCCAGTCCTGCGACATCCCTTTTTGCGTTTCCAGGGTGTGTTCTTGTGCGTGACCGGTTCAGAGACCTAGAGGCCCCCTCCGCCAGCCGGAAGAAGGACGTGGTGCTCATGGCGACAGTCAGCAGCTTCGAGGGCTTGCAGCCGCCCACCCGTTCGGAACTGCGCCAATTCGCCGAACTCTTCACGCCGCTGTTTCAGGCTTCCTCCGACGAGGCACGGCGGCAGGCGGTGGCTGCCCTTTCGCAATGCCCGCAGATTCCGGCAGCCGTTGCGCTCTTCGTGGGCTGCCAGGCGATCGATATCGCCGCGCCTTTCCTCACCTCCTCGCCGGCGATTGACGACGAAACCCTGATCACGATTGCGCGCACGCAGGGCAGCGCGCACATGAAGGCGATCGTCAGCAGAGAGGCTCTTTCCCCGCGGGTCATCGATGCTCTGGTCGGGTTGCGGCAGGCTGAACAGCGGCTGGCGGCCCCGCTGGAAGTCGAGCCGCCAAGTATGGCGCCGGAACCACCGGCTGCGACCTCGCTCGAGGATATCGAAGCTGCCGCACGCCGCGCCAGCGAAGAGGAAATGCGCAACCGGATCCGGGAGCTCGCCCATCACGTCGCCCGCCCGGAAGGCGATCGCCTCGGGCTGCGGAACCTTTCCCCAATCCAGGCCGCCCTCCTCGTCCGCTTTGCCCGCAATCGGGAGGCAACGCTCTTCGCCAAGGCGCTTGCCGATGGGCTTTCCGCCAGCCGCTGGCTAGCCGAGCGCATCATGCTCGATATCTCGGGACAGCAGCTTGCGACCACGCTCATCAGTCTCGGCATGGATTTCCTCGACGCTGTCTTCGTTCTCGAAAAGCTCCATCCGCACCTCGCTGAACCTCAGCATAGTGTAACGCGGGCGTGGATGGTGCTGGACGAACTCGATCCGGAAGAGTGCAATGCCCGCGTCGAAGCGTGGCGCCGCGCAGACAGCTATACCTACCTGCCGGACGAGGCAGAAACGGCCCGCTCGGGCCACGAGGTTCCTCCCGCCCGCGACCGGCGCGTTATCGGCCGTACGCGCTGATTTTGGCTATAGCGGGTTCTCGCGCCCGCCGGCGAGTGGGACGATATCTCCGAGGTCTTCGGCTTCAAGCTCGACAATCCAGAGATCCGGGTCGAACTTCCGTTCCCGCTCAAGCATTTCCCTGACCTTATCAGGCTCAGCCCGCATCAAGCGCTGCTCGAACAGCCGCTCACCGCTCGTTTCCTCGTCGAAGAGGCTTTGCGGCGCCGGACCATAGAGCGTCTCGAGACCGTCGCGGAAGTGCTGGCGGATGAAAATGGCGCCAGCTTCGTCGGCGCCCTTTGCCTCGACAGCAGCAAAGTCGCCCCTGGCGAAAACCCGGCGCAGAAGCGCGGAGACGAAAATATCGGTGCGTAATCTCATCGGCGAGCTATAGCAGACAAACGACAGGCGGCAATGCCCGGTCGCCTTGTCAGAGTGCGCCGATTTCCTTGAGCTTTTTCAGAACGGCCTCGCTGGGCTCACCATTCTCAGGCAGGTTGTAGTGCTTCTGGAAGTGGCGAATGGCGGTGCGGGTCTGTTCGCCGGGCACGCCGTCGACCCCGACGTTCGCGTAGGCCATGTTGCTCAGACCCTTCTGGATCTTCAGCACGAGATCGACGCTCTCCAGTTCCGCCGACTGTGCCATTTTCCTTGCCGGTGTCGGAGCGGTTTTGATGGTCTTCTCGGCACTGCGGATGGCAGCGGCGACCGGATCCTCGGCTGAGGCTTTCGACGTGACGTCCGCGGGCGGCTTCTCCAGCGGCACCGTCGAAGGGCCGACCAAGTCGGTCCTGAGTGCCGCCAGCACCTCTGGCGTCGCATCGCCCGTCTGTGGCATGCCGACGGTTTCTTCGAAGAACAGGATCGCCGCGCTGGTGCGCGGACCGATCACACCGTCCGGCGTGCCGTTGTAGAGGCCACGACGCACCAACTCGCTCTGGATATCCATGACGATCCGGCTCGGCTGCTGACCACCAGGGGCTACCGGTGTCGCATTTGTCTGCGTGGCGTCGGCCTCGTCCTGTCGTTCAATCTTGAAGGTGGTGACGTTGCCGCTGTGCTCCTCGATGGCCGTGCGCGCGCCGAGCACGTTCGGAAACAGCGGATCGCGTGTGCGCAGAAAGGGGTGCGGGTGCGCGCCCGGCTGATACCAGAGCGCGTTGGCGGCAACGAAACTGAAGATGACCAGGAAGGCTGCGGTGCCGCCGGCAACCGATGGGTTGCGGCCAATCACGCCGCCAAGCGCGCTTGCGCCCTGCAACCCCAATCCGCCAACGACGGACGCCCCGGTGAGAAGCAGGCCCGGCCGTTTTTGCCGACCCCGCCTTCCCTTAGGCGATTTTCGCTTGCTCGCGGCCATCGAAAAGCCCCTCTTCCAAAACACCGACCGCCGTCGGTGCAGCCTTCAGTCGCGGCGGGAACTCGACAAGATCGTTGCGGGCCGTACCCGCAGCCGGAATGCCGGATCCGTCCGCTGCAATCGAAATCGTGATGATGGTGCCGGCGCCCGGCGTGCTGGCAATTGCGAAGTCGCCGCCATGCAGCGCCACCAAGCCCTTCACCAGCGACAGACCAAGCCCCGTCCCTTCGAATCTCCGGCTATAGTCGTTCTGGATCTGGACGAAAGGTTGGCCGAGCATTTCCAGCTTGTCGCCCGGGATGCCGATGCCGGTGTCGCTGACGCAGAGGTTCAGAACGCCGTCGCGCATCGACGCATCGATCGAGATCGCGCCGCCCGCATCGGTGAACTTCACGGCATTGCCGACGAGATTGATGAGGATCTGCTGGATCGCGCGCTGGTCCGCAATCACCTCGTCGAGACCGCGCTGCACGCGGCTCGTCAGCGATACACCCTTGGTTTTCGCCTGCAGCGCCAGCATCGCCTCACAGGCGCGAACAACCGATGCAATGTCGAAGGGTTCGAGGCAGAGTTCGTAGCGACCGGCTTCGATCTTGCTCATGTCGAGCATGGTGTTCACGACCGAGAGCAGATGCGCGCCAGAATCCCGCACAAGGCCGACATACTCCCGCTGACGTTCGTTCTCGAACTTGCCGAAATACTCGCCGAGCAGGATGTCGGAGAAGCCGAGGATAGCGTTGAGCGGGGTGCGCAGTTCGTGGCTGACGGCGGCAAGAAACCGCGACTTTGCATCGTTGGCCGAGCGGGCATCGGCGGCGCGGTTCTGCGCGTCCTGTCGCAACTGCTGCTCCAAAGAGACATCGCGAAGCTGGGCAATCACGCTGAAGAGCACGCCGTCGCTATCCTGTCGCGCTGTCAGGTCGACACGCAGGTAGGCAAACTGTCTGTTGTCGCGCGAAACGGATGGCCGTTCGAGGCGCAGGTCGACGGTCGCAGCCTCCTCGCCCTGGCGGAGTTGGTCCAGCGCCTGCAGAAAGAGGATGCGGTCGGAGACATGGATCTGATCGACGAAGCCCTTGCCGATCGGATCGCGCATCCAAGCGAGGTACTCCCGCTTGTCGCGACCGCCAACAGTGGTGACGTTGCCCTGCGGATCCATGAAGAAGGCGAGACCGGCGATTGCCTCCATGAAGAAGTTTTCGGCAACGGGTGCTCCCGCCTCAGCTGTCGCCGTGCTCTGACGCGAAAGCGCGATGCTCCCCACCGCCGAGAAAAGAAAAGCCGCGCACACGGCCGCCACCCCTACGGGCAGTGCGACGGCGGGGCCGGTAACAAGAGAGAGACCAACGGGCGCCGCAACGAGAGCGGCCGACGACAGCAGAGCCAATCGGCGCAGGATCATCAGTTCGCGCTGGCGCGCGGCTGCACCGCCTCCTGTCCGGGAGAGCCAGCTTCCAGCCGCCCGGTCCACGAGGGCTGCCGCCCGCTCTGCGATCTTACTCATTACACGCACGCAATACCCGCCCCAAAAAGGCTCTTTACCAAGGCGGACAATAGGCCTTGGGCGCTTAAGGAAAGGATAAGGGAAAAGCCGCCTCCACACCTCAAAAGCGCGAAATGTCCCGTTTTCGGGCATCTGAAGGCGGCTTTGAATTTTACGGTTAATGGGCGGTAAGCGACGGATTTCGCTGACATTTCAGCTCATCGTTAACCTTTGTGGCAGCTTCGCCGCAAGGTTTGCCTGCAATTACAGGAGAAGGCCTGCCACATGCTTAACGACAGTCGCTACAATTTGACTGAAATGTGGTGCAAATCCCGTTCATTAAAATTCGAACTAAATTTGCCGCAAATGCCGACGAGTTTCGAAAACTGGCATTCGCAACTCTGCTCTAAGGTCAAAGCACACCGGAAGACCGGACCGATTCGGCAGCAAGACCGAACGGGAAAACAGGATGGGCAACGACGATGTGGTTTCTGATCAAAGGATCATTCTGGTTCGGACTTGTGCTCGTGCTCTTGTCGTTCTTCAGCGGCGAAAGCCCGACCAGTTCGCAGCCGAAATTGCAGTTTTCCGACGCCTTTGTCGCGGCGACTGGCGCCTATGACTACGTGACCGGCATGTGCGGCGAGAAGCCGGAGGTCTGCGTCAAGGGCGCCGAGACCATGGCTGCGCTCGGTCACCGGGCCCGTGAAGGCGCCCGTGTTGCCTATGAACTCCTCGACAGCCGCTTTGGCGACGACACGACAGCCAAGCTTGCTGTCGCAGCGAATACGCCGGTCGCTCCTGTCGCAGCACTGGCACCGTCCCATGCGGAAGCGCAGGTGCAGGAGCGGACGGCAGCGCTGAACCAGCCGATGCCTTACCGCCCGCCGGTTGACGATGCCGATGAAAGCCATTCCGACACCGTGACGACAGGCACGATTCCGCTGCCGACACCGCGCCCGGCCACCTGAGAATTTCGCGGGATTTCCCGCAACCAAGCTTGCACCGGCGATCCGCAAAGCTGCCTAAAGTCCCGTGCCTGACGTGCCTGCCCTGTTTATTTTCAGCTTTTGCTGCGCCGCGAGGATGCCCATCCTTCGCGGCGTTTCTTTTTAATGGTTCAAATCTGGCCGCGTTTCACCTATATGAAATCCTGATAACGAAAGGCCAGAATACATGACGTCCCTCGAGCAGATCCTCGAAGATTTCTCCTTCCTCGACGACTGGGAAGACCGCTATCGCTATGTGATCGAGCTCGGAAAGGCGCTTCCCGACCTGCCAGACGACAAGAAGACGTCGGCCAACAAGGTGATGGGCTGCGCCAGCCAGGTCTGGCTCGTTACGCACACCGAAGGGGACCCCGACAATCCCGTCATGACCTTCGAGGGCGACTCCGACGCGCATATCGTGCGTGGACTGGTGGCGATCGTGCTGGCGACCTACTCCGGCAAAACCGCCTCCGAGATCGCCGCGCTCGACGCCTTCGACGTGTTCTCGAAGATCGGCCTCGTCGAGCACCTTTCCTCGCAGCGCGCCAACGGCCTGCGCTCGATGGTCAACCGCATCCGCGAGGAAGCGCGCGTGCGCGCGGTGGCCTAGCTGCCAGCCGCACCATCACGAATAGAGTTCGGGTCGATACCCCTCGGCACCCCAATGCTCCACGCGGGCCCGACGTGCGGGCGTGGGCGGATTGTAATGCCGTGAGAGCGCCATCAGCGCGGTGCGCAGCATCAGCTTGGCGGAGCGCACCGGCCACTGACGCTCTCGTTCCACAGTCTCCAACCCCTTCATGAAGCAGCAGACATCAAGTGCCACTCCGGCAAGCTCCGGTCCCATGGCCTCGAGCGCACGATTGACCGCGACCCGCGCGGCAATTGCACTGTCGGTTAGATCGGCCATGCCGCCACGCTCTCCTTTCGCGCGGCTTGCGTGGTGCGGTTCCCAGGAAGCGGTGACCCGCGGCTGCAACTGGCCGCGCGTAAAATCCGCAAGCAGCCGTTCGCCGGCGGCGAGTGCTGCCGCCGACAGGAAGGGCCCGCCGGTCTTTTCCTTCAACCGCGCAAGGCCCGATAGCGGCGATTCCTCCCGGTTGATCCGTACTGGCTGCCGCCGTCCGTCGCTGACCTCGGCCACGGCATGGTCAATTGCGCCGTGTTGTTCGATGAAGGCTTCCTCCCTCAGGGACGCGGCCCGCCTAAGATAGGAGCGCGCGGCGGGGGCGAGGTAAATCCAACCGTCCGTCCGGCTGACGAGCCCTGCCGACACCGCCGCAGCCAACAGGGATTGAGACACGATGTGAAGCGCGCCATCGCCCAAATGCAGCGACAGGGCCGAGCCCTCGCATGCTTGCTCACGGGCCTCGCCACGCGCAAGGAACCTCAAAAGCTTCACCATGGCCTTATGCGCATCACTCATTTCCAAACACTCCATTCGATCGGAAAACAGAAACGATCGTCCGTTCGACGACCGCGACGAATTCGTCGAACGCCGGATCATCACGACGATCCTCGACCACGTGGCAGGCATGACCGACCGTCGTGCGGTCGCGTCCGAAGGCTTTCGCGATCTCGCAAAGGGGGATCTGAAGGGCGACGTGGCAAACATACATGGCGATCTGCCTGATATGGCAGAGCGTGCGGCGGCGATCCCGACGCATCTGGATGCGATGGCTGGCAAGCATGACCATCTCGGTGGTGATCTGGGCGCAGATGCGGCAGACAATGCGGACCGGCACCGTTGCGGGAGGGGGAACGAAACCGGAAGCGCTTTGACTTGTTATCGCCTCGGGGAAGGACGGCGCAGAAGCGCCCGGCAAAGTGAAATTGGCAATCGGCATATGAACACTCCCACAAAATAGGAATTAATTCATACATCCTACACGGCAATGAGGACGAACAAAAGCGCTCCTCTGCAACTTTCTGTTGATCCTCCTCGTCAATTTCCTTAAGAGGCGGAAATGAATAGGATTATTTTCCACATTCATTCCGATCCCAAAAACACAAAAGCCGGGCTTCCGCCCGGCTCTACAGGATCAAATCAATCCTTGGCAACGATCAGACGCGGCCGCGCTTGCGGCGCTGGCCGAGACCCATTTCCTTTGCGAGGCGCGAACGCGCTTCAGCATAGGCTGGAGCTACCATCGGGTAATCGACAGGAAGTTCCCACTTTTCGCGGTACTCTTCGGGCGACAGGCTATGGTGGGTCATCAGGTGACGCTTCAGCGACTTGAAGTTGCCGCCGCATTCCAGGCAGGTGATCTGCTCATCCTGAACAGACTTACGCACTGATACCGCCGGCTTCTGCTTTTCGACAATGGCCGTTGCAGGTGTTGGCGCCGACGTATTGCTCAGTGCTGAATGCACGTCCGAGATCAGGTTAGCCAGATCGCCAACTGGGACCACATGATTGCTGACATAGGCGGCAACAATATCTGCGGTAAGCTCCACCAGCAATTCCGGCCCGCTACCGGCTGCAGTATCCGTCATAATACGTTTCTCCTGTTTCAATGCTCCAAAGGTCCAAGCCTCGTCAGCCAAGACCGTCATCGTAGAGCCAACAGCAAAAAACTCAGGCTACGGCTACCTGTTTCGAAAAACTGAAATCCACCCCTAGATTCCTGAGGCCGAAACCCGTTTCTTATACTGCCCGATTTCGAATTAGTACGTTGTCACGCAGGCTACTTCCTCAATTAAACAGTGAAATGCAAAGCCAACGAGGAAATAAGCAACGTGATTCTAATTCAATATCAGAACTCTACTTGGACATCCAAATATCACCGTTTTGCGAAAACGCCAATTATTATTTCGTATATATCTACCGAAAAATGCCCAACTCGCAAGAATTGTCTGCACAAGACCCAAACATTAACCATTAAGAAATCTGCAAAAGGGTGCAAAAATCAACTTAAAATACTGAATCGGAAGCGCTCTCATCTTTCAACTAGATCATCACGCACCGATTGAGGCCCAAGACGGTACCCTGTTTGATGTGCTGCCTTCGCCAGAAGATGTGCGGCGACCGGTGCCGTTAACAGAAAAAAGACGAAACCGGCCAGCGCTCGCGCAAAGACTGCAACCTCGCCCGAGGCGATCCCCGCAGCAACCAGCAGCATGCCGGAACCGACCGTTCCAGCCTTGGAAGCGGCATGCATCCGCGTATAGAGGTCAGGCAGGCGCACGATGCCGAGAGCGGCGACAAGTGCGAAAGAGGAGCCGGCAAGCAGCAGGAATGTGACGGCAAGTGCTACCGCATAGTCCATCATGCCCTACCCTTTCTTCCGTTTGCGCGGCTGCGTTTGGCTGCTACTTGGGGCTTTTTCGGGGCACGTGCCGTTTTTTCGCTGTGCCGTTCTGCAACAGTGCCGCGAGACATCACGAAACGCGCAAAGGCGACCGTCGCCAGAAAGCCGACCAGACCTAGCGAGATGGCGATGTCGATGTAGAGGCTGAAGCCGGTCTTGACCGCCAATACAGCGATGAAGCCGATCGCCGTGCCCGAGAGCGTGTCGAGAGCCAGGATTCGATCGGGCAGTGTCGGGCCGGCAACCACCCGCCAGCCCGCCAAAAGAAAGGCAATGCCGAGGATGACGAGAGCGATCGCGGCGGCTGCAGAAATGATGGCTAGCGGCGAGATCATCGGAATGCCTCCAGGATCCGCCGCTCAAAACCGTTGGCGATGTCGTGCTTGGTTCCCTCCGGATCGGAGCAGTCCAGCGCGTGGACGTATAACGTCTTGCGGTCGTCTGACACATCGACGGACAGCGTACCCGGTGTCAGCGTAATCATGTTGGCGAGAAGCGTGATCTCGAAATCGCGGTCGACGGTGAGCGGAAAGGCAAAAATGCCGGGCTGCAGCCGCATGTTGGGCGTCAGCACCGTGACGGCGACCTTCAAGGCCGAGTGCGCCAATTCCTTCAGAAACAGCAGGCCGAGGAGCACGATCGACCGCGAGCGGCGAAGGTATCCCCGGCTGCCATAGGGTTCGCGGACCACGGACAGGCACAAGGCGGCCACCATGAAACCGAACAGGAGATTGTGCGGCGAAGCGCTGCCGGTGACGGTAGCCCAGGCGATGGCCAAGAGGACGTTCAACAGCAGTGCAATCATGGCATCCGTCCGCCCGGGAAGACTGACTGAAGATAGGGCGTCGGGTCCGTTAGGCCGGTCGCTGCTGCCTGCGCCATATCAAGCAGCTGCTCGGGCAGGATGCCGAAAGTGACGACAAGGGCGGTCAGGATGATGAGCGGCGGTCCCGCCCGCCAGCCGATGGAGGCGGCCGCCTGTGGGGCGGCTGCCGGCCGCCAGTAGGCGAGCAGGAAGACGCGCCCGAAGACGACCGTCAGCAGGAAGCCGCCGATGAGGATCGCGGCGGCCAGCCACCAGGCGCCGACGTCGATCGATGCCCTGACCAAAATCACCTTCGGCCAGAAGCCGGAAAAGGGCGGCAATCCGCACGCGGCCACGAAGAGAATGAAGGAGATCGCGGCAAAACCGCTGTTGCGACGGTAGAGGCCGCCGAGCCCGGCGAGAGAAAAACTGCCGGCAAGGGCGGCAGCCTGCCCGGCCTGGAGATAGAGCGCCGTCATCAGGACCATGGAATGCAGCGCGTAAAAAATCGCGCCGGACAGGCCGCCGGGCGTGCCGAGCGCTATGCCGACCAGCATGTTTCCGATGCCGGAGATGACGACGTAGCCGAGCAGTTTGCGGATATCGTCTTGCGCCAGTGCACCAAGCGCGCCGACGACGATGGTCGCGGCCCCGGTTGCCGCGATCAGCAGGCTCAATTGCTCGCGCTCGACCGGCAGCAGCATGACCATGATGCGAATGAGGGCGTAGACACCGACCTTGGTCAGCAGACCGGCAAACAGTGCCGACACGACGATGCGCGGCGTATGATAGGAGGCCGGCAGCCAGAAATTGACGGGAAAGGCCGCAGCCTTCATGGCGAAGGCGAGCAAAACGAGCGCCGCCAGCGTCACCAGCGGCGCCCTGTCGCGCACACTCTCCACCTTGCCTGCGATATCGGCCATGTTGAGCGTGCCGAAGACCGCGTAGACGATACCAACCGCGATCAGGAACAGCGTCGTGCCGATCAGGTTCAGCACCGCATATTTCATCGCCCCGTCGATCTGCCCGCGCTCCGAGCCGAGAATCAGCATCCCGAAGGACGAGATGAGTAGCACCTCGAACCAGACATAGAGGTTGAAGACGTCGCCCGTCAGGAACGCGCCGGAAACGCCTGCCATCAGAAGCAGCAGGAAGGGGAAGAAACCGTATCGCCGGCCGCTTTCCGTAACGTCCTTCAGTGCATAGAGACCGCCCGCAAACGCCGCGACGGCAGCGGTCAGCGCCATCAGCGCGCCGAAGAGATCGACGGTGAACGCGATGCCGAAGGGGGGAAGCCAGCGTCCCATGACCATGGTCAGCGGACCATGCGCGACGACCTTTGCCAGCAGCGCGGCATCGAGCAAGACCAGGACGCCGAGGCCCGGAATGGCGACCTGCGCCTGCAGCCGCAGCGAGCCGCGCATCATCAGCAGCACGGCGCCAAGCGTGATGCAGAGCGCGACAGGTGCAATGACGAGCCAGTTCGCCAACGGCACGGGCGCTGTGACCATCGCAGCCGAGAGATCGGTGATCGTGTTTGCCGGAGCCGCCATCTAATACCCCATCGGCGGCAGCGGTGGATCGACGGGCTCGGCGACGCGCATCTCGTCGGTGTTATCGGTGCCGATATCCTGATAGGCGCGATAGGTCAGCACCAGCAGGAAGGCGAGGAAGGAAAACGAAATGACGATCGCCGTCAGGATCAGCGCCTGCGGCAGCGGATTGGCGGCGCCGTCGGGGAGCGTATCGAGGTTTGCCGGGATGATTGGCGGCACCTCGCGCGTCAATCGTCCGGCGGTAAACAGCAACAGGTTCACCGCGTTGCCGAGGATGGCGATACCGAGCATGATGCGGATCGAGAATTTCGACAGCATCAGATAGATCGCGCCGGCGAAGAACAGGCCGACGAGGATCGCAAACAGCGGCTCCATCACTCGACCTCCCTTTCTTCAAGCGCCAACGCGATCGAGGTGATGGCACCGACAACCACCAGGTAGACACCGATATCAAACAGCATGACGGTCGAGAGCGGCACCTCGACGCCTGCGATCTCCGGATAGATCCACAGCCCGGTCATGAACGGTACGGAAAAGACGATCGACAGCAGGCCGGCACAAGTCGCCATAAGAAGACCGGTGCCCGCGATCGACAGCGGATGGAAGATGATGGCGCGGCGCACGGCACCGACGCCGCGGGCAATGCCGAAGATCGCCAGTGCAGAGGCCGCAATCAGCCCGCCGATAAAGCCACCGCCCGGCTCGTTGTGGCCACGCAGCAGAACGAAGACGGAAAACAACAGCATCAGAGCTGTCAGCACCGGAGCGATGGTCCGGAAGATCAGCGTATTCATGGGCGCTCGACTCCCAAATCCTCGGGCGCATCGGGATCGTTTTCCGCAAGCTTGCGCTCGGTCTGCGCGCGGATGCGAATGAGGGCGAGGATCGCGAGGCCTGTGATGGCAACGACGGCGATCTCGCCGAGCGTGTCGGTGCCGCGAAAATCGACGATGATGACGTTCACGACGTTGGCGCCGTGCGCGATGGTCTTCGAGTAAGTGTTGAAGAACTCCGTCAGCGCATTGTTGAAGGGCCCTTGCGTGGCTTTCATCAGAAGCAGGGCGAAGCCAGAACCGCAGGCAATCCCGATGCAGCCATCCAATATCTTCTGACCAAGCGGTCGTCGATCGATGGGCGACAATTGAAGGCGCGTCATGACCAGCGCCAGAATGACGACCGACAGGGTCTCCACCATGAACTGCGTGAAGGAAAGATCCGGCGCGCCGAACAGCAGGAAGATGATGGCGACCGAGAAGCCCTGGATGCCGAGCGAGACGATCGCCGTCAGGCGGTCACGCGCAATGACGACGCTGAGGAGGCCAAGAACGGCGAGCAGGAAGATGGCCCATTCGTGGATCTGGACCTGATGCGGCCAGACCGGCAGCGCCGGCATTTCGCCGTAGAGCCAGAGTGGAACGAGCAGGATCGCGGCGACGCAGAGGAAGGTGCAGGTGATATAGAGTTCAAGTCGCCCCGGCTGGACGAACCGCGTTACGCGCACAGACAATCTGATCAGGCCGACAATGAAGTAGTCGAAGCCACGATCCGGTCCCGGGCCGAGCCTGGGCAATATCGTCGCCATGGCCAGACGCGCCTCGTCTATCCGCCAATAAACGAGCGTGCCGAGCGCAATCGTAAGAGCGGACAGAAGCAGCGGCACGCCGACATGCGGGATCAGAGAAATCTCGATCACGCTCGACGATCCACGAATAGCGGACGCCGTCGGAGACGAGATGTAGTGATGCGCCGTTGCGGAAAACACCGCACCGACCAGGCCCAAGAGCGCCAGCACGACGGGACCGACCCACAGCAACGGCGGTGCCTCGTGCGGGTGCTTGGGCGTTGCAAGGACTGGCCCGAGGAACGGCTTCAGCGCCACGGCGAAGCCGACCGCGAACATCAGCGTATTGCCTGCCACCGCAACCAGCGTAAAGGCGATCGATCGCGGGTCCGGATGTGCCAGCGCGGCGTAGATTTCTTCCTTGGCGAGGAAGCCGAAGAACGGCGGCAGGCCACCCATGGAAATCGCCGCGGCAAGTGCAGCCGCAAAGGTCAGCGGCATCGCCGTCCTCAAGCCGCGCAGTTTGGTGATGTCGCGCGTGCCGGTCTCATGGTCGATGATGCCGGCAACCATGAACAGCGCACCCTTGAAGAGGGAATGCGCCACGAGGTAGAGCGCCGCCGCCTCGATGGCATAGGGCGCGCCGAAGCCGGTCAGCAGCACGAGAAGGCCAAGCGACGAAACGGTCGTGTAGGCGAGTTGCAGCTTGAGGTCGGTCTGGCGGATTGCAAGCAGTGTGCCGACGATCAGCGTCACGCCACCGAAGAGCGGCAACAAGGTTTCCCAGGCCGGTGTCCCGCCCATCACGGGATTGAACCGCATCAGCAGATAGACGCCCGCCTTCACCATTGTTGCCGAGTGCAGGTAGGCCGAGACTGGCGTCGGCGCCTCCATCGCGTTCGGCAGCCAGAAGTGAAACGGGAACTGCGCTGATTTGGTGAAAGCGCCGCAGAGGATAAGGATTAGGATCGCCAGATAGTATGGATTGGCGCGCAAGAGATCGCCGGACTGAAGCAGCGTCGAGAGATCAGTCGCGTTTGTTGTGCTCCAGATCAGGAGCAGGCCTGCCAGCAGCAGGAGGCCGCCGCCGCCGGTGACGACGAGCGCCTGCAGGGCGGCGCGACGGGCAGCCTCGCGCTCGTGGTCGAAGCCGATCAAGAGGAAGGACGTGATCGACGTCAGCTCCCAGAAGATGAAGAGCATCAGCAGGCTGTCCGAGACGACGAGGCCGAGCATGGCGCCCATGAACAGGAAGATAAAGGAGAAGAAACGCCCCTGATCCGGGTGCCCCTTGAGGTAACCACCAGCGTAAAGGACGATCAACGTGCCGATCCCGGTAATCAGCAGCGCGAACGTCAGCGAAAGACCGTCGAGCAGCCAGGAAAAGCGGAGGTCGAAGCTCGGCACCCAGGCATAGCCACCTGTTATCACCTCGCCGCCTGCTATGACGGGCAGCAGGCTGGCGAAGTGCACAAAGGCAAGCAATGGCACGAGTGCCAATGGCCAGGCGGCGTTTGCACCAAAGACGCGGACAGCAAAGGGAGCAAGGACGGCGCCGAGAAGTGGCAGACACAAGGCCGCAAATGTCAAAGCCGTGACACCGGCCATGTGCCCTCCCCTGCTGGCAATGCTTCGTGGAGCCGGCGAACGCCGGAAGTTCTGTCAGGTGTACGAGAACAGAAGCGCGGTCACAAGTCTTGTTCGCTCGGGAGCAACCGCCAGCGGTGGATACTCACAGGGAACCGGTCATCCGTGTCGATAGACATCGCTTCGAGCGTCATCGAGGCATTTGTTGAAGCGATTTCACCCTGGAAGGTACGGGACGCTTTACACCTTCGCGCACGACCGGCCTTCTTAAACACAACAAAGGGATTGCCGTTTCGCTAGGCCGGGTGCCGCCTCACGCTGATCCGCATCCCCTTGATCCATCCGGCATTCCGCACCACATTGCTGGCGAAAAAACCATGCCGTACCCCCCGGCACGAAAGGAACAAGCCATGGCCGATACGACAATCGCCAAAGTTCACAAGACCGACGCGGAATGGAAGGAACAGCTGACGCCCGAGCAATACCGGATCACCCGGCAGCATGGCACCGAGCGTGCCTTCACCGGCCCCTACTGGGATTCGTTCGAAACCGGCCTCTACCGCTGTGTCGGCTGCAATTCACCGCTGTTCCGCTCGGACACGAAGTTTGATGCTGGTTGCGGATGGCCGAGCTATTTCGAAGCGGTCTCACCCGACGCTGTAACCGAACATCGCGACACGACCTACGGAATGGTCCGCACGGAAATCCGCTGCGGCACCTGCGATGCCCATTTGGGCCACGTTTTTCCCGACGGCCCGCCGCCGACCGGCCTGCGCTACTGCATCAATGGCCATGCGATGGTGTTCGAGCCGGAAAAATAAGGCGCCGTCCGAGGGTCCGCCGCCACTGACCGTCCTAGAAGCGTTCGACGACCGCGCGGACGCTTTCATCCAGCGACAGGCGCGATGTATCCAATGTTGCGCATTTTTTCGCCAAGGCCTCGCGGCGGAGGAAGGTCGCCCAGATCATCATTTCGGCGTTGGCAAGCTCCGGCTGCCGGCGCTCGACCGACAGGCGATGCGTTCGTGTTTCGTCATCGCAATCGATAAGCAGCGGCAAATAGGCAATGCCCGTTGCCGTCGCCGCCTCTTCGAGAAAAGCAAGGCGCATCTGGCCCTCGAGCAGCTGATTGCGGCCGTCGTGCTGAG
Source organism: Rhizobium grahamii CCGE 502 (assembly GCF_000298315.2). Lineage (GTDB taxonomy): Bacteria > Pseudomonadota > Alphaproteobacteria > Rhizobiales > Rhizobiaceae > Rhizobium > Rhizobium grahamii. Next base: position 26,870 of record NZ_AEYE02000008.1, on the reverse strand, counting down.
CCTCCGCGAGGCTCTCAAACCACTTGAAGGTCATGGCCCGCTGCCAGCCCGCCGGCGAGCCGTAGTCGGCCGTCATCCGGGAAAGTGGGGGGACGCCGATGTCATCAAAATGGTAGACGTCGATCTCACCCCGGTCGGCGATTGTCTTGGAGATCGCCGTCTTGCCCGATCCGGAAGCGCCAGTGAGAACGATGAGGCTCACTTCGTGACCCTAAGCTCCATGCAGGTCAGATCCAGCCAGCGGCCGAACTTCGTGCCCACCTCAGAAAAGGTTCCGGCAACGCGGAATCCCAGCTTTTCATGCAGCTTGATGGAGGCAGCATTCTCCGCCTCGATGCCGGCGATCATCACGTGGATGTTGGCCCCGGCCGCCCGCTCGATCAGCGCCCGCATCAGCAGTTCGCCGATGCCGGCACCGCGGCAATCCCTGTCAACGTAGACCGAGTGCTCGACCGTGTGGCGGTAGCCGTCGAAGGCCCTCCAATCGCCATAGGAGGCATAGCCTGCGACCTTGCCATCCTTTTCCGCTACGATGACCGGAAAGCCTCTTGCCTTGCGCGCCTTGAACCACTCGACGCGGTTGTCGAGGTCAACCAGCGTTTCGTTCCAGATCGCCGTAGTGTGCTCGACGGCGTGATTGTAGATATCGCGGATGATAGGGAGATCGGCTTCGGTGGCGTCGCGCACGAGAACGGCGTCGGTCATGTCGTGTCCAGTTTCAGTTCGGTTCCGTCAAGCGGCATACGCCCCGCAATCGGCGTTGTAAACCAGCGAAATCGTGCGGCCGAAGCCATCCCGCCCGAGGGGATTGAAGCGCCGCTGTCAGGGGAAACCAGTTGGTATTGGCTCAGAGCCCGGCGTTCGCCATGCTGAAGCAGGTAAGCACGGCCGAATAGTGCACGGCCGCCGCGGCCACCACGAAACCGTGCCAGATGGCGTTCTGGAAGCGCAGCTTTTCCCAGACGTGAAAGATAACGCCGAGAGAGTAGATAACACCACCAACGATGATCAACAGCATCGATACGAACGGGATACGCTCGGCCACCGGTCCGGCCACGAAGATGCCGCTCCACCCCATCCCGAGATAAAGCAGGATGGTAAGCTTGTCGAAACGACCGGGAAAGGCACATTTCAGGAGGATGCCAAGCGCCGCAATCACCCAGATGCCGATCAGCATCCCGAATAGAAGCGGACTATCGGCGCCGCGCTCCAGGAAAGGAGTGTAGGTGGCGGCAATCAGGATGAAAATCGACGAATGATCGAGGCGGCGAAGGTACCACTTCGTGCGTGAAACAGGCCAGGCATTGTAGGAGAACGAGATACCGATCGTCAGAACCAGTCCGACGCTGTAGATCCACGCGGCGGCGAGTTCGCCGTGGGAACTCCAGACCGTAGCGTAAAAGATCAGAACGGTTGCACCGATAAGCGCGAACGCCAAGCCGACACCGTGGACGACGCCGTCGGCAATCAGTTCGTACTTGTCGTAAGCCCAGCGGATGCCGTTGAACTCTGCCATGCCGGGAACCCCTCACCTCTCCACCAGATCGTCGCACCGAAACGGTCTCCGGGCAACACAACAGCGATGGCACGCCGTTAAATCTTCGTGAGCTTCCGACGCCTTCCGGTTTCAATGCGGAGATATACAGACGCGAAGCAAAAAGGTAGTCCCAAAGACGGCCATCCCTTGACGACGCGGCAGACAAATCAGCTCATGCAATCCTCGCAAAGAGGGGCGTACGGCACCGCGCCCAGACGCTGCTTGGAAATCGGCTCGCCGCAGCGAACGCAGATGCCATACGTGCCTTTCGCGATCCGATCGAGGGCGGCGCCGATGGCGCGCAGCTCTTCCTGGCCGGCCTGCCCAAGCCCTTCCAGCACTTCGTCGTTCTCGCTCTCGGTCGCGCGGTCGTCACTATCCTGCTCCTTGGTGCGTCCAAGATCGACGTCGATGCGGGTCAGCCGTGATTCAAGCTCGCGCTGGCGGTCGCGTAGGATTGTCTCGTAGGTCTGCGTGTCAGTCATGGAAATTCCTCCATCGGTCCTGTGCCGTATTTCTCCCTAGCGCTGCCTGTCGACCAGCACAGAGCATTTGGCATGCCTGACGACACGGTCGGCGGTGGCGCCGATGAAGTAGTTGCTGAAGTCGGGGATATGCGAAGCGACGATGATGAGATCAGCACCATGCGCTTCCGCGGCTGCGAGGATGCTGTGCGCCGGGCGGCCGTGGCCGATTTCGATGGATGCTGGAATGCCGCTGGTGCGGATCAACATGCCAAGCTTTTCCTCGGCATCATCGATCGCGTTCTGGATCATTTCGGCGGGCAAATCGATCGCGACATAAGTGGGAACGTCCTCGACGACGTTGAGCAAAACGATCTCGCCGCCCGTATCAAGGAGCGTGGAGGCTTTGCGGAAAGCCCGCTCGCCACTGTCCAACGCGCCTATTTCGATCGGAACGATGATTTTCTTATACATTCAGGCCCTCCAGCACAGTCGTTTCTAACGGGCACATCCTCTCAGGAGATAAATAAGGCGCTTTGATCAAGATCAAGATGGACGCGGATTTTCGTCAACAATCGTCGAACGCTGAATCGCCAAAATAAGGACTTCTGTGAACAATTGGAATCCGCCATATAGAACCCAAGTACAGCGACCAGGGGGACTTCTGAGGCAAATGGACCGGCGCAAATTCCTTGGTTTCGCTACGGGCGGCGCTCTCGTCGCCACCGCCGGTGCGCCTCTCCCATCCACGGCAGGAGATACAAGCATGACTACCGAAACGTCCTACGCTCTGACACGCCCTGCCTATGTCGACCAGTCGCAACTCGTCGTCACCGACCTGCCGCTGGTTTCCAACTTCTATCAGTCCATGCTCGGCCTTGATGTCATCGAGAAGAGCGCCAGCGGCGAGGTCCTTGGCGTCGATGGCACGCGGCTTCTGACGCTGACAACGGGCAAGGATGTCCGCGTCGCGCCGCGCAATGCCGCGGGCCTCTTCCATACGGCCTTCCTGATGCCCAGCCGCACCGAGCTTGCCCGCTGGCTACGCCACGCCGCACACCACAACGTCGTCTTGGAAGGCGCATCCGATCACCTCGTCAGCGAGGCAATCTACCTCTCCGACCCCGAGGGCAACGGCATCGAGATCTATGCCGACCGACCGCACGACGAGTGGAAGTTCCACCCGGACGGCCAAGTGGAAATGGCCACGCATCGACTTGATTTGCAGGCGCTTTACAACAGCGCGCCCGATGACGCCTGGAACGGCATGGCTGACGGCACTGCAATTGGTCACATCCACCTGCAGGTCGGCGACATTCCGGAGGCAGACGCCTTCTACCGGGATGTGCTCGGCCTGAAGCTGATGGCGCGTTATCCCGGTGCCAGCTTCTTTGCGACGGGCGACTATCACCACCACGTCGCCGCCAACATCTGGAACAGTCGCGGCGCCGGAACCCGCGCCGACGGCATGACCGGACTTTCCGACTACACGCTTCGCTTCAACGACAAGGCCTCGCTCGACAAGGCAGTAGCCAAGCTCGACGAACTCGAGATCAAGAGCGAGAAGCGCAATGGCGGTACCTTCCTGCACGACCCCTGGGGTATCGGTCTGACGCTGTCCGCCTGATCTACCGACTGCCCGCGACAACATCACCCAGCTGACAGGGCCGCGACGCCGCTGAGAAGCAGTCCGGAAGCGGCCCTGCCTACCCGCCGAACTTTGCCCAAGATGCCGTGAAGATACGGCAAGATCGGGGCAGCCCGAGCGATGGCGTAACGGAACTCCAATCGGCTGTCGCGCGTTGTCTGCGCGAAGCATTTGGGCTTCCGGGGCATCGTATTTCCATGGGAATTGCCAACGGCATCCGCAAGAAGGCAAGCAAGATCGCAATGGGCGAACGCCATGTCAGCGCTTGGGCCGAAAAACTGACGCAGGCGACAGAAGATCTGCCACCGCAAGCGCCGGTCCGCCGCCTCGAAAAGGACGGCCTTGATATCAGCATGGCCTGGGCCGTGATCGGCATCTTCGGCGTGCTCGCTTTTGCGGCCATTTACATGATGTCGCTGATCCTCATTCCGGTAACGCTTGCCATCGTCGTCGGCATGATCCTCGGCCTGCTCGCGGAAAAGCTCAGCAAGCTGGGCGTGCCGCGCATTACCAATGCTGTCATCCTGTCGACTGCCGTTGCGCTGGTCATCGCCCTCGTTGCCAATTCACTTTCCGGGCCGGTAGCGACGCTCGTCAACGAAGGGCCGGCCTTCGTCGAAAAGACCTTCAGTCGCCTGATGCCGTATCTCGAACGGATCAAGTGGCTGCACATCACGCCCGAAACCTTCCAGAGCGGGCCGATGTCGACCGACAAACTCCTGGAGAATACCGGCAACGTGCTGCACTTGGTCAGCGCCAATCTGACCCCCGCCCTTGTACAAGCACTGATCTTTTTTGCCGCGCTGCTGCTTTTCTTGGCCGGGCGGGTCAACCTGCGCAAATCGATCATCATGGTATTCCGCTCGCGGCCGCAGCGACTGGCGGCCATCCGCGTGATCAACGGCGTGGAACAGGTGCTCGGCTTCTACTTTGCGACGGCATCGTTGATCTACGCCTGCCTTGGTATCACGATGATGATCATCGCGTATGTGGGCGGCCTGTCGGCTCCCGTGCTTTGGGGTTTCTTCGCCTTCCTGTCGAGTTTTGTCCCCTATCTCGGCATTACGATGATGACGCTGGCCGTCGCGATCGCCGGCATCATCACACACGACAGCCTTGTATTTGGCCTGATGCCGGCTGCGGCCTTCTTCATCGTGCACCTCGTCATGGAAAACCTGATCTTCCCGGCCGTGATGGGAAAACGCTTGGAAATCAACCCCTTCGTCGTGTTCCTCGCAATTCTGTTCTGGACTTGGATGTGGGGCGCGGTTGGTGCTATGCTGGCGCTACCACTATCGCTGATTGTCATGACCATCATCGATGAACTTTTCATCGAAGAGAGACTGCAACCGCAATTGCCGAAATAATTGAGGTAAGACGCGTCAGATGGCAGAAATCGATCTTGCAGAATCCCGCCAAAGCCGGCTGAAAAGCGGTATCCCCCCTTGGAGCCACGCCGGCCCGAAACCCACCTACCAACCACTTCAAGACAATCTCAAAGTCGACGCCATGGTGATCGGCGGCGGGATTACCGGTGCGTTGATGGGCCAGCTCCTTTCGGAACGCGGCCTTTCCGTGGTCATCATTGACCGCGAGACGCCCGGCCTCGGCAGTACGGTTGCGAGCACAGCCATGCTGCAATGGGAAACCGACCGGACGCTGGGCGAACTCGAGCACGTCTATGGCTTCGAGCGCGCCGTCGGTATCTACAGGCGCAGTGCCGCCTCGGTCGCCGGTCTCTCCAAGCTGATCGTCGCCAACCGGATCGCCTGCAATTTGCTGCCGCGGCAATCGCTGTTTCTGACCAGCAACCAAGAAGGCGCTGGTGATCTCCTCCGGGAAGTCGAGCTTCGTCGCCGGGCGGGCCTGCCAAGCCGATATCTGGAGCACTGCGATCTCTTCACCGAGTTCGAACTCGATCGCGATGCGGGCATCCTGTCGCGCGGCTCCGCGGAGGCCGATCCGCTGCTCCTGACCTGGGGGTTGCTGGACATTGCCGTGAAGCAGGGCGCACGTCTCATCGGAGCCTCGGTGACTAAGCTCCATTGCGAAGGCGGGCATGTGACGGCCGAGACCGACGGCCCGTTCGTCATCGAAGCGGAAACTGCAGTGCTTGCCACCGGCTACGCCATGCCGGGCATCGACATGCCGAAACTGCACCGGACGACGTCGAGCTGGGCTCTGGCGACGATCCCGCAAGATCCGGCAGCACTCTGGCGCGACCAGGTGCTGATCTGGGAAGACAGCCACCCCTATCTCTACATGCGGACGACGCCTGACGGGCGGATCATCGCCGGCGGCGAGGATGACGACACCGTCGATCCAGCCACCCGCGACGCCAAGCTTGCCGCAAAGGTCGCGACGATCCGGGAAAAGATGAAACGGCTCTGGTCGAGGGCCGATACGAGCGTTGCGACTGCGTGGTGCGGCACCTTCGGCGAGACGTCGGACGGGCTGCCGCTGATCGGTCCGGTTCCCGCGATGCCGCAGGTCTATGCCGCCTATGGCTACGGTGGCAACGGTATCACCTTCTCCTATCTTGCGGCCCAGGTCATCGGCGCAATGATCGGCGGCGGATACCGCGACTGGTTCGATGATTTCGCCCTCGATCGCGACGCACCGGCGTACGTTGAGCGTCCGAGCATCAGCGAGGAGCGCCGGCAGGTCGCCCTTAGCTAGCTTACTGTGTCGTCTGGTCGTCGCCCATGTCCTCGACGTCCTGCAGCCGGACGAATTCGACGCCCTTGGCCTTCAGGTCGAGGATTGCTTTGGCCACACCCTCGCCAGCCGCATGGGTCGGCTGGTTGATGTGGGAGATCACCACGTCGCCGTCTTTGGCCGACGCAATCCGCTTTTCCGTGACGTCAGCGCCGAGCAGCGAGCCGCCGTCGCCGTTCACGGAATAGCCGGCAATGCGGTATCCCATGTCGCGAATTTGGACGATCGCGGAGCGATCGTATTTGGCGGTCGAGCCGCGGAACCAATGCGGTGGGGCAATGCCGGCCGCGACCATTGCGTCAGCACCGCCCTGCACTTCCTGGCGCACCGCTTCCGGGGAACCGGCCGACGCAATGCCGTAAATCGATACCGGCTTGTCGACCGCAGGAACATGGTTCTGGCCGTGGTTCTCGAGTTCGAAGAGATCGGGATTCTGCAGGAAGACCTGCAGCGCCTGCGGATTGTGCTTCAACCAGCGGGCGGTAACGAAGATCGTTGCCGGAATCCGCTCGCGCACCAGCACCGAGAGAATGCGGTCGTCAGCCTTGCCCATGCAGGCATCGAAGGTGAGCGCCACCCGCGCATGACCCTTGATGCCAGAACTGGCAATACGCAGATGCGGCTCCAACAGCCTCGGTCCGGGCGCCGTCCCTGGTGCCTGCACGACCTTCGAGGGCGTAGTTGCCGGAGCATTCTCAAGCGGAAGCGCGGCAGCTGCGGCGACAGAGGCGGAAGCGATCAGCAACGCCGGAACGAGAAAAAGACGATTCATACCAAAGAGAAGCCGTTCGTGGTTCAAGCGCTGCTTAATGCACATGGCGTTCGGACGCCATGTGGTTTGATGCCGCTTGCGGTCGCTTCTGCGATTCGCCGCCAGCTTCACCGACAGAGCTGATGCCCGAGGACTAAGGCCTCACAAAGGCAACGCCTGCAAACCCTGCCGGCCTGGCCTCGCATCAATCATAGAGATAGTATTTTTCCCACTTTTCACGCGGGACCTTGTCGCCGATCTTGTAGGAAAGCTCGCGGACATTCATGTGCTGCGGACCGGTGATGCAGGTATAGGAAAGGTGATACCAGTCGCCCTTGCTGCGGAACACCGCACCTGGCGCCTCCAGCTTGTCATCGCCGGGAACCGGATCCTTGAACGTGTAGGCTATGACTTTATCGGGTCTGTAGCCTGTTTCGTCCTTGTTGATTCGGCTCATTGCCTCAGTGTCGCAGCTCTGTTCGAGACGGGTCGCGGGATCGAGCTTTTCGAGCTGCTTCTTGATTGCGGGATCAACTGCGAAGGCCGGAACAGCAAGGCTAAATGCGGACAGAAGCAACACGAGACGTTTTGGCATTACGGTGGGATTCCTTTGCATTCTCATTCCGGAATCACCTGTGAAGAACCGAGGTTTTGACGGTCGAACAAGGTGCAAATTCCGGGCGACGTAGCGGACTTTCTTAAACAATATGGTGACATCAAGGCAACGTGAGCATTCCTTCGGTTTTGCCACAGGGCTGTCTTCGACGCTTGATCAGAGGCATCCGCGCCTCTATCTCTTGCCCACCTGACATCACCTATCCGGAGCTTTCCTTGACCGTCTTCAAGAACCTGCCGAACCCGCCCGCTGCCGCCAAGAAGCCGATCTCGGATACGCGCCACGGCATCACGCGCACCGACGACTACGCGTGGCTGCGCGCCGACAACTGGCAGGCGATGTTCAAGGATCCGGCGATCCTCGACCCTGCTATCCGCCAGCATCTCGAGGCGGAGAACGTCTACTTGAACGCGGCGATGGAAGACACCAAGGCGCTGCAGAAGACGCTGTTTGCCGAGATGCGCGGCCGCATCAAGGAAGACGACAGCTCCGTGCCGATGAAGGACGGCGACTACGCCTACGGCACCTTCTTCGTCACCGGCGGCGAACAGCCCCGCTACTTCCGCATTCCACGCAACTCCGACGTCAAGGACGAGACGATCCGCACCGTGCTGCTCGACGGCGACAAGGAGGCCGCCGGCAAGGCATACTTCCGGCTCGCTGGCCTCGACCATACGAGCGACCACAGCCGTGGCATCTGGGGCTATGACGACAAGGGCTCCGAGTTCTATACGCTGCGCGTCCGCGACCTTGCGACCGGCGAGGACATGGCCGACGTGATCGAGAACACCGGAGGCGGCGGCGTCTGGGCGCCCGACGGCAAGAGCTTCTTCTACTCGGCACTCGACGAGAACCACCGCCCCTCGAAGGTGTTCCACCACATCCTTGGCACGCCCCAGGCGCAGGACCGACTTGTCTACGAGGAGAAGGATGCCGGCTTCTTCATGGGCGTCGGCGGTTCGCTGCTCGACGACTTCATCTACATCGACATTCACGATCACGAGACCTCGGAATACCGCCTGCTGTCCACCAAGGACCTGACGGCCGAACCGAAGCTGGTGGCCGAGCGCGAGGAAGGCATCGAATATTCGATGACGGAAGGCGGCGACGTCTTCTACATCCTGACGAACGACGGCGACGCCAAGGATTTCAAGATCATGGAAGCGCCGGTTGAAAACCCGGGCAAGGCGAACTGGCGCGAGGTCGTGCCGCACAAGCCGGGCACGCTGATCATCAGCCACATGGCCTATGCCCGCCACCTGCTGTGGCTGGAGCGCAAGGATGGCCTGCCGCAGATCATGATCCGCGACCGCAAGACCGGCAAGGAACACGCGATCGCCTTTGCCGAGGAAGCCTATTCGCTCGGCCTGCAGGGTGCCGCGGAATACGATAGCGACATCATTCGCTTCTCCTATTCCTCGATGACGACGCCGTCGCAGCTCTACGACTACAACATGGTGACGCGCGAGCGCACGCTGTTGAAGACCCAGGAAGTGCCCTCTGGCCACAATCCTGATGACTACGTCACCCGCCGCGTCTTCGCCCCGGCCTGGGATGGCGTTGAAGTGCCCGTTACCCTGCTCTATCGCAAGGACACGCCGCTCGACGGTTCGGCGCCCTGCCTGCTCTATGGCTATGGCGCCTACGGCATCACCATTCCAGCCGGCTTCAACACCAACTGCCTGTCGCTCGCCGATCGCGGCTTCGTCTATGCCATCGCTCACATCCGCGGCGGCAAGGACAAGGGCTTTGCCTGGTACGAAGACGGCAAGATGGAAAAGAAGACCAACACCTTCAAGGACTTCATATCAGCCGCTGACTATCTGAATCAGCAGAAGTTCACCTCCTACGCCAACATCATCGCCGAGGGCGGCTCGGCCGGCGGCATGCTGATGGGCGCCGCTGCCAACATGGCGCCGGAGAAGTTCGCCGGTCTGATCGCCGCCGTTCCCTTCGTCGACGTGCTGAACACCATGCTCGACGACACGCTGCCGCTGACCCCGCCGGAATGGCCGGAGTGGGGCAATCCGATCGAGAGCAAGGAAGAGTACGAGCAGATCGCCGCTTATTCGCCCTACGACAATGTCGAGGCGAAGGCCTATCCGCCGATCCTGGCGCTCGGCGGACTCACCGATCCGCGCGTCACTTATTGGGAGCCGGCAAAGTGGGTGGCGCGCCTGCGCGAAAAGACCACCGGCTCGGCACCGATCCTGTTGAAGACCAACATGGATGCCGGCCATGGCGGCGCTTCGGGACGCTTCCAGCGCCTCGAGGAGATCGCCTTCGAATATGCCTTCGCGATCAAGGTCGCGGGGAAGATGTAACGGCTGGGAGGAGCCCGTGACGGTCTATGTGGCGCTCCTGAGGGCGATCAATGTCGGCGGCACGGGCAAGCTGCCCATGACGGAGCTGAAGGCGGTCTGTGAAGAGCTCGGCTTCAGCGATGTGAAGACCTACATCCAGAGCGGCAACGTGCTGTTTCGCTCCGATGCGGCAGAAGCCGAGGTCGAGCAGCGGCTGGACGATGCGCTCGGAAAGCTGCTCGGCAGGAAGCCCGGCGTGATGCTGCGAAGCCGCAAGGAACTGGAGGCGGTCGTCGCCAATGCGCCCTTCCCCGACGCCAAGCCGAACTATCTGCTGGTGACCTTCCTGCCCAAGGCCGCGCCCAACGACGCTCTCGTAGGGATGGTCGCGCCTGATGGCGAGGAGGCCTTCCTCGCCGGGCGCGAAATCTACGTCCATTTCCCTATCGGCTCCGGCAAATCGAAGCTCAAGCTGCCGGCCCTGAAGCCGGGAACAGCGCGCAATTTCAACACCGTGCGCAAGCTCGCCGAAATGGCGGCTGCGATGGAGGGTGGCAGCTAGCGGCTGATCACTGGCGGACGATCGGTGGTTGGAACAGGAGCTTCACGAAGCTGCGCAGCACAAGAACCTGGTCGGCGAGCCCCTGCGGCTCCTTCAGCGCCTTCGATAGCACGATGCCGCCCTCCAGCACCGTCGAGACCATGTCGGCCAGCTGGTCGATCTCGATCGGTTCGCGCGGCGTGTAGACCACCATAATCTCCTCGAACATGCCGCGGAAGCGCCGGCGCCAGGCGAGCACCGCCTGCTTGTTGGTTTCCTGGATGTCGCGGTCGAACAGGCGCTCATAGTAGCAGACGGTGGCGACGAGGCAGCCCGGATGGCCGTTCGGCAGGTCCGACAGCAGTTCGGCAAGCAGCTTCAGACCGAGCAAGAAAGATTGCAGCGGATCGTCGGCCAATTCGCGGGCGCGGGTGAAGATCTCGTCGTATATCCGTTCGTCGTTTTCGATGTAGCGTTCGAGCAGCGCCTTGGCGAGCGCATTCTTGTCCCGGAAATGGTAGAAGAAGCCGCTCTTGGTGATGCCGGTTTCGGCGATCAGTTCGTCGATCGAGGTGCCGCCGAAGCCCTTCTGCAGGACGGCGGCTTCGGCCACATCCAGGATGCGGGCTCTGGTCTCCTCGCCCTTGCGCATCAAATCCCCTGTACCGCCGGTACGGTTTTCGCCCGCCCGCTCTGGTGGATATGGAGGCCCTTTTGTCAGCCGCTCACCGGAAGCGGTTGAAATCAAAGGCAAACATCATGCTATGCCGAACTATACCGCAAGTCGCCTAGTTTCGCAGCCCGGAAGCGGAGAACCTATTGTCCGGGATTGCCCGAACAGAGGGATTGTCATGGTCAAATACCGACACAGCCTGCCGCAGCTCAAGGGCGGCGCGTTCGTCACCGACGGTGGCATGGAGACGACCTTCATCTTTCACGACGGATTGCAGCTGCCGCACTTCGCATCCTTCGTGATGATGGCGTCCGAAGAGGGCCGCGACCGGCTGCGCGCCTACTATCGCCGCTACCTCGACATCGCCCGCAAGCATGGCGCCGGCTTCATTCTCGACAGCCCGACATGGCGGGCGAGCCCGGATTGGGCGGAAAAGCTCGGCTACACGCCGGAGGCGCTGCACGACGCCAATGTTCAAAGCATGGCGCTGCTTGCGGGCTTGCGCGAGCGGCACGAAGAATCGGGGCGGCCGATCGTGCTCAGCGGAGCGATGGGGCCGCGCGGCGATGGATACAAGGCAGGCCACATGAACGCGGCCGAAGCCGAGGACTATCACAGCATCCAGATCGGCAGCTTTGCCGAAAGCGATGCCGATATGATCTCCGCCGTCACGCTGAACAACATCGACGAGGCCATCGGCGTCGCGCGGGCCGCCGTTGCCCGGGATATGCCCTGCGCGATCTCCTTCACCGTCGAGACCGACGGCAAGCTGGTGACCGGCTGCAGCATGCAGGAGGCGATCGAGACGACGGATGCGGCGACAGGCGGCTCAGTGGCTTATTACATGATCAATTGCGCGCATCCGACGCACTTTGCCGAGGCGCTGGATCACCGCGCCGGATGGACGAAGCGCATCCATGGGCTGCGGGCCAATGCTTCGCGCATGAGCCATGCTGAGCTCGACGAGAGCGAGACGCTGGATGCCGGCGATCCCGCCGATCTCGGACAGCGGTACAGGGAGTTGATGCAGAGAATGCCGCAAGTCAGGATTGTCGGCGGCTGCTGCGGCACCGATCACCGGCATGTCGCGGCCATCTGCGAGGCTTGCCTGCCCGACCTTCCGCGCGCCGCCTGACGCTCAGTGCTCGGAAGCGTGCGCGGCCTTGCCGGCATCGTGGCCACTGATGTCGGCGCCGGCGCTTCTGGAGAATCGCAGGTTCCAGAACGTCGCGGTGATCGAGATCGCGGTGACGAAGAGGAAGGCGGCGGAGAAATCGCGCAGCTGTGGCGTCTGACTGCCATTGGCCACCATCGAGGTGTGCAGCGCCAGCGCGCCAACGCAGATCCCGAGCGACAGCATCAGCTGCTGGAATGTCGTGTAGAAGCTGGTGGCCGAGCTCATGCGGTCGCGGTCGATCTCGTCGTAGGCCACCGTGTTGTAGGCTGTGAACTGGAACGACATGAAGAAGCCGCACATGACGAGGATCGCGAAGATCAGGCCGAGCGGCCAGTCGGGCCGGAAGGCGGCGCAGAGCGCATAGCCGAAGGTGGCGACGATGCCGTTCGCGACCAGGCTGCTGCGGAAACCGAAGCGGCGCAGCACCCGGGGCGCTACGGCCTTCATCGCCATCGAGCCGAGGGCTGCGGCGGTGACGAGCTGACCGGCCTTGGCCGCAGACAATCCGAAACCGAGCTGGAAATAGAGCGGCAGCAGGAAGGGTTGCGCGCCCTGCGTGATGCGGGTCAGCGATCCGGCGATGACCGAGGTGCCGAAGCTCGGCACCTTCATCAGCGAGAAATCCATGATCGGCGCCGGATGGCGGCGGGCATGCTTGAGATAGGCAACGCCGAAGAGCAGGCCGACTGCGATCAGGAACAGCGAGAAAGCACCCTCGCCCGGGCGGCTCGAGCTTTCGAAACCGAACAGCAGGGAGCCGAGCGCAATACCGGAGAGGATGAAACCAATCGTATCAAACCGGCGCTTCGCCTCGCCTTTGAAGTCTTCGATGAAGATCGAGACCAGCGTGAAGCCGATGATGCCGATCGGTACGTTGATGTAGAAGATCCAGCGCCAGTCGAGATAGGTGACGATCAGGCCGCCGACCGGAGGGCCAAGGATCGGGCCGATCAGCGCCGGCACCAGCAGCCACGACATGGCGTTGACCATGTCCTTGCGGGAGACGCTGCGCAGCAGCACGAGGCGGCCGACCGGCAGCATCATCGCGCCGCCTAACCCCTGCAGCAGTCGCGCCAGCACGAGACAGAGCAAGGTCGGCGACAGCGCGCAGAAGATGGAGCCCGTCACGAAGACGGCGATCGCCGAGCGGAAGACGGTGCGCGAGCCGAAGCGATCGGCAATCAGGCCGCTTGCCGGAATGAAGATCGCCAGACTGAGGAGATACGAAGTCAGCGTGATACTCATCGACGGGGCGCTGACGCCGAAATCCCGCGCCATGGTCGGCAGCGCCGTTGCCAGGACGGTTGCGTCTAGCTGCTCCATGAACATGGCGCTCGCCACGATCATCGCTATCACGCGGAAATTAGGCTTGGCGCGCCCGACGGCAGCCGCCTGGTAGATCTGATCCGACATCGTCAGGGATCACTCGCAGTGGCGTGGCCGGCGCGGAAGCGATGGCCGCAGTATGGTATGGCTTGATGCCAAAAGAGGATTAGAGGTCTTTGTATACGCCCGCAAATGTGGCGTCGTTATGCTGATATGGCAGGGCAGCCGTGCCGTCAGGGAATGGCTGCGGTGCTGGAACGCTGCACGACCAGCCGAAAGGCTCGGGCACGCATGACGCAAGCGTCCCCAGCTTGCGTCATGCGTGCCCGAGCCCTACCTAAGACTCATGACCTTAGCTTCGAACGCATCCACCTCCCGGCCCTTCTCCTTCGACAACAGCTATGCGCGGTTGCCACAACAGTTCTTTACGCGCCAGGATCCCTCGCAGGCCGCCGAGCCGTGGCTGATCAAGCTGAACGAACTGCTTGCGGAAGAACTCGGCCTCGATGTCGAGGCGCTAAAGCGCGACGGCGCGGCGATCTTCTCGGGCAACCTCGTACCTGAAGGCGCCGATCCCTTGGCGATGGCCTATGCCGGGCACCAGTTCGGCTCCTTCGTGCCGTTGCTCGGCGACGGGCGAGCGATCCTCCTCGGCGAGGTGATCGATCGCAACGGTCAGCGTCGTGACATCCAGTTGAAGGGTGCCGGCCAGACGGCCTATTCCCGCCGCGGCGACGGCCGCGCCGCGCTCGGTCCGGTGCTTCGGGAGTATATCGTCAGCGAGGCAATGTATGCGCTCGGCATCCCGGCGACCCGGGCGCTTGCTGCGGTTTCGACCGGGCAGCCCGTCTATCGCGAAAACATTCTGCCCGGCGCTGTGTTTACCCGTGTTGCCGCAAGCCATATCCGCGTCGGCACCTTCCAGTTCTTTGCGGCGCGCGGTGATACCGACGGCGTGCGGGCGCTGGCCGACTATGTCATCGACCGGCACTATCCGGAACTGAAAGATAGGGACAATCCCTACCTGGCGCTCTACGAGGCCGTCTGCGAGCGGCAGGCTGCCTTGATCGCGAGGTGGCTGCACATCGGCTTCATCCACGGCGTCATGAACACCGACAACATGACCATTTCGGGCGAGACGATCGATTTCGGCCCCTGCGCCTTCATTGATGAATACCATCCCGGCACTGTCTTTTCCTCGATCGACCAGGGCGGCCGCTATGCCTATGCCAATCAGCCCGGCATCGGCCAATGGAACCTGGCGCGGCTTGGCGAAACGCTGCTGCCGCTGTTCGATACGGATGCCGAAAAGGCCCTCGAACTCGCCAATACCGTGATCCAGCAATATGGCGAGCGCTTCCAGATCCATTGGCTGCGCGGCATGCGTGAGAAGATCGGCCTCGCGACCGTCGAGGACGGCGATCTTGAGCTCATCCAGTCGCTGCTCGCCGCGATGCAGGCGCAACAGGCCGACTTCACCCTCACCTTCCGTCGGCTTTCCGACGCTGTCACTCCCGGTGATGGCGAGGCTTTGTTCCTCTCGACCTTCCGCGAACCGGATGGCGCGCGCGAATGGCTTGGCCGCTGGTGCGACCGCCTGACCCGCGACGAAGGCCGGACGGAGGCGGATCGCAGGGCGGCGATGCGCGCGGTCAATCCCGCCTTCATTCCGCGCAACCATCGCATCGAGCAGGCGATCAGCGCGGCCGTCGAGGAAGCGGATTTCTCGCTCTTCGAAGCACTGCTTGCGGTTCTCGCCAAGCCCTATGAGGACCAGCCCGCATTTGCGGCGTACATGGAGCCGCCGAAGCCGGAAGAACGCGTGCTGCAGACCTTCTGCGGCACGTGATCGGGTGAAAGTCTCGCAAGTCTGACACCTATGGTCGCAGTTGACGCTGACTGCGGTCGCTCTATCTCGCTGATTAGCAGGCGTTTTTTCGCGTTTTCGTCGCACCCGACTATCCTCCGCGAGAGTTCCCCATAATGGCAATTGTCATAACCTCCATCCTTTTCATCCTGCTCGGGCTGGCGCTCGGCGGTGGCGGCCTCTGGCTCGTCATCCTCGGCGGCAGCTTCTTCTATCTGTTCTCCGGCGTAATGTTCCTCGTCATCGCCATCCTGCTTCTCATGCGCCGGGCGGCGGCCCTGTGGGCCTATGCGCTGCTGGTCATCGTTGCGCTCGCCTGGGGGATCTGGGAAGTCGGCTTCGATTGGTGGCAGCTCGGGCCGCGTGGCGGGCTGATTATCCTGCTTGGCCTCTGGCTGCTCACGCCCTGGATCCGGGGGCCGCTTGGTTTCCTCAGCCCGACCGGGATTTCCTACGGCGCCAATCCATGGCCGCTCGCCATTCCCTTGCTTATCGCAATCGTCGTCGCCGGCTACTCGATGACGACGGATCCGCACGACATGCACGGGACCTTGCCGACGCAAGTGTCGGGCACACCGACCTTCGGCGGCACGGTCCAGAACCGCGAATGGCATCAATATGGCCGCACCCCATTCGGCCAGCGCTACTCGCCGCTCGACCAGATCAACGTCGGCAACGTCAAGGATCTCAAGGAGGTCTGGCGTTATCAGACGGGCGACGTGAAGCGGCCTGACGACGTCGGCGAGACGACCTATCAGGTGACGCCGCTGAAGGTTGGCGACACCCTCTACCTCTGCACGCCGCACAACTGGGCAATCGCGCTCGATGCGAAGACAGGCAAGGAGAAATGGAAGCACGACGCCAATTCAGGCATGAATCCCGACCGCCAGCACCAGACCTGCCGCGGCGTGACCTACTACCATGATACATCGGTCGCCGCTGGCCAGCCCTGCGTCGATCGCGTCTATCTGCCGACCTCGGATGCCCGCCTGATCGCGCTCGATGCGCTCGACGGCAAGGTCTGCACGAGCTTTGCCGAACAGGGCGTGCTGCACCTTGAGCAAGGCATGAAGTACAATCCGGCCGGCTATTACTACTCGACCTCTCCGCCGGTTGCAGTCGCCGGCAAGCTGATTATCGGCGGCGCCGTCAACGACAACTACTCGACGCAGGAGCAGTCAGGGGTCATCCGCGCCTTCGATATCAATTCCGGCGCGCTGATCTGGAACTGGGACTCGGGCAATCCCGATGTGACCACGCCCCTACCCGAGGGCCAGACCTATACGACCAATTCCCCGAACAGCTGGTCTGTGCTCAGCGTCGATGACGGGCTCGGCATGGTCTATATCCCGCTCGGCAACCAGGTGCCGGACCAGCTCGGCATGAACAGAAGCGAAAATGTCGAGAAGTTCTCGTCATCGATCGTGGCACTCGACATCAACACCGGGCAGCTGAAATGGGTCCAACAGTTCGTCCATCACGATCTCTGGGACATGGACGTGCCGGCGCAGCCTGTTCTGTTCGACATGAAGAAGCCTAACGGGACAGTCGTTCCGGCGCTGGTTGGCCCGACCAAGCAGGGCGACATCTACGTTCTCGACCGGCGCACCGGCGAGCCGATCATTCCCTTCAAGGAAATCCCGGCACCATCGGGCGCAATCCCCGAGGATCGCACAGCACCGACGCAACCGATCTCCGACCTCACCTTCTCGCCGCCGCCGCTGCAGGAGAAGGACATGTGGGGCGTGACGCTGCTCGACCAGCTCGCCTGCCGCATCGATTTCCATCGCTACAAATACGAGGGCCGCTACACGCCGCCGTCGCTTGAAGGTTCGATCATCTATCCCGGCAACTTCGGTACTTTCAACTGGGGCAGCGTCGCGGTCGATCCCGAGCGGCAGATCATGTTCGGGATGCCGACCTATCTCGCCTTCACCTCGCGGCTGGTTCCGGCCGCCGACATTCCACCGAAGAGCCAGGATGAAAAGGGCAGCGAACAGGGTCTCAACCGCAACGACGGCGCGCCCTACGGCGTGTTCATGGGGCCGTTCCTCGGACCGCTCAAGATCCCGTGCCAGGCGCCGCCTTGGGGCTATGTCGCCGGCGTCGATCTCCTCACCGGCAAGACGGCCTACAAGCTGAAAAACGGCACTGTGCACGACATGACGCCGCTGCCGCTGCCCTTCAAGGTCGGCGTGCCCGGCATCGGCGGCCCGATGCTGACCAAGGGGGGCGTCGCCTTCCTCGGCGCTGCGGTCGACAACTATCTGCGCGCCTATGACGTGACGAATGGCAATCAGCTTTGGCAGGCCCGCCTGCCGGCCGGCGGCCAGGCGACGCCAATGACCTATACGACGGACAACAAGCAGTTCGTCGTCATGGTCGCCGGCGGGCACGGCTCGATCGGAACCAAGCCCGGGGACTATGTGATCGGCTACGCGCTGCCCTGAAGCCTTGCCGGATGGCCGCCGGTTGACGACGGCCATCCGAGTCCTGGCGCCGCAAGCTCCAGGCAGGACTGCTGCGCCATTCTCCTGCGCATTGTTTAAAGGAGAAATTTTCATGAAGATCGGCAGCAGCATTTCCAGCACCTACGGACTGAGCAACCTCTTTTCCCAATCGGGCCAGCGCAGCAAGCAACAGTCCAGTGATACCGAGGTCGGCGTTCGCCAAAGCGGCGCGGCGCTGCAGCCAAGCAGCACGCCGACCTCGATCTCCAGCACGATGTGGGCGCTGCAGGCGAGCGCCACCGTGACCATGGACGGCACGGAAGATCCCGCGAAGGCACGCCATGACGCTGTTGTCTCCGAGTTTACCGATCTCGCCAACAAGACTCCGGCGGAGCGGATCCGCGACAGCATTCTCAAGAGTCTTGGGATTACCGAAGATGAGCTGGCGTCGATGCCGCCGGAACAGCGCGAGGCCATCGAAAAGCAGATTGCCGATGAGCTGAAGCGGCAGCTGACCGGCGATGACAGCAAGGACAAGCCAAGCGCCGACACAATTGTCAGCGCCTAGACCTTTCAGGGTAGAGAGGCGATCGACTCGGACGTAATTTCGAGTCCCCTGCGCCGATCGCCTCGGCCTTGTCGAAAACACAGATGGCACATACCGTGAAGGCGGCATTGGCCCGATGCGGACGTTGCCTTGCAACTTCGAGCCCAAAGCGCACCTGGGCACCGGATCCCCTCTGTTCAAGGTGCCTTACGTTGACGCGGGGGGGACGAGGGACACGGAATGTCTGCACCGCTGCCGAGGGAACTGTCCGCGATCACAGCCGCTTGGCCATCCAAAGGTGCGGCTGGCCCTCGTCCTCGTAATCGACATCGCTGATCCGCGTATAGCCCTGCTTGGCGTACAGATCGTGCGCGTACTCCTGGGCATGCAGCTTCACCAGTTTGGCGCCGACCTCGCGCGCCGCCTCGTCGCTCGCAGCGATGATCACACTCGCCAGGCCCCGGCGGCGAAACGCCGGCATCACGGCTACGCGGCCCAGCAGGTACGTCTCCCCTGCTGTCACGCCCTCGTCGAAGATGCATGTCGGCGACTGCGGGCTCTCGGGCGCAAGTGCTCGCTCGATTTGCTCGGGGAACAGGCGTGAGCAGCCGGCAAGCTCGCCATCGATATAGAGCGTCACGTGCACGCAGGAGGGGTTGTCGTCGATGCCGTCGAACTCGTTCTCATAGCCCTGCTCGTCCATGAAGACAGCACGTCGCACCGCAAAAGCATCGTCGCGGGCGTCGGTCTTGATCTGCGGAGACATACAGAGCCCTTTCCACCGGTTCACTTGCGCACGATTACATAGGCAAGCAAATCATGATTGTATCGTTTGGGCGCGCCCAGTCACTTCGTATTTGTCGCTTCTGGCGCAAAGCGGTCGAGCGAAGAGGGTCAGCTGTCGGCCCTTAGCTGCCACTGGAACTAGCCCAGCACAGTCTCAGTTCAACTGGACCGTCAGCTTGTTGATCGTCCCGGTGAAGGCAAACGGCACCTGGTAGTCCTTGTCATCGACACCGGTGCGAGTATCAACACCGACATCGAAGGTCTCGTCCCACGGCATAAGAGCTGGGACAGTGTGCGGAATTTTCTGGTTGGCGACTTCCTTGCCATCCACCTTGAGGATGCCCGTACCGCCGCTGCCCATGTTGTGGCTGTCCGATGTGAAGTCGAACTCGATGGTATGCTTGCCTGGCGGCAGCGTGTCGGGGCCTTCCCACCGGAAGCGTTCGATGTCCACGAAATTATAGAGAAACACCGGCTTTTGCTTCAGGACGTATAGGCCGAAGCCGCCAAAACGACCGCCCGTCGTCGCCAGCATGCCGTCCGCGCCGGTCGCCGGAATCTCGATCTCAGCGGTGATCGTGTAGGACTTGTTCAGGATGTTCGGGGCGTTTCCGCCAGGCACGCCTGAGACGACGCCTGAATAGGTGAACAGCTTCCGTCCGGCGGTCGCGCTCGGTCGCGGGGTCATGAGCCGCTCCAGGATCGAGTTGTCGAGCGGGAACACGTTGTATTTCGCGGCTTCGAGCAGAAACAATTCCTGCAACTGATGCAGCTTGTCAGGATTGCTCTGCGCGAGGTCGTTGGCCTGAGAATAATCCTCGTTGAGATTATAGAGTTCCCATTTGTAGCCATTGACCACTTCCGGCATCGGCGCAGTGCCCATCAACCAGGGCGCTGCCGGCGGCGTGGTACAGGCGTACCAGCCGTCGTTGTAGATGCCCCGGTTTCCGAACATTTCGAAGTACTGCGTGCGGCGTGTCGAAGGCGCGTCGGCGTTTGCCTTATTCCACGTGTAGGCCATGCTGACGCCTTCGATCGGCTTTTGCGCCACACCGTTGACCATGGCTGGTGCCGGGATCCCGGTCGCATCGAGGATCGTCGGCACGATGTCGATGATGTGATGGAACTGGCTGCGAATTCCGCCTGCGTCCTTGATGCGGGCGGGCCACGCCATTGCCATGCCTTGCCGTGTGCCGCCGAAATGCGAGGCCACCTGCTTGGTCCATTTGAACGGCGTGTCAAAGGCCCATGACCATGCAACCGACATGTGCGGGTAAGTCTGGTCGCTACCCCAGGCATCGTAAAATTTCAACTGATCGGCGACGGGGACCTGAAGGCCCTCGATGGTGATCACCTCGCTCGGGGTGCCTAGCGTGCTCCCTTCCGCGCTCGTGCCGTTGTCACCCTCGATATAGATGACGAGCGTGTTGTCCAGCTTGCCCATGTCGTCTACCGCCTGGATCACGCGCCCGATCTCATTGTCGGAGTAGGCGACGTAAGCTGCGAACACTTCGGCCTGGCGGGCAAACAGCTTCTTGCTGTCAGCGTCGAGCGCGTCCCATTTCGGCAAATCATCGGGCCAGGGGGTGAGTTGCGTATTTTGCGGAATGACCCCGAGGAGCTTCTGGTTCGCGAAGATCTGGTCGCGCATGGCATTCCAGCCCATGTCGAACTTGCCCTTGAACTTCTCGATCCACTCTGGCGTCGGATGGTGCGGTGCATGTGTGGCGCCGGGTACATAGTAGACGAAGAAGGGCTTGTCAGGCGCAGCCGCGTTCAACTGCTTGATGTAGTTGATGGCGTTGTCGGCCTCGTCGGTAATCAGATTGTAGCCGGGCTTTCCGACCCAAGGAAAAATCTGCGTGTGATCCTGAAAGAGATAGGGCTCCCACTGGTTGCTGTCGCCGCCCATGAAGCCATAAAAGTAGTCAAAGCCCATGCCCGACGGCCATTGGTCGAAGGGACCGGCGCTGCTGTACTGGAACGATGGCGTGTTGTGGTTCTTGCCGAACCATGATGTGGAATAGCCGTTCTGCTTCAGAATGTTGCCGATCGTTGCGTTGTCTACGCCCAGAACGGAATCGTATCCTGGATAGCCGGTCGCCTGCTCGGAAATCACACCAAAACCGGTCGAATGATGGTTGCGTCCTGTGATTAGCGCCGCCCGCGTAGGCGAACAGAGCGCCGTCGAGTGGAACTGCGTGTAGCGGAGGCCCATCTGCGCCACCCGATCGAGCGCTGGAGTCGGGATAACGCCGCCGAACGTGCCGGCCACCCCGTAACCGGCATCGTCTGTCATGATCAAAAGGATATTGGGGGCGCCCTTGGGTGGCACGACCTGCGGCGGCCAATACGGTTTTGAGTCCTTGGCGCTCAACCCGATTTCACCGCCGAACGGCGTCGGCGGATTGGGAAGGTATCGCCCGTCAAGGGTCGTCGTCGCGTCCGGCGCACCCGGTGTCCCGGTGTTTTCCTGGGCGCTCACAGTCCAGGCTGAACACGTCAGGGCTGCCGCAGCGACCTGCGTCAAAAATGCCAATTTCATTCGCATGGTACCCTCCCGGTCGCTACCATCAGATTGAAACGGTCACATCAGCATTAAGGGGAACTCGAGTTGAACGAGTACATCAGAAGAGTTTGGAGCCTAAACCCAACTAACTACACAAAGGCCAAACAGACTTAGCAACAACCAATACCGGGCGGAGGAACATCCTCTGCCTCTACGCCGTCACCCCACCCACATTATTCATATTAGCATACGCTTGGTGACACGGCCAATTAACTCATAGGATGGAAGCTTTGGTTGTAACGACCGCGCGAGAGTGTCTGGGCGAGGCTCAACGTCGTAAAAATACAGATCAGTACGGCGCGATGACGGGCCGCTCGAATGTCCGTCTTGGAGCTTTGCCGCCGTCCGCTAATGTCCGCATTCAGCCCGAAGCGGACATCCGTCTGTCATGGCACTCGGGAATCCATTTCAGGATAAAGAACAACGCTTTCTTGCGCAGTTGGCTCGTTGCGCGCCCCGACAAATACGGCTGGTTCGGCTCCCCGATTGACGGCCACGTGCAACACGTTGGCGGGGATGTATAGATAATCTCCGGGGTGCATCAGATCCCTATGCTGGAGTTCATCGCCACTCCACAGCTCCAACTCTTCACCGCTCAACATGTAGAAGGCACTCTCGTGGCGCTCATGCACATGCGCCTTGGTGCGTCTCCCAGGCGGGATCGTAGCGGTACCGAGCCACAGTGCGGCTGAGCCAACCGACTCCGCACTAATGCCGGGCAGGTAATCAGGCCCCTGTTCAGCTTGGTATCCCGCGTCCCCTTTGGAGACCAGGGCCTTGCCCCGCGAGAAGGCCAAACCTGCATCGGTTCGTTCTTTTGAAATCGTCATTTTGATCTCCTCTGTGCTAGTTTTGGTGACCTACGCAAGAGGATCACAAGAAGACCGACCGGAGTCCTTAATGGGAGGCCAAAAAGTCCCGAATTCTTCTGAAGAAACCGTGGCCGCCAGCGTCGTGCCGCAACGGTTCGCGTTCGGGGCGTTCATCCTCGACATGCAGTGCGGCGCACTGACTTGTGAAGGACGGCGGGTGGCAATTGGCCATAAGGGCTTGTTGCTGCTGCACGCGCTCGTGCGGGCCTCCACAGAGGTCGTAAGCAAGTCCGCGCTGATGGACGCTGCCTGGTCCACCGCGATCATCGAGGAGAGCAATCTCTCGGTTCAGATCGCTGCCTTGCGCAAGATGCTTGGCCCGCAACCAGAGGGGAACGAGTGGATCGCCACCGTGCCTCGTGTGGGGTATCGTTTTACGGGCCGGGTCAATAGCCTGCATTCTGCTGCCGTTGATGCGCCCGCGGCGTTGCCCGGTTCGCCCGCGAACCCCGGCAGACCATCGATCGTGGTCCTACCGTTTGCCAATTTGAGCAATGACAAGCAACAGGCTTATCTGGTGGATGGCATCACCGAAGATGTGATCACTGCGCTCACGAGATTTCGATGGTTTCGGGTAATCGGGCGCAATTCAAGTTTTGTCTACAGGAACAAGTCGGTCAGTGCCAAGCAGGTGGGCCAGGAACTGGGTGTCGGTTATGTGCTCGAAGGAAGTGTGCGCCGGTCTGGCAGTCGCCTTCGGGTCTCTGCTCAACTGGTCGAGACCACTTCGGCCAGTGAAGTCTGGGCCGAACGGTATGACTTGGAACTGGAAGAGGCATTCGCCGTTCAAGACGCCATCGCGGAGAGGATCGCGGGTGCGATTGAGCCAGAACTGCTGAAGACGGCGTCACTTCCCGCGGCGGCGCGGCACACGGGAAATATGACGGCGTGGGAGATAGTGCGGCAGGGGACCTGGCATTTCCACCGCGTTGGCCAGCAGACCCACCTCATGGCACGAGAGCTATTCAGAGAGGCGTGCCGGCTCGACCCCGAACTTGCCGAAGCCCATCTCTGGCTTGGTCGGGTGAGCGCAGGCATCGTCGCCTATGGATGGAGCAAGCGTCCCTCCGAAGACATCAGGGAAGGTTTGGATGCCGCCTTGGCGGCAGTTCGGCTCGACGAAAAGAACCCGTACACACATTACGCGTTGGCGATCTGCAGCGCGTACGCGAATGCACCCGAACAGGCGGTCCTTGCCGCCGAAAGGGCGATCGAGATCAGCCCGAGTTTCGCCCTTGGCCACCTTGTCTTGGGAATGGCGGAGCTCTTTAGGGGTAGCGCGTCGAGTGCCATAGCGCCACTGGAACACGGCCTCATGTTGAATGCCAACGACCCACAGAACTTCGTTTGGCTGAACTTTCTGGCACTGGCCCACTTGTTTGCCGGCGACGGAGCCAACGCCCTGGCTGCCGCCGTGAGAGCCCAAAAGGTGCGCCCAGCATGGCGGCCGGTCCAAGAAACACTGGCCTGCTGCTATGCGACCGTCGGGCGTCTTGCAGAGGCGCGATCATCGCGCGAGTTGATGAGCGAAATGGAGAACCCGCCAGGCGATGCTTTAGAGCCGCTAAGACAGCGGAATCCGCATTGGCAGCAACGATTGGCAGAATTGTTGACGCAAATCCCGAGTAACCCTCTTCCGACAGGAGCCGCGCATAAGGCGCTGCGGCAGCCGACGCCCGACTAGGGCGTTCCAGATACTGCTGTCCGCTATTGGGGCGCAAAGCGGCCAAGACTGCTGTCTTGCCCGTCGCAACCATCGCAACCGGCTCGCTTAACGAGAGACGGATATTCTGCGACCGGCTATTCCGGCTTCCGGTTCATCTGCGATCCCGGCGGCATCACCTCCAGGCTTCGCCTATCCAGTTGCGCGAACACCTCGTCGAACCCAAACCGCGGGTCCAGTTCAACTCGCGGACGGCCGCGGCGGCACAATCCTTCGTCCGACCGCAGCGTCCCAATGCGGCGATTTCGTGAAATCGAATTCGCTCGATCAAGGTTTGAGCCCACCGGTTTCTGCACTCGGAGAGTTGCGCTAATATGTCTTGCCCCAGCGGAGATCGACGTCGTTGGACTTCCTTGCACACATGAAGCGTCGGGTGCTTCTTGTTGATACGGTGGAATGCTTGGCCGCAGTGGCAGCCGTAGCAATGCTGCCCGCGTGCCTTGTGTCCGAATATGCGAATGCGGCTCAAGTCGGCAATGACGACCCGCGATTGCGCACCGAAAGAGTGGCTCTCGATACGGCTTGGGGCAAACTTGAATGCTATCTTGCCCGCCCCGACAGCACCAAGCTTCACCCCGGTGTAGTGGTGGTTCATGACAAGTTGGGTCTGACGCCGCATTTCGAGGAGGTCACAAGGCGCCTGGCCCTTGAGGGATTTGTGGCATTGGCACCTGACTATGCTTCGCGTTTTGGTGGGACGCCGGCCGAACCCGGGCCTGCCCTCGAAACGGTGGGAATGGAGACAAGATCAGACATGGCTGCCGATACCCGGGTGGCCTTGGTCTGGCTAAAATCCGACGGCGTGAGCAACGGGAAGATTGGCGCAGTCGGTTTTGGATTGGGCGCGACTGCGATAGACGACCTGGTCACCAAAGGGACTGATCTCAGTGGCGCGGTTATCTTCTATGGGCACCCGCCGTCGGTTGCCGATGTGGGCCCTATCGAGACGCCACTCCTGCTCAACCTGGCTGGCAAAGACCCTTTCGTAGATCCCGAGATTCCGGCGTTTGTCGACGTGGTGAAAAAGACTGGCGTAAGGGCGGAGATTTTCACCTACGAGAACACGGAGCGCGCTTTTGATGACGACAGCAACAGCGCGCACTACTCAGCTGAAGCAGCGAAGCTAGCCTGGTCGCGCACGATTGAGTTCCTAAAGGCGACTTTAGGTTAGGTCGCCGCACCTTGGTCGGATTTCACCGAACGTGGCGATTGATCGTGGCCGTGTTGCGCATGTTCGGCCGCTCCGGCATTATTCCAAAAGGTCCGCAAAAGGCGTAGTCCGGTCATTTTGCGCCCCGGAAGGCTTCGCAAACTGATTCAGATCGATGCGACGGAGATTCACGTTTCCGTCGCATCTCTTTGCTGACAATGATCGCGTGAGTATGGCGATAAAGATGACGATAGGACTGGTGTTTGCGGCCCTTTACTGCCGTTCGAGGTCGACCCGAGGAACGTGCGGCATATGCTAGAATAAGGCCCGCAGACGGAATGCGACACATGCACTGCGAGGGCCAGTGTGATCGCACCGCAATTCGCGCGACCGCGGAGCCGACGTTGTGCTCTTGGAAGGAGACGAGGACGATGCCGACACCACAGCAACCCAGTCTAATAGTTCGACAGAAATCCCCACAGAACATCGAGTTTCCGTTTGCATCGCTCTCCGATTGGCTGATCCCAACCGAGCTGTTCTTCGTGCGAAACCATTTCCCGTCGCCCGACCTCGATGCGCGAGACTGGAGATTGCGCGTTGACGGGGCGGTGGAGCGGCCACTCGAACTTGACCTCGACACCATCAAGGCGATGCAGAGCACGACTTTCACCGCCGTCGTCGAATGCGCAGGAAACGGGCGCGTCTACTATGTGCCTCCGAGGGAGGGGTTACAGTGGCAGAATGGAGCTGTCGGCAATGCCGCGTGGACAGGTGTTCTTCTGCGCGAGATTTTGGAAATGGCGGGCGTCAAGCGAACCGCATGTGAGGTTCTGCTCGCAGGGGCCGACAGCGGCGTCGTCGACGCGAACAAGAAAACGGCTTCTCCCGGCCCCATCGCTTTTGCGCGCAGTCTACCGCTTGAGAAGGCCATCGCTGACAGCACGATGCTTGCCTATTCGATGAACGAGGAGCCGTTGACACGCGATCACGGCTATCCGCTGCGCGCGGTCGTGGGTGGCTGGTTCGGCATGGCTTGGGTCAAGTGGATCACGCATATCACGGTTGTGGAGCAACCATTCCTTGGCTACTGGCAGGCGCGTATAGCGCGGCGATCAGGATGAGACGGCGCATTGCCTCGCCTGAACTGCTTCC
>NZ_AEYE02000009.1 GCF_000298315.2 Rhizobium grahamii CCGE 502 | reverse complement strand
CGGCTCTCCATTCTTGCTAGTCCGCGAGGGACTTAATTCTTGTTATCGGTCAATTGGTATTCCGGTCACTTCTGACCGGAATACTTTGCCTGGATTTCCGTTGCGACGTTCGACGGGACCGGCGCGTAGTGATCGAAGGTCATCGTGTACTGAGCACGGCCCTGCGACATGGAGCGCAGGTTGTCGACGTACTTGAACATGTTCGCCAGCGGAACGTTGGCGGCGATGACGATTGCAATGCCGCGCTGCTCCTGACCCTGGATCTGGCCACGACGGGAGTTCAGGTCGCCGATAACGTCGCCGACGTAGTCTTCCGGAGTGACAACTTCGACCTTCATCATCGGCTCGAGGAGCTGAGCGCCGGCCTTCTTGGCTGCTTCACGGAAGCAGGCACGCGAAGCGATTTCGAACGCCAGAACTGACGAGTCAACGTCGTGGAATGCACCGTCAACGAGCGTCGCCTTGACGCCGAGCATCGGGAAGCCAGCCAGCGGACCGGAAGACAGAACGCTTTCGATACCCTTCTGAACGCCCGGGATATATTCCTTCGGAACAGCACCGCCGACGATCTTGGATTCGAACTTGAAGTCTTCGCCATCCGGGTTCGGTTCGAAGATGATCTTGACGCGCGCGAACTGACCGGTACCACCGGACTGCTTCTTGTGCGTGTAGTCTTCTTCGTGCTGACGCGTGATCGTTTCGCGGTAGGCAACCTGCGGAGCACCGACGGTTGCTTCAACCTTGAATTCGCGACGCATACGGTCGACGAGAATGTCGAGGTGAAGTTCGCCCATGCCGGCGATGATCGTCTGACCGGATTCCTGGTCAGTCTTCACGCGGAAGGACGGATCTTCAGCAGCCAGACGGTTGAGCGCGAGGCCCATCTTTTCCTGGTCGCCCTTGGTCTTCGGCTCGATCGCGATCTGGATGACCGGCTCGGGGAATTCCATGCGCTCGAGGATAACCGGCTTCAGCGGATCGCAGAGCGTATCGCCAGTGGTGGTTTCCTTGAGACCGGCCAGAGCAACGATGTCGCCTGCGAAGGCTTCTTCGATGTCTTCACGCGAGTTCGAGTGCATCTGCAGCATGCGGCCGACGCGCTCGCGCTTGTCCTTGACCGTGTTCATGACCGACGCGCCCTTTTCGAGCTTGCCGGAGTAGATACGGGCGAAGGTCAGCGAACCGACGAAGGGGTCGTTCATGATCTTGAACGCGAGCATGGAAAGCGGCTCGTTGTCGTCAGCGTGACGCTCGATTTCAGCTTCCGTCTTGAAGTCGATGCCCTTGATCGCAGGGATGTCCATCGGCGACGGCAGGTAGTCAACAACTGCGTCGAGCAGCGGCTGAACACCCTTGTTCTTGAAGGCGGTGCCACAGAACATCGGATGGAACTTGACGTCGATCGTGCCGCGACGAACGAGCGCGCGGATCTGGTCGTTGTCGGGCATGGTGCCTTCGAGGTAGGCTTCCATCGCGGCTTCGTCGATCTCGACAACGGTCTCGATCAGCTTTTCGCGATACTCTTCAGCCTTTTCCTTCAGGTCGTCAGGGATTTCGACGACGTCCCACTGAGCGCCGAGCGATTCGTCGCGCCAGATGAGAGCGTTCATCTCGATCAGGTCGACAACGCCCTTGAACTCGGACTCTGCGCCGATCGGGAGCTGCATGACGACTGCGGTGGCGCCGAGACGGGTCTTGATCATCTCTACCGAGCGGTAGAAGTCAGCACCGGTCTTGTCCATCTTGTTGCAGAAGATCATGCGCGGCACGTTGTACTTCTCAGCCTGACGCCAGACGGTTTCCGTCTGCGGCTCTACGCCGGCGTTGGCATCGAGAAGAGCGACAGCACCGTCGAGAACGCGCAGCGAGCGTTCGACTTCGATGGTGAAGTCGACGTGGCCGGGGGTGTCGATGATGTTGAAGCGGCGCATCTTGCCGTCACGGCCCTTCCAGAAGGTCGTGGTGGCAGCGGAGGTGATCGTGATGCCACGCTCCTGCTCCTGCTCCATCCAGTCCATCGTGGCTGCGCCATCGTGGACTTCACCGATCTTGTGCGACTTGCCGGTGTAATAAAGGATACGCTCGGTGGTCGTGGTCTTGCCGGCGTCGATATGCGCCATGATACCGAAATTTCGGTAGTCTTCGATTTTATATTCGCGAGCCATTGTGGACTGCCTTTCGAACCCGTTCGGGATTACCAGCGATAATGCGAGAACGCACGGTTGGCGTCAGCCATCTTGTGCGTGTCTTCGCGCTTCTTGACCGCGGAACCACGGTTGTTGGATGCATCGAGAAGCTCGCCCGACAGTCGGTCGACCATGGTCGTTTCGTTGCGCTTGCGCGCGGCAGCAATCAGCCAGCGGATGGCCAGGGCCTGACGGCGCTCCGGACGAACGTCAACCGGAACCTGATAGGTTGCACCACCAACACGACGCGAACGGACTTCAACGTGCGGAGCAATGTTGTCCAGAGCCTGATGGAACACGCCGAGCGGCTCCTGCTTGGACTTGCCCTGTACGGAATCAAATGCGCCGTAGACAATGCTTTCAGCGACGGACTTCTTGCCGTCAAGCATGATTGCATTCATGAACTTGGTAACAACCAGATCGCCGAACTTCGGGTCCGGGTTGATCTCGCGCTTTTCTGCTCTGTGACGTCTAGACATACTTCTCGTCTCTTCAATTGTTAAAGGCGCTCTACCACGCGGAGGACCTCGCGCAGCGCCGGGATTTCAAAGCCGAATTACTTCGGACGCTTCGCACCGTACTTCGAACGGCGCTGCTTGCGGTTCTTGACACCCTGGGTATCGAGAACGCCGCGGATGATGTGGTAACGGACACCCGGAAGGTCCTTAACGCGGCCGCCACGGATCATGACGACAGAGTGTTCCTGAAGGTTGTGACCTTCGCCGGGGATGTAACCAATGACTTCGAAGCCGTTGGTCAGACGGATCTTTGCGACCTTACGGAGAGCCGAGTTCGGCTTCTTCGGGGTCGTCGTGTAAACGCGGGTGCAAACGCCGCGCTTCTGTGGGTTTTCCTGCAGGGCAGGAACCTTATTACGCTTTACGTTCGCCTGACGTGGCTTGCGGATAAGCTGGTTTACGGTAGGCATTCAACCATCCCTTACGTTTATATCTCAATCCCTTACGGGCGTAACTCGCGCCGTCTCCGGCAAGACCACACGCTTGTCTCAATGCGCAAAACGTGGCCCGATCCGCTTTCGCAGATGGACCACTGAGAGCAGAGGACGCAAAAGACATGCGTCATGCGTGCAGGCATCATATCTTCAACGTGCGTTTCGAACCTTGTTTGAGGTGATCTCCGCGGCGCGTCGCCTCGAATGGCCATGCCTCACATGGGTCCGGATGGCGCGGGTACTACTGGTTTCCCGTCGTCTCGTCAAGGCCGTTAAGAAATAAACTTCGGCGGAACGCCTTGAAACCCGGCCATTGCGCGCTCTTTTGCGGCTTCTAAGCAAATTCGCCACCGGTCGCCAAGATAAACTTGAGCATTGGATCAAAAAGCAGCTATGGAATCACTGACTGCAGCCGCTAAGCGCATGAAATCAGATTCAAATCTCGAATCGAAGGACATCCGATGATTACCGCCCCCGACAACGACAACAATTCCGAAGGACCGATGGTCTTCATCATCATCGGCAAGGGCTATCAGTCCGATGACAGCGACGGCGTCGACCTCCACATCATGCTCAAGGCCGCCGATGACGACAGCGCCGTGCGTGAGGCCCTGAATGCCCTCGCCGAGGAAGGCTTCATCGAGGCCGACCTGGACCAGATCGGCATGCTGACCGAAGTGCCGGAAGAGGAGCCGCACGCTTCCGCCTATCAGGGCGCGGTCGACGGCGAAGTCGCGATCATCCGTTTCAGCTGAGACCCCGATGAAGCCGGATGCGCTCAAGGTGCTGATCTATGCCACCTGGCGCGACCGGCTGCTGGTTTTCGATGAGCCTGACTTTCCCGAAATCGCGCTTCAGGTTCCGGGCGGCACGGTTGAAGCCGGCGAGGACATCGGCGCCGCAGCCCTTCGGGAGTTCTCGGAAGAGACCGGGATCCCGCCCAAAACGCTCCTCCTCCCGCTCACCATTCACGATTATCGCTTTCTGAAACATGGAGCCGAGATCCGGCATCGGCGGCACTACTTCCACGTAGCCCTCGAAGGCGAACAGCCCGCCACGTGGATGCATCGAGAAATGACACCATTCAGCGGTGGCGAGCCGATCCTGTTTCGGTTCTTCTGGCTCGGCTATGAAGAAGCCAGCATGCGGCTCGGCTACGGTATGGAGCATGGCTTGCGCCTGCTTACCTAAACTTCCCCCAACTACGTTGCTCAAGCAAAGAAGCCGCCCGGATCGCTCCGGGCGGCTTCTTAATTCTGAGAACCAGACTGCCGATTATTCGGCAGCAGGTGCGCTCTCGCCTGCGAGATCCTGCAGCATCGGGGTTGCGACATCCGCACCCGTGCCCTTGCGGCGCTCTTCGAGGATCATCTCGTCGCGCGACGTGGCAATGCGGCGGATCTGGGTCATCGTGCCACCAGTACCGGCCGGGATCAGGCGCCCGACGATGACGTTTTCCTTCAGACCCTGCAAGCCGTCGGTCTTGCCGGCGATCGCAGCTTCCGTGAGAACCTTGGTGGTCTCCTGGAACGACGCAGCCGAGATGAACGACGGTGTCTGCAGCGACGCCTTGGTGATACCGAGCAGAACCGGATCGCCGTAAGCAGGCTTCTTGCCCTGTTCGATCAGCGCATCGTTGACATCTTCGAGCTCGATACGGTCGACGTTGTCGCCGACGATATAGGTCGAGTCGCCTGCATCGGTGATTTCCACCTTCTGCAGCATCTGACGAACAATCACTTCGATGTGCTTGTCGTTGATGACAACGCCCTGCAAGCGATAGACTTCCTGGATTTCGTTGACCAGGTACGAAGCGAGTGCTTCGACGCCCTTGATCGCCAGGATGTCGTGCGGAGCCGGGTTTCCGTCGAGGATGTAATCACCCTTTTCGATGTAGTCGCCTTCCTGAAGGTGGAAGGGCTTGCCCTTCGGGATCAGGTATTCGACAGGCTCGACACCGTCTTCCGCCGGCTCGATGATAATGCGACGCTTGTTCTTGTAGTCGCGGCCGAGGCGGATCGTACCATCGATCTCAGCGATGATGGCGTGGTCCTTCGGACGACGAGCTTCGAACAGTTCGGCAACACGCGGCAGACCACCGGTGATGTCCTTGGTCTTGGCGCTTTCCAGCGGCGAACGCGCAAGCACGTCACCCTGGGACACCTTCTGGCCAGGCTCGACCGACAGGATCGCATCGACCGACAGCTGGAAGCGTGCATCTGCACCGCGTGGCAGCTTAACGACGTTGCCGCTGGCATCAAGGATGACGATCGCCGGCTTGAGGTCCGAACCGCGCGGGGTCGAACGCCAGTCGATGACCTGACGCTTGGTGATGCCCGTGGATTCGTCGGTCGCTTCGAGAACCGAGAGACCGTCGACAACGTCTTCGAACTGAACGGTACCAGCTACTTCCGTCATCATCGGACGGGTGTATGGGTCCCACTCTGCCAGACGCTGACCGCGCTTGACCTTGTCGCCTTCGTCGACATGCAGCTTCGAACCGTAGGCAACACGCTGCGAGGAGCGCTCGACACCACGCTCGTCCAGGATCTGGACGGTCATGTTGCGGCCCATCGCGACCAGCACGTTCTCCGAGTTGCGCAGAACGTTGCGGTTCTTGAGCTGGATCGTACCTTCGTACGAGGCTTCCAGGAACGACTGGTCGACCACGTTTGCCGTGCCACCAAGGTGGAACGTACGCATGGTGAGCTGCGTGCCCGGCTCGCCGATCGACTGAGCCGCGATGACGCCGACCGCTTCACCCATGTTGACAGGGGTACCGCGGGCAAGGTCGCGACCGTAGCAAACCGAGCAAACACCGGTCTGCACTTCGCAGGTCAGAGCCGAACGGATGCGGATCGACTGGATGCCAGCCTTTTCGATCTCGATGACATCGGGCTCGAGGATCATCTTGCCGGCGTCGACAAGACGCTCGCCGGTAACCGGATGATCGATATCATCCAGAGCCGTACGGCCGAGGATACGAGCGCCGAGCGAAGCAACGACCTGACCGGCATCGACGATGGCGGTCATGGTGAGGCCCTTGTCGGTACCGCAATCCACGAGGTTGACAATGCAATCCTGCGCGACGTCGACGAGACGACGGGTCAGGTAACCGGAGTTAGCCGTCTTCAGCGCGGTGTCTGCGAGACCCTTACGGGCACCGTGCGTCGAGTTGAAGTACTCGTTGACGGTCAGACCTTCCTTGAAGTTCGACGTGATCGGCGTTTCGATGATTTCACCCGACGGCTTGGCCATGAGGCCGCGCATGCCGCCCAGCTGACGCATCTGGTTCGGAGAACCACGGGCACCCGAGTGCGACATCATGTAGATGGCGTTCATCGGCTTTTGACGACCGGTGTTCGGATCGAACTCGACAGCCTTAATGCGGGCCATCATGTCTTCAGCGACCTTTTCGGTTGCCTTGCCCCAGGCGTCAACGACCTTGTTGTACTTCTCGCCCTGAGTGATCAGGCCGTCGTTGTACTGCTGCTCGTATTCCTTGACCAGGTTTTCGGTGTCGCCAACGATCTTTGCCTTGGTTTCCGGAATAACCATGTCGTCCTTGCCGAACGAAATGCCGGCGCGGCAGGCATGGCTGAAGCCGAGCTGCATGATGCGGTCGCAGAAAATGACCGTGTCCTTCTGGCCGCAATGGCGGTAGACCGTGTCGATCATCTTGGAGATGTTCTTCTTGGTCATTTCCTGGTTGCAGACGTCGAAAGTCACCTTGCCGTTCTTCGGCAGGAGCTCGCCGATGAGCAGGCGGCCCGGAGTCGTTTCGTAAATCTTAGAGTACGGCTTGCCGTCCTCGTCGATCGACTTGAAGCGACCGCGGATCTTGGTGTGCAGCGTAACGGTTTTGGTTTCTAGCGCATGATGCAGTTCGCCGAGGTCGGAGAAGGCCATGCCTTCGCCCGGCTCGTTCTGATTCATAATCGCGAGGTAGTACAGGCCGAGAACCATGTCCTGCGACGGAACGATGATCGGTGCACCGTTTGCAGGGTGCAGGATGTTGTTCGTCGACATCATCAGAACGCGGGCTTCAAGCTGGGCTTCGAGCGACAGCGGCACGTGAACGGCCATCTGGTCACCGTCGAAGTCGGCATTGAACGCCGTGCAGACGAGCGGGTGCAACTGGATCGCCTTGCCTTCGACCAGGATCGGTTCGAAGGCCTGGATGCCCAGGCGGTGCAGCGTCGGTGCGCGGTTCAGGAGAACCGGATGCTCGCGAATGACCTCGTCGAGGATATCCCAAACTTCCGGCTTTTCCTTTTCAACCAGCTTCTTGGCCTGCTTGACGGTCGAGGAGTAACCCTTGGCGTCGAGGCGGGCGTAGATGAACGGCTTGAACAGTTCGAGCGCCATCTTCTTCGGCAGGCCGCACTGGTGCAGCTTCAGTTCCGGACCGGTCACGATGACCGAACGGCCGGAATAGTCGACGCGCTTGCCGAGCAGGTTCTGACGGAAGCGGCCCTGCTTGCCCTTGAGCATGTCGGACAGCGACTTCAGCGGACGCTTGTTGGCGCCGGTGATGACGCGGCCACGGCGGCCGTTGTCGAACAGCGCGTCCACAGATTCCTGCAGCATGCGCTTTTCGTTGCGGATGATGATGCCCGGAGCGCGCAGTTCGATCAGGCGCTTCAGACGGTTGTTGCGGTTGATGACGCGGCGGTACAGGTCGTTCAGGTCGGACGTCGCGAAACGGCCGCCATCGAGCGGAACCAGCGGACGCAGGTCCGGCGGGATGACCGGAACGACCTTCATGATCATCCATTCCGGACGGTTGCCGGACTCCATGAAGTTCTCGACGATCTTCAGGCGCTTCATCAGCTTCTTCTGCTTGAGATCCGACGTGGTGTCGGCAAGCTCGGAGCGCAGATCGCCAGCGATCTTTTCGAGGTTCATCGAGGCCAGCATCTCGTAGATCGCTTCAGCACCGATCATGGCCGTGAACTGGTCTTCGCCGTATTCGTCGACGGCGAGCATGTACTCTTCTTCCGAGAGGAGCTGATGCTCCTTGAGGGCGGTGAGGCCCGGCTCGGTGACGATGTAGTTTTCGAAGTAGAGAACGCGCTCTACATCCTTCAGCGTCATGTCGAGCAGCGTCGAAATACGGCTCGGCAGCGACTTCAGGAACCAGATGTGGGCAACGGGAGCCGCGAGCTCGATATGGCCCATGCGCTCACGGCGAACGCGCGACAGCGTAACTTCGACGCCGCACTTTTCGCAGATGATGCCCTTGTACTTCATGCGCTTGTACTTGCCGCACAGGCACTCGTAGTCCTTGATCGGTCCGAAGATGCGCGCGCAGAAGAGACCGTCGCGTTCCGGCTTGAACGTGCGGTAGTTGATGGTTTCCGGCTTCTTGATCTCACCGTAAGACCAGGAAAGAATCTTCTCCGGAGAAGCAATCGAAATCCGGATGGAATCGAAGTTCTGTGCAGGCACCTGCGGATTGAAAAGATTCATGACCTCTTGGTTCATGCCTGTCTCCTTCATGGGCGATGCGCCCTTATCTTGCATGGACGGCGGCAAATCCCGGGAGCCGCGCCAACGCTCAAAACGACAATAACCGCAGAATGCGGCGAAATCGTCCCTGCCCGGCCGACACTAACGGGGCCAGAGCGGGAACGGTGTGCGCTGCATGACAGCGCACACCCTATCAGTGGTTACTCGGCAGCGTCCGGCAACTGGCTGGCCTGCTGCTCCTCGACCTTCGAATTCTCGAGTTCGACGGAGAGACCCAGCGAGCGCATTTCCTTGACGAGAACGTTGAAGCTTTCCGGAATACCGGCTTCGAACGTATCGTCGCCACGGACGATGGCTTCGTAGACCTTGGTACGGCCGGCGACGTCGTCCGACTTGACCGTAAGCATTTCCTGCAGCGTGTAGGCCGCACCATATGCTTCCAGAGCCCAGACTTCCATTTCGCCGAAGCGCTGACCGCCGAACTGCGCCTTGCCGCCCAGCGGCTGCTGGGTAACGAGCGAGTAGGGACCGATCGAACGGGCGTGGATCTTGTCGTCGACCAAGTGGTTCAGCTTCAGCATGTAGATGTAGCCAACCGTGACCTGGCGGTCGAACTGCTCACCGGTACGGCCATCGTACAGGGTCGACTGGCCGCTCTCCTTGAGACCAGCCAGAGCCAGCATCGCGTTGACGTCACCTTCATGCGCACCGTCGAAGACCGGCGTTGCAATCGAAACGCCGCGCTTCCACTGGTCAGCCAGACGAAGAACCGAGTCGTCGTCGAAGTCCTTGACCTGTTCGGCCTTCGGACCGTCGCCGACAACGTCGCCGATCGTCTTGCGCAGAGGCTCGATGTTGCCGCTCGCCCTATAGGCTTCCAGCATGTCGCCGATCTGGCGGCCCATGCCGGCGCAAGCCCAGCCGAGATGCGTCTCGAGGATCTGACCGACGTTCATGCGCGAAGGCACGCCGAGCGGGTTCAGAACGACGTCAACATGCGTACCATCTTCCAGGAACGGCATATCTTCGACCGGAACGATGCGCGACACGACACCCTTGTTGCCGTGACGGCCGGCCATCTTGTCGCCTGGCTGGATCTTGCGCTTCACAGCAACGAAGACCTTGACCATCTTCATGACGCCCGGAGGCATTTCGTCGCCGCGCTGGACCTTCTCGACCTTGTCCATGAAGCGCTGTTCAAGGCGCGACTTGGATTCGTCGTACTGGCCGCGGAGCGCTTCGAGTTCGCCCTGGACCTTTTCGTCTTCGACGGCAAACATCCACCACTGCGAGCGGGGATATTCGGAAACGACGTTGTTCGCCAGTTCCGTGCCCTTCTTGAAGCCCTTCGGGCCGGCAATAGCGACCTGGCCCCGTAGCATGTCGACCAGACGGCCGTAGACGTTACGGTCGAGGATCGCCTGCTCGTCGTCGCGGTCCTTTGCAAGACGCTCGATCTCTTCGCGCTCGATGGCCATCGCGCGCTCGTCCTTCTCAACGCCGTGGCGATTGAAGACACGCACTTCGACGATCGTACCGTAGGTGCCGGGCGGCATCCGCATGGACGTGTCGCGAACGTCGGAAGCCTTTTCACCGAAGATGGCGCGCAGAAGCTTTTCTTCCGGCGTCATCGGGCTTTCGCCCTTCGGCGTGATCTTGCCGACGAGGATATCGCCCGGCTGAACTTCGGCGCCGATGTAGACGATACCGGCTTCGTCGAGGTTCTTCAGCGCTTCTTCCGAAACGTTCGGAATGTCGCGCGTGATTTCTTCCGGACCAAGCTTGGTGTCACGGGCCATCACTTCGAACTCTTCGATGTGAATGGAGGTGAACACGTCGTCAGCAACGATACGCTCGGAGAGCAGGATCGAGTCTTCGTAGTTGTAACCGTTCCACGGCATGAACGCGACGAGCGCGTTGCGGCCGAGTGCGAGATCGCCCAGATCCGTCGACGGGCCGTCGGCGAGGATGTCGCCGCGGTTGACAACGTCACCGACGGTGACCAGCGGACGCTGGTTGACGCAGGTGTTCTGGTTCGAACGCTGGAACTTCTGCAGGCGGTAGATATCGACGCCGGACTTGCCAGCTTCGAGGTCTTCCGTCGCACGGATAACGATACGCGTCGCGTCGACCTGGTCGACCACGCCGCCGCGGCGGGCGCCGATAGCAGCACCGGAGTCGCGAGCGACGACCGGCTCCATGCCGGTGCCGACGAACGGAGCTTCAGCACGCAGTAGCGGAACGGCCTGACGCTGCATGTTCGAGCCCATGAGAGCGCGGTTGGCGTCGTCGTTTTCCAGGAACGGGATGAGAGCCGCCGCGACCGAAACGACCTGCTTCGGCGAGACGTCCATCAGGTTCATGCTATCGCGTGGAGCGAGCATAACTTCGCCGGCATGACGGCAAACGACGAATTCGTCGGTGAAGGAGCCGTCGGCGCCGAGCTCGGCGTTCGCCTGTGCGACGTAGTACTTCGCTTCCTCCATCGCGGAGAGGTAAAGAACGTCGTTCGTCACCTTGCCATCGACGATGCGGCGGTATGGGCTTTCGATGAAGCCGTACTTGTTGACGCGTGCGAAGGTGGCCAACGAGTTGATAAGACCGATGTTCGGGCCTTCCGGCGTTTCGATCGGGCAAATACGGCCATAGTGGGTCGGGTGAACGTCGCGGACTTCGAAGCCTGCGCGCTCGCGGGTAAGACCGCCCGGCCCAAGAGCCGAGAGACGGCGCTTGTGGGTGATTTCGGAAAGCGGGTTCACCTGGTCCATGAACTGCGACAGCTGCGACGAGCCGAAGAATTCACGGACGGCAGCTGCTGCCGGCTTTGCGTTGATCAGGTCCTGCGGCATAACCGTGTCGATTTCGATCGAGGACATACGCTCCTTGATCGCGCGCTCCATGCGGAGCAGGCCGAGACGGTACTGGTTTTCCATCAATTCGCCGACGGAGCGAACGCGGCGGTTGCCGAGGTTGTCGATGTCGTCGATCTCGCCCTTGCCATCGCGCAGTTCGACCAGCATCTTGACCACGGCCAAGATGTCGTCCTTGCGCAGGATGCGGACAGTGTCTTCGACGCTGAGGTCGAGACGCATGTTCATCTTCACGCGGCCAACGGCGGAGAGATCGTAACGCTCCGCATCGAAGAACAGCGAGTTGAACATGGCTTCGGCCGAGTCCATCGTCGGCGGTTCACCCGGACGCATAACACGATAGATGTCGAACAGAGCGTCCTGACGGTTCTCGTTCTTGTCGGCGTTCAGCGTGTTGCGGATGTAGGCGCCGACATTGATGTGGTCGATGCCGAGAACCGGGATTTCGTCGAAACCGTTCTGCAGGATAACAGGCAGCGTCTTCTCGTCGATCTCGTCGCCTGCCTCGAGGTAGATTTCACCCGTCGAGTAGTTGACGATGTCTTCGGCGAGGTAGTTGCCGTACAGGTCTTCGTCGGTTGCCTTCAGGGCCTTGAGGCCCTTGTCAGCGAGCTGGCGGAGCAGACGCGGAGTCAGCTTCTTGCCCGCTTCGACAACGACTTCGCCAGTGTCGGCGTCAACCATTTCGGTGATCGCCTTGGCACCCTTGAGGGTCTCTGGGCGGAACGGAATGCGCCAGCCCTTGCCATCGCGCTGATAGTCGGACTTCGTGTAGAAGGTCGACAGAATTTCTTCGCCATCCATGCCGAGCGCCATCAGCAGCGAGGTCACCGGGATCTTGCGGCGACGGTCGATACGGGCATAGACGATGTCCTTGGCGTCGAACTCGATGTCGAGCCAGGAACCGCGATACGGGATGACGCGAGCGGCAAATAGCAGCTTGCCGGACGAGTGGCTCTTGCCCTTGTCGTGATCGAAGAAGACGCCCGGCGAACGGTGCATCTGAGACACGATAACGCGCTCGGTACCGTTGACGATGAACGTACCGTTGTTGGTCATGAGCGGCATGTCGCCCATGTAGACGGACTGTTCCTTGATGTCCTTGATCGACTTCGCGCCCGTATCCTCGTCGATATCGAACACGATCAGACGAAGCGTAACCTTCAGCGGCGCGGCATAGGTCAGGTCGCGCTGGCGGCATTCATCGACGTCGAACTTCGGCGGTTCGAACTCGTAGGACACGAATTCCAGCATGGAAGCGCCGGAGAAATCCGTGATCGGGAAAACGGACTTAAAGACAGCTTGAAGGCCCTCGTCAGGGCGACCGCCCTTGGGCTCTTCAACCATCAGGAATTGATCATACGATGCCTTCTGAACCTCGATGAGGTTCGGCATTTCTGCGACTTCTGGAATCTTACCGAAAAACTTGCGTACGCGCCTACGACCATTGAACGAAAGGGTCTGAGCCATCGTCGCTCCTTCAAAATTGCATCCGGGCCTGCAACGGACGGGAACCGATGGCCAGTCGACCCCGTCAATCATGAGTAGTTCAATCTCGTCTCACTTCCCGAAATACGAGGCCGGATTGCCTTCGCGTCTCGGTTCGAGACCATCCTCTTGAAGAACCCATTACCCAAAAGCCGTTTTCACGCGGCTTTTGGGTAATTCGT
Organism: Rhizobium grahamii CCGE 502; assembly: GCF_000298315.2. Classification (GTDB taxonomy): domain Bacteria; phylum Pseudomonadota; class Alphaproteobacteria; order Rhizobiales; family Rhizobiaceae; genus Rhizobium; species Rhizobium grahamii. Next base: position 4,848 of record NZ_AEYE02000009.1, on the reverse strand, counting down.
TCAACAAAACGGCAAATGGGAGGCGGGAAACCCCACCTCCCAAATGCAGTCGAAGATTACTTCACGTCGGCCTTAGCGCCGGCGTCTTCAAGCTTCTTCTTGATGTCAGCGGCTTCAGCCTTGGAAACGCCTTCCTTGACAGCCTTCGGAGCGGCCTCAACGAGGTCCTTAGCTTCCTTCAGGCCGAGACCGGTGATGGCGCGGACTTCCTTGATGACGTTGATCTTGTTAGCGCCGGCGTCAGCCAGGATAACGTCGAACTCGGTCTTTTCTTCTTCAACGGCAGCAGCAGCGCCAGCACCACCAGCAGCGGCAGCAACAGCTACCGGAGCAGCGGCGGAAACGCCCCACTTTTCTTCGAGAAGCTTAGAAAGCTCTGCTGCTTCCAGAACGGTCAGCGAGGAGAGGTCGTCTACGATCTTTGCGAGATCAGCCATGTTATCAGTTCCTTTTGTTCGGTTCGAACCGGTTGTTTATAAACAGCAAAAAACCGCCTTATGCGGCTTCGTCCTTCTTGGCGTAAGCCGAAAACACGCGAGCAAGCTGGCTTGCCGGTGCTGCAACAACGCCTGCGATGCGGGTAGCTGGCGTCTGGATCATGCCCAGCAGCTTCGCGCGCAGTTCGTCCAACGAAGGCAGGGTCGCAAGCGACTTGACTGCATCAGCGTTGAGCGTCGTTGTTCCCATGGCGCCCCCCAAAACAACGATCTTATCGTTGGTCTTGGCGAAATCCACGACGACTTTCGGAGCGGTGATCGGGTCATTGCTGTATGCAATGAGCGTCTGACCGGTGAAGAGACCAGAGATCCCTTCCGCTTCCGTACCCTGAAGGGCGATTTTGGCCAGGCGGTTCTTCGCGACTTTGACGGTACCGCCAGCTGCGCGCATCTTGGAACGGAAGTCGTTCATCTGCGCGACTGTAGCACCAGCATAGTGGGCCACGACAACCGAACCCGAAGCCTTGAAGACTTCGTTCAGTTCCGTGACGAATTCGCGTTTTTCCGCTCTTTCCACTGCCTATCTCCAGTTGGCAGGACCTTTTCACGGGCCCTACCGGGTTGCCTTTTGCCTCCTGGGATCAGAAGCGATCCCAAGCGACGCTTGAGGATCCTGTCCCCTCGCGCTTCGCGCCAAAGAAAGGCCGAAGGCACAAGGCATCCAAGGCTCGAACCAAATTCCTAGAAGCAAAACTTCATGCAATTCGGGTCTTACCCGTCTCATGCAGGCCAAGTGATTAAGGGAAAACCACCTGCAATCTCGGACAGGATTCCGGATTTCTCCGGAATATTCCGGCCTCTTGCGAGGCCGGAATTCTTGAGCCGGGCCGAAGCCCGGCGAATTTATTAAGCGGCCGGAGCCGTAACGGACGACGGGTCGATCTTGACGCCCGGGCCCATGGTCGACGAGATCGCTACGCGCTTGACGTAGTTACCCTTGGCGCCAGTCGGCTTTGCCTTGATGACGGCGTCAGCGAAGGCGCGGATGTTTTCTTCCAGAGCCTTGGCATCGAACGATGCCTTGCCGATGCCAGCGTGGACGATACCAGCCTTTTCGACGCGGAACTCGACAGCACCGCCCTTGGATGCCTTAACGGCACCAGCAACGTCCATCGTAACCGTACCAACCTTCGGGTTCGGCATCATGCCACGCGGGCCGAGAACCTTACCGAGGCGGCCGACGAGCGGCATCATGTCCGGGGTCGCGATGCAGCGATCGAAATCGATCTTGCCGCCCTGAACGATTTCGACCAGCTCTTCAGCGCCGACGACATCTGCGCCAGCAGCCTTGGCTTCGTCAGCCTTGACGCCGCGAGCAAAGACAGCAACGCGAACGTCGCGGCCGGTGCCGTTCGGCAGGTTGACTACGCCGCGGACCATCTGGTCTGCGTGACGCGGGTCAACGCCGAGGTTCATGGCGACTTCGATGGTTTCATCGAACTTTGCGACAGCACGTTCCTTGACCATGCCGATAGCAAGGTTCAGAGCGTAGAGCTTTGTGGGATCAACACCTTCGTTGATCTTCTTGGTGCGCTTGCCAGCCATGGTCTTATCCTACCACTTCCAGGCCCATGGCGCGGGCAGAGCCCTCGATCATCGCCATTGCACCTTCGATATCCGCTGCGTTCAGATCCTTCATCTTGGCTTCTGCGATCGTCTTGATCTGAGCCTTGGTGAGCTTGCCGGCGACGGCGCCCTTGCCAGGCGTCTTCGAACCGGACTGGATCTTCGCTTCCTTCTTCAGCCAGTAGCTTACCGGCGGCTGCTTCATGGCGAAGGTGAAGGACTTGTCCTGGTAATAGGTGATGACGACCGGGATCGGCATACCCTTTTCCATTTCCTGCGTAGCGGCGTTGAACGCCTTGCAGAATTCCATGATGTTAATGCCACGCTGACCAAGCGCCGGGCCGATTGGCGGGGACGGGTTTGCCGATCCTGCCTTGACCTGAAGCTTGAGCTGGCCTGCAACTTTCTTAGCCATATCTCTCTGCCTTTCATTGGTGACCGGTTGCCCGGCCAGTGATGCCGGATTTCTCCGGCGGCTGCGGTTGCGTGGTGCGGATCGCAGGTCCGGCTAAGACCCCTCACCTTCCACGCGGTTTGCGGCTTGCACCGCAAGGAAACAAGTCAGTGGTGACTTACTTCCGAGCTCAGACCTTCTCGACCTGAGCGTATTCCAGTTCGACCGGCGTAGCGCGGCCGAAGATAGACACTTCGACCTTCAGGCGCGAACGTTCTTCGTCCACATCCTGCACCGTGCCGTTGAACGAAGCGAACGGGCCGTCGGAAACGCGAACCTGCTCGCCAATTTCGAAGGTAACGGATGCCTTCGGCCGCTCGACGCCTTCCTGAACCTGACCGAGAATACGCTCGGCTTCATGGTCCGGAATCGGAACAGGCTTGTTGTCCGAGCCGAGGAAACCGGTGACCTTCGGCGTGTTCTTGATCAGGTGGTAGGCTTCATCCGTGAGATTGGCGCGAACAAGAACGTAACCCGGGAAGAACTTGCGCTCGGAATCGACCTTGCGACCGCGACGCACTTCAACCACCTTCTCAGTCGGGACGAGAATCCTTTCGAACAAATGCTCGAGGCCCTTCTGGCGAGCCTTATTCTCGATGTCTTCCGCGACCTTCTTCTCAAAATTCGAATACGCGTGGACGATGTACCAACGTGCCGCCATGTTACTACTCCACCCGATCAATTGCCGACGTTAAGCACGAAGCTCAACAGCCAGCCAATCAGCTGGTCAGCGGCAAAAAAGAACAGCGCGGCAAAGATCACCATTACAAGCACCATGACCGTCGAGATCATCGTCTCGCGGCGCGACGGCCAGGTAACTTTCGACGTCTCGGAGCGAACTTGCTGTAGAAACGTAAACGGATTGGATTTGGATGCCATCGACTGCCCACGCAATTACGGCGCGTAAAGCTGAACATATCAGCCCCACGCACCGCGTGTCTGTTGAACCCTACATAAACATCGATTCCCAATTACACAAGAGGAAAACCGAAGTTTAACGAACTTAGCCATACGTCGCCTTTCCGTTCGAGCGGCTGCGAGATGTCGCGCTACCCGTTCAAGAAAGATGGCAGGGGCAGAGGGGCTCGAACCCACGACCTGCGGTTTTGGAGACCGCCGCTCTACCAGCTGAGCTATACCCCTTTACGCTTTACATTCAGCTTCTTGGCCGACCGACCGCGAAGCGCAACTGCAAGCATGGCGCTCCCTTTAAGGCGGGAGCGCAGGATTGGCAAGTGCGTTTTTCGATTTTTCCAATCCTGCGTCGCAGGAAGTGCCTACGATCAGACCTTAACGTATTTGCGCCAGTCGTGCTCTTCCTTGAAGCCCAGTACTTCGCGGATCTTTCGGTTGGAGAGCAAGCCTTCATACTGGCCGATCTCGCGCGTGAACGGCACATTAGGATAGAATCGCTTTGCGAGCTCCTTCGACGGCGTGTTGGCCGAGACGGTGTCGTTCGCCGCGTTGAACACCTGATAGCCGAGCCCATCCTTCTCGATGCAGAGATGGCAAATCTGCCCCAGATCGCGGGCATCAATATAGCTCCAGGCGATTCGCTTGCGCATTTCCGGATTGGCGAAGTAGGTGGGAAACCGTTCGTACTCGTGCGGCTCGATAACATTGCCTATGCGCAGCGCATAGATGTCGAAACCCGAGCGCTCGGCAAAGGCCCGAGCCGTCTTTTCGTTCACCACCTTGGAAAGGCCGTAAGAATCCATCGGGTTGACGTCGTAGTCCTCCTCCAACGGAAACTGATGGAAGTCGCGATGACCCTCGGCGAAGCAGACGCCATAAGTCGTCTCGCTGGAGGCAACGATGATCTTACGGATCCCGAGCTTCACGGCCGCCTCGATGACGTTGTAGGTGCCCATCGTGTTGATGCGGAAAGTCTCGTTGTCGGGCTTTATGAGGATGCGCGGGATCGCCGCGAAATGCACGACGGCATCGAAGGGCTGCACGCCCCTGCCCGCATCGAGATCGGGAAAGTCCCGATGCATTGAAAGCGCATTGAAGATCTGACCGCTGTCGGTGATGTCGGCGATGAGATTGGTCACTCCAGGGCTATCAAGGGGTACCAGGTCGACGTTGTGAACCTCATAACCCGCATTGACCAGCCACGGCACGGCATGGCGCCCCGCCTTGCCCGAACCGCCTGTGAAGATAATGCGCTTTTTCATCATGTCCTCCAGTATGAAATCGGAGGGATAGATAAAGCCTTTGCACCCAAGCGCAAGGCCACCGCCTCCATCCGATTGTCACCGGACGGTGATGCCAGGGTGAACAAAGAAAAGCCCCGCTGTTTCCAGCGGGGCTTCTTAAATCCGGATGATC
>NZ_AEYE02000010.1 GCF_000298315.2 Rhizobium grahamii CCGE 502 | reverse complement strand
TCGCCATCAAGCACCTCGTGCGTCACCACCACCTGACCCGCCGCCGTCAGCGAACCGCCACTGGCAAGCGTGAAGTGCTGCACCCCGGAACTGTCCGCATTGGCGTCGATCGCCGCAAAGTCGATCTTGTCCCCAGGCTGGAAGCCGTGGATCGTGTCGCCGTCGGCAGCCCCTGCCGACAGGAAGCGGAAGGTGTCGTTACCGAGCCCGCCGTCCATGATGTTGACCGCGGCCGTTGCCGTGATCGTGTCATGGCCGGAACCGGTGATGACGTTCTCGAAGCCGTAGACCACATCCGTCCCGGTCGTGCCGCCCGACACCTGGCCACGCTGCATGAAGCCGTTGCCGAGGTCGACCGTCAGGTTCGCGCTCGCCACCGCATAGTCCAGCGTGTCGTTGCCGTAACCGCCCCAGTACTGGTCGTCGCCGTCACCGGCAGAGGCGATCACCGTGTCGTCGCCGTCACCGGCCCAGACCTGATCCTCGCCGGCACCGCCCTCGATGAAGTCGTTGCCCGCTTCCCCATGGATCATGTCCTTGCCGGCATTGCCGAACAGCATGTCGTCGCCCGCCCCGCCATGCAGCTCGTCGTCGCCGGCCCCGCCGGTGACGCTGTCGTTGCCGTCACCGGCCGTCACCACGTCGTCGCCGTCCTCGCCGCGAAGGATGTCGGAGCCCGCATCGCCGGCAACGATATCCCCACCACCACCGGCAAGGATCGTATCCGCACCAGCGGCGCCAAGCAGAACCTCACCGGCAGCCGTCCCGATCAATGTCCGTGCCGCAACCGGTAGCGGATCGGAACCACCGTCACCGGAGCCATCGTCGTCGCCGCCGCCCTGGTTCTGGCCATCATCGTCGCCGCAGTCACTGCCGCCACCATGGCCATCACCGTTGTCATCATCATCGTCGTCACCCCCATTCTGCCCATCGTGATCATCTTCATCGTCGCCATTGGTCCATTCCCGGAAGCTCGGTGCGCCCGAGCTCGCAAAGCTGACCGTGTGCGTGCCGTTCGAAAGGGTGGTCATGCCATCAGCCTCAGTCGCGGCGTAATCGGCCAGTACCGCGCCCGGCGCCAACACGATCACATCCTGCGGCCGCAGCGTCCCGACGATTGTGTCGCTGCCGCCGTTCGACTTGAACACGATCCGGTGCGCAGACTGCAGTGCTGAAATGTCGATCGTGTCGTTGCCGGTCGTTCCGTCGATCGTGATCGTGCTGAAATTCAGGCTGGTTTCGGTGAAATCGCCGACCACGGTGATCGTGTCACCGTTGCTCGTACCGCCGTTGGGGACGCCGTTGCCGTCATTTTGCGAGACGGCAAGCGTATTGACCGTGATCTCTTCGATATTGTCGAGCTCGGCGATCACCGCGCCATTGCGAGTGATGACGATTTCTGTTGCCTGATGGAATTCGATGCCGCTGAGAGCTGCCTCCGCGGCGGTGCGGGTATAGATGACAAAGGCCTCGTCGCCTGCGACACCATTGAGCTGGTAGGTGTCGATGCCCGCTTCACCGTCGATGAAATCCCGACCTCCGGTACTGCCGATCTGCGTGATCGTATCGTTGCCGGCACCGGCCAGGATGATGTCGTTGCCAGCGCCTCCATTGATCGTATCGACGCCATCGAACCCGAAGATCGCCTGTGATCCGTTGGCTCCCGCCGCACCGTTCAGATTGGCGTTGGCGAGATTGTTGCCGGCCACGATCGCATAGTTGACGCCTGCAAAACGGAGCGTTTCGACAGCCGTCAGCACATCGACGCCTTCCGCCCCGGTCGTATCGGTAATGGTGAGGGTCACACTCTGGCCGGCGAGCGTCGCGGCAAAGCTGTAGTTTGTGAGAGGTCCGCTGAAGACAGCCGTGTCACTGCCGGCGCCACCGTTGATCGTATCGTTGCCAGCACCGCCGGTAATGGTGTCCCCGCCACCGCCGCCATTCAGGATATCGTTGCCGCCATTTCCGTTCAGCGTCTCGCCGAGCAGTGCGCCACTCGCGACATCGTCACCCTCCGTGCCATTGAACGGCGTCAGGCCAACGAGGCTGCTCCAGTTCACGCCAACAGGAGCGGTGGCTGCCGAGATAACCTGCTCGGCATTGCCAAATCCGTCCACGAAATTGACGACGACGCGCAATTGAAGCCCGGCCTGCGCGCCGAAAAGCGTCAACGGCAGGTCCTGAGGGGTAAACGATGCGTTGGTCGCACCGGCAATGTTCGTCCACGTTGTTCCGTTGGCAGAGGACTGCCATTGGTAGCTGAAGGTGCCCAGCCCGTTTGCATCTGCAATCGATGCCACGTCTACCGTTAGAGTCTGGCCTTCCAGGGGTGTCTGATCTGAGATGAAGGGCGCGCCTGTCGCGGATGAATTGAAGAAGATATCCGTATCGACGATCCTGTCGGCGAACTGAAGCTTCTCGACGTTGAACAATCGATCAGTGCCATCCGCTTCGCGAGCTCGGCCAGTGGTTTGGTCGACGACCGCCGGACCGACCGTCGTGTGGGCGACCGTGAGGCTGCCATCGGCATTGCCGGTTATGGTGTAGTTCTCGAAGCTGTCCCAATACATCGCTGTATCGACATCGTCGGCACTACCGCCATCCAGAATTTCGCGCACGATCTGCAACTGACCGGGCTTGATCTCGCCTGAGTACATCCTCGCCTGGATGTCGGATAGCGTATCGATGCTGAACGCGGACCAGTTCTGTCCCCGGGATGCGTCCGGGGTCACCTGAATGCGTACGTTCAGCCACTTGTCGCCGTCGATGATGTCGTTGCCGCCCATCCCCTCGATAACGTCACTGCCGGCACCGCCAAGAATGATGTCCGAGGCATCGGATGTATCCATGACGATCGTTTCGGTCTTGCCGGCGACCGTCACCTCGGTGCGCTGAAGATGCGCTGTCAGCTCTTCCAGCCCGCCGACAAGATGCAGGTTCTTGGCAAGCAGTGCGTTCGAATAGGAGTCCAGCGGCGCATCAGGATCGACCTGGGCGGCGTTTCCGTTTTCGTCATACGCCCCGATCACGACATCGCGGCCACGCAGCACGTCGTTTCCGGTCCAGCCCGAAAGGCCCTCCACGAGATCGAAGCGATCCCGCAAGATGTTGTTCTGCTGGTTCACGAAGATCGAGATATTCATGTCGGAGTTGGCTGGCTGGGTGTCACCCTTGTGAATCGCCCAGTCGAAGCCGGCCATGCCGTTGTTACGCTGGATGCCGGGGCCCTGGAACATGATGTCGTCGCCGGATTCGGCGTCGTAGTCGTTGTCGTTGCCGCGACCGTTCAGAACGTCGTGCCCAATGATCGTCGAGTTGAAGAACAGCTCCGAATTCTCGCCGGCAAGTGTATCGAAGCCGTCGCCACCTTCGAGCCAGTCATCACCTTCATTGCCGGCAACGAAGCTCGGGCCGCTTGGGCCGCGGATGAAGTCGTTGCCTTCGCCGCCGCTGATCGTCTTGCTTTCGCTGCCTCCGTAGATGAAGTCGCTGTCATCGCCGCCGAAGATCAGATCCATGCCGTTGCCGCCGTTGATGACGTCCTCGCCGGCATCGCCGTGGATGACGTCGGCCGCACCGACGTCCGTGCCGCTGTCCGTGATGATGTCGTCACCATCGCCGCCGTGCAGATGGTCGACGCCGAAGCCGCCTTCCAGCCGGTCGTCGCCAGCACCGCCCCACAGCGTATCGTCACCCTCGCCGCCAATGAGCGTGTCGTTGCGGGAGCTTCCGCCGAGGACGACATGCTCCCCACCGGTGAAGCGGAGATAATCGACGGTCCCGTCGCCATCGAGATCCTGGCGAATGACGAGCGGATTGATCGCCTGGAGGATGGGATTGGTGCCGATCGGATCAGCCGCATCCAAACCGGCGTTGAACTGCTTTGCCTGATCGATCTCGAGGACATAGTCGGCCGTCTGGAAGGCCGCACCGTTGAGATGAGCATCGTGGTCCTCGGTGTCGGTGTTGCGTATGACGAGCTGCGCAAAGGAATCCGCTTCCAACTCGTTGAGGAGATTGAGGCCCTGAGTGCGGCTCAGGTAATAGAAGCGGTCGCCGTTCTGCAGCTTTTCCATCTGGGCTTCGAAAACGAAATTGAAGGTCGAGCCGAGCATGCCGCCGAACGGCATCTTCTTTTCGGCAAGCCCACCGATCCAGAAGTCGACGGTATCGAGGCCGGTCGTCGTCACACCATTCGCCTGAGATGTCCACGCACCCGTACCATTGAGGAAGTCCAGACGATCCTGAGGCGCGCCCGTGCCACCGAGGACGAGCGCGGTGGCAGCGGCCCGCTTTTCTTCAAGCGTCGTTGCCAGGGTGATCGTCGAATGCGTCCCGTAAGCCGCAATGAAGTTGATCAGAGACGCCGGATTCTTCAGCGACAGCGCGAACTCGAACCAGCTCTCGTAGGGTTTCAGCATGCTGTCCTGGGATTGCGCATAGAAATCGCGACGCGCAGCGTTCAGTGATGGCACGCCGGTCTCGCGGGCGCGTGTCATGTTGAGTGCCGCAAGGTCGAGCGGCAGGCCGACGAGATTGTTGCGCAGAGCATCGGTGACGTGCTCGTCTATCTCATTGCCGACCTGCCGGCTCATGCCGCGAAGGATGGCCCCAGCGGCCGCCTCCGCGTCGACGCCGCTCGCGGCGAACATCACAGGATTGAGGAAGGCGTCCATCAGTTTGACGTCTGCCTGTTCCTGCCCTGTCACTTCGCCGTCCCCCCCGAGCAGCAAATTGAGGCGGGATACATCTTCGGTCAGCATCGAGTGGCCGAAGCGATAAACGACATGCGCAAACTCGGCCGCGATCGCGGGGTCGATGTCCACGCTATTGGAAAAAACGAATGGGTCGATGTTTGGCGACACCGCGCGGGCGAATTCCTCAAAGACGAGATGCTGGTAGACCATTTCGGTCGAGAAGCGACCGGCCTGGAAAACCCGCTCGCCATCCCAGACAAGGGCGTCGATCTCGGCCTGGCTCGCCGGAAGTGCGGCCACGTCTTCCAGAAGCCATTCGTTGAGGAAGGCTACATCCGCATCAGGCCCGGAGATCAATTCGTGCTTGATCGCGTCGATCTGTCGGTTGTGCTCGTGGTGGAAGAGGTGGTGAACGGAGGTCAGGCCGATGTTTTCGTTGCCACGCCCGTCACTGACGATGTAGTGCGCGTCGAGGAGTTCGTTGTCATAGGCAAGATTGTTGCCGCGATTGTCTACCGGGACGGCGTTACCCACATCGGCATCGCCGTCAGGCATCAGGACTGCCGGCGTTGAGGGATCGCCGTCATCGTCTGCGAGGACGGGCGCCGCCGTGTGAGCGATATCATTGAGGAAGGCGCGGCCAGCTGAAAGAGCATCAGATGCGGCAACGGGATCGGCGAGATTGCCTTCGAGGCCGCCGGTCATCGTTACCAGTTGCGGGAACCCGTTGACGCCGCGGACGAACTCACCATAAAAGTCGGTCGCGATCGCGGGAACGCGGAGAACGTCCTGGTCCGTCAGGATGATCCCGAGCACATCTCGGGCTTGGGCCTTGATATCGGCCCAGGTTGGCGGGCCGCCGTTGACGCCTTCGAGCATGTGGCCGGTCGCCATTGGTTTGCCGTCGATGAGAACATATTCGCGCAGGAACACCTGGTGCGATGGGTTCGACGTATAAACCTGATTGAGGTCGATCCACGGGGTGGTTTCGTTCGTGTGTTCGCGAATGTCGTCCGCGGTGCCGACGACGCCATCAGGCCCCGGTTGGTTTTGCGCGCGGGTGAGCACCATGAAATTGGTCGGGCTTCCCGGCACGTAGAGCGGATCGTCCGGATGCAGCGGAATATAGACGGTTCCACTGCCACCTTTGCTGACGAGATCGAGGCCGTGATCGAAGAACTGACCGAACAGTGTGAAGAAGCCGTTGAACGGCGCTGTATCACCGAGGTCGGCTGACACGTTGGGGATGAGAACGGAGTCGCCCTCCATCGTCACACCGAGCAGCTGTTCCATCGTGCTGTAGGCAAAGTTTTTGACTGCCAGCGCCCCGTCCGCCTGCTCTTCTGCCGCGGCGATGGCTGCTTGCGCTGTAGCGACTGCTTCCGGTGTCGGTGGCACGGGACTGTAGTAAAGCGCAGCGAGCGCCCCCTTGGCCGCGGCGACTGATTTTTCAGCCGCTGAATGGGTCTCGTAGGCGTCGACGGCTGCAAGATAGGCGGTGGCGTTCGCCGTCTGGCCCAGGAAGGCATAGGGATCGCTGTGACCGAGATTGGTAAGCGCCGAGAGGATGGTTGCAGGGTTACCGATCGATTGGTCGACGATCAGGTTTGAGATAACGCGTGGCTGCGAGTCGTAGACGTTGCCCGAGGTTTGGGTGTAGCTGCTGCCGCCTTCGGCGACCTTGAACTGAGCGTCGAGCAGCCGCTGCATGATCTGGTCGGAGGACCCGAAATGCTCCTGGCCCGGCGCGAGATTGTTATAGCTGCCATCCACGGTGCGCAGTCCGTAAGGGATGAGTTGGCTGGAAACCAGTTCCGTCAGCGGCGTTCCTGCCGCGTGCGCTTCAGCCACCTTGATCTGCTTCAGAATGAACTCGAGGTCATGTTTGTTGAGCTGGACCATTCTATCCTCCACGGTCCGCGATCGTCGCGGCTTTTCAAAGCTTCGCCATTCCACCTGCCTGACGGCAGCTGGCTGGTTCTGCGGTTTCCATTTGTCGAAAGCCGAGCTTTGATGAGCTCGTCATTTGACGATAATCAAGAATGACAAATACTGGACTTTACTTGAACGCCGGAAAGTCCAACGAAGTATTCGATTAACGTCCGATCGGAAAATCGTGCTTTGGTTTTACATTGGATCCGTCGGAGCCCAGGTTTTACCTAGACCTCTGACCAGTTCCGGGTCGTCTTTCATCGTGTTTTGATTTTCTGCTGGAAATCCGGCCGGATATTGCGAGTATGGTTACCTAGGTGAGACGTGCGCTGCTGGAGGAGGCAACGGTTGCTTGAAGGGATCCCCGCGGAAGGAAAGACGGATAGTACGACGTCGCGAGTTTCCAAGGCTGTTGGCGTCTCCTCTGCCGCGACGCGCATTCGATTGCCGACACAGGACTGGATCGCGCGGCAGACACTCTCTGTTCGTTTCCTGTTAGCGAGCGGCCTTCTTATTCTGATCACAGCAACGATCGCGGGACATCTAATAGCCGGGATCCTCGTCAGCAACGCAACCAACAGCCGTGCGGCGTCGACGGCACTGCTGGTCCAGCGGATGATACAGCCGATCGCGCAGGAACTTGAGGTCACGACCCAATTGTCGAGCACCGCGGTGGCCGAACTCGATCGACTGTTTGCCGCGCCCGAGGTCCGGCAGCGCTTTCCGTATCTGGAGGTCTGGCTGCCGGATGGCACGGTTGCCTATTCGCTTTCGAAGGAACTTGTCGGCAAACGCTTCAATGCTCCGGAGGGCATGAAGCGCGCGCTTGCTGGCGAGGTCGCGGCGCAACACGCAGATTTGGAAGCAGGTGAACATACCCAGCGAAACTTCACGACGCCCTATCTGGAGATATACAGCCCCATTCACGACAAGGATACGGGCGCGGTCTTTGCGGTTGCCGAAATTCATGAGGACGCCACCGTGGTTGGCGACCACCTTTTGCAGCTGCAATTCCAGAGTTGGGGCATAGTTGCAGCCACATCCGCGCTCGTTATGCTCGGGCTGTTCGGCATCGTACATCGGGCGAGCATGACAATCGAACGGCAACGGAAGCTGCTCAATCGCCGCGCTGAGGAGGCTGAACGCGCACGCGACGAGGTGCAGGAATTGCGAAAGCGGGATCGCGAGGCGTCCGTGCGTTTGGCGAGCATGAACGAGAACTTCGCACGCGGGATCGGGGCAGATCTGCACGATGGCCCAGGCCAGCTCCTCAGCTACGCCCTACTGCAGCTCGAGCCCGTTCGGGTTGCCAAGAACCGCGGCGAACGTGACGACGCGCTGCACACGGTGTCTTCGACGTTATCGGAGGCGCTGGCGGAAATTCGGACGATCGCACGCTCCCTGTTGTTGCCGGATATCGAGCGCCTCGACCTCGACCAGATCGTCGCGAGGGTCATCCGCAACCACGAGGCCCGCACGGGAAGCAGGGTGCTGTTCGAGCCCTGCCGGGCCAATCCGGAGCTGCCGGTTGCGATCAAGACCTGCATCTATCGCTTCCTGCAGGAGGGCCTCAACAATGCTCATCGGCACGCTGGCGCCAATGGCCAGAAGGTGGAATGCGCACTTGTCGATGGGAAGCTGATGCTGGCAGTGTGTGATGACGGCCTTAAACCGGGCGAACAATCCACCGCTCGCCACATCGGCGGCATGGGCATTCAGGGCTTGCGGCAGCGTGTCGAGAGCCTCGGCGGAGCACTTACTTTCGCCAGTCGCACCCCCAAGGGTACGCGGCTGGAGATGACGATCGACATGGAGCACTGAATTGGGCATGCAATCGGCTATTTCGGTTATTGTCGCTGACGATCATTCGCTGTTTCGAATGGGCGTCATCCAGGCATTTTCGGCGTCCGGAAAAATCAAGGTGGTGGGTGAAGGCGCAACGAAGGACGAGGCAATCGCACTGACGGAACAGTGTCAGCCCGATGTGATCCTTCTCGACATCTCCATGCCCGGCAGCGGGATCGCCGCGGCGCGCGAGATACGGCAAAATTGGCCGGACGTGAAGATCGTCATGTTGACGGTTTCCGAGGAGGACGACGATGTTCTGGAAGCGCTCGAAGCCGGCGCCACGGGCTACCTGCTCAAAGGCTCGATGGCTCCGGATCTGATATCGGCGGTCCAAACGGTTGCCGCCGGCGACTCCTATCTCTCATCGAACATCGGCATGCGGCTTTACGACGTGATCCGCAATGTCTCGGCAGGCCGGAAAACAGACAGTCTGGTCGCAAAACTCTCCGCTAAGGAGGCCACCGTCTTCGCCCTGATCGGCAAGGGCCAGACGAACCGTCAGATCGCCGAAGCCACCGGCGTCCAGATAAAGACGGTCAAGTTTCACGTCTCGCGACTGCTCGCCAAGCTTGGCCTGCGAAACCGTGTCGAAATAGCGCTACTGGCGCAACAAAGCGCCACAGACAGAATGGGCGGCGGCACTTCAAGACTATCTGGACAAATTTAGCGGTCCGAAATTTTGCGGTGGTTGCCGTATTGCAGCCTGATCAATCAGCCTTGTCGCGACCACCAGAGGGGCCTTGACTGCCGCAGCGCAGCCTTCTCGCGCCGTAGCCACAGCAGACAGCTGCTGGAAGCTGCTCTTTATCATCGCTCTCGAATGTGCTTGTATGCGCGCGCCAGAAGGATCGCGGTTGGGGCTGCGCATGGTTGTAAGCTGTCTTGTGGGAGTAAGGCGATGGTTTACGATTGGGATGGCACGAGAACGCGACGTCTCAAGTTGTTCCGGGCGGGAACGGCACTCATGATCGCAATTGCGGTCCTCGGAATACCGCTTCTTTTCTACGCAGTGAAGCTGCACGAGCTCTATGGCTGACGCAGCCGGCAAACTGCCTGCGCCTTGAAGCAGGCGCGACTCTGATAGCCGCGCCTGCCAGGATGGAATCGATCAGCCGAGCTTCGCGGCGATCTTGGCGACGTGTGCGCCCTGATATTTGGCGGCTTCCAGTTCAATCGCGGAAGGCTGGCGTGATCCGTCGCCGTCAGTGATGGTGGAGGCGCCATAGGGCGAACCACCCTTGATTTCATCAACGCCCATCTGGCCCTGGAAAGCATAAGGGAGTCCAGCGACGATCATGCCCTGATGCAGGAACGTAGGGATGAAGCCGAGGATGGTGGACTCCTGACCGCCGTGTTGCGTTGCCGACGAGGTGAAAACGGAGCCTACCTTGCCGACCAACTTTCCGGCAAACCAAAGGCTTCCGGTCTGATCCCAGAAATTGCGCATTTGCGACGCAACGGTTCCGAACCGCGTGCCGGCGCCTACGATGATGGCATCATAATCAGCAAGTTCATCGACGGTGGCAACCGGCGCAGCCTGGTCCATCTTGTAGTAGGACGCCTTGGCAACCTCGTCTGGGACCAGTTCCGGAACGCGCTTGACAACAACGTCAGCGCCAGTCGACTTTGCGCCTTCGGCCACGGCATAGGCCATGGTTTCGATGTGGCCATAGGCCGAATAATAGAGCACGAGTACCTTCGCCATTTACTTATCTCCATCAGGGAATTTGCGTTTGAATTCGTAAGCGGTGGAAACTTAGCAGCGAGTCGCCATCAACATAGCCCCTCGTGGCAGAACGCACTGTTCAATGGCCATAGACGAAAAAATACTTGCAGCCAGTCGCGTGAGTAGCGGCGGCGACCCGGTTTGCAAGACCGACGAAGGGCGCTACCTATGTGGGGATCCAAATGTTCGGAAATTTCCCATGACCAATGAGACTATTGTCACCGCCGCCATGCTTGCCATCGGCGACGAACTTTTATCCGGCCGCACCAAGGACAAGAATATCGGCCATCTGGCGGATGTGCTGACGCTTTGTGGCATCGACCTCAAGGAGGTCCGTATCGTCGGTGACGAGGAAGATGCGATCGTCGCAGCGCTCAACGCCTTGCGCGTAAAATACGACTATGTCTTCACCTCAGGGGGCATCGGGCCGACCCATGACGACATCACCGCCGATGCCGTATCGGCAGCATTCGGGCTGCCGTGTGAATACGATGCCGACGCAATGACACTACTCGGCGATATGTATGCCAGCCGCGGCCTTGAATTCACCGACGCCAGGAAGAGAATGGCCCGGATGCCAAAAGGTGCGCGCCACATCCGCAACCCCGTCTCCACCGCGCCAGGCTTCGTTATCGACAACGTTCACGTGATGGCCGGTGTCCCGCAAGTCTTCCAGGCCATGGTCGACGCGGTCATCCCGACATTGCGCACCGGCACGCGGGTGCTCTCGCTTGGCATCTCCTGCCCGTTCGGAGAGGGTGACATCGGCACGCCGCTGGCTGCCATCCAAAAAGCTCATCCGGAGACGAACATAGGCTCCTACCCCCGATACGTCGGGCAAGCGTTCTCGACCGAAATCGTCGTCCGTGGCCGCTCCCAGAATGCGATCGACGCGGCGGGAGTCGACGTGCGCGCCATGATCGAAACCATTCGCCAGGCAAAGGAGGTTACGGAAAACCGCTCGGCAGAGGCCTAGTATGAGAGAGGTTCCGCATTGCCTTTGATGTGCATCAAGGAACCGGCGCCCTCGCCGGCGCATTCTCGTTGAAGATTAACTGATTTCATCCGCATAAGGAGAATTGTTTATGTCTTACAAAACCATACTTGCCATTCTCGATACCGTCGACAACGCTCCCGCTGTAGCGGATTTTGCATTTGCCATTGCCGCTGAGACCAATGCCCACGTTATCGGCCTTCATGCGGAAACCGTCGCTGTCGTGCCGCTCGTGGCGCCGATGGAAATACCCGATCCCGTCGCCGTGCAGGCGCTACAGGATATGGCGCATGCGGAAACGGTCGAAGTCGAACGCATCTTCCGCAAGAAGGCAGCGGCTGAAGGTGTCTCCTTTCAGTGGCGCAGCTTTGCCTCATCCACCGGCTACGGCACGGCACCCTTGATCGAAAGCGCTCGAAGCGCTGACCTGCTCATCGCGTCACAGGCAGATCCGGCCAAGCCGTCGGACAGTCACGTCGACATCGACAACTTTCTCTTCGAAAGCGGCCGCCCGGTGTTGATGATCCCCTTTGTGCTGCGCCAACCGAAACCGATCAAGCGGGTGCTCATCGCCTGGAACGGCTCACGGGAAGCGGCGCGCGCAGCGTTCGATGCCCTGCCAATCCTGAAGGCGGCCGATGAAGTCGAGATTTTTTCGGTCGATCCCGTCGACAATGCACTTCAGTCCGCTGCCGTCGCGGGCGCCGACATTGCCGCGGCTCTCTCCCGCCATGGCGTCAAAGTAACCCTGGCGACCGCCGAGAGCGCGGACAAATCGGCGTCAACAATTATTGAAAACCGTTTGTCGGACAGCAGTATCGATCTCTTGGTCATGGGTGCCTACACCCATTCGCGGCTTTGGCAGATGATTTTCGGCGGCACGACGAAAACGCTGCTGCAATCGATGACGGCCTTGACGCTGCTGTCGCGCTAGGAATCATGGGGCTTGCGTTTTGCCCCCGGATTCCGCTAATTGCGGCGACCGATGACGAGCTCCGGCTTCGGTCCTCTTATCGCGCAGTTTCGGCTGCGCGATTTGCGTTTGGCCGAGCGGAATGTCTTGTCCCGGCCGCCGGCGAACGGCGTGTCATCATTCATGCCGCGGAGCAAACCATGTCCCTTCCCGATAAAGCCTTTCCCGTTTCATGGGATCAGTTCCACCGCGATGCGCGCGCACTCGCCTGGCGCCTCGCCGGCCTTAAGCGCGATTTCAAAGCGATCGTCTGCATCACGCGCGGCGGCCTGGTACCAGCCGCCATCATCTCGCGCGAGCTCAATATCCGGCTGATCGAAACGGTCTGCGTCGCCTCCTACCATGACTATGTGAATCAGGGGGACATGATGCTCCTGAAGGGCATCGCGCCGGAACTGACTGCCGACCAAGGCGAGTCCGTCCTCGTCATCGACGACCTGACCGACACCGGCAAGACAGCCTCGGAAGTACGCACGATCCTGCCCAAGGCGCATTTCGCCTGTGTTTACGCAAAGCCGCAGGGTGTGCCGACGATCGATACCTTTGTCACGGAAGTCAGCCAGGATACCTGGATCTATTTCCCTTGGGACATGGGCTTCACCTATCAGGAACCGATTTCCAAGGGCAGTCGCGGCTAATGGCTGCCAGCGCAACCGCCCGGAATGGCAGCAATTTAAAATTGCACCAATCTTTGTTTAACTAACTCCTCGGATTCCGCTGTCGCGCGCCCGCCCTAGACCTTATTCTCCGAACCATATTCCCGCGCGGCAACGTCGTCGCGTTGTGGACTGGGTTAAAGGGAATGGTCGCGGCACGCGACGTTGGAACGAATATGATGCGTTGGGGCTACGTCGGGACAGTTGCGGCTTTGGGGCTTGGCATCTGTCTTTCGCCTACGGCTGTTTCGGCGGAACCGGCCTATGTGTCCGTCGTGCGGGAATATGTCGAGACGGTCGTCAAGCCGATGGTAAATACGCCGATCGTCCGCAAGGCGATCGAAGACCAGAACGCCAAGTTCGGTAATATCAGTGATGCCCACATACAGGTGCTCGATAACACATATCGCGCCGAGGTGCAGAGCGGCGGCTGGGAGATGGTCAGGCGCCTGCTCAACAAACCGGTGTCGCGATACCTCAAAACCAAGCAGGATGATTCGCAGGGCACCATCGTCGAGTTTTTCGTGACCGATCGTCACGGCCTGAATGTCGGCCAAGGCACGATGACAGCCGACTACTGGCAGGGCGACGAAGATAAGTTCCTCAGAACATTCGCCAAACAGTCCGACGAGATATTCATCGATCGCGCCGAGCGCGATGAACAGACGCAATTGTTGGAAACGCAAGCGAGCTTTGTCATCAAGGATGAGAACGGAACGCCTATAGGGATCGCAACGGTGACGATTGCGATTGACGCATTGTGACTGAAATTATCTCAAACGAATCGGCTGCCGCATTTGGCCTGCAAAAGCTGCAACCAAATCAACACGGTCGCAACTTTTCTTAGATTTTTTCGACTTTGGAGCGGTCAACGCTCGCAAGTCTTTGAATTCCTTGAACGACTTTCTTTTCCCCAGTGTCCACAGCCCGATCCACAATATGTTGTGGTGAACGCTTCGTTAAAAACAACCCCTTGACGGAATCGCCTGATTCCAACTTAATAGGTTCCGATGTTGCTGCGGCAGTTGGACCGGAATTAACGAGGCCGGTTCTCTTCAAAAATCGAGCGTAGAATCAGGGTGTTGCGTCCATGATGGATGACCGCCATGAGGGGCTTTGTGCGCGATTTTTATCTTCCGAAAAGTGGCATCCGGGGCTGGCGATAATAAGCTGTTAATACTATATTTAGTGTTTGCAGCCACCATCACCACAAGATACAGGAACGACATCTCCGGATGACACTCCTGTGACGATATGGAAACGAGAACTGGCTGCGCTCCTCACGGCGCCGCCTGAGGTGGAAACTTGCGCCTTGGTCGACGGGGACGGGGCGCGCAAGCTAGAGGTTAGAGAAATGCGCATAGAACGCCGTTTCACGAAGGCAGGACAAAGCGCTTACGCGGACATCGAATTCCGCAAGGCGACGAGCGAGATCAAGAACCCGGACGGGTCGATCGTATTCCGCCTCGAGAACATCGACGTTCCGGCGCAGTTCTCCCAGGTTGCCGCCGACATTCTGGCGCAGAAGTATTTCCGCAAGGCTGGCGTACCGGCGAAGCTCAAGAAGGTCGAGGAAAATGATGTTCCTTCCTTCCTGTGGCGTTCGGTTGCCGATGACGCGGCGCTGAAGGATGTTACGAAGGACCAGCAGTATGGTTCTGAAACCGACGCGCGTCAGGTCTTCGACCGTCTCGCCGGCACCTGGACCTACTGGGGCTGGAAGGGCGGCTATTTCTCGTCCGAGGAAGACGCCCTCGCCTTCAAGGACGAGCTTGCCTACATGCTTGCCACCCAGCGTGTTGCCCCGAATTCCCCGCAGTGGTTCAACACCGGCATGCACTGGGCCTACGGCATCGATGGCCCCGGTCAGGGCCACTTCTACGTCGACCCCTTCACCGGCAAGCTGGTGAAGTCGAAGTCGGCCTACGAGCATCCGCAGCCGCATGCCTGCTTCATTCAGTCCGTTGAAGACGATCTCGTCAATGAAGGCGGCATCATGGACCTTTGGGTCCGCGAAGCGCGCCTCTTCAAGTACGGCTCCGGCACTGGCTCCAACTTCTCGTATCTGCGCGGCGAAGGCGAAAAGCTTTCCGGCGGCGGCCGTTCCTCCGGCCTGATGAGCTTCCTGAAGATCGGTGACCGGGCTGCCGGCGCGATCAAGTCGGGCGGCACCACACGCCGCGCCGCGAAGATGGTGGTTGTCGATATCGATCACCCGGATATTGAAGAATATATCAACTGGAAGGTGAAAGAAGAGCAGAAGGTTGCCGCCCTCGTCACTGGCTCCAAGGTCGTTGCCAAGCACCTCAAGGCGATCATGAAGGCTTGCGTCAACTGCGAAGCCGACAACGGCGATTGCTTCGACCCGAACAAGAACCCTGCCCTGAAGCGCGAAATCCGTGCTGCCAAGAAGGACCAGGTTCCGGAAAACTATATCGGCCGCGTCATCCAGTTCGCCCGCCAGGGCTACAAAGACCTCGAGTTCAAGACCTACGACACCGACTGGGATTCGGAAGCCTACCTCACGGTTTCGGGCCAGAACTCCAACAACTCGGTCTCGATCAAGGACGACTTCCTGCGCGCTATTGAAAATGACGGTGACTGGAACCTGACCGCCCGCAAGGACGGCAAGGTCATGAAGACGCTGAAGGCACGCGACCTTTGGGAATCGATCTCCTACGCCGCATGGGCATCGGCCGATCCGGGCCTGCACTTCAACACGACGATGAACGACTGGCACACGAGCCCGGCTGCCGGCCCGATCCGTGCGTCCAACCCGTGCTCGGAATACATGTTCCTCGACGACACGGCCTGCAACCTCGCCTCGCTGAACCTGCTGCAGTTCAAGGACGCGGCAACCAAGCGCATCGATATCGCCGATTACGAACATGCCGTTCGTCTGTGGACGGTCGTTCTCGAAATCTCCGTCATGATGGCACAGTTCCCGTCGAAGCAGATCGCCGAGCGCTCCTACGAATACCGCACGATCGGCCTCGGCTACGCCAATATCGGCGGCCTCCTGATGTCGTCGGGCATTCCTTACGACAGCGACGAAGCCCGCGCCATCGCAGGCTCGCTGACCGCGATCATGACCGGCATTTCCTACGCCACCTCGGCCGAGATTTCCTCCGAACTCGGACCTTTCCCGATGTTCAAGCCGAACCGCGAAGCGATGCTGCGGGTCATCCGCAACCATCGCCGCGCTGCTTACGGCGAGACGTCGGGCTATGAAGGCCTGTCGATCAACCCGGTCGCGCTCATCCACTCGGAAAACCCGGACCAGGATCTGGCGGCTCACGCCAAGAGCGCCTGGGACAAGGCTCTCGAGCTCGGCGAAAAGCACGGCTACCGCAACGCCCAGGCAACCGTCATCGCGCCGACCGGCACGATCGGCCTCGTCATGGATTGCGACACGACCGGTATCGAGCCTGACTTCGCGCTGGTGAAATTCAAGAAGCTCGCCGGCGGCGGTTACTTCAAGATCATCAACCGCGCCGTTCCGGAAGCCCTGCGCACGCTCGGTTACTCCGAGAGCCAGATCGCCGAGATCGAAGCTTACGCTGTCGGCCACGGCAACCTGAACCAGGCACCGGCGATCAATCCCTCGACGCTGAAGGCCAAGGGCTTCACCGACGAGAAGGTCGATGCCGTCAACGCTGCGCTGAAGTCGGCCTTCGATATCAAATTCGTCTTCAACCAATGGACGCTCGGCACCGACTTCCTGAAGGGCACGCTGAAGGTCACGGACGAACAGCTCGCGGACATGAGCTTCAACCTGCTCGACCACCTCGGTTTCTCGAAGAAGGACATCGAGGCTGCAAACATTCACGTCTGCGGTGCAATGACTCTCGAAGGTGCACCCTTCCTAAAGAACGAACACCTCGCCGTATTCGATTGCGCCAACCCCTGCGGCAAGATCGGCAAGCGCTACCTCTCGGTCGACAGCCACATTCGCATGATGGCTGCTGCCCAGCCGTTCATCTCGGGTGCGATCTCCAAGACGATCAACATGCCGAACGACGCGACGGTCGACGATTGCAAGAGCGCCTACATGCTCTCCTGGAAGCTCGGCCTCAAGGCAAACGCTCTCTACCGCGACGGCTCCAAGCTGTCGCAGCCGCTGAACGCCTCGCTGATCGAAGACGAAACCGATG
Source organism: Rhizobium grahamii CCGE 502 (assembly GCF_000298315.2). Taxonomy (GTDB): domain Bacteria; phylum Pseudomonadota; class Alphaproteobacteria; order Rhizobiales; family Rhizobiaceae; genus Rhizobium; species Rhizobium grahamii. The sequence goes on along the minus strand of NZ_AEYE02000010.1, from coordinate 128,519 downwards.
AGGATGCGGTCGAAGAACTGCTGCAGCAGCCGGTCGCCGCCCAGGCCGTCACCATCACCGAAAAGATCATCGAGCGTGTGGTCGAACGCGTCACCCGCGAACGCGAGAAGCTGCCGAACCGTCGCCAGGGCTACACCCAGAAGGCCGCCGTCGGCGGACACAAGGTGTACCTGCGCACCGGCGAATTCGGTGACGGCCGCCTCGGCGAGATCTTCATCGACATGCACAAGGAAGGCGCCGCCTTCCGTGCGATGATGAACAACTTCGCCATCGCCATCTCGCTCGGCCTGCAGTACGGCGTGCCGCTCGAAGAATATGTCGAGGCCTTCACCTTCACCAAGTTCGAGCCGGCCGGCATCGTCATCGGCAACGATGCGATCAAGAACGCCACGTCGATCCTCGACTACGTGTTCCGCGAACTCGCTGTCTCCTACCTCGGCCGCCACGACCTGGCACATGTGGATACGTCTGATTTCTCGAACACGGCACTCGGCAAGGGCATCCAGGAAGGCAAGACGAACCTCGTCTCGACCGGCTGGACCCGCGGCTACAAGCCGACGCTGGTAACGGGCAATGAACGTCAGGCAGGCGGTGAGCCGAAGGGCTCTGCTACCGCAGCTCCGGCACGTGCTTCCTCCGGCGCCACGGTGACCTCCTTTGCGGGTGCTGCCGCCCGCAAGATCGAACCGACGCTCGCCGTCTCCTCCTCCGAAATCGTCGCCTTCAAGCGCGACTACGAGGAGCGGGCAAAGGAGCTGGCCGAAGAGATCGCCGAGGAAGTGCTCGAAGAAGTCACGACCGAGGCCCAGCAGCAGGCAACCGCCCTCTTCTCCGACAAGGCAGCCGCCGACGCGGCTTCGGCCAAGACGGAAGCGAAGAAGGTCGAAGCCGAACGCCGCGCACGCTCGATCATGCAGGGCTATACCGGCAACATGTGCTCCGAGTGCCAGAACTTCACGATGGTCCGCAACGGCACCTGCGAGAAGTGCGACACATGCGGCGCGACGAGCGGCTGCAGCTGATAGCTGGTGCTCGACGACGACGCGGTACCGGCGGGGCACCTCGCAGGACTACACATACAAAAAGTCAAAGGGCGGCCGTTTGGCCGCTCTTTTTTTGCGTTATATGCGTAAGCGTTCAAAGCTTCTCGTACCGGCGATCTGAGCATGCGATGGCGTCACCGCGAGCAGCTAGTTCAGGCTGTAGAGGCAAGGATTGATGTCGTCGTCGACGCGATCGGGAAACAGTTGCCTGCGGGCTCGCTTCAAGGCTTCGACCTCCAGCCGATGCTGCTGGAGAAGTCGGTGACTCACGTCGTGGAATGGCGCGCCATCGGACTGCGCGACGCGGACAGTGCCGCCGTGCGCAAGAAACTCGCAGAACGACTGCGCGGAACGGAGCCGCGTGGTGATCTCGATATAGCGGTTTTCGTCAGCGTTCATCAGATCGCCTCCCATCCAGGAAGAGTCGATGCTGACTTTGGCGATATCATGGCCACTGCCCGTTGAATTCCTAGACACTCCTCGTTCCAATCAAGGTCGAGGGACTGATCTGTAACGAATGCGCTCCCTGCCCTGCGTCCGTCCGAAGGCACGACCGGCCAGCTTCTCCTGCACACCATTTCTTCAAAATGGCATCTTCCATTCTGTAATATTTGCATCAAGTTACCGTTGGTTTGCAGCGCCGCCAAAGCCGCGTCATGATGATGACGTAGTACCGCAGCGCGGTGGGCCAGCTCTGGCCGGACGCTCCATAATATGGGCGCCGGAAGGATGCTGGCGTGCCTTGCCACCATCGAAGCAATCACATCCAGAAAGAGGGGCCTGATCATGCCATTCATCAAGACCACGGACGGAACCGAAATCTTCTACAAGGATTGGGGTCCGGCCACCGCCCAGCCTGTTGTTTTCCATCATGGCTGGCCCCTCAGTGCAGACGACTGGGATGCGCAGATGATGTTCTTTCTGGACAAGGGCTATCGGGTGATCGCCCATGACCGGCGTGGCCACGGTCGCTCCAGCCAGACGTGGCAGGGCAACGAGATGGACACCTATGCCGCTGACGTTGCGGCCCTGACCGATGCGCTCGATCTCAAGAATGCAATCCATGTCGGCCACTCGACCGGCGGCGGCGAGGTTGCTCACTATGTCGCGCGTGCGAAGCCCGGCCGGGTCGCCAAGGCCGTTTTGATCGGCGCGGTACCCCCGATCATGGTCAAGTCGGACAAGAACCCCGGCGGTCTGCCGCTCGCGGTTTTCGACGGCTTCCGTGCGGCGCTCGTCGCCAACCGTGCGCAGTTCTTCCTAGACGTACCCACCGGCCCCTTCTACGGCTTCAACCGCCCGGGTGCCAAGGTCAGTCAGGGCGTCATCGAAAACTGGTGGCGGCAGGGGATGATGGGTGGTGCGAAGGCGCACTACGATTGCATCAAGGCCTTCTCCGAAACAGACTTTACCGAGGATCTCCAGCGGATCTCGGTACCGACGCTGGTGATGCATGGAGACGACGATCAGATCGTTCCCTATGCCGACTCCGCTCCGCTTTCGGTCAAGCTTCTGAAGCACGGCATACTCAAGACTTATGCCGGCTTGCCGCATGGCATGTGCACAACGCACCCTGATGTTATCAACGCCGACCTGCTGGAGTTCTTCCTGGACTAAGTATGTGGATCCGCGGCTCCGTTCGTCACGGCTGCCGCTATGCGGATGAGTATTCGCAGGCGAGTGCGGTCGCGCTCGCCCGCGACACACCACGTATTTGCCCAGCAAAGGAGACGGCTGTGACTACACGAGACAGCATTCCAAATGGATTGTCCCGGCGCGATCTGCTGAAGCTGACGGCTGCAGCAGCAGCGATGCTCGCTTCCCGCGATGCCATCGCGGCCGAGTTCCATCGCTTCCATCACGGCGCGTTCGACATCACGGTCGTCAGCGACGGTTTTCTAACGCTCCCGGTCGAGATCCTGCTGCCCGACGCCACGCCTGAAGAGCGCAAGGCGATCATGCCGCGGCTCGGCGGAAGTTCGGCTGCCGCTCCGGTCCAGGCCAATATCCCGCTGATCCGCCACGGCGACGACCTAATCCTCATCGACACCGGATCCGGCAGCCATTTCCAGGCGAGCGCCGGCAAACTGGCCGCAAACCTGCAATCACTCGGCGTCGCGCCGGAGGCGATCACCAAGGTGGTCTTCACCCACGCTCACCCTGATCACTCCGGCGCGACGACGACCGCCGATGGCAAGGTGCTTTATCCCAATGCCCAGTACTTCGTCAGCGAAGCCGAGTGGAGCTTCTGGACCGACAAGGACTATGAGACGCATATGCCGTCGGCGCTTCACGATTTTGCCCGCGGTGCGCAGCGGGACCTGTTTGCCGTCAAAGACCGTCTGACGTTGGTTCGGCCCGATCAGGAGATCATTCCAGGCATGCGAATCCTGCAGAGCCGCGGGCACACGCCGGGGCACATCTCGATCGAACTGGCTGGAGACGGTGGTCTGTTGATTACGGGTGACGCCTGCACCAACGACGTAATCTTCTTCGAACATCCCGCCTGGCATTTCGGCTTCGACACCGAGCCGGAGGTTGCGCTGAAAACCCGTCAAATGCTGTTGGATCGCGCCGCCACCGACAAGCTGAAGATGCTTGGCTATCACTGGAGTTACCCGGGCCTCGGCTACGCCGAACGCAAGGACACGTCCTATCGCTTTGTCGCGGCGTAGCTTTAAAGGCTACTGCGCGTCGGCGGATTCTGCCGGCGCGGCGGCTGGTTGCGGCAGTTCCTCCGCAATTTCTTCGGCAACGGCAGAAAGATCCAGATTTCCCCAGATCGACGCGGATTGGCGGCGCTCCGGGCGGCGCGAGGATTTGACTTCGACGATGAACGGCTTCGACTGAGCGCGCATGTGGTTCCTATTGAAAGGCGTTGAACGAATCCATCAACGTCTCAAACCTATGAAGCGTTCCCCGCTCGCGCAAGATCGTTCTTCACGCTGAATCCAGCCTCACACAGGCCAGGCGTCGATGGGAACAAGCATCAGGCGACCTGCGTTCCACTCTTGCAATCTGTAGGAAGCCGTCCCGCAAAATTCCTGAGAAAAGTTCTTGAAGGAACGATCGATGTCGATTACCTACCGCGTCGCGAACACGATGGCGCCTGGGCTTACCGCCTGGACGATGTCTGGTCGGAAACTTTCCCAACTCACGAACAAGCACTGGCAGCGGCCAAACAAGCCGCGGAGCGACAACAGCTCGATGGCCAGGATGCGGACATTACATATCAGCGTGCAGACGGCAGCTGGACAACGGAACGGTCGAACGGAGGCGACCGCCCCGAGGCCGATGTCGTCGATGACGCCAAGGAAAAAGACTAGGAATGACCATCAAAGAACGTTTTCTGAAGCAGCAGCATGCATGGATGCTCGGCGCATGCTATTCCCGCAAACATCCAGACTTCCAGCGCTATGGCGGCGTCGATGTTTCGATCTCGCCTCGCTGGAAAGACAGTGTTGAAACCTTCGTCAACGACATGCTCGATACCCTGCCCCGCAGCCTTGCCGAGCGCAGGCTGGCGCTGAGAAACCCACGCCGCCCCTTCGAGCCGGGCAATGTGGAATGGGTGTTCGCAAGCAAGCACTACGGCCTTCGCGCCCCTGATGGCACCCGGCCCGAGATGGCGGACGTTCGTTCCCGCCGAGCGTAAGCCGCTGTCTACACAATCATACCCTCGCCGGCGACGGACGTTTACCCAAATGTCTTTCGCCGGCGAACTCTTTCAAGAGCGCTCCCAGCTATCGCGGCCGCCGCGCGTTTCTCATCGCTACAATCACAATAATTCCGACCGCTGCAGCGAGGGCACCCCAATAAACCCAGGGCGTCTGGTTGATCATGAAGCTTTCTGCGGGATAGGGAAAATAGCCGCTGCCCTGCCCCATCCAAACGAGCCCGACAAGAATAAGCAGGCCAGCGACAAAATAGGCAATCTTGGCCATTCGACATTCCTCAGCATCGGTTGCGCAATCCGAGATCGGGAAGCGCAAAGGCGACATCGAAACAAACGCAATCAGGGCAGATCTGCGCATCTAGGCGGATGCGCAGACCGCGAGAACCTATTGCAGTGTACGGGGCTGCATATCCTGACCGAGCGCGATGCCCTGGCGCGGCTGTGTCGCGTTGCTCGCCCCGTCCAGGCCTGTCGCGACAACCGAGACGCGGAACTTGCCGTCGAGATTGCGATCGAAGATCGCGCCCACGACAATGTCCGCTTCATCCTGCACTTCGTCACGAATGCGACTTGCCGCCTCGTCCACTTCGAAGAGAGTCATGTCCGAGCCGCCGGAGATCGAGATCAGAACGCCCCTGGCACCCTTCATCGAGATATCGTCCAGCAGCGGGTTGGCGATCGCCGCCTCCGCTGCCTTCATCGCGCGCCCCTCACCCGAAGCCTCGCCTGTGCCCATCATCGCCCGGCCCATGCCGCGCATGACGGATTTCACGTCCGCGAAGTCGAGGTTGATGAGACCTTCCTTGACGATCAGATCGGTGATGCAGCCGACGCCGGCATAAAGCACGCGGTCGGCAGTCATGAAGGCATCCGCGAAGGTGGTCTTTGCATCGGCGATACGGAAAAGGTTCTGGTTCGGGATGACGATCACCGTATCGGCCGCTTCGCGGAGCGCCTCGATGCCGACATCGGCCGTTTTCATGCGGCGATTGCCTTCGAAGGTGAAGGGCTTCGTAACAACTCCAACCGTCAGAATGCCGGCGTTGCGGGCGGCCTGAGCGATGACCGGTGCCGCTCCGGTTCCGGTGCCGCCGCCCATGCCAGCTGTGACAAAGCACATATGCGAGCCGGCCAGATGATCCATGATCTCATCGATCGATTCTTCGGCGGCTGCGCGACCGACTTCCGGCAGCGAACCGGCGCCCAACCCTTCGGTCACATGCGCGCCAAGCTGGATACGGCGTGATGCCTTCGAGGTCGCCAGTACCTGTGCATCGGTATTGGCCGCAATGAACTCGACGCCTTCAAGATTTTCCGCAATCATGTTGTTGATGGCATTGCCACCGCCGCCGCCGACACCAATTACTGTAATTCTGGGCCGCATTTCGGAAATCCCGTTCTTGGCGTTCGTCATCGCAATCTCCTTCGTGCGTTTCGTCGTGGCTCCGCCGCTTATTGGGAACCGAATCAAGCATCAGACTAATCGCGCAACAAGGCAGAGCCGGGGCGAAAGAACAAGATGAAGCGCAGTTGAAACTTTATCCGGAACCTTTTTTAGCCCTCGTGCATTATATTGAATCATCCCCTGCCAGAGAGAGGAGTACCGTGCAGATGCCTACATCAGCCACCCGCCAGTCAGTTACCCCTCCAAACGAGCACATCCTAACAGCCCAGGAGGCCTTGGAACCGCTCTTCCTCAAGATCGAAGAGGAGGCCGAGGTCCGGATGATCGGCGCCGCCATTCGCGCTGGCTGGTCTGCAGAAGATGCGGTGGCAGCCATCGATGAGCTTCGCCGCAACGAACTTCTTCCCCGCGGCGGCCACTAAAAAGCTTGGGCGGCTTCAAAATATCACTCGCCTTGAGGGAGGGATGACCTAAGTTCTGCGCGGTCCATCAATCGCGGAAAGATCATCCCATGCCCTTCAAGAATATCTGCATCTTCGGAGCCGGTGCACTCGGCGGCGCCATCGCTGCCAAGCTTGCCTCCTCGCTCGGCGCAGAGGCGGCAGTTTCCGTTGTTGCTCGAGGCGCCCATCTGGCTGCCATTCGAAGCGAGGGGCTGCGTCTGCTCGAGGCCGGTGCAGAAGCGCCCTTTGCCGTCACCGTCGCCGCTACCGACGATCCGCGCGAGCTACCTCCACAGGATCTCGTCATCACCGGGCTAAAGGGCCATCAGCTCAGCGCTGCGGCCGAGGGAATCGGGCATCTGCTTGGGGATAGCACGCGTGTAGTGATGATCCTGAATGGCATTCCATGGTGGTATTTCCATCGCGATCAGAACAGCGGTCATGCGGAACTGCAGTTTGAGGAACTCGATGAAGGCGGCAAGCTATGGCGTTTTGTCGGCCCGCAGCGTGTAATCGGTTGCGTCGCCCATCAGGGAGCCGAAGTCAGCAAGCCCGGCGAGGTCAGGCTCAGCAACAAGGGCCATTTCATTCTCGGCGAGCCCTCTGGCGAAACCACTGCAGATTTGCGCGACATCGAGGCGCTTCTGCAGGGCGCCGGTATCGGCGTGAAGCTCTCGAGCCGCATTCGCGACGATATCTGGAGCAAACTGATGGGCAATGCCTCATTCAACCCAATCAGCGCTCTAACGCGGTCCTTGATGTCCGACCTGATGGCGGATGCCGCGATCACAGATCAGATCGGCAAGGTCATGAAGGAAGTAAAGGCCGTTGGGGAGGCGCTTGGGGCGAATGTCGGGATGTCCGTGGAACAGCGACTTGAACAGGCCCGACAGATTGGGCCGGTTCGCACGTCCACGCTGCAGGACCTGCTGGCAGGAAAGTCGCTCGAGATTACGCCGCTGGTGGGAATGGTCGTTTCACTCGGTCGCCTGACGGCAACTCCGACGCCGGTTTCCGAAACGATCCTGGCTCTTGTGTCGCAACTCGACCTGCAAAATTGCCGTCCGGCGAGGTGAATGCTCGACAGCCGAACAATTGCCGAGCCCGGCAAGTGTTCACAAGTTAATCGAAGAAATCTTTACAAGCCACTGAGATTCTACTTCAGCCACCCAGCCATGCGGTCAATTGCCTCGACGATTTCGGCCTGCGAGCCGGCATAAGACATGCGCATCGACCGATTGCCCTCCAGTGGGTCGAAATCCAGGCCTGGCGTTGCGGCAACGTTGATCTCGGCCAACATGCGCTTGGCAAACGCCATGCTGTCATTGGTGAACCGGGTGACATCGACATAAGCATAGAAGGCGCCATCCATCGGCGAAGCGATCGATAGCCCGATTTCCGGCAGACGCTTCAACAGAAACTCGCGGTTGGCCGCATAGCTCGCCTTGTAGACATCCAGTTCCGTGTTCGCCTCGAGCGCCGCGGTCGCCGCGATCTGTGAGAGTTCGGGCGGCGAGATATATAGGCTTTGCGCAACGCGCTCAATCGGGCGCACCAGCCGCTCGGGCAGCACCATCCAGCCGATGCGCCAGCCGGTCATGCAGTAGTACTTGGAGAACGAGTTGATTACGATCGCTTCATCGGTCAATTCCAGCGCGCTGGTTTCCTCGCCGGCAAACGTCAGCCCGTGGTAAATCTCGTCTGAAATGAATGCGATCGACTTAGCTAAGCAGTAATCAGCCAGCACCTGCAGTCCCTGGCGACCGGTCACCGTACCCGTCGGATTTGCAGGGCTCGCCAGCAGCACGCCCTTGAGCTTGACATTGTTTGTCTTTTGCGCGGCCTCAAGGCTTTCGGGCGTCAAAGTGAAATGCGTTTCGGCCGTCACCGGCACCTCGATCACTCTGAGGCCAAGCGCGCCGAGAATGTTGCGATAGGCGGGATAGCCCGGTCGGGCAATCGCGACCGCGTCGCCGACATCAAACAGCGAGAGAAACGCAAGGTTGAAGCCAGCGGAAGAACCGGTCGTTATCGCGATACGCAAAGGATCGATTTCCAGACCATGCCGCTCGCGATAGTGCCCGGCCAGTGCACGTTTCAGCCGCGGGGTGCCAAGCGCGTCCGTGTAGCCGATCCTGCCTTCGACAAGCGCCGTCTGTGCGGCCTCCAGTGCAGCCTGTGGCGCCGGATGAGAAGGCTGACCGACAGCCATGGAGATGACGGGATGACCGCTTGCTCGCCGCTTCGTCGCTTCGGCCAAAACATCCATGGCATGAAAGGGTTCGACTTCGCTGCGTTGGGAAATAGAAAACAAGGTCGCTTCTCTCTAACTTTGCGTGCGGCCAGACAATTGCCGTAATAATCGGATCATCACAATCCCGCGATTGAACAGTGGATACGAAAATTCCTGTTTGAAGACGACAGGACGCACCGTAACTTGGCGGCATCGGGTTCCGCCGTTAACCGTGCAGTGTTATCCGGCGTCTAGAACGACGCATACGAACTGCTGATAACGAGGATATAATGGCCATACTTCCGAAAATCTTCACCGCGCTGGCGCTTACTGCGTCGGTGGCAGCAGCCTATCCGGCAGCAGCACTCGATGACGCCCAGAAGAAGGAGTTCGGCGAGTTCATCAAGCAATACCTGATCGAAAACCCAGAGATTATGCTCGACGTTCAGGATGCCCTGCAGAAAAAGCAGGAACAGGCGCGCCTCGTTAAAGCCAATGCCGTGATCTCCGACAACAAGTCGACGATCTTCGATTCGAAGTATGACATAACGATCGGCAATCCGAAGGGCGACATCACCATCGTTGAATTCTTCGATTACAATTGCGGCTATTGCCGGCATGCCCTTTCCGACATGCAGACGATGCTCGAAAAAGACAAGAATGTCCGCTTCGTGCTCAAGGAATTCCCGATCCTCGGCCCGGAATCTGTCGCTGCCCACAAGGTTTCCGACGCCTTCCGCAAGCTGGCGCCGCAGAAGTACAGCGCGTTCCACATAGCCCTGCTCGGCAGCGATGGCCGCGCCGATGAAGCGAGTGCCATAGAAGTCGCCGAGACGCTTGGCGTCAGCGAAAAGCAGATCCGCGACGAGATGGCCAAGAGTTCGAGCGACGCCTCCGTGAAGGAGACCTATCAGCTCGCCCAGAGCCTTGGTATCACCGGCACGCCCTCCTATGTGATCGGCAACGAACTGGTTCAGGGCGCGGTCGGTTTCGACGACCTTGAGACCAAGGTCAAGAACATGCGCGCCTGCGGCAAGACAAGTTGCTGATAGGGCGCCCATCAAATCGCCAAAATCGAAGTGTTTCAGCCATGTGGACAAATATGGCGCGATTCGGGCTGCGCTTCCCAAAGGGCTTTCATTAGGCCCGTCGGGAGTCTATAGGTTGCCGTCTCGCATCTATTGGAACATTCGATGACGCAAACGATTTTCGTCCTGAACGGGCCCAACCTCAACATGCTCGGCAAAAGAGAGCCCGGCATCTATGGCGGCAAGTCGCTTCTGGATATCGAGGCGGATTGCAAGGTCGCCGGGCGCGAGCTCGGCTTCGATATCGATTTTCGCCAGAGCAACCACGAAGGTACGCTGGTCGACTGGTTCCATGAAGCGAACGATAAGGCAGTTGGCGTGGCGATTAATGCCGGCGCCTACACGCATACCTCGGTTGCGCTCCACGATGCAATTCGCGCTATTTCCATTCCGGTGATAGAGCTCCATATCTCCAACGTTCACGCGCGGGAAGAATTCCGCCACAAGTCGATGATTGCGCCAGCGGTGAAGGGCGTCATCTGCGGCTTCGGGCCTTACAGCTATATTCTGGCGCTGCAAGCGCTGAAGAATCTTACGGCATAAAAAGAAGACAGGGCAAACACTCATGGCTGAGAAGAAAAACGGTATCGACCAGGCGCTGATCCGCGATCTCGCGAACATCCTCAACGACACGGATCTCACGGAAATCGAAGTCGAGCAGGACGATCTGCGCATCCGCGTCTCGCGCGCCGGCAACACCCAGTATATTCAGGCTCCGATGGCTGCGCCCGCATTTGCGGCGGCTGCGGCGCCCGCAGTGGCAGCGCCAGTTGCCGCAGCGCCTGCCGCGCCCGCGCGCAATCCTGCCAACACCGTCAGCGCTCCGATGGTCGGCACCGCCTACATGGCGCCCGCTCCGGGGGCGCGCGCCTTCATCGAGCTCGGCGCGACCGTCAAGGAAGGCCAGACGCTGCTCATCATCGAAGCGATGAAGACCATGAACCAGATTCCTTCGCCGAAATCCGGCAAGGTCACCGAAATCCTCGTCGAGGACGGAAGCCCCGTCGAATACGGCCAAGCCCTCGTCGTTATCGAATAAGGCGGGCGTCATGGTCTCGAAAATCCTCATTGCCAACCGCGGGGAAATCGCGCTTCGCGTGCTGCGTGCCTGCAAGGAGCTCGGCATTCCCTGCGTCGTGGTTCACTCGACCGCAGACGCCGACGCCATGCATGTGCGCCTGGCCGACGAGAGCGTCTGCATCGGTCCTCCGCCTTCGCGCGACAGCTATCTGAACATCCACCAGATCGTCGCCGCCTGCGAAATCACCGGCGCCGATGCGGTTCACCCAGGCTATGGCTTCCTTTCCGAGAACGCAAAGTTCGCGGAAATCCTGGAAGCGCACGGCATCACCTTCATCGGTCCGACGGCGGAACATATCCGCCTTATGGGCGACAAGATCACCGCCAAGACGACGGCCCAGGAACTCGGCATCCCTGTTGTCCCGGGCTCGGACGGCGAGGTCAAGACCGAGGAAGACGCACTGCGGACTGCAGCCGAAATCGGCTATCCGGTTCTGATCAAGGCAACCGCTGGCGGCGGCGGCCGCGGCATGAAGGTCGCAAAGTCCGAAGCCGACCTGATCGAAGCCTGGTCGACGGCCCGCACCGAAGCGGCTGCCGCTTTCGGCAACGACGCCGTCTACATGGAAAAGTATCTCGGCAAGCCGCGCCACATCGAAATCCAGGTGTTCGGCGATGGCGAGGGCAACGCAATCCATCTCGGTGAACGCGACTGCTCGCTGCAGCGCCGCCACCAGAAGGTCTGGGAAGAAGCAAATTCGCCTGCCCTCAATGTCGAACAGCGCATGAAGATCGGCCAGGTTTGTGCCGACGCCATGAAGAAGCTGAAGTATCGCGGCGCCGGGACGATCGAGTTCCTGTACGAGAACGGCGAGTTCTATTTCATCGAAATGAACACCCGTCTGCAGGTGGAGCATCCGATCACCGAAGCGATCACCGGCATCGACCTCGTTCACGAGCAGATCCGCGTCGCCTCCGGCGGCGGACTTTCCGTGAAGCAGGAAGAAATCAACTTCCATGGCCATGCCATCGAGTGCCGCATCAACGCCGAGGACGCGCGTACTTTCGTGCCCTCTCCTGGCACGATCACGCACTTTCATGCGCCGGGTGGTCTTGGTGTTCGCGTCGACAGCGGCGCCTACCAGGGCTACAAGATCCCGCCGTACTACGACAGCCTCATCGGCAAGCTCATCGTGTTCGGACGCACGCGCGTTGAATGCATGATGCGTCTGCGCCGCGCGCTCGACGAGTTTGTCGTTGATGGCATCAAGACGACGCTTCCGTTGTTCCAGGATCTGGTGGACAATCAGGATATCGCCAACGGCGACTACGATATCCACTGGCTGGAAAACTATCTGGCCAACAAACCGGCGTAACAAAGAATGGCAGGATCGCGCAGGAAGTCTCCAGGCATAACACCGGAAATCCTCCTGCGCGCCTACTCCATCGGCCTATTTCCCATGGCCGAGTCGGCTGACGACCCAGAGATATTCTGGGTCGAGCCTGATCTTCGCGGCGTCTTGCCGCTCGACGAATTCCACGTTTCCAAAAGCCTCGCCAAGACGATCCGGCGCAAGCCGTTCGACATCCGCTTCAACCACGATTTCGATGCGGTCATCACGGCCTGCGCGGCAGAGACCGGGGACAGGCCGAGCACCTGGATCAATCAAACCATCAAGACGCTCTATTCCACGCTGCATCGGATCGGCCACGCACACTCGGTAGAGGCGTGGGACGGGGACGAACTCGTCGGCGGACTGTACGGCGTATCGCTGGGCTCGGCGTTCTTCGGTGAAAGTATGTTTTCCCGGCGGACAAACGCCTCGAAGATCTGCCTCGTTCATCTCGTGGAAAACCTGCGGGCCAAGGGCTTTACCCTGCTCGACACGCAGTTTACGACCGAGCACCTCAAGACGTTCGGAGCCATCGACGTTCCGAAGGACGAGTATACTCACATGCTGGCGGCAGCCATGGCTTCACCGAACCTTGAATTCTGAGAATTAGTTGGCCGCTTTGTCGGGTGCCGGAACGTCCGAGTTCTGCTTGCAGTCCTTCAGCCAGACGTCGTAGATCGGATGCTCGACGGCGTTAAGGCCCGGGCTGTCGGCGAACATCCAGCCGGTGAAGATACGGCGGATCTTGCGGTCGAGCGTGATCTCGTCGACTTCCACGAAACCGTCGATCTTCTGCGCTTCGGCCTGATCGCGCGAATAGCAGGCCTTCGGCGTCACCTGGAGCGCGCCGAATTGCACGGTCTCGTTGACGTAGACGTCGAAGGTCGTGATGCGGCCAGTGATCTTGTCGAGGCCAGAGAACACGGCAACCGAATTCTCGATCCGGGCAGCGGAGGCGGCTTGTGGGAGAAGCGTCGAGCTAAGCGCCAGCGAAAGCCCGGCGGCACGCAGGAGCTGGTTCCGCGTGAAAAGCTTCATGTCTGCCCGTCTCCACAGCATCTTAAAATCGAAGGCCGCAATCGCTGCGGCCATTCTGCGGGTAATGGTCAATTGTGGCTAAAAGCGGGGCTGTCGCCGCGCGCTCAATTGCCAGGCGTCCAGGCATCGTAGTCGCCAGTTACCCGCGGACGTTCACCAGGAACGACCAGCGAGCCGGGCGGTCGGTAAGCCTGCGGCGAACCCGTCGGGTTGGCGCGATGCGGCTTCTGCCATTCCTTGGCAACATAGTTTTCCTGGGTCGGCGGAACGTTGGTGCGGTGATGCATCCAGCCATGCCAGCCGGGCGGAATGGCGGATGCTTCGGCATAGCCCTTATAAATGACCCAACGCTTCGGGAGGCCGTAGGACGACATGCCGCCTTCGTAGTAAACATTGCCCAATTCGTCTTCACCGACGCGCTTGCCGAAACGCCAGGTCGCGAAACGCGTACCGATCGTCTGACCGTTCCACCAGGTGAAGATTTGCACGAGGAGATTCTTCATGTCTTTTCCTTGGGCTAGTCGGACGGCAAGCGGGACCAGAATTTGATCCCTCGCTTATGCCGCCAGCGAGGTGCATTGTCCAGTGATTCCAAAGCCACACAGGCTCATTTCAAGGCCATCTTGAAGCCAAAATGCGATTGCTTGAAGCCGAGTCGCTCGTAGAAGCGGTGGGCGTCCTTGCGACTGGCGTTCGAGGTTAGTTGAACGAGGCGCAGGCCGCGACGTTTTGCCTCCGCGATGGCAAACTCGATCATCCGGGCGCCAATACCCTGCCCGCGCATGTCGCCACGCGTCTGCACCGCCTCGATGATCATCGACGATGAACCGCGACCAACCAGGGATGTCACGATCATCGCCTGGAACGTGCCGACAACCTGGCCCCCGAGCTCCGCCACATACAACGTTTGATCGCGCGATGAAGCGATGCGTTCAAAAGCCTTCAGATATTCCCCAAAGATCTCAGGGGCAGTCGTGTCACCGTGACCGCCGAGATCGTCGGCGGCAAAGATGGCGACAAGCGCGGCAACGTCGGCGCTGCGCGCCTCGCGAATAACTGTTTGGCTCATGATTGGTTAGCGCAGTTCCAGGGGCTTTTCGAGGATCAAAGTCGGTATGCCGGACTGCCCCGGCCCGTCGTTTTCATTGCGGCCGACATCCTCGAAACCATGGGCATGGTAAAAGGCGATGGCCGTCGCGTTTTGCGGTTCGATTTCGAGACGCATGATCTCGGCATCGGGAAAACAGGTTTCCAACTCGGCGAAGATCTCGCGCCCAATGCCCTGCCGATGCAGCGGCGGACGGACATAGAGCAGATGAAGCATGACGGTCTTCGTCATTTCATCCGACATGGCGGCATAACCGATGCCGCCGATATCCTTGCCGTTATCGGCAACGAGGAACTCAGCATTCTTTTTCGCCAGCCGCGCCTGCAGCGCAGCTGGCGAAAACAGATGACCAACGAGATCCTTCACCTTCGCTTCGCCATAGAGGCCAGCATAGGTCGCGCGAAACCCCTCGTCCAACAAGGTGCGCATCTTGCTGAGATCACCCTCGCTGGCGGTGCGCACGAAATACACGGTCTTACTCCTCGATGCCGAGCTTCGCTTTCACGAGAGCCTGCACGGCCTGCGGATTTGCCTTACCGCCGGTCGCCTTCATGACCTGACCGACAAACCAGCCGGCAAGCGTCGGCTTGGCCTGGACCTTTGCGACCTGATCCGGGTTGGCGGCGATGATCTCGTCCACGGCCCGCTCGATCGCGCCGGTATCGGTCACCTGCTTCATGCCTCTGGTTTCGACGATCTCGGCCGGATCGCCGCCCTCGTTCAGCACGATTTCGAACAGGTCTTTCGCGATCTTTCCTGAAATAGTCTCCGCCTTGATGAGGTCAATGATCGCACCAAGCTGAGCCGGCGAAACGGAGGTTTCCTCGATGCTCTTGCCGGTGCGGTTCAAGGCACCGAGCAGGTCGTTGATGACCCAGTTGGCGGCCGCCTTGCCATCGCGGCCTTCGGCCACGGCTTCGAAATAGTCGGCAATCGCCTTTTCCGAGACGAGAACGGAAGCGTCATAGATCGACAGACCGAGTTCGCGCACGAAGCGTTCCTTCTTGTCGTCGGGGAGCTCCGGCAGATCGGCTTCCAGCGCCTTGACGAAGGCATCGTCGAACTCGAGCGGCAGCAGATCCGGGTCCGGGAAGTAGCGGTAGTCATGCGCATCCTCCTTGGAGCGCATCGACCGCGTCTCGCCCTTGTTTGGGTCGAAGAGACGGGTCTCCTGCTCGATCGCGCCGCCATCTTCCAGAATGCCGATCTGGCGGCGGGCTTCGTATTCGATCGCCTGACCGATGAACCGGATGGAGTTGACGTTCTTGATCTCGCAACGCGTGCCGAAGCCTTCGCCTGGGCGACGGACCGAGACGTTGACGTCGGCGCGCATCGAGCCCTCGTCCATGTTGCCGTCGCAGGTGCCGAGGTAGCGCACGATCGAGCGCAGCTTTGTCATGTAGGCCTTGGCTTCGTCGGACGAGCGCATGTCGGGCTTGGAGACGATTTCCATCAGCGCAACGCCCGAGCGGTTCAGGTCGACATACGACATGGTGGCATGCTGGTCATGCAGCGACTTGCCGGCGTCCTGTTCCAGATGCAGGCGCTCGATGCCGATCTCGATGTCCTCGAACTGACCCTGACGATCCGGACCGAGCGAGATGACGATCTTGCCCTCGCCGACGATCGGATCCTTGAACTGCGAGATCTGATAGCCCTGCGGCAGGTCGGGATAGAAATAGTTCTTGCGGTCGAAGATCGAGCGCTTGTTGATCTGCGCCTTCAGGCCAAGACCGGTGCGGACCGCCTGGGCGACGCATTCCTCGTTGATGACGGGCAGCATGCCGGGCATCGCGGCATCGACGAGCGAAACGTTGGAATTCTGCGGCTTGCCGAATTCGGTCGCAGCGCCCGAGAACAGCTTCGAATTCGACAGCACCTGTGCATGGACTTCCATGCCGATGATGACTTCCCAATCGCCAGTGGCGCCAGGAATGAAGCGTTTCGGATCAGGCGTGCGAACGTCGACAATGGTCATTGGGATGCTCTTTTTGAGGCTGTTCTTTTCAACTGGTGAGGTAACGGAAATGGCTTGCCGGTGCAAGGCTTTCGGCTGTGCGTCGCAGCGAGCCGGCCGGTTTGGCGCATGTTAACGCAATACCACTAACCTGCTCGGTATGACGACAGCTGATATTCTCAAGATCATCGGGCTCTTCCTGGCGTTGAATGCCTTCGTGTTCTCGATCTATTTTCTCGACAAGCAGGCTGCCCGCCATCATCGGCGGAGGATCAGCGAGAAGACCTTGCTTACACTCGCTTTCGTCGGCGGCAGCCTAGGGGCGGTTTGCGCGCAAAGGCTCCTTCGGCACAAGACACAGAAGGAGCCGTTTCGGTCGATCCTGAAGGCTATCGTGGTGTTTCATATGATGGCAGCACTTCTGCTATCAAGCGCTCTCGGCTACCTCGCGCTGGAGGGCGCGCTCCTAGACTAGGCCGTAAGTGCCATCGCCCACGGATTCGAGTGACTTTGACAATCCGACCGACGGGACATCGCGATCGAGCTTGGGATTGTAGGCAATAGATAGCCAATGAATTGCATACCCGCGCTTCTGGAAGAAGCCGATCGCTTCGGAGTTCCCCGAGTGCGTCTGCATCAGCGCTGTGTCGAAGCCCTGCGCGGCGATGTCATTCTCGATATTCTGGAGGAGTGCACTTCCAAGACCGTGACCGGTGAAGTGAGGATCGATCCAGAAGTCCGAAATCTTCTCGTCGAGCGTCTCGCGCGCCGCCCATCCGGCCGCATGACCGTTCCATTCGATGACGGTGACAGTGATCCAACTCCCCGCAACGAAATTGAAGAACGCGCTTCGCGCGGCGTCGACCATGGCATCTCCCTCGCCGATGGATGCCATCGCCTTCTGCCAGGCCCTTATTCCGATCTCGCTCAAAAGCTCCGCTTCGCCTTCCCGGGCATTGCGAATGTGGATCAACGGCACCTCCGACTTTCCACCGAAGTAAAGCACCGAATCACCCTGTTCTCCAAGCCTCGGGTTTCGAGCGCGAGGCATGGCGGAAAGATCCTCTGTCGGTTGCAAATCTTGACGAGATGTCACCGAGCCAGTATCAAGGCCGCATGTTGAATTCGTCTTCTCAGACCCGGTAAAGGCCCTGCCCGCAGGTTTTCCTGTGCGCATGGGCCCGAAAAACGAAGCCCTGACGTCCAAGCGGACGCCAGATCGTTTTTGTGCGCCTTCGTGGCGCAAGACCGGATCAACATTTCATGGATATTTCACGCACGGAACAGCGCATCCTGCACCTATTGGCCCAGGGCGGCCGCATTGAAATCGAACGCAACGACAACCGGAAAATCGAGGCAGTAAAATGCTTCACCCGGGACGGCTGGGTCTATCCCGGCTTCGGCCTCGAACTGTTTCGTAAACTGAAGCAGAAGCGGGCGATCAAATCCTCAGGTGGCAAGCCCTATCGGATTTCCGAACGGGGACTGGTTCTCGTAAGAGCTGAACAGGACAACAGATAGCCGTCCGAGCCGCGCGTCGCATGGCGCGCGGCTTCCTTCAAAGGTATTTTAAAAGCTCGGCCTTCATCACCGGCCATTCTTCAGCAACCGTCCCGCTCCCGCGGCGCTTACCGGCCCGGCGGTACCAGTAGTCGGCATTCCAGTCATCACCTTCGATGCGATGGCAGATGGCATGCCCCCAGTCGAAAGGCGCCTCGCCCTCATGGCCCTGGCAGATTTCATGCACGGCTTGCCATTCGGGACCCATGGCGAAACCTGCCGCGGCGAGCCGATCGACTGCTTCGATCATCTGCGTGATATCTGACGCCGACATGAGCCATCCTCCTGGGCGTGACCAACAATGGACAAACGCAAAAAGTCTGCGACCCAGCCCGCGCCTGAGCGAGCCGACCTTAGGCGCTCAACAAGAAACGACCGCCTCGTCGGCGGCCGGCGCCGATGCGGCTCGTCACCACCACTTGGCGGCGGTGAACTTGCCCGCAGCCTGTTCGATCACATGTGCCGTCTTGAACAGCGTCTCTTCGTCAAACGGCTTGCCGATCAGCTGCAGACCGAGCGGCAGCCCACCGTGATCCAGACCGGCAGGAACGGCAATGCCCGGCAGCCCGGCCATGTTGACCGTCACCGTGAAGATGTCGTTCAGATACATCTTAACTGGATCAGACGCGAGGTTCTCGTCGGCAACGCCGAAAGCCGACGACGGGGTCGCGGGCGTCAGGATCGCATCGACGCCGGCGTTGAACGCCAGTTCGAAGTCGCGCTTGATCAGCGTGCGGACCTTCTGGGCCTTGATGTAATAGGCGTCGTAGTAGCCGGCGGAAAGCACGTAGGTGCCGATCATGATGCGGCGCTTGACTTCCTTGCCGAAGCCGGCGGCACGCGTCCTTTCGTACATGTCGACGATGTCCTTGCCATCGACGCGCAGGCCGTAGCGGACGCCGTCATAGCGGGCGAGGTTCGACGAGGCCTCGGCCGGAGCGACGATGTAGTAGGCCGGCAGGGCGTACTTCGTGTGCGGCAGCGAGATGTTGACGATCTCGGCGCCGGCGTCCTTCAGCCAGGCAATGCCCTGCTGCCAGAGCGTTTCGATCTCCTCAGGCATGCCATCGACGCGGTATTCATTCGGGATACCGATCTTCATGCCCTTCAGCGACTGACCGAGTGCCGCCTCATAATCCGGAACCGGCAGATCGACGGAGGTCGTGTCCTTTGGATCGACGGAGGCCATCGACTTCAGCAGGATCGCGGCATCGCGCACATCGCGGGCAATCGGGCCGGCCTGATCGAGGGAAGATGCGAAGGCTACCGTGCCCCAGCGCGAGCAGCGGCCGTAAGTGGGCTTGATCCCGACAGTGCCGGTGAAGGCTGCAGGCTGACGGATCGAGCCGCCGGTATCCGTTGCCGTGGCGCCGGCGCAGAGGTGGGCTGCAACGGCAGCCGCCGAGCCCCCGGAGGAACCGCCCGGTACGAGCTGTTGGTTGGAGCCGCCCGAACGCCAGGGGTTGATCACCGCGCCGTAGTAGGAGGTCTCGTTGGAAGAGCCCATCGCAAACTCGTCCATGTTGAGCTTGCCGAGCATGACGGCGCCGTCGTCCCAGAGGTTCTGCGTGACTGTCGACTCGTAGTGCGGCTTGAAACCATCGAGGATGTGGCTGCAGGCCTGCGTGTGAATGCCTTCGGTGGCAAACAGGTCCTTGATGCCGAGCGGAATACCTTCAAGCTCACCGCCCTTGCCGCCGGCGAGACGCGCGTCGGAAGCTTCCGCCATCTGCAGCGCCTTCTCGGGCGTGACCTTGATGTAGGCGTTGAGCTTGTCGTTGGCCGCTTCGATCGCCGAAATATAGGCTTCGGTCAGTTCGGTCGCTTTGATTTCCTTGGCGCGCAGCTTCGTGCGGGCTTCGGCAATGGTCAGGCTGGTGAGTTCGCTCATGGTAATTCGCTTCAAATCTGGAATGGCAACGGAGGTCGGAAAACGGCGATGACCTTATTCGACGACTTTGGGTACCAGGAAGAAATTCTGATCGGTGACAGGCGCGTTCGAGACGATGTCGGCAGCCTTGTTGCCGTCGGTCACGTCATCGGTGCGCTTCTTCATCTCCATCGGCGTGACCGATGTCATTGCCTCGACGCCTTCGACGTCGACTTCGGAGAGTTGCTCGACGAAGCCGAGGATACCATTCAGCTCACCCACCATGCGATTTGCCTCTTCTTCGGTGACGGCAATACGGGCAAGGCGCGCTACGCGCTTAACGGTGGCAAAGTCGACGGACATGGTATTCTCCGGATAGGATTTTTCCTACTCGCTATAAAGGCCACGCCCGCTGTGCGCAACGGGCATGTCCTTTGGATTGCGTAGAATTCCCTTGCCGAAATCGGAGCGGTTTTGCAGACGGAACCTAGACGGAAAGGCGCTCGCCCGGCTTCGGCGTCTTCACGGCGGTCTTCGATCCATCCATACCCGAGACAAACTTCTCCGGCGTCTGATCGATGATCGGGAAGGTGCCGTAGTGGCAAGGTATGGCTGTCTTGAAGTTGAAGTAGCGCTGGCAGGCAAGGGCTGCCACCGCGCCGCCCATCGTGAAGCGGTCCCCGACGGGCACGAACCCGATATCCGGCTGATGCAGTTCATTGATCAGGGCCATGTCCGAGAAGATGTCGGTATCGCCCATCGCGAGGATGGAAGCTTCCTCGTCGAAATGCAGCATCAGGCCGTTGGCATTGCCGAGTGCATGCGAGACGCCGTCCTCGGTGATCTGTGCGGAGGAATGCAGCGCGTTGGTGAAGGTTGCCGAGAAACCGTCGAACGAAACCGTGCCGCCGGTGTTGCCCATTTCCAGCTTCGTCAAGCCCTTCGAACCGAGCCACGAGGCAAGGTCGGCGTTGGCGAGAACGACCGCGCCGGTCTCCTTGGCGAGCGCGATGGTGTCGCCGACATGATCGCCGTGACCATGTGTCAACAGGATGTGGGTGACGCCGCTTGCGACATCCTTCGCGTTCTGTCCGGCGAAGGAGGAATTATGCGTGAGGAACGGATCCAGCAGGATTTTCGCCTTCCCGATCTCGATGCGGAAAGCGGAGTGACCGAGCCAAGTGATCTTCATAAAATGTCTCCTTCGATTATCGGATGCAAAAGCCAGCGTTGCTGGCTATGGACATATCGGATGCGGTCGCAAAGAAAAGCGTCACCGCTTCAATTTCTTTTGACGGGATGAAACGACGATGACGGTGCTGACGATCGAGGAACTCGCAACTGTGTTGCAGCCGGGGCAGGCGATTGCCGGTCTCGATCTCGGCACGAAAACGATCGGGCTTTCGATGTCCGATCTCGGTCGGCGCTTTTCCACACCCCGACCAGTCATCAAGCGTGAGAAATTCACGATCGATGCGACAATATTGCTGGAGTTTGCAGCCAAGGAGAAGGTCGCTGCCTTTGTGATTGGCCTGCCTGTCAACATGGACGGATCGGCTGGACCGCGGGTACAGGCTACGCGCGCCTTCGTGCGCAACATGGAGCAGAAGACGGATCTGCCGTTCGTCTACTGGGACGAGCGGCTGTCGACGGTCGCTGCGGAACGGGCTCTGCTCGAAATGGACGTATCACGCAGACAGCGCGCCGAGCGAATCGACTCGGCCGCGGCAAGCTTTATCCTTCAGGGCGCGCTGGACAGGCTTTCCTTGCTTGCGAGAGCGGCGTCGGACGATTTCGACGCGTGACGCGCCCGCCACCAGGCGGCGATCGCCTTACGTCGGCGGAACCCAATAATCGCGAAGACCACAAGGCTATCGACGACGATCGCGCGGGCGACCAGCGGCGGAATGGTTTCCGGCGGAATGCCGAGCACCTTGCCATAAATCTCGAAGGTCAAGTCATGCACCTGCCGGCTCAGCATGAAGATGCCGAAGTTCATGTCGTAGTAGGAAAGCCAGTACCATCCCGCCAGGAAGACAATGGGACCGGCCCAGAAGATCAGGAACCACTTCATGCGGTCGTCTCTCGTTCTCGTCGAACGGATAGTCCCTCGGAAGAAACCGCCCATATCGACAACGCCATCGAACCCAGAACCAGCGCCGGCACAGCGATATCCAGCGCAAGCACAGCGAAAAACATCATCGCGGCAACAAGAAACGCGGCTCTCGCGATTTTGGTTCCCATGGTCCCAGACACCCAATATTTTGGACTGCCTGCAAACTGACTTCTTAACCGGGAGCGCGCAACGTAAACCATTTGTTAAGGTTAACGCGCGCAGGGACACCTGTGGAAAGACTGCGCTCCGCCTCAGCCGTAAACGCCGCGAACGATGCGTTTCAGAGCCGTTGCAGCCTTCTCCCAATCCTTCGATGTTTTCAGAGCCAGCCCGGCGCACTGGCCGCCGGCGGATGCGGAAAGAACGAGATGCTGGATGGCCGCGATCAGAAGCGCATTGACGGCCACAACGTCGACGCCCTTTGGCGGCGTCAGCGATCCCCGCATGCGATCGAGCCAGTTTGCCAGGGCCTTCGACCGCGCCTCCGAAAGCCGCCTGACCTGCTCAGTGTTTTCGGAGACCTCCCAGGCGACGATCCGGCGGACAAGCGGATCATCCCGTAGCGCCTCGAGGAAAAGCAGCGATAGCCGCTCCATCAGATCGCCGTAGGTGAGGAGGAACATGCCGCCGGTATCCTCGGGAATGCGGTCCTTGACCCAATTGCCGAGATCGGCGCCGATCGCTTCCACGAGTCCGTTCAAGCCGCCGTAATAGCGGTAGATCAGCTGCTTGTCGCAACCGGCGCGGCGGGCAACCGCGTTGATGCCGAAATTCTGGAACCCCTCTTCCGCCAGCAACGACTTGGCTGCATTTAGAATTGCCTTCTCGGTGGCGCTTCGATCGCGGATACGCTTTTCCGGTTCTACGCGGATTGCGTCGGCAACGGGCGCAAGCACCATAGGGTCGTTCAGCATGAGGGATTCGGTCCAGTTGTCACTTTGCGGTGAGTAGCAACGCCACAGATCAGCGGCAACGGACATGTCTTGGAAAGATTGTGGACAGTTCACGAAAGACGGCAATGATTTCAAGACGTCACCATATGGCGACATTCCGCTGCCTGTCCTTATAGCCTCTGTCCAAACCAGACCGTTCGGTCGGAAGCGTCGACCAACGGCGGACCAATTCGGCTGAAACCGCGGGAGCCCCAAAAACGCAGAGCGCCATAATTGTTGGCATTGGCGCCGAGGTGGACGGCTTCAACACCGGCATCTCTTGCATTCGTCAGCCATCGGTCGAGAAGCCTGGTACCCATGCCCTGCCCCTGCAGACGCGGCAGCAGGTTCATATGGATATGGGCGGGAAAGACTTCGACGAGCGCAGCAGGCGCCGAAGACGGATGGTGGATCGCGGCAATGCGCTTCTGGTCCGCATCCCAGTTCTCGGGATCGCCCTGCGGATCGGTGTAGGCGTCGCGAAGTGCCGGCCACCAGTCGCGCTCAAGCTGCTCGTCGAAGGCGACCGTATCGAACACGCCGACGATGTAGCCAGCGACACCTTCGGCATCTTCCGCCACGAAGGCCGTTTCAGGGCTCAGCATCACATAAGGTGCGGAGTAGATGTGCCCGATCAGCTTGCCGTCGCGATGCAGCCCGGTCGCATCGCTGCCGGCATCGCCTGTCACCAGCGAGATTCGATAGAACTGTTCAAGATCGTCGGCGCGGACGGGACGTAGTACGGTCATCAGCTTGCCGGCGGATAGAGGAGATCAACGATGTAGCTGGCGTCGAAGCGTGAATCCAGCATGCCGTAGGTCGAGCGCCAGCCGCCTGCGAGGCGGGTTTCGATAAAGGCATCGGCGATCCGTCCTGCCCCCAGGCGATAAAGTTCGGCGGCACCGGCGGCGAGCGCCAGCTGTTCGACCAGCAGGCGGGCAGCACCCTCGTCGCGCTCGCAAAGCGCCATGGCGGCGCGCAGCACGTCGATGGTCTTCTTGCCGGCCGGCCCGAGGTCGCGTGCGAGCCCAGCAAAGACCGTCTCGAAGAGATCCTTGCCGCGGTTCAGGATGCGCAGCACGTCGAGCGCCATGACGTTGCCAGAGCCTTCCCAGATCGCGTTGACGGGTGCCTCGCGATAGTGGCGGGCGATCGGACGCTCCTCGATGTAGCCGCTGCCTCCGATGCACTCCATCGCCTCGTAAATCAGCGACGGCGCGATCTTGCAGCACCAGTATTTGGCAACCGGCGTCATGACACGGGCATAGGCTGCCTCTTCGGCACTGCCGCGTGCCCGGTCGAAGGCATCGGCGAGCCGGAAGGACAATGCCGTCGCGGCCGCCACATCGAGCGCCATATCTGCTAGGACGCGTGTCATGATCGGCTGGCTGACCAGCATCTTGCCGAAAACGCTGCGGCCGCGGGTATGATGCACGCCTTCAGCCAGCGAAGCGCGCATGATGCCCGAGGAGGCCAATGCGCAGTCGAGCCGCGTCAATGTCACCATGTCGAGAATAGTGCGGATACCGCCATCCGGCGTGCCGAGCAGGAAGCCGAAGGTATCGTTGAATTCGACTTCCGACGAGGCATTGGAACGATTCCCGACCTTGTCCTTCAGACGTTGGAAGTGCAGGCCATTCGCCGAGCCGTCCTCCAGCAGTCGAGGAACGAGGAAGCAGCCCATTCCATCCTTCGTCTGCGCCAGCATCACGAAGGCATCGCTCATCGGCGCCGACATGAACCACTTGTGGCCGGACAGGCGGTAGATGCCTTCGCTGACCTTCTCCGCCGCCGTCGTGTTGGCGCGGACGTCGGTGCCACCCTGCTTCTCGGTCATGCCCATGCCGATCGTCACGGCCGACTTCTGCATGGCAGGCTTGTTGGTGGAGTCGTATTTGCGCGACAGGATCTTCGGCGCCCAGTCCTTCTGCACGGCCGGCGAAGCCGACAGCGCCGCGACAGAAGCACTCGTCATCGTCAGCGGGCAGAGATGACCGGATTCGAGTTGCGCCGTCAGATAGAAGCGCGCTGCCCTGACCTTATGCGCCTGGTTTTTCGCCTCGGTGTCAGCCTGCGGATCCCAGACAGACGAATGCAGCCCCGACGACATCGAACGGCGCATCAGCGCGTGCCAGGCCGGATGGAACTCGACGACATCCAGCCGCTCTCCGCGCGGACCATGCGTGCGCAGTTGCGGTGTGCCCTGATTCGCCATCCGCGCCAGTTCCTGCGCCTCCGGCGAGGTCACGTATCGGCCCATGTTATCGAGGTCGTCGCGGATCCCGCGCGGCAGCGTGCCGGTGAGGTCGACGATCAGCGGATCGGACCTGTAGGCATTGATGCCGGACCACAGGCTCGGCTGGTTGAGTTCGGCAAGTTTCTCTTCGGCGGGAGTCATGAATCGCTTCTAGTGCAAGAGGCAGGCAAAGGGAAACCGGAAGTTACAATTTCCCTGTCCTCTGCAATAGTTGAATTCGGGCAAAATTGCAGGGGGAGACGGGCCTTTGCCCACAACACAAGCTTGCCGCCGCCCGGCGCACTCTTTATAGACCCCGCAGACGACAGCAAGAGGCAGGTTCATGGTCTTCTTTCCCCACCGCCACCTCATCGGTATCAAAGGGCTCACAGAGCAGGATATCACCTTTCTCCTCGACAAGGCCGACGAGGCCGTCAAGATCAGCCGGCAGAGAGAGAAGAAAACGTCGACCCTTCGCGGCCTGACACAGATCAATCTCTTTTTCGAGGCATCGACGCGCACGCAGGCCTCCTTCGAGCTCGCCGGCAAACGTCTCGGCGCCGATGTCATGAATATGTCGGTCGGCAATTCGTCGGTGAAAAAGGGCGAGACGTTGATCGATACGGCAATGACGCTGAATGCAATGCGGCCCGACGTGCTTGTCATCCGCCATTCCAGCGCCGGAGCCGCCGCCCTGCTCGCGCAGAAGGTCTCCTGCTCGGTGGTCAACGCCGGCGACGGCCAGCACGAGCATCCGACGCAGGCCCTCCTTGACGCCCTGACGATCCGCCGCGCCAAGGGCAAGTTGTCGCGGATCATCGTGGCGATCTGCGGTGACGTCCTGCATTCGCGCGTGGCGCGGTCGAACATCCTGTTGCTGAACGCCATGGGCGCACGTGTGCGCGTCGTAGCGCCAGCAACCCTGCTGCCGTCAGGTATCGCCGACATGGGCGTTGAGGTCTTCCATTCCATGAAGGAAGGGCTGAAGGACGCCGATGTCGTGATGATGCTGCGCCTGCAGCGCGAGCGCATGTCCGGAGCCTTCGTGCCGTCGGTGCGCGAATACTTCCACTTCTACGGGCTCGACGCGGAGACACTGAAGGCCGCGAAGGAAGATGCGCTTGTCATGCATCCCGGCCCGATGAACCGCGGCGTCGAGATCTCCTCCGAGGTTGCGGACGGGCCGCAGAGCGTGATTGCGGAACAGGTGGAAATGGGGGTCGCCGTGCGCATGGCCGTCATGGAGACGTTGCTGGTCTCGCAGAACCAGGGCCCCCGCACCGAAGGAGCCGGCGCATGAAGAACTCGATCGTCCTCAAGAACGTTCGCATCGTCGACCCTTCGCGCAATCTCGATGAAGTTGGCAGCATTATCGTCAAGGATGGCGTGATCGTTGCGGCCGGCGCCGATGCGCAGAACCAGGGAACGCCCACTGGCGCCGAGGTACGCGATTGCACCGGCCTCGTTGCCACGCCAGGCCTGGTGGATGCGCGTGTTCACATCGGCGAACCGGGTGCCGAGCATCGCGAAACGATCGCTTCGGCGAGCCGTGCGGCAGCGGCCGGCGGCGTTACGTCGATCATCATGATGCCGGATACCGATCCCGTCATCGACGACATCGCGCTTGTCGAGTTCGTCAAGAAGACGGCGAAGGACAATGCCCTGGTCAACGTCTATCCGGCGGCGGCGATTACCAAACACCTTGCCGGCGAAGAAATGACCGAGATCGGCTTGCTGATGGAAGCCGGCGCCGTCGCGTTTACCGACGGTCGTGCGAGCGTCCATGACACGCAGGTGCTGCGTCGCGTCATGACCTATGCGCGCGAGTTCGGCGCAGTTATCTCCTGCGAGACCCGCGACAAGTATCTCGGCGCCACGGGCGTCATGCATGAGGGACTGTTTGCCAGCTGGCTCGGTCTCGGCGGCATTCCGAAGGAAGCTGAGCTCATCCCGCTCGAACGCGACCTGCGCATCGCCAAGCTGACGCGCGGCAACTACCACGCCGCGATGATCTCCGTTCCGGAATCGGTCGAAGCGATCGAGCTTGCCAGCAGCCGCGGTGCGCACGTTACCTGCGGCGTCTCGATCAACAATCTCTCGCTGAACGAGAACGATATCGGCGAATACCGCACCTTCTTCAAGCTGTATCCGCCGCTGCGCTCCGAAGACGATCGGGTGGCGATGGTGGACGCACTGGCGCGCGGTGCGATCGATATCATCGTCTCGTCGCACGATCCGCAGGACGTCGACACGAAACGCCTGCCCTTCGGTGAAGCGGCCGATGGCGCGGTGGGTCTTGAAACGATGCTCGCAGCGGCGCTGCGCCTGCATCACAGCGGCCAGGTCAGCCTGATGCGGCTGATCGATGCCATGTCGACGCGGCCGGCGCAGATCTTCGGCCTCGAGGCCGGCACGCTGAAGCCGGGCGCGAAGGCGGATATCGCGCTGATCGATCTCGATGACCCTTGGCTTGTCTCGAAGGACATGCTTCTTTCCCGCTCGAAGAATACGCCGTTCGAAGACGCGCGCTTCAGCGGACGCGCCGTTGCGACCTACGTCGCCGGACGCTGCGTGCATACAATATAAAAGACCACCGGAGGGAACATGGTCTCGGATCTCATGACCTGGCAGATCACGCTGCCGATCGCGCTTGCGGCGGCCGCCATCGGCTACCTGCTCGGCTCCATCCCTTTCGGCCTGATCCTGACAAAGGCAGCAGGACTTGGCGACGTGCGCAGCATAGGATCCGGCAACATCGGCGCGACCAACGTGCTCAGAACCGGCAACAAGAAGCTTGCAGCCGCGACTCTCCTCCTCGATGCGCTGAAGGCATCGGCCGCCGCCTGGATCGTCGGCTACTTCCTGGGCAACGAAGCGGCCTTGATTGCGGGCTTCTTCGCCTTCATCGGACACCTATTCCCGGTCTGGATCGGCTTCAAGGGTGGCAAGGGCGTCGCCACCTATATCGGCACGCTGCTCGGCGTTGCGCCGATCATGGTCCTGGTCTTCGCGGTGGTCTGGCTGGCAGTCGCCTTCACGACCCGGTACTCGTCGCTTTCTGCACTGGTTGCAATGCTTGTCATTCCGGTTGCATTGTGGATACTGGGCGCCGAGAAGGTTGCAGCTGTCATGGCCATCATGACCGTCATCTCCTACTGGAAGCACAAGGCCAATATCTCTCGCCTGATGAGCGGGACGGAAACCAAGATCGGCGCGAAGGGATAGGATGGACGCTCGCAGCGCAAGGCCAAAGGGAATTGCGCTGACGGAACGCCAACGCATCGCGTGGCTGCGTCTCATTCGCTCGGACAATGTCGGGCCGGCGACCTTTCGTGACCTCATCAATCATTTCGGATCCGCAGAGACGGCGCTGGCCGCCCTGCCCGAGCTCTCCGCCCGCGGCGGCGCCACGCGCTCCATCCGGATCGCGACGGAGAGCGAAGCTCATAAGGAGCTGGAGGCCGCGCGGCGCTTCGGCGCCCGATTCGTCGGTATCGGCGAGCCGGAATACCCGCAGGCATTGAAGCAAGTCGATGGTGCTCCGCCGTTGCTCGCCGTCAAAGGCAATCTCGCCGTCTCCTCAAAGCCGGCCGTCGGCATCGTCGGCTCCCGCAACGCCTCGATCAGCGGCGCCAAGTTCGCCGCAACAATTGCACGCCAATGCGGTCAGGCAGGTTATGTCGTCGTCTCCGGTCTAGCCCGCGGTATCGACACGGCAGCGCATCGAGCAAGCCTCGACACGGGAACCGTGGCCGCAATGGCGGGAGGATTGGATCAGCCCTACCCGCCGGAGAATGCCGGTCTGCTTGACGACATATGGAACGGTAGCGGGCTTGCGATCAGCGAAATGCCGTTCGGCTGGGAGCCGCGGGCACGCGATTTTCCACGTAGGAATCGGCTTATCGCCGGTGTTTCGCTCGGCGTCGTTGTCGTCGAAGCGGCGATGCGCTCGGGCTCGCTCATCACGGCAAGACTGGCCAGCGAGTTCGGCAGGCTGGTTTTCGCGGTGCCGGGTTCACCGCTCGATCCCCGCTGTCATGGCACCAATGGATTGCTGAAAGACGGTGCGATGATTGTCACGACACCGGATGACGTCACCGAAGCTCTGGCACCACTCTCACAGATCGAACGCTACGCCCCGCCGGTTGCCGAGGAGCCGGAACGCGACGGCGGCCGCTCCATGCTCCCGCCTGATGATTCCGATCGCTCGCTTATCGTCGATGCACTCGGCCCGACGCCCGTCGAGATCGACGACGTCATCCGCCATACCGGTTTGCCGGCGGCTTCGGTCTATCTTGTCCTGCTGGAGCTTGATATCGCCGGACGGCTTCATCGCCATCCCGGCGGTTTCGTCTCTCTTGCGATGGGCGACTGAGATCCCTACATCCGGGCCTGAAGATCGCCAGCCTCCACATAGGCCATCTCGATCAGATAGCAGAGCATATCGGCGTTCTCCTTTTCCGCCACCCGCCGCAACTCAGCAAGCATCTGCCTGATGAAGGCGATGTTCTCATGCGAGCCGGATCGTCCGGTATCTTTCTTTGCGAACTTGGCCGCCATGGGATATTCTCTGAGGAAGGAGAAGCGCCGCCTTTCGGCTAGCTCGAACCACACTCCAAAAACGATACCTCAATTATCAGAAATTGCAATGCGTTTGTGATCTCGCATTGGTTGTATCGCGTTGTAATGCGTAAAAATGCAGTCAGACCACTTGACCGAAACGAATTCCCTGTCCATGTCGGAGAGCCGGTTATCTGGGCATCGCAGGGATTCCATCTGCTTATCCGCCGGCTTGGCACGTTTTTTTAGAGAATCATGATGAATGTTGTAGTGGTAGAATCGCCTGCCAAGGCAAAGACGATCAACAAGTATCTGGGCTCCGGATACAAGGTGCTCGCCTCCTTCGGCCATGTCCGCGATCTGCCTGCCAAGGACGGCTCGGTCCTTCCCGACCAGGATTTCGAGATGCTGTGGGAGGTCGATGGTGCATCGGCCAAGCGACTGAAGGACATCGCCGACGCGGTGAAGTCGTCCGACAGCCTGTTCCTCGCAACCGACCCGGATCGCGAGGGTGAAGCGATTTCCTGGCACGTCCTCGACATGCTGAACAAGAAGCGCGTCCTGAACGGCAAGACCGTGAAGCGGGTCGTTTTCAATGCGATCACGAAGAAGGCTGTCCTCGATGCCATGGCCGAGCCACGTGACATCGACGTGCCACTCGTCGATGCGTACCTCGCTCGCCGTGCCCTCGACTATCTCGTCGGCTTCAACCTGTCGCCAGTTCTCTGGCGCAAGCTTCCGGGCGCACGTTCGGCCGGCCGCGTTCAGTCGGTGGCGCTGCGTCTGGTCTGCGATCGCGAGTCCGAAATCGAGCGCTTCATCTCCGAGGAGTACTGGAACCTTTCGGCTCTCCTGAAGACGCCACGAGGCGACGAGTTCGAAGCAAAACTGGTTGCAGCGAATGGCAAGCGGTTGCAGGCTCGCTCGATCGCTAACGGCGAGGAAGCCGGCAAGCTGAAGGCGCTCCTGGAAGGTGCATCCTACGTCGTCGATACGGTCGAGGCGAAGCCCGTCAAGCGCAACCCGGGACCACCCTTCACAACCTCCACATTGCAGCAGGCGGCGTCCTCGAAGCTCGGCTTTTCCGCGTCGCGAACCATGCAGGTTGCCCAGAAGCTCTACGAGGGTGTCGACATCGGGGGCGAGACGGTCGGTCTGATCACGTACATGCGTACGGACGGCGTTCAGATGGCGCCCGAAGCCATCGATGCGGCGCGGAGCGCAATCGTCGATCAATTCGGCCAACGCTATCTGCCGGAGAAGGCTCGCTTTTATTCCACCAAGGCCAAGAACGCCCAGGAAGCACACGAGGCGATCCGCCCGACCGATTTCAATCGCTCGCCCGACCGCGTGCGGCAGTTCCTCGATGCCGACCAGTTGAGGCTTTACGACCTCGTCTGGAAGCGCGGCATCGCGAGCCAGATGGCCTCGGCCGAAATCGAGCGGACCACGGCTGAAATCACCGCCGACAATAACGGCCAGAAGGCTGGCCTGCGTGCTGTCGGCTCGGTCATTCGCTTCGATGGTTTCATCGCCGCCTATACAGACCAGAAGGAAGACGGCGAACAGAGTGACGATGGCGACGAGGATGGCCGCCTGCCCGAGATCAATGCACGCGAGAACCTCGCGAAGCAGAAGGTCAATTCGAGCCAACATTTCACCGAGCCGCCGCCGCGCTACTCCGAAGCAACGCTGATCAAAAAGATGGAAGAGCTCGGCATCGGGCGTCCGTCGACCTACGCCGCGACTCTGGCGACGCTGAGGGATCGCGAATACGTCACCATCGACAAGCGCAAACTCATCCCCCAGGCCAAGGGCCGGCTGGTGACCGCCTTCCTCGAAAGCTTCTTCACCAAATACGTCGAATACGATTTCACTGCTGATCTTGAAGAGAAGCTAGACCGGATCTCGGCCGGGGAGCTGAACTGGAAGCAAGTTCTGCGCGATTTCTGGAAGGACTTCTTCTCCCAGATCGAGGATACGAAGGAACTTCGCGTCACCAACGTGCTCGATTCACTCAACGAGGCACTGGCACCACTGGTCTTCCCGAAGCGGGAAGATGGAGGCGACCCTCGTATCTGCCAGGTGTGCGGCACCGGCAATCTGTCGCTGAAGCTCGGGAAATACGGCGCCTTCGTCGGCTGCTCGAACTACCCGGAATGCAACTATACCCGCCAGCTTTCGTCCGAAGGCGGTTCGGAAGCCGAAGGCGTTGCGCTGAACGAGCCAAAGAACCTCGGCACCGATCCTGTGACCGGCGAAGAGCTGACCCTGCGTTCTGGGCGCTTCGGCCCCTACATCCAGCGCGGTGACGGCAAGGAAGCAAAGCGTTCCTCGCTGCCGAAGGGCTGGAAGCCAGAGGATATCGACTATGAGAAGGCGATGGCGCTGATTTCGCTGCCACGCGATATCGGCAAGCATCCGGAAACCGGCAAGATGATTTCTTCCGGCATCGGTCGCTACGGACCCTTCCTGCTGCACGACGGCGGCTACGCCAACCTCGAAAGCGTCGAAGACGTCTTCTCGATCGGCCTCAACCGCGCCGTGACCGTGATTGCCGACAAGGCGAGCAAGGGACCTGCCGGACGCGGCCGGACTGCGGCTACAGCGCTCAAGGAACTGGGCGACCATCCTGATGGCGGCGCGATCACCGTTCGCGACGGCAAGTATGGTCCCTATGTGAACTGGGGCAAGGTCAATGCGACCCTGCCGAAGGGCACCGACCCGCAGGCCCTGACCGTCGAAGAAGCGCTGGCGCTGATCGCCGCCAAGGCAGGCAAGGCACCGGCATCGAAGAGCAAGGCAAAGCCGAAGGCGAAAGCCGCCTCGGCTGAAACCAAGACGAAGACCGCCGCCAAGCCGAAGACGACCAAAGCCAAGACGCCGGCAAAGACGAAGAAGAGCGAAGAGTGAGCAAAATCCCGCGGGAAAGAACGAAGGGCATGGGCAAACGTCCCGGCAAGATCGGACGCGCCAGCCAGCAACCCGCAGCCGAACCGCTGAATATCGCTCATGGGGCGCTACCCTCCCGCGAAGTGATTCTGCGCTTTATCGCCGACCATCCGCAAAAGGCGTCGAAGCGTGAGCTCGCGAAGGCCTTCGGACTGAAAGGCGACAGCCGCGTCGAACTGAAGCACCTCCTGCGCGAACTGGAGCAGGAAGGCATGCTCCAGAAGACGCGAAAGTCGCTGATCCGGCCCGGCGCACTGCCGCCGGTCACAGTGCTCGACATCACGACACGCGACAAGGATGGCGAACTGATCGGCCGGCCCGCGGAATGGCCGGAGGAGATGGGCGTTGCGCCCGCCGTCGCCATCCGCCAGTCAACGTCAGCAGCAGGTCGCAACGGCAAGGGCAAGGCTCCCGTTGCCGGCATGGGCGACCGTATTCTGGCGAAGATCTTTCCGGCCTCCGATCGCGGCGGCCCGGCCTACACCGCTCGCATCATCAAGATTTTGGACAAGCGCCGCGGCGCACTGCTCGGCGTCTTCAAGGATGCACCGGGCGGTGCCGGTCGTCTGCTGCCGATCGAGCGGCGTGGTGAGGAAATGGTGATCGACCCCGAGTACAAGGGCGAGGCCAAGGACGGCGATCTTGTTGAAGTCGAAGTCGCCCGCCTAGGTCGCTTCGGCCTGCCGCGTGCCAAGGTGCTCTCGATCATCGGCTCCGTCGCATCCGAGAAGGCGATCTCGATGATCGCCATCCATGCCCATGGCATCCCTTATACATTCCCGCCTGCCGTTGTCGCGGAAGCCGACGATGCCAAGCCCGCGACGATGTCGCATCGCGAGGACTGGCGTGATGTTCCGCTGATCACCATCGATCCGGCTGATGCGAAGGATCATGACGACGCCGTCTATGCCGAGGCGGATCCGTCTCCCGACAATCTCGATGGGGTCATCGTTACCGTCGCCATTGCCGACGTCTCCTATTACGTCCGCCCGAACTCCCCGCTCGACCGCGAAGCCCTGAAGCGCGGCAACTCGGTTTATTTCCCCGACCGGGTCGTCCCGATGCTGCCGGAGCGCATCTCGAACGATCTCTGCTCGTTGAGAGAGGGTCAGGATCGGCCGGCGCTTGCCGTTCGCATGATGTTTTCGAAGGAAGGCCGAAAGATCGGCCATACCTTCCATCGCGTCATGATGAAGAGCGCCGCTAAGCTCTCCTACCAGCAGGCGCAGGCGGCGATCGACGGCACGCCTGACGATAAGACGGGACCGCTTCTCGAACCGATCCTGAAGCCGCTCTGGAATGCCTACCGGATCATGACGCGCGGCCGCGAACGTCGGCAGCCGCTCGAGCTCGACATGCCGGAACGCAAGATCCTGCTGAAGCCTGACGGCACCGTGGACCGCGTCTTCGTGCCGCCGCGCCTCGACGCGCACAAGCTGATCGAGGAAATGATGATCCAGGCCAACGTCTCGGCAGCCGAAACGCTGGAGAAGAAGCGGCAGGTGCTGATTTACCGCATCCATGACGGTCCGACGCTCGCCAAGCAGGAAGTGTTGCGCGAATTCCTGGCGACGCTTGGGATATCGCTTCCCAAGGGCGGCAACATGCGCGCCAACAATTTCAACATGATCCTCGCCAAGGCGGACGACACGCCGCACCAGACCATGGTCAACGAGATGGTGTTGCGCTCCCAGAGCCAGGCTATCTACAGCCCTGAGAATATCGGGCACTTCGGCCTGAACCTGATGAAGTACGCGCACTTCACCTCACCGATCCGCCGTTATGCTGATCTGATCGTGCATCGTGCACTGGTCGGTTCTCTCGGCTTCGGTGAAGGCGGTATTGCGCCAGACGAAGAAGCCGCACTCGACGACATTGCTGCCGAGATCTCGACCTTCGAGCGCCGCGCCATGGCGGCCGAGCGCGAGACGGTGGATCGCCTGATTGCGCACCACCTTGCCGGCCGTGTCGGCGAGGAATTCGAAGGGCGCGTAGGAGGCGTGACGAAATCGGGACTATTTGTCGCCCTGCCGGACTATGGAGCGGACGGCTTCATTCCTATATCTACGCTCGGAACGGACTACTTCATCTATGATGAGGCGCATCAGGCGCTGTCTGGCGAGAAAACCGGCCTCGGATATCGCCTGGGGGACAGCGTTACGGTGAGACTTGCGGAAGCCATTCCGCTTGCCGGCGCGCTTCGTTTCGAGATGATCAGCGAGGGGCGAAAGATGCCCACTGCTGTACGGTCGTTCCATAAGGCTGGCCGGCGCGACGCAAGCCGCGCGCGCAAACAGGCCGGAACAAGGCCGCCGAGAGGGCGGCGATAGGCGTGTAGGGACGCCGCGAAAGGAAACGTGCGATGACCACCACCTCGACCGACCAGGCGATCCGTTACGGAGCAAGCGAGGAGGTGGAACGTCCGCTCGGCCGTTCTATCAAGCGCGGCATGCTGAACACCTGCCCCAACTGCGGCACCGGCAAACTGTTCAAGAGCTTCTTGAAGCCCGTGGACAACTGCGCCGTCTGTGGGGAGGCAATGCATCACCATCGCGCGGACGATCTGCCGCCTTACCTCACGATCGTCATCATCGGACACCTCATCATCGGCGGCTACATGGCGACCGATCTTGTTTGGCCTATGCCGCTCTGGCTTACCTTCGCGATCTGGACGCCCATTACCCTGATTGCCACGCTGCTGATCATCCAGCCGATCAAGGGCGGTGTCATCGGTCTGCAGTGGGCGCTGCGCATGCATGGCTTCGGCGGACAGAGCAGCGATACCGACGAATATGAGATTCCCGGCCGCAGGCGCTAAGCGCCTGCCTGCCTGGTCTTCACCTTCACGACACAATTTGCGTGTAGTGGCACGCCCCAACTGCAGTGCAGTTCAATAGCCGCAGGGCGAAATCTTAGGCGTATTCGGTAAGCTTCTTTGATTGAATCAATTCAAGATCATCCAGGTTATTGCCGCCAGCGCGTTTCATCTTGTAAAGCACAGCCGTCATTTGGATTTGGCACTACCGTGCCTTTCTATGGTGCTTTGCGGTGAGCGATTCTCCGCAGCAAGTCTCTAAGGATGGATACATGTCTCAGCCGCGAAACGGCACAACACCAGGCGATGTCGAGGAAATCCATTGGCCTTCACTGGTGGCAGCCGTCTCGTCCATTTCGGCTGTCGGCATAGCAATCGGCCTCGGACTTCCGCTGCTGAGCATCATCCTCGAAAAGCGCGGCATTCCCTCGACGCTTATTGGACTGAATACGGCGATGGCGGGCGTTGCCGCGATGGCGGCGGCTCCGATCACCACGAAGCTGGCACACAAATACGGCGTCGCCCCGACCATGATATGGGCGGTGCTGATCTCAGCCGTAAGTGCGCTTGGGTTCTACTATGCCCAGGATTTCTGGATGTGGTTCCCGCTGCGTTTCGCCTTTCACGGCGCAACAACGACGCTCTTCATCCTGTCGGAGTTCTGGATCAACGCAGCCTCGCCGCCCTCCAAACGGGGCTTTGTGCTCGGGATCTACGCCACCGTTCTCTCACTCGGGTTTGCGGGCGGCCCACTGCTCTTTTCTATTCTCGGCAGCGATGGCGTGCTGCCGTTTGCCGTCGGCGCCTGCGCCGTCCTCCTAGCTGCAATTCCGATTTATATCGCACGGTACGAAAGTCCGGTACTCGAAGAAAAGCCGGAACTGCATTTCATGCGCTACGTTTTCCTGGTACCGAGCGCAACGGCTGCCGTCTTCATCTTCGGCGCCGTAGAAGCCGGTGGCCTGGCCTTGTTCCCGATTTACGCGGTGCGCGCCTCCTTTACCGAATCGCAGGCAGCTCTGCTGCTGACCGTGATGGGAATCGGCAACGTAATCTTTCAGATCCCCGTCGGCCTGCTTTCGGACCGCATGAAGGACAAGCGACCGCTGCTGGCCGCTATGGCCTTCATGGGCCTGATCGGCTCTCTGATGCTGCCGGTTCTTGTCCACAGCTGGATCTTGATGGCGACCGTTCTTCTCTTCTGGGGCGGCTGTGTTGCGGGGCTCTATACCGTCGGCCTCAGTCACTTGGGCTCGCGCCTGACCGGTTCGGACCTTGCTGCCGCCAACGCGGCCTTTGTGTTCTGTTATGCAGTGGGTACCGTGGCTGGCCCGCAGGTGATCGGCGCCGCCATCGACGTTGCCGGCAACGACGGTTTCGCCTGGGCAATCGCCGGATTCTTCGGCCTTTATGCCCTGCTTTCCTCCATCAGACTGCTTTTCCTCCGAAAGCGGGCTTGACTTTTCGAGCGAGATTCGTAGTTTCGCGCCAGAATTTGCCGTGGAGCCAATCCGGCCTGCCACGGCTTTCATTTTATTGAAGGCAGGACGACCATGGCCAAGGCTACCACAATCAAGATCAAGCTTCTGTCGACGGCCGACACCGGTTTCTTCTACGTCACGACGAAGAACAGCCGCACGATGACCGACAAGATGACGAAGACCAAGTACGACCCGATTGCTAAGAAGCACGTCGAGTTCAAGGAAACCAAGATCAAGTAATCACCTGATCTGACGTTCTTCAAAAAGGCGCGCGCCCATGGCTGCGCGCCTTTTTGTTTGCCGGCTCTACAGACTTGGTCTCGATCCAGAAAACAGAAACGCCGTCCTTCCCGAAAATGCGGAACGGACGGCGTTTTCTTGAAAGGGGGTCGACCAGCAAGCAACGCGGCACGAGGAACCGCTGAATGTTGCAAACCAGCCGACCGACCCCACGACCCAGGAGATGCGGCGGACCTGAGCATCATGGGGTATCTCGGACTCCTCACACGGAGTGCTTATCTCTTATGTGCCGATAATTTGCTCGAAAATGAAAGAAAATCAACAAATTCTTAATGGTTAGATTTCCGAGGTTGATTTTATGGTTAAAAGTACGGCTTTGGGACAGCTTTTAGACCGCTGAATCGGATACATTGGCAAGAACAGCGCCGAATTGGCAAAGAAAGGCGAAACTATAGACCAATAGTATTAGCCTACGTGGCTGCGGCCAGCAGATCAGTTCGCGTCACTATTTCCGTACAATGCCGGCTAGTATGATTAAACCTCACATTTTCCCTAGGCCGGCGACGAATCTGCTTGTGACGATATCGAATGCCAATAAATCAACGATTCAAGCGACCGGCTAAGCAGTCAAATTACTTGCTGGTTCGCAGCTGTGGATGACCCGAAATATGTCATGGAAGCGTTATTCAAGCGGCCGCGACGACGCGATTCCGGCCGCCCGTTTTTGCGTCGTACAGTGCGAGATCGGCCTGCTTCATCAACTGTCCTGGAGTGATGACGGAGGAGATCCGTGACGAAATTCCGAACGAAGCGGTAACGCTCAGTTCCTGCCCAGATGACTTCAGCAAGAACGGCACTGTCTCGACCGCGGAACGCAGCCGTTCCGCGACAGCCGCGGCTATCTCGGGCGACGTGTCAGGCATGACGACCACGAATTCCTCGCCACCATAGCGGCAGGCAAGATCGGCGCCGCGGACGGTGGAGCGAATGCGGCTCGCGAACTCCCGCAGCACATCGTCGCCGGCATCGTGCCCGTAAGTGTCGTTGACCTGTTTGAAGCGATCGATGTCGGTGATCAGCACGGACAGCGGGCGGCCCCGCGCCATCGATCGATTGAAGAGTGTGCTCAGGTGATTATCCAGGTAGCGACGGTTGCTGAGCCCGGTCAGTGGATCCGTGACCGCGAGTTCGATTGTCTGCTTCACGCTTGCGCGCAGGCGATCATTGTAACGCTTGCGGCGCATCTGCGTGAGGCTGCGGGCCACCAGTTCGTTGGGATCGACCGGCCTTACGATGTAGTCGTTGACGCCAAGTTCCAGCGCCCGGATCACCATGTCGTCATCGCCCTGCTCGGTGATAATCAGGATGGGCAGAAAGCGCGTGCGCTCCAGCGAGCGAAGCTGAGAGCATAGGCGGAGCGGATCGTAGTCGTCAAAGTTGGCATTGACGATGACCAGTTCAAACGGATTTTCCGAGGCCTCGAAGAGCGCGCCTTGTGGGTCCGAAATCGCAGAGACATCGGCGACAGGCTTCAAGGCCTTGATGATGCGCTCCTGGGAATTGGCGCGCCCATCAACCAGCAGCACTTGGCCAGCTTCGTCGCCCCGCCCCTCGCCCGAACGGAGCAGCTCGTCGATCCCCATTGTATGGGCGGTCTCGGCGCGAATGCGCAATTCGTCACTGAGCGTCTTCAGCCTCAGGAGGCTTTTCACCCGCGAAATCAGTTGGAGGTCGTTGACCGGCTTGGTGAGAAAATCATCGGCGCCGGCCTTAAGGCCACGCACGCGATCGGTCGGCTGATCCAATGCGGTTACCATGACCACAGGTATGTGCGAGGTCTTTGGATTGGCTTTCAGCCGCTCGCACACTTCGAATCCGTCCATCCCTGGCATCATGATATCGAGAAGGACGAGATCGACCTGGTTACGCTCGCAGATTGCCAGCGCCTGATAGCCGTCGCCGGCGGTCAAAACGTCGAAGTACTCGGCAACAAGCCGAGCCTCAAGCAACTTGACGTTAGCCGGAATGTCATCAACCACGAGAATGCGCGCAGTCATAGGCTTCTTTCCGATGCGTCAGGCATCGCCCAGATAGGTCTTGATCGTCTCAATGAATTTAGGAACGGAAATGGGTTTGGAGACATAGGCCTCACAACCGCCTTGGCGGATGCGCTCCTCGTCTCCCTTCATGGCAAATGCTGTAACGGCGATAACAGGAATGACGTGCAGATCATCATCTTCCTTCAGCCATTTGGTAACCTCGAGACCAGAAACCTCGGGGAGCTGAATATCCATCAAAATCAGATCGGGCCGGTATTTGCGCGCGAGATCGAGCGCTTCCATGCCGTTTCGGGTCTGAATTGTCGTGTAACCGGACGCCTCGATAAGGTCGCGAAAGAGCTTCATGTTGAGCTCGTTATCTTCTACAATCATCACCTGCTTGGGCATGACACGCGTCCTACGTCCGTTCTGGTACCGCTTCCCCGCATGAAGAAGACTTCTGCGATGGCATGGTTCCATAGAACCGATGGCTGCACACTATCGGTATTTGGTTGAAAAATAGGTAACTTACCCAGAGAAATGCAAAGCAACTTCAAGTCTTCCAAACAACTCGCGGCCGATCCCCAGCAGACTGCTGTCACCGTCCTCGCCTGGCTTGCCAACGAGCCGGATCTGTTCGGCCGTTTCCTTGCATTAACCGGCGTCGAGCCGGCACAGGTGCGCCACGCGATCAACGATCCCGGGTTTCTTTCCGGCATGATGGACTTCATCATGCAGCACGAGCCGACGGCGATGGCCTTTTGCCAGGCGACCAGTACCGCGCCCGAAGCGTTGAATGCGGCATGGCTGCATTTCTCGCCGCCGGGACTTGGCTCGGGAGAATATTGAGCATGGATTTTGCAACCAGCGTCAGCCAGGTGCGGCTCGCCGACCGGCCTTTGGTCGTCTGCGACATTGACGAAGTGGTCCTTGAGTTCCTCACTCCGTTTACCGCTTTCCTGCGCTCGCACAGCTACGACCTCCTGCCCCGGTCGTTCCGCCTGTACGGCAATATCGTATCGCTCCTCGACGGCAGCGAATTGGACAGAGCCTCGGTCGATTCGTTTGAGGAAATGTTCTTCGCGAACCAGCACCTCTGGCAGAAGCCGGCGGAAAAGGCCGTCGAAACACTGCAGTCGCTTTCGGTCGACGCCGACATCGTCTTCTTGACCGCAATGCCGCCTCGGCACCACGGCATCCGGCGCGAATTTCTCAATCAACTCGACCTCTCTTTCGACCTGATCGCCACCGAGGAGCCCAAGGGCCCTGTCGTGGCAACACTGCATGATCGCCGAAGCCTGCCGGTTGCCTTCATCGATGATATGCAACGCAATCTCCTTTCCGTTGCCGATCATGTGCCCGACTGCCTCCTCCTGACCATGATGGCCAACGCCGACTTCAAGCCGTTCGCGCCGCCGCCTGCTGGAAGCATTGTAGAGGCATCCGGCTGGGGCCATGCCGCAGAGCTACTAAGGGCACATTTCGCGGCGAATGTTCTCACGAGCGCAAATCCAGCCGCATAAGCGGTCGGCCATCCTTTCGTTTTGCCACGGTCTCGAATCCGGCAGCGTCGAAGATCGCGGTCGAGCCCGTACAGAGCGTCACCGATTTCGATTGTTTGACCTGGTCGATTGGACAGCCTTCGAGATAGCGAGCGCCGTGGCGTCGGGCATGATCGATCGCACCGGCAAGGAGACGGTGGCTCAGCCCCCGCCCCCGCAAACGCGACGTGAGGAAGAAACAACTCACCGCCCAGCATGACGGATCGTGAGCGTCGCCCTCCTCCACCGGTCGGGATACCGTCCTCGGCGAATTGAATTGCGGTACGTCGTACCGCGGCCCGACCTGGACCCATGCGACCGGTTCG
Organism: Rhizobium grahamii CCGE 502; assembly: GCF_000298315.2. Lineage (GTDB taxonomy): Bacteria > Pseudomonadota > Alphaproteobacteria > Rhizobiales > Rhizobiaceae > Rhizobium > Rhizobium grahamii. Next base: position 87,446 of record NZ_AEYE02000010.1, on the reverse strand, counting down.
TCATCGCCATAGGCCAGAATGCCCGGTGGCGGCCCGACAGCGATCCGGCCGAGCATGTGCGATTTCCGCTCGTCCGGCCCCATTTTCGTTCGGACGGAATGAGGCAGGCGAAGTGCGACACACCAGCAATCATAAAAGGCTCCACGGGGACCGAAGAGCTGTTCGAAGTCAGCCCACCGGTCTGCCGTCACCGGCTCGAAACGGAGATCGATGTCCAACGCAAACCTCCCGGCCTCTCTTGAGACTCAAAAGCTTAGAGGCTAATGTTGCAATGTTCAATCTTTGTTCTCATCATGACACCTGTAAGCGCCACGACACCCGGCTTCTGTCGCGACTGCCTTGCCGAGCAGAAGGCCGAAATGCGCCGCTGCAGGGCCTGTGGGAGTCCCCGTCTTGTGCGGCATCAGGAGCTTTATCAGCTGACACTGGCGCACATCGATTGCGACGCCTTCTATGCGACGATCGAGAAGCGCGACAATCCAGAGCTTGCCGACAAACCCGTTATCATCGGCGGCGGCAAGCGCGGGGTGGTCTCGACCGCCTGCTATATTGCGCGGATCCACGGTGTTCGCTCCGCGATGCCGATGTTCAAGGCCTTGGAAGCCTGCCCGCAGGCCGTGGTGATCCGACCGGACATGGACAAATACGCCAAGGTTGGACGTGAGGTCCGCACTTTGATGCAGGAGCTAACACCGCTCGTTCAGCCGCTTTCGATCGACGAGGCATTTTTGGAACTTGGTGGCACTGAGCGGCTGCATCACGATCCGCCGGCGCGCACGCTTGCCAAATTTGCTCAGCGCATCGAGAAGGAGATCGGCATAACCATCTCCGTCGGCCTCTCCTACTGCAAGTTTCTCGCAAAGGTCGCGTCCGACCTTCATAAGCCTCGGGGCTTCTCGGTCATCGGTCGAGAGGAAGCGGTTTCCTTCCTCGCACCCCGACCGGTGACGACAATATGGGGTGTCGGCAAGGCATTTGCGGCCACGCTCGAGGCTGACGGTATCCGCACCATCGGGCAGTTGCAGATGATGGAGGAGAACGACCTCATGCGCCGATATGGCAGCATGGGGCAGCGGCTTGCGCGCCTTTCCCGCGGGGTCGACGATCGCGAGGTGCACCTGAACGATGCAGCAAAGAGCGTTTCGTCGGAAACCACCTTCTTCGATGATATCTCCCGCCATGACGAGCTCGTTCCTATCCTCCGCAGTCTTTCCGAGAAGGTCGCCTGGCGGCTAAAGAAGCACGATATCGCCGGCCATACGGTGGTTCTGAAAATGAAGACGGCAGACTTCAAACTGCGCACCCGCAATCGCAAGCTCGAAGACCCGACCCAACTTGCCGACCGGATCTTCCGCACCGGGTTGGAGCTCCTCGAGAGGGAAACGGACGGGACGAAGTTTCGCTTGATCGGAATCGGCGTGACGGATCTTTGCGATCCCGCTCGCGCCGATCCGCCCGACCTCATCGATGTGCAATCTGGCCGCAGGGCAGCTGCCGAAGCTGCAATGGACAAACTGCGCGACAAGTTCGGCAAAGGCACTGTTCAGACCGGATACACCTTCGGTGGTAAGCGCGATCACTAATATGTGAGCCGTGCTCAAGACCCATCATTTCAAGTTTTCATTAAGCTTCGCCGCTTAGGCTGGCGCTTCACGTATTGCGTATCGGTTGAATCATATGTTGTCGCGTCTCGTCCTTGGCCTCGGCTTGCTGTCGGCCACTGCATTGGTGCACCCCGCGCTCGCGGCGGATGCACGCACGCTGCAGATCTTCGTTTCGAAGGATGCGCAGTCGCTGACGCTGTACGACGGCGCCGAGGCCGTTGCGACTTCGAAAGTGTCGACGGGCAAACCGGGGCATACAACGCCGAGCGGCATCTTTTCCGTCATCGAGAAGCAGAAATATCACGAGTCCAACATCTATTCGGCTGCGCCGATGCCGTTCATGCAGCGACTGACCTGGTCCGGGATTGCACTTCACGAGTCGAACGCCGTGCCGCACTATCCTGCATCACACGGCTGCGTTCGCATGCCGGCAGCTTTTGCCAAGCAACTCTACAAGATGACGGCGATGGGGGTGCCGGTTGTCATAACCGACGCCGAATTGACACCTGAAGCAATCGATCATCCGACGCTCTTCCGGCCGGACATGCCGACGCCGCCGGCACTGCTTTCCGAGGCTGCTTTGCGGCCGGCGATCGGCCAAGTTCCTGTTCAGGTCGCCATGAACGACGTTGCGATGTCGTCTCGCGAGATTCCAGCTGCAACCCCACCGGCAAACGACACGCCGATCCGCATTCTCATTACGCGCCGCAGCCAACGAGAGGAAGTCATCGACCTCCAGACCTATCTGAATGAACTCGGATTCGCCGTGGGCGAACCAGACGGCTTGCTCGGATCGGCAACGCTGCAGGCGATCAGCGATTTCAAGTTGAAGTATCCGGTCGAACCGACGGCAGACAAGTCACCAGTGAGCGACGTCCTCCTCAAGGCCGTCTATGCCGCGGCTGGCAAGGGAACGCCACCGAACGGCGTTATCATGATCCGCCAAGGATTCCAGCCCGTTCTTGAAGAGCCGATCTCGATCGTGAACCCGGGCCTCGCGCTCGGCACGCATTTCTTCTTTGTCCATGACGTGGATTTCGAAACCGGCTCGGCGGCCTGGATGGGCGCGACACTTCCCAACACACTCTCGCGCGCGACCATGACAGGGCTTGGTATTAGCAGTCTCGAGAGCTCGATCATATCAGGCACGCCGATCGCCAACGCATTAAACCGTATCGATATTCCGGAGGAGACGCGGCGCAAGATCAACGCGATGTTGACCTCAGGATCAACACTGACGATCTCCGACACCGGCCTCGGACCCGAGACCGGCAAGGGCACGGACTTCATTACCCTCACAAGGGGTTGACGTCAGACCAGCTCGACATCGATGACGCCGGGTGCAGCGCGAAGCGCGGCGGCAATCTCGGGCGTGATGCGATACTTCTGCGGAAGCTCGACCTCCACCTCGCGCTTGCCCTCCTCCTTGATGACGATGAAGGACACAAGACCATCACCCTTAGCATTGAGGTGTGCAGCGACTGCTCGCAGCGGTCCGGAATCGCGCACATAGACACGCAGAGCCTTCTGCATCTGTAGTGACTTCTCTTCCAGCGACTGAATGGTCTGCAAGCGAAGGCCGATACCCTCGGGCCGCTCCTCTCCCGTCGCCGTGATTACGAAGGACTTCCCGGATTCCAACACGTCACGGTATTGGTTCAGCATCTCGGAGAATAGGACGGCTTCGAACTGCCCAGAGGAATCTGAGAACACGATGATGCCCATCTTGTTGCCGGTTCGCGTCTTGCGCTCCTGCTTCGAGATGACGGTGCCCGCAAGGCGGCCGTTACTCGCTCCCTGCTTCACTGCGGCCGAAAACTCCGCAAAGGTCTGAACGCGCATCTTCTGCAGAATGCTCTGATAGCTGTCGAGCGGATGCGCCGTCAGATAGAAGCCAAGGACCTGAAACTCCTTGAGCAGCTTCTCCGAGGCCAGCCACGGCGAAAACGGCGGCAGCGAGATTTTCTCCGGGCCTGACGACAGGGCACTGCCGAAGATATCCGACTGGCCGCTCAGCTTGTTTTCCTGCGCACGCTGCGCGTAGCCCATGATCCGGTCGAGGCCGCCCGCCAGCTGCGCGCGGTCGAGCTCAAAGCAATCGAAAGCGCCGGCGAAGATCAGGCTTTCCAGCACACGCCGGTTTACCTGCTTGGGATCGATGCGCAGGCAGAAATCCTCAAGGCTTGCGAATGGCGTATCGCCACGAACCTCGACGATATGATCGACGGCCGATTCGCCGACCCCCTTCAACGCCGCCAGCGCGTAGTAGATGCGGTTTTCGCCGGTTTCGAAGTGGCGGAAAGAGGTCTGAACCGACGGCGGGATCACCTCGATCTCAAGCCGCTTGGCGTCCTGGCGGAAGTCGTTGACCTTTTCGGTGTTCGACATATCGAGCGTCATCGACGCGGCGAGGAACTCGACCGGGTAATGCGCCTTCATGTAGGCCGTCTGGTAGGAGACGATCGCGTAGGCGGCGGCGTGCGACTTGTTGAAGCCGTAGTTGGCGAACTTTGCGAGCAGTTCGAAGATGTTGTCGGCCTGCGGCTTTGACACGCCGTTCTTCACTGCACCGACGACGAAGCGCTCACGCTGCTGGTCCATCTCCGCCTTGATTTTCTTACCCATGGCGCGGCGCAGAAGGTCGGCCTCGCCGAGCGAATAGCCGGACAGGACCTGGGCGATCTGCATCACCTGCTCCTGGTAAACAATAACGCCCTGCGTTTCCTTCAGCAGGTAATCGATCGTCGGATGGATCGACTCGATTTCCTCTTCGCCGTGCTTGCGGGCGTTGTAGGTCGGGATGTTTTCCATCGGGCCCGGGCGATAGAGGGCCACGAGCGCGATGATGTCCTCGATGCAGTCCGGCTTCATGCCGATCAGCGCCTTGCGCATGCCCGCACTTTCCACCTGGAACACGCCGACGGTTTCGCCGCGCGAGAGCATCTCGTAGGTCAGCTTGTCGTCGAGCGGGATCGAGGCAAGGTCGACCTTGATGCCGCGCTTGGCGACGAAATCGACGGCGACCTTCAACGTGGTCAGCGTCTTCAGCCCGAGGAAGTCGAACTTGACCAGACCGGCCTGCTCGACCCACTTCATGTTGAACTGGGTAACCGGCATGTCGGAGCGCGGATCGCGGTACATCGGCACCAGCTTCGACAGCGGCCGGTCGCCGATGACGATACCGGCAGCGTGGGTCGATGCGTGGCGGTAGAGACCTTCGATCTTCTGCGCGATATCGAGCAGGCGGGCGACGACAGGCTCCTTGTCGGCCTCTTCCTGCAGCTTCGGCTCTTCCTCAATCGCCTTCGACAGCGGCGTCGGATTGGCTGGGTTGTTGGGAACCAGCTTGCAGATCTTGTCGACCTGACCGTAAGGCATTTCCAGCACGCGGCCTACGTCGCGCAGTGCCGCGCGCGCCTGCAGCGAACCGAAGGTGATAATCTGCGCCACCTGCTCGCGGCCGTATTTCCGCTGCACATAACGGATCACCTCTTCGCGGCGATCCTGGCAAAAGTCGATATCGAAGTCCGGCATCGAGACGCGTTCCGGGTTGAGGAAGCGTTCGAAGAGCAGCGAGAAACGCAGCGGATCAACGTCGGTGATGGTCAGAGCGTAGGCGACGAGCGAGCCCGCACCCGAGCCGCGGCCCGGGCCGACGGGGATGTCATGCTGCTTCGCCCATTTGATGAAGTCCGAAACGATGAGGAAGTAGCCAGGGAACTTCATGCGCTCGATAACGCTGAGTTCGAATTCCAGGCGTTCGCGGTAGTCCTTCTCCTCATAGCCGGGCGACATGCCGAGTGTGGCCAGGCGACTATCCAGCCCCTCCTCTGCCTGCCGGCGTAATTCCAGAGCCTCTTCGCGTTCGGCCTCCTCCGGATCGGCCGTCGCGCCGGTGAAGCGCGGCAAGATCGGCTTGCGCGTCTTCAGGATGAACGCGCAGCGCCGCGCGATCTCGACGGTGTTTTCCAGGGCTTCAGGCAGGTCCGCGAACAGCTTGGCCATTTCGGCGCGGCTCTTCAGGTAGTGATCGGGTGTCAGGCGGAACCGGGTATCATCCGAGACAATGGCGTTGTGGGCGACGGCCATCAGGGCGTCGTGGGCATCATAGTCCTCACGGGTCGGGAAGAAGGCTTCATTGGTGGCGACCAGCGGCAGGTCGTGCTCGTAGGCAAGGCCGACCACCTTCTGCTCGTGGCGCTTGTCGTAGGTGCCGTGCCGCTGCAGCTCCACATAAAGCCGGTCGCCGAAATGACGCTTCAGCAGCAGAAGGCGTGCTTCCGCCTGGGCGGTATGTCCGTCCTTAAGCGCCATGTCGATCGGCCCCGTCAAGGCGCCGGTCAGAGCGATCAGACCGCCGGTACCGATCTCATCGAGCCAAGAGGCGCGAATGTGAATCGATTGACCGTTGCCCTCGCCACCGAGATAGGCGCGGCTGACAAGGTCCACCAATCGCTCGTAGCCGGCATCGGTGGCCGCCAAGAGCACCAGCGACGGGAGCTTGACAAGTGCCTGCTGGCCGCCTCGCCGTTCCGTCTCAAGACCGTCTTCCATATCGATCGAGACCTGGCAGCCAATGATCGGCTGCAGCCCCTCATCCATCGCCTTCTGCGAAAATTCGAGGGCGACGAACAGATTGTTGGTATCGGTGATCGCGATCGCTGGCTGACTGTCGCCCGACGCCTTGTAGAGGATCTTCTTGAGTGGCAGCGCGCCTTCAAGCAGCGAGTAGGCTGAGTGAACCCGGAGGTGAACGAAGCCCGGCGTGCCACCGATAAAACCGCTTGCCGCGTCTTTCTCCGCACCCGCCATGACATGCCTTCCAATCACCTGAATCAATCAGGTCTATTCTCAGCATTGAGGGGTCGATGTCCAGAGAAGCGATCGGGTTCGGACCGCATGGCAGCCATGCGGTCCCCTGAATTCTTACATTGCCATGCAGATCAGCGAGAAGCTGGCAACGAACATTGCGATGGAGGTGAATGCTGCGATATCACGGATCATGTCAGTCATTTGGCTCTCCTGTTCTCTTATGTTTTCAATTTGTTCCGCTATTGTTCTATTGTCAACAGGATTCTTTTCCGCTCTGCTGGCTGCGTGGCACGGGGAGAAAAGCATGTTTAAGTTTGTCTTAATTGTTGGATTGACTTGGTCGGCAGCATTTACCGCTCGGGCCGAACAAATCGATCCTGCGCGCATCATTGACGCGACGACGGGCGATTGGGACGGCGACGGGCATGAGGATCTCGCGCTGCTGGTTGCTCCGGCAGATGATGCCCGCGACGATCAGATCGGCATCTACCTTTACCTTCGCGACAGCGATCACGAGCTTCTGCGACTTTCGCTTACCGCGCCTGGCAAGATTTGGGGCAGCACCAATGCTGATGGCGTCTTCGGGCAGGAGCCGTCATTGAAAGCCATCGGCAAATCCTCGATCGCCATCCACTCACAGAACAGTGCGATCGGACGCGACCGCTGGGACCAGACGCTGACAGTGGCCTACCGCAACAAGCAGTTTGTCGTCGCCGGCTATACCTACAATCACTACGACACGCTCGACCCGAATGCCGCCGGCTCCTGCGACTACAACGCGTTGACCGGGAAGTTGCAGAAGGATGGCAAGGACGTCAAAGCCGAGCCACGTGTCCTGCCGATCGCTGAATGGAACGACGAGACCGGGCAAACCATCTGCGGTCAGTAAGCCATGTTCCCTTTTTGTTCTTTACAATTGGCACCCTTTTTGACACGCTACCGAACGAAGGGGATAGCCCATGGATATTGCTGCATTGAACCGGTTCATCGTCGAGGCGAAGGCCCGTACCTATGTTGGCGGCGGCCCCCCTGCACCCGCCTGCCGGACACGATCGCATGACATGGGTTATCAGCGTGAACAGTGGCGCTATCTCGACAGCTATTTCGGCGGCGCCGATTTCGCCGGGCAAGAAGTGGTTTGGCGGGACGGCGAACCGGTCTGGGCGATGAACTACTTCGGACGCATCATCGAGCATTCGTTGATCGACGGGGAAAGAGCGGGAACGGTGATTAAGGCTGCACTGTCAAAAATGTATGCCGAGTATCGACGTTTTCTCGGCGGCATGGAATTCGAGCATGCTTTCGGTTTCTATGCCGATCAAAACACAGGCGACTGCAGCCATTTCAGCGGTCGTGAAGTGATCGTCGTGAATGAACGCAGGGCCTATGAACTGGACTACCGTGGTGGTCTCATCCAACCCTGATCAGAAATCCACGACCTTGCCGTCGGTGATTGTGACGCGGCGGTCCATGCGCCCGGCGAGTTCATGATTGTGGGTGGCGATGAGTGCCGCGAGGCCTGATTGGCGCACCAGCGCCTCCAGTGCGTCGAAGACATAGCTCGCCGTTTCTGGATCAAGGTTGCCCGTTGGCTCATCCGCCAGAAGCAGGCTTGGCGCATTGGCGACGGCACGGGCAATCGCCACGCGCTGTTGCTCGCCACCGGAAAGCTCCCCGGGGCGGTGCGCACCGCGATGGCCGATACGCATATAGTCGAGCAACTGGCCGGCTCGTTCCTTCGCCTCCTTGCGCGGCAACCCGGCGATCATCTGCGGCATCATGATATTCTCGATCGCAGAAAACTCCGGCAGCAGGTGATGGAACTGGTAGACGAATCCGATTTCGCTACGGCGGATCGCCGTACGCTTATCATCCGGCAAACCGTCACAGGCATTTCCGTTGATGATAACCTCGCCGCCATCGGGATGCTCGAGCAGACCGGCAACGTGCAGAAGCGTCGACTTGCCGGTCCCTGATGGAGCGACGAGCGCAACGATTTCGCCACTGTTCAGCGTGAAATCCGCACCCTTCAAGATCGAGAGCAGCGTCTCGCCCTGGCCATAGTGGCGCTCGACGCCGGAAAGCTTGAGAACGGTATTCCGCTTCATGAAGAGAGCATTCCTTATTCGTAGCGCAGGGCTTGCACGGGATCGAGCTTGGAGGCTCGCCATGCCGGAAAGATCGTCGCGATGAAGGACAGCGTCAACGCCATGATCACGACGGACATGGTCTCGCTGAAGCTCATCTCGGCGGGCAGTTGGCTGAGGAAATAGAGCTGCGGGTCAAACAGCACCGTACCGGACACCCAAGAGAAAAACTCGCGGATCGTCTCGATATTGACGCAAACAAGAACCCCAAGCAGCACACCGGCGAGTGTCCCAACGAGGCCAATGGCAGCGCCCGTCATAAAGAAGATGCGCATAATCGCGCCAGAACTTGCGCCCATCGTGCGCAGGATCGCGATGTCACTGCCCTTGTCCTTCACCAGCATGATGAGGCCGGAGATGATATTCAGCGCCGCAACGAGAACGATGAGCGTCAGGATCATGAACATGACATTGCGTTCGACCTGAAGGGCCGAGAAGAATGTCTGGTTGCGCTGACGCCAGTCGGTGATCGCGATCTGGCGGCCGGCCGCTGCCTCGACCTTCGGCCGCATGCTGTCAATATCGTCTGGATTGTCGACGAAGAGCTCGATGGATTGAACCAGCCCCTCTGCATTGAAATAGAGCTGCGCTTCCTCAAGCGGCATATAGATGATCGTCGCGTCGTATTCCGACATGCCGATCTCGAAAATGCCGGAGACCTTGTAGGATTTGACCCGCGGATTGACGCCCATCGGCGTGACGTCACCTTCCGGCGATATCAACGTGATGGTGTCACCTGCCTGAAGACCGAGCTGTGTCGCCATACCCGAGCCGATAAGGACACCCTGTCCCGCGGCAAAACCGACAAGGTCGCCGGACTTGATGTTGCCCGAGACCGTCTTAACCTTTTCCAGGTCCTCGGGCCGAATGCCGCGCACCAGCGCGCCCGTGCCCGCACCGCCCTGCCCTGAAGCCAATGTCTGGCCCTCGACCAGCGGCAAGGCGAGCTTTATGCCCGGCACGCCGGCAAGCTTGTCGGTCAACGCCGGATAGTCGTTGAACGGTGTATCGACCGGCTGAACGATCATGTGGCCGTTGATGCCGAGAATGCGGGAGATCAGCTCCGTGCGGAAGCCGTTCATGACCGCCATGACGATGATCAGCGTAGCAACGCCAAGCATAATGCCGATGAAGGAAAAGCCGGCGATCACCGAGATAAACGCTTCCTTGCGGCGGGCGCGCAGATAGCGCCACGCCACAAGCCGTTCGAAGGCGGAAAATGGCCGGCTGGCCGGCGCCGAGCCGGATTTAGAACCCTGCTGGCTCACCGCTACATCTGCCATCCTGCCTCCTGCCTTCTCAGCCCAAGAGCTTGTTGATCGCCGCGTCGATGGTCATCGTTTCGCGGGCGCCCGTCTTGCGGTCCTTCACTTCGACTTCGCCGCTCGCGACCGCACGCGGGCCGGCAATGATCTGCACCGGAACGCCGATCAGGTCGGCGGTCGCAAACTTCGTTCCGGCGCGGTCGTCCGTATCGTCGTAGAGGACGTCCTTGCCGGCGCTGGACAGTGCCGCATAGATCTTCTCGCAGGCAGCATCGCACGCCGCATCACCGGCCTTCATGTTGATCACCACTGCATCGAACGGCGCCACCGACGCCGGCCAGATGATTCCGTTCTCATCATGCGATGCTTCGATGATGGCGGGAACAAGGCGGGTCGGGCCAATCCCGTAGGAACCCATGTGGACATTGTGCTCCTTGCCATCGGGTCCCTGCACCTTCGCGCCCATCGGCTCGGAATACTTCGTGCCGAAGTAGAAGATGTGGCCGACTTCGATACCGCGGGCCGAAAGGCGATCGCTCTCAGGAATGGCATCGAATGCGGCCTCGTCGTGCATTTCGGACGTGGCCGCGTACACGGACGTCCACTTCTTGAAGATCGCGTCCAGACCGGCGACGTCGTCGAAATCCGTATCAACAGCCGGAATGTCGAAATCGACGAAGTCCTTGTGGCTGTAAACTTCAGACTCTCCGGTGTCGGCAAGAATGATGAACTCGTGGCTGAGATCGCCGCCGATCGGGCCCGTATCGGCGCGCATGGGAATGGCACGCAGCCCCAGGCGATCGAAGGTGCGCAGGTAGGCGGTGAACATCTTCTTGTAGGAATGCTCCGCACCCTCGCGCGTCAGGTCGAAGGAATAGGCGTCCTTCATCATGAATTCGCGCGAACGCATGGTGCCGAAGCGCGGACGGATCTCGTCGCGGAACTTCAGCTGGATGTGATACAAATTGAGCGGCAGGCTCTTGTAGGACTTTACGTAGGACCGGAAGATATCCGTGACCATTTCCTCGTTCGTCGGACCGTACAGCATCGGGCGATCCTGGCGGTCCTTGATGCGGAGCATTTCCTTGCCGTAGGCGTCATAGCGACCGCTTTCCTGCCAGAGTTCGGCAGACTGCAGCGTCGGCATAGACAGTTCGATCGCGCCGGCGCGGTTCTGCTCATCACGAATGATATTGTTGACCTTGTCCAGGACTCGCTTTCCGAGCGGCAACCAGGAATAGATGCCCTGCGACTGCTGCCGGATCATGCCGGCGCGCAGCATCAGCCGGTGAGAGACGATTTCCGCCTCCTTGGGATTTTCCTTCAGGATGGGCATGAAATAGCGAGACAGGCGCATGGCGAATTCCAGAGCTGTTGGGACACCGCAGGGCGCGGAATCGAAGCGATCACAAATATTGGCAGCGTTCATAACTGCTTCGCGAAAGGAAAGAAACCCGCGACGGACTTAAGCGGCCTTCCGTTAAAGCATGTTCGCACTTGCGAAGCAGACAATCTAAGAAAAAGGCGAAATTATAATGGCTTGTACGAAATTCTTATCAACAGAAAAAAATTGCTGAAGTGTAGCAAAAATGCAAAAAAAGCTGATGACAAAGCCCATTCTTTGAGCTAGTTTTAGCCCACAAAACAGGCAAGGAGCTCAAATCCTTGTCGATTTCGCGGTCAAGTCTTGGGAGGATCAGATCTTAGGCGCGCTCGTCGCAGCCCCGGCAACGGATAAGGATCACGCGATACTTAAAACAAGGCTTTTAGCCTTGTTTTTTTTTGCTTTTTGTTACTTTCAACAAGCCTCTGACTTTGCCTCATCTGACGCAACGCAAGGTCCATATCACCTAACGGCAACTCCATGCCGCAACTTGATGACAGGTGTATGACAGCCAATATCCGCATTCGCCCAAAAACTGGGCAAACGCCCTTAGACGTTGGAGAACGAAGGGCCAATTTGTGGTAGTGCGTCGAAACCCCATCCGAAGTAATTCGAAGCGATATACCAGAGAGCATATATGATGGCGGAAATGAGCGTCGTCATCGAAAAGACGAAGGCGGCGCGGAACCGGGTCGGCGCACTATGAACCGTTCCCAGCACGATGTCGTTGTCTTCCGCTTGTGTCCGCAGACCGATCGGGAGAACGGCGAAGAGCGTGATCCACCACACGATAAAGTAGACGGCAAAGCCCTGTAGAAATATCTGCAGCATCGAATTGTCCCGCTAGGCTCTCTGCGACAATCGCAGTTGCCGTGCTTATAGGCCGAAAGACCCGTCAACTCAAAGCCGCTTTCGGGCGCACTCCCGACTTTCCGGCACTTTCGGTCACTCTGCCGCAGGCCTGCTCAGACCTGTTCCAGCTCGATCAGGGTGCCGAAGAAATCCTTCGGATGCAGGAAGAGCACCGGCTTCCCGTGCGCGCCGATCTTCGGCTCGCCGGTGCCAAGCACCCTCGCCCCACCTTGGATCAATTGGTCGCGGGCCGCGAGGATATCGCCAACCTCGTAGCAAATATGGTGCATCCCGCCGGACGGGTTCTTGTCCAGGAAGGCGGCAATCGGCGAGTCCGTTCCGAGCGGCTGCAGCAGTTCGACCTTCGTGTTCGGCAACTCGACGAAGACAACCGTGACGCCGTGTTCCGGCAGAGCTTGCGGGGCAGAAACGGTCGCGCCGAGCGTATCGCGGTATGACGCCGTTGCGGCCGCAAGGTCAGGAACTGCAATAGCGACATGGTTGACCCGGCCGAGCATGCGTCAGACCTTCGTAACGAAAACCGTGACGACAGGCTTCTTGCCCCAGGTTTGGTTGGCGGTCGCTCGGATGGCACGGCGAACCGACTCCTGCAGCAGGTCGAGATCCTTCCGTCGGGCCCGCGGTATACTCTCGATGGCGCCAACAGCCGCGTCGTAAAGCGTGTCTTCCATCTCGTCGCCTTCGTCGTCATAGACAGGAAGGCCAATTGCGACAAGATCGGGATCACCGACGATGTCGTAGCGGCTATCGATCACCACGTTGACCGCGACGTGGCCGACATAGGAGAGCTTCTTGCGCTCGCCAATGCCCATCTCGTCGAAATCGCCGATCAGCGAACCGTCCTTGTAGATACGGCCGTGCGGCGCCTCGTCGATGACCTCGACCGGCCCCGGCGCCAAGCGAAGGATGTCGCCGTTGCGCACGCGCGGCACGATCGAGATGCCGGATTGCTCCGCAAGTTCCTTGTGCGCCGTCAGGTGTGTCGCCTCGCCGTGCACGGGCACGACGATCTTCGGTCGGGTCAGCTCGTACATCTTCTGCAGCTCATTGCGGCGCGGATGTCCGGAAACGTGAACGAGGGCCTCGTTGTCGGTGATCACGTGGACACCCTGCTCGATGAGGCCGTTCTTGATATCCTGGATCGCCTTCTCGTTACCGGGGATAGCGCGCGAGGAGAATACCACGATGTCGCCTGATGCCAGCGCCACATTGCGCATCTCGTCGCGCGACAGTTTCGCAAGGGCAGCGCGTGGCTCGCCCTGGCTACCGGTCAGAATGACCACCACCTTGTCGCGCGGGACGTAGCCGTATTCCTCCTCGGAAATGAAGGGCTTGATGCCTTCCATCAGACCTATATCGCGGGAAACGTCGACGACCCGCTTGAGCGAGCTGCCAAGCAGAAGGACTTCGCGGCCTTCAGCCTCTGCCGCCTCGGCCACGGTGCGGATACGGCCGACGTTCGATGAGAATGTCGTCACCGCAACGCGGCCTTCCGCATTTTCGATGATCTTGCGCAGGCTCGCCGAAACGTCCTTCTCCGACGGCGATACGCCATCCCGCAGAGCATTGGTGGAATCGCACATCAACGCCAGGACACCTTCATCGCCGAGTTGGCGGAACCGGGTCTCGTCGGTCAGCGGACCAAGCGAAGGCTCATGGTCGATCTTCCAGTCGCCGGTGTGGATCACATTGCCGAGTGGCGTACGGATCACCAGCGACATCGGCTCGGGAATGGAATGGTTGACCGCCACCCCCTCAACACTGAACGGACCGGCATTGACGGTATCGCCCGCCGTAAACAGCGTCACCGGGATCTCGCCAATCGCCGATTTCTCGAAGTTGCGCTTTGCCTCCAGCAGGCCAGCGGTAAAGGCGGAGGCATAGACCGGCACATTGAGGCCCGGCCACAGATCAGCGAGCGCGCCATAGTGGTCTTCATGGGCGTGGGTGATAAAGATCGCCTTCAGGCTCTTGCGCTCGCTAGCGAGATAACGAATGTCGGGCAACACAAGATCGACGCCCGGCAGGTCCGGTCCCGGGAAGGTGACGCCGCAGTCGACCATGATCCACTGGCGGTGGTCCGGCGGGCCGTAGCCGTAGAGGGCGAGATTCATTCCGATCTCGCCAACGCCGCCCAACGGCAAAAATACCAGTTCGTCCTGCTTCGCCATATTTTTCGTTTTTCCAATCAACCAAAGAAGACGTCGCCGGCGGCAATCGTCATCATCCTGCCTGCGCCGGTATCGAGCATCAACAGGCCATTATCATCAATTCCGGCGAAGTGGCCGGAAATCGACCGGTCCGGCAGGTTCACAGTTATCTTTTCGCCGATACCACAGGCGACCCGGCGCCAGCGCTCGGTGATTTCCCGTACACCGCGGCCGCGATCCCATGCCTCCAGGACCTCAGCCATCGATGCATAAAGATGGGCAAAAACCTCTTCAGGGGAAGCCGAGCTCCCCTGCTCGCGCAGGCAGGTGACCGGGTAGAGCGGGTTATCAGGCATGAGTGCGACGTTGATGCCGATGCCGATGACGAGCGAATGACGCCCGTCCGGCAGGGCTTCGCCCTCGACAAGAATGCCGCAAGTCTTCTTTCGTCCGATCAGGATATCGTTCGGCCACTTCACTTCGAGCGGCTCGGCCGTATGCGGCAGCACATGGCGAACGGCTTGGTGTACCGCGACGGCAATTGCCAGTGGCAAAGAGCCAAGGCGCTCCATGGGCGCCGGATCGATGAGAAGAAGCGAGGCATAGAGATTGCCCCTCTCGGAAACCCACGGGCGTCCCCGGCGGCCACGGCCGCCGGTCTGCTTTTCCGCCGTGATCCAGAGAAGACCGCGGTCCCCTGCCCGCGCACGGGCAAGGCATTCGCTGTTCGTGGACGATGTCTCCGACAGAGCCTCGTGCCTGAAATCGTCGAGCGATATCCGGCGCCGTGCCTCAGAGTTCATCAAAAGAGCGTCGCAGCTGCAAGCTCGGCCGCGCCGCCGATCGGCCCGCCGATGAAGACATAGGCGAGAATGAAGAGGCCAGACAGACCAAAGACAAGACGGAGCGAACCCGAGACCCGAGCAAACTCGCCCGTTGCTTCATCGAACCACATCAGCTTGATGACGCGCAGGTAGTAGTAGGCGCCGACGACCGATGCGAGAACACCGATGATGGCAAGAGCATAGAGCTTCGCTTCGATCGCAGCGACAAACACGAAGTACTTCGCAAAGAAGCCTGCCAGCGGAGGAATGCCCGCCAGCGAGAACATGAGGATGGTCATAACCGTCGCCATGAACGGATTGGTGGTCGACAGGCCAGCCAGATCGTTGACTTCTTCGACGACCGTGCCGTCCTTCCGGCGCATCGACATGATGATCGCGAAGCCGCCGAGTGTCATCACCATGTAGATGACCATGTAGAGCATGACGCCGGAGACGCCGGTCTGGTTACCGGCAGCCAGGCCAACAAGCGCATAGCCCATGTGACCGATCGACGAATAGGCCATCAGTCGCTTGATGTTCTTCTGGCCGATTGCGGCAAAGGAACCAAGCAGCATGGAAGCGATCGAAATGAACACCACGACCTGCTGCCAATCAGCCACGACCGGCTGGAAGGCAGTGATCACAATACGGGTCAACATAGCCATCGCCGCAACCTTCGGAGCGCTGGCAAGGAATGCCGTGACCGGGGTCGGCGCGCCTTCGTAAACATCCGGTGTCCACATATGGAACGGAACAGCGGAGATCTTGAAGGCGATACCGGCAAGGATGAAGACCAGGCCAAAGATGAGACCGAGCGAACGGGCGCCGTCAACGCTCAATGCCTGGGCGATCGCAGCGAACTGGGTGTGACCGGTGAAGCCATAGACCAGCGACATGCCGTAAAGCAGCATGCCCGAGGAAAGCGCTCCGAGTACGAAGTACTTCAGGCCGGCTTCCGTCGACTTGACGCTATCGCGATTGATTGCAGCAACGACGTAAATCGCCAGCGACTGCAGCTCAAGGCCGAGGTAGAGCGAGATGAGATCGTTGGCCGAAATCATCAGCAGGATACCGAGCGTGCAAAGCAGGAGGAGTACCGGAAACTCGAACTTGTCGAGCTGGTTTTCCTTGGCGAGACCAAGCGACATGAAGAGGGCTGCAATCGAGCCAACCAGTGCCGTAATCTTCATGAAGCGACCGAAGCCGTCCGACAGGAAGACACCGCCATAGGCAAGGCCTTCGCTCGGCACGAAGATCAGCCACAAGGCGGCTGCCGCCAGCACGATCATCGCGAGAACGCTGACCATGCGGCCAGAGCGCTCTCCGGAGAAGACGCCGATCATCAATAGAACCAAGGCGCCGACCGCGAGGATCAGCTCCGGAATGGAAAGATGCAGGCTTGCGAGAATAGTTTCAGAGGTCATGTCCCAAAAGTCCCGTCATCATTTCATCGACAGCGCAACGTCGTGCGCTGCCTGGACTGCGGCCGTATAGCTATGGATCAGCTGGTCAACCGAAGCCGCGGTCACATCGAAGACCGGAGCCGGATAGACGCCGAAGAAGATGGTCAGCGCGATCAGCGGATAGAGGGTCAGCTGTTCACGCGGCGAAAGATCGAGCAGCGCCTTGAGCTTTTCCTTTTCCAGCGCGCCGAAGATCACGCGGCGATAGAGCCAGAGCGCATAAGCGGCGGAGAAGATTACGCCTGTTGCAGCGAAGAGTGCGACCCAGCTGTTGACGCGGAAGACGCCAATCAGGGTCAGAAACTCACCGACGAAACCCGAGGTGCCCGGCAGGCCGACGTTTGCCATCGTGAAGACCATCATCGCAACGGCGTATTTCGGCATGTTGTTGACCAGACCGCCATAGGCCGCGATCTCGCGGGTATGGGTTCGGTCGTAGATCACGCCGACGCAAAGGAAGAGCGCGCCGGATACAATGCCGTGCGACAGCATCTGGAAGATCGAGCCCTGCAGACCCTGCGCATTCGCCGCAAAGATACCCATCGTCACGTAACCCATGTGGGCAACCGATGAATAGGCGATCAGCTTCTTCATGTCGTCCTGCATCAACGCGACCAGCGAGGTGTAGATGATGGCGATGACAGACAGCGCGAAGACCAGCGGCGCGAAAAATTCCGAAGCAACCGGGAACATGCCGAGCGAGAAGCGGATCAGGCCGTAGCCGCCGAGCTTCAGAAGCACGCCTGCCAGGATGACCGAGCCTGCGGTCGGCGCCTGGACGTGCGCGTCCGGAAGCCAGGTGTGAACCGGCCACATCGGCATCTTGACAGCGAAGGACGCGAAGAATGCAAGCCACAGCCAAGTCTGCATCTGCGGCGGGAACTTATAGGCAAGCAGCGCCTGAATATCGGTCGTTCCGGCCTGCCAGTACATCGCCATGATGGCGAGCAGCATCAGAACGGAACCGAGCAGCGTGTACAGGAAGAACTTGTAGCTGGCGTAAACGCGATCCTTGCCACCCCAAACGCCGATGATCAGGAACATCGGAATGAGGCCCGCTTCGAAGAAGACGTAGAAGAGAACGATGTCGAGCGAGACGAAGACGCCAACCATCATGACTTCCAGGATCAGGAAGGCGATCATGTAGTCCTTCAGGCGCTTCTCGATCGACAGCCAACTCGCCAGTATGCAGAACGGCATGAGGAAGGTCGTCAGGATCACGAAGAGCATCGAGATCCCGTCAACGCCGAGATGATAGCTGATGCCGGTGCCGAGCCAGCCATGCTTTTCGATCATCTGGAAGCCCGGATTCGCATTGTCGAAACCGATCCAGATGAAGAGCGACAGGACGAAAGTGGCGATCGTCGTGATCAACGAGATGTTGAGCACGTTGCGGCGGCCACTCGGACCGTTTTCATTCATCAGCAGCAGGAGCACCACGCCGACGAGCGGCAGGAAGGTGACCGTTGAAAGAATAGGCCAATCGGTCATCAGACGGAACTCCCGAGCATCATCCAGGTAACAAGCGCCGCAACACCGATCAGCATGGCGAACGCGTAGTGATAGAGGTAACCGGTCTGCAAGCGCACGACGCGGTTGGTGACATCGACAACGCGGGCAGCAACGCCGTTCGGGCCGTAGGTGTCGATGACCCCGACGTCACCCTTCTTCCACAGGAAGCGACCGAGCGCCTTTGCCGAACGGACGAAGAGGAAGTCGTAGAGTTCGTCGAAGTACCACTTGTTGAGCAGGAAGTGGTAGAGCACCCGATGCTGCTTCGCCAGGACACGCGGCGTCGACGGCGACTTGATGTACATGTACCAAGCCGTGATGAAGCCGACGAGCATCGCGATGAACGGGCTCAATCCAACCCAAGCCGGAACGTGATGGAATTCTTCCAACAGTTCGTTGTGCTCCGAGGTGAAGAGCGCGCCCTTCCAGAACTCTGCATACTCTTCGCCATAGAAGCGGCCCTCGAAAAGGACGCCTGCGAGAACCGCACCGGCAGCAAGAATATACAGCGGCACCAGCATGACCTGCGGAGATTCATGAACGTGGTGCATCACTTCGTGTGAGGCGCGCGGCTGGCCAAAGAAAGTCATGAACGCCAAGCGCCAGGAATAGAAGCTGGTAAACAGAGCGGCGATCACCAGGAGCGTGAAAGCAAACCCCGCGACCGGCGAATGCGATGCGTAAGCTGCCTCGATGATCACGTCCTTCGAGAAGAAGCCGGCAAAGCCGATTGCCGTGAAAGGAATGCCGACGCCCGTCAGTGCCAGCGTACCAATCGTCATCATCCAGAAGGTGACCGGGATATGCGTACGCAGGCCGCCCATGTAACGCATGTCCTGCTCACCATCGACGGCGTGGATCACAGAGCCGGCACCGAGGAACAGCAGCGCCTTGAAGAAAGCGTGCGTGAACAGGTGGAAGATCGCAGCGCCGTATGCGCCCACACCGAGAGCAACGAACATGTAGCCAAGCTGCGAGCAGGTTGAGTAGGCGATGACGCGCTTGATGTCGTTCTGCACGAGACCGACAGTTGCCGCGAAGAAGGCCGTGATCGCACCGATCGTCGTTACGAAGACCAACGCATCCGGTGACAGTTCAAACAACGGCGACATGCGGGCGACGAGGAACACGCCTGCGGTCACCATCGTTGCTGCATGGATGAGCGCCGACACCGGCGTCGGGCCTTCCATGGCATCCGGCAGCCAGGTGTGCAGCAGGAACTGTGCCGACTTACCCATCGCGCCCATGAAGAGCAGCAGGCAGGCGCCGGTCAGTGCGTGCGCCTTGTCGAGATGCAAGCCGAAGAGGTTGAGAACGACCTCGCCGCCTTGGCCACCGGCTTCCGCCGGCGCAAAGCTCGCAGCGTTTGCGAAGATCGTATCGAAGTTGATCGCACCGAAGAGAACGAAAAGGCTGGCAATACCGAGGATGAAGCCAAAGTCGCCAACACGGTTGACGATAAAGGCCTTCATCGCGGCGGCATTTGCCGACGGCTTTTTGAACCAGAAGCCGATGAGCAGATACGAGGCCAGACCAACACCTTCCCAGCCGAAGAACATCTGGGCCAGGTTGTCGGCGGTCACCAGCATCAGCATGGCGAAGGTAAACAGCGACAGATAGGC
This sequence comes from Rhizobium grahamii CCGE 502, assembly GCF_000298315.2. Lineage (GTDB taxonomy): Bacteria > Pseudomonadota > Alphaproteobacteria > Rhizobiales > Rhizobiaceae > Rhizobium > Rhizobium grahamii. Next base: position 67,790 of record NZ_AEYE02000010.1, on the reverse strand, counting down.
GAAGAAGCGCGGGCGATGCGGATCATGATGCATGTATCCGATCGAATAGACGTGCACGAGCGTCGAGACCGTGTTGACGACGATCAGCATGACCGAGGTCAGCGTGTCGACGCGCAGCGACCAGGACACGTCGATGCCGCCGGACTGGATCCAGCGCAGCACTTCGACCTTAATCGGGCCGCCTTCATGGTGACCCATGCCGACGGTGATGAAGACATACCACGACAGGACCGCAGCGATGATCATCAGGCCCGACGTGAGGTATTCCGATGCCTTGGCGCCGATCGCGCGGCCGAAGAGGCCCGCGATGATCGCGCCGATCAGGGGAAGAAAGACGATAGCCTTATATAAAAACATAGCCTTATCAGCCCTTCATCATATTGACGTCTTCGACGCCGATCGAGCCGCGGTTGCGGTAGAAGACGACGAGAATTGCAAGACCGATTGCCGCTTCAGCCGCAGCGACGGTCAGAATGAACAATGCGAAAACCTGGCCGACGATGTCGTTGAGGAACGACGAGAAAGCGACCATGTTGATGTTGACCGCAAGCAGAATGAGCTCGATCGACATCAGGATAACGATGATGTTCTTCCGGTTCAGGAAGATGCCGAAGACGCCGAGCGTGAAGAGGATGGCGCTGACCGTCAGGTAATGGGAAAGTCCGATGACCATTGTATTTGTTCCTTAAGCTCGCGCCTGCCTCAAACGCCCTGACCCGGCTTGACCTTGACCACTTCAACGGCGGTCTGAGGGTTGCGGGCGACCTGTCGGGCGATGTTCTGCCGCTTGATGTTCTGGCGATGCTTGAGCGTCAGCACGATCGCACCGATCATCGCGACGAGCAGCACCAGACCAGCGATCTGGAAGAAGTAGACGTAATTCGTATAGAGCACGTCGCCGAGTGCGGCGGTGTTGGTGCGCTCGGTCAGCGCCGGGATTGGCATCGCAACCGTCTTGGCGATCTCCGGCGAAATGACGCTGCCGCCGACAACAACGATCAGCTCGGCCGCGAGGATCAAGCCGATAACCGCACCGATCGGCGCATATTCGAGAACCCCTGCACGCAACTCCGTGAAGTCGATGTCGAGCATCATAACCACGAAGAGGAAGAGAACGGCCACGGCGCCGACGTAAACGACGAGCAGGATCATCGCGAGGAATTCAGCGCCCAGCAGCAGGAACAGGCCAGCCGCGTTGAAGAAAACCAGGATCAGGAAGAGAACCGAATGAACCGGATTCTTCGACCAGATGACCATGAACGCCGACGCTACCGCGACAAAGGCGAAAAGATAGAAAAATAGAGCCTGCAGACCCATGTTGGTGCCTTTTTCATCTTCCCCCGGGCAGCCGGGAGTTTCCCTGCCCGATGAAGCTTCGCGCGGAACTAGCCAGCAAAGCCTCGGTGCATGTTGACCGGGAGCCGCGCAAGTGGCGACACTCCGGCATTTCAATTTCGATCAACGGTACGGTGCGTCCAGCGCGATGTTGCGCGCGATTTCGCGCTCCCACCGGTCGCCGTTCTCCAGAAGCCGCGCCTTGTCGAAGTAGAGTTCTTCGCGGGTTTCCGTCGCAAATTCGAAATTCGGACCTTCGACGATCGCATCGACCGGGCAAGCCTCCTGGCAGAAGCCGCAGTAGATGCACTTTACCATGTCGATGTCGTAACGAACCGTGCGGCGCGTGCCATCGTTGCGGCGGGGGCCGGCCTCGATGGTGATTGCCTGGGCAGGACAGATCGCCTCGCAGAGCTTGCAGGCGATGCAGCGCTCTTCGCCGTTGGGATAACGACGCAGTGCGTGTTCGCCGCGGAAGCGCGGGCTGACCGGTCCCTTCTCGAACGGGTAGTTGATCGTTGCCTTCTGCTTAAAAATGTACCGGAAGGTCAGCCAGAACGCACTGACGAACTCCTTCAGGAACAGCGAGCTGACCGCGTTGGACAAGCCTGCCATCTTCAACCTCCAATATTGCTTGAAACGAGGGCCGGCATGATCATGCCCAACCCGTCAGCTTCAGCACGAATGCAACGATTACGACCATGGCGAGCGACAGCGGAAGGAAAACCTTCCAGCCGAGGCGCATCAGCTGATCGTAGCGGTAGCGCGGGACGAATGCCTTGACCATCGCGAACATGAAGAACACCAGGCACGACTTCAGCGTAAACCAGATGACGCCCGGGACCCAGTTCAGGAACCACACGTCGACCGGCGGCAGCCAGCCCCCGAGGAACAGGATCGTCGTCAGCGAGCACATCAGAACGATGGCCGCATATTCGCCGAGCATGAACATCATGTAGAGCGAGGAACCGTACTCGACCATGAAGCCGGCAACGAGTTCCGATTCAGCTTCCGGAAGGTCGAAAGGCGGACGGTTCGTCTCGGCGAGTGCCGAAATGAAGAAGACGATGAACATCGGGAACAGCGCCAGCCAATGCCAGTCCAGGAAGGAGGCCGGCAAACCGAGGCGCGTACCGAGGCCGGACTGCTGGGCATGGACGATGTCCGTCAGGTTCAACGAACCCACGCAGAGCAGAACGGTGACGATGACGAAGCCGATCGAGACTTCGTAGGAAACCATCTGTGCGGCGGAGCGTAGCGCGCCAAGGAACGGGTACTTCGAGTTCGAAGCCCAGCCACCCATGATAATGCCGTACACTTCAAGCGACGAGATCGCGAAGATGTAGAGGATGCCGACGTTGATGTTGGCGATGACCCAGCCATCGGCGAGCGGCACGACCGCCCAGGTCGACAGCGCCAGCAGCACGGTCACGAGCGGCGCCAGAAGGAAGACTGCCTTGTTGGCGCCAGCCGGAATGACCGGCTCCTTGAAGACGAATTTCAAAAGATCGGCGAAGGACTGGAAAAGGCCCCACGGACCCACCACATTCGGACCCCGGCGCAGCTGAACCGCTGCCCAGACCTTTCGGTCGGCCAGCAGGATATAGGCGATGAAGACGAGCAGGCAGACCAGGAGAAGAAGCGACTGACCGACCATGAGGAGGCCAGGCAAGAGATAAGTTGAAACAAACGATTCCATAGTCCCCTGCCCTTACTCTGCCGCGACTTTGAAGTTGTTGCGGGCCAATGCCGAGCACTCGGCCATCACTGCCGAAGCGCGTGCGATCGGGTTCGTCAAATAGAAGTCTTTGACCGGCGACGCAAACCCGGATTTGTTCATCTTGCCGGCTTTTTTCGCGACTGCGGCAATTTTGGCGCTGTCGCTCTCGGCGATCTCGTCGAGCGCTGCGAAATGCGGGAATGCTGCATACAGCTTTGCACGCAATTCGCTAAGCGAATCAAACGGAAGCTTCTTCCCGAGCACGTCGGAAAGCGCACGCAGGATCGCCCAGTCTTCGCGGGCGTCGCCAGGCGCAAAGCCGGCACGATTGCCCATCTGGACGCGTCCCTCGGTGTTGACCCAAGTGCCGGACTTTTCGGTGTAGGCAGCCGCCGGCAGGATGACGTCGGCATTGTGCGCGCCGTTGTCGCCGTGCGAGCCGATGTAAACAGTCAGCTTTGCTTTCTTGGCGGCAAAATCGAGTTCATCGGCGCCGAGGAGGAAGAGAACGTCCATCGACGACAGCATTTCCGCGGCGTTGACGCCCTTTGCACCCGGAACGAAGCCGAGATCGAGGCCACCGACCCGCGATGCCGCGGTGTGGAGCACGGCAAAGCCGTTCCAGCCTTCAACGACCGCACCCACCGTGCCGGCAAGCTTTGCGGCAGTCGCAAGAACGCCAGCACCATCGGTGCGCGACAGTGCGCCTTGGCCGATGAGGATCATCGGCTTCTTGGCATCGGTCAGAACCTTCGCAAAAGCATGGGTGCCATCAGCGAGATCCTTCAGCGTGTCCGGGCCAGCGCCAAGATATTCATAGTCGTAGCGCAGTTCGCCAGCTTCGCCGATCACGCCGATCGGGAAGTTGCCGCGACGCCAGCGCTTGCGAATGCGAGCGTTGAGAACGGCGGCTTCAAAGCGCGGGTTCGCGCCGATAATCAGCAGCGCGTCAGCCTGTTCGATGCCTTCGATCGTCGGATTGAAGATGTAGCTTGCGCGGCCGAGCGACGGATCAAGTGCCGTCCCATCCTGACGACAGTCGAGGTTCTCGGAACCCAGCGACTTCACGAGCTCCGACAGGGCGTACATTTCTTCGACGGATGCGAGGTCGCCTGCAATCGCGCCGACCTTCTCACCGCTGGTTGCGGCAATGGCAGCCTTGATCGCGCCAAAGGCTTCGCCCCAAGTCGCAGGCTGCAGGCGGCCATCCTTGCGAACGTATGGGCGGTCGATACGCTGCGTCTTCAGGCCATCCCAAATGTAACGGCTCTTGTCGGAGATCCACTCTTCATTGATCTGGTCGTTGACGCGCGGCAGCACGCGCATGACTTCGCGGCCACGGGTATCGACGCGGATCGCAGAACCGAGGGCGTCCATCACGTCGATCGACTCGGTCTTGTTCAGCTCCCACGGACGGGCCGTGAAGGCGAAGGGCTTGGAGGTCAGCGCGCCGACCGGGCAGAGGTCAACGACGTTGCCCTGCAGCTCGGAGGTCATCGCCTGCTCGAGGTAGGTGGTGATTTCGGCGTCCTCGCCGCGGCCGATCAGGCCGAGTTCAGAGATACCGGCCACTTCGGTCGTGAAGCGAACGCAGCGCGTGCAGTGAATGCAGCGGTTCATGACCGTCTTGACGAGCGGTCCGATGTACTTGTCTTCGACGGCGCGCTTGTCTTCCTGATAGCGCGAGCTGTCGATACCGAAGGCCATTGCCTGGTCCTGCAGGTCGCATTCGCCGCCCTGGTCGCAGATCGGGCAATCGAGCGGATGGTTGATCAGCAGAAATTCCATCACGCCTTCGCGGGCCTTCTTGACCATCGGCGTGTTGGTGAAGACTTCCGGAAGTTCGCCATTCGGGCCGCCGCGGATATCGCGCACTCCCATGGCGCAAGATGCCTGCGGCTTCGGCGGACCACCCTTCACCTCAACGAGGCACATGCGGCAGTTGCCGGCAACCGAAAGGCGCTCATGGAAGCAGAAGCGCGGAACTTCAGCACCGGCTTCCTCACACGCCTGAATGAGGGTGTAATGATCCGGAACTTCGATCTCGTTGCCGTCAATCTTCAGTTTTGCCATCGTCACTCAGTCCTGTTTTCCGTTTGCCGGATGGCGGCAAACAAACCCACTTTGCAACAGTTTCGCTGCCAGGCCGGATTCTTATCCCGTTGGCATCGGTGTCGCTCAAATTCTCCGCCAATCCCGAGATCCGGGATCGGCTTTCGGCCTCTGCAGCTTCGGACCCCTGCCCTCCACTCTTCAGCCTTGACCTTGCTCCGGCCGTTTCGGCCGAAAAATCACTTCCGCTTTCGCCCCTTGGCAAGAAGCGCCTTGGCCTGCGCAACCCAACCGTCGCGGACGATCCGCCCATCGAAACCGAATTCGGTGTCGATGCGTGCCGCATCCTCGTCAGACCAGCCGGCGATCACCGCAAAGGAGCGAATGCTCTTGGCGTTCAAAACCTGCTCGATTTTCGGGCCGATCCCGGAAATCTGCTTCAGATCGTCGGACTTGCGGGGGCGCAAAGCGGGCGTGGCCGCCACTTCAGGCTTTACATCCGGCTTCGCGGGAACAACCGAGAGTTTGACCTTGGCTGCAGCGTTTGTGGCAGGCGCCGGGCGAACGTTTTCCGGCCGGATTTCCACTTCAGGCTTGGCCTCATCTGGCGGCGTTTCATCGAGAACCGCGGCAAACTTGCTCGTTGCGTCGAACGCACCCTGCAGCGCCCCGAAGAATGCGCCTGCCATCTGGGTCGAAAAACCGAAACCGATCGCCGTCGCCGCGGCCACGGCCGCCGCCGGATTGACCATCACAGGCGGTACCGGCAGCGCGCGGGCATTCTCCAGCATCTCGGCAGCAAGACGACCAAAGTCAGCCGAAAAATCAGCCGCTTCCTCTTTCCTCACGCTGTCCGATGCCTTCGTCGTCATCGCGCTTACTCCGCAGCCTCCAGAACAGCACCGTGATCCAGTGCGCTCGCCGTATACTGGTCTATCCGTGCTTCGATCTCGTGACGGAAGTTGCGGATCAGCCCCTGCACCGGCCACGCAGCAGCATCGCCGAGCGCACAGATGGTGTGACCCTCGATCTGCTTGGTGACCTGGAACAACATGTCGATTTCGCGCTTCTGGGCGTTGCCCTTGGCCATGCGCTCCATGACGCGCCACATCCAGCCAGTACCTTCACGGCATGGCGTGCACTGACCACAGCTCTCGTGTTTGAAGAAGGCCGAGATGCGAGCGATCGCCTTGATGACATCCGTGGACTTGTCCATAACGATTGCGGCCGCGGTACCGAAGGAGGAACCGACAGCACGCAGGCCGTCGAAATCCATCGGGCAGTCGATGATGTCCTTGGCCGGAACGATCGGGCACGATGCGCCACCCGGAATGACGGCAAGCAGGTTATCCCAGCCGCCACGAATACCGCCAGCGTGGCGGTCGACGAGTTCGCGGAAGGTGATGCCCATTTCTTCTTCGACGGTGCACGGCTTGTTGACGTGGCCGGAGAGCATGAAGAGCTTGGTGCCGACGTTGTTAGGGCGACCGATCGAGGAAAACCAAGTCGCGCCGCGACGCAGGATCGTCGGGGCAACGGCGATCGACTCGACGTTGTTGACGGTGGTGGGGCAGCCGTAGAGGCCCATGTTTGCCGGGAACGGCGGCTTCAGGCGCGGCTGACCCTTCTTGCCTTCGAGGCTTTCGAGCAGCGCGGTCTCTTCGCCGCAGATGTAGGCGCCGGCGCCGTGGTGGACGTAGATGTCCATCGGATAGCCGAGCTTGTTGCTCTTGCCGAGCAGGCCGTAGTCATAGCACTCGTCGATCGCGGCCTGGAGCGCTTCGCGTTCACGGATGTACTCACCACGGACGTAGATGTAGGCAGCATTCGCACCCATGGCGAAGCTTGCGATCACGCAGCCTTCGATCAGCGTGTGCGGATCGTGACGCATGATGTCGCGGTCTTTACAGGTGCCCGGCTCCGACTCGTCGGCATTGACGACGAGGTAGTGCGGACGACCATCCGATTCCTTCGGCATGAAGGACCACTTGAGACCGGTCGGGAAGCCTGCGCCGCCGCGACCACGAAGACCGGAGGCCTTCATCTCGTTGATGATCCAGTCGCGACCCTTTTCGAGGATCTGCTTGGTGCCGTCCCAGTGGCCGCGGCTCATCGCGCCCTTCAGGGACTTGTCCTTGAGGCCGTAGATATTGGTAAAGATGCGGTCTTTATCTTGTAACATGCTTCACCTCTTACCGCGGCTTCTTACCGAAGACCTTGATATATTCCGCTTCGCCGCCCTTGGCGAGCGCCTTGGCCTGCTTGATCCAGTCGTCGCGCTCGATGCGGCCCTTGAAATTCAGGTAGCCGTCGACCCATTCGCGCTCAGCCTTTTTCCAACCCGCGACCTGCGCGAAGGTGAAAATGCCGATCTCATGCAGGGTTGCCTCGATCTTCGGGCCGACGCCGGAGATCATCTTCAGATCGTCTGATGTCTCTGGCTTTTCGATGCCTGCCGGACGGTTCTTGTCGGTCAGGGACGGCTTGGCTGGTGCCGCAACCTGCGCGGCCGTGGCGGGCGCCGGCTGCTCTTCCGCAGCCTTGGCATTCTTCGCGGCCGCCTTCGGAGCCGTGACCGGGGTCTTCAGGGCCGCATTGGTCTCGGCGTCGGTGCTCTTCGCACGAGCTGCCTCGGACGGGGGAACCGGTGCGGCGTCGACGGTTGCCGTAACAGCTTCCTCAACAGCCTTTTTAGCCGAAACCTTCTTTGTCTTTGGCTCTTCCGCCAGAAGCGACGTCGGGCCACCTTCCGGGGATGAGAAGTGACGGTCGATCTGCGGACCGACCTTGATGCTTGCGCCGTTGCCGGCTTCAAAAGTGTCGATGATTTCCTCGAGGCGTGCTGGCGTCAGGTCCTCGTAGGTATCCTTGCCAATCATCACCATCGGTGCGTTGACACAGGCCCCAAGACATTCGACCTCTTCCCAAGACAGCGTGCCATCGGCATTCCGCTCAAAGGGATGATGGTGAATCTTGCTCTTGCAGACCGCCATGAGGCTTTCCGAGCCGCGCAGCATGCAGGGCGTCGTGCCGCATACCTGGATGTGGGCGCGCGTGCCCACCGGGTTCAGCTGGAACTGCGTGTAGAAGGTCGCAACTTCGAGAACGCGGATGTAGGCCATGTCGAGCATGTCGGCGACCTTTTCGATCGCGGCACGCGTGACCCAACCATCCTGCTCCTGCGCCCGCATCAACAGCGGAATCACCGCGGATTGCTGACGGCCTGCGGGATATTTCTGGATCGTCTTATCCGCCCAAGCTGCGTTCTCGTCATTGAAGGCGAACGCGGCTGGCTGGAATTGATCTTCGGCTAATCGACGAACGGACATTCTTCCTCACGCCTTGTCAGTTTATGGTCCCGCACTGCGATGCCGTCAGAGACTTCATCTCGCATGCGTAGGCCGACTGGTCTTTTTGCAAAAACACAACGAACTTGCCGCCGTTCGGAACGGCGGCCTTGATTTCATAGCCCTTGGACAAAAGCTCGCCCATGGAGGCTTTTGCCGCCGGCGGCTGCACCTCGCCCTGGCCCAACTTCGGGCCCATTCCACCGACTTCCTGGGCCAAGGCCCCGGACGCAGCAAAAAGAACCATCGCGGCAAGCGGCAACAACTTCATCAGCGGTCCACCTCGCCGAACACGATGTCGAGCGAACCGAGCACGGCCGTCACGTCAGCGAGCATGTGACCCTTGCAGAGGAAATCCATTGCCTGCAGGTGAGCATAACCCGGCGCACGGATCTTGCAGCGGTACGGCTTGTTGCTGCCATCGGCAACGACGTAGACGCCGAATTCGCCCTTCGGCGCTTCGACGGCCGCATACACTTCGCCGGCCGGCACGTGATAGCCTTCGGTGTAGAGCTTGAAGTGGTGGATGAGCGCTTCCATCGAACGCTTCATCTCGCCGCGCTTCGGCGGAACCACCTTGCCGTCGATCGACGAGACGGGGCCGGTCTTGGCGCTGCCCATGAGGCGCTCGACGCACTGCTTCATGATGCGAACCGACTGGCGCATCTCGATCATACGGATCAGGTAGCGGTCGTAGCAGTCGCCATTCTTACCGATCGGAATGTCGAACTCCATATCGTTGTAGCACTCGTAAGGCTGCGAGCGACGCAGGTCCCAGGCTGCACCCGAGCCGCGAACCATCACGCCCGAGAAGCCCCACGACCAAGCATCCGCTAGCGACACGACGCCGATATCGACGTTGCGCTGCTTGAAGATACGGTTGTCCGTCAGCAGGCCTTCGATATCGTCGAGGATCTTGAGGAACGGATCGCACCACTTGCCGATATCCTCGACAAGCTCCGGCGGGAGATCCTGGTGAACACCGCCCGGACGGAAATAGGCCGAGTGCATACGGGCGCCACAGGCGCGCTCGTAGAACACCATCAGCTTTTCGCGCTCTTCGAAGCCCCAGACCGGCGGCGTCATCGCGCCGACGTCCATGGCCTGCGTCGTCACGTTCATGATGTGCGACAAGATTCGGCCAATTTCGGAATACAGAACTCGAATCAGCTGACCGCGAATCGGAATTTCGAGCTTCAGCATCTTTTCGACGGCGAGCGCGAAAGCGTGCTCCTGGTTCATCGGCGCGACGTAGTCGAGACGATCGAAATAAGGAACGGCCTGAAGGTAGGTCTTCGTCTCGATCAGTTTCTCGGTGCCGCGGTGCAAAAGGCCGATATGCGGATCGACGCGCTCGATGATTTCGCCATCGAGCTCAAGCACGAGACGCAGAACGCCGTGCGCAGACGGATGCTCCGGTCCGAAATTGATCGTAAAGTTGCGAACGTTATGTTCAGTCATAGCGACGCGCTCCGCGCTGGCAATTGGCATGAGACGGCGAACAGAGAGGCTTCAAGAAATCCGAGCCTCATCGTCACTTCGCCGCCTTTTCGTCTCCCGGCAGCACGTATTCAGTGCCTTCCCAGGGGGACATGAAGTCGAAATTGCGGAATTCCTGCTTCAGCTCGACGGGTTCGTAAACGACACGCTTGGCAGCATCGTCATAGCGTACCTCGACGTAGCCGGTTGTCGGGAAGTCCTTGCGCAGGGGGTGACCTTCAAAGCCGTAATCAGTGAGAAGACGACGCAGGTCAGCATGGCCCGAGAACGGAATGCCGTACATGTCCCAAGCTTCACGCTCGAACCACTCGGCGCCCTTGTAGACTGATGTAGCTGATGGAACCGACTCACCATCAGCGACAGCAACCTTGACGCGGATGCGCAGGTTCTGCTTCGGCGACAGGAGGTGATAGACGACATCGAAACGCTTCTCGCGCTGTGGCCAGTCGACGCCGCAGATATCGATCATGCTGATAAAGCCGCAACGTGCGTCGTCGCGCAGGAACGTCAGCAGCGCCAGAATCGTCTCCGGCGTAGCGGTTACGTTCAGCTCGTCATAGCTGATGGATGCATCAAGAAAGAGATCGCCACGCATCTCACGGAGATACGAGGACAATTCGCTCAAGGCTTCACTCATGACAGTCCTCCGCCCTTAGCGCTCGATCGTTCCGGTTCGACGGATCTTCTTCTGCAGAAGCAGCACCCCGTAGAGCAGCGCTTCTGCCGTGGGGGGACAGCCCGGCACGTAGATATCGACAGGAACGACACGGTCGCAACCACGAACGACCGAATAGGAATAATGATAGTAACCGCCGCCGTTGGCGCAGGATCCCATGGAGATCACGTAGCGCGGCTCAGGCATCTGGTCGTAGACCTTGCGCAGCGCGGGCGCCATCTTGTTGGTCAGCGTACCGGCAACGATCATGACGTCGGACTGGCGCGGCGACGCGCGCGGAGCAACACCGAAGCGCTCCATGTCGTAACGCGGACCGGAGACCTGCATCAAGCCTTCAACGGCGCAGCAGGCGAGACCGAACTGCATCCACATCAGCGAGCCGGTACGGGCCCAGGTGATAAGGTCGCGGGTCGAGGTAACGAGAAAGCCCTTGTCGGCCAACTCATCGTTGATTTCGCCGAAGAACGCACTGTCGCTGCCGATCGGCTTGCCCGTTGCCGGGTCGATGACGCCTTTCGGATGCGGCGCCACGAGCGCCTTGTCGGTTGGGGCTACTCCCATTCCAGGGCTCCCTTTTTCCATTCATAAATAAAGCCGATGGTCAGCACGCCAAGGAAGACCATCATGGACCAGAAGCCGAACCAACCGATCGCACCGAAGGACACTGCCCACGGGAAGAGAAAGGCGACTTCAAGGTCGAAGATGATGAAGAGGATCGACACTAGATAAAAGCGGATATCGAACTTCATACGAGCGTCGTCGAATGCGTTGAAGCCGCATTCGAAGGCCGAAAGCTTTTCCGAATCGGGCGCCTTGAAAGCAACAGCAAACGGCGCAATCAACAGCGCCAGGCCGATGACAAGGGCGATACCAATGAAAATAGCGATCGGAATGTAGGAACTGAGCAGTCCAGTCATCAGGTTCTTCCCTGCTTGCGGGCTGCGCCGGGAGGCGCAAGTGGGCAATTGCCCGGCAAGCGAACGTGCGTTGCGACAGAGCCGTGGTTAGCGCAGCCAGCGCCACGGCGCAAGACTTTTAGAGTAGCAAATTCGACTGTCGAGGCGCGACATTATCAAGCAGATGCAATGATGTCGCGACAAATCCACACAAGTTGATTCAGGCTGCATGCCAGCCCACCGGATATTGCATGGCTCACGGCAAAAGACAAAGCTAAGCGACGACAACGAAACGGCAATCGATCATGACTGCTAACAGAGAGGGTAGATACCCGGCTTGGGAAGAAATGGCGCGAGTGACGGGGCTCGAACCCGCGACCTCCGGCGTGACAGGCCGGCACTCTAACCGACTGAGCTACACCCGCGCATGATGGACAGAAGGACCGGACCAGGTGCCAATTGGCGCTTACCTTGAAATGGCGCGAGTGACGGGGCTCGAACCCGCGACCTCCGGCGTGACAGGCCGGCACTCTAACCGACTGAGCTACACCCGCATTCATTTCAAGCGATCCGGAAGCTTTCGCATCCGTGTCAAAGCAGCCTTGCCGCTTCGATGAGCGGCTAACTAAGGGGTTCGCATTTGAGTGTCAAGCAGCTTTGGAGACAAAACGATGACACTCCGCGAATTGTTTTTGGAGAACGAAAATCCGCGGGCAAATTCAGTGCATTATTAACAGCGTAACATTCGGTCTGCGCTATGACGATCAGTTTCCCCAGCTCCTCGCCCTCCCTCGCTTGCAGCTTGCAGGCTCGATCGAGGGTAGCCAATCGCCCGAGAGGCCCGCTATATGGAAGACCGAGGCTCAGTCCGGGCATTTCTACAAGCAGCAGAGACATCATCATGAAAACACGCGAGGAACGGCAGGCACAAAGAGCGAGCATGCCGCGCACACAGTTGAGCGCACACCATTTGGAGAATGCGCGGTTGCTGCCGGACCGAGGCGAGCTCCTCTATCGCATTCCCAATGGTGGCATCGGCCTAGAGATCGGGGCGGCGTTCGGAGAATATACGGCCGAGATACTGGAGAAGAACCGGCCCGCGCAGCTTTATCTGATCGACCCCTGGAGCATGGACCGCTACAGCTCGGGTCTCGATCGGATTCACACCCAGTTCAAGCGCGAAATCGAGTGTGGGCAGCTGCGCCTGATGCAGGGCACCTCTCTCGAAAAGCTCGCCGAGTTCGAGGATGACTTTCTCGACTGGGTCTATATCGACACCGATCATTCCTTCGAGCTTACCTGGCAGGAACTGCTGCTCTGCGAGCGGAAGGTCAAACGCACGGGAAGAATCGCCGGGCACGATTTCTGCACTGGAAACACCGTGAAGCCGATCGTCTATGGCGTCGTCGAAGCGGTCACCAAGTTCTGCAAGGATTATGGCTGGCAATTCGAGTTCCTGACGGTCGAATCGCACGCGCACTTTTCCTATTGCCTGAAGCGCCTCTGATCCGCGTCACCCCTTTCCGGCGTACTGCTCGTCGCTGACCTGTTCCATCCAGTCGGCGGCGCTGCCGTCCAGCGCTTCGTGGATCGCGATGTGGGTCATTGCGGTATCAGGTGCCGCACCGTGCCAGTGCTTTTCACCAGGGGCAATCCAGACCGTGTCGCCCGCGCGGATTTCGCGGAGCGGGCCGCCTTTGCTTTGCGCCAGACCTTTTCCGGAGGTGACGACAAGCGTCTGGCCGAGCGGATGCGTGTGCCAGGCGGTTCGGGCACCAGGCTCGAAGGTAACGCTGACCGCCCTGACCCGTGCCGGGCTCGGCGCCTCCATCAATGGGTCCTGCAGGACTGAACCGGTGAAATATTCCGCGGGCGCCTTTATCGAGGGCCGTGATCCGCAGGGTTTGATCTCCATCTGACTTTCCCTTCCATACCTAACTTTGCGTTTCCGCCGACTGCGCCGGCTGCGTTTCTGCTGACCGGAGCCTCGCCAGGTCACCAAGCGGTGACTAATAGTTGCGTGGCAAGGCCGCTGCTCGAAGAAATGCCGACGCTTGCGCCTCGTCGCCCTATCTCCGCTTCAGGCGCTTGCTAGTGGTCGGGGCGACTGCTAGTGCCGGGGCATTTCATCACGCGGAGGATTTCCATGAAACAGCATTCTTTCGGCCACCTGCCCCATACCGTCACAAATATCGGCTTCGGCGCATGGCAGATCGGCGGCGCCTGGGGCGACGTCAGCGAGGCCGACGGCCGCGACGCGCTGAATGCCGCGCTCGATGCCGGCATGACCTTCATCGATACCGCCGATGTCTACGGAGACGGCCGGTCGGAAAAGATCATTGCGGACGTTCTCGATGGCCGCGGCGGCGAGCGGCCGATGGTTGCCACCAAGGCGGGTCGCCGGCTCAATCCGCATGTCGTCGAGGGTTATACCAAGGCCAACCTCGAGGGCTTCATCGATCGAAGCCTGAAAAACCTGCGTGTTGAAAGCCTCGACCTTGTGCAACTCCATTGCCCTCCGACCGAAGTTCTCTATCGCCAGGAGGTCTTTGAGGGCCTGAATGAGCTGCAGAAAGCCGGCAAAATCATGGGCTACGGCGTCAGCGTCGAAAAGGTCGAGGAAGCGCTGAAGGCGATCGAGTATCCTGGAGTCGTCAGCATCCAGATCATCTACAACATCTTCCGCCAGCGGCCCGATCACCTGTTTTTCCAAGAGGCTCGGCGGAAGAACATCGCCGTTATCGCCCGCGTGCCGCTCGCAAGCGGGCTACTGTCCGGGAAGATCAGCCGCGAGACGAAATTTGCCAGCGATGACCACCGCAATTTCAATCGCCATGGCGAGGCTTTCGATGTCGGCGAGACCTTTGCCGGGGTTCCCTTAGAGGCCGGCCTGCAGGCTGTAGAGGAAGTGCGCAAGCTCGTTCCATCAGGTGCGACAATGGCGGCCTTCGCATTGCGCTGGATCCTAATGAGCGATGCCGTCACCGTCGTTATTCCTGGCGCACGCAACGCCGAGCAAGCACGCGCAAACGCCGCGGCGGCGAGCCTCGCTCCCCTCTCTCACGAGGTGATGGGCGCCACACGCGAGATCTACGAGCGGCTGGTCGCTCCCCATGTCCACCAGCGCTGGTAAGACAAACGATCACAAGAAAAATGGCCGGGCATAGGCCCGGCCATTTTTGTTTCATAGCTCAACCAATCTCAGTTCGTGCCCACGAGGTCGACTTGGAAGAACAGCGTTTCACCCGAGGAATCGTCGACACCATCATTGTCCGTGACGGCATAGGCCTTGCCGGAGGCGTCGAAGGCGAAGCCTTCGAGCTTGTCGAGGACATAGCCATTGGTGGCGGTCTTCAATTCCGGAAGGAAGTCATGGGCTTCCGTCTTCTTGACGAGCGGCAGTTCGCCGCCGAGCTTGGCGGGCTTCAGATCCGATACCGCGACCTTGTAGAGCTTCTTCAGTTTGGCTGCATTACCGACGAGGTTGTCGCGCTCGATGATATAGACGCTGTCGCCCTGAGCGGAGATCTCTGACAGGCCGATCCAACCGGCTTCGGACTTGTCGAGCGGATAGCGAACCGCGCCCCACTCCTTACTCTTCGGGTTGTAGGAAACAAGCTTCACGAAGCCCTTCTCGTCATCCTTCCATTCGCGCTGAACAGCCATCCACAGGGTCGCATCGTCACCGGAGCCGACGATCGTCACGCCTTCGAACCCGTAGCGGATTTCGTTGGCGGTCAGTTCGCTCGGCAGAGCGATTTCTTCCTTGATCTCGCCCTTCGGGTTTACGTGGTATAGCGCGTGCGGCACGAGCTTCTCGCTGTTGCCTTCGGAGGCCAGCCAGAACCAACCCTTCTCGTCAACGGCGACACCTTCGATATCGAGCTTCTGTGCCGGCTGGCCATCGCGCTTGACGGTCAGCGTCTCGGTGATGACGGCCGGCTTCTTGGTGGCGTCGATGGTGTAGATCGTCGGCTGCATGCCGAGAACGCTATCGCTGACGGCAAACAGATGACCCGGCTTTTCGGGCACAGCGGCAAGACCGGAGAGTGCTGCAAAGCCAACGGGATTCCCATCCTTCTCAGCCGCAACGATCTGCGGATAGGCCATTTCGCCTTCGCCGAGTTCATAGATCATGACGTGAGACCGCGGGCCGCCATCCTTGCCGAGATCGACTTCGTTGGCGGTGGCGAGAAGATTGCGGGACGGGACGGCTACGCCTCCCTCGGGCGATACGCCGGACGGAAGAATCTGGACGAGTTGTGGTTCGGCGCCGGTATCCTTGTAGACACCGACGACGGAAGCGCGTTCCGAAAGCAAGAAGATGTACTTCTGGCCGTCGAAGGTCGCGACCTCCAGACCTTCCGGCTCGACGCCCTTGGCAGACGAACGCTTGTCGGGATATTGGCCGGTATCGGCGACCGCGCGCTCGAACGAAGCGCCGGATTCATAGAGGACCTTGCCAGTCTTGTCGAAGATCGTGAAGCCTCGCGAGCCCCCCTGGTAATCGCCCTCGTTCGCGACGACCAGACGGTCGTTGTCCAGCCACTTCACGGCGTCGGGTTCACGCAGGACACCCTTGAGTTCGCTGGTGAACTTCAGCGCGCCGTCGCGCTTCGTGTCGATGCCGGTCAGATCGACGCTGCCGGCAGAGAAGTGTCCCTTCACCGCCGCGGTCGCCGCATCGATGATGACGATCTCGTTGTTTTCCTGAAGGGTCAGGGCGATCTCGTTCCGATCGTTGAAGGAGACGAATTCCGGTTCCGGATCCTCCGGCGCAATCCCGGCAAGGCCGGTCAGCGTCACGTGCTTGATCGAACCGCAATCGACCGCGCCGTTCTTGACCTGGAACACGACAAGGTCGCCTGCCGGAATCTGCGGTATCTTGCCATCGTTGACGTCTTCGTCGCGTTCGTTTTCGATCGCAATCGTGCCGAGTGTCTTGTCCTTGTTGAGCGCGATCGAATCCGGCTGTCCCCCGAGGTCGCAGGTGTTTTCGATCTTCTTGGTGGCAACGTCGACGATCGCCAGGTGCCCGGACGGCTTAGCCTTGCTCTCCGAGGTGTTGACGGCAACCAGCGCCTTGCCGGCGGCTGATGTCACGGATGTGGGCTCGCCGTCCATCATCAACGCGCCCGCAGCCTTCGGCGACTTGGCGTCGGAAATGTCGACGAATCCGATCGCGCCGAGCGGGCTGTCGCTGTAGATCAGCGTCATGCCATCATCGGTCGCCGTAATGATTTCAGCCGACGTGGTCGAGAGCTTGTCTTTTCCTTCGGGCAGGTTGGATGCCACCGGAAAGGTTGCGATGCGGTTGAAAACGGGCTCCGCGGCGGCCGGAAACGCGGCTGTCGTCAGAAGCGCCGCAACGAGCACAGTCTTGCGCGATAAAGTTGTCATGAAATCCCCCATGAATTCAAACAGAGCGGTTTTGCGGGATTGGCATGACACCGGAATGACACGGCCGACTTATTCCGACGATACCAGGTGGCTCCCCTGCTCCTTCTTCATTTCGTTCCGCATGATGAAGAGCGATGCTCCAAGGATCAGCAATGCGCCCAACCAGAGATATCCAGTTGGCGCATAGCCGAAGACCAACCAGCCAGCGAGAACGTTCAGCGGGAGCTTGAGATCGTCGAAAGGCTGCACGTAAGCGGCATCGGCGGCGGTATAGGCGAGCGTCAGGAAATATTGCGCCAGTACGGTCAGCAGACCGGCGACGGCAAAAAGCAGCAGAGTGGTGCCGGTAGGAACGCTGAAGCCCGCGGCCATCGCCAATCCACCGTTGATCGGCGTGAGGAGAGCCAACAGCCAGACTGTTATGGTTTCCGGCGGCTCGACGCCAGTCAGGCTTTTGGTGATCAGCGACGACGCACCCCACAAGAGGGCTGAGAGGATCGGCAGAAGCGCTGCCCAGTTGAAGCTGTCCGACCACGGCTGCAAAATGATCATCGCGCCGATGAAGCCGACACTGGTCGCGGCCCATCTTGCAGCGCCGATGCTTTCGCCAAGGAAAACACGCGCGCCCATGATGATGAAGAACGGGGAGGTCATCACCAAGGCAATCGCCTGCCAAATTGGTACCGCCGCCAGACCGGCGACCCACGTGGTGACGCCAAAGGCGGCGAAGCCGACGCGAACGATGTGGCGCCAGGGATAACGCGTTCGCATTGCCCCGAGACCGGCGCGCCGGAGAAAGGGCAGCGAGAAGACCAAAGCAAATGCATATTGCCAGAAGGCTGCCGAGGCGGCTGGGAAAGCGAGCTTCATCGTCAGCCACTGCGTGACGATGTTGAGGATCGAGAAGGCAATGCCTGCAGCAACCATCCAGGCGGCGCCGACCATTGCTCGCGAAGCGGAAAATGTATGGGAAGTCTGATTCATGTCTTTCTTTCCGAAACCAACACAAATCAGGACGCATGAGCGCAATACCGCAGCCAGGACGGATTCCGCCCTCGCCCGTTCCGCTCATTCTCTTTCATCCGGACTGTAACCGTCGGCTCCGGAATTGCACCGGATCTGCTGACCCTTTCGGCATATTTGCAAAAAGGCGCTCGCGGGCTCGAGCAAAAGCTCTTACCGCCGGTGGGGACTTTCACCCCGCCCTGAGAACGAGCATTTCGTAAGGCATCCCCAGCGTGCCGACAAGGGCGCGAAATGCAAAAAGGGTTCGGCCGGAGCCGAACCCTTCGAAACTTGTACCGCCGGTCTCGTTGCCCGGCCGCCAAGCAAATTCCTATCAGCCGTTGACGGCGTCCTTCAGGCCCTTGCCGGGCGTGAACTTCGGCACGTTGCGAGCCGGAATATCGACTTCTGCGCCCGTGGACGGGTTGCGGCCCTTCGTGGCAGCGCGATGGGAAACGGTGAAGCTACCGAAACCAGCGAGGCGAACGTCGCCCTTGCCCTTCAGTTCGGCCTGGACAACTTCGAAAACAGCGTCAACTGCGGAAGCAGCATCGGTCTTCGAGAGTCCTGCCTTTTCAGCAACTGCGGACACGAGTTCATTCTTGTTCATGTTTCCACCCCTTTCTAATGGTTCGAAACGACTCAAATCTATAAGCTAGGCGCAGAATAGAGTTCATCAGGCCCGCCGCACCCCAAAGACCCTGCAAATCAAGGAAATGCAAGAGTCCGCCGGTCGATTTCACAAAAAAAGGCTGGCGAAAACGCCAGCCTTTTCAGGGTTTTTAAGCAATTAGGCGCGAATGTGGCAAACATGGCTCAGTGAGCTATGGTTGCGCCCGTATCGTCGAGCCCTTCGACCGTTGCAATGACCGGCGTCTCCACCGTGCCATCCCACTCGATCGCCTCCGGTCTGCGGACCAGAGCATGCTTGATCACCTCGCCCATGCGGGATACCGGGATGATCTCCATGTTGTTCTTCACGTTATCCGGAATCTCCGCCAGATCCTTGGCGTTCTCTTCCGGAATCAGCACCTTCTTGATGCCGCCGCGAAGCGCTGCGAGCAGCTTTTCCTTCAGACCGCCGATCGGCAGCACGCGACCACGAAGGGTGATTTCGCCCGTCATCGCCACGTCCTTGTTGACCGGAATACCGGTCATGATCGAGACGATCGCGGTTGCCATGGCAACACCGGCCGACGGACCATCCTTGGGCGTCGCACCTTCCGGCACGTGCACGTGGATGTCGCTCTTGTCGAAGAGCGGCGGCTGGATGCCGAAATCGACAGCGCGCGAGCGGACATAGGATGCCGCTGCGGAAATCGATTCCTTCATGACTTCCTTCAGGTTGCCGGTTACGGTCATCCGACCCTTGCCCGGCATCATGACGCCTTCGATCGTCAGCAGTTCGCCGCCGACTTCCGTCCAGGCCAGACCGGTAACGACACCGACCTGATCTTCACGCTCGGCTTCGCCGTGGCGGAAGCGCGGAACGCCCAGGTAGTCGTCGATGTTTTCGGCCGTCACATGAACGGACTTCGTCTTGCCCTTGATGATCTCGGTGACCGCCTTGCGGGCGAGCTTCATCAATTCGCGTTCGAAGTTACGGACACCGGCTTCGCGGGTGTACTGCTGGCTAATCGCCATCAGGGCGTCGTCGCTGACCGAGAATTCATTCGGCTGCAGCGCATGTTCCTTGATGGCCTTCGGCAGCAGGTGCCGCTTGGCGATTTCGCGCTTTTCGTCCTCGGTGTAGCCGGCGATACGGATGACTTCCATGCGGTCCATCAAAGGTGCCGGAATGTTCAGCGTGTTCGCCGTCGTGATGAACATCACGTCCGACAGATCGTATTCGACTTCCAGGTAGTGATCCATGAAGGTCGAGTTCTGAGCCGGATCCAGCACTTCGAGCAGAGCCGACGACGGATCACCACGGAAATCCTGGCCCATCTTGTCGATTTCATCGAGCAGGAAGAGCGGGTTGGACTTCTTCGCCTTCTTCATCGACTGGATGACCTTGCCGGGCATCGAACCGATGTAGGTGCGGCGGTGACCGCGAATTTCAGCTTCGTCCCGAACGCCGCCGAGAGCCATGCGGACATACTCACGGCCGGTCGCCTTGGCGATCGACTGGGCGAGCGAGGTCTTGCCGACGCCCGGAGGGCCGACGAGGCACAGGATCGGACCCTTGATCTTGGTCGCGCGAGCCTGGACAGCCAGATACTCGACGATGCGTTCCTTGACTTTGTCGAGACCGAAGTGATCGGCTTCGAGGATCTTCTCGGCGTTGTTGAGGTCCGTCTTGATCTTCGACTTCTTGCCCCACGGAATGCCGAGCAGCCAGTCGAGGTAGTTGCGGACAACCGTCGCTTCGGCCGACATCGGGCTCATCTGCCGCAGCTTCTTCAGCTCGGCATCGGCCTTTTCACGGGCTTCCTTCGACAGCTTGGTCTTGGAGATGCGCTCTTCCAGTTCGGCCATCTCGTCGCGGCCTTCCTCGCCGTCGCCGAGCTCCTTCTGGATCGCCTTCATCTGTTCGTTCAGGTAGTACTCGCGCTGGGTCTTCTCCATCTGGCGCTTGACGCGCGAGCGGATGCGCTTCTCGACCTGAAGGACCGAGATCTCACCTTCCATGAAACCGAGAGCCTTTTCGAGGCGGGCCTTGACGCTGGTGGTTTCCAGCATCTCCTGCTTCTCGGTGATCTTGATCGACAAGTGCGAAGCAACCGTATCGGCGAGCTTCGAGTAGTCGTCGATCTGGCTGGCGGCGCCAACGACCTCAGGAGAGATCTTCTTGTTGAGCTTCACGTAGCTCTCGAATTCGGAGACGACTGAGCGGCTGAGCGCTTCAAGCTCGACCGGATCGTCATGCGGCTCTTCGAGAACGTGACCAAGGGCTTCGTAAAAGTCCTCGCGATCCGTGTAAGCGTCGATCTCGGCGCGCGCGCGACCTTCGACCAGAACCTTGACGGTGCCATCAGGCAGCTTCAGCAGCTGCAACACGTTGGCGACGGTGCCGACATTGTGGATGGCGGACGGTTCAGGATCGTCATCGCTCGCGTTGATCTGTGTGACGAGCATGATCTGCTTGTCCGACCCCATGACTTCTTCGAGCGCACGGATCGACTTCTCGCGGCCGACGAACAGCGGCACAATCATATGCGGGAAGACGACGATGTCGCGCAGGGGCAATACCGGATATGCGATGCTCGCAACTGACGTTTTCTTCGTCATTTTATTTCCTTTCCATCGTCCCGTTTCCGGGCTCTTCTGGCGCGGCCACTAGAACCGGGCCGCACTCCACTTGAGACAACAAGTGGAGGTTCTGACTATGCTTTTCAAGCTGCGCCATGGCCGGCGTCCCCCTGGACATGACAGCTATGCGACAACGGAACACCTTCACTCTGGAGCACCAGCCTGGACCGGCGCTTGCCACTTCCGCGCCGGCTAACACACAAGGCGGAAACACACCAACGGAATCATTCCATAATTGCCACGGACGTTAGAATCCGCAACGGCAGCAGAGGTGCTTTCAGACCTCTTTAGCAAGATTTATCAGGGTCGTGCACTGGTTTTGAAATAGAAAGGGGCCTGCCGACCGCAAGCCCCTCAAATTCACGGTTCGTATCGTAAAGATATCTCTAATGGCTTACGCCGAAGCGTTGGCCTTCTCGTCCTGACGGTCCGCGTAGATGTAGAGCGGACGCGCAGAGCCGCGGGCCACCTCTTCAGAAATGACGACCTCGCGGACGCCTTCCAGCGCCGGCAGTTCGAACATCGTGTCGAGCAGGATCTTCTCCATGATCGAGCGAAGGCCGCGAGCACCGGTCTTGCGCACGATTGCCTTGCGGGCGATCTCGCGAAGTGCGTCCTCGTGGAAGGTCAGTTCCACATCTTCCATCTCGAACAGGCGCTGGTACTGCTTGATCAGCGCGTTCTTCGGCTCGGAGAGAATCTGGATCAGTGCATCCTCGTCGAGGTCCTCGAGCGTCGCCAGGACCGGCAGACGGCCGATGAATTCCGGGATGAGGCCGAACTTCACCAGGTCTTCCGGCTCGAGCTCGCGCAGCACTTCGCCGACGCGGCGGTCGTCCGGGGCCTTAACGGTTGCACCGAAACCGATCGAGGTCTTCTCGCCGCGGGCGGAGATGATCTTGTCGAGACCAGCAAAGGCGCCGCCGCAGATGAACAGGATGTTCGTCGTGTCGACCTGCAGGAATTCCTGCTGCGGATGCTTGCGGCCACCCTGCGGGGGAACCGAGGCAACCGTGCCTTCCATGATCTTCAGAAGCGCCTGCTGGACACCCTCGCCCGACACGTCGCGGGTAATCGACGGGTTGTCGGACTTGCGCGAGATCTTGTCGACTTCGTCGATGTAGACGATGCCGCGCTGGGCGCGCTCGACGTTGTAGTCGGCGGCTTGCAGCAGCTTCAGGATGATGTTTTCGACGTCTTCACCGACATAGCCGGCTTCCGTCAGCGTCGTCGCATCGGCCATCGTGAACGGAACATCGATGATGCGGGCGAGCGTCTGGGCAAGATAGGTCTTACCGCAGCCGGTCGGGCCGACGAGCATGATGTTCGACTTCGCCAACTCGACTTCGCCGTTCTTGGAAGCGTGCGCGAGGCGCTTGTAATGGTTGTGAACGGCAACGGACAGGATCTTCTTCGCCTGGCGCTGGCCGATGACATACTCATCGAGGACCTTGATGATGTCCTGCGGCGTGGGAACGCCGTCACGGGACTTGACCATCGAGGATTTGTTTTCCTCGCGGATGATGTCCATGCACAATTCGACGCATTCATCGCAGATGAAAACGGTCGGTCCGGCAATCAACTTCCGGACTTCGTGCTGGCTCTTTCCGCAGAAGGAGCAGTACAGGGTGTTTTTAGAGTCGCCGCCGTTGCTGCCGCTGACTTTGCTCATATCACTTTCCTTCCAGCACGCCGTATTTCAAGGTGAAATAACGGTCTACTCATTGGCCTGCTCCAACTTTGGAGCCCCAGCCGGCCAAGGCCGTTAAGGGGTACGAACCGGTCCAAACTAAGCTGTCCTGGGTCCGGCGGCAACGAATTCCCCTTCGACTGCCGATGCTATGTCATAAAAATTCAACATAGCATTAATACTTGAGATTGCCGCACCCGCCACCGGGTTTCTTCCTTTGTTCGATCACAAATGAGATAGAACTGTGGCGGATACAACACCATCCCTACTTCTCACTAGGCCGCATCGCCTTCCATCTCGATGCGAGACGTCAGAACCTTGTCGATGACACCCCAGGCCTGAGCCTCGTCGGCGTCCATGAAATGGTCGCGATCGAGGGTCTTCTCGACCTCCTCGTATGTGCGGCCGGTGTGCTTGACATAAACCTCGTTGAGGCGGCGCTTCATCTTCAAGATGTCGCGGGCATGACGCTCGATGTCCGATGCCTGGCCCTGGAACCCGCCCGAGGGCTGGTGAACCATGATGCGGGAGTTCGGGGTGGCGAAGCGCATGTCCTTGTGGCCGGCAGCCAAGAGCAGCGATCCCATCGAGGCAGCCTGGCCGATGCAGAGCGTCGAGACAGCCGGCTTGATGAACTGCATCGTGTCGTAGATCGCCATGCCGGCGGTGACGACACCGCCCGGCGAATTGATGTAGAGCGCGATTTCCTTCTTCGGGTTTTCCGCCTCGAGGAAAAGCAGCTGGGCGCAGACAAGCGTCGCCATGTGATCCTCGACCGGGCCTGTCAGAAAGATGATGCGTTCCTTCAGCAGGCGGGAATAGATGTCGTAGGAGCGTTCACCGCGATTGGTCTGTTCCACAACCATCGGCACGAGGGCCATAGCGGTATCGACTGGGTTTCTCATGTGCGTCCTTTGTCAACGTCTGCCGGCTGTGGCCGGGAATCAAAGAAATTGCCTTATCCCTTACATAGAACTTCCCTGCCCTCCTCTTCAAGACGCGCTGACGGATAACATCAAGAGGGCTGGTGCGGAGCGAATGCCTTCGCCCGATGTAGGTTCATTCACGCAAGCGATGATGAAGAGCGAGCGCCGATCCTAATGCCGCACAGCTTTTGTCGGCATCAGTATGAACGAATTCTGAATCTGTTTGCGACTGCGCTGCGTTTACAGACCAGAAAGCCTAACACCAACTCAGCGCAAAAATGCGCCAAGGGAGAAGCGCAATTAATGAAGTTGCCAGCTTCTTCCGAAACAATACGCGCAATGCAAGGGGTATTGCCGTGTTCAATGTTACGACTGGATTAGCCATTTGGTGCTCGGAAGCCATGACGCTCGCTTTGGTCGCGTTCATGGCCTGGCGCCACAATGTCCGAAACAAGACCTATTTCTATTGGGGAATGGGCTTTCTTCTTAGTGGCGTTGGTTTCGCAATGGTGGCGCTGCGGGGACAGATACCCGCTATTCTCTCGATCGAGATCGGCAACACGATTGCACTATGTGGACAAAGTGCATGGGTTGCCGGGTACCTGGCACTCGACCGTCGCAAGCTCGAATGGTGGGCATTGCTGCCGCCGCTCGTTTGGCTGGGCGGCGTCTTCCTGCCGTGGGTCAACGACGACTACACCAATCGCGTCATTCTCTACAACCTGGCCTCGGCCACCGGCGCAACCGCGCTTGCGATGGCAGTCGGCGCGGCAGGCCAACCCAACGAAGGCTCCAGACGAACGCTCGGCGCTATCTTCGTGGTCCAGAGCTTCCTGTGCTTCGGTACGGCGATGACAATGGCAATCATCGGCCCAACCGAGGCTGAAGCCGCCAACTTCGCCGGCGGCGCTGCGATGGCAACGGGCTTCATGCTCACTTTTGCATGCGCTCATACCTGCCTTCTCATCATGGAGCGCTCGGAGAAGCATCTTCGCATGCTCAGCCTCACCGATTCCCTCACCGGCGTATTGAACCGACGCGGCCTTTTCGGACGGTTCGATGCCATTCAGGAGAATGCATTCCACAATAACCGCCAGGTCGCCGTACTGCTCTTCGACCTCGACCATTTCAAACGCGTCAACGATCGGTTCGGGCACCAGGCCGGAGACATCGTACTGACGGTCTTTGCCCGCATGGCCCGCCAATTCGTTCCTGCCGGCGTCTTCGGCCGCATGGGCGGGGAAGAGTTCGCCGCCTTCACGACGGTTGCCGACCAAACTGAAGCGGAAGCGTTGGCGGAATCGATCCGTGCCGAATTCTGCCGCGTTCCCGTCAGTACCGGCGATGCGATCATTCCGGTCACCGTCAGTATCGGCGTCGCCATCGCCTCTTCCATCGAGGCAAACAGGGACAAGCTGGTTTCGGCGGCCGATCGCGCTCTCTACGCCGCCAAGGCAGCCGGCCGCAACTGCACCATCATCTTCGGTGAAAGTGAATCCGCTGCACCGCCGCCGGTCGAGCCCGATCATACCGGCGGTGAGCTCGTCCCCACGCTCGACGATCAGATCCATGCGCTTCGCCGCGTCGGATCCCTGTCCAGAGGTTGAGCATCTTTTCGAGGCTTGGCAAATCCGCTAAGCCTCGAAGCATGATGATCCCACCTTTTCTTTCCATCGATGCCGCCACACGCCACGTCTCGCTCGACGCCAGCAATCCGGCGTTCTACAGCGACCCGAACTCGGTCTACGCCGCTCTGCACGCGCATTGTCCCACATTCTATTGGGAGCAGCAGAAGCAGTGGTTTTTCACAGGTTACGACCACGTCAACGGCTTGCTGCGCGATCGCCGCTTCGGCCGCCAGATCCTGCACATCGCAAGCCGCGAGGAACTTGGACTTCCCGAGCCGGACCAGCATGTGGCGAAGTTCGACCTCGCCGAACGGTACTCCTTGCTCGAACTGGAGCCGCCCGAGCACACGCGTCTGCGAACACTCGTCAACCGCGCCTTCGTCTCTCGCCACGTCGAGAAGATGAAGCCTGAGCTTGCCGAACTCGCCAACAAGCTCATCGACGGCTTCGAGAAGAACAGCGAAGTCGAGCTGCTTTCGGCATTTGCGGACATTACTCCGGTGACGATGATTGCCCGCATGATCGGCATTCCGGAGGAAATGGGGCCGCAGCTCCTGAAGTGGTCGCACGCCTATATTCGCATGTATCTTTTCGGTCGCACGCGAGAAGATGAGGACGGTGCCGAGAGGGCGGCGAAGGAATTCTCCGACTATGTGAAGACGGTTATCGCCGAGCGCCGCGCCAACCCGCAAGACGACCTTTTGACCCACATGATCCATACGGAACACAAGGGGCAATACCTGACCGAGGACGAACTCGTCTCGACGACGATCGTGCTGCTCAATGCCGGTCACGAGGCGACGGTCCACCAGATCGGCAATTCAGTCCGCATTATCCTGGAGAGTGGGCACAGTCCGGCGGACCTCTTTAAGGACGAGGCGACAACCGAACGAGCCGTGGAAGAGTCTCTGCGTATCTGCGCGCCCGTTCACATTTTCCAGCGATGGGCGTTGGAACCGGTCGAGATCGACGGCATTTCGTTCAAGCGGGGTGACAAGGTGAGCCTCATTCTGGCGGCAGCCAATCTCGATCCGACGAAATACGGCGATCCGCTTAGCTTCAAGCCCGACCGCAACGAGGCGCCTAACCTCTCGTTTGGCGCCGGCATCCATTTCTGCATCGGAGCGCCGCTGGCGCGGCTGGAATTGAACGTCGTCCTACCAATTCTCTTCGAGCGGCTGCCTCGACTGAGGCTTGCCCGGACGCCCGTCGTGAAAGATGTCTATCATTTCCACGGTCTAGATCGCCTCGACCTTGCTTGGTAGGTCAGCAATGGAAAAATCCGCGCCCCGGAGGACGCGGACCCTTTTCGTCGCTTTTTTGAAAGCAAGGCAGTGAGCGCTATTCCGCGGCCTGTAGCGCCGGCACTCCATCCAGCGGTTCCTGCGGCAGCTTGCCGGCCATGGCAGCAGCAAACTTCGTCTGGTCAAGCTCATTTTCCCAGCGGGCGACGACAACCGTTGCGACCGCGTTGCCGACAAAGTTCGTCAAGGCGCGGCATTCCGACATGAAGCGGTCGATACCGAGGATCAGCGCCATGCCGGCAACGGGGACAGAAGGCACCACGGAAAGCGTTGCGGCAAGCGTGATGAAACCGGCGCCGGTGATGCCGGCAGCACCCTTCGAGCTCAACATCGCGACCAGCAGAAGCAGAATTTGGTCCGCCAGGGTGAGCGGCGTGTCCGTTGCCTGAGCGATGAAGAGCGCGGCAAGCGTCATATAGATGTTCGTGCCGTCGAGGTTGAAGGAGTAGCCGGTCGGAATGACGAGACCGACCACCGAACGCTTGCAGCCCGCCTGCTCCATCTTGGCCATGAGACCGGGAAGTGCTGCTTCCGAAGAGGACGTGCCGAGCACGAGCAGCAGCTCTTCCTTGATGTAGCGAATCAGCGCGAGGATCGAGAACCCGTTGTAGCGGGCGACCGCACCCAGAACGACGAGCACGAAGAGCAGCGACGTCAGGTAGAAGGTCCCGATCAACATTGCCAGATTGGCAATGGAGCCGATGCCATATTTGCCGATCGTGAAGGCCATGGCGCCGAACGCGCCGATCGGAGCAGCCTTCATCAGCACTGCCACCAGCTTGAACACCGGCGCCGTCAGGGCCTGCAGAAAATCGACAACGGGACGTCCGCGATCGCCGACCATGGCAAGCGCGATGCCGAACAAGACCGAGAAGAACAGTACCTGCAGAATATCACCGTCGGCAAACGCGCCCACGATCGTGTTCGGAATGATGTTCATCAGGAAGCCCGTGACGGTCGAGTCATGAGCTTTTTCCGCATAGCTTGCGACGGCCTTGGCATCCAGCGTCGCCGGATCGATATGCATGCCGGCACCCGGCTGTATGACGTTAGCGACCAGCAGACCAACAGCCAGTGCCAGCGTCGAAAAGACCAGGAAGTAAAGCATTGCCTTGCCGGCGACGCGCCCAACCTTCTGCAGGTCGGACATGCCGGCGATACCGGTCGCAACCGTCAAGAAGATGACGGGGGCGATGATCATTTTGACAAGCTTGATGAAAGCGTCGCCAAGCGGCTTCAGAGCCGTGCCGATGTCGGGATAGAAATGACCGAGCAGGATGCCAGCGCAGATGGCGGCAAGAACCTGCACGTAAAGAAGCCGATAAAAAGGAACCTTGCCGCGTGGCTCCGCGACCGGAAGTGCTGCACCCATGACGTCCTCCATGTGCCCCAAAACCAAAGCGGCCTCCCGGGGCGATTTGCGTTACCAAGTCAACAACCGCGCAGGCTGTTTGGTGAGGTTTTGCAACATGCGTGCCAACTCCGATACGGACGCTTAAGTCATTGCTTCCAAATCTCTTTTTTCAGGATGAGCTTTACTGCCCTTAAGCGATCGAGCGTATTTTCGCACAAATTGATTTGACGGAAGTGCGGAATTACGCACAAACTAGATGATGCTTCAGTCGGCACCGACAACTGGTTTTGGCTCCCTCGATCGCGTCCGCCGGCGCGCACGGCGGCTGTGGATTCTGTTTGCCTCCATTTCGGCCGTGCTCATCGTTACCGTGCTGTTTGGCGCGGAGGCTTATGGTCGTCGCTCCGCCATTGACGCGATCGCAGGCCAAGGCCGGACCGACGCCAGCCTGAAAGTCGCGCTCCTGAACGCAGTCCTGGAGAGGCCACGCGCACTGCCGCTGCTTCTTGCCGAAGACCAACAAGTTCTCGATAGCCTTTCGTCCGAAGGCAGCGATGCGATCGACATATTGAACCGGAAGCTCGAGCGGCTGGTCACAGGAACGCAGGCCGCCGTGCTCTACGTCATCGGCCCCAACGGCATTGCCGTGTCCTCGAGCAATTGGCGGGAGCCCGTCAGCTTTGTCGGCAACGACTACACCTTCCGCGACTACTTCACAAAGGCGATGGAAGACGGAGCGGCTGAGCATTTTGCCCTCGGCAGCGTCAGCAAGCGCCCAGGCCTCTACATTTCTCGCCGCGTGGGAAGTGCGGCGGCGCCGCTCGGCGTCGTCGTGGTCAAACTTGAGTTCGATCGGCTTGAGAGCGATTGGCGCGACACGCATCGCCCTGTCTATGTCACCGATGATCGCGGCGTCGTTCTCATCACCAGCATCCCCTCCTGGCGCTTTATGATGAACAGCCCGGTGCCGGAGGCTGACCTTGCTGCCATCCGCAATAGCCTGCAGTTCGGCGATGCGCCGCTGGCGACGCTGCCGGTCATGCGCCCTCGGCCCGTTGACGCCGAGGCGTCGCTCGTTTCCGCCGTGCTACCGGGCAGCGGCGAAGGCGAGTATTTGCGCCTAACGACACCCGTTCCCACCACGCCTTGGCATCTCGAATACCTTGTACCCACTGATGCGCCGGTTGCCGCGTCCGTTCGCGAAATGCGCCTGTTGTCACTGGCCGTCCTTCTGCCCGTTCTCGCAATCGCGGCGTTAATTCTGTGGAGGCGCCAAGCGGCAGCAACCAAGATCGCGGAAGAACAGGGCATGCGCGAAGAGTTGGAGCGACGGGTCACCGCGCGAACCGACGATCTCAGCCGGGCACGCGACCGTTTGCAGGCCGAAATCTCTGACCATAGAGAGACGGAAGCGAGGCTGCAGGTTGTTCAGCAGGAACTTGTGCAGGCGAACCGGCTCGCAATCCTCGGACAGGTCGCGGCAGGCGTCGCGCATGAGATCAACCAACCGGTCGCGACGATACGCGCCTATGCGGACAATGCCCGGGTGTTCCTGGAGCGCAAACAGACCACCCCCGTGGACGACAATCTTGAAGCGATTGCCGGCCTCACCGAACGGATCGGCGCGATTACCGACGAGTTGAAGGCATTCGCTCGAAAAGGTCGCGTAGCGCCGGAGCCGGTGGAACTGCGTGGCGTTATTGATGGGGCGGTGGTTCTGCTGAAAAGCCGATTTGCCGGTCAACTGAATGCACTCAGCATCCGGCTGCCGCCAGCGGGCCAATGTGTGCTCGGCAACCGCATTCGCCTTGAGCAGATTCTGATCAACCTGTTCCAGAACGCCTTGGAAGCGCTCGACGGGCGCGCGGACGCGAAGGTTGATGTCTCCGTCACCGAAACGGATGATGAGGTTGCGATCGACGTCGCCGACAACGGCCCCGGTATTTCGCCCGTTATCCTGAAGTCCCTCTTTACGCCGTTCAACACCTCCAAGGAAAAAGGCCTTGGTCTCGGTCTCGTTATTTCGAAGGACATTGTCGCCGACTATGGCGGCCGCATCGACGTGACGAGCGACGAAACCGGAACCTGTTTTACGGTACACCTGCGGAAGGCCAAGGCATGAACGATGCGACGCCGATCTTTCTAATCGATGATGACAAGGACTTGCTGCGCGCAACCAAGCAAACGCTCGAGCTCGCGGGTTTTTCGGTTTCCGCCTTTTCCGACGCCGGCGAAGCCCTGGCGGCATTGAGCCCGGATTTTGCAGGTGTTGTCGTCTCCGATATCCGCATGCCTGAAATCGACGGCCTCCAACTCTTCGGCCGCGTACGACGGCAGGACGAGGATTTGCCGGTTATCCTGGTCACCGGCCACGGGGACATTCCGATGGCGGTCAAAGCCATGCAGGACGGCGTTTACGACTTCATCACGAAACCCTTCGCGACGGACCGGCTCATTCAGAGCGTGCGGCGCGCTGCCGAAAAGCGCCGTCTCGTGATGGAAAACAGATCTCTGCGCAAAGCGACAGACGAGGCGCGCGACGACCTGCCGCTGATCGGTCAGACGCCGGCAATGGAAAGGCTGCGCCACACCCTACGGCAGATTGCCGACACCGATGTCGACGTGCTCCTGATGGGTGAAACCGGCAGCGGCAAGGAAGTCGTGGCAAGCCTGCTCCACCGCTGGAGCCGGCGCGCGTCCGGTAATTTCGTTGCCCTGAACTGCGGAGCGCTGCCGGAAAGCGTTGTCGAAAGCGAACTTTTCGGACACGAACCCGGCGCTTTCACCGGCGCTCAAAAGAAGCGTGTGGGCCGCATAGAATATGCGAGCGGCGGAACGCTGTTCCTCGACGAGATCGAGAGCATGCCGCCGGCAACGCAGGTGCAGATGTTGCGCGTGCTCGAAATGCGTGAGGTTGCCCCACTAGGCACCAACGAGGTCCGACCGGTCGATTTGCGTGTCGTCGCGGCCTCCAAGATCGATCTCGGCGATCCCCGCCAACGCGGCGACTTTCGCGAAGATCTCTATTACCGCCTCAACGTGGTGACGATCTCTATTCCGCCGCTCAAGGAGCGCCGAGATGACATTCCGCTTCTCTTCGGTTACTTCGCCGAGCGCGCCGCGAGCCGCTTCAAGCGCGACGTGCCCGCGATCCCCTCGTCGATCCATCGCCACTTGAGGGAATACGACTGGCCCGGCAACGTGCGCGAACTGTCACATTTTGCCGAGCGGTTCGTGCTCGGTGTCGGGCAGGCCTCGGATCGTGTTCCGGCGTCGGAACCGGAGACGGACGGAACCCTGTCGCTCCCAGACAGGCTCGAACGCTACGAAGCCCACATCATTCGCGAAGCTTTGAACGCCAACGACGGCGACGTCCGCCGCACGATCGCGGATCTCGGCATTCCTCGGAAAACATTCTACGACAAGCTGCAGCGCCACGGCATCGTCCGCAGCGATTTCGCGTCTTCCGACAGGAGCTAGCTCCATCAGAACGGCGCGCGATCGGCGCCGATCTCCTTCGGCCGCCGTCGGCTGTCCCAGTCCTGAAATCAGAGTCGGATGACGTAGTCCTTGCAAGTCGTTTCAACGACTTCCCAGGTTCCCTTAAAGCCGGGCCTGAGGATCATCCGATCGCCGGCCCGAAGATGCACGGCCTCGCCGCCGTCCTCCGTGACAAGAGAGTAGCCCGAAAGCACGCTAAAATATTCCCACTCGTCATAGACGATGCGCCACTTGCCGGGCGTCGCCTCCCATATGCCGGAATAGAGGCCACCATCGATCTCCTCCAGATTCCAGGTCCTGAACTGCGGGTCGCCGGCCAGTATGCGGTCGGCATCCGGGGCGCCGAACTCCGGTTCGACGCCGTTGATGTCAAAAGTCAGGTAATTTGCCATGGCCTCAGATCTTCGCCAGCGATTGCTCGAGATCGGCGATGATATCCTTCACGTCCTCGATCCCGATCGAAAGACGGACGACGTCCGGACCGGCTCCGGCGGCAATCCTCTGCTCGTCCGTCAATTGCCGGTGCGTGGTCGATGCCGGATGGATCACCAGCGAGCGCGTATCGCCGATATTGGCGAGATGCGAGAACAGCTCCAACCCCTCGACCAACGTCTTGCCAGCCTCGTAGCCGCCCTTGACCCCGAAGGTGAACACGGAGCCGGCCCCCTTCGGAGAGTAACGCTGCTGCAGCGCATGGTTGGGGTCGTCTTCGAGGCCCGCATAGTTCACCCAGGCGATCTTGCTGTGCGCCTTCAACCACTTTGCGACCGCGATCGCGTTGTCGCTGTGACGCTGCATGCGCAGCGGCAACGTCTCGATGCCCGTCAGGATCAGGAACGCATTGAAGGGTGAAATGGCAGGACCAAGATCGCGCAGGCCAAGCACGCGGCAAGCGATGGCGAATGCAAAATTGCCGAAGGTCGAGTGTAGCACGACGCCATTGTATTCCGGGCGCGGGCTGGAAAGCATTGGGTAGTTGCCGGATTTCGACCAGTCGAAGGTTCCGCCGTCGACAATCACCCCGCCCATCGAATTGCCGTGACCACCGAGGAATTTCGTCAGCGAATGCACGACGATGTCGGCGCCGTGTTCGATCGGCCGGATGAGATAGGGACTGGCCATTGTATTGTCGACGATGAGCGGCAGCCCGTGCTTATGCGCCACCGCGGCGATAGCGGCAATATCGACGAAGGTACCGCCGGGGTTGGCGAGGCTCTCGATGAAGATTGCCCGCGTCTTGCCATCGATCTGGCTTTCGAAGCTCGCCGGATCGGCGGAATCTGCCCAGCGAACCTGCCAGCCATAATTATCAAAGGCATGGCCAAACTGGTTGATAGACCCTCCATAGAGCCGCTTCGCAGCCACGAAGTTTTCGCCGGCGCGCATGAGCGTGTGGAAGACGACCACCTGTGCCGCATGACCGGAAGCAACCGCAAGCGCGGCAGTGCCACCCTCGAGCGCCGCGACCCGCTCTTCGAGCACCGCCTGGGTCGGGTTCATGATGCGAGTGTAAATGTTGCCGAATTGCTGCAGGCCGAAGAGAGCGGCTGCATGATCCGAATCATTAAATACATAGGCAGTCGTTTGATAGATCGGCGTGGCGCGTGCGCCGGTCGCGGGGTCCGGCTGAGCTCCCGCATGCACTGCCAACGTATTGAAACCCGGACCGTTCTTGGCCATGAAGCCCTCCCCTTCGGTTGATCGAATGGCGGCGAGCATAGCCGACGGTCGCGAAAAGTTAATCGCGTTCTATTTCAACCCAGGCACGTTATTTGAAAAATCCACCCACTCAGCCGATAAGCCGCGGATATTCGATGGCCGGACAGCGATCCATGACGACCTTGATGCCGGCTGCCTCAGCCTTTGCCGCTGCCGCGTCATCGCGGACGCCAAGTTGCGCCCATATCACCTTCGGCAGCGGGTTCATTGCCAATGCCTCATCGACGACGCCCGATAGATATTCCGAGGCCCTAAAGACCTCTACCATGTCGACTGTTCCAGGGACGTCGGCAAGCCGGGCGTGAACCGGCTGGCCCTGGATCTGCTTGCCTGCCTGCCCCGGGTTCACTGGGATGACTTTGTATCCCCTGGACAGCAGATACCCCATCACGCCGTTACTCGGTCGGGCGGGATTGGGCGAAGCGCCCGTCAGGGCAATGGTCTTCACGGAACGCAGAATGTCGAGGATGTAGTCATCCTCATATCTATCGTGATTCAAGAACGTCGACCTCCAATAACAATCGCGTTTACGTGGCAATTCGTTGAAACCGCCAGCTAGTTTCCGCGTATATAGGAACTAGGGCGCCTAAGGAGGTAGTTTCCATGAAAAAATTGCTTGTTGTAATCGCCTTCGTCATGGCGGCCTCTCCGGCGCTTGCAATCTCCCGATATAATTCGCTCAGCATCAGCTGCCAGGCGGCACGCGCCTCGATCCATAACGAGGGCGCGGTGATCCTCCGGTATCCGTCGAAGCGGGTGAGCGGCATGACGTTGTTCGACCGCTACATTCGCGACAGTACCTATTGCGACGCCCACCAATATGCTGAATGGACGACCATCCCGACGAAGGACAATCCGAGGTGTCG
Organism: Rhizobium grahamii CCGE 502; assembly: GCF_000298315.2. Classification (GTDB taxonomy): domain Bacteria; phylum Pseudomonadota; class Alphaproteobacteria; order Rhizobiales; family Rhizobiaceae; genus Rhizobium; species Rhizobium grahamii. The sequence continues at coordinate 33,619 of NZ_AEYE02000010.1, read as the reverse complement.
CGTGCTGAATTGCCAGAACATCGACAACTTTGACGGGATGTTTCTCGCCCCTTATAACACGCTCTGAAACAGCGTGGCTCCAGAGCAAAATCGTGATCCGCGAGCCTGCGAATACAATCGCGCCCGTTGCTTACCCACTTAGGGATCGACTGATTCCGTGACGGGTTTGTCACACTATTGTAAAATTTGCGGCGACCCAGCTTCGCGCACCATCACTGTTCTATGTATATCCTGTATATGTTCGCATATGTTCATGCGTATGTTAGAGACGCCTCATAGTTGAAATGATGGCCGGGCGATGAATACCTCTGGTGTACGTTCCTCTTTTTGGTTGGCGGCCACACGGCATCTTCCGGTTGCTACAGGCGCAGGACCTGCTTGAACGCTATTCTTCACTTCATCGAACGGGATTGCTTTTTGCCGACAGCCGCGTAACAAGCATCCAGCAGTCTGTTTTTCACACCATCTGGTGGTCTTTTTTGCCCCTCCACGTCATCTTACTCGTTCTGTTTGGTGCCTTGCTGCACGCAACCTGGAACGCCATGATCAAGGCGGGCACTGATAAGTCGCTGGATGCAAGCCTGATATCGGCTGGCGGGGCAGTCTGCGCGCTTCCGTTTCTGCTGTTCCTGCCGTTGCCGAATTCGGCCGCATGGCCCTTCATCGGCGCTTCAGCTATTCTGCAGTTCGTGTATTTCCAGCTCGTTGCCGGCGCCTATCGCGCGGGCGATATCGGCCTTGTCTATCCGCTGATGCGCGGGTGCGCGCCGCTCTTGATTGCGGCCACCAGCGGTTTCATCCTGAACGAAACGTTGTCGACAGGCGCCCTCATTGGCACGATGACGATCTGCGCCGGCATCCTGACACTGGCCTTCGAAGCACGAAAAGGCGGCGGGCACGCCATCCGGCTGGCGCTCGCGAATGCCTGCGTGATTGCGACCTATACCTATGTCGACGGAATCGGCGCCCGCATCTCCGGCAATGCGGTGTCCTATACGCTATGGATGTCGCTGCTGCCGCCGGTACTGCTATTCGCCTGGGCTATCGGCAAGCGCGGTAGCGTCGCAGTCGCCGTGCATGTCCGCTACAACTGGTGGCGTGGTCTGATTGGCGGTGGCGGATCTATCGCGTCCTACGGTCTCGCGCTTTGGGCAATGACCAAGGCGCCGGTCGCCACCGTTGCGGCGCTGCGCGAGACGTCGATCCTCTTTGCGCTGCTGATTTCCGTGATCGTGCTGAAGGAAAAGGCCAGCCCATGGCGCTATCTCGCCGGCGCGATCATCGCGCTCGGCGGGTTGGTCCTGAAACTCGGCTAGCTATTCGCCCGTCCACTGCGGCATGCGCTTGGAAAGGAAGGCTCCGATCCCCTCTTCGGCATCGGCCGTCAGCATATTGTCGACCATGACCTGAGCGGCATAGCTGTAGGCCTCCTCGAGCGGCATTTCGAGTTGGCGGTAGAATGCCTCCTTGCCGATCTTCAGCGTCAGCGGCGATTTGCTTGCGATGACGGAGGCATACTTGGTGACGACCTGCGTCAGGTACTGCTTCGGCACAATCCGGTTCACCAGGCCGAAATCCTTGGCAGTGGACGCATCAATCGTCTCGCCGGTAAGCAGCATTTCCATTGCCTGCTTGCGATGCGCTGCTCGCGAGACTGCCACCATCGGGGTCGAGCAGAACAGGCCGATATTGACGCCCGGCGTACAGAAGGTTGCTGTATCGGTGCAGATCGCCAGATCGCAGGAGGCGACAAGTTGGCAGCCGGCAGCCGTTGCGAGACCATCGATCTCGGCGATGACAGGTTTTGGCAAGCGGGTGATTTCCAGCATGAGATCGGCAGCCAGCGCAAAGGTCTCCTCAAAGAATGCCTCGCCGCCGTCCTCGTCGGCGCGATGCGCGGTCAGTTCCTTGAGGTCGTGGCCGGCAGAAAAGACATTGCCGGTCGACGCGATGATGACCACGCGAACGGCAGCGTCCTCGGCGGCGCTCTGTAGCTCACCGATCAGGGTTTCCATCACGGCGATCGAGAGCGCATTCGCAGGCGGGTTGCTTATCGTCAGCCGCAGCACGCCATCGCTCAATAGCGGGACGACGAGCGCACCCTCACCCGCTTTGCTCGAGTCCTTCCGGAAGGATACGACTTCGGCCATGGTCTAACTCCCTGCATTGTTCTTTCGTGCTAGTTGTTCTGCCACAAGCGACAAGCAATTTCGAGGCAAACTCATGCAGCCAATCATGACGATCGATGAGCTTCACCGATTTTTGGACACGGATTTTCCGCAGATCCACACAGACGGGCGCGTGTTCACGATCACCGCGATCAGCCCAGGTAGTGTGTCGATGCGGCTGGACCCTAGCGAAAGGCATTTGCGACCCGGCGGCACCGTATCCGGTCCAGCCCTCTTCACCTTGGCGGATGTGACAGCCTATGCGGCAGTGCTCGCACATATCGGACCGGTGGCTCTGGCTGTTACCACCAATCTCAGCATCAATTTCCTGCGCCTGCCGAAGCCAAGACCGACGACCTGCACCTGCCGAATTCTCAAGCTCGGCAAGCGCCTCGCGGTTATCGAGGCGTCGATTTTCCAGGAAAATGCGGATGAGATGATCGCACACGCAACCGCCACTTACTCGATTCCACCTCGCGAAATTTGAGGTATCATAATACCACATAATTAACATATTGATTTTACTTTATTATTTTTACAGACGCGCAATCCGTTGTCATTGACCACGCAGCCCTTTGCCTTTATACACACCGCCAGAAACGCAGCCTTCCGGGCTGCTTTCTTTTTGGCGCGTCTTCGGGCCGCCAAACCAAGCAACAAGAAACGCCCTCTCGCCTTCGGGCTGAGGGATCCAAAAGAGAGTAACTACTATGGCAACTTTCTCCCAGAAGCCTGCAGAGGTGGAGAAGAAGTGGGTCATCATCGACGCCGAAGGGCTGGTCGTTGGCCGTCTCGCTTCCATCATCGCTATGCGTCTGCGCGGCAAGCACAAGGCAACCTTCACTCCCCACGTTGACGACGGCGACAACGTCATCGTCATCAATGCCGACAAGGTCGTATTCACCGGCAAGAAGTACTCCGACAAGGTTTACTACTGGCACACGGGTTACGCCGGCGGCGTCAAGGAGCGTACCGCTCGCCAGATCATCGAAGGCCGCTTCCCGGAGCGCGTTCTAGAGAAGGCCGTTGAGCGCATGGTTCCGCGTGGCCCGCTCGGCCGTCGTCAGATGAAGAACCTCCGCGTTTATGCTGGTTCCAACCATCCCCACGAAGCACAGCAGCCTGTCGTTCTCGACGTCGCCAAGCTGAACAAGAAGAACGTAAGGAGCGCCTAAGAATGGCTGACCTCTCCTCCCTGAAGGATCTCGGCACGTCCGCTGAAGCTGCTGCTCCGGCTCACGTCCGCAAGGTCGACTCGCTTGGCCGTTCCTACGCGACCGGCAAGCGCAAGAACGCCGTTGCCCGCGTTTGGGTCAAGCCGGGTTCCGGCAAGATCATCGTCAACGGCAAGGAATTCGCGGAATACTTCGCACGCCCGGTTCTGCAGATGATTCTGCGTCAGCCGATCGTCGCTGCTGCCCGTGACGGCCAGTTCGACATCGTTGCAACGGTTGCCGGCGGCGGCCTCTCCGGCCAGGCCGGTGCCGTTCGCCACGGTCTGTCCAAGGCCCTCACCTACTTCGAGCCGGGCCTGCGCTCGGTCCTGAAGAAGGGTGGCTTCCTGACCCGCGACAGCCGCGTCGTCGAGCGTAAGAAGTACGGTAAGGCCAAGGCCCGCCGTTCGTTCCAGTTCTCCAAGCGTTAATCGCTTCGGAATACGGAAATGCGAAGGCCGGGCTATTGCCCGGCCTTTTCTTTTTGCGGCCGCTTGAAGCGGCGCGTTCCCTTGCCAGTTCTATCGCATTCCAGGCGCTTCAAGCGCGTGCCAAGGGAGGCAGGAATGACCAAGCAAGCAATCTATGTGGAACTGAAAGCAAAATCCGGCAAGGAAGAGGAAGTCGCGACATTCCTGAAAAGCGCGCAGGCGCTGGTGGAACAGGAGCCTGGTACGGTGACGTGGTTTGCGGTTCGCTATGACCGGAGCACATTCGCTATCTTCGATGCGTTCAATGATGAGGCGGGCCGGCAGGCCCATCTGAACGGCAAGGTGGCTGCAGCGCTGATGGCCCGAGCGGAGGAACTGCTTGCCGAGGCCCCGCAACTGAGGACGCCCGAAGTGCTGGCCGACAAGCTGCCGGGGTAAAACCGGTCCGGCCGAGCGACCGGCACCGTTTTGCCCTTTCGGTTTGAGATTCGTTTCTGGTAGGCATAGCAACCAACACCTTCGAGGAGCATGTCTTGGCCAACAAGTCGATCGACCACGCTTTTACGGCAACGAGCCTCACATCGGCAGCCACCGACCCGACCTTCGCCGGCGTGCTGTCGTTCATGCGACGTCGCTTCACCAAGGACCTGGCTGGCGCGGATGCCGTCGTCTGGGGCATCCCCTTCGATGCCGCAACCTCCAATCGGCCGGGAACGCGGTTCGGACCGCAGGCGATACGGCGCGCGTCGGCGATCTTCGACAACGACCCGCAATATCCTTTCAACCGCGACCTCTTTGCCGAGATGGCTGTGATCGACTATGGCGACTGCCTGCTCGACTACGGCAACCACCACGAGACGCCTGCGGCAATCGAGCGGCAGGCAAAGACCATTGTCGACAGCGGCGCCTTCATGCTGACCCTTGGCGGGGACCACTTCGTCAGCTGGCCGATCCTCAAGGCGCACGCAGCCAAGCACGGCCCGCTGGCGCTCGTCCAGTTCGATGCTCACCAAGACACCTGGTTCGACGACAACAGGCGGATCGACCATGGCTCGTTCGTGGCGCGGGCTGCGCGGGACGGCATCATCGATCCGGATCGGTCGATCCAGATCGGTATCCGCACGCATGCGCCAGAGGATTTCGGCATTCATATTCTTTATGGTCATCAGCTTGAAGAGATGAGTGCGAGCGATATCGCCTCGACGATCATCTCACATACCCATGGTGCGCCGGCCTACCTGACCTTCGATATCGACTGCCTCGACCCCGCTTACGCGCCCGGCACCGGTACACCCGTATCCGGCGGCCCCTCGAGCGCCAAAATTCTCTCGGTTCTGCAGCGTCTGCACCAGCTGGACATCAGGGGCGCCGACGTCGTTGAGGTGTCACCGCCCTATGATCACGCGGATATCACTGCCATTGCGGGGGCGACGGTCGCGATGTATATGCTTGGTCTATATGCCGAGCGCCGCGCGAGCGCGTCACACGGCTGACTCATCCCTCTTACAAAATGATTCCGGACTTCTTTCTAACCTATTGAAAGTGTGAGCGAGACAATGGCACCGAAGATCTTCATCGATGGCGAACACGGCACGACGGGCTTGCAGATCCGCACGCGCATGGCCGGCCGTCGCGATGTCGAGCTTCTGTCGATCCCGGAAGCCGAGCGTCGCAACGCCGCGATGCGCGAGGATATGCTGAACAGCGCCGATGTCGCGATCCTCTGCCTGCCGGATGATGCTTCGAAGGAAGCCGCGCAGATGGTTGCAGGCAACAACAACGTGCGGGTCATCGATACCTCCACCGCCTTCCGCGTCAACCCGAGCTGGGCCTATGGTTTCGCGGAGATGGACAAGCAGCAGGCCGAAAAGATCAAGGCGGCACGCTTCGTCGCCAACCCGGGCTGCTACCCGACCGGCGCGATCGGCATCATTCGGCCGCTGCGCGCCGCTGGCATCCTGCCGGACGGCTACCCGGTCACCGTCAACGCGGTCTCCGGCTACACCGGCGGCGGCAAGCAGATGATTGCGCAGATCGAAGACCAGAGCCGTGACGATGCGATCTCGGCTCCGCACTTTCTCTATGGATTGACGCTGACGCACAAGCACGTGCCAGAGATGAAGATCCACGGTCTTCTGGACCGCGCGCCGATCTTCTCCCCGTCCGTCGGGAAGTTCCCGCAGGGAATGATCGTTCAGGTGCCGCTGCATCTCGACGATCTTGCCGAGGGCACGACGCTCGAAAGCATCCATGCCGCTCTTGTCGCCCACTATGCTGGCCAGGAGATCGTGACAGTTGTGCCGCTGGACGAGAGCCGCAAGCTGCCCCGCATCGATGCCGTCGAGCTTGCCGGCAAGGATACGATGAAGCTCTTCGTGTTCGGCACTCCCGGTGCTTCGCAGGTCAACCTCGTCGCGTTGCTCGACAACCTCGGCAAGGGTGCGTCGGGCGCCGCCGTCCAGAACATGGACCTCATGCTCGCCTCCTGATTTCGGAACCAATCGATGTCGTTTGACACGCTGCTGGCGAACACGAGCGCATGGTTTGTCGCCGCCTTGCCGGATCAGGGCATTCTGTCGCTCGTTGCTATTGCCTTGATTGCCGGGCTCGCGCGCGGCTTCTCCGGATTCGGTGCAGCGCTGATCTTCGTTCCGCTGGGTGGAGCCATCATCGGCCCAAAGCTGATCTCGCCCGTCCTGCTTGTCATAGACGGACTGGCAACGCTCGGAATGATCCCACCGGCCTGGCGCAGTGCCAACCGCCGCGAAGTCTTCACGATGGCTGCAGGCGGGGTTCTCGGCGTACCGGCGGGGACCGCAGCGCTCGCGCTGATGGATCCGCTTGCCTTGCGCTGGGCGATTACCGCGATTGCCGTTTGTCTGCTTGGGTTGCTTGTCTCAGGTTGGCGATATCATGGCGAACCGCGCACATACCTGACTTCCCTGACCGGTCTCTTTGCCGGTCTCTTCAGCGGCGCCGCGCAGCTCGGCGGGCCGCCGGTCGTCGCCTACTGGCTCGGCGGTAAGACTGATTTTGGCCGGGTGCGAGCAAACATCATCCTTTATTTCGCGATCTCGACTTGCTTCAGTGTTGTCAGCTACTACTTCGGCGGACTTTTCGTAGACGCCGTCTTTGCTCTGACCATTGTCATCCTGCCGAGCTACGCCATCGGCCTCTATGCCGGCTCGAAGCTGTTCGGGCTCGCCAAGGAGAGCACGTTCCGGACGATCTGCTATCTGCTGATCGCAGCCTCCGCCATTTTGGGAATGCCGGCGCTCGATGGAATCTTGCGATAGATCGACGCCCTCGAAGCGGTAGAGCCGCGCTGCGCCACAACCATCGTTGATCAAAATTCGTCCGCCGCCTAAAGTCACCAGTGACCTTGGGGGGAGCGCGCATGACCGCCGTTGTCTTGTTTGGCATCGCCTTTGTTGGCGGGACGATCGTCGTAACGCTCAGCTTCTACTTTCTGATGCGCCTGATCATGGGCGCCGATCCGACCGGCAGGGACAGAGAGCTTGCCGGCGCCATCGTCATGAGAATCGCCTCACTGCATGCGCTGATCCTCGCCCTCGTCTTCGCGCAGGAGATGATCGAGTATCAGCAACTGAAGTTCGAGAGCGTCACCGAAGCGAATGCCGTTGCCGACATTTATTTCGATGCGAACCGCTACGGCGCCGATGAGAAAGCCGCCCCAATCCAGCAAGCGCTCTTCGAATACGTGCAGATTGTTGTCGATGAAGAGTGGCAAATGCTTGGACGAACCGGGCAGCTCTCTCCGACGGCTTGGAACAAGTGGGACAATGTCTACCAACGAGTGCTCGACCTGACGCCAACCAATGCTCGCCAACAAAGCATTCGCGAGCACATGCTGACTGACGTCCACAGCATCGCTGAGTCACGGGATAAGCGCGAAAACAGCGGCACCGACTCGATCAGCAGCATCTTCTGGTTCGCAGCAGTCTCGGGCGTCGTATTCATGGCGCTCGGCTACTATCCCTATCCGCCCGATGCACGAAACCTGCTGCTGCTGTCGGTGCTCGGCGCGTTCACAGGCATCATCCTCTTCTTCATCTACGCGTTCTCTGATCCTTACAATCCGCCGGCGACCCTGAAGCCGACGGCGTTCGAACGCCTGCTCGAAGAATTGGCGACACCGCCCGCCTCCGGATAGCGCGACCGTCCGGTGCTACCGAGCCAGGAGCGGCGACCGCGTCCTGACGACCAGTGTGTCTCCCGGACCGTGAACGGCTGCAAATAGCAAGCCGGCCAGTAAGGTGAAGTGATCGATAAAGAAGCCGAACTCTGCCTGATTGCCGCTCCAGTGGCTCGGGCCATGGAACGCAAAGGCCAGAAACACGACGTAGATGCCGGCAAGGAAGGAGGCTTCCGAAAAGAAGGCTCCTGTCAGGAAGGCCAGCGTCAGAGCCAGCTCGAAGAAGGCCGCCACCCACGCCAGAAAAAGCGGGAATGGAAAGCCTGCCGCAGCGATATAGCTTGCGGTGGATTGCATATCCATGAACTTGAAGCTCATGGCCATCGCGAAAACGGCGCCGAAGATCAATCGCGCCAGCAGAACTGCAAATGTCTTGCTCATGTCATCTCTCCCTCGGCCGAAGCCGTTCAGCAAAATTGTCGAGGCTTCCGGCTTCCCACATCAACGATGGGCGATGCCTTCAGCCTTCGCCCAAAGGACGCCGCCGGATGCTCCCATCCGACAAACCGCGACCATTATTTCTTCTGGCGGGCCGATACTCCCAGCGACATACTGTTCGAGTTTCGCGACCGAGATCAACCCTGGGTTCGCCTTCTACTCTCCGACGATGAATCAAGTCGTTAAGACGATAATTCGGAAATTTCCGATAACCATCTGCAATTTAAGGAATTTTACCTAAAGTGTTCGGCTTGGCGCGGCCCACCTTTATGGAATTTCTATATCCGCGCGCGCGCAGCTGAATGGAATTCCTACCGTGGACGGCGTTAGCCTTCCCTGGAAATGCGAAGGTAGAATGCCATGCGAGACTTCATGCTATCAAACGCGCCGATCACCCGCCCGCGCCGCGCAGCAAAACGACAAATGCGCGAACGACGGACCGCCCGGGCGCTGGTCCTGTTCGGCCTCGTGCTTGCCGCGGTCGAGCTTTACGTCATCCTCGGCGGCTTTTGAGCCAAGCATGCAGGTAGACAGGGCATTGCGGCTCGGCGCTACAACGACGGCACTTGTTACGCCGTTTTGTGAGGGAACGGTCGACCTTTCCGCACTGGAACGACTCGTCGAGCGGCAGATCCACGGTGGCGTTGACGGACTTGCGGTCTGCACACCGACCGGGGAAGGACCGACGCTCACTAGAAGCGAGCGCGCCGCAATTATCGTTACCTGTGTCCAGGCCGCCGGCGGGCGTGTTCCCGTGATTGCGGCAACCGGCACGAATGCGACCGCAAGCACGATCGCCTTGACACGCGATGCCGAAGAGCTGGGTGCGGCGGCTGCCCTTGTGACCCTGCCCTACTATTCAAAGCCGAGTCAGAAAGGGATCGCCGGTCATTTTGCTCAGCTTGCCTCCGCAACCAGCCTCCCGCTGATCGTCGAGAACAATCCGCTCCGGACAGCGATCGACATGACGTTATCGACGTTGAAGGCCCTCGCCGATATCCCGTCAGTCATCGGCTTTCTCCTTGCTGATGGCAGCGCCGCCGCACTTGCCATGCCGCCGGAGTGGCGTCAGCGTTTCTTGCTTCTTTCCGATAGCGACGCAACGGCGCTCCCTTTTCTGAGCACAGGCGGCAGCGGTGTCATCTCGGCCGGCGCGAACCTTTGCCCGCGTCTCTATGCATCGCTCCAGCAGGCGGCCCGCGGCGGCAACCTGCCGGCTGCGCGCCGACTGGAAGACAGGTTGGCGCCGCTGACAGCGGCTTTGGGCGCCGATGGTGACCCAGCTGCGATCAAATACGCCCTCCAGACCTTGCGTTTGATTGATCCGGAGGTCCGTCTGCCGCTTCTGGCCGTCGATGCGAACGAGAAACAGTCGCTATCGCAAGCCATGCTGTACGCTTCTGGCGCTCGCAATTCATACTTATCCATATGATATTTTTATATTTTCTCCTATCCGGTCCAATGGAAGACGCATGCGGGTCTCATTAGCTTCATGCATGTGGCACTGCCCTTCAGGGCAGGAGACAATTCGAAAGGAAAATCGATGCCTTCTCTTCAAGCTGCTTCCAGAATCGAACCTCTTCAACGTCAGGGTTCAGCACGTTTTACAATTGGCCAGGATCGAAGCGGCCGCTGGGTCGTACAGGACCGTCAGGGGCTCGTTGGAGGCGTATTCATCAGCGAGCACGCCGCCCGGCATTTTGCAGCAGACGAGTGTGATCATCACCCCGAGCAGATTTGCCGCGCAGCCGATGGCATTATCTTGCCGTTCACAGCGCTCGACCGTGGCGACAGCGACATCCACTGATACGACCTTCGCGGCGGCGGGCTGTTTGGCTCGCCGCAAGATGACAAACGCTTCCTTAACTGGAATGGCCCTATGGTGCAGGCAGAGACGAGCCCCGCCACAGACCGATGCCGAAACCAAATTTCCGCTTTACCCACTACGATCTGAATGAGCAGCGCGCCGGAACGATCATCGAGGTGACGTTGAACGCCGTTGCGAACGTACGCCTGATGACAGCACCGAACTATCAGCGCTTTACCGAAGTCCTCGACTTCAAATATGTCGGCGGCGTCGCGCGGAAATCACCGATCCGTCTTTCCATTCCCGACAGCGGCCACTGGCATCTCGTCGTGGACATGGAAGGCCATCACGGCCTGGCGGAATCCGCCGTAAAGCTCGTCGCGCCTGCGGGGCAGATGCGCGCTTCCTGATCAGCGCTGATTGCGCTCTTTCCTGAGCTTCGCCCACCACTCAAGCCGCTTGCGGATATCCCGTTCGAAACCACGCTCCGCCGGATCGTAAAAGGTTTGCCGGCCCATCTTCTCCGGGAAATAGTCCTGGCCGGAAAAGGCGTCTGGTTCATCGTGATCGTAGCGATAGCCCTCGCCGTAGCCTTCCCCCTTCATCAGCTTCGTTGGGGCGTTCAGGATGTGCTTCGGCGGCAGAAGCGATCCATTCTGCTTGGCAGCCATCGTCGCAGCCTTGAAGGCAGTGTAGACCGCGTTCGACTTCGGCGCGGTCGCCAGATAAACGCATGCCTGCGCCAACGCCAGCTCGCCCTCGGGCGAGCCGAGGTAGTCATAGGCATCCTTCGCGGCATTGCAGATCACTAGCGCTTGCGGATCGGCAAGGCCGATGTCCTCGACTGCCATGCGGACGAGACGCCTCCCGAGGTAAAGCGGATCTTCGCCCGCGTCGAACATGCGAGCGAGATAGTAGAGCGCCGCGTCGGGGTCGGAGCCGCGAACGGACTTGTGCAGTGCTGAAATGAGATTGTAGTGGCCATCCTGGGCCTTGTCATAGACGGGGGCGCGCCGCTGCACGATCCGCGTCAGGCCCTCGGTATCGAAGGTTTCTTTCTCTCGCGCAGCGCGCCACACCTCCTCGGCAAGCGTCAGTACGGCGCGCCCATCCCCGTCTGCCATTCGCAGCAGACTTGCCCGCGCATCGTCCGTCAGCGGCAGCGCTTTTCCTTCCGCCGCCTCGGCACGCTTCAGCAACTCCTGGAGACTGTCATCGTCGTGCGACTTGAAGGTCAGTATACGTGCGCGCGACAACAACGCCGCGTTCAGTTCGAAAGAGGGATTCTCGGTCGTCGCGCCGACGAGGATGACGGTGCCGTCTTCCATTACCGGAAGGAAGCTGTCCTGCTGCGCCCTATTGAAGCGATGGATCTCGTCGACGAAGAGGAGTGTCTGCCGGCCGTCCATCCGACGCAAACGCGCCGCCTCGAATACCTTCTTGAGGTCCGCCACACCGGAAAAGATCGCCGATATCTGCTCGAACGCAAGGCCGGCTTCGCCTGACAACAACCGGGCAACGGTTGTCTTGCCGGTTCCGGGCGGCCCCCAGAAAATCATCGAGCCGAGCGAACCGCTCTCGATCATCCGTCGCAACACGCCATCCTCTCCGGTCAAATGCTCCTGACCGGTGACTTCCGAAAGCGAACGTGGCCGCAGGCGATCGGCGAGAGGCCGCCGATTAGCGACCTCTTCGGGAATGCGAGGTGCAAAGAGGTCGTCGCTCATCGGAAGAACTGTCGGATGCGCTGACCATCGCGCTCGATCTCGACGCGCCAGAAGTTGGGATCCTCGTCGGCGACCGCCGCGAGTTCCTTGGTGGTCTTCACTTCGGCACCATTGATCGAAATGATGATGTCCTTGGGCTCAAAGCCGAGACGGGCAGCAAGGGAGTCCTCCGTGACTTCGGAAACCACAACGCCGGTCGATTCCGAGGGCATGCGCAGTTCGTCGGCGACGCGAGGCGAGAGGTTTTCGACCACGGCGCCGGTAAAGGGCGTACGGCCGCCAATCGTGCGCTGATCGCGCGGGGCGGTCTCAGGGGCCCTGTCGAGTGCCAGGGCGATTTGTTGCTCGCGGCCGTTCTCCACGACGGTCAATTGCACCGATTTGCCGAGACCGGCTGTCGTCAGGCGATAGAGAAGCGCGTCCGGGTGCTCGACCGGAATGCCATCGACGGCGGACACGATCTGCCCTGCCTTCAATCCGGCCTTTGCCGCCGGGCTGCCGTCGGTCACCTTGACGATGAGGGCGCCGCGCGCCTTGTTGAGCCCGAGCGCTTCGGCAACCTCGGATGTCACCGCATCGAACGTGGCGCCGACATAAGGGCGCTCAAACGACTTCACTCCGGCATCGGCCGAGGCGAGGAATACCTTGACGAGATTGGCAGGAATCGCAAAGCCGATTCCGTTTGAGCCGCCACCGCGCGAGAAGATCGCCGTGTTGATGCCGATCAGTTCGCCCTTCATGTTCATCAGCGCGCCGCCGGAATTGCCAGGGTTGATCGACGCGTCAGTCTGGATGAAGAAACCGAACTCGTTCTTCACGACCTGGTTGCGCGCCAGAGCCGAAACAATACCGCTCGTGACTGTCTGGCCGACGCCAAATGGGTTGCCGATCGCCAGCACCAGATCACCGACTTCGACGGCATCGGAATTACCAAGCTGGAGCGTCGGGAAGGTTTCCTTCGTATCGACCTTGAGAACGGCGAGGTCGACCCGGTCGTCTCTCAAGACGACCTTGCATGGAAACTCGCGTCCGTCGGAGAGCGCGATCTTGATATCATCTGCGCCTTCCACGACGTGGTTGTTGGTAACGATCGTGCCGTTCGCCTCAACGATGACGCCCGATCCCAGTGACGATTGCTTCTCGCTGCGGTTCGGCATCTGCTGGCCGAAGAACTGCTCGAAGAAGGGATCGCCGGCAAAGGGAGATTGTCGGCGCACCGTCTTCTCGGCATAAACGTTCACCACAGCCCCCGCTGTCTGCTTGACGAGCGGCGCAAAGGAAAGCTGCATTTCCGTCTGGCTCTGCGGTACGGTCTTCGCGGTTTGAGCGTTGGCGGAAACCGGTAGCGCGATCACCAGAGCCAGGAAAGGCAGGGCTGCGCGCTTCAACAGGTCATGCATGGGTATTCCTTCTGAAATTCTCTTGTGAAGACGTTGTAGCGCCGGACGCTAGAAAGGAAAGAGGGCGGAAGCATGGAAGAATGAGGCAGCTCACGAACTGCTGAGCGCAGTTGCCAAATTGATTCAGGAACGGCCGGTATGCATCTGATATCAAAGCTCAAAGTATGGGCAAAGTCACTGAAGCGTGACATCGTTGCGCTGTGGCTTGCCGCGCGCGACCCACGCGTGCCCTGGCCTGCGAAGGCCGTCGCCGGTGCGGTTGCGGCCTACGCCCTTTCGCCGGTCGATCTGATCCCCGATTTTATACCTGTGCTCGGATACCTCGACGATCTGGTGATCGTACCGCTTGGCATCATGCTGGCCATTCGCCTCGTTCCAGCTGATGTCATGGAGGACCTGCGTACAAGAGCGGCAGCGCGCCTCGACCGGCCGTCGAGTCGCCTCGGCTTGATCTTTATCCTTGCCCTATGGGCATGCTGCATCATCTTCGTCGTGACGGCTCTTTCCGGCCGGATGGTCAGCAAATAGGAACCTATGCATGATGCAATCTCGCAAGCTCCCACTCCCGATAACCGCCCTCGCCCTGTTGATGCTACCGGGCTTGGCGCAGGCCGCGAGTTTCGACTGCGATGCAAAAGAGTTGAAGCCGGACGAGAAGATGATCTGCGAGAACCGCGCCTTAAACGACGCCGATGTCAAGATGGTCACGACATTCGACCTGCTATCCGGACTGATGGCGATGGGCTCGCGTGGTACGTTGCAGGACGAGCAGACGGCCTGGCTGACGAAGCGCCAGGAATGCGGACCGGACGCAGCCTGCATCAAGGCCGCATACGACGCGCGCCTGAAACAGTTGGATGAAACCTACAAAAAAATAAACCGGCCACTTTAGCGGCCGGTTTATTTCACGTTCCTTTTGAAGAAGAAGCTCAGCGGCTGCCGAGATCGCGAACGGCGCCCCGATCGGCGCTGGTGGCGAAAGCGGCGTAAGCCTTCAGCGCAGTCGTGACGTTACGCTTGCGCTGCTCGGCCGGATGCCAGCCCTTCTCCTCCTGCACGGCGCGGCGGTTTGCCAGTTCCTTGTCGTCGACACGCAGGCTGATGATGCGGTTCGGGATGTCGATGTCGATCATGTCGCCTTCGCGAACCAGACCGATCGTGCCGCCGTTTGCCGCTTCCGGCGAAACGTGACCGATGGACAAACCCGAGGTGCCGCCGGAGAAGCGGCCATCGGTGATCAGCGCACAGGCCTTGCCCAGGCCCTTCGACTTCAGGTAGCTCGTCGGATAGAGCATTTCCTGCATGCCTGGACCGCCCTTCGGGCCTTCGTAGCGGATGACGACCACATCGCCGGCAACCACTTCATTCGAGAGGATCGCCTTTACGGCCGCATCCTGGCTTTCATAGACCTTGGCCGGGCCTGAGAACTTCAGGATGGATTCGTCGACGCCCGCCGTCTTCACGATGCAGCCGTCCAGCGCCAGATTGCCCTTCAGCACGGCAAGCCCGCCGTCCTTGGAGAAGGGATGCTCGACGGAGCGGATGACGCCCTTTTCGCGGTCGGTATCGAGCTCGTCCCAGCGTGCTTCCTGGCTGAAGGCAACCTGGGTCGGAATACCGCCCGGGGCCGCGCGGTAGAACTTGCGGACGGTCTCGCTGTTGGTGCGCGTGATGTCCCAGCGATCGATCGCGTCCCCGAGCGTTTCGGCGTGAACGGTCGGGCAATCGCGGTTGAGCAGGCCGCCCTTATCGAGCTCGCCCAGGATCGACATGATGCCGCCGGCGCGGTGAACATCTTCCATGTGGACGTCACTCTTTGCGGGCGCGACCTTCGAGAGGCACGGAACGCGACGCGACAGCCCGTCGATGTCGGCCATCGTAAAATCGATCTCGCCTTCGTGTGCTGCCGCCAGGATGTGCAGGACGGTATTTGTCGAACCACCCATGGCGATGTCGAGAGCCATGGCATTCTCGAACGCTTGCTTGGAGGCGATCGTGCGCGGCAGAGCCTTGACGTCGTCCTGCTCGTAGTAACGGCGGGCGAGATCGACGATCAGGTGGCCAGCTTCCACAAACAGG
Source organism: Rhizobium grahamii CCGE 502 (assembly GCF_000298315.2). GTDB lineage: Bacteria > Pseudomonadota > Alphaproteobacteria > Rhizobiales > Rhizobiaceae > Rhizobium > Rhizobium grahamii. The sequence goes on along the minus strand of NZ_AEYE02000010.1, from coordinate 18,139 downwards.
CGCTTGCGGTCGGCATGGGTTGCGAGCGTCGAGCCGTTGCCGGGAAGCGACAGGCCGAGCGCTTCGGTAAGGCAGTTCATGGAGTTGGCCGTAAACATGCCCGAGCAAGAACCGCAGGTCGGACAGGCGGACCGTTCGATGATCTTGACGTCCTCGTCGCTGATCTTGTCGTCGGCAGCGGCAACCATGGCATCGACGAGGTCGAGCGCATGAGTCTTGCCATGAAGGACGACCTTACCGGCTTCCATCGGGCCGCCAGAGACAAAGACCGTCGGGATGTTGAGGCGCAGCGAGGCCATCAGCATGCCGGGCGTGATCTTGTCACAGTTCGATATGCAGACCATGGCGTCGGCGCAGTGGGCGTTGACCATGTATTCGACGCTGTCGGCGATCAGTTCGCGCGAGGGTAGCGAATAGAGCATGCCGTCATGGCCCATCGCGATACCGTCGTCGACGGCGATCGTGTTGAATTCCTTGGCAACACCACCGGCGGCCTCGATTTCGCGGGCGACGAGCTGGCCGAGATCCTTCAGGTGCACGTGGCCGGGCACGAACTGGGTGAAGGAGTTCACCACCGCAATAATCGGCTTGCCGAAGTCCGAATCCTTCATGCCCGTTGCGCGCCAAAGGCCGCGCGCACCCGCCATATTGCGGCCGTGGGTCGTGGTTCTGGAACGATAAGCTGGCATTGGTGTATTCCTTGCGTGTCGGAAATCGTCGGCGATGCGGGGCGCTGAAGCGTCCAGGCTATCGCTGCTTTTGCAATTGTCGTAATGCAAACGGTATTGGCTGTCACTACCGGGAAGGCCGAAACCGGTACGCCTGCGCTGCCGGGTGCATCGACCATATACGGTTGGAACAGTGGTTTTGTTACAGACTATTGCATCAAGCGGCGTACACAAAAAGTTGGCTTTCCGCAGCCAGGCCAGTGGGCATAAACAATGATCCAAAGACGCATTCTATGCGTTGAAGGTTTATACCGAGCTCTCATGCTCAGGAGGTTTCCGATGCCAGCCTACCGTCCCCCCAAGATCGCCTCCTCGGAGATTACACCGCAGCAGGTTTATCTGAGGCGTCGTGAGTTCCTTGGCGCCACAACGCTGGGCGCCATGGCGCTTTACGGCGCCGGCAAGGCCAGCGCTGCGGCGCTATCGGTCATCGACAGCAAATATACGGTTGACGAGAAGGCGACGCCGCTCAAGGACGTGACGACCTACAACAACTTCTACGAATTTGGTCTCGACAAGGGTGATCCGTCGGCGCTCTCCGGCGACTTCAAGCCGCTGCCCTGGACAATCAAGGTCGACGGCATGGTCAATAAGCCGGGCACGTTCGATATCGAAGCGCTGATGAAGGAATTCCCGATCGAGAACCGCACCTATCGGATGCGCTGCGTCGAGGCGTGGTCGATGGTCATTCCGTGGGACGGCTTCCCGCTCGCTTCGCTACTCAACAAGGTGGAACCGCTCGGGAGCGCAAAGTACGTCGCCTTCGAAACCGTCGTACGCCCAGACGAGATGCCGGGGCAGAAGGGCATCTTCCAATCGCTCGATTGGCCTTATGTCGAGGGCCTGCGGCTCGATGAGGCTCGCCACCCGCTGACGCTGCTCGCCGTCGGCCTTTATGGCCAAACGCTGCCGAACCAGAACGGCGCGCCGATCCGCTTGGTCGTGCCGTGGAAATACGGCTTCAAGGGCATCAAGTCGATCGTTCGGATCACGCTGACCGACAAGGAGCCGAAGAACACCTGGCAGGTGACCAATTCGCAGGAGTACGGCTTCTACGCCAACGTCAATCCGGAGGTCGATCACCCGCGCTGGAGCCAGGCGAGCGAACGGCGCATCGGCGAAAGCGGCTTCTTTGGTGCGAGACGCCACCCCACGCTGCCGTTCAACGGCTATGCCGACGAGGTCGCCAGCCTCTATAGCGGCATGGATCTGCGGAAGAACTTCTGATGACCGGCTTTTCGTTCAGTCTGCCGAAGCGCTGGCAGTCGGCCTCCGTCTGGGCTCTCTACGCTGTCGGGCTGCTGCCTGCCGCGTGGACCTTTTATCTCGGCGCCAGCGATCAGCTTGGCGCGGACCCAGTGAAGACTTTCGAGCTGTTCCTCGGTCTCTGGACGATCCGCTTCCTCATCCTGACGCTGGCCGTCTCGCCCGCGCGCGACCTGCTCGGATGGAACTACCTTCGCTATCGCCGCGCGCTAGGACTTCTAACCTTCTACTATGCCTTGATGCACTTCACGGTCTACATGGTGCTGGACCAGGCGCTCGATCTCTCCGCGGTCGTGAACGACGTGCTGAAGCGGCCGTTCATCATGTTCGGCATGGCGGGGCTTGCCTTGCTCATTCCGCTCGCGGTGACGTCCAACAACTTCTCGATCCGTCGCCTCGGCCCGAACTGGGTGCGGCTGCACCGCCTCGTTTACATCATCGCCGCCGCGGGTGCCGTGCATTTCGGGCTTTCGACGAAGATCCTCGACCTCGAGCAATACATCTATGTCGGCCTGATCATCGTGCTCATCCTCTACCGCTCGTGGCGGCCGATCGCGCGCAGCCGCAAGCGCGGTCAGGGACGCGAACGCACCCGGGCAGCGGCAACCGTATCGTGATATTGCAGAGGCTCCTACAACGGATCGCCCTCAAGGCAACGGGCCCCACTCAAGCTTCTGTGCCTGGCTGATTGATCATGGCTTCGATGTTGTAGCCATCAGGATCGAGAACGAAGCAGGCGTAATAATCGGGCGTGTACTCTGGGCGTGGGCCGGGCGCCCCGTTGTCCTTGGCACCAGCCTCGAGGGCGGCCTGAAAGAACGCTTCGACCTCGACCCTACTGCGAGCGCGGAAGGCGACATGCACACGCGTCAAAGGCGGCGCGCTGTCGGCCTGCTGAATCTCGAACAGGCAGCCATTGCCGATATCGAACGCCCAGAACACGCTCTCCTTGCCGAAGGAAAGCTTATATCCCAGCGGTGCGAAAGCCTTCTCATAGAAGAGCTTGCTCTTTCCCAAGTGGCTGACTGCGACGGTTACGTGATCTATCATCAATGCACTCCCTGAGACACTGGAGGAAATCACGACGCTAGCTCCGAACTCAACGGCGCTCAACGGGCTGGAGAAACTAAACAGCCTGAACGAGGGATGTCTGCGGGCAAGGTGGGCAAACGAAAACAGCCGGGCTTTTCAGCCCGGCTGTTTTGCTTCCGGCGGACCGGAAAGGATTAAGCGGCTTCAGCAGCTGCTGCTTCAGCTTCAACGCGAGCCTTGTCAGCTGCGCCCTTGGCATAGGTGTCGCGGTCAACGAATTCGATGACTGCGAGAGCAGCGTTGTCGCCCTGGCGGAAGCCAGCCTTCATGATACGCAAGTAGCCGCCGTTGCGGGTTGCGTAACGCGAAGCGATCGTGTCGAAGAGCTTCGCAACGACAGCGGCGTCGCGGATCTGCGAGATCGCCTGACGACGAGCGTGCAGGTCGCCACGCTTGCCGAGGGTGACGAGCTTTTCAACGATCGGACGGATTTCCTTTGCCTTCGGCAGGGTCGTCACGATCTGCTCATGGGTGATGAGCGAAGCCGCCATGTTGGCAAACATTGCCTTGCGGTGGCTAGCGGTTCTGTTCAGCTTGCGGCCGGCTTTACCGTGGCGCATTGCTATTCTCCTTCACTTGCAGGCATCCGCCTGCCGTTTGAATGTTAGTACTGGTCTTCGTAACGCTTGGCGAGATCTTCGATGTTCTCGGGCGGCCATGCCGGCACTTCCATGCCGAGGTGCAGGCCCATGGAAGCGAGAACTTCCTTGATTTCGTTCAGCGACTTGCGACCAAAATTCGGCGTGCGGAGCATTTCTGCTTCGGTCTTCTGAATGAGGTCGCCGATGTAGACGATGTTGTCGTTCTTCAGGCAGTTTGCCGAGCGAACAGACAGTTCGAGTTCGTCCACCTTCTTGAGGAGCGCCGGGTTGAAAGCGAGTTCGGTGACTGCTTCCTCTTCGGTTTCCTTCTGCGGCTCGTCGAAGTTGACGAACACGCCAAGCTGATCCTGCAGGATGCGCGCCGCGAAAGCGACGGCATCTTCGCCGGAGATCGAACCGTCAGTTTCGATCGTCATGTTCAGCTTGTCGTAGTCGAGAACCTGTCCTTCGCGGGTATTTTCAACCTTGTAGGACACCTTCTTGACCGGCGAATAAAGGCTGTCGACCGGGATGAGACCGATCGGAGCATCTTCCGCACGATTGCGATCGGCCGGAACGTAGCCCTTGCCGTTGTTGACGGTGAATTCCATACGGATTTCGGCGCCCTCGTCGAGCGTGCAGATCACATGCTCGGGGTTGAGGATTTCGATATCACCGACGGTCTGGATGTCGCCAGCCGTTACAACGCCCGGGCCCTGCTTGCGCACGACCATGCGCTTTGCGTCATCGCCATCCATCTTGATGGCGATTTCCTTGATGTTGAGGACGATGTCCGTGACGTCTTCGCGGACGCCCGGGATCGACGAGAATTCATGCAGCACGCCATCGATCTGCACGGCCGTCACTGCGGCACCGCGCAGCGAGGACAGCAGAACGCGGCGAAGCGCGTTGCCGAGGGTGAGGCCGAAACCGCGCTCTAGCGGCTCTGCTACGAGCGTCGCCTTGGTGCGCGAGCTCGAAGAGAACTCGACCTTGTTCGGCTTGATCAATTCCTGCCAGTTTTTCTGAATCATATTTTTGCCTTCCGTTCGTTACCACCATCCAATCGTGGCAACCGAGCTTGAGAAGCACCGGGAGCGAAAAGCCGCTCACCGGTGTTGTGAATGGCGATGATCAGACGCGGCGCTTCTTGCGCGGGCGGCAACCATTGTGCGGGATCGGCGTCACGTCGCGGATGGACGTGATCATGAAACCGGCAGCCTGGAGCGCGCGCAGAGCGGATTCACGACCCGAACCCGGACCGCAAACTTCAACTTCCAGCGACTTCATGCCATGTTCCTGAGCCTTCTTGGCGCAGTCTTCAGCAGCGATCTGAGCAGCGAACGGGGTCGACTTGCGCGAGCCCTTGAAGCCCTTGGCGCCAGCAGACGACCAGGCAATCGCATTGCCCTGTGCGTCGGTGATCGTGATCATCGTGTTGTTGAAGGTCGAGTTGACGTGAGCTACGCCAGACGAAATGTTTTTACGTTCGCGACGGCGAACGCGTACGGCTTCCTTGGCCATTTAAAATCCCTTTCTTGGATCTCCGCACCGCCGTAATGCCAGCGGCTACACCGGAACGAGACCTTGCGGCCCTGCCCGAAACTCAAAAGAGGCCGGCGCAGACCGCCAGCCCCCTCACCTCCGGTTTCCCGGAAATTACTTCTTCTTACCAGCGATCGCCTTTGCCGGTCCCTTGCGGGTACGAGCATTGGTGTGCGTGCGCTGACCGCGGACCGGCAGGCCACGGCGATGACGCAGGCCGCGGTAGCAACCGAGGTCCATCAGGCGCTTGATATTCATCGAGGTCTCGCGACGCAGGTCACCTTCGACCTGATAGTCACGGTCGATGGTTTCGCGAATCTGCAGGACTTCGGAGTCCGTCAGCTGATGGACGCGCTTGTCAGCCGACAGGCCGACCTTTTCCATGATTTCCTGCGCGAATTTCGGACCGATCCCGTGGATATACGTCAGCGCGATTACAACGCGCTTTGCAGTCGGGATGTTGACGCCAGCGATACGTGCCACGCCTATTCTCCTTGCGTTCCAGTTGCCATCCGGCAAGTGGTGTCTCGTTACACGACCCAGAGAGGTCGCAATTACAATTCAGGTTCTCAACAAGTCAAAACGATCGAACCCGGAATTCCCTTGGGAAGTCCGCGCCGATCGCATGAGATATCGCGAGTTGGCGCGGTGTTTAGCGGAATCAGCGCTTAAAAGCAACCGCTTCCGCCAAGTTTATTTCCAAAGCCCTAAAGCTTCGAAAGAATGGCTTCGATCTCGTTCGTGACGTGATCGATGTCTGCCATGCCGTCAACCGACTTCAACTTGCCCTTGGCATAGTAGTAGCCGATCAGCGGAGAGGTTTCCTTGTAGTATGCCTGGAGGCGCGTGACGACCGTTTCGCGGTTGTCATCCGGGCGGCGCTTGAAGTGAGTCGAACCACAGCGATCGCAGACACCGTCGACCTTCGGCTTCACGTTCGTATCGTGATAGCCGGCGCCGCAATTGGCGCAGGTGTAGCGACCGGATACGCGATCGGCCAGCACCTTGTCGTCGACCTGGATCTCGATCACGGTCGAGAGCTCGAGCCCCTTGCCCTTCAGCATGCTTTCCGTCGCGTCAGCCTGAACCAAGGTGCGCGGATAGCCGTCAAGAATAAAGCCCTTGGCGCAGTCTGGAGCGTCGAGACGCTCGGAAACGATTGCATTGACGATCTCATCCGAGACAAGCTTGCCAGCGTCCATAACGGCCTTCGCACGCTTGCCTACTTCCGTGCCTGCCGCAACGGCTGCGCGGAGCATGTCGCCCGTGGAGAGTTGCGGAATTCCGTACTTCTCCACGATCCGCTGAGCCTGGGTCCCCTTACCCGCGCCCGGCGGCCCTAACAGTATGAGTCTCATCGCCCCCTCTTTCCTCCGCGCAACTTCGATTTCTTGATCAGACCTTCGTACTGCTGTGCGATCAGATGACCCTGAATCTGTGCCACCGTATCGAGAGTTACGCTAACCACGATCAAGAGAGAAGTGCCACCCAGGGACAACGGAATGCCCGTTTGCGACACAAGAATTTCCGGCAGGATGCACACGAAGACGAGGTAGATCGCGCCAATCACCGTAATGCGGGTCAGCACGTAATCGATGTATTCGGCAGTCCGCTCGCCCGGACGGATGCCCGGAATGAAACCACCATGCTTCTTCAGATTGTCGGCGGTGTCCTTCGGATTGAAGACGATAGCCGTGTAGAAGAAGGCGAAAAACGCAATCAACAGGCCGTAGAGCAGCATGTAGAGCGGCTGGCCATGGCCGAGCGCGGCCACGATCGAGGTTGCCCATGCAGGCAATGACGTGGTGTTGGCGAAGCCCGCGAGCGTCGCCGGCAGCAGCAGCAACGAGGACGAGAAGATCGCCGGGATGACGCCCGAGGTGTTGAGTTTCAGCGGCAGATGCGAGGTATCGCCCTGGAACATGCGATTGCCGACCTGGCGCTTCGGATACTGGATCAGCAGGCGCCGCTGTGCACGCTCGACAAAAACGATGATGGCGATGACAGCAATCGCAATGATGATCACAGCGAGAATCAGTGTCGTCGACAGAGCGCCGGTGCGGCCAAGTTCCAGTGTACCGGCGAGAGCCTGCGGCAGGCCTGCAGCGATACCTGCGAAGATGATCAGCGAAATACCGTTGCCGATACCGCGCGAGGTGATCTGCTCACCGAGCCACATGAGGAACATGGTGCCGCCGAGGAGCGTGACGACCGTCGAAATGCGGAAGAAGATGCCCGGATCAACAACGAGGCCGTTGCCGCTCTCAAGGCCGACGGAAATGCCGTAGGCCTGCAGCGCACCGAGCAGCACCGTGCCGTAGCGCGTGTACTGGTTGATGATCTTGCGACCCTGCTCACCTTCCTTCTTCAGGTTCTCGAGCGCCGGGACGACCGAGGTCATCAGCTGCACGATGATCGAAGCGGAAATATAAGGCATGATGCCGAGCGCAAAGATTGCCATGCGCTGCACGGCGCCGCCCGAGAACATGTTGAAGAGGCCGAGAATGCCGCCTGCCTGGCCACGGAAGGCCTGGGCATAAGCTTCTGGATTGAGGCCAGGGAGCGGAATGTGGGTACCGAGCCGGTAGACGAGGAGAGCTGCCAGTGTGAACCACAGGCGCTTCTTGAGATCCTCGGCTTTGGCGAAGGTCGAGAAATTGAGGTTGGAAGCCAACTGTTCCGCTGCAGACGCCATGCGATTCTCCGCGCTACCGATTTCGGGCTCTAGCCAAGCGAGGTGCAGGACCCGGAATCAGCATTCTAAATTATTCAAAAGCGGGCTTCGGACGGATTGCGAACGCAACCTATGCCTCACCCTTGTGTTCGTTCCTACCGTTTATGACGCACGTGCGTCCAGCCGGTTTTTGTGAGGCTCACATATGGGAGCAAAATCGCCCGGTGTGAAGCACCCCGGGCGACTTATCATAGATTAATTATTCTGCAGCTGCGGCAGAAAGAAGCGTGACGGAACCGCCAGCCTTTTCGATCTTTTCGACGGCAGGCTTGGAAGCGCCGGCTACTTCGAACTTGACCTTTGCCTTCAGCTCGCCGTCGGCGAGAACGCGAACGCCGTCCTTGACGCGACGGATAACGCCGGCAGCCTTGAGAGCTGCTGCATCAACCGTGGACTTGGCGTCGAGCTTGCCAGCGTCGATCGCAGCCTGAACACGCTCCAGGGACACGACAACGAAGTCGGCCTTGAAGATGTTGTTGAAGCCGCGCTTCGGCAGGCGACGGTAGATTGGCATCTGACCGCCTTCGAAGCCGTTGATGGCTACGCCCGAACGGGACTTCTGACCCTTGACACCGCGACCACCGGTCTTGCCGGAGCCCGAACCAATACCGCGGCCGAGGCGCTTGCGGCTGTGGGTCGAACCTTCGTTGTCTTTAATTTCATTGAGTTTCATAGCGAATACTCCCGGCTTACTTCTCGTCGACGATGCGAACGAGATGCTGGACAGCACGGATCATGCCACGAACGGAAGGGGTATCTTCCAGCGTGCGACGACGGTGCATCTTGTTGAGTCCGAGGCCGATCAGCGTGCGCTGCTGGACATCCGGACGACGAATCGGGCTGCCGATCTGTTCGACAGTAACCGTCTTCGCTTCAGTCTTCTTGGTAGCCTTAGCCATCTGTCAGACTCCTCTTATTCTTCAGAGGCATTGCCGGAAGCGGCACGGCGAGCCTGGAGCGTTGCATACTTGATGCCGCGCTGAGCTGCGATGTCCTTCGGGTGAACCTGGTGCTTCAGAGCGTCGAAGGTAGCGCGAACCATGTTGTATGGGTTCGAGGAACCGGTCGACTTGGCGACAACGTCGTGAACGCCGAGCGTTTCGAAAACGGCGCGCATCGGACCACCGGCGATGATACCGGTACCGACCTTGGCCGAACGAAGCAGAACCTTGCCGGCGCCATGGCGGCCATGAACGTCGTGATGCAGCGTACGGCCGTCACGCAGCGGTACGAAGATCAGTTCGCGCTTGGCAGCTTCAGTCGCCTTGCGGATTGCTTCCGGCACTTCGCGTGCCTTGCCGTGACCGAAGCCGACGCGGCCCTTCTGGTCACCAACGACGACGAGAGCGGCGAAACCGAAACGACGGCCGCCCTTAACAACCTTAGCAACGCGGTTAATCGCGACCAGCTTGTCGACGAATTCGCTATCGCGTTCTTCGCGGTTCTGGCGATCGTCGCGAGAACCTCTTCTTTCCTGTGCCATTGTCCTTTTCCTTTTTCTTTTGCGGGTGGAACGGCAGACAAAACGAGGACCGCATCAGCCTCCTCTATCGAAGAGCGTTTGCGGTCCGGTGAGCATCCGGCCGGAAGCTCGAAGGCTCCGGCCGGAAATCTTAATCAGAAGGACAGACCGCCTTCGCGGGCTGCTTCTGCCAGGGCCTTGATACGGCCGTGGTAGATGAAGGCGCCACGGTCGAATACGACGTCCTTGACGCCAGCCTTCGAGCCGCGCTCAGCAACGAGCTTGCCTACGAGGGCAGCTGCTGCCGTGTCAGCACCGGTCTTCAGAGAACCGCGCAGGTCCTTGTCGAGGGTCGAGGCGGACGCAAGCGTCTTACCGGCGACATCGTCAATGATCTGAGCGTAGATGTTCTTCGACGAGCGATGAACCGACAGGCGCGGACGGCCGTTGGCCACCGACTTGAGGTGACGACGCACGCGGTTGGCGCGACGTGCAAGTGCTTCTTTCCTGCTAGCCATTTCGCGTGATCCTTACTTCTTCTTGCCTTCTTTGCGGACGATCCGCTCTTCGGCATACTTGACGCCCTTGCCCTTGTAGGGCTCAGGACCGCGGTATTCGCGGATTTCAGCGGCAACCTGGCCGACCTGCTGCTTGTTGATGCCGGTGACGACGATTTCCGTCGGCTTCGGCACAGCGATCGTGATGCCCTGCGGCGGCTCATAAACAACGTCATGGCTGAAACCGAGTGCCAGCTGCAGGTTCTTGCCCTGGAGCGACGCGCGGTAACCGACGCCGTTGATTTCGAGCTTGCGCTCAAAGCCGTCCTTGACGCCCTTGAAGATGTTCTCGATCATCGTGCGGGACATGCCCCACTTTGCACGAGCATTCTTCGTCTGGGTGAGCGGCGTTACGACAACCGCATTGTTTTCGAGCTTCACGCCGACTTCGTCGTTTGCGACGAAGAACAGCTCGCCCTTCGGGCCCTTAGCGGTAACCTTCTGGCCATCGACCGTAGCCGTGATCCCAGCAGGCACCTGAACGGGCTTTTTACCGATACGAGACATGTTTCAATCCTGTCTGTTCGCTATGGAGATCCTTACTCAGCCTTAGAAGACCGAGCAAAGAACCTCGCCACCAACGTTCTGTTCGCGAGCTTGGTGATCGGCCATCACGCCCTTCGGGGTCGAAAGGATGGTAATGCCGAGGCCGTTCGCGACCTGCGGAATGGACTTGACCGAGACATAAACCCGGCGGCCCGGCTTGGACACACGGCCGATCTCACGGATCACCGATGCGCCTTCATAGTACTTCAGCTCGATGCTGAGCTCCGACTTGCCATTGCCGAAATCGACAACGGAATAGCCACGGATGTAGCCTTCGGACTGCAGAACATCGAGAACGCGTGCACGGAGCTTCGAAGCAGGCGTCGAAACCGACGACTTGCGGCGAGAAGCGCCGTTGCGGATGCGAGTGAGCATATCGCCCAACGGATCAGTCATTGTCATCTAACCTGCTCCTTACCAGCTCGACTTGACGATGCCCGGCACCTTGCCGAGATTGCCGAGTTCACGCAGCGCGATACGCGACATGCGCAGTTTGCGGTAGTATGCGCGCGGACGGCCCGATACTTCGCAGCGGTTGCGAATGCGGGTCTTGGATCCATCGCGCGGCAGGGATGCCAGCTTGATCGAGGCCTTGAACCGGTCTTCGATCGGAAGAGCCTGGTTCATGATGATCGCCTTAAGAGCTGCGCGCTTGGCAGCCTGGTTAGCGACCGTGGTACGGCGGCGCTTGTTCTTTTCAACTGCGCTTGTCTTCGCCATGTGCGGTTCCTTTTCTACGCTCGTCGTTACGGTTACTGACGGAACGGGAAGTTGAACTCTGTCAGCAGAGCCCGTGCTTCGTCGTCCTTCGTTGCCGTCGTGCAAACGATGATGTCCATGCCCCACATCTGATCAACCTTGTCGTAGTTGATCTCAGGGAACACAATGTGCTCCTTGATGCCCATGGCGAAGTTGCCACGGCCGTCAAAGCTTTTCGGGTTCAGGCCGCGGAAGTCGCGAACGCGCGGAAGCGCGATGTTCACGAGACGGTCCAGGAACTCGTACATGCGAGCGCCGCGCAGGGTAACCTTTGCGCCGATCGGCATCTGCTCACGGACCTTGAAGCCCGCGATGGAGTTGCGTGCACGGGTGATGACCGGCTTCTGGCCAGCGATAGCGGCCAGGTCAGCTGCAGCAACAGTCGGCTTCTTCGAATCAGCCGTTGCTTCACCAACACCCATGTTGATTACGATCTTGTCGAGCTTCGGGATCATCATTTCGTTGGCGTAGGAGAACTTCTCCTGCATCGCCGCACGAATGCGCTCGACATATTCCTTCTTGAGCCGCGGCTCGTACTTTGCGTCAGCCATCAGATCACCTCACCGGAACGCTTGGCCACACGGACCTTCTTGCCGTCAACAACCTTGAAACCAACGCGGGTCGGCTTGCCGTCCTTGTCGACGATTGCAACGTTAGAGAGGTGAACAGCGGCTTCCTTGTTGATGATGCCGGCTTCCTGGCTCTGCGTCTGGCGCTGATGGCGCTTTACGACGTTGATGCCACGAACAACGGCACGATCTTCCTTGGGCAGAACCTGGAGGACTTCGCCAGTGCGGCCCTTGTCCTTGCCTGCGAGCATGACGACCTTGTCGCCCTTACGAATCTTTTGCATCGTTCGCGCTCCTTACAGTACTTCGGGAGCCAGCGAGATGATCTTCATATGGTTCTTGGCGCGAAGTTCGCGCGGAACCGGTCCGAAGATACGGGTGCCGATCGGCTCTTTTTTGTTGTCGATGAGGACTGCTGCATTCGTGTCGAAGCGGATGATGGAACCATCAACGCGACGGATTTCCTTGGCGGTACGAACGACCACCGCCTTCATCACGTCACCCTTCTTCACGCGGCCGCGCGGGATCGCTTCCTTGATCGAAACGACGATAACGTCGCCGATCCCGGCATACTTGCGCTTCGAGCCGCCCAGCACCTTGATGCACATGACACGACGTGCGCCGGAATTATCCGCCACGTCGAGGTTTGTTTGCATCTGAATCATATCAGGTCGCCTTTTTGGTTTACCGGAATGGTTGGGCTCAGAGCCCCCTTCCCCGGCTTATGAAAATTGTCAGCCGGCCGCTTGCTACGAGAGCAGGCGAAAACACGGCATAGCTTGAATAGCGCGGGATCGATCGTGCCAGGGTGGTTTCCCCAATGGGACCTTCCGTGCGCTCAAAGCAAAAGAACGCTCGACGAACGAGCGTTCTGACGCTGCTTCATACAGATATTTCCGTGAGACGCAAGGCCTCGCGCAAAAATCTTACTTGGCCTGGGCGGAAACGACCGTCCAACGCTTGTCCTTGGAGATCGGCGCGCATTCCTCGATGGATACGGTATCGCCAATCTTGTACTGATTGTTTTCGTCGTGGGCCTTGTACTTCTTGGAACGACGAACGGTCTTCTGCATCAGCGGATGAGCGAAACGACGCTCTACGCGGACAACTACAGTCTTCTCGTTCTTGTCGCCAACGACGACGCCCTGCAGGATGCGCTTCGGCATATTCTTAGGCCTTTGCTTCTGCCGCCTTCTGGCGGGCAATGGTTTTCACGCGGGCGATGTCCTTGCGGACTTCGTTGACGCGGGAGGACTTTTCCAGCTGACCGGTTGCCTTCTGGAAGCGCAGGTTGAACTGCTCCTTCTTCAGGTCGGCGAGCTTGTCCTTGAGCTGATCGGCCGTGAGGCCGCGTACTTCTTCGGCTTTCATCTGCCTTGCTCCTTACTCTGCAATGCGCTGAACGAAGCGCGTCTTGACCGAGAGCTTGGCAGAGCCGAGGCGAAGCGCTTCACGAGCGATTTCTTCGCTGACGCCGTCGATTTCGAACATCATACGGCCTGGCTTGACCTTGCATGCCCAGTATTCGACAGAGCCCTTGCCCTTACCCATACGGACTTCGGTCGGCTTTGCGGTTACCGGAACATCCGGGAACACGCGGATCCATACACGGCCGGCGCGCTTCATGTAACGCGTGATCGCGCGGCGTGCCGCTTCGATCTCGCGTGCATTCACGCGGTTCGGCTCCTGAGCCTTAAGGCCGAATTCACCGAAGGCCAGGTCAGAACCACCCTTGGCGACGCCCTTGATGCGGCCCTTAAATTGCTTGCGGTACTTGGTACGCTTTGGCTGCAACATTTTCTTATTCTCCGAACTTATCTGCCACCAACGCTATTAAGCGTTGTCGCGGCGACGATCGCGATCACGGCTTGCCGGACCCTGAGCGTCACCCTCGAGTGCGCGGCGCTCGGAGGCCATCGGATCGTGCTCAAGGATTTCGCCCTTGAAGATCCAGACCTTGATGCCGCAGATGCCGAAAGCGGTTTCCGCTTCAGCAGTGCCGTAGTCGATGTCAGCGCGCAGCGTGTGCAGCGGAACGCGACCTTCGCGGTACCATTCCGTACGAGCGATTTCAGCACCGCCGAGACGGCCTGCGCAGGTGATCTTGATGCCTTCGGCGCCAAGACGCATTGCAGACTGAACGGCACGCTTCATGGCGCGACGGAAAGCAACACGACGCTCAAGCTGCTGAGCGATCGACTGTGCGACGAGCGTAGCGTCGACTTCCGGCTTGCGCACTTCAACGATGTTGAGGTGCGTTTCGGAATTCGTCATCTCCGACAGCTTCTTGCGGAGCTTGTCGATGTCTGCGCCCTTCTTGCCGATGATCAGGCCCGGACGAGCCGAGTGGATCGTGACGCGGCACTTCTTGTGCGGACGCTCGATAACCACCTTGGCGATACCGGCCTGCTTCAGTTCGCTCATGACGAACTTGCGCATCTTCAGGTCTTCGTGCAGCAGCTGGCCGTACTCGGCATTGTCCGCAAACCAGCGGCTATCCCAGGTACGGTTGATGCCAAGACGGAAACCGATTGGATTAATTTTCTGACCCATTATGCGGCCTCCTCTTGTGCCTGCACTTCGCGGACAACGATCGTCAGGTGCGCAAACGGCCTCTCGATGCGAGAAGCGCGGCCGCGGCCACGAGCGTGGAAACGCTTCATGACGATCGACTTGCCTACGTAGGCTTCTGCCACGACGAGCGTGTCAACGTCGAGATCATGGTTGTTCTCGGCGTTTGCGATCGCAGATTCGAGCGTCTTCTTGACGGCGCCTGCGATACGCTTGCGGGAGAATTCCAGCTCAGCGAGTGCACGATCGACCTTCTTGCCGCGGATAGCCGCAGCAACGAGGTTGAGCTTCTGTGGGCTGACGCGGAGCGTGCGGGCGACTGCTTGCGCCTCGTTGTCCTTCAGCCGGCGTTCGGCTTTTGCCTTGCCCATTGTTACTTCCTCTTTGCCTTCTTGTCCGCACCGTGACCGTAGTAGGTCCGGGTCGGAGAGAATTCACCGAATTTGTGACCGACCATGTCTTCATTGACGCTGACCGGAACATGCTTGCTGCCGTTGTAGACGCCGAAGGTGAGACCGACGAACTGCGGCAGGATCGTGGAGCGACGGCTCCAGATCTTGATTACTTCTGCACGTCCGCCTTCACGAACCTTCTCAGCCTTCTTGAGAAGATAGCCGTCAACGAACGGACCTTTCCATACTGAACGAGCCATTGGAGACTTCCTCTCTTACTTCTTACGCTGATGACGCGAGCGCATGATCATCTTGTCAGTCGACTTGTTCGACCGAGTGCGCTTGCCCTTGGTCGGCTTGCCCCACGGAGTAACCGGATGACGACCACCAGAGGTGCGGCCTTCACCACCGCCGTGCGGATGGTCAACAGGGTTCATGACAACACCGCGGTTATGCGGACGCTTGCCGCGCCAAACCGTACGACCAGCCTTGCCGTCGTTGATGTTGGCGTGATCCGGGTTCGAAACCGCACCGATCGAAGCAAGGCAGGTGCCGTGCACGAGGCGCTGTTCGCCCGAGTTCAGGCGAAGGATCGCCATGCCCTGGTCGCGACCGACGAGCTGTGCGTAACCGCCAGCCGAACGTGCGATCTGGCCACCCTTGCCCGGCTTCATTTCCACGTTGTGGATGATGGAACCGACCGGGATGAACTGCAGCGGCATGGTGTTGCCGGGCTTCACGTCGACAGCCTTCTCAGACGAGATGACCTTGTCGCCAGCAGCAAGACGCTGCGGAGCGAGGATGTAGGCCTGTTCGCCGTCGGCGTAGGAGACGAGCGCAATGAACGCGGTCCGGTTCGGATCGTATTCGATACGTTCGACCGTGCCTTCAACGTCGAACTTGCGACGCTTGAAGTCGACCAGACGGTACGTGCGCTTGTGACCACCGCCGATGAAGCGAGCCGTGATGCGGCCGAGGTTGTTACGACCGCCGCTCTTGGTCAGACCTTCCGTCAGCGCCTTGACCGGCTTGCCCTTGTAGAGGCCAGAACGATCGACGATGACCAGCTGACGCTGGCTCGGGGTCGTAGGATTGAATGTTTTCAATGCCATTGTTTTATTCCTCAGAGACCGGTGGAGACGTCGATCGTCTGGCCTTCAGCCAGCGTTACGACAGCCTTCTTCACGTCCTGCTGCTTGCCGACAAAACCCTTAAAACGCTTGGTCTTGCCCTTGCGGAGCAGCGTGTTGACGGCCGTGACCTTAACGCCGAAGAGCGCCTCGACTGCAGCCTTGATTTCCGGCTTCGACGCCTTCTTGGCGACATTGAAAACAACCTGGTTGTTTTCCGATACCAGAGTGGACTTTTCGGTAATCGCCGGCGAGACGATCACATCATAGTGGCGAAGATCGGTCACTTGAAACGCTCCTCTAGAGCTTCAACGGCAGCCTTGGAAAGCACGAGCTTGCCGCGGCGCACGATGTCATAAACGTTGATGCCCTGGATCGGCAGAACATCGATGTTCGGGATGTTCTGTGCTGCGAGCTTGAAGTTGCCATCAAGTTCAGCGCCGCCGATGAAGAGCGCATTGGTCAGGCCGAGCGTCTCGAAAGTCGATGCCAGTGCCTTGGTCTTTGCTTCAGCAGCAACCAGGCTATCGATGATGATGACATCGTCGGACTTCAGCTTGGCCGAGAGGGCGTGACGCAGGCCGAGAGCGCGAACCTTCTTCGGAAGGTCGTGTTCGTGGCTGCGAGCGACCGGGCCGTGGGCCTTACCACCGCCGCGGAACTGCGGAGCGCGAGCCGAATGGTGACGAGCGCGGCCCGTACCCTTCTGCTTATACATCTTGGCGCCGGTGCGCGAAACGTCCGCGCGGCCCTTTGCCTGGTGCGTGCCCTGCTGCTTCTTGGCAAGCTGCCAGCGGATGACGCGGGCAAGAATGTCTTCGCGGGGCTCGAGGCCGAAAATCGCGTCAGAAAGAGAAACCTTCCCTGCGTCTTTTCCCTCGAGGGTCTTGACGTTGAATTCCATTGGTCCGGCTCCCTTACTTCGCTGCCGACTTGACGGCATCGCGCACGATGATCCAGGCACCCTTGGAACCGGGTACTGCACCCTTGATCAGGATCAGACCACGATCTTCGTCGGTCGAAACCACTTCAAGGTTCTGAGTCGTTACGCGCGTCTGGCCCATGTGACCAGCCATCTTCTTGTTCTTGAAAACCCTGCCCGGGTCCTGGCGCTGACCGGTCGAACCGTGCGAGCGGTGCGAAACCGAGTTACCGTGAGTGGCGCGGCCACCGGCGAAATTGTGACGCTTCATGACGCCGGCAAAGCCCTTACCGATCGTCGTACCCGTCACATCGACGAGCTGACCAGCGGCGAAGTGACCAGCCTTGAGCTCGGTGCCAACCTCGAGGAGGTTGTCTTCCGTGACGCGGAATTCCGTCAGCTTGGCCTTCGGCTCAACGTTGGCAACAGCAAAGCTGCCACGCAGTGCCTTCGACGTATTCTTGACCTTCGCCGTGCCAGCACCGAGCTGGACTGCGGCGTAGCCGTTCTTTTCAACAGTGCGCTGGGCCACAACCTGGCAGCCATCCAGACGCAGTACTGTTACCGGGACATGTTCGCCAGCGTCGTTGTAGACGCGGGTCATGCCCACCTTCTGTGCAATCACACCTGAACGCATCGGTTCAATCCTTCCAAATCCGCTCGAGCAATGCTCAGAGCTTGATCTCAACATCGACACCGGCGGCGAGATCGAGCTTCATCAGCGCGTCTACCGTCTGCGGGGTCGGATCTACGATGTCGAGGAGGCGCTTATGCGTGCGCATCTCGAACTGCTCGCGGCTCTTCTTGTCGATGTGTGGGGACCGGTTGACCGTAAACTTCTCGATGCGAGTCGGAAGCGGAACGGGGCCCCGGACGCTGGCGCCGGTGCGCTTCGCCGTCGACACGATCTCGCGCGTCGAAGCGTCGAGAATGCGGTGATCGAACGCCTTCAGGCGAATGCGGATATTTTGGCCGTTCATTCGACGTTATCCTTGTGTTTGTTATCCTGCGCGCCCTTCGGGTAGGCACAGGCTGTTCTTATTCCTAAGGCGGACCACCGGTTTCAAAGATCGAGAGAGGCTCCGGGTTACCGTGCCCCTATCTAGTCTTCAGGCCTTTCAGCCCACCTTATTGTTTGCTGTAGTCACCCGCTTCGATGAGCGAAGCAGGGCGCAAATAGCGCTCGCGCGCCATGTGCAACATTTTCTTGTAATAAGCAAGCGGCCAAAGCCACTTGCTTCATAATATTGTCATCGAAGCGGCCACCCGGTTGAGGTGGCCGCTG
>NZ_AEYE02000011.1 GCF_000298315.2 Rhizobium grahamii CCGE 502 | reverse complement strand
GCACGTCGGTTCTCACTAGACAACTGCTGAAGATCGGCGGTCGCTCGATCGAGGCATGCCATCGCGTCGATTCGCTTTTGATCCAACCGTCCACTCGGCAACCAGCTTGCCAACCTCTCCGCGCCGGCACGATCTGCCTTGCGGTCCAGCCCGCCCAACAGTCGCCGGAAGCTACGTTCTGGATAGAAGGTTGACTTGGCGCGACCAATCAAGAAGTCGGCAAAATCTTTCTCGACCACCCCGGAACACACAGCAGACGACAAGGTCGATCGAATGTTTACGAGTGGCTCCGAAAGCGGCTCATAGTGTAGTTCCTCCGGTCCATGGACCAACGCGACTTCGTCGTCGCGCTCGAGCTCTCCCGACTCGAACCACTCGAAGATCACCCCTACGCCGACCATGCCAAAGCGGCTCAATTCTGCGGCCCGAAGGGCCCCGATTGAAGCAGACCCATATACCGCAATTCCATTATCAATCGCCCACAATATCTCCTTATGGTGTACTGCAGGGACGTGCTCGAAATAGCCGTCGATCAAAATGATGGCTCTTGGATCATCGACGGCAGCCGCTATGACGTCCCCTTGCGCGGCAGGCGGGCGGTAATCGAAGTCGAAATCGACACCGTGACATGCTGGACGATCGCGTCCCAGCGATGGGCCCACAAACACCGGTACTTTGTTAGTTGTGGTGGCCATCGCCACCTCCGAAGGCGACCAATTGCTTCGCACGTTTTCCCGCTACATAACCGGGCGCATCGCACGAACCTTCAAGCCCGGGCACAATAACACGCACCACCGCAGCAGGAATGCCGCTGTGGGATAGATCAACCATGAGAGGTTCGTCGATCCCAGCAAGTTTCATTCTTTCCAAGAGGTGATCGAGCGCATCGTCGATGCTGGCGAAATCCGGGGCACTTGGGATGTCAGTAAAGGCCTTGGCTGCGCGGGTTATTGCTTCGTTAGATGGGGGCCGTGGGGGGCCGTGCACGAACATTTCACGTGTGAGGTCATCCCGCGTTCCAGAAATCATCGTCAATCTGCTTTGGACGGCCTCCAGAATTGCTTTCCCTAGCGCGATCACACTTATCGGATGACATGCGCTGCCGGCAGCAGGACCCACGCTCCGGGATGTACAATGATCGGACCGTATCTCGCAAAAGAACGTAGGTACGCCAAGATCACTCGTCATATCCCAAACATCGGTTCTCGTGCCAGACCGTCGGAGTGTGTTCAGCACGTCAGAGCACCATGGGTCATTGACCGATTCCAAATCGACGGCCGTTTCCGGTACCCCCGGGCCTCTGGACCGCCACAAGGTGAGGGCATCCCTCTCGATCAATTCGGCTATCGCATGGACCGCAGCTTCCTTGATCGTGTTCCCAGATGCCAGTCCTCCCGACCCAATCAGCAAGCATTCAAGGTTTGCGGGCAGCGGTAGGGCATAGTCCAGATGAACTGTCTCAAATGGGACCCATATTTTCTCACCGCTGATCATGCCTGTTGCGCTGGTCCACAGGGTGCGCCGGTCTTTGGACGGAAGCGCTTCAAAGATTCTGGGTAGGATATCCAAATCAACCACTCGGCCTTCGTCGAGCAGTTCATTGAAAGATGCATATCTCAGATCGATTTTGGGGTTCTCGGCGCAGTGACGCTCAAGTGCCTCCATCACGGCTGAAGTCTTCGCCTCGATCAACGTTCCGCCTTTGCCGTGACACGTTGCAAGCGAACGAGCGTTTGGTCTGTAGGCGACCGCAACAGGCAATCCGATGGAATCGAGACCAGTAACATCGGCTATGCGCGAAACACCGATTTCGCGCAAGAAAGGAACCATCCGGCTCAGAGTCTCAGCCGGGTGTATCTCGCGTATGGAGCGAGTACATGACCGCGCTTCTATAGCTTCCGTCGTCACCGAACATGGAACTTTGTAGACTGCTTCAAGCCTTCTATGTTCACGAGCCAGCAGGTGCCAAGAGGCTTTGGCTTATCTGGTGGAAGCTTGTTGGGAACGGCTGCGAGCAATACGCCGCACTGCAGAAGATCGCGAACAACCTCCCAACCTTCATGGGACCAGAACTTCGCCGTGTCGATGCGGTATTCGTCACGATCCCAAACATCCCGTGGAATATACAGAACAGTTCCATCACCGTTGGCGATTATAAGATCGTGGTTAAAGCTTTCGTTGTTTTCATCTTGAGACATAGCTTCCTCTCTCCCTTGAGAACCTTGATACTGATATTGAGCATCGCCCGTACTGCCAAAGGGAATTCTAAAGTCGGATGAAACGTCAAATATTACTTGGTTAAACGGACTGCTGCCTTAGATAAACGCTTCGTTTATTTCGAGATGCTTCGCCCGGCACTACTTTCGGTAGTCGTTTCCACACACTGTAACAAGCGGTTGGAATCTTGGACTATGCTTGGCTTTCGCACGCCTTCACGTTGAGTATCCTGAGATTGCGCCCGACATCTGCGATTGGCAAGCACTACATTTCGCCTATCTAATATAAATTCTCTACGTCTCATCATTTGCAGCGATTGACCATCTTGCTTTGGCACGGTCCCACGCGAAGTGAAGAAGACGCCGGGCCTTCAAATGGGAGGAACTATGCTCACTTTTGGGGAACTGATCCGTCGCAACGGTCTATATTGGGGCCACAAGGATGCATTCGTTGAAGCAGATCGGCGTCGCAATTGGCACGAATTCCATTCCCGTACCGATGCGCTAGGCCACGCTACGCGTCGTTTGGGAGCTGCCGCCGGCGATCGCGTCGCTATACTGTCAGCCGACTGCATCGAGGTCGCAGAGACATTCGGTGCATGCATGAAGATCGGAGCGGTAAGGGTGGGTCTGAACCCTCGTCTCACTCAGCCGGAAATCGCAGCGCTTGTCGCGGATTGCTCCCCTACTGTGATCTTTGTTCATCGCGACTATCTTGATCAGGCGGAAAAGGCAGCGTCAGCGATGCCGGCAGGCCGAGGCGAGGCGCGTATTATCGAGTTCGGATCACCGGCCAGCGAATACGAAAGGCTGATCGCTGCCGAAAGTGATCAGCCAGAACTGGTCCAAACCCACATGCGATTGCGATGATTGCTTACACCACGGGATCAACAGGGCTTCCCAAAGGAGCTGTCTATCCGCATGGGGCCTTCCTTCAGTCGATCTTATACACCGCCATGTTGGAAGGTATCGATCCATCGACTCGCTGGCTGCACACGATGCCTGCGGCCGGCGTCCCATTGATGCATATGATCCGCAACCTGTTCCATGCTGCCGCCACCGTGATTGTCGGGCCCTGGTCGGCGGAACAGGCGCTTTTTTTGATCGGGCGCGAACACACAACCAATGTCGTCCTCGTTCCCACAATGCTGAATTCGCTGCTCGAATCGAGTATGTTGGAACGCACCGACATGAGTTCGATGCGATTGTTCGGCTACGGCGCTTCTTCGCTCCCTCCCAAGACGATCAAGAAAGCCATGAAGGCCTTTGACAGGCCGTTTCTACAGATGTTCGGCACTACGGAGCTAATGGGAATGTCGATGATGCTGTTTCCGTCAGATCACGAGCTTGGCATCACCACTCGCCCGGAGATACTGGGCTCCGCTGGGAAGCCTTTGCCGTTCGTCGATGTCAAAGTCGTGGATGGAGATGGCCGCTCACTTCCGTCCGGCGAGACGGGTGAGCTTATCGTCCGTAGCGACACGCAGTTCTCAGGCTATTGGAACGCGCCGGAGAAGAGCGCTGAGGTCATAAAGGATGGGTGGATATATACCGGTGACTTAGCAAGCCGAGACGAGGCGGGCTATGTTTATCTCAGCGATCGCGCCAAGTTCAGAATTAGGAGCGGGGGCTACGACGTCTTCCCGACTGAGGTCGAAAACGCTTTGGCTGAGCATCCTGCGATTAGCGAGGTTGCCGTGATAGGCTTGCCGGACGAACGATACGGCGAGCGCATACATGCAGTCGTCACTACTGTTCCGGGAAAAACCGTTACTTCAGACGAACTGCGTGAATTTTGCAGGAATAAAATTGCCGCGTTCAAGGTCCCAAAGCGTATCGATATCTGGACAGAAATCCCAAAGGGGCCGACTGGGAAGATTCAAAAGCGAGCGATCATCGAGCATTTCGCCAGCGAAGCAGCCTCAAGGCAGGCGTCATCAGATGATAAGTCATAGAAGGTTTCGCCTTCTGCACGAAGCAAGCAACAGCTGAACTATCGCTGGCTGGTCGGCTTCTGAACTCACTGAGAGTCTCTCTACCGCTATTCGCACACGTTCTGGTAGCTCTTGCTGAGTCTCACGCAAGAGACGGCAGCACAGTGCTCTCACCCTATCGCGGTCTTCGTGGGCAGTTGCCAACAAGACCAGTAGCGCCGTCCATTCAAATGGGTAAGCAATTTTGGACTTATCAAACTCCCGAAGGGCGCGCTCCGCTTCCAAACGGGCATCCTCATGTCGACCTCTTCTCCAGTGACCCCACGCAAGGTTTGCACTGGCGAGACCGACATATTCTGACATCGCCTCGATCCTAGCCGTTTCCATTGCTTCCCTGGCTGATGCAACAGCGGCGTCGATCTCACCTTGCAGTCGAAACGCCAAGCTTAGGTACACACGACAGCGAAGCTCAATCGCCTTGTGGCCGGACCGTTGAGCCGCTTGCATACCGCTGGTCAGGGTGCGCTCGGCGTTCCGGAGTTTGTTGCTGTGTAGATATGTAAAACCCAGGATGAACAACGACGACGAGATGGTAGCCAGGTTGTTGGTCAACTTGGCAGCGTTCGCATAGTTCCGCGCGTGCTTGATGGTGGCCAAAGACGTGCGATATCGCTGGAGCCGCAGGTCTCGGAGGACCGACTGATTGAAGAATTCTGCCAATTGTTCGGCTGAGCAGACATCCAGTCTCGGGGAAATTCGGTTCAGCAGATTGCTCATCTCGCTGCCGTTGCCGCTCCAGTAGTTGGCGTTGCATCTCGAAAGCTGAACTTCGATCCACTCGCGTAGCGCACCTTCGGTCGAAGCATCCGGGAGCTTGTTGAGGACCTGCTCCGCCTCTTCGAGTACTTGCAACGCCCGATCTCGGTCTTGTTGGAGAGCTACCCCCAGCTTTCGGAGCAGCCGGGCCCTTTGAAGGGGCTCGTTTGGCGCGAGGTCCATGGCCTCGCGCAGGGCCAATTCCGCTTCGTCGATATTGTGCGACAGGAACAGCACCTCGCTCAGTTGTTCAAGCAGGGATATCTTCAGGTCGGCCGCGATCGGCTTCGAACCGTCCTCCGCTAGGCGCAAGTGTTGCAGCGTCTGCCGGAAGTACGAAATGGCCTCCTTATTCGCAAAATTTGCCTTAGCGAGGGTGGCTGCCTGCGAGTAGTACTCAAACGCCTTAATGTCGTTCCCGCCTGAGGCCCAGTGATGCGCCAGAACGTGAGGTGACCTGCCTGCGGAATGGGTATTCTCCAAGGCGATAGCGATCTGGCAATGCACAGCCTTCCTCGCCTTAGAGAGCATGCTTTCGTATATCGCATCGCGCATCAACGAATGCTTGAAAACGAAATGGCCAGCCCTTCCTTGGTCGGCCTTCACCACCTGAGCGCTGATCAAGTGGCGCAATGCGTTATCGACTTCAGATCCACGATACCCAAGCGCCATCTTCAATACATGGGAAGAAAATTCCCGACCAATCGCTGCCGCCGTCTGTGGTATTTCCATCTTCATCGGTAGCCGGTCTATCCTTGCGATGAGCGAGTCGTGCAAGGTCATTGGGATCGACGTCACATGGAGATCGCGCCCCTGGCTTGAGTGAGGCAGTTGATCGCCGTCCATCACCGATTTCACGAGTTCTTCAACATAAAGAGGAACGCCGTCGGAGCGGTCCGCGATTGCGGCCCTAACCGGTTCCGGCGTATCTGCACTGCCTGTGATCGCTTCAATCAGCTGGTTCACTTGGCCGTACGAGAGACGCGGGACGTCAACGACTTCATCGAATCGCATCTCGGACAGTTGCGCCGTGGCTTCACTGCGACAGGTAAACACTGCGAGAGTGTTTCGCCTCGCAGGATCATCAATGAACCGCTGAAAAAATTCGAGGGTACTCGGGTCTGCCCAGTGGAGATCCTCCACAACGATCAAGAGTGTTCGAAACATGGAAATTGTGTCGAGCACCGACCGGATCGCACCGAACGTCCTTTCCTTCCGTCCCCTGGCCGTCAGTCCGGCAAAATGAAAGTCCGGATCACCTGAGAGTAGCGCGACGAGGACTTGGGCGGCGTCACGACGTTCTTGGCTAGCGTCTCTTTCGAGCGTCTGAAGTGGGGCAGACGCGCTAACATTTCCCTCGGGCAAGACAGAGCGCCGGAGCTGGTCGAGCACCGGAAACAGTGGCTCGTGGCTATGGAAGGGTGAACACTGAAATTCCATCAGCACGGAGTCTCGGCCTGGTTCCGCGTGTGTCAGTACTTCGGAGACCAAGCGCGACTTGCCAATCCCCGGTTCTCCTTGAACAAGAACAGAGCGCTGACCGCCGATCTTTGCGTCGTCCCAGAGCCGCATCAAAGCATCGAGTTGTTCCCCGCGGCCGAAAATGGGCGTGTCCCAGTGGGCAATGCGCTCTACAGCTCCGCGCAGCCTAATTCCATCGATACGCCAGACTCTTACCGACGATGCAATCCCCTTCATTGTCCGAAGGCCAAGGTCGCTATAGACGAACTCCTCGCCAGCCACTGCACGGGTCTCATTGGTAACAACAACGGTGTCGGCTTCCGCTTCCGATTGCAGGCGAGCAGCAAGATTGGGTGTTCGGCCCACGACCTGATCCTTGAGGCTGAGATTGTCACCTTGAATATCGCCGACGACCACTGAGCCGGTGGCAATTCCAATGCGCGAGGACAGCCCTAGTTCTCTGACCCCCTTGCTGAGCTCAAGCGCTGCCCGAACAGCGCTTTCTGAGTTGTTTTCTCGCGCATTGGGCCACCCGAAATAGGCCATTACGCCGTCGCCCATAAACTGGCTTATTGTCCCGCCATATTTCCGGACCACTCGGACTGACGTCGATTGGTAGCCGGCAACGATGTCGCGCAACTCTTCGGCGTCTAGCTGTTCTGACATATGGGTGGAACCTACAAGGTCGCAGAAGAGCACTGCTAGGTTTCGTCGTTCCGCTCTTCCGGCCTGGCGGGGCGCTGTTCCGATATGATCACTTTGATCCGATATAGGAACAACCCCAGACGGTTCGGCACCGAACTGCTTCGCGGCAACAATCAATCGTCGCCGGTCGCCGACGGCTTTAACCCCAATTTCGCGAAGATCGCTACTGGTTAGGTATCCAAGCACTCCGAAGTCAATGTTGTTTTCCTCGAACCGGTCCGCATATTCCGGTAAGCCTATCTGCTCGAGCCATTGTCGGAGCGTAAGCGACATGGGCGTCTCCAATCGCGAAAACCAGATCCTGTGGCCTTAGCCACCATAGTACGGAATCGATTACTCTCGGAGAGAATCTGCTTGACGCGCAATGGCGTCGAGAACATTTTTGAGTTGATAGGTCGACAGCTGTGAGGCTCAAATGTCCGGTTCAACGTTGACACTTCTGATTGTGGGAACGGGCAATGTCGGATGCGCCTTGGCGAAGCGGTTTGCAAGAACCTCGCATCAAGTCTTGCTGGGATCTCGGGATCATAAAACTGGGCAGGCTGCGGCGGAACAGCTTGGCGTCCGCGGGGGAGACGCGGCTTCCTTCGTCTCAGAGGCAGATGTGATTTTTATCGCAGTTCCGTTTGTCAATTTGCCGGAAACACTGGATCGACTGGGAGCAATTGATGGCAAAATCATTGTCGATTGCACCAATCCACTCACCTCCGACTATATGCAACTTACAATCGGCCATACGGATTCAGCCGGAGAAACATGCCAGAGGCTGGCGCCGCACTCAAAGGTTGTGAAAGCCTTTAATGCTATTTTCGCGGAGGTCGTGTCCGCGGACTTGTCATACGGAAGCATCACTCCCCAAGTTTTTCTGGCGGGAGACGATACTGGCTCCAAACAGCGGGTAGCGGCACTGGTTCGCGATATTGGGTACGATGCCATTGACACCGGCGGTATTGCATGTGCTCGGTACCTGGAGCCACTGGCTGAGCTAATTATTCAGCTCGCCTATGCTCAGGGTCGAGGCACTGCGTTCACTCCAGTAATGCTTGCTGCAGCCAGCTCTGCCCCTGTCGATCAATGAGTTACATAGCGTTCTAAGACTGTCTTGATGAGCTCGACGAGACAAGCCATCGCCTGGACTCACGAAGTAGAGCGCTCCGCAGGGGGAAGTTGATCGTTATGTGACGTCCCTCAAGGGCGCCGTCAATCAAAGTCGCATTTCGGTTTCCGTCGATGGACTCCCGCCCGTGACATCGAACCTTCCTACCGCTTGCCAGTACGAATACCCCTTGATGCATCCCGGCGCGCGGCCCTTCCGTAGACCTGCGCAGCCGCGATCTGGTGGACGCTAACGAGCTGAAACAGTTGCGGCAACCTGAGATATTCGGTGACGAAGCCACGCATGGGCACGAAGGCGTTCGAACCGCCCACTATGAGGTTGACTATACGGCCTAGCGCGTTCGAAGCTGATGGTCCGCCAACGGCGTTAAGCGACGGCCGCCAGTTCCTCCAACCGTGAATGGCGGCCGCGCGATCGACGCCGCCGCCTGACTTTAGAGCAGGGCAGAGCCGCGTCATCAACTCAACTACCTTTTTGCCGTCGAGCTTCGAGGCTTCCGTCTCCAGTACTGGCGAGCGGACGATCTAGACATTTGGTTTGGGTTGTCGGTTGGTTTGGGCACGCGCTACTTCGTGGCGGTTAGGCGAAACGAATGGCCAGCCGCAAGGAGGCGATCATCATGGACGTATATGAAGCAGTCACAAGCCGACGGTCGGTGCGAGGGTTCAAAGACGAGCCCGTCCCACGGGAGGTGCTTGAGCGGGTGCTGACCGCCGCGGCCTGGGCCCCGTCCGGATCGAACATCCAGCCGTGGAACACTTACGTGCTGACCGGCGCGCCACTCGTTGAACTCAAGACGTGCGCGGTCGAGCGCGTGGCCCACGGCGACCAGTGGGACGAGCGACAGTACGAGATGTACCCGGCCACTTTAAAGTCGCCCTACAAGGATCGCCGATCCGCTTTCGGACGTGAGCGCTACAGCGCACTGGGCATTGCGCGCGAGGACTGGGAGGCGCGCCAGCGGGCGGCCATCGCCAACTGGAACTGTTTCGGCGCGCCCGCCGCACTGTTCTGCTACATCGACCAGGGCCTCCGGCGTCCGCAATGGGCCGACGTCGGAATGTATCTGCAGACCGTCATGCTGCTGCTGCGTGCTGAAGGATTGCATAGTTGCCCGCAGATGGCATGGTCGCAGGTACGCGAGACGGTCGCGGAGGTTCTTTCACCCCCGGAAGGGCTCATCCTCTACTGTGGCATGTCGATCGGGTACGAGGATCCCTTGGTAAGCTTTCCCCGGACGGGCCGAGTCCAACTCGATGAGACGGTCACGTTCGTCGGAGATTAGCTGTTGTCTTGGGAGTCTTGAGATAACCAGGAATTCGTTGAGACACTGGTCGGAAGACCTTAACCATGGCCGGTGTCTGGACCAGCGTCTGTGTAATGTTCCCAGCGCTAAGCCCGATTGCGGCCGGATACAAGGTTTACGCAGTAGTCGATGCTTCCGGCGACCCCAGCGAACTGGTATCCAGAACGACACTGGCGTTTGGCCCAGGCTGGCATCATCCCCACGTCGACGAACGCTGTCGTGGCCGGGTCTCACCGCACGTGGGCTCGTCCCGAGGCCGCCGATCTCGCCAAGTTGTATGCCTTGTTGGCACCTAACTATGGCGCTCTAATCGAAAGCTATCTGACGGCTCAGGACGTCGCTAAGGCCAAGGCCTAATCTGCCGCCGGAAGCAAGCGCCCTCCCAAGGCGCGCCGCCTCTCGATATCCTCAGCTACTTCGTCCCAATGGATAAAAAGGACTGGTGTTGGTCACAACCTCCAGCCGCCGTTCCGTGCGCGCCGCGCTGTCCGACGAGCAGCCCAAACCTTCGTTTGGATTACCACGCACAAAGGCGTGTGCAAAAGTGCCGAAAGCCGTCACCAAGCAGGCGCTCAAACAAACAGCAATCCAATGGGATTGAGTGCCGGTCCGTGACCGTGTGCCCCCGTCGCGACGGATGTGGCAGGCAAATAATTAACAAAGGAGTTCGCCATAAACGTACAAAAGAAAATTTCCGAAGAAATCAACTTCCATCCCGGTAAGCCCGCTACAGGTGAGCTGGTTCCGTCTCGCTATGCGCTGAAGATCGGCGACATCGACGTGATGATTGTCAGCGACGGCGTACTGCCGCTCCCCACCCAAATGTTGGGACACAACGCGGATCCCGCAAGTCGCGCGAGCTGGATGGCGGACCAGTTCTTGCCTCCCGAAGCGTTCGACTGGGCTTTGAATGCGGTCGTGGTTCGCAGCGGCGATCAAATCGTTCTCCTCGACGCGGGGTTGGGTCTCGATCCGAATTTGAACCTGCCGCGTGCGGGACAACTGATCAAGCGACTGGAAGCTGCCGATATCGATCTGACAACGGTGACCGATCTCGTGCTCACTCACTTGCACATGGATCACATCGGCGGGCTTCTCGTTGAGGGGATCAAGGAAAAGCTTCGTCCCGACCTTCGGATCCACATCCCCGCCGCCGAGGCCAAGTTCTGGGAGGCCCCGGACTTCACTCGCACAAACATGCCGGACGGCTTCCCCGCCGCGCTTGCGGCAACGGCGAAACGCTTCCTGGCCGAGTATCGCAGCTATCTGCGCCTGTTTGACGAAAAGCAGGAGGTTGCTCCGGGCGTCGTCGCGCGTCGCACGGGGGGGCATACTCCGGGTCACTGTGTAATCCGCATCGCGTCTGGAGACGACGCGCTGACGTTTGCAGGAGACGCCGTGTTCGCGGTCGGTTTCGATCATCCCGATTGGTACAACGGCTTCGAGCACGACCCGGAAGAGGCTGCCAGGGTTCGGATCGGTCTCCTCCGGGAACTGTCGGCGAGTGGTGAACTGCTGGTGGCTACCCATCTCCCGTTCCCGTCGCTGGGGCGCGTGGCGGTAGACGGCGATAAATTCCGGTGGGCGCCCATGTACTGGGACTACTGACCGCTGCTGGGCGACGCTTAGGTACAGCTTTTGACAGCGTTTGTGCACTAGGTCGTCAAGCGATTTACGCCGAGCCATAACATCAAGCTTTCTCGTGCGGGGTCCAAGCGCTGGTGCAGGCATGGAGGGAAGCCGGCAATCTTTTCGACGCGCGTGAGCGGGCGGCCCTTTGCTGGGCGGAAACGGTGACGCGGTGGCCGAGACCGGCGTTCCCGACAGCGCCTACGAAGCCGCGCGTGCGGCGTTCGACGAACGCGAACTCGCCGATCTGACGCTCGCGACAGGCCTGATGAACGCCTATAACCGCATCGGGATCAGTTTCCGCACGACGCCACAGGCGGCGGTCGGAAAATAAGCCGGCGACGATGTTTGTGGATGCACATGCGTCCACAAACCCACGACGGGCGCTGGTAGCATAAAGGGCGCTCCTGGCAAACAAAGGGATTACGACAATGAAGTCAGTCTTCTTATCGCTCTGCGTGTCAAGCATGGTTTGTTTTCTTGGCACTTTGGCGGTCGCCGGCGATGCGGCAACGGTCACATCGCTTGTGAAAAAGGACCTTCCTGACTACCCCGGCAAGGAGGCGCTGATGATATCAGTCGAGTATCCGCCGGGAGGCTCCGATCCGATTCACAAACACGACGCACATGCGTTCATCTACGTTCTGGAGGGTTCAGTCGTGATGCAGGTGAGGGGAGGAAAGCAAGTGACCTTGTCGCCGGGAGAGACCTGGTATGAAGGCCCATCCGACATTCACGTGGTCGGCCGCAATGCAAGTACGACCAAGCCTGCGAAGTTCATCGTCTTGCTTCTCAAGAACAAGGGCGCACCGGTTCTCACGCCGGTGGAGTAACGTTGCGGCGAACGAGCAAGACCTAAGCGCGCTGGCATAATCGCTTTCTCGCAGTTGGGACGGCGGTCGGACCTCCTTCGTGGCCAGACGAAACCAGATCGCAGATCGTCACCTCTCGGCTTTTCAGGATGATCTTGTTGTCGGCGTCGGACTGTCGGCCCACAGCTGTCACTAAGCAAGCGCTACCGCGTCGGCCCCGGCCGGATAGCGCAGACGGCTCGATCTACTATCGTTGACCGCTTGCCGTCTCAGCCACATCGCCCTCCCTTGTTGTCAACATCGACGGCGGGACAGCCTAACTTAATGGTCAGCACTGGCACCGATGTCGCTTTCGGTTGGTGTGCAGGTTCCCTCTGGTCTTTCGCCTACCGGCTTGCCTTCAGGCGCTTCCTTCCTCCACTTGCGTAAGCGGCAACCGTTTTCAGGTAGCCGTCAGACTATTGTGACCAAATCGCGGCGCGCCGGGTGTGCTTGGGGAAAAGCACGCCCATCTGACATTGCTGTACATTTGGAGCGGATATGACCGACCAGTCTAGCCGTCTTGTGCTACATACGAATTCGCGTGACGAGGTGTTTGCCGACGAACGCAATTCTGTTGCGGACTTCTCATTCAATTCCACCGTCGCGAACGTCTTCGATGACATGGTCAGCCGCTCGGTCCCGTTCTATGGGGAGATGCAGCGGATGGTTTGCGAGTTGGCCGGGGATTTTGCCCAGCCTCAGTCGAACCTCTACGACATTGGCTGCTCAACGGCCACGACTCTCTTGGCACTCGACCACGTCGTCGACAACCACGTTGATTTTGTCGGCATCGACAATGCTCCGGACATGCTCAAGAAGGCGGCTGAGAAGATCGAGGAATCGGGAACAAACCGATCGATCGAGCTCGTCACTGGCGACCTCCACAGAGGCTTCTCTGTGGAGAACGCCAGTGTCGTGACGATGCTGCTTACCCTGCAATTCGTACGTCCGCTCTTCCGCGAACGGGTCATGAAGACGATCTACGACGGTCTCAACGAACACGGATGCCTGCTGCTGATCGAGAAGCTGACTAGCGAGGACACGACCTTCAACAGGCTGTTCATCGACCACTACTACGATTTCAAACGGCGTAACGGATACTCCTCGATCGAAATATCGAAGAAGCGGGAGGCGTTGGAAAACGTCCTCATCCCGTACCGCCTTGAGGAGAACATCCAGTTGCTCAAGGAGGTGGGCTTCAAGAGCACGGAAGTATTCTTCCGTTGGTACAATTTCTGCGGCATCGTCGCGGTGAAGTGAGACAAAAGACCATGAAGATTCTCATGCTCGCGTTCGGGACTTTCTTTTTTAAGTACCGAAACCAGGCGTTTCCTCTTATCATCGTCGCATTGTTTATTGCCGCTCCGCCGACGACGACCGTTCTGGGTAGCGCGGCACTCGAGCAATCGAAGGACATCATTGCACTGCTCATCGTCCTCGCGGGTTTGGTGCTGCGCGCAACCGTTATCGGCTATGCCTACATCAAGCGCGGCGGCCTGAATAAGCGCGTCTATGCCAAAGATCTGGTCACGGAAGGCATGTTCGGCGTTTGCCGCAACCCGTTGTATGTGGGAAATATGCTCATTTACGCAGGCCTCTTCCTGTTCCACGGCAATCCGGGGGTCGTTGTTGTAGGAAGTTTGCTGTTCGGGTTTATCTATCAGTGCATCATCTACGCCGAAGAGGAGTTCCTCGCTAACAAATTCGGGGAGGCCTACAGCGCTTATTGTCGGGATGTCCCCAGATGGGGACTGAAGCTGAGTGCGTTCTCCGCGTCCACCGAGGGAATGGCATTCAATATGAGACGAGTTATCGCCAAGGACTACTCAACGATCTCGTCAACGCTGATCGCGCTGTTGGCCACCGAGTTTTACAGGGTAGCAGCCGATTCCATTTCGGATCAGGAACTTTCTTACGCGATAGTGCTTGTAGGCGTTTTTGTCGGGGTAGTTGCACTCACCGGTCTGGTGAGTTCGCTGAAAAAAATGGGAGTCTTTGACGAACTGACTGCCGCACGCTGAAATCTGACGTGCGGGGGCCGAACTTCAGGGCTGTCTAAAAGTGCTGGAGTTCGGTTTTCAATCCGAAGCCGCTATCGGTTCGGAAGAACATCCTCGGACCGCGCGATTTTGAAGAAAGCATTGACCAGCTTGGCGTTGGCTTCCGCCTCCATGAGGATGGTGTCCCGTAGCGGTGACAGTATCGGCGTCCAGCTCGCGCCGTATCTGTTCTTATTTGCCAATGTGCTGGTGGTGGCGATTGCCGTAGGGACGATAGCACTGCTGGCACAGGGAAGGCTCTTGCCCACGTCGCGCGTTCGAGCGGCCGAGTAGCTTAATGAGGAAGCCTGAACAGGTGCCGTATCTTGGCCGCCAGTGAAATCGGATGCGCCTCCGCACCAGCGCTGCCATCGGCCTTTAAGTGCTCCTCGGTCTCCATGCGCTTCGCCAAGAGCTGGCTCAGTTCCTCCACGAGCGCCGGACGTTCGTGCATCACGCTCGCGAGATGGTCCTTCGAGATTTCGTAGACGACGACGAAGGTGAGGGCGCGCATCGTGGCAGGCTCCGGCGCGCCCATCAGAACCCCACGTTCGCCGAATAGATCTCCAGGTGCCAGTCGGGTCAGCTCCTCGCGCCCGCCATCGTCGTCGTCCAGCTCGACCGACACGACTCCGCTGCGCACGATCATCAGAGACGTCATTGAGGCATTCTGCGGTGCGATCACCACCCCCTTCTTGAACGTGCAACGCGTCATGCTATTCGCGACGGTCTCCATCTCGTCTTCCGTGAGAGCAGAGAACAGCGGGATCGATGTCAGGAGCCGCCAAGGCGTGCCGGGATGTTTGGAAGAGTCTGACGACGCCGCTTCCATCTGAACGTTCGCCGCCGTCGAGAGCTGGATGCCTGCGGCCTTTGCATGCCGATAGACCAGATCGAAGATCTCGTTCTTGGCAATTCCGGTTTGGCCGAGGCTGGCGACCTTGAAGGACAACTCGACTTCGACCGCGGAACCGTCGAGACCTGTGACTGACACTGACGGTGGAGGGAACTTCAGAATCGAGTTCGCGCTGAGGAGCACCGTTTTCATCGTCTCCTCGATGGCCGCCGGCGTTCGTGTCGGAAGTGCCCTGATGACCACCTTGGCTCCATCGACAGAGTCAGTACCCGTAAGATTAATCAGCGTGGCCTTGGCGAGTGTGCTGTTGGGAACGATCACTAGGTCGTTCGTGTCGTTCAGGAGATGCGTCGAACGCCAGTTCGTTTCGACCACCTGACCGCGGACGCCTCCTTCGACCTCGATCCAGTCGCCGACGGTGTACGGACGTCCAAGATTCAGTGCGATCCCGGAAAAAACGTCGTTCAGGGTACTCTGTAGTGCGAGACCCAGCACGATGGCGAAGACCCCGGAGGTAGCGATCAGGGTTCGCACCGGAAGGTCGAACACGAAGGCTATGATGGAGAGAGCCGCACCGAGATAGATAAAAGCGACCAGCAAGTCCTGGATCAAGCGTCCTTCTCGGGGCTTTCGCTCGAAGATGAGGTAGACGCGCACTGAGCTGGCCAGAACCATCGCGCCGCCAGCCCACCATGTTGCCTTGGCCACGCCTATGAATATCCGGTGCGTTAGATCGTCGTCCGCGATACCAGTGGTCCAGGGGGCGACATTGTTGCCCACGAGCAAGATGGTAAGGATGACGAAGAATACTATGTGAACGAGGAACCGCTGTGTCTGCCTCCCGCGGACGAGAGTTCTGGCGAACACCAGAACGAGGACAAGCGCTGCGAACTGGGTGATCGGATCGAGCGCAAGGCGCAGGACGTTGTCCATGGATGTCATCTTCACGTGGCCTGTTGATGTCCGCGCTATTGACAGTGCAGGAGCATCCCTCGTCAAGAAGGCGCGTGACTGCGGGCTGCGTGGCGGTCGCACGAAGCGACCGCCACCGGAAATTAGTCCTGAGCCTTGCCTCCGTCGGCGAAGAGCTCGACGCCGTTGACGAAGCTGGAGTCGTCTGAGGCCAGGAAAAGCGCAGCCTTCGCGATCTCCTCCGGCTCACCGACGCGGCCCAACGGGATCGTGGACGTGAGCGCATCAAGGAAGCCTGCTGTGCGCGTTCTTGTCGTCGCCGACCAGTTCGACGAGGCCGGGGGGGTGCGGGTCGGCCCAGGCGACAGCACGTTCACGCGAACGCCCGTACCCTTGAGGCCGAGCGCCCAGGAGCGGGCAAGGTTGCGGACCGCTGCCTTCGAAGCCGAGTAGACCGAGAACGCTTCGGTTTCTTCGATGCTGGTTGTGGAGCCGATCAGGATCACCGAAGATCTTTGCCGAGAAGGGAAGCGCCTTCTGCACGCCTTAAGCTGCTTTGACCCGGATTGGGCGGTGCGGCCCTTATGCTGCCATCGTTTGTGGCGAACAACGGCCAGCCGACGTCCGGCCCTATACGAAATGACATAAGGAATTTTAGATGCCAAAGATCGCGATTGCCACAGCGACTGCACTGCTTGCCATTGCGCCACTGGCCCATGCATCAAGCGACGCGGCGTGGAACGCGCTCTATGCAAAGGCCAATGGCACCTGCATCGGGCAATCACGCATGGTGTCTCCGGAGGCGACCGCCCCAGTCGTTTTCGATGATGCCACCGCAAAGGTCGCTGTCCTGCTTAGAGAGAAGAACCCCAAGACGAAGAAACTCGTCAATGTGATCTGCCTGTACGACAAGAAGTCCGGCAAGGCGTCGATCGCTGAGTATCGATGGTTGGGTCAGTAATACAGTCGCGGCGCGCCTCCCGAAACGAATTGCTGCTTCCGATATTCTCCGAGTGTCGCCTGGCGGGATCGCCCCAAACCTCAGGACGGTCCAGTCCTCGTGCGTCGGGCGATGCTAATTCGCTTCAGCACAACTGCGTCGTCGGATTCCGCGACGGCGTTTTTTGGGGATTGCTTCCGCTCAGGCGCTCATGCGCCTCTTTATCGAGGAGGCAAGAAGCTCCTTGAAATCAACGGCGATGCGGCCGTCGCGGCTCGCATCTGCGGAGGCTCGGTCGAGTAACGGCGCGTACCCGAGTCTTTCTTCCTGGTCTGCTAGGCCACGCCGAGGCGGCCCGACGTACGAATCAGGGCCGCCGACGCAACGTTCGGCGGCCCTGGCCTCAACTATCGCAGCACCTCGGGAAGAAGTGTGCATGAAAAGTCCTGGTAGGATACGGGCCTCAGGAAACGGTCGATGGCCAGCGTTGCGACGGATGTGGATCGACCGTCTGCGGTTGCAGGGTAAGGACCGCCATGGACCATCGCCGGAGAGACTTCGACACCCGTTCCGAAACCGTTTACGAGCAGGCGGCCGGCAAGCATCTCAAGCTTAGGAACGAGACGGCGAGCATCGGCCTCGTCGTCGTCGGAGACGAACATCGCCACCGTCAGCTGCCCCTCCAGAGCGTCGATGACCGCTTCGAGTTCCGCGAGGTCCCGGCAGCGAACGACGAGGCCAGCGGCGCCGAACACCTCATCCTGAAGCTCATGATGTTCCAGAAGCGCGGATGCGGTGGTCTCCGGTGTCATTGTGGACGACACGGACCGAAAGAGCGCTCGCTTGTCAGCTTTACGTCCGGGGAAGGCGCACCGGGCAATTCAAAAAACAGTCAATATAAAGCTGAAGGACCCAACCATCGCTTCGCATTCGTAAAAATAACTATTTTTTGAGCCAAAGATTAGAACAAAGCTGAGCCACAAAAGACCCAGTCGCCAACCGAAAAGATCAACGAAAACAATCCTCCTGAGAGGAGATGGTGCGGTCGAGAAGACTCGAACTTCCACGGGTTGCCCCACAGCGACCTCAACGCTGCGCGTCTACCAATTCCGCCACGACCGCATCGTGGTAGGTGCCGGTTTGTGCCGGCGACGCAGCATGTAGCAAAAGGTTTTTCGAGACACAAGGGCGATATGACAGATTTTTTCAAAACAGATCACAGCATTTGAATCGCCTTCGAAACGGGGCCATATAAGCCTTCGCAGCGCTGCCTCCAGAGCAGCCTCGGCAAGGAATGGCTATGTTACGCACAGATCTCGAATACTCCATGATGCCGGCCGAAGGGTCACGGCCGGTCCGATGGCGCATCGCCGACGGGCTGGTGCCTTATCTGGAGGCTGTGGAAAACATGGAGCGCGAGGTCGCTGCGATTGCCGAAGGCGGCGACGAGCTCGTCTGGCTCGTGGAACATCCACCTCTCTATACAGCCGGGACCAGCGCCGACCCCCAAGACCTGGTGCAGCCAGATCGATTCCCTGTCTTCGCAACGGGACGCGGCGGCGAATATACCTATCACGGACCGGGCCAACGCGTTGCCTACGTTATGCTCGACCTGAAACGTAGACGCCAGGACGTGCGCGCCTTTGTTGCTGCGCTCGAGGAAGTGGTCATCCGCACGCTTGATTCGATGAACGTCCGCGGCGAGCGGCGCGAGGACCGGGTTGGCGTCTGGGTACGCAGGCCCGATAAGGCAGCTCTGCGCGATGGCACGATGGCCGAAGACAAGATCGCAGCGCTGGGCATCCGGCTGCGGAAGTGGGTGACCTTTCACGGGCTCTCACTGAACGTCGAACCGGATCTCGACCATTTCAGCGGAATCGTCCCGTGCGGGATTTCGGCCTACGGCGTAACGAGCCTCATCGATCTCGGGCTGCCGGTTATGATGGCCGATGTCGACATCCTCCTTCGGCAGGCATTCGAATCGGTTTTCGGAGAGACGGTCAACGACTAAGGGAACGGGCTCACCCTTCTAGTGAGTGACAAAGGGCCGGATAAGCAGCCAGCCCTTTGCTGCGGTTCGCTATTTATCGCCGATGTCGCGGCAGGCATCGGAATGTGATGCCCCGCTATCGCCGCCGGCGGTATGCACCTTGGAGTTCGTCTTCATGTAGTCGCAGTCGGGCAGGGGCTTGATGCTGGCCGTCGTCGTCCTGTCAACGTTCGGCGACATATGAGTAGGCGCAAATCCGTCGCTGTCATTCGTGTAGTCGTTGGAATATTCGGGTGCTTTGCGATTGACGTAGTGGACCGGCTTCTTCGCCGTTGTCTGGACGGGCGCGAACCCGTCACTGTCATTGCTGTAGTCGTTCGAGTACTGAGTTTGAGCGAAGGCCGCACCTGCAAGGCCGAGGACGAGAATGGAAGTGGCGGCAGCAAATCTGAAGCGCATGGAATATCTCCTCAATTCTTCGTTGTAATCACAACGATACCAAACCCTCGGCAACGAAGACTTCGCGCTCGAATTGCGGCAAGAATGTGAGTGAAAAATCACGTGGGCAGCGCCGCTTTATCAAATGAAATCACAGATGCGCGACCCGATTTGACAGCTTTGTGATAGTACCCTGTTTTCTAAGCCACGGCGGGTATCCAGCAAACTTTACACAATCAAAGAGGGATCGTTTATTCCTCTGCACCACTGTTACGCACGCGACTTCTCCCACCGTTTCACCAACCGCTCGCGCTTGAGTCTCGACAGGCGTTGTATCCAGAAGACACCGTCGAGCTGATCGATCTCGTGCTGGATGCAGACTGCGAGGAATCCCTCCGCATCCTCCTCCTGCTCAGCCCCAGCCAGATCACGGTAGCGAACGCGAATAGCCTTGGGCCGCACAACCTCGTCGGTCACACCAGGCATCGAGACACTTCCTTCGATATGGCGAATCGTCTCGTCGGACGCAAAACTGATTTCAGGATTGACGTAGTGGCGCACGCCTTCGCCGCGGCTGAACTCTATGACGACTACCCGAAGAAAAACGCCGATGTGGGCAGCGGTAATGCCTACCCCGGGCGCGGCCCGCAACGTATCCAGAAGATCATCAGCGAGTCCACGAAGGCTTTGGTCAAAAACCTCGACGGGCCTGCAAACGGTTCTGAGACCGACGTCGGGGAAACGCAATATTGGGCGGACAGCCACTGCCAAGGCTCCTCATTCAAGATGGAGGGAAACTATCGTTGCGCAGGCGCATTGTCATCCAGGCAAGGCGTTTGCGGCTGGACGGACCTCTAGCTTTCCGCTAGCACGAATCTCGACACTTCGGCGCTTAGTCATTGAACTTCAAACGAGATGCGAGGGCGGCAAATCATGACGAACGACGCAGAAGAGCTCGTCCGCCCGCGGCCAGATAGCGGCGAAACCGACATCTATGATGAAAATGGCAACGTCCGTGGCGATTTCCTCGCGCTGGTCGGCGCAGCCATCGCCGATCGCGACACGATCTTCCTGCGCCAACACGTCGCGCGGCTGCACGAATCGGAAATAGGCGACCTCCTCGAATCGCTGCAGCCCGACCAACGACTTGCACTCGTTCGCCTGCTTGGCGACGAATTCGACATGACGGCGCTGACGGAGGTCGACGAAACGATTCGTCGCGAGATCGTCGACCAGATGCCGAACGAGCAGATCGCCGCGGCAATCGGTGAACTCGATTCGGACGACGCTGTTTACATTCTCGAGGACCTCGACACCGAGGACCGGGAAGAAATCCTTGCGCAGCTGCCGTTTACCGAACGGGTGCGGTTGCGGCGCGCACTTGACTACCCGGAAAGCTCGGCTGGGCGCCGCATGCAGACCGAATTCGTCGCTGTTCCGCCGTTTTGGACGGTCGGCCAGACGATCGACTACATGCGCGACGAGGAGGACCTGCCGTACTCGTTCTCGCAGATCTTCGTTATCGACCCGACATTCAAACTGTTGGGTGCCGTCGATCTGGACAAGATCCTGCGCACAAAGCGGCAATCCAAAATCGAATCCATCATGCGGGAGACGAATCACCCGATTCCCGCGGAGATGGATCAGGAAGAAGCGGCCCAGCTCTTTGAGCAGTACGACCTTCTCTCAGCCGCCGTCGTCGACGAGAATGACAGGCTGGTGGGCGTCCTCACGATCGATGACGTCGTCGACGTCATCCACGAGGAGGCAGACGAAGACATCAAGCGCCTTGGCGGCGTCGGCGACGAAGAACTGTCCGACAATGTCTTCTCGACCGTGCGCTCGCGCTTTCTCTGGCTGGTGATCAATCTCGGGACAGCGCTGTTGTCGGCAAGCGTCATTGGCCTGTTCGACGAATCGATCGAGAAGATGATCGCGCTGGCCGTGCTG
The DNA here is from genome assembly GCF_000298315.2 of Rhizobium grahamii CCGE 502. Lineage (GTDB taxonomy): Bacteria > Pseudomonadota > Alphaproteobacteria > Rhizobiales > Rhizobiaceae > Rhizobium > Rhizobium grahamii. The sequence goes on along the minus strand of NZ_AEYE02000011.1, from coordinate 344,617 downwards.
ATGCCGATCGTGGCGTCCATGGGTGGCAATGCAGGAACACAGACGATGACGGTCACCGTCCGCGCCTTGGCGACCGGCGACATCGACATCTACAACGCCGGTCGCATCATTCGTAGAGAGGCGGGGGTCGGCGTGGCCAACGGCGCGCTCTTCTCCGTCATCATGGGCGCGATTGCCGCTACGTGGTTCCACGACTACCAGCTAGGCTTCGTAATCGGCGCGGCGATGGTCATCAATCTCTTTGCAGCGGCGCTTGCCGGAATTCTGTTGCCGTTGCTATTGGATAAAGTCGGCGCAGATCCCGCCATCGCGTCCTCTGTTTTCGTCACGACCGTGACTGATTGCACAGGCTTTTTTGCGTTTCTCGGCATCGCGACATGGTGGTTTGGAATTTAGCCGGCTCGAATTCGCCTGCAGAAATTGACTATTACGTAAAAGTCAATATTATCGGTTCTTCAATGGTGGGGAACCTATGCCGGTCAGCAAATACTATAGCATAACCGAGTTGACACGCGAGTTTGGAGTATCGACGCGTACGCTTCGGTTCTACGAAGACGAAGGCTTGATCCATCCGGAGCGACGCGGACGCACGCGACTGTTCCGTCCGGCGGATCGCCGTCTGATCCAGGAAATCCTGCGTGGCCGGCGCATCGGCTTCACCATCGCGGAAATCCGCGAGATCATCCAGGTCTACAAGGAGCCACCCGGCGAGCTCGGTCAGCTGAAGCTCCTGATGAAACGCGTGGACGAGAAACGCGAAGATCTGCGCCAGAAGCGCAAGGATATCGACGATACCCTCGCCGAACTCGACAATATTGAAGAGGCATGCCTCGGTCGGCTGGCCGACATCGGCGTCGGCACCTGATTATTGGGTGTTGGCGCTGCACTCGCTGGCAAGCGCCATGATCCGTCCGTCATCCGGCTTGACGGCGCCAGACTGGAATTCCGTGAAGAGGTTTTGCGCCTGTAACGCATCAAGAGTGCACTGGCAGAAGCTGCGGCATAGCGCTTCGCCTTCCTGCATCATGCAAGAGGCATTGCATTGCCTCAGGTAGGTTTCGACGGGGTCCGGCTTAGCAGGCGGAACAATTAGGGATAGCCCGTAGGCGACCGCGATCAACACAGGTTGATGAATAAGGTAGAAGGCGAGGCTATGACGCCCAACCTTTGCCGGCAGGCTTGAACCCGTGCCAAGCTTGGCAAGCCTCTCTAGCAGCCCCGTCCTCATGGCAATCAGAGCCGCTGTCATGCCAAGCAGGAAGGACACCGCCCAGGGGAAGATCGGGACAAAGTCGTTCGATCTTTGCGGCATCTCCGCCAAGCCGATCCAGGCGAGGTAGCGCGGATTGAAGATCGGCGAGCGCAACAGATCCGGCGCGACCCATGTATCAACAACCCATGCCGCGGCAACTGCAGCGGTCGCGGCGATGGTGACAGGCAAGGGTAGACGCAGGAAGACAAGCCCGAGCAGGCTTAGGACTGCGATGCAATGGAGGATGCCGAAGAAGATCCATTCGCCGGGGAAAACGAACCACGTCACCACTGAAATCGCAAGCGCTGCGGCGGCGATCATTGCAAGCCGCTTCCAGAACGACCGCCAGCGGATCTCCGGCGTGTTTGCGAGGACCAGGCTGACGCCGACAATGAACAAGAATGTCGATGCGATGGCGCGGGCGTAGAGCTTCAGCCAGCCGGTCTCAGCGGTGCCTGGAGCGAGGTAGCCCATGAACTCCATATCCCAGGTAAAATGGTAGGTCGCCATTGCCAGCAGGGCGACACCGCGCGCTGTATCCAGCAAGCCGATGCGAGGCGGCCTGACGCTCACATGTGTTTCCGTTGCCAAAGCGGTCATTCACAGTCCCTCGGATGAGTCGCCGCCATCGGTAGACGGCTTGGCGCGGGGAACAGGAGAAAGGTGGAGATTTGATGGCGGTTGGACGTCCATGATCGCCAGCCGCGCCTCGGAGAAAAACTGCCGCCTCGTCAGCACGACAATCACGATCGTTGTCGTCAGCATGAAGACATAGGGATTGATGAACCAGCCGAGGTAGCCGATCGACAGGAAAATGGCGCGCAGCCCCTCGTTGAAATGACCCGCTGCAATGATGTTCATGCGGATGACGCGTTCCGCCGCCCGCTCAGCGGCAATCACATCCTGTTCGGTGTCACGCATCATCGGAATCGAACCGAAAAGGATCGTGCAATAGTTAAATAGGCGGTACGACCAACCAAACTTGAAAAAGGCATAGCCGAAAAGCGCTGCCAGCCCGCCGACCTTCATTTCAAAGACCGCATGCCCGCTATGAAAGACGTAGGGCAGATCGGCGAAGACGGCATCAACCTTTTCCGTGGCGCCCAGCAGGGCAAAGCAGCTGCCGATAGCGAAAATCGACGTCGATGCAAAGAATGCGGTGCCATTCTGCAGGCCGGCCATGATCTGGGTGTCGATCATCTTCAAATCGCGCCGCAGCGAATTGTAGATCCACTCGCGCCGGCGTTCCCGCATGGCATGGGTCAGGCTAGTTCTGCCGAAGAAGCTCGAGCTGTGCAGCAGGCGCGCATAGCCGAACCAGATCGCTGCAAAGAAGACCAGTGCAATGTAATCCGCTGTCGTCATCATTATATTGAATCAGGCTCCCGTCGCCGCGCCACTCTACAGATGCGGGCGCACGTCGCAATGACTGGCAAGTCGCAGCACTTCGTTTTACAGATGTCGCACGCGTGAAATGCCATGTCGGTCCATCGCAGGGATCGTGAGAGCCGGTAGCGTAGGTTTGCGCAGCAACTTAACAGGACGCAGTCATGTTCCTTTCCGTTTTCGACGTCTTCAAGATCGGTGTCGGGCCCTCCAGTTCGCACACGATGGGTCCTATGACTGCAGCCAACCGATTCCTCGATCTCATTCTGTCGAACGATTGGCCGCGACCGACTTCTGGCGCGCAGGTCGCGTCCATAAAGGTCAGCCTGCACGGTTCGCTCGCACATACCGGGATCGGACACGGGACGGGCAGGGCCGTCATTCTCGGCCTGATGGGCGAGCAGCCTGACAGCGTCGATCCGGACAAGATGGACGGAATCATCAATCAGGTGGAGCGCTCCGAGCGCATCTCACCGCCTAGGCATCCGAGCTATGGCTTCCAACCGAAGACCGACCTTGTTTTCGACAAGAAACAGCCTCTGCCGGGCCATGCCAACGGCATGTCGTTTTCCGCTTTCGACAAGGACGGTCGGATGCTGATCAAGCGCATCTATTATTCCGTCGGCGGCGGCTTCGTCGTGACTGACACCGAACTCGAGCAGATGCGCGCGAAGAAGAAGGCACCCTCCGATTCGCTGAAGGTTCCGTATCCTTTCTCTTCGGCCAAGCAGATGCTCGACATGGCCGCGCGTTCCGGCCTCTCGATCGCCCAGATGAAGCGCGCCAATGAGGAAACGGAACGCAGCCGCGAGGAACTGGACGCAGGTCTTGATCGGATCTGGGAAGCAATGCGCTCCTGCATCGAACGCGGCCTCAAGGTCGATGGCATCATGCCAGGTGGGCTGAACGTTCGCCGCCGCGCTCGCTCGATCCACGACAAGCTGCAGGAGGAATGGCGCAGCAACCGCATCAACCCGCTGCTCGCAAACGATTGGCTGAGTGTCTACGCCATGGCCGTCAACGAGGAGAATGCTGCCGGCGGCCGTGTCGTGACCGCTCCGACGAACGGTGCTGCCGGCGTCATTCCAGCAACGATCCGCTACTACGAGCATTTTCACGATGATTGGGACCAGAAAGGCATCCGCGACTACTTGCTGACCGCGGCGGCGATCGGTGGGATCATCAAGCACAACGCCTCGATCTCCGGCGCAGAGGTCGGCTGTCAGGGCGAAGTAGGCTCTGCGGCCGCCATGGCGGCCGCCGGTCTTGCTGCGGTTATGGGCGGCACGCCAGAGCAGATCGAGAACGCCGCCGAAATAGCGCTGGAACATCATCTCGGCATGAGCTGCGATCCGGTCGCGGGCCTCGTGCAGGTCCCCTGTATCGAACGAAATGCCCTCGGCGCGGTCAAGGCGGTTACAGCCGCCTCGCTTGCAATCAAAGGCGACGGCAAGCACTTCGTTCCGCTCGACGCGTGCATCGAAACCATGCGGCAGACGGGCAACGACATGAGCGAGAAGTACAAGGAGACATCCACCGGCGGGCTTGCTGTCAATGTCGTGGAATGTTGACTTTGTGGACATGCGACTTGCCGCTTGACGCTGCCTGATAAAAGGACTTCAACGGCGGCATGGCATTGCATCTCATTAAACTGTGTGTCGGCGCGGACTCGATCGACGATCTCCGTGAATGGGTCGCCGAACGCTCTCTCCGGGCGATTGCGGCCGGGCTGGAGCCGCATTCCGTGCATACGACGAGGATGGTCCCGAAGCGCGTCGAGGAATTGCTCGACGGCGGTTCACTCTACTGGGTGATAAAGGGGCAAGTTCAGGCGCGCCAGAAACTTCTCGACATCCAGACTTTTACAGATGGCGAGGGAATCTCGCGTTGCCATCTTGTGCTGGGGCCCGAAGTCATCGAAACGGCGGTACAGCCGAAACGTGCGTTCCAAGGCTGGCGCTATTATCCGCAGGACGATGTGCCGCGCGATCTGAACAGCCTCGGAGAGGGGATTGCCGAAATGCCCGCGGACCTTCGCCGCGAGCTCTCTGAACTCGGCCTACTATGACTATCAGCGCAGGCGCAGCGTAACCGGCGACCGCCCTTCAGGGCAGGTGACATGAAGGTGGATACTGGCTTCCGCCTGCGAGCAGCGCCATGCTCGCGCGCCGTGGCACAGCAACAGATTGATCAGGTCCTTGGTCTTTGCCGATTTCGGCTTCTGCCGCTGCAACCCAACCTCTGCTAGTCGCAAGGCAGCCTCATGCAGTGGGTGCAAACCGGCTCGCGGATTCTTGCCGGTTACCCGACCATGTGGCGGAAACTCCGGAACATTCTCGTTGATCGCCATTCTCATCCTCGTACGCATTACAAACCGAGTCTCAGAACTACGTCGGATCAAACACACCGATCACGACGCTTTGGGCTGCCGCCTGTAATATCAGGCGGCAGTCCTTTGATCATTGGGCCGTGGCCCAGCACTTCACACCAGCACGTTTCAGCGCGTTGCAGGCGTTTACTGCAGAGCGCTGATCATCGAAGCCGCCGAAACGGGCACGATAACTTCCTGCATTTGCGACTGCGATAGGCTTGGCAGAGCGTAGAGCCTTGCCCGCCTTGTCCTTGGCGCTGTCGAGCAGATCCATTGCGCCTTCCTTGCTGGCAGAAACACCGATCTGGACGGCCCAGCCGGCAAGCTGCGGCTCCTTGGTCGAAGCGGTCGTCAGCTCGTCGACAGAGGTGTCACCCTGCTCAGGCGGCACGTAGGCGGGCGCAGGCGTCGGCGTGGCCACAGAGGCCTGCTTGATCGCCTGCGTCTTGACCTTCGTGGGCGCCGGCATTTCCTGCTGGAGCAGCGGGTTGTCAGACTTGGACTTGGCGACGTCTGCATAAGCGACTTGCGCAGATGCTGGCTGATAGCGGGTATCCGGGGTCGGCGCCGTGCGCGGCAGGGTGACCTCCGGCGCAGCCGAGGCGACGCGCGTTTCGGCCACAGGCGCTGCCGGTTGCGGCGCGCTCCGGGCGATCAGATCCGAGGAACCGCCACGGCTGGAGGCCTTCGGCAGATAGGCTGCGATCAACTTACGCATCTGGTTGTCACGGGCAGGCGTCGAAGCACCGCCGAGAACAACGCCAACGATCGATTTGCCATCGACTTGAACGGAACTCACCAGATTGAAGCCGGCCGCGCGGGTATAGCCAGTCTTGATGCCATCGACGCCGCGGACGGAGCCAACAAGGCGGTTATGGCTACGGATAACGCGGCTGCCGAACTTAAAGCTCTGCGTGGAGAAATAGCCGTAATACTGCGGAAAATGCTGGCGAAGGGCGATACCGAGTCGAGCCTGGTCACGCGCCGTCGTCATCTGTGCGGTATTCGGGAGACCATTGGCATTGCGGTAGGTTGTGCGCGTCATACCGAGCGCATGCGCCTTGGCGGTCATTACCTGCGCGAAGCGATCTTCCGAACCGGCTAGTAACTCGCCGAGAGCCGTGGAGGCATCGTTGGCCGAAAGCGTGACAAGGCCGAGAATCGCCTGCTCGACGGTAATCGTGCCACCGGGGCGCACACCAAGTTTCGTCGGCGCTTGGGCGGAAGCATGTGCGGAGAAGGGAACAGAAGTGTCCAGGCGAACGCGGCCCTGCTCCAACGCCTCGAAGGTCAGATAGAGGGTCATCATCTTGGTGAGTGATGCCGGATACTGCAGCCGATCCGCATTCTCGCTGTAGAGAACGTTGCCGGTCTTCGCATCAACGACGATACCCGCATATTTGGAGTTGGCAGCCTCCGCATCGGCATCGATCGAGTCGGCCATAACGACAGCGGCAGCGAGAGACAGCGCTGTGATCGCTCTTATCAGGAAGTTGCGGGATCGCGATGGGGATACGGAGGAGACTGACCTTGGCACCACTATTCTACTCTTCGCTTGCATTTCGGAAATCAGAGAGATCGCCCACCCTCCTGGCACGATCCTTCTTTCGGCAAATTATCCGTCCTGGGTTACCAATCCGTTTATGATTAATCGTTTGTTTCGCCGCATCGGATCATTCTAGCGACCTGTCGCAGAAGCGTTCACAAGTCGAGCCTCCACAAAGTGGCGAATAGCGGCATCAATATGGTCCCAATCAGGCAGATGCGCGCTCGAGAACCGATAAAGCACAGTTAAATCGCGACCGACCCTGATGTCGCGCTGGCAATCGCCGCTGCTGGCCGTCTGCAACGTCAACGGCAAGGCGCAGCGCACGACGTAGGCGGGGGCATCAGCACGTGGCGCCGTCAACAGAACCTCGTCCGCGTAACCAGCGTCCGCTCGCAAGTGATGTAGCGTCATTCCATTGGCGAAGGGCACGCTATCGCCCTCGATCAGGTGCGAGTAGATCGGTTCCAGGCGCCCCGACATGTCCCTGGACATCGTGCTTTGCGCGATCTGGAGGAAGATGAGGCCCGACGACTGGGCAATATCATCGAAGCGCTCTCGATGCTCCTTGCTGTAGCCCTGCATTTCAGGCCAGGTGAGGTAGAGGTCCGCGCGCTCGGAAAGGCCGTCGTGTCGCTGGCTGGGAAAGCGCAATGTGTTTTCCGGCAGGCGGAGCGTATCGCGGCCGATCGTCAAAGTTACCGGAGCCGTTGAGTCCGTGTTGCCGGCGAGTGATATGCGAGCGCCGAACCAGCGCCCCCCGAAACTGATGACGAGCGTCAATGCTGCAAGGCAGGCAATAGCGACCGTAACGCGGACGATGAATCTGGTCGACAGGAGAGGCGATTCCTCGACCTCGTGGGCACGATGCGCTGGGTGGCTCATGGCGGCTTTCGGATGTCAGACCGCCGCGATAAAAACAGGAGCCGTCGGTGTCTATGATGATTTGCTCTATGATCCGGCAGCCGCGGTTAACGAACAGTTAAACGGCCCGTTGCAACAAAAAAACCGCTCCCGGGACAGCGGGAGCGGCTCTACAGCGCCGGTCAGGGACGGGGATGCGGGGGACGACCGGGCTGCATGGGTGTCGCCGGCAATCCGGCGATGTGGCGTTTACTTGACGCTGCCGACTGCCACGGCGCGGCCGTCCTGCAGCTTCACCCAACGTGTCGGATCGTCGGCGGACTGGCGCTTGAGGTAGGTGTATTCGGTGTCTGCCCAAAGCATGACCTTGTTGCGCATGTTATCGAGGATGAAATCGCCGCGATCCGTGCGGACGGTCAGCACTGCATGGCCTTCGCCATTTGGCTGCAGGACGACGGTCATCAGCAAATCGGACGGCGAGAAGCCGGCATCGATCAGCATCTTGCGCTTCAGCAGCGCATAGTCCTCACAATCGCCAACCGAACGAGGATAGGCCCAGCGCTCCTCGACCCCGTAGATTTCCTTGTCGGTCAACGGCGAGATCGACGAATTGACCTGGTAGTTTACCTTGAGGATTGCCTTCCATCGCTCTTCCGTCAGAAGGAGTTCACCTTGATCGCCAGCGGCGTTGGCACAATCGGCGGGCAGTTCCTTGCAGAATTGATAGGCGCCGATCGGCGGGCTCGCGTTGCCGAGAACCGTCATGTTTAGGGGGCTCGCTTGTCCCGAACCCACCGTCGCGATCAGCATCGCAGCAGCGACCAGACCACCTTTGATGAAAGTTGTTACCGTCATTTATCGTCTCCCCGTTGTGAGGAGAACTTGACACAGACGTTTTTACCCTGCGCAAAATTACGCAGTTAAATTAAAGGCTTAGTTGATTCAAACACGCAGAGAAATCGACTAAAAACAAGATCAAATGCCGCGAAAATTTGAAGCACATTCGCGCCAATTTTGATTCAAATTGTCGGTTTCTCGAAAAGATGTCGGGCGGCCTAAGGGCGCATATTGGGACAAGTTGTTAACGCGGCAGCCCAATCCCGAATTTTGGGAACCCTTTGTTTACCATCCGCATTGGCGGCCGCACCGGGACGCGTCTCGGCTGAGACCACCAAAACGGCCTGGAAATCGGGAAATTGGCCCGCCAGTTACGAGTTAGGAGGCAGAATTATTTTTGAGTAATTTCGCGAAAAACGTCGGTCGCGTTGATGATCGCACGCGCCAAACTGTCTTGCGACACCGAATGGGCGGCATTTTCCTCGATAACGAGGCGACTCTCCGGCCAAGCCCTCGACAGTTTCCATGCTGTCACGAGCGGCGCTTCCAGGTCGAGCCATGGACGAGCACCGCCGGGATGCGAGCCAACCTTCCCGCATGACGCAACAGGACGCCGTCGTCCAGCCAGGCGAGATTGCGGAAATAATGCGTGATGGTCCGCGCCCGCGCCAGGAGATAGTTCGGATCTTGCCAGCGATGCGGCAGCTCGCCGCATTGGCAAGGAGGATGGAAGCCGCTTCCCAATCATGCCAGTTGCGGGCGGCTTCGAGGCGAGTGTCGAGGTCGGGGGAGTTGAGCAGACGGGTGATAGCCGTCCAGGATCCCGACCTCCCTGAGTTTGACGGGCAGCCCGTGTCGTGACACCCCGCAAGCACGACGGCACGAACGCTCGTCGCATACGTCTCCTCGTATGCAAGCACCAGCGTCGAACCCCAGGACATCCCTAGTGTCAGCCAATTCGTCACCTGCAGGTGACGCCTCAACCTCTCGATGTCATCAACCAAGTGCCACGTGCCTCTAACGTATCTGCCATATCGGCGGCATTCGGCAGGCTTCGGCCGCAATTGCGCTGATCGAAGAGGATGATCCGGTAGACCGAGGGATCAAAATAGCGGCGAGCGGATGTCGAGCAACCGGAGCCAGGGCCCCCGCGCAGTCAGAGAGCGGAGCTCCATCCGGATTGCCGCAAGCCTCCCAAGAAAGCCGCTGCCCGTCGCCCATATCGAGAAAGCCGTGCCCGCAGGGCTCTATTTCAGGATGGAGAATCGTCATGCGCCACCCAATTCGGTAGCCTCATGCACGACGCGCCGGCGATCAGAGAAATTCGCGAAGCGTTTCCCGCGACTGAAGCGACAGAAACTCGATCGCGACCCCTTCCACGAAATGGCGGACAACGCGGCCACGCATATTGCCGAGGCGGAGCGGGGTGCCGATCGGCGGACGGACGTCGAGATCGACTGCGGCGCCGGAGAGCGATAAGTCCATAATGCGGCATTCGTAACGCGCACCGTCTTCCAAGGTGATCTCGGTTTTGGTCTCGCGCGGCGTCAGGCGGTCGTGACGACGGTCCTCGGGAAGGCCGAGTTCGTGCTTGTTGGCCAGCCAGGTGAGTTGCGCCGCAAGTTTCTCGCGCTTGCGTTCGGTTGCATGGATCGACATCGAGAAACCGCGACCATCAACCGTCTGCACGTAGCCTTCCACGCGGCCGAGATGATCGATATAGGCGACGACACGCTCGTTGGCGCGGGGACGTCCCAGGCAAGTCACGTACATATCGCCAGGCGACATGTCGACTACGAGGCACTCATACTCCTCGTAGTTCGCCAGCATCAGCCGGCCCTGCATGTTGATGGGCACGCGTTGAAAGGCACCTTGTTCGAGGCGAGGCGCAGTCCGTTGAGTTTGAACTTGCTGGAACGCGTGCATCAAAGGGCTTCTTCATGAAATACTACCAGCAGATCTTTACCCGCAATCCCTTAACAGAAGGTTGTTCAGGTTCGTCCCCTATGCACCCAAGCGCTTGTGTCGAATCGAGACGGCGGGTGCGTCGGGCTCCGCAAATAGGCCCGACATGACGCGGCGCATCGTATCGGCGATCGATGGCGGACGCGGGAACTGCGGACGCTCATCGTCAAACTCCGTTCCATCACGCTCGTCCCCGTTGCCGAGCCGCTCGTGCAGCAATCGGCTGCGATCAAGAGCAAGGAACTGCAGCGGCACGACTTCCAGCCACGTTACTGCGACCGCGGGAGCGATCGCGCCCAACAGCTTGTCGCATTCGGCGCCCTCGGAGCGTAGCGGCAGCAGGATTATTTCAAAGCAGGCACTATGGCCGGCCGTGGTGAAACCTGTGGCGTTGATCAGCGTGGGGATTGCGTGCGCCATGACGCCAGCAGCTATATGCTCGATATCCTCACTCCCATGCGTCCAGAGGTCTGAAAACGCGGCCCCTCCGAGATCACGTCCAAAGAGGTCGCAGATGCGCGTTCCGGCAAGACGGAATGCGATCCGTCCCGTTTCGCTGGCTTCGAGCAGAAACACACTTGAAAGAATCTGTCGCAAATCCGTCGGTTCAACCTGCGACCGCAGCGGCGCCAAGTCACGAGCGCGGATGCGATTCCAATATTCGAATAGGTCGATCGTTGTTTTGATACGCATTGTGGCACCGGCTGTTTCATTTCAAATCAGAACACGGCCGTCATGGCCTTGTACCGGGACGCGGTGCGTATTTCATGCCAACTCGCAGCGGTTAAGGTTAAAGAAGGGTTTCGATTGAGCAGGGAGCTGTCGCATGGCAGTGTTTGCCCATCGCTTCCTGCTTCGGGAAGTTCAGCACAGACTGTCGGGCGCGCCGAGGCATTCTCGGAACGTTCGAGGGCCGTCCGGTCTTTGCCGGGCGGCTTTTTTTTTGACTTGCCGTCCTGTAAGGCTGTGCCGCAATTCAAGCGAGGACGAAGATGAACGAGCACTCGGTCGGGCCGCAAGCGGCGATGGAGCCCCCGGCAACACCACCGCGATCACCGATCTTCAATCTTCCCGGCCCGGTGCTCGCAGCCCTTGTGTTGCTGGGGCTGATTTACGCTGTTCAATCACTTCTTCTGTCCGGCGGTGGCCTCGACTGGCTGTTCTTCAACTTCGGGTTCATTCCGTTGCGCTACATCACGCCGTTGTCGGAGCAGGGACCTCAGCTTTTCTGGACGCCGATCACCTATTCGATCCTTCACGGCAGCATCGAGCATATTGTTTTCAACGGGCTATGGCTCATGGCCTTCGGCACACCGGTAGCGCGGCGAATTGGTACGTCTCGTTTCATTGTTTTCTGGGTGCTATCGGCGATCGCGTCAGCCGCTCTCCATGCCGTCCTAAATTGGGGCGCGGCTACGCTGCTGATCGGCGCGTCCGGGGTCGTGTCTGGCCTAATGGGTGCTGCCTGCCGCTTCGCTTTCCCACCCGAACGGCGGACCGCCTTGCCAGCGCATCTCAATACACGTCTTTCGATACGCGACGCGTTTCGCAGCCGCACGGTCGTTGCATTCATTCTCTTTTGGTTCGTCGGCAACCTGCTGATTGCGGTCGGCGTCCCGCTGATTGGTGACGGATCGCAGGCAATCGCCTGGGACGCTCACATTGGAGGGTTCATTTTCGGCTTCGCTCTCTTCGGTCTTTTTGACCGCGAACCGCCCGAGGAACCGACAATTTCAGAGACATCGGATATATTGCAATCTTGAGAGTTGGAGTGCACCATTCGAACTGATCCGCGATGGGAGGAGTAAACCGCTGCGGATGCCTGTGATCAGTAGAAGTGCTTCACTTTCGACATAGGAGGTTCAAAATGTCCAATACAGTCAAAGCCATACTCGACGCAAAGGGCAGGGATGTCGTGACCGCCGGTCCGCATACAACGGTTTCCGAAGCGGCTGTGATTCTCAGCAAGAAGAAGATTGGCGCTATCGTCATCGTCGGGATGGAAAACAAGATTTCCGGGATTTTTACCGAGCGCGACGTGGTTCACGCGATCGCTAAGGCGGGAGCAGCCTGCCTCGATCAGTCGGTTGCATCTTTGATGACCGCAAAGGTTTATCGGTGCCATGAAGATTCGACCGTGAACGACCTGATGGGGCTAATGACAAGCCGCCGCTTCCGTCACGTTCCCGTTGAAACCAACGGCAAGCTCGTCGGTATTATCTCGATCGGTGACGTCGTGAAGACGCGGATCGCGGAGGTCGAACTGGAATCCGAGCAGATCAAGGCCTACATTGCCGGTTGAACGCGTCGCCGGCCCCTAGAGGGAGCCGGCGAATAGTTCCTGCATCCGTTTCAATTCGGGAAGTCTCAGTTTGGCTTCCTCATAGCCGCGCTCGATGGCTTCTCCAGCGCGATGGAATTCCGAGAGACCGATATCGCCGAGCCGCGGCTGAAGCGATATATCCGGCGGATCGCCCGCCAAGCGCGCCCGCGCAATCCTGTCCTGGATGATGTTGAAGGCTTGCACCATTACACCGGTCATACCGAGCTTGGCATAAGGCGCTTCTTCGCGCCGCTGGACTTCGGATGGTGAGAGGGTGGCATTGTGCCTGACGACCGCCGATCGACCATAAAGATCATAGTTTAGGTTGACGGCCACCACGAGCGGCTGCTCGTAAGCGCGGCATACGGAAACGGGAACCGGATTGACCAACGCACCGTCGACGAGCGTGCGTTGGTTGCTGCGAACGGGTTCGAAAATGCCGGGTAGGGCATAGGAGGCGCGAAGCGCCGTGATTAACGAGCCGTTGGCGATCCAAACTTCGTGACCGGTGTTGACTTCCGCGGAAACGGCGACAAACGGCCGGTCCAGATCTTCGACATTCAGTCCTTCCAGATGTTCCTGCATCCGCTTGGTCAGGCGCATACCGCCGAACAAGCCACTGCCACCGATCGTCAGGTCCAGTAGGCTGGCAATGCGCCGCATAGTCAACGAACGGGCGAAACCTTCGAGTTCATCGAGCTTGCCGGCGAGATAGCAGCCACCAACCAACGCGCCGATCGAAGTTCCGGCAACCATGCCGACTTCGATACCTTCCTCATCCAGCGCCCGGAGGACGCCGATGTGGGCCCAGCCGCGTGCGGCACCTCCGCCCAGCGCGAGGGCAAGCTTTGTTCTCTTTGGGGCGGGCGCGGGAGCAGGAGGAACGTTCATGTCTGGCGTTGTCGGGGTGCTGGCGTTGGAGGTGCCTGCCTCGGAGCTTTGGCGGTACAGACCCCAATTCAGCATCGCTCGCCTCCCTCTCGGCAGAACACTCTGGTTGAACTATATTAGTGTCCCGTCTCCCTTTCCAATTCGTATATAGGCGTAGCTTTTGGCGCAATAAGAGGCAGCTGCCAGCTTTTAGGGCTCTTTGCCGTAAACTTCCTTTGGATCAAACTGCAGTTCGTCATCGACAATCTCGAGCATCGGCTTGCCGTCCTCCAGGTTGACGGTCCTATAGAAGCAGGAGCGGCGGCCGGTATGACAGGTCGCATCATGGCCGGCGACCTCGACCTTCAACCAGATGGCATCCTGATCGCAATCCGTGCGGATTTCCCTGACCATCTGGGTGTTTCCAGATGTCTCGCCCTTGATCCAGAGCTTGCCACGCGAGCGGCTGAAGTAGTGCGCTTTTCCGGTCTGGATCGTCAGGGCGAGGGCCTGCGCGTTCATGTGTGCCACCATCAGCAACTCGCCATCGGTGACGTCGGTAACAATCGCGGTGATCAGACCGCGATCGTCGAACCGCGGCGTGAAGTCGCCGGCGTCCTCGAGTTCTGATTTATCGTCGGACGGTGCATTGAACGCAAAGGGCATCATCGCGGCTTTCTTAGATGAAGCCGTATTCAGCGGCTCCGGACCATAGACATGAATCGGGCTTGATCAGCCGGCTCAGTTTTAAACGTTCCGGTAAATGTTGTCGTCAATGTGGTGGAGCCCTGCTTTTGCACACCGCGCATGGCCATGCACATATGTTCGGCTTCGATCATCACGGCAACACCGCGTGGAGCGAGCGTTTCATCGATCGCTCTTGCGATTTGGGCGGTCATGGTTTCCTGCGTTTGCAGGCGACGGCCGTAGATCTCAACGACACGGGCGATCTTCGAAAGGCCGAGCACCTTGCCGTCCGGCATGTAGGCGACATGCGCCTTGCCAATGATGGGCACCATATGGTGTTCGCAGTGCGAGAAGAACGGAATGTCCTTCACTAGGACCATGTCGTCGTAGCCGGCAACTTCTTCGAACGTGCGGCCAAGCACATCTTCGGGGTCCATATCATAGCCGGCAAACAGCTCACGATAGGCTTTGGCCACACGCGACGGTGTATCGAGCAAGCCTTCACGCGACGGATCGTCACCTGCCCAACGCAGGAGCGTGCGAACGGCGTCCTCAGCCTCTTTCTGGCTGGGCCGATCGGCATCGAGATCGGCGGGGGTCTGCGGAAAATTCTTGATGATGGCGTCCATATGTAACAGTCTCCTGATCCGCTTTACGGATCGTCTTTCGGACTAGCCACTGGCAATTCCACTCAAGGGAATTCATGCACCTTTGGCAGGCTCCGGGGCTTTCAGGGCTTGGTTTGCGGCCCTTCCGGCACGGTTTCCCAATCAAACTTAGCCGAGGCCATTGCATTTTTCTGGCCTTCGAACGACATACATATAGGAAAACGGCATCTCTATGTAAGTCTCCCGGCACGACACGCTGTGTTTTTCTTTTGTGCTACAATGAGCTTTGAAGCGCCGATCCGCATGAATTCTGGAGCGGAATCCACGATGGACGACATTTACAACAGCAAAATTCTCGAATTTGCGGGCAATATTCCGCTGATCGGCAATCTACAGGATGCGGACGCCAGCGCCCAGGCGCACTCCAAGCTTTGCGGTTCCAAGGTCAAGATTTGGCTGAAAATGGATGGCGATACCGTCAGCGGATTTGCCCACGACGTCAAAGCCTGCGCACTCGGCCAAGCGTCCTCCTCGATCATGGCCCGCCATGTCATCGGCGCCAATACGACGGAATTACGCAAGGCGCGCGAGGACATGCTGGCGATGCTGAAGGCTGACGGCGAGGGGCCGGAAGGCCGGTTCGAGGACATGCGCTATCTCCGCCCGGTGAAGGATTACAAGGCGCGACATGCCTCGACGATGCTGACCTTCGACGCCGTCGTTGATGCGATCGGCCAGATTGAGGCCAAGCGCGCTGAAACCATAGAAGCGTGAGCAACCCCGTCGATGTGTGAATTCTGCTCGATCAATCGCGATGATGAAGACGAGGGGGGCGCTGCTGGTCCCCGTAGATCCTCGCGCTCCTTTTCCCGCAATTACGCCGGCCCGTTTCGCAAGACCCCAGGCAGGGTGCTCGGGATGGGTTTCATTCGCGCTTATCAACTGACGCTGTCCGGTTTCATCGGCAATTCATGCCGCCATATCCCGACCTGCTCTGAATACGGCTATGAGGCGGTAGCGCGCCACGGACTGTGGAGTGGCGGCTGGATGACGCTGTTTCGTGTCGCCCGTTGCGGGCCGGGTGGCACGAGCGGGCTCGACCCGGTTCCCGAGCAGCTCGGCGAGCGCTTCCATTGGTGGACGCCCTGGCGCTATCTCGCGCTTGGCCGCAAGGCGGCCGAGGGATGAGGCAATGCGTATTTCGGGCCTTTCGTCATGGCCACGATGTCACCCTCACGGATATTCTTGACGATCTTCGCAAGGACGGCACGGAGTTCCGGAAGGCATGATTTACGTGGCGCTATTGCACAGCATCGTGCTTGCGCCTGGACGACGCGTCGCGATGTCCGACCTTCGCGACATGGCAACGGACATCGGATACCGAAATCCGAGAACGCTGGTTTCGACAGGCAACATCGTGTTCGAGGCGGACGTGACGGCGCTCGCCGATATGGAGGCGAAGCTTGAAGCAGCCTTCAAAGCACGGTTCGGCAAGCCGGTCGACATCATCGTGCGCAAAGGCACCGACTGGCTGAAGCTCGCCAAGTCCAATCCGTTCCCGGACGGCGAGGGAAGTCAGGTCATCGTGCGCGTGATGCGCAAGCCACTGCCAGCGGCTGCCATCGAAGCGCTTCGCCCTTATGCCGATCCGAAACAGCGCATGGCGCTCAACGACGGCGACCTTTGGATCGATTTTGCCGACAGGCCGAGCCAATGGAAGTTGCTTTCGGCGCTGACAACCAAGCGCATGGGCGTCGGCACGCTGCGAAACTGGAATACGGTTCGTGGCCTCGCTGAAATGATCGGCTAAGCCGGCTTTTTCTTTACTCAAGCGGCAAATCTCGGTATCAGGCGGCGGCGTATTCGTGCGGACGAAGCGCTTCATTGCAACCACCCGCATTCGTTGGCGGGACTGGACAAGGAGAATTCTAAATGTCCCAATCCGTTTCCCTGACATTTCCCGACGGTTCCGTGCGCAGCTACGATGCTGGCGCAACCGGCAAGGATGTCGCAGAATCCATTTCCAAGTCGCTTGCCAAGAAGGCAGTCGCGATCGCCATCGACGGTCAGGTCCGTGACCTTTCCGACCCGGTGACGGCAGGCGCAATTGAAATCATTACCCGCACCGATGGCCGCGCGCTAGAATTAATCCGGCATGACGCAGCTCACGTGATGGCGGAAGCCGTGCAGGAACTCTGGCCCGGCACGCAGGTCACGATCGGTCCTGTCATCGAGAACGGTTTCTACTACGACTTCGCGAAGAACGAGCCCTTCACGCCGGACGATCTGCCCAAGATCGAAAAGAAGATGAAGGAAATCATCGCGCGCAACGCACCGTTCACCAAGCAAGTCTGGTCGCGCGAGAAGGCCAAGGAAGTTTTCGCCGCGAAGGGTGAAAGCTACAAGGTCGAACTCGTAGACGCGATTCCGGCAGGCCAGGATCTGAAAATCTATTATCAGGGCGACTGGTTTGACCTTTGCCGCGGACCGCATATGGCGTCCACCGGTCAGATCGGCACGGCGTTCAAGCTGATGAAGGTCGCCGGCGCCTATTGGCGTGGCGACAGCAACAATCCGATGTTGACCCGCATCTACGGCACGGCATTCGCCGAGCAGGCCGACCTCGACAATTACCTGCACGTGCTCGCCGAAGCCGAGATGCGCGATCACCGCCGCCTCGGCCGCGAAATGGATCTCTTCCATTTCCAGGAAGAAGGTCCCGGCGTCGTCTTCTGGCACGGCAAGGGCTGGCGCATGTTCCAGACGCTGGTTGCCTATATGCGCCGCCGCCTCGCCGAAGACTACCAGGAGGTCAACGCGCCGCAGGTGCTCGACAAGTCGCTGTGGGAAACCTCCGGCCACTGGGGTTGGTACCGCGACAACATGTTCAAGGTCACGGTTGCCGGCGACGACACTGATGATGACCGTGTCTTCGCGCTGAAGCCGATGAACTGCCCCGGCCACGTGCAGATCTTCAAGCATGGCCTGAAATCTTACCGCGAACTGCCGATCCGCCTTGCGGAATTCGGCACCGTGCATCGCTACGAGCCGTCCGGCGCGCTGCACGGGTTGATGCGCGTGCGCGGCTTCACGCAGGACGATGCACACATCTTCTGCACCGACGAGCAGATGGCCGCCGAATGCCTGAAGATCAACGACCTGATCCTCTCGGTCTACAAGGACTTCGGCTTCGACGAGATCACCATCAAGCTTTCAACGCGCCCGGAAAAGCGCGTCGGCTCAGACGACCTTTGGGACCGCGCCGAAAGCGTGATGACCGAGGTGCTGGAAACGATCCAGCAGCAGTCGAACAACATCAAGACCGGCATCCTGCCGGGTGAGGGCGCGTTCTACGGTCCGAAGTTCGAATATACGCTGAAGGACGCGATCGGTCGTGAATGGCAGTGCGGCACGACGCAGGTCGACTTCAACCTGCCCGAACGCTTCGGCGCCTTCTACATCGACAGCAACTCCGAAAAGACGCAGCCGGTGATGATCCACCGCGCCATCTGCGGCTCGATGGAACGCTTTCTCGGCATCCTGATCGAGAATTTCGCGGGACATCTGCCGCTATGGGTATCGCCGCAGCAGGTTGTCGTCGCGACGATCACCTCGGAGGCCGACGGCTATGGCGCCGAAGTTGCGGAAGCCCTGCGCGAAGCCGGACTGACCGTTGAGACCGACTTCCGTAACGAGAAGATCAACTACAAGATCCGCGAGCATTCTGTTACGAAAGTTCCCGTCATCATCGTCTGCGGCAAGAAGGAAGCCGAAGAGCGCACGGTCAACATTCGTCGCCTCGGCAGCCAGGAGCAAACCTCGATGTCGCTTGACGAAGCGATCGCAAGCCTGGGGCTCGAAGCGACACCGCCGGATATCCGTCGCAAGGCCGAAGCCAAAAAGGCGAAGGCGGCCTAGTTGATACGCGTCTGACGGCGCCCACAGGCGCCGTCAGAAATATGTGACGTATCCGCAATATATAGCCGTCGCATTGATGAGGAGGGGTATTCCCGACGCAGATTTGCGCTTTGAACAACTATCCGATGCCGTCTTTTCGATGGCGTCCGCGAAGATGCGAAAGATCACCTGACCCGGTCATCAGACGCGCAATCAGTCCGCATCGGCGCCGCCGGTTGCGCCCTGCAACTGGTCGTAGGAGGGAAGGGGCTGGGGCCCGGAAGAGGCTTGTCCGGGCTGCGGGTCAGCCTGAAGTTGGACCGTCTTGGCGGCTGCGGTGGGCGCTTCAGGCTGGACATCCTTCATCAGCACTTCGACGTCCGTATTCTTGCCGGCCTCGACCTTGAAATCGCGCTGGTAGATCTTGTCCTTATTTCGGGCGACGGCGGAGTATTCGCCTTCGGCAAGCACCATGGTCGGGAAGGCGCTGACGCTTTCACCGACGCTGTCGCCGGCGGCCGTCAGGATCGACCAGGCGGTATCGGCAATCGCCTCTCCTCCCGCTTCCGACACCAGCTTGAAGGTGATCTGCGCCGCCTTGTGCTGGATCGTTGCTTCGGTGAGCTTGCCCGCCTCCACCTGAATGTCGGCTCGGATCGAGGCGTTCGTTTCACCGTATTCAGAAATAATGTGGTACGTGCCCGCATTCAGGCGAACCACCGTGTTGGGGGGCACGTCGGCCATGACGAGGCCCCGCTCGCCGTCTTCGCGCACTTCGGCAGAATAGATCGAGAAACTGAGTTGATCCGGCCGGATGCGGACGTCGGAGCCCGAGACCGCGTTCAGAAGCAATCCGCCGGCCTCCAGCACCATCGTCTGCTTGCCGACCGTGCCGTCTTCGGGAACCGTGAGTTTGCGGGTGACGCCGGCGCGGCCGAAGGAGACGTTGACGAAATAGTCTCCCGGCGCGAGTTGGAAGTCCGCGGAGCCGCCCTGCGACGATGCGATCAGGGGGAGTTTGCCGTCGGAGCCGGCCATGGGGCTGAACACGTACCAGGACAGACCGTCCTGGACCGCATCACCATTGGCCGTCAGCTTTGCCTCAAGGGCGACCTCCCGCAACTTCGAGCCCTGTGGCGCCGCGCCCGGAGCAATGAAGGCGTTCAGCTTCGGCATCTTTGCCGTCGTGTCGAGTTGCTTGAAGGTCTGGAAGGCCTCCTGCGCCTGGCCGCTCAACGGCAGCAGGGCAGCGAAAACGAAGGCGAGGCTTGTGCGTGCAAATGGCGAAATGCCAACCATGTGTCGTGCGAACCAATTGACATCTGAAATCACAGAGGCCACTTCAAGACCAACGCGATGGCAAATTCAAGACCCATCCCCAATGCTGTCATGAAAATGGAAGTCTCTCCCGCATGAAATCCGATATTAAGCTGATCGACTATCTCGGCGTGCGCCGTTCTATCCCTGCGTTCCAGATGTCCGAGCCCGGGCCTGACAAGACCGAGATAGAGGAGATTCTGCGTCTGGCCTCGCGCGTGCCCGATCACGGCAAGCTGGCACCTTGGCGTTTCATCGTCTATCGCGGCGAAGAGCGTGCCCGGATCGGCGAGGAACTGCTGAAGCTCGCGCTTGCAGCCAAACCTGACCTTTCAGAGGAAATGATTCAGGTGGAGCGTACCCGTTTCACCCGTGCGCCCGTGGTCGTCGCTGTCGTCAGCAAGGCCGGGCCGCATATCAAGATTCCGGAGTGGGAGCAGCTGATGTCCGCCGGCGCAGTGTGCCTCAACATCATCTTCGCCGCGAACGCCCATGGATGGGTCGCCAACTGGCTGACCGAGTGGTTCGCCTACGACGAGCGCGCCTATGGATTGCTTGGCGTAAACTCCGGCGAAAAGATCGCCGGCTTCATTCACATGGGATCGACGACATTTCCCGCCGTCGAGCGTCCGCGCCCGGAACTAGCAGAGACGGTCACCTGGGTCGGCGGAGAGGCCTGATGTTCTATACCACCGATACCAACCGGCACGGCTTGGCGCACGACCCGTTCAAGGCGATCGTCGCACCTCGCCCCATCGGCTGGATCGGCAGCAAGGGAAGGGACGGCTCGATCAACCTCGCGCCGTATTCCTTTTTCAACGCGGTTTCCGACCGCCCGAAGCTTGTGATGTTCTCCTCTGCCGGTCGCAAGCACAGCCAGCGCAATGCTGCCGAAACCGGCGAGTTCACCTGCAATTTTGTCAGCCGAAGCCTGCTCGAGAAGATGAATGTTTCATCCGCGGCCGTGGAGTACGAAGTCGACGAGTTTGCGCTGGCCGGCCTGACGGCGAGGAAGGGCGAGCTTGTCGACGCACCCTACGTCGCGGAAGCCTTTGCCGTGCTGGAATGCAAGGTTACCGAAATCCTCGTGCCGAAATCACTCTCCGGCGAAGAATCAGAAAACGTCATGGTCTTTGGTCAAGTCCTGGGTATACACGTCGACGAAACGATCATCCGCGACGGCCGCCTCGACATGGCGCTCGCTAGGCCGGTCGCGCGCATGGGCTATATGGACTACAGCGAAGGCAGCGATGTGTTCGAAATGCTCCGGCCACAGCGTTGATGCCCGCGCCCAGACCTTAACGAACATAGTGAACCAATCATAAACTTTTTGAGCATACCGTAATCCTACTGATTGGAGTGCGATCGAATCGCATTCGGGCATGGGGCACACGGGTGATCGTAGAAGCATTTCTTCGTTGGGTGGAAACCGCCAAGGCCGGAGACAGAGCCCGCGCGGCAAATGCCCTGGGCAGAGCCTATTTGCAGTCCGAGATGGCCGCCGAAGAGCGCGCCGCGGCCGAGATGGCGATGACTTTCCTGCTTGACGACCCGTCCCCCAAGGTGAGGCTGGCGCTGGCCGAGGCGATCTCATGGTCTCCGGACGCGCCACGCGCCGTTATTCTTTCGCTGGCAGCAGACCAGCCGGAGATTGCCTCGCACGCCGTCACATGCTCTCCCTTGTTGTCGGATGCGGATCTTGTTGATCTCGCAGCCGGCGGCAGCGAGATCACGCGTATGCTGATCGCGGCCCGCGGCATGATCTCACGGCCGGTTGCCGCTGCGCTTTGCGAGATCAGCGAAGAAGAAGCCATCCTGTGCCTTTTGGAAAACGAAGGAGCAGTAATCGCACCTTGCTCCCTGAAAAGGATTGCTGATCGCCTCGGCCACCACTGCGAAGTCCGCAACCTGCTCCTGGATCGCGGAGATCTGCCCGCCGACGCACGCCAGTTGCTGGCCCAGCATGTCAGCATCGCTCTCGTCAATCTGCCATTGGCGCAGGCGACGATCGAACCGAGCCGGCTGCACCGAATCAGCAGGGAAGCCAATGAAGCCGCCATTGTGTCGATTGCAGGCGAGATCACGCCGCGCGAAATTTCGGACCTGGTCGAACACTTGCGAGTGAGCGGGCACTTGACGCCATCGTTCCTCATGCACGCCCTCTGCTCCGGCAAGGTGGAGTTCTTCGCCGGAGCAATCGTCAATCTTACCGGATGTGAAGAACGTCGCGTTCGTTCCATCCTTGCCACCGGACGCATGCATGCAGTCCGCGCCCTCTACGAATCGGCCGGGCTTGCCCGCGAGATCAGCGTGATCTTCGTCGAAGCAACGCTCCTGTGGCGGGAAGCATCGAAAAACCTCTCGGCGACGATGCTCGGCGACGTCTGCGGCAGCCTGCTCCGGAGATTCCGCAAGCATACAGCGCAGGGTGCCGTCCAAGAGCTGCTCGAGATGGTAGAGAGGCTGCATATCGCCGAGCAACGGCAGCATGCGCGCGCCTACGCACAGGTGACGGCTCTCGCCGCAGCCTAGTAACTAAGCCGCTTCGCGACCCACGAATAACTTCCCGAAACGAAATGGACGGGCGAAGCCAGCGCTGCTTTCATATCACCGCCCGACGGCAGATGCGCACGCACTTTATCTGCGACCCGATCAGCGAGGACCGACAGCCGGCCGTGCGTTTCGACCCGAGTGGACGGTGTTGGGGTGTTCTCCACCAGTGTCTTCGGCACTTCCGGTGACGTCGGGAGCTTCGATGGCTCGCAGACGGCAATGACGGTCGGGTAGCTGACATTCGTATAGTGCTTAAGTTGCCTTTCGGAGTCGGCGTCGCACTTGGCCACCGTCTGCCACTGCTCCCCGACAGTCGCGATGTAGTTGCATTGCGTGACTGCGTCATTGCAGCCCAAGATCGTCATTGCAACTAGAATCGCTTGCATAATATTGCCTTTTGAATATTGAAACTCTGCCTGTTAGATGCTGAAATTCCAACAGAATGAAGGCGTGCCGCATTAACTTTTCGTCATGCAGGGCGCGCCTAACATAGGAAATCCCGTGTCCCTTTCAATCGCCCTGGAACCACCTCGTCAGGAAGGCGTACTTCGCCTGCTCGACATGTCCGATTCCTACGCGCAGTCGCTTTATCCGCCGGAAAGCAATCACCTCGTCGATGTCTCATCGTTGGAGAAGCCGACGGTCAGCTTCTTCGTCGCCCGCCACGACGGAGAGATCGTTGGCTGTTGCGCGCTGGCGGAGGCGGGTGACGGGACCGCGGAAATCAAGCGCATGTTCGTCGACCCCAAGGCGCGCGGCTTGAAGGTGGCGAGCAAACTCATGAGCGCGCTCGAAGCGATAGCGGTAGAAAAGAGGCTCCGGGCCGTCAGGCTCGAAACCGGCATCTACCAGCCGGAAGCAATCGCTCTTTACAGCAAATACGGCTATGTCCAAATCGAGCCGTTCGGCAGCTATCTTCCAGATCCGCTTAGCCTGTTCATGGAAAAACAACTGGCCTGATCATTCAGCCGCGCGGGATGTGGGCGGCGCCTGTTCGTCGATCATGACTTGTGGACCGCTTTCGGCGTTGCGCACCTCGTGCATCCACTCACGCCAGATCGCGACGATGAGCGCCATCAGCACCGGCCCGATGAAAAGGCCGAGAAAGCCCATGGTCTTCACACCACCGACGAGGCCGAAGAACGTCGGCAGGAATGGTAGCTTGATCGGACCGCCGACGAGCTTCGGACGCAGCGTCTTGTCGACAATGAAGAGTTCGACCGTTCCCCAAACGAAGAGACCGACACCTGCAATGTGAGAGCCGCTGGCCAGTAGATAGACTGACACCAGGGTAAACGAGAGCGGCGCGCCGCCAGGTATCAAGGCCATGATGCCGGTCAGGACACCCAGCGTCACGGGCGAGGGGACGCCTGCGATCCAGTACGCGACGCCAAGCACGATGCCTTCACCGATCGCAATCAGCGTCATGCCCATGACGGTCGAGCTGATGGTTGCCGGGACGACGCGGGAAATCCGTTCCCACCGGTTCGGGAGGATGCGCTCGCCCAGCATGTCGATCTGCCGTGAGAACGCGGAGCCGTCACGATAGACGAAGAACAACGCGATCAGCATGAAAAGCAGCGTTAGCAGCAGATGAAAGGCGCCGCCGCCTGCCGCCAGAATCGCCCGATAGATGTTGCCAATATTGGCTCCGCTGACGGCCTGGATGACCTCACCCATTGAACCGGGGCTGCCAATATATTTGGTCCATAGCTCATCGAGGTAAGGACCGGCGAAGGGCAGGGCGATGATCCACTGTGGCGTTGGAGCGCCCGATCTGTTTGCATGCACCGCCCAGGCGACCCATTCCCGCACCTCTCCTGTCGTGTAGGTCACGGCGAAAACGATCGGCAAGACGAGGAATGTGACGATCAGGACAATCGCGATAGTGGCGGCGATTGTCGTGTTTCCGCTGACACGCTCGAGCAACCGGCGATAAAGCGGCCAGCTTGCAAAACCAATGACAAGCGCGGCCAGCACTGGAACAGCAAAGCCGTAGAAGAAGTAGACGCCAGCCGCGACAACGAGAACCAGCAGCCAGCGAGCTGCAGAGATCGAGGGAATTAGAGGCGTGCGGGCAGGGCCTGAAGGGCCGAGCCATCGCGACTCTCGCTGGATATTGTTGTTCGGAAGGCTCACGTCGTTCTTTTCCCCCTATTTTGACTATGGATATGGGCTATGCATCCCTCGGGCGCAAGCGCAATGACCGATTTATGCCGTCGACACCGCGTTAGAAATCCCGACGATCTTCACTACGCTCCTTAACCCCGTTGTCCGCAATCAGTATGACAGAATCCCGTAGGGATGTTGTCAAAATTCGTTTGATACGTTACTTTGGATCCATGGATCCAAACAAAATTGCGACAGCGCTCCGTCGAGAAATTGAGAGTGGCAGCCTCTCTCCCGGAACCGTCTTGAAGCAAGAGCTTCTGGCCGAACGATTCGGTGTGAGTCGCCAGCCGATCCGCCGGGCGCTTGATCGGCTGCTGGCATCCGGCCTGCTCGATCGTCGACCGGACAGAAGTCTTGCTGTAGCCGGTTTCACCGAAGAACAGGCGCGTGAACTTGCCGAGATCCGTGCTGCGTTGGAGAGCATGGCGCTAAGCGCGTCACTGCCAGTGCTCAGCGAGGCCGACCTACGCAAAGCGCGGCGCCTCAACGAGGATCTGGTGGAAGAGGAGGACCCTGCTGTCCTCGAGGAGCTGGATGTCGCATTTCATCGGACGCTCTATGGGCACTGCAGAAATGCACGCCTTGTTTCCATGATCGACAACCTGCGGAGGGAGTCGCGCCGAGCCTATTCGAGGCAGCCGAAAGGCTCCGACGAGCGCGTCGTCCTCCACGCCGAGCACAGTGCCATCGTCAAGGCCTGTGGACGTCGCGACGAAACCGCCGCCTTGCAAGCCCTATCGGATCATTTGCAGATGACAACAGCGCGCCTGACGCGCGAGGGAGAATAACAATGACGAGGTTTTCCGCAGAAGTCGCGTGGGAGCGGGGTGAGGCAAGCTTCATCGACGGACGCTACAGCCGCGGACATAAATGGTCCTTCGATGGTGGGGCTGTTGTCGCTGCTTCCGCCTCGCCGCATAATGTGCCGCTGCCTTATGCCGTGGCCGAAAACGTGGATCCGGAAGAGGCCTATGTTGCGGCGCTGTCAAGCTGCCACATGCTGTTCTACCTGTGGCTCGCATCAAAGAAACGCATCATGGTCGACAGCTATGCCGACGCCGCAACGGGCATCATGGAAATCGTGCAAGGCAAGACAATGGTGAGCCGCGTCGAGCTTCGCCCGCGGGTCATCTATGCCAGCGACAGGCCGAGCCGCGAGATCGAAGAGAAGCTTCACCACGAGGCTCACGAGCTATGCTTCCTCGCCAACTCGGTGAAGACGGAAATTGCCGTGCGTCTCGACTAAGCGGCGTTAGATATCGAGGTTTTCCGCAAAGGCGGCACGATCCTGAATGAAACGGAAGCGGGCCTCCGGCTTCGTTCCCATCAGGTCGTCTACTGCGGTGCGCGTTCCCTCGAAATCCACCTCGTCAATCACCACCCGCAACAGCGTGCGCTTGCTGGGATCCATGGTGGTTTCCTTGAGCTGTGCCGGCAGCATTTCCCCGAGGCCTTTGAAGCGGCTGATTTCGACCTTCGCCTTGCCCTTGAACTCGGTCTCCATCAACTCGGCCCGGTGTGCGTCATCGCGGGCGTAGGCGGATTTAGCGCCCTGAGTGATCTTGTAGAGCGGCGGCACAGCGAGGAACAGGTGACCGCCGCGAACCAGTTCCGGCATCTCCTGATAGAAGAATGTGATCAGCAGCGAGGCGATGTGAGCACCGTCGACGTCGGCATCGGTCATGACGATAATGCGCTCGTAGCGAAGGTCTTCCTCGCGGTACTTCGAACGTGTTCCGCAGCCGAGCGCCTGGCTTAGATCCGCGAGCTGTTGGTTTGCTCCAAGCTTTTCGCGACCGGCGCTGGCAACGTTTAGAATCTTGCCGCGCAGCGGAAGAATGGCTTGGTTGGCGCGGTTGCGCGCCTGTTTGGCGGAGCCGCCTGCCGAGTCACCTTCGACGATGAAAAGCTCGGCGCCCTCCGCGGTGTTCTGAGCGCAGTCGGCGAGCTTTCCGGGCAGCCGCAGCTTGCGCACGGCCGTCTTGCGGTTGACTTCCTTTTCCTTACGGCGACGCAGCCGTTCTTCCGCGCGCTCTATTACCCAGTCGAGCAGCTTGGCCGCTTCGTTGGGATTGTCGGCAAGGTAGTGGTCGAAGGGGTCGCGAAGCGCGTTCTCGACGATGCGTTGAGCCTCAACAGTCGCCAGCTTGTCTTTCGTCTGTCCAACGAACTCCGGCTCGCGGATGAAGACCGAAAGCATGCCGACGGCGGAAATCATCACGTCGTCTGTGGTGATCTGGGCTGCACGCTTGTTCTGAGTCAGTTCTGCGTAGTTCTTCAGGCCCTTGGTGAGCGCTATGCGCAGGCCGGCTTCATGCGTGCCACCTTCGGGCGTTGGAATGGTATTGCAATAGGAATGGACCTGCGGGTCGCCGCCATACCAAGTGATCGCCCATTCCAGCGAGCCGTGACCGCTTGTTTTTTCCGTCTTGCCGGCAAAGATTTCGCGGGTGACCGTGAACTCCTTGCCCATCGTCGCCTGGAGATAGTCCTTCAGGCCGCCGGGGAAGTGAAAAACCGCCTTGTCTGGTACCTCGGAGCCCTGCGGCAGAACACCTTCTTCGCAGCTCCACCGGATTTCCACGCCACCGAACAGGTAGGCCTTGGAACGGGCCATGCGGAAAACGCGGCCGGGATCGAACTTGGCATGCTCACCAAAAATCTGAGGGTCGGGATGGAAACGCACCCGCGTTCCGCGGCGGTTGTGGACATCGCCAAGCTCTTCCAAGCCGCCCTGCGGCAGGCCGCGCGAGAAACGCTGGCGATAGAGCTTGCGGTTGCGCGCGACCTCCACTTCCATGAAATCGGAGAGGGCGTTGACGACCGATACACCGACCCCATGTAGACCGCCTGACGTCTCATACGCCTTACCGTCGAATTTGCCGCCCGCATGCAGCTTGGTCATGATGACCTCAAGGGTCGACTTGCCGGGAACCTGCGGATGGTTTTCGACCGGAATGCCGCGACCGTTGTCGGTGACCGTTAGATAGCCTTGGAGATCGAGGTAAACTTCGATAAAATTGGCGTGGCCGGCTACGGCTTCGTCCATTGAGTTGTCAATGACTTCGGCGAACAGATGGTGCAGTGCCTTCTCGTCGGTGCCGCCGATGTACATGCCCGGGCGCATGCGAACGGGCTCAAGCCCCTCAAGAACGCGGATCGAGGATGCGCCATAGTCATCCGATGTCGACGTCACGGGTGCCGGACGCGACGTTGCAGCGGGTGCCTCCACGGGGGCCGCAGCCGCCGCCTTCGGCAACTCAGCAGACTTTGGGGTCTCCTCCTGCTTCTGTGTCAGTGGCATTCCGGAAAAGAGGTCGTTGCTATCGTCCATGGGGCCGTTCAGATCTTCATCCTGTTCGGGGGCAGGCGGCTTATGCCATGCCTGACCCAAAATCACCGCATTTGATGTCACGTTTGCGAATCAGGCGAATT
Source organism: Rhizobium grahamii CCGE 502 (assembly GCF_000298315.2). GTDB lineage: Bacteria > Pseudomonadota > Alphaproteobacteria > Rhizobiales > Rhizobiaceae > Rhizobium > Rhizobium grahamii. Next base: position 316,534 of record NZ_AEYE02000011.1, on the reverse strand, counting down.
CTGCCAGAAACCGCCTTCTTACGCGACGCCGCCCGATCAGGCGGACTTTCTCAGGAAATGGTTTGCGTTGGCGGGCGTGGAATGGCAAGCGGCCAGAAGGCTCAGGGAACCATGCGCATGCGAATGTCCACAAGTCATTACAGCATTATCGCCGCAATTGCGGCCTTTTTTCTGGCGACGGGAGCAAGTAGCCAGACGGCTGAGCGTCTCCCCCCTTACAAGGACGATCTCTTTTCCACACAAAATGTGCTGCAGACGAGCAAGGACGGCGCGTTCGACCTGATCGAGTACGACGAGATGCGCGACATCAACGGTCGTGACCGAGTACCGGAGAAACGGGCCCAACAGAAATACGTGTCCCTCGGCGTTCGAAAGCTCCAATCGGACGAGACGTTGCAATTGGGTGCCCAAAAGCTCGATGTCACCAGGGTAGGACAAGGCGCCGGAGCTGCATTCACCGTGATCTTCATTCACGGGAGAAACGGCGACCGGCGCCTTGGCGCAAACGACTACAGTTTCGGCGGCAATTTCAATCGCCTCAAAAATCTCGTGGCTGGCAATGGCGGCGTTTACTACTCACCGTCGGTCAAGAGTTTCGGCAGCGACGGCGTGGCAACAATCGAGGAACTGATCCGCTACGCCGCCGCACAGTCACCCGGCAAGCCGGTTATCCTGGCGTGTGCGTCGATGGGGAGCCAGATCTGTTGGGGTCTCAGCCGCGACGCCGATAGCGTAAAGCACCTCAAAGGGATGGTGATCCTGAGCGGCGTTGCCGATCCGGATTTTGCCAAGAGTTCCTTCGCCAAGGCCAAGCTGCCGCTTTGGTTCGCGCATGGCAGCCGCGATCCGGTCTATGCGGCCACCGCCCAGCAGGCGCTCTTCGAAAAGCTTCTGAAAGCCGGATACCCAACGCATTTCGCGCTCTACGAGACCGGCAACCACGGAACGCCGATCCGGATGATCGATTGGCGTCGGACGCTGAACTGGATATTGGGTTCCTGAAGCTTGCTCGGCTCACGAGAAAGGCATGCCTATCTGTCGCTCTGGCCTATGATTTTCAGCAACATCCGGTGGAAATTTTAAGTGTTTGCGAACAAAGCCCCGCTTATTTCCCTTAGGAAAGGTGCAAAACCTTTTCATTGACCGGTGCTTTTGCTAAGCCCCCGGGCATACATGGAAGATTGGAAGGCTGGCATGACACCTGACGTGCGTCCGCTCGTGGCGGGAAACTGGAAGATGAATGGCACGCGTGCCTCCCTGGACCAGATCAAGGCGATCGCGGAAGGCGTTCAGGGACCACTTTCCGCCAAGGTGGAGGCGCTGATCTGCCCACCGGCAACCTTGCTTTATGTCGCTACGGCGCTCTCAACCGACAGCCCACTTGCGATCGGCGCGCAGGATTGCCACCAGAAACCTTCGGGTGCCCACACTGGCGATATCTCGGCCGAGATGATTGCCGACTGCTTCGGTACCTATGTCATTGTCGGCCATTCTGAACGTCGCACGGACCATGCCGAGACAGACCATCTTGTTCGCGCCAAGGCCGAGGCTGCCTTTGCAGCAGAATTGACGGCGATCGTGTGCATTGGCGAAACGGCTGACGAGCGCAAGGCGGGTCAGACCCTCGACATCATCAAGCGCCAGCTTTCCGCCTCTGTACCGGAGAGCGCAACGGCAGAGAATACGGTCATTGCCTACGAGCCCGTATGGGCGATCGGTACCGGCGTGACGCCGACGGTGGAAGACGTCGAGAAGGCGCATGCCTTCATGCGTTCCGAGCTCGTCGCCCGTTTCGGCGACGCCGGCAAAAAAGTTCGGATTCTCTACGGTGGCTCGGTCAAGCCTAGCAACGCCAAGGAATTGATGGGCGTCGCGAATGTCGATGGCGCTCTGATTGGCGGCGCGAGCTTGAAAGTGGCGGACTTCCTTGCCATCTACGGCGCATACGAAGCGCTGCTTGACTAGAGCCGTGTATATTCCGAGCCGAAGGGCTTGGAATAGCTGATGACCTCATGTAAAGAGCGCCAGAATTTTACTTTATGCCCGCCGCGCGTGTGGGCAGGACTGGACCCATGCAGACCGTTTTGATTGTCATCCATCTCATGATCGTGCTGGCGCTTGTCGGCGTCGTGCTCATCCAGCGCTCGGAAGGCGGCGGCCTCGGTATCGGCGGTGGCTCGGGCTTCATGTCCGCCCGTGGCACAGCCAATGCGCTGACGCGCACCACCGCGATCCTCGCGGCGCTGTTCTTCATCACCTCGCTCGGTCTCGGTGTGCTTAATCGCTACGAGAGCCGTCCGACGGATATTCTGAACCGCATTCCGGCGACGAGCGGGCAGGGCAAGGGTATTCTCGACTCGCTCGGCGGCCAGAACGGTAACGCCGCTCCGGCAGCACCAGCCCCGCAAAGCAACAACGGCGTTCCGACCGGCGGCGAATCCGCTCCGGCTCCTGCAGCGCCCGCCGCAACCGCTCCGGCGGCAACGGCACCGGCAGCGCCGACGACATCGGCACCCGCATCTACTCAGACTGCTCCGGCGGCACCGCAGGCCACCACACCTGCTGCTCCGGCACCCGCCACCGTCCCAAGCGGGCAGTAAGCGGCATACAGCATAAACCGCCGGCAGGCCCTCGGGCCTGCCGGTTTTCTTTTGTTTAGATTCCGCGCTGGCGCCAAAAATTCTGGAAATGAATTTTTGGGCTGGTGGAATCGTTTTTGAAAAGGTATCCGGTGACTCCCATGGCGCGATACGTATTCATCACTGGCGGCGTGGTTTCCTCTCTCGGTAAAGGAATTGCGGCCGCGGCTCTCGGAGCGTTGCTGCAGGCCCGTGGTTATCGGGTGCGGCTTCGCAAACTCGACCCCTATCTGAACGTGGACCCGGGCACTATGAGCCCGACCCAGCACGGCGAGGTTTTCGTCACCGACGACGGCGCGGAAACCGACCTTGATCTTGGCCACTACGAGCGCTTCACCGGACGCTCGGCGACCAAGACCGACAACATCACCACCGGACGCATTTACAAGAACATCATCGACAAGGAACGCCGTGGCGATTATCTCGGCGCGACCGTTCAGGTCATTCCGCACGTCACCAACGAGATCAAGGATTTCGTCACCGAGGGCAATGACGACTACGACTTCGTCATCTGCGAGATCGGCGGCACGGTCGGCGATATCGAGGCGATGCCGTTCATGGAAGCGATCCGCCAGCTCGGCAACGATCTGCCGCGCGGCACTGCGATCTATGTTCACCTGACGCTGATGCCCTACATTCCGGCGGCAGGCGAACTGAAGACCAAGCCGACTCAGCACTCCGTAAAGGAACTGCAGGCACTCGGTATTCATCCCGACATCCTGCTCGTTCGCGCGGACCGCGAAATTCCGGAAGCGGAACGCCGCAAGCTCTCGCTGTTCTGCAACGTCCGCCCCTCCGCGGTCATCCAGGCGCTTGATGTCGCCAACATCTATGATGTGCCGATCGCCTATCATAAGGAAGGCCTCGACAACGAAGTGCTCGCAGCTTTCGGCATCGAACCGGCCCCGAAGCCACGCCTCAATCCTTGGGAAGAGGTTTGCAACCGCATCCGTACGCCTGAGGGCGAGGTCACGATCGCGATCGTTGGCAAGTACACCGGCCTGAAGGATGCCTATAAGTCGCTGATCGAAGCGCTTCATCACGGCGGTATTGCCAACCGCGTCAAGGTCAAGCTGGAATGGATCGAATCCGAGGTCTTCGAAAAGGAAGATCCGGCACCGTACCTCGAAAAGGTCCATGGGATCCTCGTTCCCGGCGGCTTTGGTGAACGTGGTTCAGAAGGCAAGATCCATGCAGCCCGCTTCGCACGCGAGCGCAAAGTGCCGTATTTCGGCATCTGCTTTGGTATGCAGATGGCGGTCATTGAAGCGGCACGCAATCTCGCCGGTGTGGAGAGCGCTTCCTCGACCGAATTCGGTCCGACGAAGGAACCTGTCGTCGGTCTGATGACCGAATGGGTTAAGGGCAACGAACTGCAGAAGCGCACGGCATCCGGCGATCTCGGCGGCACCATGCGCCTCGGCGCTTACAAGGCGGCGCTGAAGAAGGGGACGAAGATCTCCGAAATCTACGGCTCGACGGATATTTCCGAGCGCCACCGCCATCGCTACGAAGTCAACGTCGATTACAAGGATCGTCTGGAAAACTGCGGTCTCGTTTTCTCCGGAATGTCACCGGACGGCGTACTGCCGGAGACGATTGAATATCCGGATCATCCGTGGTTCATCGGCGTTCAGTACCATCCCGAATTGAAGAGCCGGCCGCTCGACCCGCATCCGCTGTTCGCAAGCTTCATCGAGGCCGCAACCGAACAGAGCCGCCTGGTCTGATTAAGAAGGGGCCGCCCGGCAACGTCAGCTAGGCGGCCTTTTCAGTAAGGGTGCAGATAGCTCGGCGACCGCCGCGCTATTCCCCCGCTCAGGCGGCTTGCGGCACCGGCCCGATATAGACTGAACGCGGGCGGATAAGCCGACCTTCGAGGGCCTGCTCGCGCGCATGCGCGATCCACCCAACGGTCCGGCCGATTGCGAACACGCCGGTAAATGACCCGCGCGGAAAGCCCAGGGCATCGAGCAGAAGGGCCGTGTAGAACTCGACGTTGACATCGAGTGGTCGACCCGGCTTGCGTTCCTTGAGGATTGCGAGCGCCGCATGTTCAACGGCTTCCGCCAGGACGATCCGGTCGCGATCAACTTGTGCAGCGGAGACTAGCGGTCGAAGGGCTTCCTTCAAAGCGTCGGCGCGTGGATCACGCACTCGGTAGATCCGATGACCGAAGCCCATCAGCCGCTCACCGCGATCCAGCGCCCGGCTGAGCCAGTCATGTGCGTTCGCGCTCGTTCCGATCGCGTCGAACATATCGAGCACCGGGCCTGGTGCGCCGCCATGCAGCGGTCCCTTGAGGGCGCTGATGGCCGCGAGCACCGACGAGGTGAGGCCGGCGTGCGTCGAGGTGACAACGCGCGCGGCGAAGGTCGAGGCGTTCAGACCGTGATCCGAGATCGTGACAAGGTAGGCATCGAGTGCCGCGGTCTGCTCTTTACTCGGCAACTGGCCGGTAAGCATACGCAGGATGTCAGCGGCCTGCGACAGGGAACCGTCCGGCGCTAGCGGTTCCTGGCCGGCCTGCAGACGGATTATCGCCGGCAGGAAGACAGCGGGCGCTGCGAGCAATCGAAGAGCAGCCTCGAAGTCGTCGCCATCGGGCAGGCGAGCGATAAGAGCCCGCATCGCATCCACAGGCGGCAGGCCCAGCGCTGCGGAATCGAGGGCCGTGAGATGGACGAACAGGTGTTCTCGCATTTCGCCCAGCCGCGGGCCAAATTCTGCGAGGCTGAAATGTCGTTCCGTTGGTCCGTCGAGCAGCAATGCGGCTATGCTTTCATAGGTTGCCGTCGACACGATCTGATCGAGCGACACGCCCCGGATGATCAGGCGACCGGCTTCGCCGTCCACGTCGGATAGCTGCGTCTCAGCAGCGATGACATCTTCCAAACCGTTCTTCATGGTGTTTCTCCTTTACGAGCAACAGGATCGAACCTAGATTAATTGACGTCAATCTTGATGTAATAGATCAATATAAGAGGCCTCATGTCCTGGCTGACCGCGGAGCAAGCGCTCGAGAGACTCGGCACCAAACCGCAGACGCTTTACGCCAATGTGAGTCGCGGACGGATCCGGGCTAAGGCCGATACGACCGACCCACGGCGTAGTCTCTACAACGCAGCCGATGTCATGCGGCTGGCCAAGCGACATGCGGGTCGGCGAAAGACCGAGACCGTAGCGGCAGATGCCATCCAATGGGGCGACCCCGTATTGCCGTCCGCCGTTTCGACTGTCGCGGAGGGCCGGCTCTACTATCGCGGGCGCGAAGTGGCGGCATGGGCCGAGCATGCGACGCTGGAGGAGACTGCTGCACTTCTGTGGGAGTCTCGCCCCGTCGCAGCGATGCCCGGCGACGCCGCGGCAACGACGCCCTCGCTGGAACGGGCGTTCGTCCTGCTCGCGCAGCGCGTTACCCGCGACTTGCCGAGCCTAGGGCGGTCACCGGCGGCACTAAAGGCTGAAGCTCAGACCATCCTGTCGACCATCGGGATGGCGCTGGCGCCAGACGCGACCGACCTGCCGTTGCATCTCCGCCTCGCGGCGAGCTGGGGCAGGCCGGAAGCGGCCAATTGCATCAGGCGCGCGCTTGTACTCCTCGCAGATCACGAGCTTAACGCATCGACCTTCGCCACGCGGGTGGCGGCCTCTTCGGGCGCAACGTTGTCGGCCGCAGTGCTCTCGGGTCTCTCGACCTTAACCGGACCACTTCATGGTGGTGCATGGCAGGGCGTCGCCTCGTTAATCGAAGACGTCAACGCACTTGGAGCGAGCCCAGCCATCCGGCAGGCGCTGACTGAGGGAAGGCCGCTCAGCGCGTTCGGTCACCCTCTCTATCCGGTCGGAGACATCCGGGCAAAAGCGCTGCTGTCCCAGTTTTCTCTCCCACAGACGTACGCGGAACTGGCAGCCGCGGGCCAGGAACTTGTCGGAGAAAGCGTCAACATCGACTTTGCCCTGACTGCCATGACGGCCGTTCTTGATCTTCCCAGGGACGCCCCGCTTGTGATCTTCGCGCTCGCGCGATCAGTCGGGTGGCTCGCACATGCCATGGAACAGGTCGAGAGCGGTCATCTCATTCGCCCAAGGGCGCGCTACACTGGACCGGCAATCACAGCCGCCAAATCATAGACCAAGTTGGATAGTCGTTGACGTTTCGGCATGCGTGCTGCAGCAATCACATAGGACGGCTGCCGCACGCAGGGCATCCGGTCGCGCATTCATTAGGGGACGGATATGCTTGTAAACTCCAGGACGCTTTTAGCGCTGGTCGTGTGGGCTAGCGGTACCTGCCTTTTCACCTCGGGCGTGGCCCTTGCACAAGCCGGCGGATGCACCATGGAGCGTGTGGCGGGAAGCTCGCGGCAAATCATGCACTGCGCCGATGGCGTCACAATCACTGCCGAAGGCGGCGCTCGTTTCAATGTCATTGACCGCAACCGCGACGGGCGACCGGATGCAGTATCCTTGCGCAACAAAGCGGTACTCGTGGATGTCGATCGCGCCCGCCGCCCTGGAGGATTCGAGGTGATCACGCCGCAAGCGATTGCAGCCGTCCGCGGCACGCGGTGGGCAGTCGATGTCAAAAGCGGCACGACGTCGGTCTTCGTCGTACGCGGCCGCGTCGCGGTTGGTCGCCCGACAGGTGGAGCGCCTGTCGTGTTGAATGTCGGCGAGGGCGTTGACGTCACGCGCGGCAGCGGACCATTGACCGTCCGCCGCTGGCCGCCCGCCCGCGCTGCGGCCCTGCTTGCCCGTCTAGGCCAATAGCGCCGATGCAGGGCAGACGGCTCCTGATCACGATCGCGCTGCTACTAGCCGCCTTTTGGGGCGGACTGCTCGGCTACATGCATCTCTCAGGCAGCATGAGCTTTCTCGACCGTCTCGAAGCGTCTCTCACGGATCTGCGCAGTACCCTCATCGGCGCGCGGGAGCCCCCGCCGATCACCAGCATTGTAGCGATCGACGATCTGACCGCTGCCGACAACGGCTATCCGCTCAATCGAGCGACACTCGCCCGCGTGGTATCCGCCGTCAGCGCCCTAAAACCGAAGGTCATAGCACTCGATCTCCTACTCGTTGATCCCGGCCCTGAGGAAGGCGACGCGGCGCTTGCCTTGGCGCTTCAGCAGACGCCCAGTGTGATCGCTGCAGCAGGCGTTTTCCCGAAAGACACGCAGGTGGTCGGCCACGACGCCAACGATCCGCTGGCGGCGATCCCGACGGCCAATAAGATGCTGTTGCCACTTGCCCGCTTTTCCGACGTCGCTGCTATCGGCGTCGTCAATGTCGCGACCGATGAATCAGGGACACCCCGCTTCATTCCGCTGATTTCTCGAGGCGGCGAGCGGGTCGATGCCTCGTTTCCGCTGCGAGTGGCGTCGCTGGCGCTGGGTATCAATCCGGCATTCGCGCCAGGTGCGTTAGCACTCGGTGACCGGCATTTGCCGACCGACAACGGGCAGCGGCTTCCCATTACCTTCTATGGCCCGCGCGGCACTCTTCCGACCTTCAGTGCTGCCGATGCACTGGCAGGCAAGCTTCCGACTAAAGCCATTGAGGACAGGATCGTCGTGATCGGCGCAACGGTGACTGGCGGCGGCGACGTCTTCCCGACGCCATTCGACCCGGTCTTGCCGGGCGTCGAGGTCATGGCGACGGCAGCAACACATCTGATTGCCGGCGACAGTATCATCAGAGACCGCAATGTGCGCTTGCTCGATTCGCTCATAGCCGTTGCCCTGCCACTGCTTCTGATCAGCTTGCTTGCGTGGCGACGGAGCGCCATCGGTTACGCCATCATTGCCTGCGTGGCCTTCGCGTGGGCGGCCCTGAACATCACCGCCTTCGCACATGGCTACTGGTTTAGCGCAGCATTGCCGATCGCCGCAGCGTTGCCGCCTGTGCTGCTCTTCGGTGCCGCCGAAATCTGGATCGACCGTCGCCAGGCTGCGCACTTCGCAGCGCAAAGCGATCTCCTGCAGCGCATCGAAGCGCCCGGGCTAGGAGAATGGCTTGCGCGCGATCCCAATTTTCTCGCCGAACCGGTACGGCAGGACGCCGCGGTCGTCTTTGTCGATCTCTCCGGCTTCACGGGACTGAGCGAAGCAATCGGCGTGACGAATGTCCGTGAAGTCCTCAGCGATTTCTTCGAGATGGTCGACGGGGAGGCGCGTTCGCATGGCGGTGCAGTCACCAGCTTCATGGGCGATGGCGCGATGATTCTGTTCGGCTTGCCGCAACCAGCCTCCGACGACGCCACGAGGGCGGCTGCCTGCGCAGTCAGCCTGTGTGATCGAATGCGGCCATGGCTGGCGGCCCATCCCGCGCTGAGCGGTCGGAAGGCCGGTTTCAAAGTCGGTGCGCATTGCGGGCCTGTCGTCGCATCGCGACTCGGGAGCGGCAATCGCCAACAAATCACGGCGACCGGCGACACCGTGAATGTCGCCAGCCGGCTGATGGAGGTGGCCGCATCGCGTGGTGTCGAACTCGCCCTGAGCACGGCGTTGATGAAGGCCGCCGCAGTGGATAGCGCTCCGCGACGCTCCGGCCGGCTCGAAGGTCCTATGAAAGCGCGCATTCGCGGTCGAAGCGAAGGAATCGATGTGTGGTTATGGCAGGGACATCTGCTTTGACATTTGCCGTCTGACAAAGTAGGAACGGCCAACTTCTCTGCCGGCAACTGCCGGCCAGGGCGCAGCATGCGCGTGAGACTTCCGAAAGATAAACAACATGACAAATTTTAACGGCGTCGTTCCGGCGATCGCCAAGGCGTTGGTGAAGCGCGGCTATACCGAGCTGACGCCGGTGCAAAAGTCCATGCTCGACCCGACGCTTGCCGCGTCGGACGCTCTCGTTTCGGCCCAGACAGGGTCGGGCAAGACCGTCGCCTTCGGCCTCGCGCTGGCACCGACGTTGCTCGAAAACGATGACAGTTTCAGGCCCGCGGCAGAGCCGCTGGCACTGGTGATCGCGCCGACGAGAGAGCTCGCGCTTCAAGTCAAGCGCGAACTCGAATGGCTCTACGAAGCGACAGGCGCGCTGATCGTGAGCTGCGTCGGTGGCATGGACATCCGCAGCGAGCGTCGCGCATTGGAGCGTGGCGCGCATATCGTTGTCGGCACGCCGGGGCGTCTCTGTGATCATATCAGGCGCAATGCGCTCGATATTTCTGCGCTCAAAGCAGTCGTACTTGATGAAGCGGATGAAATGCTCGATCTCGGATTCCGCGAGGATCTCGAGTTCATTCTGGATTCCTCACCAGACGACCGTCGGACGCTGATGTTCTCGGCGACGGTTCCGGCTGCCATCGCAAAGCTCGCGAAGAGCTATCAGAAGAACGCGGTGCGGATCGCGACGGCTACCGAGGAAAAGCAGCACGGCGACATCGAGTATCGGGCGCTTGTCGTGTCGCCGAGCGACCGTGAAAACGCCATCATCAATGTCTTGCGCTACTATGAAGCGACGAATGCCATTGTGTTCTGTTCGACGCGGGCCGCGGTCAATCATCTGACTGCCCGCTTTCACAATCGCAACTTCAATGTCGTCGCCTTGTCCGGCGAACTGACGCAGAATGAGCGCAGCCACGCGCTGCAGGCGATGCGCGATGGACGCGCCCGCGTCTGTATAGCAACCGACGTCGCCGCCCGCGGCATCGATCTGCCGGGTCTCGACCTTGTCATTCATGCCGACCTGCCGACCAATCCGGAAACTCTGCTTCATAGAAGCGGTCGCACCGGTCGCGCGGGTCGCAAGGGCGTCAGCGCACTGATCGTGCCGCTGAATGTACGCCGAAAAGCGGAGCGCCTTCTCGACAATGCCGGTATCTCCGCTGCCTGGGCTCGTCCGCCGTCGGCGGAAGAGGTCACCGCACGTGACGAAACGCGTCTGCTTGCCGATCCCATCTTCGAGGAAGGCCCGAGCGAAGAAGCTCGGGACCTGGTCAGACGGCTTCTCGATACCCACGGCGCGGAAAAGCTCGCTGCGGCGTTCGTCAATCTCTATCGCTCGAACCAGTCAGCGCCGGAGGATCTGATCGAAGTCGCGGTCCAGGATGACCGCGGCCGCAAGCGCCGCGAAAGCGCCGAGGGACCACGCGAACCTTATCAGAAAGGTCCGCGCGACGACTTCGGCGCGAGCGTGTGGTTTTCCCTTTCGGTTGGCCGCAAACAGAATGCAGAGCCCCGCTGGTTGATACCGATGCTCTGCCGCAACGGCAATCTGACGAAGCGTGACATCGGTGCCATCAAGATGCAGCCCGACGAAACTTACGTCGAGATTTCCACGGCAAGCGCCGACAGCTTCCTGCAGTCGATCGGGCCGAACAAAACGATGGAACGGGGCATCCGCGTCACAGCCCTGAACGGCACGCCCGATTTCAGCAAGCCAGCAGCCTCCAAGCCTTATGCCGGCAAGAAGGCCTTTGGCGAGCGCCGAGAGTTCAGCGACGAGCGGCCGAAAGACAAGTTTCGGAAGGAAGCCCGTAACGACGGTGAGCGCGACGCGAAGCCTTGGAGCAAAAAGCCGGGCAAGCCGAAGTTTGAGGGCAAGACTGGCGGTGGGCCGAAGCCCAAGTTCTCGAAAAAGAAGGGCTGAAGCCATCCGGTCGGCGCTGCAGCCTTTGCGGCGCCGATAAAAGTTCTCGGAGTGGACAATGGCAGACACGATCGTTTTTGACAGCTCCTGTTTTCAGCACTCTTTTTAATGAGACCTTCAAGCTCCGGCGCGCGGTCTTCATCGGATCGCGCGATGCCGCACCTGGCGATGAAGAACTACTGATCGCTTGAGGATATAAAGCATTTGCGTGGCCAGCACCGCCGTAAAAATGGCCCTGTGGCCAGCGCCCTTTCTCCAGCGGATGTCCGCGCCTTCATCATCGAAAACCTCCGACTCGAGCCGGTGCCGGGTTTGCCTGAGATACGCCTATATGCGGCCCATCCGGGCAGTGGGCTGGGTCGTCTTGGAGCTAGTGGCCGTGACGATTCGCCGCCGTACTGGGCTTACAATTGGGCGGGCGGGATCCTGCTTGCCAAGCACGTTCTAAATCATCCCAATATCGTTCGTGGCCGCCGCGTCCTGGATCTTGGTGCCGGCTCCGGGATTGTCGGGATCGCGGCTCGAAAATGCGGAGCATCCGCCGTAATCGCAGCAGAGATCGACGCCAATGCGATCGTGGCGCTCAGCCTCAATGCAGAGGCGAATGATGTGGCGATCGAAGCGTTGAACGCAGATATTCTTTCCGGCGCCCCAGCACCCGATGTGGATGTCATTCTTGCCGGTGACGTTTTCTACAATGCCGAACTTGCCAGCAGAGTTCTGCCGTTCCTGACCTCGGGTCGCCAGGCCGGCGTCGTTGTCCTCATAGGCGATCCGCGCAGGTCGGCACTGCCGTTGACAGCTCTGCGTCTCGTCGCCGAGTATGCCGTCCCCGATTTCGGCGTTGGCTCAGGAGGTGATGCAACCATTGGTGGGGTGTTCGCCCTGGAAGCATGACCCCAAACGCGCCCTCTCAGCGGGAGGATTCTTCCTGTAGCCTTTGCAAAATCTCCAGCGCCACCTCCGCAACGGCGGTCGGAACGAAGACATGATCGTGATGGTAGGCTGCGACCATGTTGCAGGGGATTGAGTGTGCTGCGAGGGTAGTGGCAACAGCAGCTGTCAGTCCGACACCTTCCAGCGATGAAAAAACTTCGAGAACGATCCGCCGCATCGGCGTATCGCAGTTGAAGCCCAATTCTGAGGCCCTGCTTTTCGAAAGGATGAAGGAAACTCCCTCGTGCTCGCGAAACGACGCCAGCGCATCGATTGCCGCGCGCCGAATGATGTCCTCGTCCGCGGTTGTACAAAAGACGAACTCGTCCTCCGTAAGCACCGGCGTCATTCCGGACAGCATCGCGGCGGTTTCTCGTATGATCTGCTTCGTCATCTCAAGCCGGCCCAGGGTTCGTCTGTGACACTTTCTGCGGATGAAAAAACTTCAGCCGAGGAGATCCGGCCGCAGCAGCATCACCGAGCAGGGGTCTCCCGCCTGCAACTCCGGTGCATGTGGCGGTCGAACGATCAAGCAGTCAGCTTCGGCGAATATCTTCATCATCGACGAGTCCTGTTTGCCGAACGGCACTGCCGACCAACCGTCCGACGGTGATCGCGACAGCCTCGCTCTCACGTAGTCCTGTCGCTGGTCATTGGCACGAAGCGCTACAGCCGCTTCCGCCATTGCCTCACGTCTGACTGGCGGCAGTGACGCCAGCTTGCGAACCAGCGGTTCCAAAAACAGCAGTCCGCAGACCAAGCTCGAAACCGGATTGCCGGGTAGGCCAATGACATGCGTTTCGTCGAGGCTGCCCACCATCAACGGCTTGCCCGGACGCATGGCGATCCGCCAGAAATCGAGCTTCATGCCCAATGCGACGAGCGTAGCCTGCACCAAATCATGGTCGCCCACCGATGCCCCACCGAGCGTCACGATGACATCGACGTCGGCACGCCGGGCGCGCTCGACAGCAGCGGAAATCGCGGCTTTGTCGTCGGGAACGATCCCGAGATCCAGGACCTCGGCGCCAGCCTTGCGAACCAGGGCAGCAATGCCGAAGGTGCTGGACGCAATGATCTGCGCGGGAGCCGGCGAGCTTCCTGGCGGCAACAACTCGTCACCGGTTGCGAGCAGCGCCACCACGGGCTTGCGGAAAACCTCGAGGGTCGCGTGATTCATTCCAGCCGCCACCGTCAGGCGAGAAAAGTCCAGCGCAGTCCCTGCCTTGAGCACTGTTTCGCCTTCAAGGAAATCCTGGCCGCGAGGCCGGACGTGCTGGCCAGGACGAACAGGAAAGGTCGTGCGTACGCCGCCCTCGATTTGGTCCGCATCCTCCTGCAGCAACACGCTATCGGCGCCAGACGGAACCGGTGCGCCAGTAAAGATCCGAACAGTCTCGCCTTTGCTGACAACACCCTCGAACCCGTGGCCGGCAGAGGATGTCCCGATGAGCCTCAGTTCGGCGCCCGGTTCCGGAGCGTCATCACCGCGCAAGGCATATCCATCCATCGCCGACGCATCGAAAGGCGGCTGGGTCAGCCTCGCCGCCACATCAGATGCCAGCACACGACCGTCGGTCTCCGGCAAGGAAACAGTTTCGCTCACCTGGATTGGTTTTGCCCGTGACAGCAAACGATCCTGAGCCTCAGCAACGGGCAACATGCTCATTTGCCATACTCCGGATGGCGAAAGTCTCCAGACTTGCCACCCGATTTTTCGACCAGCCGTATGCTCCCGATTACCATGGCCTTATCGGCGGCCTTGGCCATGTCGTATATCGTCAGGCAGGCCACGGAAACGGCTGTCAGTGCCTCCATTTCGACACCCGTCTTGCCGGTCAGCTTCACCGTCGCAGTCACGCGCAAGCCGGGAAGATCGGCGTCCTCCGTAATATCAACCGAAACCTTCGTGAGCATCAGCGGATGGCAGAGGGGGATGAGATTGCTCGTCTGCTTGGCGGCCATGATGCCAGCAAGGCGCGCCGTCCCGATCACGTCGCCCTTCTTCGCATTGCCCGCCCGAATGAGATCAAGCGTTGCGGCCGCCATCTTCACGTGGCCCTCGGCGGTGGCAACCCTTGTGGTCTCGACCTTGTCGCCGACATCGACCATGTGTGCCTCTCCGGAGGCATCAATGTGGGTGAGACCGGACGGGCCGCCGCTCATTTCACTCGGCCGCCTGAGCGGCTTCGGCGAAGAGTAGTGCGCGGGTGGCCGCTGCAACGTCGTCCTTGCGCATCAGGCTCTCGCCGACCAGGAAGGTATTGATGCCAACCAACTCAAGACGCTTGCAATCGGCATTCGTGAAGATGCCGCTTTCACCGACGAGCAGACGATCCTTGGGAACCATCGGTGCGAGCTTTTCGCTCACCTCGAGGCTGACTTCGAATGTCCGGAGATTGCGGTTGTTGATGCCAACGAGCGGGGAGGAGAGTTTCAGCGCACGCTCCATCTCTTCGGCATCGTGGACTTCCACCAGCACATCCATGCCGAGCCCGAAGGCCTCATCCTCAAGGCGCTTTGCGTCGTCGTCCGAGAGCGACGCCATGATTAGCAGAATGCAATCGGCACCCCATGCGCGCGCTTCCTGTACCTGATAGGTTTCGAACATGAAGTCCTTGCGCAGCGCCGGCAGCGAACACGCGGCACGCGCCGCCATTAGAAACTCCGGGGCGCCTTGGAAACTCGGCGTGTCGGTCAATACCGAAAGGCAAGCCGCGCCTCCGAGTTCATAGGCCCTGGCCAGCGACGGCGGATCGAAATCGGGCCTTATCAACCCTTTGGAGGGACTGGCTTTCTTGATCTCCGCGATCAGGCCGTATTGGCCGGCTTCGCGCTTTGCAATCAGCGCACGGTGAAAGCCGCGAGGCGCCGATTGGTCCGCCTGCATCGCTTTTAGATCGGCCAGCGACACTTTTGCCTTTGCGGCGGCGATCTCTTCCCGCTTGTAAAGTTCGATCTTCTTCAGGATGTCGGTCATGGCTCTATCCTAGTCGATGTCGTTCGACACGGCGACGAGTTTGTCCAGGGCCGCAGCCGTCGCTCCGCTGTCCAGAGACTGCGTCGCAAGCCGCATGCCGTCTTCGAGTAGCTCAGCCTTGCCGGATATCACCAGCGAGGCGGCCGCATTGGCGAGCGCGATGTCACGGTAGGCATTCTTTGCACCACTCAAAACATCGCGCAACGCCGCGGCGTTGACCACGCCATCACCGCCCTTGATAGCCTCCAGACGGCAAGGCTCGACACCGAAATCCGCAGGCGACAGCTCGAACGTCCGAATCTTGCCGTGTTCGAGGGCGGCGACGTTCGTTTTTCCCGTTGTCGTTATCTCGTCAAGGCCGCTGCCGTGGACGACCCATACGCTTTCGGAACCAAGATCACGCATGACCTCGGCAATAGGAACAACCCACTGCGGCGCGTAGACACCAAGCAACTGACGGCGGACGCCAGCCGGATTGGAGAGGGGCCCCAGCAAATTGAAGATCGTCCGCGTGCCGAGTTCGACGCGCGTCGGGCCGACGTGGCGCATCGCCGAATGGTGCTGCTGGGCGAACATGAAGCCGACACCAGCCTCGCGAATGCACCGCGAGATCACTTCGGGGGTCACATCTAGCTTGACCCCGAGCGCGGCAAGGCTGTCGGCCGCACCTGATTTCGAGCTCAGTGCCCTGTTGCCATGCTTTGCAACAGGTACACCAGCACCAGCCACGATAAGAGCAGCGAGCGTCGAGATATTATAGGTCCCGCTTGCATCGCCGCCGGTTCCCACGATGTCGATCGCATCGGCCGGCGCCTCGACGGTGAGCATCTTGGAGCGCATCGTCGTCACGGCGCCGACAATCTCGTCGACCGTTTCGCCTCGAACGCGCAATGCCATCAGGAAGCCGCCGATCTGCGAAGGGGTCGCCTGACCGGACATCAGAATGTCGAAGGCCTCGCGGGCCTCGTCGCGTGTCAGCGGCTCACGGCTCGCAGCCTTCGCCAGAAGCGGCTTCAGATCGGTCATGCGCGTGTATTCCCCCTTAGCGGACTGCCGCCTGATCGGCGAGAGGCTGATTGATCGATGCGCCATACTGCGTCTGCAGCAGGTTGACCATCTGATCGAGAATGTCGTCGCCGGCAGCATTTGCCATTGCCGTGATCTGCTGGTCCTGATTGTTGAGCACGTCACCCGTGGGTTCCGTGTTCACTTCCGTGACCTTGAGAAGGATCTGCGTCGTCGGATCGCCGCCGACGGCAATGGCGACCGTATCCATCGGCCCGGAGAAGGCAGCGTTGGCGCCGGCGCGACCGAGGACGGGATCGTCGGTCCCGCGAGTAATGCCGCTCTTGCTTTCGACGGTAATGCCAAGCGGCGCCGCAATGTCCGCCAGCGATGTTCCCTTCTTGGCCTGCTGCTTTAGGTCTTCGGCCTTTTTGGCTAGTTCAAGCTTCTGCTGTTCCGCAGTCCAATCGGCGACCGCTTTATCATGCACTTCGCTCAGTGGGCGGTCGCGTTCCGGCATGACATCGCGGACTTCGAACCAAAGATAGCCGTCAGTACCAATCGAAAGGGAAGGAGCATCGGCACCGGCGTCGGTCTTAAAGGCCGCGCCGAGAACCTGCTGCTTGGCCGGAATGTCCTTGACCTCATTGCCGTCCTTGCCGAGACCCGTAGCGTCGACGGCGTCGACGACAACGGCCTTCAACTTGAGCTGTTCTGCAATCTGCTCCAGGGTCGAGCCGGAGCCGCGCAGGTCCTCGATCTGATCGTGTACGTTGATGAGTTCCTGCGATGCGTTGGAGACGGCGAGCTGCTTGCGGATCTCGTCCTTGACCTCATCAAGGCTCTTGACGCTTTCGGGCTTGATGTTGCTCACGCGGAGGACGACCGGACCGAACGTGCCATCGACGACCGGCGTCGTGCCGCCGTCTTTCGAGACTGCGAAGGCAGCCTCTGCAATGGCCTGATCCGGAACCTTGTCCTTGGAGAATTCGCCTAGGAACACGTCGGTAGCGGTCTTGCCCTGATCGGTTACCAGCTGATCGAATGTCGTGCCGGTCTTCAGCGCGGCTTCGGCGGCGTTGGCGAGATCCCTGTTCTGGAACGTCAATTGCTCGATCGTGCGGGTTTCAGGCGTGCGGAAACTATCCTTGCGCTTTTCGAAATCCTCGCGGATCTGGTCATCGGTAACGGAGGCGGCGTCGGCTATGTCCTCCGGCTGAAGCTTGAGGAAAGCCACCTTGCGGTATTCCGGAGCACGGTAGCGTGTCTTGGTGCCCTCGAACCACTTGGCAAGCACATCCTCGGCAGGCGCCTTGATCGGCTCGATGTTGGCATTGGTCAGCAACAGGTAATCGATACCGCGGCTTTCCTGTCCATGAAGCTTGAGGGCGTCGACCAGCGTCTTCGGCGCTGTGAAGCCGTTCGAGACAGCGTCCACGATCTGGCTGCGGACGGCAACCTTGCTGCGTTCCTTGATATAATCATCCTCGCGGATGCCGGCATTGCGCAGCCGCGATGTAAAGAGGGTGCGGTCGAACTGGCCGTTGACCGCCTTAAAGGCTGGGTCATCGCCGATCAACTGTGCAAGCCGATCCTGGGACAGGCCAAGGTTCATCTCGTCCGCCAACTGGTCGAGTGATGCGCCGGCGACGAGCTGCGCCAGCACCTGCTGTTCAACGCCAAAAGCGCGGGCCTGGTCGGGCGTCAGGCGCATGCCGAACTGCTGGCTGAGATTTGCGACCTGTCGCTGGTAGGCCAAGCGAAATTCGTTGACGTCGACGTGCTGGTCTCCGACGCTGACAACCGTCGTGCTGCTGCCGCCCGTTATCAACGAGCGCGACACGCCCCAGATACCAAAAGAGGCAACCAGCAGCAGCATGAGGAGCTTGGCAACCCAGGTATGAGCAGCTCTTCTCAGAAGATCGAACATCGAAACGCAAACCTCGCATTATATTCGCCCGTTCGCGGGCAAAGCATTGGACGTTCCTTAGAACAAAGCCAGCAGGAAATGAAGGGTTATCGCACGAAAACATCTGCGCTATATCTGCAACCACGTCGAAGCGCTTGGCGCGGCAAAAGACGCCCGATATCGGAACCTTTCTGAGGGCTAATTCGTTGAAGAGCATCCGGAAAAAGAGGAGCAGACCATGGCCGATATGAAAACCGCCTCCGCCCAGTCCGCAACCGCGCGCGTGAAGGCGGAAATCGCGGCAGACGATCTTTCCGCACAGGTCACAGCATTGCGCGAAGACCTTGCACGTCTATCCGAGAGCGTTGTTGCACTCGGCCAGGGCGCCAAGACCGCCGTAGCCGACGAAGCCTCGGTCATGACGGAACGGCTGCGCGACAAGGTAAGGGAGGAGCCTATCTTCGCGCTCGCAGTGACAGCCGGCGTCGCCTATCTTTTCGGATTGATGAGCCGTCGATAAAGGTCGATTGGCAGTTGACAAGGCGAGGGCCGGGCGTGCGGACGCCCGGCTTTTAATTTTGCATGGGTATCTAACGACGAATAACCCGCCCCACGGCAATCAGCAGGCAGGCGCCGACAAATCCCGCAATCAGATAGCCTAGCCAGCCGGCGAGCGTGATGCCCAGTCCTGCGAGGATGGCATTTGCGACGATTGCGCCGACAATGCCCAAAATGATGTTCATCAACAGCCCCATGTTGCTGTTCATGAATTTTTCCGCGAGCCATCCGGCAATGCCACCGATGATGATGGCCGCTACCCAACCCACACCTGCGTCTTCCATATGATTTCCTTTCAGAGAAACAACGAAGTCAGCGCCCAAGGTGGAAATTGAGGCGTCCTCTATAGGAGAGGCAGAAATATGTGATTAGCAACACGAGACTGTTTCGCAACGCAATTGGCAGAGTAAAACGTCAATGCACGCCACCGAGACTCAATTCCCCCACAACAAAAAAGATAAGCCATCCGCTTCGTTGCGCAACGCAAATCTATTCTCCCGAAAATAGGTGCGGCGCAAAGGGCTCAGGTGGTCTAGAGGAAGTCTATTTTACATTTCGCCCCCACCGGCAGTACTCGACCAAGCACGGTCCACCTGGCCCCATTACAAAGCACAACTACTGGACGTGTCATTAAAAATACTCGACGCTATGTCGAGTGCGTTTGGAGAAGTGCTTAGTGTTCCGGTAAGACCAAGCCGAGATTGTCCTAAATCGCCATTCTGCACGACATGCATTGTCCAACTCCAGTTGCGCACAATCCACCGTACCGCGATGCATACCAATTCTTATACGTTTCGCCATATCAGCGGGGTACAAACAATACCAATATCTATTGGTTTTGTTCCATGCAGTGAGGTTTTAGGCCCGTTGTAGCGTAGGGCCGGCGGAAATTGGCGGTACTCTGGTGATGGATTTAACGGCTGATTATGCCGTGAAACGTTTTGCCGACGCCGGTTGTGTAATCAAAAAAGCGCATTCTCAACGAAATCGCTTCTTTCCTTAAGCATTTGCTTGCTCAACCTGCAATCTATGTCATGGTAACTTCCTTCATATGAGAGGGGTTCCGCTATGATCAATCTTCAGTCGGTTCGCAATGACACTACGCATGATCAACGTCTGCTCGATTGCCGCGCTGATGTTGAACCCGCCCTCCATCAGATCATCCGCGACGCGCAGCAAAAGGGATGGGCGCCCGCGGAGGTAGCGATGGCAATAGCGGATGCGGCAGACGACTACATTCTGCTGTTGGCAAGCCGGAAGACGACGTCACATTGATACGTGTCAGACTGGGGGCAGAGGACACGAAATGATCTGCGGACAGGTGGCCACCGGGAAACTGGTCTCTGCCCGCAGAGAAGACTACTGGACCTGAAGCCGCTTTTTCAGCGAATGGCGCTGAGATTGCGCGGGGTGAGCACTCACCTAGGGAGAAGTTCAGATGAGCCGATTTCTCGCATTCGTAGCGACCGGAACGCTGATCAGTCTTTCCACGATCGTTTCGGCTTGCACCACCAACCCCGACTATACCTCGTCAATCGGACCTTCGACGTCCTATCAACGCGATTACTCGCTAAACCCAGCCTGCGCAGGTGGATTTAGACCGAGCGACAATCGTCCGTGCAGCTATTAGGCGCTGGAGTCGACAAGCGAAATGACTCAACTCACCAGCGCGGCACGTTTCTCCACCAAGTCTTTGATTTTCATGGTGAGAGCGTCGGGGTTCGAACCCGAGACCTACTGATTAAAAGTCAGTTGCTCTACCGGCTGAGCTACGCTCTCCCAGGTGCCCGGCGGTTCGCCCGGCTGGAAGTGCGCGGAACATATGCAGGTGCCCCATTGTGGTCAACCAAAAAATCATCGTTCCCTGTGCATTAGGCACATTTCTTGCGCCCTAGCCTGAAAGGCCGACCGGGCAGCCGGTCCAAAAAAGAAAAGCGCCCGAGGGCGCTTTATAAAAGTTGGGGGAAACGAGATCATGAACCGGGCGGGCGAAAGCTCGAGTGCCGTTTCGTTGGCCACCCGGGGAAAGCGGAAAAATCCGGGCATTCTTTCGCATCGCCGTGTCCGCTTGGCGCGGCTCACAATCTCGCCTTATAAATGCACAAATGGTCAGAAGGTTCCCAAAAAAAATTTAATCGAATCAAACCCTTCCGAGGACTGATCAACACCTTCACAAAATCACGCGATGCTCTAGCTAGCCCCTTGTGCAACCAAGGAGAATGTGCATGACGAGCATGACTACACCAGCACCGACAACCCGAAAAGTGTTGCGTGGCCGACCCTATAGTCTTGGTGAGTTCGCAAGGAAATATCGCCTGGAGGAAACCGAGGCAAAGCGGCTCTTTGAAAAGTTCGGGCCATCTGCGACAGAACTCGACCTACTGATGGCCGCCAAGCGCCGATTGCCGGCTCACTGATGGCTTCGTCGACGGGTACCCGGAATGGAGGCTGCCTCTGCGGTGCAGTGCGCTACACGGTCAGAGGCGAGCCCATCCGCGTGGGACTGTGTCATTGCGCCGATTGCCGCAAGTCCAGTGGATCGATCTTTGTAGCCTTTGCGATGTGGCCGAGATCCTCATTCGATCAATCGGGTGAGGTGTCCACTTACGCCGGTCGCAGCTTCTGTCCCCGATGTGGTGGACGTCTCTTCTGCTTGACTGATGAGTTTGCAGAAATCCGGATTGGATCGCTGGACGATGCTCCGAATGGCCTCCGGCCGGTTCAGGAGCTTTGGATCAAGCGACGTGAAACCTGGCTGCATCCAGTGGCGGCCGCTTGGCAATACGAAACGGACGCCTTCGATGCCAAGGTTCCAACGGAAAACTGAACTCTCATTACCAAGATTTCATTTCATTCCAACACCGTTTCGTGCCAATCCGGGCCGATGCTAATCTGCCGTTCAGCTTCGACATAGTTATCTTGCTGACAGCTGCATTGGCAGCATGTTGATCGAGGCCGGAATGAACGACGTCAAGGATATGCATGAAACCAAGCCGAAAAAGGCGAGCGCCGAGCTGGCGACCGTTCTTGCGGCCTCACGCAAACAGTCGAAGGGCCGTTGGCGTGGTCGACTATCGCTATTGCTTCTGCTGATTCTGGCCGCCGGCGGCGCGGGCTATTTCTATTCGCGACAGGAGGGCAACCAATACAACTACACAACTCAGCCCGTTAAACGTGGTGACCTGACCGTGCTGGTGACAGCAACAGGATCCGTGCAGCCGACCGAGCAGGTAGATATATCAAGTGAGCTCTCCGGGACGGTTCGTGACGTGAACGTCGACTACAACAGCGAGGTCAAGGCCGGCGAAGTTCTAGCCGCGCTCGATACGAACAAGCTTGAGGCCGATGTGAAGAGTTCGCGGGCAAAACTCGATTCTGCTAAGGCCAACGTTGTGAAGGCTACGGCTGATCTGGAGTCGGCCCAAAGCTCATTTCAGCGCTTTCGCAACCTCGTCCAAAGCAATGTTTCGACACAACAAAGCCTCGAGGATGCACGCTACAAGTTCGATTCTGCGGTCGCTGCCAAGGACATCAATGTCGCCACGGTAGCCTCCGCGGAGGCGGATTTGCGCCTGGCCGAGGTCAACCTAGCCAAAGCGAAGATCATCTCGCCCATCAATGGTGTGGTTCTGACACGATCCGTCGATCCGGGCGCGACAGTCGCCGCATCGCTGTCGGCGCCCGTGCTTTTCGTGATCGCCGGCGATCTGAGGAAGATGGAGTTGCAGGTCGATGTCGACGAGGCCGATGTCGGTCAGATTGCCGTCGGCCAGAAGGCGACGTTCACGGTCGACGCTTATCCCAACCGGACTTTTCCGGCGGAAATCAAACAGATCCGATTTGCATCCGAGACGACAAACAATGTCGTGACCTACAAGGCGATTCTGTCGGTCGATAATGCCGATCTGTTGCTGCGGCCGGGCATGACAGCCACGGCCGACGTCACCGTTGAGGCAGTCAAGGATACTCTTATGATTCCCAACTCGGCGCTTCGCTATGCGCCCCCGGCGGCAGAGTCACCCCGTGGCAGAGGTATCTTCAGCTTGCTCAGACCGCCGCGCATGGGACCGCGGACCGGCAACCAGGGCGGAGAAGCGCTGACCGGAGCAAAGCGGCGCGTTTGGGTGCTGAAATCGGGCAAGCCGGCAGCCGCGGTCATCCAAGTGGGTTCGTCCGACGGACAACTCACCCAGATTGTATCCGGTGACATCAAAGAAAATGATGCCGTGATCACCGACGCCACCGCGCAAGCGAAATAGGTGAGGCTCAGCATGACGAGCCCGCCACTCATCGAATTCAAGCAGGTCTCGAAGATCTACGGTCACGGAGAGGCGGCCATTCGCGCCCTTGACCGGGTGGATCTGTCGATCCGCGAACACGAGTTCGTCGCCATCATGGGCCCCTCGGGCTCGGGCAAATCGACGGCCATGAACATCCTTGGCTGCCTCGATGTCCCGAGCGCCGGCGACTACATTTTCCAGGGCGTATCGACACAGGGCTTCGACCGCAGCCAACTGACGTTGTTGCGCCGTCATATGCTCGGCTTCGTATTCCAAGGGTTCAACCTGCTGCCGCGCACTTCAGCTTTGGAGAATGTCGAACTGCCGCTGATCTATCGCGGCACGCAGGCGAGTGAGCGCCACCGCAAGGCGAAGGAGGCGCTCGGGCTTGTGGGGCTCTCCGGGCGCGAGCATCACAAGACGCAGGAACTTTCCGGCGGCCAGCAGCAACGTGTGGCCATCGCCCGGGCGATTGTAGCAGAACCCTCGCTGCTTCTTGCGGACGAGCCGACCGGCAATCTCGACACCAAGACCAGCGTTGAGATCATGGACTTGATGACGCGGTTGAACCGGGAGCAGGGCATCACGATCGTCATGGTTACGCACGAACCCGACATCGCCGCCTATGCCCAGCGGTTGCTGCGCTTCATTGACGGCAAGCTGGAGACTGAGGCCGAGCATCGCGGGAGGGCGGATCATGTTCTTTGAAACGCTGAAACTCGCGCTCCGCGCAATCAGTCGCAATATGCTCCGTTCGTTTCTCACCGTGCTCGGTGTCGTCATCGGCGTGGCGGCAGTCATCGCGTTGGTGACGATCGGCAACGGCACCACCGCTCAGGTCTCGGCCGAGCTTTCGCGGCTGGGCACCAACATGCTGTTTGCGCGTCCGGGTCAGTTCGGCCCTGGCCGCGCAAGTTCGGAGGCACGTCGTTTTACCGTGAAGGATGTCGACGCCATCCGCGACCAGGTCAATGGTCTTCGTGCCGCGGCGCCGCTCAATCAGACGACCGCGACAGTCATTTACGGCGGGCAGAGCCATTCGACGACGGTCATGGGCACCACCAATGACTACTTCATAGCCCAGGATTGGGACATGGCGATTGGCCGCACCTTCGACGCCGCAGAGGAGCGTGGGCGCCCGCGCTGCATTCTCGGTGAGACCGTACGCTCCCAGCTCTTTGGCGCTGCCAATCCCAACGGGCAGCAGATTCGCGTCGGCAAGGTGTCCTGCAGTGTCATCGGCGTCCTTGCCAAACGCGGCCAATCCGGCATGGGCAACGACCAGGATGACGTTGTTATAATGCCTGTCAAAGTCTATCAGCGCCGGGTCGGCGGCAAGGCAAATGCCAATGTCCAGATGATCGTAATTTCCGCGCGTGACGGTGTCTCGACAACGAAAATTCAGGATGAAACCGAAAACCTGCTTCGCGAGCGGCGAAAGATTATCCCTAGCCGCGAGGATGACTTCAGTGTTAATGACATGACGCAGATTGCCGACGCGATGACCGGCACCACGACGCTGCTGACCAGCTTGCTCGGTGCGGTCGCCGCGATCAGCCTGCTCGTTGGCGGAATCGGAATCATGAACATCATGCTGGTGTCGGTGACCGAGCGTACTCGGGAAATCGGCATACGCCTGGCGATTGGTGCGCTGGAAAAGCAGGTGCTGCTGCAGTTCCTGGTCGAAGCGGTGGCATTGTCTGTCTTTGGCGGCGTCGCCGGGATCCTGCTGGGGGTTGGGCTCGGCTACGGGGCCGTAACAGTCCTGAAGGTTCCCTTCGTTGTCAGCCCCACGATGATTGGGGTTGCTTTCGCGTTCTCCGCCGCAATCGGAATGGTGTTCGGATACTTCCCGGCACGGCGAGCAGCACAACTCAATCCAATCGAGGCTCTGCGACACGAATAGCCAGCCACGCGGCGCTGATTCCGGTGGAGAGAGTTTCCGACATCTATTCCACGAGAGAACCGTAGGGCAGGATTGAGGAAACATCGCACGACTTCCGCACCGCCATCCAGGTCGGCGCCAACTTGCCGCTCGAGAGCACGCTGATATATCATCGGTTTTAGGTCGCCCTCGCGACGCGCATTTTTTGAAGCCATGGATACGCGAATGCAGAATTCACTCAGCCACCTTGCCTACCTTAGCCTGGAGCATGCGATCGTAACCTTGGCTTTGCGGCCGGGTGCGTTGGTCACTGAGAAACACCTGATCGACTTGGCCGGCCACGGGCGTACGCCGGTGCGCGAGGCGATTCAGAAGCTTGCTTGGCAAGCGTTGATCGTGGTGAAGCCGCGTGTCGGGCTGCAGGTGGCGGAGATCAAGCCGACCGACCATGACAATGTCATGCAGGTTCGCCGCGAGCTTGAGCCGATCGCAGCGGCGCTGGCTGCCGAATCCGCCACATCAGAGCAGCGTCGAGAACTGATGGAATGCGCGCAGGCAATGCAAATGTGCGCCACAACCGGCGATGTGGCAGCATTTTTCGCCGCGGACAAGGCGTTTGACGAAATTCTGGAAGAGGCTTGCCCCAACGCTTTTATCACGTCGGCGCTTGGACCGGTTCAAACCCATTCGCGTCGGCTCTGGTCTGCGTCCACGAGCCCCAGCCGGATGGATCAATCTATCGCACTGCATGTTGCAGTCATGCGAGCCATTGAGCAGGGCAGGTCGAAGGACGCCGGCCACGCGATGAGCGCACTGATCGAATATCTCAGCAACCACAATTGAAAACGGCCCCGTTGCCGGGGCCGCAAATAAGTCCGTCACTGCAAATTTACCCGACGAATGCGCGTTCGATCACAAACTCCGCCGGCTTGCTGTTTGCGCCTTCGTTGAGGCCGGCACCTTCCAGCAATTCCTTCGTATCCTTCAGCATCGCGGAGGAGCCGCAGATCATGCCGCGATCGATTACCGGATCGAGCGGCGGGACACCGAGGTCGGTAAAGAGCTTGCCTGAGGAAATCAGGTCGGTGATACGGCCGCGGTACTCGAAGTCTTCGCGGGTGACGGTCGCATAATGGCGCAGCTTGTCGCCGACGACTTCCTGAAGGAGTTCGTCATTCTTGATCTCGTCGACCAGGTCGAAGCCATATTTCAGCTCCGCCACGTCGCGGGTCGTGTGGGTGAGGATGACTTCCTCGTACTTCTCGTAGGTTTCCGGATCGCGGATCAGGCTGGCGAAAGGCGCAATGCCGGTCCCGGTCGAAAACATATAGAGGCGACGGCCGGGCGTCAGCGCGTCAAGCACCAGCGTGCCTGTCGGCTTCTTGCGCATCAGAACCTGGTCGCCCGGCTTGATCGCCTGGAGGTGTGAGGTCAGAGGGCCGTCCGGAACCTTGATCGAGAAGAATTCAAGCTCTTCTGCCCAGGCGGGGCTTGCGATCGAATAGGCACGGAAGATCGGCTTGCCGTCGACCATCAATCCGATCATTGCGAACTCGCCCGACCGGAAGCGGAAGCCCTGCGGACGCGTCATCGTAAACCGGAACAGGCGATCCGTGTAATGGGTCACGCTGAGCACGGTTTCGGCATAGACTCCAGCCGGAATCGGTGAGGCGAAGTCTTCGGTCTTTGCAGGGGCGTTCATTTCGGTATCGGATCCCGTATTGGTCGCACAATGTTTTCGATGCCAGCGAGATATTACAAATAGTGTCCCGATTAAAGGTATTCCATTCTTTCTCGAGCGACTTGTACGAAATATGCGTGTCGCTG
The DNA here is from genome assembly GCF_000298315.2 of Rhizobium grahamii CCGE 502. Taxonomy (GTDB): domain Bacteria; phylum Pseudomonadota; class Alphaproteobacteria; order Rhizobiales; family Rhizobiaceae; genus Rhizobium; species Rhizobium grahamii. The sequence continues at coordinate 289,917 of NZ_AEYE02000011.1, read as the reverse complement.
TCATGATTCCAGGGCCTTAAGGGGCTTCGTTGCTTTTGCGCTGGCGAAGCGGGACAAAGGATGCATATTAGGCAAAAACCGCGTCTGCCGGGCGCGGACGCCATAGGCTGCTCGGGGAAACATGAAGATTTTCAATTACAAGCGCGTACCTTACGCGGAAATGCGCGCATTCTCCGTCCATATTCTGACGGCGTCCGGGTCCTTTCTTGCCTTTCTCGGCGTCGTTGCTGCTGCCGAGCATCGGTTCATCGACATGTTCTGGTGGCTGGGGCTGGCACTTCTCGTTGATGGCATCGATGGACCGATCGCCCGCAAGGTCAGTGTCAAGGAAGTGCTGCCGAACTGGTCGGGCGATACGCTCGACAATATCATCGACTATGTGACCTACGTCCTGCTGCCTGCGTTTGCGCTTTACCAGAGCGGCATGATCGGCGAGCCGTGGTCCTTCGTGGCTGCAGGGATGATCGTGGTATCCAGCGCAATCTACTACGCCGATACCGGCATGAAGACCGACGAGTACTTCTTCTCGGGCTTTCCGGTGGTCTGGAACATGATCGTCTTCACATTGTTCGTCATCGATGCCAGTGCGATCACGGCGCTAACGGTCGTCCTCGTCTCCGTCATCCTCACCTTCCTGCCGATCAATTTCCTCCACCCCGTCCGCGTCCAGCGGCTCCGGCCGCTCAACCTCGGCGTCTTCTTCTTGTGGTCGGGGCTCGGAATGTATGCGCTGCTGATGCATTTCGTGATCCCACAATGGGCGCTTGTCCTCTTTATTCTCAGCGGTATCTACCTCTACTGCATTGGCGCCGTGTTGCAGTTCTTCCCGGCGCTTGGAAGGCGCGATTAGGAGAAGGCAATGGCAAGAACGCAGGCGGTTTCTTTCAGCAAGACCGGCGGACCTGAAGTTCTCGAATATATCGATATCGACCTGCCGCCTCCCGGTGCGGGGCAAGTCCAGATCAAGCACGCGGCCATTGGCTTGAACTTCATCGACGTCTATTTCCGCACCGGGCTTTATAAGGCGCCGCATATGCCGTTCGTGACAGGCAAGGAAGCGGCAGGCACCGTTACAGCTATCGGCCCTGGTGTGGAGGAGTTTAAGGTCGGCGATCGCGTCGCCTATGCAGGATCTGACGGCGCCTACAGCGTCGAACGAAACATCGAAACGAAGCACCTCGTCAAAGTTCCGGATGGAATTCCGCTCGATACGGCAGCTTCGATGATGCTGAAGGGCATGACCGCCGAGTATCTTCTCAACCGAACCTACAGGGTCGCCCCCGGTACCACGATCCTGTTTCATGCGGCGGCCGGCGGTGTTGGCCTAATAGCCGGACAATGGGCAAGGGCGCTCGGCGCAACGGTGATCGGCACCGCTGGGTCGGACAGCAAGGTGCAGTTGGCTCTCCAGCACGGATACGATCACGCCATCAATTACAATACCGATAACTTTGCTGGGCGTGTGCGCGAAATCACCGGTGGCGCGGGCGTTCACGTGGTCTATGACTCAATCGGCCGCGACACATTTCCCCAGTCGCTCGACTGTCTGAGACGGCTCGGCATGTTTGTCTCTTTTGGCCAGTCTTCGGGGCCGATCGAGAACTTCACACTCGCCATGCTCGCCCAGAAAGGATCGCTCTTTGCAACGAGGCCGACGCTTTTCACTTACATCGCGACGCGCGAGGAGCTAACCAATTGTGCAAACGCGTTATTTGATGTTGTTTTGAGCAACAAAGTGCGTATCAATATCAACCAAACCTATCCATTGCGTGAGGTCGGGCGGGCCCACATGGATCTGGAATCCAGAAGAACTACCGGAACTACGCTGCTGATCCCATAATGACCCGAACGGGCAGGGTCGGCAGAGGGAAATGAGGGGAACGTGTCATTATCTGATGTGCCGGGCTCCGGTGCGTTACTGTCGGTCCAGCAACTGACGAAATTCTTCGGCAGCTTTGCCGCCTGCAACCATATCGATCTAGATATCGCCCCCGGCGAAATCCATGCTCTCCTTGGCGAAAACGGCGCCGGTAAATCGACGCTGGTCAAGATGCTGTTTGGGGTGCTGGAACCAAGCGAAGGCCGCATCGTGTGGGAGGGCCAACCGGTTTCGATCGGCTCGCCGGGCGACGCCCGCAGGCTCGGCATCGGCATGGTTTTTCAGCACTTTTCGCTTTTCGAGGCGCTGACTGTCGCCGAGAATATCGCGCTTTCGCTCGAAGACAGCATTCCGATCGGCAGGATTGCGGAGGAGGCAAGGGCGCTTTCGCGCGCCTACGGGCTGCCGCTCGACCCGCACGCCCATGTGGCGGACCTCTCCGTCGGTGAACGCCAGCGCATCGAGATCGTGCGCGCGCTGCTGCAGAACCCCAAGCTGATTATCCTTGATGAGCCGACGTCCGTGCTGACGCCGCAGGAGGCCGACAAGCTTTTCGAAACACTCTTCAAGCTGAAGGCGGAGGGCAAATCGGTGCTCTACATCAGCCATCGGCTTGAAGAAGTGCAGCGCATCTGCGACCGCGCGACGGTGCTGCGCAGCGGCAGGGTCACAGGCGCCTGCGATCCGCGCCGGGAGACGCCGGCTTCTCTCGCCCGGATGATGGTCGGCAGCGACGTTGCAACGGTCACGCATCCGGATCGCGGCAACAAAGGCGAGGTGCAGCTTGCGGTCGCAAATCTTTCGGTTGCCGCGCGCACACCCTTCGCCATGCCGCTTAAGGACGTCTCCTTGACGGTCCGCTCCGGCGAGATTCTGGCGATCGCAGGCGTTGCCGGCAACGGCCAGGGAGAACTCTTCGATGCGCTCTCCGGCGAGTATCCGGTCAGTTCGCCGGAGGCGATCACGATCCGGAAGAAGGCCATGGGCACCCAGGGCATCACTGCGCGTCGTTTGCTCGGCGCCGGTTTTGTGCCGGAAGAGCGTCATGGCCATGCTGCCGTCTCGGCCATGAAACTCTCCGACAATCTGGTGCTGGCGCGCAGCCAATCCGACCGTAGGGCCTTCCTCGGTGGCGGCTTTCTCAAGGTCATCCGCCGGGGCGCCGTAAAGACCGCGACCAAGCGGATCGCCGAGGCGATGGACGTCCGCAAAAGCGGCGAGGATCCGGCTGCGGGTTCGCTCTCCGGCGGCAATCTGCAGAAGTTCATCGTCGGCCGCGAACTGGATCGCCAACCTGCTGTTCTCGTCGTCAACCAGCCGACCTGGGGCGTCGATGCAGGGGCGGCCAGCCGCATTCGTCAGGCGCTTGTGGATCTGGCGCGGAATGGCTCCGCCGTCGTCGTCATCAGCCAGGACCTTGACGAAATATTCGAAGTCGCAACGGAGATTGCCGTGATTTCTGAAGGGCGGCTTTCGCAACCGTTCCCGGCAGGAGAACTGTCTCGGGAAAAGATTGGCCTTTTGATGGGCGGCCTGCACGAGAGCAAGGCCACCTCGGAGGCGCAAGATGCGCATTGAGCTGGAAAAGCGACCGCAAGCGTCGAAGCTTTACGGCTTCGTGTCGCCGGTGTTGGCTTTGCTGCTGACATTGATCGCCGGTGCAATCATGTTTGCCATCCTCGGCAAGGACCCGGTCGAAGCGCTCGACGCCTTTTTCCTCGAACCCTTGCTTGAGGTCTGGTCACTACACGAACTTGCCGTGAAGGCGGCACCGCTGATCATGATCGGCGTCGGACTGGCCGTCTGTTATCGCTCCAACAACTGGAATATCGGCGCCGAAGGACAGTTCACGATCGGCGCGATCACCGGCTCCATTCTGCCGATCCTGTTCACGGAATGGCATTCGCTATTTGTGTTGCCTCTCATGCTCGTCATGGGAGCCATCGGCGGCGCTTTGTTTGCGGCCATTCCAGCGCTGCTGAAGGCACATTTCAATACCAACGAAATCCTGACGAGCCTGATGCTCGTCTATATCGCTCAGCTTTTCCTCGATTGGCTGATCCGCGGTGCCTGGCGCAATCCGCAGGGCTTCAACTTTCCGGAAAGCGTGCCGTTTCCCCCGGAAGCCACGCTGCCAGCAATATGGGAGGAATCCGGCCGCGCGCATTGGGCCTTCGTGTTCGCGATTGTCGCCGCGTTTCTTGTCTGGTTCATGCTGAAATATACGCTGAGGGGCTTCGAGATCGTCGTGCTCGGGCAGTCTGAGCGGGCAGGGCGTTTCGCCGGCTTTTCCTCCAGGAAGATGATCTGGTTCAGCTTTCTGTTTTCGGGCGCGCTTGCCGGGCTTGCCGGTATCTCGGAAGTATCGGGATCGATCGGGCATCTGCAGCCGGCGATTTCTCCCGGCTACGGCTTCACGGCGATCATTGTCGCGTTTCTCGGACGTCTCAACCCGCTCGGCATCATCGCGTCGGGCCTGGTGCTGGCCCTGACCTATCTCGGCGGCGAGGCTGCACAGCTGTCGCTCGGCGTATCCGACAAGGTGACCCGCGTCTTCCAGGGCCTGATACTGTTCTTCGTGCTCTCGTGTGACACCCTCATCTATTACAAGATCCGTATCCTCTGGTCGCGGGTCCGGGGAGGTGTGGCATGAGCATCTTCGAAGCAATTTTGCTGACCGTCATCACTGCGTCCACGCCGCTGGTCATTGCCGCCCTAGGCGAACTCGTTACCGAACGATCCGGTGTTTTGAACCTGGGTGTCGAAGGCATGATGATCATGGGCGCTGTTGCGGCCTTCGCAACAGCGCAAATGTCAGGTTCTCCCTATATCGGACTGTTGGGCGGGATTGTCGCCGGCGCTCTGTTTTCGCTGCTTTTCGGCTTTCTCACCCTCACGCTGGTCGCCAACCAGGTAGCGACCGGCCTGGCGTTGACGATCCTCGGGCTTGGGGTCTCGGGCATGCTTGGGGAGGGCTATGTCAGCGTGCCCGGCGTTCGCCTCGCGCCGATCGTCGTCCCTTATCTTTCCGACATCCCGCTGATCGGCTCGGTGCTCTTCCGTCAGGACCTGACGTTTTACCTGTCGCTCGCTCTGCTGTTCGGCGTGAGCTGGTTCCTGTTCCGCAGCCGCGCCGGCTTGAAACTGCGAGCAATCGGCGACAGTCACGGCTCGGCGCACGCCCTCGGCATCGGCGTCATCCGTACGCGCTACCTTGCTGTCATGTTCGGCGGTGCCTGCGCAGGCCTTGCGGGAGCACAGCTTTCTCTCGTCTATACGCCGCAATGGGTGGAGAACATGTCTTCCGGCCGCGGCTGGATCACGCTCGCGCTTGTCGTCTTCGCCTCTTGGCGGCCGTGGCGGGTTTTTGCCGGCGGCTATCTGTTCGGCGCAGTGACGATCCTGCAGCTTCACGCGCAGGCTTTCGGGGTTGGAATTCCGGCCCAGTTCCTGTCGATGCTCCCCTATGCTGCAACTATTGTGGTTCTTGTCATCATTTCTCATAATCGGCGCACGACGTTGATCAACACGCCCGCGTCGCTGGGAAAAGCATTCGTCCCGGAGCGCTAAACAAAAGAATGAAAAGCGCTTCCGGAAATTCCAAACCAACAGGGGTTATTATGAAAAAACTAGCACTTGCATTTGCCGCATCGGCTGCCGCGGTCCTGAGCGTCGGCTCTACCGCGCAGGCTGCCGACAAAACGAAGGTCTGCTTCGTCTACGTCGGATCGCACACTGACGGCGGCTACTCGCAGGCGCACGATCTTGGCCGTCAGCAGATCCAGAAGGAATTCGGCGACAAGATCGATACGCCATACCTCGAAAACGTGCCGGAAGGCCCCGATGCCGAGCGTGCTATCGAGCGTTTGGCGCGTTCGGGCTGCAAGCTGATCTTCACGACGTCCTTCGGCTTCATGGATGCCACCGTGAAGGTTGCTGCGAAATTCCCGAACGTGAAGTTCGAACACGGCACGGGCTACAAGTCCGGTCCGAATCTTGCGACCTACAACTCGCGCTTCTATGAAGGCCGCTACATCCTCGGCCAGATCGCGGCGAAGACCTCGAAGAACCACGGTGCTGCCTACATCGCGTCCTTCCCGATCCCGGAAGTCGTGATGGGCATCAACGCCTTCGAGCAGGGTGCACGCTCGATCGATCCCGACTTCAAGCTCAAGGTCATCTGGGTGAACACCTGGTTTGATCCCGGCAAGGAAGCCGATGCAGCAAAAGCCATGGTCGACCAGGGCGTTGACGTCCTGACGCAGCATACGGACACCACCGCGCCGATGCAGGTTGCCGAGGAGCGCGGCATACACGCATTCGGCCAGGCCTCCGACATGATCGCAGCCGGTCCGAAGGCTCAGCTGACGGCAATTGTCGACACCTGGGGTAACTACTACTCCAAGCGCGTTCACGCCCTTCTTGACGGCACCTGGAAGTCCGAGCAGAGCTGGGACGGCTTGAAGGACGGCATCCTCAAGATGGCCGACTACACCAACATGCCCGACGACGTGAAGAAGATGGCCCAGGAAACCGAAGCCAAGATCAAGTCCGGCGAACTGCATCCCTTCACCGGTCCGATCAACAAGCAGGACGGCACGCCCTGGCTGAAGGCCGGCGAAAAGGCCGACGATGGCACGCTGCTCGGCATGAACTTCTACGTCGAAGGCGTGGACGACAAGTTGCCGAAGTGATTTTCGGCTAACAATTAGCACTTGCGAAAGGGCGCTCACTTCGAGCGCCTTTTTTTCTGCGCTGCAAACCAGAAAGTGCATTTACAAAAGTAATACTATATGATTTTTTCCAGCTGTGCCGCGTGGAGGCGGCTTTGGGAGGAAATCATGAAATTGAAGACTGCACTCTTGAGTGCCACGATTCTGGCTGCCTGCATGTTCGGCTCGGCATCAGCCGCAGAGCTGGTCGTGGGCTTTTCGCAGATCGGCTCTGAATCCGGTTGGCGTGCCGCCGAGACGACGGTCACCAAGGAAGAAGCCAAGAAGCGCGGCGTGGACCTGAAGTTTGCTGACGCGCAACAGAAGCAGGAAAATCAGATCAAGGCGATCCGCTCGTTCATCGCTCAGGGTGTCAATGCCATCTTCCTCGCTCCGGTTGTCGAAACCGGTTGGGACGCCGTACTGAAGGAAGCAAAGGAGTCGGAAATCCCGGTTATCCTGCTTGATCGTACGATCAAGGCGCCGGAGGACCTGTACCTGACCGCCGTTACCTCGGACCAGGTTCACGAAGGCAAGGTTGCCGGCGACTGGCTGGCAAAGACCGTTGGCGACAAGCCCTGCAACATCGTCGAGCTTCAGGGCACGACGGGTTCCTCACCGGCCATCGCCCGCAAGAAGGGTTTCGAGGAAGCCATTGCTGGTAAGGCCAACTTCAAGATCGTGCGCAGCCAGACCGGCGACTTCACCCGCACCAAGGGCAAGGAAGTCATGGAAAGCTTCCTGAAGGCTGAAAACGGCGGCAAGGATATCTGCGCCCTCTACGCCCACAACGACGACATGGCCGTTGGCGGCATCCAGGCGATCAAGGAAGCAGGCCTGAAGCCGGGCAAGGATATTCTCGTCGTCTCGATCGACGCCGTGCCTGATATCTTCAAGGCCATGGCAGCCGGCGAAGCAAACGCCACTGTGGAACTGACGCCGAACATGGCAGGTCCCGCATTCGACGTGCTCGATGCCTACCTGAAGGACAAGAAGGCGCCGGCAAAATGGATTCAGACGGAATCGAAGCTCTATACGCCATCCGACGATCCGATGAAGGTCTATGAGTCCAAGAAGAACCTTGGCTACTAATCCTTAAGGCTAGAACCGCACCGGCCCATCATGGGCCGGTGCGGCCGTGCCAGATGCCGGTCGGGACTGCATGTCCGTTGATAGCGTGGCATGTCGGTCCATATCAGGAAAAGCCGCCTTCATGATTCACGATTTCGAGAACGTTCTGACCGCGACCGGGATATCGAAGTTCTTCCCCGGCGCCGTAGCGCTCGACAACGTCGATTTCTCGCTGCGCAAGGGCGAAGTGCATGCGCTTTTGGGCGAAAACGGCGCTGGAAAATCGACACTGATCAAATGCATCACCGGAGCCTATCACCGCGACCAAGGGCGCCTTGCTCTCGACGGCACGGAAATTAATCCGTCCGATACGTTGGCCGCGCAAAGGCTTGGCATTGGCACGGTGTATCAAGAGGTCAACCTTCTGCCCAACCTGAGCGTCGCCGAGAACCTCTATCTCGGCCGCCAACCAAAACGGTTTGGTATGATCGACGTAAGGGCAATGAACCAGCAAGCACGGGCGCTGCTTGGCCAATACGGTATAGAAGTTGACGTCACCGCGCAGCTCGATCGGTTTTCGGTCGCTGTCCAGCAGGTCGTCGCAATCGCCCGGGCTGTTGATTTGTCCGGCAAAGTTCTCATCCTCGATGAGCCCACGGCAAGCCTCGATACGCAAGAAGTCGCGATGCTCTTTCGCATCATGAGAAACTTGAAAGAGCGCGCCCTTGGCATTGTCTTTATTACCCATTTTCTGGAGCAGGTCTACGAAGTCAGTGATCGTATCACGGTGCTTCGCAATGGCAGGCTAGTTGGCACGCGCGAAACGTCCGAACTGTCTCGCCAGAGCCTCATCTCAATGATGCTCGGGCACGAATTGGCAAATGCCGAGGCAACTGCTCGCGCACATACCGTCGCGGCTGGCCCGGTCAAATACAGGTTCGAAGGCTACGGCAAACGCGGCAAAATCAAACCGTTCGATCTCGAGGTTCGTGTTGGCGAGGTGGTGGGCGTTGCGGGGCTGCTCGGTTCAGGGCGTACAGAGACTGCCGAGCTACTCTTCGGGATCGAGCAGGCAGACAACGGAACGGCAAAAGTCGACGGCAAGGAAGTGACGCTCTCGAATCCGCGGGCGGCAATCCGCCACGGCTTCGGCTTCTGTCCGGAAGATCGCAAGACGGATGGGATTATCGGTGACCTTTCCATTCGCGAGAATATCGCCTTGGCGCTACAGGCCCGCAGGGGCTGGGCGCGACCGATTTCGCGCGCCGATCAAAACGCACTGGCCGATCGCTATATCAAGGCGCTCGACATCCGCACGACGGACAGGGAAAAGCCGATCCGTCTCCTGTCCGGCGGCAACCAACAGAAGGCAATCCTTGCCCGCTGGCTGGCCACCAACCCCGACTTTCTGATCCTCGACGAGCCAACCCGTGGTATCGACGTCGGCGCCCACGCCGAGATCATCCGCCTGATTGAGGACCTTTGCGCGAAAGGCATGTCTCTGATCGTTATTTCATCGGAACTAGAAGAGCTTATCGCCTATAGCTCACGTATTTTGGTACTTCGCGATCGCGAGCATGTCGCAGAGCTGACGGGCGACGATATCAGCACCGCGCGCATCGTCGACGCCATCGCCGCGGCCCAAATGAAGACGGAGTACGCATGAAGTCGTCGCTCAATGCATTGCTGATCCGCTTGGCGCCGCAGCTCATTGCGCTCGCGCTCATTCTTCTTTTAAATTTCATTATGTTTCCGCAATTTTTTAATGTGGTAGTTCAGAATGACCGCCTATACGGCAGCTTGATAGATGTGCTGAACCGTGGAGCACCGGTTGCGTTGCTCGCAATCGGCATGACGCTTGTGATCGCGACCAAGGGGATCGACCTTTCGGTCGGCGCGGTGATCGCGATCTGCGGGGCGGTTGCTGCGTCATCCATCGTAGCCGGTCAATCGCTTGCAATGACGCTGCTGGTGACGATAGGGGTCGGGCTACTTTGCGGCGTCTGGAACGGATTTCTGGTTGCCGTGCTCAATATTCAACCGATCATCGCGACACTCGTACTGATGGTGGCGGGGCGTGGGATCGCGCAACTCATCACCGAGGGGGTCATCATGACCTTCAACGATGAAGGGCTGATCGCTCTTGGCAGCGGTTCGTTCGCCTTCCTTCCGATGCCTGTCATCATATGGCTGATCATGAGCGCCCTGGTGATCCTGCTGGTAAGGCGCACGGCGCTTGGCATGCTGATCGAAGCCACCGGCATCAATCGACGTGCGAGCACGCTTTCCGGCGTGCGGACGCCTGTACTGCTAATGGCCGTCTATATGTTGAGCAGCCTTTGTGCGTCGATCGCCGGGATCATCATCGCCGCTGACATCAAGGGTGCGGATGCCAACAACGCGGGTCTTTGGCTGGAGCTCGACGCGATCCTGGCCGTCGTCGTCGGGGGCAACTCGCTGCTTGGCGGACGCTTCAGTATTGTGGGGTCATTGATCGGGGCGATGATCATTCAGGCTGTAAACACCGGTATTTTGCTCTCCGGGTTTCCGCCGGAGTTCAACCTGATCATCAAGGCGGTGATCGTGATCGTGATCCTCGTCATTCAGTCGCCGGCGGTCCAATCGGCCGCGATCATCTTAAGCCGGCGATCGAGCGGCGTCAGGGAAGGCCAGATCCAATGAACTCAAAATATCTGCCGTTGCTTGCGACCGTCGTAATTTTCGTCCTGTCCTATGCTGTCTGCACACTGCAGTATCCAAACATCTTGTCCACCCGCGTCATCGGCAACCTATTGACCGATAATGCCTTTCTCGGCATCGCAGCGGTCGGTATGACGTTTGTCATCATCTCGGGCGGCATTGACCTGTCGATCGGCTCTGTCATCGCTTTCACTGGCGTGTTCTTGGCCGTCGTTCTGCAGGACACGCCAATCCATCCGCTCGTTGCGTTTGCGCTGGTCCTGATCATCACGACGATCTTCGGCGCGGCAATGGGCGCTATCATCCACTACCTGGAAATGCCAGCTTTCATCGTGACCCTCGCGGGTATGTTCCTTGCGCGCGGCATGGCTTTTGTACTTTCGATCGACAGCATTCCGATCAATCACGATTATTACGGCACCTTGACCAGCATCTATTACAAGCTGCCGGGCGGCGGGCGACTGACGCTAATCGGCGGCATCATGCTTCTGGTTTTTGCATCCGGCATATTCCTCGCCCACCGTACGCGGTTCGGGACCAATGTGTACGCCCTAGGCGGCGGCGCTCAGACGGCGCCTTTGATGGGCGTTCCGGTGGGCCGCACGACAATCCAGATCTATGCATTATCCGGCTTTCTTGCCGGTCTATCGGGAATCGTTTTTTCGCTCTATACGTCGGCCGGTTATTCTCTGGCAGCAGTCGGCGTCGAGCTCGATGCGATCGCAGCAGTGGTCATTGGGGGGACGCTGTTGACCGGGGGGGCGGGATTTGTGGCAGGTACCTTCATCGGCATCCTGATCCAGGGCCTCATTCAGACCTACATCACCTTCGACGGGACGCTCTCGAGTTGGTGGACGAAGATCTTGATCGGCCTGTTGCTTTTTGCATTCATTCTAATGCAGAAGGTTATTCTCTTCCTTTCCAGTATGAATAAGAGGTATGCCTGAGCGGGGAGGTATTCGTTGCGTAGCAGATTGCTTGAGACCGGAAAGACAGCACGGAAATCGCGGACGAGCCATGCCCAAGTCGTGGATGAGCTCGGTAGGGCGATTGTTGCGGGAAACTTTCCCGTTGGAAGTATTCTGCCGGGAGACGCCGAACTTGCTCAGCGCTTCAAGGTCTCACGCACCGTCCTTCGGGAAACGATGAAGACGCTCGCCGCAAAAGGCATGATCGTCGCCAAGGCCCGTGTCGGAACGCGCGTCACAGAGAAAAACCTCTGGAACATGTTCGATAGCGAGATCATAGCCTGGCATTTCGACAGCGGCGTGACGGAGGAATTCCTGCTCCAGCTTTACGATATCCGGCTAGCTTTCGAGCCGTTTGCTGCCGGTCTCGTCGCCGAAAGGGCAAGCAAGCAAGATGTCGAAAACCTGCGGACGCTCGCTACCGAGATGGCGGCCTTGGGTCATACCAGCGAAAGTCTGGCTCTGGCGGATCTTCACTTTCACCTGGCGATAGCCGAAGCCTCTCATAATCCCTTCATGCGAACGCTGGGAAGTCTGATCGAAGCCGCATTGGTGGGGATGTTCCGCATCAGTACGCCCCCCTCACAGAACGGTTTCTCGGATATTGCCGACACGCACATGCGGATCGTCGATGCAATTGTTGCAGGCAATGTCGATGCGGCCCGACGGGCCATGGAGGTCGTCATCATCGACGGCCGCGATCACGTGCGCGAGGCCTACGCGGCCATGAGCAAGGTAACGGCCTGATCGATTTTCATCTTTGTCCCGCCGATGTCTTGCTGTTAAGACGCAACAAAGACCGCACACACCGGATTCTCGGAGCAGATCATGGAACGCACTTGCCTCGCCGTCATTCTCGCTGCAGGTGACAGCACGCGAATGAAGTCGTCGAAATCGAAGGTGCTGCATCCCATCGCAAACCGCCCGATGATCGCTCATGTCGTGGATGCCGTGGCCAAGAGTGATATTTCATCGGTCGCGCTCGTCGTGGGCCGCGATGCCGACGAAGTGGCGAGTGCCGCCCAGGTCGGAAGCGTTAAGATTGAGGCGTTCCTCCAGAGGGAGCGGCTCGGCACAGGCCATGCGGTGCTGGCAGCGCGCGAGGCGATCGCGCGCGGATACGACGACATCATCGTAACATGCGGCGACGTGCCATTGCAGACAGAAGGACCGCTCACAGCCGCACGCCAGCTCCTGGCCGAAGGTAGCGATGTGGTCGTGATCGGCTTTCACACCGACAAGCCGACTGGCTATGGCCGACTGCTCGTCAAGGACGGCGAACTGATCGCCATCCGCGAGGAGCGGGATGCCACAGACGCGGAGCGTGCTGTGAAATGGTGCAACAGCGGCTTGATGGCGATCAACGGTCGCAAGGCGCTTGATCTCTTGTCTCGTATCGGCAACGGCAATGCCAAGGGTGAATACTACTTGACCGACCTGGTAGAGATCGCCCGTTCTATTGGCGGTCGCGTCACCGCTGTCGACGCGCCTGAAGTCGAAATGATGGGCTGCAACAATCGCGCTGAACTCGCGGTGATCGAACGATTCTGGCAAGAGCGCCGGCGCCACGAGATGATGATTTCGGGCGTGACGATGATCGCACCGGAAACCGTGTCCCTTTCGTACGACACCGTAATCGGGCAGGACGCGCTGATCGAGCCGAACGTCGTGTTCGGGCCTGGCACGACAATCGACGGCGGTGCAGTCATTCACGCTTTCTCGCACATCGAAGGCGCGCATGTCAGCGCCGGCGCAACCGTCGGTCCGTTTGCTAGGCTTCGGCCGGGAGCCGATCTTGCTGCTGGCTCGAAGGTCGGCAATTTCTGCGAGGTGAAGAACGGGAAGATCGGCGAGGGGGCCAAGGTCAATCACCTGACCTATATCGGCGACGCGAAGATCGGAGCCGCGGCGAACATCGGTGCCGGCACGATCACCTGCAACTATGACGGCGTCAACAAGTACGAGACGCTGATCGGGGCAAATACGTTCATCGGATCGAACTCCTCTCTCGTGGCGCCGGTCAGTATCGGCGACAACGCCTACGTGGCCTCCGGCAGCGTGATCACCGCGGATGTTCCGGCCGATGCGCTCGCTTTAGGCCGGGCGCGTCAGGAACTGAAACCGGGCAGGGCTACCGTGCTGCGCGAACGGGCATTGGCAATCAAGGCTGCAAAAAAGGCCAAGCCGTAGGTTTGCGCGTAACGTGCGGAAATCGAAAGTGACCGCCGAGGCCATTGAGAAAAAAGACAGAATCGTTACGAGTGGCCTCCAAACGGAAGGCCTTTGGGGACTATTATGTGCGGTATTGTTGGAATCGTTGGAAGCAGCCCGGTTGCGGGGCGTCTCGTTGATGCGCTGAAGCGGCTCGAGTACCGCGGCTATGACTCGGCGGGTGTTGCCACGATACATGACGGCGAGATGGCGCGTCGTCGCGCCGAAGGAAAGCTCTTCAATCTCGAAAAGCGCCTGGACAGCGATCCACTGCCTGGAACGATCGGCATCGCGCACACGCGCTGGGCGACCCATGGCGTGCCCAACGAAACCAACGCGCATCCCCATTTCGTCGAGGGTGTTGCCGTCGTTCACAATGGCATCATTGAGAACTTCTCCGAGCTGCGTGACGAGTTGATCGCAGAAGGTGCAGTCTTCGAGACGCAAACGGATACTGAAGTTGTAGCGCATCTCATGGCGAAGTATCTGCGTGATGGCCTCGAGCCACGGTCGGCGATGCTCAAGATGCTGAACCGGGTGACCGGCGCCTATGCGCTGGCGATCATGCTGCGGAACGACCCCGGCACGATCATGGCTGCGCGCTCCGGCCCGCCGCTTGCCATCGGTTACGGCTCGGGTGAAATGTTCCTCGGCTCGGACGCGATTGCCCTTTCCCCCTTTACCAACGAGATCACCTATCTGGTCGACGGCGATTGGGCCGTGCTGACGCGGGACGGTGCCACGATCCTCGACTTTTCCGGCAATGAGGTGCATCGCCCGCGGCAGATCTCGCAGACGACCGCCTATGTGGTCGACAAGGGCAATCACCGCCATTTCATGGAGAAGGAGATTTACGAGCAGCCCGAGGTCATCTCGCATGCCCTCAGCCATTACGTCGACTTCGCCAGCAATAGGATCAGCGACAACGTCAATGCGATCGATTTCAAGACCGCTTCCGGTCTGGCAATCTCCGCGTGCGGAACCGCCTATCTCGCCGGCCTCGTCGGCAAATACTGGTTCGAGCGCTATGCGCGCCTGCCCGTCGAGATCGATGTCGCCTCCGAATTCCGTTATCGCGAAATGCCGCTGTCGCCATCGCAGGCCGCGCTTTTCATATCGCAGTCGGGCGAGACCGCGGATACCCTGGCGTCGCTGCGCTATTGCAAGGACCACGGTCTGAAGATTGGCGCTGTCGTCAACGTGAAGGAATCGACCATTGCCCGTGAGTCGGATGCCGCATTCCCGATCATGGCTGGCCCGGAGATAGGCGTCGCCTCGACCAAGGCATTCACCTGCCAGTTGGCCGTCCTGGCGTCGCTGGCGCTCGGCGCAGCCAAGGCGAGGGGAACGATCAGTGCGGAGCAGGAAACGGAACTGGTCCGTCATCTCGCGGAAATGCCCCGCGTCATGAGCCGGGTCCTGAACCTCATCCAGCCGCAGATGGAAAGCCTCGCACGCGAACTCTCGAAATGCCGGGACGTCCTCTATCTCGGTCGCGGCACCAGCTTTCCGCTGGCCATGGAAGGCGCGCTCAAGCTCAAGGAAATCTCCTATATCCATGCCGAGGGATACGCTGCTGGCGAGCTCAAGCACGGGCCTATTGCACTGATCGATGAAAACATGCCGGTCATCGTAATCGCGCCGTTCGACCGTTTCTTCGACAAGACAGTATCGAATATGCAGGAGGTTGCCGCGCGCGGCGGTCGCATCATTTTCATCACGGACGAGGCAGGCGCGGCGGCATCGAAGCTACAGACGATGGCAACAATCGTGCTGCCCAATGTCAACGAAATCATCGCGCCGATGATCTTCTCGCTACCGATCCAGCTGCTCGCCTATCACACCGCGGTCTTCATGGGCACTGACGTCGATCAGCCGCGCAATCTGGCAAAGTCGGTAACGGTGGAGTGACCGGTCGCCGGATCTTCTGATACTTGTGTGGCACCCCAATTTCTGGCAGCTTTTCAACCAGGAAAGCATGGGGGAGCTGATTTCCGATAGCCGGTCTGCTCAACGGAGTTTATCAGCACGCGATGACGGAAAAACTGCCCCGATTGCCGATAGCTACCCGCATCAGGAACAACTTCCTGGCGGGGCTTATCATTTGCGCGCCTATCGCGATCACGCTATGGCTGACATGGTCGATCGTCAAATGGGCCGACAGTTGGGTGAAGCCCTATCTGCCCGCCCGCTATGACCCGGATAACTATCTGAACTTCGCCGTTCCAGGCTCCGGGCTGTTGATCGCGCTCGTCGCTATAACGCTAATCGGCTTCCTCGGCAAAAACCTGATCGGCCAAAGTATCGTTCAGTTCAGTGAATCGCTGGTGGTGCGCGTGCCACTGGTACGCAGCATCTATCAGAGCGTGAAGCAGATTTTTGAGACGGTGCTGAAGGACAAGACGAACTCGTTCAAAAAGGTCGGCCTCATCGAGTATCCGAGCCCCGGCCTGTGGGCACTCGTATTCATCGCGACAGATGCCAGAGGCGAAATTGCAACAAAATTCAAAGCCATGGGTCAGGACATGGTTTGCGTCTTTCTCCCGCCAACTCCGGTTCCCACGGCAGGATTTCTGATCTTCATCCCACGAGAGAAGATCGTGCCACTCGACATGTCGCCAGAGGACGCTGCAAAGCTCTTGATCTCCGGTGGCCTCGTCACGCCGGAAGAGCTTGCCGCGCGCATGGCGAAACAAGAGCGAACGCGCAAGCCACTGCCGGCGCCGATCGAGATGTAACTTCCGCACTTGGCCGGCCTGCATCCGGGATCACGTCAGCTCGTTCGCCGTATCGCAGTGCATGGCGGTTGAAGGATGACATACGCAATGCTGATCAGACTCGCCACCACTGAAGACCGCTCCTCCATTTGGACTGTCATCGAACCGACAATTCGCGCAGGCCAGACCTACACACTCGACCGCGACATGAGCGAGACCGATGCGCTTGCTTATTGGCTGGGGCCGGACAAAGAGACCTTCGTCGCCGAAGACGAAACGGGCGACATTCTCGGCACCTATTATCTCCGCGCCAACCAGGCGGGCGGTGGCGCACATGTCTGCAATTGTGGCTATATGACCGCCGCAGCGGCGAGCGGCAAAGGCATAGCACGACAGATGCACGAGCACTCGCTCGTCCGAGCCCGAGAGCGTGGTTTCCGGGCGATGCAGTTCAATTTCGTCGTCAGCGCCAACGAACGCGCCGTTCGCCTCTGGCAATCGCTGGGCTTTGAGACGGTCGGCCGCTTGCCCGGCGCCTTCGAGCACCCGACAAAAGGCTACGTTGACGCTCTTGTGATGTTCCGGACGCTGTAGGACGGCTTGAGCGCGCTGGGGGCCGGCTCGGCCTCATCCTGCATGCAGGAAGCGGATCGCCTCGTCGCGACGGAATAGGTAGAGCAGGGTGCGTACGGCCTTGCCCCGCTCGCTAGCAAGTTCCGGATCGCGCTCGATCAGATAGGCTGCATCGCGGCGGGCGATTTCCAGCAGGTCGGCGTGTGCCTCAAGGCTCGCGACGCGAAAGCCCGGGGTTCCCGACTGGCGCGTACCGAGCAACTCGCCTTCGCCACGCAGCTTCAGGTCTTCCTCCGCGATGCGGAAGCCGTCTTCGGTTTCACGCATGATGGACAAGCGCGCATGACCTGTCTCGCCAAGCGGGCCCTTGTAGAGCAGAATACAGGTCGAAGCCTCGTCGCCACGGCCCACACGACCGCGCAGCTGATGCAGTTGCGCCAAGCCGAAGCGCTCCGCATGCTCGATCACCATGATGGTCGCATCGGGGACATCCACGCCGACTTCCACGACAGTTGTTGCGACCAAGAGGCGGATTTCGCCGCTCTTGAACGCCATCATCGCGGCATCCTTCTCCGGGCCGCTCATGCGGCCGTGGATCAGGCCGATACTCGGACCGAGCGACGAGACGAGTGTTGCGTGACGCTCCTCGACCGACATGAGATCGCTCTCTTCCGACTCCTCCACGAGCGGGCAAATCCAGTACGCCTTCTTGTCTTCCGCCAGGGCGCTTTTCAGACGTCCGACGATCTCGCCGATGCGCTCTGTCGGAACAGTGATCGTCTGGATCGGCTTTCGGCCAGCGGGCTTCTCCGTCAGCTTGGAGACGTCCATGTCGCCGAAGGCAGCCAACACCAGCGTGCGCGGGATCGGCGTGGCCGTCATGACAAGCATATGCGGCGTGATACCCTTCGCCGTCAGGCGCAGGCGCTGGTGAACGCCGAAGCGGTGCTGCTCGTCAACGACGGCCAGCATGAGGTTGCGGTAGTTGACGCTGTCCTGGAAGAGGGCGTGCGTGCCTATGACGATCTGCGCCTCTCCGGATGCGATCCGTTCCAGGATGTCTTCACGCTCGCGCCCTTTGGTGCGGCCGGTGAGAACCTCGATCCCGAGGCCAGCGGAAGCGGCAAATTTGGAGATCGTCGCATGGTGTTGGCGCGCAAGGATTTCCGTTGGCGCCATGAGGACTGCCTGGCCCCCGCTTTCGATCACCGCGGCCATCGACAAAAGAGCAACCAGCGTCTTGCCGGAGCCTACGTCGCCTTGGAGAAGGCGCAGCATCCGGTCCTCGCCAGCCATGTCCTTCAGGATGTCGGCAATCGCGCTATTCTGGCTGTTGGTCGGCAAAAACGGCAGAGCCTGTAGGATCTGCCTACTGACCTGGCCGGTAGCGTGTACCGGCTGGCCGGCAACCTTGCGCAAACGCTGGCGAACGAGGCTCAGCGATAGTTGGCCCGCGAGAAATTCGTCATAGGCAAGCCGGCGGCGGGCAGGGGCCTGCGGGTCGATATCCGAGGGATCGCGTGGTTCGTGGAGTCCATGGAAGGCGTCTGATATCGACGGCAGCCCCTGCTTCTCAGCGAGAGCCAGATCGATCCATTCCGGCAATTCGGGCGTACGTGGCAGCGCCGCTTCGATGATCTTGCGCAGTGTCTTTGGTGAAAGACCTGCCGTGAGCGGATAGATCGGCTCGACGAGGGGCAGGTTCTCGGCTTCGCTTGCCCTCACGATGTAGTCGGGGTGGACCATTGACGCACGGCCGTTAAACCAGTCGATCTTGCCGCTAACGGTCACCTCCTCGTCCAAGGGCAGCTGCTTTTCCAGCCAGGCCGCCTGGCCGCGAAAGAAGACAAGGGTCAGTTCGCCCGTTTCGTCGTGTAGTGTGACGCGATACGGAATGTTGCTCTTGCCGCGCGGCGGTGCCTGATGACGATCGACACGCGCCGTGACGGTGACGATGGCACCCTGCGGCGCGCGGGCGATACCCGGTTGGTTTCGACGATCGATCAGGGAGTGAGGCGCATGGAACAACAGGTCCACGACACGCGTATCATCTGGCGTCTCGCGCCCGAGCAGCTTCACCAGCAACTCGGCGATCTTTGGGCCGACGCCGGGCAGGGCGGAAACTGGCGAAAACAGCGGATCGAGAATGGCTGGGCGCATGGCGGCAAAATGCGATGAACAATGCGGCCTTGGCAAGGCTGACAAGCCGCTTTCGAGGGTCTATAGAGGCGCATCAACAGGAAGGTAAAGCCATGACGGGTGTGTCACTCTCGAGCGCCGATCTTGATCCGCGTCGCCGCCGAATCCTCTTTCGCTGCTGGCATCGCGGCATCCGCGAAATGGATCTGGTGTTCGGGCAGTTCGCCGAGAAGGAGATCGCCACCCTGTCGGAAGCCGAGCTCGACGAGTTCGAAACCATCATGGCCGAAGAGGACAACGATCTCGTGCGCTGGATTATGGGAACCTGGCCAGTGCCTGAGCGTTTCCAGACGCCAATGTTTGCGCGCCTTGCCGCCTACAAGCCCGATTTCGAATATCCAGCCGACGCCCTCGCCAGGAATGCCTAATGACCTCAGGTTTTGACGCAAGGAAGCTGTCAGCGATCGCCGAGCCGCTGACAATCGGCAATGTGCCGACAGGTATGGAAGCTCTGTTGCTGGCCGATCTGGCACGCGCCGGCGAACCGGTCGCCTACGTGCTTTCCGACGGCCAGCGGATGATAGACCTTGAGCAGATGCTCGGTTTCGTTGCCCCCGAGATCCCGGTGCTGACTCTGCCTGCCTGGGACTGTCTTCCCTATGACCGCGTTTCGCCGAGCGCCGACACATCGGCGCGCCGTCTCGCGGCGCTGGGCGGTTTGATTGCCCATCACAGGAAGCCGCATGCGGCGATCGTGCTGGTGACCGTCAATGCAATGCTGCAGAAAGTTGCTCCTCAAGAGATTATCGAAAGCCTTGCCTTCTCGGCCCGTCCCGGAAATACAGTGCGGATGGACGATATTGCTGGGCGCCTGGAACGCAACGGCTTCGACCGTGTTGCAACCGTTCGCGAGGTCGGCGAATACGCGGTGCGCGGCGGCATTCTCGATGTCTTCGTGCCGGGTTCCGAGGAACCCGTTCGCCTCGATTTCTTCGGCGATACGCTGGAAAGCATCCGCAGCTTCGATCCGGCAAGCCAGCGCACAACTGGGCAGATCCGCTCGCTCGACCTCAACCCGATGAGCGAAGTCACGCTGACGCCCGATACGATCAGCCGTTTCCGGAAAAACTACCTCTCTTCGTTCGGCGCGGCGACACGCGACGATGCGCTGTATCTCGCCATATCGGAGGGGAGACGCTACCCCGGCATGGAGCATTGGCTGCCGCTTTTCTACGAGACGCTGGAGACGGTGTTCGACTATCTCAGAGGCTTCCGGATGGTCACCGATCATACTGTGCGCCAAGCTGCTGAGGAACGCTCCAAGCTCGTCTTCGACTACTATGACGCGCGCCTGAATTCCGGACAGCCCGCCAAGGGGCAGATGGCGCAAGGAACGCCCTATAAGCCGGTGACGCCCGGCCAGCTTTATTTGGACGGAAAGACTTTCGCCAACACGCTCGACGCGTTCAACGCGATGCGCATTTCACCCTTTAACGAGCATGAGGGAGAGGCGCGTCGCGTGATCAATCTCGACGCTCGCCAAGGCGAGCGCTGGGCGCGCTCGAACGCCGAGGGTGGGGGAAATGCTGAGCGCATCAATGTCTTCGACGCGGTTGTGAAGCACATTGCCGACAAGCGCTCCTCCGGCGCGAAGGTACTAATCACCGCCTGGACCGAGGGCTCGCTGGAACGTCTGCTGCAGGTGCTGAACGAACACGGCCTTGAGCGCGTGAAGCCGGTTGGTGCGCTGAAGGAGATCGACGGCCTTGCCAAGGGCGAGGCGGCGGCCGGCGTGCTCAGTCTCGAATCTGGATTTGAAGTCGGCAATCTGGTCGTCATCGGCGAACAGGACATTCTCGGCGACCGCATGGTGCGGCGCTCGAAGCGACGCAAGCGTGCCGCCGATTTCATCTCCGAAGTTGCCGGACTCGACGAGGGTTCGGTCGTCGTCCACGCGCAGCATGGTATCGGCCGATTTGTCGGCCTACGAACCATCGAAGCTGCGGGCGCTCCGCACGCCTGCCTCGAGCTACAATATGCAGACGAGGCGAAGCTGTTCCTGCCGGTCGAGAACATCGATCTCCTGTCGCGCTATGGGGGCGAGGGGACGGAAGCGCAGCTCGACAAGCTCGGCGGCGGCGCATGGCAGATGCGCAAGGCCAAACTCAAGAAGCGGCTACTCGATATGGCGGATGCGCTGATCCGCATCGCCGCCGAACGCCTGACCCGCCATGCGCCCGTGCTAACCACGCCGGAAGGGCTTTACGACGAGTTTGCCGCTCGCTTCCCTTACGACGAGACAGAGGATCAGGATAATGCCATCGAGGCTGTGCGCTCTGACCTTGGAGCCGGTCGACCGATGGATCGCCTCGTTTGCGGCGACGTCGGTTTCGGCAAGACGGAGGTCGCGCTTCGTGCAGCGTTCGTCGCGGCGATGAACGGCATTCAGGTGGCCGTCGTCGTGCCGACCACACTGCTAGCGCGCCAACACTTCAAGACCTTCGCTGAGCGGTTCCGTGGCCTGCCGGTTCGCATTCAGCAGGCCTCGCGCCTCGTCGGCTCGAAGGAGCTGGCGTTGACGAAGAAGGAGGTAGCAGAGGGCAAGACGGATATCGTTGTCGGTACCCACGCGCTTCTTGGCGCCGGGATCAAGTTCGCCAATCTCGGGCTGCTGATCATCGACGAAGAGCAGCATTTCGGCGTCAAGCACAAGGAACGGCTGAAGGAACTGAAAAGCGATGTCCACGTCCTGACGCTGTCGGCGACACCGATCCCACGGACGCTGCAGCTGGCGATGACTGGGGTGCGCGAGCTGTCGCTGATCACGACACCCCCGGTCGACCGCATGGCGGTCCGCACCTTCATTTCGCCCTTCGATTCGCTCGTCATCCGCGAAACGCTGATGCGTGAGCACTATCGCGGCGGCCAGAGTTTCTATGTCTGCCCGCGTCTAGCCGATTTGGAAGACGTGCATGCCTTCCTACGGTCAGACGTGCCGGAGTTGAAGGTCGCTGTTGCGCACGGCCAGATGCCGGCGGGCGAGCTTGAGGACATCATGAATGCCTTCTACGAGGGCCGTTATGACGTACTGCTCTCCACGACGATCGTGGAATCGGGGCTCGACGTGCCGACGGCGAATACCTTGATCGTGCACCGCGCCGACATGTTCGGCCTGGCGCAGCTCTACCAGCTGCGTGGGCGCGTCGGACGTTCGAAGGTGCGCGCCTTTGCGCTCTTCACACTGCCGGTCAACAAGGTGCTGACGGCAACCGCCGAGCGTCGCCTCAAGGTGTTGCAGTCGCTCGACACGCTCGGCGCCGGCTTCCAGCTTGCCAGCCACGATCTCGACATTCGCGGCGCAGGAAACCTGCTCGGCGAAGAGCAGTCCGGCCATATCAAGGAAGTCGGTTTCGAACTCTACCAGCAGATGCTTGAAGAGGCCGTCGCGGAAGTAAAGGGCGTCGATGAGATCCAGGACACCGGCTGGTCGCCGCAGATCTCGGTCGGCACCTCAGTCATGATCCCGGATGGCTATGTGCCTGATTTGCACCTGCGGATGGCACTCTATCGCCGCCTCGGGGAGATCACGGAACTGAAGGAAATCGATGCCTTCGGCGCAGAAATGATCGATCGCTTCGGCCCCATGCCAATCGAGGTCCAGCACCTTCTAAAGATCGTGTATGTGAAATCGCTCTGCCGGGTCGCCAACGTGGAGAAGCTGGATGCAGGTCCCAAGGGGGTGGTCATCCAGTTCCGTAATAAGGAGTTTCCGAATCCAGCGAACCTGGTTGGCTATATCGCCAAGCAGGGAACCATGGCGAAGATTCGGCCGGACCAGAGCGTCTTCCTCACACGCGATCTGCCGACGCCGGAAAAGCGGCTGCAGGGCGCAGCCGTTATCATGACGCAGCTTGCAGAAATGGCGAAAGGGTAAGGGCTCAGTTCATGCCGGCGCGCGCTTCCGCCTTCGCCTTGGCGATATCGCGAAGCGCGCCCGCCAGAACGTCTGGGGTCTGAGCGCCGCTGACGGCGTATTGCTGATCGAAGATAAAGAACGGCACACCGTTCACGCCCATCTTCTGCGCCGCCTCGATCTCTTCGACCACCAGGACCTTATCGGCATCGGAGGCGAGCAGCGACGCAGTGACCGTGCGGTCGAGGCCTGCCTTCTCGGCAACGTCGAGCAGCACGGCATGATCGCCGACATTGCGGCCTTCCTCGAAGTTCGCCTTGAACAGGCCGTTGACGACCTTGTCCGCCTTGTCGCGGTCCTCAACCATTGCCCAATGGATCAGTCGATGCGCATCCAGCGTATTCGGGCCGATCTTGATCGCGTCAAAATCGAACTTGATACCAACCTCACGACCAAGCTCACTCAGCATCTTGTGCCCCTGCGCGACGCGCTCGGCACCGCCGAGCTTCTGCTCAAGTGCCTTCTTCTGGTCGACGCCCTCAGGCGGGTAATCGGGGTTGAGGCGGTAGGGGCGCCAGTTGATATCCACACCAACCTCATCCTGAACCTCGGCAATCGCGAGCTCCAGCCGCGCCTTGCCGAGATAGCACCACGGGCAGACGACGTCGGAGACAACGTCGATGGTAATGCGTTCCATGGGCTTTTCCTTTTTCTTCCTGAAATCGAACCTTCCCGCCATCTAGGCCCTGTGGCGGGCGACTTCAACCAGGCAGGAAAAAGGAACCTGCTATTGCACACTCTGATCCCACCACGCCGGCAACTGATAGCCGTAGAGCGGCACGGTATCCGGGTGGGCGATGCGTTTGCTACGCGCAACCCATTGCTTATCAACATGATAAAGCGGCAGGACATAGTGGCCAGATAGCAGCATTCGATCGTGCGAGCGTACCGCAGCGGTAAAATCCTCCGCCGAACGGGCGGTGAGGATATGCTGGATCAGCGTATCGACGTCAGGGTCGGCAACGCCGGCGAAGTTGTCGGTGCCATCCCGTTCCTTGGCCGCGGACGACCAACGCCCCAGCTGCTCGATACCCGGAGACAGGGATGAGGTGTAGGACTTTACGATCACATCGTAGTCAAAACTGCTGGTGCGACTCTGATACTGCGAGTCGTCCACCGTGCGGATTGTCGCTGCAATGCCGAGCAGTTGCAGCGAACGCTGATAGGAGACCGCGAGCTTCTCCTGGTCGGTGTTCTGCGTCATGATCTCGAAGGCAAGCGGACGTCCGTCGGCATCGCTCATCTTGCCATTCTTGATCATGTAACCCGCTTCCTTGAGGAGCGCGGCTGCCTGCTTCAGAACATTGCGATCGCGACCTGAACCATCGGTAACGGGAAGCTTGTAGGTGCCGTCAAGAATCGCTGGATCGATTCGATCCTTGATCGGGCCGAGAAGCTTCAACTCGCGTTCGTCAGCCGGCACGCCGAAGCTCGACAGCTCGGAGTTTTGCCAGAAGCTCTCAGTGCGAATATAGGCGTTCGAGAATAGATTCTTGTTTGCCCATTCGAAATCGAAGATCAGTGACAGCCCCTCGCGAAGCTTCGCGTTGGCAAAGACCGGCCGCCGCGTGTTGAAGACGAAGCCGAACATGCCGCTCGGCAGCTTCGGTTCGAACGTGTCCTTGACGACGTTGCCTGAAGCGACCGCAGGGAAGTTGTAAGCACTTGCCCAATGGCCGGGACTGCCGTCTGGATAAATGTCGATTTCACCCTTCTTGAAGGACTCGAAGAGGGTCGTGTCCTGCAGGAAATACTGGACCGATATCTGATCGTAGTTGTCGAGGCCGACCTTGGCCGGAATATCCTTGCCCCAGTAGTTTGGGTCGCGCTCGAAGGTGATACTTTCACCGGGCTTCAGCGATTTGATCTTGTAGGGGCCGGACCCGACGGGCGGCGTGAGCGTCGAACGATCGAATGTCTCCGGATCGATGGCATGCTTCGGCAGGATGGGCGTGGAGCCGGCCAGGATCAGCGGGAATTCGCGATCGGCCTTATCATTAAAGGTGAAGCGAATACTGTGATCGCCGACCTTCTCCATCTTCTCGACGGCATTCAACCGCGTGCTGAAGGGAACGCGGCCCTTCTCCTTGAGCAGATTGAGCGTGAAAATCACATCGTCGGGTGTCACCGGCTGACCGTCAGACCATTTGGCCGCCGGGTTGAGATTGAACTGGATAAAGGTCCGGTCATCATCCCATTCAACGGATTCCGCCAGCAGCCCGTAGAGCGCGAAAGGTTCGTCGCGCGAGCGCAGCATCAGTGTCTCGAAGACAAGGTTTCCATATTCCGGGTCCCACATGCCGCGCGCCGTCGTGCGCATGCTTTTCAGGATGAAGGGATTGAGGCTATCGAAGGTGCCGACGACGCCATAACTGATCTTGCCGCCCTTTTTCACATCTGGATTGACGTAGGGAAGGTGCTTGAAATCAGCGGGCAGGGCCGGCACCCCGTGCATTGCAATACCATGCACAGGCTCAGCCAGAGCGGCGCTGCCAACCAAGGTGAAAATGACGGGAAGAACGATCCGGAGCATCGTTGAGGTCCTTTCCGGGAACGGCACGATTCGGCGCAAGACTATCACGCGGCTACCGCAATTCACCATCCGCGCCGAATTCTTTCGGATCACCCTGAAAAGGGCAAAGAAACACTGGATATCTAGCCCGACGCGATGTAACAGGGAAACCCGAAGTCGGGGGGTCATGCATTTGCCTCATTGTTTTAAGAGGTGGAGTGCGAACAACCCCGTTGGTGAGGATGGCACGTTGTCGTCCCTAGGGGATTTCAGGAGACGGAATTCGTTATGATGTTCAAGGCTGAAAACAAAACGCGGGCAGCCCTGTCCGTTCTGGCAGTGATGCTCGGTGCCGCAGCAGCTCCCGCGTCGTCCTTCGCGCAGGATGCAGCGGCTTCGGCAGACGCTCCCGCCACGGCTGCTGGCGCTCCGCGTCTCGGCTGGTACAAGACCTGCAGCAAGCAGGAAGACAATGACGTCTGCGTCGTCCAGAACGTCGTTCTCGCAGGCGGCGGCCAGCTCGTTACGGGCGTCGGCCTCATCAGCGTTTCCGGCAAGATCAACAACAAGAGCCTTCAGGTTTCGGTTCCTCCGGCACGTCTGATCCCGCCAGGCGTCGCGATGCAGATCGACGGCGGCAAGGCACAGAAGATCGACTACCTGATGTGCATGCCCGACCGTTGCGTTGCCCAGATCCCGCTGACCGACGCCATGGTCGCCAGCCTGAAGAAGGGCACCGATCTGGTTCTGACCTCGATCAACTTCCGTCGTGCACCGAACCCGATCAAGATCTCGCTCGAAGGCTTCACCGGCGCATTCGATGGCGAAGCGGTTTCCGCCTCTAAGCTCGCAGAAAGCCAGAAGAGCCTGCAGGACAGCATGCAGAAGAAGGCTGACGAAGCGCGCAAGAAGCTCGAAGAAGCCCAGAAGGCTGCCAAGGCTCAGTAATCCGAGCCCATCGGAATTCTCGAAGAACCCGGCCTTGCGCCGGGTTTTTTGTTGCCCAATCCAGGCAAAGAAAAACCCCGCCATAAGCGGGGTTTTGAATTATGACAGTGGACGTTAGTGGGCGAAGCTCATCTTGGGTTTGAACTGCCCCGTCGGTGCCATATCGAAAATCTGATAGACCTGCTCATTGCGAAGCGGAACTCCGCTCTCGTCATTCACCAGGTTCTGTTCGGATACGTAGGCAACGTATTCGTTTTCATCATTCTCGGCCAGCAGATGGTAGAAGGGTTGATCCTTGCTGGGGCGCACTTCGGCAGGAATGGAGTTCCACCATTCTTCCGTGTTCGCGAATTCCGGATCGACATCGAAGATCACGCCGCGAAACGGAAATACCTTGTGCCGAACCACTTCGCCGATACTGAACTTAGCTACTCTTTCTTTCATGGTACGACTTCCTTTCATCACCTGATTTGGTGATTGGTCCCACTCAAATCAAGATTTGTGCGGGATCTCGTCACATGAGTGTCACATACGCCATTTGACGACCATGACATCGGTCGGTGAAGCCCCGGCGGTAGCCGGGGCCTCGGTTTTGAGATCAAGCCGAATAGTACATGTCGTATTCGACCGGGTGCGGGGTCATGTCGTAGCGCATGACTTCCGTCATCTTCAGCTCGATGAAGCTGTCGATCTGGTCGTCGTCGAAGACGCCGCCAGCGGTCAGGAACTTGCGGTCCTTGTCGAGGCTCTCGAGAGCCTCGCGCAGCGAGCCGCAGACTGTCGGGATCTTCTTCAGTTCCTTCGGCGGCAGATCATAGAGATCCTTGTCCATGGCCTTGCCGGGATGGATCTTGTTCTTGATGCCATCGAGGCCAGCCATCAGCATCGCTGCAAAGGCGAGGTACGGGTTCGCCATAGGATCCGGGAAGCGGACTTCGACGCGCTTTGCCTTCGGGTTGCTGCCGAACGGAATGCGGCACGAAGCCGATCGGTTGCGCGCCGAATAGGCGAGCAGAACCGGTGCTTCATAGCCCGGGACGAGACGCTTGTAGGAGTTCGTCGACGGGTTGGTGAACGCGTTCAGCGCCTTGGCATGCTTGATGATGCCACCGATGAAGTAGAGGCAGGATTCGGAAAGACCTGCATACTCGTCGCCGGCGAAGCCTGGCTTGCCGCCCTTCCAAATCGAAAGGTGTACGTGCATGCCCGAACCGTTGTCGCCGAAGATCGGCTTCGGCATGAAGGTTGCCGTCTTGCCGTAGGCATTGGCGACTTGGTGCACGACGTACTTGTAGATCTGCATCTTGTCGGCGTTGCGAACGAGCGTGTCGAACTTGATGCCGAGCTCGTGCTGAGCAGCAGCCACTTCGTGGTGGTGCTTCTCGACGACAACGCCCATTTCGGACAGAACCGTCAGCATTTCGGAACGCATGTCCTGGCAGCTGTCGATCGGCGGAACCGGGAAGTAGCCGCCCTTGACGCGCGGACGGTGGCCGAGATTGCCGGTTTCATATTCGGTGTCGTCGTTGGACGGCAGTTCCGTGGAGTCCAGCTTGAAGCCGGTATTATAGGGGTCGGCCTTGTAGCGGACATCGTCGAAGACGAAGAATTCAGCTTCCGGACCAACGAACAC
Source organism: Rhizobium grahamii CCGE 502 (assembly GCF_000298315.2). Lineage (GTDB taxonomy): Bacteria > Pseudomonadota > Alphaproteobacteria > Rhizobiales > Rhizobiaceae > Rhizobium > Rhizobium grahamii. The sequence goes on along the minus strand of NZ_AEYE02000011.1, from coordinate 261,881 downwards.
AGTGTCGCCGATACCCGATGCCTTCAGGTAAGCTTCAGCCTTCTTGGCGGTGCCGCGCGGGTCGCGGTTATAGGCTTCGCCGGAAACCGGGTCGAGAATGTCGCAAAGAATGACCATGGTCGACTGCGCGAAGAACGGGTCCATGTGGACCGTTTCCGGGTCGGGCATCAGCACCATGTCGGATTCATTGATGGCCTTCCAGCCAGCGATCGAGGAACCGTCGAACATGACGCCATCGGCAAACATGTCTTCGTCGACACAGACGACGTCCATGGTGACGTGCTGCAGCTTGCCCTTCGGGTCGGTGAAGCGCAGATCGACGAACTTGACGTCGTTTTCCTTGATTTGCTTAAGAATTTCGCTTGCGGTCGCCATTAAATAGATCCTTTATTTGAGATGACGATACTTTGGCTCGCCGGAAAGGCGATAAAGATTAGATTGCGTCAATACCGGTCTCGCCGGTACGAATGCGGATGACTTCTTCCACATTTGACACGAAAATCTTGCCGTCGCCGATGCGTCCGGTTTGTGCGGCCTTGCGGATGGCGTCGATGACAGCTTCCGCATTTTCGTCCGCGAGGACGACTTCCACCTTTACCTTCGGCAGAAAGTCGACGACATATTCTGCACCACGGTAGAGTTCCGTATGGCCTTTCTGGCGACCGAAGCCCTTCGCTTCCGTGACTGTGATGCCCTGCAGGCCAACTTCCTGAAGGGCTTCCTTCACTTCGTCGAGCTTGAAGGGCTTGATGATCGCTTCGATCTTTTTCATGAGAAAATGACTCTCCGCTTCTCCCGTTAATGGCAGGCTCAAACCTGCTGCCGTGATGATGCAGTTATCGTGCCAGTTGGGAAGCTGATTTTTCGGAAAACGAGCCTCGTTGCTCGTAAAAGTCCGCAATCTCGGGGATTTACATCGATTTTCGGCCCAAAATTTTTCAGAATCGATCCGCCAGACGCAATTTCGGGCCATTTTTCCGGAACATTCGCCCGCGCTAATGGTCCGCACAAATGCGCGGCAATTGTATATATTTTATGCATTTGATTATTTCGTGAGCTTGCCGACAATCAATCAACCGGTTGTTATTTAGGCGATTTCTGTTTGAATGCGGCGATGATCGATGAAATCTCCGAGTTACTCCTTACTCCAGAGGAAATGACGGCAGTCGATGCGGCGGCAACCCGATCCGGGATCGACAGCTATGCGCTCATGGAGCGAGCAGGAGCGGCAATTGCCGCCACTTTGTTACGTCATTTTCCCGCCGTCCTTCGCGCCGCCGTTCTTTGCGGGCCTGGCAATAACGGCGGCGATGGCTACGTCGCAGCGCGCCACCTGGCAGTGAGCGGCGTTGCCGTGGAGATTTTCCAGTTGGGGGAACCGGCGAGGCTCAAGGGAGATGCGGCTCGGGCAAGGGATAGCTTCCCGACCATGGTTCGGCCACTTGAATCCTATCAGCCGCGGAGCGGCGATGTGGTGATCGACGCCATCTTTGGCGCTGGCCTTGCCCGCGATGTCCCGGCCGACGTTAGAGACGCAATCGAACGGGTAAGTGGAGCGGGTGTGCCGATCATTGCCGTCGACCTGCCATCCGGCGTTGATGGTCGCAGCGGATCGGTCCGAAGCGCGGCATTTGCCGCCAACAGAACCGTCACCTTCATGACGCGAAAGCCCGGGCATCTCCTGATGCCCGGGCGCGAGCTCTGCGGTGAACTCGAAGTCTTTGATATCGGCATACCCGGCCGCATCATCCGCGCCGAGAAGAAACAGCAGATCGCCGAGAATGGACCCCAGCGTTGGCGCGACGCGCTGCCCTCGAGGGGACTGGAGACACACAAATACAAGCGAGGTCACCTTGTCGTCTTCTCCGGCGAAGCGACCAAGACAGGCGCCGCACGGATGTCTGCTATGGCAGGCCTGAAGGCGGGGGCAGGGCTGGTGACAATCGCCGCGCCGGACGATGCGGTCGACGAGAATGCAGCACATCTGACCGCGATCATGCTGCATCCGATCGAGGACGAGGCGGCACTCCGCGATTGGCTGCACGACGCGCGGCTGCACACCTTCGTTCTCGGGCCAGGTTTCGGCGTCGGCGAGAAGGCGCGTCGGTTCGTCGCCGCGTTGTCCGAGAGGCATCTGGTGCTGGATGCCGACGGGCTCTCCTCGTTCAAAAGTGCCCCTGACGAGCTGTTTTCAAAGTTTTCCGGAAAGCCGCGTCTGGTGCTTACGCCACACGAGGGCGAGTTCGGAAGACTGTTTCCCGATATCGCCGCCGACACTGCCATGGGAAAGATCGACAAGGCGCGCGCGGCAGCGGCACGGGCAAACGCCGCAATCGTCTACAAAGGCGCTGACACCGTCATCGCCTCACCCGACGGCAGAGCCTACATCAACACCAATGCACCTGTTTGGCTCGCGACCGCCGGCTCCGGTGATGTTCTGGCGGGGATCATCGGAGCGCTCATGGCTCAAGGCGTTCCCGCTTTCGAGGCCGCCGCTGCGGGCGTCTACATGCATGGAGAGGCCGGCATGCGGGCGGGCGAAGGGCTCACGGCGGAAGACCTGGCGACGCAGGTTCGTCCGCTCTGACGGCAGACCTATCGCGACACCGCTTCCTGTAACGCCATTGCTCCAAAGGGCGCGTTGACTTTGCCTTCGTGGATCATGAAGGCGAAGACGTCCCTCGGCTCGGTCGCAACCTTGCGCTCGCCATCAATCAGAGGCAGATCGCCCGGCACCTTGCCATCCGCCCAGGTTTCGAGGCGCGTGGCCCAAGCTTTCAAATCACTCGGTGCGTAACAGGTCTTGATCTCATCGGAACCCTTCTGGAGACGTGCATAGACAAAGTCGGCTGTCACATCCGCGATCATCGGGTAGTCGAAATGCTCGGCGCAGACAGGCGCAACCGCATACTTCGCTAGCAACGCCACAAATTCCGGCGCCTTGAACGAGTCATGGCGCACCTCGACAACGTGCTTCAGAGGCAGGCCATCCTGTCTGTCAGGCAGCAGCTTGAGGAAGCCTTCGAAATCATCCGGATCGAACTTCTTCGTCGGTGCGAACTGCCAGAGGATTGGTCCAAGGTGCGGACCAAGCTCCGTTAAACCTTGGGTCAGGAAACGCTCCATCGACTCGCCAGCCTCCGCCAGCACGCGACGATTGGTGACAAAACGGCTGGCCTTCAGCGAAAAGACAAAGCCGTCAGGCACATCCGCAGCCCATTTGGCGAAGGTTTCGGGCTTCTGCGAGCTGTAATAGGTGCCGTTGATCTCGATGACCTTCAGCTGGCGGCTTGCGTAGTGCAGCTCGTCCTTCTGCTTCAGATCCCCAGGATAGAAGTGGTCCCGCCATGCCTCGAAGGTCCAGCCGCCGATGCCGACGCGAACATTGCCGGATTTCGTCATTCCTTCCTCCTCTGATTATATCTGTGCGCCGACATGCTTTGCCATGTCGACGATCACCCATCCTGGCCTATGCGGATTTTCGCGGCGACCCGTTTCCTGAAAGCCAAATGCTCGATAGAGCGCAATATTCCGCTCCATGCGCGCATTCGTGTAGAGACGCACTTCCGGAAGCCGCCATTCCCGCACCATCGCTTCCACCCACCTCAGAATGGCAAGACCGTGACCGCCGCCCTGAAATTTCGGCGAGACGGCGATGCTGAAGAGCATCAGATGGTCCGGGTGCCGCTCGATGACGGACAGACCGACAAGCTCGTCCTGCACTTCCCGCAACCAGACCTCACCGCGAGCAATGCGCGGTGTGTAGTCCTCGGTGACGGGGATCGGCGGCCGTCCAAGGAGACGCGTGTACGGAGCATAGGCTTCGGCGGTCAGCGCTTCGACCGCCTGCAGATCATCGAGCGACGCCGCTCTCAGCATCACTCGGCTGCCACTACGGCTTTTCGAGCAGGTCGCCGCTCAAGCAACTCCTTCAGGAATTGCCCGGTATAGGACCGCTTCTCCTTGACGATCGCTTCAGGCGTGCCGACGGCGACGATTTCGCCGCCACCATCGCCGCCTTCAGGACCGAAATCGAGAATCCAGTCCGCTGTCTTGATGACCTCGAGATTGTGCTCGATCACAACGACCGAATTACCCTGATTGACCAGCTCCTGCAGCATTTCCAGGAGCTTCGCGACATCGTGGAAATGCAGGCCGGTTGTCGGCTCGTCCAAGATATAGAGAGTGCGGCCCGTCGATCGCTTCGACAGCTCCTTGGCCAGCTTTACGCGCTGCGCCTCGCCACCAGACAGCGTATTGGCCTGCTGACCGACCTTAATGTAGCCAAGGCCGACATCCTTCAACGCCTGCAGCTTGTCACGCACAGCTGGAACAGCCGCGAAGAAGTCGACCCCTTCCTCGACAGTCATGTCCAGCACGTCGGCAATCGACTTGTGCTTGAACGTGACGTCGAGCGTTTCCCTGTTGTAGCGCTTGCCATGGCAGACATCGCAGGTGACATAGACGTCAGGCAGGAAGTGCATCTCGATCTTGATGACGCCGTCGCCCTGGCAGGCTTCGCAGCGACCGCCCTTGACGTTGAACGAGAAGCGGCCGGGCTGATAGCCACGGGCCTTCGCTTCCGGCAGTCCGGCAAACCAGTCGCGGATCGGGGTGAATGCGCCCGTATAGGTCGCTGGGTTGGACCGCGGCGTACGGCCGATTGGCGACTGATCGATATCGATGACCTTGTCTATGTGCTCAAAGCCGTCGATGCGATCATGGTCAGCCGGAATTTCGCGCGCGCCCATGACACGACGTGCAGCCGACTTATACAGCGTCTCAATCAGGAACGTTGATTTTCCGCCGCCGGATACACCGGTGACCGCCGTAAAGACGCCAAGCGGAATAGAAGCGGTGACATTCTTCAGATTGTTGCCGCGGGCACCGACGACCTTGATTTCCTTACCCTTCTTGGGTTTGCGTCGCTCGTCGGGGACAGGAACGCCCAACTCGCCAGAAAGATATTTCCCGGTCAGCGACTTCGGGTTTGCCATGATCTCCTGCGGCGTGCCGTGGGCGATCACCTGGCCACCGTGGATACCGGCAGCCGGACCGATGTCGACGACGTCGTCGGCGGTCAGGATCGCGTCCTCGTCATGCTCGACCACGATCACGGTGTTGCCGATATCACGAAGGTGCTTCAGCGTATCGAGCAATCGAGCGTTGTCGCGCTGATGCAGGCCGATCGACGGCTCGTCGAGGACATACAAGACGCCGGTTAGGCCGGAACCGATCTGCGACGCCAGCCGGATGCGCTGGCTCTCGCCACCGGACAAGGTGCCGGAGTTTCGCGACAGGCTGAGATAGTCCAGGCCGACGTCATTGAGGAAGCGCAGGCGGTCGCGGATCTCCTTGAGGATGCGAACGGCAATCTCATTCTGCTTGGCGCTCAGCGACTGCGGCAGAACTTCGAACCAGTCTCGGGCGACGCGGATCGACATGTCGGTCACCTGGCCGATATGCAGCGCGTTGATCTTGACGGCAAGTGCCTCCGGCTTCAGGCGATAGCCGCCGCAAGACGGGCAGGGGGCCGCCGACATATAGCGCTCGATTTCCTCGCGCGCCCAGGCGGAATCCGTCTCCTTCCAGCGACGCTCGAGATTGGTGATGATGCCCTCGAAATTCTTGTGCGTCGTATACGACCGCGCACCGTCGGCATAGTGGAACTCGATCTTCTCGTCGGTGCCATTCAGGATGACGTCCTTGACCACATCGGACAGATCGTTCCACCGCGCACCGAGCTTGAAGCCGTAGTGTTTACCGAGGGCCTCCAGCGTCTGGTTGTAATAGGGCGATGTCGACTTCGCCCACGGCGCAATGGCGCCATCGCGTAGCGTGCGCTCAGGCTCGGGCACAATCAGATTAGCGTCAATCTTCTGCTGTGCGCCAAGACCGTCGCAGGTCGGGCAGGCGCCGGCTGGATTGTTGAACGAGAATAGCCGCGGCTCGATCTCGGGAATGGTGAAGCCCGACACCGGGCAGGCGAATTTTTCCGAGAAGAGGACTCGCTCGTGCGTTTCGTTGAGCGACTTGTTGGCAGACCCGCCGGCGGCGGTTTCCTCCAGCGGCAACGGCTTGTCGGCGAACTCCGCAACGGCCAAGCCGTCGGCAAGCTTTAGCGAGGTCTCGAAGCTGTCTGCGAGGCGCGATGCCATATCGGGGCGTACGACAATGCGGTCGACCACGATATCGATATCGTGCTTGTACTTCTTATCCAGGGCTGGGACGTCCGCGATCTCGTAGAACTGGCCATCGACCTTCACGCGCTGGAAGCCCTTCTTCATCAGGTCCGCCAGCTCTTTCTTGTACTCGCCCTTACGCCCGCGCACGAGCGGCGCGAGGATGTAGAGACGCGTGCCTTCCCCGAACTCCAGCACGCGATCGACCATCTGACTGACCGTCTGGCTCTCGATCGGTAGCCCGGTTGCAGGCGAATACGGTATGCCGACGCGCGCAAAGAGCAGACGCATGTAGTCGTAGATCTCGGTCACCGTTCCGACCGTCGAGCGCGGATTGCGCGAGGTCGTCTTCTGCTCGATCGAAATCGCCGGCGACAGCCCGTCGATTTGGTCGACGTCGGGCTTCTGCATCATTTCGAGGAACTGGCGCGCATAGGCCGACAGGCTTTCGACATAGCGCCTCTGGCCTTCGGCATAGATCGTATCGAAGGCAAGCGACGACTTTCCGGATCCCGAAAGCCCGGTCATGACGATCAGTTTGTTTCGCGGCAGATCGAGATCGATGCCCTTCAAATTGTGCTCGCGCGCGCCGCGGATGGAAATCGTCTTCAGTTCGCTCATCGTCTTCTGCTTCTGTGCTGGAACAAGCCCCTTATTTAGTGATGCCGGCTGGCGAGTCGAGGCTCAATGTCCGTCTGCTGCAAGGTTTTCGATTCGGTTGACAGGATCATAGGGATAAACTAGAACAAATAAAGAACAAAATTCTCTGTGGATGAACCGGCTATGGGCGCCCATCGCCAGCGCCCTATGGTTTAAGGTGCACCGATTGTTTCAAGCGCCGCCGGGCAGGGCGGCAGGTAAGGTGAAAGTATGGCTGGCAGCGTAAACAAGGTAATTCTGATCGGGAACGTGGGCGCTGACCCCGAAATCCGGCGGACCCAGGACGGCCGGCCGATCGCCAATCTTCGCATCGCGACGTCCGAGACCTGGCGCGACCGCAACTCTGGCGAACGCCGCGAGAAGACGGAATGGCATACTGTCGTTGTCTTCAACGAGGGCCTCTGCAAGGTCGTCGAGCAGTATGTGAAGAAAGGCGCCAAGCTCTACATCGAAGGCGCGCTGCAGACCCGCAAATGGCAGGACCAGAATGGCCAGGACCGCTATTCCACGGAAGTCGTTTTGCAGGGCTTCGGCTCGACGCTGACGATGCTCGACGGTCGCGGCGAGGGCGGAGGCGCAAGCTCCGGCTTTGGCGGCGGTCGCGGCAGCAATGCCGGCGGTGGCGATTTCGGTGGCGGCGGTGGCTACGGCGACGATTACGGCGCACCCTCGCAATCGTCCGGTCGCAGCAGCAGCGGTAGTGGCGGAAACTTCTCGCGCGATCTCGACGACGATATCCCGTTCTGATCGAAGCCGTCATCGACGGCATCTATGACGGCGCGCCGAGAGGTGCGCCGTACGCGTTTTGGCTCGAGGCTCGGCGCTGCCGGCTTTCTTACAGGCCCAAGACGTCAGCCGGACCGGGCCCATATCGGCAGCGCCCGGTCACCATTCCATCGCGAACCTCAGTCGAATAGGCGGACGCGATGCATTTCAGTCGATCATTCTAGTCAAAGTGACGGCGCTTCACTCTCCGAAAGGATAGGCACGGTTGGGTTCTCAAATCTCCAGACCCGCGCGATATTCGTGGGATGAAAGAAGCGAATACCCAATTTCGGTCAATGACGGCCAGTGCCGCGAGAACGATGGTCGCGGACGACCTTCTTGAATTGGGGTTGGATCTCGACCGCCTGAGCGAAAACCACCTGCGGACGCTGTGGGGCGAATTCAAGTCTCTCCGCGCAGAGGAGCCGCACATCAGATCTGTCGCAATCCGGATTTTCGTCTGGTACGTGGTTGAGAGCAAACTGTTCAACTCCGCCGCGATGCGCAGGTCTGGCGCCATCGGCAGATCGATCGCCACGATGAGGGCATGGGCCGAAACCGATCCGGCACTGACCTTGGTCGTGCTTCGAGAAGCCGAGGCAGTAAAGTTATTCCTTTATCAAATATTCGAACGGGCCGATGCGCCTCGGCAAATGATCCTGGAAGCACAAAGGCGCCTACTCCAGGCCTAGCCCGCGGGCATTGTAACCAAGGTGGACTTCAGGCCGTCAACGACGAATTGCGTTGCCAGGGCGGCCAGGATGACACCGAGAAGGCGCGTCAGAATTGCGCGCCCCGTAACACCCAGGAACCGATCGACTCTTTCGGCGACAAGCAAGGAGAAAAAGAGCAGTAGCAGGTTCGATGCAAGGACGACGATCAATTGCGCGCGCTCGATGGAGCTGTGCATTGACCCGGCAATCAGGATGGTCGCGGAAATCGCGCCGGGACCGGCGATTAGCGGAATCGCCAACGGAAAAACCGAAATATTGTGGATATGATCGATGGTGATTGCGGCCGTGCTCGTCTTCTCCTTGCGGTCCTGCCGCTTCTCGAAAACCATTTCAAACGCGATCCAGAACAAGAGAAGGCCACCGGCGATGCGAAAGGCGCCGATCGAGATGCCGAGAACGCCGAGTACACTCGCGCCGAACAGCGCGAAGATGGCAAGGATGACAAAGGCGATGATCGAGCCGCGCAGCGCCACCTGCTTTCGCTGGCTACGGCTCATACCGGTGGTTAGGCCGAGGAAGATTGGCGCAAGGCCAGGCGGATCGATGGTGACAAGCAGCGTCGTGAAGGCGTTGATCAGTTGGTCGGCGCTTGCCATTGTCCCTCCATGAGCCCATATAAACGCTCGGTTTTGGACGATTGTGATGCGGAGAAATCAATTTGGCAAATGGCGCTCTTCGAATGGCGTAAATAGTTGCCATTGAGGCCAAAATTGCCCTCATAAGACCGCAAAAGACTGTTCAAAACCCTCGCCAAAATTGGCGCAGGAACAGCCTTTCCGCTATAAATCTTCAAGTGATTCTAGAAGAGATCGTGATCCGTTTTGACTGAGCAAACACCCCCCGGCGGCGGGAAGCTCCCGCCAGGCATCGAGCCCATCTCCATCATGGAGGAAATGCAGCGGTCGTATCTCGATTACGCGATGAGCGTTATCGTCAGCCGCGCTTTGCCTGATGTGCGTGACGGCCTCAAGCCCGTGCATCGCCGCATCCTCTACGGCATGTCCGAACTCGGCATCGACTGGAACAAGAAATACGTCAAATGTGCCCGTGTAACCGGGGATGTGATGGGTAAATACCATCCGCACGGTAACTTGGCGATTTACGACGCGCTGGCGCGCATGGCCCAGGACTGGTCTCTTCGCCTGCCGCTGATCGACGGCCAGGGCAACTTCGGCTCCGTCGACGGCGATCCGCCGGCGGCTGAACGCTACACCGAATGCCGCCTGGAAAAGGCCGCGCATTCGCTGCTCGACGATCTCGACAAGGAAACGGTCGATTTCCGCGACAACTATGACGGCACGCTGTCCGAGCCGGTCGTCGTTCCAGCGAAATTCCCGAACCTCTTGGTCAATGGGGCAGGCGGCATCGCCGTCGGCATGGCGACCAACATTCCGCCGCACAATCTTGGCGAAGTCATCGACGGCTGTATCGCCCTGATCGACAATCCGGCCATCGAACTTCCGGATATCATGCAGATTATTCCTGGCCCGGATTTTCCGACAGGCGCCAAGATTCTTGGCCGCGCTGGCATTCGTTCGGCCTACGAGACCGGCCGCGGTTCGGTGATCATGCGCGGCGTTGCGACGATCGAGCCGATGCGCGGCGATCGTGAGCAGATCATCATCACCGAGATCCCGTATCAGGTGAACAAGTCGACGATGATCGAGAAGATGGCCGAACTGGTGCGCGACAAGCGCATCGAGGGTATCTCCGACCTTCGCGACGAATCCGACCGCCAGGGCTACCGCGTCGTCGTCGAGCTCAAGCGCGACGCGAATGCCGACGTGATCCTGAACCAGCTTTACCGCTATACCCCGCTGCAGACATCCTTCGGCTGCAACATGGTAGCGCTAAACGGCGGCAAGCCGGAACAGTTGCAGCTGCTTGACATGCTGCGCGCCTTCGTTTTCTTCCGCGAGGAGGTCGTTAGCCGGAGAACGAAATTTCTCTTGCGCAAAGCGCGCGAGCGGGCGCACGTCTTGGTCGGTCTAGCAATTGCCGTCGCCAATATCGATGAAATCATCCGCACGATCAGGCAGGCGCCGGATCCGCAGACCGCACGCGAAGAACTGATGACCCGCCGTTGGCCGGCATCCGACGTCGAGAGCCTGATCCGACTGATCGATGATCCGCGTCACCGTATCAACGAGGATATGACGTACAACCTCTCGGAAGAGCAGGCGCGTGCCATCCTCGAATTGCGCCTGGCGCGTCTGACAGCTCTTGGCCGCGACGAAATTGGCGACGAACTCAATAAGATAGGCGAAGAAATTAAGGATTATCTTGAAATCCTTTCGTCGCGCGTCCGGATCCAGACAATCGTCAAGGAAGAGCTTGCTGCGGTTCGCGACGAATTCGGCACGCCGCGCCGCACCGAAATCATGGACGGCGGGCTTGAGATGGACGATGAGGATCTCATTGCCCGTGAAGACATGGTCGTGACCGTCTCGCATCTCGGCTATATCAAGCGCGTGCCGTTGACGACCTATCGCGCGCAGCGCCGTGGCGGCAAGGGTCGCTCCGGCATGACGACGAGAGACGAGGATTTCGTTAGCCAGCTATTCGTTCTCAACACGCATACGCCGGTTCTGTTCTTCTCATCGCGCGGTATCGTCTACAAGGAGAAGGTCTATCGCCTGCCAATCGGCACGCCGACGGCGCGTGGCAAGGCGCTGATCAACATGCTGCCGCTGGAGCCAGGCGAACGCATCACCACCATTCTGCCGCTGCCCGAGGACGAGGAAAGCTGGGACAAGCTCGACGTGATGTTCTCGACAACGCGCGGCACCGTTCGCCGTAACAAGCTTTCGGACTTCGTCCAGGTCAACCGTAACGGCAAGATCGCGATGAAGCTGGAGGAAGAGGGCGACGAAATCCTCTCCGTCGAGACCTGCACCGAACATGACGACGTGCTTCTGACCACCGCGCTGGGCCAATGCATCCGCTTCCCGGTCGATGACGTCCGCGTCTTCGCCGGACGCAACTCCATCGGTGTCCGCGGCATCAACCTCGGTGATGGCGATCGCATCATCTCGATGACAATTGTCGGCCACGTGGATGCCGAGCCCTGGGAGCGCGCGGCCTATCTCAAGCGTGCTGCAAGCGAGCGACGCTTGACGACAGGTGACGCCGAGGAAATCTCGCTCGTCGGCGAGGAGGTTACCGAAGAGGGGCAACTGAGCGACGAGCGCTACGAAGAACTGAAGGCGCGCGAGCAATACGTGCTCACGGTTTCCGAAAAGGGCTTCGGCAAGCGCTCCTCTTCTTACGACTTCCGGATTTCTGGCCGCGGTGGCAAGGGTATTCGGGCTACCGATACGTCGAAGACCGCGGAGATCGGCGAGTTGGTGGCGGCCTTCCCGGTTAACGAGGGCGACCAGATTATGCTGGTTTCCGATGGCGGGCAGCTCATCCGCGTCCCCGTGGGCGGCATCCGCATCGCCAGCCGCGCGACGAAGGGCGTGACTATCTTCTCGACGGCTAAGGACGAAAAGGTGGTATCCGTCGAGCGCATCAGCGAGCCCGAGGAAGAAGAGGCAGAAGACGTCGCCGAAAATGGCGATGACATTGGGCCCGCCGCCGAGAGCACGCCTGACGCGGACGCTTGATGTACTGAAATTGCGACTTTGAAAACCGGGCAAGCTGCCCGGTTTTCTTTTTTGGACAGATCGAGGGGTCTTCGCAGCTGGCCCGCCGAACACTCGAAGGAGGAGCCGATGATCCGGCCCGCAGACATGAAAAAGGCCGGACGACAGAGTCATCCAGCCTTTTGAAATCAGAGAATTCCCAGGTCACGGACAGCGGTTAAAACCAACTGTGCTTTCCATCGACCTTCTTCATCTCTTCGCTTTCATGGCGAAGAGCGGCGATGGTGGAGGCCACAGACACGACAAACATGATGCTGATTAGGGCAGTAAGCACAGTCAATATCGTGAACATGAGCAATCCTCCTGGGCTTTGCGTTCACGTTCCTTAGTATTGGCTCGTTAACGCCGCGCGTGCCGACGCATAGGGGCCATATACCTTGGACGCATCCACTTTGTGATCGTAGAGCGCGACAGTCGCTGCAAGCATACCAGTCATCATTACCATCCAGACAGCATTAATCATGGTAATTTTATTGGGCATATTATCTTCCTTGTGCGGCGTATCGCGTTACGCTGGTTGAATGAACGCATGCGTGCGAAAATGGTTCCAGTGCGGCATTGGCCGGTCGTTTACCAAGCATGATCTGAAGCGACTTTGAATGCCTCGTTCATCTGGCGTTCAGAATCCTTAATCGGTTTAAACGCCACCTTTCCCGTTGCACGCACGATTGCGTAATGTTCCCGGACGCTTGTCCGAACCCAACTTGCATCCTGGACATCCCGCACGCAGCCGTAGAAAAATTCTGCAAGCAGCGAGACGAAAATAGCGAAAGCAATAAGGATGATCAGCATGAGCGTTTCCGGGGAAGGGGCCGATGCCGGAGCGACATCGGTGTTGACGTTCTCCGTTATAGCGAGCCCGTCTGAAGCCGCCTTGAACGCCGCATTCATGAACCGTTCAGCGACGGGCAAACGACTTGCGGGCGAGCTTTATCCATGACAAAAGGCGTCGAAACAAACGGCTAGGCCAATGACGACAGCTTTCTATCCGGGGTCGTTCGACCCAATGACGAACGGACATCTGGATGTTCTCATCCAGTCGCTGAATGTTGCGTCCGAGGTTATTGTCGCGATCGGCATCCATCCGGGCAAGACACCGCTCTTTTCGTTCGACGAGAGGGCGGATCTCATTCGCCAGTCGCTCGCGGACGCGCTGCCTGAGAAGACAGGCAATATCTCAGTCGTTGCATTCGACAATCTCGTCGTCGATGCGGCGCGTACCCATGGTGCTGCGCTCCTGATCCGTGGTCTGCGCGACGGTACCGATCTCGACTACGAAATGCAGATGGCCGGAATGAACCGCCAGATGGCGCCGGACATTCAAACCATCTTTCTGCCAGCCGGAACGGCCTCGCGGCCCATAACCGCCACATTGGTCCGGCAAATCGCTGCCATGGGAGGCGATGTCAGCGCCTTTGTGCCGGCTGCCGTCTTGAAAGCCCTTCAATCCAAGCGCAAATCCTAGGCGACATTTTCGCCGCAACGGAGCCAACATGAAACTTTTCTATCTCGCATTTGCAGGCGTGCTTTACCTTGCCTCCTTCGCGGGCGACGCATTTGCACAGTCCGGCGACACGCTGACAATCCAGTTGAAGGACGGTCCAGTGGTGGTCCAGCTTATGCCCGACGTCGCCCCGAAGCACGTTGCGCAGATCGAAGCGCTCGCCAAAAAGGGCGCCTATGATAACGTCGCCTTCCATCGCGTCATCGAAGGCTTCATGGCCCAGACGGGCGATGTGAAGTACGGCAACATGGAAAAGGGCTTCGATGCGAGCCTCGCCGGTACCGGTGGCTCCGACATGCCCGACCTGCCGGCGGAATTCTCGAAGACACCGTTCGTGCGCGGCACGGTCGGCATGGCCCGCTCGCAGGATCCGAACTCGGCAAACTCGCAGTTCTTCATCATGTTCGCCGATGGCTCCTTCCTCAATGGCCAGTATACGGTCGTCGGCAAGGTCGTCTCCGGCATGGAGAACGTCGACAAGATCAAGCGTGGCGAAGGCCAGAACGGCGAAGTCAGCACCCCCGACCGGATGATCAAGGTCACCGTCGGCAAGAAGTAAGTTTCAAGACAAGTAGGAGAAGAAGAATGGCCGAGATCAAGGATCCCGAAAACACCATCATCCTGGAAACCACCAAGGGCAAGGTTGTCATCCAGCTGCTGCCGGAAGTGGCGCCGGAACACGTGGCCCGCATCAAGGAACTCGCTCGCGAGAAGGCCTATGACGGCGTTGTCTTCCATCGCGTGATCAACGACTTCATGGCGCAGACCGGCGACGTGAAGTTCGGCAAGAAGGGCAGCGAGAGCTTCAACCCGGGCCGTGCCGGCATGGGCGGCTCCGAGAAGCCTGACCTGAAGGCTGAGTTCTCGGCTGTCAGCCACATCAGAGGCACCTGCTCGATGGCTCGTTCGCAGAACCCGAACTCCGCCAACTCGCAGTTCTTCATCTGCTTCACGGACGCTCCCTGGCTGAACAAGCAGTACTCCGTCTGGGGTCAGGTCATCGAAGGCATGGACAACGTCGACAAGATCAAGAAGGGCGAGCCGGTCACCGATCCGGACTCGATCGTCTCGATGCGGGTTGCCGCCGACGTCTGATTGTGATTTCTGCTGAAACCCGCCCTTGCGCGAAAGCGTGGGGCGGGTTTCGCTTTGCCTGGATTTAAGTGATGCGCGTAGACCTCTTCGATTTCGACCTGCCGGATGAACGGATCGCCCTGCGGCCAGCCGAGCCGCGCGACAGCGCGCGTCTGCTCGTCGTCGACCCTGGCGGGGAGGTACAGCTGTCGGACCATCGAGTAAGCGAACTGCCCAGCTTTCTCAGGGCAGGGGACGCGCTTGTTTTCAACGACACCAAGGTGATCCCGGCACAGCTTGAGGGCATCCGTCATCGCGAAGGTGCTGGCGGTCAGCAGGTTTCGGCGACACTGCACATGCGCGTCGGCGCCAGCCGCTGGAAGGCCTTCGCAAAGCCCGGCAAACGCATCAAGATCGGCGACCGTATCTCGTTCGGCCACGATGGTGGCAGCTGCCTTCTTGGCAAGCTCGAATGCACTGTCGAAGAAAAGGGCGAGGGCGGCGAAGTCACGCTTGCCTTCGATCTTTCCGGACCGATGCTCGACGAGGCAATCCATTCCGTCGGACATATTCCGCTGCCGCCCTATATCGCCGCCAAACGGGCCGAAGACGAGCGCGACCGTGCCGACTACCAGACAATTTATGCCCGCGAGGAGGGTGCAGTTGCAGCCCCGACCGCCGGGCTTCACTTCACGGCTGATCTTTTCGAAGCCATCGACAAGGCAGGCGTCGAACGGCATTTCGTCACACTGCATGTTGGCGCCGGTACTTTCCTACCTGTAAAGGCCGACGACACCGACGATCACAAGATGCATCTTGAGAGCGGCTATGTCAGCGCCGAGACGGCTGCGAGCCTCAATGCCGTGAAGGCAAGGGGCGGGCGCATCATCTGCGTCGGCACGACGTCGCTGCGACTGATCGAAAGTGCGGCCCAAGAAAACGGCGAGATCCGTGCCTGGGCCGGCGCCACCGGCATCTTCATCACGCCCGGCTACCGCTTCAAGGCGGTTGACATGCTGATGACCAACTTCCATTTGCCTCGCTCGACGCTGTTCATGCTCGTTTCGGCCTTTGCCGGCTTCGAGACCATGCGTGCGGCCTACAGCCACGCGATTTCGACGGGCTACCGCTTCTATTCCTATGGCGACTCCAGCCTTCTTTTCCGGAAAGACTAAATGACCGAGAACTTTCAGTTCACCCTCAAGAAGACCGATGCCGGTGCTCGCCTAGGCGAGGTCTCGATGCCGCGCGGCACGATCCGCACGCCGGCCTTCATGCCCGTCGGCACCGTCGGTACCGTCAAGGCGATGTATCTTGAGCAGGTTCGCGACACCGGCGCCGACATCATCCTCGGCAATACCTATCATCTCATGTTGCGTCCGACGGCCGAGCGCGTGGCACGCCTCGGCGGCCTGCACAAGCTGATTCGCTGGGAGCATCCGATCCTGACCGATTCCGGCGGGTTCCAGGTGATGTCGCTCTCGGGCCTGCGCAAACTCGACGAGCAGGGCGTGACCTTCAAATCGCACGTCGACGGCAGCTTGCATCACATGTCGCCGGAGCGCTCGATCGAGATCCAGGGATTGCTCGACAGCGATATCCAGATGCAACTCGACGAATGCGTGGCACTTCCTGCGGAACCGCGCGAAATCGAGCGCGCCATGGAGCTGTCGCTACGCTGGGCCGAACGATGCAAGATCGCCTTCGGCAACCAGCCGGGGAAGGCGATGTTCGGCATCGTGCAGGGTGGGGATGTGCCGGCACTTCGCGTCCGCTCGGCCGCGGCGCTGACCGATCTCGATCTCAAGGGCTATGCGGTCGGCGGCCTCGCTGTCGGCGAGCCGCAGGACGTCATGCTGAAGATGCTCGAGGAAACGCTGCCGGTGCTGCCGACGGAAAAGCCGCGCTACCTCATGGGCGTCGGCACACCCGACGATATCTTGAAATCCGTAGCCCGCGGTATCGACATGTTCGACTGCGTCATGCCAACCCGCTCCGGCCGGCACGGTCTTGCCTTCACCCGCCGCGGCAAGGTCAACATCCGCAACGCCCGCCACGCCGAGGATATGCGTCCGCTCGATGACCAGTCGAATTGCACGGCTTCGCGCGACTACTCGCGCGCCTATCTGCATCATCTCGTGCGCGCCAATGAGGCGCTCGGTGGCATGCTGCTCTCATGGCACAATCTTGCTTACTACCAGGAACTGATGCAGGGTATCCGCAAGGCGATCGCTGAAGGCCGGTTTGCCGACTTTATGGCAGAGACCCAGGCAGAATGGGCGAGGGGCGACCTGGAGCCGGCGTAAGACGGGAAGGGCACTGCGCTCCGTCCGGTGGAAGCCGCCTGCCCGCCACTCAGATGCCCTTGCTTTCGGTGTTCGGCACGATCTGAACGCCATTGATCTTGTAGCTTCCGTCGGGTTGGCGGGCCACCTGATAAATTGCGGTCCAGTCCTTGCCGTCGCGTCCTGATATCAGTACCTCGTGATAGATCATCGCGCCGTTGTCGATCGATCGGCTGCGCCCGAAGGCATAGTTGCCGGGATGATAAACCGGCTCATAGCTCTTCTTGACCATCGCGAAGAAAACGTTCTTGTCGGGATAGATGGCCTTGATACCGGGCGCGGCATAGGAATAGGCCGTATCAACATCGTCGTTCAAGAATGCCTTGATCTGCGCCTCGATCATCGTACGCGTCGTGTCGATCGGATCCTCGGCCCGAGTGGTACCAAGAAAAACGAAAGACGCGGCGCACAGAATGAAAATTGCAAGAATGGCGCGCATGGCAACGGCTCCGGCTTTGTCAGCGCATTCTAAAGCAGTCTACGGACAAGGGAAGGGGCAGGAAGCGCGGGCACACTCGCGTCGCCTGGCGAAGTGTCACTGCATGGCGCTTTCGCTTTGGTGGCGGGGTCGCGACGCCTCGCGACCCCGCCCGCGTCTATGGTCTAGCCGAGGGCCTTGAAGAGCAATGCGCCCGCACCTGTCGAAAACAGGAAGATCATCACCTTGAAAAGTTCGTCAAGCATCGCGGTGCTGTGCACCGTCGGAAAAATCATGGGCAGCGTAGCAATCGCGAAAGCGGAAAGGCCGCAGAATACCGTAAGAATAATGGCAGTTGCTTTGAGGAGATTCATAGGATTCCTCTTGTCTGTTAAGATCGAGAGAAACCCGCTATCCAAGCAAGGAACTTCCCCCGATCGAGTGGATCGAGAACGAAGTTCCTCGCCATTCTCCATCGGCTGCCCACTCACGCGGGCAAGGATGGCTGAGGGAACCAAAGAAACGGGTAGAAACGGATAACTGGCGATGGAGAAAGCCGAGTTATCCACCTGATTAATATCAGACGATCCTTATATACATTATTGCTAATATCAAAACAAGCGCGATGCATACGGGCTGTTGCGCTCAACAACTATACATACCGCCCGGCGGCGGCGCCGTTATCGGAGTGTCGCGATTATGGCAGAAATCCCGAACCAGTTCGCGACTGATCGTTAAGAGCGGCGGAGCAAAGCAAAGGTGCAATTTCTGTCTGCGACATGGTGATCAAGCAGGACATATAGCCGTGTGCATCATGCCTGTCTTCAAGGGTAGGGGATCAGCCTCCCTCTTGCAAATGCGTCATGAACACTTCGGTCGGCGTCCTGTATCCGAGGCATTTGCGCGGCTGATCGTTGATATGGCGCCCGAGATGGAGAAGGTCGCGTTGTGACACAATTGCCAGGTCTGTGGTGCCCGGCAGGAAACGTCGAACGCGTTTGTTGGTGTTCTCGACCGTTCCTTTTTGCCAAGGCGCACTTGGGTCGCAAAACCAGCTATGCGCGCCGATCCCTTCTTCCAAAGCCCGGAATCCGGCAAACTCGGTACCGCGATCAAACGTGAAGCTCTGACGCGCAAAGGCCGGCAAAGGCGAAAAAGCTCTGATGATCTTGTCCATGATCGGGCGAGAATGCCGGCTTGGATTCTTGATGAGAACGGTGTAGCGGCTCTTGCGCTCGACGAGCGACGTGACATTGGCATGGCCGAGTGGACGCTCAAAGATGAGGAGGTCGCCCTCCCAATGTCCAAACTGCGATCTATCTCCAATAAAATCAGGACGTTGGGATATGCGATGCGAGGCTGGAAACACACCGTCGCGCGGCTTTCTGGAGCGCAGCGGACGACGTTTGCGACGCCCTTCCGGTAGATACTGATAGAGGCCAAGCCCATAATCTTCCTTGCTGTAAATGAAGCGATAGATTGTCTCTTTACAAACGCGGACGAGGCTGTGCCCCTCCAACAACAGGCGCCCGGCGATCTGCTCCGGAGACCAGCGTGCCTCCAACTGGTTGATGATCTCCGTGCGTAAATTCGGGTGCCGCCGCAGCTTTCTCAGCCGGCGTCGCCGTTCCTTAGAGATATCGTGAGCAACCGTGCTGTAGTAACCGTCGTAGTCCGGCAGTTCACGATCGCGAAACGTGTTGCGCTTGATCTCGCGGTAAATCGTCGAACGATGGCTGCCAAGCTGACGGGCCATTTCGTTGATGGGAACTTTTGCCGCCACCAGCTGATGTAGGCGTCGTCGGTCGGCGAGAGCAAGCTGCGTATAGCATCGGGACATGCCAAAATCTCCAAAGTGAAGCCGTTGAAATCATTGGCATGTCGCATATGTGGACGGCCTCCGCCTCGCAAGGGGATAAAAGTTATGTGATCGGATCGCTTGCGATCATATGTCCGGCCTGTTCATGCGGCAGCATAGGACCGCTGGCCAAGATGGTTTCCGCGACGAAAGTTCCTAACACTTGGGCGGCTTGTGGCAGCCTATGCGACATTCGGAATGTCTTCCGTCTCGGATCGATCGATCACACCATCTATCTATCCACTGCAATATTTGTAAGCGACGGGTCAGGAGCTACCCGGGTTGCGCTGATAACTGGCGCGAGTTCGACGATTGCGCATAGGCTTCACCACTAACGAGGAGCTTCCAGGCAATGCGGGCCATCTTGTTGGCCAATGCGACAGCCGCCAGCATGGGAGGTTTGCGTTTGATTAGAGCTGCGAGCCATGGCGATACTTGACCTCGGCCGAGACGCGCGTATCGGATTAAATTTGTAGCCCCCGCGACTAGTACACTTCGCAAGGCTTCGTCGCCCGCGTGCGTGATCCCGCCCAGACGCCTTTTGCCGCCGCTTGAATGATCTTTGGGTGTTAACCCAATCCACGCTGCAAAATCACGGCCAGATCGGAAGCACTCGGGATCAGGAGTCTTCATCACCAGCAATGAAGCACCGATGGGGCCGATGCCCGGAACCTTCGTTAATCGGCGGACTTTCTCGTTCTCGTGACGCCAATCATCAAGCCTGTCTTCGATTTCAGCAATCCGCATCTGCAGATCCCGATATTCCTGCGCATGCAAGCTGAAGAGCTCCCGCGCCAAGGCGGGTAGGGAGGTATCTCCCGCAATCCGCTCGAACAGATGCTCAAGCCTGGATATGCCTCTCCCTACTGTCAGGCCGAACTCGGCTGCATATCCTCGGATCGCATTACTGAGCTGAGTGCGAACCCGCAAAAGTCGCTCACGAACCCCCAACAGCATCAGCACTGCCTGATTGTCCTTTGTCTTCACAGGAACAAATCGCATATGTGGTCGGCTCATCGCCTCGCAAACTGCTGCGGCATCGGCGGCATCATTCTTATTCCGTTTTACGTACGGCTTTACGTATTGGGGCGGAAGAAGTCTGACCTCGTGGCCAAGGGATTGCAGCATTCGCGCCCAGTGATGTGAGGCGCCACATGCTTCGATACCAATGACGGTCGGCGGAAGTTTTTGAAAGAACGTCAACATCTGCGAGCGCCGAACCTGGCGCCGCAACACGACGTTTTCCTCGGCGTCAACGCCATGTAGTTGGAAGAGATGCTTGGACGTATCCATACCAATTCTTGTGATGTACTCCATGGGACGGTTCCTTTGCAAAAAATCTCCAATTTGACTTTCGCACACTGCGAAGCTCGATCGGAGGCCGTCCACACCAACACTTGGAAATAGAATGTACCCCCGCTACATCCACAAATCAGATAAGACAGGTTATGGAACTATCGAATATATCCAACTGGGAAAGACATCTCCTGTGATGGAACGCAGTTCAGTTCAAACGTGCCGATCGCGAAGTCAGAGGCCTTCGATATCCGCCAATTCGATATCAAAGTTCATCTGGTCGTAGGCCGGAACGACATGGTCCGGCGTCTCGGCCATCACAGTGTCGTAGTCGAGCGGCGTATGCATGTGGGTCAGGATCGCACGCTTCGGTTTCAGGCGATCGATCCAATCCAGAGACTGCTCGAGCGACAGATGGCTGGGATGATATCGGTATTGCAAGGCATCGATGATGAGAACATCGAGCTGTTGAAGTTTTTCGACAGTTTCCGGCGGAAAGTCACTGATATCACTGCAATAAGCCACGTCACCAACCCGAATGCCGAGTGAGTGAATATCGCCGTGTTGCTGGAGGTGTGGCCAGATGGAAATGGTCCCGCCGGCGCCGCTAATCCGCAGCGGAGAATCGAGGTTTTGGATGATTTTTGCCTCAACGATTGGCGGATAGTTGCTACCGGGCGGCGTTTCGATGCAATAGCCGAAACCCTGACGAATGCGGTCCATCGTATCCGGCGTCGCATGGATCGGAACCCGTTGTTGGCCACCGTAGAAATAGCCGCGCAGATCGTCGATACCGTGAATATGGTCGGCATGAGCGTGTGTATAGAGGACTGCGTCGATGTGCGTGACACGCGCGGCAATCATCTGCTCGCGAAAATCCGGCCCCGTGTCGACGATGAGAGTCGTGACGCCGCCATTGTCGTCGAATTGCTGCACCATGAAGGCTGCACGGGTGCGGCGGTTCTTCGGATTGGCGGGATCGCAGGCACCCCAATCGCCGGTGATGCGCGGCACGCCAGGCGACGACGAACAGCCGAGAATGGTGAAACGCCGTCTGTAACCCACGCTGTCAGATCCTTGGCATCTTCGAGAAAATGCGGAATGCGTTTTCGGTCGTAATCCGAGCCATCTCGGCATAGCTGAGACCGAGCGTCTCGGCCAGAACCTCAGCCGTATTCACGACATAGGATGGCTCGTTGCGCTTGCCGCGCCAGCGCTTCGGCGCCAGATAGGGTGCATCGGTCTCAACGAGCAAACGATCGTGCGGGATGGTTTTGGCGATGTCTCGGAGCTCCTCCGACTTCGGGAAAGTCAGGATGCCCGAGAAGGAGACGTAACCGCCCAGTTCAACGCCAACTCGTGCGAGTTCCGCACCTGACGAGAAGCAATGAAGAATGAAAGGGAACGCCCCCTTCCCCGTTTCCTCGTTGAGGATTGTCGCCATGTCCTCGTCGGCGCTGCGGCTGTGAATCACCAGCGGCAGCTGCGTCTGACGCGACGCCGCAATATGGCGCCGCAATCCGGTCTGTTGGTCTTCCGGCTTCTGCGTATCGTAGAAGTAATCCAGACCGGCTTCACCAATCGCAACGATCTTCTCATGTGCGTTGGCCAGTCGGACGAGGTCGTCCGTCAGGATATCAAGCTCGTCGCCAGCATTGTTCGGATGGGTACCAACGGAGCAAAAGACCGACGGATATCTCTCGGTGATCGCCAGCAGTCCATCGAGCTTGCGCACGCGCGTCGAGATCGTCACCATCTGCTTAACACCGGCATCGTGAGCGCGCTTGACGATCTCGTCGCGCTCCTCTTCGAAGTCGGCGAAGTCCAGATGACAATGCGTATCGATCAGCATGACGTCCTCACGCTTCCGGCGCAACGTAGCGAGGGAAGACTGGCTTCGGCGCTTCGAGAGGCGTGCCAGTGACAAGACGACCGCTCTCGCCGAGTGCGGCGAAGTCGCGTTTTCCGGCAGGTGCAGCAACAAGATCAAGCAGCTTGCCGGCCGATTCCGGCACGAAAGGCTGCAGCAAGATCGCGATCTGGCGTACGACCTCGGCCGTGACATAGAGCACGGTGCCCATGCGCGCCGGATCAGTCTTCTTCAGCACCCAGGGCTCCTGACCAGCGAAATAGCGATCCGTTTCGGAAACGACCGCGATGATCGATGCCAGCGCACGATGAATGAGTTGCTTGCCCATATCGTCGCGCGTCGAAGCATGCAGCGCGTCGGCCTGAGCCAGCATGGCCTTGTCTTCATCCGTCAGCGGGCCGCATTCCGGAATCATGCCGTCGCAATTCTTGACGATCATCGACAGCGAGCGGCTGGCAAGGTTTCCTATGCCGTTGGCAAGATCGGAGTTGATGCGAGTGCCGATCGCTTCTTCGCTGTAGCTGCCGTCCTGGCCGAAGGAAACTTCGCGAAGGAAGAAATAGCGCACCTGATCCAAGCCGAAGTGGTTCACAAGGTTGACCGGGTCGACAACGTTGCCGAGCGACTTCGACATCTTCTCGCCCTTGTTGAGCAGGAAGCCGTGCGCGAAGACCCGCTTGGGAAGCGGCAGCTTGGCGGACATCAGGAAGGCCGGCCAGTAGACCGCATGGAAGCGAATGATGTCCTTGCCGATGATGTGAACATCTGCCGGCCAGTATTTGGCGCGGGGACTATTCTTGTCTTCGATATAGCCGGTCGCGGTGATGTAGTTGGTCAGGGCGTCGACCCAGACGTACATGACGTGGGACGGGTCATTCGGGACCTTGATGCCCCAATCGAACGTCGTCCGCGAGATCGACAGATCCTTGAGCCCCGACTTCACGAACGAGATCACTTCGTTGCGACGCTCGGCCGGGCCGATGAAATCCGGGTTGGCTTCATAGTGTGCGAGCAGCTTTTCCTGATATTCGGAAAGCTTGAAGAAGTAGCTGGCCTCTTCCACCCATTCGACAGGGGTGCCCTGCGGGCCGTAGCGCACGCCGTCGGCGCGCAGCTCGGTTTCGTTTTCCTGATAGTAGGCTTCGTCGCGCACCGAGTACCAGCCCGCGTAGGAATCCTTGTAGATATCGCCGTTATCGGCCATCAGGTTCCAGATGTTTCTGGACGTCTCGTGGTGACGCTCCTGTGTCGTGCGAATGAAATCGTCATTCGACGCATTGAGCAGCTTCGCCATCGCCTGGAATTCGCCGGAGTTGCGGTCCGCAAGCTCCTGCGGCGAAATGCCTTCAGCGCGAGCCGTCTGCTGCATCTTCTGGCCATGCTCGTCGGTGCCGGTCAGAAAGAACACATCCTTGCCATCAAGGCGCTGGTAGCGCGCCATCGCATCCGTCGCGATCAATTCGTAGGCATGGCCAATATGCGGCTTGCCGTTCGGGTAGGAAATCGCGGTGGTGATGTAAAAGGGTGTCTTGTCTGTCATGGCGGCCATTCTTGTCCGGCTTACTCTATAAAATTTGTTAGCCGCTCTTAGCGCATGTCATGGCGAAGCGAAACACCAAGTTTCGAAAGCATCGGCGATTTGCCGATGACTGGTGTGCTGCACTTGACTCGATTTTAGGCGCATTCTACCCAAAGAAAACTCAAAAGGCGGGGCATCGGCGACGTGACATCTCCAGCACTTGGCAGCAGCATTCACGCGCAGAACCGAGGTCGCCTGCTTGACTGACTTTTCGAGCTTCGACCCTCTCTACTCCCTCTCGGGGCTACTCGTCGGCGCGCTGGTCGGCATCACCGGCGTTGGTGGCGGATCGCTGATGACGCCACTGCTGGTGCTGGTCTTTGGTGTTCATCCGGCCACGGCCGTTGGCACCGACCTGCTCTACGCGGCAGTCACCAAAACGGCAGGCACGGCGGTGCACGGCATGCACGGTAGGATAAACTGGCGTATCGTCGGCTGTCTTGCCGCTGGCAGCGTTCCAGCTGCCCTATTGATGCTTTGGCTGATGGCGGGTGTCGA
Organism: Rhizobium grahamii CCGE 502; assembly: GCF_000298315.2. Lineage (GTDB taxonomy): Bacteria > Pseudomonadota > Alphaproteobacteria > Rhizobiales > Rhizobiaceae > Rhizobium > Rhizobium grahamii. The sequence goes on along the minus strand of NZ_AEYE02000011.1, from coordinate 237,451 downwards.
CCGCAAAAGCGTGGAAGTCGCACACACGATCACGACGGCGCTTGGGTGGCTGCTTGTCATGACGGCGTTGATGCTGGTTTTTCGCAAGCAGGTCCTGGGATTCGCCTTACGCGCAATCGGAGAGCGCTCTCCACCTAAGCCGGTTACGGTTGCCATCTGGACAACGGTGCTCGGCCTGGCTCTTGGCATACTGGTGACCCTGACATCGGTTGGTGCCGGCGCCCTGGGTGTGACTGTCCTGCTCGTGCTCTACCCGCGACTTGATGTCCGAGAAATCGTCGGCTCGGATATCGTCCACGCCGTCCCGCTGACGCTGATTGGTGGCATGGGCTATTGGATGATCGGTGAGATCAACTGGGGAATGCTATTTGCGCTTCTGGTTGGCTCGATACCGGGCATCATTGCCGGCAGCCTGATCGCACCAAAGCTTCATGAACGAACGATCCGCATCGTCCTTGCGCTGACACTCTCCGTCGTCGCCTGGAAGCTGCTGGCGACCTGATCAAGGACCGGGCTGCTTGATGTCGCCCAGGATACTGAGGATCGTCTGCTTCCGATCCAGATTGTAATCGTCCGAAACCGTCAGCCGCTCGCTTATGTCGGAATGCAGGCGGGCGAGCCGCTCGGCGGCCGCAACCTGCCCCGCAATCGCGGCCGCCCGCGCCCTGCGCATCAGGTCTTCGCTGACGTGACCCGTGAAGAACTCAAAGATTGTGTCGCTGTCCTTGCCGGAAAGGGCATCCGCCAGCCGATGCATCGCCCTGCGCGCCGATGCCCCTTGCGTTCGCAGAACCTCGTTGTAGGCTTCGACAATCTCGCCGCCGCCGTAGTTCACCAGCTTCAGCGCCTCGCCGACGCTGCCGTTCGCGGCGGCAAGCAGATCAGGGTCGCCGGCCTCGATGCCAAGATGTGCAAGCGCCGCACCGAGGGCGCCGTCTTCAAGCGGCGTTAGCTTCAGCGGCAGGCAGCGAGAGCGAATCGTCGGCAGCAGTTTTCCGGGAGCATGCGAGATGAGCAGGAACAGGGCGCGCTTCGGCGGCTCCTCGAGAATTTTCAGGATGGCGTTGGCGGCATTGCGGTTCATGTCGTCCGCCGGATCGATGATGACGATCCGCCAATTACCGGTGCCAGATGTCTGTGAAAAGAAGCGCCCTGCCCGCCTCACCTCATCGACAGTGATCGCGGACTTGACCTTCCCCGTCTTCTCATCAACGGGACGCGCCAGGTAAAGCAGATTGTGCGACGCGCCGGAGGCAATCTGGCGGCTAACCGGTGAAGCGGGATCAGGATCCGCCAACAACGCCGGCGCACGCGCAGGATCAGGATGCGTTAGGACATGATTGGCAAACCGGAACGCCAGAGTTGCCTTGCCGATGCCCGGCGGCCCTTCGATTAGAACCGCGTGGTGACCCTTACCCGAGCGGTACGATTGCGCAAGGAACTCCTCGGCGTTCTCGTGACCAAATAGCTTCATGTTCTCGGCTGGCCAAATGGCGCCGTCGAGCAATCCCGGCCGTTCATCACTCATGCGCTGCTTCCGCTACCTTCTCCGCCGCCGGGTGCTGCAGACGCTGCCAGACGATCTCCAGAATCTCTACCGCGATGGCCTCTTCAGTCTGCATTGCGTCGATCACGCTGCAACGGCCTGGCTCGCGGGCGGCGATATCGAGAAAGGCTTCCCGGCGCTTCTCGTGGGTCTCGAGCTCTTCCTTCTCGAAACGATCCGGGCTTAGGTCGACCGCCACCCCCCGTCTGCGGGCACGCTCCAAGCCGACCTGGGCCGGCAGATCGAGAACAAGCGTGCAATCCGGCACGATCCCATTCACCGCCACGCGCTGCAGCGCCTCGATGAATTCCGACTCCAGATTGCCGGTCACGCCCTGATAGACGCGGGAAGAATCCATGAAACGATCGCAAAGGACAACCTTTCCGCCCGTAAGCGCGGGTCGGATGATTTCCTCAACGTGATCATTGCGCGCGGCTGCAAAAAGGATCGCTTCCATGCGTGTCCCGAAGGCTTCGGCTGCACCCGACAAAAGCACATGACGCACCGCTTCCGCACCTGGCGAACCGCCCGGCTCTCGCGTCAGCAGCACCTCATGGCCCCGAGTGCGAAGAGCTTCGGCAAGGCGACGGATCTGAGTCGACTTACCCGCGCCCTCCCCGCCCTCAAACGTTACGAACAATCCAGTACTGGATGGCAATGACTACTTCCTGCATTACGGCGCATCACTGCCGTACATCTAGCGGAAGGCGGCGAAAAACGAAACCGCCCGACAGCAACTCTCATGGTGAACACTAAATAAGGCAATCAGGTGGGTTCGGGCTTATCCCACAGCCACGAGAACAGCAGCGTCTCACCAAGTTCCATGAGAGCATCGACGGCGCGGCTGCTCAACGAGCCCACTGCCACCGTCTCCTTCGTATAGAGCGGCACCTCACGCAGCAGGCGGGCGCCCGCTGAGATGCGAAGCGTTCCGATTTCCTGCCCCGCCTCCACCGGCGCCACCAAAGGCCAGCGGTAAACGATGCGCGCCGACAGCCGCTCGGGATTATTGATCGGTATATAGACGCTCACAGGAGCCCTGGCGACGAGATCTACGCTGCGCGGCGTTCCGCCATACACGCTTGCCTGGCCAATTACCTCGGCGTCGGCGAAAATCTGCCGGCTTTCGAATGCGGTCAGCCCCCATTCGAGCACTCGCTTCGCTTCCTCCGTGCGCTCCTTGTCGGAGGCAATCCCGCCCAGCGCCATGAACAGCCGCCTGCCGTCGCGCTCAGCCGAGGCGACGATCGAGTACCCCTCCCCTTCGGCAAAGCCGGTGGCCAGCCCATCAACACCCATGTTGAAACCGAGCAAAGGATTGCGGTTGCGCTGGAAGATCCTGTTCCATTCAAAATCTGGCTGGGCGAAATAGGGATAGAGATTGGGATAGGATTTCTGCAATTCCGCAGCCAAAGTCACCATGTCGAGCGCAGTCGTCTTGCTCTTGCTATCAGGCAGTCCGGTCGAATTGCCGAAGACGGACCGCTCCATGCCGAGAGTCTTAGCCCGCCGGGTCATGGCGGCGGCAAAGGCAGGCTCGCCGCCACTCATTCCTTCAGCGAGAATGATGCAGCTGTCGTTAGCCCCTTGAATGGCGATGCCCTTGATCAGATCCTCGACGCGGACGTTCGATTTGAGGGCAGCAAACATCGTTGCCGTGCGCGATGGCGCACCGCCGGTTCGCCAAGCATATTCGGAAACGGGATATTGCGTATCGAGGGTGATCTGGTTCTTCGCGAGCGCATCAAAGACGAGATCCATCGTCATCAGCTTCGCCAGCGACGCCGGCGAGAAAGTCTGGTTCTCGTTCTTGGCAAGAAGCACCGTGCCGGTGGATCCTTCGATCATATAGGCTTGCGCGGCCTTGGTGACAAAGGATGCGTTGATATCATTGCTTGCGGCAACGGCCGCCGTTGCAAAAGGCAGGATACAAACACAGAGTTGAACGAGACGCTTCAACACCGAAAACCCCATAGCTCGGGCGACTTTGAAGATGCTAATGGCGGACCGGCCGCGACGCAATCGCGTCTGTTACTTGCCGGATACAGCCGCCGCCTTCTGCCGTTTGAAGGATGCAAGGATGGAGTCCTGCGTCAGTCCATCGTTGCGAACCATCACCGCATCGAAGGCGAGCTCGACCGTCACGGTCTTTGCACGTTCCTCCTGATATCCCATCGCGAGAGAACCCCGTGAGCCGCCATAGGGACGCTCGTATGGGAAGGGTCCAAACTCCGGCAGGACAACCATCTGCCCGGCCCCTGGCTCCGCCAAGGGAGCGACGCCACCGAAGGACGGTGACGGCATTGGCGTCGGAATAGGCGTGGCGTTGTAGCGGGCACTGGGGGTCGAGCCGGCATAAGACGTCGCCGAAACCGGCACAGGCACATTTTCCGGTTCCGGCGTGAAGCCGCCGAAGCTTTGCAACTGATCAGCCGTTATGCGCTTGCTGTTGGAGGCGACCATAACGCCACTGGCGATCTGTCCCCCGCCCGGATTGATCCCTGGAATGCGGCTGCCCTTCGGCACATAGGAGGCCATCAGATAGGGCATGTCGTGGCCATCCATGCGGGCACGACCAACATACTGAACGCGGACGTTTCCGGTGCCACTATGCTGCAGATCGAGCATATCAGCGGTCTTATTGGATAGGTCGATAATGCGCCCCTCGTGATACGGGCCACGGTCGTTGACACGCACGACGACGGACGCACCGTTTTCCGTGTTCGTCACGCGCGCATAGCTCGGCAAGGGAAATGTCGGATGTGCAGCGGAAAGGTGCATCTGGTCGTAGACTTCACCGTTTGCCGTAAGGCGACCATGGAAGGCCGAGCCGTACCAGGACGCGATGCCGACCTTGTTGTAGGAGAAATCTTCCTTCGGATAATACCACTTGCCCTTCACGACATAGGGGTCTCCGACCATATAGCGGCCGCCGCCCTTCGGGATATTGTTCCCGGTGGCAACGCGCGGACTGGCCTTGACGCCGTATTCCTTCTCGGAAAAATATTCCTTGCCGTGCGTGCGTTTTGTCGGTGTCGGCGCGGTGCCACAAGCCGTAACCGTTGCACAGATCAGCGATAGCCCAACCCATCGCATTCCTGTTGCGAATGACGCCGCCCCGTAGTCTCGTCTCATATGTCCCACGCCGCTCAAGACCGTTATGGTTAAGAAATCTGCCCCGATCCGGGTCAGACACCCCTAATCCCACCAACCTAACGAGACTTTAATCATGCGGCTTTCATGGCAATTTTGCGAAGCATTTCGCCAAGATAGGGATAATTCTAATTAATATGGTTAATAAATCACTAATTTAAGACTCCCGATAATGCGCTCCACGAGTGACGCAGCAGGCGCAAAGTTCCTTCCAGTACTAACCCTACGCCGATAGACCAGTTGACGCTGTCAGCGAACGGCTTTAAACGCTCCATGCCTGCGTTGACCGCGATAGGCGACGCAGCAAAAATAGCCGGTTTCAAAAACGGCATTCAATCGACTGCATGGAAGAGTGTCCGAGTGGTTTAAGGAACCGGTCTTGAAAACCGGCGTGCGGGAAACCGTACCGTGGGTTCGAATCCCACCTCTTCCGCCAATTGTCTTTTTCACCTTTTCCCATACATTGTCGGAAAGCCTTGAAAACCTGGGTTTTCTGGCTGTTGCTTTTGCCGTGCCTTCCCATGCTTTTTCGTGCGATCCCGCATTTCTGGGGGTGCATATGGGGGTAGCATGGCGATAGATTGGGGGTATTGATGCTAACTGACATGCAGATCAAGAAGGCAAAGGCTTCGGAAAAGCCGAAGAAGCTGGCTGATAGTGGCGGCCTTTATATCCTACTTGCCCCAAGCGGATCGAAGCTCTGGCGACTAAAGTACCGGTACAACGGCTCCGAAAAACTTCTGTCAATCGGCCCCTACCCTGAAATCTCCCTGCTGGAGGCAAGGAGTCAGCGTGATTCGGCGAAAGCACTTCTTCGCGCCGGGAAAGATCCAGGGACAGTCAAAAAACTGCAAAAGCTCAGTGCTGTCCAGAATGTCGAAAATACCTTCGAAGCTGTCGCGCGCGAATGGTTCAAGCTCAACAAGGAAACTTGGGTACCGCGACACGCGAATGACGTGATCGGTAGCCTAGAGAAGATGGTTTTTCCGCACATTGGAAATGTGCCCGTCCGGGAGATCAATGTTCCTAGCCTGGTCGGAGTGCTGAGGTTGGTCGAGGCCCGGCCAGCAATTGAGACGGCCCGTCGGCTCCGACAACGAATAAGCGCTGTCTTTCAATTCGCAATTTCGTCTGGATTAGCCGAATTCGACCCGGCTACCCAGGTCATCGGCGCACTCGCTCCGTTGAAGAAGGGGCGTCAACCCGCAATAACGAGCCTCGAAGAGGCACGGGAAATGCTTCGACGGGTGGAGCAAGAGAAAGCCCATCCAGTCACAAAATTGGCGCATCGTCTCCTGGCCATGACATTTGTCCGACCCGGTGCCGTCCAGACTACACCATGGTCGGAACTCAATGGTATCTATGACGATCTCTGGGTCATCCCCGCTGCTAGGATGAAGATGCGCCTGCGTCACAAGGACGATGAAGCAAGGGATCATCTTGTTCCGCTGCCAAGGCAAGCCACCGAAGTCATCGCCGCATTGCGCGCCCTCACAGGCCGAGGACCGTGGGTATTTCCGAATACCCGACACTCCCACAAGCCTATGAGCGAGAATGCGATCGGGTATCTCCTCAATCGCGCCGGCTATCACGGACGTCATGTCCCGCACGGTTGGCGGTCCACCTTCTCATCGGTGATGAATGAGCGTTTCCCGGCCGACAATCGAGTAATCGACCTGATGCTTTCCCACGTTCCCAAAGATAAGGTCGAAGGCGCCTATAACCGAGCTCAGCATATCGAGAGGCGCAAGGCATTGGCGCAGATCTGGGCGGACCTGATTCTGGAAGATGCTATCCCGACAGAGGAAATTCTTGCGGGGCCACGGAGATAAGATTTAGACGGCCGGTCTCGTGTTGCAATCCTGCCATTGACGCAAATCAACTCGTATGCGTTTGTTGCCGGATCGGCCAGCTTGGAGGGGAAAATGGGTTTCAGGGACAAACCAACGGTAACTGTTGGGATAGAAGAAAAAGATGGGGGGTGGCGGGTCGTCACCACGAACGCCGACGGCAAGGCTCGTCAGGAAAGGGATTTTCACAGCAAGGCTGAGGCCCATGCCTATTGGCTTGCTGAAGTCGGTCGGACGAAAAATCAGTAGGTCCCTCGCGATATGAAAAAACTCATTATCGCCGGAGCCGTTGCTTTGCTCCCTTCGCAGGGCTTCTGTGATTTCCTGACGGGAAACGACATCTACGAGCAGTGCCGTACCGACGATCGTCGCGGCTCCGTATTGAGCTAGGTGATGGGTGTCGTAGACACGTATCAACTGCTTACTGAGAAAGACAACGCTACGCGGTTCTACTGTATACCATCAGGGGTGACTGCCGGACAGTTGGCCGACGTGTATTGTAAGTATCTGAAGACGTTTCCAGAGTACAGAAATGACGGCGCCGCCGGCCTCATGGCTGTGTCGTTTAGCAAAACTTGGAAGTGCAAGTGACGACGATGCCATGCGATGCGGATCTTAGAGCCCGCACGGGACATTGTCTCCGTTAACGACGGCACCTAAAAAGCCCCGGCATCCGCCCCCGGGCTGGATGCCCTAGTTCTTCCATAAGAAAAGGCTCGCCACTAAGCACAGGGACGAGCCTTTCGAGTCATGCATGTAGATGTTGCCTGCTGTCACGATAACCTGTCCGCGACAATCTGACTGTAGCTGCCATTACTTAAGTAATTACTAAAATTTAGAACGGAACTTTCTGCCGCCGCGCAGGTTTTACTGTTGCAGCGCTGCGTACACACGCTGTGGGACCAAGCATCGCAGGTCCACATCAGGCCCGGCGTAGGATGCCCTCCCTCGCCTGGCTTCGCTTTTCTGGACGGAACTTCCGCTTCGGCTGTATGTTTGCTGGTAGCAATGATGTCACAACCGTTGCAAAGCTGGAATCCAGTCCCAACAGAGTCCAGCGCTGGAGGCTCGAGCATTAGCGTCGGGCCTTTTTTGCCAGCGCCATAAGAAAAGGCTCGCCACTAGGAACAGGAGACGAGCCTTTCGAGTCAAGTCGGCGTTGCGTTGTCACGATAACCTCCGTGACCACGTGAATGTAACCGCCAAATACTTAAGCAATCACTAAAACGTCAGCGGTGGCCATTCGGAACCTTTTACCTCGCCGTCTGTTTACCTAGCTGCAGCGCCCCCACACACACGCTGCTGGGACCAAGCATTGCCCATTTGCCAAGGTCCGCAAAAGGCCCGGCTGGTACCCTCCCCGCCGGGCCTTTCTTTGGAACCTTCCGCATCGGTATCAGTTACGATCCGCAATGTTCTATGACAGCCACATTGCAAAGCTGGCCTCTAACCCTCATGGGGCCAGGGGGCCGGTTACTCCCAGTTTTCCGGGCCTTTTTAATCCGCCCCACGTCGTTCGCTACGCAATACTGCGGCTGAGCAGCCGGCCGCCGGAATCGCGCAATCGACACCACACACTACTTCTGGCAGCATCCGAGGATCGAACCGGTGAGGCGATTGGCATGGACACTCTGTGGTCGTTGTTTGCTGTCTATTGGGGTGATCTTGTAGTCTACGTAAAAGCACTTCTCTCGCTTGGTGCTCTCGGGCTCCTTTGGGAAGGGTTCAACTGGTTGAGAGAGCGAAGGAAGGAAGCCAGAGAGGCGGCGGAGGCGGCCGAACAAGCTCGGATCGATGCATATAACGATGGATATCGGTCCATCAATGACAAATACTTCAGTCTTCTAACCACGTTGCTTCAGTATCCAGAGCTTGGAGTCATGCCGTGGATGGACACTCCCGACAAAATGTCATCGGCAGACCGTGCACGCAGGATGCTTTTCTACGACATGCTTACGTCAATCTTTGAAAATGCGTGGGTGAATCGAGCGCGGACGACGGAGATCGCCGATTTCCAATGGCCCGGCTGGGAGCGATTTATCATCGCGATGCTCCGGTGGCCAAGCTACAGAGAGTACATTGAAACAGACCCGACATCCGAAGAGTTCGGCGGGTACGATCGGCGTTTCGAAAACTACCTCGACGAGCTGATGGCGAAATATCAGGTGGTCCCGGTTAAGACGGCACCTGAGATCCGGTAAACAAAAAAAACCGGCGGCATTCGCGCCGACGGCCCAGTCTCCTCTGTGGTGCGCCCTTCGTGGTGGCTCGGGCGTTGCCGATTGGTGAGACCGGCGAAGAAAAGAGGCCAGCGTTTTCGCTAGCCGGCGCGCAACATCGCGCCTCAAGGTGTACCGGGCGGAGGCGTCATGTGCCACCTGCCGCCCGGCCGGCCCGACGTGTTCAAGCGCCAAGCCGCCCCGGCCGGGGTAAGAAACTCAACTAATCTGATGCTCGAGCACTCGGAGCGCGTCGCAATCTGCGCCGACGATTTGGATTAAATACTCGTCCAAGCATCCGACGATCTGGATCCGGCCGACTACATACGCGGCCTCGTCCGTGCATTTGAGGGTGACCGGCTGGCCGATCTGGTAAGTCATTTCATAATCAGGATTCACGAACCGTCGTCTTCTCGGAAGGAGGCCGCGCGGCAAAGCGGTTCTGTCGGAATGTTTGATGGGTGCGTGAGTGGTCATTGTGGTGGCTCCTCGTTGCGTTGGCATTACCAATTGTGTATGTCAGTAGAAAACACCAACACCAAGACAATGTCAATAAAAAATAATGACATTGTCGTTTTTTTATGAGGTTGCCAGCTATGACTCCCGCACAATGCCGAGCCGCTAGGGCCATGGTAGAGATGACGCAGCCGTCTCTCGCTGCCGCAGCAGGGGTTTCACCATCCACTTTACGGGATTTTGAATCGGGCAAGCGCATGCCGATCGCAAACAACCTTGCCGCAATCCAATCCGCCCTCGAATCGGCCGGCGTCGTCTTCATCGAGGAGGACCGCGGCGAAGGTGTCATAAAGCTACGCGACCGCCCAGAAAGCGGCACCGGCACCATCGGCGGATAGGATGGCCCATTGGCAAACAAAATCATCGATGACGTGGTGTATTTCCTTGAGCGAGATAGCGACGGAAAATACGAGATCCAAGCCGAGCACTTGCTGTCCGATCTGAGCAACACTGTTCCGAGTGTTGGGGACCGGATCACTCTCACCATCAACGGCGACGGCGCCACCTCGACTATGGAGGTAGTTGGCCGCCACCTCATTAGTCATCTAGACCGAGCGTCAGATTGTGAATGGACGGCCTGGTTCCTCATCGTGCAAGGGCTCGATCCACGGGAAGCGGACGACTTATTCGAGCTAGTCTCGGAACACTTCAGCCAATACATTCAAGGTTGACCGCCCTCACCGGCTGCCTAAATTTCCCTTGCGGCTCACCAATCCGCACCCGCGGTCTTCGGACAACGGACACCACCACCAAGAGGAGACCTCGCTCAGCTCTCGGCATTCGTGCCGGCGGCAAAGGTTTACTCTTTCCGGAGGTCAAGGTCATGCCATTGAAATTGGTCAGGCGTCGCGAGTCCCCCAATTGGATCCTGCAAGGAAGCGTGCGTGGCCTAAAAGTCAGGGAAAGCACCAAAACCTCGGACCGTGACGCTGCTGAGATGATACGCATTGTCAGAGAGCAGCGGCTGCTTCAGGAAAGCATTTTTGGCAAGAAAGTCAGCGTGACGTTTCAAGAGGCCGCTGACGCCTATCTGCACAGCGGCGGCTCCCCACGATATCTCTCGACGCTGACGGAAGCCTTTGGATCGAAGCTGCTGCGCGAGATAAACCAGCGCGACATCGATGCGCTCGCGTTCAAGCTCTACGAGGGCGCGCTGCCCGAGACCAGAAATCGACAGTGCTACACCCCGTTTATTGCTGTGTGGAACAACGCAATTAAGAACGACTGGGCGGATCTGCGGAAGTGGCAACGGCCGCGCAAGCCAAAAGGAACGGCAAGGCGCCGGACCAGTTCGAGGAGCGGTAATCGGCCAGTTGAATATGATCGTGCGGCAGTCTTCGTCAGCAATATGTCGCCCGCACCAGCCATGGTAATGACTGCGCTGTTTTACACAGGGATGCGCCCAATCGAACTCTTCACGCTCGAGGCGGCGGACGTGAATGTCGACAAGCGGTGGATCGTGGTCTGCAGTTCAAAGACTGGCGAGGCGAGAGGAGTGCCAATGCATGAGTTCCTGGTGCCGCTATTTGCGTCGTTGAAAGCGCGCAGGGACAAGTACCGCCAGCTGTTTCGCACTTACAGAGGCCGCCCATACACCCTGTTCGAAGGCAGGGGCGGCCAGTTGAAAGGGTCGATTAGCGGCGCACGCGAGCGCCTTGCCAGGGCCATGGATCCCATCAACGACATTAGCCCCTACACAGCCAGGCACAGTGTCTCGACACAGCTAGTTGTCAACGGCGTCCACCAGCACATCAAAGACCAGATATTGGGCCACGCTGCCGACGATATGAGCCGTCTCTACACCAACGTGCCGCGCGAGTCCTTGCTACAGACGATCAACACCCTGCCCGTACCGGATCTCTGGCGTAGTCTGGATTGGTGGAAGGACCCACTTCTGGCGAGCCGCACCCACGTTAAATGGGGTGGCTCATGACCGACCCTCCCCGCCTCATCGGACGCAAAGAAGCCGCCGCCTACTGCGGGGTCTGGCCAACTTGTTTTTCTATGTGGGTATCATCCGGCAAGATGCCGCCCGCAATCCCAGGCACCCGCAAATGGGATCGGAAGGCGATCGACCTAAAGCTCGATGATCTGAGCGGTTTAGCAGCTTCTGCGGAAGCGCCGTCGGAGGACGATGAGCACCCATTGAGCAATTACGATCAATGGAAAATCAAGAAGCAGAAGCGGCGTGAGAAATACCGGCCGCAGCTCGGCTTAGACAGGAAGCTCGAGCGCGTACTCATGTTCATGGCCAATCATCCGGAATGCGAGACCTTGGATGAGATCCCATTGGCCGGCCCGAGCCATATTCAATGGTTGATTGACAAGGGCGCTATTCGCTTTGCAGGCTACCGCGATGGGGTTGAGACATACGCGCTGACAGACGAAGGCAAGGCGGAGGTGCAGCGCATCGTGAAGTGGTGGCAGCACGCTCCGTGAGCAATACTTGACGCCTGCCTACAAAGGTCTACACTCAATTTACCGTGTCTCCATCGGCCCGACCACGCATGTACTGGCGGTTGTTGTTGAGACAGGTTGAGGAAGGTCGACGCTGGGGAGGCGCCGGCCTTTTTTGTTTGTGCTGGTGCGCTCGCATAGTTGCTGCAGTGGAAAAGTCCGCGCAACCTTAAATGACCCCTTCCCCGCAAATTAACGGCATGCATAGGTAGCCGCGGGTTAAGACTATTTTCCGAGGGGTTTTCATGAAATTGCGATACGTCGTGCTGGCAAGCCTGCTGGCCGCTACTTCCTGTGCGAAGCGTCCTGACGCGATCGTGCCGGTTGACATTCCAATGGCAGCATACACTGGGTCGAGCTGTCCGGTGCTCGCAGCTGAACTGGTGAAAGAACAGGAAAACCTCGCTACTGTCTCCAAGGCCCAGAACGACGCCGCAACAGGCGATGCCGTCGGCGTGTTCCTAATTGGCGTCCCGACATCAAGCACGTTCGGTGGCGACAAGGAAGGCCAAGTCGCTGTCGCCAAGGGCAAGGTGCAGGCGATTCAGAACGCAATGCGCAGCAAGAACTGTTCGAGCCGTTAGTATCGGGGACAACCAGAGGTCGACACTGGTAGGTGCCGGCCTCTAATTCTTGCGATTGATCTTCGGGGGAATGCTCATCTGCTCCTGAGTGGTCGGATGCAGCGTCAGATCGACCCTATGCGGGGGTAGTACCTGGACAGTTCGGAAGGCGTTAGCCTTGGATCGCTTGTTGAGCTTATTTCTGGTTTCAGGTCTTTTGTCTATTGATGCGATTGGACCCGGGTTCGCCATTGTTCTTCTCCTTGTTGTTGGCAGTGTCATGGAACTAATCGCGGTTACCGCTATTAGTTCCTAACAGCCACGAGGCTTACAGCGGATGGACTGGTCGCCGGGGTATCAATGTTACTGGAAGATTTGTATCGCCTGATGAAGACAGGGCATGTGCAGGCTCAAGGCGTGGTCGATACCATGACTCAGCCGGTTGTCGTCCTGGACCAGCATTACTGTGTAACTACGGCCAACAATGCCTTCATAAAGGCGTTCCAAGTCGAACGTGAGAATGTTCTTTCGCAAAACTTCTTCGGCCTCGGAGATGGGCAATGGAACATTCCTGATCTGCGACAGCTCCTATCTTTCGTAATCCCGCGATCGGCCGCCGTAATTGGCTTCGAAGTAACGCACACTTTTCCGACGCTGGGCCAGCGTACCTTTCTCGTCGACGCTCGACGCCTCGTTCATCCGGACGACAACAGTCCCAACCTTATGGTCATCTTCGAAGATGTCACGGAGCGTCGGCGCCATGACGCGGAAATGGACTTCATTATCGCGGAGATGCGTCATCGTATGAAGAACCAATCGGCCGTCGCCTTGACTGTCGTAAAGAACATCAGGGCCGACGATCCGGCTGCGGCGCGCTTGAAGGAATCGGTCCTTGAAAGACTGGGCATGACCTTTTTGAGCCAGGAAATTGCCGCACGTGGCGTGATGACTGAGTACGAAACGCTGTTGAGAGAATCAGTCGGCCCGACGGTCGCGTCAAGGCTCGAATGCTCTGGCCCGCCCGTTGAGCTGCAATCTGCGAAGGTTGTTCCAGCAAGCATGATACTTCATGAACTCGCTACCAATGCTATGAAACATGGGTCCGTTTCTGTTCCTGATGGTAAGGTCCGGGTAACGTGGGAGCTGGAAGCCGGCAAGCGGGGACGAAATTTCCTCCTGTGCCACTGGCGGGAAGAAGCAGGTCCGCGTGTCTCTCGGCCGGAGCGAAAGGGCTATGGAACCGACCTGATCGAAGGTCTCGCCGCCCATATTGGCGGGAGTGCGGAACTTACCTATCCGCCTGACGGCTTTAAGGCCACCATCAAGATTCCACTGTGAGGTAACGTGAGCAGCCTGGGCGACGAGAAAGACGCAGACAGGATTAAAATCCTCGTTGTCGAAGACGAGTTTTTCATCGCTGACGACCTTCAACAAATATTGACCTCGGCAGGGTTCCTGGTACTAGGCCCGGCCGCCACCAACGAGCACACGCTCGATTTGATAGAGGAGGATCGGCCAGATGTCGCAGTCCTCGACGTCAATCTTCATGGAACGATTGTGACGCCGGTAGCGCTGGAGCTTCAACGATTGGAAATCCCGTTCGTCCTTGCCTCTGCGCATACCGCCGATGATTTGAGATATAACCCGGTGCTCTCCGACGCCATCAACCTGGGGAAGCCGACGGAGCCGAGCTTCCTTCTCGAAGCCGTTCGCAAAATGCTCAAGTAGCATACACGAAGGGCGGAACCCGTGCTTCTTCCGGCGATTGTCTGAACGGCTCCCCTTGATCCTTGCTAGCTTGTTTGATCGATCGTAGATCGGCATTGTCCTGACTTTCTCGCAGCCCCTATACGAGGCGTGCGGGCGTCGGCACGTCTGGTGGAGACAAGGATGGCCAAGTGGCGTTTCGAAGGCCGCGAGCCCACTTCGAGTATTGCGTGGTTGTTTGCCTTGAACTGAGGACAGGCGTACGATGATCGGGTTACCCGTGGGAGCGTATACCCGCTGATAACTCGGTAGGTGGCCCTGAGGATCGACCAGCCCCATATAGCACGCCCCAGGGCCTCCGCTGACCATACAACTTGACGGTAGGGCCGGCCCGCGTCTCGAATACTGCCCGAACTCGAATACAGTTCCGCATCCGGCCGCATGAGCTGCTTTCACCTCGGCACATCCCCAACTTGATTATCCCGCAATTTGTTGCGTCCTGCGGTGCATTTTTAGGGCTGCCCTGGAACAGTCGGCCTATTTCGTTGTTCAGGGAAGCCGAACCCACTTCCACTGCACTCCTGTAGCGGGCTCGACGCCGGGAGCAACACCCCGCTCCCGGCTCCCCTTCTCTGTTCGTACGTTCGTTACATAGAAGATACAGTCGCTCGTCACTATGTCTTTGAAAGCGCCGGACCACCCCAAAACGACGGCGCGAGGCCGGCTCATGAAGGGCAGTGCTGCATTGAGTGGGTCGGCCGCCTGCTCGTCCTGTACGGTAGCGAACAGTCTGGGAACCAGTTCAAATGCCCTCTTTCTGCTTCCCCGCGCTCGACCTACCATCGTCGTCTTACCAAGCTCCTTCGTAAGAAGGCTACCTTTAGCCGGGAACATTGGTAAGCTGAGCCAGTTAGCCAAGATAGCAATGACGAGCGGCCTATGCCTTATGAAGATGGGATGCAACTGATCTTCGACTTGGTCGATCGCACCTTGATTGTGAGCTTCCGTGGAACGATTCAAATGCTCGGCCCGTTCGACAGTCAACGATTAGCCGTACTTGCCGGGGAGCAATATTGCCGTGATCGCGGATGGGTTGATTACCCGTCCGAGGGGGCAGCAGTTCTGCCGCTACAATAGGGATGTGAACGATCCAGTAGTCGCTTGAAACCCCTCAGTAATTATCATCCCTGCCTGCGCAGGGCTTTTTTCGCAGTGTATGTTGGAACAAGAGGGCGGGATGCTTTGTTCGAGCTTTACTGTCCGATCCTGTCGGACGCCGGGAGGCTTCGAGCAATGTTGCAAGAACCCGTCGAAGCTTCCCGGTCTTACCCACAGGGGTTGTCGCCCGAGCCTTCCTTCCACCCGATCATTCTCTGCTAGGAACAATTGCGGGGCCTGCTTGTTGCAGCAGTGGAAAGTGCAGGACCGTCATCCTGTTCCTTCTGTTCCGAGTCCCCACCTCGCCCCGCTTGATCCGTGTCAGGCGGGGCTTCTTTATGAGAAAGCGCTTTTTGTGCGATGGATGATGGGAACAAACGCCCAGGCGGTTTGTTGGACGCTCGGAAAAGGAGATGACAGTCCTCTTTTTCCGCTTTCCTAGTCCCAGAGCCCCGCCTGTTCTCCTGTTCAGGTGGGGCTTTTTCTTACCTGCCGCGCAAAAAATACGACATTTTACGGATATCTTTTCGGCACCTCGGCAGGCATCGTGGCTGGGCGTTGAGCACGGGTTTGGTTAACCGCGACGCAGGGTCGTAAGATCCTTGGCCAAGGGCTGCGTGGAATCAGTCCTTGGCCTCGAGTTTATTTGTTTGCAGAAATGGGTTCACTATCTAAAGAGCTAATGGACACCAGAGACATCAGAGCGGCGATTATCGATGCTGCCAACAGCAAGGCGGCACCAGGCACCCCCATCGACCTCTTGGATATCGGGCCTCGCCTTGTGATCGAGATGAATTTTACGCAGGACGAGGTTGTCAATGCCCTCTATGCGATGCAATCTGAAGGCGATATCGAGATGCTTAGCGGGAACCGTATCAGGGTGCTGTAATTACAGCCTGTGGCTGCCCAAGCGAATCAATTTGCTGGAGGGGATTCAGTGGCTGAAAACGGAGGTTCGGGACGGGAAAGAGCCGAGCGTCGGGAAGAAATAAAGCTTCGGCTTGAATATCTTAAAACAGCGATTTCGCTCTTGGCTACCTGTAGCATTCTATTTGCCGCGCTGCAGTGGTTCGAAGCGAACAGGCTAGCCGACCACACCGTCTATCAAAAGATGACGTCCGATTGGCAAGCGCAACTGCAAACTTTCGTCGCCAAGCCCGACCTCCGGCCGTACTTCTTCGAGGGGAAGACGATGAAAGACGACGATCCCAACAGGAACCTGATCTTGGCTGTGGCGGAGAGCAGGCTGGACGTTATGGATGCTATCCTCTCGTTTGCGGCGAGGCGTTGGAGCCACAAAACATACGAGGGATGGAGAAACACATTTATGGTGGCGTTTGGATCGAGCCCCGTACTTTGTGACCTCATGAAACAGGGGGTGGATGAGTATGGGCTTATAGTCCCCATCGCCAAGGCAGGATGCAACCCGACACGGTAGAATAAAAAAGGCCGCCTCCCCGGCTAAGGAGAGGCGGCTTGGTTACGAGCGCGTAGTGCGGCGCGGCTGGTTCTAGCTGCCCTTTTCTTTCGACCCAAACAGATAGCCTAGAGCCAGGCCGACCGGCCCCAGCATCGTTGTAAGGATCTTGAAGAAAAGCTCGAACTGAGTGGCGAAATCAAATCTGAAGAACGCGATCATCACGAGTGCAAACGACGCGACGATTGCCACGGTCGCAACGTTTCCTGCCTTTTCCGGCCCCGTCCCGACAATAAGTCCAATCAGGCCGCGTTGCATCCTGTGTGTGCGGGCGGCATGATTGTTCTTCATCTCCTCGAGAGCAAGCTCGTCTGGCGGCCGTACCGTTGGTTCGGCCCTCCGAGCATCTTCTATCGATACGAGAGTAGTCTCAACGGGAGGCAGATCTAACAAAATAATCTCGTATCAGTGCATTGGGTATTGTTGATAGACCCTGTCGCCTTGCCACGTCCCATGGTGAGCCAACCTCATGGGTCATGGCCGAGAGATTGACTGCCGGAATCCCGATATACTTTTCCCAGGCAATATCCAGAGACTCGTAAAGCGCCTTTTTCATCGGGTTGACCACAAACGGCTTATCCTCGAACGGGTTCTTGACGTATGAACTTACGGGCCCGCTGCCAAAGTGCTTAAGGTCATGGTAGAGATCAGGAACTACGGGCCCGAACTGCCAAACATCGAAATTGTGCTCGATCGCTGGGTGCCCGGTGGTGGCGAGGTGCCACCCATGGGTGTAGAAGAGAAGCTTCTGCGCCTTCATGGGCGATACGTCTGTCCGCCCTTCTTTGAAGGCGCGTTGCAGCAGAGTATTTAACACGTGACGTGTATTGTACATCGCATCCGCCTCCGTGATTCTGGTTGCATTTTGTCACGTATATATGTGGGAATCATTACCTATACAACGAGTGGTGACAAAATGATTTTGTGTCACTACCCCCGCGTCGTCGTCCGCCTACCCTGCGCCTCGACGATGCGATCGACGCGAAGCGTCATGTTGTCGACCGCAGCCTTCACGCCGCTGATCGCCTCCATGATCTGATCCGTGGTCTCGCGCAGGCCGGCTTTCGAAACGTAATGCTCAGCCACATGGATACGTTGGCTGGCAAGCTCGTCCAGTGCCTTGTCGGCCTTTGCCTCGGCGGCAGCAATGCGGCTGGCCGCTGCTTCTTCACCCTTGCTTACTCGGCCATCGATCTTCCACCATATGCCCCACCCCGCACCCGCAAGAGTGAGGAAAAATAGGACAACCTTCATGATCTCTTCCGGCGTCATTGCATGGCCTCACCGGTTGTGTTGCCCTGCGAATCGTCATCCGGAGGAGTTGCATGTTCGAAGACGCAGAAATCAGCATCCCCTGCCCTGGCTGCGGTCACAAGACGAAGAAGAGTATCGCTTGGATACAGAACAACACATACTTCAGTTGCGAGGGTTGTGGTCGTACCGTAGCATTTCAGGCTGACGAGCTCCTGGCCGGCATCGAGAATGTAGATAAGACGCTCGCAGACTTCCGGAAAAAGCTCGGCCGCATCGGAAAGCGTCGATAGTGCAGCGTCCAATTTGGAGGCATCGCACACCAATTTAACTTGCGTCACTTCGTCACCGCCCTGCCGGAAAGCCTGCCGTCGCGGTCGGCATAGAAGTCGCGTAGCGCCAGGTGGCGTCGAACGCACGTCAGCAGCCGCTGGCGGTCTGTGATCCAAAGGTGTTCCAATTCCGCCTGCGTCAGTTCCTTGTCGCCAATATCGACCGGCCCGACGCACTTCTGCACGAGCACACTGTCTGGAGCGGCTAGCCGAGGTGGCGCCGGCGGGACGATGAGATTAGCGGATCTTGTTGATACGGCGCACGCCGGGAGCACTGAGAGCAGTGCGGCCAGCATCAGGATCTTGCTTAGCTGCACGCTGCAACTCCTCGATCTTTTGTTCTAGGGATTGGTTCTCTGCCTCGATCTCGGCAATGCGGATGCCCTCGCGGGCTTTCGCTGCTTCGTTGGCAGCGTACTGGCGGCTTTCTTCCTTGTCGCGGGCATCTACTGCCGCGGCCTTGAGCTCGGCGACCTCCGCCCTGCCCTTTTCGGCCGCAGCCTCATAGCCGCGATTGTATATGGCGTTGACGGCAAGCAGGACGAGGCCGACCGCAACGAGGGCGCCGATGGCGTAGGCGGCCCATTTGCTGGTTAGGGCGGCGATCATTGCGTCACCTGCTCGGCAGTCTGTGCTGCAACCAACTGCTTGGCGTAGAATTCAGCGCTCGCCACCCAAAACTTGACCACAGCACCAAAGGAACTGAGGAAGCTCATGACGGCGATCGTCTGATCCTTCGTGAGGAATGCGGACCAGTCCAGCAGCTGCAGGCCACCAACGAGCGATGACAGAACAGCCAGCGCGATGAAGGTGTAGTTCGTGATTTTGGTGGAGTTCATGCGACCCCCTTCAGGCACAAAGCCAGTTCAGCGCTCCGCCTGTTGACGAGCCCCTGCACTACCCTGCCGCCCGCCTTATTGAAGGCAGTCATGGCATGGCAGCTTTCCTTGATCCGGCCCTCTCGAGCTAGCCGAGCGAACGTCGACTTGCAGGCAGCGCCTACGCCGACGTTGTAGGTCACGGAGATGGCTGCAGCCTGCCACTCAACCGGCTTGCGGTCGAAGTCGGCGATGCACTCGGTCAGCGGTAGGTAATAGTCGCCCATGACGCGCGTCAGGAGCTTCTCGTCGCATTCCGCCTTGGTAAACTTCATCCCCTTGCGGATGTTCTGCGTCTCGCCGTAGCATGCCGTCCACACGCCGACGATATCCGGATAGGCGGTCAGCGACAGCCCTTCCCACGGCTTGATCAGCGTGCCGATCGAAAGCGCGACGGCCGCAACTGCTGCGACCGCCTTCTTATTCAGTTTTGGCATTGGCTTCTCCGTCGGTCGGTTTCGGGTCCGGTTGCGCCAGCATCCGGGCGATGTACGCGCCGCCAAGCAGTGCCAAGGTTAGCCACCACGGCAGGAAGTCGGACACGGCCGGAACGAGATTGAGAATGATGTCGGCCAGTGCCGCGAGCTCGATAAGCCGCAGCGACCAGGCGCGCGAAAGCACCCGGCGCCAGTCGGGGATGAACATTTTCAAAGCTCCAGATTGTGCAGAGTTAGATAGTGAACTATGTTCGCCGCATGATCACGACATTCAGACAGCTACTGACAGCGATCCACGAGAACAACGGCTTCAACAATTGGGCCGATGAAGGCGGATTTGATGAGGGTGTGGCTGAACTGGCCGAGGGCGCCGAACGGGCTGGCCTGATCACGATCAGGCGCGGATGGGGCGGAGGTAGATCCTACGCCCTGACCAACTCAGGGCGTCACTACCTCGGCCTACCCGAGCAGTTTTCCTTTATCGATCGTCTTCTTTCCTGGCTCACGCCGAAACGTTCAGCGGGCCCGTCGCACCACTAGTTGCATCAAAGAGGCACGCCGAAGCGAGCCTGTAGTGACGCAATAGAAACAGCCGAAACTCTTTGTTACTGACGCCACCTGACGCGCCACGCGCGAACTATTCCTCAGCGCGTGTTTAACATGTAGGAGGCAAACAGGCCAAAGAGGGGAAGCTGATGAAGGAACGCGTGGAGTTCGCAAACACCTTACGGGGAGCTGCGGCTATCATGGTCCTGCTAGAGCACTATCACAGTTTCTTCCCTGGAGACCGAACAGTCATATCATCGCTGATCAACGCGCCCGTCATGCCCGAAGGCGTGCAGCTCGAACCCGACTACCTCTTCTGGCTTTACTCGATCCCGCATCTCATCTGGTCGTCGCTCGGGGTCTCGCTGTTTTTCATAATCAGCGGGTTCGTGATCCCCTACTCCATCAAGAGCGGATCCAGAGCAGCGTTTCTGTTTGGCCGTTTCTTTCGGATCTACCCGCTCTACGCGGCCGGGTTTTTGTTCACACTCGCGAGCATCTATCTCACAGGTAGCTACTTCGATAACCCATGGCCATTCACTCCTGATCAGATACTGCCGCATTTTCTTCCTGGGATGAGAGAGCTCACAAGGTCGACCGCATCAATTGACGGGATCATTTGGACACTGGAGATTGAGGTAAAATTCTACCTGATCTGCGCGTTCATCGCTCCGTGGATACGCCGTGCTTCTCGCAAGGTTTTCCTCGTACCCGTAGCTATCATCGCGGTTGATCGTCTTCTGAGTGTATCGGTCCAAGGGTATGCAGGAACCATTACTGCGGCGGGGGCGCCGTTCTTGGCTTTCATGTTTATCGGAGTTGCTTTTCACTTTATGTACAACGGCGCTCTTCGTATAGGCCTAGGGTTCGCAATGATATCGACGCTAATACCTTGCATTCGTTCTATCGATCGTCTCTGGGCCTAACCAGGCTTTCCAACCGATTATTTGGAGCTACGCTTTCGCTATTCTCCTATTCGGCTTTGCATCCCGTTTTCCTAAGCTATTTGGTAGAACTACCATCGGCAGTTTCTTCGCGGATATCAGCTATCCACTCTATGTCATCCACGGTGTTTCCGGGTACGCAATGATGCGTGTGTTGGTCGAGAAGGGGGTTCCGGGGGCCGTCGCCATCCCTCTCGTCACGTTCGTGGTTTTCGCAGTGGCTCGCATCCTCAACAAGACAGTGGAAGCATGGGGGAAGAAGGAAGGAAAGCGGCTCTACGCTCTCCTTTTCCAACGCCCCCGGATGGCTTAGACCGTTACCGCCCCAACTATCTCAGGCTGTTGCCGGCCCGGTCGCATCTCCGATTGTTCCAGCACTGACGATATGGTCGCGCAGATAGTCGCTCGAGGCGACCAGCGAATAGTTGCCGGCTGTGTTGCTTGCGGTGAGGCAGCCATGGAAGAGATTCGCGCTGCTCGCCCCAAGGGTCACAATCCCGCGGTTGGCATTGCTTGAGAATTCGCCTTGAACATTCATTCTCTGACAGGCATTCGCGAAGATACCGTTGCGCTTAAAGCCGGTACCGTAGAGCCCCTTGGCTCGGAAGCCCTGAACGCTATCGATGTTGAATGCGTCAGCTAGAGTCGCGCTTGCCGCTAGCTGCGTTGAAGTGATGCTATCAAGGTCGAACATCGAACCACCAGAGGCAACAAGGCCGTGGTTCCCGCAGTTGACCAATGTCGACTTGTCGCCCTTCACGTTGGCGCAAGTGATGAACACCATGCCACGCCCGCCGGAGTGGTCGGGAATGAAGTTCGTGAACTCAACAAAGTTGCAGATCTCAAAGACCGCGCCGTCCTGCAAGGCTTGAATACCCGTAGCGGAGCTTCCGTTATGGGCGCAGTTTCGGAAGAAGATCCCCTCCGCGCCGTTGAAGTAGAACGCCGGGTAGTTGTAGTCGACGCCCGATTTTCCGACCCGGTCAACCACAACCTGATCAATGTGGTACGATGCCCAACAATCCCAGGTAGCTATCCCGTAGCCGCGATGCCCTGCCATTGTGATGTCGTGGATTTTGACAAAAATGGCGACGTTCGTGCTGTTATCGTCTTGAATGCCGTTGAAACAGTCTTGTAGGTAGAGGTCGCCAATGTCGATAGTTGTCATCTGTCGAAGCGACGTGCGAATCCTGATCGCCGTATTCGCAACCGATGCGGCACCGTCAATCACAAAGCCACCGACTTTCTGGAAGCTGGATTCCACATAGATCGGAGTAGCTGTGCCGGAAACCAACCATGGCCTGCCAACGCCGAGCAGGTGGTTGCGATCGTTCTTCAGACGGATCGTTCCAGAGATCTTCGACTTCAGGCCTTGCGACGCAAGCATGATGGCAGAGCCGAGGACATCAAGCGCACCTTGGAATGCCGCTGTATCATCCGTCACCGCATCCTGTACGGCGCCGAAAGCCCGTACCGATGGCAGGGCAGCACCGTAAGCACGCTCCCAGTAGAACCCTGCCGTGTTGCTGACGACATATACGCCTTCCTGTGTGTCAGACACCGGAGGTGAGCCTGTACGCAGCTTAAACATTCCCTCACGTCCGCTCTCAGCCAGATAGACAGGCCGGTCGATTGCGGTAGTCAACGCCTTCAATGCAGTGCGCGTCAATGCAACGATCGACACCGGGTTCTTATCGTAGCCGTTGCCAGCAGTGTTGACCGTAAGGCCGTAGCCCTTATCGCCCGCCGAAATAGAGGGGAGATTGATACTAGCGGCACTAGCCGCGGCAGCAGCGGCAGCAGCTTCGGCGGCAGCCACAATTGCGGAACCCACCTGATCACTGATCAGCCGGAACGTTGAGCCCGACACATACCCGAAAATGAGCATCCCTGCGACAATGCCGCCAGCAACGATATCGTTTCCAGAGTTGCTCTTGATTGTAAGGGCTGCTCCGCCATTGAACGAGATGGTGACCGGCGAGCCGGTGTTGACGCGGAAGACGTTCGTGACCACCAGCGCCGAAGAGGACACGGGCAGTGAAGTCGTCGACTGGATTGCGTTAGCCGTGCCAGCGCCTGCGTCCGCTCCAATGATGAAGCTGAACGGCAAGTCGCTACGGCGGGTCCACGAGCCGGTGCCCGATGCGCCGACCTTGCCATAAACGCCGTTGTTGGCCGCCGTGGCGTCCCCCACGACCCACGCCATGGTGTTGGCGGCGCGGGCAAGGTCTGCATTCAAGAGAGCCAGTGACGAGTAGATCAGCCCGCCGTTCGACGTGAAGGCAGAGATGATGGATTCAACCCACGAGCCCCAAGCCCGCATCTCCGACTTCTTTGGCTTGTTCGCGCCCGAGGACGGCACGCCGTCAGTGATGAAGTCGCGAAGGATTTGCGCGAAAGACAAAGGCATGGAATTTCCTTAAATTCGATCAGGTGACGGTCTTTGAACCTGTGGCGACAGCCGTGGCCGGCGTGCCAGATGCATTGATGGCCTCGACGAAGCCGAAGTATGTGCCAGCAGCCAATCCAGTGATCGTCCGGCTATCCGCGCTGCTAGGCGGCCCGTATTCGGTAGCCCGCAGCGTTGCGCCGGTCATGGTGTTGGTGCTGTTGGTATAGATGCGTGCCGCCACGTAGTTGGCGCTGTTAGGTGCCGTCCAGTTGAAGGCTATCTGGCCCACGCCGCCAGTCGCTGAAACGCCGGTTGCCACGCCTGGAGGCGTAGGATCAGCCGTGGCTGTACGGGTGTCATATGCCGTCCAGTCCGAGCTCGCGCCGGATGACCATGCCCGCAAACGAAACTTGTATTGCACACCGTCAGCGAGATAGGCGGACCTGACTTGTGAGACGTTGACGCCAGAGACGGCTTTCTGAGGCCCGGTTGATCCCGAAGTCTTCTCCCACTCCAGTTCGTAAGTCAGGGCGTCAGAGACGTTGGTCCAAGTTGCCAGCGCATAAGCAGCCGTCGACCCTCCAGACACAACTTCATTCTGAATGACAACGCTAAAACCGGTAGGAACCGGCACGCCAGCTGGCGGCAGGATGACGACGGCATTGCCAGGCGTCCCCTCCTCCGTAGCGGCGTTGAAGTCATAGAGCCCAGACGGAACAACAATCCCACTGAAGCTGACCGTCATGTCAGACAAGGAGATCGTGACCTTGGACGTGATCTCAACAATCCCGACCGGTAGCTTCGGCGCATACTGGATGCGCACAAAGCGGCTGTAGGAGATATCATTATCAGGATCATAGTGCGCGGTGATCGTAACTCGGGCGCCGTTCCTGCGGATATAGGCCAGTTTCTGAAGGCGCTGAATGTGGTTGTGCGACTGCACGGCCACGTTTTCCACCGTCATCGTCCGCTCGGTGTCCTCGCCAATGTACGGGTTGCCATAGATGGCGGCGTCATTGGTGTTGTAGAGGTCAGTCGGGTCGGTATACCTGCCGCGGACAGCCAAAACCGTCGTCGACGGATCGACGTTGGCGTTAAGTCCAAACGAGATGATTTCGGCCGCCGTGAGCGTTATGGTCGGCGCAACATACTCGCCGGCGTGGACCCCGATCTTGCCGTCTGGGCGCTCGTAGACGACCATGTCAGCAGCTTGGTCCATGGTGCGACCGACTTCTATCGGATCGCTGTCGGCGCGAAACCAAAAGCCACCAAGATAGCGGAATTCGCTGCCGCCGCTTCTATTTATCACGGTCTGAGCGCAGACGTTGGCCGCGTTAATCCAGTCCGGCATATACATGTCGGATAGCGACATCTTGCCGCCATAAGGGCTAGTCAGGTGCCAGAGGCGAAGTAGCGCAAGATTGGTGGTGAATCCGGACGTTCCGGTGCGCGGATCGTAGATTTCGGCGTGGCCATCGATGACGGCCGAATGCTCCGGCATCTGATTTGGATATGCGTTGAGGTAGTCCTCCGAAGAAACCGTCTCGCAGACCATCCTGATTGACGCCAGCCCATCACCACGGAAGTCGTTGCCCCAGATCGATGGGAAAACACTCACGATATCAGGATACGGAACGCCGATGGCCGCCCCGGTGCGGGTGTGGATTGAAACTCGTGGCTGACCAGCGACTGTGAAGTGGTCTGGCGATATTACGTTTCCGGCTCCGTCCAGCACGCAAGCTTCGTCATGCAGATAGTGCTGCACGTAGCCTTGGATTCGGTGACCGGCGTGAATGGTGATGTGGTAAGCAACACCGCCAAACTCCTCGAGGAAGGCGTAGTCTCCAGCCTTCTTCACCCTTCCAAGAATGATCGGAAGCGAAGGAACCGACTGCTTGAGATTATAAGTGCCATCTTCCGGCTTCGGAACAGATGGCTTCGGTGCCAAC
Source organism: Rhizobium grahamii CCGE 502 (assembly GCF_000298315.2). Classification (GTDB taxonomy): domain Bacteria; phylum Pseudomonadota; class Alphaproteobacteria; order Rhizobiales; family Rhizobiaceae; genus Rhizobium; species Rhizobium grahamii. The sequence goes on along the minus strand of NZ_AEYE02000011.1, from coordinate 212,076 downwards.
GCCTTGGAAAGAAACGTCGCGCCAGCAAAAATACCGCCATAAAGGAGAGCAGCAGTGCCAAGATAAAGTGCGTTTGCCGCGGCGACCGTCGTGCCGAGTGATGACACGATCAGCGGGAGCAGGCCGAGTGTTTGTGGCATTTAAATTTTCCAGATGGCCAGCGGGCGAGCGACAATCGGCCCGACTTCGTCACGAAACCGAATGAGCCATCGTTCGCCGTCGAAGATGGCGCCCCACTGGCGGTTGATGTTGGCTGGTGATCCGATGACACCAACGCTGCCGCAGGACGGCCGCTGGACGCGCTTCCCGTTGATGTTGGCAACGCACTGCGAGACCACTGGAACAACGCCTTGGTGGGCAGCAATGATGGCACGGAAGCCGTCGTCGCTGTCATACATGCCGCGCAGGTGAGCGGCTGGATCACGGTGGCCGATCCAGACGGCCCAATCGGCTAGAAACAGGCAGCAATCGACGGTGCCGGGCTGCCATGGGCGAACGGATTGAGTGGCTAGGAAGGCCGCAAGCTTCTCCGCTACCAATTCGGCCATCTGATCGTGCGATCCTTGAGCCCCGGGATGCGCTCGCAGAAGCGATCGTCTGCCAAGGCAGGATTGAGAACCTTCGCTCTAGCCCGCTGGTCGACATCGGACAGAACCGAGCCGTTGGTTACTGACCGCAAGGTGAAACGGTTGGCAACATCGACTTGAATGGTGGAGTTGATGCCAGTGTCGCTGGCCTGATCAACGAAATTGAGGTTGGAAACGGTGCCGGTGAACTTGGTGATTGGATTGCCGACTGGCTGCTCTCTATCGTCGCATTTCTGCAGGAGGATACGGAACGGCGAGCCGACGATATTACCAGCCTGATAGTCCTCCCAGACCTTGTTGGACGTATCAACGTCGATGCCAGAAAGCACCAGCGAGAGCGTGAACGCTTCGGCGTTAATCGCTGCCTCGATTTGAGCCAGTGCATCTTCCGTCAGAACGCAGGATCGATAGATTTCACCGTCTGCGTCGACGAAAGGGCCGCCTGACCCATCCCAAAAGCGGATTGTGCCAGATGGGAGATCCACCTGACACAGAACTCTTAGACTAGCCATTGGATCTCCTAGACCAGACCCAGCGTCAGCTGGTTCCAATAGTCAGTCGCTTCGATGAAACTGACGTTCGGGCTGGCGTTCTTGCCTATGGCGTCTTGGGTAACATCCATGCCGCGGTCCTCAGCGAGGTGGCAGAGGCACGTCGGCTGGTCGAACTCGAGCGTGGAACCGACCGGTATAACTTCGCGGACGGACGGCGAGATAGACACTGTCCAAACGTCGCCTGTGATATCGGTGACAGGTCCAGTCTCATAGAGCGCGTAATTGAACGAGAACCTGACGCCGACGAGGTCAGAAGCCGCATTGATGATGCGTAGTTTGATCTCAGTCGACCCGATCGGAGCAATCTCCGTGGTTACGACCGAGATGGCTCCCTGCACATAGTCGGTGTCATCGTCAAACAACGAATTATCGCCATGGGTGACTTCGTCCATTTGCTCAAATTTTCCTGAAACATATGGCGCCGACAGACTGGAAGGAACGCGCACAGCAATCAGTCCTGAGCGGCCGCCAAGCTTTGACCTGATAGCCTGCCAGGCTTGCCACTGATCGCGGTAGCGATTCCGCATCGCGATACTTCCGTAGTCGATCTGCCAATAGCCCAAGTCCGTCCGGGTGACGGGCTCGACCCCGCCTAGTGACTTGCCGCCCGACCGGGTGAAGGCGACAACATTCGCCTGCACCTGTCGTGGCGTGAGAAGGCAAAACGGCCAATGTACGATGTCAACCATTTCGGTAGTCGCCCCCTGCCGTATTGTTCTGGTACTTGGCCATCGTTGGAACGACTTGCTGATTGGCAGCAGATACGATCTTCGGGCTGGCCTCGGTCACTGTCTGCTGGCTCACCGACTTGACGAACGGCATTAAGTTGCCGCTTCCGTCGACATCGACGCCAACGGTGACGTGGACTGCAGACTGTCCGCCACCCATCTTCGTGCCGCGAGGGAGGACAACCTCGCCTCGCTGAAGAATGGCCGGAACCTCACCAGGCTGCAGGCCTGCGACGCCACCTTTGTGGTATCGTTTGGCACCGCCGAAAACGGACGGCGAAACCGAGCGACCGTGGCTGTAGCCGTCAGATCCGGCGACGCCGCCGGAGTGCAGAATGCCGGGTATCAGCATGCCGCCGAGAAGGCCGCCTGCTCCACCCCCACCAAGCAAGCCGCCGAGGAGGCCACCGCCACCGCTTCCGCCCGTGCCGAACACGGCGTTCAGGCCGACATCGATGAGCTTGTCGACAACCTTATCCAGCGCGCCGGCCAGTGCTTCGGCAGCTGATTTGCCACTGCGAAGATCGGAGATAAATCCGCCGACCACATCACGACCAAGATCGCGGAACTCTTCAGCGGACTTGCGCAGCTGCTCCTGAGAAACCTTCAATCCCTCACTAGCCGACGATGCCTTGGCATAGTTTGTCGCGAGAGCATCGATACTCGCCGCGAGTTCCGGCGTAACAGCCACACCTGCTTTCTGAGCTTCAGCCAGCAACTGCGCCTGAATCTTAGCTTTTTCGACAGCAAAGCCATAGTCGTTGATAAGCGGGTTTAGCTTTGCCTGTGCAGCGTACTCGGCGTTAAGAACGTCGATGCGCTTCTGGACCTCGGCGACGTCGCCTTGGAACAACTGGTCGGGCGTCTTCTTGTTGCTGGACACAATGCCAGCGTCAGAAAGCGAGATCCCCGTGCCGGACAGGAAGCTTTGGGCCTCTTCCTTGCGTCGTCCCGGATTAGAGGTGAGCGATGCGATCGCCTTTGCCACCTTCTCGGGTCCGCCGCCATCCTGGATCGCCTTGACGATCGAGTCAGGAAGAGAGCCGTAGTTGTAGGCGATCGATGTCAGCGCGGCCTGCTGGCCGTCCGACAGGCTCTTCCACGTCTCAATGCCGATCGCCTTCTGGATTCCGTCTTGAAACTCGACGATACGGCGAGAGAGGTCTCTTTGTGCCTCGTCTAGTGTGACGACGGTATCCTTGGTGACCTTCTCGATAACGCCATTGGCGCGCGTGGCTGTGTCACTGCCAAAGCCAACGCGGAACGCGTTAACGTCCCACTTGGCGTTGGTGATGAAGCCCTCGAACGACCGGATCAGCTTGGCTGCGGCCGACTTGCCGACTTCGTCGAGTTGTGCCTCGTTAAAGTCGAAGTTGCTGGCCTCCATGCCGTTCATGAACTTGCCGCCCCCGGAAAAGAGCGGTGACAGGCGGCCCAACGGTCCAGATTTGTTGATCTGATCCTGCAGTCCGTTCAGGTTCTTGGCGTATTCACCGACCTGCTCGAGCGCCTTGCCCATAGCGGGAATGAGCTCTGTCTTGATTTTGTTGGCAACATCGCTGATAGCGCCGCCGCCGTTTGCGCCAAGGCCAATCGCCGAGGCAGTAAGGGCTGCAAATGCGTCCTTGGCCTGCTGGCCGGTTAGATAGACGTCCTTGAGGCGCTTTTGCGTGCCCTCGATCGCTTCCTGGAGCGGAATGGATTCCTGAGCCGAGAGGCGAACCTGCTTTGCAAGCTCCCTGATATTATCGGGGATCCCGGTCATTCCTTCGATCTTCGCCATCTCGATCGAGAACTGCCGGAAATCGGGAACATCTTGGCTCAGAAGGGAAAGCGCGTGCTGGAAGTCCAGAACAGTCTGGGTTGCCCCGCCAAACTCACTGGCTGGCACACTGAGAATGTCCGACGACAGGTCTTTGCCGGCCGCCTGGATAGCCTTCTGTAGGCTTCCGAACTTGTCTCGAAGCTTCTGGAGCTCAACCTGCTGAACAGAGTCGGAGTATTTTTTTACCCCCTTTTCCGCTATGCCCCAGGCATCGTCAAATGACTTAATTACCTCGGCGTGGGCCTTCAGGAGCTTGTCAGTGTCGGGGACGTCGGACTTCAGGGTCGTCAAATACTGGACCGCAGCGCCCGTGAGCCCGATGAGAGCAAACGACGCCAGAGATACAGGGTTGACCATCTGGGCGAACGCGCCACCGACGGTTTTCAGCGCCCCCAAGAGCCCACCGCTGCCTTGCAGGGCCTGCGATACCTGGCTGCCCTGCTGGACCATGATCGTGAATGGTGACGTGCCGGAGGCAAGTCCCATCGCGATATCGTTCAACTGAAACGAAAGGTTCGAAATCGCAGCGCGCTGTGCGCCCAGAGACTGGACAACCCGCTTGCCGCCGCTATCGAAGCTGCCAGCAACGTTGTCGTTGGCCTTCTTGAACTTGTTCTCGATACCGCTCGCTGTATCGCCAGCGGTTTTGGCGATCGAAGCAAGCTGTTTTTCGAACTTCTTCGTTGTCGCCTCAATGGAGACAAGCAGGCGAGCGGTATCGTCACCAGAGGCAGCCATTTAGAAACCCTCAATCCCAAGATCCGCAGCGATGTCATCAGTCATGGCGGGCGGCGCTTCTTCTTCGCTTGCGTGGGCTTTGCGATAGCCTTCCATGCAGCAGGCGAATTCCCAGAGCGTCATGTCGTCGATATCGCGTGGCGAATAGCCAACGACCGCTCCAGCGCCGTAGTAAGACGACCAGCGGGTCTTGCCGTTTGGAAGCGGGTCTAGTTGCTTTCCGCCGCTATCCCCGCTGCGGGCTCCCCCGGCTGATCGTCCGTTTCCCACATAATGAAGCGTCTGATGATTTCTGCCGCGGTAACGGCAAGTGCATAGGGGCTCGCAACGTCGAGAGCAGCCTCAACCGCCCTCTGCGCGTCGCGCTCCGGCATCCCGCCACCTACAAGACCAAGCCTGATTGGCCCGACCACGTCGTCTATCTTCCATTGAGAAGACAAAAGCCGCATCATGACAACGGCACAACCGGCGTCGCTGCGCTGCTCGATCGCGCGCAACTCGCCAATGCCCAGGCGGAAAGAGTGCTCCCCGCCTGGCCAAACGATCTCCTCTGCGCCGCGCATTAGGCTTTAGCCGTCCTGGTCGGGATGCCGTCGAACTGAACTTCGATTTCAGCCGTGACCTTCGTGCCGCGCTCAGCCTGGTTCGAGATCGAAACGAGGTAGGCATTGCCGGTCTCGTATTCGGTGTCACCGCTAGCAGCGTTGACGTGCTGGACGCGAACACTCTTGGTCGCGCCGGAATACCACCAGTCAAGCATGACCTCATGCGACTGGTTGGCCCAAACGCCAGAGCCGGAAATCGTGACTTCTTGAGACTGGACAGCGCGCTCAACGGCTGCTGGCAGCGATTCATCATCACAGTCGGGAACTTCCGAAGTCGACATGTTGGACTGGCGATTGATGCCACGCGAAGTAAGGCCGCAGAGGCGCGAGTAGACGCCGCTACCGGCAGTCATTTCGATCTCGAGGACCATCTGATGAAAATTAGCGGTAGCCGCTCTGGTCATTGGTTTCTCCAATAAAAAAGCCGCTCGCTGGCGGCCATTGTCAGGGCTACTCGCCCGATTTCGCTTGCCGCTTGAGCGGCTTCACCTTTGTCGCTCGGCCGATCGAAACGGCATAGTCGACAAAGTCATGCGGGAAGCTTTGGGGCTCCGGTTTTGGTTTAGCATTGAAGCTGAGCTTCGATTTTGGCCGACTCCAGTTGACTTCCTGCTGGACAACCATCCATGCCATGGTCTCGCCAATCATTCTTCAGGCTCTTCGATGGTGGCTGTAACCGACGCAACGCCGTGGGTGGTGAGCCCATCGGAATCGGTAAATACACGCCTGAAATCAACGCGGATCTCGGCGAGTGCGTTGTCAGTTAGGACAAGCTCTTGCTCATGAAGTGCGCGATAGATGAGGTCGACAATCGTCTTGGCCTCCACCTGGCCGACGGCCTTGCTCCACACGTCCAATTGAAACGAGTGGATGCCAGACGTCACACAATCAGCGGTGTCGTCGACAACGTCGGATGGCCCGAAGCTAATGTAGGCGTTCTTCGTGCCGTAAGGCGACGTTGGCACCCTGTCATACACGCCGCCCACTACTGCCATGATGGCAGTGTTAGCTCGCAATGTGTCGTATAGGAGCTTCTGAAGTTCGATTGATGGACCCATGCTAATCAGCCTCTGCTTCCGTCACCGGCCCAACGAACTTGATAGCCTTCTTCATCTCGCGCGAAATCCGCGACTTGATGCGCTTTCGAAGCGAACGATACGAAGGGAAGAAAAACGGATGGGCCGGACTTCCGGGATGGGCGTTTGCTGTCCCCGAGAAGCTTTTGTTCCCGCCGCCTTGCGCCACATTGTGCGGCGCAGTACCAAACTCCACAAAGGCCGCGTAAAAAAACGCCTTTTCGTTGCCGGCGTAGACCGTGATTTTCAAACCACGCTCGTCAGGATCACTCTGCGCCAGGACTTTCGAGCCTGCTGGTGCGTTGCCCCATGACCATCCGATAGAATCTCGAAGGTCGCCGTCATCAACAGGACAAAGGCGCTTCATCATTGCGACGAGTTCTTCCGCACCCTTCTCCATGGCGGTTCGCGCCGACGCCTCTACCCTTTTTGGCAAGGCGGCGATGGTTTTCTTTAGATCGCCAACGCCTTTGACCATCAGGCAACCACTCCGCGCTCGCAAAGGAAGTCGATCCACTTTCGATCGGTTGATGCCGTCACGTCCCGAACCGCGTATTGAATTGCCGTCCGCACATCGGTGATTCGCCAGTCGGGGGTCACTTGTCGCGTAGCCGTTGATGCGCGCACGCGAATAACCTGCGGGTGTTTGTTCTCAAGGCGGGCTGCGATGACTGTCTCGCCGCCGCGGAGGTGCGTATATTCTGCCGCGTCCTGAAATTGCTCGGCAAAGCCGGATACGGTGTTGCCGTATCCGTCATCTTGCTGGCTTCGAACGGCAAAAGAGACGCGTTCTTTAAGCGCGCCAGCCCCCATGTTACGGGCTCGCTACGCCGGAGTATTGGGGGTCGACGTTAAGAACGCTCGTAGACGCCGCGAGGCCTATCAGTGTGTAATAGTCGCCACCGGTGATGTCTGCGACGGGGCAGAGCTTACCGGGAGTGTCCGAAAGGTAATAGGCAACGCCGGCAGTCAGCACTGCGCCGAGGGTGACAGGGCCGCTCACGAGGACGACAACCGGTTGGTTTGCAGCCGCGCTATTGAGGGCCACGCCGAGATTGGCCGTCTGGCCTCGTGCTTCTGCTGATGCCGAGTCGCTATCGGCCAGTTGCCATTTGCCCGTGGTCACGGTGTCGAGATAGACAATATCGCCTGCTGCAATGGCAGCACCAGCGGTCCCAGTCTTCTTTGCGGCGCCGTTCCCGGCAACCACGGCGCTGGCCGTAATAGAAATATCCGCCATCGGTTATCCTTCTGCGGCTCTAGCCGCGCCTGTAGTTGGAAAGCAGAGCGTCGAAAGCGCTCCAATCATCTTCTTGCGAGTTCTCGCGCGTCTCGTAGGCGTCAGCGATGTACAGCAAGATTGCATGCTTCACGGCAGCCGGCGCGTCCTCGTAGCCAGCAACCGCTGTCACCGTGATACGAGAGCCAGTCCGGACAACCGGCCACCGCTTGCCGTAAGCGAGGACAATGGATGGCTCCAGGCCATCGAGGCGGAGCTCGTAGACCGCCGCGTCCACAGTCTGCGGAGCGCCTTCAGTGTCGACATAAGCGATGCTCGCCACGCTCATCAGCGGCGCTACCGGCATCCGGGCCAGATCTGCCCAGCAGTCGCACTTCATCTCGACCGTCTGTTCTGCAAGCGTGATATTGCAGTATTTCTCAGCGTGGTCGCGAGCCGATGCGATCATCAATTGGATGTCCGCATCCTCATCGGAAAAACCGACGCGCAACCGCCGCTTTACTTCATCAAGACTGACCGGCTCCGTCGATGCCGGATCCACTATCGTTGTCGGATACCACATCGGCCTTGCCCTTCTTCTTCGCCGGCGCCTTGACTTCGGGCTCGGCATCAACGGCGTAACCAGCAGCCTTCAGGCGCTCGGCTTCGTCCGCTTCGAAATCATGTTCATCGCCAGGGGCGAGGTTGAATAGCGGACCAGACAGGCCCGTAAGCATTTTCAAGCGCATGTCGCCTCCGGAAAAAGAGGCGGGCCAGCCCGAGGGCCAGCCCGCTTATTGATTAGGCCTGAATCAGATGTTTGATTGCTGCCGTGTCTGCGAGCTCTCCATCGAAGCGGATGAGTCCGGCCACGCCAAGGTCGGGCCAAAATCTTTCTCTGAGGACGCCTATGACGGGCGAACCCACTTTTCGGACGAAATATTTATTGAAATCGCCGAAGAGAACCGTCTTCTGACCAGTAGCGATATCGGCCATGCTGTCGTTCACATTGAGCTTATAGCCCAGCAGCGTTGCCGGGCGGCCCTGAGTGACGTCGCCTGCGGACCAGATATAATCGCCATCACTATTTTTGAGCTTTCTCACCGCCTTAACCGTGAGATCGTTCATCATGAACGCCGTCTTCGGAGACTTGCGGTAGGCTCGATTGACCGAATGCTCGAGGTCGATAAGTTCGTCACAGGTTAGCGCAGTTGCAGAAGCTGCCGTCTTGCCAAGCGTCGACGCGGTAACTACGCCGTTCGGTGCAGACGAGCCGGTGCCGAGCGTGAGTTGAGCGTTAGCGATACGGCCCAAGCGTTCGCCGAGCAGATCCGCCAACAGGGCTTCCATCGAGAAGATGCTGTCTGCATCGAGCTCGAAAGACCACTTGATGAACTCGGTGTCGAAGACATAGGCGTCGAGCGACTTCTGTCCGAAAGTGACATCTTCCGAGCCGTCGTCCGTCAACGCAGTGCCTTCCGTATGGGCGCCTGCCGACTTCGCGGTGTCATTGATCGTCGGGACTTTCATCGGGTTGCCAGACGAAGACGTGATCACACGTGCGACATCGCCATCATACATCGGGCCCCAAGCCAGCATGCTGCGCACGATTTCGTTGGCAAGCTCAGTCGGAACCGTGAAACCACCTGCGCTCGCCGTGCCTGCGGTCTGGGTGCGCTGTTCGAACTTGGTCGTGCCTTGCTTCAGTACGGCTCGCTCTTCGGGGCTCAGATCGTCGAGGCCGCCGCAGACAACCTTTGCAAACACGTGGCGGTAGGAGAGCTTGTCGCCCTCGTCCTGGCCACGCTGCTCGCCTTCGCCAGAAATCGGACGACGCTCCTGGCGACGCTGCTCGAAGCGAGCTTCGATGTCTGCAAGCTTCTGCTCGCGCTCGATCAGCTTTTCCGTACGATCAAACTCTGCCATGATGGCATCGTGACGAGCGTCGAGTTCAGCGGCACGGCCCTCGTCGGTGTTCTTCTTGATTTCGTCGAGAGCTTCGCGGGCGTCGTGTACGAGCTTGCCGCGCTTCTCGTTAAGTTCTTTCAGGGACATACTATTCTCCAATAAAAAAGCCCGCCGAAGCGAGCCGTTGGGGTGAGATGGCAGGAAACCCTGCCCTCCGGCAAAAAGCCGGGTGGACTACGAAGCTTCCTGCCGGATGCCCCGAATTCGTTGCTCCAAGGCCGCGCGCCTTTCGGCCACGCGTCTTGCCGCCGCCGCCGCATTGTGTTTCGCGGAGCCGCCTTCTGCCCTCGCCGCATCGAGAGAGCGAAGGCCAATAGTCGTGTCTTCGTATGCAGGCCAAGCGACCGCGGAAACTTCAAAAAGTTCCACCGCCTGGATCGTGCGGATAGGTACGTCACCGGTCTCGTCCCAAGTCTCCTTGGTAACGCGGAATCCGAAACTCATGCCGGAGATGTCGCCCCGCTCGACTAGAACCCAAAGATCATTTCCGTCGGTAGTGTCTGGCACGTCGATCTCGACGCGCAGACCAGTGCCATCCTCGGACAGCCTGAGCGTCCCACTCTTTGTGCGGCCGATCACGCGGCCTGGGTCGTGATCGACCAAAGCCCGAATATCGCCGCCGATTGCAGCGGCGAACGCGCCTGGTGCGATCTTTTCTTGGAAGTAGCTCCCGATCATGGCCAGCCGCTCGAACTTGGCGGCGTAGCCGATCAGGGTACGCTTGCCGTCATCGGCGCGGTGCTCGACCGCGCCAACATAACTGCGCTTTTCAATATTGGTGGTCATGCGGCGTCCGCCTCGTCGTCGGATTTGTTGTCATTGGCAGGCGGATCGGCGGAGGCGCCCGCTTTGTTCTGCTGGCCGTACGTTGCTGTACCCAGCGGTGCCGTTGCCCCTTGCAGGAACAGATCATCGCCGTGCGGCATCGCGGGCCTGTCATCTAAAGCCCTGGCCTCATTGGGCGTCAGAAGCGCATTCTGAACAGCCTTTGCGAGACCTTCCATGCGGGTGGCGAAGTCTCCGCGCATCAGCCCGTCAAGCACATGACGCACGTAACGAGAGCCCCCACTACGTCCGAAGAACTTCAGATTGATTTCGTCCTCTAAGGCTTTGGCCCACTGACCAATCAGATGCTGAACCAGCATCAAATTTTGCTGCTCGGTATTCGCCATGGTGCCGTGCGTCAGATCCTGCAGAAATACCGGCGGAAGCTGATACACACGTGCAATCTCTTCCGCTTGAAATCGGCGTGCCTCGACCATCTGCCCCCTGGCAGGATCGATACCGACCGGCGAGAGCTTGTAGCCCGCCGGGATCGGAAAGATTGGCTCGTCGGCATTCTTGGCTGCATCCACCGACCGCTTGATGTCGGCCTGGGCTCGCTTCATCGCCTCGGCGCCAGCCGGCAGCGGCCCCTCCAACGCGAGTGGCGGAACGCCACCACCTGCAAAAAAGTTGCTGCCGTAGTCATTCATGGCTATCGCAAGCTGAATCGCCTTTGATGCCTGGTTGATCGGGCCGTAGTGCTTCAGTCCGCAACTGCGCCGCATGAACGGTACGTCGATTACGTCGCCCGCGTCATACGTCTTGCCCTCAAACTCGTATACGATTTTCAGGCCGACACGCTTGATGGTGGTCTTCGCGGGATCCATTGGCCAAAGCGAGTCGATGCCCTGCGGCGTGCGCTCGATATAGGCAAGGCCGCGGCCGCCGGTGAATACCTGCTGCCAGAACCACTGCCAAAAACCGAAGGAGCCAATCGAGTCGTTCGGCGCTGCGTTCACGACCGTTTCAAGCCTACCGCCCAGGCGCCTCGCACCATCTTTGGTATCGCGATATGCATGGCGAGGCAGCGCAGCTAGCGTCCGCGATAGAAACGCGACAGCCGCCCAGACGGCTGGCACGCGGAGAGCGTTGTCGATCGTGACGTGTGGGAGGTTGGCGCTCTGGACGCCGAAGAATGCCAGAAAGTTCTCCGCGCTCACCGGCACCGTTGGATTTTCAATGCTCGCGCGTGTTTCTGGCGCGTTGTCCGCGTTTCGGCGGGAAAATCTGTCAAAAATACCCATTATCCCGCCATTAGTTGGAAGTTTGGATCGTCCCAGGGAGACGTTGCGGCGACCGTCGGCACGTATTCCTCCGCCACCGATAGCGCCATGACGAGCGAGACCATGCCATCGATACGGCCTCGGCTACCCGCCTTCGTCAGCTTTCGGTTCCCCGCATCGTCTTTTTTGACGACCGCGTTACCAGCGCACATGGTAAGGACCGGATGGTCGCCGTGCCTGATCTTGTTGTTGAGGAGAAGCGATTCCGCAGTGCGTAGCGCTGGGGACATCGAAACGAAGCCTTGGCCGAACTCGACGAATTTCGCTTCGATTTCTCCCTCGGAGAAGCCGGCTTTGAGAAGCCATGGCCTCAAGTGCCGGAAATTGTACCGGTCGAAGGCCATCTTCTGGACATCAACCTCGTCACAAACGTCTCGGATGTGCCTGGCGATAAGTTCGTACTCGATGCTCTTCGCGCCCTCTATGGCTTCGATGAAGCCATCCGCCGCCCAAACATCATAACCAACCCGGTCCATGCGAGATTTAGCAACCAAGCCTTCGCCGGGCAGCCAGAAGTGAGGACGAACGTCCCAGAGCGTCGTGCCATCGACGTCTGCCGGCGCCACAAGCACCAGACTCGTTAAGTCATTGCACTCGCTGAGGTCCAGCCCGCCGAATACCGGACGGTGGGCGAGATCCCTGTTCGGCTCCGTTGCATTTTCCATCCAGATTTTGCGGGAGACGAACGGATTGCTGGTCTCGACCCTGCGGTTCAGTACTAGGTTCTCGAACTCCGCGGCACGCGCCGGCATGTTCCGCGCATCTTCCATCATGCCCAAGACTTCCTCTTGGTTCATGAACAGGTCGAATGCCGGATTTGCAGCTCGCACAGCCTCAACCGTGAACGGATCGAGCTCCGCTGGCGCAGTTTGGAAACGCAGAACGGTGCGAGGATCGCGTCCCTTCTGAGCGTCGTCGATCAACACGGAAAGCAGGTCCGCCTCGGTCGGCGCCTGCGTACTAATGATAATTGAAAGCGGCTCGCCCTGAGCGGCCGTTGCCGTCTCGAGCGCGTCATACAGCGGCGAACGCGGCCCCTTAACCTGGCCGAGCTCATCATGGATCGTCAGAACTGGCGAAAGACCATAGGCTGTGGCTGCATCGGCCGACAGAGCTCGATACACAGTGCCAAGGTCTCGGCACACAATGCGCTTGCCACTATCCTTGGGCTCAGCAAAGGCCGATAGGATCGGCGACATACGGATCATCTTTGCAGCCAACTCAAAAAGAATAGCTGCCTGGTCACGAGACTGAGCTGCGCTAAACAGCTGGCTGTTTGGCTTTGCTTCGGGCCCACAGAGGTGGAGCAGAAGGACCATGGCGCTCTCAGTAGTCTTGGCGTTCTTACGGCCTCGAGAGATGATTGCTCGGCGCGTGCCATGAGGATTGTCGTAGATGGCGCGAAGGTCATCTTTCATGAACTCTGCCAGCTTAATCGGCTGGCCAACAAACCGCCCCTCAGGAATGCGAATGTGCTTTTCGAGCCACCGGATATTGCGCTCAGCGCGGCTAATCGTCTTCGCCATAATCCTCCCACGGAGCGGTTATCTGTCCCGGCTTCCGTGCCGATTCAGCGCGGACCGTGGCCTGCTGCGTGATCCTCATTCGGGTTGCGAGCGAAGATATCGCCCTACCCTCGCGCTCCTGCATCTTGAGAAGCTTGTCGTAACCATCGACGTCGAAAGCTTCGGCTTTCTCAGCCTTCTGGATCAATTGCGCGACGCGCCGCGCCACGATCACGTGGCGACAATATTGGGTAAGCATGGCATGGGTTTCACGGGGAAACCAATCAGCCGGCATGCGGTCAACGACGGCCCGCCACTCCGCGCCCTGCTCTGCAGTGAGCTCACGCGGCGGCTGTGGACGGTTGATAACCTCTACATTGGAGGCAATCACAATCTCCGTGCTAGCCGCCGACTTGCGTCCGCGAGCCGCCATCGAAACTCTCCGATCGAAAACTTTTTTCTACAGGTTTAGACTAAATTGCCCCCGACGCCGATACCCGCGCTGACGGCGGGACCTTCGGCCCCTCCCCCTCCGGCTCAATGACCGTTTCGCCACTCTGGCCAACCGTCGCCATCGAGGCGCGTGTCCACCGCTCCGCGATCAAGGCGTTGCTTCGTTCCATCATGATGCGGACGACATAGGGATTGGAGATTGTATGGGTCGTGGAAAAGAGCCAGGTCGCCTTTGTGATTGTGGATGTGGTCCACGACTTCGGCCGCCGTCACTTCCTCAGCCTCGATGCAGAAGCGGCAAAGTGGCTCGATGCTGAGCTGATAGTGCCGCAACTTCCGCCAGGCAGATGTCTTATACAGTCGTTGCCACTTGCGGGCTTCTTCGCTGCGATAGTCGTTCAAAAGGAACTCCGAGACTCCGTCGCGCGTTCAGTCTCGGCAAACGGAGGAGCAATCAATGGCAGACGACAAAAGCAAGCGCGGTAGCGCAGATCGAGACCGCGTGTCATCGAGTGAAGGTTATGAAGTCGCCTACTTCGCAAAGAAGCACGGCATCTCGACCGAAGACGCAAAGCGGATTATCAAAACCCACGGCCCAGATCGAGACGCTTGCGACAAGGCAGCCAACCGGATGAAATAGCGGCAGCGGCGGGGAGCCGGTGTTGCCAGCTCAACCCGCCACGCGCACCACCGTCGCCGGAGAGGCCAGCGCCGTGTGATCTGAAATGTTGGTGAAGTGGTCGGTCACCCGGTGCATGGGGCGAGCCGACCTTGCGCTCCGTTTGGGGAACGGGTTCAGCGCATGTCACCATGTGGGGATGCGCTGCTCTAATTGCAATATGAAACCGAAAGCAGCGAGGAGCATCTAAGCTCTACTCGCCGCATGGAATGCTCGTCGCTGGAGGAGGCAGCGCCAAGCAATTGGAAAGGATGTTGGTGTAGGTTTCCTTCCTGTACACCTTCGGGAGCTGGGAATGGCATTAAGTCAGTTCGAAATTATCAAGTCGTTGGGTGAGGCGCTTTCCTGGTTCGAGCGAGAACTGGCATGGGGAGTGCCCGCGGTCGAGATCAGCCACCTCACCGGCCGCATAGGTGAGCTATACGCAGCCATGATCACCTATGGACAGATGGCCACCGAACCCAACCAACGAGGTTACGATGTCGTAAGCGCGGCCGGTGAGCGCATCTCCGTCAAAACGGTTACCTCAGAAATTCCTGTAGCATTCAACGAAAACACCTTCGATCTGGTGGATCGTGTCATGGTTCTAAAGCTGAACGCCAAAGAGTTAGCAATCGAGATTTTGATGGATGCTCCGGCTACGCAGGCAAAGGAGGCAATGCGGACCTGGGGCGGAAGGCTGGTTCTGCCGATCAAATCTCCCGCCCAAGCTGACACGCTACCGCGAACCGACCTGCTGATTACTAAGCAAGCGATGGCCGGTGATATCGAGATCCGACAGTATGAGAACGGCACCGTAGAGGTCGTTCAGAACGCACGATTGATAACTCCCGCACTACCAATTCTCCGAACAATCGCGGCCGGGATGGGCATTGATCATTTCAACAGCACGGGAACGCCGAAGAACACGCGCCACCTAGGTGACCAGATCATCCGTGAGCTCCTTGCAAGAAAGCAAGAGGCATCGGCTACAGATGAATAGGATCGAGGCAGTCCCTATCGAACTCGCGAGCTTATAGCGTCCGCGTTTGATGGCGCCTCAAACAGAAACGGCCGCACGAGGCGGCCGCTGGGTTTTAGAACCCTTCAATAAAATACGGGGTGGCGCGCGGCTTCATTGGACATCAAGCCGCGATTTTTTCTTCTCCTGCGAAAGGTTTATCGCCTTCGACCTCACGCAGCAGGAGGATCAGCGCATCGATCGCTTCGTCGATGAGTGTTCCGCCGCGCTTTTCGGCGTAGGCTGGTGACAATCCCGTAGCAGTGCCGATCTCGACTGCCGATGATGCGTGCGTGATCGCCATATCGAGTATGCGAGCATGATCGCCCAATCTACTGCGCAGATAGCGCTCAAGGCTAAGCCCTTCCGCGCGGCTGATTAGTTCGGGCTCCCGCGCTGCCGGCGTGGACGCTGTTGGGGTTGGCGCTTTGATTCCACCGAAGAAGAATGCCCCTTTAGCGATGGCTGTGGGGGAACGTGTAGATGGAAACGGCAGATCCTTGAAACTCACTGATCCATCGACTCCCAACTGCTTCAGTATCGCCCGTGCCTTCGCCGCCTGGCTAGACGGCTGGTAGCAATCGCCCAGTGCGGAGGCTCCTGACATTGGGCGGTGGTACGGTTCGGCCGTGAACGGAGAGATAGCGCCAGTCAATGCGAGGTAGCTGCGGATGCCGCTCGCGGATCGCTCAGCCTTTGCGGAACCCTTGACTCCGCGAGATCGCTCGACTGGACCCAGCGGACGTCCCTTCTTGGTGACAGCCCATTGGACGAGCTCGCCCTTGCGGAAAAGGAGGTTGCCGATCTGCGCTTCCAAGGCACCATTTCGGTTGGTGCGGTACTGCGTGGATGGCTCTGGCGTGTCGCTATAGGCGTTCACCATTTTCCGCGTCCAATGCCACCGCTCGCGGCCAATCACTGCCCGCCCTACTCCGGCCATCAGTTCTGCCTCCGACGGGCGGATTTCGATTGTGGCCTCTTCGTTCTTGTCATCGTCCTCGTCGAGGATCACCATTTCCTTGGGGAACAACAAGTAACGCCAGCGTTGGAGTCCGCGAATGCGATCTGCGTCGCGACGGTAGGCCAGACGCTCAAGTGCCGGCCACGCCAGAACCTCCGTAACAGGCTTATTGTCATTGGCCGGTGCGCGGACCTTAGTGACTGTCGCCGTTGCAGCCTTTTTGGCCGGCGACGCGGTTTGCTCAGCCAGCAGGCTGGCCAGTTGCGAAAAGTCACGTGCTTTGGTCATTAGCGGCTCCACTTCGGTTTCGGGTCTGGCAGATTCCAAATGGCCTCCGACAGGTGATTTGGCACGTCGTCAGGCTCTGCGAGGTTTACGGCAAGGCCCTTGGCGAGCCTGAAAGCGCCGAGCCTTCCCTCCTCCGCCTCCCTCCGGGTGACGCAAAGCGACAAATCGTATTCGGCCTGCCGCTTGATCTTGGCCTTCTCGGCCTCCAGTTCCGCGATGCGGTTTTGAAGGATACCGATCGTCCGGTGAGCATCGGTGAGGTGCCTGCGATAATGGTCGCCTCTGGCTCGCGGATCCCTTGGGGCTGTGCCGTCAGCAACAGCAGTGAGTATCGCCTCTTTCGCAATTGCGGTTTCGCGCCGAGCGGATTGCTCGGCAGTTCGAATGCGTCGGCTCATGAGTTCACAACTTCTTCGAGAAGCGGTGAAAGGTGGTAGGCAACCGATGCCCGATACTTGGTCGGCCACGCTGATGGCATTTCGGCCATCGCAACGGCGGCGCCGTGTCCCTGCCCCGCCAGTGGGTTGTGCCTCAGGAAGGCCGCGCGGATGCTATCGCCGTGGTACTGTTGAACGTAGGTATCGGCGACGGGCTGTGCGGCGGCTACCGCTTCATAGAACCGCTGTAGCGAATTGCGAATTCGAGCAACGTCGGATCCCGTGGCTGCGATGTCATGCTTGGCTGCGAATGCTTCTGCTGCTGAGCTCATTTTCAATACCCTCCAAGTTCGGTGCGTTCGACCCAATGCCACTCCCAAGTTCGGTGCGTTTCGCACCAGACCAGCGCTAATTGCTCGTCGCCCGATATCTCGTCCAAGCTATCGACCTGCGAGGGGTCGAGGTCATGGACGACCGTCTTCCCATTTTTCGCTTCCTGTATTTTCACCAGTGTCTTCCCTCCTTCGCGCGCGTGAGTGCGTTGCGTTTTTGTGCCGTTAAAACCTCTCCGGGGACGTACCCCCAGTACTGTTGTACCCATCCTTATATATGTTATTGTTTTTATTGTATTTTTTAAACGCAAGAGTGGGGTAAAGGGTGGGTGCAAGACTGGGGTGAAGGGTGGGTGAAGACTGGGGTGAAATCACCACTGAATTTCCTGAGCGACTAAGATTGCACCCAGTCTTCCCCCATGCTCATACCCGTCCTTGAACCCGGTCTTTCACCCACCCTCGACTGGGATGATCAATGCGCCTTTGGGGATAAATTCAGCTGCCCAAAACCGCACCTTCGTCTGCCCACTATCGGTCGTCAGCTTGGCGAGATGGACCTCCCTCGCCTGGCGAAGCATCGAGACGATGTCATCCAGTCGCCTCCGATCGATCGCGCCGCGGAGATTTTTGACGATATCCCGCATGGTGATCCCCGAAGAACCGCGCCTTACCGCTTGCTGGCGCACCCGGAGGTATTCGGCAGCCTTTTCGTTGTCTGCGATATGGTGATCCGCGCCGCGGAGAATTGTCTGTAGGGAGTTCTCCGCAACCGCGTTCGCCCACTCCTGAATTTCCGCTGTAATCACAGGCTCTTTCGGATCGCAGCCGACAGCGACGATCAAAGCTAGGCGAGCAGCATTTTCCCCCACCCGATTCAAGATCGGGCGGTACTGTGGGTCAATCGATGTCTTCATTGACCGAATCCGATCGTCGAACTCTTCGAAGATGTCGTCCACCCCGTAGCCCCATTCGGCAGTCATGATGGGGCTCGGCTTTTCGTCGGACTTAGCGTTCAGCGCAAAGAATGGCCCAGTGAACCGCCCTGCTGAAAGGCCGAGGAGATCGGCAACTCTGTTCGAAAGCGCCTGCGGAATATCTTCTATGCTGTTCGCCGGTCGCCGAACCTTGACCGGCTCGGCCGAGCCAACGTCAATTAGAACCAGTCGGCCGAGTAAACCCTCGCTTATGTTTCCGCTTGATAGGGCGCTCCAGAAGGTCGACGGCGTCGAAATGCCATGCAGCGTGAAACATGGGGCAACGATGCGCGCAACGTTTCCAGCAGCCTTCTCTTGGCCGCCCCAGAAGCCTTGAGGCGCACCTGTGAGCTCCATCAACGCACTTGCAATTTCAGCTCGATGGGTGGCGACGTTCCTCCCTGTGTGATCTGCCAACCACCGGCCAAACTCGTCCTGGATACATACCGAGCTTGGGGATTTCCGAAGCTTATTGGTCAGGCCAGGGAGGCTTCGGATCTGATCCATGAACAGCCATTCGGACACCTTGGACCCCCAACTCGTGCTGTCGGCCAAAGCAGCGGACGCGCGAATGGTCGCGTCTTTGCCAAACCCTGACTCTGCTAGTCCGACGAGGTAGATGTTCGACCTGAGACCGGTCGGTCCTTTGAACCGTCGGCCAATCAGACCAGCAGTGAACGCAAGACTTGCCACCAGAGCTAGGTGGGGCGACGGAAAACGAGCGCAGCCAACGATGAACTTCGCGAACTCGCCGACGGCCCCTGGTGGATAGCAAAGATGCTCAGGGAGACCGGCGACCGAAGGCATGGCTACCTTCTGCTCAGCGTCATTCTCTTCATCGGGCTCGTCATCGTTCGCCGCGGCGATGGGCTGCTTTTTCAAAGACCCAAGCGTCATCCTCACGCCGAGGTCTTGTTGCCATCCGAAGTCAACAGGGTCCCGCGCCAGCCGTTCACACAGCCAGAAGGCTGCATGTTTCGCGGTGGGCGCACCACCAAAATCCATCACGAGTTCGATCGCCGTGCACGTTTTTTCGGTGCCGAAGTCCTGAATGCCATCTGGATGGATCGAGATGTCCTCCTCAAGAGAGCGTCCCAAATCCTCCGACGTGACGCGCCATGCACCGGTCCCAGCCTCCTGCCGGGCATACGGAAATAGGTTGCTTACCCATCGATCAGGATCAGCAAGAGCCGCAGAATTGACCTGTCTCCAGAAACTGCCGCCAATCGCCTGTGCGACATGCGGCTCTGCTTTCTTGCTCACGGCGACGCCGACGGAGGCCAAGTAGAGATCAGCGTCAGCGACGAAACCGTCGATGGTTTCAGCGTCAATCTCGGGCAGGGTGTAGAATGGAACGTCTAGGGGTGATGCGCTCACCCACTGGTACGGGTTTCCGGTGTCAGGATGAACGCCGAACGCTACAAACTGCTGGCCGTCGCCCAGGATTTCCACCTGGCAGTCGTGACCATTTACAATGTACTTGCCGGTGATCTTTTTCCGCCTGGCGGCTGTCGTGCGGAATATAAACGTGATTTTGGGAGCGCGGCCTACGCGCTGCAGCGCCTCAGATGCACCAGGGAGGGCGAGAGCCATTGTGCGCAAGTGCTCCGCTGCATCCGCGTCTGGTGCGTCGATATCAATGGCGACAACATCGCCGCACAAGATGCCGGTGTTACGGTGGTCTGGGAAGGCACGGATTTGCCCGTCAATCTGCTCCGGCTTCGGGTGGAATTTCGACCAACCCCTTATCTTTGGCCGCTTGCCGTCGACCGGCACGGGAATGTAGCCATTTGCCAGGAGCGTGCGGCGAAGGTCGCCGAGGTCTAGATCAGGCGATGTCTTTGGTGCTGGTAGCTTCATGTGACTTTCGGTCTCCTGCCAAGGCTTCCATTGCTGCGCGGGTGATCTGCAGAGCAGCTTCACGCGAGAAAGTGACGCAACGCTTTCCACCGGCTGCATTCGGTCCATATGCAAGTCTGGAGCCGCGTGGCCCGGCGACCAGCCGCATTCCAAGGACGCGGACGTGATCGGACAAGGCGACGTCGAAAGTCGCTACCGTCGAATATCCGTCGTCACCATTCGGTGACGCACGATCAATCCGGAGAATTCGCAAAGTTCCTCCTCTCGCCGGCCGCAGCCGGTCGGTTCGGTGTTGATGATGTGGGCAGGACTATTCTCAGCATCCGACGGCGATTGTCCGGAGCTGCCGGCGGAAATATTTCTTAGGCAGCCGCCATGGCGCGGGCGTTGTCGTTCGCGATCGGCAGGCTTTCGATCCACAATGCGATCGAGCTGGCTTTCCAGCGGACGCAAGCGTCGGAAAGCACCAACGGCCTCGGGAAGGTCCCCGCTGCCATTCGGCGATAGATGGTGCTCGTCCCGAGAGACGTCACCGCCCTTACTTCTCGAAGCTTCAGAAGTCGCTCCGGCAGGTTATCGTTTGAAATTTCCATCAGGCCCTCCTTTGTGTCCATATCGACAAATTTTGTCATCACGGTTACAATTAGTGTAAAGTTACAAATTTGTCAAGATGGTCACTATTGCCATGGAGGTTCACCGGTGTCTCGCCTTTCCCAAATGCTGTCTGCCGAACTCAAAAGACGTGGCAAATCCGAGCGCGAGCTTGCCCGCGAATTCGGCTGGAGCCAGCAGGCCTTCAATACGTGGAAGACGGGCGGCGTACCGCGCCAGCAGTTCTTTGTTCGCCTCGGTGACTTCCTAAATATTTCGCAGACCGATCTTCAGATGCTCATTGATGAGGCGAAGGAAGGCGCGGGCAGCACTAAACTACCAAACATGGGCGCACCCATGATGGGTCGGGGATCTCCACAGCATGTTACAATCGACCAGTTCCCATTCGGCTATGCCAAGCCTCAAATCGAGGGCACGTACGCTGTCCGTGTAGATGGGAGGATCTATTGGGTGAATCCAAACCTCACCCCGATCGACGGCAACCTGGTACTAGTCCGCAGCGGCAGCAATGGTAAGCTCGACACATGGCCGTGCGACGGCGAATCTGTTCACGTCGTCGTCCTCGCCGAGATGATTTGAAAATTGGGGGTACCTTTGGGGGTATGTTCAGTTTTCGCTTAAATACTCGTAGCCAATATCAATAACTTAATGGCTACAGATACGCAGACACCTCTTCCGCCAATCATATTGATTTAATTTCGTTTTTGCGTTGGCCGCTCGCCACAACCGAGGAAAAAGGTGGCCGGGGCGCGGCTGCTGATTGGATCAGCGATACTCGTCCTTGTGATAACCAGCGCGAAGTTTCGTTGGAGTCGAAGCGCTGGTTCAGCAGAGGCCCGCGCCCCTCATCTCTCAGTAGTGGCCGATGCCGCCATCCTGAAGTCGACGAAAGACAAACTTGTCCCAAGGCGATGGCAATAGGCAAGCGGACCAACGGATCTCCAACACCGGCCGCGCTGGTGACCATACGGGGCTACTTTTGGTAATCGGCAGGAACAAAAGCCGAGTACTCGCCCGTTAGTAGGCGCAGGAGAGCGCGTTGGTCGGTCTGAAGCCATGGTTGCAGGCGGGATTCACGGAATGCCGTGGTTGGTATTGGAAATCAGGTCGATTTGAATTTTGCTGGGTCGTACAAGCCGAAGCAATCGCGGTCAGCCCGATCAGCACTCCGGCCACTACGAGAGTCGGAAATTTGCTCATCTGTATCTCCTCGCATAGTGAACTACGTGGGGGACAATCTACCGCCCCAATATCTATCGGGCGAGCCCTCCTGCTCCACAGCTCGCGGCACTGAGGAAGAGGGATTCTAGCTTCCGGTATGAGAGCGTTCCTCGCAGGATCGCGCCCTCCAACAGAGAATTGCGTTTAGCCAACGCCGAAGGAAGAGCTGGAGATGGTTACCGCCACTCCGTTACGTCAAGGCAGCATCGCCCTGCACAATTGGTATCGATGCGAACCGCTGCCGATCCCCGCCGTGAATACGGTGCAACTCTCGGGATCCAGGGTGAATCCTGCCTGAGCAACGATCTGACCAGCCTGCTCGCGACGTGCCCGCTCCGAGGCGCCAACATCGACCTTCCTCGATTGCGGCACGTCAAGGCGGCACGCGGCATCGTCGGCCTCCGAGGCGACAACATCTGCACGCAGGCGCAACTGCGAGACGATGGACCGGAGAAAGCCGCAGCCCTTGGGGCTCGCCGTCAACTTTATCCGACGTGCAAGGTCATCGTAAAAGGCCATATCGGAGGCACGGGTGTTATCTTCACCGTCCGTGATTACAAAGATCGGGCCGCCGCGTCCCCGTGCAATCTCCTGGGCCTTTTCGTTGTAGGCTGGAGCAGCGGGAAAAGCGGTCGCCAGGCCGACAAAGGCGATCTCAGGGTGAAAAAGACTGACCAGCCAACCCAGCGGTTTTTGGGCGCTTGCCAGGAGAACGGTCGCGCGAGTGGGATCAGGCAGCGCCGGGGCTTCTGCGTGGTATAGCGGGTCTCCCCATCCCTCATGGCCCCAGGTACGAGCTCCGGCCGTCAGAACAACCGCAGCTGCGGCAACCAACAACCATTTGGCTGTGCGACGCGCATATGTATAGGGACGCAGCTGTGTCAGAAGGATGAACAACGCAAGCGGCAAAAGGACTTCAAACGACACCATGTATCTGGAGATGCTAAAGAGTTGCATCCACAGCAGATAAGCTGTCGCGATGAAGAGTAGCAGGAACGATGCCTCGGGTCTAAGAGTGGGCGTCGCACCAAGGTACCGAGCCCAGAGCTTTCGCAGCGTCCAGATCCAGAACGTCATATAGACGATGGGCCAGATAATTTGCCTAAGTGGCAGCTCGCCAACTCTGCGAGGGTTTACGGAGAAAATGAACGGCCAAAAAAACGTCTCGAGGAGGCCTTGCGGGCGCCAACGCATGTCGGCGACGCCGACTGGCGCAACAAGCGGGTGCGGAAAGACGTTGCTGAATTGTGGAAAGAGCGGATTACCGAATTCTTGTGCCAACCGTATCATCCAGTGGGCACCCGTTATGGCGAAGCCAATTATTGCAGCGACGCCGAAACCAATCGACAACCACAATCGCAGGGTCAACGTACCACGGCCGCTGAACAATAAGGCGACACAGATCGAAAACGCAGGGACGACGTTTGTCAGCTTCAGCCCCATGCTGAGGCCAGCCAACAAGCCAGCGGTCACGAGGAGCATCGCCGCCGCCATGTCGCAATTTCGGAGGGTCGACCAATTTGAAACGATGATAAAGACCGAGCCGAGAATGAAGAGTGCGGTCGTGTTGTCTCCCATGGAATTGCCAACTTCAGACAAAAAGACCGCGGTGAGGCACCCCGAAAGCGCAAGCAGGATCGGCAGACGGTATCGATCCTCAATGGGCCTTTCCGGAAGGACTACGGACGCAATACCCATGACGAAGACGAAAGTCATGCCGTGCAGCATCCCTTGCAAGAAGCCTGACATTGCGGGAGGCAGCGTTCGGTTGAGAAGATATGGGAAGAGATCTAGCGTCGGATTGAAATATCCCTGAAATCCAGCAGGTGCCAGGTCGATTGACACCTTGCCATTCATCAACGCGAACGGCGCATAGACGTGATAGTTGTAGAGGTCCCAGTTTGCATCCGCACCCAGGATCACGGAATAGAAGCCGAATAACAGCGGAACGACGATAGCGGCCACTAACGGCGCCTGAGGTTTATTGAGCAGTGCCGTTCGCCTCTCAGCTTTTGACACCTTCATTTCGGCGACCGTATCAGATCTGGTTTGAATGCCCACAATTTCGCACCTACGAAATTAAAGCTCATGCCAGCGAGAGAGCCGCCGGCTACAGCAATTGCGGGCAATAACCAGAGCTTCGGAAATGACAAGACGACTAAGCTGTAAACCACGTAGTTGAAGCACCCGCCCAGTAACATGGTGGCGAAATACCGCCACCACTCCTTTTGAACTTCCTGATCGCGCCGGCGCTCAAAAGTAAAGTGTCGGTTGATTTGCCAAGTTACGAGTACCGCGGCGAGGAACGAGATAGATCGGCCCAAAAAGAACCCTAGGCCGCAGTGCAAGGCGAGCAACAACACGCCCAGATCAACCGCAAAACCGACGATGCCCGCGACAGCGAAGCTCAGTATCTGTCTAGGCAGTTCAGCCATGAGTACCTGAGCGCCAAAGCCCTGGCACAGCGAGATAGGCAAGGCGCTTTATTTCCATGCGGCCTCTCGTAACGGTGTTCAATACGATGCCACATGTTAAGAGCAGCGCACCGAACAGCATGAGGGATGCCGCCAGCACTGCAGTCGGGATGCGAGGAACAAGGCCGGTTTCCAAATAAGTTGCCAGAAGAGGAAGTGCGAGTATCACCGAGGCAGCAGCGCAGAATAGAAATCCTATTGCAAAGAATACGAGCGGCTTCTCGGCCTTGAAAAGACGGAATATTGTCAGAAGAATACGCAGTCCATCACGATATGTATTAAGTTTGCTTGACGAGCCCGGGGGGCGCGACCGGTAGACGGTCTTTATCTCTGATACTGGCATCCGGAGTTCATAAGCGTGTACTGTCAATTCCGTTTCGGTCTCAAAGCCCGAGGCGTGGGCAGGGAAGGACTTAACAAAGCGCCGCGAGAACACCCGATAACCCGAAAGCATATCAGTCAAAGACCGTCCAAAAATCATCATTACGCAAGCGGTCAAGAGCCAGTTTCCAAACCTGTGTCCGGGCCGATATGCCTCCCGCTCTGTGGAAGTTCGGCTAGCCACCACCATGTCCAAGCCATGCGCCAACATTTCCTCAATCAAAATTGGTGCGGCGCTCGCATCGTATGTCCCGTCCCCGTCAATGAGCAGATAGACGTCCGCTTCCACATCGGCAAACATGCGCCTGATGACATTGCCTTTGCCTTGCTCACGGACAGTGTTGACAATTGCGCCTGCCTCCCGCGCGCAGGCGATCGTACGGTCAGAAGAATTGTTATCAAAGACGTAGATCGTTGCGTCGGGAAGTGCCACGCGAAAATCGCGGACGACGGCTCCAATCGTGACCTCTTCATTATAGCAAGGGATGACAACGGCGACACGCGCGCGGAAGCTTGGCGCTTCGTGGCTGCTTGATTGGACCAATTTGGTTTCTTGCTTTCTTTCTGTGATCATTCCGCGACTAATTTCAGTTTTGAAAGAATGGTACTGCGAACCAGACGTAGTGTTCTTGTCCATACTAACACGCCGACGACGTCAATACCGCGCACGCGCCGGAATGCCATTTTTCTCTTACGGAGGTTGGATTGCGGCAATGGCAATCTTTGGCGAACAGCGGGGACCTTGGGAAGAGAAGTTGAAGCATTTCCACGGCGAGGTGGAACAATGACGCGCTCTTACGGACGCCAGCTCGGCGGGTAGCTATTTCATCATGCATACTTCTGGTTTTACTTGATATTTAAGTAGTGTAGGTTGAAGTGCCGCACACCTGAAGCTGACGGGACAGTGGGAATACTCTGCGATGAGCATCGAAAACCACTCGGATGCACCTGGCGCCAACATCCATATAAACCACTATTGCTGTGTCACAGGATGCGGGAAATGGGGAGGCTTCGGGCACACATCGTCGAAGAGCGGCGAAACGCGATGGTGGTGTGCTGAGCACTATCCGCATTGGCAAGAGATCAAGAAGGCGGACGGCCGAGATTAGCGATCCGCTGCTATCGAATCACAGCGCTCCGTCAATAGCTGCACGAGCGTCCGTCGCTTGGTCTGAAGCCATCCTCGCAGGCTCGATTCATTGAATCCCCAGGCACGTAGCCAGAGGCAGAACCCATCGAGTTCGGGGGGGTCGCGCACGCTGACGCGAGCGCGCGGAAAGGCCAAACATCGCTCCGGCTGCCATCAAAGCGCGAAATCTGCTCATACTCGTTTCTCCTGCCCGGCGGTTATGCTCACGACGCAATGTATCCGTGCCTCCCAGCAGATGCGAGGGGCATCACGCGTAAAAGTGGAAATAAATGAGCAAACGGCGCCAATGACCTGCTTGCTGTGTGCGGCCCTACCCACCCGCATTGGTCCGGCAAACGCGAGAACAGGTGGAAGTTTGTGCCGCTATGCGTGCCGAAGACGACAACAGGGCGAACAATAGAAGAGGCGCCGAATTTCGCCGCCTCTCAATTTTTGGACAGAGCCGTGAAGTGCTTCAAGCCAGTCTGCATATAATGGGCGCCCGGGCGTACTCGGCTCCCACCCGAAAGATTACGCCTGCGGCTGCTTGGTTTTGCGCAGGTAGGGAAGAATCGTGTCGAACGAACCGAACCGGGTTATGGCGTCTTCGTTCGAGACGGCCGCCGTGATGATCACATCCTCGCCCTGTTGCCAGTTCGCCGGCGTTGCAACCTGATGCTTCGCCGTCAGCTGGATCGAATCGATGGCGCGCAAGATCTCGTTGAAGTTCCTTCCCGTCGTCATCGGATAGGTGAGGATCAACTTGATCTTCTTGTCCGGGCCGATGATGAAGACCGAGCGGACGGTGGCATTGTCGGCGGGCGTCCGGCCCTCCGAGGTTTCACCGGCTCCGGCCGGCAGCATGTCGTAGAGCTTGGCAACCTTCAGCTCATTGTCGCCGATCAACGGGTAATCGACATCAAAGCCTGTCGCCGTCCTGATGTCACTCTTCCACTTGCTGTGGCTTTCTACCGGATCCACGGAAATACCGACAATCTTGGCGCCGCGCTGCCGGAATTCGGGCTCCAATCCCGCCATCGCGCCAAGCTCGGTGGTGCAAACCGGCGTGAAGTTCTTCGGATGCGAGAAGAGAACCGCCCAGCCATCGCCGATCCAGTCATGGAACTGGATGGGACCCTGCGTGGTGTCAGCAGTGAAATCAGGTGCAATATCGTTGATACGGAGGCTCATGAGCGGTGACCTTGTTGGTAGATGATATCGGCTTTCAATGATGTGTGATTGTGTAGCTGTTTTCTGTCGCCATTCAAGCACTTGTGACCAAAATGGTCACGGCAGTGGATAGCGCCGGGCCGCCTGATTGGCCCTCACAGTATCCCAGGTAATTCTGTCGCCGGTTTGACGCTCAACACCACGGTTGATCGGTGCGCCGGCAGAGTAATCCCTACCACGCGGAAGACGACGCTCTGCCGAGTAACGGCCTTTTCGTCGGTATCTTATCGAGGTGACGCGTCCTGGCCTTCAGCTTCTCGAAAATACGATAGCCACCCGGCCAGCGGCCATAGCCGCTGGCGACGTTGATGTGCCCTGCCAGGCCGGCATTGTGCAGCTCGCTGCCCCAGAGGCGAGCGAAGAACGTCAGGCGGTCGAGCGACATGTAATGATCGTTCAGGCTTCCAATCACCATGCTCGGAAACGGCAACTCGGCCGTCGGCATCGTGCCGAAAGCAATCCGTCCTGGATGCAATCTGTCGGTCGCCGGCAGGTCGCAGGGCGCAACCAGCAGCGCTCCCCTCACCCGCGCCACGGAGGACCGACCAGCGAGGCTTGCCGCCAGCAGACATCCCAGACTATGAGCAACGATGTAGGCTTCTCCTGCATCTTCAAGTGTCGCCTCAAGTTTTGCCCGCCATGTCATGAGGTGCGGGTTGTCCCAGTTGTCCTGTTCGACGAGCCGACTTTCGGGATGATCCTGTAACCAGGCGGTCTGCCAGTGCGTATTCTCTGATCCAAAAAGCCCGGGAAGAATAAGTACTGGCGTCATCATCAATCCTTGTCGCGGCGTATGAACGAGCTATCGATCCTAGAAGACCCCAAGGGTGGCTGAGAAAAGGAACCCGAAAGCCAGGATCGTGGCCGCTTGGGCGGCAAGGTCTGCTGCGGCACCCGCAAACCGGAACCGGCGATTATCGAAAACGGCCATGTCGATCCCTCTTCAGTACCAGGGCCCGGGAGATGGGTTCCAATAGTAGATTTCGTAATCGCGGGCGGTCGGCTCGCCTTCCCTGGTCAGTTCGCTCCATGACACGGCCGGTTGCGAAAAACCGTGGTGGATCACCGACCGAAACCATTGAAAAAGAGACTGCATCCTCAATTTTCATTCCTCTCGCTCAAATCAGTTGGGTGCGCCTGGCATTCGCAAGCAGGTCCGCGGCACTGGCGACAGGACCAAACAACATCAGGAGGCGATTCTGCTCGCGTATCGTCAGCCGGTAGCGGCGCGCGAAGTCGAAGACGCTCCAAAGCTCGCCTCCCATTGTTGCTTTCTCCGGACTGACCATGTCATCCTCCCTCGCCCGTTCACTCGGCCGCCTGCAACGAAGCCCTTGCGGACGGCACGAAGGAGAAGCTGCCAAGCTCATCGACGACAGAGCCGATGCGGGTAGACAGCGCTTCGGATGTAACCTTGTAGTCGACGAAATCGCGGTCCGAGGCGTAGACGGCCGTCGGCAGCGTGTGGGCCATGAAGAAGCCGAAAAGCGGTCGCAGTTGATGCTCGACAATCAGCGCATGGCGGTCCCCGCCGCCGGTTGCGGAAATGATGATCGGTTTGGCCCGAAGTTCGGCTGGATCGATCAGATCGATCAGATGCTTAAACAGGCCCGGGTAAGACCCCTTGTAAGTCGGCGAGCCGATAACAAGAATGTCGGCTTTGACGATGTCATCGATCACCTGGCTCGCCTGCTCATCCAACTCGCTTCGCCACAAGGCAGTTCCGAGAGAAGGCCCCAGGTCCTTGAGATCGTAAACCGTCTTGGAGAACCCGTAGGTTTCTGCAGCAAGCCCAGCAATGTGCCCGACGAGGGCAAAGGTCTTGGATGGACGGTTGAAACTACCGGCAATGCCCACCAATCGCAGCGACATATATTTCTCCTTCGTTATTGGATCGAATATTGTCTATAAAATTAGTGAACAAAAGAAATGAAGTTTCCTTGTGCGGGGAGAGCGTGAAATTCGATGCTCTCATACGCCCCATGACACACACCTTGGCTTCCGCCGTTCGCCTAAGCCGGCCGCAAGATTGAATGTAGTCGGTAGACCGCTTCCGGCCGGTTCGGGCTCGTGCGGGGCCGCTTCAACTCGGTATCGGCGAGCATTTGAGGAACTTTTGGCCGCGTCGGTCGTTAGTTGATTGCAGCGTTTGAAATCTGCGCTGCCGGACCAGCATCGCCTATGTAGGTCCGTTTAAAAGGCCCGGTGGATTATATCCCGCCGGGCTTTCTTTGTGGCCGTCCTTCTCTTCGTCTCCTACACTCGCTCAGCCGCGATTTTGGTTCGTTTTGAACAACTTGCGGTCTCGTGCATTACCTAACATCTTCAACAGGGAAACGCCTCAATGACGATCACCGCCAAAGTCGCTGCCGCCTTGTGCCTGCTCATCGCCCTCACCTCATGCGCAAACACCATCAAGGGTGTCGGGCGTGATGCCGCCAATACCGTCAACGCTACTCAGAACGCCGGCAATCGCGTCGCGAATGCTGCCCGTTGATCTCGCTGTCGCCTCACGGCCCGTGACTTAGCCGGGCAAGACGGTTGATGATCGAACCCAGCCGAGCCTCCCTCGGCTGCCACTCCAGATGCTGTTTTCCGCGCAGACAGCAAAATCTGCTCGAGGGAATTGGTAGGCCTTGAAATTGCACTGCTGCGAGCAAAGATTCCGTTCAATGCGATGGAGGCTCGGCCATGTCGAACTATAGAGAGGAAAGGCGGTTTCGGTGTCAGGACGACAGAGGGAAGACTTATGTCGTCATCCAGCAGATGAGGATTTCCGGCCAGAACGCGGCTTCGCCCAAGACTGACTATATGACGGAGGAAGGCGAGATCGTGAATCGGCTAGATGAAGAACATTTCCTGCTTCTGCTCGATGGCCAGATACTGCACGTTCCGCATATTTCCGACGCTGATCACTGACCGGCAACACCGATCCTGCGTTGATAATTAAGCGTGCACTTGACGCGCCCGGCCTGCTGCAGCGCCCCGCATCCCATTTAGGGAATCATCATCGCTGTTCGGGAACCTGCCAAGCATGACTGTAAGATGAACGCCGGCTTCAGTGCACATTCATTCGTCGGCCCTAATCTGTTCAACCAAGAGCGCTTCGAGGGCGCTACGTCAGAGACACATGGAGACTGACTATGAGAAAGCTTGTTATTGCGGCCGCCGGTCTCGCGACGCTGCTTGTGAGCGCGCCCGCCTTTGCAGACGGCGTCTACTTCGAATTCGGCGGTGGCGGCCCGCGTTACTATGACGATCAGCCACCTCCGCGTTATTACAGGCACGGCCCGCGCTATGCCTATGATGATGAAAACTATGATTACGATCGTCCCCGTTACGCATCACGGCAAAGATGCTGGGAAGAGCCCTACCAGAAGAAGAGCCACCATCACTATATCACCAAGTACCGGACCGTCTGCCGGGATCGGTGATGGTGGCGTCTGCTAACGCCTGAATTCCTGATGGCGCGCCCGTTGGCGCGCCATTTCTGCTTTCGGACGCTTTGCGCGCTTGGCAGATGCTCGATTATCCGAAAACGCAAAAAGGTGATTGGCCCCGAAGCCTAGCCTGGGGTAGGACTCCGCCGATGATTGCCTGCCGCCGGAGTGCCTAAGTGTCGATTGCCGATATTTCGTTATTGAGCGCCCTTTTTGCCGGCGCGCTGTCGTTCCTGTCTCCTTGCGTACTGCCTCTCGTTCCGCCCTATCTTTGCTATATGGCTGGCATTTCCGTCGAGCAGTTCCGCGGTGGCAACGCGGTCGCCGTTGTGCCGAACGGCCGACGCGACGTTTTGTTTTCAGCCCTTTTCTTCACGCTCGGATTCGCCACCGTTTTCGTCGCCCTCGGGGCCGGGGCATCCAGCATTGGTATGGCGCTTCGCCAACATCTCGATCTGCTGGCAAAGATCGGCGGCCTGATCATCATCGTTATGGGCCTGAATTTCCTGGGGATCTTTCGGATCGGAATCCTGGCCCGTGAGGCGCGTTTTCAAGGCAGCGGCAAACCGGCGACATTGACCGGCGCATATGTGATGGGCCTGGCCTTCGCCTTCGGCTGGACGCCTTGCATCGGCCCCGTGCTCGGTGCGATCCTTGGCGTTGCGGCTTCACGAGAGACCGTCGGCTCGGGTGCTGGTCTGCTGGCCGTCTATTCCCTCGGTCTTGCCATCCCTTTCTGGGTTGCCGCAGGCTTTTCCGGTGCCTTCATGGGCTTCCTGACACGCTTCCGCCGGCACCTCGGGACGGTAGAGAAAGTGATGGGCGTATTTCTCGTCCTAACTGGTCTCGCTTTCATGTTCGGTTTCGTCAGTGATATCGCAATCTGGTTCCAGCAGACCTTTCCAATCCTGATGAAAATCGGCTAAGCCGAAAACCGCCCTACGGAAATTTGCATTGGAATAATGGTTGTCCGATATCGTCAGTCTGCTTCTGCCGTTCTTCGGCTTGATCTTCATTGGCTATATCGCGGGCAAAGTGACGAAGCAGCCGGCCGGAGCGCTCGGCTGGATGAACACCTTCATCATCTATGCGGCCCTACCCGCGCTCTTCTTCAAGCTAGTCTCACGCACCCCCTTCGAGGATCTGACGCGCATCGATTTCATTGCTACCGACCTCGCGGCAACCTATTCAATCTTCGTTGTGCTGTTTGCGATCGGCCGATGGGTCCGGGGCAATTCGCTGGCAGACTGCACAATCCAGTCCTTTGCAGGTGCCTACGGCAATATCGGCTATATGGGGCCGGGTCTCGCATTGCTGGCACTCGGAGAAGGCGCGGCCGTGCCGGTGGCGCTGATCGTCTGCCTGGAGAACGCGCTGCATTTCATCGTCGCTCCGGCGCTCATGGCGGTGGCTGGCGACGACCGGCGCTCCGTTGGTCGCCTGGCGATCGATATCGCTCGGAAAGTGGCTTTTCATCCCTTTATTCTATCGACAGCCCTCGGCTTTGTTGCCGCCGGCCTGCACGTCAATCAGCCGCTTGCATTCCAGCGCTTCGTCGACTACCTCGCGCAGGCTGCCGCGCCGTGCGCCCTCTTTGCAATGGGAGTGACACTGGCACTTCGGCCATTGAAGCGCGTGCCTGTCGAGATCGGCTACATCGTTCCGGCGAAACTGATCATTCACCCGATCGTCGTCTATCTTGCCCTGACCACTGTCGGTGGCTTCGATCCTATCTGGGTCTATGCGGCAGTGCTGCTCGGCGCATTGCCGACGGCGACCAACGTCTTCGTCATCGGGCAGCAATACGGCGTCTGGCAGGAACGTGCCTCGGCGACGATCCTGATCACGACGACACTGTCGGTCGTGACCGTCTCGGCGGTCCTGATCGCGATCAAATCAGGCCTTCTTCCGGCTTAGTCTTTCCTTGATGGCGCCTGGAATGTCGCGAAAACCGCGTCCAGGTTCGATGCCCTCGCGCATGACGATGCTGCGCAGTGGCGGCAGCGCCGACAGGATATGCAGGCCGGCCGCACGCATCATCTGAACAGGCAGGAAATCGGAGAGGAGCGAGCGGTTGAGAAGATCGACGCTTGCCGTGCGGGTCATGATATCGGCGCGGCGTTTGCGATCGAAGTGGTCCCCGGCATCGGCAGCGATTGGCAACTCGGGCCGTGTACACAGAATATCCGAGAGGGCCATTACATCGCGCAAGCTGAGATTGAGCCCCTGTGCGCCGATCGGTGGGAAGACATGCGAGGCTTCGCCGATCAGGGCAATTCGCCCCTTGCCGGAGCGATGGGCCATCATGCCTGACAGAGGCCAGAGCTGCACGCCTTCCTCGACAGTCACCTTGCCGAGCAACGACTGCATCCGCTCCTCGACGACGTTGCTCAGTTCAATCAGCGAGAGTTCGTTGCGGGCCACGGCATCCGACGGGTTCTGGACCCAGACGAGGCTGGAGCGATTGCCCGGCAGCGGCACCTGAGTGAAGGGGCCGCTTTCGGTGTGGAACTCCGTCGAGATACTCTCGTGCGGCAGCGAATGCTCGAAGTTCAACACCATGGCTGATTGCGGATAGGACCAGGTCTTGACGTCGATGCCGGCGGTCTCGCGCAGTTTCGACTTGCGCCCATCGGCGCCAACGGCAAACGACGCGGACAGGATTTCGCCATCGGCGAGCGTGATAGTCACCGAATCGGCGCTGATATCGATGACGTCGGCAAACGAGCTGAAGCGCGTGATGTTGCTTTCAGCGGCAATCGCGGCCTCCAACACTTCCATCAGCGCCCTGTTCGGGAAATTGTAGCCGAAGGCCTCGAGATCGAGTTCGACCGACCGGAAGGTGGTGATCGGCGCCCGCAGCAGGCGATTCGTGCCGTCGACGATCCGCATCGTCGAAAGCGGAGCGGCCGCCGGGCGCAGCTTCTCCCAAAGGGTCAACCTGTCGAGGAAACGGATCGACTGATCCATGAGCGCGGTCGTGCGCCGGTCCTGGCTTGATGACGGCGGAGCAACAAGAGCAACGTTGCGTCCGCCGCGAGCCAAAGCGATAGCGGCGATCATGCCGGCAAGGCCGCCACCGATCACCGCGATTTCAAAAGTCTTCATTGCACCGTTCCGTCAAATTCCTTGACGGCGAACCGGTGCTTACGCAGCCGGCTTCGCCTGACGACGCCAACTATAGCCCTTGCCGGCGTCCGCGTCACGCACAGCCGGTTGATAATGATGCGGAATCCCCGGCAGACGATGTTCCGTGAGACGCTTTATCGCAGTCTCGTTGGTGACGGCGAAGCTGTCGATGCCGACACGCTGCATCAGCGGAATCTGGTCGATCAGCACATCACCGACCGCACGCAGTTCGTTGGTGTAACCCAGGCGATCGCGCAACAGGGACGCGTGGCTGAAGGCGCGACCGTCATTGAACGCCGGGAAGGCGACAGCGACAATCTCCAGGCGATAGAGGTAGGGCTCGAGCTTGCGAACATCGTCCGCCGGCTTGATCAGCACACCGAATCCGACCTCGTTGCTCTCATCGGCCTTGGCGATCAGCTCGTCCAGGGTAAGGAGAGGCTTCTGCCCCTCGCCTGCCTTGACTTCTTCCGTCTCGATCACCCAGGGATCGTTCTCGACGAAACCGGTTTCTCTCCAGATCTTGGTCATCGCTCCCTCCTTACGCCGCTTCTGCCGCTGAACCATACAACGCGTCCTTGAACGGCTGCGGACCAACGCGGCGATAGGTTTCGAGGAAGATTTCCGACGGCTCCTTGCGGATTGTCAGGTAGGTGTTGACGATCGTTTCGATCGCGTCGGTCACCTTGTCGGGCTCGAAACCGCGACCGATGATCTCGCCGATCGACGTATGCTCGTCGCCCGAACCGCCGAGCGTGATCTGATAGAGCTCAGCGCCCTTCTTTTCGACGCCAAGCAGGCCGATATGGCCGACATGGTGATGGCCGCAGGCATTGATGCAGCCGGAGATCTTGATCTTCAGCTCACCGATTTCAGCCTGGCGATCCGGATCGCCGAAGCGCCGGGAGATTTCCTGCGCAACGGGAATGGAACGTGCATTGGCGAGCGCACAGTAGTCCAGCCCGGGACAGGCAATGATATCGGTGATGAGACCGGCATTGGCTTCGGCAAGACCGATGGCAACCAGGCCGCGATAGACAGCCTCGAGATCGGCAAGCGCCACATGCGGCAGGATCAGGTTCTGCTCATGGCTGACGCGAACTTCGTCGAAAGCGTATTCCTCGGCAATGTCGGCCACCGCATCCATCTGGCTATCCGAAGCATCACCCGGAATGCCGCCGATCGGCTTCAGGGAGATTGTCACCATGCCGTAATCAGGATGCTTGTGCGGCTGCACGTTCTGCTGCACCCAACGAGCGAAGGCCGGGTCGGCCTTCTTCCAGCGCGCCAGGTTTTCCCAGCCTTCGGCGCGGTCAGGCAGAGCCGGCGGCGCGAAATATGTAGCGATCGCTTCGACATCGGCCTCGGGCAGCTTCAGTTCGGAGTCCTTGAGTTCCGCGAACTCGGCCTCGATCTGGCGCGTCAGCTCTTCCGTGCCGGTTTCGTGCACGAGGATCTTGATGCGAGCCTTGTACTTGTTGTCGCGGCGGCCGTTGAGATTATAGACGCGGACGATCGCGGTCGTGTAGGACAACAGGTCCTCTTCCGGCAGGAAGTCACGGATCAGCTTGGCGATCATCGGCGTGCGGCCCTGGCCACCACCGACGTAAACGGCAAAGCCGATTTCGCCCTTCTCGTTCTTCTTCAGATGCAGGCCGATGTCGTGGACCTGGATCGCGGCGCGGTCGCGCTCGGCGCCGGTGACGGCGATCTTGAACTTGCGCGGCAGGAACGAGAATTCCGGATGGACCGAAGACCACTGGCGCAGAATTTCGGCGTAGGGACGCGGATCGGCAACCTCGTCGGCCGCGGCGCCAGCGAAATGGTCGGCGGTCACGTTGCGAATGCAGTTGCCCGATGTCTGCAGCGCATGCATTTCGACGGAGGCGAGCTCGGAAAGCGCATCCGGGATCTCGGACAGCTTCGGCCAGTTGAACTGCAAGTTCTGGCGGGTCGTGAAATGGCCGTAGCCACGGTCATACTTGCGCGCGATATGGGCGAGCATGCGCACTTGGCGCGAGCTCAACGTGCCATAGGGAATGGCGATGCGCAGCATGTAGGCGTGAAGCTGCAGATAGACGCCGTTCATCAGGCGCAGCGGCTTGAACGCATCCTCGGCCAGCTCGCCGGAAAGGCGGCGCTGGACCTGGTCGCGGAACTGCTCGACGCGCTCGGCGACAAAAGCGTGGTCAAATTCGTCGTAACGATACATCTGCTTCCTCAGACTGCAATGAATGCGGGGTCGGCGGGCTGGTAGCCCGGCGCGTATTCCATGGTCGGACCCTGGGCGCGGATGCGCTCGCGAAGACGCAGCGGCCAGAGCACGCCATCGGTCTCCTGAACCTCGACGACAGCAACGTCCACCACCTGGTTGTCGGCATAGGACTTCTTGCCGATCGCTTCCAGAGCCGCGACGGCCTCGGCGTGACGAGCCACAAGGGCTTCCTGCAGCGAGGTAACCCATTCGCCGTTGGCGTTCAGCCAGACGGCGATGCCATCCGTCAATCGGTTGGCGGTGAGAACCTTGTCTACCATCTTCAGCTCCTTGCAAATTCCTCGGACCGGGCGCGTTCGCGCACAAGCGGTTCCGACAGTTCGAAATTGGCGCCTGCGACCGCATCGCCGATGATGACCATGACCGGACCGGTCAACTCGTTACGGTGCTGCAGATCCGGAAGGTCCCGCAGAATACCATGCAGCAGGCGGCGATCGGAACGGCTTGCATTCTCAATGACGGCGACGGTCGTTTCCGCGGGCAGGCCTGCCTGCATCAGGCGCTCGGCTACGGATGCCGCGACGGTGCGGCCCATGTAGACGGCGATCGTCGCGCCCGAGACCGCAAGGCTCGCCCAATCCGGCAAGACGTCACCGGTCAGATCGTGGCCAGTGGTGAAGACCAGCGACGACGCCACGCCCCGCAGCGTCAGCGGCAGTTCGAAATCGGCGGCAGCGGCGAAAGCCGACGTGATGCCTGGTACAACTTCATAAGAAATGCCTGCAGCCCGCAGCGCAGCCATCTCCTCGCCTGCCCGGCCGTACACGAGCGGATCGCCGGACTTCAGACGAACCACGCGCTTGCCTTCGCGACCGAGATGCACGAGCAGATCGTTGATCTCTTCCTGGGACTTCGAATGGCATCCCTTGCGCTTGCCGACCGACAAACGCTCGGCGTCACGGCGGCCCATATCGACGATTTCCTGCGGCACCAGGGCATCGTAGACGATGACATCGGCTTCCATCATCACGCGTTGGGCGCGCAGCGTCAGCAGATCAGCGGCACCGGGACCGGCACCAACCAGCCACACGTGGCCCTCGACCTTTTCGGCGGACTGCAACAGGCCATTGGCCGCACGACGCGCATGCGGCAGGTTCTCATTGGCGACAGCATCGGCAACGGCGCCCGAGAAGAAGCGGCGCCAGAAAAGGCGGCGAGCAGCGCCCTTGGGAACAATCTGCTCAACGGCCTTACGGTAACCGGTCGCGAGATCGGCAAGACGACCGAGGGACGGCGCAAGCAACTGGTCGACCTGGGCACGGATCATCTGCGCCAGAACCGGGCCAGCACCTTCCGTACCGATGGCGACAGCCACCGGCGCGCGATTGACGAGGGCTGGCGTGAAGAAATCACAGTACTCAGGCTGATCGACGGCGTTGGCCGGCACCTTCTCGGCGCGCGCAGCCTCGATGATGGCGCGATCCTGCGCAGCATCTCCGGTCGCCGCGAAGACGAGCGTTGCGCCGACGATCTGTTCGGCGGCAAAGCCGGCGCGCACCGTCTCGATCCGGTTGGCGATCAGAAAGGCGTGGTAATCGGCCTCGGGGCGATCGGCATAGGCGACAATCCGCGCCTGCGTATTGAGGAGCAGGCGGACCTTAGCGAAGGCCTCGTCGCCATTGCCGAAGACAGCCGCAATCCTGCCTTCAACGCGGAAGAAGGCAGGAAATACCGACAGTTGTTCAGTCTTGGGAGGCATCATCAATCCATTTCGAAGTTGCCGGAATATGCACGCTCCGGCCAGGCAAATGAAGAAACAGAAATTCCAATGCCCGCGCGGGCGCGTATTCTTTTACTCGGTCCCTCAATGATTTGAGTAAAAGTCACCGGTGCGGCGCAGCGGACACACCTGTGTCTGCCGCAGAGCAGCAGAAGGCTGTGACAAATCCCGGTCGCTGTCGAAATCGGCGTTTGCCTCGCCTGCCGCTGCCGTTAGAGTGCAGCCACCAAGGAGAACGCCATGCCCGACAAGACTATCGCCGCCCGCCTGCTCAACGTCATGGAACAGGACATTCTGCCGATGACCGAACGCGGCGTCGCTGCCGGCAACAAGGTGTTCGGCGCTGCAATCTTGCGCAAGTCCGACCTCTCGC
The DNA here is from genome assembly GCF_000298315.2 of Rhizobium grahamii CCGE 502. Classification (GTDB taxonomy): domain Bacteria; phylum Pseudomonadota; class Alphaproteobacteria; order Rhizobiales; family Rhizobiaceae; genus Rhizobium; species Rhizobium grahamii. Next base: position 174,255 of record NZ_AEYE02000011.1, on the reverse strand, counting down.
TCGTCATCGCCGAGACCAACAACGAGCTTGAAAATCCGCTGTGGCATGGCGAGGTGCACACGCTGAAGCGCTTCTACGAACTGGGCGAGAAGCCAGCCACCACGGATCTCATCTTTCTGTCGACGCACGAACCCTGCACCATGTGCATGTCGGCGATCACCTGGGCCGGGTTCGACAATTTCTACTATTTCTTCAGCCACGAGGATTCGCGCGACGCCTTCGCCATTCCTCACGACCTGAAGATCCTGAAGGAGGTTTTCGGCCTGGAACCGGGCGGCTATAGACGCCGCAACGCATTCTGGAACAGCTTTGCCATTGCCGATCTCGTCGAGACCGAAGACGAGCATTTGAAGGCCGAGTTGAAGGCACAGACCGCGCGCATCAAGACGCGTTACGACATGCTCTCGGAAAGCTACCAGGCGTCCAAGGGCGACAACGACATTCCACTGAACTGAGCGACCATGGAAGCTTCCAAAGACATTTCGCGCCTGATCAAGATCATGGCCGAGCTACGCAACCCCGAAACCGGCTGCCCCTGGGACATTGTCCAGACGTTCGAGACGATTAAGCCCTACACGATCGAGGAGGCTTACGAGGTCTCCGACGCGATCGAGCGCAACGACATGGACGACCTCTGCGAGGAACTCGGAGACCTGCTCCTGCAGGTTGTCTTCCACGCGCGGATGGCCGAGGAAGCCGGTGAATTCTCCTTCGGCGACGTCGTCGAGGCCATTACCCGCAAGATGATCCGCCGCCATCCGCATGTCTTCGCCCGCTCCGAGGCAGACACGCCTGACGCCGTGAAGAAGCAATGGGACGACATCAAGCAGGCAGAGAAGCGCGAGCGCGCCGAACGGCGAGCCAAGCGCGGCATTACCGAGGATTTCCGGGCCGGCTTCCTGGGGTCGGTGCAGCGAAGCTTCCCTGCCCTGACGGAAGCCCTGAAGCTGCAGGAGCGCGCCGCAAAGGTCGGCTTTGACTGGTCCGCTCCCGAACCGATCCTCGACAAGATCGAGGAAGAAATCGGCGAACTGCGCGTTGCGCTGGCTGAGGGGGATCAAGCAAAGGTCCGCGATGAGCTCGGCGATCTTATCTTCGCGGTCGTCAACATTGGCCGGCACGTGAAGGCTGATCCGGAAGACTCATTACGGGGTACGAATACGAAGTTTCGCCGACGTTTCAATCACATAGAGACGATTCTTGATGCGGAAGGCGGGACACTGGAGGCTGCAAGTCTGGAGCGGATGGAGGAAATCTGGCAGGCGGCGAAGGCAATCGAACGCCAGTTGGGCTGACCCAAGGACACCTAGCGCGAAGACAGTCGTGTGCGGGAGCGCAAAGCCGGTCGTACCGGCGAGCTTGCGCTAGCGTTCCCAAGCCTCCTTGGCGGCTTTCGGCCCGTTTCCAAGGCGACGTTCCAGTTCGACCGCTTCCGCTTCAGACAGGCGCACATCAAGTGTGATGGAGCCGTCTTCATTGTCTTCGCGGCTATCGACAATCGCATGATCGTAGAGCCACGGCAGCAGCGCGAGCTTGTCGACAGGCAGGCGTACCGTCGCCTCCGTCAGCACGCCCGACAGCCTGCGGCTGATCTCTCCCATTAGCGTATCGACGCCCTCGCCGCTGATCGCGGACAGGGCGACGACGTTCTCGGCACTACTGGCCTTCTGCACGATCGCATCGTGCGCTTCCGGCTCAAGGCGATCGATCTTGTTCCAGACTTCGATGATCCGCTTGTCGCCCTCTTCCTCGTCGATGCCGAGGTCCTTCAAGATGCGGAGCACGTCGGCACTCTGCGCCTGATTGTCGACGTCGGACATATCGCGGACATGAAGGATCAAGTCCGCTTCCAAGACCTCTTCCAGTGTTGCGCGGAAGGCTGCGACGAGATGCGTCGGAAGGTCCGAGATGAACCCGACCGTGTCGGAAAGGATCACGGTGCGCCCATGCGGCAGTTTCATCCGGCGCAGCGTCGGGTCGAGCGTTGCGAAGAGCATATCTTCGGCAAGCACGCCTGCACCGGTGATGCGGTTAAAAAGCGTCGACTTGCCGGCGTTGGTATAGCCAACGAGCGCAACGATCGGATGCGGCACCTTCTTGCGCTTCGCGCGATGGAGTTGGCGCGTGCGCACCACCTGCTCCAGCTCGCGCTCGAGCTTGATGATACGGTCTTGCAGCAAACGGCGGTCGGCTTCGATCTGGGTTTCACCGGGACCACCCATGAAGCCACCGCCACCGCGCTGGCGTTCAAGGTGGGTCCAACTGCGGACCAGACGGCCCTTCTGGTAGTTCAGGTGCGCCAGATCGACCTGCAGCGTGCCTTCCTTGGTCGACGCGCGTCGGCCGAAGATCTCAAGGATAAGACCGGTGCGGTCAATAACCTTGGCGTTCCATTCCTTCTCGAGATTACGCTGCTGCACTGGTGTCAACGGGTGATCGACGATCACGAGGCCGGAATCGTTGGCATCCAACGTTGCCTTGATCTCTGCGATCTTGCCGGTGCCCATCAGCGTCGCGGGCCTCGGATCGTTGACGGACACGATGGTGCCGTACACGACATCAAGGTCGATAGCTTGGGCAAGGCCAGTCGCCTCTTCCAGGCGACTTTCGGGTGTGCGGGTAACCAGGGGCGTAGAATCACTGCCCCCCCGCCCAGCACGCGGCTGTTTGAGCACGGGCACGACGATAGTCGCGCGCATGTCATCCCGGTGCTTTACGGCTTCCGGGATGATCGAATCGTTCTTGGTATCGCGTGTCGAGATAATTGCAGGTCCCGTTAGGAGGCGGCTTCTTCGCTTTCGAACATCTGCATCGGTTGGCCGGGCATGATGGTCGAGATTGCGTGCTTATACACGAGTTGCGAATGGCCGTCACGGCGAAGCAAAACACAGAAGTTGTCGAAGGACGTAACGACGCCCGTCAGCTTAACGCCGTTGATTAGAAAAATTGTCAGTGAAATCTTTTGCTTGCGAACAGTATTGAGAAATAGGTCCTGCAAATTCTGAGAACGTTCCGCCATCGCGCCGCTTCTTTCTTTATTGCCGGCTTTGTTTTGCCGGTGGAATACTAATCAACCTCGCCTGCAGGCAGCTGACAAGCCTCATCCCCTCTGCCCAGAAAGTCTTGGTATCAAATCGCAATCTTTTCCGCAACGTCGAAAAAGGCTTCCCGGATTTTCTGGGAGACGCTGCCGGGATGGCCATTTGCGATCGTTTGCGCATCGATTGACACAACCGGAAAGCAGATGCTCGTAGCAGCTGTGATGAAGACTTCGCGTGCGGCGAGCATCTCGGCGACCGAGAATTTTCGCTCCTCGATTTTCACTCCCAGCTTGGCTGCCACGTCGATCAGCGTCGTGCGGGTAATGCCGCGGAGGATACCGTGTTCGGCCGGGCGCGTAACGAGTGTGCCGTCACGATCGACGATCCAGACGTTGGTGGCGGCTCCCTCCTTCACCATGCCGTCCGCGTCGACATAGATCGCTTCCTGGGCACCGGCTTCCTTCGCCTGCTGCCGCGCCAAGGCGTTCGGCAGGAGGCCGACGGACTTGATGTCGACTCGGTCCCAGCGATTGTCCGCAACCGTGACCGCCTTGATGCCCGTCGCATTCTTTTTCGCGATCACAGAGGGATCCGTGCTCTTGGCGGTGATCACCAGGGAGGAAGGCGTTCCCTCGACTGGAAACACATGGTCACGTCGCGCAACACCGCGGGTGACCTGCAGATAGAAGAGGCCGTTACGAACCCGATTGCGTCGCACCGTTTCGCGAATAACTCGGGTCAACGCATTGCGGCTCATCGGCCAGGCAATGCGCAACTCCCCCAGTGACCGTTCCAGCCTGTTCAGGTGGCGCGTAAGATCAACAATATAGCCGTGTCTTATCTCGCAGACTTCGTAGACGCCGTCAGCGAACTGGTAGCCGCGGTCTTCGATATGGACCATCGCGTTCGCGTGTGGGACATAGCGGCCGTTCACGTAGGCTATTCTGGGCATGGAAACCTGTGCGTGGATATGTGCGGGAAAATGGGTGAGGCGCCGCAGCGCCGTCTCTTCAATCAAACGCCGAGCGACTTCAGTTTGCGGTGCAAGGCCGAGCGCTCCATGCCGACAAACTCCGCCGTGCGCGAGATATTGCCGCCGAAGCGATTGATCTGCGCAATCAGGTAGTCCTTCTCGAACATTTCGCGCGCTTCGCGAAGCGGCAGCGTCATGATGTGATAGTCGTTCTTGGCAGACACCTTCGGCAGCATGTCGCCGAGATCGGTCGGCAGCATGTCCGCCGTGATCGGCGCATCCGGGCCATCGGAACGGGCGAGGATCATCAGCCGCTCAATGTTGTTGCGCAGCTGGCGGATGTTGCCCGGCCAATCATGCGCCTGCAGCACGGCCATAGCGTCATCGCCGATCCGGCGAGGACGGATGCCTGCCTGCTCGGAGATCTGCCGCATCAGTTGATCGACCAGGAACGGAATGTCTTCGCGCCGTTCTGCCAGCGCCGGTACGCGCACCGGTACGACGGCAAGGCGATGATAGAGATCCTCGCGGAACCAGCCTTCGGCTATGCGTGTCTCAAGATTGTAGGCCGTCGACGAAACGATGCGTACATCGACCTTCACGCGCTTGGAGCCGCCGACGCGCTCGAACTGCTGGTCGACGAGAACCCGCAGGATCTTGTTCTGCGTCTCGCGCGGCATTTCGCCGACTTCGTCCAGGTAGAGAATGCCGCGATGCGCCTCTTCCAACGCGCCGATCTTGCGCGCCTGGCCAGGTCCGCCTTCAGTTCCGAACAGAGCGATCTCCATCCGGTCCGGCGTGATGTTGGCGGCGTTCAGCGCCACGAACGGGCCGTTGGCACGCGTCGACTTCTTGTGGATCATACGGGCGACGAGCTCCTTGCCGGAACCCGACGAGCCGAAGATCATGATGCGGCTGTTGGTAGGCGACACCTTTTCGATCGTCTGGCGAAGCTGCGAGACGGCAACCGAGGTACCGATGAGCTCGACCGGATCGCCAGCCTTGCGCTTCAGTTCGGAGACTTCGCGCTTCAGCTTCGAATTCTCAAGCGCGCGTTCGGCTATGAGAATCAGCCGGTCGGCCTTGAACGGCTTTTCGATGAAATCGAAGGCCCCTCGTTTGATCGCCGATACGGCGGTCTCGATGTTTCCGTGGCCGGAGATCATGACCACAGGAATGTCCGGGTGCCGTGTCTTAATCTCGTCCAGCAATGACAGACCGTCAAGCTTGCTGCCCTGCATCCAGATATCCAGAAAGATCAGGCGCGGGGCCCGATCGGAGATCGCGGCCAGCGCACTGTCGCTATCATGCGCCGTGCGGGTCTCATGTCCTTCATCAGACAGGATACCAGAGACGATCTCGCGGATGTCGTGCTCGTCATCGACGACCAGAATATCAGAGGCCATAAACGCTTTCCTTGTCACTTGCGGCCGGGGCGGACGGCACGGTTTCCAGACGTGGCAGTTGCACGCGGATCATCGCCCCTCTTCCCCGGTCGAAATCAGCGGGCGCGTCATGAAGCTCGAGCTGCCCGCCATGTTCCTCAATAATTTTCTTGACGATCGCCAGACCAAGCCCGGTGCCCTTCTCACGCATCGTCGTATACGGTTCGAGGATGCTATGGCGGTTCTCCACCGGCAAGCCGCGGCCGTTATCGATCACGTCGACGGTAAACCGGTCGCGCACGGGATCGAGCGAAGCACGAACTAGGATCTTGCGTTCGTCGCGTTCGCCGGTCGGCACGGCCTCAATCGCCTCCACCGCATTCTTGATCAAATTACCGAATGCCTGACCGAGCATGCGGCTGTCGAACTGTCCTTCCAGCGGCTGGTCGCCCATTTCCTGCAGGAAGCTGACATGGCTGTTGCCCATCTCGCGCAGGAACACCGCATCGTGCAGGATCTTGCGCAGATCGCTCGGCTCCTTGGTCGGCTTCGGCATGCGGGCGAAGGAAGAGAACTCGTCTACCATGCGGCCGATGTCGCCGACCTGCCGGATGATCGTTTCCGTGCACTGATCGAAGACGCTGCGGTCATCCTGGTTGATCTGTTTGCCATAGCGGCGCTGAATGCGTTCTGCTGACAGCTGGATCGGAGTCAGCGGGTTCTTAATCTCGTGAGCAATACGGCGAGCAACGTCGCCCCATGCGGTCGAGCGCTGCGCGATGACAAGGTCGGTAATGTCATCGAGCGTAATGACATAGGATTCGCTCAGGTCGCGCACTTCCTCGCGCGTGACCTGCACGCTGAGCGTCCGGACGGTCCCGGCTCGGACAAGGGCAATCTGCTTGCGGAAGTCGCCGCGATAGCGGGATTCGGCTTCCGTCAGCACCTGGTCGACTTCAGGTGCGATCTCGGAGAGTTGCTTGCCGAGCATCTCTGAGGCCGAGAGGGCCATCAGCGCTTCAGCGGAACTGTTAACGATGGTGATCCTGCGGTCGTGCTCGACGCCGATCACCGAGGCCGTGACGCCCGAAAGGACCGCTTCAATGAACCGTCGACGGTCGTCCACCTCATCCTTGGCTTCCAAAATTTCATCACGTTGCGTGCGAATTTCGGAGATCATCTTGTTGAAGGTGCGTGACAAGTTGGCGACATCGCCGTCCACAGCATGAACGGGAACGATGATATCCATATTGCCAGAGGCGACACTGTCGGCGGCTGTAATCAGCAAGCGGATCGGACGCACGATGCGGTCGGCGACGGCGATTGCCGTCCAGATGGCGGCCAGCAGGACTATCAGGGCAAAGCCGATGTACAGAACCGCGAAGGCGATCTGCAGCGAGAAGCGCCCCGCCTCCATCGATTTGTACTCGGTGGCGTTCTCCTCCATCATCCGCATGGCACCCATGACCTTCGGGTCCACAGCACGAACTGTGTAGAGAAACGCGCCATCAATCGCCTCAAGCTTGATGATGGCGCCAACGAGGTTGGTGATGCCTGGCGGGATCAGGGTCGGCTGACCGGCGGCCGCCTTGTCCAGTGCGTCCTGAGGAATCGCGGGCAACGGCTTCTCGGTCTTGATATCGGCCTGGATGATCACCGAACCGTCAGACTGGACCAGGAACGCGCCGAGAAGCCCGCGTCCGCGGGCCTGCCGAGTCATAAGGTCGGAAAAGCCCGTCCGATCGAGATTGAACAGGGCCCGATTGCGCTCGAGGTCATTGGCCATCGACACCGTCTGGCCCTGCAAGTAGCTCGCATTCTCCATCATGTAGGCCTGCCCGATATTGCGGGAGGAACTGATGATCGATTGCGTCCGAAGCGCAAACCACCGGTCGAGGCCGGCGTTCAGCGTGATACTGGCGAAGATGGCGACGAGGATCGCCGGGGTGATCGCGACGATCGAGAAAAGTACAACGATGCGGATGTGAAGCCGCGCCGCCGCTCGCCCGCGTTTGCGTGCCTTGAGCAGACGAGAGACCTCGCGCGCAATCAACGCCATCAGGCCGAGCACGAAGAACGAGTTCACGACGACCGAGGTGACGACGACGTGATAGGTCGGCGCGATCGGTGTCAGCCCCAGCAGCACGAACAGCGTCAGCGTGGCGCAGAGAAGCGCACCACCGGCAAGGATCAGGCCCGGCAGCGCAAACAGGGCACGGCGATCGGTCACTGCCGTGACAGCTTCGCCTTCCGCCGCCGGCGGCATTGCATCCTGTTCCATTCGCTTAATTCTCCTGGCGGCAGACACTCGCTTCCGCCGCTCCCGCGGACAGGCGCGGAACCGCCAGCTTGCCTGTACGACGCAACAACCCCTGTCATGCGCTCTTAGACAGCTGCGAAAACCCGAGCCCCATGCGTGACTTCTAAGCAACGCATTGTGGCGAAAATGCAACGTCGCCAGTCACATTGTCAAGCAGTGCGGGAGCTTCTATACACCGATACGCCCAGCTCTCTGATCTTCTTGCGCAGCGTATTGCGGTTCAGCCCCAAGAGATCGGCAGCTTTGATCTGGTTCCCGCGCGTCGCGGTAAGGGCAGCAAGAATCAGCGGGTACTCCATTTCCGTCAGCACACGGTCGTAAAGTCCCGGCGGCGGCAGGCCGTCGCCGAAACCGGCGAAGTATGTCCGCATGTTTTCTTCGACAGCTTGGGCGATCGTCATGTTGCCATTGCGGATCGGCCCCTTGTCGATAGGACTGTCCGGCACATCGGACCGAAGCTCGGCTTCGATGATTTCCCGGGTGATCACATCCTGTGGATAAAGTGCCATCAGCCGCCGGATGAGGTTCTCCAGCTCGCGCACGTTGCCCGGCCAGGCGTAGGCCTTCATCAGATCGAGCGCTTCCTGATCGAAACGCTTGGAGCCGAGTCCCTCCTTTTCCGCCTGCTGGACGAAGTGGCGCACCAGATCCGGTATATCCTCGGCACGATCACGCAGCGGCGGCAGACGCAGCGGAACGACATTCAGGCGGTAGTACAGGTCCTCGCGAAAAAGCCCCTGATTGATCGCCTGCTTCAAGTCCTTGTTGGTCGCCGCGACGATCCGAACGTCGGTACGGATCGGCGTGCGACCACCGACCGTGGTGTATTCGCCCTGCTGCAGGACGCGCAGGAGGCGCGTCTGAGCGTCCATCGGCATATCGCCGATTTCATCGAGGAAAAGCGTGCCGCCTTCGGCCTGTTCGAAGCGACCGGTAGAACGTGTCTGGGCGCCGGTGAACGCGCCCTTCTCGTGGCCGAAGAGCTCTGACTCGATCAGGTCACGCGGGATCGCCGCCATGTTGATCGCGACGAACGGTCCGTTGCGGCGCTTGCCATAGTCATGCAGCGCCCTCGCCACAAGTTCCTTGCCGGTACCGGATTCGCCGGTGATCATCAGCGTCAGATCGGTCTGCATCAGGCGCGCAAGGACGCGGTAGATTTCTTGCATCGCGGCCGAACGACCGACAAGCGGCATACCGTCCTGCATGTCCTCGTCGAGTTTGGCAGGTTTACGCTTCGGCTCGGCTAGTGCACGACCGATGATGCCAATCAGTTCGGTCAGATCGAACGGCTTCGGCAGATAATCGTAGGCGCCCTTCTCGGAAGCCTTGATCGCTGTCATGAAGGTGTTCTGGGCGCTCATGACGAGGACCGGAAGATCGGGACGCGCCTTCTTGATCCGCGGCAGCAGGTCAAAAGCATTCTCGTCCGGCATTACGACATCGGTTACGACAAGATCGCCTTCACCCGCCGACACCCAACGCCAGAGCGTGGCGGCATTGGAGGTAATTCGCACATCATAGCCGGCGCGGCTCAGAGCCTGATTAAGCACGGTACGAATTGCCGCATCATCATCCGCGACGAGGATCGTTGCTGTCATCGAGTAGGTCCTGTGGGAGTTATGGTCGTTGCGTCGTCCATCGATGCGTCCTTGGAGGCCGGCATCAAGACGCGGAATGTCGTGCGGTGGTTCTGGCTGTCGCATTCAATGATGCCGCCATGATCACCGATAATCTTCGCGACGAGCGCGAGGCCAAGGCCACTGCCGTTCGTCTTCGTCGTAATGAATGGATCAAACAGATGCGGCAGGAGGTCAGCCGGCACGCCGGGACCGTTGTCCTGAACACAAAACTCCAGCGGCAACGAGATCTTTTCGCGGGTCCCGGCGACCGACAGACGAATGCCGGAGCGATAAGCCGTCGTTAAAACGATCTCGCCATCCGGGCGATCGCCCACAGCCTCGGCGGCATTCTTTACGAGATTGAGGAACACCTGCACAAGCTGATCACGGTTTGCGTAAACCGACGGCAGCGACGGGTCGTAGTTCTCGGTAATCCGGAGGTGCCGCGCAAATCCCGCCTTCGCCACGGCCTTCACATGATCAAGAACGGAGTGAATATTGACTGGCATCCGATCAACCGGCCGCTCGTCGGAGAACACCTCCATGCGGTCCACGAGCGAGACGATGCGGTCGGTTTCGTCGCAGATTAGCCGCGTCAAAGCGCGATCGTCATCGACGACCGATTGCTCCAACAGCTGTGCCGCACCGCGAATGCCAGAAAGCGGATTCTTGATCTCGTGCGCCAGCATCGATGCAAGCCCGGTGACGGAGCGAGCCGCCGCGCGATGCGTCAGCTGCCGATCGATCTTGTCCGCCATCGATCGCTCCTGGAAGACGATCACGACGGAACCCGGATCGCTGACCACAGGCGCAACGTACAGATCGACGAGCTTGTCCTGTCCGAGGCGCGGAGAGCTCAGGTCGACACGATACTCGTTGATCGGCGCCCGCCGTTCGCGAACCTGATCGATCAAGGCCAGCAGCGGACTGCCGAATGGAATGAAGGTCGAGATCTTGTAGCGGGCAAGGTGGGCGGCACTTGCGCCAAAGAAGGCCTCCGCCTCCCAATTCGCGAAAGCGACGAGACCGGCCTCGTTCACCATCACGACCGGGTTTTGGATCGCATTGAGTACAGCGATCGCAACTGCGCTACCGCCGTTGTCGATCGACGATGGCACGTCATTCGTCATGCAGCCTCCCGGGTCTGCGTGTTCGATGCCGCAGCCATCAATGCATCATAAAACCTTGCAGCCACGTCATCGGGCTCCCGCGCTGTCATGATCGCGGCCTTCTCCTGCGCAGCAAGTCCAGGCGCGAAGCGTTCGAGATACCAGCCAAGGTGCTTCCTTGCATGGCGAACGGCGACTGCCTCACCATAAAATTCGAGCATCATTTTGTAATGCTCAGCGGCAATGTCCGGGATTTCCCACGCTTCCGGCGCCGTCTGCCCAGCCAATACGCCTGCATGCCACGGTCTGCCCTGACAGCCTCTGCCGACCATGACGGCATCTGCTCCCGAGCGACGCAAAATTTCTTGCGTATCTTCAACGGTTTCAACGTCGCCGTTTGCAACCAGCGGAATGGCAATTGCATCGCGAACTGCCCGGATTGCATCCCAGTCCGCCCGGCCTTCGTAAAACTGCATACGCGTGCGGCCGTGGATCGTGATCAGCTGGATCCCAGCCGCCTCCGCCCGACGCGCGATTTCGGGCGCGTTGATCGAATTCTCGTCCCAGCCGAGCCGCATTTTCAAGGTCACAGGAATGCTGACCGCCTTAACCGTAGCCTCGATGAGGCTGAGGGCGTGATCAGGATCGCGCATCAAAGCGGAGCCGGAGTAACCGCCAATTACCTTCTTTGCCGGGCATCCCATATTGATGTCGATGATATCGGCGCCATGGTCGGCAGCGATCTTTGCGGCCTCGGCCATCCAATGCGCTTCACGGCCAGCAAGCTGCACCATGTGCGGCTCAAAACCAGCGCTCTCAAGGCGCGCCCATGATTCGGCGGTGCTGTTGACGAGTTCGCGGCTCGCAACCATTTCGGTGACCACAAGTCCGGCGCCATGACGCCACGCCAGTTGCCGGAACGGCATGTCCGTCACGCCGGACATAGGGGCCAGGACAACACGGTTCCTGACTTCCACAGATCCGATCCGCAAAGGTGAAGCGAGGTCAAAATCCAGCAATTGATTATCTTTCAGGCACGCAGAATGCGTGCACTTTTTTTAAACAGGTTTGAGTGGCTTGCCAAGAGGGCAGTACGCGAATTGACATTTTTCGGGCAAATGCTGGAATTCGATGCGCCAACCCGCTAAGCACCGGGGGCAAAATCGCGCCTTGAGGATTTATGCCGCAAATGCATCAAAAGCAACCAGCAATGGGTATCGTCGTCGTGGCGGCCGGGCGCGGCGAACGCGCGGGCGCTTCCAAGGACGGCCCGAAGCAGTATCGGACGATCGGCGGTAGGCCGGTCATCGTTCATACATTGGAGAAATTCGCCAGCTGGGAGCTTGCCTGCCACATCGTCGTGGTCATTCACCCGGACGACGAAGCCCTGTTTGCCAAGGTCGCCGGCCTAGTCCAATCGGGAGTGCCGATCGATGCCGTTCATGGCGGCGCGACGCGACAGCAATCCGTCTTGGTGGGACTGCGCCATTTGCGCGGTAATGACCTCTCGCATGTTCTGATCCACGACGCTGTGCGGCCCTTCTTCGACCATGCGCTTCTTGATCGCATCGCTGGCGCCCTCCTGGCGGGCGTGCCTGCGGTTCTCCCGGCGATGCCGGTCGCTGATACGCTGAAGCGCGCCGATCTCGACGGAACGGTGCTCGATACCGTTTCCCGATCCCACCTCTACGCGGCGCAGACACCGCAATCCTTCGCCTTCGAACCGATCCTCGCCGCCCACGAAAAGGCGGCAGCGGCAAATCTGGCCGATTTCACCGACGATGCCGCCATCGCCGAATGGGCAGGCATCCCGGTGCGTATCGTCGAGGGGCTGGCGGACAACGCAAAATTGACGGTCAAACGGGACATCGCAATGGCAGACAGCAGACTCTCTGGACAGACGCTCCCTGATGTACGCACCGGCAACGGCTATGACGTCCATCAGCTCGAAGCCGGCGATGGCGTAACGCTCTGCGGCGTGTTCATTCCGCACGACCAAAAGCTCAAGGGCCACTCCGATGCGGACGTGGCGCTGCATGCCCTCACGGACGCCCTGCTTGCGACATGCGGCGCCGGTGATATCGGCGATCACTTTCCGCCGTCTGATCCGCAATGGAAGGGTGCACCGTCCCGCATCTTCATCGAGCACGCGGCCAAGATCGTGCGTGAACGCGGCGGTACGATCATGAACGCTGACGTGTCGCTGATCGCCGAGGCGCCGAAGGTCGGGCCGCATCGCGACGAGATGCGCTCCAAGCTGTCCGAATTTCTCGGTATCACCATCGACCGATGCTCGGTGAAGGCAACGACGAACGAGACGATCGGCTTCGTCGGTCGCCGCGAAGGTATCGCGGCGATCGCCACCGCAACGGTCGTCTACCGGAGCATCTGAAATGAGCATCTTCCCTGACGATATCATCGCGCAGGCAGAGGCAATCATTCGCGATTTCACTACCGCAGGCCTGATGGTCTCGACAGCGGAATCCTGTACCGGCGGGCTTATTGCGGGCGCCTTGACTGAGATTTCAGGATCGTCTGCTGTCGTGGACAGAGGTTTCGTCACCTACACGAATACCGCCAAGATGGAGATGCTTGGCGTGCAGGAGGAAACGCTGATCCGGCTCGGCGCAGTCTCGGAAGAGACAGCGCGGCAGATGGTGCACGGCGCCCTCTTCCGCTCCCATGCCGCCATCGCGGTCGCTGTCACCGGCATTGCGGGGCCTGGCGGTGGATCGGCGGAAAAGCCGGTCGGCCTCGTCCACCTCGCCGCGAAGTCGCGCGCGGGCGGCCTTGTTCATCGGAAGATGCTCTATGGCGATATCGGTCGCGCTGAAGTACGGCTTGCGACGATCAGAACAGCGCTTGGCATGATCCGGGAACTGGCTCAGCCGTAGATTTTCGTCGCCCGCGTTTCGAAGGCTTCCGAGAACATGCGGAAGGCGCGATCGAACATGGAGCCCATGACCGCCCCCAGGATGCGGCTCTTGAATTCGTAGTCGATGAAGAAGTGGACGTTGCTGCCTGTCGCCGTATCCTCGAAGCGCCAGCGATTGTCGAGATAGCGAAACGGTCCGTCGATATACTTGACCTCGATGATGCGTTCCGCCCGGTTCAACAGCACCTGCGTTGTGAAGGTCTCACGGATCGCCTTGTAGCCGACGGTCATATCGGCAATTAACAGAACCTTGCCGTCACGCTCCTTGCGGCTGCGAATGCTCAGCGCCTCGCATAGCGGAAGGAATTGCGGATAGTGCTCGACGTCGGCGACGAGGTCAAACATCTGATCGGCGGAATGCGGGACGGGGCGATGCGTTTCGAACTGAGGCATGACCGGCAGTTAAGTGGGAGCGCCGAGAAGATCAAGAAGATGGTTCACCTCCCGCCGGCTTTTCAGCTGAAAAACCGGGACATCTGGCCCGTGCTTGTCTAATCCGGCGATCACAAGAGGTGCGAACCGCTTCTCGAACGTCCAGATGTACGTCAGAAATTCCCGGTCCGGCAGGCGCTCCAGGCATCCGGGTGCCATGTCCGGTCGCGTTCTGCCGAAATGGAAGAATGCGCGCTTGCAGATTCCCCACAGGCAAAGCCAGCGCGGCATTCGCACCCAGACAACGAACTCTACGCGCGGGACGCGAAGATCGAAAGTCGATGGGCCGGTTCCGTCCATCAGCCACCGTTCGCCGGCGACAACATCGGTGATCAGGCGACGCTCTTCGTCCTTCGAGCGCTTGACCCATCCCGGCAGCCAGAAGAACTCCTTGTCCATGGAGAAATAGGGAAGATCCAGCCTGCGGCTGATCTTCCGTGACAAGGTACTTTTGCCGCCCCCGGAGCAGCCGATGATCATGATACGCGCGGACTGCCGGAGTACACCGGCGGCTTTCCGAGTATCGTCGATGTAAGCTGGCATTTCTCGTCGCCTCCGCAAACAAAAAGCCGCGGGGAAAATCGCCGCGGCTTTCGAAAAATGCAAGCGCTCGTTGATTATTCCGCTGCGATCAGCAGCTTTTTCTCGCGTGCGGCCTTGAGACGTGCGAAATCATCGCCGGCATGATGCGACGAACGGGTCAGCGGGCTCGAAGCCACCATCAGGAAGCCTTTGGTGTAAGCAACCGTCTCGTAGGACTTGAACTCGTCGGGTGTGACAAAGCTCATGACCTTGTGATGCTTGCGGGACGGCTGCAGGTACTGGCCGATCGTCAGGAAGTCGACATCAGCGGTCCGCAGGTCGTCCATCAGCTGCAGCACTTCATTTCGCTCTTCTCCGAGGCCGACCATGATGCCCGATTTGGTGAACATGGTGGGGTCCAGTTCCTTGACGCGCTGCAGCAGGCGGATGGAGTGAAAATAGCGGGCGCCTGGGCGAACGGTCAGGTAGTTGCCGGCGACCGTCTCCATGTTGTGATTGAAGACGTCTGGCTTGGCGGCAACGACGCGTTCAAGGGCACCCGGCTTCTTCAGGAAGTCGGGCGTCAGGATCTCGATGGTCGTCATCGGCGACGCTGCCCGGATCGCCCAGATCACCTTCTCGAAATGCTCGGCACCACCGTCTTCCAGGTCGTCGCGATCGACAGACGTAATGACGACGTGGCTCAGGCCCATCTGCTTGACGGCCTTGGCGACGTTCTCGGGCTCTGCCATGTCGAGTGCATTCGGCTTGCCTGTCGAGACATTGCAGAAGGCGCAGGCGCGCGTACAGATCTCGCCCATGATCATGAAGGTCGCGTGCTTCTTGTCCCAGCACTCGCCGATATTGGGGCAGCCAGCTTCCTCGCAGACGGTGACGAGCTTGTGCTCCTTCACGATCGAGCGCGTTTCCGCGTAGCCCTTGGAAGTCGGTGCCTTGACGCGGATCCAATCCGGCTTGCGCATGACTTCCTGATCGGGCCGATGCGCCTTTTCCGGGTGTCGCACGCGCTTTTCAGCGTCTGGATTCATCCTGTCGAGAATAGTTACCATCAATAACCTGCCTTCAAACCGCCGGAAGCGGCCTCTTTCGTCAGCGTCTGACGAGTTTTGCCAGAAATAGCAAGATACAAGAGCCGATGAAACCCGTCACAAGGTAACCCAGCCAACCGCTGGCGACATAGATCCCGGCGCGGGTGAAGATCGCGCTGGCGATGACGGCACCCACGATGCCTATGACGATGTTCATCAGAACGCCGAAGCGTATGCCCATCAAAATGCCCGCGAGCCAGCCCGCCAAGCCGCCGACGATGATCGCCGTAATCCAGCCCACACCTTCCATGCTGTCCTATCCCCTCAAGCTATCGCCCTTGCGATCAACACCACGATGATGGCGCCGACCGTCGCGTGAATGATCTGAACCACCAACGCATTGTCGATACCGAGCGATATGCCGAGCGCGTTGAAGAGAAAGCCTCCGACAAACGCGCCGATAATGCCGCTCAGCAGGCACCGTATCAATCCGCCCCCTCCGACGACCAGGCTCGCGAGGAACCCCGCCACCAGGCCGATCAGGAGAAAAACTAGCAGTGCCTGCGTACCCATAGACATGATGATTTCCTTTCGCTTTTTCCAGTCCGGGCTTGGATGTGATCCAATCCGTCATAGAGAGCGAAAAAGGAAACTATCAAGCGTTCAGGACACGACCGTAAGCATCGAGCACCGCTTCCTTCATGGTTTCGGAAACCGTCGGATGCGGGAAGATGGTGTGCATCAGTTCTTCTTCGGTCGTCTCAAGGTTCATGGCGACGACGAAGCCCTGGATGAGTTCGGTGACTTCTGCGCCGACCATATGGGCGCCGAGCAGCTCGCCGGTCTTCTTGTCGAAGATCACCTTGCAAAGACCCTGGTCCTCGCCAAGCGCGATCGCCTTGCCGTTGGCGGCAAAGGAGAAGCGACCAACGCGGATGTCGCGGCCCGCTTCCTTTGCCTTGGCTTCGGTCAGGCCGACGGAGGCGACCTGCGGGTTGCAGTAGGTGCAGCCCGGGACCTTGCCTTTGTCGGTGGCGTGAACGTTCGGCAGGCCGGCGATCTTTTCGACGCAGACCACGCCTTCGTGCTCGGCCTTGTGGGCCAGCATCGGCGGGCCGGCGACGTCGCCGATGGCATAGATGCCTGACACATTGGTCTTGCCGTAGCCGTCGATGACGACGCAGCCGCGGTCGGTCTTCACGCCGACGGCTTCGAGGCCGAGGTTCTCGATGTTGCCCTGGACGCCCACGGCCGAAATCATGCGGTCGGCGGTGATCTGCTGGACCTTGCCGTCGGCGGTCTCGACATGCGCGGTGAGGCTGTCGGCTGCCTTTTCGACCTTCGTGACCTTGGCGCTGGTGAGGATCTTCATCCCGCGCTTCTCAAGCTGCTTGCGCGCGATCGCGGTGACTTCGACATCTTCGACCGGCATGATCGTCGGCATGACTTCCACGACGGTAACGTCAACGCCCATCGAGCGATAGAAGCTTGCGAATTCGATGCCGATGGCGCCAGAGCCCATGACGATCAGCGACTTCGGCAGCGCTGCCGGCTTCATCGCTTCGAAATAGGTCCAAATCAGCTTGCCATCGGGCTCGATGCCGGGCAGCGCGCGTGGACGGGCGCCGGTCGCAATGATGATGTGCTTGGCGGTGTAGGTGCCCTCGCCCTTGATGTTCTTCGGAACCGGGTTCTGTGGCTCGACGACGGGCTTGGAGGACTTGCCGACGACGATTTCGCCCGGCTTGGTGATCTTGGCTTCGCCCCAGATCACATCGACCTTGTTCTTCTTCATCAGGAAGCCGACGCCGCCGTTGAGGCGGGCAGAAACGCCACGCGAGCGGGCGACAACGGCTTTCACATCGGCGCTCATCTTGCCTTCGAGCACGAGACCGTAGTCCTTGGCGTGGTTGGCGTGGTCGAGGATCTCGGCCGAACGTAGCAGCGCCTTGGTCGGGATGCAGCCCCAGTTCAGGCAGATGCCGCCCAGGTGCTCGCGCTCGACGATCGCGGTCTTGAGACCGAGCTGGCTGGCGCGCACAGCGGCCACATAGCCGCCGGGACCGGAGCCGATGATGATGACGTCGTAATTCTCAGCCATGTTTTCCTGCCTTTGTTATCGGGCGTCGCGGGTGAGAAGCACCCACTCGTGTTTCCTGCCGTTTTCGAAAAAGGCCACGGCATCCGCGCGCGCCGCCTCCGAAAATTCATTCTTCTTGTAAAGCGACAGAGCCGCTTCGTTGTAATCCGCGGTAATCAGGCTGACCGGCGCATCTTCCGCACGCTCAATCTGATCCTCCAGAAGCCGCCTACCAATCCCGATGCCGCGCAAATGGCTGTAGACACCGAGCGTTGCGATAAACCAGCTTCCCAACACCATTTTCTGCAGATCGATGACCGGCTTCAGCGCCGGGCGGTCCGCCTGGATATTCCGTATGCCTTCGTCGAGGCCGAAGCCGATCGCGGCTCCCGCGATCTCGCCATAGGCTTCGGCAATCACCGCGTCGCTCCAGTTGCCCTGCCCCTGGTCTCCGCGCAGCTTCTGCCGTCCTCGCTCCATCGGCGTATCGCAGCCGCCGTTTCCGAGCTCAGAGAGCCACAGCCAGGAAGCAAAACCGTGCGATGCGATATCCGTGAGTAAAGCCAACTCCGTCGCATCTTCCCGCGCCGCCGGACGAAGCGAGACGAAGGATCCCATGCTCAAAGCCCCAGCATCATCCGCACAGTCGATTCCATGCCGCGCCCGAGAGCGCGGGTATTGTCCGCATCGAGGTGAATGCCATCGACCGGCGTCGTCTTCGCTACCGAATTGCCGTCAAAGAAGCCGCATCCGAGCTCATCCGCGAGGTCGCGATAGAGGGTCGGCAGCATTGCCGACTCCTCGATGCCGCCGACGAACGACGCCGCAAAGGGCACATTCGCCGTCTCGCGGATTTTCGGCGGTGCCACGATCAGGATGTCCGGTCCATCGAATTCGAAGGGCCAGGCGTGGTTGCGGATCAACCGCACCAGCCGGGCGATGCCCTGGCAGGCGGCAAAGGCCGACCCCGCCACGACGGGCTTCATGTCGTTGGTGCCGAGCAGCAGGATGACGAGATCAAGCGGCGCATGGCTCTGCAGTATCGTTGGCAGAATGCGTGCGCCGTTCCGGTCGCAGTCGGCGAGATGGTCATCGAACGCGGTGGTCCGCCCGTTCAATCCTTCGGCAATGATCCGCACTTCGTTGCCGAGTGCCGCCTGAAGCGCACTTGGCCAACGATCCTTGTAGGCATGACGTCCGATCGTGTCAGCGTCATAGCCCCAGGTCAGCGAGTCACCATAGCAAAGAACGGTCTTCGTCATTTCCGCCTCCGCTCCGGTGTCAGACCAGCATACCCATCGGATTTTCGATGTAGCCCTTGAACGCCTGCAGCAGCTCGGCGCCGAGCGCGCCGTCGACGCAGCGATGGTCGGTCGACAGCGTGACTGTCATCACGGTAGCGACTGCCAGCTGGCCGTTCTTGACCACCGGGCGCTGCTCGCCTGCGCCGACCGCGAGGATCGTTGCATGCGGCGGGTTGATGACGGCTGCGAACTGCTTCACGCCCATCATGCCCATGTTGGAGACCGAGCTGGTGCCGCCCTGGTATTCCTCGGGCTTCAGCTTGCGGTCCTTGGCCCGCTTGCCGAGATCGCGCATCTCGTTGGAGATGGCCGACAGGGTCTTTTCCTCGGCCTTGCGGATGATCGGGGTGATCAGGCCGCCAGGGATCGAGACAGCAACACCGACATCGGCGTGCTTGTGCTTGACCATGTTGGTTTCGGTCCAGGAGACGTTGGCATCGGGAACATCGCGCAGCGCCAGCGCCATGGCCTTGATGACCATGTCGTTGACCGACAGCTTGTAGGACGGCGCACCATCCTTGCGGGGTGCGGCGTCGTTGAGCTGGGCACGCAGAGACATCAGCGCATCAAGCTCGCAATCCACGCTGACGTAGAAGTGCGGCACGGTCTGCTTGGACTCCACGAGGCGCTTGGCGATGACCTTGCGCATGCCGTCATGCGGCACGAGTTCGTAGGAGCCCGGTTCGAACAGCTTGAGGACGGACTCGTCGGAAGCACCCTTCGGCGCAGCGGCTGGAGCCTGTGCTGCGGCCTGCGGCGCAGCTGCAGCCGGGGCCGCCTTGGCGCCACCACCTGCAACGGCAGCTTCAACGTCGCTCTTGACGACGCGGCCATGCGGGCCGGAGCCCGCAATCGCGGACAGGTCGATCCCCGCATCCTTCGCCAGACGACGAGCGAGCGGTGAGGAGAACGTGCGATTGCCACCAGCCGAAACGGCAGCAGGTGCTGCGGCCGGAGCCGGTGCGGCAGCAGCCGGAACTGGGGCAGCCGGTGCTGCTTCCGCTTTCGGAGCTTCAGCAGCCTTCGGCGCCGGGGCAGCCGAGCCTGCGCCGCTTGCTGCAGCGGATACGTCTTCACCATCGGCAGCAAGAACGGCGATCAAGGCATTGACCTTGACGCCTTCCGTGCCGGCAGGAACGACGATCTTGGCAACCGTGCCCTCATCGACGGCTTCGACTTCCATCGTCGCCTTGTCGGTTTCGATTTCCGCAATGATGTCGCCTGACTTGACCGTGTCGCCTTCCTTGACGAGCCACTTGGCCAGATTGCCTTCTTCCATCGTCGGAGAAAGGGCAGGCATCGTGATATTGATCGGCATCGAGATACCCTCCCCTTGTTACTTGTAGCAAACAGCCTTCACGGCATCGACGACTTCGGCAACGCTCGGAAGCGCAAGTTTTTCGAGGTTTGCGGCGTAAGGCATCGGAACGTCCTTGCCGGCGATCGTGAGAACCGGCGCATCGAGATAGTCGAAGGCCTGCTGCATGACGCGGGTGGCGATTTCGGTTCCGACCGAGTTCTGCGGATAGCCTTCCTCGACGGTAACCAGACGGCCGGTCTTCTTGACCGACTCGATGACAGTCGGAAGATCCATCGGGCGTAACGTACGCAGGTCGATCAGCTCGGCGTCGATGCCGATCTTCTCAAGTTCGGCGACCGCCTTGGTGGCATAGGTCATACCGATACCGAAGGACACGATCGTGACGTCCTTGCCCGGACGGTGGATGCGGGCCTTGCCGATCGGAAGAACGAAATTATCGAGCTTCGGCACATCGAAGTGCTGACCGTAGAGGATTTCGTTTTCGAGGAAGACGACCGGATTCGGATCGCGGATCGCAGCCTTGAGCAGGCCCTTGGCGTCGGATGCCGTGTAGGGCATGACGACCTTGAGGCCGGGGATCTGGCTGTACCAAGCCGAGTAGTCCTGGCTGTGCTGGGCGCCGACGCGGGCAGCCGCACCGTTCGGGCCACGAAACACGATCGGCGCACCCATCTGGCCGCCGGACATGTAGAGCGTCTTGGCGGCAGAGTTGATGATCTGGTCGATTGCCTGCATGGCGAAGTTGAAGGTCATGAACTCGACGATCGGCTTCAGACCGGACATGGCAGCACCGACACCGACGCCGGCAAAGCCGTGCTCGGTGATCGGGGTGTCGATGACACGGCGGGCGCCGAATTCCTGCAGAAGACCCTGGGTAACCTTGTAGGCGCCCTGGTATTCGGCAACTTCCTCGCCCATGACGAAGACGTTATCGTCGGCGCGCATTTCCTCGGCCATGGCGTCGCGGAGCGCTTCGCGAACGGTCATGGAGACCATTTCGGTGCCGGCCGGGATTTCCGGATCGTTCGGAACCTGGGCCTTGGGCTCAGCCGGAACCGGCGCCTGAGCGGCGGCAGGCGTTTCAGCGGCCTGGGGCACAGCAGCCGGAGCCGGGGCTGCGGCAGCAGGTGCTGCCGAGATGTCGGATGCCGATTCGCCGTCCTGAAGCAGGACCGCGATCTTGGCATTGACCTTCACGTTTTCAGTGCCGGCCGGAACCAGCAGCTTACCGATGACGCCTTCGTCAACGGCTTCTACCTCCATCGTCGCCTTGTCGGTTTCGATTTCGGCGATCACGTCACCAGACTTGACGGTGTCGCCTTCCTGCTTGAGCCACTTGGAAAGCGTGCCTTCTTCCATCGTCGGAGAGAGGGCGGGCATGAGAATATCGATTGGCATGGGTCGTCCCTCCCCGATTAGAGCAGAATGTCAGTGTAGAGCTCGGATGCATCCGGCTCGGGATCGGACTGGGCGAAGTCTGCGCTATCGGCAACGATATCGCGGACGTCCTTGTCGATCGCCTTGAGATCGTCTTCCGAGGCCCACCCCTTCTCCAGCAGGCGCGCACGCACCTGTTCGATCGGATCCTGCTCCGAGCGCATCTTCTGCACTTCTTCCTTGGTGCGATACTTCGCCGGGTCCGACATGGAGTGACCACGATAACGGTAGGTCAGCATCTCCAGGATGATCGGTCCCTTGCCGGAGCGGCAATGCTCGAGAGCTTCGTCGGCGGCAGCCTTGACCGCGCGGACGTCCATGCCGTCAACCTGAATGCCTGGGATGCCGAAGCCGGAACCGCGGAGCGAGTAGTTCGACTGCGCGGTTGCGCGCGCGGTCGAGGTGCCCATGGCGTAACGGTTGTTTTCGACGATGTAGATGATCGGAAGCTTCCAGAGAGCAGCCATGTTGAAGCTCTCGTAGACCTGGCCCTGGTTCGCAGCGCCGTCACCGAAGTAAGCGACGGAAACGCTGTCGTTGCCGCGATACCGGTTTGCAAAGGCAAGACCTGTTCCGAGCGAGACCTGAGCACCGACGATGCCGTGACCGCCGTAGAAATGCTTCTCTTTCGAGAACATGTGCATCGAGCCGCCCTTACCGTGCGAATAGCCGCTGCGGCGGCCGGTCAGCTCGGCCATGACGCCACGCGCGCTCATGCCGGTTGCCAGCATGTGGCCGTGATCACGGTAGGCCGTGATGACCTGATCGCCTTCCTTCTGCGCCATCTGCATGCCAACGACGACAGCTTCTTGACCGATGTAGAGGTGACAGAAACCGCCAATGAAGCCCATGCCGTAAAGCTGGCCGGCCTTCTCTTCGAAGCGGCGGATCAGCAACATATCGCGATAAGCGCTAAGCTCTTCGTCACGCGTGAAATCGGCAACGGGACCACCATTGGTGGCCTTGTTTGCCGGCTTTGCGCTAGTTTTACGGCTGGAAACGGTCGCGGTTTTTCGCGGCGCCATTCAACCCTCCCTATGGGTTTGTCGGTTCTTTGGTTGGGCGTACCATAGGGAAGAAATTTCGCCACAGCAATGCCATAAATGCATGGCTCGTATTCACCAGCAAGCCGCTGATAAATAACGCTTTATTGCAATTAACTGAATTCCGGTTAATTGGAATAATGATTGAATATGACGATCTCATCGGCACGAGAAACATTAAGCTGAAGACGCGCTTTCTCGTCCAGCATATCCTTGTCCATCGAACCGTCACTCAGCAGCGCGACCTGCTTTTCGAGATGCTCGCGCTTGCCTTTCAGAACCGCCAACTCCCTCTCACGCGCTATCCGCTGGCGCTCGAACCCTTCGGTTGCCCGCAGACCGTAATCACCATGAATGCAATGATAGCCGAAGTAGGAAAGAAACGCGACCGTCATGGCTGGAACCACGAAACGACCGATCTTTTTCTTCTTGTGATGCTTTGTCCACATAAACGCACGCTCGAACGCATTACCTCGATGCGCTCAAGACTACCGGGCAGAGATTAACTGTCCGTTGACTATGAAAAATCAGACAAGAAAAAACCCGCGCCTTTCGAAGGCGCGGGTCGAAGTGGTTGAAATCAGGCGCAATTAGCCGCGGATGATCGAGCGACCGGCATAGCGGGCCTGCGGGCCAAGACCTTCTTCGATGCGGATCAACTGGTTGTACTTGGCGAGGCGATCCGAGCGCGACAGCGAGCCGGTCTTGATCTGACCGCAGTTGGTGGCAACGGCGAGGTCAGCGATCGTCGAATCTTCGGTTTCGCCCGAACGGTGCGACATGACGGCGGTGTAGGCTGCCTTGTGCGCGGTGTTGACGGCATCGAGCGTTTCCGTCAGCGAGCCGATCTGGTTGACCTTGATGAGGATCGAGTTGGCAACGCCCATCTTGATACCGTCGCGCAGGCGAGCCGAGTTGGTGACGAAGAGATCGTCGCCGACCAGCTGAACCCTCTTGCCTGCCAGATCCGTCAGAGCCTTCCAGCCATCCCAGTCGTCCTCGGCCATGCCGTCTTCGATCGAGATGATCGGATACTGGCCCGCGAGCTGCGCGAGGTATTCCGCCATGGCGCCCGGCTCCAGCGTGCGACCTTCGCCTTCGAGAACGTACTTGCCATCCTTGAAGAATTCCGTCGAGGCGCAATCGAGGCCAAGGCAGATATCGTCGCCAGGCTTGTAGCCGGCTTTCTCGATCGACTTCATGATGAAGTCGAGGGCTTCAGGGGCGCTCTTCAGGCCCGGTGCGAAGCCGCCTTCGTCGCCGACGTTGGTGTTGTGACCCTGAGCCGACAGTTCCTTCTTGAGGACGTGGAAAACTTCCGAGCCCATGCGAACGGCTTCGCGGATGGAATCAGCGCCAACCGGCAGGATCATGAATTCCTGGAAGTCGATCGGGTTGTCGGCATGCGCGCCGCCGTTGATGATGTTCATCATCGGAACCGGCAACAAGTGAGCGCTGGCGCCACCGACGTAGCGGTAGAGCGGCAGTCCGGCAGCCTGGGCAGCAGCCTTGGCAACAGCAAGCGATACGCCGAGGATGGCGTTGGCGCCGAGGCGCGACTTGTTCGGCGTGCCGTCCAGCTCGATCATGATGTTGTCGATCTGGATTTGGTTTTCGGCATCGATGCCGCCGATGGCGTCGAAGATTTCCGTGTTGGCGGCTTCGACAGCCTTTTCCACACCCTTACCGAGGTAGCGCTTGCCACCATCGCGAACTTCGACGGCTTCATGCGCGCCCGTCGACGCGCCCGACGGAACCGCCGCGCGGCCCATGCTGCCATCTTCCAGATAGACATCGACTTCGACGGTGGGGTTGCCACGGCTGTCGAGAATCTCGCGGGCGATAATGTCGGTAATTGCGGTCATCGGCTTTTCCTGCTTGAGGGTGGATAAATCGTTTGAAATCCGTCTTAGTCGAAGATGCGCAAATTACAATGGCGCTTTGCGCATGCTTCGCAGCGATGTTCGTGCGTGGCCTATTACACGAACATGTCAGTCTTTTGAACGTCAGCCCTTTGCGATCGCGTCGAAGGCCAGGAGCTTTTCGAGAAGCCTCGGCATGTCCTTGAGGTAGACCATGTTCGGACCGTCGGACGGAGCGTTGTCCGGATCTTCGTGCGTCTCGATGAACACACCGGCGACACCGACAGCAACGGCCGCGCGCGCCAACGTCTCGACGAACTCGCGCTGGCCGCCGCTGGAGCCGCCCTGCCCGCCCGGCTGCTGCACCGAATGCGTGGCGTCGAAAACAACAGGGGCGCCCATCGCCGCCATGATCGGCAGCGAGCGCATATCCGAGACCAGCGTGTTGTAGCCGAAGGAAGCGCCGCGCTCGCAAAGCAGAACGTTCGGATTGCCGGTGGAATTGAGCTTGTTCAGGACATTCTTCATGTCCCAAGGGGCAAGGAACTGGCCCTTCTTGACGTTGATGGTGCGACCGGTCTTGGCGGCTGCGACCAGCAGGTCTGTCTGGCGGCTGAGAAAGGCCGGGATCTGCAGGACGTCGACGACCGGCGCCACCTCGGCGCACTGCTCCTCGGTATGGATGTCGGTCAGGACAGGAAAACCGTATTCCTTCTTGAGGTCGGAAAAAACCTCCAGCGCCTTATCGAGGCCGATGCCGCGCTGAGCGGAGAGCGATGTCCGGTTCGCCTTGTCAAAGGAGGACTTGTAGACAAGGCCGAGACCAAGCTTGTCGCAAAGCTCCTTCAATACACCGGCGACCATGAACGCATGCTCGCGGCTCTCCATCTGACAAGGTCCGGCAATCAGCGACAGCTTGCCGGTATTCGAAAAGGTGACGCGGCCGGCGCCTTCGCCAACCGCGACTTCGGAATTTGTCTGGCTCATCGTTTCTCCTCGAAGGCGAAGAGCGCGCCCTGCCCGGGCGCTGCCTTCACCAGAATTCGATTGTTCTTGCGCGTGTAGGTCATCCCGTTAGCAGCCAAATGCGCTTCTGTCACGGCGAGATCACCGACCTTGAAAACAACGGCGACGCCGCGCAGGCCGCGATCGCCTGAGGGTGCAGAAATATCGAAGTAGGCATCCAGTCCATCGGGGGACAGAACGATGATTCTCGCGTTGGGCGTTGCAATACTCACACCAAAGGCCTCGTTGATCACCGTCAGGCCGTGCGCCGCGGCGCGCACAAATGGTGCAAACGCCTTTGGGTCCGGCGCGCCAAGAACGATCTCCGCGATCCCGCCCACGCCATTTGGGTGCACTTGCAGTGCCCTTCGATCGGCTGGCAGCGGATTGACCCGCTGGCAGGTGAAAAAAAAGAAGTCAGGTGCGCGCAGGTCAACTGCGAACGCGAGTTTGAATGCAGCAGTGGCTTCCGAGCCGTCGGGCATCTTCATCGGCCGCTCGAACTGCAGCATCTCACCGCCGTTGATCTTCTCGGCAAGGAATCTAGCGTGGTCGCGGTCGGCGTCCCCCGTCGCGAAGACCACTGCGGACAGTCCATCCTCGCCGCATCGAAACCGAAAGGCGCGGTCACGCGCGGTGAAGACGTTGCCTTTCCTCGCCGATGCCTCGTGCAGTTCGAGGCTGGCGACGCCCAGCGGCTCCAGATAAGTTTCGTCGGCGAAAAATATACAGGCGTTCTCTGTTCCGAACGGGTGCCGCGCATCAGGCGCGACGGTGAAGCCCAACATTCCGAGGCGCTCGCGCGCAAGCCTGATGTTGGACACCGGCAGCACAATGTGGTCCAGCGGATGTGCTTCGCTCATGGCAAACTCCCCGGGGATTTGCGAAGATGTGCGCCGGGCAAGAGAACAATGCAACCCCCTTCTCCGCATTCACTCAAAAGCGACGCAAAAACTGAACAAGTTGCAGGCAAGTTTTACGAAAATTTAGGTACTTGCGGAACACATATGGAACATATAGTGTCTGTTCTGGCTTTGTTTCACAACTCTGGGGTTCAACTTCGATGCTGACGCGCAAGCAACAGGAGCTTCTTCTCTTCATTCATGAACGAATGAAGGAGTCCGGTGTCCCCCCATCTTTCGACGAAATGAAGGACGCTCTCGATCTCGCGTCGAAGTCGGGCATCCACCGCCTGATTACGGCGCTGGAGGAACGCGGCTTCATTCGTCGACTGCCGAATCGGGCCCGCGCTCTGGAGGTCATCAAGCTGCCAGAGGCATATAATCCCAGTCTCCAGCCGCGCCGCGGTTTTTCGCCGAGCGTGATCGAGGGCAGCCTTGGCAAACCTCAACCGGTCGCGCCGCCAAAGCCGGCCGCGCATGCGGACAATGGCAATTCGGCCTCTGTACCTGTTATGGGGCGGATCGCTGCCGGCGTGCCAATTTCTGCAATCCAGAACAATACGCACGACATCACGGTTCCGGCCGACATGCTTGGCCCAGGCGAGCACTATGCGCTCGAGGTGAAGGGTGACTCGATGATCGAGGCCGGCATCTTCGACGGCGATACGGTGATTATCCGCAACGGCAGCACCGCCAACGCCGGCGACATTGTTGTCGCACTTGTCGATGACGAGGAAGCAACCCTCAAGCGCTTCCGCCGCAAGGGCGCTTCGATCGCGCTTGAAGCCGCGAACCCGGCTTATGAAACGCGTATTTTCGGACCCGATCGCGTCAAGGTTCAGGGCAAGCTGGTCGGCCTCATTCGCCGCTATCACTAAAGACAGGCGGCTCTCCGTCGAAGGTGCCGCTTCGCCAATTGTATGCCCGATGCCGCATCCAAGGCCGGTCAAGTGTCTTATAGGTCGTCGTCACGACAGGCGTTCCCTGTTCGTCTATTCGTATCTCTGCCGCGCCCGAGCGGCGCAAGGTTTCGCCCGTGAACAACAATGCACCTGACCGGCATTCGCTTACGCGCAGACGAGCGTGCGCAACGACGATGTCGGCGGTGTCGCAGGCAGCGCCGACATAGGCGGGGTCCTCGACGATTGTCAGAACGTAGCCACTGTCGTGTGCCGCTGTACACCAAGCGCCTTTCAGGCAGACGAAACGGTTCTCAACGCCTCTCGCAACGGCCTGCTGCAACGCGTTGCGAGCGTTATGCAATTCGTCGGCCGAGAGCCTCTGAGGCTTGCCGTCGCCGTCGCGCCGGCGGACTGGTTTGACACCCTCTATCAGGAGCGGCGGCCGGGCTTGCTCCGCGGCCAGAGCCCTTCGCCATTGGTCGAAAATGAAGTCGGGTGGGCGCGTCCGGTTGGAAGCAATAACCTGATTGTCGACAATCGCGACGAGACCGCCATCCTCGGCAATGATGAAATCTGGCGCCGGTCTGGACGGCGCTAGCACAACGAGCAGAGTTGCCAACGCGATCGCAACAGCGCCGAGGTACCGCAGTCTGGTTCGCAGAAGCGCAAGTACGAGGAAGCCTGCGACGGCGACAGGAAAATACCAGACCGGCAATCGGCCGATATCGACGTTGCCGCCCCATCCCGAGACCATCTTTGCAATGGCGATCACAATGTCGAGCCCGAAGCCAGCGATTTTCCAGGGAACGACATCGAGGCCAAACGGCGTCAGCAGCATCGCGAACATGCCCATAGGCATCACCACGAAGGAGATTACCGGCATGGCCATGAGATTTGCGGGCAATCCATAAGCGCTGAGCCGATGGAAATGTTCGACTGCGAAGAGCGCGGTCGAGAAGCCTCCGATCATTGAGGAAAGGAGGATGCCAGCAAAGAAGCGTGCGACAAAAACGGCGGGCTTCACTGCCCTGACTTGCAGCAAGGGATGCTCGCGCGAGGCTCGCTTCGACCACATCGCATAACCGGCAACCAGCGCAAGAGTCGCCGCAAATGACATCTGGAAGCTCGGGCCTAGTGCCTCGGATGGAGACAAGAGCAAAATCACCCAGGCCGACAGGGCGATGTTGCGCAGACTGATTGACGGCCTGTCGAAGAATACAGCGGCCAGCATGATCGCCATCATGATGAAGGCTCGCTCTGCGGAGACCGCAAAGCCCGAGATCATGTAATAGGCTGTCAGGGCGACGAGCGCGCCAGCAGCTGCAATCTTCTTGGTCGGGTACGCCTGCGTAACGGATGGAAACAGGCTCAGCAGTTGGCGTAGGCCGACAAAGAAGATACCCGCGGAGAGCGCCATGTTGAGACCGGAGATTGCCACGATATGCGCCAGCCCCGCCTGTCGCAGCGCGTCGGTGGTTTCCCGCGAGATCGGCGTCGCTCGTCGGTGACAAGCGACGCCGCAAAGGCGCCGGTGTCACCCGGCAGGATTCCACGGATGCGGTCTCCGATACCGCTTCGAAGAGCATCCAGCCAGTTGGCTGCGCGCTCCGACATCGATGGTGTGCCGACCGCTGACGGCATTGAAACGCTTGGCAAACCATAAAAGAAACCGTTCGCGCCAATCTCGTCGAAATAGGCGCTGAAGGCGAAGTCGTTGAGCCCAGGCAGCGCCGGTCCCGCAGGCGGGGTCAATCGTGCCCGCCCGGTCAACCACTCCCCGATTTCGAACGGTTCTTTCTGCCCACGTGCGACGACTGAAACCCGGTCTGGCGGCCGCCTAATCTGAGGCGACTGAGTGCCGGAAATGGAGAGGATATAGCGCCAACGACCCGCGCCATCCCCCTCCCGACGCTCGACACGACCCGTGATCGTTGTGGTGACGGGCGTATCCAGTATGACGGTCGCCTTGCCCCGCGTTTCGTATTGGGCCGAAAGCATTCCCGCGATGCAAAGCAAGCCGGCCAGCGCTGAATTCCGGACAAACGGACGCCCTTGGCCCGCCGCCGTTGCAACAAGTGCCAGCGCAACAATCCATGCCATCAAGCGCATCGTGGGAGGGTCACTTGCCAGTTCGAACCAGAGGACGGCGCCGGCTCCGAGGAAGACCGGCGAGAACAGAAACAACCGTCCATGTTCCATCTCCGCTGTCGCGGAACTTTGGAGCCATGAAGCCCAGTCCCGTGTTGCAGCTTTGATCCGTGTCGGCCACGCGATGGAGGACTGCGTGCGCAGATTAGGCAATCGCTCGGCGGTCGATCGATTCAGCAGGAGAGACGGCTCCGCTGTACGCGCGGAAGCATCCGCGGCAGGCACGGCCTTCGTTACTTCAAATGGCTTCAACCCCGGCATGCATTTGCGCCCAAAAACAGCCGCCCTTGCAACCACAATGCAAGCTATCGAGGCGTCAGGCAATAATAATCGATTGAAATCTGAAGGAAAATCTGAACGCTGAAAAGCCAAGGATTATCATCGGCTTCTGCTATGCGCAGGGCTCATCGCAGCAGTGCCCAAAAGTTGATACTGCGATGCACAAAATGGCATCACGGTAACTTGGCATTAGGCGCGCGATCATATAGCAATCATCGACGACGCTTAACCCTATGGCGCTTTTATGGCGCCACCCGCCAGTTTGGAGGATCAGAATGACGGAACAAAGCGCAACACTGAAAATCGGTGACAAATCAGTCGATCTCGCCGTCAAGAGCGGCACGATCGGTCCTGATGTCATCGATATCGGCGCCCTCTACAAGAACACGGCTTCCTTCACTTACGATCCTGGTTTCACCTCGACCGCATCCTGTGAATCGAAAATCACCTACATCGACGGCGACGCCGGTGTGCTATTGCATCGCGGCTATCCGATCGAGCAGCTTGCCGAGCACGGCGACTTCCTCGAGGTCTGCTATCTGCTTCTCTACGGCGAACTGCCGACCGCTGCCCAGAAGAAGGATTTCGACTATCGCGTCACGCATCACACGATGGTGCACGAACAGATGAGCCGCTTCTTTACGGGCTTCCGCCGCGATGCGCATCCGATGGCTGTCATGTGCGGCTGTGTCGGCGCGCTGTCCGCCTTCTACCATGACTCGACCGACATCACGGATCCGCATCAGCGCATGGTGGCAAGCCTGCGCATGATCGCGAAGATGCCGACACTCGCCGCCATGGCCTACAAGTATCACATCGGCCAGCCCTTCGTTTACCCGAAGAACGATCTCGACTACGCCTCGAACTTCCTGCGCATGTGCTTTGCCGTTCCGTGCGAGGAGTATGTGGTCAATCCGGTGCTGTCGCGCGCCATGGATCGCATCTTCATCCTGCACGCCGACCACGAGCAGAACGCCTCGACCTCGACCGTCCGCCTTGCCGGCTCGTCGGGCGCGAACCCGTTTGCCTGCATCGCAGCCGGCATTGCATGCCTCTGGGGCCCGGCTCACGGCGGCGCCAACGAAGCAGCGCTGAACATGCTGACTGAAATCGGCACCGTTGACCGCATTCCGGAATACATCGCCCGCGCCAAGGACAAGAACGATCCGTTCCGCCTGATGGGCTTCGGTCACCGCGTCTACAAGAACTACGATCCGCGCGCCAAGATCATGCAGAAGACGACGCATGAAGTTCTCGGCGAGCTGGGCGTTAAGGACGATCCGCTGCTCGAAGTGGCGATGGAGCTCGAGCGCATTGCACTGACTGACGAGTACTTCATCGAGAAGAAGCTCTATCCGAACATCGACTTCTACTCCGGCATCACGCTGAAGGCTCTGGGCTTCCCCACGACCATGTTCACCGTGCTGTTTGCCCTCGCCCGTACGGTCGGCTGGATTGCCCAGTGGAACGAAATGATCGAAGATCCGGAACAGCGCATCGGTCGCCCGCGTCAGCTCTATGTCGGTGAGCCGCAACGCGATTACGTGCCTGTTTCCAAGCGCTAATCAGCGATCACAGATAGCAAAGAAGCCCGGTCAGGAATGGCCGGGCTTTTTCTTTTGAAGGACATTGAGGACGATTTCGGCTGCATGTTCCCCCGGCGGCTTTTCGGTCTGCATTCTTTGCCAGAGAACGTCAAACCCTTCCATCATCGCCTGCCGTGGCAAGGTGTCCACCGACAGCTTCTCCATCCAGCGCGCAAAGCTGCCGCCTCGCACCACGTCGTTGATATACTCGGGCACAACGGCGTAATCGGCGATCAGGTTCGGAAGGGCCGCGCTCCAGGTTTTGATCTTGCTGGTCATGAGCTTGATGATCCAGTCCGTCTTATACGCCGAAACACATGGAACGCCGGTCAGCGCCAGCTCAAGCACGACGGTCCCAGACGCCGCCATGGCGGCATCCGCTTCGGTGAACGCCTGCCACTTCGCCTCGGCGCCGGTCACGATCTCCGGCTTCGTCGTCCAGTCCTTGACGAATTCACGGATCATGGCCTCGCGGCGCGGCATCGTCGGCAAGACGAAACGCATCTCACCGTTGCGCGCCACCAACTCGGTGACGGCGTCGCCAAAGTGGGGCAGCAGCTTGGTAATCTCGCTTGAGCGCGAGCCTGGCAGCAACATCACTGTCTTGCGGTCGGTCCGTGTCCGCGGCTTTGTCTGCGCACGCCGGCGTCGGGCGTCCAACAGGTTTGGGTCGGCCGTCAGGCGGTGGCCAACATAGGTCGTCGGCGGCCCGCCCAGTTTGCGCATCACCTCAGGCTCGAACGGCAAGACAGCGAGCACATGATCGACATAAGCGAGCATGCGCTGTGCGCGATATTCCTTCCATGCCCAAACACTCGGGCAAACATAATTGACAACAGGCAAGCCGGGCAGCGCCGTGCGCACCCGCTTTGCAACCCTATGCGTGAAATCGGGACTGTCGACGATAACGAGCACATCGGGTTTTGCGGCGATGATTGCCGACGCCGTCTCGCCAATACGCCGAACGAGCCTTGGCAACGTCGAGAGCACCTGGGTGATGCCCATCACTTGCAGTTCGGAGAAATCGAAAAGCGAGCGCAGACCCTGCGTCTCGAGCCCCTCGCCGCCAACGCCGACGAGATCCACACCGCCCGGAAACTGTCGTTTCAGGGCGGCGATCAGGTCCGCGGCCAGAAGGTCACCCGAGACCTCTCCAACAACGATGGCAACTTTCAGCGACGCATCGCTCACGCTAACCCCCAGGATGGCAAGCCTCTATCCAGTCCGCACACGAAAATACCGGCATCATCAGCAGCCTTGATGACAGCGTCACGCTCCAGGATGAGCGAGCGACCCGCCTCGACAGCAACGCCCGCCAGGCCCGCCTTTTTCAGGTTCTCGATCGTCGAAATGCCAATCGATGGCAGATCCGCGCGGATATCTTGCTGAGGTTTGCAGAGTTTAACCAATACGCCGCGGCGGCGCGCAGAAATACGCCCGGCCGATCGCAGGTCAGCGACACGGTCCAGCATGCTGTCCGTGCCTTCGACGCCCTCGAGCGCAACGATGCGGCCGCCAACTGAAACCGCCCCTTGCCCGACATCCAGCCTGCCAAGCGCATCGGCCGCTTCCGCGGCGCGCGCGATATCTCTTCGATCATCAGGTCCCGGTCGCACTGCGCCCAACGGACCGACGGTTGCAAGGAGGTGTGGTGCGATCTCATGCGCGCCGACGACGCGGCGTCCGTTCCCCTCGATCAAGGTAATGACCATGCGCAATACGGCATCGTCGCCACCGGCGAGCAGCGTGCGGATCGTCGACGGCAATTTCACGATCGTTTTCAGCGTCGGGCGGACCTCACGCCACTCCGGACGCCGGCGCACGCCTCCCGACATGACGACTCGATCTACGCCGTTGCTCGCGAATATCCGACTAAGAGCAGCGAAATCACCGACGCCGATCACCGCGTGATCAAAGCCATCCCAGGAGCGGTCCGCTTCATCTTTCAGGGCGATAATGAAGGGATCTTCACCTGCCTGGCGCGCGGCCGTAGCAACATAGGACGGCAGAAGACCGCTGCCTGCGATGATTGCAAGGCGGCCTTTTGCCATGTCACCCGCGAGAGCCAAGCATCACCCCTTCTGTCCCCTGGTCGGAGAGGAAAGAGCGCGGTCGCTTTCGGCAGCGATGAAGTCAAGAATTTGAACGACCTGCTCGCAACCAGCATACTCGTCGCGGATTGCGGCGGCATTGTCCCGGATCGAATTATCGCCTTCGAAGATCGCCTTGTAGGCGCGGCGCACTGTGTGAATCGTCGCGCGGTCAATGCCGGCGCGGGTCATACCGACGACATTCAAGCCGCTCAAAAGGCCCGGATTGCCATTCAACATCCCATACGGGATGACGTCGTAGCTAACCGCGGAAAGCCCACCCACAAATGCCTGTCGACCGACGCGCGTGAACTGGTGCACGGCGCAGCCGCCACCGAGAATGACGCGATCTTCGATCGTTACGTGGCCGGCGAGCATGACGTTGTTGGACATAATGACGTTGTTTCCAACCCGGCAATCATGGGCGATATGCGAATTCGCCAGGAAGAGGTTGTTGTTGCCCACAATCGTCTGGCTACCGAAATCAGCAGTACCCGTATTGACCGTGACACCTTCGCGGAAGGTGCAGTTGTCGCCGACGGTCAGGGTCGTTTCTTCGCCACCGTGGTGAACGCTCTGAGGATCCCCGCCGATCACGGCCATTGGGAAAATGCGGCACCCGCTTCCGAGCGTCGTGCGGCCCGATACGACAGAATGCGCAAGCAACTCTACGTTATCACCCAGCGTGACATTCGGTCCAACGTAGCAAAAGGGACCGATCTTGACGTTCTCGCCGATCACAGCGCCGTCTTCGACGACCGCCATGGCGTGAATCTTGGCGCTGGCTGCTATCCTGCTCATGCCTGATCCTTGTGAACGATCATCGCCCCAATGTCGGCTTCGGCGACGAGCGCTCCATCAACCTTCGCATCGCAGTGGAACTTCCAGATATTACCGCGCTGCTTCTGTTTCTTCACGTGATATTCGACGCGGTCGCCGGGAACGACCGGCTTGCGGAAGCGCGCGTTGTCAATCGTCATGAAGTAGACCAGGTTC
Organism: Rhizobium grahamii CCGE 502; assembly: GCF_000298315.2. Classification (GTDB taxonomy): domain Bacteria; phylum Pseudomonadota; class Alphaproteobacteria; order Rhizobiales; family Rhizobiaceae; genus Rhizobium; species Rhizobium grahamii. The sequence goes on along the minus strand of NZ_AEYE02000011.1, from coordinate 139,912 downwards.
CCGGTCTCCCCCTGCTTCTTGGCGCAGATCGCACCGGCTGTCTGTGCCATACCCTCGATGAGCAGGACACCCGGCATGATCGGAGACTCCGGAAAGTGACCGGTAAAATGCGGTTCGTTTGCGGTCACGTTCTTGATGCCGATCGCGGACTCGTCACTGTCGATATTGATGATCCGATCCACCAGCAGGAACGGATAACGATGCGGCAGCAGCTTCATGATCTCCATGATGTCTGCCGAAGAGAGCGAAGTCTTTGCTTCTTCAGTCATTCTTTTCTCCCGTTTTCTTGCTGCCGGTCGACCGGGCCAAAATCGCTGCGGTCTCTCGCAGAAAATCGTTGATGGGACGCGCCGGCACACCACCGTAACGCTCGCCGGCAGGTATGTCGCCGACCACGCCGCTCTTCGCGGCGATCTGCACTCCGTCACCGATCTTGATATGCCCGTTCAGTCCAGCCTGTCCGCCGATCTGTACGCCATCGCCGAGAACCGTGCTACCAGCGATGCCGACCTGCGAAACGATGGCGCAATGACGCCCAATTCGGCAGTTGTGACCAATCTGGACCTGATTGTCGATCTTTGTGCCTTCGCCGATGACGGTATCATCCATGGCACCGCGATCAATCGTCGTATTGGCGCCGATCTCCACATGATCCTGAATGATGACCCGGCCGACCTGAACGATCTTGATCATTCCGCGTGGGCCCGGAGCATAGCCGAAGCCATCCTGGCCAATGCGCGCGCCATTGTGAATGATCACGCCGTTGCCCACGAGCGCGCAAAGCACGCTTGCGCCGGCGGCGATCGTGCAATTACGGCCGATCTTAACGTTTGGCCCGATGATCACGCCGGCTCCGATATGCGTGCCCTCTCCGATTTCGGCATGTGCGCCGATGACCGCGAATGGCTCGATCGAAACCTGGCCTTCCAGACGCGCCGTCTTGTCGACAACTGCACGATCCGAGATGCCGGAGCCTTCGGACAACAGCGCCTCCGGCCGAAGTGCCTTCGGGTAGAGATAGCCACCCGCCATTGCAAAGGCGGCATGGGCATTCTTCGAAATCAAGACAGGCAGATGATCGGGCACCAACGACCGCAAGCCGGCGGTGCAAAGCACAGCAGATGCCGCGCACGTCGCGAGCTCGTCCTTGCTCCTCTTCGACATGATATAACAGATGTCACCCGCCTTCGCCCGGCTTACGGGCGAAACGGAGCGTATCACAACATCTGCGTCCTTGGGGTCAGCAAGCTCTGCCCCAAGATACTGCGCCAACTCCGAGAGTTTCACGCCATCATGGGGCAGAAAAAAGCCATTTTGCTCCATCGGCAAATCTCCAGAACGGAATTCGGTTTTACGGTTCCGGACTGCCGATATCAGAATTGATTGTTTATGCCAAACTTGAAGTGCTGCGTCTTGTCAAAGTCTTCCTTGGCGACCGGAATAGCGTAGTCGACGCGCAGCGTACCAAATGGCGACGCCCACATGAGACCAACGCCAACGGACGCGCGCAGCGATGCATCTTCGCCGTTGACGGTATCACCAAGCGGGTCGACATCATTGCCGAACAGTGTACCGGCATCGGCAAACAAGGCGCCACGCAAGCCGAAGTCACGCGGGACCAACGGCAGCGGGAACGTCGCTTCAGCCGACACGGTAAAGTAGGTCGTGCCGCCGAGCGGATCGTCGTTGGAGCCGGCAATGCGCGGGCCGATACCCTTGTTTTCAAAGCCTCTGATATCGCCGTTGGTCAGCGTGAACTGGTCAAAGACGTTGAGGTTCTTGTCAAAGCCGACAACATAGCCCGCCGAGCCGGTAAGCGACCCGATGATGTCGGCATCGTCAGCGAGCAGGTGGAAATAGCGTGCCTTGCCGTAGATCTTGTAGAACTGCGAGTCGCCGCCGAGGCCGGCAATTTCCTGTGTAACGCTTGCATAGATGCCTTCGCGAGGCAGCGTCATGTCATCAAGCGTATTGTAGGTCAGCGTCTGGGAAACGGACGACTTCACCCACGGGCTATTTTCGACGAGGTTCTGATACGGCGCAGACAAATTGCTCAGCGAACCCGACGGATCGTACTTCATCTGCTTGTAGTTATAGCGGAACGTCGTCGCGAGGTCTTCGGTGATCGGCGCCGTAGCACGGAGAACACCGCTGTTTTCCTCGTAGTCATAGTTATCGTTGCTCGACGTCTCGCTGTGGTTGAGGTCGAAACCAACCGCCAAACGATAGCCCAGGAAGTACGGCTCAGTGAAGTTCAAGCCGTAAGTCTGCGAACCTTCCTGGCCACCACCGGCACTAACCTTGATGTACTGACCACGACCGAGGAAGTTCTTTTCCTCAACCGAGGCTTCGAGAAGAAGGCCATCACCGCCGGCAGCGTAACCTGCGCCGATGCCGAACGAGCCGGTCGCCTGGTCCTGGACGTCAACGACGACGACAACGCGATCCGGCGAACTGCCCGGCTGCGTCGAGATGTTGACCGACGAGAAATAGCCGAGAGCTTCGAGACGGCGCTTGGCCCTGGTGATCATCTGCTGATTGAAGGCATCGCCTTCGCTCATGTCGAACTCGCGACGGATGACGAAGTCACGTGTGCGGCTGTTGCCGCGGATTTCGATGCGCTCGACATAGGCGCGTTCACCCTGGTCAACCAGGTATTCGACACCGATCGTGTTGTTGCCCAGATCACGATTGCCGCGCGGTGTGACGCGGGCAAATGGATATCCGGCGGAAGCGACCTGATCGGAGATTGCCTCCATGGACTTCTGCACTTCCTTGGCGCTGTAGACCTGACCTTCGTGTGTCCGGACGAGCCCCTGAAGCTGGTTGGAATCGATACCCGGGACCGTCGACTGCACGGATACGGCACCGAAATCATACCGAGGGCCTTCTTCAATATTGAAGGTCAGCGTGTACTTGTTCGTTGCCTCGTCGAAAGCCGCGTCGGAAGATATGATACGGAAGTCAGCGTAGCCGCGGTTGTAGTAGAACTGGCGCAGCGCCTCTTCGTCCGCATGAAGCTTGTCTTCGCTGTAAACGTCCTTGCGGGTCAGGAAAGACAGAAAGTTCGAGCGCTTCGTCGCGATGACTGAGGAGAGACGGCCGGAGCTATAGGCGTTGTTGCCTACGAAATTAATGGCAGCAATCTTGGTGCGGTCACCTTCGTCGACGACGAAAGCCAAGTTCACGCGTCCTTCGCCGAGGGGAACGACCTGCGTGGTTACCTGAACTTCACTGCGACCCGTCGCGGCGTACGCGTCCTTGATCGCCTGAATATCCGACTGGATCTGCGCCTCATTGTAAGGGCCAGCGGCATGCGTCTTTACGACAGCCGCGAGCTTGTCGTCCTTGATCTTGCGGTTGCCGTTGAAGACGACTTGATTGACGAGCTGAGCTTCCTCGACGGTAACGACAAGCGTGCTACCCGAGACGGAAATCTTGACGTCGGAGAAATAGCCGGTGTCGTAGAGTTGCTTCACCGAGTCATCGATATCGGTATTAGAGAAGCTCTTGCCAGGCTGGATGGTGAGGTTTGAGCGAACGGCCTCAGCACCGACACGGCTGGCGCCGCGTACATCCACACGCTGAATAACTGCAGCTTCTGCCGTCGTTGCCGAGACGAAAACCGTTGCACCTGCCCCCGAAGCAACAATACCTGCAGACAGCGCAACCGCCGATACTGCGTTCAAAAATCTTGAACCAGCCTTCATTTCACCCATTACCTTTTTTCTCGTCCCCGGCGTCAGGCGTCCCCCGATTCCGGCCACGTGTGTCGTTTTACCCGCTTTTGTCATACAAGCAAGGGAGCAAGTTAATTTCTGTTTACTTCATTTCAAAGCGTGACGCATTCGCCACTACACCTTTGAAACATCGTAAATAAACGGTAATTTTCCCTCGTCCGGCAATCAACCAATCAAAGCGCTTATATCGTTCCAGGTGGCAAAAACCATCAAGCTCAAAACCATCGCCAAGCCAATGCGGAACGCAATGTCCTGGGCAGACGAACCCAACGGTTTTCCCCTCACCGCTTCAATCGCATAGAACATCAAATGACCACCATCAAGTACCGGAACCGGCATCAAGTTCAGTAATCCGATGGAAACCGACAAGACAGCGGCGAGCTGCAGCAAAGCTGCAACGCCCAAGGTCGCCATCTGGCCGGAAGCCTGGGCGACACGGATGGGTCCGCCGAGTTGGTCAGGCTTCATGTATCCCGAAATGAGATTGCCGATATACTTGAAGGTGCCGGTTACGATGTGCCAGGTCTGGATCGTGCCCTCCTTGACGGCCTCCAGCGGCGAGTAGGTCTGCACCCGGAAGTGGCCGACCTCCTGGTTGGTGACGATACCAATCAGGCCGATCTCGATCTTATTGCCGAATTGATCGGTCATGTCGGTCCGGGCCGGCACCATCGGCACATCCAGCTTCTCGCCGTTGCGCTCGATCGTCACGACGATCCGCTGCTCGGGTCGAATGCTGACGTAGCGCCGAACATCATCAAAGGTTTCGACCTTCGCGCCATCGATAGCGATCAGCAGGTCACCTGGCACCACACCGGCTTCGGCAGCGGCACTGCCGGCCTTAACCTCTGCAACGACCGGATCGGCAACCGACCGGCCGTAGATCGAAAAAAGAACCGCGAAAATCGCAATCGCCAGGATGAAGTTCGCAATCGGGCCGGCGGCAACCGTCGCTGCCCGCTTCCACAACTTGGCGCCGGCGAAAGACCGCGCTCTGTCTTCTTCCGACATTCCCGCCAGCTTGTCGTCATCGGGCTTGCTCGACACGTCCTCATCGCCGAAGAACCGCACGTAGCCGCCGAGCGGTATCAGTGAGAGCTTCCAGCGCGTTCCATGCCTGTCGGTGAAGCCGATCAATTCCGGGCCGAAGCCAATGGAGAACGCCAATATCCGGATGCCGCTCCAGCGCCCGACAAGATAATGTCCCATCTCGTGCACGAAGACGAGCAACGACAATACGAGGACGAAGGGCACGATGTAGCCCGTTAGGAACGCGAGTATACCGGTCAAGCCAAGCATCTGATTTTTCCGCCAGCCTTTGCAGACATTATACGCCGAACAGGGCTGCACCGAGCGACGTCATTTCGCCGCCCTTTATCAGCGAAAAAAGCCCAGCTAGCAAGAACGCCGCAAAGCAGGCGAAAATGAGCCCGTCGACGCGATCCATGACGCCGCCGTGCCCAGGGATCAGATGGCTCGAATCCTTGACGCCGAAGCGGCGCTTGATGAAGGATTCGAAGAGATCGCCACTCTGGCTGCAGACCGACAGTATGAAGGCGATCGACGCTGCGAGGACGACGCTTTGCGGAAAGGCAAAATAGGCAACCAGGCTGCCGGCGATCACAGCGGAGACGGCGCCGCCGATGGCGCCGGACCATGTCTTTCCGGGGGATATCTTCGGTGCCAGCTTCGGACCACCGATGGCGCGCCCGACGAAATAGGCAAGAATGTCGGTCGACCACACCACTGCGAATACGAAGAGCATCGCGAAAAGCCCGACACTATCGGCACCGCGGATGCTCGAGAGTGCAATTCCCGTAAGGCCGGCATACACGATGCCCGTAGGAAACCAGCGCGATACGCCGGACACAAACACGAAGCCGACAGCAATCAAAAAAAACAGCGCAAGGAAAATTAGAGAGTATCCGAGTGTACCCGCGACGACGGCCACCGCGATCGCCGCCTGCCCTAACCAACCGATGGCGTTGGCAATCGGCTGCTCCGTCGCGAGCCTCGTGATCGTCGACCATTCATAATAGATGAGCAGTCCGATCAACGCCGACAGCAAGCTAAAAGCGACGCCACCGTACCAGGTGGCGAGCAGCACGAGAACGGCAAGTATCACGCCGGAGACGATGCGTAGCTTCAGCTCCTGCTGCATCAGGTGCCCACTGCCGCAGCAGTCTGCGCCACCAGTCCGCCAAACCGACGGTCGCGCGACGCGAAGGTCTCCAGTGCTGAATAGAAGATATCCCGGCTGAAGTCGGGCCAATATTCCGGAACGAAAATGAACTCCGAATAAGCGGCCTGCCAAAGGAGGAAGTTGGAAAGGCGCTCTTCGCCGCTCGTGCGAATGATCAGGTCTGGATCCGGGATGCCTGCCGTGTCGAGCCGCGCGTTGATCAACGCCGGAGATATGTCCTGCGCTCTCAGCCGCCCCGCCTCGACGTCATGCGCAAGGCTAACCATCGCACGCGCAATCTCGTCGCGCGACCCATAGTTGAATGCGATAACGAGGGTGAGCGCGGTGTTCGACTTCGTCGTCTCTTCAGCGTCCACGAGAAGATTGAGAATATCGCTCTTCAGGCTATATCGGTCGCCGATCACCTTCACGCGCACGTTCTGGCGATGAAGCTCCGCAAGGTCGCGGCGAATGAAGGCCTTCAGCAGGCCGAGCAGATCGGACACTTCCGTTTCCGGGCGGCGCCAATTCTCCGAGGAGAAAGCGAAGAGCGTGAGGTATTTGATCCCCACGTCGCCAGCTGCACGAACCGTCTCGCGCACGGCGTCCACGCCCTTTCGATGCCCCATCGTTCGCGGAAGTCCGCGCTGCTTTGCCCATCGGCCGTTGCCGTCCATGATGATGGCAACGTGTTCTGGCACAGTCAAAAATGTTCGTTCCGACATTTCCCGTCCGGTTCTTGCAGCAAGGCGCAACCGCAGCGCGCCTCAAACCTGCATGATTTCCTTTTCCTTGTCGCCAAGCAAGCGGTCGACCTCAGAAATCGTCTCGTCGGTCATCTTCTGCACACGATCCGACTGCGCCCGGCTTTCATCCTGGCCAATCACACCGTCCTTTTCGGCTTTCTTAAGGCCGTCCATGCCATCGCGACGGACGTGGCGAATCGCAACCTTGCTTTTCTCGGCATAGTCGTGGGCGACCTTCACCAGCGACTTGCGGCGCTCCTCGTTCAGTTCCGGCAGCGGGATGCGCAGGTTCTGGCCGTCGATAATCGGATTGAGGCCGAGGTTGGCCTCGCGGATCGCGCGATCGACGGCGTTGACCATCGACTTGTCCCAGACGGAGATGCCAAGCATACGCGGCTCTGGAACGGTCACGTTTGCCACCTGATTCAGCGGTACGCGCGAACCATAGGCCTCGACCATGACGGGGTCGAGAATGTTGGCCGAGGCGCGGCCGGTGCGCAGCGATGCGATATCGTGCTTGAACGCGGAAATCGCACCATCCATGCGGCGCTTGAGTTCCTTGATGTCGATGCCTTCACTCATTTCATTGCTCCCGTCTTGGTAGAAGCTGCGGCAAACGAGCCGCCCACCCAATCAGTTATCAGAGACGACGGTCTTGAGGCCACCGCCCTTGAGGATTTCAGCAAAACCACCCTTCTCGTGGATCGAGAAAACGATGATTGGAATTGAATTCTCGCGCGCCAGAGCGACGGCTGCAACGTCCATGACCGCAAGTCCCTTGTCGAGGACTTCCTTGTGCGTCAGATGGTTGAAACGTGTCGCCTCAGGATCCTTTTTCGGGTCAGCCGAATAGATACCATCGACCTGTGTCCCCTTGAAGATCGCTTCCGCGCCCATTTCGGCGGCGCGCAGTGCTGCTGCCGAGTCCGTCGTGAAGAACGGGTTGCCCGTGCCGCCAGCGAAGATCACGACGCGACCGAGCGACAAATGATAAAGGGTTGCACGCTGCGAGAAGCTCTCGCAGATTTCGGGCATGGCAATGGCTGAGAGCACCACGGTATCGATGTTCAGTTTGCGCAGCGACGTTGCCAGCGCCAGTGCGTTGATGACGGTCGCGAGCATCCCCATGTGGTCGCCGGTAACGCGATCGCCTCCCTTGGAGGCAACTGCGACACCGCGGAAGATGTTACCGCCGCCGACGACGACGCCGACTTCCACACCCATCTGCCGCGCTTCGGCTATGTCAGCCGCGATGCGGTCTGCGACCGCTACATCAATTCCAAATCCCTGGCTGCCCATGAGGGCTTCGCCGGAAGCCTTGAGTAGAACGCGTTTGTAGACAGGCTCTGACGACATCGTGGCTCCTCGTATTTTACCGCTGTGTGCCGGATACACGAAGGGCACCGCGTTGTCACGCGATGCCCTTCGGTTTTCACATATATAGGACGATCAGCCCTTGGCGACAGCAGCCACTTCAGCGGCGAAATCGCTCTCTTCCTTCTCGACGCCTTCGCCGAGCAGAAGACGGGCCATGCCGACGACTTCGATCTTGGCGCCGGCTTCCTTGGCAGCTGCTTCAACAGCAGCACCAACCGTCAGGTCGGGGTTGATGACGAAAGCCTGCGAGAGCAGAGCAACTTCTTCGAAGAACTTGCGCATGCGGCCGTCGACCATCTTTTCGATGATGGCTTCCGGCTTGCCGGATTCGCGAGCCTGCTCGATGAAGACGTTGCGTTCGCGCTCGGCAACAGCAGCGTCTACTTCTTCAGCGCGGATCGCCAGCGGGTTGGTCGCAGCGATGTGCATGGCAACCTGGCGGCCGATCGAGGTCAGGACGGCCTTGTCGCCTTCCGACTTCAGCGCAACCAGAACGCCGAGCTTGCCGATGCCGTCGCCAGCAGCGTTGTGGATGTAGGTCGCGACAACGCCGTGCTCGACTTCGAGCTTGGCAGCGCGACGGAGCGTCATGTTTTCGCCGATGGTTGCGATCGCGTCCTTGATGGTGTCGGCGACCGGCTTGCCGGATGCCGGGTAGGTCGCAGCAGCAATGGCTTCAACCGTGCCGTCGGTGGACAGGGCAACGTTGGCGATGCCGCGAACCAGATCCTGGAAGGCGTCGTTACGGGCAACGAAGTCGGTTTCCGAATTAAGCTCGACGACAACAGCCTTGTGGCCGGCGCCAGCGATGGCGATCAGGCCTTCAGCAGCAGCGCGACCAGCCTTCTTGTCGGCCTTAGAGATGCCCTTTGCGCGGAGCCAGTCGATCGATGCTTCGATGTCGCCGTTGTTTTCCAGCAGCGCCTTCTTGCAGTCCATCATGCCTGCGCCGGACTTCTCGCGCAGTTCCTTCACCAGTGCAGCCGTAATCTCGGTCATAAGCTTCCTCTTGTCGGTTCAAACGGTGGCCCGCGAAAGGCGGTGCGGCACCGGATTGAGGCACGAAATGTACCTGTATGTATGACAGCGTGATGAATGACGCGTCATAACGAAACTTGTATGGCGAAGGACTGACTTCCCTCGCCTGAAACGGTCAAGGCCGCCGAACTTCTGAGAGTCGCGAGCGGCCTTTCCCAATCTCTGGAAAGCATGGCGAACCTCTCGATCCGCCTGCTTCTTTTATCAGGCTTCGGCTTCGCCTTCGAGCGCCGGCTCAACCGGAGCTTCGATCGATGCGCCGAGGTCGCGGCCCGACGAGCTCTGCTGGCGAGCGATACCGTCGATAGCGGCACGAGCGATCAGGTCGCAGTAGAGGGCGATGGCGCGCGAAGCGTCGTCGTTGCCGGGGATCGGATAGTCGATCAGATCCGGGTCGCAGTTCGAGTCGATGATTGCGACAACCGGGATGCCGAGGCGCTTGGCTTCGTCGATCGCGATCTTTTCCTTGTTGGTGTCAATGATGAACATCAGGTCCGGCGTGCCGCCCATGTCCTTGATACCACCGAGAGCCTTGTCAAGCTTTTCGCGCTCGCGCTCGAGGTTCAGGCGCTCTTTCTTGTTGTAGCCGGACTGTTCCGAAGACAGGATCTCGTCGAGCTTGCGCAGGCGCTGGATCGAGTTGGAGATCGTCTTCCAGTTGGTCATCATGCCGCCGAGCCAACGCGAGTTGACGTAGTACTGAGCGGAGCGCTTGGCCGAGTCAGCGATGAGCTCGGAAGCCTGGCGCTTGGTACCGACGAAGAGAACGCGGCCGCCACGAGCAACGGTGTCGGAGACAACCTGCAGGGCGCGAGACAGCATCGGAACGGTCTGAGCCAGATCGATGATGTGGATGTTGTTGCGATCGCCGAAAATGTACGGCTTCATCTTCGGGTTCCAGCGGTGCGTCTGGTGGCCGAAGTGGACGCCTGCTTCGAGGAGCTGGCGCATAGAAAAATCGGGCAATGCCATGCCTTGTTATCCTTTTCCGGTTGAACCTCCGCAAGGCTAACAGCACCCTCTTCGAGGACGCCACCGGCGGAACCATCCGGATTTCTCCCGGACAATCCCATGCCTTACGTGTGGAATGCGGGTGCCCTTACCCCCCCTTCCGCGGAAAATCAAGGCTCTCGGTGAAAAAAGCGACAATAGAAGCCAAGGATGTGACGCACAACTAGCTGCGCTACACCTGCACAATCAATCGGATTCGCAGGGCCAACTCGCCGGAGCGGAAAGTCCGGCAGGCAACTTCGTCTTCGCATCGCCGCAGGCAAGATCGATTTGAGCCTGCTCGAGACCGGTCGCGGCAGACAAATCAAGTCCTTCGATTCGCGTCAGAAACATAAAGGCGCGATCGAACGCTGCCGGTCCTTCAAGAGTTGCCCCACTCAGATCGGCGCGCGACAGGTTAGCGAGAGAAAAGTTGGTACCGGTGAGAACGGCCTTGGCGAAGCTGGCGCGGCTAAGTTCGGCCTTCTCGAAATTTGCACCGCTGAGCTTGGCACCACCGAAATTCGAGCGTTGCAGTTCTGCCCCCGCGAACGACGCCCCTTCTGCAGAGACATTTTCGAAGCCGGAGCGATAGGCCTCGATCTTCGAGAAGTTCGCCTTGCCGGCTTGTGCCCCTGTGAACCAAGCCCGCACCAGCGTTGCTTTCTCGAAATTCGCGGAGGACAAATTGGTCCCGCTGAGATTGGTCAGGCTGAGATCGGCGTCAGCAAGGTTGGCGCCCTGAAAGTCGCTCCCCTGCAACATGAGATTTTTCTTGGTGCACTCCCTCCAGTCGATTCCAGCCACCGGCATGCTGCTGCAATCCGACGCCAGTGGTGGGGCGCCGGTGAACCACATTAGCGCGACCGCAGTTGAGATACCGAAGAGCCCACCACCCAATACACCATGCCGTATCGCCAAGATTCTCACTCCAAATCCGACCCTTGCGCTGAAATCAGCGCGCCATTTGAATTAGTAGCATAGAGAGGGTTTACTTAGACATAGCGACAATCGCGATGGCGGCCAGCCGCAACGATTATTTGCAGGCAGCCGACTTGCTGTCGAGCAGCTCGAGCTTGGCAAGCCTGCCGGTCAAAACAAAGTCGCCGTAGTCCATGGTCAGATCGCGGGTGATGCCGTTTTCGTAGAGTTTGAACGACATGCGATACACGGGCAACGTATCCGTCTTCGTATTCTCGTTAAAATACGAGATCGTGACGGGCCAGAAGGCGGCCTTCGAGAAGGCGCCGGCATTGCCCGCATCGGCCTCATCGGTCGCCGGCGCCACCTGCTTGCCGACAACAGTCGTCGTCACCAGCGCCTTGTCACCGTCATCCGAGCCGTCAAAGACGCGTGCCTCGAACAGGCGCTTGCCTGCCTTGGCATTCTCGATCACATCAAGCATGTGCTCGGTCGGGAAACGGCTTGCGCCAAGTTGCAGTTCCTTGCTGGCCGGTTGCGTCAGGGCAACCTTCACACCTTCGGCCAGATCCTGGGCGGCCCCGTTGACCTCCTTGTCGAGCTGATCATCGGTGAAGGATTTGGTGTCAAAGGTGAACCTGCGATCCTTGAGGTTCTCGAAGGTCTTTGTCTGCTGGTCGCTGACGCGGACGGCATCACCCGTGTCGATCTGTGTCACGAAGCGGAAGTTGGTGGTAAAGCCCGTGCAATAGTTGCCGTCGAACTCATACACCATGCGGCCGGACATGCCCGAAATACCGGAGCGCTCAGAGGCATCCTTCAATTCCAGATCGTAGACAGCCCTGTGGGCGACGAGACCGGTCGCAATCGCGGCACTCGTTGCAGGCGCCGCCGCATAGGCGGTCGTCGAAACGCTCGCCAAAAGAACTGCGGCAAGACTCGATCGGAACATTGACAATCTCCTGTTGGACTCGCCTGCAATGTTATAAGAACGCTTTCGGCCAAATCGAGGCTCGAAAATGTCACAATCTAGATTCCAAGCCTTGATGCATAATTTTAGAACTATTGACAATAAAAGCGGAGAGGAAAATGTCCGATCAAATCGCTGCGCGCCTGAAAGAAATGGGGATATCCCTGCCTGAAGCTGCCGCACCGGCCGCAAACTATGTTTCCTACGTCATCAGCGGCAACCTCCTATACATCTCAGGGCAATTGCCGGCCGAAAACGGCAAGATTACTACCGGTCATCTCGGCAAGGATGTCGACCTCGCAACCGGCCAGCGTGCCGCCGAACTCTGCGCCGTCAACATTCTCGCTCAGGCGCGCGCCGCCCTCGGCGGCGACCTCGGCCGCATCAAGCGCGTCGTCAAACTCAATGGCTTCGTGGCCTCGACACCCGACTTTGTTGAACAGCATCTCGTCATCAATGGCGCCTCCAACCTGATCGGCGCCGTACTCGGTGAGGCCGGAAAGCATGCGCGCGCCGCGGTCGGCATGGCCGCGCTGCCGCTGAATGCAGCCGTTGAAATCGACGCGATCATGGAAATTGCCTGATGACTTCTGCTGAATGGCTCAAAGAACAGCCGGTCGCTCATCGCGGCTACCATGATCTCAACAAGGCGGTGTGGGAGAACACGCTCTCGGCATTTTCGCGCGCAGTCGAAGCGGGCTTCGCCATCGAATGCGACCTTCACTACGCCTCTGATGGCGTACCTGTTGTCTTCCACGACGAGGACCTGGAGCGGCTGTGCAATCTGAAGGGAGACGTGCGCGAGCGCACGTCTCGAGAACTCGGCCTCATCTCCGTTGGCGGGACCGCCGACAAGATTCCGACGCTGCGGCAGTTGCTCGATCTCGTAAAGGGGCAGGTGCCCTTGGTTATCGAACTGAAGGGCCGTGAGGCCGACGACGAGGGCTTTGCCGAAGCCGTTCTCGAAGTGCTTGAGGGGTACGAAGGCAAGGTTGCCCTGATGAGCTTCGACCATTGGCTGCTTCGTGACTTGAAGGGGTTGAGTGCCCCCTATCCGCTCGGGCTGACGGCTGGCGGCAACAAACCGGAAGAGTTCGAAGTCCACGAGAAGGCCATGGAACTCGGCCTTGACTTCATTTCTTATTTCTTCGCGGATCTTCCAAACCCGTTCATCACGGCGCAGCGGGAAAAGGGCATCGTTGTCATCACCTGGACTGTCCGTGACGAAAAGGGGCGAAAGCACACCTTCGAGAATGCCGACCAGATGACATTCGAGGGATTCGATCCGCGCCTTTCGGTTTGATGCTCGCTTTTTGGACAAGATCATGCGCAGACTGTTGGTGAGCCCTATTCTCCTCCCAAACGGTCTCGCATTCGCTCCATGACAGACGAACTTTCAATCCGCATCGAGCGGTCTTTCACCCCGATTTCCCCGGAGAGCTGGTCGCGGCTTTCCGGGACCTCCCCAAAGGGCACCGCGCTCGCCTACAATCCTTTCGTGTCGCATGCCTTTCTTTCTTCATTGGAAGAATCCGGATCGGCGACGGCGCAATCCGGCTGGATGGGCCACCATCTTCTCCTGGAAACGGACAAAGGCGAGCTTATCGGTGCCCTGCCCGGCTATCTCAAGAACCATAGCCAGGGCGAATATGTTTTCGACCACGGCTGGGCAGATGCCTTCGAGCGCGCCGGCGGACGGTACTATCCGAAGCTCCAATGCTCCATTCCTTTTACCCCTGCGACCGGCCCACGGCTGCTTGTCGCCGAAGGTCTGCAACGCCTGCCGATCCAGCACGCCATAGCCGAGAGCCTCAAGGAGGTCGTACGCCAGCTTGGCGTCTCTTCCGCACACATCACCTTCGTACCCGAGGACGAGATTGGTATCTTTGAGGGCGAGGATTACCTGCACAGGACGGACCAGCAGTTCCACTTCATCAATGAGGGCTATGCCAATCACGAGGAGTTTCTGGAAACGCTCGCGTCACGCAAGCGCAAGGCGCTTCGCAAGGAACGCCGCACCGCGCTTGACCACGGCATCAGCATCGATTGGCTGACGGGCAGCGACCTGACCGAGCGGATCTGGGACCAGTTCTTTGAATTCTACATGGATACAGGCGGCAGAAAATGGGGCCGACCGTATCTCACCCGCAAGTTCTACTCGCTGATTGGCGAGCGCATGCCCGACGACATCCTGCTGGTGATGGCAAAGCGTGACGGTCGCTATATTGCCGGTGCGATCAACTTTATCGGCGGCGATACGCTTTATGGTCGTCATTGGGGCTGCGTCGAGGATCACCCATTTCTACACTTCGAAGTCTGCTACCACCAGGCGATCGACTTTGCCCTGGCAAAGGGTCTTAAGCGCGTCGAAGCTGGAGCCCAGGGCGAGCATAAGCTGGCACGCGGCTACCTGCCGGTGACAACCCATTCCGCGCATTACGTTGCTCATTCCGGACTGCGCCGGGCAATCTCTGACTATCTCGAACGCGAGCGTGACGACATCGAACACATGAACGAGATCCTGACCGAGCACAGCCCGTTTCGAAAGGGCGAACGCCAGCAGGAGGATTGACGCTTTCGCCCCTGTCGCGCTACGCGATCACAGCAGTAATGAGGAGAGTTCGTATGACCAGCGCCGCCTACGACAGCAACAATATTTTCGCCAAGATCCTGCGCGGCGAAATTCCCTCGCACCGCATTTACGAGGACAGCGACACGCTTGCCTTCATGGACGTGATGCCGCAGGCGCCTGGCCATGTGCTCGTCCTTCCGAAGGCGTCGTCACGCAACCTGCTCGACGCCGACCCTGCCGTCCTCGCCAAGACGATCCCCGTCGTCCAGAAGATCGCCAACGCAGTCAAGGAAGCTTTCGACGCCGATGGTGTCTTCGTCTGCCAGTTCAACGAACCCGCCGCCGGCCAGACGGTTTTCCACCTGCACTTCCACGTGATCCCGCGTTATGAAGGTACGGCCCTGCGTCCCCATTCGGGTCAGATGGAAGACAATGCGGTGCTTGCCGCCAATGCCGAAAAGATCAAGGCTGAACTCTAATCAACGCCGAGTATCGACCTAGCGTTGGCGAAGATAGCAGCAAAGAAAAAGGCGGCCACTCGAGCCGCCTTTTGTTCATTCATTTCTTTGGAACCCGCGGAACCGCACTACCCTTCTTGGGCAAGCTCTTCACCTCGGGATCGGCGGCGGCCTTTGCCTTCTTGGCCGTCGTCTTCTTCGGGCGGGCCTTCGTCTTCAGTTCGCCGTCATCCACATCGTCAGCCTCGGGATGGGCAACTTCGGCTTCCGGCTTCGGCTTGATCGGCGCGCTGTCCGATACGGCTTCGAGGACAATACCGGGCTTGCCATCTTCCTTCGGACCGACCGTAACGTTGACGACGCCGCCCTTCCGCAACTTGCCGAAGAGGATTTCGTTCGCCAGCGGCTTCTTGATAACGTCTTGGATCACGCGGGCAAGCGGGCGGGCGCCCATCTTGTCGTCGTATCCCTTTTCAGCCAGCCAGGAGATTGCGTCTTCTTGCAGGTTGAAGGTGACGTTGCGTTCGGAAAGCTGCGCCTCCAGCTGCATGATGAACTTCTGCACGACCTTGTGGATGACTTCAGTTGGCAACGCCGCAAACGGGATGATCGCGTCGAGACGGTTGCGGAATTCCGGCGTGAACAGGCGAGTCAATGCCTCCTCATCTTCGCCCGTCCGCTTCGACGAGCCGAAACCGATTGCAGCCTTGGCCATCTCCGATGCGCCTGCGTTTGTCGTCATAATCAGGATGACATTGCGGAAGTCGATCTTCTTGCCGTTGTGGTCGGTCAGCGCGCCGTGATCCATCACCTGCAAGAGGATGTTGTAGATGTCGGGATGCGCCTTCTCGATCTCGTCAAGCAGCACGACGCAGTGCGGATGCTGGTCGACGCCATCGGTCAGGAGACCGCCCTGGTCGAAGCCGACATAACCGGGAGGTGCACCGAGCAGCCGCGATACCGTATGCCGCTCCATGTATTCCGACATGTCGAAGCGCAGGAGTTCGACGCCCAGCGACGACGCCAGCTGCTTCGCGACCTCGGTCTTGCCGACACCGGTCGGGCCGGAAAAGACATAGGAGCCAATCGGCTTGTTCGGTTCGCGCAGGCCCGCGCGGGCCAGCTTGATCGAGGTCGACAGCGCTTCGATCGCCTTGTCCTGGCCGTAGACCACGGAGCGCAGTTCCTGCTCGAGATTGGCAAGAACAGCTTCGTCGTCCTTAGACACCGTCTTCGGCGGTATGCGTGCCATCGTCGCTACCGTCGCCTCGATCTCCTTCTCGGTGATCAGCTTGCGGCGCTTCGACGGCGGCAGCAACATCTGTGCGGCACCGGTCTCATCGATGACATCGATCGCCTTGTCGGGCAGCTTGCGATCCGAGATGTAGCGGGCCGACAACTCGACAGCCGTCTTGATCGCCTCATTCGAGTAGCGCAGGTGATGATACTCTTCGAAGTACGGCTTCAGGCCCTTCATGATCTCGATCGCATCATCGATCGAGGGTTCATTGACATCGATCTTCTGGAAACGACGAACCAGAGCGCGATCCTTCTCGAAGAACTGGCGATACTCCTTGTACGTCGTCGAACCGATGCAACGGATCGCGCCTGAGGACAAAGCCGGCTTCAAAAGGTTCGAGGCATCCATCGCGCCGCCTGACGTCGCACCCGCACCGATGACGGTATGGATCTCGTCGATGAAGAGCACGGCGCCCGGATATTCTTCGAGCTCCTTGACGACCTGCTTCAGGCGTTCTTCGAAATCACCGCGATAGCGCGTACCGGCGAGCAGCGTGCCCATATCCAGCGAGAAGATCGTGGCATCGGCCAGGGCTTCCGGCACCTTGCCTTCAACGATGCGCTTGGCCAGGCCCTCGGCGATCGCCGTCTTGCCGACACCGGGATCACCAACATAGAGCGGGTTGTTCTTCGATCGGCGGCACAAAACCTGAATCGTGCGGTTGACCTCGGACTGCCGGCCGATCAGCGGATCGATCTTGCCGCTCTTGGCCTTCTCGTTGAGGTTTACGCAGTAGGCCTTCAGGGCGTCCTGCTGCTTTTTGGAGCCGCCTTCCTCCTGGTCGCCGCTACTGCGCGAAGCTGGCTTGCTCTCAGATTCGCCGTCATCGGCGCCACGCGGCGGACGAGCCTCGGATGCGCCGGGGCGCTTGCCGATCCCGTGAGAGATATAGTTGACGGCATCGTATCGGGTCATCTCCTGCTCTTGCAGGAAGTATGCGGCGTGGCTCTCGCGCTCGGCGAAGATCGCGACGAGGACGTTAGCGCCTGTCACTTCCTCACGCCCGGACGACTGCACATGAATCACCGCTCGCTGAATGACGCGCTGAAAGCCGGAAGTGGGCTTGGAGTCTTCGTCATAGCCAGTGACCAAATTGGAGAGTTCGTTATCGACATATTCAACAAGCGTTTTGCGCAGCGCGTCGAGGTCGACATTGCAGGCTCCCATAACCGCGGCCGCATCGGCATCGTCGATCAGGGCGAGCAGCAGATGCTCGAGCGTGGCATATTCATGATGCCGCTCGTTGGCAAAGGTCAGTGCCTGATGGAGCGCCTTCTCAAGACTAGGCGAAAATGTTGGCACGTTCAGATCCTCACTTCTTTTCCATGACGCATTGCAGCGGATGCTGGTGCTGTCGGGCGAAGTCCATCACCTGGCTCACCTTTGTTTCCGCTACCTCGTATGTAAATATTCCGCACTCACCGACGCCGTGGTTGTGGACGTGGAGCATGATGCGGGTGGCACTTTCACGATCCTTCTGAAAAAACCGCTCGAGGATATGAATGACAAATTCCATGGGAGTGTAGTCGTCATTCAGGAGTAGCACACGGTAGAGATTAGGCTTCTTGGTCTTCGGCTTTGTACGTGTAATGACCGAGGTTCCGCGATTTCCGTTGTCCCCGTTCCTTTCGCTGTCGTTTTGCATCCGGATCGGCTCTGCGATCATTTTCTTTCATTCCTCGATCAGTCCGGCAAGAAGCTGGGAGGAGTGGTTTCCCGCCGAATATTCGAAATACTAACTTAGTCCATCCTGGAGCGATTTTAAGCCCCTCGTTTCACACTGCAATCACAATTCGGCCAGTCTTGATGCAAAGACACAGAAACCGGGTGGTGGGCATGCGACGGGCATTGCGAAAAAAGAAAAGACCGGCCGCAGATGCGTAGCCGGTCTTCGATTTTCAAGAGCTGTACGGCAATTGCCGGTTATGGTTACGCCGCCGCGGGCGCAACAACTGGGGCCGTCTTCATCGCCTTCGCGGCCGCTGCAGCAACAGGCGCCTCGTATGGTTTGTAAGCGCTTTTGGCGAGATCGGAATACATTTCGCCGAGCTTGGTGGCTTCGCTCACGAAGTTCTCGTATGCGGTTTTCACATAGTTGGTCTGCAGCTCGAACGCAGCTTCAAAGCTACGCGCTCCCGACAGGCTTTCAAAATGCGTGACCGTGTCCTGGAACGACTTCTTGGAATAGTCCACGGCTTCGGCGGCAATGGCCTGGAAACCCTTGGCAGTCTCCGAATAGCTCTTCAGGACCGTGTCCATGGCTTCCTTGTTCTTCCGATTAACGTCGTCGAAGTTCAACATGACCATCATCCTCCTTGGCATGTGTGGCTTGATGAAGCCTAGCTGCAACGCACAAATAGTCAAGCATCGTTGTGCATCGCACAACATCTTATGCGAGCATCGAATCGGCCTCTCGCAATTGACCAATGCTCTGCATTTGATTTTCCTAAAATATATCAAAGCACCGCAACCAGAGATTTTATTAAAATATCTTCGCGATGCCAATCGAACCGTCAGCTCAGTCGAGAAGGTCCGCCGGAACTTTTCCGCCATTTTCGGCAAGGCGTTTCATCAACGCCTTATGCAGGAACATGTTCATGGTGGCGGTGTCATGCGCATCGCCCGTAAAGCCCAGCTCTGCGGCAAGTTCCCTGCGCTCCGCAAGGCTCGCGTCCATCCCGACCGCCTTCATCAGATCGACGATGGAGTGGCGCCAATCCAGCTTCTGTCCGCTCTTCTTCACCGCCGCATCCAGCAGTGGCACGATGTCAATCGCCGCCGCGGCAGGTGACGCGGTCGTCGGTGCCGGATGGGGTGTGGCTGTGGGCGCGGCGCTTGGCGCAGCCGCAGTCGGCGATGGCGCCGGCGTGGCTGACGGGGTAACCGGAGCGGCGACGGCTTCCCCAAAAATCGCGTTTTTGATCTTGTCGAAAATACCCATTCTCAACATCCCTCCTTGGGCTAGAGCACATGCTCAGCGGAGGAGATGGAGCATTCGACGGATGGGTCCAGAGAAGGTTGCCCAATTTTCCGCTAGAAATTGCTCTGCGGCAAGAAACAATCGAAGGTTAGCGTTCGCGGCCGGGGGCGGTGTCGGGCGAACGTCGCTTGGATTGACGGGCGGCCAACAGACCGCCCATCGATCTGATGTCAGAGATCGACGTCGAGGATCGCCATCGAGAAATTATAGGAGCGGTCGCCGTCCTCGTCATCGATATAGACGACACCCAGAAATTCTTCGCCGAGATAGACTTCAGCGGAATCGTTCTTTCGCGGGCGTGCCTTGACGATGACCTCCGGGTTGAACGTGCGCTTGAAATAGGCGTCAAGTTTCTTGATTTCTTCGGGCTTCACACTGCATCTCCTGAGCGGTCTCGGTTGGCCGCTTCTTGCATGGGAAAGACGGCGCTGTAAAGGCACGGGGACAGACGCATGAACGCTATCCCCGCCGATATGCCAACTGTCAAGGCAACGCGCGGCTCAGATATCCGCGCCGATCACCTGATCCATTATTCGCGACGGCTCCGAACACCCTGCTTCTCCGACCACCTTGGCCGGCACGCCTGCCACGGTGGTCTTGGGCGGCACCGCCTTCAGTACGACTGAGCCGGCGGCAATGCGCGAGCAATAGCCGATCTCGATGTTGCCGAGGATCTTGGCGCCGGCACCGATCAGCACACCACTGCCGATCTTCGGATGCCGATCCGAGCCTTCCTTGCCGGTGCCGCCAAGGGTGACGCCATGCAGGATCGATACATTGTCGCCGATCACGGCGGTCTCACCAACGACCAGCCCGGTGGCGTGATCGAGGAAGATGCCTCTGCCGATGCGCGCGGCCGGATTGATATCGGTCTGGAACACGCTTGATGATCTGCTTTGCAGATACAGCGCCAGATCGCGCCGACCGCGGTTCAGCAGCCAATGCGCCAGGCGGTGCGTCTGCAGCGCATGGAACCCCTTGAAGTAGAGAACGGCTTCCATGAAGCGCAGGCATGCGGGATCACGATCATAAATCGCTTGGATGTCGACGCGCAGGATCGCGCTCCACTCCGGCCAATCCTCCAACATCTGATCGAAGGTCTGGCGCAGCAGAATTGCCTGCATGTCGGGATGGTCGAGACGTTCGCAGATTCGATAGATCACGCACTCTTCCAGCGACCGGTAATTGAGTACCGTCGAGTAAAGAAACGCGGCCAGCACCGGATCACTTTCCGCGGCGGCACGCGCTTCCTCGCGCAGGCTGTCCCAGATCGGATCCATCACCTTGAGGGGGCTGCCCGTATCAAGGGAGCGAATGTCTGTCTTTGCGACCATGAAAGGTCTCCTCGTATGCGTAGATCGGCTCTATATAGGGCAAAAACCTGTTAACATAAATGGGTCGTTCGGCAATCTTGCGTCGTTCCCACCTGCCGCAACAGAAGCCACGTCACTATCCGGCGACTTCGGCGTAAAACTCCAGCACCGCCTTCTTGAAGACCCGATCGCCGACGGCCAGCATGTGATCGCGGCCGGGGATATCGAGCGCCCTGGCGTCGGGCATCAGCGCAGCCAGCTCCTCGGCTGAACCCGCGATGTCGTCCTTGGTTCCAACGCCGATCAAGGTCGGGGCATGGATCTTCGCCATGTCGGACCGCGCAACGAGATCGCGAGATCCCTTGATACAGGCGGCGAGCGCATCACGGTCGCTTTTTGTTTGGTCGGCAAAAGCCCGGAACATTCGCCCGCGGTCATGGGTGACATCATCGAGGGAAGCCGCCAACAAGGCATCCGCAATCGGATCCCAGTCGCCGACTCCGTCCGTCATCCCGATCCCGAGGCCGCCGAGGACCAGCGAACGCACGCGGTCGGGATGGGCGAGCGCCGCGAACACAGAAATGCGGGCTCCCATCGAGTAGCCCATCAGGTTGGCTTCGGGAATCCCGAGGTGATCGAGGAGCGCGACGGCGTCGCTCGCCATATGCCAGGGGCGGTAGGCCTCGGCCTCGCGTGGCTTGTCGCTTGCGCCATGTCCCCGGTTGTCGATGGCAATGACCCGGTAGCCCGCATCGCCCAATGTCTTCAGCCAGCCCGGATAAACCCAGTTCACGTTGGCGCTTGACGCAAATCCGTGGATCAGCAGCACCGGCACGCCCGACGGATCACCTTCGTCGAAGAAGGCAAGCTTCAGACCGTCATGCGTGAAGCTGGAAAAGACGGGCGTATTCAAGTTCATCGGACTGTCCTTTTTTGCCGGACCATATTTTATAGGCCGCCGAACTGAAACCCTCGCAGTTGCAAAAACTGTGCGTCCTGCCGCTCTTTGGCTCTACACATTTGCGATGAACGACTATAAGGTCCGCGCATATTTACGAAGCATTCGGAGACGAGCATGGCCGGCCACAACATTCCCCACTTCCAGAACGACGGCGGACACCGCGTTATCGAAGTCGGCGTGAAGGAGTTCATGTGCACCGGCGCCTCCGTTCCGTTCGATCATCCGCACATCTTCATCGACATGGGCGACGAGAACGAGAAGGTCTGCTCGTACTGCTCAACCCTTTACCGCTTGAATGGCGCGCTGAAGGCAAACCAGACCAATCCGGCCGGCTGCGTCTTCCACGTCAAGGCTGCCTAGGAGCGCCAACTCGGGATCGGACAGCCCATGCCGGCTGAACATGCCGCCATCGTCGGCGCGGGCGTCGCGGGCCTTACGGCTGCGCTTGCACTGGCACGGCGCGGCATTAATTCCGAGATTTTCGAGCAAGCCCCTGAACTGACAGAGGTCGGCGCCGGTCTGCAGATTTCGCCGAATGCCTCTCGTATTCTGGCGGAGCTCGGCATACTCGAGCGTCTCACTGACATCTGGCTGGAGCCAGACTCCATTCGGCTCGTATCCGGAACCACCTTGCGTCAACTGGCAGCCGTTCCGGCCGGCGGATTTGCGCGCGCCCGATGGGGAGCCCCTTATGGCGTCCTGCATCGCGCCTCACTGCAGCGGGCACTGCTTGATGCCGTCGCCAAGGAGCCACTCTGCAAACTGCATCTCGGAGCGCAGATCGGGAGCGGGACACTCTCGGACGTTTCCGGCCCTGCGGATCTTCTGATTGGCGCCGACGGCGTCTGGTCGCAGGTAAGAGAGAGCCTCGATGGCGCGCCCTCGCCTCGCTTCTCAGGCAACATTGCCTACCGTTTCACGATCGATGCGGCAAACGCACCCGCGTTTCTTGAACCGACAAGCGTCTCTGCTTTTCTTGGTCCATCAGCACATCTCGTCTGCTATCCGCTGAGCGAAACCAACGGTTTCAATATGGTGGCAATCACCGGCGGCAACGCCGTATCGCACGACTGGACAACGCGACCAACGGAAACGCAGCACCAACAGTTGCTTTCAAGATTTTCCCGATGGCACCCCGCCATGGCCAAGCTTTTTGCCGACGCACGCGGCATGACCTTCTGGCCCCTCTACGAAACGACGGAGGGACGCTGGCAAAATGGCCGTGACCGCGTTCTTGTCGGCGACGCCGCACACGCCATGATGCCGTTTGCGGCCCAGGGTGCCGCAATGGCGATCGAGGATGCATATGAGCTAGCTATGTTCGTAGCCGCACGGCCCGTCGCTGAGGCCCTGCAGTCGTTCGAGACGCATCGCACTCCGCGGATCGCGCGGCTGCGCAAGCGTGGTGCATTCAACCAGTTTGCCTATCACGCGCGCGGGCCAATCCGCGTAGGCCGTGACATCGTCCTGGGATTACGGCCGCCGCAAAGCCTTGCGGCGGATCTCGACTGGATCTACGGCTACCGAGCCGGCACCTGATCAGACGGCTTTCGCCGCGGCAAAACCGCGCTCGATATCGGCCTTGATGTCGATGACATCCTCGAGCCCGATCTGCAGGCGGATGACCGGTCCTTCGGTCGGCGCCTTTCGAATGCGGCGATCGTTCAAGTTGACATGGACTGCAAGGCTTTCGAAGCCTCCCCACGACCAACCGAGGCCGAAGATCTGCAGCGCGTCAAGGAAGGCATGCGCCTTGGCCTTGAACTTCTCCGGAGCATCAACAGCCAGAACGAAGGAGAAGATGCCACTCGCGCCCTTGAAATCGCGCTTCCACAGCTCGTGCCCCGGGAAGCTCGGAAGCGCCGGATGGAGCACCGTGGCGACGTCCTCCCTGCCCTCGAGCCACCTGGCGATGGTGAGCGCACTTTCATAGTGGCGCTCCAGGCGAACACCCATGGTGCGCAGCCCGCGCAGGATCTGATAGGCGTCGTCGGGCGCGCCGCAAATGCCAAGCGTAATGTTTGCTTCGTGCAACTGCGGCCAGTATTTGGCGTTCGCCGAAACTGTTCCCATCAGGATATCCGAGTGGCCGGACGGGTACTTGGTGGCTGCGTGAATGGAGATGTCGGCGCCGAAATCGAGCGGCTTGAAATAGACCGGCGTCGCCCAGGTGTTGTCCATCGTTACAATTGCGCCGTGCTTGTGCGCAATCGCGGAAATTGTCGGGATATCCTGCATTTCGAAGGTATTCGACCCTGGAGCTTCTGTGTGAACGAGCTTGGTGTTCGGCTTGATCAACGCCTCGATGCCCGCCCCGACCATGGGGTCGTAATAGTCGACCTCAACGCCCAGGCGCTTCAGCATGGTGTCACAGAAATGCCGCGTCGGCCCATAGACCGAATCGACGATCAGCGCATGATCACCGGCAGACAGGAAAGCCAGGAACGGGACGGTAACCGCCGCTAGGCCCGACGGCACAAGGATTGTCCCAGCAGAGCCTTCGAGCGCATCGATCGCCTCGCAAAGGGCGTCCGTTGTCGGGGTACCGCGTGTTCCGTAGGTGTACTTCTGCGCGCGGGTTTCCATCGCCCTCGCATTGGGAAAGAGTACCGTCGAGGCATGAACAACCGGCGGATTGACGAAACCGTGGTATTCGGCCGGATCGTTGCCGAGGTGGGAAAGGCGCGTGTTGATGCCTGCGTTTTGAAGCGGGCCGTCTTTATCTGTCATGTCGGAAATGCCTTTGGCGGTGGGATGCAGTCGGCAAACTTTTTGAACCGGTCAAAACGATCGGTCAACCCCGAAGGAGGATTGGGTAAAATGTCCGCCTATCTGAGGATTCTGCAGATATATCAGTGATTTTGCGCGATTTTTTTCGGCAAAACGCCGCCATTTCGTTAGCCATCTGCTTATTTTGCGCGCCTCAATTAGGGAATTGCCGAAATATCACGCAATCTTTCACTGCGACACTTGACCGTGGTGACATTTGCGACTGAGATAGCACTGCTCGCGCCGGGAGGGTGTCGAGCCATATGGGAGGTTTTGCTTGCTTCGGCGACGCTCCCACAAAAAGATAAGACAAAGGAAAAGGTTGGGAAAAATGAAGATTAAGCTTCTGTCGGCCGCCATCGGCGCAGCAGTCTTCGGACTTGGCGCTTCGGCAGCTTCTGCCACCACGCTCGAAGACGTCAAGGCAAAGGGTTTTATTCAGTGCGGCGTCAACACCGGCCTTCTCGGTTTCGCGCAGCCTGACGCTTCCGGCAATTGGGCTGGCTTCGACGTCGACTTCTGCAAGGCAATCGCTTCGGCCGTTTTCGGCGACCCGACCAAGGTAAAATACACGCCGCTGTCGGCCAAAGACCGCTTCCCGGCTCTGAAGTCGGGCGAAATCGACGTCCTGTCGCGTAACACGACGTGGTCAATCAACCGCGATACGGCACAGGGCTTCAACTTCCGCCCGGTTACCTATTATGACGGCCAGGGCTTCATGGTTCGCAAGAGCCTCAACGTGAAGTCGGCGCTCGAACTTTCCGGCGCGGCCGTCTGCGTCCAGTCCGGCACAACGACCGAACTGAACCTCGCAGACTATTTCAAGTCGAACAACCTCCAGTACAATCCGGTCGTTTTCGAAAAGCTTGAGGAAGTAAACGCCGCCTACGACGCCGGCCGTTGCGACGTCTACACGACCGACCAGTCTGGCCTCTACTCATTGCGTCTGACGCTGAAGAACCCCGACGAGCACATGGTCCTTCCGGAAATCATTTCCAAGGAACCGCTCGGCCCGGCCGTTCGCCAGGGTGACGACCAGTGGTTCGACATCGTTTCGTGGACGGCTTATGCGCTCGTCACCGCAGAAGAGTTCGGCATCACCCAGGCCAACGTCGATGAGATGAAGAACTCCGCGAACCCTGACATCAAGCGCTTCCTCGGCACGGAAACCGATACGAAAATCGGCACCGACATGGGGCTCACCAACGAATGGGCCTACAACATCATCAAGGGCGTCGGCAACTATGGCGAAGTCTTCGAACGCAACGTCGGTCAGGGCAGCCCGCTCAAGATCGAGCGTGGTCTGAACGCGTTGTGGAACAAGGGCGGCCTCCAGTACGCACCGCCGGTACGTTGATCGACTGACGAAACTGTGGGGAGGCGGTTTTCCGCCTTCCCACCACAAAGAGAAAAGCCCGAAAACGGGCTCATAGGGGATTAGGCTCGGCATGACGCAAGAGGCTGTGCACACGTCGCATGTGCAAAGCACTGGCTGGAGCTTCCAGTCAGCGCTCTACGACCCGAGGTATCGGGGTATTTTCTTCCAGGTTCTCACCATCGTCGTCATTGTTGGCTTCGTATGGTGGATCGCCCACAATACGGCCCAGAATTTGGCACGCTCCGGCACCGCTTCCGGCTTCGGCTTTCTGAACGGGCGCGCGGGCTTCGACATCGGCCAGTCGCTGATCGGCTATTCCAGCGACGCCACCTATCGCCGCGCGCTGGTGGTCGGCCTCCTCAACACCGTTCTGGTAGCGGTTACCGGCATTATCACGGCAACGATCATCGGCTTTGTCGTCGGCATCGGCCGCCTGTCGCATAACTGGCTGATCGCCAAGCTTTGCACGGTGTATGTCGAGGTCTTCCGCAACATCCCGCCCCTGCTCGTCATCTTCTTTTGGTATCAGGGCGTTCTTGCCGTCCTGCCAGGGGCGCGCGAGTCGCTGCATCTGCCGCTGAACGTATTCCTCAACAATCGCGGCCTCGCATTTCCCAAGCCGATCTTCGGCGAAGGCATGTGGGTGGTCGGCCTGGCCTTCCTCGTTGGGATCGTGGCATCCGCATTCGTCGCGCGTTGGGCGCACAAGCGCCAAGCCGCAACTGGAAAGCAATTCCATACAATCTGGGTATCGACTGCGCTCGTCGTTGGCCTGCCGCTCCTGGCGTTCCTGCTGTCCGGCCTGCCGCTGTCGTTTGACGTACCCGTGGCCGGAAAATTCAATCTCACCGGTGGCGCGGTCGTCGGGCCGGAATTCATGTCGCTGTTCTTGGCGTTGTCCTTCTATACGGCGGCCTTCATTGCTGAAATCGTCCGCGCGGGTATTCGCGGTGTACCGAAGGGTCAATCCGAGGCAGCCGGTGCGCTTGGTCTGTATCCTGCAAGTGTTACGCGCCTCGTCGTAGTCCCGCAGGCTTTGCGCATCATCATTCCACCACTTACCAGCCAGTACCTCAACTTGACGAAGAACTCGTCGCTGGCCATTGCCATCGGCTTCGCGGATCTCGTTGCGGTCGGTGGAACGATCCTTAACCAGACGGGCCAAGCGATCGAAATCGTCTTTATCTGGGCGGTCGTCTATCTCACCCTCAGCATCCTCACCTCGCTGTTGATGAACTGGTTCAATGCCAAGATGGCTCTGGTGGAGAGATAAGATGCCGACATCCAACCAATCCTTCGTCAGAACCAACTTTCTCGATGCCGAGCCGGCGCCGCGCAGCGAAAGCGGCCCGCTGGCCTGGGTTCGTAAGAATCTGATGGCGACACCCAAGGATATCGTGCTGACGGTCTTGGCCATTGCCTTCCTTGGCTGGGCGTTGCCGCACGTGATCAACTGGCTGTTCATCCAGGCCGTCTGGACCGGAACGGATCGCACCTTCTGTGCAACAGCGGTTCAGGGCGGCATTCAGCCCGACGGCTGGAGCGGTGCTTGCTGGGCATTCGTGAATGCGAAGGTCGACCAGTTCGTGTATGGTCGATACCCGCTCGACGAACGCTGGCGCCCGACCATCGTCGGGATTTTGTTCGTGCTGCTCTTGGTACCGATGCTGATACCAAAGGCACCGTTCAAGGGCACCAACGCAGTCCTGCTCTTCATCGCCCTGCCGCTCCTTGCCTTCTGGCTGCTCTACGGCGGTTTCGGCCTGGAGATCGTCGACACACCGCTCTGGGGCGGGCTGATGGTGACGCTGGTGCTTTCATTCGTGGGCATCGCCGTGTCTCTGCCGTTCGGCATCATCCTGGCGCTCGGTCGCCGCTCGAAGATGCCTGTCATCAAGATGGTCTGCGTCGGCTTCATCGAGATCATCCGCGGCATCCCGCTGATCACGGTGCTGTTCATGGCGAGCGTGATGCTGCCGCTGTTCCTGCCGGCAGGCTATACGATCGACAAGCTGTTGCGCGCGTTGATCGGTGTGGCGATCTTTGCCTCAGCCTACATGGCCGAAGTCATTCGCGGTGGCTTGCAGGCGATCCCGAAAGGCCAGTCCGAGGGCGCAGATTCGCTCGGCCTCGGCTACTGGCAGAAGATGCGGCTGATCATCTTGCCGCAGGCGATCAAGCTGGTCATCCCGGGTATCGTCAACACCTTCATCGGCATGTTCAAGGATACGTCGCTCGTATCGATCATCGGTATGTTCGATCTGCTCGGCATCGTCCGGTTCAACTTTACGGACGCCAACTGGGCAAGCGCTGTGACGCCATTGACGGGCCTGATTTTCGCAGGCTTCGTTTTTTGGCTGTTCTGCTTCGGCATGTCGCGCTATTCAAACTTCATGGAACGCTATCTCGATACCGGCCACAAACGATAAAAGATCAAGGGAACGAACACATGGCTGAAGCTCAGCAAAAAAAGATGACCGTTTCGGCAACCGATGTTGCCGTCGACATCATTGGGATGAACAAGTGGTACGGCGATTTTCACGTGCTGCGTGACATCAATCTGAAAGTGATGCGTGGCGAGCGCATCGTCATTGCCGGCCCGTCGGGATCCGGCAAGTCGACCATGATCCGCTGCATCAACCGCCTGGAAGAACACCAGAAGGGGCAGATCGTCGTCGACGGCGTCGAACTCACCAACGACCTCAAGAAGATCGATGAAGTCCGCCGCGAAGTCGGTATGGTCTTCCAGCACTTCAACCTGTTCCCGCATCTGACCATCCTGGAAAACTGCACGCTGGCCCCAATCTGGGTGCGCAAGATGCCGAAGAAGCAGGCGGAGGAAGTCGCCATGCACTTCCTGAAGCGCGTCAAGATCCCGGAGCAGGCCAACAAGTATCCAGGCCAGCTCTCCGGCGGTCAGCAGCAGCGCGTGGCGATCGCCCGTTCGCTCTGCATGAACCCGAAGATCATGCTGTTCGACGAGCCGACATCGGCGCTCGACCCTGAGATGATCAAGGAAGTGCTGGAGACGATGGTCGGGCTCGCCGAAGAAGGCATGACCATGCTCTGCGTGACACACGAAATGGGCTTTGCGCGTCAGGTCGCCAACCGGGTCATCTTCATGGACCAAGGCCAGATCGTCGAACAGAACTCGCCGGCCGAGTTCTTCGACAATCCGCAACACGAACGCACCAAGCTGTTCCTCAGCCAGATCCTGCACTAGGCGAATCGCCTCCAATCAGTTCAAAGGCCGCCGGATTTTTTACGGCGGCCTTTTCATTTCGGAACCTCGCAATGTTCTACTTCGATCACCAAACGGCGACGAAGATGTCAGCTCTTTAGCTTGGCGTTGCAAAGGCTGTAGAAGCCGCCGCCCTTCTGGATCCACTTCAGGCCATTGAGCGTATTGGCGTCCTTGTTCTGGTGGTAGGCGTCGACGCAGGTGTGCATCCTGCCCTTGCCGGGCGTTTCCTTCGCATATTTTGGTGCAACGGCTGTCGGGAACGAAACGCCCTTGGGCGCCGTCATCGTCGGCTTTTCCGGTTCCTCGCCACTATTCAGTGTGACATCCGGCTCTGCCGTCGCGTCTGGACCACACTGCGCCTTGCGGAAGTCGTTCCACTTCATGTCCTTTGCGGAGCCATCCGCCTGGGCTGACTTGTACTTCGCGCTGCACTCTTTCATGGTCAGCGCCGAGGATGGCGTTGCAAATGCCAGCGCCCCGAGCAGGGAAACGGATGCAAGAATAGTCAACTGCTTGATCATGATCTTTCCTCCAAGCCTCTAGGGGCAATCGAACTATCAATCTGGCCAATTTTCTTGTCAACGCGGCAATTGGCGCAACCAGCACGTTTAGTTTCGTTTGCACATCGCCCTTTCATTCTAAAAATGAAACTCGCACCCACGATGCCTCAGTGTTGTTTTAGCGGCGAACGACGACGGTGCTATAGTGCCGGGTGGGCTGGCTTTTCCTGCGTTTTCCGAGGGAGGAAGACATGCGCGAACCCGACATGCAGAAAGTAGACGCACTCGTCGGCCGGTTGATCGGCGACGTGGGCGCGGCCGTATCCGGAGCGCTGGTGGTACTGGGCGATGACCTCGGCCTGTTCAAGGCCATGGCCGACGGCAAACCACGCAACTCAGCTGAGATAGCGAAGGAAACCGGCATAAAGGAGCGCTATCTCAGAGAGTGGCTGTCTGCCTTGGCGGCAGCCGATTACCTCAGCTACGACGAGAAGACCGATCGCTTTCACCTCACGCCTGAGCAGGCAATGGTCTTTGCAGTGGAAGACAGTCCTGCCTTCTTCGCAGGCGCTTTTCAGGTCGTGCAATCCATGTGGATGGACGAGCCCAAGGTGGCCGACGCCTTCCGCACCGGCACGGGTGTAGGGTGGCATGAACACAGCGCCTGCTTGTTCCGCGGAACCGAGCGGTTCTTCAGGACCGGCTATAACAACAATCTGGTCGCAGACTGGATACCGGCTTTGCAGGGGGTCGAAGCTCGCCTGAAAGCGGGCGCGAAGGTCGCGGATGTCGGCTGCGGCCATGGCGCCTCAACGATCCTAATGGCTCAAGCTTACCCGGCGTCAACATTCTACGGCTTCGACTATCACGCGCCGTCGATTGAGCGGGCGAAGGCCGCGGCAAAGGAGGCCGGTGTTTCCGAGCGCGTCACCTTCGAACAGTCTCCGGCGGCCGGATTCCCTGAAGGGAGTTACGACCTCATTGCCATGTTCGACTGCCTGCACGATATGGGAGATCCGGTCGGCGCCGGCAAACATGTCAAGAAATCGCTCTCTGCGGATGGCACCTGGCTAATCGTCGAGCCCTTCGCTCATGATTGCCTGAAGGACAATCTCAACCCGGTCGGCCGCGTCTACTACGGCGCATCGACGATGATCTGCACACCGGCATCGCTCTCTCAAGAGGTGGGGCTCGCCCTCGGCGCGCAGGCCGGCGAGACCAAGCTCAGGAAAGTCGCGCTCGACGCCGGCTTCAAGCATTTCCGCCGCGCCACCGAAACACCGTTCAACATGGTTTTCGAGGTGCGCGCCTGAGAAACTGCTCATTGGCGATGCTGCCGGCTACGATCGGCTGCATCGCCAAACCTTTCCACATCTTCGCAGGCGGCCCGCGAATTGATAATACGTAACAATATCAAAGCGATAAATGGGACTCAGTGGGAGCGTGATGCTGGAAGCGGGGAAAAAATCGCGCCATTGTGATTTTTTCTTGTTTTGCCGCTTGCGGGATTCGAAGTGCCTGACTATAAGGGCGCCACCACGAAGGAAGCGCCCTTCGTCTATCGGTTAGGACATCAGATTTTCATTCTGGGAAGAGGGGTTCGACTCCCCTAGGGCGTGCCATTCGTATTGATTTAATTACATTTTCAGACTTGCGTCCCGAAATTCACCCAAAATCGGCTGCGGTTAGGACGTCGCCTTTCGGGCCGAAATGGACGCTGGAGGACTTGTGGCGTATCGTTGCAATGCTTCCCACGAAACTGGCAGATGATACGATGAGCAAAATTGGTCGCACCCTCGGTTTGGGCAAGCAAGCGGAGGTTTATGAATTTGGAGACCTGGCACTCAAACTCTATAAATCCGGGGTGCCGAAGACTTCCGCTTTCAGAGAAGCCGCGCATCTCGCATTCGTAGAGAGAAACGGACTGCCTGCGCCGAGGGTTCACGCTGTCAAGGAGTACGAGGGCCGTTGGGCTGTCGTTATGGACCTCGCGCCAAATGAAAGTTTAGGTGAAGGTCTGATCTCGTCGGCGCGTGCGCCGATTTTACAGAAGATGGTCCTAATACATCAAGAAATTCATACACGTCCCGGCACTGGTCTTGCGCCGCTGAAGGCGAGGCTTGCCGTCAATATTCGACAGGCATGCGCCTTGCCCGAAGGAGACAGGAAGCGGTTGCTGCAATATCTGCAAACTCTGCCTGACGGCGATACGCTTTGTCATGGAGACTTTCACCCTTGGAACGTTCACGGAAGCGTCGTCGTGGACTGGCTCGATGCTTGTTCGGGTCACCCAGCAGCGGATGTGTGCCGCACATACATTCTGCTGCGTCAAATCGATCTCGCACTAGCGACCGATTACGTTGAGGCATATGTTTCCACGGGTTCGATAGAGGCTGATCAAGTATTCGCCTGGCTGCCACCGGTTGCTGCAGCACGGTTGGCGGAAGACGTTCCATTGGAGCAGATGGATTTGCTCCAGCTTGCGGGAGTCACTGAAAGTGGCTCTTTCTGACAGATCCTTTCCACTTTCGAGCAAGTTCATTGAGCCGCCCCACTTGCTGGTCCGGTGGCGCGAAGGCTAGCTGCCCTCTTGAGAATGGTGAGAGTAATCGTCGCTACTTCTTCCACGGTCAATTTGTTGCTCCTGCAGGAACTTTGGGGCCATGCGCGCTCAATCCTGATAGCACGCCGCGTGAGCCTGTGCGAAAACAGTGCTTCGCTTCGTTGCGAGCAGAAAAACTATAGGCTCGAACGAGCTGTCGCTGAATTTCAAGTCCTTTGAGGTCGCAATACCGGCTAAGGCGTTCCTAATTTGAATCAAGGCATGGACGCACAACTTCGCCGCCTGAGCGACGCCCTCGCCGCAAAACGTGACTTCATCTCTCCGATTGTCTTTTGTATCGGTCGCTGCGGCTTCCTGCACGACCGCGAACACCAGCCTCGCTCCAACTCGACCCCATAGATAGTCACATTAAGATCTTTGCCGGCAAGCGGCCGCGCATAGATCGCCATCGCGGAGGCGATCTTGATGGAAGTTGCTATGCTCACAGGGGAGCGTCTCCTCGTGGAAAGAGCGGCCCTTTGGTCCGCCCGTGATCGCAGCGTCTCGCCTTGAAATCATGATCCGCAGAATTTCGGGCGCCCGCGCCCTTCGACCAACGCCATGAAGGCGACGCCCTGCCCCGGAGAGCATTCAATTGAGCGGCATCAAACTCAGCATCTGCATCCCAACCTACAATCGGGAAGCGTATCTACGCAACGCACTCGAGCATTGCGAAACCTACGACTTCGACTTCCCCTACGAGATCGTAATTTCCGACAATGCCTCAACCGACAATACGGCTGAAGTCGTCGAAGAGTTCATCGCCAGGGGCCTTCCCATTCGCCTTTACCGCCGCGCAGTCAACGGTGGGCCTTACAAGAACATCGCGAGTTCGTTCCACCACGCGGTCGGTGAGTATTCGATCTATCTCGCCGACGACGACTTTCTCATTCCCGAGGGCGTGAAGGCGGCGGTCGCCTACCTCGATGCGAATTCCGACGTGTCCGCCTGCCACGCGCCCTGGTATCTCTACGACGAAATCAACGATCGCGACCTCACCACGTTCTACAAGGTCGATGAGGATATCAAGTTCGGCCGGCATGACTTTGTCGAAGTGTTTCAGTTCCTGTTCGAACGACACATCTTCCCGGAAATAGCGATTTATCGATCGTCGGCACTGCGCTCCGTGTGGGTTCCGCGGGATTTCTGCTTCTGCTTCTTTCCCTATCTCGCACATGTGCTCGACCAAAGCGGCGTGGCCTTCCTCAAGCAGCCTTTCTATCGCTCCGTCGTCGCCTCGAAGGTGGCCCCCGACCGCTCGCAGACGGGCAACGAGGAGGTTATGGTCGCCTGGGACAAGTATCGCGGCGGGCTCGAATACTTCCTCTACATGGCCGCCAAGCGCGGAAAGCTCAGCACGACGCCCGAGGCACGTGCGATCTACGAGGAAATGTGCAAGGTCTTCACTCTCAACCGCATGGCCGTCGCAGTCCGCTTCTGGGCGGTTCGCAAGGATTTCATCAAGGCTTACGAACTTTATACACGCATGG
Source organism: Rhizobium grahamii CCGE 502 (assembly GCF_000298315.2). Classification (GTDB taxonomy): domain Bacteria; phylum Pseudomonadota; class Alphaproteobacteria; order Rhizobiales; family Rhizobiaceae; genus Rhizobium; species Rhizobium grahamii. Next base: position 106,381 of record NZ_AEYE02000011.1, on the reverse strand, counting down.
CGCTCGGAGGCATGGGCGATCATCCCGAAGTCGCGGCGCTACGCGAATCCTTTCCGATGCTGGTCGCCATGCAGACCCTCGCTTACCAAGTGAGCGCAACCGCAGGCGTCGATCGGCTCATTCTCAGCGGCATGGCCGATCCGGCATTGATCACCGAACTGCTTCGCGATGTGGGTCTACCGCCGGAAATCGATGTCACCGCCGACCTCGACGACAATGATCCGATCGGGATCGAGAATACAATGATCTTCGCAGCCGATATGGCCCGCCGCGAGACATTCCTCGAGCGCGGCTACAAGCCCAACATGATCTTCATCGAGAGCGACTTGACGCAGCACATTCTCATCTAACGCCGATCTGTGGCACCGTCGTTCAGAAACGGCTGTGCCATCTGCGTCTGCCGATATCACCGCGCCGGCGCGGCGTCCTGGACGCGCAGCTGAATGCGTCGTGAGCCTTGATAGTGGTCCGCGCCGAGAGAGCCTGCAACGTGCAGGCTGCCGCCCCTGGAATTCAGCAACAGGTTGCCCAGTTGCGTATCGGCAGCTCGAAATGCGATCCCGTCCAGCCGGGTGCCGTCCATGGCCTCGAGCGTCACTTTCACGTGCTTCTCGCCCACCAGGCGGGAGTCGCGAAGACGGTGAGCCGGAATCGCAAAGAGAGGCTGCGCGTGGCCAGAACCATAGGGGCCGGCTGTCTCGAGCCGATCGATCAGGTCGAGGGTAGCGCCGCTGGCGGCTATCGCTCCGTCGATCTTCAACGTCTCGTTGGCGACGAGCGCCGCTACTGTCTTTTCGGCACGTTCATAAAAAAAGCTGCGTAGACCGCCGAGCTTGTCGCGCTCAACTGTGAGGCCGGCAGCCATGGCGTGGCCGCCGCCTTTGATCAGCAGGCCCTCGTCCACCGCTGCGCGCACCATCTTGCCCATGTCGAAGCCGTTGATCGAGCGGCCCGAGCCGGTGCCTTTGCCGGACGGGTCGAAAGCAATGGCAAAGGCCGGGCGCTTGAACTTTTCCTTGAGACGGGCGGCAATCAGGCCGACGATCCCAGGGTGCCATTTGTCATGTGCGGTGACGATCACCGAGGCGCCTGTGCCATCCCCGTATTCCGCCAGCGCCTCCGCCTCGGCTTCCTGGAGCATTGCCGCTTCCATCGCCTGCCGGTCGCGGTTGAGCTCGTCCAATCGCTGGGCGATCGCCTCGGCCTCCCCCGTGTCGTCGAGAGTGAGCAGGCGGCTCCCGAGCGCAGCGTCGGCGATGCGTCCGCCGGCATTGATGCGCGGGCCGATCAGGAATCCGAAATGGTAGGGCGTTACAGGCCCGGCGAGACCGGCCTTGCGGAACAACGCAGACAGGCCGGCATTGCCCTGATGTCGTGCGGCGATCAGCCCTTTGACCACGTAAGCACGGTTCAGGCCCTTCAGCGGGACGACGTCGCAGACAGTCGCAAGCGCAACGATATCGAGCCATTGCAGCAGATCGATCGACCTGGCGCGGGGATCGCCAGCCTCTCGCAACAACCGCAGCGTCGCGACGAGAACCAGGAACACGACGCCAGCGGCGCAAAGATGTCCCTGCCCGGAGAGATCGTCCTCGCGGTTCGGATTGACCAGCGCGTGGCAGCGCGGCAAATCATGTGTCACCTGGTGGTGATCAATGACAACGACGTCGATATTGCGCCGGGCAGCTTCGGCGAGAGCGTCATGGCTGGTCGATCCGCAATCGACGGTGACGATCAGCCGCGCACCGTTGTCGATCAGACTGCCGATTGCCGCGGCGTTGGGTCCATAACCTTCAAAAACGCGATCTGGAATATAGATCTCAGCCTTGACGCCGAAGTGCTTGAGAAAGCGGAACATCAGCGCCGACGACGATGCGCCGTCAACGTCGTAGTCACCGAAAATTGCAACCTGCTGCTGGCTTCGAATTGCCTCGACAAGCCGGCTGGCAGCCTTCTCACAATCCGTCAGCGTATAAGGATCGGGCATCAAGCCACGAAGGGTCGGGTCAAGAAACTCCAGCGCCTCGTCGACCGTGACGCCGCGTCCGGCGAGAACACGCGCAATGAGTTCAGGCAGCCCGTGCATCTGAGACATGGCGAGCGCCCGGTTTTGGCCAGCCTGATCCAGTCGCGAAATCCAGCGGTTGTCTAACACGGATTTCTCGACGCCTAGAAACGCGCGCTGTACCGGATCGGCCGGAATCTCCATCTCGTCTGCTGCCCTTAACGCTTGTCACCGCCCCGAGACAGGGCGCGATATTGGCAGCTTTATGCGGCTTGGATCAGCCGCACAACGGTTTTGGACGAGAGAGTCGACGTTAGCTGTGGATGCGCGGCTGATCTGCCGCCGCATCCGGCATCGGCTAAAACACCGTAGAAGTCTCAGTCTTCCTTCGGCCGCTCGATGCGGATCACCTGCGGCTCTCCGACATGGTAACCCTCGCCCTTGATTGCGGCGACCGCCTTGCGGACGGAATCTTCGGTTGTCGCGTGCGTCACCATGATGATCGTCTGGTGGTGCGACGGCGCCAGATGCTGCTTCGAACGCTGTACGATCGATTCCAGCGAGATCTGGTTTTCCGCCATGTGGGTGGCCACACTCGCGAACACGCCGGTACGGTCGAGTACCGTCAAGCGAATGAAATATCCGCCTTCGTGGCTTTGCATCTGCGCCTTGCGATAGGGCTCCAGCGATTTGGCGGGATGGCCGAGAACGGGAACGCGCTGCGCGCCGGGTCGGCTCTTGGCTATGTCCGCGATGTCACCGAGCACCGACGAAGCCGTGGCGTTGCCGCCGGCGCCTGGGCCTACCATCAGCAACTCGCCGAGAACGTCCGACTCGATCGCAACCGCGTTTGTCACGCCATCGACCTGTGCAATCACGGAATCGACTGGCACCATCGTTGGATGCACGCGCTGCTCGATGCCGGTATCCGTGCGCTGCGCAACGCCGAGCAGCTTGATGCGGTAGCCGAGATCGGCTGCAGCGTGAATATCCTCGATCGAGATATTGGTGATGCCTTCGAGATAGATGTCGTCGGCGGCGATCTGGTTTCCGAAGGCGAGCGTCGTAAGGATGGAGAGCTTGTGGGCAGTGTCATTGCCTTCGATGTCGAAGGCGGGGTCAGCTTCTGCATAGCCGAGGCGCTGCGCCTCCTTCAGGCAGTCGGCGAAGGACAGGCCTTCCTTCTCCATCTTTGTCAGGATGTAATTGCAGGTACCGTTCATGATCCCGTAGATGCGGGAGATCGTGTTACCGGTCAGTGACTCGCGCAGCGCCTTGATGACAGGGATACCGCCGGCAACGGCTGCTTCGAAGTTCAGCAACGCGCCCTTCTCTTCCGCGATCGTCGCCAGCTCGACGCCGTGATAGGCAAGCAGCGCCTTGTTCGCCGTCACCACATGGAGACCACGCTGCAGAGCTGCGCGCACAGAGCTGTTGGCGGAACCGTCGACTCCACCCATGAGTTCGACGAAGACGTCGATGTCGCCCTTCTCCGCCAGATCTTCCGGCCGATCGAACCATTCGATGCCGCCAACATCGATTCCGCGGTCCTTGGTCTTGTCGCGGGCGGAAACACCCGTAATCAGGATCGGGCGTCCGCACGTTGCGGCCAGCTCGTTGCTGCGCTGCTGAATGATACGGACAAGCGAAGCACCAACGGTACCCAAGCCCGCAATGCCGATTTTGAGGGCATCTGCCATGAATCGATCCTGAAATGTGTCATGAAAGGCAGCCGCCGGAGCGGCTGCCGTTGAGGGGATTATATCAGCGATGTGCGTTGAGCGAGATGACGTTATGCATCGTCTCGTCTGCCGTCGACATGAACTTCTTGATATTGCGGGCTGCCTGACGGATACGGTGCTCGTTCTCGACGAGCGCCAGGCGTACGTAGTCATCGCCCATCTCGCCAAAGCCGATGCCCGGCGCGACCGCCACGTCGGCCTTTTCAACGAGCAGCTTGGAAAATTCCAGCGAACCGAGGTGGCGGAACTTTTCCGGGATCTTGGCCCAGGCAAACATCGTTGCTGCCGGCGGCGGCACCTCGAAGCCAGCCTTGCCGAAGGTATCCACCATGACATCGCGGCGACGCTTATAGACATTGCGAACTTCCGCAATGTCGGAGCCGTCACCGTTCAGCGCATGCGTTGCCGCCACCTGGATCGGCGTAAACGCGCCGTAATCGAGGTAGGATTTGACGCGCGTCAGTGCCGCGATCAGGCGTTCGTTGCCGACCGCAAAGCCCATACGCCAGCCCGGCATCGAGAAGGTCTTCGACATCGAGGTGAACTCGACGGTCACATCCATCGCGCCCGGAACCTCCAGAACCGACGGAGGCGGCTCGCCCTCGAAGTAGATCTCGGAGTAGGCAAGGTCGGACAAGACGATGATGTCGTGCTTCTTGGCGAAGGCGACGACGTCCTTGTAGAAGTCCAGTGTCGCTACAAAAGCCGTCGGGTTGGACGGATAGTTGAGGATCAGCGCAAGCGGCTTCGGAATCGAATGACGGACCGCGCGCTCCAGCGGCGGAAAGAAGCTCTCGTCCGGCTCGACCGACATCGAGCGAATGACGCCGCCGGCCATCAGAAAGCCGAAGGCGTGAATCGGGTACGTCGGGTTCGGGCAAAGAATCACATCGCCGGGCGCCGTGATTGCCTGCGCCATGTTGGCGAAGCCTTCCTTGGAGCCCAACGTTGCGACGACCTGCGTGTCCGGATTGAGCTTCACGCCAAAGCGGCGCGCGTAGTAGGCGGCTTGCGCCCGGCGAAGGCCGGGAATGCCCTTGGACGACGAATAGCGGTGTGTGCGCGGATCCTGGACGACTTCGCAGAGCTTGTCGACGATCGCCTTCGGGGTCGGAAGGTCAGGGTTTCCCATGCCGAGATCGATGATATCGGCCCCGCCCGCTCGCGCGCTCGCTTTCAAACGGTTGACCTGTTCGAAAACGTAAGGCGGCAAACGCCGGACTTTGTGAAACTCTTCCATTTCTTTCCCCACGGAAATGCGGCCACCGCGGCCGCGCTCGAAGTTCGTCCTAATTCCCGGCTGTTCGCGATACGAACTTCAGAATCGCCAACGCCGTATTCATCAGACTTGCGTCGCACGGCATTTCTTTGACGGAGAGCCGTGCAGGCCTTGCATTATCGGGAAAAATTCATCTTCCGCCACTGATGGAAGGCTTTGCTTCCAAATCGCAGCGAAGGCAAGGCCTAATTGGCGATTTCCGAGAGCGTGTCGGCGCCGTGCTCGGCTGCTAGCTTGCGAAATTCCGCGACCCGACGCTGATACTCGGCTTCCGAGATCGTGCCGGCCTTGCGCTGGGCAGCAAGTGCCGTCAGCTTCGACTGAAGGCCGCCGGCCTCCTGGTCGCTCATCTGGACGTTTGCGGCTGTCAGCGGCGCTCCAAACCCGGGATAGCCGTCCTTGTAATGCGACAGACCGCTCACCGTCGGCGCCTCGCCCTTTGTCGCATTCATGACGACGGGGGTCGGCGCTGCCTGACTGGCTTTGAAAGCGGCCTTTTCCTCGGGCGTCTGCAGGCATCCGGCAAGCGTCATGGCCGCGGCGGCGCTAATGAGCGCGATGCGGGTCACGTTTGCGATGATGCGGATGCCGTTTTTCGTCATGTGCCAGAGGTTCCCAAATCCTGAGGGTGCTTCGACTGTTAAATTCGTCGCCGCCACAAAGCAATAGCACGAGCGAGCGTCAGCGGAACTTGTTTTATCGATCTTTCCAGATGTACAACTCAATTTGCAGGAACATGCTGCCGCCGGAGGAAACGCGTGACCGACAGCAAGCAGGAAAACGGCAACAAGGCAAAGAACCCGGGCTTCAATGCAAAGGACCTAGATCCCTACCTGTTGAAAGATCCCGAGGCCATGGCGGTCAACTTCGCCCGTGCGCTCGAAAATCTCGGCAAGGCGGCCACTGCCTGGCTGGCGCCGCGCGAGCGCGGCGAGATCGCTGAGAATGCGGCAGAGCCGGTGACCGATATGGTCAAGACGCTCTCCAAGGTCACCGAGTACTGGATCGCCGATCCGCGCCGCACCTTCGAGGCGCAGACGCAGCTGATGAGCAGCTACTTCGGAATCTGGATGCGTTCGATGCAGCGCATGCAGGGCGAGACGCCGGCGGAAGAATCGGTCAGCAAGGACAAACGCTTTGCCGATGAGGACTGGCAAAAGAACCCGTTCTTCGAATTTCTGAAGCAGGTTTACCTGATCACCGCCGATTGGGCCGAGAAGATCGTCGCCGAAACCGAAGGCCTCGACGAACACACGAAGCACAAGGCCGGCTTCTATGTGAAACAGATCACGGCCGCGCTTTCGCCGACCAACTTCGTCGCCACCAATCCGCAGCTTTATCGCGAAACGATTGCCACCAGCGGCGAAAACCTGGTGCGCGGCATGAAGATGCTCGCCGAGGATATCGTCGCCGGCCAAGGCGACCTGAGGCTTCGCCAGACCGACATGACCAAGTTCGCAGTCGGCCGCGATATGGCGCTCACCGCAGGCAAGGTGATCGCGCAGAACGAGATCTGCCAGATCATCCAGTATGAGCCGACGACCGAGACGGTGCTGAAACGCCCGCTCCTCATCTGCCCGCCGTGGATCAACAAGTTTTACATCCTCGATCTCAACCCACAGAAATCGTTCATCAAATGGTGCGTCGACCAGGGACAGACCGTCTTCGTGATTTCCTGGGTCAATCCCGACGCCCGCCATGCGCAAAAAGACTGGGCCGCCTATGCGCGCGAGGGCATCGACTTTGCCCTCGATACAATCGAGAAGGCGACGGGCGAGAAGGAGGCGAACGCCGTTGGCTACTGTGTCGGCGGCACACTGCTTGCCGCGACGCTGGCGCTGCATGCCAAGGAAAAGAACAAGCGGATCAAGACGGCAACTCTCTTCACGACGCAGGTGGATTTCACCTATGCCGGCGATCTCAAGGTCTTCGTCGACGAGGAACAGTTGGGACGGCTTGAAGCCCATATGGACGAGATCGGCTACCTCGACGGTTCGAAGATGGCAACCGCCTTCAACATGCTGCGGGCCTCGGAGCTGATCTGGCCCTACTTCGTCAACAATTACCTGAAGGGCCAGGATCCCATGCCCTTCGACCTGCTCTTCTGGAATGCCGATTCCACCCGCATGGCGGCAGCCAACCACGCTTTCTACCTGCGCAATTGCTACCTCAGGAACGCGTTGACCGCGAACGAGATGATCCTCGACGGCCACAAGCTGTCGCTCAAGGACGTCAAGATCCCGATCTACAACCTAGCAACCCGCGAGGATCATATCGCGCCGGCAAAATCGGTGTTTCTCGGCAGCCAGTTCTTCGGTGGCAAGGTGGATTTCGTGCTCGCGGGCTCCGGCCATATCGCCGGCGTCGTCAATCCGCCGGACAAGAAGAAATACCAATACTGGACCGGTGGCGCGGCAAAGGGCGATTACGATGCGTGGCTCACCGAAGCCGCCGAAAATGCCGGCTCGTGGTGGCCACACTGGCAGGCCTGGATCGAGGCCAAGGATGGCAAGCGCGTGCCCGCCCGGAAGCCGGGCGGTGCCGCGCTCAACGCCATCGAAGAGGCGCCGGGAAGCTATGTGATGGAGCGAGCCTAGGGTCGAGACCTCAGCCCATCACTCCAGGAAGATCAGGCTGGCCGGCGATGGTGGCAGCGGCTTGAAAGCGACAACGCGGAACCCGGCCGATTCGGCCATGTCGGCAAGCTCCCGTTGCGTATAAGCGTCGCCTCTCGGCGTCGTGGCCAGCATGACCATGGCAAAAGCAGCCGGGAACTCCGGCGAGACGCGATCCTCGTTTGGAACGAACTCAACGATCCCGACCCGCCCTCCAGGAACCAGGTTCGCTCGCGCCTTCTTCAAAAGCGCGATGCAGCCGTCAACATCGAAGTGATGAAGGAAGTTCGGGAGTAGTATGAGGTCATAGCCGCCGCCCCAATCGACTTCGAACGCACTTCCCGCCTGGAAGGTGAACCGGTCCGCCACCCCCGCCTTCGTCGCGTTCTCTTGGGTTACAGCAAGAACCGGTTTCCAATCGAGTGCAACCACGCGTGCCGACGGCGCCACCTTGGCGATTTCGATCCCGAAGAACCCGGGGCCGGCGGCAATATCGAGCACCTTGCTCGGCGGCGTTGACCATGTCGCCACATCAGATGCCAGGGCCTTTGCGCTTACTCCGGTGAACGCGCCCATGGCCCGCGCAAACTTGACCCACACCGGATTGTCAGGGGCAACGTTCGCCAGCCCGACGGAACCCCCATTGCGGACATAGGCAGCCGGGTCGTCGAGCAGCAACGACACCATTTGTGGCGAGCCGAGGAAATCGATGGCAGCCCCCATATAGGCTGGCGAGCGCCGATCGAGAAAGACCTGGCTCGACGGCGTCAGTGCGTAATTGTCGCCGCCCTTCGTCAGGAAGCCGGAAACCGCCAGAAAGTCGCAGAGAATGCGCACTCCGCGCTCGGCGCAACCCAACTCCGACGCGAGCATCGCCGCGGTTTTACGGTCCCCGGCAAGTCTCGTGAAAACATCGAATTCGATGGCCGCCTTCATCGCGGCCGTTTTCCGAAATGCGAACATCGCCTCGACCAGCAAGGCCGGCGAAACCTCTTCATGAACCACTTGCGTCGAAGACATCGGCTTTTCCCTCCCAGCGTGGAGCTACGACGGGAAGAACATATAGCAGAATCCGCACTTCTCGGCACGTCATGAGAAGAGGGAGGATTGCGCAAAATAAGGCCGCGGCGATGCGCAACGGGCCCCCGTTTCAATTTCGAACGGCTTGGGCGCTCCCGTAAAGGAATTGGTTACCATAATTCGTCATCCTACCAGGCAACCGGACATATTAGCGAGCCGCAATTTAGCCCTGATGCTCCTATACCGGCCCCGGCGAAGAAGTATCAGTTTGTACTGCCGGCCCAGTAACGAGTTGTGAAAGACGAGTGTTATGGCGTTGGCGGTCGATGTGTTTAGCAGTAGCAGGCCCGTAGGTACCCCCATTTCTCGTTTCGTTTCCCCTTTCCGCTTCCTTTCAGGTGCAGCTCTTGTCGGTGCCGGGTTTGCCGCTTCAGCTTGGGTCGTCGCCACCGTTGCGACCATGCATATGGTCGCCCCGAGCGCGGGTCCGCTTGCCAACGCCGCGCTTGCACCCCTAGCCGTCACCAAGGCCGAGCCGACGCAACGCCTCGTTCACGTCAAGAAATTCTCGAGGCTGCGCATGAGCACCGAGAGTGAACTGGCGCTGGCAAGGGGCGTTCGCGTGGCGACCCCGTCCGCAGCGCTCGCAGCCGCATTCGTCGGGCAGTCGGAGCCTCTTACCGTTTCTGAAGGCTCGCCGAACAAGCCGGCCATGATTGCGGCAGCAACAGCACCTGCCCAGCCGGAACGGGAAAAGGATGACGCTGTTACGACGACGCCTGTCGCCGTTGCCTCGGCTGATCGGATCATCATTCCCTCGAAGGCAGAGGTCGCGGCTGCCGAAGGCCCTGTCCTACTGGCGCTCGCCGCCCAACCCGAGGCCGTCATCAAGGGGCAGGTCCCGCCCGCCGCCCCCAAGCCTGGCCCGGTCGAGGTTGCAAGCCTTGCGCCGGCCGCGCCGAACGAGCAACAGGCTCCGGCCACAAGCCAGCCGTTCGATCTCGTGTTGAGCGGCAGCGACACGTCGATCCCTTTGCCGATGGCTCGGCCCGACGGCCTGAGCAGGCGCGCGACGCCTAGCGATCGCAGCGCTCCAGCAGAACCGGTACTCGCCTATGCCCGGCCGGATGCGGGCGCCTCGGATGATGACGAAGACGCGATGCCGACCGTAAAGAAGGGACTGTCTGCCCCGGTCGCGCGCAGCGGCGTCGCGGTCTACGACATTTCCGCCAACGTGGTCTACCTTCCGAACGGCGAACGCCTGGAAGCCCATTCCGGCCTCGGCAAGATGCGTGACAACCCGCGTTTCGTGCATGCCAAGAACCGCGGACCAACCCCACCGCACACCTACAATCTGACGATGCGTGAAAGCCTCTTCCACGGTGTCGAAGCGATCCGCCTCAATCCTGTCGGTGGCGCAGGCTACGTCTATAACCGTGTCGGTCTGCTCGCGCACACCTATATGCTCGGCGCCCGCGGCGACTCCAACGGTTGTGTATCCTTCAGTGATTACAAGCGCTTCCTCGCCGCCTTCAAGCGCGGTCAGATACGTCAGCTGGTTGTGGTCACCAGCATGCCGAACAAGCCGACCTCCACCTTCGCCTCGCTGTTTTCGTCGCGCTCCTGAGTAGGTCGTTATCAATAAACGACATACTCGATTTTCCCCGTATTGAGCGGCTATGCCATCATCCCCTCGTCCCGTCGCGGATACACCGCAAGGCGTTGCGGCGAGGCCGGACCGGCGCCGGGTGTGGAAGAAGGACGTGAGCTTCCGCATCAGGGGTCCGCAGAAAATGGTCTCCCTCCGGGGACGGCGGCGCCCGCGCGAATGCGGCGTCAAGTTGAGCCTCGGACGTGCCTGTGTGGCACACATGGCCCCCTGAAGAAGCGTAAGCATCCTCCGGCAAGGCTGCAGAGGGACCGGAGTTGCGGGCACAAACCGCCGAGCGGGGCGCTGGGAAGCGCCATATTGTTTTTACTCCAGCGAGGCAATTTCCAGCGCCCCGTCCGAGTGAAGGGCAGGATCAAGCCACGGGCCGAAAGGATCGCGTGTAGGTTCGTGCTGCGATCGGTTGAAAGGCCGGAGCGCAGGTTCAAAGCAACCGCGCAGTCAGAAATAATGTTCCACCCATTGATCGCGATGGACGAACCCGGCATAGCTGCATTATGTACCAGAATGACAATCGCTAAGGGCCTGCAATGGTGAATTATATCGAAGCCTCTTCCGCACCGTCGAAGAATACGGGCGCAATCAGGCTCTACGGTTCCGAAGCTTTCGAGGGAATGCGCAAGGCTTGCCGCCTCACGGCGCGCTGCCTTGATGAGTTGGCCGCTGTCGTAAAGCCCGGTCTGCCTACCGATGCAATTGATCGTTTCGTCTTCGAGTTCGGCATGGACAACGGTGCGATTCCGGCGACCCTCAACTATCGCGGCTACACGAAATCGACCTGCACCTCGATCAACCATGTCGTCTGCCACGGTATTCCGGATGCCAAGCCGCTGCGCGAGGGCGATATTGTCAACATCGACGTCACCTATGTGGTTGACGGGTGGCACGGTGATTCCAGCCGGATGTATCCGGTCGGTACCATCAAGCGCGCCGCAGAGCGGCTTCTCGAGGTGACCTACGAATCCCTGCTGCGCGGCATCGCAGCCGTTCGCCCGGGTGCTCGCACCGGTGCGATCGGGGAAGCCATTCAAATGTACGCCGAGGCCGAGCGCTGTTCCGTAGTGCGCGACTTCTGTGGCCATGGCGTAGGCGCGCTCTTCCACGACTCCCCGAACATTCTGCACTACGGGCGCGCCAGTGAGGGACCGGAACTGCGTGAAGGCATGATCTTCACCATCGAGCCGATGATCAACCTCGGTCGCCCGCATGTGAAAGTGCTGGCTGACGGCTGGACCGCCGTCACGCGCGACCGCTCGCTTTCCGCGCAATACGAACACACGGTCGGCGTCACCGCCGATGGCTGCGAGATCTTCACTCTTTCTCCCGGCGGCCTCGACCGCCCCGGCCTTCCGCCCTTGAACCGATGAGCACTTGATGACGAAGGGTCCTGTTTCGCACTCCAACGACGCCGAACTGCCCTTCGCCACCAGCGACGGAAGCGATGAACGCTCTTTCTTCGCGGAACAGGCCGCCAAACCGGCTTCGCTGGCAAAACAGGCCAATCTCCCTGCGCCGATCGGCAAGGAAGAGCACTACCACGGCCACCGGGAGCGATTGCGTGACCGCTTTCGCCAGCATGGCGATACCGCGCTTGCCGACTACGAGCTGCTCGAATTGCTGCTGTTCAGATTGATCCCGCGGCGCGACACCAAACCGATCGCCAAGGCGTTGCTCGAGCGCTTTGGTTCGCTCGCAGCGGTTTTCGGTGCGCCTCTGCCCCTGCTGCAGGAGGTAAAGGGTATCGGCGAAGCGGTGGCACTCGATCTGAAACTGATGTCGACTGTCGCGCAGCGAACTCTGAAGAGCGAACTTCGAGGCAAGCAGGTGCTCTCGTCCTGGTCGTCGGTGATCCAGTACTGCCATGCGGCGATGGCACATGAAACACGCGAGCAGTTCCGCATCCTGTTTCTCGACAAGCGCAATGCATTGATCGCGGACGAGGTCCAGGGACGCGGGACCGTCGATCATACGCCGGTTTATCCACGCGAAGTCGTGCGGCGGGCGCTCGAGCTTTCCGCCACCGCCTTGATCCTGGTCCACAACCATCCTTCCGGGGATCCGACGCCGTCGCGTGCCGACATCGACATGACGAAAATGATAGTCGACACGGCAAAGCCGCTCGGCATCACGGTCCACGATCACATCATCATCGGCAAGGATGGCCACGCGAGCCTCAAGGGGTTGCGTCTGATATAGCGGCCGGGCCGCTTCAGGTGTCCGTCAGGTTTCGGTGGCAAAGCGAGGATGCTGCAACCGTCCTGCTTCGAGACCTTCATGACGACGATCGCCCCCCGCCAATTTCCACGCTCCTGGAGACTTGCAGTACAATGTCTTGCCCTCCTCACGCTCGTGATCGGCGGCTACGCCGTCTACCTGTTCGCTACCGACAATTTTCATAGCGTAGTCGCCGGCGAGGTCTACCGCTCTTCGCAGCCCTCCCCGCAGGCAATCGCGGAGTTCGAGAAGCGCTACGGGATCAAGACCATCATCAGCCTGCGTGGCGGCGTCAATACCCCAGTGTGGCAAGCCGAAGTCGCGCAAGCGAAGTCGCTCGGCATCGAGCACATCGATTTTCCGATGTCCGCCTACAGGGAGCTCACTCCGGAGCAGGCGAAGGAATTGATCCAGGTCATGAAGGACGCTCCGAAACCCTTGTTGATCCATTGCCTGTCTGGTTCCGATCGCACCGGGCTTGCAGCAGCCCTGTACCTTGCGGCAATCAGCAAGACGAACGAACACGTGGCGGAAGGACAGATGTCGATTCTCTATGGCCATATTCCGCTGTCGATCAGCCGCGCTTTCGCGATGGATCGCACCTTCGAGAAGCTAGAACCCCTACTTGGCTTCAGTGAATCCTGATATTCGCCCATAAAATATTCTGCAACATTGACCTGCTACCCGTGGACGCGCGACATACTGCGTCGCAAAAATGATTCCAGCTTAGCAATCGGGGCCAGGTGAATGTTCCAGTACGATCTTGTTGTTGTTGGTAGCGGTCCGGCAGGCCGCCGCGGCGCTATCCAAGCCGCCAAGCTCGGCAAGAAGGTACTGGTCATCGAGCAGGGCAAGCGGGTTGGCGGCGTTTCGGTGCACACGGGCACCATCCCCTCGAAGACGCTGCGCGAAACGGCCCTCAATCTCTCGGGTTGGCGCGAGCGCGGTTTCTACGGCAGATCCTACCGGGTGAAGGAGGAAATCAGCGCCGATGACCTTCGGCGGCGCCTGCTGATCACTCTTGATCACGAAGTCGAGGTGTTGGAGCACCAGTTCGCCCGAAACCGCGTGCAGCATATCAGGGGCAAAGCAAGCTTCGTCGACGCGTCGACGCTCGAAGTCGTCAAGGACGACGGCGAGGTCGTCAAGGTCACCGGGGCGAGTGTCCTGCTTGCGGTCGGCACGAAACCGTTCCGCCCGGACTACATCCCGTTCGACAACAAGACGGTACTCGACAGCGACGAACTGCTCGATATCGGAGAGCTGCCGCGATCGATGGCTGTCATCGGCGCCGGCGTCATCGGCATTGAGTATGCCACGATCTTCAGCGCCCTGGATACCGCGGTCACAGTCATCGATCCCAAAACGACGATGCTCGACTTCATCGACCGAGAAATCGTCGAAGACTTCACCTATCAGCTGCGCGATCGCAACATGAAGATCCTGCTCGGCACCAAAGCCGACAAGGTAACGCGCCTGGACAACGGCAAGGTAGAACTAAAGCTCGACAATGGTCGCCACCTGGTGACTGACATGGTTCTGTTTGCTGCCGGACGTCTGGGGGCGACCGACACACTCAATTTACCGGCTGCCGGGCTGGAAGCCGACAGCCGCGGTCGTCTTAAGGTCAATCCGGAAACCTTCCAGACCTCGGTACCGAACATCTACGCCGCCGGCGATGTCGTCGGATTCCCGAGCCTTGCGTCTACATCGATGGAACAGGGTCGCATTGCCGCGCGTGTTGCGATCGGCGCAGTCGCCAAGGAGCCGCCAAAATACTTCCCTTACGGCATCTACGCCGTGCCTGAGATTTCCACCTGCGGCTTGACCGAGGAAGAGATGAAGGAGCGCGGCATTCCCTATGAATGCGGCATTGCGCGCTTCCGCGAGACGTCGCGCGGTCATATCATGGGCCTCGATACGGGGCTTCTGAAGCTCATCTTTTCGCTGAAGACGCGCCGGCTGCTTGGCGTGCATATCGTCGGCGAAGGAGCGACCGAGCTGGTTCATATCGGCCAGGCTGTGCTGAACCTCAAGGGCACGGTCGAGTATTTCGTGGAAAACACGTTCAACTATCCGACTCTCGCCGAAGCCTACAAGATTGCGGGCCTTGATGCCTGGAACCGGATGGGCGATATCAAGTCTGAACTTTGAGCCCCATTGAGCATCATTGACATTTTATCGAACAAAAACAGACTGTTAATATCTGTGAAAAATCCGTTCGGCCTGACTTATTTGTGTCAGATAGTCCCCGTAAAACCTGCCCTTGTATAATCCACCGCGTCTGGTAGCGTCCATTTTCGGGGATTTCTCTTACCAGCGAGTGACCGTGCAAGATCTGCCAAAGACTGCCGAACGGAATTTCCAGCTCATCCTGATCAAGCCGTCGCACTACGACGACGACGGCTATGTGATCCGGTGGTGGCGGGCGATGATCCCCTCCAATTCCCTGGCCGCGATTTACGGAATCGCCTCCGACTGCGCAGAACGCGAGGTGCTGGGGCCAGGGGTCAAGATCGAGATCACGGTCATCGACGAGACCAACACGCGGGTCGACACTCCGGCGCTGCTGAAACGACTCGCACAACACGACAATTTCGGGATGGTTGCGCTGGTTGGCGTTCAGTCGAACCAGTATCCACGGGCACTGGACATCGCGCGCCCTTTCCGCAAGGCCGGAGTTCCGGTTTCGATGGGCGGCTTTCACGTGTCGGGGTGCCTCGCCATGCTCGACGGCAAGGCGGTTGGTCTCGACGCCTGTCGCGAGATGGGCATCTCGATGTTTGCCGGGGAGGCCGAGGGCCGGCTGGACCGCGTCCTCCAGGATGCGGCCAGCGGCCAGCTTGAGCCACTCTACAATTTCATGAACGACCTGCCGAGCATCGAAGGCGCGGCCGTCCCATTCCTGCCGAAGACCAATGTGGCGCAGACGCTCGGCCTCAGCACCAGCTTCGACGCCGGACGCGGCTGCCCCTATCAATGCTCTTTCTGCACCATCATCAATGTGCAGGGCCGCAAATCACGCTTCCGCTCGGCCGACGATGTCGAAAAACTGGTGCGGATGAACTGGGCGCAAGGCATCCACAAGTTCTTCATCACCGACGACAATTTCGCCCGCAACAGGGATTGGGAAGCAATCTTCGACCGCTTGATCGAACTCCGGGAGAAGGACGGCATTCCACTTGGATTGATGATCCAGGTCGACACCCTCTGCCACAAGATCCCCAACTTCATCGAAAAATCCAAGCGAGCCGGCGTTACGCGCGTCTTCATCGGGCTTGAAAATGTAAACCCTGATAACCTGACCGCCGCCAAGAAGAACCAGAACAAAATCACTGAGTACCGGAAAATGTTGCTCGCCTGGAAGGCGCAAGGCATCATGACATTAGCCGGGTACATTCTTGGCTTCCCGGCAGACACGCCAGAGACGATTCGACGCGACATCGCGATCATCCAGCACGAACTGCCGCTCGATGTCATCGAATTCTTCGTGCTGACGCCACTGCCGGGCTCCGAAGACCACCAGACTCTATGGAAGAAGGGCGTCGAGATGGACGCCGACCTCAATATTTATGACGTCGAGCACGTCTGCACGGCACATCCGAAGATGACCAAGCAGGAATGGGAAAGCATCTACCAGGAAGCCTGGTCGCTCTACTATTCGCCAGAGCACATGAAAACGCTGCTGCGCCGCGCGGTTGCCACAGGTGTGCCGCTCGCGAGCCTCGTGAAAGTCCTTGTGTCGTTCGCCACGACTGTACCATTGGAAAACGTGCATCCATTGCAGAGCGGCCTGCTACGGCTCAAGCATCCCTCCGAACGCCGGCCCGACCTGCCGCGCGAAAGCGCCGTGATCTTTTGGCCGCGCTTCGTCTGGGAAACGGTCGCCAAGCACCTGTCGCTAGGTGCAACCATTGCCAAGCTTGCAGTCAGCGCCTTCTTCATCGCACGAGACAAAAAGTCAAAGACCTATATGGACCAGGCACTGACACCGGTCGGTGACCATGAGGATGAGACGCTTGAACTCTTCACGAAGACAGCGGGCGGGCGAGCTGCGGTCTCCCACATTCACAAGGTCGCGGAGTTGACCCACGCCCACAAGGTGCGACCCGCGGTCTGAGACCGCGCGCCACCGCCGGCGATGCAAACGAACCGATTGTTATATCTGTGCCGCGGAGATCGTCGCTAGATTAAGTAGCGACGCAGCTTGAAGGGTGTCGAGAAATTCGACGCACTCAACAACCTTGCCGTTCTCGAAGGTCATCTTGTCCATGATCTCTGTGTCGAACTTGGTGGTACCATGGCGCATATGGCCAACGCGATGAACCAGCGCGACATTTCCGTCGACACGGATGTCGAGGATCTCAAGCGCCGTCATATCCCAAGTGTCGATGAAATGCCGCATCGTCGCGCGAAGTGCAGCACTGCCGACAACCGGGTCGGTGAGCGGCGCTAAATATCGACTTCCGGCCGCGCGGAAAATGCAGTTGTCACCGAGAAATGACATAAGGACATCAAGGTGCCCCTGATGTCGCGCCTCGAAAATCTGCCTTGTCAGGTCTTTCAAGTCTGCGTCGGAAGTCATCGTCAATCCCTCCCCTGCCAGCAACACACAGCTTGCATCCGAATATTCTAAAATGCAACCAGATGGTGCGTCTCAAGCGCAAACTGGATAAGCGGCGGCATGCAAGCCGCACGCGGCCTGGAGAATAAAAAAGCCCCGCACAAGGCGGGGCTTTCTGTAAGATCAATTGGCCGAAGATTACTCGGCGCCTTCCTCGGAAGCCTTCTTCTTCGGAGCGGCCTTCTTCTTCGGAGCGGCGGCTTCTTCGCCTTCGGAAGCCTCAGCCTTGGCAGCTGCCTTCTTCTTCGGAGCAGCCTTCTTGGTTTCCTTCTCCGAGCCTTCGCCTTCTTCGTCGGCGAGAAGCTCTTCCTTGGTGACCTTCTTGTCCGTAACGTCGATCTCGGTCAGCAGGTGGTCGATGACCTTTTCTTCGAAGATCGGTGCGCGGATCGAGGCGGCTGCACCCGGCTGGCTACGGAAGAAGTCGAGGATCTGCTTTTCCTGGCCCGGATACTGACGCAGCTGCTCGTAGATGGCGCGCTGCATTTCGTCTTCGCTCACTTCAACGCCGGCCTTTTCGCCGATTTCGGAGAGAACGAGGCCGAGGCGAACGCGACGCTCAGCAAGCTTCTTGTACTCCTCGCGAGCCTTCTCTTCCGTCGTGTCTTCGTCTTCGAAGGTCTTGCCGGACTGAGCGAGATCGTTGGCGACCTGGTTCCAGATGCCGTTGTATTCTGCTTCGACGAGCGAGGCAGGCGTCTCGAACTTGTACATTTCGTCGAGCTGGTCGAGGATCTGACGCTTGACCTTCTGGCGGGTCATCGAGCCGTACTGCGATTCGATCTGGCCGCGGACGATCTCCTTCAGGCGGTCAGCCGATTCAAGGCCGAGCTTCTTTGCCAGTTCGTCGTTGATTTCAACGTCGGCCGGAGCTGCAACATCCTTGACCGTGACATCGAAGGTTGCTTCCTGGCCAGCCAGGTTCTTGGCCGGGTAGTCAGCCGGGAACGTGACGGTGATGGTCTTCTCGTCGCCAGCCTTCGTGCCGACCAGCTGGTCTTCGAAGCCCGGGATGAAGCGGCCCGAACCGAGAACGAGTTCGGCGCCCTGATCGGTGCCGCCCTCGAAGGCAACGCCGTCGACCTTGCCGAGGTAGTCCATGGTGATGCGGTCGCCGTCGGCAGCCTTGCCCTTCTTGGTTTCATAAGAACGGGCGCTTTCGGCAACCTTGAGAACCTGCTCGTTGACTTCCTCGTCGGAGATATCAACGACTTCGCGGGTGATCTTGACGCCCTTGACGGACTTCAGCTCGATCGGCGGCAGAACTTCATAGGAAAGCGTGAACTCGAAATCCTTCTGAGCAGCCAGGATCAGTTCTGCTTCGTCCTTGTCTTCCGTCATCGCGATTTCAGGCTGCGTAGCAGACTTTTCGCCGCGCTCCGCCAAGATGGCAGTCGGCTGTTCGCGAACGATCTCGTTGACGAGGTCGGCCATGATCGACTTGCCGTAAACCTTCTTGAGGTGAGCGGCCGGAACCTTGCCCGGACGGAAGCCGTTGATGCGGACCTTGTCCTTCACGTCGGCAAGACGCTCGTTCATCTTGACTTCCATGTCCTTGGCCGGGATTACGACCTTGATTTCGCGCTTCAGCCCTTCAGCGAGCGTTTCGATAACCTGCATGTCTTCCTACCTTCATTTCGTGGCGGCCGTGCCCAGACGCCGTTCGTTTCGATGAGCACGACGCCGGAAAGTTGCCGAGCGTGGCTTGTTCTCAATTCTTATTCATTCCACCCAAGGCGGAACGGCGCTTGCTTCCGGGTAATCGAGGGATACCGGTTCCGGTCCCCCCGCCTGCAAGCCAGCTTTTGGTGCGGGTAGAGAGACTTGAACTCCCACGCCTTGCGGCACCAGAACCTAAATCTGGCGTGTCTACCAATTTCACCATACCCGCGTTCTCAAAAACCGCATGCATATGCCTGCACATGAGGCCTTCCGGAGCGCGGCGTCTCTATATCACCCGATTTGGGAGAGGCAAAGGAAAAATGAAGGGCAAATGACAGTGATTTCGCCCGCACTCGCAGGCTTCCACACCCATTTGGCCTCTATTCAATAAAGAGGCTCGTCGTAAGCGGGCTTGCCGTCGACGAGCAGGCTGCGGATCTGCGGCGTTCCGTCGGACGCCACACGAACGGCAATGGATACATCACCATCTTGGCGAGCCCGCTCGAGAGCCGTCCCCTGTCCTTCGGGAACGTAGTAACGTTCGATCCCGTACTCGACGCGAAGATGATCGGCGGAACTGGGTCCGTAGCTGTAGAAAGGTCTGGTGTGCAAAAAGACAGCCCCCGCCTGCTCCGGCAAAGGCGCGAACGATGATTCGACAATGCCCCAGAAGCCCCCATCACCAGGCTTCAAGCGCACCCAGAGGCTCTTGCTGCCCTGATCCTGAGGGACGCCGCCAATGATCGAGGCGACCGGAACCGAGGATATGTCGTAGTTCAGTACCACGTAGTCGCCGCGCAAAAAGTCGCGCGGATCCACCGGCGCAGTCTTTAGAAGAATATCGGCGCCACTGCGCAAAATCGAAGCACGACTCTCAATGACGTACCCCAGCACCGCCGTCTGCAGAGCGGCAACAATGACTGCGGCGACAAAGTAGCGGCACCCTGAGCCTTGCATTGAAAACACGCTCATACGCTTGCCCCCTGCGTTCTGGCTGCAAATCGCCGCTCAAGCCGAATGACGATCCATGCCACGGCAGCAACGAAGAGCCCCGAGAACAAGAAGAGGCTGGATGTACCGAGAATCGATCCGACCGTCACCGACGCAAGATAGAGCATCTCCACCGCAAACACCGTGTAACCCAGATAGCGCACCGCGCCATTGTTGCGGCCTTGGAGCGCGATCGCCAGAATCGCAGCGCCGAGCGTCACCACCGCCAATGTTACGAACTGCCAGCCATGCTCGAGTTCGACGTGCAGGAAGAACAAGCCAATCACTGCGACGAGGAACGCGTAGAACGCGGGCGCGGAGCCGGCGCTTCTGACGAGTGCAGAGAGACGCGGCAGCGGCAGGCTGACGGCCACGAAAGTCAGCATGCCGGCAACAAAATAGACAAGGGCAAGCCAGAAATTCTCGTTGACCGCATAGATCCAGGTCAGCCAGCCGACGACCAGCAGGTATGCCAGATGCCGCACGCGACCTGCGCCGGTGAAGCGCACAAGGCCAATGACAACCACCGCCATCAACGGCACGACCCAAGGATCAAGACCGACCCAGCGGGTATCGTAGGTATCGAGATAGGCTGCAAAGCTGCCCCAAGACAAAAAGCCAGCCACCGCAGCGACGACGCCCGAGCGGAACAGAATCGCCGAAACGACGGCAATGGCGAACCAGAGATACATCACCGTCAACTCGTCGCCGGACAGATGGTACATCTGCCCGACCAGCGAAATCGCCCCGCCGAAGGATAAGGTGCCAATCACCAGCAGCCCGCTTGCCGCCGCGATCGCACCACGCCTCAGCATGGCGGCTGCGCCGAGATGCACAGTCCAGATAACCGCAAGAATGACTGCCAGGCGGACGAGGCGCGGAATGGCCTCCCAGTTCGAAGCCACGACAAGCAGGATCGCCGCGCCGAGCAGGATTGCGGCAAGGATCATCAACACCTTGCCGAGGCTGAAGCTCGCCGGACGGGCATCATATTCCCCCAACAGCGCTCCTGCGGTCGCTTCCGGCAAAAGCCCTTTTTCCACCCAAACTGAAAGATCTCGCTCCAGTCTACCGCGGTACATGCCCTACTCCGCCAAACACGCAAAGACGCGCTTTCTCGTTACTTTATAGCCGTTGATTGAGCAGGAGGGAAATATTCCCATATGAATTCCTCATTGTGCAAAATTAGGCGCGCGCCTTAACCTATCGATAACGTCAAATCGCTAATATATACCCATACTCGCAGCCATGCACTTGATGCATAGGCAGTATGAGAATATTGCACTGCAAAATCGAGATCGACCTTCCTATATGGTTGGTCATAAGACAGGGAATGGCGCCCCCGCCCGGGTTTCCGGAAGCCTGCGAAAATGATCTTCATAACGAGATTCGGAGCAGCGCACTCCTCCTCCCAGCGCCCTCCGATAGACTGGCAACACTCCTCCTCCCAGTTGTCAGTCACCCTAATGACGCCCACCGGATCCTCCCCCGGTGGGCGTTTGGTTTTTCAGAGCACAGCCGCCTAAGCCCCAACGTTTCCAGCGATCTGCGGCAGGACCATGACAATCGCTCAGGCGGAACCTGGCGCACGACCGATATGACCACCAGGCGCGCCCTCGCAAGCAATCGGAACAATCGTCGCTCGCGACGAGCGAACCGGGCGAACTCTGTCGGAAACCCGTTATGCCCTGCACACAGCCGCCGGAAACCACTCCCGAACTGATCCGCAGCAGGGCATTCTGCCTATTGATTGACCAGATGATGGCCAAATCACGCAATTAACGGCACGAGATCTGCATTTGATGCATAGGTGCCCTGTAATCTTGTCTCTGGCGAGACTTCGCAGTGCAACATATATTCCAGTTCATCAAATAGAGGTCAGCGCCGATCGGCGGCAGCTGGCAAATCGCAAGCCCTACGGAAAGGGGACTAAAATGAACTTCACACGCTCTTTCAACAACTGGCGCAAGTACCGTCAGACTGTTACCGAACTCGGCCGCATGACCAACCGGGAGTTGCACGATCTCGGCATCGACCGCTCTGACATCCAGCGCGTTGCTCGCGAGGCTTCTGCCCGCTAAGACAAGCGATCCGCTATCCTCCCAAGCAGATCGCTTACCCAAGACGCCCGCTGCCAATGGCAACGGGCGTTTTCTTTTGTCTGGCTACTGGCTTCCGCAATGGTTGTGGCCGCAGCGGGTTCTCAAGCGGCGGCGCCCAGATAGTAGCCCCTGCATCCGAAATGAGCATCGCATGCACAATTGCATAGCAGATGCCTTTTCTTTGCACTGCACAATATGACAGAGAACATCTATATGAGCGATCAACGATCAGGCGGCGATGGCGCCGCTCTCGACGGTCACTTTGAGGAAGATGAACATGAACCCGATCCGCATTGCAAAGAGCTGGATTAGCTACCGCCGCACGCTCAGCGAACTTGGCAGCCTTTCCAACCAGACGCTCGCCGACATTGGCGTTAGCCGTTACGACATCCGTACCATCGCTTCCCGCTCGTTCCGCTAATAGCGGCGAGCGCTGAGCTTCCAAGACGGCGCTACGGCGCCGTTTTTGATTCTAGGCCCTTATTGCCCAATACAGCCAAGGAATGCACAGTCTTTGCCAGCCTGTTGATACCAGCGATATCGGTCGTCCTTTAGGGTGGACTAATATTAACCATTGTGAAAGTATCCGGCCGTTGCATAACGGAGACATGCGTAAATGTGCCGATATAATCTTCGGATGGAGGACGGCCTTTGGACAGTCGTCGACGCCACGACACAGCGCCCGGCTGAACTGAACGGCGTTCCGATGGCCAGGATGACCTGGCGCGAAGCATGCGACATGGTCGATCTGCTGAACAATCTCGACCGAATAAGCTTCATGTCCAAAAGGTACGAAACATCGACCAGAGCAACGGCTTGAACGTCCGGATGTGCATCATCGGTGGCGTCCCACCCGACGTCAGCATTCCGCTCCCGGTTCAAAGGCCGAGTGCTTTTATCTTCTGAGCCACAAAATCCACGAATGCACGCGTCTTCGCCGAGACATGCCTCCCCTCCACGTGGACCACGTGGATCGGCAACGGCTCTTCCTCGTACTGGTCGAGCACCGTCCTCAACCGACCGGCAGCAAGGTGCTCCGCCACCTGGTAGGACAAGGTCCGCGTCAGGCCCCACCCCGTCAGCGCCGCGGAGATCGATGCATCGACGGTGTTGCAGTACATGCGCGGGTGAAGCTTGACGGGCGTATGGTTGGGCGCGAAGTGCCAGTCCAACGGCGCCGATGATCCCGTATTGACGATGGTCACGTGCCGGGTGAGATCCGCCGGCGTTATCGGCTCGCCATGGCGCGCGAAATAGCCCGGCGCGCCGCAGACGACGCGGCGCACGCTGCCCACTTTGGTCGCCTGCTGGTCCGAGTCCTGCAGGTGGCCTATACGAATGGCGACGTCGATGCCCTCCTCCACGAGGTTGACCATCCGATCGAAGAACAGGACGCGCCCGGTGACGGCCGGGTGCATGCTGAGAAACTCGGTCAAGATCGGGACGACATGGATTTGACCGAACAATACCGGCGCAGTGATGCTGAGGATCCCGGACGCGCTTGAGTGGGCCCCACCGGCCGAAGCTTCCGCCTCGTCGATATCGCTGAGTATCCTTCGGCAGTCGTCCGCATATCGGTTGCCTGATGGCGTCAGCTTCACCGAGCGTGTTGAGCGCACGAAGAGCCGCGCCCCGGTGGCCTCTTCGAGAGAGGCGACCGCGCGCGTGACCGCCGGCGCACTCATATGGAGTTGGCGCGCAGCCTGCGCAAAGCTCGCGGTTTCGGCGACCTTGACGAAAACTCTCATGCATTGAAGTCGATCCATCACGCACCGTTATTCCACAACATGAAATAGTTTCTTTCCAATTATCGTAATTCAATACGCGGCTAGGAACAATTATCGTCTGTCTACCCTTAACGTGGAGACCAAACTGATGAAGCTCTATTCCCATCCCCTATCCGGCCATTCCCATCGCGCTCACCTCTTCCTGTCGCTGATTGGCATCGACGCCGAGGTCGTGGAAATCGACCTTGCTGCCAGGGAACACAAGAGCGCCAAGTTCCTTGCGCTCAATCCGTTCGGCCAGTTGCCGGTGCTCGAAGATGGCGATGTCGTTATCAGCGACTCCAATGCCATCCTCGTCTACCTCGCCAAGAAGTACGCGCCTGAAGGTTGGCTTCCGGAGGAGCCCGCAGCCGCGGCAGCGATCCAGCGGTGGCTTTCGGTTGCGGCCGGCGAGATTGCCTACGGGCCATGTGCGGCAAGGCTGGTGACGTTGTTCGGCGCGACATTCGACAGCGCTGAAGTGATCGCACGCGCTCATCGAATTCTGCAGTTGATCGACGACCGTCTGGCGGATCGTGAGTGGATTGCCGCGAGCCGAGCAACCATCGCCGATGTCGCCCTTTACAGCTATATCGCCCGGGCGCCGGAAGGAAATGTCGACCGATCGGCCTATCGCAACGTGACGGGCTGGCTCGAACGGATCGAGAGCCTGCCCGGCTTTGAGCCCTTCCAAAAATCGCCCGTCGGCATTGTCGATGCGGCTTGAGGCACACCCTGCCGAGAAAGGAGGCAGCTATGTCAGCCGAAACACACGGCGCCAAGCCCTCTCCCTGGCATGCCGGGGAGGTCGCGCTTCAGGAAAAGGTCGGCGTCGCCAAGCGAATGGATGAAGTGGGCCGTCGCGTCCTGCGGGATCACCTGATCGATCAGCATCGCGAATTCTATCCGCAGCTACCCTTCATCGCCCTCGGAAGCGTGGACACGAAAGGCAACCCTTGGGCGACGTTGCGCGCCAATCGGCCGGGATTCCTGCACAGCCCCGATATCCATTCCCTGACTGTCCATCTTCCGCGCGAACACCTCGATCCAGCCGATGAGGGGATGGAGAACGGCAACGCTGTCGCCATGCTCGGCATCGAACTCCATACCCGCCGCCGAAACCGGCTGAATGGAACGATCCACAGAACCGGCTCCGACGGCTTCGATGTGCGCGTCGGACAGTCCTACGGGAACTGCCCGCAATATATACAGTTGCGCGACTTCGAGTTCGTGCGAGACCCAGTACAGTCGGGCGGGCCGGCTCCCGTCCGTTTCAACAGTCTCGGCGGGCGTCCAGCAGAGATGATCGCGAAAGCGGATGCATTCTTTGTTGCGTCCTTTGTCGACCGCGACGATGGCGGGCGGCAGATCGATGTCTCGCATCGCGGCGGCAGGCCGGGGTTCGTGCGGATCGGCGAGGACGGCGTTCTGACAATCCCTGACTTTGCCGGCAACCTCTTTTTCAACACGCTCGGCAACATCGTTGCCAATCCGCGGGCTGGGCTCGTCTTCGCGGATTTCGAGAATGGCGATCTGCTCCAACTCTCGGGCGAGGCCTGGGTCATCCTGGAATCGCCCGAAATCGCGGCTTTCCAGGGAGCCGAACGGCTATGGTGCTTTCGTCCCAGCCAGATCGTCTACAGGGCGGACGCGCTGCCGCTCCGCTGGCGTTCGCGTTCTGATGGCCAGTCGCCCAACTCCCTGATGACCGGAAGCTGGGATGAGGCCGCCGCCCGACTTCGCGCGACGGCCCTTGCAAAGGGCTGGCGGCCGTTCCGCGTTGCACGCGTCATCCAGGAAAGCGCAAACGTGCGCTCATTCTATCTGGAGCCCACAGATGCGGGCGGGACCGTTCCCCATATCGCCGGGCAGCATTTGCCCATTCGCGTCAACATAGCGGGAGCTGACTCGCCGCTGGTTCGTACCTACACGATATCCTCTGCCCCCTCCGACAGCGTGTACCGCATCAGCGTCAAGCGAGAGGGGCTAGTTTCGACGCATCTCCACCACGTTGTCCGAGAAGGCGACATTATCGATGTCCGCGCGCCAGCTGGCGCGTTCACGATCGATGCCGCCGAGAGACGCCCTGCCGTCCTACTGGCGGCTGGCATTGGCATCACACCACTGCTCGCGATGCTTCGGCATATCGTGTATGAGGGGTTGCGTACGCGGCGGATACGGCCGACCTGGCTGATCTATTCGGCTCACAACAAACAGGACCGCGCGTTTGATGCCGAGCTTCAGACCCTCGCCACAGTGTCCGGTGGCGTCGTCAAGCTGGTCCGGCTGCTCAGTGATCTGAGTGATACAGTCGGAGGCGAAGACTACGAACAGCAGGGGCGCGTTGACATGACGCTGCTGAGCAGCGTGTTGCCGTTCAACGACTATGACTTCTATCTGTGCGGTCCAAGTGGCTTCATGCAGTCGGTCTATGATGGCCTGCGCGGATTGAATGTTGCCGATGGGCGAATCCATGCGGAAGCGTTTGGCCCCGCATCTCTCCAGCGGTCAGGGAATGAGGTTACGCGGTGGTCCGCACGCGCCGCCGAGAAACCGCAGCCGGTCTATTTCATGCGCTCCGGAAAGGAAGCGCGCTGGGAGCTGGGATCGGGCACGTTACTGGAGCTTGCCGAAGTGCACGGCCTGGCGCCTGAGTTCAGTTGTCGCCTCGGCAATTGCGGAAGCTGCAAGACGAAAATCCTGTCAGGCGCCGTCGCCTATACCAAGGAGCCGACCGCTGATGTCGCTGATGACGAGGCGCTGATCTGCTGCGCCGTGCCCGCAGCGAGCGAGACAGGGCCTAGGCTGGAGTTGGATATATGAGGGCATCGGCGCGGGCATCGAGCCCTCGCCAATTCTTCGGTTTCCTGCGCCGGCCCAGCGTGGTAATCAGCCGCGCATGAACAAGACCTCTTCCCATTCTCCCATCCATGTGGTCGGCGGCGGGCTCGCCGGCTCAGAGGCGGCCTGGCAGATCGCAAGTGCCGGCGTGCCTGTCATCCTGCACGAGATGCGCGGCGTGCGCAGCACCGATGCTCACAAGACCGACGGTCTGGCCGAGCTCGTCTGCTCTAACTCCTTCCGCTCGGACGACGCGACCAGCAATGCGGTCGGCGTCATTCATGCCGAGATGCGCATGGCGGGATCGCTGATCATGGCGTGCGCCGACAAGCACCAGGTCCCGGCCGGCGGCGCATTGGCCGTCGACCGCGATGGATTTTCCGATGCTGTGACCAAGGCGATTCACGAGCACCCTCTGATCAGCGTCGTCCGTGAAGAAGTGACCGGCTTGCCGCCCAAGGAATGGGATCTTGCAATCGTTGCGACCGGCCCTCTGACGGCCCCTTCCCTTGCAAGCGCCATCCAGTCCGAGACGGGTGCCGACGCGCTGGCCTTCTTCGATGCGATCGCGCCGATCGTTCATCGTGACAGCATCGATATGGATATCTGTTGGTACCAGTCGCGCTACGACAAAGTCGGCCCTGGGGGCACAGGCAAGGACTATATCAACTGCCCGATGACCGAAGAGCAGTACAAGGCTTTCGTGGACGCTCTGATCGCTGGTGACACCGTTGGTTTCAAGGAATGGGAAGGAACGCCCTACTTCGACGGCTGTCTTCCGATCGAAGTGATGGCAGAGCGCGGCCGCGAGACGCTTCGCCACGGCCCCATGAAGCCGATGGGCCTGACCAATGCGCACAACCCGACCGTCAAGGCCTATGCGGTCGTCCAGTTGCGGCAGGACAATGCGCTCGGTACGCTCTACAACATGGTCGGCTTCCAGACGAAGCTGAAATACGGCGCCCAGGCTGAGATCTTTCGGATGATCCCGGGGCTGCAGAACGCCGAATTTGCCCGGCTTGGCGGCCTCCATCGCAATACCTACATCAATTCGCCGACACTGCTCGACCCGTCGCTCACACTCAAGTCGCGCCCCGGCCTGCGCTTTGCCGGTCAGATCACCGGATGCGAAGGCTATGTCGAAAGTGCAAGCGTCGGGTTGATGGCCGGTCGGTTCGCCGCAGCCGAGCGCAAAGGAGAAGCCGTATCCCTGCCGCCGGCAACAACCGCACTCGGCTCGTTGCTCGGCCATATCACCGGCGGCCACATCGTCAATGACGAGGAGCCGGGAAAGCGGTCGTTTCAGCCGATGAACATCAATTTCGGCCTGTTTCCCGAGCTGGAACCCGGCTCGATTGTCAAACCCGAAGGCGTGAAGCGGTTCCGCGGCAAGGACAAGACGATCATGAAGCGGCAGCTGATCGCCAGGCGCGCGCTTGGCGATTGTGCGAGCTGGTTGGGCCTCGACGTCAAACTCGCGGAGAGTGCGTGATCGCGACTGGGCAGCATTTGCGAAGCCATGATTGCCGAAAATGGCCGCGGCGATCGTCTGCGAAATCGCGGATGCTGCGCAGCGTAGCAGTATCGAAGAGAGCCTGCTGATGGCGGCATTGTTTCAAGGTACATCGATGCCAGATCGGGATTGGTGGTCCGCGCTCTGGCCCGATCCCAAGGGACTGCTTCAACAGATCGGCGTCCAGCCAGGCATGAGCGTGCTCGACCTTTGTTGCGGCGACGGCTACTTCACCGCCCCGCTTGCCGAGTTGGTCGACGGACGGCTTGCGGCGCTCGATCTCGATCCAGACATGATCTCACTGGCGAAGACCGAGGTTGAACGAAGGGGCGCGTCCGTTCGCCAGTGGATTTGCGCTGACGCGGCGTCCCTAACGGAATGTCTGGACGAGCCGGTCGACTTTGTCTTGATGGCCAATACGTTCCACGGCGTTCCTGACCAAACTGGCCTTGCACATTCCGTTAGGGCAGTTCTGCGCCCAAACGGGTTATTCTGCATCGTCAACTGGCATTCGATGCCGCGGGAGGAAACAGTTGTCCTCGGCAACCCGCGCGGACCGCGAACCGAGATGCGCATGTCACCGGAGTCTGTCCGTGCGGTCGTCGAGGCCGCAGACTTTCGCATGCGGGAGATCGTCGATCTCCCACCATACCACTACGCGGCCATCTTCCAGCCAGCGTGATAACCGAGCGGTCCTGCTGACCTGAACCGGTGGACACGGAACCGATCCATACGAGCAAAAGACGCAGCAATCGCCTTTCTTCGGTGTGAGCGTTGTTCCGCAGCTTCGACACTCGTAACGACAGACGCAAGCGTCAACCGGCATCGTCTCCACCGCCCGGTGGCCCCAGATGGGACATGTCAGAATTGACCGCCGCTGTTCCATCGTATCCCTCTTCACGCAGCCCTCAATGCGCCATCGGTCCGTCCGCCTTCTTCCAGGCGTCGATGCCGCCTTGAATATGGAAGGCCAGTGGAAGGCCGGCATCATGCGCGGCCTGCACGGCCATTGCCGATCGTTCACCAAACGCACAGTAGAAGAGCAACCTTTTGCGGGTTGAAGTTGCCAGCTCATGCAGCGTACCACCGGCGCCTATGCTCTCCTCGAGCGAGGGATACGGGACATGCAGCGACCCGGGAATCGTGCCGTTTCGCTGTCGCTCGGCATTCTCGCGCAGATCAATCAGCGCGACGTCGCCGAGACCGACGACGCCCAGCGCTTGTTGTGCGGTCAGCGCCCAGCCGTGACGCATGACGTTGTCCTGGTTCATTCCGACCCTGATGTTGGCTGGGACAGCGACATCCATCATCTTCGGGTTCGCCAACTTCAGATTGTTCATCAGCTCAGCATATTCATCGGCTGACTTCACCTGCAGGCGAGGGTTGAAAGCCCTCTCCTCGCCGATGGTGGAAACTGTATCGCCCTTGTAGTCGTGCGCCGGGAAAACCAAGGTCGATTCCGGAAGCTTCAGAAGCCGCCCGAAGATAGACTCGTACTGCGCTTTGGGATCGCCATTCTGGAAATCAGTCCTGCCGGTACCGCGGATCAGCAGCGTGTCGCCAGTGAATACGCGGTCAGGCAGAACGAAACTGTAGGAATCGTCCGTATGGCCCGGCGTATAGATCACGTCGAGAGAGAGCCCTTCGATCGTCAGCGTATCGTTATCGGAGAGACGCATCGACACGACATCAGCCTTCGTCTGCTCTCCCATCACGGTGATGCAATGGGTCTTGTCGCGCAGCGCGCCAAGACCGGTGATGTGGTCGGCATGGAGATGGGTATCCACGGCCTTGACCAGCTTTAGATCAAGCTCGTGGATGAGCTGGAGGTAGCGCTCGACCCTTTCCAGCACTGGATCGATGATCAGTGCCTCGCCCCCCTTCCGACTTGCCAGCAAATAGGAATAGGTGCTCGATACCGGATCGAACAGCTGCCGGAAGATCATCCCCACCTCCTTCGTGGCGACATGGTTTGCGAGCGACTATCCGTGCGGCTGCGGCACGATCCTGATATAGGGTTTTGGTGCCCGCCAACCCTGCGGATACTGCTTCTTCGCGTCCTCGTCGGAAACAGAACCGGCAATGATCACGTCCTCCCCGTTCTTCCAGTTCACCGGCGTGGCGACCTTGTGCTTTGCAGTGAGTTGCAAGGAATCGATGACCCGCAGCACCTCATCAAAATTGCGACCGGTTGTCATGGGATAGACCATAACGAGCTTGATCTTCTTGTCAGGGCCGATGACGAAAATATTGCGTACGGTCTGGTTATCGGCCGGCGTGCGCTCTGTTGGATCACCGGATACCAGCGCAGGCAGCATGTTGTAGCGCTTCGACACCGTGTAATCGACGTCGGCGATCATCGGATAGTTGGGACGATAACCCTGCGTTTCCTCGATATCCTTCATCCAACTGGTATGGCGCTCAAGCGGATCGACGGAAAGGCCGATGATCTTCACGCCGCGCCGGTCGAATTCAGGTTTGATCCGGGCCATATAGCCGAGCTCGGTCGTGCATACGGGCGTAAAGTCCTTCGGATGCGAAAACAGCACCGCCCAGGAATTACCCATCCATTCGTGAAAACTGATCTTGCCTTCGGTTGTCTGGGCTTCGAAATCCGGAGCGGTATCATTGATTGCAAGCATCACGCACCTCCCATAGCGCTTTTGAATACAAACTCAAACTTTACCGGATGGGCCTAAATCTTGCGCCTATTTCAGGCCGTAGGCAACGGCAAAACGGCCGTAGCAACGCCTCACGCGAGGTGCCGCATCGGCCACGGAAATAGCAGTCCCAAGCTTCCTTAATGGCGGTTTGCGATTGTGGAATTGTGGGGCGGCAGGGCCTTGTCCGGCTCTGCCACATAGTTGCCAAGGAGCCAGAGAGAGACCTCCGACGCTTCCCTGGCGGACGCGAATTCGAACGTGCCGCTCTGATGCGGCGCGTCAAGGAACTCGATGCTGAGACCTCTGCCCGTTTCCGAGCTCAGAACCCGCACCCTGCCCGGTTCGATGACGTGGCACGAATAGTGTCTCTGCATGTTGCGCATGTAGCCGGCCTTGTTGTCATGCAGGCGCACGAACACTGCCTGCCCGTTGGCAGTCGCCTGCAGTTGGCGGATTGCTTCATTCGGGAAAGCGCGGTTGAACTCGATGATGGCTAGCCCGGTATCGTGGAGACCGTCTTCCTTGTTCTGCGCAGCCATCCGCGTCGAGATGAAGGCGATGAAGATGACGATCGCGAAAATAACGCCCCAGACGATTATGCTCACATCCCTCTCCGATCAAAAACGGCAACGGCGTCGTTATAACGCACGAGCCTTGCGCGAGTTTAAACAGGATCAGATTTTCTTGCGCATCATCGCAAGCAGCATGCGTGTCTGGCGCCGCAACTGCGACCGTTGAAGCTGACTTTCGAACAGTCCTGCGCCGGCCTTCTGAGCGCTGACGAGAACCGGCTCCGCCAGAGCAGCTGGCAGGAAGGCCGGAAACACGTTTGGAGCTATTGCGACGCTTCTCGCCTTCGCGAGATGGTCGCGGCCAAGCCCCGCAAAGGCTTCGATCGCTGCGGAGATCCGGGCCCTATCTTCACCGGCGAGAAATGTTTCGCGGTCAAGCCCGGTCGCTGACAGGATTTCAAGCGGAATGTAGAGTTGCCCGCGGTGGCGATGCAACGGCATCAGAAGCAGAAGACCGGCGATTGCTTGGGCAACGCCTGCGTGGCCAGCGGCTTCTGCGGAAGCCGCCGCCTCGGTGGGCGCAAGTACCAGACTAGCCAGTTGAACGAGAGCGGATGCCGTTTCGCCGGCATATCCCTCGAGCGAAACGCGCGTCTCCATCGGATCGTCGTAGAGATCGAAGACACGCGCATCGACCATGTTCACGAGCGTCTGTTTCGGCAGGCGGTGGGCGTCCACGGCAGTCAATAGGGCTGAGGCAATCGGATTTGCCTGGGTGGAGCCGTGGGCGTTGCCTTCCAATAGGTCTCGCCAGTACTGCATGCGCACTTCACCGGGAAGCGGCTCGTGAACCAGATCGCGAATACGCGCAAGCTCGGCATTGAAGGCGTAGAGCGCTGCCAGATCGCCGCGCTTCTCCTGCGGCGACAGCAGGCAGGCAAGGTAGCGGTCGCGGTCATTGTCGCGGAGCGTCGCCAGGCAAATATCCTGGTTCGTCAAAGACTGATCGGCCATTGTCAGACCGCTATCAATGCCGCGGCAACCGCGCGGGATTCCATCAGCATGATGTTGAAGGTCCGAACTGCAGCACCGGTATTCATGGGATCCGATGAAATAC
This sequence comes from Rhizobium grahamii CCGE 502, assembly GCF_000298315.2. Lineage (GTDB taxonomy): Bacteria > Pseudomonadota > Alphaproteobacteria > Rhizobiales > Rhizobiaceae > Rhizobium > Rhizobium grahamii. Next base: position 74,047 of record NZ_AEYE02000011.1, on the reverse strand, counting down.
CCGCGGCCTTCAAGGCCGCCTTCAGATCGGCCGGAATCGGGCGCATATCATCTCCGGTGCCGATCAGCAGGACCTCGATCTCGGCAGCCTCGTCGATCACCTTTTGAAAATTCTCGATCGACAGTGGCTTCGACACATTCATGTCCCAGCCATAAATGCCGGATGGCAGGCACAGGATGGACCCGCGGTGGGACATATCGGCGAAACGGAAGCCGCCATTGCCGTAAGTATCGATGGGCGCACGTCCTGGAAAATGCGCCTCGCGGATTTCTATGCCTCTTGCCATATTCTCACACTGCCGAATTGCCGGGATTTGTCCCCGGCTCGGCCACTTTCTCATGTTGGTCGCTATCGATCGCGTCCGGGCGGAGCTTGAACGCGATCAGCACGGGCGCGGCTATGTAAATGGAGGAAAAGGTGCCGATGGCAACGCCGAACAGCATTACAAACGCGAAGGGGCGGATCACCTCACCGCCGAAAAGGCAGAGCGCTAGCAGCGCGAGCAATGTGGTCGCCGCCGTCAGAACCGTGCGCGACAGGGTCTGATTGATGGAAGCGTCAATCAGGATCGGCATGGGCATCTTGCGATAGCGTTTCAGGTTCTCGCGCATTCGGTCGTAGACCACGACCGTATCGTTGAGCGAATAGCCAACGATCGTCAGGATGGCCGCAACGCTTGTCAGATTGAATTCCATGCCGGTCAACACGAAGAGGCCAAGCGTCAGGATGATATCGTGGAGCGTCGCGATGATCGCACCGACCGCGAACTGCCATTCGAAGCGGAGCCAGATGTAAAACAAAATGACCGCAAGCGAACCAAGGAGGCCGAATGTCGCGGCCCTGGTCAGCTCTCCGGACACGGCAGGGCCGACGACCTCGACGCGACGGATTTCGTAGTCGTCCGCCAACTCATCGCGCAGCAACGTCATCGCCGACTGTTCGGCATTCTCGCCACCGCCCTGCGACTGAATACGAACCAGCGCTGTCGATGCGTCGGATAGGCGGCGTGCCTCGATGTCCCCAATGTTCAGGTCACCGAGACGGGCGCGAATATCATCCGGATCGGCATTTCCTCGCTTCGCCTTAACCTCCACCAGCGACCCGCCAGCAAAATCGACGCCAAGATTTGCGCCAAGCGTTGCAAAACCGATCATGGCCAAGATCGAAAGCGCTGCTGAAACGGTGAAGGTGTAGCGCCGTATGCCCATGAAGCGGATGTTGGCATGATCGAAGATACCCGTCTGCACATCCCTGGGCAGGTGCCTCGGATGCTTGCGGTGAAGCCAGGTGACGACGATCCAGCGCGTCAACGTGAATGTGGTAAAGACAGTCGTCAGAATCCCCGCCGCGAGCGTCACCGCAAAACCGCGAACGGTATCGCTGCCGAGGTAGTAGAGAATGACTGCCGCAATGACGATCGTGACATTGGCGTCAAGGATCGTCAGGAATGCACGCGAAAACCCGTTATCGATCGCGTCCGCGAAGGAATGGCCTGCTTTCGCCTCTTCCCGGATGCGCTCATAGACGAGCACGTTGGCATCGACGGCCATGCCTATGATCAAGACAATGCCTGCGAGGCCTGGCAGCGTCAGCGTTGCACCGATCACGCTTAACACGGCGAGAATCAGGAGGAGGTTCAGGACCAGCGAAATACCGGCGATGATGCCCAGCTTGCGATAGAAGGCAAACATCAAACCGGTAACAAGGATCGCGGCGACGAAGCCAGCCACCAGACCAGCGCGCTTCGATTCCGCGCCGAGGGCGGGGCTGACCGTGCGCTCTTCCACGGTCGTCAATGTCGCCGGCAGGGCGCCACTTCGCAACATCAGCGCAAGATCGTGAGCTCCATCCTCGCTGAAACTGACAGGCACTCGTCCGGTGCCATCCAGGATTGGTGCATTGATCAGCGGCGCCGCCATGACCTGATCATCGAAGAGTATGGCAAGGTGCCGGCCAATGTTCTGGCGCGTCTTCTGCGCGAGCTGCTCGGTCCCCTCAGCATCCAGCTTGTAGGTGATCGCGACCGTATCCGGTTGCGCATCGGCGACGGCCTGGACATCCACCAGATTCTTGCCGGTGACGAAATCCGTTCGATCGACGAGGTAAGGAACGGGCGGATCGTCGAGCGAGTAGAGCACCTCCGCTGTCGCCGGCCAGCGACCGGCAAGAGCCTGCTGCCCGGACATGCTTTCATCGATCATCCGAACCGAAAGCTGTGCAGGCTCATTCAGAATATTCTTCAGCCGTTCCACGTCGATGGACCCGAGGGCCTTGACGTCGATACGGTCATCACCATCGGCACGAACGGAAAAATCCGTTATCCCAAGGCCGGCGATGCGCCGCTCTACGACCGCCAGGGACTGCGCCTGAGCGGCTACGGTGCCCTCGTCGATGTTGTTGTTTGAAATTCGCAACGAAAGTTGTCCGTCGTTGCCCGTCTGCAGGGATACATTCTGGACAGAGCCTCCGAACCATCCGTTCTTCGTGGCTGCAGTCAGCGCACTCAAGGCTTTGACGGCAGCATCCACTTGGCTGGGGTCAGTTATCTTGACGGTGATGTCCTGATCAGTGCCAGTCAGACCCGTGTAGCGAATGTTGGCTTCACGCAACTTGCCGCGAACATCTGCGACCGTGCGTTCCAGCCGGTCCTTCACGATATCGGCGCGTTCAATCTGGAGAAGCAAATGGGAACCGCCCTGGACATCAGGGCCGAGTACAACCCGGCTGCCGGCCAGCCATGCAGGGAGCATAGAGCGTTGGGCATTCGATAACAGATTTGGGGCCGCGATTACCGCGGCCACCACTACCAGAACCAGGATCAGAACGGCCTTCAGGCGGGAAAAACGATGCATTTTCTCTCGACTATTTCCGACCCGGCCCAATCCGGTTCCACAGCTAGATTTGCAATATTATGCAGCGTCCGCCTTGACCGGCTCGCCCTTTACGCGAACTTCCGTGATGCCGGTGCGGACGACGCGAACGCGAACGCCGTCTGCAATTTCCACTTCGAGCTCCTTGTCGTCAACAACCTTGGTGACCTTGCCGACGAGACCGCCAGCGGTGACAACCTGATCGCCGCGACGGATCGCCTTCAGCGTTTCTTCGCGCTTCTTGGCCTGCGCGCGCTGCGGACGGATCAGCAGGAAGTACCAGACGACCATCAGCGGCACGAAAAGGATGATCATTTCAAGGCCAGAGCCGAACGGCGACGCCGCGGTGTCGGTGGCAGCCTGGGCAAATGCCGGGGTGATGAACATGCTAAACTCCTCAAAACTTTCCGGTGGCGGAACTCCGCCTTTTCTCGGGTGGCCGGACTATAATTATGGTCTTTGCGAATGCAACAGAAACAGCCGGAAACCGTACCGATTCCGCTGCCTCATAACCTTTCCGCTCGCAAAAGGCCATGCTACGCCGCAGGCAAAAGACACAGCACGCTGGTCGCAACCAGAATTCAGGAGGAAGGCCCATGGCCGAAGACGTCAACAACGCCATTCTGGCAGAGCTGCGCCGGCTGACGGACGCCATCGACCGGTTGGCTGGTCCGGCGCCGGCGATCAACGACTGGAACGCGGCCGACTGCTTTGTCTGGTCCCCTGCCCGCCAGCATCTCCAGCCCGTTGCTCGCCCGAATCGCGTGGCCCTGAAGCTGATCCGCGGCGTCGACCGCGTGCGGGACATCCTGCACGAGAATACGGTGCGCTTTGCCGAAGGCTATGCGGCAAACAATGTTCTCCTTTGGGGTGCGCGCGGCATGGGAAAGTCCTCGCTCGTCAAGGCTGTTCACGAGGACGTGCGGCGCGAGAGTGGAGTATCGCTGAAGCTGGTGGAAGTGCATCGCGAAGACATTGCTAGCCTCCCCACACTGCTCGATCTTCTTAAGGACACGCCGCATCGTGTCATCGTCTTCTGCGACGATCTCTCGTTCGATCACGATGATACGGCATACAAATCGCTCAAGGCAGCCCTTGACGGCGGCGTGGAAGGTCGACCGGACAACGTCCTCTTCTATGCGACCTCGAACCGCCGCCACCTGCTCCCGCGTCACATGATGGAGAACGAGCAGTCGACCGCGATCAACCCTTCGGAAGCGGTCGAAGAGAAGGTTTCGCTTTCCGACCGGTTCGGCCTTTGGCTTGGTTTCCACAAATGCAGCCAGGACGACTATCTGACGATGATTGACGGCTACGCTGACCATTTCAAGCTGCCGGTCGATCGCGAGAAAATGCATGCGGAGGCGCTGGAATGGGCGACGACCCGTGGCGCGCGTTCCGGCCGCGTCGCCTGGCAGTACATTCAGGATCTCGCCGGCCGGATGCGTATCGCGCTCGACCGCGCCCAATGACAAAAGCCCGGCTTTGAGGCCGGGCTTTTGAGCATCCTCGGACGCAATACCTATTCGAGGAAAGTAATCGGGTTGACGGGAGTCGCATCCTTGCGGACTTCGAAGTGGACCTGCGGCTGCTTGACGCTGCCGCTCATCCCGGAGACGGCAACCGTCTGGCCGCGCTGGATCTTCTGGCCGCGGGTGACGCTCAGGGTATCGGCATTGCCGTAGACAGTGACCGTCCCGTCGTCGTGGCGGACGAGAACCGTGTTGCCGAGTTCCTTCAGGCCGTTGCCTGCATAGATCACCACGCCGTTTTCGGCGGCCTTGATCGGCGTACCCTGCGGCACCGAAATGTCGATACCATCGTTGCGGCTGCCGTTGACGTTGGCGCCGTAGGCCGCAATGACGGCTCCACGGACCGGCCAGCGATATTTGCCGATGCCGGTTGCCTCAGGTGCTGCGGAGGCCACTTCCTTCTTGGCCGCCTCATCCACCGTCTCGGTGGCAACAGGAGCCTTGTAGGTTGCCGGCTGCGCAGAAGCAGTCGACGTTGCGGAGGCAGGCTGTGCGACCGGCTTCGGCTCTGCCTTCACCGGAATGGAGGCCGTCTTCATGCCATCCCGCGAAGCGCCCGGCAGGTTGAGCTCCTGACCGATGCGGATCGAACCGGCCGACAGATTATTGGCAGCCTTCAGATCGTCGATGCTGGTGCCAGTCGCCTTGGCGATCTTGGCAAGCGAGTCGCCCGGCTTGACGACGTAAGTGCCGCCGGCACCCTTCGGCCCTTTGCCTGCACCGGCCGAAAGCTTGCCGGACGGATCCGCATTTGCGACCGACTTGTCGCGGGCGGAGTTCGCGCCCGGAACGACCGCAACGTTCTGTTCTTGCTGTTTACCAGGCTGCGGCAGGTGGCCACCCTTGGAGAGATCTGCCGTCTGGGCAGATGCCTTGGCGGCATTGCCACCGTTGAGGGTCGGGATCAGGATGATCTGACCGGGCTTGGCGGCAGCGGCAGTCTTGAAGCCGTTGACCCTGAGGATTTCCTTTTCCGGCACACCATAGCGATTGGCGAGCGTCGTAATGCTTTCACCCGGGCGAAGGGTCACGGACGGCGCGTTGTTTGCTGACCAGCCGGAAACCTTGGGTGTCGTGCCGGTAACGATCGAGTCGGTTGCCGCCTTTGGCGGAACGAGAATTGGCGCCGACTTCTTCGGAGCCGCGGCAGCGGGGAACGGTTGAGCGAGTGCGACCTGCTTTTCCCTGGACGGCGCGGCCGGCGCTACTGCGGAGGGCGCGGCAAGCTCGGAACGCTGAACAGAGACAGGTGCAGAGGCCATCCGGGCGCTGGAGGCGCCGTAAGCTGGCTGGGCCGGATAAGGCTGGTTCATCGCTTGGTTGTTCGCAGCATAGCCACCCTGGGCCAGATCCGCCTGTGGAACTGGATCGGCTTGTAGGCCATTCATGTTTCTGCGCGGAATGGAATTGGTCGTTATCTGATCCTGACCGGACGACGAGAAAAGACCACCGAAACGTGTCACATCGGAACTGCAACCCGCTACTGTACTCGCCAGCAAAGCCGCTATCAGGACATTACCGGCAGACTTGCCTACTCTTGGCGAAAGACTGAAACGCATGACTCGACCCACTGATGAACGCAACCATTTGTGGGTTTATTAAAGCGCGTTAGTATTACCACGCGGTTAAGGTGCCGAAATTCGCGAGATTTTTTTGAGAGATTGCTAACCATAGCAACACCTACAGGCGGATCGCCTCAAAGTTGCGAAGCAAGCCGCGGCACGATCGGGAGATAAGGCGTGTCGAACAGTTCCTCGCGCTCGAAGCGGCTGCCCGTTTTCGTAAGCCGCACCAGGCGACACTCATTCTCGGAAATCATCAAAGGGGCGATCATCGAACCGCCTGAAACAAGCTGGTCGGTGTAGAACCGCGGCATCGAGCTGAACGCAGCGGTGACCAGAATCCGGTCGAACGTCCCCTCACCTTGCAGGCCGGCGCTGCCATCGGCCTGGCGAATAATGACATTCCTGAGCCCAAGCGAATCGAGACGGCGCTGCGCGTTTGTCGTCAGCGTCTTGTAGCGGTCGATCGTCAGCACGCGTTCGGCCATGCGCGCCATGACGGCGGACATGAAGCCGCTGCCCGTGCCGACCTCGAGGACACGTTGCCCCGGCTTGATCTTCAAGTGATGCAAAACCCTGACCGCGAAATCCACGCCCTCAATGAAGGAGCCGCATTCGATCGGTATCGTGCGGCTGGAATAGGCTTCCTCGGCAAACTGGGGCGGCACGAACAATGACCGTGGCGTCTGCTCAACGGCCGTCAGCAGATCCAGATCGGATACACCCTCGGCTCGCAGCCTCAACACGAGCGCCGCAAAGCCTTCCTTCTCCACCAACCGTGCAGTCAAAACGATTTACTCCGTACCCGAAAGCGCCCGCGCCACGCGGTCCTGTACGGAATAATCAGTCAGATCCAGTTTCAAAGGAGTTACCGAAATCTTGCGATGCTTCAGAGCGTGAATATCCGTACCTGCGGTGAAGGCACCGGCACGCTCGCCGAACCTGAGCCAGTAGTATGGAAAGCCCCGTCCATCTGCCCGTTCATCGACCTGTAAATTGAAGGCGAGCTTGCCTTGTGCCGTCACTTCGACACCCTCGACTTCCTCGGGCCTGCAATTCGGAAAGTTCAGGTTCAGGAACGTCCCGACAGGCAATTCGAGCGCCATCAGTTTATCGAGAAGCGCCGGGGCGTGCGCCTCACAGACCTCCCAGGGGACTGTCCTTGCGCCGTCTTGGTGCAGGTAGGCCTGGCTCAATGCAACAGAGCGAACACCCTGCAGCGTGCCTTCAATGGCGCCGGCGACGGTGCCCGAATAGGTGACATCGTCGGCGACGTTCGAACCAGAATTGACGCCTGAAAGCACCAGATCCGGCTTAATGTCCATGACCTGCTTGATGCCCATGATGACGCAATCGGTAGGCGTTCCGCGCAGAGCGAAATGCCTGTCGGAAATCTTGCGAAGCCGCAACGGCTCGGAAAGGCTCAGCGAATGCGCGAGGCCGCTTTGGTCCGTCTCCGGCGCGACAATCCAGACGTCATCGGAGAGTGTCCGCGCAATCCGCTCCAGCGCCGCGAGGCCTTCTGCGTGAATGCCGTCGTCGTTGGTGAGCAGAATGCGCATCGGCTCAGGCCGCCTTTTCGATCTTCTTCAAGCCACCCATGTATGGCAGCAGCGCATCTGGAATCGTCACGGAACCATCCTCGTTCAGATAGTTCTCCAGAACCGCAATCAAGCAGCGGCCGACGGCAGTTCCGGAACCGTTCAGCGTGTGAACGAACTTCGTCGCCTTGTCTTCCTTGCCGCGATAACGCGCATTCATACGCCGCGCCTGGAAATCACCACAGACCGAGCAGGACGAGATTTCGCGATAGGTGTTCTGTCCGGGCAGCCAGACCTCGAGGTCGTAGGTCTTGCGGGCACCAAAGCCCATATCGCCGGTGCAGAGCGTCATCGTCCGGAAATGCAGGCCGAGGCGCTTCAACACCTCTTCGGCGCAGGCCGTCATCCGTTCGTGTTCAGCAAGCGAGCTTTCAGCATCGGTAATCGAGACGAGTTCGCACTTCCAGAACTGATGCTGGCGCAGCATGCCGCGCGTATCGCGGCCGGCCGAGCCTGCTTCCGAACGGAAGGACGGGGTCAACGCGGTGAACCGAAGCGGCAGCTTCTCCTGATCGAGGATCTCGCCAGAGACAAGATTGGTGAGCGTCACCTCGGCGGTCGGGATCAACCAGCGGCCATCCGTCGTCTTGAAGAGATCGTCTGCAAACTTCGGCAGCTGACCGGTACCGAACATGGCATCGTCACGGACCATCAGCGGCGAGCTGACCTCCGTGTAGCCGTGCTCGCTTGTATGCAGGTCGATCATGAATTGACCGAGTGCGCGTTCCAGCCGAGCGAGCGGGCCGGTCAGCACGGTAAAGCGCGACCCCGATAGCTTGGCAGCCCGCTCAAAGTCCATGTAGCCAAGCGCTTCGCCGATCTCGAAGTGTTCCTTCGGGGTATGATTCCAGCGCGGCTTTTCGCCGACGACGCGGGCAACGACATTATCGTGCTCGTCCTTGCCGACCGGCACGTCGTCGTGCGGGACGTTCGGAATGCGTGACAGTGCGTCGTTCAGTTCGTCTGTCGCCTGCCGCTCGTCCTCTTCGGCGCTCGGAAGCAGTACCTTCAGGTCAGCCACTTCGGACTTCAGCTTTTCGGCTAGCTCGCTGTTCTTCTGCGCCATCGCAGCGCCGATCTCCTTGGAGGCGGCATTGCGGCGGGACAGCATGTCCTGGACCTTCTGAATGGACGAGCGGCGCTTTTCATCGACCGCGATCAGGCTTTCAGACAAAGGCTCGGCACCACGCTTGGCAAGTGCCGCATCGAGCGCTTCGGGATTCTCACGGATCCATTTGATATCAAGCATCGTCGTTCCAGGTCGTTGCAAAAAAGATAAGCCGGCCAAAGCCCGGCTGGGCCTCGACCGGATGCTTGGAAGCGCTCATTGAGGGAGTCGTCAGACGTTGTCCGTCTTGGCAACGTCCGTGGTTCCTTCAGCCTCTTCGACCGCCTCGCGGGCACGCTGGCGCTCCACGAGTCGCGCCGCGTAGATGGAAATCTCGTAGAGAAGGATGGTCGGCAGCGCAAGGCCGATCTGGGACATCGGATCGGGCGGCGTCAGCACCGCTGCAACGATAAAGGCAAGCACGATCGCAAACTTGCGTTTCTCGGCAAGCCATTGAGACGTCAACAGGCCGACGCGGGCGAGCAGCGTGGTGATCACGGGGAGCTGGAAAACCAGGCCAAACGAGAACACCAGCGTCATGATCAGGCTGAGATATTCAGAGACCTTAGGAAGCAAAGAGATCGCGACATCGCCCTCACCCGGCGCCTGCTGCATAGTCAGGAAGAACCACATGACCATCGGCGTGAAGAAGAAGTAGACGAGCGAAGCACCCATCAGGAATAGGATCGGCGACGCGATCAAAAACGGAAGGAAAGCCGCGCGCTCGTTCTTGTAGAGTCCGGGCGCCACGAACTTGTAGATCTGCGCGGCGATGATCGGAAACGCGATCACCAGACCGCCGAACATGGCGACCTTCACCTGCGTGAAGAAGAATTCCTGCGGCGCGGTGTAAATGAGCTGCGCCTTGGACACATCGAGCTTCGCCCAGGTCACCGCCCATTTGTAGGGGTAGACCAGGACATTGAAGAGATGCTTGGCGAATATGAAGCAGGCGATGAACGCGACGAAAAACGCACCGATCGACCAGATCAGCCGTGTACGCAGTTCCATCAGATGTTCGATCAATGGCTGCGGCTTATCTTCGATCTCACCGCTCATGCATCATCCTTCTTCTTCTTTGCTGCCGTCTTCTTCGGAGCGGCTGTAGCGGCGACTGCCGCTGGCTTGCTGACGGTGGTCGTCTTCGTCGAAGCGCGCTTAGGCCTCTCGGTCGTCGCTGGCTCTGCCTTTGCGCGTGGCTTGCGAACTGCCTTCGGCTTTTCCGGGACTACCGCCGCGACCGGCTCCGAACCTGTCGCCGGCACCGGTGTTACGACCGGCGGCGTTTCCGGCAGGCTCATCGACGGCTCCGGCACGGAAACGGCAGCAGCCGGAACCTCGCTCTTGTTGTCGACAGTCGTCGCCTTCTGCAGGTCCGCCTTGATGTCGTTGCCCATTTGCCGAAGCGGGTTCATCGCATCTCGCAAACTGTTGACGGGGTTCAACTTCTGCGCATCAGCGAGCGTCTGGCGCACATCGTCCAGATCGGCTTCACGGAGCGCCTCATCGAACTGCGCGCGAAACTCGCCTGCGACCTTGCGCGCACGCTGGGTCATCTTGCCGAACGCACGCAGCATCGGCGGCAAGTCCTTCGGACCAACCACCACGATCAGTACGACCGCGATGACAAGCAGCTCGGTCCAGCCAATATCGAACATTCAAGGCTCCTGGACGGGAAACGTGGGGGCTACGTTTGCCCGGAGGTGATTACTTGGTTTCGTCGGCCTTGTGATCGACGGTCTTGCCAGCCGTGGTCTCGGGCGTGCTGTCTTCGTCGTTCATGCCCTTCTTGAAGCTCTTGATGCCCTTGGCAACATCGCCCATCAGTTCCGGAATCTTGCCGCGACCGAACAACAACAGCACGATGGCCAAAACGATCAGCCAGTGCCACATGCTAAAAGAACCCATTACGCTAACTCCCTGTTGCGATGTTTCTTGATGTAAGAGTTTCCCACACCAATTCCAACATCAAAGTTCCCGGTAGATTGTCGCTTAATGTCACGGTATCGCCGTCTGTGACAAGAGATTACACATTCGAAAAACCGTGATCGGCATTGTTTTCGAAATGCGTAACGGAACAAAGGTCAATCCGCCTAGTCTTCGGAGGCGCCACCAGGCGCAAGCAGACCGAGTTCTTCAAGATCGAGTTGCGTTATTGGATCTTCGTCCTCGGTCAACTCGTCGTTCATAGTAGGCGATGGTACATTGAAATTGGCCGGTATGCGACCGGAGAGCAGTCCCGCGCCCTTCAATTCTTCAAGGCCAGGCAGATCGCGCAGCTCCTCCAGGCCGAAATGGTCAAGGAAATCGCGCGTCGTACCTAAGGTGACGGGGCGACCGGGCGTGCGCCTGCGACCGCGAAAGCGAACCCAGCCGGCCTCCATCAACACATCAAGCGTGCCACGGGAGGTCTGCACCCCTCTGATATCTTCGATCTCGGCGCGCGTCACCGGCTGGTGATACGCAATGATCGCCAGCACTTCCAATGCCGCTCGTGACAGCTTCTTTGCCTCGTTCTCGTCGCGCCTGATGACGAAGGAGAGATCTGCGGCCGTGCGAAAGGCCCAAGCGTCATCCACTTGGACAAGGTTCACACCGCGATGGGCATACTGCTCCTTCAGGCGCAGCATGATCGCGCGGACATTCAGCGCACGCGGCAAGCGGTCCGCGATGAAGCCTTCGGAGACGGGCTGCGCGGATGCGAAGACCAGTGCTTCGGCAATGCGCTCCGCCTCTGCCTCCGCACGGAGATCGTCCTCTGAATCGTCCGCCATCGTATTGTCGATATGTTCGTCTTCCAGATCGGTCACGCCGGTCGCTCCTGTTCGACCACCTGCAGCGTCCCGTGCTTAGGGCCACGCCGCATATAGAGCGGCTGGAAGGCCCCGTCCTGCCGGATTTCAAGCTTACCTTCGCGAACGAGCTCGAGGGAAGCCGCGAACGCACTGGCAATTGCTGTCACTCTGTCTTCCGGCGACGCCATATAGCGCAGGAGATAGGCTTCCAGTGCCGTCCAATCGCCAATCTCGCCGATGATGCGGGTCAGAAGCTCGCGGGCATCCGTCAGCGACCAAACACTCCTTCGTGCAATCGTCACCTGTGTCACCGCCTGACGCTGCCTGAGAGACGCATAAGCCGTCAAGAGATCGTAGAGACTGGCGGTGTATGCTGACTGCTGCCTGTCCGGAATATGCTCGGGCGCACCGCGAGCAAAGATATCGCGGCCCAGACGGTTGCGGTTGACGAGACCGCTTGCAGCCTCGCGCATCGCCTCGAGACGCTTCAGACGGAAGGCAAGCGTTGCCGCCATTTCCTCCCCTGAGGGGCCGTCATCCTTGGCCTGTTGCGGGATCAGCAGGCGCGATTTCAGATAGGCGAGCCACGCCGCCATGACGAGATAGTCGGCCGCAAGCTCGATCCGGATACGCCGTGCGCTTTCGATGAATTGCAGATATTGCTCCGCCAGCGCCAGCACGGAGATGCGGGAGAGATCGACCTTCTGATTGCGGGCAAGGTAGAGCAAAAGGTCGAGCGGCCCTTCGAAACCGGCAACGTCGATCAGTAGCGCGGGATCGGAGGTCGCGCGCTCCGCGTCGTTCTCCTGCCACAGCTTGTCCATCGGCGTTGCCACCGCCTGTAGCCGTTCTGTGCCCTTTATCGTGTTCACCCAGCCCAGCTCCTTCCGCGATCAGACAGTCGCAAACATCTCGTCGAATTCGGCGCGGACCGCTGCCTCCTCGGCGTTATCCGCCGTCGGGAAACCGTTCAGCACCGCTTTTGCGCGCAAGAGCGACTGGTGCTGCAAGACGGGCACGTTTTCGACAACCTGTTGCATCTCGTCCATGTGGCCATTGCAATGCAGCACGATATCACATCCGCCTGATATGATGTTGGCGGCACGCTCTCCGATCGTACCTGCAAGCGCGTTCATCGACGTATCATCGGAAAGCAACAGTCCTTTGAAGCCAATATGGTCGCGGATGATGCCGTCGATAACCTCACGGGAGGTAGTCGCCGGACGCTCAGAATCGATGGCCGCAAAAACAACATGGCACGTCATAGCCATCAATTCGTCCTTCATGGCAACGAACGGCGGGAAGTCGTGCGCCTCGAGTTCGGCGCGCGAAGCCGTGACGACCGGCAGCTCGTGATGGGAATCAGCGAAGCCGCGACCATGGCCCGGCATGTGCTTCATCACAGGCATAAGGCCGCCCGCCTTCAGACCCTCTGCAGCGGCCCACCCCATGGCCGTGACGGTTGCCGGATCACCGCCATATGCGCGGTTTCCGATGACGTTGCTGCTGCCTTCCACCGGAACGTCCAGAACCGGCAGGCAATCAACATTGATCCCGAGGCCCGAAAGATCGAAGGCGTGCAACCGCGACATCAGCCACGCGGCGCGGACGCCCTTCTCCCTGTCCTGGCGGTAGAGATCGCCAAGCTGCTGCCCCGAGGGGTAATGCTGGAAGATCGGCGGACGGATACGCTGAACGCGCCCGCCTTCCTGGTCAATCAGAACCGGAGCATGCCATCCGACCGCTTCCCGCATCTCCGCGACGAGGTCGCTGATCTGCTGCGGCTCCGATATATTGCGCCCAAAGAGAATGAAGCCCCAAGGACGCTCGGCGCTGAAGAACGCCTTTTCTTCGGGAGTGAGTGAGTGGCCGCTACAGCCGAGGATCATCGCTTTTGATTCGGTCATATCCGAATCATAGAGGCGCCATGCGGAAATACGAGCGGCGTCAACCGGCATTCACAAAAATACGGCGGACCAACGGCCCGCCGCTTCGATTGAATGCATGCGAAAAGCTTACTTCGAGATGAGGCAGCTGCCGCCTGCAGCACGGTACTTTTCGCAAATCGCCGCGGCTTCATCCTTCGAGCCGGCCGGAATACGAACGCGGTAGAAAGTTCCCTTGCCTGCGATCTCCGCCTTGCGGATCTCGTAGCTGCGGCCGCTGAGCACGCCCGCAAACTTCTTCGAAAGGCTCGCGTAGGATTTCTTCGCCTCTTCTTCGGAAGGAAGCGATGCGATCTGAACCCCGTAACCGCCAGCCGCCGCAGTCGGCTGGGCTTGCGTCGCAGCAGGCGAAACAGCGGCAACTTCCTTCGGCTTAGGTGCTGCCGGCGCAGTAGGCGCCTCCACGGTCGCAGCCTTCGGTTGTTCGGTCGCGACCGGACGCGCTGCGGGAGCGGTAGCGGCGTCGACTGGAGCACTCTTCACCGCCCGGACCGGCGGCTCAACGTTCGCGGGAGTGGCCGCGGCGGCCTTGGCCAAAGCACTTTCCGGAGGAGCCTGAGCCGGCGTCGGCTTGGTTTCTTCAACCGGGGTGGAGCGTATATCAGCGGAAGCGACCTGTGCGGATGCCGGGAAATTCGCAGCTGTGCCACCGGCAGGCTTGGCGCCAGCCGTGATCTTCTGCGTCTGAACCGGCGTTGCCTTGGGCAGCGTCGGTGCAGCTTGGGCTGCCGGCTCGTCGCGGGCCACCAGAGTACCGTCCGGACGGACGATCATCGTGCGGACCTTACGGGCGGAAACAGACGGCGCCTGGTTCGCGCTGTCAGCCTCGTCGGCAACGGCCGTATCCTGGCTCGGCAGCAGGCGCGGATCCTGAGTGTCACCAACCGGTGTCGCCATGGGCGGTGTCGCGACGTCGCTGTCATTGTCCTCCGGCAGCGTTTCTGGCGTCAACGTGCGCTGGACAACGTCTACCGGCTGCTCGTTGCTTGATACCAAGGCCTTCTGCTTCGGCTCTTCTGCAGCCGCGCCGCCAACGCTGTCGTAAACAGCCTTGTCCTGGTTCGGCACGGTCTTGCCACCCGGATTTTCGGGAACAACCTTCACGGGGTCCTTGTCAGCGGTAATTACGCGCGGTTCGCCGGAGGCGATACCGAGCCGGCCGTTGCCGGCCAGGAAGGTGTAGCCTGCATAGGCAACGCCGCCGAAGACGACAATCGCTGCAGCGGCAGCCAACATCCGCTTCATGGAGCGTGCCCGGCTCATGTCCTCGGCTTCGCTTGCCGACTGGATCTGAACCTGAGAAACATTTTCGCGGCGCTGTACCGGCTCGTTGACGCTGCGACGGAAATCCTCTTCCAGAGCACGTTCGAACTCGTCCAAGTTTTGCAACGGAGCTTGTTTGGCGACAGGCGCGGCTGATGCCGCGCTTGGCTGAACGGAGATCGGCGCTCGAGTCCGCCACTCCTCTACGACTGGCTTCGCGGGCGTTTCCGCTGGCTTTGCAGGCGCAAGCAAGTTAGCGATTTCGGCGTCGACGTCGAAATCGAAGTCGGAGGTCGTTACGACAGGTTCCGGCTGCTCAACCGGCGGCAACACCGGCACATGCATTTCTTCGACCGCTTCCGGATGATATTCGGCATCCGAAATCATCGACGGATCGAATGGAAGGTCGTCTCCGGCATCTGCTGAGAACGCGGGCGTAGCGGTCGTGTTGGTCGCGGGCGCCATCTCCACCGGTGCCTGACGAATCGGAGCAGCGACGGCCGGAGCGGGCTGCGCCGCTTGGAAGACGGGCATTGGCGCGACCGGTGTAGCTGCCTCCACATACGGCGTCTGCACTGTGGCTAGCTCTGGCGTCTGCACTCTCACCGGTTCAATCGCCTGTGGCTGCGGTTGCGCCTTTGCAGGCTCGGCAAAGTCAAAGTCCGCCAACTCAAGCTCGATGCCTTCAAGATCGAGTTCGAAGTCGTGGCCAGCGAAAGGATCATCTCCCTCCGGTTCGGCTTTGGCAGAGGGAACGGCCACCGGCTGCTCGACCGGCTTCGTCATCGGGGCAGCGATAGGCGCGGCGACGCGAACCGGTTCTGCAGCGCGCGATAGCTCCGCAGCATCGGCTGCAGGCGCGGTCTGACGCTCCGGAACGGGGTAGTGCGAAACATCGGCAAGGAGATCGTCGATATCGAAACTGATATCGTCGATCTCCGCTGGCAGGGCTTCCGTCAGCGCCGCATCGGCCTGAACGTCACCATCCTTCGCGGCAGCGGCCAGATCGAACGCGCTGTGGTCGATGAGAGGATCGACCACCGGCGAATCTTGAAACACCTCAAGTTCTTCGTGAAGAACATCAGGCTCTTCATGCCGATCGATTTCAGCGGGGAAGCCTGCGGCAACGGGCGCCTCAAAGGCGGCGGCGTGTTCGGAAGCAGCGGCAGTCGACTCAGGCACGGAAACGTCCCGCTGGACCACCGGCGCAGCAACCGCCGGAACTGAGAACTCGTTGCGGCGCGCCGGATGGAAATTGGCGATCGGAAGCCGGATGCTGGCGGCAGACCACTGGGGAGCCTTGGCAGGCGCCGTCGGTGGGACGGGCGCAGTACCGATCGACATCTCGAGTTCTTCGATCAGATCACGGGCACCACCAGATACCGGCTCACCGTCACGGACGGCGTTCGACACCCAAGCGGCAGGCGTAAGGTTGGACGCCACTTCCTGCTGTTGAGAAACCACCGGCTCAATGGCAACTTCAGGCTCGACGACAAAGTCGGGCTCAGCCTCGGCAGCCGGCGCGACTTCAGCTTCGCCAACTGGGGCTTCATGGGCAGCCGGTCGCTCAAATACGGGCTCAGGCAAACGATCAAACGAAGCAGCAGATTGAGGCTCCTCGTAGCGATCAAACTCGCGCAGCAACTCATCTTCGAGATTGAAAGCTGGCTCCTGTCGGGGCGCATCCTCGACAGTATTCGCCGCTACCCGTGGTTCGAAACCAACGATGCGGGCAAGTTCCGCCAAAGGATCATCGTCAGCAAAGAGGTCCGTATTCTTACGCGTGTCATACGCCCGCTGTTTGTCTGCCATACTCATCCCACTCGCACTTGCTAAGGTTTATGCCAGAGCATTGTGGGTAAATGGTGACGCTACCGCATCTCATCCGGCGCAGCGGTACCCGCAATGGCAAGTCCCGACTTCAAAACCGACGCAACGGCGTACACCAGCCCTAATCTGGCTATACTCGATTCTCGGTTCTTATCGTTAATAAATCGTAAGTCTACTTGATCCTTACCTTTATTCCAGTGCGCATGGAAAGAACTTGCCAGATCGTAGAGGTAAAATACGACGCGGTGAGGCTCCTGAGACTGGGCCGCAGACTCGACCAAGCGTGGAAACTCGGCAGCCTTCGCAACCAGCTGCAATTCAGCGGGATCCGAGATTCCTGCAACCGCTTTCGCAAGGTCGGCGGGGCTGACGTCGAGGTCAGGAAACGCCTCCTTTGCCTGCCGAAAAACAGACATGCAGCGCGCATGCGCATACTGCACGTAGAACACCGGATTGTCCTTCGACTGCTCCGTTACCTTCGCGAAATCGAAGTCCAACGGCTCCGAACTCTTGCGATAAAGCATCATGAAGCGCACCGAATCGCGGCCGACTTCCTCGACAACTTCGCGCAGCGTCACGAAGTCGCCCGAGCGCTTCGACATCTTCACCGGCTCACCATTGCGGAACAGCTTTACAAGCTGGCAAAGAAGAACCGTCAGCTTCGCCTTACCTTCGGAAACGCCGCGAGCAACCGCTTCCAGGCGCTTGACGTAGCCGCCATGGTCGGCGCCGAGAACATAGATCATCTCGTTGAAACCACGGTCGAATTTGTTCTTGAAGTAGGCAACGTCGGCTGCAAAATAGGTGTAGGAACCGTCCGACTTGATCAGAGGCCGATCCATATCGTCGCCGACTTCAGTGGAGCGGAACAGTGTCTGCTCGCGGTCTTCCCAATCCTCGGGCAACTGGCCCTTCGGCGGCGGCAGCGTACCCTTATAGACATGTCCCTTGAAGGTCAGGTCGTTGATCGCCGTGCGGATCGCAGCCGCACCGTTCGCATGCAGTGTGCGCTCCGAGAAGAACGCGTCGTGATGCACGTTCAATGCATCGAGATCCTCGCGGATCATCGCCATCATCGCATCGATGGTGCGATCCTTGACGAGCGGCATCCACTGGTCTTCCGGCATGTTGTGCAGTTTCACGCCGTAGTCACGAGCTAGGGACTGACCGACCGGGATGAGATAGTCACCCGGATAAAGTCCAGGAGGAATCTCTCCAATCTTCTCGCCGAGCGCTTCGCGGTAACGCAGGAATACAGAGCGCGCCAAGACGTCGATCTGCGAGCCGGCATCATTGATGTAGTATTCCTTGACGACGTCGAAGCCTGCGAAGGAAAGCAAGTTGGCCAGTGCGTCGCCGACAACGGCGCCGCGGCAGTGGCCGACATGCATGGGCCCGGTCGGATTGGCCGAGACGTATTCGACGTTGACGCGTTTGCCGGCGCCAATCGCCGAGCGGCCGTAGTCGGTACCGGCCTCAATCATCGAGGCGAGCAGGCGCTGCCAGTAGCCAACGGAAAGCCTGATGTTGATGAAGCCTGGGCCCGCGACCGAGACATCAGCGACATCGGCGTCTTCCTTCAACTTCTCCGTGATGATCTCGGCCAGGGCGCGCGGATTGGTTCCAAGCGGCTTTGCCAGTACCATGGCAGCGTTGGTCGCAACGTCACCGTGACTTGGGTCGCGCGGAGGTTCGATCGCGATGCGGCCGAAATCCACCTCGGATCGCTTCTCCTTGACCAGATCGATCTGTTCAAGGGCGGTTTTAATCCGGGCGTCGAAATCGGTAAAAAGGTTCATCGCACTCTTCCATGCATAGGCTTTGCCACAAGGCATTTGTCCGGTCCCAGCCGGGCGACCGCTGCCTATCGCAAATCCGGAGTGTGGTCAAACAATCGCCTGTGGGCACTGATCGCGTAAGTGTCGGTCATCCCCGCCAGATAGTCGCCGACATGGCGCGCCCTCGCTGCTTCGGCAAGCCCGGCGATATGATCCACCCAATAGTGGCTCTGCATCTCCTTCGGGTTGGCCATATAGGCTCCGAAGAGATCGGTGACGATCTGCGCTGCGCCGGCGCGAATACGCATGATCTCGGGATGTCGGTAGATGCGCTTGAAAAGCATCGCCTTGATCTGCCGATCGGTCTCGGACATTTCTTCGGAGAAGGTTGCAATGACGCGACCTGCCTGGCGAATATCCGTTGCGCTCTTCGGCTTGATCTCCGCAAGGCCCTGTTGGGCAACGGAAATGACATCCTCGACCATGCGCGTGATCTGGCGACGCATGATCTCGTGGGTAAAGCGGCTAGGCTCGAGGTTCGGATAGCGTTCCCGCACCTCGGCCATCAGGGCGGCCAAAAACGGGATCTCCTCCAGCATCTCGAAGGTCAGATAGCCGGAGCGAAGCCCGTCGTCGATGTCGTGCGTGTTGTAGGCGATATCGTCGGCGATTGCGGCCACCTGCGCTTCGAGGCTCGCATAGGTGTCCAGTTCCAGGTCGTGGATCTCGCAGTAATCCAGGATCGGCTGCGGAACCGGCCCACGCGTGCCGGCGCCGTCCTTTGTCAGAAGCGGGCCATTGTGCTTGACGAGACCTTCCAGGCTTTCCCAGGTGAGGTTGATGCCATCGAAATCGGCATAGCGGCGCTCCAGCTTGGTGACGATACGCAGCGACTGGGCGTTGTGATCGAAGCCACCGTAGGGCAACAGCGCCTCATGCAGCGCGTCCTCGCCGGTATGGCCGAACGGCGTGTGGCCGAAATCATGCACGAGTGCCACTCCCTCGGCGAGGTCCTCATCCAGCTTCAGGGCCCTGGCAAGAGCGCGGGCCACCTGCGCGACCTCAATCGTGTGCGTCAGCCGTGTACGGTAGTGGTCACCGTCCTGAGCGATGAAGACCTGGGTCTTGTGCTTCAGCCGACGAAATGCCGTCGTATGAACGATGCGGTCGCGGTCGCGCTGAAAATCCGAACGGGTTGGGCTTAGGTCTTCGGGGTAGAGCCTGCCGCGTGTCGTCCAGGGATCAGCCGCATACGCCGCCCTGTCACCGTTGCCGTAACCCAATGCATGCCTGTCGATCGTCATTCGTCACCGTTATCGATATGCAGCAGCTCGCCCATTGACGCTGCCTTGCGCTCTTCATACCTATAGAGCACATAAACGGCAAAGCGATGCCTTCTCAGCCGCTTTAGCCAAACTTGCGCTTCTGTGGTATGAATCGTAAGTAGCTTTGAAAACAGTCGCTTGAAACCTGCGGCTAAGAACTATTCTCTCCGGATCTTGACCCCGGCAGGAGCAAACATGACGGACGTGAGTGTAACCCTTTCCGAAGCCGCGGCAAAACGAATCGCGGCAATCGTCGGTACCGAACCCGGCAAAAGCGCCTTGCGCGTCTCCGTGGAAGGTGGCGGCTGTTCAGGCTTTTCCTACAAGTTCGACCTCGCGGACGGCGCCCACGACGACGATGTGGTGGTCGAAAGGAATGACGCGAAGGTGCTGATCGACAGCCTGTCACTGGTCTACATGGCGGGATCCGAGATCGACTTCGTCGATAACCTGCTCGGCCAGTCCTTCCAGATCAAGAATCCGAACGCGGTTGCCAGCTGCGGCTGCGGTACAAGCTTCTCGATCTAGTACTGTATCTCCGCGTATCCACATCGAACCGGCCGAAAGAATCCCTTTCGACCGGTTTCTCGTCTTGTCCGCAATCGAAAGAGCGCGATACAAGGGAGCGGACGAAGCGGAACAGGACATTCCATGAAGATCGCGACTTGGAACATCAACGGCGTCAAGGCGCGCATCGACAACCTGACTCAGTGGCTGAAGGACTCCGATCCCGATATCGTCTGCCTGCAGGAGATCAAGACGATCGATGAAGGTTTTCCCAGGCTCGAGATCGAGGCCATGGGCTATCATGTCGAGACACACGGCCAAAAGGGCTTCAATGGCGTCGCGATCCTCTCCAAGACCAAGCCCGATGAAGTAAGTCGCGGCCTCGCGGGCGATCCGCTCGACGAGCAAGCTCGCTTCCTGGAAGCCGTCTTCTCCCTGCCGGGCAACCGCGTGGCTCGCGTCTGCTGCCTCTACCTACCGAACGGCAATCCTGTTGAAACCGAGAAATATACCTACAAGCTTGCCTGGATGGAGCGGCTGCGGACTTTCGCCGCGGAGCGTCTGGCTTACGAGGAAATCCTGATCCTCGCCGGCGACTACAACGTCATCCCGGAACCGCACGACTGCTTCGATCCGAAGGTTTGGGAAAACGACGCGCTGTTCCTGCCGCAGACACGGCAGGCTTTCCGTCGACTTGAAGGCCTTGGCCTGACGGATGCGGTGCGCGCGACGACCGATGCCGTTCAACTCTACTCGTTCTGGGACTATCAGGCCGGTGCATGGCAGAAGAACAACGGCATTCGCATCGACCACCTGCTGCTTTCGCCGGAGGCTGCCGATCGCATGACGTCGTCGGCGATTGAAAAGCATGTCCGGGCTTGGGAGAAGCCGTCAGACCACGTGCCTGTTGTGGCCTATTTCGATTTCGCGGCTTGAGCCGAAAACGCGTCGCGATCCGTCTACTCGTAAGGTGTAGGCGCGTACCGTTCGCGGGCTTAGTCGGAGCCGTTGACGGCAATCTTGTGAGAAAGGGCGACGGCCGAGCGGCGGTCGCTTTCGGTCGCGACCGAGAAGGCCTGCTCCTGCAAGGCCTCCATCCAACCACAGTCCTTCGGCTTGCAGCGGTCGAGAGCGGCGGTCATTAGCGCCAGCCCGTTGGCCGCCTGCCCTTCCTGGAAGAGGATGTTGCCAAAGACGGACATGGCGCCCGGATGGCCGCTCTTGCGGGCCTGGTTGAGCCATTTCTTCGCCTGCTGCGCACTGGTGCTGCCACCCTCGCCTGCCAACATCATCTGTGCTAGCTGGAACTGTGCCTCAGGCACGCCGAAGGTGGACGCAACCTGGAAGTACAGTTGGCGCGCCTGGTTGAGATCGATCTTCACCGGACTGCCGGGGATCCCATGCTTGTAGTAGCTGGCGAGCGAGAGCAGTGCATTGACGAAGAAGCCGGTATCTTCCGAGCCCGGCTCGACGCCCTGCTGCGCGATTTCGCTGTAGATCTTGAAGGCCTCGAAGTCGTCCTGCGCGACGCCATCGCCGTCGGCATACATGTTGGCGAGTGCCCAGCGCGAACCTGTATGACCTTTTTCAGCCGCGTATTTGTAAGCTTCGACTGCCTCTTCCTTCTGGCCGTTCTTGTAGGCCTTGAAGCCGAACTTGAAGAGATCAAATGGGCCGGATTCCTTCGAAACGCCCGACTTGATGTCGAATGCACTTGCAGGCGATGCAATTGCCGCGCAACAGGCAATGGAAAGGCCCATGAGCATTAGTCTGAAAGGTCTGAACTCGGACGTCAGCATTTCACTCGGTTTCTTTCGCTTCCCATCCGGACGGACTTTCGGTCCGTGGATGCATTCCTCCCGGCGAGCGATCCCGCGGTGAGCTCAAAGGCCCCTTTGCCCGCGTCGCATCCAGCCTCAGCCCTCCCTCGAGGACCTCAATTCCAAGCGCATCGACACTCTCCGTCCGTAGTCCGGCACGGCTCGCCCGCGATGCCATTTGCCTCACTCCCGCGGCTCGGCCATGTGCCATTCTGCCGTCGAGAAAAGGGTAATCACCAATTGTGACCAAACCTGTATCGTCGTTACCGGAAGCCGATTCCGACGATGCCGATCGGTTCGACCGCGAAAGGAAAGAAAGGCTCGAAAGCGCAACGTCAGAGCGAAACTCCGGGGCGGAATCGCCTTGCGGGAAAAGGAAAATGGCGCTGGCCGCGGCATCTCTGCCGTACGCTTCACCCATCCTGATTGCACCCGCTACAAACTCGCTCATCGTACTCTTTTACGCGCACTTTACGCCTGTCATTTCCTCGCCCGACTATAGCGCTGCGCCTAGTTTGTGGCGGGAAATGGACAATTTCGTCCTGAGATCATCTTACGCAAATGCTGGTAAAAAACTGTTGCTGAATCGTCACAAAATGAGACGCCAAAACGGCATGCTTAACGAGGTGTAC
Source organism: Rhizobium grahamii CCGE 502 (assembly GCF_000298315.2). Taxonomy (GTDB): domain Bacteria; phylum Pseudomonadota; class Alphaproteobacteria; order Rhizobiales; family Rhizobiaceae; genus Rhizobium; species Rhizobium grahamii. The sequence goes on along the minus strand of NZ_AEYE02000011.1, from coordinate 51,478 downwards.
ATAAAGAAAAGCCCGGCAGTTTTGCCGGGCTTTTCTGAGGTTCGTCTTTGAAACTTAGAATTTCACCTTGATGCTGGTCGAGATGGCAGCGACAAGATCATTGCCGAAGTCATACGAGACGTCGTTTCCGTATGTGACGCCATCCTGCACCAGCACGCCGGAGGAACCGCTGGTCAGGACACCGAGTGCGCCGGCAATGCGCCATTCGATATTGTCGGTTGGATTGTAGGCAGCGCCGGCCCCGACCGTCCAAGTGTCGGTCTGCGAACCATAGCCGTGGCTGGTGCCGCGATCCCAAGTCAGACTGACGGCGCCGGTCCATTGTTCATTGAACTTGTGACCAATACCACCGGTGACGGTCCAGCCGTCCCGATAGAGCAGGTCAAGAGACGTCAGCTGAGTTCCGCTGGTCGCCGTGCAAGCCCTACCCTTCGTGGCGACGGGGCAAAGCGGAATCGACTGAAGAACACTCCAGTTGGTCCACTTTACGGAGCCGAACGCCAGCCAATCTGGTGCGATACCACTCTGAACTTTCAACTCCAAAGAATCCGGCGCTTCAGCCTCACCGAAGACGCTCGTCACGCGTCCACCAAACCCAGGGACAACCGGCACCTGCGTAAGATCGACCGTGCCACTCAAGCTGTCGTATTTCACTCGGCTGTTGTAAACCAAGCTCGCACGCATCGCGTATTCGGGAATTTCGTACGCGATACCGGTGCGCCATCCCCAGCCATTGTCCTCAAGATCGAGCCGTCCAACACCTGTTCCAGTGCCCAATGCTATAGGCACGGTGCTTACCAGACGCTCCTTGAAACCTTCCACTTCCTGGTAGAAGGCGCCGCCAATCAAGCGAAGCTGACCGGGACCAACATCAAACTTGTAAGAGCAGGTGGTGGCGTAGTTGTGCGTCTCGATTTTCGTTTCGATATTGTTGTTGGCGCCGGCCCAGTTGATGCCAGGGTTCGTATGTGCACCAAACGGTTCGGAATAGTCGAAGAGGCAGTCTCCACCTTCGTAACCAGCCTTGAACCCGAGATACGGGACCGCATAGTTTTCTGTCTCATCCGCCGAGTGCGACCTTCCATTGAGGTTTCCGCCACCCGTCAGTGCTGACGTGTTTGTGTCCCTCGCATTCTTCAGTTCACGCTGCGGCATGACATAGATCACGGCCGCCTGTGACGAAAAACGCGATTGATCAAAGAGCAGGTCGATATTGTAGCCGCCGCGATCAAGACCGCCCGCGAAGGACGGCTGCGCCAGCGTTGAAAAGAGGGCAAGCGACAGAACGCCGGCCGATGTCATACGAGATGCCAATGTGTCTCCCCCACTCAGGCAATTGCAATGAGGCCGGACTGTGCAGGCGATGCCGATAAATGGCAACTTTGTGTTCGGGCGCGATTGGAAACGCGGCTAACGGAAGTTTTACGTAACAGATTGACGAGCACGTCAATATTTTCGCAAATTAGAACGAAATTCTACAGATAGTAAAAATACCTACTCACTTAGGGTCGACCATTCCACGATAGCGCTATCCTGTAACAGGGAAACAACAGTCATATTTTTCGCCGTGCGCTCCGATAAAACGTGTGGAATCAAGGCCTACGGCTAGCAATTTGGGCAACTCAGGCAGCAAAGTTCGGCGACTCCGATCGACCTAAGAAAAAGGCGCCCGATTCGAAGTCGGGCGCCTCTGAAAATTCTTGCTACCAAGCGTTGATTTTACGACGCCTCGAATACACGCGACAGTGCAACCCGCAGGCTCGCAATCTGACCTTGCAGTTCGTCCAGGCGATCGCGCTCAGCAGCGACGACATCAGGATTGGCGTTGGCAACGAACTTCTCGTTCGAGAGCTTGCCGTTGATGCGCGCAATCTCTCCATCAACCTTGGCGATTGCCTTCTCCAGGCGCGCTTTCTCGGCTGCCAGGTCGATCAGCGTACCAAGCGGCAAGCAGATTGTCGCCTCGGCGACAACGATCTGCGCAGCGCCCTTTGGTGCTTCGCTGGCCAGCGAGATGCCGTCAACGCGGGCAAGGCGCTTGATTGCAGCATCGTGGCGGATAAGGCGTTCGCGTGTCAGGCTATTGGCGCCGACGACAACCAGCGGCGCAACAGCCGACGGCGGCACGTTCATTTCGGCACGAACGGAACGGATGCCGGAAACCAGATCGATCAACCAATTGATCTCATCGGCAGCGGCGTCATCGGCATAGGACGGCGCCGGCCATTCGGCATTGCAGACCAGTGTGTCGCGCTCGATGCCTTCGCCTGCGGTATGCGCCCAGAGCTCTTCCGTCATGAACGGCATGAACGGATGCAGGAGCTTGTAGATCTCCTCCAGGATATAGGCGGCACAGGCCTGTGCTTCCTTCTTCGCGCCTTCGTCCGCACCGTTGAAGACCGGCTTCAGCAGTTCGAGATACCAGTCGCAGACCTGGTTCCAAACGAAGCGGTAGAGCGCGCCAGCCGCATCGTTGAAACGGTAGGATTCCAGGGCTTCCGTTACGTCACGTTCCGTACGGGCAAGTTCCGTCAGGATCCAGCGATTGATCGTCAATTCGGCCGCTTCGGGCACGAAGTGCGGATCGCTCTTGGCACCGTTCATTTCGGCAAAGCGCGTCGCGTTCCAGAGCTTTGTGCCGAAGTTGCGGTAACCCGCGATGCGGGCCGGATCGAGCTTAACGTCACGACCCTGCGCTGCCATGATCGCGAGCGTGAAACGCAGCGCGTCGGCACCGTATTCGTCGATCAGTTCCAGCGGATCGATGACGTTGCCCTTGGACTTCGACATCTTCTGGCCGTTCTTATCGCGGACCAGCGCATGGACATAAACGGTGTTGAACGGCTCGACCGGAACGCCGTCGTCGTCCTTCATGAAATGGAGGCCCATCATCATCATGCGGGCGACCCAGAAGAAGATGATATCGAAGCCGGTCACCAGAACGTTGGTCGGGTAGTAGCGCTCAAGCTCCGGCGTCTTATCCGGCCAGCCGAGCGTCGAGAACGGCCACAGCGCGGACGAGAACCATGTGTCGAGGACGTCTTCGTCGCGCGTCAGGATCTCGCCCGGCTTGAAATTCTCGAGCAGGTCCTCGACGTAGGCCTTCATTGGGCCTTCGTGCGACAGATAGTGCTGGATTGCCGCCTGCAGAGCTTCTTCTTCGGTCTTTTCGACGAAGACCTGACCATCCGGGCCGTACCAGGCCGGGATCTGATGGCCCCACCAGAGCTGGCGGGAAACGCACCAGGGCTGAATGTTTTCCATCCACTCGTAGTAAGTCTTGTCCCAGCTGCGCGGAACGAGCTTGGTGCGGCCTTCGCGAACCGAGGCGATCGCCGGTGCTGCAAGCGTCTTGGCGTCGACGTACCATTGCTCCGTCAGGCGCGGTTCGATCGGAACACCACCACGGTCGCCGTGTGGAACCATGTGCTTGTGCGGCTCGACCTTGTCGAGCAAGCCACCCTCTTCGAAGATGCGGACGATGATCTTGCGCGCCTCGAAGCGATCCTTACCCTCGAGTTCGTCCCAGGCGCCATGCAGCGCGGCAGCGTCCGGAATGCCTTCCAGGAAATCCTCGTTGTCCTTGAGCGTGATCCGCGCGTCGCCGGTGAGCACGTTGACAACACGCAGACCGGTGCGCTTGCCGACATCGAAGTCGTTGAAATCATGCGCCGGCGTCATCTTGACAGCGCCGGTGCCGGCCGTCGGATCCGGATAATCATCGGCGACAATCGGAATACGCCGACCGACGATCGGCAGGATGACGTGCTTGCCGACGAGCGGCCGGTAACGCTCATCCTTCGGATTGACCGCAACGCCGGTGTCCCCAAGCATCGTTTCCGGACGAGTAGTCGCGACGACGATATAGTCGCGCGTTTCCGACTCTGTCGCCTTGCCGTCCTCGTCGAAGGCGATCGGATGCTGGTAGGTGACGCCCGGCTCCAGCGGATAACGGAAGTACCAGAGGTTTCCGTTGACCTCGTGCTGTTCGACCTCGATGTCGGAAATCGCCGTCAGGAGCTTCGGATCCCAGTTGACGAGACGCTTGTCGCGATAGATCAGCCCTTCCTTGTAAAGCGTTACAAAGACTTCAAGAACGGCGGCCGAAAGCCCCTCATCCATGGTGAAGCGCTCGCGCGACCAATCACAGGAGGCGCCGAGACGCTTCAATTGGTTGAAAATAAGGCCGCCCGATTCCGCCTTCCATTCCCAGACCTTGTCGATGAAGGCTTCGCGCCCCATGTCGCGGCGGCCCGGCAGTTGCTGTTCCATCAGTTTGCGCTCGACAACCATCTGGGTGGCGATACCGGCATGGTCCATGCCAGGCTGCCAGAGCACGTCCTTGCCGCGCATGCGCTCGAAGCGGACCATGATATCCTGCAGCGTGTTGTTCAGCGCATGGCCCATGTGCAGCGATCCCGTCACGTTGGGCGGTGGGATCACGATGGTAAAGGACTCGGCGCCCGGCTTGGCGTTGGCGCCCGCGCGGAAGGCGTCCGCCTCATCCCATTTTGCAGCGATTTTCGGTTCAACGGCAGCGGAATCGTAGGTCTTGTCGAGCATTTGGGGACCAAAATCTGGAGGTTCTTAGATGCGGGTTGTAAATAGGATGGCTTCGGGCAAGTCAATAAAAAAGCCGCCCCGGAGACCGGAGCGGCTTTCTGAGAAAAGGCGTTTCCGATCAGCGGCGCGGGCCGCGCGCCACGCGTTCGATCTCTTCACGCACCAGACGCTCGACCAGTGTCGGCAGATTATCGTCGAGCCACTCGCGCAGCATCGGGCGCAGCATGTCTTCGGCGATCTCATCGAGAGAGCGCCGCTCGGCGCCATCGATGGCGGCAGCCAACTCTTCAAAGGAACGGGCGATTTGCAGTCCCGCGTCGTGCGAGAGCAATACCGGCTGCTGCTCTTGCTCAGCAAGGCTCTGGATTGCTTCTTCCACGGCCGGTTCAACGACCGCGGGAACGAATACCTCAGGCACGTGGGCCACCGCCGGTGGCGGCTCCATAGCCACTGGAGGCAGTTCGAAGGGAATTTCTACGGGCGGACGAACCGCGACGACCTTCGGCGCCGGCGCCGAGATAGGAGCAGTCACGGCCGCCTCGGAGTGTGCAGCAACTGGCGCAGAAGCTGGCGCCTCGCGAGTAGCTTCCGGGGCTTCCATGCTCAGTTCCGCGCTCCTTGCTTCGGCTTGCCGCAAGGCTGGCGGCACGTCGCGCAACTGGGCAGTGTTGCGCTCCGATGCCGCGCGGACGCGCGCGGCGACATCGGCTAGCGACATGGCACGCGGCTGCGCTTCCGGCACGGGAGCCGAGCCTGCCGAATTGGCCGCAACGAAGCGCGGGTCAGACTGAGCAGCCGCTTCAGGGAATTCCACGCCAGCGTAGGCCTCGTCCACCGTCAAATGGATGTCCGAATCGCGATCATCCTCATCAGCGCCGTAAGCCGCCGGCAGCGATGCCGATAGCGCCCTGCCCGCACCTGGGTCATTGCTCTCGATGATCTGGCGGATCGACGCCAGTATCTCTTCCATGGACGGTTCACGCGCTACGCTTGGCTGAGCCATATCTATCCCCGTTATTCCGAAAAACGACCGGATTGCGTGGAGTGGGCATCCGAATCACCCAGAGCTTAGGATAGCCGAGGATTGAAAAAAATCATCGCGAATCAAATGAATGATGCCATGCACAGCTTTTCTGCCGCGGTCAGATTCTATCGCGGGAAAGAAAACGGGCGCCTGAAGCGCCCGTCAAAAATCAATCATCGCAGCGTGGTTCAGAATACAAATTCGCGCGCCTTGGCGAAACCGGGAAGCGGCTTGACCGAGGCGTTGAAGTAGACGTTTTCGGAAATTGTGCCGCGCTCGCTCACGAAGACCTTGGCGCGTGCCGAACCGCCGTAGCCTTGAACAGTGACCAGACGCCCGCCGTCGCGGAGCTGCGACAGCAAGGAGGACGGAACTTCCTCGACCGAACCGCTGATAAAGATCAGGTCATAGGGAGCGCCCGACGGATTGCCGGCATTGAGTGAACCGGTAACGACCGAAACGTTTGTGTAGTTCGCAAGATTGGCCTTGGCTTCCGCCGCCAGCGTTTCGTCCTCTTCCACCGCGACCACCGTGCCCGCAATCTGTGAAAAGAGGGCCGACACGTAGCCGCTACCGGCGCCGATCTCCAGGACGACGTCATCTTTGGTAACCGCCGCGAGCTGCAGCAGCTTTGCAAGCGGCGACGGCTGCATGAGATAGCGCGCGGGCTTGCCCGCCGCTGCAGGACAGATTTCGACATCCCGATCGATATAGGCGAGCGGCTTTGCCTTCTCGGGAACAAACGCCTCGCGCGGGACGGTGAGAAACGCCGTCAGCACGGAATGCGAGGTGACGTCCGTCGTGCGGAGCTGGTTGTCGACCATGTTTGCGCGTGCTGATTCGAAATTCATGTTGTCCTCTCGCCCGATGGAAGCGGCTTTGTCTGCACGTCTCTTAATCTCAGCACACTGGCCTTTCAAGGCTTCGCGAATGCACATGACAAGAATTCGGGATGGCGCCGCTGCCCGCTGGCGCTCTTCGCAATCCTTCATGGAACAAACGCGCGCCCTGTGATATTATTGCAACCGGAGGAATAGAGGAGGAGCAGGCAATGCCTAACATCATCGAATATCTTTCGTTGTTCGACTTCTTCATCATCATTACCCTCGTCGGCATCTTTTGCTGCGGGCTTTTCGATCGTGAGACGAGCTGACTGACTTCAGGCTATTGTCAGTTTTTCGCCGGATAGTGTCCGTCCCCTGGGATTCGACGGATCGGACATGGCAATTAGACCAATTCTGCTGGGCAGCTTTTTCATTTGTGCTCTGCTCGCGATCATACTCCTCATTCCCTTTGTGAGAGGCGGCGCACCGAATGTCGCGACAAACGGTGTATCCCCGATGCCGTCGTTGCAGCGGATCAACTGAACTCGACGGCTCCAGCTTTGCCGGTGCCGCGATAGCCGGCGAGCTTTTTGGTGGCCGGTCCCGGCCATTCGCCATGAGGTTCTTTTTAGGCAAGAACAAAGGACGAAACATACCTTTAAGCACCGGTTTCGATCATCAGACGAGATCTGTAGCTTATTTGTGCCGATCTTGGAGCCTCCCCAGCCCCTCCCAGATCGGCAACCCGGCCGAGGCTTAAAGCGGTCGCGGCCGGGGCCACTCGCTTCCGGAGAAGCTATTGCAGCTTGGTCTCTTCTTCCGTGTCGACCAGAATGCCGTGCCGCAAAGCCTCTTCCTTTGCCTCCTTCAGAGCCTCGTCGATTAGCATGACAAGCATTTCCGCATGTCGTTCGCGCTCCACCATTTCCCGCGCCACGCTCAGGGCAAAGATCAGTTGCGGCATTTGGGTCGCCGGCATCGGAGGTGCTCCTAAGAACTCGCCCGTAGAAGATAGCGCCCTATCGAAAATTCGACCATCCGGTGATTTGCCTTGATAAACATGCACCAACGCTAGTGCCGTATGGATTGTCACTATAGGAATGGAAGAAACGCCCGCGGGCTTCGCCACTATAGACGGAAGGAGAGCGATCTCCCGTCTATATCGCCGAAGCTCATTAGAATAGTGAAACGAGGCGCCCGGAGAGGGTCGCCACTGCGGCGACCCCCTCCGGCTTTGCCGGGACTGAAAACTACCCCCGCCCTGTCTGCCGCCGCGGCGGAATGGAGCCAATAGAGGGGGTCCGATGCCCTCAAAGCCCACCGTCCGTGGCAGACCAGCAGGAGAAACAATAGCGCCCTCGCAAGGGTTATCCTAGACGGACCTAGGTCCTACTTCGATTGGAGTAAGCGTGGGAAATTGCACGCTTGCAGACCTCATTCTTGCGCCGTTGAAGCCAGTGACGATCACGTGACAGAATCGGGTCGCGGCGGGAGGCGTCAATCCCGCTGGCGAGAAGAGGGCCGAGGCATTACATTACGATCTTGCGGAACGCAGTCGAGTGCCGCTTCGCGGGACTGCATCGATGAGGAGGCGAAGGATGATCCGGACAATAGCAGCGATCGGTGCAATGGTGGCCCTTGTCGCGAGCTGCACGGCCGTTTCGGGCTCCGATCCCTCGGAGGGTTACGCGCCCATTCCCGGCAGCATCACTTATGGCGGCCAGCCGCGAACGAAGCTGACGAAGGCGCCGATCGGCTCTTCTTTCCCGCATACGTTCACGGATCAGACGGGGCGCACGGTCGAGGAAATCTACATCATTCAACCGGATCGAACTCTGCTGATTGCCCAACGGCACTATCGACCATTCTTTGCCTGGGACAGGAACCAATAGCGGGGTTTGGCGACCGCATGCCGCAGATTCGCCTCGCGGACTGAAAAATGGTGAAATAGAAGGAAATTTGCCGCGCTCAAGGCAACACGCTTTCACTCGCGTCCGCGCCCGTAGCGGCTCTATTACCTTGAAACATTGGGAAAATTTTGGAGGCCTCGCCCGGAATTGAACCGGGGTACAAGGATTTGCAGACTTTGAACCGACGTTGTTTTTATTGATTAAATCGTCCGCATGTTGCAGCTATGTTGCATTCACTGGAGACAGCCTCAAGGCCGAGCGCCTACTTGGCATCCTTTTTCCAGTAGTCGTTGTCTAAATCCTTCCAGACGTAGAAACCATTCCAAACGTAAAGCCACATGCTCAAACAGCCTTGGGTGTCTTGAAACGTTGGCCGCACCTGCCATTGAGGCGGAGTTTTGCCCTTGACCAGGAGCCCGATCAGGGCACCTCCCCACCAAGCTAAAATTATGATCCCGACAATAGGCCAGGCGTACGCCACACCCGCGAGCAGTAAGAGCAAACACGCTCGATAGATGTTCAACTTGGTCATTGCCCCGCCTCGATGAAGTGAAATCCATTCTCTAAGTTGCAGAGTTCTGGCCCTTTTTCTACTCACGTGAGCAGAGCGCTCGCTGCGTCCGCTAGTTCCTTGCCATCGTCGTCCCGAGGGAACAAATGACCATAAGTGTCGGCGGTCATGATGATCGACGAATGCCCCATTCGTTCCTGAACCATCTTCAACGGCAGACCGAGGCCGCCCTCTTCTTTTCTGTTGATCAGCCAACTCGCGTAGAAGTGCCGAAGGGAATGAAGGCCTGTGTATTTCGCCTTTAGGATCGGATTGCCCTTCTTGTCGAGCTTGCCGGTATCGATCGTCACCCCTGCCCGAAACATGGCAGTCTGTAGCCCCTTAACAACCACATTCTTGTGTGACCGGGCTTCCCCGTCGGGGTTCGCGAATACGAGGGTCTGCTTTCCGCCCTGCTTGAGCTTCAATTCCTTCAGGGCGTTGGTAACAAGGGGCGGAACAGGGATGGTTCGCGTTCCCGCCTCCGACTTTGGCTTACCCATTTCCTTGAACTGATCAACGCGCTGTCGAACGCTGACCTCGCCGCGCACGAAGTCGACATCCTTCCATCGCAGCCCGCGCAATTCAGACGACCTCATGCCGGTGAATACGACGGTCAATAGAAACGGTCGCCAGTTGCCATCTAGGGCGGCGATTAACGCCTTGATCTCGTCACGCGTCGGAATATCCACGCCAACCTCAAGTTTACCCTTCAGTCGCTTCTCTTGGCGGTGCTCCTTGCCCTTTCGGCTTCCGCGGATATCCCGAACGGGGTTACGGTTCGCTAGCCCGCGCTCGCCCGCGTCCGACAGGATCGAACCGAGAGAGGTCAAGACCTTCTTGACCATTGCCGGCGACCTGCGTTCCTTGCGAAGCTTGTCCTCGAATTCGCGCACGGCCGGGATCGTTATTTTGGACAGCAGCATCTGACCGATCATCGGAACGATATGATGTTCCAGATGGCTTTTCCGCTGATTGATCGTCGATCGTTCCAGCCCGGCGCCCTCGCCCGAAGCAATCCAAAACTTTCCTGCTGCTTCCACGGTGACGCTATCGCTGTCGGCAACATGGACGCCCTGCCGGACCTCGACTGATGCCGTCGCGGCGAACGCGACAGCCTCTTTCTTTGTTTCAAAGGCCATCTGATGCCGTTTCCCGGCCACATCGAAATAGTCGGCGACCCACGCAGACTTAGAGACGCCTTTTGCTGTTTTCCATTCGCGTTTTCGGACGCTCATTGTTCGTCCTCATCAGTCTTGGTGTTCTGAGGGAGAGGTGGATAGTAGGTCGTTCCAAGTCGCTGACTGACCTCCGCCAGTATCTCTTCGATCGCAGCTAGTCGCCTTTCATAATCGCCTGCCACTTCTTTCTGAACGGCCTGGAATACCGGTCTGAGCGCATCGAGAGACGCAGCGGGGTCGCCCTCGACAGCCTCTATTTCCAAACTTTCGGCGAGCCGCGCGACGATTTCTGCGTTCATCGAGCGATTGTTCTGGGCCGCCATGGTTTTGAGTTGATCTCTCATGCCGTCCGGCAACCGAACAATGACTTTGTCTAAATCTCTGCTTTCCGAGTTTTGAGGAACCATAGCGACACCCTAGTGAAACTGATATGGCATTAGGCCATATTCACTATTGCATCAATACTGGCCTTAGGCCATACTACATTTGTCGTAACGTTAATGGAGAACTACCAATGCCCCGCAAGCCTCGTTCCAGCGAGCATCAGAATGCGATCCCTGTGTCCGTTCGAATGCCTAAGCCAGTACGCGATCGGCTCTTTGCCAGCGCTGAAGGAAGCCGCCGTTCGATGAACAGCGAGATCATTTTCCTACTCGAAGTCGCGCTGACACAGAAAGAAAAAGCCGAGGCGGCTGCAACCGTCTCGGCTTCGTAGACCGCCCCTGCAAGGGCGACGAAAAATCACCTAACCCCAGAAGGCCCAAGATGACTTCCTCAATCCATACCATGCTGCAATCGAAAGCAACATCCGTAGCGATCGCAAATTCGCTCTCTGTCGCTGATGCGGCCACCATCGCAGATATGCTTCTGTCTATCCGCGTAACGGCCCACACTACCTCTTGCCTGGCAAACCACATGACACGCGAAAGCGTCGAAGACTTCGCCGACACCGTGGTCGCTGCAATCGATCGCCATCTGCAGGCTCTGGCCATCGGACTATATCCCCGCTCCTCTTCCGAAGCCCGAGCGATTGTCACCCGTATCGAAGCGATTATCGGCGAGGTTCGCCATGACTGAGAAAACGGAAAGCTTTGACTTGATTTGGGGCGCAGAGGCCATCGCCAAGGCGATTGGAAAGACGAAGCGCGCAACCTTCCACTTGCTAGAAAACGGCGACCTTGCGCCCGCCCGCAAGATTGGCGGCCGATGGGTCGTCGATCGCCGGCTGCTTCAACGCTTTTTCATGGGAGAGGCAGCATGACGAGGATCAATTGGACCACGGTTCGCGATCGAGGCCGGGTCAATCGACAGGGTTCGGAGGCCGCTTCTGAAAGCGGCCTTTCGACTTTTAGGTCAACCACGAAGGTGCGGCCCGGGAAGGCTGCCCTTCGAGCCGAACTTCAAGCGGCCGAGGCGAGGATAACCCGGACGATTAAATGCACCTGTGGGCACTCCGCCACCATTCCGCTTCCGGCCTCGTGGGCCGGGCGGAAGCTGCGCTGCAGTGTGTGCGGGAGAGAAGGTAAATGAGCATCAGTCTGTTGTCGCCATCTGTATTCCGTCAGCGCGCGTTGCTTGAGCGAGCCGCAGTCGAAATATTCGCCGCACCTGTGAATAAGCGAGAGCGCGTCCGCAGTGAGTTCCGCGTAGGTATCCTGTCGAACAATATTCGCTACGGCCTGACGCGGTCGATAGCTTATCAGGACGTTGATGAGGCGCTGCGCTACATCGACGCCCGCGTCGCGCTCTATAAAGAGGCTTCCGCTTGCATCATCTCGCGAGAGGAGATGCGGCACCATGCGTAACCAAGTTCACATAGAAGCGAAGTCTCGGGTTGAGCAGACCTCGGACGCACTTAAGTGCGCGAAACTCGCTGTAAAGGTCGCGGATGCTGAAGTGCGGGATGCCAAGGATCGCCGTGAGAACGCCCGGAAGGCCAAGGCCAGGATCAACAACACGATCGACATCATCGAGCGCCATGCAGGCGGCGCGGACAAAGATATGCCGCGTGATGTCGCCACGCCTTACATCCGCTGCCTCCTGTCCGGCCTCAAGTGGGAATTTGATCAGGTGGTGGAGCCGTGCGTCGAGTTCGCACTAAAGCTGTTCCCGAACTTCAGCCGAGAAGAGATTGCAGAGTTTGCGGCCTGTACCAGGTCGATGACCAGCATCGAGATGGGCGATGCAATGGGCGTCACCGAAGATGAGTGGTGGGAACTAAAACTTACGATGATCGCCCCGGCGGGTTCTACATCTGAGAGCTATGACGCCCTGAAGAGGGATCGTCGAAACCGGGCCAAGCAAGATAAGTACCATCTAAACCGAGAGACGACGGGTGCACGGACGCTTGAACAGCGCCGCGCTGACGAGAGGGTTAAACGCGATGAAATTGAGGCTTATGCGAAGGCGCATGGTGGACTGTCATACGATGCTGCTCGGGTCCGAATGGCCAGGGCGAAGAAGAAGTGTTCAGACGGTTCGGCCACGGATAAGAAGGATCCTAGGCCCAACGGTTTGAACAACAACAAATCGCGTTCATCTGAGAAGCGGGCAAGCGGCTCCAAGCCGCCCCAGACCCGCGCTTCCAAACGCGATGAGCAGGGGGAGGAAAACGCCGCACCACCTTCGGGCCGCGACCTTCCAAAAGCCAACGGAACCAGCGCAGAAGTCGGAATGGCCATCGCTGAAGCCTTCCTTTCTCTTAGGGAACGGATCGTTCAGCCCCTAGCGATCGCGTCCAGTCGTCCCGGTGCGCTCGCGCGGGCTGTCGGCCCGCTTCGCGCCCCTAGAAAGGCAACCGGATCATGAAGGGGATCGTCGACCTTGATAAGCTCGGCCCAGCCGACCGAGCGGCGTTACTCGACGCCATGGCTGAGGACCAGCCCCCGGAACTAGCGGCCCTGCTCTGGCAGGCCGCCAAGGCCCTGAGAAAGATCGGGGGCATCCAAATGCCCCTGATCCCCAATGATCCGCTTCCGTTCGGCTTCGATCGCGAAGAGAGATTACCTGATGGTCGTTCGCGCTGGCTACGACCCAAGGAAGCCGCCCCGATCATGAAATGCTCTTTGGCTGCAGTGTACGCGCGGTTCGAAAAGAACCCGACGCTTGGCGTTCGTGATGACGGAACGACGATCTGGATTGACCGGGTCGCCATAATGCGCCTGAAAGAGCCGAATTCAAGAAACTCAAGAAATTAACTGACTGATTTTCCTAGCGTTTTTGTGTAAATTTTTCTTGTTGTGCCGGGGAATTAACCGAACCCCGGCGGTCGCAACCGGCAGCCGCTCCGATCCCTTTTCTTCATTCTGGGATCGGAGCCGGCACCAACAAGGGAAGAACGCGATGGACAGTTCCAGCCTGCCTGCCTGGGCGACGATTACCTACCCCCTCATTTTCCCGGTCGGCGACCTGACGACGCTGACATTCAGCGAACCGAACGGTGAAGCCCTCGAAGCCATCGACGAGCTAGGCATCGAGGAAGGCAAAACGCCAAGCGTTCGCCAGACTATGGGCCTGATCAGCGCCCTCTCTGGCGTCCCCGTCGAGACCATTCGCAAGTTCAATCAACGTGACATCAAAGGGGCCGCGAACGCCTTGGTCCCTTTAGTTACGGGAGAACCAGAGACGAGCGCTTCTCCCTGATCGCTGCCCTCGGCCGCGTTTGGCGGCAGGACGGCGATCAAATCATCGCAACCGTTGCTGCGATCCTGAGCACGTCTTTCATCGAATGCCGCCGAACCCCGATCGGTCTTCTTCTGCGGATGTATGCGCAGGCGAAGCGGATCGCCAAATTGCAAAGGGGCTAAAATGGCCGGATCACTCACTTCGACCTTAGTCGTCCGCCTTCTCGACCAAGTCACCGGCCCGGCCCGCGGTGTCGGAAAGTCGCTCCTCGGTCTTAACAAAGCAGCTAACGGCGCATCGGGCGGGCTTGGTGCCCGCCTCGGCGCCGCGATCGAGCGAAACAACCGTGCCCTAGATCAAACCCGGGGCCGGATGGTCGATGCGATCGGCGGGTTCTATGCCCTTAAGGCGGCGATCGGCGCGCCTCTATCGGCGGCGGGCGATTTCGAAACCGCCCTGGAAGACATCGGCCAAAAGGCCGACATTCCGCAGGAACGCCTTGGTGCGCTCGGCGAGCGGATGAAGCAGATTGGACGCGAAACCAATCAGGCGGCCATGGACGTTGCGCAGGCCGTCGATAGTCTGATGGGCCGAGGCGCCTCAGAAGACGTTGCGCTCGCCGCCGCCTCGCCTATCTCGAAGGCCGCTTTCGCCTACCGGGCAGCGACCGAAGACCTTTCCGCCGCCGCCTGGGCCGCCGTCGACAACCTCAAGGTTCCCGCCGACCAGATCGGAACCGCGATCGACGCCATGGCGCAGGCCGGCAAAGACGGCGCGTTCGAACTGAAAGACATGGCGCAATATTTTCCAGCGCTCGGGGCGGCTTACCAAGGCCTCGGCCAAAAGGGAACGGGCGCCGTCGCCGACCTGGCGGCAGCACTGCAGATCGTCCGCAAGGGCGCAGGCGACAGCGCCAGCGCCGCGACGAACCTCGGGAACGTCCTTCAGAAGGTCTATGCGCCGCAGACGGTCAAGGCGTTCAAAGAAGCGGGCGTCGACCTCCGCAAGGAAATGGCAAAGGCTGCGAAAGAAGGTCAGACCCCGATCGAGGCCATCGCCAATATTACGAATAAAGCCCTCGGGGGCGACCTCAGCAAACTCGGCGATCTTTTTCAGGATGCCCAGGTTCAGCAGGGTATGCGCGCCCTCATCCAAAACATGGAGGAATATCGACAGGTTCGCGCCGACGCGATGAAGGCGTCGGGCGTTGCCGACCGCGATTTCATTCGGAGGCAGAAGACGGCGGCCGGCGCGACGAAGCGCTTCATGGCAAGCATCGAGAACCTGAAGATTTCGATCGGCACTTCATTGGTGCCAGCGGTCAACAGCTTGCTTGACACGATCACTCCGACCCTCGCCGGCATTGAACGCTGGACATCAGCCAATCCCGAACTAGCGGCAGCCGCCGTCAAAGCGGCCGGCGCCTTGATCGCCTTCAAGGTCGCAACGACCGGCTTGACCTTCGTCGGCCTTCTCGGTCGGGGTGGCGCCCTTTCGATGCTCTCGATCGGCTTCAATTCGATCGGCCGGGCAGCCATCGGGGCGACGACTGCCGCCCGAGCCGCCGTTTCGCTGCAGACCGCCCTCGGAGCTATGTCAGGTCAGAAGCTAACCGGCCTACAGGCGATGGGAACCGCCCTTCGTGGGATGCTCTTCGCCGTCCCGGGTGTCTCGATGATATCCGGGGCACTAACGGCCATAGGCGGCGCCCTGGCGACCGTTTCCGCCCCTGTATGGCTCGCCGTAGGGGCGGCAGTTGCTGCCGTCGCAGGCGCGGGCGCGTTGCTCTGGAAATATTGGGATCGCGTTTCGTCGGTCATGTCAGGTGTCGGCCGGGCGATCGGCGAAGTTCTGACGCCCGCGATCGAAGTGGCCCGGCCAATCCTTCAGGCGCTTGCCCCGATCGGCGACGCGATCGCGGCCGGATGGGGTCGGGCTAAAGAAGCCCTCTCGGCCTTCGGCGAGTGGATCGGCAGTTTCTTCCAGCGGGAGGTTCTTTCCGACGAACAGAAGGCCCAGTGGGAGAACGCTGGCCATGATGCGGCGGTCCGAATGATCGATGCAATCAAATCGGCCTTTTCCGGGCTCGTCGCCTGGGCGGCCGATATCGGCAACCGGATCGGCAATGCAATTGCCGACGGCGCTTCAGCCGCGGTCGCCTCGGTCAAGGCGAGAGTTTCGGGCTGGATCGGTCTAGGCGGCGACAGCCCGACCGCGACGCCGCCACCGGCCGCTAATACGAATGCACCCTCTGCTGCCCCCTCGGGCCATCGCGCGACGGGCGGCAACGTTTGGTCGGGCGGGTCATTCCTCGTCGGCGAGAACGAAGCGGAAATCTTCACGCCGAGAAGCGCGGGGACGATCACGCCAGTTAGCAAGGCAGGCGGCGGGATGACGTTTAACTTCGGCGACATAGTCGTCCAGGGTGTCAACGATCCGGCCGAAGTTGCGAAGTCGATTTCTAGGCACATCTTCAACGAATTCGAACGGGAATGGCTCCGCGGCCTACACATCAGCAGCGGGGCGCGCAGCTGATGGGCGAAACTTTTCCCGGCATTCTCGCCCGAATTCTAGGGACCGCTGACCCGCAAGCGACTGACCGAGCAACCCTGAACCCATGGGTCCGGAGGGGCGTCTCTAGTTCCGTGCAAAGGCTCGGCATCACATCAACGGATGAAGGCGAGCTATCGGCGGTCTGGTCCCTCGCTTTCGAAGCCGGTGCCCTCGACGCTCTGCGGTTCACTCGCACGGTTCTTAGTGATCCCGCCTGCAGAGGGCGCGAGCACGAGGCCTTGAAGCTGATCGAGGAAGGCCATGGTCATGCCGCCATCGTCGCGGGCCTGCGGGCGCCACAAATCGACCAGGCAGGCAGCGAGACCAAGGTCGTTGCCTTCCCCGCGAAGGGAGGCCGGGCATGATGGTCCGCGCAACGTCGAGCGCAACGGGACGCCGTACATGGTCCCCCTGGGTAGGGACCGATATTCGCCCAGGCGGGGGAGCGGCGCCGCTGCACCCCAGTCATCGCATGACTTCAGAAATTTCGTTTTTCCACTTGGGTTGGGTTCGCCAGCCCCAAAAAGGGGGCTGAAATGACCACCTGTTCCGCAAAAAGCATGACCCCGGTTTCGGAGGCTGCAAGGCTTCTGATGGTTTCCGACGAGCGCCTGCGGCAGCTTGTCAAACTGTCCTACATCAAGCCATCGGTTCGCGGTCACTACGAGCATGACGACGTTATTCAGGGTTACATCAAATTCCTGAAGGACGAGGAACGGAAGGGGTCGAAGGTCGCGGCGCAGTCGCGAATGCAGGACGCGAAGACGGCCGAAATCGAATTGCGCCTCGCCGAGAAACAGCGATCCGTCATCCCGCTTGATGACGCGATCTACGCGATCGAGTTCGCCGCAGCGAAGTTTCGCGACGCCATGTTGAGTTTGCCTGCGAGGTTTACGCGGGACATGGGCGAGCGGCGAAAACTTGAAGCCTTAGTCCATGAAGAAGTCAACAACATCGGCAAAGCGTTCGGTTCGGCGAGACGCTACGTTCGCGACGGTGGGGCAGATTTGCACGCTTCCGAAGGCGACGACCCATCGGAGGTGCGAGCGCATGACTGAGGTTGCGAGCCTGCCGGAACTCGGCGACTTCGTCCCGTGTCCCCGATTGGCCCACCACGAGGCGGGTCATTTCGTGGTCGGATCGTTGTTCGGCATGGAATTCGATTGCGTCGAGGCGCACAGCACGAACGGCGTCGCGCAGCTTTCAGTCCCCTTTCCCGATGGAGCGGATTGGAGACGACTTGTCGTGCTCCGAGCGGGCGCGTTCGCCGAGGGCATTCTCTTCAATCAAATACATCGGCCGACGCTCGAAGAGCTTGAACGCGAGATGCTTGCCTATCAAGCGGCGGGTGATTTGGCCCGGTCTGATTTGGGTAAAATCATCGGCGCTTTGGTCACGGAGTACGGTGACGCCTTCCTAACGCAGTACCGCGCCCTGGAGGTCACGACGCTGGACATCCTTTCACGAAATCCCGTCCGCTCCGCGATCCGCGCGGTCGCGGGCAAACTGGAACGCCTCGGCCGCCTATCGGGCGCCGAGGCTACCGCAATTGCGTCCCCGTACATCGCCGGGTCGCTCAACATGGAGAAACCCTCATGGGCATCCTAGACCAAATCAGGAAGGCGCTCCGGTCCGCGGACGCGAGCATTTCCGATCTGCGCGAAGCTCTGGACGCGATCGACCTTGAAGCCCTGCAGGCGGAAGTCGATCGGGCTCAACGAGTTCGCGCAGGGCTGCTTCTCGACGGAACCGAAGCGGCGCTCGACAAAGCCGAGGCGGCATTGACGATCGCGATCCGCGAACGGGATCGCGGGATCGCTGCGAAAGCAGAACTCGAAAAGCGGATCGCCGAGGTAGCCCAGGCGGCAGCGGTGGAGGCTCTGACGGCGGAGCGAAACAAGGTCGAGGGCGAGGCCAATGCGGTCGCGAACGACCTGAAGAAGCGCCTCGTCGGTCTGCAGACAGAGATCGTCGGCATCCTGGGCAGGCTGCACGACGCCGAAAAGGCGGTCGAGCAGATCAATGGGAAACTAATCGAGGCGGGTCGGGATGACTTGATCCCCGCGGTCGAAACCCGCGCATTCCCGGCACCTGCGGGCTACTACGCCCCCGTCTTCTCGATCTTGAAAAACGAAATCCGGCCTGTCGCGGGCGCGCCCGGGTGGGGCGCCGCGCTGCCCCGAGCTTAAAGGAGCCTTCCAATGAGACAGCATTCCTTCTTCTCTATCGCTGCGGTCCTGGCCGCCGCCCTCGTCGTCTGTGTCGGGGTCCCGGCCGAGGCATTCGCAGCGGTCCCGGCCGCCGCGTCCCATGCGATCGGCAGCCTCGGCGATGTCGCCGTTCACTTTGCCCCCCATGTCGCGAGCGCGCTGGCCGTGCTTCGCGCCGACCTCGCCGGGCTCAGAGAGAGAGCCGAGGAAAAGGTCCTGGAAATCAAAGACGGCATGGACGCCGCTGCAATCCGCACAATCGAGGATGCACACGCCGAGATCGCGAAGGAGATCAGGGCGAAGGTGGACGAAATCGCGGTCGAGGAGCTTCGTGACACTCGGATTGTTACGATCCGATCTATCGCGACGGCCGCCAAGTTGCCTGACCTCGGCGAAGAGCATGTTCGACTGGATACCTCAGTCGATGACTTCCGCGGCATCGTCCTCGCCCAACAGGCGATGATCGACGAGCAGACGCGGATCAACAGCAACGTCCGCGTTGATGTTGGCCCAGGTAATGCAGAGCAGCGCGCAGCGGCGATTACGAACGCGCTGCAGCATCGCGCCAACCCTGCCGGCGTCGAACTGACCCCTGACGGTCGGAATTTCCGCGGCCTGACGCTCCTCGAAATCGGTCGCGACGTTCTCGAAGCGAACGGCGTCAACACCCGCGGCATGACCCGTCAAGAACTTGCCGGCCAGGCTCTAGCGCAGCGTAGTGGGGGGATGCACACAACATCGGACTTCCCGGGCATCCTGGCGAACCTCGCGAACACGACGCTGCGCGCCGGCTATACGGCCGCCCCGCAGACCTTCCGCCCGCTCGTTCGCGAAACTTCGGCGTCTGACTTCAAGCCGATCACACGCGCCCAGTTTGGCGAAGCGCCCTCACTGAGCAAGGTCAACGAACACGGCGAATTCAAGCGCGGGACGATCGGCGAAAGCAAGGAGATTTACAAACTTGCCACCTATGGCCGGATCATCGGGATCACCCGTCAGGTTCTCGTCAACGACGACCTCGACGCTTTCACCCGCATCCCGCAGGCGTTCGGCGTTCAGGCCGCGCAGCTTGAAAGCGATCTGGTTTGGGGTCAAATCCTGGCAAACCCGGTCATGGGCGACGGCAAGACACTGTTCCATGCTGACCACGGTAACCTGATGACCCCGACTGCGATCGGCCTGACAGGGCTGTCGCAAGGCAGGTCTCTGTTTGCCAAGCAGACCGGCCTTGACGGCAAGACCGTCCTGGGCCTGACGCCCGCCTTCCTGATCGTCCCTGTCGCCCTGCAGACGATAGCAGAACAGTTTGTGGCCGAAATCCAGCCCACGAAGACGGCCGATGTCGTGCCGGGTGCCTTGCAACGGCTTCAGGTCCTCGCCGAGGCTCGCCTAGACAATGGTATCAATCGACCGGACGACGACATCGTTGCCGGAGGCTCGGAGGTGTCGTGGTTTCTGGCCGGGAATGCCGCGCAGGGTGACATCGTCGAACTTGCCTATCTCGACGGCAATCGCGGCGTCTACACAGAAACTCGCGTGGGCTTCGACATCGACGGCATTGAAATCAAGGCCCGCCTTGATGTCGCGGCGAAGGCGATGGATTGGCGGAACGTCGCAAAGAACGCTGGCGGTTGATGAGTTATCGGAGGCCGACAAGTTCGGCCTCGCTGTCCACGAGGGGGCTAGGTAGGGACTGTATTTTCCCTACCCGCCCTACGGGTGCGCTGCAGCCCGGGATTTGAATGATTTTCACAAGACCGAAAAGCCGGTTGCGGTTGCGGTCGACCGTTTGTCCAGGAGGGAAAGTTGAAAGAAACAAAGCGAGAGACAGTATTCGTAAAGTCGAAGGCTCGATCGACGTGGGTCGGTCGCATTCGCCGAGACGCAAGGGTTTCACATTCGGCGTTCCGGTTCAGCTATGTGCTGGCCGAGGCCGCAGACGAGACCGGGACGCTCTACGAACCATTGACCGAACTCGCCGGGAGGATCGGCGTTCATCCTCCGACACTGGTCAACAGCTTGGAGCGACTTTCCGGCCTCGGATATATTTCGCTCGAAAGAGGTGGGTATGGCCTCCCCTGGCGGATCGCCATCCGGCCGCCTCTTCCCGAGAAGCGTGACAGGTCGGCGTGACATATTCGCCTGAAAACCTGACAAACCGTGACATCGCGTGACGGTTCTACCTGTCCCGCTTGCAACTGATCCTCGGCTGCTAGTCCTCGTCTTCACCTTTTAGGAGCAATTCCGATGCAAGCCAGTCGCGGTGTGAAACATGTTCCCTCTGTAATTCCTGGAACGTTTTCAAAAGATGGACTGCGTCGCATTCGTCCTCACTGCCTTTCCCTATCCGGGAGATCAACTCTCGCTGTTGGGCGATGTGCTGCTCTCCGAGCAAAACATGCGCCTCAGCCTGCTTTAGGTGCTCCTCGATCATCGCCCGCTTCATTTTGCGACCCTCAGTCGCCGGCTACCATACGCCTTCGCCAGAGCGGGAGATACAAGTAGTGTTCGACGATGTCTGGACGCCGAAGCTCGTCGGCGAGGAACTGCTAGAGGCCGTCCAATGGGCAAATCGAGCCGCCGGGCCGATTGGCCCCGCCCGGCTTCGATCAAACCTTCCGAACCTAGCGATGATCACCGACGACGCTGACTTCGACGGCTGGCCCCCGATCGAGTTTCGGCCGATGCGGCGGGCGCTGTCGCCCACTCGCGTCTCACAGCTAGAGCGTGCCCTCAGCTGGCAGATGACCTATCTGAAAGACCAGCCAGGCGCAGCGCGCGTCCTGAAACATTGGGTGCGAGTGAAGCTGACAAAGGGTATGACGTTCGATCAAGCCTGCGATCGTCGCGGTTGGGCTCGGCCTACTGCCTACCGGCGCCGCGACGAAGCGTTGCGAGAGATCGCCGTCGGCCTGACGATGGCCGGCATCGAGCGCGGTCGACACTGAACGGAAGACCGATATCGCTATCCAATTCTGAGGGTGGAGTTCGCCGAGGCGTCTGCTTTGCGCCAAAACCAGTCATCGCGTCCGCTGTGCTTTATTCTCCTCCGAACCGACGTAAGGAGAAATTTCGCACCGAAATCACACCGCAAATCAGTAGCATGGACGCGCCAAGGCCCGCTACATAGTAGCGGGAAAACATCAGGTCATATCCAAACAGAAAGTCGAAAATATAGCATTTCGGACCAACGCACTTTGGGACGACGTGAGCGAGAAAATAGTCACAGACAATGATTGCGATGGGCGACACCAACACAATCGACAAAAATTGCCCTGGACTTTGTTTGAATTGCACAAGCACTCTTTCCGGCGGGTTCTCAGGAAAAACCAATGCAATTTTAACAAGAATGAAAAAGAGTGCCGTTGCCAAGATTTGCGAAGCGATCAGATGTTGCGTCGTGATGTTTCCGAGAAGGTAGAAAAAGATCGAAACCGAGAATGAACTGATGAAAAACGCCGAAGCAATATTCCTCCAAATATCACTTTTCTTGGTGATTATGTCGGAGCAATACACGTATGCGCAAACGGTGGAAAGCAAGATGGGCAATGGCCCAATCGCAAACGCATAGGCGTCATTCAGCATTTTACGAACCGTCTCTGAGCTAATCGAACACTATAAGCGATGCTAGCGAGATCCAGATTGTCGTCAACTTGGCGGTAGTTAGGCAAGAGTGGGTTAAACTCTTGGCATCCCGTGCTAACACATTCAAAAGCTGCTGACTTCCGCTTTGGGCCGAAGGACTTTTCATCGCTGGGCGACGCTCCCGCCGGCGGCACCCTCCCCCTGGGTACGCAGCATCATTTGCCCACCCCACCAAGCGGCGCCGCTGCAGCCCGACCTTTGAGCGTTTTTCAGAATTCCTTTTTTCCATTCACGCTCACGATGCAGCGTCGCCAAACGGAAACGGAATGAGCTTTTCGATCCTTGAAAAACACTGAAATAGTGGGCTGCAGCGGCGCCGCTTGGTGGGGTGGAGTTATGACGCTCCGTACCCAGGGGGGCGGTCGACCGCTCCGGTTTCGGCTTCATGTCGAGAGCATTGAGGAAATCGCATTGCGCCTGACTTGGCCGGCATCAAGTTCGGCAAGGCTACCTACCAAATAGGTACCGACGGCTGTGGATTAGCCTCTGGATAGAGTTTACTCGATCCGTAGTCGGTTTTATTTTCTGGCCTTCCTCAATTTCTGGTGGCTAGAAGTGAACAGAGACGTTTCCCGCTTTATCGATGACTACTTTGGCGAAATGATCGCGGGGAATGCGGCGATATTGGCGGGCGCGGGACTATCCGTCCCGGCCGGCTTTGTTGATTGGCGGGAACTTGTTCGCCCGCTTGCCGATGAACTTGAACTGGACATCGATCGAGAGACGGATTTAGTTGCCGTAGCTCAATTTCATGTCAATGCGAATGGGAACAATCGAAATCGGCTTCATCGAGCGGTGATCGAAGCCTTGTCAGCAGACAACCCACCAACCGTGAACCACGGCCTTCTCGCACGCCTACCAATCGTGACTTGGTGGACCACTAATTATGACAAGTTGATCGAGACGGCTCTGAAGGACGCCGGCAAGATTGTCGACGTAAAAACGTCGGTGGCGCAACTTGCAAATACTCGACCGCGTCGCGACGCGATTGTTTACAAAATGCACGGGGACGTTGATCGACCCGACGAAGCGATTGTCACGCGAGATGATTACGAGCGATACAACCGTGATCGCGGTGCATTTATAAATGCGCTCGCAGGGGACCTGGTATCGAAAACATTCCTCTTTCTTGGATTTAGCTTCACCGATCCTAACCTCGACCAGGTGCTAGCCCGTCTACGCTTAACCTTTGAAAGCAACCAAAGACGCCACTATGCCATATTCAAAAAGCGGACGCGGTTAAGCACCGAGGATGCAGCCTCGTTCGAGCATGCAAAAATTCGCCAAGCCTTAGTAATCGAAGACCTTAAGCGCTTCAACGTGAAGGTTGTGCTCGTAGACGACTACGGTGATATCACTGAAATTCTCCAGGAGTTTGAGCGTCGTTATCGCCGGCAAACAGTATTTGTGTCCGCAAGTGCGGCGTCGTTCGAGCCTTGGGGCGAAGCGGCCGTCACAAATTTTATGCGGACATTGGGGAAGAAGCTCGTTGCTAAAAACATGAAGATAGCGACCGGTTTGGGGTTGGGTGTAGGAAATTCGCTTTTCACGGGCGCGCTTGAGCAGATCATGGAGGCCCGAACGGGCCATATCGAAGATTACCTTGTAATCAGACCCTTTCCCCAGGCGATCCCCGATGCCCGTCAGCGGCAGCAAGTGTGGGAGCAGTATCGCCGAGAGATATTAGGCAAAGCGGGGATCGCGGTCTTTCTTTTCGGAAACAAACTAGCGGGCACTGACGTAGTCAACGCCGATGGGATGGAGAAAGAGTTCAACATCGCGGCGGAGTTGGGCCTGATCACATTACCGATCGGTGCGACTGGCTACATGGCGGAAACCCTGTCCGGGAGGGCGTTAATTGGCCTGACAGACAGTCAAAAGGCGCAACTAGACCAGATCCAAGTGCCTGTTGACGACCTGAATGATTTGATCGATCCGATTGTTAAACTCGTATCCGCATTGCGCGAAGGAAAGTAAATGGCACGCAAGGTCTTCTTTAGTTTTCACTATCAGCGCGACGTTATGCGCGTCATGCAAGTTCGCAACTCTTGGGTAGTCCGCTCGAAAGGAGAGGCAACGCCCTTCTACGACAAAGCGGAGTTCGAGCAAGTCAAGAAAAAAGCAGGGGGCATTGAGAGGTGGATTGAAGAGCAAATGAATGGAACGTCGGTGACGGTTGTTCTTTACGGTCGAGAGACCTTCGACCGCCCTTGGGTCTTGCACGAAATCAGGCGCAGCTACGAATTAGGCAAGGGGCTCATCGCAATCGCAATTCACAATGTGAAGGACCCTCGGAACGGAACTGACTACGCGGGCAAAAATCCGCTTAGCTATTTCACAACAACGAGAAACGGGGTGAAGTTCGACCTCAGCCAGCTTTACCCCTCGTATGATTGGGTGAACAATGACGGCTATACAAATTTGCCAGCCTGGATTGAAAGCGCGGCGAAGGCTGCCGGAAAATAAGTGCTGGCAGCGTCTTCGAAGCAGCAGGAAAGATGGAGCCCGGGATGGATGAGGACGCGTCAGATGTCGAAGCCGTCAGGACCTTTCACGAAAGGTTGGCCAGGGGCGAGGAAGAACTCATCCCGGCCGAGTTTGTGAACCGGATGATCGACGGCGAAAATCTCGTCAAGGTCTGGCGCGAGCATCGCGGCATGACCGCCCGCGACCTCGCCGAGAAGGCAGGGATCAGCGTCGAGGAACTGGCGAGGATCGAGGGAGGCGAGCCCGCGGGGCACGCGATCGAGGCCATTGCAGCCGCCCTGCGATTGACAGTTGACGAGTTGACCTAGAGCGTCCGCATCGCAAAAAAAGCCCCGGTGTCGCTCGGGGCTTGTAGTTGGATTGTGTAAAGGGGGCGCGAGCGAAAGACAAACTCGCGTTCCTAGCCCTTTAACCTCCATCGATCGCCTTGGTTCCAATGTCTTCGATCGAATTATAGGTTCAGCCGACCTTGATCGCCGAGTTCGACTATCGCGCCTGGACGCATGACGGAAAGCTGCGTCACGCCTCGTACAAGGGACTGCGTGAGGCTCAAGATAATGGTACCGTCTTCGAGATTGAGAAAAGCCTACCTGCTTAGATGTGACATGCGGGTTTCTCGGGCAGACGCATAGTGTCGCAGGTGTTCAAACTGGACGCCGTGGACAATAATTTGACAATATAGGTCAATCAGCGCTCGAAGCTTGCTTCGTTTCCAAGACACCCTAGCGTGATAAGGGATACTTTCTAGTATCTCTTCAGCGCTGTAAATATAAATGAATGCCTCTTCAAATAATTCCTCACCGACCACTATGATTTCGCCAATATTTACGTGCCTTAGCGTCTCCTTCATATGCTTATAGTTCTGAGAAATGTAACGTTCCTGAGTTACACCCGCGGAAATGTACCTTTGGAATATACTGTCGGTGTCCGGGCCAATTCGGTAAACGACATTGTCGCTGACCTCCCGACTGAAATCGATAAAGCGCGAGATTAGAGAGGAAAATGAGGTCAGGTTTTCATCCCTTTTACGGGAATGTGCCTCTTCGCGAAGCAACTTCGTCTGCTCTTCGATGTATTCTGCCTGTCGCTTCGCCTCTTCTGCCTGCTGTTTCATTACGCCCCGGTTCGCTTCGAACTCCAAACGCGTCAGCCGCAATTCTTCTCTCTGCTCGGAAAGCTCCTGGGATTGTATCCATACTGCTGCGACAAGCCAGATGAAGGCGACCGGGGCAAACACACCCCCTATGAAATCCCCCCAGTCGGCGGCAGTCATGCACGAGTACGTTCCCAGTGAGCTACAACTCCCGGCATGAGCGAACCAACCGAGCAAGCCGGCTCCAATCAGAAAGGCTGCAGTTCCCAGGCCGGCTATGACCATCGTACGCGACCGCCCTGCCGGCTGTTTAGCGGTCTTGATTGTGGTTTCCTCACCAGCTTTAGATGTCATCTGCCAGATCGCCCTGCTGGTTGGGGTCATAAGGAACGTATTGCAGGGCATCGATGAAACTCGAAATTCGCGGATCGCTCGACGGCGTGCCGGAAATCCGTATCGATGAAGCGCCCCAAGGTGATGCAGAAACGTTCAGGAGCATTGCCGTGGCTAACGCCTGATCAACCGTCCCTTTAAAATCCCTCGGGCCAAGAAATGTGAAGTTCGCAAACGTGTACATTTAAAATTCCATAAACTTAGGTTGCACGAAAAGTTCCCATAGCGCCGTACATCTGGATTATCTTCTATCTGACGATGACCATCCGATTGCCTTCGAGCATTTGGATCACGCCGTCCGCCTGTAGGCCGAACAGGGCGTTGACTACTTCATCCTGCGAGTAGTTCCTCTCGACGACAAGCGTCGGCCCCAGGTCGAGCAGATTGACCGGCTGCCCCGGCTCGGCCTTGGCTCGGGCAAGTTCGATAATTGCTTCTCTGAGTTCTGCTGTTCTGGTCATTCCTGACCGATACACGATGCAGGCCCGTCGGTCGACGGCTCGGCCGGGCTAGTTCGAATTGGGTATGTGGAAAGATCGGATGCGGCCCGTTTTGGCCATTCTGGCACTTCATCGTTGCCGTGGTCAGTAACCGAGCGAGGAGCCTGAAGCGATGACGGGATCAGCAGATCGATAAAAACTACCGCCACCACACCCTCTCATTCTTGAATTGGCGCGGGAGTTGGGCAGGGCTGCTGCCTCCCGCGAGCACAAGCTCGAGCTTATTCGCCGCGAAAATCGTGAGCTTCTAAACTTCATTCGTTCCCAGGCGAAACCTGACGACCAAATGAAAAAAATTCTAAGTGTTTTGGACCGCGATCAGGGACATCAGGGGCTCGATCCGGTGATCGCATCGGCCATTCGCTTTCTCAGAGGGGAATGGGTTACGATTTTTGGTATCCAACCGCCGAGGGAAAACGATCGTCACTTAAGGGCGAGAGACCGCGTTCACCTCACGTGGTCTGTTCCAGATGGCAACGGCGGATCTAAGCGATACCGACACGTTCCCAACCCCCAGGCGGACGAAAAGAGAGATCAGCAACTCGATAGGGTCGTCGAGGATTTGAAAGCCGGCCGAGAAGATGAACTCGGCCTTTATAAGTTTATTCCGGGGAACAAGTCCTCC
The DNA here is from genome assembly GCF_000298315.2 of Rhizobium grahamii CCGE 502. GTDB lineage: Bacteria > Pseudomonadota > Alphaproteobacteria > Rhizobiales > Rhizobiaceae > Rhizobium > Rhizobium grahamii. The sequence goes on along the minus strand of NZ_AEYE02000011.1, from coordinate 24,296 downwards.
CGCCCAAGCCGCAGAAAAAGGAAAAGTTCCAAGACCGGCGCGGACGACTGAAAGCAACCCTGTGGAAAACTTTGCCCCACCGCCCCTCGTTGAGCGATGCCCACCAAGTTGCAAAATCATGTTGCAAATCATGTTGCATGGATTTGCCGGGACCATTTTGAAAAGCCCGGAAATGCGGGGAATTTCTTTGCAACATGCTGCAACATGAAAACAGAACGGCGCCCCGAGAGGAGCGCCGTAAACCATTGAATTTATTCAAGAAACTTTTGGAGGCCTCGCCCGGAATTGAACCGGGGTACAAGGATTTGCAGTCCTCTGCGTCACCACTCCGCCACGAGGCCTCACGACACCTCGTCACCGAAGCGTTGGCGGGCATTTAGAATGAATAGAAATCGAGTGCAAGGGGCTTGTTGAAAAACCGCCGGGATTTCCGATGTCACACCGTCGGTTTCTGTGGTCAACCTCTAGTAAGGCGAATAGCACTGCCGCCGCGGACCGTAATACGGCTGATAGGTGTTGTCATATGCCCGGTAAGACCGGTAGCGGCTGTAACACCAATCGACGTGCGAATTACCCACCGGTCCAGCCTGCGGCTGCGACGCGATCAGACCACCGATGATTGCACCGGCTGCAAGTCCGCCAATCAGTGCGCCAGCATCGTTGTCATGATGGCGGTAATAGCCATCGTGATAGCGGTTTCCGTAGTACCTATTTCCATAGCCGCCATGGCGGTAACCGCCACAACGATAGATGCTGCAGCGATCGAAGCCGCGGCTGTTTCGCACTCCGGAATCTCCGAAACCACCGCGGCTTTGAGCTGAGTGCTCATCGCCGGAGTTCTCTGCAAAAGACGGACCGACGCCAGCCAGGCTTGTCGCAATCGCCAACACCAATACCGCAAGTTTCTTCATTCCAGCACCTTCTCATTTCCTGTATGCTTACGACACTTACGCCTACTTCCATAACGCCCGGCGCGGTCCAAGGTTCCTCGATGCAGGCCGGGCTCCAGTGCCCTCGTTCATCGCTTCAAGATTGACGCCTCTTCGTCCACCAGACCGAAAAACGCCGCCGCATCCGGCGTACGAGATGAAGGTCGTGCGACAGCAGGATGAACCCGAGCGGCAGCATCCAGAAGCCGAGAACCGGCAAAAAACCCAAAACGCCGCCAAAGATCAGCAGCACCCCAATCGTCAGTCGGGCAATGCGCGACTGCGGCAGCGGGATACTTATGGAGCCCAGAATGAGGCGACCGGTGGTGTGGTCGATGCCAAAGCGCTTGGCGCTTCTTTTTCCCGTGGTATCATGTGTTTCAGTCATCGACTGGAGATGGGGTTATACAGAGCAAATACAAGCGGATGTCATTTTTTTGAAAAAACCGCTTGGCAAATCGGGCAAGCGTTTGTATTAGGCCACTCACGCCGCGGCAAGCGGTGATCCCTGGTAGCTCAGCGGTAGAGCATTCGACTGTTAATCGACAGGTCGCCGGTTCGAATCCGGCCCGGGGAGCCAGTTTTCTCAGCGATTTGCTGAACACTTACAAGAGCGGTTCGAGTTTCGAGCCGCTCTTTTCTTTTTCCGAAATCACCCATGACCTTATCGACGGATGCGCCGCATCAAAGGGAATCAATGGTGCGTGATGCAGGCACCCGCCCGCCAAGGTTGGGCAACTGCCGAAAATCCGCGCTTTAGTGGATAAAAACTTCGGAACAATGCTTTTGCCGATGGGTTTTGCCCATGTCACCCAGACGAAAAACGACGACAAAAAGGAAGTTCCTATGCGTAGTCCGATGATAGCGGCGGCAATTTTTGCCGCGGGTCTGGCAACCTCTGCATTTGCCCAATCCAATCCTGATCCAATCGGCCCGACGAACGGCGGCTCGACAAATCCAAGCTCCAGCACCCAGTCGGGCGATTATACAAGCAGCGACAACGGCACTCATCCGATCGTTGTCGCGCCGGTTGATCCGACAACGACGCAGAGCATCACGCCGCAGCCCAAGGCAATGGACTGCCCGGGCATGCCACAGGCGAATTCGGGAGTGGACACACGAGGTGGTGAGAGCGGTGCATCCATTAGTGACGCCTGCCGCGAATACGACAACTGATCTAACACACCCTGTTTTCCGAAAGGGCCGGCTTGACCGGCCCTTTCGTTTGCGAGCGCCCGGAAAAATCCGCCCATAGGACTGAGATTTCAGATCCAAGCCTGCCGTTGTTCCGTAACAAGCAAAAACACCGGCACTGCACGGGTCTTCGGCCTGCACCTCGGCGGCCAGCGCTTCCTTCCGGCGCGCTTCCGACCGCCTGGGCGATGGATCGAATTTGTCACTGGTCAGAGACTTTCGTTTCGGGTTAGACTGCGCCCCATGGGGTGGTGAGCGCTTCAAAGGGCTCTGCGAGTTTTGATGTGAAGCAGGCTTCCGCGCTGGAAATATAGACGTCCGGTAGGTCGTCTTTGCGCGGAGTCGACGAGAGCGGATGGCGTCCGATCCGACAGATGACCTCCTGTCTGGCCGCCATCCGCCTCGTCGTTGCCTCTAGGCCCAACTCACTCTGCAGGATGCGCCACGGCCGGACGTCCGCGCTTTTTTAGCGGCCGTTCGCGCCAGCCAGTAAAGCGATTGATGAGCCGAAAATACAGAGCGTAGGGCAGAAGATTGATGAGCTTCATCATGTAGCTGAAGCGCTTCGGAAAGGTAACCTCGAAACTCTGAGACTTGAGACCCGCCGAAATATGCTCGGCGGCTTCATCTACCGAAATCATCGACGGTAAAGGGTACTCGCTCCCCTTCGTCGCCAGGGTGTCGACGAAACCCGGATTGATGAGTTGTATGCGGATACCCATCTTGTCGAGATCGAACTTCAGGCTCTCCGCCATATTGATCAAGGCGGCGTTCGTTGCGCCGTAAGCGGCGTTCGTCGGCAGGCCGCCATAGCCCGAAACGGACGAAACGATGGCGATTTGGCCTTGCCCCTTTGCCTTCATGTGTCGTACGGCGGGGATAAGGCAGTTCACAACGCCTTGCAGGTTGACCGCGAAACTCTTCTCGAAATCAACGAGCTTCAGCTCCTCCGCATGCACAGGCAGATTGACGCCCGCATTGAAGACGGCGAGCGCGAGCGTGCCATGCTCGTATTCGATTGAAGCAAGGACATGCTCCATGTCTTCGGCGTTAGTGACGTCACCGTCGAGTACAATAATGCTGCCGGAAAAGTCTGACGCCTCGGCCTGCAACTCGGCAAGCTTTTCATGATCGCGAGCCGTCACCGCGACCTTGTACCCATCTCCCGCAAGCTTCAGTGCCAGCGCTCGCCCAATTCCAGAACTTGCGCCTGATATCCAAGCTATTCCATGTTCAGGACGAGCAACGAAAGCTTGCATGACATCTCCTCCGGGCCGTTCTTGTGAACGTCAAAAAGGTACGGGAGCTCCTCGCCATCTCCCGGTTTCAACCCTTTTATCACCCCATTGTGGCTGCTTTCAGCCGATGAGGTCACCAATGAGCTGCCGGAAAGACCCAGTCAGCTTGACCGGAGCGTCAAGAACGATGAACGCGATACACGGACGCTCCTTTTCGGCAACCGGCCTATGGTCAACGCTCTCGTCGGCAATTGAGATATCGCCAGGTCCGAAACGGCCGCGCGCATCATTGAACGCGCCGTCTAAGATCAAGGTGAGTTCCGTTCCCTTGTGTGTGTGTGAGGGCAGTGCCCGCCCCGGCCTGATCCACATCAGGCTCGCCTCGCAGCCGTCGATATCGATGGAGTATTCCTTGAAGCCCGGCAGCTTCGTCTTCCACGGCACCGTATCAACGTCATATCCGACCAAATTACGAATCGCTCTCGGGAAGCCCCCACGGGAGGGCTGCAGATCGGTCGGTGCATCCTCGGCAGGCGGCGCGGAGGCGAAGATAGCGGCGAGCCGTGCGTCGCGCTCGCTGATCGCAGCCTCCGAAATGTCTTCCAGGGCCTCGCCGCTCAGCGATTCAAGATCTCTCACCAGCCAGCGATGATCGGACTTCATTTCGAGATGCGATTCCACCAATACGCGTGCCGGCTCAGGAAGAGATCCGGCGACATAATGCGCCATCAATGCATCGACGGTGTCGATATGCTCGTGAACCATGAAGGCTTCGGTGGTTTCCGTTTTTGGGGATGCTTTGTCGTAATACCTACGTTGAAAGTCAACCTTCGGATCACAAGGACGGTGGCAACCCGCTGTACCTCGACTTCTCCGGCCCGAAGGAAAGTCTAATTTTGTCACGGCGCTCAAAGGCATGGAATAGCATTTCTTGCCAACCTAGCCTTGTGAAGGGAAAAGACCGTTCCTAAACTAAGCGTTCAAAAGAGGCAGAGTCCATGACCGTTCATCCCTCCGTTTTAGAGGCAATCGGCAACACCCCCTTGATCAAGCTCAAGGGTGCGTCGGAAGCGACCGGCTGCACCATTCTCGGCAAAGCGGAATTTCTCAATCCCGGCCAGTCGGTGAAGGATCGCGCCGCGCTCTACATTATTCGCGACGCCGAGAAGAAGGGTCTGCTGAAGCCGGGCGGCGTTATCGTCGAGGGAACGGCCGGCAACACCGGCATCGGCTTGACGGTGGTGGCAAAGGCGCTCGGTTACCGAACCGTCATCGTTATCCCGGAGACTCAGAGTCAGGAGAAGAAGGAAGCGCTGAAGTTGCTCGGCGCTGAACTCGTCGAGGTCCCGGCGGTTCCCTACAGGAACCCGAACAACTATGTGAAGGTGTCCGGAAGGCTTGCCGAACAACTGGCCAAGACGGACCCGAACGGCGCGATCTGGGCCAACCAGTTTGACAACGTCGCCAATCGGCAAGCCCATATCGAAACAACGGCCCGCGAAATCTGGAACGACACGAACGGCAAGGTCGACGGCTTCATCTGCTCGGTTGGCTCGGGGGGGACGCTTGCGGGTGTCGCGGCCGGCCTCAAGGCATTTAGCAAGGACGTCAAGATCGGCCTTGCCGATCCCGACGGTGCCGCGCTCTATGAATTCTACAAGAACGGCGAACTAAAATCCGCTGGCTCCTCGATCACCGAAGGAATCGGTCAAGGTCGAATCACGGCGAATCTAGAAGGCTTTACGCCCGACTTCGCGTACAGCATCTCGGATGCGGAAGCCCTGCCCTACGTTTTCGATCTCGTCGAACACGAGGGTCTGTGCCTCGGCGGATCGACGGCGGTCAACATCGCCGGCGCCGTTCGGCTTGCCAGGGAACTTGGTCCCGGCCACACCATCGTGACGATCCTTGCCGACTACGGCAATCGCTATCAGTCGAAGCTCTTCAATCCCGACTTCCTGACGTCCAAGGGGCTACCGATTCCGGCGTGGCTCACCAAGGCGCAAGAGATACAAATCCCATACGAACCAGCAGCGTGAGATCCCATGCCCGTCAATGCCCTCTATCGTGACGATTTCTATCTTTCGACATGCGAGGCGGTAGTAACCGCCGTTCACGAAGACGGGGGCATTGAGCTGGATCAAACCTGCTTCTATGCCACTTCAGGGGGCCAGCCCGGCGACACCGGTTTTCTCGAGCGGGCCGACGGCAGCAAAATCGCCCTAGGACAGACGAGGCACGGGGCCACCAAGGATATCGTCATCCACGTGCCGCTTGAGGGTGAGACGCAGCCGGGTCTCGGCGAGAAGCTAGTGCTGCATGTCGACTGGCCGCGCCGTTACAAGCTGATGCGGATGCACACTGCCTGCCACCTGCTTTCGGTCGTCTGTTCATACCCGATCACCGGCGCGGCTGTTGGCGAAGATGAGAGCCGCGTCGACTTCGACATGACCGAGACGATCGACAAGGACGGCGTAACGGAAAAACTGATGGAGCTGGTGCGACAGAACCATCCGGTTTACCTGCAGTGGATCACCGACGAAGAACTTGTGGCCAATCCCGGCATCGTCAAATCCAAGAATGTTCGCCCGCCGATCGGCCTCGGTCGGGTCAGCCTTGTCTGCATCGGCGAAAACTCTGCGATTGACAGTCAGCCCTGCGGCGGCACACATGTGTCCGAAACGCAGGAAGTCGGCCAGATTCACATTGCCAAGATCGAGAAGAAGGGCAAGGAAAACCGGCGCTTCCGCATTCGCTTCGGCGCTCCCGGCGACGAAGCCTGAGTTAGGGAGAGCAGAATGAGCGAAGAAAAGAGCCGTTTCGTCGTTTCGGCCGATTGGTTGCAGGCGGAACTGGGTAAGCCGGACTTGCGGGTGCTCGACGCGTCCTTCTATCTGCCGGCACAGAAGCGCGATGCTGACGCTGAATACGCCGCCGGCCATATACCGGGCGCCATTCGCTTCGATCAGGACAAGATCGCGGATCACTCCGTGCCTCTGCCGCATACCATTCCGTCGCCGGAGCTTTTCGCGGCAGAGGTTGGAAAACTCGGAATCGGCGAAAATGACCGTATCGTGGTCTATGACGGGATTGGGATGTTCGCATCACCGCGGGTCTGGTGGCTGTTTCGCGTCATGGGCGCGCGAAATGTGTACCTACTCGATGGCGGCCTGGATGGATGGAAATCGGAAGGCCGTCCGCTTGAGACAAATGCGCCGCAATACAAGCCGAAGATTTTCAAGCCGGCCTATGATGCCTCAAGAGTCGTCACTCTGGACACAATGCGAGACATCGTTGCGAGCGGTGCCCTGCAGATAGCCGATGCCAGAAGCGCCGGCCGGTTCGCCGCGATCGAGCCGGAGCCGCGCGCTGGCATGCGTTCGGGTCATATGCCCGGCGCACGCAACCTGCCGTCGGGCGTTTTCGCCAACCAAGGCCGTTTCAAGTCGTTGCCGGAACTCAAGCAGACAATCGAGGACGCGGGCATAGACCTTTCGAAGCCGGTCGTCACCTCCTGCGGCTCCGGCATCACCGCGGCGATCATTACGCTCGCACTCGAATCGCTCGGCCACAGCGACAACAAGCTTTACGACGGCTCATGGAGCGAATGGGGTGGGCGCGACGACACACCTGTCGTCACTGGCCCGCCAGAACCGATCAAAGCCTGACACGATGGTCAAGGCCCCCTCTTCGCTAAAAACCCATATCACGCGCCTGGAAATGACGGCACCGCCGAAGGCAAGCTTGCCGATGCCGATCAACATTCAGACAGCGATCATGCGAACCCCTGATATTCCGCTACCCTTCTACCGCTATCTGTATCGCCAGGTCGGCGCCCGATGGCAGTGGGTGGATCGATTGCGGATGACGGACGAGAATCTGGCCAAGACGCTGCACGACAAACGCAACAACATCAGCGTGCTCTACGTCAACGGGGCGCCCGCGGGTTTCTATGAATATTTCGTCGAGGATGAGGACACCATCGAGCTCAGCCATTTCGGACTGATCGAGCACGCCCTCGGCCTCGGAATCGGAAAGTGGTTCTTGCTGCAGGCCCTATACGCGATCTGGACGGTCAACCCGAAGCGGGTGACGACGACCACCAACAATCTCGATCATCCGCGGGCCCTCCAGCTCTACCAGATGTTCGGTTTTTCTCCGGTCTCGACCGGTTTGGGCATCGTCCGACCGCTCAGCGACAAGGAATTGCTGGCGCTGGGTAAAGAAGGCTGATGACCAGGCCGACAGTGCCCGACTGACGGCGTTTCGCAGGAATCGGGTGGCTTGTATGACGGCAAAGGCGCATCTCATGGCGATCAGCAAGGAGATCTGCCATGACCGACATCCACTTTTCCGCCATGCCCACCGCCGACGCGCAAAACCTTTGGAACGGTGGTACTGATGCCTACGGCTTCTTACCCGAGACGATGGTCTCCGACGGTCCAGGCCATCCCTGCCGTCATTGCCTGAAGAATATAGACGCTGGCGAGGAGCTGTTGGTCTTTGCCTACAGGCCGTTTCCCGAGCTTCAACCCTATGCGGAAACCGGCCCTATTTTTCTCCATAAGGAGCGCTGCGAGCGCTATGCCGCCGAAGAGGTGCTACCGCCGGTACTTACCAGCCCGGATTTCATTGTGCGCGGCTACAATGCCGAAAATCGCATCGTCTACGGCACCGGGGCAGTGACTCTGACGCCAGATATCCGCTCTTATGCCGCAAAACTTCTTGAGCGGCCGGAGATCGCTTACGTACATGTGCGCTCGGCCCGTAACAACTGCTATCAATGCCGCGTCGACAGGTGACAAGAAAGGGCCGGTCGCAGGAAAATGCGATCGGCCCCTACCTCACCTAACGTGATGCAGCTTACGCCACGTTCAATACGCTTTCCGGTGCGTAGGCTTCATAGCCCAGTGCCTCGGCCACCGGCTTATTTGTGACGCGGCCTTTATGGATGTTGAGACCATTGCGCAGGTGGCGATCTTCCGCAATCGCGCGCAGTTCGCGGTCAGCCAGTGCCAGACCGTAAACGAGCGTCGCGTTGTTCAGGGCATGCGCCGAAGTGACCGGCACGGCGCCCGGCATGTTGGCAACACAATAGTGCACGACGTCGTCAACCACGTAGGTCGGCTCCGAATGGGTCGTTGCATGCGAGGTCTCGAAGCAGCCACCCTGGTCGATAGCGACGTCGACGATGACGGATCCTCTCTTCATGGCAGACAGCATTTCACGCGTTACAAGCTTCGGTGCCGCGGCTCCCGGGATGAGCACGGCCCCGATGACGAGGTCTGCAGAGAACACTTCTTCCTCCAGGGCCTGAATGCTGGAATAGCGGGTGTGAACACGACCGCCGAAGATATCGTCCAGCTGGCGCAGTCGCGGCAAGGACTTGTCGAGGATGCTGACATCCGCACCGAGCCCGGCGGCCATTCTGGCAGCATGCAGACCGACGACGCCGCCGCCGATGACCGTAACCTTTGCCGGCAAAACACCGGGAACACCACCAAGGAGGATCCCAAGGCCGCCATTAGCCTTCTGCAGTGCTGTCGCACCCGCCTGGATCGAAAGCCGTCCGGCGACTTCGGACATCGGAGCCAGGAGCGGCAGACCGCCACGATCGTCCGTCACGGTCTCGTAGGCAACGGCGGTAACGCCGGAGGCAAGGAGGCCCTTGGTTTGTTCCGGATCAGGCGCGAGGTGAAGATAGGTATAGAGAATCTGGCCATCGCGAAGCTGCGCCCACTCGGAGGGCTGCGGTTCCTTGACCTTTACGATCATGTCGCACTTCTCGAAGATGTCTTTGGCGGAGGCTGCAATCTTTGCGCCAGCGGCCATGTAGGCGGCATCATCGGCGCCAATGCCGGCGCCTGCCTTGGTTTCAACCCAGACCTCGTGGCCGTGGGCGACATATTCACGAACAGATGCAGGTGTCAGGCCGACACGATATTCATGGTTCTTGATTTCCTTCGGGCAACCGACACGCATAAGCGTTCCTCTCACGTTATGTCCGCTTGGCGGAGTGTTTTTGACGGGCAAATCCAACCACCGCAGACGTGAAATGTCCTTGCAAAGAAGGTTTGCGTTGATGCTGATTTTCGAAGAATATTGCGAATTCGCGCAAATAATCGAAAGTTCTTCGAATGTCCGAACTCGACGCCATTGATCTTGCGATTCTGAAGGCTCTTCAATCCAATGCCCGCATGACCAATGCCGACCTTGCTGCCAAGGTTGGATTATCGGCATCGGCCTGTTCCCGCCGGCTTGATATCCTGGAGAAGAGCAGTGTCATCAGCGGCTATCACGCGCACGTGTCGCCCAAGGCACTCGACTACAAGATGATAGCGATCGTGCATATTTCTCTGTCCGGCCAGTTTGCAAAGACGCTCTCCGAATTCGAGGCAGCGGTGAAGCGCTGTCCGAACGTCTTGGTCTGTTACCTGATGTCGGGCGAATACGACTACATTCTCCGTGTCGCCGCCCGTGACCTCGAGGACTACGAGCGTATTCATCGCGACTGGCTGTCGGCGCTTCCGCACGTCGTGAAGATCAACTCGAGCTTTGCCTTGCGGGAAGTTATCGATAGGCCAAATGTCGGGCTTTGACAGGAAGCCAAAATCGGCAGACAGTCCGCGGCATCGAAGCTGCTGCTTCGCTACGCCCTGCCTGATCCCCCCGCAGTAAGACGCAAGCATGAAATCCAAGACCCAAGGCTATATGTTCGTCCTGCTGGCGATCACCATTTTCTCGTTGCAGGACGGCATCTCGAAGCATCTCGCATCCGCCTACCCGCCTGTTTTCGTCACCATGATCCGCTATTGGGCATTTGCCGCCTTCACGATTGCGCTCGCCGCAAAGATGAGGGGTGGCCTGAAGGAGACGGCCAAGACGAAGAGACCACTCCTACAGGTGATCAGAGGCATTCTGCTGGCCGCTCAGGTCGTCGTCGTCATCAACTGCTTTGCCTTGATCGGCCTAGCGCATTCGCAGGCGATCTTCTCGGCCACTCCAATTCTGATCGCTCTGCTCTCGATGCCCATTCTTGGCGAGCGCGTCGGCTGGCGCCGCTGGACGGCAATCGCCGCAGGCTTGGCCGGCGTGCTGCTTATCCTGAAGCCGGAAGGCGAATTCTTCGATGTCAAGCTCCTGCTTGCCGTCTTCTCCTGCTTCCTGTTCGCCTTCTATGTCATAGCCACACGCCTCGTCAGTCGGGACGACTCGGCGATGACCAGCTTCTTCTATACGGGTGTCGTCGGCGGCGTCGCGATGACGCTGGTCGGCCCGTTCTATTGGACCTGGATGTCAAGCTGGGATTGGGGGTGGATGGCGCTTGTCTGCATGACAAGCATCTCGAGCCACTACTTCCTGATCCGCGCCTATGACATGCTCGATGCTGCCGCGGTGCAACCGCTGACATATCTGCAGCTTGTCTATGCGTCGATCATCGGCGTCGTGATCTACAACGAGAAGCTGAGCCTCACCATGATCATTGGCTCTTTCATAGTCGTTGCGGCGGGCATTTTCACCGTATGGCGGGAACATGTTGTTGCACGCCGGTCACGCTCGCAACCACAGACCTCGCAGCTTTAGATCGAGCTGTTAAAGTATTCTCAATGGTCGCTCCGTAGAATTCACCTGTATGTTTCTTGTGGAGCGTAGCATGCAGAACAATCTGAATATTATAACTCGCAAGGCCGAGCGGAAGTCTTGCCGCATATTCGGCAAGGTGCGCTATCTCACGAGGGAAGTGGATGCGCGCATCCTGGATATGTCGACCAGTGGCATGGCCGTCGAAATCCGCTCGCCCATTCATGCCGCTTCCGGCAGCCGCATACAGATCGTTGCCGATGATCTTGGAACGCTGCACGGCATTATCCGCTGGAGCCACAACGGCCGCCTTGGAATTCAGTTCGATCCGAACTCGAATGCCCGCGCGCAGGTGGCGTCCTATTTCCGCTTCTTCCACAAGGAAGTGAAACCTGTCCTGAGGCGATAATTGCCCTGTCATTTTCAGGGTTTACTCCTTCGCAAATCACCCTAGTCTCGCCTGCGGGCCGGGCGTCGCGTGATTTTCGAAGGAGTTTTCATGTCATCCATTCTGGATCTGCCGCCAATGACCCGCCGCTCGTTGCTTGGCGGTCTTGCTGCCACGTCAGCACTCATCTTGCTCCACCCCTTCAGCGTCCGTGCAGCCGCCAATCAGGCGCATCTTCGCCTGATGGAAACAACCGACATTCACGTCAATGTCTTTCCCTACGACTATTATGCCGACAAGCCGAACGACACGATGGGCTTGGCGCGCACTGCGACGATCATCGACAGCATCCGGGCGGAAGCTGCCAACTCATTGCTGATCGACAATGGTGACGTCCTGCAGGGCAACCCGATGGGCGACTACATGGCTTATCAACGCGGCATGAAGGACGGCGACGTCCATCCCGTCATCAAGGCAATGAACACCCTCGGCTATACCGTCGGCACGCTCGGCAACCATGAATTCAACTACGGCCTAGATTTCATGTTCAAGGTGCTGAACGGGGCCAATTTTCCGTTCGTTTGCGCAAACCTGACCAAAGGCCAGCTTGCCTCCGATCCGACCAAGGACGAGCTGTTTTTCAAGCCCTATCTCGTCATCGAGAAGGCGATCAAGGACGGCGCGGGCAACGAGAATCCCATCAAGATCGGCTTCATCGGCTTCGTGCCGCCGCAGATCATGCTGTGGGATATCAAGAACCTCGAAGGCAGGGCGCAGACGCGCGACATCGTCGAGGCAGCCAAAGCCTGGGTACCGGTCATGAAGCAGGAAGGCGCCGACATCGTGATCGCGCTTTCGCATTCCGGGATCGACGGTGCAGCGCCGTCGGAGAAGATGGAAAATGCATCGCTGCACCTCGCTGCGGTCGATGGGATCGACGCAATCTTCACGGGGCATCAGCACCTGGTTTTCCCCGGCCCGAAAACCTGGAACGGCATTCAGGACGCGGATCCTGTGAAGGGCACGTTGCACGACAAGCCCGCCGTCATGGCCGGTTTCTGGGGGTCGCATCTTGGCCTTATCGATCTCTTGCTGGAAAAGGATGGCAAGGGCTGGCGGATCGTCGACTTCACCTCGGAAGCACGGCCGATCTACCATCGCGACGACAAAAAGAAAGTCCTCGCCGACGTGGCCGACAAGACGGACGTCATCGAGGCCGCGAAGGCTGAGCACGAAGCCACCCTCGCCTATGTCCGCACACCGGTAGGCAAAACTTCGGCGCCGCTCTATTCCTATTTCGCCCTTGTCGCCGACGACCCTTCCGTCCAGATCGTGAGCCAGGCACAGACCTGGTACATCAAGCAGATGCTTGCTGACACGGAGTACAAGTACCTGCCGGTATTGTCAGCGGCGGCGCCATTCAAGGCCGGCGGTCGCGGCGGCGCGGACTACTATACCGACGTACCTGCCGGCGATATCGCGATCAAGAACGTCGCTGACCTCTATCTTTACCCCAACACGGTTCAGGCGGTCGTCATTACCGGCGAGCAGGTGAAGAACTGGCTCGAAATGTCGGCCGCCATGTTCAACGAGGTAAAGCCGGGATCCCAGGACGCCGAGCTGCTGAATAACGCCTTCCCATCCTACAATTTCGATGTGATCGATGGCGTCACCTACCAGATCGACCTGTCGCAGCCGCGCAGGTTCGATGATGATGGCAAGCTGATCAACGCCGATACGAACCGAATCCAGAATCTCCAGTTCGGTGGCAAGCCCATTGATCTCACCCAGAAATTCGTCGTCGTCACTAACAACTACCGCGCCGGCGGTGGCGGCAAGTTTCCGGAAATCGCCGCCGACAAAGTCGTCTTCCAAGCGCCGGACACAAACCGCGACGTCATCGTCCGTTTCGTGCACGAAAAGGGTACGATCAATCCGTCAGCCGACGGCAACTGGACCTTCAAACCGCTCCCGGGGACGACGGCAGTCTTCCAGAGTGGTCCAAAGGCCAAGCAATACCTCGCGGACGTCAAGAGTGTGAAGATCGAGGATGCCGGCGAAGGCACCGACGGCTTCGCCAAGTTCCGGCTGATCCTCTAGAGACTGTGATCGGTGGCGAGGCGCTCACGCCTCGCCTACTCCGCGGCAACAGAGAGGTCGCGCGCCGTATATTCCGCGATCTCGGCGGTGAAGTCGGCTTGGCTGGGGCATTGCGAGAGCCTGGACCGAAACGCGTCAATCATCCAGGTCGCCGCCGGTCCGGGTGGCGTCGAGATTCGCCGCATCGCGTAGATTGGATACTCACCCTGCTCATAAGCTTGCAGATCAAGGTGAACCAACGCTCCGCTTCTCAGTTCATCGCGAATGAGCGAAGCCGGCAAACCACCCCAGCCGAGACCGCCCCGGATGAGCGAGTGCTTCGTCGCGATATCGCTGACGCGCCACGTCTTGTACGAGAGCACATTGAAATCGCGGCCCTTCGTGAGTCCCGACGCGTCTGTCACGACAAGCTGGGTCTCTTCGCGAACATCGGCGAGCGTCAGCGGCCGACCGATCCGCGCCAGGGGATGAGTGCTCGATGCCACAGGCATCATGAAGGAATGACCGATGCGCTCGGTCACAAGCAAGTCATGCTGCTGGAGGATCGCCCCGCCTATCCCGACCGTCGCCTTGCCGTTCGAGACCAGATCCATCACGACGCCCAGTTCACCGACCGCCAGATTGAGCGCCACGGACGGAAACTCGTTGCGGAACTCGCGCAGGACTTCGACCACAGCCTGCGACGGCACCATGACGCTGATGGCCACTGAAACCTCGGCCTCCAGCCCTTCCTTCAGCCCTTTCACACGGGCGCGCATCACTTCCAGGTCGGCAACGAGGCGCCGCGCATCTTCGAGAAGCGCCTTGCCCGCCTCCGTCAGTTTCGGTTGCCTCGCACCGGAGCGCTCAAAAAGCGGCACCTCCAGTTGCGCCTCGAGGTTGGCAATGGTGTAGCTGATGACCGACTGCGCGCGGTTAAGCGTGCGCGAAGCGGCCGAAAAGCTGCCCGTTTCCGCAACGGTGAGGAACACTTGCAACTGGTCCAGCGTGGGGTTTGGAAGCATCTTCCATCCAATCTATCGATGATTTCGATCGACATTATCACAGTTTTTTCGATAGTCGGCCACTCCTATTTTCTGTCTCGAAGCAGCGGCTCGACGCTCCCTAGACGAGCCGCAGACCCCAATTCGAGAGGAAATTCAATCATGTCGTCTATTCTGCTCCTGACTTCCAGCCCGCGCGTTGACTCGCTTTCCACCACCATCGCAGTTGACCTTGTCGAAAAAATCAAGGCTCAGCAGCCGGGCAGCGTCGTCGTCCGTCGCGACCTTGCTTCCAAGCCGCTTCCGCACATCGATGATCTCTTCACCGCAGCCATCCGCAAGCCGGCCGATGACCGTACCGCCGCCGAAGCTGCCGCTGTGAAGACGTCGGACGAACTGGTCGCCGAACTGCTTGCGGCCGACACGATCGTCATCGGCACCGGTCTCATCAACTTCAACATTTACTCGTCCCTGAAAACCTGGATCGACAACGTCGCCCGCGCCGGCCTGACCTTCAAATACACCGAAAGCGGCCCGGTTGGCCTTGCCACCGGCAAGAAGGTCTACGTCGTCCTTGCCTCCGGCGGTGTCTACTCGCAGGGTCCGGCGGCCGGCATGAACCATGCTGTTCCGTACCTGAAGTCGGTTCTCGGCTTCCTCGGCATCGCCGACATCGAGACGATCTATGTCGAAGGCCTCGCATTTGGTCCGGAAGCTGCCGAGAAGGCAATTGGCGCCGCCAAGGCCCGCGCCGAGGAAATAGCCCTCGCCGCCTAATCAGGGTCGAGACTGCGATCGAAACGGCCGGTTCTAGCCGGCCGTTTTCATTTTGTGCTGAACTCATCCACGAAAGCCTTGACGGTATCGAGTATCTCGCTGGCCAAGGTCTCGTCGTTCGAGATTCGTGCAAGGCCGAGTGCGCCGGTCATGAGGCAGGACGCGATGATCGCCTTGCGTCGACCCTCCGCTTCGTCCGTCGTGTTCGTGCGCGCCTGCATGTTGCGCAAGTTCGTCTGCATCTGATCAGTCGCCAGTGACCGACACCTCTCGCCGCCGCGCGCTATGTCAGCGGTGAGAGCGGCGAACGGGCATCCTCCAGCCGTATCGTCCCGATGCTCGCGGCTCAGATAGCTCGCCGCATATTCCTCCAGGGTAATATCTGTCGGAGCCCGGCCCTCCGACCGCACCTTCTCGGTCCATGAGCCAAATGCGGATTGCATAGCCTCCGCGACTAGTTCGTCACGCGAGGCAAAGTGCTTGTAGAAGCCGCCGACTGTCAGCCCCGCTTCTTTCATAAGGTCCGCGACCCCGACGCCTTCCAGACCCTTCTCGCGCAAACGCTTCGAGGCAATCTCGACGATCCTCTCATGCGTCTTGCGTTTGTCCTGTTGTGAGTGACCCATGAAAATTCTCTTCCGACAGCTGTTGACTTGCGAAGATTACGATCATAATCCTTGTGGATATTTATCGTAATCCAGATCGCGGATTTTTCCAAGAGGAGTCATGCAATGCGCCTGCAGAATAAGGTCGCCCTCATCACGGGCGGAAACAGCGGCATCGGTCTTGCGACCGCCAAGGTCTTCCTCGAAGAAGGGGCCAAGGTGGTGATTACGGGCCGCAATGCCGAAACTCTTGCCGCTGCCGAAAAAGCGCTCGGCGGCAACGCGCTCACGTTAAAAGTCGACGTCACAGACGTCGCGGCAACGGAACGCGCATTTGCAGAAGCCGCTGAAAAGACCGGCAAGTTTGATGTGCTGTTTGCAAATGCCGGTGTTGCCGGCACGACACCGCTTGGAGCCACGTCGCTCGAGCAATTCAATGCCATTATCAACACGAACCTGACCGCCGTGTTCTTCACGATCCAGTCGGCGCTGCCACATCTCAACGACGGCGGTTCTGTCATTCTCAATGGATCGGTGCACGCAGTGCTGGGTGCACCCGGCTGGTCGGCCTATGCCGCCACCAAGGGTGCGGTGCGCGCCATGACCCGCAATATGGCGTCAGAACTCGCGCCACGCGGCATCCGCGTCAATCAGGTGACGCCAGGCGGCACAAAGACGCCGATTTGGCAACCGCTGGCATCCACGGCCGACGCGATGTCCGGGCTCGAAGCTCGACTGGGTGGCATGAGCCTTCTCGGGCGGATGAGCGAAGCGGAAGAAATTGCCAAGGCTGCGCTCTATTTCGCTTCAAGCGATTCGTCGAATGTAACGGGAATCGAGATCGTCGTTGACGGCGGCGCGACCAGCGCACCCTCGGGCGCCAAGATGTTCCGCGCAGGGTGATACCGTCTGAGCTCACACCGTCGGTGACGGCTATCGCCCAGCCGGTGCCGACGGTGACCGTCGCATGAATACTCAGCTTCTGGGGTTGAGTGGATCAGACCTGGCGAACTTTTGCACCATCGTTGAAAAGCGATGGGCCATTCTGATCGATAATCTGCTGTGCCTTGCGCACCGTGCACTCGATCGCATCGTCAGACGAACCAAACATGTCGGCGCGGATAAAGTTGCGCACGAGGACTTCCCCGCCGACGGTCTTCTCGATCCGGCCCGCAAGGCGATACTGGCCGCCTTCCTTCTGGGGTTCGGCGTATATCGTGCAGTCCCCATAGAGCTGCGGCTCGGACGAAGCGCTTGCCGGGGCCTCAGCGGATTTACCGCCGCCTGAAAACATTGAGAAAATGCTGGAGAAGATCGAAGCCATGTTTCGCCTTACCACGCCGGCCCCTGCCGGAAAAGCTAAATGATGAGGTTTGCGAGGATCTCGTTTTCGGTGATGTCCTCGAAGCCGATTGCAGCCTTTTCGAAGTTTGCGATGAGCTGCGCGAAATTCTCGGGCGCCTTGGTTTCGATGCCGATCAGCACCGAACCGAAATTGCGAGCCGTCTTCTTCAGATATTCGAACCGGGCGATATCGTCGTCCGGGCCAAGCAAGTTCAGGAAGTCGCGCAATGCACCCGGACGCTGCGGCATCCGCAGGATGAAATACTTCTTCAAGCCGGCATAGCGCATGGCGCGCTCTTTCACGTCCGGAAGGCGCTCGAAATCGAAGTTCCCGCCGGATACAATGGCGATGACCGTTTTGCCTCTCAAGACTTCCGGGTCCATCGCCGCGATCGCGGTCAACGACAACGCGCCTGCCGGCTCGAGGACGACGCCCTCCACATTGAGCATCTCTCCAATGGTCACGCAGATGGCGTTTTCCGGCATCAGCATGACCTGCTCGGTCGGGAAAGCTTCCAGGGCCGCGAAGTTCAGGTCGCCGATCCGCGCCACGGCCGCGCCGTCGACGAAATTGTCAACCTTGGTGAGCGTTACCAAGCGCCCTGCCTCGATGCTTCGCTTCAGGCTCGGTGCTCCTGCCGGCTCCGTG
Organism: Rhizobium grahamii CCGE 502; assembly: GCF_000298315.2. Classification (GTDB taxonomy): domain Bacteria; phylum Pseudomonadota; class Alphaproteobacteria; order Rhizobiales; family Rhizobiaceae; genus Rhizobium; species Rhizobium grahamii. The sequence continues at coordinate 6,508 of NZ_AEYE02000011.1, read as the reverse complement.
AAGATGAAGCCGGACTTCGGCAAAATGCCATCCAGATAGCCGGTGATGCCTGCAGCGAGACCACCGCCGCCGACCGGCATGACAATGATGTCAGGCACCGCGCCCCCGGGAAGTTGCTGGAGGATTTCTGCGGCAACCGTCGCCTGGCCCTCGATGATGTCTGTGTGGTCGAAAGGCGGCACCATCACGCCGGCGATCGCCTCGACGTGATCGCGCGCTGCCTGGTAGCATTGATCGAAGAAATCGCCAGTCAGCTTGATGGTGATGAATTCCGCGCCGAACATTCGGGTCTTGTCGATCTTCTGCTGCGGTGTCGTCACCGGCATGAAAACAACGCCGGGCACACCAAAATGCCGGCAAACGAAGGCAAAGCCCTGCGCATGATTGCCGGCCGAGGCGCAGACGAAGGTCTTGTCGCCGGCACCTTCGGCGATCGCCTTGCGAAAGAAATTGAACGCGCCGCGAATCTTGTAGGAGCGCACCGGCGACAGATCTTCTCGCTTCAGCCAGATGTCGGCGCCATAACGCGCCGACAGATGTTCGTTCAGCTGCAGCGGCGTTGCTGGAAAGAGGCTGCGCATCGCCGTCTCGGCGCTCTCGACATCCTGTCTGGTCACGGTCATTCGTCTGTTCCTGTTGCCGTTGCCGCTATCGCATAAGCGGGCTGCGAGAAAAAGCCCATACCGGCCCATATTGTTTACTCAGTCGGTCATCTTTCGAGCGCTACTGCGGCCGATACAATAACGCAATTGTGCGCTACCAATTCCTCCGCGATGAGGCTACATCGCAGCAATGATCTCAAGTAAATTTGCACGACCGATCGCCTGGCTGCTTCTCGCCGCGATTATTTTCGTCACGCTGTCGCCGATCGGGCTGCGGCCACACACGGTAACCTCGGTCAATCTCGACCGTGCGTTGGCCTACGTGCTCGTCGGTTTCATGTTCGCGACGGCCTATCCGCGACACTGGATAGCGGTCGCCTTTCTCCTGGTCGCTGGCGCCTTGGCGATTGAATATCTGCAATATTTGTCTCCGACGCGCCACGCGCGTCTGCATGATGCCGCCATGAAGATTCTCGGCGCATCCCTGGGCGTGTCGATCGGTTGCCTATTGAACAAGATCCGCATCGCCAAGTCGGCAGCAAACCTTTCGCGACCGTGACAGGCCTTGGCGCTCTTGACTGAATCGCATCAGTCGTTGAAGGAGGAGCCTGCGCGAGCGTGGCGAAACTGGTAGACGCAAGGGACTTAAAATCCCTCGACTTCGGTCATACGGGTTCGATCCCCGTCGCTCGCACCATATTGAAATCATTTGATCGACTTTGTTACCCTTCACAGCGTCCCTTTTTTCTTAGGGGGCACTCAGGAGTACCAAATGCATAGCAAGCGTCATCGATCCGTTCGACTTGGGGCTTCCACGATCCAACCGTCATGATGGCATCTGCACGCTGCTGCTCTCCTGGGTCCCCCTATTCCTCTCTGAATGCCTTCATCATTTGGTCTGTGAATGGTTTGAGGAGGTATGAGAGGGCGGTTCGTTCGGCGGTCTGGACGAAGACTTCGACGGGCATTCCGGGGATGAGCTTGTTGTCCTTGAGGAGGTTCTGGTCGTTAAGCGACAGGGAGGCGAGGTAGTAGGGCTGGCCGGTGGCGCGGTCGAGGGTGGTTGCGGCGGCGACGACGTCGACCTTGCCGTGCAGTTCCGGGGTGGTGCGCTGGTTGAAGGCGGTGAAGCGCATGCGGGCGGGCTGGCCGGGTGAGACGCGGTCGATGTCGACGGGGGGAATGCGGACCTCGACGCTGAGGTGCTCGCTTTTCGGGACGACCGACATGACAGTGGCGCCAGGCGCGATGATGCCGCCGATGGTGTGGACCTGCAGGTCATAGACGAAGCCGTCGACGGGGGCGCGCACCTCCATGCGGGTGAGGCGGTCGCGGGCGGCGATCTCGCGCTCGTTGAGCTCGGCAATCTTGGCGAGCAGGTTGACGATCTCGGTCTGCGCCTCCTTGCGGGTGGTCTGGTCGATGGAGAGCAGCTTCATGTTGAGCTCGCTGATCTCGCCCTCGGCCTCGGCGACCTTGGCGATCAGCTCGCCGCGGCTGCCCTCGATGCGGGCGCGCTGGCGCAACAGGTCGCGCTTCTGCGAGATCGGCACCAGCTGGCTTGCGAGCAGCTTCTCGGTCTTGGCGAGCTCCTGCTCGACGATCTCGGCCTCGCTGTCGTTGGAGCGGCTCTGCGCCTTGAAGCCGCGCACCTGTTCGTCGAGCTGGACGATCTGCAGGCGCAGCTGCTCCTTCTGGTTGGCGACCATGCGGCGGTTGGCCTCAAACAGCCTGGTCTCGCCTGATATCACCGAGGCGGACAGGTCGAGCGCCGCAAAGCCGACGGTTTCCGCCTCGTCGCGCTCGGCCACCAGCCTGGCATGGGCGGCGGTCAGCTGCTGCAGCTGCGCCCTGACGATCGACAGCTCGACGCGGGTCTGGGTGTCGTCGAGGACGATGAGGACGTCGCCCTTTTTGACGACGGTGCCGTTGTCGACGCGGATGGCGGCGATGATGCCGCCGTCGCGATGCTGGATGGTCTTGACCTGCTCGGAGACGACCACCTGGCCATGGGTGATGACGGCGCCCGACAGCTTCGCCTGGGCGGCCCAGCCGCCGATGCCGAAGACCAGCACGCCGGCCAGTGCCGAGGAGGCGACGATGCGCGAGGTGATGCCGAACTGCCGGGCGTTCTGCCTGGCCTTGTCGGTGCCGGTCTTGTCGGCGGCCTTGGCCTTGTCGCTGCCGGTCTTGTCGCTGCCGGTCTTGTCGCTGGTGGTAGTGATCATCGCGGTGTTCCCCTGGAGCCTTGCTGGCCTTGTTGTCCTGTCGTCGTGGTCTGCTGTCGGTGTCTTTCTGGCATTGTCGGGGAGGCCATCGGCCTCCCCGGGGGAGAGGCCGATGGCCTCCCCAGGGGGAGAGGTCAGACGACCTCCCCGGGGGGGAGAGGCGTCACGCCTGTCCCATCGACTGGCTGTCGACCGTGACCTGGCCGGGCTCGATAGCGGCGAGGATGAAGTCCTCAGCGGTCAGCTCGTGATGGCCGCGCAGCAGGATCTGCAGGTCGTCGTCATGGTCGAGGTCGACGATGGTGCGCACGACGGTGCGGGTGTCGTCGCCGAGCGCCTCGTAAAAGACGGTGATCGAGCCGATCTGCGGCGTGTCGCCGTCGATCTGCAGGCCGGCGAAGGTCAGCGTGCCGTACTGGCCAAGGGCGGAGAGATCGATGCGGTCGCCGACGCCGAAGTCGAGGATCTCGTCATGGCCGGCGCCGTCGTTCGCAAGGCTTGCGACCGACTGGAAGACGAAGACATCGTTGCCGTCGCCGCCGATCAGCACGTTGACCCTGGCCGAGGCGATGATCGTGTCGTCGCCGGAGCCGCAGCTGGCATTCTCGACGTCGAGGAGTTCGTCGTCGCCGATCTCCGCACCCGAGGCCTCGCCGCGCTCGAGGTCGATGACGACGCCGAGCACGGTGGCCGAGGCATCGTAGCAGTCGCTGCCGCTGCCGCCATCCATCCGGTCGTCGCCGTCATCACCGCCGTTGCCGCTGCGGGCGAGCACGATGAAGACGTCGTCGCCGCTGCCGCCGTCGAGCCGGTCGTCACCGTCGCCGCCGACCAGGTGGTCGTCGCCACTGCGCCCGGCCACCTGATCGTCGCCACCCCCGCCATAAAGGATGTCGGTGCCGCTGCCGCCGGAGAACCGATCGTCGCCGGAGCCGCCATGAATGGTCTCGAAGCCAAGGATCGTGTCGCGGCCGATCTCCTCGCCCTCGGCATAGCCGGCCTCGATGTCGGCGATCACCATCTTGACCAGCGCCGACAGGTCGAGCGTGTCGCAGCCCGCACCGCCGTCATAGGCGTCGTTGCCGTCATGGCTGCCAGCATCCAGTCCACTGTCGCTGCTGTCGGCGGCGGGAGGGCCGAGCACGATGACGACATCGTCGCCAGCCCCGCCCGAGACCACATCGTCGCCGGCCCCGCCGATCAGCTGGTTGTCGTAGCCGTCGCCGCAGATCGTATCGTCATGGGCGCTGCCGATGACGTTCTCGATGCCATCAAGGCTGTCGCTGCCGATATCGGCGCCGGTGGCGGTGCCTGATGCAAGGTCGACATCGACGGCTGCCGTCGCGCCGCTGGCGTCGTAGGTGTCGCTGCCCTCGCCGCCGACATAGGTGTCGTTGCCGTCGCTGACAGGCGTGCCCGCGGCCTGCTGCGTCAGGTCCTCGCCAAGCAGGCCGACCTTGAAGGTATCGTCGCCGGCCTCGCCGAGCGCCACGTCCGTGCCGAGGCCACCCGTCAGTGCGTCGTCGCCCGCGCCGCCTTCGATCAGATCGTCGCCGGCCTTGCCGGCAAGCTCATCGTCGCCAGCCCCGCCCTGCAGATGGTTGCCGTAGCCGTCGCCGCTAATCGTGTCGTCATCGCCGCTGCCGATGACGTTCTCGATGCCATCAAGGCTGTCGCTGCCGATGTCGGTACCGGTGGCGGTGCCGGATGCAAGGTCGACATGGACGGCGGCCGTTGCGCCGCCGGCGTCATAGGTGTCGCTGCCCTCGCCGCCGACATAGGTGTCGTTGCCGTCGGAGGTGGAGGTTGACGTGCCCGTGGACGCCGCCGCTTCCTGGCGCAGGTCCTCGCTGAGCAGCCCGACCCGGAAGCTATCGTCGCCCGCGCCGCCGAGCGCCACGTCCTTGCCGAGGCCACCGGTCAGCACGTCATTGCCGGCGCCGCCTTCCAGCAGGTCGTCGCCGGCCTCGCCGAAGAGCTGATCGTCGCCGTCATCCCCCATCAGGTGGTCGTTGCCGGCGCCGCCGAACAGCCGGTCGTGGCCCCCCTCGCCCATCAGGCTGTCATTGCCGTCGTCGCCGAACAGGTCGTCATTGCCCTCGCCGCCGAACAGCACGTCGTTGCCAAGCCCGCCGAACAGACGGTCGTTGCCGGCCTCGCCATGGATCAGGTCATCGCCGTCGCCGCCGAAGACGGTGTCGTCACCGGCGCCGGCAAACACCACGTCACGGCCCTCGCGGGCATGGACGAAGTCGTCGCCATCCTTCAGCGAGATGATGTCGTTATCGGGCGTGCCGAGCAGCCGGTCATCGCCGTCGGTGCCGGCAATCTCGTGCGGCCCGCCCTTCAGGAGCGACAGGCTCGATTGCGTGACGATGCTGCCCTTGCCGTCGCTCACCTGGTAGGTGAAGGTCACCGGGCCGCTCACCCCGCGCGCCGGCGTATAGAGCCAGACGCCGTCGCCATAGGCGGTGATCGCCCCGCTCGAGGCCGTCAGGTTGCGCACGCTCAACTCATCGCCGTCCGGATCGTAGGTCTTGGCCAAGAGATCGTCGAGGAAGATCAGCATCGACAGGTTGACCAGGCCGTTGGCCAGAACGTTGCGGCCGAGCGACACCGGCAGCCGGTTGGCGCGGGTCTCGTCATCGTCGTCGCCATCGCCGCCATGCTGGTCAGGGCCGCCCGGCAGCGGCCCCTTGCCATCACCGGCGCCATCACCGTCGCGACCGCTGGTGTCGCCGGGACCGCGGCCACGACCTCCACCATGGCCGCCGCCACCGTGGCGGGCCCGACCAGGATTGGGGAAGTGGAAGCTCTCGCCGTTGATGCCGATGCGGCCATCATTGTCGTTGGCGTTGAAGGCCCGCATCACCGTGTCGGCAAGGTTCGGATTGCGCGGCAGCGGCAGGTCCTCGAAGCTCAGCCGCACCGAGGCGACATGGCGCTTGCCGATGACGCCCGAGGTGCTCGCCATCAGCTCATCGGTCATGTCGCGCAGGAAGGCGGCGACATCGTCGATCGCCGCCAGATTGGTGGCCTCCGGACCGGGCGGCTCCACCGGCTCCGGGCCGGCCGCCTTCTGCTCATGCGCCGGCTCGGGCTTGTCCTTGCCGCTGCCGAGCACCGCGCCGAGCACCCCGAACAGCAAAGGCAGCGAGTAGATCCGCCGGTCGGCGCCCTTGTCGGCGGCAAGCCGGAACCGGTTGGCAGGCGCAACGGCCGCCTGGCCGTCGTCGGGCAGTCCGAGGATCAGTTTCTCCTCCATGACGCTCTCCTATCCTTGCTCCATTCCTCTTTGGGTCCGGCCTTGTTCAGGCCAGGCCGCTTCGAGCCCAGCCGCTATTCGGCGGCGGCATTGGCGATCCGGTCGCGGTCGGCGGCCGGCGGCGTCTTGCCGACGACCAGCGGGCGCTTGGCGGTGGGCTGGATGATCTCGTCCTTCGGCCCGAAGGCGGCAAGCCGGCCGTTCTGCACCAGCCCGACCATGTCGACGGCGGAAAGCGCGCTCGGGCGATGGGCGACGATGACGACGATGCCGCCGCGCTCGCGCACCTTGGCGATCGCCCTGGTCAGCGCCTCCTCGCCCTCGGCGTCGAGGTTGGAGTTCGGCTCGTCGAGCACCACCAGGAAGGGATCGCCGTAAAGCGCCCGCGCCAGACCGATGCGCTGGCGCTGGCC
>NZ_AEYE02000012.1 GCF_000298315.2 Rhizobium grahamii CCGE 502 | reverse complement strand
AAGTCGTCGGTATGGCAGATGCCCGTCGCCTTCACCTCGACCAGCACTTCGCCGGCCCGCGGTCCCTCCAGCTGCACGGTCATCACTTCCAAAGGCTTGCCAGCCTGTACGGCAACAGCGGCGCGAACGTCCATGTCGAGTGTCTCCTGCTGATTTGATTGCGCGGACCTTCGCATGCACGGCGCGGCGGGCTCAAGGAAAAACTGTCCTCGCGCGGACGTTTCGGCTTCGAATAGACTGATTGCGTCAGCCACTACACAGCTTGCGTCAGAAGAGCTTTTCGGTTGCGAAAATAATGGCATAGCCATGAACGGCAATCGCCGCGTAAAGACCGAAAGCAACCAGCATACTCTCGCCATCCTTCATCTCTTCGAGCATCTGGCGTGGCTTGACAGAGCCACCACTGACGAGGCTGACAAGCGTGAAGACGAGCAGACCGGCCGTCAGCATTTTCGCAGGCAGGCCGATCTCGAATCCGATCCCCAGGATGCACACCGTCACGACGAAACTGGCGGCGATCTGCGATCGTCTTGTGCGGAAGATTTGCCGGAGAACCTGACCTCCGTCGAAACGATGCATCGGCAGCAGATTCAGCAGATTGAAGGCACCGAGGATCAGCATGAAGACGAGCAGGGGCGCGCGCGATGCGAAAGGCAGCAAGCCCGCTTCGGAAAGCTGCGTGGCAACCGCAAGAATCGGTACCAGAAACGCTGACATGCCTGCGCCCATCAGCGCGCAGGTCGCCACCTCGAATAGCGACCGGTACGGCCGGCCGCCGATGGCGATGCCACCCAGAAAGGGCACAAAGATCATCCTCACGGATGCGTGGCCGAACATACGGTAGGCCGCCATGTGTCCAAGCTCATGCAACGCAATCACCAACGTCAGGAAGGTCGAGAGCATCAGGCCACCCGCATTGAGCCCGAAGAACGGCCACAGCAGAAGCGTTGACAGAACCGCAAGTCCACCTTGCACCAAGGGCAACTCGAAGTAGCCCTGCGGCAAAGACTCACCCGTTTTCAACCATCCGTCCAACGCTTGCATTTCGCGGCGGAGAACAAAATAGCGAAACAGGAGAAAGGCCAATCCGCGATAACGGTCGGTCTGCTCGATTTCGAGCATCGCACCCTCGGGCGTCGGCCGAATGATGCGGCGCTCCCGGTAGTGGTTCCAGAACGTGGGATCCAGGGTGCTGTCGTCGATGATGCGTGACTGGAACCCGTGCCCATTCCTCGCAACGCATGGCAACGGCTCGAGGGCGATGAGCCTGCGCGACGGAGAGCCGTTCTTGTCGAGATGCCGATAGGTCTGCTCCACAACGCCTCCGCGATCAGCAAGCGCGCGACTGCTGATCACCGAATGGTGCCAGGAAGCATCAGGACCGGCGGGATTCATCGCCTTCCACAATATATCGGGAGCACATTGATAGGGCCGGCTGAGGCGGATGGTTCTGCGCCCAAGCGGAGCGCGCATCAAAAGCCAGAGAAGGCCAAAATTTATGACCAGCAATAGGATTGCCGATTGGAGCGCCGTCATTCGCTACCTCCGCCCGGCGTCCTGCCAGGGGGCTCACCATAGGCAGCCGGCAGTTAACAAAAGTTAACTGCCACGGCGACCGTGTCAGGCAAACTCGAGGATCACCGCGTCGACCGCCAGGCTCTCGCCCGGCTTGGCATTTATCTTACTGACGACAAGATCGCGTTCGGCGCGCAGCACGTTTTCCATTTTCATGGCCTCGACCACAGCGAGCGTTTCACCTGCCTTGACTTCCTGACCCTCGACCACGGCGATCGAGACCACGAGTCCGGGCATCGGGCAGAGCAGGAGCTTCGAGGTATCCGGCGGAAGCTTGACCGGCATCAGCTTCTCAAGTGCGGCATGGCGCGGCGTCAGCACCTTGGCTTTCAGGGATATACCTTGCCAGTCCAGCCGAAGGCCGTTGAGAACCGGGCGGATCTGCGCAATTACGCTTTGGCCCGCGATCTTGCCGCGCCAAACGGCGTCGCCAGGTCGCCAATCGGTGACAATGTTCGAAACCTTGCCACCGATCTCGATATCCATGTCGAATGGAATTGTCACGAGACCGTCCACCAGACGCGCATCCACATAGCTGTCGCCCAACCTCACTGTCCATTCTTCCCAGCTTGCGCCGGATGGGGCGCGCAACCGATCGGCGAAGCGCTCCCTGCGGCTGGACTCGATCAGGAACGCCGAAAGTGCGACTGCCCCGAGAAAGCCCTCTTGGTCGGCATCCGGCGTAGCCGGGGAAAATCCGTTCGGATACTCCTCGGCGATGAAGCCCGTCGACAGACGTCCCTCACGCCAGCGGGGGTGCTTCATCAGTGCAGCGAGGAAGGGGACGTTGTGTTCGATCCCATCGACAACGAAGCCATCCAGTGCCTCGCCCATCTCTTCGATCGCCTCCAGGCGTGTCGGCGCCCAGGTACAGAGCTTCGCGATCATCGGGTCGTAGTACATCGAAATCTCTGCGCCCTCAAAGACACCCGTATCGTTGCGCACGATAGCGTTCCCGGACCGGCCTTCGGCAGGCGGACGATATCGCGTCAGGCGACCGATCGAGGGCAGGAAATTGCGATAGGGATCCTCGGCATACAACCGGCTCTCAATTGCCCAGCCATTCAGCTTTATGTCGCCCTGTGCGAACGGAAGCTTTTCACCGGCCGCTACGCGGATCATTTGCTCTACAAGGTCGATGCCGGTGACCAGCTCGGTCACCGGGTGCTCGACCTGCAGGCGTGTGTTCATTTCCAGAAAGTAGAAGTTCCGGTCGCGATCAACGATGAACTCCACCGTGCCGGCGCTCTGATAGTCCACTGCACGGGCCAGCGCAACAGATTGCTCGCCCATCGCCGCACGTGTCGTAGCGTCTAGGAAAGGCGAGGGCGCTTCTTCGACCACCTTCTGATTGCGGCGCTGGATCGAACACTCGCGCTCACCGAGATAGACGACATTACCATGGGCGTCCGCGAGCACCTGGATCTCGATGTGACGGGGCTCGACGACATATTTCTCTATGAACACGCGATCGTCGCCGAAGGAGCTTTTCGCCTCGGAACGCGCCCGATCGAAACCGTCGCGCACTTCCGCTTCGCTCCAGGCGATGCGCATGCCCTTGCCGCCACCGCCGGCGGATGCTTTGATCATCACGGGATAGCCTATTTCGGCAGCGATCTTCTCCGCGTGCTGCGCATCATCGATCACGCCGAGATAACCAGGAACGGTGGAGACGTTGGCGGCGTTGGCGAACTTCTTCGACTCGATCTTGTCGCCCATCGCCATGATCGCTTTGGGTTTCGGACCGATGAAGACAATGCCTTCCTTCTCCAGCGCTTCACAAAACGACGCCCGCTCGGAAAGGAAGCCGTAGCCGGGATGGACCGCTTGCGCGCCAGTTTGCTTGCAGGCGGCGATGATCTTGTCCGCCACGAGGTAGCTTTCGGCGGCAGCCGCGGGACCGATGTGAACGGCTTCATCCGCCATTTCCACGTGGAGAGCATCCCGATCCGCATCCGAATAGACCGCAACTGTCGCAATTCCCATGCGGCGCGCGGTCTTGATGACGCGGCAAGCGATCTCGCCGCGATTCGCGATCAGGATTTTCTTGAACATGAAGACTCCACCCAAAACATGCGTTCCGGAGTTTTTACGCATAAAACCCCGGAACGTACAATCGGCGGAAAGAATATCGGTGGATGTCAGGCGACGGCGATTTCGCTTCCGAAGGTATCGTCAACGATCCTCAGCCAGCGGCTACGCCGTGGGGGCCCGGCATACTCGACGAGATGGAGCGTCGAAAGGATGTCAGCCCAACGCGGATGATTTCCGGCTGGAAGCGTTTCCTCGGCGATTTGCATCAGGACGCTCCAGGTCAGCGGCTGAGCATGGATGACGCCAGCATCGCTTGTACCACGCAGAACCCGCGTCACATAGTCGATGTCCTGGCGGGTGATGCCCTTGCGGTCAACTGTGCGCGACAGCTTGTAGCCGCCAATGCCTTCTGTCAGTGCGAGACGCAGCTGATCGAGCGCGAAGGCGCGCAGTTCATCCGGCACATTCGCGGAAATCTCCATTGCGTGCAGAACCAATTCGAGCTCGAGGGCCGAATTGACTACGCCGTCGGTCGAGACCATGCGCATAAGCCAAGCCACGTTTATCTCGTCGAGAGACCCCTGCGGGTAGGTGTAATTGACGATGAAATCCGCGAGCTGCTCGACGAAGAAGCAGTTCCACTCCGGGCATTTCTCTGGGCAGGAATTGTTCAGCGCCAGCATCGCGACCACGTCGTCCGAGGTCCGTATCCCTTCCGGGAAGGTGTGCTTGCGCAACAGACTGATATCTTCGGCCGTCAGCCGATGCTTCCCGGCAATCACACAGGCCGGAAAAGCGAGACGGAATTCGCTCATTTTTGTCTCCAGAACCTCATCATGAGGCCGAAGGCCGTTCTACCGCGAGCGAATTGATGATCCCTCAATAAGCAGTGTTAACGGTGCGCTCAATCGGTCACGATATTTTTAACAGTCGTGCCCGCACGGCGCTCCCGCCAGATGATGAAGAGGCCTGATGCGACGATAATCGCGATGCCGATCCACTTCGAAAGGTTCGGGAAGTCGCCGAACAGCGCATAGCCCAGCACCGTCGCAGAGATGATCTCGAAATATTGAAAGGGTGCAAGCAGCGACAGAGGCGCCAGCCGGAAAGCTCGTACGATGATCATGTGGGCATAGCCCGAAATCGTCCCAAGGATCAGCAGCAAAGCGAGCGCCAACGCCGAGGAGGGCAGGGAAAGCTGGAAATCACCAACTCCGAGCCCATTGCCCACCAACAGTGCCGCCGCCATGAAGGCCGTGCCGCCAATGCCCGCCATGGTCTGCATCGTCAGCGGCGAATCGGCGGTCCCGATTGCCCGGTTCAGGAAGAGGTAAAGCGAATAGAGAAACGCGCAGAAAACGGGCAAGAGCGCTTTGAGGCCAAAGATCTCGTAGCTCGGCTGGATGACGACCATCGCGCCGCCGAACCCGACGACAATTGCCATCCATCGTCGCCAGCCGACCTTGTCGCCAAGAAAGATGGCCGACAGCGCCGTGAGCATCAGAGGCTCGACGAAATAGATCGCAAATACATCCGCAAGCGGCATGTATTTCACGGCAACGAAGAAAAGCAGACTGGCTGCGCCATGGAGGATGCCCCGCAACAGATTCATCCAGGGGCGCTTTGCATGTAGCGCTTTGCGACCGAAGATTACGAACAGAAACGGAAGCGTACAGACGAGCTGGAAAAAGAACCGATAGAACGTCACCTGGCCGGGCGACATGGACTCGAAGGTCGCCATGTATTTGGCAATTGCATCCATCGCCGGCAGCACAAGCATAGCGCCAGCCATCAGGGCCATGCCCTGCAGAGGATTTTGGTGTTCCGGGGGATTGCGCATCGGTGAGATTCTATTTTGGTTCAGGCGGCTATACCGAAAGTTGGCCGCTTGGTGAAGGGAGCATCTGGCGCGGAACCAAATCGCTCAACCGCCCACGATCGGGAAAACTGTTCCTCGGGCGGCAGGTCAGCGTGCCAGGAATCTATCCAAATTCGTTGTAGATGAATCGTTTT
>NZ_AEYE02000013.1 GCF_000298315.2 Rhizobium grahamii CCGE 502 | reverse complement strand
AAATCGTCGGTGTGGCAGATGCCGGTCGCCTTCACCTCGACCAGCACTTCGCCGGCCCGCGGTCCCTCCAGCTGCACGGTCATCACTTCCAAAGGCTTGCCAGCCTGTACGGCAACGGCGGCGCGAACGTCCATGTCGGATTCCTCCCAGATTGTTACTTTCGATCGATTGTCAGGCGGTGCGCGCCCAGAGTTCTTTTACGCGGTCTTTCAGCAGCAGCGCTTCCTCCCACCGGTCGGTGATATCCTCGCCATCACGGCCGGTGATGGCGTAGGGCTTTGGGCCGAGTTCGCAGGTGAAGGCGAGTGTATCATCTGGTCCGGCCCGACGTCGCCAGCTTCGAAAACCATACTCCCACCAGTCCATGAAGAGATCGAGCCATGGCTGATGGTGCGGGAAGGAGATTTCGATCTGCACCTGTTCGCGCGATGCGACACGCCCATGGAAGGACCACGAGCTGTCGAGAATGCGATGGATCATGGCATGGTTTTCCGCCGACACGGGCCAGGCGAATTCGCGTCCGACCAGAAAGTGCGACAGGTCGCCGAGCAGCCGGAGACTGGGGAGGCGGTCCAGGAGATCGAGGGTGAAGAAGAGGTCGGTCGTCATCCGGTCACGGTGGGTCTCGACATAAACCGGAATCTTCGCCTCTTCACTCAGCCGCTGCCAGCCTTCGAGCAGCGGAAGACAGTCCTCGATGCGGCGGAGCCGGACGTCAGGCTGCAGGCAGAGGTGTGCGACCCCGTATTCGGCAGCGTTCTCCAGTGCGGGCTTCAGATCGTCCACGCTCTTCGGGAAGCATTGGGCCTCGGCCTTCAGGCCGTGAGGCTTTAGGAGCGCGTCCAAGCGCCTGACGTAGCTGCGGTCGTACCAATGGGCGCTGACTCCATCGAATCCGACCTCCGCGATCCGTTCGATGCTCTCCTCAAGCGAGAGCTCCGGCTGAATGGCGCTGCGACGTTCCATCGCCCAGAGCGACTGGAAAACGGATAGGGATTGCATCGACGCCTCCGCGGGTTCAGTTGAGGGCTAGACAGCACGAAATCGCGGCGTTGGCGAGGCTATTCCCTGAGGTGTTTTGATCAATGCGCGACAGCTAGACGTTCTGGGCGTTAATGGTCATGAAGCGCACGGGATCGGTGGTGATCTCAGCTTTGATGATGTCGAGCTTATGCAGGATCATGTCGACCGCGCGACGCGCCTGAACCTCGGGCGTCTGGTCGATGCATATGTCCATGAGGCCGGACTGCAGATGCCGTTTCTTCTTGTCCGTAAGTTCGTGGCCGACCCAATAGACGTCCTTATGCTTCGCCCATTGCTGCAGGACGATCGCCACGCCTTCGTCGCCGCCGCCCGCCGAATAGACGCCGATGATATCGGGGTTGCGGCGAAGCGCTTCGCCCAGCAACTCGGCCGATTGAAGATCGTCATCATGGCCGAACATGACAAGCGAGAAGGAATGCTCCGGAGAGCCTTTTTCGGCGATGTAGTCGGAGAAACCCTTGATGCGCTGGCGGTGATTTGCGTAGGCGCCGCTATGACAGAGGGAGACCAGCTTTCCGCTCCGGGCACCAAGCATGCCGGTCATGTAGTAGGCGGCGCAACGACCGGCGGCATAGTCGTCAATGCCGACGAACGGGATGTCTGAGTCGCAGCGGGCAACGATCTGGACCACTTCCACGCCGGCTGCACTGGCCTTTCGGAGACTGGCGCTGACCCGGGCATCGTCGGGTGCGCATATGATCAGTCCGGAACGCCGGAAAGCCGGATTGGCGACGTGACGGGCCATGCCGACGGGGTCACTTTCCTTGACGAAGGTCCGATGCAAAATGACGTTCTTGTCCAGCGACGCGGCGATCCGTTCGAAAGCCTGATTGAGGCGTGCGAAGAAACTTGTTTCGGGGCGAACGAGGATGACCTCGATGCGGATTGCGCCGCGGTTGAAATGCGACTGGCGTGTGCCGTATTCCAGCTTCTTGGCCGCGCGGATGACCTTCTCGATGGTCTTCTCGGTGACGCCGCCACGGCCGTTGATGACCCGCTCGACTGTTGCCAATCCGAGCTTCGCCTCTCGGGCGACATCCTTCAAAGTCACTTTCGACATGTTTGGCTCCTCCCGCCGAGAGTATCGGTCAGCGGTCCTATTGGAGCACAGTTGCGAAATGAGGAAAACACCTCAAGCAATGTGTGGGCTCTTGGGTGGCACTCCGGTATTTTGGGGCCAATCGATACGGAGGAGTGGCAATGGACGACACACTTTATGGAAAGCGCAACAAGCGGGGCGATTGGGCGCCCGCCAAACTGCTTTCCTACCCACCTGTCTTTGTCTGGCCGGTTCAGCCGATCCGATTCCTGAAATGGGTCTTCGGCTATCCGGGCTACCTTATGCCCTGGAACGTCCTCTATGCCGTTGTCGGGACGTTGGTCTGGCTGTACGCGACGCCGTCGTTCGAAACGACGAAGACCTTCTCCATCGGCTGGATCGCGTATCTCCTAGCGCGCAATGCCGCGCTCGTGTTCGTGTTTTTCGGGATGTTCCATCTGCGCCTCTATATGCAGCGCAGGCAGGGAACGAGCTTCAAGTACAACTCAAAATGGCCATCGGTCGGCAATGACGCGTTTCTCTTTGGCAACCAGACCATCGACAACGTCATCTGGACGTTTGCCAGCGCCGTGCCGATCTGGACGGCCTTCGAGGCCGTCACGCTCTGGGCATTTGCGAACGGCCTCATTCCCTATGTTTCGTTCGCGGAACACCCGGTCTACTGCGGCATCGTGATGCTACTCATCCCGACGTTCCGGGATCTGCATTTCTACCTCGTGCACCGCCTGATTCACTGGCCGCCGCTCTACCATGCGGTCCACAAGCTGCATCACAACAACGTCAACCCTGGCCCTTGGTCTGGCCTGGCGATGCATCCGGTCGAGCATCTGCTCTACTTCTCGGGCGTGCTGATCCACTGGATCGTGCCGTCGAACCCGGTGCATGCGATGTTTCATCTCGTGCATGCGGGGCTTGCGCCAGCCCCCGGTCATGCCGGCTTCGACAAGATCGTCTTTGGCGAAGACAGCGCGATCGACACCCATGCATACGATCACTACCTCCACCACAAGTACTTCGAGTGCAATTACGCTGACGGCGTGATCCCGCTCGACAAGTGGTTCGGAACCTTCCACGATGGCTCGACTGAAGCGCAAGAGCGGATGGACAAGCGGTTCATGGAGCAGGCCCGCCGGCGCCAGGAGAAGAAGGCGCGGCAACAGCAGCAGCCTAGTTGAAAGATCAAGATCCTCCTAAGCTTAGCCCGGCTATTTGCCGGGCTTTTTGTTTGCTTCGATGCCGGCAAACGTCGTCAAGTTGAGGTTTTTTTATCACTATTTTCGCGGACGAGGGGAGTGGGGGCAGCTACCGTCTTGATGCGGACATCGGGTGCCGCTTCATCTGTGGGAGGAGAACATGCTTAGATTCTTGAGCGCCAGCGCGCTTGCCCTGGTGCTTGCAACTCAAGCTCAAGCTGCCGAACGCATAGGCGTTTCAATGGGGACGTTGTCGAACAACTTCCAGACACTGATCGTCAATGGCATGGAGGCCTACGCCACATCGATCGGCGTCGAGTTGCAGATCGAAGATGCGACGACCGACGTCAACAAGCAGCTCGATCAGGTTCGCAATTTTGCGACCAGCGGCGTATCGGCGATAATTGTCGATCCCGTCGATTCCGACGGCACGCCCGCGCTCAGCAAGGTTGCCGAAGAGGCCGGCATTCCGCTGATCTACGTGAACGTGCAGCCGACCGATCTGTCGACTCTTGGCAAGCAGCAGGCGTTTGTCGGCTCGAACGAGCTCGAATCCGGGACGTTGCAGACGAAGGAAGTCTGTCGGATGCTCGGCGGCAAGGGAAATGTCGTTATCATGATTGGAGATCTGACGAGCCAGGCGGCTCGCCAGCGGACACAGGATGTGCATGACGTCATCAAGACACCCGAATGCAGCGGCCTGAACGTGGTTCAGGAGCAGGTCGGAAGCTGGAGCCGCGTCAACGGCGCTGACCTTGTGTCGAACTGGCTGACCTCGGGTCTGGAGTTCGATGCCGTGATCGCCAATAACGACGAAATGGCGCTCGGTGCCATTGCCGCGTTGAAGAACTCTGGTGCCTCGACAGACAAGGTCCTCGTCGCCGGAATCGATGCGACGCCTGAGGCGTTGCAGGCGATGAAGGCCGGCGACCTCAAGGTTACCGTGTTCCAGGACGCGAAGGGACAGGGCAAGGGATCGATCGATGCGGCCCTCAAGGCGGCGAGGGGCGAGAAACTGGATCGTGAAGTCTGGATCCCATTCCAGCTCGTGACCCAGCAGAACATGGCTCAATTTCAAAACCTGAACTAGCTCGGACCGCCTCACGCTCTGAGCCTATCGATCACGGCCATGCCTTTTGCATCGCCGTGATCGACCCGTTTCGGTGGTCTGTTCGCGGCAGGCCCGTTCTTCTCATACGGCGTCGTCTAGGCTGCAAGATCGGAAGGGCAGCCATGCATCAGCGGTATTGGTAAACCACGGCGATACGCTATCTATCTTCAGCCAATACAAGGAGAAAATGATGAAGAAGATCGCAACCGTTGTTGCTGCCGCATCCCTGGTGCAAGCCTTGGTCTCGAGCGTTAGCGCGGCCGATTTGGTGACCACCTATCAGCCGCCCGAGGCTGACCTGCGCGACGGCGTCAAGATCGGGATCCTGACTTGTGATGTCGGCGGCGGCGTCGGTTACGTCCTCGGATCCGCGAAATCGGTCGATTGCGTTTTCAGCCCGGTCTCGAGCGCGGAGACGCAGGACAGGTACGCAGGAGCGATCCGCAAGTTGGGGGTCGATGTAGGGTTTACCACACGCGGCCGGATCGTCTGGGCGGTGTTTGCCCCGACCGCCGGATACCATCGCGGTTCACTCGGCGGCCTTTACCAGGGTGCATCGGCTGAAGCGACGCTTGTCGCCGGTGTCGGCGCCAACATCCTCGTTGGCGGGACGAGCGGCTCTGTTCAGTTGCAGACGTTGAGCGTGACTGGGCAGCTCGGCCTGAACGTTGCTGCGACCGGAACGTCGATGACTTTGACGCCGCAGGGATAAGCGAATTTCGCCGGCTGGTCGCATCCATGATGCGGCCAGATTTTTAGGGCTCGGTGTGGGGGGAAACATGAGATATTCCGCAATGCTGGTTGCGTTGGTGCTCGCCGGCTGTACGAGTGCGCCTCCTCCTGAGCCCATTCAGGGAAGCATTACCTATGGACGCGTGGTTCACTCGCCTTATCCGCCCGGAACGGTGGTCAAGAACACGTTCCTTGGAAAATGGGGCTATCGCGTATTCGAAAAGTATGTCGTCCAGCCTGACGGAACGCTCAAATTGACCTATCAGGAAACCGCGCCGGACTTCCTGACGGACTGACCTGGAGCCAACGCTTCGTCCCCGCTATCGAAGCTTCGGTGGCTTGGCGAGCGGATTTGGCTGTGTCTCATATTCGGGGGTATGGCGCCCGAAGAGCTTGTGCAGCTTGCGCTCCTCTGCGGAATCAACGTCGTTTCGTCGTCCGCGATTGATGACGCTTCGGCCCCGCGGCCCCGGATTTCTGATCTGTCTGTTTGGTGTGCTGTGCATAGCTCTTTCCTCCCGTAAGGGAAACGCGCAACTCATTCTAATGTTCATGGCCGCGAGAGAAAAGGCGTCTGGTTGCCTGGATGGAAGCAGATACTGGTTCAGTTTCTGAAAACCGTGCACGCCGCACCGGCCGCACGCACTGTCACGCAGACCTTGTCGGCCTCGGCGCGGGTCTGCCTGCCGATACGAGCAGCGTAGCGCGGCCTGAAGCCGAAGCTGCGGTCGCGCACACGCACGATGACCGGCTCTTCGGCTGCGAGCGATGCCGGAAGCTGACGTGCTACGGCCGAAAACAGACGAAGGGCCGCTGCGTCGTTGCTATGGGCAGCAAGTTGTGCGCCCCAGGGCGCCCAGGGGCCTTGTTGAACCGATGCGGTTTCGGTGAGACGACGCTTGCTGGCAAGCTCGATGCAGGCATCGATGAAGGGTTTGTTTGGACTTAGAAACTGCGCGGCATCGACTGGAGGATCGTTCTTCCACTGCTCGACGGTGCTTGCGGTTATGGCAAGGACGTAACTGCGTGTCTCGAAGGGCAGCAGACCGGTATCGAGATAGTCGGCGAGCCCTTGTTCACCGGCATTATAGGCAGCGGCAGCCAGGCCCAGATTGCCAAAGCGTGTTCGTAAATCGTCGAGATATCGTGCTGATTCCTTAAGGGATTCGAGGACATCGAAACTATCGCGCAATCCTCGCAATCTGGCGGTTCCGGGCATGAACTGGGCGATGCCCTGTGCCCCCTTCGGACTGATCGCGCCCGCCTGGAAACGGCTCTCCCGCCAGATCAGCCGAGCAAAATACTCCGGCGGCAGACGGTTCTCCTGAGCGAAGTGATCAATCGCGACACAGAGATCGCGGCCATATGTTTCGCGGGTGATGCAAAGGCGCTCACCGGAGTTCGGGACGTCGAGGGAATAAACGCAGACTCGATGGGAGGTGGCCGCGGGCGGCTGGGAAAAGGCGACTTCAGGAAGCGCCAGCAGAAGGCAGGCCACCAAAGTTACCACGCCCGCCTTGCTAAACGATACGCCCACCGCAGTCATCGTCCCTCGGTCGCCACTGAATGCTTTCTCAATCGCGTCGGAAAAAGATACGCCCGTCATCAAATGACGGGCGGAGTTGGGAGATTAATACGCATCCGCACGTTAGCAAGGCTGAATATGACGTCAAGACGGAAACGGAGCATGGGAGGTTTTTGCCATATGCCTGTTGCTGCCGCTCGACTATGGTCGACCCAGTTCCCGATTCAGTGAGGCCGCTATGAGACTTTCTGCTTGCATCGAATGGCTGTTCGCAGTCGAAGCCGAGAACTTCGCGGACAGGATCCGGCTTGCGCACAAGCATGGTGTCGAGGCCGTCGAATTCTGGAAATGGACGGAAAAGGATATCGGCAGCATCGAATGGGCGCTGACCGAAACGGGCATGGAACTTACCAGCTTCGTGGCCGAACCGATGATCGCCTTAACTGACAGAAACAACAAAGAAGACTTTCTGAAGGGGCTGAAAAGTTCTGTTGAGACGGCCCGACGCCTCGGTGCGCATACGTTGATTGCCCAGGCAGGCAATGATCTCCCTGGCAAGTCCCGTGAAGAGCAGAAGGCGGCGCTCGTTGAGACGCTGACAGCTGCCGGCGAGCTCCTCGAGGGTACTGGTGTCCGCCTTGGACTCGAGCCGCTCAACACGTTGATCGACCACGTTGGCTATTTCCTGCACTCAACGATCGAAGGCATCCAGATCGTGAGGGCGACGGGGCGGCCAGAGATCGGCATCGTCTACGATGTCTATCATTCAGCAGTGATGGGGGAGGATACGGCAGAGGTCATAGCGGACAACATCGACCGGGTTTTCCATGTCCATATCGCCGATCATCCGGGAAGGAACGAGCCGGGCAGCGGGAGTATCGACCTCAAGTACCGCGTCGATTGGCTCGTCCAACACGGTTACGGCGGCGCGATTGGACTCGAATACAGGCCATTGGCGCCGAGCGCCACGACCATCGCAGAGACACGGCGTTTGCTCGGCTAAGAAACAGCGTAACTCATCCTTGGTCGGTCCCGGCTATTTCAATTCGACGCGCCGTGTACCATCTAGCTGGTGGATGGATAGGGTCTTCCGCAATCGGGAGACGACCGTGTTTTGTGGAGCGTAGTTATGCAATCCCTTTCGGACGTACCTTTGGACCTCATGGAGCAGAGCGAGGGCGTGTGGCCCACGCGTCGACGCAAGATTATCGATTGGCTGGTCAACGAGACGCGCGGCGAGAGGTTCATCGACAACATATTTGTGCAGATGTGCCAGCGGCTCCGCGACGAGGGCGTGCCTGTGGCACGCGCATCGTTGCATTTCCGAACGCTTCATCCGCAATGGCTGGGTGCGCGCATCCTCTGGCGCACCGGCCTGGCCGAAGCCAAGATCGACACGTTCGCCTATGGCGTCGAGAAAACGCCGCAGTTTCAAAACAGCCCGGTGAACGAGATCTTCAGCGGCGCAATCGAGGTTTGCAAAAATCTTGAGACGATGCGCGACGGCGACGGTCACCATCAGTTCTACGACGAACTGATACGTGAAGGGCTCACCGAATATGTCGCCTGGCCAATGGAACACACGCTTGGCAAACGCCATATCGCGACCTTTTCCAGTGACCGTCCCGGTGGCTTTGCAGAAGAGCATATCGCCTTCCTCAAAGACGTTCTTCCGGCATTGACGCTTGTGAGCGAAATTCGCACCAAGAACATTCTTGCGCGCACTTTGCTGGAAACCTACGTCGGGCCACACGCCAGCGCCGAAATTCTAGCCGGCGCCACGACCCGCGGCAGCGGTGCGACGGTCGGTGCTGCGATCATGATCTGCGACCTGCGCGACTTTACGACCATTTCGGATCAGTGGCCGCGTGATGACGTGATCGACCTTCTGAACGGCTATTTCGACGCGATGTCGGAACCGATCGAAAAGCACGGTGGTGAAATCCTCAAGTTCATGGGTGACGGCATGCTGGCGATCTTTCCGCTGCGCGACCCCGAGGCCTGCCGGAACCTCCTGATGGCGATCAAGGAGGCGGAGCGTGCTGTCACCGATCTCAACGAGCGCAATGCGCGCGACGGGCGCGAGGTGCTGCGCTACGGCGTCGGCGTCCACGTCGGCGACGTCATGTATGGCAATATCGGCTCGCGTCGGCGGCTCGACTTCACGGTGATCGGACCGGCCGTCAACGTCGCCTCGCGCCTGGAAAGCCTGACGAAGGAAATCAAGCGTCCGGTGCTTTTCTCCCGGGCCTTCGTCGAAATGGCCGCGTGCAAGGAAGGCATGGAAAGCCTCGGCTCCTTCCCGCTTCGGGGATTGGGCGAGCCGGTCGACGTGTTTGCCTTCAAGCAATCCTGAAAGAATGCAAGACAAGGCACGGGCAGGGTTCCGAAATGCGGGATGGGATTGTAGGGCTAGCTTAGCCAAACGATCTTGAGTCCCTGCCAGGAGACAATTCCTCATGCCCGGTCCGTATGTCGTTCCCGTCCACGGTGACGAGGAGCTCCCGAAAGAGTGTGACGTTGTCGTCATCGGCGGCGGCATCGTCGGTTGCTCCGCGGCGCTGGAGCTCGCGGAACGTGGCTTGCGTGTGACGCTCTGCGAGAAGGGCGGAATCGGCAAGGAACAGTCGAGCCGGAACTGGGGCTGGGTGCGCATCTCGATGCGCGACCCGCGCGAGGTGCCGCTGATGGCCGAGGCGCTGAGGATATGGGATGGCCTCGACAAGCGCACCGGTCGCGACGTGGGTTTCAAGCGAGCCGGCATCATCTTCACCTGCGGCAATGAAAAGGAACTGGCCGACCACGAGCGCTGGCGGACAAATCTGGACGGCTATCAGATCGAATCCCGCATGCTGACCGCACGCGAATTCGGCGAAATGGTTCCCGGGTCAAGGCTCGACATGGCGGGAGCGCTCTATACGCCGGCCGACGGGCGAGCTGAGCCACAGAAAGCAGCACCGGCGATCGCTGAAGCCGCGCGTGACAAAGGGGCGACGATCCTGACGGAATGCGCAGTGCGCGGCATCGAGACTTCAGCGGGAGCCGTCAGCGGCGTGGTGACTGAACGTGGCGCAATCGCCTGCACGGCCGTCGTTCTGGCTGGCGGGGCTTGGTCCAGCCTGTTTGCCGGGCGCTTCGGCATCGACCTGCCACAGCTCAAGGTATTGAACAGCGTGATGCGCACCAGACCGTTGGAAGGCGGGCCGGAGCAAGCAATCTGGGCGAAGGATTTCGCCATCCGCAAGCGGCAAGACGGCGGCTATACCATCGCTTGCGGACACGACAACATCGTCGATATCGTGCCGGACTCGTTCCGTTATGCCGCAAGCTTCCTGCCGGCATTGCGGGCTGAATGGAAATCGCTCTCCTTCCGCCTGGCCGGTCGTTTCTTCAACGAGTTGCGCATTCCGCGGCATTGGTCGATGGATGACGCAAGCCCGTTTGAGTATCACCGGGTTCTCGATCCTGTGCCCTCGAAGAAATTGACGCAGGATGCGCTGGGCGGCCTGAAAAGGGCGTTTCCGCTGTTCGAGAAGGCGGAAATCGCGCAGCGCTGGGGTGGCTATATCGATGTTACGCCCGATGCCGTGCCCGTCATCTCGGCCGTTGACGCCATTCCCGGCTTTCATGTCGCGACCGGATTTTCCGGGCATGGTTTTGGTATCGGACCGGCGGCAGGGCGCTTGATGGCGGATATCGTCACCGGCCGGTCACCCGTCGTCGACCCGAAGGCATTTCGGATTTCACGCTTCAGCGACGGTTCGAAGGTGGAGCTGATCAGCGGCTTCTGACCACACCGAGCCGACTTCCAATGCTAACCGCTTGGCAGAAGGTTACCGTGCGCTCTGGTTCGCGCCACCCAGCAGGAACTAGGTCTAAGAGGAAAAGCGTGTCATATCAGCGCTGGGCTGATGCTCGCGTTAGTGGTCGGTCTTTTTGACCACCGTCGCTCACCAGTCGTCGGGAGCCCGCGGTGGTCGCATGCGAACTCGGACCAACCGTATGGGCAGCAACAG
Organism: Rhizobium grahamii CCGE 502; assembly: GCF_000298315.2. Lineage (GTDB taxonomy): Bacteria > Pseudomonadota > Alphaproteobacteria > Rhizobiales > Rhizobiaceae > Rhizobium > Rhizobium grahamii. Next base: position 356,482 of record NZ_AEYE02000013.1, on the reverse strand, counting down.
CAGACACGCGCCGAAAAAGCCGAGCACGAAAAAAGCGACCCATCCGCCGTAGTGATAGCCCACTCGCTCTGCGATTGCATTGAGGATAACGGCCCCAACGACCCCCGCGACGATATCGGTCGCTAGGTGGGCATGGGCGTGCATGAATTTGTTGGCCATCCATCCCGCCACGCCGCCGACGATGACAGCCGTCAGCCAGTCAACCCGCCCCTCGGTCATGGAAGCACTTACGACGGTCGATAGCCATTCAACTTGTCCTTCGTCCATGGCGGCACCTACGCACAAATTCCGACTATGCGACGATAGCACTGTGTATTCGGACCAGAAGTACGCAACGGTAAATTTGCGAACCAAATGTTCGTTGGGTGAGCAAAGGGACTGATCCACCAAGCACCCTATTTGGGGCTTGGTTTCGATTGATTTCGCAGCCGGGCGTAGGCCGGTTGAGGCGCATTTTGAAGCGCAACCAAAAAAACCAAATGATATCAAAGGGAGTGGTGCGAGTGGTACGCCCTAGGGGAATCGAACCCCTCTTTACAGAATGAGAATCTGTTGTCCTAACCGATAGACGAAGGGCGCATCAGCAAAAGAAATAGGAACGGAAGGGCGTTTCGACAAGACGCGCGAACTGAGTGAAAATACCGCGGCGACTTCTTGCTCTTGCTCGGAGGCGGCGAGAGCGATGCCTAAGCTTAGGAGAGCAAACGAATGTCTTCCGCGACGTCGCTCAAATCATTGTTGAACTGGTGATCCCCGTGTTCGAGCATTCGAACCACAGCACGTGGAAACGCTTTCGCATAGAGATGAACATGGGCAGCAGGCACCTCCGGGTCTTCAGCGCCATGATAGAGATAGAGGGGAGTGCCGGCCGAAATGCGCCCTGGGACCTCGCGGCAGTCGCCCATGCCACTGCTTGACCATCCGCCTTCTCCGAAGAACGGTGCCGCGAGGACAAACAGACCGCCAAACCTCGGCTTCTGCTGTTCGGCAAGCGCATGGATCAAAATGGTGCCGCCGAACGAGTGACCCACTAGAATTGCCTGATCCTCCAGCAAGTCGAGTTCGCTCGCCAGTGCAGCCTTCCAGACTATGTAGCTGGGATCACCTTCGCCGGGCATCCTCGGATAGCGGACAGCATAGTTTTCGCCGAGTTCGCGCTCAAGGCTCGCCACGAGCTGGTTATCCCAGTGGTCGTGGACACCTTCACCCGCACCCTGAATGAAGAGGACTTGTTTGGCCATCGCCCATTTTTATTGGACGAGAGGCATAGCGCAAGACCGCGACATTCCGCAGAAGGTTGCGAATACGCGACAATCATGCCGAAGAAAACTCAAAAATTTAATGAAATCAATACGAATGGCACGCCCTAGGGGAGTCGAACCCCTCTTCCCAGAATGAAAATCTGGTGTCCTAACCGATAGACGAAGGGCGCTTCCTTCGTGGTGGCGCCCTTATAGTCAGGCACTTTGAATCCCGCAAGCGGCAATTTCGATTTTTTGCAAAATAATGACAGGATTTTTGTGCGGCAGCGAACTGTCGTTTATTGCAACCGAATCAAAACGCTATCGGTCGATGTTCGCAAACCATCGGGCATGCTCACGCAGCGTTATGAATGATGCAGCGCAAGCGCTAAAGGGCGCGCGCGGTTGCCGCAGGAGCCGTTCTGCCGCCACAACCCCAGTTCCAGTCACGGCTCTTTCCGGTGTCGAGATGGATGGAATCGGTGTGGCAATAGGTGCCGACGCCGCCGCGGTCAGGCAGCGAGCGAATATAGCTGGCGACGTCCCATTTGGACACTCCGTCGATCTGGATGTCGGCAGCGTCACAAGTCTTATGCATGGATTCCTCGGCACCACCGACCATGCGGTTATGGTCCGGGTCGCGGTAGCCCGATGTGACGACGACTGGCTTGCCGAAATGCATTTCGACGGCCTTGATGACGTTCAACAGGTTCGGCTTGAAGCAGCCGACGTCAACCTTGTCGTTTTGAAGATGCAGACCGTTGGGCGCAATCCGCGTCATGCCGGGTAGCGAGGCCTTTTGCAGCAACCCGGAAAGACTGCCGAGCAGGTTTTGCCGCGGTGCGCTGTAAAGCGCATTCATCGTCTGGCCCGTCGCCAATGAGGCAGTCTGGACCGGCGTGATCTGCGTGCTTGTATTCTGTGAGGATTGCTGTGGCAGCAAGGGCGGCTGACCCTGCTGGGGTTGCTGGGATTGATCGGGTGGGAGCTGGCTGCTGTAGACGCTGGAGCGGGTCGGGCTGACGCCGCCGGGCGCATACGGCTGCAACTGAGTCGAGGTCGGATTGTTCTGTGGCGCCGGGTGTACCGAGAAAATGCTCATCGCCTGTGCGTTGATGCCAGTCGACTGCATTGCCAGGCCGCCAATATTGGCGGGAGCCGAAGCGGTCGATCCGACCGCCACCGGCTGCGCATTCGCGGCTTGAGCAGGCTGGGGGCCTGACATGCCGGCCACCATGGGATCACGATAGCCGTGCTTGGCAGGCGCCGCCGCCTGCTGCGCTACATCAGCCGGTTCGACGGGGGTGACCACGGCTGCGGCATCGGCAACCTTCTTGTCCGACACGCAGCCGGTCAGCATCAGTGCCGATGTGGCGATCAGAAGGGCAGGTCCAAAAGGGATCCGCTTTTCAACAGCGAGCACGCGAGCAGTCTCCAGGAGATGGCGAAGCTGCGCAAAATCGCGTCGTTTCGCCTCGAGTCGGCTGGAGAGTGCCTGCGCCACCAGGCTGCGGCAAGCGCGGCGCGGACACGTCGGTCCGAAATCGCAAAAGCCGCAAGCCTCGCAAAAGCCTCGGCTTACCAGGCGCCGGTATTGCCCATCGAAGCCCAGGGTTCGGCGGATGGAAGGCTGCCGCCCTTCTGCAGAATCTCGATCGAGATTCCGTCCGGCGAGCGCACGAAAGCCATGTGGCCGTCACGCGGCGGACGATTGACGGTGATTCCGTTGTCCATCAGCTTCTGGCAGACGGCATAGATATCGTCGACCTCATAGGCGAGATGACCGAAATTGCGACCGCCGGTATAGTCTTCGGTGTCCCAGTTGTAGGTCAGTTCCAGGCATGGCGCGCCCTTGGCGCTGGCGTCGCTTTTGTCGCCGGGGGCCGCAAGGAAAACGAGCGTGAAACGGCCTTTCTCGTTCTCCGTGCGTCTGACCTCCTCGAGGCCGAAGAGGGTCGTGTAAAAATGCAGGGAGGCATCCAGATCTTTCACGCGGACCATGGTGTGGAGATAACGCATTCTATTTCCTCTCTATTGCGGGGTCATGGAATCTTATGTGGCGGAACACCAGTTTCGGGCAAGACAGCGGGGTATGATTGGCAACTGGGAATAATCGAAAAGTAGGACTTGCGCTAATCCGTTACCAACATGTTAATCTTGATCTCAAGAATCAGTTAACCGTAACAGTGTGACGCGTATTGAGGGGCTGGCGACATGGCTGACAGGATTTCATCAAAGGAATTCACCGACCTCGAACAACTCGCGGGGGAAGCGGTCGACCTCATTGAAATCACCGGCGTCGTCAAGTGGTTCGACGTAGCCAAGGGCTTCGGTTTCATCGTCCCCGACAATGGCATGCAGGATGTCCTCCTTCATGTGACCTGCCTTCGTCGCGACGGTTACCAGACAATTCTCGAAGGCACGCGGATCGTTGCGCTGATTCAGCGCCGCGAACGCGGCTATCAGGCGTTCAAGATCCTTTCGATGGACCAGTCGACGGCTGTTCATCCCTCGATGCTGCCGCCGGTTCGCACGCATGTGCAGGTGACACCGACGAGCGGGCTGGAGCGCGCGCTGGTAAAGTGGTTCAACCGCACCAAGGGTTTCGGTTTTCTGACGCGGGGCGAGGGGACCGAGGATATTTTCGTCCACATGGAAACATTGCGACGGTTCGGCCTCACGGAACTGCGTCCGGGTCAGGTCGTACTCGTGCGTTACGGCGATGGCGACAAGGGGTTAATGGCTGCCGAGATTCATCCGGATGTGCCGAGCCCGGTGAGCCGCGCACATTGATGCGTGTGTCCCGCTCGCAGTGGATAAGAGGCGCCCTTGCGGCGCTTTTTTTCATCGTCGCCCTGCCGGCCGTTTCGCAACAGCCGATGACGTTCGACAAGGAGCCGCTGATCATCCAGACGGCGTCCGGCAAACGGCTGAATTTCATCGTCGAGATCGCCGACACGAACGAAGAGCGCCAGCGCGGGCTGATGTACCGCAAGGAAATGGCCGAAGACGCCGGAATGATTTTCGATTTCGGCGTGTCGCGACGGGTGCAGATGTGGATGGAAAACACCATCCTGCCCCTCGACATGCTGTTCGTCGATTCGACGGGCACGATCCGCAACATCAAGCAGAACGCCGTGCCGTACTCGCAGGACATCATCGATTCGATGACGGAGGTGAAGTACGTGATCGAGCTTAATGCCGGCGTGACGGCAAAGCTCGGCATCAAGCCGGGTGACAAAGTGATGAGCGCGACGACCACCAAGAAGAAATAGCGCACCACTCCAAAACACCGCAAGATCGACCTATACGCAATCGATTCGGGAGGGGGCGTTGCGCAGCCGCGCCGATTGGCGGGGGCCAATATATGAATGCGTTGGCAATGCCGGTTAAGGCAGCCAGTCATATCATGAATTGTCGAGAAAAGTGGTCGGAGTGGAGAGATTCGAACTCCCGACCCTCTGGTCCCAAACCAGATGCGCTACCAGACTGCGCTACACTCCGTGCCGACGAGGGAGGGCAATACACGGTTCGCCTCGAGCCCGCAATATCTAAAATCACCTAATCCCCTGCTTGATGAGCGCTCTTTCGTTCAGCGCGGTGTGCGTCTGTTGACATCATGCGAATTGGGGAAGGGTAGTGGATGGGCGTCGGAAACGGCTCATGAATGCAGCTCCCGCCGCCACGGCTTTTCTCTTGAAAAGAAAGGGATTCGCCGCTAAGCAAAATTCATCTCTTCGTGCGAGCGTTTGAATGAAGAGAGGCCCCGGACATGGGGAATACGAAGTTTTGAGTGCGAAAGCCCGTTAACCGGAGGCGCTGCAGCAATGTCTGCCAAGATCTACCGTCCCGCCAAGACAGCGATGCAGTCCGGCAAGGCAAAGACACATATTTGGGTTCTTGAGTTCGATCAGGAGACGCCGCGCACCATCGATCCGATCATGGGCTACACGTCCTCTTCGGATATGCGCCAGCAGTTGAAGCTGACCTTCGAAACGCAGGAACTCGCCGAGGCTTATGCCAAGCGTAACGGTATCGAGTACCGGGTGATTGCGCCAAAGGATCCGCAGCGTCAGATCGTGGCCTATCCCGACAATTTCCGCTATACGCGGACGCAACCCTGGACGCATTGATCCGCGTCCAGCGATAACAGATATGACCGGACCCAGCGCCCGGTCGCGTGGCCCCTTAGCTCAGCTGGATAGAGCACCTGCCTTCTAAGCAGGTTGTCGCAGGTTCGATTCCTGCAGGGGTCGCCACTCTTGTGTGTTCCGACATCGCATGAAGCGCATCTAGCGCCACAACGTTCGCGAGACCAAGGTCCAATGTGAAATCGACTTCGGTCGTCTATAGTCGAGATCGACGAGCCTGGTCTTGCCGCAACCTGGTGACGGAGACGAGTGCTGGTTCGATCTGAACGAGCGTGCCTGGAACTCCCGCGCAATGCGAGGTTACTTCGAACCTATTGACCGGCGGTCGTCGTGTGTTGCATTGGAGTGCGGTTACGGTGCTACGAGGAGGAGTAGATGTACCGATTTCGCGTTTTTGTAGTGGTCGGAGCGCTGATCAGCCTTGCGACAATCACGTCGGCCTGTACTTCGACGGCCAGTCAACAGAATCGAAATCTTCCGCTGAACTCGGCTTGTGCACTTGGATTCGATAACGACCGACCTTGTAGCTACTAGATAGAGCGGTCGAACGGAACCCGCCGTGTGGCGGGAACTAGGACAAGAGATTTCGACAGGTCGCGCAGGCAATCCCGACGCGACCCGTATTTTGAGCGCTAGAGTGCGCGCCCGGGCGTGGTTCTCGCGATGGCTCACCCAATGCCGAACACGCCCATGAAATGCTTCATGCGGGCGGTGGCAAGTTCCGGCTTGTCCAGGACGTTCGCCTTGTCCGCGAGGCGGAAGATTTCGGCATAATGATTGACGCCGCGCGCCGACTGCAACCCCGCCGGCAGGCTGAAATGGCTTTGGTGGCCATTCAGCCAAGCCAAAAAGACGACGCCGGCCTTATAATATTGTGTCGGCGCCTCAAAGATCTTGCGCGAGAGCGGGACGGTCGGCTCGATAACAGAGCGGAACGTAGCGGCATCGCCGGCTGCGAGCGATGCCAATGCCTTTGACGCCGAAGGTGCAACGGCATCGAAGATGCCAAGGAGCGCGTGGCTGTAACGCTCGCCATCTCCTTCAATCAGTTCGGCATAGTTGAAGTCATCGCCAGTAAAGCAGAGTACGCCTTCGGGAAGCTGATTGCGGAGCTGCACCTCCTTGGCGTTGTCGAGCAGCGAGATCTTGATTCCTTCGATCTTGTCTTTGTTCTCATCGATGATCCTGAGAACACAGGCCAGCGCGGGGGCAAATTCAGAGCTTCCCCAGTAGCCGGCTAAGTTCGCGTCGAACATCTCGCCCAGCCAATGTAGGACGACCTTGTCTTTCGCCTGGGAGAGAATCCGGCCGTAAACCTTGGCGTAGTCGTCGGCAGAGGACGCGACCCGGGCGAGGGCGCGGCTGGCCATCATGATGGCGCGGCCGCCGTTCTTTTCAACGAATTCGATCTGGGTCTCATATGCCCGGATGACGTCGTCAATCGATTTTGCGTCGGCTGCCGCGAGATGATCGGTGCCGGCGCCACAGGCGAGATCCGCGCCTGCAATGTTGCGAGATTCGTCCAGTGATCGCCGGATCAGCTCCTGTGCGCCAGCCCAATTGAGGCCCATGCCACGCTGGGAGGTATCCATCGCTTCGGCGATCTTGAAGCCAAGGCTCCACAGATGCCGACGGAAAGCGATCGTTGCGTCCCAGTCGATTGCCGGGCGCCCCCACGGATCCACGTCCTTTTGCGGGTCCGAGACGACGTGGGCGGCGGCATAGGCAATCCGGTTGAATTTGGGTGGCGTGGAAGGGCGCTCGATCGGTGTCCCGATAAGGCGGTACTCTTCGGTGGAACCGTCGGGGTTCGGCAGATTCAAAGACAAGCTCATTGCGATCCTCCTCAATGGTGGATGATGCAATAATTTGGATCGTTCCAAATTGCAACTGCTTTCTTAAGTTGACATTTTTTATGAGATAGAACGCGGGTTTCTCGCGTCTGTAATGTTTTAACTATCAGAAAAATAAAAATAATCGTCTTGTAGCTATCCAATTTTCGACAATCCAATTTCTTGGATAGGAGGGTTGACAAATTTGGAACGTTCCAATTATTTAGGCCCCAAGCTGGGAAGGCCGAGGAGGAAACCATGACGAAGGGGCGGGTCACCGTCATTGACATAGCGAAGGCCGCCGGCGTTTCGAAGTCGACGGTTTCCCTGGTCTTGCAGGGATCTTCGCTCGTGAATGAAGGGACGCGTTCCAAGGTGAATGCGGCCATGCGTGAACTGGGCTATGTCTATAACCGCGGGGCTGCGAACCTTCGTCAGGCCAGCGCGAAGTCGAAGATCATCGGGGTCGTGGTCAACGACCTGACCAACAGCTTCTTCGCTGAGCTTGCCGTCGGTGTCGACATGGTCGTGCAGTCCGCCGGCTTTGTGCAATTCCTTTCCAATACAAGCGAGAGCATAGATCGCCAGCGGGAAGTCATTGCCTCGATGAGAGAGCACGGAATCTCTGGGCTTATCGTCTCTCCGGCGCGTGCCACCGAATCTGTCGATTTCAAGCCGCTTGTCGCCGCCGGCATTCCGGTGGTTGTCGTTGTCCGCAGTTTGCCAGGAGCGAAGGTCTCGTCGATCGTTTCCGATAATCAGGGAGGAACGTCGGCGGCCGTCGAGCATCTGGCGTCCTTGGGGCACACTCGAATTTCGTTTCTTGGCGGCTTTCCGGATACGGCGGTCTTCGAGGAGCGTCTGGCAGGCTATGTCGACGGTCTGAAAGCGGCGGGACTTGGCTTTCATGAGGAGCTGGTGGTCTCGTCAGCCCCCTCGAGGGCAGGCGGTGTCGATGCAATCGGGCGCGCGATGGCAATGAGCGATCGGCCGACGGCGGCGGTCTGTTTCAATGATGCCGTTGCGTTCGGTGTGTGTGACGGTCTGCGGGCGCGGCGCATGGAGCCCGGTCGAGACTTTGCTGTCGTCGGCTTCGACGACGTCATCGAGGCGCAGACGGCCGTTCCTGCTTTGACGACAGTTTCCGTCGATCCGCAAGGGATGGGCCGGCGCGCGGCACAGCTCCTGCTCAAACAGATCAATGCAGGCAAGGCGGAACCCGAAAGTGTGGCGACCGCCGTCCGGCTCGTCGTTCGCGAAAGCTGCGGCGCCGCCGAGAAGAAGGCAGGGAGGAAGACGGCATGACTATTCGCTGGGGCCTGATCGGCGCGAGCACCATCGCACGCGAGTGGGTGATTGGCGCGATCCGCGCGACGGGTGGCGATATCGTCTCCGTCATGAGTTCGAATGCTGAGCGCGGTCAATCCTATGCGAAGGAGAACGGCATCCCGAAGCATGCTTCCGACGTCGCGGCCTTGGTCAACGATCCCGCGGTCGATGCCGTCTACATCTCCACGACGAATGAGCTTCATTGCGACCAGGCGATCGCGGCGGCACGTGCGGGCAAGCATGTCCTTTGCGAAAAGCCGTTGGCGATGTCGCTGCAGGATGCGCATGCCATGGCGAAGGCGGCAAAGGACGCCGGTGTTGTGCTCGCCACCAACCACCATCTCCGCAACGCCTCCACCCACATTGCCATGAGAGACGCGATTGCGGCCGGCAAAATCGGCAAGCCGCTGGCCGCGCGCGTCTTTCATGCGGTCTATCTGCCGGCCCACTTGCAGGGCTGGCGGCTGGATAAGCCGGAAGCCGGCGCCGGCGTCATTCTTGACATCACTGTTCACGACACCGACACGCTGCGGTTCGTTCTCGGGCGTGATCCGGTCGAGGTCGTTGCATTCTCTCAGGCGGCGGGGATGGGTAAGCCCGGTGTCGAAGACGGCGTCATGGGCGTGATGCGTTTCGAGGACGGTATCCTCGCGCAGTTTCATGATGCCTTCACTACCAAGTATGCCGAAACCGGCTTTGAGGTGCATGGTACCGAAGGCTCGCTGGTCGGCCGCAACGTCATGACTCAGCGCCCGGTTGGAACGGTGACGTTGAAGAACGCCGATGGCGAGCAACAACTGCCGACCAATGCGAGCAATCTCTACGAAACTGCGCTCAAGGCCTTCCATGCTGCGGTAGCCGGCAAGGGCCGTCCTTCGGCGACGGCGGAGGATGGAATCTGGTCGCTCGCAACGGGCCTCGCGGTTGTCGAGGCGGCGAGAAGCGCTGCCGCCGTAAAAATCGAAACAGGACTTTGAGTAATCCCAATGAGCAAGCACATCACTCCGGCCGAAGCTGCCGCACTGATCCCCGACGGCACCGTCGTATCCGTGTCGTCATCGAGCGGCCTTGGCTGCCCTGACCTGATGTTGAAGGCGATTGGCGAGCGTTTCGACAGCACTGGCCACCCCCGGGATATCACGACGCTACATCCGATCGCAGCCGGTGACATGAGCGGCATCAAGGGTGTCGACTATATTGCCAAGAAGGGACTGCTGAAAAAGATCCTCGGTGGTTCCTATCCATCGGGGCCATCCAGCGCGGAGCCGCCGCTGATCTGGCAGATGATCACCAACAACGAGATTCCGGCCTACAACATCCCGTCGGGCATCATGTTCGATATTCATCGCGAAGCGGCTGCCAAGCGTCCTGGCGTGCTGACGAAGGTTGGTATCGACACCTTTGTCGATCCGAGAAGGCAGGGCTGCGCGATGAACGACCTTGGGGCCGAGGAGCCGGTGGTCAAGCGCGTCGTCTTCGAAGGAGAGGATTGGCTGTTCTTCCCGTCGATCGTGCCGCAGGTCACTATCATTCGTGCAACGACAGCCGACGAGCGCGGCAATCTTACCTATGAGCACGAGGGCGCCTATCTCGGCGGTCTGGATCAGGCTCTTGCTGCCCGCAACAATGGCGGCATCGTGATCGCCCAGGTCAAGCGGATCACCAAGGAAGGTTCGCTGAAGCCGCATGACGTGCGTGTGCCTGGCATGTTGGTCGATTATGTCATCGTCGATCCTGACCAGAAGCAAACCACGCAGACGCTTTACGATCCGGCCATCTCAGGCGAAATTTTCCGGCCGCTCGATACGTTCCGCGTTCCGGAATTCAATATCCAGAAGGTCATTGCCCGCCGCGTGGCTCAGGAGCTTGAGGCCGGTAGCTGCGTCAACCTCGGATTCGGTATTTCCGCCAACGTGCCGCGCATCCTGCTTGAGGAAGGGCTGCACGGCTCGGTCACCTGGGTGATCGAACAGGGCGCCGTCGGTGGCGTTCCGCTGCTGGATTTCGCATTCGGCTGCGCTTCCAATGCGGACGCCTATATGCCGTCGCCATACCAATTCACGTACTTCCAGGGTGCGGGCTTCGATGCTTCGCTCCTGTCTTTCCTCGAAATCGGCAGGGACGGCTCTGTTAACGTTTCGAAACTTTCGTTCCGACCGCACGTCACGGCCGGGGCAGGCGGCTTCGTCGATATCACGGCGCGGGCGAAGAAGATCGTATTTTCAGGCATGTTCAATGCGGGTGCGAAACTTGCGATCGCTGACGGCAACTTGATCATTGAGAAGGAAGGCAAGCTGAAGAAGCTCGTCAACGAGGTCGAGCATGTCACTTTCTCCGGCAAGCGGGCGATCGAGCAGGGGCAGGACATCACCTATGTCACCGAGCGGTGCGTGATGAAGCTGACGCCGGAGGGTGTTGTTCTGACGGAAATCGCGCCTGGCATCGACCTGCAGACCCACATCCTCGATCAGTCCGAGTTCCCGCTCATCGTGGCAAAGGACCTCAAGACCATGGATGCGATGCTGTTCGGCGAAGCGAACATTGGTCTGTCTCTACCGAAGAAGGGCGCCCGTGTCCTGGAGGGTGTCTTCAATGGCTAGCGGCACGGTCAGAGTCCAGGTCGAGGATCACGTCGCGATCATGACGGTATCGCGGCCGGAGAAGCTGAACGCGCTTGATCTGGACATGCTGAAGGCATTGGCTGACGCGGCCGATGAAGTCGAGACGAACGCCGACGTGCGCGCTGCGATCCTGACGGGCGAGGGGAAGGGCTTCTCGGCTGGCGGTGATATCAAGGCGTGGGGTGGAATGCGGCCGCAGGAGTTCGGCCATGCCTGGGTCCGCCATGGTCACCGCGTTTTCGAAAGGCTTGCAACACTGAGGGTGCCGCTGATTGCCGCCCTGAACGGCCACGCTCTCGGTGGCGGGCTGGAGCTTGCCGGTGTCGCGGACATTCGCATCGCCGAGGAGCACATCAAGATCGGACTACCGGAAACCGCTCTGGGCATGGTGCCTGGTTGGTCCGGCACGCAGCGTCTTGTGAAGCGTTTCGGGGCTCAGGTGGTGCGGCGCATGGCACTGGGTGGCGAGATCTTCACTGCCGAGGACGCTCGTGCGCTCGGCATCGTCGATGCTGTCACGTCGAGTGGAAACGCGGTCGAGGCCGCGAAGGAATATGCGCAACGGGTCGCGTCGAGGGGCCCGGCCGCGCTGGAGATCGTGAAGCTGATGATCGCATCGGCCAATGGCGAGGACAACGGCACCGCCGTCGAAGCGCTCGGGTCGATCCTCGTCGCGAAAACTGCTGATCTCAGAGAGGGCGTCGCATCTTTCAGCGAGAAACGCCCGGCACAATTCAAGGGAGAATGGTAATGACGGTTCTGGTCAATCCAAGAGCGCTTAGCGACCACAAGACCCGCGACTTCAAGATGCTGGTCGACGGCAAGTGGGAGGTCGGATCCGCCCAACCGATCGAGCGCGTTGCTCCGAGTCATGGCGTCGTTGTGAGCCGCTTTCCGACCGGCAGCAAGGCAGATGCCGAACGTGCGATCCTTGCTGCCCGCAAAGCCTTCGATCACGGTCCGTGGCCGCGGATGACCGCATCCGAACGGTCGGCGATTCTGCTCAAGGCCGCTGACCTGATCGCCGCTCGTGCGGAAGAACTGGCTTTCCTAGACGCGATCGAGGCAGGCAAGCCGATTTCGCAAGTGCGTGGCGAAATAGCCGGCTCTGTCGATATCTGGCGATATGCAGCGGCCCTTGCCCGCGATCTGCACGGTGAAAGCTACAACACGCTTGGAGAAGGTACGCTGGGGGTCGTCCTGCGCGAGGCGATCGGCGTGGTGTCGATTATTACGCCCTGGAATTTCCCGTTCCTGATCGTCGGCCAGAAGCTGCCCTTTGCGCTTGCCGCTGGATGCACCACGGTCGTCAAGCCGTCGGAGCTCACTTCGGGATCGACCCTCGTCCTTGGCGAAATCTTGCAGGAAGCCGGCGTCCCTGACGGTGTCGTCAATATTGTCACCGGTACGGGACCGGAGGTCGGAGCGGTCCTGACCTCCCATCCGGAGGTCGACATGGTTTCATTCACCGGTTCCACCGGTGTCGGCAAACTCACCATGACGAACGCCGCGCAGACGCTGAAGAAGGTTTCGCTCGAACTCGGCGGCAAGAACCCGCAGATCGTATTCCCCGATGCGGATCTGGACGCCTTCATCGACGCAGCAGTCTTCGGTGCCTATTTCAATGCCGGCGAATGCTGCAATGCTGGTTCCCGGTTGATCCTGCACAAGAGCATCGCTTCCGCCGTGGTCAAGCGCGTTGCTGAACTCTCGAAGGATGTCAAGGTCGGTGATCCGCTCGATCCAACCACGCAAGTTGGTGCTATCATAACGCCGCAGCATTTGGAGAAGATCGCGGGCTATGTTGCCGGCGCGACCAGCAGCGGCGCGCAAGTCGCGCATGGTGGCGAGAAGCTTGACCTCGGCATGGGGCAATACATGGCGCCGACCATTCTCGAAGCTGTGACGCCCGGCATGGCGGTTGCCCGTGAAGAGGTTTTCGGGCCTGTCCTCTCCGTGCTGACGTTCGAAACCAGAGCGGAGGCGATCGAGATTGCAAACGCGATCGATTACGGCCTTTCGGCAGGCGTCTGGAGCCGTGATTTCGATACCTGCCTGACCGTCGGGCGCAAGGTGAGAGCCGGAACGATCTGGATGAACACCTTCATGGACGGGGCGTCCGAGCTGCCGTTCGGTGGTTACAAGCAATCCGGCCTCGGGCGTGAACTCGGTCGTCACGCAGTGGAGGACTACACCGAGACCAAAACGCTCAACATGCATATCGGCGGGCGCACCGGCTGGTGGATGCCACGCTAAGGCCGCCGAGGCAAACTCAAGTGAGAGAAAGGAGGGGCAATATGGCTGGACCGACACTCGTAGATCGCACGACGTTCGCGCTTTGGCACTCGCATGCCTCTTGCTTCCTCATGCCCGTACCTGCTGGTCGATGGTGCGGACGATTACGGTCAGCCGTTTCCAGAGAGCGGCGGCTGCGGTGTCAGCAGGACCTGCAACTGATCCATGTCCGTCTCGCCGCCGATCCGTTTCTTGAGGATGCGGCCGATCTGCTCGCCGGTGGCCGTCAGGTCCTCATAGATGGTCTCGACCTTCGGCTGGATGGCGGAAAGGAGCTGCGAGGTCTGCTTGGCGACAACGTCGTATTCGACGCCAAGGGTGCGTCCGCAGTCGCTCATGCCGGTGATAGTAGCAAGTGCGCACACTTCGCCACCGCAGGTGAAGGCGTCAGGTGGATCGGGTTCGCGATGACGTCGCGCGATGCGATCGCGAATCGCGCCGGCTGGATGGTCGAGGTCTATATCGGAGATGACCTCATAGGCGCAGCCGGCTTCACGCACCGCCGTCATGAAGCCGTGCAGGATGTGGCTGCCGAAGCTGAATTGCATCGGTCCGCTGATCAGCGCCGGTTTGCGGCGCCCCTTGGCGATCAGGCGTTTGGTTGCCTCGTAGGAGAAGGTGAAGTTGTCATAGTCGACGTAGGCGTGCGGGGTCGACAGTTCGGTGCGGCCATGGGTGACGAACGGAAAATCGTGCTCCATCAGCAACCGCACGCGCGGGTCGAAGGGCTCGGTGCGCGACATCACCAGGCCATCGGCCATGTGGTTGCGCATGATGTAGTTGACACCATCGATGTTGGTGGTGTGCGGCAGGTTCGGCATGACGATCAGGTGATAGGCAGTTCCTTGCAGGGCATTGGCGATGCCGGACATGATGGACGTGCCGTAGCCGAGGATTTCCTCGTGCGGTTCCAGCAGGATGGCGATGACATTCGTGCGGCCGGTTTTCAGGCGTTGGGCGGCGCGATCGGGGGAGTAACCGACCTCAATTGCGATCTCGCGGACGCGCTTGCGTGTTTCGTGATTGATCACCGGGTCATCGGACAACGCGCGCGACACGGTGGTTACGGCAAGGCCAGCCATATCGGCGATGGTGCGCAGCGTCGGCTTGCCGCTCCTGCGGGTCGCTCTGGTCGTGGGCGGCATTGCGATGCGAGGCACGCTCGGCATTCCTCCAAAGGGCTCGAATGGCGGGACACTAACGCGGCGGCGAAGCCGATGCAATGCTGGACTGGAAACGTTTTAAATTTCGGACACCGTATGGATCGTTCTGTAGTTGCTTCTAAAAACGAAGTAAAAACAGTCGGTAACATGCCGCTGTGCTGACGTTGAAAGGTAACGTGGGTGACTTGACTTGGTTAAGTTTATAACGTTTTAAATAACTTACGCGGCGTTCGCGCCGTGGTAGCCAAAGCCTTCGTGCGGGGAGTGTGCACAGGCTTTTGAACGCGGATATTCCGCTTTTGTAAACTTGCAATCCGGGAGGAAAACGATGCGCAAGTTTTTGATGACGACTGCATTGGTGACGATGACCGTTGCCGGCCTTGGTGCTGCCAAGGCTGCTGACGTGAAGGAAGTGCAGATGCTGCACTGGTGGACGTCGGGCGGCGAAGCTGCGGCCCTCAACGTCCTCAAGGAAGACCTGTCCAAGGAAGGATTTGCCTGGAAAGACGTACCGGTCGCTGGCGGTGGTGGTGATGCTGCGATGACCGCGCTCAAGGCCATGGTTGCTGCGGGCACCTATCCAACGGCTTCGCAGATGCTCGGCTACACCGTTCTCGACTATGCGCAGGCTGGCGTCATGGGCGATCTTACGGAGACGGCAAAGAAGGAAGGCTGGGACAAGTCCGTTCCGGCAGCGCTGCAGAAGTTCTCCGTCTACGACGGCAAGTGGGTTGCTGCCCCTGTTAACGTTCACTCGGTCAATTGGCTGTGGATCAACAAGGCCGTCATGGAAAAGATCGGCGGCACCGAGCCGAAGACATTCGACGACCTGATTGCTTTGCTCGACAAAGCCAAGGCAGCCGGTGTCACCCCGCTCGCACTGGGTGGCCAGAACTGGCAGGAAGCCACAATGTTCGACTCGATCGTGCTGTCGACTGGCGGTCCCGAGTTCTACAAGAAGGCCATGAACGACCTCGATGAGGAGTCGCTGAAGTCGGACACGATGAAGAAGTCGTTCGACAATCTCCAGAAGATCGTCCAGTACGTCGACCCGAACTTCTCCGGACGTGACTGGAACCTCGCAACCGCCATGGTCATCAAGGGCGATGCACTCGTTCAGGTCATGGGCGACTGGGCAAAGGGCGAATTCGTAGCAGCCAAGAAGACCCCGAACACGGACTTCCTCTGCTACCGCTTCCCGGGCACTGACGGCAGCGTGATCTACAACTCCGACATGTTCGGCATGTTCAACGTTCCTGATGATCGCAAGGCGGCTCAGGTCGCGCTTGCAACGGCGACGCTCTCCAAGAGCTTCCAGTCTGCATTCAACGTCGTGAAGGGCTCGGTTCCGGCCCGTACCGACGTTCCGGATACCGACTTCGATGCTTGCGGCAAGAAAGGTATCGCCGACCTGAAGGCTGCCAACGAAGGTGGCACGCTGTTCGGCTCGCTGGCACAGGGCTACGGCGCTCCTCCGGCAGTTGCCAACGCCTATAAGGACGTCGTCTCCAAGTTCGTGCATGGCCAGATCAAGACCTCCGATCAGGCGGTCGAAGAACTCGTCAAGGCAATTGAAGACGCCAAGTAATTAAGGCCTCCCGCGGTCTTCCCCGCCTTCGTGGCGGGGAAGATTTCCGCAACGGACGACATCGTCGGAGGAGATGACACCCCATGAGCACCATCGCTACAGATAAAACCGTTCTCACGTCGCATCGTGGAACGCCAATTTCAATCCGCGCGCGCCTGCAGGACGCGCTGCCGAAGATCGTGCTCGCGCCGAGTTTCGCAATCACGCTTGTTTTCGTCTACGGCTTCATCATCTGGACGGTCTATCTGTCCTTCACCAATTCCAAGACCTTCCCATCCTACGCACTGACCGGGCCGCGCGCCTATCAACGGCTCTGGCGATGGACATTTGAAAGTGATCCGCCCTCCAGCTGGTACACTTCCATTACCAACATGGGCATTTTCGGCTTCCTTTACATCGGCATCTGCCTGGCGCTGGGCTTGTTTCTGGCGATCCTGCTGGATCAGAAAATTCGAGGCGAGGGCATATTGCGGCCCATCTTCCTCTATCCGATGGCGCTGTCTTTCATCGTGACAGGCGTCGCCTGGAAATGGTTCCTCGATCCGGGTCTCGGCCTGGAGCAGACACTTCATCAGTTCGGCTGGACGAGCTTCCACTTCGACTGGATCAAGAACAAGGATTTCGTGATCTATACCGTGGTGATCGCTGGTGTTTGGCAGGCCTCCGGCTTCGTCATGGCGATGTTCCTCGCTGGCCTCCGCGGCATCGATAGCGAGATCATGAAGGCGGCACAGATCGACGGCGCAACGACCGTACAGCTCTATCGGCGCATCATCATTCCATTGCTGCGGCCGATCTTCCTCTCGGCCTTCATTGTGCTCGCCCACATGGCGATCAAGTCCTATGACCTTGTCGTGGCGCTGACCTCAGGCGGCCCCGGTGGCTCGGCCTGGCTGCCATCCAACTTCATGTACGAATACACCTTCAAGCGGAACGAGATGGCGGTTGGTTCAGCCAGCGCCGTGATCATGTTGATGACGATCTCGGCAATCATCGTTCCCTACCTCTATTCGGAACTGCGGGAGAAATCGCGATGAGCGCTGTTACCTCGACTCTTCCAAGCGCGGCCAGCGCGTCACGCTCCAAAATGTTCAGCCGGATCTTCATCTACGGTCTGCTGGTCATCTTCGCGATCATCTACCTGATGCCGCTGTTCGTCATGCTCGTGACCTCGTTCAAGACGATGGACGAGATCCAGAGTGGCAACATGCTGGCGCTGCCGAAGGCGCCGACCATCGAACCCTGGTTCAAGGCCTGGGGCGAGGCCTGCGTCGGTCTGACCTGCGCCGGCATCAAGGGCTACTTCTGGAATTCGATCAAGATGGTCGTTCCGGCGGTGGCGATCTCCACGATCATGGGGGCGCTGAACGGCTATGTGCTGACGAAATGGCGCTTTCCGGGCCACACGCTGGTCTTCGGATTGATGCTGTTTGCCTGCTTCATTCCCTTCCAGTCGGTGCTCTTGCCGATGGCGACCATTCTCGGAAGCCTCGGTCGGTTCGGCGCGACGTTGCGCGACCAAATTGGCATGTCGCTGGGCTTCGGCAATCCGACCGTAAATCTCGTCACCGTTCACGTGATTTACGGCCTTGGCTTCACGACGTTGTTCTTCCGCAACTACTATGAGGCCTTTCCGACCGAGTTGGTGAAGGCGGCGCAGGTGGACGGCGCAAGCTTCTTCCAGATCTTCCGCCGCATCATGTTGCCCAATTCGCTGCCGATCATCGTCGTCACCGTCATCTACCAGTTCACCAATATCTGGAACGACTTCCTGTTCGCTTCCGCCTATGCGGGAACGGGCGATTCCATGCCAATGACGGTAGCGTTGAACAACGTCGTCAACACCTCGACCGGTGTCGTCGAATACAACGTCAACATGGCGGCGGCGATGATCGCAGCGCTTCCCACACTCCTCGTCTACATTCTCGCCGGCCGCTACTTTGTGCGTGGCCTGATGGCGGGTGCGGTTAAAGGATAATCCAATGGCTTTCCTCGAAATTTCCGGTCTCAAGAAGCGTTTCGGCTCGTTGGAGATCCTCAAGGGTATCAACGTAGAGCTGGAGAAAGGTGGCTTCCTCGTGCTGGTCGGTCCGTCAGGTTGCGGCAAGTCGACCTTGCTCAACACGATCGCCGGTTTGGAATCGATCACAGAGGGTGACATCCGCGTCGATGGCCGGAGCATCGCCGACCTGCATCCGTCGAAGCGCGATATCGCCATGGTGTTCCAGAGCTATGCGCTTTATCCGAACATGACAGTTGCCGGAAACATCTCCTTCGGCATGGAGATGCGCGGCGTACCTCTCGAAGAGCGCAACAAGGCCATCGACAAGGTCGCCAAGGTGCTGCAGATCGGCCATCTGCTCAATCGCAAGCCGAGCCAGTTGTCCGGCGGCCAGCGGCAGCGCGTCGCCATGGGGCGCGCTCTCGTGCGTGATCCCAAGCTGTTCCTGTTTGATGAACCGCTTTCGAACCTGGACGCCAAGCTGCGTGTCGACATGCGCATCGAGATCAAGCGGCTGCACCAGGCGACGGGAACCACGATCGTCTACGTCACCCATGACCAGATCGAGGCGATGACGCTCGCCACCAAGATCGCCGTCATGCGCGACGGCGAGGTGCAGCAGTTCGGCACGCCGGCGGAGATCTACAACAACCCGGCAAACATGTTTGTCGCCGACTTCATGGGTTCGCCCGCCATGAACCTTCTGTCGGGCACGATCGAGAAGGCCGCCTCGGGATTGACCGTTTCGCTGGCTCGGCCTCATGGAGAGCCGATCAAGCTTCCGGTTTCGTCGGGCAACGGCGCGCTCGAGGCCCATGCGGGCAGGGAGATTGTCTTCGGCATCCGCCCGGAAGCGCTGACCGACCCGGATGGCGCCGACCGCAACGCCAAGGCTCTTGCCGAGAGCGACTGCCTGATCGAAGTGGTTGAACCGGCGGGATCGGACACGTTCGCCGTTACCAAGCTCGGTGGAAAAGAGGTTGTCGCGCGCCTGCGTGCGGACGCTCGCATTCAGGCCGGCCAGAATGCCCGCCTTGCGTTCAATCTCGACAAGGCCGTGTTCTTCGATCCGCAAAGCCAGACGCGCATCGCGTAGTCCGGTCTGGATTTTTGAGATGAACAGCACTCCTGATATCGTCATCATAGGCTCGGGCGTGGGTGGGTCCACTGTTGCCGCCGGACTGGCGGCGACCGGGGCCGAGATCCTCATCCTCGAGGCCGGCGACTTCATTGCCGATCGGCCGGAGAACCGTGACCAGCGGGCCATCTTCCAGCGCGGGCATTTTCGCCCGAAGGAGATGTGGTACGAGGCGAACGGCACGGCCTTCAATCCCGGCAACTACTACAATGTCGGCGGCAACTCGAAGTTCTATGGCGCAGTGCTTTCACGCTATCGCCGGGAGGATTTCGAGGAGATCCGCCACCGGGAAGGTATCTCGCCCGCCTGGCCGTTTCCTTATGAGGTGCTGGAGCCGTGGTACAGCCGCGCGGAACGGATGTACGAGGTTCGGGGCAACCTCGGAGACGACCCCACAGAGCCCGCCCATTCAAGCAGTTATGAGTATCCGCCAGTGCCCGACGAGCCGCCGGTTGCCGATGTCAGAGCAAGACTGAAGGCGAAGGGGCTGCACCCGTTTTCGTTGCCGTTGGGCGTGAATATCGACGCCTGGATGGCCAAGGCCAGGACGCCCTGGGACGCGCACCCGAATTCCCGCGATGGGAAGATGGATGCGGAGACCGCCGCGCTGCTCAAGGCGTTGGAGTTTCCGAACGTCCGCCTCGAGACAAACGCCAAGGTGACGAGGCTCGAAGCGGGAGGAAACGGCAATATTGAGCGAATCCACTACCGCAAGGATGGCGAAGATCTTGCGGCAACGCCGAAGCTGGTCATTCTATCGGCCGGCGCCGTTCAATCTGCCGTCCTGTTGCTTCGTTCGGCTGACGCGCGCCACCCGAAGGGGCTTGCGAATTCTTCCGATCAGGTCGGGCGGAATTTCATGAACCACAATTCGTCAGCGGTAATCGCCGTGTCGCCAACCTATCGCAACACGTCGGTCTACCAGAAAACGTTCGGATTCAACGATTTCTATCTATCGGACGGCAACGGCGGGCCGCCGCTCGGGAACGTTCAGTTGCTGGGCAGAATCTCGGCTCAAGTGCTGAAGGGCTCGCTGTCCTGGGCACCGGAATGGTTACTCCAGAACATCACCGGCCATGCCATCGATTTCTATGCGATGAGCGAGGATATACCTCACCCGGAAAGCCGCGTACGCGTGGACGGAGATCGTATCGTCCTGCAGTGGAAACGGACAAATTGGGATGCGCATCTCGAACTGGTTTCGAAGCTGAAGGCGGTCCTCAAGTCGGTTGGCTTCCCGATTGTCCTTTCCAAGCCGTTCGACAAACGTACGCCGTCCCACCAGTGCGGTACCGTCAGGATCGGCAATGACCCTGCCAGCGCGCCGCTGGATCCTTATTGCCGTTCCTACGATCACGAGAACCTCTTTGTGGTGGATGCCAGCTTCCTGCCGACCTCGGCTGCGGTAAACCCCGCCCTCACGGTCGCCAGTCAGGCATTGCGGGTCGCCGACCACATTGCTTCGAAGGACCTGCGAGCATGACGGAAGGTGTCGAAAGGCCAGTCGCAATTGTCACCGGCGGACGACGCGGCATCGGTCTTGGGATCGCGAGCGCGCTGGCCAAAAGCGGCTATAACATCGTGATCACTGGTGTCGGCGCGGCGGAGGAAAGCCAGGACGTCACGAAAGAGCTTTGCAGCTTCGGAGTAGAGGCAATCTACCTGCAGGCGGATGTTTCGGATGTTTCCAGGCATGACGAGACCGTGCGCGCGGTGCTTTCGACCTTCGGCCGTATCGATTGCCTCGTCAACAATGCGGGCATGGCTGCTGTCGTCCGTGGCGACTTCCTAAGTCTGCTTCCGGAAAATTTCGACACGATCATGGCGACGAACCTCAAGGGCACAGTGTTTTTCACGCAAGCCGTCGTCAAGGCAATGCTCGTGACGGGTGCTGTTCCCCATCCGAGATCGATCATCAACATCACGTCTGTCTCAGCCGAAGCCAGCTCGCCGGAGCGACTAGACTATTGCATTAGCAAGGCCGGTCTTGCCGCCTTCTCGCAGGGACTGGCACTGCGGCTCGCGGACTCGGGAATTGCCGTCTTCGAAGTGCGCCCCGGGATCATCCGGACCGACATGACGGCCGGCGTGACGTCGAAGTACGACGCCCTCATCGACAGCGGCCTCGTGCCGATGAAACGATGGGGCGAGGCGGATGACCTCGGAAAAATCTGTGCGGCGCTGGCATCCGGTGACTTCGGTTTTGCCACCGGCACCGTGATCGACGCCGATGGCGGCCTGTCCATTCCTCGCTTGTAACGGGATAGAAATATGCGTTTCGACTACATCATTACCGGCGCCGGCCCTGCGGGATGCGTGCTTGCCAATCGCCTCAGCGAAGATCCCAGCGTCAACGTGTTGCTGCTTGAGGCGGGTGGGGGTGATTGGAATCCGTTGTTCCACATGCCCGCGGGCTTTGCGAAGATGACGAAGGGTGTTGCGAGCTGGGGCTGGGAAACTGTGCCGCAGAAACACATGAAGGGCCGGGTGCTTCGCTATACACAGGCGAAGGTTATCGGTGGCGGCTCATCGATCAATGCCCAGCTTTATACGCGGGGCAATGCGGCAGACTACGACCTCTGGGCCAGTGAGGACGGATGTGAGGGCTGGGACTACCGCTCCATCTTGCCCTACTTCAAGCGCGCCGAAGACAATCAGCGCTTCGCCGATGATTACCACTCCTACGGCGGCCCGCTCGGTGTTTCGATGCCTGCCTCCCCGTTGCCGATCTGCGACGCCTATATCCGGGCCGGGCAGGAACTTGGGATTCCCTACAATCACGACTTCAACGGCCGGCAGCAGGCCGGTGTCGGTTTCTATCAGCTGACGCAGCGCGACCGTCGCCGGTCGTCGGCATCTCTGGCCTATCTATCCCCGATAAAGGCCCGAAAGAACCTGGTAGTCCGGACAGGCGCAAGGGTTGCGCGCATCGTCCTTGAGGGGCATCGTGCCGTCGGTGTCGAGATCGCGACGGAGCGCGGCTCCGAGATCGTTCGTGCCGAACGCGAGGTCCTTGTGTCGTCCGGTGCGATCGGGTCGCCCAAGTTGCTCCTTCAATCGGGGATAGGTCCGGCCGACCACCTCAAGTCGGTCGGGGTCAAGGTCCGCCACGATCTGCCGGGCGTCGGTGGCAACCTTCAGGACCACCTTGATCTATTCGTCATTGCCGAGTGCACGGGCGACCACACCTATGACGGGGTTGCGAAACTTCACCGAACGATCTGGGCGGGCGTTCAGTACGTGCTGTTCCGAACTGGCCCGGTCGCCTCCTCGCTCTTTGAGACCGGCGGCTTCTGGTATGCCGACCCGGATGCGCGGTCGCCGGATATCCAGTTCCACCTTGGTCTGGGCTCTGGCATCGAAGCCGGGGTCGAGCGCTTGAAAAATGCCGGGGTGACCCTGAACTCGGCCTATCTGCATCCGCGTTCGCGTGGAACCGTGAGGCTTTCCTCCGCGGATCCGGGTGCTGCGCCTCTGATCGATCCGAACTACTGGTCCGACCCGCACGACAGGGTCATGTCACTGGAAGGATTGAAGATCGCTCGTGAGATCATGCAGCAGGCGGCGCTCAAGCCGTATGTTCTGGCCGAGCGGCTGCCTGGACCGAAGGTCATGACCGACGAGCAGCTCTTCGACTATGGCTGTGCGAACGCGAAGACCGATCATCATCCGGTCGGCACCTGCAAGATGGGAACGGGACCGGAAGCTGTTGTCGGTATCGATCTGAAGGTCCATGGTCTCGAGGGGCTTCGGGTATGCGATTCGTCGGTCATGCCGCGGGTCCCATCGTGTAACACCAACGCACCGACCATCATGGTTGGCGAACGAGGCTCCGACCTTATCCGTGGACTGCCGCCGTTGCCTGCAGCGATTTTTGCTCATGAGCGCAACGAGACGCGGCCGAGGGCGAGGGCGACAGTACGCTAGACCGGGCGTTCGGACGGCGAACTTTGAAAATGGGAGTAGGGTTTGATTTCCGATCCACGTGCGTTTTTGCAAACCCTGTTTCATGAGGCGGTCAAGGCCGCGGACCCCTACGAGGCGTTGGTTCGTCATCTGCCGGATCCTCCGAAAGGCAGGACGATCGTCGTCGGGGCAGGCAAGGCAGCGAGCCAAATGGCGGCCGCATTCGAGCGGGCCTGGTCTCATCCATTTGAAGGCCTCGTCGTGGCCAGGCATGGGCCGATCGCCGAATGCCAATCGACCAAAATTCTTCAGGCGGCCCATCCCGTTCCAGATAGGGCGGGGCTTGTTGCGGCAGAAGCTCTGATAAACCACGTGCATGGGCTGACCGCCGACGATCTGGTCATCGCGCTGATATCCGGCGGCGGCTCGGCGCTTCTGCCAGCACCGCCGACCGGCTTCACCCTCGCCGACGAAAGCGCCCTCAACGAAGCGCTGCTGGCCTCCGGGGCTCCCATCTCAGGCATGAACGTGGTGCGGAAGCATTTCTCCCGCATCAAGGGAGGACGGCTTGCTGCGCTTGCCCACCCTGCCAGGGTCGTCAGCCTTGTTGTTTCCGATGTTCCCGGAGACAATCCGGCTTTTGTGGCGTCAGGGCCGACCGTTCCGGACAACAGCGATGCGGAGGAGGCGCTGCGAGTGATCCGGGACTATCGGATAGATCTTTCGGCGCGCGTCATCGATTGTATTCGAAATGCCAGAGCGCCACGCGCCGGCGACAGCGCCTTCGCGAACAATGAGGTTCATGTGATTGCCTCGGCGCGGGTGTCCCTGGAGGCGGCCGCTGACCGGGCGAGGTCCTTAGGTGTGCAACCTTTGATTCTCTCGGATTCGATCGAAGGAGAGGCGAAGGATATCGGCCGGATGCATGCGGCCCTCGCTCGCGAGTTTTGGGCAAGGCCTTCCGCTTCCAAGCCGCTCGTGCTGCTTTCCGGCGGCGAAACAACCGTGAGTATCGGAGCCGGAACGTACGGCAAGGGCGGGCGAAACTCCGAACTGCTTCTCTCTGCGGCGATCGATCTGCAGGGGTTCGAGGGGGTCGTGGCGATGGCTGCGGATACCGACGGCATCGACGGTTCGGAAGACAATGCCGGCGCGTTCTGCGACGGCGGAACAGTGGCGCGGATCAGAAGTGCGGGCGGCGATGCGCGCGCGTTCCTGGCGGGTCATGATGCGTGGTCGGCCTTCAACCTTGCGGGCGATCTCTTTGCGCCGGGTCCGACCGGTACCAACGTGAATGACTTCCGCGCGTTTCTTATAGCGTAGCGTTATAGGAAGACATCAGCCTTAGCGTGTGCCGGCTATGAACGCGTTGCGTGACGCGTCCGGGCAATCAAATCAGCGCGCCGCAGGCAGGCACGCGAGATGCACTCGACGCCTAAGTCTTTGTTGTGTTTGAGAAGCCCGCCCCAGGCCCCTCGGGGGCGGGCTCTACCGATCCGGACCCCTTCCGGACCGCGGCTGATGGTGAGCCGCTGGAAATACAAATGCCCGGTGTTGCGCGATGAGACAACCGAAAGCTGTTCTGTTGGTTATTTGGTAAGGTTACCGACAGAGACCTGTGTGTGGACATCCGGCCGGACTCTCTTCAACACTGCATACGGGCGCGCTCCTCGACGGCGAGCGAGTGACGGCGGAACAAAGGGAACAAGGGATAGGTCATGGTCGATCGGCTAAAGGGGAAAGTCGCAATCATTTCAGGTGGCGCAACGGGCATGGGCGGGGCGGCATCGCGGCTCTTCGCTGCCGAGGGCGCCAAAGTGGCGATCATCGACCGAAATGAAGCCGCGGCACGGCAAACAGCGGAGGAAATCCGCGCAGTTGGTCATGTGGCGGAGTATTGGGTAGCCGATGTGTCCGAAGAGGCTGCCGTGATCCAGGCGGTGAAGGACGTGGAGGAAAAGTTCGGCGCGGTCACCGTGCTCTTCAATCATGCCGGCACGATTGTCATCAAGCCGTTTCTGGAAACGACGCTCGACGAGTGGGAGTGGCTCCATGCGGTCAATGTGCGTTCGATGTTTCTGATGACGCGGGCCGTTCTGCCGGGGATGATCGCCGCGGGCGGCGGCTCCATCGTCTGCACATCATCGATCTCGGCCGTGGCTGCGACGCCGATGGAAGTGCTTTACGACACAACGAAGGGAGCGGTGCATATGTTCGCGCGCGCGATCGGGGTGGAGTTCAGGGACCGGAACATTCGCTGCAATGCCGTCTGCCCCGGGTTCATCCGCACACCGCACGGATTGCGCGAGGTGAGCGAATTGCAGAAGCTTGGCGTCGATGTCTCGGACGCTGCCATCGCCGCTCAGCAGGGTCGGATCGGCGAGCCAGAGGACGTGGCGCGCGCCGCGCTCTACCTCGCCAGTGACGAGTCGATGTTCGTGAACGGCGCGCACCTCTTCGTCGATAATGGGTTCACCGCTATCTAGGTGCGGGTGACTTAACAGCGCAAAAAATAAGGGCCGAGATCGTCATCTCGGCCCTGGTCATTTGTGCGCTGCGTGAGCTCGCTTACTTGGCCGTTTTCGCGGCGTGGCGGCGGCCCTTGCCGATATCGGGTAGGAAGATGGTCAGCAGGCCAAGCAGCGGCAGATATGAGCAGATCTTGTAGACGAACTCGATGCCCATGTGGTCGGCCACCATACCGAGGCCCGCGGCGCCGATGCCCCCGATCCCGAAGGCAAAGCCGAAGAACAGACCGGCGATCATGCCAACGCGACCGGGCACCAACTCCTGCGCAAAGACAACAATGGCCGAGAAGGCGGAGGCCAGGATGACGCCGATCAGGAAGGTCAGGAAGACCGTCCAGTTGTAGTCGGCATAGGGCAGGGCAAGTGTAAAGGGCAGCGCGCCGAGGATCGAGAACCAGATCACAAACTTGGTGCCGAACCAGTCAACGATGGGACCCCCAGCAACGGTGCCGATAGCGACCGCGCCGAGAAACACGAACAGCAGAATCTGCGCGTGCTGCACGGAGACGCCGAAGCGCTCGATCATGTAGAAGGTGTAGTAGCTCGACAGGCTCGTCATGTAGACGTATTTCGAAAACACCAGCAGCGCGAGGATGCCGATCGCCGTGATGACCTTCGCGCGCGGGAGGTGTAAAGCAGGTACCGCTGCCTTGCGGCCGGCATTGCTCCTGCGGTGGTCGGCATACCAGGCGCCGACGCGCCACAGGATGATAATGCCTGTCAAGGCGATGAGCGAGAACCATGCAACGCTATGCTGGCCGCGCGGCAACACGATGAACGCCGCGAGAAGCGGCCCGATCGCAGTGCCGAAATTGCCGCCAACCTGGAACAGCGACTGGGCAAGGCCATGCCGGCCGCCCGATGCCAGCCGAGCGACGCGGGAGGATTCGGGATGGAACACCGCCGAACCGAGGCCGACGACACCCGCACCGACGAGCAGAACCCAATAAGCGTGCGCATAGGCGAGCAGCACCAGGCCGATCAGCGTGAAGCCCATGCCGACAGCCAATGAGTAAGGCAAGGGGCGCTTGTCGGTGTAGATACCGATCAGCGGCTGCAGCAGCGAGGCGGTGACCTGGAACACGAGGCCAAGGAAGCCGATCTGCGTGAAGTCGAGGCCGTAGCCATCCTTGATCATCGGATAGAGGGCAGGGATCAGCGACTGCATGGTATCATTGAGGAGATGGCAGAAGCTCACCGCCATTATGATGCCGAAAACCGTCTGTTCCGCAGAGTGCCGCTCTGCCCTAATTGCGCTGTCTGTCACGATTCTACTCCGTCCTTTGACGATCCGGAGATAGACGACTTGTGGATGTCCCGCTTTCGTGTTTTGGTCTTGTTATTTCGCGAGTGGGCCAAAAATGACAAAATCTGGACAGCGGCTGGCGCTAAGCGAGTTGGCCAGGCTCCACGTGGAGCGTCTTGCTGCTATTGAGGCTGCCTCGGAGCCGGTCTACGCGATCCCCTCTGAATATCCGGCCGGCTATCATGTGAAGGCTCACAGCCATAGCCGCGCACAGTTTGTCTATGCCAGCGCGGGTGTCCTGATGGTGTCATCCGTACAAGGACGGTGGATGGTGCCGCCAGAGCATGCGCTATGGATTCCGGCAGGGCTCGTCCATACCGTCGATATGCTGGGTGACGTCGCCATGCTCTCGGCCTATGTCGCGCCGAGTGCCTTGGCGGATCCTCCAACGGCCATCCGCGTCGTCGCTCTCACAGATCTTGCTCGAGCTTTGATCATAGAGGCCGTCGCGCCGGCAGACGCCGGGAGCGGTCGGCACGATCTTGTCATGGCGCTCTTGCTCGAGGAGGTCCTGCGACTACCCGATCGCCCGCTGGGACTGCCATTTCCGTCCGATACGCGTCTGGCGGCGCTTTGCCGTGGCTTTATGGAGAATCCGAGTGCGCGGCTGGTGATCGACGACTGGGCCGAGCGCCTTGCCATGAGCCGACGCGCGTTTACGCGATTCTTTCGGAAGGAAACGGGAATTAGTCTTTCGACGTGGCGGCAGCAGGCGGCCGTATTTACCGCATTACCACGCCTCGCAGCCGGGGAGGCGGTCACCGCCGTCGCACTCGATCTTGGCTACGAGAGCGTTGCCGCCTTCATTACGATGTTCAGGCGCATGCTGGGGACTGCCCCGCGAGGCTATTTCAAAACGCCTGAAAACCCCTGATTTGCAGGCCGGAATGTGCACCTATCACCCGCTGTTCATTCCGAGTATTACGTTTACGTTCACGGAAAATCTGTGGGTTTCCGAAATTCGGATAACATTCGTTTGACATTCGGATAATCTTCGTTTTAACTGCATTTACTTTCGCAACTGCGCAAGCATGTTGCGTTGCGGCATATTCTGGCTCGGAGGGGGAACGTGAGCCGTCAGATTCACGATCTTTTCATTATCGGTGGTGGCATCAATGGCTGCGGAATCGCGCGAGACGCGGTCGGGCGCGGCTATTCGGTCGCGCTTGCCGAGATGAACGATTTCGCCTCGGGCACGTCCTCCGGCGCGACCAAGCTCATTCATGGCGGCTTGCGATATCTCGAGCATTACGAGTTTCGTCTGGTGCGCGAATCGCTGATGGAGCGCGAAGTGCTCTGGGCGATGGCGCCGCACATCATCTGGCCGATGCGCTTCGTGCTGCCCTATCATAAGGGCGGTATCCGCCCGGCATGGCTCATCCGGCTTGGACTGTTTCTCTATGACCATCTCGGCGGTCGCAAGCTGCTCCCGCCCACGGCGGTCCTCGACATGCGACGGGATCCAGCGGGAAAGCCGCTGAAGGCGCTTTTCACCAAGGCCTTCGAGTATTCGGATGGCTGGGTTGATGATGCGCGCATGGTCGTTCTCAATGCGCGGGACGCCGCGGACCGCGGTGCGCTGATCATGCCTCGGACGAAAGTCGTTTCCGCGCGGCGCGAGAACGGCTTATGGTCCATCGAGACGACAGACACCGTGAGCGGGCAGGCGAACAGCTTTCAGGCGCGGATGCTGGTGAATGCCGCCGGGCCCTGGGTCGATCACGTCATTCGTGCGGCCTTCGGGCAGAACGAGGCGCACCATGTGCGGCTCGTACAGGGCAGCCATATCATCGTGAAGAAGAAGTTCGACGATCCGCGGGCCTATTTCTTCCAGAATCCGGATAACCGCATCATCTTTGCGATCCCCTACGAGCAGGACTTCACGCTGATCGGCACCACCGACCGCGACTACTCGGCCGATCCGAAGGATGTGAAAATATCCGAGGAAGAGACGACCTATCTCTGCAACGCGGCAAGCGAATATTTCAAAGAACCGGTGCGGCCGGACGACATCGTCTGGACCTATTCGGCGGTGCGCCCGCTATTCGATGACGGCGCCTCGAAGGCGCAAGAGGCAACCCGCGACTACGTTCTGAAAGTCGAAGACGAGGGTGAAAGCGCCCCGCTGCTCAACGTCTTTGGCGGCAAGCTCACCACTTACCGGCGCCTTTCCGAGCATGCCTTGGAAAAGATCGCGTCGGCGATCGGTTCGAAAGGCGCGCCATGGACAGCGAAGAGCCATCTGCCCGGCGGCGATTTTCCCGCAACCGGCTATGAGGCGGAAGTGACGAAGCTGAAGGGCCGTTATGGCTTCCTGGCCGACCGCCACGCGCGCCGACTGGTGCGCCGCTACGGTACGAAGGCGTCGGTCCTGCTTGGGCAAGCGGCCAGCACCGAGGGTCTCGGGCACTGTTTTGGTGGCGATCTCTACGAGGCGGAGGTTCGCTATCTCATTGATCACGAATGGGCCAGAAGCGCAGACGATGTGCTCTGGCGGAGAACGAAGGACGGCCTGCGTCTAACCAAGGACCAGGCTGTGCTTTTGGAGGAGTACATGGCCGCACGACCGGCACAGATGGCTGGTTGAAGCGGTAATGTCCCCGCTGTTGAGGAGGCACGGGAACCGGAATGCTTGAGTTGCGGAACGCCGCGAAGATGGTGGGTGGCGAATATCATGTCCACGCGACCGATCTTGCGTTTGAAAAAGGCACGTTGAATGTGCTGCTGGGACCGACGCTGTCCGGCAAGACGTCGCTGATGCGACTGATGGCCGGGCTCGATCGACCGACGAGCGGTTCAGTCCACTTCGACGGTGTGGATGTGACCGGCATGCCGGTGCAGAAGCGCAACGTCGCGATGGTCTACCAGCAGTTTATCAATTATCCGGCTCTGACGGTCTACGAGAACATCGCCTCGCCGATGCGCATCGCCGGCAAAGATGCAGCGACGATCGATCGCGAGGTGCGAAAGGCGGCCGAGTTGCTTCGCCTCAGCCCCTATCTGGATCGAACGCCGCTCAATCTTTCGGGCGGCCAGCAGCAGCGCACGGCGCTTGCCCGTGCTCTCGTCAAGAACGCCAGCCTGGTTCTGATGGACGAGCCGCTTGCAAACCTCGACTACAAGCTGCGCGAGGAACTGCGGGCCGAGTTGCCGCGCATCTTTGCGCAATCCGGCGCCATCTTCGTCTACGCGACGACCGAGCCCTCCGAGGCGCTTCTGCTCGGCGGTAACACGGCGACGCTTTCTGAAGGACGTGTGACACAGTTCGGGCCGACGATCTCCGTCTATCGAAACCCGCGCGATCTCGTGACCGCGAAAACATTCGCCGATCCGCCGCTCAATTTCATCGATGTCGTCAAGGCTGGCAGTGTGTTTCGGCGCAAGGAGGTCGATATCCTGCCCGTGCCTGCGCATCTGGCCGGAATGGCAAA
Organism: Rhizobium grahamii CCGE 502; assembly: GCF_000298315.2. Taxonomy (GTDB): domain Bacteria; phylum Pseudomonadota; class Alphaproteobacteria; order Rhizobiales; family Rhizobiaceae; genus Rhizobium; species Rhizobium grahamii. Next base: position 325,951 of record NZ_AEYE02000013.1, on the reverse strand, counting down.
CGGATCCGTCACCATTGCTTTCCACCCGCACCACCTCGGTCTTTCACCGCAGACGTCAGCCGCGGCAAGGTTGCAGGCTCGCACGCAAGTTTCGGAGATCACTGGTTCCGAGAGCTTCGTGCATCTGGATTTCGATGGCATCCGCTGGGTCATGCTCGCCCACGGCATCCACAACATCGATCCGGACACCGAGGTCGACATCTATCTGGACACACGTCACGTCATGGCCTTTGGCACCGATGGCCATGCCATTGTAACCGGCGTTCAGGCGTAAGGGAGAAGGACATGGCACGCATCACGCTCGACCACATCCGTCACGCCTATGGACCGAACCCGACGTCGGACAAAGATTACGCATTGCGCGAAGTCGATCATGAATGGAGGGATGGGGGCGCCTACGCGCTCCTCGGACCGTCCGGTTGCGGAAAGACGACGCTGCTCAACATCATTTCCGGCCTGCTGCAGCCATCGCATGGCCGCATCCTGTTCGACGGAAACGATGTGACGAACCTCTCGACACAGGCGCGCAATATCGCACAGGTGTTCCAGTTCCCTGTCATTTACGACACGATGACCGTCTACGACAATCTGGCCTTTCCGCTGCGCAACCGCGGCGTCGCCGAGCCGGAAGTGGACCGCCGCGTCCGGGAGATCCTCGAGATGATCGATCTCGGAGGGATGGCCAAGCGCAAGGCGCAGGGATTGACCGCCGACCAGAAGCAAAAGATCTCGCTCGGCCGTGGACTCGTGCGCAACGATGTCAACGCGATCCTGTTCGACGAGCCTCTGACGGTCATCGACCCGCATATGAAATGGGTGCTGCGCTCGCAGCTGAAGCGGCTGCACAAGCAATTCGGCTTCACGATGGTCTATGTGACGCACGATCAGACCGAGGCGCTGACTTTCGCCGACAAGGTCGTCGTCATGTACGAGGGTGAAATCGTCCAGATCGGGACGCCGGCGGAGCTTTTCGAGCGTCCCAGCCACACCTTCGTTGGCTATTTCATCGGCTCGCCGGGCATGAATGTGCTGCCCGCACAGCTGCAGGGCAATGCGGTTCGCATCGGCAATGAAACGCTGTCGCTAGACTATGCGCCGCAAACAGCCGCCGGTGCGAAGACGGAACTCGGAATCCGTCCGGAGTTCATCAATATCGGCCGCGAAGGAATGCCAGTCACCGTCAACAGGGTTGAGGATATCGGCCGACAGAAGATCGTGCGCGCGACCTTTGCGGGGCAACCGATCGCCATTGTCGTAACGGAAGACTCGGAAATCCCCGCGGATGCGCGGGTGAGCTTCGATCCGGCTGCAATCAATATTTACGCCAATTCCTGGCGCGTCGGCAGGGAGGGCTGAGCCGTGGAAAAGACCTGGAATAACAAAGCCTGGTTTCTGGTTCTGCCGGTTTTGGTGCTGGTCGCCTTCTCGGCGGTCATTCCACTGATGACGGTCGTGAACTATTCGGTTCAGGACACGTTCGGCAACAACGAGTTCTTCTGGGCGGGCACCGACTGGTTCGTGCAGACGCTCCACTCCGACCGCTTTTGGGCGGCACTGCAGCGGAACCTGATCTTCTCGCTGATCATCCTGGCGCTCGAAATCCCGCTTGGCATCTTCATCGCGCTCAACATGCCGAAGAAGGGCCTCGGCGTTCCCGTCTGCCTCGTGCTGATGGCGCTGCCGCTGCTCATTCCGTGGAACGTGGTCGGCACCATCTGGCAGGTTTTCGGCCGTGTCGATATCGGCCTGCTCGGCCATACGCTCGAGGCGATGGGGTTTGACTACAACTACGTTCGCGATCCGCTCGATGCCTGGATTACGGTTATCCTCATGGACGTCTGGCACTGGACGAGCCTCGTCGTACTCTTGTGCTATGCCGGCCTCGTTTCGATCCCTGACGCCTACTATCAGGCGGCGAAGATCGACGGTGCATCACGCTGGTCGGTGTTCCGCTACATCCAGCTGCCGAAGATGAACCGCGTGCTTCTGATCGCCGTGCTGCTACGCTTCATGGACAGCTTCATGATCTACACCGAACCTTTCGTCGTCACCGGCGGCGGCCCCGGCAACTCGACGACGTTCCTGTCGATCGACCTCGTGAAGATGGCCGTCGGCCAGTTCGACCTCGGTCCCGCGGCGGCAATGTCGATCATCTACTTCCTGATCATCCTGCTGCTGTCGTGGATCTTCTACACCGTCATGACCAGCAGCGACGCGAACGCCTGAGAAAGGAGAGGACCATGGCTCAGACAATGAAATACAAGCCTGCGGGCAACTTCTCCTGGGTCGTTTCGACGATCTACATCATCTTCCTGCTGCTGCCGATCTATTGGCTCGTCAACATGAGCTTCAAGGAGAATGCCGAGATCACCGGCGCCTTCTCGCTCTGGCCGAAGAACCCGACGCTCGGGAACTATATGGTGATCTTCACCGATCCGTCCTGGTACAACGGCTACATCAACTCGATCATCTACGTGGTGATGAACACGGTGATCTCGGTGCTGGCAGCGCTGCCGGCGGCCTACGCCTTCTCTCGCTACCGGTTCCTCGGCGACAAGCATCTGTTCTTCTGGCTGCTGACGAACCGGATGGCACCGCCGGCGGTCTTCGCGCTCCCGTTCTTCCAACTCTACTCAGCCTTCGGACTGATCGATACGCATATAGCTGTCGCACTTGCGCACTGCTTGTTCAACGTGCCGCTGGCCGTCTGGATCTTGGAAGGCTTCATGTCCGGCGTGCCGAAGGAAATCGACGAGACCGCCTACATCGACGGCTATTCCTTCCCGCGCTTCTTCGTGAAGATCTTCATGCCGCTGATCGCATCGGGCATCGGTGTCGCCGCCTTCTTCTGCTTCATGTTCTCGTGGGTGGAATTGCTGCTGGCGCGCACCCTGACGACAACCGCGGCCAAGCCGATCTCGGCAATCATGACGCGTACCGTGTCAGCCGCTGGCATGGACTGGGGTGTGCTGGCGGCAGCCGGCGTGCTGACCATCGTTCCCGGCGCGCTCGTCATCTACTTCGTCCGCAACTACATCGCCAAGGGCTTCGCGCTCGGCCGCGTCTGACAAGGGAGAACCACTCATGAACTTTTCCTGGATGGCGTGGACGCTGCCGACCGCATTGTTTTTCCTGACGATCCTCGCGCTGCTTGTTGGCATGAGCATCTGGGAGTATTTCGCGCCGGGCGGTTCGCCGCGCGTCGGAATCCTCAGGTTCGAAACCACGCGCGGAGACCGGCTCTTCGTATCGCTGCTTGGCGCAGCATACATTCATCTCGCATGGCTGGGGCTTATCGGACCCAACCTGTGGTGGGCTCTTGCCCTTTCCGTAGTCTACGCCATCGGCGTCTTCCGCTACGTGTGACGGCAGGAAAAGACAGATGGCCGGGGGTACTGGCCGCCTGAAAACGTGAAAACTGCAATCGCAACCCTGGGAGGATATCATGCGAAGGCACTTACTAACGACAACAGCAGGCATCTTGCTGGCCATGGCGGGCTCCGCCTATGCCGGCATGGACGAGGCAAAGTCTTTCCTGGACAAGGAGGTCGGTGACCTCTCGACGCTTTCCCGCGCCGACCAGGAAAAGGAAATGCAGTGGTTCATCGATGCGGGCAAGCCTTTTGCCGGCATGGACATCAAGGTCGTTTCCGAAACCCTGACGACACACGAGTATGAATCGAAGGTTCTGGCGCCTGCCTTTACGGCAATCACCGGTATCAAGGTTACCCATGACCTTATCGGCGAAGGCGACGTCGTCGAAAAGCTGCAGACGCAAATGCAGTCCGGCGAGAACATCTATGACGCCTATGTCAACGACTCTGACCTGATCGGCACCCATTGGCGCTACCAGCAGGCCCGCTCGCTGACCGACTGGATGGCCAACGAAGGCAAGGATGTCACCAACCCGGGACTCGACATCAACGACTTCATCGGCACCAAGTTCACGACCGCGCCGGACAAGAAGCTCTACCAGCTTCCTGACCAGCAGTTCGCGAACCTCTACTGGTTCCGGTACGACTGGTTCAACGACGAGAAGAACAAGGCCGACTTCAAGGCGAAGTACGGCTACGATCTCGGCGTTCCGGTCAACTGGTCTGCCTATGAGGACATCGCCGAATTCTTCACCGGCCGTGAAGTCAACGGCAAGAAGGTCTTCGGCCATATGGACTATGGCAAGAAGGACCCGTCGCTTGGATGGCGCTTCACCGACGCCTGGCTGTCGATGGCCGGCAACGGCGACAAGGGCCTTCCGAACGGTCTTCCCGTCGACGAATGGGGCATCAAGGTCGACGAGAACTCGCGTCCTGTTGGTTCATGCGTTGCACGTGGCGGCGACACGAACGGCCCGGCTGCAGTCTATTCGATCCAGAAGTACCTGGATTGGTTGAAGGCCTATGCCCCGCCGGCAGCGCAGGGCATGAACTTCTCCGAATCCGGCCCCGTGCCGGCGCAGGGCGAAGTGGCTCAGCAGATCTTCTGGTACACCGCCTTTACGGCTGATGCCGTCAAGCCGGGCCTGCCCGTCGTCAACGAGGACGGCACGCCGAAGTGGCGCATGGCTCCGAGCCCGCACGGTGTCTACTGGAAGGACGGCATGAAGCTCGGCTATCAGGACGTCGGTTCCTGGACGCTGATGAAATCGACGCCTGACGACCGCGCCAAGGCCGCATGGCTCTATGCGCAGTTCGTGACGTCGAAGACGGTCGACGTGAAGAAGAGCCATGTCGGTCTCACCTTCATCCGCGAATCCACCATTCGCGACAAGAGCTTCACGGAGCGCGCTCCGAAGCTCGGCGGTCTGATCGAGTTCTATCGCTCGCCGGCTCGCGTTCAGTGGTCGCCGACTGGTACGAACGTTCCTGATTATCCGAAGCTTGCTCAGCTTTGGTGGCAGGCCGTTGGCGATGCGTCTTCCGGCGCCAAGACCGCTCAGGAAGCCATGGATTCGCTTTGCGCCGAGCAGGAAAAGGTCCTGCAGCGCCTGGAGCGCGCCAAGGTCCAGGGCGACATCGGTCCGAAGCTCGCCGAAGAGCATGATCTCGAATACTGGAACAAGGACGCGGTCGCCAAGGGCAACCTCGCTCCCCAGCTGAAGATCGAGAACGAGAAGGAAAAGCCGGTTACCGTCAACTACGACGAACTGGTCAAGAGCTGGCAGTCGAACTGATCAGCGCTCGGTCGGGTACGAGGCCCGGCCGATAGCAATGCCGGCGGCGCTAAGCCGCCGTCGGCACCCACCACGATAAGAAATGACCTAATGAGCTGGCGCGTTTGCGGCGGCAGGGCGAACTATTGCGCCGGAGAAGACCATGAGCGGCCATATTCTCGCGATCGACCAAGGCACGACGTCCTCGCGCGCGATCGTCTTCGACGCCGGGATGAAGATGATCTCCTCAGCACAGGAGGAGATCAAGCAATCCTATCCCCAACCGGGCTGGGTCGAACATGACCCGGACGAAATCTGGACCACGGTAGCCAATACGGCCCGGCAAGCTTTGGGAAGTTCCAATGTTCCGGTCACCGATATCGCTGCGATCGGGATTACCAACCAACGCGAGACGACTGTTGTCTGGGAACGCAAGTCGGGTAGGGCGCTCTACAAGGCCATCGTATGGCAGGACCGGCGCACCGCTGAAGTCTGCGACAGTCTCAAGGCTGACGGCTACGAGAAGCTTTTCAACGCGAAGACCGGTCTGCTGCTTGACCCCTATTTTTCCGGGACAAAGCTGCGCTGGCTGCTCGACAACGTCGAAGGACTGCGGGACCGCGCCGAAGCCGGCGAAGTTTGCTTTGGCACCGTCGATAGCTGGCTGATCTTCAATTTGACCGGCGGGCGGGTTCACGCGACCGATGCCACCAACGCGTCGCGAACGCTGCTTTTCAATATCACCGAGGGTCGGTGGGACGAGGAGCTTCTCGGCCTTCTCCGGATCCCGGCATCGATGCTTCCGGAGGTCAAGGATTGTGCCGACGATTTCGGCGTCACCGATCGCGAGATCTTCGGAGCGTCCATTCGGATCCTTGGTGTAGCCGGCGACCAGCAGGCGGCAACCATCGGCAATGCTTGCTTCAAGCCCGGCATGATGAAATCAACTTATGGCACCGGTTGTTTTGCTCTCCTCAATACCGGCCAAGACTGCGTGGCCTCTAGCAACAGGATGATTACGACGGTCGCTTACCGGCTTGCCGGCCAGACGACCTATGCGCTGGAAGGCTCGATTTTTATCGCTGGCGCAGCGGTGCAATGGCTGCGCGACGGCCTTGGTCTTATTTCGCACGCCTCGGAGAGCGGTGCACTGGCGACGCGAGCCGACCCAAGCCAACACGTCTACGTCGTGCCGGCCTTCACGGGGCTCGGCGCACCGTATTGGGATCCGGAGGCGCGTGGCGCGATTTTTGGTTTGACCCGAAACAGCGGCCCGGCGGAGCTGGCGCATGCGGTGCTCGAATCCGTCGCCTACCAGACGCTCGATCTCCTGATCGCGATGCGGAAAGATTGGGGCGGCCATCACATCGAGACGGTCTTGCGGGTCGATGGCGGCATGGCGAGTTCCGACTGGACGATGCAGCGTGTTGCCGATGTTGTCGGCAATCTGGTTGACCGATCTGCCGTTGTCGAGACAACGGCTCTGGGTGCGGCCTGGCTCGCGGGGTCCAGAGCTGCGGTCTGGCCGGACCAGGAGGAATTTGGAAGCGCCTGGGCTTGCAACCGCCGATTCCAGCCGTCGATGCAGGAGACCGAGAGGCAGACGAAAATCGCGGGCTGGCGTAATGCTGTGTCTCGTACGCTGTCGGGCTCGCAATATGGCAGTCCGCTGGCCTGAATGGGCATCGTCTCGCCATGAAGTCTTCAGGTGGCTGTCAGAAAATCCGGCCATGGCTGGCGAATATTGTCGGCAGCCATGAATTACTTCTGGTCCAATCCTGGTTTCGTCGACGCCAAATTTTGACGCGGAGACGACCAATTGAACGAGAATGCCACCAAGGTCCGCCTGATCGACCGGCGACCTGAAATCGGCAGCGTGACGCTTTGCTTTGCCACCACTCTCTACCTGCTCTTTGTGACAAACCGCTCGTTTTGGAGTACGGCCTACGGCGATTTTGCGACTGATTACCTGTCGTTTGTACTTTTTGTGATCGGGATTTCCGCAGTCTGCATGGCAGTCGTGACTGCCTTCTCCGCCAAGTACCTCACCAAACCTTTCTTGATCTTTTTTGTGCTCGCAGCCGCCGCGGGTTCCTGGTTTACTGATCAGTTCGGTGTGATCGTCGACAAGGAGATGATCCGCAACGCTGCTGTGTCAACGGGCGCGGAGGCGGGGCATCTGATAACGGTGCGGTTTGCGTTGCATATGCTGTTGGCCGGAGTATTGCCGTCGCTGATGATTAGCTGGGTGCGTATCCGCCATCGTCCGGTGCTGTCCAAGCTTGCTCATAATACGGGCGTGATCCTGGCCTGCCTGGCGGTTTTCGCCGTCGTCGGCTTCGGCGATTATAGGGCCTTTGCCGGGGTCGGGCGTGCGCACCGGGACATCCTCGATCGACTGAACCCATTTTTGCCGATTACCAACACCATTCGCTTTGCCGTTTCGTCGGAAGAGGATGCGCGGGTCGTCGCGGCGCCGCTTGGCACGGATGCACACAGGATCAACACAGCCGGTCTCAACAAGCCACGTGTGACAATCATAGTCGCTGGCGAGACGGCCCGTGCCGACGATTTCTCGCTGGGCGGCTACCAGCGCAAGACGAATCCTGAACTTGAAAAGCAGAACGTCGTCTATTTTCCGAATACGACGAGCTGCGGCACAGCGACGGCAGTCTCCATCCCGTGCATGTTCTCCGTCTATCCGCGCACTGCCTATACGCATCGCAAGGGCCTTGCGACCGAGAACCTGCTCGACGTGCTGAGCCACGCAAAGGTTGACGTCTCCTGGATGGACAATGATACCGGCAGCTACCACGTTACTGACCGGGTTGCCTACACCTCGCTGCCGAAGTCCGCCGACCCACGCTTTTGCAAGGACGGTGAGTGCCTCGATGGTATCCTGCTCGACCAGGTCGACGATTGGCTCGATCATGTGAAGGGCGACAGTGTATTGGTCCTGCACCAACTCGGTAGCCACGGGCCGGCCTACTTTGCTCGTTATCCCGACGAGTATAGGCGTTTCGTTCCAGACTGCAGGGCCAACGACTTTGGCAGCTGCACGGCCCAAGAGATTACCAATGCCTACGACAATACGATCCTCTACACCGATCACGTGGTTTCAAGTGTCATCGATAGGCTGAAGCAACATTCCGACAAAGTTGCGGGTGCGGCGATTTACCTTTCGGACCATGGGGAATCGCTTGGCGAGAACGGGATCTACCTGCATGGCGCGCCCTATATCGTGGCGCCGTCGCAGCAGACCCACGTGCCGTTCCTCGTATGGGTCGGCGACGATCTCGCGAAATCCGCTGGCTTCGATATGAGTTGCATGGCCAAGCAAGCAGACGAAGGCCGTTCGCACGACAACTTCTTCCACAGCGTGCTCGGGCTCATGGACGTGACGACCAAGGTCTATGATCCACACCTTGACGTGTTCGCCGCGTGCCGGCGGACGGACAAGGTCGCGAGCATCCGATGATGACCACGTGGCGTAGGGAGGAAGGCCGGTTGAGCTAATCACGCTCGGATGGCCGCTCTTTCAGGCGGCCAGTTCACGTCTCAGTGCTTGCAGTTTGCCGCCTTCATGCGCTCGGAAAGCTCCGAGAGCCCGAAGGGCTTCACCAGGAAATCGTCCGCGCCGCTCCGGAGGCCCTCGATCTGGTCAGAGGCCTGGTCGTGCGCGGTGAGAATGATGACAGGAACGGAGTTTGCCTTTCTCCGGAGGGCCTTCAACAGCGTCAGGCCGTTGCCGTCGGGCAGGCGCAGATCGAGCAGGATCACGCCGTAGTTGCCGGTTTCGGCGGCTTGCGTCGCCTCCGCGAGATTGAGACACCAGTCGACTGAATGACCGTCGGCTGCGATGTGGTCACGCACCGCGTCGCCCAACAGGATGTTGTCCTCGACCAACAATACGTTCACGCGCTGTCTCCACTACTGCATGCCTGCTGTGCGACAGCGTGCGCAGTCACAATGAGGGTTCGTTTGGCGTCGCTTTTGCGCCGCAAGGATTTCTAATGAGATCGTTAGCTGACAGCGGCCTTAAACATGCGTGCCGAATTGGGTTGTTGAAGTATGGACTGCAAAAACTGCATCTTCAGCAGGACTGTCGAGCCAGAAATAAGTTCTGGTCCTCAGCCGGGTGTTTTGACGTCCGAGCCGGCGAGCAACGAAAGCTCGCTGGCCGTCTTCATCACCATTGTTATGGTTTGGCTGATATCCGGTGCAGCAGGCGCGTTGACCAGCGCGATATAGGGGCAGGTGAGGGCCGCTATGCAGCGCCCGTCCGGGCCAAGAATCGGTGCCGATAGGTTGTGAACGCCTGCCGTTTGGGCGCTGGCCATCATTTCGTAGCCGCGTTCGCGAATAAGGGCGAGATGCCGGTAGAAACCCGGTTCGAGCTTCACCTCCTCGCGGCTGCGCGCGTGTTCCGCGATCATCATCTGGCGCTCCTCGTCACTTTTGAAGGCGAGAAGCACGTGGCCGGAACCGGTATCGAAAAGACTCATATGCGAGCCGACGCGGATCGAGATACCCCAATAGTCCGGTGCCTCGTGTTGGGCGATCACCACTGCCGAGCCGCGATCAAAGACGACGAGGTGGTTCGCCTGTTTTGTCCGCTGCGCGAGGTCGCGCATCAGTGGCGTGGCGAAGGACGCCAGTCGACGCGTTGGCGCATGCAACTGCGACAGGCCGAATAGCTTGAGCGTGAGAGTGAACCGGTCTCCCTCGAGCTTTGTCACATAGCCGCGTCGGACGAGCCGGTCGAGCATTCGATAGAATTCGTTGGGGCTGCGATCGAGACGCTTGGCGATTTCTGCCTGAGTCAGGCCTTGCTCGACGCCCGCCAGAAGCTCAAGGATATCGAGCCCTTTATCCAGCGCCGGTGCGCGGTACCGATCAGCGTCGTCTGCTTGCATCAACTTCTCCTGTGAATGCTACTTTACATATACAAATGCACAGACGCGGGAAAGCGAGGAAACCGGATGCAGTGTCGCGCGGCCGGTTCTGTCGACTATGGATGTGGAAGAGGCTAGGTTCGTTGCCGTTCCATTTCGCTTCACGTGTTGCCAGGATTTTCGACGATGTTTCTGACGGATGAAGAGTTCAGTGTAATCAAGGCGTTTCGGCGGGAGCTTCACCGTCATCCGGAGATATCCGGTAAGGAGGCACAAACGGCGTTGCGTGTGGAAGAAGCACTTGGACTCACTGGACCTGACGGCATCGTTACCGGCATCGGCGGACACGGCCTGGCAGCTGTCTTCGAAGGAACGGAGCCGGGGCCGACCGTCTTGATCCGTGCGGAACTGGACGGCCTGCCGATCGAGGAAATCTCTGACGCGGCGCATCGCTCTGCCATACCCGGCCGGGGGCACCTCTGCGGTCACGACGGTCACATGGCGATCCTTATGGCGGTCGCGAAGGGGTTGGGGCAGATGCGGCCAGCCCGCGGGCGCGCAATCCTGATGTTCCAACCGGCCGAAGAAAACGGCGCGGGCGCAGCGGCCGTACTTGCGGATCCCAAGTTTGCCGCCTTAACGCCGGATCTATCGCTGTCACTTCATAATTTCCCGGGTGTTCGGCTTGGCCATGTCCTTCTCAATGAGGGGCCTGTCAACTGCGCCTCGCGCGGAATGAAGATCGTTTTGAAAGGCAAGACGTCGCACGCTTCCTATCCGGAGCAGGGCATCGCACCGACTTTCGCGATGGCGCGCTTGCTCGGTGATTTGACGTCGCTCGGCAACAATGGTCCGCTGGGGCCGGATTACTCGTTGGTTACGGTCACGCATGCGCGTCTCGGTGAACCGGCCTTTGGTATCAGTCCTGGAGAGGCGCAGATCTGGGCAACCCTACGGACATTGACCGATGAAGCCATGACCGCCCTGGTTTCACGCGCGGAGGAACTGGTTCGGACTGAGGCAGATACTGGACACCTGCAGGTGGAGATCAGCTACGAGGACGTGTTCCATCAATGCTACAACTCTGCCGAAGCGGTGGCGGAGTTGCGGCGCGCGCTGGATGACGAGGGCGTGAGCCATGACGCAACAAGCAGAATGTTGCCGATGAAAGCATCCGAAGATTTCGGTCTGTTCCGAACCGTGGCACCGGCCGCGATGTTCTTTCTCGGCGCCGGCGAAGGTCATCCGCGGCTGCACAACCCGGATTACGATTTTCCCGATGAGTTGATTGCCATCGGTTCGGGCGTTTTCATGCGAGCCATCAGAAACATCCTCGGATGAACTGACGCCTACCCTGAAGGAGTCGTTGAAGATTCGGACACCCGGATTGAAGATTGCCGCCTGTGACGCCTGCCAGAAAGTTGGTTGGGTACCAGGGCAAAGCAATGATCCGTAACCTGTCATCCAGTGTTCGCCGCTGATCGATCGTCTTCGCGCGCGTCGCTGGATGACGAACTCCTTGTTGGTGGCGCTCGGGCTGTAGGTGGCCGGATCCAGCAACAGATACCGCCACCTGCCGAGCAAAACTCACAGTCGTTCAATAGTCCTGTAAGACTGGCGAAACTAATCCCTCAGGTTGAAATTAAGTCTCCGATCATTGATCGACAGCCGCGTGGAATTGCGCAATAGTCGCAGCATCAGGCGCGCGTCCAGCAGAGCGAGAATCGCGTGCCGGCACCATTCGACTTCCTCCAGAGCGCAATGGGTTTCACATGTTTGCTCAAGACATCATGAACACCGACATCACGACGATCAGCGCCGATAGCAGCGTGCATCAGGCAATCGACCTCATGGTGGCCAAGGATATCAGTGGTCTGCCCGTCATCGACAATGATGGCAACCTCTGTGGCCTCTTAACGGAGGGAGACCTGATGCGGCGGATCGAGTTTGGTGGCGGTCGATTGGCTGGCAACTCCGATAACGCATCGCTCGTCGATTTCGACGACTATATCCGCAGCCGCAGTTGGCGCGTATCCGATGTCATGTCCGCAAGCGTCATCAGCGTTGCACCGGATGCGCCGGCCGCCGCCATTGCCGAACTGATGTTCCAGCACAAGGTCAAGCGTGTCCCCGTCGTCAGCGACAAGCGGCTCCTTGGCATCGTCAGTCGCGTCGATCTCCTCAAGGCGATCGTTGCAGCGCCGAAGGAGAGAACAGCAAGTGGTGACGATGCGCTTGCGCGTGCCATTCGCGCTCGACTGCAGGGCGATCTCGGTCTCGAGACGGATGCGATCAAGGTATCGGTTCAGGATTCCAGGGCCATCCTGGAAGGAACGGTATCCAGCGAACTGGAACGTCGTGCGATCCGGGTGCTGGTTGAGAACGTCAAGGGTGTCAACGGCTTCATCGACAAGCTGAACCTAACCTGATCTGACGTCCTCAGGCTGCGGAGCGGAGCAGCTTTTTCGCGTGCGTGGCCATCATGCGTTCCTCGTTCGTAGGGATCACCACTACCTTGAAATCGCCGAGGAAGCGCAGCCTTGCAAGGATCGCTTCGCGAACGGGAGCAGCGTGCTCGCCAATCCCACCCGTGAAGACGACCGCGTCGATCCCGCCCATGGAGACGGCCATCATTGCTGCGTATTGCGCAGCTTTCAGCGCAAAGTATTCGAGTGCGAAAGTCGCCTGCGGATCCTCGCTTTGAAGCAGCGCCTCGACGTCGTTGGTAAGACCGGACAACCCCTTTAAGCCGGAACGCTCGTAGAGGATATCCTGGACGGTTTCGACGCCAAGATCCAGGTCGTGAAGCATATAGAGGATGGCGCCTGGGTCCATTGACCCGCTTCGCGTCCCCATCGGAATGCCGTCGAGCGCGGTCATGCTCATTGTCGTATCGACGCTGACGCCTGCCTTTAGCGCACAGAGGCTGGCGCCGTTGCCGAGGTGTCCGATGACAACTCGACCCGCATGCAGATCCGGATAGTCTCTAGCCAGCACCTGCGAGATCCATTCATACGAAAGCCCGTGGAAGCCATAGCGGCGAATGCCCTTGTCGCGCATATCCTGTGGCAGCGCGAAGCTACGTGCCAATTTGTCGTGCCCCGCGTGAAAGGCGGTGTCGAAGCAGGCAATATCCGGCGCGCCGCTCGCCAATCGCGCCGAAGCGGTGATGCCGGCGAGATTGTGTGGTTGGTGAAGCGGCGCCAACGGGATCAGTGCTTCAAGACGGCGCATGACCTCGGGCGTAACCACAACGGGTTCGGCGAAATCCTGCCCACCGTGTACGACGCGATGGACAACTGCGGCCGTCCGCCAGGCATGATCATGGTCGCGGATAAGATTCATCACAGCGCTCAGGGCTCTGTCGTGATCGGTGTCCGCGGGCAGGGAAGTTCTCGTCTCCCGCCCGTTGGGCAGTTTGGCGCGCATTTCGGGCGTGTCGCCGATGCCGGTGACCTTGCCGCTCATCAGCACGGTTAGATCCGGTTCCTCGAAGATCTGGAACTTCAGGCTCGACGAGCCGGTGTTGAGAACAAGCAGCGTTTCGTTCATCGACTTGTGCCCCAATCGGGTGAAGATAATACGGCGCCAGGCTGCCCCCGTTGTTCCGCCACGGTGGCTGCAGAAGCAATAGCTGTCAAATTGTTTCTGTTTCGAAATTTCGCGCGCAGCGTGTTGCTTGCGGCGTGATCGGATGGACTCCAGAGAGAAAAGTCCTTTGAGATTTCAGGATTTTCTCTTTCCGTGCTGCGCCGATCGGCCTATCTAGCAGAAGTGCCGTTCGGCACGTGTCGGACGCCGCCTCCCGCGCGCTGTCCGCATATTCAGGTTCCACATCGGCAGATCAATGACAACTATTCAGACGACAGAGAAGGACGATGTGGAGAGTATCCGAAAGGCGAAGATCGTTGCGCTGGTCGTCGCCGTTTCGTTTTTCATGCAGATTCTGGATGGAACCATCGTCACCACGTCACTGCCGCAGATGGCCGCGAGTTTCGGCGTTCAGCCGGTATCAATGAGTATTGGCATTACCGTCTACATGCTGACGATGGCGGCCTTCATTCCCCTCTCGGGATGGCTTGGGGACCGATATGGCGCAAGGCGCATCTTCCTGACGTCGATTGCCGTCTTCACCATTGCCTCGCTGTTTTGCGGTCTGGCCAGTGGTCTGGGCGAGTTTGTCGTTGCGCGTGCCGTCCAAGGCGCGGGCAGCGCGTTGATGACACCTGTCGGACGGATCATTGTCCTGAAGAATGCTCGAAAGTCGGAGCTCGTTCAGGCGATCGCGCTCATTACCTGGCCGGCGCTGACAGCTCCGGTTATCGGGCCGCTGCTCGGCAGCTTCATCACAACCTATGCCAGCTGGCACTGGAATTTCCTCATCAACCTGCCGATCGGCGTTCTCGGCATGGCGCTGGTTCTGCGTTTCGTGCCGGAACAGCGCGAAGAGGATGCCGGCCGGCTGGATGTGCTGGGGTTCATCCTTAGCGCAGGCGGCTTGACCTTTCTGCTCGCAGCGCTGGAACTCTCCGTCAAATGGGATGGCGGCCTGTTTCCGATCCTTTCGATGCTCACGGCGGGCATCTTGCTGTCGGTCATGGCGACAAGACACTTCCTACGGGTTACCAATCCGCTGCTCGAGCTCTCTGCTTTCAAGGTGCAGACCTATGCGATGGCGACGCTTTCGGCTGGGACGGCAAGCCGCGTCGCCATCAATGCGACGCCGTTTCTCCTGCCGTTGCTCTTTCAGCTCGGCTTTGGATTGAGTTCAATCGAGGCCGGCGCCTATCTGCTGGTCTATTTTCTCGGAAATCTCGGCATGAAGGCCGTGACAACGCCGCTGCTCGCGAAGCTTGGATTTCGCACGGTGCTCTTCGGCAACGGCTTGATTGCCGCTCTGTCGATTGCGGCTTGCGGCTTTCTCGTGCCAGCGACACCACGCTTCATCATTTATGCATTGCTGATGGTTGCCGGCCTCTCGCGGTCGATGGAGTTTACGGCACTGAATACGCTGGCCTTTGCCGATATCAATCCGGCGCAACGCAGTTCGGCGTCTACGCTGTCGAGCATGTTGCAGCAGGTTGCAATGCTGCTCGGCGTCGCAATCGCGGCAGCGGCGCTCAACGTTTCGGTCTCCTTGCGCGGTGTCGAGGGGCCGGGGCTCGCCGATTTTCGCTGGGCGTTTCTTGTCGTCGGTGCGATCGGCATCATATCGTCTCTGCGCTTCTTGCAACTGGCGCCGGATGCCGGCGCCGAAGTGTCGGGTCACAAGATCGGCACGAAATAGCTTGTGCCTTGCAATCGGTCGGTGTTCGTCAGGAGGAAATGTGGAGCTCGGATATGTCTGTACGCCGAAGGAGGTCTTCGATTTTTGGTTCGAGGAGTGCGGGCGCGACCAATGGTTCGCCACGACATCGGAGCTTGATCGGGATATCAGCCAGCGCTTCCGCGACACCCACCTTGCGCTCGCGCACGGCGTGACCGAGGAATGGCGTGCGACGCCAAGCGACAGGCTTGCCGCCGTCATCGCACTCGACCAGTTTCCGCGCAATATATATCGCGCGACACCGCTCGCCTTCGCGACCGACGGGCTTGCACTGCGCGAGGCAAAGCTTGCACTGGAAGCTGGCGCCGACATGCAGGTTAGCCCGGAGTGCCGGACGTTCTTCTACATGCCATTCGAGCATTGCGAAAATCTGGAAGAGCAGGAGCGCGCGGTCGCGTTGTTCAGGGCGCTTGGCGATGAGGAGTATATCGACTATGCGCTTCGCCACCGGGACGTGATTGCAGCCTATGGTCGGTTTCCGCACCGAAACGCCATCGTTGGACGGCAATCGACCTCCGCCGAACTGGAATATCTGGCGCAACCGGGCGCGGGCTTCTGATCGCTTCGCCTTTCTGTCGCCTTTCTTTCTTATGAAAAGCTGGATTTCAATTTGATCCAGTAAACCCGAGCGGGGACATTTTGCGGCCGACCCAATTCTTGCTTCGCATTTTCGTTATTGCAACGCTGGCGGTTGTCGGCGCGAACCTTGCGGTTGCGCAGATGGCGGCACCGCAGGCCCAGCAGCCGACGCAAGCGACTGAGCAGCCGTCTGTTGTGGATAGCCCAGTCGAGCAAGCCGCGAAGGCGATCGAGAAAGCAAAGCAGGATCTCGCCTCGCTGGAGGATGGTGTCAAACAGAAGAGCGACGATGACGACGCGCTGGTGGCTCTTGCCGGAAAGACCGATGAACTCGGACGCGCGGTCCTCAACGTTTCCGTCAGCCTGAGGCCACGGCTCGACCAGATCAAGAACCGTCTCACCGAGCTCGGCGATCCGCCGAAGGAAGGCCAGCCGGCAGAGGCGGAGATCGTCACGACCGAGCGTAACGCTTTGACCTCGGAGCGTGCGCAGATCAATGCCGTCACCGGCGATGCCGAAACACTTTCTGCCGCCATTGGCAAGCTTGGCAACCGTATTGCCGAGACCCGCCGACAGCTCTTCGCAGCTACTCTGCTACGGCGCACGGACATTTCGTTTTCGGTTCTGGACGATGCGGGACGCGCCTTCGTTCGGGAGGGCTCGGAGTTCATCCAGGCGCTGAGCAGCTGGCTCGGCTTCGTTCTGAAGTTCAAGGCTTTCGCCTTCTTTGCGGCCATCTTCATGTCCCTGGCGACAGCTCTTGTGCTTCTATCTGGCGGCTATCGACTCTTCGGCCGCTACCTGCAGCGCAAGGAGACGGACGAGCAGCCTTCCTACATAAACCGTCTCTCCATCGCCTTCTGGTCGACGCTGATCAGGACGCTCGCGCTCGCTGCGCTGCTGGTAACATCCTACTTCTTCCTCAACAGTTTCAACGTTTTGAGGCCGGATATCGCGCCTATCATCGGCGCTCTCTTCGGGTCGATCGGGCTGATCTATTTCGTCAGGCGCTTCACCAATGCAGTGTTCGCGCCCAAGGAACCGCATTGGCGCCTTGTCAAGCTTTCCAACCGCGGCGCGAGTTCGATTGGCGCCTGCCTACTTGCGATGGCCGTCGTCAACGCGCTCGATTATCTCTTCGGCAGCATCAGCGAGGAGCTCGGATCTCCGCTCGTGCTGACCGTCGTCAAGAGTCTGATCGCGGCTCTGATCATCGGCCTCATCCTGATCGCAGCCTCTTTCGGTCGTCCAATGCTGGCGCGAAACGGTGATCCGGACGCGCCGGGACGGCATTGGCCACGCGGCATGGCGATCATCCTGCGCGTGCTTGGTGCAGGGTTGATCATAACAGCTTTGACCGGTTACGTCGGCCTTGCCCGCTTCGTTGCCACCCAGTTGATCATCACCGGCGCGATCATCGTCACGACCTATATCGGCCTCCTGTCGGGGAAGGCGATTTCTCGCAGCGAGACCTTCGGCGAGACATCGTTTGGCCGCTTCCTCCAACGGCGCTTCAAACTCGGCCCGGTTGCCATCGATCAAGCGGGATTGCTTGTCGGCATGTGCATCTCGGCCATTGCGCTGATGGTTGGCATCCCGCTGGTGCTGCTGCTTTGGGGCTTCCATATCCAGGACCTCCAGCTCATCGCCTATCGCCTTCTTACGGAGGTCCGGCTGGGTGGTATCAGCATTTCGCTGGTCGGCATCATGACCGGTATACTGCTCTTCGCGGGCGGTTACCTGCTGACCCGTTGGATCCAGCGCTGGCTTGACGGCAACGTCATGGCGCGCAGCCATGTCGACCTCGGCGTTCGCAATTCGGTCAAGACGGGCATCGGTTATCTCGGTGTGGGTCTCGCGGCGATTGTCGGCGTTTCCGCCGCGGGCATCGACCTCTCAAATCTGGCGCTCGTTGCCTCAGCGCTTTCGGTCGGTATCGGTTTCGGCCTCCAGAACATCGTGTCCAACTTCGTGTCCGGCCTGATCCTGCTTGTCGAGCGGCCGTTCAAGGTGGGCGACCACGTCGTCTCCGGCACCGCCGAAGGCATCGTGAAGCGGATTTCCGTGCGTGCGACCGAGATCGAGACGTTCCGCAAGCAGTCGATCATCGTGCCGAATTCCGAATTGATCAACGCATCTGTCGGCAACTGGACCCACCGCAACAAGATGGGGCGGTCCGAAATTCCGGTTTCGGTAAGCTACGAGTCCGACCCGCAGAAGGTGATGGATATTCTGTTGGAACTCGTCAACGCCGTACCCGTGGTGCTCCGCAATCCTGAGCCACACGTGGAGTTCTTACGGTTCGGGCCGTATTCGCTGGACTTCGAGCTTCGTTTCATGCTTGCGGACATGGGTGACGGCCTGAAGGTCCGGAATGATCTGCGTATCGCAATCCTCAAGAGGTTCCGGGAGGAGGGTGTCGAAATTCCGCTCCCGCAGAGCGATGTCGTGTTCCATCGTCAGGCGGACCACGTCGGAACGGCAACTGCCGCCGGCAAACCGCCAGCGAAGATCGACGACGCCTCCGAGGCGAGTGAAGTGGACGAAGAAGCCGGTACGGTGCGCCGGTTGCGCGGCAAATCGGCAGATGGCAATCTCAAGGGGTAAAGGCGTTGTTCAGCGATCGTTCAGAGCGGTCGCTATATAACGTCGGCAATCGGATTTTCGTTGCTGGGGGCAGCAGCGCCGAGACGCTCCAAGGGAGGGCGCTTCATCCGCGCCGCACTGCATGGCAAAATTTGCCGTCGTACTGTTTCTGTCACTCGTGGCCGCAGGCCAAACTCACGCAGCTTCCATCACCAACACCGACAGCGCCGCCGTTGTGATCGTCCTTACCGAGGGCGGCAACAAGATGCAGCTTGTGCTCGATCCCGGTGCTTCGGAAACGTTCTGCCCGTCGGGCTGCTTCATCACGGCGCCTGATGGCGATCGCATCGGTCTCAGCGGCGGCGAAACGATCGACATCATCAAGGGTTCGGCCGTCATAAAATGAACGACGCTACGCTCTGACTGCCATTTCTGTTCACGGATTTTCGGCCAAAGGCCTTTTGCGTCTTACCTATCTGCATGTAGTCGCGGCATACTTTTCGCATGCCGTAAACAGGCATTTGGCAAATCGCGGCTCGCTGCATAGTTCGCGAAGGCGATTTCCGTCGGTCGCGCGTGACCGTGAGGCCACGATCTATCGTATCGCAACTCCACTGTCACGGCGATCGAGCAACACAACGCGACCGTTGTCGGCGAGAGCCCGCTCGATCCTGACAATGCGGCGCTGCGCGCATAGTCTTTTAAGCATGTTTTGAAGAATGCCAAGGCGGCCCCTGTGGCCGCCTTTTTGTTGGTCAGTGGCGAGGGCCGATTAATACTTATTCAAAGCGGGTATTGTACCGATTCAGCCGGGGACAGAAGTTTCATAAAAAGGTTTGGAAATGGCGTTTTTGGGTATTTCGGGAATGCAATATTCCGGAGGCATGTTTGCGGATGCGCGCATTATTCTGGCGGAGGATTCCAACGTATTTACGTCGATGATCGGCAAGCGGTTGAAAGAGCTTTTCGATATCGACGTGGAAATCTGCCGGAGTTTCGAAGAGCTGCAACTGTCCTATGACAAATCCACGGACCCGATCACCCTTGCCATTTCCAACATCAATCTGCCGGGCGCCGAAAATGGCGAGGCGCTGGAATATCTGATCGATCTCAGCATCCCGACCATCGTCTTCACCGGCACTTTCCAGGAAGGCATGCGCGACAAGTTGATGGCCAAGGACATCGTCGATTACATTCTGAAGGACAATGTCTTCGCCGTTGATCTGCTTGCGGAATCGATCTGCCGCTTCCTCACCAATCATCGTCATCACGTCCTGATTGTCGACGACAGCCCGACGGCCCGCGCTCTGCTGTCGAGCCGCCTCAAGCGCTACAATTTCCGGGTCAGCACCGCTGACAGCGGCGCCAAGGCGCTCGAAATCCTCAAGGCAAACCGCGACATCGGCTTGATGATCACCGACTACAACATGCCCGACATTGATGGGTTCGAGCTCACCCGTCGCATCCGCGCCAGCATTGGTTCGCACGAATTGCGAATCATCGGCGTATCGTCATCGTCGAACCGGTTGCTGTCCGCGCGGTTCCTCAAGGCGGGCGGCAATGACTTCATGCTGCGGCCGTTCATCGACGAAGAGTTCTACTGCCGCGTCAACCAGAACCTCGACACACTGTTGCAGATCCAGTCGATGCGTAAGGAACGGGCCGTTGCCTGACACACGGCCTTCGCCCGGCGATGTTAGGCGGAGGCGCGCTCACGCTTCTGAGATTGAGATTTTTGCAATTTCAAGTGTTGCCAAGTCTAGATATCTTCTCACGCGTGTTTCTGTGAGTTATCTTCACAAAAGTCGAAAAGATGGTCGATTCGGACCGCGGCGGCTTTCTGGGGGATAAGGGTGAATGGCTTTCCGGGAGGATCTCCATCGGGATGGATCCGGGCCACGCTTTGGTGGCCAGTGGGTACTCCTGGTTGAGGATTCCCGGATGTTTTCCGTGGTCTTGTGCCATCGGCTTCATGCGGAACTTGGTTTGAACGTCAAGCCGTGCTCCTCTCTAAGGATGCTGAAAGAGACCGTCGCCCAGTCGCCTAACGACTATATGATGGCGATCGTCGACCTCAATCTGCCGGATGCGCCTTATGGCGAGGCGCTCGACTGCACCATAGAGGCTGGTGTTCCGACCATCGTCTTCACCGCCACCTTCGATCTTCCTACGCGCAACCGCATCATGGAGCGCCGTGTTGTCGACTATGTGCTGAAGGACAACGAGTTCGCGCTCGACAACGTGGTCGCCAGCGCCAGACGTGTATTGTCGAACAGGAGGACACGGATCCTCGTGGTCGATGATGTGGCTTCCGCGCGCCAGATCCTTGTCGGATTGCTGGAAGCACAGCAATACATGGTTATCGAAGCGGCTTCCGGGCTCGAGGCTTTCGCCGCGCTGGAGGCCTACGACGACATCGAGGTCGTCATCACCGATCACCATATGCCCGATATGAGCGGTTACGAGTTGACCCGGCGGATACGTCGGCACTACGGCTCAGACAGGTTGCGGATCATCGGCGTTTCATCCTCGAGCGACCGCATGCTTTCTGCGAGCTTCCTGAAGGCGGGTGCATCCGACTTTCTCTACAGGCCGTTCGTGGCCGAAGAACTGCAGTGTCGTATCGCCAACAACGTTGAGACCTTGGCACAGTTGAAGCAGCTTCGGGCAGCCGCGGCCTGCGACTATCTTACAGGTCTCTATAACAGACGCTATTTCTACGATCTCGGACCGAAGCTGGTCAATGATTGCCTGCGGCACAAGGCTGCGGCCGCTGTTGCGATCCTCGACATCGATCATTTCAAGCGACTGAATGACACCTACGGACATGAGATCGGAGACGAAGTGCTGAAGGCGGTCGCAGATCGACTGGCGACGATCTTTGAGGGGAGCGACAACCTGCTTTCGCGCCTTGGCGGCGAGGAGTTTGCGATCCTCTTTCCGATGATGGATTCGAGCGCCGCGAGCAAATTGTGCGACGAGATCCGGTCGGATATCGCGCGCCTGAAGGTGATGGCGGACGACGAAGAACTTTCCGTAACCGTGTCGATCGGCGTTGCCGAAATTTCCGACTACGAAACTTTCGACAACTATCTCAATGCCGCCGACCAGTTTCTGTATATGGCCAAGCACAAAGGTCGCAATCAGGTCTATTCCGACGCACGGATGACGGAGGAGGCGGCTCAATAGCCGCCCCGGCGCTATTTAGGCCGCTATGGCTTGGCGTGCCGTTGCCATCGTCATCTTGCGCTCTGCGCGCTCCTGCTGCGGCGAACGATGGTAGAGTTCGCGATAACACTTGGAGAAGTGCGAGGCCGAGACGAAGCCGCAGGCGACGGCGACTTCGACGACCGGCATCGAGGACTGCACCAGCAGATGACGGGCGCGATCCAGCCGTATTTCCAGATAGTAGCGGGCGGGAGAGCGCCCCATTTCCTGGCGGAACAACCGTTCGATCTGGCGGCGTGACAGGTCGACGCCATCCGCGATCTCAAGCAGCGACAGCGGCTCCGAGAGATTGCCCTCCATCAATTCGATGATGGAAAGAACCTTGGCATTCTGGACGCCGAGGCGCGCGCGGAGCGGCAGCCGCTGGCGATCGTTCGGGCTGCGTACCCGGTCGGTTAGGTGCTGCTCGCAGACCCGGTTGACCAGTGTCTCGCCGAAGTCCTGGCCGATCAGGTTCAGCATCATGTCGAGCGACGCGGTGCCGCCGGCACAGGTATAAAGATTGCTGTCGACCTCATAGAGATCGGCATAGACCTCGGCCTGCGGAAAGGCTTCCGAAAAACCCGGCAGGTTTTCCCAGTGGATCGCACAGCGCTTGCCATTCAGCAGGCCCGCCTGCGCGAGGATATGTGCGCCCGTACAGAGGCTGCCGACGGCGACGCCGCGATTGTAGGATTCGCGCAACCAGGCACTGACGGACTTGTTGTTGAAGTCCTCGACGTCGATGCCGGAACAGACCAGCACCATGCTCGGGCGATGCTCGCCACCGAGGTTGCGGCGCTCGTCAGAAAGCGACGTGTTTGCCTCGACGCCGATGCCGCAGGAAGAATAGACCTTTTGCCCGTCAACCGAGGTCAGTCGCCACGTGTAGGCCTCGTAGCCGAGCATGCGGTTGGCGATGCGCAGCGTATCGATTGCCGCCGAGAACGGCAGCATCGTAAACTGCGGAACCATGAAGAAGACGAGAGAGCGTTGCTTATGCGACATCTTGTTCATGAGACAAATCCGTGCTGGAGGTGCGAATACACTATTCGTTGCTTGGAATACGTCGTTTCGATATTCTGAAAGCGACATTCTCATGGATAAATGCGGCCGCAAAGAGCAAATTTGCGACATTGCTGAAATTGACGATGATCAAATGACGATCGCCGTCTTCAAAAGTTCACAAAAACCGGCTTCAGCAAAATATGTGTATGAAATTCAAGATTTAATTGGGCGGCTCTAAAAACGGAGAAAGCGGCGCTGCCCGAAGGCAAGGCGCCGCTTTCACACGGGGAGGAATGTCGGATTCATTACATAACCTTGCGCTCATCTGCGCCATCCGCCGACGGCCAACCAATGTCCTTCCGCATATCGAAGGGCATGGATTCGATCTCGCGGGCGGCCTGCCACTGGTGCCATGCGTGAACCAGCTTGCGAGCGTAGTCGGCAACATGCAGGTGGGCTTCGGTTGAAGGCGTCTTGGTGTGCCTGAAGGTAATCGTCGTCATTTCCGTTTCCTTTCATCGTCGGATGACGCTTATTTGATGTATACAATATGGGTGTTCTGCTCCCATCAATCAAACGAATAGAGTTTATGGATACCATCAGCATTTTTGAATGATGGGCGGGCCGTCGCGCACCGTGCCGCTCGCGAGCGGATTGATGAAACTATTTTAAAGCGAACTAGATTCACCTAGAGCGAATTTAAATATTCGCAGAACGGTGATGGCCGACTGATCGCCGTAACCAAAGCTCGGAACTTCACTCGCCCACCTTAGTGGAGAGTCATGCAGAATATGAAGGGTAGTTCCGCAACCAGCACGCCGCGGCAGTCCGTGATCTCGAACGTCATGTCTCCAACGTTTCCGTCAAGCGTCAGCGGAGACAATGTAGGTCGTCAGATTTTGGGTGGGTCGCGTTATAGGACTGTCGGTTCGGCGAGGAGCTCGCCCGCCTTGCTCACGATTGTGGAGCCGTAGGGCGTGTGAGTGTGGACTGACGCAGCCCTTGCGGTGAGGCCACGGAGGAATTGGTATGGTCCGTCATTAGCACTCGGCACGCATCTTTATATCTTCAGCCGCCTTTAGATCCTCGGTGTTGTGGCCCTCGTCGAACCGATCAACGATTGGTTGAAGGATTGCCGCGGCTTCCTCTTTTTTCCCGTATTCCGTTTCAAGAGCGGCGAGATCGCAGGAGGCGCGCAATTCCCACCCGCGTGCGCCCATCTTTCGACTTGCGTGGATGGCCCCTGTAATGCATCTGCGTGCCTCCTCCGAAGGAGAAATCGATCGCAAAAGGTTCCCCTTTATTCGCAGGAGTTCAGGGCTGTAGCAGAAGTCTCCGTTGGCTTCGATCGATTGGATGGCTTTCTCTACCCTCTCCAAGCCTTCGCCGACTTCGCCCAACAGCGCCAACCCTTTTATCAGTGACAGTTCCAGCATGGTGGTGAACACCTCATAGGTCGACCCATGCAGTCTTTCGATGCATCGCCGTATGTTGCTGACGCCTGCGCTGGGATCACCCCGCCGGATGGCGATTTCTCCCTCAAAGCCTCTCGCCACCGATACGTATGGCGACAGGGAGTGCAGCCCCGCACGGGATATGAGCCAATCAATGTGCTCCTGCGCACTCTCCAGGTCGCCGCGCCAAAGAAAAACCGCGATGCCACCGAGCAGCGCGATGCAAAGCGTCAACGAATGGTCCGCTTCAGCCGCTTCCTTGATCGTTTGCCGTGCTCTGAATTCAGCTTGGTCAGGAAGGCCTTGGAGCCAAAGGTTTCTCGCGAGTATTCCACCTGCCAGCCCGCGACCCTGGAAACCGACATAGCTTCCGGGCACGCGGCTCGGGCGCGGATCGCTCGATAACGCGGCCTCTAGTTCGACCCTGGCGCGGCTAAGTTCGCCGCTGAAGTGCAATGAATTTCCGAGGAAGAAGTGTCCAAGCGAAATCGCGGACGCCTCTCCGGTTGCCTCAGCGACGGAAGAACACCGAAAGGCGCACTGGAGCGCCGATTTGAAATCTCCGGTCCGGAGATGAAACATGTTCAATGGGCCGAGAACCTTTAGCTGATCGACCGCGTCTCCTCGTCCCTCTGCTATCTCGAGGCTCCTGGTGAGCGCGGGAAGCGTGTCACGGCCGCCGTGAAGATACATGCGGGCGATGCCGCGGCCAGCCTGAAGATGCATCTCCTCACGGCTTCCCCGATGGTGATCGTCCATTGCAGAAAGAGCGCGCTCGGACCAGCGCTGGCATTCCGGAAAGAGCGACATCGCCTGAAATACAGGAACTGCCGCAGCGGCCAGACTGATACCGGCGTCGGTGTTGCCGTTGTCGCCGAACGCCCATTCCAAGGCAGCCCGGACATTGTTGATTCCAAGGAAATAGGGCAGTCGCTCGGGTCCGCTGGAGAGCGTTGGCCAATCTGGGCCAAACTGCTCAAGCCAACGTCGGTAGTATGAGGCGTGGCTTGCAGCCAGTTCCGCGCGATCATCTTCGGTCTGTCCATGGAGCGCGTAGGCTCGCGTGGTATCGAGCAATCGATAGCGCATCATCGCGCCGAAGGAATTCGCGCTCAGCAGCGACTTGGCAACAAGACTATCGACGGCACCAAAGAGCGCAGGTCGATCGAGGGGAGGTTTCGCAATCACTTCCCAGGCGGCATCAAGCGTGAAATCGCCAACGAAGATCGCCAGTCTCCGAAGAACGGTGCGATCCAGTTCCGGCAGCAGCCCGTAGCTCCAGTCGAGAGTCGCCTGCAGGGTCTTCTGACGAGGCGGCGCGTTGCGTGATCCCACCCATGCGAGGGCAAGATGCTGATCGAGTAGGGCAGCCGTCTGGGAAAGGCCGTAGGCTTCGACCCGTCGCGCGGCCAGTTCCAGCGCGAGTGCCATACCGTCGAGCTTACGGCAGATCGCTGCAATGATATGCGCGTCCTCGTCAGTTATGGCCAACGCGGCTCCGCTTGCGGCAGTTCGTTCGACGAACAATTGGGAAGCCGGATAGGAGAGAATGGTTTCGGCTGTAATTTCCGGATCGTCCGGTGCGCAGGCAAGGGTGTCGAGCTTGTAGATGCTTTCGCCTTCGATCCTGAGAGCTTCGCGGCTCGTGACCACGATGCGGACCTGCGGCGCGGCGTCGATTATGCTCGCTGCAAGGTCTGCCACGGTATCGACCACATGCTCGCAGGTGTCGAACACAAGAAGGATCCGCTTGTCACGGAGATAGGCGAGCAGGCTGGGGCGCACGTCATCGGAGCCGACGGGTATTCCGAGCATGGACGCGAGGGCGGGCGAAACGAGTGATGGATCGCTTAGCGTTCCGAAATCGGCAAGTACCGCGGCTCCATCGAACGTCGTCGCCAAGTGATTGGCCAATGCAATCGCGACGGTGGTCTTGCCGACGCCTCCACTCCCCACGATGGAAACGACGGGAAACCTCGACAGTCTCTCCGAGAGGTCAAGGATATCACTCTCGCGCCCGACCATGCGTTCCAAGCGGTTGGGGAGATTGGCATGCCTGAATTTCGCTGCGCCATCATCAGTCACCAGCACGTGGGCCGAGCCTGTGATGGGCGCGACGAAGCAGTAGCCGCGGCCGGGGATCGTGGTGATGTAGCGAGCACCATCCTGCCCATCGCCAAGGGCTTTGCGCAGCCCGGTCATGTGGAAGCGCAGATTACCCTCTTCAACGACAACGTCTGGCCAAATCCGGGACATCAAATCGCTTTTGCTCAAGAGGGTGTTCGGAGCGGATACCAGCGCGATCAAAAGATCCAGGGCGCGTGCGCCAAGCTCGACCGGAACCCCTTCCTTCGCAAGCAGCCGCTGACCGACATTCAAACAAAAAGGGCCGAAGGACAGGTCACCTGCTGCATCGCCACCAGCCCGCGTCATGGCATTCCCCCTGACCACCTCCACCGCGCTCGTTATACTCCAACGCTTTCTTCGGAGCCATGGCGGCTCAGCATTCGGTTTGCGCACGTCGAGTACTCAGACGAGATTGTAGAAGGCACGGATGTTGCCGTGTGTTGCCCGGCAGTATGGGCATTCATGCCGAGCCGCCTCAATCAAAAGCGATGCACTCTCGCGATCCAGCCCTGGCAGGTAGATATCCAGGCGGACGCCGACGACGTATCCCCGGTCGTCCGAGGATAACTCCACATTGGCGTATATCCTGACATCTGCGTGGAGCTTGATCCGCCTAAGGTCGGCGACATGTTTCAGCGAACTGGCGAAACTCGCTGACCAGGCGATCGCGACAAGCTGCTCCGGGTTCGTACCGAGCCGATTGCCGGCAGGATTTGAAAGTCTGATATCAAGAGCACCGTCCGCGCTGCGGGCGAAGCCGTTCTCTCGGCTGCCAATGGTCTCTGTCCTGGCAGTATGCACATGTTGCATGATCGTACCCCGGGGAAGGAGGGAGGCGCGCGCAGTGCACGCGCCTGAAGTGGTCAGCCAGATTTCCGCAAGCTGCGGAACCCGGTCCGCACTTCATCGACAAAGAGCTTGGGCTGTTCCCAGGCCGCGAAATGGCCGCCCTTTGCCACCTTGTTGTAGTGGATCAGGTTGGGGTAGGCGGCCTCGGCCCATTTGCGCGGCGTCTGATAAAGCTCATCCGGGAAGACACTCACCGCGACAGGTACCTTGACGCCTTTGGGCGCAAAGAAGGCGAGCTTGTTTTCCCAATAGAGACGAGCGGCCGACACACCTGTGTTGGTCAGCCAGAACAGCGTCACGTTGTCGAGTACGTCGTCGGGGCTCAGACCTTCTTTTTGGCCGTCAAAGGAGCGCGCGATCAGTTCAAGGCTCCGGGCATCGTGATCGAGCATGTATGTCGCAAGGGCGATCGGAGAGTCGGCCAATCCAGTCAGCGTCTGCGGTCGCGTTCCCATCAGGAAGGCGTAGTACACGTGCTTGTAGAAGAAGACGAGCTGGTCGTACGAGCTCCGCTCTTCGTCGGAGAGGCCCTCCGGAGCTGGAGCGCCGGCAAAGGATGCGCTGTTGATCTCCACGGGAATTGCTCCGGGCATGTTGGTGTGGATGCCGAGCAGTTCGGGTGGGGCTTGTACGCCGATCATGTCGGTGACCACTGCACCCCAGTCGCCGCCCTGGGCAACGAAGTTCTTGTATCCCAACCGACGCATCAGGGTAGTCCATGCGGCCGCAATGCGCTCCGGTCCCCAGCCGGTGGCGTCGGGCTTTCCGGAAAAGCCATAGCCTGGCATGGACGGGATGACGACGTGGAACGCGTCGGAGGCATCACCTCCATAGGCAGTCGGGTCGGTCAGAGGGCCAATGATCTTCAGCTGCTCGACGATCGAGCCCGGCCAACCGTGCGTCACGATCAGCGGCAGTGCGTTTTCGTGCTTCGAACGAACGTGGATGAAGTGGATATCCAGGCCATCGATCTCCGTGAGGAAGTTCGGCACGGCATTGATCCGGGCTTCGACCTTGCGCCAATCATACTCGGTCCGCCAATGGCGCAAGACCTGCTTGATGGTCTTCAGCGGCACCCCTTGCGAGAAGTCGCTCACCGTTTCTTTCTCCGGCAAGCGGGTATGGGTCAGCCGATAACGTAGGTCATCAAGATCAGCTTCTGGAACGTTGACCCGGAACGGGCGGATCGCTTCGGGGTCGCTCGCTGCAATAGAGCGGTCGGGGAACAGGTTTGCGATGCCGAGTGCGGCGGCGCCAGTTGCGGCGGCGCCTAAAAGCCGGCGTCGGTTCACGTCGATAACTTCGGTTCTGGTGGTGGTCATGGTCTCTCTCCTCGAGAAATGGCGATTGAGAGTCTGCACCCTTGTGCTGCCCTAAAAGCTACGCCGAGGAGGTCCGACGCTCACGTTAGGCGTTGTTAATCCTTGTTTGTTGGAGGGCCGCATCAATCAACGTCTAACAACGCCTAACGTGCGATTTCGGTCGTGCGGCAGTACCTCTGTTGGCAGCACAACGGTGCAGACACTCAACCAACACAGAGGAGTTTCGCCATGACACACAAGGTTCTTTTCACCGGTAAGACCCACAACACAAACGGTCGCGATGGCGGCGCACGCAGCAGCGATGGCCATCTGGACATCAAGATGAAGCAGCCACATCCGGCAGCAGAAAACCTGTTCGGTGCCGCCTGGTCCGCCTGCTACATGGGCGCTATCGAGTATGCGGCGTCGCTGAAGCACATCAAGCTTCCGGCCGGAGTCGCGGTTGACGCCGAGATTGACCTGAATCTTGAGGAAGGTTCGTACTTCCTTAGTGCTCGCCTCAACGTAAGCGTTCCTGGCATCGACCCTGCAGTGGCAACCGAGCTGCTGGATGACGCCCACAACATCTGCCCGTACTCGAAGGCAACACACGGCAATGTCGATGTCGTGACGACCCTTATCTGAACGGAAACCCGCCTCGTCTGCCGCTTTGGTGGGCCAGGTGGGTAAACCTTGATGTAGGAGGATTCAATGGACAAGGCTTACCGACCACCCGAAGCCAGCCGTGATTTCGCCGAACTGCTGGACACGACAAGCTACACGCCCTTACCCGATGACTGGCTGATCGGAGTGACCGACGTCGTCGATTCAACCTCAGCTATTGCCCGAGGGCACTATAAGGATGTGAATTTCGCCGGTGCGTCGGCGATTGCAGCGTTGGGCAATGCTTTCGGCAACTTCGACTTTCCATTCGTGTTTCGCGGCGACGGTGCAGCATTTGCTTTCGACCCTGGTGTAAGAGACACCGCGATCGGCGTCCTGCGTCGCGTCGCGGGCTATGCGCGCGATCAACTGCGGCTCGACCTCAGAATCGGCCTGGTGAAAGTCAGGGACATACGCGCGGCTGGAAGTGACGTGAAGGTCGCACGGTTTGCTGCATCGGAAACAGCCACGTATACCATGTTTGCGGGCGGCGGGCTGAACTGGGCTGACAGGGATATCAAAGCTGGAAATCACGTGCTCCTGCCATGCGAGGAATACACAACCCCCGATCTGAAAGGATTGACTTGCGAGTGGGCACCCATCCCAAGTCAGCGTGGAGATATCCTTTCCCTTCTTGTCGAGCCGCAGGATCATACGCGGCAGGAAACCTTCACCGTGCTGGCAAGACAATTGCTCACCGCGCTCGGTGCGAGGGATGGCTCATCGCGCCCCGTTCCCGACGATGTCGTGATCACCGACGACGTCGCTGACTACCTTGGCGGAAAGGGGTGGGCGGACGTCGTTCTGAATTCGGACTACAGGAGGTACGACGATGTCCTTCGCCTGACCCTTGACTGTACGCCGGAGCAGATTGAGGAGATCGAAGCGCTCCTAACCTCGGCAAAAGGACGAGGCGAGGTCTATTTCGGACTGCATCGTCAGTCTCACGCGCTGATGACCTGCCTGGTGCCGACCGGTGCTCGGGGCGCCCACTTGCACTTCCTGGACGGGATGAGCGGTGGGTACACGGCCGCTGCCGCATTGCTCGAGGCACAAAAGCATACTCATCAGCCGCGCTGAAGTGAGCATCAAAAATCGGCCTAAGATGCCGAAAATCCAAAGATTTATGACCACGAACGTTTCTCGAACATTAGAGATATTCATGACCCTTGACCGTTTCGCTCCCGCCATTTTTGTATTTCTGTGGTCGACCGGCTGGATCATCGCCAAGTACGCGGCGCTTCACTCCGAGCCCTTCACATTTCTCACGATCCGCTATGCGCTTTCGGCTGTCGCCTTCTTCGCTATTTGCGTCGCCATCAGGACCAAATGGCCTAGGGGCGCGTTGGCGTGGCGAGCAGTCTATTCCGGCGTTTTCCTGCACGGCTTCTATCTCGGGGGCGTCTGGTGGGCGGTGGCGCACGGGGTCCCGGCCGGCATCTCCGGCATCATTGCCGCAATGCAGCCGCTCCTGACGGCAATGGCAGCCAGCTTCCTCATCGGCGAACGGTTGCGGCCGTCACAAACGGCGGGTCTGGCGCTTGGCTTCATTGGCATCGCTGTGGCCATCTCACCAAAGCTCATGCAACCCGGTGCGTCCGATCTCCTCCATGCTGGCATTCCACTCGCCGTCAACCTGGCTGCGATGTTCTCTGTCACCTACGGGACAATCTACCAGAAGAAACACCTTCAAACTGGTGACCTGACCGCAATCGCGACGTTGCAATATCTGGGTGCATTGGCCCTTACCGTTCCCTTCGCGCTCACCTTCGAGACGTTTCGGTTCGACGGTGCCGTAGAGACCTATCTTGCTCTTGCCTGGTCGGTGTTCGGAATATCGGTGGGCGGCATTGCCCTGCTTCTCTATTTGATCCGCCGGGGCCAGGTTTCGCGCGCTGCGTCCCTGATCTACCTCTGCCCGCCTACGGTAGCGGTCCAGGCCCTTATCGCATTTGGAGAGCCTCTTACCCCTCCATTGATCCTTGGAACGGTAATAGTGGTTGCCGGAGTTTACCTTACCAATCGGAAGGCACCTCGCGCCGCGAGGGCATGACCTGTTCTGCGCGCAGCGGGTATGGGCCAATGCGCGCAGAGAATTTTCAGCTAGCTTTCCGCAGGCTTCGCAATCCTGTCCGAACCTCGTCCGTGAAGAGCTTCGGCTGTCCCCAAGCCGCTAAATGTCTGCCCGAAGGCGTGGTAGACATGTTTATAGAAGAGCGCGAGCTGTTCGTAGGTTGCCTTCTCCTCGCCAGACAGATCGGTCAATTGCTCATCCGAGCTTTGAATCGGAAAGGTCTGATGGCCCGCCGTCCCCGGCGGACACGAAACTCTTTCGAACGCCGACGAAAGGCCACTAGCCACCCGCAACTCAAGGATCGTTGTGTTGACGAAACTCGCCGACTAGAATCCCGGCCCATGTTTCAGGGTTTGGGGCGTGATCATGGAATTCGCAGGTCATGTCTGGGAGAGAAACCGGAGCATCAAGGTCGAGCGCGAAGTTGAACGCCCTGGTTCGCCGGACGGCGGAAGCTTCTGGAGGCACCACCGGGCTCAGCCGTAACCGGGATCGCGATGAACTTCGGCTTTTTCGAGCTCGGCCGATTTGCTGTGCACTATCGGCAGCAGTTGGGGAAGCCCCCTCGACTGCGTTCGCGCGAGATGAGGGGCATCGGTTCTCTCAGGAGAAAGTGTCCTCAGGTGACGGTCGACCCGCCCGCGTAAAGTAGGTGTGTCGCCCAAAAACGCCCCAGAGCTGTCGGGAACATACGCACGTTGCAGCTCATCCAACCCAGGAGACTCCACATGAGTAATACCGAGGTTCGTAGCGAAACTTCACAGCCTACCGTGGTGCGCGGCGTCGACATGAAGCTGGAAGTGGTCGTAATCCCCGTTGCCGACGTCGATCGGGCCAAGAGCTTCTACGCCAGCCTTGGCTGGCGGCTAGACGGCGACTACACCGCTGGTAACGACTGGCGCGTGATCCAGTTCACGCCGCCCGGTTCGGGATGTTCGATCATCTTCGGCAAGAATGTCACATCGGCTGCGGCCGGCTCCGCGCGGGGCCTATACCTGATAGTCTCCGACATCACCGCGGCGCGCGAGGAACTGGTGGCACGCGGTGTGCGGGTCAGTGAAGTGTTTCATGCAGGACAAGAGCAAACGGGCAACGACGAGCCGTACCTTTTCGGCAGCCGGAGAGTACGCGGCCGTGATCCGGAGCGCCGCACCTACCGGACCTACGCTTCGTTCAGTGATCCTGACGGAAACGGTTGGTTGTTACAGGAGGTTACGAATCGCTTGCCGGGACGCATAGACAAGGGCGGGGCGACCTTCGTCTCCTCTGGCGAACTCGAGGCCGCGCTGCGACGGGCATCGGAGGCCCATGGCGAACACGAGAAACTGACCGGGCAACACGACGAAGGCTGGCCAAGCTGGTATGCGGAATACATGGTACGGGAACAAACAGGGGAGCCTTTGCCGACCTAAGGTCGGTCGATCTTTCTCTGTCCTGACGGTCTGATGTTCGGCTGTTCCGGCTTTGCGCGGAGGCCTTGTCGCGAATCGGCCTCCACGCCATGTTTGTGCAATGGAACAGCCGGATAGCTATTTCTCAAAGCTGAAGCGCACAGGGTTTTCCAAGGCGACTTGGTGGAGCAGGTTGGGGCGCTTTGCTACCGGAAATCTCTCCGCGGTATCGAGATCCTTCTCATCACAACCCGTGAAACAAAGCGATGGACAATCCCCCGGGGCGAACGGCGACGCCCCGAAGAGGGGCGCTCGCTTTGAAGGCTGGTATGCAAAGCTCGTTGGCCCTCAGGTTCGCGTGAACCGGATCGCGATAAGGGAATCCATCGCAATCCAGAGCGACAGTGCTAGAAGACCGACGTCCTTGAGAAGGAACTGGCCTGGTGCGACCGAGATCGCGGGGAAACCGAGTTCCGGGACGACCACGCCGGGGGTTGTAATCATGAAACTGATAGTGGTGACGAACAGGCCAGATGACAGCACGCCTCCAACCAGCGAGTAAACCGGGCTGACAAGCCTCGCGGCTATAAGTGCTCCAATGCTGATTTCGAGTATGCCGAGGAAGCTCGAAAAACCTCGCACACTCAGGATTGAGTACATCCAGCTTACCAGCGGGTTGTTGCTAACCAGATCCACAAGGCCTTGCGCCTCGTAAGCGGTGAATTTCATGCCGCCGAACCAAGCGTAGATGACAGTAATCGATACATAAAGGCCAGCTGTCGTTGCCGTACGCCCGTAAGTCTCTGCTAGATGCTGGATGCTTTCGATACGCTTCGATTTCGGCTGAACGCCGATGTGATGAATGATTTCGGTCATTTTCTTCTCCCATTGGTTGACGATAGCGCCGAGTTTTCGGCTCGCTCGAGTTTTTAACGATACCGTCCTGTATCGTTGTGAGATAAATACTACCGATCTGTATCGTTAACAAATCACGAATCCGCGATTGTCCGGCGCCTGGGGTGCCGCCACAGTGTTGCGTCGGCCTCCACGAACGACTATTTATCGATACAGATCAGTTGTGAAAGGTAGGGCAATGCGGCGGTCAGAGATCAAGAACCATTTGCTGGAGACCGCTCTGCGGCTTTTCAATGAGTATGGATACCACGCGACTGGTATCGACTTGATTGTGTCGGAAAGCGGCGTCGCGAAAACCACCCTCTACCGGCACTTCGAAACAAAGGAGGAGCTGATCGTCGCGGCACTGGAGCGGCGCGACGAAGCAGATCGTCGTGAGATGCGCGAGTTCGTGGAAACGTGCGCAAATGATCCCGTGGAGCGAATTCTGTCGACGTTCGACTTTCTGGAACAATGGTTCAAGGACAAAGAGTTCAGAGGTTGCGGCTTTATGGCTGCCGCGGGAGAACACAAGGACATCGCCGATCCCGTGTTTCGAGCTGCGGAGATGCACAAGCGTCTGTCACTCGCATACTTCGAGGAACTTGCTCACGCGGCGCGATTCCGTGACCCTCGGCGTGTGGCGGACGAAATCAACCTTCTCCAGGAAGGAGCAACCGCCGTAGCCCAAATTACTCGCTCGGTGGAGCCTGCCCGCCAGGCGAAGCGGATGGCAACGGCGCTTACCACGACGATAGAGCGCTGTTAGCCAGTACTCGGGAGCCACGGCACATCGAGAGCGGGTGGTGGGAGATGGGGCGGCGAGACCCCGACGTAGTCGGGTTAGCTCGTTCTAACTGCATTTTCGAAATGAGCCGACCACTGTTCCGTTCGCGCTTCGTCGCGGGCTTTGTAGGCCTGGATTGCCCGTTCGAGGCCAAGGAAATCAGATGTTTCCGTGTTGCTGCCGATCTCAGCCAGCCGCATTGTGTACCATGCCGTAACCCCACCCTCCGGGGCATCCGAAAACCTTGGAAAGGCTGGCTCCGATTTCTTTTGTTCTTTCCAGAGATTGGGCAGCGAAGGTTCGAGGACGAGAGCGCGCGCGAGACCGACCATATCAACTGCACCGCTTGCCACGGCGTCTTCGGCCTGCGCGCGCGTCTTGAAGCCTCCTGTCAGCATAAGAGGCTTCGTCGTCACAGCGCGCGCACGTTTTGCGAATTCGAGGAAATAGGGTCCACGTCCGGACCTGTCGGAAGCGGACTTGGCTCCAGGAAAGTAGGTCCCACCGCTGATGTCGATCAGGTCGATCGAGGTTCGGTCCAACGCCGCCACGACCTTGAGCGCGTCTTCCTCGTCGAATCCTCCCTCCAGTTCGTCAGAAGAATTGAGCTTAACGGCAATCGGGAAGCTCGGTCCGACAGCGGCGCGGGTTGCATCGATGGCTTCCAGCAAGAGCCGCATACGGCTGGCGATCGCGCCGCCGTACCCGTCCGTCCGCTTGTTAAACAGAGGCGAAAGAAACTGACTGAGCAAAAACCCATGTGCTGCGTGAATTTGCACACCTCCAAAACCGGCCTCCTGCGCCAACCGGGCTGTGGCCGCAAATTGTGAGGGCAGTTGACCTATTTCCTCGGATGTTATTTCCACGCAACGCAGTCCCGGCAGGTCGAAAGCAGTAGGGCCCTTGGGGTTGCTGGTCGGTGTGTAGGCAAGCGCTCCTGCGTGGCCGAGCTGTAGCCATAGGCTTGTGCCGTTTTCGCTGCCATGAAGGGCAAGTTTCCGGAACCGTTCAAGGTCCGACGCTTCGTTAAGTACCAGGTTGCCAGGGTTCTCTGCGTAGCCGGAGGTGAGCTGCACTTCGCCGATTATCGAGACGGCCAACCCGCCTTCGGCCCAGCGTTGATATAGCCGCGTCTGCACAGCGGTCGGATGGCCGGTTCCGTCTCCTAGGGAGTCCGACATAGCGGATTTCGCAATTCGATTGTTCAGCGTCAAACCGCAAGGCAGCGGAAGCGGCTCGAACAGAGGTCCATTCGTTTGCGATAGAGGATCCACGACAAATTACTCCGGCGTTTAGTTATCGACGAAAACGGGTTGCACAACAAATTCGGTGCTGTGCTTTTGCTGGGAGGCGTAACTCGTACGCCTCCCGTCGTGCCAGCAATCAGAGCTCGTCCGGTCCTGCGCGGTAGACGAGAAACTTATTGCCCTCGGGATCACGGAAGTAGGCACAGTAAGGGTCGGCGCCATTCTCGCCTCGTGGACCGGGAGCACCTTCGTCTTGGCCACCGAGTGCCAAGGCTGCCGCGTGGACTTCCTCAACCTGGGCGCGGGAACAGGCCTCGAAAGCCACCATGCCACCGTTGCCGACCGTCGCTGGTTGTCCGTCAAACGGCTTGATGACGCCGAACTCAAGGGTCCTGTGGCCGTAGTAGACGGCACGACCAGGCTGAACCAGAACGCGCCCGATGCCGAACACGGAAAGCAGTTTGTCGTAGAATGAAGAAGCGGTTTCCAGATCGTTTGTGCCAACGGTCGAATGGCTTGGCAAGCCGCGCATTCTCTCCGTTTCGGCGGCCGTTTTAGTCTTTGCAGTGTCGTTCATTTCAGTTCTTCCTTTCACTCTTGGTCGAATGGCTGCATCTTTTGCGGCCGATGGCTCCAAGGCATCGACGGTCCTCCGAACGGGAAGATTCCAGGTCATTTTGTCTGCCTTGGAGGGTCCAGCATCCATGCTCAGGTTGAATTTATGTTGCGTATGCACTACATACGTTGCCTCTCGAACGTTGTGGAGGTTGAACGATGGATGATCGAATTGATCCCGAGTCCTATATCGTTGGCGAAGTCATATCCGGATGCCTGATGACCAGGGCCAGGCGCATCTCCCGGGTGGTCACAAACATCTATGACCAAGAACTGAGAAACCATGGTCTGACCGCATCCCAGTTCTCCATGCTCATCATGATTGCAAAACTGGGAGGTGCCAGCCGCTCCGAAATCGGCCGTGCAAATTTCCAAGACCGGACGACGTTGACGCGCAGCCTCGCACCGCTCCTCAAGGAAGGCTGGATCGAGGAGCTTCCGACTAAGGGCGGCCGCAGCCGTCCGGTCGTCATTTCCTCTGCCGGGAAGAAGCTCCTCAGCGGGGCGGCTCCCGCCTGGCGCGAGGCGCAGCGCAAAGCAAGCGCTCTTGTTGGCAACAATGGTGCAGAAGCAATCATTGACATAGCCGAAAACCTTCCAAGGGAGGACGAGCCGACATAAGGCCGCCTGTGACTGCGCTCTAATTCGCGGCGTCGATTTCCGCCACGACGATACGGCGAAGCGTGATATCGAGGGTAAGGTCAATGCAACCGATCTCGGTGGGGTTGTCCGCGGAAGCAGCGCCGGCTCCGACGGTAGCGCTGAGCGCGGCCGAGAAAAAGAGTGGTATAGAACGTTTCAGCATCTCAAGGCTCCTTCTTGTATGGGATGGACGCCAAGCCAATTTCGATGCGTCAGTTATGATGCGTATGCAACATAATTTCAACATGGCAAAAGCCTCCGCAGCGGACGATTTTGTATTGGATTGTATCCAAACGTGCGCCGGATGACGCTTCGTTACATTTCAGCCTCCTCGAAAAACAAACCGGATACCGAATGGCCTGATTTTGGATTGCAAGCACGGTGCAGTCGCACGAGCTCATTATCAAGCAAGGAGCAATCCAATGAACGCACGACGTATCGTTTCCGCGGCTCTGGTTATCGCGGCTTTCGCCTACCAGATTGCAAGAGCCGATCAGCCTGAAATTCGACGGACGGACTTGGTAAAGGAGGACATCAGCATTTCCGGCAAGGAAGCCGTGCAGGTGCGCGTCGACTTTGATTCGGGCGCATTCGCGGTGAACCACCGGCACCCTGGCGAGGAGGTCGCTTACGTCCTTCAGGGAACACTCGAGTACAAGCTTGAGGGAAGGGAAGCCGTCACACTCAAGGCGGGGCAATCCCTGTTCATCCCGGATGGTGTTGCCCATTCCGCTCGAAACGTCGGGGATGGCAAGGCGTCGGAGCTGGCGACTTACATCGTCACCCGGAATGCGAAGCTCGTTGAACCTGTGAAGTAATTCCGCAGAAGGGAGGAAATGTCATGACCCTGATCGCAAAAACCGTTGCCACGGATCTGTCTCGCCGCGCTCTCTTGTTTGCGGGAACGGCTGCCGCTCTGTCCACTGCGATTTTGCCGTCGTTTGCCAATGCGACGGGGTCCAGAATGGCCAAAGCAGGTTCCAAAGATGAAATACGACCGTTCAAGGCTGAGGTTCCGGAATCTGCGCTACTCGATTTGCGGCGGCGGCTTGCGGCAACGCGCTGGCCGGACGGGCAAACCGTCACCGACCGCTCCCAGGGCGTTCCACCGACCAAACTGCGGGAACTCGTCGAATATTGGCAGACCGATTACGATTGGCGGGACGCCGAGACTAGGTTGAACGCATTCCCGCAATTTCTGACAGAAATCGACGGGCTTGATATCCATTTCATTCATGTGCGGTCCAAGCATCAGAACGCTTTGCCGTTGATCATGACACATGGCTGGCCAGGTTCGGTTTTCGAACTCCTCAATGTCATTGGACCGTTGACCGATCCCACTATGCACGGCGGCAAGGCCGAAGACGCTTTCCATCTCGTGCTGCCGTCCATCCCCGGTTTCGGTTTTTCGGAAAAGCCGAGCGTGACTGGATGGAACCCGCACCGCATCGCGGGCGCATGGGACGTGCTCATGAGGCGTCTCGGTCATAACAGCTACGTCTCCCAAGGCGGTGATTGGGGAGCAATTATCTCCGATGCGCTTGGTCGCCAGGCTCCTAAGGGCCTCCTCGGCATTCACGTCAATCGCATCGAACGGGCAACAACGTTCCCACCGGACGCTGCCCAGGCATTGAAGAGCGGTGCTCCAGCGCCGGCTGCTCTTTCTACCGACGAGAAGAAGATTTTCGGCGAAGCAAGGGACTTCCTGAACAACGGCTTCGGGTACGCGGCCATCATGAACACCCGTCCGGAGACCGTCGGTTACGGCATAGCCGACTCGCCAGTTGGGCTTGCTGCCTGGCTATACGACAAGATCGCCGACTGGGTATTCACCCGCGGTGAGCCAGAAAAAGCACTGTCAAAGGACGCGATCCTCGACAATATCACCTTGTACTGGCTGACCAACACGGGGCCGTCCAGCGGCAAAATCTATTGGGAGAACGCGGTCTCAGGCGCAAAGCTTACAGCTATTCAGGTGCCTGCTGGCGTGACCATCTTTCCCGGAGAGGTGTACAGGCCGCCGAAGGAGTGGCTGGTCAGGGCGTATCCGAAGCTGATCTACTACAACCGAGCCTCCAGGGGAGGTCATTTCGCGGCATGGGAAGAACCCAACCTGTTCAGCCAGGAGATCAGGACGGCATTTATTAGCCTGCGATCTTGAAGGGGGTCGGTAAACTGCGCCGCGCTCTCGGGCGACATTCATCGCTTCCTTGACTAACCTCGTCGCGATCCCCTTCTACGCACAAGCGGATTTCAGCGGGAAGGGGACATCAGTGCGGCTGAGGTTGAGACTCGAAGGTCGCAACACCGTCTCAACACGCGACTTCCGCGGGCGACGTGTTGCTGGCACGTTTCGTGTTCGCAGATGGCAGGTGGGAAGTCGATGGGGATTCGCGCGAGCTGCGCGCGAATGGACGTGCAGTTCCGATGGGTGCACGCGGATGAACATGCGCTTCATCTCGCATTAGTGTTCGTCGATCCGCTTCATCCGCACACAACCAACCGCCATTCCGTTCAGCCAAGCAACAACCCTTGGAACAAGCCGGGGGAGACAAGGGTTAATCCTTCGATAGGACAGTTCGGAGAAGACACCATGTCGTTCAATGTACTAATCGTCGAAGACCAACCCCTTGTGGCGCTCAACCTGCAGGACACGATAGAGGAACTCGGACATC
The DNA here is from genome assembly GCF_000298315.2 of Rhizobium grahamii CCGE 502. GTDB lineage: Bacteria > Pseudomonadota > Alphaproteobacteria > Rhizobiales > Rhizobiaceae > Rhizobium > Rhizobium grahamii. The sequence goes on along the minus strand of NZ_AEYE02000013.1, from coordinate 286,482 downwards.
GTCCTGTTGGGATCGCGAGCAACATGTATCAGGCACTCATGCTTGCCACCGACGCGGACATGGCGCTCGTGGACGTGAATCTCGAGGATGGCCCTACTGGACCCATTGTCGGGCGGACATTGGTGGAGGCCGACGTGACGGTGCTTTTCATGACCAGTGATCCGGGTGCGCTTCGAGGCGGAGTGCCAGGGGCGCTGGGAGTGATCCAGAAGCCGATTTTGAATTTGGAACTCGTGGAAGCGATCCAGTACGTCGCCGATCGGCGAGCTGGTCGTACGGACATCCCGCCACCGAAGAGTCTGGTCGAGTTTGATGCGGTCTGAAGACAGTCAGGAGTCCGCAGACCGGCTTGCGCCCGGATGGAAGTAGTTACCTTTATACAGGCCTCACGCCCGGCGGTATTGCCGGGCATCGTCGGGCCACCAAGCATTGATCACGCGATACCTCTCCCGGAGGAAGCAACGTCGACGTTACCTGACGGCCGACGCCTCCCACGATCTCCCGATCCAGGTTGGATGTCATTTTGGCGAGCGCCAGCGCGAAGCAGTCGAGACGAGTTTCCGTGGATCGGCGGCTGCATCGCGCAAACGCCAGCGTTCGTAACTCACTACCTGACGACCAACCTCGATCCCCTTGCTCGGAGCCAACCCGCGTGATATAAACTGAACCAGATGGTTCAGTTTTCAGCTAGCCTTGACACCTGCTTTGCCGCACTCTCGGACGCCACCCGACGCGGCGTTCTGGAGCAGCTTGGAAGTGCGGATGCTTCGATCACGGAGCTTGCTAAGAAGTTCCACATGACCCTCACAGGCATGAAGAAGCACGTCGGCGTCTTGGAGCAGGCGGGGCTTGTGACAACGGAGAAGGTCGGCCGCGTGCGGACCTGCAGGCTCGGCCCGCTCGGGCTCGAGGAGGGTGCGGCCTGGATTGAAGCGCGCCGCCAGATCTGGAACGCACGCTTCGACGCGTTGGATGAAGTCGTCGAGACCCTGAAACGGAAGGAGAGAATCGATGGGCTACAGAGCGAGTAACGGCCGCACCGGGGTCGAACGGAGGTCCGAGCGCGAACTTGTCGTGACGCGCACCTTCAACGGTCCGGTTCGCCTTGTGTTCGACGCGTGGACCAAGCCCGAGTTGTTCAAACTGTGGTGGGCGCCGAAGTCGTGCGGCGTGCCCATGCTTTCGTGCGAGATGGATGTGCGCACCGGAGGCGGCTATCGCGTCACGTTCGGACATGATGCCTCGGACTCCATGGCCTTCTTCGGCAAGTATCTGGAAGTGTTACCACCGTCGCGCCTCGTCTGGACCAATGACGAAAGCGACACTGCTGCCGTCACAACTGTGACCTTCGAGGAAAAGGATGGCGGAACGCTGCTGGTTCTGCAAGAACTGTACCCCTCGAAGGAAGCGCTCGACGAGGCTTTCGTCGGCATGGAAGACGCAATGCCAGAGCAGTTCGCGCAGTTGGATGAACTTCTCATCGCCCTTGGCGCGAGCGTCTAACAGCGCCGCCCTTCAACTCGATCGGCCATGTCATCAAAACGGAACGAAGTAGGAGGCCGGTGCAGCGGGACTGCTTGATGACGTCGGCTGTTCAGCGCGACGTTTGATTTCCGGTTCCCGCAGATTGCGGACATAGCTGGGGACTGTTGCAAAGTTTGAAGGGACTTCAAAGCGTCGAGCAGGGCATTCGGAGACACGGGCGAACCGTTGTTCTCTCAAGCGCTTTGAAACTCCGCTATTCGATCCCGATGAAATCATGCTCTGCAATTAACTAAGCAGCCCCACAGATCCTCCAGCGATAGGCCGCCTTCCTACCCCGTCGCAATGGCTCTTGAGGCAAGGCCCGACTTATCCGTCTCCGCATGGGGAAAACGAACGGCGTGCAAGAACGAGGCAGACTGCCAACGCTTCCTCTAACGGCTCCGCCACGGGGTCTCCAGGAATAGCTATCGATCGCGACAGCCGCGCAGCGACTCGCTGATGCAAAATCCGCGACCTCCGCTCCCTTAACTCACCCCGCACAGCGGCACCGCATCATTCGAAAAGGTCGGGATGATCCGCTTCTATTTGCGGTAGGTCTGACAGGATGCCGTTGAGATGCGCGCACATCGCGGACGCTGCAGCGTCGGCGTCGCGACTATCGATGGCAGTGATGATCGCCTCATGCTCGGCGATCAGCCGCATCATGGAATCGGGGTGGCGAAGCTGCAGATTGCAGACGCGATCCATATGGGCTTTGATGTCGGCGATCGCATTCCAGGCAAGGCTGCAGCCGGCGCCTTCCGCGATCGCGATATGAAACTGCTCGTCCTCGCGCCGGAATGCGTTGTGGTCGTGCGCTTCCATCGCGGCCCGCTGCCTGCCGATGATGGTGTCGATCCGGCGGCGCGTCCAGGTGTCGAAGCTCTCGCTGGCGCGACGGGCAACGGCGGTCTCCAGCGCCTCTCGCACGAAGCGTGCTTCCATCATCTGCCGTGCCGAGATCCGGACGACCACGGTACCTCGGTTGGGGCGCACGTCGACCAGCCGTGATTTCCCGAGCGCGATCAGAGCCTCTCGCACAGGTTGGCGGGAGACGCCCATGCGCGTTGCGATCTCCTGTTCGGAAAGCCGCGTGCCGGGCGCCAACTCCAGCCGGACGATCTGCTCGCGCAGGTCGCGTTCAACCTGCGCCGCAGCGGTTTCGCCGGTCTCAATCTTCAAGGATTCGAGGTTCATGTCTTTCGTCGCCGTCATCCGTTGACATCCAATTTAAACCACCATACAGTACCATACAATTCAAACGCAACATAAATCCGGTGGTCTAAAACCGGGTAAAAAGGGAGGGCCGGCACGATGTGTCGGCTTTAAGGGAAACGTGCTGTCCAATTTCATTGCGCCTGATTCCAGTGATCCGCGGCTGAACATTAAATCCCGCTACCAGATGCTTGTCGATGGCAAGTCGGTGGATGCTGAATCCGGCCGCACGATTGACCGTGTCAGCCCCGGTCACGCAGGCGTGGTCGTCGGCACTTGGCCGGAAGCCTCGGCCGATGATGTACGACTGGCCGTTGCCGCGGCTCGGCGTGCTTTCGATGCCGGCCCGTGGCCGCGCATGTCGGGTGCGGAGCGCTCGCGCCTGATGTTCAAGGTGGCCGACCTGATCCTGAAGCATCAGGAAGAGTTGGCCCTGGCCGAAAGCCTCGAAGTCGGCAAGCCGATCGCCCAGGCGCGCGGCGAGATCGGCTTCTGCGCCGACCTCTGGTCCTATGCCGCCGGCCAGGCGCGCGCTCTGGAAGGGCAGGCGCACAACAACATCGGCGACGATCGCCTCGGTCTGGTACTGCGCGAAGCTGTCGGCGTTGTCGGCATCATCACGCCCTGGAATTTCCCCTTCATCATCGCTTCCGAGCGCGTGCCGTGGGCGATCGGCGCCGGCTGCACCGTTGTCCTCAAGCCGTCCGAATTCACCTCGGGTACGTCGATCCGCATGGCGGAGCTGGCGCGCGAGGCGGGCATTCCCGATGGCGTCTTCAACGTCGTGACCGGCTACGGCGATCCGGCCGGCCAAGTGTTGGCAGAAGACCCCGGCGTCGACATGGTTGCTTTCACCGGTTCGGTGCGTGTTGGCACCAAGCTTGGCGAGATCGCCGCGCGCAGCGTCAAGCGCGTCGGTCTGGAGCTCGGCGGCAAGGGTCCGCAGATCGTCTTCGCCGATGCCGACCTCGAGGCTGCCGCCGATGGCATCGCCTATGGCGTCTATCACAATGGCGGGCAGTGCTGCATATCAGGCAGCCGGCTGCTGGTTCAGGACGGCATCCGCGACGCATTGATGGAGCGGCTGCTCGACATCTCGCGCAAGGTAACCTTCGGCGATCCGCTGAACGACCGCACCAAGATCGGCGCGATGATCTCCGAAGCCCATGTCGGCAAGGTTCATTCCTATGTGGAAGCCGGCATCGCATCCGGTGCCGAACTGCTGCTCGGTGGTGAGCGCGTCGGTAAGGACAAGGGCATCTACTACGCCCCCACCGTGTTTGCCGGCGTGAAGCCCGAGATGTCGATCGCCCGCGAGGAGATTTTCGGGCCGGTGCTCTCGACCTTGACCTTCAAGACCGCGGACGAGGCCGTGGCGCTCGCCAATGCCAGCGAGTTCGGCCTTTCCGCCTCGGTCTGGTCGACCAATCTCGAAAACGCCATGCAGAGCATCCGCCGCATTCGCGCCGGCCGCTGCTGGATCAACAGCGTCATCGACGGCACGCCTGAACTGCCGATCGGCGGTTACAAGAAAAGCGGCCTCGGCCGCGAACTGGGCCGTTATGGCTTTGATGAATATTCCCAGTTCAAGGGCGTGCACGTGACGTTCGGGCGACCGGCGCCGTGGTTCGGCTGACAGGGAAACAGAGGGATAGGGCGTTTCTGCTTTTGGGAGAAGGCGGGACGTCCAGGAGGAAAATCTCGGCCGGCGTGATCTTTGGTCGGAGCCCGCCAGCCGAGACTTGGGTCTTTCGACCCGCATTGCACATCCAAAGGGAGGATACGCAAATGAAAATGACCAGGTTGAAAACCGCAGCATTAGCCGCGGGTATAGCCACGATGATGACATCTACGGCAATGGCCGCCGACGTCAAGGCAACGATGATCATCTATCTCGATCCGAGTGTCCAGTTCTTCAATCCCGTGGTGAAGGGCGCCAAGGACGCGGCGGCACAGTTCGGCGTCGATCTCGACGTGCAGTATGCCAACAACGATCCGGTTCGCCAGAACGACCTGATCGAGAGCGCCACGGCAGCAGGCGTCGATGGCATCGCCGTCGCTATCTCCTCGTCCGACGCATTCGACGAAAGCATCTGCGCGGCCGTGAAATCAGGCATCGTCGTCATCGGCTTCAACAATGACGACCTTGAGGGCGCCAAGGGCAATTGCCGTCAGGCCTATGTCGGCATGAACGAGTTTGCCTCCGGCTACGAGCTCGGCAACCGGATGATCAAGGAATTCGGCCTGAAGTCCGGTGACGTCGTCTTCAACCCCCGCGAAATCCCCGAAGCAAGCTTCGCGGTCGCGCGCGGCGGTGGCATCGAGAAGGCGATGAAGGAAAACGGCATCAAGGTCGAGACGGTGCGCGCCGGTCTCGATCCGGCCGAGGCGCAGAACATCATGGCGCAGTTCCTGATCGCCAATCCAGGGGTCAAGGCGCTGTTCGGCACTGGCTCGGTCACCTCCACCGTGGGTGCGGGCGCTATCAAGGACGCAGGCGTGAAGATCCCGTTCGGCGGCTTCGACCTGGCGGTCGAGATCGTCAACGCGGTTGAGTCAGGTGCGATGTTCGCGACCATGGACCAGCAGCCCTATCTTCAGGGCTACTACCCGATCGCCCAGATCGCGCTCGCGAAGAAATATGGGCTGACCCCGACCGACATCGACACCGGCCAGGGCGCCTTCCTCGACAAGTCGCATATCAGCTCGGTCAAGCCGCTGATCGGCAGCTTCCGCTAACCGCGTTTCGATGGAGCCTGCCGGCGATGTCGGCAGGTTCTCCGTCTCCAATCGATCGAGTACCAGACCTTGACACCAATCCTCGCAGAAAGTGCCGCGCCCCGGTCGCGGACGCAGAAACAACCTGTTCTCAGGCAGATCATGGCGATGCCGGCAGGCGCGATCTTCCTTGTCTTCATGACGCTGCAGATCGTCTGCATCGCAGGCGCCTTGCTCTATCCGGATCAGTTTCGCTACCTCTCACCGCAGAATCTGACGATCCTGATGAAGGCGATCCCCGTGCTTGGCTGCCTGGCGCTCGGCGCTGGCGTGCTGATGATCGCTGGCGAATTCGACCTCTCCATCGGCTCCGTCTACACTTTCACCGCCATCCTGATGGCGAGCCTCGTCGGCGCCGGATTGAGCGCCTTCATAGCCGCACCGCTCGGCATTCTGGCCGGCATCATGATCGGCTTGCTCAACGGCCACATCACACTGCGCTTCGGGCTGCCGTCCTTCATCGTGACCCTGGGCGGCCTGCTGTTCTGGCGCGGCGCGGTCCTGCTCTATAACGGCGCGGTCCAGGTGCGCTTCGATCCCGAGCCGATCTTCACCAGCCTGTTTTCAGGCACGCTGCTCGGCATCAATGCTGCCTTCATCTGGATCGTGCTCTTCGTCGTTGGTTTCCACTACCTAGTCCACCGCCACCGCTTCGGCAACCATGTGTTTGCCACCGGCGGAAATCGGGGTGCGGCGGAAGCGATCGGCATCAACACCAACCGCGTCAAGCTCGTGGCCTTCGCGATTGCCGGCGGCATGGCGGCAGTGGCCGGCATCCTCGCCACTGCCCGCGTCGGCAGCGTGCAGCCGGGTCAGGGCGCCGGACTGGAACTCCAGGCGATTGCGGCTTGCGTCATCGGCGGATTGTCGCTGCGCGGCGGCCGGGGCTCGATCATCGGCATCTTCCTCGGCGTGCTGCTCATTCACACGATCACCGACGTTCTGCTTCTGCTGCGCGCGCCGGGCTTCTATCTCGACATGTTCATCGCGACGCTGATCGTGCTGGCCGCCATCTTCAACCATCTTATCGAGCGGCGAGGTCTTGCGTGATGTCGGCCCCCAATCTTCTTGAACTGCACAACATCTCGAAAAGCTTTGGCGCGCTGACGGCGCTGCGCAATCTGAGCTTCCATATCGGCGAAGGCGAAGTGGTGGGTCTACTCGGCGATAACGGCGCCGGCAAGTCGACGACCGTCAACCTGATCTCAGGCATCCACAAGCCGACAGATGGTTATCTCAGCGTCGATGGCAAGAAGACGGCGTTCACCTGCCGGTCGGATTCCGCCGATGCCGGTATCGAAACCATCTACCAGCATACGGCGCTGGTGGATTCGCTTTCGATCACCCGCAACATCTTCATGGGCCGCGAACTCACCGATCGGTTCGGCTTCCTAAGGCAGCGCGAAATGCGCGAGATCGCCATGGAGGTGCTGCAGAACGCCGTCCATATCTCCGGCATCGATAGCCCCGATACACTGGTCGGTAATCTCTCCGGCGGCCAGAAACAGGCCGTCGCTATCGCCCGCGCCGTCTATTTCAAAAAGCGCGTGCTGCTTCTCGACGAGCCGACCTCGGCGCTCTCAGTGCGCGAGACGGAGGCGCTCTTGAACCAGGTGCTGAAGCTGAAGGCGGAAAACGTCTCCAGCGTGCTCGTGACCCACAACATCTACCACGCCTATCAGGTCTGCGACCGCTTCGTGATCATGAGCCACGGCACCAAGGTGTTCGACGTCGACAAGGCCGACACGACGATCAACCAGCTGACCGAATATGTCGTGCTCACCTGATCCCAGCCAACAGACAGAAGGGGCATAGCCCGTGACCATTTCAGTATCAGTACGCCAGGTCGTCGGACCCGAGGATGCGGCAAGGCGCGACACGCAGGGCCTGCGCGACGGCTTCGTGATGGAGGACCTGTTTCGCCCCGGCGAGGCCAATCTCACCTACAGCCATCTCGATCGCATGATCGTCGGCGGCGTCATGCCGGACACCAAGCCTATCGAGATCGCCGCGATCGCCCAGACCGGTACAGAGCGTTTTCTCGACCGACGCGAGGCCGCCATCGTCAACATCGGTGGTGCCGGCACCGTCAGGGTAGGGGGGAAGGCTTATGAACTCGGCTTCCAGGAAGCGCTCTATATCGGAATGGGCGAGGGGGCTTTGAGCTTCGCTAGCCGCAATCAAGGCGAGCCGGCGCTCTTCTATCTGCTCAGTGCACCAGCGCATCGGACGTGCCCGACGGTGCACATCACCCGTGAGATGGCGAGGAAGGTGGTCGTGGGTTCGGCGGAGGAATCCAACGCCCGCACCATCAATCAATACGTCCACCCCGATGTCTGCGATAGCTGCCAATTGCTGGTGGGACTGACCATGTTCGAGCCGGGTTCGGTGTGGAACACCATGCCGGCGCATGTTCATGATCGGCGCATGGAGGTCTATCTCTACTTCGGCATGCAGGAGCAGACGCGCATCTTCCATTTCATGGGCGAACCCAGCGAGACGCGGCACGTCGTCCTGAAAAACCACGACGCGGTGCTGTCGCCCGGCTGGTCCATCCATTCGGGTGCCGGAACCGGCCGTTACGCCTTCATCTGGGCGATGGCTGGCGATAACATGAGCTTCACCGACATGGACAAGGTGCCGATGGAAGACCTGCGATGAGCCTTTTCGATCTTACCGGCCGCTGGGCCATCGTCACCGGCGCCAACACCGGCATCGGCCAGGCCATTGCGATTGGCCTCGCTGAAGCGGGCGCCGACATCGTCGGCGTCGGCCGCTCGGCGATGGACGAGACAGCGAGTGCGGTCGCATCGACGGGGCGCCGGTTCGCATCGCTCAAGGCGGACCTGTCCGATACCGGGGAGGCAAAGGCGGTCATAGAACGCGCCCTTGCCGCCGGCGCCTCGCCCGACATCCTCGTCAACAACGCTGGCATCATCCGGCGCGCCGACGCACTGGAGTTTACGGAAGAGGATTGGGATGCGGTGCTCGACACCAACCTGAAATCCGTCTTCTTCCTCTGCCAGGCCTTCGCGAAGGCAGCATTGGCACGGCAGTCGCCGGCGAAGATCATCAACATCGCCTCGCTCCTCTCCTTCCAGGGCGGCATCCGCATTCCGTCCTATACGGCAGCAAAAAGCGGGCTCGCCGGCATCACTAGGCTGATGGCGAACGAGTGGGCGTCGAAAGGCATCAATGTGAACGCCATCGCCCCCGGTTATGTCGAAACCAACAATACCGAGGCGCTTCGCGCCGATGCGGAACGCAGCGGCGATATCCTGAAGCGCATCCCCGCCGCCCGCTGGGCCAAGGCAGAGGATATGGTGGGCACGGCGGTCTATCTGGCGTCGCGCGCTTCCGATTATGTTCATGGCACGGTGCTGCCGGTCGATGGCGGCTGGCTTGCCCGATAGGAGATGATGATGCCCGATCACTACACGCTTCCCGACGACATCACCTGGACCGAAGTCGCGCCCGGCAACCGACGCGCCGTTCTCTCGCACCGCCCGGAAATGATGCTCGTCGCCTTCAGCTTCGAGCCCGGCGCCATCGGCGCGCTGCATTCGCATCCGCATACGCAGGTGAGCTACGTCGCCGAGGGCGCCTTTGACGTCACCGTCGATGGCATCACCACCCGGCTCGACGCCGGCTCCAGCTTCATCGTTGCTCCCAACCTCGTCCACGGCGTCGTCGCTCTCGAAAAGGGACTGCTGATCGACACCTTCACGCCAAGGCGCGACGATTTCCTTTAAGATAAGGCGCTTCTCCCAGAGGACGGAGGGAGCGCGCGGCTAGGTCTATCGGAAACGGCGAGTACTGGCAGTACGGCCACATCCGACATTGCTGCTCGAAGCTGTCTGAAAATATCGCTGAATCTCCCGGTCGTCAGACCGTTGCGGGACCGCAGAACTGACTATAGGTTTCGTCATCCAACCTTGACGGGAGCAGAAAATGCAAATCGATCTCACTGGAAAGAGGGCGCTGGTCACAGGATCAACGGAAGGTATCGGCTACGCAATTGCCCGCCAGCTTTCAAGGGCTGGAGCGGATGTCGTGGTCAACGGTCGGTCAGAAGACAAGACTGCAAAGGCCGCCGAACGGCTCAAGGGCGAAGGCGCGAGGGGCAGCGTCAAGTCTGCGGCCGCCGACCTCTCGACCGCCGAGGGGTGTGCAGCACTGGTCGCCCAAGTTCCCCAGGTAGACATCCTGATTAACAACGCGGGCATCTTCCAGCCGATCGACTTTTTCGACGCCAGCGACGAGGTTTGGGATCGACACTGGCAGGTCAACGTCATGTCCGCCGTCAGGTTGGCCCGCGCCTACCTTCCAGGCATGCAGACGTTGAACTGGGGCCGCGTTATTTTCTTGGCGTCCGAATCCGGTTTCAACATTCCAGTCGAGATGATCCACTACGGCGTTAGTAAGACGGCCGACATCGCGGTCGCCCGCGGTCTCGCCAAGCGCATGGCCGGCACGGGTATTACGGTGAACTCCGTCCTTCCTGGTCCCACGCTTTCGGAAGGCGTGGAAGCGATGCTTGCCGACGAGCAAGCCAAGACCGGGTTGCCATTGGAGGAGATCGCTGCCGCTTTCGTCAAGCAGCACCGCGGTAGTTCGATCATTCAACGCGCCACCAGCGTCGAGGAAGTCGCAAACTTGGTGACCTATCTTGCGTCGCCGTTCGCTTCCGCGACGACGGGCGCATCCGTTCGCGTTGACGGCGGGGTCATTGACACTCTCTAAGAGCAGAATTTTCACGAGCAAGCCGGGTTTGACCGGCCTAGCCTGCTCCACAGGTAGCGAGAACGGTTCTCAGGGCTGGGAAACGCGACGTCTTCATTGTCGGGGATCTTTGCGTCCCGTACTCTGAGGCTGCGTCGCGGTACCCACAGATGTGCCCATCAGGCGGTTCGCGAGGCGGGTATGGGGGTGACTTCGCCGAGCGCGCGTTCAGGTCGAGTGGTCCTGCACGATTCTCAGGTTCACCTGTAGCGGTAAATGATCCGAGGCCCGGCGCGTCAGCGGGTCAAGCGCGATGGAGGTGGAGTCAACGTGGAGTTCTTTCGATACGAAGACATGGTCAATGCGCAACAACGGATACCATGAAGGAAAGGTCGGCCGTGGCATTGTGGTGACCATGCTCTGGGCATCCCGAAAGTGCTTTGCGAGGCTTTTGTATGCAGGCGAGGATGGAATGGCGTTGAAGTCCCCGCAGACGATCGCCGGTGCGCCCTGAAACTCCGGGTGTCCGATCCAGTCCGCTCCGAGAAGTGCTGCCACCTGCCGATCGCGGTCGCGACTGCGCAGTCCAAGGTGAGTGTTGATCAGGTTGACGGCCGATCCCCGGACATCGATCCGCATCCAGATCGCGCCACGTGTCTCGCCAACCGAGGGCAGTGGGCCCGCGCTCATCAGGCGAGTGGGTAAGGCCGTCAGAACGGCGTCGCCATAACGCTCCTCCTCGACATGCAGTGCGGGGTGAAAGTGCGCCTCCATCTTGAGCAGAGCCGCAATCGTTGCGGCTTGATCGACCCCGCCCGTCCGCTTTCGGCCGACGTCGAGTTCTTGAAGGGCAATGATGTCTGCCTCCGAGCGCGCGATCACGTCTGCAATCCTGTGTGGATCAACCCGGCGGTCGGTGCCGACGCAACTATGAACATTATAAGTGAGGATTTTGAGCTCGCGGCGGTCCAGGTTCTGAGGGAGAGGGGAGCTTGTATTCATGCAGCGGGAACCCGCCAGAACCTAGATCGTTCCCAAGACAAGAGTGTCAGAGCAATGGATTCCTCATGTCGGTCAAGCGCGTCATACTCAATACTCTCCTTGTTTGCGGTCTGCTGCTTGCCGCCTACTTGCTGTATACCGTCTTCAGCCGATATTCGCTTGACGAGATCGTGCAGTCGAGCGGCACGATCTTCGGGCCGCGATTGGTTGCGGCCGTTGGCTTTTGCGCTCTCTCATATCTTTGCCTCACTGGCTTCGACTGGTTGGCTCTGCAATATGTCGGAAAGCCGCTGAGCTATCCGAAGGCGGCGATTGCCTCCTTCACGGCGCTGTCGATCGGCCATAACCTTGGCGTTGCGGCTCTGAGCAGCGGAGCGGTTCGGTATCGATACTACGCCCGGTGGGGGCTGAGTGCGGAGGAGATCGCCAAGGTGATCTTGTTCTGCGGCGTGACGGTCGGGCTTGGCTTGTCGACGCTTGCCGGAATTATTGTCCTGATCAACCCGATGGATGTGGCCAGGGTGCTTCGCGTCGGTTCCGGCAATTCCTTCGGTCTTGGCTTCTTCTGCCTGTTGCTGCCGGCGTCCTACCTCATTCTAGCCGGCACGATGCGCTCGGCGTTACGCGTATGGAATTGGCGCTTCACGATGCCGAGCATCAGACTTGCGATAGGGCAGGTCGCAATTGGCACTCTCAACTTTATCTGTGTTGCTGCCTGCCTGCATCAGGCTCTGGGAGGCGGGGCCGAGGTGAGCTTCGTCCAAAGTGCGACTGCGTTCGTACTGGCCAACATGGCCATCCTCGTCACCCACGTTCCCGGCGGTCTCGGCGTATTGGAGGCCGTTGTCAGCGCCATCCTGCCGGGCGCCGCCTCAATCGGCGGGCTGATCGTGTTTCGGGCGATCTACTTCCTGCTTCCGCTTCTGCTGGGGTTGCCGGCTTTCGCAATTAGCGAGGTCGCCGTCCGCACAGGGCGGAAGAAGCAGCTAGAGAAGCGCATCGAGCAACCGCCCCAGTCGCAAGCGCAACTTCTGTAACGGCCAGTATGGGCGCCGGGGATCGATAAGGGTCGTGCCAAGGAACGGGGTGGTTTCGCCACGATGAAGATCAACCTTGAAGTCCCTCAGCCCACGTTGACCGGTGTTGAGCGCCGCGATCGTCTGGAGCATCGTCCGTGTTTGCTCCATCTCGCGCACGACGGCTGGACTTGCTCCAAGATGCTCCGCCATCAGTCGATGACGCAGCGATCTGATGGAAGCCCGATGGTCAGCACAGTCGGCTTCGAGGGCAAGGTCGCATTCGGTATCCAGTCCTTCCGAGCGGTTGTTGAGATTTGACGAGCCTATGCGCACGAAACTGTCGTCAACGATGATAAGCTTCGAGTGGACGATAAGCTCCCGTTCACCTCCAGTGCCATCCGGCACGACGGCATACATTACCTTCAGCCGATCAAAGCGATCGGAGCGCTTTAATCGTCGGATGAGCCGGTCGCGATTGTTGCCCATCGCAAGCTTCTCGATCAGGCCGTGCGAGCTCTTCGTCACCACCACGGCAATCTCCGGTCCGTTGGGCTCCTTCAGTCGCCTTGCAATCGACCGTCCTACACCAGCGGATGCCAGATATTGGGTCTCGATATAGATCAAACGCTTTGCTGCGGCTATGGCGTCGCGCGTGAGCCGACGGGCCTGATAGCGGCCGCGCTTGCCAATTAGGCCCGGTTCGGTCAAGGCGATCGCGGCAGGAGTCTGGACCATGTCGGTGGCCAAGAGCGGGCCAGTCACGGTGGGTTCGATATCAGGCACAATCCTCTCGCGCGTCGCTCTATTCCAGCGTCGTCGCGCCAGGTCACGAATCATGAGCGCTGCCTCGCCGGAGACGAGGCTTTGGATGTCGTGTACCGGGGGGTAGGGGGTGCCGTCCGTTGATCGCCTTAGGGGGTGCTCAACCCGATGGTCGGGTTCGTCCCATCGCCGGTCCGTCAAGTCGATGCCCCCTAAAAAGGCGAGTGAACCATCAATCGATACGAGCTTCTGGTGATGGCAAGCACGGAGCGGATGACCAAAATCGAACCGCAGCGAAATCTGCGGGTGGATGGAGACGGCGTTTCTGCCAAACAATCGCAGGGACTTGCCGGAGTAGATTGGTCCCATGCCCCAGACCAGAATCCTGACCCTGAGCTGCGGGATGTCGTCAACAAGAGACAGGAGTAGCTCGCCGAGCGTTTCGGAGCTGACATCTGGTCTCAGGCGAATATCCGGATTGAAGTCCCAACCAATGATCCATACTTCCCGTCGCGCTTTCCGAAGCGCTTGATCAAGCGCAGAAAAATAGGCGGAGCCGTCGATCAAGAAGGTGGCCTGATCAGCGATGCCGATGCGCCAGGCGTTGCGGCGGGGCCGTATGATCTGTTGTGAAGGTGTCTGCGTGGACGGGCGTTTCAGGGCGGCGGTGACTAACTGGAATGCATTCCGCGTTGTGGGGGCGTCGTCCGCCGATCGATACTCCTGCATGTTGCCTTGTTTTCCTGTGACCTTGGATGTCTCGCGAAACGTGCTGGGCAAAGGTCCGTTCCAAAGCGAGGGAAAGAAAATGCATCCGGTCTGGTGTCATGGCTGGCAATCGCTGCCCTTGGAAGGCTTGGCGTTTTTTGATTTTAGCGGCCCGAAACTGTTGAGCGCAGGCCCCGAGGTCACGCAAACGGCCCGTTGCGCCACGTTCGTGCCGGAATTCTCTGCTGTTGGTGCGTACAAGGACCAAGGGGCGCTACATGGAATTCATCAATCGTTTTGTCGATCAACCGATGCTGGAGGGCGCATCGCGAGTTCTCCATATTTGGCATGAACGAACCCGTCGTTCCCCGGACGAGCTTGGCCCTCTCTGGAGCCTTGTGGTGATTTCATGTCTCTTCGCATCGAGCTGGTGGTTCCTTTCGGGATTCACCAGTCTGCTTGCGGCAGGAACACTGCTGATGCTGTCACTTCCCCCCGCCTGGAAACTCCTGGCGCGAACGCAGCGGGGAGACTACGACGCCCGCGCGTACCGCGCGATGGCCGCGCTTGCAATTAGACGGCGGGAAACCGAGTGGGCCGTGCGGGTGCTGATGCTTTTGATTTCCGCTTGCCTGCCAATCCTTGCCCGAGGTGGCGATCATGCCGGTGAATCCTTTGTTCTTGGTGCCGCGGTTTGGTTTGTTCTGACAATTCCGGCGAATGCGTACCTAGCTGCTGCAGAACCGCCGAAACCCGAAGATGGCGATAGAGTTTTGATGAGGCGCCGCGTAGTGGCCGCGGCCTAACTGCTAATCATCGTAGCCTGTCCGCGGAACCAATCGCCTGCCGCTCCGTTCTTCTGTCGTCGCAGTGACGGAGGTGAAAATGCTTTACTACGCTCTAGTGTTCTTGGTGGTCGCGCTCATAGCCGGCGTGCTCGGTTTTGGCGGTATTGCTGGAGCATCCGCATCGATCGCGCAGGTCCTGTTCTTCATTTTCCTGGTTCTTTTTGTCGTGTCGCTCATTATGCGCGTCGCGAGACGATAAGATAGGTTACGCCACCTTCCGGGAGGCGAAATCCTGAACCGACGACGTGGGCTTTGCTGGATCAGAGGCCTGATCTGTGGACACCTTGACAGCGCTCGGAGAGGACCCACCCGATGGCGGGTACAGGCCGGAAATGCCTTTGAGGGCGGTCGGCAGGGCAGGCGGCTCGAGTGAACCAATGTCGACAAGGGGAACATGAAACCTTTTGATTTTTAAGCCGTTGTCGCGCTATGCCCGACACTAAACTCGATCCGAAATCGGTCGACGAAGCCAAACCGCGGGGCGCCGAACAGGCGCGCCAAGAGGAAGCGCCAACTGCCGAGGCGGTGCCACCGCCAAATGTTGTTGAATCCGATCCAGAACTGACTCCTGAGGAGGTCGAGCAGGCCCGCAGGAGGTATTTACTGACGCGTTTCTGGATAAGTGCGCGCCGCTACTGGGGACGCAGCGGTGACAAGCTCGCTTGGCCGTGCTCGATCGGCCTGTTGATCCTCATCGGTACCAACGTCGGCTTCCAATATGGCATCAACATCTGGAATCGAGCACTCTTTGACGCCATCGAGCAACACAATGCCCGCACCGTCTATTTTTTGAGCGTCGTATTTCTACCTCTCGTGTTTGGAAGCGTAGCGCTTGTCACGGTACAGGTGTCCGTTCGTATGATGATCCAGCGCCGCTGGCGCTCCTGGCTTACGACCGCGGTCATCGCGCGCTGGCTCGCAAACGGGCGTTACTATCAGTTGAACCTCATCGGAGGCGATCACAAGAATCCCGAAGCGCGTATTGCGGAGGATTTGCGGATCGCAACGGAATCGCCGGTCGATTTCATTGCGGGCGTCATCGCCGCGTTCCTGTCTGCCTCGACCTTTATCGTGGTGCTCTGGACGATCGGCGGGGCACTGAGGCTGCCGATTGCGGGATCGATCGTCACCATTCCCGGCTTTTTGGTGGTCACTGCCGTACTCTACGCTGCGATCACGTCCAGTTCGATGGCCGTCATCGGTCGCCATTTCGTCCGTGTTTCCGAGGCCAAAAATCAGGCGGAAGCCGAATTCCGTTATACGCTGACCCACGTGCGGGAGAACGGCGAGAGCATCGCGTTGCTCGGCGGTGAAGAGGAGGAGCGCAGCGACCTCGACAAGACCTTTGCTAAGGTGCTCAGGCAATGGGCGCTTCTTGCACACCAGCACATGCGCACAACGCTTGTGTCACAGGGATCGAGCCTATTCGCGCCAGTAGTACCGGTCTTGCTCTGTGCTCCGAAGTTTCTTGAAGGCAGCATGACCTTGGGCGAGGTAATGCAAGCTGCCTCGGCCTTTGCCATCGTTCAGAGCGCGTTCGGATGGCTGGTGGACAACTACCCCCGCCTCGCCGATTGGAATGCCTCTGCACGGCGCATTGCCTCGCTGATGGTGTCGCTTGACGGGCTCGAGCGTGCGGAACAGAGCAACGCTTTGGGACGCATCAAGCACGGTGAAACCAAGGGCGATGCAATCCTCAGCCTGAACGATCTCTCCGTGTCGCTCAACGACGGCACCGCTGTGGTCAAGGAGACGCAGGTGGAGATCGAACCGGGCGAGCGGGTTCTCGTGGCCGGTGAGTCGGGTACAGGCAAGAGTACGCTGGTGCGGGCCATCGCAGGTCTTTGGCCGTGGGGCGAGGGCAGTGTTGATTTCCATGCCGACAGACAACTGTTCATGTTACCGCAACGACCTTACATCCCTTCCGGGACGCTCCGGCGCGCTGTCGCCTATCCCGGCGCCGCCGACAGCTGGACGCCGGAGACGATCAAGGAGGCCCTCGACAAGGTCGGTCTCGGCTATCTTAACGACAAGATTGAAGAAGACGCGCCATGGGACCAGACTCTATCGGGTGGCGAAAAGCAACGGCTCGCATTTGCCCGTCTCCTGCTACACAATCCCGATCTCATTGTGCTGGATGAAGCGACATCAGCACTCGATGCCAAGAGCCAGGACAATATGATGGAAATGGTCATCCATGAATTGCCGAAGGTGACTATCCTGAGCGTCGCGCATCGAGCTGAACTAGAGGCCTTCCATAGTCGCAAAATTACGCTGGAGCGGCGTGAGGGAGGGGCAAAGCTTGTCAGCGACATCGATCTTGCCCAGGGCAAGAAGAAACGCAACAAGCTCTTGCGCCTTCTGGAGGACCGGCGCTCCGCATCAAGAAGCCGGAGCAAGCAAGGGCCGGTGCCGAAGCATCCGAACTGAAGCGCTGCCGGCACGCCTTGAATGGCCAACAGCACAACGTCGTGCAGATGGGGTGATATCGGCAGCCAAATGAAGCCACAGCCGACCGGCGAAAAAAGGACTGCCCAAACGCGCCGTTATTTGAGACAATTGCTCGGGAAGAAATTGTCCTCTTGGGCTTTGCCGGTTTCGATACTTTGAACATTCCTCGGCTTTGCCCCGCCCGCAGCGTGAGTTGGCTGTCGGCAAGCATCAGCGAGCATTTTCATTGTTCAGCACACGCTAGCCAGGAGCAATTCGTATGGTAACGTGGAAACCCGATCCGAGCTTTTATCCATCGCCGAGAATGGCCATGAAGGCTGCGCCGGAGACAATTGCCTACGTCGCCGCCTTCGATCCAACGCAAGCTGTTCCCGACCAGCTGGCGATCGTCGATGTCGATCCGGCGTCTGCGACTTATGGGCAGATCGTAAATACGCTTGCGATGCCCAATGTCGGCGACGAGTTGCACCATTTCGGCTGGAATGCCTGCTCGTCCTGTCTTTGCCCGAACGCACCGCACCCGCACGCAGAACGCCGCTACCTAGTCGTGCCAGGACTGAAATCCTCCCGCATCCATATCATCGACACCAAGCCGGACGGCAAAAATCCGTCGATAGTCAGGGTCATTGAGCCTGCGGAGGTCGCCGAACGGGCTGGATATTCTCGACCGCATACAGTTCATTGCGGCCCCGAGGGCATCTATGTAGCCGCACTGGGCAACGCAGAAGGCAAAGCACCAGGCGGTATTTTCCTGATGGATCACGAGAGCTTCGACGTCCGTGGACAATGGGAGATGGATCGGGGACCGCAACAGCTGTCCTATGATGTCTGGTGGCACCTTGGCCACGATACGCTCGTGACCAGCGAGTGGGGCACACCGGATACGTTCGAAAACGGTCTCATCCCCGACATCTTGCTCGGTGCGAAATACGGACGCCGGCTCCACTTCTGGGATCTGCACACACGCAAACACCAGCAGACGATCGATTTTGGCGAGAAGTATCAGCTCGTATTCGAGCTCAGGCCAGCGCACGATCCGACGAAGGCCTATGGATTTGTCAACTGCGTGCTCAGCCTTGAGGATCTCTCGTCCTCGATCTGGGTCTGGCATCGCGATGGCGCAAAATGGGCGGTAACAAAGGTGATCGACATCCCGGCCGAGCCCGCCGACGCCGACCAATTGCCGCCAATGCTCAAGGGGTTCAAGGCCGTACCGCCGCTCGTTACAGACATCGATCTCTCCATGGATGACAGATTTCTTTACGTGTCCTGCTGGGGAACCGGCGATCTGCTTCAGTACGATGTGTCCGATCCGTTAAAACCGAAACTGACCGGCAAGGTGCGGATTGGAGGCATCGTTTCGCGTGCATCGCACCCGGGCGCTAAGAACGGGGCCCTGAACGGCGGACCACAGATGGTAGAAATCAGCCGCGATGGTCGCCGCATCTATTTCACCAACTCGCTCTACGGGGCGATCGACGAGCAGTTCTACCCCGATGGCATCTCGGGCTGGATGGTCAAGCTCGACGCGAAACCGGATGGCGGCATTGCCTTCGACGAAAAATTCTTTGTTGAATGGCCGAAGTCGCATCGTCCGCACCAAGTTCGTCTGCAAGGCGGGGATTGCTCGTCGGATTCCTACTGTTATCCGTAAGGAGCGAATGAGACGCCTATGAGCGACCTTTGGCCCTGGATCTTGCTCGTTGGATTGGGCGCGTTTCATGGCCTCAATCCGGCGATGGGATGGTTGTTTGCCGTTGCGCTTGGCGTCCACAGGCAGAGCTCTGCAGTCGTAATCCAGGCCGTCCCCGCCATCGCCTTCGGACACGCCGTGTCTATCGCGCTGGTGGCCGGAGCGGTGGTCGCAGCCGGCCTTGTCGTGAACGAGGGCGTGGTGCGCATGGCCACCGGCGGGGCGCTTATTGCATGGGCGATCTGGCACCATGTTTTTGGGCACGGTCGGCGTGTTCGCATCGGCTTGCGCACCGGGCTTTTTGGCCTTGCGTGCTGGTCGTTCCTGATGGCGACGGCTCATGGCGCGGGGCTGATGGTCCTTCCGGCCCTGATGCCCCTTTGTCTCACCGAGTCGCCGGTGCCCGAAATCGGTGATTCCGCGGCAATGACGATCGCCGCAGTCGGCGTCCATACCCTTGCGATGTTGGCAGTCACCGGCCTCGTTGCACTGGGGGTCTATCGGTGGGTCGGGCTCGAGATATTGCGTAGCGCCTGGATCAACGTGGACTTCGTATGGACGCTGGTTCTGATTGGCACCGGCGGGTTGCTGCTGATCATCGGGTGACACGCCGAATGGCGAAACGCCTTCCGGATTTGGGGATGGCGCAGGCATCGCGTGACCTGACCGCCGTTTGAACTGACCTTTGTGCATTAAGAATTGGGGCGAATGCTCCATGTGGTTGCCAAAAAACCACAATTGCTCCACCTAGATCGCACATCATCACTCGGCATTATGAATTGGGTCAAAACTGAATGCGCATACCCTACGTTTTCCTTGGTGCATTTCTTGCAATCGCGCAGTCCGCGTATGCTGAAGTAGCACCGCCGCCTGTCCTAGCGCCTCAAAAACAGCAGGCGCAGGCGGCTGAGTTGAGTGCGAGATTTCTGACGCGCTTCAGCTACAAGTCCGTTCCGCTTGATGACGCCTTGTCGGCCAAGATCATGGACCGGTTCATCAAATCACTCGATCCGGATCGCGTGATCTTCCTGCAAGCGGACATCGACAAGTTTATGTCTGACCGCAGCAAGATCGATGATGCTATCGAACGCGAGGACCTGAAGATCCCGTTTGCAATCTTCAACGTGTATGAACAACGCATTGTCGATCGCATGAACTACGCGCGCAACTTGCTTAAGCAGGGCTTCGATTTCAGTGTGCAGGAGGATTATTCCCTGCTGCGTGAAAAGGAGCCTTGGCCGCAGACGGAAGCCGAGAGTGATGACCTTTGGCGCAAGCGCGTCAAAAACGACTGGTTACGGTTGAAATTGGGCGGCAAAACCGACTCGGCAATCCGCGAGACGCTCGACAAACGTTACGCAAACGCGCTTGATCGCGCATACAAGTATAAGAGCGATGATGTTTTCCAGTCGTTCATGGATGCCTATACGACGTCAATCGACCCACATACGGACTATTTCGGCGCCACGGCTTCAGCTGACTTCGACATCGCGATGAAGCTGTCGCTGGTCGGTATCGGTGCGGTACTGCAGGAGCGCGACGATTACACGACCGTCCGTGAGCTCGTGCCCGGCGGGCCGGCGGAGTTGTCCGGTAAGCTCTCGGTCGGCGACCGCATTACCGGCGTGGGTCAAGGCAAGAATGGACCAATCAAAGAAGTAGTGGGCACGCGCCTTGATGAGGTCGTGCAAATGATACGGGGGAAGAAGGGTTCTGTCGTGCGCTTGGACATTCTCCCGGCCGACGCCGGGGCGGAAGGCACCCATCGGATCGTCAGCTTGGTGCGCGATAAAATCAACCTAGAAAAACAGGCAGCCCAGAAGACGGTCCTGTCCGTGAAAGTCGGTGAAGCCACTCGCAAAATCGGTGTGATTACCCTGCCGGCATTCTATGAGGATTTTGAGGCCCGACGCAAAGGAGACAAGGACTACAGGAGCGCGAGCCGCGATGTCGCCAAGCTTCTCGGTGAACTGAAGCAAGAAGGAGTCGACAGCGTTCTCATTGATGTTCGCAACAACGGCGGCGGTTCATTGGACGAAGCGATCGATTTGACCGGTCTGTTCATCGGCAGTGGTCCCGTCGTCCAGCAACGCGGCAGCGACGGCAAGGTCACGGTCAGAAGCGCAGATTTTCGGACGCCCGTCTGGACGGGCCCGATGGGTGTCTTGATCAATCGCGGGTCGGCCTCGGCTTCGGAGATCTTTGCCGCGGCAATCCAAGATTATGGTCGAGGCGTGATCGTCGGCGAACCCAGCTTCGGCAAGGGTACCGTTCAGACTGTCGTCAATCTTGATCAGATGGTCCGTAACAGCAAACCCGAATTCGGTGAGCTGAAAGTGACGATTTCCCAGTTTTTCCGCATCAATGGCGGGACAACACAGTTGCGCGGCGTAACCCCCGATATCAGCTTGCCGGGGTTTTCAGATCCGAAGAGCTTTGGTGAGATGAGTTATGACAATGCCCTGCCGTGGACCGAACTCAAGCCTGCCAAGTATGCGCCCACTGGCAATGTAGCGACGTTGCTGCCGAGCTTGCAAAGCCGCCATGACGCTCGAGTACAGAGCGATCCGGACTTTCAACGCGTTCTAGAAGACATCGCCGATCTGAAGGCGCAACGTGAGAAGGGGGTTATCTCCCTCAACGAGGCCAAACGTCGCGAGGAAGCGACTGCTCGAGAAAATCGACTCAAATCGAGACCGGAAGCAAACAATGGCGAAGATCCCGATGTCGATGACGGCCTGCAGGCAAACGAACGCAGCCTAAGTGCTGACATTGCTATGGAAAATGCCCGCAAGAAGGCAAAGGATGTTTTGCTGAACGAGGCCGCTGCCATTCTTTCCGATGAAGCGGACTTGAAGGAAAGCGCGCCAAAGGCCGCCACAAAATAACTCGGAAGCGGGCGGAGACCAGCCATCCCCTTGGTTGGTCCTGCCTCCGCAGAATTCTGAAGACGTGTAAGGCGTCGGTTCAATATGCTATTGGGACGCCGCCGAGCCTTGCGCGGCGTCACGGATCCAGAATCGGCAGTATAGCCTTTGCTGCTTGACGCTCGATTCGCCGTCGGCGCCTCCGAATTGGTTCTTGGCCTCGATGATCGTCTTACGACTTCACGAAATACGGAAGCATGGACGACTTTCCCGAAAGAAGGGCTTGGGCCCATCCCAGGCTGCGAAAGAAGTCTCCACCTTTCCGGTTTGAGTTCTCGCCGAGTGAGGCGCACCGCTCCTTTGACAGGGGCTAAAATAGAAATAAAAACGTTTTTATTTTTCTTGAAATCGTTTTTATTGTTGGATATCTCTTGCTTCTAAGCTTGGGAGGGCTTGGCGCGGCCTCGATCATTCAGAGTGGTCAGTCGAGCGGTCGCGAACCAACGGCAATGACCGGCTGTCGTGTACCGGCGCCGTTTCCCTATGGTTTATCAGGAGGAGGAGAAGCATGAAAAAACTAATCGTCACGCTCGCGCTCTCGGCGCTGGTGTCAAGTGCAGCCTACGCGGCGGATCTCGATGGTAAGCTGGTTAAGGTCGGCTCGGACACAACCTCGCCGCCGATGGAAAGTGTCGATCCGACCAGCGGCCAGATCGTTGGTTTCGACGTCGACGTGGTCAATGCCATTTGCGCCAAGATAAATTGCCAAGCCGAGTTCGTGACAACTGGCTGGGACGGCATCTTCGCGGCCCTCGACCAGAGCAGCTTCGATCTCGTCGCGTCCGGCGTCTCCATCACCGATGAACGCAAAAAGGCAATGGATTTCTCCGACCCCTATATCGTCAACAGTCAGGCGGTGCTGATGCGCGTCGCCGACCAGGGCACCTCGCTCGACGATTTCAAGGCACACGGCCGAAAGCTTTCAGCGCAGGCAAATACCACTGACGCGCAGGTGGCCGAAAAGGTAGTCGGCAGAGAGAATGTGATCGCTTACGACAGCTTCAGCGCGGCGATCATTGCGCTGAAGAACAAGGATGTCGACGGCGTCGTCATTAATGGTGCCAATGCCGCCGCTTACGAGCGCGAATTCGCCGGTGAGCTAGTCGTTGCCATCAAGGATCTGGAATCCGATCCGCTTGGACTTGTCTTCCGCAAGGGCGATGAGAACGTCGCCGTCTTCAACGAGGGCCTGAAGGCCATCAAGGACGACGGCACGCTCGATAAGCTAGTGGCAAAGTACTGGGGCTTGAAGTAGGCGCGCGGCGCCTAAGCCCGTTTGCCACTTTCCGGAGCGCGCTGTCTTTGGCGCTCCGGCTCGACCGAACCCTTGAAATGCCCTGGAGGAATGGATGTCGTTCCTGAGAAGCGTGCGTCCGAGCAATCTGATCATCCTGACCGCGCTGCCCTTTATCGTCTATCTGTTTGCTTCCTCAGGCGCTTATCAACGCTCGTTGAAGGCGATCCTTGGCGTCGAAAACGGCTCGTCAGCCTTCGTGCCCGGCTTCCTGCTGATGCTTCTGGCCTTCGCAACCGGCTTCGCAGTGCCGACAGTCGCGAGCGCCAAGGGTCGAAAGAAGCAATGGCCGATGGTGGTGGCCGCAGTGAACGTCCTGGCGGCGCTTGCCATGATCTGGACCGCACTCGTTCATCCCTTTGTTGCCTCAGTGCTTGCCAATGGGGTCGATCCGTTCAAGTCGGAGCTGATTGTCAAGGGCGTTACCCCGCGACAGCTCACCGAAACAGCCGACATAATGCTGCGGGGCATCGAGAGTTGGCTGTTTCCTGCCTATCTGCTCCTCAGCCTTGTCGGCATTGTTCTGTTCCTTGCCGCTCGGCCGGCTGTCGGCGAAGAGCCGGGGCCGTTGCGTCGAGCCGGTGGCTGGGTCCTTGGCATCGCCAATGCGGCGGGGCTGGTTTTTGTCCTGTTCTTTGCCCACATCGCGTTCGCTTCGGGCGTTGCGACCACAGTGCGCGCGGCTGTTGCCGCCTATCTGCTGGCGGCGTTGCTCGGTCTTGCTTGGGTCGGATTGCTCCAACTGCGTGCCAGTACCCGCACGACGAGCTATTTCGCTGGCGCAACCGTACTTCTCGTGCTCGTCGCCGCTTGGTTTCTCCTGCAGCCCAGGGATGCCTATGTGCTGGCGGGAACATTTGACGGAAAGATAGGCATCGTTACCAACACGCCGGCAAGCCTCGTAAGCGCCGTGCGCTTCGGTCAATATGAAGGCGCGCCGGAGACGGAAACGCCGGTGCGCACTTTCGTCGGGCCGAAGGAGGCTCTGGCTTCGATCGCCAAGAATGAAGGCGTGAGCGGCGCGTTGTTGCCAGCGACAGCAGCGCCTGCCGACCTGCCGGTCTTGTGGAAGACTGAAGCGCTCAACGACCGCGACCGCGCGACGGGTATCACCTTCGTTGTCTTTGCGATCATTCTCGGCCTCTTGACCTTCGGCGGCTTCCTGCACCACCGCCATCCGCTGGCCGTCGGTTCCGAACTGGTGGTCGATACAATCCGCGGCATCCCGATGCTCGTGATCGTCCTCTATGTCGGCCTGCCGCTCAGTGGCGCACTTAAGGACGCAACGCAGGGCGTGCTCGATCCGCCGAATATCCTGCGCGGCATTGTTGCCATGGCACTTGCCTATTCGGCCTATCTCGCAGAGATCTTCCGCTCCGGCATCAACGCGGTCCCGGTCGGCCAGATAGAAGCGGCCAAGAGCATCGGCCTCAACCGCTGGCAGACGGCACGTCTCGTCATCTTGCCGCAGGCCCTGCGGATCGTTATTCCGCCGCTCGGCAACGAGTTGATCGCCATTCTCAAGGACACCTCACTGCTATCGATCCTGTCGATCCGCGACATTACCCAGAGAATGCGTGAGTTCCAGTCAGCAAGCTTCCTGCCATTCGCGCCCTATAACTCGGCGGCGATCTTTTACATCTTCCTGACGCTGGCCGCAGCGAGCCTCGTCAACATGGTGGAGCGCCGATATGACGTCAAACACCGCTGACAGCGGCCGCACCGTGTTCATAACAGGGGCAGGGCACGGCCTTGGGCAGGCGCTTGCGGTACTCTCGCTGCATCCGGGTTGGGTAAGGACCGATATGGGCGGCGAGAGGGCGATGGTGGCTGCGCGGCATAGCGCAAACGGCCTCAAGCGGATTATCGACGGCGCGAGCATGGCTGACAGTGGCAGCTTCTACGCCTATGACGGAAAGCAGGTTGCATGGTGAGGGACAGGATGCACGCGGTTGAACAGGCGATCGGGACCCTTCTGCGAGACGCTTACGGCATTGAGGCTGCGCTCGCACCTTTGCCGGGGGAGCATGACCTGAATCTTCGCCTGCGCGCAACAGACGGCAGCGACTACCTCCTTAAATTGCACGCCGCCGGCGATGACGTCGAGCTCGACATGCAGATGGCGGTGCTCGACTATCTTCAAAGCAACGCTCCCGAGCTTCCCCTGTCGCGGGCGATAAGGACGCGACAGGGGGCGGTAAGCATTCCAGCCGAGATCGATGGACCGAGAACGGCGCGGCTGCTTACCTGGCTGCCCGGCACCATCTGGGCGAAATCGACAGTGCGCGGCCGCCACAGTGCCGAAGCGCTTGGCCGGCTGCTCGGTCAGCTCGATTGGCATCTACAGGGCTTTACCCACGCTGGCGCGCGCCGGATCTATGGCTGGGATATCGGCCGCGCCGACATGCATCTTACTCATGTCGCCATGATCGGGGACGCCCACAAGCGGGCCAGCGTACATACCATCCTCAGCCATTTCACCGACAACGTCCTACCACGCCTGCAGGCCTGCCCGCGGCAAGTGATCCACAACGATGCCAACGATTACAACGTGCTGCTGGATGAAGCCGGAAACGTCAGTGGTCTGCTCGATTTCGGCGACATGGTCGAGACCTTTCGTGTCGTCGAGATCGCGGTAGCCGCGGCCTATGCCCTGATCGGCGAGCGTGATGCAGTGGGCACCATCGCGGCGGTGACGGGAGCTTATCACGACGTTAATCCGCTGAGCGAGACCGAGGCGGAGATGGTCTTTGACCTGGTGCGCACCCGCTATGCCGTCAGCATGTGCATGGCCGCGAAACAGATCCGCGACAATCCCGACAACACCTATCTCCTCGTCAGCCAGGAGGATGTCTGGCGCGAACTGCAGCGGCTGGAGACTGAGAACCGCTCGATCGCCGTTGCCCGCATCCGGGATGCATGCGGGTTCGCCGCAATCCCCTCCGCCGCCGGGGTGGTAAAGTGGCTGGAGCGCAATGCCCATGATTTTGTTCCCATCGTCCGCCCTTCTGCCGAAAGACCCGAGGTCGCGGTCCTGGATTTCTCGGTCGCTGGCGGGAACTGTTGGGCGGGACTTGCGCCCGACGCCGCCGAAGCGCGCATTGACGCCATCCTGGCTAAGGAGCATGCCGATTTCGCCATCGGCCTCTATGGCGAGAACCGGGCAATCTATCAAGGCGACGCCTTCGAAACGGGAACCGAGGGAGCGCGCCGGTCGGTGCATCTCGGCATTGATATATTCGTGCCGGCCGGCGAGCCGGTGTACGCGCCCTTTGCAGGAACCGTCGCGTTCATCCACGACGACGCCGTCGCGTTCGGCTTCGGCCCGACAGTTCTTTTGCAGCATGACACTGACGATGGCACCGTTTTCTGGACACTTTACGGGCACCTGGCACGCGAAGGTGTTGCCAGGCTCTCGGTTGGACAGCCGATTGCCAAGGGCGAAGCCTTCGCCGAGTTCGGCGCAGCATCGGAAAACGGGCAGTGGGCACCGCACCTGCATTTCCAGATCGTAACCGATCATCTCGGCCTCGGCGGTCGAATGCACGGCGTCGGCGTACGCGATCAGTGGCAGGTCTGGCGCGACGTCAGCCCCGATCCCTCGGTCGTCCTCGGCCTTCCCGTTCCAGCCTCGGTCATAGTGGCGCGCGACAAGGATTTTCTGGTTCGTGAGCGTCACCGTCGCACAGGTCGCTCACTCAGCATCGCCTACAGTGCGGCGCCTTTGAAGATTGTCGGCGGCGAAGGTGCCTGGCTGATCGAAGAGGACGGCACCCGCTGGCTGGACATGGTCAACAACGTTTGCCACGTCGGCCATTGCCATCCGCGTGTCGTTGCCGCGGCACAGACCCAGATCGGCCACTTGAACACCAATTCGCGTTACCTCCACGATTCCCTTGTCGAATATGCACGGCGCCTGACGGCACAGTTTCCCGATCCGCTGAACGTCTGCTTCTTCGTCAATTCCGGCAGTGAGGCCAACGATCTCGCGATCCGCCTGGCGCGGGCCTATACTGGAAATCGCGACATCATCACGATCGACCATGCTTATCACGGCCATCTTTCGAGCCTGATCGACGTCAGCCCGTATAAGTTCGCCGGTCCAGGCGGCGAAGGACAGCCGGCGCATGTCCGCGTCGCAGAAATGCCGGATCTTTATCGGGGCCGCTTCCGCTATGGGGATGCCGAAGCCGGCAACAGATACGCCGATAGCGTAAAGGACCAGATCGAAGCGCTGGCGGCGCACGGTCGTCGCCCGGCGCTGTTTTTCAGTGAAGGCATTCTCGGCACCGGCGGCCAGCTTCCGTTGCCTGATAACTACCTCAACCAAGCCTTCGCCTTTGTTCGGGAAGCCGGCGGGCTTTGCCTGTCGGACGAGGTGCAGGTGGGCTTCGGCCGCGTCGGCCGCCATATGTGGGCGCATGAGCTGCAGGGCGTGGTGCCTGACATCGTGACGATGGGCAAGCCGATCGGCAACGGCCATCCGATGGCAGCCGTGGTCACGACCGAGGCAATCGCTGCATCCTTCGCCAATGGCATGGAATACTTCAACACGTTCGGCGGCAACCCAGTCTCGGCCGAAATCGGGCTTGCGGTGCTCGACGTCATCCGCGACGAGCGGCTGACCCACCATTGCCGCGTGATCGGCGACCGGCTGATGGACGGCGCGCGTGCGCTGGCCGAGCGCCATGGACTGATCGGCGACGTGCGCGGATCCGGCCTCTTCAACGGGATCGAACTGGTGCGCAGCCGCGAGACGCTGGAACCAGCGGCAGCAGAACTCGAACGCCTGATCGCCGGCATGAAGAGCCGGCACCGCATTCTCCTCAGCAGCGAGGGTCCGCATCATAACGTGCTGAAGATCAAGCCACCGGCTCCC
This sequence comes from Rhizobium grahamii CCGE 502, assembly GCF_000298315.2. GTDB lineage: Bacteria > Pseudomonadota > Alphaproteobacteria > Rhizobiales > Rhizobiaceae > Rhizobium > Rhizobium grahamii. The sequence goes on along the minus strand of NZ_AEYE02000013.1, from coordinate 258,660 downwards.
TTCAGCGCCGAAGATTGCGACCGGTTCCTTAATGCGCTCGACGAAGAATTGACCTTGATCGCAAAGGGCGGGTGAGCGGATGCAAAGAGCCACGATCAAGACGATTGCGCAAGAGACCGGGTTGTCGATCGCCACGGTATCGAAGGCGCTCAACAATTCGCCGCAAGTCCGCCCGGAGACGCGCGCCGTTGTCCTCGCGGCGGCCGAACGGGTTGGCTACGAGCTCAACATGCATGGGGTGCAGCTGCGCACGGGCAAGACCTACCAGGTGGCGGCGATCATGTCGGCGCCCGGTCCTCGCCAGAACGAATGGGAAGGCGTCGAGTACGCCCAGTTGCTCAGCGGCATTTCCTGGGCTCTGGAAGAGAGCCCTTACCGCGTCTCGCTCTACGCCGTGCGCAATTTCGAGGAGAGCCTCGCCACCATCAAGCAGATCGTCACGCTGAAGAAGGCAGACGGCATCATTTTCTCCGGCACGCGCGCGGAAGATCCACGGATACGGCTGATGCAGGAGGCCGATTTCCCCTTCGTCACCTATGGCACGACGATGCACAACGCGCCGCACGCTTTTGTCGATGCCGACAACGAGCAGATGATCCGTCTTTGCATGAGCCGCCTCGTTGGGCGCGGTCATCGTCGCATCGCGCTCGTCAATCCGGCGGTGGAGCTCACCTATGCGATCACCCGGTTGGACGCCTATCGCTTGGCGCTGGAAACGGCGGGGCTGCCCTTCGACCCGGCGCTTGTCTCCCATGGACATCTAACGCCCGCCTTCGGCCGCGAGAGCGTCCTTGCCATGTCGAAACTTCCGGATCCGCCGACCGCTTATATCTGCGCCAACGAAGCGGCGGCACTCGGGGCCTTGTCCGGCTTTCATGCCCGGGGCCTCGTGCACGGCCGAGACGCGGTCATCAATGCGACCGACGACCTCAATGTCAGCCAGTACTTCGCGCCGCCGATCACCACATTCTTCCTGCCGATCAGTGAGCCGAGCGCGCTGCTTGGCACCTCCATCCTGCGGCGTATGGAGGGCGAGCCTCCCGAGGCGTTGCAAACTCTTTTGATGCCCGACCTGATCGAGCGCTGCGACGATCGGCTGCCGTCGGACCGCTGAAGATTTTCGCCCCAAGTTGGATGCCCACGACCCAAGACGACAAGGACTGCCGCGTTTATGATTGCCCCGATACCTTTTCAGCCCGACCAGATGCAAAGCGACAGGCTGGAACTCGGCGTCTGCTATTACCCCGAACAATGGCCGCGCGAGAAGTGGCAGGACGATGCGCGCCGCATGAAGGAGTTGGGTCTTTCCTGGGTTCGCGTGGGCGAGTTTGCCTGGGCGCATATGGAACCGCGCCCCGGTGATCTGCGCTGGGAATGGTTGGACGAGGCGATCGATGTGCTTGGCCGGGCAGGGCTGAAAGTCATTCTCGGAACACCGACCGCCGCGCCGCCAAAATGGTTGGTGGATCTCTATCCCGATATTCTGCCGGTCGATACAAAAGGCACTGTTCGCAAGTTTGGTGCGCGCCGCCATTACTGTTTCTCCAGCCGCCGTTATCGCCAGGAGGCTGCTCGCATTGTCGAAGCGATGGCCAAGCGCTACGGCACGCATCCTTTCGTGTACGCATGGCAGATCGACAACGAATATGGCGACCACGACACGGTCTACAGCTATTCGAAGGAAGCCGAGCGAGCCTTTCGCCTGTGGCTTGCCGAGCGCTACGGCACCATTGACGCACTCAACGCAGCTTGGGGCACGAATTTCTGGTCGATGCGCTACGGCGCGTTCGAGGAGATCGAACTGCCGAACAATCTGGTTGAAGAGCCGAGCCCGACACATCTCGTCGATTTCATTCGCTTCTCGTCCGACCAGGTGAAAAGCTTCAACGGCATGCAGGCCGATCTGTTGCGCCGCCATGCGCCGGGACGCCCGGTGACGCACAACTTCATGTCGAACAATTTTGACTTTGACCACTACGAGGTCGGCGCCGACATCGATATCGCCTCGTGGGACGTCTATCCAATGGGCGGACTGCTGAACGGCCGACTGTCTGACGACAACAAGGCGCGTTACTTGCGTACCGGCGATCCCGACCAGACAGCGTTTTATCATGATCTCTACCGGGCTGTCGGGCGCGGACGCGTCTGGGTGATGGAGCAGCAGCCAGGACCGGTCAACTGGGCCTCTCACAACCAGGCGCCTGCCGATGGCATGGTGCGTTTGTGGACATGGCTTGCCTACGCCCACGGCGCCGACATGGTGTCCTACTTCCGCTGGCGCCAGATCCACTACGCCCAGGAGCAGTTCCATTCAGCCCTGCTACTGCCGAACGGCGAGCCGGACCAGGGGTATCAGGAAGTGGCGCAGGTTATCGCCGAGATCGCCCGCTTGCCCGCTGGCGCGCGCCGGAAAAAGGCGGAAGTTGCGCTGGTGGTCGACTACCCCTCGCGATGGGCGAGCCGCGCCCTGCCGCAAGGCCGCAGCTACGACGCAACCGCCATCGGGCTTGACTGGTATGCCGCGCTGTCGCGCTACGGGATCGATGTCGATATTGTCGGACAGCATTGCGACCTCGACGGCTACGCGGCGGTTTTCGCGCCCGATCTGCTAATCGTCGACGCAGTGTTTGTCGAACGGCTTGCGCAGTGCGGAGCCAAAGCTCTCTTCGGCCCGCGCAGCGGCAGCAAGACACCTAATCTTCAAATTCCGACCAGTTTGCCGCCGGGCCCGTTGAACGCGCTTTTGGATATGCAGGTGGTGCGGGTCGAGTCTTTGCCCGAATTTCACATCGAATCGGTGCTGCATGGCAACGAGACTTATCCCGCCAGCGTTTGGCGCGAAACGATCCGAACAAGCGAACCAGTTCTCGCCAGCTTTTCGGGAGAATATCGCGATGGCGCACCGGCGCTCGTCGGCAATAGCAAGGCGCGCTATCTCGCGGTCGTGGCACAAGGCGACCTGCTGATGAAGGTGATCGGCGACACCTTGGACTGGGCGGGAGTTGCGCGGCAGCCCGATCTTGGCGATCTGCGCGTGAGCCGGCGCGGTCCACTTCACTTCGCCTTCAATTTCGGCAAAGTTTCGGCGGAGGTGCCCGCGGCCACCGAGGCCGTTTTCCATGTCGGTGAGCGTATACTGACGCCCATTGGCGTCGCTGTCTGGACGGAATAGGAAAGGCCGGAAGACCGCGCGCCACCTAAAGCGCTTTTCGATCGTCCGGGCGGCGAACGGCTGAGGCTGTTGTGCGTACAGCAGAGGCTGACGCCAGCGGACGCGGATGGTTCTTCACTGCATACCAGGAATTTCGGTTTGATAGAATGTAAGCGCGCCTTAATGTTCATGTGCTAGGACCGACGCTAGAAAGGGCCCCGAGTATGAAATACGCGCAAGTCCGACCGCTTCTGCTGGTCCTCGTTCTTCCTCTCGTCGCTGCGCTGTCGATTTATACCGGGCTCTTCGCGGTTCTTGAGCTTGCTACCGAACGGAGCGACAAGATCGCCGCCGAGCGTCAAACGCATCTCGCCGAGACGCTCATTTCAAAAATGCAGGCGGCAGTGGCCCACGACCAGGAAAGTTCAACCGTCTGGGACGATGCGATCAGAAACGTGCGCGATGACAATGCCGAATGGATGCAGGCGAACCTTGGCAAGTGGATGTTCACCTACTTCCAGCACGACCGGGCCTATGTGATCGCTCCGGATGACCGTGCAGTCCACGTGTTCGCTTCCGACGAGGCGGATTCGGCGAAGGCGTACCAACAGGTTCGCGATGTCATAGCGCCGTTGGCGGAAAGGCTGCGCGCAAGGCTTGTCGCCGGCGACGACACCGGGATTTCAGATCAGGTCTTGAGCATTGGGGAAAGCGATCTTTCTGTCGTCAACAACCACCCGGCAATAGTCAGCGTGAAACCGATCATCTCCGACACTGGCAACATCGAGCAGAATCCTTCCGAGATCTATTTGCATGTCGCCGTCCGCTACCTCGACGGCAGCTTTTTGGCGAGGGTGTCGAACGAGTACCAGTTTGATGACCTCACCTTTGCCTGGGCGAAATCGAGTGATGAGGATCGATCGTTCGCCGCAACGAGAAGTGCCGATGGGAGAGAGTTCGGATACTTCTCCTGGCGTCCGTTTGCTCCCGGCGAAGCCGTCGCGCAGTCGGTTCGCCCAGCCCTAGGCGCTGTGGGCGTATCGGTGTTCGTCGCGCTGGCCGGGATGGGGGCCATGGTTGGTGTGCGAAATCGAAAACTTCGGCAGAGCAGGGCCGCGCTTGAACATCTCGCTCGCCACGACACTCTCACGGGATTGGCGAACCGGGCGTGGTTCGCCGAGCATCTGGCGACAGTGATCTCCGGATCTGCCACGACGCAGTCGAACGCGGTTCTGTTCATGGACCTTGATCGGTTCAAACAGGTCAACGACACGATGGGGCACCCGGTTGGCGATCGTCTCCTAGTGCTGGTGGCGGAGAGGTTGCGCGGGATTTTCCCGGGCAGCGTCGTGGGCAGGCTCGGAGGGGATGAATTTACCGCGGTCGTGACCAACGTTACGAGCGACCAGGTTTCGCGGTTGTGTGAGCAAGTCATCGACTCCATGCGGCGTCCATTCGAGATCAACGGAACGCCAATCAGCATTGGTGCGAGCATTGGCGTCGTGATCGGCGTCGGACGTGATGTTGATCCATCCGATCTGACGCGGAAAGCTGACATCGCGCTCTACAATGCAAAGGCTGCGGGCAGAAACCGCTTTGCGATCTTTGGTCCTCATATGGATGACCTCGTGCAAGATCGCCGCGAACTCGAAGGCGACTTGCGGCTCGCGGTCCGGAATCGCAGAGATCTCGAGGTCTATTTTCAACCCGTCTACGCTGCCCCGAACGGAGCCCTGTATGGCGCCGAGGCGCTGCTTCGATGGAAGCACCCCGCACGAGGTCTTATCAGCCCGGAGGTGTTCATTCCCATCGCCGAAGAATGCGGCGTCATCACCCAGCTGGGCGATCTTGTTCTTGAAGAGGCCTGCCTGGCAGCGCAGCGCTGGCCGGATCTGGAGATCGCGATCAACGCCTCACCGCTCGAGTTGCGAAACGAGGCGTATGCGCTGAGGGTCATCGCGGCCGTGAACAAGCATAAGATCGATCCCGCGCGGCTGGAGATCGAAATAACCGAGGGCACGCTGCTCGATAGTGCAGGGGAATGCCAGCGCAACATCGAGGCCCTCCGCTCTGTCGGTGTCCGCATTGCGCTGGACGATTTTGGCACGGGCTTTTCCGGCTTCGGTCGCCTGCAATATGTCGCCGTCGACCGTATCAAGATCGACAAGAGCTTCGTGGACGGCTTCGATAGCCAGGAGGCTGGCAATCGGGCTATTGTCGAGGCGATGATAAGGCTGGCGCGGGCTAAGGGCTTGAAGACAACGGCTGAAGGCGTTGAGACCGAAGAGCAGCGGGCAATCCTGAAAGAACTCGGTTGCGATCACCTGCAAGGATATCTCCTGTCGAAGCCCATGACCAAGGACGCATTCGACCGGATGGTAGGAACGAATGTGATCGACTTGCAGGCGAAGCGCTAGGTTGGTGCTTCCGGAGAATTTTCAGGTCTGAGGTGACGACGCCGCGGATGAGTGTGGGGGTCGATTGCTAGGGGCTGGCAATTGGCTCAGCCACACCGGCTTCGAGGCGAGACCCGTTTGATCCGATCACCATCCTGTTTCCGCGCCAATCGAAGCTTCCGGCCAACCAACTCCTGATCCAGATGGCAGGCAACAAGACATCACGCGTCACCATTGCAACGAGCGATATCGGTGAGAGGTGCCAATTCTTGCGGGCGGCAAGAAGAAGTTCCGGTATGTAGGCAACGCATAAGACCGCGACAGCTGTGATGGAAAGACTGGCGCCGGAAACGGACGCGGCGCACACGCACAGTGATAGGGGAGGAACCACGCCTAACAGGATCTCCGGGGCGAAGAAATGCGGGAAAGTCACGCGTCTCAGCCGCGCCCAGCGGCATTGTCTCGCCCATATCTCGCGGAAGGTTCTTCTTCCTAACGGCTGCTCGAACGGCCCACCAACCAGATGCACCTTGAGGCCCATTCGGTTCACGAGCTTGGTGGCCGCGGCATCTTCTGCGATCTCAGCCCCAAGCGCCTGGATGCCACCGTGGGAGTTGAGGATCTTCTTTCGCCACAGCATGCTCTTGCCTTGCGCGAAGCCAAATCCAAGAGCCTCTCCCGCATATTGCCAGCGGGCCTGGTGGGTGTTGAGAAACGCACATTCCACCTCCGCCCAAAACCCTGTGGGACGGGAGCCAAGTGGCGTAGAGCAGACAAGTCCACTATCGGGCCGCCATGCGGCGATCAGGCGCACGAGATAGTCCTTGGGCATCAAAACGTTGGAATCGGCAAGCACGACCCATTCGTGCAACGCTGCGTTCCAGCCCTTGACACAATTGTTGAGTTTCGGATTTGCGCTGACGCGATCGTCCCCAACAAGGACCGTCGCCTGTGTCAGCGGCTTCGCCCGGCGAGCCTCTTCAGCCACGCCAATTACCGGATCGGCCTTGTCGGCAACGCAGAAGATGATTTCGTAGTCGGGCCAATCCAGGCTCAGCGCACTTTCGAGCGTCTCCCGCGAGAACTGTTCCACCCCGCAAAGGGGTATCACGATTGAGACGGGCGGACGGGCGGAAACGCTTGGCGTTTCGTCTTGGCGGGATCGAATCCGCCATCCCGCGATAACAAGACTGAGGGTATTGGCTGCCAACAGGGCACCGGCGACGGCAATGATATACAGCATCAGTCATTCCAGCGGTGAACAGCGCCGGAATGAAAACGAGTCTCAGCGCCCGGTGAGTTAAGACATCATCGTCACATGACGCGATGATGACATCTGCCTGTTGCTCTGTGGGGAGTTAACAGGAGCATCGGAGCAAGTTGTTAGCGCGCCATGCCAACGGCTGCCAACGCTGAACTCAGTGCTTTCTCCTCAGGGCCCTTTGAACCTTGACAATCTCGCCCTTCATCAGGATCAGGAAGTGCTTCTTGTCGAGGCGGTTGGCGACGTCGCCGTCTACCGTCATGTAGTCCGTTCTGGGACTGGACATGGTCTCATCCGCTACCCTGATCTGCTCAATCACGATGCAAGGATTTCCAGCGCCACCCGTGCATTTGAACCGCCGCGTCTCCTGGTACTGTGACATCGATCCCCTCCTAAGCTGACGGCAAGCATCATCGCGACCGAAGCCGGGATTTCAAGTTATAATTTAGGTGTTGCTGAATTATACGAAGGGCGAGGTGTGTCCGGTGGCGACAAGCAAAGCCCGGTGCTGGTTTGGACAGCGCCGGGCCTATGTGACTGCAGTTGAGGGAAACGCAGTCAGTGCAACGACAAAGGGTGCGCTGCCCAGGAAGAACGTTGCTGCGGTTCGGATGTTCCGAACCGCAAAGGCATTGTTCAGGCTGCCGCCTCTCGGCGCGCCCATCGCTAGTTTTGGCGTGGTGCCTCGGCGGTGAACACAAACGCCGACATTCGCCCTTCGATCGGCCCCTTGCCGAAGGTTTTCTCAAGCGCCTCCGTTACGCGTGCCACGACATCGACCTTCGGATGGCGTGCTTCGATTTCCAGGCGGAGCGGACTACCCCTGCAGAAGGCGGTGGCTGCGTCGCGTGCCGAGGACGTGTGGGATGTCTTTTCGACCTTTGCGAAGGTCGCCGACTGGAAGCCGGCGCGCTCGAGCTCGGACAGGATCGTCTCGGGATCGAAATAGCCATGTGGCGTCCGTCGAAAGAACTCCGGCGGATCATCCGGAAACAGTACATCAGTTGCGGTCCTGACAGCCGCTGCGAAATCGTTGCTCTCGACCGTGTCCCAAGTGTTGAAGAGAAACGTTCCCTTCGGCTTCAGTACGCGGAGGATTTCGTGGTAGGCGCGGTGTTTGTCGGGAAAGAACATGACGCCGAACTGACTGGCGGCGGCGTCAAAGGTCTGATCGGGGAAGGGGAGGCTTAACGCATTGGCCTGGCGCCATACAACGTGCCCTTCGGGGTAGGTGTCTCCGTGCAGCGACATCCAGCATCGCCTGGTTCAAATCGGTGGCGATGATTTCGGCGTGCGGAAGTGCTGCGGATATCGCCCGCGTGAGAGCACCCGACCCCGCCGCTACCTCGAGGACGCGGTGCGGATGAACGGACGCCAGGCGCTGGGCCAGATCGGCCGCGTAAGGGTCAAACAGGATCGGCACCATGTAGCGGTCGTAGGCCGCAGGGATATCGCCTTGAAAACACGCGTCATTTACAGCCATGATCGTTCCGCTCCATAGCCACCGCTCTGGAGCGTATATTAGGACCTTTCACCGTTTCTTTGAAGGTGTTGCCGAGCGGCGCTCAGCGAGAGTCTGTCATACCCAAGGCTTGCAGATCGAGGTCATCCGCCAGATGCCTCGGCAGACGCGCCAGTTGATCTCGCGTACGATTGCGTGTCAGGCGTGAGATCTGACGCGATCTGAATGCGTAGAAGATGTCAAAGATTAGGTTTAGAGTGCTCATCGCGGCCTCCTTTCATCGGTTTTAGCGGCCACGATCGAAGGGTACCGTCGGGTTGACTTTCAATCAAACAAAATGATATGGAATTCAAATTCAGAAAAATTGAAAGATGTGACGATGAGCATTCCCTTTCGCCGTCCCATTCCTTTGCTTGATAACGACGTGCTGAGGACGTTCGTTGCCATCGCAGAGACCGGCAATTTTTCGACCGCCGCGGAAGCCGTCTATCGGACGCCGTCGGCTGTCTCCATGCAGATCAAGAAGCTGGAGGAGCAACTCGGTGCGACGCTCTTCCTGCGTGATGCGCGCTCGGTCAGCCTGACCCAGCACGGTGAAACGCTACTCTCCTATGCGCGCAACATTCTCGCTCTGTCGAACGAGGCGGTTTCGCGCTTCATCATGCCCGAGCTTAGCGGTGTGGTTCGGCTTGGCGCGCCGGAAGATATCGGCGAGCGATTGCTGCCCAGCATTCTGAAAAGCTTTGCCGAAAGCTTCCCGAGCATCATGGTCGACGTCACTATCGACATGAGCATCGGCCTCAAGAAGCGGATGGAAGAGCAGCGCCTCGACCTGGCACTCATCAATTGCGCGACGCGTCCGTTGCCGACGGATGGGGAGATCGTGTTTCGCGAGCGGCTGATATGGGCCGGCGCCAAGTGCGGTACGGCGCACCGTCGCGAGCCGCTGCCGATCTCCATCTGGGAAGATGGCTGCATCTGGCGCTCGGAGGCAATATCGCAACTTGAGCGCATGAAGCGCGGCTATCGCGTTGCTTTCCTCAGTGGCCACACCATGGCGCAGCGTGCGGCCGTGGTTTCCGACCTCGCGATCGCGCCGTTGCCGCGCTCCTATGTCACCGACGAGATGACGATCCTTGGCGTGCAGGAGGGATTGCCCGAACTCGCGTCTTTCGATATCCGGCTTCTTACCGCATCGCAGATGAACGGCCCGATGCGCGCTGTCGCCGAAAGCATCCGCTTTGCCTTTGCCGAAAAAGCCAAGGCTGTTGCTGCTTGACAAGATTGCGGTGACCTTTTTTCTTCCTCCGGGGTTTAGTGCGCGCGGCGGGAGTCGCCCGCGCTCGGACGACTAAGAAAGAAGGATTTCGCAATGACGACAATGGCCAAGATCGGCTCAGCCCTCGCAATTCTGCTCGTACTTTCCTCGTGTGGAAATACGATCCGCGGCATCGGCCGGGATACGGCAAACGCGGTGAACGCGACCCAGGATGCAGGTCGTTCGGTCGGCCGCGCCGCAACCAGGTAACAAGACCTCAGATCGCAGCCGGCGGGTAGGCCTTTTCCAACCCGCCGGAACGCGAAAGCCCAGTCCGGAAGGCCACATAAGCCGGATGCTGGCTGGATTTCGCAGCCTCCGTGAGCCGTATCTGCAGGCGGGCAGGCGCTGTCTCGCCAATCCATTTTCCAAGATTTTCGAGCTTCAGCGTATTCAGAAACGGCGCACTGGCTGCGTTGTTCAGATGGCGGTGAAGGCCATCAATGACGGTTACGTCCTGCGCCACATTTTCCATCAGCAAGGCAACGTAGGATTTATCCTGTTCGTCAAGGCTGGCAAGCTTCGAGGCGATCGTGTCGCGGTCGGGAAACGGAGCTGATGTCATCTATATTTTCCTCGTCTGGGCAAATGGGCGCGATTCGGGCGACCAAGCGGTCGGTGCTTATAGGAAACCGATGCCACCGGTGGGAAGACGTTGTCATTGGCCGCGATTGTTGTTCGTTCTAGAGCCCGGCCTTGACCTTTTCTGCCACGTCGGCAGGAACCCACTTGGTCCATAGGGCCGAATAATTCTGAAGGAAGTACACCGTGGCTTCCTCGTTGCTCTTCTGGTTTTCGTCCTGCCAGGCAAGCACCTCGTTGATCGTCGTATTGTCCCATGAGCGAAGCTTCAGATAAGCCATGGCAGGTCCGGCCCGCTCGGCAAAGGCTTTGGTGACAATCGTGTAGGCGCGCGAGACCGGGTAGGAGTTGACCTGCGGCCGAGCGCAACCTGGGATCGAGGTGCATTTGTCCCACTCTGCCTTGTCATGAGCGACGCCGAAGCTCAGGCGTGTCATGTCGTATTTGCCAAGGATGGCGGTAGGGGCCCAGTAGTAGCCAAGCCAGCCGGCCTTTTTCTGGAATGCATTTGCGATGGAATCATCGAGGTCTTGTGGGCTGCTGGCTTCGACAAGTTGAAACCCGTCCCGTTCAGCACCCAGCGCGCGGAAGAGATTGGATGTCGAAATCTGGCAATTCCATCCGACAGGACAACTGTGGACCGCTCCTTGCGACGTGTTGCTGGGCGCCGGGAACAGCTCCGGATGCTTGAGCGCGTCCTCGACGCTGCGGATATCGGGGTTGGCGTCGGCGATGAATTTTGGAATCCACCAGCCCTCGACAGCACCCTCTGAGAGGATTTCGGCCGCCTGGATCAGCTTGCCCTCCTTGACCGCACTATCGAGTTCGGTGCGCACCGAATTGATCCAGAATTCGGAAGCGATATCCGGCTCTCCTTTTCCGTCCATCGAAAGGAACGTCGGCATCGTGTCACCCGGGACGATCTTGACCGAGCAGCCGTAACCCTTCTCGAGAATAAACTTGTCGAAGTTGGCGGCGATACCCGCCGACGCCCACTTCATTTCAGCGATGGTGACGTTGCCGCATTCTGCAGCCTGCGCAGTCGTGGCGGCTGCACAAACCCCTGCGGCAAGCAGGATTGACGTGCAGAGAAATCTCATCTTGCGTTCCCATTCTTGCTGTCGCGGCTACAACCTAGGCGTTCCGCAGTTTGCGGAGGAGGCTCTTGCTGTTTTGCAGGCTGTTGCTGTGGCGTTCGTCCTGACGCCTTGCAGGGCAGCCTACGCGTTCGGCTGCGGAAATCAATTGTCTTCTGCGCGTGAAGCAGGAAGTCTAAGCGCCTGATTTGAAATCGGTAATGGTAGTTCCGCCGATGACTGCGGCTGGTATTCGAGATCTCCCCATGGAGTCGCCTGCGACGCCTGGATCATCAAGAAATGTCAGAAAAATGCGAAATTCATCTTTGCTTAATCGCTTGCTAACCCTCCGGTAACAATGTGGCGCTATCTGTTGTTGCGTAGCGGGGGACACCGCTGCTTCTCCGGATCAGGTAGAGCGTCCCGGAGAACGTGAGCTTCGCCGTGTATGGGCGAATGTGCCAGCGTATTTCGGCAGGCCGCGCAACTGGAAACGGTTGACGCGGCCTTCGCATTTTCAGGACTTGCAATTGACCGCAGCAGATAGGCCATTGTAGGCCGGGTCAAGTTCCCCGGAGTTTCGCGACAATGACCAAGGCCATCATGCTGCAAGGGACCGGCTCCGATGTCGGCAAGACGGTTCTTGTCGCGGGTCTTTGCAGGCTCGCTGCCAACCGTGGCCTTTCAGTTCGTCCGTTCAAGCCGCAGAACATGTCGAACAATGCTGCGGTTGCTGATGACGGCGGAGAGATCGGCCGCGCCCAATGGCTGCAATCGCTCGCCGCGCGGGTGCCGTCCTCGGTGCACATGAACCCCGTGCTGCTCAAGCCGCAATCGGAATATGGCAGCCAGATCATCGTCCAGGGCAAGGTCTGGGGGCAGGCCAAGGGACGGGACTATCAGAAGCTCAAACCGACGCTTCTCGATTACGTGATGCAGAGCTTTTCCGAGGTTTCTACCGGGGCGGATCTGGTGATCGTGGAAGGCGCGGGTTCGCCGGCAGAAATCAACCTCAGGGCGGGCGACATTGCCAACATGGGATTTGCGACCCGTGCCGGCGTGCCGGTGATACTTGTCGGTGACATCGATCGTGGCGGCGTGATCGCTTCGCTGGTCGGCACCCACACGATTTTGCCTGACGAAGACCGGGCAATGATATCCGGCTACATCATCAACAAGTTCCGTGGCGACGTTTCGCTCTTCGATGCCGGCATCGAGGCGGTGCGGGGCTTTACCGGATGGCCGTGCTTCGGCGTCGTGCCGTGGCTCAAGCACGCCTCGCGCTTGCCGGCCGAGGACTCGGTTGCGTTGGAGAAGCTGGCACGCGGCAGCACCGGCGCACTCAAGATCGCCGTGCCGGTCTTTTCCCGCATCGCAAATTTCGACGATCTCGATCCGCTGAGGGCTGAGCCGGATGTCGAGTTGGTTTTTATTCGCGCCGGGGAGCGGTTGCCTAGAGACGCAAGGCTGGTGATCTTGCCAGGTTCAAAATCAACGATAGCGGACTTGGCGGACATGCGGGCGCAGGCGTGGGATGCCGATCTTCTCGCCCATGTGAAACGCGGCGGGCGGGTCATCGGCATCTGTGGCGGCTACCAAATGCTCGGACACAAGGTGCATGATCCCCTCGGCATCGAGGGGTCTACCCTGGAGGTAGAAGGGCTGGGGCTGCTTGACGTCGATACGGAGATGGCGCCCGAAAAGACAGTCCGCAATAGCGTCGCAACGGCGGTGGAGGACGGTTCACCGCTTTCCGGCTACCAGATCCACCTCGGCGTTACGTCCGGCGAAGACTGCGGCCGTCCGTTCGCGATCGTTGATGGAAGGCCGGATGGGGCCATGTCAGCAGATGGCCGGGTCGCCGGCACCTATCTGCACGGGCTCTTCGCGAGTGACGCCTACCGTTCCCGCTTGCTGCAGAGTTTTGGCCTTGCGGGCGAGACGGCCGATTACCGTGCTGGCGTCGAAAGCGCTCTCGACGATATTGCAGCCGAGCTCGAGGCCTGTCTCGACCGGCGTTGGCTCGACGAACTGCTAGGCTAGATCTCGCCGGAGATTTCGCGGCGGCGGCGGTCCAGTTCTTCGCTGTAGCGGCGTAGCGTGTAGGCCTCGCTGAGCTGCCCGACGACTTTCCGCTCGATCAGATTATTGACGACCGCCAGCGCTTCGCTTTCGGTCTTGTCAAAGATCGCGGCCGCCTGCTTGGCATTCATCTGCGGCTGCAGGAAGTCGTTCTTGTAGCGGATGAATTCTCCGAGATCCTTGCCTGTCTCATCGGTGTCGGTCAGGTTCGCGTAGATATCGGGGACGAGCACCAGGCCGCTGTACTTGCCGGTATCATCAACCAGAACGACGCGCTGCGCCGAACCGATGGGGAACCGCTCCTTGAACTCGTCGATGGTGAGAGCGGCGTTCGCCGTTTTCACGTCGGCACGCATCAACCGATCGACCGTCAGGTTGCGTATCCAGCCGACGTCGTGCGCGCTGCGGATGCTCTCGCCGCGCAGGTGGAAGCGCCATGTTGCGAACGAGTAACCGAAGGTGCTGCGCACGACGAGCGAGGAGGTGATCACCGCCGCAAGGACGAGCGCCGTGATCGGAAAGTCGCCGGTAATCTCGAGCGCAAGAAACGTCATCGTCAACGGTCCACCGATGACGGCGACCGCAAGCGAACTCATGCCGACGACCGCGTAGATGACGGGTGTCAGCGTCGCATGAGCGAAATAGGGGGCCGAATAGGCGAAGAGTTTGCCGAGGAGCGCACCCATGAACAGGGACGCGAAGAACAGGCCGCCTCTGAAACCAGAACCGATCGAAATCGCCGAAGCGAATGCCTTGAGAAGAAGGAGGCCGACAAGCACCGGGATCGCGACATCACGGCCGAGATTGAGGTGCAATGCACCGTGACCGGCCGACAGCACCTGCGGCGTGATCAGCGCAAGTAGTCCGACGACGATGCCGCCAAGGGCCGGGCGTAGCGGCGTTGCGATGGAACTCCGGCGAGCCAATTCCTCGATCCAGGCGACACCCTGCATGATCATGATGCCAACGCCGGCGCAGAATGCACCGAGCAACAGAGCCGGAACATAGTCGGCAGGCATGACGGTCCCAAAGTCGCCAACGTCGATCACGAAATCGCTGCCGGCCAGCAGGCGTGCAATTTGGGTCGATACCAGTGCGGAAACGACGACCGGCGTCAGCGAGACGATGGTGTATGAGCCGATGATCAGCTCAAACGCATAGAAGGCGCCGGTCAGCGGAGCGTTGAAGGCCGCCGCAATCGCACCCGAGGCACCGCATCCGACGAGAACACGCAGATCCGAGCGGCGAAGCTGCAGCTTCAGTCCAAGCTTCGAGGCCAGTCCCGCCGCCAGCTGCGTGTAGCCAGCTTCCAGGCCCACTGAAGCGCCGAAGCCGTTCGAGATGAGGTTCTGGACCGCCACCAGAATACTATCGGTGAGCGATAGCCGACCGCCATGCAGCGCGTTTGCCTCGATCGGGTCCACCATTGGCTTCTTGCGCGTTTTCGCAAGCACGAAGAGCATCAGACCCAGTAATATGCCGCCGCAGACAGGCGCCGTCAGCAACAGCAGCTTGTTGTCGATCTGCGAGGAACTCAGCCGCTCTATATCACTGATTCCGAAGATCAGACTGTGCATTTCGCGGGAAACGAGGCTCATGCCCGTCACCGCAAGTCCGGAGATAATGCCGACGATCGCGCCCGCGATGACCATCCCCAGCTCGGTGCGTCTCAGCAGAGCGCGCATCCGCCCGATGTCGAGAAGGGTATGGAATGGACCGAAACGGCGGATATCGATTCTTAGGAGCATCACGGGAAAACTAGGCGGGAGTAGGCGCGATCAAGTGGAAGGGAGGGAAGGGCAAATCGGTGGCGCGACCCGCTTGCAACGCAATTGCGGCAAAAGACCGGCGCTCGCAACAATTATTTGTGACGTAAGTGACTGATAAAAGACGATAAATATGGTAGAGAAGGTCGTGTTGAGAGCAGGTCCGGCAGTGTAACGTCCGAGGCGCACGCCGACTTCCGATTGACTTCACCAAGGGCCTTGCCTAACGATAAATTCATAACGGATGGTTCCGGACCGGTTGAATCGGTGCGGATGAAAAGGGAATGTGAAGCGGTGGACCCAATCCGGGCGCCGTCATCATAGCCGACCCCGCGACTGTAGAGCGGTCAGGGTTTTCCGTCCGGCGTTGTTTTCAAGCGGCTGACAGCCTGCAATGGTGCAGGCGGGCGGCGCGAAAGTGGCGACGGAAAAGTCACTGGCAGTGCATCATGATCAACCAGGGCAGGACGCCTCTTACGTCTACGAATCGTCCGCCTTTTCATGAAATGCAGCCGGGAAGGCGAGGAAAATCCGCTGGCACGATCTGGGGCGACCGGTTTCCGGTCCGCCCCGATCGCGGCCAACACCCGCGAGCCAGGAGACCTGCCAACCGTGCCGGGCGAGAAGCCCATTCCTGGGCTATGCCCGCTGCCAGCACGGAGGTTGTCATGGCTGAACAGAAAAGTTTTCGGCTGCGTGCAGCAGCCATTCCGGTTCCTTGCGGCAGCGTCCCGCAGATCGGATATCGTCTGCCATGAGCCCGATATCGTCAGGCGCCACCTTCGTTCTCGGCGGTGCGCGCTCGGGAAAATCACGCTTTGCCGAACAACTGGTCGTCTCGAGCGGTCTGGAGCGCCATTACGTGGCGACGGGGCGCGCCTGGGACGACGAGATGCGTGCCCGGATCGACAAGCACAAGGCTGACCGCAGTGATCTCTGGCATACCCGCGAAGAGCCTCTCGATTTGGTCGGCTGCCTGCGGGCGATCGACGGCGAGGGGCGCGCGATCCTCGTCGATTGCCTGACGCTTTGGGTCACCAATCTGATGATGGAAGAGCGCGACATGGAGGCCGAGTTTGCCTCGCTTGCCACGTATCTGCCGGCGGCGCGCGCGCGCCTCGTCATCGTTTCCAACGAGGTCGGCCTCGGCATCGTTCCTGAGAACCGCATGGCGCGGGAGTTCCGGGATCACGCCGGGCGCTTGCATCAAATGATCGCGGCTGAGGCTGCGGAAGTGTATTTTATCGCGGCAGGTCTGCCGCTGAAGATGAAGGGTTGAATTTCATGAACCAGCAGAAAATTCCGGCGACCGTGATCACCGGCTTCCTCGGCGCCGGCAAGACGACGATGATCCGCAATCTGCTCTCCAACACCAACGGCAAGAAGATCGCGCTCATCATCAACGAGTTCGGCGATCTCGGCGTCGACGGCGAGGTGCTGAAGGGCTGCGGCGCGGAGAATTGCACCGAGGACGATATCATCGAACTCACCAATGGCTGCATCTGCTGCACGGTCGCCGACGACTTCATTCCGACGATGACGAAGCTCCTGGAGCGCGAACAGCGCCCCGACCATATCGTCATCGAAACCTCTGGCCTAGCGCTGCCGCAGCCGCTCGTTGCGGCCTTCAACTGGCCTGATATTCGCACGCAGGTCACCGTTGATGGTGTCGTTACGGTTGTTGATAGCGCAGCCGTCGCTGCCGGTCGCTTTGCCGACGATCATGATGCCGTCGAGGCTCGCCGCGTCGAAGACGAGTCGCTCGACCATGAGAGCCCGATCGAGGAGCTTTTCGAGGACCAGCTGACCTGCGCCGATCTGATCGTGCTCAACAAGACCGACCTTCTCGACACCGCCGGCCTTGGCCGCGTGCGCGACGAGGTCGCTTCCCGCATCGCCCGCAAGCCCGTGATGATCGAGGCGCGTAATGGCGAGGTTCCGGCAAGCGTGCTGCTCGGGCTCGGCGTCGGAACGGAAGGCGATATTGTCAATCGCAAGTCCCACCACGAGCTCGAGCATGAGGACGGTGTGCCGCATGATCACGACGAGTTCGACAGCTTCGTGGTCGAGCTTGGCCCTGTTGCCGATCCTGCCGCCTTCGTGGATGCGCTGAAGGGCATCATCGGCGAGCATGACGTACTGCGGCTCAAGGGCTTTGTCGACGTTCCCGGCAAGCCGATGCGTCTGCAGCTGCAGGCGGTCGGCAGCCGTATCGACCATTATTTCGATCGCGCCTGGGTGCCCGGTGAAGCACGCGGTACCCGCCTCGTCGTTATCGGTCTGCACGAGATGGACGAGGCCGCGGTGCGCAAGGCGATCGAAGCGCTGGCATAGGGCAGCCCCATGCATCTGCTTCTGGCACAACAGGGAACGATCAGCGACGGCGAGGAGGCGATCGATCTCGGTCAGTCTCCCGGCGACGTCCTGTTCCTGTCGGCTGCCGATACCGAGCTTGCAGCGATAGCCGCCGCTTATGATGAAGCGGCGTTCGGTTTCTCGCTGCGGGTTGCAAGTTTGATGAGCCTGAAGCACCCGATGTCGGTCGACGCCTACGTCGAGCGGACGGCCCGCCATGCGAAGCTGATCGTCGTCAGGGCGCTGGGTGGCGCGAGCTATTTCCACTATGCGCTGGAGGCGCTGCATGCTGCAGCGGCGCGATCGGGCGCGCGGATCGTCACGTTGCCGGGAGATTCGAAGCCAGATGCGGGTTTGACGCCGTTTTCGAATGTTCCGCTTGAGGATCTGAACGCGCTTTGGGCCTATCTCATTGAGGGTGGCGACGGCAATTCTCGGGCGTTTCTTGCCTATGCCGGCGCGATGCTCTCAGGCGCGGAGAAGCCGGAGGCGGCATCGCCGCTGATGAAGGCCGGCATATGGTGGCCGGGCAAGGGCGTGCTTGGCGTCGACGAGTGGAAGGCGGCCTGCGACGAGCGGCTTGGCGCCCCCAGGGAAAACCCGCGTGTCCCGACGGTCGCTATCAGCTTCTATCGTGCGCTCGTGCAGAGCGGCGAGACACGGCCAGTCGAAGCGCTTGTCGACACGCTTCTCTCTGAAGGCATCCGGCCGCTGCCGGTGTTCGCCTACAGCCTCAAGGATCCGGTGTCGAAGGGCATTCTGGAAAGCGTGTTCGATGTCATCAAGCCCGAGGTGGTGATCAACACGACAGGCTTTGCCGTGTCGGCACCGGGCGCGGATCGCGAACCGACCGTGCTCGAGGCCAATGATGCCGTCGTGCTTCAGGCGATCTTTTCGGCGTCGTCGCGTCAGGCGTGGGCGGCGTCCTCGCAGGGGCTCTCTGCGCGCGATCTCGGCATGAACGTCGCTCTGCCGGAGGTGGACGGTCGGGTGCTGTCTCGCGCTGTCTCCTTCAAATCGGCGGCCCGTTATGATGCGAGGGTCGAAGCCAACATTGTTGGCAGCGAACCTGACATCGAGCGGATGCGCTATACTGCAAGGCTTGCCGCGAATTGGGCGAAGCTGCGCATTGCCGGCGTCAGTGACAGGCGGGTCGCGCTAGTGCTGGCGAACTATCCGAACCGCGATGGCAGGCTCGGCAACGGCGTCGGACTGGATACGCCCGCCGGCACTGTCGAGGTGCTGAAAGCCATGCGTGCCGCCGGCTATGCGGTTGCGGACGTGCCTGCCGATGGCGATCAACTGATCCGGCGCCTGATGGAAGGGCCGACAAACTCGGGCAGCGACGGAAAGCTTGTTCGCGAATCGCTTTCCTTGAGTCGTTACAAAGCCTTCTTTCGAAGTCTTCCGAAAAAGATTCAGGATCAAATCGGCGCGCGCTGGGGTGCGCCCGAAGCCGATCCCTATGTCGTGGAGGGCGCCTTTGCGCTGCCATTCATGCGGCTTGGGGAGGTGCTGGTCGGCATCCAGCCGGCGCGCGGCTACAATATCGATCCGAAGGAAAGCTACCACTCGCCGGATCTCGTGCCGCCGCATGGCTATCTCGCGTTCTATGCCTTCCTTCGCCATGAGTTCGGTGCTCACGCCGTCATTCACATGGGCAAGCATGGCAATCTCGAATGGCTGCCCGGCAAGGCGCTGGCGCTGTCAGAGGAGTGCTACCCGGAGGCCATCCTTGGCCCAATGCCGCATCTCTATCCCTTCATCGTCAACGATCCCGGCGAGGGAACGCAGGCCAAGCGCCGTTCCGCCGCGGTCATTATCGATCACCTGACGCCACCGCTGACGCGTGCCGAGAGCTACGGGCCGCTGAAGGATCTGGAAGCGCTGGTGGACGAGTATTACGAGGCTTCGGGCGGCGATCCGCGCCGCATCCGGCTTCTCAGCAAGCAGATCCTCGATCTCGTGGCCGACATAGGCCTCGATCGCGATGCCGGCATCGACAAGGGCGAGAGCGAGACCGAGGCGCTGAAGAAGCTCGATGCCTATCTCTGCGATCTCAAGGAAATGCAGATCCGTGATGGCCTGCATGTTTTCGGCGTCTCGCCGCAGGGCCGGCTGCTGACGGATTTGACGGTTGCGCTGGCGCGGGTTCCGCGTGGGCTCGGACAGGGTAGTGACCGCAGCCTCCAGCGTGCGATTGCGGCGGATCTCGGATTGGAGTTCGACCCGCTCGATTGCGACATGGCCGCTGTTTGGACGGGGCCGCTTCCTGATGTTCTCGTAAGCGCCACGGACGCCATATGGCGCACGAACGGCGATACCGTCGAGCGGATCGAACTGCTCGCGGCACAGCTGGTTGCCGGCGAGCTTGCTTATCCGGAAGGTTGGGAGGCCACCAAGGCTGTTCTCGCGGAGATCGAAACGTGGCTCAAGCCTGCCATTCTGGCCTGCGGGACCGCTGAAATCGAAGGCCTGCTTCGAGGGCTCGACGGCCGTTTCGTGGCGCCGGGACCATCCGGTGCGCCGACGCGAGGCCGCCCGGACGTGCTGCCGACCGGACGGAATTTCTACTCGGTCGACAGCCGGGCCGTGCCGACGCCAGCGGCCTACGAGCTCGGCAAGAAGTCGGCGGAACTCCTGATCCGTCGCTACGTACAGGATCACGGCGAGTGGCCGGTCTCCTTTGGCCTGACCGCCTGGGGCACCTCGAACATGCGCACCGGCGGCGACGATATTGCCCAGGCTCTTGCCCTGATCGGCGTGAAGCCTGTGTGGGACATGACCTCGCGGCGCGTCACCGGCTATGAAATCATTCCGCCCGCGCTGCTGCGTCGGCCGCGTGTCGATGTGACGCTGCGTATCTCCGGCTTCTTCCGGGACGCATTTCCGGAGCAGATCGCGCTGTTCGACAAGGCGATCCGCGCCGTCGGGGCGCTGGTAGAAGATGCTGCGGACAACCCGATTGCCGAGCGTATGCGCGGTGAGGCGGCCCGACTTGAAGCCGCTGGACTGGATGCCGTGCAAGCCGGCCGCCGCGCCGGCTATCGCATTTTCGGCTCGAAGCCCGGGGCTTACGGTGCCGGTCTGCAGGCGCTGATCGACGAGAAGGGATGGGAGCGTCGCGCCGATCTGGCCGAGGCCTATCTTGTCTGGGGAAGCTACGCCTATGGCGCCGGCGAAGAGGGCCGGGCCGAGCGTGGCGTCTTCGAAGAACGTCTGCGCTCGATCCAGGCGGTCGTGCAGAACCAGGACAATCGCGAACACGATCTTCTCGACAGCGACGACTATTACCAGTTCGAGGGTGGGATGGCGGCTGCGGCCGAAATGCTGGCAGGTGATCGGCCATCGATCTATCACAACGATCATTCGAGGCCCGAGAAGCCGGTGATCCGGTCGCTGGAGGAAGAGATCGGGCGTGTCGTGCGTGGCCGCGTCGTCAATCCGAAATGGATCGATGGCGTCATGCGCCATGGCTACAAGGGTGCCTTCGAGATTGCCGCGACCGTCGATTACCTGTTTGCCTTCGCGGCGACGACGGGTGCCGTAGGCAACCATCACTTCGAAGCCGTCTACCAGGCTTTCGTGGTGGATCCTGAGGTTCGCGATTTCATGATCGAGAAGAATCCGGCCGCCTTCGCCGACATGAAGGAGCGGCTGCTGGAAGCGATCGATCGCAGCCTCTGGACGCCGCGCAGCAACTCCGCGCGGTTCGACCTTTCAGATACATTCGGCTTGCATCAAGGCAAGCTTGCATCCGGGGAACATTGAGATGACCGACGAAACCACCGAAACCGCTGGCCACGACGACGCCCGCCACGCCGAGAAGATGGCGAAGAAGAAGGCTGCCCGCGACAAGATCATGGCGACGAAGACAGACGAAAAGGGCCTTGTTATCGTCCATACCGGCAAGGGCAAGGGCAAGTCGTCGTCGGCTTTCGGGATGATCTTCCGGCATATCGCGCATGGCAAACCTTCGGCCGTCGTGCAGTTCATCAAGGGGGCAATGTGGACGGGCGAGCGCGACCTGATCGAAAAGCACTTCTCCGACATCTGCCAGTTCCACACCATGGGCGAGGGCTTCACCTGGGAGACGCAGGATCGCGCGCGCGATGTGGCGGCTGCCGGTGCCGCCTGGGAAAAGGCGAAGGAGCTCATCCGCGACGAGCGCAATTCGATGGTGCTGCTCGACGAGATCAACATCGCGCTCCGTTATGACTACCTCGATATCAACGAGGTGGTGGAGTTCCTGAAGAACGAGAAGCCGTATATGACTCATGTCGTTCTGACCGGGCGTAACGCTAAGGACGAACTGATCGAGATCGCCGATCTCGTGACCGAGATGGAGCTGATCAAACATCCGTTCCGCTCGGGCATCAAGGGGCAGCCGGGCGTGGAGTTCTGATCAAGGCGCCTGGGAGTTTGCGCTTGCAATTTGCATGAGTATCGTCGCCGTCTGCTCGTTGGCGGGGAAGAAGGATTCGATCGCAAGTTCGGAGAGCGTCACGTCCACGGGCGTGCCGAAAACGGTGGTTGTCGAAAGAAGCGAGAGCAAGCCTGCTTCTGTTTCCAGTTCGAGCGGGACGGCGATACTGGCATAATCGGCCTTCCTGCTCATCTCCACGCGGCCGCAGCCGACCGGGTAAGCGGACAATTCCTTCAGCAATTCGCCGAGGATCGGATCACCGGTAGCCGAAATCTGCTGGTGCAGGCGCTCGAGGAGATGGGTCCGCCATTCTGGCAGGTTGGCAATCTTCGGGGCTAAGCCGTGGGGATGCAAGCTGAGGCGGAGGACGTTGATCGGGCCGTCGAGCAAAGTACGATCTGCGATACCGGCAAGAAGCGGGGCGATGGCGTCATTGGCGGCAATCAACGTCCAGTGCCGGTCGATCGCAAGGGCGGGGTAGGGCTTGTGTCCCTTGAGGATCATATCGACTGCCTGCCGCGCCGGTTTGAGCGCCGGATCATCGAGCGAGCGCTCGGAAAACAGCGGCGCAAAACCGGCGGTAAGCAGCATAGGATTGCGATCGCGCAGCGGCACGCCGAGCCGTTCGGCCAGATGCAGCAGCATGTCGCGGCTTGGAATCGACCGCCCGCTCTCGATGAAGCTGAGATGTCTCTGCGAGATTTCGGCCTCGAGCGCGAGGTCGAGCTGGCTCATTCGGCGCTTCTGCCGCCAGTCGCGGAGATAGTCTCCAAGGGAGCGGGCGGGCGTCATCATCACGCGGCTTCCGGAAGCTGATCGATGAAGCCGTGTACGGTCTTCAGCCGCCCACCTTCGAGCACGGCAAAATCAGTGCCCTTGATGACGTGATCCGCGCCCGTCGGTCCGAGGCCCCAGGAAAAGCGTAGATTGTCGCCATACCCATCGGCCGTACCGAGAAGTGCAAACCGGAAACCCGGGAAGCGTGCATGCACGGCTTCAACAAGCGCGCTGATCTGGTCGTGGCCTACGCCGCGCATCACGGGATCGATATAGGTGCCCGCTTCATGCCAGCTTTCCGCGATCAAGGCGCTGCGGCGGGCCACCTCCGTCTCGTTCCAGATCGCGATGTAGCGTTGGGCTAGGGTGTTCGCATCGGTCATTGCATCATCTCCTGTTGGCGCCCGGTTCGTCCAGGCATCGCGATCATGGAGAAGCGCCGGCGCCCCTTCAATTACGCCGGAGGTAATCGGACGTGGCGTCAGATTTCAAGCCAAAGGCGAATCGGATTGGCGGGATCGGAAAGGAGTTTGATCGTGAAGGCGATGCAGACAAGAACCAGCAGCGGCTTGATCAGACGCGCGCCAGTGCGCATCGCAAGCCGCGAGCCTAGCTGCGCGCCCAGGAACTGGCAGACGCCCATCATCAGCCCGATCTTCCAGATGATCGCCCCGAAGGAAATAAAGACAACGAGGGCGCCGACATTGGAGCCGAAATTCAGAAGTTTGGTGTGCGCCGTTGCCTTCAGCATGCCGAAACCGGCGAGAGACACGAAGGACAGCATGAAGAACGATCCGGTGCCCGGACCAAAGACACCGTCGTAGAATCCAATGGCAGGCACCAGCGTCAGGCCGAACACAAAGGGCGTGATGCGGCGATGCTTGTCGACATCACCGAGATTTGGCTTCAACGCAAAATAGAGCGCGATTGCCACGAGAAGGACCGGCATGATCGCCCGCAAGACGTCACCGGGCACGATCGTTGCCAAGGCAGCGCCGAGCGAGCCGCCGAGAACCGCCATCAGCGCCATCGGCAGCTGCGTGCGCAGGTGAACATGTCCCTTTCGGGCATAGGCGATCGTCGCGGAAGCTGCCCCAAATACCGACTGCACCTTGTTGGTGCCCAGCGTCTGAAGTGGTGGAATGCCTGCAATCAGCATCGCCGGGACGGTAATCAAGCCTCCGCCTCCAGCGATGGAATCGACGAAGCCAGCAAAAAAGCCGGCCGCGGCCAGCATGAAGATGAGATGAGGAGCAAGATCGGACAAGGAGGGAACTCTGGAGCGTGGTACGCGGCGCATGTTGCATTTCCGGCTGTGTGCTGCAATGGCTTGGTGGACACAGGGGCAGGTTTCATTGTCGCACGTGACTGGAAATGTTTTCGACGGCGCGCACCGGTATGTGCTCGGTCTCGGCTGCGAGCGCGGAACGCGGGTAGAGGAGGTGACCGCGCTCGCGGATGCAGCGCTGGCGGCGGCGGGCATCGGCCCGAATGAGTTGGCCGCCGTTGCATCCATTGATACGCGTAGCAACGAGCCCGCGATCCTTGAAGCGGCCCATGAGCTCGGAGTGCCGCTTCTGACCTTCGCCGCGGTGCGGCTCGAGGAGGAAACGCCGAGGCTGAAAAATCCTTCAGCGATCGTTTTCGCCCGCGTGGGATGCCACGGGGTCGCCGAATCCGCTGCGCTTGCGGCGATCGGACCGAACGCGGAGCTTGTTGTTCCGAAGATCAAGTCGCCGCGCGCAACGGCAGCGATTGCGTGCGCCCTGTTGCACAAAGATTAGCGGGCGCTATGGTGACCGCCGACTTCGCGGCGCCGTCCGGCTGCCCTGCGACAATAACGAAAAGAGGCACACTCATGCACAAGGTCATTTATGACACTGATCCGGGCGTCGATGATGCAATGGCTCTGCTCTTCCTGCACCGCCATCCCGAGATCGATCTGATCGGAATCACGACCGTCTTCGGCAACGCATCGGTTGAGACGACGACGCGCAACGCGCTGTTCCTCAAGCGCGAATGGAACATTCCGGCGCCGGTCGCCAAGGGGGCCAGCGTGACCGTGGATCCGACGCGCGAGGAAAGGGCGTGGCCGACCTTCGTGCATGGCGAGAACGGCCTCGGAAACATCGAGGTGCCTGAAACCGTCGACCTGCCGCTCGACCCACGCCCTGCGCATCGCTTCATCATTGATACGGTCCGTGCCAATCCCGGCGAGGTACGGTTGGTTGCGGTTGGCCGCATGACCAACCTCGCGATGGCGCTCAAGGAAGATCCGGAGATCGCCGGTCTCGTGAAGGACGTCGTCATCATGGGCGGCAACTTCTATGTTCCCGGCAATGTGTCGCCGGTCGCCGAAGCCAACATCCACGGCGATCCCGAGGCCGCCGACATCGTTCTGACGGCACCCTGGAAGGTTGCCGTCATCGGCCTCGACGTAACCGCGATCACGACGATGAGCCGCAGCTATCTCTCCGAGATTGCGGCCAAGGGCGACCGCGCCGTCAAGCTGCTGAACGATCTCTCACAGGATTACATCGACTTCTACAAGCATGCGGTCAAAGACGGCATGATGGTTCACGACAGCTGCGCATGCGTCTACGTCGTCGCGCCCGAGCTCTTCTCGATCATCAGCGGTCCCGTTCGGGTTGTCTGCGGTGGGATCGCCGACGGGCAGACGATCGTGAAGCCGGACGGTCGTCGCTTCCCGCCGGGTGATTGGGATGGCCTGCCAAGCCAGGTGGTCTGCACCGGCATCGAATCCGGGAAGGTCATCGGTCTGATACGCGATACCCTTCTGCGGACCTGAGGATTGGCTCTCGTCACGCGGACTTCGGAGCGCGAATCGCAAACAATGATTGCGCGCGATGGAACGGTCGGAGCAGGTGCGCCTTCACATCTCGCGCCTGCCCGATCAGCGGCGTTGACCTTGCCAGCGGTGGGGCATAGATCATGCCAATGATCGAAGCTGCGTTTTCACATCTGCCGGCTCTTGAGCCGGGCAGCGTCTGGCTTGTTGGTGCAGGGCCGGGCGAGCCTGGGCTGCTGACGCTTCTTGCGGCCAAGGGCTTGGCGGAGGCTGACGTGGTGGTTCACGATGCACTGGTGAACGCCGACTGCCTCAAGCTCGCTAGGCCAGACGCCTTGCTGGAATATGCGGGAAAGCGTGGTGGCAAGCCGTCCGCCAAGCAGCGCGATATTTCGCTTCGGCTTGTAGAACTTGCCCGTGCCGGTAAGCGCGTCCTCCGTCTCAAGGGCGGCGATCCCTTTGTCTTCGGTCGTGGCGGCGAGGAAGCGCTGACGCTGGTCGAACACAACATTCCGTTTCGCATCGTTCCGGGCATTACCGCCGGCATTGGTGGGCTGGCTTATGCCGGCATTCCGGTCACCCACCGCGATGTCAACCATGCGGTGACATTCCTGACAGGGCACGACTCCTCGGGTATCGTTCCGGACGCCATCAATTGGGAAGCGATCGCAAAAGGCTCGCCTGTGATCGTCATCTACATGGCGATGAAGCATATCTCTCAGATCAGCAGGAACCTGATTGCCGCGGGGCGTTCTCCGACAGAGCCGGTCGCTTTCGTCTGCAGCGCGTCGACCGGTGACCAGCAGGTGCTTGAAACCATACTCGCTGAGGCTCCTTCGGCCGTCGCTGCCTCCGGCCTTGAGCCACCGGCGATCGTCGTTGTCGGGGAGGTCGTGCGGCTGCGGCAGTCGCTTGATTGGCTCGGTGCACTCGCAGGACGCAGGTTGCGCCCTGATCCGTTTCGGGACTCGAACAGCAGGGAGACGGCATGAGCGGTTTGTTGATTGCGGCTCCTTCCTCCGGATCGGGGAAGACGACCGTGACGCTGGGGTTGCTGCGCGGACTTCGCAGACGCGGTGTTGCGATCGCGCCCGGCAAGGCAGGACCAGATTACATCGATCCGGCGTTTCACGCTGCGGCAAGTGGTGTTGCCTGTCTCAACTTCGATCCGTGGGCGATGCGGCCGGAATTGATCTCCGCCAATGCGACCCTGCATCGCTCAGGCGACCGCATTCTCATCATCGAAGCGATGATGGGGCTCTTCGATGGTGCGACCGACGGCAAGGGCACCGCAGCCGATCTCGCAGCCATGCTCGGCCTTTCCGTCGTGCTTGTCGTCGATGCCTCGCATATGTCGCAGTCGGTGGCGGCGCTGGTGACAGGATTTGCGGGTTTCCGCGCCGATGTCCGCATCGCAGGCGTGATCCTCAACAAGGTTGGTGGCGATCGTCACGAGATGATGCTTCGCGAGGCGCTCGAAGCGATCCGTATGCCGATCGTTGCCGTCGTCCGCCGGGACAATGAGATCGCCCTGCCTGAGAGACATCTCGGGCTTGTTCAGGCAGGAGAGCACCAGACGCTCGAGGGCTTCATAGAGCACGCGGCGGATGCCGTATCGCAAGAATGCAATTTCGAGTTCCTGTTGCGCATTGCGCGGCAAGGCCTGAACCGTCCATCTACCGCGAACATCGCGCGGCTGCCGCCACTCGGTGGTAAGATTGCGGTCGCCCGCGATATCGCCTTTGCCTTTTCTTATGAACATATGTTGCTCGGCTGGCGCCGACGCGGCGCGGAGATCTCATTCTTCTCACCGCTTGCCGATGAGGCGCCGGATCCGACGGCTGACGCAATCTATCTTCCGGGCGGCTATCCCGAACTGCATCCCGGGCGGATCGCCGCTGCGCGCAATTTCCGGGCAAGGCTTCTCGATGCCGCGGCCAAGAACGTGCGGATCTACGGCGAGTGCGGCGGATACATGGTTCTCGGCGAAGGCTTGATAGATGGAGCCGGCAAGCGCCACGAGATGCTCGGCCTCCTGCCAGTCGTCACAAGCTACGAGGAGCGCAAGCGGCACCTCGGCTATCGACGCGTGACGCCGTTAAACTCGCCCTACTTCGAAAAAGCGATGACGGCGCACGAGTTTCACTATTCGGCCGTGGTCTCCGAAGGTAAGGCCGATCGGCTTTTCCAGGTGACGGACGCCTTGGGCAACGACCTCGGGCAAGCAGGCCTCCAGCGTGGCCAGATTGCTGGGTCCTACATGCATCTCATCGACCTTGCCGAGGGGACAAGATGAACGCCCCGATCGTTCATGGGGGCGGGATAACGGCCGCGGCGGCAATCTACGGCGGTGAGTTGGAGCAGTGGCTCGATCTCTCGACAGGGATCAACCCGTGCCCCGTTCCGCTGCCCGATGTCCCGATGCGCACATGGCATCGTCTGCCGGACAGGTATCTAGTCGATCGGGCGCGCACTGCGGCGCGCAGCTATTATCGCAGCGGCGAGATGTTGCCGCTCCCCGTTCCGGGCACGCAATCGGTGATCCAGCTGTTGCCGCGGCTCCTCGAGGTTGCCGGGAGGGTCGCGATTGTCGGACCGACCTACGGCGAGTATGAGCGCGCCTTCAGGATGGCGGGCTGTTCCGTTGATTTGGTCACCCGCTTGGACGACGTTGAAACCGACCACGCGGTTATCGTCATCGTCAATCCGAACAATCCCACCGGCCGCGCCTATGCTCCGGAGGAGCTCATCGCATTCAGCAAGGAAATGCAGGCTAGGCGAGCTGTTGTCGTCGTGGATGAAGCCTTCGGCGACACATGCCCCGAGCTGAGCTTGGTGCCCTTTGTGGCACAGCTGCAGAATGTTCTCATCTGTCGTTCGTTCGGCAAGTTTTTCGGGCTGGCGGGATTACGCCTGGGATTTGTCGTGGCCGTGGTGCCAATTCTGCGACGGCTCGCAGAACTGCTAGGACCCTGGGCGGTATCGGGACCTGCGCTTTCGATCGCAACAGAGTTGTTTGCATCGGATGTGACCGCGATACAGCGTCGGCTGTCGGAAAGGGCCGGCGTGTTGCGCAGAACTCTCGAAGAAGGCGGCCTACAGGTCATCGGTGGGACCGATCTGTTTGCGCTGGTTGACGATGAGCAGGCCGGCGAGTTGCACCAGCATCTCTGTCGGAATCATATTCTGGTCCGCAAATTCGACTATGAGCCGCGATGGTTGCGCTTCGGTCTTGCCGCCGATGTGGCTAGCGACGAGCGGCTGTCCAATGCACTGCAGAGTTTCAGACCATGACGCTTGACCATAATCTCCTCGTGCTCGTTCTGGCCCTTTTGCTTGACCGGATCGTCGGTGATCCGGATGCGCTGTGGATGCGGCTGCAGCATCCAGTCGTGCTGTTTGGAAACGCGATCTCGCGCATCGACCGGATGTTCAATCGGGCAGAGCTTCACAAACGCGTGCGCCGGCGCAATGGGGTCTGGTCGATCATCGGGCTCCTGAGCGCGAGTGCCGTTGCCGGCGCCGTGTTGCACTGGGTCTTCTCGCTGTTCGGCGTGGCCGGAATACTTTTGGAGGTTATGTGCGTTGCCGTCTTCATGGCGCAAAAAAGCCTTGCCGACCACGTGGGAGCTGTTGCAACAGGTCTGAAAGACGGTGGTCTGGATGGTGGCCGGCAGGCGGTTTCGCGAATCGTCGGGCGTGATCCGGAAACATTGGACGAGCCCGCCGTCTGCCGTGCCGCGATCGAAAGTCTGGCGGAGAATTTCTCGGATGGCGTCGTTGCGCCTGCTTTGTGGTACTGCGTGTTCGGCTTGCCAGGCCTATTTGCATACAAGATGTTGAACACGGCGGATTCGATGATCGGCCACAAGTCCGAGCGATACGCCGATTTCGGTTGGGCCGCGGCGCGTCTGGACGATTTCGCCAATTGGCCGGCAGCACGCTTTTCGATTCTCCTGATCGCAGCCGGAGCCTGGTTACGGCGAGGGCGAACCGCCTGCCAGGAGGCCCTTCGCATTGCCGCGCGCGACGGTGGCCTCCACCGCTCGCCGAATTCCGGTCGACCGGAAGCAGCAATGGCCGGCGCGCTGGATGTACAGCTTGCGGGGCCACGAGTTTACTCCGGCATCGTTGTCATGGAGCCGATGATCAACGGCAGTGGGCGTGAAACGGCAACTGTCGCCGATATCGAGGATGGCATCTCTGTCTTTTATGCCAGCTGTTCAATGCTTGCTGGGGCGGCCCTGGTTCTTTTCCTTCTGCTGCTCTAGGCGCAGGCAAGACGTGTTGCCAACGTGCTTGGTGGCAAGCGGCTCGTTATGCTTTGCTGTTTAAGCAACACTGGTCCTGCAAATTGCGTGCCGGGACGGCGGAAAGCATTGGCTTTTTGAAATGGATTTGCCTATGAGGAGGGTTAAATCGTCATTTCAAGAGGTAAAGGCGTGACCGCTACATTCGATAAAGTTGCCGACATCATTGCAGAAACCAGCGAGATCGATCGCGACACGATCAAGCCGGAGAGCCATACGATCGACGACCTCGGTATCGACAGCCTCGACTTCCTCGATATCGTTTTCGCCATCGACAAGGAATTCGGCATCAAGATCCCGCTCGAGAAGTGGACGCAGGAAGTCAACGAAGGCAAGGTTTCCACGGAAGAATACTTCGTGCTGAAGAACCTCTGTGCCAAGATCGACGAGCTGCGCGCCGCCAAGGCCTGATCGGCATCGTCATCTTTTTCTCCCGCCCTGCCGCTGTTAACCATGGCGGCCGGGCGGTTTCGTTCCTAAGTAGGCCTAGCCACGGGGCAAGGTGTCCTTGTGGCCGGAGGATTCGATGCTACTGGAATACTTCCAGATGATTGACCGCATCGAGGCGGTCGACCTTCAGACGGGGACGCTCAAGGCGCGCTCGGTCGTGCCGGCGAAGAGCCCGGTCTTCGAAGGCCATTTTCCCGGTATGCCACTGGTTCCTGGCGTGCTGCTGATCGAAACGATGGCGCAGGCATCGGGCATGCTCGTGCTCGCAGCCACTGATTTTGCTGTCATGCCTTTCCTGATGTCCGTCGACGGCGCCAAGATGCGTACCTTCGTGGAGCCAGAAGCCGTGCTTGATATCGAGGCGTTTTTGGAGCACGACGGCTCGGGATTTGCCGTAACCAAGGCGAAGATCACAAGCGCTGGCAAGAAGGTTTGCGATGCGCAGTTGAAGTTGCGGACCATGCCTTTCAGCGAGGTTCCGCTGGGAGATATCGTCAAGAAGCGTGCCGGTGAAGTCGGCCTGATGGATGCGATCGCCGCGCGGGGAGTAAATGGATGAGTAAGGCTCAGAATGATGTCGTGATTACAGGCGTCGGCATTGTCACCTGCCAGGGCGTCGGCAAGGAGCCGCATATTGCGTTGCTCAACGCCGAAGGCGCGCCGCAGACGATTGTCGAACTTGATAAATTCAAGCCTTACCCGGTCCATCCTTTGCCGGAGATCGACTGGTCGCAACAGATCGCCAAGCGTGGCGATCAGCGGCAGATGGAAAACTGGCAGCGGATCGGTGTTTTTGCAGCCGGCCTCGCACTGGATGATGCCGGCTTCAAGGATAATGCGGACGCTTGCGGTACCATGGACATGATCGTCGCTGCTGGTGGTGGCGAGCGCGACATCAATGTCGATACGTTGATCGTGGACGAGGGCCTGAAGCGCAACGACCGCGAAGCTCTCCTGAACGAGAAGTTGACGACGGAGCTGCGGCCGACCCTGTTTCTTGCGCAGCTTTCGAACCTGCTTGCCGGCAATATTTCTATCGTTCACAAGGTCACCGGTTCCTCGAGAACCTTCATGGGCGAGGAGTCCGCCGGCATTTCCGCCGTCGAGACGGCCTTCCATCGCATCAGGTCGGGTGAATCGACACACGCACTCGTGGGCGGCGCCTATTCAGCGGAGCGCCTGGACATGGTGCTGCTGTTCGAAGCCATCAACGTCTACTGCCGCGACGAATGGCAGCCACTCTGGTCTCGCGATCATGGCGGCGTCATTTCCGGTTCGCTGGGTGCGTTTCTGGTGCTGGAGTCGCGCGCGCATGCCGAAGCACGCGGCGCGCGCATCTACGCGTCGATCTCGTCGATCGAAGGCGACCGCGGCAACCGCAATGCCGGTAACCTCGAGAAACGCCTCGAGCGTTTGCTTGAAACCGCGTCCGGCCTGCCGCCGGAAAGCACAGCGATCTTCTCAGGCTCGACCGGTATTCCCGATCTGGCCACCCGCGAGCGATCCGTCCTCGAGCGTCATCTGCCGGGTGCCGCTGTCCGCGGCTTCGGCGGTATTACTGGCCATGGCCTTGAGGCGCATTTCACGCTTGGCCTGGCGCTGGGGGCGTTGGCCGTCGATAGCAAGGCGAAGGTTCCAGTCTTTGATCCGAGCCACGAGAAGCCGATGGCAGCCGCGACCAAGGCAGCGATCGTTACCACAGTCGGTCATCAGCGCGGCGAAGGCGTCGCGGTTCTTTCCGCGGAAGCGTGAGGAGTGTGCAAATGAAAGAGTCGGCTTACAAGGATCACCTCGGTCGTCCGATCGTCGCAGTGACGGGTGTCGGTATCATTACTTCGCTGGGGCAGGGGCTGAAGGATAACTGGGCGGCACTCACCGCCGGTACCTCCGGCATTCACGCCATCGAGCGCTTTCCGACCGAGGGACTGTCGACCCGCATCGCCGGCACCGTCGACTTTATCGACATTCCGGTCGCCAATGCCGTGGAGCGGTCTTACGCATTCGCGCGTGAAACCACGATCGAAGCCCTTGCCGATGCTGGTATCAGTGGCGATTTCGATGGTCCGCTATTTCTCGCGGCGCCGCCGATCGAACCGGAATGGAGCGCACGCTTCGATCTCGCCGACCGTTCGCCGCCCGCCGACCACGCCGGGGATGCCTACGACCGGTTCCTGGCTGCCATGCGCCAGCGTCCGGATGCGGCTTTCCACGAGGCATCGTTGTTCGGAGCGATTTCCGAGCGCCTGGCCGACCGTTTCGGCACACGCGGCCTGCCGGTCACACTGTCGACGGCCTGCGCGTCTGGCGCAACTGCCATCCAGCTCGGCATAGAAGCGATCCGCCAGGGGCGCACATCGCGGGCGCTTGCGGTCGCAACCGATGGTTCTGTAAGCGCAGAGGCACTGATCCGCTTCTCGCTGCTTTCGGCGCTCTCCACCCAGAACGATCCGCCGACCAAGGCTTCCAAGCCCTTCAGCAAGGATCGCGACGGCTTCGTCATCGCCGAAGGTGCCGCCACGCTGGTGCTGGAGTCGCTCGAGGCGGCTGTCGCGCGCGGCGCGAAGATTCTCGGCATCATGAAGGGTGCCGGCGAAAAGGCCGACTCCTTCCATCGTACCCGTTCGTCTCCCGATGGCGGACCGGCGATCGCGACGATCCGAGCGGCTCTGGCGGACGCAGGCATGGGCGAGGGCGTTATCGGCTACATCAATGCCCACGGCACTTCGACGCCAGAAAACGACAAGATGGAATATGCTTCCATGTTGGCCGTGTTCGGTGAGCGGATGGCGTCCATTCCCTTGTCGTCGAATAAGTCGATGATCGGCCACACGCTGACGGCCGCAGGGGCTGTGGAGGCGGTGTTCTCGCTGCAGACGATGCTGACCGGCACGCTGCCGCCGACGATCAACTACACCAACCCCGATCCATCGATCGTTATCGACGTGGTGCCAAACAAGAAGCGGGAAAGCCAGGTCAACGCCGTGCTTTCCAACTCCTTCGGCTTTGGCGGGCAGAACGCCAGCCTTGTCATGGCGCTCGAACCGGCTTAATCGGTTCCCGACAAAACATCGAGATAGAACGCCTTCGCGGCGAAGGACTTTGCCATGCGCGCTTTGCAACTGATTGACGATCGCAAGCTTGAGATCACCGACCTTCCGGAACCGGACGCTCCCGGCCCGGGCGAGGTTACGCTGCGCGTCAAGGCAGTTGCTCTCAATCACATCGATGTCTGGGGCTGGCGCGGCATGGCGTTTGCGAAGCGCAAGATGCCATTGGTGATCGGCGCGGAAGCCGCGGGTGTCGTCGAAACGATCGGGCCAGGCGTTGCCAACGTCCTGCCGGGCCAGCTTGTATCGATCTATGGCGCCCGCACCTGCGGTCTCTGCCGTCCGTGCAGTGAAGGACGCGATAATCTCTGTGAGCACGTTTCCGGCGTTCACGGCTTCCACCTTGACGGATTCGCTCAGGAAAAGGTGAACCTGCCGGCGCGTCTGCTGGTTCCTGCTCCTCCTGGCGTTGACGCCATTGGCGCCGCGCTCGCTCCGGTAACCTTTGGGACGGTCGAGCACATGCTGTTCGACAACGCCAAGCTGGAGCCGGGAGAAACCATCCTCGTGCACGCAGGCGGTTCAGGCATCGGCACGGCTGCAATTCAGCTCGCCAAGAAGATCGGCTGCACTGTCATCACGACTGTCGGGTCCGACGACAAGATCGAGAAGGCCAAGGCACTCGGCGCGGATCACGTCATCAACTACCGCACGGATCGCTTCGAAGGCGTTGTCCGAAAGCTGACCAAGAAGAAGGGTGTCGACGTCGTTTTCGAGCACGTTGGCAAGGATACGTGGGCAGGCTCCATGCTCTCGATGAAGCGTGGGGGGCGTCTCGTTACCTGTGGCTCGACGTCCGGCGTTTCCACCGACATGAATCTGATGATGCTCTTCCAGCAGCAGCTGAAGCTGCTCGGCTCATTCGGTTGCCGCATGGAGAACATGGCGAATGCCATGCAGAAGATGGGGCGTGGATTGGTCCATCCAGTTATCGATACCGAAGTGAGTTTCGACGACATCGACCGCGCGTTGGAGCGCATGGAATCGCGCCAGATCTTCGGCAAGATCATCCTCAAGATGGATTGAGCCCTTGAAGCTCTTCATCACTAAGATCGTGCTGGCTCTCATCCACTTTCGCCAGTGGTTGATTGCCCAGGCGATGTTCGGTTTCCTGAACTTCCTGAAGCTGTTTCCGGCCGACGGTGCGATCAATTTTGCGGATCGGCTGATGCGCAAGCTCGGCCCGCGCACGAAGCGTCACCGACTGATGCTGACCAATCTCCGCAATGCCTTTCCCGAAAAGCGCGAGGCGGAGATTGAGGAGATTGCCTTAGCGAGCTGGGGTAACATGGGCCGGCTCGCCGCCGAGTACGTGTTCCTCGACCGGCTGTTTGATTTTGAATATCAGCGCGAAGAACCGGGCAGGGTTGAAGTCTCGGGGATACCGATCTTCATCGACCTACTCGAAAATCCGCGTCCATTTATCGTATTCACAGGTCACACGGGCAATTTCGAACTTTTGCCGGTGGCTGGTGCGGCGTTCGGCCTCTATGTGTCCGTGCTCTTCCGGCCACCGAACAATCCCTATGTCGCGCAGAAAGTCTTCGACTTTCGCAGCGCCCGCATGGGCAAGCTTGTCCCATCTCACGCTGGTTCGTCGTTTGCGCTGGCCCGGCAGCTTGAAGCGGGGCAGGGCGTCGGCGTGCTGGTTGACCAGAAGTTTGGCAAGGGACTGAATACGAAGTTCTTCGGCCTCGACGTAAAGACCAATCCGCTGCTCGGCAAGCTCGTCCGGCAGTTCAACTGCGACGTCTATCCGGCACGCTGCATTCGGCTTCCGGGAAATCGCTACCGGCTGGAAATAGAGCCGAAGCTTGCGATGCCTCGGGATGCCAACGGCAATCTCGACATGGTCGCGACCGCGCAGCTCCTGAACGACAAGGTCGAAAGCTGGGTTCGAGAATATCCTGAGCAATGGCTTTGGTATCACGACCGCTGGAAGATAAAGCACGACGTGCTGAAGTAAACGCTCTGGCGATCCCTACATCTTGTCATTGAAAAACAGTGATATGCGTTCATTGAATGTGAACGAGCGTCATGTTACCAATTTCCATCAAGGCGAGTGGCCGGGCGCCGGCGGCTTCAACTTGTGTGATGCAAAGCTCGGCCGATCTGGGTGGCATTCTTTTAGCGGATGTATTTGGAGGCGTCTTGCTGGGGCTTTTTCGGGCGTTTTCATTGTGTTGTTCGCAAATCGACGCGGCCATCGCTGCGGGGGATGATCTGCGCGTAAGCGTACTCGATTGCTCGGTCGAGCCACTTGTCGATGCTATCCTGGCGCATCCCGCAACGACAGTTCTCGAAGTTCACATGCAGCTCGAATTTGTTGGCTGCCTTATCGAGCAGTATGCCGAAGACAGCGAGTCCGTGCGCGGCTATGTCGGATTGCTCTCATCCTTGATGGACAAGTATTTCGGTAGCGCGACGCCGCGGTGGCGGATGCCTCCGGTGGAACGGCTGCCTGTAGCCGATCCCTTCGCATTTACGCCGAACGTCGATAACGGCAACTTCCTGAACGCTGCAATCCTCGATGCAATGCCGGACCGCGTCGCCGTGCTGACGCGAGACTATCGCTACCTCTATTCCAACACCGTGAACTCGGCATATCTCGGCCGGAAGCCAATCGACATGATTGGGCGTCATCTGATCGAGTTCATCGGCGAAAAGCGCTTCTACGAGGGGGCGAAGGCGAAGCTCGACGAATGTTTCGCCGGACGTGGCAGCGATTATGCGTACGAGCGTCGCGACGGCGCCGCCATGAGGACTGTTCGCTGCCGCATGTCACCGCTTCGCGATTCGTCGGGAAGCGTCATTGGAGCTCTGATCGTCCTACAGCACGCCGGAGCGACAGCGTCCACCGTCGCGGCTTAGTCAGTTCTTGGTCCAGACGGCGAGTTCATACCCATCCGGATCACTGAAGTGAAACCGGCGTCCGCCGGGGAATCCGGTGATCGGCTTCACTATGGTTCCGCCGGCGCTTTCCACACTTGAAAGGGCGGCTTCAAGATCGTCAGCATAGAGGATGATGAGAGCTCCGCCGGGCCGCGGAGTGCCCAATGTCGTAAAGCCGCCCTTGAGCCGCCCATCATCGAATTCGCAGTATTCCGAGCCGTAGTCGGTAAAGGACCAGCCGAAAGCCTTGCCGTAGAACGCCTTCGAGGCCTCGATGTTGTTGACATTGAATTCGACGTAATCGATGCGTCGGTTGTCCGTTGGTGTGGCCATGATTGCCCCCTATGTTTCCATCAATGCCTTCAGTGCCGCCAGATCTTTCGCAATATGGGCGGCATCGGCCTCGAACTGCTCATCGGTCATGCCGGGGATGCGTAACAACGTGAACATAATCTCGCAGCCATCGCCATTCGGCACGATCCGGAGCGCGTTGTAGACCCGCAAACCGCTCTCGATCGTCACCGTGTGATCGATGACGCCGAACTCGTTGTGCGGGACAAAGCTGACCCTCACCGTGCCGAGCGCCCCGGTGGCAATCCAGTCGTCGCCGCTGCGCTCCAGCCCCGAGGCCAAGCCGGACGCCCAAAGCGGCATGTTTTCAGGGGCCGCGGCAAAGGCATAGACATCACGCCAGTTCCGGTCGATGGAGCGGTGGACGATCTTTGCGAGCATCGTAGACATGGCGCTTTCCTGCGTGGTTCTAAATGGAAATAGCAGAATGTCCGTTTTCGTATTGAACAAAACGGACATTCAACCGCCCAATTGCTGCTGGAGCTGCATTGGCGTCAGTGTCGAAATTTCGCGCGCATCGCGGGTCATGTGAGCCTGATCCGCATAGCCAGCCGCTGCGGCCAGTTCCGCGAGTGGGAGGGCCTTCGGACTTCGACATAGACCGAGCATTCCCTGAAAGCGGCGAATTCGAGCGAGCATTTTCGGCCCATAGCCGAAATGGGTATGGCAGCGCCGGCGAAGCTGGCGGGCGCCGATGGAAAGTTCGTCCAGCATTACATCGGCGACGCTCCCTGACTGCGAAAGGTCGCTCGCTCGCATAAATACCGATGCCATGTCACTGGCTGGTGCCGTATGTCTGGTGGCCGCCTGCTCAAGTGCGGTCTTCAATTGCAGCAGGCGTTCGTACGGTTCCGCACAGCCTCCCAGCCGTTCATTCAATCGCAGCGCCGCTGCGCCCCAGAAATCCTCCAGAGGAATGGATCGGCCGACAATCTCGCAGAGTGGCACCCGGAGCCAGTCGGCGGCGGCGCCCGGGGTGAACCGAGCCCCCACGATCCTCTCTCCGCCGGCAATCGGTGGGAAGGCACTACGCCGGTCGGGCCCGGCGACCACAAGTCTGCCACCCATCCAGACGATGTCGCAGTAGCCGTCCGGCACAATGGCAATCCTGTGCTCGGGGCCGTCGTGGATATCGTGTGACCACAGGCAGTGAAAATGAGCTGCAAGCAACGGCGTCGGCGCGTACTCCCTGTACCAACCGGCGCGTGACGCCAAAACGGCGGCCTCCTGTGCTGCTGTGCGGCTCATCGTTGCCATTCCTGTGATGCTATGAGGGAATATGGCTTAGTTTGGAATGCCGGCAATGCGAGGCCAATTCGAAGCCGAATCGAACTTGCCGTTTGAGCCAGAGAGTGCCACAACACCGGTCCAAATTGACTCATTGGAGGTGTATCGTGGAAAAGGCAGAAATCGGGCTGATCGGCCTTGCCGTCATGGGTTCCAACCTGGCGCTCAACATTGCGGAAAAAGGCAACAAGATTGCTGTTTTCAACCGTACTCCTGAGAAAACGGATGAGTTCTACGAAAGCGCCGGCGATCTGAAGAAGCAGATCATTCCCTGCAAGACGATCGAAGAGTTCGTCGAGGCGATCCGCCCGCCGCGCCCGATCATTATCATGATCAAGGCCGGCGAGGCCGTCGACCAGCAGATGGAGGCGCTGCGGCCGCACCTTACCAAGGGCGACATCATGATCGATGCCGGCAACGCCAATTTCCGCGACACGATCGCTCGTTTCGATCGCCTGAAGAACACCGACCTGACCTTCATCGGCATGGGCGTCTCGGGTGGCGAGGAAGGTGCGCGTCACGGTCCTTCGATCATGGTCGGCGGCACCGAAGACTCCTGGAAGCGCGTCGAGAAGGTACTGACCTCGATTGCTGCCAAGTACAACGATGATCCGTGCGTCGCCTGGCTCGGCAACGACGGTGCCGGCCACTTTGTCAAAACGATCCATAACGGTATCGAATATGCCGACATGCAGATGATCGCCGAGATCTACGGCATCCTGCGCGACGGTCTCGGCAAGAGCGCCAAGGACATTTCCGGCATCTTCGGCGAATGGAACAAGGGTCGCCTGAATTCCTATCTGATCGAGATCTCCGAAAAGGTGCTGGCTGCGACCGATCCCGTGTCCGGCGGCCCGATGGTCGACATGATCCTCGACAAGGCCGGCCAGAAGGGCACCGGCAAGTGGTCGGCGATCGAAGCGCAGAACATGGGCATCCCGGCAACGGCGATCGAAGCGGCGGTTGCCGCCCGCAGCCTGTCGTCGATGAAGACCGAGCGCGAAGCTGCGGAAAAGATCTTCGGCAAGCCGGAGTACAAGTTCCCGATCGCCTACGGTCCGGAACTCGACAAGGATCTCGAATTGGCGCTGTTCGCCGCCAAGATCGGCGCCTATGCGCAGGGCTTCGCTGTCATGGCGGAAGCGTCACGCGAGTTCAACTGGTCGCTGCCGATGCCTGTCATCGCCAAGATCTGGCGTGCCGGCTGCATCATCCGCTCGCAGTTCCTCGACGAGATCACCTCGGCCTTCACCAAGGCTCCGGATGCAGCCAACCTGATCGTGACGCCGGCCTTCTCCGAGATGGTGAAGGAATCGCTGCCGGCCCTACGTCGTGTGGTCGGTGCCGCTCTGCAGGCTGGCCTGCCGGTTCCGGCCCTGACTTCGGCTTTGACCTACTTCGACGCCTACCGTCAGGGCCGCGGCACAGCCAACCTGATCCAGGCGCAGCGCGACTTCTTCGGCGCGCATGGCTTCGACCGCCTCGACGGCAAGGACTTCCACCACGGCCCATGGGGCAGCGGTGCGGCCACATTCTAAGTTTGCTGAGAGTTTGCCAGCCGGGCTCACCCGGCTGGCAAATCGCATCAGAAGCGGATGTCCTCGATCGGACGAACCAGGATACGGGCGTTGCCAGCATCGAAATCGTCTAGGGTTTCGTTATGGTGCGCGACGATGTCGGCGAAGTTCAGCGTGTCCGAGTCGGCTGTCGTGTGCCCATCGGCAACAAGCGTGACATTGTAGCCCAGCGACACCGCACGCCTGACGGTCGTGTCCACGCAGAACTGTGTCATGCAGCCGCCGACGATGAGATGCGTGACGTTTCGCTCCGCCAACCTGTCGGCGAGATCCGTTTCGAAAAACGAGTCCGAGCTTTTCTTGTGAACAACCGTGTCGCCGTTGACTGGCGAAAGTTCCGGCCGGATCGCCCAGCCGTCAGTGCCGACAGCCAGCCGGTGACCGGGATCGCCGTCGTGCTGCACGAGCACAACGGGTGCGCCGACCCGATGGGCTTCGGTACGCAACGACTGCAGGCGTGAAACGGTTTCGTTCAGCGCTGCATCGATGATGGGTTGACGCTCGGGACTGCTCTTTCCCGCAAGAATGGCGTTTTGAACGTCAATGATCAGCAGTGCCGTGGTCATGTCCCGTGAATCTCCACCGTGATTGCTCGTATTCCAGCGCCGGCAGATAGCATTGCCGTGACGATGAGTTATTTGACCTTTCGCGACCAGACCGGCTGGCTGATGCTTTGCAGCAGCTCCGGCTCAATCCCGTCGATGCGCGCGATGACTGCCTTTGCCATCTCCCGACCGGCATGGCGAACATCCTCATAGGCGGTGATGATCTCCGGGCGGATCCAGTTGAGGATCGGCGCCGATTCCTTTGAGACCATATCCACGTCCACGCCAAGCCGCTTGCCGCCGGCTTCAATGCCGGCGTTGACGGCGATAGCAGCGCTTCCGGCCGAGCAGACGATTCCGTCCGGCGCATTGGGCGCGCGCATCATCGCCTCGACGGCGTTACGGATTTCCTCCAGCGGGTTGTCGATCGTGACGCGCAGCGGTACTTCCTCGGCCCCGTAGTCGTGCAATCCCGTCTGAAAGCCGATGCGGGTATGGGTGTAGTACGTCAGCTTGCTCGGCGGTTGAAGGAGTGCAATGCGCTTGCGGCCCCTGCCGACGAGCTTTTCAACCGCCTGATGCGCAAACGCCTCGTTGTCGAAGTCGTGAAAGGGATGGGTGAGGCCGGCATCGGTGCGCCCATGCGTCGCAAACGGCATGTTGTGCTCGGCGAGCAGGCGGACGCGCGGATCGTCGGGCTCGATGCGGGAGATGATCACGCCATCGGCCGAGCCCGTTTCGAGGATGTAGCGCACCGGCAGCATCGGGTCCTTGCTGTGAGAGTGCGGGGTAACGACGATGTGATACGGCGTGCCGGTCAGCACTTCCGAGATGCCGAACACCATCTGGCTGCTGAAGCCCATGATTTCTTCATCGATGCTGAGGACCAGCGCAATAACATTGGTTTTGCCGGTTCGCAGGCGCACGCCCGCCCTGTTCGGCTGGTAGCCGAGCTGGCGGGCGACCATACGAACGCGCTCCTTGGTCTCCGCGCCGATATCAGGAGCATCCTTGAGCGCCCGCGATACGGTCGTAACGCCAAGCCCCGTCATGAAGGCAATCGTCTTGAGTGTCGGTCGTTCTCGAGTTGCCTCGGAGGCCGCCCCTGCAAAATTTGCTTTGTTTTCCATCCCTTTAGGCCGTCCTGCGCGATTTTGATCCGCTTATAGTGTCTTTTCGAAGCGCTGTAAGCACAATGAGCGCAAAAGCTGCTCCTCCCCTCCGAAGAAGCAAAATCTGTAACGATACAGTTCAAATGTCGAGTGTCTTTTTTCAGAAATGCGAAACGTATGCTCTCATTGGTTGAAACCGGGATTTTTGCCCGGATTTTTTGCGGATGCGAGCACTGGTGAGCGCAAAGATCTTAAGGCGATTCAAAAATACATATAAAAATCATATAAATACGTAGATTGTGCAAGCGCGAGATTCGTCACCTATCCTTGTAGCACACTGTCGAAATACGAGGCAGTTTGACAGGCAATGGTAGCAAATGGCCGGCAAAGGGAAAATTTTCGCGTATGGCTGTTGCGCCCAAATATCGATTGAATTAAGTTTTTCCGGCAACGTTTCAGTGAGGGAGGAGAACTCATGAATTTTCGTTTGATGGCGGCTGCACTTGCCGCTTCCGTCGTGCTGCCGCTCGGTGCGGCGAATGCGACCGATCTTGAAGTCACCCATTGGTGGACATCCGGCGGCGAAGCTGCTGCCGTGGCTGAGCTCGCCAAGGCATTCGACGCGACCGGCAACAAGTGGGTCGATGGCGCGATCGCCGGTTCCGGCGGCACTGCGCGTCCAATCATGATCAGCCGCATCACCGGCGGCGACCCGATGGGTGCCACGCAGTTCAACCATGGTCGCCAGGCGGAAGAACTGGTCCAGGCTGGCCTGATGCGCGACCTGACCGACGTCGCAACCGCCGAGCACTGGAAGGACATCATCCGTCCGTCGAGCCTGCTCGATTCCTGCACGATTGACGGCAAGATCTATTGCGCCCCGGTCAACATCCACTCCTGGCAGTGGCTGTGGCTCTCGAATGCAGCCTTCAAGAAGGCCGGCGTCGAAGTGCCGAAGAACTGGGACGAATTCGTCGCTGCCGCTCCGGCGCTTGAGAAGGCCGGTATCGTTCCGCTCGCCGTTGGTGGTCAGCCGTGGCAGGCTGCCGGCGCGTTCGACGTGCTGATGGTGGCGATCGCCGGCAAGGATACCTTCCTGAAGGTGTTCAAGGACAAGGACGCTGAAGCGGCTGCCGGTCCGGAGATTGCAAAGGTCTTCAAGGCTGCTGACGACGCTCGCAAAATGTCGAAGGGCAGCAACGTCCAGGACTGGAACCAGGCAACCAACCTCGTCATCACTGGCAAGGCCGGCGGCCAGATCATGGGTGACTGGGCGCAGGGCGAGTTCCAGCTTGCTGGTCAGAAGGCCGGCACCGACTACACCTGCCTTCCAGGCCTCGGCGTGAACGAAATCATCTCCACCGGTGGTGATGCGTTCTACTTCCCGCTGCTGAAGGACGCTGACAAGTCGAAGGCGCAGGACGTTCTCGCCAAGACGCTGCTCGATCCCAAGACCCAGGTTGCTTTCAACCTGAAGAAGGGCTCGCTGCCGGTTCGCGGCGACGTTGATCTCGCAGCCGCCAACGACTGCATGAAGAAGGGTCTGGACATCCTCGCCAAGGGCAATGT
Source organism: Rhizobium grahamii CCGE 502 (assembly GCF_000298315.2). Classification (GTDB taxonomy): domain Bacteria; phylum Pseudomonadota; class Alphaproteobacteria; order Rhizobiales; family Rhizobiaceae; genus Rhizobium; species Rhizobium grahamii. The sequence goes on along the minus strand of NZ_AEYE02000013.1, from coordinate 215,996 downwards.
GATCCAAGGTACCGACCAGCTCCTGTCGGCAGACAGCCAGAAGCAGAAAGAAGACCTCTTCTCTGAGTTCTTCGCAAATCCGTCGATGACGCCGGAAGCCGCTCAGAAGCGCTTCGCTGAAATCATCGGTTCTGCTGACTGATCGTCGCATTCCGATACTGTTGCGATCCGGCTCCGTTTGACGGGGCCGGATTTCCCGGAACTCCCATCGTGATCCGGGTGGCAGCAGCGCTCGGGACTGACACGTGCTGACGCACGGGCCTGTCCCGGTACGGGAGTGAGAAGAGGAGGCGACCGGCAGACGGTTTGCCGCTCTGGATCACAGAGGAATTGCGATTCAGGAGGAATTACAATGACGGGTCAAGCGAAAGCAGGCCGGCCAAATCAACTACTGCGCAATCTGAATTCGAAGATTGCCTCCATCCCTATGATCCTGACCGCGCTGGTCATTTTTCTCGGCGGCACGGCGTGGACGGTGTTCTATTCATTCACAAACTCGAAGCTCCTTCCTCGGTTGAGCTTTGTCGGTTTCGACCAGTACAAGCGCCTTTGGGCTGCTCCGCGCTGGATCGTTTCTATCGAGAACCTTGCCGTCTATGGCGTTCTCTCCCTTATCTTCAGCCTTGTGATCGGCTTCGTGCTCGCGGCGCTGATGGATCAGAAGATCCGCTTCGAGAACACGTTCCGTACGATCTTCCTCTACCCCTTCGCGCTGTCCTTCATCGTGACGGGCCTCGTCTGGCAGTGGGTGCTCAATCCTGAATTCGGCGTCCAGTCCGTTATCCGTTCGCTCGGTTGGTCAAGTTTCACCTTCGATCCTCTCTATACCCCAAGCATCGTTATCTACGGGATCCTGATTGCCGCTCTCTGGCAGGGCACGGGACTTGTCATGTGCCTGATGCTTGCCGGCCTGCGCGGCATCGATGAAGACATCTGGAAGGCCGCACGCGTCGACGGCATCCCGATGTGGAAGACCTATCTCTTCATCGTCATTCCGATGATGCGGCCAGTGTTCATCACGACACTCGTGATCATCGCCAGCGGCATCGTCAAGGTCTACGACCTCGTGGTGGCGCAGACATCGGGCGGTCCGGGCATCGCCTCGGAAGTGCCGGCAAAATACGTCTACGACTACATGTTCCAGGCTCAGAATCTGGGGCAGGGGTTTGCCGCCTCGACCATGATGCTGATCACCGTCGCGATCATCATCGTTCCCTGGGCCTATCTGGAATTCGGAGGGCGTAAACGTGCCTGATGCTATTGCTCTCAAGACTGCCGATGGCGCAGCCGGAAAGTCCTTCTCGGGTCCAAGCGGTCCGAAGCCGAAGCGGGTCATTTCTCCGCGCAACATCATGCTCTACGGCACGCTCTTCGTCGCGGCAGCCTATTACCTGCTTCCGCTCTACGTGATGATCGTCACGTCGCTGAAGGGCATGCCGGAAATCCGGCTCGGCAACATCTTCTCGCCGCCGGTTGAGATCACCTTCGAGCCGTGGGTGAAGGCCTGGGCGACGGCCTGCACGGGTCTCAACTGTGACGGTCTCTCGCGCGGCTTCTGGAATTCGGTGCGCATCACCGTTCCGTCAGTGGTTGTCTCCATCGCCATTGCCTCGGTGAACGGCTATGCGCTCGCCAACTGGCGCTTCAAAGGATCCGAACTGTTCTTCGCGATTCTCGTCGTCGGTGCGTTCATTCCCTATCAGGTGATGATCTATCCGATCGTTATCGTGCTGCGCGAAATGGGGATCTACGGGACCCTGACCGGACTCATCATCGTGCACAGCATCTTCGGCATGCCGATCCTGACGCTGCTGTTTCGCAATTACTTTGCATCGTTGCCGCAGGAGCTCTTCAAGGCGGCGCGCATCGACGGGGCGGGGTTCTGGCAGATCTTCTTCAAGATCATGCTGCCCATGTCGCTGCCGATCTTCGTCGTCGCCATGATCCTGCAGGTCACCGGCATCTGGAACGACTTCCTGTTCGGCGTGGTCTTCACGCGGCCGGAGTACTACCCGATGACCGTGCAGCTCAACAACATCGTCAATTCTGTCCAGGGCGTGAAGGAATACAACGTCAACATGGCCGCAACGATCCTGACGGGTCTGGTGCCGCTCGTTGTCTACTTCGTATCGGGACGACTTTTCGTCCGTGGCATTGCCGCCGGCGCAGTGAAAGGCTGATCCATGAATTCAAGTGTTTCCATCCGTGATCTGTCTTTGAATTTCGGCGCTGTCAGCGTTCTCAAGGACCTCAATCTCGAAATCAACGACGGCGAATTCCTCGTCCTGCTCGGCTCGTCCGGCTGCGGCAAGTCGACGTTGCTGAACTGCATCGCCGGCTTGCTCGACGCGTCGGACGGCCAGATCTTCATCAAGGGCAAGAACGTCACCTGGGAAGAGCCCAAGGATCGTGGCATCGGCATGGTGTTCCAGTCCTACGCGCTCTATCCGCAGATGACGGTCGAAAAGAACCTGTCCTTCGGCCTGCAGGTGGCCAAGGTATCGCAGCAGGAGATCGACAAGCGCGTGGCACGCGCCTCCGAGATCCTGCAGATCCAGCCGCTTCTGAAGCGCAAGCCGGCCGAGCTTTCCGGCGGCCAGCGCCAGCGCGTCGCCATCGGTCGCGCCCTGGTGCGCGACGTCGACGTGTTCCTGTTCGACGAGCCGTTGTCGAACCTCGACGCCAAGCTGCGTTCGGAGCTGCGCGTCGAAATTAAGCGCCTGCACCAGTCGCTGAAGAACACGATGATCTACGTCACGCACGACCAGATCGAAGCGCTGACGCTCGCCGACCGCATCGCGATCATGAAGAACGGCATCATTCAGCAGCTCGCCGATCCGACGACGATCTACAACAAGCCACGCAATCTCTTCGTTGCCGGCTTCATCGGTTCGCCGTCGATGAACTTCCTGCGCGGCGAGATCGCCAAGCAAGGCGACCAGATGTTCTTCACGGCAAACGGCGTCAACTTCTCCCTGGCCGGCTACGATACGCCGGAAGCGCTGCAGGTCGGCCGCAAGGTCATTCTCGGCGTTCGCCCGGAACATGTGAAGGTCAACGAGAACCTCGGCGCAGAAGTTCATGACGCAACCGTCGACATCGAGGAGCCGATGGGCGCCGACAACCTGCTCTGGCTGAAGCATGCCGGCCACACGATGTCGGTGCGTATCAACGGCGCCCGCCGCTTCAGCCCGGGTTCGGCCGTCAAGCTCGGTTTCGATATGTCGCTGGCGTCGCTCTTCGACGCCGAAACCGAGCTTCGCATCTGAAATCGCAATGCGGGCGGAGCCATCGGTTCCGCCCGTTCGTTCAATCGGCCATCTGGCCACCAAGTTCGGCTGCGGCTCGCGGGTGCGGGCATTCCCAAGCGCGGCCCGATCGGGATAATGCTATGACATCCTTGCCGAAAAACGGGTTCAACCTCGACCTCTCCGGATCGTGGACGCTCACCTCCGCCGATGGCGAAGTCACGACGGCGATTGCGCTGCCGGGTGATGTGCATACCGCGCTGCATACCGCCGAACTCATTCCTGATCCCTACTTCGGCCGCAATGAAGAGTCGGTGCAATGGGTAGCGCATCGCGACTGGGTTCTGGAGCGCAGCTTCACGTTGTCGGAGCCGGATGGCGACTGGTACCTCGACATCGATTACCTCGATACCGTGGCCGCAGTCTTCATCAACGGCTCTCCGGTTCTGCTCGCGGACAACAGCTTCCGGCGCTATCGACCCGACGTCGGCGGCCAGCTGAAAACCGGCGAGAACTTTATCCGCATCGTCCTGCATTCGAGCATCGCGGCTGGCGCCGACCGGCAGGGTAGGCAGCCCTTCTATATTCCCTATTCGACGGGCAACTCGCCGATCCCCAACGGCAACATGCTGCGCAAGCCGCAGTGCCATTTCGGCTGGGACTGGAACATCGCGATTGCGCCGCTCGGCCTCTACGGGACGATCGCGCTGCGCAAGCTCGAAACGGCCCGCATTGAGCACGTCACGACGCGGCAGGTGCACAATCTCAACGGTTCCGTGAACCTGCAGGTGACCGCGACCCTGTTTGCCAAGAACCCGGGCATCGTGCCGGTGCATTTCTCGCTCGACGGCGAGCGGGTGCGCCTAGATGTCGGCGTCAGCGCGGGCGAGACGGTCGTCAACCACGTGTTCGAGATCGACAAGCCGCGGCTCTGGTGGCCGGCGGGCAGCGGCGTGCAGGCGCTTTATACGCTGACGGTCGATTTGCCATCGGATGCCGTCACCAAGCAGATCGGTCTTCGCACCGTCGAATTGATCACGACGCCGGATGCTGTCGGCGCCCGTTTTGCGCTGAAGGTCAACGGCCGCGAGATTTTCTGCCGCGGCGCCAACTGGATCCCGGCCGATGCGCTGTTTTCGCTGTCGTCGCCCGAGAAGACCGAGGACCAGCTGCAATCGGCCAAGTCCGCCAACATGAACATGATCCGCGTCTGGGGCGGCGGGTTCTACGAACATGATCATTTCTACGATCTCTGCGACCGGCTCGGCCTCATGGTCTGGCAGGACTTCATGTTTGCCTGCAACCTCTATCCCTCGACCGAGGACTTCCTCGACAACGTCGCGCTCGAGGTCGACTATCAGGTCCGCCGCTTGAACTCGCATCCGTCGATCGCGCTCTGGTGCGGCGACAACGAGCTGGTCGGCGCGCTCACCTGGTTCGAGGAATCGCGCAAGGACCGCGACCGCTATCTCGTCTCCTACGATCGCCTGAACCGGGTGATCGAGCAGGCGATGAAGAAGGCGGCGCCGGATGCGATCTGGTGGCCGTCGAGCCCGGCGTCGGGCTATCTCGATTTCGGCGATGCGTGGCATGCCGATGGCTCCGGCGACATGCACTACTGGTCTGTCTGGCACGAGAACAAGTCGTTCGACAATTACCGCTCGGTGCGGCCGCGCTTCTGCTCGGAGTTCGGCTTCCAGTCCTACACCTCGCTGCCCGTCATCAAGACCTATGCCGATGCCAAGGACATGAACGTCGCGTCTCCGGTCATGGAGCTGCACCAGAAGAACGCCGGCGGCAACGAGCGCATCGCCGGCACGATGTTCCGCTATTTCCGCTTCCCGAAGGATTTCCCGAATTTCGTCTATCTCAGCCAGATCCAGCAGGGTCTCGCGATCAAGACGGCGGTGGAATACTGGCGGTCGCTGAAGCCGCATTGCATGGGCACGATCTACTGGCAGCTCAACGACACCTGGCCGGTGGCCTCCTGGTCGAGCCTCGATTACGGCGGTCGCTGGAAGGCGATGCACTATCTGGTCAAGCGCTTCTTCCAGCCGGTCGCGGTCGCTGCCATCCCATCGGATGACGGCAAGCAGATCCGCTTCTCGCTGGTCAACGACACGCTTGATGACGTCAGCGTCGACCTCTCGATCTCTGTTCTCGACATGAAGGGCGAGCGCAAGCACCTGAAGGATGTGCAGGCGGTCTGCACGCCTGACGCTGCGGTGACGGCCACCAGCATAGACGTCTCCGAGATCCCCTCGGGCACGCTGCTTGCCTGGCGCTTCACGGCGTCGAACGGCATGGGCGGTGAGGGGCACTATGTGCACGGCACCTACAAGGCGCTGGAACTCGAGCCCGCAGGCCTGATGGTCACGCACGAATATGTCGAGGAGGACGGCTCCGTCTGCCTCAACGTCACCGCCAAGGGACTTGCACTCTTTGTGATGATCGAAACCGAGACCGACGGCAAATATTCCGACAACGCCTTCGATCTGGCGGCGGGCGAGACGCGCCGCATCACCTTTACCCCGGCCAAGCCGCTCGAGGGCGGCGCCTTGCCGGACTTCCGTTTCTACGACCTGCAATCTTGTCAGTCCGTGGATTGATCCTGACTGAAATGCAATGGGCACGAGGCCCGAGGAGGATAGTATGACGAAACTGAGTTTCCAGCTTTATAGCGCCCGCAACTTCCAGCCTTATTCGGCGATCTTCGAAAAGCTCGGCAAGGCCGGCTACCAGGAAGTCGAAGGCTTCGGCGGCATCTATGCCGATCTCGACGACGCCGGCCTGAACGGCCTGCGTGCGGAACTGGACAAGAACGGTCTTGTGATGGCGAGCGGCCATTTCAGCCCTGACTTCCTTGACGGCGAAGTCAAGAAGTCGCTGAACATCGCCAAGATCCTCGGCATGGATTCCATCTATGCACCGCATCTCGCGGCCGAGCAGCGCCCGACCGATGGCGCCGGCTGGCTGGCCTTCGGCAAGCGCCTGCAGGAAATGAGCAAGCCCTACAAGGATGCGGGCTACGAGTTCGGCTGGCACAACCACGACTTCGAGTTCGTCAAGCTCGCGGACGGTTCGCTGCCGATCGAGCGCATCTTCGAAGGCGCGCCCGATATCTCCTGGGAAGCCGATATCGCCTGGGTCGTTCGCGGCGGCGCGGATCCCTTCGCATGGATCGAGAAGCTTGGCCCCCGCATCACCTCTGTTCACGTCAAGGACATCGCGCCGGCTGGCGAAAACAAGAACGAAGATGGCTGGGCGGATGTCGGCCACGGCACGCTGCCCTGGGCAAAGCTAATCGCCGCGCTGAAGGGCACCAAGACCAAGCACTACGTCGTCGAGCATGACAATCCGGCCGATGTCGATCGCCTGATCACCCGCTCGATCGCATCCTTCAAGACCTACTGAGGCACATCATGACCAAGGAACTTGGCGTCGGCATCATCGGATGCGGCAACATCTCCACCACCTACTTTTCGCTGGCTCCGCTTTTCAAGGGGCTTAAGGTTGTGGCTTGCGCAGATATCAACGTGCAGGCCGCTCAGGCACGCGCCGAGGAATACGGCGTCAAGGCGCAAACGATCGACGAGCTCCTCGCCAATGATGAGGTTGATGTCATCGTCAACCTGACCATCCCGGATGCGCATTTCCCCGTTTCGAAGGCGATCCTCGAAGCCGGCAAGCATGTCTATTCGGAAAAGCCGCTGGTTCTCACCCTCGAGCAGGGTGAGGAGCTGCGCCGCATCGCCAAGGAGAAGAACCTCTCCGTCGGCTGCGCACCTGATACCTTCCTTGGCGGCGCGCATCAGCTGGCCCGCAAGTACATCGACGAGGGCGGCATCGGCCGCGTCACCTCGGGTGCCTGCTACGTCATGAGCCCGGGCATGGAGATGTGGCATCCGAACCCGGACTTCTTCTTCCTGCCCGGCGGTGGCCCGATCCTCGATCTCGGCCCTTACTACATCGCCAACCTGATCAACCTGATAGGTCCGGTGAAGCGCGTCGGTGCCATGACCTCCATGGCGTCCGAAACCCGCACGATCACCAGCCAGCCGCGTCATGGCGAGATCATCCCGGTGAAGACGCCGACGACGATCCAGGCGATCCTGGAATTCGTCAGCGGCGCGACTGTGACGCTGACCGCGAGCTGGGATGTCTGGTCTCACCGCCATGCCAACATGGAGCTCTACGGTACCGAGGGCTCGATCTACGTGCCGGATCCGAACTTTTTCGGCGGCGTCGTTGAGGCAAGCGGCACGGACAAAGACATCAAGCCGCTCGACGGCTGGGAGCATCCTTTCGGCATCTTCAACCAGGAGAGCCCGCAGGGACCGCGCGCCAACTACCGCACGGCCGGTCTGGCCGACATGGCGATGGCGATCATCGAGGGCCGCGATGCGCGTTGCTCGCTCGACCGCACGCTGCACGGCGTCGATGTCATGACCTCGATCCTGAAGTCGGGCGAGGAAGGCCGCTTCATCGAGCTGACGACGACCTGCACGCAGCCGGCCGCACTCGGCATCGAAGAGGCACAGGCACTCTTGAAGTAAGGGCCTAAAGGTCTATGGTCCGGCGCGGGCGACGAGCCCGCGCCGTTTCTATACGAGGGATGAAGACAATGAGCTGGCAACCGGCTTCCGACCGCTATTCGAAGATGAAATATAACCGCACGGGCCGCTCCGGCCTGAAGCTGCCGGCCGTTTCGCTCGGCCTCTGGCACAATTTCGGTGGCGACACGCCGCATGACCGCAAGATCGACATGTGCCGCACCGCGTTCGATCTCGGCATCACCCATTTCGACCTCGCCAACAATTACGGCCCGCCTCCAGGCAGCGCCGAGACGGCCTTCGGCGAGATCATGCGCACCGAGTTTGCCGGCCTGCGCGACGAGCTGATCATTTCGTCCAAGGCCGGCTATGACATGTGGCCGGGTCCCTACGGCGAGTGGGGCAGCCGCAAGTATCTGATTGCTTCTTGCGACCAGAGCCTGAAGCGCATGGGTCTCGATTATGTCGATATCTTCTATTCGCACCGTTTCGATCCGGATACGCCGCTGGAAGAGACCTGTGGCGCGCTCGACCATATCGTGCGCTCCGGCCGCGCGCTCTATGTCGGCATCTCGTCCTACAACTCGCAGCGCACTCGCGAAGCCGCCGCCATCCTTAAGGAACTCGGTACGCCGTGCCTGATCCACCAGCCGAGCTATTCCATGCTCAACCGCTGGGTCGAGGACGATAAGCTGCTCGATACGCTCGACGAGGTCGGCATGGGCTCGATCGTGTTCTCGCCGCTGGCGCAGGGCATGCTGACGACGAAGTATCTCGGCGGCATCCCTCAGGACAGCCGCGCGGCGCAGAACCACTTCCTGAAGAAAGACTTCATCCGCCCACAGATCATCGACAACATCCGAAAGCTCAACGAGATCGCGGAGCGCCGTGGCCAGACGCTGGCGCAGATGGCGATCGCCTGGGTGCTGCGCGGTGACCGCGTGACGTCTGCGCTGATCGGCGCCAGCCGCTCGTCGCAGATCGGCGATTGCGTCAAGGCGCTCGACAATCTGGAGTTTACTGCCGAGGAGCTCAAGGAGATCGATGGCTACGCCCGCGAGGCCGATATCAATCTGTGGGCCAAGTCTGCAGAACGCGAATAAACCGAGGCGCCCGGAACAACCTTCCGGGCGTTTTTTCCGTTGAGTTTTGATGTACGTGCCGCAAGCTGCGGGCGCGTCTTGAGGGAGGAGCTTTCACCATGATCCGCAACCCGATCCTGCCGGGCTTCAACCCGGATCCATCCATCTGCCGCGTTGGGGACGACTACTACATCGCCACCTCGACGTTCGAGTGGTATCCCGGCGTCCAGATCCATCATTCACGCGATCTGGTGAACTGGACGATGGTGCGGCGACCGCTGGAGCGCCAGTCGCAGCTCGACATGCGCGGCAATCCCGATAGTTGCGGCGTCTGGGCGCCTTGTCTGTCCTATGCCGACGGGCTGTTCTGGCTTGTCTATACCGACGTCAAGCGTTTCGACGGCAACTTCAAAGATGCGCACAACTACATCGTGACGTCCCCAACTATCGAAGGGGAATGGTCCGAGCCCATTTACGTGAATTCTTCCGGCTTCGACCCATCGCTGTTCCATGACGATGACGGTCGCAAGTGGTTCCTCAACATGCAGTGGAACCACCGGACCGAGAGCTTTGGCGGCGCGCCGAAGTCACCGGCGTTCGACGGTATCCTCATGCAGGAGTGGGATGCGGCGACGAAGTCGCTGAAGGGGCCGATCAAGAACATCTTCGCCGGCAGTTCGCTCGGCCTTGTCGAAGGACCGCACCTCTTCAAGCGCAACGGCTATTACTACCTGACGACCGCAGAGGGCGGCACCGGCTACGATCATGCGGTGACCATGGCGCGTTCGCGTGACATCGATGGTCCCTATGAGATGCATCCGAAGGTGCACCTCATCACGTCAAAGGACCATCCGGAAGCCGTTCTGCAGCGGGCAGGGCACGGCCAGTATGTCGAAACGCCGGATGGCCAGGTCTATCACACGCATCTCTGCGGCCGACCGATGCCGCCGAAGCGCCGCTGCACGCTTGGCCGGGAGACCAGCCTGCAGAAGTGCGTCTGGAAGGATGACGGCTGGCTCTACCTCGAAAACGGCACCACCGTTCCCGATGTCACCGTTCCGGGACTTGATGGTGCCGTGGCTGCCGAGAAGCCGATGCGCAGCGAATACAGCTTCGATGGCGGCAGCCTGCCTGCCGACTTCCAATGGCTTCGCACGCCGAAGCCGGAGCGTATCTTCAACCTCACCGACCGGGCAGGGCACCTCAGGCTGATTGCGCGGGAAAGCATCGGCTCGTGGTTCGAACAGTCGCTCGTCGCGCGTCGCCAGGAGCACCACAGCTTCCGGGCGGAAACGGTGGTTGAATTCGATCCCGACACCTACCAGCAGGTCGCCGGCCTGACCCACTACTACAACAGGCACAAGTTCCATGCGATCGGCGTAACCCTGCACGAAAAGCTGGGCCGCTGCGTCACGATCTTCTCCTGCGATGGCGACTACCCGAACAGCCGCCTCAGCTTCCCGGCAGGCGGCGGTGTGGGCCTTCCGGCGGAGGGGCGTGTGCAGCTTTCCATGGAAATCCGGGACAACGACCTCCAGTTCTTCTGGCAGACGGAAGGCAAGGGGGCGTGGCAGCCGATCGGTCCGGTGCTCGATGCCGGCGTCGTCTCCGATGAAGGCGGGCGCGGCGAGCACGGCTCGTTTACCGGCGCCTTCGCCGGGGTCTTCGCCTTCGATACGTCGGGGCGCGCAAAGACGGCAGATTTCGACTGGTTCAACTACGACGAACTTTGATCGAAAGGTCCGATATCCCCCGGAAACCCGGGCGATATCGCATCCTTTAATTTAGTATATGCTTTTAAGTATGTGTTATGATTACAGAAGTTTAATCTAAGTTTCAGTTTCGGTTCATCTTTTTGGGCCTAGGTTCGGGCGTGTTCAACACGAGGAACCTCCCAATGAAAAAGCTCATCACCCTCCTTTTCGCCGCTACTGTGATCGCCGCTCCGCTGCTGGCAACGACCGAAGCGAGCGCCCAGGATCATCGTCGGCCGGTTGTTGTGGAGCGCGATGTTCACGTCAAGAAGTACAAGTGGTCGCGCGGCCATCGCATGACGCAGGCCGAGCGCCGCAATATGCGCGACGTACGCGACTATCATCGCTACCGCCTGTCGGCTCCGCCGCGCGGCTATCGTTGGGTGCAGGCCGATAACAACTTCCTGCTCATCGGCTCGGTCAACGGCGTGATCGCGAATATCGTCATTCGCTAAGCGCTGACGTCACCACGTGAAGGGCGGCTTAAATGCCGCCCTTCTGATTCAATCGGGTGCCTGTTTGCGCAGAAGCCGCTGTATCGCGGCGGCCACCCGAACCAAGGCTCCTGTCGGAGCTTCCGCTCGTGGTGGCGTAGCCAACTCCTCAATCGGCGGCAGGGGCTCACATTCCTCGCAGTGATAGCGATAGGGTTTTGGAACTTGCGTCGTCACGCCACGCGCTCTTCCCAGCTCGCGAAGGGATCCGGAAGCCCACGCCATTTTTCGGGTACGAAGATTTCCTCCGGCACAAGGCAGGCATCCAGCTGCCGCCGTATCCAGTCCTCGTCCATCGGATCGCTGCCGATGAAGACGATCTCCTGGCGGCGGTCGCCCCATATGGGGTCGAGATAGGGCGATAGCGCTGTCATGAAGCGTTCGTCGTCCGGCCATCGCTCGCGCGGCACTGAGCTCCACCAGAGCCCCATCTTGCTTGCCCGGAGCAGCGCTCCGGCCTGACTGACTTCGCCGACGTGATGCGGGCGCGTCGCCAGCCAGAAGAAGCCCTTCGCCCTGACGACCCCAGGCCACGCGGTATCGAAGAAGCGCTGCAGTTTGGCAGGTTCGAAGGGCCGCTTTTCCCGATAGACGAAGGAGCGAATGCCGTATTCCTCGGTCTCCGGCACGTGGTCGGAAAAGCCGTGCAGTTCCTTGTACCAGAGCGGATGCGTTTCGGCGCGCTCGATGTCGAAGCGTCCGGTTCCCAGCACGTCGCCAAGGTCGACCTGGCCGAAGTCGGTTTCAACAAGCCGGGCGTCCGGGTTGAGTCCTACGATGATCTGGCGTGCCGCCTGGCGCTCGGCTGGCGTCGCCGTGCCGACCTTGTTGAGGATGATCACATCGGCGAATTCGATCTGTTCGACCAGGAGGTCGATGATGGTCCTGACGTCGCCATCGCCTGCGGTTTCACCGCGATCGGCCAGAAAGTCCGCGGACGCATAGTCGGAGAGCAGGTTGGCAGTATCGACCACCGTGGCCATAGTATCGAGCCGAGCAATGTCGGAGAGGCTTTCACCGTTCTCGTCACGGAACTCGAAGGTCGTCGCGACCGGCAGGGGCTCGGCAATTCCTGTCGATTCGATGAGGAGATAATCGAAGCGGCCCTGTTCCGCCAAGTGGCGCACCTCTTTCAGGAGATCGTCGCGCAGCGTGCAGCAGATGCAGCCGTTCGTCATCTCCACCAACTCTTCGTCAGTTCGCGACAGGTTGGCGCCACCGTCGCGCACAAGGGCGGCGTCGATATTCACCTCGCTCATGTCATTGACGATCACGGCGACACGCAGACCCTGGCGGTTTCCGAGGATGTGGTTGAGCAGGGTGGTCTTGCCGGCGCCCAGAAAGCCCGATAGCACCGCTACGGGAAGCTTCGTATTCATTCACTTATCCGATATGTTATATAGTTACATTAATTGTGCTGAAAAAGGCGGACTGCGAGGTCCGCCTTTGCCGTGTGTTATTCAGCTTTCTCGCGAAAGGCAGTCCTTCATGCTGTTGGCAATGCCGTTCATGAGGTTGAAATAGAGGTCCGGCCCGGCGTCGAGTGTTGCGGCCTCGGGGTCAAGGGTACCGGCTTTCGCCTTCGTGCCCTCGATCACCACATCGACCAAGCGCGGCTGGAATTGCGGTTCGGCGAAGACGCAGGTGGCGCCGAGTTCACCGACCTTTTCGTGGATCTCGGCAATGCGTTCCGCGCCGGGGATCGTTTCCGGGCTGACGGTGATCGAGCCGGCGACCCGTACATGATAGCGGTTCTCGAAATACTGGTAGGCATCGTGGAAGACGATGAACGGCTTGTCCTTGACCGGTGACACGATGCCCGTGATTTCCGTGTCCAGCGCATCAAGCCTGTCGTCCAGCGTCTTGGCGTTGGCCTGGTAGGTGAGGGCATTGGCGGGATCGGCTGCGACGAGCGTGGTGGTGATCTCGGCTGCCATCGCCTTGGCATTTTGCGGATCAAGCCAGAGATGGGTGTCGAATGCCCCATGATCATGGTCGTGATCTGCGTCGGCATGGGAATGATCGTGCCCATCGCCTTCATGGTGATCGTCACCGTCATGGTCGCCATCATCGTGCGGCTCGAAGGCGCCGCCTTCGCGGAATTTGAGCTTGGTCAGGCCGGGCGCCTTGTCGAGCTCGGCGACCACGGCATCGGACCCGATCGCCTCCAGCGGCTTCTCCAGAAACGCTTCGAGCCCGGGCCCGACCCAGAACACCACCTTGGCGTTCTGCAAGGCGCGCGCGTTTGACGGCTTCACATTATAGGTATGGGGCGAGGCAGCGCCGTCGACGATCAGTTCCGGCGTGCCGACACCCTGCATGATCGCCGATACGAGCGAGTGAATCGGCTTGATCGAGGTCACCACGACAGGCGCATCCGCCGTTCTGCCCGCCTCGGCAAAGAAGATGGCGGGGACTGCGAGGGTAAGGGCCATCGCGAATTTCATCGGTGTACTCCGCTTGAATTGTATTTGTAATGTTATTACATCAATTGCGTTATGCTATAACGTGTGCGATAGCAAGTCGCAACAGCACATTCGGAAAAATGATGTTCTCTCCCGCAAATTCCGAAGCGAAGCCATTGGTCTCGCTTTCCAATGTCGGCGTCCAAAGAAACGGCCGCTGGCTTGTCCGCGGCGTGGATTTCTCCGTTTCGCGCGGCGAGATCGTCACTCTGATCGGCCCCAACGGCTCGGGCAAGTCAACCACCGTCAAGACGGCGATCGGCGTATTGAAGCCCGACGAGGGGAGGGTGGAGCGCGCCACCGGCCTCAAGGTCGGCTATGTGCCGCAGAAGCTGGCGATCGATTGGACGCTTCCGCTCACGGTGCGCCGGCTGATGACGCTGACCGGACCACTCTCCGACGCCGATATGACGGCTGCTCTCGAAGCCGTGGGCCTGTCGCACATGCTTGGCGCCGAGGTGCAGCATTTGTCCGGCGGTGAGTTCCAGCGGGCCTTGATGGCGCGCGCGATCGCGCGCAAACCTGACCTGCTGGTACTCGACGAACCGGTGCAGGGCGTCGATTTCTCGGGCGAGATCGCGATCTACGATCTGATCCAGTCGATCCGCAACTCGACGGGCTGCGGCATCCTGCTGATCTCGCACGACTTGCATGTCGTCATGGCGGCGACGGATACGGTCATCTGCCTCAACGGTCACGTCTGCTGCCGCGGCACCCCGCAGGCGGTCACCCAGAGCGCGGAATATGTCCGCCTGTTCGGCAGCCGTGCGGCACAGGCGCTCGCCGTCTACAGCCACGACCACGACCATACGCATCTGCCCGATGGCCGGGTGCTGCATTCCGACGGCTCCGTTACCGATCACTGCCACCCCGACGATGGCCACCACCATGGCCATGACGGGCACGGCCACGACCACTCGGCATATGACCACGCCGGTCACGACCATGACCACGGCCATGCTGGCGGCGATCACCATCATGCCGACGATCATATCCACGATCACAGGCACCCGGCAGGAGAGCGCCATGTTTGACGATTTCTTCGTCCGCGCCATCCTCGCAGGCGTTGGCCTTGCGCTGACTACTGGCCCGCTCGGCTGCTTCATCATCTGGCGGCGCATGGCCTATTTCGGTGACACGATCGCCCATTCGGCTCTGCTCGGCGTCGCGCTGTCACTGCTGCTGCAGTTCAACCTGACGCTCGCGGTGTTTCTCGTGGCGGCGACGGTGTCGATCCTGCTGCTGTTCCTGCAGAAGCGCCAGGCGCTGTCGGCGGATGCGCTGCTCGGTATCCTCTCGCATGCGACGCTGGCGATCGGCCTCGTGATGGTCGCCTTCATGAGCTGGGTGCGCATCGATCTCATCGCCTTTCTGTTCGGCGATATCCTCGCGGTCTCGAAGACTGATATCGTCACGATCTGGGGCGGCGGCATTCTCGTTCTGGCGGCAATCGCCTGGCTCTGGCGGCCGCTTCTTGCCTCCACCGTCAATCCCGAGCTTGCCGAGGCTGAGGGGCTGCAGCCGGAGCGGGCGCGGCTCTTCTTCATGCTGCTGATGGCCGTCGTTATCGCCATCGCCATGAAGATCGTGGGTATCATGCTGATCACCTCGCTGCTGATCATCCCGGCGGCAGCGGCCCGGCGCTTTGCCTCGACGCCGGAGGTGATGGCCATCTTCGCCTCGCTGATCGGTGCGGTCGCCGTGGTCGGCGGGCTGTTCGGCTCGCTGACCTACGACACGCCCTCCGGCCCGTCGATCGTCGCCGCGGCCCTGATCCTCTTCATTCTGAGCCTGCTGCCGAAGCGCGGGCAGGCCCCGGAAGGACAACGTTCATGAATGCACCTGCTTTGACCAAGAACCAGGCTCTCGTTTTCGAGGTTCTCGAAAAGGCCGACGGACCGCTCAGCGCCTACACGATCCTTGACAAGCTGCGCGATCACGGTTTTCGCGCGCCGCTGCAGGTCTACCGCGCGTTGGAGAAGCTGCTTGAGTATGGCGTCGTGCACCGGCTCGAGAGCATCAACGCGTTCGTCGCCTGCGCGCATCCCGACCAGAACTGCCACAGCCACGGCATCGTCGCCTTCGCGATCTGCGAGAGCTGCGGCCATGTGATGGAATTCCACGACCACGAGGTCGATCACCGCCTCATGGATTGGACGCGGGGAAAGAAGTTCAAGGCGGAGAAGACTACGATCGAGATTCGCGGCCTGTGCGAGGCGTGCGCCGCTTAGCGCTGACGCCGGACCGCCGCAATCTAATTCGCCATAAGGTTGCTGATAATTTGTTATGTAATTATTGATTGTGGCTGTGGCTAATTTATGATGTGCGGCAGGGCTGGGGACCGCACACATGCTGAAACGCCATCTATCTTCGCTGATATTAGCCATTCCGCTCAGCGGGTGTTCCATCTTTGCACCTAATTACAACGAGGCCGTCTATACGAAGCTCGACGGCGCGCATTCGAGTCTGACGAAGATCGAAACTACGCTGGAGACGAAAGCGCCAGGACATGCGCGCTATCGTGATGTGGAGCCATACTACATCGAAGCTCTCGCGATGGTGAAGGATGCGGGCGACATCGCCGGGCGGCGCCCGGCTTATCTCCAGGGCAAGCCGTCGGCGCGCGCAGCCCAACTCGTGGCCGACAACATCGAGCGCTGCCGGCAGTCAATCGAACTATCGCGAGCCGCTTTCGAGGAGAGCGGTCAGCAGCCTAGCGAATCCGACAGTATTTCGATCGCTCGGAACACCTGCAGCATTGCCAAGACGATGGAAGGCTCATTGAAGTAGGGGGAATATCCGTGCCTGCTAATGCGAATTTCGCACCAAAATCTGCCGAAGAACTGCTTGAAGGCCTGCTGTCCGTCGCGGCGGCGACGGCAAAGGGGCAATGGACCGCCATTCGCGACGAGATGACGTATCAGCTGCGTTTCATCGCGCAGAAGACCGCCAAGGTCATGGCAGAGCTTGCGGCAAAGACGATCACCGTCAAGACTGCCGACCTGAGGCTGCATCTTCTCGAACTCAATCTCAACAGCGCGTTGGCCGAATTCGAATTCCTTCTTTATGTCGCCGCGCAGAAGATCCTGACCGCCGTTTTCAACCTCGTGAAGACGGCCGTCAAGAACGTGACCGGCGTCGGCCTGCTGTTCTGACGGTCAGAGTAGGCGCAGGTCGCGCGCGAAACGCTGCCAGTTGCCGACATATTTCTCCGCCGAGCGGCGGAGCTTTTCGATCGCCGCCTCGTCGAGCGTGCGGACCACGCGCGCGGGCGATCCGACGATCAGGGAATTGTCGGGAAACTCCTTGCCCTCGGTGATCAGCGCGTTGGCACCGATGAGGCAGTTGTTGCCGATCCTGACGCCGTTCAGCACCGTAGCCCCCATGCCGATCAGCGAATTATTCCCGATCGTGCAGCCGTGGACGATGGCGTGATGACCGATGGTGCAGCCTTCACCGATCGTTACCGGAAAGCCGGGATCGGTGTGCAGCATCGCGCCTTCCTGGATATTCGTCGCCGCCCCGACCACAATCGGCTCATTGTCGCCGCGCAGCACTGCCCCAAACCAGATACCGACATCGAGACCAAGCGAAACCCGGCCGATGACATGGGCATCCGGCGCGATCCAATATGTGCCAGATGGCGGCAGGTCAGGTGTCAGTTCGCCAAGTGCATAGACAGGCATTGCGTTTCCTCTCAGGCTACCTTGACCGACAGCGTGGCGATACCGTCGATACCGCACTTTACGTGGTCGCCCTTCTTCACGGCGCCGACGCCGGCTGGCGTACCGGTCATGATGACGTCACCCGGCGCGAGGATGAAGAGTTTCGAGAGTTCGGCGATGATTTCAGGCACCTTCCAGATCATCTGGTTGAGATCGCCATCCTGGACGCGCTTGCCGTTTAGTTCCAGCCAGATACGACCGGCCGAGGGATGCCCGAGTTGGGCCGCCGGGACGATCGGCGATACGGGTGCGGAATATTCGAAGGCCTTGGCGACCTCCCAGGGACGACCGAATTTCTTCGCCTCCGCCTGAAGATCGCGGCGCGTGAAGTCGATGCCGACGGCATAGCCGTAGATGCAATCAAGCGCCGTTTCAGCGGGAATATCCTGGCCGCCGGCCTTCAGCGCCAGAACGCATTCGACCTCGAAATGCACATCGCTTGAGAGCGGCGGGTAGGGGAAATCCTTGCCTTCAGCCACCAGGTTTTCGGCATTCTTCTGGAAAAAGAAGGGTGGCTCGCGGCTCGGGTCATGCCCCATCTCGATCGCATGGTCGGCATAGTTCCGCCCGACGCAGTAGACGCGACGGACGGGAAACGCGTCAGCGGTGCCTTCGACGGGAAGCAGGACTGGTTGCGGAAGAGGGATGACAGTCGCGGGAAGGGACATTGCAAGCTCTTGCTGTTTGTGAGTCCCGGCATCTTAGACGGAAAGGAAGCGGCGGGGAAAGTGCGGTTCGCCGATTAGTGGTTGCCTTGCATGCTGGCATTGCTGCCCTGCGCGCGGCAAACTGGCATTTCACCCATCTTTGCGCTATGAGCGCGGCATGACCACATCCAATTTCTACGCCGAGGCCCTGAAGTCAGCCCAGCCGATCTTCGCCGTTGCGCCGATGATCGACTGGACCGATCGCCATTGCCGCTATTTCCACCGGCAGATCAGCCGCAATGCGCTGCTCTACACGGAAATGGTCGTGGCCGATGCGATCATCCACGGGCCGCGCGAACGGCTGCTGTCCTTCGATGCAGCGGAGCATCCTGTGGCGCTGCAGCTCGGCGGATCGGATCCGGCAAAGCTTGCCGAGGCGGTCAGGATCGCCGCGCCCTACGGCTACGACGAGATCAACCTCAATGTCGGCTGTCCGTCGGACCGGGTACAGTCCGGTACTTTCGGCGCCTGCCTGATGCTGACGCCCGAGACCGTGGCAGCCTGCGTGGCAGCGATGAAGGCAGTGGCCGACGTACCTGTCACGGTGAAATGCCGGATCGGCGTCGACGAGCAGGATCCGGAGGCGGCGCTGCCCGGCCTTTTCGACCGGGTGCTCGATGCCGGTGCCGACGCCATCTGGATCCATGCGCGCAAGGCCTGGCTGAAGGGCCTGTCGCCGAAGGAGAACCGCGAGATCCCGCCGCTCGACTACGAGATCGTCTACCGCATGAAAGAGGCGCGGCCGGATGTCTTCATCGGCATCAATGGCGGCATCCAGACGCTCGACGAGGCAGCCGGGCATCTCGACCATATCGACGGCATCATGCTCGGGCGTGCAGCCTATCAGAACGCCGCCGTGCTCGCCGATGTCGACCACCGCTTCTATGGCGCGGCGGCGGAGGCGGCAGACTGGGGCGATATTCGCGATCGGATGATGGCCTATGCCGAGCGCCACATCGCCAATGGCGGGCGGCTGCAGCAGGTGGCGCGACATATGGTCGGGCTGTTCACGGGGCTGCCCGGCGCGCGGCGCTATCGGCAGATCCTTTCGACCGATGCCGTCAAGGCAGGAGCCGGGCCCGAGGTGGTTGCCGCCGCCTTTGCGGCGGTCGATTTCGAAGGTGCGCGGGAAGCGGTCGGCGCATAGCGCTGCCGCGCGACGGGGCGGGCGTGCCGGTGAAGCGTCTGCCTGTGGCGGTTCAGCCGAAACCCATCCTTGCTGAAAGGCATCCAAACCTCCCATGCTTTGCCCGCTTCACCGTGCTGAACGCGGATGCCTCACTGACGCAGTGGACGTCCTAACATTGCGACGAGTGTCGCACGGTTTCCGGGAGAGGGGACGTTTGCCATGAGGGACTGTTGCTCGAACCATCTTGGGCGAGCCAACCCTGCGATCGCCGCAACCGTGTCGCGCATCTCGATAGAGTTGATTCGTTCTCGAGCCGCATTGCCGCTCGCGCGTTTCGCGGGACAGCCGCACCATCGCGCAAACGAAAAACGGCGCCCCTTGCGGAGCGCCGTTCTCTTTCCTGCCGAGGCAGAAAATGAATTAGTTAGCCGAGATGTTGACGGCCTTCGGGCCCTTGCCCATGCGGTCCGGCTCGGTGTCGAAGGTAACCTGCTGGCCTTCGCGCAGCGACTGGATGCCGGAAGCCTGCAGCGCGGAGATGTGGACGAAAACGTCCTTCGCGCCGCCTTCTGGCGTGATGAAACCAAAACCCTTGTCCTGGTTGAAGAATTTTACGGTGCCCTTGGTGGCCATTGGGATAGTCCTTTTCCCTTAGTCTGTTTGGTATCCATCCCCCGCGAGAGGAAACGGACGGCTTTAGCTTTCGCGCTCCCTCATCAAAATTCAGCGCGCGAAGGGTCAGTCGAGTAGTTCACGAACGGGGAAAGAACGTCTACGTACGCGGGTGTCCCCCACGCCGCCTTCCTGCCGGAAAGCTTTACCACATCAGTCCAGTCACCGGCATGCAAATGCCCGAGAGCCGCATTTGGTGACAGCATTCGAAGCAAAAGGCAAGCGGCAATATTGTGGCACGCGATTCTGCGAAACGGGAATCGCCAAAGATTCAGACACTTGACGAATGGTAAGCATTCACGCCGGCTGCTGTCCCGTTTCCGGAAACTGTGCCGGAACGGCACCGTCGCGCCCGAGTTGGCAGCGCAGGCGCGAGGGCAATCGTTGCGCCGGCTATCCAAATTCGGAACTCCGAGCCTGCGACGGTCGATCGGCGAATCGAAAATGCCCTGCCATTCCGTTCGCCGGCCGTCCGAAGCCCCGCATTGTCGTGCGGCACCGTCGGCGCGCGCGGGTGCAGGCATTGCGCCCGAGATCATCGCCCGTAACGTGTTTTCCAGCTCCATGCGGCAGGCGCCTGGCCGGCCCTGATCCTGATCGCGTCGAGGCCGCCATGGGCGCGATAGCCGGGCGGCAGGGCGTGGCGGACGATCTCGGTCACCGCCTGGTGATGCTCGTCTACGCCACTCAGGTGGAATGGACTGATAACGACAGACGGCAAAACCGTGAGGACTGCGCCGCTCTCGGGATAATGGGTGAATTGAAGTAGACTAACTACCACGGGGTGGAGTTTCCGGAAGTTGAACGGACGGTCAGAAAAGGCCTACGAGGAAATAGGAATCAACGTCGTGCGCAAGCGGCATGTGATCGAAGGCGGAAGTAGGCGAAGACTGAATCTTCCGTTGATTGGATCATCCTCATCAAGCGACGGAAGTGCCGTGTCACGATTTTTGAACGAAGCTGTGACAACCGCGCGCCAAGATTGTTGTTGTTTGCTGCTTCACTCACCGCGCGGACGCGCGGTGAGTGGATCGCGGATCAAGTCCGGGATGGCGGGTAGGATGAGACGGCGGCGACGGATGACCTGCAGACATAAGGCGCTTACTGCCCCGGCCGCCCCGTCTTACCTTTCGTCCGCCCCTTACGCTTCACGTCGCCCGGATCCTCATAACTTCCGACGCCCGTCTTGCCGCGCACCAGCGGCCTGACGTCGTCGCGCTCGGACTGGCCTTCCAGCAGCGGTGAGAAGCGCTTCGTGCCCTTGGCGGCGTCGGGCTTGTCCGGCAGGTGGCCGGCGACCGGCTTTTCGGTGCGGCCGACGGTCATTTCGTCGAGGCTGTTTCGGCGGAAGAGGGTCTTGCCGGCGGGGTCGGCGACGTCGCGGCCCATATCGTCGAGATCGGGCTTGCGGAAGAGCGGCGTCTCGGTGTCGGTGCCCGGGCCCATGTCGTCGAGGCCGGGCTTGGCGAAGAGGGATCCGCCGCCGGCGGCCGGCTTGCCGCTCTTCTTGCCGCTGCCTTCCTGCGAGCGCGCTTCCTCGCGCGCCATAGGGTCGTCCATGACGGCGAGTTCTGCGGCCTTGAGGCGCTTGATCTCGTCGCGCAGGCGCGCGGCCTTTTCGAAGTCGAGGTCGGCGGCGGCGTCGCGCATCTGCTTTTCCAGCGCGTTGAGATGCGTCTGCAGGTTGCCGCCGACGAGGTTGCCGCCGTCTGCGAAACCCCTGCCCGAGACGCCCGAGATGTCGGCGCGGACGTGGTCGCGCTCGTAGACGCTATCGAGGATGTCGGAGATCTTCGCCTTGACGCTCTCTGGCGTGATGCCGTGTTCCGTGTTGTAGGCCACCTGCTTTTCGCGACGGCGGGCGGTCTCGTCCATGGCGCGCTGCATCGAGCCGGTGATGTTGTCGGCATAGAGGATGACCTTGCCGTCGACGTTACGCGCGGCGCGGCCGATCGTCTGGATCAGCGAGGTCTCGGAGCGCAGGAAGCCTTCCTTGTCGGCATCGAGGATGGCGACGAAGCCGCATTCGGGAATGTCGAGGCCTTCGCGCAGCAGGTTGATGCCGACGAGGACGTCGAAGGCGCCGAGGCGGAGATCGCGGATGATCTCGATGCGCTCAAGCGTGTCGATGTCGCTGTGCATGTACCGGACGCGGACGCCCTGTTCGTGCAGGTATTCGGTCAGGTCCTCGGCCATGCGCTTGGTCAGCACGGTGCAGAGGGTGCGGTAGCCCTTGGCGGCGGTCTCGCGGATCTCGCCGAGCACGTCGTCGACCTGGCTGCGGGCGGAGCGGACCTCGACCGGCGGGTCGATCAGGCCGGTCGGGCGGATGACCTGTTCGGCGAAGACACCGCCTGCCTGTTCCATCTCCCAGCCGCCGGGCGTGGCCGAGACGGCGACGGTGTCGGGGCGCATCGCGTCCCATTCCTCGAAGCGCAGCGGCCGATTGTCCATGCATGAGGGCAGGCGGAAGCCGTATTCGGCCAGGGTCGCCTTGCGGCGGAAGTCGCCTCGGTACATGCCGCCGATCTGCGGGATGGTGACGTGGCTTTCGTCGATGAAGACGATGGCGTTGTCGGGGACGTATTCGAACAGCGTCGGCGGCGGGTCGCCGGGGTCGCGGCCGGTCAGATAGCGCGAATAGTTCTCGATGCCCTGGCAGGAGCCTGTCGCTTCGAGCATTTCGATATCGTAGCGGGTGCGCTGTTCCAAGCGCTGGGCCTCCAGCAGGCGGCCGGCCTTTTCCAGTTCGACGAGGCGGCCCTTCAGCTCCTCCTTGATCGACTTGATGGCGGCGTTCAGCGTCGGGCGCGGGGTGACGTAGTGGCTGTTGGCGTAGATCTTCACCGATTTCAGGTCGCCTGTCTTGGCGCCGGTCAGCGGGTCGAACTCGGTGATGGCGTCGATCTCGTCGCCGAACATGCTTATGCGCCAGGCTGCATCTTCCAAGTGGGCCGGGAAGATTTCGATGGTGTCGCCGCGGACGCGGAAGGAGCCGCGCTGGAAATCCATGTCGCGGCGCTTGTATTGCTGGGCGACGAGGTCGGCGAGCAGCTGGCGCTGGTCAAGGCGGTCGCCGACGTTCGTCTGGAAGGTCATGGCGGTATAGGTCTCGACCGAGCCGATACCGTAGATGCAGGAAACGGAGGCGACGATGATGCAGTCGTCGCGTTCGAGCAGCGATCGCGTCGCCGAGTGGCGCATGCGGTCGATCTGCTCGTTGATCGAGGATTCCTTCTCGATATAGGTGTCGGAGCGCGGGACGTAGGCTTCCGGCTGGTAGTAGTCGTAGTAGGAGACGAAGTATTCGACCGCGTTGTCGGGGAAGAAGTTCTTGAACTCCGAATAGAGCTGGGCGGCGAGCGTCTTGTTCGGCGCCAGGATCAGGGCCGGGCGCTGGGTCTGCTCGATCACCTTGGCCATGGTGAAGGTCTTGCCGGAGCCGGTGACGCCGAGCAGCACCTGCGAGCGGTCGCCGTTCTCCAGGCCCTCGACGAGGTCCTTGATCGCGGTCGGCTGGTCACCGGCAGGCTGGTATTCACTGTCCATGCGGATCGAAATGCCGCCTTCGGACTTGTCCGGTCGGGCGGGGCGGTGCGGCGTCCAGATCTTGCCGTTCTTGTGCAGCGGGTTGCCGCTCTCGATCAGCGCCGACAGGGCCTCGACGGTGGCGGTGACCGCGGTGCCGGCCTGCAGCGAAGCGGCTTCCTCGAGCGTCGTGTCCATGCCCGCGACCGGGTTGAGGCCGGCGGCGGCGCGGGTCTTCGGGTCGGTCGAGCCGCCCATTGAGGTTCCCCTCGCGGATTTGGAGGCGGCTATTTCCACCTTCTTGCGATGCTTGCCGGCCTTCGAGGCGATCTGGCGTTGCGTCTCGACACTTGACGCCTCGGCATCGGCCTCCAGCTGCTTCACCCAGTCGGAGACGGAACCGGACAGGGGAGCACCTTCAAAGGACGACTGCGGGGTTTCCTCGAAGCCATTCGGGGCTGTGGATTTCTTCGGAGTTTTGGCCATCGGCGGAATATGGCGAGAGTCACCGCGAAAGTGAAGGGGCAAAGAGTACAAAAGGGAAACAAAAGAATCGTTCGGATTTGGCAAACAGTGGCGTCGGATTTTGTCGGGTGCGATTGTCGGCGTTGGCGTCGGGCGAACGTCCTTGGTGCCCAAGCTACGCAAGTTTTCATGGAGGAAAATGAGTATGCGGAAGATCATTACGGGTGCATTCGTCAGCCTCGACGGCATCATGCAGGCTCCGGGCGGTCCGGATGAGGATCCGATCGGCGGTTTCCGTTATGGGGGTTGGGCCGCGCCGTATTTCGACGAGGCGATGGGAGAGTCGGTCGGCGAGATGTTCGCCAATCCGTTCGATCTGCTGCTTGGCCGCAAGACCTATGACATCTTCGCCGCGCACTGGCCGTATGTCGCGGCCGACGATCCGATCGGTCCGCTGTTCGACCGGATCACCAAATACGTCGCCACCCGCAATCCGGAGTTCAAGACCAGCTGGCAGAACAGTCAGGTGCTCGGAGCCGACGTGGTCGGCGCGCTCAAGGCGTTGAAGGCAAGCGATGGACCTGACCTGCTGACGCAGGGGTCGACCGACTTCCTGCAGACGCTGTTCCGGAACGATCTCGTCGACGAGCTGTCTATCTCGTTCTTTCCCGTTGTGCTCAGCCGGGGCAAGAGGCTGTTCGGTGAAGGTGTCTTTCCCGGTAAGCTGAAGCTCGTCAGTTCGCGGGCTTCGGGCACTGGCGTCACGGTGAACAAGTATGTTCGCGACGGCGATATCGTGACAGGCTCGTTCGAATTCGAACAGCCGACCGCTGCCGAGCTGGAGCGCCGCAGGAATCTCACGTGAGAACGGCTCTCGATCTGCGGAGGATGCCATGAGCGATATTCCCGTTATCAAGATGCGGCCGAAGGGCGGGGCAGAGGAGCAGCGCATGCTGATCCCGAGCGAAAGCATGGTCGTCGATGCGTTGCGAGGCGCGCCGGCGGGAAAGTTGTCCGATCTGGCGGAGATGCGGCGTGCGCTCGCGGTGAAAGACGGTGCGGATGCCTGCTGCCCCGTGACGGTGCAGCAGCATCTGGTGCACATCAGCGAGGAGGGCAGCGCGCCCTTCTGGCGTGTCGTGGATCCCGACCGGCCCTTCGCCCGGCGCATGACCGGCGGGCCGGATCGCATTCGCGAAAAGCTTGCCGGCGAAGGCTGAGTTGCGGTCAAACTGTCGCAGGCGGGAACAAGGGCAGTAATGCTGACGTTAAACGAGGCTGCCTGTCACAGCTTCGACCTCGCCCATCCCCGGGCGATCCCTCTCTTCGACGGCATCCGGACATTGCCCGCCTCGCCGCCGCTTTCGGACGGAGGAACATGATGTCCGCATTGCAAAGCCTGCGCGCGCTCACACCGCAGCATCGCAACACCGTTATTGCCAGCTATCTCGGCTGGACACTCGACGCCTTCGATTTCTTCATACTGGTTTTCGTTCTCAAACACATTGCCGAGGAGTTTCATACCGACGTCGCGGCCGTGTCGGTCGCGATCTTCCTGACACTTGCCATGCGGCCGCTCGGTGCACTGCTGTTCGGGCTGGCGTCGGACAAATATGGCCGCCGCATCACGCTGATGGTCAATGTGGCGCTCTATTCGCTGTTCGAGTTTCTGACCGGTTTCTCGACCGGGCTGACCATGTTCATCATGCTCAGAGCGCTCTATGGTATCGCCATGGGCGGCGAGTGGGGCGTCGGCGCTTCGCTTGTCATGGAAACCGTGCCTGAGGATAGCCGCGGCATCGTCTCCGGCATCCTGCAGGCCGGTTACCCCTCCGGCTATCTGCTCGCCTCGATTGTCTTCTTTCTGCTGTTCCCGGTCATCGGCTGGCGCGGCATGTTCTTCGTCGGTGCGCTGCCGGCGTTGCTGGTGCTCTATATCAGGCGCAACGTCGAGGAGAGCCCGGCGTTTATCAAGCGCCAGAAGCAGGGGCGCCGACCGTTCCTTACGGTGCTGCGTGAAAATGTGCCGCTGTTCCTGTGGTCCGTGTTGCTGATGACGGCGTTCAACTTCTTCAGTCACGGTACGCAGGATCTCTATCCGACTTTCCTCGAGACCCAGCGCAACTACGACAGCTACACGACCGGCGCGATCGCCATCGTCTATAATATAGGGGCGATCTGCGGTGGCCTGTTCTTCGGCGCTCTGTCGCAGAGGATCGGGCGCAAGAAGGCGATCGTCATCGCCTCGCTGATTGCTGTGTCGGTGGCGCCGCTTTGGGTCTATGCGCCGGGACCGGTGCTGCTCGCGATCGGGGCATTCCTGATGCAGTTTTTCGTGCAGGGCGCCTGGGGCATCGTGCCGGTGCATCTCAACGAATTGTCGCCGGATGAGGTGCGCGGCACCTTCCCGGGCTTTGCCTATCAGCTCGGCAACCTGCTCGCGTCAGGCAACGCGACGCTGCAGGCCGGATTGGCCGAGCGTTGGGACGGCGACTATGCCTACGCGCTGCTGATGGTCGCGGCGATCGTTTCCATAGTCGTCGCTCTGCTCGCGGGCTTCGGTTACGAGAAGAAGGACGTGCGGTTCGGAACGGAGGAGGCCGAGGAGCCGCACGGCGTGCGCGCATGATCGGCCAAGCGAACCGCTGGAGGCGGGCGCGGTGTGGCCGCGCCCGCTTACCGTTCGAGTTCAGACGATCACGGGCATCAGGAAACGGACGAACTCGGATTCCTTGGTGTTTCCGTTCTTTTCGAGCAGCGGGAAGGTTTTCTCGCAAACCGTGTTGCTCTGGTTTCCACCAAGCAGTGTGATGGTCGTATTGGTCCAGGAGACCACGAAACCGACATGACCGTTGCCGGTTGCCCAACTCGGATCGGTGAAGGGCGCATAGCGACGAACCGCTATCGCGCCTGGTTTCGGTTCCTTGAGCACGAGGAACTGGTGCTTCTTGTTCCAGAAGAACGAACGGGCGCCGGGATGATCGGTACCCATGTGGCCGCTGCTGACTAGGCAGTAATTGACGAAGGCGGCGCACCAATCGACCTCGTCGCCGCCGACAACCTCGAACCACGGTGCGCAGACCTTGAAGTAGTTGAGGATGCGCGGATTCTCGCCGGGATCTGGCCACTGGCTGCGTTCATGCACCGGGAGGGCTGCTTCGCGGCGGGCAATGGTCATCCAGTCCTGCGTTGCCGATGCCGCTGAGGATGCCACGCCAATCGCCGCTCCCATCAGCGGTGCAGGCGGTGCGTTCGGTCTGATTGTGCCGGGCTTCCAGCCCTCAACCACCTGAATGAACTTCGCGATCTTTCGGAAATCGTCCATTTTCAGGTCGGCGAGAACCGCAGTCAGTGCAATGCCCGTCTTGTCGTGGATGAACTGAGCGTACTCAGCCGACTTGTTCTCCTCCGGTGGCGCGTAGCGGAAAATCGCCTGCTTGAGCGTTAGCTTGATATAGGTTGCCGTTCGCAGCAGCGCGATGATTGCCGCCTTTCCGGTATCCTCGTCAGGAAAGATTGCGAAGCTGCCGTCATTGCCGATGGCGCCACAATTGATCGAGAAGTCACCCTTGCGGATATTCCCCGCGTTGCAGTTGCGCCAGGAGCGAGATCCGCCTTCGCGGATTTCGTCGCGGCCACTCGCGTCGGTATAGAGGATCGTTTTCGGTGCGATCGCTCGCGCGTGGACGAACGGTCCATGCGCGCCGGCGGGCGGCGGGGCAGGGCTGTCCATGTTCGCCACGGGTGGCGTGCTGGGCAGGGTCTCGCTGAGACTAGCTCCGTCCGAGGAAGACTGCGCGAGATCGTAGGTGACCGAATAGGTGCCGCCGGCATCGACAATCGAGCCGATCTTCATTTTCGCCTGCGCCAGAGCGGCGAGCACTCCGGCCAAACTGGTTTTGCCTATATCTGTGATGGTGTCCATGGCGCGTCCCCTCCGGCAGACGACTGGTGAAGGCGATCCGGACTGGCGACGCGCGGCGAGTTAATTTGTTCCGCTGCAGCGTGTCGGACTGTCAATCTGCGGATGCCTTTCCCATTAGGCGCACAGCGTTTGAGGAATTCACACAAATCAACATCAACCACTGATTGTTGAATGAGCGATCCTTTGAGGTGTTGTCCTCGATTTCGGACGCGCGCGAGCGGCGGCAGGCCGGCATAGCCTCTTGCAGAGTGGAAATTTGGCGATACATGCTGCCGCCAGTTTCAATTCCGGGAATCACCCATGCCTTTCGCTCTCAGCCCAGCCGCCGTCTGGCCGGTCGTCATGCTTTTCGCGTCCAACATCTTCATGACCTTCGCATGGTACGGCCATCTGAAGCACAAGGGCGCGGCACTGTTCATCGCTATCGTCGTCAGCTGGGCGATCGCCTTTTTCGAATACTGCCTTGCCGTGCCGGCCAACCGCATCGGTTCGGCCGTCTATTCAACGGCGCAGCTGAAGACGATGCAGGAAGTGATCACGCTTCTCGTCTTCTCCGGTTTCTCTGTCTTCTGGCTCGGCGAGAACCTGACCTGGAACCACGCGATCGGCTTTGCCCTGATCGCGGTCGGTGCGTCCTTCATTTTCCGCGGCTAGGGCCAACCGTTGGCTACTGCGCTACGTGCCTAACGCTCCACGAAGGCGCGCAGGCGTTCGAGGGCGTCGTCCCAATGCCGGGAGACGCTGTCTAGATAGGCACGCATCTCGCCGATCCGATCGGGTTGGAAAGCGTAGTGGCTTTCCCGCCCGACTTTGGCGGAGCGAACGAGGCCGGCCTGTTCCAGCACGTGCAGATGCTTGGTCACCGCCTGCCGGGTGAGGACAGTGCCGACCGAAAGCCCTGCGATCGAGCGTTCGCGCCCGTCGCTGAGGGTTGTCAGCAGCGACAGGCGCGTCGGGTCTCCCAAGGCGGCGAACAGGATTGCCGCGTTCTCGTGGTGGAAATCGACGTTATCTATCGACGTATTCCTTGATGTTTTTCATCTGTTCGGCCCAGCCCCCGTCGTTCATACGGAATGCCTCCTCGCGGCGATGCGGCGGGACTTTGTCAAAACCCGATTCCGTGACCGTCAGGCGCGAACCCGACGACGTCGGCTCCAGACGAAACTCCACGAGCGTCGGCTCTTCCTTGGAATAGTCGACGTTGGGATCGATGCCGTAGGGATGCCATGTGAAGGAAAAAAGCTTGGGCTTCTCCATGCGTTTGACGGTGGCTTGCCAGCGAATGTGCTCATAGCCGGGATGGGTGATGTGGCCAGTGGAGTTCTGGCCGGGCACGAACGGTCCATCGAGTTGGACGCGGAACCATTCGCCGAATTCGCGATGATCGGTGATGGCCTTCCAGACGCGCTCGACCGGAGCGTTCAGTTCGATGATTTTCTCGATGCGATCAGACATATCGGCAACCTCCTGGTTGCCTTTTATCTCATGGTAGTCGTGAAATGGCAACCAAAAAGTTGCGTATTTATCCAAGGACGTCATAGATGCGGAAAATGAAGCTGACCTGATAGAGCAGATTGAGCCAGACGAAGGCGGCGTGGAAGCGGCGGTTGGCCGTCCATGCGGCGATGACGCAGAGGATGACATAGGCGATGTTGCGCGCCGGAAACTCCCAGCCGATGGACTGGATATGGTCCGCCCCCTTGATCGCGGTATCGATGATGTCGACGGCATAGGTGAGGGCGAGCGTGCCGAAGAACCAGCGCCGACGCGAATAGAAATACTCTTCGTAGCCGCCATACTCGTCCAGCGAGGCGGGAAAGAGCAGCGCGCAGAGCATGAAGAACAGGCAGCAGAACGAGACGAGAAACAGGTAGATGCCGAAATGCAGCACCGGCACGGCCTGCAGCCGATACTCCCACCACCAGATGTGGATGATGAAGAGGAACATCGATGCCGCCCAGCCGAGATGTACGGCATAGGGCTTGCCCTTTCCCGGATGCTGGATGATGCTGGCGATGCCCGTCAGCAGCCGCGCGAGGCTGAGCGAGATCACCATCCCCATCACCACCTTGATGTGGAGAAAGACCTCGGGCGAGCTGACCGATTCCATGGGCTACTCCGCTGGAACGGGCTTCGGCTTTCCGGTCTCGTCGAGCGCGACCATGATGAAGGTCGCCGCCGTCACTTGCTCCATGTTGTTGTAGCGGGCACGGGTTGCCCATGCCTCGACCGACAGCGTGATTGAGGTGCGGCCGACAGCTTCGATCGTGGTGAAGACCGAGAGTGTATCGCCGATCTTCACTGGCAGGGCGAACGCCATTTCCTTGACCGCGGCGGTTACGACGCGACCCTTTGCGCGCTCCGATGCCGTGATGCCAGACGCAAGGTCCATCTGTGCCATGACCCAACCGCCGAAAATATCGCCTGCCGGATTGGCGTCGGCGGGCATGGCCACGGTGCGAAGGGTCAGGGCGCCATTCGGCTTGGCGTCGGTCATGGAAGGCTCCTGTTCAAGAAAACGGACAACGATTCCGAGCGACCCTAGCGCAGAAGCCCTGGAAGCGAAACGCGCTGATGTCTGAAGGGTGAGGCATCCCTCTCCGAAACTCAGACTATAGTTCTATGAGATATTACCTAGCGTGCTTTGGAGCAATGTTGGGCGGTCAATGTAAATCAATGACTTGCGCGAAGATGCGAGACGTTTGAGAAAATCATCACCTTACGGCAAGTCAGTGAGATCTAATTAAAATTCACCATCCAGTAAGGCCTGCATAGCAGTATTTGACTATGATCAAATTCTGAACTGCTGGGGCTCAATGCGTAACGTCAAGATTTCCACCCGCCTCTATTCTCTTGTGGGGCTGGCGCTGACTATTCTGGTGCTCGCCATCACCTTCTTCCTCAACTATTCGCATGCCAAGCTGGAGAGCGAGCGCAAGCATGGTCTTGCGCAGATGGACGCGACGGCGACCGCCATCTTCGAGAAATACTACAAGCTGGAACAATCCGGCGCGATGACGCGAGAGCAGGCGCAAACTGCGGCGAAAGACGTGATCTCAGCCATGCGCTACGGCGGCAATGGCTACTTCTGGATCAATGACATGCATCCGACGATGATCATGCATCCGATCAAGCCGGAACTGAACGGAACGGATTTATCCCAGAACAAGGATCCGACAGGGAAATTCATCTTCGTCGAGTTCGCCAACACCGTGAAGAAGAGCGGCGAAGGCTTTGTCGACTACTACTGGCCGAAGCCGGGTGCGGCGGAGCCGGTGCTGAAATACTCGCATGTGGTCGGCTTCGAACCCTGGGGCTGGGTCGTCGGCACAGGCGTCTATGCCGACGATCTTGCGGCCCTTTATCGTCAGAATGCGATCTGGGCGGCCGGTGCCTGCCTCGTCGGCGCGATTGTCATCATCGCGGTTGCCTTTGGCATCGTGCGCAGCGTGACGTCGCCGATCGCTCGGCTCAAGGGCGCGATGAACGCCATTGCCGACGAGCGCGACGCGGTCGACATCGTCGACCACAACAGGCGTGACGAGATCGGCGCAATGGCGAAATCCCTGCTTGTGCTGCGGGATTCCGTCCGTGAGCGTGCAGTGATGCGGGACCGCGAGAGCCGGCATCAGTCGCAGATCGAGGAGGAGCGTCGGGGCAACGAGGCCAACTTACGCTCGGCGGCGGATCGCCAGAGCTTTGCCATTCAGTCGCTCGGTGCCGGCCTCGAGAAACTGGCGGCAGGCGACCTGACCGTGTCGATCGGCGATCTCGGCGACGACTATGCCAAGCTGCGATCCGACTTCAACTCCGCGGTTGGCGCGCTGAATGGGGTCATCCAGGCGATCGCGGAATCGACGCGTGTCGTCAACGACAGCGCCGGCAATATCAGCGGAGCGACAAACAATCTGTCGAAGCGCACCGAGCAGCAGGCGGCCGCCCTTGAAGAAACAGCGGCGGCTCTTGACGAGATTACTGCGACGGTGCGGACGGCGTCGGAACGCGCGGCGGAGGCTCGCGAGATGGTAGCGGAAACCAAGACCAGCGCCGGCAAGTCGGGTGAGATTGTCCGCAATGCGGTGACTGCGATGAACCGGATCGAGAATTCGTCCAACCGTATCGGTCAGATCATCGGCGTCATCGACGAGATTGCCTTCCAGACGAACCTGCTCGCACTCAACGCCGGTGTCGAGGCGGCGCGCGCAGGCGAGGCGGGACGCGGCTTCGCGGTGGTCGCGCAGGAAGTGCGTGAACTGGCGCAACGCTCGGCCAATGCCGCAAAGGAGATCAAGGTGCTGGTCAGCACCTCGGCAAGCGAGGTCGGCAACGGCGTCATGCTGGTGCGCTCCACCGGCGATGCCCTGCTCGAAATCGAAGAACTGGTCAATCGCGTCAACAACCATGTCGCCTCGATCGCCACAGCGGCTCGCGAGCAGGCGACGGGGCTCAACGAGATCAACACTTCGGTCAATCACATGGACCAGATGACGCAGCAGAATGCCGCGATGGTGGAAGAGACCACTGCTGCAAGCCAGACGCTGGCCGAGGAAAGCCGGCAGCTGAGCACATTGCTTGCCAACTTCAGACTCGCCAGCGGCGGAGGTCGGATGTCGCGCGCAGCCTGATTGCTCGGCTAACGAAAACCCCGAAAGTCTCTCGCGCAATGTTGCGGGAGACTTTTTCGTGCCGGCCACCTGTTCGTGCGTCCCTTGAATTTGCGCTTTCAGATAGTAAGGTGCAGGCGTCCCGCAGCGGAGGCCTGGAATGCTTCGATTCGCGCCTTGCGTGCCGATGAGTTTGTTCGGCCTCGTGTTTTGCATGTCGTCGACAGCGTTTTCACCGAGCAGGGCTGCTGACTTCGATGCTGAGCGCATGGAGCCTGAGAGGGAATGGGCGGTCATCGTCAGCCCATATGCCTGGGCTGCCTCGCTGAATGGCAGTGGATCGCTCGCCGGCTTCGACACGGATGTGGACGTTCCGTTCTCCGAGATTTTCGATCACCTCGATTTCGTCCTGATGGGAAATGTCGAGGTTACGAACGGAAAATGGGGCGTCTATTTCGATGGGCAGCACGTTCAGACAAGTCAGGACGAACAGGCTTTCGCGCACGAGATCGGGCTTGATATCAAGACCACGACGCTCTCTGCAGGCGCATTCTTCAAGGCCTACGAGGTCGACCTGGGTGGCCAGACAGTCTTTGGAAACCTCGGACGATCTCCTTCGAGCCGACTGCTGGTGTCCGTTGGACGGAATTGAAGGCGGACGTTTCTGCTTTCGGCACCAGCACAACGAAAAGCGCGGACTGGACCGATCCGTTCATCGGTCTTCGAATGAATGCGGACATCACCGACCGCTGGAACCTGTTTGCCGAGGCTGACATCGGTGGTTTCGATGTCGGATCCAAGGTCAGCGTCAATGCGCAGGCCTACCTCGGCTACAGAATGGAGATGTTCGGCAAACCAACGATCCTCAGGGCCGGCTATCGCTTGCTGTATCAGGACTACGAAAACGACGATTTCACCGGTGCCAACAAGTTTCGCTGGGATGTCAGCCAACACGGACCGGTCGTCGGCTTCTCGATGCGCTTCTAGTTCAGTTCAAACAACGAATGGAGTAGCGGATGATCTTCGGCACCAACCCTCTGGCTCGTTCACTTGTGGCGCTCGCCGTCGGATCGATGTTGGTCCTTGGGCAGACAGCGGCTGAGGCATGCACGCGCCTGGTCTATCTCGGTCCGGATGGACACATCATCACTGCCCGGTCGATGGACTGGAAGAGCGATGTCGCCACGAACCTTTGGGTGCTGCCGCGTGGCATTGACCGCAGTGGTGAGGCTGGTCCGAACTCCATAAAGTGGACGGCGAAATACGGCAGCGTGGTTGCCACCGGATACGACGTATCCACGACCGATGGGGTCAACGAGGCAGGTCTCAATGTCAATCTGCTGTGGCTCGTCGAGTCCGAGTATCCAAAGTTCGACAAGGACAGCAAGCCGGGCCTGACGATCGCGGCGTGGGGGCAATATGTGCTCGACAACTTTGCGTCCGTGGACGAGGCGGTGGCAGCGCTTGAAAAGGAGCCCTTCACTGTTGTCAGCGACAACGTGCCGGGCGAGAACCGCCTGACGACGCTTCACCTTTCGATGTCCGACAAGACTGGTGACAGTGCGATCGTGGAGTACATCAAGGGCAGGCAGGTCATCCACCATGACCGAAAATATCAGGTGATGACGAATTCGCCGAGCTTCGACGAGCAACTCGCCCTGAATTCCTATTGGAAGCAGATCGGTGGGACGGTCATGCTGCCGGGTACAAATCGCGCCTCCGACCGGTTCGCACGCGCGTCGTTCTATGTGAATGCGATTCCAAGGGATGAAGATCCGAACAGGGCCTTGGCGAGTGTCTTCAGTGTCATTCGAAACGCCTCCGTGCCTTACGGCTTGAACACGCCGGAAGAGCCGAACATCTCCTCGACACGCTGGCGGACGGTCGTAGATCACAAGCGCATGCTCTACTTCTTCGAGTCCGCGCTGACGCCCAATACGTTTTGGGTCGACCTCAAGGCAATCGACTTCTCCAAGGAGAGCGGTAAGGTGAAGAAGCTCGATCTGGGCGAGAACCAGGACCACACCTATTCCGGAGACGCGACGAAGGACTTCAAGGAGTCCGCGCCGTTCAAGTTCCTCGGTCTTTAGATGTGGGGAGACTGGGCACGCCGGTCGTTGCCGGCGTCAGAAGCATGAGAGGGACCGCATGAACCGTTTGTTGCTGCGCCTGTTCGTGTCGTTCTCGACGCCGGGGCTGGCCCTTGGCTTCATTTTCTTCGCCGCGTCACTGACGCCAAGTCTCATGCCACGCTCCTATTTCATTCAAGGCGCTCTGTCTGGCATTGCTGCCGCGGTCGGGTATCTCATCGGGGTAAGTTTCACTTGGCTCTGGAAGTACTTGCAGCTGCCGGTTCCCGGCGACCGCAGACTGCCCGGCAACCTGATCTTTTGTGGACTCGGCCTCGTGCTGGCCACGGTTTTACTTTGGCGGGCTGCCGACTGGCAGAATTCGATCCGCGACCTATGGCATATGGAACGAGTCGATACGGCCGACCCCTTCAAGGTTGCGTCCATCGCCATCCTTGTCTTTTTCGCGGCCTTTCTGGTTGGGCGGCTGTTCCGACTTACCTGTCTGTCCTTTTCGGAATGGCTGTCGCGTTTCGTACCGCCTCGGGTCTCGCAGGTGGTTGGCGGCGCGCTGGCCATCGTGCTCTTCTGGTCCGTCGTGAATGGCGTGCTGCTGCGCTCGGCTCTCCATATGGCAGACACATCCTTCCAGAAATTGGATGCACTGCTGGAAGACGACGTCCCCGTACCCGCCGAACCCGCGAAAACAGGAAGCGCCGCCTCGCTTGTCAGTTGGGAGGGACTTGGTCGCCAGGGCCGTCATTTCATCTCGTCGGGGCCGACAGCCGGCGATATCGGCGATTTCTGGAAGGTGCCAGCGCGGGAGCCGATACGAACCTATGTCGGCCTGAACAACGCAGAGACGATTGAGCAGCGCGCAAAGCTTGCGCTGGATGAAATGAAGCGCCAGGGCGCGTTCGAACGCTCGCTGCTCGTGATCATCGTCCCGACCGGCACCGGTTGGATCGACCCGGAGGCAATGGATACGCTCGAATATCTGCAGCATGGGGACGTGGCGAGCGTGGGTCTCCAGTATTCCTATCTGACCAGCTGGCTTTCGTTGCTCGTCGAGCCGGAATACGGATCGGCTTCCGCCAGGGCGCTGTTTCGCGAAGTCTATGGTTACTGGACGACGCTGCCGCGAGACAAGAGGCCCAAGCTTTACCTGCACGGCCTCAGCCTTGGAGCGCTGAATTCCCAGATCTCCGCCGATATCTTCGATATCGTGGCGGATCCGTTCCAGGGTGCTCTGTGGAGCGGCCCGCCGTTCGAAAGCAGGATGTGGCGAGACGTGACGGCGGCGCGCAATCCGCAATCGCCCGCGTGGTTGCCGCAGTTCCGCGACGGATCGCTCATTCGGTTTACCAACCAGACGGACCATCTTGATATACCGGGTGCACAGTGGGGGCCCATTCGTCTCGTCTACCTGCAATATGCCAGCGATGCCGTGACGTTTTTCGATCCCCATTCTTTCTATCGGGAGCCGGCTTGGATGCGGCAGCCGCGGGGGCCTGATGTTTCGCCGAGCCTGCGTTGGTTTCCAGCGCTGACGATGCTGCAATTGCTCGTCGACATGGCAACCGCGACGACGTCCCCGATGGGGTACGGCCATGTCTATGCTCCGCAACACTACATTGATGGTTGGATCGCCGTGACGGACGCGAAGATCGACGCGGAGCAGGTCGACGCCTTGAAGCGGTTGTTCCAGGAGCACCCAGCGCAGACCGGCGAGGGCGACTAGTTATCCACAGATCGCGCCTCAAATCGGGAAACGCTGTGCGTTAACCATGTTCATTAGGTTTTCATTTAGCGTCTCGTATCAGTTTGCGCCGCAGTGGCTGGGAAACCACAGCATTGAGGCTCGAAACAATGACCTACAGCGGCTTGCTTTTTACTGCCATCGTGGCGGGTCTGATCACAATTCTGGCAGTCGGCAGTCGTCCTGCCAGCGAAGCCGCGTCCAACTGGCCGCAGATGCAGGTGATGAAGACAGACCGGATCGTTACAGGCAGCGTTCCAGCCCGATAGATGAGGGCGCGTCGCATTTGCCCTGCGCAAGCGGCGACAGGTGCATCAAATCGACACTTCCGGCGCGTCTCAGAGAGATGCCACGCCTGACGTTCAGGCATTGTTAGCCATCCCAGGGGCAATGCCTTTGTCCAGGCAGGCGGATGACCTAAGTCGACATCATGGGAGAGAAATCATCATCCGAGTCGCGGCCGTGCCTGATCGATCTGGTGATCGTCGGACTGGTCGCGGGACTTCTGGCCTGCCTGCTGCGCGGCGGCAGCATCGGTCCGATCGCGCCGGTGGGCTTGGGAACGGCCCTGTCCTGGTATTTTCTGGGCTTCCCGATCATCAGGACAAGAAATCGCTCGCGTTAAATTGGTAGTCCGAAGCAAGAGCACGTTAAGAGTCGAGGGCTTAAGCGGGTAGGGTTCTTTAAGGCAATTTACCCATGTGTAGTTCCGATCAACGTTACGATGTCATCTGCGACCCGCTCGATTCATGGATCGTGTGGGACAACGAGACTGAAGAGCCTGCTTCTTTTGGCGGGCAGATATTGCACGGCTTGACCGAAGGCCATGCCATCGAAGTCGCCAAGATCATGAACGAGCTCTACGGCAGCGACAAACGCGATGCGCCGATGGCGTTTCGCAGCCTTGGCGCTTGAAGTCCTGAAGGCTGTCGACAGGTGCGCTTGGCCATCGGGCTGGCCCCGTCATAGAGTTCAGGTTACTCTCCGCCATCGCGGGCTTTGACGGCGCGGCGTGGAGGGCGGATATCATGGGCACGAAGGAATTATTCTCAATCGCTGCCGGTCATGCCGCCCGCTTTCGCGAGAAGAACGACCGCCGTCCCCATCACCCCTTTCATGACTATTTCGCCTCGGTAGATGCCTTTGCCGGTCCGCTGCCCGAACAGCCATCGCCCATGGTCGACGTGCTCGAGCAATTGGTGACGGCAGCGGAGCCCGGATTGCATCTGACGACCGGAGCGCGCTTCTTCGGCTGGGTCATCGGCGGCTCTCATCCGATGGGGGTTGCTGCTGATTTCCTGACGAGCGCATGGGGACAGAATGCCGGCAACCATATGGTGTCGCCTTCGGCTGCTGCGGTTGAAGCAGTGGCTGCGGCCTGGCTGCTTGAACTGCTCGGGCTCCCGGCAAGCAGCTCTGTCGGCTTTGTCACCGGCGCGACCCTGGCAAATTTCACCTGCCTTGCGGCTGCTCGGGGCGAGGTGCTGTTGCGCGCCGGCTGGGATGCAGATGCCAATGGACTGTTTGGAGCGCCGCCCATTACCGTGCTGATCGGCGATGACGCGCATACGACCGTGTTTTCGGCCCTGCAGTTTCTCGGACTTGGCCACGATCGCGTGGTGCGCATTGCGACGGATGATCAGGGGCGCATCAAGCCCGCAGCGTTCGAGCGTGCGGTAGCGGACATCTCCGGACCCTGCATAGCCATCCTCCAGGCTGGCCAGATCAATACCGGTGGCTGCGACGATTTCGGCCGCCTGGTTCCACTTGCCAAATCGAAGGGTGCATGGGTGCATGTCGACGGTGCATTTGGCCTGTGGGCGCAGGCTTCAGCTCGGCGATGCGATTTGACGGCTGATGTAGAGCAGGCGGACAGTTGGGCCACCGACGGGCACAAGTGGCTT
Organism: Rhizobium grahamii CCGE 502; assembly: GCF_000298315.2. Taxonomy (GTDB): domain Bacteria; phylum Pseudomonadota; class Alphaproteobacteria; order Rhizobiales; family Rhizobiaceae; genus Rhizobium; species Rhizobium grahamii. The sequence continues at coordinate 177,913 of NZ_AEYE02000013.1, read as the reverse complement.
CAGACGCCGTATGATTGCGGCTATGCGATCGTGCGCGACGAACTGGCGCATCGGCGCGCGATGACCATCGCGGCGAGCTATTTGCCGCTTGCCAGCGAGGGCGAGCGCAATTCCTCGGACTATGTCCCGGAACTATCGCGACGCGCACGCGGTTTTGCCACATGGGCGATGATCAAACACCTGGGGAGCAGTGGTGTCGGCGCTCTGGTTGATCAAGCATGTGACGCTGCAAAGGCCGTCGCTTCGGCTCTTGGTGAGGAACCGGGCATCGTTATTGGCAATGATGTCGTTCTCAACCAGGTTATCGTGCGCTTCGGAGCGGACCTGCCTCCTGAGCAGGGCGATGAGCTGACGAAACGGACGATCGGGGCCTTGCAGCGCGAGGGCGTCCTGTTTGCCAGCGGAGCGGCATGGCGCGGCAGGCACGTCATGCGGCTTTCGGTTTCCAACTATCAGACGGATGCCGACCAGGCGGAGAGGGCGATTGACGCAATCTTGCGAGCCTATCGACGAGAGCGCCGCGACGCCATAGTGACCGAGCGGTGACCTGTCGTTCGCGCTAGAACCCGCGACCCTTCAGCCAGGTGTCAATCGAGAGAGCGCCTGCACCGACGGCCGCGAGCACGAACATGCCGCCTGCAATCGCGAGATCCTTTTCGAAATGAAAGAGCTCGTTCTGGTCGCTGAAGTTGGTGTGATAGAGCGTCGCCGTCGCAACGCAAAACAGGCCCAAGGCGCTAGCGCCGATGCGGGTCGAAAAACCGGCCGCGATGGAGAGACCAGCAACGATCTGCAGAGCGATCGTTGCCACAAGCAAGGGGACGCTCAAGCCGAATTGCGCGGCCATCTCGATGGCACCGGAAAAATTCACCGCCAGCGATACTCCCTCATGCAGAAAGATCCAGGCAAGAAGCAACCTGCCGATCAACAGGGCGACGTCGCGCGCACTTGTCACGACCGGGGATTTTCCGCCTGCCATATGGACCTCCAGCACGCTGCCAACGAACCCGGGATAGCGTTCCCGCATCTTACCTGAAAGCAGCAGATTCGTCAGGCTTTACCGGGTGGCTAGGCTGCATCCATCTTTCGGTTGTCGTCGCTGACCGAAACCTGGTAGATCCGGAACCGGTTCTTGCCCTGAGACTTCGCCTCGTAGAGCGCGGCGTCGGCGCAGACGAAGATGTCGGAGCGCATGGTTGGGTCGAAGAAGGCGACGCCAACAGACGCGCCGACATGCATCCGGGAGCCATCCCGTTCGACGGAGCGGTTGAGGCACTGGACGACCGTCTCCGCGAGCCTGGCGACACTACCGGCGCTGTCGTAACCGCTGACAAGCACCGCGAACTCATCGCCGCCGATGCGTGCGACCAGATCTGCCCCCTGGCATGCCGCCAGCAGGCGCTCCGCTGTTTCCTTGAGGCATTCATCGCCAGCCTGGTGACCGAAGGTGTCGTTGATCCCCTTGAAGCCATCAAGGTCGATGAGAAGCAGGGCTGCGGCGGTGCCGTTGATACAGCGGAGGGGCAGGCGTTGCAGTGCAGTCTGAAATTGCGCACGGTTCGGGAGGCCCGTCAGGATGTCGAATTCTGCGAGATAGCGAATCTGGTCGAACATCGTCTTCTCGGCCGTGATATCGAGTTTCATGCCGAAGATGCGGACAGGCACGCCGTCTTCACACTCGACGGTCGCGGTAATGCGGATCCATCGCGTATGGCCCTTGGGCGTGACGATCTCCGCGTCGAGTGTAAAGCCTGAGCGTTCCTCGATTGCACGCGTGCGGACGCGAGCAAGCTCGGCGAGGGACTCCTTCGAGTAGCACTTCAGGATTTCGGCGCGATCGAGTTCGGCGTCGTACGGCGCATCGAAGAGATCATAGACCATCTTGGTCCAGACAAGGCGATTATCCGGCAGGCTGCATTCCCAGACGCCGATCCTGGCGGCCTCGGACGAGCGATCGAAGATCTTGCGGCTGTGGGCAAGCGCAACTGCCTGCTGTTCGAGCTGTTTTTTTGTTTCCGCGAGCGTGTTTTGGAGCGCCTCCATAGCAGCCTGGCGGCCGCGCCGGGAGGGCGCCACGCAATCTGCGATTTTGGCGAAGGCAGCGAAGAATTTCATGCTCGACCCAACGTTGGATGGCCCAATCTTACAATCGTTGGAATGACTTAAGATTTCGTTTTGTACGCGGCGGCGCAAACTGTCTTGTCGCGCGCGCGTGTGCTGGTCCGGTACTGTTTTGGGCTCAAGGCCCGCCTTCGTTGGTCCGGGTAAGCTTTCGTTCACCGTTCGTCACTAAATTTCGGTTGAAGTTTTAGATCCCTGCCGTTCCTCGGAAGCGATGAGAGCATGGCGTTTGTTTCCATTCTTCGGCGATATGTGCTGCCAACGCTGCTCTCGACGGCGTTGGTAACATGTTCGACCGATGGCCTTATTCCGCCCGGCGACGTCGACAACGGGACACGGGTAGGTTCAATTTCGCCGCCGCGCCATGTGCCGGCGGCGCAAATGCAGATGCCGCCAAGCGAGCAGCCCTATCCGGTTGCAAATGCACCGGTTGCCGATACGGCGGGTTCGGTCGATTACCTCAATACGCCAAATCTTTCCGGAACCGGACACAGCCGCGCCGGCGCTCCCTCACAGACGTTGCAGGCGTCCTCGCGGCCCGGACGACTGCCGATGATCGACAGCGATGAGGCCATGGCAGGCGCGCAGGGTGCGGCCGGTTCGCTTCGCGGCCAGCCGGCAACCTGGGGTGGGACGCAGCAGCTCTCGGTGCCCGAGGGTGGCGTGAACATGGATGCCGAACTTGGTGCCGAACCGGTTGTCGGCCTCGCCGAGGAACAGCAGCAACAGATCGCCGAGGGGCAGTCCGATCAGCCGGTCGTGGATGGCATCGGGACCGACAACCCTACCCAGCTCAATCGCGCGCGCATCCCGGCGCCGGCGGCACAAGCACAGATGAGCAGCGCGCCTGTCTGGAATGACGGCAGAGCGGTTGTGGCGCCCGCGCGAGTGCCCGAGGAGAACGACGAGCAGGAGGTCGCCATGCTGCGGCCGAACAACCCGACCGCGCCGATGATGAGTGCGCCCGCGGCTCCTGCTGATCCGAGCGTCATGCCGGCCTCGGAGCTTGCCTGCCGCCACGAGCTGAAGCGAATGGGCGTTGTCTATACCGAGAAGCCACCAATCTCGAACGGGCCCGCTTGCCAGGTGCCGTATCCAATCTCGTTGCAGGGGCTTTCCGGCAATATCGGCGTCAGGCCAGCGGTGACACTGAATTGCCAGGTGACGCTCGCTTTTGCCAAATGGGTCAAGAACGAGCTCGCCCCGTCCGCGCGCTTTCGCTACTGGTCGGGCATCAAGACCATTCAGCCGCTTGGCGGATATAGCTGCCGCCGCATGAACAACAGCCGGCAGCGCTACAATCCGATGTCCGAGCATGCCCGCGGCAACGCGATCGATGTCGGTAAGTTCGTTCTGAAGAGCGGCCACGCGATCGATGTGCGCAAGAAGGGGCTGTTCTCGTTCCGGGAGGGCAGGCTGTTGCAGGCCGTGCGCACCGACAGCTGCAAGTATTTCAATACGGTACTGGGACCCGGGAGCAACCCGGAACACTGGAATCATTTCCATTTCGATCTGCGCGCACGCCAGAGCGGCAGGGTCTACTGCCGCTGAAAAGGAAAGGCCGGCCCGAAGGCCGGCCCAAGGCGAACGCGGCGCGGGCGGCGCCGCCCGGCCGAGTCAGATCATGTAATGACTGGTAATGCACTTCACGCATGTCGAGGAAGCACGGGAGCGTAACGAGATCGCTCGGGCGGCTGCTCCGCAAGGGGTGCGGCGGGACGGAGAGCGCTTGCTGCCTCGCCGTCTTTATGCCGCAGAAAGATCACCGGGTGATGACATGCTGCAAAGCCGGAGTTTTCCACAGGCTTGGACATTTTTTTCGCTTGGAAGCGTTTTCACGGAAGTGAATACTCTGTTCAGCGGTGCCGGGATGTCAAAGCCACCGGAAACGCATATATAGCGGCGAGCAACTTTTCGCCGCAGCCTCCAGAAGAGCCCTTCATGGCACCGATCATTTCCATCCGAAATCTCACCAAGACCTACGCCAACGGATTTCAGGCTCTCAAGGGCATCGACCTCGATGTCGAGAAGGGCGAAATCCTGGCATTGCTCGGGCCGAACGGGGCGGGCAAGACGACGATGATCTCGATTGTCTGCGGCATTACCAATCCGAGCGGGGGCACTGTTTCCGTCGGCGGTCATGACGTGGTGAAGGATTTCCGGGCGACGCGCTCGATGATCGGGCTCGTTCCCCAGGAGCTAACCACAGATCAGTTCGAGACTGTGTGGAATACGGTCAGCTTCTCGCGCGGTCTGCACGGCAAGCGATCCAACCCCGCGCATATCGAGAAGGTGCTTCGCGATCTTTCGCTTTGGGACAAGAAGGACAACACGCTGCGGCAATTGTCTGGTGGCATGAAGCGAAGGGTGCTGATTGCCAAGGCGCTATCGCATGAGCCGGAAATTCTCTTCCTCGACGAGCCCACCGCAGGTGTCGACGTGACGCTGCGCAAGGACATGTGGCACGTCGTCGAAAAGCTGCGCCGCTCCGGCGTCACGATTATCCTGACCACGCACTATATCGAAGAGGCGGAAGAGATCGCCGACCGTGTCGGCGTCATCAACGGCGGCGAGCTGTTGTTGGTCGAAGACAAGACGGCGCTGATGGCGAAGCTAGGCCGCAAGCAGCTTATTCTCGAACTGAACGAGCCGATGCAGGCGTTGCCGGATCGCTTTGCCGGCAACGGTCTTTCGCTTGCGGCAGACGGCAGCCGACTGATCTACGATTTCGATACCCAGAAGGAGCAGGAGAGCATTGCCACGCTGCTGAAGCGGCTCAGTGAGCACGACATTCACTTCAAGGATCTTTCCACGCAACAGAGCTCGCTGGAAGACATCTTCGTGGCGCTCGTGGGAGGGGCAAAATGAACTTCGAAGCCATCAAATCCATCTATTTCTTCGAAATGGCCCGCACCCGCCGGACGCTTCTGCAAAGTGTCGTTTCGCCGGTGATCTCGACATCGCTCTATTTCATCGTTTTCGGCGCGGCGATCGGTTCGCGCATCCAGCAGGTTGAAGGCGTGTCCTACGGCGCGTTCATCACGCCCGGCCTGATCATGCTGACGCTGCTTGGGCAATGCATCAGCAATGGGTCGTTCGGCATCTACTTTCCGAAGTTCACCGGCACGATTTACGAGGTATTGTCGGCGCCGGTGGCAATGACCGAAATTCTGCTTGGCTATGTCGGTGCCGCCGCGACAAAAGGGTTGATGATCGGGGTGATTATCCTGCTCACTGCGAATGTCTTCGTGGACATCCGGATCGAGCATCCGGTGATGATGGTTCTGTTCTTTCTGTTGACGGCGATCACGTTCAGCCTGTTCGGCTTCATGATCGGCATCTGGGCTACGAACTTCGAGCAGTTGAACCTCATTCCCATGCTCGTCGTGCCGCCCTTGACCTTCCTCGGTGGCAGCTTCTATTCGATCAACATGCTGCCGCCCTTCTGGCAGGCAGTGAGCCACTTCAACCCCGTGCTCTATCTGGTCAGCGGCTTCCGCTGGAGCTTCTTTGGCATCGCGGACGTCAATCCGCTGGTGAGCCTCGGGATGATCTCGATCTTCCTGGCGATCTGTCTAGGGACGCTGGCCTGGATCTTCAGGACGGGATACCGGCTGCGGAGCTGAACGCTGCCTCTAGTCCCGCATCCGAAGCTCGTCAGTCTGGATCTGCAAGGATCCAAGGGTCGAGAGGAAGCTCATTCCGAGAAGGCTCTGATCGAGCTTGCCGTCCTGTGCGACGCTGGCGGGAACGTTATGACGGATGATCGGCCCGATCGCGACCTCGGACAGCATGACACGGGCGGCGCGGGCGCGGCCGTTGGCAGTCATCACGCTCATCGAATATTCGAGGTTGTCGGGGATAATGCCTACTCGCTCGGCGTCTTCGCGGGACAGCGCGATCATGCTGGCACCGGTATCGACCAGCATCGAAATACTCTGGCCGTTGATCGTGACATAGGCCTCGTAATGGCCGTTCAAAAGCTTGTGTAAGATGACCTCCTGATCACCCTCGCTGGTGGTCACGACCACTGCGCGGCCCGGGACAAGACCTGCGAGCAGACGATTGCCGACCCCGAGCGCTTCCTGCCGATAGAGATAAAGGGTCGCAAGGCCGAGGATCAGGACAAGCCAGATCATCAGGTTGCGAAGGGTCTCGCTGGCGCTGGCGCGGCGCGCCCAGATGCCGGCGGCCAGCATCAGCGCGATCGGAAGCAGATAGATGAAACGGCCGAAATCGTCGGTCCGCATGCCGAAGATCCGGCTTGTGTCGCCGCTGAATAGAAGGACGGCGAGACCCAGGCCAAGGACCGCAAGGACGATCGTCAGACGGTTCATGCACGCCGCTCCGGAATAATCTGCGTAGCCTGCGAGATATCCTGTCCTTTTGCGAAAAGCCGTGCGGGCAGTAAAGCCATGAGCCGTTCGCGCTCGTCGTCGGAAAATGACATCCAACCACCGATCTCGGCAAGCGTACGACCGCAGCCCGTACAAAGGCCGGTCTTTGGGTCGATAGAGCAGACATCGATGCAGGGTGTTTGCATGCAATCTATATCGAGATTTCACAGGGCCATGGCAAGGGCGCAGACGGCGGCGATTTCCGAAATCTGTTGCGCCGCGCCGAGGGTGTCACCCGTATGACCTTCAAGCTTGCGGTGGACGAACCGGGTGAAGGCCATGACGGACAAGCCGCAGCCGAGGAGAGCGCAAACGAGGGGAAAGAGACCAAGGCTCGGCCAGAGAAGCAGAGCGGACAAAACACAGCCGGAAACGAGCGCCATGTGCATTGAGCCTTCGCCGGGTTGCCCGGCGGCGGCTGCCACGCCCACGGGTCTTGCCGATGGCAGCCGGTGCCAGTGCCAGACGAGCGCGCCGCGGCTGATGCAGGCGATTGCGGGAATCGTGAGCGCCGCGGCAAGTGGCGGCGCTGCGCGCGCGATCGCAGCGAGTGCAGCCGCCCGCAGCGCGAACGACAGGATCAGCGAGATAGCACCATAGGTGCCGATGCGGCTGTCCTTCATGATCGAGAGCGCGTGGTCGCGGTCGCGCCCGCCGCCCAGGCCGTCGGCGCAGTCGGCAAGGCCATCCTCGTGCAGCGCGCCCGTCAATATCGCTTGAACGGCCAGTGCTGCAAACGCGGACATTAGACGGTCCGCGCGCAGGCCGAGCATGACCAGGAAGACAAGCGCGGGCACGAGCGCAATGACAATGCCTGCCATGGGAAAGGCGCGGGAGGCGCGGTCAAGCTTGCCGTCGAAGCCGACGAAGGCGAAAGACGGCATCGGAATGCGGCTGAGGAAGGCGACGGAGCGAGCGAGGTCGGCAGCATAGTTTCCGATGTACATTCTCACCCCGACTCCGCGACCATATGCAGCGCTTTAGGAGTTGTTCGCCCCGGCGCCTACCTTTAAGAGAGTGGCGACGAAAGAAGCTGATTTGCAGCGAAAAGACAAGTTACCGACCAAGACAAGGAAATCGCATTCATGAGCGTTTCAGGCCTGCCATTCGACGATTTTCGGGCACTTCTGCGCGATCTCCCGGGACCGGATGCCAGGGCACTTGCTACCGCGCGCGAGCGCGATGCGCAGTTGACGAAGCCACCCGGCGCGCTCGGACGGCTCGAGGAGATTGCATTCTGGCTTGCGGCCTGGACGGGCAGGGCACCTGCGGTGAACCGGCCGCTGGTGGCGATCTTCGCCGGCAATCACGGCGTCACCAGGCAAGGCATCACGCCGTTTCCGGCGGCCGTTACGCAGCAGATGGTGGAGAATTTTGCGGCTGGCGGCGCTGCGATCAATCAGATCTGCGTGGCCTATGACCTTGGGCTGAAGGTCTTCGATCTCGCGCTCGACTACCCGACCGGTGATATCACCGAAGAGCCCGCATTGTCCGAGCGCGATTGTGCGGCAACCATGGCCTTCGGCATGGAGGCGATTGCAGGCGGCACCGATCTTCTTTGCATCGGCGAGATGGGGATCGGCAACACCACGATCGCAGCAGCGATCAACTATGCCCTTTACGGCGGGAACGCGCGGGACTGGGTTGGCCCGGGCACCGGTTCCGAAGGCGAAATGCTGGAACGCAAGATAGCTGCGGTCGAAAAGGCGGTGGCGCTGCACAGTGACCATCTGGACGATCCGCTGGAGATCATGCGCCGCCTCGGCGGACGCGAAATCGCGGCGATGGCCGGGGCAATCCTCGCCGCCCGTGTCGAGAAGATCCCGGTGCTGATCGACGGCTATGTCGCCACGGCGGCTGCCGCCATCCTGAAGGCCGCCAATCCTTCGGCGCTCGATCACTGCTTGATCGGCCACGTGTCCGGCGAACCCGGACATTTGCGCGCGATCGAAATGCTTGGCAAAACGCCGCTTCTCGCTCTCGGGATGCGGCTCGGCGAGGGGACCGGCGCGGCGCTCGCGGCCGGTATCGTCAAGGCAGCAGCGGCCTGCCATTCCGGCATGGCAACGTTCTCGCAGGCAGGCGTCAGCAACAAGCACTGAAACCTTCAGGTTTATGACAGGTTGATGACAGAGTTCTTGCCGCGGGGACCGTGAACCGGTATCGCAATTTCTGACTGATGGCGGCAATGGCCGCCATTGAAGGACGACGAGGGCACTTGATGAAACCTGCCGTGACAAAACTCACCGGCATCAGCCACTTCTTTGCAGCCGCCAGCTATTCGCTTGGCGGCTTTCGCCGGCTGATCAAGGAGGCGGCGTTCCGGCAGGAACTGTTGTTCTTCGCGGTTTCACTGATCCTGCTGGTCTCCGTCGGCGCGACGCTGGCCGAGCTGATGATCGCCGTCGTCCTGTTTCTCGTCCTCTTTGCCGTCGAAGCACTGAACACCGCGATCGAGGAAGTCATCGACAGGATTTCGCCGGAGATCTCGATGGTCGGGAAGCACGCCAAGGATCTCGGCTCGTTTGCGGTCCTCTGCATTATCGCGGCGTGCGGGATGTTCCTGCTGTTTACGATCGGCAAGCATCTGTTGTTTGGGTGACCGCAACCAATAGTGGCTTCAGGTTGTGGCGTTAGTAATATTCTCCTTGAAGATGTGTTTAGAGTGTGACTATTCTATCCCCAGGCGCAGGGTTGGGGGATCAGATGGCGGCGGTTTTCGAAAGAACGAACCAGTATTTCAATGCTCGGTCGCAAGCTGCGGAACGCAATCGGCATGCCGTACTGCTCCTCCAAGTAGGAGCAGCTGCAGTGCTTCTAACCCTTGCCTTCGCGGGTATTGCGCAAGCCGGCGGCCCGGTTGGAGGCTTCGGGGTCGGGGTGCTCATCGTCTTTGCGGGGATCGCGATCGGAGGGCTATTGGGGTTCCTCTTCTCCGTTCCTCGCGTTTTGGCGAAAGACAATTCGATAACCCCCACAGTAGCTGCAACCACATCGACGACCGCGGGAACCAGTCCGAGAGCCGCGGCCCTCGACGATCAAAATGTGAGCGGCAAGGAGCGGCTGCTGGGGTCAAACACGAATCTGGAACGCATCTCGGAGTGGCTGACGACGATGCTGGTTGGCGTCGGGCTTACCGAGGTCGACTCGCTTGGAGACAGCTTCCGCAGTTTCAGTGATTTTCTGGCGGAAAGGGCGACACTCGCCGGTGGATCCCAATCTGCCGGCATTTTGCCAACGGTTGGGCCGTTTCTGCTGATCGCAGGTTCCGTGAGCGGTTTTATATTCTTCTATCTGTATACTCGTCTCTATTTGTCGCCGCTGTTCTTATATGTCGAAACTTTGCTAACCAACCCTGGGGCGGCGGAGCTGAAAACGGAAGTAGCGGAAGAGGTCAGGCATCTTGCGACATCCTTGCCGCAGAACGATCCGATGATTAGCTACGCGTCCCGGGCGGCTAGCCTATCGGTCAGTGACAGTCTCAACGTCATTGCGAGCCAGCTCTATCAGAGCGACGGATATGACAAGGCAATAGACCTCGGCAACAAGCTGGCGGCAACGCCCGCCGCCAAGCTGTCGCGCTACTGGTTTTTGATGGCTGCCGCATACGGGCAGAAACATCACTATTTGCCGAGTGATGCATCGGCAGAAGAGCGCAGGACGACCCGAAACTCTGTGTTGAACGCGGCCCACAAGGCGGTTGAGCTGAGCGATTCCGCCAGGTCCAGCCTCAAGGCGCTGACGGACCGGGACGCGATCGACAACGACCTGCAGGACTTCGCGAACGACCCTGATTTCAAGCGGATCGTCGAATAGCGCTACGCAAAACTGCGGCGCTTGCGGGAAACCGCTTGGGTATCCTCGACAGCCGGAACGGTCTGCAGCACGCGCTTGGCAGGCAGGATGGCGATGACTTCGGTGCCTTCGCGCAGCTTCGATTTGAGGATGAACTGGCCGTCGTGCTTGGCGAGGATCGCCTGAACGATCGGCAGGCCGAGGCCGGTCCCTTGTTCCGCGCTCTTGATGGCGATCGAGCCCTGGCCGAAAGCCGACAGGACCACCGGAATTTCATCTTCCGGAATACCGGGGCCGTTGTCCTTGATGGAGATGTATTGGCCGCCACCGGCGGTCCAGCCGACCTTGACGTGGATTTCGCCCGATTGCGGCGTGAACTTCACGGCGTTCGAAAGCAGGTTGAGGACGACCTGGCGAAGCGATTTCTCATCTGCCCAGACGGCGGGCAATTCAGGCTCGAACTGCTGCGAGATGGTGATGTTCTTGCCCCGAGCCCGCAGTTGCACCATGCCGATGCAATCTTCGGAGATGTTCAACAGCGAAATCGCTTCCTCGCTGAGCTCGTATTTACCGGCCTCGATACGCGAGAGGTCGAGGATCTCGTTGATGAGATTCAGCAGATGCTCGCCCGAGCGGTGGATGTCGCTGGTGTATTCCTTGTAGGTCGGGTTGTTGAGCGGACCCATGACCTCGGCGGACATGACCTCGGAGAAGCCCAGGATGGCATTGAGGGGCGTTCTCAGCTCATGCGACATCGAGGCGAGGAAACGAGACTTTGCGAGGTTTGCTTCCTCCGCCCGACGGCGGGCCTCATCCGACATCGATTTTGCGACTTCGAGTTCGGCGATCAGGTCGTCCTTTTCTGCCTGATAGGCGAGGATCTTGAGGTTGGATTGGAAGAGCCGGTCGCCGATGTAGTTGAAGAAAATGACGGTGGTCGTGAAGATGGCGGTCAGGCTGACCTCAAGGATCTCTCGCGACAGACCGGCCTTGGCGACCAGGCCGAGGACGACAGGGGCGAAGGTTATCAGCACCGACGGTGTCAGCATGAAGTTTGACATGGCCGTCACGGAAAGTGCGATCAGTAGCGTGGCGCCCTTGTAAAGCAGGAAGCTCGACGGTTCGCATACGGCGCAGTCCTGCAGAGCGAACACTGCCCAGCAGCAGCCGACCATGAGTTGGCCGAGTAGGAGAATGCGGCGCCAGCTGCGCGCGGTTGTCCCGTTGATTTCCTGGCTGCGGGCGCGGCGCGCGATGAAGACGTTTGCCGCATGGGCTGTCAGTGTCAGCAGTGCCCACAGAAAGATCTGCGTGTCTTCGGTGAAGTAAACCCCGAATGCCGCAATGATGATGACAAAGAGCGGGACGATCGAAGCGCCCTGCAGGACGGCATTGACATACATCACCAATACGTCGCGATCGAACCCGCCGCTCGCGGCGTGGCTCGATTGCAGGCGTTCCCGCGTCAGCCGAACAGCCTTCGATACAGGCTTGTTCCGGTGACTGCGTGACTTGTCGACGATGTTCTTATCGGTCGATGTGCTAACGCCAGTACTCATTGTGCACGTTGAAACTTGATCCGCGGGTCTCTACACCCTAGAGCGCAATCCTTAAGATGATGTTAGCCATCTTTGCGAAGGATTTGTTTCTGAAGGAGGCGAAAGCGTGACGCGCGGTTGGCGGGTGATGCGCGACGGCGTGACGGCGCTGGCTTTGCTGGCGTTCCTGTGGCTGATTGCGGCGAAGTTGAACGACAAGACAGAAACGGTCCATTCCGGCCGATTTCATGCAGCGGATGGTGACAGTCTGAATCTCGGCAATGAGCGGATGCGGCTCTACGGCATCGATGCACCCGAGCTCAGCCAGGCATGCGAACGGGCAGGTGGCGTATGGACCTGCGGTCAGGAGGCGAAGCGGGCATTGCAACGTCTTGTTGGGGCGGCCGATACACAGTGCGCTGGAACGGAGCGGGACCGCTTCGATCGCCTGCTTGTGATCTGCCGGGCTGCGGCGTCGATTTGAACGCCGTGATGGTGCGGAGCGGCATGGCGGTGTCCTATGGCGCTTATGGTGACGAGGAGAGGCAAGCGAGAATGGAGAAGGTCGGGCTCTGGGCTGGGACGTTTGAGATGCCGCGCAGTGTGCGCGAGCATGCGCCAAGATCGAATGTGCGGGGAATTGCGGGATTGCTCGGATGGTGACAGACGAAGGCGCGCCGGACGAGCGCACGCTGGATCGCCTTCGGCAGGAGATTGCCGCCTGTCGGATCTGTCGTGACGCACCGTTTGGTGGGCCTGGTGCGCGCTTGCCACATGAGCCGCGGCCGGTCGCGGTCATCTCTTCCAAGGCGAGGATATTGATCGCGGGGCAGGCGCCGGGGCTCAAGGTCCACGAGACGGGTCTGCCGTTCAACGACGCATCCGGTGACCGCCTGCGCGATTGGCTGCAGGTCGATCGGGAGACGTTCTACAACCGCGATTGTTTTGCCATTGTGCCGATGGGTTTTTGCTTTCCTGGTTACGACGCCAAGGGAAGCGACCTGCCGCCGCGGCGGGAATGTGCGCCGCATTGGCGGAGCAGGGTGATTTCGGCAATGCCGCAGATCGAACTGGTGATCGTGGTCGGCCAATATGCGCAGGCTTGGCACATGGGCCCGGAGCGCCGCGAGAATATGACGGAGACGGTGCGGGCTTGGCACACGGCCCTTTCGCGTCCGGGCTCGCCGGTCATTTTTCCGCTGCCGCATCCTAGTTGGCGAAACACCGGCTGGATCAAACGCAATCCTTGGTTCGCAGCAGAGTTGCTGCCGACGTTGCGCGAGCGGATTGCGGCACTGCTGTCTGAAACAAAATTCTTTTAAACTCCCGGAATCGCGCTATACAGAGAAAATAATTCGAAGGGGCTTTGCTGTATGGACCGTCTCGACCGTAAGATCCTGCGTCTCTTGCAGGAGGATTCGACTTTGGCTGTGGCCGATCTTGCCAAGAAGGTCGGGCTCTCCACGACACCTTGCTGGCGGCGCATCCAGAAAATGGAAGAAGACGGCGTCATCAAGCGCCGTGTGGCCATCCTCGATCCGGAGAAGGTCAACACCAAGGTCACGGTGTTTGTATCGATCCGGACGGCAACGCACTCGATCGAGTGGCTGCGACGCTTTTCGGAGGTCATCGCCGACTTCCCCGAGGTCGTCGAGTTCTATCGCATGAGCGGCGATGTGGACTATCTGCTGCGCGTCGTCGTGCCTGACATCGCGGCCTATGACGCGTTCTACAAGCGGATGATCGCGAAGATCGAGATTCGTGACGTCTCGTCTGCTTTTGCCATGGAACAGATCAAGTATTCGACGCAGTTGCCGCTCGACTATATGATCCTCGACAACGCCAAGTCGAACGAGGACTGAGGGCTCCTCAGCTACTCGCTCTGGCGGAGATTTCTGAGCCGGTCGAACAGAACCGCGAGTACGATCGCGCCACCGATGAAGGTGCCTTGCCAGAAGGCGTTGATCCCCAATAGTCCAAGGCTGTTGCGGATCACTTCGATCAGTGCCGCGCCAACGATGGCGCCGAACGCAGTGCCGACGCCACCGGCGAGATTGGCGCCGCCGATGACGGCTGCGGCGATAACTTGTAGCTCCATGCCCGCACCGATGTTCGTGGTCACGGCGCCAAGCCAGCCCGTCTGGATGATGCCGGCGACCCCAGCCGAGAGTGCCGAGATCATGTAAACGGCGACCTTGATCTTTCTGACGGGCACGCCCGTCAGCGTTGCGGCGTGCTCGTTTCCACCGATGGCGAACACATAACGACCAAACCGGGTCCACCGCAGCACGAAGCCGGTGAGGAGGGCCAGCACTGCCATATAGAGCACCGGATTGGCTATGCCGAAGAACCATGCGCCGCCGCCAAGCGCCAGCAGCTTGTCGTGGTCCGGGCCAAACTGGAAGACAACGGTGTTGTTCGAGGCAACCATCGCGAGGCTGCGGGCAATCGACAGCATACCAAGGGTGACGACGAAGGGCGGGAACCCAAGATAAGCGATCAGGAGCCCGTTGAAGGCGCCGACGACGAGCGCCGTGCCGATCGAAGCCGCAATGCCGGTTCCGATGCCATAGCCGGCATGCATGGTGACTGCCAATACCATGCTGCAGAGGCAAAGCACCGAACCGACCGAGAGGTCGATGCCACCGGTGACAATCACAAGCGTCATCCCGAGCGCGATGATCGCGACAAAGGTGACATTGCGGGTGATGTTGTAGAGGTTGGTGGGGGTGGCAAAGGAGCTCGTGGCGAAGGACAGGAAAATGCAGGCGAGAACGACGGCGATGAGGACCCAGAACGTCTGGCTCGCAAAGACTGACGACAGCCAGTTACGCTGTTTCTGCGCTATCGTTTGATCGAGGGTTATTGCCATGGTCGACCTTCGTTCGCTTGCATCCGGTGCTTGTTCACACCTGTTCGATTGCGCCTGTTATGAGCCCCGTGACTTCCTCCGGCGAGCTTGCCCCGATCTGCTTGTCGGCAACCTTGCGGCCGCGCCGCATAACGATCACCCGATCCGCTACCGAGAAGACGTCGGGCATGCGGTGGCTGATCAGGATGACGGCGATGCCGCGATCGCGCAGTTGCCGGATGAGGGAGAGGACCTCGGCAACCTGACGAACAGAAATGGCAGCCGTCGGCTCGTCCATCAGCACAAGCTTCGCCTCGGCCAGCATGGTGCGCGCGATCGCGACGGCTTGGCGCTGGCCGCCCGACATCTGCTTCACGAGGTCACGCGGGCGCGTCTCCGATTTCAGTTCCTTGAAGATTTCGCCGGCGCGCTTGTACATCGTCCGGTAGTCAAGAATGCGCAGCGGGCCGAGGCCACGGCGGAGTTCGCGGCCAAGGAATACGTTGGCAGCGGCGGTGAGGTTGTTGCAGAGCGCAAGTTCCTGATAGACGATCTCGATGCCGCGCTGTCTCGCATCGATCGGCTTGTGAAGGATGAGATCCTGACCATCAAGCCGCATCGCGCCATGACTCGGCCGAAAGTTGCCGGCGATCATTTTCACGAGTGTCGATTTTCCGGCGCCATTGTCGCCCATGAGCCCAACGACCTCTCCCGCTTCCAGTGAAAACGAAACGTCGTTGACAGCCTGTATGGCGCCGAAGTGTTTTGATATGTTGGCGAGCTCGAGAACTGCCACCAGCCGTCTAGCCTCCTAAAGCCGAAACCCCTATTTCGGGCCGCGATGTGGCTCGCCAGTTCCTCCCTCGCGAGCCGTTGCAACATTACCCAGAACCGCGCGAAACCGTCAATCGGATGCTGCTAATTTACGGGCTCCGTTACAATTATTCGTTTTGTACTACAATTCGATTGACGCGCGTAGGTGTCTGTATATTAGCTATTGGTGGAGGAGAGTATGCTGATCCTTGTCACCGGTGGAACGGGCAAGGTCGGGCAGCACTTCATCGCTGGGCTGCTCGACGATCCGCGATTTTCAAAGGCGCGCATTCGCGCGCTTTGTCATAATCGCTTGTGCCCAGAAACCGAGCGGATCGAAACATTCCGAGGCTCGATCAGCGATCGCGAGACGGTAACCAAGGCGCTTGCCGACGTCACACATGTCGTGCATTTGGCGACATGCAAGGAAACGCCTGAGGACGTCATGGACGTCACCGTCAAGGGACTTTTCTGGTTGCTCGAGGCATTCAGGACGAGCGGCACTGCGCGCCAGTTCATTCTTATCGGCGGTGATGCCGGAATCGGCCATTTCTTCTATCGCCATGAAGCGCCGATCACCGAGACCACGCCGCACCAAGCCTATCCCGGGTGCTACGCGCTGTCGAAGGTTCTGGAAGAGGTGATGCTGGAGCAATTCCAGATCCAGTACGGCATCAATGGCTGCTGTCTTCGTGCGCCCTGGATCATGGAGAAGGATGATTTCAAGTTCACGTTGTCGTTCGGTGATGACGTATTCGGCGGGCCGGACTGGAAGACGCTTGTTCCGGCGAGCGACGCTGTGCGTTATGCGCGGGAACAGACGATCCCGCTCCTGCGTGACGCTGACGGTCGCCCATTGAAGCGCAATTTCGTGCATGTGGATGACCTTGTCTCCGCGATCCTTGCGGCGCTCGACAATCGGCGCGCCAAAGGCCAGCTCTTCAACATCTGCATGGACCGTCCAGTCGACTATGGCGAGGTCGCCGCCCATCTGGCGCGCACGCGCGGGCTCAACTCGGTCGACATCCCAAGCCAGTTCCATTCGAACTGGATGGACAATAGCAAGGCCAAGTACCTGCTGGGATGGCGGCCCGTCTACGATCTGGAAATGCTAATCGACTCGGCCTGGGGGTATATGCGTTCGGAGGAGGATCCTCGCATCGTCTGGTATCCGGGTTGATCATGTGGCGGGCGATGGCGTCCGCCATTTTTAAATGGGAGGAAGCTATGAGGAAGGCATTATTGCTTACAGCCGCGGTGCTGGCGCTGACGGCTGGACAGGCCCTTGCCGCGAAGAAACAGCTGGTCATTGTCGTGAAGGGGCTCGACAACCCGTTCTTCGAGGCAATCAACCAGGGTTGCCAGAAATGGAACAAGGAAAACCCGGACTCCGAATATGAATGCTTCTACACCGGTCCCGCATCGACTTCCGATGAAGCCGGCGAAGCGCAAATCGTTCAGGACGTATTGGGTAAATCCGAAACGGCGGCCATCGCTATTTCTCCGTCAAACGCCAAGCTGATCGCGCAGACGCTGAAGACGGCAAATCCGAAGGTCCCTGTCATGACGCTCGATGCCGACCTTGCTGCCGAGGATTCGGCACTGCGCAAAACCTATCTCGGCACCGATAACTATCTGATGGGCGCCCGCATCGGCGAATACATCAAGAAAGCCAAGCCGAAGGGCGGCAAGATCTGCACGATCGAAGGCAACCCCGGCGCCGACAACATTTTGCGTCGTGCGCAGGGAATGCGTGACACGCTGACCGGCCAGAAAGGCCTGACGGCGCTGAAAGGCGAGGGTGGGTGGACGGAAGTTGCCGGTTGCCCAGTCTTTACCAATGACGATGGCGCCAAGGGCGTTCAGGCCATGACCGACATTCTCGCCGCCAATACCGATCTCGATGCCTTTGGCATCATGGGCGGTTGGCCGCTGTTCGGCGCACCACAGCCCTATCGGGATCTCTTCAAGCCGATGGCCGACAAGATCGGCAAGAACGAGTTCGTGATCGGTGCGGCCGACACGATCGGCGATGAAGTCGCGATTGCCAAGGAGGGCCTCGTTACGGCGCTCGTCGGCCAGCGGCCTTTTGAAATGGGTTACAAGGCACCGTCGGTGATGATGGATCTGATCGCCGGCAAGACCGTCCCGGATCCTGTTTTCACCGGTCTTGATGAGTGCACGAAGGACACGGTCGATACGTGCATCCAGAAATAGTTGGGCAGAAGGAACGGCGGGCGGACGAAGATTCTCCGTCCGCTGTTTTCAACACAAGTGAGGCGCCGGTCATCGGTCGGCGGACTTTCGTTCCACCCTGGCAATGACCTTCTCGCTTGTCAGTTCCCGCACGGCATCCTTCCCGATCCAGCGCGCGGTCCGGTCGCTGGATGCGGCGAGGCTTTCCGCGACCGCAAGTGCCTTCGCGTGGCAATGCGGATTGCGTTTGCCGATGTTCCTCAGCGCCCAGTTCACCGCCTTGCGCACGAAATTGCGTGGATCGCCGGCATGCAACTCAATGAGAGGAAGCCACGCCAACAGGGTTTCGTCCGGTTCCTTCTTCATATGAACAGCAGCGCTCGCGATCATGGCAAAGGCGGTTCGTCGAACAAACTCACGATCGTCGGCCGCGAACTCCGATATCAGCGGCTCGAGACGGGCTTCGACATAGAGGTCCGCCGCCGTGTCGACGATCTCCCACGAGGCGAAGTCATCGGACCATGTTCTTGCGAGGTCCGGCGTAAGCCTCTTCGGTTCGGCCGTATAGAGCGCCAGTAGGCGCGCCTCGCGGATGTTGCTTTGCCAAAGCTCGAGCGAGCGGGGATGACTTCTCTTCACTATCCTCGCGATCTTCTGCAGATCCGGATTGGAGATCCCAAGCGCGGTTTCGGTGACGATCCCGAAACGGGCCATGCCTGATATGCTTTCCTCAGAGCGCAGCGTCCGCAGATGTGCGATGAGCTCCGCTGCGCTGGAGGAGGGGGCGATCATTTCTCCAATCGAGCCAGCAGCGAGGACGTATCCCAGCGATTGCCGCCCATGGCCTGAACGTCACCGTAGAATTGGTCGACGAGGGCTGTCACCGGCAGCTTCGCACCGTTGCGGCGCGCCTCGCTGAGGACGATGCCGAGATCCTTACGCATCCAGTCGATGGCGAAGCCGAAGTCGTACTTGCCCGCGTTCATGGTCTTGTGGCGGTTCTCCATCTGCCATGAGCCGGCCGCGCCCTTGGAGATGACCTCAACTACCTTCTCGATATCGAGGCCGGCGCGCTTGCCGAAATGAATGCCCTCAGCAAGTCCCTGCACGAGACCGGCTATGCAGATCTGGTTAATCATCTTGGTGAGCTGGCCGGCACCGGCCGGCCCCATGAGGCCAACCATGCGTGCATAGGCATCGATCACCGGCTTCGCCTTGTCGAATGTGGTTTCTTCACCGCCGCACATGACGGTTAAAACACCATTCTCGGCACCTGCCTGTCCGCCCGATACCGGAGCGTCGATGAAGGCACAGCCCTTTGCTTTCGCGGCGGCATCGAGCTCGCGGGCAACTTCCGCGCTTCCAGTCGTGTTGTCGATGAGGATAGCGCCCGGCTTCATCGTCAGGAGAACGCCGTCCTCGCCCGTTGTCACCGAGCGGAGATCGTCGTCGTTGCCGACGCAGGTGAAGACGAAGTCCGCATCCTTCGCCGCTTCTGCCGGCGTTGGGGCGGACTTGCCGCCGAATTTCTCCACCCAGGCAGCCGCCTTTTCCGTGGTCCGGTTGTAGACCGTGACATCGTGGCCGCCTTTCACCTTGAGATGGCCAGCCATGGGGAACCCCATCACGCCAAGACCGATGAATGCGACTTTTGTCATGTGTCTATCCTTTCCTGAATGCAGGGCATGAGGATTAACCGAAAGCACGCCGCCCGGAAAGCCGTCGGAAGAGCCCGGCAACCTCGAGACGGAAAAATTTTCCCTGAAAGAGCCGAACGCTGGTTCGGATAATCCCGCAAGCGCCAAAAGATAATAAATATAAAGGTCGATCGATTTAATAGAGTTTATCAAGATTGAAGCATCGAAACGCGGGACCGGCGAGAGACCAGGCCGACTCCTAAGGAGGGAACGACGATGATTTCACGACGTCAGACATTGGGGCTTTTTGGCGCGGCAGCGGCAACGGCGTTGCTGCCCGGGGTCAAGGGTGCACGTGCGGCAGCGACCGAATTTCGGATTGGCTGGCAGAAAAATGGCGTTCTGGCCTTGGCCAAGCGCCGCGGCGCGCTGGAAAAGCGGCTGGCCGACCGAGGCATCACCGTCAGCTGGTCAGAGTTCACCTCGGGCCCACCCCTGCTTGAGGCGCTCGGCGCCGGTGCGCTCGACTTCGGCGCAACGGGCGATGTCCCTCCGCTTTTCGCGCAGGCCGCCGGTGGTCAGCTGTACTATGTTGGACTTTATCGAGGCAGCCCGGCCGGCTCGGCGATCCTTGTCAGAAAGGACGCCCCCTTCAAGTCGCTGGAAGATTTGAAGGGCAAGAAGGTTGCCTTCAAGCGCGGCTCGAGCGCCCACAACGTCACGGTGAAGGCACTGCGCAAGGTTGGGCTGACGCCTGAGGATATCGAGGGCGTCGATCTCAGCCCGGCGGACGCCGCAGCCGCTTTCAAGAATGGCAGCATCGACGCTTGGTCGATTTGGGATCCATATCTCGCGATCGCGGAGGCGGATCCGGAAACGCGCATCCTGACAACGGCCGAAGGCATCGTCGACTCCTACAGCTTTTTCCTGGCGAATGCCGAATTCACCGACGCAAACGGCCAGGTCATCACCGATGTGCTTGATGAACTGAAGCAGGTCGGGCGGTCTGCGCAGGGCAATCTCGATCAGACAGTCAAGGAGCTCTCCGAAATCACCGGCGTGCCGCCCGAAGTGACGCGTGTGACGCTGACGCGAGCTGGGGCCGATCTCGGCAGTGTTTCCGGCATTACGGACGCGGCTGCGGCTTACCAGCAGGGGCTGGCCGATGAGTTCTACAAGCTCGGCATCGTTCCGAAGCAGTTGAACACCGGCGACATCGTCTGGCGCGCCAAGGCAAGCTGATTTCCATTCCGACTAGAAGGCATCATTCCATGACCGGCAAACACGATCCCATCAATTTCCTATGGTTCATCCCGACCTCGGGGGACGGCGCCTATCTC
Organism: Rhizobium grahamii CCGE 502; assembly: GCF_000298315.2. Classification (GTDB taxonomy): domain Bacteria; phylum Pseudomonadota; class Alphaproteobacteria; order Rhizobiales; family Rhizobiaceae; genus Rhizobium; species Rhizobium grahamii. Next base: position 157,225 of record NZ_AEYE02000013.1, on the reverse strand, counting down.
GGTTCGAACGAGCAGACGCGTGCGCCCGAGATCGGCTATCTCACCCAGATCGCCCAGGCGGCCGATCGACTTGGCTACTCCGGGGTGCTGCTGCCGACAGGCGTTGCCTGTGAGGAATCCTTCGTGACGGCAGCAGCACTTGCCGCCAAGACCGAGAGGCTGCAATTCCTGGTCGCCATCCGCCCGGGCACAGCGTCGCCGGCTTACTACGCCCGCCTGGCGACAACGCTGGACCGCATCTCGAATGGACGCCTGCTGCTTAACATCGTCGTCGGCGGCAGTCCGGCGGAGCTTGCCGGCGACGGCATTCATCTCGCCCATGACGAGCGCTATGCCCATGCCGATGAGTTCTTCACGGTCTTCGAAGAGCTGCTCGAGAAAGGTGTCGCAAGCTATGACGGCAAGTACATCAAGGCAACGAATGCGAAGCTTGGTTTTCCCTCAGTCCAGAACCCGCGTCCGCCGCTCTATTTCGGTGGTTCGTCGGATGCCGGCATCGACTTCTCTGTCGGCCGCGTTGACAAGTACCTGACCTGGGGCGAACCACCTGCACAGGTCGCCGAAAAGGTCGAGAAGGTGCGCGCGGCCGCTGCGAAAAAGGGCCGCGAGGTGAGCTTCGGCATTCGCCTGCACTTCATCGTCCGCGAGACAGATGAGGAGGCATGGGCGGCGGCCGATCGCCTGATTTCGAAGCTCGACGATGAGACGATCCGCGAGGCACAGGAGCGCTTCGTCAAGGAATCCGATTCCGTCGGTCAGAAGCGCATGGCAGCATTGCACGGCGGCAGGCGCGACAAGCTGGAAGTTTCACCGAACCTGTGGGCCGGTGTTGGCCTGGTGCGCGCCGGTGCAGGAACGGCACTGGTCGGCTCGCCGAAGACCGTGGCCGCGCGGCTGCGCGAATATCAGGACGTCGGCATCGATACCGTCATCGGGTCCGGCTACCCGCATCTCGAAGAAGCCTATCGCGTCGCCGAGCTGTTGTTCCCGGAACTCGGGATCGCCCGCGACGAGCAACGGCACGGCTTCCAGACCGATTTCGCCAAGCATCAGGCTTTCGGTGGCGGCAGCCATGGCGGAAACCTGAAGGTGGTTTCCGGCTCCTAACCCGCCAGACGGCGCCGCCCGCAATCGGGCGGTGCTTCTTCATTGATGACCACGCCCCCATGCCTCTCCGAAGTTGAGGTGGAGCAAGCCGCGAGGAAAAACCTTCATGTCGACTTTCGATACGCCGATTGGGCGGACACTGACCGACCGCGTTGAACGCAAGGGAAATATCCGTCTGCCTCTTCCGGGGCGAGATAAGCTGTTGCCCTTCCTCGTGCCCGTGGCGATCATCGCCGTGTGGCAACTGGCTTCTTCGGCCGGTTGGATCTCCTCCCGCATCATGCCGTCACCGGCTGATGTAGCCGTTGCATTCTGGTCGACAACCGCCACAGGGCAGTTGCCGCACGATATCCTCGTCAGCGCCGGCCGAGCCTTTGCCGGCCTGTTGGTCGGCGGCTCGATCGGTTTCCTGCTCGGCATCGCCAACGGCGTCTCGAAAATCTCGGAGCAACTGACGGATACGACGCTGCAGATGCTGCGCACGATCCCGCATCTAGCCATGATCCCACTGGTCATCCTCTGGTTCGGGATCGGCGAAGAATCCAAGTTGTTCCTGACTTCGCTCGGCGTGCTCTTTCCGATCTATCTCAACACCTATCATGGCGTCCGCAACGTCGACCGTGACCTGATCGAAATGGGTCGCGTCTATGGTATGGGAAGCTGGACGTTGTTCAGGAAGGTGATCTTTCCCGGCGCCTTGCCGTCCATCTTCGTCGGCCTGCGCTACGCACTCGGCATCATGTGGCTGACCTTGATCGTATCGGAATCGATCGCTGCTTCATCCGGTATCGGTCACATGGCGAACAACGCGCGCGAATTCATGATGACGGACATCGTGGTGCTGGCGCTGGTGATTTACGCCATCCTCGGCAAGCTTGCCGATGTTGTCGCTCGGGCGCTCGAACGTCGGGCGCTCAAGTGGAACCCGGTTTATCAGAAGTAGGAGAGGCGTCATGACCATCATTGCGCATGAACGTTTTCAAGGGACCGCTGGCGAGTTCGAATACGAGTCCGATCGTACGACGCCAGAACGCACCGGGGCCGCGACGATTACCATGAGAGCACTTGAGAAGAGCTTCGGCGGCAATCGTGTGCTGCGCGGCATCAATCTCCACATTCCGGCCGGGCAGTTCGTCGCGGTCATCGGCAAGAGCGGCTGCGGCAAGAGTACGCTCCTGCGCATTCTAATGGGGCTCGATGAGCCGACGAGCGGTGAACTGCACTTTGAAAACGCAGACGGCGCGGATGCCCAAGGGAACGCGAGGATCGTGTTTCAGGAGCCGCGCCTGCTCCCTTGGTTGAGCGTTGCCCAAAATGTGGCGGTCGGGCTGGGGGATGGCGTCGACAAAGGTGTCGCCCTTGGGGAAGCCGAGGCGGTGCTTGCCGAGATGCAGCTTGTCGAAAAAGCAAACGAATGGCCGGCCCGTCTCTCAGGCGGACAACGGCAGCGTGTCGCGCTGGCGCGGGCACTGGTGAGCAAGCCGGGCGTACTGGCGCTCGATGAACCGCTCGGGGCACTCGACGCGTTGACCCGGATCAGCATGCAGGAGTTGCTCAATCGCGTCTGGCGGGAATTGGGCTTTACGGCCGTGCTGGTCACGCATGATGTCAGCGAGGCAGTGCATCTCGCCGATCGTGTGATCGTGCTCGAAGAGGGGCGCATTGCGCTCGATCTGGCGATTCCCTATCCGCATCCGCGCAGACACGGCAATCCCGCACTGGCAGAGATTGAAGGGCGGCTGTTGGCGGCGATCCTGGGAACAGAGACCGCTCGGTGAATTTTGACCACGGCGTCCTCAAGGGCGACTAGAACAAAAATCTAGCGGCGGTAGCAATCACCAGAAAGCCTAGGACGACCCAGGCCGCTGCCCATGCGACCGTGTGGTTGGCCCTTGCCAGGACTTCGGGTCTAGGCTCGCGCTTGGGATTAAACTTGTGCCGCCTTTTCGGGGCGGTTCCGGTTTGGGAAGGCCTCTTTCCTGCGCTCATGCCGTCTTACTCGCAGCCGTGGGATTGCTCGGACGGCAATCTAGCATGAAAGCGGCTTAGTGTGTGGTGCTGCTCTCACGTTCGACATAGGCCTGGATGCGGTCGACCAGAATCTCGGTTCCGTGCCGGCGGGAACCGCCGTCGGTGTAACCGTCAAGGAAGACCACCTGCTCCGTGAAGAGCATGGTTGTCCCTGATGGCGTCGCCTCGAAGGTGATTGTTGCGAGAGATGCCGAAATGCGTGTTTCGCCGAGCTTCATGTCATAGGCGTAGATGATGCGCGCCTGCGGCACGATATCGAGATAGCGCGCCTCATAAACGTGCGGAACTCCATCGCTGTCGGCGACGCGGTTTCGCTCCTGGCCGCCGACGCGGAAGTCGAGGCTGTATTCGAGGGACACCCATTCATCGTGGCAGGCGAACCACTGGCGCTTGGTGTCCGGATCGGCCCAGGCGGCAAAAACGCGTGAGAGCGGCGCCCGCATCTTTCGCTCGATCGCAAATGTCGCATGCATGGCGGAATGCTTCGTCATGTCGTTCTTCACTCCGGTTGCTCATCTGCCAGGAACTGTTCCAGGCGATCGAAAGCCCTGTTCCAACCCGCCTTATGCGCTACGAGCCAGCGCTCCATCTCCGCCAGCGCGTCCCTTTGCAGTCGATATGTCCGCACACGGCCGCTCTTTTCCGATCGGACAAGGCCGCTTCGCTCAAGGACTGCTAGGTGCTTCATGACTGTCGGGAGCGCCATTGACAACGGTTCGGCCAGTTCGGATACCGAGGCAGGGCCGTGCCCGAGACGGTCGACCATGCCGCGTCGACTGCGGTCCGAAAGCGCATGGAACATCTGATCGAGAGCGGCGGGCTCGTGCATCATTTTGCGGCTTCATCTGGCCGGAAGCGGGCAGGCAGCCGTTCACGATAGGGATAGAACTTGAAGAATGGGCGCGCCTCCTCAAGGACCCGGGCGAAGGAGGGGCGGGCCAGAAGCCTGTCATAGTAGCCCTGCAGCCTCGGCTGGTCCACGAAAGGAACCAGTGTCTCGGCGTAGAAGAGGGCGGGAGCGGCCGCACAATCGGCCATGGTGAAGCTGTCTCCGGTGATCCACAGGCAATCGCCAAGCTGTCGCTCGATCATCCCGTAGGCTTTGCGTAGCGCCGCCTCGGCGTCCGCCACGCGGCTCGGATCGCCGCCGCCACGCAGCCGCTCCGCGACGATCTGCTGCATCGGTTCCTGCACGTGCAGGTCGAAGAGCCGATCCCACAGCCTGACTTGGAGCGCTTCATCAAAATCGTTCGGGATAAGCGGTGTTGCGCCCGGATAATAGCGATCAAGATACTCTATGATGATCGTCGTTTCCGGCAAGGTGCGGCCCCGCGTTTCGTCGCGCAGTACCGGCATTTTTCCGAGCGGCCAGACACTGAAGAAGGCCGCTCTGGACGCCTCGCTCCCGAGATCGACGTGCACAGCCTCAAACGGCGTGGCGTTTTCGTAGAAGGCGATCAGGACCTTGTGGCAGAAGGATGCAAGCGGATGACTGTGGAGGAAGAGCGACATGCGGTCAGCCTTTCACGCTGTTTTGAAACTTGCGTAATTGGCTAAGTATCAGGTCGTGGCACTGTATTCAATGACAAAGTTGCGCGTTTAGCTAACTATTGGGGGTGCGGGGACTGCCGGGCCATTGTCCAACCGCTTCGAGCGATTGCCAAGGTCATCCGACATTTCCTGCCAGATGCGGCGCAGGCGACGGACATGGAGATCGTCGGCGATCCATCCGATCAGGTGCTCGACACAAGCCTTCGTTGTCGCTGGATTCTCGGTGATGGTTCGGCAAGCCCAGATAAAGTATTCATCGATAGTTGCCGCTTGGATGGGCGGAAGAGCAGATGCCGAAGGACTGTCTCCTTGTACTGGCGAACTTGTGGGTTCATTGCGTATGATGAACGCGTTCAGGCCGCCGAGTTCGCCGATCTTGCGCGCGTCTGCGGTAACGGCAAAAAGAACGCCCGCATAGATCTTGTCGAATTCGTCAGGCCCTGCTCTTTCCGTAGCCGTAACGTCCCGTCCTCCGTAATCGATCGCGCGTTCCAGATCGAAAACAGTGCGGACGTTTAGTTGCTTCAGCATCAGATACTTAGGGAGGCCGAGCATATTGCACAGCTGCGCCTGACCGACCCAGTCAATCGTCTGATAGATGCCGTAAGGCGACTCGATGTGGAGCTGGATTGGATTGTAGGTGGCAAGGTTCTGGACGTCGTAGATGCCGCACTCTTCAAGCCTGAAACGAGTGGCGTAGTCGATCCCGTCGAGCACATCCAGAGGGGTGACACGCGTCACCGGATAGAAGCGGTCGTCGTCCATCTTTATCCACGAGATGATCGACTGCATCTTGATGAGCAGGAACTTGGTCGCGCTCTGCGGCGCTAGACCCAGCAAGGGAGCAAGTGCCAGCCACACCCAAGAGATATGGGTACAATCGCGTGTTCCGTCGTCGCCCATGCCCAGCGTTCCCAGCAGGCGTGTCGGATCGGTGAAGGCGACATAGAGGAAGATTACGATCGCCACGGAGGCAAATATCTCCGCTGTCTGCCAGATAATTGTGTAGGCGGAGAGGTCAAAGACTGCGAGGCTGCGAATGAACTGGCGGATCGCGGCGATAAAGGCGCCGGCGAATGCCAGCGTGCCTATGATCCGGATCTGGCCCAGGAACGCGTTCGGTGGGCAGCACGTGGTTGTTGCGCCACATATTGGGGCGCCGTCGACACCAGCAACCTGCAGCCCGGTTTCAAGCGCCTTGAGCAAGCTGCCAAAGCCGAAATAGCAAATGACCATAAAGCCGAGCGCGGAAAGAAACAGCCGGAGGTCGCCCGCATTGCCGATGATGCGCGACGACCGCATCCGCCTTTCGATCTCCTTGATCAGGCCCTCGGAACCGAGCCGGATCGGTTGGTCGTCCGGTTCGCGCAGATCGGATAAATATTTCGATGTCACAAACTCGAGGGCTGGATTGCTGCCCGGCCTGTCCGATGGAACGCCGGCCCTCGCTGGGTCCTGGTCCCGCGTCGTCGGATAGGAGGCTATGAAGTCCGAAATGATACGCAGGCGTCGCACGCGGATGTCATTGCGCGCGTAGATGAGCAGCAGGGGGATAAAGACTGCCAAAAGCAAAACCGGCCACTGGATGTCCAAGTCGTGCAATTCCGAATGGAGCCAGTGTAGGAAGTTAGCGATGTTGAATGGTTGCGACTCTCCCATGCGACCTCTCCCCAGGGTTGCCCGGAGAGATTCAGCCTCAAATGGTCACTCGTCTACCAACGAGGTGCAATTAGTGATTGTATTTTACCGCAAAACCACGTGTCGCGTGGACATTTCGCGACTGCCATCAGCCACGTCGCGCAATCACCAGATGGCCTGGGCTCGGAAGGCCTTCTTGCATGCGGACGTTGATCTCCCTCATTTCGACGAGCGTGAAGCCGGTTGCCGCCAGCCTTTCGCGGATATACGTCGCCGAATGGAGGAAGCGCTGGTGAGGTCCGACCATATACGGCTGGCCGTTTCCGGAAGCCTCGGAAAGTTCCTCCGATGAGAAGATGAAGAAACCATCCGGGTTCAGATTTTCCGCCGCGCCGAAGAACAGCGGTTCGAGCGCGCCGAGATAGGGCAGGACGTCCGTTGCGGTGATGAGGTCGAACGGGTCCTCGTCATTGTCGTCCAGGAAATCTTCTACCTCCGCGACGAAGAGCGTTTCGTAGAGCTCCTTTTCGTGGGCGATCTCGACCATGTTTTCGGAGATATCGATCCCAGTCATATCTTCGCAGAGATCAGCGAGCGCACCGCCGGTGAGACCGGTGCCGCAGCCGAGGTCGAGCATGCGCTTGAAGGGACCGAGCTTCAATTCCTGCAGCCGTTGGCGGACCATCATCGGCACGTGGTAGCCGAGCTGTTCCACGAGGACATCCTCGAAGACTTCGGCATGCTGGTCGAACAGGGTCTCGACATAGGCGTCCGGCGCCTTGGTCGGCGTTTCGCCGCGGCCCATGGAGGCGATCCGCACGGCGGCACCGCCATGATCTTCGGGATCGATGGCGAGGACCTCTTCATAGGCCTTCACGGCGGCGTCAACGTCGCCCTCCTTCTCGAGTGCAAGTGCCCGGTCATAGGCTTCCGCGAGTGCGTCTTCGTCGATCTTCTTGGCCATAGCAATTCACCATCGTTTTTATTCCAAAGCTGCGTCTACGGCGACTGAATGTCTTTTGCAATGGCGACGTTGGAGGAGCAAAATAAGCGTCCTCTAATGGATAATAACAAAATGGAGGAAATGCCATGGTCGCCGAAATCAGCAAGGCGAATTTCGAGAAGGAGTTGGATAGTCTGCGCCCGGCGCTGCCGGCAACTCCAGGCGAGATCACGAATACGCTCAGCCACTACTACCGCGGTGAGCTCGGCCGGATGATCAGCTGGCGGGATCGCATCGACCGCACATCGAATTGGGCGATCACCGTGGCGGCGGCGCTGCTTTCGGTTTCACTTTCGACACCGAGTTCGCATCACGGCGTGCTGCTTTTCGGGATGATGCTGATTACGTTGCTCCTTCTCATCGAGGCCCGTCGCTACCGTTTCTTCGACATTTATCGTGCCCGCGTACGGAAGCTTGAGCGAGGCTATTTCGCACAGATCCTGGCGCCGAATGGCGATTTCAAAGCCGATTGGGCCGGCGCGATTGCCAAGAGCTTGCGCAATCCGCAATTTCTGCTGAGTTACTACGGGGCGGTAAAGCGTCGACTGCGGCGAAACTATTGCTGGATGTACCTGATCCTGCTGCTCGCATGGTGCTTGAAAATCACGACGCCCAAGCTACAGACCGAAGGCAATCCGCTGACGCAGACGCATTCCTGGACCTATGTGGTCGAGAACGCGGCACTTGGGCCAATTCCCGGCTGGGCAGTGCTCTGCGTCGTTGGGTTGGCCTATGCCGGCATCCTCTATGGCACACTGCACCGAGAGATGGACGAAGACGAGTTCGTCAAAGGGGAGGCTCATGTCTGACCGGCCGTGCGGCCCGATCAGTTGATTATGAATTCACCCCTGAGCGCGCGCCATTCGGTGGCCGAGATCAGTTTGCGGTGAATGTACCGCACCGAATGCAGCGGCCCGTCAAGCTTCTCCTGCCAGAACTTCAGGAAACTGCGCATCTCGGGAAAATCCGGGGCAAGGTCGTAATCCTGCCAGATATAGGTCTGGAGGATCGTTCGGTGATCCGGCATGCGGTAGATAATTTGGGCCGTCGTCAGGCCGTAGCCTTGCAGCTGCCTTTCCATGTCCTTGTGCATCGTCGTCTCGCTTCTGGTTCCAATGATCGCGTATTAGCGATCCTTGAAATGGAACCACGACAAGCTTAACCCAAGCTTGGCGAATTGCTAGTGTCTCATGGATTTGTCTTTTAATTTCAAGTCGTTGGCAGCTATCGGCGGTGAGTGCTGCCAAGCTCTTCAGCGCTTCAGGTGGCGGGTGAGGCGGCGCTCGATCCAAGCCCAGAGATGGCGCAACGCTTCGACCATGGTGAGGTAGAAGATCGCCGCCCAAAGGTATGTCTGGTAATCGAAGGTGCGCGAGAAGGCGTAGCGCGTTTCACCCATCAGGTCGAGAACGGTGATGATCGCGACGACCGCTGAGCCCTTGATCAACAAGATGATCTCGTTGCCGTAGGGGCGTAGGGCGACAATCAGCGCCTGCGGCAGGATGATCTTGCGGAAGGCGATGACCTTGTGGATTCCGAGCGAAGCCGCGGCCTCGTGCTGGCCGCGCGGAACACTCTGGATGGCGCCGCGCAGAATTTCCGCCTGATAGGCGGCGGTGTTGATGGTCATTGAAAACAGACCGCAAAACCATGCGTCGCGGAAGAACCACCAAAGTCCGACCGCTTCCAATTGCGGCCGGAAGCCACCGAGGCCGTAGTAAATGAGGAAGAGCTGGGCGAGCAGCGGGGTGCCGCGGAACACGTAGACGTAGCAATAGGCGATGCCGTTGACGACCTTGTTCTTCGACATGCGAGCAAAGGCCAGCGGCAAGGAGAGGATGGCACCAAAGAAAACCGAGATCACCACGAGCATGATCGTCGTGTACAGGCCATGCAGATAGCGGGGACCGTAGCGGGTAAATTTTTCCGGATCCCAACCGCTGACCACCATTGCAATCAGCGCGGCGGCAAGAAGGATCCAGAGAGCGACGACGACGTAACCGGTGATCCGTGCAACGGTGATCGGCTTGTGCGCTTGCTTCGGCGCCGGCTGCGCCGGAATGAGGGTCTGGGCATGGCTCATCGGCTGATCTCCGAGCGCTTGGCCCACCGCTCGATGTAGCTGAGCCCGAAGGAGGAAATAACCGCGAGACCGAGATAGAGAGCGCAGGCAACGGTATAGAAGAGGAACGCCTGCTTGGTGACCTTAACTGCGACGCCCGTTTGGCGCAGGATATCCGCAAGGCCGATGATCGAGACGTAGGACGTGTCCTTGAGCAGGATCATCCAGAGGTTCACCAGGCCGGGCAGGGCGATGCGCACCAGCTGCGGCAGCACGATAAGGAACAGGGTGCGGCCGCGATGGAAGCCCAAGGCGTCGCCGGCCTCGTATTGGCCCTTGGGAATGGCGCGGAAAGCCGACAGCAGCACTTCGGAGCAATAGGCGGAGAATACGACCGAAAGGGCAATCATGCCCGCGAAGAAGGCATTGATCTCGATGCGGCCCTCGTATCCGAAGGAGGCGAGGACCGACTGAATCAGGATCTGCATGCCGTAATAGATAATGAATAGCGTCAGCAGTTCCGGCAGGCCGCGGAAGATCGTGGTGTAGATGCCGGCGGCCAGGCGGACCGATTTCTCTTCCGACTGCTGGCCGAGTGCCACGAGAAAGCCGATGATCAATCCGATCGGCAGCGTTACCAGAGCGACTGCAACGGTGACCTTCAGGCCGGCGGCGATCTCATCGCCCCAACCAGTGTCGCCGCAGGCCAGGATCGTCGAAGAGCCGAACCAGGTGAAGAGTCCTGCAGGTCCGCAAAGCGGATCGAAGATATGCCCAATCCAGGCCCACAATGAGCCCAGCGCGGAAAATAATCCGCCCATGCCAGTTTTCCCCTCGCGGTTTGTACCGCTTTGATCTTTCCATCCTTGTCAAACAAAAATGGCGGAAGAGCAAGCCTTCCGCCATCAGCTTTATGAGCGACCTACAGCTTTTCTTATTCGCCGTAAACGTTGAAGTCGAAGTACTTGTCCTGGATCTTCTTGTACTCACCGCTGGTGCGGATCGCAGCGATCGCAGTGTTCAGCTTTTCGCGCAGCGCGTCGTCGCCCTTGCGGACGGCAATGCCTGCACCAACGCCGTTGATTTCCTTGTCGACCGGGAGCGGCGTCAGGATCTTGCAGCATGCGCCGGCATCCGACTTGACCCACTGCGACAGCACGACGATGTCGTCGATGACGGCGTCAACACGGCCGTTCGCGATGTCGAGCTTGTATTCGTCTGCCGTCGGGTAGAGCTTCAGCTCGGTGTCGGGCAGGTGCTTTTCAGCGTAGTTCGAGTGGGTGGTCGAGGTTTGCGCGCCGATCGTCTTGCCCTTCAGGCCGGCAACGTCGGTGATGGTCGAATCCTTCGGCACGGCGATTGCCGGCGGGGTGTTGTAGTACTTGTTGGTGAAGTCGACGAGCTTCGAGCGCTCAGGCGTGATCGACATGGACGAGATGATCATGTCGAACTTCTTGGCCTGGAGTGCTGGAATGATGCCGTCCCAATCGCTGCTGACGATGGTGCAGTCGGCCTTCATCTCGGCGCAGAGTGCGCGGGCGATATCCATGTCGAAGCCCAGGAACTGGCCACTGGCGTCAACATATTCGAAGGGCGGATAGGTCGAGTCGGTGCCGATGACATACTTCTCACCATCAGCCATGGCGGCGCCTGCGAAAAGAGACATCGCGGCGACAGAAGCGGCGGCGAGAATACGGGTGGAGATACGCATGTTAGTCCTCTCTGTTGGTGCTGCCGCTCGTGTTCTTCTTTTGGACGGCGGCTGAGCAGGGCGGCGCTGGGCGCTGCCTTGGCGCGATACTCAAACCTTTTTTTGAGGAATTGCAACTGGAATCGCAGGGGGCGCGGCGAACGGTCAACTATGGCGAAGATGAACAATGCCGCACTGCCACATTCATACCGGGTTAATAGTCCAGTTCCTAAGACTCGTGGAACAAATGCAGTCCCCGCGCGGTTTTCGCCGTGGGTGAATGCCCCAAAATCGGACGCGGCCACGACTGCGTCTCAAGAACATAAAGTACAACGAGGAGCCCCTATGGGAATGAAATCCAGATTGTTTGCCAGTGCCGCCTTTCCGCTGTTGTCGCTGTCGCTCGTAATCCCTCCAGTACATTCCTTTGCAGCAGTTGCCAGCGTTGAACAGGTTCGCACAGCGCCGCAAGCAGTCGCGGGCAGCTTCGAAGTTGCACAGGATGCGCCCTCCGACGAAGAGCTTCTGAAGAAGCACCACAAGCAGCACGGCGGCGGCGGTGAAGAACAGGCGCCGGCCTCCCAGGAGCAGCCACAGCAATCGCAGGAAGCGCCTGCCGAAAAGCCACGCAAGCAGCGCGAGCCGGCAGCAGAAGCACAGCCCGCGCCACAGCAAGAGCCTGTCGTCGAACAGCAGTTGCAGGAGGCAGCCCCCGTAGAAAAACCGCGCAAGAAGCGGCAGCCGGCCGCGGAGCAGGCAGAGCCCGCGGCTCCGCAGGAGCAGATAGCCCCGGCCCAGGAACAGCAGTTGCAGGAAGCAGCCCCTGTCGAAAAACCGCGCAAGAAGCGGCAGCCGGCCGCCGAGCAGGCAGAGCCCGCGGCTCCGCAGGATCAGATAGCGCCGGCGGCCCAGGAACAGCAGCCTGCGGAAAGCCAGGAAAAGCCGCGTCGCAAGCGTGACAAGCAGCCATCGCAGGAAGAGCCAGCGCCACAACCGCAGACCGAACAGGCGGCCCCGCAGCAGGAGCAGGCGCAGCCGCAGGCTGAAGAGCCGCAGCCAAAGGGCAAGGCAAGCAAGCAAGCCACGGATGGCTCGGAACAGCCGGTGAAGCCGCGCAAGAAGTCGGCTCAGCAGCAGGAGGAACCGCAGGCACCGGCCGCGGAAAAGACGCCTGTTCCGCAGGAGTCGCCCGCACCTGAAAAGGCTCCTAAGCCGCAGGAAGCGCCTACGGCCGAAAAGCCGTCTGTTCCCGCACAGGAGCCGGCAACCGAGGCCCAGCCCGGCGGCACGCAGCCAGCTCAGCAGCAGGGTGAGCAGGCTCCCGCGCTTCAGCCAGCTGAGCCCCCTGCGCAGCAGGGCGAACAAATCCCGGCGCAGCCGACTGACCAGCCTGCAGCGGGTCAGGCAGAGCAGGCTATCCCTGCTCCGGAGAAAGTCACGCCTAAGGAGCTTGAGCGTCGTAAGGAGATTGCTGCGGATCCGAGCAAGAGCACGGAAACCGTCGTTCTTCCGGTTGAAAACGGTGCTGCCGTTCTCGATAGCGACAAGGACGCCGATCGCTCCGGTGGGGTCCAGTCGCGCCGTGACCGCGACAGGCAGCGTGGACAGGAGCAGAACTTCCGCGTCCCGAAGTCCGATGCCGACGCCCAGATCATAACCGAAGGCGCCAAGGCCGCTCCGATCAAGATCGAAGCCGTCACCAGCGAAGAGGGCCGGCGCCTCGACAGGCGTCCGCAGTTCGACAGGCCGGAAGGTGCACGTTTCGGTGAGCGCGGCGACGACAATCGCGTGATCATCCAGATCAACAACCAGACGATCGTTCGCGGCGATGACGACAGGCGCTTCCTGCGGGATGGCGAACGTCCGATTTACGAGCAGCTGCCGCGGGATCGCTACCGCGAGACCATCGACCGTGACGGCTATCAGATCGTGACGATCCGCAATCGCTATGGCGATATCATCCAGCGGTCGCGCCTCGACAACCGAGGCCGCGAATCGGTTCTCTACTATTCGCCTGACCTCTACGAAGATCCGGACCGTGGCTACTTCGAAGATCCGGGTCGCGACCTGCCGCCGATGCGCCTGCGCATTCCGCTCGATGACTACATAATGGACACGAGCAGCGATGATGGCCGCGACTACTACGACTTCCTACGCGAGCCGCCGGTGGAACCGGTAGAGCGTGTCTATTCGCTTAATGAAGTGAAGTACTCGGCACGTATCCGCGACAAGGTTCGCCGCATCGACCTCGATACGATCACCTTTGCGACGGGCAGTGCCGAAATCCCGATGAGCCAGGCGCGCAGCCTGCGCAAGGTTGCAGATGCCATCAATGAGGTCCTGCGCAAGGATCCGTCGGAAACCTTTCTGATCGAAGGTCACACGGACGCTGTGGGGTCTGACCAGAGCAACCTCGTCTTGTCGGATCAGCGCGCTGAATCCGTCGCGAACGTCATGACCGACGTTTACGGGATCCCGCCTGAAAACCTGGCAACGCAGGGCTACGGCGAGCGTTACCTCAAGGTAAATACGCAGGGACCGAACCAGGAAAACCGCCGCGTTACCATTCGTCGCGTGACGGCGCTCGTTCGCCCGGTCGCTTCGCGCAACTGAGCTGACAGCCAAGAGCTGATGGGAAGCCGCCGGGAGACCGGCGGCTTTTTTCTTTTGCTCACGCTGCAATGTTGGTGGCGGTTGCCGAGCCTCAGGTCGTAAAGCGAGCGTCGACGATTGGTGTTGCAAGCCCGCAAAGAATACCGGGAACGAGGCGGAGGCTGCAGGCCTCAATCATCCGGCGTGAAATGATGTTGTCAGCGTGGACGAACTCAACCACTTCGTCTGCCCCCAGCGTTTCGAAGGCCGCTCTGACCGCTAGGGCATTGACAAGCCGACCAAGTCCCTTTCCACGCTGTTGCGCCGCGACGGCGATCAAACCGACCCAGGCGGTGCCTGAGTGTTTGCTGTGGGTGTTGAAAGGAATATTCGCATGAGCGGTTGCGACGACATGACCTTGAGCGTCAGCGAGGGCGATGGTGACCGCGGGGACTATGTTGCCAGCCAGCATGGCGCCTGAAAATGGCGCTATGCCATTTTCCGCCATGCATGTCTGCACAGCTCTGACAGCGTCGTCGCCGGGATCGGCCGTCAGATTGACACGCGTTAAGCCACCGGGAATGTCATCCTCCAGGATCGCGGTGCAGGCTCGCGTCGCCGCCGTGCGATCCGCCCTGCAGACACTCCACACGTCAACGCGATAGGACGGCCCCAGCTTCAGACGGATGTCCTCGATGCATGTCGCCGACATCATGCGGAAGCCGAAGACGCCGTCCTGGGCGAGGCGCTCGTCGACAAATGCCCAGTCGATGAGGTCGAAGTTGTCGACCGAGAAGAACCGCCCGGCTTGCACAAGGCCCGGCGTGGCAGCGATTTTAGGCTGCGCCTCGTCGGACTGACGCTGCAAGCGCTGCTGCTTTTCCGTGCCGTAGTAGGTCATTGCTCCCTCGCAACAAGGTTTTCTACTTTGCAGGTAGTTCCACTATGCCCGAAATGAAATCTGCGATCGCCCCGGTGTCGTCCAGATTGAAGACCGGCAGAAAGCCTTCGGCGATCGGGTGATCGGTCGCAATGGCGACGATGAAAGGATCCGTCGGCGCGAGAGGTTCCTGGTTCGCGGAGTCAAAACGACGGGCTTCGATCTTTGGAATCGGCTCGCGCTTATAGCCCTCGATCAAGACGAGGTCACAGGGCGCGATGCGGCCAAGGATTTCTTCGAATGTCGGCTCCGGGGCGCCGCGCAACTCATGCATGATGGCATAGCGCGTCCCGGAAACGATGGTGACTTCTTGCGCGCCGGCCTGCCGATGGCGGTAGCTGTCGGCGCCGACCTTGTCAATGTCGAAGTCATGATGGGCGTGCTTGATCGTGGAAATGCTGTAACCGCGGCTGGTGAATTCCTCGACGAGGCGGACGGCCAAGCCCGTCTTGCCAGAGTTCTTCCAACCGGCGATGCCAAAGACCTTCGGCTTGTCCATCAGACCAGCACCTTCAGCCAGCGTTCCGCCTCTTTGAGGTCGTCGGGCGTGTTGACGTTGAAGAACGGATCGAGGAGGCTCGCCCGTGTCGGACGCAGTGGGAAGTCAACTTCCCTTACGTCATGCCGTAAGAGGAAGTCCCGAACGCGGCGTTTTTCATCGGTGGCAATCCAGGCTTCGAGATCACCGGCAAGCTTAACGGGCCATAAGCCGAACACCGGATGGCTGCGGCCTTCCGAGGCGGCGATAGCAATCTTCAAAGGCGCATCGATGGCGCCGGCAAGCCAATCGACGAGGTCGTTGGGAAAGAACGGACTGTCGACAGAAACGCTCATCACGTGCGTCACCCCCGTCAGCGTTGAGCCGTAGGCCATCGCCGCGTGAATGCCAGCCATCGGTCCCGCTTTGCCGGGAATTATATCAGGAATGAACAAATGCCGGCAATTTTCCGGCGCCGCATCGGCATTGACCGCAAGGGTGCTCACTTGGGGCTCAAGCTGTTCGATGACGCGCTCGAGCAGGCTGCGGCCGTTGAGGCGCACGGAGGCTTTGTCGCGGCCCATGCGGGAAGAGCGCCCGCCCGCCAGGACCACACCCGGTATATTGGATCTATCTAGCGCAAAATCGTTCATGATTGCCTCAGACGGGTGTTCTCGGCTCGGATTCCTGGGCGACGGGCGGCACATGGCGCTTGGCCTCACGATAGAACGTGTAGAGGCCGGACGCTATGACCACTGCAGCACCCGCCAGCGTCCAGAGATCGGGAAACTCCGCGAAGAAGACGAAGCCCAGCAATGTCGAGAAGATCAGGCTGGTGTAGCGGAATGGCGCCACGAAGGAGATTTCCCCCGTTCGCATCGCCATGATCACCGACTGGTAGCCGATCAGCACCAGAATGGCGGCGAGCAGCAGATGGGACAGCGATGTCAGGCTGACTGGCTCCCAACCGCCAAGCAGCGGCGTCAGCAAGGCGCCGACGACCGTCACCGAGACGGCCGTTACCACTGTGATCATCAGCGAAGGGATCTCGCGGCCAATACCGCGGGTGGCGAGGTCGCGGCCGGCTGTGGTGAGGACGCTGCCGACGCAGAGGAGAGCGGCCGCCGTGAAACCGTCCGGTCCGGGCCGGATAATGATCAGCACGCCAATCAAGCCGACGAGGATAGCTGACCAGCGACGCCAACCGACAGGCTCGCGGAAGAATAGCGCCGCACCGAAGGTAACAACCAGAGGAAGCGATTGCAGGATGGCGGATGCGTTCGCGATCGGCATCATTCCAAGAGCGGTAATGTAAGTCACCGCTGCCAATATCTCGCAGATGACGCGGATGATGATCATCGGTTTCAGGATGATGCGCCACGGACGCAGCGCCCCCATGTGACGGGCAATGAAGTAGACGAAAATGCTCGTGAACAGGCCGCGCAGACACATGATCTGGCCGGCATTCATGGAGGCGATAACTGACTTGGAAAGTGCGTCGCTGCAGGAAAATCCGGCCATGGCCGAACTCATGTAGATGGCGCCCTGGGTATTGCGGGACCGCGGCATGTCGATATTCCGATTCTCGTACACGTCCTTTTAGAAGGTGCCTGTCGCCAAGGGAATCGATCGAAAGCCACAGTCGCGATAATTCGATTGCGCAGTGCACAATGACACAGGCGGTGCGGGCAGGCGTGGGCAGGAAACGGGTGGCAGCGCGTCCCGATGTCTGAGATTTGGAATACCGCGAACAACAAGCGGAGGTTCCGACATGAGATATCTGGATGGTAAGGTCGCAATCATAACGGGGGCGAGCTCAGGTATCGGCCGGGCAGCAGCCAAACTCTTTGCAGCCGAAGGCGCGCGGCTCGTCGTTGCGGCGCGGCGCGAGGCCGAACTCGGTATGCTGGTCGAAGAGATCGAGCATGCGGGTGGCGAGGCCGTAGCCGTTGCCGGTGACGTGCGCGAGGAAGCTTTGAACCGGCGGCTGGTCGAGGTGGCGGTCGAGCGCTTCGGCGGTCTCGACGTCGCCTTCAACAATGCCGGCGGCACCGGCGAATCGGCGCCGGTGGCAGACGTGTCGCTAGCTGGCTGGAACGAAATGCTGGCGCTCAATCTGACCAGTGCGTTTCTGGCGGCGAAATACCAGGTGCCGGCGATGATTGACCGCGGCGGTGGATCGATCGTCTTCACTTCGACCTTCGTCGGCCATACTGCGGGGATGCCAGGGATGGGCGCCTACGCGGCGAGCAAGGCCGGGCTGACCGGGCTGGTGCAGGTGCTTGCTGCCGAACTCGGTCCAAAAAACATCCGTGTTAATGCGCTGTTGCCAGGTGGCACCGACACCGCGCTGAATCCGGCCAACTTCGAAAATCCGGATATGCAGCTTGTCGCCTTCATCCATGGCCTGCACGCGCTGAAGCGCTTGGCGCAGCCAGAGGAAATCGCCAGGGCAGCACTTTTCCTGGGGTCGGATATGGCAAGCTTCGTGACCGGAACATCGATGCTGGCCGACGGAGGGGTCTCGATCAACCGGACCTGATTTACCCGAATCCCGTTGGCGTCACCCGCCGGTGACGCTCATGTGGCGGGCAACCGCCGGGCGGTTGTGGGTGCGGTCGATGATGAAGTCGTGACCCTTCGGCTTGCGCGAGATCGCCTCGTCGATCGCCGCATAGAGCAGCCCATCGTCCGGGGTGGCGCGGACGGCGGCGCGAAGATCGGCTGCATCGTTCTGGCCGAGGCACATGTAGAGCGTCCCGGTGCAGGTCAGCCGCACGCGGTTACAGCTCTCGCAGAAATTATGGGTCATCGGCGTTATGAAGCCGAGTCGGCCGCCAGTTTCCTTCACTTCGACATAGCGGGCAGGCCCGCCGGTGCGGTAGCCAATGTCGGAGAGCGTGAACTGTTGTTCTAGATCGGCCCTGAGCTTCGACAGAGGCAGGTAGCGATCCGTCCGGTCTTCCTCGATCTCGCCCATCGGCATGGTTTCGATGACGGTCAGATCCATGCCGCGGCCATGCGCGAAGCGGATCATCTCGGGCATTTCGCTGTCGTTGAAATCCTTCAGCGCCACCGCATTCAGCTTGACCTTCAGACCGGCCTTCTGGGCCGCCTCGACGCCCTCCATCACCTTGTGAAAATCGCCCCAGCGCGTGATCTGATGGAACTTGTCGGGATCGAGCGTATCGAGCGAGACATTGATGCGGCGAACGCCCGACGCGTAGAGCTCATCGGCGAAGCGGGAAAGCTGCGAACCGTTGGTGGTCAGCGTCAGCTCGTCGAGACCGGAGCCGATTTGTTTGCCGAGCTCGCGCACCAGATACATGATGTTCTTGCGCACCAGTGGCTCGCCGCCGGTGAGCCTCAGTTTGCGCACGCCCTTGGCGATGAAGGCGGAACAGAGCCGATGCAATTCTTCGAGGGTGAGCAATTCCTGCTTCGGCAGGAAGGTCATATGCTCAGCCATGCAATAGGTGCAGCGGAAATCGCAGCGATCGGTCACCGAGACGCGCAGATAGGTCACGGCCCGCTGGAAGGGGTCGATCATTGGTTTTGCCTCTGCAACCAGTGGCGATGCGCTGCCTGTCGTTCCGACGTTGCTGTTCACGAATGCCTCCGCAATGCTACTAATGTGCGTATAGGCTATTGCCACGTCAAGGGAAACGCTTTCGGGAGCGGCAAATTGCGCTTGCCTCACCAAGCGCCATTGCCTACTCGTGATTTTGAAGGGGAATGGGATCATGAGCGATATCTGGCCGACCGAACTCAGAGTTTCAAAAGACCGGCAGCACCTCATCGTCACGTTCAACGATGAGCGAAGCTTCGATCTTTCAGCCGAGATGCTGCGCGTGCTTTCGCCGTCAGCGGAAGTGCAGGGGCACGGGCCCGGACAGAAAGTGACGGTGCCAGGAAAGCGCAACGTCGCGATTATTTCCCTGACGCCGACCGGCAACTACGCCGTGCGAATAGGGTTCGATGACATGCACGATACCGGCATCTACACCTGGACCTATCTGCGCGAACTCGGCGAGCGTGGCGAGGATCTCTTTGCCGCCTACGAAGAAGAGTTGCGCGAGAAAGGCATGGATCGCGACACGTCAGAGAAGCCGCGCTGAACGACAATTGCCAGAAGGGGGAATGCATGACGGGAAAGAGCAAACGAAACTGGCTGCGCGCCAAGGGTAGTCCAGGCAGTAGCAGGGTCACCTTTCTCGAATTGTTCTTCGATCTCGTCTTCGTATTCTCGATCTCGCAGCTCTCGCACGCGCTGGCCGCCCATTACACACCGCTTGGGGCTGCTGAAGCCGGGCTGATGACCTTCGCGGTTTGGTGGGTTTGGATATTTACCGCCTGGGCGACAAATTGGCTCGATCCCGACAAGATGCCTGTTCGGATCATGCTCGTGGTTTTGATGTTGCTCGGTCTGGTTCTGTCCGCGTCCATTCCCGAAGCCTTTGCCGACAAGGGACTGCTGTTCGCTGGTGCTTACGTTTTGATGCAGGTCGGCCGATCGCTGTTCACGACCTATGCCTTTAAGGATCGTAGCGCTTCCAATTGGCGCAACTTCTTGCGTATCAGCACCTGGTTCATCGTTTCCGGTGTCTTCTGGATCGTCGGTGGCTTCCTTGAACACGAGGCGCGATTGATCGCGTGGGTCATTGCGCTTGCCATCGAGTATGCCGGGCCGGCGAGCAGCTTCGCAGTGCCGGGGCTTGGCAAGTCGAACGCAACCGAGTGGGATGTGTCTGGCGCACATATGGCCGAGCGTTGCGCGCTTTTTGTTATCATCTGCCTCGGTGAGGCGGTTCTGGTTTCGGGACGGACATTCTCGGAAATGCCGTTCTCAAAATTGACGGCGGTTGTCTTCTTCACCGGCTTTATCGGGACGGTGGCGATGTGGTGGCTCTATTTCCGTTTTGGCCACGAGCGGGCGGCGCATCGGATCGAGCACGAAGAAACGCCGGGAAGTCTGGCACGGCAGGCCTTTACCTATGCCCATATTCCGATCCTGGCGGGCATCATCGTTCATGCCGTCGCGGTCGAGTTCATGTTCTCGCATCCGCACGAAACTGGCAATCTCGGCGTCATGGCTTCGGTGCTCGGCGGCTCAGGCCTGTTCCTTGCCGGCAATCTCTGGTTCAAGGGAGCGACCAGCGGGCGGCTGCCGTTGTCGCACCTAGCAGGCCTCGTCCTGCTGATCCTGCTCGCTTTTGTCGCGCTCTTCATCGAGCTCTACCTTGCCGGCATCCTGGCAACGCTGGTGCTGATCTTTGTGGCTGCATGGGAGTACAGATCTCTTACCGGACCCGCGGTCGGCGAGACGGTGCACTAAGATCAGTCTTCGTCGACAAGGTCGCGCTGCAGCACGCGGATGATCCGTTCCATCGAGCCTGCCATTGCCATACACTGCTCGATCGGCTCGGGTGAAAGCACACGTTCGATGAGGTCGGTCTGGATGACCATGGCCTTCTCGGTGACGTCCCGGCCTTCCGGCGTCAGGAAAAGACGCAGCACGCGCTTGTCCTTCTCATCGCCGCGCCGTTCGATCAATCCGCGCTTTTCCATCTGCGGAAGCAGCATGCTCATGTTCGAGCGCCCGACCAACAGCTTGCGGGCAAGCTCCTGCTGCGAAATGCCTTCAAAGCGGTAGAGATTGATCAGAATGTCGAGATGCGGGGTCTTTATATCCAGTTCGGCTAGCGAGCGACCGAGCGACTGCTGCATCAGCTGGCAGGCGCGTGCGACGGCGATCCAGCTGCGAAAACGCGGATGATCCCAGGGTAGGGATTGATTTTTGTTCATCGTTGTACTTTATTGTTCAGTGTTGAACATTGTTGGATTCCCACTATGACAAACTTTGCGCTGAAGGTCACCCGCCTCGGATTCTCTCTGTTGCAGTCGGTTTCGCCGCGCATCGCCGGGAAGGCCGCATTCCGCCTCTTCTGCATGACGCCCTCGGCAAAGCCGAAGGGTGACAAGGCAAAAGCGGCACATGCCGCCGGCGCCTCGAAGCTTGCCGGAGCGGAGCGGTTCACGCTCCGCCTTGCTGGCGGCGGAAAAGCCCATGCCTATCGATTGAATGGTGGCGCTCTGGGACGCCGCCCTCGTTATCTTGTGACGCACGGCTGGGGATCGAGCAGCGCCTACATGGCGGATCTTTTGGAGACGCTGGCTGCCTCGGGTGCAGAGGTGATTGCGGTCGATTTTCCAGGTCATGGACGCGCGGCCGGGCGGGTTCTGCACATGGGAATGGCGGTGAAGGCCATTGAGGCTGCAGAGCGACGGTTCGGCGCCTTCGACGCGGCGATCGGCCATTCCTTCGGTGGTGCCGCTCTGATGGTGGCCGCGTCCGGCATGCTGCCGGGAGTGCGTGCCGTCGTGCCGGAGAAGCTGACGTTGATCGGCTCGCCGAGCGAGATGCACTGGCTGTTCAAGGATTTCGGCAAGATGATCGGGCTCCGGCGGAAAGCGCAGGATGTGCTGGAGAAAGAGGTACGGCGTGTCACCGGCCGGAGGCTGGAGGAATTCGATGCAAGCAAGGCGGCAGGCGCGATCCGACGTCCGGTACTGATCGTGCATGCCGAGGATGACAAGGAAGTAAGCCACATCCATGCTCGGCGCTATGCGGCGGCAGGCGACACTGTGCGGCTCTATTGGGCGAATGGCTTCGGGCATCGTCGAATCGTCGCGGCGCGGCCGGTATTCGACGCGATCACTGGTTTCCTTGGCGAGGGAGCCGTCGATAAAGATGCTGAGATCATTCCTCTTTTCGAGCTTCCGGCACGGCGCATGTCATTGTAACGTCACGTTAGGCAGCTAAAGGCCGCCCGGACAACATGGCAGGACAATCATGAAAATCATAGAAACGGTAGAGGGACTCGCAGCGATCTACGCTGGCGGGCTGACGCAGGCATCCGTGGCCAAGGTGACGGATTATCTGACGCCTCTCTACCGCGAGATGATCGAAGCATCACCCTTCGTGGCGCTGGCGACAGTGGGGCCCGAAGGACTAGACTGTTCGCCGCGCGGTGACATCGGCGGCGTCGTGCGCATTGTGGACGACAGGACGCTGCATATGCCGGATTGGCGTGGCAACAATCGCGTCGACTCGCTCTCCAATATCGTGCGCGACCCGCGCCTGGCGCTGATGTTCCTCGTTCCTGGCTCGAACACCACGATGCGCATCAACGGGTGGGGCGTCGTGACGAATGACGAAGCCGTTCTGACCAGCTTCGAGATGGACGGAAAGCATCCGCGGACGGTGATCGTCATCACGATTAATGAGGTCTATTTCCAATGCGCCCGGGCGCTGATCCGTTCCGAGATATGGAACCCGGAAACATTCGTTGACCCGAAGAGCCTGCCGACACCCGGGATGATGCTGAAAGCGGCAACAGGGGATTTCGACTACGAAACCTATGATCGCGAGTGGCCGGAGCGCGCAGCCAAGACAATGTGGTAGCGTCAGAGCTTTCGCGCTTGCGGCAGTCTCACGAACGTTGCGAGTGAAGGCTGCCCAGGCTGCCAGGTGCCGAGGTCAGCCCTTGTAGATCAGCCAGCTCTTCGTGAAGTCTTTCTGCATACCGTCTTCGAAAAGGACGCTGCAGTTGCGGCCGGAATTCTTGGCGCCGTAAAGCGCCACGTCGGCCTTATGGTATAGCTCGCCGGCGTCTTCAGCATGGGAGGCCATGCAGACGCCGACCGATACCGTCACTGGCCCGTAGTTGATCCTCGTACGCGAGTTTGTGAAAGGGGTTGTTTCCAGTGTGCGACGGATGCGCTCGGCCGCGCTCATGACTTCCTCGGCGGTGTTGCCCTCGATGATGAGCGCGAATTCCTCGCCGCCGGTGCGGGCGACGAAAACGTCGCGGCGGACATTGGCACGGATGACCGAAGCGACGGTCGCGAGGATCTTGTCACCGACAGGGTGACCATAGGTATCGTTGATCTTCTTGAAATTGTCGATGTCGGCGAGCACCAGCGCGGTGACAGGGCGCATGGCGGGATTGTTGAAGACCCCGGCAAGGCGGTCATCGAAGGCGCGGCGGTTCGACAGGCGCGTCAGGGAGTCGGTATTGGCGATACGCTTATACTCGTCGAGTTCCTTGCGAACCTGGTCCATTTCCTGCGAGCGCTGGACGACGTTCTCGACCGTGCGTTCACCGTGGGCCATCGTGTCGCCAGTTGCTTCGGTCAGCAAGGTAAGGGCGTTTTCGATGAGCTCTACACTCGTATGGTTTTTCGAGCTGATCCGCTTGTAGGTTTCGCCAAGCAGCTTGTTGTAGCTCTCGAGAGATGTCTGCTCCTGGCGCAGGACGCGGAGCAACGTCTCCAACTCGGCGGCGATGCGGCCATGAACGTCGTCGAACACACGGGATGGGTTGTGCGCAAAATATTGTGCACCGAGAGCGTCCAGTTCCTCCTGGGAGGCCTGACTGCCGAGTGCGGCGAGATCCCGTGTCAGCGCCGGGTTGGAGCCGATATAGGCCTCGTAGAAGAGCTCGTAATTGCGGGGGATCGGCGCAACGCCCATGGAGCGCATCGCGAATGTGATCTGACCTGCCACATCGGGAACCTGCGCCCTCGTTGGCGCCGCGGCCGTCGTCATGCGACTACTCCTCAATTGAATGTTTAATGCAGTCTTTAATTGCTTAAACTACAAATATTGGGAAATGATTAAGGGTGGATATACCAATGATTACATGCGAAATCTGGCCATCCTTCACGTTTCTATGTTTATCGCGTTGATTTTTATTCGAGAATTTAGAAGAACGTGACAATTGCCTCGCCTTAAAGGCGAGTAACAAAAATTAAAAAATCCAACCAACCGTTTTGGTTGATCTTTCGACCGCTTCCAATTCGTTGACAGTCGGTCGCGATTGGTCGCTCTATCGCGCATCGGCAAGAGGGTGCACATTCCTTCCAACGAGCGGTACGGCTCCAACGGAAAGCATGAGATCATGGAAACGTCTCGTCACACTTCGCCCATCATCCTCGTCAGCGCAGTCATTGCCGGCTCACTCGCCTTGATCCAGCAGAATGGCTTCTTCGATGGCATATTCCACAAAGAGATTCTTGCCAGCGTGAGTGTGGAGGAGACCGTCGGCGCTGCCAAAGCCACCGCGGTCGACCATGCGACGACCGCGGCGGTCCATTGAGGTCCATCAGCCGAGGTTGAATTCCTGGAAGAAGTCGTTGCCCTTGTCATCGGTGACGATGAAGGCCGGGAAGTCTTCGACCTCGATCTTCCACACTGCTTCCATGCCGAGTTCGGGATATTCCAGCACCTCGACCTTCTTGATGCAGTCCAGTGCCAGCCGGGCGGCCGGTCCGCCGATCGAGCCCAAGTAAAAGCCGCCATGCGTCTTGCAGGCTTCGCGCACCGCGCGCGAGCGGTTGCCTTTCGCCAGCATCACCATGGAGCCCCCGAAAGACTGGAATTGGTCGACATAGGAGTCCATGCGGCCGGCCGTGGTCGGGCCGAAGGAGCCGGAAGCGTAGCCAGCAGGAGTCTTGGCCGGCCCGGCGTAGTAGACCGGATGGTTTTTCATGTAGTCTGGCATGCCTTCGCCCTTCTCCAGGCGTTCACGGATTTTGGCATGGGCAAGGTCGCGTGCGACGATGATCGTTCCCGTTAATGACAGGCGCGTCTTGACCGGATGCTTGCTGAGTTCGGCAAGAATGCCGGACATCGGCTGATTGAGGTCAATGCGGACCATCGATTCCGACAGCTTCGACTCGTCGATCTCAGGCATGTACTTCGAGGGATCCGTCTCCAACTGCTCGATGAAGATGCCTTCGCGGGTGATCTTTCCCTTTGCCTGGCGGTCGGCGGAGCAGGAAACGCCAAGACCGATCGGCAGCGAAGCGCCGTGGCGGGGCAGACGGATGACGCGCACGTCGTGACAGAAATACTTGCCGCCGAACTGGGCACCTACGCCCATCTGCTGGGTCAGCTTGTGGATTTCCTTTTCCATCTCGACGTCGCGAAACGCATGGCCGCTCTCCGAACCCTCGGTCGGCAGATCGTCGAGATAACGCGTCGAGGCAAGTTTGACCGTCTTCAGGTTCATTTCGGCCGAGGTGCCGCCGATCACGATCGCCAGATGGTAAGGAGGACAGGCCGCCGTACCCAGCGTCAGGATCTTCTCCTTGAGGAAGTCGATCATGCGGTCATGGGTCAACAGCGACGGGGTGCCCTGGTAGAGGAAGGTCTTGTTGGCCGAACCGCCGCCCTTGGCGACGAACAGGAAGTCGTAGGAGTCCGTTCCTTCCTCATAGATGTCGATCTGCGCCGGCAGATTGTTCTTGGTGTTCTTCTCTTCGAACATCTTGATGGGCGCGAGCTGCGAGTAACGCAGGTTTTTCTTCTCGTAGGCGTCCATGACGCCCTTGGCGAGTGCCGAGTAATCCTCACCTTCGGTCCAGATACGGCGGCCCTTCTTGGCCATGATGATCGCAGTGCCGGTATCCTGGCACATAGGCAGCACGCCACCGGCGGCAATGTTGGCGTTCTTCAGCAGGTCATAGGCGACGAACCGGTCGTTGTCGGTCGCCTCAGGATCGTCGAGGATCGAAGCGAGCTGCCTTAGATGGCCGGGCCGGAGGAGATGGTTGATGTCGGCGAAGGCCGTTTCGGCGAGCAGGCGGATGCCTTCCGGCTCGACGGTAAGGATGTCCTGTCCCTTGAAGCTGTCCACAGAGACGTAGTCGCTGCTGATCTTGCGGTATTGGGTGGAGTCTTTATGGAGGGGGAAAAGATCGTCAGCCATCGAAGGACCTTTCATGCGGACCGAAATCGCAGATGGTCTATTCGGGCGCCTTCGCAATTGCAATAATTCTAAAACCTGTCTGTTTTAGTCATGAAAATTCGCAAAAACACCGCCGCGCGGGCGACGGTGTCAGCTGCTCGATCGGGCCGGATGGCGGATTCACTTGGGGCCGATCATTGTCTCGGGGCGAACGATCATGTCGTATTCCTCGACGGTGACGAGGCCGCTCGCCAAGGCTTCCTCTTTCAGGGTGGTGCCGTTCTTGTGCGCCGTCTTGGCGATCTTTGCGGCGTTGTCGTAGCCGATTTTCGGAGCGAGTGCCGTGACCAACATCAGCGAGCGTTCGAGCCCCGCCTTGATGTTGTCCTCGCGTGCCTCGATGCCGACGACGCAGTTGTCGGTGAAGGAGACGGCAGCGTCGCCGAGTAGCTGCACCGACTGGAGGAAATTGTAGGCCATCATCGGGTTGTAGACGTTGAGCTCGAAGTGGCCCTGGCTGTCGGCAAAGGTGAGCGCCGCATTGTTGCCGAAGATGTGCACGCAGACTTGGGTCAGCGCTTCGCACTGCGTCGGGTTGACCTTGCCCGGCATGATGGAGGAGCCGGGCTCGTTTTCCGGCAGGGCGAGTTCACCGAGGCCGGCGCGCGGGCCGGAACCGAGTAGGCGGATGTCATTGGCGATCTTGAAGAGCGCCGCCGCGGCCGCATTGATGGCGCCGTGGCTGAACACCATGGAGTCATGTGCCGCCAGCGCTTCGAACTTATTCGGGGCCGTCACGAAAGGAAGGCCAGTAATTTCGGCAATTTCGTCGGCGACTTTCTCGGCAAAGCCGATTGGCGCGTTGAGGCCGGTACCGACGGCGGTGCCACCCTGAGCGAGTTCGCAGAGGCCGGGCAGGGTCAGTTCAATGCGCTTGATTGCGGAGCCAACCTGGGCCGCGTAACCGGAGAATTCCTGACCAAGGGTCAACGGCGTTGCATCCTGCGTATGTGTGCGGCCGATCTTGATGATGTGGCTGAATTCGGTGACCTTCATGTCGAGCGCAGCGTGAAGATGCTTCAGGCTCGGCAGCAGCTGACGCACGATCTGTTCCGCGCAGGCGATGTGCATTGCCGTCGGATAGGTATCGTTCGACGACTGGCTCATATTCACGTGATCGTTTGGATGCACCGGCTTCTTGGAGCCCATTACACCGCCGAGCATTTCGATGGCTCGATTGGAGATTACTTCGTTGGCATTCATGTTCGACTGCGTGCCGGAGCCAGTCTGCCAGACGACGAGGGGGAAGTGGTCGTCGAGCTTGCCGTCGATGACTTCCTGTGCCGCATCGACAATGGCGTTGCCGACGTCCGGATTGAGTTGTCCGAGTGTCATATTCGCGCGTGCAGCGGCCTGCTTGACGATACCGAGTGCGCGGACGATCGAAAGTGGTTGCTTCTCCCAGCCGATCTTGAAATTGCCAAGGGAACGCTGCGCTTGCGCGCCCCAATATCTGTCATTCTGGACTTCGATCGGGCCGAACGTATCTGTCTCGGTACGGGTGGAGGTCATGGCCATGCCTTTCTGTCGCGGTGCCTCTCAGAGATGCGGTCTTATAGGTCCGAAACGGGCCGAAGAAAACCGTTCTGGAAAGAAACATGAATTGGCGGTTCATGTTATTCATGGGGGTCAGTGATCTTTTAGACACGGCTGAATTTTTATCATTCAGCGTCTTTTTGGCCACTGTGTCTAAAGGCGAAAATAAAGTAAAAAATTAACCAATAATTTCAGAATTTTGTGTGAACTGAAGGCTGACGTTGGCGTTATTCGCGTTACTTTGAGTTGAGTAGGCGCAGGCTGGCGGCTTCGACCGCTTTCTGCCATGTGACGCTCGTGCCGGATAAAACGAGTTCTGAGGCGGGCCGCGCCCGTTATTTTGAAGACAGCATGACACTGGGACTGGATAAAAGCATGACATTCCTTTTGAAAGGTGCGGTTTCCGCACTCGCGCTTTCCTGCGGTATGGCCGTGATGGGCGTCGGGCCAGCGAACGCCTACACGCTGATGGATATGATCCGCGGGGATCGCGCTCGGAACCAGGGCACGATTGTCAATCCGAGAGCGTCCGTTCCTTCGTACCTTCAGTCCGCTCCAGATACGCCGCTGCCGAAGGTTTCCAGCCCGCGCTACTACACCTACCAGCCCGACGCGATGCGCTTCGTCGATACCGGCAAGTTTACCGATCCTGTCGTCACCGGTGCAGTTGCCGACGCTTCGGCTGCGACCGAGACCATGCCGTCGGTGCAGCGCCGCTTCCTGATCGAGGCAAAGGTGCGCGCTCCCGTCGAGGTCGCCAAAGCGCTTGAGGCCTACTACGGCGACATCAAGAACCCGCTGGTCTGGCTCACCGGGACGGACGTCAACGATCGCGCCAAGGCAGCGATGGACGTGTTGTCGAATGCCGCGTCGGTTGGTCTCGATCCGGCCGACTATGCCGTCCAGGTGCCGACCGAAGACCCCACCAATCCGGACCCTGCCATTCGCGATCGTGCACTGACCCAATTCGAGTTAGAGCTTTCGGCCAAAGTTCTTGCCTATGTGCAGGATACCCTTCGCGGTCGCGTCGATCCAAACAAGCTCTCCGGCTACCATGACTTCAAGCGCAAGGATGTGAACCTTGCCCCGGTCCTCAAGCTTGCCCGCATGAGCCCGGATGCGGCTGCTTATCTCAAAAGCCGGACGCCGGATGGTCCGCAGTTTGTCGCACTCGAAAGTGAATTGGCGAAGCTGCAGGCGGAAGGCGCAGGCGACGACCGCATCGACATCGCTCTGAACGGATTGCTTCGCCCAGGCGACAACTCTTCCGAAATCCCGAATATCGTGAAGGCGATTGACAAGCACGGTTCGGCAGCGCTGAAGGCCGAGCATGCGGCAACACTTGCCGCATATACCGGCAGCACCGAATATTCAGCGGAGATCGTCGCGCTTGTCGAAGGTTTCCAAAAGGAGCATGGGCTTAAGCCCGACGGCGTCGTTGGCCAGGCCACGGTTCGTATCATGACCGGTGGCGACAGTAACGCTTCGAAGATCGAGAAGTTGATCGTCGCCATGGAGCAGGCGCGTTGGCTGCCTAGCGATCTCGGCTCGCGCTACGTCTTTATCAACCAGCCGGCCTACATGGTTTACTACCACAACGACAACAAGGAGCAGTTGTCGATGCGCGTGGTGATCGGTCAGCCGTCCCACCAGACGTTCTTCTTCCAGGATCAGATCGAAACGGTCGAGTTCAACCCGTTCTGGGGCGTGCCGCAGTCTATCATCATCAACGAAATGCTGCCGCGTCTGCGCTCGGACCCGAGTTATTTGGACCGGATGGGCTACGAGGTAACTGTTGGTGGCCGCGCTGTAGCGTCGTCCAGCGTCGATTGGTACGGCTCGACAACCAACGTCTCGGTGCGCCAGCCGCCTAGCGACGACAATGCGCTTGGCGAGCTCAAGATCCTTTTCCCGAACGCGCATGCGATCTACATGCATGACACGCCCTCGAAGAGCTTCTTCAAGCGGGACATGCGCGCGCTCAGCCACGGTTGCGTCCGTCTCGCCGAACCGCGTGCGATGGCGGCGGCGGTACTGAACACGTCGGCGGATCAGATCGGTAAGGAAATTGCTACCGGCAAGAACCACGCTCTGCAGGTTCCGCAGAAGATACCGGTATACGTCGCTTACTTCACGGCCTGGCCGAATAAGGATGGCGTCGTGCAGTATTTCGACGATGTCTACGGTCGCGACGCTTACGTGCAGAAGGCATTCGACGCCACGACGAAGGCACGTGGCGCGCAGATATGATCGCGCTAAGCGCATGATAAGAAAAGGCGGCCGTTGAGCCGCCTTTTTCGTTCGTGTCAGCCGGCCGCAGCCGTCGGCGTCGCAGCAGTGAAATCCATGATCAGCTCGTCGATGAGCGCTGGCGTAAGTTCCTTGAAGTGCGTGATCACGCGGTTTGGTCCAAGGGTCTCGACGGGCGCGTCGGAATAGCCGAACGGTACCGCGATCGAGGGAACACCAGCATTTCGCGCGACAAGAATGTCGTTGATGCTATCGCCGATCATGACGGAATTGCGGACATCACCGCCAGCGCGCTCGATCGTTCCGAGGAGATGCTGGGCGTCCGGCTTTCTGACCGTGAAGGTATCTCCGCCGGTAATTGCGTCGAAGTAGTGGGTAAGCTCAAGTTTCTCGATCAGGCTGCGTGCCAGGCCTTCGAGCTTGTTGGTGCAAACGGCAAGCTTGCAGCCGGCGCTCTTCAATTGATCCATCGCCTCGACAAGACCGGGATAAGGAGCTGTATGTCCCGGCATGTTATCTGTGTAGTGCGCGATGAAGCGGTCAAGGAGGGCGGGAAGCTGCTCTTGTGACAACGGATGTCCCCGCAAGCTGCACGCCCGCTCGATCATGACCTTGGCGCCGTGACCGACGAGATGCGTCAGATCATCGTAGCTCACCGGCGCCACATCGATTGCGGCGATCGTATAATTCAGGCTTTCGACAAGATCGGCGTGAGTGTCGAGCAGTGTTCCGTCGAGATCGAATACAACTAGGACAGGGGTCAAAGATTGCGCCTTTCGGAAATGATGTCATCAGGCAGTAGGTGATGAGGGCGGGAAAAGCAACGTTTCGCGGCAAAGTCGACGAGTTGTATTACCCACGGCTTTTCGAAAATCATTGCGCTATTTTGGCTTTCGTTTGGCAAGCGAGCCGTGTAAACAGCACATCCAACGCAATAATCGGAGTCAGCGGCGCATGGATGCCCGCGAAATGAAGATCAAGGCCGCTGAGGCCGCACTTGCTCATGTCGAATACGGCATGCGGCTTGGAATCGGAACGGGAAGCACTGCCGAGGAGTTTGTTCGGCTACTCGCGGAAAAGGTTGCCACCGGCTTCAAGGTCGAAGGTGTACCAACTTCGGAACGCACGGCTAGGCTTTGCGTCGAGCTCGGCGTTCCGCTGAAGTCGCTCGATGAGTTGCCGGAACTCGATCTAACGATCGATGGCGCGGACGAGGTCGATTCCGACCTGACACTCATCAAGGGCGGCGGCGGTGCGTTGTTGCGCGAGAAGATTGTGGCCGCCGCATCTCAGCGCATGATCGTTATTGCCGACGAAAGCAAACTGGTCGAGACGCTCGGCGCATTTCCGTTGCCGATCGAGGTCAATCCGTTCGGACTCGTGTCGACGCGTATGGCAATTGAAAAAAAGGCCTCGAAATTGGGATTGAGCGGCGGCTTGGCGCTGCGCCAATCCGGTAGCGAAGACTTCATGACGGACGGCGGCCACTACATCATCGATGCATCTTTTGGCCGCATTCCTGATGCAGAGGCGCTTTCAAACGAGCTGAATTCAATACCCGGAGTCGTTGAACACGGGCTCTTTCTCAATATGGCGGCACTTGCGATCATTGCTGGTCCAGCAGGTGCACGCACGCTGCGGGCGAACAGGTAACAGGAGCATTGAAACTCATGATTAAATTTGCAGGTCTTGGCCGTTTTGCTGCTGCGACCGTTATTCTTTCGGGCGTTGCATTCGGCTCTGTCGCACACGCGCAGGAAGCATCTCCGGAGCAGCTGAAGGCAGCCCGCGCCGCTATCGACGCGATCGGTGCAACTGTGCAGTTCGACAACATCCTACCGGGCCTCGCCGAGCGCCTGAAGGCCGACCTGATCCAGGATTCTCCGAACTACCAGGATGCCATCACGGCTGAGGTCGATAAGCAGGCGCTGGCACTTGCACCGCGTCGCGCCGATCTCGAAAAGGAAGCCGCTCTGACCTATGCCAAGGCATTCTCGGTCGAAGAACTCAACGCAATTGCCGATTTCTACAACTCGGAAGTCGGCAAGAAGCTTCTGAAGGATGGCCCGATCGCATCTCGCGAAACCGTGAAGGCGGCTGATATCTGGGCACAGGGTATCTCCCGTGATCTGCAGAAGCAGACCAGCACCGAGCTTGCCAAGGTCATCAAGGCTCCGCCGCCGGCCGCCGATCCGGCCAACCCGGCCGCAACGACGGCACCGAAGCCCGCCGCGCCGGCCCCGAAGCCGAAGCCGTAAGCTGTACCTGTAAGAGATCGAAAGCCCGGCATCGTCCGGGCTTTTGTTTTTAG
Source organism: Rhizobium grahamii CCGE 502 (assembly GCF_000298315.2). GTDB lineage: Bacteria > Pseudomonadota > Alphaproteobacteria > Rhizobiales > Rhizobiaceae > Rhizobium > Rhizobium grahamii. The sequence goes on along the minus strand of NZ_AEYE02000013.1, from coordinate 125,222 downwards.
TACAGCCAATACTATATCACTTTCACCCTGCCGATTCCTTCCGGAGCTTCTCATGACGTCCTACGATTACGATCTCTTTGTCATTGGTGGCGGTTCCGGCGGCGTGCGAAGCGCCCGTGTAGCGGCATCGCTCGGTAACAAGGTCGCGATTGCCGAGGAGTACCGTTACGGCGGAACCTGCGTGATCCGTGGCTGTGTGCCCAAAAAACTCTTTGTCTATGCGGCCCAGTTCCACGAGCATTTCGAGGACGCCGCCGGTTTCGGCTGGACGGTGGGTGCGAGTTCGTTCGATTGGAAGAAACTTATCGCCGCGAAGGACAACGAAATCGCGCGTCTGGAAGGGCTCTACAAGAAGGGCCTCGCTGGCGCTAACGCCGAGATACTGGAGACGCGCGCTGAGCTGGTTGACGCGCATACGGTTCGACTGGTCAATACCGGCAAGACGGTGACCGCCAAGACCATCGTAATCGCGACGGGCGGTCGGCCTAACCCGCACGCTGCCTTGCCGGGACATGAGTTCTGTATTTCATCCAACGAGGCTTTTCATCTGGAAGAGCTTCCGAAGGCGATCGTCATTGCCGGCGGTGGCTACATCGCAGTGGAGTTTGCCAATATATTTCACGGCCTCGGCGTCGAAACGACGCTGATTTACCGTGGCGCCGAAATCCTTTCGCGTTTCGACCAGGATCTTCGCCAGGGGCTGCACGAGGCGATGGCCGCGAAGGGCATTCGCATTCTCTGCCACGACACTCTGGAGAGCGTCTCGAAGCAGGAGGGGCGACTTTCCATAGAGACGTTGAAGAACGGTACGCTGACGGCCGATGTGGTCATGCTGGCGCTTGGACGCATCCCCAACACGGAAGGCCTCGGCCTGGAAACCGCCGGCGTGAAGACCGACGAACGCGGTGCAGTCGTCGTCGACGAATATTCGCGTACCAGCGTCCCGAATATATATGCGCTCGGCGACGTCACCGACCGGGTCCAACTAACGCCGGTGGCAATCCACGAGGCGATGTGCTTCATCGAAACCGAGTACAAGGGCAACCCAACCAAGCCGGATCACGAGACGATCGCAACGGCTGTTTTCTCGCAGCCGGAAATCGGCACCGTAGGGCTGACGGAGGAAGAGGCGAGCAAGCGCTACAAGGAGCTTGAGGTCTATCGCGCCCAGTTCCGGCCGCTGAAGGCGACGCTGTCGGGGAGGGGCGAGAAAATGATCATGAAGCTGATTGTCGATGCTTCGAGCAGGAAGGTGGTCGGCGCGCATATCCTCGGCCACGATGCCGGAGAGATGGCGCAAATCCTTGGTATTACGCTAAAGGCAGGCTGCACGAAGGACGATTTCGACCGTACTATGGCCGTGCATCCGACGGCGTCCGAAGAACTCGTCACAATGTATGCGCCGAGCTATCGGATTCGGGACGGCGTTCGGGTCTAAGCCGATCAACTGGTGATGCGCGGCATGCGGATGACCTTGAGGAATAGCGCCTGCATCGCATCGGTAATGCCCTGGGTCGGCGTCACCTCGAAATAGAGACCCGGGGAAGCGCAGTTCTGCATCTTCGTCGGGATTTCGTTTTGGAAGGGCTTGATCCAGCTATTGTACCAGCTGTTCTTCGGGAGCGGCAGGTAGGTCGTGTAGAGCACGGCGATCTTGACGCCTCGGTCTTTCAGCGGCTTGCAGAAGGAAACATCGATCGGCTCCTGGCAGCGCTCGCCGGTCTTCGGCTTCGTACAGTTCGACTTCTGGCTGTCGCCGACGCCGTCGGATACGAAGAACAGAATTTTTTGAGGCTGCGCTTCGGTGCTGCCATCGCCCGGCGTTGAGATGATCTTGTTCATCTGAGTAAGCGAGCTGTCGAAGCTCGTTTGCTGGTCGTTATTGTACCCTTGCCTGGGGATCGACATCAGGGTGACTGCATTCGTATAGGTGGCGACCTTGTCGAGGTCGGTGATCGGCGCGGAGATCGTCGTCAGGTTTGCGTCTTCGGCCTTCTTGCCAAAAGTGTAGACACCCATTTTAAACTGGTTCTCGGAAGCCCGCTCGGTCTTGGCTGTCTCGGTGAGTTTCTGCGTAGCCTGGCGAACCACGTCGACGCGTAGCGTTACGCCGTTGTTGCGCGCGATGTTGTAGTAGCTGTTCTTGTCCACGACGCCTGTTTCCGAGACGATATGGCAAGCAAAGGCACAGGTATCGGGGGTTTTTTGTTCCATGAGAGCGACATCGGCCGGTGTCGCGCCGACGCCCATCGACGGTGTATTGTCGATAAGGATGTAGAAATCTATGAACGACGCCGTCTGGAAGGTCGCCGTGGCGGTGCCCGAGATATCGACCGTCTTGCGGCCGAGAACCTGCATGAAGGTGGTCGGAACCGAGGCGGTAAAGCTAACGGAAGAGTTCAACTTGTTGGATGCGCGGCTGACCTGCACATCCACGGCCACCTGACTTGCGGTAAGTTCGCCCTGCATTTGGCTGACAAAAATGTTTCGGGCGTCGTCCTGTCCGGTGGATATCGGCCCGTCAATGGTCATCTTCATGGCGGCGGTAGCTGCAGCCGATTTCGCGGAGATCGCTCCGACGGCCGCGGCGTCTGCTGCCGCATAGAGCTGCGTGCGCAGGCTGAGCGCGTGGGCGAAGTCGACGGCCACGCCCGCCGAGCCGATCAGGGGTACCATCAGGATGGCTGTCAGCATCCCGAAATTGCCAGAACGGTCAGTGCAGAAATGATACAAGCTGCGCACGAAATCAAACCCACGGTTCCACCATGCCATCGGTGATCAAGCGGGGTCGTCATGACGCGCTGTTAGAATTGACGGTGTTTCTACGGTACAAGCTTAAAATAGATACAAACTGTCTTGCTTTATTGACCGTTAAATTGCGCGCCTATGTTTGAAAACGCGGCGCGGAATTCCTTTATATCGGCTGTTGTTGGTCGATTGAATCAGTAACGCCAAAGAGCGGAACGCCGCTATGCAAGATGACGCTAACGGTTTATAAGCCGCCCAACATTTTTAGGACGGAACATCCGGACGGACCGGATGCTGGAGCAGGTGAGTGACATGGCAGAGAATTGGACACCGAGCAGTTGGCGGCAAAAACCGATCCAGCAGGTTCCGGACTATCCGGACCAGGCGGCATTGGCAGCAACGGAAGCCACGCTCGCGTCCTATCCGCCGCTCGTCTTTGCGGGGGAAGCTCGTCGCCTGAAAAAGCACCTTGCAAACGTCGCTGAAGGCAATGGTTTCCTGCTACAGGGCGGAGATTGTGCCGAGAGCTTCGCCGAGCACGGCGCGGATAACATCCGGGACTTCTTCCGTGCATTCCTGCAGATGGCCGTTGTGCTGACGTTCGGCGCGCAGTTGCCGGTGGTCAAGGTCGGACGTATCGCCGGCCAGTTTGCCAAGCCGCGCTCTTCCGGGATCGAGACGCAGAACGGCGTTTCGCTGCCGAGCTACCGTGGCGATATCGTCAATGGCATCGAGTTCACCGAGGAAGCCCGCGTTCCGAACCCGGAGCGGCAGGCGATGGCCTATCGTCAGTCGGCTGCGACGCTGAACCTGCTGCGCGCCTTCGCGATGGGTGGTTACGCCAACCTCGAGAACGTCCATCAGTGGATGCTCGGCTTCGTCAAGGACAGCCCGCAGGGCGAGCGCTACCGCAAGCTTGCCGGCCGCATCAGCGAAACCATGGATTTCATGAAGGCGATCGGCATCAGCGCGGAAAACAATCCGAGCCTGCGCGAGACGGACTTCTTCACCAGCCACGAAGCGCTGCTGCTGGGCTACGAAGAAGCGTTGACTCGTGTCGACTCGACGTCCGGCGACTGGTACGCAACGTCAGGCCACATGATCTGGATTGGCGACCGCACCCGTCAGGCCGACCATGCCCACGTCGAATACTGCCGTGGCATCAAGAACCCGATCGGTCTCAAGTGCGGCCCGTCGCTGCAGGCAGACGACCTTCTGAACCTCATCGACATTCTCAACCCGCAGAACGAGGCGGGCCGGTTGACGTTGATCTGCCGCTTCGGACACGACAAGGTCGCCGACCATCTGCCGCGCCTCATTCGTGCTGTAGAGCGCGAAGGCCGCAAGGTCGTCTGGTCCTGCGATCCGATGCACGGCAACACGATCACGCTGAACAACTACAAGACGCGCCCGTTCGAGCGGATCCTGTCGGAAGTCGAGAGCTTCTTCCAGATCCATCGCGCCGAGGGCTCGCATCCGGGCGGCATTCATATCGAGATGACCGGCAAGGATGTCACGGAATGCACTGGCGGCGCTCGTGCCGTAACGGCCGAAGATCTGCACGATCGCTACCACACGCATTGCGACCCGCGTCTCAATGCCGACCAGGCGTTGGAACTTGCCTTCCTGTTGGCAGAGCGCATGAAGGGCGGCCGCGACGAAAAGCGGATGGCCGCCAACGCCTGATCAAGGCGAATGTGAAAGAAGGAGCCCGGCGATGCCGGGCTTTTTTATTTTGGAACGGACCGACTGCTCGTAGCGGGCATCACATGTCGCGCGGATCCTGAGGTTAAGCGGTTGCGGCGCATTTGCAGGTCGCCAATCCGTGGGGCTGCGGGTTTGTCGCGCGCCGTTCCACCACCACACCGATTGGCAACCCACTAGCGGATTTGGCCAGCGGCCCAGTGGATCGCGCTGTCCAGCTCGGCGAACTTTGCGGATTGCCAGTAGAAGTAGTCCTCGATGAACGTGCGCGAGAGCCAAAGCGCGCCGCGGTTGCGAGGGCTTTCCCAGCCAAGCAGGTTGTCCGTTTCGGCTTTCTTGAACATCCGCTTGAGGTTGGTCAGAGAGATACCGAATTCATTGGCGATTTCGCTTATGCTCACGCCTTTCAACAGAATGCGATGTTGTTCACGCGCGTCGTCCGGGAGGCGGCTTATCAGCTCGTGCAGTACGAGACCGCCGACATCGGACCAGAGGAAGTGACCAATGCTCGCGCGCGGCTCCTTCCACACCGGGTCCTGGATCAGGGCACGGGCGGCGCGCGGCTGTGCCAGACAAAAGAGCCGAGGGTCATCTGCGGTCAGACTGGCGCGGTTGCCACCGTCGAGTTGATCGAGGCAGGCCATATGTCCCTGGAACCAGGAGGCCATGGCCTCCTCGCTGAGTTCCGTCGTCTCGAGGCGGCGGAGGCGCCGATCGGGTGTTTCATCGGCAGCATCCCGCAAAAACTTGTAGGCGATCAGTTCGGCAAGGAACGAGGCCGCCGTGTTCTTGCTGGCGAGATCGAACTCCTTGGCGACCTGCATCATGCGACTGGCCGTAAGGCCCGAGACCGGATTGCTTCTATCGCGTCCAGTGTGCATGGCGAACAGCGTCTGTGTCAGCAGCCACTTCTGGTGCGACGCAGCAAGGCGGGCAAGGCGAGGAGCACGTTTGTGGATGCCGATGAGATGGAGTGCGATCTGGCGTTCTATCGACAGAAATAGAGGGTGATGAAGGATTTCATCGCGAGTATGTGGCCTGCCAGTGAGCATTGTCTTGTACGGTCGGATCGGATTGGTTTCCGTTGCTCCTCTAACATTTGCGTCGATGTTTCAATGCGGGACTTGATTAGCGGATCGTTAATCAGTCGGTATAGTTAAATTCAAGCGGTTCCGCACGGTTGCATCAACTTGGTAGGCGCTGGTGTAGCCGTTCGATATCTTCGCGCAATGCTGCAATTTCCGTGAGCACCCGCATGTCTATCTTCTGATGCAGCGACAGAACTTCGAGTTCTGCTTTGAGATTGACCTCGTAGTCTTTGGCGGCCTCGAAACGATCGCGCTCAGCCTGGCGGTTCTGCGACATCATGATGATCGGAGCCTGGATGGCGGCAAGCATCGACAGCACAAGATTGAGGAAGATGAAAGGATAGGGATCGAAAGCGCGTGTGAGCAGCACGATGGTGTTCACGACGCACCAGAAGACCAGAAAAAGCAGGAACGTGACGATGAAGTACCAGGAGCCGCCAATGCGGGCGATCGAATCCGCCAGGCGTTCGCCGACAGATGATTCGGCCCGCAGAGCCGCATTGATATCGGTCGATATTATCTTGCGCTCATGGGCCTTTGCGAGGACGCGCTTCTCGATCTCGCCGAGTTCGTCGGCCGACTTGTCGAAGTGATGGTGGATGAAGTCCGATAGATTATGCATGGCTGACTCCGAATGCTAGATCGCTCGGGCGCCAGTATTCCGCAATGTTTTCAAATTGCAATGTGGACTTCTGTCGCTCTTTTACGTGCCTTGCGCATAGAGCCAGGCATGCTGTGGGAAGAAGCGATCAAGGGTCTCGGCCTTGCCGAACATGATGTCGTGCTGGAGGTATCGATAGTCCCGCACGAGAGGATCGAGGTTTTTTGGTTTCAACACCCAATCGGGCGACGGCGCGTTGTCGCGTGCAATGAGCTGATAGCGGTCGATGACGCTGTACTTTTTCTGCACGCGACCGAGGAAGCCTGTGTAGTAGGGATGCTCGAAGCCGGCGAACTTCAGAAGATGATAGGGAAGCAGTGACGGGCTGATAGTGCCGACATCCTTCTTGCTGCCCTTCTTGTTCGACCAGATCACGAGCGGGGTCTCGTGCTCCTGTTTCATGACGCTGACCGATGCCTTGCGGGTCGCAACCTGATCCGGCATGTAGCCCGTCGCCATGTAGACGTTGCCGAGCGGAGGCAAGTGGTCGCCCCAGAGCACGATGATTGTTTCGCGGTCGCGCTTCTTAGCCCAATCCATCAGCATCTTGAGGCTATCGTCGGCTTCCTTGATCCCCTGTGTGTAGGTGGCGAGCGTCGCCCGGTCCGCGTCGTTCAGGTTGCCCTGTATATCGATGCTGTTGTGCGCATAGCGGTTAGGCTCGTAAGGGCCGTGTCCCTGAAGAGTGACCCCGAAGAAAAAGAACGGGCGATCAAGGCCGTCGGCTTCGTTCATGATCTCCTTCATGAGGGACTCGTCCGATGCGAAGATGCCCCTTTTCTGCATCGGCGGGAGGGTTTCTTCCGAGCGGAACTGCTCGAAGCCGAAGTCCTTGTAGACTTCGTTGCGGTTCCAGAACCAGCCGCTGAAGGGGTGCAGCGAACGGGCAGCATAGCCTTCGCCGCGGAAGAACGTCGCAAGCGAAGGAAGGTTGCCTCTAATATACTGCTGATACGGGATGCTGCCGTAGGGCAGGAAGGCATTGGAGAATCCCGTCAGCGCTTCGAATTCGACGTTGGCCGTCATGCCCCCGAACTCGGGCGAGAAGACGTAGCCCGACTGCGCGGCGCGGATGTTCGGCATGGGATCGGGCGACATGATGATGTTCCTCAACCTGGTCGGATCCCAGAAGGATTCGCTCATCAGCATGATCACGTCGGGTTTTTCGCGCGGGCCGCTGAGGTAACCGTAGTTACGGCCGGGAATGGCATCGAGCGCCTGCGCACCGAAGCCGGCTGGCGCTGCCACGTCGGCCATCGGAATATTGAAGATGAAGGCCAGGATGAAGCCGTTGCTGCGGTAGTTTTCCTTCTGGTCCCACATCATTGGAACGACCTGAAGACGGTCGCGTATGTAGGAGTATTTGGAATAGTCCATCAGCGTGCCGAACGCGGCGACAACAGGCAGGCCGATGCAGAGGTGACGCAGGCGAGTGGTCTTCGAAAGCCGCGGAAAGTGGCGCCACGCGAAATGCCAGAGTGCGGCAATCGCGGCAACGGAGAGAGTGATGCCAACGAGCATGGCGACGGCGGTCCACGGTCGGTCGCGCACCATCACCGGCAGCAATTCCATGATCTGCCGTCCGAAGAGGACGTCTGACGGATAGAGAGGATCCGAAAGGTAGTGCTGCTTTTGGTTGGAGACGATAGCCGGGACGACAACCAACGGCAGAACGATTAAAGCCGAAATGAATCGCCTTCCCAGGGCTGCATCCAGAGAGAGCATCAGGACGGTCAGCATCGCGACGGTGGTGATACCGGGACGTGCCGGCGACGTCAGGAATTCCCCAACGTCGGCCAGCCCATCGCGCGCAATAATTTCAACTGCGACGGTGGCGAAAACGGCAATGAGAGCGGAAAGGCTGATGGCCAGGGCCGTCCGTATAGCCGGCGATCGTGCGCTTCCCCGGACACCGGTGGAAAGCGACGCAACCCGCGTTGCCGCTGCGGACCTCATTACCAACGCGATCAACTGAAAAACTCCAACGTCATAAAAGCTTCACTGAACTGTCACACCTTCGTCATGAACGCTAGATGAACCGTTAGGTTTCCAGCATTTGTGATTGGTGGATAAGGGGCCGAGGGCCGTGTGCCCGACACCCATCGCTACCCCGCGTCGACTTGTGATCGGTGGCGAGGCATCGTAGGTCAGGGGAAATCGATGTCAGGAGGATTTGGATTGAGAAGTTCCGTCGAGATCTACAACGTCAGAACGGGCGAGGCGCGCGTCGTCTGGCAGACCGCGCAATTGGTGGAAGCGCCGAACTTTTCGCCAGACGGAAGCTATCTTCTGCTGAATGGCGACGGACTTCTTTACCGGCTGGCGCTGGACGGCTCGGGCAAGGTCGCGAAGGTGGATACTGGTTTTGCCAGGACCTGCAACAATGATCATGGCATCTCGCCTGACGGCCGTGAGATCGTCATCTCCGATAAGACGGAATTCGGGAAGTCGACGATCTATGTGCTTCCGGCCGAAGGCGGGACGCCGCGACTTGTGACGCAAAATCAGCCGTCCTATTGGCACGGCTGGTCGCCCGACGGCAAAGAGCTCGCCTATTGCGGCATCCGCAACGACCTGTTCGATATCTACACGATCTCTGTGGCAGGCGGCAAAGAAAAGCGTCTAACGCACGGCGAAGGACGCAATGACGGGCCGGACTATTCGGCGGACGGCCAATGGATCTATTTCAATTCCAGCCGCACCGGCCTCATGCAGATCTGGCGGATCCATCCCGACGGGACCGGGCTCGAGCAGATCACCGACGACAACTATGGGAACTGGTTCGCTCATCCATCGCCCAACAATGACAAGGTTCTGATCCTCTCTTACGACCCTGACGTCTTCGATCATCCGCGCGATCTAGATGTTCGCCTGCGGCTGATGGACATGGACGGCGGAAATCTGACGACGCTCTTCGATCTCTTCGGCGGACAGGGAACGATCAACGTGCCCAACTGGTCGCCGTCAGGCGATGAGTTCGCCTATGTACGTTATTACCCGGTCTCTGCGTAAAGGATTGCTTCGAGCGATTTTTACCGGCATAGACCCTCCGTCGGGTGCCCGTCTCAGGCGGGAGAATCGGGAATTCGGTGAGAGACCGGAACGTGCCCAACGCTGTAAGGCTGACGACTGCCGCAACAGGCCACTGGTCCAGCACCGGGAAGGCGCGGCAGTCGGACGACGCCAAGTCAGAAGACCGGCCCGACATCATAGACTGACCCGCGTGGACGGCGGGCGGTTGTATTGTTGGGGATTGACGATGCGACCAGACCATTCCGGCTCCCTGTCGGGAGCCGCAGCCTTTTCGACCGAGGAACGTGACGCCGTTTACCGTGCGATCTCGACGCGCCGCGATGTCCGTTCGGAATTTCTCCCGGATCCGATACCGGAAGACGTTGTCAGCAGGCTTTTGACCGCTGCGCATCACGCGCCGTCCGTGGGGTTCATGCAGCCCTGGAATTTCATCTTGGTGCGTGATCAGCAGGTGAAGGAGGCGGTGTGGCAAGCCTTCGATCGCGCCAATCGCGAGGCGGGCGAGATGTTTGAAGGGGAGCGACAGCAACTCTACCGGTCGCTGAAGCTTGAAGGCATCCGAGCCGCGCCGCTCAGCATCTGTGTGACCTGCGATCCGGATCGCTGCGGCGATGTTGTTCTTGGTCGGACGCACAATCGGCGGATGGATTCCTATTCGACGGTTTGCGCCGTGCAGAATCTGTGGCTGGCCGCCCGAGCCGAAGGTATCGGGGTTGGTTGGGTGAGCATTTTTCACGAGTCCGATATCAAGCAAATCCTCGGTGTTCCGGATCGCGTCGAGATCGTTGCCTGGCTCTGCGTCGGCTATGTCGATCAGCTCTATGGCCAGCCGGAACTGGCGGCCAAAGGTTGGCGTCAGCGCCTGCCGCTGGAGGAACTCGTGTTCACTGACCGTTGGGATAATTCGCTGGACTGAGGCTGGCTATTGTTGCTGCGGCTGAGGGCCTGGCTTTGCCGGGTTCTTGAGGTCGATCGTGCCTTGGTCGCCGGCCAGGAACTGCGGGCCGATCTGGCGGACCTTGCTGGTCGCCGGATCGTAAGGCCTGTCAGGTGCCTGTGGTTGCGGAGCTGCGGGTGCAACGGACTGGACCTTGGCCTCGGGCTTTTTGGTTTCGATCGTCGTGATTGATCCCTGCTGTGGCGGCTCGCTGATCGATTGGTTTTTCCGCATCCGCTCGTAGTAACCATTTAGGTCGCAACTGCAGGACGATTTTTCGCCAGGCTTGCGGTTCTTGTAGGCGAAGGCATTCGGCATGGCGCTGTAGGGAGCGCCGGTCGCGGCCGAAATCATCTGCGACGTCTCGGTGCTGGAAACGTCATGATAGAAAAGCTCGGTGTCGATGCCGGGACACATCTTCGAGCAGGTATCGGCGTCGCGGGGGAAGTCCTGCGAGGTCGCATTCGAGCTCAACGGGAAGAAGCCGCCGTCGCAGGTTCGGACGCAAACGGTGTTCAGATGAGAGAGAGGCGACATGCCGAAACCGTATCGGCGCTGGTTGAGATCGCCACCTAAAGGTATAAAGGTGTCGTTGCGCATAGCCTGGTCTTCGATGCTCGGAGGCGATGCGTATCCCTCGGGGTCCTCGGGCCACTGCTCGTCATTGCAGCCGTTGTCGTCCAGTGCCGCCAGCAGCTCGTTTCTCGTGCGCACATCCTGGCTCTGGCCACGCAATTCATCGCGTCGCTGCTGCAGATAACGGATGTTGTCGACCATCTTGCTCTCTGCGCGCTCGAGCTCGCCGCAATAGCCGTCGTCATCGCCGACCACGACCATGCTCCCGTTCGTGCAACCGTTCTGGCGCAGATCGCTCCGGAGCTTGCGCAGTTCAAGGTTCTGTTCTGCAATGGCACTGGCAAATTTGCGCACCTCAGGCGTGCTGCCGATGATCTCGGGCAGGTCGGCGAGCCGCGCCCGTAGGTCGCCACAGATTGCCGGTACCTGGGCATGGGCCAGACCGGTGAAGGCAAGGATTGTTGCGAGTGACAGAATCCAGCGGTTCAAGGCACGGTCCCATAGGTGAGCAAATACCAGGGGTCATAGGCGCGGCGTTGTGCCTCGCCTTAGTCGTGAGCCTGCTTGTTAGCAGGCTGCGGTTGAAATCTTAGCGCATTTTCTCCATCGGCCGCAAATCACGCTGGCTGTGAAGCCTCGACGACGGCGAGGGCGGCCATGTTGACGACGCCGCGTGAGGTCACGGACGGCGCCAGGATATGCGCGGGGAGTGCAGCGCCAAGCAGGATCGGCCCCACGTGCAATCCGTCGATCATGGACTTCACGACGCCTAGCGTGATGTTTGCCGCATCGAGGTTCGGGAAGACTAGCAGGTTCGCTTCGTCGTGCAGGGTGGTGTCAGGCATGACACGCTTGCGCAGGGCGTCGGAGATGGCGCTTTCGCCGTGCATCTCGCCGTCCACTTCGAGCTCAGGTGCAGCCTCGCGCACAAGCTGAAGCGCAGCGCGCATCTTCGTTGCACTCTCGGACTCACGCGAACCGAAATTCGAATGGGATACGAGAGCAGCCCGCGGCGTGATGCCGAAGCGCTTGATTTCCTCGGCGGCAAGAACTGTCGACTCGGCAATTTCCTCGGCGCTCGGATTGAAGGTGACATAAGTGTCGGTGAAGAAAGTGGCGCCGCGCTGCGAAATCAGCAGGCTGAGCGCCGAGAAGTCGCAGACGTCATGCCTCTTTCCGATGATCTGACGGACATCGCGGAGATGCTTTTCATAGCGGCCTTCGAGGCCGCAGATCAGTGCATCGGCTTCACCGCGCTTTAGCGCCAGAGCGCCGATGACGGTTGTGTTGGTACGAACGATCGTACGGGCGGCCTCCGGAATTACCCCACGGCGTCCGACCAGCGAGAAGTAGAGATCGACATACTCGCGGAAGCGCGGGTCGTCTTCCGGGTTGATGACGGCAAAATCCGAAAGCGGCCGGATGCGTAGGCCGTAGCGCTGCAGGCGTGTCTCGATGACGGAGGGTCGGCCGATCAGGATCGGCTCGGCAATGCCTTCCTCAAGCAGAACCTGTGCGGCCCGCAGGACGCGCTCGTCTTCACCTTCGGAGAAGATGACCCGCTTGCGCTCGGCATTCTTCGCAGCCGCAAAGATCGGCTTCATGATAAAGCCCGAACGGAAGACGAAGCGGTTCAATTGGTCGAGGTAGGCGTCGAAATCTGCGATCGGACGCAGCGCGACACCGCTTTCCGCGGCGGCCTTTGCAACCGCCGGGGCGATACGTAGGATCAGGCGCGGATCAAACGGCGAGGGGATCAGGTAGTTGGGACCAAAGACAGGCGTTTCGCCCGAATACGCACGGGCGGCGACGTCGGACGGTTCCTCGCGCGCAAGGGCGGCGATGGCGCGCACCGCCGCCATCTTCATTTCTTCGTTGATGGTGACCGCGCCGCAATCGAGCGCACCCCGGAAGATATAGGGGAAGCAGAGGACGTTGTTCACCTGGTTCGGGAAGTCGGAACGACCAGTGCAGATCATCGCATCAGGGCGCGCGGCACGGGCGAGATCGGGCATGATCTCCGGGGTCGGATTGGCGAGCGCCATGATCAGCGGGTTTTCGGCCATCTGCGCCAGCAGTTCCGGCTTCAGCACGCCTGCTGCGGAAAGGCCGAGGAAAACATCGGCCCCACCGATGTTGTCGGCAAGCGTGCGCGTGTCACTCTTTTGGGCGTAAACGCTCTTCCATTCGTCCATCAGTTCGGTGCGGCCCTCGTAGACCAGACCTTCGATGTCGTGGACCCAGATATTTTCGCGCTTGGCGCCGAGCGTGACGAGCAGATTGAGACAGGCGAGGGCGGCAGCACCTGCGCCGGAGGCAACGATCTTGACGTCGTCGATCTTCTTGTTCGCGAGTTCCAGGCCATTGAGGATCGCGGCGGCGACGATGATGGCGGTGCCGTGCTGGTCGTCATGGAAGACCGGGATCTTCATGGTTTCGCGCAGTCGGCGCTCGATCTCGAAACACTCCGGCGCCTTGATGTCCTCGAGATTGATGCCGCCGAAGGTCGGCTCGAGCGAAGCGACAGTCGAGACCATATGATCAACGCTCGATGCCTCGACTTCGATGTCGAAGACGTCGATGTTGGCGAATTTCTTAAAGAGGACGGCCTTGCCTTCCATGACAGGCTTTGAAGCAAGCGGGCCGATATTGCCGAGGCCGAGAACGGCGGTGCCGTTGGAAATGACCGCCACGAGATTGGCGCGCGAGGTGTAGTCGGCGGCCGTTTCCGGATTGTCGCGGATTGCGAGACAGGGTGCTGCAACACCGGGGGAATAGGCCAATGCCAGATCGCGCTGGTTGCCAAGCGGCTTGATCGCCTGGATCTCGAGCTTGCCCGGACGCGGATAGCGATGGAAATAGAGCGCCTGCTCATCGAGGCTTCCACCTACCAAATTCTTTTCCGTCTTGGACTTTTCGTGATGATCCATCATCGCCTCCGGGCTGCCGCATGCTGTCTTGGAGTGTTTTCAATACATCAAACGGCATGGCGGAACAGTCGGAATTTCCATCGAAATGCGAAAACAACGCGAATCTCTCCTGACATCCGTGCGGGTCGGCAGGAGCGGGAAAATCAACCGGGAAAGCGGCATGTCATCTTCCTGAAACACGACTCTGGTTTTGGAGAGGCAGGTGAACGATGGGACACGAGCAGGATGCTTGTGAGGGACAACATGGATACGCGGCACTTCCGTACGCTTTTCATTTCCGATGTGCATCTCGGCTCCAAGGCCGCGAAGGTGGACTTCCTGTTGGATTTTCTCAAGCATCACGACGCGGACACGATCTTTCTTGTCGGCGATATCGTCGATGGCTGGCGATTGAAGCGCAGCTGGTACTGGCCGCAGGATTGCAACGACGTGGTGCAGAAGCTGCTGCGCAAGGCGCGCAAGGGCACGCGGGTCATCTATATTCCGGGCAATCACGACGAGTTCCTTCGCGACTTTCCGGGCACCCATTTCGGTGGCATCGAGGTCGCGGAGCGGATGATGCACGAAACGGCAGACGGCAAGAAATACCTGGTCCTGCATGGCGACGAGTTTGACGTCGTTGTCCGCAATGCGCGCCTGCTCGCCTATCTCGGCGACTGGGCCTACGACATGGCGATCATGATCAACATCGGCCTGGCAGCGATCCGCCGCAAGATGGGAATGCCATACTGGTCGTTTTCAGCGTGGGCCAAGCTGCAGGTCAAGCACGCCGTCAATTTCATCGGCGAGTTCCAGCGCGTCGTCGCCGACGAAGCCCGCAAGCATGGCGCAGACGGTGTGATCTGCGGCCACATCCATCATGCCGTAATGGAGGACATGGACGGTATCCGTTATATCAATACCGGCGACTGGGTCGAAAGCTGCACGGCGATCGCCGAGCATCAGGATGGCACCTTCGAATTGATCGAATGGCGTTCCGTTAGCGGCATGCAACCGATCCCGATGGCGATTGGTCATCGCGAAAAGGAAGTCGCGCCGCAGGCCGCTTAGCCGCGGCCCTTGCTCCCGTCATTCGAAGTATCAATTTAGCCCGTTGTGTCTTTGCGACAGGCCCTATTTATTTTCTAAAACGTTTTCGATGGGCAAGTTCTTGCCATAGTCGCCCTTAGGTTGACGTGCTAGGCAACGTTCAGTTTCCTGCAGGTCCATCATGATTCCCGCTCAAAATCCTCCGGCAAGTGAGGGCGCGCCGCCGCGCTTTCGGCTTCTCAGTGCCTTGTCTTACTGTGCGCCCTTGCTTGTCAATGGCGTTGCTCTGCCGTTCTTCCCGATGTGGCTTGCGCTGCACGAGTTCAACGATCATCAGATCGGCGTCATCCTGGCAGTGCCGATGGTCGTACGCGTGCTCGTTGCACCTATTGTCGCCATGTATGCCGACCGCATGAAGGAGCGGGCGGACGTATTGCTGTTTTCCGGAAGCCTGTCGCTGTTGACGGCGATCGCGCTCTACTGGACGAATACGTTCTGGCCGGTGCTGATTGTCTATACCATTCAGGGCGCGACTTTTGCCTGTTACGTCCCGGTCGTCGAATCGATCGTGATCTCGGGTGTAAGGCGCTGGGGGCTGGACTACGGGTCGATGCGGGTTTGGGGCTCGATCGCGTTTATTGTGTCCACCCTGATTGGCGGCCAGTTGATCGGGCATTGGGGCGGAGAGATGGTGCTACCCGTGATGACCTTTGGTTTCGTCACGACAGTGGTCATGGCGATCTATTGTCCGCGGATTGGTCCGACACGCAGACGTGGCACGCCTGTCGATATCTCGGCGGCGACCGGGAGTTCGTTGCGTCAACCGCATCTGCTGGCCTTGCTGATCGGAGTCGCCATCCAGCAATCGAGCCACGCGGTTCTGCAGGCTTTTGCGTCGCTCTACTGGCGTGAACTCGGTTTTTCCGGCACGCAGATCGCCGTGCTGTGGAGCGCCGGCGTGGCGGCCGAGGTGACGGTGTTCTTTCTCTCGCGCCGGCTGAACCGTCGGTTCAGCGCCTGGACGTTGATCCGCTTCGGTGCGGCCGTCAGCGTCTGCCGCTGGATACTGTTCCCGATGCACTGGGGCTTCTGGGGCTTCTTTCTGCTCCAGTGCATGCATTCCTGCACTTATGCATTCGTGCATACCGGCGTGCAACGACGGATCGTTGCCACCGTCCAGGAGACCCAGGAATCGTCGGCCCAGGGCGCCTATTTCTTCTACAACGGCATGTTCCTGGGGCTGATGACAATTGCCTCCGGCTACCTCTATGCTTGGCTCGGCCTTGCGAGCTATTACGTCATGGCAGTGGTCGCCCTAACGGGCCTCGGTCTTGTGATCGCGGCTTACTATCTTCAGCCCCAAAGAGCGGTCTCCGGCGGCCAAACGAGGGAAGCGGCGTAACGCAATCCGGGTTCCCGATCGCGAGCAAGGAGCAGCGGTCCGTCGAGGTCAACGAATTCGGCATCCTGCGCCAGCAACACAGCTGGCGCCATCGCCAGTGACGTGCCGACCATGCAGCCAACCATGATTTTGAAATCAAGGCGTTGCGCCTCTTTCTTCATGGCCAGTGCCTCCGTCAGTCCGCCGGTTTTGTCGAGCTTGATATTGATCGCGTCGTAGCGGTCGCGAAGGCTCGCAAGATCGCCCGTGTGGTGGACGCTCTCATCCGCGCAGACGAGGACCGGCCGGTGAATCTCTGCAAGAAGTTCGTCCTTGCCTGCCGGCAGCGGTTGTTCGACTAAAGCGATACCCGCCTCGGCAGCGATGCGTAAATGATGCTCCAGCGTGTCTTCCGGCCAGCCTTCGTTGGCGTCGAGGATAATTGCCACATCCGGCGCAGCGGCGCGAACGGCGCGGATGCGGCTTTCGTCATCGCCAGTGCCGACCTTGACTTTTAAGAGCGCCCGACCGGCATTTGCTCGAACCTGGTCCGCCATGACGTCGGGTTCGCCGAGGGAGATCGTGAAGGCGGTCGTCAGCGGTTGGGGCTTGACCAGACCGAGGCTTTTGGCGACCGTATTGCCCGAACTCTTGGCCTCAAAGTCCCAGAGGGCGCAATCCACTGCATTGCGTGCGGCTCCCGGCGGCATGGCGCGCTGTAGCTCCAGGCGCGTCAGGCCACCCTCGATCAACGGCCTTGCCGCTTCGATCTGTGCGGCAACACTCTCCATCGTCTCGCCGTAACGGCGATAAGGAACGCATTCGCCCCTGCCGGCAATCCGGTGCTCCCGGATTGTGCAGAGGATCACGTCCGCTGACGTCTTGGCGCCGCGCGAGATCGTAAACGTGCCTGAAATGGGGAAGGATTCCGTCTGAATTTCAAGTGACCGTGGCATATTTGCAATCCTGCGCGCATGGAAATTTGGTGTGGCTTGGGTATATTGATCCGAAGCGGCGAACCGTTAGTTCGCGAGTCGGCAATGTCGCCGTAAGCCTTGAAAGACACAAGCGTTTTGAAGTCCGAAACCCGTAACGCCGCCTCACTGCATGTGGACGACCAAACCCATGGATCGGGCCAGCTCGTTCACATCGAGGGGAACTGGCGGAGCGCGAACCTGCATCTCGTCTTGCGCGACTTCGAGAAGCTCACCGCCGCTCGATCCGGCGAGGTGACCCTCGATCTGTCGGGCGTGACGGATATCGACACGGCGGGTGTCTGGCTGCTCTGCCGGCTGAAGAAGCAAGTTGAGGGCGCGGGCGGCACCGTGCGCTTCGAAGGCAGCAACGAACATATCGACGAAATGATCGCGGAGTTCTCGGAGGAGCCGCCAAAGCCGGACCAGGAGCCGCAACGACCTCGGGGCTTGGCGGAGCGAATCTTCGCACCGATCGGCAAGATCACCTTTGATATCTGGAACAATCTCGCGGCCGCGATGTATATCCTCGGCTCCGCCGTGCGCGGCGCCCAGATGAAGTTCGGGCGAGGTAGCGGCGTTTCGCCGGCGTCAATCGTCAACCAGATCGACCATATGGGCGTACGCGCGGTGCCGATCATCTTGCTGATGTCGTTCCTGATCGGCGCGATCATCGCCCAGCAGGGCGCCTTTCAGCTCCGTTATTTCGGCGCCGAAGTCTTCGTCGTCGACCTCGTCGGCATTCTTCAGCTTCGCGAAATCGGTGTCCTTCTCACAGCCATCATGATCGCCGGCCGCTCAGGTAGCGCTATCACAGCCGAAATCGGCTCGATGAAGATGCGCGAGGAGGTCGATGCGCTGAAGGTGATGGGCCTCAATCCCGTCGGCGTGCTCATTTTTCCGCGCCTGGTTGCCCTGACGGTCGCGTTGCCGCTGCTGACCGTGATTGCGAACTTTGCCTCGCTCGCTGGCGCAGCCGTGGTCGCCTGGGCCTACTCCGGCATCACCTTTGCGAACTTCATCTCGCGCCTGCATGAAGCGATAACGCTGTCGACGGTCCTTTCCGGAATGATCAAGGCGCCGTTCATGGCGCTGGTTATCGGTATCGTTGCTGCGGTCGAGGGCTTAAAAGTAGGCGGTAGCGCCGAGTCGCTTGGACAGCACGTGACCGCCGCGGTCGTGAAGGCGATCTTCGTCGTTATCCTCATGGACGGGCTTTTTGCCATGTTCTATGCGGCTATCAATTTCTAAGGATTGTACGTGGACGAACAGAATTCAGAGACCAGAAACGGCGAGGGGCGGGATGTCGTGCTGTCGGCGCGCGGCGTGACGGTCGCTTTCGGGTCGAAGGTCGTTCTCGACAATCTGAACCTCGATATCTATCGCGGCGAAATCCTCGGCTTTGTCGGCGCGTCGGGAACGGGCAAGTCGGTGCTGATGCGGACCGTGCTTCGACTGCTGCCGCGGCGCTCGGGAAACATCAAGATTCTCGGCCAGGATTTCGACGAGCTCGACGAGCCGCAGCGCAATGCGCTCGACATGCGGCTCGGCGTGCTCTTCCAGCAGGGAGCGTTGTTTTCGTCGCTGACCGTGAAGGAGAACATCCAGGTGCCGATGCGCGAGTATCTGGACCTGCCGCAGTCGCTGATGAACGAACTGGCAAAATTGAAGATTCGACTGGTTGGGCTCGCGGCAGATGCTGCCGACAAATACCCGTCTGAGCTTTCGGGCGGCATGATCAAGCGCGCGGCGCTAGCGCGCGCCCTGGCGCTCGACCCCGAATTGGTCTTTCTCGACGAGCCCACGTCAGGGCTCGACCCGATCGGTGCTGCGGAGTTCGACGAGCTCATAGCGAGACTTAGGGACACGCTCGGGCTGACCGTCTACATGGTCACCCACGATCTCGACAGCCTCTTCTCGGTCTGTGATCGCATTGCTGTGCTCGGCAAGAAGCGGGTACTGGTCGAGGGAACGATCGACGACATGCTGGCCTACGACGATCCGTGGGTGCAGGCTTATTTCAAAGGCAAGCGGGCGCGTTCGATCGTGCCGCAGAATGGCCACGCCGGCGAGAACAGCCTGGCGCAAGATAGCCGCGGGAAGTGAGCGGATACGATGGAAACAAAAGCGAACTACACGATTGTCGGCTTCTTCACGGTGCTCGTTATCGCAGCGGCGTTCGGTTTCGTGTATTGGATGGCCGAATACGGGCGTGGCGGTCCGACGGCGGAGCTGATCGTCCGCATTCCGGGTTCCGCGAACGGTTTGAGCGTCGGCTCGCCCGTGCGGTTCAACGGCATTCAGGTCGGCTCGGTCAAGTCGCTGTCAATCGACGCCGACGATCCGAGTTTCTCGCTGGCGTTCACCGAGGTGCGCGTCGATGCGCCGATCTATCCCTCTACGAAAGCCATCCTTGAAATCCAGGGTCTGACGGGTGCTGCCTATATCGAGCTCTCCGGCGGCAAGATCGGTGAGAAGAACATCCTTCAGCAGTCGATTGACACAGGGAAGCGAGCGGTGATCGTCGCTGACCAGTCGAGCGTGACCAACCTTCTTGCGACGGCGGACAAAATCCTCGACCGCGCAAACGATGCCATCGGGCAGGTTCAGGGGTTTGTGAAGGACGCACGCGGACCACTGACGAAGACGTTGCAGAATGCAGAGACGTTCTCGGACGCGTTGGCAAAGAACTCCGGCAACATTGATTCATTCCTTCAAAGTGTCGGGCAACTGTCGGATACCGTTCGCAAGGTCTCGGGTCGTGTCGACTCGACGCTGGAGGCGGTCGAAGCGCTCGTGAAGGCCGTCGACGCGAAGAAGATAGATACTATTCTCAGCAATGCCGAGAAGGTCAGTCGCGACGTTGCCGATGCGTCGGGCGACTTCAAGGGAGCGATTCAGACGTTCCGGGAAACGGCAACGACCTACAACGATCTCGGCAAGAAGGCGCAGGCGACGCTCGATCGGGTGGATACTCTGGTAGCGCAGATCGATCCGGCGAAGGTCAAGGGCTCCGTCGACGACATATCGCAGGCGACCAAGGATGCGCGCACCGCTGTCGCTTCGATCAAGGATGTCGCGAACACTGTTGCCGCGCGACAGAAGGACATCGACCAGACAATCCAGAACGTCTCGCAAATGGCGAACAAGCTCAACTCGGCGTCCACGCGCGTCGACGGCATTCTGATCAAGCTGGATGCGCTGCTCGGGACAGACAACACGCAATCGCTCTTTGCGCAGGCGCGTGACACGCTCACCTCCTTCAAGAAGGTTGCCGACAACCTCAATTCTCGGATCGGTCCGATCGCCGACAATCTGCAGAAATTTTCCAGCGGTGGACTGCGCGATATGCAGTCGCTCATCAACGACACGCGCGCCACCGTGCAAAGCCTTGGTAATACCATCAGTGACTTCGACCGCAATCCGCAGCGGCTGATCTTCGGCGGAGATACTGTAAAGCAATATGACGGCCGGACGCGGCGTTAAGAGGGACATTAGGGGAGCGCATATGGCCGTATCGGATCTGGTGCAGCGTCGTTCGTGGCTATCGACAACCGCGATCGCGTTGCCGCTGTTGGCAGGCCTTGCCGGCTGCGGAACCTCTGCGAAGAACGATACCTTCGATCTGTCCGGGTCGGTGACTGGCAGTGGACCAGCGGCGAAAGGCCGGCAAATCCTGGTGCAGCAACCGACTGCCCTGAAGGCGATCGACAGCGAGCAGATCGTTGTTCGGGTGGCTCCTTCGCAAATACAGTATTTGTCGAAGGCACAGTGGGGCGACAAGCTGCCACGCATTGTTCAGGCAAAGCTGGTCGAGGCCTATGAGAACTCCGGCAAGGTCGGTGGCGTCGGCGTACCAGGCCAAGGGCTGGCTATCGACTACCAACTCGTGACGGATATCCGTTCCTTTGAGATCGACACGAGCGGCGGCAGCCGCGCTGTGGTCGAGATCTCGGCCAAGATCCTGAACGATCGCAACGGTACCGTACGAACGCAAAAGGTGTTCAGACAAGTCGTGCCTGCCAGCGGTTCCAACGATGGCCTGGTAAAAGGCCTCGATCGCGCGTTCTCGGCCGTAGCCGGCGAGATCGTCGCGTGGACGCTGCAGTCGATCTAGTCCTTGAAAGTGGAATGGGCGGAAGTGCCGCACGCTTTACCTGGCCGTCGACGCGACAAGTAGGTGGACCAGGTGCAGCTCTCTTGAAGAACAAGCGTCGTAGGGTCAAGCCGGTCACTTTGCCGGATAACGCCCCCGAGATGCAAAAATGGCCGCCTTTGGGCGGCCATTTCTTTTGGTTTAGGTAGGTCTTACTTCAACCGCCCAGCGGCATGGGCGAGCATGGTGTAGACCTTGCCGGTATCCGAGGTCAGATAGGACTGCGTGATCGTCTTGTCGCGGTCGCCGCGCGACACATCGGCGAGCAGCTTCTCGAAGTCAGCGATATAGCGATCGACGGCGGTGCGGAACTCCGGTTCACGATCGTACTTGCGCTTGATCTCGTCGAAGGTCTGCTGGCCCTTGAGCGTATAAAGACGGCGGGTGAATACATCACGTTCGCCGCGCTGATAGCGACGCCACAGATCGACCGATGCGTCGTGATCGATTGCGCGGGCGATATCCACGGATAGCGAGTTCAGTGACTCGACGACGTGACGCGGGTTGCGGCTGTCGGACGTGCGGGCCGGCGCCGGAGCGGGTGTCTCTGCGCGCGGTGCCGGTTGCCGTGCTGGAGCCTCATCGGCTGCCTCTTCACGCGAGGCTCCGCGCAGGAGGTCGCTGATCCAGCCGCCGGTTGCCGGGGAGGCCGGTGCCGGAGCGGCCACGGGTGCCCGCTGCGGTGTTGCGGTGGCAGGCGCCGAGGGTGCCAGCGAGCCGCGGAGACCGAAGTTCTCGATCGGCGAGGGAGTCACGGCAGGAGCCGGAGCCGGGACAGCCGGAGCAGCCGGTTGAGGTGCCTGCTGGGCAACAACGGCCTGAGCGGGACGTGGTGCGGGCTGAGGTTGCGGCTGCGCGATGGCACGCGGCGCAGGTTCGGAAATCTCCAGTTGCTGCGTCGAGCGACCAACGATGTGGGAGATATCCTGCAGCGCCTTGATCTGCTCTGCCACGGCACGGCGCATTGCGGCCGCGCTCTCCTTGGCTTCCTCGGGAAGGTCGAATGCACCGCGCTTCAACTCGCTGCGGGTCATATCGAGTTCCTTGCGGATATCGCCGGCCGAGCGACGGATTTCCTCAGTTGCGCCGGAGAAGCGGGCGACCGCCTCGTCAACTGCTTCGCGGAGCGATTCGCGCATCTGCTGGGCCGCGCCGTCGGACTGGCGGCCGGCTTCGCCAAGCATACGCTCGACTTCCGAGAGGGATGCTGTCAGGCCGCCGCGCAGGCGGTTGGAAAGCTCTCCGGAGCGGCGCTCGGCGTTGCCGAATGCACCGTCGATTGTTGCGTTGGCTTCCTCTCCGGCCTTTTCCAGCGCTGCACGCATGGTCGCGGCTGCTTCCTCCGCACGCTTTTCGGTTTCAGAGAGAACGCGGCCGATATCGGAGAACGAGGACTGCACGCTTTCACGGAGCGTCCCACTGACCTGATTGGAGCGCTGCTCGGCGCGGTCGAAGGCGGATTCGACCATGCCACCCAGAGAGCGCATCGTCTTTTCGATTTCCTCCGAGCGTTGGACGAGACCAACAGAAAGGTTCTGCAGCGCGGTTTCGCGATCCTCGAGTGTAGAGACGAGGTTCGATTGAGCCGCCGCAAGCAGCCCTGATGCCTGGCTGAGCACCTTGGAATGCTCGTCGAAGCGACCGATGATGCCACCGACCTGGGCTAGCGTCTGGCCGGAAATATCGGAGAGGCGATCGACCTTGCCTTCGAGCAGGCGCGTCGATGCAGACACCATCTCAGCGGCCTTCGATGCCGACTCGGTGAAGCGCGAAGTCGTGTCGCCGAGGCGGCCATCGACCGCAGCCAGATTTTCGGTCGCGCGGCTCATCATCTGGCCCATGGCGGAACTGTTGTCCGACAGGCGCTCGATCAGCTGGTTGACGTTTGTAAGCAGGCTGCTCTCCATCGCATCGACGGCCGAAGACGCACTCTCGGTGCGTGCGGCAATCGCGTTGATCAAGGCTTCGTTTTCGCTGCGAAGGCGCTCGGTGCTCCGTTCGGTTGCCGCAGTGATACGAGCGGCGGCGTCCTTGCCAGCCTCAGCATAGCGGTCGATCAGTGGGCGTGCGGTTTCGTCGAGGATGCGCGACAGCTCCGTGGAGCGGCCGGCAAGCATCGAGTTGAGTTCGCGCGTGCGGTCGTCCAGCGTCGTGCGGATGGCGCTGCCGCGTGCCTCGAGCGCCTTTTCGACGTCCGTCAACGTCGAGTCGATTTCGCGTGTGCGATCTTCCAGGCTTGAGCGGATCGCATTCCCGCGCGCTTCCAGGGCGCGTTCCACTTCCGCCATGGTCGAGGCGATTCCCTCGCTTGCGTCGGAAATCGTCGTACGGATGCCGGCGCCATGGTTTTCGAAGGTCGCTTGTGCGTCGCCGAGAGCGCGGGAAATGGCACCAACCTGGCCACTGACCAAGGTCTCGGCTTCCGCGACTTTCTTGATGATTGCGTTGCCAGCTTCCGAGAAGGTTTGAGCGACGGCGGCTGCCTGGCCGGCGAGGCGGTTCTGGGCTTCTGAGACGCGGCCGACGATCTGTTCGGAGCGTTCTTCGATTGCGCGGCTGAACTCGTTGCTTTTGCCTTCAAGGCTTTCGGCAAACTGCTGCCCCGTGCGGCCGAGGTTTTCGGCGGCGCGGGCGGCTTCGTCATCCATTCCCTGTGTCGTTTCAGCGACCGCGCTACGCAGCGACGCAGCGAGGCCGGCGGCCTTGCCTTCAATTGTGCGGTTAACTGCGTCCAGACCGACCGTCAGGGCTCGGTCCATTGTCGACAGGCGTTCTTCGATGCGGGCACTGCCACGTTCCATTGCCTCGCCGATGCTTGCCGCGCGGCTGTCGATGCCAGAGGTCAGGTTGGCCGTGCGGCTGTCGATTTCCGTCGTGAGGTTCGCGGTGCGGCCATCGATCGTTTCGGCAAACTTTGCGGCGCTGTCGTTGAGCGCCGATGCGATTCTGTCGGTTGCCTCCTCGCCAAGCGTTCCGAGGCGCGAGATGCCGTCGGACAATGTGTCGGACAGGCGACCGCCAGCAGCATCGACCTGCTCGGCGACGCCGCCGACGCCGTCACGAATGCGATTCTCGAGAGCGGCAAGGCCGGCTTCGACACGAGAGCCCGTTTCCGCAAAGCGGCCGGTCATGCCCTCGATGGACTGGTCGAGCTGCGAAGAGAAGGTTTCCGCCGACCGCGAGATCTCGCCAGCGGACTCTTGGAACCGACCGGCAATGTGGCCCGTGCTGTCGCGCAGCCGATCTTCGAGCGCCCGGGCGCTGTTGTCGATCGTCTGGCGAAGCGAGACCTCATGGTCTTCCAGCGACATTTCCAGCATGCCGACACTGGTCGCGATCGATGCGCCAATCGTCGTCGCCTGATCGGAGAGCGTGTCACTGATGCGGCTGTGCGCATCGCTGAGCGCCAGATTGATCGCCTGCTCGCGATCAGCGAGCGTCGAGCGAATGCGTTCATGGGCCGATTCCAAGCCCCCTTCGATGCGCGTCGCGGCATTGCCCGTCAGAGCCTCGAAGCGATCGTGGGCGGCGGCAAGGCCTCCTTCGATCCGGGATGCGGCGCTGCCGTGCAGTGTCTCCAGTCGCTGATGCGCATCGCTCAAGCTGTATTCGATGCGGCTGGCGGCGCTGCCGGTGAGTTGCTCGATGCGGTCTCCGCCGGTCGAAAGCGTGCCGGCCAGCGTCGCTGCGTGATCGCTCAGCGAACGCTCGAGACGTTCCTGGCTCTCAGTGTAAGCGCTCCGAATTGCATCGGACTTGTCGACGAGGGCGCCGGCAACGCGAGATTCTGCGCCAGCCACCGTGTCGAGCAACGCATTGGTGCGCGCTTCCAGCGCGTCGTCAAAGCGGCTCTGGCTTTCACTGAAGGAGATCGCGAGCGCCATGGCCTTCTCGTCGAGCGTATCGGAAAGACGGTCCTGAACCGTGGCAATCGAATTGGCTATGGTATCGACGCGCCGCCCAAGCGCGTCCTCGATGCGGCTGTGACCCTCGTTCAGTGATACGGCGAGCGCCATGACGCGATCGTCGAGCGCCTCGGTGATCCGGTCATGACCGCCGGTGAGTGAATTGCTGATCGTGTCGGCATGATGACCGAGCGTGTCTTCGAGACGGGTCTGGCTCTCGTTCAGGGAAATGGCGAGCGCCATTGCCCTATCGTCGAGAGCTTCCGTGAGCTTCTCGTGGCCGCCGGCAATCTGGTTCGCGATCGTTTCGACATGGTGACCGAGCGTGTCGGCAAGGCGGGATTGTCCCTCGTTGAGGGAGATGGCGAGCGCCATCGCCTTGTCATCCAGAACGTCGCTGAGCTTCTCGTGGCTGCCGTTGAGCTGGTTTGCGACCTTCTCGACATGGTGGCTGAGGGTGTCGGCGAGGCGGGACTGCCCCTCGTTCAAGGAGATGGCGAGCGACATCGCCTTGTCATCAAGGACTTCGCTGAGTTTGTCGTGGCCGCCTGCGAGCTGGTTTGCGACGGTCTCAATATGGTGACCGAGCGTATCGGCGAGACGGGCTTGGCCCTCATTGAGCGAAATGGCGAGCGTCATCGCCTTCTCATCAAGAGTGTCGGCGAACCGTTCGTGGCCGCTGGCCATCGAAGCAACGATCGAGTCGGCGCGCTTGGCGATCGTATCCTCGAAGCGGTTCTGGCTTTCGTCCAGCGAGATCGCCAGTGTCATCGCCTTGTCGTCGAGCGTTTCGGCAAGGCGCTCATGGCTGCCCGCGACGGCGTTGATGATTGCTTCGGAGCGGCTCGCAAGGGTGCTCTCGAACCGTTCCTGGCTGTCGGCGAGGGCTGTCGTCAGCGCGCCACCGCGATTAGCCATCACGCCGTCGATCCGTTCGTGCGCCGAGTCGAGCGCCTGCGTGATATCAGCGGCGCGCCTCGAGATCATCGTGTTCAGCTCGTCGGCACGGCCAAAGGCCGAAGTGATCTGCTCGGTTCCGGCCGACACCGCGGAACTCAGGTCGGAGGTCGTGGACAGCAGCGTGTCGCGGAACTCCGTCGCCCGCGCCGAGAGGTTGTTGTGAAGTTCCGACGTGCCGGATGCCAGCGCCAGCGAGATTTCGGAGGTTGCGTGGCTTAGCGCGGACGTCATACCCGTCGTATGGGTATGGATCGCTTCGGTAACCTCGGAAACCTTGCCTGCCAGCGAGCTTTCCATGACTTCCTGGCTGGTCGCGAGAGCGGTTGCCAATGCGAAGGACTGGTCGGTCAGCGACGCGCCAAGCCGGTCGATGCTCGAGCTCAGAATGCCGTTCAGGGACTCCGAGCCACCGGTCATCGTCTCGTTGATGCGGTTCAGGCTCTCCATGAGCTTTGTATCGAGCGAGCCGGCCCGCTTGTCGAAGGCGTTGGCGAATTCAGCAACGCGTTCATCGAACGAGGTCGACAGCTGCGCGACCGTCGCCTGCAGCCTCTCGTCGAAGAAGCCGGAGCGCAGGTCGAGATCCATGATAGTGTCGTCGACACTGGATTGCAGGCTTTGGCGGAAGCTCGAACCCTTCTCGTCGAGAGCACTGTTGAGCTTGGAGAGGACGTCATCAAGCGTGGTGCTGATCGTGCGTTCGCCGCCCGTCAGGCTCTCGTTGATCTCGCGGGTGCGGGCAATCAGGATCTCGTTCAGCTGACGGGCACGGTCGTTCAACGCCGCGTTCAGCTTTTCGGCGTTGCTGTCCATCGTGGACGCACGCGTTTCGAACTGCCGAAGAATCTGATCTCCGTGTTCGCTCAGGCTCGACGTGAGCGAATCCAGCCGTGTGTCGAATTCATTGGTGAGCGCGAATCCAGACGAAGTGAGTGTTTGCAGCAGAGAATCCGTCTTAGCCGCCAACAACGTGCCGAGCGACTGGATCGCCGACTCGGATTTTTCCGTGATCGCGGCAGCGCGCGTGTCGATCATCGACGCGAAGGCTTCGCCAGAGGTTGCGAGGCGTACCGCGATTTCCTCCGTCGCAAGCGACAGGTCTTCCTTGAGCTGATCGTGGACGCCTGAGATCGACGTGCGGATGCGCTCGGCGTGGTTGACGATCGCTTCGCGCTCCGATCCCAGCTCGTGCACGAGGCCGCGCACGCGCAATTCGTTGTCGGCGTAGCTGCGCTCGAGCGCGTTGACCTCGGAGTGGACGAGGGTTTCCAGTTCGGACGCACGGGCAATGGTGCGCTCGATGCCCTCGTTCATTGCCGAGACTTCGCGGCGAACCGCCTGGCCGACCGTCATGATGCGTTCGGAGGCAACGGTCTCAGGCTCCGAGAGACGGAGCGCAACTTCGGCCATGGAGCGTGCGGCGTTGCGCATGTCCTGGGCGCGGGCCATCATGACCGCGAAGGCATAGAACAGCAGCACCGGCACGATAATACCGATAAAGCCGGCGATGACGCCAGGCAGGGCCAAAAGGTCGGCGATCGAGCGGATCTGCCAGATTTGCGGCGAATAGAGCAGGGCCATCAGGCCAAGTCCGGCGACGATCCACAGAAGCGACACGAGGGTTGCATTGCGCATGGCCGATCGGCTGGAGCCGTTCTCCAGGGACTTCAGGAGTGAAGCCGGCGATATGCGGTTGGCGTCGTTGGCGGCGAAGGATGGAGCGCGCGACGGCTGTTCGGGCTGGCGAGGCGTGTTAGCAGCGCGGGCGCGCTTGGCGTCTGTCTGGTTCTGCTGATTGCGGGCACTTGGTGTTTCGGACAATTTGGCCTCCGGGGCGTCGGTCTTGCCGTTGCGAGACAGCGTATCGTCTTCTCCGAAGTCGATCTGGAGCGCTTCGTCCAATGCCTTGAACGCCTTGTCCTCGATCGACTCGTTGTACTTGTTGTTCGCCATTTACGTTACGCCTCGTTACATCCCAGCCGGTTCAACAACGCGTCCGGGCTTCCCGCCGAGCCCGAACAAAACCTTAGCCTCTGAGCCCGCCCGTCCACGCTGCCGAGGACGGATAAGCATATCATTTCAGAGTGGATAGCTGCTTTTTCATACAGACGGTATCAAAACATTACCATTATCCACTTGGCGAGCAAAGGCAGGGACCGGAGAGCTCGCCCAGTAGTATCGTAGTGACACATCCGAGACTGCTAGACAATTAACGCAACCAGTCAAATCCCCTGATATTAAGGTCTTGTTAACACCATTTAACAAACGTGCGCACTTAAAAACCAAAGGGTTAACGACGTTTAGTCGATGTTAACCATATCCCGAGAAATCCGCCCTGAATGTGCCGGAATTTAACGCGATGCCCACATGGTGCCCGCACGATCATCTAACAGCGGGGCTAGACGACCGGAGAATTGGCACATGGCAGCAGTCAGTATTGCGTTTGCGGCACCCGACAATTGCAAGGGTCCGCGCCCATCGCAGGAGCGTCCCGTGGATCTGGTGCATTTGGCAAACCAGACAATGGGCGACAAGAGCCTGGAAATCGAAGTTCTGCAGATGTTTGCGCGGCAGGCGCGGGCTTGTCTGCACGAAATATCGTCCGGCGACTTCAAGGCGATTGAAGCTGCGGCTCACCGCCTGAAGGGCGCGGCCAGCGCGGTCGGCGCGTTCCGCGTTCATGCGGCTGCCGAGGCGCTCGAGGGCAATTGCGGCGACGCTGCCACGATGGCGGCGGTTGGCATTGCGGTGATCGAGGCCGAGAACTTTATCCTCAAGCTCTGCCGTTGAGCGACGCAAGTCTGCCACGGAAGCCGGCCCGCTGATCCATTTCGGAGCAGCGGGTCTTTTTGTGACCGTCGGCGTGACGCATTTTGACAAGCGCGTCGCTTCTCAATCTGTGATGAAGAGCATCTGGCGGTCAATGTTGACTGCCTCGACGATTTGTTGGAAGAAAAATCCAGACCCTCCCATTGACGACCACCGGAAATCACTATGCCCAAACTGACTATTGTCGCCTTCGACGGCACGCACTTCGATCTTGATGTCGACCAGGGATCGACGGTTATGGAAAATGCCGTGCGCAATTCGGTGCCCGGCATCGAGGCCGAATGTGGCGGCGCCTGCGCCTGTGCGACCTGTCACGTCTATGTCGACGACGAGTGGACGGAGCGCGTCGGTCCGCCCGAGGCGATGGAAGAAGACATGCTCGATTTCGCGTTTGACGTGCGTCCGACGTCACGCCTCTCCTGTCAGATCAGAATGAAGGCCGCCTTGGATGGGCTCATCGTCCACGTGCCCGAGCGGCAGGCCTGATCGCCACTCCGCACAAAAAAAGCCTCGCTGGCCGTTAGACGAGCGAGGCGAGGTAGGCGCATTACCTACGGACGAGGGAGGATCGTCCGCGGCTTCGCAACGCGCCAGGAGAACCCAGGAGCGAAAGTTCGGGCTTACGAACCTGAACTTTCGAATGTCTGAATATTAGCGCGTTGTAGTTGATTTAGCTAGACCGAGAAATA
The DNA here is from genome assembly GCF_000298315.2 of Rhizobium grahamii CCGE 502. Classification (GTDB taxonomy): domain Bacteria; phylum Pseudomonadota; class Alphaproteobacteria; order Rhizobiales; family Rhizobiaceae; genus Rhizobium; species Rhizobium grahamii. Next base: position 95,622 of record NZ_AEYE02000013.1, on the reverse strand, counting down.
ACCAGTAAATCACTGGGGCGACTACAGTTTCACACAAGTTTCGTTACGCGGCTAAACTTCTGTGATCGCCTTAGGCTTGAGAATCGGCTATCTTTCGCCGCCGGATATTTTCATCCGATTGTTCAGAAGTCTTAGCATCCGATTCTGAAAATTGACGGCTTCGATTCGGTCGAATCGGGCCTGCAGCCTGTCGTGTTCATCGATTCCGCGTGTCGAGACATCGGTGACGAGTTCCTGCATGCGTTCGCAAGTGGACTGTGGTGGAAGGGCGAGGATCTGCCTTTCCATGATGCGCGCCTGGTTTCGAGCAATCTCGGCATGCCGCTCCTCGTGCCGCCTGATGTCGCTCGACAGAGCGTCCCATATCATCGACAACTGCTTGCTCGCACCTCTGCGGTTGGTCCAGCGTGGCAGTATAATCTGTGTGTGGACCGTGACCTTGGCGCTGCCTACCCGGCATCGCCCTCCCGCCTGGACATAGGTGGCGTCGCCGCCAAAGCGAATCTTGGTGGCTCCTGGGTGACGAGCCGACGAACCGCTCGCGGTCGGTCCGTTGCTGCTCAGTTGCTGATCCAGTTGGTCGGCGGTTTTGCCCTTGATGGTGAAATATGAGTAGCTTCGCGTCGCGATGACAGCAGCGTCAGCTGGACCACAGGCGGCTATGGCCATGGAAAACCCGAGGAGGAGCGGCATATAACGCGGTACGAAAAGCATTCTGCAGATACTCATGTTGAAGTTTGCCGGAGCTTGGGGCATAGCCACGACCAGCGCAATATCGCTGGCGCTTTTTTCGATCGATAGGATGAATGCCGTTGACACAGCTTAGGAGCAGCTTCTGGCGCGTCGGGCATGGTCGTGAGGTCGAACTGGGCGCGCGTTCCGTGCTCATGGCGATCGTCAATGTGACACCGGATTCCTTTTCCGACGGCGGGCGATATATGAGCGTCGAAGGGGCTGTCGCACATGCGTTCGAAGCTGCGAACCAGGGAGCTCACATCATCGATATCGGCGGGGAGTCGACACGCCCGGGCGCTGCCGCCGTTACTCCTTCTGAAGAGCAGGCGCGGGTGCTGCCGGTCATCGAGGCGCTGCGTGGTCAGACTGACGCGCTGATTTCGATCGATACGTATCGCGCCGAGACCGCGCGACTTGCCGTCGGCGCGGGCGCGCACATCATCAACGACGTATTCGGACTTCAGAAGCAGCCGGAAATCGGGAATATTGCTGCCGATACCGGTGCGGGGCTGTGCCTGATGCACACCGGTCGCGACCGGGAGAAGCTTCCGGACGTGATCGCCGACCAGTTTGCTTTCCTGGAGCGCTCGCTCGAAATCGCTTCCGCAGCTGGGGTCCTTAAGGATCACGTGGTGCTGGATCCCGGCTTCGGCTTTGCGAAGGACACGCAGGAAAACATCGAGCTGATGGCCCGTTTCAGCGAACTGCACCGCTTGGGATTTCCGCTGCTTGCCGGAACCTCGCGCAAACGGTTTGTCGGCGCCGTTACGGGCAGGGAAGCCGCCGATCGAGACGTTGGGACGGCGGCGACGAGCGCGCTGCTGCGTCTGGCGGGAGCCAGCATTTTTCGCGTACACGATGTCGCAATCAACAGGGACGCTCTGGCCATCGCCGATGCTATGCTTGCGGCGCGCTGTAGCTTCGAGCAGGGAACCTTGGCATGAGCACCACCTACACCATCACGCTTCAGAACTGTGCCTTCTTTGCCCGGCATGGCGTTCACGACGAAGAGGAGTTTCTCGGTCAGCGTTTCTTCGTGGATGCCGAACTCGACGTTGTCGCCGGCGATGCACTGGAGAGCGATTCGATCAACGATACCGTGAATTACGGCATTGCTTTCACGGTGATCGAGGAGATTGTCACCGGCAAGCGTCGGTATCTGATCGAGGCGCTTGCGCTTGATATCGCCAAGGGGCTGTGTTCGACATTTCCGCAGATCAGGCGTGCAAAAATCACGGTCCGCAAGCCTAACGCACCGGTGCCGGGCGTTCTTGATTTCGTCCAGGTGAGCGTCGAACACTTTGCCTGAGGCTACTTTCAATACCGCGACGCTCGGACTTGGTGGCAATCTCGGCGATCCCGTCCACGCCATGGCCCTCGCGCTGAGGGCACTTGACCAGAGGCGCGATTGTCGCGTTGTCGCCGTCTCGCGGCTTTATCGCACCCCGCCGTGGGGAAAGACCGACCAGTCTTATTTTTTCAATGCCTGTGCTGCGGTCAAGACGACGCTTGGTCCCGAGGCGCTTCTCGATGTCTGCCTTGATATCGAGCGGGACATGAAGCGCGAGCGCATCGAGCGCTGGGGGCCGCGGACGCTGGACATTGATATTCTGACCTACGGCGATGTGGCGCAATCGGCACCGCGGCTGGAGCTTCCGCATCCGCGCATGACAGATCGCGGCTTCGTGCTGATGCCGCTCGCTGACTTCGCGCCGGATCTGCTTGTCAACGGAGCGAGCGTTCGCCAATGGCTGGTGAAGGCAGATGTGCATGGGATTGATGTGGCTGACCAGAACAGCGACTGGTGGCAGACTGCCTGAAACAGAAAAAGCGGCGGAAAATCCGCCGCTTCCGCTGGACTTATGCTGAAGACCTATTCGACGGAGCCGACGGTGATTTCGTCGACCTGACGCGTCAACGTCAGGCCGATCACCGGGATCATCTGACTTTCGACTTTGACCGATACGGTAATGTTCATTGTCTTGTCGTCGCGGACGCGGGCGATCATCGCGCCGTTGAGCTTGGAGCGGTTGAGGCCAACAACCACAGTATCCGGCGTCACCGCACCCGAGACGACGTCTAGCCCCTTGCCCTCGGCGCCATCAAGGAACTTGCCCTTGTAGGAATTGCCGGACTGGGTGATGAGCGCGGTCATGGGTTGCTTGAAGACACCGACCCTGCAGCTCCCGTCGAGCTTGATCCCCGTGCCACCGGCGCTTACCGGTTCGCCAATGAGGTTGCAGGTGAATTTCGTGCCCTTGTACTTGCCAGCGACGATCTCGCCGGGACCTCGCCAGGTGCCGGCGATTGACTCGAAGAAGGCCTTATCCCGTGTTGCCGCCGTTGCGGACGGAGCCATGTCGGCGACCGGTGACAGCGCCACGGCAGCGAGCCCGAAAAGAAGAAGAAACTTGCGCGAATACATGGATTTTCCCTAGCGACACCATCGCTTAACTGGTCCCAAGTTTTGCCGCAGAATGGTTAACGGTTGGTTTCTTGTGGGCCGAAAAGCGCTGAGTTTCAGGGCGTCCCGCAGTTGCTGATCGTCCTGATCAGGGCGCCCGTTGAATTCGTAGCAAGTATTTTCCCATGCCGTTCAACGCCTGGCAAGACTTTGAAAACTGTCAATTCTCAAGAATTCTTGTCACGTGACGTCATGGACGGCGTTAGGTCACCGATGAAGTCGCCGATTCCCGGACGCTTCAGTGCGTGGAATGAAAGCGGACGGCAGAGATCCATGGCCGCGATCCCGATGCGGGCAGTCATAAGCCCGTTGATGACGCCTTCGCCGAGGCGCGCGGACAGTTTCGATGCCAGTCCGTGCCCAAGCACCTGCTGCACCAGACTATCGCCGACGGCGATCGAGCCGGTCACGGCAAGATGCGCCAGCACGTCCCGCATCAGTCGGATCATGCCTAGGGTCCCTGGCCGTCCGCCGTAGAGTTCCGCCATGGCTCGGACCAGACGAGCGGCCTCATAAAGCACGTACAGCAGGTCGACGATCGCGCGCGGGCTGACGGCTGTGACGATGGAGACGCGCTTCGATGCATTGACGATCAACGCGCGTGCCTGCCGATCAAGCGGCGCCAGAAGCTCCCGTTCGGCGAGGCCGATCAGATGCGGTGCGTCGATAATATCGCCCTCCGCCGCTTTCAGTGTCGCTCTGCCTTTCGCCGTCTCAGGTTTGCTGGAAAGCAGGGTCTCGAGGCGCTTGACCAGTGCGCGTGCCTTCGCCGGCTTCGGCTCTGCAATGGCGGCCTCGGCCTCCGTCTTAATTTCCTGCACGGCAGCCAGCCGCATCATTCCGGCTGTTTCACGGACGACAATGGCGACTACCGCCATGATGCCGATCGCGAGTGCGGCAAGCGCGGCATAGCCCAGCCAGTCGGCGCGGCTGAAGAGATTGCGGATCAGGCTGTCAGTCCATAGGCCGAAAGCGAGCGAGAAAAGGATGCCGAATGCGGCAGCCGCAATTTTCCCAAACGACGCGCCACGCTTGCGCGGGATTGCGACCGGAATTGGCGCGACATCCCTTTCGGGACTAAGGAATGGGTCATCCTCGTCGGCGGTCAGCACGACATCGTCGGTGAAGCTGCCGGGCCGCCGCGGGCGGTGTTTGGTCTCGATCATTGGTCGAGCCGGTGTATCCTCTTCATAAGAAAAGGCGGCCGGCGCGCGAGGTGTTGGGTGTTCGGACGGTGGCTTGATCATGCGAGGCGATCTCCGAACAGAAATTGCATGGCACGGTCCAGGCGGATATGCGGAACCGAAAGCTTTATGCCGCCACCCGTTTCCTCAAGGTGGGGCGGACGGAAACGGACGACGCTCACATCGGGCAGGGAAACATCGCTGTCTCCCGATTCGATCCGCTCGAACAGGCTCTCGGGATCCGCCGGCAGGTCGCCGGGAAAGATCGCCGTCTTCTTTTGACCGTCAAAGCGCTCTCCGCCGATGGTTTCGCCTTCGATCGGTGTCCCAACGATGACCGGGAGGTCATGGCCATCGCGTTGAACAGTGGCTTCGCGGGTGGCGCGGACCGATGCGAGCGCCATGACATCAATGCCGGCGCCGGCCATGCCAATCCGGTGCACCGCGCGATCAACCAGGCGGCGGGTGAGGGCGTCGAGCCGGTCATGGCTTTCGTGGTGCAGATGGTCCGCCTTCGTCGCCGCAACGAGGACGCGGTCGATCCGGCGGCCGAGCAATGAGGACAACCAGGAATTCGTGCCTGGGCGGAAGCAAGCCAGAACGTCCGTGAGGGCTCGTTCGAGGTCCTGTACCGCCTCCGGGCCACGGTTGATGGCCTGCAAGGCATCGACGAGCACGATCTGCCTATCGAGGCGAGCGAAGTGCTCGCGAAAAAAGGGCTTCACGACGACGGACTTATAGGCCTCATAGCGTCGCTCCATCATTGCCCAAAGGGACCCCTTTTGGGGCTTAGCTTCCGGCGGAAGTGCCAGTGGTGCAAAGGTTAGGGCCGGCGAGCCATCGAGATCTCCCGGCAGCAGGAAGCGGCCCGGCGGAAGCGTCGAGAGCGAGCGTTCGTCGGCTTTGCAGGCCTTGAGATAATCAGAAAAAGCGGTGGCGAGATCGCGCGCGCGCATCTCGTCCGCCGGAGCAGTGACGTCGGTGGCGTGAGTGAGCGCCAACCAAGCCTGCGAAAGCTCTGCGCGAATGCCGGCTCCCGCCAAGCTGATCGTCTCTTCGCTGAATGTCCGGTAGTCCTTTGCGAGCAGCGGCAGGTCGAGGAGCCATTCGCCGGGATAGTCGACGATATCGATCGATAGTCTGCCTGGCGAGAACAGCCGGTTCCAGCCGCTCGCGCTCTGATAGTCCAACGTGATGCGCAGTTCGGAGATCGCCCGCGTCGAGTCCGGCCATACGCGATCCTTGACGAGGGAGCGAATGTGGTCCTCGTACTGGAAGCGCGGCACTGCATCGTCCGGTTGCTGCTCAAGCCGCACCGCCGAAACACGACCGGACTGGACGGGTTCGAAGAGTGGCAGACGACCGCCGTGCAGAAGGTTGTGGACCAGAGATGAGATGAAGACCGTCTTGCCGGAGCGCGACAAGCCGGTCACGCCGAGGCGCACGGTGGGATTGATCAGGCCCGACGCCCGGTCAGCAAGATTGTCCAGGGCAATGCGCGCGTCGTCGGAAAAGGAGGTCAGGCTGGGCGGCAAGGCGGAATTCCGGTGGATCGTGACAAGCCATATAGGGACCGCAGGTCGACGCGAAAAGACGTTCCGCGAAAAGACCTTAGTCGATCACAAAATCAACGAGGCGCCAGCCTGGCAACCCGCGGTCATAGTCCAGAACAGCAAGGCCGGCCGTCGGAAAGCCAGTCGGCAGCGCTCGACAGAGCTCCTCGTGGCCAATCAACGCTTCGAGCGTCTGTTCCATCGTTGGGTTATGGCCGACAAGCATTACTGAATTGATGGCTTCTTGTGCGTCGATGATCTCAAGGTAGACCTCCGGCGAGGCATTGTAGAGGGCGTCGACAAACCGGAGGTCAAGCGTGGAGCCCATGGCCCGATGCACGGCATCAGCAGTGTCCCGGCAACGCGCAGCTGTGGAGCTCAGAAGCAGATCCGGCCTGTAGCCCTTGTCGGCAGCCTTATCGGCGACGATCTCAGCATCCGCATAGCCCTTGTCGTTCAGGGGGCGGTCGAAATCACGTTGTCCAGGTGCGGCCCAAGCAGCTTCGGCGTGCCGTAGCAGATAAATCCGGGAGGGCGGAGGCGTGATTGCAGCCATAGGAAAATCCACGTCGAAGGGACTTTTTCAGTAGCGGGTGAGCGGCCCACGCGTCAACCGTGCCAGCAGGAGTCGCCGCTAAATCCGAGGTAGGAAAGTATGGGGTTACCGGGAGCGAAACACGTGCCCGGGGGAATAGTGGTGAGAAAATAGTCTGTTAGCGTAAAAATATGACAGATTTAAAAAACTGTTTACCTAGCGTATTTGGCTTGAATCAACCGCAGTGCTCGCGATATACACCCGCCAGATGAGATGTTCTTCAGGAGAATCGCGTTGAGTGAGAAGATCGATCTTAGCAACTACGTACCCTCGGAAGAGGAAGAGTTCATGAACGGTAATCAGCGGGCTTATTTCAGAGCCAAGCTGGTCGCCTGGAAGAATGATATCCTCAGAGAGGCGCGCGAAACCCTCGACCACCTGGCAGAGGAAAGCGCAAACCATCCAGACCTTGCTGACAGGGCATCGTCTGAAACCGACCGGGCCATCGAACTTCGAGCCCGCGACCGCCAGAGAAAGCTGATTTCCAAGATCGACGCAGCACTGCAACGTATCGAAGACGGCACCTACGGCTATTGCGAGGAAACAGGCGAACCAATCGGCCTCAAGCGGCTTGACGCTCGGCCGATTGCAACGCTCTCGATCGAAGCCCAGGAACGGCACGAGCGCCGGGAAAAGGTCTACCGGGACGAATAATCCCGAAATGCCGACAAGAAAAAGGGCACCACGGTTTCCGCGGTGCCCTTTTTTATTTGTCCGTCGATCGATTATTTGTCGCGATTGACGCTCATTTCACCGAAGATGCGTGCGACTTCGTTTTGGAGAGCAGCATCAGCACCGGTAATCGGGGCCATTTCAGGATCGCGGCGAGGTTGGTTGCCGGGTGCTGGACTGGGCCGCGGTGCAGGTGCCTGCGGTGCCGGTACGATGCGCTCAGCGGCAAGCGTGCTGGTCATTTCCTCCTCGAGAATGCGCTGAAAGTCGCTCGGCTGTACTGCTGGCGCCAGTGTTCCCACTTCAACGAACGCCGACGAGGGCTGCACGGGCGCAGGAGCGCTTCGGACGGGCGATGGGGTGATCTGGGGCTCGATGCGCTGTTGCGGCAGCACACGCTGGCGGGCGGAATCAAGGATATCAGCGGCGGCTGAGGCTTCGATCGGGGCAGGTGTTGGTCGTGGCTCGGGGCGTGGTTCGAACGAGGGTGCCTGACGTGGTTCGAACGACGGTGCTGGACGTGGGGCGCGCTCACGTTCGGCAGCAACTGGCGGCGGCGAGGGGGGCGTTGGAGCGGCAACCGGTTCAGGCTGCGCCTCGATCGGCGCGCGCTCGCCGAGAGAAGGGTCGGTCGGCGTGTGACGAAGGACCGGCGGTGCAGTCTCGACTTCGGCAGGCGCAATGCGAGCGGGCGCTAGCGGCTCAGGCACCATCTCGATCTGCGGAGGCGCCAGCTGCGCCGGGGTCGGAACGGCGGCAGATTGATTCGCTATCTCGATCGCTGCTGGCTTGTCTATAACTTCGCCAATGCGGCTCTCGATCACGATATCGGTCGGACCGCCGATCATGATCAGATGCTCGATATCGTCACGACGAACGAGGACGAGGCGCCTGCGCGCATCGACGGCGGCGGCATCAAGAACCTGCAGCCGTGGTTGGCGATTGCGACCGCCACGGACGAAAGGCGAAGGCGCGCGGCTACGGACGATCCAGAGTACGACAATCAGCAGCAATAGAGCCAAGCCGACGCCGCCAGCGGCAAGAAGGAAGCGGCTTCCGTAAGCTCCCATGAGATCATCGAACATCTTGGTTTACTCCCTTCGCGGTTTTGCACCACATCGCGACATTACTACTTCGTAGACACGTCGCGACGGCCTTGTCCAGTCATCCCGACCCGAAGTGGAATTCGAACATGTTTTCTTAACAACGCATTTTAATGGCGAAATTGGCGCTCTTCGCTGTGAATTCAATCAGTCTTCATGGAGACCAGTGTTTTGGCGGAGACCGCAAATTGGTAAGAAGAAAAAGGTGCCTGATTCCTGCTTTGTCTCCTGTTACGACCGAAGCCCGGCAGGCCATGCGAGGGAATAGATGACGAAACCGCGTCAGGCCGACGAGTTTAACGAACCGCTCTTGGACCGCGGGGGCCGCACGGGCACGGCCTTGCGGATCATTCTGCTCGCGCTTGTCTTGATTGGCGCAGCCGCCGGGTTCGTTGTCTTTAAACGCTCACTAGACAACGAGATGGTGCTCGGTGTTCTCGGCGTACTGGCCATGGTGGGGATTTTCTTCCTCGTGTCGTCGGTGATCGGTTTCATCGAGGTCATGCCGCAGCGGCAGTCGGACAGCCTGGCGCGTGCCTTTTTGAACAGCCACCCCGACGGATCTCTGATCACCGATGAGAAGGGTCGCATCGTCTATGCAAACGCGGCCTATGGTCAATTGACCGGCGCGCGCAAGTCGACGGAGGTTCAGACGCTCGAAGCGCTGCTGTCGCGACATCGGGAATCGAACGAGGCGCTCTATCGCCTGTCCAACGGATTGCGTGAGGGCCGGGAGGGCAGCGAGGAATTCCGCCTTTTGCGGTCGCTCGGCCCTGCAACAAGCGGCGCGGGAGCGCATTGGTACCGTCTGAAGGCGCGGACACTCCAGAGCGAGGAGATAGGACGCAAACCGCTTCATATCTGGCAGATCAGTGACATCACATCAGAACGCGACGATCAGGAGCGGTTCTTCAAGGAATTGCAGAATGCCATCGACTATCTCGACCATGCGCCGGCTGGGTTCTTTTCGGCGGGGCGCAAGGGCGAGATTTTCTACCTCAACGCGACGCTTGCCGAGTGGCTCGGCATCGATCTCACGAAATTCGTGCCCGGTTCGGTCACGATTGGCGACTTTGTCGCGGGCGAGGGGCTTGCGCTGATCCAGTCGGTGCAGGCGGATCCCGGCCTGAAGAAGACGGTGACGCTCGATCTCGACCTAAAGAAGATGAACGGGCAGAGCCTGCCTGCACAGATCGTTCACAGCGTCACGTCGACGCGTGACGGCGCGCCCGGAGAAAGCCGGACGATTGTGCTGACCCGCCAGAAGAGCGGAGAAAGCGACCAATCCGCCTCGGCCGCGGCGATGCGGTTTACGCGTTTCTTCAACAACACACCGATGGCGATCGCCTCGGTGGATGGCGAAGGCCGCATCCTGCGCACCAACGCGCCCTTCCTGAAGCTGTTTTCCGGAATCGTCTCCCGCAATGACGTTGAGAACGGTGCCTTGCTTGAGGTCATTGTGCAGGACAGCGACAAGGCAAGGCTGCAAGACGCGCTTGCGGCGGCCAAGGACCGGCAGGGCGATATCCCGCCGATCGATTCGCGCACGCCGACGGATGAAGCCCGCCACTTCCGCTTCTACGTCAATGCGGTAATCGACCAGAGCGACGAGGCGCCGGAGGAGGCCGCGATCGTCTATGCCGTCGAGGTGACAGAGCAGAAGGCGCTCGAGGCGCAGATGGCCCAGACGCAGAAGATGAATGCGGTTGGCACGCTGGCAGGTGGGATCGCGCACGACTTCAACAACGTTCTGACGGCGATCCTGCTGTCCTCCGACCATCTACTGCTGCAGGCGCGGCCTGCCGATCCAGGCTTTGCGGACCTGATGGAAATCAAACGCAACGCTAATCGTGCCGCCGTGCTTGTGCGGCAACTGCTGGCGTTCTCACGCAAGCAGACGATGCGACCGACCGTGCTCAATCTGACCGATGTGGTGGGCGACCTCAGGATGCTTGTCGATCGCCTGCTGTCCGGTACGAATGTGAAGCTCGACGTTGAGTATGGTCGTGATCTCTGGCCCGTGAAGACGGACCTTTCGCAATTCGAGCAAGTGCTGATCAACCTCTGCGTCAACGCGCGCGACGCCATGCCGCAAGGCGGCAAGCTGACGCTTCGCACGAAGAACGTGACGGCGGAAGAGGTGGCCGCGTTCAACTATTCCTACATGCCACACGAGGACATGGTCCTTGTCGAGGTCTCGGACAACGGGACGGGCATCGCGCCTGAGATCATGGACAAGATTTTCGAGCCCTTCTTCACGACCAAGGAAGTGGGCAAGGGAACGGGGCTTGGCCTCGCTATGGTTTATGGCATCGTCAAGCAATCGGGCGGATTCATCCAGCCCGAGTCCGAAGTTGGCAAGGGGACGACGTTCCGGGTGTTCCTGCCGCGCCATATTGTCGAGCCGGCGGTTGCCGCGGAGGCGGACGCCGTCACGCCAGCGGCTGGTACACCGATCGAAGCCGTGCCGGCAGCTGTGGAGCAACCTGAGGATCTGACCGGGTCAGCCGTCATTTTGTTGGTCGAGGATGAGGAAGCGGTACGTCGGGGTGGCAAGCGCATGCTCGAGACCCGCGGCTATACGGTTTACGAGGCGGGATCCGGCGTCGAGGCGCTGGATATCATGGACGAACTCGAAGGCAAGGTTGACATCGTCGTTTCGGATGTCGTGATGCCGGAGATGGATGGTCCATCGCTGCTGCGCGAACTGCGCAAGAATTATCCGGACCTGAAGTTCATTTTCGTTTCGGGCTATGCCGAGGATGCGTTCGCGCGCAACCTGCCGCCGGATTCGAAGTTCGGCTTTCTGCCGAAGCCGTTCTCCCTCAAGCAGCTTGCCGTCGTCGTCAAGGAAACGCTTGACAGCTAAGGGGCGCCTTGGCGCCCCTCCTTCAAACAATCAGCCGGCTAGCGCGACGGCAATTTCTGCCGCCAGTCGCGCATTGTTCTCCACTAGCGCGATGTTGGTCTTCAGGCTCTGGCCGTCGGTCAGGTCAAAGATCGTGCTGAGCAGGTAAGGCGTCACTTCCTTGCCGCTGATTTCCTCGCGCTCGGCACTGTCGAGCGCGCGCTCGATGTAGATTTCCATTTCCTCCCGCGGGATCTCGTCTGCCTCCGGCACCGGGTTGGCAATCAGCATGCCGCCGTCAATTCCGAGCTGCTCGCGCACCGCCTGGAAATTGGCGATGGCTGCCGGGCTGTTGAGCGTCAGCGGGCTGCGCAATCCAGAAGCACGCGACCAGAAGGCTGGAAATTCCTCGCTTTCATAGGTGACGACAGGCACGCCAGCGGTTTCGAGCACTTCCAGAGTTTTCGGAATGTCGAGGATTGCCTTGGCGCCGGCGCAAACGACGATGACGCCGGTGCGGCCGAGTTCTTCGAGGTCAGCGGAGATATCGAAGCTTTCCTCCGCCCCGCGGTGGACGCCACCAATGCCACCCGTGGCGAAGACTTTGATGCCGGCACGCTCGGCGGCGATCATTGTAGCTGCCACGGTTGTCGCACCGTGACGGCGCTCGGCGATCGCGAAGGCGAGGTCGGCGCGCGAGACCTTCATGACATCCTTGGCCTGAGCCAACTGCTCCAGCTGTTCGGCCTCAAGGCCGATATGGAGGGTCCCATGAATCACAGCGATGGTAGCGGGAACCGCACCCTGCTCACGAATGAGCGCCTCGACGCTGCGAGCCATCTCGATGTTGCCGGGGTAAGGCATGCCGTGGGTGATGATCGTCGACTCGAGCGCCACGATCGGCGCGCCGCGCTGTTTTGCGCTTGCGACTTCCTTGGAATAGGCGATCGGCAGGAGGGGGGAGATCGGTTTTGTCATTGTCTCTTCCATTTCGTCGGTATTGGCTTCAATGCAAAATTCTCGCTGGCGGAACAAGGGCAAGCGTCTCCCTCACCAAATCCGGAGAAAGATTTTCATTGACCGCGTGTGGGGACTGCACAGTCAGGGCTGCCGCGGCCGCACCCTCGCGCACTGCCTCGGCCAAGGGCATTCCGCGCATAAGCCCTGATATGACGCCGGCTGCAAGCGAGTCGCCGGCGCCGGTGACATCGGCTACGCCCTCGAGATCTACCGGCTGCAGGGCAACAACGCGGCGATCTGCAAACGCAATCAGCTCGCGTTGGCCGCGCGTGACGACACCGCCGCGCAGGCCGATGTCGCCTAACAGTGACGGCCAATGTGCCGGGTCGTTCGGCCGCTCTCCCGTAAGCGCGGCAGCCTCGGCTTCATTGAGGAATAGATAGTCGATTCCGTGGATGCATGGTTTCAGCTTGATCGCCTTCGCAGGCGAGATCGCGATCGCGCCAACCGGCTTGCTAAGAGCCTTGGCGCGCTCGACGATCGATGCCAGCGTTTCTGCCGGCAGATTGGCGTCGAAGAGGATAAAATCAGTCGCGGCAAAGGTCTCGCGCACCGCACGGATCGAAAGCCGGCGCGGCACGAACATGCGATAGAGATCCATGTCGGCAAGCGCAATCACTAGATTCCCGTCGTTCTCGATGATTGCCGTATAGCTCGGCGTCTTTCGGTCGAGAAAGACAAAGGGCCGGTCGTGAACACCCGCGAAGTCGGCTGCCTCGCTCACCATATCGCCGATCGGATCGCCGCCACGGGGCGAAATCATCGTCACCTCGAACCCCAGTCTGGCCAGGTTGCGCGCCGCATTGAAGCCGCCGCCGCCTGGCTCCTCGAACCATGAGCCAGGATTGCTGGCACCGGCCACGGTATCCCCGGAAATGCGTCCGCGCCTGTCGATGTGAGCTCCGCCAAGGACAAGTATCTTCTGTTTCATCTCATCGTCCCGCAGTGCCGGAAGACGCGAATCGTCCCGCTGCCGCTACCCGGTTGTCCGCCAGCGCCCTATTTCTAAGCTGTTGCTTTTCATAGCTAAAACAAATGCAGAACACAGGCCATTTTACCTTTTTCTTTCAATTATTTGAAGGCAGCTTGCGCAATGAGAACAAATGCGGTACAAAATCCGCATTGGCGGCGACATTGCTTGAGCGGCTTCAATAACCTAAAGGTGGATCGAATGTCACAGAATACATTGCGGCTTGTAGAGGACAAATCGGTGGACAAAAGCAAGGCACTTGAAGCGGCACTCTCACAGATCGAGCGGTCGTTCGGCAAGGGCTCTATCATGAAGCTCGGCTCGAACGAGAATGTCGTCGAGATCGAAACGGTTTCGACGGGTTCTCTCGGGTTGGATATCGCGCTCGGCATCGGCGGCCTTCCGAAGGGCCGTATCATTGAAATTTATGGACCGGAGAGCTCGGGTAAGACGACGCTGGCGCTGCAGACGATTGCGGAATCGCAGAAGAAGGGCGGCATCTGCGCCTTTGTTGATGCAGAGCACGCTCTTGATCCGGTCTACGCCCGCAAGCTCGGCGTAGATCTGCAGAACCTCCTTATTTCGCAGCCGGATACGGGCGAACAGGCGCTCGAGATCACGGACACGCTGGTCCGTTCCGGTGCCGTCGACGTTCTCGTTGTCGACTCTGTCGCCGCGCTGACGCCGCGGGCCGAAATCGAAGGCGAGATGGGCGACAACCTGCCGGGTCTCCAGGCTCGTCTGATGAGCCAGGCGTTGCGCAAGCTGACGGCTTCGATCTCGAAGTCGAACACCATGGTTATCTTTATCAACCAGATCCGCATGAAGATCGGCGTCATGTTCGGCTCGCCGGAAACGACGACTGGCGGTAACGCGCTGAAGTTCTATGCGTCCGTTCGCCTCGACATCCGCCGCATTGGCGCGGTCAAGGAGCGCGAAGAGGTGATTGGCAACCAGACCCGCGTCAAGGTCGTCAAGAACAAGATGGCGCCTCCCTTCAAGCAGGTCGAATTCGACATCATGTATGGTGAGGGTGTGTCGAAGACTGGCGAGCTCGTAGACCTCGGCGTCAAGGCGGGTATCGTCGAGAAGTCGGGCGCCTGGTTCTCCTACAATAGCCAGCGTCTCGGCCAGGGTCGCGAAAATGCGAAGCTTTTCCTACGCGACAATCCGGATCTCCTGCGCGAGATCGAGACCGCGCTTCGTCAGAATGCCGGTTTGATTGCCGACCGCTTCCTGCAGAATGGCGGGCCTGATGCAAACGACGGTGACGAGGCCGCAGACGGCTAATTCCGTCTGACGGTTGCCAAGAGTTCAAAACCGGCCGCATTCCTTGATGAGAATGCGGCCGGTTTTGTTTGTCTGCTGGACAGTGGTTAAGGCGAGCGATAAAAGCCACTGGATTTAAGTTTTGACCTGCCTCCCGGCAGCATTGAAGGGCATAGCATGAGCGGTGTGAATGATATCCGGTCGACCTTCCTCGACTACTTCAAGAAGAACGGCCACGAAATCGTTCCGTCGAGCCCGTTGGTGCCGCGAAACGATCCAACGTTGATGTTCACCAATGCCGGCATGGTGCAGTTCAAGAACGTTTTTACCGGCTTGGAGCAGCGGCCGTACAAAACCGCCTCGACGGCGCAAAAGTGCGTCCGCGCCGGCGGCAAGCATAACGACCTTGATAACGTCGGCTACACTGCACGCCATCACACCTTCTTCGAGATGCTTGGGAACTTCTCCTTCGGCGATTACTTCAAGGAGCGGGCAATCGAACTTGCCTGGAACCTGATCACCAAGGAATTCGCCCTCGACGCCAAGCGTCTGCTGGTTACCGTCTATCATACGGATGACGAGGCCTTTAATCTCTGGAAGAAGATCGCCGGCCTGTCCGACGACAAGATCATTCGCATCGCGACCAGCGACAATTTCTGGGCGATGGGCGATACCGGCCCCTGCGGTCCGTGCTCGGAGATCTTCTATGACCACGGCGATCACATCTGGGGCGGTCCTCCCGGCTCGCCGGAGGAAGATGGTGACCGCTTCATCGAGATCTGGAATCTCGTCTTCATGCAGTACGAGCAGCTCACCAAGGAAGAGCGCGTCGACCTGCCGCGTCCGTCGATCGATACCGGCATGGGTCTCGAGCGCGTGGCGGCAGTGCTGCAGGGCAAGCATGACAACTACGATATCGATCTTTTCCGCGCCCTGATCGAGGCCTCGGAAGAGGTGACCGGCGTCAAGGCCGAAGGCGAGCAGCGGGCCAGCCATCGCGTCATCGCCGACCATCTGCGCTCGTCGGCCTTCCTGATCGCCGATGGCGTTCTGCCCTCGGCCGAAGGCCGCGGTTATGTACTGCGTCGCATCATGCGCCGCGCTATGCGCCATGCCGAACTGCTCGGCGCCCGCGAGCCGCTGATGTGGAAACTCCTGCCGGCGTTGATCCAGCAGATGGGCCGCGCCTATCCGGAGCTGGTGCGCGCCGAAGCGCTGATCACCGAGACGCTGAAGCTTGAGGAAACCAAGTTCCGCACGACGCTGAAGCGCGGCCTGTCGCTTCTCTCCGACGCGACGACGACGCTCGGCAAGGGCGACATGCTGGATGGCGAGACCGCCTTCAAGCTCTACGACACCTACGGGTTCCCGCTCGACCTGACGCAGGACGCGCTGCGCGCCCGCGAAATCAGCGTCGATCTCGCCGGCTTCACCGATGCGATGGAGCGCCAGAAGGCGGAGGCCCGTTCGCACTGGGCCGGCTCCGGCGACAAGGCGACGGAAACCATCTGGTTCGAGCTGCGCGACAAGCACGGCGCAACCGAGTTCCTCGGCTATGACACCGAGACGGCCGAAGGCGTCGTACAGGCGATCGTCAAGGACGGTGTTGCCGTCGACGCAGCCGCCAAGGGCGACAAGGTCCAGATCGTCGTCAACCAGACACCGTTCTACGGCGAATCCGGCGGACAGATGGGCGATACCGGCATCATCTCCTCCGACACCGCGAAGATCGAGATCTCCGATACCCAGAAGCGCGGCGAGGGGCTGTTCGTCCATACCGGCACCGTCGTCGAGGGCAGCGTCAAGGCCGGCGACGCGGTTGCCATGACCGTCGATCACGCCCGCCGTTCGCGCATCCGCGCCAACCACTCGGCGACCCACCTTCTGCACGAAGCGCTGCGCGAGGTTCTCGGCACGCACGTCGCGCAGAAGGGCTCGCTGGTCGCGCCGGAGCGCCTGCGCTTCGACGTTTCCCATCCGAAGCCGATAACGGCGGAAGAGCTGAAGCGCGTCGAGGACATGGCCAACGAGATCATCCTGCAGAATTCGCCGGTGACGACACGCCTGATGAGCGTCGATGACGCGATCGCAGAAGGCGCAATGGCGTTGTTCGGTGAGAAATACGGCGAGGAAGTACGCGTGGTCGCAATGGGCCGCGGGCTGCATGGCGCCAAGGCGGGCAAGGCCTACTCGGTCGAACTCTGCGGCGGTACGCATGTGTCGGCGACTGGTGACATCGGCCTTGTGCGCATTCTCGGCGACAGCGCGGTCAGCTCCGGCGTGCGCCGCCTTGAGGCAGTGACCGGCGAGCCGGCGCGTGCCTATCTGGCCGAGCAGGACGAGCGCGTTAAGGCTCTTGCCGGGGCGCTGAAGGTGCAGCCGGGCGAGGTGCTGTCGCGCGTTGAGGCGTTGATGGATGAGCGCCGCAAGCTGGAGAAGGAACTGGCCGATGCCAAGCGCAAGCTCGCCATGGGCGGCGGGCAGGGCGGCTCCGACGACGCTGTGCGTGAAGTCGGCGGCGTGAAATTCCTCGGCAAGGCGATCTCGGGCGTGGATCCGAAGGATCTCAAGGGCCTTGCCGACGACGGCAAGGCAAGCCTCGGCTCCGGCGTGGTTGCTCTGATCGGCGTGTCTGACGATGGCAAGGCAAGCGCCGTTGTCGCTGTCACGCCTGACCTGACCGGCCGTTTCAGCGCTGTTGATCTCGTCCGCGTCGCGTCGGCTGCATTGGGCGGAAAGGGCGGCGGCGGTCGTCCCGACATGGCCCAGGCCGGTGGGCCCGACGGGGCGAAGGCCGATGAGGCGATCGAAGCCGTGGCGCTTGCGCTGGCAAGCTGAGCGCACGGAACTGCATCGAGTTTTGGAAAGGCGGGGCAATCCCGCCTTTTTCTTTGCGCGGTCGTCGAAGTCCGCAGGATTTGTCAAATCAGGCTATGGTTCTGTGTGGCCGATCGGTTTGCAAGAGGTTCTGACATGAATGGCGCAACGGCTTGGACGCTCTATGAAGCCCGGCTTCGGCGGGTATCGGCCCATATCCACAATCATCTCGACGAGGAGTTGGATATGGACAAGCTTGGGGAGATCGCCTGCATGTCGAGCTATCACTGGCATCGGGTCTACCGTGCCATTCATGGCGAGACGCTTGCCGCGACCGTAAAGCGGTTGCGGCTGCAGCGTGCCGCTGGCGATATTGTCGGTACGCATCTTTCAGTTGGGGAAATTGCAAAGCGATCAGGCTATCCCAACCTCCAGTCATTCAACCGTATTTTTAAGTCGGTCTACGGCATGCCGCCGGCGCAATACCGGAAGAAGGGTAGTCACACAGCGTTTGAACCTTCACCTAACGGAAAGATCGCAGCGATGTTTGATGTTACCTTACGCAAGATTGAGCTAATTCAATTGATTGGCGTACCGCACCTCGGTTCGTACATGCAGATCGGCCAGGCATTCGAGACGTTGTTCGGCACCCTGCATGTCCGCGGGCTGGCCCGGCCGACGATGCGGATGATCGGAGTCTATTTCGATGATCCCGATATCGTACCCGCGGAAAAGCTGCGCTCCATCGCGTGCGTCAGCACTGACGGTGATGTTGCCGCCGCGCCTCCGCTGCAGGCCCAGATGCTGGATGGCGGTGAATATGCGGTCCTGCGTCACAAGGGGCCATACGCTGATATGCACAAGGCTTACCAGTGGCTCTACGCGGAGTGGCTGCCTGCTTCCGGCCGGCAGTTGCGCGACAGTCTCATGTTCGAGGAATACCTGAACAACCCTCGCGAGGTGCCACCGACCGAGCTTCTGACCGACATCTACATGCCGCTTGACTAGCCTATTCAGCTGCCTTCATGGAGGCGTCGTCTATTTCCGACGCCCGCTTGTAGCCGGGGCGCGCCATCAGGCGGCCGTAGTAATCGACGAATGCCTGGCGCTTCTCGATCGTGCCGAAGCTCATGCCCCAGCCGATATGCGAGCCGACATAGACGTCGGCCGCAGTGAAGCGATTGCCGGCGATGTAGGGCGAGGCGCCGACTGCCTTCTCCAGCGTGTTCATGACATCCGAGAAGCTGCCGTAGCCCGCCATACGGCTCTTGTCGGCTGGCGTATCGAAGCCCAGCGCCTTGTTGGTCGCTGCGGCTTCAAGTGGCCCGGCTGCGAAGAACATCCAGCGATAGTAGTTGCCGCGTTCATCCGGCTCCGGCGCGAGGTTCGCTTCCGGGAAGGTGTCGGCGAGATAGGCGCAGATCGCGGCGCATTCGGTGACGATCGTCTTGCCGTGACGGATCGCCGGCACTTTTCCCATCGGGTTCACCGCGAGATATTCCGGTGACTTCATCCCCCCGTCGAAGCCAATGATCTTGGTCTCATAGGGGACGCCGGTCTCTTCCAGCATCCAGCGGGCGATGCGGCCTCGTGACATGGGGTTTGTGTAGAGTATCAGTTCTTCAGCCATTCATTCCTCCTCCTGTTCTCGTCGATACCCTCGACGCAGCTATCCACTGCCGGGAAATAGGACAGTGCTGGTTGAAGCAAAGTCCGCCTGTTCGATCAAAGCGCCTTGCGATACTGGATGAAGCCGGAGCGCGCTGCGATCCGGTCGTACAGCTTTCGGGCAGTGGCGTTGGTTTCGTGGGTCATCCAGTAGAGCCGTCCCGCACCGTTTGCCCGCGCAAGGTCGGCGACCGCATCGATCAGGAGCGCACCGATGCCAAGGCCGCGCTGATCGCTTTCCACGTAGAGATCCTGGAGGTAGCAGGTCCATTTTGGCAGCCAGGTCGAGCGGTGGAAGATAGCGTGAACGATGCCGACCAGTTTTCCCTCGGGATCGAATGCGCCGAGCGCATGCATCTCCTCCGCGGGGTCGTGGAAACGGCTCCAGGTCAGCTCGGTCGTCTCGTCGGGAATGACGACTTCATAGAAGCGCTGGTAGGCAAGCCACAGCGGCTCCCATGCGGCGCGCTCGGAAGGCTGAAGTGGTCGAATGGTGGCGGTCATTCCAGTTGTTCCCTGATTGTCTTGTCCTGAAACGAAAACGGCGGGGAAATCCCCGCCGTCCATTCTGATATTTGCGTCTGGCTTATGCCATCGCCTTCTGCAGGTTCTGGTCGATCTTGTCGAGGAAGGCGGTGGTGGAGAGCCACGGCTGATCCGGGCCGATCAGCAGTGCCAGATCCTTGGTCATAAAGCCGGATTCGACGGTGTCGACGCAGACTTTTTCCAGCGTCGAAGCGAACTTCGCGAGTTCGGCGTTGTCGTCGAGCTTGGCGCGATGTGCGAGGCCGCGGGTCCAGGCGAAGATCGAAGCGATCGAGTTCGTCGAGGTTTCCTGACCCTTCTGGTGCTGGCGGTAGTGACGGGTAACCGTGCCGTGCGCAGCTTCAGCTTCGACCGTCTTGCCATCGGGCGTCAGCAGAACCGAGGTCATCAGGCCGAGCGAGCCGAAGCCCTGGGCAACCGTGTCGGACTGAACGTCGCCGTCGTAGTTCTTGCAGGCCCAGACGTAACCGCCGGACCACTTCAGAGCGGATGCGACCATGTCGTCGATCAGGCGGTGCTCGTAGGTGATACCGATTTCCTTGAACTGATCCTGGAATTCAGCTTCGTAGACTTCCTGGAAGATGTCCTTGAAGCGGCCGTCATAGGCCTTGAGGATGGTGTTCTTGGTCGACAGGTAGACCGGCCACTTGCGCATCAGGCCGTACATCATCGAGGCGCGGGCGAATTCACGGATCGACTCGTCGAGGTTGTACATGGCCATCGCCACGCCGGCGCCCGGAGCGTCGAAGACTTCCTTTTCGATAACCTGGCCGTCCTCACCGACGAACTTGATCGTCAGCTTGCCCTTGCCGGGGAATTTGAAGTCGGTTGCGCGGTACTGGTCGCCGAAGGCGTGACGGCCGACAACGATCGGCTTGGTCCAACCGGGAACGAGGCGCGGAACGTTCTGGCAGATGATCGGCTCGCGGAAGATGACGCCGCCGAGAATGTTTCGGATGGTGCCGTTCGGGCTCTTCCACATCTGCTTGAGGTTGAACTCCTTCACGCGGTCTTCGTCAGGCGTGATCGTCGCGCACTTGATGCCGACGCCGTGCTTCTTGATGGCGTTGGCAGCGTCGACCGTCACCTGGTCGTTGGTGGCGTCGCGGTTTTCAACGGAGAGGTCGAAGTAGTCGATGTCGAGGTCGAGATACGGATGGATCAGCTTATCCTTGATGAGCTGCCAAATGATGCGAGTCATTTCATCGCCGTCGAGATCCGCGACGGGATTGGCGACCTTGATCTTCTTCATGTATCTGCCTCGTTAAGCTTTTGAGGGACATGCGTCCCGGGTGGGTGATATAAAATCCCGTGGGCTATAGCATTGTGCGCCGGGAGTGCAAAGCCGGAAGCAGAAGGGGACGGTGTTTTTGCGGCCATTGCCAAGCAGAGGAAAATGGCTAGTCTCCGGCGCAAAACCATTGCCCCGGATGCTCGTCATGAAGAAGACTTCCCTTGCCCTTGCGGTCCTGCTCGGTTCAGCCTCGCCGATGTTTGCCGCCGACGTTACGGCGCCTGTGAAAGAGATCATGGACGCGACCATCAAGAATTGGTCTGGTGCAGACAGCGACTGGATCGACATCTTCGATCCAAGCAGACTTTCGCGGCTCTACAGCAAGGACTTCGTGACGAAATACCAGGCGGCCATTCAGAACCCAGCTGCCGACGAGGACGGTGTCTCGCCGTTCGACTACGATGTGATCGTCAATGGCGAGGATGCATGTCCGCTTGAGGATCTGACCTACACGCCGAAGCCCTCCGCCGATAGTGCAACGGAAGTTGTCGTCACCTTCAAGAAGGCGACCTGTATGGATGACGGATCGGACAAGCAGGCGATCACGACGGTCCGCTTTGAGATGCTCGACGAGGCCGGCAAGCCGGTCATCGACGACATCATCACTGAAGGCGATCCGGGCCAACCTCCGAACTCGCTCAAAAACACCATGGTGCAGATCGCCAAGGGACAATGATGGCTTGGATGGCTCCGACCGGCACTTTCCCGGGCTGACGAATGCGCTAGTTTCCAACTTCCGAATGGCGGTTGTGCGAGGGATGGCGGGCCGTCCCTCGAAGGAATACGAGGCTTCCCTCATCAACGACTGCTCGACGTCACGAACAAGGGGCGGGGACGCGTGCTTTCCAGTTTTGACTTCCGTGACTGGCTGCTCGCGCACGACCCGGCGCTGTCGCGTCTGCGCATCGCGTCCCGGGTAACGCTAACGATGGCTCTCTCGTTTGGAGCGTTATTGGCAATCCACCATCTGCTGTTTCCGCTCCCGGCGGCGGCCTACGGTCTCGGCATTGTCCTCTCGATCGAAGGCGGGGTTGCGGTAAAGGACAAAGGCGGTGCCTCCCAGCTCGTCACACGCTTATTGGGCTGTGTGGCAAGCGTCTGTGTCGTCGGCCTCGCCGCGGTCCTCGAAACAAACCGCTATGTGTCGGATGCAGCGTTCCTGCTCATCATCTTTCTTGCCTCGGCCGGACGTGTGTTCGGGCCGCGTGGGCATGCGGTCGGTATGTTTGCCTTCACCTCCTATTTTCTCGGGGCCTACTTCCGCCCGCACATCGCAGACCTTCCGCTGATTGCAATCGGGCCGGTCGCTCCGGCTTTGATCGGGCATGCCGTACGTTCTCTGGTGCTTCCCGATGATTGGCGTCGGGATCTCTTGCGCTCGCTGGAAAGCGTTCGCGGCCGGATCAACCAGATTTTATTCAAGATCGCTGCCCTCGCGTCCGTGGGGCGAATGGCGGACAAGGATGCACAGGAATTGAGGCAGCTGGAGGAGCGGCTGAAAGAGGTCGTGTTGATGGCCGAGGGTTTCATACCACGACCGCCGGCGGGCGTCTTCGAGGGCACGGAGCCGGCGGCGGTGTTGGCCATCCGCCTGTTCGACGCCCACCTTGCCGCCGAGAGCGTCATCGTGCTCAGTTCGCAAAGCCTGCCGCCATTTCCTCTCGTTCACGCGATCATAGACGGCTCTCCGCCGCCAACAATGCTGGAAACACTGGACGAATTAGAGGCAGAAACAAGCCAGGCTTTGATCCGCCTGGGAGAGGCAAGAGCGTTGCTCGCAGAGACGATCGAAATGGGCTATGCGACCGGATTTGCCGAGGTCGCTGCCGTGACAGATGAAGTTTCCGCTCCTGCGAAGATCGACTTTTCGCTCAACAATCCGCTGATCCGCTCCGCGCTGCAGGTAACGCTGGCATCGGCGATCGCGATGACATTCGGACTTATGATTTCGCGAGAGCGTTGGTTTTGGGCGGTGCTTGCCTCGTTCCTGGTGTTCACGAACACCAATTCCCGTGGCGATACCGCTATGAAGGCGCTGCAGCGTTCACTTGGGACGCTTCTCGGGATCGCCATGGGGCTGGTTTTGGCGACCGTTCTCACGGCGCATGTGGTGGCTGCGCTTGCCGTCACGACGATCACCATTTTCCTCGCCTTCTACTTCTTGCAGACATCCTACGCGACGATGACCTTCTTCGTGTCGATCGCACTCTGCCTCGTCTATGGCATGATGGGATCGCTGACAGTCGATCTCCTGTTGTTGCGCATCGAGGAAACCATGCTGGGCGCAGCGGCCGGCACGTTCGTTGCGTTTGTCGTCCTTCCGTCGCGGACGCGGGGAGCGTTGGATATGGCAGTTGGCAAGTGGTTCTCGGCTTTGGAAGAACTTCTTGGTGCCGCTGGTGCGAAGAACGCGACGGACTCCTTGATCGCCTTTTCGCAGAAGCTCGACGCCGCATACCGGGATCTGGCCACCGCCGCACGTCCTTTCGGTACCTCCTGGTCGATTGTCACCAAACCGGGACATATTCGGCAAACGCTGGCAATCTTTCTCGCCGCGACCTATTGGGCACGGGTTATGGCCAGAGACCAGGAAGCAGCCGCCAGCGATGTGGAGAGCCCGAAGTTGATTGACGCAGAGCTTCAGCGCGTAACGCTTCTGGCAAAGCGTCAATCGGAGTGCTTCTTCGTCGATAGAAAGACCGGCGGCACGCCCGGACGACGTTTGCCGCTCTCGCGTGCCGGCTCGCGCCTTGGGCTGGAGATGATCGGTTCTACCTTGGAAAGGCTCTACGCTGGTGCCTGACCCTTGCCGTTTCGGTCCGGCTTGGCTATTCCCGCGCTTAGCAAAAGGATCCAGCGTTATGGCAGGCACGAACAGCGAGCGGCAACTTCTCAGGGAAGGTCCGGTTATCATCCTCGTCGAACCCCAGATGGGCGAGAACATCGGCATGGTCGCGCGTGCCATGGCGAACTTCGGCCTGGCGGAACTGAGGCTCATCAATCCGCGCGACGGCTGGCCGAACGACAAGGCGCAGGCGGCCGCTTCGAAAGCTGATCACGTGATCGAAGGCACGAAGGTTTACGAGACGCTGGAACAGGCGGTTGCCGACCTGAATTTCGTCTATGCGACGACGGCCCGACAGCGGGATGGCTTCAAGCCCGTACGCTCGCCCGTGGCGGCGGCAGAAACGCTGCGAGCGAAATTCCGCGCAGGTGAGGGCACCGGTATACTCTTCGGCCGCGAACGCTGGGGGCTCAACAACGAAGAGGTAGCGCTGGCCGACGAGATTGTGACTTTCCCTGTCAATCCCGCCTTTGCCTCACTCAACATCGCTCAAGCGGTGCTCTTGATGTCGTACGAGTGGATGAAGTCGGGCATGGAGGATGTCTCGGCCGTTCCCTTCCAGGCGATGTCGCAGACGCAATCCACGAAAGAGCAACTTTTCGGTCTCTACGATCAGTTGGAAGAAGCGCTCGAAGCACGCAATTATTTCCATCCGCCCGCGAAAAAGCCGAAAATGGTGGACAACCTGCGCGCAGTCCTTTCACGCCGCGCCTTCACGGAACAAGAAATCAGCGTGTTGCGCGGCGTGATTTCCTCCCTCGACCGCTTCTCGCGGAAATATCCGCGCGGCAGCCGGCCGCCCGTAGACGCCAAGGAACAATCGGAAGATGACAGCAGCGCCGAATGAGCTGAAACCGGTTCTGGTCTTCGATTCCGGCATCGGGGGGCTGACCGTGCTCCGCGAGGCGCGCGTGCTGATGCCCGAGCGCGGGTTTGTCTATATCGCCGACGATGCCGGCTTTCCCTATGGCGGCTGGGAAGAACAGGCGCTGAAGGAACGGGTCATCGGCCTTTTCGCCAAGCTGCTTGTCGACTATGATCCTGAGGTCTGCATCATCGCCTGCAACACTGCCTTCACGCTTGTCGGGGCGGACTTGCGTGCGGCGTTTCCCCGGATGACCTTTGTTGGCACTGTACCGGCGATCAAGCCTGCCGCCGAGCGGACGCGCTCAGGGCTGGTCTCTGTGCTGGCGACACCGGGGACCGTCAAGCGCGCCTATACGCGCGACCTGATCCAATCCTTCGCACAACAGTGCCACGTGCGCCTGGTCGGGTCCGAAAACCTGGCGCGGATGGCAGAGGCCTATATCCGCGGCGATGCTGTGTCTGACGAGGCTGTGCTTTCTGAGATAGACCGGTGCTTCGTGGAGAAGGACGGTTCGAAGACCGATATCGTGGTTCTCGCCTGCACGCATTATCCCTTCATGGCCAACGTGTTCCGTCGGCTCGCACCCTGGCCCGTCGATTGGCTCGATCCGGCGGAGGCAATTGCCAGACGTGCCCGAAGCCTCGTTCCGCATGTCGCCGATGCCGTGCATCCCGACAACTTCGACTTTGCGGTCTTCACCTCGGGCAATCCCGATTTTGCAACGCGGCGGCTGATGCAGGGATTTGGGCTGAGGGCTTGACATACGGTGCTGTCGCGCGACGCGGGATCGATCTTGATGCAATAGGGGCTATCGCAAGCCTATACGACTGCGCAAACTGGGGTTGTGATTCGCATCCATCCCGCAGAGCTCCGCATGTCCTTTCAAAAGCTTGTAATGGCTATCTTTTTCCTGCAGCCGATAGCATTCGGCAGTTGGCTGCCGCGCATCCCTGAAATTCAGGCCCGGCTGGAGCTTGGTCCAGCCGATCTTGCGTTGGCGCTGCTCGGCATGCCGGTGGGGATTCTCGCGACGCTGCCCTTTGCCGGGCGAGTCGTGGCGCGGATAGGGGGTAAAACCACCGTTCTAGCCGGGTTCGTCGTCTTCTCGGTGATCGTCTGTCTTCCAGCTTTCTCTCGCACACCGATCGAGCTCTTCATTGCGCTGGCTTTGCTCGGCGTCGCGATGTCGACGTTGGAACTGGGATTGAATGTCGAAGCGGACCGCGCCGAAAAGGACACTGGCTCCATCATCATGAACCGCTGTCATGGTTTCTGGAGCCTCGGCATCATGGCGGGCAGCCTGCTTGGTTCGGGAATGGTCGCGATTGCTGCGCCTGCCGAATGGGCAATCATGACAGCCGCCTTCATCGTTCTGCCGTTTGCCATCGTCGCAAGCCTTCGTCTGCCGCCCGATCGCGAGGCAGGTGCGGCGCCGCCGGACATGCCGTTCAAGCTGCCGAGCAGCGCGCTTCTCGGCATCTGCGCCTTCGTCTTCGGGATCACCATGACGGAGGGCGCCATCGCCGACTGGTCCGCCGTCTATCTCAAGGACGTCTTCCAGACAGACGGCATGATGACGGGTATCGGATACACGATTTTCGCAATGATGGTGGCGACCGGACGCTTCAGCGGCGACCATCTGAAGCAGCGTTTCGGGGCAATTGCACTGGCCCGTGGTTGTGGGGTGGCGGCTCTTACAGGAATGCTGATTGTCGTCTTTGCCTGGCATAGCCTGGTGACCCTGGCGGGGTTTGCCTTGGTCGGGATCGGCGTGTCGGTCGGCTTTCCCCTGGCTGTCACTGCAGCGGCGAGCCTCAAGGACCGACCGGCGGCAGCCAACGTCGCGATCCTGTCCTTCATGGCTCTCACGGGTTTTCTGATCGGGCCGCCGTTGATCGGTTTCATCGCCGAGGTCTTGGGGTTGCGCGTCGGGCTTGCCATTTTGCTGGTTCCGCTGCTGACCAGCTTGGTTTTCACAAGGATGCTGAAGCCCAGGTTCTGACGTTTTCTCCTGTGGGTTTGTGTTGCCGTGTTGCCAAAGACACGGTCTGATCTGCTAGGACGCCGTGTTTGATTGAAAGAGGAATGTGACATTGCAGGTTGGTATCGATATGGGATCGGCGTCGGGAGGCAATCCGGCCACGCTCGATATCGAGGAGCTTCTGGCTACCCGTCTTCTGGTGCAGGGCAATTCCGGCTCCGGCAAGTCGCATCTGCTCCGCCGTCTGCTGGAGCAATCCGCGCAATGGGTGCAGCAGGTCATCATCGATCCCGAAGGTGATTTCGTCACGTTGTCGGACAAGTTCGGTCATGTCGTCGTCGATGGTGAACGCACCGAGGCGGAACTTGCCGGTATCGCCAACCGTATCCGGCAGCATCGCGTTTCCTGCGTTCTCACGCTTGAAGGGCTTGAGATCGAGCAGCAGATGCGCGCCGCTGCAGCCTTCCTCAACGGCATGTTCGATGCCGATCGCGAGTTCTGGTACCCGGTCCTCGTGGTGGTCGATGAAGCGCAGATGTTCGCGCCGTCGGTCGCTGGCGAAGTTTCCGACGACGCGCGAAAGATGTCGCTTGGCGCGATGACGAACCTGATGTGCCGCGGTCGCAAGCGCGGCCTTGCCGGGGTGATCGCGACGCAGCGCCTGGCAAAGCTCGCCAAGAACGTGGCCGCCGAAGCTTCGAACTTCCTGATGGGCCGCACCTTTCTCGACATCGACATGGCCCGCGCCGCCGATCTGCTCGGCATGGATCGCCGCCAGGCGGAAATGTTCCGCGATCTCAAGCGCGGTAATTTCGTTGCTCTCGGGCCGGCTTTGTCGCGTCGCCCGCTGCCCATCCAGATCGGCAATGTCGAGACCTCGGCGCGTTCGTCGAGCCCCAAGCTGATGCCGTTGCCGGATGCCCCGCAGGACGTCGAAGACCTGATCTTCACGCCGGATCCAGAGGAGTTTCAGAGGCCGATCGTCCGCCGTGCGCCGCCCGCGCCACGGCCGACCACCGATATCCTTGCGGAGCTGTCGCGGTCTGCGCCTGCCGCCTCGGCGCCCGTCTCGGAACCGCGTTCGTCTCAGCCCGAATTGTCCGCCGAGGAGCGGGAGGAACGGCTGGCGGCGGTGCTGCACGAGATACTCGACGATCCTAGCTCCGGATTCCGAACGGATTCGGTGCTTTATCAGGAATTCCTTGTGCGCCTTCGTATGCGCCGGGTTCCCGGTACTCCGATGTCCCTGCCGGAGTTTCGGCGCCGCGTGGCGATTTCCCGCTCCGGCGTGGATGCGGCGACGGCAGAGACCGAGGCTTGGGGAACGGCGTTGTCGCTCTCTTCCGGTGTCACCGACGATCTGCAGGGTGTTTTCCTGATGCTGGCAAAAGCCGCCGTCTGCGGCGAGCCATGCCCATCCGATGCGCGGATTGCCCGGGCTTACGGGACGCATTCGGCCCGGCGTGCGCGACGCCTGCTTGGCTATTTCGAGGAGCAGGGGACGGTGGTGGTCCACACGGATTTCGCCGGCAAGCGCATCGTTGCTTTCCCCGACATGAATTGCCAGACAGCCCCCGGCGATGCCAACGCCACCGATGCGGATGAAATGCGCTCCGCAGCGGAATGAAGACCAGACCGAGCGCTAACTATCGGCTCGGTCTATAGTCGATCTCTAATGTCACACGAAGAAGTTGCTTTGTCACAAGAGCTTCATTCGGGTGGTGGATAAGGCGCCCGACCCGTGCGGTCGATGCGGATTATCAAAAGGAGATCTCGGTCATGAGAAACAACGTTCGTCACCAGCTGCTGCGCCTTGTCGTCGGCGGCCTGCTTGCAACCGTTGCCATTCAGCCCGGCTATGCCGACGAAGCGGCGAACAAGCTTCTGGAACGCGCAGCGAGCGCGGATCTCAGCGCTCCCGGTGGCGCGCGCCGGCTTTCGGGCGACATCACCGAGGCCTATCGTGCCGCGCTCAGCGATACTCGCCCGAAGAACGTCATCCTTTTGATCGGCGATGGCATGGGCGATTCCGAAATCACCATCGCACGCAACTATGCGGTTGGCGCCGGTCAGTATTTCAAGGGCATCGATGCGCTGCCAATCACTGGCCAGTACACGCACTACTCGCTCGACAAGAAGACCGGCAAGCCGACCTATGTGACCGACTCTGCTGCCTCCGGTACCGCCTGGGCGACCGGCGTGAAGTCTTACAACGGTGCGATCGGCGTCGACATTCACGAGAAGGCTCACGAAACCCTGCTCGAGAAGGCAAAGGCTGCCGGCATCGGCACGGGCAACGTCTCGACCGCCGAACTGCAGGATGCAACGCCTGCGGTCCAGATCGCGCATGTGACGCAGCGTAAGTGCTACAGCCCGTCGTCCACGACCGAGAAGTGCCCGACGAACGCGCTTGAAAACGGCGGCAAGGGTTCGATCAGCGAGCAGTTGCTGAATGCACGCGCCGACGTGACGCTCGGCGGTGGCGCCAAGAGCTTCGCCGAAACCGCAAAGGCCGGCGAATGGAAAGACAAGACGCTTCGCCAGCAGGCCGAAGAGCGCGGTTACAAGATCGTCTCCAACCTCGATGAGCTGCAGGCGGTCAAGCAGGCAAACGACAGCGCTCCGGTGCTTGGCCTGTTTGCAGAAGGCAACATGCCGGTTCGCTGGGAAGGCCCGAAGGCCAGCCACTACGGCAACGTCGAGAAGGAGCCTGTTGTCTGCAAGCCGAACGAGAAGCGCACGGCCGCAACGCCGACACTGGCACAGATGACGGCGAAGGCGATCGAGTTGCTTCGGACGAATGAGAAGGGCTTCTTCCTCCAGGTCGAAGGCGCCTCGATTGACAAACAGGATCATGCCGCTAATCCGTGCGGACAGATTGGCGAGACGGTTGATCTCGATGAAGCCGTTCAGGAAGCGCTGAAGTTTGCGCAGGAAGCCGGCGACACGCTCGTTGTCGTTACCGCTGACCACGCGCACGCTAGCCAGATCGTCGACGCCGATACCAAGGCTCCGGGCCTGACGGAAGCACTGATGACGAAGGATGGTGCTGTCATGGCGGTGAGCTACGGCAACTCCGACGATGCTGACGACCAGGGTCACACCGGCTCGCAGCTTCGTATCGCTGCCTTTGGACCGCGTGCTGCCAACGTCACGGGCCTGACTGACCAGACGGATCTGTTCTATACGATCAGCGACGCACTTGGCCTGAAGACCGAAACGGCGAGCGCCAAGTAAACTCCCGAGCCCGGAATATCGGGGTTATTGCGGGGCGAGAGCGCGGAATTGTGATTGACATTCCAGCGACTTCGCCCTAAAGACCGCCCCAGCACCGGGCAGAGATGTCCGGTGTTTCATTTGACATGTCCCGTGGATTTGTCCTGTTCGCGTAATAGGATGATCCTGTCGGATCCTCGAAAGAAGATCAAAGGAGGGCGTGTTTCCTTCACGCGGTTTGGCAACAAACCGTTCTAACTTTCTGAAAGGAAATACGATGAGCAAGCGCGAATCGTCCAAGTACAAGATTGACCGCCGTATGGGCGAAAACATCTGGGGCCGTCCGAAGTCCCCGGTGAACCGCCGCGAATACGGCCCGGGCCAGCATGGTCAGCGCCGCAAGGGCAAGCTCTCTGACTTCGGTGTGCAGCTGCGCGCCAAGCAGAAGCTGAAGGGTTACTACGGTGATCTGCGCGAAAAGCAGTTCCGTGCAATCTTCGCTGAAGCCTCCCGCCGCAAGGGCGATACCTCTGAAAACCTGATCGGTCTTCTGGAGTGCCGTCTGGACGCGATCGTCTATCGCGCCAAGTTCGTTCCGACCGTTTTCGCTGCCCGCCAGTTCGTGAACCACGGCCACGTGACCGTGAATGGCGTCCGCGTCAACATCGGTTCCTACCGTTGCAAGGCTGGCGACGTCATCGAAGTTCGTCAGAAGTCGAAGCAGCTCGTTTCCGTTCTGGAATCGATTGCCCTGGCTGAACGCGACGTTCCGGACTACATCGAAGTCGACCATAACAAGATGGTTGCGACCTTCGCTCGTGTTCCGGCGCTCGGCGACGTACCGTATCCGGTCGTCATGGAGCCGCATCTGGTGGTCGAATTCTATTCGCGTTAATCGCGAGGCGTTTTCGCATACGGAAAAGCCGCCTCTTTAGGCGGCTTTTTTGTTACCTGGGGAAGTACAATGACGGACTTGCAAGCAGTTCTTGACAGCATCCACAAGGAGCTGACGCCCCGGATTGGCGAGGGCGCGGTTGCGGACTATATTCCAGAACTCGCCAAGGTTGATCCGGAACAGTTCGGCTTGAGCGTAATGACGGTAGACGGCAAGGTCTACAGCGTCGGCAATGCTGATATCCCGTTCTCCATCCAGAGCATTTCGAAGGTTTTCATGCTGACGCTTGCGCTTGGCAAGGTCGGCGAGGGCTTGTGGAAGCGTGTCGGCCGTGAGCCTTCGGGTTCCGCGTTCAATTCGATCGTCCAGCTCGAACATGAGCAGGGCATTCCGCGCAATCCCTTCATTAATGCGGGTGCGATCGCGGTAACCGATGTCGTCATGGCCGGCCACGCGCCACGCGAGGCGATCGGCGAGCTGCTGCGATTCGTCCGCTATCTCGCGGACGACGAGTCGATCACGATCGATGATCGCGTTGCAAGGTCCGAAACGCAGACGGGCTACCGCAATGTCGCGCTTGCCAATTTCATGCGCTCCTATCGCAACCTCGATCATCCCGTCGACCACGTGCTTGGAGTCTATTTCCACCAGTGCGCCTTGTCGATGAGCTGCGAGCAACTCGCGAAAGCCGGCCTCTTCCTCGCCGCACGCGGCAGCAATCCGATGGCCGGCCACTCGGTCGTATCGCCGAAGCGGGCCCGTCGCATCAATGCACTGATGCTGACGTGCGGCCATTATGACGGCTCCGGTGACTTCGCCTATCGTGTCGGTCTTCCCGGCAAAAGCGGTGTCGGTGGCGGCATCTTTGCCGTGGCGCCGGGCATCGCGTCGATCGCGGTCTGGTCGCCGGGCCTCAACAAGGTCGGTAACTCGCAGCTCGGCGCCGTCGCGCTCGAAATGCTGACGGCTCGGACCGGCTGGTCGGTTTTCGGCGATTGACGCTGGGTTGTCTTGGCGGTTTCTGCTAAGGCGGAGGCAGACTCTGATTGGACGAGAGAATGAATATCGCAGCTGACATTGCCGATGAGCTGGAAAGGCCGAACGCGGATAGCGCGATCGCGCACGCGCTCTTTGCCGAGGCTCCGAATTCGGTGTCGTTCAACAAGCTGCGCAAACGGTTGTTACGGAACGTCAGGCAGGCATTCGATGATTTTGCCATGCTGAAGGGGCAGAAGCGCTGGCTAATCGGTCTCTCCGGCGGCAAGGACTCGTATGGGCTGCTTGCGCTTCTCCTTGACCTGCAGTGGCGCGGTCTGCTGCCGGTGGAACTGATCGCCTGCAATCTCGACCAGGGCCAGCCGAACTTCCCGAAGCATATCCTGCCTGAATATCTCACCAAGGTCGGTGTCAAGCACCGGATCGAGTATCGCGATACCTATTCGATCGTAAAAGAGAAGGTTCCTGAGGGGGCAACATATTGCTCGCTCTGTTCGCGTCTTCGTCGCGGCAATCTTTACAGGATTGCCAAGGAAGAGGGCTGCGACGCACTGGTGCTCGGTCACCATCGCGAGGACATTCTCGAAACCTTCTTCATGAACTTGTTCCACGGCGGGCGGCTTGCCTCCATGCCGGCGAAACTGCTCAATGACGAGGGCAACCTGATGGTGCTGCGCCCGCTCGCCTACTGCGCCGAAGACGATATGGCGAAGTTTGCGGTTGCCATGCAGTTTCCGATCATCCCCTGCGATCTCTGCGGCTCCCAGGACGGGTTGCAGCGCAATGCGATGAAGGACATGCTCGCCGATATCGAGCGTCGCATGCCGGGCCGCAAGGACACGATGTTGAGAGCACTCGCACATGTAAACCCGTCGCATCTGCTCGATCCAAAGCTTTTCGATTTCGGCGGCCTCATGGCTGGAGAGACCGTGCCGAAAAGCGAATAGTCGGCGCTCACGCCAAAGAAGGAAAGTCCATGAGTTCCACGATAGATGTAACGACGCTTGCCGATCTCCTGAGGCGGGCGGCGAAGGCAGAGATATTGCCGCGTTTCCGTCGCCTTGGGAGCGATGACGTCCGCGCCAAGAGCGAGGCGACCGACCTGGTGACGGAAGCCGACCTGCACGCGGAGCGGATGATCAAGGCGGAAGCCGCAGCCCTTTGGCCAGATGCGGTGTTCATCGGTGAGGAGTCAGCCGCGGCGGATCCCGATCTGCTCGGTAAGCTCGAGGGAGCGGACCTTGCCATCGTCGTTGATCCCGTGGATGGTACGTTCAATTTCGCTTCCGGCATTCCGGCTTTCGGAGTCATGGCCTCCGTAGTGTTCAAGGGTGAAACCGTTGCCGGCATCATCTACGACCCGATGGGCGACGATTGGGTGATTGCGGAGACAGGCGGCGGCGCATGGCTTCGACGTCCTGACGGGGAGGCAGAACGGCTCTCGGTCGCGGCGCCCGTCGCGCTGGAGGACATGGTTGGCATGGCGTCCACCGGCTTTCTGCCGAAGCCGAAGCGCAGTGAGATCCTTGCGAATTTGGCCAAGGTTCGATTTCTTGCCAACTATCGCTGCGCGGCTCACGAATACCGCGCCTTTGCTGGCGGCCACGTGCACTACCTGATGTATAACAAGCTGATGCCCTGGGATCATCTTGCGGGCACACTTGTCAGCATCGAGGCTGGCGCCCATGCGGCCCGTTTCGACGGTTCGCCCTACCTCCCGCATCATACCCGCGGCGGCTTGCTGATTGCCCCTGACCAGGACAGCTGGGACATTCTGCGGCGTGAAATCTTCACCATCTGATATCGAGGCTGCCGCCTTACGCGGACTGCCACCACTGACGTCGCGCTTCGTGGGTGCGATATTCGCGCTCCCAACAGAACGCCGTGCGCACAGACGTACAATACGGATAGGCACGCCTATCGTAGATATCCTCTCGCTTTTGAAATGACGAGGAGGGAGTGATGGATATCGCGCAGGCGCTGGCTTTCTTGCTGTTTGCGTTTATCGCGGCGGTTACGCCGGGACCCAGCAACACGATGATCCTGTCCACCGGTGCCGCTGTCGGCACCTTGAGAGGCATCGGCTGTCCGCTCGGCGCATCGCTGGGCATGGGCGTGATGATCGTTCTAAGTGCCTTTGGCGTCGGAGAAATTGTCGCCGCCGCGCCGGCCATCGTAATAGCGATGAAGATGGCGGGATCTCTGTTTCTGCTGTGGCTGGCTTGGAAGATCGCCAATGCCGGCACGGTCGAAGCGAATGGACAGAGGCGGGCGGTCGGATTCCGGCAGGCTTTTCTATTTCAATGGCTGAACCCGAAAGGCTGGCTGGTCGCGCTGAGCGCAGGTAGCACCTTCCTTGTATCCCCGCAGCAGGCTCAGACTAGCGGCGCTTTGTGGATGGGTGTGCTGTTTGCAGCAGCCGCATTTCCGGCCGGGTTCCTTTGGCTCGTCCTGGGTGCTCTCGTGGCCCAGGTTCTGCGGACCTCGCGCGCGGCGAGGTTCTTCAATATCGCCATGGCGTTTGCGCTGGCTCTGTCGGTTGCCCTTGTGTGGCGCTAACTCCTGAAAGAATTGCGCCCGCAACGACGTGTCGCGGGCGCTAAGGAACGCTCTACGCGTTAGAAATGACCGGCGCCCGGATCGAGCTGCGGGCTGTCGCCTGGGTGCGTGAAGAGCTTGCCGCCTTCCGCCCAGAGCGTCGCCGCGATGCTGATCGCGCCGAACACGGCAAAGCCACCGAAGAGCGGCTGGACAGTGCCGTTGAAGAGCTGGCCAACCGTGCCGCCGAGGATCGCGCCGAAGGTCGTCGACACGAAGCCGGTGATGGCGGTTGCTGTGCCAGCGAGGTTGCCCATCGGCTCCAGGCTGATGGCTGTGAAGTTGGTCGCGATGACTGCGAACATCATCAGCAGGATCGTGAACAGCGCATAGGCGAAGGCGAAATCGGGCCGACCGCCCAGCGCTTTGACGTAGCCGATTGCCGAAACGATCGTGAAGACGATCATGGCGACATGCGAGATACGGCGCATGCCGAACTTACGCACGAAGAAGCCGTTGGCGAAGTTTGCGACCGCGATGCCGCCTGCCGTTGCCGCAAAGGCAATCGGCAGCCAATCGCCAAGGCCGTAGACTTCACCGAAAACCTGCTGGACCGAAATGACGTAGGCGCTGATGACAGCCGTGAACATTGTCAGGCCGATCATGTAGCCGCACGTGATCTTATTCGTCAGAACGGTTTTGAAGCCATCGACGACGGAGCCGACCGATAGCGGAATGCGCTCTTCCTTCGGCAGCGATTCCTTCAAGCGCAGTGATGCCCAGACAAACAGGATCCCACCAACGAGACCGAGCAGGATGAAGATCCAGTGCCAGTTGGCATAGGTGATGATCAGCTGACCGACGGAAGGTGCCACGATCGGAACGATCATGAAGACGATCATCACATAGGACATGACACGGGCCATCTCGCGGCCACCAAAGCAGTCACGAACGATGGCCATGGTGGTGATGCGAACCGCTGCGCCGCCGAGGCCTTGTATAAAGCGCATGACAAGCAGCATTTCAAAACTGCCCGTGGCTGCCGCGCCGAACATGGCGAGCACGTAAACCGCCAAACCGCCGAGCAAGATGTTGCGGCGGCCGAACGTGTCGGACAGGCTGCCGAAAATGATCTGCGAGACGCCGAAGCCCAGGAAGAAGACGCCGATGACCAGCTGCGCATCGTTGGCGTTGGCGACGCCGAGCGAATGGCCGATTGCGGGCAGGGCCGGCAACATGCTGTCGATCGCCATGGCAATACTGGCGGTCATGATGGCTATGGTCACGACGAATTCGACAAAGCCCATGCCTATTCGGCGGGAGCCCTGGTTTTCAACATGCGGTTTATGATGTGGCGTCATAATGGAAATCCTGAAATACGAGCGAGCGACGCGATCAGACCGCAGGATTGTGCGGCTGGAAGAGGCGCCCCTTTTCTGCGATCAAAACGAAGATCAGACCGATGATCGAAACGGTGAAATATCCCGCGACCATCGGCAATGCTGTCCCGTTGAAGGCCTGGCCGATGCCGGCGCCGATCAACGCGCCGCCGACCGTACTCATGAAGCCCAGGACGGACGATGCCGTGCCCGCGACATGGCCAAGCGGCTCCATCGCAAGCGAATTGAAATTGGATCCGATCCAGCCGAACTGGAACATTGCCAGACCGAAGAAGCCGATGAAGAACGGGAAGGGTAGCGGCTGCGGGCCGAGGATGAGGGATGCGAGCCAGATGGTGTTGACGGCGATGAAGCCGGCCAACGCACCATGCGACAGCCGCCGCATCCCGAACTTGCCGACGAGCCGCGAATTCAGGAACGACGACAGCGACATGAAAACCGCGACGCCGGCGAAAGCCACGGGGAAATAAGCGCCGAGATCATAGATGCCGACATAGATCTGCTGGGCGGAATTGATGAAGCCGAACAGCGAGCCGAAAATGAAGGTGCTGGCGATCGTATAGCAGAGAGCTGTCCGGTTCGTGAGCACGAGCTTGAAGCCGCCGATGACCGAGCGAGCGGTAAATGGGCGAATATTCGAGGGGTGCAGGGTTTCGGGAAGCCGCATATAGGCCCAGACCGAGATCAGGGCCGCCATGAGCGCGATGAAGACAAAGATCAGATGCCAACTGCCGAAGAACATGATGATCTGGCCGCTGCCTGGCGCGATGACAGGGACAATCATGAAGACCATCATGATCAGTGACATGACCTCTGCCATCTGCCGGCCCCCGTAGATGTCACGGACAATGGAGATGGTGATGACGCGCGTAGCAGCCGAACCGACGCCCTGAACGAATCGAAGCGCAAGCAGACCAGCAAAGGACGGCACCAGCGCAATGCCGAGGGCGGAAGCGATATAGATGGCAAGGCCGATCAGCAGAGGTAGGCGACGGCCGAAACGGTCGGAAAGGGGACCGTAGAAAAGCTGTGCGAGGCCGAAGCCGAGCAAATAGGCGGAGACGACGAACTGACGATGATTTTCGCTTTCGATACCAAGACTTGCGCCGATCTGCTGCAGCGCCGGAAGCATGATGTCGATGGCAAGGGAATTGACCGCCATCAGGAAGGCAGCAAGCGCGATGAACTCCCCTTTGCCCATGGGCAATTGGCCCGCGTGCACGGCTTGTGATGAATTTGTCACAATGAAATTCCCATAAACGGGCCAAGGCGCTGTTCAGCACAGCGCCTCGGACTCAAAATACAGATTTGGAAACCGGGCGAAACGCCCGATGACCGGACAGGTCAGGCGGCGCCGCGAACGGTCACGCCATGTTCCTGCAGGTGCTGCTGCAACTCACCGGCCTGGAACATTTCCCGGACGATGTCGCAGCCGCCGACGAACTCGCCCTTTACGTAAAGCTGGGGGATCGTCGGCCAGTTGGAATAGTCCTTGATGCCCTGGCGGATTTCGGAGTCAGCGAGCACGTTGATGCCCTTGTAATCGACGCCGATGTAATCGAGAATCTGCACGACCTGGCCGGAGAAACCACACTGCGGAAACTGCGGCGTGCCCTTCATGAAGAGGACGACGTCGTTGCTCTTGATCTCGTTGTCGATGAATTCGTTGATACCGCTCATAGGGACCTAATCCTTTCCACAGGCGAGTTAAAGGCCCGCCGTTTCAATCGTTAAGCTTAGATAGCATGTGATCGCGCGAATTCCAGCAGGCGCCGGCAAAAAAAGAGCACCCTATCGGTTTGCGGGAGGCGGATTGTTGCGCTTGCGTTACGCCGGTTGCTGAGCCGACGCGAGAAGGCATTCGGCGCGACCGGTCTCGGGGCAACTTACCCGGATTTCGCCACAATTGTCGCGGAATGCGTCGCAGCAATTATCAGCCGCGTGCGCGGCAACGAAAGAAAATAATGACATTGATTTCGAAGAGGGTGGTTCTCCATTTTCCGGGGTTCGAGCCACTTGATGCGCGCGCTCACAGGGCGCGCTACGAACGATCCGCAAAGCAAAGCATGGCCGTCTGGGACTTTGGAGTGACCATCGGCGGGCCCAAATGCATGTCGGATTCGACAAGTTTCAAGGTGACGTCGATTGCGGATGGTTGGGAAACCAACAGCCATATTCATGTCTTTGATCACAATGCTCTCGTGGAGCGGCTTGGAGCCGACAGCCGGGCGTGGCAAATTCTCGCGGGCTTTTGGGCCGCTGTGCAGGTTATCGGTTACGGCGGGATGGCCGGCTATTTCAGGCATGCATGGCGATTTGGACTGTTCTTCATCTTCCCGTTTCTGATGATGATCCTCGGCTTCTCGCTAAGCGCAACGATCGCCGTCATCCCGGTTGGAATGGAATTGCCGGCCCCTCATCTCTTCTGGAGCGTAGGGTTGGCGTCGTCCTTCTTCATCTTCGCGTTCCTGCCCTTTGCTGAACGCTTCTACACATTGCATCTCTTCGCGGACTGGCGCATGGCGGTGGCGCTCGCTCGCATGAGCCGTTCGGAATTCAATGAATGGCTCGATCGCTGTGCTGTGGCAGCTCGTGCCGCTTTGTCGGAACCGGCGGATGAATACGTGATCTCGTCTCACAGCATGGGTTCGAGCGTTGCCGCGCATGTGATCGGACGCCTTATCGAGGAGCAACCAGATGTCTTCGGCGATAAGAGAGTGGTGTTTGCAACGCTCGGGTCGGCGCTTCTGCAATGCGCGCTGTTGCGTCCGGCGAAATTGTTGCGGTCACGCGTGGGCTTGATCGCCGGCTGCGAGAACGTCCATTGGCTCGACGTCCAGTGCCTGACGGATGCAATTCACTTCTACAAGGTGCCGGTCGTGGCCGTTTGCGGACATGGCGATCTACGCCCGGCCAAGGTGGTGTACATCCGCGTCAAGCAAATGCTGACGGCCGAACATTATCGCAAGATCAAGAAGGACTTTCTGCGCGTGCACCGACAGTATGTCCTGGGGCCGGATCTGCGGGCGCCGTTTGATTTCACGCTGCTGACGGCCGGCCCGCGCTCGGCATCCATGCTTGCCGAGGCTGGCTACAGCAAAATGCCCGGCTTCTAACCGGGCATTTTGCGTTCGACATCAATCAGGCGCCGATGTCTGCAGGGCCAGAGCGTGCAATATGCCGCCCATGTTTCCCTTGAGAGCCTCGTAGACCATCTGGTGCTGCTGCACACGGCTCTTGCCGCGAAAGGCTTCCGCGACGACTTCAGCCGCGTAGTGATCGCCGTCGCCGGCGAGATCGCGGATTGTGACCTTGGCGCCGGGAATTCCGGCCTTGATCATGTCTTCGATATCACCGGGTTTCATAGGCATGATCGTTACTCCTTGCGCATTATTCCGTGGCAGCCAGTGTGCCATGGCCTTCCATGTAATCAGGGAACCATGATTCATGGGCGTCGCGCAATTGCTGAATCGGCAGGGAGAGCAGATCGTCGACCACGAGCTTATCGCCTTCAACGGTGCCGAGCCGGCGGAACGGTACACCCGCACCTTCTGCATTTGCGCAGACGAAGCTCGCAACGTCCGCCGGCACCGTCAGGACATAGCGGGCCTGATCCTCGCCGAACAGCAATGCGTGTGGTGCGCCCCTGCATTCATTGAGGCTAATCTTGAGGCCCTTGCCGGATGCCATCGCCATTTCGGCGAGCGCAAGGACGAGACCGCCGGACGAGATGTCGTGGCAGGCAGTTGCCTGGCCGTTGCGGATGGCGGAGCGTACGAAGTCGCCATTGCGGCGCTCCGCAAAGAGATCGACTTCAGGGGCGGGGCCTTCGAGGCTGCCAGCAATGTCGCGCAGGTAGGCCGACGAACCGAGATGGCTGCCGTCGGTGCCGATCATGATGACCTTGTCGCCATTGGAGGCGCTGCCGATACGCGCCATCTTCTTCCAGTCAGACAGAAGACCGACGCCAGCGATCGTCGGGGTCGGTAGGATCGCGACGCCGTTGGTCTCGTTGTAAAGCGAGACGTTGCCCGACACGATCGGGAAATCGAGGACGCGGCAGGCTTCGCCGATGCCTTTTACTGCCAGGACGAACTGGCCCATGATCTCCGGCTTTTCGGGATTGCCGAAATTCAGGTTGTCGGTGGCCGCCAACGGCTCTGCCCCTGTGGCGGTGATATTGCGCCAGCACTCTGCGACCGCCTGTTTGCCGCCTTCAAAAGGATCGGCCTCGACATAGCGCGGTGTGACGTCAGAGGAGAACGCGAGGGCTTTGGTCGGATGGTTCTCGACGCGAACGACGCCGGCATCGCCACCCGGAAGTTGGAGCGAATTGCCCTGGATCAGGGTGTCGTACTGCTCGTAGACCCAGCGGCGGCTTGATTGATTCGGAGAACCGACAAGCTGCAACAGCGCCTGACCGTAGTCTGCCGGTTCGGCCACGAGATTTGCGGGCAGGGGCGCGCGCTTATCCGACTCGCGCCACGGACGATCATATTCGGGCGCCTGGTCGCCGAGATCCTTGATCGGCAGGTTTGCGACTTCCTCGCCCTGATGAACCACGCGGAAACGAAGGTCGTCAGTCGTCTTGCCGACGATCGCGAAATCGAGGCCCCACTTGACGAAGATCGCCTTCGCGACGGCTTCCTTTTCCGGCTCCAGAACCATGAGCATGCGCTCCTGGCTTTCCGACAGCATCATTTCATAGGCCGTCATCTGCTCTTCACGCACCGGCACGGTATCCAGATCGAGCAGAATACCCAGATCGCCCTTAGCGCCCATTTCGACGGCCGAGCAGGTGAGGCCGGCAGCGCCCATGTCCTGGATGGCGATGACGGCGCCGGTTTGCATCAGCTCGAGGCAGGCTTCCAGCAGGCACTTTTCGGTGAAGGGGTCACCGACCTGAACGGTCGGGCGCTTTTCCTCGATAGACTCGTCGAATTCGGCCGAAGCCATCGTCGCCCCGCCGACGCCGTCGCGCCCGGTCTTGGCGCCGAGATAGACGACCGGCAAGCCGACGCCCTTGGCTTCCGACAGAAAGATCGCGTTCGACTTTGCGAGGCCAGCCGCGAAGGCGTTGACCAGGATGTTGCCGTTGTAGCGGGCGTCGAATTCGACCTCGCCGCCGACCGTGGGCACACCGAAGGAATTACCATAACCGCCGACGCCCGAGACGACACCGGAGACGAGGTGACGAGTCTTCGGATGGTCCGGCTCGCCGAAGCGCAGCGCATTCATTGCAGCGATCGGGCGGGCACCCATGGTGAATACATCGCGCAGAATGCCACCGACGCCGGTTGCCGCGCCCTGATACGGCTCGATGTAGGAGGGGTGGTTGTGACTCTCCATCTTGAAGACAACGCAGTCGCCATCATCGATATCGACCACACCGGCGTTCTCGCCAGGCCCCTGGATGACGCGCGGGCCTTTGGTCGGCAGGGTGCGCAGCCACTTCTTGGAGGATTTATAAGAGCAGTGCTCGTTCCACATCGCCGAAAAGATGCCGAGCTCCGTGAAGGTCGGTTCGCGGCCGATCAGGTCCAATATCCGCTGATACTCGTCTGGCTTCAGGCCATGGGCGGCAATCAGTTCGGGGGTGATCGGGCGGGTATTGGAAATGGTCATGAGCTCTCGGAAGTCCCTGCCGTTGCGCGATTGCGGTGTCTTTAGCCTAACTGGATGGAACGCGCGACAGGAAAATGCCCGCTGTTAACAGACAGCGGGCACCGAATGGTAACTATCATGGTAGCTTAGAACTTGTAGCCGACCTGAATACCGGCGCGCGTCATGCCGTTGTTCGGCCCATCGCAGAGATTGGCGTGGGACGAATGGGCAACCTGGGCGACCACGTCCCAGTGTTGGTCGAAGCGCTAGCCGGCATCCAGGGATTCCCGAAAGAGGAATCGACAGCCGAGGTTCGGGCCATCCGTGTTGCCTTCGAGCTCCCCATCGTGCCAGACGCCGCCGAAGCCGCCGTGGCCGCCACAAAAAACGCTACTGACGAACGCCCTACAACTTTCAGAAATTCGATCGCCATTCAGATTCCCTCATCCGACTAGCGTCAGGATCCGGCTGAATTCGTAGCATCGATCGGGGCTTGGTAAAGCGAGTTTGAGAGGGGCTGGGGCCTTTTACTTCGGACGTGCGGCCAATCTAGCGCAGTCTCAGATCTCACCGTCATAACCCGCGCCACCGCTTTCTAGCAGGCGTCGCAATGTCGTGAGGCCCGCAACCAAATCGTCGCGGTTCCGGGGCGAGGAGAAGCCTACTCGAACGCGATGATAGACTTTCTCGGCTCGCGCAGCCTTGAATTCGTCCTCGTCGTCGATCAGCACGCCCTCTCCGTAAGCAGCGTTCTTGAACGTTCCCGACAGCCAGGGATCCGGCAGCTTCAGCCACAGGAAGGGGACATGTGGATGCGATACGAAGTCGTATCCTTGCAACTGCTCCCGTGCGAGGCGCTCACGGACGGCGAGTTCCACTGTGCTGGCCTTACGGATTTCGTGTGCCTGACCGCTCTCGACGAGACGCGCGCAAGCCTCGGCCAGAATGAATGGCAGTCCGCCGGTGATCATCTTGTGTGTCACCTTGATCCGCTGAGCAAAATGCGGCGGGCAGGCGACCCAGCCGCCTCGCACGCCGGCAGCCACCGATTTCGAAAGGCCACTGATCAGGAACGTGCGATCGGGTGCGAGCGACGCAAGCAAGGGGTTTTCGTCGCCAGTCATACCGCCGTAGAGATCGTCTTCGATTAGCCAGACACCGTGGCGGCGTGCTATCTCGGCGACGCGTGCCCGGCGCTCGTGTGGCATCGTCGCCAGGGTGGGATTGTGCGCGGTCGGCATGAGGAATGCGAGCTTTGGGTGCTGCTGAAGGCACAGGCGCTCGAAGTCATCAGGAATCACGCCATTTTCGTCGGACTCGACGGTGATCGTGCGGCGGCCGAGAATACGTGCGCTGCGGCTCACCTGCGTATAGCTCAACTCTTCGAAGACGATCTTGTCACCGGGCGACGACACGGCTGAGATGACGGCGACAGCAGCCGCGTGGGCTCCAAGGGTAGGGACGATGTTTTCCGTCTCCGGCATCCAATCGTTTCTGGCGAGCCAACGCCGGCCGGCCGCGTACCAGTTCTTGGGAAACACACGCGAATAGGACGAAATCTCGGAGAGCTGCTCCTCGCCGATCGCGGCAAGAACACTGCCGATGATCTTGCCCTGGCCAAGATCCGGCGCGGCCGTGGTGTCGAAACGTATCTTGCCGGCGGGCGCATCGATCGGGCGTGTTCCGCCGAGCGCAACCGTTAGCGGGTCCGGTTGATTCCCGGGTGCTGTCTCGGCGCGATCGAGCACGTAAGTCCCGCGCCCAACTTCTCCGGCGACGAGACCGCGCTCGTGCACGAGCGCATAGGCTCGGCCGATTGTCCCAATTGTTACGCCGATATCATAGGCGAGGTTCCGTTGCGGCGGCAATTTGCTGCCAG
Organism: Rhizobium grahamii CCGE 502; assembly: GCF_000298315.2. Classification (GTDB taxonomy): domain Bacteria; phylum Pseudomonadota; class Alphaproteobacteria; order Rhizobiales; family Rhizobiaceae; genus Rhizobium; species Rhizobium grahamii. The sequence goes on along the minus strand of NZ_AEYE02000013.1, from coordinate 52,662 downwards.
CAGCCAAGGTGCCACTGGCTATGGCTGATTCAATGCTGTCCGCGATCCGGAGGTAAACCGGGCCGGAGCCGCGCGAAACATCTGGGAGCCAATTTGTCATCATGACAATTCTCTATATTGTCACCCTCCATGCGTCAACATTATCTGCACAACAGATACAATTCATTTGGAGAATGATATGTCTGTCGTTCCAGAAAGCGAGACCCGGATTGCATCTCTACTTTCCGGGGTGCAATCGATTCAATGCCGTGTTTCGCGAGAGTTGCCATTTGCCCGGGCAGTGCTTCAATCCGCATGGCGATGGCTCTTATATCGGCATGAGAAACGGCAGAGCCGTAGGGCTCTGCTCGATCTGACGGATGACGAGCTGTTGGATATTGGCGTCACGCGTGAGGATGCGCGCAAGGAAGCCGGCAAGTCGTTCTTCTGGGACTGATCAGCCGCAGGCCTTGTTGCCCGAAGCCCAGCGGGTGACATCGTTGACAATGCGCGGTCCGGTGGCGCTTTGCATCATCGGACCAAAGGCATCGAGCTTTGAGGGATTGCCTTCCGCTTGAACGACGAGCAACGGGCGACTCTCGGGGCTCCCCTTGTGCACGACGAGAATGCGAGGACGACCGGAGAAGGAATTCAATTCCGGCGCCAGCCTGTATGCGGCAAAGGCCGCGTCGCCGGATTTGAACCAGCAGGAATTCGCACCGAGAGCGACGCGCTCCATGGTGGACAGCGCGCTGCGATCAGGACCCTTCGCCGGCGTATTCGACTGGCAGGACGCGAGCAGCGCCGCCGTTGCGGCAATCGCGAAAACACGTGTCGTCGTAAGGCGAGGGCGCATCAACTTGCTCCAATGACCGGATGAATGGCCTCATACGTGCCGAAAGTTAAGCAGCGATTACCTCGAGAGCAGAAGCGAACAAACCACGGCCGTCGGAACCGCCATGTGCTGCTTCGATGAGGTTTTCCGGGTGCGGCATCATGCCGAGGATGTTGCCCTTGTCGTTCATGACGGCGGCAATATCGTTGAGGGAGCCGTTCGGATTGGTGCCTTCCGCATAGCGGAAAACGACCTGGCCGCTGCCTTCGATCCTCGCCAGGGTCTCGGCGTCGGCGAAGTAGTTGCCGTCGTGATGGGCGACTGGGCTACGAATGATCTGGCCCTTGGAATAGGCGCGGGTGAAATCGGTGTCTGCGTTGACAACTTCGAGCTTGATCTCACGGCAGACGAACTTGAGTGAGGCATTACGCATCAGCGCGCCGGGAAGCAGACCGGCCTCGAGAAGGATCTGGAAGCCGTTGCAGACGCCGAGAACCTTGACGCCCTTGTTTGCCTTTTCGATGATCGCCTGCATGACCGGCATGCGCGCAGCGATGGCACCGCAACGTAGGTAGTCGCCATAGGAAAAGCCGCCAGGGATGACGATCAGGTCGACGTCTGGAATGTCCGTCTCGGTTTGCCAGATGGTCACCGGCGCGTGACCGGAGATTTTCGTCAGTGCAGCGATCATGTCGCGATCGCGATTGAGACCCGGAAGTTGAACGACGGCTGATTTCATGAGTGCGACTAAAACCTTGTTTGTGCTTCTGCAAGTTCTCGAAGGACGAGACGCTTTTCAATTCGCTCCAGCCGGCCTTCATGCCGGCCGAGGACGCCGTAAATACTATGTATTTCCTGCTGCATCGAGGTCATCGTGTCGCGCATGCAGTGCATTTCGCTCCGGATTTCGTCAAGTGATGCATCCAGCGTATCGATGTGCTCGTGCATTTTCGTCAACAACTCAAGCATGAGCTCTTGCGTCAATTCAGCCATCGAGTGCGCTCCACGACTAGGTTAGTCGACGGAAATATTATAGTTCTCGATCACCGTATTTGCGAGGAGTTTTTCACACATTGCCTTGAGGTCACTCTCCGCTTTCGCCTTGTCAGCGCCTTCGAGTTCGACGTCAAAAACCTTGCCCTGACGAACATGGCCCACACCATCGAAGCCGAGCGCGCCAAGGGCGCCCTCGATTGCCTTGCCCTGCGGATCGAGAACGCCGTTCTTCAGCGTGACGGTTACACGAGCCTTGATCACTTTATCGTCCCTGTCTTTGCTTAGCCTGAAAGTCTTACTTCACGAGCACCGGACCAGTGCCACGCACAGGTTCGTTCTCGTTGATGATGCCGAGGCGGCGCGCAACTTCCGAATAGGCTTCGAGAAGTCCACCCATGTCGCGGCGGAAGCGGTCCTTGTCCATCTTTTCGCGGGTATCGATATCCCAAAGACGGCAGGAGTCCGGCGAGATCTCGTCGGCCAGGATAATGCGCATCATGTCGCCTTCATACAGGCGGCCGCATTCGATCTTGAAATCGACGAGCTGGATGCCGACGCCGAGAAAGAGACCGGTCATGAAGTCGTTGACGCGGATGGCGAGCGCCATAATGTCATCGAGCTCGGCGGGGTTGGCCCAGCCAAATGCCGTAATGTGCTCTTCAGAGACCATTGGATCGTCGAGCGCGTCGGACTTGTAGTAGAACTCGATGATCGAGCGCGGCAGCACTACGCCTTCTTCGATGCCGAGGCGCTTCGACAGCGAGCCGGCGGCAACGTTGCGGACGACGATCTCAAGCGGGATCATTTCCACTTCGCGGATCAACTGCTCGCGCATGTTGAGACGGCGAATAAAGTGTGTCGGAATCCCGATCTTGTTCAGATGGCTGAAGATGTATTCCGAAATGCGGTTGTTCAGGACGCCCTTGCCATCGATGACTTCGTGCTTTTTCTTGTTGAAGGCGGTGGCATCGTCTTTGAAGAACTGGATCAGCGTGCCCGGCTCCGGGCCCTCATACAGAATCTTTGCCTTGCCCTCGTAAATACGGCGGCGACGGTTCATTGCAATTGTTCTCTATCGTTGGCGCTCTTGGGATAGCGCGAGTGGATCGATCTCGTGGCGTCCCCTTAAAGGAAAAGCGAGGGTTTCACAATCCGCCTGTCACTCCTTCCCCGGAATCCGGATTGCCGGAGTTCCGCTAAGAGAATCGAAGACTTTCTGCAAAGAGTTTACAGGTTTTTTGCGATCAACGGAACGTGAGCCGTCCCCATCGAGGCCGTCATGCAGACCTTTATCTTTGGCCGGAGCCGTTGACCGACTTGCGCAGATCCTGCTGGAGGCCCCTAGCAGGGCCTTCCACGCCCCGCCAGGACGCCGCCCGTACGAAAGGCGCTATCTGCATCGCGGGCATCGGACGGGCCAGCGCATAGCCCTGAAGCATATCGCAGCCGAGGTCGTAGAGAATGCGGACGTGATCCATCGTCTCGACGCCCTCGGCAGTGACCAGAATATTCAGCGAGCGGCCGATATCGATGATCGAACGGACCAGTTTTCGCTGCTCTGCCGAATGCGGCAGCATGCGGATCAGTTCGCGGTCGATCTTCAAGGTCTTGGGGCTCAGCTTCAAAAGGCTGACGATCGACGCGTGGCCCGTGCCGAAGTCATCGATCTCGATATCAATGCCGAGCCGGCGCAGGTGCCGGAGGTTGGCGATCACAGCATCGTCGCAGTCGTCCAGCGAGATCGATTCCAGCAGTTCAAATGAAATCGTCCGAGGTTCGATCTTCAGGCCACGAAGCTTCTTCGCGAGGTTCGGATCTGCGAGGCGACGTGACGAGACGTTGACTGCGATCTTGGGGATGCGGAGGCCCTCATCCGCCCACCGCTTGCGATCAGCCAGCGCCTGCTCGAGGATAAGACCGTCGATCGTCGAGACAACATCCAGATCCTCGGCGATCGCGAGGAAGCGATCGGGCGCCAGCAAACCGTGCTCCCGATGCTGCCAGCGCGCCAGGGTCTCGACGCCAGCAACTTCGAGCGTTCGGGCATGGAACTGCAGCTGGTAAAACGGAACAAACTCGCCGCGTTCTAGGCCCAACAGGATTTCATCCGCCAAGCGCTTGCTGGCGATAATGCGTCGACGCTCATCGGTCGAGAAGAATTCGTGCCGGTTGCGCCCACCGCTCTTGGCCCGGTAGAGTGCAATATCCGCATTCAGCAGAAGCTGCTTGGCGTCGAGTGCCGGGCCGCTATCCGTCGCGATGCCGATGCTTGCGCCGAAACGGCAATCGTGACCCTCGTAGCGGATAGGCTTGCACAGTTCGCGAATAATGCGCTCAGCGAGATTGGAGATTTTCTTTGGGGTGACGTCCAGCGTGCAGAGGACGACGAATTCGTCGCCGCCGATACGAGCGACGAAATCGGTAGAGCGGACGTTTCTCTTCAAGACCTGCGCAACATGTTTCAACATCGCATCACCGGCCCGGTGACCGAGCGTGTCGTTGATCTGCTTGAAGCGATCGAGATCGATATGGAGGATTGCAAGTGTCAGGCCGGTACGTCGACATTCGGTGGAACGCTCGTCCAGCATACGGTCTAGGTATCGGCGATTGGGTAGCTCTGTGAGATAGTCATGCAGCGCCAGACGCTCGATGTCTTCCTTGGCGCTTTCGAGTTCCTTGTTGCGGGCTTCCGCCAGATCCTTGGCGCGCTGCAACTCGTTATTGAGCCGAACTTCGGCAGTAACATCCCAATTCGCACCGATCAGCTTGCGGCGTCCGTCGCTGTCGAAAAAGAAAGCAGCCTTTGCGCGAATGACGCGCTCGATGCCGTCCTGTCTGATGATGCGGAACTCGTGCTCGAAATCTGTGTTGTTCGTGACGCTGTCATTGATCGTTGCCAGCACGCGATCCCTGTCGTCGGCATGCAACGAGGCCTCCCAGGCATTGCCAGTGTCGGCCGGCGAAGTGTCGGTAATGCCATAGATCGCCAGAAGGCGGTCGTCCCAATCGACGGTGCCGTTTTCGATGTCCGCCTCAAAGACGCCGATGTTGGAGATATCAAGGGCAAGGTCAAGCCGCCGCGACACGTGCGCGAGCCGCTCTTCCGCCTCCTTGCGCTCGGTGATGTCCGTATCGGTGCCGACGAGCCGGGCAGGGGCACCGTTTTCGTCCCATTCAACACAGGCGCCACGGCACTCAATCCAGATCCAATGACCGTCCCTGTGCCGCTCTCGATACTCGAAAATCTGGTAGTTGGGATCGCCGGCATTCTGACGATCGATGGCCTTTACGACGAATTCCCGATCGTCCGGGTGGATGAGTTCGATCCACGCATCATAGTCGCCGTCGGCTTCCTCATCGGGCGCCATGCCGCGCATGACTTTCCAAGTGTCGGAGTAATAGCGCTTGCCAAGACGAAGGTTGTGATCCCAGACGCCGAGGCCTGATCCCACAAGAGCGTAGTTCCAGCGGCTCTCGCGCTCCGAAAGTTCAGCACCATTCTGCGGCGCCATGCTGCCGTCAAACGCTGCAGCTTTGACCTTCGTTTTCGATTTGGCCCGTTTATCGGGAGTTGCTTGCTTCAAACTGCATACTCGCTCTTTTAGCGTGTATATATTTTGCATTTATTGAATTAAACAGCCCTTAATGTCGCAAAAATAATAATAATGCGAAAACAAATGCTTAGTTGCACCTTGATCGCGCAGCTGCTGAGATGCGGGTAATTTTTCCGGAGTATGGCTACACTTGCCCGGCGGCACCCTATATCGCCCGGGTTGGGGAGGGGAAATGACATGTCTCCAGAATGGCCGATGTTCATACTGCAATGCATCGTTCTCGTCGGCTTGGCGGGCGTTCTCTTCATTCGCGGCGAGGGCGATTAGCCGACAATCAGCCGCCATGGTGCTTGTTTCCGCGACGCGTCTCCTCGGGCCGCTGCCGATCTCACTGATGCTACTCAGGCAGGGCGGCTAGGCTATGGCTTCAAACGGCTGAGGAACTGCGCAAACACCATGGTGCCTTCCGGCCAAGGACCGTGGCCGGACTCGCTGTTGATGTGGCCGGCTTCCCCGGCGTCGATGAGGAGTGATCCCCAGCTCGCAGCGATATCATCAGCATGTTCGTAACTGCCGAAGGGATCGTTGCGACTGGCGATCGTAAGAGTGGGAAATGGAAGGGGATCGCGCGGGTACGGGCCGAACGTCATCAGATGCTTTGGCCGTATGGCATGATTCGCGACGTCGGGCGGTGCGACGAAAAATGCCCCGGCAACCTTGTTGTGAAAATGCGGAATGGCGTGGATAGCCGACGGGATGCCGAGCGAATGCGCCACGAGAACCACCGGATGCGTCGCGGCATTGACTTCTTCGGCGATGCGGCGAACCCAATCGTCGCGGACCGGCTTCGACCATTCCGCCTGTTCGACGCGACGAGCCGTACTGAGCTTGGCCTCCCAGCGGCTTTGCCAGTGGTCGGGACCGGAGTTCGTGTAACCGGGGATGATGAGAATTTCGGCGTCAGAAGCTTTCATGATCGCCGGATTTGAGAAAGCTTGGCTGCTATGTCAAGGGAGGGTGGGACAAGGCCGTCGAAATTTGTTATGTTTTTTCGGCAGTGCCGGTTGCGTCTCGTATCGGCGTCGTCGCCGATCCTTTCGCTGCCGGCCATCTTGGCTGAGGAGGAGAAAGCCATGACGGCATTCCATGTTATGTCGGGTGCGAGCGATGTCTACACACGCCCGGTCGTCAACAAGATCAGCGTTGCAGATGTCTTCGATGCGCTACGGCGCGGGCTCGATGATTTTCGAGAAAAACCATCCCACTATGTCTTTCTATGCCTGATGTATCCTATCGCCGGGATTTTTCTTGCGCTCGCAACCTCGAGTGCCAACCTCCTGCCGATGATTTTTCCGCTTATCTCGGGTTTCGCGCTGATCGGTCCGATTGCCGCGATTGGCCTCTATGAGATCAGCCGCAGGCGTGAAGCCGGTATGGACACCTCCTGGACGCATGCGATCGAAGTAACGAGATCGCCGGCGTTCCCATCGATCATTGCCGGCGGATTGCTGCTGTTCGGCTTCTTCGTCGTCTGGCTGGTCGCAGCGCAGACACTTTATGCCAACGTCTTCGGCGACGTCTTTCCTCGTTCGATGTCGTTGTTCTTCTCGGAGATCTTCGGGACACCCGAGGGATTGCAATTGATCATCTGGGGACATGTTCTCGGTCTCGGCTTTGCCATTGTCGTGCTCGCCACGACCGTGGTGACCTTCCCATTGTTGCTGGATCGAGACGTCGGGCTCGTCTGCGCGATGGAAACTTCCGTCAGGGCAACTGTCGCCAATCCGATCCCTGTCTTGTGCTGGGGTCTGATCATCGCCGTTTCCCTCATCGTCGGAACGATCCCGTTGTTCGTTGGGCTGGCTCTGGTGATGCCGGTGCTCGGGCACGCCAGCTGGCACCTCTATCGGAAACTCGTCGCGCCGCCGGTTGTCTGACAGCGGCAAGACCGGGAACTGCAACACCTCCCTTGGAGTTTCGCTGAGGCGGATACCGAGGGAGGTAGATATGGCTAGACCGCAACATCTCTTTACCCGCTTTGCCAGCAAGACGTCCGAATGGGCGGGTAGGCCCGCGACATTCGTGCTTGCGGTTGTACTCGTCGCAGTCTGGGCGGGAACCGGCCCGGTTTTCGATTTCTCCGAGACGTGGCAACTCGTCATCAACACGGGAACGACCATCATCACCTTCTTGATGGTTTTCGTACTGCAGAATGCTCAGACGCGAGATGCGCGGGCGGTGCAGGCCAAACTGGACGAAATCATCCTCACCAGCCACGCGGAAAACCGCTTCATCGGCATCGAGCATCTTGATGAAGAGGACCTCCAGCATCTGGATCGCCTCGTCGCCAAGGCGGCGAAGGGGGTTCGCAACGAACGCTCTACTACAGCGTCGAACGAGAAGAATGGCAGCAGTGACAAGCCGAGCGGCAACGGCGCATCGGCAAAGCCCAAGAAGGCTAAACGGAAAACGGCGCCCCTCGCGAGGGCACCGTCTCAATGATCCAACTCAGGCGGCGCCGAAGACGCGCCGGAAGATCGTATCCACATGTTTTGTGTGGTATCCGAGGTCGAACTTTTCTCGGATTTCCTCTTCGGACAACGCTGCCCGGACCTCTGCGTCGGCCAACAGTTCCTCGAGGAAGTCCTTGCCCTGTTCCCAGACTTTCATCGCGTTGCGCTGGACGAGCCGGTAGGCATCTTCACGCGACACGCCGGCCTGCGTCAGCGCCAGAAGCACGCGCTGCGAATGCACGAGGCCGCGGAACTTGTCGAGATTCTTCATCATGTTGTCAGGATAGACGACGAGCTTCTCGATGACACCCGCCAGCCGGTTCAAGGCGAAGTCGAGCGTGATCGTCGTGTCGGGCCCAATGGCGCGCTCGACGCTGGAATGGCTGATATCGCGCTCGTGCCAGAGGGCAACGTTCTCCATCGCCGGAACAACTGACATCCGGACCAGCCGCGCCAGACCAGTGAGGTTCTCGGTCAATACCGGATTACGCTTGTGCGGCATCGCGGAAGAGCCCTTCTGGCCAGGCGAGAAGTATTCCTCAGCTTCCAGAACTTCCGTGCGCTGCATGTGACGAATCTCGATCGCGACGTTTTCTATGGAGGACGCGATCACGCCGAGCGTGGCGAAGAACATCGCGTGGCGATCACGCGGAATGACCTGCGTCGAAACGGGTTCCGGGATCAGGCCGAGCTTGGCGCAAACATGTTCCTCGACCCGCGGGTCGATATTGGCGAAGGTGCCGACGGCGCCAGAAACCGCGCCGGTGGCGATTTCGGCACGCGCGGCCACGAGACGCGCGCGGTTGCGGCTCATCTCGGCGTAGAAGCGCGCCAGGGTCAGCCCCATGGTCGTTGGCTCGGCATGAATGCCGTGGCTGCGCCCGATGCGAATGGTGTCCTTGTGTTCGAACGCACGTGCCTTCAGTGCGGCAAGCACCCGGTCCATGTCGGCGAGCAGAATGTCAGCCGCGCGCACGAGCTGGATATTCAGCGTGGTGTCGAGAACATCCGAAGAGGTCATACCCTGATGGACGAAGCGGGCATCAGGGCCGACGATTTCAGAAAGGTGCGTCAGGAAGGCGATGACGTCATGCTTGGTGACGGCTTCGATTTCATCGATGCGCGCAACATCGAACGTGGCGGCACCACCGCGTTCCCATATCGTCTTGGCGGCGGATTTCGGGATGACGCCCAGTACGGCGAGCGCATCGCAGGCGTGAGCCTCGATCTCGAACCAGATGCGGAATTTGGTCTCAGGGGACCAGATGGCGACCATCTCAGGTCGGGAGTAGCGCGGGATCATGGCTTCCTGCTTTCGTTCATAAAGGGAATGCTGGCGCCCCTGTAGCAAAGACAGGCGGCAATCTCAACGCATCCGTTTTGCAAGCGCAAAGCTGGTGCCGAAAAGGCAGAGGAGGCCGAGCGGAAGAAACAGGCGCAGCCCCAGCACCGCGAACTGATACACGGCGCTGGCTCCCGTAAAGGCGAACTGAAATACCCATGTCAGAGATCCAAAAGGAGCGTGCCATGCGGAGTAGAAGACACGGTAGTCCATGGCAAAGAGAAAGGCTGTCATCAGAATGGTGCCGGCGGCCAGTGCTACGAAGAATGCGGCAAAGCGTGTCTCCAGGGATCGTTGATGCGCAAAGAAACGACCCAGAGGCAGCATGAACGGCCATGCCAGCAAGCCGCCCACAAAATAGAGTATTGCGAGATCGCGTACATGTGCCGTCTCCATCCCGTTCCTGAGATAGAGGGCGGCCATTGCCGATGTCAGCATCTGCGCGCCCCACAGGAGGGCACCGATAAGGAGCTCGGAGAGGGATGGGCGAGCCGCCTTGAGCCGCTCGGAGATCAAAGACGGCCTGCTTTCGTCACGACTTCGATTGGCCTTCCGCGGCACTGCGCAGAGCGCTGATCGCGGTCTTGTAAGCCTCCACGGTGCCGCCCTTGAAAATCGCCGAACCGGCAACCAAAACGTTGCCACCGGCCCTGCCGATGATCGGGGCGGTTTCGACGGTTACACCGCCGTCGACCTCAAGATCGATTGGCCTGTCACCGATCAGTGACCGCGCGGCGGCAATCTTGTCCGCCATTGCTGGAATGAATTTCTGTCCACCGAAACCGGGGTTGACGGACATGATGAGGATCAGGTCAACGTCATCGAGTACGTTCTCGATCGCAGAAAGTGGCGTCGCTGGATTAATCGTCACGCCGACTTTCTTGCCGAGCCCTCGGATAGTCTGAAGCGAGCGGTGAAGATGTGGACCGGCCTCGGCGTGGACGGTGATGCGGTCGCAGCCAGCCTTGGCGAATGCCTCGAGATACGGGTCGGCCGGCGCGATCATCAGATGGCAATCGAACACAGCATCCGTGTAGGAGCGCAGCGACTTGATCACGTCGGGGCCGAAGGAGATGTTCGGGACGAAGTGGCCGTCCATAACATCGAGATGGATCCAGTCGGCTCCGGCCGCTGTCACGTCGCGCACTTCCTGGCCGAGCTTGGCGAAGTCGGCAGCAAGGACGGATGGCGCGATCCGAATGGGCGTGGTCATTGTAATCTCTCCCTAAAACTCATGCCGAAGCGCACGACGCTACTCGATCGGTGGACTCGGCGGGACGAACGAACCGGCATGCCACTGCAGCAAGCGGTATGGGTTATCCGCCAGTTCGTGGCCGGCATTGAAAGCAACTTTTCCGATGACCGTTTCGAACGACGTCCCGCCGATATGCTGGGCAATGGGCCTGTCATCCGCGCCGGCATCAAGCGCCGCTTTCGCCGCGATTTCTACTGCGGCATAGGCAGGCAACACATAGCCTTCGGGCTCGGCACCATTGGTGCGGAACGCGTCAACCACAGCCTTGGCCTCCGGGCGCGCAGCATAGTCTGGGAGGACAACGGCCAAAACGCCGTCCGCGAGTTGGAGTGGCTGGTCGGCAGCGCGCATGGCGTCCCCACCGAGTATATCGAGATGGATTTTCTCCGCCGCAGCATCTCGTGCGATGACGGCAACATCGCTGCGATCTCCACCGACGAAGACCTTTGTCGCCCCGGCCTTCCTCAGCCGTCGCACGAGAGCGACCTGTTGTTCCTGGCCCGGTCGATAAGTGTCGGTAAACACGGGTTTGAGGCCCTTTTCCTCGAGCGCATTGCGGATTGCTTCCGTAAGCTCGCGACCATGGATGGTGCCGTCCTCGATCAGAGCGATCGGAGAGGCCGCCCACTCACGCAGGATCAGGTCGATGATCTTTTCCGCTTCGGCACCATCGGCCGGCGCAAGCCGGTAGAGCGGCCAGCCATTCTTCAGCGCATCTTCCATGAGGATGCGCGAACGCACCGAGACAGTGATTGCCGGGATATTTGCGTCCTTCAGCTTCGGCAGCGCTCCTTCGAGCGTCTCGCTGCAGAGAAAGCCCACGGCAACCTGAACCTTGGCATTGATAAGGGCATCGGCGATCGCTGCACCGCTATTTTCCGCGCAAGTCTCGTCGATCGTGACGATCGTATCGCCGTCCTGCTGGACCTTGGCACTCGCACCGGCGATGATCTGGGCACCAATTGGCGCGAGATTGCCATTCTGCGGCGCTACGATACCAACGATTAGGCCGGCAGCATGGCATTCTCCGGCCGCAAGGAGCAGCATCGGCAGAAGTGCTAGGCCACGCAAAGTATTCATAAAAGATGCCGGTCCCAATCGTTTGTCTGCTCTTTTATCCGTCCGGCATCGATCGTCAAAGAAAAACGCACAATGAGGAAGCTTTTCGCCCGGCTTTTGTAGAAAACGTAAGAGATCACCTTCATATTAAAGGAAACGACAACCCGGCGATGCCGGATGGAGAATGCATTTGTTGAACAAACAACCGATCGATCCGCGCCTCTACCGGGATGCGATGAGCCGCTTTGGGGGCCATGTGCAACTCGTGACGACGGCAATCGGCGAGGAGCGCCGCGGCGTGACGATCACCGCCGCTTGCTCCGTATCGGATGACCCTGCGACCATTCTGGTATGCTTGAACAACAGCAATCCAAAGAATGACATCTTCTTCCGGAGCGGCATCTTTGCGTTGAATACGCTGGCGGCGCACCATCAGGCGCTTGCTGATGCCTTTTCCGGCCGCGCCCAACTGACAAACGACCAACGGTTCCAGACGGGCGCCTTCGATAGGCTCGTGACCGGGGCGCCCGTTCTTCGCGATGCGCTTGCCTCCTTCGATTGCCGCGTAAGCGAGATCAAGGAAATGTCGACGCACCACATCATTTTCGGTGAGGTCGTCGCCATCCGCTACAACGAGGCGAAGCCCGCGCTTGTCTATATGAACCGCGACTATCACACGCTATAACTTCCCGAAACGGGAGGAAACATGTCGGATCAAGCTCATCCGCCGCTGCCGTCGTCGATCGACGAAACGATCGCGATGCTGGGCAATCAGAATTATCTGGCGGGGCGGCCCCTCGGTACAGTCCTTTTCCTGGCCCTGAAAATGAAGCGCCCCCTGTTCCTGGAGGGCGAGGCGGGCGTTGGAAAGACGGAGATCGCCAAGGTCCTGTCGAAGGCCTTGGGACGGCCGCTGATCCGCCTGCAGTGCTACGAGGGGCTGGATATCGCCTCAGCCGTCTATGAGTGGAACTATCCGGCGCAGATGCTGGAAATCCGTCTCGCTGAAGCGTCCGGGCTTACCGACCGAGACAGGATCGAATCGGATATCTTTTCCGAGCGTTACCTGATCCGCCGGCCCGTGCTGCAGGCTCTATCCAGCGCGAATGGTCGGGCACCGGTTTTCCTCATCGATGAACTCGACCGGACCGATGAGGCCTTCGAGGCCTTTCTGCTAGAGGTTCTTTCCGACTTTCAGGTTACGATCCCTGAGCTTGGCACCATCAGAGCCGCCGAACCGCCGATTGTCATCATCACCACGAACCGGACGCGCGAGGTCCACGACGCCCTGAAGAGGCGCTGCCTTTACCATTGGGTTGATTATCCCGATGCCCCGCAGGAACTCGAGATCATTCGCCGGAAGGTGCCAAGCTGTAATGCTGCTCTGTCCGCCCAGATCGTCGCCTATGTGCAGCGGCTTCGGACGCTGGACCTCTTCAAGAATCCGGGGGTTGCCGAGACGATCGATTGGGCGACTGCGCTAACCGAACTCGATCGCTTGGCGCTCGATCCGGAAACGATCTCCGACACCATCGGGACGCTGTTGAAGTACCAGGATGATATCGCTCGAATCCAAGGCAGCGACGGTGCGCGGGTACTCGAAGACATCAAAAGCGAACTGCAGGCGGCTGGATAACAAATGGATCCGAGAAGCGGACAGGATCAGACCGTCGCTCCGCCATCTCCAGCAAGCGGAGGTCGATTTGCAGACAACATCGTTTTCTTCGCCAGAGCACTCCGCAAGGCGGGCCTGAAGATCGGACCGGCCGCGATCGTCGATGCGATCGAGGCGGTTGAGGTGATCGGCGTGGGATCGCGGGAGGAATTTCACGCCGCGCTCTTTGCCGTTTTCGTCAAGCGCCACGAAGACAAGCCTGTCTTCGACGAGGCGTTTCGCCTCTTCTGGCACTCGCGAGATCTCGTCGCGAAGATGATCGCGATGATGTCGCCGCGCGCACCCGACACCCGTGACAGGGAGAAGGCAAAACCCGGCGCGAGCCGCGCTGCGGACGCACTCCTTGGCGAACGAGAGAATGAGAAGCCGCCACGCGATGAACCTGACATCGAGATCGATGCGCGCTTCACGATGTCGGGCAGCGAGGTCTTCCGACGTATGGACTTTGCCCAGATGTCCGCGATGGAGATTGCCGCTGCCAAGAAGGCGCTCGGGAAACTGCAGTTACCCCTGGACACGGTACGGACCAGGCGCTTCCGACCGTCGCATGTTCATTCGCACGTCGATCCCCGCGCGACGATGCGGGCTGCCCTGCGCAGCGGAGCAGGGCTGATTTTGCCGCGCTATCGAGAGATTCGGGAGGTGCAGCCACCGTTGGTGGTTCTCGCCGATATTTCCGGCTCCATGAGCCAGTACACCCGCATTTTTTTGCACTTTCTGCATGTGCTGACGGAGAAGCGCAGACGGGTTCACACCTTTCTATTCGGCACGCGGCTCACGAACGTTACCCGCCAGATGCGACACAAGGATCCTGACGAGGCGATGGACGAATGCGCAGCCGCTGTCAAGGATTGGTCTGGAGGAACGCGGATCGGCGAAACGCTGCAGGAATTCAATCGGCTATGGGCTCGGCGCGTGCTCGGGCAGGGCGCTGTCGTTCTCTTGATCACGGACGGCCTGGAACGCGAAGGAACCGATTTGCTCACGGCTGAGATGGATCGCCTGCACCGTTCCTGCCGGCGATTGATCTGGCTCAATCCTCTGTTGCGTTTCGACGGCTTCGAGCCAAGGGCGCGCGGCGTGCGCGCAATGATGCCGCATGTTGACGAATTCCGACCGGTCCACAATCTATCATCCTTGAACGATCTCGCAGCAGCACTCGGTGCAACCAAGTCGACAATATACGATCCGCGCCGGTACCTCGGAACATTGAAAGGCATCGCATGACAGGGACATCATTTGACCTTGATCCGTTGATGATGGCGGAAGCCTGGAGGAAGGCGGGGCGAGACGTCGCGGTAGCGACGGTGATCGAGACCTGGGGATCGGCCCCGCGGCCCGCCGGCAGCCATTTGGTGATCGACCGCGACGGCAATTTCGAGGGGTCTGTTTCAGGAGGATGTGTCGAAGGCGCTGTCATTGCTGAGGCCTTGGACGTTATTGCCGAGGGCAAGGCGAAGATGCTCGAGTTCGGCGTCGCTGACGAGACCGCGTGGCGCGTCGGCCTTTCCTGTGGTGGCCGGATCCGCGTCTATGTCGAAAGGCTCGATTGATGGATGCCACAAATCTTGGACGGCTCAACGATGCGCGCCGGGCGCGCCGGGCCGCCATCCTGCTCACCGACCTCGAGACCGGCGACGATAGCGTCGTCTTCGAGGGGGATTCCGTCTCCCTTTCCTTTGGTCTGGCCATCGAGGCTGCTTTTCGTTCGGGAAGGTCGACGTCGATCGAGGCCGATGGCCGCCGCTACTTTCTAAACGTGCATCTGCCGCCGGCGCACATCGTCGTTATCGGCGCGGTACACATCAGCCAGATTCTGTCACAGATGGCGTCTCTCGCCGGCTTCGATGTCCGGATTATCGATCCACGAACGGCTTTCGCCACGCCCGAGCGGTTCCTCGGCATCGATTTGACCGCTGATTGGCCGGTAGACGTGCTCAAGGAGCGTCCGCTGGATGCTTATACGGCGCTGGTTGCCGTCACGCATGATCCGAAGATCGATGATTTTCCGATCACCGAGGCGTTGCGAACTGGCTGCTTCTACGTCGGTGCGCTCGGCAGCCGCAAGACGCACGCGGCTCGCCTGGAAAGACTGCGTGCCGACGGCGTGGACGAGGCTGCACTTGCCAGGATCAGCGGACCCATTGGGCTCAATATCGGTGCAGCAAGCCCGGCGGAAATTGCGGTCGCCATTCTCGCCGAGATCATCCATACACTGCGGACCCGCGAAATATCACCTACCGGTGATAACAAATGAAATTCGGGTCGTTTTCCATCGACGTTGCTGAAGGCGTGATCCTCGCCCATGCGGTGAAGCTTGCAGGCGGCAACCTGCCCAAGGGGCACAAGATCGAATCTGCTGACATTGAACGGCTGATCGGCGAGGGTATCGAGCATGTGATTGCGGCACGCATTGAGCCGGGCGACATCGGTGAGGATGAGGCGGCAGGGCGACTTGCGGGAGCCGTCGCTCCCGATCACCTGCGCCTCTCGGAAGCGTCCACCGGGCGCGTGAATGTGTACTCGACCGTGGACGGCCTGTTCGTCGCGAACCGAAGCACCGTTGATCGGCTGAACAGGATCGATCCCGCCATCACGCTTGCCTGTCTGAATGACCACGTACCCGTCCGCAACGGGGACATGGTCGCAACGTTCAAGATCATTCCGCTCGCCGTTTCGGGAGAAAGGCTTGAAATGGCCTGCGAGGTGCTGCGGGCGACGTCCGCTTTCGAGGTCAAACCTTTTACGAGCCGATCGGTGTCATTGATCGCAACGGTACTGCCTTCGCTCAAGCCCACGGTCATGGACAAGACTGCGCGCGTGCTTTCTCGCCGACTTACCGCATCCGGAAGTCACCTTGTCAGAGAAGCACGGGTTGCGCACGACGTGGAGCCGGTCGCCGAGGCACTCCGGACAGCATCACGCTTGCCCGACGCCGCGGCGAAACTAATCATTCTTTTCGGTGCGTCTGCGGTCATTGATGATGAGGACGTGATTCCCGAAGCGATTCGACGGGCGGGAGGTGAGGTGGTGCAGGTTGGCATGCCTGTCGATCCAGGCAACTTGCTCGTTCTCGGACGTATAGGCGATGTGCCGGTGATCGGCGCGCCAGGTTGCGCACGCAGCCCCAAAGAGAATGGCTTTGACTGGGTGCTTGATCGGATACTCGCGGGTGAAAAGCCGAGCGCACTCGATATAAGTGGCATGGGGGTGGGAGGTCTTCTGATGGAAATCCAAGCGCGACCACGCTTGCGTGAAGCGGAAGCGCAAACGGCCCGGGTCGGCGAGGTCGTCACCGTCGTGCTCGCCGCCGGCAAGGCTAGCCGGATGGGCGAGGGCGGGCCGCACAAGTTGCTCGCTGAGTTTGATGGGGTGCCGCTCATTCGGAGATCCGTCATGACGGCGATCGGCAGTCAGGCATCGTCTGTCGTCGTAGTGACCGGCCACCGGAAGGACGCGCTGGAAACGGCAGTATCCGGGTTGAACATCACGACTGTTCACAATCCAGACTACGCCTCCGGCATGGCCTCGTCGCTCGCGACCGGATTTTCCGTCGAACAAGCGCGGAGCGCGGATGGTATCTTGGTCATGCTCGCTGATATGCCGGGTGTTTCCACTGGTGATCTCGATGCGTTAATCGGAGCATTCCGGCAATCGAACGGCCAGTCGATCATCCGTGCAGTGTCGGGCGGCAAGCGCGGAAATCCCGTAATCCTGCCTAAATCGCTATTTGCTGAGGTTCTCAAGCTGGAGGGTGATGTTGGTGCGAGGCATATCGTCGAGACATCGGGAGTGCCTGTGGTCGATGTCGACATAGGGGACGCGGCGCATCTGGACGTGGATACGCCAGAGGCCGTGATCTCCGCCGGCGGAATTTTGAAGGGTTAAGGAATGGATTCGGCGGCGATCGAAGAGATGTTTCAAGGGCTTGGCCCCGTTACCATCAAGCGGATGTTCGGTGGCAAGGGCATCTATCATATGGGCCGGATCGTTGCGGTCGAGGTACGCGGCGAAATGCTGCTCAAGGCCGACGAGCGGAGTGCTTCCGAGTTCGCGGCAGCGGGAGCCACGCAATGGGCCTATGAAGGGAAGAAGGGAAGCCCCGTGAAAATGCCATATTGGTCGATCCCGGACGATGCCTATGATGACCCTGATCTCATGGCGCGATGGGTGCGGCTTGCCTATGAAGCGGCGCTCCGTGCGGAATAAGTCTTAGAGAAATTCGTCCGCGTTCAACCGCTGCATGGCAGCGGTCGCAAATGCGGAAAGCGGCTGCGGGAGGTCGGAACGACCAAACCACCCGAAGTCCGAGAGCTTTTCCGGCTCAGTAAGCTGCGGTTCGCCGTCAAATTCGGACGCGATGTAGAGCAGAGAAACCCAATGCTGCTCGTCTGTCGTGCTGATAACTTCGGCAGGGCCGAGGAGATTGATACGGCCGATCGAAAGTCCCGTTTCTTCTTCCGCTTCCCGGCGTGCCGCCTGCTCGGCCGGTTCCATATGGTCGACCTTGCCGCCCACGATACTCCAGTGGCCGGCCTCAGGGGCCCGAATACGCTTGTAAAGCAGGATCTTGCGATCCCGCAAGATCACCAGGCCAACGCCGACGCCCGGAAAATCGATGCCCGGCGTACCCATGGGCTCGTCAGATCTTGGCGTTTGCCGTGATCAGCATGAAGGCGGGAATCTCATCGCCGAAGCCGACAGGTGTCGGGCCGTCATCGTGGTCACGGTAGCGGCGGCGGTCGCGATTGTCATCGTTTGCCGGATAAGGACGAGCGGCGCGCGTGTTGTGGTGCGGCTTGTTTTGTTCTGCTTTGCGCTCTTGCTTCACGCTTTCGACCTTTGCTGGTGCTGCTGTTTCCATCGTCTCGACGTCATTATCTGCGACGGCGATATCAGATTTATGACCTCCACGGCCCTTGCCGCGACCGCGGTCCTTGTCCCGGCCCTTGCGGCGCGAACGATCGTCGTCACGGCTCGGCTCGGGAGGGGGCAAGGAGGTGAGGTCACCGTTCAACCACTCGACCTTCTCGCCGATAAGTTTTTCGATCGAGTCGGCATGTTTCTGGTCATGGCGGGTGACGATGGTGAATGCAGCGCCGGAACGGCCTGCGCGGCCAGTGCGGCCGATGCGATGCACATAATCCTCGGAATGGATCGGAACATCGAAGTTGAAAACATGGCTGACGTCAGGAATGTCGAGACCGCGTGCGGCGACATCGGAAGCCACGAGAAGCTGGAGGTTGCCATCCTTGAAGTTCTGCAGCATGGCCATGCGCGAGCGCTGGTCCATGTCGCCGTGTAGGGCGCCGGCGGAAAAGCCGTGGCGGTCCAGCGAACGGAAGAGCTCGGAAACATCCTTCTTGCGATTGCAGAAGATGATTGCGTTCTTGAGATCGCTCTGTGCTTTGACGAGATCGCGAAGGACTGCACGCTTTTCGTAGTCCTTGCCATGCGACGCGACGAAGCGCTGCGTCACGGTCTTTGCCGTCGACGCCGGCTTGGCGACCTCGATGCGCTCCGGATTTTGCAGGAAGCGATCGGCGAGCTTCTGGATTTCAGGCGGCATGGTGGCCGAGAAAAACAGCGTCTGGCGGGTAAACGGAATGAGTTTGGCAATGCGCTCGATATCGGGGATGAAGCCCATGTCGAGCATGCGGTCAGCTTCGTCGATGACGAGAATTTCAACGCCGCTCATCAAGAGCTTGCCACGCTCAAAGTGGTCGAGCAGGCGGCCGGGGGTGCAGATTAGAACGTCGGCGCCACGCTCAAGCTTGCGGTCCTGATCTTCGAAGGAAACACCGCCGATCAAGAGGGCGACGTTCAGACGATGATTCTTGCCATACTTTTCGAAGTTTTCGGCAACCTGCGCAGCCAACTCGCGGGTTGGCTCGAGGATCAGCGTGCGTGGCATGCGGGCACGGGCGCGACCCTTTTCCAGCAGCGACAACATCGGCAGAACGAAGGACGCAGTCTTGCCCGTTCCGGTCTGCGCAATACCGCAAATATCGCGGCGCTCGAGCGCAAACGGAATCGCACCCGCCTGGATGGGGGTTGGCGTCGTGTAGCCCGCGTCAGTCACAGCGGAAAGCACTTTTTGGCTCAAGCCAAGATCAGCAAATGTCGTCAAAGGGAAAACTGTTTCCGTTCCGGTTCGGCCGTGCTCTGGTTGAGTCGGCGTGATTGCATGCCGCAATGCAGCGCGACATAAGCCGAAACTGTCCTTAAGTCAAGGAATACAGGCCTTGCAACCAGTGCAGAGGTAAAGACGTGGTTAGCACGCGTAGTTACTTCATGTAACTGGCAAGCTTCAAGCCGGCATTCATGAAGTAAATGGGGTCGATGGCACGACCATTCTGGCGGACTTCGTAGTGCAAATGCGTGCCGGTGGACCTGCCGGTGCTGCCGGCCAGGCCGATCACATCGTCGCGGTCAACCCTGTCGCCAATTTTCGCGAGAATTTCCGACATATGGCCGTAGCGGGTGGAAATGCCATTGCCATGATCCACTTCGACCATGTTGCCATAACCACCCGTCCAGCCAGCCGCGATCACCTTGCCGGGCGCTGTCGGGCGCACTTTCTCGCCGGGCGTAAAGCGGAAGTCGATGCCCGAGTGCAGCGCCAGGCGCCCAAGGAACGGATCACGCCTGTTGCCGAACGAACTCGTGATCTCCTTGCCAACGGCAGGGTTCTGGAACGGCAGCGATTCGGCAGTGCTTCTTACCGTCTCCAGACGGGTGAGGGCATCATCGAGCTGCGTAAGCGAGCTTTCGAAATCATCGGCGCTTTCGGGTTCAACATAGGGGCCGCCGACGGCGCTGTCGTCTTGCTTTGCGCGTTCTGCCGGCACCGAAATGCGGAAGCGCGTCAAGACCTTGGATATGGCATCGGCTGTACCGCCGGCATCGCTCGTCAGTTGGGCGATGCGATTGCGCTGCTTCTGTTCAATGTCCTTCAGCGACAGCGTCACTTTGGAGAAAACGCGATCGGCCCGATCGCCGACAGTCTCGTGCGCCGGGATATCTGTGGGCGAGGCATTGTCGATCGTCACGTCGGCCGATTCGTCAGTGCCGGCAAGTTGGTTTTCGATCGCCTGAACGGCACCCGAAAGCGACGCACGCTTGTTCTTCACCTCGGGAGCATACGACTGCAACGGCGTCGTCTCTTTGCCGCCCAGCCCGGAGTTTTCGGCGCGATCCAAAAGGGAGCCCAACTTGCCGTGGCGTGACGTCAGGGCCAACTGCTGCTCCATCAGCTTGTCTACCTTGTCTTCGACAACTTGCTGATCCAGCAATTGACGCGACGTGACACGATCCACTTGAGCACGCAAAGCGGCGATGCGGTCTTCGTAGTCATGCTGCATGCGCGCCTGCCTCGCCATCGTTGCGCCGATCAGGTCGTCACGCAGGACGAGGTAGGAGGTAGCCAGCAGATAGCCGATCGAGAAGACGCCGACAAAACAGAAGGCCAGCGCTGCCATCCACGGCCGGACCGTCAGGTGACGGACCCGATCGCCGCTTGCCAGGATTAGGATATGCTCTTGTTTTCTTTGGCCGAATACGCGGCTATGCTGTGCATGCGTCACGGAGAATCTCCCAATTGACGGCCAATGCCTCAATTGCCTTAATTACGCATGACTATGGTTAATATTTACTTAGGTCAGCATTGCTGTCGCTGCAGATCAGGCGTTGCTAGTCGATGTCAGCGAGCGATAGAAGGACGGCGTCAGGCCCGCCTCAGCCCGCGCAATGTCGTTGAAGGGCGGCTTCAGCGGACCGCGAAAATTCGCGCGCACCAATTCGTGGAACGTGCGGGCGGGATCTCGCCTTTCGCGCGCGCAGAGGAAACGGAACCATTTGGCACCAATAGCAACATGACCCTTCTCGTCGTTGTAGATGACGTCGAGTACCGCCGCACTCTGCAGGTCTCCAGTTTCGCGCATCTTGGCTTGCAACGAGGGCGTCACGTCCAGGCCGCGCGCCTCCAGGATGAGTGGAACAACGGCAAGCCGCGCCGTCAGGTCATTCCTAGTTGAATGCGCGGCTTGCCACAGGCCATCGTGGGCGGGCAGATCACCATAGTCCGCGCCGAGGTCGTTCAGGCGGGCGCGCACCATGCGGAAATGTTTCGCTTCCTCAAAGGCAACCTGCATCCACCCGTCAAAGAAAGAGTTCGGCACCGGTTCGGTCGCGAATCGCGCCACGATATCAAGTGCGAGGTCAACCGCGTTAAGCTCGATATGGGCAATGGCGTGCAGCAGCGCGATGCGTCCCTTTACCGTGTGCAGGGAGCGCCTTTCGACCTGCGTCGGCGGTATCAACTCCGGCTTGTCGGGACGGCCTGGTCGATCGGGTAGGGGCGCATCAAGCGGCGAACGCAGTGACAGCGTGCGGCCAAACCAACGCGAGGCAGTCTCCTGGGCAAGGGCAGTTTTCTCGTCGAGATCGGTCGCACGGATGGCGTTAATCGCACCACCCCGCAGGGATGTGACGGAGCCATGTGTCATCGTGACAGGTTTTGCACTGCTGCAAGCACGATTTCAGCGTGACCGGACACCTTCACCTTCTGCCAGATCGTGCCGATCGTCCCGTCGTCGCGAACGAGAAACGTGGTGCGTTCCACACCCATGAAATTGCGGCCGTACATGGTCTTCTGCTTCCACACGCCATAGGCCTGAAGCGTCGTCTTCTCTTCGTCTGACGCCAAGACAACCGCAAGATTGTGCTTCTTGATGAAGCGATCATGACATTTGACCGAATCGGGAGACATTCCGATGACGGCAGCGCCGGCTTTTTCAAAGTCGTCGGCCAGTGCCGTGAAGGCGAGCGATTCCGCCGTACATCCCGTCGTGTCGTCCTTGGGATAAAAGAAAAGCACCAGCGGCTTACCACGGAATTCACCGAGCGAAACGCGGCCTCCGCCGTCTCGCGGAAGATCAAAGTCCGGCGCTGCGGTGCCGATGCTTATATCCGCCATGGAGAAACCTTTCTTTTGCCGAGTTTGTGGATAACAGGTGATTTGCCAGATATATATTGGACGAACAATCGTCCAGCCAGTCTGGTCCAGACCACAAAATGAGGAGTTAGGCGAGGCGCATGTCGGCGATCCGCGGCGAAAAAGTTAGATTCCGCAAGAAAGATATCGTCGCACTGCATGAGCTTCCCTCCGCGCAGGCCGAGGATCCCATCATCGTCAGTTGCCCGCCGTCGCGTTCGCGTATGCGCCGAACCGCGGGCATCACTGGTGGTTGCGTTGCCGTTATTCTCTTTGTGCTCGCAGCGCTTGTCTTCACGGTGGAAAGCGGCATGTTCGACGCGCTGCTTTCGCGGCAGGCGCAGGTTGCATTGAACTCTGCCATCGGACCCCGCTATCGAGCGGAGGTCGGTTCGACCGTCATTCGCTTCACATCAAACCTGCGCCTTGCGCTCGAGGCGCGCGACGTCAGCATGATCGACGAGAAGAGCGGACAGCACCTCTCGACAACGCATGCGATGCGCATCGCGCTTGACCCGCTGCAACTCTTCCGTGGCCGCATCGCGATTGCACAGATCGAGGCGGAGGATATAGCGCTCGACACAGCGCTGCTACCATCCGGAAAGCCGCTCAAGCTCGACGATGTTCGCGTCGACCAGATTCCCGCTGCGATGGAAGCTGCGTTCGCTCAGCTCGATATGGTCGACGGTTTTGTCGAGCGGGGCGGAACACGCTCGGTAAAGCTCTCGGGTATCGACATCAAGCTTGCCGATACTGCAAACGGTCCGCTTTCGATCGTGGTCAACAACGTGGCTTTCTCACGAACACGCCAGGGGGCACTGGCGCTTGATGGCGAGGTTGCGATCAACGGCAAACCAGCAACGCTTAGCATCGTCACCGAAAGGACTGATGGGCGCACCTCGAAACTGACCGGCCAGATCGCGGGCGTCGATCTGGGGCCGTTCACGCTGAAGCGGAACGTTCAGGGTCAGATTCGACAAGGCATCGATGCCGCCAGTGATCTGACGATCTCTGCCGTTCGCACCGGCGATCAAGAGCCGCCGGCGCTCGCTGCCGCAATCGAACTGAGGCCGGGACAGTTCTACATGGACGGCGACCAGCAAGAACTGAACGGCGGTCGCATCAATCTCGCCTATGATTTCTCCAAGCAGACGCTCGAGATTGCAAAGTCGCGCGTTCAGTTCGGCGCCACATCCGTGCCGCTCAGCGGCGCCCTTATCGATCTGGACAAAGTCGATGCGTCGGCAGGAAAGGGTTTCGGGATTGATCTGCTTGTCAGCGGCGGCGCCGCGGCGCCGTCGGGGTCCGGCGAGCAACCTCTCGCCTTCGACATCCAGGCGACGGGTCGATACCTCGTTGCCAGCCGTGAGCTCCAATTTCCAAACATGCGGGTTTCAAGCCCGGCCGGCGGTCTCTTTGGCTCGCTCCATGTCCGTCTCGCAGATGTGTCACCGGAGATCAGTTTTGCTGGTCAGTCACAGCAGCTGCAGACCACGGCGGTCAAACAGCTATGGCCGTTCTGGATGGCGTCGAAGGGTCGCGAATGGGTCCTTCGCAACCTCTTCGGGGGCACAGTTACCGACGCATCAATCTCTGTCTTCATTCCATTCGGACGTCTTGATGAGGCGGTCGGCAAGGGGCTAAAACTCAATAAGGACCAGATCCGCATTGCGTTCGATATCGCCGATACGCGAATGAACGTCGCCGGTGACATCCCGCCGATACGCGATACGAGTGCTCACTTTGATCTCAGCGGTCCGCGCGCAACAATCTCCATCAAGGGCGGGACTGCATTCTTCCCTTCGGGACGATCTGTCAACGTCGGCGAGGGTACGTTTGTCATGCCGTCGACCTATGACAAGCCCCTCATGGCCGAGATCAATCTTCCCGTTTCCGGTGCGGCGGACGCCGTCGGCGAACTGCTGACCTACAAGCCGATCCAGGTACTCCAACGCGCTGGTTTCGTGCCTGAGGACCTCAAAGGCAAGGTGTCGGCAAAGGTGCAGGCACGCATCGGGCTGATCTCGTCGCAGAATCCTCCGCCAGCCGAGTGGAAGGCTGTGCTGCAGCTGCAGGATCTCGATATCGCCAAGCCAATTTCGGGCCGTAGGATCACCGGTCTCGACGGGGTTCTGAACGCCGACCCGAAACAGGTAAGCGTTGACGGCAAAGGGCTGATTGACGGGATTCCCGCTGGCATCAAACTCGTTGAGCCGACCGACAAATCATCGGACGTCCAACCGCAACAAACCATCACAGCCACGCTCAACAACGACCAGCGTGAAAAAGTGCTGCCCGGCCTCAACGACATCATCGATGGCAGCATCGATGTCGAGCTCAATCGTATCGATCAGGACCGGCAGGCGGTGTCGGTCGACCTTGGAAGGGCACGGCTGTCTCTTCCATGGATCGGCTGGTCGAAAGGAGGCGGAATCGGCGCGACGGCGACATTCGAGGCATCCGGCCCCGCCGACAATACCGAGTTGAAAAACTTCGTCCTCAAGGGCGACGGATTCGGGGCGAACGGCTCCCTTGTCATCGGCAAGGGCAACCTCATGAAAGCGGATTTCGACAGCGTCAAACTGTCGTCGCTAGACGATTTTGCGGTGTCGGTGAAGAGGAGCAAGGGAGGGCTTGATATCTCCGTATCCGGCGACAGCGCCGATGCGCGCCCGATCATCGCCCGGGTGAAGTCCGCCGGCGGAGGGGGTGGTGACTCCGACCGTAGCGGCAGCGTATCCGTCCGTGCCAAGCTCGGCCGCATCATCGGCTTCAATGACGAAAAGATGCGGAATGCCGACATGCTGTACGTCACCGCGGATGGCCGGCTGCAGTCATTGAACTTCACCGGCGTCACCGACAGCGGCGAGGCGTTCGTAGCCCAGACGAAGGGCAATGGCATTATCAACGTCACGAGCGGGGATGCCGGCTCGGTTTCGCGCTTCGCCGACCTCTATCAGCACATGATGGGCGGTCTGCTCAACATGCAGATCCGCCTTGGCGCTGGGGATCGCTGGGATGGCTCGATCGACATCAGGCGCTTCTCCCTCGTGAACGAGCAGCGGCTGCATTCAATTGTCTCGACGCCCGTCGGCCAGGAGCAACGAAGCCTGAATTCGGCGGTCAAGCGGAACATCGATACCTCCGCACAGCGCTTCCAGCGTGGCTTTGCCAGAATTGTTTCGCAGAACGGCGTGATCAGCATCGAGAACGGTGTTGTGCGTGGTGATCAGGTCGGCGCGGTATTCCAAGGCACGGTACGCGACCAGCGCGGCAATATGGACATGACCGGCACTTTCATGCCTGCGTACGGGCTCAATCGCCTGTTTGCCGAGTTGCCATTGATCGGATTCATCCTCGGCAATGGCACCGATCGTGGTCTGATCGGCATTACCTTCAAGCTGACGGGCAAGCTGGAATCGCCAGCCCTCATCATCAATCCGCTGTCGATCATTGCGCCTGGCGTCTTCCGCAACATCTTTGAATTCCAATAGGCACAAAAAAGCCGGCTCGAGGCCGGCTTTCCGTTTCGATGTCGTCGGCGCTATGCGGCGCGGCGGATCAGAATGTGCTTCTTCTTGCCAAGCGAAAGCTTGATGACGCCATCGGCGGTAACTTCGCCACTGCCGATCACCTTGCGCTCATCACTGACGGCCTGATCGTTGATGCGTACGGCGCCGCCCTGGACATGGCGGCGTGCCTCACCATTCGAAGCAGCAAGGCCGGCGCGGACGATCAGCGAGAGAAGGCCGATGCCGCCGTCGAGTTCGGCAGCCGGTACGTCGACCGACGGAAGGTTCTCAGCAAGGCCGCCTTCCTCGAAGGTCTTGCGGGCGGTCTCGGCGGCCTGTTCAGCGGCTGCACGGCCGTGCAGGATTGCGGTGACTTCCGTGGCGAGGATCTTCTTGACCTCGTTGATCTCGGAGCCGGCGAGCGCCGAAAGTCGTGCGATTTCGTCCATCGGCAGGGTTGTGTAGAGCTTCAGGAAGCGCGAAACGTCGGCATCTTCTGTATTGCGCCAATACTGCCAGAAATCATAGGCCGACAGCATGTCTGCGTTGAGCCAGACAGCGCCGGTGGCAGACTTGCCCATTTTCGCACCGGACCCGGTCGTCAGCAGCGGCGAGGTGAGGGCGTAGAGCTGCGGCGTCCCCATGCGGTGACCGAGGTCGATGCCATTGACGATGTTGCCCCACTGGTCCGAGCCACCCATCTGCAGACGGCAGTCATAGCGCTTGGCCAATTCGACGAAGTCGTAGGCCTGCAGGATCATGTAGTTGAATTCGAGGAACGACAGCGACTGTTCGCGATCGAGGCGCGTCTTGACGCTGTCGAAAGCCAGCATGCGATTGACCGAGAAGTGCCGGCCGACATCGCGCAGGAATTCGAGGTAGTTGAGCGAACGCAGCCATTCGGCGTTGTTGATCATCAACGCGTCCTTGGGCCCTTCGCCGTAGGTGAGGTAATTCGAGAAGACGCGCTTGATCGAAGCGATGTTGCTCTCGATGGTATCGACGGTCATCAGCTGCCGCGCTTCCTCCTTGAAGGAGGGGTCGCCGACCATGCCGGTGCCGCCGCCCATCAGGGAAATGGCGCGATGGCCGGTCGCCTGCATCCAGTGCAGCATCATGATCTGGATCAGCGAGCCGGCATGCAGGCTGGGAGCGGTGGGGTCGAAGCCGATATAGGCCGTTACCGTTTCCTTGGCGAAGAGTTCGTCGAGGCCCGATTCATCGGAAATCTGATGAATGAAGCCGCGCTCTTTCAGCGTGCGGAGGAAATCGGATTTGAACTCGGACATGACCTTTTGCTCTCGGATGCGGATTTTCGGATTGGCTATTGTTGAAGTGACGCGGCGCGTTTAGCACTGTTTTGCCGAACAGTCACCATTTGGCAGGAATCTTCCAGCGAGGCGCCATGGAGAAGATCAGAACCGCGATCGGTTTGATGAGCGGAACATCGATGGATGGCATCGATGTGGCGCTGCTGCGCACCGACGGCCGTGCCGTCGTCGAACGCGGCCCCTCCCTTGGTGTCGCGTATGAGCCTGCCTTTCGCGACCGGCTGAAGCTTGCGCTGGAGCAGGCGAAAATTATCACGCGGCGTGAGCAGCGGCCGGGCGAACTGGCATCAATCGAGCGAGAACTGACGTTACGTCATGCAATTGCCGTTAGGGAATTTCTGGCCGCGAACGCGCTGGATGCATCCGCGATTGACGTCATCGGCTTTCATGGGCAGACGGTGCTGCATCGGCCGGACGAGGCGCTGACGGTCCAGATCGGCGACGGGGCTCTTCT
This sequence comes from Rhizobium grahamii CCGE 502, assembly GCF_000298315.2. Taxonomy (GTDB): domain Bacteria; phylum Pseudomonadota; class Alphaproteobacteria; order Rhizobiales; family Rhizobiaceae; genus Rhizobium; species Rhizobium grahamii. The sequence continues at coordinate 25,162 of NZ_AEYE02000013.1, read as the reverse complement.
CGCACGCGAGACGGGGATACCAGTCGCCTATGACCTTCGCGCCAACGACATGGTCCACGGCGGCCAGGGTGCGCCGCTGGTCCCCGTCTATCACGCAGCGCTTGCCGTTAATGTCGCCGATGCGACCTTGCCGGTCTGCTTCGTCAATATCGGCGGGATTTCCAACCTGACCTATATCGGCGCTGACGGGGTCATCGTCGGATACGATAGCGGGCCGGGCAATACGTTGATCGACCAGTGGGTCGAGACGCATGCGGGGGTGCCGTTCGATCAAGGTGGCATGATTGCCTCGGAGGGGCGTGTCATCCAAGATCTCGCCGATCGCTATTTGAACAGCCCGGTCTTTACGGTGGAGAAGCGGCGTTCGCTTGACCGCAACGACTTTCCGGCGCCATCGGGTGCGGACGCAGAGCTTGCCGATGGTGCGCGCACCCTTGCCTATGTCGCCGCCGCGTCGATCATCAAATCATCAGGTCACCTTCCAGTGAGGCCGACGCTCTATGTCATCTGTGGCGGTGGTCGCCTCAATCGCGTGTTGATGCAGGATCTGAAGGATCTGGCGCAAAGCCAGGGTGCCAAAGTGATTGCGGCGGAAGAGGCGGGCTTCAATGGCGATTCCATGGAAGCGGAAGCCTGGGCTTATCTGGCAGTTCGATCGCTGGACGGCCTGCCTTTGACGTTTCCGGGAACGACCGGGGTCCGTGCACCTGTCAGCGGCGGTGTGGTGGTGAAGCCGTGACGCAGGTCATTCTTGAGACACTGCGGCTCGTCGCTGTCATGTGGGAACCGGGCGATGCGGGTATCATTCAGGAGCTTCACTCCACGATCGAGACGACTCGATATCTTTCCGGCGCCGCCCCATGGTCGCGGGAGAAGGCCGAGGAGCGGTTGCACACCTGGTTTGGCGAGCAGGCCCGGGACGGAACAACGAAATACAAGATCCTTAGTCGTGATGATGGCCGGTTCATCGGTCGCGCGGGCTTTTCGCTGTTCGGCGGCGACAGGCAGGATTTCGAACTCGGCTACTCGCTGCGCCAGCAGGAGTGGGGCAAGGGCTATGCGACGGAGATTGCCAGCGGCCTGATGGACTGGTTTTTTCGGCGGAACTTGGCGCTACAGTTCATCGCCTTCACCCATCCGAACAACGCCGCGTCCCAGCATGTCCTGACGAAAATAGGCATGCGAAGCCGCATGCCTATGATCATTGACGGATTGTCCTGTCCGACGTTCGAAATGACCGCCGAAATGCAGTCGGCCTAGCGGATCCGCTTCGCGGCCGGCTCAGGCACCAGTTCGCCGTTCAGGCGGCGATCGAGGTAATCCTCGCATTCGCCCATCAGCGTCTCGACCTGGCCGTTGAAGAAGTGATTGGCGCCCGGCACCGTGCGGTGTGTGATCAGGATACCCTTCTGCGTCTTAAGCTTCTCGACGAGGCCGTTAACGTCCTTCTCGGGCGCGACCTTGTCGGCTTCGCCGTTGATGATCAGGCCGGAAGACGGGCAGGGTGCGAGGAACGAGAAGTCGTAGGTGTTCGGCTGCGGCGCGATCGACATGAAGCCTTCGATCTCAGGACGACGCATCAGCAGCTGCATGCCGATCCACGAGCCGAAGGAATAGCCGGCAACCCAGCATGTCTTCGAATCGGGATGCAGGCTCTGCACCCAGTCGAGAGCCGAGGCTGCATCAGACAGCTCGCCGGCTCCGTGGTCGAACTCGCCCTGGCTGCGGCCGATTCCCCGGAAGTTGAAGCGCAGTGTCGTGAAACCGCGCTTCTGGAACATGTAGAAGAGCTGGTAGACGATCTGGTTGTTCATCGTGCCGCCGAACTGAGGGTGCGGGTGCAGAATGAGGGCAATCGGCGCGCTCTTTTCCTTGGAGGGCTGGTAGCGGCCTTCAAGGCGGCCTGCGGGGCCGTTGAAAATGACTTCGGGCATCGGTACTCCGGCGTTTATTTCTTCGCGTTCACGCTGCGCAGACTTGACGAACGTTGTCAGCTTTTCTAAAACGCAGTTTAGAACAATTCGAAACTTGCATGGCGATCCACGCATTGTGGGATGTGTCATAAGGCAAGCCCGGCCGAAATTTCAAGGAAAATGAGCCGAGGCGTCGTGCAAGCTTAAAGCGCAGGACAAAGATCATGGCGCCGCCACGCCTTTATCTCGATTGGAACGCGACTTCGCCGCTGCATCAAAATGCACGCGACGCGGTTCTGCGCGCCATGGATATGTTCGGCAATCCGAACTCGGTGCATGGCGAAGGCCGAAGCGTCCGGGCTGCGATCGAACAGGCACGGCGACAGCTCGCCGTCCTTACGGGTGCAGATCCCGCGCATGTGATCTTTACTAGCGGCGCTACGGAAGCAGCCAACATGGTGCTGACGCCTGATTTCAAGATGGGGCGGACGCCGCTCGCCATCGGTCGGCTGTATTATTCGGCGGTGGAGCATCCGGCCGTGCGCGAGGGTGGTCGGTTTTCGAAGGAGCAGACGACGGAAATTCCGGTGACAGAGGCCGGTGTCGTCGATCTTGACGCTCTTGGGGCTCTGCTTGCTGCTCACGATAAGTCGGCAGGGTTGCCGATGGTCGCGGTCATGCTCGTCAACAACGAGACCGGCATCGTTCAACCGATTAGCGATATTGCGAAGATCGTGCAGGCGCAGGGCGGGCTGGTTGTTGTCGATGCTGTACAGGCCGCGGGCCGACTGAAGCTCGATATCAACGAGCTTGGCGCCGATTTCCTGATCGTATCGTCGCACAAGATCGGCGGCCCCAAGGGCGCCGGCGCGCTCGTTACACGCGGGGAAGTGTTGATGCCACGGCCGTTGATCCATGGCGGTGGCCAGGAGAAGGGTCACCGCTCGGGGACAGAGAATTCCCTTGCTGTCATTGGCTTTGGCGCTGCTGCCGAAGCTGCGGTCGCGGAGTTCGACGCCCGCAACGCGGCGATTTCTGTGCTGCGTGACCGGCTGGAAAGCGGCATGCGCGGCGCAGCGCCCGATGTCATCGTCTACGGTGCCGAGGGTGAGCGTGTTTCGAACACGACCTTCTTCACGCTGCCGGGACTGAAAGCCGAAACGGGTCAGATCGCCTTCGATCTTGAAGGTGTGGCGCTCTCCGCGGGGTCCGCCTGCTCATCCGGCAAGGTCGGCGAGAGCCATGTTCTGGTTGCCATGGGGCGTGACCCAAAACTGGGTGCTCTGCGCATTTCGTTGGGCTTTGCCACGACCGAAGAGGAGATCGACAAGGCGATTTCCGTCTTTGCGAAAATAGCCGCCCGGCGCAAGCCGGCCGGAGAGGCGGCGTGACCGCTTCATAAATTTGCGGAAAGGCAATTTTCCGCTTGCCATTCGGGCTGAAAAGTCCCTTTTGGCCACCTACATACGGGGCAAACCTATACTGCCCGAACGACAAGCTGCCGGACCTTTTCTCCGGCGAGATTGGAGAATGACATGCCCGCCGTCCAGGAAACGGTTGATCGCGTCCGCGAGATTGACGTCGACCAGTACAAATACGGTTTCGAGACCATCATCGAAATGGACAAGGCACCCAAGGGCCTGTCCGAAGACATCATCCGTTTCATCTCCGCCAAGAAGCAGGAGCCGGAATGGATGCTGGAATGGCGTCTGGAAGCCTACAAGCGCTGGCTGACGCTGGAAGAGCCCACCTGGGCGCGCGTCGACTATCCTAAGATCGATTTCAACGACATCTACTACTATGCTGCTCCGAAGAGCACGCCTGGCCCGAAGTCGCTTGACGAAGTCGACCCTGAAATCCTCAAGGTCTACGAGAAGCTCGGTATTCCGCTCAAGGAGCAGGAAATCCTGGCTGGCGTCGAGAGGCCGAAGATTGCGGTTGATGCCGTTTTCGACTCCGTCTCCGTCGTCACCACCTTCAAGGAAGAGCTGAAGAAGGCCGGCGTGATCTTCATGTCGATCTCGGAAGCAATCCGCGAGCATCCGGAACTGGTGCAGAAGTACCTCGGTTCGGTCGTTCCGACTTCCGATAACTACTATGCAACGTTGAACTCGGCAGTCTTCACGGACGGGTCGTTCGTGTTCGTTCCGAAGGGCGTTCGCTGCCCGATGGAACTGTCCACCTACTTCCGCATCAACGAGAAGAACACCGGCCAGTTCGAGCGCACGCTGATCATCGCCGAAGAAGGCGCCTACGTCTCCTACCTCGAAGGCTGCACGGCGCCTCAGCGCGACGAAAACCAGCTGCATGCTGCTGTCGTTGAACTCGTTGCGCTCGACGATGCCGAGATCAAGTATTCGACTGTCCAGAACTGGTATCCCGGCGATGCACAGGGCAAGGGCGGCATCTACAACTTCGTCACCAAGCGCGGCGATTGCCGAGGCGACCGGTCGAAGATCTCCTGGACGCAGGTCGAGACCGGCTCGGCTATCACCTGGAAGTATCCGTCCTGCATCCTGCGCGGCGACGACTCCAGAGGCGAGTTCTACTCGATCGCCGTATCGAACGGTCACCAGCAGATCGACTCGGGCACCAAGATGATCCATCTCGGCAAGAACACGTCGAGCCGCATCGTCTCCAAGGGTATTGCCGCCGGCGTGTCGCAGAATACCTATCGCGGCCAGGTCTCGGCCCACCGTAAGGCGTCGAACGCGCGTAACTTCACTCAGTGCGACTCGCTGCTGATCGGCGACAAGTGCGGCGCGCATACGGTGCCGTACATCGAGGCGAAGAATTCGACGGCGCAGTTCGAGCACGAAGCGACGACCTCGAAAATTTCCGAGGACCAGCTGTTCTATTGCCTGCAGCGCGGTATTCCGACAGAAGCGGCGATCGCCCTGATCGTCAACGGCTTCGTCAAGGAAGTCCTGCAGGAACTGCCGATGGAATTTGCCGTCGAGGCGCAGAAGCTCATCAGCATCTCGCTTGAAGGCAGCGTCGGCTGACGCAACACGACAATGAATGCGCGAGGGCGCGTGGATCGCGCCTTTCTCCGATTGCTTTTTATGGGACAAGACCATGCTTGAGATTAAGAACCTGCACGCCCGCATCGCCGAAGACGGCACCGAGATCATCCGCGGCCTGAACCTCACCGTGAAGGCTGGCGAAGTCGCCGCCATCATGGGCCCGAACGGCTCCGGCAAGTCGACGCTCTCCTACATCCTGTCGGGCCGTGAAGACTACGAAGTCACCGAAGGAGATATCCTTTATAACGGCGAGAGCATCCTGGAGCTCGACGCTGCCGAGCGCGCCGCCAAGGGCATCTTCCTGGCCTTCCAGTATCCTGTCGAAATTCCGGGCGTAGCCACCATGCAGTTCCTGAAGGTCGCGATGAACGAGCAGCGCAAGGCTCGCGGCGAAGAAGAGCTGAAGACGCCTGACTTCATGCGTCTGGTCAAGGACGCTGCCGCCAAGCTGCAGATCAACACTGAAATGCTGAAGCGCCCGCTGAACGTCGGCTTCTCCGGCGGTGAGAAGAAGCGCGCCGAAATCCTGCAGATGGCGCTGCTGCAGCCGCAGCTTTGCGTCCTGGACGAAACCGATTCCGGTCTCGACATCGACGCGCTGAAGATCGTTGCAGATGGCGTCAATGCGCTGCGTTCGCCGGATCGCGCCGTCATCGTCATCACCCACTACCAGCGCCTGCTCGATTATATCGTCCCGGATACGGTTCACGTTCTCTACAAGGGCCAGGTGATCAAGTCGGGCGACAAGACGCTGGCGCATGATCTGGAAGCCAATGGCTACGCCGACATCATCGGTGCGGCAGCCTGATTACGGCGGAAAGGACGAGTCTCATGAACATGCAGACGACGAGCCGCCAGACCGCTGCGGAAGCGGCGCTCATCGAGGCTTTCAACAACCAGATCGGCGAACTGCCGGGCGACGGTTCGGTTATCGCAATCCGCGACCGCCTGCTCGACGACCTGAAGAAGGCCGGCCTGCCGACGCGTCGCGTCGAGGCCTGGCACTATACCGACCTCAAGACCCTGCTGCGCGCCATTCCTGATCAGGCTGGCGATGCCGGTTCCGAAGCCCGTGACCCGCTGGTCGAAGAATCCTCGGTTCTGTCGGTCATTCAGGGCGTTCCCGATCTCAAGCGCTCGGTCGATGGTCTTGCGGTATCCGGCTACGCGGCTCTGCTTTCCAGCGGTGCTGCTACCACCAGCCTCGGTGCGCTCGGCAGCGACGACGCGATCGGTCGCATCAACGGCAGCTTCGTGCGCGATGGCTATGTCCTCGACGTTCCCGCCGAGACTTCGCTTGAAGAGCCACTGGAGATCCAGTTCGTTCACGCTGGCGGCCAGGCGCATACGCGCCTTCCGGTCAGCTTCGGCGCCAACGTTAAGGGGACTGTCATCGAGCGTCACCTGGCGGCGACGTCGGATGCGGCATTCGTGTCGCATGTCAGTGACATCACGGTCGGAGAGGGCACCGAGCTTACCTGGATCATCGTCCAGCAGCAGGGTGTCGAGGATACGCACCTCGGCCAGATCCGTGTCGACCTCGGTGCCGATGCCAAGCTGAAGCTGTTCGTCATCAATGCCGGCGGCAAGCTGGTTCGTCAGGAACTGCACATCAAGGTGACGGGCGAGGGCGCCGATCTGACGCTGCGCGGCATCAATCTGCTTGGCGCCGAAACCCATACCGACGTGACCATGGTTCTCGGCCACAACGTTCCGCATACGGGTTCCACCGAAGTCATCCGCAACGTCGTCTTCGACCGCGCCAAGGGTGTCTTCCAGGGTATGATCCGGGTTGCGCCGGATGCGCAGAAGACCGACGCGAAGATGGCATGCAACACGCTGCTGATGTCCGACGACGCCGAATTCTCGGTGAAGCCGGAACTCGAGATTTTTGCTGACGACGTTCAGTGCGGTCACGGCGCAACCGTTGCCGACATCGATCACAACCATCTCTACTACCTGATGGCTCGCGGTATTCCGGAGAAGAAGGCGCGCGCCATGCTCGTCAACGCCTTCGTCGCCGAGATCGTCGAGGAACTGGAAGATGAAGCCCTGGTCGAGTCGCTGGAAGGCGTCATCTCGGCCTGGCTCGAAAAGCACGCCTGATCGGATAGCGTCATGGACAAGATAGTTCCGGCCACTGCATACGACGTCGAAGCCATTCGCAAGGATTTTCCGATCCTTGCGAAGGAAGTCTATGGCAAGCCTCTGGTCTATCTCGACAACGGTGCCTCCGCACAGAAGCCGCAGCTCGTCATCGACGCGATCTCGAACGCTTATTCGAACGAGTATGCGAACGTTCATCGCGGCCTGCATTTTCTCTCGAATGCGGCGACGGACGCCTACGAGGGTGCTCGCGAGAAGGTCCGGCGGTTCCTGAATGCGCCCGATGTCAACGACATCATCTTCACGAAGTCTTCGACTGAAGCGATCAACACCGTCGCCTATGGCTGGGGCATGCCCAATATCGGTGAGGGCGACGAGATCGTCATCTCGATCATGGAGCATCACTCCAACATCGTTCCGTGGCATCTCATCCGCGAGCGGCAGGGCGCCAAGCTGGTGTGGGTGCCTGTTGACGACGAGGGCGCGTTCCATATCGAGGATTTCGAAAAGAGCCTGACGGAACGGACGAAGCTCGTCGCCATCACGCATATGTCGAATGCGCTCGGCACGGTCGTTCCGGTCAAGGAAATCTGCCGGATCGCCCATGAGCGCGGTATTCCGGTGCTGGTCGATGGTTCGCAGGGCGCCGTCCATATGCCCGTCGACGTGCAGGACATCGATTGCGACTGGTACGTGATGACCGGCCACAAGCTCTATGGGCCGTCGGGAATCGGCGTGCTCTATGGCAAGAAGGACCGGCTAAAGGCGATGCGGCCCTTCCAGGGCGGCGGCGAGATGATCTTCGAGGTGACGGAGGATGCCGTGACCTACAACGATCCGCCGCATCGATTCGAAGCCGGAACGCCGCCGATCGTGCAGGCGATCGGGCTCGGCTATGCACTTGATTACATGGAGAAGGTCGGCCGCGAGGCGATTGCACACCATGAAGCGGATCTCGCGGCCTACGCCGCCGAGCGACTGCAGGCGGTCAATTCGTTGCGGGTGTTCGGTACGGCGCCAGGCAAGGGTGGCATCTTCTCCTTCGAGCTGGCCGGTCTGCACGCGCACGACGTGTCGATGGTGATCGACCGACAGGGCGTTGCGGTTCGCGCAGGCACACATTGCGCCATGCCGCTCTTGAAACGCTTCGGCGTCACCTCCACATGCCGCGCGTCCTTCGGGATGTATAATACACGGGCCGAGGTCGATGCCTTGGCCGATGCGCTTGATTATGCGCGCAAGTTCTTTGCCTAAGGAGTGTCCATATGAGCCTGGACGAAAGCGAACAGAAGATCGACGTGCGCGAAGGCATCGTGCATTCCAGCATTCCGGCCGATGAACTGGCACGGCTTAGCGACGATGTGATTTCAGCACTCAAGACGGTCTATGACCCGGAAATTCCCGCTGACATCTTCGAGCTAGGGCTGATCTACAAGATCGACATCGAAGACGACCGCATGGTGAAGATCATGATGACGTTGACGGCGCCTGGCTGCCCCGTTGCCGGCGAGATGCCCGGCTGGGTAGAGAATGCCGTTGGGGCGGTCGAGGGCGTGTCAGGTGTCGAGGTTGAGATGACCTTCGATCCGCCGTGGACGCCGGACCGTATGTCGGAAGAGGCGCAGGTCGCTGTCGGCTGGTATTGATCGGTTAAGCTGCTGGCACTACATTTGAATCATGAAACGCCGGACCTTTAATCCGAGCGCGGAAGGAGAAGAGGCCAATGGGCTTTGCAATAATGAGCATGACGGACGCTGCCGCGAACCGCGTGAAGGCGATCGTCGAAAACTCCGGACCGGAAGCCAAGGGCGTCCGCGTCGGAATCAAGAAGGGCGGTTGCGCAGGGATGGAATATACCATCGACCTCGTGACCGAGCCGAACGCGAAGGATGACCTGATCGAGCGCGATGGCGCCAAGGTCTGGGTAGAACCATCGGCTGTGCTCTACCTCCTCGGCACAGAAATGGGCTTCGAAAGCACGACGTTGCGCTCGGGCTTCATTTTTACCAACCCCAACCAGACATCGGCTTGTGGCTGTGGCGAATCCGTCGAGCTAAAGCCCGCGGACCTCGCAGCACTTGCCGCCCAAGGCAACGCTGTCGTGCCGGCCCACTGATTGTCACAATCGATCGAATTATCGACAAGGCTGCCGTCCCGGCAGCTTTTTTCGTTTTACCTCCCTGCGGCTGCTGTTTAAGGCCCGGTGTCGAGAGCTCGTGAAAGGCGCCAGCGAAAGGGAATCGGCGGAAGAATGCTACTACTGTTCCTGAAAGGCGCTTTGCTGGGTGTCATCATCACCGCGCCACTTGGGCCGATCGGGATGCTATGCATTAACCGCACGCTCGAGCGCGGCTTTCTGGCTGGCTTTTCTTGCGGGTTCGGGACGGCGGTCGGCGACGCCAGCTACGCTCTGGCGGCGGTAACGGGCATTGCCGTTTTTGAGGAGTTGATGTCGGCCGCTACCCTGCCATTGGCATTCGGCGGAGGACTACTGTTGCTGGCGTTCGGTTATCGCGGATTGACCCACGATCCAGTTCGCGCTGCAGATGTCAGGGCCGGTGGACTACTTGGCACGACGCTAGCGACCTTCCTGCTGACGATTTCCAATCCGGCGACCATTCTCTCCTTCGGCGCTCTCTTTGCCGGCTTTGGACTGACGGAGGAGACCCGCCGCTTCAGCTCGGCAGCCATCGTCGCTGGCGTATTCTGCGGATCGCTTGGCTGGTGGCTTTTTCTAAGCGGCACAGTGAACCTTGCAAGGGGAAAACTGCCCAAGGACTTCACGACGAAGGTCGCGCGAGGAACGAGCCATCTTTTGATCCTCTTCGGACTTCTTGCACTCGCCTCGGCGGTCTATTCGCTTCTTTAGAGCGTCATTGCAGTTGATCCTGCGTCGCCGCCCAGGTTGGTGTCGCGACCTATACCTATGTCTAGCGCAGGATAGATTGACCGGTTGCCGCTTCCTGAATAGCTTCATTGGCGAACGAGGTGCAGTGCGAGAGCGCTTGAGAGCTCTTCGCAAAGGTCGTTCCAAGGGAGCTACCCAGCGCCAACGGCGCCGGTCTAGCAGCGACAAGTAAAGCCACTTCGAACGAGTTTTTCAGGCCCACATGGTTGTGTGCGCAGCCACAGCTGCGCGCCCATTCTGCAGACAGTTCAACGTTTAGGGACATCGATCATGATGATGAACAGACGAACATTCTCAGCAGCACTCGTGGCAGGCGCTGCAGCTTCCCTCATCTCTCCGCGCAGCATGGCAGCGCCTGCCGCCCCGACGAGAGCACGAAACGTCGTATTGGCACACGGACTGTTCGCCGACGGTTCCTGTTGGACCGATGTCATTGCTCGACTGCAAGCTGCAGGGCTCAATGCGACGGCCGTGCAGAACCCGCTAACGACACTCCCCGAAGCCGCAGCCGCGGTGCAGCGCGTGCTCGACCGGCAAGATGGTCCGACGGTTCTGGTCGGTCATTCGTTCTCCGGCATGTTGGTTACCGAGACGGGGGTGCACCCGAGCGTATCGGCGCTCGTTTATGTCGCTGCGCGTGCACCTGACGCCGGCGAAGACTATACGGCCCTTGCCAAGACATTTCCAACACCGCCGGCGTCGACAGGCATCGTCTTCGATGGCGACGAGGGACGACTAACCGAAGTTGCGTTCCTGCGTGACTTTGCCGGAGATCTCCCCGAGGCGAAGGCTAAAGTGCTCTATGCGGTGCAGGAGCCATTCCACAAGGCGCTGCTCACGGGTAAGACGACACAGGCGGCATGGCGTTCGAAGCCCAGCTGGTATGCCGTTTCCACTGAAGACCGAACGATCAATCCCGACCTCGAGCGTTTCATGGCCAAGCGCATGGGCGCCAAGACCATCGAGCTGGAATCGAGCCATTTGTCACTGATTTCGCACCCGGACGCCATTGCAGGCTTGATTCTGGAAGCCGCGGGGCAGCAGAGAGCATAGGAGAAATCGTACGGAATAGTTGGCGCCAAGACCCTTCAGGTTTTGCGTTATGGAAGCAATCGTTTCGAACGTGCTCTTTTTCAGAGACTCATCAGGAAACTCGATGTCGAAGAGTTCCTCGAGCCGCATCATCAGTTGAACGCACGCGAACGACATCAAGCCAACATCAAACAAGTTCTGCGTAATGGAAATGGCGCCTGCGTCCACCTCCAGCTTCGCAGATGTCGCGAGAGCCTTTCGAATTTTCTGTTCCATCAGCGCAATTCCTCACAAGATACGCGTTCGTCGCGAAATCCATCAGAAATAGGCTAACGATTCCAACTAATCAAAAAGTCTGAAGTGCGCTGCGCATTAGCTCTTGATGTCAATGCCGGCCTCGACCGCGGCCGCGATGAAGGCCTTGCGAGCGTCGTCGTTGGTGCGCTTACCCTTGATGACGTCGGCGCAGACGAGCAGCGCCTTGTCGAGCGCCGGGCCGTCTTCGGTCGGCCAATCCTCGATCATCGCCCACGAAGCGGCCTGCGTCGTCGCTATCGTTACGTAGTTGCCCGGCTCTTCCAGAGCAAGCAGAACCGGCTTTGGCCAGGGAGCCTGCATCACAGAATCGCTATCGTCTTTTGGCATGCGCGGGGGCCTTAATCTCATCGCATTCGTGGAAAGGCCCTCCCCATCGAAGGGAGGGCCGTTTGCATATTATTCCGCCGCTTCAGCGTAGCTTTCGAGCGGCGGGCATGTGCAGATCAGGTTGCGGTCGCCGAAGACGTTGTCGACGCGGTTGACCGGGGACCAGTACTTGTCCACGCGGAAGGCGCCGGGGGGGAAGCAGGCCTGTTCGCGCGAATAGGGGCGATCCCATTCGCCGACGAGGTCTTCGACCGTGTGCGGGGCGTTCTTCAGCGGGTTGTTCTGCTTGTCGGAACGGCCTTCCTCGATGTCGCGTGCTTCCTGGCGGATCGCCAGCATGGCCTCGCAGAAGCGGTCGAGTTCGGCCTTGGTTTCCGATTCCGTCGGCTCGATCATCAGCGTGCCGGCAACCGGCCAGCTCATGGTCGGGGCGTGGAAGCCGCAGTCGATCAGGCGCTTGGCAACGTCGTCGACGGTCACGCCTGCGCTGTCGACCAGCGGACGGGTGTCGATGATGCATTCATGCGCCACGCGGCCGGCCTCGGACTTGTAGAGCACGTCGTAGGCGCCCTTCAGGCGGGCGGCGATGTAGTTGGCGTTGAGGATCGCCACCTTGGTCGCCTGCGTAAGGCCTTCGCCGCCCATCATCAGGCAGTAGCTCCAGGAGATCGGCAGGATGGAGGCCGAGCCGAAGGCTGCTGCCGATACCGCGCCCGAACGACCGTCGGTTTCCGGATGGCCGGGCAGGTGCGGGGCAAGGTGCGACTTGACCCCGATCGGGCCCATGCCGGGACCGCCGCCGCCATGCGGGATGCAGAAGGTCTTGTGCAGGTTGAGGTGGCTGACGTCGGAACCGATGTCACCAGGGCGGGACAGGCCGACCATGGCGTTCATGTTGGCGCCGTCGAGATAGACTTGGCCGCCGTGCTTGTGCACGAGATCGCAGATCTCCTTCACCGTTTCCTCGAACACGCCGTGGGTCGAGGGGTAGGTGATCATGCAGCAGGAGAGGTTGTCCGAATGCTGCTCGGCCTTGGCGCGGAAGTCGTCGAGGTCGATGTCGCCGTTCTCGCGAACCTTGACGACCACGACCTTCATGCCGACCATCTGGGCGGATGCCGGGTTGGTGCCGTGGGCCGAAGTCGGAATCAGGCAGACGTCGCGGTGACCGTTGCCGTTGGCGATGTGGTAGTTGCGGATCGTGAGCAGGCCCGCATATTCGCCCTGCGCGCCTGAGTTCGGCTGCATGGAGAAGGCGTCGTAGCCGGTGACGGCGCAGAGCTTTTCGGTCAGATCGTCGATCATCTCGCGATAGCCGAGCGCCTGATCGGCCGGCACGAAGGGATGGATATCCGAAAACTCGGGCCAGGTGATCGGCAGCATTTCCGCCGTGGCATTGAGTTTCATCGTGCAGGAGCCGAGCGGGATCATCGAGCGGTCGAGCGCCAGGTCGCGGTCCGAGAGACGACGGATATAGCGCGTCATCTCGCTTTCGGCGCGGTTCATGTGGAAGATCGGATGCGTCAGGTACTCGCTGGTGCGGGCGAGGCCCTTGGGCAGGCGATAGCTCGGCTCGAAATCGGCGACGGCGAAGTTGCCGCCGAAGGCGCGCCAGACGGCTTCCAGCGTCGCCGGGCGGGTGCGCTCGTCGAGGCTCATGCCGATCTTGGTGGCGCCGACCTTGCGCAGGTTGACACCCTCGGCGACCGCCGCGCGCAGGATGACACCCTGCATGTGGCCGACATCGACGGTGATGGTGTCGAAGAAGGTTTCAGGCTCGATGGTGTAGCCGAGCTTTTCCAGCCCCTTGGCCATCAGCACGGCCTTCTGGTGGACCTGCTGGGCGATCGCCTTGATGCCCTTCGGACCATGGAAGACGGCGTACATCGAAGCCATGACGGCGAGCAGAACCTGCGCGGTGCAGATGTTCGACGTCGCCTTTTCGCGGCGGATATGCTGTTCACGGGTCTGCAACGACAGGCGGTAGGCACGGTTGCCGCGGGCATCGACGGAGACGCCGACGAGGCGGCCGGGCATGGAGCGCTTGTGGGCGTCCTTGACCGACATGTAGGCCGCGTGCGGGCCGCCGTAACCGACGGGAACGCCGAAGCGCTGCGACGAGCCGATGGCGATGTCGGCGCCCATTTCGCCTGGCGACTTCAGAAGCGTCAGCGCCAGGATATCGGCGGCGACGATGGCGATTGCGCCGGTCTGGTGCAGGCGCGAGATCAGGCCGGTGAAATCATGCACATGGCCGTGCGTGCCCGGATACTGGAAGATTGCGCCGAAGACGTCGACCGGGTCGAGATCGGTGAAGGGGTTGCCGATGACGACGCTCCAGCCGAGCGGCTCGGCGCGGGTCTTGATCAGCTCGATCGTCTGCGGATGGCAGGCGGCATCGACGAAGAAGGCCTTGGCCTTCGACTTGGAGACGCGCTCGGCCATCGCCATGCCTTCGGCCGCAGCCGTCGCTTCATCGAGCAGCGAGGCGTTGGCGACATCGAGGCCGGTAAGGTCGCAGATCATCGTCTGGTAGTTCAGGAGCGCCTCAAGGCGACCCTGGGAGATTTCCGGCTGGTAGGGCGTGTAGGCGGTATACCAGGCCGGGTTTTCCAGGATGTTGCGTTGGATGACCGGCGGCGTGATCGTGCCGTAATAGCCCTGGCCGATCAGCGAGGTCAGGACCTTGTTCTTGTTGGCGGTCTCGCGCAGCTTGTCGAGCGCCTCGCGCTCCGTCATCGGCGCGCCCCAGAGGAGCGGCGCCTTCTGGCGGATGGCGGGCGGCACGGTGGCGTCGATCAGCCCGTCGAGGCTGCTGTAGCCGATAACCTTCAACATATCGGTCATTTCGGCCGGCGAGGGGCCGATGTGACGACGATTGGCGAAGTCGTAGGGCTGGTAGTCGGTGAACTGGAATTCTGTCGGCGTCGTCATTACGCGGTGAGCTCCTTGTAGGCCGCTTCGTCGAGCAGGCCATCAGCATCGGCTGAATTGGCAAGCTTCAGCTTGAAGAACCAGCCGGCACCCTGAGGATCGGAATTGACCAGCGACGGATCGGCGACGATCGCGGGGTTCACTTCGGTGATTTCGCCATCAAGCGGACAATAGACGTCAGAAGCAGCCTTTACGGACTCGACGGTGGACGCATTGTCGTTCTTGGAAAAGGTGGCGCCGACTTCCGGCAGTTCCACGAAAACGAGGTCGCCGAGTTGCTCGACGGCGTAGGTTGTAATCCCAACCGTTGCGACGCCGCCTTCGATCTTCAGCCACTCGTGTTCTTCGGTAAACTTCAGCATGATTGTTCTCTCCGGAAAATGGTTCAGCGTTTGTAGGTCGGTGTAATAAAAGGAAGGGCGCTAACAGTGACGGGCAGGTACTTGCCGCGCACTTCGGCATAGACTTGCGTTCCAACGGTTGCCTGAGCGACCGGGACGTAACCCATGGCGACAGGACCGTCGACAGAAGGGCCGAAGCCACCCGAGGTCACTTCCCCGATCTCAGTCTTGCCCTCAGAATCGGCAAACAGCTTGGCGTGGCCACGAACCGGGGCTTTGCCCTCGGGCTTCAGGCCGACGCGGCGGCGGGTGGCGCCGTTGTCGAGTTCGGCGAGGATGCGCGTGGCGCCGGGGAAACCGCCGGCGCGAGTGCCGCCCGACTTGCGGGCCTTCTGCATGCCCCATTCCAGCGCGGCCTCGACAGGCGAGGTGGTCGTGTCGATATCATTGCCATAAAGGCAAAGGCCAGCCTCGAGACGCAGGCTGTCGCGGGCACCGAGGCCGATCGGCTGCACGTCCGGATGCTCAAGCAACCGCTTGGTGACATCCTCGGCTTTGTCAGCGGGAATGGAGATTTCAAAGCCGTCTTCGCCGCTATAGCCGGAGCGTGAAACGAGACAGGAAACGTCGTGCAATCGGCAATGCCGGACGTCCATGAACTTCATCGCGGCGACATCGGCCCATAGTTCGGCCAGCACCTCCACGGCGCGAGGACCCTGCAACGCGATCAACGCCCGGTCGAGCACTGTGATGTCGCAGGTGTCGGCGAGATGCTTCTGGAGGTGCGCAAGGTCGGCATCCTTGCAGGCGGCGTTGACGACGACGAAGAGATGATCGTCGAGATGTGTGATCATCAGGTCGTCAAGAATGCAGCCATTGTCATCGGTGAAGAAACCGTAGCGTTGGCGACCTTCCGCGAGACCAAGAATGTCAACAGGAACGAGGCTTTCGAGCGCGAGCGCGGCGTCCTCGTACTTTCCCGATTTTGCCTTGATGACGACTTGGCCCATATGGGAGACATCGAAGATGCCGGCGGAGGTGCGGGTCTGGATGTGCTCCTTCATGACGCCGGCCGGATATTGGACCGGCATGTCATAGCCTGCGAAGGGCACCATGCGAGCGCCAAGCGACAGATGCAGCGCGTGAAGCGGAGTTTTCTTGAGGGCAGCAGTATCGTCCAACGACGCCTCCGGGGTTTGCGCCTGGAATTCCATGCGCGGGCTCAAATCTTCAGACGCGGTTGCGCCTTGTATTTTGAGCCCCCTCTGTCTCTTTGCCTGAGATTGTTATCCCTTCGGCGAGCGTTTCCGAGAACGCCTCTCTCCAGAGTTCCGTCTGCCCCTTGCTGGTCCTTTGGCCTGAGAGTTTCCGGGGCGGTTGCTCCTTCGGCACCGGTCGCAGACGACCAGCTTCTCCCAACAAGGTCGAGGGCAATTATCTGGCCAGGGCAGTACTTGGCAAGGGGGAATGTCGCCGCCGAGCAAATTTTTGTCGCGTGGTTTTGCGGGCGAGGGCTGCGGCCGAGAGGCGGCGGACGAAACTCAGTTGTCGCTGTAAAGGTCTAGGGCCTGCTGCAGACCTGCCTGCGGCTGCCGTTGCCCCATCGTCATCAGATCCAGCGCGACCTCCGTTGACTGGATGATATTGGCCGGTTCTTCGACGTCTTGACCGCTGGCGGCCCTGGTTTGACGGTCGGCGGCGCGGCGGGCTTCTTTGGCAGCCGTGCTTGCGGAGACGCGCTGCGGCACCCGGAGCGTTTCAAACGCTGCGGCAGCGGTGCTCGCGGATATGGTGCCTACCAAGACTGTCATCGTGCCAAAATAGGCGTCCGATATTCTTAACTGGCTAAATTAACCGCTGGCATTTTATGCATCTTGATCTTCACCGGAGATGGTTGGAATGTCCGGCGCGAGAAGAAAGAGACGACTCATGGTTCAGGCCCTCCTTGTCGCCGGCGGCGGCGCAATCGGTTCCCTCCTTAGATACTATGTCGGCCAGTGGGCTCTCAGGCTCGCCGGGCCGGCCTTTCCGTGGGGAACGCTAACCGTCAACGTCGTTGGCTGCTTCGTTATTGGCGTATTTGCGGAAATGATCGTTCGTCGCTTCGACGCGTCGCCGGAATTGCGCCTGCTGCTGATCACGGGCTTCCTTGGCGGGTTCACGACCTTCTCGGCGTTCTCGCTGGATGCGATCTCGCTGTTCGAACGTGGTGCGGCGGTCTCCGGCGCCGTTTACATTCTCGCCAGCGTCGGCCTATCGATGGCAGCGGTCATCGCCGGCCTGGCGCTCATGCGCGCAATCTTGTGAGATTACGGTTTCCGTTTTACCGAAAAATGCTCTAAAGGCACCCGCAAAGGCCGCGTTTGGCGCGAGCGACATTTTCCGAAAGAGCACGAATGGCTGGGATTGAACATATAACGGTGGAACCCGATGAGGCCGGCATGCGGCTGGATCGCTGGTTCAAGATTCATTACCCCGGTCTCGGTTTTGGCCCGCTTCAGAAACTCATGCGTTCCGGGCAAGTGCGTGTCGACGGCGGGCGTGTGAAAACGGATGCGCGGGTGCAGCCGGGGCAGGTGGTGCGCGTGCCGCCGCTCGATGTCGATGCCAAGTCGAAAAACACGCCGATCGCTGCCCACGATCTGAAGCACGGGGGCGACTATGAGCTTCTGCAGCGCATGGTCCTACATGAAGACGACAAGGTGATCGTCTTGAACAAGCCAGCCGGTCTTGCCGTGCAGGGCGGGTCCGGTGTGACGCGGAATGTCGACAAGATGCTCGAAGCATGGACCAATCCGAAAGGCGAGAAGCCGCGGCTCGTGCATCGCCTTGACCGCGACACTTCGGGCGTCCTCGTCATTGCCCGTACCCGAGGCGCTGCACAAAAGCTGACGGCAGCGTTTCGCGAGCGCGATACCAAGAAGACCTATTGGTCGCTGGTGAGAGGCGTTCCGCGCAAGCACGAGGACAAGATATCGACCTGGTTGGTCAAGGAGGCGACCGCCGATGGCGACCGGATGCGTGTCGCCAAACACGGCGAAGAGGGTGCCGATCACGCGGTGTCGTACTATCGCGTCTTAGAAACCGCCGCGCAGAACCTCGCGTGGCTTGAGATGGAACCCTACACCGGACGGACGCACCAACTGCGCGTCCACGCACTGCATATCGGCCACCCAATTATTGGCGACCCCAAATATTTCATCGAGGATCCGAACTGGGATTTCCCGGGCGGCATCCAAAAGCGGTTGCACCTGCATGCCCGCAAGATCGACATTCCTCACCCCAATGGTGGAAGACTTCGCATAAGCGCGCCCTTGCCACCTCATATGGTGCAGACGTGGAACCTCCTTGGCCTCGATCTCGCATCGCAGGAGAGGGAAGATGACGAATGAGGCTCGCACTTTTCGATTGTGATGGAACGCTGGTCGACAGCGCCGCGCTGATCCATGAGGTGATGGCACGAACGTTCGTGCACTTCGGCTACGAAAGGCCTGATGTTTCGTTGACGAAATCGATCATCGGACTGACGCTGGATATCGCGATAGCGCGGATGCAGGGAAAGCCTCACGTTGACGATGAGGCGATCGCGATGACGGCGCACTATAAGGCAATCTATGCTGGCGTTCGCGACGAACCCGGAATGGATGTGCCGCTTTTCAATGGCATCAAGCCGCTGATTCATGGGTTGGTGCAGAATGACGACATCCTGATCGGCGCGGTAACCGGCAAATCGCGTCGCGGCCTTGTCCATATTCTCGAAACGCACGGTTTTGCACCACATTTTATCGTATCGCGCACCGCAGACGACTGCCCATCGAAGCCACATCCAGCTATGGTGGTAGAGTGCTGCAGCGAGACGGGCATGAGTCCCGCCGATGCCATCGTCATCGGTGATGCCGTTTATGATATGCAGATGGCGAAGGCCGCCGGCGCGAAAGCCGTGGGCGTGAGTTGGGGCTATGCGAGCGTGGACGATTTGGTGGCTGCCGGCGCGGACAGCATTGTTCGGCACCCGAGCGATATTTTGAAGCACTTTTCCTGAGGTGAAGCATGCGTGATCTGTTAAACGACATAGCGGAAGGATTGAGCCATCCCGACCCGATCCGTCGCGCCCAGATCCAGATGAAGAAGCCATTGCCGAAGCGCTTTTACAAGGCCGTCACGATCGGGGAACTCGACGAGGGGTTTTCGATCGAGCTGGACGGAAAGGCAATCCGAACACCGGCCCGCAAACTGCTGATTGTGGCCACGAAGCCGCTCGCAGAGCTCGTCGCGCGTGAGTGGGAAGCGCAGGCCGAGCTCATCGACCCGTCGACCATGCCTGTGACACGGCTAGTCAACACGGCTATCGACGGGGTTGCGACCGACACCCAGGCCGTTTTCGAAGATATTCTGCGTTTTTCCTCGAGTGATCTTCTTTGCTATCGCGCAGACGGGCCGGAAGCGCTCGTAGAGCGTCAGAAAGAGCTTTGGGACCCTGTGCTTGATTGGGCCTCAGACGGTCTCGGCGCGCGGTTCATCCTGATCGAAGGCGTCATGCATCACGATCAACCGCCAGAGGCGATTTCTGCATTTTCATCGGCATTGAGGCGGCACGACAGCGCAACCGCACTGGCAGCCCTGCATACCATTACAACGTTGACCGGTTCCGCGCTGCTGGCGCTTGCCTTTGCGGAAGGCGTTCTGTCCGGAAAGAAGGTCTGGTCGCTCGCGCATCTCGACGAGGACTGGACGATCGAGCATTGGGGAAGTGACGAAGAGGCCGAGGAACGGCGCGAGAAGCGCTTCGAAGACTTCGAGGCCGCGACGGACGTTTTTTTAGCCTTGAAAGGCTGAAACCTGTTGCTTTGAGCCCGGTTATCGCGAAAATCTGCGAGTCTATGGGGGCGGATGCGGATTCTTTGAATGAACTGGCTCAAGTCGTGCTTTTTTCGGGTTGTGCTGATCTGTATCGCCCTTGCCTCGTGCTCGATTTTTGCGAAAGAGCAGCCTGCGCCCATCTATGACGTCCGCAGCGCGGTTGTCGTCAGCCCGCAGAAGATATCGCCGACAATCCTTGCCGGTGTAGGCGATCGAGTTAATGCCGCGATCAATGCCACGGTGCGGACGGAAGTCTATCCGCGCGTCGTGTTGACAATCCGAATCCTGTCTGTCGAAAAAGGCCAGGGCTTCGACAAGAGCCGAAATGTCGCCAAGGTCAGCATCGATGCCGCGTCCGTTGACGACGGATCGGTCATTGCCGTCAGTTCGTTCGAGGTGACAAGCTTCTCCGGCAACCCGGTCGCAGCAGACGAGATCCTTGCCGAAGATATTGCTGCTCGCATCCGTTCCGCTTTCTCGCTGCGCGCTGGACGCGCCTGAACCGGCCGCGTGATCCGCGGCGAGGAGTATCCATGAAGGAAATTCTCGAAGAACTCGAACGTCGCCGCGGCATCGCACGGCTTGGCGGAGGCAAGGCGCGTATCGATGCCCAGCACCAGCGTGGCAAACTGACGGCGCGAGAGCGCATTGATCTATTCCTCGATGAGGACTCCTTTGAGGAGTTCGACATGTTCGTCGAGCATCGATCGAGCGACTTCGGAATGGAGAAGTCGCGCATTGCAGGCGATGGCGTCGTAACCGGTTGGGGAACGGTCAACGGGCGGACGGTCTTCGTTTTCGCCAAGGATTTCACGGTATTCGGAGGCTCACTGTCCGAGGCTCATGCCGAGAAGATCATGAAAGTGCAGGACATGGCACTCAAGAACAGGGCGCCGATCGTCGGCATCTACGACGCCGGCGGCGCTCGCATCCAGGAGGGGGTGGCCGCGCTGGGCGGTTATGCCGAGGTGTTCCAGCGCAATGTGCTCGCATCCGGCGTCATTCCTCAGATTTCCGTCATCATGGGACCGTGCGCCGGCGGCGATGTCTATTCGCCTGCGATGACCGACTTCATCTTCATGGTCCGCGACACGTCCTACATGTTCGTGACCGGTCCCGACGTGGTGAAGACGGTGACCAACGAGACCGTCACCGCCGAGGAGCTTGGTGGCGCCTCCGTGCACACGACCAAATCCTCGATCGCCGATGGTGCCTACGACAATGATGTCGAGGCATTGCTGCAGGTTCGACGGCTGATCGATCTCCTGCCGCAGTCGAACACCTCGCCGGTGCCGGAAATCGAATGTTACCAGTCGGCGACAGATGTCGATGCGTCGCTGGACACTCTGGTGCCAGCGAATGCGAACAAGCCCTACGACATCAAGGAGCTGATCCTGAAGACGGTGGATGAGGGCGATTTCTTCGAGATCCAATCGAGCTTCGCCAGGAATATCGTCTGCGGCTTCGGTCGCATCGAGGGATCGACGGTCGGCTTCGTCGCAAACCAGCCGATGGTGCTCGCCGGCGTGCTCGACAGCGATGCCTCACGAAAGGCGGCGCGGTTCGTCCGCTTCTGTGATTGCTTCAACATACCTGTTGTAACCTTCGTCGACGTGCCGGGCTTCCTACCGGGAACCGCACAGGAATATGGTGGCCTCATCAAGCACGGCGCCAAGCTGTTGTTCGCCTATGCGGAGGCGACGGTGCCGAAGCTCACGGTGATCACACGCAAGGCGTTCGGCGGTGCCTACGACGTCATGGCATCGAAGCATCTGAGGGGCGACTTGAATTATGCCTGGCCGACAGCTCAGATCGCCGTCATGGGCGCGAAGGGCGCCGTCGAGATCATTTTCCGCAAGGACATTGCAGATCCCGAAAAGATCGCCGCGCATACCAAGATGTACGAAGACCGGTTCCTATCGCCGTTCGTTGCCGCCGAGCGCGGCTATGTCGATGAGGTGATCATGCCGCATTCGACCCGCAGGCGGCTGGCGCGGGGTCTCAAGATGCTCCGCAACAAAGATCTGAGCAATCCCTGGAAGAAGCACGACAACATTCCGCTTTGAGGAGACTAAAGTGGGGAAAGTCAAGGAAAATCAACAGGAAGTGATCACCTGTCAGCGATCCGTGTCTTCTTTCCTTTTGGCGAAGCAGCTAACGCTCCGCTGTCTTTACTCAAAAGGAGAGTCTACATGGAACGATTGAGCGCATTTCAGCCCTACGCGCTTGCCGCTCTGCGCATCATTGCAGCGCTGCTGTTTATCGAACACGGAACAATGAAACTTTTCGCGTTCCCGGCCGCACAGATGGAAGGACCATTGCCGCCTTTGCTCCTGGCCGCCGCGCTGATTGAAGTGGTCGGTGGGCTGCTTGTGCTGATTGGCCTGTTCACGCGACCAGTCGCCTTCATCCTGTCCGGCCAGATGGCCGTTGCCTATTTCATGGCACACGGATCGAAGGCGTTCTGGCCCGCACTGAATGGCGGCGAAGCAGCCATTCTGTTCTGCTTCATCTTCCTGTTCATCTTCTTCGCCGGCCCCGGCGCTTTGTCGGTTGACCAGCGCAAAGCCGCTGCGTGATTTTTTGAGGGCTGTGGCCGGTCACCCGGCCACAGCCTAGGTCATGCCGTCAACTTCAAGCCACCGATCCCGGCGACGATTAGCGCGATGCAGAGCAATCGCGGTGCCGTCGCGGGATCGCCCAGCAGCCAAACCCCCAGCAGTACGGTGCCGACGCTGCCGATGCCCGTCCAAACAGCGTAAGCCGTTCCGATTGGCAGCGTCTTTACCGCAAGACCGAGAAGCGCGACACTTGCCACCATGCAAATGGCCGTCAGCGTTGTCGGCACAAAACGCGTGAATCCGTCGGTATATTTCAGACCGATCGCCCAGCCGCACTCGAATAGTCCGGCGAGAAAAAGCAGAAGCCAAGCCATCATATTTTCCTTGTCGAGAACAGAGCCCACGCCCTACACGGTCGGGATCCAGATGGAATCCGTTCCGTGACGGAAGCGGTTCAACTCAGGTAGGAATCCATGCCTTGGCCATACCACCCGTTTCTTGCTTGCTTCAGACAAGTCGCTCGGCATGCCACTTCAAATGATCGTCCATAAAGGTGGAGATGAAGTAGTAGGAATGGTCGTAGCGCTCGTGTAGGCGCAGGGTAAGCTTGATGTCGGTTTCCTTGACAACATCTTCAAACAGCCAGGGGCGAAGGCCATTCTCGAGGAAGCCATCCGCTTTGCCTTGGTCAATCAGAAACTCGGGAAAACGTGTGCCGTCGCTTACCAAGGCGCAGGCGTCGTATTTGCGCCAGGCTGCACGATCCGGACCCAGGTACTTTTCGAACGCCGGAGCCGACCAGTCCGCAGTCGAGGGCTCGACTATGGGGGCGAACGCCGAGCAACTCTTGAAGCGCTCGGGGTTCCTGAGTGCGATCGTCATGGCGCCATGGCCGCCCATCGAATGGCCGAAGATGCCTTGGCGGCTCATGTCCATCCGGAAGTGTTGGCTGACATAGGCCGGAAGCTCTTCGGTGATGTAGCTATACATCTGATAGTTTTCCGACCACGGCATCTCGGTGGCATCGAGGTAGAAACCAGCGCCCTTGCCCATCTGCCAGTTGGTAAGCTCGTCGGGAACATCATTGCCGCGCGGGCTTGTGTCCGGGCAGACGACGATCAGGCCGAGCTCAGCAGCCATCCGCCGATATTCCCCCTTTTCCATCACGTTCGCATGCGTGCAAGTTAGGCCCGAGAGATACCAGACAACAGGGCAGGGCTCCTTGATTGCCTTTGGCGGAACGAAAACTGCGAAGGTCATGTCGCACTTACAGGCGTTGGATTCGTGCGTGAAAACACCCTGCATGCCGCCGAAGGCGGTCGTCTGGGAAATGATGTTCATTCTTTGTCGTCCGTTCTTGGGGTAAGCGCCTTGGCCCGGCGGCACAGGCGATCGAAAGTTTCGAGGAAGCGGGAGCGATCCTTGGGGCCAAAGGCGGCGTTGTAGCCCTTGCTTTCGCCGGTCTCCCGCAAGTGGGCACCGAGGTCGCGCATGGCACTGGCCATGCCGATATTCGTATCGTCGAAGACGCGACCGGTCGGACCGGTGACAAGCGCGCCGGTCGCCACGCAGCGGACCGCGAGCGGGACATCGGCAGTGATGACAACGTCACCGGCGCCGGCACGCTCGGCAATCCAGTTGTCGGCGGCATCGAAGGAGGCCGAGACGATGACATTGTGGACCATCGGGTCGCGGGAAGGGCGCAAGCCGGAATTGGCCACGAAGGTCACTTCGATGCCGTGGCGTTCGGCGACCTTGAGGATTTCCGGCTTCACCGGGCAGGCGTCTGCATCGACATAAATCATGAATTTCAATCTGCTTTGACGGAAACGCTACGCGACTCCAGCGGGCGCGTAGCGACGGTTCGTTCAGGTCTCTTAGGCCAACGACTGTCATTCGTTCAAGACGTCAGGCTTCCCTGAGCGTACCTGCCTTTTTCGCAACCCAAGTTGCGATGACATCCATCAGCGTCGGGTTTAGGCAGTCGTAGGGCGTGAGGCCGAGTTCGTTCAGGCGAGCACGCACACTTGTCATCGCCGAAGGCGGCGTACCGGATTCAATAATCGACGAGACGAAAGCGGCGAACGTCGGCTCCGCCCAGCCGCCTTCTTGAAAGCGTTCCGGATGAATGAAATCAAGGCCCTTGAACGCATGATCCCTCTCAACGGGTCCATACATGTGGACGCCGCATGCCTTGCAGGCGTGGCGCAGGATCAGCGCGTCCGCATCCACGACCTGCAGCTTGTCGCCATTTTCCAGCACGCTGACGTTTGCATGCGGGGTAACCGCGACAACTGAAAAAGCCGCCCCCTTAGGCTTCCAGCATTTCGTGCAGCCGCAGGCGTGATTGTGGGCGACGTTGCCCTTGATCGCGACCTTCACGGGGCGGTCGGTGCAGGCACAGACCAGTGTGCCGCCATTGAAATTCGCCTGGCCCTTCGTCACGCCGCCGTCGAGGACGGGGTGTATCGGTACTTGACTTGGCATGTTCAGCTCCTCCTCTTTAGCTGCCCACAGCTCCCAAATCAGGATCAATTTGCGAAAAAGCCGCAGGCCATTTCAAAGTCGCGCCGCATTCCCTCGTCCTCGTCTCAATAGAGTACCACGCTTCGGATGCTTTCGCCGGAATGCATGAGCTCGAAGCCCTTGTTGATGTCCTCGAGCGGCATGGTGTGGGTGATCATCGGATCGATCTCGATCTTGCCCTGCATGTACCAGTCGACGATCTTCGGGACGTCGGTGCGACCGCGGGCGCCGCCGAAGGCGGTGCCCATCCAGGAGCGGCCGGTGACCAGCTGGAACGGCCGGGTGGAGATCTCCTGGCCGGCCCCGGCAA
>NZ_AEYE02000014.1 GCF_000298315.2 Rhizobium grahamii CCGE 502 | reverse complement strand
TTGAGACGTCGCCAATGTCCTTGGCGCCACCCTCGCTGAACTTCGCCGGAAGCGGCATCTCCGGAGGAACATGGTCCGGGCCGCTCACACAGCCTGACAGAACAGACAGTGCGGCAAGGATTGCATATCGGCGCATAGGGTCTCCAATGGGATGCTCGCGATTCTCTAACAAACTATTACGGCGCATGGTTAATTTTTCACTTCCTCAATAGGCTTTTCACGGCAGTCCAAAGGGAAAGCGTCATGACCGGCAAGGAGGCGATTGATACCCAACAGGGTCTGCTAGTGACATCATCGCCCCCCAAAAATAATATCATTGTATTCTAATCGATAGGATGTTATCTAATTTCATGACAACGAATCTGAAGCAAACCTGGGCCGAGTTCGCACCCTTGCTTATGATCTGCGGGCGCGGATGGCGTCGGGCTTTGAACGCCGTCCTGACCGATCACAACCTTTCCGACGCCAGCGCAGCGCCGTTGATCGCGCTGCTTCGGCATGGCGACCGGATACCGCAGGGTGTTCTGGCCGAAAGGGTCGGTGTGGAAGGGCCGACCCTCGTGCGGGTTCTCGACAGTTTGGAAAATGACGGCTTGATCTGCAGGGTTCCCGATGAGGCGGACCGCCGCATCAAGCTGGTGCAACTCACCGGAGGAGGCACAGCGGTCGCCGAGCGCGCCGAAAGCTGTGCGGCGGAGCTGCGAGCACAGATCCTAGGCGACCTTGATCCTGAAAAAGTCGAGGCCGCCTTGGAGGTCCTGCGCGCCATCGCGGCGAAAACCGCGGTCCTATCCGGAACACAGGAAAATGACGAATAGAAAGAACGCGACCGATCCCAGCCTGGGAGACGTCGTCTTTTCCATCAAGACCTTCACAGCCGCGATGCTGGCGCTTGGTATTGCGCTTTGCTTCGACCTGCAGAATCCCTATTGGGCGGTTGGTACGGTTTACATCGTGGCTCATCCGCTATCGGGTGCGAGCACATCGAAGGCGCTCTACCGCCTGATCGGCACGGCGCTTGGCGGCGCGGTTACGGTGATCCTGATCCCCAACCTCGTCAATTCGCCTGAAATGCTGACGCTGGCGATCGCGCTGTGGATGGCCTTTTGCCTTGGTGTCAGTCTGCTCGACCGAACACCACGCAGTTACAGTTTCATGCTGGCGGGATATACGACCGCTCTGACCGGCTTCCCGATCGTCGCAAACCCGGATACGGCCTTTACCTACGCAACTGCCCGTGTCGTGGAAATCGCGCTCGGCATCATCTGCGCGGCGGTTGTGAATCGCATCTTCTTTCCGCGACACGCCGGGCCGGTGCTGGCTGCGCGTATCAATGCATGGCTGCGCGACGGCGCTGACCTAGCCATCGGAACCCTGAAGGGTAGGGGCCGCGATCCCGCGCTTCTGGCCGCGGCCCGTCGGCTCGCCGCCGATGCGGTCGATCTCCATAGCTTCACCACCCATGTCGCCTATGACACCTCGGCGCTGCGCGACATCGTCGGTCGCACCCGGACATTGCAGCAGCGCATGGTCGCGATGCTGCCGATCGTTTCGGGGCTAGCGGACGTGTTGCATGCGCTCGAGAAGGCGACAGCGGGCAAGTTCACGCCCGCGATCACGAAGTTGATAGGCGAAGTCACGGCATTGCTCGAAAGCGGTAAGCCGCTTTCCGAGGACAAGCGCCAGCAGCTCCTTGTTCTGATGGTCAAGGCTGAGGAGGAGGGACACGAACAACAGGAGTGGAACGGGCTGCTTGCCCATAACCTCACCGCACGCATCCGAGATCTCGTGCAGATATGGGGAGACTGTCTCAGCCTCAGGCAGGATATCGAATCCGGATCGCATCATGACCTTCGTTGGCGCCGGTTCGGCACGTCCTTCGACCGGGCTCCGATCCACAAGGATTATGGCATGGCCATTCATTCCGGCCTGTCGGTTATGCTGGCGACGTTTATCGCGACAGCCTTCTGGATCTATACGGGTTGGCCCCAGGGCAGCGCGGCTGCGATGATGGCCGGCGTGCTCTGCTGCATCTTCTCGTCGATGGACGATCCGGCGCCGATGATGATCAAGTTCGTGAATGTCGCCATCGTGACCGTCATTGCAGCTTTCGTCTTCGAGTATGGCCTGATGCCGCTGATCCACAGCTACGTCGAACTCGCCGCCGCACTCGGCTTGATGCTGATCCCGGCTGGCCTCTTAATGACGAGGCCGTCCCTTGGTCTTTATGGCATGGGTTTCTGCGTGAATCTGCCGAACATGCTGACCTTGCAGGACCGTCTGAATCTGGATCTCGCCTCTTTCGTCAATTCGAATGCGGCTATGATCATCGGCATGGTGATTGCCTGCGGAACGACGGTCCTCGTTCGCTCGGTCGGCGCTGAGTGGACGGCTTATCGTGTGCTGAGGTCGGGCTGGACCGATATCGTGGCTGCAGCACGTCGCCCCGATGAGGTCGACTTCACGGACTTGCTGTACCGCATGGTTGATCGGCTTGGTCTCGTTGCTCCACGCTTGGCAATGATCCCGGCCGAGTCCGCAGTCGCACAGACCGATATCATGCGTGACCTGCGCAACGGTCTCAACACTCTGGATCTCCAGCGCCACAAGCAATTGGTATCGCGGGACAAACGCGAGCCGATCGAAAACGTGCTTTCGGGTATCGCGGCCCACTATGAGCAGAAGCAGAAGAGCCGGGATGCGCAGCCCAACGAAAACCTGCTGAAGACGCTGGACCAGTCGCTTGCGGCATTCGTAGAGGCGGGCACGTCTTCGGCGATCGAGGGCGCACGCCGCTCGATGACAGCGCTCAGATACACCCTTTACCCTGACGCAGTCTCTCTGCGTGTGGCCGCTGTCGCTGGCGCCGAAGGAACTGCAAAGGAACATGCCGCATGAGGCCTGATATCGACATTTACGGGGTCTTCATCCCGACGCTCGGCGCGATTGCATTCGCAGCCTACCTTCTGAATTCGGTCCTGCGGCGGGTACTGGCGTCCGCCGGCTTCTACCGGTTGGTCTGGCATCGGCCGCTTTTCGACACGGCCATGTATTTCTGCCTGCTTGGCGCCATCGCGCTGTCTCTGAACAAGGTGTCACTATGAAATCGCTTCTCGCTCATTCCGGTCGCTTTGTGCTCACCGGCGTCATGGTTGCCCTGGCGGGAGTGCTCGGCTGGCATCTCTGGGACTACTATATGGACGAGCCCTGGACTCGGGACGGTAAAATTCGTGCGGACGTCGTGCGGCTTGCCGCCGATGTTTCCGGGATCGTCAGCGAAGTGGACGCAAAGGACAATCAGGCCGTCCGGAAAGGCGACGTGATCTTCCGCATCGACCAGGCTCGCTTTTCGCTGGCGCTGCGTCAGGCCGAAGCGCAGATCGAAAGCAGCAAGGCTGCCCTTGATATGGCAAGAAGCGATCTCGAGCTTTATCGCAAATTGGGTGAGAGTTCGGTGACGCGCCAGAAGATCCAGCAAGCTGAAACAACCGTCCAACAGGACGAGGCAGCCTACAGCCAGGCGGTGATCAGCCGCGACACTGCGCAGCTCAACCTCGACCGCTCCGTGGTGAGGGCGCCGGTCAATGGTGTGCTGACCAACTTCTCGATGAAGCCGGGGAACTATGTGACGGCGGGTACCGCGGTTACGGCGTTGATCGATAGCGATTCCTATTACGTCGCGGGCTATTTTGAAGAGAACAAGCTGGACCGCATCCAGGTTGGCGACGCCGCACTCGTTTATCTGATGGGCAGCAAGATACCTCTCAAGGGACACGTCGATGGGGTGGCGGGCGGCATCGAGGATCGGGAGCGAAGCGATACCAGCGCCCAGCTGGCCAACGTAACTCCCACTTTCACATGGGTTCGGCTTGCGCAGCGCGTTCCCGTTCGGGTGGCGCTCGATACGCTGCCTGATGGCACAGCTTTGGTTGCCGGTCGCACGGCAAGCGTCACCATCGTCAATTGATTGGGCGGCTCAAGAGCCGCCTTCGAATACGTCAAGTTCACCGGTCTGGGCGTCCCAGCGATGACTGGGAACGGAGCCGTTCGGCTCGAGAAAAACAAATGGACGCCCGGTTCTAGGAGACAGCCGTGGACGATCGCCACGTCATAGAAATAACCGCTTGGCTCATGCAGAGCGGACTTAAAGGTATGCCGGAAGCAGACCTGCTCGCCGGATTTTGCGAGCGGTGTCGTGCGAATGGACACCCGATCGAGCGTTCCGTCGCGGTCATGGACACGCTTCATCCGGTCTATGAGCGGAGGGCGTTCCGATGGGACAGCCGGGAACCGGTTGAGCGTGTTTCGGAATATGGTTTTTCCGGTCCCGGTGTGACGGCTGACAATTGGCTTCGCTCGGCATTCCATCATCTGGAAACGACGGGGTCCGGAGAGATCCGCAGAAGCCTGACCAAGGAAGATCCTGCCGACTTCTATCTGCTTGACGATCTGAAGGCGGCGGGCTTCACCGACTTCATCGCCATGGCGCATCGGTTCGGCGACACGGGGACGATTGGTGACATCGACTGCTTTTTCTCGCACTTCGCCACCCGATCAAGCGAAGGCTTCGCGGATAGTGACATTGCAGTGTTGCGGGATCTGCTTCCCTGTTTGGCGTTGGCCGTCAAATGCGTGACGATTAGCGGCGTGGCCGGCACGATCGCCAAGGTCTATCTCGGGCAGGATGCAGCAAATCAGGTACTGCACGGCAAGATCACCCGCGGTCAAAGCGACCGCATTTCGGCAGCCCTCTGGTTTTCGGACCTTGCCAATTTCACGCACATCTCGGACACGGTCGATCCAGAGGAAATCATTCCGATGCTCAACGACTACGCCGACGCTGTGATCTCGTCGGTCCAGGAAGCTGGAGGCGAGGTGCTCAAGCTGATGGGCGACGGCACGCTGGCGATCTTCAAGGGCAGGCGATCGAGCGAGGCCTGCTCCGCCGCGCTGACTGCCCGGTCACTGCTCGACAGGCGCCTGCTCGATCTCAATGCGCAACGCCGCATCGAGGGCAGGCCGGTGACTGATGTCTATCTTGGACTTCATCTTGGTGAGGTCTTTTACGGCAACATCGGTAGCGAGGATCGGCTGGACTTCACAGTTATCGGACCCGCGGTTAACGAGGTCAGCCGAATAGTCTCTCTCTGTCGGGCGCTGCAGCGGCGACTTCTGATGTCGGCGAGTTTTGCCGCGATCGTTCCCCCGTCGCAGATCGACAATCTGCATTCGATCGGCCTGCACGTGCTTCGGGGCGTGAACCGTGCCCAGGAACTCTTTACGATGATGCCGGCTGCTTGAACTCTCTTGGCCGCCGAGCACCCAGGCCGAATTCGCAGAATTTCTGTCGATGTCGCGCGGTTGAGCAGCCTAAAACGCCAAGGTAACAAGCAACCAGCGGCAGCCGTTAACGCCGTCTGTTACCGTTACGTACTTCCGTCGTGCCGCCAGCTCGCTAAGATCGCTCAAGCAAAGCCGACTGGAGCCGGGGTGGTCTTCATGGGCAAGGAAAATGATGAGGGCAGAACATCTTCCGATGCAGAGCGGCGAGGGCTGCGTCGCTTGATGCTGAAACTGCCCGCTATCCGCGCACGACTTCAGACGATCGGAGAAAAATCGGAGCCACTTCGCAGCCTCTGTGAAGCGTATGAGGATGCGAGTTCAACGCTCGATCGGCTGAGGAGTGCCGCCGGAGATGAAGACCGCGCCATGGTCCATGAATATGAGATCGTCTGTGCCGAGATCGAGGCCGACGTGATCAAGTACTGTCTCGAGCGCGGTGTCCCGTAACAGGATCGGGTTCGCGCGCATGTTGATCACGTTTTGGTTTTGTTAGCATTTCGTATTGCAACCCCTTGTTTTCTGCGCAATAAACCCATCTGTTCTATTTGGCATTGAGCGTTGCGTAGCAGGGGCGGCAATGATGAAGGCTGAAGAACTGGAAGGCTGGGCTCATGAAATTTCGCGTCCGGAAGCCCGCGCAGAGCTGGAGCGTCTGCTCGCTGACGAGCGGTTCAGAGCGACAGAACGAAGCCGGAGTATTCTCAGATATATCACGAACCAGCAATTCGCCGGTTGTGCCGACGGTGTGAAAGCCTATTCCATCGCCATTGATGTCTTGGGTCGGCAAAGCAGTTTCGATCCGTCGCTCGATCCCATTGTCCGCATCGAGCTGAGCCGATTGCGATCTTCCCTCAGCCAGTATTACGAGGCTTTTGCGGAAGAGGGCGGGGTCACGGTCCAACTCCCGCGAGGGCGCTATATAGCGGTTTTCACGCGGTCTACGGGTGACTTGCCACACACCGGTGATGGAGAACATTCCGCCCCCCCTTCAGCCGTTGCGGCTGAGCAAGCTCCCTCAATGGTTGTGTTGGGCGCCCCAGCGAGGTCCGCGCCGACCTGGTTGCTTGCCACGCTGGCCATGGTGATCGTTGCGGCTGTGGCCGGTGGTGTTGCCGTTTTTGCGTCCCGGCCAGTCACGACCGGCAAGCCTACAGTTGCAGTCACGCTGACTGCGGTCGATGAAGGTTTGCGCGAAGAGGCTTCCGTGACCCGCGACATGCTGCTGACCGCCCTGACGCAATTCCAGACGTTGACGGTTTCCCAGACCCATCGAAATAAAAGGCCGCTCGCCGCGGTGCTTCGTCCGGCGAAATCGAACGCCTACGCAATCGACATGAAATATTATGGGGATGGCGACGATCGCAGCATCTGGTGGCAGATCGTAGACACCGCGACGGGCGACCTTCTCAAGTCCGGCCTCGAAAGGGTCGATACAAGCGGTAAGGCCCCGACGGCGGTTCGGGACGAGCTAGTTGCACAACTCGCGCGCCGCTTCGCAGCGACGCGAGGGGTCATCAACAATATCGAAGCACACGATGCTGCCGAGGATTCGCTTGGCAATGCCTGCGTCCTTCGAGCGGAGTACGAGCTGGATGACGGCCGGGCAGCGGGTGTCGCACGGACAATCAATTGCCTGGAGCGAACGATCGCCGCCAACCGTTATGATGCGGACGCAACCGCAGCGCTGGCGATGTTGCTGGCGGGACAGGCGGAGGCTGCCGACGAGAGCACGATGGCACGAGCCCTCGAGCTTGCCAATCGGGCTGTCCATTTGGCGCCGCTCTCCGACAGTGCATATGTCGCTCTGATGCTGGCGCAATTCTACGGCGGCCGGATTGACGCTGCGCTCGCTGCGGGCAATCGCGCGCTGGCGCTCAGCCCCAACAATCCCGATGTGGCGGCAAAGCTTGGCCTCGTACTGTTTTCGTTAGGCTATTTCGATGCAGGTGTTTCGCTTGCGAGGGACGCCCAAAGGTCCGTCGATGTTGTTCCGCGCGATGCGGTTCTGGTGCTAGCACTCGACGCTTACCGACAAAAGGATTGGTCGGAGGCCTCCCTCCTTGCAGAGCAGGTGACTGACAGAACGTTCCTGATCAACGCCTTGCGGGTGGCGGCACTTGGGCAGCTCGGGTCGAACGAAGCGGGGCAGGGCCTTGCCGAACTTCGGAAACTCACGCCGGAGTTTGAGACAACCTTCCGCCAAAAAATGACACAGCAGCGCTATCAGTCCGCGCTTTCCGCGTCCATCGAAGATGGGCTGGTCAAGGCAGGCGCTCGCTTCAAGATCGAGGGTTTGGCGACTGCGTTTTAGTTGTCGGGTTTAGTCGGTCGCGCCAAGCACGAGATACGTGCGATTGTGAAACTCGTCTTGGCCGGTGCGTCACGCGCCGTTGGCACATGCGTTCCAAGGATACGCACCAAATGGACGCCGTCTGCATTGTCAGCCGCCGTCCGACGTTGATCTAATGACCCTCGAATAGTCACTCGACGTTGGTGCCGCCTGCGCCCGGCTACTGATCTCGGCTTGCTTCCTGATTTCGTCGAGCGGCAGATCGTTTCGGATCAGGTGGCGGTCGTAGAGATAGTCCGGCAGGTAACCGGATACGATGATGCGCCAATCAAGAGGGATGCCGGGATCGATCAGCCGGGCGAGCTTGAAGACGATCGTCGTGCAGTTTGCCGTGATCGTCTGGTAAAATTCGGGCTGTGCCGCCAACGCATTACCCTTATCGAGATAGGACAGAAACAGGGCGCGCGCGACCCGCGGAGAGAGCCGGAGCGGATAAAGCGACACCGTTTCCCGGCGGACGTTGGTTCGCAGGCGAACGATGTCGCTCTCTTCAGCCGCAATCAGAACCAGTTCGAATTCCTTGAAGAAGCCGCCGATCTCCGAGAATGCTTCACCGCGTTCCTTTCGGATTTCGGCCGAAAATACGATGTGGCGGCCATCCGCAAAACCAAAGCTGACGAGCGTGTGGGCGATCGCGGGGTTGCTCCAGACGGAATTCAGGAGGTCTACCGATTGGAGAGAAGAGAGGTCATACTGCTCGGTCTGCCAAACCGGATCGAAGTCTTCTGTCGTCCTCCATTGAAAGTTCCGCACGTTGTGCAGCGTGATCTGATCGCCTGAGATGGTTGCGGTGATGCCATGGGCGACATCGGCGGCCCACTCCCTGTCGTTGCTCGGCTCGATGCTTTTCCACCAAAAGGAAACTGCGAGCATCGTTATCAGCAGCAAAACGCTGGCGAGCAGCGGTCGCCGCCTGACAGCCAGGATGGCGATCAGGCCAACGAAGACGGCGGAGGCTATAATCGGCCATTTCCATCCGGGCGGCGCCTGATAGAAGGCGGCGAGAGCAAACCACCCGACAAAGGCGATGACCACCAATCGGAAAACGAGGCGAGCGGCGACCGCCAGAAAGTGCCATTTCGAGGAGGGAGCCTCGGTGGAGGTGATTGCCATTTTCCGCCCCTCGCAATACGCCCGCTCACCATCAGGAGCGGGCAATATCGCTCAGGCTCACAAGAACCGCAAACGATCGGAGGGGCCGGCGCGATTTTACGATCATCGCGCCGGACATGGATTATGCGGATGCAGCTGTGCTCGAGGAGTCGGAGAGCGCTTTGCGCAACCGCTCCTCCTGTTCCGGGGACAGCGACGTTTTCAGGACGCGACCGCGCAGCCCGTGCAGTTCGGCGAGAACCTTCTCCGGTTGTGCCTTGCGGACAAGGACAAAGAGAGCAGAAGAGGAGTTTGGTATCGTTCCGCCCAGCGACTTGATGAACTCGTCATCGATGCCATAGTCGGCGAGCGAGCCGGAAATCGCGCCGGTGCCGGCCCCAACAAGGCCGCCGATAGCAAAGCCGGCGAGCGGATTGAGGAATAGCAAGCCGACCAGGCCGCCCCAGAGCGAGCCGGACAGCAGGCCGGAGGTGGCGCCGACCGCCGTCAGGTTGAGGCTCTGCTTGAGATGGACCTTGCCGCCCTCGTCGCGAACCACCACGACGGCATCTTCCAGATCGACCAGGTATTCCTTCTTCAGGGTATTCAATTTCAGCAGCACCTTGTCTGCTTCATCCATGGCATCAAAGCCGACAACGATGAGTTCTGACATTGTCCGTTCCTTTCGTTTCACAGCGAGGATATGGAGCGTGACGGCTGGCCGGACGTGTGCCAGCCGGGCCTATTGATCGAATGCGTAGATCTTCTTCCAGTCGGCTTTCATGTCGACGAGTAGCCAATTGCGGGTGGTCGCCTCATCGAGCGCCTTATCCAGCTTCCCGAAGTCCGATTTGCGATCGTAGGCGTATTCCCGATCTGCATCGGTATGATGAACGATCATCGCGAAGTGTGGTCCTTTGCCGGCCATGACCCAGCGCAGCATCTCGTAGTCGCCATCGGAATTGCCGGCTGCAAAGATCGGGCGTCTACCGATGAACTTGTTGATCCCCACCGGCTTGCCGGGGCCATCATCGACGAAATCGATCTTCGGGAGCCGGTTCAGAACAGGCGTATCGCCGACCAGCGCATATTGCGTCGTAATCGTGCTGCCGACCACCTGTTCGGGCGGGATTCCATACGCCTTCTCGGTAATCGGGCGCATGAATTCGACACCGCCGCCGGAGACGATGAAGGTCTTGAAGCCGTTGGCGCGCAAGTAATCCAGAAGCTCGCGCATCGGCAGGAATGTCATCTCGTTATAGGGTTTGCCGGTTTTCGGATGCTTCGCCGTAGCGAACCAGTCGACGACGATCTCGCGGAATTCGTCGGTCGTCATGCCAGCGTGAGTCTCCATCGCCAGTTCGACGATGCCTCGCTCCCCGCTCTTGGCCATGCCCTTGAGGTCGCCGGAAAGGATCGACTTGAAGGGTTCCTTCTCCTTCCATTCAGGATGCTCGGGAGCAAGCGCCTTGACCCGATCCAGAATGAAACCAAGCTGGAAATAGAATGGCTGCTCCGTCCACAGTGTTCCGTCGTTATCGAAGACGGCGATGCGGTCCTCGGGCGCCACGTAGTCGGCGTTTCCCTCGGTCGTCACTTTCTTGACGAATTCGACAATCGCTTGCTTCGACTGGCCGTCATTCCAGGATGGGAGCTCCTGCGCAAATGCGCCCACCGGGAGCAGCAGGAAAAGTAGGAGGAAGCATACACACCGGGACATCGGGACACTCCTGATCAGGTTGCGACACGTTTGATGCAACGAAAGCCGACATGGCTGGTCGAGGTATCTTCCGGCTCGGCGTGACGTGCCGCCGGTCGATAGCGGCGGCAATAATTCGGAGCGCAAAGATGTGAGCCGCCCTTCAGTACGCGCCTCGGAATAAGAATATTCGGCTGGTTGGGATCGTAGCTAGCCTCTCTTGCGCCGCCGCGAGGGTTCTCAGGAATGCAGCAGGCTTTCGCAGCGGGCTCCGGCTGACGTGTTGACCAGTAGTCCGTCGTCCACTCCCAGACATTGCCGATCATGTCATAGGCTCCGTAGCCATTTGGCGGAAAGGTACGTACGGCTGTCGTTCGGTCCTTACCGGCGGGCTTCGTGCTATGGGTCGGAAACGTGCCTTGCCAAGTGTTGGCCATAGCAACACCATCAGGCATCAGTTCGTCTCCCCAGGCAAACTCGGTGTCTTCAAGCCCGCCGCGTGCGGCCAGTTCCCACTCGGCTTCCGTCGGTAGGTCCATGCCGGCCCATTCCGCATAAGCTTTCGCATCGGCATAGGCGACGTGGACGACTGGATGGTCGAGCTTGCCACGAAGATCGCTTAAGCCGCCATACGGACGCCGCCAGTTGGCTCCGAACTTGAATTTCCACCATTGCGAGATGTCGCTACCGGTCACGGATTTGGGCTGCGTGAACACCAGCGACCCGGCTCGCAGCATGTTCGGTAGGGCTCCTGGGTAGTCCTTGGGGTCGGGCGCTTTCTCGGCCACCGTAATGTGGCCGGTCGCTTTGACAAATTCCTGGAACTTGCGGTTTGTCACCGGCGTTGCCTCGATCCAGAAGCCGTCCACGGTAACGGGATGCGCCGGAGCCTCTTCCGGATAGTGGTCGTTGGAACCCATCACAAAAGTCCGTCCGGGTATCCAGACGAGGTCGCCCTGCTCGTGGCCCTGACGTTGCGGCCGGTGTCCGGTATCAAATGCCAATGCCATCATCGCCTCCGAGAGCTTGCCTTGAGTATCGCCGTGCTTTGCCTTTCCCGTAAGTACGTTACGGTAACACGGCTTCCGCAAAACGTTACATTTGCCGGAATCCGATACGTCATCCTATGGGTTCAACTCGGGCAGGGGATGGCCACGCGCAGGGTGCAACGGTTGCACCCGCGCCATCCTGTTTCGGGTAATCGCGGCTGCCAGCGCTGCCCGATCAAGGGTCTCGTTGTGCGAACCGGGCGCGTATAGCAGCCGGTCGAGTTCTTGGACCCGCCGCGAAAGATCGTCGTCGCCGCAGCCTGTTGCCCATGCAGAACCTGTCCGATAGCCGATAGCTCGGCACCAACCATCAAAACAGGCGTAGATGTCCTGCGGGGTCCCGTGCTTGACGGCATCAATGAGCCTGCGGAAAAGCTGCGGTTCGGAAATGGCGCGCATCCGCTGCCGCCGCGCGAACCACTGCTGCACCGGTGGGAACCAATAGCGGATGCCCATGAAGACGGCGCCTAGAGCGATGAGTAACAAGACCGCGACTGCGATCGCGCGCATAGAACGCTGCTGCACGCGGGCTGCGGGATCGCTTGCCTGAACTTGCGGTGCAATGCCCTCGGCCGTTGGCTGCGCGTCGGCTACGGTCACGGCAACGGCAGGCAACGAGGCAGTCTTGGTCGACTTGGCTTCGGTGTCGAACCAATCGAGGGTGATTGGCGGGATCTGAAAGGATCCTGCCGCTGCTGCGACGTAGGTGACAGTCTCCGTTCGCGAGCTTCCCACAGCCCTGTCACGGGTAACCCCATCCCCCAACTGCGGTGATTGCGTATAGGTTTGCAGGCCCGACGCCTGCGCGATCTCCAGCGGCGGGATCATCATCGCCTGAGTGTTTTCAGCAAAGACCACCACGGTTCGCACGATGGCTTCGCCAGCCTTGAGCTTGGCAGGATCACGATCGAAGGATTGGGTGATCGTCACACCGCGGGCGGCGAAAGGTAGTGTGGTGCCGTCGCTGCCGATCGGAGACGCAACCGTAAACTGCGTCGGCGGCAGTTGCGCCGTGCCGCGCACGAACTTGCCGTCATCGGAATAGCTGAATTCGATCTTTGCCGGGGGGAGGGCGAATGTGCCGGCGATCTCGGGCACGATCGCATAGTTTCGTCGAATGCCGGAATATTGCACCCCATCAATCGTTTCGGTGATGTTCTGAGCACGCTCGTCAGGCAGCGTGACGAGTGCGTTCGGAACGTCGAACAGCGGAAACTGCGGCGGTGAGGTGAAGAAATTCGGGGCAAAGACATCGACAGTCACCTGCACCTGTTGTCCCGGCACGATGCTATCGCTGTCGTCGATCGTCACTCGTGCAAAAGGTTCGGCGGCAAGGGCTGCGGATGCCATCGAAGCAAAGGTCAATATAGCCCAGATGATCCTCACGGCTTCTTCTCCTGCACTTCGATCGCGAACTTTCGCGCCATCAAATCGGCGGGGCTAACCTGGAGGTTTTTCATCCACATCTCGGAGGTTTGCTCGGCAACATCGACTTGTCCAGCCTTGCCCTTTTTTCCCTTGTCGTCGAACTTGACCTCGTCCGGCTTCTCGTTCGGATCTTGCTGCTGCTCTTGCTCTTCGTCCTTTTGGGTCGCCAGCAGGTTCTCGGCAATCGCCAGATTGGCCTTCGCCTCCGGCCAATCCTTTCGTTTCTCCAGTGCCTTTTTGTAGGCCGTGACCGCCTCTTCAAACTTCGAAAGAAACAACAGGGAGTTTCCCTGATTGTACCAGCTTTCGGCGCTGTCGACCGCGGCGAACGCATCGACAGCCTCCGCGAATTTGCCGGCGCGATAGAGCGCTACGCCGCGCCACATCGGATCGTGAAAGCGAGTTGCCGCACCATCGTAGTTGCCACGCTCGAACGCAATCCTCCCTTGTTGATCGGGTGTCAACCACATGTCGGCGAAGCCGGCTGCATGTGAAGAAGTCGGCATGAGTACCAGTCTTGCCAAGATAAACGCCGCTCCGAGCCGGACGACCCATCCACTCCGAAAGGTCAGCGCGAAGAGCACCGCTGCCGGTGCAAGCAGCAGCCAGCCGGCATCCTTCCAGCGGTCTCCTTGCTCCGATTTCTTCTGCGCGAAGTTGGTTGCCACCCGCTGCGCGATCCAGCGGACGTCTGCGTCGTCATCGGTGATAGTGGCGACATCAACGCCGGTCAGCGCGTGCAAATTCTTCAGCGCGTCGATATCGAGCTTGGCAAAAACGCGGCTGCCTCCGGTGCCGGTGAGAAAGCCTCCGTCCGCTGTCTTGACAGGACCGCCTTCGGCCGTACCGACGCCGAGGATCAGGATGCCGTTGTCTGATTTCCGCTTGAATGCGTCGAAAGCGTTCTGCTCGACCCCGTCGGTGATGAAGACAACGGTGCCGGCCACGCCACCTTCGGAGAGTGCCTGTTCCGCCGCGGTAAGCGCTGCCGCTGTGTCCTTGCCGTCGACCGGCATTATGCGGGTAGCCAGCGCGTCGGCGTATGTGTCGATCAGTGAGGCGTCGTCGGTCAGCGGGAGGACGAGATGGGCCGATCCGGCATAGGCGATGACGGCAGTCCTGGCGCCCTGCCTCTGGGCGATAATGTCTTTGATTTTCAACTTGGCGCGTTCGAGCCGCGAAGGCGTGAGATCGATCGCGTCCATCGTCGGCGATAGGTCGACGGCGAGCACCAGCGGCGCGGTATCTTCCACAAAGGGTGGTGCCTCGCGCTCCCACGTCGGGCCGGCGACGCCGAACACGGCCAAGGTAAGGACTGCGGAAAGCAACCAAGACGGACGCACGCGAGAGCCCCCAGATGCATCGACGATCAGCTTCTCCAGAAGGTGAGGGGCGATGATATCTTTCCAGCGATTGCGGGCGTTGCCCGAGCGCGAAGCGAGCCACACGATCCCGATCGGTAAGAAGATCGCAAGGAGCCACCAGGGACGAAGGAAATGGAAGTCTTCGATCATGCGGCGGACCTCCGAAGAAGGCCGCCGGCCGCGGCTGCACAGTAATACGGTGCGAGCACTGCGATTGCCGCGCCGAGCGGCCAGTGAAAGAGTTCGATGCGCGGCCGCCACGAGAGGTTCTTCTGATCCTCCGGGGTGATCTTGTCGAGCTCGTCATAGATCGCGGCAAGCTGGCTCTGGTCGCCGCCGAAGAAGTAGCGGCCACCGGTGTCGCTGGCGATCTTTTGCAGGGCTGTGGTGTCCAGTTTTTCTTCGCCGGTTGCGGCCGGATCGCCTATGCCGACCGTATGGATAACCACGCCCTTCTGCTTGGCTATGTCGGCGGCTTTTGCCGGCGGCATCTTGCTGGCCGTGTCGTTGCCGTCGGTCAGGACGATCAGCACTTTTTCAGGCACGGTGGTGTTTTCAAACATCTTGATGGCAAGACCGATCGTATCGCCAAGCGCTGTACGCGGTCCGGCCATCCCGGGTAAGGTTTCGGCAATCATTGCCTGAACCGTACGATGGTCCATCGTGAAGGGGACCAGCGGGTAGGGAGCGTCACCAAAGGCGATCAGGCCGATGCGATCGCCGGGCCTCTTCGCAACGAAATCGGCGACAACGCTCCGGACTGCATCGACGCGCGGATGCGTCGTCCCATCAGGGGCACGGAAGTCGCGGGTATCCATGGATTGCGAAAGATCGAGCGCGAGCATCAGGTCACGCTGCGGTTCGACCTTCTCGATCGGCGGCTCGACGAATTGTGGGCGGGTGAGGGCGAGCACGATAAGGCACCAGGCAAGGGCTTCGGCAATCAGTTGCGGCCAACTGCGCCGGGCGATTACCGAGCCGGAGGTCGGCGTGATGCCGACCGCGCTTGCGACCTGGTCAAAGAAAGGCAAGCGAACGGATGCCGACGTTTCATGGTGGGCGGGCAACAACCACCAGATCATCAGGGGTAGCGGCAGCAACGCCAGCAGCCATGGATGATCAAGCTGATACATGATGACGCTCGATCCAGTTGTGCGCACCGGCAATCAATTCGGCCTCGGTATTCGGTTGCGTCGCGCCGATCCCTTTGCTGGCGTGATATTCGAGATCGTCAAGCACGGCTTGCAGTGCCTGGCTGTTGGTACGATCACCATGGGCTTCGAGAAACTTCACCCAGGCGGCCCCGGCGAGGGATGCAACGTCGGTGCGCGGCCAGCCGGCCAGGGCAACACGCTTTAAGAGCACTGCGAGGTCTTGAACGCCTGACTGCCGTGTTTCGGGATCGCGGATCTTCGCTTCAACGCCGGCAAGCAGCGCCAGCGCCTCGCGCCGGTAGGCGTTGGCGCGATAACGGCGAAGCCAAAGGAGAAACGCCGCGGCAAGGATCAGCGCCAGGATCATCGCTAGGACGGCCCAACCCCATGTCTGAGGCATCCAGGAGACCGCTGGCGGCAAGGCTATGTCCTTGAGCGAGCGGAGCGCGGTTTCGGTCATTGGGTCTAACGGGGTGCCGGCGGGCTCCATGGTCATCGCCTCCTCTGGCGCCAAGCCGTCTGCTCCAGCAGCTTACGAAGTTGCGGGGCTGTCTCCTCCGCCGTCGAGACTGGCAGCATGGGAAGCCCAAGTTCGCGCTGCCATGCGCGCAGTTCCTCACCGCGTTCGCGTGCGAAGCGGTCAATCGCCTGGCGCACGCTGCCCTGCCGAAGTGCGAGTTCCGCCTGGAGGTTGCCGCCGCTGACGACGATGTCGCCGGATTGCGGCAGTTCCAGCATGAAGGGATCGTATACGAGAAGGCAGATGACATCGTTGTGCGCGGAGAGGCGGAGCAGTCTGTCGCGGGTCGCCGCGGTGTGGCCGTCGAAGTCGCTGATAACGATGATAAGATGATCGTGATGTGCGATGCTGGTGACGCGCTCGACAACAGCGTCGAGCGCAGTCGGGGATGATGCTCCGGCAAAATCTGCACTCAACTCGGCATTCTGGGTCGCAATCCGGTCGGCAAAGCCAATCACCGCCTCCCGGCTGCGATGCGGGCGGATTTCATCGATCCGCGTGTCATTAAAGACGAAGCCTCCGACGCGGTCGCCGGAGCCGAGAATGCGCCAGGCGCAGAGCATGGCAGCCTCCGCCGCCGTCACCGACTTCATCGACCGCCGACTGCCGAAGAACATGTTGATGCGCTGATCCACGACGACCAGTGCCGGCCGCTCCTTTTCTTCGGAATAGACGCGGACTGCCGGCTTGGTCGTGCGTGCGGTGACGCGCCAATCGATCGTGCGGATGTCGTCACCCGGCAGATAATCCCGCAATTCCTCGAACGTCAGCCCACGGCCACGCATCGAGGATTGCATGCGACCGGCGAGCAGGCGGTGGCTCTTTGCCTTGTGGACGAAGCTCAGATCACGGGCGCGGCCTTCCAGGGCCACCAACTGGCTGGTAGAGACATGGACACCTTCTGCATCAGGATTTGCCGGCATTGCGCGATCCTCACGAGACGGCCACGAGCTCGACGATGCGATTGATTACCTGGTCAGGCGTCGTGTTCGACGCATGCGCTTCGTAGGATAGAATGAGGCGGTGGCGGAAGACGTCGTTGACGATCGCCTTGACGTCATCGGGCGTCACGTAGTCCCGCCCCTTGAACCAGGCGTAGGATCGCGAAACCTTGTCGAGACCGATGACGCCGCGCGGGCTGATGCCGACCTGCAGCAGCTTCGCCAAGTCCTTGTCGTATTTGTCGGGATAACGCGTCGCGAGCACCAGCGCGACGATGTAAGCCTCGACCGGATCGGAAACCGTAACTGCGCCAATCTCCTTGCGGGCATCGAAGACAGATTGGGGGTTGAGTTTCTGCTGCTCGGCAGGCTTGGTTCCACCGTGCGCTGCATTCTCTTCGTCCCGGTTCAAACGCATGATCGCCGCTTCAGACTTGCCATCGGGGTAGCCGACCTCGACATGCATGAGGAAGCGATCGAGCTGCGCTTCGGGGAGCGGGTAGGTGCCCTCTTGCTCGATCGGGTTCTGCGTTGCCATGACCATGAAGAGGTCAGGCAAGGGATAGCTCTTTCCGCCGACCGTCACCTGCCGCTCCTCCATTGCCTCAAGAAGCGCGGACTGCACCTTGGCCGGTGCGCGATTGACTTCGTCGGCGAGGATCAGGCTGGCGAAGATTGGCCCTTGCTGGAACTTGAACTCACCCTTGCCGCCTTCGCTGAAATAGATCTCCGAGCCGGTAATGTCGGCGGGCAGTAGGTCAGGGGTGAACTGAATACGCGAAAGTTCCGCATCGAGATTCTTTGCCAAGCTCTTGATTGCGCGTGTCTTCGCGAGACCCGGCAAACCTTCGACAAGAAGATGGCCGTTCGCCAGAAGGCCGAGCAACAACCGCTCCACCATCGTCTCCTGGCCAATAATTGACTGCCCGACCCGTTTGCCGAGAGCGAGAATATCGTCGCGTGCCGTCATGACTCCCCCTTACGGACATTGAGCGGGGCCGTTCGAGAGCGACGACCCCGGTCATGATGCCAACTATTTGCCTGCTCCTGGGCTCGCTTCCAGCGAGCTCATGAGAGCGTCGATCATCTGGTCGACGCTGAAGCTTGCTGGCCGCTGACTCGGCGGGTAGTCCTTGAAGGTTTGCAGGAACGGAGCAACCCTCCAGACGCCGTATTGTGCAAGGTACGCATTCTTGGTCATCCAGTCGTAATACTGGTCCGACACGCTGTCGGCGCGTTCGTACGGATCCATCCGGAGATTGAACACCTTGGGGACACGCAGGCTGGTGAAGGGGTTCGCCCAGACCTGGAAGCCGCCCGGTTGGCGTTGTTCCGAGAACACCAGTTTCCAGTCATCCCAGCGATAGGCTACAAGCAGACCGTCGTCGTTGAAGTAGAAGAAGTCACGTCGAGCCGATTTCGGATCCTGTCCAGTCAGATAGGGCAGCTGATTATAGCCGTCCAAATGAACCTTGAACTGGTTTCCGTTGATGGTGGTGCCAGACAACAGCTTGTCCTTCACTTCGCTGTCGCCTGCCGCTGCCAGGAGTGTCGGAAACCAGTCGAGGCCAGACATCATCTGGTTCGAGACTTCACCCGCCTTGATGTGGCCGGGCCACCTGACGATTGCCGGGACACGGAAAGCACCTTCCCAATTCGTATCTTTTTCGCTTCGGAACGGCGTCGTGGCGGCGTCCGGCCATGACCACTGGTTCGGGCCGTTGTCGGTCGTGTACACGACGATCGTGTTGTCCGAGATGTTGAGATCGTCCAGCGCCTTTAGAAGCTTGCCGACGTCGCCATCGTGCTCGAGCATGCCGTCTGCGTAGTCGTTGCCGGCCATGCCGCTTTGACCCTGCATGGACTCACGCACGTGCGTAAATGCGTGCATGCGGGTGGTGTTCATCCAGGTGAAGAAGGGCTTGCCTTCCTTGGTCTGTCGCTGGATGAAATCGATTGCTGCCGCCGTCGTCTCATCGTCGATCGTTTCCATGCGTTTGCGATTGAGGGCGCCGGTGTCGTCGACCCTGCCGTCGGCGAAAGAATGCAACACGCCGCGTGGTGAGTTCGTCTTGACGAACTCCTTGTCATCCTTGGGGTAATAGGGACGCTCGGGTTCCTCTTCGGCATTCAGATGGTAGAGGTTGCCGAAGAACTCGTCGAAGCCGTGCTTTGTAGGCAGGAATTCGTCGCGATCGCCAAGGTGGTTCTTACCGAACTGTCCGGTTGCATAGCCAAGCGGCTTCAGCGCCTGTGCAATGGTAATGTCGCGCGCCTGCAGGCCGACCGTTGCCCCGGGGATGCCGACTTTGCAAAGACCGGTACGAAGGCAAACCTGGCCGGTGATGAATGTGGAGCGACCGGCGGTGCAGCTGTTTTCGGCATAGTAGTCGGTAAACAGCATGCCTTCCTTGGCGATCCTATCGATGTTGGGCGTCTTGTAGCCCATCACGCCCATCGAATAAGCGCTGATGTTCGTTTGACCAATGTCGTCGCCGAAAATGACAAGGATGTTCGGCTTTGCGGTATTCTGGGTCGGCGCCGCCTGCTGCGCATGCGCGGCTGCATAGCTGAGCGAGGTGGAGGCGAGGGCCAAGGCGAGTGCCGCGCCGGCATGCCGAAGT
Organism: Rhizobium grahamii CCGE 502; assembly: GCF_000298315.2. Classification (GTDB taxonomy): domain Bacteria; phylum Pseudomonadota; class Alphaproteobacteria; order Rhizobiales; family Rhizobiaceae; genus Rhizobium; species Rhizobium grahamii. The sequence continues at coordinate 468,869 of NZ_AEYE02000014.1, read as the reverse complement.
CGCGTGGAGAGAGACGCACTCATCGTGATCTCCCTTGTCTTTTCAGGTCGTTCAACATTTACGCGCTCCTGATCATGGGGCAGGCCGGGCTTTGGCGCTGCAGAAAGCTCGTCGGACTTTTCGACGAGCTTACGTTCCCATTGAAGAGCATCACTCGGTAAGTACGTTACGGTAACAAACGAGCGCCAAAACGTAACAACGAGCGGAAATGCCCCTGGCCTACTGGGTTAAAGGCTGGGGTTTGAGGTCTCCCTGCAGCGTTTCGTCAGCCGGGCGCTTCTTTGCGGTCTGCATTGGCTGCTCGAGAACCGTCACCGGTGCCGCGACCGCTGTGGCTGCGACGGTGCCGATTGTTGTCACAGTGCCTCCGACCACCGCGGTCAGACCCTGGCCGAGAGAGACGTTGGAATCCGTCAGCGTCTGCCCGGTGATGATGCGCTTGCCAATCAGCTGAACGATCTCGGGGCTCTCGGCAAACTTGCCGTGGTTCAGGCCTTCGCCCTTCACCTTGGTAAGATCGATTGCGGTAATGCCCGCAGCTTCCAGTTTGGAGCGATAGGGCTCAACAGTCGGGTCGATCGCGCCCAAACGCGACACCTTGCCGGTGATGAAACTCGAGACGGCAAGCGCCTTGTCATCCTGCGACACGAAGATCGTGAATTTCGGCCTTGGCTCTCCCATCTCGGCAAACTGCTTGGCGAACACCTGGATGTCGATGTCGGGCGAGGCGAGGATGACGTTGTGTATCTTGCTGTTCACGTGTCCGTCGCGGATACCCATCTGCCGCAACGACTCCATGGTCAGCCAGGTGCCCATCGAGTGAGCGAGGATGGTGATGTCCTTGACGTCGGGGTCGGCGGCCAGTGTTCGCAACGCCTGCTCGAACGCCGTGCGTGAGTAGTTGGTGCTTTCCTTGTCGTATTCGTAGGCGGTGAGCTGCGCGCGTGAGGGCCACGTGAAGAGGATGGGGGTCGCGTGCATATCGGAATCGTGGACGATCTGGGCGAGACGGAAAACGGAATCCTCGTATTTGTTATTGAAGCCGTGGACAAAGACGAGTGCGTGCCCGCCCTGGATATTCTGGCGGAACCACGCACGTCCCTGCGGAACGGTGTCGATCTCCTTGACGCTGGTCACGGCAAAGTCGGTCGCCGGATTTGGCGGCAGGCGCTTCGGCCATTGCACCGTGCCGGACTCGCGTTTTGGGGGTATCGAGACATCGACCGCCGTCAAATAGGGCTTTGGACTGCGTTCGCCGTTAAACAGTGTTGCGGGATCGCCGGACGGCTCGCGAGTGGTCGCGACCAGCATGCTGACCTTGGTGGTGTTGGGAGTTGCCGCTGTCAGTGCAACAGGCGTCATGACCCCGTTTGGATGACCACAGCCTGCAAGAAGTGCGGCGACGAGCAACGGTACAAGTGTCCGAACAGTGCGGGCAGCAATCACGTTTCCGGTTCCCTCATTGAAAACGCAAGCACCTTACGGTGACCGGGTTAAAGTGAAAGTACTTTACAGTAACCACACAGATGTTACGTGCAATTCGCGCGAGATGCCCAGACCACGCTAAGAGTTTTGAGCTGGTGTTACCGAACGGCAACGAGCCTTTCGGATTGATCGGTTTCTCAGTGCCTCCGGCCCTCCTTGCGGCCCTGTTTCTTTGTTGTCCTTTCCAGCTTTTGTGAAATCAGTTCACAAATGCATGGAGCAAGTGACTGCTTATCACTTAAGTCCGATGCCTCCATATGTTCGCCAGTCAACCACGCCGGCAGAGCGGCAGTCATTCGAGGCACATCATGCCAATTGCTCTTTTTGCTTTGACGATCGCGGCCTATGCGATCGGAACCACGGAATTCGTCATCGTCGGCCTGTTGCCGACCGTCGCTTCAGATCTCCATATCAGCCTGCCGCTGGCGGGATTGATCGTCAGTGTTTATGCGCTCGGCGTCACGTTCGGGGCACCGGTGCTGACGGCCTTGACCGGACGCATCGAAAGGAAGCCGCTGCTTCTCGGCTTGATGGCGCTGTTCATCATCGGCAACGGCATGGCGGCACTTAGCCCAAGTTATGCACCCTTGCTGGTGGCGCGCGTGCTATCGGCGTTTGCTCACGGTGTCTTCTTCTCGGTCGGATCGACGATCGCGGCCGACCTCGTTCCCGAAAACCGTCGAGCTTCAGCCATTGCGATGATGTTCATGGGATTGACGGTTGCCATCGTCACCGGCGTTCCGCTCGGCACGCTGATTGGCCAGACCTTCGGCTGGCGTGCGACCTTCGCCGCCGTTGCTGGTCTCGGTGCGATCGCCTTCCTCGGGATTGCCGCGCTTTTGCCGTCGAGCCTGAAGAAGGCACCGGCCGCTACCATCGGTGACCAGATCCGCGTGCTTGGAAGCGGACGCCTGCTCATCGTCTTTGCCATGACTGCGCTCGGCTATGGCGGCACCTTCGTTGCCTTTACATTCCTTGCGTCGATCCTGCAGGACATCACCGGCTTTGCGGCCGGCACCGTCAGTCTGATCCTCGTGGTCTACGGTATCGCGATCGCTATCGGCAACATCGCCGGCGGCAGGCTTGCCAACCGCAGCCCAGTTCGCGCTCTGACGGGACTGTTCATCGCCCAGGCGATTGTACTGGTTCTCTTCAGCTTCACGGCCGCATCGCCTTGGCTGGTCGTTCCGACGCTTGCCGCTTTGGGCTTCCTCTCCTTCGCCAATGTGCCAGGCCTGCAAATCTATGTGGTGCAATTGGCAAAGCAGGTTCGCCCTGCCGCTGTCGATGTTGCCTCCGCCCTCAACATTGCGGCCTTCAACCTCGGCATTGCCGCGGGCGCATGGATCGGCGGCATAGTGGTCGAGTCTCCCCTCGGTCTTGGGGCAACACCATGGGTCGGTGCAATCCTGGTTGCCGGCGCCCTTGTTCTCACACTTTGGAGCAGTGCCCTTGATAGCCGCTCCGCACCCGATGCCGTCACTGTGACGCAGGCCGCCTGACCACCGCTGCGGCCCCGCAAATTTCCTTGGAAAGGTGGACGACGCGAGCCTCAATCACGTCGTCCACCGTTGTTTCCTAGGAAGCATCCGGCCCGTCGGGAAGCGCAGTGCGCAGAGCTCGTCAGGTACTTTTGACGAGGCTGCCAAATACTTCTTCTCGCAGTAGAATTTTCTCGCGGGCAAATCACAATTTCCTTGCCTAAAGGCGAGATACTGCGACATACTTATGCAGCTGATACCACCTGAATGCATGCCTCGAAACACCTTGCGATTTCGCACACTTCTCGGAGCTGGGGTTCGATAAATGGTGTATCCGTCGCCTACAACCATCACGTCATTATCCAAGATACTGGCTGCCGCCGCTTTCTGCGCATTTCTGCCGAACCAGGCCGCACAGGCACAAGATCCGCTTGCCGATTTTCCGCTGTTTATCGGGTGCGAGCTGAAGGGCACCTACCATGTGTTCTTTTTGTCCAGGGTGACGAAGGACGGCACCGCCACTTACACTGCTTCGGACCGGATTGCGGGTACGATTACGCTGGATGGCAAGGCAAAGGCCGTAGGGGGAACAGAAGGCGGAGACTGCGTGGGCAAAACCCTCAAGCAACTGCGAGCATCAGGGCAGGCACACGACCTCAAATCTTAGCCCCTCGACATTGAGATTTATGGGCCATGTTGTTTAGCGGACCGGTGAATCGGCCGGAGGCTGATGGGTGCCGTCAATTCAACGGGGGAATTCATGGACGACGTATGTCCTGGCCCTTGGAACGTCTGTGCTCGCGCGCACGGGCAAGAGCGGCGCCCTTGAGTTTATCGGCACGGCCGAGGAGGCGTTGAGGAAACTAAAGAGCGATTGGCCTCGACCTGGGCCGGCGTTCGCGCTGGCGGTGGAAAGCTGTGAGGATGTCGTGCGATCAAAGCGGGGAGGTTCTATCCTACGAGAAGCTTACGATACGACCGGAGCCGGGCGGTTCGCCGTTGTTGCGTGAGCCGACGGTTACCATTCCGCCTCGGACCCGCGTCCTCGTGACCTGCTTACGGGAGGAACAAGGTAGCGCGTTTTTCAGGGCGACCGCGGGCGTTACCTATTCAGGTTCCGGCGGAATTTTACGGTCCGCGGGTAACGGAATACGGTTCCTTCCGCAGCAGTCTTATCTTCCGCCGAGTACGCTTCGACAAGTGATTGTTCCGCCGACGGCGAGCGAAGAAATTCCGAACGAACGAATTTCGATGCTACTTGCCGAATTCGGACTCGATCGCATTTCTAGGGCAGAGGGATTTCAACAAGAAGTGGAATGGCACACGTTTCTGACGCAAAGGGAGCAGCACCTGTTGATGCTGGCGAGCGTATGCGCAGCGAAACCGCGTGTCGTCCTGCTTGAGAGGACTGAGGTTGTGGTGGGCTGGGATCCGCTTTTCCGGATCATCACGCGCTTCGCAGATGACGGTATTGCCTGCGTTCACATCGGGAGCGCCGCCAGCATATCAGCCTATGATGCCATCTTGGACCTCGGCGATAATGGCGCATGGCAGTGGAGGAAACCCGCATAGCCGTCCAAACGGTGGCGGCATGAAAACCGAGACGACAAGTCGATAGGAGGCTGACGATGACGAATGCCGCTCTTTCAACCGACGACAATCAGGCGAAAGCCACTCCGCTGGGAGCCGACGAACTGCGCTTGATGGACGCCTACTGGCGCGCATCGAACTATCTTTCGGTCGGACAGATTTATCTGCTCGACAATCCGCTCCTGAAGGAGCCCCTCAAGCGTGAGCACATTAAGCCAAGGCTGCTTGGCCACTGGGGAACGACGCCGGGCTTGAACATGCTCTACGTGCATTTGAATCGTGTGATCAAACGCGACGACCTCAATATGATCTATGTGATCGGCCCCGGCCATGGTGGGCCGTCACTTGTCGCGCATGCCTATCTGGAAGGGACCTACAGCAAGGTCTACCCGAATATCGGTGAGGACGCGGAAGGGATGAAGGCTCTGTTCAAGCAGTTCAGCTTCCCTGGCGGAATTCCGAGCCATGTCGCTCCCGAAACGCCTGGAAGCATCCACGAGGGTGGCGAACTGGGCTATGCTTTGAGCCACGCCTACGGCGCGGCCTTCGACAATCCCGACCTGATTGTCGCTTGCGTCGTCGGCGACGGCGAGGCGGAAACCGGCCCGCTCGCCACGGGATGGCACGGCAACAAGTTTCTCAATCCGGCCCGCGATGGATGTGTGCTGCCGATCCTGCACCTCAACGGCTACAAGATCGCCAACCCGTGTTTCCTGGCGCGCATTCCCGAGCCCGAACTGAGGAAGTTCTTCGAAGGGATGGGCTATGCGCCGCTGTTCGTCGAGGGGCATGAGCCCGACAAGGTGCAGCAGCAATTGGCGGCCGCCATGGATACAGCCGTCGCCGAGATCAAGCGGATCTGGGCGGAGGCGCGCGACAAAGGCAACCTGAAGCGTCCGGCGTGGCCGATGATCGTCTTCCGGACGCCGAAAGGCTGGACCTGCCCAAGCGAAATCGATGGCAAGAAGTGCGAGGGTTACTGGAGAGCACACCAGGTCCCGATGGGCGAAATGGACAAGCCCGAGCACATCAAGATTCTGCAGCACTGGATGAATACTTACAAGCCAGAGGAACTCTTCGACGAGGGCGGAAAGCTTCGCGCCGAAGTCGCCGCGTTGGCCCCGACGGGTCATCGCCGCATGAGCGACAACCTGCACGCAAACGGTGGGCTGCTGCTGCGAGATCTGAAGATGCCCGACTTCCGCGATTACGCCGTCTCGGTGCCGAGCCCCGGCGCGACAACGACCGAATCCGCGCGAGTCATGGGTAAATTCCTGCGTGACGTCATGAAATTGAACCTGAACAGCAAGAACTTCCGGTTATTCAGCCCCGACGAGAACAACTCCAACCGCTGGCAGGACGTGCTTGAGGTTACGGACCGCTGCTACATGGCGGAGATCTACCCGGAGGACGATCATCTGTCGCCCGACGGGCGCGTCATGGAGGTGTTGAGCGAGCATCAGTGCCAGGGCTGGCTGGAAGGCTACCTCCTGACCGGACGGCACGGCTTCTTCTCCTGCTACGAAGCGTTCATCCACATCATCGATTCGATGTTCAACCAGCACGCTAAGTGGTTGAAGGTCTGCAACGAGATTCCGTGGCGGCGGCCGATCGCGTCGCTCAACTACTTCCTGAGCTCGCATGTCTGGCGCCAGGATCACAATGGCTTCAGCCACCAGGATCCGGGTTTCATCGACCATGTGGTCAACAAGAAAGCCGAAGTGATCCGCGTTTATCTGCCGGCGGACGCCAATACGCTGCTTTCCGTCACTGACCATTGCCTGCGCAGCCGCAACTACGTGAATGTCGTCGTTGCCGGCAAGCAGCCTTCACCGCAGTGGCTGACGATGGATGAGGCGATCAAGCATTGTGCGGAAGGCCTCGGTATCTGGGAATGGGCCAGCTCCGACAAGGGCAGCGAGCCCGATGTCGTCATGGCATGCTGCGGCGACGTCCCGACGCTGGAAACGCTGGCCGCGGTGCAGTTGCTCCGCGAACATTTGCCGGATCTGAAGGTCCGCGTCATCAATGTCGTCAATCTCATGAAGCTGCAGCCGTCGAGCGAGCATCCGCATGGCTTGTCTGACCGCGATTTCGATGCATTCTTCACCAAGGACAAGCCGATCATCTTCGCGTTCCATGGCTATCCCTGGCTGATCCATCGCCTGACCTACCGGCGCACCAACCACGACAATCTGCATGTGCGGGGATACAAGGAGGAGGGTACCACCACGACGCCCTTCGATATGGTCGTCCTGAACGAGCTCGATCGCTTCCACCTCGTTGAGGATGTCATCGATCGATTGCCGCAGCTTGGAGCCAGTGCCGCCTATTTCAAGCAGGCAATCCGCGCGAAGCTGATCGAGCACCGGCAATACATCGAGAAGCATGGCGACGACATGCCCGAAATCAGCGGCTGGAAATGGGGCGTGCGGGGCCAGTCAGCCGGCAAGCAAGGGACGTCGACGGAAGGCGACAATACGTGAGCCGTCAGGCTTGCAAACCTGCCGGAACGCTGACGGGCAGGTTGCGATGAAGCCTACGATATCCAAGCCACTGCCGGCGATGCCGAGGCGATGACTTGAGCTTCGGCAGGGTGCGGCACTGCCAACAAATGGATCGCGAAGCTGTTTCAATAGGTGAAGCTATGGTCGAGGTGCCTTTGACCGCGCCAAATCCGGAAGCCCCTCCGAGCGACGAGGACTTCGAGCGATTGCAGTTCACGACGTTGCTCTACTACCTGCATTGCACCAACCCGGACAACGGGTTGGTGCGCGACAAGACCCAAGACGGCGCACCGGCAAGTATCGCCGCCATTGGCATGGCGCTTGCTACCATTCCCGTCCTGGTGGAATGCGACATCATCATCCGCGAGTTTGCAGCCAAGATCGCCCGACGACGACTGCATTTCTTGATGCGATGCCATCAAGGCCCTGAACCGGATGCGTCGGGCTACAAGGGCTTCTTCTATCATTTCCTTGACATCGAGACGGGGCGGCGGGTCTGGCAGTGCGAATTGTCGACCATCGACTCGGCGTTTCTGTTCGCCGGTGCTCTAACGGCCGCAACCTATTTCGATCGGGACACGGCTGACGAGGCGAAGATCAGGGAGCTTGCGGCGGCGCTCTACGAGCGGGCGGACTGGAACTGGGCGCGTGACCACGGCCCGACGCTGACCCATGGCTGGCGACCGGAAAGCGGCTTCATTCCCTATCGCTGGCGTGGCTACGACGAGGGTCTGCTTCTCTACATACTCGGGCTCGGGTCACCAACGCACCCGCTGCCCCCGGAAAGTTACGCGGCCTATACGGAAAGCTACGAGTGGCGGAACATCTTCGGGCGCGAACTGCTTTATTCCGGTCCACTCTTTACGCACCAGCTTTCACATATGTGGATCGATTTCCGCGACATCCGCGACGAATTCATGCGCGAGCACGGCAGTGACTATTTTCAGAACAGCCGCCAAGCCACGTTTGTGCAGCAGGAATATGCGATCCGAAATCCGATGCAATTCGAGGGCTATGGCGAGCACTGCTGGGGATTTACCGCCTGTGACGGTCCCGGCTGGCGCACCCTTGAAACTGGCGGATATCGCCGAGAGTTCTTCGATTACATAGCGCGCGGGGCACCGTTCGGGCCTGATGACGGGACGGTAGCCCCCTGGGTCGTCGTGGCGTCTCTGCCTTTCGCACCCGAGATCGTCATTCCAACCGTTCGCAATTTCAAGGGCATGCAGCTGGGGATGAGGCGGCTTTACGGTTTCAAGCCATCCTTCAATCAGAGCTTCAAGGACGAAAGCAGTCCGACAGGGTGGTGGATCAGTCCCTATCATTTCGGCATCGACCAGGGGCCGGTGGCCCTGATGATCGAAAACTATCGCACCGGCTTCCTATGGAAACTGATGCGCGATTGCGAGCCGATCGTCCGCGGATTGCGCCGGGCAGGCTTCGACGGTGGCTGGCTGTAACCGGGGGGCATGCGGGGCGGCATTCGGTCTCGAGCGCCTCGTCCGTCGATCATTCACCGTTCGACTGCGGAGCTGGATCAATGGGAGCCGCGGAGCTGATCGTCCTTCAACCAATTTGGGTTGAAGACACTCTTTGCAGCGTCCGTTGCCTCTGATGTGTGGACAATATCGTCCCGCAGCCACCAGTCGATTGACCTGCCGGGTGCCGACAATTCTCCTTGGTCTAGGCTCGCTGTCACGAGGATCGATACCGAGGGGACCCGCGACGATTTCACCGCCGTTTCGGCGGCGGACAATGCGAAGAGCGGCGCGACGATGCCCGTCATGAGCACGGAGGCATAGACTGGGAACGTTTGCGAGTACGACATGACATGCATCCCGCTTGAACTGCAGCGATACTACAATGTCGCAAGTCAAACTCGCAGTCGACTCGGTATTTTGGTGTTGCGCCGAAAGAATGCCTATGACGGAGACAGGAAAGAGACCGTTCTGGCGGCTGTCGGGAGGCCTGCTTTGTGTACTACCTCCGGAATTGCCGAGCGACACAGCAAGTTTGTGTGGTCATCAGAGTTTTGCGGAAATTGTGCAACCTTGCCGGTGCAGCAGCGTACCCTAGTTGAAATCGCGCGGGGTTCTCGCGACCGATGTGCATGCCATTGTTCTAATGCAATTTTTCAAATCACAAAGGGCCTCCATCATGTCGGACAAATCGAAGACAGGCATTGATCGCCGTGATCTCCTAATCGCATCCATTGCCACGGTCGGCGCGTCGGCTGCCCTAGCTGTCAGCGCACGTACCGCGAGTGCCCAGGAGGCAGCGGCGCCTGCTGCTCGTGCCGCATCGGGGACTGTCTATACCGGCGATGTCATCGATGGAAAGAAGGTCGTCAGCGCGCTCGACGTCGATGACCTGGAGCCGGGGCAAAAGCACCTCTTGTATTTTCAGGGGGCACAGATGCCAACGGGGCAGCACTGGCACGTATCCGTAACGGTCGCCAAGGGGGCAAAGCCCGGCAAGCGCGGCGTTCTGACCAGCGGTGTGCATGGCGACGAAATGAGTAACATTCATACTGTCCAGACGGTGATGAACCAGCTCGATCCCGCGCAGATGTCGGGCACGGTGATGGCGGTTACCGACGTGGCGCGCCCGGCCATTGAAGGCATGCAGCGCAGATGGCCCAATCAGGGCAGAGGTATAGATTTGATCGATATGAACCGGGAATGGCCCGGGAATGAGAACGGCGCCACGGCGCCCAGCCGACACGCGGGGCTGCTGTTCAACCGGTTGCTGCGGCCGAACGCCGACTTCGCGATCGACTTTCACACCGGAACAACCGGTTTCGAAGTCACCGCATTCAATATTGGCGGCATGGATGTGCCCGAGGTCAAGGCAATGCTGGAGCTCTATCCCGTCGGCCAGATCTTCGACAACCATGTCTATCCCGGTGTCCTGCACAACGCATTCATGGACGTGGGCATTCCGTCCTTCACGCCGGAGATTGGCGCTGCTCGCGTTCTGGACTTGGAGATGATCGCGCTGTTCGTGGAAGGCACGATGAATGTTCTCAAGCACTACGGCATTGTTGCCGGGGCCATGGGCCGGACGGCCAAGGACGTGAATGTCTTCATCGGCAACAGTGCGTTCCCGATCTTGGCAACCCAGGGCGGGCTCGTCGAGCACTTGGTCAAGCTCAACGACAAGGTTGAACCCGGACAGAAGGTGGCCATTCAGCGCAACAGCTTTGGCGAAGTGGTCGCGGAGTATACAAGCGGCGTGGCTGGAGAGGTAACGGGGCAACGCAGCGATGCAATGTCCGAACCTGGCAATCCTCTGGTATTCATCCTCTTCCACAAAGCGGCGCTGGAGGGCGTTGAGTCCTATCCCGAGTAAGCATCGCACGCGGAATTCTTTGCAAGCCTTAGTGGATTAGCCTTTGTCGCCCGATGTCCGGCCAGCTACATGGCTGAGACACGGGAGTGCGCTCGTCCGCTCAAAAGCGTACCCTGCCTGACTGACTGACTGACGGTACTTTAATCTGAGATGTTGAAGAGATGATTGGCGCACCCGACAGGATTCGAACCTGTGACCTTTGGAATCGGAATCCAACACTCTATCCAGCTGAGCTACGGGTGCATGCCTGAGGCGGGTTGAATCGCCTGTCCGATGGGTGGTTCTTAGCCTAGCTTCTCGCTGGCTTCAATCTACAAAATGAAAAGTCCGCCGTTCTTGAGCGCGGCGGACTTTTATGTCTCACATCCGGATCAGACCTGCATGGCGCCGGGGCCGGGGATGGCCTTTGGTGGCACCTTGCCGAGGATGATCATGCCGAGCACTTCGTCTTTGGTGACGTCCTCGGTGCGGGCGTGGCCGACGACCTGGCCGTTCTTCATCACCGAGACGCGGTCGGCGAGGTCGAAGACGTCGTGGATGTCGTGGCTGATGAGGAAGATGCCGATGCCTTCCTTCTTCAGCTGCTTGATCAGTTCGCCCACTTGCGCCGTTTCCTGGGGACCAAGGGCTGCCGTCGGCTCGTCCATGATCAGGATGCGGGCGTTGAAGAGGATCGCGCGGGCGATCGCCACCGATTGCCGCTGGCCGCCCGAGAGCGCCTTCACCGGCTCCTTGAAACGGCGAAAGTTGGGATTGAGGCGGCCCATTACCTCGCGCGTCGAGGCCTCCATGGCGACATCGTCGAGCGTGCCCCACTTGGTGCGGATCTCGCGGCCCAAATAGAGGTTGGCGGCGGCGTCGACGTTATCGGCGACAGCAAGCGTCTGGTAGATCGTCTCGATGCCGTACTTCTTGGCATCGCGCGGATTGCGGATGTCGGCCGGTTCACCGTTGATCAGGATCTCTCCGCTGTCGCGCTTGTAGGCGCCCGACAGGATCTTGATGAGCGTCGACTTGCCGGCGCCGTTGTGGCCGAGAAGGGCGACGACTTCGCCGGGGTAGAGATCGACCGAAGCGTTGTCCACGGCGTGGATGCCGCCGAAGGAAATCGAGATGTTTTTCAGTTCCACAAGGGGAGCGCGTTGATCAGTCATATCTAGGACTCCTCTTACTTCGACCGCGAGCGATAGACGGTGTCGAGCCAGACGGCAACGACCAGCACGGCGCCCACGACGACATTTTGTATGGGGGTATCGACGTTTGCGAGACCCATGCCCGACTGCAGCGACTGCATGACCAGCGCGCCCAGCATGGCGCCGGCAATCGTGCCGGTGCCGCCGGCAAGCGAGGTGCCGCCGATGACGGCCGCCGCGATGGTATAGAGCTCGTAGGTCGTCCCTTGAGAGTTGGCGGCGGCGTTGAGGCGGGCAGTGGAGATCGCCGCGGCAACGGCGGCCAGGAAGCCCATCAGCGCGAAGATGCGGACCGCGACCCAACGGGTCTTGATGCCGGCGAGTTCTGCCGCTTCAGGGTTGCCGCCGATCGCGAAGACGTAGCGGCCGAAGCGCAGGCGGGTGGCGATGAAGGTCATGACGATACCGACGAGAACGGCGATCAGCACAGGCACGGCGATGCCGTAGGAGATGAACAGCCCCGTTTCCGGCCAGGCGATACCGTTGGCTTCGGCGTATTTCTTGGCGATTGCCACCGGCCAGTAATAGATGGTCGAGACCCAGATGGCGCCGAGCACCAGCGCGCAGCCGAGAATGGCCAGGAAATACTCGGCCCAGAGCGGCCGGCGCGGGAAGTTGAAGCGCTTGCGCTGGTGGCGCGAGCCGATGATGCCGACGATGATCAGCACGCAGGCGACCAGCCCGATGATCCAGCTCCAGGTGGCGCCGACGGAGCCTTCGGCACCGCCGCCCATGATGCGGAAAGTGGTGTCGAGGGGGGCGACCGTCTGGCCCGATGTGACGTACCAGGCAAGACCGCGCCAGGCGAGGAAGCCGCCGAGCGTAACGATGAAGGAGGGGACACCCAGGAAGGCGATGATGACGCCCTGGAAGAGGCCGATCAGCGTTCCGGCGATCAGGCCACAGACCAGCGTGATCAGCCAGGTCCAGGAATTGTCGAAGCCGAGATATTGCGGCAGGAACTTCGCCTGGATGACGCCCATGATCATGGCGACGAGGCCGAGCATCGAGCCGATCGACAGGTCGATGTTGCGGGTGACGATGACGAGCACCATGCCGGTCGCGAGAACCGCGATCTCGGTCGTCTGGACCGAGAGGTTCCAGAGGTTGCGTGGCGTCAGGAAGAGCCCGCCGGTGTAGAGATGAAAGCCGATCCAGATGACGAGAAGTGCTGCGACCATGCCGAGCAGGCGCGTGTCGATCTCGGTTGCGCGCAGGAAGCGCGTGAAAGCGTTGCCCTCTGCCGAGCGCGGATGGCCCGATGAGGATTGCGTGATGTTTGCCATGGGTTTGCCGTTTCCCCCATTGTATGGGCTCTGGCGCGGGTGCCCGAACGCCCTTGCCGAGGTGCCCTGTTCTTCTAATCGACCACCGAGAGACTTCCGAAGCGGCCGCTCGAGAGGCGGCATCGTTGCGGCAGGGAATCAAAGCGTTCGCGGTGCGTTGCGAGGCGGGGAGCGTTCGTGGACGGCTCCATCCGCGTCCGGCGCCGCAGCGTGACCGCTGCGGCGCCGGCATGTTGGTTTACCTGGCGAGGATTAGTCGCAAGCCTTGACGGTGCCAGCCTTGACGCCCTGGCAAGCTTCAGCCTTGGAGATCCAGCCGGCGTCGATGACGACGTTCAGGTTGTCCTTGGTGATTGCTTCCGGCTTCAGGAAGATCGACTGCATCTTCACCTTCTTCGGACCACCTTCGAAGGAAGTTACGCCCTCGATCTTGTCCATCGTCTTGCCGCCAGCGAGGTCGAGCGCGATTTCAGCCGCGCGCTTGCCGAGTTCGCGGCTGTCCTTCCAGACGGAAACCGTCTGCGTGCCGAGCGCGATGCGGTTCAGAGCAGCCTTGTCGGCGTCCTGGCCGGAAACCGGAACGGTGCCAGCCATGCCCTGTGCGTCGAGAGCAGCAACGGCGCCACCGGCGGTGCCGTCGTTGGAAGCAACAACGGCGTCAACCTTGTTGTTGTTGGCGGTCAGGAACTGTTCCATGTTGCGCTGGGCGTTCTGCGGCAGCCAGCCGTCGGTGTAGGCTTCGCCGACATTCTTGATCTTGCCTGCGTCAACAGCAGCCTTCAGGACTTCCATCTGGCCGGCGAACAGGAAGTCCGCGTTCGGGTCGGAAGAAGAGCCCTTGATGAAGACGTAGTTGCCTTCAGGCTTAACCTTGAACACGCCTTCAGCCTGCAGGCGGCCGACTTCCTTGTTGTCGAAGGTGATGTAGAAGGCAGCCGGGTTTTCGATCAGGCGGTCGTAGCCGACGACCGGAATGCCTTCAGCGGCAGCCTTCTCGATGGCAGGACCGATCGCATCCGAGTCCTGAGCGAGAACGATGAGTGCGTTTGCGCCCTGCGAGATCAGCGATTCAACGTCGGTGAGCTGCTTTGCGGCAGACGACTGCGCATCAGCGGAAATGTACTTTGCGCCCTTGGCTTCGAGGGCCTTCTTGATGGCGGCTTCGTCGGTCTTCCAACGCTCTTCCTGGAAATTCGACCAGGAAACGCCGACGACGAGGTCGGCAGCCATTGCGGCGGTATGCACCGACACCAGGATGGCCGCGCCGGCCATCAGCTTCAAAACAGACTTCATAAATATCCTCCCGAGTGAATAGCGGCCAGCCCCAGCCAGTGGTTCCTCCAGCCGCCGCGGTTCGCTGACGAGAAGCTTTGAATTATTTTCTCGACAGTCGAGAAATTTAGTGTCAGAGATTTTTTCAACTGTCAACACTGCACTACCGACGGAATTTTCGTTAGGGAAAACCTGCCGGAGATACAGTGTGAACGAGGGCGGAATGCGAGGGGGAGAGGGCCGGCATATATGCTGACCAAATCGAGCACGGAATTGGTCCGGCAGCGAAATAGCGTCCTCGTGCTCGCCGCGCTTCGAAGGCATGGGGCGTTGGCTCACACCGAAATCGCCGACTTCACCAAGCTGTCCTCCGCCACGATTTCGGCGATCACCGCTGACCTGGAAAAAGCCCAGATCATCGAAAAATCCGAGCACCAGGCAGCAAGCGGACGGGGGCGCCCGCGCGTCTTGTTTCGGCAGCGGCGCGACTGCGGCTACCTCGTCGTCGTGATCATTTCATCGGATGGCGTGCAATATTCGCTGGTCGATTACGCCGGCAAGCTGATCGACCGGTTTAGCGAGGAAAGGTCGCATGATCCCACTGGGGCCGAGCGGTTTGTCGCCTCCATCAAGGAGGGGCTTTTGCGCATTCTGTCGCGCTCAAAGCTTCCCCAGGAAAAGGTGCTGCTGATATCGATCAGTAGCAAGGGGCTCGTGCATCCGACGGAACCGGTGCTGGTTTGGTCGCCGATTTTCGGCAGCAATCAGATCGACTTCGAATCAGCGTTGCGGCCAGATTGGCAAGCCAGGATCCTTCTCGGCAATGAGACGCAGCTTGTTGCAGCGGCCCTCGGTGCGCATGAGGAAAATACGAGGCCGACGGATTTTCGTGCTCTTGCCGCATTGTCGCTCGGACACAGCATCGGCCTTGGCATCGTCCGGCGCACAGGGCAGGGCGAGCGGGAAATCTCCGCACCGAATTTCGGACATATGCTGCACATGCCAAATGGTGGCCTCTGTCGCTGCGGCAGCAGGGGATGCATCGAGGCCTATGCCGGCTTCTACGCCATTTTGCGCATGGCCTTCGAGGTCCCGCTTGATACCATTCCGGCGAAGTTCGTGCCTGTAGCCGAGCTCGATAAGATCGCTGCGCAAGCGCGCCACGGGCATCGCATGTCTGCCTTTGCGTTCAGGCAGGCTGGCATCGCGCTCGGAAACGGACTTTCACGTCTGCTTAGCCTGACGGAGCGCATGCCGATCGCAATCACGGGTCCAGGAACGCGTTACTATGATCTGTTGCGTCAGGGCATCGAGGATGGACTTGGCCAGGCGCATGTCGTGCGGATGGAAGGAATGCCCGAGATTCGCGTTGCGCCTGACGAATCGATCCTTGTCTTCGAGGGGCATCTCGACCGGGCATTGTCCGTGATCGATCAGGAGTTGGTTCTGTCTGGCATTCAGGAGGCGGACTAGCCATGCGGCCAGGGCGACATAAGCGTAAAACGAGAAATGGCCGGGCAGGGACCCGGCCATTTCACAGGTGGCTTTCGGTCGGGAGAGGGCCGTCAGCCAATCTTGATGAGCTTGCCTTCCTTGACGGACTGCACGGCAGCATCTGCCAGCGCCAGAGCAGCGAGACCATCGGCACCCGACGGCGCGATCGTCGCACCCTTTTCGATCGCCGCGATGAAGCTGGCGATCTCATTGGCGTAGGCTTCGGTGTAGCGGGTCATGAAGAAGTCATGCAGCGGCGGGCGGGTGTAGCCGTCGCCGTTGGCAACTTCGATCGAAACAGGGCGCTGATTTTCGGCGGATACCATGCCTTTGGAGCCATGCACTTCGATGCGCTGGTCGTAGCCGTAGGTAGCGCGGCGAGAGTTGGAGATGATCGCCTGCTTGCCGGACGTGGTCTGCAGGATCACCGAAACGCTGTCGTAGTCGCCGGCTTCGCCGATCGCCTTGTCGACAAGGACAGCGGCGGTGGCGCTGACGGCAACCGGCTCTTCGCCGAGCAGGAATCGGGCCATATCGAAGTCGTGGATCGTCATGTCGCGGAAGATGCCGCCCGAACGCTTGATGTAATCAACCGGTGGGGCGCCCGGATCGCGCGAGGTGATCGTGACCATTTCAACGTCGCCGATTCGGCCGTCGTCGATCGTCTTGCGAACGGCCATGAAGTGCGGGTCGAAGCGGCGATTGAAGCCGACCATCAGCTTGCCCTTGGTCTCGTCGACGACCTTGATGCACGCCTTGACGCGGGCAACGTCGAGATCAATCGGCTTTTCGCAGAAGATAGCCTTGCCGGCGCGCGCGAAGCGTTCGATCAGGTCGGCATGGGTATCGGTCGGCGTGCAGATGACCACGGCGTCGATATCCTTGGCGGCTTCGATCGCCTCGATCGTGCGGACCTCGCAGCCATACGCCGAGGCGATGGCTTCGGCCGCCTGCGGGAAGGCGTCGGCGACAGCAACGAGTCTGGCATTGGCATCGCCGCTGACGGCCTTCGCATGAACCTTGCCGATGCGGCCGGCGCCGAGAAGACCAAATCTGACTGTCATGAGAACCTCCCTTGGATTCGGAACAAATGAACCGAATTATGATGCGTGTGGAATTTTCATTCCATTTAATGGTTGCCGCGTCAAGCCCGGCGCCCTTTCACATTTTCAGAATCCATCCTAAAGACATGTGATCGAAATACGGCGCGGGACAATTATGCAGCTTATAGATCCGAACCATCCGGCCTATCGCCCGCTCTGGGCTCGCGTCCTGATCGTGGCCGTTTGCTTCGGCTGGGCACTAGTTGAGATCATCACCGGTGATCCGTTCTGGGCGGTTCTATCGGGCGGTGCGGGCGTCTATGCCGCCTACATGCTGTTCTGGAGCTACAAACCGCAAGCGGTAGAGAGCGTCGCGCCGGCACCTTCCGATGACGATGAAGAAAAAGAAGATCGAGAAGACAAGAAGGACGCCGACTAGTCAGCGACCGAGGCGCCGCAGCGCCTGGTCGATCAGCAAATTCGCGGTCGTCATCCGCTTGGTGGCGTTCTCGCGGAATTGCGGATGAACGCGATCGGGGTGGTTCTTCTTGGCAAAGGCACGACGCTTTTCGCTGAGGCCCTGGGCTGTATCGCGCATGGAAATATCCAGTTCGGCAGCGATATCCTCTGGCGCTACGCGCGTGAGGTGATCTGGCATCACAGGGTCTGGCTCAGGCGAGGTCGGGGGCACGGGTGAGGACTCAGGCGCCGTCTCCGGTGGGGCAAATCCCATTGTCTCCATGTACGCCTGATCGGCCCTGCTTGACTGGGCCGAGATCCCTTCCATGACATCGAAGGCAAGACCGGCGTTGAGGCCGCTCACACGGGCGGTGGGTGCATCCTGCTCGGCTGCCTCATCGTCCTCCGCCTTCAGGCGGTCGAGGACGGACTGGAACACGGATTGGCCAAACAGCATGATTGCCTCCTTAGGAGGCGCGCATTAGACGCGAGCAAGGTGGTGCCGAGCTTGTCAGGCGGCGGCGACTTTTTTGCTCTCGGCCAACACCAGATCATAAAGCAGCCGCGCACTCGGGGGCAGAGCACGGTCCTTCACCGTGATCAGGCTGTACGGCCTGACGTTGATATCGAAGTCGATCGGCAGCACCCGGACATCCGAAGCCTTTGATTTGTGGGACGCCAGGAACTGTGCCACGTCGAGCGCGATCGGTGCGATTGCATCGGTCTGGCAAACTGTCGCGCAGGTAAGCAGCAGCGATGAGGTATTGACGATATTTTCCGGCAGCGACACACCGCGCGCCAGGAACAGGTCCTCGATCGTCCGGCGCAGCAACGTACCTGCAGGCTGGAAGACCCAATCATAACGCGGGAGGTCATCGAGGGACGCCACCTTCTTCTTCAGCAGCGGATGACCGCCCCGGACGATCAGGCAGGCTTTTTCCACGCCGATCTCCTGGACCTGGAACAAGCGCGGATTGAGGTCGTCAGGAATACGGCTGATGATGAAGTCGTGCCGGGCGGCGAGCAGCTCCCGCGCCAGCACGTTGCTCGTTTCGACCTGGATAGTCACCTCGATGCCGGGGAGAGCCGTTCTGACTCGCTTGATCGCCGGCACGACAAGGCTCATTGCCGGCGCCGTAACCGCGCCGATGAAGACCGCGCCGCCCTTGCCCGTCTTCAATTCTGCAATTTCGCGGCCAGCTTCGCGCAGTTCCAGCATGATCTTTCGCGCGCGCCGTGCGAGCGCCTGTCCGAAGGTCGTCAGAACCACACCGCGCGCGATACGCTCATAGAGCGGCGTCTTCACGATCGACTCCATTTCCGACAGGATTCGCGAGGCCGCCGGCTGCGAAATGTTCAGCGCTTCGGCCGCGGCTGAAATTTGACCGCTATCTTCGATTGCGACGATCATCCGCAGGTGATTCAGTTTAAGCCCCGATCTCAGAAGGGCGTCATCACCAAAAATATCGGTGTGAATGTCCACATGGGCATGCGTCTGCGGGTCCGAAATAATCGTCATGGTTGCGGCCTCCCACCCGCGTTCCATCAAAAGTAATACTTTTTAACGATATACCAAAATTGTTATGCACTTTGCCAGTTATTCTATTTGACAGTTATAGGAATCCATACCAGTTTGCCGCCGTGTGCTGGTTGGCACTCAACACGTGTGAGAGCGTGGAGGAGACCTACTTCGTTTCTCACCATCTGAAGTATTATCCAAGACGGAACCTGCCACAGTTTCGGGGCGGGCGATTTTTCGTCCGCGCGTTTATTAACTAAGGGAGAGAGAGATATGAAATCCATTATCTCGTTGATGGCAGCGGCGGCCTTTGGCGTCGCTTCGTTCGTAATGCCGGCTATGGCAGCCGACAAGGGGACTGTCGGCATTGCAATGCCCACGAAGTCGTCCGCTCGCTGGATCGATGACGGTAACAACATCGTCAAGCAGCTCCAGGACGCTGGCTACAGCACCGATTTGCAGTACGCTGACGACGACATTCCGAACCAGCTGTCTCAGATTGAGAACATGGTCACCAAGGGCGTCAAGGTTCTCGTCATCGCCGCTATCGACGGCACGACGCTTTCTGACGTTCTCCAGAAGGCTCACGACGCAGGCATCAAGGTCATCGCTTATGACCGTCTGATCCGCGACTCGGGCAACGTCGACTACTACGCGACGTTCGACAACTTCAAGGTTGGCGTTCTGCAGGCAACCTCCATCGTTGACGCCCTCGGCCTCAAGGATGGCAAGGGCCCGTTCAACATCGAACTCTTCGGCGGTTCGCCTGACGACAACAACGCCTTCTTCTTCTATGACGGCGCAATGTCTGTTCTGCAGCCTTACATCGACAGCGGCAAGCTCGTCGTAAAGTCCGGCCAGACCGGCATGGACAAGGTTGGCACGCTGCGTTGGGACCCGGCCACGGCCCAGGCTCGCATGGACAACCTGCTCTCGGCTAACTACACCGACGCGAAGGTCAATGCAGTTCTGTCGCCTTACGACGGTCTGTCCATCGGCATCATCTCGTCGCTTAAGGGCGTCGGCTACGGCTCTGGCGATCAGCCGCTCCCGGTCGTTTCCGGCCAGGACGCTGAAGTTCCGTCGGTCAAGTCGATCATTGCTGGCGAGCAGCACTCGACGATCTTCAAGGACACCCGTGACCTCGCAAAGGTTACCGTCGGCATGGTCAACGCTCTGATGGAAGGCAAGGAGCCTGAAGTCAACGACACGAAGACCTACGACAACGGCGTCAAGGTCGTTCCGTCCTACCTGCTGACCCCGGTCGCAGTTGACAAGACCAACTACGAGAAGATCCTCGTCGAAGGCGGTTACTACAAGGCTGACCAGCTGAAGTAATAATTGTACCACGTTGGCCGGAACCTGCTGCTTGCGGGTTCCGGTCTTCAATTTTATGATCGCCGCGCCCCTCTCGGCTGCTGGCGCTGGATTTTGACCATGGACAATACAATCCTCGAAATGCGGAACATCACCAAGACGTTCCCAGGCGTAAAGGCGCTTGAGAATGTGAACCTCAAGGTTCGGCAAGGTGAAATCCACGCATTGGTGGGTGAAAACGGGGCCGGAAAGTCGACCCTGATGAAAGTTCTCTCCGGCGTGTACCCGGCCGGAACCTACGACGGTGACATCGTTTATGAAGGCGACGTCCGTCATTTCAAGGCGCTCAAGGACTCCGAGGAAATCGGCATCGTCATCATTCACCAGGAGCTGGCGCTCGTGCCGCTTCTGTCGATCGCCGAAAACATCTTCCTCGGCAACGAGGTCGCCCAGAACGGCATCATCAAGTGGCAGGAAGCCTTCAAGCGCACGAAAGAGCTGCTGAGCAAGGTCGGCCTCAAGGAGTCGCCGGAAACGCTTGTTACCGACATCGGCGTCGGCAAGCAGCAGCTCGTCGAAATCGCCAAGGCGCTTTCGAAGAGCGTGAAGCTGCTCATCCTTGATGAGCCGACAGCGTCGCTCAACGAAAAGGATTCCGATGCGCTGCTCGAGCTCCTCATCGAGTTCCGCAACCAGGGCCTGACGTCGATCATCATCACGCACAAGCTCAACGAGGTGCGCAAGGTCGCCGACCAGATCACGGTTCTGCGCGACGGCATGACGGTCAAGACACTCGACTGTCAGACCGAAGAAATCAGCGAAGACATCATCATCAAGAACATGGTGGGCCGTGAGCTCGCCGATCGTTATCCGCCGCGCTCCGTGCCGATCGGCGAGACGATCCTCGAGGTGAAGAACTGGAACGCTTACCACCAGCATCACCGTGACCGCCAGGTTCTGCACGACATCAACGTCACCGTCCGCAAGGGCGAGGTGGTCGGCATCGCGGGATTGATGGGCGCCGGACGCACTGAATTCGCCATGAGCCTGTTCGGCAAGTCCTACGGTCACAAGATCCACGGCGACGTCTTCATGCACGGCAAGTCCGTCGATGTCAGCACCGTTCGCAGGGCGATCGATGCCGGTCTCGCCTACGTAACCGAGGATCGCAAGCATCTCGGTCTCGTGCTCGGCGAAAACATCGTGCACAACACGACGCTTGCCAATCTGGCTGGCGTATCGAGCGGCACGGTCATCGACACCATCAAGGAATCCAAGATCGCGTCGGACTATCGCTCGAAGCTTCGCATCCGCAGCTCCAGCATCTTCCAGGAGGCGGTCAATCTTTCGGGCGGCAACCAGCAAAAGGTCGTGCTGTCGAAGTGGCTGTTCTCCGATCCCGACGTTTTGATCCTCGACGAGCCCACTCGCGGTATCGATGTCGGTGCAAAATACGAAATCTATACTATCATCAACCAGCTCGCCGCCGATGGCAAAGGCGTTCTGATGATCTCATCGGAAATGCCGGAGCTCCTTGGCACGTGCGACCGCATCTACGTCATGAATGAAGGGCGTATCGTTGCGGAACTGCCAAAGGGAGAGGCGAGCCAAGAAACCATCATGCGCGCTATCATGCGCTCAGGGGAGAAGAAACAATGACCCCGGTCAACCCTTCCGCCACCGAAGAGAGCAACGTCGTTTCCGTTGCGGACTACATCCGCGGTAACATCCGAGAGTACGGCATGCTCATCGCGCTTGTCGCGATCATGGTGTTCTTCCAGTTCTATACAGGCGGCATCCTGTTCAAGCCGGTCAACCTGACGAACCTTGTTCTGCAGAACTCGTTTATCGTCATCATGGCGCTCGGCATGCTGCTTGTCATCGTTGCGGGGCATATCGATCTGTCGGTCGGCTCCATCGTCGCCTTCGTCGGCGCGGTGGCGGCTATCATGACCGTCAACTGGCAGATGAACTTCGTGCTTGCGGGCATTCTCTGCCTGATCATCGGTGGCGCCATCGGCGCCGCGCAGGGCTACTGGATCGCGTATCACCGGATTCCGGCCTTCATCGTCACGCTCGCCGGCATGCTCGTCTTCCGCGGCCTGACGCTGTTCGTTCTCGGCGGCAAGAACATCG
Organism: Rhizobium grahamii CCGE 502; assembly: GCF_000298315.2. GTDB lineage: Bacteria > Pseudomonadota > Alphaproteobacteria > Rhizobiales > Rhizobiaceae > Rhizobium > Rhizobium grahamii. The sequence goes on along the minus strand of NZ_AEYE02000014.1, from coordinate 446,736 downwards.
GCCCGTTCCCGAAGGATTTCCAGGTCATCTCGACGGGCTTCCTACCGGGCGACATGATCGATATCGGCGGAATTCCGCTGCATTCGACGTCGCTAATCCTGACCGTCCTTGGAACTGTCGTGCTCTTTTATCTCGCCTGGCGTCGCCGCAAGGTCAACGAGAGCCATGGCATCGATGTCGAGCCGATGAGCTTCTTCATCGGTCAGAACCTCATTCTTTCGCTGGCGATCCTGTTCCTCGGCTACCAGCTGTCCAGCTACAAGGGCCTGCCGAACGTTCTCGTCGTCATGCTCGTGCTGATCGCGGCCTACGCCTTCGTGACGCGCCGCACCACCATCGGTCGCCGCATCTACGCCATGGGCGGCAATGAAAAGGCCACCAAGCTTTCGGGCATCAACACCGAGCGCCTGAGCTTCTTCACCTTCGTCAACATGGGCGTTCTGGCCGGTCTCGCCGGCATGATCATCGCGGCCCGCTTGAACTCGGCAACGCCGAAGGCCGGCGTCGGCTTCGAGCTGGACGTTATCGCAGCCTGCTTCATCGGCGGTGCTTCAGCATCCGGCGGCGTTGGCAAGATCACCGGTGCTGTCATCGGCGCGTTCATCATGGGCGTCATGAACAACGGCATGTCGATCGTCGGTCTCGGCATCGACTTCCAGCAGATGGTCAAGGGATTGGTGCTTCTCGCTGCCGTCTTCTTCGACGTCTATAACAAGAACAAGGGCTAAGCGCTTCGGCGCTGCCCAGGCATTCGCAGTCATGTGAACTTACCAATCCGGCGCCTTCAGGGAGCCGGATTGGCGGAGCATTTTCCGCGCAATCGAAAAAAGGATGAAGACCGTGCTCATTTCGCAGATCAAGGGTTCGAACGGAGAGATCGTCGTCGCCGTGCGCGAGCCGGGCGGTACCGCGAAAGCCGTCAAGAATGCCGGCAGTGTCTATGCACTGGCCATGGAAGCCGCAAACGGCGGCAAGTCGCTGCAGCAGGTGATCGAGGCGCATGGCCTCGGCGATGCCGTCGACCTTGAGAAGGCTTATGCTGAAGGCAAGTTTCTGCCGCCGATGACGCATCCTGACGCTGCGCATCTGCACCTGACGGGCACCGGCCTGACGCATCTGGGCTCGGCTGCAACGCGTGACTCCATGCACAAGAAGACCTCCGAGGCGGCTGAAGAAACGCTCACCGACTCAATGAAGATGTTCAAGATGGGTCTTGAGAACGGCAAGCCGAAGGCTGGCGAGAAGGGCGTGCAGCCCGAGTGGTTCTACAAGGGCAATGGTTACGGTTCCGCCGCGCCAGGCACTCCGCTCGTTTCTCCGTCCTTCGCGCTCGATGGCGGCGAAGAGCCTGAGATGGCGGGCATCTACGTCATTGCTGAAGACGGGACGCCTTTCCGGATCGGTTTTGCGCTTTCGAACGAGTTCTCCGACCACGTCACCGAGCGGATCAACTATCTCTACCTCGCGCACTCCAAGCTGCGCCCGGCAAGCTTCGGCCCGGAAATGCGCATCGGCGCCGCGCCGGACGACATCCGCGGCACCTCGCGCATCAAGCGCGGTGACAAGGTGATCTTCGAGAAGCCCTTCCTGTCGGGCGAGGCGAACATGTCGCACACCTTCGCGAACCTCGAATACCACCACTTCAAGTATGGCCTGTTCCGCGTGCCCGGCGACGTCCACGTCCACATGTTCGGCACCGCGACGCTGTCCTTCGCGGAAGGCATCAAGACGGAAGAGGGCGACGTCTTCGAGATCGAAGTCGCCGAGTTCGGCCTGCCGCTGCGGAACCCTCTGAAGATTGCCGCTGAAGAAGAGATTGCGGTCAAGCAGCTCTGATTTCGCAAGGCCCGGCCGCCGCTTCGGCGGCCGGACCGTTTTTCAAAGAACGGTAAGGGAGGCCTCATCGGCCCATGACCATCTATCAAAATCTCATCGCCGGCGAATGGGTCGGCTCGGACGCGACCAAGAACATCAATCCGTCTGACACCAACGAGGTTGTCGGCCTCTATGCTGACGGCACGGCTGAAGACACCAGAAATGCTATCGCGGCCGCCAAGGCAGCCTTTCCTGCCTGGTCGCGCTCCGGCATCTGGGAACGCCACGTCATCCTGAAGAAGGCTGGCGACGAGATCATGGCTCGCAAGGACGAGCTTGGGGCGTTGCTTGCCCGCGAAGAGGGCAAGACGCTTCCGGAAGCGATCGGCGAGACCATCCGCGCCTCACAGATCTTCGAATTCTTTGCAGGCGAGGCGTTGCGGCTTGCAGGCGAGGTTATCCCGTCGGTTCGCCCAAATATCGGCGTCGAGATCACCCGTGATCCGCTCGGCGTGATCGGTATCATCACGCCCTGGAATTTCCCGATCGCCATCCCCGCCTGGAAGATCGCGCCGGCGCTCTGCTATGGCAACACGATCGTCTTCAAGCCGGCCGAACTGGTTCCGGGCTGTTCCTGGGCGATCGTCGACATCCTGCATCGCGCCGGCCTGCCGAAGGGCGTCTTGAACCTCGTCATGGGCAAGGGTTCGTTGGTCGGCCAGGCGATGCTCGACAGCCCCGACGTCACCGGCATCACCTTTACCGGTTCCACCGGAACCGGCCGCCGCGTCGCGAGCGCCTCGATCGAGCATAACCGCAAGTTCCAGCTGGAAATGGGCGGCAAGAACCCGATGGTCGTCCTGGATGACGCCGACCTTGCGGTCGCCGTCGAAGCAGCTGCCAATTCTGGCTTCTTCTCTACCGGCCAGCGCTGCACAGCGTCCTCGCGCCTGATCGTCACCGAAGGCATCCACGACAAGTTCGTCGCGGCGCTGACGGAAAAGCTGAAGACGCTGGTCGTCGACAACGCGATGAAGACGGGCACGCATATCGGCCCTGTCGTCGATGAAAAGCAGCTGAAGACCGATACCGACTACATCGAGATCGGCAGGAAGGAAGGCGCCAAGCTTGCCTTCGGCGGTGAACTCATCACCCGTGAAACGCCTGGCTTCTACCTGCAGCCGACGCTATTTACGGAAGCAACCAACCAGATGCGCATCAGCCGTGAGGAGATCTTCGGACCCGTCGTCTCGCTGATCCGCGTCAAGGACTACGAAGAAGCGCTGGCAACCGCGAACGACACCCCATTCGGCCTGTCAGCCGGTATCGCCACGACGAGCCTTAAGCACGCGACGCATTTCAAGCGTAACTCCGAGGCCGGCATGGTGATGGTCAACCTGCCCACCGCCGGCGTCGACTTCCACGTTCCGTTCGGTGGCCGCAAGGGCTCGTCCTATGGCCCGCGTGAGCAGGGCAAGTACGCAGCCGAGTTCTACACATCGGTCAAGACCGCTTATACGCTGGCGTAGTGATTGCAAGAACGATGCGAGCCGCCATCGGCGGCTCGCATCGTTTACTCTGCCGATTTGAGCCGATCAGCTCTGGCTCTGGCTCTGCATCTGTCCCCGATCCTCTACCTTGACGACGACCGAGAGTTTCTCCCCCGGCGTGCCGATGCGCATGCCCGAAACGGGGGCGGCATCGCGGTAGCAGAGACCGGAGGCGACGCGCACATAGCGTGCATCGGGGCAGATGTTGTTGGCGGGATCGAAGCCTACCCAACCGAGGCCGGCCACGTGCGCCTCGCCCCATGCGTGGGTTGCAGCCTGCTCCACCTTCTCTTCCATCATCAGATAGCCGGAGACGTAGCGAGCCGGCACCCCAAGGCTCCGCGCGGCTGCGACGAAGATATGGGCGTGATCCTGGCAGACACCACTCTTTTTCTCCAGCGCTTGCTCCGCTGTCGTTTCGGTATCGCTGGTGCCGGGTCGGTATGCCACCATTTCGTGGATGCCGGACATCAGCGCGTGCATGCGAGCCAGCTCGTTGTCGCCGCTCACGTTTTTGGTCAGCTCCTTGATCAGCTTTCCAGGCTTCGTCCTTGGCGTCTCGCGCAAGAACAGCCACAGCGGGCAGAAGCCGCTGTGGGGGCCAAGGACGCCGTTTCTATCCTCCGTTTCGACTTCGCCCTCGGCGACGATGCGTGTCGCTTGTTGCTCGCCTTCCAGAGATACGAGGTTGATGTGGTTGCCGAACTGATCATCGTATTCGACCTCCGGCTTGGCGCCTTCGACATGCAGCGACCACTTGAGAACCTTTTGCCCGATCGCGGTCGGCGGTGTCAGTCGCAACCGCTGCAACGAAAAGACGGACGGTTCCTCGTAGTGATATTCGGTAACGTGGCTGATCTTAAGTTTCATGTCGTGCCCGCCTATGCATAGAACCGGTAACCGTCGGATATTTCCATGCCGAGCTGGTTGTTGCGCGTGACGAAATCTTCCAGAAACTCATGCAGGCCCTGATCCATGATCTCCTTGATGGCGCGCGTCTGCAGCGTCCTGCGGATGGCATCTGCCGTGTCGTGTGCCGGTAGCCGCTCGCCGTAGTCCTTGGCGAGATAACCGAGCTCGCTAACGATTTTCTCGTAGCAATAGGCGAGCGAGCGCGGCATCTGGCCGTTGAGGATCAGGAAGTCCGCGATATTCATCGCGCGATACTCGCCGTCATAGGCCCAGCTGTAGGAGCGGTGCGCGGAGACGGAGCGCAGGATTGACTCCCACTGGATGTTGTCGATAGACGTGCCGACAGCGGAGACCGAAGGCAGGAGTACATAGTACTTCACGTCGAGAATGCGGCTCGTATTGTCGGCACGCTCGATGAAGGTGCCGATACGGGCAAAATTGTAGAGCTCGTTTCTGAGCATGGAGCCATGGAAGGCGCCACGGATCAGCCCGGCGCGATGCTTGATGGCATCGATCGCTTCCGGTAGTTCCGCCGCCTTCAGCCGCTTCGACAGAAGGGACTTGAGTTCGATCCAGAACTCGTTCGTCGCTTCCCAGGTTTCCCGGGTCAGTGCCGTGCGCACCATGCGGGCGTTGTTTCGCCCATAGTCGACGCAGGACATGACGCTTGAGGGATTGGAGCGGTCACGCAGCAGGTAGTCGATCGCATCGGCGCTCGTCAGCTTGCTGTGGCCCTCGTCAAAGGTCTCGCGGACTCCGGCGCTTTGCAGGACGCCATCCCAGTCGTCGTCACCGGTCCCGCTTCTGGTCAGCGACATGCGCAGGCCGGCATCGATAAGTCGCGCGATGTTTTCGGCGCGTTCGATGTAACGGAACATCCAGTAGAGTCCGTTTGCAGTTCTTCCGAGCATCAGTCCTCCAATACCCAGGTGTCTTTCGTGCCGCCGCCCTGGCTGGAATTGACTACCAGCGAACCCTCTTTCAGGGCCACGCGCGTCAATCCGCCGGGGATGATCTGCACCTTGTCGGAGACGAGAACATATGGCCGCAAGTCCACGTGGCGCGGCGCAATGCCCTTGTTGACGAGGATCGGCACGGTCGACAGTGAAAGCGTCGGCTGCGCGATATAGTTGGTGGGCTTGGCCTTCAGCTTCTCGGCGAAATCGGCGCGTTCCTTCTTTGTCGCTGTCGGGCCGACCAGCATGCCGTAACCGCCGGAGCCGTGTACCTCCTTGACCACCAGTTCCTCGAGGTGCTCGAGCACGTATTTGAGGCTCTGCGGCTCGGAACAGCGCCAGGTTGGCACGTTTTCGAGGATCGGCTTGCGGCCGGTATAGAACTCCACGATCTCCGGCATGTAGGAGTAGATCGCCTTGTCGTCCGATATGCCGGTGCCAGGCGCATTGGCGATGGTGATGTTGCCGGAACGATAGACGTCCATGATGCCGGGAATGCCGAGCGCTGAATCCGGCCGGAAGGTGAGGGGATCAAGGAAGTCGTCGTCGACCCGGCGGTAGAGCACGTCGATCGCCTCGTAGCCGCGCGTCGTGCGCATCTTCACCTTGCCGTCGATGACGCGCAGATCCGAGCCCTCGACCAGTTCGACGCCCATCGTGTCGGCCAGGAACGAATGCTCGTAATAGGCGGAGTTGTAGATGCCGGGCGTCAGGACAGCGACGCGCGGCTTTCCCTTGCAGCCGGGAGGCGCAAGCGATGCCAGGCTCTGGCGCAGCAGATAGGGATAGTCCTCGACCGGCCGGACCTTGTTGGTATGAAACAGGTCCGGAAACATCTGCATCATCGTTTCCCGGTTCTCCAGCATATAGCTGACACCGGACGGGGTGCGGGCATTGTCTTCCAGCACATAGAATTCATCCTCGCCGGTGCGCACGATATCGGTGCCGACGATGTGGGTGTAAACGCCGCCCGGCGGCCGGAAGCCGATCATTTCGGGCAGGAAAGCATCGTTCCTCTCGATCAGTCCCCGCGGAATACGGCCGGCACGGATGATTTCCTGCTTGTGGTAGATGTCATCGAGGAAGGCGTTGAGAGCGATTACCCGCTGCTCGATCCCCTGGGCGAGCTTGCGCCATTCGCGACCGGAAATGATACGGGGGATGATGTCGAACGGAATGAGCTTTTCGGAGGAGTCTGCGTGTCCGTAGACAGCGAAGGTAATGCCGGTCTTTCGGAAGATGTTCTCCGCGTCCCGGCTCTTGGCGATCAGATGTGCTCGATCTTGGTTACTGTACCACTCAAAGTATTTTTCATATGGCTCTCGCGGGCTTTCGCCCCCGGTGATCATTTCATCAAATGCCAAAGGTGTGGCTCCCCTTTTTTGTTCATTTGAATACAACGCAAATGGCAATGCAAGAACCATGCACAGTTTGAAGGTGAGATTCGTAAACTCCTCGGAGGCGATAAAAAGAGTCGAAAAACTGGGCATTTACGGAAATCGTACTTAGGTCCCGCCGTCATTGATGCCCGGTAGTCGCTCAAAATGTGAGCACCTGGCTATTTTCCGATCGGCGTTCGATTCATTTTCGGCCCGCGCCCGCTCAGCGGCCGACTGCGCGACGATCAACGAAACTTCAGGTAAGCATCAACAGTTCGCTTTTGACGAAGGACCTGTCGGTCGGCTATCAGCGCCCCAATCCATTGCCCCAGGATAACCCATGTCGCTCGATCGCTTCGCTCCCGCCATCTTTGTCCTGCTTTGGTCCACCGGCTGGGTCGTGGCAAAATATGCCGCCATTCATTCGGAGCCCTTCACCTTTCTTGCTGTGCGCTATGCCCTGTCGGGGCTGGCATTCCTCGGGCTTTGTATTGTCATGCGCGCCGTATGGCCGGGCAGGGCGCTCGCCTTTAGAGCGGTCTACTCCGGCCTTTTCCTGCACGGCTTCTATCTGGCAGGCCTCTGGTGGGCGATTGCAAACGGCGTGCCGGCCGGTATCTCGGGCATCATCGCCGCGCTGCAGCCGCTTCTGACGGCGATGGCAGCGCCGTTGCTTGTTGGCGAACGACTGCACGGCATCCAGAAGGCGGGCCTAGTGCTTGGCTTCCTTGGCATCGCTATTGCGATATCGCCGAAGCTCCTCGATCCGGCGACGGCCGATCTCGCCCATGCCGCCGTACCGCTGGCAATCAATCTCATCGCCATGGGCTCCGTCACCTACGGAACGCTTTATCAGAAGAAGCATTTGCAGACCGGCAACCTTCTGCCGATCGCCACGCTGCAATATGTCGGTGCGTTGATCGTCACGTTGCCGCTGATGCTTACCTTCGAGCGCATGCATTTCGACGGATCGGCACAGGCCATCGCGGCGCTCATCTGGTCGGTCTTCGGGCTGTCGATGGGCGGCGTTGGGCTGCTGCTCTATCTCATCCGCCGCGGTCAGGTGTCGCGGGCGGCCTCGCTCATCTATCTGATGCCGCCGACAGTGGCGCTCGAAGCTTTCATCGCCTTCGGCGAGCCGCTGACACTGCCACTGATCCTCGGCACAATCGTTGTCGTGACCGGCGTCTATCTGACGAACCGGCCAGCGAAGGTCCCTCCACACGATACGACCGAGCTGCAGCGGGCCTAGGTAGCCTCGCCTGAAAAAGCGATCAGGTTTCCATCGGGGTCCTGCACGATGAAGGTGCGTGCGCCCCATGGCTCAATCCGCAGAAGCTGATGGAACGCCGCGCCAGAGGCCTGATACTCCAGGAACAACTGCTTCGGATCGTCGACGGTTAACGTTGCGGAGAGGGCGTCGACTTCTCGCGCTCTGAAGCCAGCGTCGAAGACAGGCGGCCCGACCTTTCGCAGGTTCAGGCGTGCACCATCGCGAAACACCTGGGCATAAAATGGCGGCTCTCCGTTCTGGAACGCCACTTCAAACCCCAGTTTCCGAACATAGAACAGGCATGAAACGTTGATATCGGAAACGAAGAGCTGCGGTTCCGCGGAGAGGACGAGCGGATGCCTACTGTCTGATGCTGTCGATTTCGTCATGGTTTCGATCCCTTTGACCAGCGCCGGCCAATCCGCAAAACCATGCTTTCGGGCAACAAGCTCCTGAGCATCGCTGAGCTTGAAGTCGGCGTCCAATATTTCTCGATCGCTTTGATCTCGATATCTGGGCAGGATCCACCTGATCTGCGCCGCAACCGGATAGTACCGTTCGCGATGCCATCGCAGGTATGTCTTGGCTTGCTTTCTGAGGTTTTCGATATTTGGCATGGGCGCGGGCTACGTTTGACTTGTCGTACGTAGGCGGGCAATGCCCCTCCGGCTTGAAGCCGATGCGCCCTACAGCAGCACCAACATTCTAGTGCGAAGGACCAATTGCCACAAGGCGAGATTGTAGGGCCGCGGGATCATTTGGCGTCGTGAGACGCGTATTGCAAAGGGCGGGATTTCTCCCGCCCTTTCTTTTCCTTAATTAGGCGCGTTCACGGCGCTGACCGTTGCCACCGCGCGACGGACCGCCGCGACGGTTTCCGCCGTTGCCTTCGCGACGTTCGCCGCCGCCGTGAGCCTGCGCGCCACGATCTTCGCCGTGCTTGCGGGCCGGGCGGCCGTGCGCATTGCGGGCGCCGCCGCCGGGATGATGGCGGTTCTCGCCGTTGGCATGGTTGCCATGCTGCGGGCGCTGCGGCTTGCGGGCCGGACGGAAGTCCGACGTTGCCGCCAGATCATTATCGGGGCCCGACGTCATCGGCGTAGCCTCGCCACGGCGCTGGCCGCGGAAATCTTCGTTGCGCTGGGTCTGGCGCTCCGGACGGGGACGACGCTCGCGCCGCTCCTCGTTGTTGGCGCGGACTTCGTCGCCAGCCTCAGGGCGCGGACGACGCTCCGGGCGGCCACCTGCACGATGGCCTTCGCCGCCACGACGCTCACCGCCACGGTTTTCACCACCACGACCCTGGCCGCGGTTGCCACCGTTGCCGTTGCCGCGGCGGGGAGCCGCGTTCATGTTGGCCGGGGCCTCACCGCTGGCGACCGCGATGCTGATGTTCATCAGTCGCTCGATGTCACGCAGCAGGCGGGTTTCGTCGGGTGCACAGAAGGCGATTGCGATACCATCGCGACCAGCGCGGGCGGTACGGCCGATGCGGTGGACATAGGCGTCCGGAACTTCCGGCAGGTCGTAGTTGTAGACGTGGCTGACGGCCGGAATGTCGATGCCGCGGGCCGCGACGTCGGTCGCAATCAGCGTCTTGACGTCGCCGTCGCGGAAGGCCTTGAGGGCGCGCTCGCGCTGGCCCTGGCTCTTGTTTCCGTGGATCGAGGTGACTGAATAGCCGACGTGGTCGAGGTGCTTCATCAGCTTCTCCGCGCCGTGCTTGGTGCGCAGGAAGACGATGGCGCGTCCGTCAGGGTTCTCGGTCAGCGACTTCTTCAGGAGATCCGTCTTGTCGTTCTTGCCGTTGACGAAGTGGACGTACTGCTCGACCTTGTCGGCAGCCTTGCCCGGAGGTGTCACTTCGACGGTGACCGGGTCCGTCAGGTATTCGCCGGCGAGGTCGGCGATCGACTTCGGCATGGTTGCCGAAAACAGCATCGTCTGGCGCTTTTTCGGCACCATCTTGGCGATCTTGCGCAGGTCGTGCACGAAGCCGAGGTCGAGCATCTGGTCGGCCTCGTCGAGAACGAGGTAGCGTACGGCGGTGAGGCCGATGGCGCGGCGGGCGACGAGGTCAAGCAGGCGGCCGGGCGTGGCAACGAGAATGTCGGTGCCCTTTTCAAGCTGCAACTGCTGCTTGTTGATCGAGACACCGCCGACGACGACGTTGATGCGCAGGTGCGACTTGCGCAGGAAGTTCTTGAGGTTCTGAGCGATCTGGTTCACCAGTTCGCGGGTCGGGGCGAGGATCAGCGTACGGGTTGTACGGTTGTCCGGACGCCGCTCTTCAGGGATGATCTTTTCGATGATCGGCAGGCCGAAGGCGGCCGTCTTGCCGGTGCCGGTCTGGGCGAGGCCGATAAGGTCGCGGCCTTCGAGAAGAAGCGGAATCGCCTTTTCCTGAATGGGGGTCGGCGTTTCGATGCCGAGCTGGAAAAGTGTGGCGACGATCGGCTTGGAGATCCCAAGCGATTCAAAATTGGTCAAGTCATAACCTTTTTAGGGCGCGCCAAAAAAATCGGCCGGGTCGCAGAGCGCGGCCCGGTGTCATTCTGGCGTCAAGAACCCCGCGTGAAGTGGGAACTTGTCTTGTTGGAAAAAGCTTTCCAGCGCTTCTGCCGCGTCTTGGGGTGCGGTCTATTCGAAATGCGCTTTTGCCCTTCTTCCTGCATCCTATTTACTGGCAGGGGCACGCTCACGCGGCGGCCGGAAGGTGAAAGCTGGCCTGCATTTGGTCTAGTTCAGGGGAAAAGTCAAGGGCACCCGCTCATCGATCATTGGCAGAAGGGGGCGGTGACGCCCCCACCGATGCGGATATCAGTAGCAGACCCTCGTTCTGTAAGCTTCGCCCCAACCGCTGCGACGCCATTCGATATGGCAGCGCGGCGCGTAGTAGGAGTTCGAGTAGTAGGGCCGGTAATAGCTTCTGTAGTAAGGCCTGTAGTACGGGCGGTAGTAAGGCCGGTACCCACCATAATATGCCCCGTACGCGTAGTTAGGCCGATAATACGGTCTGTAGTAGCCGCCGCCGTAGTAGGGGCCGGGGTAGCCGTAGCCGTAATACGGATAGGGCCTGGCGACCTGAGACAGCAGGATGCCGCCAACGGCTCCGGCGGCGACGCCGCCCCAGAAGTCACTGTTGGCGTTTGCAGGCGCTGCCGGGATGACGGGCGCACTCGCCAGGGTCAATGCCATGAAGCCCGCCGCCATGCTTTTATGAAGTACGGACATGATCGTCTCCTTTCGTAGACGAAGCCTATTCTCGAAGCCGTCAGGCGAAACCGTTCGGGTATACGGGCCAACTGAACGAGTTCCTCGTAGAAACGAGTGAAACTATACCACAGTTCCGAGATGTTTGCTTGCCCCGTCCGCATCGGCGGACGACCGGGTTTGGAAAGCTTGCGACCTATTCTCCGCCGCCGGGGAATCATGGTTAATGCGTTGTTAAAGAGGGTGCATCTATTGTCGTTCGATGAATAAGCCACTCTTGACCGGGGAACAGTGTTGACGTCGAACGGGGACCTTCTCGAACTGGCCTGCCGCCGGATCGCGGATCTGGATTGCCCGGCCTACGTCAAGAACAGCGAGCTGCGCTATGTGGCGGTCAACGAGGCCTATGCGTCCTTCTTCGGAAAGGCGATCTCCGATTTCATCGGTCGCCGCAGCCGCGAACTTATCGATACACCGGAGGAGGAGGCTCGCGAGGACAAGGAGAGGCGAGCTCTCGTCTTCGCAAGCGAGGAAAGCGCTGTTTGTTTCGACGCCGGTGGCGTCGAGCACCGGCGTGCGCGGATCGAGAGCTTCTCGCCGTCTGAAGGCCGCGTTTATGTCCTAGGCATCTTCGAAAGGAAGGTTCCACGCAACAATGGCGACCGGTCGATCGCCATTCCGACACCATTGGCATCCGAGGTAGCACGCAGCCAGGCTCTGGCCGAGGACCTGCAAAGCATTCTCCGCGCTCTTCCTGTCGGCGTCATGATCCTCGACGACGCGCGCGATGTTCTCTACGCCAACGACGAGTTCTACGAGGTCTGGGATCTGCCGCGCGACGACCGCTTCGACGGCTGGGCCTTCATCGACGTCATCCGTCGCAACCACCAGCTCGGACGGTACGGTGACAGGCTGACGCCGGAGCAGATTTTTGCCCGACGCGAGGCACATTTTGTCGCTGCGGAACAAGAGCAGCCGGTGGAGCTCGGCTGGGTCAATGGCAAGCGGGTTCTCTTCGAGGGGCGCCGACTTTCCAACGGACGCGTGCTGCTGTCCTATGCCGATGTCACTGCTGTCCGTCAGCGCGAGAAGGAAATCCATGAGACGCGGGCGGCTCTCGCGCGTCTCGGGGACTTGATGGATGATGCGACGAGGGCGATGTCGCAGGGGTTGCTGATTGTTCAGGACGGCAATATCCTGCTTGCCAGCAACCCGCTCAGTGACATCCTTGCCATTCCGCCGGAATACCTTGCCGTTGGCCGGGGATGGATCGATCTCTTCCAGTTCTGCGCCCAGCGAGGAGATTTCCACGGTCAGGAGGACGAGATCCTTACCGGTTGGCGCGACAACATCGCCGCCAAGAAGCCGATCTCTACGCCGTTCCATGTCGCCGGAGAGCGGTGGGTCAATCTGGACGCTACTATCAGCGAGCGGCAGCATTGGATCGCACTGTTCACCGACGTCACCGAAGCGAAGCAGCGCGAGGCCGAGCTCGAGCGTCTGCTGTCTCGTGCTGAGGCTGCCGATCGCGTCAAGTCGGAGTTCCTCGCCAACATGAGCCATGAGATCCGCACGCCGATGAACGGCGTTCTCGGCATGGCTGAATTGCTGGCGAAGACCGATCTCGATACCCGTCAGAAAACCTTTGTCGACATCATCGTCAAATCGGGCAATGCGCTGGTGACGATCATCAATGATATTCTCGACTTCTCGAAGATCGATGCGGGGCAGATGACCCTCCGGCGCACGACGTTCGATCTGGTCGAGGCGATCGAGGACGTCGCGACCCTCCTATCGTCGCCGGCAGCGGAAAAGAACATCGAGCTGTTGGTTCGCGCGGCCCCCGACTTGCCTTCCGCAGTGATTGGCGATGCGGGCCGGTTCCGCCAGATCATCACCAATCTCGTCGGCAACGCAGTGAAATTCACCGAGCGCGGCCACGTTCTGGTGGACGTAGGCTTCGTACTGGGCGCTGAAGACGAAATCATGGCGTGTGTTCGGATCGAGGATACCGGCATCGGCATTCCGCGCGATAAGCTGGAGTCCATTTTCGACAAGTTCTCGCAGATCGATTCATCCTCGACACGACGCCACGAAGGAACCGGACTCGGACTTGCGATCACCGCAGGGCTGGTCGACCTGTTCGGCGGCTATCTCGAGGTCGACAGTCAGCCAGGGGAGGGGTCGGTCTTTACCGTGAACCTGCCTTTCGTCGTCGCTGCGGCGCGACTGGCTCCCAAACCCCTGCCTGTGAATGTCAGGGGAGCACGCGTCCTCCTCGTGGACGACAACACGGTCAATCGCCAGATATTGACCGAGCAATTGGCTCTCTGGGGTTTCGATGGCGCCGCTGCCGAAGATGGTCCAGGAGCATTTGCCGTTCTCGATATGGCGGATGAGCTTGGCATCGAGATCGATGCGGTCGTGCTTGATTACCAGATCCCCGGTATGAACGGCGCTGAGATCGCACGAAAGCTACGGACCGATCGCCGCTTCGAACGTCTGCCGATCATCTTTCTCACCTCGATGGACATTTCCGGCACCGAGAAAGAGTTCGCGGCCCTTAACGGCCAGGCTTATCTGATGAAGCCAGCGCGGGCCAATGTGATGCGGAACACCCTCGTCGACGTCGTGCGTGCGAGCCGGACGAAGAAGATCCCGGCGGCGGCTATTTTGGCTGCCGGGCAGGAGATCGCTACGCCGATGCGCCCTGTGGCGGAAGAAAGAACGCTGGCGGAGTTTATCGACGTGCTGGTCGCGGAAGACAATGAAGTGAACCAGATTGTCTTCACGCAGATATTGCAGGAAACCGGCCTCAGCTTTCTCGTCGTCAATAACGGCCAAGAGGCCGTGGAGGCCTGGGGCCGCCTTTCGCCGCGGATCATCATGATGGACGTTTCGATGCCCGTGATGAACGGCCATGATGCGACGCGCGCGATACGCGAACGAGAGGGCGGCAAGAGCCATCGCGTGCCGATCATCGGGGTGACGGCGCATGCGCTGGACGCCGACCGCGAGCGTTGCATCGATGCAGGCATGGATGATTACCTATCGAAGCCGATCAGCCCCGAGTTGCTCCAAGAGAAATTGGAATTGTGGCTGGGCAAGAACGAGCGAGAGGCGGGTTACTCTAGGACTTGATGCCGCAGAGCATCTCGCGCTTTCCCGCAAAGCCGCTGCGGCGTTCGACGGTGAAGCCCGCCGCGATTAGGTTGCGCCGGACGAAACCGGCGGCCGCATAAGTCGCAAAGGTTCCGTTGATCCTTGACTTTTCATAGACGAGGCGCATCAGTTCCGCAGACCACATGTCGGCATTGCGCGATGGGGCGAAGCCGTCAAGATACCACGCATCGAAGCCTGCCTGAGCAGCTCCGACCTCGTCGAGGGCATTGCCGCGGACGACGCTGAGTGACGTCTGTTCATCCAGTCGTAAGGAGACGGTTGCCGTTGGTGTTTCCGGCCAGGCCGCGGTCAAGGCCAGCCGTTCGGCATCGATTTCGCCCCAGTGCGAAAGCGCGCGGTCGATTTCCCGCCGCCGCATCGGATAGAGTTCGAACGACATGAAGTGCAGTCGCTGCCCGTCGAGCCGGTTGAGTTTCCACTGCCGCCATGTCTCAGCAAAGTTCAGACCCGTACCAAAGCCGAGCTCACCGATCAGGAAATGGCTTTGGTCCTGCCAACGCTGCGGCAGGCCGTTGCCGGCGAGGAAGACGTGTCCACATTCCAGCCGGCCGTCGGTCTGGCAATAAAAGTGGTCGCCAAAGGCCGGTGAATAGGGCATATCGCCGTCGCGCCATTCAAGCGGCTGATGGGCGCCAGCACTGTGTTCAGGATCCGTATCTGTCATGCCACAAGCCGATAGTCCGGCCTTGCCTTCCGGTCAATCATCGACCGCGCTGCTGATCATCGGCGGTGGGATCATGGGGTTGTGGGCGGCGGTTCAGGCGGAGCGTCTGGGCATCGATACATTGCTCATCGATGCCGGAAGGCTTGGCCAAGGCGCCAGTGGCGGCCTGCTCGGCGCGCTGATGCCGCATATGCCGGACAAATGGAATGCGAAGAAGCAGTTTCAGTTCGATTCCCTGGTTTCATTGGAAGCCGAGATCGCGGTTCTGGAACAGCAGACCGGCCTTTCCGCCGGCTACCGACGCTCGGGGCGCCTCATCCCACTGCCGAAGCCGCACCTGCGCGAAATCGCTCTTGGCCATTCGCGGGACGCGGAAGCGCGCTGGATAGCGGGGGAGCGGCATTTCCACTGGCATGTGCTCGACAGGCCTCCCCAGGAGACCTGGATCGATACCGCGGCTGGCGAAAGCGGCTTTGTCTATGACACGCTTGCCGCCAGAGTAGCCCCACGCTCCCTCATCGCGGTCCTGGCGGCCGCGTTGCGCGATGCTCGGCATGTGCGGATTGTCGAGCACCTTGCGGTCGATGATCTCGATCTTGACCGCAACGCAGCAGTGACCCCCAGAGGTGAGATTGCTTTCGGCCGCTGCATTGTCGCAGCCGGCCATCAATCCTTTCCGTTGCTGGGGCGCCGCTCCCACGGTCTTGCGAAACCGCTTGGCCAGCCGGTCAAGGGGCAGGCGGCGCTCTTGAAGGTCGATGTTGATCCGTCCATGCCGACGATTTTTCGTGATGGATTGTATGTCGTTGCGCACGAGGGCGGTCACGTCGCGGTCGGTAGTACGAGCGAGAATCGCTTCGACGAGCCGTTCTCGACCGATGGACAGCTTGATGGGTTGCTTGAAGCGGCTGGACAACTGGTGCCGGCCTTGCAAGGAGCGCCTGTGCTTGAACGTTGGGCCGGCTTGCGACCGAAGGCGATCGATCGCGATCCGATGATCGGCGTACACCTCGACCACGGTAGTCTGATCGCACTGACTGGTGGCTTCAAGGTCAGCTTCGGCCTGGCGCACCGTCTGGCGGGGGCTGCCGTCCATCTCGCGGCCGACCTGCAGCCGCCCTTTGCGCTGCCTGAAAGCTTCCTGCTTGCCCATCACATTCATGTGGCTTCACGCTAAACGTGAATTAGCATTTCCTGCCTTTCGTCAATCTGTCACGCAAATCACCTATCAGCTAGCGCAATCGCGGTGCCGACGGAGGGCGGCGCGGTTTGTCTACGGAGGAGATTTGATGCGCTACGCCATTTGCTTTACGCCCGCTGCGAGCGATCCGCTCTCGCATGTGGCCGCAAATTGGTTGGGTCGGAACGTGTTTTCCGGCGAGGTGGTTGAGCCAACCGCGATTCGCGGCCTGAGTATTCACGAAATCGCCTTCCATACGGCGATGCCTCGCCGCTACGGCTTTCATGGCGTCCTGAAGGCCCCCTTCCGCCTGGCCGCTGATTTGACGGAGGCGCAACTTCTGCGTGATCTTATGCGCTTCTGCGGCACGTTGACACCATTTCACATCAATCGGCTGGAGGTGGCGCGGCTCGGTTCATTCTACAGTCTCGCTCCGTCGCTGCCCTGCGAGCACGTCCACTACCTTGCCTCTTCGGTTATTCAGCAGTTTGACCGCTTCCGCGCGCCGCTGAGTGAAGCCGAGATCGAGCGGACGGATCCGGGCGGTCTGTCGGCGGCGCAGTTCGCTAATCTGCACCGCTGGGGAAGCCCCTATGTGATGGACGAGTTTCGGTTTCACATGCCGCTGACCGGCCCTGTCAGTCATTGCGATATCCCACGGGTCGAACACGCGCTTCGCAACGTCTTCGAGCCAGTGCTTGCCGATCCCGTCAAGGTTGCCAACGTTGCCTTGATGATCGAAGAGGGGAATGGCGGACCGTTTCGGGTGCATTCGTTGCACCCGATGGGCAAAGTCAGCGCCCGGAGGGATCGTGTTCCGGCGCTGGCCTAAGGCTTTGTGCCGCAATGGCAAAACTCTGTTGCGTACTTTCCGTCTCGACATTCCGTCTCCGGATGCTACCGTTTCGCCGACGTTCAGGAAGGTGATTTCATGGTATCCGAGACTTATCCGCGCAATCTCGTCGGCTATGGACGCAATACGCCCGATCCGAAGTGGCCGGGCGATGCGCGTGTGGCAGTCCAGTTTGTCATCAACTACGAGGAGGGCGGCGAAAGCTGCATTCTCGATGGCGATCCGGCCTCTGAAAATTTGTTGTCGGAAATCGTCGGCGCCGCCGCTTGGCCGAGCCAGCGCAACCTGAACATGGAATCGATCTATGAGTATGGCTCGCGCGCCGGTTTTTGGCGCCTGTGGCGGATGTTCACGGAACTCAAGGTTCAGGCGACCGTCTATGGCGTAACACTTGCCATGGCCCGCAACCCGGAGGCGGTCGCGGCCATGAAGGAGGCTGGCTGGGAGATCGCCAGCCACGGGTACCGCTGGCTGGAATACAAGGACTTTCAGGAAGACGTCGAACGCAAGCATATCCAGGAAGCCGTGCGCCTGCACACGGAGTTGACCGGCGAGCGCCCCTACGGGATGTACCAAGGCAAGCCCTCCGACAACACGCTGCGCCTCGTCATGGAGGAGGGCGGTTTTCTTTATTCCTCCGACTCTTACGCCGACGACCTGCCGTTCTGGGTGAAAGGTGTCGATGACGAGCCGTTCCTGATCATCCCTTATACGCTCGAGACCAATGACATGCGTTTCGCGACGCCCCAAGGCTTCAACTCGGGCGATCAGTTCTTCACCTACCTCAAGGATGCCTTCGATACGCTCTATGAAGAAGGCAAGGCCGGCAGCCCGAAGATGATGTCCGTCGGTCTGCATTGCCGCCTCGTTGGTCGTCCTGGCCGCGCTGCGGCGCTGAAGCGCTTCATGGAGTACGTGCTGAAGCACGATAAGGTGTGGATCCCCAGGCGTCTCGAGATCGCGCAACATTGGCATGCCCACCATAAGCCGGAGACGATCTGATGCTTTCGCGTGACGAGTTCGTATCGCGCTATGGCGGTGTTTTTGAACATTCGCCATTCATTGCCGAACGTGCCTATGATGATGGCTTCGTCGGTGACGAATTGACGGTTGATCGTGTCCACACGGCGCTCGTTGCCATCTTCCGGGCGGCGAGCCCGGAGGAGCGGCTGGGAGTGCTGCGTGCCCATCCCGATCTTGCAGGACGCCTCGCGATCGCAGGTGAATTGACCGAGGACAGCAAGAAGGAGCAGGCGGGTGCCGGGCTCGACCGGCTGAATGCGCAGGAGCACGACCGTTTCACTGAGCTTAATACCGCGTATGTCGAGAAGTTCGGCTTTCCGTTCATCATTGCTGTGAAGGGCTTGAACAAGGACGATATTCTGGCGGCGTTCGAAAAGCGCATCGGCAATACGAGCGACGAGGAGTTCGAAACGGCCACCGCTCAGGTCGAGCGCATCGCGTTCCTGCGGCTGGAAACTATGCTGCCGGGACGCTGACGCAAGATTCCTGGTGCTTTTCTCTTTTGCATCCGTGACTTATAGTTGCGTCATGAAACCTTCGGAAGTGCTGGAGAAGAACAGGCAGGCGATCCGCGAAGCCACGAAGCGCTTCAACGCGGCGAACCCGCGTGTCT
Organism: Rhizobium grahamii CCGE 502; assembly: GCF_000298315.2. Classification (GTDB taxonomy): domain Bacteria; phylum Pseudomonadota; class Alphaproteobacteria; order Rhizobiales; family Rhizobiaceae; genus Rhizobium; species Rhizobium grahamii. The sequence continues at coordinate 428,122 of NZ_AEYE02000014.1, read as the reverse complement.
TCGGTTCGGTCGCGCGCGGTGAGGATCGGCCGGACAGCGATCTGGATATTCTGGTCGATACGTTGCCCGGCACAACTCTATTCGATCTTGGTGGGTTGCTGGAGGAATTGAAGGAAAAGCTCGGTTTAGAGGTCGATCTTGTAACACCCGGAGGGCTGCCGGACAGCATACGCGAACGCGTTCTCTCGGAAGCGATCGTGGTATGACGGTAGAACGGCTGGTGGAGTACGTCGATCGTATGCAGGAGGCGGCCGAGCAGGCACGTACGCTAACCGACGATATGACCGAAAGCGCCTTTCTGACGGATGTCAGAACCCAACTCGCTGTGACAATGTCGCTGGTTCTCTTGGGTGAGGCGGCGGCTCGTATTGGCATGAGCCACCCAGATTTCATTCGCGATCATCCCGAACTTCCTTGGTCAAAGATAAAGGGAATGCGGAATCTAATTGTGCACGGCTACTACTGTGCCGATCTTTCTGCCATTTGGGGTACGGTCAGACGCGATCTGGCGGACCTTATCTCCCAGCTTCAGTCGATACGCCATTGGCGCATCCAAGGCGAATAACGACATGCCTCAATTCCTCGACATCCTTGCCCTAACCAAATCCGCCTTTTCGCCGTTCGGTGATGTGGTCGAAGCCGATCCGGCGACGATGCGTTATATCAACAACGGCACGACGGAACGTTTCCATGCGCTCGCGGCCGCCGAAGCCGTCGGCGAGGGCGCGCGCGTCATCATCAATCTCTTTCGGGGTCAACCGCGAGCGTTTCCGTATGAAATCGGCATGATGGAGCGGCATCCGTTCGGCAGTCAGAGCTTTTCGCCGATCTCGGGTCGGCCCTACCTCGTCGTCGCCTCTGAGGACGAGGGCGGAAGGCCCGGTCGTCCCCGCGTGTTCCTCGCGCGTGGCGATCAGGGCGTGAACTATCGCCGCAATGTCTGGCACCATCCGTTGATGTCGCTCGGCGCCGCCAGCGATTTCCTCGTCGTCGACCGCGACGGCCCGGGCAACAATCTGGAAGAGTACTTTTTCGAAACCCCGTATATTATCAGCGAGCCGAGCCTATGACCGGACTGACCACGCACGTTCTCGATACTGCTTCCGGTAGGCCGGCAGAGGGATTGCGGATCGATCTTTTCCAGCTGGACGGCGATTTTCGCCACCACATCAAGACCGTGCGGACCAATTCCGACGGCCGCGTCGACGGCGGCCCGATCCTGGTTGGCGATGGCTTCAAGGTGGGAACCTACGAATTGCTCTTCCACGCCGGCGACTATCTGCGCGCGATGGGCGTCGCGTTGCCGCACCCGGCGTTTCTGGATCTCGTGCCGATCCGCTTCGGCATCGCCGACCTCAGCGCGCATTATCATGTGCCGCTGTTGATCTCACCCTATGGCTATTCGACCTATCGCGGTAGCTAGGGCGACGCGCCTTGCGCCGTCAGGTTTGTTCGGATGCGACCCGAATGGGTTCTTATTGACGGCCTAGCAGGATCGACGAGTTGACCTCGTTGATGTCGCGCTTGCCGCAGAGTGCCATGGTGATGTCCATCTCCTTGCGGAGGATGCCAAGCGCCAGCGTCACGCCTTCCTTGCCCATGGCGCCGAGGCCGTAGAGGAAGGGGCGGCCTATATAGGTGCCCTTGGCGCCGAGGGCGATTGCCTTCAGCACGTCCTGACCGGAGCGGATGCCGCCGTCCAGATGCACTTCGATCTTGTGGCCGACGGCATCGACGATCGGCTCCAGCATGCTGATCGAGGAGGGAGCGCCGTCAAGCTGGCGACCGCCATGGTTGGAGACGATAATGGCGTCGGCACCGGTCTCTGCTGCGGCCTTGGCGTCCTCGACGTCACAGATGCCTTTGATGATCAGCGGGCCGCCCCATTGCTCCTTGATCCAGGCGACGTCGGCCCAGGAGAGCTGCGGGTCGAACTGTTCAGCCGTCCAAGAGGAGAGCGAGGAGAGGTCGGAGACGTTCTTGGCATGGCCGACGATGTTGCCGAAAGTGCGGCGCTTCGTCTGCAACATGTCCAGGCACCAGAAGGGGCGCGTTGCCATCTGCCAGATATGCTTCGGCGTAAACTTCGGCGGCGCCGAGAGGCCGTTTCGCAGATCCTTGTGGCGCTGGCCGAGGATCTGCAGGTCGGCGGTCAGCACCAGGGCCGAGCACTTTGCCGCCTTGGCGCGGTTGATCAGGTTCAGCACGAAATCCTTGTCGCGCATCACGTAGAGCTGGAACCAGAAGGGTCTTGTCGTGACCGAGGCGACGTCCTCGATCGAGCAGATGCTCATCGTCGACAGGGTGAACGGAACGCCCGCTTCTTCCGCTGCACGAGCGGCCAACATCTCGCCGTCAGCATGCTGCATGCCCGTCAAACCTGTGGGCGCAAGGGCGACGGGCATCGAAACCTTCTGGCCGATCATTGTCGTCTCCAGCGTGCGGTTCGTCATGTCGACGAGCACGCGCTGGCGCAGCTTGATCTTGGCAAAATCGCTCTCATTCGCCTGGTAGGTCGACTCCGTCCAGGCGCCGGAATCCGCATAGTCGAAAAACATCTTCGGGACACGGCGCTGGGCGAGGGTTTTCAGGTCGGCGATCGTGAGAGGCGTGGCCATGGATAAGACTTTCACATCTGAGTAACGCCATGGCCCTTAACATGATTTCCGAGGCTTTGTGTATCTCTTTCCTCGCCTATGGAACAAGAATCAGGCTGCCTGCGGCACGTCCCGCTTCGAGGAATTGCTGAGCTTCTGCAGCCTCCTCCAGCGCGTATTCGCGGGCGATCGTTGCGGTGATGCCAGCTGCCAGCATTTCGACGACGACCTCGGTCGCCGCCAGGTACGCGGACGTGTCGGTGATGTAGGCCATGATGCTTGGATGCGTCAGCGATTTTCCGGGGCGAAGCGCGTCGACGGCGACAGGCGGGATCGGCCCGCCCGCCTGTCCGATCGTCGCCACGACGCCGAACGGACGGACGGATGCGATGGATTTTGCAAGCATGTCGGCGCCGATGCCGTCATAGGCGACGTCGACGCCGCCGTTTTTGGTGAGCGCCTTAACCGCAGCGACGACATCGGCGTCGCGACCGACGATCAGATGGTCCGCGCCGTAGCTGCGGGCGAGATCGGCCTTCTCCTCCGAGCTTACGGTTCCGATGACGGTGGCGCCGAGATGCTTTGCCCATCGCACGAGAATGCTTCCAAGCCCGCCGGCCGCGGCGTGGATCAGCACGATGGTTCCCGGCTCGATACGATAGGTTTTCGTCAGCAGCATGTAGGCCGTCAGCCCCTTCAGCATGGACGCGGCCGCGACCTTTGACGGGACGCTAGCGGGCAGGCGAACGGCGCGGGATACCGGCAGGAGGCGTGTTGCAGCATAGGCGCCAACCGGTGCGCCGGCATAGGCGACGCGGTCGCCGGGCTTCAGGCCGGCGACTGCGCTCCCCACGGCTTCGACGGTGCCGGCGCCTTCTACGCCGAGTATTGCGGGATAGGCCGGCAAGGCGTAGAGCCCGCGCCGGTGGTAGATATCGAGGAAGTTCATGCCGATCGCGTCATGGCGGATGCGGATCTCGTCTGCACCGGGCGCCTGGGGCGCCTGTTCCGAAACCTGCAAGTGTTCGATGCCGCCTGGGGCGAGAAGCGTAACGACCTTATCCATGGGTACTCTCCGATTGCTGTTGCAGGCATCATCGCGCATGGCGTAGTGATCAAAAATTCCCTATTGCTTCTCATCGAATGGGAAAAAATGAACAATGATCGATTGGGAAAGCCTCCGTTATTTCGCAGCGCTCGCTCGCGCCGAAACGTTGCTCGGGGCCGCGCGCGCCCTCGGCGTGGAGCACGCGACCGTCGCCCGCCGGGTTGCGGGCCTCGAGGATCAGATGGGCGTGAAGCTGGTCGACCGGCGCGGGCGCCGTATCGTGCTGACACCGGAGGGTGAGCGGGTCGCCGGGATGGCGGAGCGAATGGGGTTGGAGGCTCAGGCCGTCGAAAGGCTGGGGCTAGCTGCCGGCGCGACGCTTGCCGGAGAGGTCAGGATCAGCGCGCCACCGACACTTGCGGCGGCAAAGCTGCCGACAGCGCTGGTCGCCTTGCGGGTCCGGCATCCTGATATCGGTATCACCATCGTCGGCGAGACGCGCTACGCCTCGCTCGACAGGCGGGAGGCGGATATTGCGGTTCGCATGACGAAGCCGGAGCAGGGCAATTTCGTCATCAGCAAGCTCGGAGATATCGGCTTCGGCTTCTACGCCACGGCCGACTATCTGGCCGCGACGCCCGAGGCGCAGAGAACCTTCATCGCCTATGACGAAACGATGGCAAGCGCACCGCAGTCAATCCAGCTTGCCGAGGCAACCGAGGGGAGGAAGGTGGCGTTAAGAGCCACGACGCTGGAATTTCAGCTGGCGGCGGCGCGCGCCGGCGGTGGCATCGCCATGCTGCCGAACTTCATGCTCGCCGGTGTCGATGATCTCGTCGAGGCGATCCCGCAGCCGCAGCCTCTGATGCGGGAGCTGTGGCTGGTCGTGCACGCCGATATCCGCAACGTGCCGATCATCCGGGTTGTCATGGAGGCGTTGAAATCGATCTCGTGGTCGGGTTGACACCCTTTCGCATTTTGCGGACGGGTTGCGCGGGCGGACGGCGTCACCGTTGAGCTCTTTGCCAGCACGTGCGATAGGCTCGTCTCTGGCCTTGGTGGAGGGATCGAAGGCCGTCGCCGTGTTCGCGGTGCCTTTGGAGCTCGCGGATTAGTGGACTGATCTCGTTGCTGGCCCCGACGGAAAGGCAATCTCCATTGTTACCCTTACCTTCCGCTCGCTTGGTCGCCGCTCAGCGGTCGACCCTTGCCTGGAGATGTGCCGGATAGCGGTCGCCTTCGACCTTTATGCCGGCGAGTGCTGTTTCGATGGCCGCAAGGTCGGCAGCCGTCAGCTGCACGGCGGCGGCGCCGATGTTTTCTTCCAGGCGGTGCATCTTCGTCGTGCCGGGGATCGGAACGATCCAGGGCTTGCGAGCCAGAAGCCAGGCAAGCGCGATCTGCGCCGGCGTCGCGCCCTTTTCGCGGGCGATCTCGCCCAGTCGATCGACGAGCGCCTGATTGGCCTTGCGGGCTTCGGCGGAAAAGCGCGGAACGACGTTGCGGAAGTCCTTGCTGTCGAAGGTGGTCTGCTCGTTGATCGCGCCGGTCAGGAAGCCCTTGCCGAGCGGGCTGAAGGGAACGAAGCCGATGCCAAGCTCCTCGAGCGTTGGCAGGATGTCCTGTTCCGGCTCGCGCCACCACAGCGAATATTCGCTTTGGAGGGCGGCGACCGGCTGCACCGCATGCGCACGGCGGATCGTTCTGGCGCCCGCTTCCGAAAGGCCGAAATGCTTGACCTTGCCCTCGCTGATCAGATCCTTGACCGTGCCGGCGACATCCTCGATCGGTACATCAGGATCGACACGGTGCTGGTAGAAGAGGTCGATCACGTCGGTGTTGAGGCGTTTCAGCGCCGCATCGGCGACCTCCCTGATATGAGCGGGGCGGCTGTTCATGCCGCTTTGGCCACCATCCGGGCCGAAGTTGAAGCCGAACTTGGTGGCTATCACAACCTTGTCGCGGAACGGCGCCAGCGCCTCGCCGAGCAGGGCTTCGTTCTTGTAGGGACCGTAGGCTTCCGCGGTGTCGAACAAGGTGACGCCGCGTTCGAAGGCGGCGCGGATCAACTTGATCGCATCCGCGGTGTCCGTTGCCGGGCCGTAGCCGTAGCTCAGGCCCATGCATCCGAGGCCGAGGGCGGATACTTCGAGGCCGCTTTTTCCGAGTGTGCGCTTCTGCATGGAATTTTCCTTTCCTAGCCCTGGTATTGTTCGTCTGTGACCTTTTCCATCCAGTCGACCACCTTGCCGTCGAGGGCTTCGGCGATCGCGATATGGGTCATGGCTGTCGTTGCGGATGCGCCGTGCCAGTGTTTCTCACCCGGTTCGAACCAGACGATGTCGCCGGTGCGGATGTCTTCGACAGGTCCGCCTTCGCGCTGCGCGCGACCGCTGCCGGAGAGGATGATCAGCGTCTGACCGAGCGGATGGGTATGCCATGCGGTGCGAGCGCCGGGCTCGAAGGTTACCGTTGCACCGCCGACACGCGCCGGTGCCGTCCCGTTGAACGGCGCATCGATGCGGACCGTTCCGGTGAAATAATCCGCCGGTCCTTGGCGGATGGATCGGAGCCGTTTCGCTTGATTTTCATCTTTCGTCCTTTCGTGAGCTCAGGAGCATGGTGCTCGGCTGACGTTCGGAAGAAGATCTAGTGCGGATGCTTTCCTGCGATTAGATGGTATAAACGGTATAAGCTTATGAGTGAGATTCATGAATGACGCGGCAATCGATCAACGACCTCATCGCCTTTCTGGCTGTGGCGCGGGAGAGAAGCTTCACGAAAGCGGCGGCCAAGCTCGGCGTGTCGCAATCGGCGCTCAGCCATACGATCCGCGGCCTTGAAACACGCCTCGGCCTGCGGCTGCTGACGCGCACGACACGCAGCGTGTCGCCGACGGAGGCAGGCGAGCGCCTGCTGAACTCGATAGGGCCGCGTTTCGACGAGATCGAGAGCGAGTTGGCAGCGCTCAGCGAATTTCGCGAGAAGCCTGCTGGTACGATCCGCATCACTGCGGGAGAGCACGCCGCTGACGCTGTACTCTGGCCGGCGCTGGAAAAGCTGCTGCCTGATTATCCCGATATCAATGTCGAGATCATCGTCGATTATGGGCTGACCGACATTGTCGCCGAGCGTTACGATGCCGGGGTGCGGCTTGGCGAGCAGGTGGCGAAGGACATGATCGCCGTACGCATCGGGCCTGACATGCGGATGGCTGTCGTTGGAGCGCCCGTCTATTTCGAGCGGCGACCGAAGCCGCTGATTCCTGCCGATCTCACCGACCACAACTGCATCAACCTGCGCCTGCCGACCTATGGCGGGGTCTATGCCTGGGAGTTCGAGAAGGACGGGCGCGAAGTGAAGGTGCGCGTGGAAGGACAGCTGGTGTTCAACAACGTACAGCTACGGCTGAACGCAGCACTTTCGGGGCTCGGTCTGGCGTTCGTGCCGGAAGTGCTGGTGCGACAGCCTCTGTCCGATGGGCGGCTTACTCGCGTGCTTGAGGATTGGTGCGCGCCGTTCCCCGGATACCACCTCTATTATCCGAGCCGGCGGCAGACCTCACCGGCCTTCGCCTTGCTGGTCAATGCGCTTCGCTACCGGGGGTGATGCGCGCGAAATCCGTCCACTGTTTTTGGGCGGACTGTCGACTTCGGATTATCTCTGAATCTCAGATCGCGCTTTTCGCTGCGACGCCCGCGACGTAGGTCTCCACGATCGCGCGGTCATCACCCATGGTCTGCAGCAGGAAGAGTTCTTCCGGCAGCGTTTTCACGACCTCCATCTTCAGCGCCATGGCGGGCGTCGCGGCGGCGTTGACGACGACGATATCGGCGTCAGAGCCGACATCGAGCGTGCCGATCCGATCGGCAAGCGACAGCGAGCGGGCGTTGCCCAATGTCATGTGGTAGTAGCTTTCCAGCGGGTTCAGGCGTTCGCCGAGCAACTGCTGGATCTTGTAGGCCTCGTCCATGGTGCGCAGCATCGAATAGCTGGAGCCACCGCCGATATCTGTGGCAACGCCGATCCGAACCGGCTTTTCGCGGCGAACGAGTGCCTTCAGCGGGAAGAGACCGGAACCGAGGAAGAGGTTGGATGTCGGGCAATGGACCGCGACCGAGCCCGCCTCGCTCATCGCATCCGCCTCGCGATCCGAGAGATGGATGCAATGGCCGAAAAGCGTCTTGTCGCCGAGCAGACCGTAGCGGGCGTAAATATCGGTGTAGTCGATCGCCTCGGGATAGAGCTCGCAGGTAAACTTGATTTCGTCGTGATTCTCCGAGAGATGCGTCTGGATGTGCAGGTCGGGAAATTCGCGGGCAAGAGCCTGGGTCGCCTCCATCTGTGCCGGTGTCGAGGTAATCGCGAAGCGCGGGGTGATGGCGACGTGGTTGCGGCCCTTGCCGTGCCATTCGGCGATGATCTGGCGGGTCTCGTCGTAGCCCATCTGCGGTGTGTCGAGCAGGCCCTGCGGGGCGTTGCGGTCCATCATCACCTTGCCGCCGATCATACGCATGTTGCGCTTCAGCGCCTCGGCGAAAAAGGCGTCGGCGGAGGTCTTGTGGACGGAGCAGTAGGCGACCGCCGTCGTCGTGCCGTGGCGGATCAGTTCGTCGTAGAAATGCGTGGCGATACGCTCGGCATGTGCGCCTTCGACGAAGCGGCACTCCTCTGGGAAGGTATAGGTGTTCAGCCATTCCAGCAGGTTTGCCGCATAGGAGGCGATCACCTGCATCTGTGGGAAATGCAGGTGCATGTCGATGAAGCCAGGCATGATGAGGTGCGGGCGATGATCGAAGGTCACGGTATCGACTGGGGCTTGCGCGCTGATTTGGTCATAGGGGCCGCGCGCAATGATCAGGCCGTCCTTGATCAGAAGCGCGCCATCGCTTTCGTAGAGATAGCTTCCGGTATCGCCAAGGTCATCAGGCGCACGCAGGAAGGAAAGCAGCCGGCCGCGGAAGAGTGTGTGTGTCATGGCGTTCTGCCTCGATTGTCTTGTCAAGCGGCGTTCGCGTCAGGGCGCCGGCTGGGCGGCAATGGCCGCCGGAGTGTCGGCGCAGCCGTACATGGTCTTGTCTCCGAATACCAGAACCGCGTTCAGTGTGTAGTGGCGATCGGACATGCCGTCCGAGCACTCCCCTTTGGTCAGGGTCAGCTTGAAGGGTGCCGGCCCGTCGGCGATTGTCCAGGTGGCGCGATCGTTCTCTATGACCGGACCGGGGTTGGCGCTTTTGACGTCCTCGATACGTGGACGACTGAACGTGAGCCCGTCGGTGCGGATCTTGATCGCCCAGAAGGGTTCGGTGCCAAGTGCGTTGAGACCGCCGGAAAAATTGCCAGCAGGCGGTTTCGCGCCGCCCTCCGATCCCGAAGCATCCGCACCACTCTGCCCGCAGGCGGTCAGGGTGGAGGCGAGGAGCAGGGCGCGAAGGGCGGCTGAGATCATTCCTGTTTGCCTTCGACTGCGCTTTCGAACCAGGCGACGAGCAGCTTACGCTCGTCCGGCGTGATATCGGTCACGTTGCCGGGCGGCATGGCGTGGCTGCGGCCTGCCTGTATATAGATCTCGCGCGCATGAGCGGCAATTTCGGCATCGGTTTCCAGAACGACATCCTTCGGCGGTCGCGCCAACCCCTCATAGACGGGCTCGGCGGCATGGCACATGGAACAGCGCGTGCCGACAAGCTGCTTGACTGCGGGGAAATGCGCGTCGCCGGCGAATTGCAGGAACGCGGGCGCAACGGCCTGTGCGTCCTTCTCGCCGGTCAGCACCTTCGGCACCGTCGACAGCCACATGATCAGGATGAAGAGGATGACGGTGACGATCCAGGTCCAGGTCGGGCGGCCCTTGCGAGCATGCGTCGTGTTGAACCAGTGGCGGATTGTGACGCCCATCAGGAAGACGAGAGCCGCGATCACCCAGCTATAGGCGGTGCCGAAGGCCAGCGGGTAGTGGTTCGACAACATGAAGAAGATGACGGGCAGCGTCAGGTAGTTGTTGTGAAGCGAGCGCTGTTTGGCAATGGCGCCGTATTTGGCATCAGGCGTGCGCCCGGCGATCAGGTCGGCGACGACGATCTTCTGGTTCGGGATGATGATCATGAAGACGTTGGCCGACATGATCGTTGCCGTAAAAGCGCCGAGATGCAGGAAGGCTGCGCGGCCGGTAAAGAGCTGCGTATAGCCCCAGCCCATGAAGACGATCACGGCGTACAGCACCGCCATCAAGCCCCAGGTGTTCTTGCCGAGCGGCGATTTGCACAAGAGGTCGTAGGCGATCCAACCGACGGCGAGCGAGGCAAGCGAGATCAGGATCGCCAAAGGCGCGCTGATGTCGAGCACATGGCGGTCGATGAGGAAGAGGTCGGCACCACCATAGTAGACGATACAGAGCATCAGGAAGCCGGAGAGCCAGGTGAAATAGCTCTCGTACTTGAACCAGGTGAGGTGTTCCGGCATCTGCGCCGGGGCCACGAGATACTTCTGGATGTGGTAGAAGCCGCCACCGTGCACCTGCCACTCCTCGCCGTAGGCACCGGGCGGAAGATGCGGCCGTTTCACCAAGCCGAGGTCGAGCGCAATAAAATAAAAGGACGAGCCGATCCAGGCAATCGCGGTAATGACGTGGAACCAGCGGGCCGCAAAGGCCAACCATTCCCACGCGATGGCATATTCATACATTGAGTTCCCCTGTACTTCCCTCGACTCATCACATTGCAGAAAGTGGTGTCCTGAGGAAAGGGGATATGCGTCGATCAAGCATCAACAGTAAGCGTCCAGCATCCCTCGCAGTAACGAACTTGTGAAAATGTGCCGCACGGATCGAGTACACACGCAAAGCTCGCAGCGTCCGAGGCACCCACCACTTGCTCGGCGTTCAGGTCCTCCCACCATTCTCACCGTGTTCATTTGCGCCTAGAGACCCAAACAGCACTCGGCGCCCGTCGCCTCCGGCGGCTTGAGGCAGGCATCGGGCCGCTGTCCTACTCCCGGATCAGGCCGAAGGGCCAAGCTTGATCGGCGTTGTAATATGCAAACCTTATCAAGACCCTTGGATTAACCGCTTAGGTGGCGAGCCCGTCGCCATCTTTCGCCCCCAAAAGCCTTTTTCGGGAACAAGTGTTCCTGCACTCCGGGCGGGAGCACGTCAAAAGAATATGTGCCAAGCCAAGATGTCGACGCTTTTGCATCGGATGCTCTCCTGATGGTCGTGATCTCGTCGATCACGAAGCGGGCTTGTGGGCCACCGTTCGCAAGCACGCGGAATGGTAAAGCGCCGTTCAATGTGCGTGTGTCGACGCCGCTTGCAGCATGGAAAGTGGCTTGAAATGTCACGGATCGATTACAATTTCAGTTTTGAGGCCGTCGGAATGAGGTGAGAATCACACCATTCCGACGGCGCATTCATCGACGGAGATGATGCCAATGCGCAGCATTCTTGTGTGTGTGATGATTGCATTTGCATCCTGTGCCTACGCGCACGATGCGCCGTCGGGTTGGAGCTATGAGCCCTTTTGTTGCAATGGCGACAGCGAGAACGGGGACTGCCAGATGATTCCTCCCAAGAGCGTCGCGATCACGCCGCACGGCTATCGGGTCACGCTGCTACCGGGTGATCATAGGCTTGTTACACACGCACATGTCTTCCTTCTTCCCATGGGCAAGGCAATGCGTTCCGGTGATGGCGACTATCACCTTTGTCTGTTCCCGAACGAGGACACGCCGCGCTGCTTCTACGCGCCTCAGATGGGTTATTAGCTGCCGCCGGTCCCGGCGACGTTCATTTCAGCAAGAATCCAGTTTCGGAATGCCTTGATCTTAGGGACGTTGCGGCGGTTCTCCGGATAAGCCAGCCAGTAGCCGCGGCCATCGGTGCATTGAAGCTCGAATGGGCGGATCAGCTTCCCGCTCGCGAGTTCCTCCGGATAGAAGTCAGGTGTCAGGATCGCAACACCCTGGCCGGCCACCGCGGCTGCGGCCTCATAGGCCTGGGCGCCATAAAAGCTCGTGCTTCTCTTCTCGAAGCTGGGAATCGGTACGCCCGCAGCTTCGAGCCATTGGTGCCACCAAGGATCGGTGGGATCGAAAATCCGAAGCGTCAAGAGGTCGGCAGGCTCATGAATCCCGCCAATGCTTTCCGCCAGTGCCGGGCTCAGCATGGGCGTGAAATAGACGTCCATCAGTTTGTCCGCCCGCAGCCCCGGCCATTCGCCCCTGCCTGAGCGGATGCCGACATCGACAGCTTCGCGGCCGAAATCGACCAGCGAATCCGTGGTGCTGAGCCGCACGGCGATATTCGGATTGGCGAGTTGAAAATTGCCGAGCTTGCGCGCAAGCCATTGGGACGCGAACGTCGCCAGGCAGGTGATCTGTAGGGTTACCTCTGTTTCCCCACGCGCCTCGGCCATGGCGAGTTGCAGCATTTCGAAAGCTTCGGTCACCTGCGGGGCCAGCCGTTCTCCGGTCTCGGTCAGACTGATGTGGCGTGGACGACGCAGGAACAGCGGCTCGCCGACATTCTCCTCCAGTAGTTTTACCTGGTAGCTAACGGCGGTCTGCGTCATGCCGAGTTCTTCGCCTGCGCGCGTAAAGCTGCCGAGCCGCGCCACGGCCTCGAAGACCCGCAGGGCGTTCAAAGGAAACTGCTTCGACAGCTTCATGGATAAGTTCTCTTTATGTGTTACGGCAATCGTTCGATTGGAATTCCAGCATTTATTGGCGCAATCTGCAACCCAACGGATCAGATTATTGAGGTGATGTTATGGATTGCACCGTTATCGAGCACGAGAGCCATGTGAGGGTTCCCGAGACTTCCAATTGGCTCTCAGCCCTTGGCCGCAGGCTGCTGCGGCGGGTTTCGGAATGGGACCGGTTGGACCTCGAAGGCATGCCGGATCGCGTCAAGCGCGACCTCGGTTTCCTGGACGGGCGGGAGCCACGTTTCGACAAGGAGTTCTGGCAGTAGGCGTCAACTGAGAAAAGGCAGCACTTGAGTGCTGCCTTTTCTCAGGCCTGCTTCATTCGCTCGACGGCCATCAGCACGCGCTCGGGTGTTGCCGGCGCGTCGAGCCGAGGGCAAACCTTATAGTTCGCAACACTGGCAACAGCCATCGAGAGTGCTTCCAGCACCGAAATCGCCAGCATGAACGGTGGTTCGCCCACTGCCTTTGAGCGGCCGATGGTGGCTTCCGTATTTTCCGACCATTCCGCCAGCCGGACGTTGAAGCTCTTCGGGCGATCGGAGGCGAGGGGAATCTTGTAAGTCGAGGGCGCGTGTGTGCGCAGCCTGCCTTTTTCGTCCCACCACAACTCTTCGGTCGTCAGCCAGCCCATGCCCTGCACGAACGCACCTTCGACCTGGCCGATATCGATCGCCGGGTTCAGCGAGCGCCCGACATCGTGCAGGATATCGACGCGTTCAATCATGTATTCGCCGGTCAGCGTGTCGATCGACACTTCCGAGCAGGCGGCGCCGTAGGAGTAGTAGTAGAACGGAGTGCCTCGGCCAGCCGCGCGATCCCAATGGATCTTAGGCGTCTTGTAAAAGCCCGCAGCGGAAAGCTGAACGCGGGCAAAATATGCCTGCTTGATGAAGTCAGGGAAGGCGAATTCCTTGTCGCCGACCCGGACACGGTTCGGCAGGAAGACGACATCCTTTGGCGGCACCGCCCATTTCTCGGCGGCAAAGGCGACCAGCCGCTCCTTGATCTGGCGGGCGGCATCGTAAGCTGCCATGCCGTTCAGATCCGATCCGGACGACGCCGCCGTTGCCGAGGTATTCGGCACCTTGCCTGTGGTCGTGGCTGTGATCTTCACCCGCTCGATGTCGACCTGGAAGCTGTCGGCCAGCACCTGCGCCACCTTTGTGTAGAGGCCCTGGCCCATCTCTGTGCCACCATGGTTCAGGTGGATCGAGCCATCCTGATAGACATGAACAAGAGCGCCTGCCTGGTTGAAAGCGGTCAGCGTGAAGGAGATGCCGAACTTCACCGGCGTCAGTGCAATGCCCTTGCGGATATAGCGGCTGTTGCGGTTGAACTCGACGATTGCGTTGCGGCGCACCTGATAGTCCGCGCTTTCCTCCAACTCACTGACGATGCGGCCGATGATGTTGTCTTCGACCTCCTGGTGATAGGGGGTGAGCGTGCGACCCGAGCCGGGTTGTCCGTAGAAATTCAGTTTGCGGATCTCGAGCGGATCCTTGCCGACGGCGTAGGCAATTTCTTCAATGAAGCGTTCCGCACCGAGCATGCCTTGCGGGCCGCCGAAGCCGCGGAAGGCGGTGTTCGAGACGGTGTGAGTTTTCAGCGGCTTCGAAGCCAGGTGAACATGCGGATAGAAGTAGCTGGAATCCGCGTGAAACAGCGCGCGGTCGGTCACCGGCCCGGAGAGATCGGAAGAGAAGCCGCAGCGGGCGGCGTAGGTGGCGTCAACGGCGTGGATCCGGCCATCGTCGTCGAAGCCAAGCTCGTAATCGACAAGAAAATCGTGGCGCTTGCCGGTGGCAGCCATATCCTCGTCGCGGTCCGGCCGGAACTTGATGGCACGCTTCAGCTTCTTGGCGGCGATCGCAGCAAGGGCTGCGAACTGGTTGCCCTGCGTTTCCTTGCCGCCGAAGCCGCCACCCATGCGGCGAACGTTCACCGTCACCGCATTCGATGGGATATCGAGGACGTGGCCGACGATGTGCTGGATCTCGCTAGGATGCTGGGTTGACGACCAGACGGTAACCTCGTCGTCCTCGCCCGGGATCGCCATCGCGACATGGCTTTCCAGATAGAAATGCTCCTGGCCGCCGATCCGCATCTGGCCCTTCAGGCGCCGCGCCGCGTTTTCCATTTCCGTTTTCGCATCGCCGCGCTGAAGGGTCATCGGCGTGATGACGAGCGGGCTGCCGTTGGCAAGCGCGCCGTCGATATCGCTCCAATGCGGCAGATCGCGGTACTCGATCTTCGCCTTGCGCGCCGCTCGCCGGGCAATCTCGCGCGTCTCGGCAATAACGGCGAAGATCGGCTGGTTGTGGAATTCGACCTTCTGTTCGGCGAGCAACGGTTCGTCGTGGCTGCCGTTCGAACTGACGTCGTTGACGCCCGGGACGTCCTTGCCGGTGAACACCCAGATGACGCCTGGTGTGGCTTCGACCTCCGAGAGGTCCATGCTGACGATCTCGGCATGCGCCCGGTCTGACAGGCCCAAAGCGCCGTGCAGCAGGTCGACAGGCTCAGGCAGATCGTCGATGTAGTCGGCAGAGCCGGTGACATGCTTGTGTGCGGAATCGTGGCGCTGCGCGTCGTGCATGGCGCCGTTGATGATGAATTTGGGATCGGCGAAGGTCGACTTGTCCATCATGCCACCTCTTCGAAGCGGTGGAGTTCAGCCGGCGTTCCTGATGTTTCCAGGAAAAAGCGCATCAGCAGGTTCTTCGCCGTCAGTTGGCGATATTCGGCCGTTGCACGCCAGTCGGTCAGTGGCTGGAAGTCGGCATCGAACTCGGCACGCACCGCCTCGATCGTCTGTTCGTTCCAAGGTTTGCCCATCAGCGCATTCTCGACGTGCCGCGCGCGCTTCGGCGTTGCTGCCATGCCCCCAAAGGCGATCCGGATGTCGTTGACGTCGCCTTCGCCGTCCAGCGTCAGATAGAAAGCGCCGAGAACCGCGGTGATGTCTTCATCGCGGCGCTTGGTGATCTTGTA
This sequence comes from Rhizobium grahamii CCGE 502, assembly GCF_000298315.2. Lineage (GTDB taxonomy): Bacteria > Pseudomonadota > Alphaproteobacteria > Rhizobiales > Rhizobiaceae > Rhizobium > Rhizobium grahamii. The sequence continues at coordinate 412,781 of NZ_AEYE02000014.1, read as the reverse complement.
GACGGCAAATCGCGTATCCTCGGCGGGATATGGGACGAAGATGCTCTCGACAAATTCGCCGGGACGCCGATCCTGCTTGCCGTAAGCGATGAAGAAGTCCTCGAGCCGTAGCATCCGCGGACCGGCAACAGAGCGCAGCGTCACCGTGGCACCAAGGGCGATCAAGGGTGGTGGCGTGTCGCCGATCGGCGAACCGTTCGCGATATTGCCGCCGATCGTGCCCATGTTGCGGACCTGATCTCCGCCGATACGGTCGATGAGACGGCCAAGTGTGGGCACCTTCTTGGCAATGATCTCGAAGGCGCGGCTGTAGGTGACACCTGCGCCGATTGTGAAGCCGCCTTCGCCCGCGGTGATCGATTGCAAATCGGTCAGATGGTTGATGAAGACAACCGGATCCAAGGCACGCATCTGCTTGGTCACCCAGAGCCCGACATCGGTAGAGCCGGCAACAATGGTGGCGTTTACTTCCTCGGCCAGAACGCGCGCCAGCGCGTCCAGCGAGCCCGGCAGGACCAGCCGGCCCTCTGCCGTGGTGATCGAAATGGTCTGGCTGCTCCGCATCGCCCAGAGACGCGAAATGATCTCGGAGCGGGTTTTCTCGAGCGGGTCGAAGAGTGCGCTCGGGCGGGTGTGGCTCACCTGCTCGGCGGCTTTCACGATCGGCTCGTAACCGGTGCAACGACAGAGATTGCCTTGCAGTGCCTTTTCGATGTCGGCCCGGCTCGGGTTGTCGTTGGAAAGCCAGAGACCATACATCGACATGATGAAGCCCGGCGTGCAGAACCCGCACTGCGAACCGTGGCAATCGACCATTGCCTGCTGTACCGGATGCAGCGTGCCATCCTTGGCGGCCAGATGCTCGACCGTGACGACATGGGTGGCGTTCAGCGATCCCATGAAGCGGATGCAGGCATTGACGGACTCGTAGTGCAGCTTGCCGTCGATCAGCCGTCCGACGAGGACGGTGCAGGCCCCACAATCGCCTTCGGCGCATCCTTCCTTCGTCCCCGTCAGCCGGCGCTTCAACCGGAGATAATCAAGAAGAGTCTCGGTCGGACGGACATCGCTGAGCGTGACGTCCTTGCCATTCAGGATGAAGCGGATGCTGTCGTTCATGTCGTTCCCAGGTTTTTATCTTTGTTTGAATCGTTATGCCGCGGTCCAGCCACCGTCAATCGAGATGTGGGTGCCGGTTACCTGCCGGGCTTCGTCGCTTGCGAGATAGAGAGCCAGCGCGCCAATCTCTTCCGCCTTGACGAATTCATGCGTCGGCTGGGCCTTGAGGATCACGTCAGTCTTGACCTGCTCCTCAGTGATGCCGCGTGCCTTCGCCGTATCCGGTATCTGCTTCTCGACGAGAGGCGTCAGCACGTAGCCCGGGCAGATCGCGTTCACCGTCACGCCGAATTCGGCAAGCTCCAGCGCCGCCGTCTTCGTCAGGCCCAATATACCATGCTTTGCCGCGACATAGGCGGATTTGAATGGCGACGCGACCAGGCCATGCGCAGAGGCGATGTTGATGATGCGGCCCTGTTTTTTTGTCTTCATCAGCGGAATAGCTGCCCGCATTGTATGAAACGAGCTCGACAGGTTGATCGCAATAATCTGGTCCCACTTTTCGATCGGGAAATCCTCGATCTTCTCGACATGCTGAATCCCGGCATTGTTAACCAGCACATCGACGCTGCCGAAGGTCTTGGCGCCTGTTTCGATCAGATCCGCGATTTCAACCGGCTTCGTCATGTCTGCCGGATGGTGGATAACCTTCGCCTCCGAGGTCGATTCAAGTTTCTCGATTATCGCCTTGATTTCCTCAGGCTTTCCGAAGCCGTTGATGACGATATTGTCGCCCTTGCCAGCGAAGGCTGCCGCGATCGCAAGGCCGATGCCGCTGGTGGATCCGGTGACGACGACTGTTCTGGCCATTCTCTTCTCCTCAAGCCATTTTGCGACGCAATAGAGGTGAGGTTATGCGCAAAGCATCGTTGCTGGCAATTGCGCTGATGCCAAATCTCTTGTGTCGAAGAGAGACTGGGTTCTTTCCTCGCTCGCCCTCCTGTCCTATTGATTTCTCCCGACAATCACGATCAGCGGGGGGACAAGCATGAGCGGATATGTTCTGGCAATCGATCAGGGGACGACATCGACGCGGGCGATCGTCTTCGACGGCGAGATGAAGATCGCCGGTGCGGGCCAGAAGGAATTCCGCCAGATCTATCCTCAGTCGGGTTGGGTGGAGCACGATCCGGAGGAAATCTGGGATTCTGTTGTCTCGACGATCAAGATGGCGATCCGCGAAGCCAGGATCGAGGCAAAGGACATCGCTGCGCTCGGGATTACAAACCAGCGTGAGACTGTCGTCGTCTGGGAGCGTGAGAGCGGTAAGCCGATTCATAACGCGATCGTCTGGCAGGATCGCCGCACGGCAAGCTATTGCGACAAGCTGAAGCGGCAGGATCTCGAAAAGACCTTCACCAGGAAGACCGGCCTTCTCCTTGATCCATATTTCTCCGGCACCAAGCTTTCGTGGCTGCTCGCCAACGTCAAGGGTGCGCGGGCACGTGCCGCCAAGGGGGAATTGTGCTTCGGCACGGTCGATACCTTCCTGATCTGGCGGCTGACGGGCGGGAAGGTGTTTGCGACCGATGCGACGAACGCCTCCCGGACGCTGATGTACAACATTGCTGACAACAGCTGGGACAAGGATCTCCTTGATATCCTGCGGGTTCCTGCGGCAATGCTGCCCGAGGTGAAGGACTGCGCAGACGATTTCGGTACAACCGAGAAGCGGATACTTGGGGCGGAGATCCCGATCCTTGGTGTCGCCGGCGACCAGCATGCCGCGACCATCGGGCAGGCCTGCTTCGAGCCCGGCATGATGAAGTCGACCTACGGCACCGGTTGCTTTGCGCTGCTCAACACCGGCAGCGATATGGTTCGCTCGAAGAACCGCCTGCTGACGACGATCGCCTACCGGCTGAACGGCGAGACGACCTACGCGCTCGAGGGTTCGATCTTTATCGCGGGCGCGGCCGTGCAGTGGCTTCGCGACGGGCTCGGCATCATCGATAAGGCCTCGCGCACCGGCGAGCTCGCCGACGCCGCCGATCCGACGCAGGAGGTTTATCTGGTGCCGGCATTCACCGGGCTCGGTGCGCCGCATTGGGATGCAAACGCCCGCGGCGCGATTTTCGGTCTGACGCGCAACAGTGGCCCGAAGGAATTCGCGCGTGCTGCACTCGAAGCGGTTTGCTATCAGTCCCGCGACCTGCTCGATGCCATGCACAAGGATTGGAAAGGCGGTGTGGAGAGCACCGTTCTTCGCGTCGATGGCGGCATGGTCGCGTCCGACTGGACGATGCAGCGTCTTGCCGACATTCTCGACGCGCCGGTCGACCGGCCCGTTATCCTCGAAACCACGGCGCTCGGCGCCGCCTGGCTTGCCGGCAGCAAGGCGGGCGTCTGGCCTGATCGGGGAGGCTTTGCCAAGAGTTGGCAACGCAACCGCCGCTTCGAGCCGGCTATGGACGAGAAGACGCGCGCAGCAAAGCTCAAGGGCTGGCGTAGTGCGGTCAAGCGCACGATCGCCGACGTGTGACGAGCGCGATCGTTTCCGGAGCAGGTAGGCGGGCGTCTATTCCCGTATTTCTCCGGTCGCCCGGCTTATGCGATGTTCCAGAAATGTCAGACGGTTCTCCCTGATGGCCTGCAGAGCCGACATGTCGCTGCCCGCTATTTTCAGGTGAGGCAAATGCTCTCTATAGACGAGCTCGAATATTGCGGCGCGCGTGTCCGGATCGACGGGGTTCGCCTCGTAGACAGGTAGGTCTGCGTGGATTGAAGGTTGGCCCGTGGCCCGGTCGATACGCGTGAAGTAGACCGGCTTGCTCTCGATCCGCGTGGTGGTTACCGCCATGTCGGCGCAGATTTCCAGAGCCTGCAGGACGGTGAACCTCTCCTGCCTTGCGGGCAGGACGAAGCGATGCACAATATCCATCGACCGGCCGCTGTCGCTCAAGTTGGCGATGATGGCGAGATCGCCCAGGCGAACCATGATTGTCTGCGTCTCGTGAACGGTTATAAGATCGAAGTCCTCGCGATAGCGGTCGTCGTCAATCGCCAGGATGACGACCGAACCGAGGACCTCCGGCGAAAGGTGTGCACCGGTGTAGGGAGAGCGGGCGAGGCAATGGATGTGATGGAGCGTCGTCCAGTCGGTATCCTTGTCCTGCATGACGGCCTTTACCCGCTGATCAGGGTTGATTGGGATGGCGCCGTCCTTGATCAGGAACTTCAGGAAGACCCAGGAAAGCCAGGTAAACAGCAGGCGTTGGCCGTTCTCGTCGAGAAGCCGCTGGAGCTTCGCATAGCCCCCTTGTGTCAGTTGCCGCACTGGCTGCTCGAGCTTCTTTCCAAGCAACGAATTGCAATCCTTGCAGCAAGGCATCGTATGGCCGCCGTACTGCCTGGCCTTGTAGTCATGCGGGAGAGTGATTTCCTTGTCGTAAAGGTCGTACTTGCGCAGGATCCATTTGGGCAGGACGTGTTCCCGATTGGCCACTTTGCCGTTGAGAGGTTCGCAGCAGATCAGGCACCTTGTCCTTTTGCTGACGAGATCGATGAAGGTGTCGGTATCGATGTAGACCTTGGGGTTATTCAGATGCGGTGAGGGCGTCATGTCCTTGTCTCCCGTCGGGTCGATGCGCACAATATGCACCGAGTTTCCGGCCACGTCGCCCTAAACTGCGGCGCGTTCGGACCGCCTGGAATTGGTAAGGTTGCGGTGACTGTGGAGTTACGGAATGTCGAGCGGTACGCAGGCGGCGCTGGGATGGGCCGGGTCGCATACCATTGTCGTCGATCGTCGTGACGGGAAAGCGGGCGGGCAGGGAAACGTGCTGCCTAGCTACGATCAAGCGGGAACGGCCTGCCGCTGTCGCCGCGTGGGTGGCGTATAGAGCCAGGCGGCGCCGCTGCGATCGGCGATCGCCCGGATCGCAAGCGAGAGACCGATCGCAAAGACGACCACCAGCGGCGCGGTGATGTAGCCACTTGCAGCGTTGCTTCCAACGATGGTGGCGACCATCGCGACTACAAGCGAGACGATCATGACATGGGTCACGTAGACGGGAAGCGTGTTGCGCCCGAAATAGGCGAAGGCGTGGCGCACCGGCTGCAGGCGCGACATCAGCACGGCCGTTCCGCACAGCCATGCGAGGCCAGCGATGGAAGAGGCCAACGCCCAAGTGCCTTTCTCGATGGCCTGCAGGCGCCAGCGCAGCCCGTAGAGCGCGGTGAAGAGGAGCAAGCCCGCGCAGGCGGTGAGCAGCGGCCGCTCCGTGATCGCGTTGACCACGGATTTTCCGTACCAGCAGCCGAAGAGAAAGAAGACGAAATACTGCAGTATGTTGCGATGGGTGAAGAGATCGATCGGCAGGTACTCGCCGAAGGTCAGGATCGATAGCAGTGCGGCGAGCGCCATTGCGGTCGGATGGTGGACGGAAGAAAGAAGTTTCGTCGTGATCATGAAGATGGCGAGCGCCCAGATGAACCAGATGCCGGTGTTCGGTGCCCACCACATTTCAAGCAATTGATAGGGATCGCTTCCTTCCGCCGGCACCAGGACATTGGTCTGGATGTAACGGAAGAACAGCCAGCGTGCCGTGCTCCAGACTGCGAAGAGATAGACGAGAAGCCAGATCTTGCGGCGCAGGAAGTCCCCCCATGGCGCACGCATGGCGGAGGCTGCGAGAAAGCCGGAGACCGTGAAAAACAACGGCATCCGGATCGGCGTCATGATGCCGCTCAGGCGGACATAAAGGTCGGGCGCGATGTTGTGGAAGTCGTGGTAGAGGAGGGTGTGGTAGATCACCACGAGAATGATGGACATACCCTTGGCGATATCCAGCCAATCGATGCGGGTTTTCTGCTGCAATGACCGCTCTCCGATTTGTGCAATGCAGCGAAATAAATAGGCCAAATACGTCGAAAACGAGGGGTGCGGCAAAAAATGCACCGCGTGGGTGCATTTTTGCGTCGTTAAATGCCGCCGCCCTTCGGCTGCATCAGCGGCGCAGCCACGGTGTTGAGGTGCTCCAGAAGATCACCTCGGCGCCGAGATAATCATCGGCGAAGGCGGTGAATTCCTCCTTGGTGAACGGTTTCTTCGTCTTCGGATTCTTGTAGGTCAAAGTCGGTTCCTGGACGGCGAGGCCGACGAAGGCTAGTTTGCCCTTGTACTTGTTGAAGAACGGATAGGAATTCTTCATCTGGCCCTTGCGGTAGGGAACGATATCCGGTCCGCCAAGGCCGACGCCATTCTTTGCCGCGAACTCGAAAAGCCGCCCCATGTAGTTGTGATCGTTTTCCCATTCGCAGGGCCAGAAATTGACGTATTGAACGACCTTGCTCTTGTTGAAGGCCTTGCGGGCGAGGGCGAGATTTTCCATCTCGCCCTGAAAGTAGGCGTCGCAGCTGTAGCCTTCCGGTTCGTGCTTCGGATCGAGATCGATCGCCGTCTCCGGCAGATTGACGCCGTAGACTTCGCCGTCGAACCTTGCTGCAAGGGCAGCCAGCAGCGCCTGGTAGCGTTGACGAACGGCGGGGTTCCATTGCTGCGCCACCCAGCCGGAGCCAACAGGCTTGTTCTCGCCCGGATTGTCGAATTGCGCGGTGATGCCGCCGCCATAGGCCTTGTCGGCGAGCAGATAGTCGGGGACGTTTCTGGCGTTCGGTTCAAAGAACCGATCCTGGATTTGGATGAAGAGCTTCTTGTTCAGACGCTTGATGGTCGCAAGATCGGCCTCGATTGCAGAGAAATCATATTGCCCTTTTGCCGTCTCGAGCTGGCGCCAGTTGTAGATGATCTGCACACCGCCGATATCGGGCCGGCTGATGAGTTTGATCACCCCTTCGAGATCGCCGGAGCTGGTGTAGATGAAGTTTTCGGGCGCAGAGGCCGCACTTGTCGTGTTGTGCAAGCAAAACAGAAGGGCACAGGCGACAAGCAGGCTGAGGTGAGTCTTCATTCTTGTCTCGACATTTCTCTGGGTTTTGCGCGAGAGGCCGAGCAATCCCGAGCAAAATGGGCGGCTTGATGGCGTCGGCGTGACGTTACTTGAAGCGAGGTTCATGTCCACAGCTGGGATCGCTTGTTGCCTGATGGACTGTTCTCAGCATGCGCGGAACATCTGGCATCCGCGCGCCGACGCTGCCATAAATGAGGTTCGTCGAGGGAGGCATTGTCATGCAGAAGAATGCGCCGGACTTCAGCCTTGCAGGCAAGGTGACTTTGGTGACGGGAGCGAGTCGTGGCATCGGTCGAGCCTGTGCCGCTGCCTGCGCCGCGGCAGGCTCCGATATTGTTTTGGGAGTACGGGATGTCGCTGCCTCGGCGGGCCTTGTTGCCGAACTGGAAGCTGCGGGACGAAAAGTTCTCCCCGTTCGACTGGAGATTCCCAATAAGGCCCATATCGCAGAAGCCGTCGACGCGGCGCTTGCCACGTTCGGTCGGATCGACGTACTCGTCAACAACGTCGGCGTGGCTCCGGGCAATCTCGCGGAACTCGTTGAGGAGAAAGACCTTGACGAGATACTCGACGTCAACATCAAGGGCACATTTTTGATGACGCAGGCAGTCGGTCGTCACATGATCGAGCGCAATGAGGGGCGGATCATCAATATCAGCTCACAGGCCGGTACTGTGGCGCTACGCGGCGAGGCAATCTATTGCATGAGCAAGGCGGCAATCAATCACCTCACACGCTGCCTTGCAGCCGAATGGGCACGCTACAATGTCACCGTAAATACCGTGTCGCCGACGTTCATCCACACGGATGGTACAGCACCGTTCTTGTCCGACACCGACAATCGCAAGGCGACGCTCGATCACATTCCGCTCGGCCGGATCGGTGAAACCGATGATGTCGTGGGCGCCGTCGTCTTCCTTGCATCGCCGGCTGCGAGCCTGATCACCGGAGCGAACCTTTTAGTGGATGGTGGATGGTCCGTCGCCTGAGACCCGGGGCGCCTCACAGCCAAGCCTTCATCAGGCAATAGAGAGTCGCCTTCCGGCCCCGATATGGAAAGGAATGCGTCCCCGGGTAATCCCGCGCAAACAAAAAACCTCAAGAGGCCGTTCCAGGATCAAAGCAAGAGTCGGACCAAGATGGGTTGAGATAGCCACCAGCAAGGGGTATGTGCTGCCGACCGCAAGCGGCTTCCGCAGAACAACAAGGCGCATCCTGGCATGACTCCAGATTTTCTCGTCACTCATTCCGGTGGCTTCCATGCCGATGAAGTGCTGTCGAGTGTCATCCTGACCCGGCTCTTCCCGCAGGCCCGTGTGATCCGGAGCAGGGCGCCGGAGTGGATCAAACCGGCCTCCGATCGGATCATCTATGACGTCGGTGGTGCGTATGATGCCTCTCAGGGCATCTTCGACCACCATCAGCGTGGCGCACCTTTGCGCGATGATGGACAGCCCTACAGCTCGTTCGGCCTGATTTGGAAGCACTACGGTCGCGACTACCTTGTTGCAACAGGCATTCCCGAAGCTCACGTCGAGGCATTGCATGCCTCGTTCGATCTCGCCTTCGTGCTGCCTATCGACCTGACGGACAACGGTGCCCTCAGCCCGTCTGGGCCGTTGGCCGGACTGACGCTGCCGGCTTTGCTCGAAACTTTGAAGCCGGTGTTCGACGACACCGATCCGGATGCCGATGATCGGAGATTTCAGGACGCCGTCGCGATCGCCCGCAGTTTCGTCGAGGCAAAGATCGCCCAAAGCGCTGCCAAATTGCGGGCGGAGACACTTGTCCTTCAGGCCATCGAGCGCACGGGGCAGGGCCGCGTTCTCGAGCTCCCGATGGGAATGCCTTTCCGCCCGGCGATCGTCAAGGCGGGCGCCGATCACCTTCTGCTTGTCGTTCACCCGCGAGAAAAGGACTGGTGTGTTACCGGGATTCGTCGTGGAGACGAGGGGTTTGAGCTTCGCGCGGATCTGCCGGCGGCCTGGGCCGGCCTGACAAACCACGACCTCGAAGCTGTCTGCGGCGTCGAGGGCGCAACCTTCTGTCACAACGGCCGCTTCGTGGCGGCTGCCCGGACTCGCGAGGCCGCATTGGCGATGGCCGAGTTGGCCGTGCAGGAGGCCCTTGCGGTCGGAGCCGCCAGCTGAGACAGGCCTGAAAGGGCTCGCTCTGACAGATGTCTGCCACAACGGCCGCGCAGTGCGTGGCCGTTTGTTTGGCTTGTGCTTCGCTGGCCGCCTTCAGTCGCCGCACGTTTAGCCATCTCCTTCTTCAAGTTGTATTTTTTTGCTGCGTCCTGTCGGATGTCGCGCTACTCCTTCGTCATTCGGGAAGAGGAGTAAGAGATGCTTTATGCAATCCTTTGTTATGCCAATGAAGAAACCGTGTTCTCCTGGACCAAGGAGGAGGAGGACGCCGTGATGGCGAAGCTCTATGCCGTCCAGGCACCCCTGGCCGAGCGTGGCAAGCTTGGTCCAGTCGGTCGGCTGATGCCGACGACGGCGGCGACCACCGTGCGCAAGGGCAAGGAGGAACCGCTCGTTCTCGACGGTCCCTTCGCGGAAACAAAGGAAGCGCTCCTCGGCTTTTACGTGGTTGATTTCGATACTCTGGAGGAGGCTGTTGCCTTTTCGAAAGAGCTGTCTTCGGTCAATCCGGGTTCGACCTCTTACGAAATTCGGCCGTTCTACGTGTTCCGGCCCGGAGACTCTTCGACATGACAGACATTGCCTGGATCGACGTGACGCTTGCTTCGGCCCGGCCGAAGGCGCTTGGCGCGCTGCTCAGATACTTCCGCGATCTTGATATCGCGGAGGAGGCCTTTCAGGAGGCCTGCCTGCGCGCCATCCGCACCTGGCCGGACAAGGGGCCGCCGCGCGATCCGACGGCATGGCTGATCTTCGTCGGCCGCAACAGCGGCATCGACGCCGTCCGCAAGCGTTCGAAGACGCAAGCACTTCCGGACGAGGAGCTGATCTCCGACACCAGTGACGCCGAAAGCGATATCGCCGAACGGCTCGACGATTCCAACTATCGCGACGATATCCTGCGACTGCTGTTCATCTGCTGCCATCCGGATCTGCCGGCCACGCAACAGATCGCACTGGCGCTCCGCATCGTCTCCGGACTTACCGTGCAGCAGATCGCGCGGGCCTTCCTCGTCGGGGAAAGCGCGATGGAGCAGCGGATCACGCGGGCCAAGGCGCGCGTCGCCAAGGCTGGTGTGCCCTTCGAGACGCCGGATGCGCAAGAGCGCGCCGAGCGACTCTCGATCGTCAGCACGATGATCTACCTCATCTTCAACGAGGGCTACAGCCAAGCCGATCCGAAGCACGAAGCCTGCGCCTTCAGCGACGAGGCAATCCGCCTTGCACGGCTTCTGCTGCGCATTTTCCCCGGCGAGCCGGAGCTGATGGGTCTGTTGGCGCTGATGCTGCTGCAGATCTCGCGGCGCCAAGCGCGCTTTAATGGTGAAAACGATATCGTATTGCTCGAGGATCAGGATCGTTCGCTGTGGAACCGCGAGCTGATCAACGAGGCGCTGGCACTGCTCGACAAGGCGATCCGTCATCGCCAACCCGGCCCCTACCAGCTGCAGGCGGCCATTGCCGCGCTGCATTCGCGCGCCAAGCGCGCCGAGGACACGGATTGGGAGGAGATCGAGCTGCTCTATCGGGCGCTCGAGCGCATCCAGCCGTCGCCTGTCATTACGCTCAACCGCGCCGTTGCCGTCTCCAAGCTCAGGGGGCCGGAAGAGGCGCTGGCGCTTGTCGAAACGCTTGGCGAAAAGCTCGACCGCTATTTCTACTATCACGGCCTGCGTGGCGGCCTGCTGAAGCAGCTCGGTCGGGCCCGCGAGGCGCACGAAGCCTTTGATCGCGCCATCGCGCTGGCGCACTCGGCAGCGGAAGCCGCGCATATCCGCCAGCAGATCGACAGCCTCGCCCATGGTGCTGCGCAGCCGATCGCAAAGTAATTCTCAAGATAATCGCACCGGGTTGTCGGAACCGGAAGACCTCTCACGTCCTTGTAACAACCTGATAGAAAACAGGTTTCGTTCAACAGGAGAATGCTGAAATGACCGGGGAAGCTCAACACGAACTGGTTCTCGTGCGTGAATTCGATGCCCCGCGCGAGAAAATTTTCAAAGCCTGGACCGATCCTGTTCTGATGAAGGAATGGTTCGTGCCACGCCCCTGGAGCATTGCTGACGCGCAGATCGATGCACGGCCGGGCGGCTCGAACCTCATCGTCATGCGGAGCCCCGAGGGCCAGGAGTTCCCCAACCGCGGCGTTTATCTCGAGATCGTCGAAAACGAAAAGATCGTCTTCACCGACGCCTTCACGAGTTCCTGGGTTCCGTCCGAAAAGCCGTTCTTCGTCGGCATCATCCTGCTTGAAGACCTGGGCAACGGGCGGACGAAATACACCGCCAAGGCGAGACACTGGACGGCGGCCGACAAGGAGCAGCACGAGCAGATGGGCTTCCACGAGGGCTGGGGCAAATGCGCCGATCAGCTCGCCGAGTTGCTTCCCAGGATCTGAAATCGGAATCGAAACAGGGGGATCGAGCTATGTCTGCAATTGTTGATTCAACTGCCGGGGTTCCGCGCTGGCAGACCGTCACCGGCATTGTCATGAGCGGGTTGATCGTGGCCTTTCTCATTTTCGACGGGGCGATCAAGCTGGTGCCGATCGCGCCGGTCACGGAAACGATGGCTGCGCTCGGCTACTCCGGCGATCCGATGCTAGCTCGCGGTCTCGGTGTCGTGACCCTGTTATGCGCGTTGCTCTACGCCATTCCGCGGACGTCGGTGCTGGGGGCGATCCTGCTCACCGGTTTGCTCGGCGGCGCCATCGCCACGCATCTCCGCGTCGGGAGCCCGATCTTTTCGCACCTGCTGTTCGGCGTCTATCTCGGGCTGATTGCCTGGGGCGGGCTTTATCTCAGATACGAGGCCGTTCGGAAAATGATTCCGCTCAAGCTTTGAAGTTGTTGATTTCAGGATCTAAGTTCGCCGCGATGCCAAGTCGCGGCGGTACTGCTTATCGATATTTTCGAACGATCGGTTCCAGAATTTGTATTTGCGCTGAGGCCGCTCCATCCTTATCTCCATCTTTAGATTCAACGGGATGCGAGCCATGGAATTAGGCCTCTACACCTTTGCCGACGTGAACCCGAATCCCAGCCGTAGCAAGGGTGAGGAAGGGGCAGAACGACTGAAGCATCTGCTTGAGGAAATCGAGCTCGCCGACCAGGTCGGGCTCGATGTCTTCGGGTTGGGCGAGCATCACAGGCCCGACTATGCGGCCTCCGCTCCCGCCGTCGCGCTGGCTGCGGCTGCCGTGAAAACCAGGAACATCCGCCTGACCAGCGCCGTGACGGTCTTGAGCTCGGACGATCCGGTTCGGGTCTTCCAGCAGTTCGCGACACTCGATCTGCTGTCCAATGGTCGCGCCGAGATCATGGCGGGGCGGGGTTCATTCATCGAGTCGTTCCCGCTCTTCGGCTACAATCTGGAGGATTACGATCAGCTGTTCGAGGAAAAGCTCGACTTGCTGATGGCGCTCCGCGATCAGGAAACCGTCACGTGGTCGGGGGAACTGCGTGCCCCTCTCAATGGGCGTGGCGTCTACCCCCGTCCGCTGCAGGACCCGTTGCCCCTGTGGATTGCCGTCGGCGGCACGCCGCAATCGGTTGCCCGCGCCGGCGCTATGGGCTTGCCGGTAGCACTGGCGATCATCGGCGGCGAGCCACGCCGTTTCGCGCCGTTGTTCGATCTCTACCGTGAGGCCGCTCGGCGGGCAGGGCAGGAGGCATCGAAGCTCAAAACCAGCATCAACGTGCACGGGTTCATCGCGGACACAACGGATGCCGCCGCAGATCAGTTTTACGGTCCGCAGGCCGAGGTCATGAACCGGATCGGCCGCGAGCGCGGCTGGGGGCCGACGAACCGGGCGCACTTCGACATGTCGCGCGGACCGAACGGCGCACTCTTCGTGGGCGAGCCGGAACTGGTGGCCGAGAAGATCATCGCGCATCATCGGCTGTTCAAGAACGACCGCTTTCTGCTGCAGATGGCGATCGGCCTCATGCCCCACGACCAGATCATGCGCGGCATCGAGCTGTACGGCACGAAAGTCGCCCCGATCGTCAGAAAGGCATTGACTGAAAGCGGCGAAGGGGCGAAAGCCACCGCCTGAAATTGGAGCATGATGCCGTAAAGGATGAATTGGATTCCGAACGCCGTCATGCTCTCATCTGATCGAGAGCCGGTCGACCGGCCGCAGAGGGCCGGATAGTCATTCATGATCATCGAAAGCGAAGACGAACTCCTCAAGCTCAAGGAAGTCGGCCGGATCTGCGCCAATGCCTTGCAGGTGATGAGCACATCGCTCGAACCGGGCATTACGACACTGGAGCTCGACCAGATCGGGCGGAAGGTGCTCGAGGACGCCGGAGCGCGCTCAGCACCCGAACTTTGCTACCAGTTTCCCGGTGCAACCTGCATCAGCGTCAACGAGGAAATTGCCCACGGTATTCCGGGCTCGCGTGTCATCCGCCCCGGTGATTTGGTCAATATCGACGTCTCTGCCGAGAAGGACGGGTTCTTTTCCGACACCGGCGCGTCGTTCAGCCTGCCGCCGCACAAGTCGAAGATCGAGAAGCTCTGTCGCGATGGCAAGAGGGCGCTGTGGGTTGGCCTCAACCAGGTGAAACCGGGGGAACCGCTCGCCAAGATTGGCCAGGCGGTCGGCGCCTTTGCGCTGAAAAATCGCTATACCCTTGTCGCCAATCTGGCCAGCCACGGGATCGGCCGTTCGCTGCACGAAGAGCCGTCCGAGCTTTCGACCTGGCCGGATCCATCCGAGAAGCGGATGATTACGGAAGGCCTTGTCTTCACAGTCGAGCCATTCCTCTCGCTTGGGGCCACATGGGCGGAGGGAGGCGACGACGCCTGGACACTCTACGCGGACCCGGAGGCTCCGACCGTGCAATATGAGCACACGGTCGTCGCCACGCGAAATGGTCCGCTTATCCTGACGCTGCCGGAAGGCGGCGCCTGAGGCTTCATTCGCCCGAACGTCCTCCGGCAAGAATCTCGCCGGCAGCGCGCTCCAGAATGCCGGCAATGCGTTTGGCCTCGTCCTTCGACCAGGGATAGCGCAGCCGGAGCGCCGATTTCAGCAGCATGCGGGCTGCTCCGACCTCGCTCTTGTCTTCCGGGAAACCGTCCTCGTCCCGATCGCCATTGCGGCTTTCCGGGTCGAAGATCTTGCGCACATGCGCCATCTTCGCGCCGATCTTCTCGAGCTTTCCAAGCGTCATGTCGATCATCGACTGGTTTTCTTCGACAAGCCTGCGGCCGCTCTCCGTGATGCGGTAGAGCTTCTTGGTGCCTTCGCTCTCGACGTCGGCAAGACCGGTTTCTTCCAGGTAAGTCAGCGCCGGATAGATCACGCCGGGGCTCGGAACATAGAAGCCACCCGAACGCTCTTCCAGGAGCTTGATCAGCTCGTAGCCATGGCGTGGCTGTTCCACCAGCAGGGCCAGGATTACCAGTTGCAGGTCGCCCGACGCAAATTTCCGCCCCATGCGAAAACCGCCGCCGCCCATCATGCCGCCTCTAAAACCTCTCATAGGTCACTCCTTTGATATATCTTCACTATGTCGTAAAACATATATCGTAAGATAACCGCTTTCAAGGGGTGCGGCATGATTTCGTGCGATTGATCGTTCGATCAGAAATTCTCGATTGTCGGCGCCATGCTGCAGCGCGATAAGCATTCCATGTTGGCACGCAATGAAACCGTCCCCGAAAATCTGTTTCGAACCGGCCTCGCAGGCGCGATCGCCATGGCCGCCGCCATGGGCTTCGGCCGCTTTTCCTACACCCCGATCCTGCCGAGTATGATCAGCGGCGTGCCGCTGTCCGCCGCCGATGCCGGCTTCATCGCCTCGGCGAATTTCGTCGGCTATCTCGTCGGCGCGGTTCTCGCCGCCTATGGCTGGGCGACAGGACGCGAGCGCAAGGTCGCGCTTCTTGCTCTTGCGGTAACGGCGTTGCTGCTTGCCGCCATGGCGATGACGACATCGGTCATGGTTTTTGCAGTCATTCGCTTCCTCGCCGGCGTAGCGAGTGCCTTTGCCCTTGTCTTCAGCTCGCAGATCGTGCTCAGCCACGGAGCAATGGCCGGAAACGACCATGTCCAGGCGGCGCATTTCGGCGGTCCGGGCGCCGGCATCGCGCTCTCGTCGGTGATGGTGTTGCTGGTCGGGCTGCTGTTTAGCGGAAGCGCAGACGCCTGGCGGGCATCCTGGATCGGCGGCGCGATCTATTCGACGGTCAGCCTGGTGGCAGTCTGGTGGCTATTGCCGACAGGCCCGGCGGCAGCCGCGCAGACCGGCAAGGAGCCGAAGATCGCTTGGAGCCTGCCGATGATCCTCGTGACGGCGTCTTATGGCCTGTTCGGGTTCGGATATGTGATCACCGGCACGTTTCTGGTTACGATCGCCCGCATGGATGCTGCCGGCCCGATCATTGAATTTCTTTGCTGGTTTATCGCCGGATTGACTGCTTCGGTGGCGCTTTTCGCCTGGAAGCCCTTCGTCCGCCCGCTCGGGTTGGGGTGGGTCTACGTGGCTGCGCTCCTCATCGAGGCAGTTGGTGTGCTGGCGACCGTTCTCTTGCCGCATTCGGTGGCGCCGCTGATCGGTGGTGCGCTGTTTGGTGCAACTTTCCTCGCGATCACTGCTTATGGCCTGCAGATCGGTCGCAAGCTATCCCCGGCGAGCCCGCGCAGGATCCTTGCGACGATGACGGCCGCATTTGGCGTCGGGCAGATCATCGGCCCCGTTATCGCAGGCTGGATGGCGGAGCGGACCGGAAGTTTTACGACGCCCACATATGCCGCCGCGGGGGCTTTGCTGGTGTGCGCAATGCTGGTGATACCGGTCGTCAAGAAGCTGTCATAGCGCGTTACAAGTGCGTAACAATGGGGAGAGGCCATTGCCGCTCTTCGCGAACTGCCGTAGTTTTCGCCGCAATTGGTCTGTTTAGAGACTCCGAAGACTCCAGTTCAGGAAAGCAAGCTCTCCCGTGTTCGTATCGTATTTCCCCAAGCCCAGGCTCTTCTTTATCTCAGCTGTTGCTTGGGCGCTTCTTGCCGTTCTCTTTTGGTATTTCGTAGGATCCGGCCTCGGCGCAATCGTTGGCTTGCCGCCGCTGGCGGCGGGCGAGGAATCTCCGATCGGTGTCTCGGTCTTCTGGTCGGCGCCGTTCCTTTGGTTCTACATCTACTACACGGTGGCTGTCGCCCTCTTTGCCGCTTTCTGGTTTACCTACAGCCCGCATCGCTGGCAGATGTGGTCGGTGCTGGGTTCGGCGCTGATCATCTTCAACACGTATTTTTCGGTTCAGGTCAGCGTCGCGATCAACGCATGGTACGGGCCGTTCTATGATCTGATCCAGCAGGCGCTCGCGAAGACGGCACCTGTCACCGCGTCGCAACTCTATCTCGGCATGCTTGGCTTTGCCGGCATTGCCTTCGTGGCGATCACCGTTGGCGTGCTCAATCTGTTCTTCGTCAGCCACTGGATCTTCCGCTGGCGCACGGCAATGAACGAATACTACATGGCGCATTGGCCGAAGCTCCGGCACATCGAAGGCGCTTCGCAGCGCGTTCAGGAAGACACGATGCGCTTCTCCTCAACGGTGGAAAGCCTTGGCGTCAGCCTGGTCAGTTCGGTCATGACGCTGATTGCCTTCCTGCCGGTGCTGTTCAAAATTGGCACCAACATCACGGAACTGCCGCTGATCGGCGAAGTGCCGCATGCGCTGGTCTGGGCCGCACTGTTCTGGTCGATCTTCGGGACGGTTTTCCTTGGTCTGGTCGGTATCAAGCTGCCTGGCCTCGAGTTCCGCAATCAGCGCGTGGAAGCGTCCTACCGCAAGGAACTCGTCTATGGCGAAGACCATGCTGACCGCGCGACGCCGCCGACCGTGGCTGAGCTTTTCGCCAACGTGCGCCGCAACTATTTCCGGCTCTATTTCCACTACATGTATTTCAACGTCGCCCGCATTTTCTACCTGCAGGCCGACAATCTGTTCAGCCTGATCGTGCTGGTGCCATCGATCGTCGCCGGCAAGCTGACGCTCGGCCTGATGACGCAGATCAACAACGTTTTTGATCAGGTGCGCGGCTCGTTCCAGTATCTCGTCAACTCGTGGACGACGATCGTCGAGCTGTTGTCGATCTACAAGCGTCTGCGCACCTTCGAATCCGCGATCGATGGTGAGCCGTTGCCGGATATCGATCAACGCTATCTGGAGCGTGAGGCGGGTATCATCCACGCCGACGGCTAGTGCCTTCGGCTGGAGTATCCAGCCCGCGGCCATCGCCATGCTCTGGCGATGGCTTTCACGGCGACTTGAGCGGCGGTTAGTCACTTGCCCGACGTGTGGGACTGAGACCTTCTGCGTGTGATGGGTTTTGCCTACGCGAACCGCATCGCGGTTCTGGCCCGCGCTTTTGCTGCGACTTCCTCGCGATCACGAGGAGGTTGGGACGTTTCCAGTGAATTGAGCAGTTCTTGGGCGCATTTCGTGATCGAATTGACTGCGCGCTCGAACGCGACCTCGTTGCGTTTCGATGGCTTGGTCGTTCCGCTCAATTTCCGCACGAACTGGAGCGCCGCATCATGGATCTCCTCATCTGTGGCAGGCGGATCGAAATTGAACAGGGGTTTGATGTTTCGGCACATGATTTGCTCCTGGTCTGCTTCTCGCTGCCACTGAGAAGAGTGGCGTCGCTAAAAAGTAGTCGCGCCGGCACTAATTGCAAACGCACCAGAGACGAGCAACCGTGCACCGCAGGAGCAGGTTGCACTTCGGTACTGGTGGATACGACCCAGCGAAAACACCGCGCGTTCAATTGCCCACCCTGAGCAATGGCGAGCGAACGGCAACGCTCGCCTACAGACCCGAGGTTTGCGTCTGCTCCTGCAGCTTGCCGCGCGCCTCGATGATCGGGATCGCCTCGGAATAGCTGACGCATGCGACGTCGGCACGATGGCAGACATCGCTGACAAGTCGGTCGAGCGCGCGCCAGTAGGCGCCGCCGTTCATCTCGACGAAATGGAAACCGAGCTGCAGCGGAATGCGGTTGCCGGTGTATTGTTTGTCGAAGGCTTCCTTGAAGGCGGCGTAGGAGCGGTCTTCGAATGCCTTCGAATCGGCCTTGTCCTCGGTGCCGTTGGAGTGGCGGACGAAAAGGTTGTAGTCCATGCCGATGATCGGCTTCTCGCGGGGGCCCTCAGGAATGAGAGGTAGGCCGAAACGGACGATGTCGGCCTCTTCGACCGGCATGGCGGGACCCTTGGTCACGAGGCTTGCGTCATAGGTGAAGCCGGCCTTCTTCTCCGCAGCGATCATGTCGGCGCCCGGCGTTGCCGAGAGGTAAGGGGCGCGGAAGCCGCGGATGCCATGATCGACCAGATCCTGCCAGCCTTTCGGCTCTTCAAGGTCGACGCTTTTCCAGGCGTTCCGCAGCGTGGCGTGGAAAGTCGCGAACTCCTTGCGCCAGTCGGCTTCGCTCCACTGCCGCCCGTCGAAATGGCCACAGGCATGGCTCGAAATATCGTGGCCCTCGAGATGGGCATGCCAGATATTGCCCAGCCGCTCGCGGATCTCGTCGTCGCTCTGGGCGAAGCCGACGTTGGATTTGCCCATTTTCTGATGCGGCGCCTGATAGGCTTTCTTAGCGGCCTGGTTCATCAGGAAGGTGCAGGAGAGGAAATAGGTGAAATGCGCACCGTTCTTTGCCGCCATCTCACGACTCTTCTGCCAGAGCGCGTTATCGTGCGCACCGTCAAACGAGATAATCACCAGCTGCTTTGGCTGATCGCCGGCACTCGCCACGCTTGGGACGAACAAGGAAAGAGCGAGGGAGGCTTTAAAAAGGGAGCGAAACATGGGCACCGCGACAATTTGTTTGCGGCTTTCCTGTTACAGAAATGCGGCGAAGCTGCGGTGGTGCTGGCGTTTTTCTGTCAGCCCAGCTAAGTCTCGGAAAACGCACAGGAGATCGTCATGGCATTGCTCATCGCCGGCATCATTATTTTCCTCGGGCTTCATCTTATCCGTGTGATCGCCCCCGACCTTCGTCAGTCCATGATCGACAGGCTCGGCGAGAACGGTTGGAAGGGCGTCTATTCGGTCCTCAGTATCTTATCGCTCATCCTGTTGATCTACGGCTTCGGTCAGGCCCGTCAGGTGACCGGCGTGCTTTACACCCCACCGGTCTGGATGGCGCATATCGCCGTTACGCTGATGCTGATCGCCCTTATCTGTCTGGTCGCCTCGCTGCTGCCGGCGGGGCGCATTGCGGTGAAGACGAAGCATCCGATGGTTCTGTCGGTGAAGATCTGGGCCTTCGCACATCTCCTGGCCAACGGCGAGACCTCTTCTGTGCTGTTATTCGGCGCCTTTCTTGCGTGGGGCGTCATCCTGCGAATTGCGCTCAAGCGCCGCGAGCGCGCCGGCGGACTGACGCTCCGTCCCTTCGTCTCGGGGAAGTACGATCTCTATGCTGCGATCATCGGTGTGGTTGTCTGGGCGCTCATCACGTTCAAGCTGCACGAGTTGTTGATCGGTGTAGCCCCGATCGCTATGTGACGAATCTTTTCAATCCCCCTTACAACTGCTGAAAAATGGGGTAGAAGGCCCCACAATGTGCGTGCAACCCGCATGCCGAAGCATATCCGCGGCCGGAGACGAGAATGGCATTCAACGACGACAGCTTCATTCGTGAAGTCAATGAGGAACTGCGTTCCGACCAGGTGAAGGGCGCGTGGCGCCGGTTTGGTCGCTACCTGATTGCGCTCGCCGTCCTGATCGTGCTCGGTACCATCGGCTACAAGGTCTACGAATACTGGGACGACAACCAGTCCTCCGGCACGGGTGACAAGTTCATCGCCGCGATGAAGCTTGCCGACGAGAACAAGAACGACGAGGCGCTGGCAGCGCTCGAGACGTTGGAAAAGGAAGGACATGGTGCCTATCCGATCCTTGCCCGCCTGCGTGCTGCAAGCGTTCTGGCCCAGAAGGGCGACACGGCTGGCGCCGTTGCTGCCTTCGATTTGATCGGCAAGGACAACGCTGCTCCGGCAGCCGTGCGCGATGCCGCCAAGATACGCGCCGGATGGCTGCTGATCGAAGGCGGCACCTACGACCAGGTTTCCGCCCATGTCGAGGAAATGGCTGTTCCCGGTAATGCCTTCCGTCACTCCGCCCGCGAAGCGCTCGGCCTTGCCGCCTACAAGGCTGGCAACATCGCCCAGGCTCGCCAATGGTACCAGGCAATTGCCGACGATGCGCAGAGCCCGCGCAATGTTGCCAATCGTGCCCAGATGATGCTTGATAACATCACCGCATCCGGCAAGGCGCCCGCCGCACAGGGCTGAATGTAAGGAATTTCAATGAGCTTCACGGTCGCCATTGTCGGTCGCCCGAATGTCGGCAAGTCGACGCTTTTCAACCGTCTGGTTGGAAAGAAGCTGGCGCTCGTCGATGACACGCCAGGTGTCACCCGCGACCGTCGTCCGGGCGACGCGCGGCTCATGGGGCTGAACTTCACCATCATCGATACCGCCGGTCTCGAAAAGGCCGAGGCCGAGAGCTTGCAGGGCCGCATGCGCGCCCAGACGGAAGCGGCGATCGACGAAGCGGATATCTCGCTCTTCGTGGTCGATGCCAAGTTCGGCCTGACGCCTGTTGACAAGGAATTGGCCGAAATGCTGCGCCGTCGCGGCAAGCCGGTGGTGCTCGTCGCCAACAAGGCGGAAGCCAAGGGCTCGGACGGCGGCTTCTACGACGCCTATACACTCGGCCTCGGCGAACCGGTGCCGATTTCGGCCGAACACGGGCAGGGCATGCTCGACCTGCGCGATGCAATCGTCGATGCGATCGGCAAGGATCGCGCCTATCCGCCGAAGGAAGACGTCGCGGTCACCAATGTCGATATTCCGCACGAGATGGAAGAAGACGAGGACTACGAACCGGAATATGACGACACCAAGCCGTTGCGCGTGGCGATCATTGGTCGTCCGAATGCCGGCAAGTCGACGCTGATCAACCGCTTCCTCGGCGAAGACCGGCTGCTGACCGGACCGGAAGCGGGCATTACCCGCGACAGCATCTCCGTCGAGTGGGACTGGCGCGGTCGCACCATCAAGATGTTTGATACGGCGGGTATGCGCCGCAAGGCGCGCGTCACTGAAAAGCTCGAGAAGCTGTCGGTCGCCGACTCTCTGCGTTCGATTCGCTTTGCCGAAACCGTGGTCATCGTGTTCGACTCGACCATTCCGTTCGAAAAGCAGGACCTGCAGCTCGTGGATCTGGTAATCCGCGAAGGTCGCGCCGCCGTTCTTGCCTTCAACAAGTGGGACATGATCGAAGAGCCGCAGGCCGTGCTTGCCGATCTTCGAGAAAAGACCGAACGCCTGCTACCGCAGGCGCGCGGCATCCGCGCTGTTCCGATTTCCGGCCAGACGGGCCGCGGTCTCGACAAGCTGATGCAGTCGATCATCGACACCGACAGGGTCTGGAACAAGCGCATCTCGACGGCCCGCCTCAACCGCTGGCTTGAGCAAACGCAAGTGCAGCATCCGCCACCGGCAGTCTCCGGTCGTCGCCTGAAACTCAAGTACATGACGCAGGTGAAGGCTCGTCCGCCGGCCTTCATGATCTCCTGCACGCGTTCCGACGCGCTGCCGGAATCGTACACCCGCTATTTGATCAACGGTCTGCGCAACGATTTCGACATGCCGAGCGTGCCGATCCGGATTCACTATCGCTCGCCGGACAATCCGTACGAGTCGAAGAAGAAGCGGAACTGATTGGCTGTTACGTCACGCGACGCGACAGCGTGTCTCTCAGCGTGAAGACGTCTGCCGCCAGCCGCTTCAGTTCGACAAATTCGCGGCCTGACGCGTCGAGGATGCAGCCAGGAATGGCGGCCGCGCGCTTTCTCAGCTCGCGACCTTGCTCGGTCAGCCGGATGATAACAACACGCTCGTCGTCCTTGCCACGCTCCCGCCTGACATAGCCGGTCGCTTCCAGGCGCTTCAGAAGAGGAGTGAGGGTACTCGACTCGAGGTGCAGCTTCTCGCCGATGCCGCCGACCGTCTGGCCGTCTTCCTTCCAGAGGGTGACCATCACCAGATATTGCGGGTATGTGAGGTCCAGTGCGTCAAGCATTGGCTTGTAGACGCGATTCATTGCGTGGTTCGCAGTGTAGAGGGCGAAGCACATAAAATCGTCGAGGTTGAGATCGTCGCTCATGCCGTGTTTCTCCGAAAGCCGATTAAGTTAAATCGCGCGATAAATAATCGCAACCAAATTTTCTGCAAGGGAGCTATACCTAAGTATTAATCGTACAATAAACAATCGTGCGATAAACAAATTGCGTGTTCACGACAGACCGCAACCGAAAGGACAGGACAATGTCGACCGTAAAGACCGCACTCTCCGCAGCAGCAATCCTCGCAGCCACGACCTTGGGCGCCGCTGCCGATCCGGTACTCGAACCGACGACCCAGAAGTTCATCGACGCGCTGGCTTCCGCCAAGCCAATCTATACGCTCTCTCCTGCCGACGCGCGTGCGGTCCTTGCCGGCGCTCAAAAGGGTGACGTGAAGAAGCTTGCCGCCAAGGAAGAGAACCTGACGATCAAGGCTGGTCCGACCGGCAGCATCAAGCTCCGCGTCGTCCGTCCGGAAGGCGCCAAAGGCAAGCTTCCTGTCGTCATGTATTTCCACGGCGGCGGCTGGGTTCTCGGCGATGCCGATACGCACGACCGGCTCGTTCGCGAGATCGCCAACGGCGCCAAGGCCGCCGTCGTGTTCGTTGATTATGAGCGCTCGCCTGAGGCACGTTATCCGATCGCGATCGAACAGGCTTATGCCGCTACGAAATATGTCACCGAGCATCAGAAGGAATTCAATGTCGACGCCGCCCGCCTGGCGGTGGCCGGCGACAGCGTCGGCGGCAATATGGTGGCGGCGGTTACCTTGCTTGCCAAGGAGCGTGGCGGTCCGGCGATCGATCAGCAGGTCATGTTCTATCCAGTGACGGACGCCAACTTCGAGACCGGCTCCTACAACCAGTTCGCCAATGGTCCCTGGCTGACGAAGGAGGCCATGAAGTGGTTCTGGAACGCCTACCTGCCTGACGAGGCCAAGCGCAAGGAGCCGACTGCCTCGCCGCTCCAGGCATCGCTTGACCAACTGAACGGGCTGCCTCCGGCATTGATCATCACCGATGAAAACGACGTGTTGCGCGACGAAGGCGAGGCCTATGGGCGCAAGTTGAGCCAGGCGGGCGTCAAGGTGACCTCGATTCGCTACAACGGCACTATCCACGACTTCGTGCTTCTGAACGCCATTGCCGAAACGCCGGCGGTGCGCAGCGCAATCTCCGTTGCCAACCAGACGCTGCGCGCCGCGCTCAGCCAATAACTGGTTCAGGTTCCTGACGAGATAGGCCCGGCGGCGTCGCCGGGCTTTTTCGTTCTTGGCAGCGACTTGGCGGCAAATTGCCAGGCCTTTTTCCACTTCGGCGTAATGACACCGTTGGCGGCGCGGATGTTGTTGATGAATTGCGTGGTTGCCGCTTCCCAGGAATATTGGAGCGCGAGTTCGCGTGCTTTCTCGCGGGAAGCAGACAGGGCGGCCAGACAGGCCGTTTTCAGGTTGTCGTCGAGTGCGCCGACTTCGTTGTCGTCTCCGATGATGTCGAGCGGGCCGGTAACAGGGTAGGCGGCCACGGGAACGCCTGACGCGAGGGCCTCGAGGATCGTATTGCCGAACGTATCCGTCAGCGACGGGAAGACGAAGACATCGGCCTGGGCATAGGCCCTTGCCAGCTCCTCGCCGACTTTCAGGCCCGTGAAATGCACATCCGGATAGCGTTTCTCGAGCTCGCCACGAGCCGGCCCGTCACCGACGACGACCTTCGATCCGGGCAGATCGAGATCCAGGAAGGCCGGCAGGTTCTTTTCCAAGGCAACGCGGCCGACTGTCATGAAGATCGGGCGGGCAAGACCGAACGGCGCATCTTCCAGAGGCATGGGGCGGAAATGATCGGCATCGATGCCGCGGCTCCACGGCATGAGGTTGCGAATGCCTTTTTCCGAGAGTTCGCGCGCGAGGCTTGGGGTCGCGACCATGCAGCCCGCGCCCGAGTTGTGAAACCAGCGAACAAAGGCATAGAGCCAGCTCTTCGGGATGGGCAGGCGAGCCGAAACATATTCCGGAAAGCGGGTGTGGTAGCTGGTGGAGAAAGGCATGCGGTTCTTCAGGCACCAGCGCCGCGCCGTCAGCCCCAACGGGCCTTCCGTCGCGATATGAACGTAGGAAGGCATGTGTTTCTTGATCTCGCGCGCGACGCGCCGGTAGCTGGCGATCGAAAGACGAATTTCGGGGTAGGTGGGGCAGGGCACGCTGTGAAAGCCCTGCGGCGTCACCATCGCCACGTCGATGCCCATCTTCGCCAGTTCGCGATTGGTGTTCTCGATCGAACGGACGACGCCGTTGACTTGCGGATGCCAGGCATCGCTGACAATCACCAGCCGTTCCGCCACGCCCAACCGAGAGACGCCTCGGCTTCCGTCGCTTCCAACATCCGACATACGTTGCAGCACGCCCCAATTCCATCCAAGCCGCGCCCGCGGGGGCGGCGGCCCAATTCCGGGCTAGCCCGGAGACTCGATTCCCGCGCTTCTCATTCTGGCGGTCGTCGATGATGGAAATATTACAGTCGCGCTGCGCCGATCGTTCGGTGTTGCTCAGGCCTTGTCGATGCCGAGCTTCTCCCACGCAACGAGGGCCCCGTGTTCGCTGACCACGCGTGCTGCGACCTTTGCAGCAAATGCGGCGGCGGCGGGCGCATCCTTGGTCTCGAGGTAGCGGGCGAGAAATGCGCCGTTGAAACTGTCGCCGGCGCTGGTCGTGTCGACGACCTGCTCGACCTTCTCAGCCGGGACGAAGCTCTCCACGCCGTCGAAGCTCAACGTTGCTCCTTCTGCGCCGTTCTTGACCACCACGTCGGTCGCGCCGAGCGTGCGATAGCGCTGGATCGTTGCTGCTATCGAAACGTCGCCGAAGTGCGTTGCCTCGTCATCAAAACTCGGCAGCACCAGGGAAGAGGCACGCGCACCTTCGCTAATCGTTGTATGCATCATGTCATAGCCCGACCAGAGCCGCGGGCGGATATTGGGATCGAAGGCCACGATCTTGCCGGCGGCCTTGGCGCGGCGGACTTCTGCGAGCAGGGTGTCGGCGTCGTTGCGAGACAGGATCGCAAGTGTGATGCCGGAGAAGTAGACGACGTCGCTGGCCTCGATCGCCTCGCGAAGGAGTTCCGCATCGGCTGCAAGCTGGCGGGCAGCGGAGTTGTCGCGCCAGTAACTAAAGGAGCGCTCGCCGTCCTTCAGGCTGATCATGTAGAGGCCGGGTGCCTTGCCCTTGATGCGCCTGATAAATTCCGTGCCAATGCCAGCCTGCTTGTAGAAGGCGATCATCTCGTCAGACATGGCTTCGTCGCCGAGCGCGGTAAAATACTCGACCGACCAATCTGCCGGCAGGCAGGCGCGGGCGTACCAGGCTGTGTTCAGCGTGTCGCCGGCAAAGCCCTTACGCAGCAAGCCGGCGCCTGCATGAGAAAGCTCTACCATGCATTCACCGATCGATAGAAAACGCCCGCTCACAGAAAGCCTCCCTGAATTTTCCCGCTTTCGCTGATACGCGTAGAGGCTGTTGCTGACAAGCCACGAGCAGCATGTGGCTGCGACTCCAGGCCGGATTGTTGACCTCATCGGCAGGGCGCATAGTGGCACTCGCGCAGTTACGGGGACACACCTTGCAGACGATCTCACTGATTGGTATCTCGCTGGTTGCGGCGCTATCGCTTTCAACCGGTCTCGCTTCCGCACACGGCGGCGGAGGCAAGCGAAAGTGGGATTGTCAGACGCTCGCCTTGCAGGAACGAAACACGGTGGGCGGCAAGCTGCCTAGCAAGGACATCAAGCACCGCGAAAAGCTAAAGCGCAAAATGCAGAAGCTGGGATGTTCGACTGATTTCGGCTGAAGGTTGTTTTTTGTCCCGCCCCCTTTAGTGTTGGCATCATCGAATGAAGGCAGGAGATAAACGGCTGATGTCGGTTGCGGGCAAAACAGCGGACTGGTGGCGAGGTGCAGTTATCTATCAGGTCTATCCACGATCCTTTCAGGATACGAACGGAGATGGCCTCGGAGACCTGAAGGGTATTACCCGGAGATTGCCCCATATCGCCAGCCTCGGCGTAGACGCCATCTGGCTGTCGCCATTCTTCAAGTCACCGATGGCCGATATGGGCTACGACGTGTCCGACTATTGCGACGTCGATCCGATCTTCGGCACGCTTGATGATTTCGACGAGATGATGGCGGCTGCCCACCGTCTCGGAATCAAGATCATCATCGACCAGGTGATCTCTCACACGTCGGATGTTCATCCGTGGTTCGTCGAAAGCCGCTCGAGCCGAACCAATCCCAAGGCCGACTGGTATGTGTGGGCGGATCCGAAGCCAGATGGCACAGCACCCAACAACTGGCTCTCGATCTTCGGCGGGCCTGGATGGGAATGGGATGGCGTGCGCCGGCAATATTACCAGCACAACTTCCTGACCTCGCAGCCGGATCTGAACTTCCACAATCCACAGGTTCAAGATGCAGTGCTTGCCACCGTGAAGTTCTGGCTCGACCGTGGTGTCGATGGCTTCCGCCTTGATACAGTGAACTACTACTTCTGCGACAAGCTTCTTCGCGACAATCCCCCGCATGCGCCCGACGAGAGCGATGCCGGTCTCGATGCGCCCGATACGAACCCTTACGGCATGCAGAACCACCTCTACGACAAGACGCAGCCGGAAAACATCGGCTTCCTCCAGCGCTTCCGGGCCTTGCTCGATCACTACGAGGCGCGCGCGACCGTAGGCGAGGTCGGCGACGGAGCACGCTCGTTGAAGACGGTCGCTGCCTATACCGCGGGGGGCAACAAGCTGAACATGTGCTACACCTTCGACCTGCTCGGGCCGGAGTTTACCGCTACCCATATCCGCAGTTGCGTCGATGCCTTCCAGAAGTCGGTTGCCGATGGCTGGGTCTGCTGGGCCTTCTCGAACCATGACGTCAACCGTCATGTGAGCCGCTTCGCAAAGGCCCCTGAGGAGCGGCCAGTCGTTGCCAAGCTCGCCATGTCGGTGCTGGCGACGCTGCGCGGCTCGATCTGCCTCTATCAAGGCGAGGAACTTGGTCTTCCGGAGGCCGAGTTGGCCTTCGAGGATCTGCGTGATCCCTACGGCATCCGTTTCTGGCCGGCCTTCAAGGGACGCGACGGATGCCGCACGCCGATGCCCTGGGAGGCTGCCAAGGCGCATGCCGGCTTTACCACGGCCGAAAAATCCTGGTTGCCTGTGCCTTACGAGCAGGCAGCACTTTCCGTCGACACGCAGGAGAGCGATCCGCATTCGGTGCTGAACCACTATCGGCAGACGCTCGAATTCCGGAAAGGCCATCCGGCGTTGCTTGACGGCGCGATGGAGTTTATCGGGACCAATCAGGATCTGCTCGCCTTCACGCGCACCAAGGGAAGCGAGACGCTGCTCTTTGTCTTCAACCTGACGCGCAAGCCGGCACAGTTCATTCCGCCGGCGGGAATGGTGATAGGAGAACGGTTGCCTATGCCGGGCTTTGCGGGGGGAGCTGCAACCGGCCCAATCAAGCTTTCGGCACTCGACGCTTTCTGTGCGCGGGTGGCTGGCTAGACGTCAGCCGATCAGCGCAAACTTGTCGACATCGACCATTCCGCGATCCGAGATCTTCAGGTGGGGAATGACGGGGAGCGGCAGGAAGGCGACTTGCAGGAAGGGTTCTTCCAATGTTGTGCCAAGCGCGTAGGCGGCCTTGCGTAGATGGTGGAGCGTGTCGCGCACCGTCTCGTAGGGCTCGAGGCTCATCAGACCGGCAATGGGCAGGGCGATCTCGCCGGTGACCTTGCCATCCTCCACAACCACGAAGCCGCCGTTGATTTCGCCGAGGCGATTGGCAGCGAGCGTCATGTCGTCCTCGCTGACGCCGACGACGCAGATGTTGTGGCTGTCATGGCCGACGGTGGAGGCAATCGCACCCTTCTTCAGGCCGAAGCCCTGGACGAAGCCATTGGCATGGTTGCCGTTCTTGCCGTGCCTTTCGATGACGGCGACCTTGATGATGTCGTTGCCGAGATCGACGTCGGTCTGGTTCCCTTTCACCGGTAGTCGGTAGCGGCGGTGTTCGGTGATGATCTTGCCGGGAGTGACACCGATGACAGGCGTTTCGCCATCGGCCACAGGAACGCCGAAGTGGGCGGCGTTGACAGGCCGGGCCTTGACGCTGTTAAGGCCGACCGGCTCCACGGGCTTGCGCGTGGCGAAAAGCTCCGTGGTCACCTGGCGACCGGCGGCGAAGACGAGGTCTGCTCGGCAGCTTTCAAGGCTGTCGATGACTACGAGGTCTGCGCGCCAGCCTGGGGCGACGAGACCGCGGTCTCTCAGGCCGAAGGCCCGGGCAGCCGAGATCGAGGCGGCACGGTAGATGGCGAGTGGCTCCACGCCGCTTCTGATGGCGGTACGGATCATGTAATCGAGATGCCCTTGTTCGGCGATATCGAGCGGGTTGCGATCGTCAGTGCAGAGCGCAAGGTAGGGCGACAGGCGTTCGGTGATGATGGGCATCAGGGCTGCGAGATCTTTCGAGACGGAGCCCTCGCGCACGAGGATGTGCATGCCCTTGCGGATCTTTTCCAGCGCTTCGGCAGCGGTCGTGCATTCGTGCTCGGTGCGGATGCCGGCGGCGAGGTAGCCGTTCAGGTCGTTGCCCGAGAGCAGCGGGGCGTGGCCGTCGATGTGCTCGCCCTGGAAGGCGTCGAGCTTCGCCATGCAGATCGGATCCTTGTGGATCACGCCGGGGAAGTTCATGAACTCGGCAAGGCCGATCACCTTCGGGTGATGACGGAAGGGAAGAAGCCGCTCGATCGGGAGGTCGGCGCCCGATGTTTCCAGATGCGTCGCGGGCACGCAGGAAGATAGCTGGACGCGGATGTCCATGATCGTTTCGAGCGAAGAATCCAGGAAGTACTGAATGCCTTCGGTGCCGAGAACATTGGCGATCTCGTGCGGGTCGCAGATGACTGTCGTCACGCCATAGGGGAGAACGCAGCGGTCGAATTCGTGTGGCGTCACCAGTGACGACTCGATGTGGAGATGGGTGTCGATGAAGCCCGGCACGACGATCTTGCCGGAGATATCGATTTCGATCTCGCCGTCGTAGCTGCTGCAGGTGCCGACGATGCGATCCTGGGCGATTGCGATATCCGATGCCACCAGTTCACCGGTCACGAGGTCGAAGAAGCGTCCGCCTTTCAGAACGATGTCGGCGGGCAGGCGGCCCGTTCCCTGGTCGATAAGGCGTTCGAGCTTTGCAGTCATGGCATCCTCGTGCTGGCGTTTTATCACTTATAGCCCATGTGCCGGACAAAGCGAGATCGGCTTTGCTGGCCGGTCCACAAACGAAAACCGGGCGCCCCAGAGGGACGCCCGGCGATCGAAATCGGGAGATCGAAGGCTTATTCGGCCGGAACGATCTTGCCGGCTTCCCACTTGTAGAGCGCGAAGCTCTGCGAGGTCAGGTCGCCGGTTTCGCCGTAGGTCAGCTTGCCGATTGCCGTCGGGATCGCTTCGCCGCCCTTCAGCGCCTTCGCGACCGCTTCGGAATCTTCAGCGCTGCCAGCCTTCTCGATACCCGCCTTAAGGACTTCGACTGCGGCGTAGGCGTTGAGCGTGAAGGCTTCGGCCGGGATGCCCTTGGCCTTAAGTGCGTCCGCAGCAGCCTGCGAGTCCGGGCTCTTCGTTGCGTCCATGGCATTGGTGAAGATCGTGCCGCCGGCTGCGTCGGTACCGATGTTCCAGAACTCGCTGTTCGAGAGGCCATCGCCGCCGATGATGACGGCCTTGACGGAGAGGTCATGCAGCTGGCGAGCCAGCAGGCCGCCTTCCGGGTGATAGCCACCAAAATACACGACGTCGACGTTCTCGGCCTTGAGGCGGGTGGTGAGTGCGCTGAAGTCCTTGTCGCCAGGGCTCAGCGAGTCGTCGAGCACTTCCTTGATGCCACCGGCGTTCAGGGTTGCCTTGAACGAGTCTGCCAGACCTTTGCCGTAAGCGCCCTTGTCGTTGATGATCGCGACGCGCTTGTCCTTGAAGTTCTTCAGAACGTAGTTGGCGGCGACTTCGGCCTGCTGGTCGTCGCGACCGCAGGTGCGCAGAACGTTGGCGAGGCCACGCTTGGTGAGATCGGGAGCCGTTGCCGTCGGGGTGACCATCAGCACGCCGTTTTCGGCGAGAACGTCGGAAGCCGGGATGGCGACGCCCGAGGTGACCGGGCCCACGACGAAGCGGATGCCGTCGCCGACGAGTTGGTTCGCCGCGGAAACGCCCTGCTTCGGTTCGCCGGCATCGTCGGCGTATTTGAGGATGACTTTTTCGCCGAGGATGCCGCCCTTCTTGTTGATCTCGTCAACAGCAGCCTGCGCGCCATTCTTCACCTGATCGCCATAGGCGGCAACCGGACCGGTCAGCGGCGCGATGAGGCCGATGGTGATATCTGCATGGGCGAGCGGCGCAAAAGCAAGCGAGGCGACGAGGGCCGCCGACAAAGTCTTCAGACTCATTTTCTTTCTCCTTGGGTGGGTTCCAAACCCGCGATTTAACTACCGCTGCGGCAGGCCCGGATCGTACAACAGCCCTTGCGGGATGCACCAAGAGACGATGAGCAGCCGCGCGGCCGAAGCATCCGCCTGCCATCTTTGGCTTCGGCGAGTGCGCAGCAAGTTTCTTAGGAATTTACCGCTGATTTCGCAAGAAGATAAAGAAACAGGGCCCGTTTTTGCCTGATCTCGCAAAAACGGGGCCTGAAACGCATCGATCAGATGTTGTTTTGAAGGATTTCGCGCAGTTTTCCGAAGAGTTCGTCGATGTGGTGCTTCTCGATGATCAGCGGCGGAGACAGCGCGATGATGTCGCCGGTGGTGCGGATCAGAAGGCCCTTCTCATAGGCCTTCAGGAACGCAGTGAAGGCCCGCTTGGTCGGCTCGCCGGCGATCGGGTCAAGTTCGATGGCACCGATCAGGCCGGTGTTCCTGATGTCGATGACATTCGGGCAATCCTTTAGGGAGTGCAATCCGTCGGCCCAGTAGTCCGCGAGTTCCGCGGCGCGGGTCAACAGCCCTTCTTCCTTGTAGGTGTCGAGCGTGCCAAGAGCTGCGGCGCAGGCGATCGGGTTGCCGGAATAGGTATAGCCGTGGAAGAACTCGATCATGTGTTCCGGACCGCTCATGAACGCATCATGGATCTCGGAGGTCACGAAGACCGCGCCCATCGGGATGACGCCGTTCGTTAGGCCCTTTGCGGTGGTGATCATGTCGGGCTTGACGTCGTAGTACTGCGCGGCAAACGGGGCACCGAGACGACCGAAACCGGTGATGACTTCGTCGAAGATCAACAAGATGCCGTGCTTGGTGCAGATTTCGCGGAGCTTCTGCAGGTAGCCCTTCGGCGGGATCAGGACGCCGGTCGAGCCGGCAATCGGTTCGACGATGACGGCAGCGATCGTCGAGGCGTCGTGCAGGGTGACGATACGCTCGAGCTCGGTCGCGAGATCGCCGCCATGCTCGGGCTGGCCGCGGGTAAAGGCGTTCTTGGCCGGCTGATGGGTGTGCGGCAGGTGGTCGACGCCAGTCAGCAGCGTGCCGAACATCTTGCGGTTGGAGACGATTCCGCCGACGGAGATGCCGCCGAAGTTGACGCCGTGATAGCCGCGTTCGCGGCCGATCAGACGGAAGCGCGAGCCGTTGCCCTTCACGCGATGATAGGCGAGGGCGACCTTCAGAGCCGTTTCGACCGATTCAGATCCCGAGTTGGTGTAGAGAACGTGGTCCATGCCCTCAGGCGCGATGTCGACGAGGCGGTTCGCCAGTTCGAAGGCCTTCGGATGGCCAAGCTGGAAGGCCGGCGCATAGTC
Organism: Rhizobium grahamii CCGE 502; assembly: GCF_000298315.2. Classification (GTDB taxonomy): domain Bacteria; phylum Pseudomonadota; class Alphaproteobacteria; order Rhizobiales; family Rhizobiaceae; genus Rhizobium; species Rhizobium grahamii. Next base: position 380,591 of record NZ_AEYE02000014.1, on the reverse strand, counting down.
GAGTTCGCCAGCCTGTTCGCGGATCGCCTCGGTGATCTTCGGCCGGCAGTGGCCGGCATTGACGCACCAGAGGCCGGCGGTGCCGTCGAGCACCTGGCGGCCGTCGTGGGTCTGGTAGTACATGTCCTTCGCGCCGACAAAGAGACGCGGCTCCTTCTTGAACTGTCGGTTCGCGGTGAAGGGCATCCAAAAGGCCCGGAGGTCGTTTGGCGTGGTATTGAGGCGGTTGGACATGCTGTTCTCCATGGCCGTTTCGGAGGCCGTCCCGTTATTGGCTGAGGCGGTTTTTTTACTGCCCGGTCAAATTATCAGCGCTTGTCCGGGCGTCAAGCGGCTGCCGTTGCCAGCGGGCGCTCGCGCCGGCTGGCGCGGTGCAAAAAAATAGACCGGCATTGCTGCCGGTCTAAGAGTATGAAGACGTACTGAAATAAGGTGCCGCACTGTTCCGGATGCATCCCTCGGCAGTGAGGCTTATAGGCTGACGTTATGTCAGCGCGTCCTTACGCCGCAGACTTTGCGCGGCTTTGAACAGCATAGATGTCGGTGAGGGCTTCGAGGATCTTGAGGACCGGCTCGGAATTGCTTGAATAGTAGATCGTCTGTGCGTCGCGGCGCGTCTTGACCAGCTTCTGGGCGCGCAACTTGGATAGGTGCTGCGACAGCGCCGACTGGCTCAAACCGACTTCTTGTGCCAGCGCGCCGACCGGGATCTCGCCCTTCACCAGGTTGCAGAGGATCAGAAGTCTCTTGGGGTTTGCCATTGCCGACAAAAGGGCAGCTGCAACGTTTGCATTGGCGGTTAAATCGATTGTGTCCATATTTTCTTCCTGGTGTGAAACTAATTTCAAAAACGCGTGTTCCCGCTCAATGCCGGACGGCGAAAACTATCAATACCGCTTCAAGATTGTATATAGCTAAATTTCAGGTATTGCGTATTTCATGTTAGATATATGTGAATAAACATCATCGACCCCCTGTGCGACGGTCTCGAACTCGCAGCGCAGAAGCAAATCACCGGAAATGAGATCGAAACCGGCGCAATCCACTCCACAAATGCGCCAATCGCCATTGCCGGCCTTGAGGCCGGCTGCGGCTGTCGCCGCCAGATCGGGACGCTTGGCTAGCAATTCTCGCACTATCGTGTCGGCCTTAGCTGCTACGGCTTCGTTGCCAGGGGATCGAATCGTGAGATCCTTGCTTTCCAAGACATAGGCGCGACCAAAGCCGCCATTGAGGCTGGCCGATTGCGGCATGAGCCGGAAGAAACGGAAATCCGGAAAATCGATGTAGAGCTTGGCCTTGGCGTGGCGGTTGAGGAAACGGCCGCGAATGCGCGCGTGAGTCTCGCTGTCGCGCTCGACCGGTTCGGCCAGGCATTGGGTCGTCAGGCGGGCGTAGGCAAGCGGATCGCCCTTGCCGGGCTCGCCCGTCAGAAGCGAAGCGCGGCGATCGGCATCGAGCGCACGTGTATGTGTCGACAGGCCCGAGACGAGAATGACGGGTACGCCGTCAATGTCCGTTCCGAGGAGGACCCGGCTGGCAAAGGGAAAGCCGGTCCCGGGATCGAGAACGGCAATTGCGGCATAACGGGCGGAGCGGAGAAGCGTGCGAGCGAGCTTGCGGGCTTCTCCGTCCGTTTCCCTGAGAACGGAAGCTTGATCTTTCATGTCCACTTTTTGGCGGAAGCGGACGCAGGGATCAAGCCTGTTCTTTGCGCCGATGCTGCGTGAGGCCTTCGACGATATCCTGCGCCGAGATGGTCCCAATGATCGCGCCGTTTTCCACGACCCCAATACTGCCGGGCTGGCGCGACAGCGCATCGAGGATGTCGATGAGCGGCGTTTCCGCACGCGCCGTGCCGCTGACGCTTGCACCGGCGGCCGCGTGGCCGAGGCCGCGTTGCATCACATCCTGTGCCGTCAGCATGCTGATCGGGTTCATGTGCTGGACGAAATCGGCGACGTACTGGTCCGCGGGATTCTTCACGATCTCCTGCGGGGTGCCGCACTGGATGATGCGGCCGCCTTCCATGATGGCGATGCGGTTGCCGATACGGAACGCTTCATCGAGATCGTGGCTGACGAAAAGGATGGTCTTCTTCAGGCGACGCTGGAACTCGAGCAGCTCGTCCTGCAGGCGTGTACGGATCAGCGGATCGAGCGCCGAGAACGGTTCATCCATCAGCAGGATCGGCGCACCGGTGGCAAAGGCGCGGGCAAGGCCGACGCGCTGTTGCATGCCGCCGGACAGTTCATTGACCTTGCGGTCAGCCCACTTGGTCAGGTTGACGAGCTCGAGCTGTTCGCCAACGCGCTTCTTGCGTTCGGTCTCAGGCATACCCGCGAGTTCGAGGCCAAAGCCGACGTTTTCCGCGACCGTCCGCCACGGCAGCAGCGCGAACTGCTGGAAGACCATGGAAACGGTGTGCATGCGCAGGTCGCGCAGGCCCTTGGCTGTCGTTTTGTAAGGGCTGCAGGGGCCGTTCGGCGTTGCGACCGACACCTCGCCGCGCACGACGGGCGCCAACCCGTTCACGGCGCGCAACAGGGTTGACTTGCCGGAACCGGAGAGGCCCATAAGGACGAGAATTTCGCCTTCCTGGACGTTCAACGAGGCGTCTGCCACGCCGAGCACGAGTCCGGTTGCGGCGCTGATCTCGTCACGGTTCTTGCCTTGGTCCGCGAGGGTGAGGGCACTCTCCGGCTTGTCGCCGAAGACGATGCTGACGTTGTCGAAACGGACCGCGGTCATGCGCTTTCTCCTTCACCCGTCGCGCGGAACATGCGGTCGAGAATAATTGCGAGGATGACGATACAGAGGCCCGCCTGGAAGCCCATGGAGACGTTAACGGTGTTGAGCGCACGTACCACCGGCTTCCCAAGGCCGTCGGCGCCGACCAGCGCGGCGATGACCACCATCGACAGGGAGAGCATGATCGTCTGTGTCAGGCCGGCCATGATCTGCGGCATGGCAAAGGGAAGCTCGACCTTTCGCAGCACCTGCATCGGTGTCGCGCCAAACGACTCTGCGGCTTCAACGAGGGAGGGCGGCGTCGATATGATGCCGAGGCGCGTCAGGCGGATCGGCGCGGGGATCGCAAAAATCACGGTTGCGATCAGGCCCGGCACCATCCCAAGGCCGAAAAGGATGAGGGCAGGGATCAGATAGACGAAGGTCGGGATGGTCTGCATCAGGTCGAGGACCGGCCGCATGATCGAAAACACCCAGGCGCGCCTCGCACCGGCGATGCCGAGCGGAATGCCGACGGCCATGCTGACGAATGTCGACGCCAGGACGAGTGCCAGGGTTTCCGTCGTTTCCTTCCAATAGCCCTGGTTCATGATCAGCAGCAAGCCGAGCAGGGTGAAGACCGCGACGCCGATGGATCGGCGCAACCAGTATGCGATGCCGACGATCGCGGCCAGCACGATGAGCGGATGCGGGGCCTGCAAAATAAAAAGCAACGCATTGATAACGTGCGATAAAACGAAGGCAAGCTGGTTAAAGAACCATTCGCCGCTCGACGTCAACCAATCGACGGTCGTTTTGGCGAAGGGGCCAATAGGAATTTTATAGTCGGTGATCCAATTCAAGGAGCGCGCCTATCCGAAAGAGCAAAGATCGAGGTGAAACAAGAAGGGGCGGCGCGGGCCGCCCCGTCATCAGTTTCAGAGGCCGAGGCCGGACTTGACGGCGGCAAGGGCGTCCTTGCCATCCTTCGTCGTGACGCCTGCCAGCCACGGATCAACTGCGTTCGGATTTGCCTTCAGCCATTCGGTCGCGGCAACCTGCGGATCCTCACCATCGTTGAGGATCTTGCCCATGATCTGGTTTTCCATTTCCAGATTGAACTTCAGGTTCGAGATGAGCTTGCCGACGTTCGGGCATTCGGTGGTGTAGCCGGCACGGGTATTGGTGTAGACCGTCGCACCGCCGAAGTTCGGGCCGAAGGTGCTGTCACCGCCGGTAAGGTAGGTCATCTTGAAGTTTTCGTTCATGGGGTGGGGCGCCCAACCCAGGAACACGACCGGCTTGCCGTCCTTGTCGGCACGGGCGACCTGCGCGAGCATGCCCTGTTCGGAGGACTCGACGAGTTCGAGCCCGCCCATTCCCATCTCGTTCTTCTCGATCAGCGTCATGACGAGGCGGTTGCCGTCGTTGCCGGGCTCGATCCCGTAGATCTTGCCGTCAAGCTCGTCCTTGTGCTTGCCGATATCGCTGAAATCCTTGATGCCGAGTTCAGCGCCCTTGGCGTTGGTAGCGAGCGTGTACTTGGCCCCTTCGAGATTGACGCCGAGGGAATCAACAGTCTTCTCATCGAGGTAGGGTTGGACGTCCTTCTTCTGCGCCGGCATCCAGTTGCCAAGGAACACGTCGATGTCCTTGTTTTTCAATGACTGATAAGTAACCGGAACCGAGAGAACCTTGATGTCAGGCTCATAGCCGAGGTTCTTCAGAATGACTGCTGTGGCGGCGGTGGTAGCGGTGATATCCGTCCAGCCGACGTCGGAAAGACGGACGGCGGAGCAGCTATCGGGGTCTGCGGCAAATGCTGCTGTTGCAACAGAGAGAGCGGCAACTGCGGTGGCGGTAGTCAGTTTGAATGCGCTTGTCGTTTTCATTTTAGACTCCCAGTCTTACGTTCCCAAGCCAATCACCAATAGCCGAGTTTTACAAGCGACCTGAGTGCGTTTGCGCCGCATTGGAGTACCCGATTGCGACGTAGGGCATTTTTTCGCGGAGTGCCGGGATTTCAAGGGTTTTGGCGATTTTCCGGCGTGAATTTCTTGTGATTATCAAAATGGGGGACTTTTCTTCGCAGTTTCGAGCTTCCAAGAAGCGAAAGACGGAGAAAACAATGGCAAAACTCTATTTCAACTACTCGACCATGAACGCCGGCAAGTCGACGATGCTGCTGCAGGCCTCTTACAATTACGAGGAGCGCGGCATGCGCGTCGTTCTGCTGATCGCGGCCTTCGACGAGCGCGCCGGAAAGGGAATTATCGGCTCCCGGATCGGGCTGCAGGCGAGCGCGATTGCCTTCGAACCGGACGCGGACCTGCAGGCTTTGATCGGCGAGCTCGGCAAGGAAGGGGAGCCAATCGCTTGCGTCTTCGTCGACGAGGCTCACTTCATGACGCGCGAGCAAGTCTGGCAGCTTGCGCGCATCGTCGACCGGATGAACATCCCAGTGATGGTCTACGGCCTGCGGACCGATTTCCAGGGAAAGCTGTTTCCGGCATCGGAAGAACTGCTCGCGATTGCCGACGAGATGCGTGAGGTCAGGACGATCTGCCATTGCGGGCGCAAGGCGACGATGGTGGTGCGCCTCGATGCGGACGGAAAGGTGCTGCACGAAGGCGCACAGATTGACGTCGGTGGCAACGAAAAATACGTGTCGCTCTGCCGGCGTCATTGGGATGACGCCATGAACGGGGAGTGGCGCGCGGAGGCGGTGTAGGCACTCCTCAAATCGATTCCGGTTTGGCGGCTTATGCGCTAGTTTCACGGCAACCGATTCATGGAGGCGTTCCGGTGCGCAAGCCTTTCTCCTTCGACACTCAGCTGGAAGCCGCGCGAGCGCTCGTGGAACAGTTGCGTCTTGAGGCTAGAGTCTGCGTCGATTTCATCAACGAGTTCGCCCGCCAAGGGGCGGCAGTCGACGACGATCGCTTCCTTGTCGAGAACGGCCGCTTCCAGGCATTTGTGGCAAACGGCGCGAGCCTGACCAATCTGCTTGCGGAGCTCGTATCCGTTCTCGACACGCTGACGATCAAGGTTTCGGCGGACCTCGACAGCTTCCGCGGCCTTACCGCCAGCGAGAAATTCATCGGACGCTTTTCTCGCCAGCGGATGTGGCGTCGTCATAGCACGCGGGTGCGCGATGCCCCTGTCGTGGAGCGGCTGCGTGACCTGCTGGTCAAGTCCGATGCCACCGCTGATGTTATCGCGAGCTACCGCACAATCGCGATCGACTTTCACAAGCTGGGAGAGCATGGCCTGATCGGCATCGTCGAACAGCGCCGTCGGCTGGTGGACAAGATTGATATAGCGCGCCTTCGTATCCGGGAATTGAATGCCAAGGCGCTGACCACGCAGGGCAGGATTGGTCTCTACGGCAGCAAAGCCGAATGGGAGCGCATGGAAGAGGAGCGCCGCGCGCTGAAGGCGGACGCCGAGCGCGTTGGCCACGAAGAGCGCGGAATGCGTGAGGATAGCCAGCGCCGCGAGCGCTTCATCAATCTCTTCCAGGTTTTCGTCGATGCACTCAATACCCAGGTTGGTCAGTGCAATGCGCTGACGCGCAAGGTCGTCATCGACACCGAAGAAAGGCTGTTGATTTATCAGGCGCAGGTCGACACCGATATTCCAGGATCGAAGGTCCAGATTTCAGCGGAGCTTTTTCCCGCCATTGCCGGGCCGATCGAACTGTTCGAACGCAATATGCTGGTGCCGCAGGAGTTGGAACATCGCAAGCGGACCGCGGATGCTGTCTTTGCGAGCAAGTTCGAGGCGTTCCGGCCGGATCAGGAAGACAGCTCCGGAGGCCCGGTCATCGATACGACGAAAATCTCCAAGCGGCTGCGCTTGCGCTTTCCGTTCCAGCTCGCGCCGAAGAAACAATAATATCAGCACGATATTGTCCTTGCCGGAGCGAGCGCATATGTCAGTGCGCAGACAATGTTGTTCCATCACGGCAAGGAGAAAACGATGCTCGACCGGATCGCCGGTTTTTTCAGGCTGATCGGCCGTACCATCGGGCGCTGGGTGCGACTCCTGTTCGCCTGGGCTTTCTGGCCATTTATCGCCGCCCGGGGCTGGTACGTTCAGCGAACATGGATGATCCGGTTGCCGATCCTGGGCCTGATCGGGCTGCTTGCCGTTCTTTATTGCTACTTCATCTGGCAGACGCAGGTCTGGTCCGGCTTCAATCCGTCCTTCGTGAATGAGTACCGGCTTTCCGAACGCAAGGTTGCGGCCGGACAGGAATTGCCGGCAACGGACGGCGCGGCGAAGAGCTGCCAGCGCTCGGCCATTGTCGATGTCGCGGCCGATCTGACGGACTTCAACGTCAATCAGAATGCATGGATCTCCTCCATGCTGCTCTACCGTCTTGGCTTCTTCGGCATCGACTGGGACCACACGCCTTTTCTCGACAACAAGGCGTCGTTCCAGCGCGGGGTGAACCAGGCGGTACGCCGCACTTCCGCCGAACTCGTCGACTCGCTGGGACGCGTGCGTGGTACCTCGGGTATCAACAATGATCTGCAAGACGCCCGCGGTAAGCTGCAGTTCGATGAATACAGCTGGTATTTCGGCCTCAATCCGTTCGGACCGAAGACGCCGACGCCGAGCTACTACCGTTCGGCGATTGAAAGCTTGCGCAAGTTCAACACCGATTTGGCCAACTGCAATGCGGTCTTCGATGGCCGTGCAGACAACCTCATTCAGTTCATTGATCGTATTGCCAACGATCTCGGCAGCACATCCGATGTTCTTGCGGACCGCTCGCAGAACCACCATCGCGGCTGGTTCGATACACGCGCCGACGACCGCTTCTGGTTTGCTTTTGGCCAGCTCTATGCCTACTACGCGATCCTTGCCGCCGCGCAGTCCGACTTTTCGCAGGTGGTCGCGGAACGCAACCTGAGCGCCATCTTCGGCGCAACCATGCGGCAGTTCCAAGCGGCGTTGCAGATCCAGCCGGCGATCATTTCCAACGGCCGGGAAGACGGCTGGATCATGCCGAGCCATCTGGCGACGATGGGCTTCTACATTCTCCGCGTGCGGTCGAACCTCGTCGAGACGCGCTCCGTGCTCGATCGATGAAGCAGCGTGCTTAATTGATCAGTTTCATGCGGATCGCCTTGGCGACAAGCTGCGCCCGGTTCACGCAGTCGAGCTTTTTGATGGCGCTCGTCATGTAGGCGTTGACGGTGTGGTCAGACAGCGAAAGGATTTGTCCGATCTCGATCGATGTCTTTCCCTGTGCCGTCCAGCGGACGACCTCGCGTTCGCGCGCAGACAAAGGCGTGTGTTCGACAAGCTTCGACTGCTTCGTGCGGTTATAGGCGTCGAGGAGGTGGAGCGTCACCATCGTCAACTCATTGAGTTCCGTTTGCGCCAGCAGCGGGCGGTCGCCGGCCAGCCAGAACAGGATACGCTCGCCATCGCCTGCATAGGCAGGAACCGCAACGCCCGTCGGCATGCCGAAATTGCGCAGGAGCTCGCTCAACTCATTCGGGAAAACAGCGGCCGAGGAATTGTCGAAAAGGCTCCACGAGCGCGGCAGCGCGGAAACGCCAATTCCTCCAGAAAGTACGGGAAAGCGCATAATTCGAGCGCGGTCGAACTGGTTGAAGTATTGAGATGGTATGGACGTTTCGATGAGTAGAGTTCTGAGAAGGACACTCTCGGGCGTGGGCGCATGCATCAGCGTTATGTGCCGAAAACCGAAGGCGCGAGCCACTTTGACTAGAACTTCTGCGTATTCGGCCCTGGTACAGGCAGCTGAAATCTCCGCGACGAGGGACATCTGCCGTTCCGAGGTAGTCACGTAAGACATCAATGCGTCCCTGCTTACCTTCAAGTTGCCGCGATAAAATATGCAAACTGATATATTTGCTAGTACGAAACGGCCTGGCGCGCAGTGATTAATTTCGATGTATTAATTTAACCACAGAATATCGATCTGCGGTTGTGTTTGAGCTTGCCCGGACCGCAACTCAGGGCGACGAACCTTCGATCGGGAAAGCGAAGATGTCGGCTGCGTGACATAAAACTGGGGGCGCGCAGGGACGCGGCCCCGAATCATATGACAATTAAACCTAGTCTGTCGTTTTGGTCTTTTTAGTCAGTTGCTCGAGAAAGCCGAGCAGTACCGCCGAGACGACGAAGGCGAGATGCATCGCCGTCAGCCACATAATCTTACCGTCGGTGTATTGTTCTGCATTGAGGAAGACCTGCAGCAGGTGGATCGATGAAATGGCCACGATCGACGACGCTACCTTGATCTTGAGGCTGCCGGCGTCGAGCTTGCCGATGAATGAGACATCGGTGTCACTTTCGTCGAAACGGCTGACGAAGTTCTCGTAGCCGGAGATCATCACCATGACGATCAGGCTGGCGACCAGCGCGGCGTCGATCAGCCCGAGCATGGCCAGGATCATTTCACCCTCATCGAGCACGAATACGCCGCCCGCGACCTTCAGGAATTTATAGCCGAATGAGACTGCATAAACGGCCAGCGACAGGGACAGGCCGAGGTAGAAGGCCACGAGTATCCAGCGGCTTGAAAGAATGATGCGCTCGACAATGAGTTCGAGTGATTTCATGGCTTGTCCTCGCGACGTACGGAATCGATGCCTAGAGATAGCGGCTTGGATGAGTCTTGGGCAACCTGCGCACTATCCACAGTCGGCATATTTCGCTATCCCGTTGTAACAAATGGCGCGCCGATCGAGCGCGGAAAACTGGGGAACGGGGATGGCAGCATATAAGTCCGACATCGAGATTGCGCGCGCCGCTGAAAAGAAGCCGATCTTCGAAATCGGTTCAAAGCTCGGGATCCCTCAGGCGCAACTCGCGCCGTATGGCCACGACAAAGCCAAGCTCAGTGCCGAGTTCATCGCGGAGCAGACGGACAAGCCTGATGGCAAGCTGATCCTTGTGACCGCGATCAATCCGACGCCCGCGGGTGAGGGCAAGACGACGACGACGGTCGGTCTTGGCGACGGCTTGAACCGGATCGGCAAGAACGCAATCGTCTGCATCCGCGAGGCCTCGCTCGGGCCGTGCTTCGGCGTGAAGGGCGGAGCTGCCGGCGGCGGCTATGCCCAAGTCATTCCGATGGAAGACATCAACCTGCATTTTACCGGCGACTTCCACGCTATCACATCGGCCCACAATCTGCTCGCCGCGATGATCGACAACCACATCTATTGGGGCAACGAGCAGGATATCGACCTCAGGCGCGTCACATGGCGACGCGTGATGGACATGAACGACCGGGCGCTACGCGAGATGGTCTCGTCGCTTGGTGGTGTCGCCAACGGCTTTCCCCGACAGAACGGTTTCGACATCACCGTGGCTTCCGAGGTGATGGCAATCCTCTGCCTTGCGCGGGATCTCAAGGACCTGGAGGAGCGTCTCGGCAACATCATCGTCGGCTACCGGCGTGACAAAACGGCCGTCTATGCGCGTGATTTTAAAGCGGATGGCGCGATGGCCGTTCTTCTGAAGGACGCCATGCAGCCGAATCTCGTCCAGACGCTGGAAAACAATCCGGCTTTCGTGCACGGCGGTCCCTTCGCCAATATCGCCCACGGTTGCAACTCGGTGATCGCCACGAAGACCGCGTTGAAGCTTGGCGACTATGTTGTGACCGAGGCGGGCTTCGGCGCGGATCTCGGGGCTGAGAAGTTCTTCGATATCAAGTGTCGCAAGGCAGGCCTCAAGCCAGACGCCGCCGTCATCGTTGCGACTGTGCGTGCTCTCAAGATGAATGGCGGTGTGAAGAAGGATGACCTTGGGGCCGAGAACGTCGCCGCGCTGAAGAAGGGCTGCTCGAATCTTGGCCGCCATGTCGCCAATGTTCGCAAGTTCGGCGTTCCCGTCGTTGTCGCCATCAATCACTTCGTCTCGGACACCGACGCGGAAATCATTGCGGTGAAAGAGTATGTCTCGCGGCTGGGAGCAGAGGCGATCCTCTGCCGGCACTGGGCGGAGGGCTCCGCCGGCATCGAAGAGCTCGCCTACAAAGTGGTCGAGCTCGCGGAATCGGGACAGTCGCGATTTGAGCCGCTCTACCCCGACGATGTTTCGCTGTTCGAGAAGATCGAGATCGTGGCTTCGAAGATTTATCATGCGGGTGAGGTGACCGCGGACAAGGCGGTGAGGGATCAACTCGTAGCCTGGGAGGAACAGGGCTACGGGCATCTGCCGGTCTGCATGGCAAAGACGCAGTACTCCTTTTCAACCGATCCGAACCTGCGCGGTGCGCCGGAGGGGCATATTGTCCCGGTTCGCGAGGTGCGCCTTGCGGCGGGCGCTGGTTTTGTCGTCGCCATTACGGGCGAGATCATGACCATGCCCGGCCTGCCGAGGTCGCCGTCGGCGGAGCGGATCTATCTCAACGATCAGGGCTATATCGAGGGACTGTTCTAAGGCCGCGATGTTTCGAAACTGAATCAAGCCGCTGACGGCTTGATTCAGAGGTTTCGCGCAAGTCGCTGAAAATTAATGGCAATACCGATAGCCGCCCTTGCGCTCGAGCACATCGAGATGGAAGTGGGTTTCGTGCGCAGCGTCGCTTTCCGGGTCGAGGACCGTGGTAAAGAAGAGGCAACCTGCGGCGCTCACCGTGCGCTGGAACGCACCGATCAATGTGGAATCCTCGCGTCGCGGTTTGACCGCGATGTCCTTCCCTTTTTCAAAGCTGAAGCTCGCAACGTCAATCGCATTGCCGCGAGCGTGCTCAGACACCTTGCCGGTTTCGGCGCCATTGCGCAGGCGGCAGATATAGGAGGAAGCCTGATTGATCGCTAGGATGTTTCCCTGATCAGGCGCGGCAATACGGGCGGCTGGAATGACGCTTTCTTTCATCCAGTGGGCGAGGGCCAGCGCGACCGGGCAGCGGAAGACGGCGTCCGGCTTTATCTTAACGCCGGGCAGCACCTCGGACACCTTGATCGGTTTGTCGATCCCGCAGCCGTTGCCATCATCGATGCGCGAAATGTCCTTGAAGACGACGCCAAGGCTCTGCAACTCCTTCACGCATTCTGAATGTTCGGCATCACTCTCTGCTGCAATCGTCAGATGCTGTTCTTCCAGCGTTTGCTGTGACGGAAGCTTCGGCCCCTGCTTTTCCGGGATGGCAGAGGAGTTCGGAGAATCCTCTTTGACCGGCGGCGTTTCGGGCTTGCCGCTTTCGGGTTTCTGTTCGGGTATTGGGGGACGTGCGGGTGCGGACGTTGTCGTATTGGATTTACCGGGGCGAACTGCCGGGAGAGGGCCGCTTTCCGGCAGGCGTGCACTGGTCAGGAACCCGATGCCGCTCAGTGCCGCTAAAATCACAACGATGTTCTTCACGCATCCACCCGTTGTACGTTGCCCCGGGACAGAACGCATGGATGCGGATTTCGTTGCAATTTCGCAACGTTGATGTCTATGCTCGAAAAGATGATTTATTAAATCAAGATAACGGCGATCCGATATATTGACAATTTATGTCATGTTTTTTATGCGGCAAAAAGAAGGCGAAAATCTTCGTCTGAAAGCCTAGCCAGCCCATCGAAAGCGCGGACGCGTCACGACCAGCCAGCCCGGTGACATTTCTCTCAAGGGGTTGACTTCATGATCGTCCGGCACTCGCGCTCGGTTCTACTTGCCTGCACGGCACTTGCCATTGTTACGCCTTCCGCCATCGCCTTTGCACAAAGCGCGCCCTCGACTGCCCAGACAGCCGAAGAGCAGAAGGCGGCGCCAGAGGGGGATACTTTCCTCTCGCCCATTATCGTGAAGGGCAGCCGACAGGCGGCCAACGATCCCTACAACAAGCCGGGACCTTCCAGCACCGTCACGGCGGACCAGATCAACCTGCAGGCCGGCCAGGGTACCGATGATCTGCTGCGCAGTGTTCCCGGGACGTCGACGGCCAACAATCCGCAGAACCCCGGTGTTGCCGTCAACATTCGCGGCTTCGAAGGCTCCGGCCGCGTGAACATGTCGATCGACGGCGTTCGCCAGAACTTCCGCTTTACCGGCCACGAGGCGCAGGGCTTCACCTATGTGGACCCGGCGTTCCTGGCGGGCATCGACGTGACCCGCGGTGCAGTTACCGGCATCGGTGGTGGGGCACTTGCCGGGACGGTCAATTTCCGCACCTACGACATCGATGACCTGATTCTGGGTGACAAGAACTACGGCGGTATCGTCTCGGCGACGGTCGGAACCAACGAACTCGGTTGGTCCGAGTCGGCCATCGGCGCTTACCGGTTCAACGATGTCTTTGCTGTTCTCGGCGGCATCAGCAAGAGCGATCCGGGCAACTACGAAAACGGCGATGGCGTTACCGTCCCCTATACCGAGCAGGACCTGCTTTCGGGGATGCTGAAGGCAGAGATTACGCCGAACGCCGAAAACACGATCAAGCTCGGCGGCATCAGCTACGACAACGACTTCCTGGCGAATTCCTATTTCCAAAACGTCAAGAACAAGACATTTGCCGCGAGCTATGCCTATACGCCCGGCGACAACGAACTCATCGATTTCAAGACGAACTTCTACTACAACCGCCTTGAGATGCAGTATGACACGAACGCCACGGGCGGTGGTACGGCCGCCGGTCGCCGGATCACCGATACCGGCATCGGCTTCGACGTCTCCAACACGTCCAAGTTCGATATCGGCGATGTTGCTGTTACCACCAACTACGGTGTCGAATACTTCCACGACAAATATGATGTGATCAACAGCCGGACGCAGCCTTCGGGAGGCGTCAACGGTGATGGCAAGAGCGGCATGCTCGGCGTCTTCGATACGACGACCTTCACCTACGGCATGGCGGATCTGACGCTTGGCCTGCGCTATGACCATTTCGATCTCGACGGCTCGGGCTCCGTCGTTGCCAGCAACCCGCTCGGAATGCCGGCCGGCCCTTACACCGTCGATAAGTCCGATGGGCGTCTGAACCCGAGCGTCACCTTTGCGCTGAATCCTACTGAATGGTTCCAGCCTTATGTGACCTATGCCGAGACGCAGCGCGCACCGACGATTAGCGAAACCTTCGCCGGCGGATCGCATCCAGGCGCTACGGGGCAGGCCTTCTTCCCGAATCCCTTCCTTGAGCCGGAAACCTCCAAGGGCTGGGAAATCGGCGCCAACATCAAGGTGGATGGCATTCTCGATGCCGGCGACAGCTTCCGCTTCAAAGCCAACTACTTCAACGACCGTATCGACAACTACATCACCGGTGCGTTTGCGGGGGGCGGCAGGCAGACCTTCTTCGTCAACAATCCCGGCACGTCGAAGGTGGACGGTATAGAAATCCAGGCCGCCTATGATGCCGGCTTCGTCTTCGGGGAGCTTGCCTACACCCATACAAACACCGACCTGCCTCCGCAGATCAACGGCTTCGGGGTGCAAAGCTTCCTGCCGGAAAACATCTTCAGTGCCACGCTCGGCGGTCGCTTCCTTGAAGATCAACGTCTGACTGTCGGTACACGCCTATTCGCTGCCGGACAGGCAGACATTGGACAAATCAATGCAACGAATGGCGGACGGCCGCGATTCATGAGCGGCTATGGCGTTGTCGATCTCTTCGCCAACTATCAATGGGAGAACGGCCTGGAGTTGACGGCAAGCGTGACCAACGTCTTTGACAAGACCTACACTCCGGCCTCGAGCACGATCCAGACGACGACGATCGATACGGGTCGCGGCCGTACGTTCATGGTGACTGCGAAGGCCAGGTTCTGAACCAGAGTTTGGCGATGATGCGAAGGGCGGCTGTGTGCCGCCCTTTTTCGTTCCCGGATTCGGCACTTGCGCTTGGTCCGATCTCACGCTAACAATTTCGCCCATGAACACGTCCTTGAACATTGCAGTTTGGTGGTGGGCTCGCTGAGGCGGCCTCGACCAATCGTGTCCAAAGACGACGAGTGAGCCGCCCGGAAAACGCCAGGCGGCTTTTTTTGTTTTAAGGCTGCCTGTCATCCGGGCCCCGATAACGGAGTGGAACAATGGTAACGATCCTTCGGGATGACGGAGCGGAAATCTACGAGACCCGAGGTGGCATCACCGTCACCCGGCAGCGGCGGGCGATCCCCTATGGCGATGCGGTCTCGTCCTATGTCGACAAACTCGACGAGCGCCGCGGCGCCGTCTTCTCGTCGAATTACGAATATCCGGGCCGCTACACCCGTTGGGACACCGCCATCGTCGATCCGCCGCTGGGGGTCTCCTGCCATGGCCGCGACGTTTGGATCGAGGCTTACAACGAGCGCGGCGAGGTGATCCTCTCCTTTATCGCCGAGCGGCTGAAGGCGAATTCCGACCTCGTGCTTGGGGCTTCGACGACCCGTCGCGTCGAGCTTACGGTGAAGACGCCGGAACGCGCTTTTACCGAAGAAGAGCGCTCGAAGATTCCAACCGTCTTCACCGTGCTGCGCGCCATCACCGACCTCTTTTATTCGCAGGCGGATGCCAACCTCGGGTTCTACGGTGCCTTTGGCTACGATCTCGCCTTCCAGTTCGATGCGATCAACCTGAAGCTGACGCGCCCGTCGGACCAGCGCGATATGGTGCTTTATCTGCCGGACGAAATTCTCGTCGTCGACAACTACTCGGCCAAGGCCTGGATTGCCCGTTACGATTTTGAAAAGGACGGACTGTCGACAGAGGGCAAGGCCGGCGACATTCCGGCCGAGCCATTCCAGCGCACCGACGCCATTCCGCCGAAGAGCGATCATCGCCCGGGGGAATATGCCGACCTCGTCGTCAAGGCGAAGGAGAGCTTCCGCAAGGGTGACCTTTTCGAGGTGGTGCCTGGGCAGAAGTTCATGGAGCGGTGCGACAGCAAGCCGTCGGACATTTCCAAGCGGTTGAAGGCGATCAATCCGTCGCCCTATTCCTTCTTCATCAATCTTGGGAAGCAGGAATATCTGGTCGGCGCCTCGCCTGAGATGTTCGTACGCGTCTCCGGTCGCCGCATCGAGACCTGCCCGATCTCGGGCACGATCAAGCGCGGCGACGATCCGATCGCCGACAGCGAGCAGATCCTGAAGCTCCTGAACTCCAAGAAGGATGAATCCGAGCTGACGATGTGCTCGGACGTCGACCGCAACGACAAGAGCCGCGTTTGCGAGCCGGGTTCGGTGAAGGTCATCGGTCGCCGCCAGATCGAGATGTATTCGCGATTGATCCACACCGTCGATCATATTGAGGGCCGACTGCGCGACGACATGGATGCCTTTGACGGCTTCCTCAGCCACGCCTGGGCGGTGACTGTCACCGGCGCGCCGAAGCTCTGGGCGATGCGCTTCATCGAAAGCCACGAGAAGAGCCCGCGCGCCTGGTATGGCGGCGCGATCGGCATGGTCGGCTTCAACGGCGACATGAACACCGGTCTGACGCTGCGTACGGTTCGCATCAAGGACGGGATCGCCGAAGTGCGGGCAGGGGCGACCTTGCTCAACGATTCCGATCCGAACGAAGAAGAAGCCGAAACCGAACTGAAGGCCTCCGCCATGCTTTCCGCCATCCGCGATGCCAAGGCCGGTAATTCCAGCAAGGTTAGCCGCGACGTCGCTGCCGTCGGCAAGGGCGTCAAGATCCTGCTCGTCGATCACGAAGACAGCTTCGTCCACACGCTCGCCAATTACTTCCGCCAGACGGGAGCGACGGTTTCGACCGTGCGCACTCCGGTGCCGGAAGAAATTTTCGACCGGTTGGATCCCGATCTCGTTGTACTCTCGCCGGGGCCGGGCAATCCGAAGGACTTCGATTGCAAGGCGACGATCAAGAAGGCGCGGGCGCGCAACCTACCGATTTTCGGCGTCTGCCTTGGCCTGCAGGCATTGGCGGAAGCCTATGGTGGCGAACTCAGGCATCTGGCGCTGCCGATGCACGGCAAGCCGTCGCGCATCCGCGTGTTGGAACCCGGCATCGTGTTTTCGGGTCTCGGCAAGGAAGTGACGGTCGGGCGCTATCACTCGATCTTTGCCGATCCCTCGACGCTGCCGCGTGACTTCATCATCACCGCGGAAAGCGAAGACGGCACGATCATGGGTATCGAGCACGAGAAGGAACCGATCGCCGCGGTGCAGTTCCACCCTGAATCGATCATGACGCTTGGCGGCGATGCCGGTATGCGGATGATCGAAAACGTCGTCGCGCATTTGTCCCGCAAGGCAAAGACCAAGGCCGCGTGAGCGCGACAGCACTCGGGATTTTCTGAGCTGGCAATTTCTGAATTGGGAGATGTGCTTTCCTCTGGTCGAGGAAAGCACATTCGGTCGACGCTCCCAGAGGTCAGTGCCCATGGCGTTACGCGGTTGACTTCTGACGTCAAATCAGAACATTTCAAGAACGATAATGAGGATATCATCGTGGCCAATGCTGAGAAGTTTATCGTCCTCCCGTACCGCAAGAACCGCGGCAACCTCGTGCCAGGCGAGATGCGCCAGGCATCGAACGCGGTCAGCGCGGAAAAGATTGCGACCTCGATGGCCCTGCGCTTCGTCGGTGTTGCGGCCTATGCCGTTATGGTCGACGAGGAGACCGGTGATATGTCGTCGCCGCGGCTGCTTGCCCGGCACGGTGAAATTGCCGACCTCAATTCCTGATTAAAGCGCAATGGAAACCGCGCTCTATCTGCCGGTCAAAGCCTTCCTGGAGGCAGCGGGCTATGTCGTGAAGGGCGAGATCGGCGGATGCGATCTCGTCGGCCTGAGCGAGGGAGAGCCGCCCGTCGTCGTGGTGTGTGAATTGAAGTTGAGTTTCAACCTCGAACTTGTGCTACAGGCGGTCGATCGAGCAGCGGTAAGCGATGAAGTGTGGATCGCCGCCCGCGTTTCCGCCAAGGGACGGGGGCGCGAGGCTGACAAGCGCTATCGCGATCTCTGCCGTCGGCTGGGGATCGGTATGCTCGGTGTCTCCGATGCCGGCGAGGTCAGTGTCATCGTCAGCTCAGTCTCGCCGATGCCGCGCACCAATCCGAAGCGTCGGTCGCGGCTTGTTAGAGAGCATCGGCGTCGGCGCGGTGATCCGGCAGTCGGCGGCGGCTCGCGCGCCCCTGTCATGACCGCCTACCGACAGCGGGCTCTGCTCTGCGCCGCTGCGCTACAGCAAGGGCTGGTGCGGCCCCGCGACATGAAAGCGCTCGCGCCGGATGCGGGCAACATCCTGCTTGGCAATGTCTATGGCTGGTTCGAGCGCCAGGAGAAGGGCGTCTATGCATTGACGCCAGCTGGCGAGGCCGCCCTGCTTCGCTGGCCGCAAACAATCAGCATCGCTGTTGAAAGCAGCTGCATTTCGGTGTCTTTAGGCGCCGTGGGCTCGGCAGAGAGCTCCTGACGACCTTGTCAACTCTGCTCAACTGATCTGGATCGATGTCCACCGCGGAGCTACGCGCTCTCCAGATATGTTGGGTCGGCCTTCGGTAACGCAACCTTTATCGCTAACGCATGGTCAAGCCTCCGTGATGCCCTAGCTTAGCCGTCGTGCGATGCTCGCTGGGCCCGCAGCGGGTCCGGCCGAGAAATTGAGGCTCGACGATGGTTACTTTCACGCTCAATGGACAGACGACAACTTTCGACGGTGATCCGGACACTCCGCTACTTTGGGTCATTCGCGATTTCGAGAAACTGACAGGCACGAAGTACGGCTGCGGCGTGGCCCAATGCGGTGCATGTACCGTTCACATGGACGGCTTTACGCGCCGCTCCTGCATCACGCCGATTTCCGCGGCGGAAGGCTCCGACATCGTTACCGTCGAAGGGGTCGAAGGCAAGGAAGCCGAGGCCGTGAGGGCTGCCTGGATCGCCATCGACGTGCCGCAATGTGGATATTGTCAATCTGGCCAGATCATGTCGGCTGTCTCGCTCCTGCAGAATATTCCGAAGCCGACCGACGAGGACATCGACGGCGCGATGGCCGGAAACATCTGTCGGTGCGCCACCTACCACCGGATACGAGCGGCTATCCACAACGCCGCCGCTTCGATGGAGGGCTGAGCCATGACGATCCAAGCGATTTCAACTACGCGCCGAGCTTTCCTCGCCGGAAGCGGTGGTCTCGTGATCGGATTCACGCTGGTGCCGAAAATTGCCGCCTTTGCCGCCGAAAGCGGCGAGCAAGCTGGCGGACCGGACGAACTGATAGCGCTCAACACTTTCGTAAAAGTCGGAACCGACAATACGGTGACAGTCCTTTCGAAGCATATCGAGATGGGACAAGGGCCATTTACCGGGCTTGCCACGCTCGTTGCTGAAGAACTCGACGCAGACTGGGAACAGATGCGTGCCGTGCACTCGCCCGCCGATGACAAGATCTACGCCAACCTCGCCTTCGGGCTGCAGGGTACAGGCGGCTCGACATCGATCGCCAATTCCTACGAACAGTTCCGCAAGGCTGGAGCCACCGTACGCGCCATGCTTGTGGCGGCCGCTGCCGACGAATGGAGCGTTCCGGCAAGCGAGATTACCGTCGAGAAAGGCCGTGTGAAGCACGCCGGTTCTGGCAGGGAAAGCGGCTTCGGCGCGCTTTCCACGAAGGCCGCGACCATGAAGCCGCCCGTCGATGTCAAACTGAAGGACCCCGCGACATTCACGTTGATCGGGCAGGAATTACCAAAATTAGACACCGTTTCGAAGACCAATGGCAAAGCAATCTTCACGTTGGACATCGTGCCGGACAACTTGCTGGTCGCGGTGGTCGCTCACCCGGACCACTTCGGAGCAGCGGTCAAATCCTTCGACGACAGCGAAACGCGCAAGGTGAAGGGTGTCGTCGACGTCAAGCAATTGCCTCAAGGTGTTGCCGTCTATGCCGACAACACTTTCGCCGCATTGAAGGGGCGTTCGGTTCTGAAGGTCGATTGGGATCTTTCCAATGCGGAGACACGCTCCAGCGAACAGCTCGCTACCGATTATGCCAAAGCTCTGACGGACAAGGGTATCATTGCCGCAGACAAGGGCGATGTCGAGAAGGCCTTCGGCGAAAACGGGCTAAAGATTCTTGAAGCACAGATTGTTTTCCCTTTCCTGGCCCATGCACCGATGGAGCCGCTTGACGCCGTTTTCATCAAGGCCGCCGATGGCAGCCTCGATGTCTACAACGGGGCTCAGTTCCCCGGTATGGATCGGAATACGGCTGCAAAGGTCGTCGGTCTCGATCCATCAAAGGTTCGATTGAATACCCAAATCACCGGCGGAAGCTTCGGGCGTAAGGCTCAGTTCGGCTCACCTTATATGCAGGAAGCTGCGACGGTCTATGCGGCAACCGATCGCTCGCGACCCGTCAAGCACATGTGGACGCGCGAAGATGATATTCGCGGCGGCTACTACCGCCCGATGTATCTTCACAAGATGCGTGGCGCGATCAATGCGGATGGCCGCATCGTTGCCTGGGATCAGGCAATCGTCGGGCAATCGATCCTCGGTAAGGCCGATCTCGACAGCACTTCAGTCGAAGGTGCTTCCGAACTTCCCTATGACGTGCCGAACCTCAGAGTCGTCTCGCATAATGTGAAGCTTGCCGTGCCGCCGCTCTGGTGGCGTTCGGTCGGCCATACGCATACGGGCTTTGCGGTCGAGACCTTCCTTGACGAACTGTTTCAGATGGCGGGCAAGGATCCGGTCGAGGCGCGGCTTCAGCAACTGACGGAAGATCCGCGCTATGCCGGGGTTCTGAAGAAAGCGGCCGAACTTGCCGATTGGGGCGCCAAAGTGCCGGAAGGTCGGCAACGCGGTGTTGCGGTGGTCAAGAGCTTCGGTACCTATGTTGGTCAAGTGGTCGAGGTATCCGCCGGTGCTGACGGCGTGCCTCGGGTACATAAGGTCTGGTGCGCGGTCGATTGCGGCATTGCGATCAATCCGAATGTCATCAAGGCGCAGATGGAAGGCGGCATCGGCTATGGGCTCGGCGCTGTGCTGTTCGACGCGGTGACGCTCGGCAAGGGTGGTTCGATCATGCAGTCCAACTTCCACGACTATCGTTCGATCCGCATAAACGAAATGCCGCATGTGGAGGTGGCTATCATTAAATCCGGCGAGCGTCCCACCGGGGTCGGTGAGCCGGGTGTTCCGCCCGTCGGACCAGCAACGGCGAATGCCTGGAGGCGGCTGACCGGTTCACCGGTTCGTAGTCTCCCAATCGTCGCCGTAGCAACAAGCTGAGGGCGCGGAGATGAAAAGCAGATTGGCGATCGCCTGCATGGCAGGTGGCATGTCCCTTTTTGCGGCTCTGCCGGTTTCGCTCATGGCACTCGCGCAGGTGCCGGCTGAAAAGTCGACGCTTAAGCCGGCAGCTTCCTTCGCCGAGATTACCGATCAGAAGGCGCGGTCGGTCGCGCTCTTCCAGGAAGCCGGCAAGGTGATCGAGCATCCCCGGTGTCTGAATTGTCATCCGGCCGGCGACAGGCCGCTGCAAACGATGGCCATGCATCCGCACCAGCCGCCAGTCACGCGCGGCGAGGGCGGGATGGGTGTGCCTGGCATGATGTGCAACACATGCCATGGAGCCGATAATGCCACCATTGTTGGCCAATCGCCGACGCTCAAAAGCATTCCCGGCAATCCGTCCTGGCATCTTGCGCCGATCGAAATGGCCTGGGTCGGCAAGTCGCTTGGTGAGATATGCGAACAGATCAAGGACCCGAAGCGTAACGGCGGCAAGGATACGAACCAGCTCCTCGAGCACATGGCCCATGACAGCCTCGTCGGTTGGGGCTGGAATCCGGGCGAGGGACGTGAGGCGGCGCCCGGCACCCAAGCGGAGTTCGGCGATTTGATCAGGGCCTGGATTGAAACAGGCGCAGCGTGCCCCGCAAGTTGACGAGGCGCTTGTAACATCCGGCACTTAGCCGCCCAGAGTATTGCGGAAAGTCGGTCAACTTTTCGGTGGAGCGCGGGTTAGGATTTCGCATAGGCTGTTTGACAAAATAAGCATTTTGGCACATATCACCGGCCATTGGCCGCCTGCGCGATTTTCGCGTGGGCGGTTTTGCGTTTGAATGGCATGGTTTCTGCAATTCGTTCGCATCCGCACTGAAGATCGGCGCAGGGGTATCGATATGAACGAAAAAGGAAATCTCACGGTTCGGAGGCTGGCGCTCTGGGGGATCCCGATGTCGCTCGGCGTCATGGGTCTGAAGATGGTTGCATGGTGGGTGACCGGTTCGGTGGCGCTGCTGTCGGACGGACTGGAATCGACGGTGAACGTTGTCGCCGCCTTCATCGCATTCTTCGTTATCCGCTATGCCCAAAAACCGGCCGACCACGATCATCCCTTCGGTCATCATAAGGCGGAATACCTTTCGGCGGTTACCGAGGGCGTGCTGATCGTGGTCGCGGCGCTGTTGATCGTCAATGAGGCGATCGGTCATCTCGCCGAACCACGCATGCTGGATGCGCCGGCACTCGGTCTTGCCATCAACTTTGTGGCCGGCGTGATCAATGCGGTTTGGGCGCAGTTGCTGATCCGGACCGGGCGCAAGTACCGCTCGGCAGCGCTGACAGCGGACGGCCAGCACATCATGTCCGACGTCGTCACGTCCGTCGGAGTCCTCGTCGGTCTGCTGCTGGCGCTGGCCACCGGTTACGCGATCTTCGACCCCGTGCTCGCGATCCTGGTCGCCATCAACATTCTCTATCAGGGCTGGAAGGTCATCTCGCATTCGATTGGCGGGTTGATGGATCAGGCCGTCACACTCGAAGAGGAAGAGGCGATCAAGCAGGCCATTGCCACCCACGCTGCAGGCTCAATCGGGGTTCACGATCTGAAGACCAGGCGCGCGGGCGCCGTCACCTTCGTCGATTTCCATCTTGTCGTGCCCGCCGCCATGTCTGTAAGGCAGGCGCACGATATCTGCGATCGCCTTGAAGATGCCATCCGTACCGTGCATCCGGGCTCCAGCATCGCCATTCACGTGGAACCCGAAGGCGAAAAGGCCCACGGCATTCGCGTCAAAGTCATCAAGGAGGCTTGAATGCCCACAACAGACGTATCCAACCTGTCCATGCTGGGCAGCCAGACGGAATCACCCAAGTCACCCGAGGAAGCGGTGCTGGAGAAGGTGCCCGCGAGCCACGTCGGCACCGACTATGTCGTCCGCTTCACGGCGCCGGAGTTCACGTCGCTTTGCCCGATGACCGGTCAGCCGGATTTCGCCCATATCGTCATCGACTACATCCCGGACGAATGGTTGGTGGAATCGAAGTCGCTGAAACTTTTTCTGCATGCGTTCCGCAACCATGGTGCCTTCCACGAGGATTGCTCGGTCTATATCGCCAAGCGGCTGGTCGAGTTGCTCGATCCGAAGTGGCTGAGGATCGGCGCTTACTGGTATCCGCGCGGGGGCATTCCGATCGACGTCTTCTGGCAGACCGGCAAGCCGCCCGAGGGCGTGTGGCTGCCGGATCAGGGCGTTGCGACCTACCGCGGCCGCGGCTAGCGGCTATGGGGCAGCGGGCAGTGACTAGGCGGAAGCCGTCGCTGCCAGCTCGGCATCGGACACAAAGCTCGCCCGGTCGATCTGCAGCGGGCGCTTTTCGCCGCCGAGCCAGCCTCTGACAAGATTTCTCGCCTTGATGCCTTCAAGCCAGAGCCGCAACAGATTTTTGCGCAGCCTGCTTTGCGGCGTGAAAGCCCGGTCTATCGATTTGCGCACAAACGCCGACCTGTCGGCGCTACCGTCGAGGAATTGCATCTGGACGACGGGTGCCGGCTCGATCTGGTATGCCTTCAGCCATGCGCGATGCCAGAAATAGGCGTCGATGAGGGCGTAGTTCTTGGTGTCTTCCAGCATTTTCGCAGCCGCACGCGGACCGATGATATAGGCGGCGGTGCCGACGCGGTTCTGAAACACCCGCGTCGCGCGATGGATGCCATCAGTCCAAACAGGTGACCTTGCAAGGATATGTGGGCGAGGCGCGAATTCCAGATCGTAGACCCGGTCCCAGTTGTCGCCGCTGCCTTTGATGCTCCTGATCGCGTCAGTAAAGTTCTCGGATAATACCGCGTCGTCTTCGAGGATCAGTGTTCGTTCGTTTCGTTCGATGATGACTTTCCAAGCCATCCTGTGCGAGGTGAAGCAGGCGACATCCTCGCGCAGTGTCGGGCTCGGCCAGGTGTTTGCTGCCTTCTGGCACTCTTCGACGGACAGGTCGCGTGCTTCGAACGCGTCCAGAAACTCGAAATCCAGTCCCAGCTTTTGCATTTGCCGCGATTGAAACTCTCGTCTTTTTTCCTCGGCTTTCCGACTGATAATGAGGATCTTCACCGCTGCTCCGCCTGATAGATCATATCGCCGGACCTTATTCGTCCGCTGCCGGCTTATCAATCGATCTCCAGCCGTGCCCACCGAAACCTTGGCGGGCATCGAACACGCAATCTTATCGCAGACGATACGTGAACGGATCTCACGGTTTCCGGACACTAAGTTCGCGGCGGGCGCGTGTGGTCAAGCGTTGAAGCTGTCGTCATTGCCGAAATCGGACTGATCGTCTTCAGCAACGTCATCGTTGGTGTCGTAGCTGGCTTGCTGCAGACCAGCAGCGTTGTTGTCATCGTTGCTGTTGTTGTTCGTGCTGTCAGCTGCCTGCTGTTTGTCGCCGTCGTTATTGAAATAGTTGTTGATGACGGTCTCTTCGGTCGGCGTGTTGCTGAAGGGATTGCTGCCGGCGAGCGGCGAGCCCCAGCCAAGTGACGATGCGTGGCTGCCGAAAATCCCGCTCAGCGAATTGGCAAGCAACATGCCGCCGGCGACACCGGCTGCGGTTCCGAGCGCGCCTTGCAAGAAGCTGCCACCAGCGGAGGGGCCGGCCGCCGGTGAGTTCCATGGTCCGGTAGGCTGCTGTATTGCGCGAGGCGTGGCATCGAACCCGCGGTCCTGCTGGATTTGCTGCCGCGAGGTGCTTCCCCAAGGACCCGAGGAAGGCGTCGGAGATGCCGGCTGCTGCGGCGTCTGGCTGCTGCCGAAGATCGAACTGAGGAAACCGCCGCCCTGTTCTGCCTTGTGGTATTCGCTTTGGTCGGCCTCGAGCACACGAACGCGCTCTTCCAGTTGCCTGATATGATTGGCTGCCGCTTCTAGCCCCTTTTCCTGCACGATCACGGCCTGTGCGAGATAGTAGGCGGCGTAGGGTTGCTCACGCGTTGCCTGATCAATCAACGCTTCAGCGTCATGGTCACGCGGGGTTGCCGAGGCGGTGCGGACCCGGTCGAAAAGGGCCGTCAACAATTGGCGTTCTTCGGGGGACATGGCCGGTCTCCTTGTTGCTCACGATCGTTCGCTAAGGGATGACGTAGGTATGGATTTCGACTTTTCAAAGCCACGCCAAGTTACATTGCGGTAATCTGGCTTGGCTGCCTAACCATATCTTCACCCGTTCCGTGGCTTGTCTTTTTCCCGCATTGTTTTACGCATGGAGTCGCACTATGTGCGGTGAACCGAATTGGACGTAAGAGAGGTTCGAATGTACGAAGAAGAAGAACAGGACGACAAGACGAAGGAACTGCCGCTCGGCAAGGAAACGGAGGCGAACCTTTTCAAGTCGCGTTCGATCTTCATCTACGGGCCGATCACACAGGAACTCGCGCAGAAGGTCTGCACGCAGCTTGTGGCGCTCGCGGCCGCCAATGACGACGATATTCGCATCTACGTCAATTCACCCGGCGGCCATGTCGAGTCCGGTGATTCGATCCACGACATGATCAAGTTCATCAAGCCGAAGGTTTGGATGATCGGGACCGGCTGGGTCGCCTCGGCCGGCGCGCTGATCTATGTCGCGGCGCCGAAGGAGCAGCGCATTTGCTTGCCGAACACGCGCTTCCTTCTCCACCAGCCGTCCGGTGGCACGCGCGGCATGGCATCCGACATCGAAATCCAGGCTCGCGAGATCATCAAGATGAACGAGCGCCTGAACAAGATTATGTCGGATGCAACGGGGCAGCCTTACGAGAAGATCGCTGCCGATACCGATCGCGACTACTGGCTGTCTGCCGAAGAAGCCAAGGCCTACGGCCTCGTTTCGCGCATCGTAACGTCGCAGTCCGAAATCTGATCTTGAGCTATGAGAAGCGCCCTTGCTTGCCGTAAGGCGGGCGAGGGCGCTTTTTTGCCGTCTAAGTGATAGCGGTGATGCGGTTTGACTGAGCGAGCCGCGGGTCAAGTAGGTAGCGAGCCTGGGCTGATGCAGAACCATATCGGCTCTTTCTGCCCTTGCCTCGCCGCATTCCCTCGTGCTCCATGCGGACTTTCCGCTGCTCGAGCTCCGCCATGCTTAAAGACTTTTCCATTCAGAGCCTGTTCATGGGCATCCTCACCACCTTCGTGGGATTTGCCAGTTCCTTTGCGGTTGTGCTGCACGGCCTGCAGAGTGTCGGCGCGACGGATGCGCAGGCGGCGTCGGGCCTCATGGCTTTGTCGATCGCGCTGGGACTTTGTGCGATCGTGCTCAGCACCGTGACGCGCCTGCCGATCAGTATCGCCTGGTCCACCCCGGGTGGCGCCTTGTTGGCAAGTACCGGCGTTGTCGAGGGTGGGTTCAATGCCGCGGTCGGCGCGTTTCTCATCTGCGCGGTGCTGATTGTCATTGCCGGCCTGTTCAAGCCGCTTGGTCGTGCGGTTGCGGCGATCCCCGCGCCGCTGGCCAACGCGATGCTCGCTGGTGTGCTGATCGGTCTGTGCTTTGCCCCTGTCAGGGCGATCGGTTTCAACCCGCTGCTTGGCTTGCCCATCGTGCTGGCATGGATCGTCGTCGGCGCATTCAAGAGGCTCTGGGCGGTGCCGGCGGCTCTTGCAGCCTTCGTGTTCGTGGTTGCCTTCGGCGTGGACATTCCCGATGGAGCGATCGGTTCGCTGGAACAAGCGCTGCGGCCGCCGGTCGAGTTCGTTATGCCTGTCTTCAATCTGCCGGCTTTCGTCTCCATCGCCCTGCCACTTTTCATCGTGACCATGGCCTCGCAGAACATTCCCGGCATCGCGGTCCTGAAGGTGAACGGCTATGCGCCGAAGCCTGGGCCGCTGTTTTCGGTGACTGGCCTGTTCTCGATCCTCGCGGCGCCGTTCGGCGGTCATGCAGTGAATCTCGCCGCGATCACGGCGGCGATGTGCGCCGGTCAGGATGCGCATCCCGATCCGGCGCGGCGCTATTGGGCCGTTCTCGTCTCGGGCATCTCCTATGTCATTCTTGGGTTGCTCGCGGGTGCGGTGACAACCTTCGTGGCTTTAGCGCCGCCGATCCTGATCCAGGCGGTAGCGGGTCTGGCACTGGTCGGCGCATTTTCGAGTTCTGCCATGTCGGCTTTCCAGGCACCGGAGTCGCGGGAGGCTGCGGCCATCACCTTTCTGGTGACGGCATCGGGCGTGTCGTTCGCCGGTATCTCCGGTGCCTTCTGGGGATTGCTTGCCGGCGGTTTGATGCTGGCGCTGTCGCGTTTTGTGCAAGCGGCGAAAAAATAGACGGAGGGATTGCCAGTTTTTTGTACCCCGGTTATACACGCTGCCATGAAGAACACGGGCATTGTCATTTCTGAGCAGGTTGCTCGCGGGCGCATCGCGCTCCGTAACAACACGCGCGCTCTTACCTCGCTTCTTCTCCTCGGCCTTACGCGCGGTTGCCGGGTCCGTTGAGGAGCGCCCGGCGGCCGAAAGCCCGCCCAGGCCATCGCTCCTCGTGACCACTCCCGAAACTGATCAAGCGGATGCATCGGCACCGGATTCGTCATCGCCAAGCCAGACCCGATACGCTATGACGCGGCTGGCCAGATGACGGGAAGAGGAAGAGAAGACATGGACACGAACACCCGCTCCCAAACCAAAGGCATGCCCGAGGCGGCGATCAAGTATCGCGCCTATCCGCAGGTGAACATCCCTGACCGCACGTGGCCGTCCAAGACGCTGACCAAAGCCCCGGTCTGGTGCTCAGTAGACCTGCGCGACGGCAACCAGGCGTTGGTCGACCCGATGGGCCACGATCGCAAGGCCCGCATGTTCCAGTTGCTGCTCGACATGGGCTTCAAGGAAATCGAGATCGGCTTCCCGTCCGCATCGCAGACCGACTTCGATTTCGCGCGCTGGTGCGTCGAGCAGGGCAACGTGCCTGACGATGTCTCGCTGCAGGTGCTGGTGCAGTGCCGTCCGGAACTGATCACCCGCACGTTCGAAGCGCTGGAAGGCGCGAATCGTCCGATCGTCCACTTCTACAACTCCACCAGCGAACTGCAGCGTCGCGTCGTGTTCGCCAAGGATGTCCAGGGCATCAAGCAGATCGCCGTCGATGCGGCGAAGATGATCTCCGACATGGCGGCGAAGGCCGGCGGCGGCTACCGTTTCGAATACTCCCCGGAAAGCTTCACCGGCACCGAACTCGACGTGGCGCTGGACATCTGTAATGCCGTTATCGAGGTGATGAAGCCGACGCCCGACAACAAGCTGATCATCAACCTGCCGTCGACAGTCGAGATGGCGACGCCGAACGTCTATGCCGACCAGATCGAGTGGATGTGCCGCAATCTCGACAACCGCGAGAACCTGATCATCTCGCTGCACCCGCACAATGACCGAGGCACCGGCATCGCCGCCGCCGAACTGGCGCTGCTCGCGGGCGCTGACCGCGTCGAAGGCACGCTGTTCGGCAACGGCGAGCGCACCGGCAACGTCGACGTTGTGACAATGGCGCTGAACATGTTCACGCAGGGTGTCGATCCTGAGATCGACTGCTCAAACATCGTGCGCATGAAGGAAGTCTTCGAATATTCCAACCAGATGCCGATCGGCGAGCGCCACCCCTATGTCGGCGAACTGGTCTATACGGCGTTCTCCGGTTCGCACCAGGACGCGATCAACAAGGGCATGAAGGCGATCAAGGTTGCCAATCACCCGGTCTGGGAAGTGCCTTACCTGCCGATCGACCCGCAGGACGTCGGTCGCTCCTACGAGGCGATCATCCGTATCAACTCGCAGTCGGGCAAGGGCGGTATCGCTTACATCCTGCAGCAGGATTACGGGCTGAACCTGCCGCGTAACCTGCAGGTCGAGTTCCGCGAAGACATTCAGCGGATCACCGACGAAGAGGGCAAGGAGTTGCCGTCGAAACGGATCTACGACCGTTTCATTGAGCGCTATGTGACGCAGCCGGAAGGCCGCATCAAGTTCGTCGACCACCACACCTATGCCGATCCCGAGCACAAGGGGCAGCGCATCGTTGCGGCCGAGATCACCGATAACGGTGAGACGAAGCGTATCGAGGGCAGGGGCAACGGCCCGGTCGATGGCTTCATAAACGCGCTCTCGCACTATCTCGGCATCGACATGTCGGTCGAGGACTATTCGGAGCATTCGCTGCAGCATGGCTCGAATGCTGCCGCGATCTCCTACGTCGAGACGTCCTATCCTGATGGAAAGCTCTTCGGCGCCGGCATCAGCACCAACATCGTAGGCGCTTCTCTCGAAGCAATTGTGTCTGCAGCGAACCGCGTGCTTGACGTTAAGGCCGGCAAGGCCTGACGCGATCTGTGCAGCGGAGTGTTCCGCTGCACATTCTCGTAAATAGTTTGGAAAAATTGGGCGGCGTCCTTAGGTCGGCCGCTCCGTTGCAGTTCGTCCGGGGATCAGATGGATGTCGCAACCTGCATGGCGAGTTGGTCGAGTGACGCTTCCGACGACGGGCCGACGAGCACATAGGATGTGCCGGCATTATGCCAGGAGACCACGCCAATCTCATCCTTGATTGTTTCCCTGAAGTCGTCGGCCTCCGAGGGCAAGTTGTCCTTGCGGAAGCAGATCGAGGCGAGGTCGCCATCCGAACTCGTGTAGACGAGCTGACCGACCGGCCGGCCGTCGCCGATAAAGACGCGTGCACCCTGGAAGGTCCAGCCCTGGTCTGAAAGGTCGGGGACTCGGAACGCAACGCCCACTGTCGACGTCAGCCAGGTGGAAATTTCTTCCGCCTGCGTCGAGGGAACCTCGACAATATGGCGCGGCTGGCGTGCGACAAGCCGCTGGTTGGCGATAACGTCGATCAACCATTCGCCGGAATCCGGAGCGGCTTCGATGGTTGTTGAGGCGCCCGACTTCATCGCGCCAGTGCTGCCGGCGGCGAAAAAGCCGATGCCACAGCCGGCGATGAAGAGGATGACGGCTGCCGCCAGAGCCTGTGGCCCCGTCGGCGCAAGCTTGAACGAGGGCCGTGAAATGTGCGGTGCGACTGGCGCCTTTGGCGGCTGTGCACTCTTGATCGACCGAACAAGGGCGAGAGGAACCGGTTCCTTGAGAACGTCGTCGAGGCGGTGCTTTCCGAAGTCGGCGCCGTGTCGCAGCTTGTCGTAAAGCCGCTTGGCGCCTTCGTCGGTGGCCAGGCGCTGCTCGAGTTCGTGCTTCTGTTCGGCCGTCGTCTCGCCATCCAGCAGGGCGGCTAGCTGAGCATCGAGCGGCAGTTTTTTGAAATCGAGCAATTCAGTACCTGTGAGGATAATTGTCAGCGACGCTGGCGAAATGGAGTCTTGCCGCGGCCAGCTGGGATACGACGATGTTGATGGTGACACCCATGATGTCGGCTGCCTGCTGATAGCTATGACCTTCGACGACAACCAGCAAAAAGGCGCTGGATGTGCCTTCGGGCATGTCGGCGATCATGCGGTGGATGACATCGGGATCGACGAGGGAAGTGCGATCGCGGTTCGCTTCCCGGATATCAGTGACATTGCTCCTGGAAGCGGGATGCGGCTTGCGTCGGCGATGGTCGTCGCTCCAATGCTGGCGGGCGAGGGCGTATACCCAACTTTCCAGACGGCCTTCGCCATTCCATTGATTGCCCTTTGCAATGGCGCGCTCGCACGCCACCTGCGCGAGTTCGTCCGCACTCGCTGCGTCACCGGCAAGGGTCATCGCGAAACGCCGTAGCCGAGGCAGAAGGCCCACCAGGTCGCGTCTGAGATCGATGGTCGTCACGGGTTGACGCATGGTCTTTCCAGGTAGTGCATGAGTGCTCAGGGAGAGCGCCCAGCAGGAGATCGATTTTATATCGCTTCTGTGTCCTTTATGAAACAAGTAGCTGATGCTTCGCAAGCATCCGGCAGCGTATCCCACGGGTTCTCAAAGCTTTTCTTCGTCAGCAGTGTGGCGGCCACCTCAGTAGGTACGGTAGCCGTTCAATGCCAGTAGCAGCGAGCGATAGGCCCAGGTTTGCTCACCACCTCGATCTCGGATCTCGACGAGCTGGACGCGCGCTCCCTGCAGGTCACCCTGTTCCACCAAAGCTTGTCCCATGTATGACCGTGCGAGAATATAATTCTCGTCCGCCTGCAACGCCTTGCGATAGTACGACATCCCTAGTTCCATTCTGCCCGCCTTGCGGTTGGCATAGCCGAGATAGTTCAGGATGCGCGGATCGTTCTGGTTATTGGCCAGCCGAAGCACGGTCAGGGCGTTGTCGTACTGACCGGCATAGGCGAATTCGCGCGCTGCTTTGTAGAGATCATCGTCGTTGAACGAATTCTTTTTCGGGACCACGCATTCCTTGCGCTTCGCATCCCAGACCTTGCCATCAGCACATTTTGTCGTCGTTTCGGTCTTTGGCGGCGGCTTGGTTTCGTCGCTCTCATCACCGATGGCAAAGGCGGATGAAGAGGCGGCGATGATGAGCGAAGCGGCTAGCGCCACGCCGCGAAGACTGGGGGACGCCATAGGCATGCAATGACTCCGTGAATTGGTGCTGCAGAGACAACAAGTTTACGTGGCAATCGCCACTTGCCAAGTCCTCGGATGCCTTCTGAAATTCAAGATATCGTCATCTTCATTTTCTTAATCAATTTGCCGATGCGATGATTCCGAAAGCAGTGCTAACCTCTGAAAATATCGACACTTTCGCTGCAAACGCTGTCGCCCATGGAGTTGATGCTGAAGCGCTCTCCTGTGAGTTCCCATGCGCCCGGAGAGCCGTCGATCGAGAACAGATTGTAGGCGGCTCGGGGTTTCAATCCTCCCGGCCCCTGCGATGCGGAGGCGATGCCGACCACCGGAACGGGACCAGTCTGGCCGCGCAGCCAGTGAAGCGTATTCAAATGGGTATGGCCGTGGAGCACCAATTCGGCGCCGCCGGTGGAGATCACGGCGCCAAAGCGGCGGATGCCGATCATTCGCTTGTGGAAGGAGGTCGCGCCGCGGATCGGCGGGTGGTGGATCATCACTACTCGAAACAAGCCCGCCTCGCCGGCCGCGCGCAGCATGTTCACGGTGTCACGCGCCTGTCGCTCGCCGAAGAAGCCGCTGGCCGCAAAAGGGGGCGTTGCCACGGCTGTCGAGCAGCCGACAATGGCGACCTTGCCGCGAACGCGGAGGTAAGGAAAGACGTGGCGGTCTTCCTGCCATTCGGGCGGGGCGAGGTCCCCGCGCACATTGTCATACCATGCGCGCACCGATTTTTCGTAGGCGCCAGGGACGTAGGCATCGTGGTTTCCGGGCACGACGGAATTGTCTGCGGGATCGCCGAGTTCCTTCAGCCATGCGGCGGCGGCCCGGATTTCCAGCCCGCTCGCGAGATTCACGAGATCGCCGGTAACCGCCAGATGATCGGCCTGCTTCGTGCGGATGTCCTCGAGCAATACATCCAGCGTGCTGCCGAAAAGGTGCTTGCGCCTGTTGCGATGCCAGTTCACAAAGCCGGTGATGCGTTTGGAGAAGAGCTCGCGCACCGAAAGGCGAGGGAGTGGGCCGAGATGGATATCGGAGATGTGCGCGAGTTTGAACATGCGACGACACATAGCCCAGTAAGTTTGCAATTCAAACACATCTGCTTGAACGGATTAAGGGAATTGGAAAGAGCGTGACCGGAACCATTCGCCCTTGGCAGTCCCGTGTGCTGATGCGCATCGTCCACGTATATTTCGCGGTCGCGCGTGGAATGACGATGGGCGTGCGGGCAGCGTGCTTCGATTCGGCTGGGCGGGTCTTTCTCGTGCGGCACAGCTATGTGCCCGGCTGGCACATGCCGGGCGGCGGGCTCGAGCGCAATGAAACTGCCGAGGAAGCGTTGATCAAAGAACTCCGCGAGGAAGGGAATTTGCGTATTCTCGGACGGCCGCAGCTGTTTCACGTTTATTTCAACAAGGCGGCGAGCCGACGCGACCATGTCCTCTTTTACAAGACGCAGGTAGAGCAAACCGCACCCCGTCCGCCGGATCGCGAAATCGTCGAGTGCGGCTTCTTCGCCATTGATGACCTGCCAGCAGATACCACTGAGGCAACACGCCGCCGGCTGGCGGAACTCGCGGGCGAGCGGGAGCTTGCCCACATGTGGTAGACCAGCGCTAGGCTGCAGCCAATCGCGCCCGACCATGCGGGCGATCGAGATCGAGCAGCGGGCCGACAGGCACGATGCCGGTCGGATTGATAGTCTTGTGGCTGCGGTAATAGTGGTCCTTGATGTGACGGAAGTTGACCGTCTCCTTGACGCCGGGCGTCTGGTAGAGATCGCACAGATAAGCCGACAAATTAGGATAGTCGTCGATGCGGCGGATGTTGCACTTGAAGTGACCGACATAGACGGCATCGAAACGAACCAGCGTCGTGAAGAGCCGCCAGTCGGCCTCGGTCAGCCGATCGCCGAAGAGATAACGACCCTTGCCAAGACGGTGTTCAAGCATATCGAGTGTTTCGAAAAGCTTTACTACATTCTCTCCGTAGGCTTCCTGGGTCGTGGCAAAGCCGGCCTTATAGACACCGTTGTTGACAGTGTCATAGACGACGGAATTGAGCTCATCGATATCGGCGCGCAGGTCTTGCGGATAAAAATCAGCAGTCGAGCCGGTCAAATGATCAAAGGCGCTGTTGAACATCCGGATGATTTCGGACGACTCGTTGTTGACGATCGTGTTGGTCTTCTTGTCCCACAAGACAGGCACGGTGACGCGGCCGGAATAATGTGGGTCGGCCTTCACATAGACTTCCCACAGCGTCTTGGAACCGAAGAGATGATCGCCCGTTGCACCGTCGCCGACCTTGAACTCCCAGCCGTTCGACAACATTAGCGGATCGACGACCGAAACGCTGATAAGATCCTGGAGCTTCTTGAGCTTGCGGAAGATGAGCGTGCGATGCGCCCAAGGGCAGGCAAGCGAAACATAGAGATGGTAACGGCCAGCCTCAGCTTTGAAGCCACCCGTACCGGACGGTCCGGCTGCGCCGTCGGCGGTAATCCAGTTGCGAAACTGGGAAGCGGCGCGCTTGAAGTGCCCCTTGGTTTCTTTCGTATCGTACCAGACGTCATGCCAAACGCCATCAACCAGCATGCCCATATTGTGATCCTTCAATTTTTCCTTGGCCCAGACATATCGCAGGTCCGACGCATTTGCAGGGCGGTAAAGATTGAACAGTGCGTCACGCAGCGTTGCCTTGCGCTAAATTTCCATTGGACGACCGAAATTTTTCCTGCTATCGGCCATTTCACACTTCAGGAACCCGATTTGATGTTTGCACCGAGAAACCTGCGACGACGCTGATGCTCCCGAACGCCGAAGGGCGTGCTCGAGATCCATCAATTCTGTCTACCCGGTTTCCGTCTCATCATGCACAAGCACGATCTGGTCTACCTCACTGAGGATGCGTCGCACGACGCTGCCATCGAACACATCAACGAAGAAGCATTCGGTCCCGGGCGGCATACCCGGGCCGCCGCGCGGATTCGCGAGCAAGGGCCGCACGACCTTTCGCTCTCCTTCATTTGCGCCGACGACGGCGAAACGATTGCATCAGTGCGCATGACGCCCGTCCTGGCGGGCTCGGTCAATGCGCACCTGCTGGGGCCACTGGCCGTGCGACCGTCCCACAAGGGTCGCGGTATCGGGCGGGAACTGGTTCGGATCGCCATTGATGCCGCGCGCCGCAAGGGATCGGAGGCGGTCATCCTCATCGGCGATCCTCCCTACTACTGCCCGCTCGGTTTCGAGAGAGTTGCTCATAACGCACTGGCATTTCCCGGCCCCGTCGATCCGGCCCGCGTATTGGTCGTACCACTCGCCGAGGATGCGCATATCAGGCTCAAGGGAACTATTGGCTGGCGAAAATAGGTCGCGTGCGGTATTGAGCCTTATGCCTGAAGCGCGCTTTGCGTGATCTTTCAGTGGCTTGAAGGGCTAGAGCATGAGCGGCATTTCCATGGACGAGGCGCTGGATCGCGCCGGCACCGGGGCGTTCCAGCGACGCCTGATCGGTATATTCGGTCTTGTGTGGGCGGCGGATGCCATGCAGGTGCTTGCTGTTGGCTTCACCGCAGCTTCTATCGCTGCCACTTTCGGCCTGACCGTTCCGCAAGCCCTGCAGACTGGTACACTATTCTTTCTCGGCATGCTTATCGGAGCCGTCGCCTTCGGGCGGCTTGCCGACAGGGTCGGACGCCGCCAAGTGCTGATCGTGACGGTCGCCTGCGATGCGCTTTTCGGCATTCTTTCTATCTTCGCTCCCAGCTTTGTCGCTCTGCTTGCATTGCGATTCCTCACCGGCATGGCGGTTGGCGGCACGCTGCCGGTGGACTACGCGATGATGGCCGAATTCCTGCCCGCCAAGAGCCGTGGCCGCTGGTTGGTTGCGCTCGAGGGTTTCTGGGCAATCGGAACCCTGATCGTCGCACTGGCCGCCTGGGCTGCGAGCGTTGCCGGAGTGACCGACCCCTGGCGTTATATTTTCGCGGTCACGGCTGTGCCGGCTTTGGTGGGTCTTACGCTGCGCTTCTTTGTTCCTGAATCACCACTTTACCTGTTACGGACCGGACGGACGGCCGAGGCGAAGGTGATCGTCAACAGGATGCTGGCTGTGAATCAGAAAGCGCCCCTGCCGTCGGACGACGAAATCGTCGCAACGCCACATGCAGCGGAAGGCATATTCTCCGACGAGCTGCGCCGCCGCAGCCTGTTGATCCTGGCGATCTGGTTCCTGGTTTCAGTATCCTACTACGGCGTCTTCACGTGGATGCCGGCGAAGCTGGCGGGCGATGGGTTCGGCTTCGTGCGCGGATACGGCTTCCTGGTGTTCGTTGCACTTGCGCAGGTGCCAGGTTATGCGCTTGCCGCCTATGGGGTCGAGGCCTGGGGCCGAAAGCCGACATTGATCGGGTTCTGCTTGCTGTCGGCGCTCGGGTGCTTGCTCTTTGTCGTTTCTCCAAGCGATATGCTTGTCGGCGCGTCGCTGCTGGTCATGAGCTTTGCGCTGCTCGGAACCTGGGGAGCACTCTACGCCTATACGCCGGAACTCTACCCCACCGCATCGCGAGCGACGGGCATGGGATCAGCAGGGGCGATGGCGCGCCTCGGTGGTTTGCTTGCGCCTTCCCTGATGGCATACGTCGTTTCAGGCGGATTGGGCTTGGCCATCGGCCTGTTCGCGGGCCTGTTGGTCGTGGCAGCAATAGCTACGACGGCAATCGATACGGAAACGCGGCTGGCTGCGCTCAGCTAACTTCGGCCAGCACCTTGCGCAGAAATGTGCGCGTTCGGCCTTTTGGAAACTCAGGCAATTCGCCGAATATCTCGTAACCTTGCTGTTGGTATGCCCGTAGCGCTTGCGGATTGAAGGTATCGATCCAGGCACCGTGGCAGCCGCGTGCGATTGCCTCCTCTTCGGCCAGGGCAAGGATCTTGCCTGCCATGCCCTTACCGCGTTCGTTGTCGGGAATGTACAGCAACTGGGTGAAAAGCCAGCCCCAGGCTGTATAGCCCGAGAGCCCACCGGAGACGTTGCCGTCGGTATCGCGGATGAGAACCGCAAGCGGCTGGCGCTCGGCAGGCCCGACGTCATGGACGTTGAAGGCCGAGAGTGCGTCGCCGATCGTCGTGAGATCATCGGCTGCGGGCGAGCCCGTTAGCTCAAATTCGGCCATGCCGCTAACGCCCTTCGCGCCACCACATGGCGCCGAAGGCAAGGAGCAGGATGCCGACGCCGGCAAAACCGGCAAACAGCGGCAGGGTGTTGATGCCCTTCAGCACCGTTTCATTCGTGAGGTGGATCTGCAGACGATCGTTGTCGGCAACGCGGATCTGGCCACGAACCGGCAAGATCGGCGGGATGCTGATCGCGCCGTCATTGTTGGAAACACGGGTGACGAGGCCTTTCGACTTGTCGGCAATGGGCTTCAATGCATCGGTCGTCGAGATCATCGCCTTGAATTCCGGAGCATCGACCGCGCCGACATGAACGAGCGTCGTCATTTCGCCGTTCCTGATTTCGAAGAGGCCGATCTCGTCCATCTTCTTTTCCGCCTTGAAGAGACCAGGCTCGGCTTGCGTCAGCGGCAGTGTTTCCGTCTTGCCCGAGGGGTAGCGGACCGTCGCATCGCCAGGGTTTCCCCCGATCGTCTGCCGCGTAATCTCCAGCGTGCGGCCGGCTGCCCGTGCAGTCAGCGCCTCTTCCTCAAGGGCTGGTTCCTTCATGAGCCAATGCGCGACGCGGCGATAGAGCGACACGTGCGGGCCACCGCCTTCAAAGCCGCGCGCCCAGAGCCAGCCCTGATCGGAGAGCAGCATCGCGACGCGTCCCTGTCCGGCGCGATTGAGAACGAGCAGCGGATGGTTGTCCGCGCCGACCATTACGGTCTGGCCCTGCGGCTGTTCGACATCGACGCTGCGGAACCAGCGGCCCCAATGCGGCGGCTCGTCTGCTGATCCATCGAGACCGCGGGTGACCGGGTGTTTGCGGCCTTCCTCCGAGAGCCTAGGATAGAAAGCCTTTTCGATCATCTGGCCGGTCGGCGCGGCCGGCAGCACAGACGACAGCGGCGTCAGCGCAATCGAATCCTGGCCGGCATGTTCAGGGCCGGCGGCGATCAGCAAGGCGCCACCGTTTTCCACATATTGGGCGATGTAGTCGTAATAGAGGATCGGCAGGACGCCACGATGCTGGTAGCGGTCGAAGATGATCAGGTCGAAGTCCTTGATCTTGTCGACAAACAGCTCGCGGGTCGGGAAGGCAATCAGCGATAGTTCGTTGATCGGCGTGCCGTCCTGCTTTTCCGGCGGACGCAGGATGGTGAAGTGCACCAAATCCACCGAGGCATCCGACTTAAGGAGGTTGCGCCAAGCGCGCTCGCCGGCGTGCGGCTCGCCGGAGACCAACAGAACGCGCAGGTTCTCGCGAATGCCGTCAATCACATGGACGGCGCGGTTGTTCGCCTCGGTAACCTCACCGGGAAGGCCGGCAACCGAAAATTCGAGGACGTTGCTGCCGCCGCGCTCGACCTTGAACGAAAAAGGCGTGTCGCGGCCGGGTGTTGCCTGGAGCGTGGCGATCTCATTGCCGTTAAGCTTCACCGTGACGTCAGCGGTTCCACCGGGGCTCGGGCCATCGTCGAAGACGCGCAGCAGCAATTGCTGCTCCTCGTTGACGATGCCGAAGCGTGGTGCCTTGACGACCTCGATGCGGCGATCGAATTCGTTGGCCTTGCCGGTGATCAGTCCGTGGATCGGCGCGTCGAAGCCGAGCGCCTGGTTGACGCCGGGGACATCGTGGACTTCGCCATCCGTCAGCATGATCGCGCCGCCGATGCGGGCGGGCGGTACATCCGCGACGGCCGCAGACAGTGCATTGAACAGCCGCGTCGATGGCGCGTCGGAGTCTTCTGGTTCGGTCGCGTCGACGTAGCGCGGTTCGACATTGGGGAAGCGGGCGAGGCGCTCCTTCAACTGCGCCAAAGCATCGTCGGTCATCTTGATGCGTTCGGGCGTCTGCTGGCTCTGGCTGCGATCGACGATGACCGGCACGACGGTCGACAGTTGTTCGCGATCCTCCTGCAGCAACAGCGGATTGGCGAGGGCGGCCAGCAAAGCGACGGCGGCGATCGAGCGAACCCAGGCGCCGCGCACGCGGCGCCAAATGGCAAAGCCTGCGGTCACCAGGACAATGATCGCCAGACCCGCCAGGAGCGGCCAAGGAATGAAGGGCGAAAAATCAATCGTCATTTCACTGACCCAACCGTTCCAAGAGAGCGGGAACGTGGACCTGATCGGTCTTGTAGTTGCCAGTCAGCATATACATCATGATGTTGACGCCGCTGCGGTAGGCGTATTCACGCTGTGTCTCATCAGGCGGAACCGTCGGCAGCATAGGCACTCCGTTGTCATCGACGGCCCAGGCGCCAGCAAAGTCGTTGCCCGTGATGAGGATTGGAGAAACGCCATCTGCCGTCGCCGTCGACTTGGCGTTGGCCGCGCGGTTCTCCTGGCGCGCCTCGATCCAGAGCGGGCTTCCGGTGTAACGGCCGGGAAAGCTCGACAGGAGGTAGAAGGACTTCGTCAGCACGTGGTCCGAGGGTACCGGCTCGAGCGGCGGGATATCGAGGTTGGCAAGGATCTGCTGCAGTCGCTCGCCGTTGGCGCTGACCGAGCCGCCGTTGTTGTCGAGCGCGCTGAACTGGTCGCGGGTGTCGAAGAGCACCGTTCCGCCAGCACGCATATAGGCGTCGATCCTGTTGATCGCTGCCGATGAAGGCATGGGGGCGGTTGCTGAAATGGGCCAATAGATGATCGGATAGAAGGAAAGCTCGTCCTTCGTGAGATCCAGACCGACCGGTGGCGACGGTTCCAGCGTGGTACGATAGGTCAGGAAGTCCGTCAGGCCGACAAGCCCTCGTTCGGAGAGCCTATCCACCTCCTGCTCGCCGGTGACCACATAGGCAAGGTGCGTATTGTCAAGACGCTGAAAAATCCGCTCGTCGCCTGGCTTGGCGTCGTCGGCTCGCGATTGCCCGGGTTGGAGGAAGAAGGCAGCGCTGATCGCCATGGCAATAAGCGCTGCCGCGCGGGCTGCTGGCCGAAGGCGCGAAAAGGCACCGCTCATGAACAGCACGATCAGGCTGTCGGCCAACAGGAGCAGGAAGGCAATCAAGAACAGGGCAGGCTTTGCGGACCATGTCTCCCCTCCAATCAACCCTTCGCGCACAACGGTAATGCCCGACGTATCGATAGGCTTCAACTCGGCATCCTTCGGCAACACGTTCAACGCGGTAAAGCCTTCCTCGGAGCCGTAGAGGCCTGGAGGATTGTCAAAGCTCGCAACCGGGGTGATCTTGACGTTAGGGATCAATGGGCGCGCCGTCCCGGTCTCCGTGGTCAACGCGCCTTTGGCGGTCAAGAGGCGGAAGGGCGGCAAGGCTTCTGCCGTGGAAGCACCGGCTTCGGCGGTGACACCACCCGAGCGTGACAGTTGGACGAGGCGGCGCAGCATTTCGACGAAGTTACCCGAGATCGGCAGGTCAGACCACGTCGCCTCGGCACTGACGTGGAAGAGGACAATCCGGCCGGCGTTGATCGGCTTCGTCGTCACCAGCGGCGTACCATCGGCGAGGCTTGCCCAGGTGCGCTCGGCAAGGTCTGGCGTCGGTTCGGCAAGAACCTGGCGTTTGACCGTGACATCCGTGGGTTTTGGCATTCCGGCGAACGGGCCGAAGGTGGGAAACTCCGCCAGCGGCTGCGGCTCGGCCCAGGACAGAGCGCCGCCGAGGGCGCGTTCACCCTGTCGCAATATGACCGGAACCAAAGGGTCGTCAGCGGGAGCAGCGGCAAGACGCGGCCCAGCGAAGCGGACCAACGTGCCGCCGTTGGCGATCCAGCGCTGCAGCGGCTCATAGGTCTGCTGGGGAAGCCGACCGATATCGGCCATGATGATGACGGATGGGTTCTGCGAGAGCAGGTCCGGGATCGAGGTCGCGAGATCGGGTGTGTTCGGCTCGATCAGGTCGGCGTAGGGCTGCAGGGCGCGCTGAATGTAATAGAGCGGCGAAAGCAGTGGCTGGAACGTATCGCCGACTTCACCGGACAGCAGGACGACGCGGCGACGCTTGAAGCCGTCGTCGAGCAGATGCACGGCGCCAGCCGTGGCGTGGTTATCGATGCTGACGCGCGCGAAATCGTTGCGCATTTCGAACGGCGCGGTGATCGATCCGGTCGCGACGCTCTGACCCGATTGGAAATCGATCGCGCCGGCGGCGATCGCACGCCCCTGAGCGTCTTGTGCCGTTATGGGATACGAAGCGGCAGCGGCACTATTGAGGCGGGTTGCGGTGACCGTCATCGCGTCAGCTGCATTGCTGGCTGACGAAATTGCCATCGTCTCGGCCTCGTCACCTGAGACCAAACGCAGTTGAGCAGGCGAGAGATCGGAGAGCTGGCGGACGGTCGCGTCGTTATCGCCCGCGGCCGCCCCATCCGTCAGGAAGGCGAGGGTACCGGGATGTACGCCGTTTAGTGCAGCACGGAGAGCTTCGAAGGCGCGCTGCCGATCCGGCACAAGTGGCTTCGGTTCCGCGGCCCGCAGCTTGTCGCGGGCTGTCGCGGCCGTTCCCGGGACCGCATCATTTGTCGGATCGGCCGTGAAGGCGATGGCCACCGGCGTTCCGGCCGCTTCGGCGTCGTCGATCAGCGCTTCCGCTGTCTTCACGCGGCGATCCCAATCCGGCGATGTGGCCCAGCCATTGTCAACAAACAGCACGAGCGGGCCTCCGGAAGCGATTGAATTCGCCCGCGGATTGAAGACTGGGTCAGCGATCGCCAGAATGACGGCTGTGGCCAACAGCATGCGTAGCAATGTCAACCACCAGGGGCTTTGGGCCGGGGTTTCCTCCCGCTTCAGGACTGTCGCGAGGATTCTGAGGGGCGGGAAGACCTCCGTCTTTGGGCGCGGCGGCGTCAGCCTGAGCAGCCACCAGATAATCGGTAGGGCGAGGAGTGCGCCGAGGATCGCTGGATAGGCGAAAGCGAAGGGGAGCGCGCTCATGACTGCCCTCCATGCGTCGCCTTTGCCGGCATCCCTGACAGATGCATATGGACGGCGACCAGCGCTTCGGAGGCAAGATGATCGGTCCGATGGCTGACAAAGGTCCAGCCCATGTGGCGCAGCGCCTGGCCTAGATCGTACCGACGGCCGAGATAGGCGTGGGTATAGGCCTCGCGAATATGCTCGGCGCGGCCCGAGGTCAGCTTCGAGCCTGTCTCGGGATCAGTGAATTCGGTGCGGCCATCATAGGGGAAAAGTTCTTCGGCCGGGTCGGCGATCTCGATGACGTGGCCGCGCAGACCGCGCCGCGCCAAGGGGCTGATGCGCGCCATGACCGCGGCGGCATCGTCAAGAAAGTCACCAATCAGGACAAGTTCGCTCCAGCCGCGGATCATGGCCGTGTCGGGCAGTCCGCCGCTCAGCGGCGCATGCATCAATGCCGTTGCAAGCCGTTCGGCAGCGTTGCGCGCGGCAATCGGTTCCATGACGCCGGGACACCCGATGCGTTCGCCGGAGCGTGCGAGGATCTCGGCGAGCGCAAGCATGATGACGAGAGCCCGACCTTCCTTGGAGGCGTTTCCAAAGGTCGACTTGTACATCATCGAGGGAGACATGTCGGCCCAGAGCCAGACCGTATGGGCTGCCTCCCACTCGCGGTCACGGATATAGGTGTGGTCGTCGCGTGCCGAGCGCCGCCAATCGATCCGCGACAGGCTCTCGCCTTCGCTATAGGGACGGAACTGCCAGAAGTTCTCGCCGATGCCACGTTTGCGGCGGCCATGCCAGCCTGCGATCACGCTATTCGCGATCCGCTTGGCTTCGACCAGGCAATCCGGCACCAGGCTCGCCCGCTGCCTTGCGCGAGCAAGGGCATCGGTGCCCGAAGTCGGATTGACGATCTGTCCGATGGGTGCCACGCAGACGCTTCCTTATCCCTTAGCCTGCTTGACCAGCCCGCCAATGACATCGCGAACCGACATGCCTTCCGCCCGCGCTGCGAATGTCAGTGCCATGCGGTGCTGCAGAATCGGCTCGGCGAGTGCATGGACGTCGTCAACGGATGGTGCGAGGCGGCCCTCATATAGGGCGCGAGCGCGGGCGCAAAGCATCATCGCCTGGCCAGCACGCGGGCCGGGACCCCAGGCGACGTTTTTGTCAGTAGAGGCGTTGCCCTGGCCTGGGCGGGCGGAGCGGACAAGCGCTAGGATGGCGTCGACAACCGTTTCGCTGACAGGCATTTGGCGGATCAGTGTCTGGATTTCGACAAGGCGCTCTGCATTCAGGATCGCTTGCGGCTTGGTTTCGCCGATGCCGGTCGTCTCAAGCAGGATCTGCCGCTCGGCCGCTAGTTCGGGGTAGTGGACATCGACCTGAAGAAGAAAGCGGTCGAGCTGTGCCTCTGGCAGAGGATAGGTACCTTCCTGTTCCAGCGGGTTTTGGGTGGCAAGAACGTGGAAGGGAGCAGGCAAGTCGTAGCGGTGGCCGGCGACGGTGATATGATATTCCTGCATGGATTGCAGCAAGGCCGATTGCGTGCGCGGCGACGCGCGGTTGATTTCGTCGGCCATCAACAGTTGGGCAAACACCGGACCTTTGACGAAACGGAAGGAGCGGCGGCCGCCGTCATCCTGGTCCATGACCTCAGAACCAAGAATGTCAGAGGGCATGAGGTCTGGTGTAAACTGGATGCGGTTGGAGGCAAGGCCGAGCACTTCGCCGAGCGTTGTGACGAGTTTCGTCTTGGCGAGACCCGGTACGCCGACCAACAGGGCGTGACCGCCCGAGAGAACCGCGAGAAGAGTGTTCTCAACGACGCCTTCCTGGCCGAAGATGACCTTGGAGACTTCGCCCCGAACAGCGGCAATATCTGCAAGGGCCTTCTCGGCCGCGGCGATGATCGCCTTTTCATCGAGGGGGGCTTCGGTCTTCATCATACCCATAAGGCGTCTCCAGCGGCTGATATCATTCGTCGCGAATCGTCAGGCTTACACGCAAGCGTCATACCAGATAGAGTTATGGAGATGTTGCGGGCTGACAAGTTCGTTCCGAATGACTATCTCGTGACCTTCTGGAGTTAAAGACAAACCGGGACAGAAGAATGGCAGCCGAAGAGATCAAGGCGACAACGGACGCGGCCGGTCTTGCCGCGCTGATTGCACGCGCCGCCGGCGATGCCGGGGCCAAAGCCCGGGGTCTTCCGCCAGTCGACAGGTGGAATCCGCCGTTCTGCGGCGACATCGACATGGAAATCCGAGCGGATGGCACGTGGTTCTACATGGGAACGCCGATCGGTCGGGCGCCACTCGTCAGGCTGTTTTCAACGGTCTTGCGCAAGGACGAGGACGGGAAGACTTACCTTGTGACGCCTGTGGAAAGGGTCGGTATCCGCGTTGTGGATGC
Organism: Rhizobium grahamii CCGE 502; assembly: GCF_000298315.2. GTDB lineage: Bacteria > Pseudomonadota > Alphaproteobacteria > Rhizobiales > Rhizobiaceae > Rhizobium > Rhizobium grahamii. The sequence continues at coordinate 336,712 of NZ_AEYE02000014.1, read as the reverse complement.
GCCGTTCGTGGCCGTTGAAATGAATGCCGGTGAAAGGGATGGCGAGCCGCTACTGACCTTCCGGACGAATGTCGGCGACGTCGTCGAAGTCGGGCCGGAGCATCCGCTCCGCTTTGTAATCCACGGCGAAAACAGCGAGTTGAAACCCTATCTTCATGTGCGCGGGCAATTGGAGGCATTGGTCTCCCGCCCCATCATGTACGAACTCGTCGAACGTGGCGAACGTCTCGATATTGATGGCATGACGATGTTCTGCCTTCGCTCCGGCGGAGTCACCTTTCCCGTTATGCCGGCGGATGAACTGGATGCACTCTCCCGATGACCAATGTTCTGACCGAAAACCGTTCGCTCTATTCAGCGGCTGAATTTCGCCGGCGCGCGCTTCACCAGACCGGCGGTCCTGTGGATCTTTCCTGGCGCGATCACGGCGATCATATTCTCAACCCCGACATTATTTCGCAGGTGGAGAGCTTCAAACTTCGCGATGCCGCGGTGCTGGTGCCTGTCATCGACGATGGTGACGATGCGCAGGTGATTTTCACCCAGCGAACGGCGACCCTGCGCAAGCATTCCGGGCAGATCGCGTTTCCGGGTGGGAAGATCGATGCCGTCGACGGCTCTGCCGAAAAGGCTGCGATCAGGGAAACTCACGAGGAGATCGGTATCGACAGTGCCTTTGTCGAGACCGTGGCACGGCTTCCGAACTATCTCGCTTCGACCGGTTTCCGCATTACGCCGGTGCTTGCGGTCGTCCAGCGTGGCTTCGAATTGAAACTCAACCCGGCCGAGGTCGATGAGGTCTTCGAAGTGCCACTGTCTTTTCTGATGGACCCAGCCAACCATAGCCGTGACCGGCGCGTGCTCGACGGACTCGAACGGCATTTCTACCGGATGCCCTATGAAAGCCGGATGATCTGGGGCATTACCGCCGGTATCGTCCGCACCCTCTACGAAAGGCTCTATGCATGACCAACCTTGGCAACGAGCCATGGTTCAAGGACCCGGCACTGACGCGCGTCTTTTCGCTGCTCAACGCCGATGGAGGAGAGGGGCGTGTCGTCGGCGGTGCAGTCCGCAACAGCCTCATGGGTCTCGCCGTGAGCGATATTGACGTGGCGACAACACTGACGCCGGAACAGGTCATCGCGCGCGCGTCGGCTACTGGGATCAAGGCCGTTCCGACCGGTGTTGCACACGGAACGGTGACGCTCGTTGTCGACGGAAAGCCCTTTGAAGTCACGACGCTGAGGGCCGATGTGGAAACCGATGGGCGGCGCGCCAAGGTGGCCTTCAGTTCGGATTGGCAAACGGACGCGGAGCGTCGTGACCTGACGATCAATGCGCTCTATGTCGATGCAGCAGGCGATGTCATCGATCTGGTCGGTGGCCTTGCCGATATCGAGAAGCGCGACATCCGCTTCATCGGTGATGCGCCGACCCGTGTTGCCGAGGACTATCTGCGTATTCTGCGTTTCTTCCGTTTTTTTGCTTACTACGGCACTGGCCGTCCAGACGCCGACGGCTTGAGGGCGTGCGCATCCGCTCGCTCCAAACTGAAGACGCTTTCCGCCGAAAGGGTCTGGTCGGAACTCCGCAAATTGCTGAGCGCCGAGGATCCTGGGCGGGCGCTCCTATGGATGCGGCAGGTCGGCGTGCTCAGTGAAATCCTTCCGGAAACGGAGAAGTGGGGTATCGATACCATTCCGGCATTGATTGACACCGAGAAGGCGCTTGATTGGCGGCCGGATCCGCTTTTGCGCGTCGCCGCCATCGTTCCTCCCGATGCGGAGCGGCTGGAGAAGATGGCAAGCCGCCTGAAGCTCGCCAATGCCGAGGCCGCCTACTTCAAGGCTTGGTCCAAGGTGCCTGTTGTCAATGACGAATTGTCGTTTTCCGCCTTCGCGAGGCTGCTTTATCGATACGGCGCGGAGGGGATCAAGACGCGATTGAAGCTGGCGCTTGCCACGGCGCGCGGCAAAGCTGAAGGCGACATGCAGGAGATGGCTCGTTCGGCAAGGCTTGGCAATCTGCTGAACCAGGCCGAAAACTGGAAGAAACCTCAGTTTCCGATCAATGGCGGCGACGTCATGGATGTAGGCGTGGCGGCCGGGAAGAAGGTGGGCGAGATGCTTTCGTCACTCGAGGACTTCTGGGTCGAGCAAAATTTTTCGCCGGACCGGGCGGCGTTGCTCGCCCGGCTGAAAGATCAGACCAGATAGTTCAGGCCGCAGTCGCTTCGTTGCGGATCCGAGCCTTGATGTTGTCGACCATGTTTTCACGGATGACAGTCTCGCCGTGGGCGCTACGCATGTGCTCAACGACACGACGGACGATTTCGGCATCATCATTCGCCCGGGTATGCCAGTCGCATCCGGGAACGAGCGTGCCACATTCAAAGAGTCTCATTTTTTCCTCCTTCTGTCGGATTTCATGTCATTGCGCAGTGCTGCAATGCGTGAATGTTCGAAACGGTAGGAAGGTTCCGGACCGGCCGGCGCGAAGGACCGGCCGGGTGGTCATTTTATCCTTATTCGGGCATTGCCCAGGATCTGTAGCAATCGGTCGCTGCTTTGTTGTCCTGGCGCGTTGCCAGACGATCGAGTTCTTCCGGCGTCTTGCCACTGGCCAGTTGAAGCTTCACTTGCTGGATAAAGCATGAAAGTGGGAGGTCTGATCCACTCTTTGCCCTGAACCCTTCGGCAATCCGGTATAGAAACTCCGGCGTATCGGCGGGTGGGGGCGGCTCATGGGCAGTCGCGGATGCCGCAGAGCTAGTTTGTATCGTCATGACAATCCTCCTCCGATTGTTACGCGTACACCTTTAGACTTAGTGGTCCAGTCTCCGAATTTAAGCCCCGCGGTCGTCTTTATTTACGCGGTCACGGCCAGCGGACGAGAGGGGGCAGGGATGAGAGAATGGACTCTACGTTTCCTCCTGTCTTAAGGCCAAAGATTGTACCTCGATCGTAGAGGAGATTGAACTCAACATAGCGCCCACGGCGAATCAATTGTTCGTCACGATCCGCGTCTGTCCACTGTTTATTGAAGTTCGAACGAACAATCCGTGGATAAACCATCGCGAAGGCCCGTCCGACGTCGCGGGTGAAGGCAAAATCGGCGTCCCAGCCGCCTGCTTCCTCGCTTGAATGCAGCCAGTCGTAGAAGATGCCGCCGATGCCGCGTGGTTCGTTCCGGTGCTTGAGGAAGAAATACTCGTCGCACCACGTCTTGTAGGCTGCATAGTCGGCGACGCCGGAGTGGCTTCGGCAGGCGATCTCCATCGCTTTGTGGAACAGCTGGCTATCCTCGTCCTCCTGGATGCGGCGGCGATCGAGCACCGGCGTGAGGTCGGCGCCACCGCCGAACCAACGACTGGAGGTCACCACCATGCGCGTGTTCATGTGAACGGCAGGCACGTTCGGGTTGGTCGGGTGGGCGATCAGCGAAATGCCGGAGGCCCAGAAGCGCGGATCCTCCTTGGCGCCCGGCATCTGGGCTCGGAGGTCCGGCGCGAATTCGCCGTATACGGTCGAGGTGTGCACACCAACCTTCTCGAAAACGCGACCGTTCATCATCGACATGCGGCCGCCGCCACCTGCACCGTTTTCGCGGGACCAGTCCTTGGCCACGAAGCGGCCCGGCTCTCTATCCGAAAGCGGGCCGGAGACCTCGTCTTCCAGCGTTTCAAAAGACGCGCAGATGGTGTCGCGGAGACTTTCAAACCACGCCCGGGCAGTCGACTTCTTCTCTTCGATATCGTCAGGCAGGCCAATCGGAAGTTCGGGTCTTTCCATTCTGTTTCTCTCCGAGCGGGTCGACGATCGACTCGTGCCTTCGTCTTTGCTGCTCTGATAGCAGGTAGGGCAGGGTCCTACCAGCGCAGTGGACCGGCCTGAGGCTTCCTCAGATTCGACTCGCAAAAAGCGATTTTCGATATTACCTTTTTTCCCACAGAGGTAGGCTCATGACGAAAATTCCTGGACCTCCGTCGTTCGATGGTCTCAAGCGACGGATTGCTACCCACCGGGCGGAAGGCACACCCCGGAAGAACGATCGTTTCGTGCGACAGACATATTGTCTCAATCTGCTCGATGCCCGCGCTAAGGCGCGCGAATGGTTCGACGAATACCCCAAGGCCGCGTATTGGACGGAAGTCGAGAGCTGGCGACAGCTCGAAGGCGATCAGATCGAATTCACGATGCGGCGGTTGCCATCTGCCGATTGAGCGCTATTCAGCCGCACCTTTCAGTCTGCTTTCAATCAGGAGGCCGCTCTCGTCCAGGATTGGGTGTGCGACGGAAACGATGTGGGCGTTGATCCGCTTCAGGTCGCGCAGCATATCGAGATGGAGCGAGCTTGTTTGAAGGCTGTCGGCGCGACCATCGCGCAAGCGTTCCAGATGCCGCTCCGAGGATTGTTTCTCCATCCGCCTAACCTCGACCTTCACCTCCATCAATTGCCGAGCGAGATTGAAGTCGCCAGTGACGAAGATTGTCTGGGCAATCCGCAGATTGTCGATCGTCAGGTGAAACAGCTTCCTCAGTTCCTCATAGCCTTCTTCGGAGAACTTCAGGCCGAGCGAGAGCTTCTTCGTCACCTGCGGCATGAGGCCCTTTTCGATGATGTCACCGATATGTTCGAGATTGATCGCGTAGTCGATGATCACGATCGAGCGGCGACCGTCCTCTTCGCTCAGACCGGCACGGCCGAGCTTTGAAAGGTAGACCTTTACCTCCTGTTGCAGGCTGTCGACCCGCCTTTCCAGCGACGGGATTTCCTTGAGATTCTCCAGATTGGTGGCCTCGAAGGCATCCGACGCGCGTATCAGCATGCGTTCGATCAGATCGCCGACGCCGAGGACCTCCCTCGTCGCACTGGCAAGCGCAACGACCGGCGTCGCCAGCTCGTGTTGGTCGAGATACCGTGGCCCACCGTCCGGCTGGGCCTCTTCCGGCACCAGTCTCAGCATGAGCCGCGAGAGCGAGCGAGAGAACGGCCAGGCCAGCGCTGCCAGCATAAGGTTGAAAGCGAGATGCGCATCGACCGGTAGTTTCGCCTGCGTCAGCGGCAATGTTCCGAGCAGATCCGCGCCGTAGCCGGCAAGCGGCAATGCGATGAGGCAGCCGATGGCACGCACGATCAGATTGCCGAGCGTGACCCGCTTGGCGGCCGCAGGCCCGGCAAGTGAGGCGATCACGGGCGGAATGGCGCCGCCGAGATTGGCGCCGAGCACCAGCACGATGATCAATCCTGCGGACAGGATGCCCGTCGAAGCCAGCGAGAGAATGAGGACGACGGCGGCAAGGCTCGATGAGGAGATGAAGGCGATGGCGGCGGAAAAGGCCAATGCGACCGGCCAGGCATTGTCGAGCAGGGAGATGAAGGCGCCGAGCGCCGGCGACTGCCGCATCGGTTCGGTGGCGCTGCTCAACAGATGCAGCGACAACAGCATCAGGCCGATACCGATCAGCGCCGTGCCACCGCTCTGGCGCGACGACGAGCCGCTGCGATGCAGGACGGTGCCGGCAAGGATCACCAGCGGCGACAGCCACTCGATGCCGGTGGCGACGATCCAGGCGGTTACGGCGGTTCCGACGTTGGCACCGAGCAGAACGATTTGCGCCATGCGCGGCTTCACCAATTCGCGCTCGACGAAAGAGGCGACCATCAGCGCCGTCGCCGTCGAACTCTGCAGCGCGATTGTTGCGAAGAAGCCCGACACGAACGAGCGGAGGCCGCTGCGCGTGCCGGTGGCAAGGCCGGTGCGCAACCGCGCTCCAAACGCTCGAGAAACACCGTCCTTCACCTGTGCAAGGCCGAACAGCAGCAAAGCTACCGCGCCGAACAGATTGATCATAACGATCGTGGATTCCATGCTGCCTTTTCTCTTGCGTTTTTGACAACAAGCGTCGTTTTTGTTCGAATCTCTCTTTGTCAAGTAATTGAAAACATAGCTTTCCGGACAGTGAGTTCATTGTCCGGCTAAAAACTATACGCCGCTTGGAGAAATTCACAACGCCGTTTGCGACATGTTCTAAGGCTGCATCGGCATTTGCGTCAGCGAGGTCAGAAGTCAACGCCAGACGGTCTGCCGCATGGCCTCTCCGACGATCATCGCAGCCGAGACCGCGACGTTGATGGAGCGTTGGCCTTCCATCATCGGGACAAGTATCCGGGCGTCTGCTGCTGCGTGCACGTGATCGGGGACGCCGGAGCTCTCGCGGCCGAACAGGAGAATGTCGTCGGCGCGGAACTGCAAGTCGGTGTAGCGTTCGGCGGCCTTGGTGGACGCCAGCACCAGACGTCGTCCCGTCGTCTTTCGCCAGTTTTCGAAACGATCCCAATTGACGTGGCGGGTGAGGGCTGCAGCAGCGATATAGTCCATCCCGGCCCGCTTAAGATTGCGATCCGATATGTCAAAGCCCGCAGGCTCGATGATGTCAACGGCAAAGCCGAGGCAGGCGGCAAGCCGCAGGATCGTGCCGGTGTTACCCGGAATGTCAGGCTGATAAAGGGCTAGTCTAAGGTCGGCCATCGCGAATGTCGTCTTTCGGTTTTCTCGAGAGACACCTATTGCAACTGTGATTTTGGCGCAACAAGACGCATTTTGGCCGATAAATGTTCAATTTCCGGCCGGTCGGGACTGGAAATTCAGCTTGTTTCGCGTTAAGGGTGCACATCTTTTAATCGCCAGAAGGGAGCGCCAGATGGAAATGTTGCCGCGTATGCGCTCTCGACGCGTGAACCCGCGAGTGGCGATTTGGCACGCCTAGTGCCATTTCTTTCCTGAATTCCCATTTCTAATCCATTGCGCGGCTGTCGTGGCCTCGCCCCGTGAACGTCCGGTTCCCATATGAGCTCAAGCGCCTTTTTGCGCGAGCCGGGAGGCCGGAACTGCGAAGTTTCGGAGCATTTTCATGTTTGGCTGGTTCGAACAGCGACTCAATCCCTTCCCCAGTGAGGAGCCGGTTGCTCCTCCGAAGGGCCTTTTTGCATTTTGCTGGCACTACACGAAGCCGGCAGCACCGTGGCTCGCCATCATGGCGGTCCTGACGGCGCTGATTGCCGTCGGCGAGGTGGCACTTTTTCAGTTCCTCGGTGACATCGTGGACTGGTTGACCAAGGCGGACAAGGCGACATTCCTGCAGTCGGAGTGGCCGAGGCTTGCCTGGATGGGAGCGTTGATCCTGATCGGTCTGCCGCTGGCAGCCGGCCTGGACTCGCTTATCATGCATCAGGTGCTTCTCGGCAACTATCCGATGATCGCACGCTGGCAGATGCACCGCTTCCTGCTGCGTCACAGCATGACCTTCTTCGCCAATGAATTCGCCGGACGCGTTGCGACAAAGGTGATGCAGACCTCGCTTGCGGTTCGTGAAACGACGATGAAGATCCTCGACGTCTTCGTCTATGTCGTCACCTATTTCCTGTCGATGATCATCGTCATCGCGGCCGCCGACGTGCGGCTGATGGTGCCGATCCTTGTCTGGCTCGCCGTCTATATCGGCATCGTTTCCTACTTCGTGCCGCGGCTTCGCAAGATCGCGGCACAGCAGGCGGACGCGCGCTCGATGATGACCGGTCGGGTGGTCGATAGCTACACGAACATCGCGACGGTCAAGCTGTTCTCACATGCCGGCCGTGAGGAGACCTATGCGCGGAGCGGCATGGAGGAGTTCCTCGGAACCGTCCACTCGCAAATGCGCCGCGTCACGCTGTTTCATATAGCGGTCTATATGAACAACTGCGTGGCCCTCTTCGTGGTGTCGGGCTTGTCCATCTGGTTCTGGCTGAACGGACAAATCTCGGTCGGCGCGATCGCCATCGCCATTGGTCTTGCGATGCGCGTCAACGGCATGTCGCAGTGGATCATGTGGGAAGTCTCGGCGCTGTTCGAGAACATCGGCACGGTCTATGACGGCATGGAGATGATGACGAAGAAACACGACATCGTCGACAAGCCTGACGCGCAGCAACTGTCGGCGAAGAGGGGTGCAATCCACTACGAGCGCATCCGTTTTCACTACGGCAAGGGCAAAGGCGTCATCGACAATCTCTCCCTCGACATCAAGGCGGGCGAGAAGGTTGGTCTTGTCGGTCGCTCCGGCGCGGGCAAAACAACGCTGATGAACCTGCTGCTGCGCTTCTATGACCTGGAGGCGGGCCGGATCACCATCGATGGACAGGACATCTCGGCTGTGTCGCAGGAGAGCCTGCGTGAACTGATCGGCGTCGTGACACAGGATACGTCCCTGTTGCACCGTTCGATTCGGGACAACATTGCCTATGGCCGTCCGGAGGCGAGCGATGCCCAGATCATCGAGGCCGCCAGGCGAGCGAATGCCTGGGAGTTCATCGAAGGGCTCTCCGACATGCAGGGCCGCAAGGGGCTCGACGCGCAGGTCGGCGAGCGTGGCGTGAAGCTCTCCGGCGGTCAGCGCCAGCGCATCGCGATCGCCCGCGTCTTCCTGAAGGACGCGCCGATCCTGGTGCTCGACGAGGCGACATCGGCGCTTGACTCCGAGGTTGAGGCGGCGATCCAGGAGAACCTGTTTGCGTTGATGGAAGGCAAGACGGTGATTGCGATCGCGCATCGTCTGTCGACGCTCACCGAAATGGACCGCCTGATCGTCCTCGACAAGGGCAAGATCATCGAGGCAGGTGCGCATGCCGAGCTTGTCGAACAGGGGGGCGTCTACGCTGACCTCTGGAACCGCCAATCCGGCGGGTTCCTGGCAGATCACTCGGAAGAGACCGAAGAGGCGGCCGAATAAACCAGAAGCCCTCCCTGCGGATGCGGGGAGGGCTTCAATTTTTCGCGCATGGATGTCGGTTCAGAGGCTGTCAGCCCAGTCTTTCACGCGGTTTCCTTCGACAAGCATGCTGTTGGTCGATGCAAGCGCACGCAACGCGAACAGACGTCGCTCTTCCTCGCGATCGACCCACACAGAGATCGCCTCGGCGATGGCCTCGTCGTAAGATATTTCCAGCTGTTCGACGATTGCATCAAGTCGTTCCGCAAGGGGCAGCGGAATACTTGACATGACTGTCTTCCTTGCTTGCATCGCGGCCGTCTCCCGTAAAAACCCATTGTACCCCGAGATTGTGGCGGGGTCAGTCGCATTCAACAGCGATGCCGCTGTTGTTACCGATTGTTACGAAAATATAAGGTTGCGCCCTGGAGCCGTTGCTTTTCTGCTCGGGCCAATAAGCCTATATCGCATTTATGCTGATAAAACGACTCCTCCATGTCTTCGAAAATTGGATTAATCCCTTTGCGCCGCGAGAAAACATTCAGCCGCCGCGCTCAACGCTGGGATTCATTTGGTTCTATATTGGCCAGGCGAAGGCGCCCTTCGTTGCAATGCTCGTGCTCGGCGGGATGTCGGCGGCGATCGAAGCGGCGCTCTTCTGGTTCGTCGGACGGCTCGTAGACATACTTGCGACGATCAAGCCGGCGGAAGGCTGGAGCGGCCTTCTTGCCGCGCATGGCGCCGAACTGTTCGGTATGCTCGTCCTTATCGGTATCGTCCGCTTTGTCGTGGCGCTGCTGATTGCGCTGGTGGACCAGCAGGTGATCACGCCCGGCTTCTACAATCTGGCGCGCTGGCAATCCTACCTGCATGTCTCGCGGCAATCGCTCTCCTTCTTTCAAAGCGATTTCTCCGGCCGCGTTGTCACCAAGGTCTGGTCGGCTGGTCAGGCCACGGGCGACCTGGTGACATCGCTGATGGAGAGCGTCTGGTTCGTCGGTATCTATGCGGCGACGACGCTGGTGCTCGTCGCCCGGCTGGACATCTCACTTGCCGTGGTCGTGCTTTGCTGGCTCGGCGTATTTGGCGTTCTCGCGCGCTATTTCGTGCCGCGCATCCGATTTCATTCCCGGGAAACGGCTGAAGCCGCGTCGATGATCAACGGGCGCATGGTCGATGCCTACAGCAACGTCCAGACCCTCAAGCTGTTTGCGCGGGACGAGGAGAGCGACCGCTATATGCGGGAAGGCTTCGACTTCTATCAGCACACCGTGCTGCGGTTCACGCGCTTCATCACCGGTGTGCGTGCCTCGATGGCGCTACTCTCGGGCATCATGATCGTCATGATGGCCGGCCTCAGCGTGCATCTGTGGTTGGCAGGCCTCGTGAGTTCCGGCGCCGTCGCTTTCTCGCTGGCGCTAGTGCTGCGTCTGAACTTCCTTCTCGGCCGGTTGATGACACAGTTCAACGGCATCATGCGCAACCTCGGCACGATTCAGAATGCCGCCGATTTGATTTCGCAGCCGCTTGGGCTGGTCGATCGGCCCGACGCTCGGGAACTCGTTATCCGACGGCCCGGAATCCGCTTTGAGAATGTCTCTTTTCACTACGGCAGGAAAAGCGGCGTCATCGACGACTTTTCGCTCACTATTGAGCCAGGAGAAAAGGTTGGCATCGTCGGCCGCTCCGGGGCGGGCAAGTCGACGCTCGTAAACCTGTTGTTGCGCCTCTACGACGTCGAAGGTGGACGGATATTGGTCGACGGTCAGGATATCGCCGCCGTCAAGCAGGAATCTCTGCGCATGCAGATCGGGGTTGTCAGCCAGGATACGTCTTTGCTGCACCGTTCGGTTCGCGACAATATCCTGTTCGGTCGCCCTGACGCGGGCGAAGCGCGTCTCGTCGAGGCGGCGCGGCGGGCGGAAGCGCTTGCCTTCATCGAGCGGCTGCAGGATCAAAACGGCCGCAAGGGCTTCGAGGCTCATGTCGGGGAGCGCGGTGTGAAGCTCTCCGGTGGCCAGCGTCAGCGCGTCGCGATTGCGCGCGTGATGCTGAAGGATGCGCCAATTCTCGTTCTGGACGAAGCGACTTCGGCGTTGGATTCCGAGGTCGAAGAGGCGATCCAATCCAATCTGATCGGCCTCATGGAAGGCAAGACGGTACTCGCCATCGCCCATCGGCTTTCAACCATTGCTGCGCTCGATCGATTGATCGTCGTTGACGAGGGCGAGATCATAGAGGAGGGGACGCACGAAGCGCTGTTGAAGCGTGGTGGTCTTTATGCCGAACTCTGGGCCCGGCAATCCGGTGGATTCCTTGCCACCGATCTCGAGGCGCCGCCTCCTGCTTCAGCGGTCGATGGTAAATTCGGCCATGAGGCCAAAGTGGTTTGATCCCATATTGTCTTCGATGCGCTTGACCGACTGCAGCCGCAGCGGCGGGCGGGCGAGAACGTGGTCGATGCTGATGCCGAAGCGGCCCGTCTTGATCGGCCAGCTCGCGGGTTCCGGAAAGGCGGTGTGAAAGCCGGTTCTGCGCATGAAGCGTTGGATGCGGGGATCGACGATCGCCGAATTGAAGTCGCCTGTAAGAACGAGGGGGCCATCGATCGCGTTCGCCACGGATCTGAGATCGAAGAGTTCATCCGTCTGGAAGTCGTCGAAATACGGCTTGGCGAGGTGGGCGACGAGGAAATTGATCTTCGTGCCGTCGAAGTCGATGGCTGAGCGTGTCAGCCGGTTGCGCCATAGCTTGCCCAGGCTGCTCACCTTCTTGTCGGCAAACGGGCGCTTTGAAAGCACGAGCGTGTCGCATTCGTTGGTCTCCGCACCGCAGCCTATATGATAGGGATATGTGGCGGCCAGACGGGCGATGTGAGGGCGAAGCGGCGCGGCTTCCAGGACGTTCACGACGTCTGCGTTCGAGGCGATGATGAAATCCGCAATGCGACCCGCATTGGCGAAATTCTCGTGCTCGATGTTGAAGGACATCAGCTTGAAAAGTGGTCGCGTCTCTGCACTCGCCGTCGTGGCCGCAAATTCTCTCGACATCATCACGCCATGCCCCAGGAGCATCACTGCGATGGTGAGCAGCAGGTAGGCGTACCAATGGCGCTTGAGCAGAAGAAGGACCAAGCAGCCTGCGACTGCGACCAAGGCAAAGTGGATCTGGAAGCTATAGACGAAGGCCAGAAGCCAGGCGTGCGTGACGTAGCGCAGCGACATCAGCGCCAGCAACAGCGAAAGGAGGACACTCGCTATGCGGAATAAAGTGTCTTTCATCGCCAGGCGGGGAGGAGAGGAAGCTTATGACCCGTCGCTAGCATGGGGCACGAATTGGTGCAATGCACAACTGTGGCAAGCATGTGATTGTCTTCGAAAATCATCTGAAAATTCCCGCGACATTGTGCCCACATGGTCTTGCCAAGGCTGGACATAATTTGCGATCAAGCTTAGAACGCGCCGGATTGGTGGGGAATCTATGGTCGAATTGTGTCGCGACAGATTCGCCGCCGTGAGGGGAAGGGCGGAGTTCCGCAAAAATTGCGTAGAGGATGGTTTAAGCCGTGAGCGAACACGAAACGACAAGCGAGATCACGGGTGAGCCCACTCGCCGTGATTTCCTTTATCTCACCACTGGTATGGCGGGCGCTGTTGGCGCCGTTTCGGTCGCATGGCCGTTTATCGATCAGATGCGCCCGGATGCTTCGACATTGGCTCTGGCATCCATCGAGGTCGACGTTTCCAGCCTTGAGCCTGGAATGTCGCTGACCGCCAAGTGGCGCGGCAAGCCGATCTTCATCCGCAACCGTACGCCTGAGGAAGTGAAGGCCGCCGATGAAGTTCCGCTGTCCGATCTGAAGGACCCGGTCGCACGCAACGCCAACCTGCCTTCCGACGCGCAGGCGACGGGCGTCGACCGTTCCGCCGGCAAGGACAAGGAAAACTGGATCGTCATGATCGGCTCGTGCACCCATCTCGGCTGCATCCCGCTCGGCCAAGCTGGCGAATACAATGGTTGGTTCTGTCCCTGCCATGGCTCGGTCTACGATACGGCCGGCCGCATTCGCAAAGGTCCGGCGCCGCAGAACCTGGCGATCCCGACCTATTCATTCATTTCCGATAAAGTAATCAAGATCGGTTGAGGGGGACTGATTTATGAGTGGCCATTCCAGCTACGAGCCATCAACCGGCCTCGAGAAGTGGATCGATTCGCGGCTGCCTTTGCCGCGCATGGTCTACGACAGTTTCGTCGCATATCCGGTTCCGCGGAACCTGAACTATGCCTACACCTTCGGCGCCATGCTCGCGGTCATGCTCGTCGTGCAGATCCTCACCGGCGTCGTGCTCGCCATGCACTACGCCGCCGAAACGACGGTTGCCTTCAACTCCGTCGAAAAGATCATGCGTGACGTGAACCACGGCTGGCTGTTGCGCTACATGCACGCCAACGGCGCGTCGTTCTTCTTCGTTGCCGTTTATCTGCACATCGCCCGTGGTCTCTACTACGGCTCCTACAAGGCTCCGCGCGAAATCCTCTGGATCCTCGGTGTTCTCATCTACCTCCTGATGATGGCGACCGGCTTCATGGGCTACGTTCTGCCCTGGGGTCAGATGTCCTTCTGGGGTGCGACCGTTATCACCGGTTTCTTCTCGGCATTCCCGCTCGTCGGCGAGTGGATCCAGCAGTTCCTGCTCGGTGGCTTCGCCGTCGAAAACCCGACGCTGAACCGCTTCTTCTCGCTGCACTACCTGCTGCCCTTCGTCATTGCCGGCGTCGTGGTCCTGCATATCTGGGCGCTGCACGTTGTTGGTCAGACGAATCCGACAGGCGTCGAGGTGAAGACCAAGACGGATACCGTTCGCTTCACGCCTTACGCGACCCTGAAGGACGCGCTCGGTGTATCGATCTTCCTGCTGGTCTACGCCTACTTCGTCTTCTATATGCCAAACTTCCTCGGCCACCCGGACAACTACATCCCGGCTGATCCGTTGAAGACGCCTGCCCACATCGTCCCGGAGTGGTACTTCCTGCCGTTCTACGCGATGCTGCGTTCGATCACCTTCAACATCGGGCCGATCGACTCGAAGCTCGCAGGCGTTCTGGTCATGTTCGGCGCGATCATCGTGCTGTTCTTCCTGCCCTGGCTCGATACCTCGAAGGTTCGCTCGGCTGCCTATCGCCCGTGGTACAAGCTGTTCTACTGGCTGTTCGTCGCCAATGCGATCGTTCTTGGCTGGCTCGGTTCCCAGCCTGCTGAGGGCCTTTACACCACCATCTCGCAGATCTGCACGCTGCTCTACTTCGCCTTCTTCCTGGTTGCCATGCCGGTTCTCGGCCTCGTCGAGACGCCGCGCCGCTTGCCAAACTCAATTACCGAAGCGGTTCTGGAAAAGCGCAACAAGGCGGCGGCCGCTGAGCCGGTCAAGGCCTGAGCGTGCGACAGGAAGGGAAGAGAAACATGAAAAAGCTTGTTACAAGCCTCCTGTCGCTTGCCGTCGTCGCAGGTTTGAGCGGCGCAGCATTCGCCCAGGAAGCGGCCTCGAACGGTGCCGAGCCGGCGAAACATGCCGAAGGCGAGACGCCACATTTTCCGCTGCTTCATCCGAAGCATGAACATTGGACATTTGCGGGCCCGGTCGGTCACTATGACAAGGGCCAGCTGCAGCGCGGCCTGAAGGTCTACACGGAAGTCTGCGCCGCCTGTCACTCGATGAGCCTTGTGCCCTTCAGAACGCTCGGGGCTCTCGGTTACTCGGATGCCCAGGTGAAGGCCTTTGCCGCCAACTACGAGGTTCAGGACGGTCCGAATGCCAGCGGTGACATGTTCACCCGCAAGGCCATTCCGTCGGACTACTTCCCGTCGCCGTTCCCGAACCACGAAGCGGCGGCAGCGGCCAACAACGGCGCGGCGCCTCCGGACTTCTCGCTGATCGCCAAGGCGCGCGGTATCGAGCGCGGCTTCCCGCAATTCCTATTCGACATGATCCCATTTGTCGGCGGTTATCAGGAAGGTGGTCCCGACTATATCTATTCGCTGCTGACCGGCTACGACCAGCAGCCGCCAGCCAGCGTCCAGGTGGCTCAGGGAACTCACTACAACCCGTACTTCGCAGGCGCTGCCGCACTGGCGATGCCGAAGCCTCTGTCGGACGGCCAGGTCACCTATGACGATGGCGCGCCGGCGACGGTCGACCAGTACGCCAAGGACGTCGCATCGTTCCTGATGTGGGCCGCCGAGCCGCATCTCGAAGAGCGCAAGCGCACCGGCTTCATGGTCCTGGTCTTTCTCGTGATCTTCACGGGACTGATTTACCTGACCAAGCGTTCGGTCTACGCGAACAAGGAACACTAAGCGCTTTGTTCCAGAGCCTAGGGAAAGGCGGCCTTCGGGCCGCCTTTTTTGTTGGTTCCGAGAGTGGCAATTGGTAGGGTGCGCGGAATTGAAGCCCTGCAGAATATGGATAATCCATGAGCAATACGATTTCGGAGCTTGCGGCCAGCATCCGCTCCATCCCGGACTACCCCAAGCCCGGTATCATCTTTCGTGACATTACGACGCTTCTCGGCAATCCACGCGCGTTTCGCCGCGCGGTCGATGAACTGGTCCAGCCCTATGCCGGCATGAAGATCGACAAGATCGCTGGGGCCGAAGCGCGAGGCTTCATTCTGGGTGGTGCGGTTGCCCACCAGCTTTCCGCGGGGTTCGTACCGATCCGCAAAAAAGGAAAACTGCCGCGCGACACGGTGCGCGTCGCCTACAGCCTTGAGTACGGTGTCGACGAGATGGAGATGCACAGGGATGCCGTGGAGCCCGGCGAAAAGGTCATCCTGGTTGATGACCTGATTGCGACCGGCGGAACCGCCGTCGCCGCTACGCAACTCCTCCGCCAGATGGGTGCGGAGGTCGTTTCCGCCTGCTTCGTTATCGACCTGCCGGATCTTGGCGGTCGCAAAAAACTCGAAGACCTTGGCGTGGATGTCCGCACGTTGGTGGAATTTGCGGGCCATTGAGGCCCGCGACTATTCAAATTCGATGACCGTGCTTTCGAACCGCACCACCGGCGTACCGTCGATCGTTCCCTCGCACAGAATAGTGTTCAATCGACGCCCCGGGCGGGACACCAGAGGGCGGCTTGAGAGGAAGGTGACGGAGTAGGTCACTTCTTCGTCGGCGAAGACGGGCCGCAACCATTGCAGCTTCTGGAAACCAGGCGAGGGGCCGAGCGTCGGGGGCTTGATGCCTTCGCTTGCCAGTCGGGCGCTTTCCGCGCTCCAGTAGGCAACGAAGGTCTTCATCCATGCCGCGCAGGTGTGCCATCCCGATGCGCACAGACCACCAAAGAGAGTAGTCTTTGCAGCTTCCGCGTCCAGGTGGAACGGTTGGGGGTCGAAGCGCTCGGCAAAATGGACGATCCGCTCGGCCGTAAACACATAGCTGCCGATTTCAGTCTTTTCACCGCTGGCGTAACGCTCGGCCATGATCATGCTGTTTTCTCCAGCACTTCACGCATGACGAACATGATCGAGTTCTCGGACACGCAGACGAGTTCGTTCTTCTGATTTTCGACCTCGTGGCGGAACTTGACCATGCCGATGCCGGGCTTTGAGCGCAGCGCGCGAGTCTCGACAACCGTCGAATGGCCGGAGAGCGTGTCGCTAGCAAGAACGGGCTTACGCCATTCCATGAAGTCCACGCCGGGGGCGCCTTGGGAGAACGAGTCGACGAGAAAGCTATCCGCCATCATACGCATGAAGAGTGCCGAAGTGTGCCAGCCGGATGCCGCCAAACCACCGAGAATGCTCGCGCGGCCAGCCGCTTCGTCGACATGCATCGGCTGGGGATCGAATTCACGGGCGAACTCGATGATCTCTGCTGCCGTGACCGTCCGCGGGCCGAGCGTAAAACGTCGGCCCAGCTCGAAGTCTTCGTAGGAAAGTTTCATGCGGCCCAATCTCCCCGGCCGTTGCTGATCAGGTGTTGAAGCGGAAATGGATGACGTCGCCGTCCTGAACGACGTATTCCTTGCCTTCGTCGCGGCCCTTGCCTGCTTCCTTGGCGCCGACTTCACCCTTGAAGTTAATGTAATCGTCGTAGGCGATGGTGAAGGCACGGATGAAGCCGCGTTCGAAGTCGGTGTGGATCACGCCGGCCGCCTGCGGTGCCTTGGTGCCGCGTACGATCGTCCAAGCGCGCGTCTCCTTAGGGCCGACGGTGAAATAGGTGATCAAGTCGAGCAGGTGGTAGCCCGCGCGGATAAGCCGGTCGAGGCCGGCTTCCTCGAGGCCGAGCGCCGATAGGAACTCCGTTGCTTCTTCTTCGGGAAGCTGGGCCACCTCCGACTCGATGGCCGCCGAGATAATGACGCATTCGGCGCCTTGCTGTTCAGCCATGGCGGCGACGGCCTTGGTATGCTCGTTGCCGGTCGAAGCGTCGGCTTCGGCAACGTTGCAGACATAGAGCACTGGATGCGACGTCAGCAGGTTGAGGCCTTTGAGGATCTCGATCTCCTCGGGCGCCAGTGTCTTCAAGAGCAGGCGTGCGGGCTTGCCTTCGTTCAGCAGCTTGATGACGGCTTCCATGACCGGCAGCTGCGCTATTGATTCCTTGTCCTTGCCCGTGGCGCGCTTGCGTGTCTGCTCGACGCGGCGCTCGAGGCTCTCGAGGTCGGCGAGCATCAGCTCGGTCTCGATCGTATCGGCATCGCCGACCGGGTTGATGCGGCCCTCGACGTGGGTGATGTCGTCATCCTCGAAGCAGCGCAGCACATGCACGACGGCATCGACTTCGCGGATATTGGCCAGGAACTTGTTGCCGAGACCTTCACCCTTCGAGGCGCCGCGCACCAGGCCGGCGATATCGACGAAGGAGATGCGGGTCGGAATGATTTCCTTGGAGCCGGCGATCGTTGCCAGCTTCTGCATACGGGGATCCGGAACGGCGACTTCGCCGGTGTTCGGTTCGATCGTGCAGAAGGGATAGTTCGCTGCCTGCGCCGCCGCCGTCTTGGTGAGCGCGTTGAAGAGGGTCGATTTGCCGACATTCGGCAGACCGACGATACCGCATTTGAAGCCCATGGCCTGAAACCTGCTGTTCTTGAATTCGTTGGTGCTGGCTATGGGATAAAACGCGCCTTGCGGTCAAGCTTTTCGCGCAACTCTGTTGCATTCCGAGGGTTGAAGGCCAGGCTTCGCGGCGCAATATAGGTATCGGCGAACTGTTCTCGCCTCTCCATGTCATCAACGGGTGGGTTTCCGATGAGTGACAACGATATTACCCTTAAACCGAAGACGAAGTCGAAACCGAAGCTGGATCGGCCGAAGCTCTACAAGGTCATCCTTTTCAACGACGACTACACGCCGCGAGAATTCGTGGTGATGATCCTCAAGGCCGTCTTCCGCATGAGCGAAGAGACTGGCTATCGCGTGATGATGACGGCCCACAAGATGGGATCAAGCGTGGTTGTGATCTGCACCAAGGACATCGCCGAAACCAAGGTGAAGGAAGCGATGGACTACGCCAAGGACGCCGGTTTCCCGTTGATGTTGACGGCTGAGCCCGAGGAATAGCTCGGCAATTTCTTAACCAGCCTCGTTAATTCGACATCCGCTGTTTTCCGGCAGAATGCCCGCATCGGTGGGGGCGCTCATGCAAGGGGAAGCAGCAACATGGCACTATCTCGTGGCCGCAGGGCTTTTTGCGCTTCTTGGTGCGATCGGCCATGTTTGCCGGGCGGTCTTCAACGTTCTGCCTGATCGGGTGACTGACCGGCCGTTGATGGACCTGCCGCTATCGTCCGGTTACGATCTGCCGGATCTGCTCTTCGGGACGGAGTATGACGACGCCGGCTATTATCGTCTCGACAGCCTCAAGAATTTCCGCATTTCCTGCACACTGAGCGTCGTTGGCGGGCTGTTGGCCATGCTGTTTTCCCCAGGCGTTTCCATTGCCGTGGCCTGGTTGATCGACAGCAGTCTTCTTTGGATTTGGAACCTTTTCGTGTTCAGGCTCCACGCAGTTGGGTTGCTGTAAGCTCAGTTGTCCGCCGGTCGCCGGATCTGGTAGCCAGTCTTGTCCTGTGTGAAGCCGCAGTTCTCGTAGAAGCGTAGCGTTGCCGGATCCTTCGAGCCGGTCAAAAGCATCACCTTGTAGCAGCCAGCCTTCCACGCGGCTTCAATCGCATGCCCGATCAGGGCTTTGCCGTAGCCGCGCTGCCTGTGGCCGGCGGCGGTAACAACGTTCTCGATTAAGGCATAAGACGCGCCGTTCCGGGTCAGATTGGGAACGATGATCAGCGTCACCGACGATGCGAGCGCTTGACCCGCGACTCCGAGGAGAACCGTCATGCCAGGCTGTGCGAGGATCGCTTGGAACCGCTCTGCGGCATGCGCGCGATCCATTGCCGGATCAGCTGGGTTGAGCTCGTGGTAAAGGGCAAGCAGATCCGGAAGATCGCCAATCTCGGCGGTGCGGATGACGAGTTCGCCGGCAGGCATATTCAGTCGCCTTTGCCGCCGAACATCTTCTTGAGCATTTCCGCCATCGGCCCGGTTGCAGGCAGCTTAGGCTGATTGTGATTGCGAGCTTGGTGGATGTGGGACTTCGCCGCCGGTTTTTTTTCGGGCTTGGGCTTCTCATCCTCGGCCTTGCCGCCGAGCGCAAGCGCCAGCTTGTTCATCAGCTGCGAGTCTTCCTTGCGAACAAGCATGTCAGCGTTGTCGGCGAGTGCATCGAGCAGCGGCTCAAGCCATGCCTGGTCGGCCTTGGCGAAGTCGCCGAGGACGTGGTGCTGCACCAGTTCCTTGACGCCCGGGTGGCCGACGCCAAGGCGCAGGCGGCGGTAGTCCTTGCCGCAATGGGCGTCCAGCGACTTGATACCGTTGTGGCCGCCATGGCCGCCACCCGTCTTCAGGCGCGCCTTGCCCGACGGCAGGTCGAGCTCATCATAGATCGCCACCAGGTCGGCGGGCTGCAGTTTGTAGAAGCGCATGGCTTCGCCGACAGCTTCGCCGGAGAGGTTCATATAGGTCTGCGGCTTGATGAGCAGCACCCTTTCACCCGCAATCTCGCCCTCGGCGATCTCGGCCTTGAACTTCTTCGACCAAGGCGAAAAATTGTGGCGGCGATGGATCGCTTCCACCGCCATGAAGCCGATGTTGTGGCGGTTTCCGGCGTATTTTCCACCGGGATTGCCGAGGCCCGCGATAATCAGCATGGCTCGTCTATTTCCTTGCAAATGTGCTTTATGCGTTCACCATCGCGAAATGATGCCAAAGTCAAGGCGAAGCCGCCATAAACGCGGAAAATTAGTCCGCGGAGCTCAAGCCGTACTTGATGAAGATGGTTTTCTGTGTGCCGCTGGCAATTAGCCTGTCCAGTGCAGCCTGCATCTTGGTCAACAAATCGCTTGGGAAGTTCTTCTCGCAGGCAATCCCCATTTGCTGTGAGGACAGCACCGTCACCTTGTCCAATGGCTGTTCCGCCTTGAGTTTGGCGAAATAGATCTCAGAGATCGGCATCATGTCGATGCGGCCGTTGAGGAGCTTGCGCAATGTGGCGTTGAAATCGGTGGCGACGTCCAGCTTGGTGAAGCCGTTCTCCTTCAGCGTTGTCTCCGTGTAGTCCTCGCGCTGGGTCCCGATCGTGTACTTCTTGGCCTCTTCCAGGTCGCTTGCCACGACGCCGGAGCCTGATCGGGTGATGAGGATGTTGCGATCAACCAGAAGGGGTTCGACCCATCTAAACATAGGGTCGCGCTTCGCATTGTGAGCGGTCGTGAAGACGCAGCTCAAAGGTGTCGTCTGGGCGAGATTATAAGCCCTGGCCCAAGGCATCATCTCGATCTTGTAATCGATCCCAGCGTCCTTCATCAGTTTGTCGACTTGTTCGACCGAGGCGCCTTTGATCGCCTTGCCGTCGCGATAGCTGAAGGGAGGGTATTCTTCGGTGGCGAGCGTGACGCTGGCGGCAATGGCGTGGGTCGCGGCAGCGAAGCCCAGAAGAGTGAAAAACAGCAGTTTCTTCATGGTGTTGCCTTTCCTTGGCCGCTCAGGAGGCGCGCGCGATGGGCTGTTCTGCCGTTGACAGGCGCTCGATCAGAGCGGCGGCATGCTGGGGGCGATGGAACAGGTATCCCTGGCCGAAGTCGAGGCCCATTTCGTGAAGCGTCTGGCATTCGTCCTCGGTCTCAATACCTTCGGCAATGACAGTGCAGCCCATTTTGTGGGATAGCGTCGCGATGCTTTCCACCAGAGTTCGGCTCTTTTCGCGCACCTCGTCGTTGCCATCGTTGATCGACCGGGTGAAGGACTGGTCGATCTTGATGATGTCGACTGGGAAGCGATTGAGATAGCTCAGCGAGGAATAGCCCGTACCGAAGTCGTCGAGGGCAATCCGGCAACCGAAACGGCGCATCTCGGCGACAACGGTGCGAATTTGCGGATTGTTGTGCATCAGCACCGCCTCGGTGATTTCCACGACGATGCGCTGGGGGCGGATACCATGACGGCCAAGCAGTGCGGCAAGGCGCGCGGGCAGGGTGGTTTCGAATTGTAGCGGCGAGAAGTTGATGGCGAGATAGCTGTCTTGCATTCCTGGGAGACGGGAAATGGCTGCAAGATGTGCGATCGCCTTCTCCATGACAACGTTGCCGACGCGTACGATCTTCGCCGTTTCCTCGGCGACGTTGATGATCTCGGCCGGTGCCATCAAGCCCCGTTGCGGATGGTTCAATCGCATCAAGGCCTCGAAACCGGCGATATCGCGGCCGTTCAGGCTGACGATCGGCTGCAGGTAGGCGTCGAACCAATCCTCGGCGAGACCGGTCTCAATATAGTTCTCGATCTCGGCGCGAGCCCGAGTGTGGTCCATCATGCCGTTGTCGAACAGTTGTGCGCCGTTCTTGCCATCGCGCTTCTTCGCGTACATGGCCATGTCGGATTTCTGCAAAAGCTCTGCCGCGTTCGCTGCATGGCGCGGATAAATGGCGATGCCGACGCTGGCGCTCAGATGCAGGTCTGGGCCGAACGGCTCGACGAAGATGGAGGCGATCTGCTCGGCCATTGCGCTAGCCCGCCGGGTGGCATCCTTTGCAGGCAGAAGGATAGCAAATTCGTCACCACCAAGACGCGCAGCCTGATCCGATGGGGCCAGATGCGTCTTCAGACGGCTGACAAACTCTCGCAGTGCCCTGTCGCCTTCGGCATGCCCGAGGTTGTCGTTGATCCACTTGAAGCGATCGAGGTCCACGAAAAGGCAGGCCAGTTCCTGGGTTGCTGCGTCTGCTTCGCGGATTTTGGCGTCCAACACAGCTTCGAAACCCTGGCGGTTCAGGAGGCCGGTCAAGTGGTCCCTGATCGCCTGCTGATGGTTGCGGGCTTCCGAGGCCTTCAGCTCGGTTACATCGGTCATGACAGAAAGGGAGAGCCGGTTGTGACCCGCCGAAGCTGCTGTCGACTCCAGAATGAGTACGTCCATGATGTTGCCGTCGGTGCACATGAACTTGACCGTAACGTCAAGAGCGGCGCCGCCGTCGAGTTCGTTCTTGCGCTTCAGGAAGGCTTCGCGCGTATCTGATGTCACGAGGTCCGCGAACCTCCGGCCGATCACGCGGGGCCGATCGTAGCCGGTCGCGACGAGCCAATAGTCGCTGACTGCTGTTATGCGGTCAGCCTCATCGAGCGAGAACAGCATGGCAGGCGTCAGGTCGTAGATGTCGACGGCGCGGCGATGCGCGAGCTTCAGTTCGCGTTCCTCGCTTTCGAGCTTCGATTGCATCTCGTTGAAGCCCCGGGCCAGGCGTCCCATCTCGTCGTTCGACTGCCAGTTGACGTGATGGCGCGACCCGAGTTGGCGTGTCGCCTCGACTGCGGCCGTCAGGCGCATCAACGGGCGGATGATTAAGATTCGATTGCCGACCAAAGCCGCGGTGAATACGGCAAGCACAGCGAAGATGAAGATCGACATGAAGACGATTTCTTCGTGCTTGAGGCCGGAGAAGAGACCGAGCGCCGGATAGAAGACCGAGATGGTACCCAGATTCTTTGGGCCATCGATCGTGTTGTATATGATCGCGCGCGAGACCTGGACAAGATTGCCATTGAATGACTTCGGTATGGTCGACTGTGTAACGTCGAGCTGGCCCGATTGATCGCGAACCTGAACCTTGACGATGGCACCCTGCGAAACGATCGTCGCGCTGATCTGGGTCACGCTGTCGTCGTCGAGGTCCCAGAGCGGCTTTGCGAGCGCCTGAGAATTGGCGACAAGAAGAACGGAGATGTGGTCGCGTATTTCCTTATCCGCACGCTCGGACGAAAGAAAAAGGAACAGCACGAACAGTGGAGCAACGAAGAGGAGCAACGCTCCGCAAATAATTGCCAAAAAACGATTTTCAACGGAATTACTCATCGTTCCGTTTGCTCCCCGCCGCACTTCCTACACCCGCGGTTTCTACGCCCGCGGGTCTCTAAAAACGTACCGGCATGGTTCCATGAAATGTATTAAATGTTGCTGAAACAGGACCTTTGCGCGCAATTGAAAAGGCCCGCTTTCGGGAGAAAGCGGGCCCTATACTTTACAAATTATGGAAGCGATTAAGCTTCAGCTTCGCCTTCGCCAGCTTCTACAGCGGTTTCATCGACGCCACCTGCCGGAGCAATGATCGTGGCGACCGTGAAGTCACGGTCTGCGATGACGAGCGACACGCCCTTCGGCAGGGTCACGTCGGAAATGTGGATGCTGTCGCCGATCTTCTTGCCGTTGAGGTCAACGTTGAAGAATTCCGGGATCGCATCGGCCGGGCAATGAACTTCGATTTCGTGACGAACGATGTTCAGAACGCCGCCAGCCTTGAGGCCCTGGGACTTTTCTTCGTTGATGAAGTGAACCGGGATCTCAACGGTAACCTGGGTGTTGCCGGATACGCGCAGGAAATCCACGTGCATCGTGAAGTCACGGACGGGATCCAGCTGGTAGTCCTTCGGCAGAACCTTGTACTTCTTGCCGTCGACTTCGATGGTCGCGATCGTGGTCATGAAACCACCGGCATGAATGCGCTTCGTCACCTCATTGGTGCTGAGAGCGATAGAAATGGGGGCCTGCTTGTCACCATAGATGACAGCCGGGATGAGACCATTGCGGCGAAGTTCACGGGCGGACCCCTTACCAACCCGTTCGCGCGCCTCGGCCTTGAGCTCGTAGCTTTCGTGGCTCATGACTTTTCCTTCCGAGGTTATTTGGAGAGCTCGGCGCAGGCATTGCCTGTCGCTGAACTGGAGGCGGGTTTCCCCATCCTCATCCGCATTGCCTCCAAGGGTGTCTGTGCGGACGCGTGCGCTATAGTATAGATGTGGCGGAAACGCAAGCTGATCGCCTGATGCTGGCGATGGTTATGGCTCGGGACAAGCTGATGGCGAGCAATACGGGCGCAGCATTTCCAGAAGTTGAGAGCAATCGCGAAGGCTTAACCATATAGCTGGGTTTTCCGCCAGATTAAGTAATACAAAATGTTGCTGCAGATATGAAGGCCAAAACGCAACTTGGTCCTCCCGATGCCTCGTCTCCTTACCTGCATTGTCGCTGAACACAGCTGGCCGCATCTGATCTTTGCAACGGTGATTTGCCTGCTTGGCTGCTTGCTCACCGTGCGGCTTTTCTCGCGAGTTCGGCGCACCCAAGGACTGCAGAAATTCAATTGGCTTTTTCTATCGGGCTTCGTTGGCGGCGCGACGATTTGGACAACCCATTTCATTGCCATGCTTGGCTTTCGCGCGCCGACGCTCAGCGGCTATGAGCCGGATCTCACGCTGCTCTCGCTTTTCATCGGCGTCGCTTCGGCGATGATCGGCTTTACGATTGCCTCGGTGCGTAGCCAGGATGCGCTGGTCGAAGCTGGGGGCGCGATCGTCGGTCTTGGCGTAGCGGCGATGCACTACGTCGGCATTGCCGGCTACAGGGTGGCAGGCGACATTCAGTGGGACAGCGCTTATGTGATCACTTCGCTGATTGCGGCAGCTGGCTTCGGCGCGCTGATGGCAACCCGTGTTGCGCGACCGACGGCGCGCTTCAGCCCGGTCGGCGCGGCGTTGCCGCTCATCCTGGCGATCGTTTCAACGCATTTTCTCGCCATGGCCGGCATGACGATCGTGCCGGATACCACGGTCGCCGTTCCGCGTGAAATTCTTTCCGTGGGCGTGATGACCAGCCTGGTCGGTGCGGTGATGATCATCATCTTACTCCTCGGCGCGTCTACCTACATCATCGACATGCAGTCGACGGAAGCGGCGGTCGCTCGCTACCGCCATCTGTCGCTTCATGACCCGCTGACGAACCTTGCGAACCGCTCCGCGCTCAACGAACATCTCGCCGCAGCTACCAAGAGCACCCATGAAATCGGCTGGAACGTCGCGGTCCTTTGCTTCGACCTCGATCGCTTCAAGGAAATCAACGACGTCCACGGTCATGCGGCTGGCGATGCGGTGCTGCGTGCGATCGGCGAGCGACTGGCAAAGGTCATGCAGAAGGGCCAATTTGTGGCCCGCGTCGGCGGTGATGAATTTGTCGTTGTGATGCGAGATCACGTTGGCCGTTCGGAGACGAAGATCGGGGCCCAGCGTCTGCTCGACGAAATTGAACGGCCAGTGGAGTGGAACGGCCAGTCGCTGAGCGTCGGCTCCAGCATCGGTATTTCCAGCTATCCAGACAGGGCGCGCACCGTCGATGACCTGCTCTCGCAGGCCGATGTCGCGATGTACCGTGCCAAGACGACGGCCGGCAGCAGCATCTGCTTCTACGATCCCTCGATGGACGAGGCTGCGCGGGAACGAAGCGCGCTGGCGATGGAGATGCGTGAAGGGTTGAAGAACGGCGAATTCCAACTTTTCTATCAACAGCAGAACGATACCGTTACACGCGAGGTGCTCGGCTTCGAGGTTTTGCTACGCTGGAAGCATCCGACGCGCGGCTACATCTCGCCGGCTGAATTCATTCCGATCGCCGAAAAGACCGGTTTCATCATGGAACTTGGGGAATGGGTGCTGCGCAGCGCCTGCGCGGAGGCCGCCAGCTGGAAGAATCCCTTGGGGATCGCGGTCAACGTGGCTGCCCAACAGCTCGCCGACAGTCGCTTGCCGCAGATCGTACAGCAGATCCTGCAGGAGACCGGCCTGGCAGCGTCGCGGCTCGAGCTCGAGATCACCGAATCCGGCATTATCGCCGACCACGGCCACGCGCTGAACGCCATCCGCCGGCTGAAGGCATTGGGCGTCAAGGTGGCCATGGACGACTACGGAACCGGCTATTCCTCGCTATCCACCCTGCAAAGCTTCCCATTCGACAAGATCAAGATCGACCGCGCCTTCGTCGACGGCGTCGTTACCAACAAGCAGTCGGCGGCCATCGTTCGCTCGACGCTCATTCTTGCGCAGAGTCTTGATATTCCGGTGCTGGCAGAAGGTGTGGAGCGGGAGGAGCACATCGAGTTTCTTCGCCGCGAAGGCTGCTTGCAGGTCCAGGGCTTTCTGTTCGGGAAGCCCATGCCGCGTCTCGACATCGAGGCGTTCGTCAATACTGACGGTAATGGCCCGACGGACGCCGCGAGGACCGACGCGGCAGCCTGACCGCGGCGTTGCAACCCGGCTTGACATTGGCCCTGCGGAAACCTCACATGCTCGCAAACTCAACCGGCGGAGGAATTCAGTATGCGGCTCAATCTCATTGCGGCAACGAGCACGATCGCGATCGTACTGGCATCTTCCGCCTATGCCGTCGACATCAATCAGGCGGGGGCGAAACAGCTCGAGGAAAGCCTGACAAAGGTCGTGCCGGAGAGCGTGGCAAAAGATGGCTTCGTGACCGTAAAACCGGCGGGCACACGCTATGAGATCATTTATGACTTCGCAAAGCTTCTGAAGAAGATCGAACCGGGCACCTTTGCAATCACCGGCCTGACCCCGTGGTCGATGTTCGCAACGCCACTGGAAACTGGTCTATGGAGCATGGAGGGGAACAATTCCCTCAATGTTTCCGGGAATTTCAAGGCGCCGGGACAACCGAAGACGGATTTCACCTACGCCATCGATGCCTTCCTCTTCAGCGGCGTCTTCGACCCGGCGATCAGTTATTTTCGCTCAGGCGATTTCTCAACAAAGGCCGTGAACTTTTCGTCGAAGACCGAAGCCGAGGAAGTCAGTGCCAGCTTTGACGGCATGAAGTACAAGCTGACCTCGTCTGAGGGTGCCACTGCTGGTACTACCAATTTCGCCACCAGTGGCTCCGCTTCGGGATTCTTGGAAAAGATCAGCAGCCGTGAGGTGCCACCGGTCGAAATTCGCGCCGACGCGATCGATTTCGCAGCGGCGGTGAACGGCCTGCCAGCAAGCAAAGTTCGCGACATTATCATGTTCGCGGTCGACCACGCCGACGACAAGAAGCTTGCCGTGGCGGATAGCGACAAGTTGAAGGGAATGCTTCGCGACGCGTTCCCGTTGCTCACGAGCTTCAACGAAACCATCGACTTCAACAATCTGACCGTCTCCAGCGCTGCGGGCAACGGCGGTGCGAAGAACGTCAACTATGCAATTACGCTTGACGGCCCGACTGATGCGACGCGTTTCGGGGTTGGCGTGACAGCGGAGCAAATCAGTTTCGCCAGCGCGATCGTTCCGGCTGCCTATTCTGCATTCGTGCCTCATGAGTTTCAGCTGCAGTTCGCCATTGCCGACATGGATTTCGCGGCCTTCGGGGACGAGTTTCTCAAGGTTGATTTCAGCGGCGACACTTCATCGGAGGATAGCGGCAAGAAGGCGGCTGAGCGGCTCTTCAAGGGTGGCGAGTTGGTCATGGATTTCCCGAAGATCAGCGCAGTCTCGGGTGTTTACGACGCCGAGTTTTCCGGACAGATCCGCGGGCGAATTGACACGTCCAAGGACTATTCCATGGATGCAACAGTTTTGGCACGCGATCTGGACAAGACCATCGCCGCCGTTCAGGAACTTGCAAAGACCAATGCCGATCTCAACCAGGTATCGTTCGGCCTGATGATGGCCAAGGGCTTTGCCAAGACAGATCCGGATGGGCGCCAGCGCTGGGATATCAGCGTTGCGCGCAACGGATCCGTGACGATCAACGGCCAGGTCATCAAGGGCGCTGACTGACGCTATCGCAGCGTTGCCGCCCTCAGTGCTGGGCGGAGACCACTTGCGGGCAATCAATGTCCGGTTCATGCTGTCTTGGCAGCGCAAGGCTAAGTGAGGGCCACTGCGCTGCCGAGGGGCGGGCCGATGAATTGTGCTGCCTGTGGTTTTGCGATCGAGAGCAGTTTTGCGTTCTGCCCGAAGTGCGGCGCGAGACAGCCTATCGTCTGCGCCTCCTGTGGCGAGGCCTGCCAACCCGATTTCGCCTTTTGTCCGAAGTGTGGAACACCCCTTGGCCGAGGCGAGGTTCGTGCGCTTCCCGTCGAGCCGCTACCGCATCCATCTACGCCTGACGATGCCGCCGACCGGCGCCCGTTGACCGTGCTCTTTGCTGATCTTTGCGGTTTCACAACGCTCAGCGAGAAACTAGATCCCGAGTTCATGCGCTCTCTGCAGAACGAGCTGTTCGAGGAACTGACGCGTGCAGTGGAGGCTTATGGTGGCTTCGTCGACAAGTTTGTGGGCGATGCGCTGCTGGCGCTGTTTGGGGCGCCGACGGCGCACGAGGACGATCCCGATCGTGCTCTTTGCGCAGCGCTCGAGATGATTGCGGGGGCGGAGCGCCCCGGTGCCAAATGGGTGGACCTGGCCGGTGGCGATCCCCTGCAGCTCCATGTCGGTATCAACACAGGGCCAGTGGTAACAGGCGGCTTTGGTGCTGCTGCCGCCCGGTCGTACTCCGTGACCGGCGATACCGTGAACACCGCGCAGCGGCTGCAAAGCTTGGCCGGCCCGGGCGAAATCCTGGTCGGCCCGGTGACCTACCGCCTGACGCGGCATGCGTTCGCGTTCGAAAATCTCGGCTCTCTGGTCCTTCGCGGGAGGACGGGCAATGTGCAGGTGCATCGTCTGATCGGGCGCATGGAGACACCGCACACTGCGCGCGGATTGGAGAGCTTGGGCCTCCACGCCGAACTCATCGGGCGCGACGCGGAACTGTCGCGGATGTCCGATTGCCTGGATTCTGCCTGCGGCGGCAACGCCCAACTCGTCCAGCTCATCGGGGAAGCCGGCATCGGCAAGTCAAGGCTGGTTCGTGAGCTCCTGGAGAGGGTCAGTCAAGCCGAGCGGTTCGGAGAGGTTGTAGTGCGCCGTGCCGTCTGCTCGCCGCTTGGGGAGCAATCCTACGGCACGCTCGCATCAGTGTTGCGCAGCGCCTATGGAATCGCCGAGCGGGAAACTGCCGAGCGGACGGCGGAACTATTGACGTCTGGACTGATCGACCTGGGCTTCAGCGAGAGCGAGGTTGCCGGCCTTACGCCGGTTCTCTCGTATGTGTTTGGCCTCGGCGATCCCGATGGCGCACTGCGCCACGTCGAGCCGGAGCAGCTGCGGCGACAGATTTTCTATGCTACGCGCACCATTTTTGAGCAGCGGCTGTCGCTCAGCCCGCTGTTGTTGGTTGTGGAAGACCTCCACTGGGCCGATGCTGCTTCGATCGAGGCGCTGCGGTTTGTGCTGGACAGGCTCGAACGAACACGCCTGATGATGCTAACGACCGGGCGCTCCGTTGCCGAAGGCGAAGGCCTGGAATCGAGCCGGATCAACCGCACGCTGATGCGGCTTGCGCCGCTTTCGGTTCAGGATGGCCAGGAGCTACTTAGCCAATTCTTCGGCACGGACAGTTCGGTACCCGCGGAAATGCGCTCGCGAATTCTCGCACGAGCGGGTGGCAATCCGCTCTTCATCGAGGAGATCGTCCGGGCCCTGATCGAAACAGGTGCGCTTTATTCCGAGGGCGGATCCTGGTGTATCGCCAGCGCTGAGATGGGAACCGAGATACCGATGAACCTGCAGGCGATGCTGCTTGCGCGTGTCGACCGTTTGCCGCCCGACGTCAAGCTGTTGGCGCAGGAGGCTGCGGTCATTGGCCCGCGTTTCGATCTTGCGCTGCTTCGTGCGGTTGCGTCGGATGCCGCGCGCATCGAACTAGGGCTGGACTATCTCTGCGAGGCAGAGATTCTCGAGGAGACGCCCCGTTCTACCTCGGCAAATGCGATCTCCTATCGCTTTCCACAGCAACTTCTGCACGATGCCATCTATGGCAACCTCTTGCTACAGCGCCGCAAGCAGTTGCACGCGCGCATCGGCGCGGCCATCGAGCGGATGCATCACGGCATACCCTCTCGGCTTGAGGACATCGCACAACTCGGTCGTCATTATTGCCGAGCCGACGAGTCGGGAAAGGGTATCCGGTACCTCATGGCTGCTGGCGATCTTGCCCGCCAGACCTACGCCAATGACGATGCGATGCGCCTCTACCGCGAAGCGCTTGCGGCGATTCCGGATCATCCGAAGACCACTTTGGAGTTGGTTACCCTCTATGAGCGATTTGCCGATCTCTGTGGCCCGGCGGGCGAGCGGGAGGCGGCACGCGATCACTACGGGCGTGCGCTGGCCATCTTCAAAAAGAGCGATGATCAGACTGGGGCGGCGCGAATTCTCCGCAAGCTCGGTCGTCTCAATCTCGCAGCCGGCAGATCCGATCTTGCAGACGCCGACTATGCGCAGGCCGCGTCGTTGCTGAGTGAGAGCAATGCGCCTATCGAACTTGCCCACCTGCTTCAGGAGCGCGGGCATCTTGCCTTCCGCATGGGCGACCAGAACGCGGCTGCGCGCTGGGCTGACGACGCGCTATCCTGCCTCAGCACGGCGGCCTTTGATCAAAGTGGTCCGGTCGCAAGGGACGCAGCACAAGTGCGCGCGGAGGCGCTGAATACGAAGGGAGTGGCATTGGCCCGACTCGGGCAGCATCGCGAAGCTGTAAGGGAAGTCGAACGAAGTCTGGAGGTCGCCGAAACGGCGGGTCTTCTTGGGGCAGCCTGCCGCGCCTATTCCAATCTTGGGGTGCTCTATACGATCGTCGATCCTGGGCGCGCCATTCATGTTTGCCGCCGCGGCCTCGACGTTGCTACCCGCATTTCCGATCTAGGCTTTCAAGCCCGGCTGTTCGCCAATCTCGCTGTTGCCTGCTGCACCTTCACCGACAATTGCGCCAAGGAGGGGGTGCCTGCGGCGGAGAAGGCCATCGAGATCGACCGGGCTCTGGATCAGCGCGATCACTTGGCGGTGCCGCTCATCGTGCTTGGGCAGATTCATCAATGTCACGGCAAACCGGCCTTGGCCTTGACCTATTATGAGGAGGCGCTTCAGCTGGCGCGTGAAATCGGCGAACCACAGCTTCTGTTTCCATGCTATGATGGGCTGGCCACTTTGAACCTGGAAAGAGACGACATGGCCGAGGCCGAGCGATACTTTTCGCTCGCCCAGGACGTTTGTGTCAGGCACGGGCTGGATCCCGATGCGCTTGTCGTGCTGCCTTTCCTGGATTGATTCAATGCCGCCACGTAAGGTGTTGAGTTTTCGCTATTTTGTTCTTCCGCTCGGCGTTTCGCCGACGTGCAAGTGAGGGAGGGTGTCATGCCCGCAAATCGAAGCGAAAGACCGTTGCAGCCCGGCGATCGCGCGCCGAATATCGTTCTCGATGCGATCACCCGTCAGGGCAAGATCTCGATTGACGACTTCCGCGGGCAGAAGCCCGTGCTGGTCGGCCTGTTTCGGGGGCTCCACTGTCCGTTCTGCCGGCGGCAAATTGCCTCAATGGCGAGCCTTGCGGGTGAACTCCAGCAGAAGGGCGTCGAGAGCCTGACGATCGTCAACACTCCCATCGACCGAGCCCGCCTGTATTTCCGCTATCACCCCTTGCCCAATCTGGTGGCGGCGTCCGATCCCGACAGGGTATCGCATCGCGCCTTTGGGCTCCCCAACATAGAATTCACGCAATCAGAGACAGTCTGGCCATACAAAGTCAGTCTCGATGCGCTCACCTCCATGCGCGTCGACATCCCGGATTTGCCTGAGCCGATGGCGCCGATGGCGGCTGTCGAATTCCTCGACAATGCCGATGGCTACGAATTCACCGACGACGACAAGCGCATGATCGCAACAGGCGAAGGTCAGTTGGTTGGCGAATTCCTGCTCGACCGCGATGGCGTTGTAAGATGGTGCTTCACCGAGGTTGCCGACGAGGGACGCCATATGTTCGGTGTGCCGGCTCCAGAGGAGGTCATGTCGGCCGCGTCCCATATCGCTGCCTAGAGTTCGACAGCGTCATACCCGCAGGTTCACATAGCATTCGGCTGCGCTGGACGCAACGTGATGCCCGGCTGTCTGCGGCACTGGCCGCGATTGATGACGGTGAAATTGGCTGCACGCGCCTGACACGCATTCGAGAATGTCCGGACACTTGGCCCGCGCTGGCCGCAGACTGGAGCATATTCCATCGTGCATATCTGCGGGTTGGCCGGCGGGCGAGGAGGGGGTATTGATGGGCGCGAATAACTAGGCCCTACGTCTGCCGTGCAGGCAGAAAGAAGCGGGATGAGCGACAGCACGGCGAACTTGCGCGTCAATAGGAATCCGGCGAGCGTCATGACTCTTCCCCACGGCTGGATTTCTTACCAAATCGTAGCGCAAGTTGCATTTGCGGGGAAGTTTAAACGTCAGAGGCAGCTGAGAATCTGTAACGGCTCAGTCAAACAGGCTTGAAACAGACTCTTCCTGGCTCGTGCGGTTGATCGCTTCGCCGATCAGGCTTGCCGTGCTCAGAACACGGATGTTGTGGGCCGACTGTACAGCCGTGGTCGGCTGGATCGAGTCGGTGATGACGAGTTCGCGAAGCTTCGACGAGGTGATGCGGGTAACCGCGCCGCCGGAGAGAACACCATGCGTGATATAGGCCGTAACGCTAGCGGCGCCCTGAGCGAGCAGGGCATCGGCTGCATTGCAGAGCGTGCCGCCGGAATCGACGATGTCGTCGATCAAGATGCAGTCCTTGCCTTCGACTTCGCCGATGATATTCATCACTTCGGACTCACCTGGGCGGTCGCGGCGCTTGTCCACGATCGCCAGCAGACAGTCGAGGCGTTTGGCTAGCGCGCGGGCGCGCACGACGCCGCCGACGTCTGGTGAGACGACCATGACGTTGCTGATATCGTGGTTCGCCTTGATGTCGCGGGTCAGGACCGGCACGGCATAGAGGTTGTCGGTCGGAATGTCGAAAAAGCCCTGGATCTGACCGGCATGCAGATCGAGCGTCAGAACGCGGTCGGCACCGGCTTCGGTAATCAGGTTGGCGACGAGCTTCGCCGAGATCGGAGTGCGGCCTGAGGCACGACGATCCTGACGGGCATAACCAAAATAGGGAAGAACGGCCGTGATACGACGCGCGGACGAGCGTCGCATCGCATCGATCATGATAAGCAGTTCCATCAGATGATCGTTCGTCGGGAACGACGTGGACTGAAAGACGAATACGTCTTCGCCGCGAACATTTTCCTGAATTTCGACAAAGATTTCCTGATCGGCAAATCTTCTGACGCTGGCTTTGCCCAAGGGCACATTGAGATAGCTGCAGATCGCTTCGGCGAGATGCCGGTTCGAATTGCCTGCGAAAACCTTCATCTTGGTCCGCCTATTTCCTGCTGATAGCCGCGCTTTTTAGCCAGCTTGCTCCTGAATGCAAGGGCTAACGCGTCATCTGCGCTCATATTTCTAAAAACCTTGTGGCTTAGCCGTCACGGGCGTCACGCCAGGTGGAGAATTCGGTGATGGTTTTTGAGGCGATTTGCTGCATCACAGACGCGGGAACGGCGGCCCAGGGATCCTGCGCATCCGAGGGAATGCTTTCCTGGCCCTGGATGCGGTGCAGGCGAGCGCCGCCGCCGTCCAGAACGTCCCAAACATAGACGACGGTGACCTTGCCGCTGTCGGAAAAGGCCGAGAGGTAACCCTTCAGAATGTAGGCAGTGGAGCCGTCGTTCGAGCTCTTGATCGAGAGACCGTGCGAGCGCGCTTCCGCTCCGAGCTGGCGCGATAGCGGCGTAACGGCTTGGACGGGCGCGCCGATGATCGGCAGGAAGCGAACGGTCGAGCCGCGCGACGATGAGCTGGCGGTCAGCGCCGCCGTCTGGGTCTGCTGCCGCGGTGGCTCGCGAGTAGGCACTTCCACCATATCCTCTTCCTCGGCCTGAGCGTTGGATATGGGCTCAGGCAGCGCCGGCGCCTTTATCGGCGCGGAAGCCACGGGAGAGGACCCGTTGCTGTCGAGCGCCATGGCCTGGGCTTCCATGGTTGTCGGGGGCGAGCCGGAACCCCGGCGGTAAGTCATCTGGTTGTAAGCTGGATGATATCCGTTCGATCGCTGCTGAGAGGCAAAAGTCTGCTGGCGCGGCGGCGTGCCTGCCATGCGTTCCGCGTCGCCCTGCGTTACCGGCGATGAACGCATATTTGTGGAGGAATCGCCAATGTCGACCAGCGGAACGAGCGCGTCGGTGGTGTTGCAAGCGGATAGGGCAAAGCAGGCAAGGAGCATCGGCGCAGTCGCAACTCGCGTCATCCCTTGTTTCATCCTTCCCAGTGCGGGCCCCGTGCACTTTATGAAGGCCGGCGCCGGTCTGTGTCAATTCCGGATTCTTGTCCGCAATGGTTTGCGCCGGATTAGGATGACTGGCTCTCTGAGCTGTCCACGCTTCTCCGTCTCCCGCCTAGACGTTGATGAAGTCTAGCGAGTGACGGGAAAGCGCGCGGGGTGCGTCGTCGGTCGTCAGATAGGTCTGCCCGAGAGTCATCGCCGTGCCAGTGTCGGAATCCATGATGATCATGTGCACGAAGAGCGACATATTAGGCTCGATCGCTTGCGGATTGCCGACATGGAACATCTGGTGCTCCATCCAGGACGGCGAGAAACGGGCGCCGAGTGAATAGCCGCAGGCATTGAGGCGATGGCGCGATAGGCCGCGCTCATCCATGATTTTCGCATGCTTATCGAAGACATCGCCGAAGCTGTAGCTCGGCTTCAGTACCGTCTCGATCGCCTGGATCGTCTCAAAGCAGGCATTGTAGAGCTCGCGATGGCGGTAGCTCGGCTCGCCGATGACGACAGTGCGCATCATTCCTGCATGATAGTGCGCAAATGTACCAGCCCATTCGAGCGTCAGCTGATCGTTCGCGTCGAGCTTGCGTCGACCGGCCTTGTAGCGGCAGAGCAGCGCATCCTCGGCGGATCCGACAATGAACTCGTTGGCGGGATAGTCGCCGCCGCCAGTAAAGACCGCGCCTTGCATGGCAGCGAGAATGTCCGCTTCGTCAGCGCCGGGCTTGGCCAGCCCGAGCGCCGCATCGAGAGCATCGTCGGCGAGCACTGCGGCGCGTTCCACATAGGCCACCTCGGCCGGGCTCTTGACCAGTCTCAGGCGGCTGACGAGATAGGATGCGTCGACGATCTGGCCGAAGGACGTCAGTTGCGCATCCAGCATTCGGGCAACGCGGCCGGTCATGCCATGCGTATCGTATTCGACACCGATTCTGGCGCCGAGCAGATCCATCTCGACCAGCAGGTTCCGGAGGTCGACGGTCGGGTCGGCATTCACGCGGTCGACCCAGATGTGGACGTTTTCCAAGATTGAGGTGTGCTTGGCCTGACGCAGATCGGCGGAGCGGGTGAGCAGGGCCATCGTCCCGTCGGACTTGACGACAAGGGTCTGGAAGAAGCAGTAGCCGAAGGTATCGTATCCGGTCAGCCAGTACATGCTTTCCTGGGCGAAGAGCAGCAGGGCATCCAGTTTCTCTTCGCGCATTTTGTCAGTCAGACGCGCGAGGCGGACGGCGAATTCGGGTCTGTCGAAGTGCAGGGCCATGCCGCTCAAATCTCCCTGATTGCGATTGCTGAAATCTGCCGGCCGTAGTCCGGCTCCTTATTATGTGTGGTCCGCCGATACGAGAAGAAACGTTCGGCGTCCGGATAAGTGCAGAGACCTAAGCTCTCGGCCCGGACGCCAGTGGCGCGCAGTCGATCGACGGTGAGGGCCTGCAGGTCGAACATCGCGTGGCCCGGCTTTTCGGAGGGTTCGAAGTAGCGCTCGTACGTTGGATCCTGCACGACAAAGCGCTCCACGAATTCCGGGCCAACCTCATAGCTCGCCTGGCTGATCGACGGGCCAAGGCAGGCAACAATTGCGTCCCGCTTCGCGCCCAGTTGGACCATGGCGTCGATGGTGTTCTCCAGCACGCCGGTAAGGGCGCCTTTCCAACCGGCATGCGCGGCGCCGATAACGCCGTTTTGCGGATCGGCGAAGAGAATAGGTCCGCAATCGGCTGCCAGCACCCCAAGCGCTATGCCCGGAGTTGCCGTTACCAGCGCATCTGCTGCCGGGCGGGCGCCGTCATAATCCTTATCGACGATGACGACGTCGGGCGAATGGACCTGGTGCACGGTAGCGAGACGCTCGACCGGCAACTCAAACCAGTTTGCCACGCGGCGGCGGTTTTCCTGGACCTTCACGCGCTCATCATTTGAGCCAAGGCCGACGTTCAAGCCGCGATAAATGCCATCCGAGACGCCGCCCTGCCGGGTGAAATAGCCATGGAGAATGGCGTCACCGGTTGCCTCTTTCAGCAGCGCGCTTTGGATCGGTGCCGGAGATGCTGCTTCATTCATTCGAAATTCCAAGATTGATTGTTGTGCGCATTGCTCGATGGCGAGACCTAGTCGGTTGTGCTGAATGTTGGCCCAGCGGCGCTCGCGCTGTCAATCCACAGAACGGAAAGGCATCAAATCCACGGCCGGGTCGGAGACCGCCAGGACCTTGAAGAGTTCGCCCATGCGCCCTTCACCTTCGCCGGCCAGTCGATCGACTGCTGCCTGGATAATCTGTCGCGTATGTGCCTCACGGTCACGGCCAAGGGCGGCTGCGCGATCGAGAATGCCGAGGCCGACGAGAAAGTCGCCTTGATGCACCATACCGTTCAGGTGAACACCGGCGGAAGCAGCGGCTTGTGCCAGTGCCTGAAAGTCGACGTGGCTCGTCAGGTCCGCTTCGCCCGGATTCGCCAACGGTGGATCATACTCGTGCATGCGCACTGCTTGCAGCGTATCGCCGTAGCCGCTCACAAGGTGTCCGTAGTCGATGGCGACAGCGGTTCCGCCAAATGCCTTCAACCGATCGCAGATCGCAATCATCACCGACTGGCGAGCCGGCGAGACTTCAAACACTGTTCCCGGAAGCACGTCCTCTTCCGGCCATGGCAGGAGGCTGGAATCGATCCCAGCCACGCCGGCGCCGAACGTTAGTTCGCCCGCGGCGTCGATGCCGACCATTCTTTCACGGAAGCCCGCCGGCGTTCTCACGAACTGACGGATCGGGATCGCATCGAACAACTCATTCGCCGCGATGAGCGCAAATCCCGGCGGCACCTCATCGAAACCCTGATGCCAATTGACCTTGTCGCCATGAGACGCCAGCGTTTCTCGTTGGATATCGCGCAGGCGCTCGCTCGTTTCGACGAGGTGCACCGTCATGTCCTCGAAAAGCGGCGGCGCGATGCGGAAGATGACGCGCAGCATATCCGACATCATGGTGCCGCGACCGGGGCCGATCTCGACGAGGCGGACACCGGCAGGCGTTCCGTGGCGCTGCCAGGCATGGACAACGAAGACGCCGATCATTTCGCCAAAAAGCTGGCTGACCTCCGGCGCGGTCACGAAGTCGCCCGAGCGCCCGAAAGGCTCGCGGGTCCTGTAATACCCATATTCGGGATCGGCGAGGCACAGCGAGAAAAAGTCCGTGACGCTGATCGGGCCGTTCGCCTCTATGATGGCCTTGATCTTCTCACCGAGCGCGGTGCTCATGGATCCCCCTCTTGTCCAGCTGCGGTCAGTGCTGCAGGGCAGCCTGACGGCGAGCGCGAAGCATGGCCCAGATTCCCAGCAGAACCATCGGCGTGGAAAGCACCATGCCCATGGTCAGCCAATTGGTGCCCAGCAGGTAGCCCAGCTGTGCATCCGGTTCACGGAAGAATTCGACGAAAATGCGAGAGAGCGCGTAGCCGCAGACGAAGACGCCGGTGATGAAGCCAGGGCTCTTCAGGGCGCGGAAACCGTAAATCAGAACAGCAAGCACGAGCAGGAGCACGATGCCTTCCAGGCCGGCTTCATATAGCTGGCTCGGGTGGCGAACGAAGTCGCCGCCAGGGCAATAGCCATTGTTCCTCTCGATGTATTGGTTGCAGAAAACCATGCCCCAGGGCGCATCCGTCAGGCGACCCCACAATTCACCATTGATGAAGTTGGCGATGCGGCCGCAGAACAGGCCAATCGGCACGACCGCTGCCACGATATCGAATAGGCTCCAGATCGGTACGCTGTTGCGACGGGCGAAGATCGCCATGGCGATGGTGGTGCCCATCAGTCCGCCATGGAACGACATGCCGCCGTTCCATATCTGGATCGCGCGGATCGGGTTCTCGATCACCGCCGGCATATCGTAGAAGAGGATATAGCCGATGCGGCCTCCGAGAACGATGCCGAGCGCGACCCAGATGATGAAATCGTCGAGCTGAACCTTGGTGATAGGCGAAACATCGCCCGGCCACAGCTTGTTGTTTCCAGCGATCTGACGCGCATAGTACCAGCCGAGCATGATGCCGGCGACATAGGCAAGTCCGTACCAGTGAATTGAGAGGGGGCCGAGCGAAAAGGCGATCGGATCGATCTCGGGGAACGGCATGATCGCCATGAGATTGGCTACTGTCGGCAAGGGTTTCCCATTCGCTGGCGCAAGCCCGAGGTATGGAATCGGGCGTCTGACGCGGTTCTGTTCAAGGCGTCCTTTGCGACTTTCTGAAGGCGCGCCAAGCTCGATGTGGGCGGAAGATGGCGCTGCGATCAAAAGCGGTCAAGTCGATTGTTGGCGATCGCGAAAGGGCGGACCGGCTTATCCAGAGTAAAGCGCTTGCATCCTTACTGGCGAAGCCCTACCTCATTCCCTGAAAGGCCTAACGGTCGTAATTGTATGTTGCAAAGGGAGAAAACCGCCATGACGACTGGAGCAAACCGCATCATGGACGAGTTCGCCAAGCTGATGACGGACGCGGCCGGTGCCGCCCAGGGCGTGCGCAAGGAAATCGAGACGGCCTTCAATGCGCAGGCGGAGCGCTGGCTGAACACACTCGATATCGTCAAGCGCGAGGAATTCGAGGTCGTGCGCGAGATGGCGATCAAGGCGCGTGATGAAAACGATGCGCTGCTGGCACGCATAGCAGCCCTTGAAGAGAAGCTTGCAGCCAAGGGCAAGTAATTCCCGTTGTAAGACAGGCCGTGGTGTGACCTTTATGAGACACGCCGCGGCTGCGACCTAAAAACCAGGTGCCGTTATCCACCTGTGGACACTGCCAAAAAGATCAATGGGCAGAGTCATTTAAACCCTCCTTCTGAATGGAAATCCGAAAAGCTTTCCACAGTGCCGTTCCCTAAAACGGCGCTAAGGGGCTGGCGTGTCGCCTAGCCCATTATACACTGATTTTAAATGATGATTCGAAGCGGTTGGTAAGCTCCAGGCAGGTTTGACTGCGTTAAGTCTGGTAGCGGTTCAACGGTCATCAGGGTTGGTGGTTCCGGCTGTTGCGTGTGTTCTCCTTGTGTCTCGTTGACGAAGTTGGTTCGCATTCACTCCGGTCAAGAAGGTGCTGCATGAGCCTCATGGAATTGGAAGTCGAGCGTCAGTCGAACCCGGTCGATATGATCGAGTACGTCGCCGCCAATAACGACTGGTCTTTCGAGCGGTCGGGCGATGACGAGATTGCGATGACGGTTGAAGGGAAGTGGACCGACTACCACGTTTCCTTTTCCTGGATGGAAGAATTCGAGGCGCTGCATCTGGGCTGCGCCTTCGACGTCAAGGTTCCCGAACAGCGTGTCAATGAAGTCACCAAGCTTTTGGCGGCAATCAATGGCCAGGTGCTGATGGGACACTTCGATCTGTGGCGTCAGGAAGATGTCATCATTTTCCGTCAGTCGCTGCTGCTTGCCGGCGGTGCCGAGCCGACGAATCGACAGGTCGAAGTTCTGCTCGCTAGTGCGCTGGACACATGCGAAGCGTATTATCAAGCTTTCCAGTTCGTGATCTGGTCCGGCATGGATGCGAACCGCGCGATGGAAGCGGTTCTCTTCGAAACCGTCGGCGAGGCGTAAATGTCATCCGCAGCTTCAGGTCCTGTCGTTCTCATCGGTGCCGGCAACATGGGGGGCGCTATGCTCTCCGGCTGGCTGAAGAACGGCGTGCCCGGTTCTTCTATCGTCGTTATCGACCCGGGTCCCTCGGACCAGATGCTGAAGACGATCACCGATGCCGGTGCGACCCATGTCACCTCGGCCCCGGCCGGATTGACGGCCGGCGTTCTGTTCCTCGCGGTCAAGCCGCAGGTGATTGATGCCGTTCTGCCTCCGGTCAAGGAAACGGTGGGGCAGGAAACCGTCGTTGTTTCAGTGGCTGCCGGCAAGACGCTGTCGTTCCTTGAAAAGCATCTCGGCGAGTCCGCGATGGTGCGCGCCATGCCCAACACCCCGGCCATGGTCGGTCGTGGTATCACGGGTGCGTTTGCCAATGCGCGCGTCACTGATGCGCAGCGCGAACAGGTTCATTCTCTCTTGCGTGTATCCGGTCCGGTCGAATGGGTCCCCACTGAAGCTGACATCGACGCCGTGACGGCGCTGTCGGGTAGCGGACCGGCCTATGTGTTCTATCTCGTCGAGTGTATGGCAGAGGCAGGCCGTAAACTTGGCTTGCAGGCGGACCTTGCCATGCGCCTTGCACGGGAAACAGTCGCGGGGGCTGGTGAGCTTTTGCACCAGTCCCCCGACGACGCCTCGCGGCTCCGGCAGAACGTGACATCGCCGGGCGGTACGACGGCTGCCGCGCTTTCCGTGCTGATGGCCGACGATGCGATGCAGCCGCTTTTCGACAAGGCCCTTGCCGCAGCGCGCAAGCGCGCCGAAGAGCTTGCTGGCTGAGGACACCAAGACGATGGCTGACGAAATCAACTATGCCGACTTCGAGCGTGTCGACATTCGCGTTGGTACGATCGTTGAGGCAAGTCCATTTCCGGAAGCGCGTAAGCCGGCTTTCAAACTGCTGATCGACTTCGGTCCCGAAATCGGCCTCAAGAAGTCGTCAGCCCAGATCACGGTTCACTACACGCCCGAGAGCCTTGTCGGTCGGCAGGTTCTTGGTGTGGTAAACTTCCCTCCACGCCAGATCGGTCCGGTTCGCTCGGAAGTCCTGACGCTCGGTTTCGGAGATGAAGCGGGTGCGATCGTACTTGCTGCGACCGACAGGCCGGTGCCAAACGGCCAGAAGCTCATGTGATCAATGGATCTCGCGCGACAACGGGTCAGCCAGCGCGAAATCGTGGAATACCGCTTCGAAGCCTGCGCGTTGCGGTGAGCAGAATACTGGCCCGACGGCGACCTCCGCAAATGTCGGATCGAACCACGCAAGGCGTGCCATGCGCCAGTCTTCCATGCGAACCGTCCTGTATTGAATGAACAGCGCATCGCCATTCCGGGTCACCCGCACGCTCATGCGCTCGAATGTGTGGTCGACCTGGAAGGCTGACCAATCGGAGTTGCCGTTGGTCACGACGACGCTGAAATGCATGGCGCCATCGGTATATTCGATCCCGCACTTCATCCAATGCGCCGCATCAGCCCGCACCATGAGGCCCGCCTGGTCGTAGAGATGTTGGTAGTGTCCCGAGAAGCAGACTTCGGCGGTGAAATCACCTTGTCTTTGCTGGTGCAAGAAATGTCCATCGTCGCGATGGAAGCCGTAATAAGTTCCCTGCCAGAAATCGGTCTTTGATCCCGACCATACATGCAAATCCTCGCCGCGCATCTCGAAGCGGGGCGGCGGGTTCAGCCATGTCATTGAGTTCGTGTTCATGGTCATCTTTCCTCACGCGGGCAGGCGGACGGTCGCCCGCAGACCGCCGAGAGGGCTATCGCCGAGCGTGACATTGCCGCCGTGGCTTCGCGCAATGTCGCGGGCGATTGCCAGGCCGAGGCCTGTGCCCGAGGCATCGAGATTTCGCGCTTCGTCGAGCCGGAAGAACGGCTTGAAGACATCCTCGCGGTTCTTCTCGGGAATGCCCGGGCCATCATCATCAAAAGTGATCGTCAGCCACTTGGCGCTGTGCTTGGCGTTGATGTCCAGGGTATTGGCGTAACGTCGGGCATTGGAGGCGAGGTTGGTCACAAGGCGCGTGAAGGCGTTCGGGCGAACCGAGATCTCATCGTCTCCCTCGATCGCGTATGTAATTTCCTTGCCCTCGTGAAGTTCGAAGTCTGCCTCCACTCGCGCGAAAAGGTCGCTGAGCTTCATGTCGCCGACATCCTCTTCGACCTCGCTTCGGGCGAATGCCATGTAGGCCTCAAGCATCGACTGCATATCGTTGACGTCGTCGTTCAGACCGTGCAGATCGGGATTTTCGCCGGCAAGCGCCAGCTGCAGCTTGAAGCGGGTCAGGATCGTGCGCAGATCGTGACTCACTCCGGTCAGCATCGCCGTGCGCTGCTCGAGCTGGCGTTCGATGCGCTCGCGCATCAGAATGAAGGCGAGGCCGGCACGGCGAACCTCGTCCGCTCCGCGCGGGTGGAAATTGTCAGCCTTCTGGCCCTTGCCGAAGCTTTCGGCCGCGTTCGCAAGCGCAAGGATCGGACGGATCTGTCCGCGCAGGAAAAGAATAGATATGCCGATCAATACCAGCGAAGCACCGACCATCCAGACAATGAAGATGTGAGTGTTGGAAGCGTAGGTCGAACTGCGTCTTGCCAATACGCGGAGGATCTTGTCCTCGAGCTTTATGCGGACCTCGACGAGGTTGGAATCGCCCAACGTATCGATCCAGAACGGGCGCTTGATCTGGTCGCTGAGTTCGTCGCTGAGGATTCCGTCGAGAATGGAGAAGAAAGGCTTGGTGCGCGGCGTCGGCAGATCGCCATCCGGCTCTATTGATATCTGCAGGTTCAACTGGTCGCGGGCTATCCGCGTGATTTCGCTATAATCCGTATCCTGCGGGTAGGTCTCGATGATCTGGATCACCGCCGCAATGTCGCGCGTGACCGCTGCAGAGAGGCGCTGCGTCACCATCTGCCAGTGGCGCTCCATGAACAGAGCGGCAACGACAGACTGCAGCAGCACCATCGGGATAATGATGATGAGCAACGAGCGAACGTAGAGTCCTGTCGGCAGATAGAACCGAAATCTGCGCAACATCGCCCGCCAACCGCGGGCGGGCGAGCGGTCGTCGCGCCGAAGGGAGTCGAATGTCACCATATGGTCGCTGATCCTGGGGTTGCGACTGTCAATCGATGCTCAGCCGGTATCCTATACCACGAACCGTCTGCAGCCAGACCGGATTTGCGGGATCGTCCTCGATCTTGCGTCGCAGACGATTGATCTGCACATCGATGGTGCGCTCGCCGACCTCGACATCGTTGCCGATGAGCTCATGCCGCGGAATGGTATCGCCGGCGCGCTTGGCGAACAGCAGCATGATTTCCTGCTCGCGATCCGTCAGCCGCACGACTTCGGAGGCCTTCTTCAGTTCCTTGCGTGTCAGGGAGAATGTGTATGGTCCGAACATCACTTGTTCGATCTTCGGCGCATCGCTCGAGATATTCCGGCGCAGGATATTGTTGACGCGCAAAACGAGTTCGCGCGGATCGAAGGGCTTGGCCAGATAATCGTCGGCACCAGCCTCCAGCCCGGCGATACGGCTGCCCGATTCCGCCAGCGCTGTCAGCATGATGATCGGCACGCTCTTGATCGTGCGCAGACCCTTGGTCACTTCGATGCCTGAATCACCCGGCATCATGACGTCCATGATGATGAGGTCGAAATCCAAACCGGCGAGCTTGCGCTGGGCCTCAGCGCCATCCGCGGCCACCGTCACCCTGAAGCCGTTCTCGGTCAAATAGCGGTTGAGCAGGGCGCGGATACGCGTGTCGTCATCCACAACAAGCAAGTGCGCAGCGTCGTCCGAAATCACTGTCTTTGTCGCCATTCAATCTGCTCTCGAGTTTGGTCTGTTCCGCATACCCCTGAGGAAGGCCTTTATTCCTTCCCGTACCTCCGGAGAAGCACCGTCGAATGCTCTCTCAATACGGCGCGATTGCGGCTCTGCCAGAGCAAGAGCAAGCTCGCGCCCTAGCTTGGTAGGATAGAGCTTGCGCTGCCGCCTGTCTTCGGGCCCCGCAATCTGACGAATATACCCCGAATCGATGAGTTGTTTGAGCACTCTTGCAAGACTCTGCTTGGTAATCTTCAACGTATCCAGCAGATCGGCAACTGTCATGCCCGGGTTGCGGTTAACGAAATGAACGACACGGTGGTGCGCCCGCCCGAAGCCGATTTCCGCCAAGATGGCGTCGGGATCGGAAACGAAGTCACGATAGGAAAAGAACAGAAGCTCGATGATCTCAAAATCGATGGTTTCCGTGTTCTCCATCGGCAGTTTCAACGGTTCGGGCTTGCCCGCCTTCGGGCTCGTCTGGCGTGCCAATTTGGCATTTCCTTTCTTGTTGCGCACCTTGTGGGAAGCTCTCGTGAATATGTCAGTATCGGCGACATATCTTCGCGCGCTGCTAGCTTCCCCACGCGTTGCGAAGACGGAAGAAGACGCCATTCCACCGGAATTTGGACCGACTTCGCAA
Source organism: Rhizobium grahamii CCGE 502 (assembly GCF_000298315.2). Taxonomy (GTDB): domain Bacteria; phylum Pseudomonadota; class Alphaproteobacteria; order Rhizobiales; family Rhizobiaceae; genus Rhizobium; species Rhizobium grahamii. The sequence continues at coordinate 292,216 of NZ_AEYE02000014.1, read as the reverse complement.
ACTTCACAACAATGCGTAATTTCCCCTACGTGAGTGGATAAAACGTATTGGGGACAACAATCAACAGCAATGGCGTGCGGGCGCAGGGCGCGCGAGATGGATGAAGTTCGCGACGATCACGAACCGTTGACGAACGCCACATGAAAGGAATGTACTCGGCCGCGGTAGCGGCCGAGTGATCTGATGGCAAGAGAGCGGCCGATTTCCTGGAGGCTCGACCGTTTTCGTTGCTCTGTCTACCTGGCGCGAGCGGCTACCGCGCCGACGATCGTCGACAGGATACCACCGCCGATCAGGCCGCCGATACCATCGGCGATCAGGCCGGTCATTGCCGCTTCGCCGCCGACCATGCTGAGCAGCATGCCGCCGCCGATGCCACCGATTGCACCGGCGATCGTCCGGGCAACGGCATTGATTGCAACCTGCTTCAACGCGCCGCTTGCGACATTGCCGCCGACGGCGCCTGCGATCACTTGTGTGATGATAGGCAATAAGGCTTCCACGATTTCCCTCCTTCGCGTTTCCTCAAAACGCCTCTGCCGGCTGCGCGGTCTGAAAAGATCGCCAGCCATACAGGCGATCCGACGTCCGACCGGGAGCAGGGATATCGTCTGAATTTCAGTATCTTATCATGACTGAATGTAATTTGAAATGGAAAGCAACTCCTGCGGGAAGCTTCCTTGCGTCCGTCAACAAAAAAGGCGCCCGAAAGCGCCTTTTCATCTTGTGCATCGCGGTCAGTTGTAGACGTAGACGATGCGACGGGTGCCGGGATCGACAAGAACCGGGCGATCATTGATGCGGACATATCGATACTGATAGTCCGGAATTTCCTGGAACGTCACGTCATTGGGCACCGAGGCGCCGACCACGACATCACCGCCAAGACGCACGGTCTGGGCCGGGTTGGTTTGGACGTAGGTCGTGACTGTTTCCGGCGGGCTAATCGCCTCGACGGAACCGACTGGTCCAAGCAGCTCGTCACCGGGCGCCGGATCGGCAGCAACGCTTGCGGTGGTTTCATAGGTCACGACAGGAACGCCAAGTTCCGACTGGTGCTGCTCGACGACGACCGTGCTGCCAGCCTGCTCGACTTGCAGATACTGCGCATAGACCCAGCCGCGGACGCCGCCGACGTCAACCCGGCACCAGCGGCTTCCCTGGATGCAGCCATCCAACATTGCCTGCGAGCCGCGCGGCGCTACGCCGACAGCGGGATACTGAGGGCCAGGGCCGGCACGAACGTTCAGATCGTTGATGGCCGTCGCAACCATTTCCGCCTGGGCAAAACCGGCGCTTCCCACGACGATCGCGCCAGCCAGGAATAGATTTCGCTTGAAGGTCATCTCGTTTCTCCTTGTCTCATACAGGCAGGTAACGTTTGGAGTATGGCGAGGTTCCCCTTGCTTGCCCTTCGCCGGTAAACGATTGTATCGACGTGTTAAACTCCATCGCGACTGGTGACTGAACGCTGAATGGAGTAAGCCTCCCGTGACCTGACGCTGCGCCCAATAAATCGCGGCTGCGCGTCGCGACGTTTCGGACTATACGGACGCGGGATAGAGACAAGCGAGGCACTCATGGGCATGCTCCAGGCCGGTATTATTCCGGTGACACCCTTTCAGCAAAACTGCACGATCCTATTTGATCCGGAAACCAAGGAAGGCGTTGTGGTCGATCCCGGTGGGGACGTCCCAGCAATCCTGCAGGCCATCACGGCGAACGCGCTCAACATCAAGGCGATTTGGCTGACACACGGTCACCTCGACCACGCCGGCGGGGCAAAGGAACTCAAGGAGGCCTTAGGCATCGAGATCGTTGGTCCACACGAGGACGACCTTCCACTGCTGCAGCGGATTGAGATGCAGGCGCAGAAGTATGGTTTACCGCCCGGTATGCAGGACGTCGTTCCGGATCGCTGGCTGAAGGATGGCGACAAGGTTTCCTTCGGCAGCCACGAGTTCGAGGTGTATCACACTCCGGGTCACGCACCGGGGCATGTCATCTACTTCAATCGCGCGCAGAATTTCGCTCATCTGGGCGATGTCCTTTTCAACGGCTCGATCGGTCGAACGGATCTGCCGGGAGGCAATCACCAGCAACTAATCGACTCCATCCGGGACAAAGTTTTACCGCTCGGCGACGACGTCGGCTTCATTTGCGGTCACGGGCCAGGCAGCCGGATTGGCGACGAACGCCGCAGCAACCCCTTCCTGCAGGGGATCTGATCACCAAAAAACAAAAGCGCCGCTGGGAGGCGGCGCTTCGTGTTCGATTATGTAGCTAGTCGATCAGCCAGCTGTGCAGAAATGGCTGCGACCGTCGTAGCCGATATAGGTGCCGCTGCGCGGGTCGAAGGAGCGGTAGCGGTAAGAGCAATAACGCTCCCACTGCGGGGTCCATGGCTCGACGTCGGCAACCGGACGATAATAGCGAGCCGGGGCAGCGCGATAGACGGGAGCGTCTTCGTATGCCGGCTCATAAGGCGGGTCGATGTAGCGCGGCTCGTCGTAGCGCGGGGCGCTGGCAATAGCAGAGCCAACGATCAGACCGGTTGCAAGACCGACAGCGCCGCCAACGAGCGCGTCGTCGCCGCCGTGATGATGGCGATGCCAATCACCAGCCGATGCAACGCCAATCGATGACACCGTGAGGGCAGCAGCAGTTGCCGTCATGAGGAGCGCCTTGGCAAACCTATTCATTTGTCTTTCCCTGTTTTAACCGATTCCGGTTCTGCACCTTGATGATGGCAAGGTAAGGGCCGCGAGGTGAATGCAGGCTGAATGACAAAACCCGGCATCGCTGCCGGGCTTCAACTCGAATTGACAGCGTTGGCTGGAGGCTCAGCCTGCAATCTGCAGGTTGACAGCCTTGGGGCCCTTGCCGCGGCGGTCCGGCTCCGTGTCGAAGCTAACCTTCTGATTTTCCGTCAGTCCGGCCAAGCCAGAAGCCTGGACGGCAGAAATGTGTACAAAGATGTCCGCGCCGCCCTTGTCCGGCTTGATAAAGCCAAAACCTTTGTCGGTGTTGAAGAATTTTACTGTGCCAGTCTCGGCCATGCGTCAGGTCCTTTTATCTCTGCCCGCCATCCACACGGGCAGCATCACTGATATTGCCTCCTCACGGAGACGTTAGCAGGCAATTATTGAAATGTGAGAAAAAGGTCCCCTCTAGCACAACCAAGCTCACCACGGGACTGACGCCCGCTTTCTCGGAACTGGTTGACCGGAATTTTAGCGTCTCCGGCGCGCACATTCTCAAGGACTTCCCATGCTCGCAAAATGCCCGAACACGGCGAGAGTGCTGCGATTATTAAATTTTGGCAAGCAAAAGTTTTTTAACGCCTCTGTGCCGAGAAGCCCCTCTGGGCGGCATTTTCACGCCCTTAAAGCAAAAAATCGGTCGTTAGGCGCCAGAGTTTAACGGTTTACATCGTTAGCAATATAATTTGGGAGCAGATTTTCCCAAAAATGCAACGTTAACGCGACTGCGTAAAAGCTAAAGTTTTTTTCTTTTCCGGGCGTTCAACCCAAATTTGGGCTCGGTTTCAACCTGTCGGAAGCGCGACGGCGCGCTATTTCGGGCACCACTTCAACCAATAGCATCGCTGTAAACATCAGCGCGCAGCCGACATAGCCGAGTGGCGGCATGGTTTCGCCCAGCAGCAGGGCGCCAAGCGAGGCGCCAAAAAGCGCTTCGGCGGACAAGAAGATCGCCGCCTGTGAAGGGGTGGTGTAGCGTTGGCCGATAATCTGAAGCGAGAAGGCGACACCCGAGGAGAATATCCCGACATAGAGGATCTCGGGGGCAGCGGCCCATATCGCCGCCCAGCTGATTGGCTCGCTAACCACAGCGATGGCGAGGGCGCAGGCGCCGGTGATGGCAAACTGGGTCGTTGAGAGCGCCAGCGGGCGCCCGGTCTCGGACACCGTGATCCCGGCCAGCGTGATCTGTCCGGCCCAGAATATTGCGCAAACGACTGTTAGCAGGTCGCCCGTCGTCATTGCCGAGAGTTGCCCGCCGGATAGCAGGTAGATACCTGAAACGGCCATGAGCGCACCCGGCCAGATGATCCAGTGCGGAGAACGGCGTAGGAAAACGACGGCGATCAATGGCACGATGACGACATAGAGACCGGTGATGAAGCTCGAATTCGTCACCGTCGTTGTCTGCAGGCCGATCTGTTGGGTAGCGGCGCCCCCGAACAGCGCAAGGCCGGTCAGCAGATAGAGCTTGAGATGCCGCGGCGCGGTCGCAACCGGCGCCTTGCGTGCCTCGAACAGCATGAACGGCAGAACCGCTACGGCGGCGATCATAAAGCGCAGGCCAATGAACCAGAACGGGCCGATCGCCTTCATTGCCGTGGACTGCGCGACAAAGCCGCCGCCCCAGATGGCAGCTGCAAGCAATAGAAGGAGGTTCGCCTGAATGCGCGTCATTTCGTTCTCGGTTCGGGAGAGAGTGTGGCCGAGCGTTAGCAGTTGCCTTTCGTTTGAGCAAGGGTGAAGAATGTCGCTATTCCTTGCAGCGCAGAGAGCAAACGGATTACCACGAAAGCGGTTTCATCGCTGGACGAAAAAGCTGCGGCACGGCAGCAGGGCGATGCGCCGGCGGGATATTCGGGCAGATCGCTCACGCGAAAGCTGGGCTTGAGGGCGGGGCAGGCGACATTGCTGATCGGCGTGCCCGAGATTGCCGAGATAGAAACCTTTGGGCATTTCTCCTCGATCGAGACAGCGTTGCCATCAGGGGTCGAGCGTCGCTTCGACTACATCCACGTTTTCGAAACGGGCCGGCCAGTCCTGGAGGATATGGCTTTAGCTCTCTCAACCGCTGTGAAACCGGACGGGATGCTATGGATTTCCTGGCCCAAGAAAGCCGCGCGGGTTTCGACGACGGTCACCGAAGACGTGCTGCGAACGATCTTCCTGCCTCTGGGCATGGTCGACGTCAAAGTCTGCGCTATTGACAAGACATGGTCCGGCTTGAAGTTCGTGATCCGAAAGGACCTGCGCGCCGGGCTATAGGCCTCCCACTAGCCATTGTTGGCTGGCGCTCGGGAGATTCTCAGCAACGAACCATCGTCCTCGTCCGTAAGGATCAGCAAAGCGCCGTCAGGGGCAACGACCACATCCCGCATCCGGCCATAGGAACCGTCGAACATTCGCTCCTCGGCGACGAAAGCGCCGGTACCGTCGCGCTGCATTCGCGAAAGCAGCTGGAATTTCAGCGCGGCGACCAGAAAGTTGCCGTCCCATTCGGGAAACATCTTGCCGCGATAAATTGCCAGGGCACCCGGCGCTATGGACGGGTCCCAATAGTAGAGAGGTTGCTCAAGTCCTTCCTTGGCAGTGCCTTCGCCGATCTCCGCTCCGGAATAGTCGCGGCCATAGGTTATGATTGGCCAGCCATAGTTCTTGCCCGGCTCGATGGCGTTGATCTCATCACCGCCGCGGGCGCCGTGCTCAACGGTGTAAAGCTTGCCGTCGGCGGCATCAAAAGCGATGCCCTGCGGATTGCGGTGGCCTTTCGACCAGATTTCCGGGAGCGCCTTGGCGCCATCCTTGAAGGGATTGTCATCGGGAATGCTGCCATCGGCATTGAGGTGGATGATGGAGCCGGCGTCATCCTTCCAGTCCTGGGAACGATCCCGGTCGCCGCGGTCACCGATGCTGATGAACAGCGAGCCATCCTTGGCGAAGGCGATGCGGGAGCCGTACTGGATATTGCCGCTGGTGAAGCGCTTCATCGCGAAGATGGATTTGACGTCATTCAGCCTTGTGCCGTCTTTTGACAGCGTGGCACTGAACACCTCCGTGCCAGAGCCGCCTTTGGCTCTTGTCGCAGCCGTCAGGAATATCTTTCGGCTTGTTGCGAAATCAGGCGCGAGCGCAACGTCCATCAGGCCGCCTTGGCTGCGGGCGCTGACCTCAGGGACGCCGGCAATGGGGGCGGAGAGCTTGCCGTCACGGACGATGCGCAGCCGTCCCGGTCTCTCGGTGACGAGATACGAGGCGTCGGGGAGCACCTCCACTGCCCAGGGGTGTTCAAGCCCTGTTGCAATCGTATCGACCTGCACCTCGACCGCTTTCGTCTTGACGATATCGGCCGCAAGGCCTGCGGAGGCGGCAAAGATCGCGGTTGCCAAGAGAAATCCGAATTGAAGCTTTGGAGGTGCTGTCATGGTTCGTCCCGTTGCCTGTCCCAGTCAACGTGGAGCGCCGCGCACCTGCTTCAACCTCACTCCACTTGGAATAACGGCTTTGTGTTTGTCGACGATATCGCGCCGGTCGGCCGTGGATCGACGAGTTCCGCCTCGACGATATAGCGCAAAGGACCGCGTTCGGTCGCACCGAATGGCCAGCAGGTCGCAAGCACGAGATGGCGGCCTTGCGCTGCCGGGTCGATGCCGCTCTGATCCCAGGGCACGATACGGCCTTCGCCTGCCTTGAAGGTCAGGACTTTGCCGTCGCGCCGTGTGACCTCGATCTCGTCGCCCGGTTTGACGTCCTTCAGCCATCGGAAGTGGGTGTCGCGATGGGCGGCGATGACGGAGGTTCCCTCGTCGCCGGGTTGGGGCGTATTGGCGAGCCAGGCGGGACCGAAAGCCAGCGCCTCTCCGGAAGCTCCAGAAAGAACAATCGCATGCTTGCCGAGGCGCGGCGCGGTTACCTCTGCCTCGGTCGTGAAATCCGCCCAGGGCCAGGGTTTGGTGTCTTCGCCGCGAAGCTCGGCAGCAAAGGCGCGCTTCAGGAGGATTTGCGACAGTTCGGCCTTGGCCTTGATGTAGACTCCGTCGGCAACCAACACCGTTCCGTAGAGTGCGAGCGCTGCGATGCCGGCGGCAATGGCTTTTTCGACCATAGAAAGACGCGGTAGCAGCGCGCGGCTTTTTTGCTCGCTCGTCACATCGTAAGCGGTCGCTGCCGCTGTCGCCATGGCGAGCTCGAGATAGGTTGGAAGTGGGCCGAATTCGTCCGCTTCCTGGTTTCGCAGCCCGGCTCGCGACATCATACGCGTCATGATTTGGCTCCTGCAAAGATGCCTCGTACGCGGCGGCGCCAGATGGCAAGCCCGCTTGCCGCAATCAGCGCGGTGAGAAGCATGACGATTCCTTTCAGGATCTGTTCGTCCGCGCGCGTTGCCGTTTGCGGCAGCTTTACCGAAGCGGATTTCTGGGCGATCAAGCCAGCTGCCTTTGCCGTCGGGGCGGCGGCCATTCGGGATGCTGTCAGCTGCGCAAACTGCTGTTGGGGCGCTGCCATCGCGTGATCGGGCGGGCTCGCAGGTGCGGGCAGGGCTTCTTCTCCTACGACCTTTTCGAAATCCCATCCATCGGGCAGGTTGAGCGGCAGCTTTGCCGAGCCGACGGGTTCGCCGGCCGGACGGGACGGCGTGACGTCGACCGCGACAAGGCTGGTCACACGTGAGACGAGGTGATGGGCGAGCGCTACCGTCTCGATGTCCTTGTCGAGCGACGCGCGGTCCTGCCTCTCGTAGGCAAGGGCTTCGAGATCATCGATCTTGCGCCGCGCCCAGAGCTTCGAAATGCCTTCGCCATTGGCGGCGTTGGCGATATCCATGTCGATGCGCCAAGGCTGAATGCCGGTTTTGCCTATGATCTGCAGTTTACCCGCGGGCTTTTCCTCCGGCAGTTCGGCAGTGAGGATGACCGGCTCACCCGTGTAGAGGTCAGGCATAGGGTTCGGCGTGATATCCTCGGCCCTTATGCCGTCGAACGTAGCTGCAATATCGGTCATCGCCGGGTTCTGAAGCTTTGCGAACAACTCTCCCATGCGGCTTGCGACCTGATCCGTCGAGCCGATCTGGGTGAACGTGCCGCGTCCTGTTTCGGCAGCCTTGGTCATGAAGTAGGAGTTCGGCGCCGAGCCGATGCCGACGGTGAAGACGCGGGCGTCGCCGCGGTTCTGGTTGATCTCGGCGAAGAGCTGCTGCTCGTTGCCGATTGCGCCGTCCGTCAGGAACACGACCTGACGAAGCGCTCCGTTTGCGACCGGACCTTGGTTGCGCAGGGCATCCTGCAGTGCCGGCAACATTTCGGTGCCGCCGTCGGCGGTCAGCCCGCGCACGTAGGCAATGGCTTTCTCGCGATTGTCGGGCGAGGCGGCGACGAGACCGTTGAAGTAATCAGTCATGGTGTCGTCGAAGCGGATGACATTGAAGCGGTCATCCGGATTGAGCTTCGAGATTGCGAGTGCCAGGCTTTCCTTGGCCTGCTCGATCGCCGGGCCTGACATGGAGCCGGAATTGTCGATGACGAAGACGACCTCGCGCTTGGCCGTAGGCTGGGATGCATCCAGTATTGCCGGTGGTGTCACGAAGGCGAGCAAATAGGTCTTACCATTGACGACCTCGCGGAAAAGCCCGGCGCTCGGCGTCTTGCCTGGCGCGGCCTTCCAGGTGAGCTCGAAGTCCTTGTCAGCAGCAACGCTTTCACCTTTGAGCGAGATCATACGGTTCTGGTCACCGTCCTGCTTGATGTCGACGTCGTGGAACGAAGACTTCACGTCGCCAAGCGGGAAGCCGGCCTTGAGATCGACGGTGAGCGCGACGGGATTGATCTTTGCATTCTCGTGTGGATCGAGGATAGGCGCTTCGATCTTCTCGCGATTTTCCACCGGATCAACGGGGGCCGCAAAACCTGCGCCATTGTTGAACTCCACGGCCTGGACAATCGGCGCAGGATTGTAGCGCGGGGCGACGACCATCGGAAAGCGCAGCGAGAATTCGCCGCCGGACTGATGGATCGCCTGCTGGTATTCGATCTGCACGACAATCGTTTCGCCCGGGCCGATGTTGGCGACCTGGTTGGTGAAGATGTTTGGGCGCTGCTGCTCGAGCAGAGCGGCCTTCTTGCCTTCGGCCTTTGCCTGTTCGTAGATTTCGCGCGCTTCCTGGCGCGGCTTGATCTGCCCTTCGATGAAGCGTTCGCCGATCTGCATCTTCAGCACGTCGACGGCGGAGTTTTCCGGCAGCGGAAAGACGTAGGTGCCCTCAACCCAGCCCTTACTCGGGTTCTGGAAACGTTGCGTGACCTTGACACGAGCAATGGGGCCGGAAACATCCACATGCACATCGGTCTTCAGGCGCGGGGCCTCGACGAAGAAACCGGGCTCCTTGGCTGGAAAGAGCAGCGAGCCGCTATTGACGTCGTTCGGTCGAACGAGTCCGGCGAGTTGCTCGACCTTCTGCTGGCTTTCTTCGGCATAAACCGTCGTGACGAGCCCGAATGTCATAAGGATCGACGCGGCGAGCGCTACGAATGCAACCAGCAATGAGATGGATACGCGGCGGGCGCGGAGGCGCCTTATGACGAACTCGTCTTCCAGAAACATGGGTATGCCCTCAATAACCAATGTCGGATGCCACAAAATGCGGCTTCGATCTCGGCGCGCTCGCGACCGAATTGCGGCATGCCGCGGCATTTGTTGCGGCCAATTCGTGGCAAAGTCGGAAAATGGCGAAGTTTTTGATTTCAGGGCGTAAATCCGGCTGTCTTCAGAAGCTGAATCAACTTCTTCGCAAAATGATTCAGCAGGCTGCGGGGATGATGTCGCGAATCGGCGATTTTGTGAGCTGACTGATCACGAAGAATCATCGGCGCCATCACGCCTTTGCGCTTGAAATGCCTGCTTACATTGGACATAGAGCTTAGCGCAGAATTCCGGTCCCGGCCTTCTGCCCAAATCAACCGTATAGGACCGATATCATGGCCTTTCTTGCCGATGCTCTTTCCCGTGTGAAGCCTTCAGCCACCATCGCCGTTTCCCAGAAAGCGCGCGAGCTGAAAGCGAAAGGACGCGATGTGATCGGCCTTGGTGCCGGAGAGCCGGATTTCGATACGCCTGACAATATCAAGAAGGCTGCCATCGACGCGATCAATCGCGGCGAGACGAAGTACACGCCGGTCTCCGGTATCCCTGAGCTGCGCAAGGCAATTGCCGCGAAGTTCAAGCGCGAGAATGGCCTGGAATATTCCTGGGAGCAGACGATCGTCGGCACGGGTGGTAAGCAGATCCTGTTCAACGCCTTCATGGCGACGCTGAACCCGGGCGACGAAGTCGTGATCCCGGCGCCATACTGGGTGTCCTACCCGGAGATGGTTGCGCTGTGCGGTGGTACCCCGGTAATCGTCTCGGCGACGCAGGAAAACAACTTCAAGCTCCAGGCTGCCGACCTCGACAAGGCGATCACGCCGAAGACGAAGTGGTTCATCTTCAACTCGCCGTCCAACCCATCGGGTGCTGCCTATACGCATGACGAACTCAAGGCTCTGACCGACGTGCTCCTGAAGCATCCGCATGTCTGGGTGCTGACCGACGACATGTATGAGCATCTGACCTATGGCGACTTCAAGTTCGTCACGCCCGTCGAAGTCGAGCCGAAGCTCTACGACCGCACGCTGACGATGAACGGCGTCTCCAAGGCATACGCGATGACCGGCTGGCGTATCGGCTATGCAGCTGGCCCGATCGAGCTGATCAAGGCGATGGACATGATCCAGGGCCAGCAGACCTCGGGTGCGACGTCAATCGCCCAGTGGGCCGCCGTCGAGGCGCTCAACGGTACGCAGGATTTCATCCCTGTGAACAAGAAGATCTTCGAAGGTCGCCGTGACCTCGTCGTCTCGATGCTGAACCAGGCGAAGGGGATCACCTGCCCGTCGCCGGAAGGCGCCTTCTACGTGTATCCGTCCTGCGCCGGCCTGATCGGCAAGACCGCACCATCGGGCAAGGTGATCGAGACCGACGAAGATTTCGTTTCGGAGCTGCTGGAAAGCGAAGGCGTTGCCGTCGTTCATGGCTCGGCCTTCGGCCTCGGCCCCAACTTCCGCATCTCCTACGCGACCTCGGAAGCGTTGCTCGAGGAAGCCTGCAAGCGCATCCAGCGCTTCTGCGGCGCTTGCAAGTAAGCTTCGATCTGCGCGCTGATGTGTTAGAACCCGCCAGAAACGGCGGGTTCTTTTTTGCAGGCTAGCAATTCAATCTTCGCTAACAACTGTCGCTTATCTGTCGGGCGAATTTCCTTGGCTCTGATGTTTTCGGGATCATGACCATCCATCTCGATTTGGCGACTGTTCTCCTGCTGCACCAATGTTCCTTTCTGGTCGGTGCAGTCTGCTTCGTTTACATGCGCATTCAATCGCGGGGCGGCGAAGGCTTAGGGGCACTCGCGGCGGGCTATTTTGCGCTTGCTCTGGCCTCGGCTCTGGCCGGATTGGGCGAGCAGCATTTGTTGTCGGTTCCGGTTTGGGGTTTCGGCAGCATCGTCCTCGGCATGACGGGGTACGCACTCTTCTGGATCGGCATCCGCCGGCTGAGCAGCAGCAAGTTTCGGCGCATGGATTGGGCAGCGCTTGCCATTCCGCCCCTGGCGGCCGTTGTTGCGGTGGCAACGCAATTTCACGTTACAAGCTATTTGCGGGGCAGTGTCGGCAACGCTTTTGCGTTCGCGTCGCTAATGGCTTCTGCCGTTTGTGTGCTGGGGGATGGCGCGCGTGAGCGGTTGCCAGCGCGGATACCGCTCGCCGCCTCGATTGGCCTGGGTGGGCTGCTTGCATTGATGGTAGTCGTCGGTCTCCTCGCACGCGACGTCGCGCCGATGACACCTATATGGGCCTTCTTCTTGCGGATCATGTCGCAATTCGCGGTCGCGCTATTCGTTGTCATCCTTGCCACGGAGCGAACCGAAGCAGAGTTGCGGCGTGTCGCCGAAACGGACATGCTGACCGGCATCGGCAATCGGCGCTGGTTCATGTCACGGCTACCACGCACGGCGCTGAAAGGCAGCGCGTTACTGCTGATGGATCTGGATTTCTTCAAACAGGTGAACGACCGTTTCGGTCATGATGCCGGCGATACGGTACTCGTATCGTTTGCAGGAGCGATCAGCCGCACCATGCGGGCGGGCGACAGCTTCGGTCGGCTGGGTGGAGAAGAATTCGGCGTGTACTTGCCAAAGGCTGCGCCCAGTGAAGCACTCGCTATAGCGGAGAGCATTCGCAAAGTCGTGCGTACTCTTGTCGTTGAATGTGGCGGCGAACAGATATCGCTTACGGTGAGTATCGGCGTCGCTGCCGTAGAGGAAAGCCAACCTTCCTTGACTGATTTGATCAAGACGGCCGACGCCGCGCTCTACGCGGCGAAGGATTCTGGGCGCGATCGTTCAGTTCTATTCGAGCCCGGCATTCGTGCCGCTGCCTGACGATCTGTCGTTTAGTTCGTTCAGAGACCGAGCGCCGATAGCATCAGGAACGTCGCGAAAAGAATGAAGTGCGTCATGCCTTCGATGGCGTTGGTTTCGCCGTCGTTGAGATTAATCGCCGCCGCAATCAGCGTAATCGCTACCATAACGGTCTGTACCGGCGTCATCGCCATGATGAAAGGCTGGCCGGTGTAGAGGGCGATCGCCTCCATGACAGGGACCGTCAGGATGACGGTGGACAACGAGGCGCCCATGGCGATGTTCACGGTCGCCTGCATGCGGTTGCGCAGAGCGGCACGGAGCGCGGTGAGGATTTCGGGCGCAGCCGAAATCGCAGCCACAACGATGGCGGTAAGCGCGACTGGGGCGCCAGTGTCTCGCAAGCCTTCCGTCATGAAAGTCGACATGAATTCCGCCAGGAGGCCGATGATGACGACCCCGATCAGGATTGTTGCAATCGAGACCATCGTGGAGTCTTCGGCCGAGTGTTCCTCGGCGTCCGTCTTCTTCCGCTCTCCCCGCGGGTAGGCATAGCTGAAGAAGTAGCTGTGCTGACCGACTTGCATACGCAGGAACAAGCCGTAAAGCGCGATCATCGCCACGATGGTGAAGGCGGAATAATAGTGCCATTTGTCGTCGGGCACGAATTCCGGAACGATCATCGAGATGCCCATGGCGGTGAGAATCATGACGCCGTAGGTTTTGCCAGAATTGTCGTTGTAGGGTTGCTCGCCGTGCTTCAAGCCGCCGAGCAGAGCGGCGAGGCCGAGAATGCCGTTGATGTCGAGCATAAGGGCAGCGTAGATTGTATCGCGAACGAGGGTAGGGGAGCTTTCGCCGCTCATCATGATTGCGAGGATGATGACCTCTACGGCAACCGCCGACAGCGTCAGGATCATCGTTCCGTAGGGATCACCGACCTTGATTGCCAGGATCTCGGCATGATGGGCGACGCGAACGGAGGCGACGACGATCGTGGCAACAAGCGCTACGGCCGCGATCAGCGACATGCCACGCCCCATTTCAAGGACGGTATGTTCCGAGAAATACGCGACGACGGCGACGGCCATTGCCAACACAAGGAACATTTCGTCTTTCAGTCGCGACACGATTTGCACGAAAAGCTCCGACTTTGATTCATCCAAGAAGTCTAAAGCGATGATTTTGCATGGCAAGCGAGCATGGTAGCCAGTGCGTTTGCAGTCTTGAGAATTTAATGGAATACTAACGCATCGGTCAGCCGGAAGCACATCGCGGCGCCCACTCGTCTCTTGCAACGCGGCCCGCGCAGAACTGGATGCATCCGGTCCGCATTGGAGCGCGAACAAGAAGAAGAGGAGTGAAATGCATGGTCAAGGTGGTCTACGAGGTCGTGCCTCACGACGGGGGCTGGGCCTACCGGTTGGGTGGTGTGTATTCCGAAGCATTCCCGACACATTCCGAAGCGCTCGAAGCAGCCCGTATCGTTGCGGCCGAACAGCAGGTCGGCGGTGATTCCGCAGAAATCAGCTGGCAGGATGACAAGGGAAAATGGCATGAGGAGTACGCCGAAGGCGGGGACCGGCCAGAGACCGAGGTGGTCGACGGAACGTGGAAAAGCCATTCCAGCGAAACTTCGCCGCGCGCATGACATGGTGCCTGATCGCCAATGCGATGATCAGCGCCGGCGCTTGCGCGCCGTTTCTCCCACGTAATTCATCAGGCCGTCTACAAGCGCGTCGAACGTGACGCGGTAGCGGCGTGCGGTCTTCGTTCCCTCGTGCATGACGACCCATGTGTCGAGCGGTATGCGGAAATGCTCCTGCAGGACGGGCAAAAGATCCGGGTCCCTGGCAGCAAGCCCCGCCTGGCAAATTCCTATCCCCATGCCGGCGCGAATAGCAGAGATCTGCGCAAGCGGGTTGTCGCTCTTGAAGGTGAAGGTGAGCCCCTCAGGAATAGGAAAGCGCGTTATCATGGTTCTGATGTAGGCCGTCGGGCGGTCGAAACCGACAAAGCGATGTCGTGTCAGGTCGGCCATCTCCTGCGGCACTCCGTGTCGCTCGAGATAGCGACGGTGGGCGTGGAGGCCCAGCGGTATCTCCCCTATATGGCGGGCGACAAGCTGATCCTGGACTGGCTCCGCCATCCGAACGGCGATATCTGCCTCGCGGGTAAGAAGGTCCTCGATGGCATCCGACGCAGAGAGTTCGATGTTGAGGTCGGGGTAAGCCGCGACGAGTGGTGCAAGAATGGGCGGAAGCACTTCCACGCCGATCACTTCGCTGGCACTTATCCGGACAGTGCCGGCAACTCGCTCCCGATGTCCCGAGGCCGTGCGCAGCAGCGCGGCCGATGTTACGGCCAGGGCTTCGGCGTAAGGCTTCAATTCAAGGGCTGCGTCGGTGGGCAAGAGACCGTTCGGCGAGCGGACGAAGAGTTGTGAGCCGATTGCCTCCTCGAGAGCATCGATGTGGCGCCCAACCGTCGGCTGCGTGAGGCCCAGATTGCGGGCTGCTGCCGAAAGCGATCCGTATTCGAGAACGGCGAGCAAGGTTCGGTAGAAATGCCAGTCGGGTTCCTTGTTCATGGATTTATGTATAGCGGCAGCACGAATTTCGTCAATTTCGTTTATGTGGGAATATCTGCATGATCTTGTCAGTTCAAAAATGACGGAGATCATCGTGACGGAACAGAACAAACAAGTTGCGCTGGTGCTGGGTGCGAGCGGCGGAATCGGCGGCGAGGTCGCACGAAAGCTCGCCGCGCGTGGCTGGCGGGTGAGGGCGCTGAACCGGGACGTATCAAGGGCTCGCTCGAAGGCGCCGACCTTCCAGTGGATCCAGGGCGATGCGATGAATGCCGCCGATCTCATGGCGGCCGCGCAAGGCGTCAGCCTTATCATCCATGCCGTCAATCCACCGGGTTATCGTGACTGGGAGAAGCTCGTTCTCCCGATGCTTGACAACGCGATCGCTGCCGCCCGCTCGGTCGGCGCCCGCATCGTCTTGCCAGGAACAGTCTATAATTTCGGACCAGATGCCTTTCCCATGCTTCGGGAAAACAGCCCACAGCATCCGGTGACGAAGAAGGGGGCGATCCGCGTCGAAATGGAACGACGTCTGGAGGTTGCCTCGCGGACCGGCGTGCCGGTCATCATCGTCCGCGCGGGCGATTTCTTCGGACCGGGGGCCGCGAGCAGCTGGTTCTCGCAAGGCATGGTCACGCCCGGAAAACCGGTGCAGACGATCAAGAATCCGGCCCGGCGCGGTATCGGGCATCAATGGGCCTATCTGCCCGACGTTGCGGAGACGATGATCCGTCTCGTCGAACGCGGCGATCGCCTGCCATCCTTTGCGGTCTATCACATGGACGGCTTCTGGGATGCAGATGGTGGCCAGATGGCCGCCGCGATTGAGCGGGTCGCCGGCAAAGAGATAAAGACACGCACCTTTCCGTGGTGGATCGTGCCGCTGTCGGCGCCGTTCATCACCTTCATGCGAGAGTTGAAAGAGATGCGTTATCTCTGGCGGGAGCCTTTGCGGATGTCGAATGAACGATTGGTCGCCGAGCTCGGTAGCGAGCCGCATACGGCCATCGACGAAGCTGTTCGTGCCTCGCTGGTTTCGCTCGGTTGCCTGCCCGGGGGGCCACAAATCGAAGCGGCTGCTTCGGTGCAAGCGGTGCTTTAGCACCGGCTTAGGATTGCATTGATCGTCTAAGCCTGCTGCAGTTCGGCCAGTGCGATACGCGCCACGGCGAGGGGACTTTCGGCCTGTCCCGTCGATCCATCGCCAAGAAACCAGGCCGCCGACAGGCCGGAATAGGCTACAATCCATTGCAACAGGCGTTTTGGCTCAAGGCCGGCCTTGCTCACGACGATCCGGAGTTGTCTCTGCAGACGGCCCGAGGCCGTTATCGTCGGAAGGTCTTCGTTGGCAAAGATGTTGGCATAGTCAAAACCGCGTTCGCCGACCAGTCCCTTGGGGTCGATTGCCAGCCAGCCATGCTGTTGGAAATCGAGGATGTTGCTGTGGTGAATGTCGCCGTGGAGGACGACGGGATCTGTGGCGCCCGCAAGCAGGCTTTCAGCAATGCTGTGGCAGTGAGCCAATGTGCCGCCGTGAGCTCGGGCAGTCGGTTCCAGCTCGCGAAACCAAAGCGCTAGCGGAATGAGGTTTGGCAATGCCTGCCTGCGTGGGGCATGAAGCTTGGCTACGGTGCTGCACATAATGCGGGTTGCCGCATCGTCGGCGCCGTCCATAGCCATTGCAAGCAGTGACTGACTGCCCATTGCTCGCTCGAGCAGAACGGCCTCGCCGTCGTGTGCGTAGACCTTGGCAGCGCCGATGCCATCCCACCATTGCATCAGGGCGCCGCCGGCTCGCTCGGCCTCATCCTGGGAGAGTTTCAGCATCGCAGCTTTTCCGTCCCAGAGGACAGGCAACAGGTGGCTGGAATGGGTGA
The DNA here is from genome assembly GCF_000298315.2 of Rhizobium grahamii CCGE 502. Classification (GTDB taxonomy): domain Bacteria; phylum Pseudomonadota; class Alphaproteobacteria; order Rhizobiales; family Rhizobiaceae; genus Rhizobium; species Rhizobium grahamii. Next base: position 275,545 of record NZ_AEYE02000014.1, on the reverse strand, counting down.
TGATCGGTTGACCGTCGACGGTCAGTCGCCAGCGGTTGATATGGGATTCGAACATGGCCGCATCCTAACGGCGTCAGGAGAAAAGGAAATCCCGCCTAAGGCGGGATCTCACATCATGCTCTTGAGGTTAGGCGGCTTTTTCCACCACGGGGTAGTCGATGTAACCCTTTGGCCCACCACCGTAGAAGGTTGCCTGTTGCGGCGCGTTCAGCGGCAGGTTCTTTTCCAGGCGTTCGACCAAATCCGGATTGGCGATGAACGGTTTGCCGAAAGCGACAAGATCGGCGCGGCCGCTCTCGACGGCATCGATCGCCATTTCCCGGTCATAGCCGTTGTTGACCATCCAGTTCGCCTTGCCGCCAGCCTTCTCGTAAGCCTGGCGCAGAGCTGCATAGTCGAAGGCGGGGTTTGTGCCCTGCATGAAATCGCGATCACCGCCGGTCTGACCTTCGATGACGTGAATATAGGCGAGATCATATCTTGCCAGACCCTCGACCAAATGGGTGAAGAGGACCTGGGGGGCAGAATCGTAGCTTTCTCCAGAAGGCGTGACCGGCGAAATGCGGATTGCGGTGCTTCCGGCACCGATTTCCTTGGTCACGGCATCTACCACTTCAAAGGTGAAGCGCGCCCGGTTTTCGATCGAGCCGCCATACTGGTCGTTTCGGTCGTTCACACCGTCACGCAGGAATTGATCGAGCAGGTAGCCGTTTGCGCCGTGAATTTCGACACCGTCGAAGCCAGCGTCGATCGCGGCACGCGCCGCTTTGCGATAATCTTCAACGATACCCGGAATTTCCGAGGTTTCAAGGGCGCGCGGCTCGGAGGTATCGGCAAACGCGCCGGAGCCGTCGTTATCGACAAGGTAGGTCTTGGCCTTGGCAATGCGGTTGGTAGAGGAAACGGGCTTGCCGCCGTTCGGCTGCAGTGTCGTGTGCGAGATACGGCCGACATGCCACATCTGCACGACGATCTTGCCTCCCGCGGCGTGGACAGCATCGGTGACACGCTTCCACCCGTCGAGTGCTTCCTTTTTGTAAAGGCCCGGAACGTCGGCATAGCCCTGACCTTGATGGGTGATTGCGGTTGCCTCAGTGATAATGAGACCGGCCGTGGCACGCTGACGGTAATACTCGACGTTGAGATCATTCGGGATCGCGCCCGGCGATCGGTTGCGAGTCAGCGGCGCCATCACGATGTGATTCCTAACGGAAATATCGCCAACCTTGGTGGGGTCGAAAAGCTTGCTCATGTAGGTCCTTTCTCAGTGGGAAGATCACTTGGCCGAAGCGGATGCTATTCGGCGGAGGATTGGGTGAGGGTGGTATCGGTCGCGGGGAGCACCGCTGACGTGAAATGGAGACACGGCCTGCTCACGCCGACCGGGTCTTGTTTTGCCCAACCGGACGCCGATCTGCCGGAGGCGGAAGGCCAGGAAGCCGACGGCATCTTTATAGGTCCATGGCAAGTTGCTTCAGGAATGCCGCGATAGTCTCCTCGTTGCGCTTGTAAAAGATCCACTGGCCGACGCGCCGTGTCGTCACGAGACCCGCGCGGCTCAATGTCCCGAGATGCGCCGAGACTGTCGACTGTGAGAGACCGCAGCGCTCGAACTGACTGGCACACACGCCCATCTCAAACGGATGCTCCTGCGAGGCGAAGTGCTCTTCGGGATTCTTCAACCAGTTGAGGATCTCCATCCGCGTAGGATGAGCGATTGCTTTCAATATCTCGTCTTTTTCCATCGCCGTTATTCGAATTATAAATCGTTTCTAAACGATATATGGATCGGCAATTTCCGATATGCAAGTCACGACGGCGTGAGCTGCGGACTTTCGCGAGGTGGCTAGATTTTGGGCAAAAAAAGAGGGCCACCGAAAGATCGGGGCCCTTTAAGGTATGAAGGTCAATAAACCTCCAGAGGGGAACAGCTAACGCGGTGGCACTGGGAGAGAAGCCACGAAATGCATCAGCTGAATTGGATATGATGCTTTGAGAGGCAGATTACAATGCACGTTTGCGCATGCCTGCTATGCGCTGCACAATTTTCTGCTGCAGTGCAAAAAAATCGGGCAAAAAAAGAGGGCCACCGAAAGATCGGGGCCCTTATAGGTGTGAAGGTCAAAACCTCCAGAGGGGAACAGCTAATGCGGTGGAACTGGGAGGAAAAGCCACCGTGTGCATCAGCTATGTGCGATATGGTGTTTTAATGAGCAAACGGCAACCCCGATTTATGCATGCCAGACATGCATACGTTGCACGGCTTGTATTTCTGATGGAGGCAACTAGAAGTTCCAGTTGCGCGCCTTGCTGACGATGAAGTCGCGGAAGGCCTTCAGCTTGGCCGCATTCTTCATTTCGTCCGGATAGCAGAAGTAGGTATCGAAGGACGGCACGTCCGCATTGATCGGTAGCTGGATCAAGCCAGGGTCACGTCCGACGATGTAGTCGGGCATACAGGCGACGCCCATGCCGAGAAGGCAGGCGCGTTTGATCGAGGTTTGGCTATTGATCTGCAGATGAGGGATTCGCTTGTTGTCGGACGAGCGCCCGGCGACTTCAAGCCAGTTGACGTCGAGCAGGTAGCTTGGGGCGGGCTCGCCAAATGTGATAATGCGATGATTGTCGAGGTCTTCGACCGTTTGCGGCTCGCCATGGCGATTAATGTAGGAGGGGGCCGCATAGACGTGCATGTGGACGGTGAACAGCTTACGCTGGATGAGATCGGACTGCACCGGTTGGCGCAAGCGGATGGCGCAATCCGCGTAGCGCATGTTGACGTCCACCTCCTCGTTGTCGAGGATCAGCTGGATCTGGACGTCAGGATAGAGCTGCATGAACTCCTGGATCTTGTCCGTCAACCAGCCCTGTCCGAGGCCGACGGTCGTCGTGACGCGGAGCTTGCCTGTCGGCGTTTCCGTCGTTTCGGTCAGCTGCATCTTCACGGTTTCGAGCTTCAGCAGCACGTCGTGGGCGGTGCGATACAGCAGCTCACCCTGTTCCGTCAGGATCAGGCCGCGCGCATGGCGGTGGAAGAGCTTGGTGCCGACATCCTGTTCAAGCGCGCTGACCTGACGGCTGATCGCGGACTGGGACAGATGCAGTTTATCCGCCGCATGCGTGAACGAACCCGCTTCGGCAGCTGCGTGAAAGATACGCAGCTTGTCCCAATCCAATGGCATTCCCCCACCCCTCATAGCCGATCCTACTCCGCGGCCACGGCAACGGGCATGTGGCCCGTCAGATATCGTTCGGCTTCGAGAGCAGCCATGCATCCCAGGCCGGCGGCTGTGATCGCCTGGCGGAAGGTGTCGTCGGTCACGTCACCGGCGGCATAAACGCCTTCCAGGCTGGTCGCCGTCGAATCGGGGGCGGTCCACAGATAGCCATTGTCCTTCAGCTTCAGCTTGCCCTTGAAGAGTTCGGTCGCCGGGGCGTGGCCGATCGCCACAAAGACGCCGTCGACTGTAACCTCGGTGATCGCACCCGTGCGCGTGTCGCGCAGGCGAGCGCCCGTAACCGACGGCGGCATTGGCGGCTTGGCCGGCGTGCCAGTGATCTCGGCGATCTCGGTGTTCCAGAGGACCTTGATGTTCTCCTTCGAGAACAGGCGTTCCTGCAGGATTTTCTCCGAACGGAAGCTGTCGCGGCGGTGAACGACCGTTACGGACTTCGCGATGTTGGAGAGGTAGAGCGCTTCCTCGACAGCACTGTTACCGCCGCCGACAACAATCACATCCTTGTTACGGTAGAAGAAGCCGTCGCAGGTCGCGCAGGCGGAAACGCCGAAGCCCTGGAAATGCTGCTCGCTTTCGATGCCGAGCCACTTTGCCTTGGCGCCGGTTGCGATGATCAGCGTATCAGCCGTCCAGACCTGACCACTATCCGTGCGCGCTACGAACGGGCGCTGATTCAGCTCGACTTCGGTGACGATATCGTTGACGATCTCGGCGCCGACATGCTTTGCCTGCTGCAGCATCTGATCCATCAGCCATGGTCCCTGGATCGGATCGGCAAAGCCCGGATAATTTTCCACGTCGGTGGTGATCATCAGCTGTCCGCCTTGATCGAGGCCGGCGATCAGAACGGGCTTCAGCATTGCACGGGCTGCATAGACGGCAGCCGTGTAGCCGGCAGGGCCGGAGCCGATAATGAGCACCTTGGTGTGGCGGGCGGACATGGGTATTTCCTTTCAACTGTCAGGAGGGCGGCGGCTAAGTGGCGAATGCGGCCGTTCCGCGATCCATTCGCCATTTATGAACGTCCAGTGCTTTTATTCAAGGGCAGCCCTGCGTTACCAACAAGGCTTTCTCGGCTGCCGGTGCAACAATCCGTCGCCGAGCTGAAACTTTCTTGCGAATTCCGTCGCTTTATATAGAAGCTGGCAATCACGAATTAAAGGAAGGGCAGGATTGTGCTGCGCGCCGAACTTGATGCCATCGATATAAAGATACTGCGGGAGTTGCAGGCAGACGGGCGGATGACCAATGTCGAGCTCGCCGACCGTGTCGGCATTTCGGCGCCGCCTTGCCTGCGGCGCGTGCGAAAGCTTGAAGAGACCGGCGTCATCGAAGGCTATCACGCGATGCTGAACAGCCCGAAGCTTGGCTTCGATCTCGTCGCCTTCTGCATGGTCGGGCTCAAGCACCAGTCGGAAGCCAACCTGAAGGCGTTTGCCGCAGCGACGGCGCAATGGCCGCTGGTGCGTCAGGCCTGGATGGTTTCGGGCGACAGTGACTTCCTCTTGCATTGCGTTGCCGAGAACCTGACGCGTTTCCAGGACTTCGTTATCGAGGTGCTGACAGCAAACGAGCACGTGGACACGGTGCGAACGATGCTGACGATCCGACAGGTCAAGCGGGTGGGTCTGGTCGAAGTCTGAGCGCAGCTAAGCTCTATGAATTGAGCGGCTTATGCCTTATTGAAGGCGCTTTGTGAGCCGTTTGCTGCGGAAGAAGACACGAAGATCGTTCAATGACCAAGTTGCCTATTTCCGCGTTCATCATTTGCTTGAACGAAGAAGCATATCTCGGCAATTGCATCGAGAGCTTGGATAAGTGCGCGGAGATTGTGGTCGTTGACTCCGGCTCGACGGATGGCACCGTTGCCTTGCTGCAATCCTATATCGACAAGGGGTGGCCGATCCGGTTGTTTCACGAGAGGTGGCGTGGCTACGCAGGGCAGAAGCAGTTTGCGCTCGACCAATGCACGCAGCCCTGGCGCTTGAATATTGATTCCGATGAAAGGCTCGATGCGCCATTGAGAAAGCTTTTGCCGAAGCTCATCGTGGCGCCGGACGATGTTGTTGGCTGGCGTGTTGCGCGTCGGCCGTATCTGATCGGCTACGGCTACACGCCTGAGCGCGTGCACGAGCGGAAGAATCTGCGGCTTATCCGTAAAGGCAGAGGCGCTTATGACCTGACGCAAACCGTTCACGAAGGTATCGTGCCGACCGGTCGGGTTCAGGATGCCTCGTCCGGGAGCCTGCTTCACTACCGGCCACTGGTCATCGACGAACAGATCCTCAAAGAGAACAAATATTCGACTTTGAAGGCTGATCAGCATTTCGCCTTAGGCGAGGGCACGACCTTTCTCAGGCTGATCTTCAGCCCGCTGCTCTATTTCTGGCGTCTCTATTTTCACAACGGTTTGTGGCGCTGTGGGCAGTCGGGCTTTATCGAGGCGATGACCGGCGCAGTCTACGCGTTTCTTACGCAGGCAAAGTTGTACCAGCGCAGGGCTGCTGAGAAGCATCCGAGCTTTGACGACGCAGGAAAGCACTAAGGTCCAATCGCGATGAAAGTGATGCATATCCATTTCGGCAAGGAGGGCGGAGCTGAACGCTTCTTTGTCAACCTCGTCAATGCGCTCCACGATCGTGGCGTAGAGCAGCGTGCGCTCATTCGTCCCGATCGCAGCTGGCGCAAGGACATTGAAAAATGCGGTGAGGTTTATGAGGGGACGTTCCGGCGCATTTCGCTCTCGCGCTTTATCTTGTCGGCGCGCATGCGCGCTATCCTGAACGATTTTCAGCCTGATGTAATCATGTCATGGCAATTGCGCGCGAGCCGCTTCATGCCGCGGTACAAGAACGCTCGACGCATTTCGCGGCTCGGTGATTATCCAGAGCACCTCGGCTACTATCGCAATTCCGAAACGCTCGTCTGCATTACACCCGATATAGGCAAGCGGGTGCGCGAACTCGGCTGGACGCGGGGCGTGGAAGTCATTGCAAACTTTACCCGCTCGACCCCAAGCGAGCCGATTGCCCGGGAATCACTGCAAACACCCGCCGAAGCTTTCGTCGTCATCGGCATGGGTCGCTTCGTTAAGCGGAAGGGCTTCGATGTGCTGATCAAGGCCATCGCAAAGACGCAAGGCGCATTTCTGTGGCTGCTGGGGGATGGGCCGGAGCGCGAAAACCTTGAAAAGCTAACCGACGAACTCGGCCTGCGGGAGCGTGTTCGCTTTGCGGGATGGCAGACCAATGCCTACGCCTATCTTGCGTCCGCCGATGTATTCACCGTGACGTCGCTGCACGAGCCACTCGGCAATGTATGCCTTGAAGGGTGGGGCGCTGGCAAGCCAACGATTGGTTCTCGCGCCGAGGGCCCGAGCTGGGTGATGACAGACGGCAAGGATGCCCTGATGGTTGATTGCGGCGATGTCGACGGTCTCGCGAACGCGATCGCACGCGTTCGCGATGAGCCTGACCTGCGCACCGCATTGATCGAAGGCGGTCAGGAGACGCTTAAGAACCGGTTTTCCGAAGAAGCGATCACGCAGGCCTACATCCGTTTGTTCGAGACGGGGACAAGTGCGCCGTGAAGGTGATGCATTTCCACTTTGGCAAGGATGGCGGGGCCGAACGGTTCTTCGTGCACCTCGTCAACGCCTTGGCTCGGCGCGGTGTCGAGCAGAGCGCAGTCATTCGACCGAACAGGATCTGGCGCAAGGACATGCCGGCTTCGGTCGCGATCGTGGAAAGCAATTTTCGAAATGTTTCGCTGGATCGGATCCTGTTGCCGCTGAAAGTCGCCTTTAGTGCGCGACGGCTTCGGCCGGATGCAATCATGGCCTGGGCGCCACGCGCGAGCGAATTGATGCCGAACTACAAGGGATGCATCAAGATCTCCAGGTTGGGAGATTATCCGACCGATCTGAAGTATTTCAAGAACTCCGACATTCTCGTCTGCAATACACCCGGCATTGCCGACCATGTGCGCGAAATCGGCTGGACGCGTAGGGTTGAGGTAATCTCGAACTTCACGAGCACCGAGCAAGTGGCCCCGGTCGATCGTGCCGTGTTCGACACGCCACGAGACGCGCCCGTCGTCATGTCCATGGGGCGTTTCGTGCCGCGGAAAGAGTTTGCGTTATTGACGGCAGCGGTGGCGAAGCTGCCGGACGTCTATCTTTGGCTCGCCGGCGAGGGCGAGGAACTGGAAAACGTCAAGAAAGTTGCATCAGATCTCGGTGTAACGGACCGTGTGCGGTTTCTCGGATGGCAGAAAGACACGCGGCCGTTTGTGGCGGCTGCCGACATCTTCGTCATGCCCTCGAACCATGAGCCGCTTGGCAACGTCATTCTGGAGGCTTGGGCGCAGGGTAAACCCGTCGTTTCCAGCCGCTCAGAGGGGCCGTCGTGGTTCATGAGGGACGGCGAGAATGGACTTCTTGTTGAGATCGGCGACACTGACGGGTTTTCGAAGGCGATTGAGCGTTTGATCAATGATCCCTTGCTGGCGGCAAAGGTGACTGGCGGTGGACGGGAGACGTTGATGGGGCAGTTTTCTGAAGACGCTGTTACCGACGCCTATCTTGAACTCTTCAAGCGCAAGCCTTGACGGCCCCGGTCATAGGGCCGTGTAGACCGCGCCAAGTCGCCGGGCCTCGCCTTCAATGCTGAAGGCGCTTATCGCGCGGCTCCTCGCGCGGAGTGATGCGTCTTGGCGACGGGCGTCGTCATCCATGAAATGTGCAGCGGCCCGTACCATCTCATCGAGATCGTCACGCGGAATGATTATCCCGGTTTCCTGGTCACCGGTGAGCAGCAGTTCCGGAAAGGCTCCGACGTCCGTCGCGACAACGGGAACGGCGGTCGCCATCGCTTCGAGCGGCGTCAGGCCGAAGCCTTCCCAGCGTTGCGGCGCGACAAACATATCGAGTGCACGATACCAGTCGTTGATGTTGGTGTGCTCACCTACGAATAGTATGCGATCGGACAGACCGGCAGAGGCAACCCGCGCCTTCAGTTCGTTTTCAAACTCGACGTGTTGTGCCGTGGCGCGTCCGGCAACGATGGCGATCCAGTCGGGCCGGGACGGCAGCAGACGGATCATGCTGTCGACGAAAAGGTCCGTGCCCTTCTGATGGCGAACGCGACCGAAGCAGCCGGCGATCTTCTTCGTCTCGTCGAGACCAAGCAGCCGTTTGGCCGCTGCCTTATCATCTGTCGGCGAAAAACGGGTTGTGTCTATCCCGTGGAGAACGACGGTGCTCGGCACTTCGAGATAATTCGCCGTCTTGCCGCTGGTTGCTATTACCGCGTCCATCTTCGAAATCAGCCATTTCGTCCAGCCGGAGTGGCGGCGCTGGGAGGCTGAGGTGAAGACGATCTTCAGCGGCATGCGCAAGACATCGCGCATCAGGATGGCAGGCAGCATTTCGATGTTGCGACGGGCGTGCCATATGCGAAAACGTTTGCCGCGCGGCGCCTGCCATAGCTTCAGCAAGTCACGAAAACGGATGTGCGGCAAGGATGCCGGAAGACCCGGTCCAAGGGTTGCAATCTTCTCGCCGAGTGCACGCTGGACCGGGATCAACTGGATGATGGTGGACGTGACGCCGGAGAGCCGCTTCTTGAAGTTCGGCGCAATAATCTCGACGTCACTGAAATTGACGATAGCCGGTTGGCCACGACCGTCCACGGATCAATCAGCCCCAGGAAATGGCAAGGACTTCGTAGGCCCTGGAGCCGCCAGGTGCATTGACCTCGATGGAGTCACCGACTTCTTTACCGATCAGCGCGCGCGCGATCGGGGAAGAAATGGAAATACGTCCGGCCTTAACGTCGGCTTCCTGATCGCCGACAATCTGATAGGTCTTTTCTTCTTCGGTATCCTCGTCGACGAGCTTTACCTTCGCGCCGAACTTGATCTTGTCGCCGGACATCTTCGACAGGTCGATGACCTCGGCACGCGCGGTCAGGTCCTCGAGCTCGCTGATACGGCCTTCGTTGTGGCTCTGAGCTTCCTTCGCAGCATGGTATTCGGCGTTTTCCGAGAGGTCACCATGCGCACGGGCTTCGGCGATTGCCTCGATGATCCGGGGACGCTCCTCCTGCTGACGCCAGCGCAGTTCTTCCTGCAGCTTGACGAAACCACCCTGCGTCATCGGTACCTTATCAACCATTTTTTTGTCCTTCACTCCCCGTATCCACATAGCCGCGGACACAAAAGAAAACAGGTCCCGAGGGGGAACCTCGGAACCGTGCAACAATCCTAACTTTTGCGGTTATAGCAGATCGCCACCGCTGATTTCCATAAAATTCGTATCGCTGGCCGGAGACCGGTCGGAGTGGCTGGAAACCAACTTCGATTGACTTTTTGAATAAGAACATATAGTGAACATAAAGATGAGGAAGTCTCTAAAAGAACGATTGGCAATTCTCTCGGATGCAGCCAAATATGACGCATCCTGCGCTTCCAGCGGAACCCAAAAGCGCGATTCGGCGAAAAGTGGCGGCCTTGGCTCCACGGAGGGATCCGGCATCTGCCACGCCTATGCGCCCGATGGACGCTGCATATCGCTATTGAAAGTCCTCCTGACGAACTTCTGCATTTACGATTGTGCGTATTGCATCAATCGGTCCTCTAGCAATGTCGAACGGGCGCGCTTCACACCGGAGGAAGTGGTTTGGTTGACGTTGGAATTCTATCGCCGCAACTATATCGAGGGGTTGTTTCTCTCGTCGGGCATCATCCGCTCCCCGGATCATACAATGGAGCAAATGGTCCGTGTCGTTCGCGAACTACGCGTCTCCCATGACTTCCGCGGTTATGTACACCTGAAGTCGATTCCAGAGGCGTCGGCCCATCTCATTGAAGAGGCAGGACTTTACGCGGATCGACTGTCGTTGAACATCGAGCTTCCGACGGACAGCGGCATTGCGCGCCTTGCGCCGGAAAAAAGGCCCTCACACATCCGCCGTTCGATGGGGGACCTGCGATTGAAGATAGAGGCGGCCGACGAGCCGACGCTCCAATCGAAGACGCGCAAGCGTTTTGTGCCGGCCGGCCAGAGCACGCAAATGATTGTTGGTGCCGATGGGGCAAACGATGCCACGATCCTTGGGACGAGCGCGCAGCTCTATGGCAGCTATAGCCTGAAGCGGGTCTACTATTCTGCCTTCAGTCCCATTCCGGACTCCTCGAAGAACCTGCCGCTGATCAAGCCGCCACTGATGCGTGAACACCGACTTTACCAGGCAGACTGGCTATATCGCTTCTACGGTTTCGGGATCGAGGAGATCACCGCGACGCGGCCCGGCGGAATGCTGGATCTCAACCTCGATCCCAAGCTTGCATGGGCGCTCGGCCATCGCGCCGACTTTCCAGTAGACGTCAACAAGGCGGAGCGAGAACGGCTGCTTCGCGTGCCGGGGCTCGGAACCAAAACGGTGAAGGCGATCCTTTCGGCCCGTCGCTTCCGGAGGCTGCGTTTGGACGACCTCTCCAGACTCGGTGTCTCGATCAAGAAAGTGCAGGCTTTTGTGACGGCAGAGGGCTGGACGCCACGTCAATTGGCGGATCGAGCGGATTTGCGGACGATGTTCGAGCCGCCGCCCGAGCAATTGACGCTGCTCTGATGCGCCGCGTGGTTTTGAAGGGCAGGGGCGGCTTCGATGAGTGGCGGGATGCTGCCCGCGCGCTGGCCTGCGCCGGCATCGCGCCGGAGGACATAGAATGGCGTGAAGAAGGCGGTGACAAGCAGCTCTTCTGGGAGCGCGACGCGTTGCCTCCGCAACCCGTGTCCGGCAGTCGGTCGATGACGGTGCCTCCGGCGTTTATTGACCTTGCTTCAGCGGTGATTTGCCATTCCGATCCCGTTCGGTTCTTTCTTCTCTATCGGCTACTGTGGCGGCTTCAGTCAGACAAGTCGCTGCTATCGGTGGCGTCCGACGAAGACGTTTCCGTTGCGCGGCTGATGGAAAAAAGTGTGCGCCGTGATGCCCACAAGATGACGGCGTTCCTTCGGTTCAAGGAAGTCGGATCCGGCATTTCAGTGAATGGCCGTCGGAAATTTCTCGCCTGGTTCGAACCGGACCATCACATCGTCATGCGCAAGGCGCCATTCTTTCAGCGCCGGTTCAACGACATGGACTGGGTGATCCTGACGCCAAAAGGCTCGGCGAGCTGGGATGGCGTGAGCTTGTCACTCAGCGTCGAGCCCTGCACCAAGCCTGATCTTACCGATCCCGCTGATGAACTTTGGAAGACCTATTTTGCCAATATTTTCAATCCTGCGCGTCTGAAGATTAAGGCGATGCAGGCGGAGATGCCGAAGAAATACTGGAAGAACATGCCCGAAGCGGAGTTGATTCCCAACCTAATCGCCAACGCCGAGGAGCGGGTGCTGGCGATGGCCAAGCATGAGGCGACGATGCCACCTGCTTTCCATTACAGGCTTCAGGAGGCTACCCGGAACTCGACAACGGCGCCGTCTGCTATTGAAGGGACATGGGAGGCGCTTCGCGAACAGGCGGCAGTCTGCAGCCGCTGCTCGTTGCATGCCAAGGCGACACAGACGGTCTTCGGGGAGGGGCCGCAGGACGCGGAAATCATGTTTGTCGGCGAGCAGCCCGGCGACCAGGAGGATCTTGCCGGACGTCCCTTTGTTGGTCCGGCGGGGAGGGTTTTCGACGAGGCTTTGTCAGCGGCGGGCATGGATCGCACGAAGCTTTATGTCACCAACGCAGTCAAGCACTTCAAATACGAGCCGCGTGGGAAGCGGCGCATTCACCAGAAGCCAAACCGGGGAGAAGTAGAGCATTGCCGCTGGTGGCTCGACCGGGAATTGGAGCAAGTCAAGCCGAAGCTGGTGGTCGCAATGGGAGCGACGGCACTCTTTGCGCTCACGGGTTTGCAACAGAGGCTTGAGGAGGTGCGGGGCGAGTTCATACCGCTTGAGGGCGGTCGGCAACTGTTCGTCACCGTCCATCCCTCCTATCTGCTGCGATTGCCGGATGAAGGTCTGCGGCGGCAGGAGCTCGAGCGGTTCCGTCGGGATATTGCCGCATCGGTGCAAAATTGGCGTCTTCGAGTTGAATCTTGAAGCTGATATGATCGCCTAAGGCGGTATGGGCTGGTTGGCGCAGGAGGGGAAGATGAGCGACGACTATATCATCAGTGCCAGAAAGCGTTCAGGCGATGCGTTGATTGCCGAGCCTGGACCGATCAAGTTTCTGAAGGTGCCCGCCGGGCTCGACAGCTACGATGCACGCCAGGCCGTGTCCAGCGCGAAGGACTGGGTCGCGGAGGTGCAGGGGCTCGCGGATGGCGACGAAAACCCGAACTCGATTGGTCCCCGCGGCGACGTACTCATCTTCGTGCACGGCTACAACAACGACATTCCGACCGTTCTGAAGCGCATCCGGCAGCTTCGCGCCGATATGCGCGCGGAAGGCTGGCGTGGCGAGATCGTAGCTTTCGACTGGCCGAGCGACAATCAGACACTGAATTATCTGGAAGACCGATCGGATGCCGCGGCTGTCGCGAGCGAGCTTGTGACGAAAGGCATCCGGCTCCTGAAGCAGAGCCAGCAGTCCGGCTGTGAAACCAATGTGCATCTGTTGGGTCATTCAACCGGCTGTTACGTGATCATGGATGCCTTTGCGCAGTCGGACAAGCACGGCGATCTCTTCAAGGCGGACTGGCGCATCGGCCAGGTCGCCTTCATCGGCGGCGATGTCTCAACAAGCAGCCTGTCGCTTGCGAGCGACTGGAATCAGCCGATGTTCCGCCGGATCATGCGGCTCACCAACTACTCGAATCCCTTCGATTCGGTCCTTGCCGTTTCAAACGCGAAGAGGCTTGGTGTTGCGCCGCGCGTCGGTCGCGTTGGGCTGCCCGCGGACATCAACGCCAAAGCGGTGGACGTCAACTGCGGTGAGTATTTCAAGACGGTTGACCCTGCGTCGCAGCCGCAGATTGGTTCCTGGACACACTCATGGCACATCGGCAATCGGGTTTTTGCCCGTGACCTTGCCATGACGCTGGAAGGCGCGGTCGATCGTCACGCCATTCCGACGCGCCGCGAAGAAGGAGGAAAGCTGATTTTGCAGGATCGGCCGCGACCGGCATTTCAGGATGCCTGGAACGTCAAGGCGGACGCACAGGATGCGAGAGCGCGAATCTAGCGGTTCTGCCTGTTCGAAAAAAGAAAGGCCGGCGCAACGGCCGGCCCTCCGTATCAGAAGTAGCTTTGCAGGGGGCGAACTTCGAGGTTGCCCGCCCGCAGCGCCTTGATGGCTTGGGCGGCTGCCTCGGCGCCGGCCATCGTGGTGTAGTAAGGGACCTTCTGCATCAGCGTCGCGCGACGAAGCGACTTGGAGTCCGAGATCGCCTTGTTGCCGTCGGTCGTGTTGATCACGAGCTGAACCTGGCGGTTACGGATCGCGTCCTCGATATGCGGACGACCTTCCAGAACCTTATTGATCTTCGTTGCCGTGATACCGTTTTCGGCGAGGAAGCGCTGCGTGCCGCCGGTTGCCAAAACCTTGAAGCCTTCGCCGACGAGAACACGGATTGCCGGCAGCACGCGCGGCTTGTCCGCGTCGCGCACCGAAACGAAGACCGTTCCGTCACGCGGCAGTTCGACGCCGGCGCCGAGCTGCGACTTGGCGAAGGCCAGCGCGAAATCGGTGTCGAGGCCGATGACTTCGCCGGTCGAGCGCATTTCCGGGCCGAGCAGCGTGTCGACGCCGGGGAAGCGGGCGAACGGGAAGACGGCTTCCTTGACGGCGATGTGCTGGAGGTTGCGCGGGTCCGGCTTCTCGCCATAAGCCGCAAACAGCGGGTCAAGCTTTTCGCCGGCCATGGCGCGGGCGGCGATCTTGGCGATCGGGGCGCCGATGGTCTTCGCCACAAAGGGAACGGTACGCGAAGCGCGCGGGTTCACTTCGAGAACGTAGACGGTACCGTCCTTGATGGCGAACTGGACATTCATGAGGCCGACGACGTTGAGAGCCTTGGCCATCGACTTCGCCTGACGCTCGAGTTCGTCGATCATCTCTGCTGACAGCGTGCGCGGGGGCAGCGAGCAGGCCGAGTCACCGGAATGAATGCCCGCTTCCTCGATGTGCTCCATGATGCCGGCAATGAAGGCGTCGTTGCCGTCGGAGAGGCAGTCGACATCGACTTCGATGGCGTTCGACAGGTAGCTGTCGAAGAGCAGCGGGTTCTTGCCGAGCAGGGTGTTGATCTGGCCGGTCTTGTCGTTCGGATAGCGCTGCTTGATGTCTTCAGGCACCAGCTCCGGAACGGTGTCGAGCAGGTAAGTCTGCAGCTGGCTCTCGGCATGGATGATCTGCATGGCACGGCCGCCGAGAACGTAGGACGGGCGAACGACCAGCGGGAAGCCGATTTCAGTGGCCACCAGGCGGGCCTGCTCGACCGAGTAGGCGATGCCGTTGTTCGGCTGCGTCAAGTCGAGCTTGATCAAAAGCTTCTGGAAGCGGTCGCGGTCTTCGGCAAGGTCGATCATATCAGGCGCGGTGCCGAGGATCGGGATGCCGTTCTTCTCGAGCGCTTCGGCGAGCTTCAGTGGGGTCTGGCCGCCGAACTGCACGATGACGCCGACGACTTCGCCCTTTTCCTGCTCCGCGCGCAGGATTTCGATCACGTCTTCGGCCGTCAGCGGCTCGAAGTAGAGGCGATCGGAGGTATCGTAGTCGGTCGAGACCGTTTCCGGGTTGCAGTTGATCATGATCGCTTCATAGCCGGCGTCGCGCAGGGCGAATGCGGCATGGCAGCAGCAATAATCGAACTCGATGCCCTGGCCGATACGGTTCGGACCGCCGCCGAGGATGACAACCTTCTTGGCGGCGGAGACTTCGGCTTCAGAGCGTAGTTCACCGACAAAAGGCGTTTCGTAGGTCGAGTACATGTAGGCGGTCGGCGAGGCGAACTCGGCAGCGCAGGTGTCGATGCGCTTGAAGACCGGGCGTACGTTCAGGCTGTTGCGGAGCTCGGCGACTTCCTTCGGGCGCTTGCCGGTCAGCGTGGCGAGGCGGGCGTCGGAGAAGCCCATTGCCTTCAGCTTACGCAGGTTGGCGGCATCTGCAGGCAGGCCGTGCTCGCGGATGCGGGCTTCCATGTCGACGATCGCCTTGAACTGGGCGATGAACCACGGGTCGATCTTGCAGCCTTCGTGGACCTCCTCGGGGCTCATGCCCTGGCGCAGTGCCTGGGCGACCATGCGCAGGCGATCCGGCGTCGGCGTGCCGATGGCGGCGCGGATCGCGTTCTGGCTGGATTCGCCTTCCTCGACGCCGGGGATTTCGATCTCATCGAGGCCGGTCAGGCCAGTCTCGAGGCCACGCAGCGCCTTCTGCAGCGATTCCGCGAAGGTGCGGCCGATCGCCATGACTTCGCCGACCGACTTCATGGCCGTGGTGAGAACAGGCGAGGCGCCCGGGAACTTCTCGAAGGCGAAACGCGGGATCTTGGTGACGACGTAGTCGATCGACGGTTCGAACGAGGCAGGCGTCGCGCCACCGGTGATGTCGTTGTCGAGTTCGTCGAGCGTGTAGCCGATGGCAAGCTTGGCGGCGACCTTGGCGATCGGGAAGCCGGTGGCCTTTGAGGCCAGCGCCGACGAGCGCGAGACGCGCGGGTTCATTTCGATGACGACGAGGCGGCCGTCCTTCGGGTTGACGGCGAACTGGACGTTCGAGCCGCCGGTTTCAACACCGATCTCGCGCAGGACCGCGATCGAGGCGTTGCGCATCATCTGGTATTCCTTGTCGGTCAGCGTCAGGGCCGGTGCGACGGTGATGGAATCGCCCGTGTGGACGCCCATCGGGTCGATGTTTTCGATCGAGCAGATGATGATGCAGTTGTCCGCCTTGTCGCGGACGACTTCCATTTCATATTCCTTCCAGCCGAGAACCGATTCCTCGATCAGGACTTCCGTCGTCGGCGAGGCATCGAGGCCGCCGCCGATGATTTCGAAGAACTCCGAGCGGTTATAGGCAATGCCGCCGCCGGTGCCGCCCATGGTGAAGGAGGGGCGGATGATGGCGGGCAGGCCGACGACGTCGATCGCCTGGGCGGCAATCGCCATGGCGTGGCTGATATAGCGCTGCTTGCGGTCGGTCTCGCCGAGGTTCCACTGGTTTTCCAGTTCGTCGAGCGCCTTGTCGAGCTCGGCCCCGGAGAGGCTTTCCTTCAGCTTGTTGCGCTCGGCTTCATGCGTCTTGCGGTCGGCATCCTTGATGTCGGTGGCGTTGGCGAGCATCGAGCGCGGGGTTTCGAGGCCGATCTTTTCCATCGCCTCGCGGAAGAGGGCGCGGTCTTCGGCCTTGTCGATGGCGGCCGGCTTGGCGCCGATCATCTCGACATTGTAGCGGTCGAGAACGCCCATGCGCTTCAGGGAAAGCGCGGTGTTGAGCGCCGTCTGGCCGCCCATGGTCGGGAGCAGCGCGTCGGGGCGCTCCTTGGCGATGATCTTGGCGACGACCTCAGGGGTGATCGGCTCGACGTAGGTTGCGTCGGCGAGGCCTGGGTCGGTCATGATCGTTGCCGGGTTGGAGTTGACGAGGATGACGCGGTAGCCTTCCTCCTTCAGCGCCTTGCAGGCCTGGGTGCCGGAGTAGTCGAATTCGCAAGCCTGGCCAATGACGATCGGTCCTGCGCCGATGATGAGGATCGATTTGATGTCTTGGCGCTTCGGCATGGGCGTTTTCCGTTTCCTAGCTGCGCAGAAAGCCGGCCAGGGTGGGAGGCACCGGCCGGGTCGCGCGTATGATGGTCTTTTCAGGCTAGAAGCGGCTTATAGGCAAATGTATTTGTAAACGGAACCCCATAAATTGCGGAATCGACAGGAATTGGCTCGGCTTGCGAGACCTTAGCCCAGACCGGGAATGACAAGTGCCCTGATCTCTCCGCCGCGGGCGGGATTGGAGATCGCTTGAACGGCTTCACTGAAGCCAATCCGACGGGAGATCAGCGATTCGACCTTGATGGTTCCAGAAGCGATGAGATCGGCCGCGCGCCGGTGGGTGAACGGGTTGATAAAGGAGCTCATGAGCTTGATCTCGCGAAAGAGCAGATCGAAGGGCTCGATTTCGACTTTGACGCCCTGCGGCATGACCCCGAGGATAACAACGGTGCCGCCGCGACGTGCGAGGCTTGCTGCCTGCTCGATCGTCTCGGCAACGCCGGCGCATTCGATCACGACGTCTGCGCCGCCGGGCAGCACGCCGTCTAGCGCCGTCAGGCGCGCGACGATGTCACCCGTCGAAGGGTCTGCACTTGCGGTCGCTCCGAGCTTCTCGGCGAGCCGACGCTTCTCCTCGCCGCGGGTCACGAGGACGACATTGGTTGCTCCCGCCAGCCGGGCCAACTGGACGACCAGCAAGCCGATCACACCGCCGCCGAGCACGATGACGGAAGAGCCGGTGCGGATTTCGGCGAGGTCGACACCGTGGATGCAGCATGCAAGCGGTTCGCAAAAGGCGCCGTAGAGAGGGGGCAGCGCATCAGGCAGCTCAAAGGCCTGCTGCTGCGGGATGCAAACATACTCCGCAAACCCGCCGTCGCGATGGATGCCGATCGCCTGCAATTTGCGGCACAGATTGACGCGGCCGCGCTGGCATTCGGGGCAGCGGCCGCAGGCAATGTTGGGATCGCCGGTGACGCGCATGCCTTCGCGAAAGCCGCTGACACTGCCGCCTATCTTTTCGATGATCCCGGTGAACTCGTGGCCGAGCGTGACTGGTGGATTGGAAGGAAACTCTCCCTTGAACAGATGGCGATCGGTCCCGCAGATGCCGCAGGCCTCCACGCGGACAAGCAATTCGCCTTTAGCCGGTTCTGGCCGTTCCACCTCGCACAGAGCCAGCTTCCCGGGCGCTTCGAGCCGCACCGCCTTCATCGCCTGTCTCCTCCTCAGACTTCGTTGTGCAAGGAGGCCCGATTGTCGGGGTGTCGTCAAGGAGCGATGCCCTGGAAGTACTCCTTGGCTTCCATACGAAAATATTCGTCCGGTTGACGTTTTTTAACGGTGCTGGTTCGTGAAAATTAATACTTAGGGTGCTTTCTATTTGGCACTGCAGACCAAAAGGCGGTTTGCTTGCGGGCATCCAGAATCACAATGGCTGATCGTGACAAAGCACTTGCAAATTCGAGAGCTTGGACTTTCGAGTTGCTGCCGCATGTCCGCCACCGATTGATGGCGGACGGTTGGCTCTATCTGGTGGCTCTGTTTTACTTCGTACTTGGTGTCCTGTTGCTGGTTGCATACGGCCATGCCGAGATGATGTCCTTCGGGCTGTATTTTGACCAATGGACCTATCTGTTTCTGTTCTTCATGCCGCTCATGGCCGGCATTTTTGACTACGCACGGATCTTGCTTCGCTTTGGGGCGAAAAGATCGCTGGCGACACGAAGAGTGTTCTCACCCCATCGGTTAGCTCATCTTCTTTCAGGCATGGCTTTGCTGATGGCGCTGATGGTCTTTCAGGGCACGTTCACATCAATCAAGAATTTGTTGCCGGTTATTCGAGGCGGCTTTCTCTACGACCAATGGCTTGCAAAGACGGATGCACTGCTATCGTTTGGCCCAGACCCCTGGAAGATCCTACTGTCGATTGGGGGGCACCATGCGATCGTCAAGCTCGTGGATTGGAATTACAGCGTATTGTGGTTCGCGGTTTGCTTCGGAACGCTGTTCTACGTAGCAACCTCGCCGCGAGCCGCTCCGGTACGCGTCCGCTATATTGGCATGTTCATGCTGGTCTGGGTGGTCTGCGGAAACATTCTCGCTGGTCTTTTCATGTCCGCCGGGCCAGTGTTCTACGGGGCAGTTACCGGCGACACCCAGCGCTTTGCGGAACTGTTGAGCTTCCTGGCATCGCCTGATGGCCCCACGACCACCAGCATGGTTCAAAGCTACCTTTGGTCTCTTCATACGCACCATGCACCGGGGCTCGGTTCCGGCATCTCAGCGTTTCCCAGCGTGCACGTGGGCTTGGTTGCGCTGAATGCATTTTTCGCGGCGGAGATTTCGCGCCGTCTGGGTATCATCGCCTTCTGTTACACCGCGTTCGTCATGTTCAGCTCCGTCTATCTGGGTTGGCACTACGCGGTTGATGGCTATGCGTCACTACTCGTCGTGGGCACCAGCCACTTTGCGCTTAAATGGATGTTGGAACGCGACCGCGGACCAGTCGCGGACGCCCCTGAGGCAGCTGTCGCAATCGCCTGACTACGCGCAGATACAAAATCTAGCGAACGATCGACCTGCCGTTTTCGACAAGGCTGCCGCCGCGAGATAGCTGGAATTTCCTGATCGCCGAGATATATAGATAACGACCGAAGGTTTAGTCCGGGAGAACCATTATGGAATGGAAAGGCCGGCGCCAGTCCGACAATATCGAAGATCGCCGTGGCGATCCCTCCATGGGCGGATTGGGCAGAGGAGGCGGCTTCAGTTTTCCGTCGGGCGGCGGCATGGGCCGGCGCGGCGGCGGCTTGAGCATCGGCACCATCATCTTCCTCGTCGTTATCTACCTTATCCTGAAGGCCATGGGTATCGACCTGTTACAGATCATGGATGGCGGCATGACGACCGGTGGCCCGGGCTACGAGCAGAGCGAGTCGGGCGAGCAGGCGCCCGCCAACGATGAGATGACGGCCTTCGTTCGCACCGTCCTTGCCGAGACCGAGGATACATGGAACGGCATCTTCCAGTCTCAGGGCCGTCAATACGAGGAACCTCGCCTTGTGCTCTTCTCCGGACAGACGCAATCGGCCTGCGGTTTTGCCTCGGCGGCGACCGGGCCGTTCTACTGCCCTAGCGACCACAAGGTCTATCTCGACACTGCCTTCTTCAACCAACTGAGCCGCCAGTTCGGCGCCTCTGGCGATTTTGCAGAGGCTTACGTGGTTGCCCACGAGGTCGGCCATCATGTTCAGAATCTGCTCGGCATCCTGCCGAAGTTCAACGAGGCGCGTCAGCGCATGAGCGAGACGGAGGCGAACAAGTTGTCGGTCCGTGTCGAGTTGCAGGCCGATTGCTTCGCCGGAATCTGGGGCAAATTCACCCAGCAGAAAGGCATTCTCGAAGCCGGCGACCTCGAGGAGGCATTGAACGCCGCCCAGAAGATTGGCGACGACACGCTGCAGAAGCGCAGCCAGGGCTACGTCGTGCCTGAAAGCTTCAACCACGGCACGTCGGAGCAACGGGCGCGGTGGTTCAAACGCGGCTTCGACAGTGGGCAGTTGTCCGCCTGCGATACGTTCTCAGGGCCGGTATGAGTTTAGGCAGCCTCTCCGTGGGGAGAGGCTGGACCAAGATCACTTTTCACTGTCCATGTGCTTGAGCTGGGCTTCGGGATAGCGGGCGCCGGCTGCAGCATCCTTCGGGACGGCTCGTTCGATGGCTGCCATGTCTTCGGCTGACAATTGCACGGCGCGTGAGCCGAGTGCTTCCGTCAGCCTGTCACGTCGGCGTGCACCTATGAGTGGTACGATGTCCTGTCCTTGAGCCGCCACCCAGGCGATGGCGATCTGCGCAACCGATACCTGCTTCGTCTGCGCGATCTTTCGCAACTCCTCCACGAGCGCGAGGTTCTGATCGATATTGCCGTCCTGGAAGCGCGGGCTCATGCCGCGGAAATCGCCGGTGCCGCCTCCTTGTCCCTTCTGCCAATGCCCGCTGATCAGGCCACGGGAGAGAACGCCGTACGCGGTAACGGCAATGCCGAGCTCGCGGCAGGTCGGCAGGATCTGATCCTCTATGCCGCGTGAGATCAAGGAGTACTCGATCTGCAGATCGCAGATCGGATGAGTGCTCGCCGCCCGGTGAATGGTGTCCGCGCCGACTTCGGACAGGCCGACATGCCTTATGTAACCGGCCTTGATCATGTCGCCGATCGTGCCCACCGTCTCCTCAATCGGAATATTGGGATCCAGGCGCGCAGGGCGGTAGACATCGATGTAGTCGACGTCGAGGCGTTTCAGCGTATAGGCGAGGAAGTTCTTGATCGCCGCAGGGCGGGAGTCGTAACCGCTCCAATTGCCGGCCGGATCGCGTAGCGCTCCGAATTTGACGCTGATGACGACCTCATCCCGCCTACGGCCCTTCAGCGCTTCGCCTATCAACATTTCGTTATGGCCCATGCCATAGAAATCGCCGGTATCAAGCAGATTGATGCCGACGTCGAGAGCCGCGTGGATCGTCGCGATGCTTTCGCTGCGGTCGGATGGTCCGTACATGCCGGACATGCCCATGCAGCCGAGCCCGATCACCGACACCATGGGACCGGTTTTCCCCAATCGATGCATCTCCATTTCTTTCTCCATCGTGCGTTGATGTTCGAGCGAGTTTTAGCGCGCCGGCCTTCGTGCGATAATCCATGCAAATGCGAACGGGCTGTACGGGAAAATGCACGATGGAAGACCTTCCCCTCAATGATCTGGATGCCTTCACAGCCATTGCAAGGGAGCGCAGTTTTCGTGCCGCCGCTCGAAAGCGTGGCGTCTCGGCTTCGTCGCTCAGCGACTCTCTGCGGCGACTGGAGGAGCGCGTTGGAGTTCGCCTGCTCAACCGAACGACGCGCAGCGTTACGCCGACGGAGGCGGGGGAACGTCTGCTCGAGCGGCTTGCGCCGGCTTTGGGGGAGGTTTCCGAGGCGCTTCAACAGCTCGACACATTTCGCGACAGCCCGAGCGGGACGTTGCGGCTTAACGTGCCGACGATTGCCGTGCGGCTGTTTCTGCCCGATCTCGCCAATCGATTTTTGAAGCGCTATCCGCAGATCTCGCTTGAGATCGTCGGCGAAGACTCATTCGTTAATGTGCTTGCGGCCGGGTATGACGCCGGTATTCGCTATGACGAGCGTCTGGAGCGCGACATGATTGCTGTGCCGATCGGGCCGCGCAGGCAGAGATATGTCACGGCGGCCGCGCCGGACTATCTGGCGCGGCGCGGTGTTCCCAAGCATCCGCGCGATCTGCTGGAGCACGATTGCGTCCGGCACCGCTTCCTGAGCGGAACTGCGTTGACATGGGAGTTCGAGCGCGGCGATGAAACCTTGATGATTACGCCGAAGGGGCCGATTATCGCCAATGCAATCGATATGGAAGTTTCTGCCGCCGTTGCGGGACTTGGGATCATACGCACGTTCGAGGAGGTCGTCTCCCCCGCCATCGAAACGGGTGCGTTGACGCCGATCCTAGAAGAATGGGTGAGTGAATTCTCCGGGCCATTTCTCTACTATGCCGGTCGTAAGCATTTGCCACCGGCGCTTCGCGCTTTTGTCGACTTCGTCAAAGGCCAACGGGTCAAAGGCGGCTAGAATCCGCCTTTGTTCCGCTTCTCCATCAACAGAAGTCGTGCGCCTATCAAAAGATTTGAAATGTTCACGGATTGTTTCGCTAATATGCGTGAGCTATGTAACATGATCGGCGACGAGTTCGTCTTTCCAGAAAGCAACCTACTGTAGAGTTCTCTGATGCTCGATCCGAAATTCGTTCGTCGTGGCCTCTTCCTCGTCTTCATGATCCTGTTTCTCGACGTGATCGGGATCGCGATCATCATGCCGGTACTGCCGGCGTATTTGGAGCAATTGACGGGTGGCTCGGTAAGCGATGCAGCCCTCGACGGCGGGTGGCTGCTCGTCGTTTATGCGGGCATGCAATTCCTGTTTGCGCCATTTCTCGGCAATCTCAGCGATCGTTTCGGGCGACGTCCGATCCTGCTGCTGTCGGTGCTGACTTTTGCGATCGACAATTTCATCTGTGCGGTGGCAACCAGCTTCTGGATGCTGTTCGTTGGCCGGGCGCTGGCCGGCCTTAGCGGCGGCAGTTTTGCGACCTGTTCCGCCTACATTGCCGATATCAGCAATGATGAGAATCGAGCCAAGAATTTCGGGCTGATCGGCATCGCCTTCGGCGTCGGTTTCACGATCGGACCGGTCATTGGCGGCGTCCTCGGCGAATTCGGACCGCGGGTGCCGTTCCTCGGAGCCGCGGCGCTCTCATTCGCAAATTTCGTTGCGGCCTACTTCCTGTTGCCCGAGACCTTGGACGCTAGGCACCGTCGGACCTTCGAATGGAAGCGCGCCAATCCGCTCGGCACGCTGAAGCAGATGCGGAGCTATCCGGGGATTGGGCCGATCTGCGCCGTCATGTTCCTCTTCTGGCTGGCGCATGCCGTCTATCCGGCTGTCTGGTCCTTCGTGTCGACCTACCGCTATGGCTGGAGCGAGGGGCAGATCGGCCTGTCGCTCGGCATCTATGGGATCGGTGCGGCCTTCGTCATGGCTGTCATCTTGCCGAGGATTGTGCCGGTGCTTGGCGAGTGGAAGACGGCTGTGCTTGGCTTATCCTTTTCCGTTGTCGGCCTGACCGGCTACGCCTTCGCGTGGGAGGGCTGGATGGTCTATACAGTTATCGTGCTGACCGTGATGGAGAACGTCGCCGATCCGCCGCTCAGAAGTATTGCTGCAGCCAAGGTGCCGCCGTCGGCTCAGGGAGAGTTACAGGGGGCGCTGACCAGCCTCAGCAGCATCACGACAATTGTAGGACCACTGATCTTTACCCAGCTGTTCGGCTACTTCACGCGGCCAGAGGCCCCGGTGCGCTTCGCCGGAGCCCCATTTCTGCTCGCGGCCGTCATCATCCTGATTGCAGCCCTCGTGTTTTTAGCGAGGGTGCGCACGGTCAAAGCCGCCGAGGTCGTGGAACAGCCAGCGGAGTGAGCCATCAGAATTCGTGATGCGATGATGAATTTTTCATCATTTGCATAGTTTTGCGTAGTTCTTTGCCGGGCTTTGAACTAAGCCCTGTTGATTACTTTGCCGCAAGTTGCGGCCATCAGCGATTCAATCACAGGAACAGTGTCATGGACACGCCGATCGACGCGCGCAAGCTTGCGCCGAAAACCGATAACCATTGGGCTGCGCATTTCCGCGCGACGCTGGCGCTCGGCATCCCGCTGATCGGCGCGCAGCTTGCCCAGCTCGGCATCAACACGACCGATGTAATGATCGTCGGCCGTCTCGGTGCGGAGAATCTGGCTGCAATGGTATTGTCGGCGCAGTTCCTTTTCACGATCCTCGTCTTCGGGTCGGGCTTTGCCATTGCTGTCATACCGATGGTCGCGCAGGCCTACGGCAAGGGCGACGTCGTCAGTGTGCGCCGCTCGCTGCGCATGGGTCTATGGGTCGTGCTGGCATATTGGGTGATCATGCTGCCGGCGTTCTTCAACTCCGAGCGGATATTGCTCGCCGCCGGGCAGAAGCCTGAGGTGGCGGCGCTGGCGCATGGTTACATCCTGATCGGTCAGTTCGGCGTGCTACCAGGGCTGCTCTACAACGTCATGCGCGCGCTGGTTAGCGCCATCGGGCGTGCAGCCGTCATTCTGAACGTGACAGTCGCAATGCTGGTGCTGAATGCCTTCTTCGCCTATGCGTTGGTACTCGGCCATTTCGGCTTCCCGGCGATGGGCCTGGAGGGCGCGGCGATCGTTTCAGTGGTCGTCCAGGTTGCCGGCTTCCTGTTCATCGTTGGCTATGTCCAGAGCAGGGAGGAGACGCGACGCTACGAAATTTTCGTGCGGTTCTGGCGTCCCGACTGGAAGGCATTCTGGGAGGTCGTCCGTCTCGGTCTGCCGATCAGCATCACGATCCTGGCCGAAGTAAGCCTTTTTACCGTGGCGTCACTGCTGATGGGGCATATCGGAACGATCGAGCTTGCCGCTCACGGCATCGCGCTGCAATGGGCCTCGATCGCCTTTATGATCCCGCTCGGCTTGTCGCAGGCGGCAACCGTTCGGGTTGGTGTGGCGCATGGGCAAGGTGATTACACTGCAGTCGTTCGGGCCTCGATCGCTGTCGTCGTCATCGCCTGTGTGATTGCTGTCGCCGGTAGCATTCTGTTTGCGGCGGTTCCTGAGTTCCTGGGAAGCTGGTTTCTCGATACCAAGCTACCGGAGGCGCCGCAGGTGCTTGCCTATGCCGGGCCGCTGATCGTTGTGGCGGGACTGTTCCAGTTGGTCGACGGCCTTCAGGCAATCGCCAACGGACTGTTGCGTGGTTTGAAGGATGCCCGCGTGCCGATGATCTTGGCGCTGATTGCCTATTGGCCGATCGGATTCTTCCTCGCCTGGGCCTTTGCGTTCCCGCTTGGCTTTGGTGGCATCGGCATCTGGTTCGGCTTCCTCGTCGGACTTGCGGCGGCAGCCGTGATGCTTTGCGGACGTTTCTACCTCCTTGTCCGCCGCGAGAAGAACTTGGCCGGCGTCTAGCCGGCCATTCGGAATCATGCGGCGATCGGCTTGTAGTTGGCAATGTCGGCGCGAATGCCGAGGCGATGAAACAGCGCCTGCGGATCGAAGTTTCGGGCGCGATGGGCGGCTTGCACCGCAGCCTTCACCCGTTCGATCACCTCGGCGCTTTCCCATTGGGCAATCGTCACGAAATTGAATTCGCCCGGGCCGGAAACCTGCTCCAGCACCTGATGGCTGATAAAACCTTCCTGCGCCTGCAGTACCTCGTGCGTCTTCAGCACGTTCATCAGAAACTCCTCGCGCGCAGCCTCCGGAACCGCAAACTTGTCGATCCGGTAAAACTCTCCGTTCATCCTCATCTCCTTTGTTTTGGATGTCACCAACGCGGGTGTAATTCCTCAAGTTAAGTTGAGGTCAATAGGCCGAAACAACAATGTCCACTGGAGAGCATTGGGCGAATGGACGACTCTCCGAGCGGTCTCGGATTGTAGCCACCTTCATTTCTGCGTAGCATCGGCCAAGCCGTATTCAGCAACTTGGGGGAGAGCCGCAGCATGGCGAAGCTCGTATTTGCTTTGAACCAGTCCCTTGATGGTTACGTCGACCATACGGAATTTTCGCCTGATCCCGTGCTCTTTCGTCACTTCATCGATGACGTGCGCGGCCTTGCCGGCAGCCTGTACGGTCGTCGCATGTACGAAGTGATGCGGTACTGGGACGAAGACCGTTCCGAGTGGGACGAGGCGAAGCGCGACTATGCAGCGGCATGGCGGCGCCAACCGAAATGGGTTGTGTCGCGCTCGCTGCAATCAGTAGGGCCGAACGCCACCCTTGTCATGGATGACGTTGAGACGACGATACGCGGGCTGAAAGCGCGACTGGATGGGGACATTGAAGTTTCCGGGCCTGAGTTGGCGCGAAGTCTGACCGATCTCGGTCTGGTCGATGAGTATCGGCTGTATCTCCATCCCGTCGTGCTTGGTCGCGGCAAACCGCTTTTTGCCGGCCCGCGGCCGCCGCTGCGCCTAGTGGCGAGCGATCGAATCGGCGCAGACGTGATCAGGTTGACATACGTTCCAGCGTAGGCGCGCCACCAACCCGACGGCCTGCTTGCCTCGGGGCCCCAGTGGCCTGCAGCCTAGTAGTTATACATCGACATCGGATCATTGACGCAGGCGTAATCCAGCAGACACTGTCTCCCGCTGCCGTCACGCAAACTTGCCGTACTCAGCTTGTCGCCAGGCCCACACTGCGCTGGTGGATAGCGAAAGTTGCGGCCGCCGAAGCCGAGACGGACATAGACCTTTTTGGATTGGCGTATGATCTGCGCGAGCTGCGCGCAGCTGTAATCTTTTGCATCGACTTTCACGGGCCCGGCGGCAAGAGATACCGTCGGGAGCAAGCACGCAACTGCTAGTATCAAGCACCTCATGGCTGCCTCCCTCACTGAAATGCAGTAAATCAGCAGTTGCGGCACCTTTCAAACGGATATCGCGCGGCAGCGGTCGCAGCTGCGCGTAATAGCTGCAAAAAATAAAAAAGCCCGCCGGAGCGGGCTTTAGAATTGCCGGAATGCGTCTCAGCGCTCTGCGAGGGCTTCCTCGCCCTTCTTCTCGCGCACCAGGTTGATGAAGCGGCGGAAGAGATAGTGGCTGTCCTGCGGGCCAGGGGAAGCTTCCGGGTGATGCTGAACCGAGAAGATCGACTTGCCGGCGACGCGCAGGCCGCAATTGGTGCCGTCGAAGAGGGAAACGTGAGTCTCTTCAACGCCATCGGGCAGAGACTTCGTGTCGACCGCGAAGCCGTGGTTCATCGAGACGATCTCGACCTTGCCCGTGGTGTGGTCCTTGACCGGATGGTTGGCGCCGTGGTGGCCCTGGTGCATCTTCTCGGTCTTGGCACCGAGCGCCAGGCCGAGCATCTGATGGCCGAGGCAGATGCCGAAAACCGGGATATCGGTCTTGATCAGCTTCTGGATGACAGGAACGGCGTATTCGCCAGTGGCCGCCGGGTCGCCCGGGCCGTTTGACAGGAAGATGCCGTCGGGCTGCATGGCGAGGACTTCCTCGGCGCTTGTCGTTGCCGGCATGACGGTGACCTTGCAGTCGAGGCCGGCAAACAGGCGCAGGATGTTGCGCTTTACGCCGTAGTCGAGGCAGACGACGTGGTACTTGGCGTCTTCGGCCTTCAGTTCGCCGTAGCCCTCGTTCCAGATCCACGGGGTCTGCGACCACTGCGACGACTGGCCCGACGAAGCGATCTTGGCGAGGTCGAGACCTTCTAGGCCGCTCCATGCCTTGGCTTCCGCCTTCAGAGTCTCGACGTCGAAGACGCCGTTCGGATCGTGGGCGATGACTGCGTTCGGCGAACCGTTTTCGCGGATCCAGGCGGTCAGCGCGCGCGTGTCGATGCCGCAGAGGCCGATGATGCCGCGAGCCTTCAGCCAGGCATCGAGGTGCTTGACGGCGCGGTAGTTGGACGGATCGGTGATGTCGGCCTTGAAGATGACGCCGACCGCGCCGTGGCGTGCTGCCGGCGTCAGGTCTTCGATGTCTTCTTCGTTGGTGCCGATGTTGCCGATATGCGGGAAGGTGAAGGTGACGATCTGGCCGAGATAGGAGGGATCCGTCAGGATCTCTTCGTAGCCTGTCAGCGCCGTGTTGAAGACGACCTCGGCCTGGACCTTGCCGGTCGCGCCGATGCCCTTGCCTTCAATGACGGTTCCGTCTGCAAGAACGAGCAGGGCGGTCGGCTTTTCGGTTGTCCAGGGTGCTGTCGCGGTCATCTTCATCCCGTTTCCGGCGGCCACACGTCCTTGGGCAACGTTGGCCGGCCATTTGGTTCGCAAGCATACGCACGCGGCAAGACGCGCGCTCTCAGGCCTGATCACGAATTTTGGTGCAGGTGGCGGTAAATAGCCACGCTATTGCGCGAGGTCAATCTTTGTACCGCACATTCTGCCGGTTTTCTCGCGCTTTCTGCCGTCGTTTTCCGCAATTTATTTGATCCCATGCATTCGCGTGGTTTATGAAGCGGCATTCAAACAGGAG
The DNA here is from genome assembly GCF_000298315.2 of Rhizobium grahamii CCGE 502. Lineage (GTDB taxonomy): Bacteria > Pseudomonadota > Alphaproteobacteria > Rhizobiales > Rhizobiaceae > Rhizobium > Rhizobium grahamii. Next base: position 246,977 of record NZ_AEYE02000014.1, on the reverse strand, counting down.
TGATTATGATGTTGCGCGATCAACTCGCCGCCGCCCTCAAGGATGCCATGAAGTCCAAGAACGCCGAGCGTCTCTCGACCGTTCGCCTGATTCAGGCCGGGATCAAGGACCGGGACATCGCCAATCGCGGCGTCGGCAAGGAGGAGGCCAGCGACGACGAGATTCTGCAGATCCTCGCCAAGATGGTGAAGCAGCGCGACGAATCGGCGAAGATCTACGAAGAAAACGCCCGGCCGGAGCTGGCTGCCAAGGAGCGCGCCGAGATCACCGTGCTGCAGGACTTCCTGCCGAAACAGCTCTCCGACGCGGAAGTCCGCAGCAACATTGCGGCGATCATCGCCGAGACCGGTGCTGCCGGGCCGAAGGACATGGGCAAGGTGATGGCGGTGCTCAAGGAGCGCTATGCCGGCCAGATGGATTTCTCCAAGGCCTCCGGCGCGGTCAAGGAGCAGCTGAACTGATCAGCGCAGGCTCGCCGTCTTCCTGGCGGCGGGCCCCAGGACCGCCTCCGCGGCAGCGTCGACAACGACGAACTTGGCTGCTTGGTAGCCCCAATATTCCATGACAAAACCCTGCGAAAGCCAGGTATCGCCTTTGTAGGGCGGCTGAGTCCAACCGACGCTTCCCATTTCCGAGGCCTGTGTCAGCAGCCGCTTCAGATGCGTGTTGGAGATCATGAACTGGTCACGGATGTCCTTTAGCGACAATGGCCCGATGTCGACCCGATCCGATCTGCGATCGAAGGTGTCGATGCGGCTCATGAGATAGTCCATGATCAGGCCGCCGGAATTGGCCCAGTTGAACAAATTGTATGTTGCTCCGGGATCACGCACGGCATCGCTATCGATGATCGCCTTGGAAATCAGCGGCTGCATCTTACGGAATGCAGACGGATCGGCGTTGATCCGATCCAGCCGATTGCCGCCGTCCAGACTATCAAGAATGAAAAGGTGGGTGGCGAGCCACCTGAAAAAGTGTTCTTGGGCGGTCTCGGTCGGCTCCAACAGGCGCGTGCGCTTGTCGCTTGCGCTCTCGACGGGGCGAAGAAACCTGTAGGCGAGCATTTCCTGGATGAAGGCAGCGGCGGTATTACGGCTTGCAATCTTGTTCGCCACAACGAAGGCGATGAAACGGCCCGAATAGAGGCCGAGCTTCGGTTCGCCGGGATAGCCGAAATGAAGGGCGAAACCGGCATGGGCCATCAGCCAGCGCTGTTGAGCGGCGAAGATCGAAGCGATACGGGGGCTTTCGCGATAGATCGCCAGCATTTCGCGGGCGCAATGCAATACGGCCACAAAGAAGGCATCGCTTTCTAAAAAATCTTCAACTCTATGTGGCATTCGACCATCCCGCTGTCTCGCTTCATTAGGCATCGTGCGATAACTGTCAATGCCTTCTGCGGTCGCTGGTGACGACGAAAATATCAAAAATGAAACCTAGGGGCGAAATTAAAGAAGGCAGGAGCTGGGGGTGCTCCTGCCTTCTTGCTCTTTGCTTCCGGTGGCGACGCAGGACCGAGATCCAAGCCAGCGGGTACTCGCAAAGGCACCCTCGCGAGGCGGCGCCGGGGGTAGGGATGGTGCCTCGCTTGGGGATCGCTTTGTTGACCCTGAGGTTATTGCGGCGCGGCAAGTGATTCAAATTACAAAAAAATAATGATTGGCGCCGGAGGCTGCCTCAGGTGTGGCATTCGCGCTAATGATTGTGACTTCGGTGCATGAAAACGCCGTTCAGAGCGGTCCCGAAGCCGTTGTTCTGCCATCGATTTTTGACGACCGGCAAGAAATTCGTCGCTCCCGATGCTGACGTTGCATACACGTAAAACGCGGGCTCAGGCTGTCAGTGTCGCACCCCCTGTCGCAGGGGTGGTAACGCATTTTTGAAGGCGCTGATGGGGCAATTTCCGACGGCGCGACGATCCTGTGAATAGCGCGTCCTTTGGGCAAATGCCGTGGCATGTGCTGACGAACCTGCTTATATGGACCCCAATCAAGAGGTTCCAATGCGCTTTTCCAACTCCTTTCTCGACGAGATACGTGATCGCGTGCCGATTTCGGACGTGATCGGCCGTCGCGTGAGCTGGGACAAGCGCAAAACCAATGTTTCCCGCGGGGACTATTGGGCCTGCTGCCCGTTTCATGGGGAGAAGTCGCCGAGCTTTCACTGTGAGGACCGCAAGGGACGCTACCACTGCTTCGGCTGTGGCGTCACCGGCGACCACTTCCGCTTCCTGACCGACCTTGAAGGATTGAGTTTTCCAGAGGCCGTGCAGCAGATCGCGGACATGGCGGGTGTCGCCATGCCGATTGCCGACCCGGTCATGGAGAAGCGCGAGAAGGAGCGTACCTCGCTTCTCGACGTGATGGAGCTCGCGACCACGTTCTTCCAGGATCAGTTGCAGACGGCGAATGGCGCGCGGGCGCGCGCCTATCTCCGTGATCGCGGGCTGACGGGGCGGACGATTGAGACGTTCCGGCTTGGCTTCGCGCCTGATAGCCGCAATGCCCTGAAAGAGTTTCTGGCGGGAAAGGGTGTTGCCAAGGAGCAGATCGAGGCTTGCGGTCTGGTCGTCCATGGTCCCGATATTCCGGTTTCTTATGATCGATTCCGCGACCGCATCATGTTTCCGATCCTGTCGTCTCGCGAGAAGGTCATCGCCTTCGGCGGCCGCGCCATGTCGCCGGATGCTCCCGCAAAGTACCTCAATTCCAACGAGACGGAGCTCTTCCATAAGGGCAATGTGCTTTATAACTTCGCGCGCGCCCGCCGTGCGACGCAGGGTGCGAGCGGTGAGGGCACGATCATCGCCGTCGAAGGCTATATGGACGTGATCGCGCTGCATCAGGCCGGTGTGGAGAATGCCGTGGCGCCGCTCGGCACGGCGCTGACCGAGAACCAGCTCGAACTCCTCTGGAAGATGACGCAACAGCCGGTGCTTTGCTTCGATGGGGACGGTGCCGGCATTCGCGCCGCCAATCGCGCCGCCGATCTTGCGCTCCCGCACATCAAGCCGGGGCGTACCGTGCGCTTTGCTCTCCTCCCAGACGGCAAGGATCCGGACGATCTCGTCCGCGACGAGGGCCGCGCACCCTTCGATAAGGTCATGAGCCAAGCGAAGCCTCTGGCAGAAATGATCTGGAGCCGTGAGATCAATACCGGGCAGTTCGAGACGCCCGAAGGCAAAGCGGAGCTCGAAGCGCGGTTGAAGCAGCTGGTTGCCGTCATTGCGGATGAAAATGTGCGCCGGCACTACCAGCAGGATATGCGCGACCGCCTGAACAGCTTCTTTCAGCCGCAATTCCAGAATCGCGGCAATGAGCGGCGAAGCTTTGATCGTGGCTCTGGCCAATCGCGTGGCCGAGGCAACGAAGGCCCGCGTGGTCCGCGGCTTTCCGGAGGCGGCATTTCCGACCGGCTGGCACGCTCGGGCCTGGTGAAGGGCCACCAGGAAACACCGGCGTTGCGCGAGAGCGTGTTGGCGCTCACCGTCATCAATCACCCGGCCTTGATGCAGGACGAATATGACGAGATTGCCTCCATCGACTACGACAACCGCGAACTGCAGCGGCTTTGGTCGGTGATGCTTGGCGCTGCCGCAGCCGTCGCCGGGCCGCACCTGACGCGCGAATACCTGCTGGAGCGTATGGAGGAGCAGGGGTTTGGCGCGCTGCTGCAGGGGCTTGAGCAGCAGATCCGCAACGCCCGGCTTTGGATTGCCACATCAGAGGCGGCGATGGAGGATGCACGCGAAGGCTACCGGCAGGCGCTCGCCTTCCACAAACGCGCCAAGGCTTTGCGCTTCCAGAAGATCGAACTTGAGCGTGAGATCGCCGCAGCGACCGAGGCCGGCAACGGCGACGTGATCGACCAGCTGATGCGCGCGCTCCAGGAGGTCCATTTCGAAGGGCTTCGCCTCGAGAACCAGGAAGCGATCATCGATGGTTTCGGCGTGCTCTCCGGTCGCGTCAAGGGAGCGGCGAGCCATTGAGGGATCCGAAGAACCGAGAATTTTCCGCTGGCGACGCGTTGTTCGGCGCCGAGCGGTCGCCACTTGCTATTCTCAACCGCGTCTACGGCTATCCTGCTTTTCGTGGCAAGCAGCAGCAAGTGGTCGATCATGTCGTCTCGGGCGGCGATGCCGTCGTTCTTTTCCCTACTGGGGCCGGCAAGTCGCTCTGCTTCCAGATTCCGGCGCTGTGCCGCGAGGGTATCGGCATTGTCGTTTCGCCGCTAATTGCGCTGATGCGCGATCAGGTGGAAGCGATGAAGCAGCTCGGCATCAGGGCGGCGGCGCTGAATTCCACGCTGTCGCGCGAGGAGTTCATCGACGTTCGCCGCGCGATTTCCACGGGCAAGCTTGATCTCCTCTACGTCACACCGGAGCGCATTCTTCTGGATGGATTTCGCGATACGATTGGTAACGCGAGAATTTCGCTTTTCGCTATCGACGAGGCGCATTGTGTTTCCCAGTGGGGACATGATTTTCGCCCCGAGTATCGCGAGCTCGGCAAGCTTGCCGAACAGTTTCCGGGTGTGCCGCGCATCGCGCTAACGGCGACGGCAGACCCGCATACCCGCGAGGATATCGTCGAGCGCCTGGCGCTGAACAATGCCAAGGTCTTCACGACCAGCTTTGACCGGCCGAACATTTCCTATGAGATCGTCGAGCGGGACCAGCCGCGCCAGCAGTTGCTGCGGTTTATCGCCGGCCACAAGGGCAACAGCGGCATCGTCTATTGTCTGTCGCGCGCCAAGGTCGAGGATACGGCCGAGTGGTTGAACGGCCAGGGCATCCGGGCGCTGCCCTACCACGCAGGCATGGACCGGGCACTTCGGGACGCCAATCAGGATGCCTTTCTGAAAGAGGAAGAGCTTTGTCTCGTTGCAACTGTCGCCTTCGGCATGGGGATCGATAAGCCGAACGTTCGCTACGTCGCGCATCTAGACCTGCCGGGCTCGGTCGAGGCCTATTATCAGGAGACCGGTCGCGCCGGGCGTGACGGCCTGCCGTCCGAAGTCTGGATGGCGTACGGCATGGCCGATGTCATCCAGCGGCGGCGGATGATCGACGAGGGTGGAGCGGCTGACGATATCAAACGTGTGGAGCGTTCCAAGCTCAATGCGCTGCTGGCAATCTGCGAAACTGCTTCGTGTCGGCGTCAGGCGATCCTTGCGCATTTCGGCGAGGCGTATGCCGGCAAGTGCAGCGGCTGCGATACCTGCCTGAAGCCGGTCGAAACCTGGGACGGTACCGAGGCCGCGATCAAGGCGCTCGCAGCGATCTATCGCACGGGCGAGCGATTCGGCACCGGGCATGTGGTCGATGTCCTGCTCGGCAACGTCAACGAGAAGACGGAGCGCTTCGGCCACACGACGATGCCGGTCTTCGGCGCGGGCAACGATCTGCCGGCGCGCACCTGGCAATCGGTCTTCCGGCAATTGCTCGCCATGGGGCTGGTCAGGGTCGATCAGCAGGCCTTCGGCGCCTTGAAACTGGAGCCGGAAGCCCGCGCCGTGTTCAAGCATGAACGGCCAGTCTTCTTTCGCAAGGATCGCCCGGTTGCCGAACGCCGCTCGAAGCGCGTGGCGCAGGCCGAGCGCCGGTCGGTTCTGGCCGGTGACGACAACGTTCTTTTTGAAGCGCTGCGTGGAGAGCGGACAGCCATTGCCCGTTCGTTCGGCGTGCCGCCTTATGTCGTCTTCCCGGATACGACGCTGATCGCCTTCGCGACGCAGCGGCCGCGCACGCATAAGGAAATGCTCGGTATCTCCGGCGTCGGCCAGTCGAAGCTTGAGCGCTACGGAGACGCGTTTCTGGACGTGATCCTCAGCCACGACAGCTAGGCATTTGACCTCATGGCGCAACGGTGCCATCTTTCGCAACGGAAATAATGGGATAGCCGCCCAGTTAGTGCGCTCGGTGCGGCTGTTCGGCTTACGTGAACCGACCTCCCAGCATTGCAGAGAACTGCCCACAGTACCCCGATTGACAAAACGGAGAGTGTTGGATGCCAGGCCCGTCGCCATCGCAGCAGCGTTCAGCGCTAGGATCTTTGGTGTTAATTGCTGCCGTGGTGGCCTTTGGCGCCGGCGCTTTTGCGTACACAGCCGGGTGGCTTTCCCCGGGTCGCCTTACCTCCACAAAGCTTGTCAGTGCCCTGGCGCCTCCCGGCGGACCCGCTCTTGGACATCGGCGAAATCACGCGAAGGGCGTCTGCTTCACTGGCGTATTCGAAGCGAACGGCAATGGTGTCGCGCTGTCGCGGGCGACTGTATTTGCGGCCGGACAATATCCGGTTGTCGGACGCTTTAATCTGGCGACACCTGACCCGAACGCGGCCGATCCCACTGTTCGAGTGCGCGGACTCGGCGTGCAGATTTCGACGCCAGACGGGGAGGTCTGGCGGATGGCGATGATCGATCCGCCGGTCTTTGCCGTCTCCACGCCGCAGGGATTCTACGAGTTGCTGCAGGCGGCGGGGAGCAAGGATCCCGCGGCAATGAAAACCTTCGTGGGGGCTCATCCGGAGTTCGCCGCGTTCGGCGAATGGGCAACGAAGGCTCCCTGGACTGCCAGCTACGCGGAAGTAACCTTCAACGGCCTCAATGCATTCATTTTCACGGATGTCTCGGGCAATGCGCACGCCGTTCGCTGGTCATTGCGCGCAGACGCGCAAGCGATGCCGATCACGAGTGAGGATTTTGCCAAGCTCGGCCCCAATCATCTCGAAGGCGAGATTGCCGAACGTGTCGCGAAGTCGCCCCAACGCTGGACGCTCGTGCTGACGGTCGCCGAACCATCCGATCCGACGTCCGATCCGACAAAGGCCTGGCCGCCGGAACGGCGAACCGTTGAAGCCGGTACGCTGGTCGTGCAGAAAATAGAGCCGGAGGCCGACGGCCCGTGTCGGGACATCAATTTCGATCCGACCGTTCTGCCTGATGGCATCACGGTTTCCGACGATCCGTTCCCGGCGGCCCGGTCGGCCGCCTATGCCAAATCTTTCGATCTGCGCACCTCGGAAGCAAGCCATTATCCCCGAACAGCAGCGAGCACAAAGCCATGACAGGTCCAACCACGCACTTCAGCACTCTCCAGCGTTTGTTGCATTGGCTGATGGCGATCGGCATCCTGACTATGCTCTTCGTTGGCGTCGGGATGGTGTCCACCATCGGACGGCAATACGTGCCGCTGCTGGTGACGCACAAGACGCTAGGCATTGCCATTCTCGTTCTTGCCTTGGTTCGCCTTGTGGTTCGCTTCATATCGGGCGCGCCGCCTTTGCCTGCCGATCTGCCGGAGCCGATGAAGCTTGCGGCTTATCTGTCTCATGTCGCGTTGTATGCGCTGATGATCGGTATGCCTTTAATCGGTTGGGCCATGATGTCGGCGGCCGGCTACCCCATCGTGCTGTACGGCGGGTTGCGGCTTCCGGCGATCGTGCCGCAGAGCGACAGCCTTCATGCGCTTCTTTGGAGCGCGCATTTCTATCTAGCCTTCGCCTTCTTCGCTCTCGTCTTGATGCACCTTGCGGCGGCGCTCTTTCACGGGCTCGTGCGTCGCGATGGCGTCCTTCAGACGATGCTGCCGGGCAAATAACGGCGGCGTGCGCCAATAGCCGCCGCGGTGTGAGGCTATCAATAAAACATTGAGACTGGGCGAGGTGTGTCTATATGGGCCGGCTGAAAGGATACGGTCATGGCCCAAAATATCTACGACAAGCCTGAATTCTTTGAAGGATACAGCCAGCTTTCGCGCTCGCTCCACGGGCTCGATGGCGCGGCGGAGTGGGAGTCCATCCAGGCGGTGCTGCCGGCTTTGTCAGGCAAGCGCGTCGTCGATCTCGGTTGCGGCTTCGGCTGGTTTGCCCGCTACGCTGCGGGGCAGGGTGCAAGAAGCGTCCTCGGCTTTGACATCTCGGAGCGAATGATCGATCGGGCCAAACGGGAGACCGTCGACTCCACCGTTCGTTACGAGATTGCAGACCTCGAAACGCTCGAATTGCCACCGGCATCATTCGATCTCGCCTACAGTTCCTTGGCATTTCACTACATCGAGGATTTCAGCCGCTTGGCTGCCACCATCCACAGCGCGCTTGTGCCGGGGGGCGATTTCGTCTTCACGATCGAGCATCCGATCTATATGGCGCCGGCCAATCCCGGCTGGACGACGGATCGCGAGGGGCGGCGGATCTGGCCGCTTGACGGCTATTCACGCGAAGGCAAGCGCACAACGGACTGGCTCGCAAAGGGCGTCGTGAAGTATCACCGTACGCTTGGAACAACCCTCAACTCCCTGATCGCAAATGGCTTTTCGATCCGCCACGTGGAGGAATGGCGGCCGGGCGACGAGCAGCTTCGCGATCATCCCGAGTGGGCCGAAGAGATGGATAGGCCGATGTTCCTGCTGATCGTCGTGCAACGTTGAGGACGGCAAGACAGGCGCTTGGCTATGTGCTAGTGCAGGGCATCGGGAAACATCACAAGAAGGGCATTCAATGACCTCGCAATTTCTCTCCCACCTCCGCACCGAACTCGCCGCACTGAAGGATGCCGGGCTTTACAAGTCCGAGCGTGTCATCACGTCAAAGCAGGCGGGCGAGATCGCCGTTGCGTCCGGCGAGCGGGTGCTGAACTTCTGCGCCAACAACTATCTCGGGCTCGCCGACAACGAGGAGCTTGCCGACGCCGGGAAGAAGGCGCTCGACCGCTATGGCTATGGCATGGCCTCGGTACGCTTCATCTGCGGTACGCAGGAGGAGCACAAGCAGCTCGAGGCGCGTATTTCCTCCTTCCTCGGCATGGAAGACACGATCCTCTATTCCTCCTGTTTCGACGCCAATGGCGGTCTCTTCGAGACACTGCTCGGCGAGGAGGATGCGATCATCTCCGACGCGTTGAACCACGCCTCGATCATCGATGGCGTGCGACTCTCCAAAGCCAAGCGCTTCCGTTATGCCAACAATGACATGAAGGCGTTGGAAGAAGAGCTGAAGAAGGCCGAGGGCAGTCGCTTCAAGCTGATTGCCACCGATGGCGTCTTCTCGATGGACGGCATCATCGCCAACCTGCAGGGCGTCTGCGACCTCGCCGACAAGTATGGCGCGATGGTCATGGTCGATGATAGCCACGCCGTTGGCTTCGTCGGCAAGCATGGACGTGGCTCTCCAGAGCATTGCGGTGTCGAGGGGCGGATCGACATCATCACCGGCACGCTCGGGAAGGCGCTTGGGGGGGCTTCCGGCGGCTATACCTCGGCAAAGGCAGAAACCATCGACTGGTTGAGGCAGCGATCGCGGCCCTATCTGTTCTCGAACACGCTGGCGCCGGTCATTGCTGCCGCGTCGCTGAAGGTCTTCGATCTCATCGAGAACGGCGCTGCGCTGCGCGAGCGGTTGTCAGCCAATGCGACGTTGTTCCGATCCGAAATGACGAAGCTTGGCTTTACGCTGGCGGGCGAGGGGCATCCAATCATTCCCGTCATGCTCGGCGACGCCAAGCTGGCGCAGGACATGGCGGCACTGATGTTGAAGAAGGGTGTCTATGTGATCGGCTTCTCCTTCCCTGTCGTGCCGAAGGGACAGGCGCGCATCCGCACGCAGATGTCTGCCGCACATTCACGCGCGGATGTCGAGCGGACGATCGCGGCATTTGCCGAGGCCGGTCGTGAACTTGGAGTCATTTGAAGGGTTTCGGAGAGTAAGATCATGTCGAATATGATGAAGGCGCTGGTCAAGGCGAAGCCGGAGGTCGGGCTGTGGATGGAGCATGTCCCGGTTCCCGAGGTCGGGCCGAACGACGTGCTGATCAAGGTGAAAAAGTCAGCGATCTGCGGCACGGATGTCCATATCTGGAACTGGGATCAGTGGGCGCAGAAGACAATTCCGGTGCCGATGGTCGTCGGCCACGAATTCTGCGGCGAGATTGCTCAAATAGGCTCTGCGGTAACGAAATATCGTGTCGGCGAGCGCGTCTCCGGCGAGGGACATATCGTCTGCGGCAAGTGCCGTAACTGCCGCGCAGGCAGGGGACATCTCTGCCGCAACACGCTCGGAGTCGGCGTCAACCGCCCCGGTTCCTTCGGAGAGTTCGTCTGCATTCCGGAAGCGAACGTCGTGCCGATCCCGGACGACATTCCGGATGAGATCGCCGCGATCTTCGATCCGTTCGGCAATGCGGTGCACACGGCGCTGTCCTTCGACCTCGTCGGGGAGGATGTCCTGGTTACCGGGGCGGGGCCGATCGGCATCATGGGCGCGCTGGTCGCGAAGCGTTCGGGCGCCCGCAAGGTGGTCATAACGGACATCAATCCGCATCGGCTGGATCTCGCCCGCAAGCTCGGCATCGACTATGTCGTCGACGCATCGAAGGAGAACCTCACCGACGTGATGAAGTCGATCGGAATGACCGAGGGCTTCGATGTCGGCTTGGAGATGTCGGGAGCTGCACCGGCCTTCCGCGACATGATCGACAAGATGAACAATGGTGGCAAGATCGCCATCCTCGGCATTGCGCCCGCCGGCTTCGAGATCGACTGGAACAAAGTCATCTTCAAGATGCTTAACCTGAAGGGCATCTACGGCCGCGAGATGTTCGAGACCTGGTACAAGATGATCGCTTTCGTGCAGGGCGGGCTGGATTTGTCGCCCGTCATCACGCACCGGATCGGAATTGATGACTTCCGCGAAGGGTTCGAGGCGATGCGCTCCGGCAACTCCGGCAAGGTGGTCATGGATTGGAATTGAGGAGGTTCGATGCTCTACGAAGGAAGCTGCCATTGCGGCAAGATCGAATTTGAAGTGGAGGGGGAGTTGACCTCCGCCCTCGACTGCAATTGTTCGCTTTGCCGACGGCGTGGGGGACTGTTGGCCTTCGTGCCGCGCGACAAGTTCACGCTGAAAACGCCGCGCGAGAACCTGTCGACCTATACGTTCAACACGCATACGATCCAACACCGCTTCTGCGGCACGTGCGGCATCGCTCCCTTCGCGGAAGCGCAAATGCCTGACGGTGCCGAGATGGCCTGCATCAACGTCCGCTGCATTCCCGCGGTCGATCTGGCAAGTCTTGAGATTCAACATTGGGATGGGCAGTCTCACTAAGCTTTGGCGTGGCGCAAACAACTAGTGGCGGGCATGACGAATCTTGGGGCAACTTTGCCGTTCAAGAAGAATGCTGGCCGCTCTTGTCTTCTTGCGGTGACATCCTATCTATGCTTGGCAATCGCTTGAGCGGTTCCGGGCCTGTGGATAAGGCTTTTTCCGGGTTTTCTGAGGCTTTTTTTCTGGAAAAGCTTGACGAGAACAAAAAATATGGGAATCACCGTTCGACTTGGAAAGCGGTGAACTGGGTCAAGGGCGGATCGCACAACCATGGCCGGACATTCGATGACTTTTAAGCTCTGTCGTCCGGCGCCGGCAATCGTGGTTAATCAGGCATTAAATCTCATCCCGTTAGGTGAGAGTTGGTGATTCGAGACGGTCGTTTGCGGCGTATCGGCTGCGTGCGGCCGTTCACTGCGGCGAGTTTGAATAGCGTCAGGAAGGCGACGACATAAATGGCAACCAAGGTCAAAGAGAACGAAGAAGCGGAAGTCGAACGCGACGGCGGCACCGACGGCCCTCTTCTTGATCTTTCCGATGACGCGGTCAAGAAGATGATCAAGGCCGCGAAGAAGCGCGGCTATGTGACGATGGACGAGCTTAACGCCGTCCTGCCGTCCGAAGAGGTAACCTCCGAGCAGATCGAAGACACGATGTCGATGCTGTCGGACATGGGCATCAACGTCATCGAGGACGAAGAAGCCGAGGAAGCCACTGCTAGCAGCGACGACGATGACTCCGGCTCCGACGACGAGAGCGAAGGCGGCGAACTCGCGCCTTCCGGCGGCACCGCCCTTGCTACCGCCAAGAAGAAGGAACCGACCGACCGCACTGACGATCCGGTTCGTATGTATCTGCGCGAAATGGGCTCGGTGGAGCTTCTGTCGCGTGAAGGCGAAATTGCGATCGCCAAGCGTATTGAGGCCGGCCGCGAAACGATGATCGGTGGTCTCTGTGAGAGCCCGCTGACATTCCAGGCGCTGATCATCTGGCGCGACGAACTCAACGAAGGCACGACGCTGCTTCGAGAGATCATCGACCTCGAAACGACCTATTCTGGTCCGGAAGCGAAGGCTGCACCGCAGTTCCAGAGCCCCGAGAAGATTGAGGCTGACCGGAAGGCAGCCGAAGAGAAGGAAAAGACGCGCCGCGTCCGTTCCGGCGACGACGACATCACCAATGTCGGCGGCGAGGGCCTGCCTCCGGAAGAGGAAGAAGAAGACGAAGACGAGTCCAACCTGTCGCTGGCCGCCATGGAAGCGGAACTGCGCCCGCAGGTCATGGAAACGCTCGACATCATCGCCGAGACCTACAAGAAGCTGCGCAAGCTTCAGGACCAGCAGGTCGAGCAGCGGCTTGCCGCTACCGGCACGCTGTCGTCCGCCCAGGAGCGCCGCTACAAGGAGCTCAAGGATGAGCTCATCAAGGCCGTCAAGTCTCTGTCGCTGAACCAGAACCGCATCGACGCCCTCGTCGAGCAGCTCTACGACATCAACAAGCGCCTCGTGCAGAACGAAGGTCGCCTGCTGCGTCTGGCTGAATCCTACGGCGTCAAGCGCGACTCCTTCCTCGAACAGTACCAGGGCGCCGAGCTCGATCCGAACTGGATGAAGTCGATCGGCAATCTGGCTGCTCGTGGCTGGAAGGAATTCGCCAAGGGCGAAAACACGACAATCCGCGATATCCGCCAGGAGATCCAGAACCTCGCAACGGAAACCGGCATCTCGATCTCGGAATTCCGCCGCATCGTGCACATGGTGCAGAAGGGCGAGCGCGAGGCGCGCATCGCCAAGAAGGAAATGGTCGAAGCGAACCTTCGTCTCGTTATCTCCATCGCCAAGAAGTACACGAACCGCGGTCTGCAGTTCCTCGACCTCATTCAGGAAGGCAACATCGGCCTGATGAAGGCGGTCGACAAGTTCGAATACCGTCGCGGTTACAAGTTCTCGACCTATGCGACGTGGTGGATTCGTCAGGCGATTACCCGCTCGATCGCCGACCAGGCCCGCACGATCCGTATTCCGGTGCATATGATCGAAACGATCAACAAGATCGTTCGTACGTCGCGCCAGATGCTGCACGAGATTGGCCGCGAGCCGACGCCGGAAGAACTGGCTGAAAAGCTCGCTATGCCGCTCGAAAAGGTCCGCAAGGTCCTGAAGATCGCTAAGGAGCCGATCTCGCTCGAAACGCCTGTCGGTGACGAAGAAGATTCGCACCTCGGCGATTTCATCGAGGACAAGAACGCGCTGCTGCCGATCGACGCCGCCATCCAGGCGAACCTGCGCGAGACGACGACGCGTGTTCTGGCATCGCTGACGCCGCGCGAAGAGCGCGTCCTGCGCATGCGCTTCGGCATCGGCATGAACACTGACCATACGCTTGAAGAGGTCGGCCAGCAGTTCTCGGTTACCCGCGAACGTATCCGCCAGATCGAAGCGAAGGCGCTGCGCAAGCTGAAGCATCCGAGCCGCTCCAGAAAGCTCCGCAGCTTCCTCGACAGCTAAGCTTCCACCTTCGATAAGAAACACCGAGAGCCGGGCCTTGTGCCCGGCTTTTGCTTTCCGCTGGCTGCGGTGTTCCTTGTTGTCGAATGGGGACAGGAGTAAGGTATCGGCCACGGGGGAAGGGACCGACCACAGCGCATGAGCGAGGGTCGCCATAGCCTGTTGCGAGACCAAGACCCTCCGTCGGGAGGTGCGCAATGACCACTTACATCGTGCTTATCAACTGGACGGATCAAGGCATTCGCAACGTTCGCGACTCGGCAAAGCGCCTGGACGCGGCCAAGAAGCTGCTCGGTGATATGGGTGGCTCGTTCCAGCAGTTCTTCCTCACCTTGGGCGATCACGACATGGTTGCCGTCTGCGATGCGCCTGACGATGCCGTCATGGCGCGCTTCGGTCTGTCGCTCGGAATGGCGGGCAATGTGCGCACCAAGACTTTGAAGGCATTTCCGGAGGCTGCCTATCGCGAGATCATAGGCTCGCTCGGATAGTTCTGCGGTTCCTCTTGGAGAGGGCGATTGCTGGCAATCATGTGGACGATGTGCCATGCGCGCACGGTTGTGCGCGTGTACGTGAGGCTTTTTTGTTTTACGGCTTGATGATGCCTTCTTAAAAGGCCACATCGGTAGCGTGGCGCAGGGCATCGTTCGCAGGCATGCAGCAGGTTTCGACAAAGAAATGGGGAGCATTCGGCTGGGGCATTTTCGCCTCTGTGCTTTTGCACGTTGCCATCGTCGCGTTCTTCCTCGTGAAGTTGCCTTTACCTGCTCCTCAGCCGGAAGAAGAAACAGTCAGCGTCGACCTCGTGCCTCCACCGGAGGAAAAGAAACCCGAGGAGAAACCTCCCGAACTGAAGGTACCGGAACAGCCGAAACCCGAGGAGAAAAAACCGGAGGAGAAAAAGGCAGAGGAAAAACCGACCGAGAAGCCCGCGGAACCGCCGAAGGAAGAAAAGGCCGAGCAACCGCCTCCGCCTCCGCCTGAACAGGCAAAGCCGCCGGAAGAGAAACCGCCCGAAGCAGCTGCAAAGGATGCCGAGTCCAAGGAACCGGCCGGCAAGGGGCAGCCTATGCCGGTGCTGCGCCCGGTAACGGAATTTGGCGACAAGGATACCGGACCGGAGAAATCGACTGAGGGTGATGCTTCCGTCGCCGGTGTGAAGTCGGATACGCCGAAGCCTTCACCGGAGCCCAAACCGGCACCCCCGGAGGATCAGGCGAGGCCGGAGGAAACGGCAGATGCGGCCAAGGCCCCCGAAAGCAAGGAGCCTCCTGCCACTCCGGTTCCGCAGGATGTCGAACTGCCCCAGGTCGACTTGGCGGATAGTCATGCCGAGAAGAACGGCCCTGCATCAGGAGCCGAGAACGAAGCCAAAACGAGTTTCGAGCAAGCAAAGCCGCCCAAAGCAACAAAGCCCGATGCGACCGCAACCGCCCAGGCGGACAAGCCCGTCGAATTGACGGAGGCGAAGACGCTGTTTTCGCAGAGTATGACGAACGATCCGGTGGCAAGAACCGCCATGGGAGATATGCCACGCGGTGCCCGCGTGGCGGAACTGTGCAGCACGGAGCTTAGGCAGCAGTTGATACACGGATCTCCAGCATATCGACCGGAAATCCTGCCATCCTACAGTCTTAAGAAGGGTACGATCCTTCAAGCCAGCAATGCGTTTCGGGCATCTGGTCGGTGGTATGATGTCAGCTTCCGTTGCGAGGTGGACGACGGGGCGACAAAGGTTAAATCCTTCAGCTTTGCTGTGGGAAATCCCGTTCCGAAGAGCCAGTGGAAGAGTCGTGGGCTTCCAAGCTTCTAGCTGCCGGAAAGGCCGCTACAGAACTGGCACCAGTTCGGCACAAGACAACCGGAATAGCCTCGTCTCATCGCCACATGTCGGTGGCGCGGGAAAGGACAATGAGATGTCGAACGAAATCGAGCGCTTCTTCGAACTTCAGGATGAGGCGACCAAGGCCGCCTTCGTCGAGAACCGTGGCGACGAGCTCACCGACATCCTGGTCGCAGCGCTTGAGGATGTATTTGTGATTCTCGGCGGCGGCGATTCTCTCGAAACAATCCATTGATCCGCCGAGCCGATCAATCGCTGCCGTAACACCCTGAACCGGGCGAATTTTCTCTGCGTTGTTTTGAGCAGCCTGGGCTGGCATTATGCGGCATCACGTCCGGAAGCGCACGCATGGCCCGCAGTCAGTTTTGCATGTTCAAGTCAGCAATTTCCGGTGTCGAGGCCGTGGCTGCTGATAGCAGCCAGAGTTTTGCACGGCACACGCACGAGCAGTTTGGCATCGGGCTGGTCTCGTCGGGCGCACAGAAATCTCTGAGCGGACGGGGCATGGTCGAGGCGGGTGCCGGCGATATCATCACCGTCAATCCGAACGAAGTGCATGATGGCATGCCGATCGGCGAGGGGAGATCCTGGCGAATCCTCTACTTCGATCCTGAGATAGTCGCGACCAACGTGTCCGATATCACGGAGGGGCGGCGATCTGCTGTCGAGATAGAACACCCTGTACTGCACGACAAAGCGATCGCCGCGCAGTTCGAGGCGGCGTTTGCACTCGTGGTGGGTACAGGCGAGCATCGGCTACAGCGGGAGAAAGCTCTCCTCGTACTCATCGCGCATGTGGTGTCGGAGGCCGTCGCAAATGATGCGCAGGCGGCGCCGCGGGCCATCCGGATCGCGCAGGAGATGATTGACTGCGATCCGACTGCGGCCATCTCCCTCTCCGACTTGGCCCGCGCCAGCCAGCTCAGCCGGTTCCAGGTGCTGCGTGGTTTTGCCAAGGCGACCGGCATGACGCCACATGCCTATCTTGTCCAGCGCCGCATCCATCTTGCCCGGCGTCTGATCGCCGGCGGTGTGGCCTTGGCGGAGGCGGCCCTTGCCAGCGGCTTTGCCGACCAAAGCCACATGACTCGCGTTTTCGTCCGGAAGTACGGGATCTCTCCGCGCACCTATGCCAACGCCGTCGCCTGACTGCAGTGCAATTTCATACAAGATCGCCCGGCGGTTTTCGTCTTTCCTCTGCGCAAACAGGAGAGGGCGATGCAGCGACACTTACAGGGTTATGTCTATCTGACGTTGGCGATGATGACGGTCGGCAGCACCGTCGTTGCAAGCCGCGTCATTGCGTCAGGCATGCCGCCGTTCACAGCGACGGCCCTTCGCTTCGCCGTTGCTTTCCCGTTCTTTTTGCTGTTGATGCGCCTGACCGGAAAGCGCCTACCAAGCCTGCCGTCTCGCGATTGGATCATCCTTCTCGTTCAGGCTGGTGCGGGTAGCGTTGGTTACACGACCCTGCTGATTTCGGGCCTGCGGTTGACCACTGCCGCCGACGCTGGCGTCATCATCGGAACGCTGCCTGTGGTCGCCGGGGCGCTTTCCATTCTCGTCCTGCGCGAGAGGCCACATTCGTCGATGGTGCTGGCGATTGCGTTGGCGACGGCCGGTGTTCTCTTTATCGCCTTTTCGCCCGATGCTGGAGAGGGATCGCTGCTTGGCAATATGTTGGTATTCGGTGCCGTCATCTGCGAAAGCCTATTCATTCTCCTCAACAAGAAGCTCAGCACAAAGATTCCGGCGCTGACACAGTCGGCGGTGATGACGGGACTTGGATTTATTGTGGCGATGGTCGCGGCGTTGGTGACGGAGGGCGTTCCGGGCGAATTTCCCGCGGGCGCAATGTCGGCGGTGATCTATTACGCGCTTGTGCCGACCGTTGCCGGCTTTGTTCTCTGGTACGCGGGAGCGGAGCGTGTCAGCGGAATTGAGGCTTCGCTTTTCACGGCAGTCGCACCGGTCTCCGCGCTCTTGATGGCATTCGTCCTGCTCGGTGAGCCTTTGCATTTCCGTCAGATCGCCGGCGTTGCCTGCGTGCTCGCGGCAGTCCTCGGCCTTGGCCTGTTTCGGCGGCGCGAGATGAAGGCAGAATAGCAATGCGGTGCTACGGCATTACCAATGCTGGAAGAGAGCGCGATAATCCCGTGGGGTCATGCCTTTCAGTGCTCGGAACTGCCTGTTGAAGTTTGCGAGCGAACCATAACCGGCCGCGTCGGCGACAACAGCGATGGGCTGCCTCGTGCCCGACAGGCGAGCGCAGGCATCGCCAATCCTGATATGGATGAGGTAGTCTGAAATCGTCTTGCCCGTGTGTTTGAGGAATAGTCGATGGAGCCCTGAAAGGCTGAGGGCCGCGATATCGGCGAGTTCGGCAAGAGCGATGGGCCTGCCGTAATTCATGTGAATGTGGTTGAGCAGCCGATCGATCCGCTCGCGATTCTCGCCGGCTGTTTCGCGCGGCGGCGATGTCGTTGCCAACGGCTGCGATGATGTATCCCCGGATAGTTGGTGCAGAATAGCGAGCAGGGTGAAGAAGCGTTCGGTCGGTGCAGCAACGAACAGGCTTTCGTACAGTGGGCGAATCGCGATTGCGGCGCCGCAGCTGAACTGGAGCCCCCGATCGGCGCGGGCAAGCATGGCCTCGATGGCGCGGAGCTCGACAGAGGTCTGCGCCAGCCGTTGCGTCCAATCGGGATGAAACCATGTTACGAGCGCTACATGCGGCTCGGATGGAGCGATCTTCTCCCGCGAGGACCATGTGTGTGGCAGGTTCGGACCAACCAGTACAAGGTCACCATCGTCATACTCCCCGACATGATCGCCAATGAAGCGCTGGCCTCGCGAGTTCAGCGTCAGGGTCAATTCGAACTCGGGGTGGTGATGCCACTGGAAGGGAATGGAATCGTCCAGACGCCTGTTCAGGCGGCTAAGAGAGCTCTCCGGTTCTTGTATCAGTTTTTCGAGATATGGTCTCATCCGGCGCCCGCACTTTTGATGGCGCCAGAATAGTATCAGTATTTGCCAGGCCGCGACAACATCCGACTATCTGGCTTGGTATTCTCGTCATCACCTGAGGAACAGGGATTGGCTCGATGGAGGATAAATATGCAGCAGTCACTCAAGCGGGACGCGCACCCGACAACGTCAACGACGGCGACCCAACTCAAGGATATCAAGAAGACGTTGCCGCTTCGCGTGCTATCGGAGGCGGACTGGCAACATTGGATTACGAAAGGTTATGTCATCGTTCGCCAGGCCGTCCCTGCGGCGAATGTCGAGCGGCTTGTCGAAGTGCTCTGGCGCTTTGACGAGAAGGACCCGAACGACGCATCCACGTGGTATGCGCCGCAGCGCCGTGAGCACAAGATGAAAGAGCTCAACAACACCGGCATGCTGGAAATCTATAATCACCAGGCGCTGTGGGATAACCGTATGGAGCCGCGCGTCTACGGCGCTTTCGTCGATATCTGGGACCGGGAGGATCTTTGGGTGACCATCGATCGCGCCAATCTCAATCCGCCAAGGAAAGTCAAAGGTAATCCGAACGGCTTCATTCATTGGGACGTCGACACCTCGATCCGGCCGTTGCCGATCGGTGTGCAGGGCGTGCTCAGCCTGAAGAAGCAGGATGGCGATGTCGGTGGGTTCCAGTGCGTTCCAGAGCTCTTTCAGCATTTCGAGGAATGGGAGAAGACGCAGCCGGCAGACCGCGACCCCATGCACCCTGATATGACTGGGCTGGCGATCGTCAATATCGACATGGAGCCGGGAGATTTGATGATCTTCAATTCGCTGCTCGCGCATGGCGTGCGACCGAACCACTCGACCGATCGAGCCCGGATGGCTCAATATATCTCGATGCATCCCGCGGAATACGACGACGTCGGCGAGCGGGAGGAGCGCATCCGCCTGTGGCGCGAACGTGACCACCCTAAGCGCGACGCCTTCCCCGGTGATCCGCGCGAATGGGAGAGATACAATACGGCGACGGCAGAGCTTTCGCCGCTTGGAGGCAAGCTGCTTGGGCTAGAACGCTGGTAGTTCCGAAATACGCGGAAGCCGGGCCCGGCTCCTGCAATATGATACAGCGGCTCCTATATCTGGTTTCTGGCCGAAAGGAGCTGCTGATGTCCGCACACCCCATGAAAGTCCCAGGTCCCGATCACCCGATTACCGTCAGGCCTAATCCAGCCCGCGTCGTCGTGAAGCTGCGTGGGCAGGTTATTGCCGACAGCCGCAAAGCGTTAACACTGAAGGAAGCCTCTTATCCTGCCGTGCTGTACGTACCGCGTGCCGATGTCGACATGGCGCTTCTCACGCGAAGTGATCACCACACCTATTGCCCCTACAAGGGGGAGGCATCGTATTTCAACATCATGATGGGTGAAGAAGATTTCGCGAATGCGATCTGGACCTATGAAAGTCCGTACGCGGCGGTCAGCGAGATCAAGGATCATCTCGCCTTCTATCCCGATCGGGTCGATTCAATCGAGGAGTTGCCGGACTGATACCGCGGAAGTGCGGTGGCATGCTTGGGAGGAGAAAACAAGGACGGTCCGGCAGGGAAACCGGACCAGTCCCCGTAACTGATCGGAGGTCAATCGGATCAGAAAACGCGATACACACGGCGCCCAAGGTTGATCCAGGGCGCCGGGATTTTTTGGATTAGAACGCGCGCTGCAGACGGAAGAAGCCCTTCGTCACTTCGTCAGCGTCATCCGGGTCGGTATAGTCGACAGTCGCCTTGGCGTAGAGGTTGTCTACGATCTGATAGTCGACCGTGATGCCGACGTTCCAAGCGTCGCCCAGGCCGTCGAACGAGTCGCCGTGGAAGTTGTCGAGATCAGGCACGTAATTGCCGAAGTACTGGGCTTCCGGGGTGATGGTCCACTTGTCGGTCGCCTTGATCGCGTATTCGGCAGCAACGGTCCATTCCGACTGAGAGTAGTAGGAGTTCGGACCAGACGCGTAAACAGCTGCCAGGCCGAGCGTGCCCGGACCGATGTCGGCGAAGATCATGCCGCGAACAGCACCTTCTTCATTGTCGGTGTCGTAACCGCCGATGAGCTGATAGCTGACCACGCCAGCCTTGCCGCCAACGCCGAGGGCAACGCCGACGTTGTTCGGGTTTTCACCGTCCTTGTAGTAGCCGTCTTCCAGCTCGTCTACGCTGATGCCGGCGTAGAAATCGCCATTTTCATACTGGTAGCGGATGGAGTTGTGCAGGGTTTGAAAGCTCGACAGAACGTCAGGCTCGCCCGAAAGGTCGTCATCCCACCAGCTGTAGAACAGACCAGCGCGGAAGCCGGCGATGTCGATGTAGGCCGAGTCCAGGGTCGAGTTCGTCGAAGTGTTGTCGCCGTTGTTACGAAGAACGATTACGCCGGTAAGCGGGCCATATTCCGTGTCGCTCTTGGCCGTGAACTGAACCTGAGCACGCGTACGGGCGTTCCAGTCCGAGGTGTCCTTCTCGTTCGGGCCGCCGTAAACTTCAAAACGCAGGTAACCGCTGACCTTGAGGCAGGTTTCGGTGCCCGGGATGTAAAAGTAACCTGTGCCGTACGCGTCGCAGACGCGGACGTATTCAACCGGCTCGGGTTCAGCTGCGACGATTGCATCAGCAGCGAAGACCGGCGTGGACGCAGCAGCAAATGCTGCGGCGGAGGTCAACAAAGCCATCCGTATGTTCATTTGAAATCCATTTCCTTTTCGATTGAACAGCCGCCATGGGAGACGGGGCCGTTCCGATAGTTTGCCTTTCGGCTGGCGGATCAGCGAACCGCTGAAGCCTTAATTTCATCCTTGATTAAATCTATCAATTCTCCCGGTATCAAAATGCCTCCTCGTGACGGTTCTTTGGTTTTCTGTGTGGTTTTTATGTAACAATATCAAATACATAGGCGAAAAATCACACTGCGCCGCAGTGCTGCGGGCATTGGAACGGCTAAGACTGTTTTCGGAGGCTCGTAAGGAGCGCGTCTGGCGCCACCATTGCAATGGCGCCAAAGGAAATCTCCCCGCAGATAATCCCGCCATTCTCGGAATTGAAGGGCAGGGATTGGAACGCAGTGTTCCAAATTTGGAACGAAAACTTCTGTAGGACGGTTGGCATTGCCCGCCGCGAGCGGTAATCGGTAGCGATCGCAGGCCTATCGCTTTATGGAAAGAGGTTCCCCGATGCTCAACGCAGAGGGCGTTTTTCAGGATCTGAACGATTTCGTCTATTTTGCCGCAGTTGTTCGCCACAACGGTTTCTCCGCCGCAGGGCGGGTACTCAGCATGCCGAAATCCAAGCTCAGCCGGCATATCACTGCGCTCGAGACGCGGCTTGGAGTCAGGCTGCTTGAGCGGACAGTCAATCGGTTCCGGGTGACGGAAGTCGGGCGCGCTTTTTACAATCACTGTGAAAATATGCTGCGTGAAGCGGATCGCGCGGCGAAGGCGATCAACGATGCCACGGGAGAGCCGCAGGGACAGATCCGCATAAGTGTGCCACACGGACTGCTGGATGGTTCGCTTGGCACCATGATCCCGGAGTTTCTCAATCGATACCCCAAGGTTCAGCTGCAGATACTCACCACGGATCGACGGGTCGACATCATCGACGAGCGCCTCGACCTTGCTGTTCGCGCACAATTGACCGAGGAGACCGATTCTGAGCTGACGATGCGTGTGCTTAGCAAGGTGGATCTGATCCTTGTTGCAAACCAGAAGGTTGCAAGCTCGCTGCCGTCGATCGAAGGTATCGACTGTCTCGTCGATGCGCCAACGGTATCGTTTGCCGGACCGCTGACGGAATGGCAGGACTTGGATATATGGGAATTCACTGGACCCGACGGCACCCGGTACCGGCACCAGCACAAACCGCGCATGAGCTGCCGCAGCGTCTCCGCAGTGCTTGAGGCTATCTATGCCGGTGTAGGGGTCGGGCTCTTGCCAGACCATATTTGCGCCGAAGGAATACGCGACGGCCGGCTGGTTCGCCTCCTACCAGATCATCAGATGTCCCAGGCGACGATCTATCTCGTCTTCACTGCATCGCGAGGACTGCCGACGGCTGTTCGGGCGCTCGTGGACTTCCTCGTGGAACAGTTCCGCACGCTGCGCGTCACCACGCAGTGCCAGGAAGCCGAGATGCAAGCGCAATTGAAGGATCGGATACCGCTTGTTGCGCTGTCCGGAGGTCAACCCGCGTAGGCCTCGTCGAGCGTCGCGACATCGATCTTCACCATCTGCATCATCGCGGCCTGCACGCGCATGGCTTTTTCGCTGTCCGCATCGTTGAGATAGCGCATCAGCGCGTCGGGGATGATCTGCCAGGAGAGGCCGAAGCGGTCCTTCAGCCAGCCGCACTGCTGCGGCTTGCCGCCATCGAGCAGCCTTTCCCAGTAGTAGTCGACCTCGGCTTGGTCCTTGCAGCGGACGAAGAATGAGATGGCCTCGCTGAACTTGAACTGAGGGCCGCCATTCAGTCCCATGAACTGCTGGCCTTCCAGTTCGAACGTGGCAGCAAATGCTCTTCCATCCGGGCCTCGTTTCACCTGCGGATCCCCGGCGCTCTTGAATATCGCGCTATAGAAGCTGATGGCTTCATCGAGTTGGTTGTCGAACCAAAGGAAAGGCGTGATCTTCTGCATCGCTTGTTCTCCTGGGCGGTTAATCTGTGGCAAGGACGCCAAAAGAGGAGAGCTGCCGACAATCGAAGGCGAATTTTCCCGACGGGAAGTTGGCCGCACATCCTTGCCTGTCGTCGATCCCGCCTAGTTTTAGTTCGAAGAGGGATGTCGGTCCAAGCCAACCCCGTTCGTCCTTGGACGTGCAACAACGCAAAGGGAGTAAAACATGTCCTATGTCGATGGGTTCGTCGTGGCCGTGCCGCAGAAGAACATCGAGGCCTATAAAGCCTTTTCCGCTACGACCGGCGCTGTCTGGAAGGCCCATGGTGCCAAAGAATATGTGGAATGCATCGCCGACGATGTCCCCTATGGTGAACTGACCTCGTTTCCTCGTGCAGTCCAGGCGGCCGACGACGAGGTCGTTGTCTTCTCCTGGATCGTCTACGGTTCACGCCAGGAGCGGGATGAAATCATGACAAAGGTGATGGCCGATCCGCGTCTGCAAGGCGACGAGTGGAAGTCGATCTTCGACGGCAAGCGCATGATTTTCGGCGGCTTTGTTCCGTTCCTGCAGCTTTGAGCAGCGCGGGAAGCCTGCATTGACATGAGGGCAGCGCGACGCCACGTCTCATAACAGAGACGCAAGCGGAATCGTGGCGATGGCCCAGAAGATCATCAGCATTTCCACCCGAGGCCAGGGCCTTTACGAATTTACTGCGGAAGCGGCCTCCTTCGTTCGCGCCAACGGCGCGGCCGAAGGGCTTCTGACCGTTTTCGTGCGCCATACGTCTTGCTCACTACTCATCCAGGAAAATGCGGATCCGGACGTCCGGACAGACCTCGATGTATTTTTCCGCCGATTGGTTCCCCCTAGCTCCGACCCGTCAATGCATTGGATTGTTCATACGACCGAGGGAGCCGACGATATGCCCGCGCATATCAAGGCCGCGTTGACGCAGGTTTCCATCGGCATTCCCATTATCGGCGGTCGGTTGGCACTCGGTACCTGGCAGGGGATTTACCTTTTCGAACATCGCGACAGACCACACCGACGTGAGATCGTGCTGCATCTGAGCGCCTGAACCTGATCTGAACGAACGGTTCGAAGATCATTCATTTTCATAGGGTTATGGTTCGAACAATCCCGAACGGGAGATGTAAGAAATCGTTTTAGAGAGTAGTATGATGACCCATTTTCTCGCCAAGGCTTCGTTCGCAGCCCTTATCGCATTGGCTTCGATTCCGCTCACTGCGCCGAACGCGTCTGCTTCCGAATGGGACCGTCTGCCGGTCGCCAGTGTCCAATATCGTCCCGTCTACGCCTGCTCGCCCGTACAGGCTGTTCAGAAGGCGCGCTGGACAGGTCTGCGCTATGCGCGCGTCACCAATGTCACGCCGCGTCGGGTTGTCGTCTCTGGCCGGAATTACCGGGGCTGGGACCAGATGGTGTTCGCCAACGTTCGTGGTTGCCCGCTGATCCGCCGGTAAATCGCTTCGTCCACAATGGCGCCCTCGGCTTGCCTTGGCGACGCCATTTTCAGCCTGCTTTGTGCGAATCGCATATGAATGCGTAAATCCGGAAAGGTTGGACCTGAGCTTTTCCGGCAAGAGTGTATCGAATGGGACGGTCGTTTCCGTGCCCTGATGGAGAACTTTCGATGATGCAATTTCTGGCCAAAGCGGGCCTCGCGACGCTGCTCGCTGCCGGCACGGTTGCCGGAGCGGTTGCACCGGCTTCCGCCCAGGTAGACGTCTACATTGGCAGCGGTCGCCCGCCACCGCCTCCCGGCTACTATCGCCCGCCACCGCCTGACTATTATCGCCCGCCGCCGCGTCCGCGTGGTTGCGACCCGCGGCTTGCGGAAGACATCGCACGCGACTACGGCTTCCGCCGTGCCCGCGTGGTGGACGTCACGCCTCGCCGTGTGATCGTGACGGGCTGGACGCGTCGTGGTGCTGACGAAATCAGCTTCGGCAACGTCCGTGGCTGCCCGGTCCTGCGCTAACAAATCGCAGCCGCCAGACTCCGAGACAATAGCAAACCGCCTTTTCTACGGGCTTTCGAGTTCGGCAAAGGCGGTTTCTTTTTAGGCGTGGGAAGTTGCCGGCGAGGCGCTTTGAGCCGGGCGTTCCGCGGCGCTGGTCTCTTCCGCCGAGGTTGCAAGCGGCGCCTGGTTGTCAGCCGAAACGACGGCGCGGGGCAACGGCGTGCCGCGCTTCTTTTCACGTGCCAGCGTCAACAAGCCGGAACAGACGATGAGAACGATACCGGCAGCCATCGGCAGGTCGATGCTGTCGTCGAAGATCAGATATCCGAACGCGATTGCCCACAGCATCTGACTGTACTGAGGCGGGGCAACGAGATTGGCCGGGGCGAGCCGGGCGGCCGTCATCAGCATGACGTTGCCAGCCGCGCCGAGCAGGCCGTAGCTTGCAATGAACAGCCATTGGCGTGGCGTCGGCACGACCATCTCGGACAGCATGAGGATGCCGCTGACGGCGATCGTGCCCAGCAGTGCTGCACCGTATAGCGACAGGCGCTTTTCAGCTGGCCCCATCTTACGCATCACGACAATCGAGATTGCAGCAACGAGACCGCCGATCGCCGCGGCCAGATGACCGGCGGACAGTTCGCGGAAGCCCGGTCGCAGCACGACCAGAACGCCGAGGAAGCCGATGATGACGGCTGCCCAGCGCTGCCAGCGGACATCTTCCCTGAGGAAGATTACCGACAGGATGGTCACGAACGAGGGCAGGAGAAACAGCAAGCAGAAGGCCTCGGCCATCGGCAGCTTCGTAAACGTGATGATCGACGCGATCGCACCTATCGCGCCGCAGACGAACCTCAGTAGCCATAGAGGGCGGTTCGTGCTTCTGACAACATCGAACCAGGAATCGCCCCTTGCTTTGATGAAGGGCAGGGCAGCGCCGCCGAAGAGCGCGCCGATAAAAGCGATCTGGTAAGCTGGCACGCCGCCATGCAGGATCTTGATGGATGCACCGCTGAAGGCAAACACGGCATAGGCACCAAACGCGACGAGAACACCGCGCAGTGCAGAAGAGGGGGCTGTCATGAGTCAGATTCGTCCGGAAGAGGGTCTTGTAATCTTTACGGATTGCTGACGGCAAAGCGACAGCCGATTGCGAATAGCTGCCATGCACAATCGCTGGCCAGCGTTCCCCGACCTTAGGTCACATATACCTCTAATGGGCTCTGCGACCGCCTCCGGAGGAAATCCGCGAGCAGGGGCTGTTGGCCTTTCAGAATCTTTCGCTCGGCATCCGAAAATGTGAACCATTCGGCCCGGTCGACTTCCGGAAACTCCGCCATCACCCCAGAGCGCGGCGGCCACTCCATCCGAAAGTTATTGCTGGCCACCGCTTCCAGGTCGATGTCAGCCTCAACGGCCCAGGCAGCAACGATCTTGCCACCGGGTTGCTTGTAGTCACCGAGATGATGAAAGCTGCCTTCGACTTCAATCCCGAGTTCTTCGCGGGCTTCACGCCTTGCTGCGTCCAGTTCATCTTCGTCTTCGTTGACGAGGCCCTTGGGGATCGACCAGGCGCCGATATCCTTCTTGGCCCAATAGGGTCCCCCCGGGTGCACCAGGAGTACCTCGTACTCATCATCATGGAGGCGGTAGATCAACAGACCTGCACTTCGCTTCGCCATATCGACTGCATCCTTCGCTTATCGGGAGGAGCGCTGGGCGGGAGGCGCCCAGCGCGCTGTCTCAATTCGGAGTCTGGCGAAGCGCCGCGCCGTAGTCGCGGTAAACGCTCAGGCAATCGGTATAGCTAAGCGAGCCGTTGTCGCCGTAAATGACATGGGCGCTGGATGCGCTGGTCGCCGCTTCTTCCGAAACGAAGAGGATCGCCTCGCCAAGCGATTTTCCCATGATCGGCTCCTCAGTGCCGTCTTCCTGCATGATGCCTTCAATAATTGCGGCGATCTGGCGGTGGCTAAAGACCGCCCGTCTGTCTTCCGGTGTCATCGTTCTTACCTCTGCGTGAAATCAATGCATCTATCTGCCCAGCCGAAGCGGTTCATGACTTCCTGCGCAGCCGTGGTCGAGTTGGCTGCTCCGCTCGTCGGAATGCCCTAACAATGAGGGGCGGCAGGCGCTTTACCTAACCGTCCGTATCGCCGTGCGCGCAAACCGCAGCTGCCGGCCGACTTAAGTCGCGATCCGCAATAGGTCGCAACAAGGCTGTAAATAGAGTCGGATTGCCGACCGACAAGGTGGGAGCTGATAACTATCACCATCTAGTGACACGGCGGTTCGTCTCGCTCTTCACGATTGGATTTGGCAAGTGAGATGCGTGCGACTATATCGTCGCTGATGAGACAAACAGAGCGATAACGGACATGTTTCAAGCCGCGACGATAAATTCTGCCAACAAGGCAGATTTCTACAAAGAGCTTTGCCAGCAATTGCAGGGGCTTCTGCATGGCGAGAGCGATGCGATCGCCAATGCTGCGAATACCTCGGCGCTCATGTTCGAAATGATGCCTGATCTGAACTGGGCGGGCTTCTACTTCCTCAAATCGGACAGCGAGCTGGTTCTCGGACCGTTCCAGGGCCGGCCGGCGTGCGTGCGCATCGCGGTTGGCCGCGGGGTCTGTGGGACGGCCGTCGAAAAAGGGGCATCAATCCTCGTCGAGGACGTGCATGCGTTTCCGGGACACATCGCCTGTGATGCAGCTTCGCGTTCGGAACTCGTCGTGCCGCTTCGTCACGACGGCAAGATCCTCGGCGTTATCGATCTCGACAGCCCGACGGCGGCGAGATTCGACACCGAGGACCAAGCTGGCGTTGAGGCGCTGGCTCGGATCTTTGTCGCCGCAAGCTACTGAAGTCTGCCAGGGTTAAGGAATACAGCAGCGGAAGCGCTGCTATCCCGCTAACGAAAAGGGACGGTCCCTCGAAGGACCGTCCCTTTGTCGTTCTCAAATCGAGACCGGAGCGCGTTACTGCTTTCGCTTCTTCGCCTCGTCATCCATCAGTTCGTACCACATCGCGTTGAGGACTGCGAAGGCGGCGGCCAAGGGCAGGCCAAGTATCCATGCGAAATACCACATTGTTGTTCTCCTTCAGTAGGCGTGGCCGCTCTTGTCGGTGACCGTCTTCTCGTCGACCTTTCCCCAGAGCACTTTGTAGACCCAGGCGGTGTAGGCGAAGATGATAGGCAGGAAGATCACCGAGACAACGAGCATGGTGAACAGGGTGGAATGGCTCGACGATGCATCCCATACCGTCAGGCTCGAGTTGGGCTCTAGCGACGAGGGCAGGATGAACGGGAACATCGAAAGGCCGACGGTGGAAATGATGCCAAAGATCGACAGCTTGCTGAAGAGCAGAGCCGCAACCTCCCACCTTGCCCGCAGCGCGAGGAAGGCAGCGGCGGCTCCAGCGAAGCCGAGGATCGGGGCGATCAGCATCCACGGATGAGTGCCGTAGTTGGCGAGCCACGAGCCGTCATGAGTGGCCGTCTTGAAGAGCGGGTTCGACGGGCCGGCAGGGTTGATCTCACTGGTGATGCTGTAGCCGTTCACCCCGATCGCCAGGAAGATTCCGCCAAGCGCAAAGAGAACGATCACGGCGAGCGAAGCAAGGCTGCCATAGGTTCTTGCTCGCTCGGCAACCGGGCCGCTCGCCTTAAGAACCAGCCAGGCAGCGCCGTGAAGAACGAGCATGGCGACGGATAGCAGTCCACAAAGCAGGGCATAGGGGTTCAGCAGTCCGAAGAACGTCCCCTCGTAGAAGATTCGCATATCAGCGGGATCGAAGCGGAAGGGTACGCCCTGCAGCACGTTGCCGACGGCCACGCCGAAGATCAGGGACGGCACGAAGCCGCCGATGAACAGCGCCCAATCCCAGTTGTTGCGCCAGCGTGCGCTCTCTCGCTTCGAGCGGTATTTGAAGCCGACCGGGCGCAGAATGAGTGCAAGGAGGATCGCGAACATCGCAAGATAGAAGCCCGAGAACGAGACCGCGTAGAGCGGCGGCCAGGCAGCAAAGATGGCGCCGCCACCGAGGATTAGCCAGACCTGGTTTCCTTCCCAGACGGGGCCGATCGTGTTGATGGCGACGCGGCGCTCCGTGTCCGTCTTGGCGACAAAGGGAAGCAGCGTACCAACACCGAGGTCAAAGCCGTCCGTGGCGGCGAAGGCGATCAGCAGCACCCCGAGGAGCAGCCACCAGATCACGCGCAGGATTTCGTAATCTATGAGTTCGTGCAGGATCATGATGGATCACTCCGCTGCGGGGACGAGGGTTTCGGAGATGAGTTCGGCTTCCGGCTCGTTGTCGGGGTCCGGCCCCTTCTGGATGGCTCGGATCATCAGCGTCATCTCGACGACGATCAGGGCGGTATAGAGAACGGCAAAGCCAATGATCGTAAGCAGAACGGTGCTTGCGCCGAGGCTCGATACCGCCATTGCCGTCGGCAGCACGCCTTCGATGACCCACGGCTGGCGTCCGATTTCTGCGACGATCCAGCCGGCTTCGATGGCAATCCAGGGAAGTGGAATGGCAAAGACAGCGATTTTCAGCAGCAATGGGTACTTGTCTAGGTGACGCCGCGCCGACAGCCAGAAGAAGGTTGCCGTCAGGACGATGAAGAACATGCCCAGCCCGACCATGATGCGGAACGACCAGAAGAGCGTCGGCACATGCGGAACAGTATCGCGTGCGGCTTGGGTGATCTGCGCGTCGGTCGCCTGGCGTGGATCATCGACATAGCGCTTCAGAAGGAGAGCATAGCCAAGCTCGTGCCCGATTTCCTCGAAGGAACTGCGCAGCTGGGGTGCGATCGCATCCGGCGTTGCGGCCGCGCGGATCTGCATCAGCGCGTCGTAAGCCTTGATACCGTCGCGGATACGAGCCTCAGCCTTCTGTTCCAGTTGGTCGATGCCGGGGATTTCCGTTGTCAGGGAGCGGGTGCCGATCAGGCCCATTACCCAGGGAATATGAACGGCGAAATGCGTTTCGCGAGCTTCCTGATCCGGGAAGCCGAAGGCCGTAAAGGCAGCCGGTGCCGGTTCCGTCTTCCACATGGCCTCGATGGCGGCAAGCTTCATCTTCTGGTTTTCAGTTGCGAGGTAGCCGCTTTCATCGCCGAGGACGACGACCGAAAGCGCCGATGCCAGACCGAAAGATGCGGCAACCGTCATCGAGCGCTTGGCCATTTCGAGGTGGCGACCCTTCAATATGTACCAAGCGGAAACGCCGAGCACGAAGATCGAGGCGCAGACATAGCCGGCCGAGACGGTGTGGACGAACTTCGCCTGAGCGACGGGGTTGAAGACCACGTCGAAGAAGCTGGTGACCTCCATCCGCATCGTTTGCGGATTGAGCGCCGAACCGACCGGGTTCTGCATCCAGCCGTTGGCGATGAGAATCCAGAGCGCCGAGAAGTTGGAGCCAAGCGCCACGCACCATGTCGCCACCAGGTGACCGACCTTTGACAGCTTGTCCCATCCGAAGAAGAACAGGCCGACGAAGGTCGCCTCGAGGAAGAAAGCCATCAGCCCCTCGATCGCGAGCGGAGCGCCGAAGATATCGCCGACATAGTAGCTGTAGTAGCTCCAATTCATGCCGAACTGGAATTCCATGACGATGCCGGTGGCGACGCCGATCGCAAAGTTGATACCGAAGAGTATGCCCCAGAACTTCGTCATCTGCCGCCAGATCTGGCGGCCGGTCATGACGTAGACCGTCTCCATGATAGCGAGCAATACGGAGAGCCCTAACGTCAAAGGTACGAATAAAAAGTGGTAAAGCGCAGTCAGCGCAAATTGGAAGCGCGATAGCGCAACTATGTCCAGTTCCATTGTCTTTCTCCCACGGTCCCACGGGATATGAAGAGTCTCCGCCAAGCCGGATTGCCGGGCGGCCATGCGGTGTGGCTCAGTCCGGTCTCAGCCGGTTCAAAGCCTTTTCGAACGCCGCCTCTCCGCGGCGTGAAACTTCTACGATGCGCCCATCCTCCATGACGGCGATGACATCCGCGATTGCTGCTTCGCGACGGATATGCGTGGCGATGACGAGCGAGCGCCCCACGGCTTGCTCGGCCAGACGTTGCATGACGTCGCGCGCGGTTGCGCCATCGAGGCCCTCCGTAGGCTCGTCCAGCAACCAGAGCGGTGTGTCGCGGAGAAAGAGGCGGGCAAGGGCGAGGCGGCGCGATTGCCCGCCGGAGAGCCCCATGCCGCCTTCGCCAAGTTGGGTGTCGAGGCCGCGCGGCAGGGCGGCGACGTCCTGCAGGAGGCCTGCGGTGGTAAGCGCCTCGCGCAGTGCGGCATCCGTTGCATCGGGGCTTGCGAGTTGGAGATTGCCGCGAACGCTATCTTGGAAGAGCTCCGTCCGTTGCGTCAGCAGCGTGGCGTCCAGTCCTTCGATGGTTCCTTCGGTTGGGCACATTTCGGCTGCGAGGAGCGATAGAAGTGTCGACTTACCTGCACCGCTGGCGCCGACCAGGGCTAGCTTCGCGCCTGCCGGTAGGTTGAGGTCGATCTCGTGAAGGACAGGCGTTCCCGCGTCATATCCTCCGCTAACGCGATCCAGGCGAAACGCAAATCCGGGACGCGGAGTCGCGTTGCTGTGCAGGTCTTCGTTTGCCGACAGGCGAGGCGCGATGCGGCGGGCAGCAAGAAGCGTGCGGCCAAGTTCCATCGCTCCGCGACGCAGCGCACCGAAGGGTTCGACCGCGGCGAATGCGATCAGGATACCCAGCGTGGCAACCGCTGGGCTGATTGCTTGCGCTCGGGCCAATGCCGCAACGGCAAGTAGCGAACCGGCCAGAAGAGCGGTCGTCGCTAGGCCGAAACCGAAGGTAACACCGGTTTCGATGCGGTTCAGGCGATCATCGGCAGAGGCTGCGTAACGGTCAGCGTCGGCAATCGCAGCCCGTTGGGCGTCGAGGCGTCCGGCCATCAACAAGTCGGTTTGCCCAGCGACGAGATCGATGGTGCGGGCGCGAATGGCTTCGATGCCGTAGGTACGGCGGCGGGCATGCTCTGTTGCCCGGTGTCCGGCCAACAGCGGAATGCCGAGCCCCGTGCCGAGGAGGGTGGCACCGACGGCCAGCCCGAAGAGCGGGTTCATTAGGCCGAGCGCGATGCTTGCGGAAAGTGCCGCGATGATTGCCACGCCGGTCGGAACCAGCACGCGTAGATAAAGGGAATCCAGCGCGTCGATGTCGCCGGTCAGACGGAAAAGTAGGCGGGCGGGCCGGCGTGCGAGTTCGCGTGCGGCGCCGGGTGCTGCCCATCCACGAAATAGGCGCTCGCGCAGGGCGGCGAGCACGCTCAGCGTCGCGTCGTGAGTGGTTAGCCGCTCGCCGTAGCGCGAGGCGGTCCGGCCGAGTGCAAGCAGGCGGATGCCGGCCGACGGCATGAAGACGTCGAACGTAGCGACCGCCGCTGAGGAAAGTCCGGCAATGCCGGTGGCGGTGATGAACCATCCGGAGAGACCAAGCAGGGCAATTCCTGCCGACACCGTGGTCGCCGAAAGCGCAGCTCCGAGGAGCAGGCCGTGGCGGCGTTCGGCAAGGAAAAGCTTGGCGATCGGCCTGAGGGTGGAAAACGATGCGCTCATTCGGCGGCCTCCCGCAAGGTTTCGGGATTGAGCACGATTGTGCGATCCATGCGGGCAGCAAGCCGCGGGTCATGGGTTGCGACGACAAGCGTGCGGCCCTTGGCAAGAGCGATCAGGCTCTCGGTGATGTCGCTGGCGGTTTCTGCGTCAAGGTGTGCGGTCGGCTCGTCGGCGAGTACGATCCTGGCGTTGGGATTGCAAGCGGCGCGGGCGATGGCGAGGCGCAGCGCTTCGCCGCCCGATACTCCCAAGCCACCGTCGCCAAGAGGACGGCGGGCGTGGCTGCGGGCGAAACGGTTGAGCTTTGCGAAATTGAGTGATTCTGCCACGGATTCCATGGAAACGTTCGGTCGGCCGAGCGAAATGTTGCCCGCGATGGTGCCGGCAAATATGTGCGGCTTCTGGCCGACCCAGGCAATCTTGTCATGAAGGGCAGAGCTGACCGGCTGTCCGTCGATCGTGACGCTGCCGGTGTCGCCCGTCGCGTGACCAGCGATCAGCGCGAGCAGGGTCGATTTGCCAGAGCCGCTGGGGCCGAGAAGCGCAACATGCTCGCCAGCACGGACGCTCAAATCAAATCCATCGATGGCGGCGTTGCTGTCCTTGCCGTAGCGGAAGCCGACATTGGCCAAGCGAATGGCGCCGGCCGTTGCCACGGCGGGTGCGTCGCTTGCGGCGGGCAGTTGAAGGCCCTCCACATTTAAGGCGTTGATTGCCTTCATGGCGGCTTCGCCGGCGGCGCGATCATGCCAGACGGCAGAGAGCTCCCGCAGCGGCTCAAAGAACGCAGGTGCAAGCAGCAGCACGAAGAGGCCGCTCGTCAGATCGAGGCCTCCGGCCCAGGCGCCGAAACGGGTTTCGCCGAGCAGCGAGAAGCCGACGTAGACGGCGACCAGAGCGACGCCCAGCGCTGCGAAAAGCTCCAGAACAGCCGACGACAGGAAGGCGATCTTCAGGACCGCCATCGTCCGGGTTTTCAGCGACTCAGCGTCTGCCCTGAGCCTCGTCGCGGTCGCATCGACGGCGCCAAGCG
This sequence comes from Rhizobium grahamii CCGE 502, assembly GCF_000298315.2. Classification (GTDB taxonomy): domain Bacteria; phylum Pseudomonadota; class Alphaproteobacteria; order Rhizobiales; family Rhizobiaceae; genus Rhizobium; species Rhizobium grahamii. The sequence continues at coordinate 213,262 of NZ_AEYE02000014.1, read as the reverse complement.
AACGGATCGTCGCCATGCCACGCAGGCGATCGAGGAGGAAACCGTTGAGGCCTCCGGTCGCGGCCAGCTGCTTCTCGCTGGCTGCCTGCGCGCGCCAGCCGATCAGCGCCATGAAGACGGGAATAAGCGGCATGGCAAACAGGAGAATGAGGGCGGCAATCCACGAAATCGGGAAGATGCAGGCAAGGATGATTGATGGTACGGCGCTCGCCTTGAAGCGCGCCGGCTGAAAGCGCGAGAGATAGGGAACGATCATCTCAGCCTGTTCGCCGATGACGCTTGCGGCCTCGCCGGAACTCGGTCTCGTGCTGTCGATCGGCGAGCGCCTGGCGACGGCTGCTGTGGCGAGTTCGCGCCGGGCCGTCAATTCGGTTCGGGCGGCGCGAAATGCCATGCGGCCGCCAGCCGCTTCGAGACAGCTTTTAGCTATCCCAAACAGAGCGATATAAACGGCGAGCCCGAAGACGTCGTTGAAGCCGCCGCCGTCTGCGATCCGGCCGACTGCGGTGGCGAGAATGGCCGCCTGCGGTATCCAGATCAGCGATGCCAGCGTCTGGACGGCTGCTGCCTTTCTAAGCCCGCGATGTCTGGGCACAGGTTTTTCCGGCTTGCCGAAAGCCTGCTTTCCACTTGCGTCTAAGTAAGCACTCCCCATAGCGCTAACTCTTGTTCGCAGGATTGGGCCGGCGGCTGCGGCCGAGCGAAACGACTCGGTCCTTGGCCTCCAACAGCTTCGTCACTTTCGCACCTAAAGAGAGTAACGTTGCAAGGCGCTCGGTTTCAAGTTGTTTTACGTCTTCATACCAATGCGTTAGCTGCTCGATCAGCGCGTGCATCTCGCTCATGCGCTCTTGCGCATGGCGCTCGGCTTCGCTTGCCGGCCGCTGCATCAGGATTTCGCGAAGGACCGAGAGCGTCGGGTCTACCTCGCGCTTCTTGCGCTCTTCGGCCAGAGTGCGCAGGATCTGCCAGACATCGTCGGGCGTGGTGAAGAAGTCGCGCCGGTCGTCCGGCTTGTGCTTCAGCAGCACCAGGTTCCAGGTCTGAAGTTCGCGCAGGCTCATCGAGACGTTCGAGCGCGAGATGCTGAGGGCATCGGCGATTTCCTCGGCGCAGAGCGGCGAAGGGGATACGTAGAGCAACGCATAGATCTGGCCGACCGTGCGGTTGATGCCCCAGCGCGAGCCCATTTCACCGAAGTGGAGAACGAAGGATTGAACAAGCGGCGGAAGGTTCATCGGAGTTTCCGTTATGTCTGTGATTTCAGAAATTTCTGAAATTACTACAACTGGCTTGGCTCTATGGGCAATCGGGGAATAAAGGCTGCGGCAATTTGGTGTCGCGGCAAGTCATAGGAAGATTCGCCGCGACAGAACTTGATCTGGATCAAACGGCGATCGAATGTTTCGCCCGCCCCTGGTCGAGATAACGATCGAATTTCGCAGCGATCGCCCGCACGAAGGGCCGGCCTTTCGTCGTGATCGCGAAGGTGTTGCCGTCGAACGTCGTCAGATCATCCTCGTTGAAGACATGCGCTCGCATGGCATCGGTAACGACAGCGTCAGCGGCGCGTCCAAAGCGTGATCGGAGATCGGAGACAGAGAAGGAGTAGCGGCACATCAGATCCTCGATGGCGGACGCAGCGGCGCGGTCGCTGTCAGAGAGGGAAAAGCCGCGAGCAACAGGTAGACGACCGTCCAGGATTGCCCGGCAGTATTGCCCCGTCGCCGTGATGTTCTGCGCATAGCCCTGCGGCAGCCGCCCGATCGAGGACGCGCCGAAACCGATCAACGCGTCCGCCTCGTCGGTGGTGTAGCCCTGGAAATTGCGTCGAAGCGTGCCGTGGGAAAGCTTCTGCGCCATGCAATCACCCGGCTTTGCAAAATGATCGATGCCGACAGCCACATAGTCGGCGGCAAGAATGGCCTCGGCACCGGCAGCCGCCATCTCGAAGCGTTCCACCGGACCGGCCAAAGTTGCGGCATCAATCTGCGATTGGTGCTTCTTCATCCAGGGGACATGGGCATATCCGAACATGGCGATCCGATCGGGCGCCATGGAGAGACATTGTTCGATCGTTCTCAACAGCATTGCTTTGTTTTGGTGCGGCAGGCCATAGACGATATCGAGATTGATCGAGGAGACGCCGAGATCTCTTAGCGTGATCACGACGTCAGCCGTCTCCTCGAAGCTTTGCGGGCGGTTGATCGCGGTCTGTACGATCGGCTCGAAATCCTGCACGCCGACACTTGCCCGCGTTATGCCCAGAGATCTCCATGCCTGCAGGCGCGCGGCGTCGACATGGGTCGGGTCGATCTCGACGCTGATCTCGGCGTTCGGTGCAATATCGAAATGTCGATCCAGCGTGTCGTGCAATCTCTGCAGGTCTATTGGGTTCACGATCGTCGGCGAACCGCCGCCGAAATGGATCGCGCTGACTTTGTACTGCTCGCGCAGGCACTCGGCAACAAGCTCGATCTCCCTGTTGAGAGCATCGAGATAGGCGGCGATCGGGTCGTACCGGCGCACCTGCTTGGTATGGCAGCCGCAATAGAAGCAGAGCCGATCGCAAAACGGGATATGCAGATAGAGCGACAGCGGGCCATCGGACCGCTGTCCGAGCCACTCTCGATAAACGGCTTGATCGACGCCGTCGTGGAAGTGCGGAGCTGTGGGATAGCCGGTGTAGCGCGGTACCGGAGCGGCGTAGCGGGCGATGAGTTCGGCGTTCATGAGATGTCCTTTTCGGGGAGCCATAGCCGGCCCAAAACGGTGACACTTTGATCTCGATCAAGAAAACGCTGTTCTCCCGCTGCGGCTGTAGTCTATGCTTTTGCGCGGAGCTGATTTGATGCGCAAAGACATACATAATTCAAACATCCCAGTACGTTGCATGAGCTGCGAGGTTCGCCATAAGGGCATGTGCGGTGCGCTCAGCGCCGATGAATTGCTGGCGCTTTCCGCGCATACGCGCCTGGTCAACCACGAATCCGGCGATGAGCTCGCCGGCGAGAAGATGCCGGCCGAATCCTACGCTACCGTCATCCGCGGCGTCGTGAAGCTCACGAAGACGCTGGAGGACGGGCGTCAGCAGATCGTCGGCCTGCAGTTCGCGCCCGATCTTCTCGGCAGGCTGAATGCGAATGAGAATGCGGTGTCTGTGGAAGCGGCGTCCGACGTCAACCTCTGTCGTATTCCGAAGGCCGCGCTGGAGCGTATGGTCAAGAGCAACCCGGCGCTCGCCGAACGCCTGATGTCGCAGACGCTGCGTGAGCTCGACGAAGCCCGCGACTGGATGGTGACGCTTGGACGCAAGACGGCGGCGGAGAAGGTCGCAAGCTTCCTCCTTCTGATCGCGACACATCTCGATCCCGAGGCTGTCGGCGAAAAGCGCAAGTTCGATCTGCCGCTGTCGCGGGCCGACATTGCCGACTTTCTGGGGCTGACGATCGAGACAGTCTCTCGCCAGATGTCGAAGCTGAAGGCCGATGGGGTGATCTCAATCGTTGCAAACCGGCATATCGAGGTGCCGAAGCTCTCGAAGCTCAAGGCCTGCTGCGGCTCGTGACGATCCCTGTGCGGCATTGTTTGCCGGTTGCCGAGGAAGCCCATTCCGTGCAGGAGTGAGGGTTCACCTCGTTCGAGAAGAGAGCTGCATGTCTGCCTTCGCCAATCCGCTTGTTTCCCGCCTGTCTCCGCCTCCCATTCCCTCGGTGCTCGCCTGGGCTCGCGAATACAAGGGCGGCAAGGGGCCGTTGGTCGATCTTTCGCAGGCGGTACCCGGCTATCCGGCCCATCCCGAAATGTTGCGGTTGCTTGGCGAAGCGGCATCGTCGCCGGAGACGACGGGCTACGGTCCGATCGAGGGGGAGTGCGTGCTGAGAGACGCCTATGCCCGGCATATGTCCGAGGTCTACGGGGCGTCCGTTTCCGCAGCCAACATCCATGTCACCGCGGGCTGCAACCAGGCCTTCATGTCGGCAGCAATTGCGCTTGCCGGCTCCGGCGATAGTGTGGCGCTGACCAATCCGTTCTATTTCAATCAGGAGACGACGCTGTCGATGCTCGGCATCAAGCGCGTTCTGGTCGAGTGCGACGCGGAGAATGGCTTCCTGCCGGAGGTTCAATCGGCCGAGAAGGCGCTGCTGAGTGGTGCCAAGGTGCTGGCGGTGGTGACGCCGAACAATCCGACCGGCGCGGTCTATCCGCCTGAATTGCTGGTCGAGTTGTTCAACCTCTGCCGCAAGCATGGGGCGTGGCTGATCGTCGACGAGACTTATCGCGACTTCCTTCCCGATGGCTACGGCGCTCCGCATCCGCTACTCACGATTCAGGGGTGGGAAGACACGCTGATCCTGCTCTACAGCTTCTCGAAGTCCTTCTGCATTCCTGGCCATCGCCTCGGGGCGATCACTGCCGGGGCCAACGTCGTTGCCGAGATCGCGAAGGTCATGGACAACATGCAGATCTGCGCGCCACGCGCAGCCCAGGTCGCCGTTGCCGCGGCGATGCCGATCCTGGCCGACTGGCAGGCGGAAAATCGCCTGGAGATTGCGCGCCGTGCGGATGCCTTGCGGGCCGTGATGTCAGGGTTGCCCGGCTGGGAGATCGGTGCGCTTGGCGCTTATTTTGCGTTCATCCGCCACCCCTTCGCCGAGCTCAGCTCAACCGCCGTCGCGGAGCGTCTTGCGAAGGAGGCCGGTGTGGTCTGCCTGCCGGGAAGCTATTTCGGGGAAGGGCAGGAGCACTATCTCAGGCTCGCCTTCGCCAATGCCGACGCTGCTTCGATCGGCTTACTCGCGGACCGTCTTCGGTAGCTTGAAATGACAAAGGCCCGCATCGGCGGGCCTTTATTCTTTCTGGCTGGTTGTCGTATCAGACGACGACGGTCAGCGGCGGTATCCGCTTGTCTGCCGGGTTACCCTGCTCGGAGGCCTCCAGCAGATTGAGCTCCCGCCGCTCCTTCTCCGACACGATCGCAAGGTCGAGGACCTTCTGCAGGTTTGCGGCGTGGCGGAAGGTCGGGTCGTCCTGCTTTCCGGTTCTGACGGCTTCTGCAAAGCGCTGATAGTTCGTCAGCACGGCAGGGACCTCGATGTCGCGCCAGGTGGCGGTTTCGATGTCCTCGCCGAAGCAGCCGCGCAGTTCGGAGCCATCCGGGCGATGAATGACCTCGAGGCTGCCCTTTTCGCCATAGATGCGAAGCTTCAGCTCGTTGAGATGGCCGGTTGCCCAACGGGTCGCGTGGATGACGCCGAGCGCACCGTTGGTGAAGTCGACAGACATCGTGAAGCTGTCGTTGGCATCCAGCAGATATTCGCCGATCTGGCCGCCAGGAGCCTTGTTGAAGGTCTTCAGGCGGGCAAAGACGTGGTCGATATCGGTCGCCGCGCCATAGGCGGCGAAGTCGAGGATGTGGATGCCGACGTCGCCGAGCACGCCGTTCGAACCGTGACCGGTCGACAGGCGCCACAGCCAGCGCGATTCCGTGCGCCAGTCTCCCCATGCGCGCGAGACCAGCCAGCTTTGCAGGTAGGAGGCTTCAACGTGTCTGATGGTGCCGAGCTCGCCAGCCAACACCATCTCGCGGGCGCGCTGCAGAGGCGCGACGTTGCGATAGGTGAGGTTGACCATGTTGATGACGCCGGCAGCTTCGGCGGCTTCCGTCATCTCCAATGCGTGGTCGTAGTGCTCGGCCAGCGGCTTTTCGCAGAAGACGTGCTTGCCGGCGGCGATGAGCGCCAGGCTGGTCGCGTGGTGGATGCGATCAGGTGTGACGTTGGTGGCCGCGTCGAAATCACCCCATGCGATCGCTTCCTCGAGTGTGAGGAAGCGCTTCTCGATGTGGAAGTGATCGGCAAATTCGGCCAGGCGCGCCGGGTCGGTATCGACGGCGCCGACAACTTCCACGCCGTCGATGGCGAGGAAGTTGGCTACCTGGTTTCTGGCCATCGAGCCTGTGCCAAGAACGAGTAGACGCATATTGTGCTCCTCAGCGATAACCGGCTTCGCCGGCCTGATGCAGTCGTGGGCCGCGTTCAACGATCGGCTCGAGAGCCTTTTCGACCGGCACATTCGGGGCATCGGTGATGCTCTTCAGATCGCCCTGCGGGTTATAGGCCCATTTCACGCCGTTGATGAGTACCTTCTGAACGTTGGCATCATGATAGGTCGGATAGGTTTCGTGGCCAGGGCGGAAGTAGAAAATGTTGCCGGCACCGCGGCGCCAGGTGAGGCCCGAGCGGAAGACTTCGCCGCCCTGGAACCAGGAGATGAAGACGGTTTCCAGCGGCTCCGGCACGGAGAACTGCTCGCCATACATTTCCTCGTTTTCGAGAACGAAGTTCTCGTCGAGGCCGGCGGCGATCGGGTGACGCGGGTTGATCGTCCACAGACGCTCGCGTTCACCGGCTTCGCGCCACTTCAGCGCGCAGGGCGTGCCCATCAGGCGCTTGAAGATCTTCGAGAAGTGGCCGGAGTGCAGGACCAGCAGGCCCATGCCTTCCCAGACGCGCTTTGCGACGCGCTCGACGACGACGTCGGAGACCGCGCCGTGGTCCTTGTGGCCCCACCAGGTGAGGACGTCGGTTTCGGCAAGGCGGGCTTCCGTCAGGCCGTGCTCGGGCTCCTGCAGCGTCGCCGTCGTCGCCTGGATCGCCGGATCGGTGTTCAGCGCGTTGGCGATGGTGGTGTGCATGCCTTCGGGATAGATGCCCCGAACGATGGCATTGGTGGTTTCGTGGATGTTTTCACCCCAGACAATGGTGCGAATAGCCAAGTGATTGCTCCTTCATGCGAATGGTGGACCGGAACCGATGGGAAGCGGCCAGATCCTGTGGTTTGGGTGGTGTCAGGCCGCGCCCTTGAGGGGGACCCTCTCGAGCGCGCGTCCGGATTGGTCGAAACGGTGAATTGAGCCCTGAACCGGGGCGACGCCCAGTTTCTGGCCGGGTTGATGGCTCGATACGCCGGTCTCGCGAACGACGAGCGGTTCCGAGGTGCCGATGTCGAGGTAGACGAAACTGTCCGAGCCGAGGATTTCGGAATGGATGACGGTGCCCGTCCAGGCAGGCGCCTGTTGGACGATCTCCATGTGCTCTGCGCGAACGCCGATGGTGTGGGCATTGTATGGCGCCGAGAACTCACCGGTCAGGAAGTTCATTTTCGGCGAGCCGATGAAGCCGGCGACGAAAACGGAATTCGGCGTTTCGTAAAGTTCGAGCGGGGTGCCGACCTGCTCGACGACGCCATCCCGCAGAACGCAGATGCGGTCGGCGAGCGTCATCGCCTCGACCTGGTCGTGGGTGACGTAGATCATCGTCGTGCCGTGCATGCTGCGGTGAAGCTTGGCGATCTCCAGACGCGTTGCGACGCGCAGCGCCGCATCGAGGTTCGACAGCGGCTCGTCGAACAGGAAAACCTTGGGATCGCGGACGATGGCGCGGCCGATCGCGACACGCTGGCGCTGGCCGCCCGATAGCTGGCGGGGCAGGCGTTCGAGATAGGGCGACAGCTGCAGCATACCGGCTGCCTGCTCGACGCGGGCCTTGCACTCTTCCTTTGTACGTCCTGACAGTTTCATCCCGAAGGCCATGTTCTCGAACACGGTCATATGCGGGTAGAGCGCATAGGATTGGAACACCATCGCAATGCCGCGCTTCGACGGCGCGTAGCGGTTGACCGCCTCGCCATCGAAGGAAAGCGTGCCCGAGGTTATGTCCTCCAGCCCGGAAATCAGCCGCAGCAGCGTGGACTTGCCGCAGCCGGACGGGCCGACGAAGACCATGAACTCGCCCTTGCGGATATCGAGCGAGACGCCCTTGATGACTTCAAGCGCACCGAAGCTCTTTCTTACATTATCGAGTCGAATCTGTGCCATATCGTGCTTTCTTCAACCTTTGACGCCGCCGGCTGTCAGGCCGGAAATGATGCGCCGCTGGAATATCAGGACCAGGACAACGACAGGGACCGTAACGATGACGGATGCTGCCATGATGTTGCCCCACGGGATTTCGAACTGGCTGCCGCCGGAAAGCAGGGCAATGGCAACCGGCACCGTTCGCTGAGCGTCCGATGAGGTGAATGTTAGGGCGAAGAGGAATTCGTTCCAGGCCGTAATGAAGGCAAGCAGGCCTGTGGTGACCAGAGCCGGCCACATCAGCGGCATGAAAACCTGCGTGATGATGACCCACGGCGAGGCGCCATCAACGATCGCCGCTTCCTCGATTTCGATAGGTAGATCGCGCATGAAGGTGGTCAGAACCCAGACCGTGAAGGGCAGGGTAAAGATCATGTAGGAGAAGATCAGCGCGAAGGGCGTGTTGAAGATGCCGATCCAGCGGATCAGCTCGAACAGGCCGGCGAGCACGGCGATCTGCGGGAACATCGACACCGACAGGATCGTCAGCATCAGCAGCGCGCGACCGCGGAAATTGACGCGGGCAAGCGCATAGGATGCCGTCACCGCAAGGAGCAGCGAGGCGGCGACCACTAGGACGGCGACGAGCAAGGAGTTGCCGAGGCTGCGGATGAAGCTGCCTGTCGTCAGGACCGTCGTATAGTTGGTGAGCGAGATCGAAGTCGGCCAGTAATTGACCTCGAAGAGGGCGGTACCGGCTTTGAAGCTCGTCAGGATCGCATAGTAGAACGGGAATACCGCGATGATGACGATGATGGCGACGAGCAGGTAGAAGAGGGTGTTCTTCGTGGCGGTAAGCAGCATCAGCGTTCACTCCCGCCAAGCTTGACACGACCGAGCCACATGTAGAGCACGGTGATCGTCGCGATGATCAGGAAGAGCACGGTCGAGGCCGTCGCCCCGTAGGCGAACTTGTCGAAGTCGAAGAGGTTCTCGCGCGCCATGACCGACATGGTCTTGGTCTGCGCATTGTTCGGCGTCAGCACGTAGATCAGGTCGAAGATGCGCAGGGCGTCGAGCATGCGGAAAATCACGGCGACCATGATTGCGGGACGCACCAGCGGCAGGGTGAGGCGCCAGAACACCTTGATCGGGTTGATGCCGTCGATCTTGGCGGCTTCGTAGATATCGGCCGGGACCATCTGCAGGCCGGCAAGAATGAGCAGCGCCATGAAGGGCGTCGTCTTCCAGACGTCGACGATCAGGACGGCAATCATCGCCGTCTCCGGATTGGCGGTCCAGGCGATCTTCTGGGTGATCAGGCCCGCGCCGAGCAGGATGTCGTTCAGGATGCCGAACTGGTCGTTGAGCATCCAGGCCCACATCTTGGCGGACACGATGGTCGGGATTGCCCATGGAATGAGAATGGCGGCGCGGACGATGCCGCGGCCAGCGAAGTTCGCGTTCAGTACCAGGGCGACGACGAGGCCGAGAATGGTTTCGATGGTCACGGACAGAAGCGCGAACTTCATCGTGTTCAAGACCGCTTTCCACCAGTTGGGATCGGCGAGCAGGCCGTTATAGACCGTGCGACCGCTCTTCAGCGTGACCCAGGAGAGGTAGTTCTTGAAGCCGACAAACTCGGCGCCGCCGAGATTGGTGAGCGATGCGTTCGTGAAGCTGAAATAGATCGTTCTGAAAAGCGGCCATCCGGCAACGACGGCCAGGATGAACAGGGTGGGGGCCAGGAATATCCAGGCGGAACGGATGCGCTCGGAGCGCAAGTCCGACGAGGTATTGACGGCGCGCGCTCGCGATCCGACGCTTGAGGAAACTGCGGCTTCAGTCATGAGGTACCCGCTTCTTGAGGCGATTTGACGGTGGCATCTTCGGGAAAGGCAGCGGCGGACGCCCGCCGCTGCCGATGCCGTCGGTTACCAGTTTTCGCCCTTGAGCGTCGTCAGGTCGGCCTCGAGAAGCTCGAGGTTTTCTGCGGAGGTGCCGTTGCCCGAAAGCGAGTTGTGAACGGCGGTCCAGAACTTCGAGGAGACCTCGTTGTACTTGACCTTGGCGGATGCCGACGGACGCGGAACGGCGTTCTGGAAGATCGGCTTCCAGTTCGGCATGAACGGCGCTGCGGCCGCGATGTCCTTCTCGTCGTAGAGCGCAGACAGCGTCGGCAGGTTGGAGAGCTCGATGGCGCGCTGCTTCTGGCTTTCCTTGGAGGTCAGGAACTTGACGAGTGCGATTGCGACATCCGGGTTCTGTGAGTACTTCGAGACGGCAAGGTTCCAGCCGCCGAGCGTCGAGGATGGTGTGTCGCCTTCCTTGGCAACCGGAAGCGTCGTTACGTCGAACTTGCCCTTGACGGCGCTGTCTCCGCCATTGCCGAGAGCGTAGGCATAGGGCCAGTTGCGCATAAAGACGGCATTGCCGGTCTGCCAGACGCCGCGGGACTCTTCTTCCTGGTAGGCGAGCACGCCGCCGGGCGAAATCGTTCCGACCCAACCCTTGGCGCGGTCGATCGCTGCTGCTGCCTTCTCGTTGTTGATGGAGATGGTGCCATCCGGCTCGATGATCTGGCCGCCGCCCGACGATTTGACCCATTCGAGCGCATTGCAGGTCAGACCTTCATAGGCGTTGCCCTGGAAGACATAGCCCCAGAGATCCTTCTGGCCGGCTGCGCGTTCCTTTTCCTGGATTTCCTTGGCGGTTGCCGCCATTTCGTCCCAGGTCTTCGGCGGCTGCTTGCCGTACTTGTCGAGAAGGTCCTTGCGGTAGAAGAGCGCCGGCGCGTCGGTATAGAGCGGCATGGCGACGAGGCGACCGTTGACGGTCTGCGAAGCGATGATCGACGGGAAGAAATCGCCGACGACATCCTTTGCGGCATCCTTGAGGTCGACGAACTGGTCGGCGAGCTGCGGTGCCCAGATAACGTCGGTCTGGTAGACGTCGACGTCCTTATTGCCGGCGGCGAGCCACAGGCGATACTGCGAGAACTGCTCCGTCGAAGACGACGGCATGGTCACGATGCTGACCTTGTTGCCGGTTGCCTTCTCGAACTCGTCGAGCTGCTTGCGGAACAGGTCGAGGTTCTTGCCGGTCGAGCTTGCGGAAATACTGATGTTGGCGGCGAACGAGGGCTGTGCGACACCGAGCAGCGCGGCCGCGACGGCGACCGCTGTGAAATGAAACTTCATATCTTCCTCCCAAAAGAACCAAACATTGGAAAAATTGAAAACGGTTTGGCTGGAAAAAATTGTCAGAAGGTCGATATTGAGTCAAGCGGGCACTCGTGTCAAAGTCGCACAACCGCGATCACATATTGATAACAAAGAAAAATCATAGGGATGGCGGTGGTTTGGGTTGTGGGAAAAAGAGACAAGCTCACTCAAAGGAATATCTAAAATTGAAAACGGTTTGGCTATTTGCGAACTGATGCGCTTAGGCCATAAGGGAGAAAGCACCTGTTGGCGTCCAGCCAGCCAGGTCAGGACGAAAGACGCACTGTCGGATGAAGCTTAAAGAGTTCGCGAAGAAGGTAGGATTGTCCCCGACAACGGTCAGTCGGGCGCTGAGCGGCTACCCCGAAGTGAGCGAGACCACGCGCGCCCGTGTGGCGGAAGCTGCTATGCGGCTGGGTTACAGTCCGAACGTCAATGCTGTGCGGCTGAAAACCGGTCGGGCAGGGGCTATCGGCGTAGTGATGGGGCGCGCCGGCGAATTTCACTTCGCGGAATTCATGGCCGGCATGGCGGAGCGGCTGGTGGCGGAGGAGACCGACATTCTAGTCATCCCGATGGCGGATCCCAACCATGAGGATGAGATGCAGCTCTACCGTCGACTCGTGGAGAGCCGGCGCGTCGACGCGATCATCGTGCACTCGCCCAAACCCAATGACGAGCGCATTGCGCTGCTCCACGAACTCGGCATGCCGTTCCTCGTGCACGGGCGGTCGGCCATCGATGTGCCGCATGCCTGGCTCGACATCGACAACGAAGCTGCGATCAAGCGCGCCACGTCGCACCTGATCGATCTTGGTCATCGGCGCATTGCAATGATCAATGGCCGACCCGGTGCGACCTATGCACTTCATCGAGACAGTGGGTATCGCATGGCTCTTCAAAGCCATGGCATAGAGCCTGATGCGCAGTTGATCGCGAACGGAAACTTCACGGACGAGCTCGGTTTTCGGTTTGCGCGGTCCTTCCTGGAGCAACCGAACCCACCAACAGCCTTTGTGGCGGGATCTATGATGACGGCGCTCGGTGTCTATCGCGCGGTCCGATCGCTTGGGATGCAGATCGGGCGCGATGTCTCGGTCATCGCCCACGACGACGTCTTTCCGTATCTCACCGCCGACAACATGGTGCCGTCACTTTCGGCAACACGGTCCTCGATGCGGGCGGCTGGAACGCGTTGTGCGGATCTTGTCCTGCAACTGCTGTCGGGTCGGTCTCCATTGGAAATCCACGAGCTCTGGCCCGTCGAACTCATTCTGCGCGAATCGACCGGACCCGCGAGACCGTCCAGCCCTTAATGTTCCTCGTCGGGCGCGCGGTGTACAGAGCTGCTTCGGGCAGCTTGCGAGTAGGATATCGCGCGGTTTCGCAGGAATCTGGAAAGTTGATTTCCTCAGGCAGCAGATTTCGGTGCGTCGTTGATTGAGCCGACGGCGCCAAAGCCGCATATTGCCAGCAGTTGCTGAGGCATGTCGGCCATCCTCCCGGTCGATGAAGCAACTGTTCCCTCTGGAGGTTTTTACCTCACATCTCGGCCACCGCGTGAGCGGTGGTTTTTTTTGTGCGCAACTCCACTCGCTGCTACTTGGAACATTCGGTTGTCGCTTCCGTTCCTTCAAAGGCGAGATGTTTAAGGAGAGCGTCATGCAAGTCGTCGGTACACAGGTGATTCCCGAAATGGGTGGCAAACGGGGCTTTACCATCGAATTCGTCGGCGATGGCGGAGAGGTGGTTTCCGTGCTGTTGCGCAACGACGAGACGCAATCGGTCAACCCAAGAAATGCGGTCGAACGCGCCAAGGCGGTGATGCTAGAGATCGCCGCCGCGACCGACGAGGCTACTTCCGATCCCGTGACAGCGCGGCCCAGCGCTCGTGCGTCGGGTGATCAAAGTACAATGGAAGAACAGCTCGACGAGGGACTGGAAGGCACATTCCCGGCGAGCGATCCGGTTTCGGCAACTGGCTCCACGGTCCCGAGGGGGCCGGCAAAACATTGAGCGGGCAAGGAGAAGATCGGCTTCTCCGTTCGCCGGGTGGCTTTTAGCAAAAAAAAAGCGAGCGGAGGCCCCGGATTCCCGGAACTTTTTCGCCTTTGATCTGTTGAATCCCTTCGTTGCAAACGCGGGCGGGTGACACGGTGCCTCACATCCCAAAAATCGATCGCAAGAACGGGCGGATGGATGCGCGAGACAGGTTGATCATCGCGCTGTATGCGCAGCTCAAAGCCGAGCGCCAGACACGCGAAACCCTTGAATGGGTGATCCGCAACGGAGGACTGTCGACTGACGTGCTTGAAGCGATCGCCGCAGATCCCGTTCCGGTGGTGACGAGCGACGACGTCGCGGCCGTCGAGAAGATCGTAGCCTTGGACGAAAGACGGCGGCGCAAACTGCAGAGCCACAACTGAGGGAACGTCATGGCAGCTCGGGCAAGCTGGAAGGGTCATCTGAAAGTCGGGGATCTCGTTTGCGCGGTCGGATTGTACACCGCCGTTTCCACCTCCGATCGCATTTCGTTCAACATCATCAGTCGAAAAACCGGCCATCGCGTCGAGCGGCAGTTCGTCGACAGCGAGACTGGCAAGGCCGTCGAACGTGATGATCAGGTCAAGGGATACCAGCTGGACAACGGCGAATACATCGTGATCGAAGGCGACGAGATTGCGGGCGTCATGCCTGAGAGCGACAAGGTACTGAACGTCCAGAACTTCGTGCCCTACAACGAAATCAACAAGCTCTATTTCGATAAGCCCTATTACTTGGCGCCCGTCAGCGGGGATGACGGGGAGGCGCTCGGGCTGATCGCCCGTGCGATGCGCGATCAGAGGGTGGCGGCGATTGCCGAGGCGGTGCTGTTCCGCCGTAACCGCACAGTTCTGATCCGGCCGCAGGACGACTATATCGTCGCCACCACGCTGAGCTTCGACTACGAGGTCCGCAAGCCCGATACGGTCTTCAAGGACATTCCGGAGATGAAGTTCGACAAGGAAATGCTTGAGTTGGCCGGCCACATCATCGGTACCAAAAAGGGTGCCTTCAACCCGCAGGAATATGAGGATCGCTACGAGACGGCGCTGGCGGAGCTTGTGAAGGCGAAGATCGAGGGCCGGGAACTGCCAAAGGCAAAACCAAAGCCGCAGGGCAAGGTCATCGACCTCATGGACGCTCTGCGCCAAAGTGCCAAGCTGAGCGCCAAGCCACGGGCCGCGAAGCGCGCCTCTAGCGAAACGAAGGCGAGCTAAGCATGGCTTTGGAGGCTTACCAGGCGAAACGCAACTTCAAGGTGACGCCGGAGCCAAGTGGAAGCCGGCGTTCCACCAGATCCGCAGCACCGGCCACCCTCAGTTTCGTGATTCAAAAGCACGACGCGTCGCGGCTTCACTATGACTTCCGGCTGGAACTCGATGGTGTGCTGAAAAGCTGGGCCGTCACCCGCGGCCCAAGCCTCAATCCAGATGAAAAGCGGCTTGCCGTGCATGTCGAGGATCATCCGCTGGACTACGGCGACTTCGAAGGCACCATCCCGAAGGGGCAATACGGCGGGGGCACGGTTCTTCTCTGGGATCGCGGAACGTGGACGCCGAATGGCGATCCGCACAAGGGCTACAAGAAGGGCCACCTGGAGTTTGACCTCGAAGGCGAGAAACTCAGCGGTCGGTGGCACCTGGTTCGCATGCATGGCAAGCCGGGCGAAAAGCAGGAGAACTGGCTGCTGATCAAGGCAGAGGACGAGGACGCGCGCCGCAAAGGCGATATCCTGAAGCAGCGGCCGGAATCGGTGAAAAGCGGCCGCAAGATTGAAGAGGTGACAAAGCACCCCGACGCCACCTGGGACTCCCGTCCCAAGGGTGCATCGAAGCCCGCTGCAAAGACCGTGTCGACCCGGGCGAAGCCGCAACGCCGAGATTGGCCGAAGGGTTCCGAAAAGGCCGCGATGCCTGACTTCGTCGAGCCTGAGCTTGCCAAGCTGAAGGCGAAGGCGCCGTCAAGCAAAGGCTGGATCCACGAGATCAAGTTCGACGGATACCGGCTTCAGGTACGGCTTGAAAACGGCAAGGCAGTGCTGCTGACACGCAGCGGGCTCGACTGGACCGAGAAGTTCGGCCGGGAGATTGCCGATGCCTTCGCGGCGCTGCCGGCAAGGTCGGCGATCCTTGATGGAGAAATCGTCGTCGAGCGGGAAAACGGCGCCTCGGATTTTTCGGCGCTGCAAAGCGATCTCAGCGAAAGGCGGCATGATCGGTTCGTCTTTTATGCGTTCGACCTCTTGTATCTCGACGGCTATGATTTGCGACAGGCAAAGGTGACTGACCGGAAGCGGCTGCTGGAGGCGCTACTCGCGGGCGACGCCGGAATGATCCGCTACAGCCAGCATTTTACCGAAAGCGGCACAGTGGTTCTGGAGCATGCCCGCCAGCTTGGTCTTGAAGGCATTGTGTCAAAATTGGCTGACAGCGAATACGTTTCGGGACGCACCGGCGACTGGGTGAAATCGAAATGCCTGGAGAGACAGGAATTTGTTATCGGCGGCTATGTGCCCTCGACCGCGATGAAGAACGCAATCGGCTCGCTGGCCATGGGCGTTTACCGTAAGGGCAAGCTCGCGCATGTCGGCCGGGTAGGGACGGGCTTCAGCGTCAATGTTGCCCAAGAACTCTATCGGACGCTGTCGGCAATGGAGCAAAAAGACAACTCCTTCGACGATGATCTCACCACCGAAGAGCGCCGTGGGCTGGTCTATGTCACGCCAAAGCTCGTCGCCGAGGTTGAATTTCAGGCATGGTCGGCTGACGGCAACTTGCGGCATGCTGCATTTCGTGGACTGAGGGAAGACAAGGCGCCAGAGGATGTGATGCCGGAACTAATAAACATACCTGCTCGGGAACTGCCTCAGTCTAGCGTGACGCTCACCCATCCGGATCGCATCTATTGGCCCGATGAGGGCGTCACCAAACAGGGATTGGCGAGTTACTATGCGCGGGTATGGCGCTTTATCGAACCCTATGTGACGAAGCGGCCACTTGCTCTGTTGCGCTGCCCCGATGGCATCGCCGGCCACCAGCGGTTTTTCCAGAAGCACTCCTGGAAAGGCATGAATCCAAACATCGAACAGATCACCGATCCGAAGGACAAGGGCGGCGAGAAATTGCTGCGCATCATGGACTTCGACGGGATGGTGGCGCTCGTCCAGTCCGCCGTGCTGGAAATCCACCCCTGGGGTGCCACGACTGACAGCTGGGAGCGACCGGACATGATCACCATGGATCTTGATCCGGCCGATGGCGTCAGCTGGTCGGATATCATCGCTGCCGCCAACGAGTTGAAGAAGCGTCTCGAAGCGGCGGGCTTGGCGGCCTTCGTCAAGACCTCCGGCGGCAAGGGGCTGCATGTCGTCACACCGCTAAAACCGAAGGCCAGCTGGGTAGAGGTCAAGGCCTTCGCCAAAGCGCTCGCCGATGGGATGTCAAAAGATCAGCCGGATAAGTATCTTGCGACCGCTACGAAAGCGAAGCGGACCGGCAAGATCTTCATCGACTATCTGCGCAATGGGCGTGGCAACACGGCCGTCGCCGCCTACTCCACCCGCGCCCGGCCAGGTGCTGCTGTCTCCATGCCACTTGAGTGGACCGAGCTGACCGAGGAAATCGGTCCGGCCTATTTCACCGTCGACAACGCTCCGGCGCGTCTCGATGGCTTGCGGAGCGATCCGTGGGCGGACTTCTTCGCCGCCGCCGTTCCGCTGGAGAAGCAAAAGTAAGGGACGGTCGCTTGCGATCTCTCAGTGAGATTTCGGACGTCCCGTTTCCTTGGCGAGGCTTTTCTTCAGCGCGTCCATGATGTTGACGACGTTGCCTGTCGGTTTTGTTGTCGGCCTCTTGGAGGATGGCGGTGTGGCTTTGACGAGGCTCTTTTGCTTCGCGCGGATCATCGCTTTCAGGCGTTTCTGGATAGGATCCTGCACCATGGTCGGTTGCCATTCCTCGGTCCGGTCCTTGACGAGTTTCGTCATCAGGGAAAGCACGGTGGCATCGACCTTACCATCACCGTCGAGCGTGGCTGCCGGCGGACGAACTTCGTCGCCGAAGTGCAGTGTCCAAAGGATGATACCCTTGCCCTGAGGCTCCAGCAGGACGGCCCGCTCACGCCGGTAAAGGACGAGCCGGGCAATACCGACCACATCGTTTGCCTTCATCGATTCGCGGATCACGCAGAATGCCTCCGTACCGACCTTGTCCTCCGGTGTTAGGAAGTGCGGCTTGTCGTACCAGATCCAGTCGATCGAGCCGCGTGGCACGAATGTGTCGATGTCGATGGTCTTGGTGCTTTCCAGTCCGACCTCTTCGAGTTCCTTGTCCTCGAGAATGACGTAGTCGTCTTCGCCGCGCGGATATCCCCGGGCTTGATCCTTGTCGGCAATTGGCTTGTGGGTGACGCTGTCGAAGTAGCGGCTTTCGACGCGATTCTTTGTCTTTCGGTTCAACACGTGAAATCGAAGCTGGTTGCTGTCCGTCGTCGCCGGGGTGAGCGACACCGCGGCGGTGACGAGTGACAGCTTGAGATAACCCTTCCAATAGGTCTGACGTGCCATTTGCGCCCTGGCGCCCTGGCGCCATCTCCCGTGGCCGCATTCGCGGCGATTTCCCATAACGGCCTGGGGCGCGGTTTGGTTCCATCGCGATCGTCGCGAAGCGGCGAATGTATGAAAGCGGTTGCCCTCAGCGCCCGTTCAGGCCTTTCAGCCAGCGCAGCACAGCGATTTCACCCTGGTCCATCCAGCGCAGCAATCTGGCGCTTCGGCTCGGCCGGGCGGCAGCGAGCTTGGCAAGCTCACCTGCTTCGAAGCTCTCGAATACCTTCGGATGGATGTAGGACGACCTGCAGACCGCGCGCGTGTTGACCAAGCGTGCGGCGACTGCATCGACGATCTCGTTCATTTGTCGCGCGCGCCCGCGCTGGCTTTGCTCCGGCTCAAGCGCGGCGAGCGCGATTGCTGCCATCTGTGTTGCGCCCCATGTGCGGAATAGCCGGGACGTGAAGTCGGTTCCTGACGCTTCCCTTAAGTAGGCGTTGACGTCCTGCGACTGGATCGGATGAGAGGCGCCGCTGTCATCGATATACTGGAACAGCTGCTGGCCGGGCAATTCCTGGAGCATGCGCACGGCGCGGGTGATGCGACGGTCGCTGTGGCTGAGGCGCCATTCCTTCCCGGACTTGCCCTTGAAGCGGAAGTGGATGCTCGAGCCTGAGATTTTCACATGCCGGTTTGGGAGTGTTGTCAGGCCGTAGGAGGCGTTGTCTGCGGCGTAACTCGCATTGCCGACGCGGATATAGAGATTGTCCAGAAGCCAGACGATGGTCGCCAGCGCCTTGTCAATATTGGGCGTCCGGCGCCGAAGGTCGGAGTCTACCTTCTTGCGGATCGCAGGAAGCGCCGAGCCGAAATCGGCAAGCCGCTCGAACTTGCTTCTTTCTCGCTCAGCCGTCCATTTGGAATGGTAACGGTACTGCTTGCGGCCGCGCGCATCACGGCCGGTAGCCTGCAGATGAGAATTCGGGTCGGCGGAGATGAGAACCTCCGTGTAGGCGGGCGGAATGGCCAGCGCCGAGATTCGCTCAAGCTCCGTCGGGTCGGCGATGCGCGCGCCCTGGGCGTCGTGGTAGACAAATCCGTTCTTGACGGCTCGCCTTGTTATGCCCGTCTCCAGGTTCGCAATGAAGACGATACCGCCGGGTGCCGGTGGCTCGATGAGCGCAGCCGCCAGTTTCTCGTCAAGTTGCTGTTTATAGGTCGCTCTCTGGTCCACAGTGAGCATGAAACGCCGTTGCCGTCGGTAGGTTCCGATTCAGCCCGACAGCCTACCAACAGCCACCCAAAAGCTCCACAATCCCGCTATTCGATGACCACCTGAACGTAGGTGGCGCCGCTCTTGGCGTAGTAGAGCGATCCACACCGGTAGTAGTAGCCCCCGTAGTACGGCCCGTAGACGCAGCCTGCCGGCAGCGTGTTCACGTAGACGGTCGTTCTGCGCACGACGCGGCGTGTCGTTCGACGAGCGGCACCCGCATAGGACAGCGGTGTCAGGGGGCGGCCGATCTCGGCTTGTGCCGGGGTGGATGCGCTGATGGCCACCGTGGCTAGGTCGTTCCCCTCCATGCTGACATCGAGGGAGGCGAACGCAACTGCGAGCGCAATAGCGAAAATCCGTACGGAGGTTTTCATTGCGCGTCTCCCATCTCTGTCGGCGCCGGCAGTTCATCGATCTGACCCAGTTCGCTGAGATCAACCTTCTTGGCATCGCCGGGAATTTCGATCGCAAAGTTTGCCACCTTCACATCTTCTCCTGTGCGGAAGTTCCGGACCTCGAGCATGTATTCCGGCGCCTGCACCACGTGCTTGCTGGTCACCACATAGCGCTTCGGGACAGGCTTCGCCCCCGATTCTATCCATATCTGCCAGTCGACATCATTCTTCCGGAATGTCAGGTATTCGCATTCCACACCGTCGACGACAGCGCTTGAAATGTGCTTGGATTCCGTGACGCCGTCCATCAGTGTATCGAAGCTGTTCGAGAGCAACAGATCGGAGCCTGGGATTTCTGCGCCGGCGTTCTGAAGTCGGTCGAAAAGTTCGTCGAGGCTGCCCTTTGCGTCGATCTGGGCGTAGGCGTCGAGGTTCTTTCCGTGAACCGTGAACTTCGTACCGTCAAAGCTGACGTCAAGATCGGCAAAACCTCCGGTGCGCGTCACCCGGATTTTGTCCGGCCGGCCGACCGTTGCTGTACCGGAGCTGACGAATTGCAGCTTCTCGAAGGTCGGCGTCACAGCTCCCACCGAAGAGACATAGTCGAAGGAGAATGTCTTTTGAGCCGCCATATAGTCGGACATTGCCTTCAGCAATTCCTTCGAGTCGTCCGCCCACGCCGGGCCGCTAAATCCGGCGGTTATTGCGCCCAAGGCGACCAATACCTTGAAGCGTGTCGCTAACATCAATTTCGCCATGTCACGGCCCTCACTTTCGCAACGGTTGATTGGGTACGCGTTGAATGCAGGGTACGATAAGGTCGCCGGCGGCATTGCCATCGCCAGAAAGGCGTAGGCAGGGCTACGCCTTTGGACGTGCCTTCGAGACATCAAAAAGCCGCGCAGACCGTCGGATTCGAGGGAAGCTCGGCTACTGTACGTTTCTTTTTCTTGCTGCCGAAATGTAACTGCAAGTTCATCTTTTGTCACACATTTCGGTCCGTATCGCCAACTATTTATCGAGCGCGCCGCTATTGCTTTTCGCGGAAATGCGGAAATATTGTTTCATACTACAGCCGGCCTTGGCGTCTGAAGTGTTGGGATCAGCCAGCGGCACACATTGAAATCCGAAGTTCGTGCATGCATCGGGGCAGGAAAATGCGCGATAGTTCGTACCGAGGGCTACATCTTATCGGAATTTTGACGGTGGTTGCTGCGTTATCGGCATGCGACAGCGGGAACAACGCCTATGTGCCGCCGCCGCCGCCGAAGGTGAACGTGGCGCAGCCGTTACAGCAGCCGGTGGTTGAATATTTTGAGCTAACCGGCAACACGGATGCTATAAACGCGGTCGACATTGAAGCCCGCGTGCAGGGCTTTCTGGAGACCATAGACTACAAGGACGGTACCGCGGTGAAGAAGGGCGACAAGCTCTTCACCATCCAGCGGGACACCTATAAGGCGCAGGTCGATCAGGCACAGGCGCAGCTGGCCTCGCAACAGGCGTCGCAGGTTGGGGCGAAACAGGAATACGACCGGCAGGTCAACCTGATGAAGCAGGAAGTGACGACGCAGACAGCCGTCGACAGCGCCAAGGCGACGCTCGATGAGGCAAACGCAAACATTCTGAACGCGCAGGCGAGCCTCGATCTTGCGAACATCAACCTCGGATACACAGAGGTGGTCGCGCCCTTCGACGGAACGGTGACGGACCATCTCGTTGATATCGGTGCGCTGGTCGGCGTGTCCGGCCCGACAAAGCTTGCCACGATCGTTCAGACCGACCCACTTTATGTCTACTTCAACGTCAGCGAAGCGCAGGTGCTGATGATCAAGCAGAGCCTTGCAAAGGCAGGACGCAAGCTGACGCAGGCCGACCTTCCCAGCATCCCGGTGGAAATCGGGTTGGGCGACGAAGAGGGGTATCCGCACAAGGGTCATCTCGACTATGTCGCTCCGCAGGTCGATGCCTCGACAGGAACGCTCTCTGTTCGAGGTATCATCGACAACAAGGAACACGCCCTCCTTCCGGGCCTTTTCGTCCGCGTTCGTGTTCCGGTCGCCCACCAGGACAAGGCGCTTCTCGTTCGCGATGATGCGATCGGCACCAACCAACAAGGCAATTATGTGCTGGTGCTCGGGAAGGACGACGTGATCGAGCAGAAGGTCGTCAAGATAGGCCACCGCAACGGCTCGATGCGGGTGATCGAATCCGGCCTCGACGCCGGGGACTGGGTCGTCATGGCCGGGATACAACGGGCCGTACCCGATATGAAGGTCACACCTGAGAAAATCACGTTGGAGGCCGCGGCAACAGGGGATCCGAGCGGATCGAAGGTCCCATGAACCGGCACCGGATCAGCTCCAGGAGGCGAAACGGATGATCTCGCGCTTCTTCATCGAGCGGCCGGTACTCTCGAATGTTCTGGCGCTGGTTTTCGTCCTGATCGGCGCCGTCGCACTGTTTCAGCTGCCGGTTGCCCAGTACCCTAACGTAGTTCCGCCGACCGTTCAGGTAACGACGCGCTATCCGGGCGCGAGCGCCAAGACGCTGATCGATACCGTCGCATTGCCGATCGAGTTGCAGGTCAACGGCGTCGAGAACATGATTTACATGCAATCGACCAGTGCCAGCGACGGCACCTATTCGTTGACGGTCACATTCGCAATCGGCACTGATCCCGATCAGGCGCAGGTTCTGGTTCAGAACCGCGTCGCCATCGCGATGCCGTCATTGCCGCAGGCCGTTCAGGTTCAAGGCGTGACGACGCAGAAGAAGTCGACATCGATCCTGGGCTTCGTCAGTCTGACCTCGCCGGACAGCCGCTACGACAGCCTGTTTCTGTCGAACTACGCGGTCATCAACCTTCAGAACGAGCTCGCCCGGCTTCCCGGCGTCGGCAATGTCAGCGTCTTTGGCGCGGGCCAGTATGCGATGCGTATCTGGATGGATCCGGATCTCTTGCAAGCCCGAGGACTGACGCCACAGGACATCGTCAATACCGTGCAGCAGCAGAGCCAGGAGGTCACGGCAGGGCAGGTGGGATTGCCGCCCGTGCCGAGCGGGCAGGATTTTCAGTACACGCTCAATGTCAGCGGTCGGCTTAACGACGCTCCCGACTTCGAGGACATTATCGTCAAGGTCGATTCCGCGGATGGCGGTCGGATAACGCGAATACGCGACATCGGCCGTGTCGAACTCGGCGCGCAGACCTACAGCCAGTCATTCTTGCAGAATCGGCACCCAGCAACCGGTATCGGCATTTTCCAGCTGCCCGAGGCAAATGCCATCGCGGTTGCGCAATCTGTCAGGGTTAAGATGGCGGAGCTTTCGAAGAGCTTCCCGCCTGGCCTCGAATACGGCATGCCGTTCGATACAACAAAATTCGTGCAGGCGTCGATCAACGAAGTCTACAAGACGCTGATCGAGGCCGGTGTTCTGGTTCTGATCGTGATCCTGCTGTTTCTGCAGGATTGGCGAGCCATGCTGGTGCCGGCGACGACCGTCCCGGTGACAATTATTGGCGCGTTTGCCGCAATGGCGGCCCTTGGTTTTACGGTCAATCTGTCGACGTTGTTTGCCATCGTCCTTGCGATCGGCATCGTCGTTGATGATGCGATTGTCATCGTCGAGGGTGTTTCGCGCCATGTCGAGGAGGGGATGCCGGGCAGGCAGGCGGCTGAGAAGGCTATGGACGAGCTTCTCGGCCCCGTCATCGGGATTACGCTCGTCCTCATGGCGGTCTTTATTCCTGCCGCCTTCCTTCCGGGATTGACCGGGCAACTCTACCGGCAGTTCGCGCTCGTCATTGCCGCAACGGCGCTGATCAGTGCGATCAACGCGATCACGCTAAAACCGACACAATGCGCCCTCTGGCTGCGGCCACCCGTGCCGCCTGAGAGGCGCAACTTCTTCTATCGCGGCTTCAATCGAGTTTACGATGCGGCAGAGAATGGTTATTCGCGGCTTGTCGGCGGTCTGGTGCGCAACAGCGCGATCGCAGTCCTGGCGGGTCTGGTGCTGATCGGTGTCGCCTTCTGGGGATTGAGCCGGCTTCCGACGGCCTTTCTTCCTATCGAGGATCAGGGCTACGTCCTCATCAGCGCGCAGCTGCCGGACGGTGCCTCGAAAGAGCGCACGGATGCGGTCATGCAGCGGGTCAGCGAGATCGCCGAGGCGACCCCCGGTGTCGATCAGGTGCTGTCGATCAGTGGGATATCGGTGCTGGACAACAGCGCGAGCCTGCCGAACGCCGGTGTCGCCTATGTCATTCTCAAGGACTGGGACGTGCGTGGAAAGGAAAAGGGCCAGGACCTGCTGTCGATATACCAGCACCTGAACAGCGCGCTGGATAGCATCCTGACGGCAAAGACGCTTGTCCTTGTTCCACCTGCGATCCAGGGTATCGGCAATGCCAGCGGGTTCACCATGCAGGTGCTCCTCAAGGACGGCAGCTTCGATTTCGCACTGCTGCAAACACTGGCCAATACGATCGTCGAGCGCGGCAACGCGCAGTCCTCGCTGCAGCGGCTGCAGACTTCGTTCCGAGCGGATGCTCCGCAGCTCGAGGTCTCGGTCGATCGCATCAAGGCCGAGATGCTCGGCGTCACCGTCGGGCAGGTGTTCTCGGCGCTTTCGGGCTACGTCGGATCGAGCTATGTGACACAGTTCAACAAGTTTGGCCGCACCTTCCAGGTCTATGTGCAGGCGTCGCCGGACTTCCGCGTGCGGCCGGACGACATCCGCAATCTAAAAGTGAAGGCGGGCGATGGCACCATGGTGCCGCTGGGTACAGTAATCGACGTCACGAGCGTGCCGGGACCGTCGCTGATCAGCCTCTACAATCTTTATCCCACCGCCACGATCGTTGGCGGTGCCGCGACCGGCTTCAGTTCGGGGCAGGCGCTCAATGTTATGGAGCAGATCGCGGATCAGACATTGCCAACCGGGGCCGGCTTTGAATGGACCGCCTTGTCCTACCAGGAGAAGGCAGTCGGCGCGCAGATCTACTACGTTTTCGGCCTCGCCATTCTGCTGGTCTATTTCGTTCTGGCCGGCCAGTACGAAAGCTGGATATTGCCTTTTGCGGTCATTCTCGCGGTTCCTCTTGCGCTCCTCGGCACGGTCGGCGCCCTGACGGCGCTCGGCGTCGCCAACAATCTCTATACGCAGATCGGCCTCATTCTGCTTATCGCGCTGTCCTCGAAGAATGCCATTCTGATCGTTGAATACGCACGTGAAAAGCGAATGCAGGGGATGGAAATTGCCGCCGCGGCAGTGCTTGCGGCGCGATTGCGTTTCCGGCCGATCCTGATGACGTCGTTTGCCTTCATTCTCGGCGTTTTGCCCCTCGTGCTTGCGACTGGTGCCGGGGCCAATGCGCGCCGGTCCATCGGTATCTCAGTCTTCAGCGGCATGATCGCGTCGACTTGCCTCGCGGTTTTGCTGGTGCCGTCCTTCTATGTGATCCTGCAACGCTTCGAGGAATATCGAAAGCGCCGCACTGCCGCGGTGCCGGATGCACAGACATAAATGCCGCGACGTCAGAGACCGAACTAGGTCGTTGACCAGAACTGACGCCCGCACTTGAGGATTTGTTGTCCGAGGCAGGAGCCGATGGCTGTCGTGCTCGATCTTCGCCGGGACAGCAAGGGCGCCCTCGATGAAGGGGGCTTTAAGAGCAGCCTCACGATGCCGACATGGTCGACACTGTGATTTCCGCAGGGAGAGGAACTATGAAGGATTTCTCGTCGTCATCATTGGAAGTCGCATCCACGAAACATGGCCTATGGAGAACGGGAATTGGCCTGCCGCTGCTTTGCGCAGCCGCTCTGTTTGCGGGCGCGACAGTTGCGCAACAGCCGACGGACGCACAGCGCAATGCCATCAAGTCTGCCTGCCGCAGCGATTTCCTATCGAATTGCTCCGGCGTCACGCCCGGCGGCAAGGAGGCGCTTGCCTGCCTCCAGCAGCATGATGCGTCTCTGTCGTCGGGATGCAAGCAGGCACTCAGCGCACTCGGCGGAAGCGGCAAGGCCGCCACGCCGAAATCATCGTCCGATGCGTCGACCGCACCGGCGGCACCCGACACTGGCGCGACACAAAAGGCCGCAGCTCCAGCAGCAGCCGCCGCACCGGAGCTTTCGCCGCGCGAGGAGATGGTTATCGCTCGTGAAGCCTGCGGGCCGGACTTTCGCTCCTATTGCCGCGCCGTTCCGCTCGGCGGTGGTCGCGGCATCGCCTGCCTGAGGGAAAACATGCAGCGCCTGTCACCGGGCTGCCAGAAGGTCTTGGCGCACGGGCTCTAATTCGTCGCGTGTCCCATTTCCGGAACCGGTGCGCAGATGCGCCCGATTCGCAGCTTGGCCACAAAGTCGTCAGACCTAAGTCCGACTAGCCAAGCGGACTGTCGGCACTAACTGACCCTTGTCCTTCTGCCCCGAAGGATGAGGGAGGCTTTGGGATGTCGCGGACCAACCCTCCTTCAGCCTCCCTCTTTTCGATCGGACCTTTGTCCAACTTCCCAAGTTGGTTCACTCAGCCTAAGTTATTATTGTCCTTCCGCCAAAAAGGACGCACAGGGGTGCCTTCGGGTCCCTGAGGGCTCGAGAGGATCACCGCGGGTAGGCTGACCTCTCGGCTCTCCCGCTCTCGCATGCAAACGCGAAGTTTCGAGCTCGCCCAACCTCAGCTATTTGCCGGTTGTTATGACCATCCGGAACCGCGCCGCCCCACTCATCATCCGCTCATAAGCCTCTGCGGCCCGCTCCAGCGGCATTGTTTCGATCATCGGACGAACATTTGCGAGAGCGCTGAATGCGAGCGTGTCTTCCGAGTCGCTCGATGTCCCAGAGGGCCATCCCTGAATTCCGCGACGACCGCCAATCAAGAGGAATGGCGAGACTTCAATCGGCTCGGATGAAGCGCCAAGCACGATCATCTTTCCATTGACTGCCAATCCACCAAGCACCGCGCTCATCGCCTGCGAATTGGTGACGGTCGACAGGATCACGCGGGCTCCGCCGAGCTTGCTCAATTCGGCGGCGACATCCTGGGTGGTGCTGTCAAGATAGCGATGAGCTCCGAGCTCACGCGCCAACGGCTCCTTGTCGGCACCCCGCGCAATGGCGATCGTGCGACAGCCCATTTTCGCGGCGAATTGCACGCCAAGGTGGCCGAGCCCGCCGACACCAAGGACGGCAACCGTATCGCCCGCCCGAACGCCGCTGTTGCGCAATGCGTTGTAAGTGGTGATCCCGGCGCACAGAAGGGGCGCGGCCTCGGCGGCTTTGAGTTCATCAGGGATTGCGGCCAAGGCTTCAAACGGTGCGACCATATACTCCGCATAACCGCCGTCATAACTGATCCCCGGAATTTGTGCCGTCTCACAGGTCACGAAATCGCCCCGGCGGCAGGAGGAGCAGTGCCCACAATGACCGCCGTGCCAGCCAACTCCGACGCGTTGGCCCGCCTTCCAACGCGGCACGCGTTCGCCGACTTGGTCGATAACGCCGACGACCTCGTGGCCGGGTATGCGCGGGTAGGCGATGCCGGGAAAGGCTCCCAATACGGTGAAGGCATCGCTATGGCAGACTCCGCACGCCTGAACCTTGATCAAGACCTGGCCGGCAGCGGGGGTCGGAATCTCGCGTTCGACCAGTTGCAAAGGCGCATTGGCATTTCTTACTTCGACAGCGCGCATGCTCGGCATGGAATCCTCCTCAGATTTCGTTACCTCTCGTTCAGCGGGCATTGCCATTCGTATCACCGCGGCAGGCTTTCGCATGCGTGGCCGCATCTAGTGCGGTGGAGGTGTTCTTCAATCCGCTCAACCAACCGAGCATAGGGCAGGGCGGGGGGGCAATGAGGAGCATCGCAAGAGAGGCGGCTGAGTCCGACTGCGCGCTCTTCTTGTCTCTTGATCAGACGTGTGAGGAAGCCAGGCAGGCGGGCGACGTGCTGAAGGCTGAGACGCCGGGGGAAACATTACAGAATGATGGTTTTCGCCTGGCGTGGGTCAACCAAATCCAGCGTGCCGCCGTGTCGGAGGTCAATGGTACGTTCCCACCAACTGCGTGGTGGTTTTCTCTCACAAGATCACGGGATCGTTGCGATAGTTGCGTTTTCTCAGGTCGTCTAGAATTGCCCGGCCTACTGGAGTCGTGTCGTGACCGAGACAATTGTGCAGCAACTGATCTTTACATTGGGCGTCGCCCGCGAAATGGCATCCTGGGAAAGTCCTGACTACGATTTTGTCATACTTCTTATCCAGCAGGCTTTGCGGGCAGCCGAGGAAGAGGCGTTGCGTCACGGTATCGTCACCGATTTTGATGCTGCATCCGAGCACCAACAGTAATCGGCAGCGTACGGCCGGAACCAATTCGCCAAAGGCGCCAACCGTACGCTCGTCGATCCGGGAGAGGCTGGGGTCGGCTCCAGGATCGACCCAACGAAAACTAGGGGAGCGCAGGCGGACTGGTATTTGCGTCTTTGCTGATGTTTCGATTTTTGTTCTTGCGCGAATTGGATGTCTTCTGATCGCAAGCGCTCAAGTCTACTCTCAAGGACGGCTCGCGACGCGAGAATGAGGGCAATGCCTGAGAGCGAACTCATTGAGCTGATTTTGCACTTTGCTTTGCGCGCGAAATCGCCTCGCGCCAAAGAACGAGCTCGTCATCTATCGTATCGACCAGGCTCTTCGCCTCGCCAGGGAGGATGCCCTAAGCCGTGGCATTGCGATCGCCATTGATCGCACCGACGTGAACTAGGTTTAGAACTCTTAATAGCTAATACCATCCTTTGAATGCTCTCGCCGAGAACCATCTGAACGCTCAGCTTCTCATCCAGAGCAAAGGGGATTGTGACGTTCTCGAGGGATAGAACTGCGCTTAAATTCATCGCGTGCTCCTTGGCATTTGGCAAGAGCACGTAAAATCTCTCAAGCGGCCCAGCCGACAAGGGGGACCGATCACAACAAACGCGTGTAGATCGACAACGTTCCCCTCATATGCGGCAAGCGAAGAAAAAGCCCCGCAGTCGCGGGTGCGGGGGCAGAGGCGCGAGTTGGACTTTGAGGGGTTTCACTTCTCAAAGCATAGCCAAAACACTGCGGGTCGGATTTTGTTCCTGGCGTGTCCCCAAAAACAGAGGCCCGCATCGTTGCCGTTCAGGCAGTCGATCGATCGGCGGAAGCGCAGGTGGTCGCCAAGTCTTACCGCTGACGAAGCCTGGACATGTCTCGATGGAGGCTTTCCCCCCCGACATCGCGGTCCTTCATTCCTTCGAACTCTTGTGCATGAGCGACGCACGTACGTCATTTCGGCTTCGCACATGCGGTAATTGTCATATGATTCGAAATGCTAAAAAATCACAAAAATCAGTTGCTTGCCTTGGTTTTCTCGAATACGTTCACTTCACAAGCCAGTTCCCACTAACAATACTTCCGGCAGCACTCCGCGGCGCTTGACCTCACTCGAGGAGGGTGATGACGTTGTTTCTACGACTTCGTTTCTTCGCAACGGCTCAACGAGTGCGTGATCTCATGTCGATCCGATACCGACCGACGACGACAAGCTGACTCCGTCGTCAATCCTTGATCCAATTGCTTGATGGTGCGTGCGCCCACGCCCGAGGTTTGTCTATGCGAAAGCAAGCTGTCGTATTCAACGGTCAGGAAGTCGGGATTGCGGTTCCCGTCGAAAACCGCCTCAAGTTCATCGCTGTCCGGTTCAATGTCATTGACCTCGACAACAGGCTTTTCGATACGGTCACGGAAATCCGGCGCGCGATCACTGAACATCTCGCGTCAAGCGGTCGTCGCGCCGTCGCTTCACACTGAATGCCAAGCCGCAATCTTCGGCATCGGCTCAACAGAGATTGCAGGCTTACAAATGAGGGGCTGTTAAAGCGTCGCCTTAATCTGGGGGAGATCAGGAATGCTAGTCACGAGTATCCTTGAAACCGAATTGGCCGTGCTCTCGCTGTCCGTTCAGTCTTGGTACAGGCATTACAAGGCCAAACCGGACGACAAGAGATCGGAGATGATCTGCAGCGCGGCGCTCGACCTCTTCAATCGCGGTCATCGCACCCAGGAGGAACTCACTGGTATGCTGATCGCGCGGTTTCCTCTGGCAACCGTGGATATTTTCATCGCTCCGGCATGCCTCCACTAGTCCCAACGGCCGATCAAGCATTGCTATGGTGCCGTTTACACAGGGGTTCCACCCAATGCGAGGGCGCCGAAACGATGAAGCGGCTCAAACTTTTCCGGGTGCTCGACATCGCCGATCTATGCGCACGACGCCGTAGCGGACAGGCCGTCGAGGCTGTGCAAAGGCAGACGCGAGTTCAGCTCTTTGCAAAGTCCGCCGCTGTGAGGGGAACAGGTCGGTAGCCGTCGATGTCAGCTATGTCGTATTGCCGGCCCAGCTCTGCCGCGACCAAGGCGTGCCCGGATTTCGACATCAGCGCAGGGTCTCGCCAAAGTCCGGCAATGACGTGCCCGATAAACCTGGGGGACTCGGAGTTGGACAAGTCGAAATAATCTGCGTTCCGCATGACCGCTTCGGTGCGGACCAGGCCAGGATAGAGTGCGACGGCGGCAACGTTGTGGGGACGCAGCTCGTGCGCGAAATCTGCAACCATCTTGTCGGCAGCAGCTTTGGCGATTCCATAGATCGCATTCCCCTCGTAGAGTTGAGCTGCCCAGAATGAAATATTGACGATTAGACCGAGATGGGACGAGATCATCATCGGCGCCACTTCCCGCGACATCATGAAAGCAGCTTTCAGTGCGGTGCCGATCATGGCGTCCCATCGCCGGCTTGGTTGCTCCCAGAACGGTCGAGGCCAGGTGAATTCACCATCCTCGACCATGCCTTCATAGCCGGGCCACGCATTGTTCACCAGAATATCCAGCCCGCCGCCGGCTCGGATCCCCGCGGCCACACGTTCGGTTTCGGCGTCGTTGCTGTGGTCACAGTGATGAATGACAACTCGTCCGGGTAGGTTCGCGGCCTCAAGCTCCAGCCCTTGGAGCGATCCCGCGCGGTTACCCTCGGGACCCACCTCTGCCTCGGAAAACGTCCTGCCGGTAACGTGTACCGTGGCACCCTCGGTGAGCAAAGCAAGCGCAATCCCGCGGCCGACGCCGCGGCTTCCGCCCGTCACCAGTGCGACGACATCTTTCATGTTGGATAGCCTCCCTCTTGCTCGGGAGCTTTTGTGCGCGAGCGCGTTTGAACAGTCAACGACAGCGCGTGAAGGCCACTCCATCTTGGCCGATGTGGACGTTCCTATTAACGCAGCGCATGGGTTTCGATCCGTCGCCCAAAAAGGCACAGGCGATACGGGCCGCACGGCGCAAAACCTGGAAAAAGTGGTGGGCCCGGAGGGACTCGAACCCCCAACCAAGCGGTTATGAGCCGCCGGCTCTAACCATTGAGCTACAGGCCCGGCGGCAACGTCGCTGCCGTGTCCGGCGCAATGGTTCCCCGGAACGGGTTTCGCTCTAACGCAATTCTGCAGCGGTCACAAGAGACTGCCGCAATAGCTTCACAATCAATCGGCAAGACGACAAGCGAGACTTCACAATCACGGAGTGAAATATCGTGCTGCCGAACACCAGAACAATCGCCTTCAGCCTTCTGCTGAGCCTTCCGACCGCTGCTGCCACGGCACTGCCGACGCTGGCTGCCGATTCCCAGTCGCGCGAGCCCGTGATTTCCGTTAGCGGCGAGGGCCAGGCCAGCGTGGCGCCCGACATGGCGGTGCTCAACCTTTCCGTTGTGAAGCAGGCAAAAACCGCACGCGAAGCGCTCGACGAAAACAATAAAGCGATGAGCGAGGTGCTGGCTGCGCTGAAAAAGGCAGGCATTGCCGAGCGGGATCTCCAGACCTCCGGCTTTTCCGTGCAACCGCAATTCAATTATCCGCAATCCAACGATGGCCAGCCCAAGCCGCCGGAGTTGGTCGCATACCAGGTGTCCAATTCGCTGAGCGTGCGTATCCGCGACCTGTCCAAGCTCGGCGCCATCCTCGACGAGGCGGTTGCGCTCGGCGTCAACCAGGGCGGCGACATCCAGTTCACCAACGACAAGCCGGAGAAAGCGATGGAGGAGGCACGCAAGAATGCCGTTGCCAATGCCATCGCGAAGGCGAAGACGCTTGCCGAAGCCGCCGATGTCCAGCTCGGCCGCGTGGTCGAGATCACCGAGACCCTGCCGCGCCCGCAGCCGGTGCCGGTTTTTCGGGCAGCAATGATGAAGGAGGGGGCCGACTCAGCCGTTCCCATCCAGGGCGGTGAGACCAGCTACAACATTACCGTCAACGTGACGTTTTCGATCGCGCAATGATCGTCGGGTGGCTCGGCCACCTTCCATTTGAGATTAAAAGGCCATTGATATTCGCTGCAATATCAATGGCCTATTTCTTTTCCACGGCGCACGGGAACCGTGAGGCCGATAAAAGGCTTTCTCACGCATATATTACACTATAACATAGAT
Organism: Rhizobium grahamii CCGE 502; assembly: GCF_000298315.2. Lineage (GTDB taxonomy): Bacteria > Pseudomonadota > Alphaproteobacteria > Rhizobiales > Rhizobiaceae > Rhizobium > Rhizobium grahamii. The sequence goes on along the minus strand of NZ_AEYE02000014.1, from coordinate 181,417 downwards.
CGTGTTATTCGGTCCCGCAGGGGAAACCTGAGTTCTGCTTCCCACGTAGCTGCCCGGCCGAAAAGGAGGAATGGCACTAGCCCTAAAGAGGAGACAGACATGACGAATGCCTTGCCGCCGCTTCACAATGGACACGCCCCGTTCACCCTTCAGGAACTCTTCCGCGAAGCACTCTATGCCTTCGAAGAGTGGGATGCGGAACTCACGGAACCAATCGTCACCTTCGAAGGACGCGTTGTTCCCATCAGCCAGGTCTTTGAAGCGATGCGTCAATGCGACGATATCGTTCCGATGAACATCGTCGGAGCCGTCACCGAACGGCTGACAAAGCCTTGGGAAGGCGAGGGACCGCTCGACCAAATGAGTTTCTCGACCGCCGCCCGCGTCATGGGCGTCCTGGTTCGCAAGCGCCTTCTGGCCAACGGCGTGCCTGAAATCGCCGCCGTTGCGGAACAGACAGCTGAACGCCACTCCGATAGTTGACCGGCGGACTGCGGTGATCCATCCCGCTTCCGGCATGAAAATCACAGGGGCATGAAGGACTGCTTGAGGCCGGCGCAATTGTCTGCGCCGGCCTCCGGCGCGTTATGTGGGCGTCTACCCCTTGAGTGTCGATGTCACCGGCGGCGATGCGATTGCGCAAGACCGCGATGCCGACAATCCGCGATCATTCACAATGCTAGCTCTCGGGTATCGCCACGATTCTGCTTTACTTTTCCCTTCCGCTTGCATTTGTTCAGAAAAAAGCATTGCAGGAGAGGAAACAGACATGACCATGCCCGATGAAGACCTCGGACGGATCGCCGACCAGGAGAGGGTGCTAAGCTTCGACACCTTCGATCTCACGACGGCATGGCAGCTCGGCAGGCTCCTGCAGGAACTCGCGAGCGAACGCGGTCTCGGCGTCGCGATCGATATCACTCTGCATGCAATGCCGGTTTTCTATGCCGCGCTCCCGGGCGTTACGCCGGATAACGTTCAATGGGTGCGGCGCAAGCGCAACCTGGTGCTACGCTATTTCAGAAGCAGCTATGCAATCGGCCTCGACCTCAAGCAGAAGGGCAAGACGGTTGCCGATAACGGCCTGTCGGATGCTGACTATGCGCCGCACGGCGGCAGCTTTCCGATCAATGTAAAGGGCACCGGCTGCATTGGAGCGGTTACCGTCTCCGGCTTGCCACAGCGCGACGACCACAACCTTGTGGTCGAGGCGCTCGCCCTGATGCTGGCGAAGGATCTCGACGCGTTGCGCCTGGCATGATTGGCATTCCAGCTGGCGTAGTTTGAAGCGCCAGCCTATCCTGCCAGCGATCCCTTCCGGAAAAGTTGCAGTTCGATCAGGTCGAGCCGAACCTCATTCGCGGCCAGCGCTTAGCCCTCACCTGAGCCGAATACGACGTTTTCCAACCACGGGTTGGAGAACGTCCGCTCCGGATCCATCCGGTCTCGGAGGCGGCCAAATTCGACAAGCTTCTCATATTTGCCGCCGATGTGGTGGCCCGTAAAGACCTTGCCCCAGTGCGGCAGGGGCGCGAAGGGCGACAGCGCCTGCTCAATGTGCCTCGCAGCCGCGTTCACCGCGTCTTGATCCCGAGTCCAGGTAAAGTGGATCGAGAGCGTGTCGCGGCGATACTGAGGGCTGAGCCACAGTTCATCTGCCGCAACTGTCCGGAATTCGGCTGCTTGAACCAGATGGGCAAACTTCTCACGGATCGACAGCAGCGCGTCGATCGCAGCCACCCCGTATTCCCGGGGAATGTGGAACTCGGACTGTATCTCCTCGCCGTTGCTCGGCGTGAAGCCCATCTTGAAATGCGGAAGCCTGTCGGACCAGCGCCCGTATTGCCCCAGTTGTTCGGTGGAGTTTTGCGCGTCCAATCCGCTTATCGGATGCCTGTTGAGCATTGCGCGCGTTGCACCGTGGACTTCGGCGGGCCACTCGTCGGTCGATGCGGTTCTCTTGACCCAGATCGATCCCGCTTGTTGACCCCATTGCGTGAACACACTGACGCTGTAGCCCAAGGCCATGATCTCATCGAGGTTGGCCAACAGCTTGTCCCAGGCCAAGCCGTCGTAGACGCACTGCGCGACCTGAAATTCCGGCTGAACATCAAGCGTCACACGCGTAACGACACCAAGGGCGCCGAGGTGCACGACCATGCCAGCGAAATCGGCGTCGCCGCGAGTAACTTTCATCAGGCGGCCGTCGCCCGAGACAATTTCGAGTCCCGAGACCGCCGTCGCCAGGTTGCCGTTCCGGTTGCCCGAGCCATGGGTCGCGGTCGCAATCGCTCCGGCAATCGAAATGTGGGGAAGGGAGGCCAGATTGTGAATGGCCAGACGATGGCGATGGAGGAAAAGCGCAAGCTCGCCATAGGTGCAATGACCAGCAACGGAAACCTGTCTTCCGTCGTTTTCAACAACAGGGTTGATCGGCAGATCGGTAAGCGACAGAGCGACTTCGCCATCCGCGATCGCATTGAACGAGTGGCCTGATCCCACCGTCTTTATCCTTGGCGATCGCGCCACGATTTCGCAAACCGCGTCCAGGGAAGACGGGTATAGGCAGTCTCGGAAGCCATAGTGAAAGCTGGCTGCCCAATTGGTCGTTGGTATCAGCGTCATACAAAACCTCGCACCGATCTGTTTTTCAGCGCACAGTCATTCCGGCTGCCTGTCGTCGCTTGGCGACAGTGGGTCAGCGTGGCTCGCGCTCGAAAATAATGGTCAAGCGCCACGAAGGTGGCGCTTGCTCAAATCAGATTTTGCCGCCCGCTTCCGCGATGACTTTGGTCAGGCTGCCGTTCGCCGGGAAGAGAGGGATCAGGCAGGCCTGCAGGGCGTGATAGATGTCGCCCTTGCCGGGGAACAGGCTGTGCGAGGGAACGAGATCCTCCGTCAGTTCCTCATGCCAGCCGCCGTTCTTGTGATCGATGAACGAGCGCTCGATCACGTTCCAGATCCGGCGGTAGTGTTCCTCGTGGTAGTCGCTCGGCAGGTGCTCGTTGAGGAAGTGCGCCGCGCCGGCACCTTCGCAGGCCGGCCACCACAGCTTGTTGCGCTTGGCGGGCTTGTCGTCCCAGTCGAGCGTATAGAAGAAGCCACCCTTGTCGTCGTCCCAGCCGAGCGCGATCGACTGCGAGAACAGGCTCTTGGCCGCATCCGGCATCCATTCCTGCTTCTTGCCGCCGAGCACCCAGAGCTGCAGGAGGAGACGTGCCCATTCCAGCCAGTGGCCCGGCGTCGTGCCCGCGGGACGGAACATTTCGTTCGGATGGTAGTAATCCTTGTCGAGACCCCAATCGGTGGTGAAGTGTTCGGCAACGCGCCAGCCGACGGAACCGGCCGCGCGACGGATGACGAGGTCGGCAATGCTTTCGGCCTTGGCGAGATAATCGCGGTCGCCGGTTGCCTCGAAGGCAGCCATCAGCGCTTCGGTCAGGTGCATGTTGGAGTTTTGGCCGCGGTAGTTGCCGCCGTCGAGCGCTTGCCAGTCGGCGGTGAACTCTTCGGCAATGGCGCCGTGCTTGGCTTCCCAGAACTTCGTGTTCAGGACTTCGGTGATGTCAGCCAGCATGCCGTCGGCCAGCGGATGGCCGATTGTCTTGGCGGAAGATGCCGCGAGCAGGACGAAGGCGTGGCCGTACCCCTGCTTGTTTGAATCAACAGGACCGTTGTCATCGAGCGACCAGAAATAACCGCTATTCCTGGTGTCGCGGTGATGGTTCCAGATGTACCGCATGCCGTGATCGACAACGTCGGCGGCGCCGGGGCGACCGAGAAGCGTGCCGATCGCAAAGCAATGAACGGCGCGTGACGTGATGTGGATCGGGCGGACCTGACCGGCGGCATTGAGTGGCTTGCCGGTGTCGTCGAGATCGAAGAAGCCGCCCTTGGGGTTGATGGAGTTGTGCTGGAAGAAATCGAAGAGCCCGTTTGCCTGTGCAAGAAGCCAGTTGCGGTGATAGCTGCGGGTGGTCCAGTTTCCGAGCGCGGCGTCGCCGTTTGCAGGTGCCATGATACTCCTCCGATTTCGTGCACAAAGCCTTCGCAACCGCCTATATAGGGGCCGCTCGAGTCTGTCATCTGCCCAGCGCCGCAAAGGCGCCACATGAGATGGATATATTGACATAAAGATATCTTTATGTGATTGGACCATTTGGTCTGCAACGACGTCAAGGAGTCCGCCCGTGTTTGATACTCTGTTTGGTTCCGAAGGGGCAAAGCGCGACGGTAGTGAAGTGTTTGCTGCGCTCAAGAAAGCCGCCAGCGAACGCATCCTCGTTCTTGACGGTGCCATGGGCACACAGATCCAGGGGCTGGGCTTCGATGAAGACCATTTCCGCGGCGATCGTTTCATCGGCTGTGCCTGCCACCAGAAGGGAAACAACGACCTTCTGATCCTGTCGCAGCCGGATGCGATCGAAGAGATCCATTACAAATACGCCAAGGCCGGCGCCGATATCCTTGAGACCAATACGTTCTCGTCGACCCGCATCGCGCAGGCCGATTATGCGATGGAAGGCGAGGTCTACGCGCTCAACAAGGAAGGCGCCGAGATCGTGCGCCGTGCTTGCATCCGCGCCGAGCGCGAGGATGGCCGCCGCCGTTTCGTGGCCGGCGCCATCGGCCCGACCAACCGCACGGCATCGATCTCCCCTGACGTCAACAATCCGGGCTTTCGCGCCGTCACCTTCGACGACCTGCGCATGGCCTATGCCGAACAGATCGACGGGCTGATAGATGGTGGCGCCGATATCATCCTGATCGAGACGATCTTTGATACGCTGAACGCCAAGGCGGCGATCTTTGCTTGCGAGGAGCGCTTCGAGGCCAAGGGCATCCGCCTTCCCGTCATGATCTCGGGTACGATCACCGACCTTTCCGGCCGCACGCTGTCGGGCCAGACGCCGTCGGCGTTCTGGAACTCCGTGCGCCATGCCAACCCGTTTACGATCGGCCTCAACTGCGCGCTCGGCGCCAACGCCATGCGTCCGCACCTGCAGGAGCTGTCCGGCGTTGCCGACACCTTTATCTGCGCCTATCCGAACGCCGGCCTGCCGAACGAGTTCGGCCAGTATGACGAGACGCCAGAGCTGATGGCGGCGCAGATCGACGAGTTCGCCCGCGAAGGCCTCGTCAACATCGTCGGTGGCTGCTGCGGCTCGACGCCGGAGCACATCAAGGCGATCGCCGAGGTCGTCGCCAAGTACAAGCCGCGTCCGATCCCCGAGCATCGGCCGTTCATGTCGCTGTCGGGCCTCGAGCCCTTCGAGCTGACCAAGGACATTCCCTTTGTGAACGTCGGCGAGCGCACCAACGTCACGGGCTCGGCACGCTTCCGCAAGCTGATCACCAATGCCGACTACACCGCAGCGCTCGATGTGGCGCGCGACCAGGTGGAGAACGGCGCGCAGATCATCGACATCAACATGGACGAAGGCCTGATCGATTCCGAAAAGGCGATGGTCGAGTTCTTGAACCTGATCGCCGCCGAGCCGGATATCGCTCGCGTGCCCGTCATGATCGACTCGTCCAAGTTCTCGATCATTGAATCTGGCTTGAAGCGGGTGCAGGGCAAGCCGATCGTCAACTCGATTTCGCTGAAGGAAGGCGAAGAGAACTTCCTGGCGCAAGCGAAGCTGCTGCATGCCTATGGCGCAGCCGTGGTCGTCATGGCCTTCGACGAGACGGGGCAGGCGGATACCTATGACCGCAAGGTCGAGATCTGCACGCGCGCCTACAAGCTCTTGACCGAAAAGGCGGGCTTCCCACCCGAAGACATCATCTTCGACCCGAACGTCTTTGCGGTCGCGACCGGCATCGAAGAGCACAACAATTACGGCGTCGACTTCATCGAGGCGACGCGCACGATCCGCCAGAAGATGCCGCTCGTGCATATCTCGGGCGGCGTTTCGAACCTCTCCTTCTCGTTCCGCGGCAACGAGCCGGTGCGCGAGGCGATGCATGCCGTGTTCCTCTACCACGCCATCCAGGCGGGCATGGACATGGGCATCGTCAATGCTGGCCAGCTCGCCGTCTATGACCAGATCGACGCCGAGCTGCGCGAGGCGTGCGAGGACGTGGTGCTGAACCGCCGTGCCGATGCGACCGAGCGTCTGCTCGAAGTGGCCGAGAAGTTCCGCGGCGGAGCCGCACGCGAAGGACGCGTGCAGGACCTCTCCTGGCGCGAATGGTCGGTCGAGAAGCGGCTTGAACATGCGCTGGTCAACGGCATTACCGAATATATCGATGCCGATACCGAAGAGGCGCGCCAGAAGGCGGAGCGTCCGCTGCACGTCATCGAAGGCCCGCTGATGGCCGGCATGAACGTGGTCGGCGACCTGTTCGGATCGGGTAAGATGTTCCTGCCGCAGGTTGTCAAGTCGGCGCGCGTGATGAAGCAGGCCGTGGCCGTGCTTCTGCCTTACATGGAAGAGGAGAAGCGCCAGAACGGCGGCGATGACCGCAAGGCTGCCGGCAAGATCCTGATGGCGACCGTCAAGGGCGACGTCCACGATATCGGCAAGAACATCGTCGGCGTCGTGCTCGCCTGCAACAACTACGAGATCATCGACCTCGGCGTCATGGTGCCGGCGACGAAGATCCTCGAGACCGCCGTTGCCGAGAAGGTTGACGTCATAGGCCTTTCCGGCCTGATCACGCCGTCGCTCGACGAGATGGTGCATGTCGCCGCCGAGATGGAGCGTCAGGGTCTGGACCTGCCATTGCTGATTGGTGGCGCGACGACGAGCCGTGTCCACACGGCCGTCAAGATCCATCCGGGCTACAACAAGGGCCAGGCCGTCTATGTGACGGATGCCAGCCGGGCCGTCGGTGTGGTCTCGACGCTGCTGTCGCCTGACAATCGCGATGGCTATGTGGCCGATATCCGTGCCGAATACGCCAAGGTGGCGGCGGCGCATGCGCGTAGCGAGGCCGAGAAGGTGCGTCTGCCGCTCGCCCGTGCCCGCGAAAATGCGCAGCAGGTCGATTGGGCGGCCTATAAGCCGACCAAGCCGAGCTTCCTCGGCACCAAGGTGTTCGACGGCTACGATCTCGCTGATATCGCCAAGTACATCGACTGGACGCCGTTCTTCCAGACCTGGGAGTTGCGTGGCCGGTTCCCAGCCATTCTCGAGGACGAGAAGCAAGGCGAGGCCGCTCGTGCGCTTTGGGCCGATGCGCAGGCGATGCTGAAGCAGATCATCGACGAGAAGTGGTTCCACCCGCGCGCCGTCATCGGCTTCTGGCCAGCGAACGCAGTTGGCGACGATATCCGCCTGTTCAAGGACGAGAGCCGCAAGGACGAGCTTGCCACCTTCTTCACGCTGCGCCAGCAGCTGTCGAAGCGTGACGGCCGGCCGAACGTGGCGCTGTCGGACTTCGTTGCGTCGGTCGAAAGCGGCGTTCAGGACTATGTTGGCGGTTTCGTCGTCACGGCCGGTATCGAAGAGGTCGCAATTGCCGAACGCTTCGAACGCGCCAATGACGACTATTCGTCGATCCTCGTGAAGGCGTTGGCCGATCGCTTCGCCGAAGCCTTTGCCGAGCGCATGCACTTACAGGTACGTCGCGAATATTGGGGCTACGCCAAGGACGAGCATCTCAGTAACGAGCAGCTCATCACCGAGGAATATGCCGGTATCCGTCCGGCACCGGGCTATCCGGCGCAGCCCGACCATACCGAAAAGAAGACGCTGTTCGGCCTGCTCGATGCGGAGAAGACGGCAGGTGTGACGCTCACCGAGAGCTACGCGATGTGGCCGGGCTCTTCCGTTTCGGGCATCTATATCGGCCACCCCGATTCCTACTACTTCGGCGTCGCCAAGGTGGAGCGGGATCAGGTCGAGGATTACGCGAACCGCAAGGGCATGGACGTTGCCGAGGTCGAGCGTTGGCTGGGGCCGGTTCTCAACTACGTGCCGCGCAAGCGCGACGAGCAAATCGACGACGCGGCCTGACCGGCTGCGTCTTCAATGTTTGATGCAACGGCTGCATTGATTGGTTCAGGTTTTCGGCGCAACGCGCTGACCCGGAATCGAAAATCGCTTCAGGCGTCGAGCGTCAATTCGACAAGCAGGGCCGTAGTGTCGTCGCTCTGCTTGAAGCGTGGATAGCGTAGACCTTCTGGATCGATCTCACGTTCGAGGTGCCTGAGTTCATCAAGCATTGGCCGCAATCCTCTATTTCGTGCGGTGCGTACGAGGCTCGCTGAATCATAAGCTGCGTAAAGGACCGCCAGGTCCGAAAGGCCGTCGCTGCAGACGATGGCGTGCGCCTTGCTTCTGACATTCAGCCGTTCAGAAATCAGGTGGTCGGCTGCCTCCGGCACGAGGCCGAGGGTCCAGACCCCGCTCTCCGGCGTATTCTGCCGTTCGCGGTGCTGGCGCAACAAGGCGAGGGTCTCGGTATTGCCGAGCGCGCCACCTTCCTTGGTGATGCCGCCCGTGCGCGCAATGTGTTTTCGCGCCTGGTTCTGCTCATATTGATAGGCACCCGGGATTGCCATGTGCATGGTGGCGGAGCCGTCTTCCTGTAGCAGGAAGACGCAGGAGTCGCCGAGGCCGATGAAGTGGAAGCCATTGCGTGTTTGATGCAGCATCGCGAATGCGGTCAATGGCCAGGCATAACGCGGCACGTTCTCGTTGTGTCGGAGAAAAGCCGCCCGGGCTGCGACCGACAGGTCGCGCGCAACCTCCGAGATGCTGGACTCACGGGTGATCTGATCCTCAAAGCCGCGAGCGAAATGCTGGGCGATCCAGGCGGCGTCACTGCCCGCCACATCCATATATTGGCGGTCTCCGAGCCCCGTCGCACCGTCGATGACGAAGGCGCAGGACTCGTTGCAGCCGAAGCTGTCGTCATTCGGCTTTGCGGGATTTCCGGGATCGGAGATGCTGTCGAGGAGTGTGATGCGAGCTGTCATGGGTACATGGAATAGACGCCATTCGCCGTCTCTTCAATGCGACCAGGCATCACGGCACGCCGATCGTCAGTTCAGCGACAAAATCATAGGCATCGCCGCGATAGAGCGAGCGCGTAAATTCAACCGCTCGCCCGGAGCCGAGATAGGAGATACGCTCGATCGACAGCCCTGCAGCGCCGACAGGTACGCCAAGCAGATGGGCGTCGGCTTCCTTCATGTTGGTAGCGGAAATCCGCTGCACGGCGCGGACCGGGCGGACCTGACGGCGCTCGAGTTCGGCATAAAGCGACGTTGTCACGACAAAGGGATCGGGCAGGAATTCTCCGGAGACGCTGGCGTTTTCTATGGCCAGCGGCTGGTCATCAGCGATGCGCAATCGGCTGAGCCGTGAAACCCTGACATCCGTCGCGAGACCGAGAATCATCATTTCATCCGGCGAGGGCGTGTGGATGCCCTTGTGCAACCATTCGGATCGCGAGGTCATGCCGCGGCGCGCCATATCCTCGGTAAAGGAGGTAAGCTGCGAGAGACGTTGCTCGACCTTCGACACCGGCTTCGTCACAAAGGTGCCGGAGCCGTGGCGGCGCACCAGCAGGCCGTCGGCAACCAGCTCATCGATCGCTTTGCGCACAGTCACCCGGCTGACCGTTGCAAATTCCGCGATGTCACGCTCGGGTGGCAGAGCGTCGCCATGGCCAAGCGTGCCTGTGCGAATGGCATCTTCCAGCGTGCGCCGCAGTTTGACGTAGAGCGGGCCGGTGCCGCCAGCCTGAAGGCGCTCGGGGGAAAGGAGGCTTGCAAAATCGTCGGTCATGCCGCGCTTGTTCCTTCCTCGTGCAGAAACTTCACAGCGAGATCGATGGCGCCCTGCAGGACGTCGCCGCGCGGCTCGCGCAGCAGAGCAACGTGACGTTCTGCGAGCCACGGACGATAGGCGTTCGCCAGCCCGCCCAACAGGCAGATCGCCTCGCATTCCGGCCAGAGCAGTGCATCAAGGCTCTCGCCGATCGAGGCTGCTGCGTTCCGAACGATTGCCGTCGCAACCGGGTCGCCCTTGGCTGCAGCTTCGAAAACGACAGGTGCATAGCGGGCAAAGTCATTGGGACGGGACACATGGGCAAACTCGACGACCCGTTCGGGATCGTCGCCATACTCGGCCATGACGGTCTGGGTCACGGGCGAGGACGGGCGCACCCCGTCACGCGCAAGCAGGGACTGCTCCAAGAGGTCGCGGCCGAGGCGAGCGCCGCTTGCCTGATCACCGACAACGAACCCCCAGCCTCCGATGCCGTAGATCTTGCCGTTGCGGCGCGCACTGTAAACGGAGCCTGTGCCGAATGCGCCGATCACGCCGTCGTAATCGCCGAGAGCTCCTTGCAGGGCTGTCGTTGCATCGGTGACAACCCGGCGTCTGGCAAAGGGCAGAACGCGTTCGATGCGTTCTGCATAGTCGCCGACATTCGCGCCGGCGACGCCGACAACGGCCGCCACGCTGGAAACGGATTCAGGGGAAAGGCCGGCGTCGCTCAAGGCGTTCTTCGCTGACGCCACAATGTTGATCAACGAATTGTCGAGGTCGGAGAGGATGTTCGACGGACCGGCCGTGCCACGGCCGAGGATGCGCCCCGCCGCATTCGTGACCGCGGCGCGGCAACTGGAGCCGCCGCCATCAATGCCGATCGCAAGTTCTGTCATTGAGCCACCAAAAATCCACTCATTCCCCTTGTTTTCACTATAATACCAAAAAAATACCATTTACCAAGTACAAAGCGCGGCAAAAATTCATCTTTTTATATCATTGATTTTGAACGATAAAATTTTTAATTCGGCATTTCCGTCGTGCAGATGTTAAAATTGGCTGGACAATTGGTATTTTTTTGGCCTTAATTCAACTCAAAGGGAACAGCGCATCGGGCAGCGACAAACCGGCAGGACATACATAAGCCGGGCCACTCGATGAAATGCGGAATCGGTCGTGGCGGCTTGTCGCCTTCAAGCCGTTCTCGCCATCGGTTTCCCTTTCATGGCTGTGCCGGATCGGTTTCTTGTTCGGGTACGCTGTCTGGTCGACGGGTGTTGGTTAGGCCTCGTCGCGCCGATCGAGCTTTCGGGCCGGCAGTTGTTGACGGCCCTCAGGAGAGCGTTGCGTGTCACCTCGTGCATGCAGTCGCTCGTTTCAGGTCAAGAACGGCGCCTTATCGGCGCTCAAAACAGGAGAGGGAAATGAGACACACTGCACTGAAAGGCTTCCTGCTGGCTTCGAGCCTGCTGACATCCGTCGGCTTTGCTCATGCCGCCGACGTCACGCTGACGGTCGAAAGCTGGCGTAACGACGACCTGCAGATCTGGCAGGAAAAGATCATCCCGGCGTTCGAAGCCAAGAACCCGGGCATCAAGATCGTCTTCTCGCCGACCGCGCCGACGGAATACAACGCTTCGCTGAATGCCAAGCTCGATGCGGGCTCCGCAGGCGATATCATCACCTGCCGTCCGTTCGATACATCTCTTGAACTCTTCAAGAAGCAGCAGCTCGCCGACCTCACCAGCCTGTCTGGCATGGAGAATTTCACGCCGGTTGCCAAGGCTGCCTGGTCGACCGACGACGGCAAGTCCACCTTCTGCGTGCCGATGGCTTCGGTCATCCACGGCTTCATCTACAACAAGGACGCCTTTGACAAGCTCGGCATCTCCGTTCCGAAGACGGAAGATGAATTCTTCGCAGCTCTGGAGAAGATCAAGGCAGACGGTACCTATATCCCGCTCGCCATGGGCACCAAGGACCTCTGGGAAGCCGCAACCATGGGCTACCAGAACATCGGCCCAAACTACTGGAAGGGTGAAGACGGTCGTTTGGCGCTGATCGAAGGCAAGCAGAAGCTGACGGATGCCGACTGGGTTAAGCCGTATGAAGAGCTCGCCAAGTGGAAGCCGTACCTCGGCGATGGCTTCGAAGCTCAGACCTATTCGGATAGCCAGAACCTCTTCACGCTCGGTCGTGCGGCGATCTACCCGGCCGGTTCCTGGGAAATCGCACTGTTCAACAGCCAGGCGCAGTTCAAGATGGGCGCCTTCCCACCGCCGGTTCCGAAGGCTGGCGACCAGGGCTACATCTCCGACCATCCGGATATTGGCGTCGCGCTGAATGCCAAGAGCACGCATGCCGAAGAAGCCAAGAAGTTCCTGTCGTGGGTTGCCTCCGGCGAATTCGCCGACATCTACGCGAACTCGCTGCCGGGCTTCTTCAGCCTGAACTCCAACCCGGTGAAGATGAGCGATCCGCTGGCTCAGGAGTTCGTTTCCTGGCGCGGCCCGTACAAGTCGACGATCCGTTCGACCTATCAGATCCTCGGGCGCGGCACTCCAAACCTCGAAAACGAGACCTGGATTGAGTCGGCGAACGTCATCAACGGCACCGACACGCCGCAGGCAGCTGCCGACAAGCTCCAGAAGGGCCTCGACGGCTGGTACAAGCCAGGCAAGTAATGAAAGCCGAGGGGCGGCGTCAGCCGCCCCTCACTCCGGCTCAAAGCCAATTTCGTATCCGCTTTTCCTCTCCCCGCCGCCTTCGAAACCCGAGGGGACGGGGAGACGGTTAGAGGAAAGGGCGTTCCGCCCGCCGTGTCAGATGCGCTGCGCCGCAGGCGCCGCCAAGAAGAACAGGCAAAAGCCATGAGCGAAGCCCTATCCGCTGTCGATGTCGTTCCCATCAAGCGCCCCGTGCGCTGGCACATCGGCGTCTTTCTTTTCCCGGCATTCGTCGTCTACTCGGCGATCATGATCCTGCCGCTGATCGAAACGCTGAGGCTTTCGTTCTACAACACCGTCGATGGCGCGCCTGCCTTCGTCGGTCTCGCGAACTACAAGGTGCTGTTCGGCGATGCGCGCTGGGCCCGTGACTTCTGGAACGCGCTGGTCAACAACTTCATCTTCTTCCTCATTCACATGTGCGTGCAGAATCCGATCGGCATCGCGCTGGCCGCGCTGCTGTCGACGCCGCGGCTGCGCTTCGTGGCGTTCTACCGCACCGCGATGTTCCTGCCGACGCTGCTCTCCTTCGTGATCGTCGGCTTCATCTGGAAGCTTATCCTGTCGCCGATCTGGGGCGTTGCGCCGTGGCTGATGAGCCTTGTTGGCATGAAGTCGCTCTTCGCTCCATGGCTCGGACAATCCGGACCGGCGCTGATTGCCGTGTCGCTGATCTCGAATTGGCAGTACATCGGCATTCCGATGATGCTGATCTACGCGGCGCTTCTCAGCATCCCGGAAGAGGTGATCGAAGCCGCCGAGTGCGACGGCATCACCGGCTGGGCACAATTCTGGAAGATCAAGCTGCCGCTCATCCTGCCGGCGATTGGCATCATCTCGATCCTGACGTTCGTCGGAAATTTCAACGCCTTCGACCTGGTTTATACAGTGCAAGGTGCGCTTGCCGGGCCCGATATGTCGACCGACATCCTTGGTACGCTGCTCTATCGCACGTTCTTCGGTTTCCAGCTGCAGCTCGGTGACCGCTCGATGGGGGCGACGATCGCGACGGTGATGTTCCTGATCATCCTCGCCGGCGTGTCCTTCTATCTCTTTGCCATCCAGCGGCGCATGCGCCGGTACCAGTTCTGAGGAGGGTGCCATGTCCAACAGAGCACGCACATCCCCAATCCGCACCGGTCTCGTTCACCTGGCACTTATCGGCTATACGCTGGTTGCCATCTTCCCGGTGTTCCTCACGATCATCAACTCGTTCAAGGACCGCAACGCGATCTTCCGTTCGCCGATGCAGGTGCCGACGCCCTCCACATTCAGCCTTGTCGGGTACCAGACCGTGCTGGGGCAGGGCGACTTTGCCACCTATTTCCAGAACAGCTTCATCGTCACGGTCGTTTCGATCTTCTTCGTGCTGTTGTTCGGCGCGATGGCAGCCTTTGCTCTCTCCGAATACAAGTTCAAGGGCAACACGCTGACTGGCCTCTATATGGCGATCGGCATCATGATCCCGATCCGCCTCGGCACGGTCGCCATCCTGCAAGGGATGGTGGCAGCCGGCCTCGTCAACACGCTGACGGCGCTGATCCTCGTCTATACCGCGCAGGGTATTCCGCTGGCGATCTTCATCCTCTCGGAATTCATGCGCACTGTCTCCGATGACCTGAAGAATGCAGGCCGTATCGACGGGCTCTCGGAATATTCGATCTTCTTCCGGCTGGTGCTGCCGCTGGTGCGCCCGGCTATGGCCACCGTCGCCGTCTTCACGATGATCCCGATCTGGAACGATCTCTGGTTCCCGCTGATCCTGGCGCCGTCTGAAGCGACGAAGACCGTCACCCTCGGATCGCAGATCTTCATCGGTCAGTTCGTCACCAATTGGAACGCAGTGCTTGCGGCACTTTCGCTGGCGATCCTGCCGATCCTCGTTCTCTACGTCATCTTCTCGCGGCAGCTGATCCGCGGCATTACTTCGGGAGCGGTCAAGTGAGTGCGACGACCAAGCCAATCCGCGTTCTCGTCGCCGGCCTCGGCAATATGGGACGCAGCCACGCGCTCGCCTACCACAACAATCCCGGTTTCGAGATTGTCGGGCTGGTCAACCGGTCGAAACCAAAGCTGCCGGAAGAATTGCAGAGCTGCGAGATCTACTCGGACTTCCATGCGGCGCTTGCCGAGCTGAAGCCGGATCTCTGTGCAGTCTGCACCTATTCGGATACGCACGCCGACTACGCGGTCGCTGCCTTCGAGGCAGGTTGCGACGTCTTCGTCGAAAAGCCGCTCGCGACAACAGTCGCCGATGCGGAGCGCGTCGTCGCGGCGGCGAAGAGGGCCGGTCGGAAGCTGGTGATCGGCTACATCCTTCGTCATCACCCGTCCTGGATGCGATTGATCGAGGAGGCCCGAAAGCTCGGCGGCCCTTATGTCTTCCGCATGAACCTCAACCAGCAGTCCAGTGGTCCGACGTGGGAGACGCACAAATCGCTGATGCAGACGACGTCGCCGATCGTCGATTGCGGCGTGCACTATGTCGATGTCATGTGCCAGATCACCGATGCCAAGCCGGTGGAGGTGCGTGGCATGGGACTGCGGCTGTCCGACGAAGTCGCACCGGACATGTATAACTACGGCCAACTTCAGGTGCTGTTCGAGGATGGTTCCGTCGGCTGGTATGAGGCCGGCTGGGGGCCGATGATCTCGGAAACGGCGTTCTTCGTGAAGGACATCATGTCGCCGAAGGGATCGGTCTCGATCGTCATGGACCCGAACGCCAAGTCCGACGATATCGACGCTCACACCAAGACCTCGGTTATCCGCCTGCACACCGCGGAGACGGCCCCCGACGGCAAGTTCATCCGGGCTGACCAGGACATGACGATGGCGGGCGAGCCCGGCCATCAGGAACTCTGCGACCGCGAGCAGGCCTTCATGCTGAAGGCCATTCGCGAGGACATCGACCTCAACCGCCACATGGCAGACGCCGTCGCTTCGCTGCGCATCTGCCTCGCCGCCGACGAAAGCGTGCGTACCGGCCAGGCCGTCAAGCTCCAAGAGCCGGTCAAACTGTAAGGAATACGACTAGTGGGATCGCTTCAACTCAAATCCATCCGCAAGACCTACGGCACGCATGAGGTGCTCAAGGGCATCGACCTGGAGGTCAAGGACGGCGAGTTCGTCATTTTTGTCGGACCTTCGGGTTGCGGCAAATCTACCCTCTTGCGCAGCATTGCCGGATTGGAAGACGTCACCTCGGGTGCTGTTCTCATCAATGGCAAGGACGAGACGCTGACGCCTCCCGCCAAGCGCGGCATCGCGATGGTGTTCCAGTCCTACGCGCTCTATCCGCACCTGACGGTCAAGGACAACATGGGCCTTGGCCTCAAGCAGGCCGGCACGCCGAAGGACGAGATAGAGACGCTCGTCAAGAAGGCCTCCTCGATGCTGTCGCTTGAACCGTATCTCGCGCGGCGCCCGGCGGAGCTTTCTGGTGGCCAGCGCCAGCGCGTCGCCATTGGCCGGGCGATCGTGCGCGAGCCGGCGCTCTTCCTTTTCGACGAACCGTTGTCGAACCTCGACGCAGCCTTGCGTGTCCAGACACGCCTCGAAATCGCCCGCCTGCACCGCAGCCTCAAGGCGACGATGATCTACGTCACCCACGACCAGGTCGAGGCGATGACGCTCGCCGATAAGATCGTGGTTCTGAATGCCGGCGCGATCGAGCAGGTCGGTTCACCAATGGAACTCTACAACCGTCCCGCAAACACCTTCGTTGCGGGATTCATCGGTTCGCCGATGATGAACTTCATTCCGGGTGACAAGGTTGGCGATGCGGGCGCAAAGACCGTCGGCGTGCGCCCAGAGCATCTGACCCTTTCGCGCGAGCAGGGCACTTGGCGGGCGAAGGTCGTCCACGTTGAACATCTCGGCGCGGACACGATCATCTATCTCGAATCCGAGCAGTGCGGCCTGATCACGGCGCGCCTGTTCGGCGAGCACAAATACGAGCCCGATGAGATCGTCTATGCGACGCCGGACACGGCCCACATGCATCGGTTCGATGCAAATGACAAGGCAATCCGCTAGAGCCCGACGTTCAAACTGAAAGCCCCGCCATAGAGCGGGCCTTTCCATTTTTATCGATCAGCCAAGGACAGGGCGCATGAAACTGCGGTCGTAGCTGATGATGCTGCGATTTCGTTTGTCGAGATCGAACGCGGCCTGGCATTCGGGATCGCTTGCCATGCGCGTGCGATAATCTTCGTAGGCCGCGAGGCTCGGGAACGAAAACAGCGCAATGGCAATGTTGTTCGCGCCCTCGGACGGCAGGAAATAGCCGTGATGCGTGCCTCCCATTCGATTGACGATCGGAATCCAGAGGCGCGCATATTCCTCGAATTCGGCGACCTTGTATGGGTCGATCATGTAACGCAGATAGCAAGTAATCATTGAAGCATTCCTTTGAAGCAAAGCCGGACGGTGGCCACACGCCTCCGACAGCTAGGCGGCTAGGCGCTCGGTGAGTTCCTCGATGCCGACGTCTGCCTCGACACTGTCTCCCTTGGCGATCAGATAGAGCCCTAGCGCAAAGGCGAGGGCGGCGATGAAGAGCAGGTAGTAGGCATGAGCCATCGGATTGATTGGCAGCAGCGATGCGACTGCAAGAGGCGTCAGGCCGCCGAAAATCGCATAGGAGACGTTGTAGGAGAAGGAGAGGCCGCTGAAACGAACGCGGGCCGGGAAGGCGCGGACCATGACGTAGGGTACTGCTCCAACCATGCCGACTGAAAGCCCCATGATAGCGTAGAGCGTGAAGAGGACGGTCAGCGAAACGCCCGCGTAGGTATAGAAGGCGAAGGTTGCCGCACCGAAGAAGATGCTGGAGACAACAAAGAAACGGCCCGAGCCAACCCGATCGACGATTGCGCCGGCAGCGGCGGTACCGAAGATCAGGAAGAGTGTGCCGAAGCTGGTGGCCGCAAGCGACTGCTGAGCGGTGTAGCCATAGAGCTTCTGCAGGAAGGTCGCTGTCATTAGCGTCGTCACGACGATGCCGGCCGACAGGATCCATGTCAGCAGCATGGAAATGACAACGCCGCGCGGGTAGTCGCGCAGAACGGCTTTCAGCGGCAACTCCGGAACGAGTGAGCGGGCTTGCTTCATCTCCGCAAAGATCGGTGTCTCCTGCAACCAGCGGCGCAGATAGACGGCAACGAGGCCGAAGATGCCGCCCAGGAAGAAAGGGATGCGCCACGCATAGGCGGCGACATCATCTGGCGTGAA
Organism: Rhizobium grahamii CCGE 502; assembly: GCF_000298315.2. Lineage (GTDB taxonomy): Bacteria > Pseudomonadota > Alphaproteobacteria > Rhizobiales > Rhizobiaceae > Rhizobium > Rhizobium grahamii. The sequence goes on along the minus strand of NZ_AEYE02000014.1, from coordinate 163,728 downwards.
GACTGAGTTGATGATCGTTGCGACGAAGGATCCGAGCAGGATGCCAAGCGTCAGGCCGGAGCAGAGAAAGCCACAGGCGAAACCGACCCGGCGGAAAGGAACGTGTTCGGCCACGAAGGTCCATGCGCCGGGCACTTCACCGCCGATCGCCGCACCCTGCAGGATGCGCATGAGCACAAGCAGGATCGGAGCGGCAATGCCGATGGTCGCATAGGTCGGCATCGCCGCCATGCCGAGCGTAGAGAGCGCCATCAGCAGGATCGAGAAGGCAAAAACGCGCTTGCGGCCAAAGAGGTCACCGAAATGGGCGAGGATGATGCCGCCGAGCGGACGCACCAGATAGCCGGCGGCGAAGATCCCGAACGTCTGGATCGTTATCAGCCATTCCGGCATGTCGGCTGGAAAGAACAGCTTGCCAATCACCGCCGCGAAGAAGACGAAGATGATGAAGTCGTAGAACTCAAGCGCACCCCCGAGAGCAGAAAGACCGAGTGTACGAAAATCCTGCGAGGTGAGGCGGCGAGGCGCGGAGGCGGTCGTGGTAGGAGACATGATGCTGACTTTGCTTAACGAAAACGTTCAGCCGTCGTTGCGCATCGACGTCGCCATTTCAAGCAATTTCCGGCGCCTCAGCTGTAGCGCCGGAAATGCGGAAACGAGTGTGGCAAAACCGCAAAGGTTAGGGTGCGCTCAGTCACGGATGACGAGCAGGTCCGCTGCCATGAAGCGGAGCGTTACGGTTTCTCCGGCTTGTGGCGGGGTTACGCCGGGGCTGTTGAACATGTCAAAGGAAATGACGTTGCCGCCGACGTTCATGCGGGTGCGGATGACCGAACCGAGGAAGTGCGCGGAGACGACCTGACCGGTCAGCTTCGTGTCGCATGGTGCGCTCTCGGCCAACGATCCAGCTTCCGGACGCAGCGCCAGAGACACCGTATCGCCCGCTTTGAAAGCCGCGACGGACTGCTTCAGCGTGACCCCCTGATCGCCGATCTGGATACGGTTGACGGCGGGATCGACAACCTTCGCCTCGATCATGTTGAGGGTGCCGACGAAGGAGGCGACGAAACGCGTGGCCGGCGTGTTGTAGATCTCGAAGGGTGTGCCGATCTGGTCGGCGCGGCCGGCGTTCATGACGACGATGCGGTCGGAGATCGACAGAGCCTCTTCCTGGTCGTGCGTCACGAAGACGGTGGTGATGCCGAGCTTCTGCTGGATCGCGCGGATTTCCTCGCGCAGGGATACGCGGATCTTGGCGTCGAGGGCAGACAGCGGCTCGTCGAGCAACAGCACCTGTGGGCGCACCGCCAGCGCACGTGCCAGCGCCACGCGCTGCTGTTGGCCACCTGAGAGCTGATAGGGGTAGCGGTCGGCAAGGTGGTCGAGCTTGATCAGCCCGAGCATTTCCTTGACCCGCTGATCGATTTCGGTTGCCTGCTCACCGGCGACCTTCAAGCCGAAGGCGACGTTGTCGTGAACGGTCATGTTGGGGAACAGCGCATAGGCCTGGAAGACCATGCCGATATTGCGCTTGTTGGGCTTCAGATTGTTCTGTTCCTTGCCGCCGATGGCGATGCGGCCGGCGGAGGGCGTTTCGAAGCCTGCGATCATGCGCAGGACGGTCGTCTTACCGCAGCCTGAGGGGCCGAGGAAGGAAATGAATTCACCCTTCTCGATCTGCATGTTGAAGTCATGCACGACCTGCGTTGCGCCGAAGGATTTCTTGAGGTTTGCGAGTTCGAGGAAAGCCATGAAAACCAGATACCTTACGACTTGGCCGGAGCGGCTCGGTGAAAGCGGGAGGCGAGATTGAGCAGGCCCATGCTGAGCCAGGTGATCGAGAAGGCGATGACCGCCAGCGCCGACGGCTCGTAAGCGCGGTTAGCGCCGACCAGCTGCAGGTAGGGGCCGAAGGCCGGGCGATTGAGGAGAGCCGCCATGGTGAATTCGCCCATAACGATCGCGAGCGTGATGAAGGCGCCCGAGAGCACGCCGCTCATGACGTTCGGGAAGATGCACTTGAACATGATCGTCGTCCAGCTGGCGCCGAGGCTCTCGGCCGCCTCCGTCAAGGTGCGGACGTCGATTGCGCGCATCGCCGTGTCGACGGCACGGTACATGTAAGGCAGTGACAGCGTCATGTAGGAAAGCACGAGCAGGACGTTGGTGCCTGACGTCGATCCTGTCAGCGGCAGGATCGAGGACGAATTGTACATTCTGAGATAGCCGAAGACGATCACGATGGCCGGGATGACGAGGGGCAGCAGCGTGATGAACTCGACGACCGGGCGGATCTGCGGCAGGCGCAAGCGTACCCAGTAGGCGGTCGGTACCACAAGCAGCATGCCGAAGATGATCGTCAGCAGCGCCATCAGCATCGAATAGCCGAAGGTTTCGCGGAACTGCGCATCGGAAAAAACCGAGGCGTAGGCGTCGAAACTGTATGCGCCGCGGCGCATACGCAGCGAGAATTCGATCGTGGCAATGAGCGGCAGCAGAAAGTAAATCGAGCCGAACGCAATGGCGATCCAGGCTCCAAGGCGTGAAGTCTTCATTTTTGCCACCGTTCGGCGCGCATGCGCAGCAGGATGTAGAGGAGATTAGAGAGGCCGGTGATGACGATCATGCCCAGCGCCAGCGCATAGCCGAGGTTGGCATTGTGAAGCACGTCGCCGCGGATTTGCGCATAAAGCAGGATCGGCACGATGTTCAGTGAACTGCCGGTCAGCGCGTAGGCGGTCGCAATGGCACCGAAAGCGTTTGCAAAGAGCAGCAGCGTCGTGCCCATCAGGCTCGGCCAGAGGATTGGGAAGGCGACCATGCGCCAATACTGGCCATTGGTTGCACCGAGGATCTGTGCGGCTTCCTTCCATTCCTTCTTCATGCCATCGAGCGCCGGCGTCAGGATCAGCACCATCAGCGGAATCTGGAAGTACATGTAGGTGAGGGTGAGCCCGAAGAAGCTCAGCAGATTGAAACCCGTGGAATAAAGATTGAAGCCGAACCAATCGCGCAGAAGCACGGTCACGAGACCAGTGCGTCCGAGGGTGGCCAGGAACGCAAAGGCGAGCGGCACGCCGGCGAAGTTGGATGCGACCCCGGAAAACGTCAGAAGGCCGGAACGGACCCACGTAGGAAGACCGCCGAGTACAACAGCCCAGGCCAGGAAGAAGCCGATCAGCGCGCCGCCCAGGGCCGATGCCACGGATACCTTGATGCTGATCCAATAGGCGCTGAGGATCGATGGCGTGAAGAGATCGACGATATTCTTGAGGGTTAGGTCGCCTTCGGGTGTCAGGAATGCGCCGGCGACCAGATAAAGCGTCGGTATGATGAGGAACATCGCCGCAAAGATCATGAACGGCGCGATGCCGAGCCAGTCTACGATCCTGTCGCGGTTTATCATGGGCGTGGCCGGGGCCGCAGATGTTGAAACAGTGGTCATAGACGACAGCCTTATCGGGGCAATAGAGAATAAAACCTCTCCGCCAAGGGGCGGAGAGGCCTTGCGTCAGTGATTACTTGACGTTGGCGCCGACGACGCTATCCCACTTGGTGGTGATAGCGGCCTTGCCTGCAGCCTGCTCGTCGAGGGTCGGGAATACTGCCTTTTCATAGGCAGCAGCCGGCGGCAGCTTGTCGAGAAGTTCCTGCGGGATCTTCTTGTTGGCTGCCAGGTCGTTGAAGCGGATCGGGTGGCAATAACCCTTCAGCCAGCCGAGCTGACCTTCGTCCGAATAGAGGTATTCCATCCAGAGCTTTGCAGCGTTCGGATGCGGAGCGAAGGCGGAGATCGCCTGGACGTAGACGCCAGCGTTAACGCCCGATGCCGGAACGACGACTTCAACCGGCGGGTTGCCCTTCAGCGTGTCGCGCCAGGACAGGCCGTTGTAATCCCAGGCGACGACGATCGGCGTCGAACCCTGAGCGAGCGAAGCCGACTTGCCGATGACCGGAACGAGGTTGCCGGCCTTGTTGAGCTCGGCGAAGTAGGCGAGACCGGCTTCACCAGCCTTGGTCGCATCCTTTTCACCGGCTGCGATACCCGCGGCGTAAACTGCCTGGACAGCCTGGTTCGACGCGCGTGGATCACCAGCGAGGGCGATGCTGTTGGCGTAGTCCGACTTCTTCAGGTCGGCCCAGTCCTTCGGGACTTCCTTGACGATGTCGGTGTTCACGACAAACGAGAGGACGCCGTAGTAGTCACCGTACCAGAAGCCGTCAGCATCCTTGGCGCTATCCGGGATCGAATCCCAGGTGGAGACCTTGTAGGGCTGGATCAGGCCGTCGGCCTTTGCTGACGGACCAAAGGAGAGGCCGACGTCGATCACGTCTGGAGCCTGCGGGCCGGTGTTGCCCTTGTTGGCCTTGATGGCTTCGATTTCATCGCCCGAACCGGCGTCCGGGTTCAGCTCGTTGACTTCGAGACCGTACTTGGCCTTGAAGCCGGCAATGACGTCGCCGTAGCCGCACCAGTCGTGTGGAAGCGCGATGGTGGTCAGCGTACCTTCCTTCTTGGCGGCAGCGATGAGTTCAGCGCTCGGTTCAGCGGCTGCGATTGCAGTCGAAGCAACAACAATTGCAGTAGAAAGTGAAAGAATTCTAGAAATATTAGAGATCACTGTTGTTCTCCTTCGTGGTTCAGTGTCTGACGATGCTGTTACTGACGTTACGTGAAGCTTTCGTGACAGTTTGATGACCTTATTTTTTCTTTGTATAGCAGGCAGTTGGCGGCGGTGTTTCATTTACGACACGTTGTTCACTCAAGCGCGGCCTGTCATCTCTCTGTCGTATTTTCCCTCCTAACTGAGTTTGCGGAAGAGCCTGGTTTGTTCGAACAGACCCTCCAGCGTTTTCATGCGTTCTTTCGTTTCGTCCCATGTCGAACTCTGAACGGCTTCGATCAGCGCTTCGACAATAAAGAGAGTGACGACTGATGAATCCCAGGCCGACGGGGCCTCGATCTGTATGCGAAACGTGTGGCGCGCGAGCTTGGCGGCAGGCGATCCCCATTGATCCGTAAACACGACAATCTCGGCTCCGCGCTTGCGGGCCGCGGTCGCGAGGCTAACCATCTCCTGCTCGTAGCGGCGGATATCGAAGATGACCAACAGATCGCCGGGATTCATGTTGAGGACATATTGCGGCCAACTGCTCGAATTCGATGAGAGCAGAGCGGTGTTCGGGCGAATGACCTGCATATGCGTGAAGAAGTATTCGGCCAACGCGCCTGTGATACGCCCGCCGACGAAGTAGAGGCTGCGTTTGCGGTCGGAGAGGAGGGAGGCGACGCTGTCAAACGTCGCTGTATCGAGCGCGCTTAGCGTCTGGCGCAGATTGCCCATGATCGCGTCGGCAAAGCGGTTCAGAATATGCGTGCCCGGGGCATTGGAGGCCCAGCGGTCATGCTTGGCGATAGGGTTTGAAATCGTTGCTTCGACTTCCTGATGGAGATGCGCCTGAAAGTCGGGATAGCCCTTGAACCCAAGCTTCTGGACCATGCGCACGACCGTTGGCGTTGACACACCGGCGTTCTCAGCAATCGTCGTTATGCTTCCCAGCCCGGAGACAGGGTAGTTGTCCAGAAGGCTCTCGGCCAATTGCTTTTCAGCCCGCGTCAGCGTGCCAAAATGCGAATGGATTACGTCCGAAACTGTCTTCGACGCAGCGGTCACGCGATCATGCTCCCCGGGATTGGTCTTGTGCCACTTTCCCACTGAAAGTTAACAACGCTGTCACAATCCATGTCAACTACTGTCATGAAAAGAAATTTTCAGAGTGCGCTTGACAGTCGTCGAAACGTGAAGAATTCTTTTCTTATACATATTTTATTAATGATCGGGATGCGCCTGTGGTGGCTGCTCAGTTCAAGGTCCTAAGCGAAGCGGAAGGCGAATGCGTTTCGGTCGAGCGACCGAACGGCAAGAGCTCGTTGCTGCTGATCTGCGAGCATGCATCCCGATTGCTGCCTGAGCGGTACGGAACACTCGGTCTCTCCGATGAAGCGCTGGAAAGTCATATTGCCTGGGATCCGGGCGCTTTGGCCGTGGCCCGCGGGATTTCGGAGGCTCTCGACGCCCCGCTCATCTACCAGCGATTTTCTCGGCTGATCTACGATTGCAACAGGCCACCGGAGTCAACCGGAGCCATGCCGGAAAAGAGCGAAGTCTACGAGATACCGGGCAATGCCCATCTCAGCGCGGAAGAACGCCTCGCGCGGACAGAAGCGTTGTATATTCCTTTCCACGACGCCATTCGCGCACTGATTCGCGATCGCAAGGCGAGGGGGCAGGAGACGGTGATTGCAACGGTCCACAGCTTCACTCCGGTGTACCACGGCAAGACGCGCGCTGTGGAAATTGGTATACTGCACGACGAAGACAGCCGCTTTGCAGACAGCGTTTTGAACGCCGCATCGTCCGGCTCGCCTCTCTACAAAATCGAACGCAACGAGCCCTATGGCCCTGCGGATGGTGTGACCCACACGCTGATCCTGCATGGGCTGTCCAACGGGCTCCGCAATGTAATGATCGAGGTCCGCAACGACCTCATCTCAGACGAAGACGGTCAAGGGGTCGTGGCCGACTATCTGACAGGGCTTCTCCAGAAAAGCCTGGACGCCTGACAACGAAGAAAAAGACCCCAGGGAGCAGTCTAACTGCGATCCGCCCGTAGGCGAAAACGTCACGGGCACTTTGGCACTGGATGATCATTCGCAATCCCGCGGGTGATCGCTAAACAGGGGGAAGTCATGTCCGATTACACGGATCACGACAAGAAGCAGGATATGCATATCCTGCACTCCATGGGCTACGCCCAGGAGCTGGAACGGCGGATGAGCTCGTTCTCGAACTTTGCCGTTTCGTTTTCCATTATTTGCATCCTCTCCGGCGGCATCAACTCACTGGCGCAAGCCACGGCGGGTGCCGGCGGTGCGGCGATCGGCATCGGTTGGCCGGTCGGTTGCTTCGTCTCGCTGGTGTTCGCCGTCGCGATGGCGCAGATCAGCTCGGCCTATCCGACCGCGGGCGGCCTCTACCACTGGGGCTCGATCCTCGGCAACCGCTTCACCGGCTGGGTGACCGCATGGTTCAACCTGCTCGGTCTCGTCACGGTTCTCGGCGCGATCAACGTCGGCACCTATTACTTCTTCATGGGCGCGTTCGGGACAAGCTACTTCGGCCTCACGGACACGACAACGGTCCGTATCGTCTTCCTGGTTATCATTACCGGGGCGCAGGCGCTCGTCAACCACATGGGGATTGGGTTGACGGCGAAGCTGACGGACTTCTCCGGTTATCTGATCTTTGCGACGGCGATCGTACTGGCCGCTGTCTGCCTGTTGGCTGCCCCTTCCTACGACATTGCTCGCCTCTTCACCTTCGCCAACTATTCCGGCGAGGCGGGCGGTAACGTGTGGCCGTCGACCTCGGGCGCCTGGGTGTTCCTGCTCGGTCTGCTGCTACCGATCTACACGATCACCGGCTATGACGCTTCGGCGCATACCTCGGAAGAAACGGTCAAGGCCGCGCATTCCGTGCCACGCGGCATGGTTTCCTCGGTCCTGTGGTCGGCGCTCTTCGGTTACATCATGCTGTGCGCCTTCGTGCTGATGCTGCCGAATATGGACGATGCAGCAAAGCAGGGCTGGAACGTGTTCTTCTGGGCCATGGACAGCCAGGTGAACCCTGTTGTCAAAGATCTGCTCTACCTCGCCATCTTCGTCAGCCAGTGGCTGTGCGGCTTGGCAACGGTGACCTCGGTCTCGCGTATGATCTTCGCCTTCTCGCGTGATGGCGGTCTGCCGGCATCGAAGGCGCTGTCGAAGGTCAGCCCGAAGTATCGCACTCCGGTCGCGGCCATCTGGACCGGATCGATCCTCGCGGTCCTTTTCGTCTGGGGCTCGTCGCTCGTTTCGATCGGTGAGACGCCGGTTTACACGATCGTCGTATCGTGCACGGTCATCTTCCTGTTCTTCTCCTTCGCGATCCCGATCACCCTCGGTCTCTTCGCGTGGGGTACATCGAAGTGGGACAAGATGGGGCCGTGGAACCTCGGCGAGGGCATGTTCAAGCTGTTCGCGATCCTGTCGATCCTGGCAATGGTGCTGATCTTCGTCCTCGGCATCCAGCCTCCCAACGATTGGGCTCTCTACATCACCGTCGGCTTCCTCGTGCTGACTGCGATCGTATGGTTCGGCTTCGAAAACCGTCGCTTCAAGGGACCGCCGATCGGCGACGAAGTTGCGCGCCGTCAGGCGGAGATCGCAGCGGCCGAAAAGGCCGTCGGCGAAGCCTGAGGTTTTCGACTTCCCTCTCCGACTCCGGGGCCGCGATGGCGGCCCCGTTCTCCGGATCAACGAAAACGCATCAGGGGCGGCTCACTCGTTTCACGGCATGCTCTTTCGTTGCACCGATTCCAGTTCAAGTTCAGGCGGATTCACCATGAGCATCTATACCCTCGACGATCTCAAGCAGGATGTAGCCGACGGGCGCATCGATACGGTTCTGGCGTGCCAGGTGGACATGCAGGGCCGCCTGATGGGCAAGCGCTTTCAGGCCGAATACTTCCTGGAAAGCGCTTGGAAGGAAACGCATAGCTGCAACTATCTCGTTGCCACCGACATGGAGATGGAAACCGTCTCCGGTTACAAGGCGACAAGCTGGGAAAAAGGCTATGGCGACTACACGATGAAGCCCGATCTTTCGACGCTGCGCCGTATCCCATGGCTCGAAGGCACCGCGCTCGTGCTCTGCGACCTCCTTGACCACCACACGCATGAAGAAGTACCGCATTCGCCGCGCGCGATCCTGAAAAAGCAGGTCAAGCGACTGGAAGACATGGGCATGAAGGCGTTCATGGCCTCGGAACTGGAATTCTTCCTGTTCGACCAGACCTATGAATCTGCACACGCATCCGGCTATCGCAACCTCAAGCTCGCCAGCGCCTACAACGAGGACTACCACATCTTCCAGACAACCAAGGAAGAGGAGGTCATGCGGGCAATCCGCACCGGTCTTCAGGGTGCCGGTATTCCGGTCGAGAACTCGAAGGGCGAGGCGTCCGCGGGCCAGGAGGAAATCAACGTCCGCTATGCCGACGCGCTTACCATGGCCGACCGCCACTCCATCATCAAGAACGGCTGCAAGGAGATCGCCTGGTCGAAGGGCAAGGCGATCACGTTCCTCGCGAAGTGGCACTACAATGCCGCTGGTAGCTCGTCGCACATCCATCAGTCGCTCTGGAGCGCCGACGGCAAGACGCCGCTTTTCTACGAGGAAGGCGGCAAGTACGGCATGTCACCGTTGATGAACAACTATGTGGCCGGTCTTCTCGCACACGCCAGCGAGATCACTTATTTCCTTGCGCCTTACATCAACTCGTACAAGCGCTTCATGGCTGGCACGTTCGCGCCGACGAAGGCGATCTGGAGCAAGGACAACCGCACCGCCGGCTATCGCCTCTGCGGCGACGATACCCGCGCGATCCGTATCGAGTGCCGTGTCGGCGGCTCCGACCTCAATCCCTATCTCGCCTTTGCGGCACTCCTCGCTGCCGGAATCGACGGCATTGAGAAGAAGATGGAGCTGGAGGCGCCGTTCGTTGGCGACGCCTACGGCGCTCGCAGCGTCCGCGAGATCCCGCGCACTCTGCGTGCGGCAACCGCTGCCATGACGGAATCGAAGATGCTGCGTAGCGCCTTCGGCGATGACGTTATCGATCACTATACCCGTGCTGCCGAGTGGGAGCAGGAAGAATACGATCGTCGCGTTACCGACTGGGAAGTGGCGCGCGGTTTCGAAAGAGCATAAAGCGTAGCCAAGGCCGGACGGCGTCCTGTCACACGATTTCCATATCTCGGGAGATTGTTTGGGGCGTCCGCCGGTTTCGGCATGCCAAAACATAGGATGAAGATCATGGGAATGATCCAATGCATTTCACCGATCGACGGATCGGTTTACGCCGAGCGTCCGGCGCTGTCGCTCGACGCGGCGAAGGACGTTGTGGCGCGCGCTCGCAAGGCGCAGAAGTCCTGGGCAAAGCGGCCGCTGGAACAGCGCGTTCAGCTGGTGTTGAAGGGCGTTGCGCGGCTCAATGAAATGTCCGACGTCGTCGTGCCGGAGCTTGCCTGGCAGATGGGCCGACCGATCCGCTACGGCGGCGAGTACAAGGGCTTCAACGAGCGCTCCAACTACGTCGCCTCGATTGCCGCCGATGCGCTGGCGCCGCTGGTCGTCGAAGAAAGCGACAAGTTCGAGCGCCGCATCGAGCGCGAGGCGCATGGCGTCGTCTTCGTCGTGGCGCCTTGGAACTATCCCTACATGACGGCGATCAATACGATCGCGCCGGCGCTCATGGCGGGCAACACCGTTGTTCTGAAGCATGCGTCGCAGACGCTTCTCGTCGGTGAGCGGCTGGTGCAGGCGTTCGTCGAGGCCGGCGTTCCCGAGGACGTCTTCCAGAATGTGTTCCTCGACCACGAGACGACCTCTGCACTGATTGCCGCCGGCAGCTTCAACTTCGTGAACTTCACCGGTTCGGTAGAAGGCGGACGGTCAATGGAGCGTGCGGCGGCCGGCACGTTTACCGGTCTTGGCCTCGAGCTCGGCGGCAAGGATCCAGGCTACGTCATGGAAGACGCTGACCTCGATGCGGCCGTCGATACGCTGATGGACGGCGCGACCTATAATTCCGGTCAGTGCTGCTGCGGTATCGAGCGCATCTATGTGCATGAATCGCTGTACGACAGCTTCGTCGAGAAGTCGGTCGCTTGGGTGTCGAACTACAAGCTCGGCAATCCGCTCGATCCGGAAACATCGCTCGGGCCGATGGCAAACAAGCGTTTCGCCAAGGTCGTGCGCGAGCAGATCGCCGATGCGGTCTCCAAGGGTGCCAAGGCGTTGGTGGATCCGAAGCTTTTCCCGCAAGACGATGGTGGCGCCTATCTTGCGCCGCAGATCCTCGTCAACGTCGATCACTCGATGGCCTTCATGCGCGAAGAAACCTTCGGTCCTGCCGTCGGCATCATGAAGGTGAAGAGCGACGACGAGGCAGTCGCCCTGATGAACGACAGCCAGTACGGCCTCACGGCATCGCTGTGGACGCAGGACGCGGAGCGGGCAGGGCGGCTTGGTCGTGAGATCGAAACCGGTACCGTGTTCATGAACCGCGCGGACTATCTCGATCCGGCGCTTTGCTGGACCGGCGTCAAGGAAACCGGCCGTGGCGGCTCATTGTCGATCATCGGCTTCCAGAACCTCACGCGCCCGAAATCCTACCATCTGAAGAAAGTCACAGCATGAACATCACAGCCAACTGGAGCTATCCGACCGCCTTCAAGCTCGGCCGGGGCCGCATCAAGGAACTGGCGGACGCCTGCAAGAGCCTTGGCATGAAGAAGCCGCTGCTGATCACCGATCGCGGCCTGGCGTCGATGGCGATCACCAAGACGGCGCTCGACATTCTGGAAGAGGCCGGTCTCGGCCGTGCGATCTTCGCCGACGTCGATCCGAACCCGAACGAGAAGAACCTCGACGCCGGCGTCAAGGCGTTCAAGGATGGTGGCCATGACGGCGTTGTGGCCTTTGGCGGCGGTTCGGGGCTCGACCTCGGCAAATGCGTGGCCTTCATGGCCGGCCAGACGCGACCCGTCTGGGACTTCGAGGATATCGGCGACTGGTGGACGCGTGCCAGCGTCGAAGGGATCGCTCCGATCGTTGCCGTGCCGACGACGGCGGGCACCGGCTCGGAAGTCGGCCGCGCCAGCGTCATCACCAATTCCGAAACGCATGTGAAGAAGATCATCTTCCATCCGAAGTTTCTGCCGGGCGTTGTCATCGCCGACCCGGAACTGACGGTCGGTATGCCGAAGATCATCACCGCCGGCACCGGCATGGATGCCTTCGCGCACTGCCTGGAAGCCTATTCCTCGCCCTTCTACCACCCGATGTCGGCAGGCATTGCGCTGGAGGGCATGCGCCTCGTCAAGGAATACCTGCCGCGCGCCTACAAGGAAGGCACGGATCTTGAAGCGCGGGCCAACATGATGTCGGCGGCGGCGATGGGTGCTGTCGCGTTCCAGAAGGGTCTCGGCGCCATTCATGCGCTGTCGCACCCGATCGGTGCCGTCTACAACACCCACCACGGCATGACGAATGCGGTGGTGATGCCGGCCGTGCTGCGTTTCAATCGTTCAGCGATCGAGGACAAGATCGCGCGCGCTGCTGCCTATCTCGGCATTTCCGGCGGCTTCGACGGTTTTTACGATTACGTGCTGCAGCTTCGCTCCGAGCTTGGCGTTCCCGACAGCCTGTCTGCGATGGGAATCAAGCCCGATCGAATCGATGAGCTTTCGGCCATGGCGATCGAAGATCCGAGCGCTGGCGGCAATCCGGTGAAGATGACGCTCGAAAATACCAAGGCACTCTTTAAGGATTGCTTCTGAACTTAGAGAAGAAGGCGGACCTGAACTAGCCCGGAAAGCCCAGGCTTTCCGGGCTTTTTTATGCGCGCGTGTCGCGATTTCGCCTGAGTGCAAGAAATGTCGGCCGCAATTTCAGGTGTCGCGTTTAGAAGTTGTTAACCATGATTAGAAAGGATGCATTAACCGCACGATGCTTCCGAGAGTGCGCGACAGAGCCATAGAGCGGCTCACTTTCCCTTCGAGGACCGATCATGCCAGTCATCACTTTCGCAAACACCAAGGGCGGCGCCGGCAAGACGACAGCCGTTCTTCTCCTTGCCACCGAGCTCGCCCAGAAGGGCTATCGGGTGACCATCCTGGATGCCGATCCGCAGCACTGGATCACGCGATGGCATGAGGTGTCCGGCCACGTGGCCAACATCTCGGTGATCGACTTCGTCACATCGGCGTCCCTGCCGCTGCACATTTCGGAAAACAAGCACAATACGGATTACTTCATCATCGATCTCCCAGGCGCGCGCAATCCGCTGTTGGCGACGGCCATCGGGCTTTCAGACCACGTGCTCATCCCGATCCAGGGCTGCGCCATGGACGCGCGCGGCGGTGCTCAGGTGCTCGAGCTGCTGCAATATCTCGATGAGAAGGCGGGTATCCGCATCGGGCACTCGGTTGTCCTGACGCGCGTCAACTCGATGGTAACGACGCGGGCGCTCTCGATTGTCAAGTCGCTGCTGAGCGAGCGCCAGGTGCCGGTGCTCGATACCGCGATCATCGAACGCTCAGCCTTCCGCGATCTTTTCGACTGCGGCGGTACGCTGCATTCCCTCGATGCAGCCCGTGTCAGCAACCTCGACAAGGCGCGTGAGAACGCGCGCTGTTTCGCTGAAGAGATCATGGCAAAGGTGCCGAGCCAACGCGCAGCACCGGTCCTCTGATCCGCTCGGCTGCTTGAACAAAACTTGATCGACAAAAAAATGCGCCCGAAGGGGCGCATTTTTTATTGGCGCTGGCCGAGGGATCAATCGACGAATTCGACCGTCACGCCGGACTTGACCATCTTCGCGAGCTCGGTGGCATCCCAGTTCGTCAGACGGATGCAGCCGTGGCTCTGCGTGCGGCCGATCTTCGACGGCTCCGGCGTTCCGTGGATGCCGTAGGTCGGCTTCGAGAGCGCCATCCAGACCGTACCGACAGGCCCGTTGGGACCCGGTGGGATATTCAGGATCTTGTCGTTGGCGCCCTGCTGAAAGTTGATCTTCGGATTGTAGGTGTAGCCCGGGTTCAAGGCGACGCGTTCGACCGTGACTGTGCCGGACGGCGAGGGCGTGTCCGTCGATCCGATCGAAGCCGGGTAAGCGGCAATCAAGTTGCCATTGTTGCCATAGGCGAAGACCTGCTTGCGACCCTTGTCTGCCACGATGCGCGCAACTGCCCCGGCCTTTGCGTCGCCCGGATTAACGACCTTGATGATGGTGCCTGGAACCGTGAAATCCACGCCCGGGTTGATCTCCTTCAGGAAGCCTTCGTCCATGTGGAAGCGCTCGGCAAGCATCTCGGTCGTCGAGGTGTAGCCCAGAGATGACAGGGCGGCCTTGTGCGCGTAGTCCTCCGGGATTTCCGCCACGTAGGGGCCGGCGGCATCCGCCGGCGTAATCGTGTAGCTGACGAGCGGTAGGCCGCCGGTCATGCGCAACTGCTCGAGAATGGCATCCGTGTTGTTGGGGTCAAGCGTCTCGCCCGCCATCTGTTGGTAGGCATAGATTGCCTTGGTGACGTTGGCGCCCATGCGCCCATCGATGGCGCCGGGAGACACGCCAGCGCGATCAAGGAAAACCTGCAGCGCGACAATTTCGGACTTCGACTTGTTCTTGAGCGTGATCACCGGCTCCTGCGGTGGCTTCGGCTCCAACATCTCAGGCGTCTGCTGATCCTGCTCGATCGACGCATAGTTATCGCCGCCCGGCGGGTAAGGCTGATCGTCAAGCGGCTGTCGGTCGATCGCAGCGTCGCGCGGGATCGAGCCGGTGACCGCACCGCGCTCAGAGTAACGCGCATCGCCGTACGGATCGTCTCCGTAGTAGCCATCGCTATTGTAGGCGTCGCGCACCGGCGGGCGCGGGTAATAGCCGCGCGCACGCATCTCGGTTGCGATCACATTGCCGTAGGGATCGATAAGGACACGGTTGCCGCGCCGGTCGCGTGCGTAGGCTGCGCCCGACGGGACGTAGTCAAGGATATCGCCGTTTGGCGCCACGAAGACGACGTCGCGTTGGCGACCATTATAAAACTGTTGTGCCTCGGCAGAAGGCGTCGCGACAGCGATGGCCAGCAGGGCTGCTGCGGCAGACAATCCCGATATTACAAAGCGATTCACGTCTTCAGACCCTTCAGTGACTTGGCCGACACACACCTGCGAATTTTGACGCTAGTGTGGAATTTATGAAATCGTCCTGAACAAAAGATAAAAATTCCGTGATTTCTCCTTTGGTCATAAACATCTGGGGGCGTCGGTCGGTTCCGATGCGCCCGGCGCGCGGTCACGATTGACGAATTCGACGGCGCGACATAACCGTGCGCAGGTGGTCAGAACCGGGAGGAAGTTGGACGATGATCGAGTTTGCCGCCGCCAAAGGGCCGAAACTGATGCTCGACGAGACGTCGCTGATGGATATAGGCGGATGTGTCGTCAACGGCGTCGACCTTTCTCCTAAGGAGGCGGTTCCGGATGACGGCGATGCGCGCATTTGGCATTCCGTGCGGGGCTTCCTCTTTACCTGCGGACCGGATCATATCCGTCATCGTGAGCCCATACCCGGCCGCGCCGACGGGAAGGTGTATCCCTTGCATGGATCGGGCCCCGGCCATGCAGCCAAAGTTCTCTGGACGAAGTTCGATAATGGCAATGCCGAGTGCAGGGCGGACATCGATATCGTAACCGTCGAAGGCTTGCCGGCGCGCATCGAGCGCCATTGGTTCATCAACGGCGGGACAGGCGAAGTCAGTCTCAGAGACAAGGTCGTCAACACAAGCGACAAGGTCGTTCCGACCTTCCTGATGTACCATATGAATATCGGTGGCAAGTGGTTCGACGCCGGCACGCGCCTCGAAGGCAAGATGCTCGATGGCGGTGGCTTCCCCTGGAATTTCGGCGAGGAACCGGGCGGCATCTTCTGCGTGGAGGCGCCGGCAACGGAGGGCGGCTTTGCCGAGGTACGGCTTGGCCCGATTGCTGCCACTGGTGGCAAGGTTCTCAGGGTACGTATTCTTGCCGAGACGCTGCCGCACCTGCAGGTCTGGCGCAATCAGAAGGCGCCTGCCGACGTTCTTGGCATCGAGCCGGTGTCGCATCGGTGGGTATCGCGCTCCGAACTGGAGGCATCGGACGAATTCGTCATGCTGAAGCCCGGCGAGAGCCGCGATTATGCGCTCAGCTTCGCCTTCGTTTGAGCGATCTGCGGTTGACGCTGCGCATAGGGCGGCGTAGTCATTCACCCCACGATTTCAGGAGGATTAGCGATGGACATTCGCCAGATCGACGACGAATATTCCGTTTCCGGGCAGATTTCGGTCGAGGATCTCGATCAGATCAAGGCCTTGGGTTTCAAATCGATCGTCTGCCATCGTCCGGACGATGAAAGCTCCGACCAGACGCCGTATGCGCTGGTAGCCGCGCGCGCCAAGGAACTCGGTCTCGATATCGCGCATGTGCCGGTCGGCCCGATGGGCGTCAATGAGGAGGCTGTCACCGGTATGGTCGATGCCCTGGATGAGTTTCCGCGTCCGATGCTCGGCTACTGCCGTTCCGGCGCGCGTTCGACCGCGATCTATCAGAAGACGCACCACATCCGCGCATAAGAACGATCACTGATCCAGGTTCGACGCCGCTTCAACCCAGCGGCGTCTTTCATTTCATCAATAGGAGACAATCATGAGCATCAAGCGCATCGACGTCGGCGCCCGCATGAGCGGCGCAGTCATCCACGGCAACACCGTCTACCTCGCTGGCCAGGTGGGCGAAGGCGAAAGCGTCACGGAACAGTGCAAGTCGGCGCTCGCCGAAGTCGATCGTCTGCTTGCTGCAGCCGGCTCGAACAAGTCGAAGATCCTGCAGACGCTGATCTATCTTTCCGACATGTCCTACTTCGCAGAAATGAACGCTGCCTGGGAAGCCTGGGTCGATCCGGCGAACACGCCGGCTCGCGCAACCAGCGAAGCCAAGCTTGCCGCGCCGAAGTACAAGGTTGAGTTCACGGTTACAGCCGCTCTCGACTAAGTCGACAGCACCGCGATTTGTATGGCCGGTGAGTTTCGCTCACCGGCTTTTTGTTTGGGCGATTTCGGAGAGCGTGCGCGTCGGCGTAATGGCTTCCGGGTCGAGCTTTACCTCGATGATCGAGGGTTTGCCGCTCGCCCTTGCACGCTCGAAGGCGGCTGCGAAGCTTTCCGTCGTCTCGACCGTCTCCCCATGGCCACCGTAAGCGCGTGCAAGCGCGGCAAAGTCCGGGTTGGTCAGATCGGTGCCGCTGACGCGGCCCGGATACTCGCGCTCCTGATGCATGCGGATGGTGCCGTAGATGCCGTTGTTGATGACAATGGCGATGATCGGCAGGTTATAGCGCACGGCGGTCGCAAATTCCTGGCCGTGCATCAGGAAGCAGCCGTCTCCGGCGAAACAGATGACCTCGCGTTCGGGAAAGAGCTGCTTGGCGGCGACTGCGGCGGGCAGGCCGTAACCCATGGAGCCGGACGCCGGCGCCGCCTGGGTGTTGAACTGGCGGAATCGATGGAAGCGGTGCAGCCAGGTGGCATAGTTACCGGCGCCGTTGGTGAAGATTGTGTCGGGGCGGGTGTTTGCCTCGATCCACTCCATGACCGGTCCCATATGGACCGGGCCGGGACCGGTTTGCGGTGGCGTCGACCATGCCATGTAGGTCTGATGCATCCGTTCGGTTCGTTCCGCCCATCTGAGTTCGCTGGGCGCCTCAAGATCAGCAAGATCCGCAACGAAGTCGCTCGGGCTCGCGCTGATTGCGAGGTCGGGTCGGTAGACACGGCCAAGCTCTGACGGATCCGGATGAATGTGGACGAGTGATTGCTGCGGGTAGGGGATGTCGATCAGTGTATAGCCGGAGGAGGGCATTTCCGACATCCGTCCGCCGAGCAGAATCAGCAGATCGCTCTCCTTGATCTCCTTAGCCAGCGCTGGGTTGATGCCGATGCCGACATCCCCGGCGTAGTTTGGATGCAGATGGTCGAACAACATCTGTCGACGGAACGAGCAGCCGACAGGGAGGGCGAAGCGTTCCGAGAAGGCCTTCAGGTCGGCAACCGCATCCGCATCCCAACGCGTGCCGCCGACGATGACCATCGGTCGCTCGGCCTTCAGTAGCCGCAAGTAAAAGTCGTCAATCTGGCGGCGGCCGGGATGAGCTTCGACGCGCGAGTAGCGCTTGGCGCGGGGCGCCTCTACCTCGTCTCGGAGCATGTCTTCGGGCAGTGACAGGACGACGGGGCCGGGACGGCCGGATGTTGCAATTGCAAAGGCACGGGTGACGAATTCCGGGATGCGTGCCGCGTCGTCGATCTCGCCTACCCATTTGCTGAACTCCGTCAGCGCACGGCGGAACTCGACCTCCTGAAAGGCCTCGCGTTCCCTTGCATCGCGTTGGACTTGGCCGATGAACAGGATCATCGGAATAGAATCCTGCCTGGCGATATGCAGCCCTGCGGTGGCATTCGTAGCGCCTGGGCCGCGGGTTACCATGCAGATACCGGGCTCGCCGGTGAGCCTGCCCCATGCGTCTGCCATCATGGCCGCGCCGCCTTCCTGACGGCAGACCATCACGTCTATGTCGCTATCGTAGAGCGCGTCGAGCACGGCAAGGAAACTCTCGCCGGGCACGCAGGAGAGGCGTTTCACCCCATTCGCTTTCAGGGCCTCGACGATCAGTTCTCCGCCAGTCTTTTTCATGATGGTCTTTTCCCCTCCAGTTCGGCGAGTTCCGCCAGAACCTCCTCCTGATGTTCTCCCAGCCGCGGGCTCGGCCGCTCATAACGCAACGGCGTCTGCGACAGCACCACCGGCGTCCTCACGCCCGGAATGACGGTACCCTTTGCGTCGGCGAGATCTACCCGCATTCCTCGCGCCTGGATTTGCGGATCCTCAAACATTTCCTCGATGGTGTTGATCGCACCGGCCGGAACGGCATTGGCCTCACAGGCTTTTAAAAGGTCGGCTTTCTGCCATTTCAGCGTTTCGGTGGAAACGAGCCTGCGGACCTCGTCACGGTTCGCGACACGCGCCTTGTTCGCCGAAAAACGTGGATCGTCAGCAGTACTCTCGAGACCGAGGATCGCACATAGGCGGCGGAACTGGCCGTCGTTGCCGACCGCGAGGATCAGATAGCCATCGGCGGTTGGGACGACTTCATAGGGCGAGATATTCGGATGTGCGTTTCCAAGCCGTGTCGGGGCGCGACCGGAAACCAGATAGTTCATGTTCTGGTTGGCCAGTACGGCTGACTGGACATCGAGCAGCGCCATATCGACCAATTGCCCTTCGCCGGTCCTCTGAGCGTGAATCAGCGCTGCCTCTATGGCTGCGACCGCATAAATGCCGGTAAAGATGTCGGCGATCGCAACGCCCGCCTTCATCGGCTGTCCGTCGGGCTCACCGGTGACCGACATGAAACCCGACATGCCCTGAACGATATAGTCATAACCTGCCAGGCTGGCATAGGGACCGTTCTGGCCGAAACCGGTGATCGAGCAATAAACAAGCTTCGGGTTGATCTTCTTCAGGCTCTCGTAATCGAGGCCGTATTTCACGAGCCCGCCGAGCTTGAAGTTCTCGATGACCACATCGGCCGTGGCAATGAGGCGGCGAACCAGCGCCTGGTCTTCCTCGCGCTTCAGATCGGCAGTGATCGAGCGCTTGCCGCGGTTGGCAGAGTGATAGTAGGCAGCGGAGAGGTTTTCGCCGTCGGCACCCTCGACAAAGGGCGGGCCCCAGTGCCGGGTGTCATCGCCCCCATCCGGGTTTTCGACCTTGATCACATCGGCGCCGAGATCGGCCAGCATCTGGCCGGCCCATGGGCCGGCAAGCACGCGTGCGAGCTCGATGACGCGGATGCCGGACAGCGGCGGCTTTTGGGGCTGATTGTCCGTCATGTTCCTCCCACGAGCAGATCAGGGCGCCAGGGCCGATTGAGGTGTATCGGATACGGGCTTCGATGCAAAGCGCCGCTCGCGCCATATGATGTACAGGCCCGAGGCGATGATGATGAAGATGCCGAGCCACTTGAGCGCATCCGGGAAGTCGCCGAAGACGAGCCAGGCAAAGATGGTTGCCGACACGATCTCGAAATACTGAAGGGGCGCCAATGTCGAGGCGGGCGCGGCGCGGTAGGCATAGACACCGAAGATGCCGGCAATGGCCGCCGTGACGCCGACGCCGACCAGGTAGAGGTAGCCACGGCCATCCGGCATCACTGAGTCAAAGACGTCGGAACCCGTGCCGTTGCCGAGCGCGAGCAGGATGGCGCAGAACAGCAAACCCCAGATGCCCATCTGAAGCTGCATCGCCCACGGGTCTTCCCGGTGCGACAGCACGCGCGTCATCAAGGCGAAGATGGCGATGCAGAAGGCGCTGACAACAGGCAGAAGGGCGACGTAGCCGACTTCCTGGAAGCTTGGCTGGATAATCAGCATCGCGCCGAAGAAGCCGACGCCGCAAGCCGTGTAGCGGCGCCAACCGATTGTTTCCTTGAGGAAGATGCTGCTCAGGATCGTCAATATGATCGGCTCGACGAAGAAGATCGCGATGGCGTCGGCGACCGGCATGTACTTCAGCGTCGTGACAAAGGAGACCATGGAGATCGTTATGATGGCGCCGCGCATGGCATGAAAGATGTTGGCGCGCCACGAGAAGCCCTTCCAGCTTCCGCGCCAGACAACGATCGGCAGCATGCAGAGGGCCTGGACAACAAACCGCGCAGCCGTGATTTCCGCCGCGGGAATCGTGGCGATCGCGAGCTTGGAGAAGATGTCGATGATCGGAGACACGAGCACCGACAGGAACATCAGCAGAATGCCGGTCGAAACCTCTGAAGCAGAAACGGGACGGGAAGAAATACCATGGCTCATCGCGAAATCCTTCGGTTCAGGATCTCGCGATCGCTTCGTCGCACCAGTCGGCGAATGCGGCGATGGCCGCGTCCGCTCCAATTTCATTCAGCGTTTCGTGGCGCATGTCCTGATATATCTGTGTCGTGATACGGGAGAAGCCATGCGCTTTCAAATGGTTTGAAAGCCAGATCACCGCTTTTCCGCCGTCCGTCGCCGGATCCTGCCCGCCACCAACAAGATGGATCGGTGTCTGCTTCGGCAGACGATCCAGATGCGGCGTTTGCGGGGCGCGAAACGTCAGTTCGAAGATATCGAGCCAGAGGGAAACGGAGGCATCGAAGCCGCACAGCGGGTCGGCGATGTACTTGTCGACCTCGACAGGGTCGCGGCTTAACCAGTCGAACTCCGTTCGACGATTGGCAATGGACTTTCCCCAAGTGCCGAAGGTGAGCTTCGGCAAAATACCGCTTGGCACATCGGAGCCTTTCAAGGCCCGTTCGGCCAACAGGATCGCTTGTGCTGCCCGCCCTGCGACGCCTGGGTTGAAGTTGGAGTTCCAGACGGCGACGGCGTCATATTTCTCGGGATGGGTCACAGCAGCATTCAGCGCGATGAGACCGCCCATCGAATGCCCGAAAACGATGACTGGCAGGCCGGGATACTGTGCCGCAGCGCGGTCGCGTACGGCAGAGACGTCATCGATCACCTGCCTGACACCATCGCGGCGGGCAAAGCGTCCGATCGGAGCATCCGCAGCAGTCGTCTCGCCATGTCCACGGTGATCGAAGGCAAAGACATGATAACCACGCGTCGCCATCGCCGCCGCAAAACCGGCGTAGCGCTTGGAATGCTCGGCCAACCCATGGGAGACAACGATAATACCGCGTGCCTCGGATTGCGCCGCTTCATAATGAAAGCCAAGCGAGGCGTTCGCCGTTTCAAGGCGTTGCGTATCTGCAAACATTAAATCCTCCCGTCGGCGCGAGAAGATCAGATCGTCCGTGAAATGCAACACATCCCAATATTTATGCGACGGGATTTTAGCACCCTAGGGATTGAGGGTTGTGAAAACAGACTCACCATGATTTCTTGTTCATGAATTGTTCCTGGGAGGGATGAAGATGAGCAATCCATTTCTGCGCACGGCTTTGTTCCTGATTGCGGTCACGGCTGCTGGCACTGCTGGAGCCCAGGATGCGGGTGGAAGGACGCGCTTCATTTTGGCAGCCAGCTGGCAACCGGCCTTCTGTGAAACCAACCAGCGGAAGCCGGAATGCAGCAGTCAGACCAAGGACAGATTTGATGCGACCAATTTCTCGCTGCACGGGCTTTGGCCGATGCGCAAGGACTATTGTGACGTCTCGGGCACGCTGCGGACCGCGGACAAGGAAGGCGACTGGAAGAAACTGCCTGAGGTAGAGCTTTCGGCGGAGACCAAAGTCGCGCTTGAGAAGGCGATGCCCGGAACGCAATCCGGGCTGGAGCGCCATGAGTGGATCAAACACGGTACTTGCACAAAGATGAGTGCCAACGACTATTTTGCGACGTCGGTTCGCCTCATCGATGAGCTGAATGCCTCGCCAGTCCGCGATCTTTTCGCGGCCAACGTCGGCAAGTCGCTGACAGCGGAGGCGATCAAGGCTGCGTTCGACAAGAGCTTCGGTCCGGGCGCCGGCGATCGGGTCAAGATGAGTTGTCGGCGCGCCGGCGGAGGAAACCGCGTCATTGACGAGCTCACGATCGGCCTGTCGGAGGATGCCACCTCGAATGACGGAGCGAGCCTGCGCGACCTCATTCAAGGGGCCGGGCGAACCTCGTTCGGCTGCGATCAGGGTGTCGTGGACGCTGCTGGTTTTTAGTCTTTTTGCTAATAGCCGAATATTAATCGGATTGGACTAATGTCTGGCCGCTGTTTGCTGGGGCGAGTGCGGAATGGATGCAGTTCTATCGCGAGCCGACTTGAAGGTCTTGCCTGACAGCAGGTCATTTCTGCGCACCTTTCTCACAGTCTACATCACTGGGCTTGCCATTGTTCTGTTCGATCTCGCCGACGGGGTGCTGTTCGTCGGTGATAGCGATGACCAGATGCGTGAGTTGCAGATCCGGTATCTGATGTCGCCGGATGGTCGGTGGTTCGATCTTACGCTGCCATTCATTTCAATGCCCGAAACTTACGTTTCGCCCTGGTCGAGATTGATCGATCTACCTTACGCGGCGATAGCGACGTTGCTGCGGCCGTTCATGCCCATCGATCAGGCTCTCTCCTTCGCTTTCCGCATCTGGCCGCCGTTGATGCTCGCCCTTTTCTGCCTGCCGGTTGCCTCCACCGTGAAACGGTTGATGGCGGATCAGCCGACGTCGCGCTTGTCGTCGTTACTGATGTTGATGCTGATGACAATTCTCATGGCGGTTGCCGTGTTCGAATTCTCGCCGGGCCGCATTGACCACCACGATGGCCAACTGGTCGCGATGATGCTTATGGTGTCCGGTCTTGTTCGCTGGGATCGGTTCGGCGGCGCGCTCGTGGGGGGCGCTGCCGCGCTCTCCGTCGTCATCGGACTGGAATGCCTGCCGCTGGTCGTTGTTGCCTACGCCGGGCTGGTCCTCTGCTACATTGCCGGCGTCAGGGATGCCCGCGCGATGATTATTGCCAGCGGCGCCGGAATGAGTATCGTCGTCGTTGCTGCCTCGCTTGCCTTCATTGGCCCGGACGGCATCGTTTCGACGCAATGCGATGCCTTTTCCGCACCCTATCTGTTTTTGTTGATCGGAATGTCCGCCACCCTGTCCTGCGTGGTTTGGGTGGTGCCGGATCGCTCATCGATCTTCGCAAAAACCCTGTGGCTGGGCCTGCCAAGTGCATTCGTCCTTGGCTTGGCTGCGTGGTGTTTTCCACGCTGTCTCGGCGGCCCCTACCAGATGATCGATCCGGTATCGCGCGCGTTTTGGTTCTCTCGCATTTGGCAGGAGAACAGCTTCCTCTACCTTTACGAGAGTGCGCAATACTCCACCGTTGCGCTGCTGGCGCTTTCCACTTGCGGTGCCCTTCTGGCTGCACCTTACGTCGCCGCGGAGATACGACGGCAAAAGTTCGGCGTGGGGGTTGCATTCGCCGTTGGTCTCGCCTCCCTGCTTCTGACGTTTGACGTCTTGCGGAACATCCGCTTTCCGATTGCGCTCATACCGCCGTTTCTGCCGGCGGCGATTGCCTATTATCTAAATGCCCGATCGCCAACGCGAGGAGTGCGAGTGGCTGTCGGATTTGCCCTTGCCTCCGTCCTTGCGCCAGCGGTTCTTTGCCTTGTCATCCGACCGCCGACGCACGTATTCGATGCGGTCGATTACATGTCGGCCAGCGACTGCGACGGTGAGGATTTCGGTGTTCTGAATTCGGTCGCCGCGGGACGAATTGCGCTTCCTCAGGGCATCGCGTTGCCCGTGTTATTCGCACGTCCTGCAGGATTTTCCGTCGGCGCAGTGCCATTCCACCGCGCGTCGCCCGGTATGAGACGCATGTTCGAGGCCTTCACCTCATCTGACGCGGCGGTCCGCCGCGCGGCGTTGGAGCCCTTCGACTATGTGGCTGTATGCCGATTTCCGCTGGCGGCCGATCTACAGCAGGCTCCGCTCTATGCGGCCTTGGCGGCTGGGAAAAGTTGGCCGGGTCTCGAGAGGGTTCCCTATGCGAAGCCGAGCGATTTCCAACTCTTTCGCATAGATCACGCGAAGCTTTGGTAGTGACGCCGTCTCTCTGCAAAATACCCCCAAGGCCACAAAAGCCTCTGGTTTTTAGCCTTCGCGCGTTGCTCCTTGAGCCCAATTCGCCTACATAGCGGCAAACTTAAATCCCGCCCCGGAGCGAACAATCAATGGCACGTCAGTTCATCTATCATATGGCCGGCCTCAACAAGGCGTACGGCAACAAGAAGGTGCTGGAGAACATCCACCTTTCTTTCTATCCGGATGCCAAGATTGGTATCCTCGGACCAAACGGTGCCGGTAAGTCGACCGTTCTGCGCATCATGGCCGGTCTCGACAAGGAATACACCGGCGAGGCCTGGCTTGCTGAAGGCGCGACACTCGGCTACCTGGCGCAGGAGCCGCAGCTCGATGCGTCCAAGACCGTGCTCGAAAACGTCATGGAAGGCGTTGCGCCGAAGAAGGCGATCCTCGATCGCTATAACGAGCTGATGATGAATTATTCCGACGAGACGGCGGAAGAGGGCGCCAAGCTCCAGGACGTCATTGACAGCCAGAACCTCTGGGACCTCGAAAGCCAGGTCGAAATGGCCATGGACGCACTGCGCTGCCCGCCAGGCGACTCTTCGGTCGAGAAGCTCTCCGGCGGCGAAAAGCGCCGTGTAGCGCTCTGCCGCCTGTTGCTGGCGCAGCCCGACCTGCTGCTGCTCGACGAACCAACCAACCACCTCGACGCCGAGACGATTGCCTGGCTTGAAAAGCATTTGCGCCAGTACCCCGGCTCGGTCCTGATGATCACTCACGATCGCTACTTCCTCGACAACGTCACGGGCTGGATCCTCGAACTCGACCGTGGTCGTGGTATCCCGTACGAGGGCAATTACTCCGCCTATCTTCAATCGAAGGCCAAGCGCATGCAGCAGGAGGGCCGCGAAGAAGCCTCCCGCCAGAAGGCGATCAGCCGCGAGCAGGAATGGATGGCCGCCAGCCCGAAGGCCCGCCAGGCAAAGTCCAAGGCGCGTATCCGTGCCTATGACGAGTTGGTCGCGGCGGCAGAGGCCCGTCGTCCCGGCGATGCGCAGATTGTCATCCCGGTCGGCGAGCGTCTTGGCCAGGTGGTCATCGAAGCCGAGAACCTCACCAAGGGCTATGGCGATACGATGCTCATCGAAAACCTCACCTTCAAGCTGCCGCCCGGCGGCATTGTCGGTGTCATCGGTCCGAACGGCGCCGGCAAAACGACGTTGTTCCGCATGATCACCGGCCAGGAAAAGCCCGATAGCGGCGATATCCGGATCGGCGAGACTGTCGATCTCGGCTATGTCGACCAGAGCCGCGATGCGCTCGACGGCAACAAGACCGTCTGGGAGGAAATCTCCGGCGGCAACGACATCATCAAGCTCGGCAAGCACGAAGTGAATTCGCGCGCCTATTGCGGCGCTTTCAACTTCAAGGGCGGCGACCAGCAGCAGAAGGTCGGCACGCTTTCCGGCGGTCAGCGCAACCGTGTCCACCTTGCCAAGATGTTGAAGGCCGGTGGCAACGTCATCCTGCTCGACGAACCGACCAACGACCTCGATACGGAAACGCTCGCAGCCCTCGAGGACGCGCTCGAAAGCTTTGCCGGCTGCGCTGTCATCATCAGCCACGATCGCATGTTCCTCGACCGGCTGGCGACGCATATCCTCGCCTTTGAAGGCGACAGCCATGTCGAATGGTTCGAGGGCAACTTCGAGGACTACGAGAAGGACAAGATGCGCCGTCTCGGCGTCGACTCGATCAATCCGCACCGGGTGACCTATAAGCGCCTAACCCGCTGATCGCAAAAGCGACTCCAGCTATAGGAAAGCCCCGGTTCGCCGGGGCTTTTTTGCGCGCACCTATGTCGTGATCCGAGCAGCTAATTTCGTGAATGGATGGAATTCCAGCTTGCCACACTTGTTCAAATCACATAAAGATATCTTTATATGTTGATTGGATCGGGTATGGGTGAGCCTATCAGACTTGGATTGGATGCTTTGGTGGACGTCCTCAGGGCGGCCGGCGAGCCGACGCGTCTGCGTCTTCTGGCTCTGCTGGCGGCTGGAGACCTGACAGTGACCGATCTTACCGAAATCCTTGGCCAGTCCCAACCGCGTATTTCTCGTCACCTCAAGCTGCTGGGCGAAGCGGATCTGATCGACCGCTACCAGGAGGGCGCCTGGGCGTATTTCCGGCTTCGGCAGGATGGCAAGGCAGCCGCTTTCGTGCGCAGCCTGCTGGCGCATGCCTCCGAGAACGACCCCGTCGTCCTTCGGGACAGCGAACGACTGGCGACGGTCAAGCGTCAGCGGGCCGAGCGCGCACAGGCCTATTTCAGCCGCAACGCGGCGGAATGGGACGAGCTTCGCCGCCTGCACGCCGCCGATGAAGAGGTCGATGCCGCCGTCATACGGTTGCTCGGCAGCCAGCCGATCGACTCGCTTCTCGATCTGGGCACCGGGACAGGGCGCATCCTCGAGCTTCTGTCTGGCCTCTATCGCCGGGCAATCGGCGTCGACGCCAGCCGTGACATGCTGAGCGTGGCGCGCGCCAATCTCGACAAGTCAGGGATCACCAAGGCATCCGTCCGTCACGCCGATATCCTGAACCTGCCGTTCGAGGCGCAGGATTTCGACGTCGTGACGATCCATCAGGTACTGCATTTCTTCGATCAGCCGGAGATCGCGATCGGCGAGGCAGCGCGCATGCTGCGACCGGGCGGAAGGCTGCTTATCATCGATCTTGCCCCGCACGGGCTGGAATACCTTCGCGACGAGCACGCGCATGTTCGCCTCGGCTTCTCGCATCAGTCGATGTCCGACTGGTTGCGCAAGGCCGGGCTGGATGTCGAGCAGGTCGTCGATCTTCACCCGGGTCATCAAAGCGGGCAGGGGCTCACCGTCACTGTCTGGCTTGCGCGCGACCCTCGGCGCCTCATGGCCTCGGCTGTGAGTGAAGGCGTCGTACCCATACTTGCCGGGAGATAATGACATGGCTTTGAACAGCGACGCGCGCCGCAAGATCGGCATTTCCTTCGAGTTCTTTCCGCCGAAGTCGGAAGAGATGGAAGGACAGCTGTGGAACGCGGTCAACGAGCTGCAGGACTGGAACCCGGACTTTGTATCGGTGACCTATGGCGCTGGTGGGACTACAAAGGCACCAACGTTGGCGACCGTGTCGCGCTTCCTCGCTGAAACCCCACTTGCTACGGCGTCGCATCTCACCTGCGTCGGCGCGACGAAGGACGAAACGCACAGCGTGATCGACAGCTTCCGCAAGGTTGGCGTCAAGCACTTCGTGGCGCTTCGAGGCGATGCCCCTGGCGGCGTCGGCGCACCCTACCAGCCGCATCCCGGCGGCTATGCGAATGCAGCAGCGCTGGTTGCCGGACTGCGTGAAATCGGCGACTTCGAGATTTCGGTCTCGGCCTACCCCGAAAAGCATCCGGAGAGCCGTGATACCGCCGCCGACATCGATATGCTGAAACAAAAGGCGGACAACGGCGCGACCCGCGCGCTGACGCAGTTCTTCTTCGACAACGACAATTTCGAGCGCTATCTGGAGAAGGTGCGGGCTGCCGGCGTCAATATTCCTATTGTGCCGGGTATCATGCCAATCCAGAACCTGACGCAGCTGAAGCGGTTTGCCGGCGCTTGCGGCACCGTGATACCGGCGTTTCTGGATGAGCGCTTTGCGGGCTTCGACGACAAGCCGGAAGAGAGAGCAAAGGTTGCCGCCGAGGTTGCGGCCGAACAGATCGAAGACCTCGCTCGTCGCGGGCTCACCGATTTCCATCTGTATACGATGAATCGCTCGCCTCTCGTGTCGGCAGTACTGACCAATCTCGGCTTTACCCGGGAAGGGGCCAGAAAGGCCGGCGCTGCCGCGTAGGCTGGCCGAGATTAGAGGACAAAAAGAAAAGCGCATCTCCGTGGGATGCGCTTTTCCGATTCATTGAACTGTTTCGCTACTCAGGAGTCTCGGCACTGTTCAATCGGCACGACGTTTAGATGAAAAGCATTGTCAATACGAATGCAAACGCCGCGCTGACCAAAAGGACATTCAAGGATTGTGTAAGTCCCATGTCTGTCTCCTTGCGTTAACGCCGCGATAATATGTCGCGAATGTGTCGCTTGGAAAGCAGATTTTATACTGCGCTGCGGCGAAAATGTCACATCGACAATGCTGGCCTGCGGGCAACGTGATGAAATCACTGACAAAATTGCGACGGAAAAATATTCACAGATTTTAACCTCGCGTTAAAGTCGGCGATCCCGCGTTCACACATGCGGCAAGATGAAGGCTTCAGGCGAAGTCTCTGAAACCATGGAACAAATGAAAAAGCCGGGTCTGAGACCCGGCTTTAAGCATGCTGAATCAGTAATCAGAGGGAATTCAGAAGTGTCGGCGTTGCCCAGCCGTCGGCCGGCATGCCGAGGCGCTGCTGCTCCTTCTGGATGGCTACGCGCGTGCCCGAACCCAGGATGCCGTCGACCTTGCCGACGTCGTGGCCGAGGGTTCCGAGCTTGGTTTGCAGTTCCTTCATCTGGTCGCTGGAAAGACCCTGCTCCGGCGTGCCCTTGAGGTAGGTCTCCGCACCAGCAAGACGGGTCGCGAAGTAGGCTGCCGACGTCGTGTAGATGAACGACTTGTTCCATTCGAGATAGATCTGGAAATTCGGGTAGGCGATGAAGGTCGGTCCGAGGCGGCCCTGCGGGAGGATCAAGTCGGCGTGCAGGTTACCGAAGTTGGTGTTGCCATCCCGCGGCTTGACGCCGAGGGCAAACCATTCGCCGGCCGTCAGGGGGCCGCCGATGCCCGACTTCTCCCAGGGCAGGGCTTCGGGAAGGGTCACTTCCTGGATCCACGGCTGGCCCTTCTGGAAGCCGAGATGCTGAATGAACTTTGCTGCCGTCAGAATGGCGTCCGGGCTGCTCTGCTTGAGGCGTACGTGACCATCACCGTCACCGTCCATGCCGTAGGCAACGATATCGCGGGGCAACATCTGCACCTGACCGATCTCGCCGGCCCAGGCGCCGGTATTGGTCGCCGGGTCGAGGTCACCATGCTGGACCATTTCAATAAGGGCGATCAGCTGCGGGCGGAACAGCTCCGGCCGCCGGCAATCGTGAGCGAGGGTGACGAGGGCGTTGCGGGTGTTGAAGTCCCCCTGCACGGCGCCGAAATCAGTTTCCATGGCCCAGAAGGCGGTGATGACCCCGGCGGGCACCCCAAACTCTTGCTCGGCGCGGGCGAAGACATCAGCATATTGCTTCATCTTCTGGCGGCCGATATCGAGGCGAGCCTGGCTGACGGTGCGCTGCGAGAACTCCAGGAAGGTCTGCTTGAACACGCCTTGAGCGCGGTCGCGGCTCAAGACCTTCTGGTCGATCTGCGCGCCTTCCAGCGCCTTGTCTGCCGCCTCGGCCGATGCACCGGCGGCAATTGCGTCGGCCTTCACGCCGGCGAGAAAGTCCGTGAGGTCGCCGTCACATGCCGGGGCTGCTGCCTGTGAAGCCAGTGCACTCGATGCCGGCGTCTCAGCGGCAGCGCCTGTGGCGAGACCAGCGGCAAAAAGGAGTGCAAGTGCCGTGCGGCTTGCGGGCGAGCGGTACATAGTTTCGATCCTCGTCATCAAATGGAATTTCAGTCGATTTCCCAAATGATTGTGACGGAAGCAAGAAAGACCGACGGACGTTGCTAAGAATTTGTGTCCTTCGATACCGTCGCCACCCAGTTGTGCCAGTTCTGCGTCGATCCGGCGAAAACATTGATGTCCGTCGGTCCCTTAATGCCGGGGATGACGCCCGTCGACGTGTACTGCCAGAAGGCCCAACGGCGGTCGGCATAGGTAACCTCGGGATGCTTCGCGGTGGAGCGTACCCAGAAGTGATAATCCTGGAAATAGCCAACGAGATTGTCGCGGTGGAAGTCGACCGATGTATAGATGATAGGCCGCTTGCCGTAGTAGGCCTCGAGGCGATCCATAAATCGCTGAAGCTGGGCGCGGACCGTCGCCGGATCCGGGCGAAGGCGGCATGTCTTCGATTCTGCATTCCATTCGGCGTCGAGGACCGGCGGCAAGCGCATCGATTCCTTTGGCACGTTACGGATGAACCAGTCAGCCTGTTCGTCGGGCGTCGAGCAGAAATAGTAGAAATGATAGGGCGCGTGAGGAATGCCGACGGCGCGGGCGCGTTGCCAGTACTCGTTGAAACGCGGATCGATGCGATCCTTGCCTTCGGTCGCCTTGATGAATGCAAAGGCAACACCAGAGCCCTTGACCGTCTGCCAGTCGATATTGCCCTGCCACTTGGAAACGTCGATGCCGTGGATCGGCTGCTGCTCCGGATGCTTTGCTCCGAAGTCCTGCGGATCGGTGTCCTTGAAACGCGTTTTCGGCTTTACAGACGCTGTTTCGAGATAGTCGTAGCCCGACGACGTGCATCCGGCGAGCATGATAGCCAACGGCAAAACGCAAAACAGAAGCCGGCGCATAGGTGTTCCGTCGCGAAACGAATGGATTTTTTGCCCCACAGCTCGACCTTCGTGAAAGACGTGTCCAGCGAGGAATGTCCCCTCTATTTCCCATATCAACGTAAAAATTCGGTTAGTTTCAAGCGAAATGTCAAGCTTTGGTCACAATGACAGCCCGCCAGGCATACCCGCCGCCCATGGTTTCGAATATTAGTCGTGCTTGATTTTCAGAGGCTTGAGACTCGAGAACCTGTCGCAAATCGGCGCGCGGCGAGACATGAAATTTTCGCAGCCATGCCCTGAGAAAGCGCGCAAACCAGGCGGGCAGACGCTCCTGCTGACCAAAATCGACGATGTGCAACTCGCCGCCAGGGGCAAGAGCGGCGATGGCTGAGTCGACGGCGCACTCCCAATCAGGAATCATCGACAGTGCGTAGGAGATCAGGATCCGATCGAAGCCGCTGACGCCGAATTCGCGAGGCGTGAATGCCGTCGCGTCGGCGACGCGGAAGTCCGGGATCGTGGCCTTGTTTTCGAATGTCTTGCGCGCGGAGATCAGCATCTCCTGTGAGATGTCGAGGCCGTAGAGCCGGGCCTGCGGATAATGTTTATGGGCCAGCGCCATGTTGCGACCGGTGCCGCAACCGACTTCCAGCAAGGTGCCGCCCACCGGCACATTCAGATCGCGGATCGCCTGATCACGGCCAAGCAGGTAGTATTTGCGCGTCAGATCATAGATGTGGCGCTGGTAGCGGTACATGCCATCCATCAAGGCGGCATGGCCGTCGTCTTTGGCCACCGGGCTCGTGTCGACCCCGCTCACGCCGTCTTCCTGTAAATATGGAAGCCGCCGTAGATTGCCGAGCGATCGAGCGCCGTCAGCTCGAGGGAACGTTCCTCCATGTAGGTCCACTGATCACGGATGGCCGGCGACAGACGCCCTTCGATGATGCTCTTTTCCGCGGCGGTGCGGAAAATCACCCGAGCACCTTCACGGGCCGTGCGGCTGATTTCCGCCCAGAGATCATTGAGCTGCTCGTCTGTCATCCAATCCTGCGCATCGAGGAGGATGTAGCGATCGCGCGAGGCAGCCGGCTCTCCTGAAAGGAGCTCGGTGAAGCTTGCGTGATGGACGTTGACGCGATCGACATTCGCGCGGATCACCTCGTAGTTTGCTGGCTCGAGATAGGTCGGAAGCGGGCCTTCGCCTTCGGGGGCGTAGCGGCGACCGAAGGCCTGCCAGGCAAAATAGTTCTCCTGCATCGGGAAGTGGCATGCCAGCTTCTCAAGACGATGACGTAGAACCGGCGCGATCGACTGATCGGCCGCGAGGCTCGCCAGTTCGTCGTACTGCTGTGGCGGGATGCCGAGGCCGAATAGCGAGCTTTTGCGTCCGGTAATCCAGCGCACGACCGGTTTGTCGAACAGCGGTGCGATCCTCTCATCGAAGAACTGGCGCTGCTCGCGTAGCGAACACGCCTTTGTCATCTCCGTCAGGTCGACGCCGTGCAGGCGGGCAAGAAGATGAGCCGCGCCGATAAACCGTCCAAGCAGACCGGTTTCGTAGATGTTGCGGTCGAAAACAGTGACGCGCCGGCGACCGAACTTGCGACTATTCCAGTAGTTCCGGGTCGCATCGTCGAGATTTGCTGCGAGGAACTGGTCGAACGCATGGCTGTTCGACGTTTCACGCGGCTTTGCGAGAAAGCGAACGAGGTCCGAGTGACCGGGAAGGTGACGGAATGCGGCAAGCTTCAGCCGATTGAGGGCGATATGATGCGGATTAAGGTCCACCACATCGATCGACGCTGGACGCTTGCAGAGATAGGCGAGCATGTTGCAGCCGCCGGAGCCGATTGTCACGACGCGATGATGGGGCTGAAGCTCCATCGCCAGCATATCGAGATCGGGATCCTCCCAGATTTGCGGATAGACCAAGCCGGAGAACAAAAGGCCAAAGAGCCGTTCAGAAAAGCCTGCCTTTGAGAAGGCGTTGTGGCGGAGTAGGGCTGCCTTGAGTTTCCGGTTCTTGCGGAAGCCGGCATCCGGTGCAAATTCCGTCATATGAGTCTTTCACCCTTTTAGCGTTCAGGGCGTTTAGCGCGTCGTGACTACAGTTTGATGACGCGGGCTGTGGGCAGAACGGCGGACGACAGGAAATGCAGGCCAGCCGCACCCGGGTCTTTCGCTGCACGGGCTTTCCTGCTTCTCTTGCACGCAGGGAGGACCGTACATGCGATTTGTGCTGCGTGTCGTAAAATCACTTGCTCTTCTGCTGGTCGTGATTGTCGCCATGGGCGGGGCCTGGCTCTATGTCAACCCGCCGGAATTGCTGCGCGTGGGGGATGGCTATGCGGCCAAGATCGTTTGCTCGAACGTCTTTCTCGCGGGAAGGGATCCTGAACAGGTGCTCTATGAAGACGTGCAGGCGCCGGGAAACCCGCTGCTGCGTCTGGTGCGTGTGGCTGTCGACCGGCAGGAAAAGCGGGTTACTGCCCGCATCCTTGGGCTTTTCGCACCCGGTTATGCAATCTATCGCGGCGCGCTCGGCTGTAGCAGCGTGCCGGACGGCGACTTCGTAGCGGCAGCGCGCGCGGTGCCTGACGGGCCGGAAGCTCAAAGCTCGCCAAATGAGGCGATATGGCCGGAGGGTAACGCCGTCGCTGATGTCCATGATAGCGGTGTCGATGCGCTGCTTGCGGACAAAGATTTGCTCGGCCCTGCCATGCGCGCAGTCGTCGTCGTTCACAATGGCCGCATCATCGCCGAGCGCTATGGCGACGGCTTCAGTCCAACGACGCCGCTGACAGGCTGGTCCATGACAAAGACCGTCAATGCTGCGATTGTCGGGCGGCTGATGCTCGACAACAGAATAACATTTGATGACATAGCGCTCCTGCCGCAGTGGCAGGGTGGTGACCACTCGACAATCAAGCTCAGCGACCTCATGGGCATGCAGAGCGGCCTAGCCTTTAACGAGAGCTATGGCACGGTCGCTGACGTCACTCGGATGCTTTATCTCGATGCGGATATGACGGCACTGCCAGCGAGCCTCCCATTGGAGGCCAGTCCTGGCGAGCGCTTCAACTACTCCAGCGGCACATCGGTTCTGATCTCGAAGATATGGATGGATCGCATCGGCAACATGCAGACAGCGCTTGCCTACCCCAAGATGGCCCTGTTCGATCCGATCGGCATGTCGAGCGCGGTTCTGGAGGTCGACGCACGCGGCACATTCGCGGGCAGTTCCTATCTCTACGCCACCGCTCGGGACTGGGCCCGTTTCGGGCAGTTCCTTCTTCAGGATGGCGTCTGGAATGGGGAGCGGCTGCTGCCGGAACGCTTCATGACGGCGATGAGGACGCCGACGGCATCCTCAGGCGGCAAGTATACGAAGGCGCAAGCCTGGTTAGCTGCGCCAGGCGGCGATAGCAGCACCACTGCTGGCCTTCCTGAAGATACATTCTGGATGGAAGGGCACGACGGGCAAAGTGTGGCGATTGTGCCGTCGGCAAAACTCGTCGTCGTCAGGCTTGGATTGACCCCAAGCTGGCTTCGCTACAAGCCGCAGATGCTCGTGAAAGAGATTTTGGCTGCGCTGCCGGGCAGCGATCAGTAGTTGCCCTGGGCGACGTCGTTCATGCCTTTGCGCTTGGCGTCATAGTAGTAGCCACGGGCGTAAAGGCGGATGGCATCGTCTTCACTGCTGTCGGACACAAGCCAGGCGCCGCGAAGATACTTGGCGGCGTACTTGATGTTGGTCTCGGCGTCGAACAGGCCGGCCGGTTCGCCTTCGTAGCCCATCGATTTGGCGGTGTTGTACTTGATCTGCATCAGGCCGAAGTAGCCGCGCTTGTTATAGGCCTTCGCATTGTATCGACTTTCGCGGTGGACGACGCGGTGAAGCAGCGAGGCTGGCACCTCGTACATCTTCGAATACTTGTCGATGATCTTGGTGATCGCGCTCTTTTCCACGGTCGGTGCGCCGTCGTCGTCGCTGTCACTGAACATCGGCGGAGCAGCCGGCGGGTCGGAGGGGCCTGAAGTGTCGAAGCCGTAGTCCATCATCGGGTGCGGCGTGGTGTCAATCGCGGAAAGCGCAGCAATGGCGCCGCTGCCGGTCTGCGGCGTTGCCGCAAAGGCGAGCTGCGTCGACGGCGACGGGGTGCCTGGGCGCGGGGTGGGTATGACAGACTGAATCGCCGTCATCTCGGGAGTAAGCGGAATCTGCGCATAGCCCGTCGCGGCGGTGGGCTCGATCTGACCGTTCGGTTGCGAAGGCGCCGCGGTCGGCATGGCTGGGGCTGCGAGAGCAGCCGCTGTCGGGTCCGTGGCAGCGACCATCACCGTTTCAGTGCTGCCTTCGCCCGCAGGCACGGCGGCAAGTGTGGCATCTTCGCCCGGCTTCGGTGTCGGTACAACTGTCTGGAGAGCGGTCAATTCTGCCTGCGACGTGTATTCGACGCTCGTGCATCCAGCAACAACGCCGCAGAGCATCGTCGAAACGACGAGACTGCGTTTCAGGCCGGAAAAACCGATCGCTACCATACTCTCACTTTCGTGAACGCGCCGCCCCGGCAGCGTTAGAAGTTACCAAAAACCTTAAGCCCGAATTCCGCCATTAACGTATTCGTTGCTTTGCTGCAACCCGCCGAAAATATTTACGCGGCGATGCGGCGATAGCCGGCCGTTACGGCGCCCGCGGCAATGAGCAAAGTGCCGCCGGTACGGTTGACAGCGCGTTGAACGCTCGCCTTACGGATGAGCCCGCGCGCCGCGTTTGCTGCCAACGCATAAGTAGAGGCATTAATGGTGGCGAGCACCAGGAAGGTGGCTTCCATGATGAGCATCTGGCCGAAGAACGGCTGAGACGGATTCAAGAACTGCGGAACGAATGCGACAAAGAAGACGATGCTCTTCGGGTTGAGAGCCGTGACGACATAGGCGTGGAGGAAAACCTTGAGGGATTTCTTTTCGGGCAGGTTGTCATTGTCTGCCATCGGTTCGGAAATCACCGGCGCCCGCCAGAGCTTGATCCCGAGCCAGATCAGGTAGGCGCCGCCGATCCACTTCAGCACCGTGAACAGGGTTGCGGAGGCCGCGAGCACGGCCCCCAATCCGAACAATGATGCCGTCATCGCCGTGAAGTCGCCGAGGGCAACGCCGGTTACCGTCGCAAGTGCCGTCTTGCGTCCGTGTCCGAGCGCATAGGAAACGACGAGGAGAATCGTCGGGCCGGGGATGGCCAGCATGATTGCTGACGCAGCGGCAAAAGCGAACCAGGCTTCGAGCGACATGGAATCTCCTCCTATTCCCTAGGACAAAAGCAAAGACACCATATCAACACTCAGTCAATCATGCTGCCCGGTATTTCTGGCCAATCGTGTCCATGACATCGCCGAACCACTTGGTGGAGGTGTCGAAGGCCTTGCCGCCCTTGATGCGCGGGAACTCGATCGTCCTCAGCTTGCCGTTTTGCGCTTCATCATGGCCGGTCACGCCGGACACCTTGTTGAGGGCGCTTTCGACAGCGAGATCGGTCATGCTCTGGATGAGACGAAGGTCGTCACCGTTGGCGGGCGCCGAGCGCGCAAAATAGCCGGACTTCTGGACGAGCGAGCGCTCGGCATTGATGAGGCCCGCGAACTGCTTCTGAAACCAGCCGCCGACATTGATCGTGTCGATCTTGACGTGTCCGAAAGCGTCGCGCTTGACGGTCTCGCCGGCGGCTTCGCGTTCCGCGACGATGGCATCGAGGCAGGCGCCTTCCGAGACAAACACGGTCGCATGGCCGGTGCGATCGATGATTTCCTTCAGGCGAGCCGCTTCCGCATCGAGGTCGAATGCCATTTCCGGCAAATAGACCGCATCGATGCCTTTCATCTTGGCGTTCGTCATGAAACCGCCAACGTACTCGTAGTTCTTCGTCCGCTGCAAATAGGCACGCGCGGTCGCGGCCGTCAGCCAGCCGCAGTGGCGCCCCATGACTTCATGGATGATCAAGGTGCGTGGTGCTGCCGTCTGCTCGTTGCTGACGTTGTCGAAGAAATGCGCTCCGACTTCGGCCGCCGTCCACGCGCCGAGTGACTGCCGGATAGGAACCACGTCGTTGTCCACCGTCTTCGGGAGGCCGACGACCGTCAGATTGTAGCCGTTTGCAGCCAGATATGCCGCGAGATCGGCGGCGGTCGTGTTTGTGTCGTCGCCACCGATCGTGTGAAGGATGGTGACGCCATCGTTGGCGAGGCGCTCGGCGGCAACGCGCAGCGGATTTTCGCCTTCCTTGACCAGGCCGCGCTTCACGCAATCGGCTGCGTTGGTCAGCTTGACGCGGCTATTGCCGATCGGCGAACCGCCGTAGCGATGCAGAAGCGGCGCCTTCTGGCGCATGTCTGCGTTGATCTTGATGCTGTCGCCGAGAAGTACGCCCTGATAGCCGGAGCGATAGGCGACGAGCTCGATGTCGGGCGCGACATCGCTATAGCGTTCGATCAGCCCGCCAACCGCGGACGACAGACAGGGCGCCAGGCCTCCAGCCGTGAGCATTGCGACTTTCTGTTTGGCCATGATCCCTCCATCGTGTCTCTTATCACTGCACCTGCGTGCTGCTTACCTAACGCATGGATGCGACAGGGAAAGGGGCATGTAAAGTGTAGTTATTGTGAAAATCCTGCACCAAAACGGCGAAGATAGGCGGAACCACGATATAATCGTTTCAAGCTTCGAATAGCCGTTGAGATCGATTGTGGAAATCCCGAGCGCGCGGAGGCTGCCGGTGTGACGGGCGCCGTGCCGCCGTAACCGCAGCCTATCCTTTGGTGTCATATGAGGCAATGCGAATGCGGCGTATGCTTCAGCATCGGGGCGACAATTACCGAAATGTGAAAGCTGTATTCGCTCCTACGACCAATCGCCGCCTTGCAAACGCAGGCTTTATTTGGTCAAGGTGTCTAACCTATTTGCGCTGCGAGAGACTTTTATGTCCTTCTGGGAAAAACTGCTGAATGCCATTGGCAATACCGCGGGCAACGTCCTTTCGGCGGTGGTCGAGGCTATCCGGACAGTTTTCGAGGGAGACCCCGAGACGCGCCGCAAGGTGGCCTTCTCGGTCGCCATCATCGCTCTGTCGGCAAAAATGGCCAAGGCCGATGGAATTGTGAGCGAGCGGGAGGTGGACGCCTTTCGCGAGATCTTCGAGTTTCCGCCGGAGCAGGCAAAGAATGTCGCACGCCTCTACAATCTGGCGCGTCAAGACGTCGCCGGTTATGAAGCCTATGCGGAGCGCCTGTCATCCTTGTGCGTGACGTGCGCGGCCAATTGCCCGGTGCTAGAAGAGGTGCTGGACGGTCTCTTCCATATCGCCAAAGCGGATGGGGTCATCCATGAGAAGGAATTGGCGTTCCTGCGGCATGTGAGCGAGATCTTCCATATGAATGAAGATCATTTCGAACGAATTGCAGCGCGGCATGTTTCCATGGGCCGCGATCCCTACAAGGTGCTCGGCGTTTCGCCCTCCGACGACTTCACGACGATCCGTCGCCGCTATCATGGGCTTGTCAGCGAACATCATCCTGATCGGCTGATTTCGCGAGGCGTGCCGGCCGAGTTCCATGCGATTGCCAATGAGCGCATGGCTGCGCTGAATGCAGCCTACGAGGCAATCGAGAAGGAACGCCGCGCAGCATGACCTCGTTCGAGGCCGACTACCGGAAAGCGACCGTTCGCCCATCGCCAAATCACGGCGAACGTGCTGATGGGCGCAGGCCAGACATGATCCTTCTTCACTATACAGGCATGCCGACGCCTGACAGAGCCTTGGAGTGGCTCTGTCAGGACGAAAGTCAGGTCTCGAGCCACTACTTCGTCGGTGAAGATGGCGAGGTTCTGCAGCTCGTCCCCGAGAACCGCCGTGCCTGGCACGCCGGCAAAAGTTACTGGCGGGGGGAGACCGATATCAACTCTTTGTCGATCGGAATCGAGATCGCCAATGCGGGTCATCCCGGAGGGCTCCCCGAGTATCCTCAAGAACAAATTCAAGCGGTCATCGAATTGTGTCGCGATTGCGGCCAACGTTGGTCCATTGCCCCCGAAAGGGTGCTCGGGCACTCCGATGTAGCACCGATTCGGAAGGTTGACCCAGGAGAAAAATTTCCTTGGTCAGAGCTCCACAAGGCCGGTGTGGGGCACTGGGTTGAGCCAGCTGCGATCTCCGGTGGAAGATTTTTCCAACGCGGCGACAGCGGCCAGCCGGTCGAGGCCCTACAGTCGATGCTCTCGCTTTATGGCTATGCGACTGAGATCACAGGCCAATTCTCCGACAAGATGGCTGGCGATATCGAGGCCTTCCAGCGCCATTTTCGGCCCGCTCGAATCGACGGGATCGCGGATTTTTCGACGATCGACACGCTGCACCGTTTGCTGGCGTCGCTGCCGCGTTACTCCGCATAAGTAGTACTTTTAGAGGGGCGTGGATTCTCAGGATTTTGAGAGTCTGCTGCGTCGCCACATCATTTCCCTATTATCTCCTCATTGCGGTGGTCTAACGCCAATCGTCGAACGGCGCCGCTTGTGTTGTTTGGGGTTTCTAGCGGCCGTCAATTGAAACAAAAAGAATTGCTGCAGAATATATAATATATATCTGCTGCATACGACCGGATTGTTATTTCAACTGCGATCCGGAAATTCTTTGGGTCGGAGTAATTAGACTAAATGAAGAAGATTATTTCTGCTGCAGTGTGCGCCAGCGCACTGTTGATGGGTATCAACTGCGCCTTCGCGGGCGAATGGGGCGCAAGATCTCAGACAATCCCCTTGAAGACCGTTGACCGCACCAGCGGTTATGCAATGCCGGATTTCACAGCCAACAAATATTCCGCGATCATCGTCAAGTATGCCAACCAGTACAACGTCCCCGTTGAGCTCGCTCGTGCGGTCGTGCGCGTCGAGAGCAATTTCAATCCGAATGCACGCGGCAGCGCGGGCGAAATCGGCCTCATGCAGATCAAGCCGGCGACGGCACGCATGATGGGCTACTCGGGCCCTGCGAAGGGCTTGTTCGACCCTGAGACGAACATCAAGTTCGGCATGAAGTATCTGGCTGCAGCACATCAGCTAGGCGGTGGCGAAACTTGCGGTACGATCCTGAAGTACAATGCCGGCCATGGCGCAACCCGCATGAACCCGGTTTCGAAGGCTTACTGCGGCAAGGTCCTGGCGATGCTTTGATCGCATGAAAGTGCTTGTTCGAGAATCGCTTCGAGCTGGCACTTAACAATATGATTCAACGTGGCGCCTGTGTTATCCGACCTCGGAAAATGAGGTGACATATGGCAGTTGATTTCAAGGTGATCATCGTCGGACGCGGAATGATGGGCGCGGCTGCTGCCCGCCATCTTTCCGGTATGATCGAGGGCGTTGCGCTTATCGGCCCCAGCGAGCCGGCCGAGCGCAAGAACCATCACGGCGTGTTTGCCAGCCACTACGACGAGGCTCGCATTACGCGGTCCTTCGACGACAATAAGGTCTGGGCGACCCTCGCGGCACGTTCGCTCGATCGCTACGGGGAGATGGAAGCGAAAAGCGGTATCTCCTTTTTCTCGGAAGCGGGTTGTCTGTTTACCGGACCGCCCGCGCGGCCGGGCGAGGGGTTTCTCGGGCGGGCGCTGCAGGTCAGCGAAACCCTCGGTCTTGACGTTGAAGCGCTTACGCCGGCAGCGTTGCGTGAGCGCTTTCCTCAGTTCTCCTTCGATCCGTCCCACAACGGCTATTTCGAAGAGCGGCGGGCGGGGCACATCAATCCGCGCGCTTTGGTTCGGGCGCAAACCATGCTTGCCGAGCAGGCAGGCGCAACGGT
Organism: Rhizobium grahamii CCGE 502; assembly: GCF_000298315.2. Lineage (GTDB taxonomy): Bacteria > Pseudomonadota > Alphaproteobacteria > Rhizobiales > Rhizobiaceae > Rhizobium > Rhizobium grahamii. Next base: position 123,127 of record NZ_AEYE02000014.1, on the reverse strand, counting down.
CGTAGGTGCAACTGTTACCTCGGTTCGCGACCGAGGCCCATCTGTCGAAGTTGAGGCTGGTGGCAAGAGCTATACTGCGGAGCGCGTGCTGGTTGCCGCTGGCGGTTTCAGTAATTTCAACGATCTCCTGCCAGCTCCGATCGACATCAGAATTGCCGCCCGCACCGTTGCCTTCTTTGAGCTTGGCGAAGGGGAGATGGCGACTTTCTCCGGCATGCCTTCGACGATTGTCTTCGGCGATCGCGATGAGGACCACGTCTATATCCTGCCACCGGTGCGATACCCCGATGGTCGGACCTACCTGAAGCTCGGCGGCGATCTGGAGGCGCGGTCATTCGAGACGCTCGGGGATATCGGAACGTGGTTTCGCTCGGACGGCGATCTACTTGAGCGCGACAGTCTGGTCTCAACGGCGCTGCGGCTGATGCCGGCCTTGGCTGGCTGCCCAACGACCTCCGCGCCGTGTGTGTCAACCTTCACGACGACCGCGTATCCTTATGTCGGCTATACGGATTCACCGCGGATCGCTGTCCTGGCTGGTGGCAATTTCGTTGCCGCGAAATCGTCCGACGAACTCGGCCGGCTAGGGGCCGTCGTCATGACGCAGGGCTGGCTCGGGGCAGAGGACTTCGGCCGGGAACTGACACCGGTTTTCCGCTAGGCATAGAGTCTTGTCACTGGACAGAGCTTTGTCGGCGCGAAGCCGGCAATATTTCGGTGGCATTCGCTCCGTGTCTCCGCTAAGGGAGCCTTGCCAGTTGGCCGGGCAGCCGCGCTTTACCAATGCCGAAAGGCGGTAGGGTGAGGAAAGTCCGGGCTCCAAGGAAACACGGTGCCGGATAACGTCCGGCGAGGGCGACCTCAGGGAAAGTGCCACAGAAAGCAAACCGCCTGCCTCGGCAGGTAAGGGTGAAAGGGTGGGGTAAGAGCCCACCGCATTTCCGGTAACGGCGATGGCAAGGTAAACCCCACCGGGAGCAAGACCGAATAGGGATGACGTGGGAGGCGAAAGCCTTCCGGCCGGTTTCCAGGTCAGTCATCCGGGTGGGTTGCGTGAGGCAGCGTGCGAACGCTGTCCCAGAGGAATGGCTGCCACGTTCCGGCTTCGGCCGGGGCCATACAGAACCCGGCTTACAGGCCAGCTGGCGAACTACCCCTTGCGGAAGCATGTCTTTGTGATTGCCGTCGATTGCTAGTGGGCGGTCGGCGCCTTCGCCAGACATTCCTCGCAGGTCGTGCTGCTGCGGGCGAGAATGGACCAGCGCTTGAAAATCTTGCCGCAGGAATCGCATTGGATGTCAGTCGTCATTCCCGACTGCGACAGCGGAATACGTTTTTCCGGCTCAAAGCGTCCGTAAAGAAGTCCCTTTAATGTGAAGTTTGTCATAGTGTTACTCCACGGTTGCTTATTTAGCTTCAATTAATATGCGGCAGCGGTGAGCTAATTCAATTCTCCGGCCGTTCATTATTTTGCACGTGGCAGCAGCCGAATGGCTCGGCCTATTACTTCAAAGGAGATAGAGGCTGCATACCTCTTCGTGCGAGCGTTCGAGACGGGTGCTGCCACTCTTGAAGAGGATGCATTAAGCCTCTGTATAGAAGCGCATATTTTGCTGTGCCAATTTGAGCCACATGTGGCCTTTGAGGGCGCTCCGGCGGTTAGGCTGTCCGGTGTCCGCAAGCTCGATCCTAACCCTTTGTTAAACTTAACAGCTTATAAATTTCGGATACTTCGCTCATCGTGAGACGGGCGTTTCCCATTGACGCCCATATGGTCCCATGTTATCCCATTCATGCACTGCGCAAGGGCAAGTAGGTGCCCAACAATCGCAAAGCCAAGGCGTCTTCCGCTCCGAAGGCGCCGGATGGGATCTTGCCCATTCGGCTCGCGAAGCTGTGCCTGAATTTAGAGATTCCGGGCTCCTGAGTTCAGTCCGGGCTCTTTCGGGAACGGATGTTTCGTGTCATGAGCCGCTTCCTTTCAAATGCGACCAACAGAATCGATTCCAAGGGCAGGGTTTCCGTGCCGGCGGCGTTTCGATCCGTGCTGGCGCAGCGCAATGTTCAGGAGCTCTATTGCTTCCAGGACTTTGTGTTTCCGGCGATCAGCGTCGGCGGTCCGGATCTCCTGGAGAGGTTCGAGCGTCAGATTTCTGCGGAGGATCCGTTTTCGCCGGACGCGAACGAGATGTCGCTTCTCATCCACGGGGGCGGTATCTTCATGAGGCTCGATGCGGAGGGTCGGCTGATGGTCACGGATTTCATCCGCGACTTCACCGGTATCTCGGACGAGGTGACCTTCGTCGGTCGGGCGGATCATTTTCAGCTGTGGCAGCCGCAGGCATTTCAGGCTGCCCAGATGCAGGCACGAGGAGGGCGTCGGCTGGCGGGCAGGCGTTCCTAACGGTACGAGGGAACGGAATGGCGGCGAATCCTGGCGGAGATTCAACTGATGCCGGTGGCGGACCGGTTCGCCACATTCCGGTTCTTCTCAACGAGGTTCTTGCTGCACTGGAGCCGTCGCCCGGCAAGATCATTCTCGACGGCACCTTTGGTGCGGGCGGCTATACCTCTGCCATTCTGGGTGCCGGCGCCAATGTTGTCGCCCTGGATCGCGATCCGACCGCCATCGAAGCCGGTCGAGCTCTTGTCGCTGAAAGCCAGGGTCGCTTGAAGCTCGTACATTCACAGTTCTCTCAATTGGCTGATGCGGCTCCATCCGGCGGACTGGATGGAGTTGTGCTCGATATCGGCGTGTCCTCGATGCAGATCGACGAGGCCGATCGCGGCTTCTCGTTCCAGAAGAATGGTCCGCTGGACATGCGCATGTCGGCGGCAGGTGTTTCCGCGGCCGATGTGATCAATCGCGCCAAGGTGGCCGATCTCATCCGCATCTTTCATTTTCTCGGAGAGGAAAGTCAGTCGCCGCGCATCGCGCACGCGATTGAAAAGCGGCGGGCGGAAAAACCGTTCGAGACGACGCGCGATCTGGCCGGCCTGATCGAACTCGTCACGCCGCGCAAGATGAAGGACAAGATCCATCCGGCGACCCGCGTCTTCCAGGCGTTGCGAATCTTTGTCAACGATGAACTTGGCGAATTGGCGCAGGCGCTGTTTGCCGCCGAGCATGTGCTGAAGCCCGGCGGGTGTCTCGTCGTTGTTACCTTCCATTCGCTCGAGGACCGGATCGTCAAGACGTTCTTCTCCGATCGTGCCGGCAAGGCTTCGGGCTCTCGTCATCTGCCTGTCGCGCACGAACGTGCAGCGACCTTCGAACGGATCGGCAAGCCGATGGTTGCTGCGACCGAGGCGGAAGCGCAGGCAAACCCGCGGGCGCGATCTGCCAAGCTGCGGGCAGGGCTGCGCACTGCTGCGCCTGCCGAAGCGGCAGATATTTCCATCTTCGGATTGCCGAATCTGGCGAGTCTCGGAAAGCTCGGAGCCTGACATGCTGAGAACCTTGGACCTCATCCTCGTCGGTGTCATGACAGCCGCTGCTGCTGTCACTTACACCATCAAGCACCATGCCGAGCTCAAACTTGAGGAAGTTCACCGCCTCGAGGCCGAGATCAAGCTCGAGAGGGACACGATCGACCTGTTGAAAGCGGATTGGGCTCTACTCTCCCAGCCGAACAGGCTCGAGCGGCTCGTCAACAACTACAATGGTGAGCTTCAGCTGCAGCCGACGGCGTCCACATCGCTGGTTCACGCCAAGGAACTGCCGATGCTGAAATCGCAGGTTCCTGCTCCCGAGATTACAGAAGCGAAAGCCGGTTCGGGCAAGGCAAAGCCAAAGCCAGCGACGCCTGAACCCGAAGAAGAAGACATGATGGCAACCGGATCGGTGGAGTAGAGATGTCGTTTCTTTCACGCATCATGGTCTTGAAGAGCCAGGCGCATTTCTCCGCCGGCACCAATAACCGCCTCGGCGGCAATAGGCCGATCGAGGGATCGCGAAAGAAGAAGGCGGGACAGGCGAAGAGCCGCGTCGGGCTTCTGATCGTCGGATTCGTTGCCGTTTATTGCGTGATCGGCGGGCGTCTCGTCGAATACGCAGTCCGCGACCCCGATGTCGTGTCCAGCATTCTGCCGCCGGATCGTCTGATGGCCTCGCGTCCGGATATCCTGGACCGAAACGGCGAAGTGATGGCGACCGATATCCGGACGGTCTCGCTTTTTGCCGAGCCGAACAAGGTGGTCGACCCAGACGAGGCGGTCGAGAAGCTCGCGACGGTTCTGCCCGACCTCGACATGAAAGGCACCTACAAGAAGCTCGCGAACCGCACATCTCACTTCGCCTGGCTGCGACGCCAGTTGACGCCGAAGCAGCAGAGCCAGATTCTGGCGCTCGGCATTCCCGGGATCGGCTTCCGCCCTGAGAAGCGCCGCTTCTATCCGGGTGGCGCGACCGCAGCGCATATCCTCGGCTACGTCAACATCGACAACCGCGGCGTTGCCGGCATGGAGAAATACATTGACGATCAGGGCCTTGCCGACCTCGCTTCAGTCGGCATGACAAGCGACCAGCCGCTTGAGCCCGTTCGCCTGTCGATTGACGTCCGCGTCCAGAACATCGTGCGCGATGTCGTCGTCAACGCCGTCAAGAACTACGAGGCAAAGGGCGCCGGCGCCGTCATCCTCGATATTCATACCGGCGAAGTGCTCGGAATGGCATCGGCCCCGGACTTCGATCCGAACAACCCGCTGGAGGGCGCCAAGGAAGGCTGGCTGAACCGCATGTCGAACGGCACGTTCGAGATGGGCTCCACCTTCAAGACCTTTTCGCTCGCCATGGCGCTCGACACCGGCAAGGTCAGCCTCAACGACAGCTTCGACGCGACGCAGCCGATCCGCATCGGCGGCTTCACCATTCACGACTTCCACGGCCAGCGCCGTTGGCTGACGCTGCCGGAGGTGTTCCAGTATTCGTCCAATGTCGGTACCGCCCGCATCATCGACATCGTTGGCATCGACGCGCAGAAGGACTACCTGACCAAACTTGGCCTGCTGACAAAGATGCAGACCGAGCTTCCCGAGGTGAAAATGCCGAGCCAGCCGAAGGTCTGGAAGAAGATCAACTCGGTGACGATCTCCTTTGGTCACGGTGTTTCCACGACGCCGCTGCAGACGGCGGTTGCCGGCGCGGCGCTCGTCAACGGCGGCAAGCTCATCGAGCCGACCTTCCTGCCGCGCAACCGCGAGCAGGCAGACGAAGTTGCGGAAGTGGTCGTCAAGAAGACCACCAGCGATGACGTTCGCTATCTCTTCAAGCTGAACGGCATCAAGGGCTCTGGGCGCAATGCCGACGTGCCCGGCTTTAACGTCGGCGGCAAGACCGGCACGGCTGACAAGGTGGTCAATGGCCGCTACGCGACGAACCTCAATTTCAATGCGTTCCTCGCGGCTTTTCCGATCGACGATCCGAAGTATGTCGTGCTGACGTTCTGCGATGAGCCGCACAATGGCGAGAAGGGCCAGAACATTGCAGCGTACACGGCAGCGCCGATGGTGAAGAACATCATCGCCCGCGCAGCCCCAATTCTCGGTGTGGAACCCAAGTTCGGTGACGACGGATCGGCCATGTTGGTGTCTTATTGAGTCTGAATGAATGTCGGAGCCGATTCGCCACGGGGGCGCGGCGGCTCGAGAGAGAAAAGTACATTCGATGAACTTGCGAGACATCGCCGGAGATGCATTTCCGGAACTTGAAGATCAATTGGCCGGGTCTGTCGGGGCGCTGGCGGTTTCGGGTATCTCGTCCGACAGCCGCAAGATCGAACGCGGCATGGTGTTTGTGGCTGTCGCCGGGACGAAAGCCGATGGAGCAGGCTTTGTCGCCGACGCGGCGGCGCGCGGTGCTGTCGTGGCCATTGCGTCCCATAGTGTTGATGCTTCCATACCTGTTCTCGTCGTGACCGATCCGCGCCGCTTCCTGTCGATCGCGGCCTCTCATTTCTATGGCAAGCAGCCGGAAACGATGGTTGCCGTGACCGGTACCGCCGGCAAGACGTCGGTTGCTTCCTTCACCCGGCAGATCTGGGCCTATGCCGGACATCCGGCGGCGATGATCGGCACCACTGGCGTCGTCTCTCCGACACGCAATGAATATGGTTCGCTGACGACCCCGGATCCGGTTTCGCTCCACAAATTGCTCGCGGAGCTTTCCGACGAGGGCGTCACGCATGCCTCGATGGAGGCCTCCAGCCATGGCCTCGATCAGGGCCGTCTCGATGGCGTCAAGCTCGCAGCAGCTGCCTTTACCAATCTCGGCCGCGATCACATGGACTACCATCCGACGATCGAAAGCTACATGGCCGCGAAGATGCGGCTGTTCGATACGCTGCTGCCGAAGGGCGCACCGGCCGTGATCTTCGCCGACGATGCGTGGTCAGAGCAAGCCGTCAAGGCGGCACGCGACGCGGGTCACGACGTTCGCACCGTCGGTCGCAAGGGCGACTACCTTACGCTGAAGCGCGTCGAGCATTTCCGGCACAAGCAGGTGGCTGAAATCCACGCCGAGGGAGAGATCTTCGAGGTCGATATTCCGCTTGCAGGGGACTTCCAGGTGGCCAACGCGCTCGTGGCGGCAGGTCTCGCCATGTCGACGGGCGTGCCGGCGAAGGTCGCCATGGCGGCCCTTGAAAAGCTGCAGGGCGCATCCGGTCGTCTCGAATTGGTGGGCCATACCAAGGACGGTGCGCTTGCTTATGTCGACTATGCCCATAAGCCCGACGCGCTTGCCAATGTTTTGGAGTCCGTTCGTCCGTTTACGACGGGCCGCGTCATCGTCGTGTTTGGCTGCGGCGGCGACCGCGATCGCGGCAAGCGGCCGATCATGGGCGAGATCGCCTGCCGTCTGGCCGATGTGGTGATTGTCACCGACGACAATCCACGCTCGGAGGAGCCGGCGGCCATTCGCGCCGAGATCATGGCGGCCGCAGGCTGCGCGAGCGAAATTGGCGACCGTGCCGAGGCGATCAGAACGGCGGTTGCCATGCTGACATCCGGCGATACGCTGATCGTCGCCGGCAAGGGACACGAGGAAGGGCAGACGATCGGGAGCGTCACCCTGCCGTTTTCGGATCACGCCGAATTGCGTAAGGCTTTGGAGGAGCTGAAACCGTGAACTGGCTTTGGACGACGGAAGACATGATTGCCGCCATGGCAGGGCGGCCGTTCGGAACTTTGCCTGAGGGCATTACCGGGATTTCCATCGACAGCCGCTCCATTGCGCCCGGCGAGGCCTTCTTCGCTATCAAGGGTGACCGCGTTGACGGTCATGACTTTGCTTCGATGGCGATGGCAAACGGGGCTACTCTGCTCGTCGTCAGCGAAGCGCGCCTCCCAGCCATGGGACGGCTTACCGTTCCTGTCATCGTCGTCGAGGACGTGTTGGCTGCACTCGGCAAGCTCGCGATTGCCTCACGTGCGCGTTCGCGCGCCCAGATCATTGCCGTGACCGGTTCAGTCGGAAAGACCACGACTAAGGAGATGTTGCGGCGTGTCTTGTCCCCATCGGGCAAGGTGCATGCTTCGGTGGCCTCGTTCAACAATCACTGGGGCGTGCCTTTGACGCTCGCCCGGATGCCGCTCGATACCTATTTCGGCGTTTTCGAAGTGGGGATGAACCATCCGGACGAGATCCGTCCGCTGGTCAAGATGATCAGGCCGCATGTTGCCGTGGTGACAACGATTGCACCGGCTCACCTCGGCAATTTCAAGAGCATACGAGAGATTGCGACAGCGAAGGCCGAGATTTTTGAAGGTGTCGTGCCGGGCGGGCAGGTCGTGCTCAACAGGGACAACGACCAGTTCAATTTCCTTGAGCGTACGGCGCAGGCCTGTGGCATCCAGCACATTCATTCGTTCGGTCAGCATGCGAAAGCCGATTTCCGCCTCGCGGAGTTCAATGGCTCCGACCAGAGTTCGACGTTGTGGATCACCATCGATGGCGACACCAAGGAGGTCGCGATCGGCGCGCCGGGGCGGCACATTGCCGAGAATGCACTGGCCACCCTTGGTGTCGTCAAGCTTGTCGGTGCGGACATGCATCAGGCAATCACCTCCCTTTCGACGCTGCAGCCGGAAAAGGGCAGGGGACGGCGTCACCGCCTGGGAATCGACCGCAGCGCCTTCACGGTCATCGACGAAAGCTACAACGCCAATCCCGCTTCGATGCGTGCCGCGCTATCTGTGCTTGCGAGTTCCGTTCCGACAGGTGCTGGGCGGCGCGTTGCCGTGCTCGGCGACATGCTGGAGATGGGTGAGTACGCGGAGAAAGTCCATTCGGATCTGGCGGGGCCTTTGCTCGCTGCTGGTATAGAGCATGTCTGGCTCGCGGGGCCTGAAATGGTTGCGCTGAAAGAATCGCTCCCCGAGGGCGTGCAGGTCATCCACTATGAGAAGACCGAAGAACTATCAGAATATGTATTGAACGCTGTCGCGGCTGGCGACGTGCTGATGGTAAAATCGTCACTGGGCATAGGTTTCGGCAAGATCGTTGCCGCGCTCCTTGACAAGTTCCCGCCATTTGCCGACACGCAACGCGATTTTTGAGCGGGTAAACAAGGGGCCCTGAATGCTGATTTGGCTTGTCGAACTGTCGGAACACCTGAAATTCTTGAATCTGTTCAGGTACATTACCTTCCGCACGGGCGCTTCCCTGTTTACGTCCGCCTTCATCGTGTTCCTGTTCGGACCGATGATCATCAGATCCTTGCGCATCCGCCAGGGCAAGGGGCAGCCGATCCGCGCCGACGGTCCGCAGACGCATTTCAAGAAGGCAGGCACACCAACCATGGGCGGCCTGATGATCCTCGCGGGCATCGTCGGATCGTCGCTGCTGTGGGCTGATCTTTCGAATGTCTACGTGGTTGCCACGCTGCTCGTGACCCTCGGCTTCGGCGCGATCGGCTTCTATGACGACTACCTCAAGGTTACCAAGCAAAGCCACAAGGGCTTCTCCGGCAAGGCCCGCCTTGGCATCGAGTTCGTCATTGCCGGTATTGCCGTCTACTTCATGATGCGCACGGCGCTAGCGTCCGGAACCGCGGGTTCGACCTTCGGGTCTTCGGTCGCATTCCCGTTCTTCAAGGACTTCATGATCAATCTCGGGATCATGTTCGTCGTTTTCGGCGGCTTCGTGATTGTTGGCGCCGGCAATGCCGTGAACCTGACCGATGGCCTTGATGGCCTTGCGATCGTTCCTGTGATGATTGCTGCCGCGTCGTTTGGTGTGATTGCCTACCTCGCGGGTAATGCAGTCTTTGCAAACTATCTGCAGATCAACTTCGTACCGGGCACGGGCGAGCTTTCAGTCGTTCTCGGCGCGGTTATCGGCGCCGGTCTCGGCTTTCTTTGGTTCAATGCGCCGCCTGCCGCTATCTTCATGGGTGACACCGGCTCGTTGGCGCTCGGCGGCACGATCGGCACTGTTGCCGTGGCCACCAAGCATGAGATCGTCATGGCGATCATCGGTGGCTTGTTCGTGATGGAGACTTTGTCGGTCATCATTCAGGTCGGCTATTTCAAGATGACGGGCCGGCGTGTCTTCCTGATGGCGCCGATCCATCACCATTTCGAGAAAAAGGGCTGGACTGAAAGCCAGGTGGTGATCCGCTTCTGGATCATTGCGGGCGGCCTCGCCCTGCTTGGTCTCTCGACCCTGAAGCTGCGGTAAGCGGCGATGATTCCCGTCACAACACTCTCGGGAAAGAAGGTCGCGCTCTTCGGGCTCGGCGGTTCCGGTTTTGCTACTGCGCGAGCTCTGAAACTGGGCGGAGCCGAGGTGACGGCATGGGACGACAATCCCGATAGTGTCACCAAAGCCTCTGCCGAGGGAATCCATACGGCTGATCTGCGTTCCCTCGACTGGAGCGCACAATCGCTCTTCGTGCTTTCGCCGGGCGTTCCCCTGACGCATCCGAAACCACACTGGACCGTCGATCTCGCTCGCGCCGCCGGCGTTGATATCGTTGGCGACGTCGAACTTTTCGTGCGCGAGCGCCGGGCGCACGCGCCGGATTGCCCGTTTATTGCCATTACCGGCACCAACGGCAAATCGACCACGACAGCGCTGATCGCGCACATCCTGAAGTCGAGCGGGCGCGACACGCAGCTCGGCGGCAATATCGGGACGGCTGTCCTGACGCTCGATCCGCCGAAGGATGGGCGCTTCTACGTTGTCGAGTGCTCATCCTATCAGATCGACCTCGCGCCGACGCTCAATCCGTCGGCGGGCATTCTGCTCAACCTGACGCCGGATCATCTCGATCGTCACGGCACGATGCAGCACTATGCCGACATCAAGGAGCGTCTGGTCGCCGGCAGTGGTGTGGCTGTGGTCGGCGTGGATGACAGCCACTGCGAGATGATCGCGGATCGCATCGAGCGAGCCGGCGGCAAGGTCACGCGGATTTCCCGCCGCCATGCGCTTCCCTATGGCATTTATGCGGAAGGAACGAAGCTCATCCAGGCTTCAGGAGGTGCGACGAAGCCGATCGCCGATCTTGAGGGCATCCAGACACTGCGCGGCGGCCATAACGCGCAGAATGCCGCTGCGGCGGTTGCCGCATGCCTTGCGGTCGGCGTCTCCGACGCTGAGATCCGCGCTGGACTTGCGTCCTTCCCTGGCCTCAAGCACCGGATGCAGCCGGTTGGTCGTCGTGGCAATGTCGTTTTCGTCAACGACTCGAAGGCCACGAACGCGGACGCGGCCGCTCCCGCACTGTCGAGCTACGACCGCATCTACTGGATTGCCGGTGGGTTGCCTAAGGCTGGCGGCATAAGCTCGCTGACCGGATTCTTCCCTCGTATTGCCAAGGCCTATCTGATTGGCGAGGCGGCGGCGGAATTTGCCGCAACACTCGGCGAGGCCGTACCCTACGAAATATCAGGGACATTAGAGCGCGCCGTCGCTCACGCAGCTGCCGACGCCGAAAAAGATGAAAGCGGCCCGTTGGCGGTGATGTTGTCCCCGGCTTGCGCAAGCTTCGACCAGTATAAGAACTTCGAAGTCAGGGGCGATGCATTTGTCAGCCATGTGGCAGCGCTCGACGGAATCACCATGCTGATCGGTTCGGCAACAGGAGATAAATGACATGGTAAGCCGCGCGGAACGTGGGCCTCTGGCCGATTGGTTTTGGACCATCGACCGCTTCTTCCTGGCGATGTTCGTCTTCCTGATGGGCATCGGCTTCATGCTGTCGTTTGCCGCGTCGCCCGCGGTTGCGGAGCGCATCGGGCTGGAGCCGTTCCACTTCGTCAAACGACACGCGGCTTTCATGATCCCGTCTCTCGCGGTCATGATCGGTCTCTCGTTCCTGACGCCCCGCCAAGTGCGGCGAACGGCGATCATTCTGTTGATCGTCGCTCTCGGCATGATGTTGCTGGCGTTGTTTTTCGGCGTCGAGGTCAAGGGCTCCCGCCGCTGGGTCACCCTTGCCGGCATCTCTATCCAGCCCTCCGAATTCATGAAGCCGGCCTTTGTCGTTGTCTGTGCCTGGCTCTTTGCCGAGCACGCAAGGCAGCCGGAGATACCGGGTAACCTGTTTGCCATCATCCTCTTCGGCATTGTCGCTGCACTTCTGGTCGCGCAGCCCGACCTTGGGCAAACGATCCTGACGACGGCCGTGTGGGGCGGCATGTTCTTCATGGCCGGCATGCCGTGGATCTGGATCATTCTGCTCGGTGCAGGCGGTGTCGGCGGTCTTGTCAGCGCCTATTACATCTTCCCTCACGTGGCGCTGCGCATCGACAAGTTCCTGACCGGTGAAGGCGATACCTTTCAGATCGACACGGCGCGCGAAGCCATCATTCGCGGCGATTGGTTCGGCCAGGGACCGGGCGAGGGCATCGTCAAGCGGATCATCCCCGACGCGCATACCGACTTCATCTTCTCGGTCGCGGCCGAAGAGTTCGGCATCGTCTTCTGCATGGCGCTCGTCGCGCTGTTTTCCGTCCTCGTGCTGCGCGGTCTCTCGCATGCCTACAAGGAGCGGAACGACTTCAACCGCTTTGCCGTCGCTGGCCTCGTGCTGCAGATCGGCATACAGTCCATCATCAACGTGGGCGTCAACCTCGAACTGCTGCCGGCGAAGGGCATGACCCTGCCGCTGATTTCCTACGGCGGTTCGTCCATGGTCGCCATCTGCGTCACCGCCGGGTTTATTCTCGCGCTGACGCGCCACAGGCCGGAAAAACGTGCGCAGGACCGGAGCCTCTTCCGCGTCGCGCACGGAATGCCGGCGGAGTAAGAGTTCATGAGCAAAGGCATCGTCCTGCTTGCCGCCGGGGGGACCGGCGGCCATGTGTTTCCGGCGGAGGCTCTGGCCTACAAGCTGAAGGAACGCGGTTATTCTGTGCATCTCGTGACTGATAGCCGGGCCGAGCGCTATGCAGGCAAATTTCCGGCCGATGAGATCCATGTCGTGCCATCGGCGACGATCGGCTCCAAGAATCCGGTTGCCGTTGCGCGGTCGCTGTGGACGCTTTGGAGCGGCATGCGCGCGGCCAAGAAGCTCATTTCACGGCTGAAGCCTGTTGTCGTCGTTGGTTTTGGCGGCTATCCGACCGTCCCACCGCTGCTGGCGGCGACGCGCCTTGGCGTACCCGCCATGATCCACGAACAGAATGCGGTGATGGGACGCGCTAACAAGGCGCTGGCGAGCCGGGTGCAGGCGATTGCCGGCGGCTTCCTGCCTGAAGGCGGCGGTCAGTTTCCTGACAAGACGGTTACGACAGGCAATCCAGTGCGCCCGGCGATCATCGATGCGGCGAAGGTGCCGTACTCTCCGTCCAAGTCCGGCGAGCCTTTCAATCTTGTCGTTTTTGGCGGCAGTCAAGGCGCGCAATATTTTTCCAAGGCGATGCCGACCGCCATCAGTTTGCTCGATGACGAGCTTCGCGACCGCCTGCGCATTACCCAGCAGGTGCGACGGGAAGACACCGAGATGATGAGCGTATGCGTCGCTCGCCTGAAGATGGCGGCTAATACGGCACCGTTCTTTACTGACATGGCCGAGCGGCTTGCCGCCGCCCATCTTGTCATCTGCCGTTCAGGAGCCTCGACCGTTTCGGAGATCTCGGTGATCGGACGTCCGGCAATCCTCGTGCCTTATCCGCATGCGTTGGATCACGACCAGGCGGCCAACGCGGCAGCGCTGGCTGCGACCGGTGGCGCCAAAGTGATAACCCAGGCGGAACTCTTGCCCGAGAAGATCGCATCGATCCTGACCCATGTGATGAACGATCCGGAAAAGCTTGCCCGGATGGCGGCTGCCGCCAAGCAAGCGGGCAAACCCGACGCTGCGAACTTGCTTGCCGACATGGTAGAGGCTATTGCGGCACGACGGACAATTGCAGAGTTCAAGGGGAAACGCGCATGAAAATGCCGAAGGCCATCGGCCTCGTTCATTTCATCGGCATCGGCGGCATCGGCATGAGCGGCATTGCCGAGGTGCTCCACAATCTCGGCCATCGCGTGCAGGGATCGGACCAGGCTGACAGCGCCAACGTGCAACGCTTGCGCGACAAGGGCATCGAAGTCTTCGTCGGCCACAAGGCGGAGAACCTTGGTGACGCCGAAGTCGTGGTCGTCTCGACGGCGATCAAGAAGAACAACCCGGAGCTAGTTGCGGCGCGCGAAAAGCTGCTGCCGGTCGTGCGACGGGCCGAGATGCTCGCCGAGCTGATGCGGTTCCGGAATGCGATCGCGATCGGCGGTACGCATGGCAAGACGACGACGACGTCACTCGTGGCAACGTTGCTGGAGGCGGGCGGTCTCGATCCCACTGTCATCAATGGCGGTATCATCAATGCTTACGGCACCAACGCCCGCATGGGCGAGGGCGAGTGGATGGTGGTTGAGGCTGACGAATCCGACGGCACCTTCCTGAAGCTTCCCGCCGACGTTGCTGTCATCACCAACATCGACCCCGAGCATCTCGACCACTACGGTAACTTCGATGCCGTGCGCGCCGCGTTCCGCCAGTTCGTCGAGAACGTGCCGTTCTACGGCTTCGGCGTGCTCTGCCTCGACCATCCGGAAGTCCAGGCGCTCGTCGGCCGCATCGAGGATCGGAAGATCGTCACCTATGGCGAGAACCCTCAGGCCGACGTTCGCTTCATGAATGTCCGCATTGATGGTCCGCGTTCGATTTTCGACGTCGAGATCCGCCGCCGGCGCACCGGGCAGGTGATCAAGCTCGACAATCTCGTCATGCCGATGCCCGGACGTCACAACATCTCGAATGCGACCGCCGCGATTGCGGTCGCCAACCGTCTCGGCATGTCGAGTGAAGACATCGCCAAGGGGCTGGCCTCTTTCGGCGGCGTCAAGCGTCGCTTCACGCTGACCGGCGAATGGAACGGCGTGCAGATCTTCGACGACTACGGACACCATCCGGTCGAGATCAAGGCTGTGCTGCGGGCCGCGCGCGAAGCCTGCAAGGGTCGCGTGATTGCGGTTCACCAGCCGCATCGCTATTCGCGGCTGTCCAGCCTCTTCGAGGAGTTCGCGTCCTGCTTCAATGATGCGGATAGCATTTTCCTTGCTCCGGTCTATGCCGCGGGTGAAGATCCCATTGAAGGAGCGAACTCGGAGGCGCTGGTGTCGCGGATCAAATCCGGCGGTCACCGCGATGCCCGCTTCCTGTCATCCCCAGAGCTTTTGCCTGAAATGGTCGCAGAGATTGCAAAGCCGGGGGATTTTGTGGTTCTGTTGGGGGCTGGGAGCATCACGTACTGGGCGGCGGCGCTGCCCAAGCAATTGCAAAGCCTTTCGGGAATATCTGCATGAAACAGGTGAATGGGGAAAAGCTTCTTGCGTCGCTTGGCGACGGCGTAAAGGACATCCGTGGAAGGATCACGCCGGATGCGCCGATGGACCGCGTCACCTGGTTCCACGCCGGCGGTCTGGCCGAGCTGATGTTCCAGCCGCATGACGAGGAAGACCTCATTGCCTTCCTCAAGCTTCTGCCGGAAGAGGTGCCGATCACTGTTGTCGGTGTTGGATCCAACATTCTCGTACGTGATGGCGGCATTCCCGGCGTTGTCCTGCGGCTTTCGGCGAAGGGCTTCGGCTCGGTCGAGCTTGCCGGCGAGAATCGTATCCGTGCCGGGGCAATCTGCCCCGACAAGCATGTCGCGGCGATGGCAATGGACAACGGCATCGGCGGCTTCCATTTCTACTACGGCATTCCCGGCAGCATCGGCGGCGCCGCGCGCATGAACGCGGGGGCCAATGGCGGAGAGACACGCGAACGCCTCGTCGAAGTGAATGCGGTTGATCGCAAGGGCAACAAGCACGTTCTGTCGAACGCGGATATGGGCTATTCCTACCGTCATTCGTCGGTACCAAGCGATCTGATTTTTACGTCGGTGCTTTTCGAAGGATACAGCGAAGATCGCGCCAAGATCCGCGCCGAGATGGATGCCGTTCGCAGCCATCGCGAAACGGTCCAGCCGATTCGCGAAAAGACCGGCGGCTCGACCTTCAAGAACCCCGAAGGCCATTCGGCATGGAAGCTCATCGATGAGGCCGGATGCCGCGGATTGGTCATCGGCGGCGCGCAGATGTCTTCGCTTCACTGCAACTTCATGATCAACATGGGGCAGGCAACCGGCTATGATCTCGAATATCTCGGCGAACAGGTCCGCCGTGAAGTCTTCGAAAAGTCCGGCATCAAGCTCGAGTGGGAGATCAAGCGTCTCGGCGTCTTCATGCCGGGACGCGAAGTGCGCTCCTTCCAAGGTGTCACCAGCGAATAGCGGGTGGTGACATTCCTGGCTTACAGGAACAGCCTTCTTAATTTGTCTAAGAACTAGAAAGGCCGCGAAACATGTGTTTCGCGGCCTTTCTGTTTTCAGTCGCAGTAAACCTCAGACTTCGTCGCGGCCGGAGGCCAGGATGCAGATCAAGGTAATGACTGCAGAGAGGCCGAGATAGTAACCGACATACTGCATGCCGTAGTTCGCCTGCAGCCAGGTGGCGATGTATGGCGCCAGCGAGGCGCCGAAGATGCCGGCAAGGTTGAAGGTGATCGACGAGCCGGTATAGCGGACTGCCGTCGGGAAGGGGGCGGCAAGCGCAGTACCGATCAGACCATAGGTCATCCCCATCAGCGCCATGGCGACGATCGCGAAGACCACGATGCTACCTTCGCCGCCCGTCATCAGGCCGGGCAGGAAGAACGAGAAGATGCCGATCAGGACGGTGGTCAGAATCAGCACTTCGCGACGGCCGAAGCGCTCGGCGAGCTTGCCCACGATCGGGATGAAGACGCCGAAGGCGATCGAGCCGACGATCTGGATTTCAAGCGCGTCGAGGAACGGGATCTTCAGAACCTTGACGTTGTAGGACAGCAGGTAAGCCGAGCCGATGTAGAACAGCACGAAGGTCGCCAGCGCCACGAAAGTGCCGAGGAACAGGCTGCGCTTGTGCTTGCGGAAGAGTTCGGCAACCGGAACGGCCACGCGCTCCCGCTTGTCGATGGCCTTTTGGAAGGCCGGCGTTTCGGTGATCGAAAGGCGGACCCAGAGGCCGATGACGATCAGCAGGATCGACGAGATAAACGGCACGCGCCAGCCCCAGCTCAGAAGCGCATCCTGCGACATGACCTGCAACAGCAGCCAGAAGATGCCAGAAGAAAGGAACAGGCCGACGGGCGCCCCCAGCTGCGGGAACATGCCGTACCAGCTGCGTTTGCCCTCCGGCGCATTCTCGGTGGCGAGCAGAACGGCGCCGCCCCATTCGCCGCCGAGGCCGAAGCCCTGGCCGAAGCGGCAAAGGGCTAGGAGCAGCGGCGCGAGGACGCCGATCGATTCGTACGAGGGCAGAAGGCCGATCACGACCGTCGAAATGCCCATGGTGAGCAGGGCGGCAACGAGCGTCGTCTTGCGGCCGATTCTGTCACCGAAATGGCCGAAGACCACGGCACCGAGCGGACGGGCGAAGAAGGCGATCGAGAAGGTTGCAAAAGAAGCAAGCAGCGCGGTCGTCGGGTCGCTATTCGGGAAGAATAGCGTCGGGAAAACCAGCACGGCGGCGGTTGCATAGACGTAGAAGTCGAAGAATTCGATCGTGGTGCCGACGAGGCTCGCGATCAGAACGCGCGCCGGCGAGTTGACTTGCGCACTGTTCGATGAAGCGGGGGTCGGCGATACTCTGGATATCGCGTCTGACATTTTCATTCCAATCGGGATTGTAGCTGCGCCTTGGGAAGGCAGGCGGCTCTTAACGCAATTTTAATTCGGCGGAAATGGTCATCACGTAAGAAACGGAAAAAAGATTAGCGTGCTTTGCATTTTTTTGCCGCCCATCAGTTTGCTCGATCAGAATCACCAATACCTCGAACGCGGACTTGGATCATTGATCGCGCCGATCTCGGCGGCGCCAGGTCGGAAAGTTAACGTTCCAAGAAACCCCGAGCTGGCTCAACTTCTTGATGAAACCCCGTGTGCTATGGCTTGGCGCTGCTGGTTTCTTTGCGTCCGGCGCGGTTCCGTCGAGATGGTCGCGAGAGGCAAAAATTAACGAAAGTAAACACTTCATTAACCATAATCGGGCTCTAATACATCTGCATCACCGAGCGAGATTCGGACGAGAAACAAGCTTGGTGCAAGCGTCGGAACTCAGAGTGCAGGTTATTTTTGGGGGTGTTGATGAGTCGCAAGCATGTCGCTGTCCTGATGGGCGGGTTTTCCTCGGAGAGGCCGGTAAGCCTTTCTTCCGGGACGGCGTGCGCGGATGCTCTCGAGGCTGAGGGTTTCCAAGTGACGCGGATCGACGTAGATCGCGATGTGTCCGCAAAGCTTGCCGCGTTGCGACCGGACGTCGTCTTCAATGCGCTGCATGGCCCGTTCGGTGAGGATGGCACGATCCAGGGGGTCCTCGAATATCTCGAGATCCCCTATACGCATTCCGGTGTGCTGGCGTCGGCGCTTGCCATGGATAAGGAAAAGGCAAAGGGAGTTGCTGCCGCTGCGGGTATTCCTGTTGCTCAGTCCGAGGTGATCAATCGATTCGCCTTTCCGGCGGAGCACCCAATGAAGCCGCCCTACGTCGTGAAGCCTGTCCGTGAAGGTTCGAGCTTCGGCGTAGTGATCGTTCAGGAAGATCAATCCCACCCGCCGCAGATCATCAGTTCCCCGGAATGGCGCTACGGCGAACAGGTTCTCGTCGAGCGCTACATCTATGGTCGGGAACTGACCTGCGGCGTTATGGGGGGGCAAGTGCTCGGCGTGACCGAGGTGGTGCCGATGGGACACGGCTTCTACGATTATGATGCCAAGTACGTCGCCGGTGGATCGAAACACGTCATCCCGGCGGAAATTTCACCGAATATTTACCAAAAAATACAATCATTGGCGTTAAGGGCGCATCAAGCAATTGGTTGCCGTGGCGTCAGTCGCTCCGACTTTCGTTACGACGATCGCTTCTCCGAAGATGGCGAGATCATCTGGCTGGAAATCAACACTCAGCCGGGCATGACGCCAACCTCCTTGGTGCCCGAAATGGCCGGTCATGCCGGCTACTCGTTTGGGGAATTTCTCCGTTGGATGGTGGAGGACGCTTCTTGTTCTCGGTGACGGTCAAAAGGATAGGGCGCCCAAGTCATCAGGCTGAGCCTTCGTATCCCGAGGGTGATGGTCGGCTGGTTCTGCCGCGGCCGTTGCGTCGCGTGGTGCGCTTTCTTGTCAGCCTCGGAAGCGGTCGTATCCATATTCCGGCTCATGTCGGAACGGTCTCCGCCCTGGCTTTCTTTGCTGCGACCGGCCTCTATGGCATGTCGCTCGGTGGCCACACCGAAGCGGTTGCTCAGGCAACGACAACCGCTGCTGGCTTTGCGATCGACGATGTGAAGGTTTCCGGCAACGCCGAGACTTCCGAAATCGAGATTCTGCAGTTGCTGGGGCTTGACGGTACGACCTCTCTGGTCGCTCTCGACGTCGATGCTGCGCGCCAGAAGATTGCGAAGCTCCCCTGGGTCGAGAACGTAGAGGTCCGCAAGATCTATCCGAAGACGATCGAGGTGAAGCTCAAGGAGCGTCAGGCTTACGCCATCTGGCAGCATGGCCAGGAGCTCTCTCTCGTGGAGAAGGGCGGCTCGGTCATCGCGCCCCTACGCGACAACAAATTTTCGCAGTTGCCTCTGGTTGTTGGTCGCGGTGCGGAAGTTGCGGCAACTTCGCTCGAAACCGAGTTTGCAAAGTGGCCGGAGATCAAGGCGCGCGTGAGGGCTTACGTCTGGGTTTCGGGCCGTCGCTGGGACCTGCATATGGATAACGGCGTTGCGGTGAAGCTGCCGGAAGACGATGTCGATCCGGCTCTGGCGCGTCTGGCGAAGTTCATGAAGGAGCAGGATCTTCTGGACCGCGATATCGCAGCCGTCGATCTGAGGCTGGCCGACCGTACGGCAATTCAGTTGACGCCGGAAGCGATGGCGCGCCGGCAGCTTGTGCTCGATCAGCGGGCTAAGGATTTGAAGAAGGCGGGGCAAAATATATGAGCTTTTTCGGTTCGTCCCATTTCGGATTGCCGCGCCTGAAGCCGCTTTCGTCGAAGCGGTCCCACGTCGTTTCGGTGCTCGACATCGGATCGACGAAGGTCGTCTGCATGATCGGTCGCCTGACACCTCGCGAGGAAAGCCAGGTGCTGCCCGGTCGCACGCACAACATTGAAATCATCGGGATTGGCCATCAGCGCTCGCGTGGCATCAAGACCGGCGCGATTTCCGACCTCGATGCGCTGGAAAGCGTGATCCGCCTTGCCGTCGACGCGGCCGAGCGTATGGCGGGCCTGACCGTTGAGAGCCTGATTGTCAATGTCACGGCGGGCCGCCTGACAAGCGATATCTACACTGCAACCATTGATCTCGGTGGACAGGAAGTTGAGCTGAACGATCTGAAGAAGGTTCTGTCGGCAGCTTGCCAACAGTCGCTGCGACAGGATCGCGCCGTACTGCATTCGCTGGCGACCGGCTTCTCGCTCGACGGCGAACGAGGCATTCGCGATCCGCTGTCGATGTACGGCGACGTTCTCGGTGTCGACATGCATGTCGTCACCGCTGAGCGCACCGCGCTGAAGAATCTCGAGTTGAGCGTCAATCGTGCGCACCTCTCTGTTGAGGGAATCGTTGCAACACCGTACGCTTCGGGTCTGGCCGCGCTTGTCGATGACGAAGTCGAACTTGGCTGCGCGGCGATCGACATGGGGGGCGGAACGACGACGATTTCGGTCTTTGCAGAGGGTAAGCTGGTGCACACGGACGCCGTCAGCCTCGGTGGCCATCACGTCACGACTGACCTGGCACGCGGTCTTTCGACCCGGATCGAAGATGCCGAGCGCCTCAAGGTCGTTCACGCTTCCGCAATGCCGAACTCCTCCGACGAACGCGAGTTGATCTCGATCCCGCCGATCGGCGAAGACGAACGCGATCTGCCGACGCAGGTGCCGCGCGCCTTGGTGTCGCGTATCGTCAGCGCCCGTATCGAGGAAACGATGGAATTGATCCGCGACCGCATCCAGCGCTCGGGCTTCAGCCCGATCGTCGGCAAGCGTGTCGTGTTGACGGGTGGTGCGAGCCAGCTGACCGGCCTTGCCGAAGTTGCGCGCCGCATTCTTGCCCGCAACGTCAGAATCGGTCGTCCGATGGGCGTCTCGGGCCTGCCGACTGCAGCGAAAGGCCCCGCCTTTTCGACGGCCGTCGGTCTGATGATCTATCCGCAGGTCGCGGACCAGGAAACACATGCGTCACAGAGCGGTCTGCTCATGTCGCTTGGGGGAAATACCAGCCGCTTTGCCCGCATGGGGCAGTGGTTGAAAGAAAGCTTCTGACAATTGAGTGAATTGGCCGGCGTGGCGATGCGGCCATAAAGAGAAGGAACGGTAACATGACTATCAAGCTGCAAAAGCCGGATATCACTGAGCTTAAGCCGCGTATCACCGTGTTCGGTGTTGGCGGTGGCGGTGGCAACGCTGTCAACAACATGATCTCCGCTGGCCTCCAGGGCGTCGACTTCGTCGTTGCCAACACGGATGCCCAGGCCCTGACGATGACCAAGGCAGAGCGCATCATCCAGCTCGGCGCCAACGTCACGGAAGGTCTCGGTGCTGGCTCGCAGCCGGAAGTCGGTCGTGCGGCCGCCGAAGAGTGCATCGATGAAATCATCGATCATCTGAACGGAACGCATATGTGCTTCGTTACCGCCGGCATGGGCGGCGGCACGGGTACGGGCGCTGCTCCGGTTGTTGCCCAGGCAGCCCGCAACAAGGGCATCCTGACGGTGGGCGTCGTTACCAAGCCGTTCCACTTCGAAGGCGGTCGCCGTATGCGGCTTGCCGAACAGGGCATCGAGGAGCTGCAGAAGTCGGTCGATACGCTGATCGTTATCCCGAACCAGAACCTCTTCCGCATCGCCAACGACAAGACGACTTTTGCCGACGCTTTCGCGATGGCTGACCAGGTTCTTTATTCTGGTGTCGCTTGCATCACCGACCTGATGGTGAAGGAAGGTCTCATCAACCTCGACTTCGCCGACGTCCGTTCGGTCATGCGCGAAATGGGTCGTGCGATGATGGGCACCGGCGAAGCATCCGGTCAGGGCCGCGCGATGCAGGCTGCCGAAGCTGCTATCGCCAACCCGCTGCTCGACGAAACCTCGATGAAGGGTGCACAGGGCCTCCTGATCTCGATCACGGGCGGTCGCGACCTGACCCTCTTCGAAGTCGACGAAGCTGCGACCCGTATCCGCGAAGAAGTCGATCCGGATGCGAACATCATCCTCGGCGCGACGTTCGACGAATCGCTCGAAGGCATCATCCGCGTTTCCGTCGTTGCGACCGGCATCGATCGCGCGATCAACGCAGCGGCAGGCAAGACCTTCCAGCCGGCGGCAAAGCCGATCGTGCGTCCTTCCGCGGCCGTTGCTCCGGCGCCGGCCGCAGTTCAGCCTGCACCTGTCATGCAGCAGGCACCCAAGCCCGTCGACACGGTTGCTCAGGCCATTCGCACGGCCGAAGCCGAAATGGAACGCGAACTTGAAATCCATGCTCCGCGTGCTGCTGCTCCGGTTCAGCAGCCTGCCATGCAGGAGACTTTCCGTCCGCAGAGCAAGATCTTCGCTGCTCCTGAGGCCGCTCCGATCATCCGTCCGGCTCCGGTCCAGCAGGCTCCCGTTCACGCACCTGTCATGAGCCAGCCGGTTCATCAGCCGGTCATCAGCCAGCCGGCTCCGGTCATGCAGCAGCCGATGGTCGCCCAGCAGGCTGTTCGCATGCCGAAGGTGGAGGATTTCCCACCGGTGGTTCAGGCTGAGATCGACCATCGCTCGCAGCCGGCTGCTCCGTCGCACGCCCATGAAGAGCGTGGTCCGATGGGTCTCCTGAAGCGGATTACCAGCTCGCTTGGTCGCCGCGAGGAGGAAGTCGCTCCGGAGATGACCTCGGCCCCGGCCGCCGCATCGCAGCAGCGTCGTCCGCTTTCTCCCGAAGCAAGCCTCTATGCGCCGCGCCGCGGGAACCTGGACGATCAGGGCCGCAGCGTTCCGCAGGCTCGCATGATGCAGGAAGACGATCAGCTTGAAATTCCTGCGTTCCTGCGCCGCCAGTCGAACTGAGGCAAGGACGGAATCGCCACAAGGATGCCCGGGAGTACGCTCCCGGGCATTGCTGTTTCTGGCCGTAAAAATTGGCGCAAATTATACAGTTATTTCAATGGCATGCTTTCGTAACAAAGCGAAAGAAACAGTGATTTGGAATGGAACCCCCGCGCACGTATGTATGTGCTGATGAAACCGTCTTCGTGCGCTTTATGGTGCGAGTTTGACGGAGTGAAATGAACCCTGGCGGATGGCCGGCATGTTAGCCGCGACGGATCATCAGGGGATAATAAAGGCAAAATTTATGGTTATTGGCATGTTGGGTTTTCAGACGACGGTATCACGTCCGATCACGCTCTCGGGCATCGGCGTCCATTCCGGTGCTGACGTTTCGATTACCTTCAACCCGGCGGAAGCCGACACTGGCGTCGTCTTCAATCGCATGCACGAGAACGCCGAGGTTTCCGAATACCGCGCTGTGTCTTCGCAGGTTGGCAATACGGATCTCTGCACGGTTCTTGGCTTTTCGCCGGCGCGCTCGGTCGCGACGATCGAACACGTCATGGCTGCTGTTTATGCGCTTGGTCTCGACAATGTGGTGATCGAGGTTGACGGGGCCGAAATGCCGATCATGGACGGCAGCTCGATGCCGTTCATCGAAGCGATCGAACAGGTTGGTCTGGTGTCGCTTGGCGTGAAGCGCCGCTATATCCGCATCACCAAGCCGGTTCGCATCGAGCATGGCGGCTCGTGGAGTGAGTTCCGTCCCTATGACGGTATGCGCTTCGAGGTCGAGATCGATTTCGACTGCCCGTTGATCGGCCGCCAGAAGTGGGAAGGCGACATGACTGCCGCGACGTTCAAGTCGGAGCTGTCGCGTGCTCGTACCTTCGGCTTCATGCGGGATGTCGAGCGTCTCTGGGCCTCCGGCCATGCGCTTGGTTCGTCGCTTGAAAATTCGGTCGTCATCTCGGACGACAACACCGTCATCAACGTTGAAGGTCTGCGTTACGCCAAGGACGAATTCGTGCGCCACAAGACGCTCGATGCCGTCGGTGACCTCGCGCTTGCCGGTGCTCCGTTTATCGGCTGCTATCGCTCCTATCGTGGCGGCCACAAGATGAATGCCAATGCTCTCAAGGCGTTGCTCAGCGATCCGACCGCCTATGAAGTGGTCGAGACGTCTGCGCCGCGCCAGCGTGTTGCTCCCCGGGATTTCATCCGGGTCAACGCACCGGAATTTGCTCCCTGGTCGGCATGACCTCCATCGCAGTTTTTAGGCCAGGGCCGCCTCCTTCGGGAGGCGGTTTCTTTATGGGCTGTGAGCTGTCGGCGAATCCTGGATAGGTGTTTTGCCGCAGATGTTTAGAGGCAACAGTTGCAGCTTTCCCGGTGCAAAACTGGCGATTATGGCCCGCCTCGCCACAAAAATGCGTTAATGCATCATCATTGCGTTGCTCTGGCTCCACATTTGTGGCTAGAAACGCCAGCAGGGCGCGGCTGCCGTTGAGGGATGGCGGCGTTGGGATTGTTCCGATGGGTTATGCAGGGTCTGAAAGTATGATGAAGACAACGCGCGCTTTGTTCGCATCGCTCTTGGTGCTGAGCGCAGGTGCCTTAATTTCTGGATGCCAGTCTGACCCCGATATCGACATCACCAAGCTCGGCCTCGAGAATGATCCGCCGGATGTTCTCTATACGCAGGGTCTCGCCAATATGAAGGCCGGCAACATGGCCGAAGCGGCGCGCAAATTCGACGCGATCGACCGCGAGAATCCGTTTTCCGAATGGGCGCGCAAGGCCCTCGTGATGAGCACCTTCGTCAAGTACCGCCAGGGCCGTCTCGATGACGCGCTTGCTTCGGGTAACCGCTATATGGCGCAGTATCCGAAGTCCAAGGATGCGCCTTACGTCCAGTATTTGATCGGCCTGACTTATTCCAAGCAGATCGTTGACGTCACGCAGGATCAGCGCGCATCGGCCAAGACCGTCGAGGCCATGCAGGCGGTCATCGACAACTACCCGGATTCCGAATACGTCGACGACGCGCAGGCGAAAATCCGCTTCGCACGCGACCAGATGGCCGGCAAGGAAATGCAGGTCGGCCGCTATTATATGGAACGCAAGGAATACCTTGCTGCGATCTCGCGCTTCCGCACGGTGGTCGAGAAGTATCCGAATACCAACCAGATCGAAGAAGCCCTTGCTCGCCTTGTAGAAGCCTACTACGCGATGGGGATCGTCGACGAGGCGCAAACCGCTGCGGCGGTTCTCGGCCACAACTACCCTGACAGCCAGTGGTACGCGGATTCCTTCAAGCTCCTGAAGAGCGGTGGCACCGAGCCGCGTGAAAATCCGGGCTCCTGGATCGCTGCCGCAGGCAAGAAACTCCTGCTCGGTACCTGAGGCCAATGCTGATCCAGCTTTCGATCCGCGATATCGTTTTGATCGAGCGGCTGGATCTTGCCTTCGAGACCGGCCTCTCGGTGCTGACCGGTGAAACCGGCGCTGGCAAATCCATCCTCCTCGACAGCCTTTCCCTTGCCCTTGGGGGACGCGGTGACGGCGGCCTTGTTCGCCACGGTGAAGACAAAGGGCAGGTTACGGCCGTCTTCGACGTTGGCCCGGATCACGGTGCCCGCAAGCTGCTGCGTGAAAACGGCATCGATGATGACGGCGATCTGATTTTCCGCCGTGTTCAGAATTCCGATGGGCGTACCAAGGCCTATGTCAACGACCAGCCGCTCAGCGTTCAGCTGATGCGTCAGGCCGGACAAATGCTCGTCGAGATCCACGGCCAGCACGATGATCGCGCTCTCGTTGATGCTCATGCGCACAGGATCCTGCTCGATGCCTTCGCGGGCGCGAACGAAGACGCTGCGGCCGTTTCCAACCTCTACCGCATCTGGCGCGATACTGAGCGAACGCTGAAGAAACAACGCGAGAAGGTCGAGAATGCCGCCCGCGAGGCCGATTACCTGCGCTCTTCCGTGGAGGAGTTGGAGAAGCTTTCGCCGCACGATGGCGAAGAGGACGAACTCGCAGACCGTCGCCAGAAGATGATGAAGGCTGAGCGGATCGCCGGCGATATCGCCGAAGCGTCCGAGTTCCTCAATGGCAATGCCTCTCCGGTGCCGCACATCGCCTCGCTGGTGCGCCGGCTGGAGCGCAAGAGCCACGAAGCCCCGGGCTTGCTGGAAGATACGGTGGCGCTCCTGGACGCTGCTCTCGATCAGCTTTCCAATGCGCAGATGGAAGTCGAGGCTGCGCTCAGGAAGACGGAATACGATCCGAAGGAATTGGAGCGTGTCGAAGAGCGCCTGTTTGCCCTGCGCGCCGCTTCGCGCAAATACTCCGTTCCGGTGACCGAACTGCCGGCGCTCGCCGTTCGCATGATCAGCGATCTTGCGGACCTCGACGCCGGCGAGGAAAGGCTCGCCAAGCTTGAGGCCGAAGTTAATGTCACCAAGGCGAATTACCACGCCGCGGCCCGCTCGCTTTCCGATAAGCGCCATCATGCCGGCGACGCCCTGGCTGCTGCCGTGATGGCGGAATTACCTGCACTGAAGCTCGAGCGGGCGCGGTTCATGGTGGAGATCACCACCAATCCCGAGGATGCGACATCCGAGGGCATCGACATTGTCGAGTTCCATGTTCAGACCAATCCGGGTACACGTCCGGGCTCGATCATGAAGGTCGCATCCGGCGGTGAACTTTCGCGGTTCCTGCTCGCCCTGAAGGTGGCGCTTGCCGATCGCGGCTCGGCACCGACGCTTGTTTTCGACGAAATCGATACCGGTGTCGGCGGGGCGGTTGCGGATGCGATCGGTCAGCGGCTTAAACGCCTTTCCGACCGCGTGCAGGTCCTCTCCGTCACGCATGCGCCACAAGTTGCCGCACGCGCAGCGACGCATCTTCTTATCTCGAAGGGGCCAACCGCCGAGGGCTCCGAAAAGATCGCGACGCGCGTCGCGACGATGGCGCCCGGCGATCGTACCGAGGAGATCGCTCGCATGCTGGCGGGGGCTTCGGTGACCGAAGAGGCGAGGGCCGCTGCTGCCCGGTTGCTGGCCGGCAACGGCTGATTCCGCGGCTCTTCGAAATGGGGAGCAGACACGGCTAACGATCCCTCCCGCTCTTTCAATCCATACGTTTTGCTCTAAAACCGACTCCAGATTCGTGGAGCGAGAGCCGTATGTCGACTGAAGCCATAGCCGTTGATGCCCTGACGATCGAAGATGCCGCAGCCGAGCTTGAGCGGCTTGCCAGAGAGATCGCCCGCAACGACGAGCTCTATCATGGCGCGGACCGTCCGGCGATTTCGGACGCCGAGTATGATGCGCTGAAGCGACGCAACGACGCGATTGAGGCGCGTTTCCCTGAGCTCATCCGCGAGGACAGCCCGTCGCGGCGCGTCGGCGCGGCACCTTCGGTGACCTTCGCGCCGGTTGTGCATGCACGGCCGATGCTGTCGCTCGACAACACCTTCTCGCAAGACGATGTGCAGGACTTCGTGGCGAGCGTCTATCGTTTCCTCGGCCGCTTGCCGGACCAGTCGATCGCGTTTACGGCAGAGCCGAAGATCGATGGCCTCTCCATGTCGATCCGTTACGAGAACCGCAAGATGGTAAGCGCTGCAACCCGCGGCGACGGTACGACCGGCGAAAACGTCACCGCCAACATCCGGACGATCAAGGAAATTCCTCAAACCCTTCCTGCGAGCGCGCCAGCAGTCGTCGAGGTGCGCGGCGAAGTCTATATGGCCAAGAGCGACTTTCTGGCGTTGAACAAGCAGATGGAAGCCGAGGGGAAGCAGACCTACGTCAATCCGCGCAACACGGCGGCGGGTTCGCTGCGTCAGCTTGACGCCAAGGTGACGGCAAGCCGCAAGCTGAAGTTCTTCGCCTATGCCTGGGGCGAGATATCCGACATGCCTTCCGACACGCAGTTTGGCATGGTCGAGGTATTCCAGAGTTGGGGATTCCCGATCAATCCGCTGATGAAGCGGCTGAATTCGGTCGCCGATATTCTGGCCCATTACGATGAGATCGGCCTGAAGCGCCCGGATCTAGATTACGATATCGACGGCGTCGTCTACAAGGTCGACAGCCTTGAGCTACAGGCTCGCCTTGGCTTCCGCTCGCGCAGTCCACGTTGGGCGACAGCCCACAAGTTCCCAGCAGAGCAGGCGTTCACGACGGTCGAAAATATCGATATCCAGGTCGGCCGCACCGGTGCGCTCACTCCGGTTGCGCGGTTGACGCCGATTACGGTCGGCGGCGTCGTTGTGACCAATGCGACGCTGCACAACGCTGATTATATCGAAGGTATCGGCAATTCGGGCGAACGCATCCGTGAAGTCGGGCATGATATCAGGATCGGTGATACCGTTATCGTGCAGCGGGCAGGCGACGTCATCCCGCAGGTGCTCGATGTTGTCATGGAGAAGCGGCCCACAGACGCTACCCGCTACGATTTCCCTCAAAAATGCCCGGTCTGCGGCAGCCATGCGGTGCGGGAGAAGAACGAGAAGACAGGCAAGCTCGATTCGGTCACGCGCTGCACCGGCGGCTTCATTTGCCGTGCACAGGCCACCGAGCATCTGAAGCACTTCGTCTCCCGCAATGCCTTCGATATCGAGGGCCTGGGGTCGAAGCAGGTCGACTTCTTCTTTGAGAGCGACGATCCTGCCCTGCAGATCCGCACTGCACCCGATATTTTCACGCTGGAGAAGCGGCAGGCGAACTCGCTGACCAAGCTTGAGAACATCGAAGGCTTCGGCAAGGTCAGCGTCGGAAAGCTCTATGCGGCGATCAACGAGCGACGCAGCATTGCGCTGCATCGGTTCATCTATGCCCTCGGCATCCGCCACATTGGCGAAACGACGGCGAAGCTGCTGGCGCGTTCCTATGGCACCTATGCCGATTTCGAGGCGGCGATGAAGGATGCTGCGCCGCTGTCCGGCGATGCCTGGAACGACCTCAACGCAATTGAAGGCATCGGTGAGATCGTGGCGCGCGCCATCGTCGAATTCTACAAGGAGCCGCGCAATGTCGAGGTCATCTCGCGGTTGCTTGCCGAACTGAACGACGGTACACCCCTGGCGGCAGAAAAGGTCGCGGCTTCCAACAGCCCTGTTGTCGGCAAGACTGTTGTCTTCACCGGCTCGCTGGAGAAGTTTACCCGCGACGAGGCCAAGGCGCGGGCCGAGAGCCTCGGGGCCAAGGTTGCCGGTTCGGTATCGAAGAAGACCGATATCGTCGTCGCGGGGCCCGGAGCCGGCTCGAAGCTCGACAAAGCGCGTGAGCTTGGCGTTCAGACGATGGACGAGGACGAGTGGCTGGCACTGATCAGTGGGTGAGGGCGCCAGCCATCGCCTCTTCTACAGCCTGACCCGGGCCATCGTGTACGCGTCGACATAGGTGCCGTCTCGAAAGCCGAAGGCCTTTAACAGGCCCTCCGTCTCGAAACCGAACTTCTTGTAGAGCGCAAGGGCGGCAGCATTGTCAGTGTAGACCGTGAGTTCCAGCCGCTTGATATCAAGCCAATTGTCCGCTGTATCGACAATCGCCTGCATCAACGCGCTGCCGACGCCTTTTCCGGTGAAATCATCGTGCACGCCCATGCCGATGCTCGCCGCGTGGCTGCGCCGCCCCTGAAGGCGCATGAGATGCGCGTCGCCGACCGGCACCCCGTCGAACTCCGCGACAATGCTCACGTTGCCCTGCGGCATCGACTCGAAACGTTTCCGTGTTTCCTCGACGCTCTGATAGGGAAGGCGAAGCGTGCCGTGGCGAAAGCCTGGTAGGTTGAGCATGGCGGTTACCGCTTCGATGTCGCTTGCGCGCATCGCACGGATCGTCACGCCCGTCGCGGGCGGTTTGAGTGGCTTTTCTTCCGGATTATCCAAAACGCTCTCCTTGAGTTGTTGGAGGAGAGCAAGCTTCGAAAACCCTGCTCACCTCGGCAGGGTCTTCGGGATCGATCGGTCGATTAACGCGCCAATGCTCCCGCGAGCCCTGCATGGGCCGTGGTGTGATGCATGGTCGTAAGAATTGCGCGTGATCCGATCATGCGAGGAAAGTCGTTGATGGCGGCGCTTGAGTCAAGCAGGGGTGTTTACCTCCGACGCCCTGCAACGCTAAATCGGTGAAAAGATACCGACTCGCGGATGCCTCGTTGAAGACCATCGCCATTGACTTCGAAACAGCCAACGAACAGCGCGGCAGCGCCTGTTCGGTCGGTCTGGCATGGATCGAGGATGGTAAGGTCACCCGCGTCGAGGAGCGTTTGATCCGGCCGAAGGAAATGCGGTTTTCCGGCATGAACATCGCCATTCACGGCATTCGTCCGGAGCATGTCGTGGACGCGCCGGACTTTCCCGAGGTTATGGACGAGTTCCACGATGATTTCCGCAGCGCTACCATGATCGCGCACAATGCGGCTTTCGATTTCAGTGTCTGGCGCGCAAGCCTCGATCTCTATCGGCAATCCTATCCGGAACTGACCTATCTCTGCAGCTTGAAGATGGCTCAGCGGATTTGGCCGCATTTCTTGTCGCATCGGCTGAACATCGTCGCCGAGCACCTTGGCCTGCGCTTTGCGCATCACAACGCTGCCGAAGACGCAGCCGTCTGCGCGCATGCGGCGCTGGCGATGGCAAAGGCCGTCGGTGCGGCTGCCGTCAATGCCATTCCCGCTCTGATCGGGATGAAGCCGGGAAAGCTTACACCGCAAGGGTATGAGGCCTGTACCTGCCGGAAGGCGTGAAGGTTCCTTGTAAAGGCATCCGTCGGACTTACCTTAGAATCGGATGTAACCAAGGAAACACCATGTCCGGAAAATGCTGCATCATTCTCGCTGCCTCGCTCGTCGGCCTCTGCGCCGGCACGGCATCGGCTGACCAAGTCGGCAAGGTTGGTGTCGACTGGATCGGCAACGACATCATCATCGACGCGGTGGCCGACCCGCAGGTGAAGGGCGTGACCTGCCACGTCACCTATTTCGACCGCAGCGTCATCGACCGCGTGAAGAACGGTAACTGGTTTGAGGATCCGTCGAACAATTCTATTTCCTGCCGCCAGACCGGGCCGATCGAGATCGGTGACATCAACCTCTCGAAAGGCGGCGACGAGGTCTTCAAGACAGGCATGTCGCTGATCTGGAAGAAGCTGGTCGTCAACCGGATCTACGACAAGGAAAACGACACGCTGATCTATCTCGCGCACTCCCGCGAGTTGACCGATGGTTCGGCCAAAATGGCGATCTCGACGATCCCGCTTTACGGCCAGAACGTCACGTGGAAAAACGGCAAGCCGCAATAACGCCTGCACGTCGGTTCTGAGCCGGCGGCAGGCCTAGATAGGGTCCGATGACGGACCAAACCGAAGGGAACGCTCATGCCAAGCCACGCGCGGATCGGCAACCAATATCTGACTGTCGATGTCTCCTCGCTCGGAGCCGAGATGCAGTCGCTTGCAACAAGCGACGGCCGTTCGTGGTTGTGGAACGGAGATGCCGCTTTCTGGAGCGGGCGGTCGCCGGTGCTATTTCCGATTGTCGGCAAGGCGCCTGAGGACATGGTGGCGATCGACGGCGAGACCTATCCGATGGGGCAGCATGGATTCGCACGCCGGACGGAATTTGCCCTTGCCTCGGCGGACGCAACGACATGCCGGTACGAACTCGCCTCGTCGCCGACGACACGGGCCGTCTACCCGTTCGACTTCCTGTTGGCGGTGGAACATGCGCTGGAGGGACGGGCACTGACCGTCGCCGCCGAGGTCACAAATCGCGACAGCCGGTCGTTGCCCTTCGGCCTCGGCTTTCATCCCGCCTTCGTCTGGCCATTGCCGGGATCTGCCGGGCGCGATCACGTCATCACGCTCGACAATCAGGGAGAGCCAGGTTTAGTACGATTGGAGGGCGGGTTGATCTCGCCCGCGAAGCTGGCGTCCCCATTCACGGCGGGACGGCTTGTGCTGGATCGCAGCATGTTCGAGCAGGACGCCATGATCTTTCCCGAAGGGGCGGGGAAGGGGTTAAGCTACGGCGTCGATGGCGGACCGGCGATGCATTTCCGTTTTGAAAATCTGCCCAATCTGGCGCTCTGGCAGAAACCGGGCGCACCGTTCATTTGTATCGAACCCTGGCATGGAACGGCCGCCCAGAAGGACGGCTCCAACGAGCTTGCAAAGCGCCCGTACAGCCTGTCATTGCCTCCCGGCGAAACCCGCCGCTTCGCATTCACGGTCGAGATCGTCGGGTAGCCTGTCTGCTAGGCCGCAATAGCTTTCAACGCTCCCATAACGAAATCCGCCTGCAAGTTGTCTTGCAGGCGGCGCGGTGGTCGGTTTGAGGTGGCGCTGCGAGACGCGTTGCTGCTAGGCGGCTTCGCGCGTCAATTCGTCGGCGATGACCGTGTCGAGGTTCAGGAAGCAGACCATGGTCTTTTCAAGGGCCACGATACCACGGCAGAAGGCGCGTTGGGCTTCCGGGATGATTTCCGGGGCCGGCTGCAGGTCTTCGCTCTTGATGGTCATCATGTCGGAGACTTGCTCGACCAGCAGGCCGACCAGCTTGCCGGCGATATCGGTGACGATGATGGCGGAGCGCTCGGATGGCTCGGTCATCTTCATGCCGAGGCGGCAGGCCATGTCGATAACAGGGATCACAGCGCCACGCAGGTTGATGAGGCCGAGCACGTAAGGTGGCGTGTGCGGCATCGGCGTCACCGGCGCCCAACCGCGAATTTCGCGGATCGCCATGATGTCGATGCAGAACTCCTGCTCACCGAGATGGAAGGAGACGATCTCGAGATGCGATCCGGTCTGGTTGATGATGGTATTGTTCATGATCAGAATTCTTCCCAGTTGTCTCCGGCCGGTACGGCCATGGCTCTGGCGGTTGCGCCGCCGCTGAATGCGCCCGCGACCTTGCCCATCAGGCTTCGTGCGGGAGATGGTTTCGGGTGCGAGACTGCGGTGGCTTCCCGCGGCGTGGAACGGGCATTCATGCCCTCGCCGATCTTGAACGTCCGGATCAGGTGGATCAGGCTATCGGCATCGGTGGCGAGCGCATGGCTGGCTGCGTTCGTCTCCTCCACCATGGCCGCGTTCTTCTGCGTGACCTGGTCCATCTGGCTGATGGCCGTATTGATTTCGTTCAATCCGGTGGATTGTTCGCGTGCAGAGGTTACGATTGATTTAACATGTTCGTCGATGCGCAAAACATCTTCGCCAATCTGGCGTAGCGCTTCACCGGCTGCCGTCACGAGTTCACCGCCAGCCTTCACCTCGGTGTTGGATTTTCCGATCAAGGCTTTGATATCCTTGGCGGCGCCTGCTGCACGACCGGCGAGTTCACGAACTTCCTGCGCAACGACCGCAAAGCCCTTGCCGGCTTCGCCCGCGCGGGCTGCCTCGACGCCAGCGTTCAGTGCAAGCAGGTTGGTCTGGAAGGCGATCTCGTCGATGACGTTGATGATGGTGCCGATCTCACGCGAGGCCGCAGCGATTCGCTCCATGGCGGCCATGGCGTCGGTGACGACCACATCTGATTTCGTCGTGTTCTGTCGGGTATGGGCAACCATGTGGCCGACTTCTTCGGCGCGGTTGGTCGCGTTGCGGACCGTTGCCGTGATCTGATCGAGCGCAGCGGACGTTTCCTCAAGCGATGCCGCTTGTTGTTCCGTGCGCTTTGCGAGATCGTCGGCGGCTGCACGCATCTGCTGGCTACTTGCCTGGATGGACGTGCCGTTCTGTGAAATGCCTGACATCGTCTGGCGGAGTGTTGCCGTGGTCAGATTGAAGTCGCTGCGCAGGCGCTCCAGTTCGGGCTTGAACGGCTGATCGATGGTGACCGTCACGTCGCCGCCGGCGAGTCGCGTGAGGCCCTGGCCTAGCGCCTTTACTGCATTGTCGAGTGCTTCGGCATCTGCCAGTTTTGCTGCTTCGCGACTGCGACGCTCGGCATCGCTTTGCTGACGCTCGCTATCACTCCGCGCCTGGAGTTCCAACTTGTCGATTGCGGCAAGTCGGAAGCTCTCAGCCGCGCGTGCCATGTCGCCGATCTCGTCGCCACGCTCGGTGGCCGGGACGTGGCTGTCGAGATCGCCCCGCATGATCGCGTGCATGCTTTTGCGGACGGCCTCGATGCCGCGGCGAATGGAGCCGCCATGGACGTACTGCAGGATCGCCATTGCCAGGATGGCAACGATGCCAAGTGCAAGCTGGATGTGGATTGCTCGCTGAGAGATCGCATTGGCCTCGTCTATTCGAGCCTTGGCGAGTTCGCCACCATCGCGCGCGAGCTTGTCCAATGTCGCGCCCACCTTGTCGCCACCACCGTCGATGGCATCGTCGAGCCTGTCGAATTCGCTATCGGGCGCGCCGGATTCGACGGCTGCCTTCAAGTCACCAACAACATTCTGCCCGAGCGTCGCGACGTCTGCATCATACGTGGACAGCAGGTTTCCAGCCTTCAACTCGTCCGCCAGACCGTGCAATTCCTTGGAGCTCTCCTGCAGCCCGCCAATTGCGTCGTTCATCAGCTTCAGGCGCTCAGGCATCACTGCGCGATCGCCGCGATCGACGATGGTGTCCATGGCGGCGAGGATCAAAGTGAGGTTGGCGGCGCGCATCTCGTTGATGTGGTCGACACTGGCCTGGATCTCGTTGGCGTGTCTCAGGCCGGCATCAGCGCTTGAATTCTGGTACCAGCCAACCGCGATCATTGAGCCGAAGCCGATAAACGCAGCGCCAGCAAGGGTGCCGAGCCTCTGGCCCACAGAGAGGCTCTTGCGCACTTTCATATCAGTCATGTGACGATTATCCCCTCCGCGATGAGACGCGGTATTTATTTTGCGCTCACGCGGATAGCCGGGATGGAGATGCCAGGCAGACGTCATGTCATCAGAACGGCGAACGTTCTATCCAGTGCTAAATATAGATGTGCATTTTTAAGTATTTGCTAACCCTCAAAAATTGTAGAGGACCTAGTCGTTTCGCGCATGCATTTGTAAGTCCTATAAATTTCTATTTTGATTGCGCCTTTTCAGTGTGCCGGTGGGGCAATCGGTCGCCGGCGGAAACGTCTTGTTGAATTGCGCAGCGAGGAATGAGGCGATATCACGCGCAGACTGGGAATGGTCCCGATGTCAGAGGTTCGATCGATGAAGACTGTCCGCATTGCGGTCTGGGTTGCGGTGCTGTTGATGGCCGGGATTCTTGGATGGTTGACCCTCAATGTCACCAAGACGAAAGACGCGGTGTCCGAGGGACCGTTCGGCGTACCATTCACACTGGTCGCCCAGAACGGCCAGCCGATCACCGAGCAGGCCTTCCGCGGCAAGCCAACGGCGCTGTTCTTTGGGTTCACACATTGCCCGGAAGTCTGCCCGACAACGCTGTTCGAAATGAATGGTTGGCTGGAGAAGGTCGACCCCGAGGGCAAGAAGCTTCAAGCGTATTTTGTGACCGTCGATCCGGAGCGTGACACGCCCGAGGTGATGAACCAATACGTCTCCAATGTCTCCAAGCGAATCGTCGGTATTTCGGGCGCGCCCGACAAGGTCGCCGATGTCATCAAGGGCTACCGGGTCTACGCCAAAAAAGTGCCGGTCGACGAGAGCAAGCCGGACGGCGACTACACGATGGATCACACGGCTTCCGTCTTTCTGCTCGACGCGGCGGGGCGCTTCGCCGGCACCATCGCCTATGGCGAAAATCCCGATACGGCGGTAAAGAAATTGGAGAACCTCGTCAGCAAGGGATGACGGCATGGCGTCAGGGCATCGCAGCATTTTGATCGCCGGCGCCGGCGCGACCGGCCTGACTGCTGCCCTCGAACTTGCCCGGCGCGGGCACGTTCCGCGTATCGTCGACAGTGACGCCGGCCCTGTGCCGTTGGCGGAAAGCCGGGCTCTCGGCATTAATGCGAGAACGCTGGCATTGCTTTCGCCTTCACGTGTCACCGACGCCATCCTGCAGGAAGCGCAGCGGATTGCGCATTTCCGCATCGTTTCCGGGAACAGGCTGCTTGCCGACGTCGACACGACAACCGTGCCCGGTCCATACAGTGCTATGCAGGTGCTGGCACAGGGACATACCGAGCGGCTGCTGTTGGGCAAGCTTTCCGATTTTGAGGTTGCTCCCGAATGGCAGACCGTGGTGGAGACGGTTTCGCACGATCCCTCGAAGCCGCGCGTAACTCTAAGGAGGGCCGACGGATCGGTAGAAACGGCGGATTTTGACATCGTCATTGGCGCCGATGGCGCTCATTCGACGGTACGCAAGGCCGTCGGCATCGATTTCCCCGGGCAGGCGTTGGAGAGCAGCTTTTATCTCGCGGATTTCCGTTATGCCGAACCTATCGGTACCGGCTCTGTCGAGATCAATCTGTTCGATCCAGGGATGATCGGGTGTCTCCCTGTTACCCGCGATGTCCTGCGCTACATCTCGACGCTTCCCGATTTCGAGAGCCGCATCCGGCATCCTGCACGGGTCGCAGAGCGCGTCTGGGCTTCCGATTTTCGCATTCACTTCCGTCGCGCTTCCGAGATGGCAAGGGGTAACGTGTTTCTCGCTGGTGACGCGGCGCATATTCACTCGCCGGCGGGCGCGCGCGGGATGAACCTCGGCATAGAGGATGCGTGCTGGCTCGGCTGGTTGATCTCCGAGGGACGGGAACGCGAATACGCGGCTCTGAGGATGCCGGCGGTGCAGACGGTGCTGAAACAGACCCATCAACTAACCTCGCTGATTGCCATGAAGAATCCGATGGCGATTGCAGTCCGCAACCTTGCCGTCCCCTTCCTTTTGCGAATACCTGCCTTCCGACAAAAATTGCTTCACGGCGTGTCGGGATATGATACGCAGTCGCCGCCCTGGATCGCTGGCGCGTTATAGAAGAAAGACCGATTGTGGAAATACGCCTCTATGTGACGACAACCGAAGTGCTGGCCGGAGAGATCCTGGACCTGCTGTCCGATGTCTTTGGCGAAGAAGACTTCGCAATCGCGACCACCGAGATCGACGAGAAGAAGGACATTTGGGAAGCTTCGGTCTACATGATGCGTGAAGACGAGGCGGAGGTCCGGGCTCGTGTCGAGGAGGCGCTGAAGGCGACCTTTCCCGACGCCAAGGTCGAGCGCGAGGTCATTCCTGATGTCGATTGGGTCGCAAAATCACTTGAGGGGCTGAAGCCGGTTCGGGCAGGGCGGTTTCTCGTCCACGGCTCGCACGACCGCGACAAGGTGCGGCCTGGCGACATTGCCATTGAGATCGATGCGGGCCAGGCGTTTGGTACCGGTCACCATGGCACGACGGCCGGCTGCCTGGAGACGATCGATCGCGTTCTTCGTTCCCGTCCGGTGCGCAATGCGCTCGACCTCGGAACCGGCAGCGGCGTTCTGGCGATTGCCGTGCGGAAGCTCCGGAACATTCCAGTTCTCGCCACTGATATCGATCCGATCGCAACGAAGGTTGCGGCCGAGAACGTCAGAAGCAATGGAATTGCGTCAGGCATTTCGACGGCAACGGCCCCGGGCTTTCACTCGACCGCATTTTCTGCTCATGGCCCCTTCGATCTGATCATTGCCAATATCCTGGCGCGGCCACTGATCAAGATGGCGCCGCAACTCGTTAATCATCTGGCGCCCGGCGGTTCGGTCGTTCTCTCCGGAATTCTTGCCGCGCAACGCTGGAAGGTGCTGGCGGCCTATAACGGTGCGCATCTGCGGCATGTGCGCACCATCTGGCGCAACGGCTGGGTGACGATCCATCTCGACCGCCCTTGAGGTGAAGGCAAAAGAAAAGGCGGTGCCAATGGCACCGCCTTCGGACCAGTTTCCCGGTCATGCCCGCGAGCTCGAAGGAGGAGGAGCGCTCGAGCGGGCTTCTACTGGTTCTGATCGCCGGTCCCGTGAGGGAGGAGGAGAAGGGAGCGGCGAGTTGCTCAGAACGCGTAGCTGGTTGCGACCTGATGGCGCGTTACCTTTTGGCCGGCGCCGAGCAGGTTGAGGGTATCCGCATGCAGCGGACGGCGCGAGCCGATGATGTGACGCACAGTCTGGCGCTCGCCAGCCTGTACCGGGCTGCTGTAAGCGAAGCGCGACAGAGGGGCAGTCATATCTGAATTCCTTTTGTTTCGTTTCAGGTTCGTCTCGAACCCGTTTGATGGCGCCTATATAGCGATTTAGAAAAGCTGAGGGAGAGGGTTTCGTTCATGGGAGCCATGCGCTGAATGCATAAAGCGTGCCAGTTTGTGAATCGCCGCCTCATTTCCGCCGAATTATTGGGCGGCTTTTGCTCAGGCATCACTTTGCGGATTTCTCGTATTCCTCTGAAATTCCGATAACATAGCCGAATCCTTTTGCTAAGGGATTCGCACAAAACCGGGTTATTGAACATGTTCCAGTCTTTTGAAGTCACTTCGACGCCACAATTCGGCCGCGATCGCGTCTCGGCTTTGCGCGCAAGTTTTGATGCGCTTGGCATCGACGCCTTTCTGGTGCCGCGCGCCGACGAGTTCAACGGCGAATATGTCCCCGCTTGTTCGGAGCGTTTGTCCTGGTTGACGGGCTTTACGGGATCTGCGGGCATCGCGCTCGTGACGCGTTCGGCGGCGATTGTCTTCGTGGATGGGCGCTACGTGACGCAGCTTGCCGAGCAAGTGGACAATTCCGTCTTTACCGGCGGAGACCTTGTGAACGAACCGCCTCACGCTTGGCTTGCGAAGAATGGTTCCAAGGGCCTGCGCCTCGGCATCGATCCTTGGCTGCATTCGGGCGCGGAGGTGCGGCGGCTAGAAAAGGCGCTCGCCGAAATTGGTGGTTTGCTTGTCGTCCTACCCCACAATCCCCTCGATAAGCTCTGGAGCGACCGACCGCAGGAGCCGCTGGGGCAGGTGGCGATCCAGAACGTCGTGCAGGCGGGCATACTCGCAACCGAGAAGATTGGAACGATCGCAGCCGATCTGGCGAAGAAGAGCTTGAAGGCGGCCCTGATCGCGGATCCGTCTTCGGTCGCCTGGACCTTCAATATTCGCGGCGCCGACGTGCCGCACACGCCGCACCCGCTGGCGCGTGCGATCATCCATGCCGACGGCAAGGCCGATCTCTTCCTCGACAAGCGCAAGACCGGCATCGAGGCGGAAGCCTATCTTGCACAGATGTGCGTTCAACTTCCGCCGTCGGAGCTCGACAAGAAGCTATCGGCTGTAGCCAAGGATGGTGGCCGCATCCTGGTCGATCCGGACCTCACCTCGTATGCCCTGGCGGAGATCATTCGCAAGGCGGGTGGCGAGGTCGTGGAAGGCAATGATCCCGCGAAGCTGCCACGGGCCGTCAAAAACGGCGTGGAGATCAATGGTTCTGCTGCGGCACACTTGCAGGATGGCGCGGCCATGGTGGAGTTTCTCTACTGGCTGTCGCAGACCAAGCCGGGGACGGTGACCGAAATCGAGGTGGCGGAGAAGCTGGAAGCGGCACGCGCTCGCGTCGGCCAGAACATGCAGAACCCACTCAAGGACATCTCCTTCGATACGATCTCCGGTGCGGGTGAGCATGCGGCGATCATGCACTACCGCGTGACAACGGAGACAAACCGCAAGCTTCGAGCCGGCGAACTCTTTCTGATCGATTCCGGCGCCCAGTACATCAACGGCACGACCGACATTACCCGTACCGTCGGTATCGGCTCGGTCACCGAGGAGCACAAGCGCTTCTTCACGCTGGTGCTGAAGGGCATGATCCAGATCAGCACCGCGCGCTTTCCCAAGGGCACGCGCGGCTGCGACCTCGATCCGCTGGCCCGCATCGCGCTTTGGCGAGCCGGCGCTGATTTCGCACACGGCACCGGCCACGGGGTCGGGTCCTATCTTTCCGTGCATGAGGGGCCGCAACGTATCGCCAGACTTTCAACGCAGGAGCTGTTGCCAGGGATGATTCTCTCGAACGAGCCTGGCTACTATAGGCCAGGCGCTTTCGGGATTCGCATCGAGAACCTGATCTATGTCCGCGAGGCAGAGGCGATCGACGGCGGTGATATGCCGATGCTCGGCTTCGAGACGCTGACCTTCTGCCCGATCGACCGGAGCCTGATCATTCCGGAACTTCTGACGCATGACGAATTGCATTGGCTCAACGCCTATCACGAACGCACGCGTGAGGCGCTGATGCCGCTGATCCACGACCATGACGTCAAGGCGTGGCTGGAGAATGCCACCTTGCCGCTCGAATATTGACTAGCGCCGGCGGCGTCACATGCCGATGGTGTGACGCCAGGCCATCACGACGAGCCATGCGACAATCAACATCCAAGTGTGCGAGGCCCGCAGGCCGACGACGAGCGCTGCCAGCAGGGCGAGCTTCGACTCCCAGCCGCCGGTGAAGAAGGCCGGCGCGACAAGCGTCGTCAACACCGCGGCGGGAACTGCGGCAAGTGCTGCCTCCATGCGCGGCGGGATGCGCTTCATTGTCGTGATGAGGATATAGCCACCGATGCGCGTCGCGTAGGTCGCAGCCGCTGCCGCCAGGATCACGAGCGCCATGTGAAGATCGAAGGCCATCGTCATACCTCGTGCAGATCGGATTCGAGTTCCTGTTCATGTGGCGGGGGCGGGAACAGGGCGGCAAGTACGATGCCGGCAGCGGCGCCAAGGCTTACATGCCAAGGCGAACCGACATAGTGATAGGCGATCACAGAGGCGACAGCGCTAACGGCTGCGACCGGCAGAAAATTGTCGCGGTGGCGGAAATCGAGGACGATGCCGAGGAAATAGGCTGGCAGCAGGATGTCCAGTCCGATCGATTTGGGGTCGCCGATGTAGCTTCCGAGCATGCCGCCCAGCAGGCTGACGAAGACCCAGGGCACGTAGATTATGATGCCAAAGCCGAGATACCAGACGAAGGTGACCGGCTTGCCGGCTTCGCCGCGTTTGACCGTTTCAGCAAACTGCGGATCAACCAGAAGGAAGAAGGTGAAGAACTTCTGGAGCGGCGAAAAGTGCTTGATGTAAGGCGCGATCGCCGCCGAATAGAGGACATGACGGAAGTTGACGGCGAGGATCGAGGCTACAATCAGCCACGCCTGGACATCGTGACCGAAGAGCTCGATACCGACCATCTGGCTCGCGCCGGCATAGACGGTGGCACTCATGAAGGTCACCTCCGCAAGTGACATGCCGTTATCGACCGCGAGCGCTCCAAACAAGGCCCCGAACGGGGCCGAGGCTAGCGCGATGGCCGAGCCACCGCGCAAACCGTCGAAAAAATCAGCGCGACTCATCGGCGACAATCCTTCTGGAATTTTGCCTTCCGTGTAAGGAGGGGTAGTACCTGCCGCAAGCAAATTTCCTTGATTGAACGATCGATTTCGCTGAACGATGCGGTCGCGACTGATTGCCGTTCGGGGAGGAAACATGAACCAGATCGAATTTTCGAAGGAAGAGAAGGCCGAACTTCTTGCGCGGATTCAGCACTATTTCAGCAGCGAACTGGACCAGCCTATCGGCGTCCTGAAAGCGGAATTCGTGCTCGAGTTCTTTGCGAAGGAAGTTGGAGCCGCCCACTACAAGAAGGGGCTGGAAGATGCGCAAGTCGCGCTCGCCAGACGCATCGACGACTTTTCCGAGGACGTCTACCAATTGCAACGGAATGCGACGGCGTAGCTGGGTCCCCACCCTAGCCGTCGAGAACCTGCCGGCTGGTGATGATATCGATGCCATGCTCGCGCATCTCCTCGATCGCCGCCGCAACGCCCTCAGGCGATATGCCGCGGCTGGCGTCTTCGATGAAGCGAACCCGCACGCCGGGCATCATTTCGGTCGCATCCAATGCCGAGAACTTCACGCAGTAGTCGGTTGCGAGGCCGCAAACGTCCAGATCGGTCACCTCCTGGCCCTCGAGGAAATGGGCAAGACCCGTCAGCGCGTCCTGATCGTTGTCGCGAAACGCGGAGTAGCTGTCGACACTGTGATTCTCGCCCTTTTGCAGGATGAGATCGATCTTGCCCATCTTGAGGTCCGGATGCAGTTCCGCGTCCGTCGTGCCCTGAACGCAGTGGTCCGGCCACATCATCTGCGGCTTGCCCGACAGCGTGCCGAGTTCGAAGGGCTGCTTTCCCGGGTGAGAGGAAGCGAAGCTGCCGTGACCGGCCGGATGCCAGTCCTGCGAGGCAACGATCAGATCATATTTGCCGCTCTCGATCAGACGATTCGCGATGGGGACCACCTCGTGGCCATCCAGCACCGGAAGGTTGCCGCCTGGGCAGAAGCCATTTTGAATATCGACCAGCAACAAGGCTTTCATCGGTGCGATTCCCTCGAGTTGTGCGCTGCACCATGCCAAGGGTGAAGGGATGGCGCAAGCGCCAAGACACTTCGCCGCAGATCGGCGAAGTGCGCCTTGAAAGGGTCAGCTCGGCCGGTGCCCTTTCAGGCCGTAAAAGGCGATGTAAGCATAACACAGAACCGGCATCAGGAAGGCAAGATGAATGCCGATCGTGTCTGCGAGCGCGCCCTGAACGAGCGGAAGCAAGGCGCCGCCGACGATTGCCAGGCACAGGATACCGGAGCCCTGGCTCGTGTATTTTCCAAGACCGTAGAGGGCCAGACTGAAGATCGTCGGGAACATGATCGAGTTGAAGAGTCCGATCGCCAAGACCGACCACATGGCGACGTGACCGCTCGAGAAGACCGTAAGCAGCAGCAGTGCGATCACGACAAGAGCATTGAACGCAAGCGCCTTGCCGTCGTCGACATAGCGCATCACGACAGCGCCGACAAAGCGACCGATCATCGCGCCGCCCCAGAAATAGGACACGTGATGCGCGGCCTCGGCTTCTGAAAAGCCAGCGATATCAGGCTGGCTCATGAAGTTGACGAGGAAACTGCCGATGCTGACTTCGGCACCGACGTAGACGAAGATGCCGACGGCGCCGAGCACCAAGTGGCGATACTGCCACGCAGAGCCGCCGCCGGTGATCGGCTCGATCTCTTCGGCACCGTCAACATGCGGCAGCTTCAGGGCTGCAAAGAGCGCTGCCAATACCAGGAAGGCGATGGCCAGGAGCATGTAGGGAAACTTCACGGCGCCCGCTTCGGCGAGCCTCATGGCATCGAGTTGTTCGGGTGTGGCGCCGACGACGGCGGCGGTCGTAGCGGACAGGATCAGGAACGCACCGAACATGGGAGCAAGCGTGGTGCCCAGAGAGTTGAATGCCTGCGTCAGGGTCAGGCGGCTTGCGGCCGTGTCGGGTGGACCGAGCACGGTGACATAGGGATTGGCGGCGACTTGAAGCAGAGTGATCCCGGTTGCCAGGACGAAAAAGGCTCCGAGGAAGAGCGCGTAGACGCGGTAGCTCGCTGCCGGAATGAATAGCGCGCAGCCGACCGCCGCGATGAGGAGGCCGGTTACGATGCCCCACTTGTAGCTGATGCGCTTGACCAGCGCGCCGGCGGGCAAGGAGATGATGAAGTACGCGCCGAAGAAGCAGAACTGAATCAGCATGGACTGCGTGTAATTCAGTTGGAAGACGTTCTTCAGATGCGGAATGAGAATGTCGTTCAGGCAGGTGATGAAGCCCCACATGAAAAACAGCGACGTCAGCGCCACGAGGGCAAATCGATAGTTCGCTGCTGGGGAAGTCGTCGCCGGGCGTGTCGTCGCGGCGTTGTTGGTGATGATACCAGCCACTGTCTTGTACCTCTTGTTCTTGTTGCGCCGGAAACTTCCCTCGGAGCTATCAAGGCAATGGGCCGGCGGTGGCTCGGCAGAGCGCTTGGGAGGAGGCGTGCAGCAAGCCACAAGGCTTCATATATTCATTTGGAGTCGAATTGGTAGTATTCAATCTATTTTATTGCGCGGTTGATCGGAGGTTCTCGATCGCGAATTGGACGGGTCTTAGGCCGCGGAAGCGGATTTCGCGCCTGCCTGTTCTTCTGCCGTGCGACTGGCGTGATAGGCGCGCTTCTGTGCGTACATGGCAATG
Organism: Rhizobium grahamii CCGE 502; assembly: GCF_000298315.2. Classification (GTDB taxonomy): domain Bacteria; phylum Pseudomonadota; class Alphaproteobacteria; order Rhizobiales; family Rhizobiaceae; genus Rhizobium; species Rhizobium grahamii. The sequence goes on along the minus strand of NZ_AEYE02000014.1, from coordinate 79,538 downwards.
TCGGCACGCCGCACCATCGACTCCATCGTTTCCCCGGGCTCGCTTGTCGAGACACCGAGAGAAATGCTCAGCGGTGCATTGGAATAGAACTGGTTGTTGATCTTCAGAAGTTCGCCGATCGTCTCGACCATCGTGGCGACGGCCTGCTTGTCAGCGCCAGGCATGAGAACTGCAAACTCGTCGCCGCCGATTCGGGCCGCATGGTTGGGTTGTGCGACAGCGCCGCCCAGAACTTCGCCCAGTCGACGCAGCAGCGCGTCGCCTGCGTCATGCCCGAGCTGGTCGTTTGCTTCCTTCAGGCCGTTGAGATCGATGATAACCGCGGAGGCCGGACGCAGCGACTTGCGCTCCAGCCTGTTCAGTTCGTCGACGTAGAAGGCGCGATTGTGGAGCTTGGTCAGCACGTCGTGCTTGCCGAGGTATTCGAGATAGGCCTCGGCCTTCTTGCGCGCGGTGATGTCGGTGAGCGCTACCTGCACCAATGCCCAGTCCGCCTCGTGGCCGGGCAAAACCGAGAACTGAAGGAGGACATAGCGCTCGGAGCCGTCAAGCGCGTAGTTCACGACTTCACGCTGGTGGAATAGACGGCCATGCCACAACTCGATCAGCTGTTCGCGGAAATGCTTTTCCATGTCATCGCGAAAGACGTCGCCGATACGGTGCATCAGCGTGCGGCGGTCCGGTGCGCAGAACAGGTCTAGTGTCGCCTGGTTGACGTCGATGACACGAATCTCGCTCATGCACTGGCGCACGAATTCCGGGTGGACATCGGTGAACACCCTGAAATCGTCGATACCGCGATCGCGAACACTCTGCAGCAGCAGCTTGATTCGGCTGAAATCCTCGACCCAAAGCGAAACCGGCGACATCTTCGGTCGTGAGCATCACTTGTGTAAGCGGTTGCTCGTGCCCTGGCAGCACCGAGCCGCGCAGCTGGATATCGAGCCGGCGTCCGGACAGTGTGTAGTTGACGGCGCTGCTCGTGAACTCCGTCTTGCCGTCCCAGAGTTCGGCCAGTTCGTTGACGTGGCTTTCGAGCATCTCATCGCGAAAGACCGAACCGAGATTTGCTACTAAGTGGTCGAGGTCGTTGGCTTCGAAGAGTTCGAGTGTCTTGCGGTTGACGCGCAGTACGCGGATCAGTTGCGAGCAGGAGGCGACGCGTCTCGTGTCCTCCCTCAGATAGGCTCTGATATCTTCGACGCCTTCGGCGCGCCAGCGATCGAATTGTGTCTTAACACCGCTGAAATCCTCGATCCACATCGCGATAGGTGAGAGGTCAAAGATATCGGAATCGCTCATGACAGGACTTTCGATTGTTGAGTGCGCGGCGTTACCTCACGGATCTTTAAGGATGATTCGTAAACCTTCGCTTGACGCGGCGATACCAGGTTGCGCTGTCTTGACGCCGTGGTTTCTCTTCCGCGCCATTGACGCGCGCGTCGTCAGGCCAATCTAACGTGATGGGATCTCGCGGCACCAAACACGCGAGAGTGTGACAATGGTGAGTAGCGTTCAGAGTATCGGGCGGCAAGCGACGGTGGCGACTGTGAAGTTTTGCCTCGTCATGCTGGTGATAACCTTCGTTATCGCGGGTTCCCTGTCTTATTGGCAAGGATGGCTGTTTCTTGCGAATTTCTGCGGGTGGTCCGCGGCCCTTACCGTATATTTCGTCAATCACGATCCGAAACTGGTTGAACAGCGTCTCCACGTCGGGCCGACGGCTGAACGTGAGCCATCGCAGAAGCGCATACAATCCTTCAACAGCGTTGCAATTATTGCGCTCTTCGTCGTCTCGACGCTCGACTACCGGTATGGTTGGTCGGGCTCCGTTCCCGTCGCCGTCGTCGTTCTCGGCAACCTGTTGATCGCTGCCGGCTACATCGGGTTCTTCTTTGTGTTCCGGCAGAACTCGTTTGCGGCGGCGACCGTCGGCGTGACCGCTGAGCAGCGAGTGATCTCGACGGGTCTCTATAGTCTTGTGCGTCATCCGATGTATGCGTCAGCCTTGCCGATGTTTCTCGGCGTACCCTTGGCGCTCGGCTCTTACTGGGGCGTGCTCGTGGTGCTGCCGATCCTGGGCGGCCTTATTGCGCGGCTGCTCGACGAGGAAAAACACCTCGTGCGGGATCTGCCGGGTTATGGCGCTTACCGCAAGGAGGTCAGGTGGCGCCTTTGCCCGGGTCTCTGGTAGACACGACCAGCTTGCTGCTGCTGGTGAGAGCGCGGCGTTTGCTGTAGATATCGCGGCGGGTCGATGGAGAGGCTGCAGTGGCTATTAGTGTCGTGAAATTGGGGTCGCCGAGGGGAGAGGGTGAGGGCGTGCGGATCGGCACTGTCCGCCGGCCGCCGCGGGGCGTGCCGAAGGAAGAGTTTGCCAGCCGCAACTACTATGACGTCTGGCTGCCAATCCTTTCGCCGAGCCAGGCACTTGTAACCGAAGCGAAGGCGGCAGCCACCGACGCCGAGTGGACGGCCTTCGTGCGCAGCTTCACCAAGGAAATGAAAGTGCCGGAGGCGAGCCATGTGCTCGACCTGCTGGCGGCGCTTTCCCATGCCAGCCAGTTTTCGATCGGCTGCTACTGCGAGAGCGAAAGCAGATGCCATCGAAGCGTCCTGCGACGCCTGCTTGAAGAGCGGGGCGCAAGGTTTGCGGCTGAAGCCTGCGCGTAGTGTCCATAGGATCTGCGGCGAGCCGTGGTCTTGCCGATTCCGGGAATCTCTGCCTTTCTTTGCCGAAGGATCACCCGGAGCCCAAGCCATGACCGAGCCCGGTCCAGAAGAGAAGATCGACGCGACGTTCCGCAACGGCTCGCTGACGGCAGCCGGCATCATCCTCGGCTTTTCCCTGAGCTTCATCAGCCGCTGGGTCTCGAATCCAAACGATTGGAGCCGGATCGACATCCTGCCGATGCTGCTGCTGACAGTGGGAATTGCGCTGCAGGTCAAGGTTTTTGCCGACCTGCTTGCGCGGGACTCACTGGTTGCGGCCAAGTACGACCGGGCAAGGCGGCTATTTCTGATCGGGATTGCGTTTGTTGCCGCCGGCATCGCCTTGGCGTTGCTCAATGACATATTGGGCTTGGGGTCGATGCCGATCCTGGGATGAGCGGGCGCCACGCCCGCTCATGAATTCTGATTTCCAGCCGCAAATGCGGCTGCGCAAACGCCTGTCGATCTCAGGTTCCGAGAATGATGTTGTTGCAGGCGAATGCGATGCCCGGATTGCTCAACACGGCAACCATGAGCGAGGCTGCGATCAGAGATAGCGAATAGCGTTTCATCTGCGTCCTCCTTCTCTCCCGCGATCAGTGCGCGCGGGAGGCGGTAGTATGCGGGAGGCGGCACGGGAAGCGAAGTCACGAATGGGTGAGGGGTGCCGCGGGCATTTGTTGGTGGTTTGCCTTACGAAACCCGCTCGACAAACCCATCCAAGACCCGCTTCTGCCCGGCACGGTCGAACTCGATCGTCAGCTTGTTGCCTTCAATCTCGACGATGTTGCCGTTGCCGAACTTCAAGTGGAAGACGCGGTCGCCGGTCTTGAACTTCGACGGTTCCGTGGCGGTCGATTTCGCCACCAGTTCGCCATCGATGGTGCGACCGCGCGGGCCGCTTTCGCCGTAGCCGATGTGTTCGACGGCGTGGCCGGAGCGGGTGCCCCAGTTGTCGCGGGTGGCGTCCGTCTTGTTCTGCTGGGCACGCTTCCAGCCGGGTGTCGAATAAGAATTGGCGAAGGGATCGGCCTTGTCGAAGCGCGATTGGCCGTAGCCTCCGCCGCGACCGTAGCCGCCGTAGCTCTGTTCCGTTTCCGCAACCTCGACATGCGTTTCCGGCAGTTCATCGAGGAAGCGCGACGGAATGGTCGACTGCCACAGGCCATGAATGCGACGGTTGGAGACGAACCAGATGTGGCAACGGTGTTTGGCACGGGTGATGCCGACATAAGCAAGGCGGCGTTCCTCCTCGAGACCGGCACGGCCGCTTTCGTCGAGCGAACGCTGGTGCGGGAACAAGCCTTCCTCCCAACCCGGCAGGAAGACGGTGTCGAATTCCAAACCTTTGGCGGAGTGCAGTGTCATGATCGAGACGGCGTCGAGGTTTTCGTTTTGCTCTGCGTCCATCACCAGCGCGACGTGCTCGAGGAAGCCGCGCATCGACTCGAAGCTTTCCATCGAGCGGATGAGTTCCTTGAGGTTTTCGAGACGGGTCGGCGCATCGGCCGATTTGTCGTTCTTCCACATGTCGGTGTAGCCCGACTCCTCGAGGATCTGCTCGGCAAGCTCGGTATGCGGCGTGCTCTCGAGCATCTCCTGCCAACGGCGGAATGATTGAACGACGTCGAAGAGGGCTTTGCGCGCTTTCGGCTTCAGCTCGTCAGTCTCGATCATGTCGGCGGCCGCCGCCAGCATCGGAATGTCGCGAGCGCGGGCGTAATCGTGAAGCGCGCGCACGGTCGTATCGCCGAGGCCGCGCTTCGGGGTGTTGATGATGCGTTCGAAGGCAAGATCGTCGGCAGGTTGGGCGACGAGGCGGAAATAGGCCATCGCATCGCGGATCTCGAGGCGCTCGTAGAACCGGGGGCCGCCGATGACGCGGTAGTTGAGGCCAAGCGTGACGAAGCGGTCTTCGAATTCGCGCATCTGGAACGAGGCGCGAACCAGGATTGCCATGTCGTTCAGCAGATGCCGCTTGCCGGTAGCGTCGCCACGCTGAAGCTGCTCGATTTCCTCGCCGATAGCGCGGGCCTCTTCCTCGGAATCCCACGAGGCGTGCACCTGCACCTTGATATCCTCGGGATCTCTACGGTCGGTGAAAAGCGTCTTGCCGAGGCGGCCTTCGTTGTGGGCGATCAGGTGACCGGCGGCACCGAGAATATGCGCCGTCGAGCGATAGTTGCGCTCAAGCTTGATCACCTTGGCGCCCGGAAAATCCTTCTCGAAGCGGAGGATGTTGTCCACCTCGGCGCCGCGCCAGCCGTAGATCGACTGGTCGTCGTCGCCGACGCAGCAGACGTTCTGCAGTTCGCCCTTCGGACGCTGCGCAAGCAGCCGCAGCCACATGTACTGGGCGGTGTTCGTATCCTGATACTCGTCGACGAGGATGTAACGGAAGCGGCCGTGATACTCCTTGAGAAGATCCGGATGCTTCCGGAAGATCGCGATCGGGTGCATCAGGAGATCGCCGAAGTCGCAGGCGTTCAGCGTCGACAGCCGTTGCTGGTAGGCGAAGTAGAGTTCGCGGCCCTTGCCATTGGCGAAGGCGCGGGCGTCGCCTTCCGGAATATCTCCCGGTCCAAGGCCCTTGTTCTTCCACGTATCGATCATGCCGGCGAACTGCTTGGCAGGCCAGCGCTTGTCATCGAGGCCTTCTGCCTGGATGAGCTGTTTGATCAAACGCACGACGTCGTCGGTGTCGAGAATGGTGAAATCGGAGCGCAGCCCGACCAGCTCGGCGTGGCGGCGCAGAAGCTTGACGCCGATCGAGTGGAATGTGCCGAGCCACGGCATGCCCTCGACCGCGCCGCCGACGAGCACGGCGATGCGCTCCTTCATCTCGCGGGCGGCCTTGTTGGTGAAGGTCACGGCAAGAATCTGCGAGGGAAATGCGCGGCCGGTGTTGAGGATATGGGCGATGCGCGTCGTCAGAACGCGCGTCTTGCCGGTACCCGCGCCCGCGAGCACGAGAACGGGGCCTTCCAGCGTTTCGACGGCTTCGGTTTGCTCAGGGTTCAAACCAGAAAGATAATCGGGGCGCTTGCCGCCATCGCGCGCAGCCATGGCGCGGGCGGCGAGCCCTCCGGCGGCAGGAGCGGCGGGAGCCGGCTGCTTGCGCGGCGGCTCATCCGGCTCTTCATCGAAGAAGGGGATATCGTCGAAACTATTGCTCATGGCGCGTAATGTAGTGATTCGGGATGGAAAGGCCAGAAAAGATGTTCTGCTTTCATTCCCCTAAGGCTAGCTTTCCTCAGCTTGCGCAGGGCATTCGGGGGAGCCGGCTGCGGGAACTGCCCGAATGGATGGGAAGAGACTGCCGCGGTTGTGCGCAAGCATCGTCAATAGACGTTAGAAAACAAAACCGTCATTTGACGTTGAGGACGAAATTCTACAACAGGGTCAAGAGGGTTGAGGGTTGCCATAACAGTAACTCAGTCTTGATATTACAATTCAGTAATGCGGGACCAATTCGCTTGCCGGTGGTCAGCAAAGAGACAATATTGTCGCAGACGCGCGGCAATTTGTCCTGCGAACGCCTCTTTCGATAGACCCTGGACTAGCCTCGAGTCCCTCTGGAGACGTGAATGCCATTTTGGAAGCAGTTTTTAGTTTGCCTTGTCGTAATTGCGGCCGGCTTTGCCGGATGGGTTTACTTTGTGCCTGGGGCTGGCGAGACACTGCGTAAGGCCGGGTTTTCAGAAGCTTCAAAATTGGCCCCCACTGAGGCTGCGTCGCAGCCCGCTGCCGGTGGAGAGGGACAATCGCGGCGTCGTGGCGGTGGCGGCGCCAATGCTCCGGTTCTCGTCGCCACTCAAGCTGTCGTTCGCGGCGTCGTCAACGACCGGTTGAGCGCCATCGGGACGGGCGATGCCATTCGTTCGGTGGTGGTCATGCCGCAGGCGAGCGGCACGATCCGCGAGATTCTGATCAAGTCGGGCGACAGGATCACCAAGGGGCAGGTTCTGGCAAAGCTGGACAGCGAAGAGCAAGTCATCGCTCGCGGCCAGGCTGATGTCGCATTGAAAAGCGCCGTCGAGAAATCCAGCCTCTACCACAACATCAAATCCAGCGTGTCACGCATGGATGTCTTCGATGCCGAGATCGCGGAGCAGGGTGCACGCTTGCAGTTGCAGGCAGCCGAGCTCAATCTTGAGCGCCGCAGCATCGTTGCGCCGATCGATGGTATTGTCGGAATCATCCCGGTCAACATCGGCGACAACGTTTCGACGACCACACCGGTTGCGACGCTCGACGACCGGACCGAAATCCTCGTCGACTACTGGGTGCCTGAACGCTTCGCCAACACCATCACGGTAGGCCAGCCGGTTGAGGCAACGTCGGTCGCCCGACCCGGACGCGTATTTTCAGGTGTGGTCGAAGCAATCGACAACCGTATCGACGCCGCAAGTCGGACGATGCGCGTGCGGGCCCGGATCGACAACGCCTCCGACGAGTTGCGCGCGGGCATGTCCTTCAATGTCGGAATGAAATTCGGCGGCGACCGATATCCGGCGGTTGATCCGCTTTCAGTCCAATGGGACTCGCAAGGGGCATTTGTTTGGCAAGTCGTCGATGGCAAGTCCGGCAAAGTGCGGGTCAGTATCGTGCAGCGCAATCCAGACTATATTCTCGTTAAGGCTGATCTGAAGGATGGCGACGCCATCGTTACCGAGGGCCTGCAGCGTGTCCGTGAAGGCGGCGCAGTGCGGGTTGCCGGCGAAGTCGCGGCGAATTCGGAGCCCGTCACGCAATGAACGTGATTGAAATGCAGGACAAGCCGGCTTCCGGCAAACAGACATTTACCGCGCTGTTCGTCCGGCGCCCGATCCTTGCGCTGGTTTTCAATGCCCTGATGATCGTCGCCGGCCTTGCAGCCTATGCCGGGATCGAAGTGCGCGAACTGCCTGATGTAGATCGGCCGGTCGTCACTGTTCGCACGACGTTCGACGGCGCCTCGCCACAAACCATCGACCAGGAACTGACGAAGGTGATCGAGGGCGCGGCCGCCCGCGTCAGCGGCCTCAAGTCGATTTCCTCCAGTTCGCAGTTCGGCCAGAGCCGGGTGACGCTGGAATTCTCCGATTCCGTCGATCTCGCGGTCGCTGCAAACGATGTGCGCGATGCCATCGGTCGTATCGCCGATCGCCTGCCCGAAGAGGCCGATGCGCCACAGATCGTCAAGGCGGATTCGGATTCCCAACCGATCATGCGCCTTGCAGTCACCTCGTCCAAACTCAACATGGACGATCTGACCCTTCTCGTCGAAAACCAGGTCATCGATCGCCTCGCTTCGGTTGACGGCGTGGCCGATGTCGAAGCCTATGGCGACCAGGAGAAGGTCTTCCGCGTTGACGTCAACCAGAGTGAGCTTGCGAGCCGAGGGCTGACCGTCGGTGATCTCACGAAGGCGCTGTCAAGCGCGGCTCTTGACGTGCCTGCCGGATCGCTGAAGAGCCCGACGCAGACGATCGTCGTGCGTGCGATGGCAAGCCTGCAGACACCGGAAGATTTCTCCAACGTCATCCTGCAGAACCACGTGCGCCTTGGCGACGTGGCGAACGTCACGCTTGGGCCGCGCGACGGGCAGACGGCGCTGCGCTCCAACGGCGTCCCTGGCATCGGTCTCGGGATCATTCGCCAGGCGCAGTCGAACACGCTGAACATCTCGAACGGCATCAAGGATGCTGTTGCCGAGCTGTCAAAAACGCTGCCGGAGGGGACGCGGATCGCTATCACCAGCGATGATGCCGTGTTCATCCAGGGCGCGATTCATGAGGTCGTGCTGGCGCTGATCCTGGCCGCTGTCATCGTCACCGCCGTCATCTATCTCTTCCTCAGGGATTGGCGCGCAACGATCATTCCGGCGGTCAGCATGCCGGTGGCTTTGATCGGGACGCTGGCGGCTGTCTATCTCGTTGGCTTTTCCATCAACATCCTGACGCTGCTTGCGATCGTGCTGGCGACTGGTCTCGTTGTCGACGACGCCATCGTCGTTCTCGAAAACATCGTGCGTCGCCGTTCCGAAGGCATGGGGCCACGGGCGGCCGCCGTGCTTGGCACGCGCGAGGTGTTCTTTGCAGTCATCGCGACGACCGCAACGCTTGCCGCGGTCTTCATACCTTTGTCCTTCCTGCCGGGGCAGGTGGGTGGGCTGTTCCGGGAATTCGGTTTCGTGCTCGCTTTCTCCGTCGGCCTTTCGTCGATCGTCGCCTTGACGTTGTGCCCAATGCTGGCCTCGCGGATATTGACCAAGGAGATGCTCGAAGATCACGGCCTTCTCGGACGTTTCGGCACATGGTTCGCCGATGCCTACCGTTGGTCGCTGCATGCTTGCCTGAATGCGCCGCTGGTCGTCATCGTCGCTTGCCTGATTTTCGCGGGTGGGGCGGTCCTTGCGTTCCAGACGGTCAGAAGCGAGTTGACGCCGAATGAAGACCGGGCGCTGGTGATGATGCGCCTGACGACGCCCCAGGGTTCCAGTCTCGAATACACGCGCGACAAGATGCAGCTCGTCGAGGAGTATCTCAAGCCGCTCGTCGACAGTGGCGACATCAGCAACATCTTTTCCATCTCCGGGCAGGGCGGACAGGTCAACAGCGGCTTCATGGTGCTGACATTGGCGCCTTGGGGCGAGCGGCAACGTACGCAGGCGGAGATCGTGGCCGACATCAATCGCACGGCTGCGAGGGTCCCGGCGCTCCGTGGCAACGCCATCCAGTCGAACAGCCTGCGCATTCGCGGCGCCGGCAACGGCCTGCAGATGGCTTTGGTCGGTAACGATCACGAGGCGCTGACCACTGCGGCTGCCCAATTGGTCCAGGCGCTCGATGCAACGGGCCATTACGATACGCCGAGATTGACCAACGAGCCGACCCAGGCCCAGGTGTCGGTGACGATCGACCGTGAGCGTGCCTCGGATCTCGGGATCGACATTACCGGCCTTTCGACGGCCATGCAGTCGCTACTGGAAGGGCGCTCTGTCGTCGACGTCTTCGTCAAGGGGGAAGCCTATCCGGTACTGCTCACGTCGAACACGCGACCGCTCGACGACCCGACGGATCTCGAGAACGTCTTCCTGAAGACGGGTGATGGCAAGATCGTTCCGATGTCGGTCATCGCGTCGCTGACGGAAAGCTCCGTCGCACCGCAGCTCAACCGCGAACAGCAACTTGCTTCGGTTGCGATCACTGCGGGCTTGAAGGGCGGCCTATCGCTCGGAGATGCCGTCAAGGAGGCAACTGGGATCTCCAAGTCGATCCTGCCCGCCGGCGCCCGCCTTGTGCCTCTCGCGGAGGCCGCAACGCTTGAGGAAAACTCGAGCGGCATGGCGCTGACCTTCGGCTTTGCCATCGTCATCATCTTTCTGGTTCTGGCCGCACAGTTCGAGAGCGTCCTGTCCTCGATCATCATCATGTCGACGGTGCCGCTCGGGCTTGCATGCGCCGTGTTCGCGCTTGTTATCACCGGGTCCAGCCTCAACATCTACAGCCAGATTGGGCTGGTGTTGCTCGTCGGCGTCATGGCGAAGAACGGCATTCTGATCGTCGAATTTGCGAATCAGCTGCGGGATCGTGGCGAGGAGGTGCGCGCGGCGATCGAAAAGGCGTGTGCGTTGCGCCTGCGACCTGTGATGATGACCATGATCGCAACCATCCTCGGCGGTGTACCGCTGGTGTTCGCGCATGGCGCCGGGGCGGAAGCGCGCATTGCTCTCGGCTGGGTGATTGTCGGCGGCCTCGGCTTTGCGACGCTGGTGACGCTTTACATTACACCGGTCGCCTACTTGCTCATCGCGCGCTTTGCGAAGCCGCATGCTCATGAAGAGGAGCGGCTACACGAAGAAATGGCTCACGCCTCCCGTCCGCGCCCTGCCGCCAAGGCAGGACGGCTTCAGGCGGCCGAGTGAACGAAGCGCGCCTTCAGCGCGTAAAATCCTGCGAGTTATAGCTTATAAAAAGTTGTAGGATTGGATGAATTTCCTCTCAATTTTAGATATTTTTTAAGTATGAGCGGTAATCATTCAGACAGAAGCCGATAGGTCCTCCAGCGTTTTGAGAGGATCGCCCTGGCGCCTCGTTCAGGCGCTCCCGGACATGATCGTTCGCGGTACGGTTTGTTTGTATCAGTGTATTGTTGTGTTCGGAGTACAGTACCTTGAGCATTTATCGGCGCACTTCGGTGGATGCCGCGCTGTATGTATTGCGCGACATTGGTCGTGATATGACAAAGACCCAGAGGCAGGTGTCCACCGGCCTCAGAGTGGAAAAGGCGTCCGACAACGGTGCCTATTGGGCGATCAGTTCAACGCTGAAAACCGATCAGAAAGCCCAATCAGCCATTCGCGACGCTCTCGGTCTTGCGGCTGCCACCATGGGCACAGCCTACAACGCCGTCGACAACGCGATCGATCTCGTGAGCGAGATCAAGGCAAAGCTGGTCGCGGCGACCGAGTCCGGCGTGGACAAGGACAAGATCAACACGGACATTGCACACCTCAAGGATCAGCTGCGGTCGGTTGCGCAGTCTGCGGAGTTCAACGGTGACAACTGGGTTGCGATCGACGATTCAGCTGATCCCTCCAAACCAAGGGAGATCCCATCTTCCTTCATCCGCTATTCCGACGGGACGGTGAAGGTCGACATGCTGAGCTATGAGGTCGATCTTGCCCCAGTTGGGGCGACGACATCGAAGGATGCCCGCTACCTGATCGACGATCGGACAACGGGCTCCGGTGAATATGGCGCTCTTACCTCCCAGTATTTCGCGACAGAGGCAGGAGCCTCACAAAACTACGTGATGTTGAAGGGCGCGGGCAATACGGCCGGGCAGGTCGAAATTGGTGTTTCGAGCAGCACGACGCAGGCGCAGGTGAAAGAGATGATCACCGTCGTCGACATGATGCTGAACCAGATGACGACGGTGGGCTCGGCCTTCGGCGCGCTCGAAAAGCGCATCAGCATCCAGAGCGATTTCGCGCAGTCGTTGGACGATTCATACGCCCGCGGCATCAGCCGCCTGATCGATGCCGACATGGAGGAGCAGTCGAGCCGGCTGCGTGCCCTTCAGACCCAAGAGCAGCTTGGCCTACAGTCGCTGAACATCGCCAACGCCAGCTATGACACAGTTCGCCAGCTCTTCCAGAACTTCTGATCGGTCGTCTTGCGATACAACGTCGCCCGGATTCCGACGGGCGACGCGGCCACCTGGCTCATCGCTGTTGCTTGCGATCTGCAGTAGTTGTGTAATTTGCCCGATTTCCAGTGTCTGAAAGCGTCGGTTTCATCTTGTTGCCGCAATCCTTAATACTGGTCGCATCAACACCGAACTGGAGATCCGCCTGTCCATGATCAAGAAATTCATACTTTTGGCTGTTGCTGCAACGTACCTTAGCGCCTGCACCACGACCGACCCCTATACGGGCGAACAGAAGATGTCGAATACGTCGGGCGGCGCGCTGCTCGGTGCCGGCGTTGGCGCGCTTGCTGGTCTCGCTGTCGGCGGCTCGCCGGTCGGACGTCGCAATGCCGCGCTGATCGGCGCCGGCGTCGGTGCGCTCGCAGGCGGCGCGATCGGCAACTATATGGACCAGCAGGAATCGGAACTGCGCGCCCAGCTTCAGGGAACTGGTATCTCGGTGACCCGGCGCGGCGACAACATCATCCTCAACATGCCGTCCAACATCACGTTCGATGTCGATCAGGATGCCGTAAAGTCTGGCTTCTATCCGACGCTGAATTCTGTGGCGATCGTCCTGCGCAAGTTCAACCGCACCTTGATCGATGTGAACGGCCACACCGATTCCACCGGCAGCCTGCAGCACAACCAGGACCTGTCGCAGCGCCGCGCGATGTCGGTTGCCGATTATCTCGGCACGCAGGGCATCGATCCGCGCCGCGTTTCGGCCGTCGGCTTCGGTCCGTCGCAGCCGGTCGCTTCGAATGCGACGGAAGCTGGTCGCGCACAGAACCGCCGCGTCGAAGTTCAGATCGCGCCCGTCACGCAGAGCTGATCCAGGCTTCAGTTAAGAGAAACGGCCGGGCCAACGCCCGGCCGTTTTCGTTATTGATGCATCGTCGCGCCCTTGGTGATTTTGTCTACGATCTTCTTCTCTGCCCGGATGGCGATGCCGACAACCTTGGCATCGTCAGGTGCGTATTCTGCAAAGACGGCCCGGTTGGCAACGTCGTGGCCGGTTGCGAACATCTCTTCGATGAACAGCGATGAAGTTACGCCGCGCTCTAGGGAGCGGCGATGGATCGCCGACATCGTCTCGTCCTCGGCCGACAGGACGATGATCGGCTGGATGGAAAGTGGATTATAGAGATTGCCGGCGCGGTCCTTGTAGGCCTCGCCGATCATCTCGGGGTGCTGTCCGGCGATGCCGCTCATCAGAAAGGCCGTGACGTTCAGCTTCTGCCAGGATGCAAGATTGTTTCGCAGGACGATCGCAATTTTGGTATCAAACATGCCAGTCTCTTTCATACGGGTTCGGAAGTCGCGTTGGACCAGGATGTAAACAGTCACGCCTTCGAGGGTCTTGAACGTTTGTGCGCCGAGCCCGGCGCAGACGGGATCGTGATTGCGCCGGCCTTTCCCGGAATCGAGCGGATGGAAGCGCAGTTTTCCGGCAAGGCGTTCGAGCCTCATCGCCACGATACCTACGCTCTTGGTGTGACGATGAAGGGCGTGCAGACTTTTTCGTATCGTGGCCAGCGGCGGTTCAGTATGCCGGGGCAGGTGCTCGTACTCCACCCGGATGAGGAGCACGACGGTGGAGCTGGTACTGACGACGGGCTGCAATATCGCATGCTCTATCTTGAACCAGCGCTACTGCTCGAATGCCTTGACGCCGAGAAGATCGGGCTGCCTTTCGTTGACGAGCCTGTCATCCGGGATCCGGTCCTTGCAGGTACGCTGCTCGGAGCCCTTACCGAGCTGGATCGCGAGCTCGATGAGTTGTTCGTCGACGATTTCGTTTCGCGTGTTGCGGGCGGACTTGCAAAGCATGCGAAGGCCTCACAGCGGCCGCTCGGCAACGTGGCATGGCAGCGCGCAAGATTGGCGCGCGATTATCTCGAAGCGCATGCCACGGAGGCCGTGCGATCCGGCGAGCTGGAGATTGTCACCGGTCTCGACCGCTTTTCTCTCTCCCGGCACTTTAGGGCGGCTTTTGCAACAAGCCCGCATCGCTATCTGCTCATGCGGCGGCTGCAGCAGGCGCGTGCGATGATCGGCGCAGGCGACGGGCTTTCTGATGTTGCGGCGGCGACCGGCTTTGCCGACCAGAGCCATCTCACCCGCCATTTCAAAAAGGCCTATGGCATGACACCCGGCCAATGGGCGAGCCTTAGACGGACTTCTCCGCAAGGCCGGAGCGGCGCGCGATGAAGCGTGCCAGCATTGGGCCGGTGAATAGGATCACCAGGAACCGACCGGTTTGCATCGCCATGACGAAGGGCACGTCGACATCGCTCGAGGCTGCGATGATTGCCACAGAATCGGCGCCGCCGGGGCTTGTCGCCAGATAGGCCGTGAGCGGATCGACACCTGCGAATTTGTGCAAGGCGAAGGCCATGCAGCCGCAGATCGACATCAACAGCAGGATAGAGGCAGCGACGCGGGGCAGCGCGCGAGCGGCGTGCATTACGATCCCGCGGGTGAAACGCAGCCCGATACTCCAGCCGATCAAGGCATAGCTGATCGCCAGCAGCCAGAGCGGAAGTTCGATCTTGAGCAGACCGAAGCCTTGAAGCAGCGCGCCGAGCACCAGCGGCACCGTGATCGTACCGCCCTGAATGCGAAAACGCGCCGCAAGGTAGGCGGACAGGCAGGTGAGCGCGACAGTAGCAGCCAGCGCCTGCCAGTCGACCGGCGGGAAGAGGATGAACGGCGGCGGTTCACCACCATCGGCGGCAACCCAGAGCCGCGAGACGACCGAGGCCGCCACGGCGACGAAGACCACCCGGAGGTATTGCATGAACGCGACGAGACGGGCGTCGGCACCGTAGGCTTCGGACATGATCACCATCGCCGAAGCCGCGCCCGGTGAAGAGCCCCAAACCGCGGTCGTTCCGGGCAGAACCTGCCAGCGCGTCAGCAACCAACCGAGAGCGGCCGCGGCGACGATGACGGAGAGGATCATCGCGAGAAAGAGCGGTGCATCGGTCGCCATGGTCTTCAGAATGTCGACGGTGATGGCGCGCGCCATCAAAAAACCGACGAGCGCCTGTCCGAATAGGAGTGGCCAGCGCGGGACCTTGAGCGATCCCTGGCCGATCGAAAGGGCAAGGACAATCGCGGCCACCATCGGGCCGATAAGCAGCGAGGCCGGCAGTCCAAGCATTTCGAGCCCGACCACAAGCAGGGTCGAGACGCTGAGCAGGAGGATCCACCGCGGCAGGTTGGCGTGTCGAAAGGAACGGCTGGCGTCGTGCAACGGCATGATTCCCATGCATGTCTTGCCAATGCTGGAACTGCGATCAGTCGAAGCAGGAGAGCAGCGCTGGCTGGCAAAAGAGGCCGGCTAGAGAGACCGGAGGATATGCGTCGATATAGGCGCCGGCCGGGGAAGGGGTCAATTGCGAAATCCTGCAGACGCGATGTCAGAGGCTGACGCGCTCCGCGAGGAAGTCGAGCAGCGCTCGGACGCGAGCCGGCAGCGGACCGCCCTGGCCAATGTAGACGGCGTAGAATTCTTCGATGTCGCCGGGATTGATGTCCTCAAGAACCGGGACCAGCCGCCCGGCCTCGATATCGGCGCGAACGGTGAAGGTGGCGAGGCGGACCAGGCCTGCGCCTGACAGCGCCATATATCGCATCGCTTCGCCGTCGCCCACCTGGACGCCTGGCGTAATCGGCAACGCAATGGTCTCGCCGCCATCGAGCAACGGCCATCCCTGAACGCTGCGCGCATAAGAGAAGCCAACACGGCGATGGTGCTTCAGGTCGGTAATGGTTTTCGGCTCGCCTTCGCGCTTCAAGTAGTCCGGTGATGCCACGATGACGTTGCCGGTGAAGCCAAGCTTGCGCGCAATGAGGCTGGAGCTCTTCAACGGTCCGGCGCGGATCGCGACATCGGCTCGATCCTCGACGAGATCGACGATGGCGTCTGTGTGTGAGATGTCGAGCGTGACGGCGGGATTGAGCGCCAGAAATTCGGAAACGAGTGGCGCGAGGATATGATGGCCGAAGGAGGCACTGGTGTTGATGCGTATAGGCCCGGTGGCCTGTTCTCCTGATGATGCGTAGCGTTCGGCCTCCGCTATATCCGCAAGGATGGAAACGCTGCGCTCGTAAAAGGCGGATCCCTCAGGCGTCAGATGCAGCTTGCGGGTCGAACGGTTGACGAGGCGAGCGCCGAGGCGTGCCTCAAGGCGGGCGATAAGCTTGCTTACTGCAGACGGAGTCATTCGGCAGGCACGCGCCGCGGCCGTGAAGCCGCCGAGTTCGACGGCGCGCACGAAGACTTCCATTTCGCCGGAGCGATTGATGTCCTGCCTGCTCATGATGACTTCAATTCACGGATAGTTTTCCTTCCGGCAATCTATATCACGGTAGATTCAGTGTCTATCTCTTCTGAAGTCCACAACAGGAGACCGATCATGGAATACAGAAATCTCGGCGCGTCAGGCCTCAGGGTGCCGGTTTTGAGCTTCGGCGCGGGAACATTCGGAGGCTCGGGCCCGCTCTTCGGCGCATGGGGAACTACGGACGCAGCCGAAGCCCGGCGCCTGGTCGACATTTTGTTGGAAGCGGGCGTCAACCTTTTCGATACCGCAGACGTCTATTCGGCCGGGGCCTCCGAGGAGGTCCTCGGCCAGGCGATCGCCGGTCGGCGCGACGCTGTGCTGATCTCAACCAAGATCGCGTTGCCGATGGGCGATGGACCGGCGGATTGGGGAACGTCGCGCTCGCGCCTCATACGTTCGACGGAGGAGGCGTTGAAGCGCCTCGGCACGGACTACATCGACCTGCTGCAGCTTCATGCATTCGATGCCTCGACTCCCATCGAAGAGGTGCTAGCAACGCTGGATGGGCTGATTGCTGCAGGGAAAATTAGCTATGTCGGCGTCTCGAATTTCGCGGGATGGCAGTTGATGAAATCGCTCGGGATTGCGGAGCAGCATGGCTATCCGCGCTATGTTGCGCATCAGGTCTATTACTCGCTGGCTGGTCGTGACTACGAATGGGAACTGATGCCGCTCGCCGCCGATCAGGGCGTCGGCGCATTGGTCTGGAGCCCGCTTGCCTGGGGCCGTCTCACCGGCAAGATCAGGCGCGGCCAGCCGTTGCCTGAGGGAAGTCGGCTGCACCAGACGGCAGAATACGGGCCGCCGGTCGATGACGAGAAGCTCTACGATATCGTCGATGCACTGTTCGAGGTTTCCGAAGAGACGGGCAAGACTGTCCCGCAGATCGCCCTCAATTGGCTTATCGGCCGCCCAACCGTTTCCAGTGTCATCATCGGCGCGCGCAACGAGGAGCAGCTGCGACAGAATCTCGGAGCTGTCGGCTGGTCATTGTCGAAGGAGCAGGTGGAAAAGCTCGACAAAGCGAGTGTCGTTACCGCGCCATATCCCTACTTCCCATACCGCAGGCAGGAAGCTTTTGCGCGGCTCAACCCGCCGGTGGTCTAAGGGCGCACGATAGGGGACGGTTCTCCCCGACCATGCACTAGACAGGCGCCATCTCTTGTCTCATACCAACCTGCCTCCGGGTGTGAAGGTGAAGGAGATCAAAGAGATGGCGCTCAAAGATGCAAAATCCGGAACACGCAACGAGGTAGGCATCGCCGCCGTTCTTGGTATTCTGAAACAGAGCTTCGGTGAGCGCTTCCAGACCGGCGAGGCGTTCCGCGCACAGCACGCGCATACCACTACCTACATCCCGGCTCAGCTGCCCGATGGCGTGCTCTTTGCAGAGAGTGCCGACGATGTGAAGGCTGCGGTCAAGATTTGCGCCGAGCACAAGGTGCCGGTCATTGGCTTCGGCACTGGCTCGTCGCTGGAAGGGCAGGTCAATGCGCCGAATGGCGGTATATCGATCGATTTCAGCCGAATGAATCGGATTCTTGAAGTCAATGCTGAAGATCTTGACTGCACCGTCGAGCCCGGTGTGACGCGTGAGGAATTGAACACTTATCTCCGTGATACTGGTCTGTTCTTTCCAATCGATCCCGGAGCAAACGCTTCGATCGGTGGCATGACTTCCACGCGGGCCTCCGGAACAAATGCCGTGCGTTACGGCACGATGAAGGACAATGTGCTCGCTGTCACGGCGGTGACAGCAAATGGCGAGGAAGTCCGCACTGCGCGACGTGCACGCAAGTCGTCCGCCGGCTACGACATGACCCGGCTGTTCGTCGGCGCGGAAGGCACGCTTGGCATATTGACGTCGGTGACGTTGAGGCTGCAGGGCATCCCGCAGAAGATCGGCGGTGGCGTTTGTGCCTTTCCGACCATTCGAGCCGCCTGCGACGCCGTCATCATGACCATCCAGATGGGCATTCCCGTCGCCCGCATCGAACTTTTGGATGCCTTGCAAATTCGCGCCTGCAATGCCTATTCGAAGCTGAATTACGAGGAGAAGCCGACGCTCTTCCTCGAATTTCATGGCACGGATGAGACCGTTGCCCTGCAATCGGAACAGTTTGCCGAGATCGCCTCCGAATGCGGGGGTGGCGCGTTTTCATGGACGGTCAACGCCGAGGAGCGCAGCAGGCTCTGGAAGGCAAGGCACGATGCTTATTGGGCATCGCGTGCGCTGGCGCCTGAGATGGCTGCGCTCTCGACGGATGTCTGCGTGCCGATTTCCCGTCTTGCCGATTGCATCGGCGAGACGCAGGCCGATATAGAGGAACATGGCCTGTTGGCGATGATCGTCGGACATGCCGGCGATGGGAATTTCCATGTGCTCCTGTTGTTCGACGACAAGACCGACGAAGGTATTGCTGTCGCTGAGACCTTTGTCGGCAGGCTCAATGCGCGCGCTTTGGCGATGGACGGCACCTGCACCGGCGAACACGGCATCGGCCAAGGCAAGATGGCGTTCCTCGAAGAGGAGCTTGGTGGCACGGTCGACCTCATGCGGCAGGTCAAGAAGGCGCTCGATCCGGACGATATCTTCAATCCCGGAAAGATATTCCATATTGCCTGAAAACGAACACTCTGTTGCGCTTGTCTACCAGACGAGACCGACCGAGAGGCAAATAACCGGGCATGAGGAGAATTCATCTCGGAATCAAGTAAATAGAGCACGATGTTGCCGGAAAGCGGCTTCACAGCTTTCGGTATGATGCTCTAGTGTCCGCGATGGATTCCCAAATGGAGAATTGTTGAGTTGGTAGGCCGGTTCCTCGTCTTTCTAGGCGGAGTGATTGTCGTAGCGCTGTTCGTGGCGCTGCTGGCGCCATTGTTTATCGACTGGACGGACTTCCGAAAGAATTTCGAGGATCAAGCAAGTCGGATCATCGGCAAGAAAGTCGTCGTCCACGGTGCGGTGGATGCGCGCCTGCTGCCGTTTCCATCGGTGACACTGCATGACGTGCGCGTCGGGCAGGAACTCGACGGGTCGCCGCTTGTGCAGGTCGAGCAGTTTTCGATGGATGCCGAACTCGCGCCGTTCCTCTCCGGCGAGGCGTTGATCTTCGACATGCGCGTGGTCAACCCGAAGGTAAAGCTGCGGCTGCTGAAAGACGGCACGCTCGACTGGACACGCGGCAGCCAGCCCGAAATTCCGGCCAGGACGGTTGTTCTTGAGAACGTCCATGTCAGCGGCGGCGATGTTCAATTTATCGACGACCAGTCCGGACGCACAAGGCACGTTACCGGCCTGAATGCCGAAATGTCGGCCAAGTCGCTTGCCGGTCCATGGCGGATCGAAGGTGATGCGGCCCTCGATGGCGCGCATGGCAACTTCACGATCGCCAGCAATCAGCCGGACGAGAACGGAATCCTGCGGATGCGGACGCGGCTGCAGCCCGACAAGCAGCCGGTGACGGTCGATCTCGACGGAGAGCTGAAGCTCGTCGATCGCCGGCCGAACTATCAGGGAACGGTATCGGCTTCGATTGAGAACCGGGATGGCAAGAAGACCGCCAAGGGCGATCTGCCTCCACGCCTAAAGGGAAAGTTCGAACTTACCAACGAGAGCGTCCGGATACCGGAATATCGGCTGGAGGTCGGGGCGACAGACGATCCCTATGTCGTCACCGGCGAGGCGACGCTCGATACGGGAAGCAAGCCGCAGTTCCTGCTGATCGCAAACGGCCAGCAGATCGATGTCAATCGCATCGGCAATCAGGGCGCGAACGGCAAGACGACCCGCGATGCCGGCCTCTCAGCGCGACAGCGATTGAACGCGCTGATCCAGATCGTTTCACAGGTGCCGGTACCGCAGGTGCCAGGGAAGGCGAGCGTTCGCTTGCCGGCTATCGTTGCTGGCGACACGACGATCCGCGACATTCAGCTCGATGTCCAGCCCGCTGGCAGCGGCTGGACGATCGACAATGCGGTTGGCACGCTTCCCGGTCGCACGCAGGTCGAAGGCCAAGGCAAGCTCAATCTGCAAGGACAGCCGTCCTTCGTTGGGCAGATGACAGTGGCGTCCAATCAGCCCACAGGTCTTGCGGCCTGGCTTGCCGGTTCTGTCGATCCGGCGATCCGCCAGCTGAGGCAAGCGGGTTTTTCCGCCGATGTCAGCCTCACCCACGACCGCCAGACGTTCGACAACCTGGAGATTGCCGTCGGGCAGGCGACGCTTAAGGGCAGGCTGGATCGCCAGGCTGCGGCCAATCAGACCCCGACGCTGAATGTCGCGCTTGCCGGCGACGCGCTCGATCTGGATGCGCTGCGTGCGCTGACAGGATTGCTTACCGGTCAGGACGCAGGCGACAATGTGCTTGATCACAAAATCACGGCACGGCTGAAGGCCGACAAATTCACCGCCTTCGGCGTCGAAGCGGCCGATGTCGAGACAAACTTTACAATTGCCGATGGCGCTTTGGCGGTCGAGAAACTTGCTGTGAAGAACCTGGCAGGGGCCGAGGTGACTGCGACCGGTCGCGCCGAGGGGTCGCTGCTCGATTACAAGGGCTCGGGGGAAATCACCTTCAAATCAGCCGATCCGGGCTCCTTCTTCACCATGCTCAAGCAACACCTCCCGCAGCACCCGGTCATGGATCGGCTCGTGCGCAATGCCGCGTGGTACACGAATACTGCCTTGCGTGGTGCCCTGACACTTGGCGGGGAGGAGGGCGATGGTCTGACCCTGACATTGGCTGGCGTGAGCAATGGCAGCCGCGTCAACCTCGACTACCGCATGTCGGACCTTCTGGCGCTGACAGGCAAGGGTACTACCAGCCTGGAGGCGACGCTCGAGAACAGCGTCACCTCCATCCTGTTCGGGCAGGCCGGCCTTGATCCGTTGCCGGTTGAAGCCGACGCCAACGGGCGTATGACCCTCAAGGTGCAGGCGGAGGGAACGGAGCCTGCTGACGCGCAGCTGACGTTTGCCACCGACCGCACCTCGTTTACCGCGGGCGGTAAGGTCGACGTTCGCCCGCAAACCTTCATGAATGGACAGCTTGCGGTTTCGCTGGAGAGCGCGGACCTCGATCCGTACCTTGTCATGAACGGCATCGCTGTCCCGCAAATGGGTACGGGCTTGCCGTTCAAGTTGACGACAAACGCGACGATCGACGATGACAAGATTGCTCTTTCTGACGTGGCCGGCCATGCCGCCGACAACGAGTTCAGCGGCGCGCTAACAGTTGACCGCAAGGCCGAGAAGACCACGGCAAGCGGCGCATTGGCGCTTTCAAAGGCTGATGCCGCCTGGCTCGGGGAAGCCATCTACGGGCCAATGACGGATGCGGCGACCGGCAACCTGTCAGCGGGGGGGCTCGGCTTGCCGGTCTTCAAGGACATGGACGTCAGCCTCAAGCTCTCCGCCAAAGAATTCTGGCCAGGCTGGTCGGGCGCTATTTCGGATTTCACATCTGATGTGGCGTACAAGGGCGACGAACTACAATTGAACAACATCAAGGGCGCATGGGACGGCGGCAGCCTCGACGGCAGTCTCCTCTTTACCAATGCCAATGGGACGGGCTTCTTCCAGACGAAGCTGGCGCTGGCGAACGCGGACCTTGCCGCTGTGGTGTGGCCGCGCGACGGCGCGCCCGTGGCCAGCGGCAAGTTCGGACTGGGGCTCTCCATGGAAGCGTCCGGCAAATCCATGAAGGATATCGCCGGTTCGCTGAACGGCTCCGGAGAGCTTCGGCTCGGCGAAACGAGCGTTCGCGGGCTCAATCTTGGGATGTTGGCGCCATTGCTGGCAGCCACCGATCCGATGCAGGATCAGCTGAATGCCGGCAAGGTCCATCCGATCGTCGAGACCTTGCTCAACAACGGCGAAGCGAAGCTGCCGCCGACTGCCATCCCGTTCAACGTGACAGATGGTGTGCTGCGCTTTCAGAACGTCAGCGTGACGACCGATCAGGCGAAGGTGGTTGGCAACGGCCAGATCGACCTGCCGCAAGAGCGTATCAATGCATCACTCAACATTGCGCTCAATCCAGGCGGTGAGGTGCTTCCAGGTGCCGAACCTGCGATCCGTCTGGACTTTTCGGGGCTGCTCGCGTCGCCTGGCCGAACCATGGACGTCACCGATATCACCGGCTTCCTGTCCTTGCGTGCCTTCGAGCGTGAGCGCCGGCGCGTCGAGCGCCTGCAGTCAAACGTGCTGGAAAAGCAGCGACTGCGCCGCGAAGTTGCTCTCTTCAAGTTCAATGATCTGGAACGCCAAAAGGCCGCAGCCTTCGAAGCGCAGCAGCAGGCCGAAGAGCAGCGTTTAAGAGATCTGGCGGCCGCCCAGGCAGAGCGTGAGAGGCAAGCGGCCGAAGCGAAAGCAAAGGCTGAGGCGGAGGCAAAGGCGAAAGCCGATGCAGCAGCACGCGTGAAGGCGGCGGAAGAAAAGGCCGCCGCGGATGCGGCGCGACGCGCACAGGAGCAGCTTTCCGTTCCCCCAGAAAACTCGCTCAACTTCGAACCTGTACCGGGGTTGCCCGGTGTGCAGATGCCGCAGTAATTGCGGCGGCCACATCAGGGAAATCACCGTAGATTCGAGCGCGTTGTCATTGTAGACGCTCGATCACCCGTTGCTCCAGGTGGATTGCCGTTTGACTTGCTTTGCTTTGGTGGCTCTCCCAATCGTCATCAATCAGACCAAGATATCCATCACGAGCGTAAGCCAGCACGCTGAAGGCCGCTGGAGACCGCCGATCCGCGCAGGTAGACCAGCAGCAACGTCTCCGCAAAGAGTGCCTTTGCGATATCCAATACGGCAAGCGCTTGATCCGCTGTTTTTATCATTGTCCAGCGGGACTATCCCATTGTTGCTGTGTGCTAACTCACGGCCCCTCGGCTTTCAACCAATGTAGGACGTAGACACGAAGGGCCGAAGAAAGGTTGCTTTCGGGCTGACGCTGATCATCAATGTCGGAAATCAGAGCTGCGAGTGGAATGTCGCGCGCCCTGGCAATCCTGTTCAGCTCGGCCCAGAATTCGTCTTCCAGAGAAAAGCTGGTGCGGTGTCCGTGTAGTGTGGCCGAGTGCTTGCGGATCATCGCAAGGCTTCAGAATTCGATTCAAGCAGCTGATGATCTGAATCCGGACAGCCGTTCAAGTGATTGATCCGGGGATCTTTTTCATTTTCCCGGATGGTCATTTATCGTCGTCGGATTTCTCGATGTGGCCCTGCTGATGAGAGCGTTCGGCTTTCTCGTTGAGCGCCTTGGTGAGCTGCTTCTCAACCTTGGTACGGCCGAAGGAAATGCGGTTTTGCTCGGCCTGCTTTTCCTTATCGGCGCGGGCCTGCTTCTTTTTGAACTGGCGGAGATTGACGACTTCGGCGGTCACGGCTGGCCCCGATCGGAATTGAAAAAGGGAAGCAGTTGCTTCCCTTGGTTTTACTGCTTCTTTCGGAAGGCGTCGAGCGAGACGACCGAACCGGGCTTCTTTTCCTCGCCGTCGGCTTTGGCGGCGGGCGTTTCCTCCGACTTCTCGGATGCCACGGGATAAGCAGTGATCTCTGCTGCGGGAAGCTCGTCGCTGTCGGCGAGAGGCACGTCGAATTCGAGCTCGAAGTTCACCGAGGGATCGTAGAAGCCGCGGATCGCATTGAATGGAATGAAGAGCTTTTCCGGAACATCAGAGAAGGAAAGGCCGATCTCGAACGTCGTCTCAGTGATCTTCAATTCCCAGAACTGGTGCTGGATGACGATGGTCATCTGTTCCGGATACTTTGCTTTCAGGTGCTGCGAGATGCGAACACCCGGAGCGCCGGTAAGGAAGGTGATGAAGAAATGATGCTCGCCCGGCAGGCGGCCCGTCGCGGCAACTTCGGACAATACCTTGCGGATGACGCCACGCAGTGCGTCCTGTGCCAGAATGTCGTAACGGATGTGATCCTGCCCCATGCTTTCCTGTCTTTCGTTAGGTTCGGACTCGTTTCCCAAGGCTGTATGGCATGCCAAGACGCCCTGGAAAAGGCCTGAGCCGAGTCATGCTTGACCAAACCATACATGATTTGCGCGCAAGGGAGAAGGTGAAGGCTTCTGTTGCCAGGTGCCTTCGGACCCCGCCTAGAGGTGCGAACCACTAGGGCTTTATTTGAAGTGTCACACCGCGATTAAGCAGCGAGACGAGCTTCCGCATAGTTGTCGTTTGCAACTACAATTTTAGCCCGATAACGGCGGTACAATGCCGAGCAAAAAGACGATCTTTACACCCTTGTCGATCCTGTTTCGCCCCCATCAAAAGCCGGCCATCTCATTCTGGGCCGCCGGTTTTTGGTGGAGGCGCCGGGTACCGCCCCCGGGTCCAATAGGTTTATTACACCGCTCATTTATCGCCATAGCCGGCCCGAAGACCGGCATGGGTGATATAGTGTTTTCCGTCAGGGATGGGAAGAGGTGTTGTCACAAAACCGTGTGGTCCGGTCAGAAAGCGAAAGGATGTTCGGCAACCTAAGAGATCGCCTTCCGATCGCCGAAGGCGCGCCACGCTTCTTCAGTATGCGTACCTGACGATCCCGGCCACGGCTCCTACTGGTAGGGAGGCGGCAGGGCGTCGGCTGCACCCCCGCGCGACCCGGTAGATCTCGATCAGGAGAACAGCCAGCAGCGCGGCGGAGTCAGTCGAATAGTCCTTCGCGATCCTCTGCATTTCCTCGCAGTACGGCACGGACCGGCTGACCATGTCATCAAAGACGTCGGCAACCTTCGCATTGAACGTGAAATCGCCAATAGGCTGATCCTAGTCAGCGAATGGATACGTGGCCGCTGATCGTGACGGAGATTTGTCGGGATAAAGCTCGCGCGACGATTGGTTTCGATGCGCGAAGCGCTTAAATAAGTTGAGAACGGAATCGGCGGCGAACGATGAAGCAGTATCTCGATCTTCTGAAGCATGTGATGGAACACGGAACCGATCGCGGCGATCGCACCGGCACAGGCACGCGCTCTGTGTTCGGCTATCAGATGCGGTTCGACCTGCAGGAAGGCTTTCCGGTTCTTACGACAAAGAAGCTGCATCTGCGGTCCATCATCCATGAGTTGCTCTGGTTCCTACGTGGCGACACCAATATCCGCTACCTCAAGGACAATGGCGTTTCGATTTGGGATGAATGGGCGGACGAGAATGGCGATCTGGGGCCAGTCTATGGCGCGCAGTGGCGCTCGTGGCCTTCGCCAGATGGCGGCCATATAGATCAGATCGCTAAACTCGTTGCCGGCATCGTCAAGAATCCGAACTCGCGCCGCCATATCGTTTCTGCGTGGAATCCTGCCGAGGTCGATGATATGGCGCTTCCGCCATGCCATTGCCTGTTCCAGTTCTACGTCGCCGACGGCAAGCTTTCCTGCCAGCTTTATCAGCGCTCCGCGGATATCTTCCTCGGGGTGCCCTTCAATATTGCCTCGTATGCATTGCTGACGATGATGGTTGCGCAGGTGGCCGGCCTGAAGCTCGGTGATTTCGTGCACACGCTCGGCGATGCGCATCTCTATCACAACCACTTCGAGCAGGCGAAGCTGCAACTGACCCGCACGCCGAAGCCGTTGCCGTTCATGCGGATCAACCCCGATGTGAAGGATATCTTCGGCTTCAAGTTCGAGGATTTCGAGTTGGTCGGATACGAGGCCGACGCCAGCATCAAGGCGCCGATTGCGGTGTGATCGGAGACGTCGATGTCTGACATTTGCAAGACGATCGTGGTCGCCGTTTCCGAGAACGGCATCATCGGGCGGGATGGTGACATGCCATGGCGGCTCTCCACCGATCTCAAGCGCTTCAAGGCGCTGACACTGGGCAAGCCTGTTGTCATGGGGCGCAAGACCTATGACTCCATTGGTAAGCCGCTGCCCGGGCGACCAAACATCATGATTTCCCGGCAGTCTGCCGCGGTAGCGAATCCGGACGTGCATATGGCTCATTCGCTGACCGAGGCCATCAGCCTTGCAGAGCACCTTGCCAAGCAAAATGGTGAGAGCGAAATCTGCATCATCGGTGGTGGGCAGATCTATGAGCAGGCCATCGATCTCGCCGACCGGCTGTGCGTGACGCATGTCGAAACCGCGGTCGAAGGCGATACGTCGTTTCCGGCGATTGACTCAGCGCTCTGGAGGGCGACGGAGACGATCGACGTGCCTGCAGGCGACAAGGATAGCTATCCCACGAAATTCGTGGTCTATGACCGGCGCTAACCGCTGAAAACCAACTATTTTCCAATAAATATCGTCAAGTTCCTCATGCTGCGTTGAAAGCAGATGCGGCGATACCTATAACGGTCACGATCGCAGCTATCCGCCGCCCCCGTGGGTTAGGCGATCGGAGTTCAACGAATAAGAGGTTTTGATGCCCTGGAGCAATCAGAATGGCGGCGGCGGCCCTTGGGGCGGCGGCGGCGGTAACAATCAGGGACCATGGGGGCAAGGGCCCAATCGCCCGCGCGGTGGCGGCAAGGGCGGGCCGCCTGATCTTGAGGATATTATCCGGCGCGGTCAGGATCAGCTGCGCAACATTGTGCCTGGCGGGTTCAACGGCGGCGTGCTTGTCATCGTCGCGGCGATTTTGGTGGTGTTCTGGCTCTTCCAGTGCATCTATATCGTCCAGCCGGACGAGCGCGGCGTCGAACTGCGTTTCGGCAATCCCAAGGAAGAAGTTTCCACTCCGGGCCTGCATTTCCACCTGTGGCCGATGGAGACCGTCGAGATCGTCAAGGTGACGATGCAGCAGCAGAATATCGGTGCGGCGTCGACGTCGACATCCTCGTCGAGCGGGCTGATGCTTTCCGGTGACCAGAACATCCTGAACGTTCAGTTTTCAGTCTTCTTCACGGTCAGCGATCCCAAGGCCTACCTTTTCAACGTCGAGAACCCGGCTGAGACGCTGCAGCAGGTCGCCGAAAGCGCCATGCGCGAAGTTGTCGGTCGCCGTCCGGCCCAGGATGCCTTCCGCGACAATCGTCAGCCGATTGAAACGGAAGTCGCCAACATCGTCCAGGGAACCATGGATCGCTACAGGGCTGGTATTTCCATCGGCGCCGTGACGATTCAGGACGTAGCGCCGCCACGTGAAGTTGCCGATGCCTTCGAAGAAGTGCAGCGGGCCGACCAGGACAAGCAGCGATTGGTCGAAGAGGCCAATCAGTACGCCAACCAGAAGCTCGGTCAGGCACGCGGTGACGCCGCCCAGATTCGCGAAGCGGCAGCGGCCTACAAGAACCGCGTCGTCAAGGAAGCCGAAGGTGAGGCTCAGCGCTTCTCGTTCATCAACGAACAATATGCGAAGGCGCCCGAGGTCACTCGTACGCGTCTCTTCCTTGAAACGATGGAGCAGGTTCTGAAGAATTCCAAGAAGGTCGTGATCGACGAGAAGCAAGGGGTTGTGCCTTACTTGCCGCTCAATGAGATCGGCAAACCGGCGCAGCAGGGAGGTTGAGCCATGACATCGAACAGGCTTCCCCTCATTCTCGGCCTTATCGCCGTCGTCTTGATTGCGCTCTACTCGTCGGTCTTCGTCGTGAATGCGCGTGAGCAGGCGATTGTTGTCCGCTTCGGTCAGATCCAGTCGGTGAAGACCGAGCCGGGTATCTACTTCAAGCTGCCGTTTGCCTTCATGGATGCCGACCGCGTCCAGATCGTGGAACGGCAGGCACTGCGCTTCGACCTCGACAACATTCGTGTTCAGGTTCGTGGCGGCGCGACCTTCGATGTTGATGCCTTCGTGGTCTATGACATCAGGGATGTCCGCAAGTTCCGTGAAACGGTCTCGGGCGATCGCGAGGCAGCGGAAGCACGCCTTCGCACGCAACTCGATTCTTCGCTTCGGCGTGTCTACGGCCTGCGCGACTTCGATGCCGCACTGTCTGAAGAGCGTGTGGCAATGATGCTCGAGGTTCGCGACGACTTGCATCGCGATGCCGAAGATCTTGGTCTCAACATTCAGGACGTCCGCATCCGTCGTACGGATCTGACGCGCGAAGTCGCGCCGAAGACCTACGACCGGATGCGCGCCGAGCGTCTTGCCGAAGCTGAACTCCTGCGTGCGCAGGGTACGGAAGAGGGCCAACGCCGCCGGGCTATCGCAGACAGGCAGGTGGTCGAAATCACCGCCGAAGCGCAACGCGATTCTGAAGTCCTGCGCGGTCAGGGCGACGCCGAGCGCAACCGCTTGTTTGCGGATGCATTCAGTAAGGATCCTGCGTTCTTCGAGTTCTATCGTTCGATGGCCGCTTATTCGACGGCTCTGACCTCGCAAGACACGACGTTGGTGATCTCGCCGAACTCGCAGTTCTTCCGTTTCTTCAACGACGCAAGCGGCGCGCCGCGAAACGCAGCGCCGGCAATGCCGACAGCGCCGACCAACTGATCGCCGCGTTGCGGCGCCGGACAAAAAAACGCGAAGGCCGGCTAGTCTGCCGGCCTTTTTGCGTTGCGGCACCAGAGCTGCGAGCGCAGTGAACAGGATTGCACGGGATTTCGCGAAAAGGTGATTTCACCCTCCATCATTCCGCCTTATGCTGGTGCTCAGAGTGCGTTTTATTTGAAATGAGGATGCTTGATGGCCCCGACGACCCGCCCGACCTTCAGACGATCGCTCGCTCTCCTGGCCGGCGCCGCACTTCTGGCAAATGTTGGTTTCACCGGCTCGGTGCAGGCACAGGGCACCCCGCCGATGAACGGTCCGGCGTCCGTTGCCGATCTCGCCGAAGGGCTCCTCAATGCCGTTGTAAACATTTCGACGTCGCAGAATGTCAAGGATGACGAGGGTGTTGGCCCGGCGCCGCGCGCGCCCGACGGTTCGCCCTTCCAGGAATTCTTCAACGACTTTTTCAATAAGCAGAAGGGTAACAAGGGCGGCAACCACAACGTCAATTCGTTGGGTTCCGGCTTTGTGATCGACCCGCAGGGCTACATCGTCACGAACAACCACGTCATTGAAGGGGCTGACGATATCGAAGTCAATTTCGCCGATGGCACGAAGCTGAAGGCGAAGCTGATCGGCACCGATACCAAGACCGATCTTTCGGTGCTGAAGGTTGAGCCAAAGACACCGCTGACGGCCGTCAAGTTCGGCGATTCCAGCGGAATGCGCATCGGTGACTGGGTCATGGCGATCGGCAATCCGTTCGGCTTCGGCGGGTCGGTGACTGTCGGCATCATTTCGGGACGCGGTCGCAACATCAACGCCGGACCCTATGACAACTTCATCCAGACGGATGCGGCCATCAACAAGGGCAATTCCGGCGGCCCGCTCTTCAACATGAAGGGCGAGGTTATTGGCATCAACACGGCGATCATTTCGCCGAGCGGCGGATCGATCGGTATCGGTTTCTCGGTGCCGTCGGAATTGGCTGCAGGCGTCGTCGAGCAGCTGCGCGAGTTTGGCGAAACGCGCCGCGGCTGGCTCGGTGTGCGCATTCAGCCGGTTACCGACGATGTTGCTGACAGCCTCGGCCTATCGAGCGCCAAGGGTGCGCTGGTGGCGGGGGTCATCAAGGGTGGTCCCGTTGATGATGGTTCGATCAAGGCTGGCGACGTCATCCTCAAGTTCGACGGCAAGCCTGTTAACGAGATGCGTGATTTGCCACGCGTGGTGGCGGAAAGCCCAGTGGGCAAGGAAGTCGACGTTGTCGTGCTTCGTGACGGCAAGGAGCAGACCGTGAAGGTGAAGCTCGGCCGCCTCGAGGATAGCGATCAGGCCGCCTCGAACGATGCCGACGCCAACAACAAGGGCGGTGTCATCAATCCGGATCCTGATGAAAACCAGGATATGGACGAGCCGGATGACCAGCAGAGCCAGCCCATGCCGGATGGCAAGGGCAAGACGGATCAGGCTGCACCCGATGCAGCGAATCCGAAGAATGTACTCGGCCTGTCGCTGTCTGAGCTAAGCGCGGAGACCCGGAAAACCTTCGGTATCGCTGAAAGCGTCGACGGCGTGCTTGTCGCTGAGGTCGCAGCCGGCTCTTTGGCGGCGGAAAAGGGATTGAAGCCGGGTGACGTGATCGTTGAGGTGGCGCAGGAGTTTATGCGCTCGCCCGAGGCCGTCGCCGCGAAGGTGCAGTCGCTAAAGCAGGAAGGCCGGCGGAACGCGCAGATGATGATCGCGTCGGCAAACGGCGACTTGCGCTTCGTAGCTGTGCCGATGGAGTAGCGAGACGAGGGCTCGCTCATCCCTTCAAGAAGCGTCAAATGGACGATGGTAAGCGGTACCATGTGCTCATGGTGCCGTGCGCTGATATTTGGCGCTAGCGGATCCCGCGTTCCCATTGCTGACGGCTGATCGTGTAAAGAACGTGGCGTTTCAGATGCGGATGCGTGTCCGGAATGCAGGGTGGTCGAAATCGCGATCAGGTTCATGATGCAAGCCAAGCCGCTGCATGACAGCGGTCGAACGATGGTTGTCGGTTACCGCAAACGAAACGATTTCGCTCGGGTCGAACTCTGTGAAGCCATGGCGCAGTGCGGCCATTCCCGCTTCTGTCGCATATCCGTTGCCCCAGTATCGTTTCGCGAGACGCCAGCCGACCTCGATGGTACCTGCCGGCAGAAACGGTTCGAGTTTGGGTCTCCAGAGGCCGCAGAAACCGATCGGCTCATCGGTTTCCTTCAGGGCTATCGCATAGAAGCCAAGTCCGGTCTTGGCGATACTGTCGCGGATAGTGTCGAGCATCAAATCCGCTTCAACTCGGTCGCGACGGAAGGCGAAAAATTCCATCACCTCCGGATCGGAGTTGATCTCGTGGAACAGCGGCCGATCGTCATCGGTCCAGTTGCGCAAAAGCAGGCGATCGGTCGCTAGGATTACCATCATGGCACTACGAAATCGGTCTTGCGGTAGCCCTGGATATAGAGCAGGGCGCTGAGATCGCCGTGATTGATCTGTATCTTCGCCTGTGCTGCAACGGTCGGTTTGGCGTGCAAAGCGACGCCGGATCCAGCCAATTGAAGCATGCCGAGGTCGTTTGCGCCGTCTCCAACGGCAATGGCGTCGTCGGGAGAAATACCGAGCCTTTCGGAAATATCATTCAGCGCATCGACCTTGGCCTGCTTGCCGAGGATCGGTTCAGAGACGAAGCCGGAAAGAACACCAGCCTCTTCCAGCAGAACATTCGCGTGGTTCTCGTCGAAGCCGAGCGTCTTTGCGATGGGGCCGGTGAAGACGGTAAAGCCCCCGGAAACCAGCGCTGTGTAGTGCCCCTTGGACTTCATGGTGGCGATCAGTTCCCGGCCACCCGGAGTGAGCGTGATTCGTCTGGAAATGACGTCGTCGACGACGCCGATCGGTAGCCCTTTCAAGAGCGCAACGCGCTCACGGAGGGCTGGCTCGAAAGCGATCTCGCCATTCATGGCGCGAGCAGTGATCGCGGCGACCTTCTCCTTCAACCCCACTTCGGCAGCGAGTTCGTCGATGCATTCCTGGCCAATCATGGTTGAGTCCATATCGGCGATCAGAAGTCTCTTGCGGCGTGTCTCGGCATCCTGGATGACAAGGTCGATCGCAGCGCTGCCGATGACGGCGAGGATGTTGGCCCGAGCGGCTTCGACGTCGGCCCCATCCCTCAGTGCGATATCGCAGGCAATTCCGTCAGCCAGCCAGTAGAGACCGGAAGCTTTCACGGCATCGGCCGCCTGCTCGGCAATCGACTGCGTGAGAACAGGATTTGACGGATTGGCAACAAGCGTGGCAACGAGGGCCATGATGGAAAACCTTCTGAGCGCATTGGACGCGATCCTGATAACCGGGCCGACCGCCAGCGGCAAGTCCGCGCTCGCGGTCGAATTGGCAAAAGAGCACGGTGGCGTCGTCGTCAACGCAGACAGCATGCAGGTCTACGACACGCTGCGCGTGTTGACCGCGCGGCCATCTGAAGACGATATGCAGGGTATTCCCCATTACCTCTACGGTCACGTCCCCGCGAGTCGTGCCTATTCGACGGGGGCGTGGCTGCGCGACGTTACTGATCTGCTGCAGCGCCTCCGCGCCGATGGGCGCAAACCGATTTTTGTTGGCGGAACGGGCCTCTATTTCAAAGCGTTGACGGGCGGCCTTTCCGACATGCCTGCGATACCGCAGGACGTGCGCAACAGCCTTCGTTCACGCTTGCAGGATGAGGGGCCCGACGAACTCTATCGGCACCTGCAGGAACGCGACCCTGCTGTCGCCGAAGGTCTTCGTCCGCAGGATGGGCAGCGGATCGTGAGGGCGCTCGAGGTTGTCGAGGCGACTGGCCGCTCGATCATCGATTTTCAGGCGCAAGCGGGACCGGTGATCATCGACCCGTCGGCGGCTCGCAAGATCGTGGTCGAACCGGAGCGCGCCGTCCTTCACCAGCGGATCAACGGGCGATTTGAAAAGATGCTGGAGCAGGGGGCTGAGGACGAGGTGAAGGCGCTGCTTTCGCTTTCGTTGCCACCTGATTTGCCAGTGATGAAAGCGATAGGCGTTTCGCAGATTGCGGCGATGTTGAAGGGCGAGCTTACCCGCGACGAGGTTTTGGAGCGGGGCGCTGCTGCAACGCGGCAATATGCCAAGCGGCAGATGACCTGGTTTCGCAACCAGATGGACGAAAGCTGGGAGCGCTTGCGGTAGCGCTGCGCTCGCTAATCCTTGTTGTTGAGGCTGCTGAGCGGCTTTTTCAGTATGCTATCCCGGAGGGACATACCGGGTTCGCGGCGAATGCTTCCCCCGACAGTTGGGCCTTCGCCGGATCCCGGCTGCGATTCTCCGCGTATTTCGCGTCGCAGGGCCTCGAGGCGGCTATCGATAGACGTTTCCGGCGCT
Organism: Rhizobium grahamii CCGE 502; assembly: GCF_000298315.2. GTDB lineage: Bacteria > Pseudomonadota > Alphaproteobacteria > Rhizobiales > Rhizobiaceae > Rhizobium > Rhizobium grahamii. The sequence goes on along the minus strand of NZ_AEYE02000014.1, from coordinate 46,476 downwards.
GCAACAGGTGGGCGCTGTGGAGCGGCAAGGGGCTCGCGCGGTGTTCCTGATCCCGGCAACATATCACGACGATAGGGTTCGATTGGCGCCAGCGGTGGCGTTGCCAGGGAATGACTGGGCGATGGCGCTGAGGGATAGGCGGAGGGTGCTGCTACCGGTCCGTCGAAGTCGTTATCATAGTCGTCTTCGTCATCGTAAGGACCGCTGGGCGGCATTGCGGCGGCGTAGCTTTGCTGGAACGCGGAAATATCCGGGCCGCTGGTGGCGCGCATGCGGGTTACGATCTTCCGCAGATCGACGTTGTCGGGATCCTCGTCGCTGACCTTCACATTGGCACCGTTGGCCTTCGGCAAGTAGCGCTCCTCAACGCGCGAGAAGCGCATTCGCATTGGAACGCTGATCGCTTCACCGAAGGCAATCGCCTCGCCGTTGCCGATCGAGGAAATGAAGCTGGTCGTCGAGATCGACGAGTTAGGAATCGCCGAACGGATGATTTCCTGGTCGCGATCATTGGCAAGGCGCATGGCAAACAGTGTCGAGCACTGCGACAGGATCGTCTGATCGAGTTCGCCTGGACGCTGGGTGATGATCCCCAGCGACACGCCGTATTTGCGGCCTTCCTTGGCGATGCGGGCGATTGCCTGTCTTGTCGGGAAGAAGCCGAGATTCGGATCCGACGGAATGTAACGATGCGCTTCTTCGCAGACGACGAGCATGTGGATGGCGCCGTCGCTCCACAATGCGATTTCAAAAGCCATGCGGCAAAGAACCGAAGCGACTGAGTTCACAACCTCGGAAGGGATGCCGGACAGCTGGAAGGTGCAGATCGGCCTGTTGTCGCCGGGGATGCGGAAGATTTCCGCCACCGTCTCCATGATCGTGTCGCTGATCGTGTTGCTGGAGAACATGAAGTGGTAGCGCGGATCGTTGATGGCAGCGAGAACGCGCATCTTCAGCGACCGGAGCAGAGGCTTTTCACTGCGTCCCTCGAGCCTGCCGATGCGTTCGTCGATCAGCGCCAGCAGATCGGCCATCCGATAGGGAACCGGCGTATCCGCCGTAATCGAGCTCTTTTCCGTTGTGCGCCTGACGAGCGAATTGTCGCTGCCGCGGAAGGCGCGCTTTGCCTCCGGCAGCAAATCCCGCAGGATGTCGACTTCTTCCGGAATCGGTGTTCGGCCTCTGAAGACCACTTCTGCGAACTCTTCCAGTTTCATCAGCCAGAACGGCAGGTCGAGTGTGTCCGTATCGATGACAACCGAGTGCTTAGGGAAGGCGGCCGCAAACTCGTTGTGCGGGTCGAGGATCAGTACGCGCAGCTTCGGGTCAGCCTCTATCGCCTTGTGCAAGAGCAGAGACACGGCTGTCGATTTGCCGACGCCGGTCGAGCCAACGATTGCAAAATGCTTGGACAGCATCGAGGGAATATGGATGGCGGCATCAATGCTCTCGTCTTGCGTGAGCTTGCCGATCACGGCCGTTGTTCCGCTGCCGGCGTCATAGATGCGCATCAAATCTGTCGAGCGAATGCGGTGAGCGATGGCGCCGAGATAGGGGTAGCGCGAAATGCCGGTCGAGAATTGCTCGCGGCCATCCTCGTCAACGCGAACTTCGCCAAGCAATTCGGTTTCGATTTGAAAGTAGTTGTCTTCTCCTTCGCCCCAGCTGTGACCGCCGGTGTTCATGGAGTAGACGAGGGCGACCACCCGGTTTCGACCAACGCTGATCGAAATGAGCCTGCCGACCGACCACAGTTCGGCCAGCTCTGTGCCGCCGGCTTCTGCGACGGCAGCGATCGTGGCACGAGACCCGCTACACGCAACAACGCGGCCAAGAAACCGGTTACCCGGGGTCTGGTCGTCGCGGCGGTCATGCTCGCCTGCCTTGCCTGCCGTGTGCAAGTCCTTGTTCAGCAAAGGGCTACTCCCTGCGGTAGTAAAGGAGGATATGAGCGAACGTTTAAGAAAGTCTTTTTGCGACAGGCGCCGGTCCCGCACGGCTTCTGGTGGTAGGGATGATGCTCGATTTTTTATTGCTGCATGCGTTGACGATGCGAAATTTTCTGTCTATCACTTCGCCCCATGAAAATCGCAGTAGCTCTTATCGTGGTGGGAAGGCGCATGGGCAGGATGGTGTAACCATCCGGCGATAGCCACCCATGCGCTAGACGAAGGCTCCCACAGGGGCCTTTTTTTATGCCCGAAATTCGGGCTTCCGGACCATAAAACTCAAATCCCAGCAGTCAAAACGGAAAAGAAACATGACGGGCACGGACAATCAGGCAGCAGGCAATCGGATGACGGGAGCGGAGATCGTCCTCCAGGCGCTGAGGGACAACGGCGTCGAGCATATCTTCGGCTATCCGGGCGGCGCAGTGCTGCCGATTTACGACGAGATCTTCCAGCAGGACGATATCAAGCACATTCTCGTCCGCCATGAGCAGGGCGCCGGCCACGCCGCCGAAGGCTATGCCCGCTCCACAGGCAAGGTCGGCGTCATGCTTGTTACCTCGGGCCCGGGTGCGACGAATGCCGTCACGCCGCTGCAGGACGCCTTGATGGACTCGATCCCGCTCGTTTGCCTGACCGGCCAGGTTCCGACCTCGCTGATCGGTTCGGATGCGTTCCAGGAATGCGACACTGTTGGCATCACGCGCCCCTGCACCAAGCACAACTGGCTGGTGAAGGACGTCAACGATCTGGCTGCGATCATCCACGAAGCCTTCCGCATCGCCCAGTCCGGCCGTCCGGGTCCTGTTGTCGTCGATATTCCGAAGGACGTTCAGTTTGCGACCGGCACCTACACGCCGCCGTCAGCCCATGCGATCCAGAAGAGCTACCAGCCGAAGGTTCAGGGTGATCTCAGCCAGATCCAGGCTGCCATTGAACTGATGGCAAGCGCAAAGCGTCCGGTCATCTATAGCGGTGGCGGCGTTGTCAATTCCGGCCCCGAAGCTACCAAACTGCTGCGCGAGTTGGTCGAACTGACGGATTTCCCGATCACCTCGACGCTGATGGGCCTCGGCGCTTATCCGGCATCAGGCAAGAACTGGCTGAAGATGCTCGGAATGCACGGCTCCTACGAGGCGAACATGGCGATGCATGACTGCGACGTCATGGTCTGCATCGGCGCCCGCTTCGACGACCGTATCACCGGCCGTATCAACGCCTTCTCGCCGAACTCGAAGAAGATCCACATCGACATCGACCCGTCCTCGATCAACAAGAACGTTCGCGTCGATCTTGGGATCCGCGGCGATGTCGGAAGCGTTCTGGAAGATATGGTTCGCCTGTGGCGCGCATTACCGAAGAAGCCGGAAAAGAGCCAGATCGCCGATTGGTGGGCCGATATCGCCCGTTGGCGCGCGCGTAATTCCTTCGCCTATACCAAGAATAACGACGTCATCATGCCGCAATACGCGCTGGAGCGCCTCTATGCGCTTACCAAGGATCGCGACACCTACATCACGACCGAAGTTGGTCAGCACCAGATGTGGGCAGCACAGTTCTACGGCTTCGAGAAGCCGAACCGCTGGATGACCTCGGGCGGCCTCGGCACCATGGGCTACGGCCTGCCGGCAGCGCTCGGCGTGCAGATTGCCCATCCGGAAAGCCTCGTCATCGATATCGCCGGTGACGCCTCGATCCAGATGTGCATTCAGGAGATGTCGACGGCGATCCAGTACGAAGCGCCGATCAAGATCTTCATCATGAACAACCAGTACATGGGCATGGTCCGCCAGTGGCAGCAGCTGCTGCACGGCAACCGCCTGTCCAACTCCTATACGGAAGCGATGCCTGACTTCGTCAAGCTCGCCGAAGCCTATGGGGCCGTTGGCTTGCGTTGCGATAAGCCTGATGAGCTGGACGGTGCGATCCAGGAAATGATCGACGTCAAGAAGCCGGTCATTTTCGATTGCCGTGTCGCCAATCTCGCCAATTGCTTCCCGATGATCCCGTCGGGCAAGGCTCACAACGAAATGCTGCTTCCGGACGAAGCCACGGACGAGGCGGTCGCCAATGCGATCGACGCCAAGGGCCGGCAGCTCGTTTGATATCAAGGTAGAGGAAACCCACGATCATGAATGCACATCTTCAGCCGACGGGCTCTGCCTATTTCATCTCGCCCGAGACGGCGGCGGCCGAAAGCCATACACTTTCGGTCCTCGTCGACAACGAACCCGGCGTCCTTGCCCGCGTCATCGGCCTGTTCTCAGGCCGTGGCTACAACATCGAGAGCCTGACCGTCTCCGAGACCGAGCACCAGGCGCACCTGTCGCGCATTACCATCGTGACGCGCGGCACGCCGCACGTGCTCGAACAGATCAAGGCGCAGCTTGAGCGCATAGTTCCTGTTCATCGGGTGGTCGATCTGACGGTTCGCGCCCGCGAACTCGGCCAGGAGCGTCCGATCGAGCGCGAAGTGGCGCTCGTCAAGGTCGTCGGTACCGGTGAGACGCGCGCCGAAACACTACGGCTCGCCGACGCCTTCCATGCGAAGGTCGTCGATGCGACGGTCGACCACTTCATCCTGGAGATCACCGGAAAGTCTTCGAAAATCGACCAGTTCGTGTCGATCATGAAACCGCTCGGCCTGATCGAAGTCTGCCGCACCGGTATTGCTGCAATGAACCGCGGCCAGCAAGGCATGTAAGCAAACAGATGTGCCGGGCGCCTTGGCGCTCGGCACGTCATTCGTTCCGATGGTTTCGGGGCGACTTATCCTACTCGGCAGCCATCATGGCGATGTCGTGTCCGGCATTCGCCTCAAGTACCTTGGCGCGAACCGGCTCAAGAGCGGCAAGGATCTGTTGGCGCAGCCACACATGACCGGCGTTTCGGTCGGACGAGGTGTGCCATCCAAGCGAGATGTCATAGGGTGGAATGTCCACCGGGCCTGGGCTGATGGCTAGGCCGAACACCGGCGCCCAGGCTCGGGCGAAGCTAGCCGGCACCGCAGCGATCACGTGCGTATCACGAACCAGGATCGGCAGCGTGAAGAGGTGCGGCGTCGTCACCGCGGCGCGTCGTTTCAAGCCACGCTCAGCCAGTACTTCATCCACCAGGCGGCAGCGCCCGTCCTTGCTGACGATCACGGCTTGCGGGGTCGCAAGAAACGTTTCGAGGTCGATCGCGCCTGGACCACCTGTTGTCCCGGGATTGCTGAGGATGACATAACGCTCGGACCAGAGCTTGCGACGTTTGTGGAGCTCGTTGCCGGTCTCTACCTTGCCGATCGCAAGGTCGATTTCGCCGCTGTCCAATAGATCCGCGGGATAATCCTGGTCGATCGACCGTATCACGAAATCGACATTTGGCGCCTGCTCGTGAACGGAAGCGAGGAGCGGTGGCATCAGCAGGCTTTCGAGATAGTCGGTCATTCCGAGCGTGAAGGTCCGCTCATCCGTTGCCGGGTTGAATTGCTCCGGCTCGATCAGCCGGGATTGGATCGTGCACAGGATGCCGCTGACGGTTTCCGCAAGTTCCTGCGCCCGCGGCGTCGGCTCGATGCCGCGCGCCGAGCGAACAAACAGTTCGTCCGACAGCAGCGCCCGTAGCCGGCCGAGGTTGTGGCTCAAGGCGGATTGGGAGGTGCCGATGCGCTGTGCCGCCCGCGTGACGTTGCGCTCGCTCATCAGTGCGTCAAACGCAACCAGCAGATTCAGGTCGAACTTCAGGATATGAGCGTGATCGATCGACATTATGATTTCCATCTGTTGGATTTATGAATGACGCAGAGATATCTGTTCGGTCGATGATAATCAACCGACTTAAGGAATAACGCTCATGAAGTCTCTCTTTGAAGCCTACGATCTTCGCGGCCAGAAACTTCGCAACCGCGTCGTCATGGCTCCCATGACTCGTGCTCGGGCGAAGGACGGTATCGCCGACCAGCAGACAGCCCGCTACTACCGGCAGCGCGCCGGCGCCGGTCTGATCGTCTCCGAGGGGACGCCGATCTCGCAAGAGGGAACGGGCTTTGCCTTCATTCCCGGCATCTGGTCGGATGAGCAGGTCCGCGGCTGGCAGGGTGTGACTGACGCCGTGCACGAAGAAGGCGGTAAGATCTTTGCGCAGATCTGGCACGTCGGTCGCATGTCGCACACCTCTCTTCAGCCGGCTGGCGGACTGCCTGTCAGCTCCAGCGCCAAGCCTGCGCGCGACGATAAGAGCACGGCCTATGCGTTCAATGAGGACGGCGTTGCCGGCTTCGTCGAAGCGAGCGTACCGCGGCCGCTCGGGACTGACGAGGTTGCGAGGGTCGTAAACGACTTTGCGAATGCCGCGGCCAATGCCATTGCGGCCGGATTTGACGGCGTCGAAATCCACGGCGCAAACGGCTATCTGCTGGAGCAGTTTCTCAATCCTGAAATCAATGACCGCGCCGATCGGTATGGAGCGGGCAACGTCGAGGACAGGACGCGCTTCGTGCTCGAGATCGTCGATGCGGTGGTGGCGCGGATTGGCGCGGAGAAGGTCGGCATCAGGCTTTCACCATTCGGCAGGCTGTTCGACATGCCGCTTCATCCGTTGGTCGAGGAAACCTACCTGCACCTTGCAGCTGCGCTGGCTGAACGGAACCTTGCCTATGTGCACTTGAAGGACCAGGGGCCGGCGAGTGCTCCGGCTCTTTCGAGAGATTTCCTGCACAAGTTCCGCCAGAGCTATTCGGGTACGCTTATTCTTGCTGGTTCCCTCGACAAGGGGCGCGCCGAGCAGTTTCTGCGGGACGGTTTGATTGATCTTACCGCCTTTGGTCAGCCATTCATCGCAAATCCGGATCTGGTAGAACGTCTGCAGGGGGACCTGCCGTTGGCAACGCCCAACCGTGACACCTACTACGGCGGCGGCGCCGAGGGCTACACGGATTACCCGGTATACGCGGGTGGCACTGAGGCAAAGGCTGCCTAGTCGCGGCGCCACCAACGATTTCCAGGAAATCGCAACGCGACTTCATAGAAAGCCGCTGGAGATCATAGCATCTCCAGCGGCTTTTTTCTTGCTGGAGGCGGGAAGACAGTGTCGAGTGCCCCCCAGTCCTCGTCGGTAATATCGAGCGAAACGGCGTCGCGGTTTTCGGTGGCGCGGGCAGCGCTCGATGTTTTCGGGATAACGATTACACCATCGCGCTCCAGCAGGAAGGCAAGCGCCACCTGGGCAGGCGTCGCCTGGTATGCCTTGGAAATGCGGACCAGTTCCGGATGATGCAGGATGCGACCCTGTTCGATCGGCGAATAGGCCATGACCGGGATGTGCCGCTCCTGACAAAATGGCAGCAGATCATATTCGACGCCGCGGCGCGACAGATTGTAGAGGATCTGATTGGCGGCGACGTTGTGCCCATCAGGCACGTCAAACAGTTCCTCCATATCGCTCTTGTCGAAGTTGGAGACACCCCAGGCCCCGATCTTGCCTGATGCCTTCAGCGCCTCGAACGCTTCGACGCTTTCGGACAAAGGGTGGTCGCCGCGCCAGTGCAACAAATAGAGGTCGATCCGCTCCGTCCCGAGACGCGACAGGCTGGCTTCGCAAGCGTCGATCGTGCCCTGCCGGCTGGCGTTCCAGGGATACACCTTGCTGACGAGAAAGACCTCGTCCCGGCGCCCACGGATCGCCTCGCCGACGATCTTCTCGGCGCCGCCATCGGCGTACATTTCTGCCGTATCGATCAGTGTCATGCCGAGGTCCAGGCCTGTCCGCAGGCTCTCGATTTCTCGCTTTGCCTCCGAGGATTTCTCGCCCATGTTCCAGGTGCCCTGGCCAAGGGCCGGGACCTCGGCACCGTTCGGAAAGCGGATCGTTGGGATGGCGTCGCCTTGCATGATGTCATTCCCGGTTTCGGAGAAGATTGGACAGATCGATGATCTTTCAACCAATCCTGTCACCATGACAATGGCCGTGTGGAAAGACAAATTTAGGTCACATACATTGACCTAAATTCAAAGGCCTCGCCGTACCGGACGCGGGCTTCGGGAGGTTCCATGCCGCTGGACACATTTCTTGCCCTTGTGCTGTTTGCATTTACGACATCCATAACGCCGGGGCCGAATAATATGATGCTATTCGCATCCGGCGTGAATTTCGGTTTCCGGCGTACCGCTCCGCATATGCTGGGTATCGGGGCGGGGTTCTTCTCACTGCTGATCGGCGTCGGTTTCGGGCTCGGCGCGCTCCTGCATACGGTTCCGGCGCTCTACATGACGCTGAAGTTTGCCGGTGGAGCTTATCTTGCCTGGATCGCGTGGAAGATTGCGACGTCCCGCTCTATCGGCGAAGGCAAGAGCGGCGCGAGGCCGATGTCCTTTCTCTCCGCAGCCGCCTTCCAGTGGGTCAATCCGAAGGCCTGGGTCATGGCCGTCACCGCAATGGCGACCTATACGATCCCCGACATCTATCTGGCGAGCGTTCTGATCGTCGGCGGCGCGTTTGCAATGGTCAACGTGCCAAGCGTGTCGACTTGGGCGGGCTTTGGTTCGGCGCTGCGCGATTGGCTGTCAGAGCCGACACGGCTCAAATGGTTCAACATCACCATGGCCGTACTGTTGGTGCTAAGCCTGTGGCCGTTGTTAAAGTAGATAACGGCTGGCGGTGAGCTTGGCGGCTGGATTTCAACCGCCTAAGATGCATCATGCATTGGCGGAGGATGTCCCTTGCACGACGATCACGACCATCACCATCACGACAACCGCTATACGGACATGCAGGCGCGGGTGAGGGCGCTTGAGACTGTCCTGACGGAGAAGGGGTTGATCGATCCCGCGGCGATCGACGCGATCGTCGAGACCTACGAGACGAAGGTCGGTCCCCGCAACGGGGCGCATGTTGTCGCGAAGGCGTGGAGCGATCCGGAGTTTGCTGACTGGTTGCGACAAGATGCGACAGCTGCGATCGCGAGTCTCGGATATGCCGGACGCCAGGGGGAGCACATGCGTGCGGTGTTCAACACCGACGACACCCACAATCTCGTCGTCTGCACGCTCTGCTCCTGTTACCCCTGGTCTGTGCTTGGCTTGCCGCCGGTTTGGTACAAGGCGCCGGCCTATCGTTCGCGGGCAGTCATCGACCCGCGCGGCGTACTGGCAGAGTTCGGCGTTACATTGCCGGAGAGCAAGAAGATCCGCGTCTGGGATTCGACGGCCGAGTTGCGGTATCTCGTTGTTCCCGAACGGCCGAACGGCACGGACGGTTGGAGCGAGGAACGACTTGCCGATCTCGTTAGCCGCGACGCGATGATTGGAACAGGTCTGGCAGCTGTTCCGGAGGATGCAAGATGAACGGCCCGCATGACCTTGGCGGCCAGATGGGCTTCGGCCCAGTCGCGCCGGAAAAGAACGAGCCGTATTTCCATGCGGAGTGGGAGAAGCGGGCACTTGGACTTACGCTGTCCGGCGGGCACTTGGCGCCTGGAACATCGACGAGAGCCGCCATACACGCGAAAGCATCCCGCCGGCCGATTACCTTGGTGCTAGCTACTACGAGATCTGGACGCGGGCGCTGGAGGTGCTGTTGCAGCGACATGGCTTCGTCACAGCCGAGGAGATCGATGCCGGCCGCAAGAAGTTGGATGGCGCGACGCCGAAGCGGGTGCTCAAGGCCGATATGGTGGCAGGCGTGCTCGCCAAAGGCGGCCCCTGTGACCGGTCAGTGACAACGGCGCCCCGGTTCGCTGCAGGTGACAAGGTTCGAACCAGAAATTTCAATCCGACCACCCATACGCGGTTGCCACGTTATGCGCGCGCGAAATCGGGCGTGGTGGAGGCGGTTCAGGGCTCGTTCGTCTTTCCGGACGACAATGCCCACGGAAGGGGTGAAAACCCGCAATGGGTCTATACCGTCGTGTTCCATGGCGGCGAGATCTGGGGCGAGGGTGCCGATCCGACACTCAGCGTTTCGATTGATGCTTGGGAGAGCTATCTTGAGCCAGTGTGAGACACGCTCGCCGCTGGCGCAGTCGCCGCAATTGCCGAGATCGGCTGACGGCGAACCGGTTTTTCCGGAGCCCTGGGCCGCTGAGGCGTTTGCGATGACAGTCCATTTGCATGAGCGGGGATTGTTTACTTGGAGCGAATGGGCGGAGGCCTTGTCCCGGGAGTTGCATAAGCCCGGCCGCGCCGAAGACGGCAGCGACTACTTCGACTGCTGGGTGGCAGCGCTTTCGGCGATGCTTGTCAAGCTCGGCGTGGCCGACGCCGACATGATTATCGATCTGCAGCGGAGTTGGCAGCGGGCGGCCGAGGCGACACCGCACGGCAAGCCGATCGAGCTTGCCAACGATCCGTTGCGCTGAGGTTCAGGACGGAAACTGCCTGTAGCATTCCTCCGCGACCTTCCTCAGCAGGTCGCGCGACACCTCACCGGTGACGGCATAGCCAAGTTCTCCATCGATCCAATAGAAGGTTTCGACATCGCCTGATGAGGCGAAGCGGAAACTGGTCGATTTGTTATCCGCGTTCCGCCCGACGAGCACCGTCAGGCGCTCGCCTGCCTGATCCTCATACATGAACATCGCGCCGGGCTTGCCATCGACGGGCAACAGGCGTCCGCCGACCAGCTTGAAACCGAGTTGGTGCAGGTTGGGAACCTTGAGATCCTGCACGGCAAGCCGCTTGCCCAGCCAGGTCGCAAGATGAGCTTCCTCGCTTGCAAAGACCTCCACTGGATGGCGCACTTCTCCAGCGTAGACCAGGAAAGCGTTACGTGCTTCGCTGGGAAGCGTTTCGAGTTCCGTTAATTGCATTTCCGGCTTCTCAAACAGTGTCGGTCCGTAGTGGCCACTCAGCGCTCCAAATCCAAAAACTACGGCGATCGCGGCTGTCATTGCCAGTCGCTTCGGCCAATTGGCAGGCCGGCTCCGACCGGTGACGAGTTGGATATCCGCGTCCGCGGACTTCTCATAGGCAGCGAAGAGCGATCGGATCTCGGCATTTTGCGCAATCCATTCCGCCACTTTGGCGGCATCGTCCGGATTGTCATTGAGCCATGCGTCGATGCGCGCGCGTCCGTCGTCTGGAAGCTGGCCGTCGGCGTAGGCATGAAGATCCGCTTCGGTCACGGTCTGGTTGATCTCTTTCATTTCGGTCTCCGAAGCGTAATGACATTATCGGCCTTCATCCGCTCTCCAAGGCGCTGGCGTGCGCGCGACAGGCGCGACATGACGGTGCCGATGGGGATGTCGAGCGAGGTCGCAACCTCTTGGTAGGTATAGCCTTCGATGACGACCAGCATCAGCACCGAGCGGTTTTCTTCCGAGAGACTGTTCAGCGCGTCCTCCAGCCGCGAGCGCTCGAGCGGATCAGGGGCCGGATCCACCGACACGATCTCTTCGGCGTTATCAAGTTCCACGAACGGGGCGCGGCCGGTCTGGCGCCGACTATTGCGATAGAGGTTCGTCATGATCGTCAGGACCCAGCCGCGCAGGTTCAACCCCCGCCATTGTCCGCGACGGGTGAGCACCTTCTCGACGCAATCCTGCAGCAAATCCTCCCCATCCGCATCGGAGCGGGTAAGGCTACGTGAGTAGCGCCTCAGCGAGGGAAGGAGGGCCAGGATTTGGCCCTCGAACGTATCATGACCCGGTGTCTTCAAGTCCGTTCGCTCACGGCTTGACGAGATCCCAGTTGCCGCCGACGCCGTCACCGGTGATATCGCCCATCTTCTTGTCCTTGACCCAATAATACAGCGGCATGCCGTCTTTCGCCCACTGCTTGGTGCCGTCCTTCCGTTCGACAATCGAATATGCACCTTCCGGCTTCGCGCCGCTAGCGGCCATGAGCGGCGGCCAGTTCTTGGCGCAATCCTCGTAGCAATTCGACATGCCCTTGTGATCTTTCTTGAAAGTGTAAAGGGTCATGCCTTTTTCGCCGGCCAGGACCTTCCCCTTGGCTGTGTCGACGGTCTCGACGGGCGGGGCGGCAAAGGCAGCCGTTGCGGCAGCGGAAGCGACGGCAAATGCAACTAGCATCTTTGCGGATTTCATGGGCTCTCTCCTCACATCTCGGCCAGGCTTGATTGCCTTGCCTGACATGAGACACCATCGGCCCCGGTTTTATTCCCCTGTCGCCTGTCCGTGGCGCTGTTATTATTGCAGCGTCGTCGGGAGAGTGGGAAGGGTGCCGAGATCAGATCGCGTTCCCATGGAGCTGCTGTGATCGAAGGTTCTTGTCCACTCGGATTTTCAGGGTTGCCTATGTCAGGCGAATCCTGCCAAGTCGATCCACGATGCAATTTGCTCCGCAACAAGATGAAGCCCTCAAGGCCGTTTCCAAATGGCTGAAGGACGGGCGGTCTCCGCTTTTCCGCCTGTTCGGTTATGCCGGTACGGGCAAGACGACGCTTGCGCGCCACTTCGCGGAACATGTGGACGGTGATGTGTTGTTTGCCGCGTTTACTGGCAAGGCGGCTCAGGTTTTGCGCTCGCGCGGCGCCAGCAATGCCAAGACGATCCACTCGCTGATCTATCGCCCGCGGGGCGAGGAGGCTGTTGAGGACGAAGAGACAGGCAAGACCTCGATCGCCCCGATGTTTTCCATCAACCGGCAAAGCCCGGTGGCCAAAGCCGCCCTCATTGTGGTCGACGAATGCTCGATGGTTGATGAGGCGCTCGGCCGGGACCTGATGAGCTTCGGAACCCCGATCCTGGTGCTCGGCGATCCGGGTCAGCTTCCTCCGGTTTCTGGCGGCGGCTTCTTCACCAATCAGGAGCCGGACTATCTGCTGACGGATATTCACCGCCAGGCTCGCGACAATCCGATTATCCAGCTTGCGATGCAGGTACGAGAAGGCAACGAAGTCGGCTATGGCGACTACGGGACAGCGCAGGTTATCTCAAAGGGCGAAGTCAACCAGGCGCTGGTCCTTGATGCCGATCAGGTCCTCGTCGGAACCAATCGGACGCGGCGCAGATACAATCAGCGCCTTCGCGAGCTGAAGGGCTTCACGACCGAATATCCGCAAACGGGCGACAAGCTCGTTTGCCTGCGCAACGATCCGGCAAAAGGGTTGCTCAACGGCTCCCTCTGGCAGGTGATGACGTCGTCCAAGGAGACGACGAAGCCGGGCATCAACTTGCTGATCCGCCCTGAAGACGATGACATGGATCGCGGCGCGGCCAAGATCAAGCTGCTGAAGCAGGCGTTCGAGGATGTCGAGGGCGAGATTCCCTGGAACACACGCAAGCGCTACGACGAGTTCGACTACGGCTATGCGCTAACGGTCCACAAGGCACAGGGCTCGCAATGGAACAATGTCGTGCTGTTCGATGAAAGTTGGGCCTTCCGTGATACCCGCGAACGCTGGCTCTACACCGCCATCACGCGCGCGGCCGAAACGTTGACGATCGTGCGCTAGGTGCTTCTCCGAGTCAGATCTGGACTACACCCAACATGACGGCCTTGGCTATCGCCTGGAAACGGTTGTTGGCCCGGAACTTTTGAATGATGCCGGTTTCGAGGGAGTGTGCGTCTTCGTTCTGGAGGTCGAGGGTGCGCGCAATGCGCTGCGTGGAAAGGCCTGCCGCCATCAGAGCCAGGCATCGGGACTCCTGATCCGTGAGGCCCGACCCACCCTGGTTGTCGTTCAGCGGCTGATCATCGCTTGTTTCGCGATCGAGCAGGTTACTCACCTGCTGCATCTGCCGGTGTAGCGTGGACATTTCAGCGCTGAGTTCGCGCTTGCGGGTGTTAAGCGCGTCGCGAAACAAGGTTTCCGCAGCTTCCTGCGTCTCAGCCTCAATCAGGTCATTCATCAGGTCTTGTATCACGGCAACGGCCATTCCGGCCTCGCGGCAAGCGTTGATGACCGCCATGCGTCGGACGTCGCCCGGCTCGTAGACGCGCATCAGGCCGATTCGGCCGGCGGAGATCAGGCCTTTCTCCTCGTAAAAGTGTAAGGTCCGATGGGTAACGCCGAAGGCATTGGCCATATCGGCTATAGGCACTCTTCCGCGGGGCAGGTCGGCGGGTAGTGCCGCTGAAGGGAGGAAACGGTGCCTCGGGCGAGTTTGCGTCACGTGGTCTGAGGTGAACCCTTGATTGTAACCTTCTGCCATGGTCCCTCCCGTTGTGTTCATCATGCGACTGCATTGCAAAGGGTGCGGTTGAGTGGGGTTTCCTCTTAGCGTTCCTGTTCAGTTATCGAAGGACTTGGCGGTGTCTTCTTCGATATCGCAAGCTTACGTTACCCGTGATTGACGTATTTTGTTAGTATCAAAATTAGTGACTTTTAATTTACAGGGCAACCCGCCTTGAAAGCTTCACGAAGCAACGTTGATTCGCGGCGAAAGTGGCCGTGGCGAAACATTTGGCCGTTTAATGCGCAAAGGCCGAACCAAATCTACTTGCAGCCGTTCCGCTAACGGACGAAACGCTCGCGCCATCACGGATTTGCATGCATTCATGTACGAATCTCGTTGGCCCCTGACGACTCATTGGCTTAGAAACACTTGTGCTTCGTTTCAGTGGAACCCGCTATGCCGACTACGCTTTCCGTCAATCTCAATGCCGTCGCGATGCTCCGCAACCGCCGCGATCTACCGTGGCCAAGTGTAGAAGGACTCGGGCGGATCGCGCTGCAATCCGGCGCAAGCGGTTTGACCGTGCATCCGCGCCCCGACCAGCGGCACATCCGCTTCTCCGACCTGCCTGTTATCCGCAACTTGATCGACGATGAGTTTCCGGATGCCGAGTTCAATATCGAAGGTTATCCGACCGACGAGTTTCTGGAGCTCTGCGCCGGCGTTGCGCCTGAGCAGGTGACGCTGGTTCCTGATGATCCGACACAAGCGACGTCGGATCATGGCTGGGATTTCCGCAAGCATCGGGACTTCCTGGCTGACGTGATCGGGCGGCTCAAGAAGATGGGAACGCGTGTATCGCTGTTTGCCGACGGCGACGGTGATGCCGAGGCTGCTGGGATCGCCAAGGCCGTCGGCGCCGACCGGATCGAACTTTACACTGGCCCCTATGGCGGCTGCTACGACGCACCGGAGCGGGCCGGGCCGATCCTCGAAGCACTGGGCAAAACTGCGGACGCGGCGTTGGCGATCGGCTTGGGCGTCAATGCCGGGCACGATTTGACGGTGGTGAATCTGCCCCCGTTGGTAAAGCGAATTCCGCAGCTGGCCGAGGTATCCATCGGCCACGGATTGACGGCAGATGCGCTTGAATTCGGCATGGCGGAAACGGTGCGGCGGTTCTGCCGAGCCTGCGGCCAGAAGATCTAGGCTGGGAATTGGGCGAAAGCCCGCTCTGCCGTGCAAAGCGGGCCTACGCGACTGGCTCAGGCGATGAGCGCGGTCTTGTGTGCGACCAAGAAATCCTTGAGCGTTTCGGACTGCCTGCCGGTCAGCTTTTCATAGTCATCCGTTACCAGATCAAAGTTGCCCGCGCGGATGTTCGCGTCGGCGGAGACGAGCATGTCGGCGACGAAATCGGGCAGGCCGGCGCCGCGCATGCCTTGGCCGAGCTGCTCGTCCGTGACGCTGACTGCATTCAACGGCTTTCCGGTTGCATCGGTGACGGTCGCGGCGATCTGGCTGGCGTTCAGAGACTCCGCTCCAGTCACCGTATAAGTCGCGCTCTCCGTCGTCTTCGATGCAAGCGCTGCCGCAATTGCCCGTGCGCAGTCTTCGCGGGAAATATTGGAAACCTTCCCTTCGCCAGTGGCCGTGTACCAGCTGCCAGACTGAAGATTGTGCGGCATCCCATGGAGATAGTTGTCCATGTACCAGGCATTGCGAATGATGGTGTAAGGGATGCCCGTCGCCTTGATGGCATTCTCGGTGCCGAGATGATCCGGCGCGAAGGTGACCAGCGATTTGTCCGGCGATGGCATCGACGTGTAAGCGATGTGCTTCACGCCAGCTTTCGCCGCCGCATCCACGGCTGCCTTGTGCTGCTTGAGCCTCTGGCCGGGGACGGCGAGCGCATCGGTGCTGATGATCAGCAGCCGATCGACGCCCTTGAAGGCAGCTTCGAGGGAGGCGGCGTCGTCGAAGTCGGCCCTGCGCGTGGCGACACCCTTGGCGGCAAGGTCTCCGAGCTTGGCGATGTCGCGCGTTGCGGCGATGATGTTTGCAGCAGGAACCTTTTCGGTCTCGAGCAGATGGTGAATGATCCGCTGGCCGAGCTGGCCGGCTGCACCGGTGATGAGAATGGTCTCGCTCATGTCTTTCCTCTAGGTTCGATCAAGGTCTCAAAAAGAGACTAGCTCTAGATTAGGAATTGACTGCGAGCTGTAAAGAAGGCAGTTTTTTCGCTCTACGTTACCAAAAGGGAACCAAGCATGAGCGGCGCTGTCCTCAACCTGAAGAACAAGGCTCCCGGCGTTCGTCGCGATGTCGACCTCAGCAACCTCGACTTCGACAATTGCCCGGTCCGGGACATGATGCAGCAAATCGGCGGCAAGTGGTCGACGCTGATGCTCGAGGCGCTCTCCAAGCGTCCGTATCGATTTGGAGAGCTACGGCGGATGATCCCAGACATCTCGCAGCGTATGCTGACACAGACATTGAGAGACTTGCAGCGTGATGGTTACATCGAGCGGGAGGTGTTTCCGACCAAGCCGCCGAGCGTCGAGTATCGCATGACCGATCTTGGCCGCTCGCTTTACGGCACTCTGGCGCTACTGCTGAACTGGGCGGAAGAAAACCATCATTTGGTTCGCGCCGCCCGGCTCAGATTCGATTCAGCCGACGTCTGAAACTGTCTGCCTGCCGAAGCCTTCCGTGAGGAAGAGAAGGAAGGCGAGGGCTGGAAAGCAGAAACCGATCCATGCAGTCATCGTCCAGCCGCCGGTAGCGTAAGCCCAGCCGCCCACCGCCGATCCGATCGCGCCGCCGGTAAAGAACGTTGCCATGTAAAGGCCGTTCAGGCGGCTGCGATGCTCGGCGCTGATCGCGTAGACGGCGCGCTGGCCACAGACAAGGTTGGTGGTCACTCCGAAATCGAGCAGGATAGCCGCCGCAGTCAGCAAAAGCAGGGCCGTTAGGGAGCCGTCCGTCGCGAATTGACTGATGAGAAACGCCGACATTCCAAGCAGCATCGCCAGTGTGGAAGCCGCTCTCGTGAGCCCGCGGTCGGCGAGCCGTCCGGCGATCGGCGAGGCCACAGCGCCAGCCGCGCCAGCGAGCGCGAATAGTGCGATACCGTTCTGCGTCAGCCCAAATTGAGGGCCGGCGAGGAGGAGCGGCGTGGTGGTCCAGAACAGGCTGAAGGCACCGAACATGCCCGCCTGATAAAGCGCGCGACGCTGGAGAACGCGGGAGTGGAGTGCAAGGTCTGCCATCGAAGCAAGCAGCTTGCCGTAGCTCAGTCGCGTGTGGGGGACACGGACCGGAAGCTTGGCTCTTAGAATGACGACGAGCACGACCATGGCGGCGGCAGTCAGGAAGTAAACCATGTGCCAGGACGTCGCCTCCGCAACGAAGCTGGCGAACGGGCGTGCCAGCATGATGCCGCAGAGTAGCCCGCTCATCACGTTACCGACGACGCGCCCCCGGATTGCATCCGGCGCCATATGAGCAGCAAAGGGGACGAGTACCTGGACGGCAACCGAGGCGAGACCAATGCTCAATGAGGCCAAAAGAAACATTGCGGGAGTCGATGACAGACCTGCAGCCACCAGGGCAACGGCGGAGACCGCAATAAGCGTCAGCACGAGCCTGCGGTTTTCCAGAAGATCGCCGAGCGGAACGATCAATAGCAGGCCCAGACCGTAACCGATCTGGGTTAGCGTAACGATCAGGCCTGTTGCCGCTGGCGTGAAGCCGAGAGACGCGCTGATCGGGCCGGCGAGCGGCTGACCATAATAGAGATTCGCCGCGACGAGTCCGCACGCCGCGGCGAAAAGAAATGTCATCAATGGCGAGATCGCCTGTGGCGCGACGGTTTTTCGCGTGGCGGTCGAAAGGCTCATAGTAGGCTCCGGTGGGGCTATCGGATGTTAAAAAAGATTGCGCGCTGAGGCGGGTCTTATTCAACCCGATTCACGCAAGAAGTTTCATTGCCGTTGCGGCGACAGCGGCCATGTCGTCCTCGCTACGTCCGGTCTTGCCGACAACACGCATTCCCTTAGTCATGCAAAGGAGCGCCCGGGCAGTGGCCGCAACGTCGATCTCGCTGGATATCGAGCCGTCGCTTTGGCCGAGACGGAGGAGATCGGCGATCAGTGTCTCGTTGGCAGCAAAGGCCGCCGCGACACGTTCGGCCGCCTCCTGATCGAAAAGCGCGAGGTCGTTCGCGCTACCCACGACCAGACAGCCGCGCAGGCCGGCAGCGCCGTGCGACGAAAGTGCATAGTGTGTCAGGACCTCGCGAATTTTGTCGCGGCCGGTTTCGGCTTTCGCCATGCGTTCGTCCAGTAGCCCACGACGAACAGTCCGATATCTGTCGAAGGCTGCGAGAAACACGCCGCGCTTGTCCTTGAAAGCCTTGTAGACGCTGCCTGAGGCAAGGCCCATGGCTTCGGTAAGCTCGCTGATCGACGCGGCCTGATAGCCACGCTCGGAAAAGACCTGCAGCGCTTTGTCGAGCGCTGCGTCGCGATCGAATTCGCGTGGTCTACCGCGTGTCCGGGTCGTCTCAGTGAAGGTCGCCATGATCATGGCAGAATAATTAGGAAATGATCGTTTCCAAATCAAGCAAAACTTTTGCGACGCAGCAAATCAGAGGTCAAGAACCCAGGTCTGGCCATTCTCCTCCGGACCAAACATTCGGTGTCGCTCTTCGGAGACAAGGCGAAAGCCCGCCTTCACATAGATGCCGCGCGCTGCGTGCAGAACGTCGTTCGTCCAGAGCGATACCTGACGGTATTTCTTCGCCCTGGCGAACCGAATGCACTCGTCCACCAGCATCTTGCCGAGTCCGAGACCACGCGCCGCCTTGTCCACATAGAGCAGACGAAGCTTGGCGATGCCGTCGCCGCCGTTAGTGACGAGGATGGAGCCGACGTTGATGCCTGCTCGTTCGGCGATCCAGCAATACTCCATTGAAGGATCGAAATTCGCCAGGAACTTGCCGGCGACCTCGGCGACAAGCCCCTCGAAGCGCATGTCCCAGCCGTACTCCGCGGTATAGGCTTTTCCCTGGCTCTGAACGATCCAGCCGATATCCCCAGGCTGATGCGCTCGGATGATTAAGGGCGGCGGCGACGCGTCGGAGTCCAGTAGTGAACGGATGGCCGTCATTGCAGTCACGATGCTTTGGGGTTCACCATCGACCAGCGTTGCAAAACGCTCTGCGATCTGAGCGTTGGAGCGTCGGCCAAGTTCCTCGAATTGCTCGTGTCCCTTGGTGGTGACCGTGATGATCTGGCTGCGCAGATCGTTTGGATCAGCGGTGGTCTCGATCAGTCCGTCGGCGCGAAAGCGCTTGAGGATTCGGCTAAGGTAGGCGGGGTCGAGATGCAGGTCGCGCGCCAACGCGACGGCGCTGACGCCCTTGCGGGAGCCGATCTCGAAGAGCACACGCGCGTCAGTCAGCGTGAACTCGGTATCGAGATAGGCCTTGTTCAAGACCCCCAAGAAGTTTGTGTAGAAGCGATTGAAGTCGCGGGCAGCGTCGATCAAACCTGAATCAGCCATGGACAATACCTCCGATTAGGAAATCTTGTCCTGTTTTTATTTGACTGAGTCAACTAATTTCGATGTCAGGCAGCGACTGTCTCGTCAACTGTTTCGTCGGCGAGCGCGAACTCGACGGCCGCCCTGGCATGGATCTCTGTCGTGTCGAACCCGGGCAGCGGCAGCCGGTTCGGGTCGAGGATGAGGCAGATTTCCGTGCAGCCGAGAATGATACTGTCGGCGCCCTTGGCACGCTCACGTTCGATAATCTGCATCAACTTTTCACGCGAGCTGTCGAGCACCTTGCCGGCGCAAAGCTCGTTGAAGATGATGTCATGAACGGTTGTCCTGTCGGCGGCTTCAGGAACAGCGACGTCAACGCCGAGCCCCTTCATGCGATCGGCATAGAAGCCATGCTCCATTGTGTATCGCGTCGCCAGAAGCAGCGGACGCTTGCATCCGGCTGCCTTCAGTGACGCTGCAGTTTCGTCGACAATGTGGATCAGCGGCACGGAGATGCGCGAGGCAACCCGATCGGCGATCAGGTGCATGGTGTTCGTGCAGATCAGCACGCAGCGCGCGCCGGCAATCTGCAGGTGAAGGGCAACGTCGCCAAGCCGGTTTGCAGCGGCGTCCCAGTCACCGGCTTTCTGCATCGAAACAATCTCGTCGAAATTGACGGAGTGCATCAACAGCTCCGCCGAAGACAGTCCACCGAGGCGCTCGCGCACCATCTCATTGATCATGCGATAATAAACCGCCGAGCTTTCGAAGCTCATTCCGCCGATCAGTCCGATTGTTTGCATTCTGGTTATGCTCCCGTCTGGAATTTCCTATTGGCGAAATCATGCATCAATCATCGCGCAAATGGTTTTCTTTCTTTGATCCGAACTCCCCATTCGCGCTGTATTTTTGCGCAAAATAGCAATACTGTGCAAAATCAAATCGCCACTCCTGGAGGGCTCGATGCTGGATGATCGCGACCGCCGAATCCTTGAATTATTGCAGACCGATGCCGGCATTTCGGTGACGGATCTTGCGGAGAAGGTCGCTTTGTCGGTCTCGGCCTGTTCGCGGCGCATCCAGCGGCTGGAGGAGAGCGGCCACATTGCGCGGCGGATCGTCGTGCTCGACCGCGCGAAGATGGGGGTCCCGACGACGGTGTTTGCGTTGATCAAGACGGCACACCACACCGACGAATGGATCGAGACCTTTCGCCGGGCGATCAGCGCCGTTCCAGAGATCGTCGAAGCGCACCGCCTTACTGGGAACCACGACTACATTCTGAAGATCGTGCTCCCACGGGTCGAGCACTACGACGTGATCTACAAGCAAATCGTTCGAAAGATCGAACTCTTCGACGTTTCCGCGTCCATATCGATGGAGTTGCTGAAAGGCGGCACATCGATCCCCGTTGCCTACGCGGACTGACCGACGTTTCTCGACCATCGCCCTGAGCAGGCGAGCTATGCGGAAAGGAAGGTTGAAAGCTGCGTTGGATCAACGACATTGGCTATGGCGAAATGACACGGAAAGGCAGGTCATGAGCGAGCAACATGTTGTCGTTATCGGCGGTGGCTTCGGTGGATTGCAACTGGTCAACGATCTCAAGGGCGCTGGGCTTCGGATCACGCTCGTCGACCGACGCAATCATCATCTCTTCCAGCCTCTGCTATACCAGGTGGCGACAACGATCCTTTCAACATCCGAAATCGCGTGGCCCATCCGGCATCTCTATAGCGACCGGCAGGATGTGACGACGCTGCTTGGTGAAGTCGTTGGCGTCGATACTGCCGTAAAGGAAGTTTCCTTACGTAGCGGCATGACGCAGCGTTATGACACCCTCGTTCTCGCCACAGGCGCGACTCACGCCTACTTTGGGCGCGACGATTGGGAACCGGTGGCGCCCGGGCTGAAGACGCTGGAGGATGCGACGACAATTCGTCGGCGCGTGCTGCTGGCCTTCGAGCGGGCCGAAACTGAAGCCGATCCTGCCGTTCGCGACGCGCTTCTGACTTTCACGATCGTCGGCGCTGGACCGACCGGTGTCGAACTTGCCGGCATCATCGCCGAACTCGCAAGCAAGACCCTGCCGCGCGAGTTTCGCAATATCGATACTGGAAAGACGCGGGTCGTGCTTGTCGAGGCTGGGCCAAGGGTGCTCCCGACCTTCGCCGAGGAGCTTTCCGCCTATGCAAGCAAGGCTCTCACTGAACTCGGCGTCGAGCTGCATATCGGCGAACGGGTCATGGAATGCACGGCGGAAGGCGTCGAAACGAGCGAGGGGTTCATCTCCAGCCGCACGATCGTCTGGGCCGCAGGCGTGCAGGCATCGCCCGCGGCCAAGTGGCTCGATGTTCCGGCAGATCGGGCGGGGCGCGTCATCGTCGAGACGGATTTGACGGCACCAGGACTTCCGGATGTCTTTGTCGTCGGGGACACGGCGTCGGTTATTCAGGAAAGCGGTGCTCCCGTGCCTGGAATCGCACCGGCTGCGAAGCAGCAGGGCGCCTATGTCGCCAAGGTGATCCTGGCGCGTCTCGCGGGAAAGCCCGCTCTCCCGCCGTTTCGATATCGTCATCAAGGCAGCCTTGCGACGATCGGTCAAAGTGCCGCCATCATCGATTTTGGTCGCATCAAACTGAAAGGCTGGATTGCATGGTGGATATGGGGCATTGCCCATATCTACTTCCTGATCGGGACGCGTTCGCGTTTCGCGGTGGCCTGGAGTTGGCTGTGGATCTATCTGAGTGGGCAACACAGCGCCCGGCTGATTACCCAGAAGGAAACGATGCGCGACGACGATCGCAAATAGAAAGAGGGCGGCTCGAGGCCGCCCTTTGCGTTTGTCAGGCAGCCAGCGAGGCAATGTCGATGACGAAGCGGTAGCGAACGTCGCTCTTCAGAACGCGTTCGTAAGCTTCGTTGACCTGCTGGATGTTGATCGTCTCGATCTCGGAGACGATGTTATGCTCGCCACAGAAATCCAGCATTTCCTGGGTTTCCTTGATCGAGCCGATCATCGAGCCGGAAATGCTCTTGCGGCCTGGGATCAGCGAGAAGGCGTGGACTGGGATCGGGTTTTCCGGTGCGCCAACCACGACGAAGGCGCCGTCGACCTTGACCAGACCGAGATAGGCATTCCAGTCAATTTCAGCACTGACCGTGCAGATCACCAGGTCGAAGGCGCCGGCGAGCTTCTGGAACGTCGCCGGGTCGTTGGTAGCGTAGTATTCCTTGGCGCCGAGCTTGAGACCGTCTTCTTTCTTGGAGAGGCTTTGCGACAGAACGGTAATCTCAGCACCCATCGCCGCGCCGAGCTTGACGCCCATGTGGCCAAGGCCACCCATGCCGACGATCGCGATCTTCTTGCCGGGACCGGCATTCCAGTGACGCAGCGGCGAATAAAGCGTGATGCCGGCGCAGAGCAACGGGGCCGAAGCGTCAAGTGGAAGGTTGTCCGGGATGTTCATCACGTAGCCTTCCTTGACGACGATCGAGTCCGAGTAGCCGCCCTGAGTGCGCGTCTTGCCGTCAGCTTCGAATTCGTTGTAGGTGCCGACAAGGCCCGGCATGTATTGCTCGCGGTCGACGTCGCGGGTTGCGCAGCCGACGCAGCTGTCGACGAAGCAACCAACGCCGACGCGGTCGCCGACCTTGAATTTGGTCACGGCCGAACCGACGGCGGAGACGATGCCGGCAATCTCATGGCCCGGCACGATCGGGTAGACGGCGTTCTTCCATTCGTTGCGGACGGTATGGATGTCCGAATGGCAGATGCCGGCAAACTTGATGTCGATCACAACGTCATCCGGATTGGGGTCGCGTCGCTCGAACGTGAAGGGCGTAAGAGGTTTCGACGCATCAGTAGCAGCATAGCCTTTTGCAATAGGCATCCGAGACTTCCTTTCGGGTTGCTGGGAGGATGGCCGAAGATGTATCGGATCGAGTTCCATGCGGTAGAGCAATCCTCCGTGGTTTTTGCACGATCCTGCAAAATTGAGGAGAAGGGCTATTCTCGGGCGCGCGAACCTATCCTAGATAGTGCGCATCCCCGTGCCGCAGATGAAGGGTTTTCTCGCATGACCTTGCCGTTCAATCCCTATCAGGAGATCGCTTCGATTGCCGCTCGATACGCCGGCGACGACGGCGAAGTCCGTACTGCCATTGAAAGCCTCGGGATCAGTCGCCGGCATACCCCGAGCGCGCCCTGCCATGGCAGCTACCGACCTTGCATTGCCCTTGTGGTTCAGGGCTCCAAGTCCGTGCGCCTGGGAACGGATGTCATCAACTACGGTCCCGGCGACTACCTGCTGACGTCGCTCGATCTGCCGGTTATCTGGCGTGTTGTTGAGGCGAGTGCGGAGGTTCCACACCTCTGCCTGACACTTGCCATCAACAGCGAGAAGGTTCTGGAATTGCTCAGCCGCGCCGATTTTCCGCGACCGGCGGCACCAGCGCAGGGCCGGGGGATCACGGTCAACGTTGCAACGCCGGAGCTTCTGGATGCAACGGTGCGCCTGCTGCGCTTGCTCGATAGTCCGAAGGACATCGCCGCGATGGCTCCACTGATCGAACAGGAAATCCTCTACCGCGTGCTCATCGGTCCCGAAGGCGCCAGACTGATCAACATTGCGGTCGCCGATAGCCACGGCAATCGTATCGCACGGGCAATTGCCTGGCTGCGACAGCATTTCGCGCGTCCGCTGCGCATCGAGGATCTGGCGGAGCAGGTCAACATGAGCGTGTCGTCCTTCCATCACCATTTCAAGTCGATCACGGCGATGACGCCGGTGCAATACCAGAAGCAACTGCGCCTGCACGAGGCCCGTCGCCTGATGCTGGTCGAACGGCTGGATGCCGGCACCGCTGGGCACAGGGTTGGCTATCAAAGCCCGTCGCAGTTCAGCCGTGAATATAGCCGGGTCTACGGCCTGTCGCCGCTGCGGGACGTCGAGGCCGCGCGCGAACCGGTTGATGGCGCCTGACCCCAGGTGACGGAATTGTCCGAGGAGGGCTGAACAATCAAGCTATCGCGAAATTTGGCTGTGCGCTGTAGCATGAAATTTTGCTATCGGCCTGCTTGACGCGGACTTAGCTTTGACGCATAACGCCTACGAACCGTACCGTACGGTACTTATCGGGAGTGGGGAACGTGTCCGTCGATAATTTGGAGCCAAGCGAGTTTTCACCGCGCCAGAACGCGGTGTTGGAACAGGCGCTGCAGTTGCTCGTCGATGGCGGCGAGAAGGCGCTGACGACGTCGGGTGTCGCCCGCGCGGCCAATTGCTCCAAGGAAAGCCTCTACAAGTGGTTCGGTGATCGTGACGGTCTGTTGTCGGCCATGATTGCCTATCAGGCGAGCAAGGTGCGCACGTTCGAGCGCAACGGCGAACGGCTGACATCGGCCAGCCTGCATGACCACCTCGTCATCTTCTCGAAGGATCTGCTGGAAGTTCTGGCGGGCGACATTTCGCTGGCGTTGAACCGTCTTGCCATCGGCCAGTCGCATCGTGACGGCTCCAAGCTCGGCAAGCTGCTTCTGGAGCGCGGGCGCCGCCAGATCGATCGCCGCGCCATGGGGCTGATCGATTCAGGCAAGCGTGCCGGACTGCTGCGCTTTCATGATGCCGACGAGGCATATCACACGCTTTATGGCCTGATCGTTTCCGATCTGCATGTTCGCATGCTGCTCGGCGAGCCTGGTCTCAAGGATACCGCGCGCCAGGCGGAGAGGGCGGTTACCGCCTTTTTGCGCCTCTACGGCACGGAAAAGGTTTTAGCGGAGATGCCGCTGGTCGGCTGATCCCCACTTACAACAGTCACAGGACAAGCAAAGGGAAGGAAATTCAAATGCGCGTCTATTACGATCGTGATGCAGATCTCAACCTCATCAAGTCGAAGAACGTCGTCATCGTCGGCTACGGTTCCCAGGGTCGCGCACACGCCCTGAACCTGAAGGACAGCGGCCATGCCAACGTCGCCATCGCGCTGAAGGCCGGTTCGCCGACCATCAAGAAGGCCGAAGCCGACGGCTTCAAGGTCATGACCGTTGCCGATGCCGCCAAGTGGGGCGACTTGATCATGATGGCGACACCCGACGAACTGCAGGCCGACATCTACAAGGCCGACATCGCCGGCAACATCCGTGACGGCGCTGCCATTGCATTCGCACACGGCCTCAACGTTCACTTCGGCCTGATCGAGCCGAAGGCTTCGCTCGACGTCGTCATGATCGCGCCGAAGGGCCCGGGCCACACGGTTCGCGGCGAATACCAGAAGGGTGGCGGCGTTCCCTGCCTCGTTGCCGTTCACCAGAACGCTTCCGGCAACGCTCTTGAACTCGCTCTCTCCTACGCCTGCGGCGTCGGCGGCGGTCGTTCGGGCATCATCGAAACCAACTTCCGCGAAGAGTGCGAAACCGACCTCTTCGGCGAACAGGTCGTTCTTTGCGGCGGTCTCGTCGAGCTGATCCGCGCCGGCTTCGAAACGCTGACGGAAGCTGGCTACGCGCCTGAAATGGCCTACTTCGAGTGCCTGCACGAAGTGAAGCTCATCGTCGACCTGATCTATGAAGGCGGCATCGCCAACATGAACTACTCGATCTCGAACACGGCGGAGTGGGGCGAATACGTCACCGGCCCGCGCATCATCACGGCTGAAACCAAGGCTGAAATGAAGCGCGTCCTGCACGACATCCAGACCGGCAAGTTCACGTCCGACTGGATGCAGGAATACAAGGCTGGCGGCTCGCGCTTCAAGGGCATTCGCCGCATGAACGACAGCCACCAGATCGAAGAAGTCGGCGCCAAGCTGCGCGGCATGATGCCTTGGATCGGCAAGAACAAGCTGGTCGACAAGTCTGTCAACTAAGTGGTTTCAAGCTGCTGAATCAGGGGGCCGGGGCGAAAGCTCCGGCCTTTATTTTTGCGTCCGCACCGCAAGCCAGCGCGTTGGCTTTCCATCATAGCCGGTGCCGTCGCCTTCGCTGATGACGATGTTATGCCAGCCGCCATCGCCCAGCATTTCCGAAAGCAATTCAGCCGAAAGGTAATTGTAGTAGCGACCGAAGCGATCATGCCCTTCCGCCTCGCCCGCCTTGAAGGTCGCATGGAAGGTGCCACCGGGCCGCAGGGCCGTGCGAATCCGCTCCAGCACCTCGGGCAACGTCGCACGCGCGACATGCGACAGGCTTGCCTCGGCCCAGACGCCGTCGAAGGCTTCCTCCTCGTCCAAATCCTCGAAGCGCAGGACCGCGACGGGACGCTTTAGGAAGGACTCCGCCTGATTGGCGATCGCCGGTGATCCATCAGTCGGCGTTACGTCGAAGCCTTTTGACAGCATGTAGGCGCTGTCCTGGCCGCCGCCGCAGCCAAGGTCAAGGATGGATGAGCCAGGATGCAACTGAGACAAAAAGGCGTCCAGCCGTCGGATCGGCAGCGTTCGTTGGCGCGAGGCGTAGGTGGCCGCGTTGTCGTCGTAGAAGGAAGATGTACTCTCGTCCGCCATGATCGTTCGCCCGATGAATCAAGGCCGAATAACACGCACAAAGCCGCCGCCTTTGAGGCGACGCTCATTCGGCCGAAACAAAATCGCGCGCTAGATGGACCGGCGCCCGCTGACGGCGTGGTATAGCCAGAGAACGACGACAGCACCGATGACCGCCACAACGAGGCTGTAGATATTGATGCCCGTTACGCCCGATGCGCCGAAGAAACTGAAGATAACGCCGCCGACGATCGCTCCGACGATGCCGAGGACGATGTCCATCAGCATGCCAGCGCCAGACTTGTTGACGATCTTGCTGCCGATGAAACCTGCGATCAGTCCAAGGATAATCCAACTGATTACTGACATCCGCCATTTCCCTCCTTGATTGGTTGAATATTCAGACCATCTTCCCGTTTAGCTAAATAGCTCGCCGGGGAATTCAAGGTTCGTGAGAGCCTTATGCTTTCATTCTACAGTTGTTGTTCAGTGAAATGAAGAAACCAAAAAGGAGGATGGCATGGGTATTTTTGACGACGCCGTTCCAGGCGGAAATATATCGAAGCCGATCATGATTGCACTCGGTGCGTTGCTGGTGGGCAAGCTTCTCGGTGGTGGCGGCGGCCAGACGGATCCAGCTGGACAACAGGCCAATCCGCAAACCACTCCGCAGCCCGGTGACGGCGGGCTTCTCGGCGGTCTTGGGGGGCTCGGTGGTCTCGGCGGCCTCCTCGGCAAGCTGACGGAAGCCGGGCAGGGCGATACGGTGGATTCCTGGGTCCAGCCCGGGCAGAACAAGCCGATCGCGCCGGGTAGCCTCAATGATGCGCTCGGGTCCAAAACGATCAGCGATCTCGCACGTCAGGCGGGAATCAGCGAGCAAGAGCTCCTGAATCAACTGTCGACGGTCCTGCCCGGAGTGGTTGATAAGCTGACGCCGCGAGGCCAGCTGCCGACACAAGAGCAGATCGCGTCTCTGTTCCGTTCCTGAACGCGGGACGATCGAGCTACAGTCTCGGAAATACTCCCCCGCTTCCCCAACGGAAGCGGGGAACGAGGGCTTTTCCCGCCTTAACTCCTTTAGTCAACGGCTGAAGGGTCGCACCTCTCGGCGCAAGCCACAAAAAACCGGGCGTCGCCCGGTTTCGAAATCTCTGAATTGCTGGTGGCCGACTGGTCGCGCGCCGCGGATGGCCTCAGGCGAGGATACGGCGTGTCCAGCCACGTTCATCGTTTGTGACGCCCTTCTGCAGGCCGACGAGCTCCTGACGCAACTCGCTGGTCAGCTTGCCGGTCTGTCCATCTCCGATACGGAATTCGCCCCCGGCGTGTCGCACCAGGCCGATGCCCGCGAGGACTGCTGCCGTGCCGCAAGCGAATGCTTCCACGAGTTTGCCACTGGCCGAATCGGCCTTCCATTCCGCGAATGAGTAGGGGCGCTGCTCGACGCGCAAGCCCTTTTCTTCGGCGAGCACGATCACCGAGGCGCGCGTGATGCCCGGCAGGATCGTGCCCCCAAGAGGCGGGGTTACGACAGATCCGTCGTTCATCACGAAGAAGACGTTCATCCCGCCGAGTTCCTCGACCCAGCGATGTTCCGCAGCATCAAGGAACACGACCTGGTCGCACTCCTTCTTCGCCGCTTCGGCTTGTGCCACGAGGCTGGCGGCGTAGTTTCCGCCGCATTTGGCAGCACCGGTGCCGCCGGCTGCTGCTCGGGTGTATTCAGTCTCGACCCAGAGGGAAACTGCCTTTGCGCCACCCTTGAAGTATGCGCCAACCGGAGAGGCGATGATGCAGAAGATGTACTCCTGGGCAGGGCGGACGCCGAGAAACGCCTCGTTGGCGAACATGAATGGGCGCAGATAGAGGCTGCCGTCGCCTGACGGAATCCATTCCTTGTCGACGCGGACAAGCTCCTCGACCGCCTTCAGGAAAAGCTCTTCCGGTACGGCAGGCATCGCCATCCTGGCCGCCGACTGCGCGAAACGGCGGGCGTTCTCTTCGGGCCGGAAGAGCAGGATGCGACCGTCGTCGGCCTTGTAGGCTTTCATACCTTCGAAGATTTCCTGAGCGTAGTGCAGCACTGCGCTGGCGGGATCGAGTTCCAGAGGCCGCCGGGGCGTTACCTTCGCATCGTGCCAGCCTTTGTCGGGAGTCCACCGGGCCAGAACCATATGATCCGTGAAAACCTTTCCAAAGCCGGGTGTCTCCAGAGCCTGAGTTCGATCGGCTTCCGAGACCGGCGACGTATGGAATTCGATCTTGATTTCAGGAGTATTCGACGACGCGGACATTGCTGGCACCTTCATAGGATGTTGGATAGTGGCGGCGACACTACCGCCACGGGGTGGGTCTTGAAAAGATCGATTCTGGCCCGTTCTGGCTTCTGTTTACGGAAGTGACCTTCGCTCGCCAAAATTGTCATGGCGGCAACCAAATAGGTCAGTAATATTGACTTATTTTTTATTGCGTGGTTCTCTCATCTAAAGACAAAAAATTGCGAGGAAATACCCATGTTGAATTGGGAGGGCATGTTCGCGACGCGTTCTTCACGGATGCGCGCATCGGAGATTCGCGAGCTTTTGAAGCTCCTTGATCGCCCTGAAATCATTTCCTTTGCGGGCGGCATTCCCGATCCGGCTCTTTTCCCCGACCAGGAATTCAAGGAGGCCTATGCCGATATCTTCAGCAGCTCGGCCGTGAACTCGGCGCTGCAGTATTCCGTTAGCGAAGGCTACAAGCCGCTCCGCGAATGGCTGGTCAAGCAGATGGCGGCGCTCAACATTCCTTGCGAGCTTGAGAACGTCTTCATCGTCTCCGGCTCGCAGCAGGGCCTCGACTATCTCGGTAAGCTTTTCCTCTCGCCAGATGATACGGCACTCGTTACCTGGCCGACGTATCTCGGCGCACTCCAGGCCTTCAATGCCTACGAGCCGACCTACGATCAGCTGACGCCGAACGGCAACCGCACGCCCGATTCGTATAGGACGCAGGCCGCTGCGGCGGGTGGCAAGGTGAAGTTCGCCTATCTCTCGGCCGACTTTGCCAACCCGACCGGTGAGACCGTCGATCAGGCTGGACGAGAGAAGGTTCTCGCGTTGGCTGACGAACTCGATATCGCCGTTATCGAAGACGCGGCCTACCAGTCGCTCCGCTACAACGGGGCGCCGGTCGCGCCGATTCTTGCAACCGAAATTGCGAGGAAGGGGCACATCAACAATACCCGCACGATCTATTGCGGCAGCTTCTCCAAGACGCTGGCGCCGGGCCTCCGCGTCGGCTTCATAGTTGCCAACGCTCCCGTCATCCGCAAGCTGGTGCTGATGAAGCAGGCGGCTGACCTGCATTCGTCGACGATCAATCAAATCGCGATCGCCCACGTCGCGGAACGCGGTTTCGAGGCTCAGGTCGCCAAGATCAGGTCCGTTTACAGCCACCGCCGCAATGTCATGTTGGCGGCGCTGGAGAAATACATGCCTGCCGGTACGAGTTGGACCAAGCCGGAAGGCGGCATGTTCATCTGGGTGACGCTGCCTGATGGCATGGACGGCGCCGCACTGCTTGCCAAGTCGCTGGAAACGGCCAAGGTCGCCTTCGTCCCCGGCAAGGCATTCTTCGCCGACGGCTCGGGAGCAAACACCTTCCGCGTCAGCTTCTCCTGTGCCAACGATCAGATGATCGAGGAGGGGATCAGCCGCCTGGGGGCGCTCATCACCGCGGAAATCGGCGGCTGATTGGCCGCCGACCTTCGGAACCAACTACCGATTTAGGTGCGGGCCGAACAATTCCAGATCGGCCTCACTCAGTCTATCGCTTGCCGTATTGAGCTGGTGCCAATACGGATAGAGCACAGGCGGCAGGCTGACCGCATCGAGGCGCTTGCGCTCGTCTTCGGTCAGCTTCAGTTCAGCGGCGGCCAGATTGTCCTTGAACTGGGCCTCGGTGCGACCGCCGATGATGACAGAGGTCACCGCCTTGCGACCGATCAGCCAGGCAAGCGCCACCTGGGCTGCCGACACGCCACGTTCTTCGGCGATGGCCACCAGCGTTTCCACGATGTTCCAGAGGCGGTTTTCGTCGCGGATCGGCGGCTCGGTCCACCCGGCGAATTGACGCGACCCTTCCGGGGCGGCCTGGTTGCGGCGATGCTTGCCGGAGAGCAGGCCGGCAGCCAGCGGGCTCCAGACGAGGACGCCGAGGCCCTGGTCGACGCTGATTGGAAGCAGTTCGTATTCCGCGTCGCGTGCTTCGAGCGTGTAGTGGATCTGTTGGCTGACGAACCGCTCCCGCTTTTCCCTTTCGCTGATACCCAGCGCTTTCATGATGTGCCAGCCTGAGAAATTCGAACAGCCGACATAGCGGACCTTGCCCTGGCGGACGAGCATGTCGAGCGCTTCCATGGTTTCTTCGAGGGGCGTCTGTCCATCCCATTCGTGAAGCTGGTACAGGTCGATGACGTCGGTCTTCATGCGCCGGAGGCTCGCTTCGCAGGCACTGATGAGGTGATAGCGCGACGAGCCGGTATCGTTTGGCCCGTCTCCCATGCGAAAGCGCGCCTTGGTCGCGATCAGCACGCCGTTCTTGCGCGGCCCGCCGATGATCTCGCCGAGAATTTCCTCGCAAACGCCTTGCGAATAGACGTCAGCCGTATCGATGAGGTTGACGCCGGCGTCGAGGCACAGGTCGACGAGCCTGCGCGCTTCGGCGACTCCGAGATCACCAACCATCTTCGCCCAGCCTTGGCCACCGAACGTCATCGTGCCCATCGTCACGGTCGAAATCTTGAGGCCGGAGCGGCCGAGAAGCCTGTATTCCATATGCATCCTCCTCCCAGAGGCTTGAGCCAAAACGTCCGGTAGAAGATAGGGGTAGGGCAGGCGGGTCAAGGGCACGATTGCACGTCAGCATCGCGAAGCAGACTGTCACAATCATGTTATCCGCGATGGCTAAGGATCGGCTCTCCCATCATCGAGGATCCACCATGA
Organism: Rhizobium grahamii CCGE 502; assembly: GCF_000298315.2. GTDB lineage: Bacteria > Pseudomonadota > Alphaproteobacteria > Rhizobiales > Rhizobiaceae > Rhizobium > Rhizobium grahamii. The sequence goes on along the minus strand of NZ_AEYE02000014.1, from coordinate 14,443 downwards.
AGACGATCGTTTCCGCCGCCGCGCTGCTCGCAGCGACCTTGCTTGCAATTCCGGCATCCGCCGCAAATCTCGTTCTCTACACCAGCCAGCCGAATGAAGATGCGCAAGCGACCGTGGACGGCTTCATGGCCGCCAATCCCGACGTCAAGGTGGACTGGGTACGTGACGGCACGCCGAAGATCATTGCGAAGCTGCAGGCGGAAATCGAGGCCGGCAATCCGGTCGCCGACGTGCTGCTGATTGCGGACACGGTGACGCTCGAGCGTCTGAAGGAAGCCGGCAAACTGCTCGCCTACAAGTCGCCGGAAGCCGCGAGCTACGACGCTTCGCTTTATGACGCCGACGGTTACTATTATTCCACGAAGCTGATCACTACCGGCATCGTCTACAACACTTCCGCCACGTTCAAGCCGACGAGCTGGAAGGATCTGACGAAGGCCGAAGCCAAGGGTCTCGTGACCATGCCGAGCCCGCTGACGTCGGGTGCGGCCCTCATTCATGCGCAGACGTTGGTCGGTGTCGACGGCCTCGGCTGGGACTTCTACAAGGATCTTGCCGCCAACGGCGCGACGGCTGCCGGTGGTAACGGTGCGGTGCTCAAGTCGGTCGCTTCAGGCGAAAAGGCGTTCGGTATGATCGTCGACTACATGCCGATCCGCGAAAAGGCCAAGGGCGCGCCGGTCGAGTTCGTGTTCCCGATCGAAGGCGTTTCTGCAGTAACGGAACCAGTCGGTATTCTCGCAAGCTCGAAGAATGCCGATGCGGCGAAGAAATTCGTTGACTACGTCCTCTCCGAAAAGGGACAGGAAGGTTTCCTCAAGCTCGGCTACATCCCGGCGCGCAACGGTATGAAGCTGCCGGAAGGCTTCCCGGCTCGCGATAGCATCAAGGTGCTGCCGATCAATGCCGCCCAGGCGCTGAAGACCACCGATCAGGACCTCAAGACGTTCTCCGGCATCTACGGCTCGAACTGATCGCCGCCGGAAAGCAGATGCGCGGATATGTTCGTCCGGGAAACAGCCAGCCTGCCTGGCTGTTTCCTTTTGTCGTTATCATCGTCCTGATCCTGAGCGTGCTGCCGCTGGCGCGGCTCGCGATGACGGGCATTGTGTCACTTGCACATGGCGGCGTCGGCGCGGTGCTCAGCGATCCCGCGCTTTGGCAAGCAACCTACTACACGCTGGTCACGGCCATTCTCGGCACACTGATCTCGCTTGCCATCGGCTGCGCCTTCGCCTTCCTGCTGACGCTGACAGATATCAGCAGCAAGGGAGCGCTAAGCTTCCTGTTCGTCCTGCCGATGATGATCCCGCCGCAGGTGACGGCGCTTGCCTGGGTGCAGATGTCTGGGCCTTCAAGCCCGCTGTTGAAGGCGTTGCACATTGCGCCTCCGCTTGGATCACCGCAGCCACTCTATTCGGTCGGTGGCATTTCGCTGCTCTATGGGGTGCAGCACGCGCCGCTCGTCTATCTCGCTCTCCGGGCCGGCCTGATGGCGTTGCCTCGCGATGGTGTCGAGGCGGCGCGCCTTTCTGGGGCCGGTAGTCTTCGTGTCTTCCGCGACATCATCCTGCCGCTGTCGTTGCCCGGCATCATTGCTGGAGCCGCGATTTCGTTTGTTTCCTGCACCGGCAATTTCGGCATTCCGGCAATTCTCGGCATACCGGCTTCGATCTACACGCTCCCGACACTGATTTTCACCAAGTTTTCCGCCTTCACCAGCCGGACTTTCGGCGATGTTGCAGTGCTTTCGGTGCTGATCGCGATGATTGCCGCTGCCGGGCTTGCCATTCAGGAACGCGCCTTGCGTGGGCGCGATTACCGCGTCCTTGGACTTTCGGGCGCGACCGCGGCCTTTGAGTTGGGGCACTGGAAGTTCCTTTTGCAGCCGCTGCTCTGGGTCTGCATCTTCTTCATGCTGGTGGCGCCATTCTTCGCGCTTCTCGCCGGCGCACTCGTGCCGGCCTATGGTGTGCCGCTGACCTTCAAGACGATGTCGGTAAGCGCTTTCTACGAAATTCTCTTTCGGCAAGCGGTCACACGCACGGCGTTCGTAAACTCGCTCTCCCTCGCGGCCGGAACGGCACTATGTCTCCTTCTGGTGACCGTGCTGACGGCTTATGCGTTGACGCGACGGAAAGACCTGCTTGGCCGGATCGTTTCCAGCCTTATCGAGATTCCCTATTCGCTGCCCGGTATCGTCATGGCCGTGTGCTTCATCCTGGTGTTTGCCGCACCGCTTCCGATCCTGCATGTGACGCTCTATGGAACGATCTGGATCATTCTGATTGCCTACCTCTCCAGTTTTTTTGCCGTTAGCCTGAAGCCTGTGGTCAGTGCCTTTCATCAGCTCGATCCGGCACTGGAGGAGGCGGCAAGGCTCTCGGGAGCGGGCTTCTTCCGGCGGCTTGCGGATATCATCGTGCCCTTGATCGCGCCCGCAGCCGGCGCGTCGGTGATCCTGGTCTTCCTGATCGCCTGCAATGAGCTGACTATTTCCGCGCTTTTGTGGTCTGCCGGGACGCAGACGCTTGGCGTCGCCATCTACAATCTCGATGACAGCGGCAGTTCCGATCTCGCTTCGGCTCTCTCCGTGCTCGTCGTTCTTATGGTCGTCTTCATGATGCTTCTCATGGAATTGATGGCAAAACGCCTGCCGAGAGGGGTCGTACCGTGGCGGAACTGATCCTCAACCATCTTGCCAAGGATTTTGGCACCGGGCGCGCGGCGGTTGCCGACTTTTCCTTGAAGGTGCCGCATGGCGGCTTCCTAGCGCTGCTCGGACCGTCCGGTTGTGGCAAGACAACGGTTCTGCGCATGATCGCCGGTTTCGAGGCGCCAACCGATGGCTCGATCCATCTTGGCGAGCGCCTGCTTGCAGACGCGTCGCGGTCGTTGCCACCGGAACGGCGCAATATGGCAATGGTGTTTCAATCCTACGCGCTGTGGCCGCATATGAGCGTTGCAGACAATGTGGGCTACCCCCTGAAAGTGCGCGGCATCTCCGGCGAGGCGTACAGGCAGAAGGTCCGCGAAGCACTGGCGACGGTGAGACTTGGCGATCATGCCGAACGGCGTCCCGCCGATCTCTCCGGAGGCCAGCGACAGCGCGTGGCATTGGCCCGCTGCCTGGTTTCGTCACCTGACGTCGTGCTGCTCGACGAGCCGCTTGCCAATCTCGACCGGCACCTGAAACAGGAGATGGAGGAAACGTTCCGCGAATTCCACCAGCGCTCCGGAGCGACGATGGTCTATGTGACGCACGATCAGAGTGAGGCGATGGCGCTTGCGACGGACGTTGCTGTCATGTCCGAGGGCCGCCTGCTCCAGGCCGCACCGCCCGCGGAAATCTATGCGCGGCCGGAGGGCCGGCTGGTTGGCGGGCTGATCGGTCGCGGCGCGATCCTCTCGCTGTCTTCTCCGGCTGGTGACATCAGGCCTCTCGATTGGAGCGTCCTCGAACAGATGTTTTCGTGCGAGGCGAGTCATGGGCCAAAGGTGGACGTGCTGGTGCGGCAGGAAGACGTCTTGATCGCGGGTGAGGGCATTCCGGCACGCGTCGATTCAATCCTCTACGAAGGCGAACGCTACGCCGTGAAGTTGCTGCTTGGCGACGGACAGGTGCTTCGCGCATTCAACCGTGAGCGCTTGCGGGTCGGCGAAAGCGTGCGGGTCATTGCGCGCGCCGCCTGGCGTCTCTGATCTCGAAACGTCTTTCCGAAGCGAGGCTTAGCCACTACTAATGGCATAGAGCCAATTGGAAATGTTCGATGTCGCTTCGCATTGCCACCTTCAACGTCGAAAACCTCATGACGCGTTTCGACTTTACCGGCTTCCGCAACCAGTTGCGTCAAGACCGGGTCATCAAGCTTTTCGAAGTGCGCAGCGAGGGCGTCTATCAGCAGCTCGAGCAGGCGCGGGTGATCGCTTCCACTGACGATACCAGGCAGATGACGGCGCTGGCGATTGCTGACGCCGACGCCGACATCCTCTGCCTGCAGGAGGTCGACAACATGGAGGCGCTGCAAGCTTTCGAATACGGCTATCTCTTCAGGATGGTCGGCAACGGCTATCGTCAAAAATATCTCGTCGAGGGCAATGACAGCCGCGGGATCGACGTCGCGGTGCTCATCCGGGAAGAGACGCGCGATGGGCAGAAGATCGAACTCAAGCAGATCAAGAGCCACGCGATGCTCACCTATCGCGATCTTGAACTTTTCAACGACGAGCTGGCGCTGACCAACCGCATTGACGACAAGATCTTCAAGCGCGACTGCCTGGAGCTCGACCTTGAAATCGGCGGCGTTCCGCTGTCGCTCTATGTGGTTCACTTCAAGTCGATGGACGGGCCGCGCACGAACGGCGTCGATAGCAGGCTTGGTACGATGCCGGTACGTCAGGCGGAGGCACTAGCGGTACGTCGTATCATCGAGGACCGTTTCAACGGTCATACCGATGACAAGCGGTTCGTTATATGTGGTGACATGAACGATTATCAGGAGCGCGTCGACGTCATCGGGCGTCGGCGCACGGGATACCGCTTCGAGCACCGGGACGAGGATATCAGTGCACTCGACGCCTTCAGCCACGATGGTTTTGCCGAGAACGTCGTCCGTCGTCGTGACCCGCTCGATCGCTGGACGCTCTACCATGCTCGGGGTCCGGAAGAGCAGTGGCTGTGTCAGCTCGACTACATCTGGATCTCGAAGACACTTGCCAGAACGAATGCCGGTCGCCTGCCGGAGATCGTTCGGCACGGGCAGCCCTATCGCACCGTCTTCCCACCCGGCCAGGAGATCGAGCGTTATCCCCGCACCGGCTGGGACCGGCCGAAGGCCTCAGACCATTGCCCCGTTGTCATGACATTGGATTTGATATGAACCTGCATTTTTCTGAGGATTTTGCCGGCTGGCCGCCGGAGCAGACGGTATTTCCGATTGCCGGATTGGACCTTAAGGTCCTCATGGGGGATCATCCCTTCGATGTCGCTGAGCGCGAGGCGATCCGGGAGAACTGGGAACGAGAAACTGCGGCCAACCCGGCGCTCTTCGATGGCCGCATGGTCTTCCAAAAACGGCTGGCGCTCACCGAAAGTGGCCTGGCGGCCGAGGGCCACGTCATCCCATTCTCGACATTCATGTGGTGGCGCCGACAGCCGGATCGGCAGGGCGGCATCCATCTGTTCGCCTATCCGGTACTTGAGACCTCCGACGGCGCCTTGGTGGCGATCCGCATGGGAAACCATACGGCCAATCCGGGTCAGGTATATTTTGCCGCCGGTTCGCTGGAACCCGAAGACATCTCCGGAGATCGGTGCGACGTGGATGGCAATATGCGTCGCGAGGTGTTCGAAGAGACCGGGCTTGACCTTGCCGATGCCGAGGCTGGCGATCGCTACTATGCGAGCCATGTCAGGCGTACGGTGACGGTGCTGCGTCTCTTCCGCTTCGACCTGACCGCCGACCAAATGATTGCGAAGATCCACGCACATATGCTGGTTGCCGATGACAAGGAAATTGACGGCGCGGTTGCGATCCTTTCCGCTGACCCGAAGGCGCATCCCTACAATATCGCGATGCTTCCCGTCATCGATTGGTACTTTGGAGAGAAGCCCCGCTCTTAACGCCTTGCGCTCGGTCGTCCGGTCGGGCAGGTTGGCGAAACGAGGACCGAGACCAGGGAGGCCCATGTGGCGCGAAGCTACAGTGTCTACGACGTGTTTACCGACCGCAAACTCGCCGGAAACCCGCTCGCCGTCATCTTTGATGGTGATGACCTGAGCGACGACGCCATGCAGGCGATCGCGAAGGAAATGAACCTTTCAGAGACAGTCTTCGTGCAGGCTTCGGATAACCCCGCCTACACGGCGCGAATCCGTATCTTTACCCCCGGCCGCGAGTTGCCTTTTGCCGGACACCCGACCGTCGGAACGGCCGTCGCGCTCGCCGAGCAAGCGCATCGCAACGCAACTATCGATCTCGTTTCGGTGCTGGAGGAAAATGTCGGGCCCGTACGGTGCGCGGTTCGACTGCGAGAGGGCGAGGCTAGTTTTGCCGAATTCGATCTGCCGCGAAAATCGCAGCAGATCACCATGCCCCTCGACAAGCTCGGGATTGCCAATGCCCTGTCGCTGAACACCACGGAAATCGGCTTTGAAAATCACATTCCGTCGTTGTGGAGCGCCGGTGTACCGTTCCTGATGGTGCCCGTGCACGACCTTGGTGCTGCGCAACGCATGGATTTCGACCCACAGCTTTGGGAAGCGACCGTTCCTTTTGTCGATGGGGCGCTCGCGTCGGCCTATGTTTATTGTCGCGGCGGTGTGAACCATGTCGCGAAGTTCCACGCGCGGATGTTTGCGAGCGGCATGGGAATTGTGGAAGATCCGGCCACGGGGTCGGCGGCCGCGGCGCTTTCCGGCGCTATCCACCATTTCGACCGCCTGACGGATGGCCACCACGATCTGACGATTGAGCAGGGTGTAGAAATGGGCCGGCCGTCCTTTATTCACCTGCACATGGATGTCGAAGGCGGGGCAATCTCGAATGCTCGGATTGGCGGGCAGGCAGTGCGGATGGCTAGCGGAACACTGGACCTTTGATTTCATTGCATTTCAGCCATGCGCAAAAATCTTCGCATTTAACCAAAGAATTTTCAGGCAGGCGCTAGACAAGCCAAACGATCATGTTTATACGCCCCCTCACACCGCGCAACACGGCGGTTACGGGTGATTAGCTCAGTTGGTAGAGCAGCTGACTCTTAATCAGCGGGTCGTAGGTTCGAGCCCTACATCACCCACCAAAAGCTCCTTTAAACAAGGACATAGAGAAACCAGCTAAAGCTGGTTTTTGTCGTCTTTGGACTTTAGCTCCCATGAAAAAGTCGGCCGCCGCTTCCTGTCGAATTGGCCTGGCCCCGTTCCTCCCCTTCGGTGAAGCCGGTGCTGAGAACGACGGTTATTCGGCCCGTTGCTCGGCCGGTCCCTCAGCCCGTGCGAGGTTGAGCGCGCTGTTGATAAGTCCGACATGACTAAACGCCTGGGGAAAGTTTCCCACCATCCGTTTTGCCTGGGTATCGTACTCCTCCGAGAGAAGGCCGACGTCATTGCAGAGCGAGAGCAATCGCTCGAAGAGACGTAGGGCGTCGTCCCTGCGTCCGATCAGCACAAGTGCATCGACAAGCCAGAAACTACAGGCAAGGAAGGCGCCTTCACCAGCAGGTAGTCCGTCGTCGACTTCACGGGTTTCGTATCGAAGGAGCAGACCATCGCGCAGGAGCTTGTGCTCGATCGCCTCGACAGTGGCGATGTAACGTGGGTCTTCGGGAGGGAGGAACCCGACCATCCCAATGTGCAACAGGCTGGCGTCGAGGGCTTTTGATCCGTAGGCTTGGACGAAGCAGCCAAGCTCCGAATCGAATGCTTTGTCGCAGACATCCTGATGAATACGGTCGGCGGCGGCCTTCCAACGTGCTGCGGCCTCACTGTTATCTTCTTCGCGTGCCGTCGTGGCCGCGCGGTCGAAGGCAACCCACGCCATAACCTTCGAATAGGTAAAGTGCTGGCGCTGCCCCCGCACTTCCCAGATCCCTTCGTCCGGTTCGGTCCATATCTTCTCCAGGAATTGGAGGATGGCATCGCTGAGCTGACGACTGCGCGGATGTGGCGGCAGTCCTCCCTTGCGTGCCTGCAGCATCGCGTCGGCGACCTCGCCATAGACGTCGAGCTGAACCTGTTCTGCGGCGCCATTGCCGATGCGGACCGGGCGAGACCCTTCGTAACCCGCCAGCCAGGGAACCTCCCACTCCAGTAGGTTACGTTCCCCTGCAACGCCATACATGATTTGCATCTGCGCCGGGGCACCCGCGACAGCGCGCAGCAACCAATCGCGCCACCCACTGGCTTCCTCGTAGTACCCAAGCTTCATAAGTGCCAGAAGGGTAAGTGTGGCGTCCCGAAGCCAGCAATACCGGTAGTCCCAGTTGCGCGGTCCTCCGAGTTGTTCGGGGAGGGACGTCGTCGCCGCCGCGACGATACCGCCTGTCGGCATATAGGTCAGCGCCTTCAGCGTTATCAGCGACCGTTTGACGAGCGGCTTCCATACGCCCACGTGTGAGCATGTGCTTGCAAACGATTTCCAGAAGCCTTCGGTGTCCTCCAAGGCGGCCCGGATCGATCTCGCTACCGGCCGAGGAACGTGCGACGGGTTCCATGTCAGGGTGAAGGAGTGCTGTTCTCCCGCGGAGACAGAGAACGAACCCACAGTCCGCATTTCGTCGCCATGCAGGGGTACCGATGATGTCAGGGTCAGCCTGTCGGGGCCGGCGATCGCCGTTAGGGTGCCATCCTCGCTGCTCGTCACCCAAGGCACAGTTCGTCCGTAGTCAAAGCGAAGAACGAACTCCAGGTCGAACGCCAAGGTGCCGTGCGTGCCCTCGACGATACGCATCAGATCACTCCGGCCATCGCGAAGAGGCATGAAGTCCTTGATGACAGCGCTGCCTGTCTCAGTTCTGAACTCTGTCTCCAGGACGAGCGTGTCTTCAGTATATCGGCGTGTCACCTCGTAGGTCTCGCTGGAAGGTCGGATAAGCCACCGTCCATTGTCGTCGCTGCCGAGCAGCGCCGCAAAGCAGGCGGGGGAATCGAAGCGGGGAAAGCAGAGCCAGTCGATGGATCCATGCTTCGATACAAGCGCGGCGGTCTCGCAATCTCCGATGAGCGCGTAGTCTTCGATGCGGGCCGGCACGACCGATCTCCTTTGTTCGTGGTCTCGTCTAAGGTAGAGGCCTAGAAGGAGGGTCAAGTGCACATAGTGGTCCTTCGACGGAGCCGGTTTGGCAGCATACTTCCCGCAAGGTGTTCGTTTGAAAGCGGTGAGACGCGCGTAAGGACCGCTTCTCCTCGCCAGTTCGCCAGCGTGAAAGCGACGCTCGGACTAAAGTCGGGTTCACCTCGGACTGAGGTCCGGTAGACGGAACCGTCAGGATTCCACGTCGTTGGATTTACGTGCGGCCTGTCGAGGTCGCTTTGTTCAAGGAGGAAAACATGCTTATCAAACATTCGATTAGCGCTGCCGCAGCATTGGTCCTTGCGTCCGGCGTAGCATTCGCGCAGTCGTCGACCGTCAACGGCGCGGCAGGCGGTGCAGTCACCGGCGCGATCGTTGGTGGACCGGTTGGCGCAGCCGTTGGTGGGGTCGCCGGAGCGACTGTCGGCGCGATCCTCGAGCCGCCGCCGCAGAAGGTGGTTACCTACGTCCGTGAGGCACCAGCGCCTTCGGCGCGGGTCGTCGTCAAGCAGAAGGTCGTCGTCGGCCAGCCGCTTCCGACGACTGTTGTGGTTACACCTGTTCCTGATAATCCCAAATACGCCTATGCCGTGGTGAACGACGAACGTGTGATCGTCGAGCCTTCATCGCGCAAGGTCATCCAGGTCATCAACTGATCCTGGTCCAGAGCGCGGCAACGCTGCGCTCACCACCAGCAACAATCAAACGACATCAAGGGAATACGCGGCGGCCGCGATCGGTGTGGTTGCCCGCCGGACTTTCGCCGAGCGCGACAGGGCGAGGAGGAACAAAGTTCCGGAAGGCGGGTTTCTCGCTGAACTCGATTGTGTCGCACAATCAGTTGGATCGAGGGGTAGGGAGGCTGCTATGAAAGCGATTGCTACGGTGCTGTTCGGCGCTGCTGCGGCGGTGGGGGCCTGTCTCATCGGCGCGGCTGCTGCCACCTACATCCTTGCCGTGCCTGAAGGACAACACTTGGGCAATCTCGAAACTGCAGGCCCCTGGACTTCAACTCCTGAGCGCGTTGATCCGCGGAGCCAAAAGTTCGAGCGCGTTGCGCCCCTAGTCTCCGCAGCCTATCCCATCACTCCCGTCGTCCCGAAGCCTATGACGGACCCAGCAACAGAAGCAACCTCCGAGGGCTTGTCAGTAGACTCCGGCGACACTTCGCTGCGCAACGATCATGAACAATGGTGCGCGTCGCGTTACCGGTCCTACAATCCTGCCAGTGATACCTATCGCTCCTATAGCGGTCAGATCCGCACCTGCGTCTCTCCGTTCGCGGCGCCATCCACGGAGGTCACGGGGTCGGTGAGCAACGGAAATACCAACCATGTCGTGTGGTGTTCTGGCCGCTATGCGTCGTATCGGACGGATGACAATACATACCAGCCGTATGGCGGCCCGAGGCGCGAATGCGTCTCGCCGTTTCCCGAGGGCTCAAGTATCATAACCGTCAGCCAGTAAGCCTCGCCCGGCACTGTGGGCGATTGCTGCTCTTTTGCGTTGGGACAGAACGAGACGGCGGGAACCAACAGCCTTTCATCGCGTTCTAGGCACAGTTCCAAGGCGTTTCGCACACTGCGCCTTGGCCTTTCCAAATGTCCCCGTTACCTGCCCCGCTTCCCTGCGGGGCTCCTTTCTGCTTGTGGAGGAGGGAGGAACCACTATGTCCCACAAACGCTACAGCCGCCGCGACGAGCCGTTGCATTCCAAGGATCTGGCAGTCTGTCATCGTGTGCTCGACCATATCCGCAACGAACAGGGGATCAAGGCGTCCTCGGACGAGTCCGAACGGATCGCCTCCATCATCATCGAGTTCTATCGTCAGGGAGTCCACGACGAGATGCAATTGCGTGCGCTGATCGACGTGGCGCGAGGATTCACGCACCGGGAGACGTAGCAACGGGAACCGGTCTGGAACAGAAGCAGACCTGCGGCGTTTTCCCATTCAGGTCGTGTCGCCCTAGACACGTTGTTTTGAGATGTAGCGATACTAAAGAGCCCCGCCAACACCGCGGGGCTTTTCTCTGCCGTCTTCCCCGGAGTTCCTGTAGGACTTAGGTCCTATAGGACCTCAAACGGCTGAACCATAGGGGGGCATGGCGCGTTGAATCTGCAGAGAAAGGAGACTGACCATGAAACGGTTGATTATCGCAGTGGCCGGCCTCGCAGCACTTTTTGTAAGTGCCCCTGCCGACGCCCAAGGTGTGTATTTCGAGTTCGGTTCCGGAGACTCTCGATACTATGACGATCCGCCGCCGCCTCGTTATTACCGAGAGGGACCGAGGTATCGTGACTACTACCGGCCGCGTTACGCCTACCGCGACGTTTGCTGGAGGGTGCCGTATCAGCACCGAAGCCACAACCACTACATTACCCGGTATAGAACAGTCTGCCGATAAGAGTGAGCCTCGCGCACAGCGGGGCTTTCTCGTTGAAGCTAGGGGCTCGCCATTCCCACGTGCCGGAGGTCAGCCGATTTCTTCGATTCTTGTGGTGTTACTGATACAGAGACGGCTTTGCCGTGAGTTCCACGGCAACACGATTGCCCGTCTTCCAGGCCTGAAGGCAAGCCTTCGTCACCAACATCGCCATGTAGCCATCCCAAGCGCTTGAGCCTGAGGGCGTCTGTGTGAGGATGCCGGCCGTCCAGGCTTCCAACTGCGCGCGATAGGCTTGCCTGAACCGCGGCCGCCAATCCGCAGGTGTCCGAAAGCCGTCGTGGCCCTTTGCACGCAGCGTCGTTGCCGGGCTCGGATCTAGCGCGACGGTTCCATCCTCGCAGACGAGCTCTGCCCGCACATCGTATCCATACTGGGCATCCGTGAAGACCTCGATATCGACCACCACACCGGAAGCAGTTTGCAACAGAATGAACTGCGGTTGCCTATTCGGGGCATTTCGGGTCGCCGGTGGGCTGGCGACGACTGCTGAGGTGATCTCTTCGTCGAGGAGGTACCGCGCGATGTCGAACTCGTGGCCGGCGGAATTAGCAATCACCAATTCGGATGTCAGGTAGTCTGGGCCGACAGCGTTTCGGTGAACGCAATGGAGAAAGAGCGGTCGCCCCAGTTCGCCGGAGGCGAGAGCTTGTTTCATCTCGACGTAACCAGCATCGAACCGTCGCATGAAACCGACCTGCACGAGGCGCTTTCCGGCTGCGACCTCCGCTCGAATGATCGCCTCGGCATCCTCCGAGCTTGCTGCCAGCGGCTTTTCGACGAGCACGGGTTTTCCCGCCGCGATCGCCCTCAATGCCAGAGCGGCATGAGTGCCATCCGGCGAGCAGACCATCACGGCATCGACGTCGGGATCGCTGATCAAGGCATCCGCATCTGCGGCGGCGCGCACGCCAAGGGATACGGCGACGTTTTCGGCGCGACCGCGATCAAAATCCTGCACGGCGACCAGCCTGGCATTCGCGACACCATCGGCCAGAATAGCCGCATGATCGGCACCCATGACGCCGGTTCCGATGATACCGATCCGGATCTCTTTCATTGCCTCTCCCATTCGAAAGTCGCCAACTCAGGAAAGTCTATGACCGGGATAGCAAAGATTTCAAGCTCACTGCAGACGACGATAACGCGTTCGGTGCGGGCTTGGCGCGCTGTGCGATCAACATCTCGGCCACCTTGATATCTCGTGCAATCCGGTTGCCCCGTGCCCAGCCACTCGCCGCAACGATCCGCTGATCGTCAGCGAGATGAAATAAGATCAATGCTTCCTCGTCGATCTCCCGAGTGATGGTGCTCGTCGATTCATTGGCGAGACCGGCTATCTGAAGCGAGAAGTCGTATTGATCGGACCAGAACCAGGGAACAATTTCGTAGGGTCTTTCCGCGCCCAGCATATTGGCGGATGCATGCGCCCCTTGGTCTTGGGCGTTGCGCCATGCTTCCAGGCGGATCCTCTTGTCTCCGTAAGGGAACGAGCAGCAATCGCCAGCAGCATAGATCGCTGGATCGCTTGTCTGCAGCGTGGCGTTGACGGCGATACCGTTCTCGACTGAAAGGCCGGCATGGTGCGCGAGCTCGCAGCGAGGCTCGGCGCCGATGCCGACGACCAGCGTTGTTGCATCGAGGATTTCGCCATCGTTCAGCGACAGGGTGATGCCGGTGTCATGAGCCGCGATCTGCCGCGCGCTTGTACCGCAGAGGATGCGCACGCCATGGGCCCGGTGGAGCGCGTGGACGCGCGCTGCTATGGCTTCCGGTACCGCTCGCATGAGGATGCGCGGCAGTGCTTCGATAACCGTGACTTCGAGGCCCCTTTGCCTCGCCGCTGCAGCCAACTCAAGGCCGATGAAGCCTGCGCCGATGATTGCCAGATGCCCTCCAGGGACAAGACGTTGCGACAGGCGTTGCGCATCGTCGTGTGTGCGCAGATAGAAGACATGCTCCATACCTTCCACAGAGGCGAGCTTTCGTGGAGACGAACCGGTTGCGAGCAGCAGTTTGTCGTAGGAAACACGGCGTCCGCTTGCCAGTTCCACCGACCGGCCCTGGCGGTCCAATCCGACGGCCGCATCGCCCGTCACCGTCGCTATCTTCCGCTCCGCAAGCACGCTGCTGCTGACGACGAAGGGAGGTTCGATACCCTCCGGTGACATCAGATGTTCTTTCGACAAGGGTGGACGCTCGTAGGGAAGGTGCCGTTCCTCTCCGATCAAGGTGATGTCACCATCAAACCCTTGATCCCGTAGCGCAAGCGCTGCTCTTGCGCCGCACTGGCCGCCACCGACAATGACAAACTCTTCCATGGCTCCTCACTCCAGGCCAAGGTAGACGTTGCCGTCTTCGACCTTTGTCCGGTAGGTCCTGAGGTTGACGCACACGGGGGCTCCGCGTGCCTCGCCGGTCCGGTAGTCGAACCTGCCATTGTGTTTTGGACACTCGATGATGTTGTCCATCACCAATCCCTCGGCGAGATGCACCTTTTCGTAAGAGCACATCCCGTCCGTCGCATAGAAGCTGTCGTCGGGGCTCCGATAGATGGCGAAGGTCTTGCCTTCGTGATCAAAACGGATGACGTCCTCATTGGCGATGTCATCGATTTCACAGGCCTTGATCCACGCGCTCATCTGGTCCTCCCAAGCTTGTCTTGCTGATTGAGGCTAGGCCAAAACGGCGTTCGGCGCGGCAAAAAAAATGATCAAAAAACCTCAGGTGTCGGTGGCGTGCACAGGAGAGCTTAGTGCGGAGAGAGATTTGTTCCTGATGAAAAGACGTCATTCGGTGGCGAAAGCGGCCGGTCTGCGGGAAGCTGCCGCGCCGCCGTTGTTGGCGCGGCGCGGATGACCTGGCATCCGCGCCGCGATAGCTAGGTCCGCCACCGCTGCAGTGGCACGCTGGCGGACCTTCTGGAGTGAAGCTCAGTCTCTGGACGCCAAGCGTCGTCCTTGCCTCAATACAGTATCACGCTTCGGATGCTTTCGCCGGAATGCATGAGCTCGAAGCCCTTGTTGATATCCTCGAGCGGCATGGTGTGGGTGATCATCGGATCGATCTCGATCTTGCCCTGCATGTACCAGTCGACGATCTTCGGGACGTCGGTGCGGCCGCGGACGCCGCCGAAGGCGGTGCCCATCCACGAGCGGCCGGTGACCAGCTGGAACGGCCGGGTGGAGATCTCCTGGCCGGCCCCGGCTA
>NZ_AEYE02000015.1 GCF_000298315.2 Rhizobium grahamii CCGE 502 | reverse complement strand
CGTGACACCGCTTCAGTTGATACCATTGCCGTCTGAGGAGTCATTTCTGTCTCCGCGCTACATGTCCCGACGTTTTCCGGCTGCGCGATGAGGGAAAAATCGACCCCGTCATGTCCGCAATTGACGCATTGCGGACTTGCCTTAATGGCGGCTATGGGCCGGCTACGCTTCGATTACCATTTCACCCGCAGACCAGCCGCGCCCGCCGAGGGCGTAGCTCTCGCCGACATTTTCAAGCCACCGGCGCGATCAATGCCCCGAAAACACCAGGGTCTGTACAGGAAGGAGCAAAGCTTGGATGCGCAGGATCATCGCGTGCACGAGACCGACGGTGTCCACCACATGCAGAAAGACCCATTGCATGGCGCCGATATTCTTGTCGGCGAGTGCGTCGTGGTTATTCGTATAGGCGTTCGCGATGCAGCTACTGCCGGGCGGAATGTCATCCAGCCCGCCTTCGAACAGCGGCTGCAGGAAGACGGTAAGCGTTCCCGGCCGCGCCAGTTGCTGAACATCAACAAGCTGATCAGTAATCCGCAATTGCCCAGCCGCGATGACATCCTGCACCTCGGTCACAACAAGCGGAATGATGGTGAACGGCTTTCCGATGCAGGTGGCCTCGGCGATCATCCCTTGTTTCATGACCTGTGCTTCGATCTGTCCAAAGCCTGCGATCAGCGTGCCTTTGCCCGCTGTTGCCGGCACGAGAATACCAGCGGGTCTGATCATGGTGTTGACGACATCACCTGGCCGCAGAGTGAATTGTTGAACAGTGCCGGCGACTCCGGCACGCACCAGTGTCTTGTCCAACTCCACCTGTGCCTGCGCAAGCGCCGCTTCCGCGCTCGCTTTCTGTGACGGCAGGAGGTCTGCGATCTTGGCCAGGAGGGTATCCTTCTTGGCGATTGCAGAACCGAGCGAGCCCTTGCGGCTTTCGACCGTGTTGGCGAGGCGATCGACCTCGCGACGGGCAACAGCATCTCTGGTCAAGAGCTGGGCCTTCAGTTCATATTCGTCGATGGCAACCTGAAGCGCACCTTGGGCTTCCTGGATCTGACCATCCGCTGTCACCAAGTCCGTCTGCGCAACCTTGGCTTCGGCATCCAGTTCCGCGATTTTCCGCCGCGCCGTCTCAAGCGCTGCCCTTTGCTGTGAATCATCCAGCCGGAAAAGCGGCGCGCCAGCTTCAACTTTCTGATTGATGCCGACAAAGACCTCATCGACGCGCCCGACCGTTTCCGGCAGGATCGTCACCGTGCGGAACACCGCCGTCACGTTTTTCGTCGACGGATGAAAATAGAAGATCAATGTGATCAGCGAAATGGTGAGCATGAGGCACGCCGAAATGCCCCAGCGCAACTCGTACCACATGGTATAGAGGTTGATCTCATAGCCAATTCGCTTTCCCTGGACATAGCGCCGGTAGAGGTAGTCCGGGAAGATCGTGAGAAGCGAGCAAAGCATCAATTCAAACATGGGCAGATACCTTCACGTCGCCCTGGGCCTCGCTCTTGGCGGGCTCTTCAGGCATCGCATGCGATTCGACGGATTTAGGAGGCTGGTCGCGAACCAAGGCGGGGTCGTCGGTCGTTTCAACCGTGCGGCCGGACAGCTTCCCCAGCGATTGAGCGATCGAGTAGAGCGGCGTCGAAAAGTCGGGGATGTGTATGAAGGCGAGCAGCAAACCCGCGATCCAGAACAGGTGGTTGTGCGTGAAGAGCGAAATCAGCGCCAGGACCGCGACCACTTCCATCTGGACCTTGCTGGTGCGATGCGCCATGCGCTCGGGAACAGCGTGAAGCTGAAAGTAAAGATTGCCGACAATCAGGATCATCAGGATCAGGAAGACAACGACGCCGACGAACAGGTAGTCGGTCTGACCGGGCGGCGTGATGAAGAATGGCAAATGCTCAACAGCTGCCGGATGGAGATCTTGCGCCATCGGGACTTCCTTCATGGGGGTTAGAACAGGCTGAAAAACTCAAATCGCGCTACTCTTACCTTACAGAGAACCCACGCATCTTTCTCGTAGTATCGGGTAATCTACAGAGAGTCTCTGGCGGTGGCCAACCATATTGACCGTCCGCGCGGTTCGATGTGTCGCTTCATATGAACTGCAAAGGGTAGTGCGTCGCCACGCCACGCCACGCATGCTGCTCCAGTCCATACCTACCTGCCGCTAGCGTGCCCCAAATGGTGTTGCAGCATGCATGCAAAAAAAGGTGGCGCTTGCGGCTGAGTTTGTCGGCGAAACCGAAGGCGCAAGGATACTCGCGCACATCCGGAACGACTGATTGATGGCTGCTGCTGGTAGCGACGACAGGACTTGACCTCATTGCCCCTGTCCGCCTCTTCCAAGGCCAGTATTGGTCATGACGTCACTAAAGCGTTCAGGACGGTTGGGGATGCCCGTTCGGTAGGAGCGGCCGATATCCTGACCAACAAAGAGAGGTGTGCCCATTGCCGCACTGTCCGCCGTCGCCAGTCTGGCACCGACAACCATACTCGTTTCGAAGGCAAGGCGGGCGTAACTTCGAGTAACCTCTACCGTTAGGGCGCTATTCAAGACCAAGCGCAGGAAGAAATCACGCCACCTTGATTGGAATCAAGTTGCGACGATCCCATCGATGTATTGGCAGATTATGTTGCCGCTTGTACCTGGTTGCGATTACACTGCTCATAGCTGCTGCAAGCGTACTTAATCAGGATCGAGAGGCCCGATGACAAGTGCCGGCACAGGAGTGATGCAACAGGCGGAACCGTCACCTCAAGCGGTCCGGGGAGCAGCTTGCACGTATTTTGGCCAGCGAGGAATGCAGACTACCCAAGCGGTCCTCAAATTTCCGGTCCTTCATCGTCGAGGAGACCCTCGCAGGTCGAGGCGAGCATTTGAAGGCTTACTCGATCGCCCTCGCGGTTTTCGGCCGCGGCGTGCGGTTTGATGCCAAAAGCGATCCTTGTGTGCGTATAGCTGCCGGGCGGATCAGGGGAGAGCTGGAACGGTAATAGCTGACTGGAGGGCTACCGCGGGCGTCAGCCAGGTGCTGCTCGAGGTCCTCAAAGTCGCCCACCTACATGGTTATCGAGGCAGTGGACCTCGACAACTGGGGATGGGGTGGGCTGCCGACCGCGGAATATCGGAAGCTCGCCGCCGCCAAGGGCACCTAGTCCGTTGGGCCGGCAAGCGCGCGCAGTTTGATCGTGTCATTCCGGAAGATCGGCCCCTGCTTGCTCGGCAAGAATGTATGCGGCGTACCAATCGGGCCAGTCATCGTCATGCTTGCCCCCGTTTCGCTTCTCATGCTCGCCATGGGCAGCGGCAGCGCGCCGAAGGGCTGCTGCCAGATCGCTGCCGGAGGCCAACGTCGCACCGTTGGTCTCTATCCGACCCGGTAGCCTCGTCGTAATCTCCTGGAGGAGCCATCCGTTGCCGTCCGGGTCGCTAAAGGATGCGAACGATCCATAGCTGGCGCGCGAAGGGTGTGGGCCGGGCAGCCGTCCATCGGTGTTTTGGTGGTGAAAGACGCCACCGACGTCGTGGAAGACGCTGCTCATTTCAGCACCATGTGAGGCCAGTGCCGCGTGAGCCATCTCAATGTCTGATACGATAAGATGCAGTCCCTGAGCGGAGCCCGGCACCGCGGATGTGACGTTCGATCCGAAGATCACAGAGCAGGGCGATCCCGGCGGCGTGACTTGAACGACGCGGAAGCCGTCCTTGCCGGGCACGTCGGCGTCGAGACGCCATCCAAGTCCGGTATAGAATGCCTTGGCGCGGTCGACGTCCGAAACTGGGATCACGACGACCTCCAGTTTCATGTCGACATCCTTCACTGTCTTTGTCGCGGTCCTGCTACGCTCCTGAATAGTCATCTTGTCATCCCTCGGTAAAATTGCTGCGGGGAACTTCCCGCGACCAGGCACACGATGCGCTCGCCTCGGGGGACCGTCCATTATCCAATGGTGTCGCCAGGAGGGCAGTTTGGTGGCTCGGGTAGCTGCCTCGGTTGGATATGGTTCCGAGGCGGCGGCTAGCACCGCTTTCAAGCGCGTCATGGGTGTATCGCCTCGACCTGGAAGGTCGGCTTGATCTCGGCGAGCAATCGGTGCGCGCTTCCTAATCATGTTCGTCCTGCTTTGTGCGCGGTCATTTGAGGTGTCCCTACGACCAGCCAACGTCTCTCCGAACACCCGCTACAGCTATTTGCCTGCCAAGGTTCCCGTGTAGTGGCCAAGTCTGGCCTCGATATCAGGATTGGTCTGCAGGCCCATATCCATCAGCTTGCCGATGTTCTTCTGTGCGACCGGGCGCTGTACGGACGTGATGAACGCGTCCCACCCGGCGCCGATCTCGGGGTCGGACGGCAGGCTTGCATAGTCGACGAGACGTTTGGTGTCAGTGATTGCCTGGCGGTCGAAGCCGGCGATGCGAGTGGCAAGGGCGTCTACGAACGGGTCAAGCTTGTCGTCGGGGAACGACCGGTTGACGTAGCCGTACTCCTCGGCAAGATCGCCATTGATGTCGTCGGAGCCGAGCAGAACCTCAAGCGCTCGGCCCCGGCCCATCAGACGGGGAAGCCGGGCCATAGGACCACCACCGGGTACGAAGCCTGCGCCGACCTCCCATTGGGAAAGGATTGCCTTCTCCCGGCTCGCAAAGCGCATGTCGCTCGCCAGCGCAAGTTCGCTACCGACCCCCGTTGCGCGTCCGCGGATCAGTGCGATGGAAACCACCGGCGCCTTGCTGATGCGAACCAACATGTCCGGAAGCGGATGAAGTCCCGTCGTCCCTGACGGCAGGCTGGTGGATTCGGAAAGCGGGGGCGTGAAGTTGTAGTGGGTCAGGAAAAAGCCCGGCACAGCACTATCGAAGACAACGACGCGCAGGTCGGGATCCGACTCGATCTCGGCGACGACCTTCTCCATCTGCGGAATAGTCTCCGGCCCGAAGATGTTGAAGGGCGGGTTGTCGAAAGTCACCCGCCAGTACGCCGGGGTCCTTTTGTCGACCTTGATCTGCGTCTGCTCGCTTGCGGGCTGAGCTTGCTCGCCCGCCGGACGGGTGGTCTTTTCGGCGACGACTGCTTGGCCGGAAAGCGCGAGAGCGGGCAGCACCAGAAGGGCGGTGGCCGTCAAAAACTTCGACGAGACAATGACGGCGTTTCTCGCATTCGTTGGCTTGATCTTCATGACTTGCTCCATCGGTGAGATTGGAAGAGAAAGGTTTGCTAGGGCTCGATCTCGAAAACGAGTTCGACTTCGACCGGCAGACCCAGCGGTATGCTGGCGACGCCGAGGACGATACGCGGCGGGACCCGATCCGCACCGAACACATCGAGCAGCAGTTCCGAGGCGCCGTCGGCGACCTTCGGATGTTCACGGAAATCTCCCGGCGTAGCGATGTAGACGCCGAGCTTGGCGATGCAGCGAATGCGATCCAGCGATCCGAGCTGCGCCTTGGCTGCGGCAATGCCGCTGAGGCAGGCCGTGCGCGCCGCGTCATAACCTTCGAGGACAGACAATTCCTCGCCGACGCGCCCGTGATAAACCGGATCGTGTCCAACCACTGGCAACATGCCGCTGAGGAACAACAGGGTGTCGCACTGCACAGCTTCGACATAGGCGCCGAAAGGTGTAGGCGCAGGAGGCAAGGCAATGGCCAGTTCCTCCAGTCGCGCTTCTGGGCCGCGGGCTACCATTTGCCGAGATGTGCGCCGTTGTCGACGTGCAGCACCTCCCCGGTGATATTTGCGGACTCCGTCAGGTAGACGACGCCATTGACGATCTCCTGGACCGCGGTGATCGTCCCCATCGGCGACAGCGATTTCAAAAGGTCCTTCGGGTTAGACGCGTGCAGCGGCGTGTCGACGACTCCTGGCGACACCGCGTTCACGCGAATGTTGTCGCCGGCGAATTCCAGCGCGAGGCTCTTGGTGATCGCGTTGAGTCCACCTTTTGTGATCATCGGCAGCGATGCGTTCACGCCCGCGATCGGGTGATCCGTAAGGGACGACGTGATGGTGACGATGCTTCCGCCAGACTTCTGGCGAAGCATCTGTCTGATCGCATGATTGGTGAAAAGGATGAAGCCTTCCACGTTGGTCGCGGAGAGCTGCCGGAAATCGTCAACTGTGTATTCCAGGAAGGGCTTTGTGAAGAAGATTCCGGCATTGTTGACCAGGGCATCGATAGATCCGAACCGTTCGACTGCCCGCTGTGCGACCCGTTCTGCTGTGTCCGGATCGCTGACGTCGCCGTTGACGAGTTCCAAGCGCTCGGCGCGTTCGAAGAGCGCGGTCTCGCTAATGCGTCTCGAGGTTCCGACGACATTGTAGCCCTTGTCGAGGAAGGTCTTCACGATACCGGCCCCGATCCCCTGCGAGGCACCGGTTACCACGACGGTCTTTTGCACACTCATATATGCCTCCGTTTTGACGCAAAGAGCCGTTCGCCCCACCTTGGGGGCAGGTCGGCCTGTTTCGAAATTGATGTGCTGGTGCCGGCGACGCCGGGACCGAAGGGGCTTACGCCCTGTGTTCTCCACAACCATCGCGCCGATTTCCTCGAGGCGCTATTGTACCAAGGTGTCCCCGATACTTTGGGATCGATTGGTGCGCGTAGACACCAAGGTGCAATGGACCGCAACGAGCACCAGAGCTATGACGGTCGGACCAAGAATTGCCGTGGAGTCCGACATGACGCGCTGGCCTGATCGCCGAATTCTCGACTTGCTCGGGATTGAAATCCCTATCATTCAAGCGCCCATGGCTGGCTCGACCACGAATGAGATGGTGGTCGCGGCTGCGCAAGCAGGGGGCCTGGGGTCACTGCCGAGCGCGCTGTTGAGCGTTGATCAGCTAAAGGCGGCCTTGACGAGTATCCGGAACTCGACGAAGGCGCCTTTGAACGTGAATTTCTTTGCACATCACACGCCGCCCTCCGATCCAGCCGCGCAGATGCGGTGGAGGGCGCTGCTCGCGCCATACTACGTCGAGTGCGGCCTCGACCCGGCAGCGCCGGTGGCGGGAGCTGGACGTGCGCCTTTCGACTCCGCTTTTTGCGACGTGGTGGAGGAGTTCAAGCCGGAGATCGTGAGCTTTCATTTCGGGTTGCCGGAGAAGTCGTTGGTGCAGCGAGTGAAGGCGACCGGCGCGAAGATCATCTCTTCGGCCACGACTGTCGCCGAGGCTGTCTGGTTAGAAGAAAACGGCGTCGACGCTGTCGTCGCAATGGGTTTTGAAGCCGGTGGTCATCGCGGAAACTTCCTGACACATGACATGTCCACGCAGGTTGGAACGATGGCGCTGGTTCCGCAGGTTGTTGATGCCGTGAACATCCCCGTCATCGCGGCAGGAGGCATTGCTGACGGGCGAGGCGTAGCGGCCGCCCTGATGCTCGGTGCATCGGCGGTTCAGATCGGAACCGCGTACCTCTTCTGCCCCGAAGCAAAGATCCCTGCCGTCCATGCGCAAGCGCTCGGTGATGCGCGCGACGACAACACCGCGATCACCAACGTCTTCACCGGCAGGCCCGCCAGAAGCGTGGTCAATCGCATCATGCGCGAACTCGGGCCGCTCACCGAAAGCGCTCCACCATTTCCAACCGCGGCTGCCGCTCTCGCCGCAATCAAGGCGAAAGCGGAGGAGGCGTCCGGGAACGACTTCACGAATCTTTGGTCAGGGCAGGCGGCGAAGCTCGCACCGAGGCTGTCCGCTGGCGATCTGACGCGGCGCCTGTATGAGGATGCCCTCAAAGTGATCGAAGGACGGACGCAAGGCTGAGCCTGGGAAGTGTGTCGGATCGCGCTTCTGATACGGGGGCCGCGATTAGGTAGCACACGGGAGGTTGATGGAAAGGCTTCCATTTCCCAACCGTCTACCTTGAAGAAACGAAAGGATTTTCGATGGAACGGCATTTCGTTGAAATCAGTGGAAGCGAAGCGAAGGCCGCTGACGGTAGTCCTCTCGACGCTCTGATAGAGTTTTATAGAGCCTTCAACAGCGGCGACATGACCGGGCTGGAGTCGGTCTGGTTCGACGGGGAGGCTCCAAGCATGGACAATCCCATCGGCGGCATCCGCCGAGGGTGGCCTTCGATCTCCGAAGGCTACTCCAGGCTTTTCGAGGGCCAGGCTGAGGTCCACGTCACCTTTCACGACTTTACGAGCCAGGGTGGCGCCGACTGGCACCTCTTCGTCGGTCGCGAACGAGGCCAATGCAAGACGCCGCGCGAGATGATCGACGTCGCCTTCCGGACGACGCGGTGGTTTGTCCGAAAGGACGACGCCTGGCGGCTGCTTCACCATCACGGATCGATCGAAGACCCAAAGATGCTTGCCGACTACCAACGGCTGATCTTTAGCGAACGCAAATGACCAAGCAGAGCCGGCGGTTGTCGGCGCTGTCTCGTTGATGACGTGTGGACATGGCCGTAAATCCCGAAAACCGGGACCTTCGAGATTGCCCGCGAACTCCGCCAGCCTGATATGCTCAACATCTGGAGCGCTGGTTGTGAGAACGCCTCCGACCTCTTTCGCTGACAATTCTCGGTGTCTCATCGGAGCCGGTAGCAAATGGTGCTCCCGGCTTGATCCGCGTTTAGTGTAGCGGCGCAGCGCCAAGTTCGAGTTTGGCAGCCATGTTTACGAGCTCTGGCAACGATCGTGCCCGCATCTTCCTCATCACCTGCCCGCGGTGGGCCTTGATCGTGATTTCGCTGAGGCTAAGTTCATAGGCGACCTGCTTGTTGAGTAGCCCAGCCACCACGAACTGCATAACCTGGCGCTCGCGCACCGAGAGCGACCGATAACGCTGGTCGAGTTCATTAACCTTGATGGTTGATGCAATGGCGGCCTGTATTTCTTCAAGGAGAGCAACGGTGTTCACCGGCTTCGACATAATTGTAAAGTTGAACCGAGATGCCGTCATGGTCATGTCGCGATGGTCGTGGCTCGTTAGCAGAATTACCGGGCAATGCATCGCATAAAAGCAGATGATCCGGGTGAGAGTCTGGACATCCAGATCGGGCAGATCAGCATCGAGAACGATGCATCCGAAGCTCGATACGCGCCGGGCGGAGAGAAATTCATCCGCTGATTCGAAAATTTCAGGCCGCCAGCCGCGCGACCGCAACTCATCGGGCAGGTTCTCGCCCATGTCATCATTGTTGCTCAAGACGTATACGCACGGCGCGTCGGATGCTGATGTCTTGTTACTTTGGGATGTCTGAAGCAGACCGCCATTGTACATGCCATTCTCCTCCGGTTTAAAGAGAAATTCGCGCTTAAATAGTGATTGTGCCAGAAATGCTCTGGAAGCGCGAACCTCGCCAATAAGAATGGCTATTGTCTAAGCCGATACCGCCTGTGAAGCGACTTAAGTGGCTTGAGAGAATCTGAAATATCCTGAAGTATCCGGTGCGGCGCCTCCGCCGTCACAATCGCCGCGGCGGTTATAGATGCCGCTGTGCTATTTGGCATTGGCAAGAGAGATCGGATCGCTTTGGGACAGATCGAACGGGGCCTTTTCGAATTCTGTGGTTGGGAGATGGATCTCGCAAAGCGGGAACTGCGGGCTCTCGGCGCACCCGTTCCGATCGGAAGCCGCGCATTTGACATCCTCGAGGTCCTTGTCGTGGCCGACGGAGACGCCGTGTCAAAGGACGATCTGATGCGCCGCGTATGGCCTGGGATCGTTGTTGAGGAAAATACACTCCAGGTCCACATATCGGCCATTCGAAAGGCTTTGGGAAAAGACCGGAATCTGCTCAAGACGATCTCAGGCCGTGGATATCGACTTCTTGGCAACTGGAAATCCGGCGCGGCATCGTTCAACGGAACGGAGTCGTCGGTGAGAACTCCTCCAGCCGACGCCCGTTACGTTTCCAAGATTCCGGCGTCGATATCTGATCTTATAGGTCGTGAGAGTGCGGTGGCTGAGCTCCTTACGCTCGCATCCGCTTATCGGGTCGTGACGCTGACAGGTCCCGGTGGGATCGGCAAGACGGTCCTTGCATCCGAAATCGCCCGTAGTCTTCTGCCCAGCGTCGAAGGAGACGCCTTCTTCATCGAGCTGGTTTCGCTCCAGGATCCCAACCTCGTTCCGACAACGCTTGCTCAAACGCTCGACCTGCAACTTCAAGGTGATGAAATCTCGGCCGAGGTCGTCGCTCGTTGCATTGGCGGGCGAACGATGCTTCTCGTTGTCGACAACTGCGAACATGTCATCGATGCTGCCGCAACGATGATCGAGGCACTCGTCCGCACGTGCCCAAATGTGACGGTCCTTGCGACAAGTCGGGAAGTGCTGAGAATCGAGGGAGAGTTCGCTTATCGCGTCCCGCCGTTGGAGGTGCCGGCCAGGGAGGAGGCGACCGGCACTCTCGAACACAGTGCCATCCAGCTCTTTGTGGCGCGCGCTCGAGCGCTGCAGTGGGATTTCGCGGCCGATCCCGAGAAGCTCTTGGCCATTGCCGGGATTTGTCGGCATCTCGACGGCATACCGCTGGCGATCGAATTTGCAGCGGCCCGCGCTGCGACGTTGGGAATACAGCAGATCGCCGGCCGGCTGGACGATCGTTTCGTGCTGCTAACTGGCGGGCGCCGGACGGCGTTGCCTCGTCATCAGACGCTCCGCGCTACCCTGGACTGGAGCTATCACCTTCTGCTGGACGCCGAGCGGGAATTGCTTTGTGGCCTGGCGACTTTTCCCGGCGGCTTTACTTTGGAGGCGGCGGTAGCCGTCAGCGGCGACGGGGAAGCGGAAACGGCGTTGGCGATATCAAATCTTGTCTCGAAATCGTTGATAGCATTCGACGGTTTCGACGCTGCTCCGCGCTGGCGCCTTCTTGAGACTGTGCGGGTCTACTCGCTGGAGAAGCTTGGAGTTCGGGACGAATTCCGGCGAACAATGTGCCGAGTTACGAAGTACTTCCTCAAGCTGTTTAAGCCTTTTTCGGAGGAGCGTTCCCTTCAGACGGCGCTCGACAATATTAGTCGCTACCGAAAGGAGACCGACAACGTACGTGCGGCCTTGAGATGGGCGTTCTCGGAAAGCGGCAATGGCGTGCTCGGCGCGAAGCTTGCTGCCGCGTCAAGCGACTTTTGGACGGCAATATCGCTGGTCTCCGAAGCCGGCGACTGGGCTGAGCGCGCGCTGGAGAACATCGGAGAAGAAACCGGCTCGCGCACCGAGATGGTCTTGCGATGTGCTCTAGGATACGCACTCATCTACACTCAGGGAATGAACGAGCGCGGAAAGGAAGTGCTTACCGGCGCGCTGGCACTTGCCAGAGATCTGAACGACTACGACTATCGCCAGCGCCTAACCTGCGCCCTATGGCTCTTCTCCGCCCGCTCGGCGGAATTGAGCGACGCTCTAACCTATGCACGCGAATATGAAGGGGCAGTTGACGAGCAGGACGTGCGTGGACGCGCAACGGCCGCATGGCTTGTCGGCATTCCCCAAACCTATCAGGCGCTCCATCAGGAAGCTGGTGAGAGGTTGGAATGGGCGGCCACACACTATCCGCTGGAGAATCGCCGGACAGACTTGCTGCGATTGGAAGCGGACGTACGAACATCGTCCTTGGCTCACAACACAGTGAACCTGATCGCAGGTGGCCGACTGGACGCCGCAATTCTTACGGCAGAGGTTGCCATACAGGAGGCACGAGAGACACGGCAGCCATTCGTCCTATGCGTCGCGCTCGCATGGTCGGCTTCCTTCGTTTCGTTGACGCTTAACGATCTGGACCGCGCGCAGGAATGGGGTGAGGAGCTTTTGGCGGAGGCATCCAGGCACGGTCTTCAACCCTTCCATGCCGCCGGCTTGTGCATCAAGGGCAGTCTCGCCTATCGATCGGGTGGCCCGGCCGCTGGTATCGAGGCTCTTCGAACCGGCCTCGCGGAGCTACGCAATGGGGCCTACCTGTTGTTTTATCCGTTCTACCTCTGTGAGTTCGCGGCTGCGCTACAGTCGATGGGGCGCTTCAACGAGGCCTTGAACGAGGTCGGCAACGCTTTGCTTTTCTCAGAAGAGAAAGGCTACCGTTGGATGGTGCCCGAAATTCTGAGGCGGAAAGCAGACGTTCTCAGGGCGCAAGGCTTAAGCGAGACGTCCCTGATCGAAGGTCTCTTTCAGCAGGCGATGGCGGAAGCATCGAAGCAGGGAGCGCTGTATTGGGAGTTGAGCGCGGGCGTCAGCCTTGGTGCCTTCCGCGAGGCAAGCGTTCCGACTGTTCTCCTTCCCCTCTATCGGCGATTCACTGAAGGCCTCAGCAGCCCCAGGCTCCTCGAGGCGAAGGCATTGATCGAGGCATCAACGGCGTGAAGTGCGATGGAACCAACCGACGTCGCCTTTTGTCTCGTACGACGCACGAGCAGCGTTGATATTTTGGGCAGCCGATATGACGGGTTGTCTTAGGCGGCAGGCGCCACCGGCTCCATGGACGTTAGCGCAGCGACAATCTGCTCAGTGGTTACGATCGCGCTCGCATAGTTCGGCATATTGATCACCAGCGCCGCGTGCATCATCTCGTCGGAGTAGTCCGCGACGGCGTCCTTCACGACTGTCACGTCATATCCCAGCTCTGCGGCGAAACGCACGGTCGCCTCAATGCAGGTGTGTGCGATCAGTCCGATGACAATGAGTTTGTGAATGCCCTGCCTCTTGAGCTGAAGGTCAAGATCGGTATTTGCAAAGCCGCTGGAGCACCAATGCTCCGAGGCGACAATCTCACCGGACGCCGGTAC
Source organism: Rhizobium grahamii CCGE 502 (assembly GCF_000298315.2). Classification (GTDB taxonomy): domain Bacteria; phylum Pseudomonadota; class Alphaproteobacteria; order Rhizobiales; family Rhizobiaceae; genus Rhizobium; species Rhizobium grahamii. Next base: position 373,392 of record NZ_AEYE02000015.1, on the reverse strand, counting down.
AAACTCCGCCTTGAACTCGCCGCCCCAGGTCCCGTATTCAAAACTCCTACGGTTCCACGCCAGCTTTTGAATAGGCGCAATGTACTTCCAGTTCTCGTAGTCGCCTTCGCGGTACCTGTGGTGCATGGCAAAGAAGACAGGGATCTTCACCTGTCGTGCGGTATTGAGGATTTGCTCCATGTGCGGCACGCAATTGTTGGCTTCGGCAACTTCCTTGATGCGTGGCCAAATCTTGCCGCCTTCCGAGATGAAGTCGTTGTATGGGTCGACGACCAGAAGACCGGTCGTACCGCGCTCGTAGGACAGATGCATGATTATCGGCTCCTTTGGGCTTCAGGCTGCTTTCGAGGGCTGTTGGCTGCGAAGCGCGTGGCGCTCGATGCTGGCTGCGAACAGTGGCGTCTCGCCCTTGTTGTGGGCGATCGACATCGGCTGGCGCTGTGTGCGGAAGATTTCGAAAGGGATGCCCTGCCGATCGAGGGATGCGAGCATCTCCGGGGTGGCGAAGGATTGGACCCGGTTGGTGAATTCGCAGCGATCCTTGTCGATTGCCTTGACGCTCAGTTCCCAGGTGACGTGAATGGTTACCCGGCCCGTCGGCGTGAACACATCTGAGTCGGAATCAAGGATCAGATGATCCTTTTCGCCGAGCGTTTCGACGTAGTGCTGCACCATCAGGCTGCCGCCGATCGTTTCGACGTTGATCGACATGCGCGTACCGTCCGGAGCGGTCGTGAAGCCGGCAGCGATATGGGCGGGCGAGCAGCCCTGGTATTCCTTTTCGGGCAGCGTGAAGCACCACGTCGCGATGTCGATCTTCTCGATCGGTGCGTTGATGATGGCCGTGAAGCTGGAATCGACGATCTGGTTGTCCGACATTGCCTTTCTCCTTTATCCATTGGATGGGAATGGTGAATGAGCTGCGGCATCATGAAACGCCGCAGCCGCCGTCAGATCGATTTGCGGAGCGGTTTGAAGGCGGCGCGCAGATCGGCCGTGAGAAGCATCGGCTGCTCCCAGGCTGCGAAGTGGCCGCCCTTGGGGGGGCGGTTGTAGAAGATGAGCTTCGGGTATGCCTTCTCGGCCCAACTCTGGGGAGCCTGGTAAATCTCGTCCGGGAAGGCACTGACCCCGACCGGTATCTTGATGCCGCGCGGATCGAAGAAACCACCCGAAGGGGAGTGCGCGTTATCCCAGTACAGACGGGCGGAGGAGATCGCCGTGTTGGTCAGCCAGTAGAGTGTGATGTTGTCAAGGATATCGTCCTTCGTCAGGCCTTCCGTTTTGCCGTCGAAGACGCGAGCGATCATGTCATAGCTGCGGATGTCATGGTCGAGCATCCATGAGGCAAGACCAATCGGCGAGTCGACAATGCCGTAAAGCGTCTGCGGCCGGTTGTTCATCTCGATGGCGTAGCCAAGACCATTCTTGTAGAAATCGTCGAGCTGATCCCACGCCCGCTTTTCATCAGGTGAAAGGCCGGCGGGCTGGCTGCCGCTGGAGAGCGCCTTGGATATGTCGGCGGGAACGGTTGCCGCCATGTTGGTATGGATGCCGAGTAATCCCGGAGGTTCCTGCACAGCCATCAGTTCGGTAACGGCATTGCCCCAGTCGCCGCCCTGCGCGACGTATTTTGCGTAGCCGAGGCGTTGCATCAGCACGGCCCAGGCCTTGGCGATGCGAGGAGGGGTCCATCCGGGCTCTGTCGGCTTGCCGGAGAAGCCGTAGCCGGGAAGCGATGGGATCACGACATGGAAGGCGTCTTCAGCACTGCCGCCGTGCGCGGTCGGATCGGTCAGGGGCTCGATGATTTTGAGCTGTTCGATGATGGAACCGGGCCATCCATGGGTGACAAGGATCGGCAGGGCGTTTGCGTGCTTCGACTTCACATGTATGAAGTGAATGTCCAATCCGTCGATCTTCGTGGTGAATTGCGGGTAAGAGTTCAGTTTCGTTTCGATTTTACGCCAGTCGTAGTGCTTGGCCCAGTGGTCGGCGAGCTTCTTGATGGTAGCGAGCTGGACGCCCTGCGAGTGATCCTTGACCGTTTCCCGGTCAGGCCACCTGGTCGCCGCGACCCGCCGGGCAAGGTCGGATAGCTCCGCATCCTTAACCGAGAATCGAAATGGTTTGATCTCGTTTGGGTCTCCGCTCGCGGCAAACGCTTCTGGAAGTACGCCCAACGCACTGATTGATGCTGCTACTGCAAGAAGTGTGCGACGCGAAACCGCCGGCTGATTCTGGGACATGAGAGCCTCCTGTGTGAGTTTGCTGGCGGATAACAAGTCACCAAAGAGGAGATACAGCCATTGAACTAAGGTATCGGCGACACCTTCGTATTAAGGAATCGAGAGCACGTTTGGGTGCTCGCATTCAACTCGGTCTCCTATGGTTCGGGTCGATCCAGTCAACCTGAGAACATCATCATTCCGATTCGGCGATGGCCAATGGATCGCGATACGGTCGCATGGCTTCGCTTCAGGTCCTGCGTCGCGAATTTCAGCACACGATGTTACCCAATACCAAGGTGTTGCCGATACCAACGTGCAAGTGCGCATCCCGGCGATCGTCGGCATACTTTCCTAATGCAGCCGGTTTCGCTGCGTAACGGCAAAGGAAGGAGCCGACAGATGAAGATCCTGATGGTTTTCACATCGCATGACATACTCGGAAGCACCGGCCGCAAGACGGGCTTCTGGCTTGAGGAAGGAGCAGCACCATATTACGTCTTTCGCGACGCCGGCATCGATCTGACGCTCGCCTCGCCGAAGGGCGGTCAGCCGCCAGTCGACCCGAAAAGCGATCTTCCCGAGAATCAGACCGCCGCTATGGCTCGCTTCAAGAAGGATCCGGACGCGCAGAAGGTATTCGCGACGACGAAGAAGCTGAAGGACATGCGGTCCGAGGATTTCGACGCGGTTTTCTATCCAGGCGGCCATGGACCGATGTGGGATCTTGCCGAGGACCTGGACTCAATCGCCTTGATCGAATCCTTCTATAACGCCGGAAAGCCTGTCGCGGCGGTGTGCCATGCGCCTGGGGTCTTGCATCGCGTGACCTATAAGGGGGAGCCGATCGTCAAGGGCAAGCGCGTCACAGGTTTCACCAACACCGAGGAGGAAGAGGTTCAACTGACCAAGGTCGTGCCCTTCCTGGTTGAGGACGAACTGAAACGGCTCGGCGGACTTTTCGAGAAGAAAGACAACTGGCAACCCTTTGCCATCACCGACGGTCGGCTTATCACCGGCCAGAACCCTGCTTCCTCCACCGCAGGTGCACAGGCCCTCGTCAAGCTTCTGAAAGGCGCAGCGGAGCAGGCAAGCTCCACGGCCGCGTAGCTAGCCATGCGACTGCGTAACGACAAATTCGTGGTCGCAATTCCAGCCGTTGCGACCACTGGCAACGCCTGGGTCTCGTATGGTCCCGGCGTTGACAGCGGGCACAATTCAATAACTCTGCCTATCGGCTTTTGGGTGCGAGCAGAGGCGCCGACCGGTCGTATGGAGAGGCCGGCCCGACTAGGCAAGTCTTTCAAGAGCATCAATTGCAGGTCTCCGTGCCATCATCCAGACCGACCGATATCGAAGCGTCCAGCGACAATTTCGTTCCACAATGTGGCCGATGAACCGGCGTTGAAGAAGCGTTATGTCGGTTTCTTTAGGCTGAAATAGATGTGAGGCACAGTGCGGCAGGAGAGTAAGATACCTCCTCTTGGTGGTATCTTGTGGTATTTTACCTTCGCAAGTACCCGTTGTTGAGCGAATATCAACTTCGCGGTCATGTGGAATTGGCTGACCGGGAGAACCGGACTCGTGGCGCGTGGGCAGCATGCTGAGGCTGGGTGCCACCCTGATTTGACCTGGCCGCCAGCGTACCGCCTGCCACGGGCGAGGTCGGCGGACACCGGCCCTATTTCGAAGTGTTGTTCGTCAACAGCCAGCCGGCTGAGCGGTGGCCGGCTTTCGCCAAGGAAATCCGCTGGTCAAGGATGTCGATTTTCACACTGTCGAGGCCCAGTTCCATGAGGCTTATCGCGTTGTCTGGATCGATGTTGCGGCGGTGGGCGGGAATGCCCTGTCGCTTGCCGTCGAGGTGCTAATCAAGTAGGTCGGGCGGTACCCTCCCGCCGTTTTCAGACAGCCTCTTCATCAGTGTCTTGTGCAGGAAGGTGTTCATCTTCGCGCTGTCGCTTGGGTCTCCGGCATAGCCAAGTTCCCTAGCCAGTTCCCTGCGCTCCTGCAGACTTGCGTCCATCCCCACGGCCTTCATGAGGTCGACGATCGAATGGCGCCAATCGAGCTTCTGTCCCGAGTTTCTCACGGCTTCATCGAGTACGTCCTCAATATCCACTGCAGGAGTTGGGGCTGGCGGAGGTGCACCTGTCGCCGGATCGGTAATAATCGGCGGTCGCTCGGCAATCTGACCCGACTGCGGTGCGCCGGGTCTTGGCGGCGGAACGATATCGGCGGGAAAATCCGGTGATGGAGTCAAGGGAGAAGCAGGTTGGACAGGTGCCGCCGCCTGTACGTCGCCCAAAATGGCGTTCCTTATGCGGTCAAAAATGCTCATCGCTTGCTTCCTCCATGGGATATTTGCGGTGAGACAACAACACGGGCGGAAGAATTCGGTTCCGTTGGTGGCGCACTAGCGGCGGTAACGCGGGAGGTGAAGCTCCACCAGGCAATCGCTTGTCGTGGTACGGGTGCGCTACGGCTTTGAATTGTACCTTACGACGACGCAAACCCTTGGCTCTTTCGCCAGGCGATGACGTCGACTCGAAGGTCGCATAGTGCTGGTAGACCATGCTCTTCAAAAGTTGTTCGGCGAGGCGTTATGCCCGGAGTTACCCACTGTTCCCAAGCGGCGTTCATCTCGGCAAAAGACCCGAGATCGCGAAGCCAGATGTTGGCTTGGATCAGTTCCGACTTGTCTGTACCCTCCATCGCCAGCAGGGCATCGATACGGTCAAGGATCTCGGCAGCCTGTGCGCGTATGCTGCTCCCGGCGGCGAAATTGGCGGTCTGGCCGATGATATGGACTGTTTGAAGTGGCGACGCCTCGTCGACGGACGCGTGCTCGATAGCCATCGGCCGGTTTCCCTGTTTCAATTGGCGCGTCGGTTGCTGCCAAGGCCAAATTGCAGCCACTGCGCCAGTTGAACAGGCCGTTTTATTTTTCGCGGCTATAACGGAATGTTATGGGCGGTCCGTCATCGCTGTGTGTCGCGACACGAACTCGACAAGATAACGGGCGCCCTCGGACGCCTCGGACTGGGCATAAAATCCAATCTCGATGCGGACGGCGCCGGGTAGGTCGGCGGCCTTGTCGAGCGCGCGACATCCCTCGGGAATCGTGGCTTCAAGCATGGGACCGACGCCTATGCCGACCCTGACCGCCGTCGCCATGGCAACCAACGTGGACGCGACGCAGGCCGTCTTCCATTTTATGTTTCGCTGCGACAGCGTGGCGATCGTCTGGAGATTCCAGGGGCAACCCTCGTCAAACATGATGACCGGGAGCGGTCTGCTGGCGTCGACCACAAAATCCGATCTGACGACCCATGTCAGGTACTCGGTCCAGATCAGGATTGGCTTCCTGTTGAGAACGGTGATGTCGCACACGGCAAGATCGAGCTTTCCCTCTTCGAACATTTCCGCCAGACGCCGGTTGGGCTCGACGATTATGTCGATATCCACCTTCGGGTTCTGGGCCCTGAAGTCGCGAAGGATGTTTATCAGTCGACTGGCGGCGAAGTCTTCGACGACCCCGAGACGGATGCGCCCTTGGAGTACCTTTCCGGTGAGCCGACGGCCGACTTCATCGCTGAGCAGCACGATCTCCCGAGCATAGGCCACCATGACCTGGCCGTGAGCCGTGAGCTCAAGTCCCTTGGAGGATCGAGAAAAGAGCGTTACCCCCACGAGCTCTTCGAGCTTGCGGATTTGCATGCTGACCGCCGCTTGAGTTCGATGCAATTTGGCAGCGGCGCCGTTGACCGTTCCGATTTCGGCGACCGTCAGGAAAGCTCGTAAAAGATATGAATCGAGATCAAGCATTCGACAGCGTCTTCGGTTGCGTTAAAGGCGCGCTATCCGAATGTGCTCATGACAGCGAAATTTGACATTGAACGATCTGCATCCGCGAGGCAACGGGCCGGGGATCGCCCATGCCCCTATAAAGTTATCTGAACGGGCCTGTCGTTGAAAATGGCGGTCGAGGCTGCCAGACTATCAGAAATCGTTATAGGCCCTCACGAAATATCAAGGTTGTAAAGGATTCTGGCTGGGCGAATGATGCCATCACAGACTGAGAACCGGGGAACTTATCTTGACGATTGACCAGGACTTTCTGGAGGACCTTCGCCGTCGCTTCGGTAATGCCGCCGGCGGCGAAATGCACGATCCACACTTTCGCGAAGTTGCGGCAAGTGTCTTCAAGGATGGCGACAGCCGCAAGTGGCCGTTTGCAGATCCGGCGACCTTCCTTGGCGCGTCCTTTATCGAGGGCGGCATTACACCGGATGTGCTTGCAGCACTGGATGTGGCCTTGATCGGCGTGCCGATGGACCTTGGTGTGACCAATCGCGCCGGGTCGCGGTTGGGTCCGAGAGCCGTTCGGGCGATCGAACGCGTCGGGCCCTACGAGCATGTTCTCGGGGTTGCGCCAATGGGCAAACTCAAGGTCGCCGACGTCGGCGATGTTCCGATGAGAAGCCGCTTCGATCTCGCGGGATGTCATGCGGACATCGAAGCCAGCTACCGCATGATCGCCGATACTGGGGTGATCCCCCTGTCGGTTGGTGGAGATCATTCCATATCCGGTGCCATCCTCAAGGGGTTTGCGAGCCGCACCCCTGTTGGCATGATTCACATCGATGCCCATTGCGATACGGCTGGCCCATACGAGGGCTCCAAGTTCCACCACGGCGCTCCGTTCCGAGAGGCCGTCCTTGCCGGTGTCCTGGATCCTCGAAGAACGATCCAGATAGGCATTCGAGGCGGAGCCGAGTATCTCTGGGAGTTCTCCTTTGCTTCGGGCATGACGGTAATACACGCCGAGGAAGTCGCGGAGATGGGTATCAAGGCCGTGATCGCACGTGCCCTCGAGGTCGTCGGCTCCGGTCCAACTTACATTAGCTTTGACGTCGACAGCCTTGATCCGGCCTTTGCGCCGGGAACCGGGACACCCGAGGTTGGAGGATTGCTTCCGAGAGAAGTTCTCGCCATCTTGCGAGGCCTCCGAGGAGTAAATCTTGTTGGCGGTGACGTGGTTGAAGTGGCACCGCAATATGACGCGACCACCAACACGGCCCAGATTGCCGCGCAGGTCTTATTCGAATTGCTTTGCCTCGCCATGCTCAGCCCCGCCGTGCGCAACGCCGCCTGAGAGGTTGGGATCGCCGCCACCATCCAGAACCAAGAAAAAGGGAACATAAAATGAATATCAGCAAACTAGGAAGAACCATCGCAACTGCCGCTGCGTTCGCTCTGGTCGGACTGTCGGCCCATGCCGACGACCTCGCCGACATCAAGGCTGCCGGCCAAATCAGCGTAGGTATTTTCTCCGACTTCCCGCCATTTTCATCGGCCAGCGCGGACATGAGCCTCAAGGGATATGATGTCGATGTCGCCCAGAACATTGCCGACAGTCTTGGTGTGAAGCTCAACCTCGTAGGCGTCACCGGACAGAACCGAATTGCCTATCTGAACGATAAGCGCGTCGATATTCTGATGAGCGTCGGCTATTCGAAGGAGCGTGCAGAAGTCATTGATTTCGCTGCCGCTTACGCACCCTACTACATCGCGGTCATAGGGCCGGCAGCCGTCGCCATCAGCGGCAAGGACGACCTCGCCGACAAAACGATTGCCGTGAACCGCGGCACGCTCGAAGACACCTCCCTGACGGCAGCCGCTCCCGCATCGGCAACGATCCAGCGCTTCGAAAACTACAATTCCGTCATCCAGGCCTTCATCTCGGGTCAAACGCAATTGATGGTGGTTGGAAACGATGTTGGAGCGCAGGTTCTGGCACGTCAGGACGCCTTGAAACCGGAACAAAAGTTCCAGCTCTTGACGTCGCCATCACATATCGCTCTTCGCAAGAGCGAGGATGGCCTGAAGAACGCCGTCAATGACGTGGTTGCCAAGATGATCGCGGAGGGGAAACTCGACGCTAGTTCGAAGGCCTGGCTGAAGACGCCACTCAACCCTGAAAATCTCAAGGATTGATCGTATGACTGCTCCCTGCCGTGAAAGGAGTGGCGATGACCTATAGCCTTGGCTTCGATTGGCTTTGGGGCGGCGCGGGAGCGCTTGCATATGGCGCGGGCATGACGCTTTTGCTGATTGCCTGCACCACCGTCTTCGGGACGGTACTCAGTGTTTTCGGCGCTGCGGCGCGAAGAAGCCGGTTCGGCTGGTTGCGCCGGGCTGTTGGCATCTACGTTGAAGTCATCCGTAACACGCCGTTCCTGGTCCAGCTGTTCTTCATTTTCTTTGGACTCCCAAGCCTCGGGATCCGTCTCAATCCGGTGACCGCGGCAATACTCGCCATGACCCTCAATATGGCGGCCTACACGACCGAGGTGGTAGGCGCTGGACTTGATGCTATCCCTAAAGGGCAAGGCGAGGCCGCACGGGCGCTTGGGCTGAAGCCCAGACACGTATTTTTTAAAGTCGTCTTGCCCCAGGCGCTCAAGATTATCTTTCCGGCCCTGACAAGTCAGATTGTTATCATGATGCTGGAATCGGCTGTGGTCTCACAGATTTCCGTTCGCGAACTGGCGCAAGAGGCCGATCTATTGCAAGCCCGCACCTTTCGTTCATTTGAGACCTATCTTGTCGTGACGATGATCTATCTTGCCATGTCCGCAAGCCTCAGGCGTTTGCTGATTGCTGGTGGTCGCCGGTTCCTTGGAGCGGGGATATCATGATCGAATTCACGTTCTGGGATATTTTGCGCAATCTTGTCTTCGCGACGCGTTGGACGCTTCTTCTGTCGATTGCTGCGTTTGTTGGCGGGGCGAGCGTCGGCATGGCAATCCTCTTTGCTCGTATATCGAAGGCCTTTTGGCCACGGCGCCTGGCGTCAGGTTACATCGCGCTGTTCCAGGGGACGCCGCTCCTCATGCAGCTTTTCCTGATGTTTTTTGGCTTGCCCATGTTGGGATTCCGCATCGAGCCCTGGACGGCTGCCGTATGTGGGCTGACATTTTATGCAAGCGCGTATCTCGCCGAGATCTGGCGGAGCGGCGTCGAGGCGCTCCCGCGCGGTCAGTGGGACGCTGGCGCAAGTCTCGGTCTGCACCGCCTGCAAGAGCTTCGGCTCATTATCCTCCCACAGGCTTTCAGGATAACCCGCGCCCCGACCGTCGGGTTTCTCGTGCAGCTCATCAAGAGCACGGCCTTGACGTCCATTCTTGGCTTTGAGGAACTGATGAGGACCGCAAACGCGATCAACAACGCGACGTTCGAACCTTTCAAGGTTTACGGGCTAGTCGCTGTCATCTTCTTTGTGCTTTGCTACCCACTTACCGAGTATGCTCGAAAGCTTGAGCGGGAAGCCGCGGTTTGTTCAAACTAGCCAGCAAATGACGGGGGCGGCTCTCCTCCGCCAAGCTGAGCTAGTGCTGCGATTACTGGACGTTTATAGCCATCGTCCGAGCGGACGCTTCCAGTCGCCTGAGATTTTCCACTCCCGGGCCGGTCTGGATGTTTTGCCGATCGCCTGAGCAAAACGCATGCATACTGCATGATCCCGTCACGTTCTAGGCCGTGCCGCGCTCCATCGCCAGTTCTGCCTCGAGGCTTTCGACATCGCAGAAGATCGTGGCAACTGCCTGGACCTGCCCACCACGCTTGTAGCGCACGAGGCAATCCCTAGCGGCAATGTCGCCCTCGACCTCGATTTTGTCCCATCCCTCGGCATGGCCGACATAATTGATCGGAACGTCGTAGTGTTGACTCCAGAAGAACGGTACATCCGTGAATTTCTTCCGGTGTCCGAGCATGTTCAGCGCCGCGGTAGCACCCTGCCGCTGCGCCACCACCCAGTGCTCCACCCTGATGTTTTCGCCGCTGTGGCTGTCGGGCCACCGCGCGATGTCGCCGGCTGCATATATGCCGGAGGCGCTGGTTTCGAGATAGGCATTGACTAGGACGCCTCGATCAGTGGCGAGGCCAGCTGTTTCGGCAATATCGACCCGTGGTCGCACGCCGATGCCGGCAACGACGATGTCGGCGACCAGGGTGCTGCCGCTGCTCAGCAGGACCTCGCTCGCACTAATACTCGCCGCCCTATCTCCCAGGTGGAAGACGACGCCATTTTCCTCATGCAGAGCGCGAATGAAGTCGCCCATCTGAGGTCCCAGCACCCGTTCCATCGGCCGTTCACCGGGCGCTACCACATGCACTTCGAGACCGCGGGTCCGAAGAGCGGCGGCAACCTCGAGACCGATGAAGCTCGCGCCGAGTACCACAGCGTGTCGCGCAGCGCTAGCTTGTGCGATGATCCTGCGGCTGTCGGCCAGCGAACGCAACGTATGGACATGAGGCATGTCGGCGCCGGGGATGGTCAAGCGCATCGGTTCGGCACCGGTCGCGAGCAACAATTTGTCGAATGCCAACCGTGCTCCGTTGGCGAGCGCGACCTCGCCGGCACCGACATCGATACTGGCAACCTTGATGCCGAGGCGCAGATCGATGCCATTCTTGGCATAGAAGTTTTCGTTGCGTAGCGGAATCCAGTCTTCAGGAGCCTTGCCTGCGAGATAGTCCTTTGAGAGGTTGGGGCGGTCGACGGGCGGTGCCTCATCGTCGCTGATCATGACAATATCGCCCTGATATTGCTCACGCCGCAGCCTCTCGGCTGCGGCAAAACCGGCCGCGCCACCGCCGACGATTGCGATCCGCTCTGGAGAAGCACCTGTCTTGCTTTCGCGCGCGGTGGGGGACAGCTTCTTGCGCTTCTCGCCAACGAAGATCCTTTCGTCGCGCCGCTCGACCGACCAACAAGCGAGTGGCGATAGGGCCGGCGCGCGCAACGCCTCTCCGGTGAGAAGGTCAAAGCAGGCGTGATGCCAAGGACAGCGAACGGTATCGTCGACGACGAGACCGTCTACCAGTGGTCCGCCATAGTGGGAGCAAGTGGCAGAAACCGCAAATATCTCTGCTCCGCGGCGCACCAAGAGCACCGGTTCGCCGTCGCAATGACCGACCAGCTTGCCTCCATCAGCCAGATCGGCAAGCGCAATACCGAGGGCCAGATCGGGTCCCTTGAGCTTTGAATGGTCGTCGGCCATTTACTCCTCCCTGGAGGACGCTCTTGTCATCTTGCCGTTGCCACACTTGGTTGCTCAGCAGACAACCTCAGTCAATTTCCCGCCATTCCGCCTCTTAGGCAAATGAATTCGGCTCGGCTCGTGGAAGTCTAGCGGGCGAATTGAGACTTAAGGTCGCAATTTGGGAGAAGCGATGCGTCCAAGACGTCGGTTCGTTGCCGCCACTCCCTGCAACGGAGAGAATAGGTCACTACGAACCTCAAAGTCCGACCTTCATTCGCGTTGCCGTCATCGGAAAACCACGGTGCGATTGGCAGCTAACCTATGCGAGCGCCAACCGGCGCCGGGCGGAGAGGGCGCGAACGCATATCAGCGCGCCGAGGATCACGGGCAGGCACACCAGATATGCTGTCCGTATACCAAAGTGCTCAGCTACAAAACCGAGGAGTGGCGGAGCGAGGAAAAATACGACAAACGACATTTGACCGAGCGCTGCGACATTGAGATGAGAGGCTCGGTCCGACCGTTGGGCCGCCGCAGAAACGGCAAGCGGATAAACCACGCTACAGCCGCCGCCCATGAGTGCAAACCCGAGAAGGGCGATCAATTGATGCGGGGCAAGCCAAACTGCGCTCAAGCCGGCCGCTGACACCAACAGCAGAGTGAATGCTACCGCCCGCGAACCAAAGCGATCGACGAACGGATCTGCGAAAATCCTCGTCATAGCCATGAAGAAGGTGAAAAGCGTGAGACCCAGACCGCCGACAAAAGGCTCAGACTGGAATACGTCGCGCATATAGATTGCAGACCAATCGATACCTGCGCCCTCAACCAGGAAAGCAGCGATACCGATCACACACAGAGGAAGAAGCGCAATGGTCGGCAGCGCGATGCGTCCCGTGTCGGAATGCTCCTGCGCGGATCTGGCTGGAGCATTGCGCATGCCTGCGATTACCAGAGTGCCAACGACCAGGACGAAGCCAAACGTCAAAGCCAGGTGGAGCTGCATTGACACTCCAGCCTGACGGACCGCGGCGGATATCAGCGCGGTGACGAAGAAGCCGAGGCTCCAGAAACCGTGCGCCCGGTTCATGACGCCGCGCCCCAGTTGCGCCTCGATCCGATCGATCTCGACGTTGAGATTGATTTCCAGCGCCCCTGCCAGAAGTCCTTCGCAAAGAAGGATACCGAATACCAGGGGAGCGGCGCTCATCCATGGCACGAGGGCAAGGCAAGCGGAGGTACCCAAGACGGTCAGGAAGGCGGTCGTTCGAGCTCCGAGGCGGGCGACTATCGGTGACGAGAACGTCAACGAAATCAGGGCGCCAATGGCGGCTCCGATCAGAGTCAAGCCAAGCTCGGACTTATCGATCTGCAGCGCATCCTGAATGTCCGGAAGGCGCGAAAGCATGGCGCCCATGGAGACGGCGAACAGAAAGAAACAGACGTAAATCCGCTGTTGCGGTCCGATATGCACGGGAGCTCCGGGGTGAACTTGATGGGAGCTCTCTTCTACGTGAATCGCGGCTCACTAACAACATCCCCCACTGATCCGTGTAGCCATGAATTGATCACTCCGATCCTCGGAACGAAGGAAATTCTCGAGGGCTGGCTCTGGGAAGGCAGGCAGACTGCGCCGGGCAAACTTGGGAGAACGCTTCATCTTCCTCCCTCCTGCCGCCGGTTTCGACCGATCGCCAGAGCCACAGCAAACCCAATTGACGGAAGGCGTACAGACGGGGCTGATTGGCCAAATACTCAGCCGTCCAACCAAGCTGCGAGGCCATCCAGCGTCTGTAGCCCGTACTCAACCGCGCCGAAGCCGATGACGACCTGACGTCGCTGGCGGGTGGGATGGAGTTGCCGCATGGTGAGCACCGTCTTGCCGTCGGCCTGCTCATCGAAGGTCACCGTGGTGCGGAAACGGTCGGGGTCGTTGGGATCAGGCGTGCCATAGTCCATCACGATCCGTTCGTTCGGCACGATCTCCAGAAAGCGCATGAGGTTCGGGAAACGCTGTTCTTTGCCCTCGAACAGGCCAACCATGTCGAACCGCCAGAGTCCGCCCTCGCGTATGTCGGCCTCGTAGCTTTCGATCTTCAGGCCGGCCGGACCGTACCATTCGGCTAGCGCCCCGGGGTCCATCCAAGCCGCAAAAACCTTGTCGCGTCGGTGATTCAGAACTTTCACCAGTACGATCTCTCGATCAAGCGACCATGTATCAAACGGGGTTGCCATTGCCTTCACCATCCTCTTTCGTCTTGTCCAAATAGAGTTCCAGCCGATCCAACCGGTCGGTCCAGCGTCGGCGCTCTGCCTCCATCCAGTCCGCCGCCTCATCGAACCGCGCTTGTACCAACCGGCACCAGCGGCTGCGCCCGCGCTTCTCGCTGGCAATCAGTCCGCAATCCTCCAGAACCTTGAGGTGCTGGACGAACGAGGGCAGGGCCATGTCGAAAGGCTCGGCCAGAAGGCTGACCGGTACCTCGCCCTCAGACAGTCGCGAAACCACCGCGCGGCGGGTCGGGTCGCTTAAGGCGTGAAAGGCGAGATCCAGGGGTGCGGAATGATAAGGCATGTGCCTTACTATAGCGAGTAAGGTCATCTGTCAATTATATTAAGGCAATTACCTAAGTGTCGAAGGGCTGAGGCGGCGTGACGTGAAACCTCAAGTCGCTAAGGGCGTAGCGCGCGCCATTACCTCGATTGGCACTCGTCCGGGAGGTGCATTAAACGACGGCGGTTCACGAAGCGCTTACAGCCATGGACTTGCTGACACGCGGCTCCGAGGCGTGGGGCGCCTATTCCCATTGAGTCAGAGCATCGAGCAGTCATGCTGGAACTCGCTCGCCTGTACGATTCGCCAAGATTACGCCGAATGTCATCAGGACGACAGCGATGGCGGTCGCGACGGCGAGCGACTCTCCCAACAGGGGTATAGCTAAAAGGGACGTCAGCGCCGGAGACAGGGACCCGATCGTGGCGCTTCGGGACGCGCCGAGCCGCGAGATCGCGAACGCGTAGCCCAAGGTCGAGATCAGCCCGGTCCCGACACCCTGGACGAGTACGTAAGGCAGCGCCTCACCGACGCTGAAGTGGCCGAAATTGCTTCCGACCAGCCCGACGAGCATCATAGGCACGATAGTCACCAGGGAACCGATCGAAAGTAGGAGGCCGTTTGAGATGGCGTCCAACCCGGTCTGCCGCAGGCCGATCGTGTATCCGGCCCAGATGAGGCTCGCGAGCAGAAGCAGTCCGACGCCCCGCAGTGTGTCCGCGGTGACAGCGTGGCGTTGTCCAGCGATCATCAGTACGACGCCGCCCAGGATAAGTCCGATCGGGAGAGCCTGTCTTGTAGAGAGTCTCCGACCCATGAACACGCGCGAGATCAGGGCCATTGCGAGCGGGGTCGTACCTGGGATCAATGCGCCAACATAGGCCGCTGAGGTCAGCTTGGCTCCCGCAGACGCGATGAAATAGAAAGGCACGCCACCTGCCAGCACCAACAGGACGGTCTTGCGGTCGACTTGGCGCAGCAGATGCAGGCGGCCGAACAGCAAGGGCAGTAGCGCCACCACAGGCACGGCGAAGCGGATCAGGGCGACATCCGCAGTCGCGAGCGGCGACTTGCCCATGGCTCGCATGGTGAGCGCGAACCCAGCCCAGATGAGGACGACGAGCGCCAACACAACATAACCTCCAGCGGCAGTCTCATTCCACTTGATCGTCGGTCTGGGGAAAGTCGCAGTAATGTCGGCCATGAGAAACCTCAATGTCAAATTGAGTGAGATGATATGCTTCTTCCTCAGGCAGTTTCTTGCTATGTTGATCCCATCAGGGGCGATATTTGACAGATTCTGCCAATGGAGGAGGGCCATGGACGAGAAGGACCGACAGATCATCTCTACGCTGCAGCGGGACGGCCGCCTATCGAACCAGGAGCTTTCCGAGAAAGTGGCACTTTCGCCGTCTCCATGTCTTCGCCGTCTCAGACTCCTGGAAGAGAACGGTGTCATCAAGGGGTACACCGCTATCGTCGATGAGGAGGCCTACGGGCTTCCAATCACCGCGTTCGTCCGCATCAGGCTCGAGCGCCACTCGGAGGCAGCGATCGCGGCCTTCGAGCGGAAGGTCCGCTCCATCGACAATATACAGGACTGCTACGTCATGACGGGGGAGGCCGACTATCTCCTCCGCGTCCTCGTTCAAAGCCTGAAGGACTACGAGCAGTTCGTCAGACAACAGCTTCACAACATCGAAGGGATCGCGGGGATCGACACAAGCTTCGCCTATGCAACCGTCAAGAAGACGACGGTGTTCCCGCGTATCTGATGGAAGGGTCGGACTATCTGTGCCGCCTCCAGCTAAAGAGGTGCCGATTATCGTCCGCTCCCGGCAGGCCGTAAGCGGACCAGAACTTTGCGCCGCCGGTAGCGGAAGTAAGCGCTTTCGCCTTCAGGGGACTCGAGCCATTCACATTTTCGGAAATTAGGAAATTCCGAGGTCGCGCATCTCAAGGTCGATGACATCGACTCGATACGCATGCTGATCCGCGTTGAACAAGGCAAGGGACGCAAGGATCGCAATGCCATGCTTTCTCCGCACTCTTCATAGAGAGCTCCGTAGCTTAAGCGCCAAAAGTTCTCTGTTTCTACCGCCTATCGAGTTGTCGAGTTCGTCAACTTCATCTTATCCGCATTTGCCTCGGCGATCCCGATGCGGTCGGGCATCTGATGATACCCTTCCGCCCATGGCGGACTTGGCGGAAACCAGCAGTCCTCGGTCAACGCCTTCAACTCTGGTTAATCTGACCTCACCCCTCGAAGGCTTCCTTGAGGCCGACGCTTTTGCGTTCGCGAAGATCAAGATCGGCCTCGATATGCGCGATGTGGTGCAGCATCAGCCTGCATGCCTCGTCGAGATCGTTCCTCTCGATCGCGGCGACGATATCGCCATGCTCGGAATGACCGCAACTCGATATGGTCGATTGACCATAAAGGGCGATCACCAGCGACGAGCGGGCTACGAGTTCATCCATAAAACGTTGCATGATCGCATTGCCGGATATGGCGGCAAGCGTCAGGTGAAAGTCGCCCGATGCCTTGATCTCGGCACGTCGTGCCATCTGGCCACGCTCGCCCATCAGGCGGCCTTCCGCGATGAGCAGTTGCTTCAGATGCTGGATTTGCGAGGGCGTGATTCTGGCTGCAGCCTCCCGCAAGATCCCGGGCTCGACGAGGCGGCGGGCAGCGAAAATCTGGCGGGCCTCATCGGGCGAGGGGTAGGCGACGAACGCGCCACGGTTCTTTTCGACGCTGACCAGGCCCTCATAGGAAAGGGCCTGCAGGGCGGCGCGCGCAAGCGTACGGCTGACATTGAACAGGTTGCCGACATCGCTTTCCGAGAGCTTCGTTCCCGGCGACAGGCGCCGCTCGACGATCGCATCGCGGATCGCGTCGCGGATCTGTTGTGCGCCTGTATCGGTAGAATCCTCTGCAGTCTGCAGGGCGGTTGCGGCGGGCTTCATGAGCAAAAATACCTTTTGACCGGGAAATGATATCTGTGTTTCCCGTAAAAGTTAAACGAAATGTGCGCTCAAAGTGACGGCTAAATTGTATACGATATTTTGCACGAATTGCGAACGATAGCCTATTTTATGTGCACATGATGAAGTTGCATGAATTTTGATATTTTGCCTCTCCTCAAAGCGAAGTGTTTGATTTTTCGACTCTTGATGCCATGCAATAGAAACTGGCACGGCGGATGCATTGTCCTTCTCGAACAGGGGAAGACCAATGTCGAAGGCCGCAGAGATCGATATCGTATCAGTTTCCAAGGTGTATGGTGCCACCACGGCGGTCCATTCCATCAGCCTGAAGATACCGGCCGGTTCCTATTGCTGCTTTCTCGGTCCCTCCGGCTGCGGCAAGACCTCGACGCTGCGCATGATCGCCGGGCACGAAAGCATTTCGTCCGGTGATATCAGGCTCGGCAACGCTGTCGTCACCGACTTTCCGCCGGCCAAGCGCGGTACGGCGATGATGTTCCAATCCTATGCGCTCTTCCCCCATCTCGACCTCGTCGACAACGTCGCTTTCAGCCTGAAGATGAAGGGTGTCGCGAAGGACGAACGCCGGGCCAAGGCGCTTGAGTTGCTGACGCTGATGCAGATGGACGCTTATGCGATGCGGCGGCCAGCACAGTTATCAGGCGGGCAGCAGCAGCGTGTAGCGCTGGCGCGCGCGCTGATCACCGATCCGGAAGCGCTGCTGCTCGACGAGCCTTTGTCGGCGCTCGATCCGTTCCTGAAGATCCGCATGCGTGCCGAACTGAAAAAGCTGCAGAAGAGTCTCGGCATCACCTTCGTTCATGTGACGCACAGCCAGGAAGAGGCGATGGCGCTCGCCGATATCATCGTTATCATGAACGACGGCAAGATCGAGCAGGCGGCAACGCCGCGCAAGGTCTTCGAGCAGCCGGCCACCGCCTTCGTCGCCCGCTTCATGGGCGACCACAATGTTCTCTCCGGCCGTGTTGTCTCTTCGCAAAACGGCGTCACGACGCTCGAGGTGCCGGAAGGGCAGACCTTCTCGGTGCGCGGCAACGGCAAGCACGCCGGCGAGGTCATCGATATCGGCATCCGCACCGACCGGGTTCGTTTGGCGAGCACCACCGACAAGACGCTCGGCTTCAACGGCATCGTCTCCAACATCGAATATCGCGGCGCCTCGGTGAAGATCACCGTGGTCGGCGCGGGCAGCGATGACTTCACCGTCATTGCGTCCGACGGCGATTATTTCGCCAACCCCGCATCGGTCGGCGATGCGGTGTCCCTGAGTTGGGCCCTGGAGGACGCCGTTCTCCTGGGCCGCGTTTCGGCATGAATCTCAATTACCACAAAAACCAGAGGGAACTGACATGACTGATACAACGAAAACCACCAAGAAGGGTCTGCTCGACAAGGGCGTGTCGCGCCGCAGCCTGCTGAAGACGGGCGCTGCCGCTCTCGGTGCCGCCGCCGGCTCCGGCCTGATCACCGGCTTCCCGACCATCTGGGCGCAGTCGAACATCACGCTTCGCCAGTTCGGCACCGGCGTTTCCAACATCAACGCCATCGCCGAGCAGTGCAAGAAGGACCTCGGCATCACGCTCGAGATGACGGCGACCGATTCCGACGCCGCCGCCCAGCGCGCCGTGACGCAGCCCGATAGTTACGATATCGCCGACATCGAATACTGGATCCTGAAGAAGGTCTACCCGACCGGCGTCATCCAGCCGATGGATGTGAAGAAGCTGAAATACTACGACAAGGTCGTTCCGCTGTTCAAGAACGGCAAGCTGAAGGCGGATAGCGTGATCGCGCAGGGTACGGCGCCGCACACGGTCGGCTATGTTGAGAGCGCGGACGCCAAGACCTTCGCCAAGGGCGAGACAGAACTCTTCACCATGATGCCGACGATCTACAATGCCGATACGCTCGGCATTCGTCCCGACCTCGTCGGCCGCGAAATCTCGACGTGGGCCGATATCATGGACCCAAAGTTCAAGGGCAAGACCTCGATCCTCAACATTCCGTCCATCGGCATCATGGACGCAGCGATGATCATGGAAGCCCTTGGCAACATCAAGTACGCCGACAAGGGCAACATGACGAAGGAAGAGATCGACAAGACGATCGAATTCCTCATCAAGGCCAAGCAGGACGGCCAGTTCCGCGCCTTCTGGAAGTCGTTCGACGAGTCGGTCAACCTGATGGCATCGGGCGAGGTCGTGATCCAGTCCATGTGGTCGCCGGCTGTCGCGGCCGTCCGCTCCAAGGGCATCGCCTGCAAGTATCAGCCGCTCAAGGAAGGCTACCGCTCGTGGGGCGGCGGTCTCGGCCTTGCCTCGCACCTCAAGGGCGCCGAGCTCGACGCGGCCTACGAGTACATCAACTGGTACACGTCGGGCTGGGTCGGCGGCTACCTCAACCGCCAGGGCTACTACTCGGCCTGCATGGACACGGCCAAGAACTTCATGACGGCAGACGAGTGGGGCTACTGGATCGAAGGTAAGGCCGCTGCAGGCGATATCCTTTCGCCAGAGGGCAAGGTCATGGAGAAGGCCGGTGCGGTTCGCGACGGCGGCTCATTCGAAGAGCGCATGGGCCATGTCGCGTGCTGGAACTCCGTCATGGACGAGGACCGCTACATGGTTCGCCGCTGGAACGAGTTCATCGCGGCTTAAGGAGCTTACTTCCAAGGGTCAGTGCCGCTTCGCTCTCAACGAGGGGAGAGCGTGGCGGCTACGACCCGAAATGCTCTCCCCTCGGGGAGGGTTGGGGAGGCGTTCTAAACGGCGCCTCCTCGCAAACCGCCGGCATAAAGGCGTTTTCCGAAAGGATAAGGACATGGCGACGATCGCTTCAGCAGAGACAAACGAGAAGGCCGAACGGGTCGGCAGCCCCGGCTTTCGTTTTCCGGCGCGGGCCGCCTCATATGTCCAGGCGACACCGCTCATCCTGATCCTCGGTTTCTTCTTCATCCTGCCGATCGTGATGATCGGTATCGTCAGCTTCTGGGATTACGACTTCGCCGGTCTCTATCCGGCTTTCTTGACGATGAACTACACCGATACGCTCGGCTCGTGGGTCACATGGAAGACCTACCTGAACACGCTGAAATTCACGGTCATCGTCTGGTCTTTGACCGTCTTCATCGGCTTCTGGGTCGCTTATTTCCTCGCCTTCCACATCCGCCGCACGTCGACGCAGATGATCCTGTTCCTCGTCTGCACCGTGCCGTTCATGACATCCAACATCATCCGCATGATCTCCTGGATCCCGGTGCTCGGCCGCAATGGCTTGGTCAATTCGGCGCTGATCGAGATGGGGATCATCCCGCAGCCGATCGAATGGCTGCTCTATTCCGATTTCGCCGTGGTGCTTGCCATGGTGCACCTCTACACGCTGTTCATGGTGACGCCGATCTTCAACACGCTAATGCGCATCGACCGCTCGCTGTTCGAGGCGGCACGCGATGCCGGCGCCAGCGGCTGGCAGATCCTCTGGAACGTCGTCATCCCGCTCGCCAAGCCCGGCATCGCCATCGGCTCGATCTTCGTAGTGACGCTCGTAATGGCCGATTTCTCGACGGTGCAGGTCATGTCCGGCGGGCAGAGCGCCTCGGTGGCGCTGATGATGAAGAACCAGATGTCGCTGCTGCAATATCCGGCCGCTGCCGCCGATGCCGTGGTGCTTCTGATCGTCGTGTTGATGATGGTCGCGGCCATCCTGCGCGTCGTCGATATCCGCAAGGAGCTTTGAGATGAGCCACGAGAGGCGCACCTTCGAATTCTACGTACTCGCAGCCTTCTTCCTTGTCTTCGTGCTGTTCCTCTACGGACCACTGTCGGCGATCCTGATCCTGTCGTTCCAGGGGCCGGATGGCGGCCTCACCTTCCCGCTGAACGGCATTTCCGTTCACTGGTTCTACAATCTGTTCGAGAAACAGGCGGTGGGCGATTTCGGCGCCTCGTTCCGCCGGTCGTTTACGCTCGGCCTGATGGTGATGGTTGTCACGGTCGTCGTATCGCTGCTCGCGGGCCTTGCCTTCCGCCGCCGGTTCCGTGGCGCGACTTTTCTGTTTTACGCGACTGTCGCTAGCCTTGTCGTGCCGTCGATCATCATCTCGCTCGGCATCGGCGTGGTGTTCCAGCAGGGCGGACTGAAGCCGGCATGGTATTCGTCTGCCTTCGGCGCGCATCTGACATGGACGTTGCCGTTCGGCGTGCTCATCATGTTCGCCGTGTTCAACCGTTTCTCGCCCGCCTACGAGGAAGCTGCACGCGATCTTGGCGCGAGTTCTTGGCAGACCTTCCGCCACGTCGTGCTGCCGATGATTGCGCCGAGCCTGATCGGTGTCGGGCTGTTCGGCTTCACGCTCTCTTACGACGAATTCGCCCGGACGCTGATGACATCAGGCAGCTACAACACGCTGCCGCTCGAAATCTACGGCATGACCACCAACGTCACGACGCCGGTGCTATACGCGCTCGGCACGGTAACGACGCTGTTTTCCTTCACTATCATCCTCGTCGCGCTCGGCATCATGCTCATGCTGCGTCGGCGTCAGGCAAAGGTAAGCTGACCCCCAATGCGCATTCTTCTGGTCAATCCCAATACGACTGAAACCATGACCGAGAAGGCAGCCCTTGCTGCCCGCGCGGTCATGGCGTCTGGCACCGCCATCATTGCCGCGACCTCACGCATGGGGCCGGTATCGATCGAAGGGCACTATGACGGGGCGCTCGCAATCCCGGGACTTCTCAGCGAACTCAAGGAGCGGGCTGGCGAATACGATGCCGCAATCATCGCCTGCTTCGACGATACGGGACTTGACGCAGCGCGCAGCTTCGCCGACGTGCCGGTGCTTGGACTCTGTGAATCTGCGGTCGCCACCGCAGGCTTCCTGGCGCAGCGATTTACCGTCGTGACGACGCTGGAGCGTTCGCGTGTCTTGATTGACAATCTTGTACGACGCTACGGCATGGGCGGACGCGCCAGGGTGCGTGCCTCCGATATTCCGGTTCTTCAGCTCGAAGATCCCACCTCGGGCGCTATCGGCAAGCTCCGGGCCGAGATCGAGCGTGCTCTTGCTGAGGATGGCGCCGAAGCGATCGTGCTTGGCTGCGCTGGGATGACTGATCTGGCGCGTGAGCTGCAGGATATCTATGGCGTGCCCGTGGTCGATGGGGTCGCCGCAGCGGTGAAGCAGGCCGAGGCGCTGGTTTCGCTCGGATTGTCGACGAGCAAGCGCGGTTCTTACGCATCGCCTCTGGCAAAAGCCTTTACCGGCGCTATGAGCGCTTTCGCGCCAATGCGAGCAGCGGGCTGACGGATGACAATATCCTTCGATTTCGAAGCGCTCTCGGAACGCGAGCGTTACAAGCTGATGATTGGCACGATCATTCCGCGACCGATCGCGCTGGTGACGACGGTCGACGAACATGGCCGTATCAATGCCGCTCCGTTTAGCTTCTTCAATTGCCTCTCCGCCGATCCGCCCATCCTGGCGCTCGGCGTCGAGAACAATCCGGACATGTCTTTCAAGGACACGGGCCATAACATCCGCATGACGGAAGTCTTCACGGTCAACATTGTCTCGTTTTCCATTGCCGAAGCGATGCATGTCTGCGGCTCAAAATATCCGCGTGGTGTCGACGAGCTCAAGGAGGCGGGACTGACGGCGATGCCGGGTCAGAAAGTCGCTTCGCCATGGATCGCGGAAGCACCCGCAGCCTTCGAGTGCAGGCGTCATGTCACGCTTGAGCTCGGGAAATCCCGTCAGATCATCATGGGCGAGATCATCTATGCTCATTATCGCGACGGTGTCGTCGATCCTGAAGGCCTGCGCGTCGATCCGACGCAAGTCGATGCCGTCGCGCGCCTTGGCGGCGATACCTGCTCGACGACCCGTGACCGTTTCGAGATGCTGACGCCGAAACTATAAGATTTTCCAACCTTTAGGTCCGACGAGTTACAGCCGCCGCGCTGAGGTCGCCACGACAGACCCATCCCTAGCAGCCCCAGCGCAATGCAGCCGTCGCGACAGGTGAATCCCATAGAGTGAACTCTTCGTCACGGAGGAGAGCGAGCGAGATGGAAAGGCCCTGCATGTCAAGTGAGCTTGCGTAAGTACCAACCAGTGAGCGCGCGATCTGCAAACCATGACCCTGCATGAAGCGATGCGCGACGTTGTAAGCGAGATAAAGTTCCGCTGGCGGCGTGCCGCCAAGTCCATTCACGAAAAGCAATGCCTTGTCAGAGACCGGAGCGACTTCGTTGAAAACTACCTCGCTTAGATGCCTCACGATGGTGTCTGCGTTGGAGAAGGGCTCTCTTGAACGGCCCGGCTCTCCATGAATGCCGACACCCATTTCTATTTCTTCGGGGCCGAGTGAAAAGGTCGATCGCCGCGTGTGCGGCACCGTGACACCGGTCAGTGCGACACCCATCGATCTGACGCGGGACGCGAGGCCGGCAGCAAGGGTTTTCAGATCAGCGAGTGCCATGCCGTTTTCCGCGGCGGCGCCGAGAAGCCTTTCCACGATCACCGTACCGGCAATGCCTCGTCGACCGCGCCCGTCGTTCGTGCTTGCCGTTTCGATGTCGTCGCTTACGATCACCATCTCAATTCTGTGGCGGCTCGACGCCATCTCTGCCGCCATTTCGAAATTCATAAGGTCGCCGTCATAATTCTTTACCACCAGCAGGCAGCCAGCACCGGTGTCCACGTCCTCTATCGCGTTGAGGATTTGGCCGGGAGTGGGGGACGTGAAAATATGCCCGACGCATGCTGCATCCAGCATGCCGCGACCGACGAAGCCGACATGCATCGGCTCGTGGCCCGCTCCGCCCCCGGAGATGATTGCTGCCTTACCTGGAACGAGGTGGCGACGGCGGACAAATTGACGGTCTGCGCCGAATACAACGAACTCCTCATGGGCGCGCACGAAACCTTCGACGCTTTCGGCGACCATTGTTTCCGCTGCATTCATGAATTTCTTCATCAAACCCCTCCCAAGGCGATGATCATCTAGCGCTCGTCACGCGCGAACCGCCTGTTCAATCAGGCGGCCCCGAAATCTCAGCGATCTTTTGGATCAGGTCCGTGATTGCCTCTTCCAGAAGCCGGTTGCGGCGTTCATCGCCGAAGTCAGGCACCATTATCGAAAGATGCCGCAGTTTTTCCGTGGCGCCAAACTCCGGCAGCTTGCCGGGATGGGCGACCTGATAGGCGTCCAGAAAGCGGTCCTGTTCGGCGGGGCTAAAATGGCACACCCTGAAGATGGTCGCGAGGTGACGCGCGGGAAGAGGCGTCGCATAAGTGGGGCTGGTTATCTGGGTGACGAAGCTGCGATGCTTGCCGAGTTCCGTTGCCAGCCTCTGACGTGTTCCGGACGGCCGGTTGTCGATAATCTGCGCCAGAATGTCCTTATAGGCGATAATGGCGTCTTCGGTGTCTTCGCGCGCCATCCCTAGTCCCCGGCTGCCTTTGTCCCATCGGCGTTCAAGCCGACGAGTGCCGATCTTATCGCGCCAAGTCGAGCTGGCGCCACCGAAAAATGGCGTATGCCTGCCGCGAGGAGACCGGGCGTGGCCACCGGGTCGCCCGCCATGTCACCGCAAATGCTGACCGGTCGGCCGCCGGCGAGTTTCACCGCCTGGGTCAGCAGCCGCAGCACGGCCGGTACGGCTCGCTCTCGCTCCAGGCTGAAGCCGGCCTCGTCACGTGCGGAGGCCACGAGGTATTGCGTCAGGTCGTTCGTGCCGAACGAAAAGAAGTCAGCGCCATTGAATTCGTCGAGCATGAGCGCGGCTGCCGGTACCTCCACCATCATGCCGATCGGCGGAGTGCGGTGCGGCACGCCGCGGCGGCGAAGTTCGCCGGCTTCTTCGCGACAGATTTGCCGCATATCATCAACTTCGGAAGGGAATGTCACCATTGGCAACATGATACGCAGATTACCGAAGACTGCTGCTCGAAGGAGCGCACGCGCCTGAACCCGCGCAATCTGCGGCCGGGCAAGAAGCAGGCGGATGCCGCGCAGCGAGGAGGTCTCGGTAATGCCCGGCAGCGGCTTGTCGCCCCCGACATCCAACATGCGGATTGTTACAGGACGCCCATCTGCCCATTCCAGGAGGTGTCGGTAGATTGCAAACTGCTTTTCTTCGTTTGCTGCATCACCGAGCGACATCACCGCGAATTCAGACCGCATCAACCCTATGCCCGCGGTCACCTCGGCGGGAACCGCGTCCACTTCTGTCGGAGCGTTGACATTGACGGACAGGAGTACTTGCGTTCCGTCCGACGTGTACACAATTCCGTTGTCGAGTGGCAGAGCAGTGCTTTTTGACGGATCGCCGTGTCCCGCCGAGGTCGCGCTCGACTTGGTTGCCTGAAGAATGACAATACCGGTGTCACCATCAACTCCGATATGTTGCCCCCCTGCTGTTACGAAGCGGCCGGCCCCGATCACCATCGGTATCGACCGGGATCTGGCAAGCAGGGCGACATGACCGACCGCGCTACCTGCGTAAAGAGCGATACCACCGCCGGCCGACCAGTCGTGGGCGAGGAAACGGCTGGGTTCCATATCCTTTCCGACATAGACGGATCCGGATGGAAAGTCGTCGACAGTCGTTCCCGTGAGCACGGACAGGACGCGGTTCTTGATATCGAGGATGTCAACGGCGCGCGCCCGCAATTGGTCATCTTCCGAGCACTCCAGTTCCCGGATGTATCCATCGAGTGTTCCGACCCAGGCGAATGCCGGGTTTTCGCCAGCCTCGATGCGCGCGCCAGTCGCCTCGGTCAGCGTCGGATCGCGAAGCACCTCAATCTGAAACTCGACGATATCGCCGCCCTCGGGGTCCGTCCCGTTGGCCAGTTCCTGCAGTTCGAGAATAGCTTTCTCGATCGCACTTGCGAGCTCGACCTGGCCGGATAAGCTTGATGGGATTGACGCGGCGTGTTCGACCGGTTCGGCGACGAAGGCCGGGCCGCTCGCACGACCTGGCGACGCGCTGGTGGCTTTCAGTCTAAGCGGTTCGGCCATGCTTCTTTTCCTCGTCGAAATTGCGCTCGATGAGGTCCTTCAATGCCCGGATGGCTTCTTCCGCGAGAATGCCGTTTGCGCGGATCTTGAGCACCGAACCCTTGCGGATCTTGGCGCCCATAATCTTGATGATGCTCTTGCCGTTCAGCCAGACGTCGTTGCCGTTGACCGCGACTTCGATCGAGCACGGAAACGACTTTGCCAGCCGCGTGAACGTCACTGAGGGGCGAGCATGCAGTCCAACGCCATGCTTCACCTCGACTTCGGTCTCGCAACTGGCATGGATCTGCCCGGCCTCGTGGGCCCCAGTACGAAAACCGCCGTTCATCAGGGTGACAGCTCCTCTGCCGTCGCGACCACCTTGGCCAGCGACGCCCCACCGGAGGCCTCGGCAGCGGCAATAACGGCTCCTTCGACAACAGGTGCGTTGCAAATCGAAACCTTTTGGGAGCGGGGGGAACCGAGCATCTCGATCGCCATTTCGCTGTTGGTTTCGGCACCCCCCAGGTCGACGAAGACGGCGACGCCAGCTTCCGACCATGCCTCGTCAATTGCCTTGAGAATTCCCCCGGCATCGGTGCCAAGCTCGCCGCGACTGTTGCCGCCCGACCAGGCAAGCGGCACGCTATCACCCACCATCTGCCGCACCATATCGGCGGTGCCTTTCGCGACCAGCGGCGAGTGGGAGACGATCACGATCCCGACGTTAGGGGTCTTCGCATTCATTCCGGGCGGTGCTCCTCAAGATAGCGGCATATCGCGGTTGTCAGAAGGGCGCAACTCGAAGCGCCGGGATCGACATGTCCGATCGAACGGTCTCCAAGGTAGGAGGCGCGGCCGCGCATGGCCTTCATGGCGCCTGTTAGTCGAGCGGAAAGCTCTGCACGGCGCACGATATCCGTCAGAGGGGAATGTTGTGCGAGTGCATCCTGCACGGGATACAGGACGTCGAGCAGCGTCTTGTCACCGGCGTTTGAGCGCCCACGGCGGGCCACGGCATCGATGGCCTGCTTCAGGGCAAGCGAAAAATCCTGTTCCCGGTCCGATTTGCGAAGCTCGCGCCCCATCTCCATCAGCAGTGTCCCGTAGAGTGGGCCGGCGGCGCCGCCGATGCTCATCACCAGGGTGAGGCCGATGCGTTCGAGCGCCTCGGGCAGGGGAAGGCTTGAGACCGTCACTTCTTCGGCGCTGACCGCCTCGCAGCCGCGCTGCATATTGGTCCCATGATCGCCGTCACCGATCGCGCGATCGAGTGCGCAGAGGTGATCGCTATTTGCCGTGATCGCCGCCCGGCAAGCCTCAATCAATCCCGCGAGAAGAACCGGTTCTGCCTGCACCTGATAGCCTCCCAACTGTGGCACCAGCTCATGTCAGCCTTGCCGCGACCTCGAATACACCTGCCACCGCGACGGCTCCCGGATCCGGCACTCCCTCCAGATCCTTTTCGCCGATATAAGACGCTCGTCCGGCCCTTGCCCTCCGCATCGCTTTTGTCGACTCGGCACCGGCCGCCGCCGCGTTTGCCGCAGCCGCTACGCCACCCGACCTCAAAGCCGCGAGCGCCGGCGCCAGCGCATCGACCATCGTGCGGTCACCGACGGCGGCACCGCCATAGAACGTCATCCGATCAAGTCCGGCAAGCAGGGCAGCTGCAAGATCCGCCTTTTCCGCCATGGCTTTCGACGCGGCGGTAAAGAAGATCGAGAGCAGTACACCGCTCGAGCCACCCATGCTGGTGCTGAGAACCTCGCCGATTGTAGCCATTGTGGCGCCGGGGTCATTCAACGGCAGCGCGTCGATCCGAGAGAGGATGCTGCGCGCACCCGTTGCCATGGTGGAACCGGTATCGCCATCGCCGACGCGGCTGTCCAGGTGGTTCAATTCGCGTTCGAGGGAAATCAGATGCTCGCAAACTGCAGTTAGGAGCTGGCGGTTCCCACTATGGTCGCTGACCGAAGTGACCTCGGC
Source organism: Rhizobium grahamii CCGE 502 (assembly GCF_000298315.2). Classification (GTDB taxonomy): domain Bacteria; phylum Pseudomonadota; class Alphaproteobacteria; order Rhizobiales; family Rhizobiaceae; genus Rhizobium; species Rhizobium grahamii. The sequence goes on along the minus strand of NZ_AEYE02000015.1, from coordinate 345,548 downwards.
GAGGGCGGAGGTGCTAGCTGGTGCTGGAATGACGGTGATCTCGTGCCGTTCGACGACGGGTGCCCATGCGTGCGGTTCGACCGCAGCCTTCAGTGCGGCCTCGCGGGTGGCATCCAGACGGATCAGCGAAAGCGAAAAGCCGTTCATGTTGAGCGCGGTCATCATCGGAGCCGGCCCGACGATCAGCCGGACGCGGCGGGCAAGAGAAGAGGACAACACGGCGTTGGCAATGACGCCCATTTCAAGCGGCGGTACCGCGCCGAGGTTGTTGATCAGCAGCCCATAGTCGCCCGCGCCATCAATCCTTGCAGCCAGCCGCTCGCTCATGGTGGCCACGAGATCTGCAACCGGCTGCAACGCGATGCGCTCGACGCCGGGCTCCCCGTGGATCCCAAGGCCGAGCTCTCCCTCGTCGGCCCCCATCCGATCCTCATGCGCTTGGCCTGGTACACTGCAGGTCGAAAGTGACATGCCGAGGGATATGATGTCGCGCGCCGCCGCAGCTGCCTGTGTTGCGACTGTCTTCAGGTCAGCTCCGGATTCGGCGTGGAAGCCGGCGATCTTGTGCACGAACAGAGTGCCGGCAACGCCGCGGGGCTGGTTGATGCCGGGGATCGCAATGTCGTCGGCAACGATCACCATCTCGACGGCGAACCCCTCGGCACGCGCCCTTTCGGCAGCGAGGCCGAAGTTCAGGCGGTCGCCGGTATAGTTTTTGACGATGAGCAACGCACCCTTGGGCCCGGTGACGGCGCGGATTGCGGTCAGCACCGCATCGACGCTCGGCGAGGCAAAAATCTCGCCGGATACCGCGGCAGTCAGCATTCCCTTGCCGACGAAGCCGGCATGCGAGGGCTCATGGCCCGCGCCACCGCCGGAGATGATTGCGACCTTCGACCGGTCCCAGTCGGCGCGGAGGATCACCTTGATCTCAGGGAAGCTGTCCAGACGGGCAAGGCGCCCGGGGCTGCTCGTCAGAAGCAGGCCGTCGAGGGCTTCGGTTACGATCGTTTCCCGGCGATTGAAGAAGTGTTTCATGGAGAGAGACCCGTCTGTTTATGCAAGTGTTTTGTTTCGTTCGGTGTCACAGCCGCTGGCCGCTGGCGTCGAAATAAAGTGGATCGCGTAGTGTCAGGCTGATTCGATCACCTGGCCGAATTGCAAGATATGGATCTGCAAGTGTGACGAGCTTGTGGTCGCGCACCCGGATGTGCAGATGGTTCTGGTCTCCCAGGTGCTCGATCCAGTCGATTTCCGCATTGGCATTCTTGTCGACGATGATTTCAAGATGTTCGGTTCGCGCCCCGACCGTCCGGGTCCCTGGTGGTGGATTGGCGCCGGGAAGGAGATCGGCGGGCAGCAGGTTGATGTGCGGCTGGCCGAGACGGGCAGCGACATGAAGGCTGGCGGGATTGCCGTAGATTTCGCGCGGCGTTCCGACCTGCAGCAATCGGCCTCCCGCGACGATGCCGATGCGGTCCGCCATCGTCATCGCTTCGACCTGGTCATGAGTCACATAGAGCAGTGTCGAGCCGAGTTCCTTCTGGATGCGCTTCAGTTCCAGGCGCAGTTCCGCCCGCAGCTTCGCATCGAGCGAGGAGAGCGGTTCGTCCATCAGGTAGATGGCGGGCCGGCGCACCAGCGCGCGGCCGATCGCAACACGCTGCATTTCGCCGCCCGAAAGGCGCGTCGAACGGTTCTCCAGCTTGTGGTCGATCCTAACCATGCGGGCAATCTCCCGGACGCGGCGGTCGATCTCCTCGGCTCCGAGCTTGCGCACCGGCGCTCGCAGCGGAAAGGCGAGGTTGTCGTAAACCGTCATGTGCGGGTAGAGCGAGTATTGCTGGAAGACGAAGGCAACATCCCTTTCAGCGGGTGCCTCGCCGGCAACGCTGCGACCGCCAATTTCGATCCGGCCGCTGTCGGGGCGCTCCAGGCCCGCAATAAGACGCAGCGTCGTCGTCTTGCCGGCGCCCGTCGGCCCAAGCAGGACGACGAACTCGCCGTCACGGATCGACAGGTCCAGATCAGCGAGTGCCTGTGTGTCGCCGAAACGCTTGTTGAGGCCCTTGAGCGCGACGTCAGCCATGACGTTCCTCCGAATACAGCGCCGAGGCAATGGCGCGGCCCGACTTGCAGTCGAACAGCGCCAGCTTGGCCGGGTTGAACTCAAGGCCAACCGTCTCGCCGATATGGAAATTACGGTTTGCAGGTACGCGCGCCTTGATGACACCACTCGAGGTCTCGACTGCCACCACCTGATTGGTCCCGAGATATTCGCTGCCATAGACGGCGCCACGCAACGGAGAGGCGTCGCTGAAGCGGATATGCTCCGGCCTGACACCGAGCGCCAATTCGGCTTCCGCCAGATCCTGATGCACCTCGGGAATACTGACGTTGACGCCATGCAGCGAGATCGATCGTGCGCCCATCTGAAGGCCTGAGGTGAAGCGCATGAAATTCATCGGCGGCGAGCCGATAAAATCGGCGACATACATGGTGGCTGGTTTGCTGTAGATTTCCTGCGGGGTGCCGAACTGCTCGATGACCCCGTGGTTCATCACCGCGATCTTGTCGGCCATCGCCATCGCCTCATGCTGGTCATGCGTCACGTAGACCGTCGTCGCATGGATGCGGTTGTGGAGCTCGCGCAGTTCATGAACCATGACCTCGCGGAATTCCGCGTCGAGCGTTCCGAGCGGCTCGTCCATCAGGAAGCACTTCGGGCGGCGCACGATTGCCCGTCCAAGCGCCACGCGCTGGCGGTCGCCGCCGGCAAGCCCGGAGACGGATCGGTCAAGGATATGGTCGATCTGCAGCAGCCGTGCGGTCTCCTCGACACGCTGACGGATCTCGGCCTTTGGCATGCCTTGCGACAGGAGCGGGAAGCCGATGTTCTTGCGCACGTTCATATGCGGATAGAGCGCAAAAAGCTGGAAGACGAAGGCAATGTCGCGGGCACTGGCGCGGTTGAATGTGACGTCCTCGCCGTCCAGATAGATCTTTCCACTGGTCGGCAGCTCAAGTCCGGCAATCATGCGCAGCGTCGTCGTCTTGCCGCAGCCTGACGGTCCGAGCAATGCCAGGAATTCGCCGTCATGGATGACGAAGCTCGAATCCTGCACGGCGACGAAGCTGCCGAACTGCTTGCGGAGGTTTTCGATCCTGATGTCGGCCATGGCTCACTCCGGGAATTTCGAGACGATGATGAACATGGCCGTGCCGGCCAGCAGCGTCACCAGCGAATAGGTGTAGAGAACCAGCAGGAACGGCTGGAAGAGCATCAGAAAGCCGATTGCGATCAGGGTGGTTGCGATATTCTCCATGGGGCCACGCCGCAGGAAGAACGGACGCTTCGGGCGGGATGGGCGCGGTGTTTCGATCAGGTGCGTCATTTGCGGACCGCTCCGAAGGTGATGCCACGCAAGAGCTGCTTGCGCAGGAGAATGGTGAAGACAAGGATCGGGATGAGGAAGATCGTCGTTCCCGCCGCGACCGCTGGCCAGTCCTGACCGCCTTCGCCGATGATGGTCGGAATGAAGGGCGGCGCCGTCTGAGCCTCACCCGAGGTCAGCAATGCCGCAAAGGCATACTCATTCCAGGCGAAGATCAGGCAGAAGATCGCCGTGGCAGCAATGCCTGTCGTTGCCTGCGGCAGGACGACCTTCCAGAAGGCCTGCAGCCGCGTATAGCCGTCGATCATCGCGGCTTCCTCGTATTCGCGGGGGATCTCGTCGATGAAGCCCTTGAGCAGCCAGACGGCGAGCGAGACGTTGACCGCTGTGTAGAGCAGGATCATGCCCAGCGCCGTGTCGGAAAGCCCGAGCTCGCGGTACATCAGATAGATCGGGATGGCGACTGCAATCGGCGGCATCATGCGGGTCGACAGAATGAAGAACAGCAGGTCATCGGCGAGCGGTACCCTGAAGCGGGAGAAACCGTAGGCGGCCAGCGTCCCCAACGAGACGGCCAGGAAGGTCGAGCCAAAAGCGATGACCAGCGAGTTGGCAAAGCGCGGCAGGAAGTTCGACGGGCCGGCGATCACCATGTTGCGCTTGCGGGTAACCTCGTCGCAGGTGCCGGTCGGCGCGGGCAGGGAAGCGATGTATTCCGGCGTCTGCCTTGTTCTCGTCGTCAGAAGGTTGCAGTAGCCTTCCAGCGTCGGCGTAAAGACGATCTTCGGAGGATAGCTGATCGAGTCGGGCGGCGACTTGATGCTGGTCAGGAAGATCCAGACGAGCGGGATCAGCGTGATCAGGGCGTATACGATGACGATGGCGCCGGCGATGCGCTTGCTGGTCGAGCTCGGTTCGACGACCGAATGGGCTGAGGTGGCGGAACTCATCGTTGCTTCACCCTGTTGAGTGCCTTGACGTAGATGTTGGCGAGGCCGAACACGGCGACGAAGAGGACAATGGCGAAGGCCGAGGCCCGCCCGGTTGCCCAGCTCTCGAAGGCCGCGCGCTTCAAGGTGATCGAGGCGACTTCGGTGGTCGAGCCCGGACCGCCGCCGGTCAAAAGCGTGACCATGTCGAACATCTTGAAGTTCTCGATGCCGCGAAACAGCACCGCGAGCATGATGAAGGGCAGGGCCATCGGTACGGTGATCGACCAGAACTGGCGCCATGCGGAGGCACGGTCGACCTCCGCCGCCTCGTAAATATAGTCGGGAATAGACCGCAGGCCCGCCAGGCAGATCAGCATGACGTAGGGTGTCCACATCCAGGTATCGACAATGATGATCGCCCAAGGCGCAAGCGTGACGCTGCCGAGCATCTGGATATCAGCGGTCGGAATGCCGGTGACCAGAGAAACGGCGTAGGCAAAGAGCCCGATCTGCGGTTCGTAGAGGAAACGCCAGAAGTTGCCGACGACAGCGGGCGACAGCATCATCGGGATCAGGATCAGGGTCGTCCAGAAGGCGTGGCCACGAAACTTGCGGTCGATCAGATAGGCGAGCGTAAAGCCGATTACGGTCTGCAGCAGGATCGTCCAGAACACGAAGTGGGCTGTCGTCTGCATCGCCTGCCAGATGTCGGGGTCGGTCAGCACGCGCTCGTAGTTGTTCAGGCCGACATTTTGAACCGGCGCATTTGGGCGATTGGCGCGATAATTCGTGAACGACAGATAGATCGCCCAGATGAGCGGGAAGATGTTGATGGCGAGAAGCAGGATGATGGTGGGGGCGATAAACACCCAGGCGATCGCCCGGTCGGACAGGCCGCGGACCCGGCGAGCCACCGATACCGGCGTTGCTCTTGCGGTCGCATCCGCTGCCTGCTCGACCATGGAGGAAGAGGAAATGTTCAAGGTGTCACCCGGTCTTTGCGTATGTGAGACACGTGGCGGCCCGGCAGTCTTGGCAATCCGGGCCGCCATTCTGGCAAGAATATTGTGCGTCCAGCCGGACACTAGATCTTGCCGTCGTCCTTGAAGACTTCGGTCCAGTCCTTCACCAGACCGTCAAGCGCCTCCTGGGCGGTGCCGTTGCCGGCCACGACATAGTTATGAACGCGCTTTTGCATGTCCTGGAGAAGGGTGGCGTAACTTGGCTCGGCCCAGAAATCCTTGACGATCGCCATCGAGTCCAGGAATGCCTGGGCGTAGGGCTGGCTGGATGCGAAGTCCGGGGCATTGACGACCGACTTCAGGCACGAGTAGCCGCCGAGCTGCCACCATTTGGCCTGTACCTCAGGCTGCGCGAACCACTTGATGTACTGCAGAGCGGCGTCCTTCTTGTCGGAATAGGAGACGACCGAGATGCCCTGTCCGCCAAGCTGAGCGAAATGCTTCTTTTCCGCCGGATTGGGGAAAAAGCCGATCTTGTCGCCGCCGACCTTTTCGTCCTTGTAGAGGCCCGGCCACGTGAAGGCGAAGTTCATCTGCATGGCGACCTGGCCCGACTTGAAGGCGTCGGCGGATTCGACCATGTAGACGTTTGAGCTGCCGGGCGGCGTGCAGCAGTCATAGAGCGCCTTGTAGAATTCCAGTCCCTTGACGGCGTCGGGCGAGTTGACGAAGCCTTCCATCTCGTAGGGCTTGTCGGGGTTGTCGTACTGGAAACCCCAGTCATAGAGGACGTTGGTCACGCCCATCGTGATGCCTTCGGAACCGCGCTCCGTGTAGATCGAGGCGCCATAGACGGTCTTGCCATCGATCTCACGCTTCTGGAAGAACTCGGCGATCTGCTTCAGTTCATCGTAGGTCTTCGGCGCGGCGAGATCCCGGCCATACTTTTCCTTGAATTCTTTCTGCAACTCCGGACGCTCGAACCAGTCCTTGCGATAGGTCCAGCCGACGACGTCGCCCATGGCGGGCAGTGCCCAGTAGTTCGGCGTGTTCTTCGGCCATTCCGAATAGCCCACGACCGTCGCCGGCACGAAGTCATCCATCTTGATGCCTTCCTTGTCGAAGAAGTCGTTGAGCTTGACGTAGTGGCCGTTCTCAGCCGACCCGCCAATCCACTGGCTGTCGCCAATGATCAGGTCGCAGAGCTTGCCGTGGGAGTTCAGTTCGTTGAGAAAGCGATCCGCGTAGCTCGTCCAGGGGACGAACTCGAACTTCATTTCGGTGCCGGTCTTGGTGGTGAAGTCCTTCGAGAGTTCGACCAGCGCATTCGCCGGGTCCCAAGCGGCCCAGCAGAGTGTCAGTTGATCGGCTTTTGCGAGATTGGGCAGCGCCGACGAGATGATGAACGCCGAGGCCAGCCCGAGAAGGGCTTTCGATTTCTTCTGCATTAGTTCCTCCCAGAACCAAAGGCCGGCTCCCCGCCGACCGCGCAAGTTCACCCATTTCTGAAATGCTAAACATGAACTCCTCAACTTCTCATGTTTAGCAATATGTTTAGTAATAGATAAATTTATAAACAATGCAAGCGGGTTTTTATTGTTGCGACGCCTAGGGTCGGACTGCTTGCTTACGATGCCGAAAGGCCAGAAACCTTGCCGATATCAGGGCTTGTCTTTGCTATTGGCGGCGTGTCGCCAAAAAGCGGCCAAGTTTTGCACGTCTCCGTGCGTTTCGGCTGCTATATCCGCGCCGCGCTTCCCGTGGAGTAAATGGCGGTTTGCGCGGGAACATGCGCAACTCCAAGCAGAGTGTCCCATCGATGTCACGAGCCGCAAGATCGCATTGAATGCAAATCGCGGCGGTTATGTGCTTCCGCAAAAGTAGGCGCGTATTGTAGGGAGCCTTCCCGTTCGTGTGGTGAGATGGCAATCAGAAACTAAGTCTTCGAAGTTTTGCTCACGCTCGTCTCGGCATTTTTCATGACGTGAATGAAATTAATCATGAGTCGTCCTGAAATAACGCTCGAGGAAGCGACTGTAAGCGCCCATCAGCGCGCTGAAGATAAAATAGACGGCGGCGGCAAAGACGTAGCCTTCGAGCACCGCAATACCCTGCCAGGCGGGATCGCGCATCGCGGAGCGGACGGTGTCGAGGAAATCGAGCAGGCCGACGATGGTGACGAGCGTTGTGTCCTGGAAGAAACTGATAAAGAGCGCGACGAGCGGTGGGATGACCTTCTTGATTGCCTGCGGCAGCACGATCTTGAACATCGTCAACCAATAGCCCATGCCGAGTGATGCACTCGCCTCCAGCTGACCTCTCGGCACGTCCTGCAGGCCGCCGCGTACGATCTCGGCGATATAGGCGGCGGCAAAGATGATGATGGCGACCTGGGCACGAAGAAGCTTGTCGACCGTAACGCCCTCCGGCATGAACAGCGGCAGCATCACTGTCGCCATGAAGAGGATGCTGATCAACGGCACGCCGCGGACGATTTCAATAAAGCTTGTCGCCAGCACGCGGATCACCGGCAGGTCGGATGCTCGCGACAAGGCAAGCAGGACACCAAGCGGCAACGCCAGGGAAAGCCCGACGAACGCGAGCATGAAGGAAAGCGGCAGGCCACCCCATTGGGTCGTTGGAACCGCGGGTAGCCCGAGGACGCCGCCCGCCATCAGTCCATACAGAACGGGCAGGATGACGACCACCCACAAGAGCAGCAGGTTGCGGCTCCATAGCCGCGGAACCATGGAAGCGACGGCCGCGCCGATGAAGACAATCAGCGAAAGAAATGGCCGCCACTGTTCCTCGAACGGATAAAAGCCGAATGCCATATAGCGAAGCTTGGCACCGAGAAACGGCCAGCAAGCGCCGTTCGCCACCTTGCAATCCTGAGGCGTACCGGCAAACGCTGCGTCGATGAGCAGCCACCGGGTGGCGAGCCAGCCGATACCGATGACGGCTGCGCTGCAAAGGATGGTGATCAGCGCGTTGCCGGGCGTCCCGAAGAAATCTTGCCACCAGCGGGACGGCCGCCGGGGAGAGGCGTCGCCTGTGGTTGTGCCGAGCACGAGTGGAAGTTCCGTCACGGTCAGCGCTCCTTCAGGGCAACGTGTTTGTTATACCAGTTCATGACGAGCGAGATGGCGATCGACAGGCCAAGATAGGCGCCCATGAAGATCGCAATGGTCTCCATTGCCTGTCCGGTCTGGTTCATGACCGTGTTGGACACCATCACGAGGTCCGGATAACCGATGGCGATCGCCAGAGAACTGTTCTTGAAGACGGTAAGATATGTGTTGGTGAGCGGCGGAATGATCAGGCGAAGTGCCTGCGGCAGGATGACAAGCCGCGTGGCTCGGCGCCGGGGCAGACCGAGCGCCATCGATGCTTCCCATTGCCCTTTATGGACGGCCTGGATGCCGGCACGAACGATCTCGGCGACGTTTGCCGACACGCTGAGTGCGAGCCCGAACCATAGTGCCACAAATTCCGGCCTGACTTGCAATCCTCCAGTCAGACGGAAACGGCCCTTTTCCGGCAGGTCAAAGGTTATCGCAACGCCGCCCAGCAAGAGGACGAGGGCAATCGGCGCAATGGCTGCGATCAACGCGACGAGGGCGCCATGGTTGGAGGTGCCGGTGGCAAGTCGTCGGCGCAACGCGATCTGTCGAATGAGGAGCGCCGAGACAATGCCGAGCGTGACGGCTCCGAGAGCAATGGCAAGGCCGCGCTCAAAGCTGATGGAGGGGATGACCAGGCCGCTGTTGGAGAGATAGACATGCGGCGCGAGCGGCAGGGCTGCCCGAACAGGCGGCAGCACATTGATGGTCACGGCGTACCAGAACAAGAGGTAGAGCAGCAGTGGAATATTCCTGAGCGCCTCGACGTAGGACAGCATCAGCCGCTGGAGCAATGGATTGTGCGACATACGGCCGATGCCGACTGCAAGCCCGAGGATCGTTCCAAACAAGCCGGCCAGCAGCGAAACCTTGATGGTGTTTACAAAGCCGACGAAGAGGGCGCGAGCAACAGTGTCGGCCGGCTCGTAGGCGATCGCCGCCTCGCTGATGACGAAACCGGCCTGGCGCGACAAATAGGAAAAGCCGGTCGTGATGTCATGTCTGGCAAGATTGTTGCTTGCGGTCGCAAACATCGACCAGGCGACAAGCGCGACGACGCCGCTTGCCAGCCATTGGTAAAAGAGCGCGCGAAAGCGCGCGTTGTTCATGAAAGCCATTGAGAGCATTCCGATGAGAAACCGCGCGAGGTGATTGCGCCCGCAAGCTGCGGGCGCAATGTTGTCTCAACGGAACGGGGGAGCGTAGAGCAGACCACCAGAATTCCAGGGCGCGTTCGGGCCGCGGGTCATGGCGAGGCGGGTCTTTTCACCAAGGGCGCGGTCGAAGACTTCGCCGTAATTGCCAACAGACTTGATGATGTTATAGGCCCACTTGTCGTCGAGCTTCAGCATCTCGCCCAGGTTGTCGTTGACACCAAGCATGCGCTGGATTTCCTGGTCGTCGCTCTTCAGCTTTTCGTCGACATTGGCCTTTGTGATGCCCTTTTCCTCTGCCGCCATCAGCATCCAGACGGACCAGGACACGATGTCGCGCCAGTTGGAATCGTTCTGGCGAACAGCTGGTGCTAGGGGCTCCTTCGAGATCGTCTCCGGCAGGACCACATAATCGTCTGGCTTGTTGGACACAGCGCGGATCGAGGCAAGGTCAGAGCGGTCCGAGGAGATTGCGTCGCAACGGCCACTGAAGAAGGCAGCACGGTTTTCATCCGGGCTTTCGAAAACGACGAGTTCGAACTTGGAGCCCAGCTTGCCGAAGAAATCGCTGAGGTTCTGCGCCGTCGTCGTGCCCGGCAGCGTGCAGATCGCGGCGTCCTTCAGCTCTGCGGCGCTGGTAACGCCGAGCGACTTTGGCACCATGAGACCCTGACCGTCATAGAAGACGACGGGCGCGAAATCGAGACCAAGGGAGGCTTCGCGGCTGTAGGTTTGCGTCGTCTGGCGTGAGAGCACGTCGATCTCGCCGGACTGCAGGGCCTGGAAGCGGGTGTTGATGTTGGTCGGAACATATTCGACCTTGTCTCCGTCGCCCAAGGCTGCCGCCGCGATTGCGCGGCAGATATCGGCGTCGAAGCCCTCCATGCGCCCTTGGTCGTTCGGTGCTGCAAAACCCGGCGTCGCGAGCGACACGCCGCAGATCAGCTTGCCGCGCTGTTTCACCGTGTCGAGTGTGTCGGCGTTCGCGATCGCAGCAGTGGCCAGAAAGCCGAGAGCTGCGCTGAGGCAGCCGGCCAGAGTCAATCCTTTCATTCATTCCTCCGTCCTGGTGGTGGAATTATCGTCGGCAACTCCTCTTTGCCTTGGGTACGATAATGCCTCCAAAATTGTCTACAATACATTATTCGCGTTGACAACGTATGGCCTGTCTTTTGATCGGGGAAGTTCTGACGGCTGTGAAACACGTGTGTGCAAGCATGTGGAGCGTGGCCGCAGTCTTTTGTCTCAGCAAGAGATTGTAGACAATTCACGTTGACATAGCTTCGAAGGCTGCCTTAATAGCCGACGCGGGAGCAAGGGAGGTGGTTGCTCGCGGAGGAGCATTCGCCCTGCCAGTGTAGCGAGGCGTTGCGGCTTGGACTGGCTGCAAACGAGCTGGACCAGCCTTCCGTGTGGGCTTTCTCCCAACTCCAGAAGTCATTGTTCAAAACTGTCCGCCCATTACCGGACGGACCGAGCAGCATCCTGGCAACTGGCCCACGTGATGCGCACAAGCCGAAACGGAGGTAACCCATGCACGATCTCTTACTCCGCAATGTCAGGCCGATGGCTGGCCAAAGCTGCGACATCCTGATCAGGCATGGCAAGATCGCGGGTCTTGGATCGTATCGGCCAGAAGACGGCATGGCCGTGGAGGATGCCAACGGCGCGATAGTCGTGCCGGGCCTGATCGACGCCCACACCCATCTCGACAAGACGACCTGGGGCATGCCCTGGCATGTCAACGATCGCCCCGCGATCCTGCGCGGGCGGATCGATTTCGAAAGGGAAAACCGGCAAGAGATCGGCATCAACGCACACCGGCAATCGATGCGGCATGCGATCGGCCTTGCGGCGAACGGCGCGAGCCACATCCGCAGCCATGTTGATATCGACACCAGGCACGGACTGTCGCTGGTCGAGGGGGTGTGGAAGACGCGAGACGCGTTGAAGGACATCATCGATATCGAGATTGTCGCCTTCCCGCAGTCGGGCGTCATGGTCATGCCCGGTACGGTGGAGTTGTTGGACGAGGCCCTGGCGCAGGGCTGCGAAGTGCTGGGTGGCATCGATCCCTGCGGCATCGACCGCGATCCAAAGGGGCAACTGGACATCCTGTTTACACTTGCCGTGAGACACGGCGTTCCGATCGATATCCATCTGCATGAAGCCGCAGATCTCGGCGCCTTCACCATGGAACTGATCTTCGAGCGCATTCGCGCCAACGGCATGGAAGGCAAGGTGGCGATCAGCCACGCCTTTGCGCTCGGCATGAACGACTACGTCAGGGTTGGCAAGCTGATTGAAGAGATCGCCCGTCTCGATGTTGCGATCCTGACGACGGGTGCTCCCTCCGTCAACGTGCCCTCGATCATGCGGCTCAAGGAAGCGGAAGTGCGTGTCGGCGGTGGCTGCGACGGCATACGCGATACCTGGGGCCCGTGGGGGCAGCCCGACATGCTCGACCGCGCAAAGGTGATCGGCATGAAGAACGGACTGCGCACGGACCAGGAGCTTGCCCATGTTCTGCACGTCGTCTCAAAGGGCGGCGCCGACGTCATGCGGATCGACGGCTACGGCCTTGATGTTGGCTGCAATGCCGATTTCACGCTTCTGACCGGGGAGACACTTGCGCACGCCGTCGTCGACACCGCTCCCCGACCACTGGTCGTCAAGAACGGCCGCGTTATTGCCCGACAGGGCAAGGCGATTGTGGAGATGCCGTGATGAAGGAAGCATCCCTGGACCTCGGCCGCCGCCCTGAAGGCCGCACACTTCTTACCGCAAGCTGGGTTGTCGGCCACAAGAACGGCTCCCACCGCCTGCTGCGCAATGGCGAAGTGGTATTCGATAACAACGAAATTCTCTTCGTCGGCCATCGGTTCCCCGGGGAAGTCGCCCGGCGCATCGATTTCGGCAATGCACTGATCAGCCCCGGCCTGATCGATCTCGACGCACTGTCCGATCTCGACACGACCATTCTCGGCATCGACAATCATCCCGGCTGGGCCAAGGGTCGCGTCTGGCCGCGCTCCTATGTCGAGGCCGGCCCCTATGAGATGTACAGCCGGGACGAACTGGCCTTCCAGAAGCGCTTCGCCTTCGGTCAGCTGCTGCTGAACGGCATCACCACGGCAGCGCCGATTTCCTCGCTGTTTTACCGCGAGTGGGGCGAGACGGTGGAGGAATTCGATGCGGCGGCCGACGCGGCCGGCGAACTCGGTCTTCGCGTCTACCTCGGCCCGGCCTATCGCTCCGGCGGCATGGTGCTGGAAGAGCCGGGACGCATGCTGCCGGTCTTCGATGAGGAGCGCGGCTTGAAGGGCCTGAAGGACGCTGTCGCTTACATCGAGCGGCAGAACGGTCGTCACGGCGATCTCGTCCGTGGAATGCTGGCGCCCGACCGCGTCGAGACGTCTACCCTGGCACTCCTCCAGCGCACGGATGCCGCGGCCCGAGACCTCGGTTGCAAGTTCCGCCTGCACATGGCGCAAGGCGCCATGGAGGTCGATACTGTTCGCATGCTGCACGGCTCGACCGCCCCGGTCTGGCTTGCCAAAGCCGGCCTCTTGAGCGACCGCTTGATCGCGCCTCACGCCACCAATGCAACGGAGGAGGATCTTACCCTCTACGCGAAAAACGGCGTTTCCATCGTTCATTGCCCGCTGGTCTCAGGCCGTGGCGGGAGCACGCTCAATTCCTTCTCGGCCTGCCGCAAGCGTGGCATCAACGTCGCCATGGGCACGGATACCGCGCCAGCGGATATGTGGATGAACTTGCTCGTCGGATTGATCACGGGCCGCGTCAACGACGGCGGGCCGGATCGGCTTCGCTCAGCCGATCTGTTCGATGCCGCGACGCTTGGCGGCGCGCGTGCGCTCGGCCGGTCGGACCTCGGTCATCTCTCGGCCGGGGCTCGCGCCGATATCGCCGTCTTCGACCTCGACGACGTGATCATGGCGCCGTCAATCGATCCTATTACGACTTTGGTCACCGGTGGTTCGGGCAAGGTCACATGCGCTGTGTTCGTCGACGGCCGCGTCTCGATGCTTTCTCGAAAGCTGGCGGGCATCGACATGGAGAAGGCGCGGGTGAGGGCGCAGGCCCAGTATGACGGGCTGATCGCCAAGTATCCCGAACGAAGCTGGGGCAATCCTCCGGTCTCGGAGATCTTCGGTTCCAGCTATCCGGTCGACGCTGACCTGGGGGAAGTTCGGTAGGCGGTCATCGACGTCCGCTATCTCGAGCTAGAATTTCCGGATCACCGCGACAAACAACGCCACCCGTGAACTCCCAGGCGACCTAGGGCTATCGAGGCAGCGACATCTGCTTCAGGATACAGCTACGCAAGGGCTGCTCGCAAGTCATGGGAAAGGTCGCGGATTTCGCTGAGGTCGAGTTCTGATTCAACGTGCTCTAGGTGATGGGCCATCAGGTGAGTGGCCTTCTTGGCATCCTTGGCGGCGATCGCCTCGACGATCTCCTCATGCTCGTCAGGTCCGCAATTGAAGCGGTTCGTGTTGCGGTAGACAGCAGTGATCAGCGATGAGCGGGCGATCAGATCCCTCATCGTCGTGAACAGGAAGTCGGAGCCGACGGTTTCGGCAAGCAGTAGGTGGAAGCCACCGGAAAGCTTGATGATGTCGCTCGTGACGTCCGCGGCATTGGCAACCCGTTCCTTGGCAACATGGTCGCGCAGCCGCCTGAGGTCGGCTTTGTTGACCGACTGGCACAGGCGTTCGACGACGCAACGCTCCACCGTGCGGCGTACGAAGAAGACATCGCGGGCCTCCTCGACCGAAGGCTTGGAGACGAACGCGCCCCGATTGGGAATGATCGTGACGAGACCATCGCGTTCAAGCACGGTGAGCGCCTGGCGGATGCGGGCGCGGCTGACGTTGAAAATCGCCGCCAGTTGCTCTTCCTTGAGCTGAATACCAGGGCGGAGCCTGCGCTCAGCGATAGATAGCCAGACTTTCTCGACAATTTGTCGCGCAGACGGGCCAGGTTGTTCGGTCATGAAATTCACTCCCATTCGGGTAAGAGAAGCTCGATGCCGCGGGGAAAGTCAACCGTAGCAATTGGTGTTTTGGTTGCATAATTGTCAGCAATATCGGGGGTGAATTGTCGAGGATAGGCAGTGAGTTCTTCAATGCAGGTCGACTTATCGGGCTTCAGGGCAAGCTGCCCGTCAGGGAGAGCGGTCGCCGTGTGATCCCAGAGGGATGGGCCATGCGAAAGAGGAAGACGCACCAGGTCGCCAGTATCGAAGCATGGCAGGAGGCAGTGTTTGGGATTCGTCGCGAAAAAAGGTCTGGGGCAGCTACACATACTTGAAAAAGATGGAAGATGGCGAACTCCTACCCACCCTTGTCACGGTTCATCTTCCTCATGTCGAGGAAATGGACGACGAATTCCCCGGCACACCCCCGATGCGGTGAAGGTCCCCCGCCCGTTGGAGAGAATGGGGTACCGAAGCGGTCCGCCGTCTCCACCAGGCGGCGTTCTCACTTGCAATCGTCGGACCAGAGAAGCCATGCCACATCGTCCAGAGATTTGAACTCAGAGCTTGGTTTTGGGATTCTATGCTGATCACAGCCATCTTGGCCACACTATAGTCACTGCAAGCAACGCCTTTCTCCTACGGTCGTCGGATTTGTAAAATGTCGCAAAGGGGAGATTAATGAAGAGGTTACTAATTTTCTCGTTGGCGGGCCTAGCGCTTACGAGCTGCACGCCGACGCAACAAGGCGCGGGTATCGGCGCCGCCACTGGTGCGGTGGTTGGTGGTGCCGTCACGAACGATGTGCGTGGTGCGGCCGTCGGCGCGGCGATCGGTGGAGCCTCCGGCGCCGTGATCGGCAACGTGGCCGGTCGTCCGGGGCAGTGCGAGTTTCGGGATCGCAACGGTCGGCGATATATCGCAGCCTGCCCGCGCTAGCGATGAAGACAGGCGGCATCATTCGCGTGAGCAGGTTGTGCGGCGAACTCAGCAATCCTGACGCGGTCTGGACTTGCGATACCCAGCATTCCCGTAACCGAAAGAGTACGCTGATTTTAGCTCCCGTAACGGCACACTTGAATCAGCAGACAGGATAGCGCTTAGCCATTGCATTATAACATCATATTGGTTCGTTACAGCAAAGGGTTCAGTTGCCGGCGGCGCGTAAAAGCGGTTGATCCCCAGCGTTCTATTCGCGCCATTTCGCAGGCCGACCACTGTAAAGGCAACGCACCAAGCGAGCTCATTTGACCACCCATTGGGTGCGACATACGTCGGTTCAACTGGAGGCAAGACATGGCCACTGCCAATGCCGCATCAAAGACCACGATGCAGAGGTTCCTCGACGGCGTCGAAAAAGTGGGAAACATGGTTCCCCATCCTGTGATCATTTTCCTGATCCTGATTGGCATCGTCATCGTCTTGTCAGCTGTACTTGGCGCCTTCGGAGCTGCCGTAAGCTACGAGCGCATCAATCCCGATACGCACGCGGTTGAGCAGGCGTCGACATCGATCAGAAGCCTGCTGAATGTGGAGGGCATTCGCTTTCTATATTCGTCCCTTATTCCCAACTTCATGAGCTTTACGGCTGTCGGCTTGATGATCGCTGCCATGATCGGCGCGGGCGTGGCCGAAGAATCCGGTCTCGTCACAGCACTGATACGCAAGCTCGTCATTGTCTCCCCGAGTTGGGCGCTGACTTATATCCTGGCATTCGTCGGCATCCTTGCAAGCATTGCGGCAGATGCCGGTTACCTCGTGCTGATACCACTTGCCGGCGTTGCCTATTTGGCTGTGGGGCGGCACCCATTGGCTGGTCTTGCGCTTGGTTTTGCTGCAGTGGCTGGTGCCTTCACGGTCAATATGTTGATCAAACCGCTCGATGCCGTGCTCGTTGAATTTACCAATGACGCGGCGCATCTTGTTGATCCGGGGCGATCAATCGGTCTGGCGTCCAATGTCTGGTTTTCCATCGCCTCGGTGCTGTTCCTGACCGTTGTCGTTGCCTTTATCACCGACCGTATCATCGCGCCCAGGCTTGGTGAGTATGACCCGGCAGCGGCGGAAGGCGGTGTGCAGGCTCAAGGGGCCACCCTTTCTGAGCAGGAATCGCGCGGCTTGCGGTTCGCACTATACGGCCTTATCGGTCTGCTGGTTGTTTTCCTACTGTTGACCATCCCGAGCGGCGCGCCTTTGCGCAATCCCGATACCGGCGAGCTCATCGGCAACTCACCCTTCATGAACGGGCTGATTGCTCTCATCATGCTGATCTTCCTGGTAACAGGATGGACCTATGGCATCGGCGCCGGAACGTTGAAAACGCTTGCCGAGGTGATTGCGGCGATCGAGAAGTCGATCAAGAACATGGGCGGCACGATCTTCCTGTTCTTCGTTCTGAGCCAGTTTGTCGCCTATTTTACCTATACAAACATCGGCACCGTCATGGCGCTCAGCCTGTCGGGCGTGCTGCAGGCCGCCAATATTGGTGCGCTGCCGCTGCTTATCGGCTTTATCGTCGTGGTTGCGATCATCGACCTGCTGCTAACGGGCGCCATTGCCAAGTGGGCAATCTTCGCTCCGGTCTTCGTCCCGCTTCTCATGAAGCTTGGCGTTGAACCGGAAGCCGTCCTTGCCGCCTATCGCGTCGGCGATTCCCCAATGAACGCGATCACTCCACTCAATGCCTACTTCGCACTCGTCGTCGGCTTTGCCCAGAAATACGACAAGTCCGCAGGTGTCGGCACGATCGTCTCCCTGATGCTTCCTTATGTGGTGCTGATGTTCGTGTTGTGGACCGGCCTCTTTGCGGTCTGGAAGGCCCTCGGACTGCCATGGGGCCTATGACAATCCTCAAACAATAGATACTCGAACGAACGGATGGACATCATGAGCAACATCTCAATTCCTCTCGACGTCGCCGCAGCTGAAGACCATCTGATGCGTTTCCTGTCGGTGGAGGGTGTCACCGGGTATGAGAAGAACATCGGCCTTGCCGTCTGCGACGCCTTGAAGAAGATCGGCGTCCCGGAATCGGCTATTCGCTTCGACGATGCCAACAAACGTATTCCGCTGCCGACGGAGACCGGCAATCTGATCGTGGATATCCCGGGAACGCGGCCCGGGCCACGGCTTCTCTTTTCCACCCACCTGGACACCGTGCCGCTTTGCGCGGGCGCCAAACCAAAGCGGGAGGGCGACCGCATCGTGTCCGACGGGACCACGGCACTTGGCGGCGATGCCCGAACCGGGGTGGCGCTGCTTGTCGTGGTTGCCGAGACGCTGATCAAGCATAAGCTGCCTCATCCGCCAATCACCCTGCTGTTTACCGTTCGCGAGGAGAGCGGGCTGCATGGAGCCCGAGAACTCAACCCTGCTGACCTCAACGGTGCGGCAATGTGCATCAATGTCGATGGCCAGATGGCTTCAGAACTCATCGTCGGCGCTGTCGGGCAGGAAAACTGGGAAGCCGAGATCAAGGGTCGTGCGTCGCATGCCGGTGTTGCGCCAGAAAAAGGCATTTCGGCGACACTGGTTGGCGCCATGGCGCTAGCGGAAGCAAAACATAACGGCTGGTTCGGCAAAGTGGTCAAACCAGACGGTCGCGGCACAAGCAACGTCGGAATTTTCGGTGGCAAGGACAACAAACCCGCAGGCGATGCGACCAACGTCGTAACCGACTACGCCTTCATCAAGGGCGAAGCGCGCAGCCCGGAAGCCGCTTTCGCGACGAAGATTGCCAACGGTTACAAGGAGGCGTTCGCGAAGGCGCAGAGCGAAGTGACCGACGATCAGGGCGACAAGGCAGAGGTGAAATTCAGCCACAAGCCCTCCTATCCGCCATTTGAGTTGGGCAAGGACACGTCGATCGTGAAGCGCGCGACAAAGGCCTTGCAAATGCTTGACATCGAGCCAGTGTATGTCTTCTCGAACGGGGGATTGGACGCCAACTGGCTCGACAAGCATGGTGTACCAACCATCACCATCGGAGCCGGGCAAGCCGAGATCCACACGATCAAGGAATATGTGAACCTCAAGGAATACGAGAAGGGCTGCCGTTTGGGTGTACTCATGGCGACACTCGACGATTGACGAGTTCTGAAAGGTTGATTTGGTCGGCCGCAGTCGCTCGGCGCTCATGAACGCCTGCGCTGGGGCCGGCTTGAGTTTGGACGGTTAGGGCAGGCAAGAGGGAGCAGGGCGATTGAGTCCAATAGCATACACAGCGACTATCATCGCCGTTGCCGTCGTACTGTTCGTCTGGAACAAGCTGCCGGTCGTCTTCGTCGCCATGCTGACGGCACTTGCCTTGTGGGCGAGTGGTGTCCTGACGCTTGGACAAGCCCTTGGCGGTTTCGGTGATCCAGCGGTCATCTTCATCGCATCCCTTTTCGTCGTCAGTTCCGGGCTCGAGGTCACCGGGGTGACCGCTTGGGCCGGACAGCTGCTGATCCGCGGGGCCGGCGAGGAGAGCCGGACACGCCTTCTCCTCCTGACCATGGCACTTGTATCGCTCCTGACCGCGCTGATCAGCGTCAATGGCGCTGTCGCGGCCCTGCTGCCGGTCGTGGTCGTCATAGCTGTCCGCCTTCGGCGCAGTTCGTCGCAGCTGCTCATGCCGCTGGTGTTTTCCGCACACGCAGGCTCGATGCTGGCCCTGACCGGAACACCGGTCAACGTGCTGGTTTCAGAAGCAGGCATCGACGCAGGCGTCGGTGGGTTCGGCTTCTTCGAATTTGCGCTTGCGGGCATCCCACTCCTGGCTGGCACCATGGCCATCATCATCCTCTTCGGAAAGCAGCTCCTTCCGGAGCGTAACGGCGCGACTATGCCGGCCGATTTCAGTCGCCATGCCAAGACACTGGTAGAACAATACGGTCTTGCAAGCGGGATCTACCAGATGCGAGTGCGTGCAAGCTCGCCCTATGTCGGTAAAGCCGCGAGCGCGTTCGATCTTTCGGGCCATCCGGGATTGCAACTCGTCGCCATTCAGGAGGGCGAGACGGCCGGTCCACTGCGCAGGCCTGCCATCGCTGAGGGCGATCATTTTATCTTGCGCGGTGAGCCTGACGTTGCAGCGGCCTACGCTGCCGACATGCACCTGGCCTTTCGCGACGACAAGGCGAACGGTCAGGGTGAAGAGACCTTGTTCAATCGCAGCTCCGGCCTTGCAGAGGTCGTCATCCCGCCCCGCTCCGGCCTCATCGGCCAAGCAGTTTTTCCCGGCATGGTCACCGAGAGCGGCGATCTGATCGTTCTGGCTGTCCAGCGCGCCGGCGCCGGGATATCGCCTGGCAGCGCCACCAAGGAGGCGGGCGGTAACGTCCTGCAGGCAGGTGATACAATGCTGCTGCAGGGAACGTGGAAGGCGCTCGATGTGCACCTGAACGATCCCGACGTTTTGGTTGTCAATTCGCCCGAGCTTGTCCGACGCCAAGCGGTCCCGATGGGTCCCGGCGCGCGTCAGGCCGTTGTCATCCTGATTGCGATGGTTCTGCTGCTTGCCACTGGTATCGTGCCACCGGCGGTGGCTGGCTTGCTTGCTGCAGGAGCAATCATCCTGTCGGGGATCATGAGCGTCGAACAAGCCTATCGGGCTGTGGGTTGGACGACTGTCATCCTCGTTGGCGCGATGATGCCGCTTTCGACGGCAATGGTGGAAACCGGTGCGGCGAAGTTGATGGCGGAGCATCTGGTGAATCTCGTGGGTGACGCCGGTCCGGTTGCGCTGCTTGCCGGACTGTTTGTGCTGACGGCAATCATGGGGCAACTCATCTCCAACACTGCAACAGCATTGATTGTCATCCCGATCGGCGTCGCAGCGGCCACCGCCATGGGTATTTCTCCGCGCCCTGTCCTTATGAGCACGGCCGTTGCAGCCGCCGGCGCCTTCCTCACGCCAATCGCAACACCGACGAACCTGATGGTCATGGGCCCGGGCGGCTATGCCTTCAACGACTACTGGAAACTGGGATTGCCGTTGCTGATCTGGTTTTTTGTCGTGTCAGTGTTCATCGTCCCTCTAATCTGGCGGTTCTAAGCTGCCGATTATCCAGGCGGAGGCGCGCTGGAACAACAGTCGACCGCAAGTGTTGCAAGGCCAGGATGTCAGTAAGGGTGACACATGTCGGTGATACAGGTCCCGGGACTATTGTCCTTTACCATCGCAATTCTCGTCTTTTTTGCTGGCGCCAATCTCAATCGCTTTATTCCCGTGCTGGCTCGGTGGAGCATTCCGGAAGCAGTCACCGGAGGACTTCTCGCGGCGTTGGCGACACTCGCTGCCTACGAATTCTTTTCCGTCGAGATCAGTTTTACGCTTGCCGCACGCGACATGCTGCTTCTCTACTTCTTCACGGGCGTCGGGCTGAACGCCAGGCTTTCCGATCTAGTGGCAGGTGGAAAGCCACTTCTGATCCTTCTTGCCATCACGCTTGTGTTCCTGGTCATCCAGAACGCAATTGCCATCGGCGCCAGCAATCTGCTTGGTCTTCCTCCAGGGATGGCGATACTACTGGGGTCGACGTCCCTGATCGGCGGTCATGGCACCACCATTGCATGGGCTCCGATCATCACCAATCGTTTCGGGCTTACGAGCGCACTGGAAGTTGGTATTGCCAGCGCTACGCTTGGCCTTGTGATTGCCAGTCTGATCGGTGGGCCGATCGCACAGTACCTTATCACCCGTTATCGGCTGAGCGGGCGCAAAGACGAAGAACTAACAATAGGCGTCCCACGCACAGCTGCCGACACGCACGATGACGAGGTCAGCTACATCAGCCTTTTGCGCACTCTTCTCGTCACCAACATCGCTATCCTCATAGGATACGCATTCCATGAGATCATCTTGGACGCGGGTATCAATCTTCCGCTCTTCGTTGTGTGTTTGCTAGTCGCTATTGTGATGACGAACACAATCCCTTCTGTAGCGCCGAACCTCCGTTGGCCTACGCGCAGCCGCGCGCTCTCACTTGTCTCAGATCTCTCGTTGAACGTGTTTCTTGCGATGTCGCTGATGAGCATGCAATTGTGGGGATTAGGTGGGCTCGGTCTGGCGCTTGTCATCGTGCTGGCGATTCAGACGATCGCTGCGATTGCCTATATACTTTTTGTGGTGTTTCCGGCCATGGGGCGCAACTATGAGGCGGCGGTGATTTCAGCTGGTTTCTGCGGTATTTCGCTGGGTGCGACCCCCACAGCGATCGCGAATATGACCGCAGTTACCAAAATCCATGGCGCGGCAACGATCGCCTTCATCATCCTGCCCCTCGTTTCGGCTTTCTTTATCGACCTTGCGAACGCCGCGGCTCTTGGCTTTCTTGTCCGGTGAAATCACGGGCCTACCAGCACGGATCATCAAGAACGCTCGGAGACGCCGATTCTGACAAATGCGTACTGCCGTGTGTTCAACCGTCAGCACGCACACGGGAGCTATCCCTGTAGCCTCCTCAGCAGCACACCAAGTCTTTCCTCGGACGGGCAATCATCGAGGTCCGGGCAAAGCGGAATGCCGCCACCGCTTCGATTCCGGACTTCACTCGGGCTGTAACCGAACGCTCGCTTGAATGCGCGGCCGAACTCGGCCCCGTCGCTGAATCCACGCTCTTCAGCAATCTGGAATATGAGCCTTCGATCGTTGGGGTCGGTTAAAGCGGCGTAGGCGCTAAGCAATCGACGATGCTGGATGTAGTGCATCACCCCGCCGAAAGGCTCGAACAGGTTATATAGACGCGTGCGCGAAATGCCGAGTTCTCGGCGTATCAGTTCACTGCCGAGCTTCGGATCGAGCAACCGGCTTCGCACCAGCTGCCGCGCCCTTTCGAGAAGCACATTGGCAATCGGTCCTTCGGCGGCCTCGATATGGTCTGCGGATGGCGAAACGCAGGCAAGGATCATTGCCTGTGTCGCTGCGGTCAGCCCAGGCAAGTCGGCATGAACCAGCGTCGGCAGGCGATTACTCACGCCAATCAGATAGTCCGAGAACAGTCGTCCCATGCCTGACCTAAGTGTCGAAAACTCGGCCGAGCCAAGGGTGGCCGCCGTTTCGAGAGAAAGATCCCGCGGCACGAACAGCATTAGCATCTCGCTTTTGTCGACGACGCCGGTGAAGGAACGGCCAAGCGAATGGATCTGGAACTCGCCCGGATCCGCGGTAAACTCGTGGCTTGCCGCATTGGTGCTTATTTGACCGGACAACAGAACCGTCATAGTCCAGTGGTCGACCGGATCTCGCCGAACATGTCCTGGAAGGCTAGAAAAGGCGAGGCTGTCAGTGCTGATCCTGGCAAGGACGAGACTGCCAAGATCCCAAAGCTCCTGCCGGCCGCTAAAGTTTGCTGTCATTGGATCGGTATCCGAAAGCTCAAGCATAGGTGCGAAGCTATTGCGCCATGCTGCAAACTGATCCGGCCGCGAGAGCCCCTCGGTCGAGAACTCAAAAGAAGGTAAAAACGAAGGCGTACCTTCGTCCGGCTCTGCATCAACGGCCTCGTAATCCGGGCTCACAAAGCTCATTTGGTTCAGTTGCCGTTCGCGCAAGCTGGCAGGAGTCATGACGTCTTCTGTTGTCATCGCGTCACCCTCAGTTGGCCGTAGGCAAGACGGAATCGTCAAGCGCCGCATGCCCGGCAACCATATTGCCGCCGTCATTCCAACGTATCGTAACAGGCTTAGTGACGAAGCCGCCCGCGCAGGAGTGAGAGGCGCTGGTTGGCGTCACGAGTTTGCATCGAAAACCAGCGCTCGAAATCGCGGCGAGCGTTTCGCGCTCGAAGTTCTGTGCTAGGTATGCACTGCTCGACAGGATGCGTGAGTGAACACTTATGCGATTCATTCTTACTCTCCTCTTGGGCCCAAGAGCGAGGGCCGGATGATGTCTGAATGATGCAAGCGGAGTGGTTTGCGAGCGACTGAAGCGAGCACTTCGCGCGGCGAAAGCTGGTTTTCAGCTTTCGTCCCTATCTTGCGGCAAAGCCGCCTATGGCAGTCGATTTTCCTCCCAAGCGTAATCTAGCGCCGTCCACGTCCTTTCTCAACTGTCAGATGCACAAGCATCAGAGGAAGTCTTTTTAGCGTTTCCAAGTTGTTTTAGATGGCTTTAAACTCATCTCTGAGCACGCCGGAGATCCAGCTTCACGGTCCGTGGCCCATGTCTGCGTTGGAACCGCCCGACAGCAGCGTTGCGACCCACTTTCCCGATGGCGTGCCGGCGCTATAAACAATGAACGCGATCGGGATAGGCACGCCGATGAAAGCCCCAGACGTGCCCCACATAAAGCTCCAGAAAAAGACTGCAAAAATAACGGCGAAGGGGGATATTGCCAGCGAGGCACCGGTGAGCCGCGGCTCCATATAGCTCCCGATAATGAATTGCGTCACCCAAAACCTGCTCCGTTGTCTCGCCGAGTGAGGTTTTGAGCACGACGCCGCCATGAGGCGCGGCTGGAGAACTCTCACACTCCAGCGGCAGCCGGTTTGGTCGTGGAAGTTTCGATATTTTCGGCCTCGGCTTTAGCCGGAACGCGAAACCACAGGACGTAAAGCACCGGCAGGAAGATCAATGTGAGCGCCGCAGCTACGACGAGACCGCCGATGACGGTAAAGGCAAGGGGTGACCAGAAGGGGTCGCGGATGATCGGTAGCATTCCGAGCACGGTCGATCCCGCTGTTAGGAAGACCGGTCGCAGACGCTGGGCGGTAACGTCGATCACACTGCGCCACGTCCGCCCCTTTTCTTCAATGGCAAGGTCGATCTGGTCGATGAGCACCACGGAGTTTCGGGTGATCATGCCGATAAGTGCGATCATGCCCAGAACGGCTATGAAGCCCACCGGCGTATTGGTTATCAGCATGATCAGCACGACGCCGATCAGCCCCAGAGGCACAACGCTGATGACGAGGAGCAGGCGCTGTACGCTCTGAAGTTGGAACATCAGCACGATCAGGATGATGACCGCCATCACCGGAAGCATCTCAACCACCGACGCGAGGCCCTCTTCTGCGCCCTCGACTGCACCGCCGACCTCGATCGGGTAGCGCGGGTTGGCGTTGCGCAACTCGTCGATCTTGGCGGCTGCAGCTTCGACGACACCGGCTGCCAGCACGCCTTCCGCAGTATCTGCCTGAACGGTAATCGTCGTTGAACCATCGCGACGCCAGATAACGGGCTGCGTGGTCTGGTAGTCGATCGTGGCGATGCTGGAGAGCGGCACCGTATTGTTGGGGCCTACGGGGATCTGCAGTGTGCGGATGGTGCTGATGTTGATGCGCTCGTCGGCTGCTGCTCTGGCTACCACATTGATAAGGTAGATCGAGTCCCGAACCTGCGTGATAGGAATTCCCGATGCCGTGGCAAACAGCGTCTGGGCAATCACAGAGGAATTGAGGCCCACCAGCCGGGCACGATCGTGATCGACATTGATGACGATTTTTCGAACCGGCTCATTCCAGTCGAGGTTGGGCTGAACGACGCCCGGAACCTTGCTAATGGCGTCGGCGACTTGCCAGGCGACATTTCGTACACCCGGTATATCCGGTCCGCTGACCCGGTACTGAACAGGCCAGCCAACGGGCGGTCCCATTTCCAGCGGCGAAACGCGCACGATGATATCGGGCAATTTCTCGTCGAGTGCCTGTTGCAAGCGTGCCTGCAGCGCCTCACGTACGCCAACGCTCTTGGCGATTACCACTGCCTGGGCACGGGACGGTGCTGGAGCCTGCAGGTCCATCGACAGATAGAAGCGAACCGGATCGGAACCAATGTAAAAACTCCAGTCAGCCACATCCTCGTCAGCGGCAAGAACTTCTTCCGCCTTCGAGACCTCAACAGCAGTTGCTTCCTGCGACGCGCTCTGCGGCAAGGTCAGCTGCAGGATAAGCTCCGGCCTGTCAGAGGCTGGAAAGAACTGCCGTTTCATGGCGGACGATCCAAGGAGAGCAGCCACAAACAAAGCGGCGGTGGCAAGCACGACCAGGAGACGCATTCGCATGCAGGCGTACAGGAGGTTCTTGAAGCCGCGGATGAGTGCTCCATCCTCCTTCGGACCAGTGGCAGTCCCTGATTTCAGGACGGCGAGACCAACGATCGGCGTCAACAACACCGCCACGAGCCAGGACACGATGAGCGCGAAGCCGATCACCAGAAAAAGGGATCGCGCATACTCGCCGGAAGAGCTGCTTGCAAAACCGACAGGAATGAAGCCGGCGATCGTTACCAGCGTGCCGGCCAGCATCGGAAATGCTGTTGACGTGTAGGCGTGGGACGCCGCCTGAACCCGCTCGTAACCCTGCTCAAGCTTCGCCATCATCGTCTCGACCGTCACCATCGTGTCATCGATCATCAGCGTCAGCGCGATGATCAATGCTCCCAGCGAGACGCGCTGCAGGGCAATGCCCGATATGTCCATGAACAGGAAGGTCAAGGCAAGTACAAGCGGGATCGACACCGCAACGGCGATGCCGGCCCGTATCCCGAGAGCCAGGAAACTCACACCAAGAACGATGACGACTGCTTGACCGAGCGAGGTTGTGAAACCGCGGATCGCTGTCTTGACGACCGCAGGCTGGCTCGCGACGTGCGTGAGGTTGATGCCAATTGGCAGATCGTCCTCAAGCTTCTGCATCGTCGCTTCGATATTCTGGCCAAGCTGCAGGATGTCGCCCCCCGACGCCATGGAGATGGCGATACCGATAGCCGGCTTGCCCTTGATGCGGAATCGTGGCTGGGGCGGATCTACGGTTCCGCGCACGACACTGGCAATATCTCCAAGGCGTACGAAGCCGGATGCTGTTGGAATGTTCAGTTGCCGTAGCGTTGCCTCGTCGGCGAGGCTGCCGGAAACCTGAAGAATTGTTCGATCCTGCGCCGAGGTTATGAGACCTGCAGGCAGGACGGCGTTCTGCGCCTGTATGGTTCCGATCACTGTTGCAGCGCTGAGGCCGAGGCTTGCGAGCCGCTCGGTCGAGAATTCGATATAGATCGTCTCGTCCTGGGTCCCGATTAGCTGGACTTTGCCGATATTGTCGATCTTGAGCAGCCGGGTGCGGGCCTCGTAGGCCCAGTCCCTCACTTCGCGATCGGTAAAGCCATCGGATGTAAAGCCATAGATTATGCCGAAGGTGTCACCGAAATCATCGTTGAAGAAGGGGCCGCGCACGCCAGCTGGCAGCGTCGATACCATGTCTCCGACTTTCTTGCGGGCCTGATACCAGGATTCTCCGACCTGATCGGGCGGCGTTGAATCGTCGAGCGTGACGTAGACAATTGCTTGGCCGGCCGTTGTCAGGCTGCGCAGGCTGTCGAGATGAGGAACCTCTTCGAGCGTCCTTTCCAGACGGTCGGTGATCTGATCCGTGGTCTGTTCGATCGTCCCGCCCGGCCACCCGGCGGAGACGATCATCGTCTTGAAGGTAAACTCTGGATCCTCGTCCCGTCCTAGATTGATGTAGGCAAGAATGCCCGCTATGGCGCTCAGAACCACGAGGAAGATGACAAGGCTCCGTCGCTGGATCGCCCAGAGCGATAGATTGAAGCCCTCGTTCATTCGACGCTTCCCTCAAGCAAGCGAACCGGCATGCCCGGACGCAGTTGCTGCACTCCGGCAACCACCACGTTGTCTCCGCTCGAAAGACCCTTGGTCACAAGGAAATCCTTCGTGTCAAAGCGATGGACCTCGACCGGCACAAGCTTTGTCGTCTTGCTGGCCGCATCGACAACCCAGACGGCACTTTCGCTACCTTGGCTGAACAAAGCTGTTATCGGCAGCCGCGCCGCCGGCTCACCGGCAAGCCGGATCGTACCGCGCACGGCGCTTCCGAAGCGAAATTCGTCGGGCGCGGTATCAAGCCCGACACGGACCGTGAAGTTGCGGGTGATCGGATCAGCCGTCGGCGAAATCTCTCGAACCGTTCCTGTCGCCTTGATGCTGGGGTTGCTGAGAAGCTGCACGTCTACGCGGGCATCGCCTCCGGTCGTCTGGATTGTGGCTTCGGGAACCTGGAAAACGGCGTCACGTGGGCCGAGCTGCGCAACGCGCACCACCATTTGCCCACCGCCGACGATCTGCCCCACTTCACCCCCGATCGCGGTGACAACGCCCGCGGCATTTGCCTTCAAGACGCGGTTATCAAGATTGGTCTGCGCTATTCGCAGACCGGCTTGTGCGGCGTCTACACCGGCCTGTGCCATGCTCGCCTGGGCGGTCGCTGCATCGAAAGCCTGACGGGTGGATGTGCGGGGGTAGAGTTGCTGTTGACGCGCACGCTCGGTCTCTGCGTTCTGGAATTGGGCCTGAGCCGCAAAGAGATTTGCTTCGGCCTTTCGCATTGCGTCCTGAGCGTCTTCGGTATCGAGACGGGCGAGAACAGTGTCTATTTCCACGAGGTCGCCAACCTCGACGTCACGCTCGCGCACCTCACCTCCCTGCCTGAAGCTGAAGCTGGTTTCTGTGCGCGGACGGATCTCCCCGACGAGCGACCCATAGGTATCCTCGGGATTGAATGTAACCGCGACCGTTCTGACCGGTCTTGGAGGACGCTCAGAAGCCTTCTCCTCGTCTCGGCAACCTGCCACGAGGATCGTCGCCAGTATGGCGACCGACACGCCAAACATTGCGCGGGATTTCGAAGTAGCCAGATGCATCTTCATCGGCGGTTCCCCCGGATACCTACTGGCGCGATGGCGTCTCTCCATGCGCAGACAGCTGTAATGAGATAGATTCAATAAGATAAACGCATTCTGGCGGGTTTGATGCGTCACGTGGCATCGGAAATATGAGCCCATTACACATCTGGATCTGTGCCGTTAATCAACGCGAACGGTAGAAGTCCTGAGTAGGGACTCAAGTGATCGTGCTCCTTTAACTCCGGCTCGGCTTGCGCGGTCTTTGGAACCCGAAGGCGCAGGCGCGCTGGTTAAGAACTATAGAGCGGTTCAAGAAGCGAAGTGATCAGCATAGAATCCCGCAAACATGCCTGCAGTCCGGATTTTGGGCAGTCTGTGGCAGAGGGGGGCCAATCGGCGCAAAGATTTTCGGCATCATTCTGTCGCCTGGACGACACGAAAATCTGGACGCTGCGAGCAACAGCTGGAATTCGTGCTACCGCACCCGCCGCGGATAGCTTAGAACAAGGAAGTGCTTCGCCTCATGCGTGTGGCCAGGGTGAGCGATCCAACCGATTGTCTTTGTTGTTGAACGATTTTAACAGCTTGCCAGCGAATTAGGTCGAGCCCGTGTCCTCACTTCGATTGTCCGTCATTGTAATTATCCTGTTGGCTCTGGCCGGCTGTGGCGGACCACGCGCCGTGCTTGGCCTTCCCACGACATCATCGTCAGGAGCAGAACCGCGGGCAATCGTTCCGATCTACGTCGCGACTACACGCGCCCGATCCGACAATCTTTCGCTGCCGTATTCGGCCGAGCGATCGAAGACGTTGAATTTTGCGAAACTCGACATTGGGATACCACAAAACCACGTTGCCGGTCGCGTCGAGAAAAGCGGGCGGACCCCTGATCCAAGCAGGCATTTTTCAGCACGGACCTACCAGCCGATTGCCGAGCGACAGGACTTCATCAGGCAGCTAAATGTCGCGCTGGCGCAGCGGGCACCTGAAAATCGCGAGATTTTCATCTTCGTTCATGGATACAACAACAACTTCGCCGACAGCGTCTTCCGCAACGCCCAGATCAGCTACGACTACAATATCAAGTCGGTCTCGCTGCATTACGCCTGGCCGTCAGGAGCGTCGATCCCGCTTTACGTCTTCGATCGTGACAGTGCCCTCGTTGGCCGGCGGGGACTTGCCGAGACGATCGAGATCGCCGCAGAGACCAATGCAACGAGAATCATCCTGGTTGGTCATTCCATGGGCGCCTATGTCGTCACGGAAGCGTTGCGCGATCTGGCCCTCAGGGGACGTACCAGCACGTTGAAGCGGCTGGGTGGCGTCGTTCTCGCCGCACCTGATATCGATGTCGACGTCTTCCTGAGCCAGATTGACGACATTGGTGACACCCCGCGACCATTTGCAATCATCGTCTCACAGCGCGACCGCGCTCTCGGATTTTCCCGACGATTGGCGGGCGGTCACCCGCGCGTCGGGAGCGGCTCCGAGGTTGCCGCCCTTCAAAAGAGAGACATTGCGGTTATCGATGTCTCGGACATCGATGGTGGGAGGCATAGTGTCTTTGCCAGTTCGCCGACGCTGATGGACGTGGTTAACAACGATGCCTTAATGCGCAGTCTTCTCAGAGAAGACCAAGCGCCGGCCCGCCAGACAACGCTCGCCGACGGCGCATCGGTGATTGAGGGCGCTGCGTCACTGATAGTTTTCCTTCCGAGCCGCATTCTGGGTGGGATCGCACAGGCGGCGGCCGGCCAATAGCGATGATGGGGGCCAAGATTGTTGGCCCGCTGCTGGACATCAAGCTGGAAGAAGCCTGAACGTCCCCAGCAGATAGATCGCGATTGCATAATAGAGCACATAAAGTGCGTATGTCTGGCCGTTTCCCGTGTAGATCCTTCGCACTATTCCCGCCGCGCCGATCGTCAGATCGCAGATTCCATCCCAGATAAAGTTTGCAATTGGGGTAACGAGTGGTGCAAACGCCGATCGATAGAAGGCGTAAAAATGCGCTGGGCTGACGGGAATGGAGCGCCCGCGCCCGGTTCGATAGACCAATAGGAAGCCCCCGAAAAGAACCGCTGTGATCGCGACAGTGACTGCCATGACGGGGACAGGATTCCAGTAGCCATAGATGGTCTCAAGCGACATCCCCTGCCAGACCAGAGTTGAGGCGAAATAAGGATCGATCGCGGCAGACACGGGATCCATTACCAGCTTCGGGAAGAACGACAGCAAGACAATTGCGAGGATCAGAACGAATTGCGCGACCAAAAGCGGCAAGGGCGCCTCCGCCACAGCCTCAGCTGCGGACCTTCGCTGACCAAGGAAGATCGAATAGCCAAATCTGAACATGTATAAGAAACCGATGAAGGTCGCGAGGACGGCAACGATCGCGAGACCGTACCAGCCCCGGTCCATCATTGCGCTCAACAGCAGCCACTTGCCGCCGAAGCCAGCAAGTGGCGGCAGGCCGGACATAGAGACAAGGGCAACAATCACGCAAGCAAAAGTGACAGGCATTTCTCTGGCAAGGCCGCCGATCTCATCGAATAACCGGGTACCGGCACGCAGGATGACCGCGGCGGCCGCAAGAAAGAGGACGCCCTTGACCATCAGGTGATTGGCAACGAGATAGAAGGCCGTGACCCAACCGAGATGGCTCATCAACGCTATCGCAGTGATGATGTAGCCGATCTGACTCATGCTGGAATAGCCGAGCATTCGTTTCAGATCGGTTTGCTGGAACGCCATAACGGCACCAGCGATGGTCGTCAGTAGTCCGATCCAACCCATCACGTGCGCCATTTCGAGTCCGACGTCAGAGCGAATGGCAAGGTATGTCACCATGAACAGCCCGAAGACCGCAACCTTGCTGATCACGGCGGAAAGCATTGCGGACAGGTCGTCGTCAGCCTCGGCATAGGCGCCCGGTAGCCAGACATGGACGCCAACAGCGCCGGCCTTGATCAGAAAGCCGATCGCGAGGAACATGAAGGCACGCGCCGCATCCGGGCCGGCCGTGGCGAACGCCGATAGCGCGGTGCCGCCATTGGCATGGGTGGCAACGCCGAAGCCTGCGAGCAGGCAAAAGGCAGAGACCAAGGAAAAAAGAAGGAATTGCAGAACGTAGGAGTGAGCACCGGGGCGTTGCGCGATCAGGAAATAGGAAGAGAGAGTGATGATTTCCCAGTGGAAGAAAAACTCCAGGCTGGTGGCCGCGCGCAAAAGACCGGTGATCGACAAAAGCAGGATCGCCATCATTGGATAGAAGCCCCTGCGAGAATCGGTGCGATAGAGGCTGGCAAAAGCGATGACCAGGCCGCCGGCAAGAAGAAGTGCGGCAAACAATCGGGGCAAACCTTCGAGGTCGGCAGTGATCCACAGTCCGACAACCAGCACCGCCGCCAGCATTAGTACGCACTTGATCCTACCGGGAAGGCCATCAACGAGGCAAAGAACGCCACCGATACAAAGAGGCGCGACAAGCCATAGCGACACCGCGCCCGCGAAAGCTGCCGCCACATAACCGCTCAAAAACAGCATAACGGCGCTGGTCACGACCGGAATCAATCTGGACGGAGCAGGGCTGAGCGAGGCGGCAAGACCTGCCGGAGAGTTGCTATCTGTCGCGCTCGACGGCGGTCGGGTCGCCTGTTTGAACCAGCGGAACATATAGGCTGCCTCAAGCAGCGATCCGACCAGGATGACCGCTATCCAGATGGATCGCTCCCCAGCTGCAGCCTGCATCACGAGTTCCCATTTCGCCCAGAACCCCGGGAAGGGAGGTAGCCCGGAAATAGCGACCAAGAACACTGCAAGGATCGAGAGCAAAAGACGATTTCCGGCAATGTCGGACCACCCGTCGACCTCGGTGCGCTCGACGATGCCGGCGAGCCAGAACAGGCCGGCCTTGGCAAGCAGATGATTGACGAAGAGACCCCCGACAACCAGCGGCAGCGACTGCTTGGCTTCGAGCTGGTGGAGCAGCGCAAGCGCCAGCACCAGCAGCCCCATCTGTGCGATCGAGGAGTAGCCGAGCATTCGCTGCACGCTTGTCTGCCTCAGGCCAACAAGATTGGAGAACAGGAAGGTAACGCCGCCCGACACTGCGAGAATGCCCAGCTGATCTTCAAAGAGCGGCAGCAGCTTGAAAAGAGCAAAGAACACGCCGGCCGACACTGCGACGGAGGAAAGTGCCGCGATGCCGCTATGGGCCGTCTCGTAGACGTCGAGCCCCCAACCGTTGGCAGGGAACGGCTTCAGCTCGAGTACGAGACAGGCAAGCACGAACAGCAGCGCAGTCGCCCCGATCGGCCCTGTTATCGCCGCCCGGTTGGTGACCATCTCGTCGATATTGAGTGTGCCGGTCACATGGTAGAGGAGCCCGGCGCCCAAAAGGAAGAACGAGGAGGCGAGAACGGTCGCCATGATGTACTTGAAGCTGGCGGCAAGCGCTGCCGGGGTCCGCTCCAATCCAAGAAGCCCGTAGGTTCCGATCGACATGATCTCCAGGAACACGAACTGGTTGAAGAGGTCGCGGGTCATTACCATCCCGTTGATGCCCATGATCAGGATCAGGTAGAGCAGAAGTGCCGAATAGTTTAGGCGCAGCCGCTCCCAGAGATGCCAGGCGCCAAGAAGCGCGACGACATTGACGCAAACAGAGAAGAAACCTTCCCACGGACCAAATCGCAAGTTGATCGAGAACGGTGGCACACTGCCAGCCGTCAGGATCTCGAAGGTCGGCTCGCCATTATGGATGCGCCAAAGGCAAACGCATGAAATGACGGTCATTCCCAGAAGCGCCAAGACGAAACCAACCGCCGGCAATGGCTTGGCGATACGGTAGAGCAGGGGGATGAGAAATCCTCCGCCAATGCCAAGCAGGAAAATATTCAGCGGCTGCAGAAGGCTGTCTACCATTTGGACTCCGTCAGCGCGTCAATCGAGAGTGTTTTCCTGACGGCGTGGAGTCGGATCGCGAAGGACAGCATGATTGCGGTCACCGAGAAGCCGATGACAATGGCCGTAACGACGAGCGCGGCCGGAATCGGATCGACGGCGTGCTTGGCCGCATCTGAAGCGCTGAGCGCCTGGTCAATAATCGGTGCCGTTCCGCCGGTGACATAGCCGGTCGCCACGAGGACGATGTGCATGCCTGTGTCGATCAGCGAAAAACCAATGATGATGCGAAGGATGTTGCGATGCCTCAGCATCCCCCAGAAACCAATAAGGATGAGAAGAAATCCGGTGGCCAGAAGTATGTGTGATATCGGCAGCCCCATGCGCTTCCCACCTCGTCTAGCTGCGAAACCGGTCGATAATGACACTCAGTTCCGCGCCAACCTTGATGCCCAGTAGAGCCGAAATCAGCGGGATCGCCCCGGCGCTGAACAGCGTCCCAAAATTGCCGCGCGGTAGAATATGGCTGTCAAGAAACCCGCTGCCGAAGGCAATACCGACGATGCCGATCAGGACGTAGAACACACCTGCAAGCGATTCCGTTGTGCTGAGAAAGCCGTGATTGATCGATCCGGAGGGATAGGCGAGCAGTAGGAGCATGACACCGGAGGCGATGACTGCGCCCCCCTGAAAACCACCGCCGGCCGATAGGTGGCCATTCATGACAACATAGGCGCCGAACAGGAAGATTAGCGGAAGGACCACCTCTGCACCGTTGCGCACCAGTTCGCTCGGACGGTCGGTACCATCGGATCCGCGGTTGCCGAAACCTGCCTTCTCCCCCGCTTCGCCTGCAAGAAGCAGGCCGACACTTGCCGCGACCATGAATAGTACTGCGACTTCGCCGAGCGTATCAAATCCACGAAAGGTAATCAGAATTCCGGTCACAACGTTTGGCGCACCAAGATCGGCGGGCACCTCAGTCAGATAGTGCACTGCCAGCGCCGAAAGCGTCTGGTGCTCGTCATAGTCGCTGACGAGCGAAGCAAAGATGACGGCGAATGATAGTACGCAGAGCAGGCTGAACACGCGTCTCATGCCGAGCCCTCCTTGCCAGCGCGGTCGTTCTCGTCGCCTAGGGCATCGACAATGGTCGCCGCCGCCATCGGCGTACGGATTGCATGCGCGGCTCGCGACAGCGCATGCGACGACAGCGGATTGGTCATCAGTACGAAGAAGGCGATGATCAAAAGCTTCAATGACCAGTCCGGATGATAGATGCCAAGTCCGGCAAGAACGAGAATATTGCCTAGGGTCGAGGCCTTGGTGCCCGCTTGAATGCGGGTGAAGACATCGGGCATGCGCAGCAGTCCGATACCCGCGGAAAAGAGAAAGAACGCCCCAATGAGGATGGTCAGGCTGCCGATGAGCTCATTCATCGGTGGGGCCTCCGCCTTTGGTCTTGCGGATCGCGTAAAGGAAGATCAGCGTTGCCAAGCCCGAGCCGATCGCGGCCTCCGCCATGGCGACATCGGGTGCGGCCAAGAGCACATAGGATGCGGCCGCAAACAGGCTTGCAAGACCCGCGCTGACCATCGCCGCCATGAGATTGCTCAGCAAGACGGCCAGCACTCCGCTCACCAGAATGCTCCCGCACACCAACAGAATGAGCATCTCGAGCATGGCGGCTATGGCCCTTTTTCCAGGAAGCGGGCAATGGCAAGAACCGCCAGAAAGCTGAGTAGTCCGTAGACGAGTGCAACGTCGATATAGACAAAGCGCCCTGAAATGTGAGCGTAGAGCGCTATCAACGAGATTGTAACGACGGTCAGCATGTCGATCGCCACCACACGATCGATTGTCGTACGACCGATGACCAGCCGCAGCACACCAAAGACGATGCTGAAGAAGATCAGGACAACGGCAATCTGCAGGATGATTTCAGCCAAATACCGCTCCCAAGTGCTTCTCAAAAGGACCGATGATCATCCGGGTTGCCTCCTCCGGGTCGGTGGTCTTTACGTCAAGCCAATGAATGAAAAGGGCATCGCCTCTAAGATCCATGACAAGCGAGCCGGGCGTAAGCGCGATTGAATTGGCAAGGACCAGCCGACCGATCGGCGATGTGAGTGGCATCCTGACCTTGACGATCCCCGGACGAATAACAATGCGCGGCGCGTAGACGTAGCGCAGCATGTTCAGGTTTGCCTTTACCAACTCGACGAGGAAAACGCCGGTATAGGCAATGAAATGCACGGCCCTGGCTGGCGTTACCGTGATCTTCCAGACATCGCTGCGACGCGCGAAGATCCATGCCAAGACGAAAGATACCACCGCGCCGATGGCCACGATCGGGGCTTCGACCGATGAATTGACAACCAGCCAGACGACAAACAGAAAGCTTGCGAGCAGGACAACGCCCTGTGGCAATCCTGATGGGCGCGGTTGGGGTGTTGCTTGGTCTTCTGGCATTGCGCTGGCTTTCAACGGGTTCAGGTTAGTAGCGCGCAGTCCGGGTAGGCAGGGTTGAGTTCATGTATCTACCGCGGCTCGAGCCGACCCGGCGTTTTGCCGGTCGCGGCGACTTTGCCTGGCGATACATTAGCATCGGCTGCATCGGGCTGTGATCGGCACTGAATCCAGAAACTATGCCTGTTGTCCGATATGCCGTCTTACCGGGGTGCATTTGTGTGCCATCTCTTGACCCGCATTCAAAACGGCGAAATCAATCACGCTGCGCATCAGGCTTATGTCCGGAACATGTGTGTGCCACGCCGGAACGACCCATTTGATTGGCGACACACTCGCCGGGGAGAATTTTCGTAGGCGTCATATTGGAAGGAACGATCGTATGAATCTCCGGGCCTCTCAAGTCGATGAGATGATGCACAGATCGCGCAGGGTTGCTCCCCTGACGCACCGGGTGGCGATAGTAGCTGCCGTGCGGTCCAAACGGATATCGGTTTCATGAACGAGAAAGCCCCGCAATCCGGATCTGCCGTTCCGGTCGCACCTAGCATTGCTGATTATCGCCCGTTCAGCATGGCGGAAGAGAAGGTGGTCGCACATCTGCAGACGGGCGACTTCGATCGGTTGGGCGACGGCCTGCGCCCGGAAAACGAAGATCCCGAGCGAAGGGTGCGGGCGGATCTTTTGCGACATCTCATTCTCGGCAACGATGGGTACCGTCTTCACGAAAAAGGACTGAGACTGACCGGGGCTTGGATAACCGGTATCCTCGACCTGGAGGGATGCAGAATTCCCCGCGACATTGGCCTTAAGGACTGCCACTTCGAAGCCTCGCCCATATTGCGTTCCGCCATTATCGACAATCTGTTTCTCGATGGCTCGGCCTTGCCGGGATTGCAGGCTGATAGGCTCGAGGCGCGCGGCTGCCTCTCGCTTCGCGCCGCGATCGTAACTGGTGAAATCCGGCTCCCCGGTGCGCGTATCGGCGGCAGCATTGAAGCGGATGGCATCTCGATTGCCTCGCCTGACGGCATTGCGCTCGACGCCGATGGATTGGAAACCGGCGGGGGCATTCTGCTGCGTGGTGCCGATGTGCGTGGTGGCCTCAATCTCTCGGCGGTTCGCATTGGTGGTGATGTCAACGCGGTCGGCGCTCACTTGGAACGACCGGGCGAGGTTGTCCTGAACGGTGACGGGATTGTCGCAGCAGGAGACCTCGCCCTGAGAGGGACGACTATTTTCGGCGAGACTCGTCTGCTCGGTGCCCGTTTCGGTGGCGACATCGATTGTACGTCGGCCTCATTTTCGGAGCCGGGGGGCTACGCATTGCGGCTCAACCGAACCACGATCGACGGTGCGTTCTTTTTGCGGCAAAACGCATCTGTCGGGGGCACACTCGACCTGACAGCCACGACAATCGGTGCGATTGATGACGAGATGGCGAGTTGGCCGAAAACCGGCGACTTGCTTTTAAACCGCTGCCGATACGGCGCTTTTATCGGTGGTCCTGCGGACGCGGAAAGCCGCCTTGACTGGCTTGCACGCCAAACACCTGAACGCTGGGGGGCGGACTTCTGGCCTCAACCCTACGAGCAGCTGTCGAAGGTCCTTAGGGAAATGGGCCATGACGAGGAAGCCCGCGCTGTCCTCATCACCAAGGAGCGGCTGCAGCGAAAGGCACGTCGAGCGCGTGCCAAGAACCCGGCCTTGAGGGTCGTCCTGGCGGTTATGGACGCCATTCTTGCGGTCACGCTGCGCTATGGGCGGCAGCCACTTCTGGCGCTGGTCTGGCTGATGCTCTTCTGGGCGATTGGCGCCGGGGTCTTTGCGATTGCCTACCGAAGTGGCGCGATGAAACCGAATAGCCCGGTCGTGCTGCGCTCCCCCGAATGGACGATGTGCGATCTGCAACGAACCGAAACCCGCTTCATGCCATCTGCGGGACAGGATCTGAGCGGACGTGCCGAGGTCGGGCAGAACCAACTGACCTGCTTTCGCAATCAGCCGGAGGCAGCCAGCTACCCGGAATTCAATGCATTGATGTATTCGCTTGATGTTCTCCTGCCGGTGGCGTCGATCGGACAAAAGGAATACTGGCGGCCGGACTCCCTGAAACCAACCGGCACCTTCACTTTGAGGTACTATTTCTTCCAGTCGGTGATCGGCTGGGCGCTCAGCCTTCTGGCTGTCGCCGGTTTCTCGGGACTGGTGAAATCGCAATAAGGCGAGACACCTTAAGCGCTCTGGCAGGGCCAGGAGTTTGATCCCAAGGGAAAAGGCTGTCTGGATACGATCGGCATAGTGCATCCTTCATTCGGTACTCCGCCAGGATGCTCCCCGTCGCTTCATAGAAAACTCCTCACGCATGCGCTTCGAGGGCGCTTTTTACGTTTGGCCTCAGCGCGCGTGGAGTGAGGTTCAGTCGAAGAACCCCGAATCTTCCTCTCTGAGATATCTCTTGGCCCTTTCAGCGTCGATATCGAGCCCCAGGCCCGGCGCTTCCAGTAGGTCCACCATGCTGTCCTTCACGATCTGTGGCGGCAAGCCGATTACCAGATCCTCCCACCAGGGGTCGGAGGCGCTCGGATATTCGAAGGCGACGTAATTTGCCGGCAGCGTAGCGCAGACATTGATCAACGCGCCGAGGCCCAGCAGGCCGTTGGCGGTGCCGTGCGGTGCCATCAGGATCGAGTGCATGTAGGCGTGTTCGGCGACCCACTTGAGCTCTGCGATGCCGCCAATATCGGCTGGATCGGGGCCGATGACGCGCACCGCCTGCGTCTCGATCAGTTCCTTGAAATTGTGCCGCAGGTAGATCTGCTCACCGGTGTGGATTGGCGTAGAGGTAGAAGTGGTCAGTTCCCGATAGGCCTGCGGATTGACCCACGGCACGTAGTCGCCTGTCAGCATGTCCTCGAGCCACATCAAATTGTACTTCTCGACCGCGCGAGCGAATTTGATCGCATCGGGGAGCATCCAGCCAGGGCCGCAGTCGAGCGCCAGGCTGACTTTGTCGCCCAGCACTTCCTTCATCGCGATCACGCAGTCGAGCATGTGATTGAAACCGCGTTCGCTGATAACGCCCTGGTCCATGGCACCGTGATAGCCGGCCTTCTTCTGCGTCACGCCGTAGTGGAAGCCCTCGATGGTGTCCTTCATGTTGGAGTGGAACGAGATGCCTTGCTTGACCATGAAGAAGTTCTGCGGCTGCTCCATCATCCATCTGACGTCAGCGGCGTAATCCTCCGGCCGGTCGCCCGTGCGTTTCTGGCGAATCGAGCCATTATAGACGCGCACCTTGTCCCGCACCTTGCCGCCGAGCAGCTTATAGACGGGCACGCCCGCGGCCTTGCCAGCAATGTCCCAAAGCGCATGTTCAATAGCGCTCACCGCCGCGCCGTACGGCTTGAAAGAGCCGCGTTGGCGGATCTTCAGCATTACTCTCTCGACATCGGTCGGATCCTCGCCGACCAGCGCCTCGCGGAAATGCAGCACCCAGGGCTTGAGATAGGATTTGGTGAATTCGACTTCACCCAAGCCATAGAGGCCCTCGTCGGTAACGATGCGGACGATCGGGTGTTTCCCGATAACGGCGCAGCGGAGATCGGTGATCCTCATCTTCGTTTTCCTTTTTGCCTCAGCTCCAGGTGCGATCCCAGGAATATTCATCGTTCCAGTGATCCGTAGGCTGCCAAATGCCGGTGACACCCGGTTGCAGATGCTGCGAGATCACCTCATCGACAACGTCGTCAATCCCCAGGCCGGGCTTGTCGGGAACTGTGATGAAGCCGTTCTTCACCAGCGGCTTGGGAAGGCCCGTGACGATATCGTCCCACCAGTCGACATCGGCGGAATGGTATTCAAGCGCCATGAAGTTTTCGGTCGCGGTCGCGACATGTGCCGCGGCCATTGCGGCGATTGGACTTTCCGCCATGTGGATGGCCATGGCGACACCCTTGTCCTGCGCCATGTCGCCGATCTTCTTGGTCTCGAGGATGCCTCCGCTGGTAAGAAGGTCCGGGTGGATGACGGCGACGCCGCCGCTGTTGAGCAGAGGCTCAAAGCCCTCCTTGAGGTATATGTCCTCGCCAGTGCAGATCGGCACCGTGGTGGCGTCCTGCAGTTGGCGGTATTGATCGGTATACTGCCATGGGATCACATCCTCGAGCCAGGCTGGCACGTATTTTTCAATACGCCGGGCAAGGCGAATGCCGTTCTGAATCGAGATATGGCCGATATGGTCGATGGCGAGCGGCACATCCATGCCGATGACCTCGCGAACCTCGGCGATGTATTGCTCAAGCAGGTCGAGGCCCTTGTCGGAAAAGTGGAGGCCGGTAAACGGGTGCTGGACATTATGCAAATCGTACGCAGCATTGCGCACACGCCGCTCTTCATTGGTCTTCAACGGTCCGCGACTGGGATGGTCCCGGTATCCTTCCAGTGAGCCGGCGGGAAACACGACCGCACCGGGCACATCCGCAATCTGCATCAGTCCCAAATCCATCTTAAGGAAGGTGAAGCCGAGCTCCATGCGCTGCTTGAGGCGCTTGCCGGTCTCGGTGCCGCTCGGCACGGTGGCGTCGGTATCGCAATAGACGCGCACTTTGTCTCGAAACCGACCGCCGAGCATCTGGTAAACCGGGACGCCATAGGCCTTGCCGGCAAGATCCCACAACGCGATTTCAACCGCCGATACGCCGCCACCTTGCCTGCCGTGCCCGCCGAACTGTTTGATCCGGCGAAACAGTCGATCGATGTTGCAAGGGTTCTCGCCGAGCAGCCGGCTCTTCAGCATCAGCGCGTAGGTGGCGCTGGCGCCGTCGCGCACTTCGCCAAGCCCGACAATGCCCTGGTTGGTGTAAATCTTAAGCAGCACTGAAGTGAACGGCGCGCCGACAATTTCTGCTACCCGCATGTCGGTGATGCGAAGGTCGGACGGCTTGGAATGCGTGTTCACCCGATTGAGCGCCTCGTCGGCTCCATCTGCCTCTGGCATGATTTATCCTCGTTTTGGTGCGTGGGGTTCGTCGCTGGGGCGACGTAGAGCGTTGCTAGTCCAACTCTATCTCGTGGCTTTGAAGGTAGTCGCGGTTCATTTCGACGCCGAGACCAGGCTTGGGCGTGACCTTGAGGGTGCCGTTCGATACATCGAGTGGTCGGTCGATGAGGTGATCGTATTTGCCAAGGTTCCACTCCGACGTTTCGAGTTTGTAGAAATTAGGAACGGTCATCATCACCTGCGCTCCCGCAACCACATTGATCGGCCCTGCGGCGTCATGCGGGGAAACCGGGATGTAGTAGGCTTCGCATAGGGCAGAAATCTTCTTGAGTTCAGTGATGCCGCCGGTCCAGGTGACATCAGGCATGATGTAGTCGGCGAGCTTGTTTTCGAGCACCGGCACGAAATCCCACTTCGTATGGCCGCGCTCCCCCCACGAGATAGCGGCACTGACCTTCTCACGGACCTGTCTCAGAGCATTGAGGCTCTCCGGCGGACAGGGCTCCTCGAACCAATCGATCTGGCCGGCTTCCTCGAGGCTCCGACAAAGGCGAATGGCGGTGGGAACGTCGAACCGGCCATGCGCATCGATGAGGATGTCGACATCAGTGCCCGCCGTTTCGCGGATAAGAGCCGTGAGTTCGGCGGCTTCGCGCTCATCCTTGCGGGACATGCTGCCATCGAGGTATCCGTCTCGCTGTTCGCGAGGCTGGCCCTCGGCAGTGCGGCCTTGGTAGGGGAAAGGATCGAACTTGAGCGCAGTGTGGCCGGACTCGACGATGTCTCGAATTTCGCGGACCACAGCCTCTTTGCTGGTGAACTTGGCCTGGTTCGGGTGGGTGTAGAGCGCGATCTCATCGCGTACCGGCCCACCCAACAGCTCGTAAATCGGCTTATCCAGGACTTTCCCTCGGATGTCCCAAAGGGCTATGTCGATGGCGCTGACGCATTCGACCGCGGCCCCGCGACTGCCCATGTAGGTGAAGCTGCGGAATATCTTGTGCCACAGGTACTCAATACGCGCCGGGTCCTCGCCCGTCACAGCGGCACCGATCTGCCGCAGGATCGTGCAGAGGGCGCGATTGGCGAGCCTTGTCGTGGTGGTGATCTCGCCCCAGCCACTCACCCCCTCGTCGGTCGTCACCTCGACGAACAGAAACTCTCCCCAATAAGAAGCATCGGACTTGATAAGCCACGGCCGAACGCTGGTGATTTTCATCTCAACTGCCTTTGTCAGAAGTGGTCGGGATAGCGATGTTCAGGGGTCAGGTATTTATCCTGCCCGAGCGGCGTTACGCGCACGCATGTGTTCCAGGATGTGTCGGCCGGAGCCTTCGACATGGCGAGCAATGAGTTCGCCCGCCTCGTTTGCGTTTCCCGCCTTTACATGCTCGATGAGCTCGCGATGCTCGCGAAGGATCGCGGCCCGCCGGGCGAGCGTGAAATCGAAACGCCGGCTCACGGCTCGAAGCACTTCGCGATGCTTCCACCAAAGCTCAGCGGCGTGGCGGTTGTAGTGCCTCTGGTACATTACGGTGTGAAAGGCGGTGTCCAGTTCGCTATGCCTGAACGTATCGGCGAAGTCGTTCTCTTCAATTAGCCCCTGGATGCGTTCGAGTTCAGCAATGTCCTCGACGGTGGCCATATTCACAAACCATCGCGTCAGTGCCGGCTCGATCAAGACTCCTATCTCGTAGATGTCCCGAACGAAGTCCTGATCTATAGGCCGGACGCGCGCTCCGCGGTTGGGAACGAAGGTAACAAAACCTTCCCCGCGCAACAGTTGCAGAGCCTCGCGCACTGGGTTGGTCGAGGTGCCGTGGCGCCGGGCGAGATCAGTGACGACAAGCCGTTCGTTGGCAGCGAGCCGCCCTTCGATGATGTCATCCCTGATCAGTTGGTAAAGCGAGGCGCCCTCGCTGGAGGCCCCGATAGCGTCGATCCCGTCGGGCGGCTGTGCTTTAAAATCGCTCGTTTCGGCCAAGGATGTCTCCAATCAATACATAGATTGCTCGGATATCATGCGATCTTTCCACAAACAATGTACGATTTCTCCGATTGACAGGCAATCCGTGATCTGAAAACGTATCATTAGCTCGAGCGGATACATTGGCTGAAAAACGCCACGGCCGGTGAGCAAAGACCGCTCGCCTCGAGGCAGAGCGGCATGGGAGAACCTGGAGGATGCCTATGACGAGGATTTCACTCGGAGGTGCCGTCCTGCGCGGCACTGTCTCCACTGCTTTGATGGTATCGTTGATGTCCGCGTCGGCGCTGGGTGCGTCGGTCGACTTGAGCCAGTGGTCGCCGCAATATGTGCGCTCCATTGCCGGCACACAGAACTTCGACACGGCAGCCGATTGCGCCAAGGTCACCCCGCTCGACTACAAGGGGCGACTGACTTTCTGGTATCAAGGCGTGTTCGAGGGCGACCCCGATCTCTTGCGCCAGTATTACAAGGAATTCTTCGAGACCTTCCGCAAAACCTACCCAAACATCCAGCTTGAGGAACAAGCCCTCACCTATAATGACCTGCTGGACAAGTTCCGGACCGCGCTCCTTGGCAATGCAGCGCCGATGGCGGTCCGCCTGCAAATCCTGGGTGGTACCGAGTTCGCCTCCAAGGGCTATTTGCAGCCACTCAAACCCGAGGACGTAGGATATTCGACCGAGGATTTCTGGCCAGGCGCAATGAAGGCCGTGACCTGGGATGGGGTGACCTACGGCATTCCCACCAACAACGAGACGATGGCGTTCATCTGGAACGCCGACGTCTTCAAGCGCGCAGGCCTCGATCCGGAGAAGGCTCCGGCAACCTGGGACGATGTCGTCAAGTATTCTAAGCAGATCCACGACAAGCTCGGCATATCAGGTTACGGCCTCGTGGCTCGCAAGAATGCCGGCAATACGCCGTACCGCTTCATGCCGCAGCTGTGGGCCTATGGCGGCGGCGTCTTCGACGAAGCAACCGCCAGCCCGGCCTACAAGGAAGTCGAGCTCAATAGCCCGCAGAGCAAGGCGGCATTGCAAGCCTCCTACGACATGTATGTTCGCGACAAGTCGGTTCCGGTTTCGGCGCTCACCAACCAGCAGGCCGACAACCAACCCCTCTTCCTCGCTGGCCAGCTCGGCATGATGATCTCGCACCCGTCCGACTACAACGTCATGCTCGACCTGCAGAAAAAGGCGACGGACACGGACAAGGTCAAAGCGCAGACGGTCATCGACAACATGCGCTACGGCCTGATTCCGACTGGCCCGGACGGCAAGCGCGCCGTCGTGTTTGGCGGTTCCAACATTCACATCCTGAAGCCCGAATATGTCGAGGGCGGCAAGGTAGACGAGCCGGCTGCAAAGGCTATCATCTGCATGTGGACGAGCCCCGAATGGTCGTTGAAGATGGCCTATGCCGGCTCGAACCCGGGAAACCTCAACGGCTTCAAGACCAAATGGATGAAGGAACGTCTGGACAGCATCAAGTTCCTCGATGTCACGACCTCGATGCTGCCATACGGTATCCCGTTCCCGGCACTGCCGCAGTCCCCCGAGATCATGAACATCATCGTCCCGGACATGCTGCAGAATGCCCTGACCGGAGCCATGACGGTCGACCAGGCAGCGGACGACGCAGCCAAGAAGGTAAAAGACCTGATGGACGGCGGACTCTAGTCCAAGCCTGAAGATCTGACCGGCTGCGCCGCAATCGCAGCCGGTTTGTTCCGACGAACAAGGGCACCGCACAGTGACGATCTTGACTGGCAAGGCCGAGACTCGCCGAAGACTGCAACCCGATAGGCCGGGCGTGCTGCAAAAGATCTGGGAGCATCGCGCTGACTACGCGTACGTGCTGCCTGCGATCGCCGTGATGCTCATCGTCATAGCCTATCCCATCTACTACACGATCG
This sequence comes from Rhizobium grahamii CCGE 502, assembly GCF_000298315.2. GTDB lineage: Bacteria > Pseudomonadota > Alphaproteobacteria > Rhizobiales > Rhizobiaceae > Rhizobium > Rhizobium grahamii. Next base: position 301,082 of record NZ_AEYE02000015.1, on the reverse strand, counting down.
AACTGTCGTTCTTCAATACGCCTCCCGGCCTGCAGCTCCGGGACAAGATTTTTGTCGGCATCGACAACTACATCGCCATCCTCACAAGTCCGGTGTTCTGGAAGGTCACCTCGAACACTCTCATTTGGACGCTCGGGTCCACTTTCATCTCATTTGTCCTGGGGTTTGCCTGCGCCTTGGCGCTCCATCGTGACTTTATCGGCCGTGGCATCCTGCGCGCCGTCCTGATCATTCCCTGGGTCATCAGCGCGGTCGCCGCGTCCTACATCTGGAAGTGGATCTACCATTCGGACTTTGGGATCATCGGCGCGGTGCTGGTCGGCCTCGGATTGGCGGACCGGCCGCCAAATTTCATCGACAGCGTCAGCACCGTGCTGCCCTCGCTGATCGTCGTCAATATCTGGCGAGAGTTTCCGTTTGCCATGATCATGATGATGGCTGGCCTGCAGACGGTTCCTGACCAGTTGCTGCGCGCCGCAAAGGTCGACGGGGCCAATGCATGGCAGCGGTTCTGGCACGTCACCTTTCCGCACTTGAGAAACGTCTCGACGGTGACGATCCTTCTGCTTGCCGTGGCCAACTTCAATTCGTTCATCATACCCTGGATCATGACCGGCGGCGGGCCGTCGAACGCTTCGCATATCTGGATCACCCACATTTATGAGCTCGCCTTCGGCCGCCAGCGCTGGGGAGTGGCATCGGCCTACTCGGTGCTGCTGTTCCTGATCTTGATGTCGCTCGGCTACTTCTACGTCCGTGCGCTGAGCGGCAACGAGCAGAGGGATGCGAGCGAATGAGCACAATGGCCGAGACTCCTCATCGAGATCAGGGGCGTCGCCGCATGCGCATCGATGGATGGCGGTGGGGCGGACGTATCTTCCTGGTGTTCATGCTGCTTTACACTGCATTACCGATGATCTGGATGCTGATCACCTCGATCAAGTCCGGCTTCGCGGCCATGCAATTCCCGCCGCAATGGTGGCCGGACCAACCCACGCTCGCCAGCTACCAGAAGCTGCTCGATCCGCAAAACAGCGTCGGCCAGGACTTCCTGCGCTTCTTCTGGAACAGCCTTTTCGTATCCACCGCCACGACCATCCTTTCGGTGATCGTGGCAGTTCCCGCGGCCTACGCGTTTTCACGCTTTACCTTTCCGGGGCGGAACTTTCTGTTCTTCGCCGTCTTGCTTCGCAACATGTTCCCGGCAGTGATCTTTCTCGTGCCGCTCTTCATCCTGATGCGCGCGATCGGGCTGGTAAACACGCATGGGTCGCTCATCCTCACCTACCTCACATTCGGCCTGCCGCTGGCAATCTGGCTCCTCAAGGGCTTCTATGACAACATCCCGGTGCAACTCGAGCAGGCGGCGCGCATCGACGGCGCAACGCGGTTCCAGGCCTTTGTCTTGATCGTGATGCCGCTCTCGGCGCCAGGAATCATTGCCACGGCGATCTATTCCTTCATCGGCGCATGGAACGAGTACATCTACGCCTACACCTTCCTCTCCAAAAACGAGCAGTTGACACTACCGGTCGGCATCCAGCGCTTCTTCTCGGAGAATACGACGGACTTTCCGGGCCTGATGGCGGCCAGCTTCATGATGAGCGTGCCCGTCGTGGTCCTGTTTCTCGTCCTGCAACGATACTTCGTACGCGCCCTCACGGAAGGCGCAGTCAAGCACTAGGGGAGTTGCCGTTGGCCCACGTGGTCCTCAAAGATCTGGTCAAGACCTATGGCAGCTTCAAAGCTGTCAACAATGTTTCGCTGACGGTCAACGACGGCGAATTCGTTGCGCTTGTCGGCCCGTCAGGCTGCGGCAAGACAACCACGCTCAATCTTGTGGCGGGGCTCATCCCCATCACATCTGGCGACATCGTCATCGGCGACCGGGTGGTCAACCACCTGGATCCCAAGGACCGGGATATCGCAATGGTGTTCCAGAACTACGCGCTCTATCCGCAGAAATCGGTCTACAAGAATCTCGCGTTCCCGCTGCAGATGCGCAAGCTGCCAAGGGACGAGATCGACAAGAAGGTCAAGGAAGCAGCGCGAGTGCTCGACATGACGCAGCTGCTCGAGCGCAAGCCACGCGAACTTTCGGGCGGGCAACAGCAGCGCGTCGCCCTGGGCCGCGCTCTCGTTCGCGATCCGGCGGTATTCCTGATGGATGAACCACTCTCCAACCTCGACGCAAAGCTGCGCGTGCAGATGCGATCGGAGATCAAGCGTTTCCACCAGGACCTCGAGGCGACGATCATCTACGTGACGCACGACCAGCTCGAAGCGGTAACCATGGCCGACAGGATGGCGGTGATGAACGGCGGCTACCTCCAGCAATACGATTCGCCAGCGCAGGTCTTTGCCCACCCGGTCAACATGTTCGTCGCCAGCTTCGTCGGCAGCCCGGCAATGAGCCTTGTTCCGCTAGAGGCTTCAACGGCAAGCGGAAACACTGTGTTGACCAGCGCGGAGGGCTGGCGTCTCGAGCTCTCGCCAAATAACGCCCGGAAGGTCGAAAGGGCAACAACCAGGAAAGTCGTGCTCGGCGCACGTCACTCGACGATCAAGCTGCACAAGAGTGCGATGCCCGGAAGCGTCCCTGCCAAGGCCTACACGGTAGAGCCGACCGGAGATGTCACCTTCGTTCAAGCGTTTCTGTCCGGCGCCATCGTCAATGTCAGCGTGCCGCCGACCATCGCCGTCGCGCCCGATGAACAGATTTGGCTCGAATTCGATCAGGAGCGGATGCATCTGTTCGACGGTGAAACAGAAATGGCCCTCAAGGCCAACTGAGACCAAGCGGATGCGTGTGAAACGAGGGCGTGGATGACCACGAAGCTTAAAATCACGGCGATCAAGCCCTATCCGGTATGGGTCGGAACGCGCAACCAGATGCTGGTCAAGGTCGAGACCGACAACGGCATCTTCGGCTGGGGCGAGAGCGGCTTGAGCGGTCGCGAGAGGGCCGTGGCCGGCGCGATCGAGCACTATCGGGAGTTTCTCATCGGCCGCGACCCGATGCAGATTGGTCGGATCTGGCAGGAAGTCTACCGCAGCCAATACTTCGAAGGCGGGCGCGTTCTGCAGGCGGCGATTTCCGCGATCGACATTGCCCTTCACGACATCAAGGGCAAGGCGCTGGGCGTGCCGGTCTACGAACTACTGGGCGGCAAGCAGCGTGACCGCATACCTACCTTCGCCTCCACCGGAGACGAGGCCGAGGGCGATGTTGCCATTGAGCGAGCCCGCGAACTACGCGCGCAAGGGTGGCAGGCGATCCGCTTCTTCCCCATCGGGCAAAGCAGCAAAGACATCTTTGAGCCGCGCGAGTCGATCGGGCCCACGGCAACCATGCTGAACAAGGCGCGCGAGGCGTTGGGCAACGACGTCGTCCTCGGCATCGACTATCATCATCGGCTGTCGGTGGCCGAGGCGGCGAGCTTCTGTAACAAGCTCGGCCGCGGCGTGCTCGATTTTCTCGAGGAGCCGATACGAGACGAGACACCCGGGGCCTACGAGTCCCTGCGCACGATGACCGACATCCCGTTCGCCATCGGCGAGGAATTTGCCAGCAAGTGGCAATTCCTGCCCTACATCGAACGTGGCATCCATCAGTTCAACCGGCTCGATGTTTGCAATGTGGGCGGGCTCACCGAAGCGCTGAAGGTCGCTGGTTGGAGCGAGGCGCACTATGTGGACCTGATGCCCCACAATCCCCTTGGGCCAGTCTGCACGGCCGCAACCATCCATCTCGCTGCAGCGGTGCCGAATTTCGCTTGGCTCGAGACCAGGGCGCCCGAAGCAAAGCTGGGCTTCGATAACTCCGACTTCTTCCCCGTGCAACCACGCCTCGACGGCCCCAGCTACCCGGTCAGCGATCTGCCGGGGCTCGGTGTCGAGGTCAACGAAGAGGCGGTCAAGGCGGAGAGCTTTCGTTTCTGGGAAGCGCCTCACCTGAAGCGCCGCGACGGTTCCGTCACAAACTGGTAGTTTCATCCACCGGAGTCTAAAATGACGCATACACCCGACATTACGCGACCGCCCAAAGAGCTGATCGACGCATTGAAGGACATCGGCGCCGCGACGGTTGCCGGCACACTTGGCCACATGGGCTTCCGCAATCCGCACATGCTCGGTCCCGTGTCGCAGAACCGCGGGAAATCGATCGTCGGGCCGGCCCTGACGCTTCAATTCTTGCCGCAGCGACCGGACCTCTTCAGCGAGGGAGAATATGCCGATCCGGAGACGCAGTTGCACCGCCACGTGCTCTATCACGCGCAAGAGGGCGATGTGGTCGTGGTCGACGCCCGCGGCGACATGAGCTCGGGCGTCTTCGGCGACATGATGTCGACGTATTTCAAAGGCAGAGGCGGCGCCGGCATCGTGATCGATGGGTGCATGCGCGATCGACCCAATGTCGAGAAGCTGGGTCTCTCCCTATGGCTGCGCGGCTGGACGCCCAACTATCATGTGCAGACCAGCATCTATCCCAATGCCGTCAACGTCCCGATTGCCTGTGGTGGTGTCACGGTAATCCCCGGAGACATCATCGTCGCAGACGACGACGGGGTGGTCGTGCTTCCAGTCGCAATGGCCGCCAAGGTGATCGAAGAATCGCAAAAGCATCACGATTGGGAGGAGTTCTCGCGAATGAAGCTTATGGAGGGTGGGTCGTTGCAGCGCTACTATCCACTGCATGACGATGCCCGCGGAGAGTACGAGGAGTGGCGCAAAACGAACCGCTTCGAGAACTGAAGCTAGCCTATTGATTGCGGTAGGGCCCAACACCTTCCGGGGTATAACCGATCTACAGGAAAAGTCGAATTTCGCCGCGGCGCATCCGCTTTTTGATCCCGCGGCCGCGATCCAGTCGCCATCGGATGTTCTGGATCGCCTGCAGCCTTACGAGCCCTCGTCAGGAATGTTTAGGATTTCGCCGCAGGCCTTGCAATGAACGGCGTCCGCGTCATGTCGCAGCAATCCACATCGGTGGCAGGCATATGTGACCTTATGGGGTCGGACCACCGCCTGGGCCAGTCGGACGAACAGCGAGATGCCAACGATCATCGTTACGACGGATGTGAGCTTTCCAACAGTGCCGGGCAGCGTGATATCTCCGAAGCCCGTCGTCGTGACGGTCGCGACCGTGAAATAAAGCGCATCGACGAACCCTTCTCCCCCAACTTTGTCGTAGAAGAACGAGGTATAGACGAAGCCGGTGATAAGGAAGAGGAATACCAGGAAATTGATGATCGCTCTCACAACATCGAGAAGATGGACGTAACCAGCCCTGCTGAGAGCTTCTTTGATCAGCGGACTTCGACCGATCGCCCAAAGTCGAAGGACTCTGAGGAACGCGAAGTTAAACAGTAAATCCGGGAAGGCGAGGGTTGCCAGGACGATCACGTCAATCCACGTCATTGGGCGAAGGATCCATTGGCGAATGGACGGCGCCGTAATCGCGCGGGCGATCATTTCCACGGCGATCCAAACGGCAATAGAGTAATCGATAATGAGATAAGAGGGGCCTGAGCGGAGGTATGGCCCCAAGATGAAGAAGGCGAGGATAGCGATATCGACAAGAGCAAACGCGGCCTGTAGCAAAAATGCTTGCCGGCCGTCGGCTCGTTCGATCCGGCGCAGACCCTGCCTCAAATCCTTTCGGTGCGTGCCGTCCCCGACGTCAAAGATGCCCATAGTCGAAACCTAGGCTCCTAGCCGCTGCCATCAAGCCTCGGTATTTGAGATTGCGGACGATCCGGGCGTCTGCTTTCGGTTCGAAGCGGTCATCCGGCCGTTAGAGCACAGAGAGGACTGACTGCGAGATCAATCGTCCCGCTAGGGGCGAACATTCGGAAGCAATCGACTTCCAAATATGCGTCTGCGTTACCTTCACTCGACGGCGGTCGTCGTTTGCTCAAACGACAAACTCTGCTTCTCCTGATAGGCCAGCATCGGGACCTGATCTGACGGCATCAATGAACGCTCGCAAGGCAGGCGCCATCTGCCGCTGCTGCGGGTAGCAAACAAACCAACCCGGGAACGGTGCGGACCAAGCTTCGAGGCAGCTGACTAGCCGCCCTTGCGCAATATAATCCGCTACCGTGTCCTCGACCGCAAATCCTATTCCGACCCCTTGAAGAGCAGCATTCAACGCCGTCTCCTTGTCGTTCAAGATGAGCGGACCGTTGACGGCGACGCCGAACCACGCGTCGTTTTCGAAGAATTCCCAGGCATAGGGTGACTGATGTCCAGGCCAGCGCCACCGTACGCATCGGTGGTGGACAAGATCACGTGGATGCTCGGGGCGACCGTGCTGGCTGAAATAGTCGGGTGTCGCGACAGCCAGTTGCCGCAATTCGGGCCCCAGACGGACGGCGACCATATCTCGTTCGATGACCTCGCCGATCCTCACCGCGACATCATAGCCGCCAGCCACAATGTCAACCGTCTCATCATCGATCGTGATGTCCAGCACGACGTCGGGATAGCGTTCGGCAAAGCTCTTGAGGATTGGTTGGATATGCTTCTGTGCGGCCGAGCGGAACGCGTGCACGCGGACAGTGCCCGCCGGCCGCTCGCCAGCAATCCTTGTCTGTGCGAGGGCGTCCCCCAGTTCGAACGCCGCCGGTCGCACCCGTCGGAAGAGGTTCTCGCCAAACTCTGTCAATGACACGTTGCGCGTCGTTCGGTGAAGGAGGCGCATTCCGACCCGCTCCTCGAAGCTGCGGATCATCTGGCTGAGTGCCGACGGTGATACGCCGAGCACCTCTGCGGCACGGCTGAAGCTCAAGTATTCGGCAACGGCGATGAAGGCGCGCATCTGGTTGTAGTCGTTCCCCGCCGGGAGCCTGTCCGCCAACATGTCTTGCATTGTTAAGTCCACCTAACAAGGACATTTACTTTTTTGCGGATTATACAGCGTCGGACGGTGTGGCAAGCTCCTTCTTACCGAAAGCGAAGGAGTATTTCATGACCACTTGGTTCATTACCGGCATTTCACGCGGGCTTGGAAAAGCGATGGCCGACGCCGCGCTGGCAAGGGGCGATACTGTCATTGGCACGGTCCGGGGGACCGATCGGCCGGTAGAAGACGGTTCGGGTCGTTTGCACGTTCTTTCAGCCGACCTGAGCGATGGTGAGACCGCGGAGACTGTCACCCGCCAGGCGTTTGAGATCGCGGATCAGATTGATATCGTCGTCAATAACGCCGGTTACGGCCTGCTCGGTGCGCTCGAGATGGCCGCCAACGAGGACGTCGCGAGACTTTTTGCCGTCGACGTCTTCGCCCCGTTTCGCATCATCAAGGCCTCCCTGCCGTATTTGAGAGCGCAAGGACGTGGTCACATCATCAATGTAACGTCCGTCGCAGGCCGCGCGCCCGGTGTCGGAACCGCGATGTACTCCGCCGCCAAGGCAGCCCTTGAGGGCATGTCCGCAGGTCTTGCCTCGGAGGTCAAGCCTTTTGGCATTAAAGTCACCGCGGTCGCTCCGGGTGCCTTCCGAACGGATTTCCTGTCGGCCCACTCAATCCGCAAGAGCGACGCCGCCGGTGAAGCCTACGCTGAAACAATCGGGAAAAGTTCGGCGGCCTTTGACGCTGCCGATGGCCGGCAGGCCGGCGATCCGGTCTTGGCCGCGGAGGCGATCCTGGAACTTGTGAACTCTGACAACCCTCCTCTTCATCTCCTGCTGGGAAGCGATGCTCTGCGTCGCGCACGAAGCAAAATCGATCAGGTCGCCGAGGAGATCGACGCATGGGAGGCGATCACACGGGGCACTGATTTCGTAGAGGCATAAAGAGGCGGATTGTTTGCGAGCGTCGGATTTCATCAGGTTGCTCCCCGCCTCAGCGGCGTCCGACTGCAAGTTGGCCGCACAAGTGCTCAAGTGGTGGGCGAGGAAGGCCGCGACGTCGCTCGCGTCGCGGTCCGTCAGCGGCTTTGGCATTGCGCCTTAACGGGTGGAGAGCGGCGGGGGAGGTGGCGGCGCGGTTGTGCCCGGACCGAGCGAGCGCTGTACCATAACACTGTCTGCCCAGCGGCCATAACGATATGCGACCCCCGGCAGCAGACCGACACGAACGAAATTGAACCGTTCGTGCAGGGCGAGTGAAGCATTGTTGTCGGCGTCTATGTAGCCAATCATCTGGCGGAAGCCGGCGGCGGCGCAAGCGTCGATCAGGCCGCGCATCAGTAGACGACCGATGCCTTGGCCGAGATGCTCGTGGTGAACATAGATCGAATGTTTGACGGTGTAACGGTAGGCAGGTCGCTTGCGAAACAGGACGACGTAGGCATACCCCACAACCGTGCCGTCTTTGATCGCGACAAGATGCGGAAAGCGGCGGCTCTTCAAGTTCTTGCGCCGCTCGCGCAAATCGTCCGGCTGAGGTGTGTCGCCTTCGTCGACACCTTCCTCGATGCCACGCCGGATGTGGCGACGATAGATTGCCAGCATGGCGTCCACGTCGCCGTCCCGTGACGGGCGAATTGCGATTGCTGCATCCTGCGGCATGAGGGATCCGAAAATTCCCGTCGCTATTCCGCGACGACGTAGGTGTGTAGTCGTACGAGGCCCGACGCGTCCGTTTCACGGTAGACGCCCTGGATCTCGACGTCAAAGCCGGGGAAGGTGTTGAAGCAGACCTCGAACATTTTGAGATAGTCGATCATCGGTTGTGCCCGCTCTGTCAGCCGCTCGCCCGGCACCACGGTTGCGATACCTGGCGGATAGACGACGAATGGCGTCGTCGCGATGCGCCCAGCGATCGCGTCGATCGGCAGGTAGTCTACATCGTTACGAACTAGGCAGCGCGCAGCGTCGTGAGGTGAGAGCGCGATATCGGGCAGGTGCATGGCAGAAAACTGCTTGGCCTGGAGCGCGCTGACATTGGCGTCACGGAAAAACCGATGCATATCACCGCACAGGTCGCGCAACCGTACTCCAGCGTAGCGGCCGGGCCGGCGGCGATAGAATTCTGGGATGACGTCTTCGAGTGCCGCGTTGTCGTCATGCAGCTTCTTGAAGGCGACCAGACCGCTGATCAGCGTGCCCGCCTTGCTTGCCTCGACGCCGGGTGTGAGCAGAAACAGCAGGGAGTTCAGGTCGTTCTTCTCGGCGACGATCCGGTTCTCGCGGAGATATTGCGCGACGATCGGTGCCGGAATGCCATGCTCGGCATATTCGCCGGTCACTCGGTCGAATCCGGGGGTGAGCAGCGTCAGTTTGTTGGGGTCGGTCATCGCAAAGCCTGCCGCCATGTCGGAAAATCCGTGCCATGCGCTGCCAGGGGTGAGATGCCAGAAAGCCGGATTGGTGGCGAGTTGATCGGTGGCGATGCTCTCCCACGGCACGTCGTGGACGGCGCCGGGGCTTGAAACGTCGGGGATCGCCACCCGATCTGGCACGAAGGGTTCGAAGAACCACCGGCGTTCCGGTCGAAGCTCCTTCTCCTCGAACTCCCGGCGCACAGCCCGTATCTTCTTACGCAGTTCAATGCCGAGGCGGATCGTGTCGTCCCAAAGCACTTCGCCCGACCGACCCTTCATCATCTGAGCGCCGACATCCAGGGAGGCGAAGAGCGGGTAGAAGGGCGAGGTCGAAGCGTGCTGCATGAAACTCTCATTGAAGCGCCGGTGTTCTACCCGGCGCTTTTGGCCCGTGATGTGCCGATCCTTGATGTGGATCTGCGAAGCCTGCGAAAAGCTCGCGAGCTGCTTGTGGGTGGATTGCGTGGCGATGATACCCGGCGCTTCGGGCCCCAGTTCGGCAAGACCCATGGCAAACCGACCGGCATAAAGCGGATGGAACTTCATGAAGCCCGCCCAGGCCTCGTCGAACAGGATGTAGTCGCACAGATGCCCGATGGCCTTCAGGATCATCTCAGCGTTGTGGATCGTGCCGTCATAGGTGCACTGCTCCACAACAGCCACTCGAAACGGGCGCGGTTTCTGCCAGGCCTCGGGATCCTTGACGAGTGGATGGGTGCGGATGCGCTCCCGCAGTGCCTTCTCGCTCAAGGCGGCAAAATTCATAGGTCCAATCAAACCGTGGGCGTTTCGCGCTGTTGGCACGTAGATCGGTATGCCGCCGGAGATCATCAGCGCGCCGTGATGCGCGGCCTTGTGATTGTTGCGGTCGAATAGCACCAGATCGCCATCTGTGACGAGGGCGGAGAGTGCGACCTTGTTGGAGGTCGAGGTGCCGTTGAGGACAAAATAGGTCTTCTCCGCACCGAAGATCTTGGCCGCTTCCTTCTGCGCCGCAAGTGCTGGGCCCTCATGGGTCAAGAGATCGCCGAGGTCGAGAACCGAATTGTCGAGGTCGTCGCGGAATACTGCTTCGCCCAGATGCTCCATAAAAACTCGGCCGACTGGGCTGCGGCTGTAAAAGACACCGCCATTGTGACCGGGACAGGTCCACAGTTGGTTACCTTCCTCGGCGTAGTCCACCAGAGCCCCGAAGAACGGTGTCTTCATCGTCTCGGCATATTGCTTAAGTCTGCTGATGAGGTTCTTTGCGATAAAGGCGGGGGTTTCCTCGGATAAGAAGACATAGCCGTCGATAAAATCGAGCACTTCCACCGGCACATCCTCGAAGCGCTTGCGACGGATCAAGAGGACGATGGGGAATTCGAGGCCGCGGCGTCGCATCAGATTGATGAGGGAGGCGGTCTTTCCCTCCATCCCCTTCTTGCCCCAATCGACCATCATGCAGCCGATGGCCGCATCGGTCTGAACGGCCACTTCGGCGTCTTCGAGATTGCGCGCGCGCACCACCTCAAAACCCGAGCGTTCAATCTCCTCGACGATCTGGTTGTAGCGTGCCCCTTCCAGATCCTCGCTGTCGAAAGCTGGTGTCGCGAACAAAAAAGTGAAGCGCCTGAAGTAATCCATCTGAGCCTCCGCCACCTACACGAAGCGAGTTGTTCGTCTGTTTCATGACGATGTTGTGACAGCGTCCTGCTTGTAGGTGATTTTTTGCCGGAGGGGCAACCGTTGCGATTTCGCAGTGCCAGTCGAACCAGCTTCGGCCGACACCTATGTCGGCTAGGAAATGGTCCTCATGGTCCAGAAGCTTACGAGGTCCTGGCTTACATGTCGTTTGGCTTGATCCGTGCTGCCCAGCGCGGAATTGCGATCCGACTTCTCGCCTGATTTATGAAGTCCTTGAGTGACCCCCCTTCGCTCACGGACTGCGGAACTATTTGGAGCAAGTTGCGTTGTATATCGTTTCGATGGGGGACTTCATGGTTACGGAGGCTTGCTCGGTTCTCGATGTCCAGGAACAGCGCGCCGCTTGGAAGGGTTTTGATGAAAGCGAGGCGCACTACCGTCGGATTTTCGATGGTGCCCATGTCGCATTGTGGGATCAGGACTTCTCTCGCTTGGTAGCACGATTGGAAGAGCTTCGCGCGGACGGGGTTGATGACATACGTGGCTACTTTCAAATGCATCCCGAAGCGACTGCGGATGCGGTCAAGCTGGTTCACGTGCGAGACGTCAACGTCTACGCCATGGAGCTATTCGAGGCTCACGACAAAGTCGAGCTTACCGGTGATCTGGGCGCAACTTTCCTCCCGGAAACGTCGGAAGTTTTCCTCGACGAGATCGTCGCCCTCTGGGAGGGCCGCAAGCGCTTTGAGAGCGAGGCTCAGGTCCGTACGCTCAAAGGGCAGCATCTCGAGATCCTCCTGACGATCGCCTGGGAGGGCAAAAACTGCGAGCATTCACTTGTCAGCATTCTCGATATTTCTCGGCAAAAGGCGGTACAGCGACGCTTTCAAACGCTCAACAACGTAGCGCACATCGTGTCGAGCGACCTCGAACTGGAACGAGTTGTCCAGGCAGTGACTGACAACGCAACGAGCCTCTCGGGTGCCGAATTCGGCGCCTTCTTCTACAATCTCAATGACGCAAAAGGCGAACGATTGACGCTTTACACGCTCTCAGGGGCGCCGCGCGAAGCGTTCGAGAGGTTCGGAGTGCCGCGGAATACGAGCGTCTTTGAGCCTACCTTCCGCGGGGAGGGTATCGTTCGCTCTGACGACATCAGGAAGGATGCGCGTTACGGGCACAACGAGCCGCATCACGGCATGCCCAAGGGACACCTGCCAGTCGTCAGTTATTTGGCGGTTCCGGTGGTATCACGCAGTAGCGAAGTCCTTGGCGGTCTTTTTTTCGGCCATAGTCGGCCGGGTGTCTTTACCAAGGAAACTGAGGAGATAGTGGCTGGGATCGCTGCACATGCTGCTATGGCAATTGATAACGCCCGCCTTCTGCGCACCGTTCAAAATGAACTTGAGCATCGCCAACAGGCGGAACTCGCGGCTCGGCGGCTGGCTTCTATCGTGGAGTCTTCGCAAGATGCAATCATAAGTAAGGGTCTCGACGGCGTCATTACGAGTTGGAATCAAGGAGCCGAACGACTGTTTGGTTACACGGCGGCGGAGATTGTCGGAAGACCGGTTACAACGTTGTTCCCCGACGAGCTGCTTGCTGAAGAGGCGGATATCATCGACCGCATCCGAAGCGGCCAGCGGATCGAGCACTATGAAACGGTCCGCATACACAAAGACGGAACACCTATCGACATCTCGCTCACCATCTCTCCTCTCAAGGACGCGGAAGGTCGGATCATCGGCGCGTCGAAGATTGCCCGCGACATCTCCGATCGGAAACGGGCCGAGGAAGCTTTGGCGCAGCGAACGGCGGAGCAGGCGGTGCTCCATCGCATGACGGACCGCCTGTATCACGGGTCAGAGCTGCAGCTTGCCTTTGATGCTGCGCTCGATGCAATCACTAGCGCATTGGGATGCGCTCGAGCGTCGATCTTGCTTTTCGATGACCAAAAGGTGATGCGCTTCGTCGCGTGGCGGGGCTTGTCACAGACATACAGGCACGCTGTCGACGGCCATTCCCCGTGGACGGCAGAAACAACCGATGCGACGCCGATGTATGTGTCGACCCTCGACGAGGCCGATCTAACAGCGGAGTTGCGAGCGACTATTGAGGCGGAGAAGATTGGGGCGCTCGCATTCATCCCCTTGTTCGGTGAGGGGAGGGTGACTGGGAAATTCATGGCCTACTACGATCAACCGCATACGTTCAGCACGGAGGAGGAAACTGTCGCCGTAGCGATCGCTCGGCAACTCGGCTTCGCCATACAGAGGGTTCGTTCCGAGCAAAGCCGCCTACGTGCGGAAGCAGGACTGCGGGAGAGTGAGCAGCGACTGCAGTTGGCCCTTGAGGCTGGAGGTATGGGCGCTTGGGAATGGGACCTCACTTCTGGCAAGATCATCTGGTCGCCTGGATTGGAGTTGATCCATGGACGTCAGCCTGGTTCTTTCGACGGGTCGTTCTCTGATTTCAAGCGAGACATCCATCCGGACGATATCGCCGAGGTCGAGTCCGCTATCCAAACCGCGGCGGCGAAACGAGAGCCCTATCACGCCATTTACAGAGCGCTGCTTCCGGATGGGGAGCAACGTTGGCTTGAAGCCTTTGGTCGTTGCTTCGAGGAAAGCAACGGCGCGCTGAAGAAACTTAGTGGCATTTGCATGGACATTACTGCGCGAAAGCAGGCCGAAGAGCAGCGAGAGATACTCGTTGCCGAGCTTAGCCATCGTGTAAAGAATACGCTCGCTACAGTCACTGCTATTGCGCGGCAGTCTTTCTCCTCCAGTGCAAGGGAGGACTGCCGTTCCTTCGAGGCCCGGATCAGGGCACTTGCGCAGACACATGGAAGACTTGCTGAGACAGAGTGGTCCGGCGTGTCGTTGCGGACCATTCTGGATGACGAGCTATCACCCTTTCGGCGTGAGGACGGCCAAAACATACGTATGGCTGGTCCACTCGTTTCCCTACCGCCAAAGCCCGCTCTGGCACTTGGCCTCGCATTCCACGAGCTAGCCACCAATGCGGCGAAGTATGGCTCGTTCAGTGACGCGAATGGTTATGTTTCGGTCGACTGGGAACTGCACGACGACGGGTTGCGGATCCAGTGGACTGAGCATGGTGGACCTTTGGTCGATCCACCGACGCGGTCCGGATTTGGCCGACTACTGTTAGAAAAGATTCTTGCCGCTGATCTGAACGGAAAAGTGGACATCGACTACGATAAGCAAGGAGTTCGGTGTTCATTGTCGCTGCCGGTTCGCGATCGTCGCCAAAGCCGCCGGCGAGCAGTGGGTTAAGGTGCATTGTGCCGAAGTCTAGCGATACACCACGGCGAATTCTCCTAGTCGAAGACGAGGCGATCCTCGCCCTGATGCTCGAGCAGGATGTGGTGGAGGCCGGCTACGTGGCCGTTGGCCCGTTCCGAGATCTCGAGACTGCTTTTCGTGCAGCCATCGATGAACCGTGCGACGCCGCGATCCTCGACATCAATTTGGATGGTGAAAGGTCGTATCCTGTTGCCGAGGAACTGGCAAAACGGGGCATCCCTTTCCTGTTTCTCAGCGGATATGGGGCCGAGAGCATGCCCGAGAAGTTCCGAGGTTGCTTGCGTCTTGCAAAACCCTACGACCCCGTAGATATCGTGCGGATGTTAGACCGAATTGCTTAGCGCCCCCAATTGTCGATCGAATTTGCTTAGCGCTGCTGCTTTCGGGCCGTCAGAATGATCCGAAGAGATTTCCGATCGTGATCACGGCGACAAGGGCGACAAGCGCACTTGCGATAGCCGCCATGGCGAGATCGACATAACCGTCCTTATGCGAAACGCCGCAGACCGCCAGGAGCGTTACCACCGCACCATTATGCGGGAGACTGTCCAATGTTCCTGCGCCGATAACCGCAACACGGTGCATGAGTTCGGGATTGAGACCGGTCTGATGTGCGATCTGCATGTAGGTCGGCCCCAGCGCATCGAGCGCGATCGTCAAGCCGCCTGATGCCGAACCGGTCAGTGCTGCCAGGATGTTCGTGGCAACAGCCAGCGAGACCAGCGGGCCGCCTTCGATACCGAGGACCCAGTTTTTCACCTGCTCGAACGCGGGAAGTGCGGCAACGACTGCCCCAAATCCAACCAGGCTGGCCACGCTCAGCATCGGCAAAACCGCGGCAGTGGCGCCGGCATCCATAAGCGAACGAAGGCCCGCCAGTTTGCGAGAGTTGAAGAGAAGCAGGGTCACGATGCCTGCCGAGAGCGCCACGATCACAGACCAGACCCCAGCGACGGTCGAAAGCGAGGTAGCGCCCCAGCCTGGTTCGGCAAGGAAGCTCGCGTCGACATGCGGCAATATCGCGAACGACATCACCAGATTGGTCATGACGACGACCAGCAGCGGCAAAGCCGCGATCATAGACCGAGGTCGAGCCAGAGTATGACCGCCGCGCTCGATTTCGCCAGGATCAAAATCATGCGCGACCGCCCCGCGTTCGCGCAAGGTATCATCGCCAGCAACGGCGTCTGCGGCGCTGCCGCCGGCATAAAGATAAGTTTCGCCTGCCCGCTTGGCCTTCCGTCTCGGGGCGGCGAATGGGTTGGTGCCGAAGAATGGCATCGGGATCGCGTTCTGGATTGCCGGCGTGCCCGGCATGGCTGACATCGTGAACGTCGATGTGCCAAGAGCAATTGCCGCCGGCATCAATCGGTGCGGAACGTCGGCGGCCCTGAAAAGAGCATGCCCCATGGGCGCAAGGACGAAAAAGGCCACAAACAGGCTGACGCCACCATAGGTGACGAAGGCTCCGGCAAGCACCACGGCGAGTATCGCTCGCTCCGCGCCGAGCCTTTCGGTCATCGTCGCGGCGATCGCCTCAACGGAGCCGCTGGCTTCCATCAGCTTGCCGAAAAGTGCACCCAGCAGAAAGATCGGAAAAAACTGGGCCACGAAGTCGGCGGCATTGCGCATGAAGGTCTGTGTCCAATTGGCAAGCAAGGGCTCGCCAGCGAGCAGTGCAGCCAGCATCGCGCAAAACGGCGCCAGGAGAAGGATACTCCAACCGCGATACGCGAGCGCGACCAAGACACCAAGGGCAACCAGGACGCCAACGATATCCATGACGGTTCCTAGCGCCTATTGCAGAACCGTATCGAGCAGACTTTCAATATCGAAGGTCGCCCGCGTCCCAATATCTGCCCCATGCAGCGCTAGAAATTCGTGCGCGGTTGCTTGCCCTTCTTGCCGGAGCATGGATAGAAACTCCCATTCGCCATTCATCTTGGATGACGCGTTCAATTCCGCCATGCTCGGCGGCGTGGCTATACGGTGGAGGCGGACACTCGACCATTCCTTTGCCCAGGCAATCTCATCCGGTGCAACGCCGCTCTCCGAAAGCATCCGCTGAAGTATGGCCATCGCTCGCAGTTCCTTCTTCAGGCTGGAGTTGAACGAGATTTCGTTGACGCGGTTCAGAATTTCACGCGCGGTTTTGGGAACGCCTGCGCGCTCGACCGGATTGACCTGAACAAGCAGGATATCCCGCGCGGCACTTTCGCGAACCACCGGCGTGAGAAGCGGATTGCCTGAAAAGCCGCCATCCCAATAAGGATCGCCGTCTATTTCGATCGCCTGATGCAACATCGGCAAGCACGCGGAGGCCAGCACGACATCGGCATTCAGTTCAGCGTTGCGAAAGACCCGTGGCAGACCCGTCCGCACGTTGGTGGCGTTGATGAACAGTTTGATGGGAGAGTGTTTCAGAAGCTCGAAATCAACGCTTTCTTCGAGGATATCCCGAAGCGGATTGATATTGCCCGGATTAATCTCATAGGGCGAAAACAGCCGACTCATGAGGTCGAAGAAAAGATAGGCCGGGGAATTGTCGAGTGACCAGTTGCCGGTCAGGACGTCAAGTGCGGTGCGTTGAAATGGGCTGAAGCGCGCAACCTCGCCGACGCGGCTCCAGAACGCCTCCAGCGCCAGTTTTGCACCCGTCTCTCCGTCCACTGCAAAGCCATGGGCAAGGACGACAGCATTCATCGCCCCTGCGGATGTGCCGGTGATGCTTGAAATGATTAGTCCGGGCTCGTCGATAATCCGCTCGATGACCCCCCAGGTGAACGCGCCGTGCGCTCCACCACCCTGCAGGGCGAGATCGATAGCGATTGGCTCTTTGCCGGATCGCGCGGGGCGAGAGTTGCTGCGTGGTCTTGGCGGCATAGGGACCTTCCCATTTCAGCACCTCTACCCTATGGCGATTATTGCAGCGCAGCAATAGGCAATTCAAAGGGTTCTGCCGCGGAAAGTCAGATGCAAAGGTCAACGTCAGCGTTTTGCGTTGGCAACGCGATCGTTGTCGTTGATGGCCCGCCGACGGGATGGCCTCTGGCGCTGGCAGAGCCAATCAAAGTTCAATTCCGGCGCTGCGGCAGCGCGTCGCCAGAATTGTGAAATCAACGCGCGTCGTGGAAGATGATCCCAACGGTGTGACGCATGCCAGAGCGCACACGGCTGACACCATGGCGCAGGTTTACGCGGTAATTCCGCTTGGTGCCCTGGACCGGTCGATTGTGGACAGCGAAGGCGACAGCGTCGCCCTGGCGAAGCGGTACGACCTCGACGCGGCTCTGCATGCGCGGCCGCTGTTCGGTCAGTGCAAATTCGCCGCCGGTGAAGTCACGGCCCGGCTCTGAGAGCAGGATCGCCACCTGAATCGGGAACGCGAGGTCACCGTAAAGATCCTGGTGAAGGCAGTTGAAGTCGCCTGGGACGTACTGCAGCAAAAGCGGTGTCGGGCGCGTCTGCCCGGCGTCGTGGCATTGCTGCAGGAATGCGGGGTGCTCGCTGGGGAAGCGCTGCTCCAGTCCCATCCGCTCGTTCCATGCGTTGGCGACAACGGCAAGGTGGGGATACAGCGCCGTGCGGATGCCGCCGATGAGATCGGGCAGCGGATATTTGAAATAGCGATACTCACCCTTCCCGAAGCCGTGCCGCGCCATGATGACATGGCTGCGGAAGTGGCTTTCGTCGGGATAGAAAGACGCAACAGTGCTGCATTCCTCGGGCGTGAGAAGCCCGGGAAGAACGGCGCAACCGAAGCCGTCGAGTTCGCCGGCAAGCGCTTTCCAGTCGTAGGCGACAATTCGTGCTTCCGCGGATGCATCCGTTGAGGCCGGTACCATGTCGATCGCGTTGTTGTTCATGCCTTGGCTTCCTTCTCGAGGAGGGCACGCTTGCGCTCGATGCCCCAGCGATAGCCGGCAAGCGCGCCAGTGCCGCGCACGACGCGATGACAGGGAACGGCCAGCGCGAGCGGATTGGCGGCGCATGCGCTGCCGACGGCACGGGCGTTGGCGAGCGGGCTGAGCCAACTCGCCAGTTCCCGGTAGCTGACCTTCCTGCCGACCGGGATGGTCTTCAGCGTTTCCCAGACGCGGCGCTGGAACGGGGTGCCTCTCAAGTCGAGCTTCAGATGGAGCCCGCCGGAAGGCTTTTCTATATATTGCAGGACTTTTGCGACATCGTCCTTCACGGCATCCTCACTTGCAACGAGTGTCGATTGTGGGAAACGGATGGCGAGATCGACCGTCAGCTCCTCCGCTTTGTCGCCGAGCAAGGTCGCGCAAACACGGCTGGCGCTGCGTGCGACCAACACCTTGCCGAAGTCGCAAGCGGCGACTGCATAGGATAGGACATCGGTGGGGGGCGAGGCGGGCTTCAGCTGCAGCTTTGTCCGCGGCGTGTGCGTTTCGACGATGAGGTTCACTGCCGTTACTCCTTGCTTTGATCGGATGATCGAACCTACCGCCGGGGCCGCATCGCCAAACTCCGATCCTTGCTTTCAAATCGAAGTTTCGCCCGGGAAAACACGGAAAAGGTCAGGCGCTCGCAGCGGGCCCGCACTTGATGACGGTCATGCGCTCGATCAGCGCTTCGTCGTCCATGGTGGCGGCGATGTCGCGGGTGGGGATCAGGCCGCGTCCAGCGCTTCCCGGTCGAGCAGTGCGCGTTTGCGATCAACGCCCCAGGCATAACCGGAAATCGCCCCGTCGTTGCGCACCACGCGATGGCAGGGAATGGCGACCGCGATATTGTTTGCAGCGCAGGCACCGGCGACCGCCCGGCTGGCGCTCGGCGCGCCGATACGGCGGGCGATTTCCGAATAGGATATGCGCTCGCTGACCGGAACCTCCTGCAAGGCTTGCCATACTCGGCGTTGAAACGCCGTGCCGCGAACGTCGAGCGGCAGATCGAGGCCGATGCCGGGGTTTTCGACGAAGCCGCAGACCTTGGCGACCAGCGCCTCGTAGTCGCGGTCCATGCCGATCAGGCGCGCCTTCGGGAAACGATCCTGAAGATCGCGAAGCAGCGCATCCGGGTCGTCGCCGAGCAGGATCGAGGCCACGCCCTTCGTGCTGGACGCCACGAGGATCGCGCCGAGATAGGATTGGCCGACTGCAAACTTGATGTCCTCGTTGGTACCGCCGTCACGATACTGGGTCGGCTTCATGCCAAGCATGCCGTTCGATTTCTCATAGAAGCGGCCACTGGAGTTGAAGCCGGCATCGTACATTGCTTCGGTGACGCTCGTACCGGTCTCGAGGCCTTCACGCACTTTTTTGGCGCGCTGGCCAACGGCATAGGCCTTCGGGGTCAGCCCCGTCGATGCCTTGAACATGCGATGGAAATAGCTCGGACTACGATCGACAGCAGCTGCGAGATCCTCCAGCGAGGGCTCTTCCTCGCTGTCCTCGATGATCCGGCAGGCCTTCGCGACGAGCGCGGCCTTCTCGCGTTCGAGTGTAGGACCGTCGGGATTGCAGCGCCGGCAGGCCCGGAAGCCGGTCGCGCGGGCGCTTTCGATCGTCTCGTGCAGGGTGACATTCTTCGGGTTCGCCGTGCGCGACGGGCACGAGGGCCGACAATAGACGCCGGTCGTCGAAACCGAGTACCAGAGCTGACCGTCGGCGGACTTGTCGCGAGTGACAATACGCGCCCAGCGAGGATCGTCCGCTACCAAAGGGTGCGACGTGCGAAGGGTTGGCGCGGGGCGGATGTTCATGTTCATGGTTTCTACCCGAATTCGTTCCAGATCGACCGTGCCTTGGATCCACAAGGGGCCACACTCCGATCCTTGCTCTCGAATGAAACAAAAACCACCCGGATCTTGCGCAGGTTGTCGACAGAGCGCCTGGTTCGCTTCGAGGCGAAAGCAGATGAGGCTCGCACAGGGGCTGTGCGAGCCTCGTGGGCAAGCGCTGCTAGGTTTCAGGCCTTATCGATCAGACCGAGCTGCATCATTGCAGTGAGGCCATCGTCGAGACCATTTTCCTCGACGATCATGCCATCGACGACCTTCAGCACGGTCTTGCCGGTGAAGCGCATCTTGCGGCCGGTTGCGGCCGGCAAGCCGCCGAGAAGGAAGTCATCAAAGGCCGGACCGGTGTGCGTGCCGCCGCCTTCCCACTGGCCGACGACATAGTCGCCCTCGGCGATCAGGTCGGCGGTGCCCCAGAAGTTGAGATCGGGGAACGCGGCTCGGAAGTCGGTCATGAACGCCTTGATGTTCTCGCGGCCGCGGCGCGGTTCATGCAGGGAATATTGCAGGAGCATGTCGGGTGCCGCGATCTCATCGATAACAGCAAGATTGACCTCCTTGCCCCAGAATTCGGTGAACCAGCGAACCACGACGGCCTTGTTGTCTTCTTCCTTGCTCATGGGAAGTCCTTTCTTCAAATCGTGCGACCATCGAAACCACTCGATGACCTGATGAAAGGGATATTTGAGCTTTCCGGCGACCAAACTCCGGTTCTTATCTTCGAATCGGAAACGGGTGTGCTGGGCGATCCCATCAAGGCGACAGGTGCGCCTGCCCAGTGAAGAGATGCAGATCCGCCGGACCTGCATCGCATTCGTTTCACTAGAATGAGTGATCAGCAGGCACCATCTGCGTTTCGACGGCGATGGTGATGATGTCACCGAGTTCGGGGATTGCGAAATCCAGTCCCCATTCGCTGCGGCGGATCCTGCCGGTTGCCGAGAAGCCGATCTTCGGGACACCCATCCTTGGGTGCTTGGCCATCGAGCCGTTGAAGGTGACGTCGAGCGTTGCCGGGTGTGTCTCGCCGCGAAAGGTGAGGAGGCCTTCGACCGTGCCGGTGTTCTCGCCGGTCACGTGGATCGTCTTGGAAACGAAAGTGATCGGCTTGGCTGCCAGGAAGGTCTCCCCTGTGCCGATTTCCGCGTCGAAGTCGACCTTCTCCGGCCAGGGATAGTCGGTGCGGACCGAGAGCGGATCGATGGCAACCGAGAGCGTGGAGGTTTCCGGCTGTTCCGGCTTCCAGTCGAGCCGCGCATCGACTTTGGTGAAACGCGCGGTGTAGTGCGACAGGCCGGAGTGGTCGAAGGACCAGCTGAGACTCGAATGCGAGGGGTCGGTCTTATAGGTCCCGGTCGGCGCCGGATCGGTGGCGGCGGCAAGGGCGAGCGTCGTGCTCAAACCAAGAGCAAGGGCGAATGTTGTTATGCGAAGCATGGATCTTTCCTCGGATGTGGGATGATACGGCGCATCGGCTCAAGCCGCCTTGTCGCGGCTGATGGCCTGGAGGCGCTCCCAGACGCAGCCGGGTTGTGGGATATCGAGATCGAATACGGTCTCGAACGTGTCGGAGAGATGCTCGGCGCTCGTGATACGCTGCTCGGTGAGGCTGGTTGCCGTCACATGGCTCAGACGGTCGTTCTGAAGCGCGACATAACCGTCGGCCGTGTGACGCAGGACCGCGAGTGCATTTGTGAAGGGGGAGGCTGGATCCTGCATCAGCCAGCCATGCGTTGCGACCATTGCGGACTCGTCGCTATGGTTCGCCTGGAAATCGAAGCTTTTCGCGATGCCGCGCACATGGTTGTTGAAGCGGAGCCAGCCGTCGTCCGTTGGCATGATCGAGAAGTCGAAGCCGCGCTGGCTGAATGGTCCTACGGCGAGTGGCACCGGCTCGATGATGGCGTCCGCCACGCCGACCTCGGCAAGATAGGGCCGATCGAGGTCGACACGCAGTGTCAGATGATTGCCGATGGCGATGTCGCCGAGCCTTTCCCGGTCGACGCCGCCGCACAGACGGGTCACGCGGAAGCCGAGTGCGGCAAGCGCGGCACCGAAGAGGCCGTTCATTTCGTAGCACCAGCCGCCGCGCCGCCCCTCGACCATCTTGGCGAAGGCCGCAGCCGGTGTGATTATTGAGGGCCATCCCATGAAGGCGTCGAGCGCCTCCCATGTAAAGCTCATGAGATGCGCGCGGTGCAGCTGCGATAGGCTGCGGATGTCGAGACGCGACGGCCGTCCAAGCCCGATCCGGGTCAGATAGACATCGAGCTGCGTGGCTGTCAGGGGCATAGCGTTTTCGTTCGAAGGCAGGTGTGTCATCCTTCGGTCTCCTTTCAATGGACCGTTGTTCAGGTCCGGTGTTTTGCTTGGTTTGGTTCAGGCGACCTCGCGGTCGTCCTCGGGCGGGAAGGCCAGACCGAAGTCCCTAGCGACCGAGGCGATCTGCTCGGGTGTTTCGGGTTTGCAGAGCTCGACGATCGGAAAGAAGCTTTCGAACCCGCCCGGTGTGACCACGCCCATGAGGCGGCCCTCCGTCTTCCCGACATTGCGAAAGCGGTGCGGCACGCCGCGCGGCAGTGCGATGCAGCCGCCTTCCGCAAGTTCGATGTAGTCGCCGCCGCACCAGAAGCCGAAGCGCCCGCTAAGGACGCGAAAGAACTCGTCCTCGCGCTCGTGTATATGCAGTGGCGAGCCTTCGCCGGCCTGCAAATAGGCCTCGTACATGCCGAGGGAACCGCCAGTATTGTCCGCCATCATGCGGATCACATGCTTACCGAACGCCATTGCTCGCGTTCCATGCCTCGGCGGCGAAACCGCCGCATAGGTAAACTTTTTCATCTTGCTCTCCAGGTTCGGAATGCATCGATTGTCGACGCTTTCACTGTTGCGGCAGGACGCAGAAATCCGAGCCGCGCTCCGACATGCGGGGCGCGGTGCCAATATCCTTTGCCAGGCGGCACAAGGCCGCCGATGGCGTGCAGATGACGATTGTCCGGGCCGTCCAGCCGGTACGGCATTTCTATAGCGCACAGCGAAAACCGGCGTTCCTAAATGAATGTGCAAGCCATGCCGAATATCCTAAAAGTTTGCTAAGAAGATCGGGGATGCGGGCAATGGGGGACGGCAGTGAGGTTCGACGACAGGCTTGTCGATTTTTTCAATCGGCCGCTGATGTGCATTATCGCCGTGGCTGACGAGACCGGCCGTCCTTCGGCGGGACGCGGTGTCGGCTTCCATCTCCTGGAAGACCGCGAGACAGTCGATGTCATCTTTTCCGCCTGGCAGTGGCCACGGCTCGAAGCTTGCATCCGGCAGACCGGGCGGCTCGCTGTCACCTTCGTCAGCCCGTCGGATTATGTCAGTTTTCAACTGAAGGGGTCGGCCGAGATGCGGGAGACGGAAACACCCGACCTCGATCGCGCCGACCGTTTTATGATGGCAGCGACGGACGAGCTGGAATCTCTCGGCGTGCCGCGGCGCCTCATCGCTCCATGGTTGACGGCACGAGAGGCGCGCGTCGCTCGGCTCATGATCAGTGAAATCTACATTCAGACGCCCGGCCCGCTCGCGGGCATGCTGGCAGGCACGCAGACTGGTGCGAGGTCTCAATGAACCTGCGGCTTTCCGATCTTTCCGCCTGCTTCGAGGGCGTCATCCCGTCCATCATCGCCACGGCGTCGGCCGATGGCATGCCGAACATCTCCTATCTCTCGCATGTGGTGCGGGTCGATGAAGAGCATGTCGCGCTTTCCAACCAGTTCTTCGCCAAGACCGCGGCGAATGTACGCGCCAATCCCAAGGTCACACTGATCGTGGTCGACGGCTTCACCGGCGATCAGTTCCTGCTCGACATCGGTTTTGTTCGTTCTGTTGATGTCGGTACGCTGTTCGACAGGATCGCCCGCCAGCTCAAGGCGAGCAGCGCGCAGGTCGGCATGTCCGATGTCATGCGGCTCAGAAGCGCCGACATCTTCCGAGTGCACGGGATCGAAAAGGTTCCATCGCCGGTGGAAACAGGCTCACCCGCGACGGGCCGCGCGCCTGTCAGCCTTCCCGCCCTTTCTGACGCGATCAAGGTCATCGAGCGACAGGCGGAAGCCGATGAGATCATCGACAGTCTGCTCGGCGGCGTCCAGCATGTCCTCGGATACGATCATGCGCTCGTGCTCATCCACGACAGCCATCGTGGCTGCCTCATCACCACCGGTAGCATAGGCTACGAGCGCTCGGGTCTCGGATCGGAAATCGCCGGCAGCGAGGGATTGATCGGCGCAGCTGCAACGAGCGGCCAGACGATCAAGGTCAGCGACATGAGCCGCGTGCGCCGGTTCGGAGAGGCGATCGGTCTGGAGGCAGAACGGACCGAAAATGCCACGCGTACTGTCGCTTTCCCGCAATTGTCGACGGCCATGAGCCAGATTGCCATTCCCATGACCGCCCAAGGAACGGTGACAGGTGTACTCTTCATTGAGAGCACAGAGCGGCTCGCCTTCCGCGAAGAGGACGAGGCTGCTCTCGAAATTCTGGTTGGACAGGCGGCCAGCGCCCTCAGGGCCAGCGAACGGGAAGAGGCGGCGGCCGAATTGAAGCCGGCGGTCGGCGTGCCCGAGTCTGTTATCGTTGGGCGGGAAGTGCGCGTGGTCCATCACCGCTTCGACGACAGCGTGTTCGTCGACGGAACCTACATAGTGAAGGGCGTTGCCGGGACCTTGCTGCGCCTGATGCTCGATTGGCATCTGAGCGATGGCAGGACCGAATTCACGAACCGAGAAATGCGGCTTGCGGTCGGTTCCCGGATGCCGGAGATCAAGGACAATCTCGAAACCCGGCTGCTGCTGCTGCGTCGCCGGCTCGACGAAAAGCAGGCGCCCATACGCCTCGTCCGCGTCAGCAGAGGCCGCGTCAGGCTGAAGGCGGAAGGACCGCTCATCCTCGAGGCCACCGCCTCCGACGAGACGACCTTCGAGAGGCTCTAGCCGGCCGGTAGTCTAATCCTTTCAAGGCGTAGGTCGATCTCGCTTGACAAACTTTGCATGCTCATTTGCGTTCAAACTGAGGAGCCCAACCGCGCGTTATGCCCCGACTCATGGCGCTCTTGGCTAATGACAGTTGTTGCCGCAAGTGTCTGATGTCCTCGAGCAGCGTGGCAATCGTCGCATTCACGTCATCGTCATGCCAGGCGAGGGCTGCCTGCACTTCGAAATCGACGTCTTCCTTGGCCACGGGCAGCATCAGTGTAAATCCAGGCTCAGTTGCTGGCCTTTCAGAGCGGGCAGGGGGCGGCCGATCTCGATGTTGCCAAATACGCGTTTGCGGCGTTCGGCATCGCGTTCGCGCTCAGCCTTACTCGCGGCTACGGCTGCCAGGGCATTTGCAATGACTTGCTCTGTATGGGTCATAGGAGCCTCCATGAGAATGTTCCTATTTTGTTCTCATTCAATCAAAAGTCAAGGACGTGCGGCGCTCAGTGCTCTGGACGAAAACGAATCGGTCTCCATTTATCAATAGGGAAAAGTCAAGGGAGTTAGGGGCATGGTTGGCGAAATCCCCGTCTTTATCAGTCCGATGGACGTCGAAATTGAAGGCAACGGCCGATATCGACATGCTGATACAGTCGCGGATCTCGCCGCCATGCTCCTAAGCAGCAAATGGCCGAAAAGCCGTCCGTCGTTTCACAGCGCTCTGATGGCGTCCTTGGAGGCGATGGAATTTTACACTGACGCAGCGACTGCTCGGGCAGCTTTCGTAATTGCGGCGCACGAAGCGGGGCTTCGCGTTCTTCCGGACGACGGAGAAAAATCGCAAAAGAACTACCCAAGAAATGATGAGCAGCGCCCCAGAGCGGACGCCGGGGGGAAGGTCCGCCCTTTGGAGGACGGCCCAAGGTAAGCAGATGATTGCCGCTCCCCGACGGTACACGCGATGGCGGCCGCCCTTCATCGCAGTGACGCTAGCGCTGTTCTTTTTTACCTGTGGATTGCCAAAGATTACATTCGCAGATCCCGTTACCGATGATGGTCGCGCTTTGATAGCAGCTATACGGGAGAACGATTTTCTTAGCGCTCGCAACATCTTACGCCGCGGGAATGTCGACGGAAATGGATTTGCCGATGGGCGTTTCAAGCGCAGTTTTGTAAAGGAAGCTCTGCAGGCGCAGGCTGATGACCGTCTGGTCGATCTATTGCTGGAGAACGGCGCGGACCAGAAGGGATGGGACTATTTCGCAGGTCGCGCCTCAGGCGCTTACGTGGTGGCCGTCGGGGGCGTTAAAGGACGCGGCGCTGAATCTACGCTTCGGATCATCAGGGCGCTAAGAAGCAAAAACTTCGAGCACATTCGTGGTGTAAAGGAGAACATCAGCCTCCTTTCGATCAATGGGCTTCCCTATCCAGATTTCGTCTCCATTGTTGACGAGCTGTCCGCCGATGGAATTGACCTAAAGGGCGAGTTTCGTAACGGGACGCTCAAAATGGTGCGAGTTTTCGATTCTGGCGTTGAGACCACCTGGCCGTATCTTCTTAAAATCATTGATGTGAATGAGGCCGATGTGTGGGGAAATACCATTACGAGCGTATACGCTGGGGCCAGTTGCACGGTGGAGAGCTGGCAGCAAGACGATCCTGTTTGGTTTTGCAACGAGGATCCTGGCAGGTTGAGGAAGATTGAAATTGCCGCGCATTCGCCGGGGTTTAAGGGAGACACACTTCTACAAAAGGCCGGTGGCTGGACCACGTTCGACTATCTGGACTTCACATCTGGCCAAACTGGGAGTTGCTTCAGCGTCCCCCGCGAGATCAGTCCGGTTCAGGATGAAATTCGGGACTTCGTGAAATCCACCTTCTCCGGAGAACTAGCGCAGTGGACACCGGTGAACGACCCATCATGTTCGGTGCGCGGTTCGACCATCGTTTGCAAATGCCTGAGGCCGTAAGAAGTTGCTCACCGCATGGATCCGCTATGCCGACTAGCTCGGATACCGCGCGGGTCGCCACTAGCCAAGCAGCATAACGACCACCATGCCCCAGATCGTCAGTAGCGTGTTGCCGATGGCGTAGGTTACGGTATAGCCGAGGGCCGGAACCTGGCTTTTCGCAGCGTCGGTAATCATGCCAAGGGCCGCGGTGGTGGTCCGGGCGCCAGCGCAGGCGCCGAACAGTATGGCCGGGTCGAACTTGAACAGATACTTCCCGGTGTACATCGCGAGGATCAAGGGGATGGTGGTCGCGACGACGCCCCAGAGGAAGAGGCTGACGCCGAGTTCCTTGAGACCTGCCACGAATCCGGGCCCGGCGGTAAGGCCGACGACCGCGATGAAGACGTTCAGGCCCACGGAGTTCATGAACCACACGGTCGACGATGGAATCCGACCGAATGTGGGGTGCACTGATCGCAGCCAGCCGAAGACAAGGCCCGAGATCAATGCGCCGCCGGCGGTCGAGAGGGTTAGCGGTATGCCCGCAACATTCAGGACGAACGCGCCGACGAGCCCGCCCAATACGATTGCAGCGCCGATGAAGGCGACATCGGCGACGTCGGTAGCTCGGTCGGCATAGCCGATGTGTTTGGTGGCGGCCGCAATGTCCTTTGAGCGGCCGACGAGTGTCAGGATGTCGCCGCGGTGTAGGACGGTGTCGGGCAGGATGGGGATGACGACCGCGGTAGCTCCGCGCACAATCTTGCGCAGGAATACACCACGCGCGGCAGGCGACTTGGCAATCTCGGAGAGCTTCTTGCCATCGATCTCCTTGCTGGTAACGAATACGTCGACGCCTTCAGCTGGGACATTCTGCAGTTCGGGATCGTTGACTTCCTCCGCTTCGTGACCAAGCACGTTTACCAGCACATCGGTTGGACCAACCACGGCAACGACATCGCCAGCCTGCAGAACCGTATCGGCCGTCGCCTCCTGGATCGCGCCGTCCCGACGGATGCGCTCTACAAAAACCCGTGCGTTCGGTATAAGCGCCTCGGCCTTCGCCGCCGTCAGGCCAACCACGGGCCCACCGGGCTTGATCCGGTATGCGCGCAGTTCGAAACGGTGCCAGGCCGAACCTGCCCCACCAAGTTCTGCCGCGGCGCTATGGCGCGTTTCATAGTCCTTGCAGGCGGCGACGAGGTCGATTCCAAGAAGTCTTGGACCGACAAGCGCGAGAATGACTGCCGATCCCGCCGTGCCGAAGATGTAGGTCACCGCATAGGCTATCGGCATCGCGTTGAGCGTCGCAGTTACTTGGTCGGGCGGTAGGCCGGCGCGGTTTATCGCGTCCGTCGCTAGGCCCATGGAGGCCGAGATCGTCTGAGACCCGGCATAAAGACCGGCAGCGGAACCGATATCATAACCCGCCAACATCGCAAGGATCACCGGAACGGCAAGGCAGTAGATGCAGACGATCACCGAAAAGGCAGCCTGCGGCAGGCCATCGGTCGCGATGCCCCGCACAAATTGCGGGCCGACGCCGTATCCTACCGCAAAAAGGAACATGAGAAAGAACACCGATTTTACGTTCGGCGACACGGTAATTCCGAGCTGACCAATGACCACGGCCGCAAGCAAGGTCGAGGTGACGGCCCCAAGGCCGAGACCCTTATAGGTGAATTTTCCGAGGAAGTAACCGATCGCAAGCGATAGGAAGATCGCGATCTCGGGATATTTTCGAAGCGTTTCGGCGAACCATTCGAACATGACGGCGTGATCTCCTGAGTAGAACTGCGACGGAGTGTTCGTCGCCCGCTAGGGCTGCGCCAACTCGCCCTTTGACGCGCGATAGGCCTGTAGATAGCCGCGCGCGACCGCTCGTATTGCGCGCCCGATCGAATCGTAAGCCTCGTCGGGTAGGTTGGCGAACGATACGCGTACCGACCAGTTGGGGGCATCGAAGCCCGATCCGTTCAGAACCACGATGCCGTGGTCTTCGGCGAGCTTGAAGGCAATGTCGAGCGGATGGACGTTCTGCTTGACCCAGTCGGTCACCTCGTCGCCGACATACTTCCGCGCCCAGAATTCGTAGTCGATAATGCCGTAGTAGCGGTCGAAATAGGGGCGGGCGTGAAACTCGATCCCCATCCCGTTCATCAGTTTGTCGAAGCGCCGTTGGCAGATGGCCATGCAGGCTTTTTGATAGATCTTGTCCTCGTCCATCATCTCGACGAGGCCGAACAGCGACATCATCACCTGCTGCGGCAGCGACAGGCCGGCGGTGTGGTTCAACGCTACATCGCGGCTGTCAGCGACGATGCGATCGATGAATTTGATCTCTCGCGGATGCGGAGTGAGTGCCTTGTAGCGGGCGTCCATCAGCTTCTGGGCAGATTCCGGCAACGCGCGGATCGCCTTGTCGAAGATGTTGTCCTGGGCGACTGCGACGACGCCCAGGCGCCAGCCGGTGCAGCCGAAATACTTGGAGTAAGAATAGACGCCGATCGTGTTGTGCGGCAGGTGACCCATCACCGACTCGAAATTCGGCACGAAGGTTCCGTAGACGTCATCCGTCAGGATCATTAGATCCGGGCGTTTCGTCTTCACGAATTTCACCAGACGTCCCATCGACTCGGGATCAAGCGCAACGGCCGACGGATTGCCGGGATTGACGATGAACAGAGCCTTAACCGACTTGTCCTCGAGGGCTTTCAAGTCTTCATCAGTGAGTTGGAAACGATCCTCAGCCTCCGCCGAAACGTGAACTTGCTTCAGCGCGTAATCTTCGAGGTGCGGCATCTCCAGATATGGCGTAAAGATCGGCGTGACCAACGCGATCGTGTCGCCGGAATTCAGCAGCCGGGCGTTTTTCAGGGCCTTGAAGATATAGCACATGGCCGCGGTGCCACCCTCGACCGGGTATAGGTCGAATTTCGCGCTCGGACGATGGCCGGCACACATGGCCCACATCAGGTATTCGTGCGTGATCGCTTCGTTGTGGACAAGCGCACGGTCGGGTACGGGGTAGTGGTCCCCGATGATTGAATCCGTCAATTCATCGACGAATTTATCCGGCTCGAAAGCGAATTTCTTGATGGCAAAATCGACAACCGCCTCGAGCGTCTCGGCGCCGGGGATATCGGGGTCGCCCTTGCGTTTCTGCACCCAGGCTTTCAGGCGGCCGTAGCAGCCATCCGTCGGAGGCATGCCCGCGAGACCGGCTGCTTCGTCATAAGAGACTCGCTTGGCCTCGGTGAGCGCGAACTGCCCGAGCAGAAAGAACGCCTCGCGCGCCCGTGTGGCAATCCAGTTCGGATTTCCTCGCCCAGCGTTAAGATAAACGCGCCCGGCCTTGTCGGCCTGTGCCAGGCGGATCAGTTCATCCTTGATCTCAAACGGGCTAAGGTCCTCGAATTTGGCGTAAATACCAGCGTCTGGCATGACCATTCCTCCTTGTCACGCAGCGCTCGCCAATTGCGTGGACGCCGCCGTTGTGCTTACGTTCGGGGATGATCGGTCGAACACTCCTGACATGGAAGTAAGTTACGCCGCAAGGAAGAGTAGAATCCTGTAATCTACGCACACTTCACTCGTTTTCATAAGCCCTTTGTGAGTAGGGTGCGAGAAGCAGCATCGATGTGTCACGAACGGTGCATCCGACGGCTGGCGGGCGACCGACACGTCGTTCCGGATGTAATGCCCACCGCTCCAGATGATGTCTGCTCGCCAACGGCGTATACTACCGTAAGATACGTAGGTGCGGCGGTCGGGGGCTGTTATGCTGCAACTGCTAACAAACAGATGGCTAACAGATGGCTAGCCGCGGGGCAGTTCCTTCACAGAGCGGACGCAGATCGAGAATATCATTCGAGCATAGATCTTTGGTCTCTCGCTGAGAGCGCGAATGAGGAGATTTGGCATGCAGTATCCTTCCTATCTTCCGAAAGCCGATTTCGCCGCTCAATTCCGTCCTGCTGGGTTCTTCTTCGATTACGCCTAGGATGCTCTGCCCAGCGTAGTTTGCTGTTCTGGGATGTGATGCGAAAGCGCGGCAATCAGTATCGGGCCCATGCCGAAGCGACGGCTCCGCACGTACTGAGCTTCACGCCCGAAATTGTCCTCGATGGGCGCTCCCTCGAGAAACCCGTCAACTACGCACTGGTTCGGATCATTCCACCCACTGGAATCGAGGTCGACGAGACGCGCCGGCCGTTCGTGGTCGTGGATCCGAGGGCCGGACACGGGCCGGGCATTGGCGGGTTCAAGGCGGACAGCGAAATCGGCGTCGCGCTGCGAGCCGGGCATCCCTGCTATTTTATCGGTTTCCTCCCCGAGCCGGTCCCGGCGCAGGCGATAGAAGACATTGCGCTTGCCGAAGCCGTGTTTGTGGAGAAAGTCATCTCGTTGCATCCGCAGGCCGACGCCAAACCCTGCATTATCGGAAATTGCCAGGCAGGCTGGGCGGTCATGATGCTGGCCGCCATGCGGCCCGAGCTGTCGGCTCGATCATCAATTATCGATTGACCGATCGAAGTAATCTCAGGAATTGTACTGGGAGTTGCTGCATGGTCCTTGCCGGCCTCCCGGGAATCGACTTCAACTATGCGGAGCTACCGAGTGGACGTTGCCAGATTGTTGCCGCTTGCTCGGAACGTGCGTTCCAAACTGGTTAGATGCAGCGTACTTGCAGTTGCTTACGGGAGGAGGCAATGAGTTCGCCGGGCGGACAAAGCGATGATCTCTCATCCGAACCCGCAAGGGTCCGTGATCAACTCGATCGCATCTTGTCGAGCGCAGAGTTCCAGGTTCCGGATCGCAGCCGAAGGTTTCTGGCGTACATCGTCGACGAAGGCTTGGCGGGGCGGCTGGAGAATCTGAAAGCCTATGCCATTGCCCAGGCTGTCTTCGGCCGTGATGCCTCCTTTGATGCGCAAAACGACCCGGTTGTTCGTATCGAGACCGGGCGTATTCGCCGCGCGCTGGAGCGTTACTATCTGGTGGCCGGGCAAGGCGACCCCATTCAGATTACCATTCCCAAGGGCGGATACGTACCGAGTTTCATTTCGGGCCAGCTGGACGTCGGACCGGAAACCCGTTCAATACGAGGTGACGATGAGGCCGTGGCGAGGCAAGAGAAACGCCGCGTTGCACACCGCGAACTGCTGCTGCCGCTTGGTTTACTGGTTGTCCTTTTTGCCGTGAGCGTTTTCGCGCTGGTACGGCCGATCGAGGGATTGTTCGCTTCGCTTCGCCCGATATTCGTCGCGACTTCGCCGCGTCGCGATGAGTTGCGGCCGCAGATCGTCGTCGAACCGTTGGTCGGCATCGGCCGGGGCGATGGCGACGCGGATATTGCCAAGGGGTTGACGGACGGGATCATCGTGCAGCTTACAAAAGTCAACTCAATCGCGGTTAAGACGCTGGGGACGGAAGCGCCTCTCGCGGCAGATCAAGCGCAGCTCTTTTTGCAAGGTAGCGTGGAGACAGAGAATGGCCGGCTGCATGTCCAAATTCGATTAGTTGATCGGGCAGACGGAGCCGTGGTCTGGACAGGCGCTTATGACAACAACCTTCGCGAAGGCGGCATTCTCGACATCCAGGATGAGATCGCGCGGCAGGTCGCGGATGCGATGTCCATGCGGCAGTAACGTCCACCTCCTCTGGAGGATTTGCTCTCCTGAAGATTGCGGCTTGTAATCGCGGGAGGCTAGTCCCGGTGGACGTCAACTAAGGCGGACGACATCCTCTGCCGGATGCGTCCGAAACGTGTCCGTCATCGCAGCTACCCCGTAGGTTCGACTGCGATACCCGCGGCCCGGAGGCCGCTGAAGAATCTTTCCTGATCCTCCGGCCGTTGTAGGCGCAGAGAGACCTCCCGGCGGATATTCTTCATCAATCCTGGTGCGTGGGCGTTCAGCCAATCCTCTTCCTGCTTGGCGTCGGCTGTCTTCCCGGCGGTGCCGAGGATCGAGAGAAGTACGAGATGATGCATCGGATTGTATTCCAGGTCGGACATGCGTGACCAAAGCTCCGCCGCCTGGATATCGTCTCTCATGAGTGCGCACAATGCCATGCCGATTTCATAGTATCCTTTCGGTCCAGCGCTCCGGTTGACGGCGCTCGAAATCAGCTCGCAGCCAGACGGCCATTTGCCGGACATCGCCAGTCGCAGACCGTACTCACCCGCGACTTCCGTGTCGTTGGGATTCAATGCGTAGGCGGCCGCGCCCGCCTGCAGCGCTTTGTCGATGTCGTTTCTGAAGAAACTCACCAGCATTAGAGCCTGCAAGACGCGTGCGTCGTTAGGCGCGAGCGACGCTGCTGTCGCCGCGGCGCCAGCTGCAAGTTCCAGGGTCTGGCCCGTGGGTGCTGTGCCTAGCTTGTAGCGAAACCGCATTTCATCCAGATAGGTCAGAGACAGGAGCGCCCAGGAAACGGCACTCTTTGGAAACATTTCCGTCGCTCGCTGGAGGCAATCGCGCGCCGCTTTGTGACTCTGAACATCCATCGACCGGCGATAGCTGTAGTAAGCTAGCCTGCAGGCATAGGCATCCGCATTTCCAGCCTGGGGTTGCTGGGCGATTGTGTCGGCGTCGGCCTCAAAGACCGCGCCGTATGGCTCGGCGACGGCGCTGGCAATCTGTTCGGCCGCGTCAGCCTGAATCTCGAGTTTGCCCTGCACGCGAACATCCGCATCGTAGTTGTTCGCCCAGATGACAACCCCGTCTGACTGACGTACCAGCCGGGCAGCTAGCCGCAGCCTGTCTCCGTCGAGCTGGACGGTGCCTTCCAAGCCATAAGCGGTCTGGCTTCGTTGTTCGGTTTTTGACGAATCCGCAACAACGACGATGTCATCGAACTTCGCAAGCTTGCCGATGATTTCGTCTCTAAGACCATGCGCGAGGCTGGCGGCAGTCGTTGAAAGGCTGCCGCCCTCGAAAGTCTCGACAATAATTCGTGGTTCCGATGGTTCCGTTTGCGATGTTCCAGAAGGGCTCTTGCCCAAGATAGAAAATGTCGGCGTGAGAAAGACATGAAGCGAGACGGCTCCGACCAGCAAAGCAGCGCCCAGCGTCAGGCCGATGAATTGTTGACGGACCGGGCGTGCGTTCTGGGGAAGCGGTCGTACCGTGTCGCCCTGTTCCGTAAATGGGGCCGAACCGACTGCTGGTGTAGGCAGCGTCGGTGCCGACGGGCAGTGATACTCGAAGTAAGGCCTGTATCCGCCCTTTGGTATGGTGATCGTCACAGTGTCCATCTGTCCGGCAACAAGGTAGTAGCGTTCGAGCGCGCGTCGAACGCGACCTGCTTCGATCCTGACGACTGGATCGTTTTGGGCGTCAAAGTTGACCTGGCGCCCGAAAACCTCGTTGGCAATCGTGAAGGCCTTCAGGAACTCCGACCGTCCCTCCAAGGTCTCGCTTATGATGAATTCGAGAAACCTGCGACCTCGCTCCGGCGAGTGGAACTCTTCGCTCGAGAGGATTCGTTCAAGTTGCTGGTAGACTTCCTCGGCAGTCGGCCTCACGGGCTTGATTATTGCGCTGCTCATGATGACGCCCTAACGAGATCACGCAAATATTTAGCTGGACCTGATACTAGCCATAACTACCGAAGGCTGCAACCGCTGCATGCGATCCAGCCTGAAATGGTTGCTTATCGATAGTATGCAATAGAGGCGCCTGCTGCGGATCACCTCGGCAGATGCGGTCTCAATCTGCTTTCGCGCCCGCCGTGATCGCCGGAGAACTCGTCGCTTCATTCGGTACGTCCGAAGGCCAGGCCCAGGCGTGCAGAAGCTCGTAGAAGACGCTGAGGACAATCGGCCCCAAGAACAGACCGAGCAGACCATGGGAAAGGGTTC
This sequence comes from Rhizobium grahamii CCGE 502, assembly GCF_000298315.2. Classification (GTDB taxonomy): domain Bacteria; phylum Pseudomonadota; class Alphaproteobacteria; order Rhizobiales; family Rhizobiaceae; genus Rhizobium; species Rhizobium grahamii. The sequence goes on along the minus strand of NZ_AEYE02000015.1, from coordinate 266,311 downwards.
CGCCGATAACGCCGATGAGGATTACCGGCATTGGCGTTGATAGCCCCCGCGACATCAGGATCGGCTTCAAGACGTTGTCGACGACCGTGATCGGGATTGCGACGATCGTGAAGGCAAAGGCCATCGATGCCGGCCAGGAGAACCATGCCCAAACGATGGCCGGGATAAGAACGAGGCCGGGGCCGAGTTGCATCAGGCAAAGCATGAAGACGAGAAAAGTAAGAGCTCCGCGTGCCGGAATATCGAAAAAGGCGAAACACAGGCCGCAGAGGAGTGTCTGAAGCAGTGCAACACCGATAACGCCGCGCGAGACGTTGCGAACGGTCGATCCCGCCAGCCGCGCGAAGCCCACACCCCTCTCACCGCCGATGCGACCGGCCAATACCTGAATGGTTGTCGCAAGGCGGGGAGACATGGTGAGGAAGATGCCGGAGAGAATGATGGAAGCAACGAAGCTCAACACTCCTCCGCCGATCGACGCAAGCTTGGCGAGGATAACGCCCATCACTTCGCGAAGAGGCGCCTGGAATTTCATGATCGCCGCAGCAAGATTGCCCGCCACCTGGTTCCAGCCGGCATAAAGGCGCTCGCCGACCACAGGCCAACCGCGTATTGCTTCCGGCGCCGCGGGTAGGGTGAAATTGTCGGACTTCAATTGAGCCACGAGGGCCTGCGTTGCGTCAGCGAAATTGACGGCGACCAGCGCCAGCGGTGCGATGATCAGCACAAGGCAAGCGATGACGATAACCGTGGCCGAAAGCACGGGCCGATCCCCGAGCAGCTTGGACAGGCCGTTGAACAAGGGAAAGAGCGCCACCGCAAGGATCGCCGACCAGATGACGATCAGCGCGAAAGGCGCAATCAACTGCAGGCTCCAATAGGCGAAGAGCCCAATGATGCCGATCCGAACCAGGTCGCTGACCCGGGCCTCCACCGAAATCTGCGCGGGACTGGCTCCAATCGCGGTCGCGCTCGTCTGTTGCTCCATCGTGTGTGCCTATCCCAAGAGTTTCGACAGGGCATGTCCGAATGGATCAGGCGTCATCGCGTCGTCTCCGGCACGGTGTTTCTAAGACTCTGATCCTCCACGTAATTCGACGGTCGCTTCTGCCGTTTGCCGAGATCCGGTGCTTGGAACTTTACCCGCTCGTAAGGGATCGACTGCAGGATGTGCGAGATGCAGTTGATCCGGGCGCGCTCCTTGTCGTCGGAAGGTACGATCCACCATGGAGCGTGGTTGCTGTCTGTCATCCGCAGCATCTCGTCGTACGCCCGCGTATAGTCCCACCAGCGTTGGTAGGACTCCACGTCCATGGGGCTGAGCTTCCACTGTCTGACCGGATCATCGATGCGGCGCTTGAAACGGCGTTCCTGTTCTTCCTCGCTGACAGTCAGGAAGTACTTCAGCAGAATGACGCCGCTTTCGACAATGGCCGCCTCGAAGCGGGGCGCCAGTTCGAGGAAGCGCTGCGCCTTCTTCTCGCTGGCGAAGCCCATCACGCGATCAACGCCCGCGCGGTTGTACCAGCTGCGGTCGAAGATAACGACCTCGCCGGCTGCCGGCAAATACGCAATATAACGCTGCATGTAGATCTGGGATTTCTCGCGATCGGTGGGCGCGGGCAAAGCAATGACACGGAATACGCGCGGACTGACCTTTTCCGTTATCCTCTTGATCATGCCGCCCTTGCCGGCAGCGTCGCGGCCCTCGAAGATAATGACGATCCGGGCGCCCGATTTCTTTACCCATGCCTGCAGATGGGCCAGTTCAATCTGCAGCCGCTTGATCTCCTTGTCGTAATCCCAGGACTTGGCCTTCTTTTGCTTGCCTTTGCGTTCCGTTGGAGCCTCTTGTTTCACATCGTATGCTTCGTCCATCGTTCCCTCCATTGTTCTATGTCGCCGTGCACTTTCACTGTTCTGCAGAATTGCCTATCAGCGCGCGTAACGCCTCTTCCCGACCATTGAAAAGATTGTGGGTGCCGATCTTCTTGATGACGCCGGCACGCTCTAGGATGCCGCGGCTTTCCTGGCTGAGATCGGCGATGGCAAAGACGATGTCCCGTTTCGCCAAGGCATCCGCCACGGCATCGAGTGCGACGGCGCCGGTGCTGTCCACGTGCGTGATGGCACTGGCGTCGAGAACGAAGCACTTGGTTCCGGCGGCGAGTTCCTTAGCCACTGTCGTCAATCGCGTGCGTACATAGTCGGCGTTGTAGAATAGGATGTTGCCCTGGATCGCGAAGACGGCAGCGCCTTCGACAGGACGAGCTTCCGGGAAACGGGCGAGGTCAAAAAAGCCGTGCCGACCTTCAATGTGGCCAAGTAGGCCATCACGCGGAAACATCGTCTTGCGCAGGAGGTAGACGAAGGTAGCGGCCACGGCGACGATCACGCCGTTGAGGACGCCGAAGCTGATTGCGCCCCACATGGCGATGAGCGCAAAGACGAACTCCATGCGGCTGATGCGCCAGATCTTCTTGAGTTCCTGAACGTCGATGAGGCTGATCGCTGCGGTTGCAAGGATGGCAGCGAGCGCGGGGATCGGCAGGATCCGCAGGGCACTGTGGAGGAATACAAGAGCTGCAACCAGAGTGGCGGCTGAGACCAGTCCCGCCAGTTGGGAAACGCCGCCGGTCGACAGATTTATGGCGGTTCTCGAGTCCGACATGCTGATGGGAAATGAACCGAACAGACCGGGTGCAATGTTGGCTGCGCCGAGGCCGATCAGTTCCTGGTTCGCATCGACGTCTTCACCAGTGCGCGATCCGAAGCTTCTCGCGGTCACGATGCCTGCGCCGAAGCTCACCAGAAAGATCACAGCTGAACCAAGAACGAGTTGAGTAATCGGCATCTGATGGACTGCCGGCAGGGAAAAGCTCGGGAAGCCGCTTGGGATATCGCCTACGACGGCCATGCCGTGTCCGCGGAAGTCGAAGAGCTCGGAGAGAACGACGGAAACAACAACCACGAGAACAGGACCCGGGATCTTGAGGTCGAAAGCCCTCACGATCCAGAGCAGCGCGAACATGGAGAGGCCGAATAGAAGTGACGGCCAATGGATCAAGGCGGCCTTGCTGAGAATCTCGATGACCGGTGCAAGGAGACCGTCGGATTCGATCTTTACTCCGGTGAAACGGTTGATCTGCCCGACCAGGATGGACAGCGATACCCCGGCAAAGAAGCCGACCAAGATTGGGCGTGACAGGAAACTCGCGAGGACGCCGAGGCGCAGCAGTTTTGCCGCAATGCAGAATACACCGACGCCGATCGCGAGCGCCGAGGCGATAGCGACGCGATCGACACTGGCCGCGGCAGGCTCGGCCGCAATGATCGCGGCCATTGCCGCTGCAAGAACCGTCATCGTGGCGGCATCGGGGCCAACGATCAGAAGCTTTGAGGGACCGAAGATTGCGTAAGCGATCGGAGCAACGATGCTGGCATAGATGCCTGTCTCCGGCGGCAGGCCGGCAATCGCGGGATAGGCGATGGCGCTCGGCAAACCTACCGCGGCGATCGACAGCCCCGCCGGAATATCGCTACGAAGCCAGTCCTTGTTGAAGCCGGCCAGGCCCCGCAACATTGGTAGGCTGCCTATCACCTCGGGCTCCTTTATCTTTTTGTAGTCTCCGAGTCTGCCCGGCCGCGAGACGCAAGCGGCTGCCGGAAAGGTTGATGCGTTTCAGTGTTCCAGGAAGACGTAGTTCATCCAGCTGCTCATGCGCAGCAACACCTTCCGAAGAACCGCGACATGGTGCCAATAGTGCGTGTAGACAGCTACCGATCACCGCGTAGAAGAGAGTGACCACCACGAAGAACAACACCCCGAGTGCAAAGCAGTCGAGAAACACAGTCCCTCCCTTTCGGCTGTTTGCAGCGCCCATCCGGTCACAGCCGAGGAGGAAATACTAGGCGCACTTTGGCATAAAGACCCGTAGCATCGCGTAACCTCTATTGAATCGCCGAGGGTCCATTGCCGTCGATGAATGGTCTTGGAAGGCTGTCATGGTTGGTCGGCGGGAAGCAAAACCATGTCGAGGTCGATCGAGGGGCGCTACGCCGTAGGATCGCGTAAGTTACGCCTGCGCTCCGGGCAAACACTATATGATGCCGCCATCTGCTTGACGCGACTATGACAGCGGGGGGCGGCATGACGTCGGAAGAAAGCAATTCGGCAGAACTGTCCGCGCTCGCGATCGCCGAGGCGCATTTTTCAGGGCAGGTCGAGCGGGTGCGGCAGTTGTTTCGCGCAAACGAGACCTTTCGCAGCATGTGCGAAGACCTGGCCGCCGCTGCCGAGACGTTGGCGAATGTCGACGGTCTTCCGCATGACGTGAGGGAAGCTCGGCGCCAGGAATATGCGAGCCTTGTCGAGGCGCTTGTCGCCGAGATCGGCGACGCGCTGTCCCAATCGAAAATCGTGACACTTAGTCGATGGGGCCGGGCAAAGCCCAAGCTGCGATGAGTCTGAACATTCAATCGAAGGTTTCATGCAAGGAGGTCAATGCGTGATGAAAGCAAGATCCTTCAAGCTGCTTGCGGGGCTTTCTGCCTTGGCAATCATCTCGATGCAGGCGGTGCCGCCCGTCTATTCGCAGACTGCGACGCCCACGCCGAAGCCTGTGGCGACAGAGACGACCGCGCCCACGCAGGCACAGCCGGAGACGGATCTCCTCTCCGAGGACGAAATGGAAGTGCTTGTGGCTCGCATCGCGCTTTATCCGGACGAGTTGGTAGCCGCGATCTCGGCGGCATCGCTGTTTCCGGTGCAGATTATCGAAGCGCAGCGTTTCCTGGAGGCGAGTAAAAAGGACACAAACCTCAAGCCGAAGGATGACTGGGACGGAAGCGTCATCTCGCTTCTGAATTACCCCGACATCGTCAAGATGATGAGCGAAGACCTCGATTGGACGCAATCGCTCGGGGATGCGATTACCAACCAGCAGAAGGATGTGCTGATTGCCATCCAGCAGCTTCGTGACGAAGCGGTTGCGAAAAACGTCATCAAGACGGACGACAAGATCACGGTCGTGACGGAGAACGAGAACGTCGTCATTCGGCCAACCAATCCAGAGAAAATCTATATTCCGCAGTATCCGCCCGAAATGCTCTACCAGCCGGGCTATGCGGTCGAGCCGATCTCGTACTATCCCAACTCTTACGACAATTATTACTATCCTGGCGCCGCGTTCTTCGCGGCAGCAGTGACGGGCGTTGCGTGGGGGGCCATCGTCAACTGGGATGATTGGGGAGTATGGGGCGGCAATTGGGGCGGCGACCTCGATATCGACTGCAACAATTGCTTCAACGACCGGAATTTCAGCGGCAAGGTCAACTGGAACGACGTCGACTGGACCAAGGTCGATCGAAGCAAGCTGAACATCGACAGGAATCAACTTGCGAACATTGATCGTTCGGCAATCAAATCCAGCCTGCAGTCCGACAACCGCAATCAGCTGAAGAACAAGGTCAGCGACCGGCAGGCAAATCGCGGACAGGGAACCAGAAACGTCAGCGCTCGCGCTGACGACATCCGCAAGAGCACGGCGGAAGGTCTGAAGCAGCGGCCCGGGGCAGGAGATCGTGCCGCGAACCGACCAGGGGCGTCGCGCCCGGATGCTCGTCCAGGCAACGCGGCCAATCGTCCGGATGCACGTCCTGGGAATGCGGCCAATCGGCCGGGTATCGCTGCCAACCGTCCGTCAAAGCCGGCAGCAAAGAACAGGTCAAGTGCACCGAAGATGGCCGCGCGGCCCGACAACCGTTCGCGCCAATCGAGCGCCCTCGGCAATGTCCAATCCGGTCGGCGTGAGGCGGTGGCTTCCAAGCGAGGCGGACAGAGCATGGGCGGCGGTCAGCGCGGTGGTCCACGTCCCTCTGCCCAACGCTCGCGCCCGATTCCCCATGGCGGCGGCGGCCGTGGTGGTGGTGGTCGTGGGGGCGGCGGTCGCGGCGGCGGCGGTCGGCGATAGGGTGTCCAGCTATTCAGATTTCCGGAGATAAACCATGAGACTACAGTTGAAATTGATCCCGCTGTTGCTCGGAACGGCTCTCTCCCTGGCCTGGGCGGCCCCATCGATGTCCCAGGGTCAGACGAATCTTCAGGAATTCGAGGCCGGCACGCCGCCGGCTTTCGATGACCCAGCAGCGGCGCTTGAACAACTCAAGACCGTGTTGGGCTCCAATGACCTTGATGGCCTGGCCAAACTTCTCGGGCTAGATGCGGCCAAGCTGCAGGCCAGCAACGAGGCGATGATAAGTTACGCAACGATCCGTGAGGGTGCTGCACGACAACTGAAATTGCAGGACGTCGGAGATCGAAAGGTTGTTCTGATTGGTGACATCCTGTGGCCGCTGCCCTTTCCCCTGTCGAAGAACAAGGACGGCAAATGGGCATTCGATACGGAAGTCGGCCTGCAGGAGATCATCAATCGACGCGTTGGCCAGAATGAACTCTCGACGATCCAGACCATGCATGACTATGTGAATGCCCAGTACGCCTACGCGCAAATCGACGAGGACGAGGACGGTCTCTTCGAATTCGCACAAAAGCTGATCAGCACTCCGGGACAACGTGACGGCCTCTACTGGGAGCCGGGTGCCTTTGACGAAGAAAGCCCGGCCGGGCCGCTGGTAGAAACCGCCGCCTTCAGCAAGGCAAAGCGTGGAGAAGGCTATTACGGCTATCGCTATCGCATCCTGACAGCCCAGGGCCCCAACGTGATCGGTGGAAAGCAGAGCTACATCGTCAACGGCAACATGACGGGCGGCTTTGCGTTGATCGCCTGGCCAGTCTCGTATCGTGTGACCGGGGTTCAGACGTTTATCGTCAACGGTGCCAACATTGTCTATCAGCGCGATCTCGGACCGGAGACCGAACAGCGCGCCGCGGCGATCAAAGAGTTCAACCCTGACGATAACTGGACGGTCGTACGGGACTGAAACGCGCAGAACTACGGAGCACGCGCCCGTCCCATTCGCAATCCCGAAAGCAGGCGGCTTGTCCGCCCGCTCTCATGCTCGTTTGATGGGTCAGTTACCGTTCTTCGTACTGATCGCCTTTTGTAGGTCTTCGAGCTCTTCGCAACCGCCCGGGCAGAGCTGCTTCAACAATGCCACCTGCTCCTCGGCCTTGGGTAGATCGCCTGTTTCGACATAGAGCTCGCCGAGATATTCGCGTGCCGCCTTGTGGTCGGGCTGCAGCTCCAGTGCCTTCGTATAATAGGTCAGCGATGTCCTGTAGTCGCCGGTCTTGCGAAGCGTGAATCCCATCAGATTGTAAACATCGGCCTGCTGGTTGTTGTCGGCGAGGTCGCGAAGCTCGGCGAGGGCGCCAGCATAGTTCCTGGCTTCAATCTTGGCACGTACCGAGGTCAGGTCAGGAGCCGTCGTGGATTCGATGTTGTCGACAGCAAAGGCCGGGAATGTCGTAAGGTAGACGGCTGCAGCGCAGAAGTGGGCGAAGCTTGAGAGCATGTGTTTCATGTTGGTCTCCTTTGAGCCTTTAGGCGTGGATTGTCGGAGTAAAGCCGTAGGCGCTTCCGTCCTTGACGAAGGTGCCTGAGCCAGGGAAGGGGAAGTGCGATCCGCAAATGGCGATGTCGTCGGCGATAACGCGGTCGATGAGGCGACGGCGCGTATCGATTGCCATTGGCCCGTCCTGATCGTAGCTGCCCTGCCATTCGGGATGGGGAGCGAGCAGCGCCGGCACGTACATTATGTCGGCGGAGACGAGCAGTTGCTTGTCGATGCCGGCGGCAGCCATGTTTGCCGGCAGGTGCGTGGCATTGCTTTGCCATTGGCCGACGCCGGAGCCGGCATCCATCATGACAAGATGATCGCCGAGCTTCAGGACGACGACCGTCAGTGGAATCGGCATGAATTCGGTGGTGAGCCCCGCGTTTGAGAGTTCCTGTCTGGTGTCATCGATCGAGGCATTCTTGATGAACTTCGGATCGTGCGGTTTTTTCCAGATTCCGTCATAGATCGCCGTGACCTCAACATCGCCGACCTTGTATTTGTACAAGCCGACTGCTGGCTCGAGCGGTGTTGCGCCGAGCGCCGGCAGGACGAATTCGAGCTTCGACGAGAGGCCGAAGGCCGCAGCGGCGGCTGCCGATCCCAGGACAGCGCGACGTGACATGGTGAGCATGAGCATGCCTTCCGATTTTTCGCCACCGGTCACCGATCTTTCAAAGGACGGCTTCCCGTTGGTCGGGGGGCGTGTCGACTACATTGGCGGTCGAGCCGTCGCTGCCCTTGTTTTCCGACGTCATGGGCACGTGATCAACCTCTTCATCTGGCCGGCTGTGTCGTCCATGCAGGCCGCAAATGTGCTTGATGGATACAACATGGCTTTGTAGTCGGACGGCGGTCTCGCCTTCTGGGCGATCTCCGACGTCGCGTCCGGCGATCTTGCCGAGTTCGAGAGATTGTTTAGGGCGTCGACGCACGTCGGCGCGGAGTAACACCGTCCCTGAACCATTTCCGGGCCGATGAGTTTCTCCCAGAAGCTCAACCGACGGAGATCATCATGCCTGCGAAGGATAAAGAACTGTCGCGTGAAGAAGATTATCGCGATTTTGAGGAGCGCAATATCGATGACGGCTGGCCTTATGCCGACAAGGGAGAGAAAGGCGCCGATTCGGCAAACGGTGCCTATGGCGAAGCTTCTGGGCGAGACACCAACAGCGGCTTCCGGGTGGATGGAGTCGATGAGGATGGCAACGAGAATCCTCTCAAGGACTCGTTGCGCCCCGGAATGATCGACCGCGACGACAGCGATGAGCTGGAAGCGAAAGTGGCGGAAAACCTGGAGAACATCCCCGACGTTGATGTCGGCGGTATTGAGGTTCATGCAGATGGCCATGTCGTAACCCTCGAAGGAGAGGTCGAAACAATCGGAATGGCCCGGAAAGTCGAGCTCGCCGCGCTTGCGGTCGATGGTGTGCATCATGTCCGTAACAAGATCGAAACAACCGGGGTCGACTCGCATATTCCCACTGACGATTGACACAACGGCAGTTGGGCTTGCGATCGCTTGCCTTTGTTAGTCAGTCAAATGGACGCCTTCCCCAGGCGTTCATGAGTTGGCCTTGGTCTTTCTACAATCCTGATGTCGGCCAACGTCTTGCCGACACGCCGTCTCCTGCACGTCTACATGGAGATGGCGCTGGCGGTTTTGTTCCGCTGTCAAGTTGACGATTCAAATAACCAGCGTTCAGGCGCGTGACGATCGGCAAAGATATCGCGGCATCTTCGAGACTAGGCTGCGCCACTCACGGTGTAGCGTCCGCTCATATACAATGTTAGGTTCCTAGCCATAGTGGGGGTGCCGCTGGTTACGAGGAATGCGAATGTTCCGATTGGGCAGAAAGTATCGACACCTTGTTCATGACGCCGGTTGCGGCTGCGCAAACCCGTTTCTGCAGCGACGATCTGGCTATCTCAGCGACTACTCGCGACGAAACTTTCTGGCCGGGATCGGATCGGCAACGGTTGCCGGGATGCTTCCCGGCGTGGGTAGTGCACAGACGCCGCCACCGTCCCGACTACTTCTTACTCAGGTGCGACTGTTCGATGGCAAGTCGGATACACTGCAGACAGGCGTTCAGGTGCTGATCGAAGGCAACAAGATCTCTGCCATCGATAAAACCAACGGCGCACCGCCTTCCGATGCAACGATCTTGGAATGCAGTGACCGCGTTCTGATGCCAGGTATGATCGATGCGCATTGGCACACGATATATGCTGCGGTGCCGCTGCAAACATTGATGGTCGGGGATCCAGGCATCGTTTTTGCGTCTTCAACGGCTGAAGCAGAGCGCACCTTGATGCGAGGCTTCACGACCGTGCGGGACCTGGGCGGGCCTGTCTTTACCTTCAAGAAGGCAATCGATGAAGGCATTATTCCGGGACCTCGAATTTTCCCCTCAGGGGCGATGATTACAACGTCCGGCGGTCACGCCGACCTGCGCATGCCATTCGAAATACCTGCACGCGATGGTCAGCTCAGCCTCAGTGAAATGATGGGTAGCTCGGCTATTGTCGACGATGTAGGCGACCTGAAACGACGCGTGCGTGAACAGCTTCTCCAGGGCGCCTCACAGATCAAGCTCGTCGGAGGGGGAGGCGTTTCGTCGCCCCGCAGTCCTCTAGACATGACCACTTTCAGCGAGGACGAAATTCGGGCGGCAGTCGATGTGGCGCGGGACTGGAATACTTACGTCACCGTTCACGCTTACGCACCGAAGACAGTGCAGCGCGCCCTCGTCGGCGGAGCGGCGTGTGTCGAGCATGCGCATCTGATGGATGAAGACACGGCAAGGATGTTCGTGGACAAGAACGTCTGGCTGAGCACGCAGCCTTTCCTGACCATGGACGATGCGGCCTCACAAACTGGCCCGGGTGCGGAGCGCATCAAGCAGCTATTTGCCGGAACCCCTAAGATCTACGAGTTTGCGAAGAAACATGGCATCAGGACCGCCTGGGGTTCCGATGTGCTCTTTTCTCCGGCGCTGACGCCTCGCCAGAATACCATGCTGACCCATCTTGCCAACTGGTATACCAATGCCGAGGCTTTGCGCATGGCGACGTCCGGCAATGCGGACCTTCTGGCGCTTTCAAATCTGCGGACGCCATATGGCGGCAAACTCGGCGTTATCGAAGAAGGGGCGTTTGCCGATATCCTGGTTTGGGACGGCAATCCGCTTGATGACCTGCATATGATCGAAGATCCGCAAAAGAATCTGAGTGTCGTCATCAAGGACGGACGGATATTCAAGAACACACTCTAGGCTACGAGGAAGCGATGCGGGCAAGTAGCGAGAGGGCGGTTTCCGCAACCTGGGTTCTGATTGCGGTACTTCTCGTCCTTGCAATGCTGCCGATGGCAAGGACGGTCCTTGCCCCGCTGACGTTTGCCCTCTTGGTGATTGCTCTTCTCTGGCCTGTACAGCAGAAGATGCAACGGATCGTTCCACGCTACATTGCGCTCCTTGTGAGCCTGCTTGTTGTCGTGTTGGCCTTTGTGGTGTTCGCGTGGATCGTGGCCTGGTCCTTCGGGCAGGTGGGGCGGTGGGTCATAGCCGATGCCTCCCGCTTCCAGCAGCACTATGAAGAAATCCGCGCCTGGCTAGAGGACAAGGGCATAGGCGTTGCGGTGCTCTCGGTCGATAGCTTTTCAACGGCCTCCATTCTACGCGCCGTCCAGACTGTGAGCAGCCACGTCAACAGCGCCCTGAGCTTCTGGCTCATCGCGCTGACATATGTTGTGCTTGGGATGATGGAGGTCGAGGATTTTGCCCGCAGGATTGCCGCGATGCGAAGCCAGTCGGCGAGAGAGCTCCTACTGAACGGGAGCCGAGAAACAGCACAGAAACTTCGCCGCTACATGTCAATCAGGACGGTGATGAGCATCGCAACCGGTCTGCTTGTCTGGATCTTCACACGCACACTCGGTCTGCCCCTAGCCGAAGAATGGGGTATCATAGCGTTCGCGCTTAACTACATCCCGTTTGTTGGTCCGCTCGTGGCAACGCTGTTTCCCACGATGTTTGCCCTTATCCAATTCGACAGTTGGCAGTCGGTATTGGCAGTCTTCATCGGGCTTAATCTCATACAGTTCGCCGTCGGTAGCTACATCGAGCCACGCGTCTCAGGCAGTGCGCTGTCTCTTTCTCCTGTTATCGTGTTGTTTTCAGTATTCGCCTGGGGCTATCTCTGGGGAGTATTCGGCGCGTTCATTGGCGTGCCGATCTCGATCGCCTTGCTGACGTTTTGTCGTCACCACCCCTCAAGTCGGTGGGTCGTTGAGCTGTTTGGAACGGGCCGCGACGGTAACCCGGCACCGCCGTAGGGTAGGATTTGGCGATCGGGTCTTGAGGTGTCTTGATCGTCGCCGGAAGATCAACCGGTGGGTTCGCCGGTGATAGGCGGAGACCTATCTGTATTGTAGACGAGTAGCGTGGTTCTGCCTTAACGGAGCGCGACCTATGCCAAACCTGATCGAAAGTCACCTTGCCCTTTTGCCGGAATCCACCGGGAGGGCCACAGCAACATTGCAGCCGCGTCTCTTCCACTACACAACGCTTCAGGGCTTTCTCGGTATTGTAGGCTCGAAAATGATGTGGGCGACAAATATTCATTACCTCAATGATTCAGAGGAGTTCGTCTATGGCCTTGGCTACCTGAAAACAGAAGCCGAGACCCGTGCAAAGGACGCGTCCGCTGGACATCGGGCCGTATTGCTTCGGGTCGCCTCTCTCGTTGACTACTTCAAGCAGGGATATGTCTACACGGCATCCTTTGCGGAGGACGACGATCTGCTCGGCCAGTGGAGGGGATATGGTGTTGGAGGAGGCGTATGTCTGGGATTTTTGGTCCGCGAACTGCAAAAGATCGCGGAGCGGTCGGGCTTCCGCCTCATCAAATGCATCTATGAGCAGAGCCAGAAAGCCGCACTCGCCAAGGAGTTCATAGATCACTCCTTAACGGCGATCGATGCCACCACTGCCTTGGACAATGAGCGGGTCGAGGAATTGGCAAACCAGATCGTCACCCGCTACCAACAACTCGCCTGTGCGTTCAAGGATCCTTCGTTTCGTGAGGAGTGCGAATGGCGCATTATTTCCAAGTTTGTGCCGGTCGACCATGAGTCTGTGAAAGTCCGCGGGACGGCAACGATGCTGGTGCCGTACTTCGAGGTCGACCTCGATCTGGGGCAAGATGATCGCGGACGAACGAACATCGGAATTGACACCTTGATTGCCGGCCCGAGCCTGCAGAAGGAGCGAATCCTCCAGGCGGCTTCGATCGCCGCCAAGCACTTGACCATTGAGGCTTCAAGGCCGTCAGAGATTCCATACCGTTCGCTCTAGTCGCACTTTCTTCTGGATATGATCGCGGGCGGTGACGGCTTTTGAACCATTCCGCACTGGCGCCTTGCCTGCCTTACAATCCCTCTTCCCTCGCATACGCCGCAAGCAAATCGGGGAAATCCTTCTCCGAGTTGCCCTTGAGCAGCGCCCGAGTGGTGATGGCATCGATATGATGCCGCATGAGCTCGCACGCATGTTCCCGCTCACCCTTGTCGAGGGCGGCGATCAGTTCCCGATGTTCAGACACCGCGCAGTCAGGCGAATGCGGGCGTCCGTATAGCGACAGGATCAGCGATGAGCGCGAAACCAGTTCGGTGACGTAGCGCAGGAGCACGTCGTTTTCCGTCAGCTTGGCCAGCAGCACGTGAAATTCGCCCGCCAGCTGGATGGACGCCGACGTGTTGTTGGTGCGTGCCGCGCCTTCCGCATCCACATGGGCTTCGAGCTGTCGGATCTGCTGCGGGGTCAATTTTCCGATCAACGTGTCGACGACCAGTGTTTCGAGCGACTGACGGACGGCAAAGATATGGCGAGCGTCCTCGAGACTGGGCTGTGCCACGCACGCGCCCTTGTGGGGGCGCAACTCGATCAGGCCTTCGCCGTTCAGCCGGGCGAGCGCTTGCCTGACGATGGTGCGGCTTACACCGAGCCGCTCGCCGATCGAGTCCTCCGGCAGCTTTGTGCCGGCCGCAAGCGCCTGATCGAGGATCGCACGCTTCAAGGTGCGGTAGACGGCGTCCGATTTGGATACCGCCGATTTCTGGTTCTTATCCCGAAGTGTCGAGGCCATGACTGTCCTAATCTAAAATCCAAGCGTGCAATGACGTAAAGTGTTTGCAGACCCAGAGAATGGGGACGCTACCACTGTGTCGTCGAACACGTAAAGGCATGGAACGGCAGGATTGTCCTCGCTCATCCCAATGATCCCATCGTTTTTCATGCCCGTAGCCTCCGATAGGTCGGAGGAAAGATCTTGTTGACGGAGGGATGACGCCAGGTTCGCTCGGGATAGCGTGCAACGAGGCGCTCAAACTGCGCCTGCGCACGCTGATGTGCCGCCTCGAAATCGAAGCCCGGGATTCGGCCTTCCGCCATCACTGTGCGCCCGCTGATGATCACGGTGTGAACGTCGCGCCCGCATGCGGACGTCAAGAGGCAGGCGATGGGGTCGATGATCTGTCCGAGCCGATCGTTCGACAGGTCGATGACGACGATATCCGCCGCGGCTCCCGGTTGCAGCCGCCCAAGATCAGGGCGGTGAAGTGCGTCGGCGCCGCCGATTGTTGCCGCATCATAGAGGTCGGCCGACTTCGGGGTGTCGATCTCGCCTGCCATTACGCGACCGAGCATCAGGCCGAACTGCATGTTCAAGATCATGTCGGGTGGCCAGGTGTCGGTGCCCATGCCGATCCGCAAACCGCTCCCGCGGAGGCGGGAAAAATGGTCGAGGGCGGCTCCGTGTCTTGCCATCACCAGGGGACAGTGGACCAATGTTGCGCCGGAGCCGGCGATGACGAGGCCAAGCACGCCGGTGTCGAGATCCGAAAGCGCGTCAAGGTCGACAAAGCCCGGGCCGATGAGCGCCATGCCGTGGTCGATGCGGCGGGCGACCGGGCCTCTGTAGTGGTGCCCGACAAATACGATTCGGCCATTCTCGTAGACGACTTCGCCGTTCTCGAAAAGGACATGGCGGCCGTTCTCGTGCCCGACGACCCAGCGTGCAGTCAAAAGCGTCTGTCCGGCCTCTTTGGTCTTCCATGCGTCATTCGACATTCCGCAGTTCCTCGCTCATCACGCCGTCACGCACGACGACCCGTCCGCGACGGATGACCGTGCGGTTCTGCGGCGTCAGTGCGACCGCTTCGGCGAGCGTTCGGGCCTTAACGAGCATGAGGTCACCCCGGCAGCCAGCAGACAGGCCGTAATCCGTCAACCCGATTCCTTCGGCGCCACCGAAAGTGCAGATGTTCGCGGCGTCGCTGAGGTCTGCGTCGTTGGTCATGCCGTTGCGCTGGGCTAGATATTTGGCGCGCTCCAGCATGTCGCCGTTGCCCCACGGCTCCCACGTGCCCTGAATACCGTCGGAGCCGGAGGCCATGACAACACCGGACTGCCGCAGGATGCGGAGCGGCAACGCCGGCGCCGACGGGCTTCCGACTGTCATCACCGCTATACGCTCCGCTGCCAACGCATCGATGAGCGAACGCTGCCGCTGGCCGTCCAGCATGCCGAGGCAATAGGCGTGGCTCACCATTACCCGGCCCTGCAGGGAAAGTGCGCGCGTACGCTCCAGGATCAGCTCGAGGCAAAACGCCCCCAAATCTCCCGGTTCATGCAAATGAATGTCGATCGGCTTCTGATAGCGTTCGGCAAGCGCGAAGATTGCGTCGAGATGGCGCACCGGATCACGATCGATGCTTGCCGGATCGATCCCGCCGACGACGTCGGCGCCGGCTTTCAGCGCTTCTTCCATCAGCGCAAGCGTGCCCTCGCGAACCAGCATGCCGCTTTGCGGGAAGGCGACAATCTGCACGTCGACAAGGTCCTTGAGCCTGTCGCGGGTTTCGATGACGCCCTCGATGTTGGCGATGCCGATTTCCGTGTCCACGTCGACATGGCTTCGGATGTGCATGACCCCGAACGCCAAAGTCTGCATGATCTGGCGTGCAGACTGGCGGCGTGCATCAATGCCAAGCTCCTGCTTGGCGCGCCGGTCGGCCAGAATCCGGTCGTTGCGGGTCGGGCCGACGCGATTCTCGAACCAGTCCATGCCGACCAGCGTCTTGTCCAGGTGGGTGTGCGCCTCGACAAGACCGGGCAGCGCGATGTGGCCGCTCCCGTCGATTTCAATCGCCGGCTTCTGCGTGGGGTTCTCCGCAAACCAACCGTCACGGATATAAAGGTCAGTCGGTTCGCCACCGAATGGTCTGACGTTGCGAATAAGAATGTCTGCGGTCACGGTCGTCTCCCTAGCCTGCCTGCCATTGCCGATGCTGCCTCTTCGCCGTCAGGCAAGCTGCGCCCGTCCCATCATCGTCCGGAAAGCTCTACCTGCACGATCGAGGATCGCGTCCTCGTCATGATCGACGAGCTTGCGTGAGCGCATCAGAACGCGACCACCAACGATCGTTGTGTCCACGTCAGCACCGTTTGCGAAGCGTGCGATCCTCTGCACCGGATGCGCAGGTGGCCAGAGGTGTGGTTGACGCATGTTGACGAGGATGATGTCGGCGCGCTTGCCGGGCTCGAGCGAACCAATTTCGCTCTCCATCGACAGCGCTCGCGCACCGGCAATCGTTGCCATTTCCAGCAACTGCATTGGCGGCAGGACACGGTCATCCCGGAAGTGCCGTGCATGGTAGCGATGAGCCTGAAACATGTTTCGGAACATATCGAACGAACGGTCGGGGGCGGCGGCATCCGTGCCCAGCGATACGGTGATCCCCTGCTCGATCAACTCCGGGGCAGGGCAGCGACCGGATACAGACATCAGTGCGCTCGGATTATGGGCGACCTTCGCGCCGCTCTGCTTCAAGACGGCGATATCGTCCTCTGTCAGGTCGATGCAGTGGGCAAGAAGCGAGCGACCGTCGAAAAGCTCTAGCGCCGCTGCATTGGCAGCAATGGAGCCGGAGCGATGGCCATCTTGAACGAGAAGTGTACTCTTCTCACGTGCAAGATCTCGCAGTTGTCGTGATAGATTGTATACAGTGCGATTCTGCAATTCGCCGGCATCGAAGACAGGAAGGGACATTGCAATCCGGATGCGATCGTCGCGATTTGCCCACTCGTCGGCAAGCTCCGCGCATATGGCCAGTTGCGCCTCGGTGGAGACTGGGGTCTCAATGAACGCATCCCCGGTGAATGTACGATAAACGTGCCGCTGCGGTCGGTTCGGCCCGATCGCGAGGACCTCGCGCACGCCCATGTCGAGGACCGTGGCAAGATGAGCACGCGCGGCTTCGGGTGCCTCCGTGCGCATGATATCCGGTCCGCCGCCAAAGAGTAGCGCGGCCGTGGTGGTGCCGCATTTTATTCGCTCCAGGGCCGATAACGCCGCCTCAGCGGCCCAAAATTCAGTATCCGTTGCCTGCGCGTAGACGCGTCCGGTCGCATCCATCCATTGTTCAGAGCCATCGCCCAGCCCTTTGGTCAAGGTGTGGCCGGCATGCGCATGGGTGTCGATGAGGCCGGGCATGACCACCATGCCCGTGGCGTCCATGCGTTCAGCGTCTGCGGGCGCGGTTATCGCGCCGTCCGATATGGCCGAGATCCGTCCGTTTTCGATCAGCAGATGTGCCTTTTCCAGGACGCGCCGTTCCGGATCCATGGTGATGACGACACCGTTCTCAATCAGCAAAACCTTCGCCATTGCGACTCCTCCCTCAAGAATATTTGCGAGCGTTTTGTACACAATCAAGCAAAATCGAATATTGGTGCTTGATATTGTGCACATCATATGTACTTTAATGATCGGGAACAATCGTATCCAATAAAATGACAAATATGTATACCAAAAATGGGAGACTGATGTGAAAGACTATCTGAAGACCCTCCTGGCAGGGCTAGTAATCCTGGTGCCGTTGGCGACGCCTTCGCTGGCAAAGACGCTGCGTTGGTCGTCGGCCGGCGATGTCATCTCGTATGATCCGAACGCACAGGTCGACAGCTTCACGCAGAGCGTGCACCACATGGTGTTCGATCCGCTGGTGCGCCGTAACAAGGATCTCGTGCTCGAGCCCGCGCTGGCAACGTCATGGGAAGTCGTCGAGCCGACACGCTGGCGCTTCCACCTTCGCCAAGGAGTGAAGTTCCACGAAGGGCAGGTCTTCAATGCTGACGATGTCGTTGCCACGATCCAGCGCCAGATTGATCCCGGCGCGCGCAACCGCGAGAATCTCTCCGCCGTCGTCGGCGTCGAGAAAGTCGATGACTACACGGTCGACCTGATCTTGCGCGGCCCATATCCGCTTCTGCTCAACGATCTTGCGGCAATCTACATCATGAGCAAGCCGTGGATGGAAGAGCACCAGGCGCTGAAGCCCGGCAACGCCTCCACTGGTGTTACGACCTATGCCAGCAACCATGCCAACGGCACCGGCGCCTTCAAGCTGGTGACCTACGAGCCGGATTCTCGCTCGGTCTTTGCCGTCAACGAAAACTGGTGGGACAAGCCGCAACATAACCTGACCGGCGTCGAGTTCCGTCCCATCGCGTCGGACGCAACGCGCGTGGCCGCCCTCCTTTCCGGCGAACTCGACATGATCGCGCCGGTTCCGTTGCAGGACATCGACCGGATCGGTAGCACCCCGGGTCTGAAGGTCGTCGAGAACCCGTCGCTGCGCGAAATCTTCCTGGGCTTCAATTTCCGGCCGGAGCTGCATGCCGCACCCGGCAAGCCCAATCCGCTGCTCGACGTGAAGGTCCGACAGGCTCTCTGGCACGCCGTCGACGTCAATGCGATCCAGAAGCGATTGATGCGCGGCAAGTCGCGCGTCTCGGGCATGCTCGTCGCCCCTGAAGTCACCGGCTACGATCAGTCGATCGACGTGCCTTTGCCCTATGATGCGAAGAAAGCGAAGGCTCTGCTCGCGGAAGCCGGGTACCCCGACGGCTTCAAGGTCGGCCTGGCATGCCCGAACGACCGCTATATCGCCGACGAGCAGATCTGCCTGGCGATCGCGTCCATGTGGGCCAAGGTCGGTGTGCAGGCGGATGTCGCCGTCGAAAGCAAGACGACGTATTTCCCGCGCATGGATAAGGGCGATCTCGACGTCTACATGCTCGGCTGGGCCTCCCTGCCTCCGATGGACGGCTACAGCGTCCTGCAGGCGCTGCTGGCGACCAACGACGGCAACTACGGCGGCAGCAACCCTAACGGCCTTTCCGACGCAAAGATCGATGCCCTGACCAAGTCGGCGTCTGTCGAGCTCGATGAAGGCAAGCGCGTCGGCATGCTGAAGACCGCCTTCCAGATCGCCCATGATCAGGCGTTTTACCTGCCGCTGCACCAGCAGCCGGTTGCCTGGGCGATGAGCGACAAGGTGGAGATTCCGCAGTTCGCTGACGAGTACGTGCGCCCCTGGTTCGCACAGCTGAAGTAAGCCAGCCGCTTCCGTGATCCCGAGCGACGCAAGGACCTCGGGATCACGCGTTGAATTGGGTGATGAGCCTGATCCAATGGGACGACGCGCGATGGCGTTCGTCATGCCGGTTCGATCCGTTCCGCGCTCGGATGAGGGAACGGAATACGCAAAGCAGCGCAGTTTCCGCCGATCGGCCGAGCGCGCTCCTGCAAGGTACTTTCTGATGTTCAGGATTCTATCGGTAAGGCTGCTTCAGGCCATTCTGGTGATGGTGGCCGTCACGGCCATTGCTTTCATCATGTTCCGGTTCGTCGGCGATCCTGTCGCCGCGATGGTTCGGGAAGGCGCAACTCAGGCGGAGAAGGACGCGCTTCGCGCCACCCTCGGCCTCGACAAGCCGCTCGTCGTGCAATTCCTCGAGTTTGTCGGTCGGGTGCTGCAGGGCAACTTCGGCACCAGCTTTCGCTACCAGCAGCCGGTTGGTGTCCTGCTGCTGGGCAGGCTTCCTGCGACGCTGGAACTCGTGCTTGTCGCCACCGTCATGTCGCTTGCGGTCGGCATCCCCCTCGGTGTCGTCTGTGCGCTGAAGCCGAACGGCTTCTGGTCGCGACTGACGCAATCACTGACGCTTGTGGGCATCTCCATGCCGACCTTCGTCACCGGGTTGCTGCTCATTCTTGTCTTCGCGGTCAATCTGCGCTGGCTGCCCTCATCGGGGCGCGGTGATCTCGTCGATCTCGGCTTCTGGCAAACCGGCTTCCTGACGGTCTCCGGCTTGAAGTCCCTGATCCTGCCTTCGATCACGCTCGCCCTCTTTCAGTTGACCCTGATCATGCGTCTCGTCCGCTCCGAGATGATCGACGTGCTCTCGTCGGACTACATTCGCTTCGCCTTCGCACGCGGACTGCCGCGCTCTTACATTTATGGGCGTCTGGCGCTGCGCAACGCGCTGATGCCTGTCGTCACCGTGACAGGCCTGCAGATCGGCCAGCTCATCGCCTTCGCGATCGTCACGGAAACGGTGTTCCAGTGGCCCGGCATGGGCCTGTTGTTCACCAATGCCGTTGGCTATCCGGACATCCCCGTTCTTTCGGCCTACCTGCTGTTTGTCGGCTTCCTGTTCGTGCTGATCAACATGATCGTCGACATTCTCTACACCTTCATCGACCCCCGCTTGAGGACACGATAATGGCCACGCAAGCTCGTCTACTGCATAGGCTTCCGCCGATTTCCGTGATGATTGCCTGCCTCGTTCTGGCGATCATGCTGGTGCTCGTGATCTTCGCGCCGATGATCGCGCCGATGGATCCCCGCGATGTCTCGTCCTACTCGCTGATGGACATGGAGATCCCGCCGATCTTCATGGAGGGCGGCGACCCGCGCTTCCTGCTCGGCACTGACAACCAAGGCCGCGACCTCGTTTCGGTCATCCTCTTCGGCCTGCGGATCTCCATCCTCATCGGTATTGGAGCCGTCTTGTTCGCCGCTGCCGTCGGTGTCGCGCTGGGCCTGATCGCGGGCTTCTTCGGCGGGCTCGTCGACAGCGTCGTGATGCGCCTTGCCGACATCCTCGTCAGCTTCCCGACGATCCTCGTAGCGCTTCTGATCAGCGGCATCGCCCGCGCCCAACTGCATGCAGATACCGTTCTGACCTGGGCTCCACTCATCCTGATTTTCGCGATCGCGATCAACGAGTGGGTTCAGTACGCCCGCACAGTGCGCGCCTCCAGCATGGTCGAGATATCGAGGGACTATGTGCGCGCTGCAAAGGTCATCGGTCTGCCGCCACGCCGTATCATGCTTCGCCATATCCTGCCGAACGTAATGAGCTCGGTCATGGTCATTGCGACGATCAATCTCGCCGGCGCGATCCTGACCGAGGCGACGCTGTCGTTTCTAGGCGCCGGCATGCCGCCGACCTATCCGTCGCTCGGCACGCTGATCCGCATCGGCAACCAGTTCCTGTTCTCCGGCCTGTGGTGGATCGCCGTGATGCCCGCCACCGTCCTCGTCATCCTCGTCCTGGCGGTCAACATTATCGGTGACTACCTGCGAGATCGCTTCAATCCCAAACTGATGGCACGCTGATGAGAAACGCAACGCAACCTGTCCTGGAGATCAGGAACCTGCGAGTCGAATATCCGCTCGCCAACGGTGAGACCCTCGCAGCCGTCAACGACGTCAATCTGACGATCGAGCCCGGCGAAATTCACGCCTTGGTCGGTGAATCCGGCGCCGGCAAGACGACCGTCGGCAACGCACTGATGGGCCTCCTGCAGGCTCCCGGCAGGATCGCATCGGGCTCGATCGCCATCGCAGGCAAGCCTATCGATGTTCGTACCGGTCGCACCGCGGGCATCATCCCCGGCCGCGACGTCGGCGCGATCTTTCAAGATCCGATGACGAGCCTCAACCCGCTCTTCACGGTCGAGAGCCAGCTGTGCGAAGGCATGCTGACACATCTGAAAATCAGCCGGCGGGAGGCACGCGCCAAGGCCCTCGACCTCATGAAGGCCGTTGGCATTCCGGAACCGGAACGCCGGCTTGGCAGCTATCCGCATCAGCTGTCGGGCGGCCAGCGGCAGCGTGTGGTCATCGCCACGGCGCTCGCCTGCGATCCGCAGCTGATCGTCGCCGACGAGCCGACGACGGCGCTCGATGTCTCTGTGCAGGCTCAAATCCTCAGGCTGATCCGCGATCTCGCCGACGTGCGCCGGGTGGGTATTCTGTTGGTCACGCACAATATGGGCGTGGTGGCCGAGATCGCCGATCGCGTCACGATCATGCAGAACGGCCATATCATCGAAAGCGGGCCAGCACGCGATGTCCTCACATCGCCGAAGGCGCCCTATGCTCGCACGCTGATATCGGCCGTACCCCCGATCGACACGCGG
Source organism: Rhizobium grahamii CCGE 502 (assembly GCF_000298315.2). Lineage (GTDB taxonomy): Bacteria > Pseudomonadota > Alphaproteobacteria > Rhizobiales > Rhizobiaceae > Rhizobium > Rhizobium grahamii. Next base: position 244,453 of record NZ_AEYE02000015.1, on the reverse strand, counting down.
CTGAAGCGTCTGCCGGTTCCGAGCGAGGAGACCGAAACCACGCTCAAGGCCCGCGAGGCGGTCCGCACGAAGAGCACAAGCCGCGGCGGCGCCAAGCAGACAGACGTCGTTCTCGACGTTCGTAACCTGTGCGTCGAATATGGCAGCCGTTCCTTCATGCCGGGCAGCAAGTCGTCTGTCTTCCGTGCGGTCAAGGATGTTTCCTTCGATGTCCGGCGAGGCGAGATCTTCGGCCTTGTTGGCGAATCCGGCTGCGGGAAGACCACGGTCGCGAATACCATTGCCGGGCTCGTCACGCAGACCTCAGGCAAGATCGAATTCCAGGGTGCCGCGCTTGGCGCGCGCCGTGAGAAGTCGGTTCGGCAATCGCTGCAGATGGTATTCCAGGATCCGTACTCCGCACTCAATCCGCGGCTGCGGATCAACTCGGCGATCGCTGAGCCAATCCTGTTCTACAAGCTTGCCTCGACAGCGGAAGAGGCGCGCCTTGACGCGAAGACTCTGCTCGAAGCAGTCGGTTTGCCGGGAGACGCCGGTGCCCGGTTCTCGCATGCCTTTTCGGGAGGACAGCGGCAACGCATAGCCATTGCTAGGGCGTTGGGGCCGTTGCCATCCATGCTGATCTGCGATGAACCAACCTCGGCACTCGACGTCTCGGTCCAGGCGCAGATCCTCAATCTCCTCAAGGATCTGCGTGATCTCGCCGGCCTCTCTATCCTGTTCATCAGTCACGATCTGGCGGTGATCCGCCAGATGTGCGACCGCGTCGCCGTGATGAAGGCGGGAGAGATCGTCGAGTTGGCTGATACGGAAACGCTCTTCTCGGCACCGCGACACGACTACACGCGCGAACTTTTGCGCCTGGCTCCTTCCCTCGATCGCATTCTCTGCAAAGAGAATGCCGTCGCCAGTCTGTGAGAATTTGAAGCAATGGCAGACATTCTGATTAGAAACGGCACCGTGATCGCCATCGACGACGAGCGGCGGATCATTCCCGATGGGGCCGTGGCCATCGAGGGCGACCGCATCGTCGCTGTCGGTCCCTCGGAGGAGGTCGCGAGGGATCATCCGGCGCGGGAAACGATCGATGCCGGTGGTATGGCAATCATGCCCGGGCTGGTCGACAGCCATGCGCATGCCGGGCATGGCCTCATCAAGACGATGGGCGGCGGGCGAAGCAACCTCTGGTATCGCGCTTGTCAGGGCGCCTACACGGTCGGTTCGACGCCGGAGTTCTGGCATGCAGAGGCGCAGCTTGCGGCGTTGGAGCGCCTGCGCTTTGGGGTGACGACGGGCGTTTCTTTGCTCGGCGGCGGCGATTCAGTCATGCGCACTGACGAGCCTGTCTATGGCGACGCCCATATGGAGGGCGTGCTTGGCATCGGAACGCGCTCGGTCGTTGCCGTCGGTACGACGCGACCCCCGCATCCCCTGACGTATGCACACTGGGAAGATTCCGTTCGGCTGGACCGTGCAGTCTCGTTCGAGCAGCAGCTGTCAACGTGCCAAACCCTCGTCGATCGTTGGCACCGCACTCACGAGGATCGCCTGCATGTCGCGCTGCTGACGCCAACACTGCATCAGGAACACCTTGACGCTCGCGGCGCCGAGGACGCGATCGCGCAATCGCGCAAGGTCAAGCGTCTGGCCGACGACCGTGGTTTGCTCTTCACCCAGGACGGTCATACCAGAGGCAGTGTTCGCATCGCACGCGAGATCGGGATTCTCGGGCCGCGCACGCTTCTCTCTCACGCCACAGGACTTGATGACAGGGAAATCGCCATCTGCGCAGAGACAGAGACGCGCATCGTTCACAATCCAAGCGCGGTTGCTTCTATCCTGGCGCGCTGTCCGGTTCCCGAGCTTCTCGATGCCGGTGTCGTCGTTGCAATAGGCTCCGATGCGACGGCGCCTGACCGTTCGGCGGACATGTTTCGGCACATGCAGCAATGCATGCATTACCATCGGACCCATTTCCACGATCCGAGCTGGCTCCCGCCGGGCAAGGTCCTGGAAATGTGCACGATCGATGCGGCACGCGTTCTTGGTCTCGACCATGAGATCGGATCGCTGGAGCCCGGCAAGAAGGCGGATATCATTCTCGTCGATCTGCGGCGCCCGCACCTCTATCCGGCCAACATGCCGGAGTTCCGGGTGACCTATTTTGCCAACGGCAACGATGTCCACACCGTTCTGGTTGGTGGCCGCGTGCTGCTCCGCGACCGCAATCCCGTGAATGTCAACCAGGACGCAGTTCTCGATGCCGCGCAGCGTGAGACCGAACTGTTAATCGACCGGCTGGGGCTGCGGGATCTGTTGGTGACGCCTGACATGTTCTGGCGCCACAGCCGCGATACTAGCCTCATCGAATAGGGCGTCTCGGCAGTCCGTTCGACGGGTTGGCGACGGCAGTCTCCGGCTTGAGCGACATCAGGAATTCTCTCATGACACGTATCGGCATTATCAATCCGAACTCGACATCGTCCATGACGACCGCCATCGGCGCTGCGGCCTTGAGGGCCGCGCATAAGACGACTGAAATCATTGCTATGCAGAACGATCGCGGCCCGGCTTCCATCGAAGGTGCCGTCGATGGGGCGAGGGCTGTTCCGGGGCTTCTCGATTGCATTGAACGGGCCGAACGCGGCGGCGCGATGGATGCCTATATCATCGCCTGTTTTGATGACACCGGCCTTGATGCCGCGCGCATGCTCACCCGCAAGCCGGTCATTGGCATCGGCGAGGCTGCCGCGCGGATCGCCGCGATGATTTCCAGGCGCTTCACCATCATCACGACGCTGCCGGTCTCGATTCCTGTGCTTGAAGACAATCTCGTTCGCTACGGCCTCGCATCGGTTGGAACAGTGCGGGCGAGCGGCATTCCGGTGCTGGGACTGGAGGCGGATCCGAGTGCGGCACTTTCGACCATAGGCGAGGGGATTCGTGATGCGCTTCGCGTGGACCGCTCCGGTGCGATCGTTCTGGGATGTGCCGGTATGGCCGACATGGCGCAGCAACTATCCGACCTTCATTCGGTCCCGGTGGTAGAAGGCGTATCCGCGGCGGTCCGACTCGCGGAGCTGCTGACAAGCCTTGAATTACAGCCGCGAGCGACCCGCACGGCGCTACCCCGACATTGCAGTGATGATGTCGGCCCGAGGTAGAGCGTCTTTGCAATATTGGAACATCAAATGCTGAAGGTCACCCAGGCTGCCGGCGATCGGCATTGGCCGATGCTACTCCTTGTCATGTTGATTGCAGTGAACCTGCGGCCATTCCTCACCGCGCCGGCGCCGGTCGTTGCGAATATCGTGGCCGACACGGCAATGGGCTACAGCATGCTTGCGATGCTGACCTTGTTGCCGATGTTGCTGATGGGCGTCGGCGCATTCGTGGCGCCTGGCATCCAGGCTGCGATCGGCACACGCCGCGGCATCCTTGCCGCCCTTGCGATGCTGACGGTAGGCTCTCTGCTGAGGCTCGTCGCACCCGGGGGGCTTTCGTTCATCCTGACGGCGGCGCTCTGCGGCGTTGGGGTGGCATTCATTCAGGCCGCGTTCCCCGGCATCATCAAGTCAAAATTTCCGGCCAGCGTGCCTGCTGTCACCGGTCTCTATTCGGGTATGCTTATGGGCGGTGGTGCGGTCGGTGCGCGGCTGACGCCGGCCCTCGTCAACAGTGGATACGATTGGCGGACCGCGCTTGCCTGGCTGGCAGTGCCCGCTGCGATCGCATTTTGTGTGGCATTCCTTGTGCTGTCGGACTCCAAGGCGTCCAAACCCGACAAGGATCTGACAGGTCTGCTGCTACGCCGTCCGCGCACCTGGACATTGATGATCGCGTTTGGTCTGGTAAACAGCGGGTATTCGTCGATGGTCGCTTGGCTCGCGCCCTACTATCAGGCGCACGGCTGGTCGAACGCTGAGAGCGGCAATCTGGTCGCGATCATGGCGGTCAGCCAGGCCGTCTCTGCCCTTCTTCTTCCCAACCTGGCACGCCGCAGCATCGATCGTCGCGGCTGGTTGCTGCTGACACTTCTGATGCAGGCCATCGGTTTTGCGGGGCTGGCATTTCTTTCGGGAATGCTGCCGGTCCTGTGGGTGGCGATTTGTGGCGCTGGGCTCGGGGGAAGTTTCTCCCTTGCCATTGTCACGGCGCTGGATCATCTGCCACGGCCGGAGCAGGCCGGCGTTCTCGTCTCCCTGATGCAAGGAGGTGGCTTTCTGATTGCATCGCTTGGACCCTTTGCCACATCCTTCCTACACGGCATGACCGGCAGCTTTGCCAGCGGGTGGATCATGCACCTGGCGTGCCTCGTGGTCGTATTTGCTCTCTACGTACGCTTCAGTCCCCGGAGCTATGAGGACGCCATCGGCCTGACTTTTCCGGCCCATGCCAGCATTGGCTCGGCGTAGGAAAGAAGGCGTGCTCGCAGCGAGCCTCGCCTAACCGGCAAAGTCGGGCGTGAGGGAAACGTCCTTTGCCATCTCTTGTAGCGCGCGGCAGATTTCCTCGAATGCAGCGCGGATTCTGCGGCTCATGATGCGGCCGCGCAGATAGCCGTGCACGAGTTGCTCGTGGTTGCGCCAATCGGCATCGACGCCTGCGGCTTTCAGGCGATCGACATAGGCCTTCCCGTCGTCGCGCAGGATCGACATCGGCGGTGAATACCCGTGTTCGCGGCAGGCCCGAGAAGTCTTTTGCCTCCAGAGGCGATACTTCCTCCAACTCCTGATCTGATGGCTGCTCGGAGCCGGAATAGGCGGCGCGATAGCCGGCGAGATCGGAAGTGCGCAGCAGCGGCGCTTCCGCGTTCTCTATATAGGACGGCCAGGAGTGATCTCCTCCGAGGCCGGGATAGATCAAGAGCTGCGCTATCGGCATTGGGCCGCTGAGACGCCGCATGCGCAGGGAGAGCGCCGCGCAGAGATTGGCGCCGGCGCTGTCGCCGACCGTAATCAGTCGCGGCGTTTTCACCGCGAGATGACGCCAGACCGTTTCGAGGTCATCGATCTGAGCGGGATAGCGATGCTCCGGCGCAAGACGGTAGTCGACGGCGGTCAGATGCATGCCGGTGCTGTTTGCGATTTCGGCACAAACGTCGTCGTGGCTTTCCAGGGAACCGACGACGAATCCGCCGCCATGACAATAGAGAATTGAAGGCCGGCCCTCGCTGGCATGAGCCGGTATGTAGTGCCGCACCGGGACATGATTGACGGTGGTGTCGATGACGCTGATATCCGTGGGACGAGGCTGGCGAAAGGCAGCGCACATCGCGTCGTAATAGCGGCGATTGTCCGTTGCCGAAGCGACATTCGAATCCGCGGGATAGGATGCTTCCGTCTTGGCGATTATCTTCCGCCTCCATCGAACGGACTGACCAAAGGCTCTTGGTATAGGCTTCCTTCGGCTCGGCAAGCATGCCACGCGTGGACTGGTCCTCGACCTCGCGTCCGCGCAGGAGCACCTTTATGCGATCCGCCATTTGCGCAACCACGGCCAGATCGTGGGTGATGTAGATCGCGGCGGTACCGAACTGGCGGACAGCATCGCGTATCGCGGCCAATACTTCGATCTGGGTGGTAACGTCGAGCGCTGTCGTGGGCTCGTCGAAGATGATGAGATCAGGCTTGCAGGCCATCGCCATCGCGGTCATGGCGCGTTGCAACTGGCCACCGGAAACCTGATGCGGATAGCGCCAGCCGATAACGTCGGGTTCCGGCAGACGCATGCGGCGATAGAGATCGACGGCCTGCCGTTCCGCATCCTGCCTACTCAGAAGGCCATGGGCTATCGGGGCTTCGGCATACTGGTCGATGAGGCGATGTGCCGGGTTGAAGCTCGCTGCCGCCGACTGCGCAACGTAGGCGATACGCTGGCCCCGAAGCTTGCGCAGGAAGGTTTCGCTGCGGCCGAGGAGTTCCTCTCCATCGAAACAAACCGAGCCGCCGCTGATCCGACAGCCGTTGCGAGCATAGCCCATGGCCGCAAGTCCGATGGTCGACTTGCCGGCGCCGGATTCGCCAATCAGTCCCAGCACTTCGCCTCGCCTGAGATCGATATCGACACCATGGACGATCTCGGTCCACGCACCGTCGATCTGTGCTTCCATTTTCAGGCCACGAATTTCCAGGAGCGGTTTTACGTTGCCCATCGTCTAGTCCTTCAAGCCGCTGGAGCGATGCAGCATCCAATCGACGACAAAGTTGACCCCGACGGTGAGCAGCGCGATGGCCCCGGCCGGCAGCAGCGGCGTGATGTCGCCGAAGCTGATCAGCGAAGCCGTTTCCTTGACCATGCTCCCCCAGTCCGCAGTCGGTGGCTGCAATCCGAGGCCGAGGAAGGAAAGGGCAGAAATGCTCAGGAAAACGAAGCAGAAGCGCAGGCCGAATTCCGAGATGAGCGGCGGAAGGATATTGGGCAAAATTTCACGGCGGATGATCCACCAGAGGCTCTCACCGCGCAGCGCTGCAGCTTCGACAAACTCCATGACGACCACGTTCATCGAAACGGCGCGTGTCAGGCGAAAGACGCTGGTCGAGTCCAGGATCGCAATGATGAGGATCAGATTAACAAGGCCGGTGCCGAAAATGGTCAGCAACAACAACGCAAAGATCACGCGCGGTATCGCCATGATCACATCGACGATGCGTGACAACACTTCATCCGTCCAGCCTCCCAGGGTCGCGGCCAGCATTCCGCTGGCGCCGCCGATCAGGAAGGCGAGGGCGGTGGTCACGAAAGCCACGCCGATCGTATTGCGGGCACCGAAGATCAGGCGGGAGAGCATATCGCGCCCCAGGCCGTCGGTTCCGAGCACGAACAGGGAACTCCATGGTTCAAACTCGCCGCCGGCAACTTCAGCTTCGCCGTAGGGAGCAAGCCACGGCGCAAAGACCGCGACGACGATGTAGAAGGCGATGATAAGAAGGCCGAGACGCGCCGACCATGGGACGGTCGAGAGGCGGAGCGATTTTGCAATGGCAGTCATACGTGCTTCCTCCTCATCGCGGATGCAGCAAGCGCGGATTGGTCGCGATCGCGATGATGTCCGCAAACATGTTGAGGAAAATGTAGATCGCAGCGAAGATCAGACAGCAGCCCTGAACGACGGCGAGATCGCGTTTGGCGGCGGAATCGACGAGCAATTGTCCCAGGCCCGGATAAACAAAGACGACCTCGACCACCAAAACGCCCGTTACGAGATAGGCGAGGTTTAGCGTAACGACCGTGACGATCGGGGCGAGCGCGTTGGGCAGGGCGTGACGGCTTATCACCTTGAAGCGTGATTGTCCTTTCAGCCGCGCAGTCTCGATATAGGGGCTGGCAAGCAGGTTAATGATCGACGCCCGTGTCATCCGCATCATGTGTGCGGCGATGACGAGGGTAAGCGTAATCGCCGGCAGGAAACAGATGTAAAGCCGCTCAATGAGCGAGGTCGTGGCGTCCACGGTGGCGAGCGACGGGAACAGGCTCGTTCGCACAGCCAAAAACAGGATGAGGATATAGGCGACGAAGAACTCCGGAAAGGAGATCGAGGTCAACGTCAGGAGGCTCGAGAGGCGGTCGAACAGGCTGTTGCGCCAGAGGGCGGCCAGAAGTCCCAGCGTCAGTGACACGGGAATGGCAAGTGCTGCAGCATAGGCGGCGAGAAACAGTGTGTTGCCAAGCCGCCCGGCAATCAGTTCCCCCACCGGGCGGTTGTTGGCAAGAGACATGCCAAAATCGCCGGTGGCGACGCCGCCTAGCCAGTGCACATAGCGCATGACCACTGGCTGGTTCAGCCCGAGTTGTTCGCGCAGGGCCGCAAGCGTTTCGGGCGTTGCGCTCTGGCCGAGCAGCTGCTGAGCGGCATCGCCCGGAAGGAGTTCGATCGCGAAGAAAATGATGATCGATACCAGGAAGAGCGTCAGCAGACCGGTCGAAAACCTCTTGAGTATCAGCTTCGGTATGGGCCCCATTGCGATATCCCTTAGCTGGCGGCAGCGGATTCCATCATGATTTCACGCACCGGCTTGCCTGCATAGGCCGGAACCTCCAGATGACGATGGTGTTTCCACACCTCTCCCAATTTGATCGATAGAGACAGATCCATCGGCGACGCGGCGGACTTTGTCGTATCGACGTGCAGGAGCATGTGTTCGCCGGTCGCCAGGAGTTCGTCCTGAGGTCCGCCGTAGAGTTCGTGCACGATTCTCACTCTCTTTTGGTCGAAGCCGAGCAGCAGCGTTTCCACACGCAACGGTGCCCCCATCTTCACCTCGCGCAGGTGCCTGATGTGCGTCTCGACAGTGTAGAGCGAGCGGCCGCTGGCCAGATAATGCTTGTTCATGCCGATAAAGTGCAGGAAGGCATCGGTTGCGTCCCCGAAGACCTGCAGATAGCGGCTTTCGGTCATATGGCCGTTGTAATCCACCCAATCTTCCCGAACGCGATCGGCGTGGAGCGCCAAAGGTTTTCCCGGATCGACCGTCGGCGGACGTGCGTGGCTGTGGGCGTTGGCATAGAGCGTGGATTCGTATTCCTTGAGGAGGGCGCCAGCACCCCAGTCGTTGCCCTTTAGTGCCTGCATGATGGCGACGAGATTGTCGTCGCGAATCCGCTCGAGTTCGCGGATGCTATGCTTGCCCGATTGCGCATCCGACTGCGCGGCGATGATATCGATCAGGTCGTCGGTCAGATCGGGGACGTCCATAAGCTTGGTCCAGGGCCATTTCAGCGCCGGGCCGAACTGGCTCATGAAATGGCGCATGCCGGCCTCGCCGCCCGCGATGCGGTAGGTCTCGAACAGGCCCATCTGGGCCCAGCGAAGCCCGAAGCCAAAGCGGATGACGTCATCGATTTCCTCCGTCGTCGCGACGCCGTCATGTATCAGCCAGAGCCCCTCCCGCCACACCGCCTCTAGGAGACGGTCGGCGATATGAGCGTCGATTTCCTTGCGGACGACCAGCGGTTTCATGCCGATGGCGGTGAGGAAGGACTTGGCACGATCGAGATTGTCCGGCGATGTTTGCCCCGGTACCACTTCGACCACCGGGAGCAGATAGACAGGATTGAAAGGATGGGCGACGAATAGGCGCTCCGGCGTTGCTAGGCCCTCGATGAGTTCCGTCGGCTTGAACCCCGAGGTGGACGACCCGATCAACGTACTTTCCTTGGCGTGCCTCTCGATTTCGGCGTAGACCTTGCGTTTAAGATCGAGCCGTTCCGGCACGCTCTCCTGCACATAGTCGGCATCGCAAACTGCTTCTTCGATGGACGACACGAAGCTCAGCTTACCCTTCGGCGCCATGGGAGCGAGGGTCAGCTTGCGATAGGCGCGCTCCGCATTGGCGAGAACTTCTCCCACCAGCCGTTCCGCTTGCGGATGCGGGTCAAAGACCTTGACATCGTAGCCGTTGAGCAAAAATCGAGCGATCCAGCCGCCGCCTATGACGCCGCCGCCGATCGCTGCGGCGGATTTCACCGTGCCAGTCATGTTCACCTTGCCAGATTTGAGATTGGAGCAAGCGCCGCCCTCTAGGCGGCGCCGACAATCGGTGGAGTGCCTTAGGCGGCGCTCCACCAGCGGTCGATCAGCTTCCAGCCGTCGAAGAAGCGGTTCGACGCCAGCTTTCCATGCGCAACCTTGTCGTTGCGGGCATCGATATAGTTGCTGAACATCGGGATGATCGCGCCGCCGTCATCGCTGACGAGCTGCTGCATCTCATGATACATCTCGCGGCGCTTGGTTTCGTCGAGGCTGGAGCGCGCCTCAAGCAGGAGCTGGTTGAAGCGGTCATTGGACCAATGGGTTTCGTTCCAGTCCGCGCCCTTTGCATAGACCAGCGAGAACATCGAATCTTCGGTCGGCCTGCCGTTCCAGTAGCCAGTGACGAATGGCTTCTTCAACCACACGTTCGACCAGTAGCCATCGTCGGGTTCGCGCTTGACGTTGACGTCGATACCGCATTTTGCGGCGCTTGCCTGGAATAGCGTCGCGGCGTCCAAGGCGCCGGCGAAGGCGGCGTTTGCCGCGGAAAGTTCGATCTTCAGCGTGTCGTGACCGGCCTTCTTGAGGTGGAATTTGGCCTTGTCAGGGTCATAGGCGCGTTGCGGCAGATCGGCGGCGTAGAAGCGGTTGGCCGGCGCGATCGGGCTGTCGTTGCCGAGGTGACCGTGGCCGCGGAGGATCTTCTGCAGCAGTTCTTCGCGATTGACGGCGTATTTCAGCGCCAGGCGCACGTTCACGTCCTTGAACGGCTCGCTATCGCACCACATGGGCCAGAGGTAGTGGGCGGTGCCCGTCACCTCTTCAATGGTAATGCCGGCCTTCCGCTGCAGCAGCGGCAACGTCTTGATCTCGACGCTGTTGATGACATCGACCTGGTCCGTCAGCAAGGCATTCTGGCGGGCCGTTGCGTCGTTGATCGTCAGCAGTTCGACCTCGTCGAACCAGGCGTGATCAGGCTTCCAGTAGTCCGGCCGGCGCTTCAGCTTGATGCGTACGCCGGGCTCGTGCGATTCCAGCGTGTAGCCGCCCGTACCAATGCCGGACTTCCAGTCCAGCGTGCCATCGGTATTGGCCGGCATGATGACGAACTGATACTCGGCCGTCAGGAACGGGAAGTCAGCGTTGCCGGATTTCAATTCGAAGACAACGGCCTCGCCATCCTTGCGGATATCGACGACCTCCGAAAGGATCGCCTTCGCGCCGGACGTCGAGTCCTTGGCACGGTGATGATTGAAGGACGCCATGACGTCCTCGGGTGTCAGCGGCTTGCCGTTGGAAAACGTGACCCCCTTGCGGAGCTTGAAGGTCCAGACTTTCGCATCGGGACTTGGCTCCATGCTTTCCGCAAGCTCCGGCACAATCTTTCCGTCTGCATCGACTTCGGCGAGGTTGTTGCAGACACCGCCCAACATGGCCGTCACGACGGGTCCCGCCGCGTAGGTGGCCGGATCGATGGAGTCGGACGTGGCGCCGCCGGAGTGGCCGATGCGGAGCATCCCACCGCGTTTCGGCGATGATTGAGCATGGGAGCGCGAGGGCATTGCAGATATCAGCGCTGCCGCTGCAGTTGCCTGCAGCAGGCCTCTTCTCGTCATAGAATTCTGAGACATTGTTGTTCCCCTTTTTTGCTTCTCATTCATCGATTGACAGGCTGCTGGTCGCGCACCTCCTTGTCTGGGTCGAAGCAGATGGAAAGGGGATAAGGTCGCCGCAGGCAAGCTCATAGCCGAATTCTGGCTGGCGGCATCGGATGCCGCCACAAAATTTCTCCGCTGTCTTGGCTGCTTCGGTCAAATCGATTGGTCCTGCTCGCTCCTACCAACGCTTTCTCAGTTTCAGTTTTTCCCGAACATCTTGCGGTCGCAGGATGTTGACGTTCATTGCCGACAGGATCGACGCGGCCCGCTCGACGAGTTGACCGTTGCTGGCCAGGACACCCTTTGAAAGAAAGAGATTGTCCTCCAGGCCGACCCTGACATTTCCACCGGCTAGCGCCGCCATCGCAACGTAGGGCAATTGATTTCGGCCGATGGAAAATGCCGAGTAGGTCCAGCCCGCCGGCACATTGTTGACCAAGGCCATCAGCGTACCGGGATCGTCAGGCGCGCCGTAAGGGATGCCCATGCAGAGCTGGATCATGACCGGATCGTCGATCAGCCCTTCCTTGACCAGCTGCTTGGCAAGCACGAGATGGCCGGTGTCGAAAACCTCGATTTCCGGTCTGACGCCAGCCGCTTGGATGCGGGCTGCCATTGCCCGCAGCATGCCTGGCGTATTGGTCATCACATAATCGGCCTCGGCAAAGTTCATCGTGCCGCAGTCCAGCGTGCAAATCTCCGGCAACAGTTCCTCGACATGGATAAGCCGCTCGGTCGAGCCCACCATATCCGTTTGCTTCGGATTGAATGGCAGCGGCTGTTCCGCGGAACCGAGTACCAGATCGCCGCCCATGCCGGCTGTCAGGTTGAGGACGACGTCGACTCCGGAATCCCGCACTCTCGCGACGACTTCGCGGTAAAGGGCGGGATCGCGCGAAGGCGCACCCGTTTCAGGGTTGCGCACGTGAATGTGAGCGACAGCCGCACCAGCCTTTGCGGCCTCGATGCTAGCCTCGGCAATTTGCTTGGGAGTTACCGGGAGCCTGTCGCTCTTGCTGACGGTGGCGCCTGAACCGGTGACTGCGCAGGTAATGAATACGTCCCAATTCACGTGCGGCCTCCTAACTCGATGAGGCGACTATACGAATTGCCGGTGTGCGCTTATTGGCATAAACTGCCAAAGAGTTTGCAGGAATTGACAGAATGGGTTTGAGCTGTGGCTTTCTGATCTTCGACGGTTTTTCCAATATGGTGTTGGCCAGCGCGATCGAGCCGCTGCGCGCGGCGCGTGACTATGCGGGTCCTAACACATTCGCATGGCGATTGCTGTCGTCGGAGGGAATGGATGTCCGTAGCTCCAGTGGCCTGCTCCTGCGCTGCGACGGCAACATCGAGGACGCCGGTGATCTCGACATCCTGTTCATTGTTGCTGGCTACGGTGCGCGCGAGCACGCACAGAGCTCGGTGTTGAAGCGGCTGCAGCGTCTAAGCCGGTTTATTGGCATCGTTGGCGGGCTCGACAGCGGCGCCTGGCTGCTCGCGCAAGCCGGCCTGCTGAGCGGTTACCGCGCCACGATACATTGGCAGGATCTCTCCCAATTCGCCGAGATCCATCTGGATATTGAGGTTACATCCGATCGCTTCGTCATCGACCGCAACCGGATCACCGCCGGCGGCGCCACAACAGTCGTCGATCTCATGCTCAAGCTGATTGGTGATCATGGCGGCGGAGCACTCGCCTTCGATGTTTCCAACATGTTCGTTTACGATGCCCGATTGCGAGCACCGGAGGAACGGGGCGCGCGCAGCCTTTCCCTGGCAACGCGCGTTCCGCAGCTTCTAAAAGCCGTCGCCTGCATGCGCGCGCATGTCGAAAGCCCGCTCAGCCTCGACGCGATCTCGGATGCGACCGCGACGTCTCCGCGTACGCTGGCCCGCCTCTTTCAGCGAGAGTTCGGGATGGGGCCTGGCCATTACTATCAAAGCATCCGGCTCGACGTCGCGCGCAGCCTCGCCGAGGAAACGTCGCTCGCCGCGCACGAGATCGCCGCGCGTACCGGCTTCGCTTCGGCCGCATCCCTCTCCAGAGCTTTCAGCGGCCACTTCGGATCGACATTGCGGGGGACGCGGCGCAACCGGCGAGGCGCACCGCGCAATTGAGCGCCGAGTGCCCTTGCTCGACCGGTTGGGTGAAGCCCCTCCGCTCAAATTCGCAGGCTGTCATCCAACCAAACACGGAAGCCGCCGCGAAACGCATTGTCATTGTTGCCGCGTCGACACTTCGGCGGCAGTTCCTTGAGCCGGTCGACATTGCCGCCGCCTATCACGATGTAGTCAGGCAGCAGCGCCGCCCCTAGACGATCGACGACGTCAAAGACCGATTTCCGCCACTTGCTCTTGCCTCGCCGCTTCAGTCCTCGCTCGCCAACATAGTCTTCGAAGGTCGCCTTGCGGTAGGGCATGTGAGCCAGTTCCAGCGGCATGCAGACATTCTCGGCGATGATGGCCGAGCCCAGGCCGGTGCCTAAGCCGAGGAAGAGCATCCGGCCGTTTTCATAGCTGCCGATTGCCTGCATCAAAGCGTCGTTGACCATTCGGACCGGCCGGCCGAGGGCGGCTTCGAAATCGAAATCCTTCCAACCCGGCCCGAGATTGAAGGGATCGGCCGCGGCACGATTGGCGGCGACGGGACCTGGGTAACCCATCGTGACAACGTCGTAATGCCAGTCTTGGGTAAGATCGCGTAGCGCACCTACCATCTTGGTCGCGGTCATCTGATCACCGGAATCGACCGCGCGTCGTTCGCTGCCGCTGCTGAGTTCGACTTTCACGTGCGATCCGCCGATATCGACGGCAAGCACAGTGCGGCCGGTCGGCGCTTTGGTTTGCTCGCGCTTCCGTTCGGCTGCAGATGTGTTGACGGTGTCTGCCATATCTTTGCGCTCCTCTGCCGGCCTATGCTCTCATCCCTGCCGCACCGCGTATCGGGGCAAGATCGGTAGCCTCTGTCAAGCGTCGGGCGAAAATGCGGTGTCGCTTGATTTAAACGCCAGGATGGCTCACTGAAAAGAGCGCACACTAGCGGAGGATCATCACTTGACCTTTCCGAGCTTGCCTCCCGGTTCCATCGACCCACCCGGCGCTCCCGGGATCGAGCCGCGCTGGACCTCAAGTGATAAGAGCGCGGTCGGCACCGCCGTCGGCCCGGCAAGTCCCGTTTGGTTCACGGCAAGCCACGGTATCCTCAACGAGATCTATGCGCCGCGGCTGGACATGGCCTGTGTCCGCGATTTCGGCTTCATCGTGACGGGCGATGGTTACTTCTCGGAAGAGAAGCGTGATGCCGATCATCGGGTGCAGGCAATCGAGGATGGCGTCCCGGCCTTCCGCCTTATCAACACCGCCCGCGATGGCCGTTATCGCATCACCAAAACGATCCTTACCGATCCTGAGCGCGAGGTGGTGCTGCAAGAGGTACGCTTCGAGGCGTTGATCGGTGGCCTCTCCGACTACCAACTGCACGCCCTCGTGGCACCGCATCTCGTCAACGGCGGTGCCGACAACACCGCCTGGTGCTCCGATTTCAAGGGCAGGCCGATGCTTTTTGCCGAGGGTTCTGGTCGAGCGCTTGCGGTTGCCGCTTCGGTGCCTTGGCTTGCGCGTTCGGCCGGGTATGTCGGTTTTTCGGATGGCTGGCAAACGTTGTCGCGGGGGGAAGGGCTGAAGGAGGAGTATCGCTGTGCCGTGTCCGGCAATGTTGCGCTATCGGGGACACTCGACCTGCAGGCGGGTCAAGGGCGGATATTGGTCGCCATCGGTTTCGGCGCGCAGCCCGAGGAGGCTGCTTTCCGTGCCGTCCTCAGCCTGGAGCAGGGTATCGAGCCGGCGCTGCGGTACTATCAGAGCGGCTGGCGGGAGTGGCAGGCCGGCTTGCTTGCGTTGGACGAGCCTCATGATCCCAACCAGTTGAACCGTTACCGGGTCAGCACCAGCGTGCTCGCCAGCCACCGCGACGATGCCTCCGGCGCCATTATCGCGAGCCTTTCCATCCCCTGGGGCTTCAACAAAAGCGATGACGATCTCGGCGGGTATCATCTGGTCTGGACACGCGATCTGGTGGAAACCGCGGGAGGGCTGCTTGCCGCTGGCGCCAAAGCCGATGCGCGGTCGGTGCTCGACTATCTCTCGGCGATCCAGGAGGCAGATGGCCATTGGGTGCAAAATGCCTGGCTAGACGGCCGGCCGTATTGGAACGGCATCCAGATGGACGAGACGGCCTTTCCTGTCCTGCTTTACGACATGCTTCTTCGCGCCGGCGTGATCGGTTTGTCGGAGACAGGCCGATACGTGGCGATGATCGAGGCTGCTGCGGCCTACATCGTCACCAACGGCCCCGCAACCCAGCAAGATCGCTGGGAAGAGGATGCTGGCTACTCGCCCTTTACGCTGGCCGTCGAGATCGCGGGCTTGCTCGCGGCGGCCGATGCGATGGAAGCGGCCGGACGGTTGCCTCAAGCGCAATATCTGCGGGAAGTCGCAGATGGTTGGAACGAGCGCATCGAGGAGTGGACCTATGCCAGCGATACGAAGTTGTCGCGCCGGCTCGGCATCGACGGCTACTACGTTCGCATTGCCACCGCCGCGGAAGACGTCTCCTCGCTCGGCCGGGACTTCATCCCGATCCGCAATCGCGACGATGGCGAGGCCGTGCTCGAAGCAGACCTTCTTATTAGCCCCGACGCGCTTGCCTTGGTGCGGTTCGGACTTCGCGCCGCCGACGACCCACGCATCCTAGGCACGATCGCGGCGATCGATGCCGAATTGCGACGTGACCTGCCGACCGGATCCTACTGGTACCGGTACAATGACGACGGCTACGGGGAGCGCGTTGGCGGCGCGCCATTCGCCGGTCGCGGCGTCGGCCGGCTTTGGCCGCTTTTGACCGGCGAGCGCGCCCATTACGAACTTGCCGCTGGACGACGCGATGAGGCGCAACGCCTCTTGGCGGCGTTGGAAGCTTCGGCAAGCGATGGCGGGCTGCTGCCGGAGCAGATATGGGATAGCGACGACGTGCCGGAGCGCGAGCTCTTTCTCGGTCGTCCGTCCGGCAGCGCCATGCCCTTGGTCTGGGCTCACGCGGAACATATCAAGCTCCTGCGCTCGATCCGCGATGGCGTCGTCTTCGACATGCCGCCTCAAACCTTTGCTCGGTATGTCGCGGCGAAGCCCGGTCGTCCGCCATTCGCATGGCGCCTAAACGCCAAGCGCACCCGTATGGCTGCCGGCCGCAAACTGCGGATCGAACTGCCCGAACAGGCCCTCGTGCATTGGTCGACCGACGGTTGGGCAACCGTTGTCGACAGTCATACTCACGATACGGGTTTCGGCACATACGTCTGCGATCTGCCGACAGAGCGGCTGGGTCCAGGCACAATTCTGTTTACAATCTTCTGGACGAACACCCAGCGGTGGGAAGATGCCGATTTCAAGATCGACGTGGTTTGAGTGCGACCGCGGGGGTCCGTCACGGCCGCATTTGACTCCGCTCAATCGAAGAGTTCGGGCAGTTCCGCTCGCGCGATCTGTCTTAGACGCTCTGCTTCGGCTTGATCGATAGAGCGGTATGGCCAGCGGAGCTTCGGTCCAACCGGTCCCCAGCCTCCGATCGCGCACAGCAACTTGTCGAGGGCGGCATTCGAGTAGCCTTGCGCTTGGCGGAATGGAACGATGTGGTCATCCATGAACGCGCAAATACGTTTCTCGATTGCCAGCGCGGCTTCGATGTCTTCCGCCATCAAATCTGTCCACCACTGAGCGCCGTGCGGGCTGAGGCAGGCCACGTTGGAAAAGGCACCTGCGGCAACGCCGTGGCTCATGCCGGTCGCGAGATGATGGCCAGGCACAAAGAGCGCGAACTCGGCAAGGTATTCGCGGGCAGCGGCATACCAATTGGCGTCGCCATCGGCGAGCTTGATACCGACGACGGCAGGCGATGGGCCACAGACGGCGGCAAGCTCCCGCGGCGTCAGAACCCGCTTGGCATGTGGCGGATTGTAGAGGATCAAGGGGATCCCCTCGGCGCGGTCCGTCGCGCGTCTCAGGAAATCGATTGCCTCAAGATCGGTGACGGGCCACCAGTCCGGCAGAATGACCTGGATCGCCAGCGGCTTCAGCGCGGATGCGCGGGCAACGCGTGACAGAGCGATGTGCGGATCCGGCTGGCATGCGCCGATCACGAATGGCATGCCGGCGCCTGTGCAACGCTCCGCGAGGATAACCTGGATCCGCTCGAACTCGACGTCCGTCTGATTGTGGAACTCGCCGGCTGTACCATTCGAATAGATGCCGTCGACCCCGGCATTGATCAGGATGTCGACCTCTTCGCCGAGGGCAGCGAAATCGATCGCGTCGTCCTCCACGATCGGGAGAAGAAGGCTCGCCCAATTGCCGGCGATTGAATGTCGTCTCTGCGTCGTCAAGGCATGGCTCCCAACGGTATGTCGTCGCGAATGCACGCCTTGAGGTGTCCCGGGGCGACTTCCCGCAGCTCAGGAACGGCCTGGCTGCAGGCTTCGATGGCATGCGGACAGCGGGTGCGGAAAACGCAGCCGCTCGGCGGATTGGCGGGGCTCGGGATTTCACCCTTCAGCACCTGACGCTCGCGTTTGGCGCCGACATCGGTGGAGGGGATGGCGGACAGTAGCGCGCGCGTATAGGGATGCTGCGGCCGGGCGTAGAGGTCGCTGCTCGCCGCGATCTCCATGATGCGCCCGAGATAGAGGACGATCACCCGGTCACAGATATACTCCACGACCGCAAGGTCGTGCGAGATGAACAGCATGGTCAGCCCAAGCCGCTGCTGCAGATCGCGCAGCAGGTTTATCACCTGCGCCTGGATGGAGACATCGAGCGCCGATACCGGCTCGTCGGCGACAATCAGTTCCGGGGCCAGTGTCAGCGCGCGCGCAATGCCGATGCGCTGACGCTGCCCGCCTGAGAACTCGTGCGCGTAGCGATTGATCGCTTCTGCCGGCAAGTCGACCTGCTCGAGCGCCACACGGGCGCGCTCGAGCCGCTCCCTGCGGGTTCCGATGCGCTGGATTTTCAGGCCTTCGGTCAGGATCTCGCCGATGGTCATGCGCGGCGAGAGGCTGGCAAAGGGGTCCTGGAAGATATACTGCATCCGCGGACGCATGCGTCGCATCGCCGTGGATGAAAGGCCGGTCAACTCCACGCCATCGAAGCGGACGTTGCCAGATGACGGCTCGACCAGGCGAAGGACAGAGCGGCCGATCGTCGTTTTACCGCTGCCGGATTCGCCAACCAGCCCAACGACTTCGCCCTTGCCGATCTCGAAGGAAATGTCCTTCAGGATTGTCAGTTGCGTGCCGTGGGAAGTGTAGCTTTTCGACAAGTCGCGAACGGAAAGCAAAGGCTTGGTCATCTAAATCTCCCGCCAGCGAATGCATCGGCTCTTATGAAGCGGTCCAACGGCTTCGAGCGCCGGCACCGCCTTGCGACAGGCCTCGATCGCAAATTGGCAACGCGGTGCGAAGGTGCAGCCAGAAGGCATGTTCATCAGGCTCGGAACAACGCCCGGAATGGCTGCGAGCTTTTCGCCCGATTGTTTCATCCGTGTCGCATCGCCAAGCCGAGGCATCGAGGCGAGAAGGCCCTTCGTATAGGGGTGTTTTGGATTGCTGAAGACCTCGTTGACCGGGCCTTCTTCGACGATGCGGCCGGTGTACATAACGGCAACGCGATGGGCGATCTGGGCGACGACGCCGAGATTGTGGGTGACGAACAGCATTGCCATTCCGCGCTCGCGCTGAAGCTTCATCAGCAGGTCGAGGATCTGCGCCTGGATCGTCACGTCGAGTGCGGTTGTTGGCTCATCCGCAATCAGCAAGGTCGGGTCGCAGGCAAGCGCCATGGCGATCGTCGCACGTTGGCGCATGCCACCGGACAGCTCGTGCGGATACTGACGGGCCCGGCGCTTGGCATCTGGAATCCCGACGGTTTCCAGCAGCGAAATGGCCGTAGCCATTGCCGCTTTCCGGCTTGCTCTGTGATGAATGCGAATTGGCTCGGAGATCTGATCGCCAATTGTATAGACGGGGTTGAGGCTGGACATCGGCTCCTGAAACACCATGCCGATGTCGTCGCCGCGAATGTCGCGCATCTCGTCTTCCGTCAGCGAAACGAGATTGCATCCGGATCCGTCCTTTCGGCGTAGCCGGATGCTACCTGCCGCGATCGATCCGATGTTACGGGTCAGAAGGCGCATGACGGAAAGGCTGGTCACCGATTTGCCCGAACCGGATTCTCCCACCAGGGCCACGGTCTCCCCCGCGCCGACGGTCAGGTCGACATCGTTGACTGCCGTGACATCGCCTCCGCGAATGCGGAAGATGGTCTTGAGGCCCTGAATGGCGAGGATCGGTTCGGCTGACGGCATATTGGTCACCCAAGCAGGCCGGTTGCGCGCAGGATCTCGTTGATCCTGGCTGTCTCGGCTTCGTTGAGCGCAGCGCGCGGGCGCGGCATGACCGCGCTGTCGATGATGCCGAGGCTCTTCATGGCAGTCTTGAAGCCACCGATGCCGGAGGCGCCGCCGCTAACGCGGCCCTGGGCAACCCAGACGATTTCGAAAAGGCGGCAGAGCCGCTCCTGCTCCTTGCGTGCGGCGACCCAGTCGCCACGCTGGGCGGCGTCCCAAAGGCGCACATAGCCGTGAGGATCGACATTGGCGATGCCCGGAACGACCCCGTGCGCGCCCATCAGCAAGGCATTGTCGACGACAATCTCCGAGCCGGTCATCAGGAACACATCCGGCCGATCAGCGAGATCGAGGAGGGCATAGCGGAAATTGCCGTCATCGCCGCTGGAATCCTTGAGGCCGATGATCGTGCCTTCTCTTGCCAAGGCCACCGTCGTCTGGCGCTGCAGCTTGACGTGGACGCAGACCGGAATGTCATAGGCGACCAGCGGCACGTCGACGGCGTCACGGATAAAGCGGAAATGGTCGAGGATCTCGGATTGGCTGGTGACCGTATAGAACGGCGCGGTGGCAACCACGGCGTCGGCACCGGCACGCTTGGCAACGTCCGCATGATGAATGACGCGATCCGTCGTCGGATCGATGACGCCGACGATCAGCGGTACGCGTCCGTTCACCACTTTTGCCGAGTGCTCGATGATCTCGCGGCGCGTCTTGTCGTCGTGGAAGATCACCTCGCTTGTCGAGCCGAGCACGAAAACACCGTGGCAACCGCCCTCGATGAGATGCTCCAGAACCCGCGTGTAGGACGGATAGTCGACCGTGAAATCCGCATTGAGCGGCGTCACGACTGGAGGAATTACACCTTTGAATTTTGTCATTGTCTCTTTCTTTCGAGTGATCAGTTTAGTTCAGCGCGAGGGTCAAAAGCGTCCCGAAGACCGTCGCCGATGAAGTTGATGGCAAGCACCGCCAGGATGAGCGCCCCGCCTGGGAACAGCCATTGCCAGGGATATTGTTCGAGGACCGCCGTCGAACGGGCCGCGTTCAGCATGTTGCCCCAGCTGGCGGCCGGCGGTGCGATGCCGAGGCCAAGGAAGGAAAGCCCGGCTTCGAGGAGGATGGCGTTGGCGATCTGCAGCGTGGCGTAGACCACCAAGATATCGATGGAGTTCGGCAGCCCGTGTCGGAAGAGGAGATGGGGCAAGCCGGCGCCCATTCCCCGAGCGGCGACGACGAAGTCACGCTCACGCAGTTCCAGCAGCCGTGCGCGCACCATTCGCGCCAGAAGTGGCCAGGACAGCAGTGAGATGACGAGGACCGTCGGCCAGATGCCCGTGCCGGCGATGGAGGCGAGCACAAGGAGAAAAATCACCGGCGGCAGTGTCATCACGAGATCGACAAACCGCATACCGACCGCGTCTGCCCAGCGGCCGGAAAGGGCGGAGACAGCGCCGAAAAGAAAGCCGATGACGGCCGATAGCAGTGTCGACGCGACAGCGACGAGGAGCGAGATGCGGCCGCCTTCCATCACGCGGGCAAACACATCGCGGCCGACGCCATCGGTACCGAACCAATGTTTCAGGCTCGGGCCCGAGTTCATTGCCAAAAGGTCGATGTCGTTCGGCTTGAAACTCCACCAGAGCGGATAGGTGAGGATCATCGCCAGGACAGGAACAGCCAGACAGATACCGAAAACGGCGGCGCGGTTGATCAGGAAGCGGTCGAGTGCACGGGCGAGGGGGCCGGGACTGCGGCTAGGGGTTCTGGCCAGCATGGTCACGCCACCTTGATGCGCGGATCGATCACCGCGTAGGTGACGTCCGTCAGAAGGTTCACGACGATCACGCAGGCTCCGATGATGAGCGTGGCGCCCATGATGACCGGGTAGTCGCGGGTCTCGACGGAATCCACCAGCAGCAAGCCCATGCCCGGCCAGTTGAAGACGCTCTCGATGAAGATTGCGCCACCGATGGCAAGGCCGATAGTCGAGCCGATGAGCGTGACAACAGGCAACAGCGCATTGCGCAATGCATGCTTGACGATCACCCAGAACTCGAGGACGCCCTTCGCCCGTGCCGTGCGGACATAGTCCTGATTGAGCACTTCAAGCAGAGAGGCGCGCATATAGCGCATGATCAGAGCCGCTTGAGCGACCGCAAGGAGCGAGGCAGGCAGGATCAGGTGATGCAGCAGATCAAGCACCGAGAAAGCCTCGCCCGGCGTCAGCATGCCACCGGATGGCATCCATTTGAGCCGCACGGCGAAGACGTAAAGTCCGATCAATGCGCTGAGGAAGGCCGGGCTGGAAATGCCTGTGAGGGCAACCACCGAGAACGAGAGGTCGGCTATGGAATTGCGCCGTACGGCGCTGATGATGCCCGTGGCGATGCCGACGACGGTCGAGATAACGAGAGCCGTTCCCATCAGCAGGACGGTGGGACCTATGCGCGACAAGACGAGACCGAGCACCGGCTGATCCATCCGCTTGATCGAGTAGCCGAGATTGCCGGCCAAGGCTTGCTGCAGCCAGGCCAGATACTGCACCGGCAGGGGCTGGTCGAGACCGAGGCTGCTGCGCAGTTCGGCCAAGTCGGCTGGCGACATCGGGATGTTCGGATCGATATAGGCGTCGATCGGATCGCCGGGGGTGAGGCGCAGCAGAAGGAAAATCAGCATGCTCAAGGCAAGCAGCATACCTATCCCGATCGCCAGGCGCCGGAGACTATATCTCAGCATTGCAACTCCGTCCTGAAAGGGTGGCAACGCCACCCTTTCTTATCCATGGCGGTCCTATTCGGCGATGGACCAGCGCTGCGGATCGGCCTGATAGGGGCCGCCGCCAGGGGCGGGAGTCCACACAAAATCCTTGACCTTGGAGGACACCACGCCATAGCGATTGGCCACCCAGAGGGTCCCCCACGGGAGCTGGCTATTCATGACCTTGCAGACCTGCTGATAGCGTTCGTCACGCTTTGCCGCGTCAGGTTCACCCAGGGCGGCGTCGAGCGCGGCCGTCAGATCGGGCATGCGGGCGCGAACGACG
This sequence comes from Rhizobium grahamii CCGE 502, assembly GCF_000298315.2. GTDB lineage: Bacteria > Pseudomonadota > Alphaproteobacteria > Rhizobiales > Rhizobiaceae > Rhizobium > Rhizobium grahamii. The sequence goes on along the minus strand of NZ_AEYE02000015.1, from coordinate 221,816 downwards.
TTCGGGCCGGCCGGCGGGATCTGCTTTTCATTCAGCCCGACATTGATGCTGCCTGCATCCGGTCCGTTTTGCAGACCGGCATAGACCAGCTGAAACTGCGAGATATCGGCGTCCGGCTTCAGGACGATGCTGTTGTAGGTTGGGGCATCTACCGCACGCGGCACGACGTTGATGCCAACCTGAGCCAGCATTGCCTGAACGGCAGCCAGCACATTGGTCGCCAATGGCGTCGTGTAGTAGGTCAGGAGAGTGATCGGCTTGCCGCCGTTGATCTCGTCCCAGCCAGCTTCCTTCAGGAGCGCCTTTGCCTTTTCGGGATCGTAGGCATAGTCATCAATGCCCTTCGGGACGAGTTGATCGGCGACATAGGCGCAGTTGGCGGGCTTGGCGGCGCCGCCGTAAAGGCTCTGGATAATCGCGTCGCGATTGATGGCGTGCATCACCGCCTGTCGGACACGCAAATCCTTCCAGATAGGCGATTCATGATTGAAACCCAGATAGTTGACGACGAAGGAATTACCTTCGATCACCTGGAAAGACTTGTCGTCCTTGAATGTCGGAACATCATTGGAGTCGACATAGGTGAACTGGATTTCACCGGCTCGAAGCGCGGCGATCGCAGCCGCCGGATCGGCGAAGTAGCGATTGATGATCTTTTCGAGGGCCGGCTTGCCGCCTCGGTAGTCGGTGTTGGCAGTGAGCTCGACATACTGGTCGTTGACGTACTTCGAGAATTTGAACGCGCCGGTGCCGATCGGTGACGTCGACCACCAGGCGTTCTTGGCGAGCTGGTCGGCCGGTATTGCGGCCAGTGCGTGCTCGGGGAGCATCATGACCTTTGTCAGCGTATCCATGAGGCTGGCCGACGGCGCGTTGAGTTTGATGACGAGCGTGTGGTCGTCCGGAGCTTCGACGGATGACACCGGTGTCAGGCGGGCGGCCAGGACGGAACCGGTCTTTGCATTCTTGGCGAGTTCCATCGTGAATTTCGCGTCCTTGGCCGTGAATGGCTTTCCGTCGTGCCATTTCGCGTCAACGAGCTTGAACGTATAGGTCAACTGGTCGGGGCTCACGTCATAAGACGATGCAAGAACGCCGACCGTCTTCTGCAGCTTCGCATCATAGGTCACGAGCGGTTCGAAATAGATGCTGAGCCAGGTGAAGCCGGCGGTCGCGGCGAGCGGATTGAAATTGCCCTGGAAGCCGCCGGGGCCGACGTCGAAGCCGCCCGACAGGGTTGCAGCTTGCGCGGGACGGGTGAAGCCCGATGCGACTGTTGTTGCCATCATCGCGGCGATTGCGATCGCCGAAACTCGAGACAGGGTGTTCATTGCGTTCCTCCCACATTTGAACTTGTCTTGTTGGTTGCGATAACTCGGGCGATGCCTTCGTAGTGGTGGTCGAGGCGCCGGCGGGCCTCCTCCAGGTCCCGGGCTTCGACGGCATCGACGATGGCGGCGTGATCGCGCCAGGTGGCCATCGGATCGACGTTGTCGAGATTCACGAAATCCGAGGCCTTGTAGAAAGCGAGCCAGAACACGTCGATCAACCGGCTCAGCGTTTCGTTCTCCTGGCAGCGGAAGAGCAGGCGATGGAAGAGCTGGTCGTCCTCGGCGAAGGATTCGTCGCGTTCGGCGTGCGCCTTCATGCGGTTGACGGTGGCGCGGAGCTCGGCAATGTCGTCTTTGCCGATCGTTTCCAAGGTCTTGCCGATCAGGCCAACTTCGAGCGTCCGACGGATCTCGATCACTTCCTCGATCTGGCGAAGCGCGCCGCCAAGGCCGTAGGCAAGGTTGTCGAGCAGAGGTTCGAACGAGAACGCCTTCACGAAGATTCCGACGCCGCGCCGTGATTCCAACACGCCGAGCGATTCAAGTGCCTTGATGCCTTCGCGAAGCGAGTTGCGGCTGACGCCAAGTTGTGTCGCAAGCTCGCTCTCGGCCGGCAGCAGGGTTCCCGGCTTCAGGCCGTTGTCGTTGATGTAGGCGCGCAGGCTCTCCTGCACGGAAACATGCAGCAACGGGGCTCTTGTCAACGGCTTCATGGTCTTTAGGGGCATGCCGATCTCGCTGCGGAAAATTCCTGATGTTGAGACACATATCCACTTGTAGGATATCTGTCAAATGAACATGTACGCGGCGGATGCCGTGTGTTAAGTTCGAGCGGCGGCGGATCCTTCTTCTGGTAGCTCGGAGCCTTGCGATAACAAGGAGTTGGAAGGTGCCAGACCCAAGAACGCGGATGTTCGTTGTTGCGCAGCTTGCAGACTTTTGCACAGTGGATCACAGCCGCAGAATCATAGCTTTTGGTTATCGTAACGATCAGTAAATCCAACTTAGAATTATCGTCCAGTTCCGGTAAGAAGAAACAAGGGGAGGATGCGCGCCGACCGGTGTCTTCGCCTCAAGCACCGAACCTCATTCGGAAGCGGCGCGGCTCGACCGGATGATTGGAAGGGCTCCCTTTGGGCGGCAGAAAATTCAAAGCAATCAAGGAGAACGTTATGGACCAGAAACCCGACAGCGCCGGTAAATGTCCCGTTGCGCATACGCCCCGTGGTCGATCCAACCGCGACTGGTGGCCAAACCAGCTGGACGTTCAGGTTCTTCATCAGCATTCCAGCCTCTCCGATCCGATGGGCAAGGCGTTCGACTACGCCGAGGAATTCAAGAAGCTCGATCTCGACGCAGTGAAGAAGGATCTTCATGCGCTGATGACCGACTCGCAGGACTGGTGGCCAGCCGACTTCGGCCACTATGGCGGTCTCTTCATCCGCATGGCCTGGCATAGTGCCGGCACCTATCGCATCACCGACGGCCGCGGCGGCGCCGGTGCTGGTCAGCAGCGTTTCGCTCCGCTGAACAGCTGGCCTGACAACGTCAACCTCGACAAGGCCCGCCGCCTTCTCTGGCCGATCAAGCAGAAATACGGCAACAAGATATCCTGGGCGGATCTCTTGATCCTTACCGGCAACGTCGCGCTCGAATCCATGGGCTTCAAGACCTTCGGTTTCGCTGGAGGCCGCGCCGATGTGTGGGAGCCGGAAGAGCTTTATTGGGGTCCGGAAGGCACTTGGCTGGGTGACGAGCGCTACAGCGGCGAACGCGAGCTGTCCGAGCCACTCGGTGCCGTGCAGATGGGTCTCATCTACGTCAATCCGGAAGGCCCGAACGGCACTCCGGATCCGGTCGCTGCTGCCCGCGACATCCGCGAAACCTTCGCCCGCATGGCGATGAACGACGAAGAGACCGTAGCGCTGATCGCTGGTGGTCATACCTTTGGCAAGACGCACGGTGCGGGTGATCCGTCTTTTGTCGGCGTCGACCCGGAAGGCGGCGAACTGGAAGCGCAGGGCCTCGGCTGGACGAGCAAGTTCAACACCGGTGTCGGACGCGATGCCATCGGCAGCGGCCTTGAAGTGACCTGGACGCAGACCCCGACCCAGTGGAGCAACTACTTCTTCGAAAACCTGTTCGGCTTTGAATGGGAGCTGACCCAAAGCCCGGGCGGTGCGAAGCAGTGGAAGGCCAAGAACGCCGAGGCTTCCATTCCGGACGCCTTCGACCCGGCGAAGAAGCAACTGCCGACCATGCTGACGACCGACCTCTCCCTCCGTTTCGATCCGGCATACGAAAAGATCTCGCGTCGCTTCCTGGAGAATCCGGCCGAATTCGCTGACGCCTTCGCCCGCGCCTGGTTTAAGCTGACGCATCGCGACATGGGCCCGAAGGTGCGTTATCTCGGTCCGGAAGTCCCGGCCGAAGACCTGATCTGGCAGGACGTTATCCCGGCCGTAGATCATCCGCTCGTGGATGACGCCGACATTGCGGACCTGAAGGAAAAGGTTCTCGCGACGGGCCTTTCGGTGCAAGAGTTGGTTTCCACCGCCTGGGCGTCCGCTTCGACCTTCCGCGGCTCGGACAAGCGCGGCGGCGCGAACGGTGCGCGTATCCGTCTTGCGCCACAGAAGGACTGGGACGTGAACCAGCCTGCGCAGCTCGCCAAGGTGCTCGGCGTGCTTGGAGGCCTCCATAAGGACTTCAATGCCGCCCAGACGAGCGGCAAGAAGATCTCGCTCGCTGACCTGATCGTGCTCGCCGGTGCCGCTGGTGTCGAGAAGGCTGCAAAGGCTGGCGGTCATGACGTCACTGTTCCATTCACGCCTGGTCGTATGGATGCCTCGCAGGAGCAGACGGATGCGGCGTCCTTCGCCGCGCTCCAGCCGCGCGCCGACGCGTTCCGTAATTATGTCGGTGGCCGGCAGTTCATGCGACCGGAAGAGGCTCTCGTCGACCGCGCCCAGCTGTTGACGCTGACCGCTCCGGAAATGACTGTCCTGGTCGGCGGGCTGCGGGTGTTGAAGGCCGGCGTGCCTGAGCATGGCGTCTTCACCTCGCGTCCCGAAGCGCTGACGAACGATTTCTTCGTCAACCTGCTCGACATGGGCACGGTGTGGTCGCCGGTTGAGGGCAAGGAAGGCGTTTACGAGGGTCGTGATCGCAAGACGAACGAACGCAAGTGGACCGGTACGCGGGTCGACCTGATCTTCGGTTCGCATTCGCAGCTTCGTGCGCTTGCGGAAGTCTATGGCCAGTCCGATGCGAAGGCGAAGTTCGTCAAGGACTTTGTCGCAGCGTGGACTAAGGTCATGAACGCCGATCGTTTCGATCTCGTCTGATCGGTAAAATCTGGCATGGACGCGGCCGGTCAGCGGCGTCCATGCTTCCTCCCCTCCACAAGTGCATCAGAAGGGATGTGCTTGCACATCAAGTCTCGACGATGATTTACGCTTGAGGCGACCTCGGACTAACCTTCGTAAGTCTCGAAACCGGCGAGCACGAGGTTCACTTTGTCGGCACTACCCGTCGGATCGGCCGTCACCGTGTAGAAAGCCGCGGTTGGGTATTCGATCCAGGTGTCGATTGCTTCCCGGCTCACGCGTATGGACTTTCCGCGAATGATAAAGATTCCTTCGATCGTCACGCGTTCAATATCATGCCAGATGATTGCGCCTCCTACGCTTTGGGCTTTCGCCCGAAGTCCTTGCGGAGTTCGTCCTTGGCGTTTTCCAGTTTCGCGCGCTGCGCTTTGGTCAGTTGCTGCCCTGCGCGGTTGATATAGAAGTTCAGCATCGACATGGCGGATTGGAAGGGGCCGGCCTTTCGACGCTGGCTTCGCTCTGCCGAATGCTTCAGGGCCTCCGCGATCTTCTTCGCACTCCGCTGCTTGAACACCCCCGCCTCCAGATCCATCGCGTCGCTGTTATCCGTCACCTCTTGCGACCATTTCTTCTTCGGTTCCTTTGGCATTTCGACTGCTCCAGTGGTGGCTCCGTAGTGATGCTAACCGTGGAAGCGTGCGAAGGTTCCAATGGAACGCCCCGGCTGTAGGTCAGACTGAGTGCTCGTTGAGTGCAAAATGCTCCAGCTTGAAATGGCGCTGAAGTTCGCGATGAATGATTTCCGCATTGGCTGATGTCCTGGTCTTCCATCTGACATCGAAGACCAGCAAGTGCTGGGCGTCGTGGCGAGTTCGGCTCGAGATGAAGCGAACCTCGCAGTCATAGGCGTCGAGCACCCGCTTCAGCTCCGCGGCGCCAAGCATTCCATCGCCGAGGATCTCAACCGTCGCCCGCTGTCGTTTTAACAGCCAGTTGTCGAGGGACCGCATCGGAGACAGAAAAAAGAATGCGACCGCGGTGCCGACGATCCCGATGCCCAGTTGCCCACCCCCGAAGCAGAGCCCGATTGTGGTCATCGCCCAGATGGTTGCGGCGGTCGTGACGCCGGTGACGAAATTTCCCCGGTGCAGGACTGCTCCGCCGCCGATGAAGCCAACGCCCGTCAGCACGCCAAGCGCAAAACGCAGTACGTCCATCCGGGCAAAGCCGGAGTGTTCGTCGTTTCCCTCCACCACCAGCAATGCGTTGGCCTGCAGCATAGCAAGGCATGCCGCCAGGCCGACGAGGACAGTGGTTCGGAACCCAGCTGCATGTCCGCCCTTTTCCCGGTTGATGCCAATGAGCGATGCCGCGACAACCGTCAGCAACACGCGAAGAAGAATGTCCGGCCAGGTGAGTTCTTCTGACATTCTGTTCAGCAGAAGGTCCCATGGATCCATTGTCAGGCCTCCGGAAACGCCGCTCTCCACTCGGTGATCGCCGGCTGGCGGGCGCGGCGATAGTCACCGCTGATGACCGGAGCGCGGTCACGCAATCGGGCGAATTGATTGGGTCCGTTTTCAGCCAGATAAGCTCCGCATTGGCGGAATGTTCCGTCCATCGGGATTTGACGCGGAGCCTGCGAAGCGGCGGTCCCCGCGATCGTTTGGTAGGAACCAAAAAGAACCTGCCCGCATTCATCTGGCAGAAGGAGACGCTTATGTCCTTCGATCCGAACAGCGATTGTCATCATGACGAGGACCTGAGAAAGCGGCATGAGCGTCGTCCACCATTGTTCTGGTGGGCGTGGCTTGCGATCGCTGCCATTGAAAATCTTGATCCTCGTTATCTCTCTTCAGTGAGATTGCGAGACGCGCTCACTCGGCCTGAACGGGCAAGATGGTATCGACAGAAATCTCGCCAGCGATCACACCGCGCTTGAGGTCGATCCGGTCACGTTCGATTTCGATGACGGTGTAGAGCTTGTCGTCCCGAAAGGCGCTGGCATTGAAGGTGGTTACGTCTTCCGCTGGCGCGGCATCGATTTCCATGAAGTCGAGTTCCCGGCTGGCGGCAACGATGCGTGCGTCGCCGGTGGTTCTCGCTGCGACGACGACCGTACCGTGGTTGGCCGCGTTTCCCCACCTCGGATCATCCGCTCTTGCGATGGGTTCAAGGCGATAGACATTCAACGGACCATCAAGGTCGGACTCCTTTATTGCATTGGCATCGCGGATCTGCGCCTGGCTTTCGACCGATCGACCGAAGGTTGTTCGGCTCGTCGCATTGTTGATCTCGTCTTGACCCGTTTTCACGACATTTGACATGCTTGCTTCTCCATTCACGATAGGCCCCGGCACCGAGCGGTCTCAGCCCCGGTCATTGTCTTCCCTGACATCGCGGATATCTCAGTGCAGATCCCAGTCCTTCACCTTCTTGCCGTCCGGTAGCACCGGGTTGATCGTGGCGTCTTCTGATCCGGTGATGACCGTCGGCTTGGCCTGTGCACGCCAGTGCTCTTTCGATCCGCTTGCGATGGTGCGAACTGGCCTTTGGCGTCTGGTGTTGCCTTCGGCTTCATCGGGTTTCCTCCATACTTCTAAGGCCAACAGATAAGCCGCCACTTTGTTCCTTCGCTTGACCCTCCCGCAGGGGCTATCCGTCCTCTTGGACGCTCAAGCCGAAGGCTTGCGCATCCGCGTCTGCGCCGACGGCCGGCTTGATCGTCGTCTAGTTGAGGCTGGAACAGTGCGCCAACCGCTTCGTTCCAGATTTTTTTGGCACCGGGCCTCGGGAGTTTTGATGAACGGCAGATGAACGAAACAGGCTTGGGCGCGTTCACTCTCCAGGAGATGGAATAATGTTCATGCCTCAATTCGATGGATACGCCTCCATTGGCGAACGCGCCCCCTTGGCTTCTCTCGCTGACGAGATTTGGTCAGCAATTGCCTATTGCGGATTTACGGAAGACCTGGAGCTATCGGTTGTCGAGTCCGCCGGAGTGTTCTTTCTGGAAGGGAAGGCTCCGAACCAGGCGGTGGCCGACCGAATCCTCCAGGTCGCGCGCCGCTGCGCCGGTCCGATCGTCCTTTCCCGAATTTCTATAGGCTGATCTCGCTGCGTTGCAGAGACAGTGATACGCACGTGACGCCCGCCATAGTCAAGTCTAGTCTGGTAACGGGTGCAGCGGAAACCGGCGGGATGACGGCGGTCGTCGCTGTCTCAAGGAAAACGGTCGCTTCAACGACGACCGCGTCCTTCCCACTTGCGCGCGCGGCTTTAGTTGTTGTTGTCAGCGCAGGTGTCTTCGGCATTCTGCGTGTTGCTGTTGCCGCCTTGCGTCTGCAGCGAGTTCTTGCCTTTGATCGACTTGCAGTTCTGCTTGTTGAAAGTCTGCGTGCTGCCGGTCGTGGTTTTATCGACTTTCTTCATCTTCATTCCATTGGTCGTGCTGCTGGAGGCACCATGGTTCTTGTCCATGGTGGAGCCTGCCGGCGCCGGGTTGGACTGGGCGAATGCGGATCCTGCGAGTGCGATGGCGAGAAGTGAGGTTGCGATGATCTTGAAGCGCATTGTCTCCTCCTTTGGAGCTTTGCTTGGTTGCACTTCCTTTGAAACTGCAGGGCTTCGTCATTGTTCCACACCTGTCAGAGGCCGAATGATCCTTTTCAAGGGTGGCGCTGGAACTTCGACTTCGGGTTGGCAGTCGCGGCAACAACACGAAATTCACCGAAAGGTAGGCCGCCTTACCGCCAATGGGGTACGTGCAGTCAATGCGCGGTTGTGATTTTATGGTGTTGGCCAGATGCGGCCATTGTATTGCGTCTAGGGCCCGTCGGGAAACTGGCGGGCCCATGCATATGGTAGCGCGGGTGGTCGCAGGCGAGGCGGAACATCGAACGTTTCGAATGGTTCTCCGACCCAAGCGGTTTAGTCGAGCGCCCGCAAACAACGCGATTGATCCGACGATCACCCAAACAAAGGGATTGCATCCGCAAGCAGCGGCTTTAGCTCTTCAACGGCGAGGTCTTGCGGCGGTCAAGCAGGGCTGCCCGGATCAAATCCGCTTTCGTAGGCGCTGGCGAGGCCATCGGCGCATGAACGTCGGCATCCGCACGCGCCACATTTTGCCGCTTGAGGCCGAGATATTTCTCCTGCGCCGTAATCCGGTCACCCTCCGAAACCGCCTCGCGCGGTTTGCCATCGATGCCGTAGCGCAAAGAGTCGGGCTGTGCGGTGGCGAAATAATAGCGCTTGGAGTGAAGATAGGCACCTGTCGCGCGGCGCAGAGTGGTGATGCCAACATCGGGCTTGAGAAGCGGCCTCAGCTCGTGCCATAGCCCAAGCGCAAATGGCCGGATCGGCTCACCGACGGCGTTTGGCAGAACAGCGACGGGTTGCACGAGCAAGTCGTTGATTGCCTGGGCTTTGCGGATATCCGCTTCATTTGCGACAATCGGGCCGCGGCTGGTGGTCCAGGGTTTGCTCATCTCACAACTACCTCTGCGGTCCTTTTAGGTAAGGACTGTGAACGCAATTTGACGAAAGCTTTTGGCGCCATGCTCGATCGCCACCTTTCACCCCGCGATTGCGAAGCGGCGTTCGCCGCCGCGGTGAACCAGATGGATCACGACACGCAGCAAAATGCTGCCATGGCGGAGGAGAGCAATGCAGCTTCCGCCGCGCTCGCAGGCGAGGCTGCGCGCCTCCGCGACCTTCTGTCGGCGTTTCGTCTTGAGGCTGATGATGCTGTCTATGCGCCGGAGATACGGGTGATTGCCGGTGGTCGAGGATGAGAAATGTCTCGAGCGTCTAGCTGTTGCCCGGGGCAGCGCGGGCCATCATGCTTATCGTGCGGGTCCGAGCTTCCAGTCGGAGTCACCGGCCGGGCAGGCGAGGCCTTTGAAGCGGGTTTCGCCTTCGAGCGTGCGCTGTGTTGTCACAAAGGCCCGGCATGAGCTTTCAGGGTCTACGCCGATTTCTTCAATCACGCCGGCGCTTCCGGTCGATGGATTCGCCCAGGCAAGCGGCTTCACGCCGACGTCGCCTCGGCTGACAGTGTCTGCGATAACCGCTTGGTCAGTCTTTGCGACTGGGGCCGACTGTGGAACGGCGGCGGTTTCCAGAGGCTCGACCTTCGTACATCCCGCCAGCACCAAGGCTACAAAAGACAGCTGCAATACGCCTATGTTTTTTCGCGTCATCCGGACGTCCCGATGATTATGGTTCTGCACAGTAGCATGCAATCCTGACTTCAAACTGAGGGCTACTATAGAAATGGGAGCGACACCAGTCAGTTCCGTTCATCGGGGTGCTTTTGCCGGCCCGTTCCCACAAAATCCGGTTCCAACGACGCCTGGAGCGCGGAACGAATCTTTACCCATTGCCTGCTTGCGGCGTCCGCGAGCCAACTCCTTACGGCAATCACCGAGGTCGGATGACGAGGCTTGCGCGGCGAGACGACGTAAAAATCGGAGCCAATCGTAAGTTCGTTCGGCAACACACGGAGGAGGCGGCCAGACGCAACGTCGTCCTCCACGAAGAACGTGCTCGTCAGCGCGAGACCTTGGCCAGCAATCGCGGCCTCGATCGCTAAGGACGTCTGATTGAATCTGATATTTTTGGAAATAGTCGGCAGGTTGTCCGGAAACGCCAATTCGAGAAATTGTGGCCAAGAATCGTGGGCGTCGTGAAGAAGCGGATAGCGCCCGAAATTGCCATCTTGGCCGGGCTGCCCGAGCTTCTCGACCAGTAGGGGGCTGGCGACTGCGACGAGCACGTTGTCGAAGAGAAGTTCCGCATTCAACCCCGATCCGAAAGGAAGCCGGCCATAACGGACGGCGAGATCCACAGCATCCGTCTGGAAATTCGCATGCGGTCCGTGGCCAGGATGCGCAGATCGATGTTGGGGTGAGCCGCGGTGAAATCGGGCAGGCGAGGAATCAGCCATTTGGAGGCGAAGGTTGGCGTCACGCTGATTGTCAGATGGAGTGGTTCCGGCTTCAGCGTCTCCGTCGCGTCAGCGATCAATTCGAAGGCACGGCGGACGTTGGTGATGTAGCTCTGTCCCGCGTCGGTCAGCGCCAGCGTTCGCGGGAGTCTGTCGAACAGCTTCAGGCCCAACTCCGCTTCTAGGCCGCGTATTTGTTGCGCAACGGCTCCCTGTGTCACCCCAATTTCCTCGGCGGCCAGCCGAAGGTTCAAGTGCCGGGTGACGACCTCGAAGACGCGGAGGCCGTTCAGGGAGGGAAGACGCCGGATACCTTCTGCCATTCGATAGTTTTTCTACTGCTTGATGAGAGGGGAATTGGTTCGCGTAGCCGATGCCGGAATGATATCACGGCTTACGTGTGTGACAGAAGATGCCAATCGGTGCCGATCTTTTTGAAAGAGGAGAGTTTGATGTCAGTAGAAAAGGTAGCGGTGATTACGGCAGGCGGCAGCGGAATGGGCGCCGCCGCGGCGACGCGTCTTGCAGCCGATGGATTTAAGGTGGCGGTCCTGTCATCGTCGGGCAAGGGAGAGGAGCTTGCGAAGACACTGGGTGGTCTCGGGGTGACTGGCTCAAACCAGTCCAATGATGATCTGCGCAAGCTCGTTGACCTTGCGATCTCGACCTGGGGACGCATCGACGTGCTCGTGAACAGCGCCGGCCACGGTCCTCGAGCAGCCATTCTCGAAATATCGGACGACGATTGGCATCGGGGCCTGGAGGTCTACCTGTTGAACGTCATCCGCGCGACACGGCTGGTCACGCCGCACATGCAGAAGCAGAAGGGCGGCTCCATCATCAACATTTCAACGGCATGGACCTTTGAGCCGAGCCCGATGTTCCCGACGTCGGCTGTGTTCCGCGCCGGATTGGCATCCTTCACCAAGATATTCGCCGAGACACATGCGGCCGAGAACATCCGCATGAACAACATTCTTCCCGGCTGGATCGACAGTCTTCCGGCGACGGAGGAGCGCCGTGACAGTGTTCCGATGAAGCGATATGGAACGAGCGAGGAGATCGCCGCGACCGTTGCGTTTCTGGCTTCGACGGGGGCGGGCTACATGACCGGGCAGAACATTCGCGTCGACGGTGGGCTAACCCGTTCGGTGTGATGGCAAGAGGGCTACCGAGTGCGCCGCCGTTGAGCGAGCGCACTCTGGAGCCTCGATCAGAAGCGGATGACAGCTCCCAGGATCGGGCCATGCTCGATCGTGTCATAGGTGAAGCCGTCGTTGCTGTAGTTGACGCCGAGGGCGCGATAGCCGGCAACTGCGGAGATCGTGTCATTGAACTTGTACCCAACGCCTGCAAGGACGTCCCAGTCCAGATCGGCGCCGCCGGCGCCGATCATGCCCCAACCGGTGAGATAGACCGTGTCGGTCAGAGCGTAATTGCCTTTGACGCCGACGATCCCGTCCACCCAGTTGCCGGTGTCGGTCCGTGACAGGTTGCCGATAAGGCCGCCGCTCAGGGAGATTGTGGTTTCGACATGCCAGTATCTGGCGCCCGCCACCACGTCCAAACGAGCCTTCGGATCCTCATAGACGGTGTATCCAACGCCCAAAAGCGAGCTGAACGTGACTGACTTGAGGTCAACCTCATCGGCGATAACGCCGCGTGGCGTGGCGGCGTCCGTCGTTATGCGAGCATAGATTATATCGGTGAAGATACTGAACCGGTCATAGCGGGCGTCGCCGGCTGCCATGAACGCAAAGTCGAGGTCTTTCAGGATATCGCTGAAACTCTGATTGATGTCGACGGTCGGAAGGCCGAACACCTGGGTCTTGCCATCGAGACCTGCCACCCAGAAGTAGGGAGCGAAAGAAAACGTCCAGCCGTTCGGTTGTTCGGCCTGAGGCTGCGGTGCCGTGGCGGGTAAGAGATCTGCGGCGTGCAGAGGCGTGACAAATGCCAAACCGGCAACGGCGCATGCGATCAGCGAAATCCTGCTACTCATAATGAACCTGTCCCCTCTCGCGTCCAGGTCACAAATGGCCCCGATTCACCGACCTGAACTGATATCAGAGATTGCACGAAGTTCTGCATTCCGCAAAGCGCTTATATTTCGGTTCTCATATCTGACGTAGGAAATCTCGGACACCGTTGCCGAGCCGCTTCAGCTTGAGGCAAGTGGCTTGCATGTTAGGGGTCGCGTGCTTCATCCCCGCCAGAATCTCTTCCGCTCCATCAGGTCATCCAGGGACGACTGAGCAGCGTTGAGCAATTTTTCGCGGTTGCCAACGGCGACCAAGGGTTCAGCGTCGGGATGCGAATCCAGCTCCAATTCGTGAACGACAGTCGGCGCCGTCGCCATATCGTTCAGGAGACCGAGTTCGTCCTGCAGTTCCTCCATCGACTTGATGAACTTGGCGTACCTTCGCTCCGCCTGCTTGCTGGTAAACAATGAACTCAAGAACTCGCACGCGTATCTGAGCTTCTTCGCCGCCTTGCGTGCTTCGTGCCGGTGCTCGTCGTCAGCCTCGACGAGGGACTTGCCGCGCTTCTTCAGCTTCTTGCGGTGACGGTCGAGAGTCTCGATCGCGAAATCGACCACCGGGCCGTTGCGGATCTCCGTGGTTTCCGACAACGTGAGATATTCCCCACAGCGGAGCCACTCGTTAACGTCGAGCATAAGGGCTTTGGCGCGCGAGCTGTAGAGAGCATTCAGCACATCGTCATAGGCGCTATCGCGGGCCTCAAGCAGCCGGACCCGGATGTCGCTGCTTCCGGCCCTGGCAATCAAGACATCTATGTTGCGCGCCGTTCCGAGAACGCCGGTCAGCCATTTCAGCTCGTCCTTGAGCCGCCGCGATTCCGCATCAACGAGGACTGCCTTGTAGAGTGAGAAGGCGGACCGCAGCCGCCTCAGGGATACCCGGGCTTGATGAAGCGCCGACGGGTTTGCCCGGTCGAGGAGAATTGACTCGTTCAGACGGAATTGCCGGAGGCACGCTTCGGCAATGATCTGGAACGACGCGGACACTCGCAGCTCGCGATCGAGGTGCACGGCTTCGGCCTTGTACGCCGTCGTCTGCTCGCCGAGGAGACGGTAGCCTCTCTCTGCTTTTGAGGCGACACCGAAATGGATTGGGACAATCGCCTCGATTCTGCGGGCAAGCACAAACAGGGCGTTTGGCTTGCCATCCTTCAGCTCCAGTTCCAATTCCCGTATCTGCGTCTGGCGGTCGCCGGCGACGACCAAGCCGGTGTCCAACGCGACTTCAATCTTGCTTCCATCCTGATCGACGTTCCACCGATGCCGCTTCACGGATGTAGAGAACTGTGGGATGGGGGCGGTCGCGTCGATATCAAGCTCTGCCTTCAATGGCGTCGAGTAATCGATCACGGGTGTGTTGCCGGTGACCGGCGCTTCCCATTCGGAACGCGCGAAGATCGCATTGTTCGGGCCTGTCGCCTTTACCGTTTGGATATGCGCTTCACCGACACTTCGAATTCTTAGCGAATAGCCACCTTGCCATACCTGGTGGTCGGGAGTGTCAAAATAAATCGAAGTCAGCGGCTCTACGGAGACGGGCTCGCCGAGCAAGCCGGATCCCAACAAGGTATCAGCTGCGTCGGCACTCAGCTCAAGCTTCAGTTCGGTCTCGGTTCCCAAGTGGCAGTCTCCAATCGGTCGCATGATGGTCGATGGATGCAATTCCTTTGGCGAGAGATAGAGCGGTGCCATCTGGACAAAACGCCTTGATGACAAAAAGCCGGCGGAAGCGTGCAACTGTAAATAATCCCAATAGAAAAGCAGCCGTTGCACACCGTCGTCCTACAGTAGAGCCCGCAGGAACATTTCCAACCCAAGCAGAAACAGGCCGGTGAGGAACGCCGTTCGGAACATGGCGGGATTTATTCTTGCGCGGATCGCTTGCCCGGCGATCATGCCGACAAGTGCAGGAATGACAGCGATTGCGGACGTCATCACGGCGCTCCCCGGGTATTCTCCATGCCAAGCAAGTCCGCAGGCAAGCGCAATCGTCGAGACGGTGAAGGACAGTCCGAGAGCCTGTATGAGATCGTCTCGGGATAAATTAAGCGATTGCAGATAAGGGACTGCTGGGACGACGAAGACGCCTGTTGCACCAGTGACCAGGCCCGTCACAAGGCCGATTGCCGGAGAAAGCCAGCGCTCCTGCCATGCCGGGATGCTAAGCGGCTGGGCGACGAGCGTGTAGATCGCGTATAGCATGAGCACCGCGCCGAGCGCGGCGGTTGGCCCATTGCTGTGCCCGCCGGTTATGAAGGCGCTGCCAGCGGTCGTAGCCACGGCAATCGCAGCCATCATTGGCCAGAGGCGTCGTGTCACGGGAAAAACGTTCGGTCCTGCCGCCAATTGCCAGATATTCGTGATCAGCGAGGGCACCACCAGCAAAGCGGCTGCGGCAAGCGGCGAGACGAGTGCCCCCAACAGGCCCATCGCCACCGTTGGCAAGCCCATGCCCGTGATCCCCTTGACGACCCCGGCAACAAGGAAGATCACGATGACGAGCGGGAGGGAGGCAAGTGTCGTTTCCATCGGTTGCGGATAGCAGATCGATCATCACGCACAATGCGGATTGCCGGAACACAGACTTCGGCTGGTCCGAAGGCTGGCCTTGGTGTAATCCTTTAGAATGCGCTTTGACCTTACCGATCTTCGCCTGTTTCTCGCAGTTGCCGAGGCGGGCAACATCACGCGCGGCGCGGCGGAAGTCGGCCTGTCGCTTCCTGCGGCCAGTGAGCGCTTGCGGTCGATGGAGACGGTCTGCGGCGTCTTGCTCTTGGAGCGCGGACGCAGAGGCGTATCTCCGACACCGGCAGGAGAGGCCTTGGCCCATCACGCGCGGCTGATCGAACGTCAAATGGCGCATATGCGCGGTGAACTGAGCGAGCACGCAAAGGGACTGCGGGCGACAATCCAGGTTTTGGCCAACACTGCAGCGATCATGGAGTTTCTTCCGGTGCGGCTTGCGCCGTGGTTGGTCAAACATCCCAATATCGATCTCGATCTTAAGGAGCGACAGAGTGCTGAAATCGCGCGGGCGATTGCGGCCGGGCACGCTGAAATCGGCATCTTCTCCGATGCCGTGGAAATAGGCGACCTGCACCTTCGCGATTTCGCCACGGACCGGCTGGTGGTCGTTGCGAGCAAACAGTGGCACCTTGCGGAACAGAAGAAAATCAACTTCCGCCAAGTCCTGGAGGAAGACTTTATCGGCCTCATGGACGGCGCGTTGCAAAGCCACGTCGAGGATCAAGCCAGACGATTGGGTGCGAAGTTGAAGATGCGCCTCCGGGTGCGAAGCTTTGAAGGAATATGCCGTCTTGCCTCCAGCGGGGCCGGCATAGGCATTATTCCCGGCACGGCTGCAAAGCGATTTCGGAGATCATTGCCGCTATCCGAGGTACGCATTGCCGACGCATGGGCTGTCCGGCGCCTGGTCCTATGCTGCCAGTCGCCGGATTGGTTGACGAGCCAAGCACGAGACCTCTTTGATCACCTGGCCGTTGATGTCTGATAAAGCGTATTTGTGGCCGTGCGCGCGTTCACGAGCCGGATTCGCGAGCAGCTTTGTCGAGGGCAGCAAAATCCTCTCCATCGAGAGTGATGTTCGCAGCCGCAACGTTCTCCTCAAGGTGTTTCACCTTCGAGGTTCCGGGAATCGGCAACATCACGCGGCTGCGCTTGAGCACCCATGCTAGAGCGATCTGACTTGGCGTCGCACCATACTTGGTGGCCAGCCTGTCGAGTATGGAGCCAGGGCGGGCAAGCTCGCCGGCCGCCAGCGGATACCATGGAATGAAACCGATGCCCTCGCGTTCGCAGTAGTCAAGAACGTCTTCGCTACCGCGATCGACGAGGTTGTAGCGGTTCTGGACGGTCGCGACAGGAAATACCTTTCGGGCCGCCTTGATGTCGTCGACTGAAACTTCGCTGAGGCCGGCATGGGCAATGAGGCCCTGGTCGAGTAGCATCTTGACTGCGCCGAACTGCTCGCCGGCGGGAACCCGCGGATCTATGCGGTGCAGTTGCCAAAGGTCAATCCGGTCGATACCGAGCTTCTTCAAGCTGCCTTTCGCGCGCTCGATGAGATAGTCCGGCCGCCCGTTCGGTGTCCATATATCTGGTCCTGCCCGGGTCAGGCCGGCTTTCGTCGCGATTAATAGTCCTTTGTAGGGATGCAAAGCTTCCCGGATAAGCTCTTCGGAAACATCGGGGCCGTAGGAATCGGCCGTGTCTATGAAATTGACGCCGATCTCCGGCAGGCGACGCAAAGTTGCCAATGCCGCCGCCTTGTCTGCCGGCGGTCCCCAGATGCCGGCCCCCGTGATGCGCATGGCGCCAAAGCCGAGGCGATTGACGGTGACATTGCCGATCGAGAATTGACCCGATGCGGCCGCTGAGATCGTGGAACTCTCTGGCACGGACGTTCTCCCGGTTGCCTGGTTGGGGCTTGTCGCGTGTTAAAGGTGGAGCGGGCAAGGAACAATGCAAGTCACTTTCCCCGCGATCTCAGCCGTTCGCGACAGCTCTGGCACCACGGAGATCACGGGTGCTCAGGTCCGACCGCGCGACCGGAAATCAGCCGCAGCCATGGCGGAAGGTGGAAAGCACACATCAGCAGGTACATGGTCGTCATGCCGTCCACCGGAAAGGCGTCCGGCATGGCGGAGCAGATCATCTCTGCTCCACTGTTCGCCATGGTGACGATCGCCATGATGGCGAAGGTGGGCGCAGCCCCCAGGCATAGCCAGTCGGCGATGCTTGCTGCCGTGTCGGTCGGGGCCTCGATCGGTGTGCTGCGCTTCGTCTGGTCGTAGGAACGCATGAACGTCATCCCCGGCCATACTCGTCATGACGACGCCACCAGATGCCATCCTCATTGCGGCCCCTGGGTGCCCGGTCGAGCAACTGATATACACCCCAAATGCCGTCCAGCCCGCGGGCGTAGCTGGAGTAGGTGTGATAGACAACGCCATCCTCAAGAACGAAAGCACTAAGGCCGGGCCGATCGCGCGTGTAGGTGGCAACGTCGGTTCCCGTCATCGAGGCGATCTGTGCGACGGGGCTCTCGGCGCCGCGCAGTTTCCATTCCTGCACGGTTTGACCTTCGAGTGGCACCCGGGCAGGTGGTTCACGGCGGTAGTTATATTCGATCCCGCCTTCGCGCTGTTGTTGTTCGCTGAACAAGACGCTGAAGTCGAGGTTGAAATCGCTGCCGAAAGAGGAAGCCCAGTCGAACGTCCATCCCATCCGCTGCTTGAAAGCCTGTAGCTTCGGGAACGGAGCCCGTGAGACGGCGGTGAAGGCCACGTCATGGTTTTCGAGATGGACGACGACGCCGTTGTAGCCATCTGCGATCGAAGAGCAGGACGGGCATCCGGCGGTGTAGTCGGGGCCGAACATGAAGTGATAGATCAGCAGCTGCGAACGACCCTTGAAGAGGTCGAACAGCGAAGCGCTGCCGTTGGCGGTCTCGAACCGGTACTCCTTGTCGATCCGCACCCACGGGAGCTCCTGGCGGCGTTGTGCCAGCATGTCACTGCGTCGCGTCAGCTCTTTTTCTTCACCCAGCAGATCGAGCCGGGCCGCAAGCCATTCTTCGCGTGAGCCTGTTTTATGCATCGTCATCCTACTTCTCCTTTTGCTGTGTGTTGCGTAGCATCGCCGCCTCGAGCGGCTGCTTTGCTGGTCGGGAACAGACTAGAGCCGGAGCGGGAGAAGGTGGGAGTTACAAGTTTGACGGGATTTCAATGGACTCAATGATCGTCGCTGCGGCGAGGCTGCTCGCGACCGGCGATCTTCTCGGCGCCTTGAAAAGGGTTGCGCTGCGCAACGATGCGCCGGCGCTCGCGCTTCGTGGCATCGCAATGGCACAGCTCGGCGATCTCGTGAGGGCGAAAATTCTGCTGAAGGCGGCTGCGCGTTCGTTCGGATCAAGGGAACCGGTTCCGCGAGCGCGCTGTGTCGTCGCCGAGGCGGAAATTGCCCTGGTCTCGCGTGATCTGACCTGGCCGGCCAAAACGCTCACCGCTGCGCGCGAGGTGCTCGAAGCGCATGGCGACCGATTGAACGCCGCCCACGCGCGACATCTCGAAGCAAGGCGATTGCTCCTGGTCGGGCATCTCGACCAGGCCGAACAGCTGCTTGCGGGCGTCGATCCGACACCGTTTCCACCTCCGCTGCGGACCACTCACGAACTGGTCGTTGGAGGGATTGCCATTCGCCGCCTTCGCACCGGCGCTGCACGCGCGGCCCTGCAGCGGGCGGAAAACGCTGCGCGCGAAGCGGGAATTCCTGCTCTCGACGCCGAAGTCGACAGCGTATCGCAAGTTCTGAAAACGCCGGCGGCGCGGTTGATCGGGCGAGACAAGGAGCAGTTCCTGCTGCTGGAAGAGGTTGAGGCGGTCCTGACGACGGACGCGCTCGTGGTCGACGCATGTCGCTATGTCGTCCGCAAGGGGGACATGCTGGTTTCGCTGACGACGCGTCCGGTCTTGTTCGCGCTGGCGCGTGCGTTGGCCGAACGTTGGCCGGGAGACGTATCGCGAAACGCCCTTGTCTCCCGAGCCTTCGGGGCAAAGGAAGCCGATGAATCGCATCGCGCCAGGCTGCGCGTGGAAATCGGACGGTTGCGCGGCGAGCTTCATCGCGTCGCGGATATCAATGCAACGAGGGACGGCTTCGTATTTGTGCCGCGTCACAGCCAAGACGTGCTCATTCTGGCGCCGCCCGTCGAGGAGCAGCACGGTGAGATTCTCGCATTTCTGGCCGATGGCGAGGCCTGGTCGAGTTCGGCACTGGCGATTGCGATCGGTGCGAGCCCTCGCACTGTGCAGCGGGCACTCGATACCTTGTCGGAAAAAGGCAAGGTGCAATCCTTCGGACGCGGACCGGCACGTCGATGGACGATCCCGTCGCTGCCGGGATTCCCGTCAACTTTGTTACTCCCAGGTCCACTGCCCAACGACTAGGATAGGCCCATGAAACACTCCAAAGCTGAAATCCTTCGCGAATATGGTCCCTTTGCGGATGTGAACCAGGTGGGCGGCGTCACCTATGACGGGCGACATGTGTGGTTTGCATCCGGCGATAGGCTGAATGCCTTCGATCCAGATGCCGGCGAGCTCGTGCAGACGATCGACGTGGCGGCCCATGCAGGCACTGCCTTCGATGGACGCTACCTGTTTCAGATTGCCGAAAATCGCATCCAGAAGATCGATCCGAAAACCGGCGCGGTGCTCACGACGATCCCGGCGCCGGCGAACGGCGGTGATTCCGGGCTCGCCTGGGCCGAAGGAACGCTCTGGGTTGGAGACTACCGCGGCCGAAAGATCCATCAGGTCGATCCGGAGACCGGCGCGGTTCTTCGTAGCATCGAGTCCAACCGGTTCGTGACCGGCGTGACCTGGGTGGATGGCGAACTCTGGCACGCCACTTGGGAAGGCGATGAGAGTGATATCAGGCGCCTGGAACCAAAGAGCGGGCGCGTGCTGGAACGCCTCGATATGCCGCCCGGCCTTACGGTGTCGGGGCTGGAATCCGATGGCGGTGATCGCCTATTTTGCGGCGGGGGCAACAGCGGCAAAGTCCGCGCGGTTCGCCGGCCCCGCTAGCCAAGGGCGCGGGTGAAGACGACGTACCGCGCAATGAGGACGTCGCTCAACCCCTAATCCAAGGTCCTGCGGAAGCGGCGGACGGCGATCAGCATGGCCACCCCCATCAGGCAGGCGAGGGCGATGCTGTCGTAGGCGAGCGTTTCGATACTGGCGCCCTTCAGCATGATCGCCCTGACGATGCGGATGTAGTGGGTGAGGGGCAGGGCCTCACCGATCCATTGCGCCCATTTCGGCATCCCGGCGAACGGGAACATGAAGCCTGACAAGAGAATATTCGGCAGGAAGAACATCATCGCCATCTGCATGGCCTGCAGCTGATTGGCTGCGATCGTCGAGAAGGTGTAGCCGATCGACAGATTGGTGATGACGAAAAGCGTGGTTGCGGCTGCCAACGAGACCGGATTGCCGAGAATTGGCACTCCGAAAACGAGTAGGCCGGCCGTGATGATCAGCAACGACTGCACGAGGCCGATCAGCACATAGGGCGTGATCTTGCCCAGCATGATTTCCAGCGGCTTGATCGGCATCGAAAGCAGGTTCTCCATCGTGCCGCGCTCCACTTCGCGGGTAACCGAAAGGGCCGTGAAAATCAGCAATGTCATGGTCAGGATGGTGCCAAGCAGGCCAGGCACGATGTTCAGGGTGGATGAACCGGCTGGATTGTAGCGACGGTGCTGGACGATGGAAAACGCGGGCTTGGTCGGCTCGGTGAACTCGACTTGCCGGTCGTTCACAAGCGCCGATGTCACGATGCCTGAAAGCGCACCCAAAGCGGAGCTTGACGCGACGGGATCGGTCGCATCGGCTGCGACCAGCAGTGAAGGCGTATCACCGCGGCGAAGCGAGCGTTCGAATCCCTCGGGAATCTCCACGACGAAAAGCACCTTGCCTGATTCCAGAAGCGAATCCATGTCTTCGGCGTGAGTCACGACGGAACGGATTTCGAAGAAATCGGTGTTCCCAAGGGCAGCCAAGATCGACCGGCCGACATCGGTGTTTTCGCGCATCAGCACCGCGGTCGGCAGGTTGTGGGGTGTCGTGTTGATGGCAAAGCCGAACAGGAAGAGCTGCATGATCGGCAAGGCAACCATCGTTGCCAGCGTGATGCGGTCGCGGGTCATCTGGATGAACTCCTTGATGGTCATCGCCCAGAAGCGCCCGAATGAGATGCCGTTGCCGTTCGCCGTTGTGGTTGTCATTGGAAATTGTCCTCCGAGCGGCGCATCAGATCGATGAAGGCATCTTCCAGCGTCGCTTCGCCCTTCTGCCACTTGAGATCGGGCCGTTCCCGATAGGGCGCGATCGCCTTTTCGAGCGCCTGGGGATCACGGCCGGCAACATGCAAGCTGGTCCCGAACGGGGCGATCATGTCTACGCCTGGCTGGTTCTCGAGCTCGGATTGAAGGCGATGCACGTCCGTTCCCGAAACGGTCCAGGTAACGAGCCCGGTGCCGGCGATCACCTCGTCAACCGTTCCCTGCGCGAGCAATTTGCCATAGGCGATATAGGCGATCTCATGGCAACGTTCTGCCTCGTCCATGTAGTGGGTGGACACCAGGACGGAGAGGCCGTCGGCGGCAAGCGCATGAATCTCGTTCCAGAAGTCACGGCGAGCCTTTGGATCGACGCCTGCCGTAGGCTCGTCGAGGAGGAGCAATGCCGGTTCAGGCAGGATGCAGGCGCCCAGCGCGAGCCGCTGTTTCCAGCCACCGGAGAGCTCCCCAGCAAGTTGCCCTTCGCGGCCCTTCAGGCCCAAACGTTCAATCGCAGCGGTAGCCTTGCCGCGAGCATCCGACAGGCCGTAGACGCGGGCGACGAACTCCAGGTTTTCGCGGATCGACAAGTCCTGATAGAGCGAAAACTTCTGGGTCATGTAGCCGACGCGGCGGCGGATTCGGTCGCTCTCGGTGAGGATGTCGAAGCCAAGGCAAGTGCCGTCACCGCTGTCTGGCGTCAGCAAGCCGCAAAGCATGCGGATCGTCGTCGTCTTGCCGGAACCGTTCGGTCCGAGAAAGCCGTGAATCCGGCCCTTTTTTACCGACATCGATACGTCGTCGACGACCTTTCGGGTGCCGAAAGTCTTTGTGAGATGATGAACGTCGATCACAGTCTCAGGACTGTCTACGGTCGGTGCCGTGTCGCTCATGGGCGGGCTCCCGCAGTGACATCGACCGGCTGGCCGGGGCGCAGTGCCTTCGGATCGGCGGGGATCGCTTCGACGCGGTAGACGAGTTTGGCGCGCTCCTCGAGACTGTAGATGACCGGCGGCGTATATTCGACAGTCTTTGAGATGAAGCTGATCTTCGCATCGGTTGGCTGGCAGGCATTGCAGCCGACGCGGATCGATTGATCCGGCGAGAACAGTGCGATCTCGGTCTCGGGCACGAAGAAGCGAATACGGACGTTCTCGGGCGGCAGGAGCGCGACAATCGGCCGGCCGGCAGGGACAACCTCGCCAGCGCGGTAGTAGATGGTTTCGATACTGCCAACTGCTGGAGCCGAGACGAAACGGCGGGCGAGTGCGGCTTCTGCTGAGGCGAGATCTGCTTTCGCCGCCGCAACGGCCTGCCGCGCCTGGCGCAGCATCTCGACGCGGGCAGGCATGTTGCCAAGCGTGATTTGGCTGCGGACATTATCGAGAGCGGCACGGTTGGCAGCCTCCGTGGCCGTTGCCGTATCGAGACGCGCCTGTGTCGCCGTACCACGTTCGACCAGAACGCGGGTGCGGTCGAGGTCTTGCGACGCAAGCTCCAGCCGTGCGACTGCCTCGCGTTCGCTGGCGCGCAGCATGTCCATTTCTTCCGGGCGCTTCTGGGCGGCCTCGGCGAGTTCGAGTTCGGCTTGCAGCCGGGCAAGCGACGCGCGGGCCGAGCCAACAGCGGCCTCTTCGGTTTGAGAGTCCAGGCTGAACAGCGGTTCGCCGGGACCAATGGCCTGGCCCTCGGCGACATCGAGTTTGACTACCCGGCCGCTCGTGTCGGCGCCAATGAACAGCGTGTCGGCCTCGACCCAGCCCTGGTAGGCGCGCTGAGACTTGTCGGAGAACAGAAGAGGCAGGGTGGCGAGCGCCGCAGCGGCCACGATCGCGACAATAAGTAGCCGTTTCATTTCGCGCCTCCTTCCGGCACGAAGAGTGTGTTGAGGAACGTGTCGAGAAGTTTCTGCGCGTCGAGGTGCTCGTAGCCCTCAAAAAGCGTCGCCCAAACGACCGTCATCAAGGCGGGAGCCATGACCAGTTGCGGGACTTGTGCGACCGCGGGATTGCGCAATTCGCCGCGAGCAGCGGCGCGCCCAAGCACGACCCGCAGGATCGCGAGACCCTTGGTGATGATTTCGCGATAGTAGAACTCGGTTACGACAGGAAACATCGGACCTTCGGCGAGGATCAGCCGCAGCATGTGGCGACGCTCGGTCTCGAGGACTTCGCGCTTGAAGAGGGAATAGAACATCGAGACCACGGTGCGCGCCGGGATCGTCTCGTTCTGGATCATGCCGCCGACCTCGCCGAGGATCGGTGAGGCGATGCCGGACACAAGCTCGATAAACAGCCGCTCCTTGTCGGGGAAATGCAGGTAGACCGTACCCTTGGCGATGCCGGCGCGCGTTGCAACATCCTCCATGCGTGTTGCGGCGAACCCGCGCTCTGCAAAACAAGCAAGGGCAGCCTTCAGGATCTCGGCCCGACGTAGCTCAGGGTCTCGTCTCTCGCGTTTTTTCTCTGGCATTCGTTCGGCTTTCAATATGACTGACTGGACAGTCATTAACATAGTGCTTGGCTATTTGCAACGGTTGTCGGACTGAGCGCATCTGGTGGCGGTCTTGAAACCAGAGGGAACGCGATAGGGAAAGTCCCCGAGACGCCGACTTCAGCGACTGCCGATCGGTTGGCTAGGAGGGGGCGTCGCACGGATAAGACGCAGCTAGGTATTCGCAGCGGAAACGATATCGACTCAATCCAAAGGATGGGTTTGAAGGCGTATGCAGAGAAATAATTAACCTATACGCGAATCTAGCGGAACATTAGGGGGTTTGAATGTTTTATAGGTCGTAGATCGGCAGATAGACATCCACTCTTGGTTGCCTAATCGCCGAGCATGAAGTGCGCGCTTCATTTCTTCTTTGCCGAAGCATTGGGCCTCGGCTGGAGACAATGGAGGATGACAATGCAGTGCTATAAATCGGCCGTTGCCGCGGTGGCGCTTGGCTGCGCGACCATTATCGTTCCGATGCAGGCAGACGCCTTGGATATCGGCGGCAACAATGGAGTCAGTGTCGGCAGTAATAGCAATGGAGGCCTTGGTGTGTCCGTCGGGGGTGCAAGTGGCATCAACGCCAACATCGGCGGCAGATCCAGCGGCGGACTTGGCGTCGATGCTTCGGTGGGCGGGGCCAGTGGCATCAATAGCAATACATCTGTCGGCGGGAGCAGCAGCGGGATCGGTGTCAGTACGACGGCAAGCGTTGGCGGCTCCGGGGGCATCAATGCCGATGTCAATGCGAACGTCGGAGGCTCCAGACTTGCGACCGCGAACGCGACTGTTGGGGCGGGCGGAAATACGCTGCTCGATGCCAGGCTGGGAGTGCCTTCGGTAAATGATCCCAATTCAGGCGGGTCCGGCAGTCCCGGCAGTTCTGTTGGCACGAGTGGAGCGAGCGGTTCAGGCAGCTCAGGCGGCTCCTCGCCGACGAAGCCGGCGTTGATGGCTATCAACGACATGTCGGACATGGATCGGGCGAAAGCAAAGCTCCGTTGCAAGGACGTGCTACGCTCGGGCGGCTATGAGGCGAGCCTCATGAAGCTCTGCAAGATGGTCGTGTCGATGCCTTAGCGGAATGGCACAGGAGGGCGCGAAGGGGCGCCCTCGACCGCCTGAGAACCATTACCTCGATAGACCCGGCGAGCGTTGGCCCGGCGTCACTGCAGAGGCGGCCGTTGCGCTGTCGTGGCAGCAGTTTCCTTCCTAAGCGTCTTCAGTTGCCAAACACGCGCAAATGTCAGAAGTTTGCGCATGCAAGGGAATAGCGGACGTCTGCCGGGGCAGCCTAGACCATGACAATAGCCTCCGATTCCACCGATCCGAGCAACCACCGGGACGCGCAAATCTGCCGTGGGTGCTGGGATCAAATGCGCGTGCCGATCCCGATCCGGGGTGCGCTCGCGCTGCCGTTCCGCATGTTTGGTGTTACCCGCAGCAAAATGAACCCGAACATCTGCACGATTTGCGAGCGCTCGTTTCGCTATGTCAAGAAACAGCGCCATATCGCCGCCACGGTCACCATTCTGTTCGCCGACATCAGAGGGTTCACGGCTCTTTCCGAGCAAATCGAACCGGTCAGATTGAGTGATATCGTCAGCTTGTTTCAGGATCGATGCGCGCAGGCGGTCTGGGCTCATGACGGGATCGTCAACAAGCAGATGGGCGACGGATTGATGGCGATCTTCAATTTTCCCATCTTGAGAAAGGATCACGCGGCTGCCGCTGTCATGGCCGCGAGGGATATACAGCGGCGCTGCAAGACGGCACTCGAAGCTTTGGATGTGGATCACCACGTGGGTGTGGGAGTTGGGATCCACAGCGGCGAGGTTGAAATCGGTGAGTTTTCGAGCTTCCGGAGCGATTTCACGGCGATCGGCGGCGCTGTCAATCTGGCGGCCAGATTGGAATCTCAGGCGGGCGCAGGCGAGATCGTCATGTCGCCGGAAACGGTCGTTCAGGCCGGGCCGCTGGCGTCCGGGGCGCACGTCCGTCCGCTCACCCTGAAGGGCATAGAACTGCCAGTGCAGGCGAGCGTGCTGGTTGGGACTTAATTTGCTCTAGTGGACCTCTAGAGCCCAGCCATCGCGCGGTTATCGCGACCATGGTCAGATTGCTAAACCACGGTCGCGATCTGAGGCGATTAGATTCGAGCGCATGCCGAAGCCGGCACCCTTAGGTATCAATGCTATGCTGCATCATCCTCAGCGCGGGCAGGAGGCGACATATCGACGGCCATAGCGATCCCGATAGTAGCACTGGCCAGGCTGCCCGGCGACGTTGCCGATGACTGCACCAGCGGCGCCACCGATTGCGGCGCCCACTGCGGCACCGCGGACATTTCCGGTCGCCACACCGCCGATGACTGCGCCGGAGGCGGCACCAATTCCTAAGCCCTGCTCGGTCGGGGTGCATCCGGCAAGCGTCACTCCCGCCAGAAGCAGCAAGATCGATAGACGTTTCATGTCGTTTTCCTTCTGATTGAGGTCGCACGCGCATTGGTAGATAGGGGCATTTCGGAAAAGACAATCGCTGCTTTAACCGGCTGCCCACGCCGGCTTCTTTCGATCAATCGATGCCGGGCCTCCATTGCCTAATGGGCTGCTTGCGCCAGTTAAGATCGGGTTGCAACGAAGAGCAGGATCCCTGTGATGAACGAGCGTGAAGAGAAAATCCGTCACCGCGCCTACGAGATCTGGGAGCAGGAAGGCCGCCCCCACGGCCAGGACATGAAGCATTGGCTGCAAGCTTTCAAGGAATTCGGAGAGCAGGTCGATGCCGCGGCCGCTCGCGCTTCGACAAAGTCGACTGCCAAGGCGAAGTCCGCCAAGCCGCGCGCACCGGCGAAATCCGCGAATGAAAAGCAGCCAGGAAAGAAGACGAAGGTGGCTGCCATCGCGATAACCGCGGCTCCGGGGGATAAGCCCCGTCGCGCTCGGTCTCCGAAGTCCGTGACAACGCACTAGATCACACCCGCAGAGTTAGGTGGCTGTAGGCGGATGTATCCGTGCTATATGACGTGCGCCCGTTCGGGCGTGTGCTGGGATTTTCGCGTGATCGGCGGAAGGTGGCCAAATCATCCCAGCCACCTTCGCCAAAAGCAGGCTACGCCAGGACCTTGGCCTCCACTGCGGCTGCAACGAAAGCGTCTCTGGAGGCTTCCAGGTGCGCGAGATAATTCATCGCTTCCACACATCTGCGCTTCGCCGCTTCCAGATGCATGCTGTTTTCGATCGGCCACCTGTGTTCCAGATAGTCAACCGCTTCTGCTGGGCCATGGATATGTTCGGAGGGGCGCGTGCCAATCCGAATAGCCACCGGTGCGGCCCATCTTGGTTCGGTTGCATGGCTGATAGTGTTCATGATGAACCTCCTCCTTGCCAACAAACGATACCGGGGATGTAGGTATTCGTCGCAACCGATCAACACCTGTCGTGTCGGAGTATCTTGTTCCTCATGCCCATACTGGCCGCGGCAAACCGTCGACCAGTCGGCGCGGACCAATCAGTGGACACTCGGCAGCTTGGCTGAGACCGCGTAGTCCTCGGCCACGAGTTCGCTGATTGCGATCAGCACCTCTTCGGCTGTAAAGCCGGAGGCAATTGTCGTTCGGATCAGATCCTGGAGATCCGGTTCGATCACCTCGCGGCAATCTTCCAGCCGTTCATCCGAAACAGTCAGGCTATGCAGTTCTTCCATCATTGGCCCTTTTCGTGTTGGGCTGTCACCGACGACGTCGGCGACAGCATTCGTGACAATTTATCTGGCCGACGGGCGCCGTTTGGGCGAGGCCAGGAGGCCCTCCCGCTGTAATCTCTTCCGGGCCGCTTTGCGCTGTCTGGCGATAGCCTGCGCCCGTTCCCGTACGCGGCGCTCCGATGGCTTCTCGTAGGCTTTGCGTGCCTTCATTTCGCGGAAGAGCCCCTCGCGCTGCATCTTTTTCTTCAATGCGCGCATGGCCTGTTCGACGTTATTATCTCTGACAATGACCTGCATGTTTTTCTCCTTGTTCTTGAGGGTCGGCATGCCTCTCAGCCAAGCTGTTCGGCAATCAACTCCTGCAATTCACGACGCGTGAGCAGGCAGGGGTAAGGTTTCCAGTTCTTGTCCGGGCGGCGAGCAGCGTCATCGCGCTCGCGCGGACAGGCTGCCGGAGCAGCAGGCGTGTTTGGTTTGTTCAATTAAAGTCCTTCGCCGCGTAGGCGGCATTTCGACATGGCGCCCTCAGCTTCCATCACGCGAACGGAGGAAACGCAGCAAAATACGACGCTGTCGCGTCGACCATGTCAGTTAGAATTTTCGGGTGACCGACTTAAGATGGGAACGCGGCACGCGCGTTGCAAGGTTTCCGTTCGACGCACCATTTGGGTGCCGGTCCGCATCGACGGGTTTTGGCGAGGTCACCACAAAACAGACGATGTGAGTTTTGCAGTGACCTCTTGATGACTAGGAAATGTAATCATCCAAGCACATGCTACTCGAAGTGACGGAACATGGAATTTACCAGATACGGTAATCCACATGTACTTTGGGGGCACAGGGGCGGCGAATATGAGCCTTTCGGTGGTATCGGTGGTTTGAACGACGAAAACGCGGCTCGCACCGACCCCATTTCGGATGATGCCTCTATCGCGCTGCCGGCGTCACAACAGTGATTCGCCGATGCATTAAGATCGTATCCGATTAAATCGTATATTGACATTGCCAGTTCCGCCGTCTATTTGCGGCGCATACGAGTTACTGGTGCGCGAATTAAATTCAGCGAAGGGATTTCTCTATGTGGCACGGGAACAGGTTCATGCCGTCGATGGAATCGGACACTACAATCGTGCAAGCCGATGGCCTGACGGTCGACAATCATCCGAACGCGTCCCCGGCCTATGGCGAGTTCACGAAGATGCTCGATCCCTCCGTCTACGAGGCGTTACCCGATGACTGGCTGATCGGCATAACCGATGTGGTCAGTTCGACATCGGCGATCAAGTCGGGGCGGTACGAGGACGTCAACTACGCTGGTGCGTCGGTGATCGCCGCAGTCGGAAATGTCTGGGGCGACTTCGATTTTCCCTTTGTGTTTCGCGGCGACGGAGCTGCGTTCGCGCTACCGCCGCATGGGATCATGACCGCGATTTCGGCAATGCGGCAGGTCGCTAATTTCGCAAGGAGCAGTCTTGACCTTGCCCTTCGCGTTGGTTTGCTGACTGTCGGCGAAATCCGTTCGAACGGGCATGATGTGCGCATCGCACGATATGCCCCCTCTGAAAGCGCAACTTACGCGATGTTTGCCGGCGGTGGTCTCAAATGGGCCGAGCGGCAAATCAAGAGGGGGCGGTACCTGGTGAAGCCGGGCAGCTACACGACGAAGCCTGATCTGACCGGGCTGACCTGTGATTGGAAGCCGTTTCCCAGCCAGCGAGGCGAGATCCTGTCGCTGTTGGTCGAACCATATGAACATACCAGTCCTGAGGCCTTTGCGTCGGTAGCCGGGTGCGTGCTTTCCGTTCTGGAGGCCAGCGCCCAGCACGCACAACCTTTGTCCCGGGATACAGCCGTTCCCAGGGACGGTACTAGGTCTTTGGATATCGAAGGATGGTCGGCGGTTGCTTCAAACTCGGACTTTCGCAAGTACGACGATGGCCTGCGTCTTACGCTCGACTGCACGCCCGAGCAGATCGAGACTGTCGAAGCCATGCTCGCTGCCGCAAAGGCGCGTGGCGAGATTAACTTCGGACTGCACCGCCAATCTCACGCGTTGATGACCTGCTTCGTGCCTTCCGGGCGACCCGAGTCGCACTTGCACTTTCTGGATGGCATGGGCGGCGGGTATGCCAAGGCAGCTGAGATGATGGAGGCAGAGGAGCTTCCCTTGGTGTCATCGCGCTAGGACGAGGGCTCCTGTCGCAACGGGCGTTGGTCCAAAGGCCGGCGCTTTTTTTATAGCGCGAACAGTGCGAACATTTAGACAAAGGGGAGTTGAGCGCCGAAACAGGCGCTCAACTGCATTGAAATCAGCGCTTCGCGGCGTTGTCCTGCGTTGTCTTCAGCAGGTTGTTGCGTAGACGCACGACGGATTTCTGAACGACGGGAAAATCCTCCCCGAGGCCCGTGGCTTCGACGAGTGGTGCGCCGGGATCAGCCGCGACGAGATCGCGTCCAGCCGGCGTCAGGCTCAGTCGTACTTGCCGCTCGTCCGCGGGGTCACGCTTGCGCTGGATATAGCCGAGAGTTTCAAGTTTCTTCAGCATCGGGGTCAGCGTGTTTGACTCCAGGAACAGCTTTTCACCGAGCGCTCCCACGGTCTGGTCGTCCTTCTCGGAAAGCGCCACCATCGCGATGTACTGCGTATAGGTCAGATTCAGCTTATCCAGGATCGGCTTGTAGGCGCGCCCGAAGGCAAGGTTTGCCGAGTACACGGCGAAGCAAAGGAAGTTCGAGAGCTTCTTGTCGTTGCTCTCGGTCTCGCCGGAGGAGGGCATCCCAGTCTCTAGGCTTTTTGCGGTTTTGGACGTGGGCATGAGGATATCCTGTTCGGTTGTTTGTACCATATATAAATCGCATCCGATTAAATCGCAATGCTATTGACATCGACTTTCTGTTTAT
Organism: Rhizobium grahamii CCGE 502; assembly: GCF_000298315.2. Lineage (GTDB taxonomy): Bacteria > Pseudomonadota > Alphaproteobacteria > Rhizobiales > Rhizobiaceae > Rhizobium > Rhizobium grahamii. The sequence continues at coordinate 191,197 of NZ_AEYE02000015.1, read as the reverse complement.
CTATTTAAATCGCATCCGATTGAAGCGGATACGATAAGAGCGAAGGATTTTACGATGACTGAGAAGCTTCTTTTTTCCGGCAAGACTCACAACAAGGGCGGTCGCGACGGTTTCACCCGCAGCAGCGATGGCGAGTTGAATCTTCAGCTTTCACAGCCGCATCCGGCCGCCGAGCGTCTTTTCGGTGCCGCATGGTCGGCCTGCTTCATTGGCGCGATCGAGCTTGCGGCGTCACAGAGGAAGGTCAAGCTGCCCGTTGATCCTGAGATCGATACGGAAATCGATCTGAACGTCGACGGAGGTTCCTTCTTCCTGCGGGCGCGCCTCAATGTCAGCGTGCCGGGCATCGAGCGCGACGTCGCAGAGGAGCTGATGCATGCAGCCCACGAGATCTGCCCGTATTCGAAGGCAACGCGCGGCAACATCGACGTGTCGCTGACCCTCGTCTGAACGACGTTTACGGCGAGACCATGCCTGGTCATCGCCCACGCTCAATGAACCTGAATACCTAGGAGGACGTCATGTCAGCTCTACTATCACCGGTCACCCGACGGAGCCTGCTCGCTTCTGCGGCGGTTGCGGGTGCAGTCAGTCTCTTGCCGGCTTCGTTCGTTGCAGCGGCCGGCGACGACAATGCAATTCGGCCCTTCCAGTTCAAGGCAACCGATGCGCAGCTTGCAGACCTGCGCCAGCGCATCAACGCCACCCGATGGCCGGAGCAGGAGACCGTCAACGACAGTTCACAGGGTGTCCAGTACGAAACGACGCGAAAACTGGCGGAATACTGGGCAAACGACTACGACTGGCGAAAAGTCGAGGCTAGGCTGAACGCCTTGCCACAGTTCGTTACCACCATCGACGGACTGGATATTCACTTCATCCATGTTCGCTCGAAGCACGAAGACGCTTTGCCCCTCATCGTCACACATGGGTGGCCCGGATCGATCATCGAACAGCTGAAGATCATCGAACCGCTAACCAACCCGACGGCGCATGGCGGCCAGGCCTCGGACGCGTTCCACTTGGTCATTCCGTCGTTGCCCGGTCACGGTTTCTCCGGTAAGCCGACGAAGACGGGGTGGGACCCCATTCGCATTGCCCATGCCTGGATCGAACTGATGGATCGGCTTGGGTACAGGCGCTACGTCGCCCAGGGCGGTGATTGGGGCGATGCGGTTTCGGAACAGATGGCGGTAGTCGCACCGCCGCAATTGCTCGGCATTCACGTGAACATGCCGGCCACCGTTCCCGATGACGTTGCCGCGGCATTGCAGCTCGGCGGCAAACCGCCGGCAGGTCTCTCGGCTGACGAGCAGCACGCTTACGCGCAGCTGGACGATTTCTACAAGCATGGCCTTGGTTACGCGCTCGAAATGGCGAACCGCCCACAGACGCTTTATGGAATCGCGGATTCGCCTGTTGGCCTCGCCGCATGGATGCTCGATCACGATATCCGCAGCTACGAAATGATCGCGCGTGTCTTCGACGGAAAGACGGAAGGCCTGACGCGAGACGATATCCTCGACAATGTCACGCTTTACTGGTTGACGAATACCGCCGTCTCGTCGGCGCGGCTCTATTGGGAAAACAAGCTCGCCTTCTTCGCGGTCAAGAATCTTAAGATACCGGTTGCTGTCAGCGTCTTCCCGGATGAGATCTATACGGCCCCGCGCAGCTGGGTGGAGCGGGCCTATCCCAAGCTTATCCACTTCAACAAGCTCGACAAGGGCGGTCATTTTGCCGCCTGGGAGCAGCCAAAGGCCTTCTCCGAGGAGGTCAGGACCGCCTTCCGGACGTTGCGTTCGTAGTTGCACCTGGGATGGCGCTGCCATCCATCGTAACAGTAAACTGTGTTCCGGAAATCGCCGGAACACCCAGGAGACCAAGATGCGTGATGTCGTCGATTTTGGATTCGATCTCGCTCCTCCCACGCGAGAGCAGATGCGAGAGCTTGTGGCGGAGCTCAGCGAGGAGGACCGCCATTTGCTGCTCGAGCACGGGGAGGAAGCGCCGTTCTGTGGGGTGTTTCTGCATGAGCACCGCGAAGGGCTCTATACGTGCCGCCTTTGCGGCCTTCCCCTGTTCAAGGCCGTCGAGAAATTCGAGAGTGGCACCGGCTGGCCGAGTTTCACCGCCCCTGTCGAAAGCGATCACCTGCGGCGTATTCGCGACACCCGCTACGGCATCGTCAGGACCGAGATCGTTTGCGCGCGGTGCGGTGCGCATCAGGGACACGTGTTCCCGGATGGCCCGCCTCCGACAGGCGAGCGTTTCTGCATCAATTCAGGATCGCTCGAATTCACACCGAAGGGCGAGCCGCTTCCTGACAAGCTTGGCCGCGGCGGTCCAGAAGGCAAACCTGCGCGGTAGTTGATTGCCACCACGGCGGCAGCGGTAAGCCGCTACCGCCCCCAGACCACTGCTTCCTCATGCCGTTTGATGAGGTGGCGCAGGCTTTCGAAGCCTGCGCGGATATGCTGCACGAACTGGTCGACCGCTGGTGACCGTACGGAATCCGCACGCGTCAGGATTGCCAGCGCCCGCTCCGGATGCGGGATCGTCAACGGTAGGGCGGTGATGGATTTTTCCTTGCGCAATGCGAAGACGACGCTATGGGGCATCACAGTGAGCGCGTCCGCCGCCTTGAGATAGTTGAGGACACTCATCAGCGAACCGCCGGAATAGCGGACCTTGATCTCGGTTCCCCCAAAGGAAAGTAGCAGGGCTCTGAGATCGGCGAGGAGGGGGCTCCCGGGCGGCGGAGCGACCCAGGGATAATCGAGAAGCTGGCTTGGTTGCAGGCGGCGCTTGAGCAAGAGGGGATGTGTGACGCGGCAGGCGATCACGTTGCGTCCGGGCAGGATTTGCTGGAACTCCAGGCCGGATCCTTCGTCGAGAATGTCGATCGGGCAGATGGCAAGATCGATCTGGTCGGCCTTCAGTGCGGCACGGAGATCCGGAAAGTAGCCGTAGCTCTGATCGATCCGAACATCAGGCCGGGTGACCTGAAACTCGGCGCAGAGCCCGGCGATCAGCGCATCCATGAAGAAGGGCGTGCCTCCGACGCGCACCACGCCGCTTTTGCCGACGCGGAAGCTTTCCACGAGGTCGGACGCCTTGCGAGACGCCGCCAGCATCACCAGCCCTTGCTCCGACAGTGAGAGGCCAAGGGGCGTCGGCTGCAGCGGCCTGCGGCCTTTGATGAACAATGGTTCGCCGAGACGCATTTCAAGCATCGAAAGCGTGCGCGAGACAGCCGGTTGCGCGAGCCCGAGAAGGGCCGCCCCCTCGGTCACCCCTCCGGTCTTGACCACGGCGGCGAGTTGAATGAGGTGCCGTTCATCTATCTTCATAACGATCTGTTATATTAAAGCTGAATCAAATCATCAATCGGTTGCCGCAGTCCTGCTAACTTATCTTCACCAACGATGCGGTTTGGGAGAGACGCATGCCGCCGGCAGTCGATCCGCGTATTTTCAGTGAGGCGACCTCTTCGGAGGTGTTTGCCGAGCGCATGCCCTCGGGAAAAGGTGGCCAGCTGCCACGTCTCATGGCTGCGATCGTCAAGCACACGCATGAACTGATCAAGGAATTCCGACCCACCCAGGACGAGTGGCGCAACGTCATCGCGTTTCTGACGGAAGTCGGGCATGCCTCCGATGAGCGTCGCCAGGAATGGGTGCTGCTCGCCGATCTGATCGGAGCCTCCGCCCTCGTGGAAGAGATCAATTCGAAACGGCCGAAGGGCGCTACCCCCAACACCATCCGAGGTCCGTTCTTTCGCAGCGATGTGCCGGAGCGCCCGCTGGGGAGCTCGATTTCGCTCGATGGGGTGGGAGAGCCGCTTTGCGTTTCGGCGCGGATCATTGATCTCGATGGCCAGCCCATCCCCGTGGCCGAGCTCATCACCTGGCAGGCCAATGCGCAGGGTCTCTACGAGAACCAGCAGCCGGACCTGCAGCCCGAGCATAACCTGCGCGGCCTCTTCCGCTCCGATGCCAATGGATGCGTCAACTATCGTGCCATCATGCCTAAGGGGTACAGCGTTCCGGACGATGGCCCTGTCGGGCATTTGCTGGCAGCGGCGGGCTATCCCCTGCATCGGCCAGCGCACCTTCATTTTGTCGTGCGTGCGGCAGGGTTCGAGACGATCACCACGCATGTCTACGATCGAAATGATCCGCATCTCCATGAGGATGCGCTGTTTGGCGTCAAGCCTGAGCTCGTCTGCGACTTTCGCCCGGCCAACGGAGATGTGTCGCAGATGAAGCAGGTCGATTTCACCTTCGTGATGGTGCGCGCAAGACCGGAGAAAGCACGATGAGCCTGTCGTTCAACTATGCCGGCAGCCCCGCCCACATCGTCTTCGGTGAAGGCGTGAGCCAGGAGGTGGCAAGCTGGATCGAGAAGATCGGCTGCCGGAAGGCCTTGGTCCTCTCCACACCGCAGCAGAAGGGCGACGCCGAGGCGCTGGCCGCAAAGATCGGGCCACTGGCCGTCGGCGTGTTCAGCGGCGCGGTGATGCATACGCCTGTCGATGTCACCGAAACGGCCATTCGAGTGGTTGAGGAAAGCCGCGCCGACTGCGTCGTGTCGCTCGGCGGCGGCTCGACGACAGGCCTGGGAAAGGCCATCGCCTACCGCACCGACGTGCCGCAGATTGTCATTCCAACGACGTACGCAGGCTCAGAGGTCACGCCGATCCTTGGTCAGACCGAGGGCGGTCGCAAGACGACGGTGAAGGGGGCGAAAATCCTGCCTGAGGTGGTGATCTACGATGCCACGCTGACAACCGGCCTACCGGTCGGTATGTCGATGACCTCGGGTCTGAACGCCATGGCCCATGCTGTCGAAGCGCTCTATGCGCAGGACCGCAATCCGATCTCGACGCTCATGGCCGTCGAAGGCTTGCGTGCCTTCAGGTCAGCACTTCCGAAGATCACGACGGCGCCAAACGATGTCGAGGCACGCGCGGAGGGGCTCTATGGCGCCTGGCTTTGCGGCACGGTCCTCGGCACGGTCGGCATGGCGCTGCACCACAAGATTTGCCACACGCTTGGCGGCACCTTCGACACGCCGCATGCGGAAACGCATGCGATCATGCTGCCGCATACGGCAGCCTTCAACGCCGTTGCAGTGCCGGAGTTTCTTCAGCCTGTCGCGGAGATTTTCGGTGGCTCGGTCGGTGGGGGGCTCTGGGATTTCGCAAAGTCGATCGGCGCGCCGCTGGCTCTCCGTGACCTCGGCCTGACCGAGGCCGATCTCGACAAGGCAAGCCAGATCGCTGTCGAGAATCCTTACTGGAATCCGCGACCGATTGATCGGTCGTCGATCCGCGCGCTGCTGCAGCAGGCCTGGGAGGGCCGCAGGCCGTAGAACTGACGTTACACAAGGGGGAATGGGAGGAGAATGAAATGACAACCAGACGCGATTTCCTGAAACAGACGGCGGCCACCGGCGTACTCGCCGCCACGTCCGGGCTAGCCTTGCCTGCGCTTGCGCAGAAGAGCGCCATCAAGCTCGGCTATGTCAGCCCGCAAACGGGGCCGCTCGCCGCGTTCGGCGAGGCCGACAAGTTCGTCATCGAGAACTTTCTCGCCACGACAAAGAAGATGGGCCTCGACTATCAGGTCGTCGTCAAGGATAGCCAGTCCAATCCCAATCGCGCCGCTGAGGTGACAAAGGAGCTGATCGTCACCGACGAGGTGAACCTGGTGCTGGTTTCTTCGACGCCGGAGACGACCAATCCGGTGTCGACCACCTGTGAAGCGGAAGAAATGCCGTGCATTTCGACGGTAGCACCGTGGCAGCCATGGTTCATTGGCCAGCAGGCCAATCCTGGCGACCCGAATTCCTGGAAACCGTTCAACTTCGCCTATCACTTCTTCTGGGGACTCGAGGATATCATTGCCGTCTTCACCGGCATGTGGGCGCAGGTCGAAACCAACAAGAAGGTCGGTGGACTCTTCCCCAACGATGGCGATGGCAATGCCTGGGGGGACAAGGTCGTCGGCTTCCCGCCGGTACTCGAAAAGCTTGGCTATACGCTGACCGATCCCGGCCGTTTCCAGAACCTTTCGGACGATTTTTCCGCGCAGATCAACGCCTTCAAGCAGGCGAACGCCGAGATCGTCACCGGCGTCGTCATCCCGCCAGACCTCGCAACCTTCTGGAACCAGGCGAAGCAGCAAGGCTTCAAGCCGAAGGTTGCCTCGGTCGGCAAGGCACTGCTTTTCCCGCAAACGGTGGAATCGCTCGGCGATGCCGGCCACAATCTTTCGACCGAAGTGTGGTGGACGCCAAGCCATCCGTTCAAGTCTTCGTTGACGGGTGAGACCGCAGCGCAGGTCGCCGACGCCTTCACCAAGGCGACGGGCCGACCCTGGACGCAGCCGATTGGCTTTGCCCACGCGCTGTTCGAGCTCGCGGTCGATGTCATGAAGCGCGCCGACGAACCCGGCGACGGGGAGGCGGTCGCCAAGGTCATCGGCGAAACGAAGCTCGACACGCTCGTTGGGCCGATCGCCTGGGGCAACGACAAGCTGCCGCCGTTCGCCCAGAAGAACGTTGCGAAGACACCGCTCGTCGGAGGCCAGTGGCGACTGAAGCAGGGTGGCAAGGGTTACGATCTGATCATCGTCGAGAACGCTAGCGCCCCGAACATTCCGACTGGCGGAAAGATGGAGCCGATCGCCTGAGCGCATCGGCGCTTGCGGATCGAGGGAGCCGTGGAGGCGGCTCCCTAATGGGAGAGAGATGGATGCCAATACTGGAACTGGAAGGTGTCTCGAAGAAGTTCGGCGCGCTGACGGTCGCCGAGCAGATTTCCTTTGCCGTGGAAGAAGGTGAGGCGCTTGGAATCATCGGCCCCAACGGCGCCGGAAAGTCGACCCTCTTCAACCTGATCACCGGGAATATTGCGGCAGACAACGGGACAATCCGTTTCATAGGCTCCGACGTAACCAAGACCCCTCCGATGGCACGGTGCTTTGCGGGTATGGGCCGCACGTTCCAGATCCCGCAACCCTTCGATCAGCTGACCGTGTTCGAGAATCTGCTGGTGGCAGGGTCTTTCGGCGCGCGAAAGCGGGAAGGGGAGGTCATGGATCGCTGCGCGGAAATCCTCATCGACACCGGCCTGATCGACAAGGCCAATGCCACGGCTGGAAGCCTGACGCTGCTGCAGCGCAAGCGGCTGGAACTCGCTCGCGCGATGGCAACTGATCCGAAACTCCTGCTGCTCGACGAGATCGCTGGCGGACTGACGGAAGGCGAATGCCGGGCGCTGGTGGCAACCATCCGTGGCCTGCATAACAAAGGCATTGCGGTGATCTGGATCGAGCATGTCCTGCATGCATTGAACGCCGTGGTCGGACGCCTGCTCGTGTTGCATTTCGGCCGGGTGATCGGCATCGGAAAGCCTGACGAGATCATGAATTCGAAGGAAGTGCGCGAAGTCTACCTGGGGATCGAGGTCTGATGGCTCTTCTCGAAACCCACGCTTTGACGGCTTCCTATGGCGATTTCAAGGCGCTGTTCGGCGTCGAAATCGGCCTTGATGAGGGCGAAACGCTGGCAATCATCGGCGCAAACGGGGCCGGCAAGACCACGCTCATGCGCTCGCTTTCCGGCGTCCTGAAGAACGAGCCGGACTCCATCCGTTATCGGGGAGAGGCGATCGGCGCCCTCGCAGCTCCCGACGTTATGGCGCGGGGGATCGCCATGGTACCCGAAGGCCGGCGCCTGTTTCCGTCCCTCACCGTTGAGGAGAACCTGCTGGTCGGGACTTATGGCCGCAAGACCTCGGGGCCCTGGGCACTCGACAGCATCTATGCACTGTTCCCGATCCTCAAGGAGCGACGGCGCAGCCCCGCAACCGCGCTTTCCGGTGGCCAGCAGCAGATGGTGGCGATCGGCAGGGCATTGATGTCCAACCCGGACGTACTTCTCTGCGATGAGATCAGCCTCGGATTGGCGCCCGTCGTTGTGCGCGATATCTACGCCGCCTTTCCACGGATCCGCGAAACCGGCGCGGCGATCATCATCGTCGAACAGGATATCGCCCAGGCACTCAAGGTATCCGATCGGGTCTATTGCATGATGGAGGGCCGTATCACGCTCTCCGGCAAGCCATGCGACCTCGATCGCGAGGCTATTCACAAGGCTTACTTCGGAGCGGATGGTCATGAACTGGCTTGATACGATAGCTCAGGGCATCCTGCTCGGTGGGCTCTATGCGCTTTTTGCGGCGGGGCTCAGCCTCGTCTTCGGCATCATGCGGCTGGTCAATCTGGCGCATGGCGACCTGATTGTCTTCGCGGCCTTTCTGATCCTGCTGCTTGTTTCCCTGCTGGGGCTTCATCCTTTCGTTGCGGTGCTGGTTGCGGCGCCTCTCATGTTCGCGGCCGGTTGGGTGCTTCAGTACCATTTGCTCAACCGCACGCTCGGAAAGGATATTCTGCCGCCGCTGCTAGTGACCTTCGGTCTTTCAATCGTGATCCAGAACGGCTTGTTGGAAGGATTTACGGCTGACAGCCGGCGGATTTCGGCCGGCACGCTCGAGACTGCCTCCGTTTCACTGGGGCCGATCAATGTCGGTGTCATGCCGATGCTCACCTTTGGCTCGGCGGTCCTCACCATCGTTGCGCTGAACCAACTGATCTACCGGACCTCCGTCGGCCGGGCCTTTCGTGCAACGTCCGACGATGTCACCACGGCGGGCCTGATGGGCATCCGGCCACAGCGCATTTTCGCCATGGCGACCGGTCTTGCCATGGTGGTGGTGACGATTGCTGCACTCTTCCTCGGAACGCGTGCCAATTTTGATCCCACATCCGGACCGGCGCGCCTGATCTACGCCTTCGAGGCCGTGATCATCGGTGGCTTGGGTTCGCTCTGGGGGACGCTCGCCGGCGGTATCATCCTTGGTGTCGCACAGACGATCGGTGCTGCCGTCAATCCGGAATGGCAAATCCTCGCCGGGCATCTCGCCTTTCTCCTCGTCCTCCTGTTCAAGCCGCGCGGCCTCTTCCCGCGCGCAGTGGATTGAGCGTCATGGAACAGCTGCTCACACCAAACTTCAAAGTTGAGACCCGCACCGGCGCCTCCGCGGCATTCGCCGTCATTGCGGCGGTCGCCGTGATCCTCGCCGTTCTAGCGCCACTGCTGTTGTCGCGGGGCGCTGTCCAGGATCTGTTCTTCATCCTTACGATGCTCGTGTTGGCACAATGCTGGAATCTGCTTGCCGGATATGCTGGTCTGATTTCGGTTGGCCAGCAGCTCTTCGTCGGATGCGGGGCTTACGCGATGTTTGCGCTGGTCAGCCTGCTCGGGCTCGACCCGGTGGCGGCGGTCATCGTCGCCGGGTTCTTCGCGGCAATCGTTGCAGCACCGACGGCCTTCTTCACCTTTCGCCTCTACGGTCCCTATTTTGCCATTGGCACATGGGTCATCGCCGAGGTCGGGCGTCTGCTCTTTGCGCAATGGAAGGCGCTTGGCGGCGGCACCGGCACCTCGCTCCCCCGTGATGCGACGCGCGACATGATCGGCATCGATTTGTTGAAATCCTTGTTCCGCATGAAGTCGGCGGAGGCCGGCGATGCGCTGACCTATTGGCTTGCGCTGGTGCTCGCGTTGCTGACGATCGGAGCCATCTACTGGCTGCTGCGCTCACGGCATGGACTGGGCCTTGCCGCAGTTCGCGACAACGAACAAGCGGCCCGAGCCGTTGGCGTCGATGCCCGTCGGATGAAGACGATGGTTTACCTGACCGCGGCCTTTCTGACCGGTTGCTGTGGTGCGCTGATCTATGTCCAGAAGCAGCGCATCTCCCCGGACGCCGCCTTCTCGGTGATCGACTGGACCGCCTACGTGATCTTTATCGTGGTCATCGGCGGTATCGGCACCGTCGAAGGCCCGATCGTCGGCGTCATCGTCTTTTTCCTGCTGCAAAACCTGCTTGCCGGCTACGGCTCCTGGTATCTCCTGATCCTCGGCCTGGTTGCGATCGTCACGATGCTGTTCGCCCCCCGCGGGTTGTGGGGACTGTTCTCCGATCGAACCGGCATCCAGCTGTTTCCGGTTCGCCGCATCCTCAAAGGCGGACCTCTCGAACACAAGAAGATAGGAGGGCCAAATGGCTGATATCACAACGGACGTACTCATCATCGGAACGGGCCCGGCGGGCTCGGCAACCGCGGCGCTGCTGTCGACCTACGGCGTCGAGAACATGGTGATCAATCGCTATCGCTGGCTTGCCACTACGCCGCGCGCCCACATCACCAATCAGCGTACGATGGAGGTCCTGCGCGATCTCGGTCGGGATGTCGAGGATGAAGCCTACATGTTTGCCGCAGAGCAGGACCTGATGGGCGAGAACGTCTTCTGCACCTCGTTGACCGGTGAGGAAATCGGCCGCATGAAGAGCTGGGGTAAGCATCCGCTGTCTCGCGCCGAACATCAGCTCTCTTCACCGAGCCTGATGAACGACCTGCCGCAAACCTTCATGGAGCCGCTGCTCTTCAAGACCGCCTGCTCGCGCGGCACGCAGGCGCGCATGTCGTGCGAATATATCAGCCATGAGCAGCATCCCGATGGTGTCACGACCACCTGTCTTGATCGGCTGACCGGCAAGGAATTTACCGTCCGATCCAAGTTCCTGGTTGGCGCCGATGGCGGCAATTCGAAGGTGGCGGAACATGCGGGCCTTGCCTTCGAAGGCAAGATGGGTGTCGGCGGCTCAATGAACATACTGTTCGAGGCTGATCTGTCGCGCCATGTCGCGCACCGCCCCTCCGTGCTCTATTGGGTGCTGCAGCCTGGTGCCGATGTCGGTGGCATCGGCATGGGTCTCGTGCGCATGGTGCGGCCGTGGAACGAATGGCTGATTGTCTGGGGTTACGACATCAACCAGCCGGCGCCTGAGGTGACCGAGGATTTCGCCATCAAGGTCGTGCGCGAACTCGTTGGGGATCAGGAGCTTCAGCCAAAGATCAAGTCGGTCTCGACCTGGACCGTAAACAACATGTACGCGACGACGATGTCGAACGGACGCGTCTTCTGCATGGGCGACGCGACGCATCGCCATCCTCCGTCGAACGGACTGGGCTCCAACACGTCAATCCAGGATGCCTTCAACATCGCATGGAAGCTGTCGATGGTCCTAAAGGGACAGGCCGGGTCGGGACTGCTTGATAGCTACAATGTCGAACGTGCGCCTGTCGCCAAGCAGATCGTAACGCGGGCGAACAAGTCGATCGAAGAGTTCGGCCCAATCTTCAAGGCGCTTGGCCTGTTGGACTCGGTCGATCCCGTCAAGATGCAAGAGAATATGGATGCGCGCTGCCAGGACACGCCAGACGCGGAAAAGCAGCGAAAGGCGATCCGCGATGCGATTGCCTACAAGGTCTATGAATTCGATGCGCATGGCGTCGAGATGAACCAGCGCTACAAGTCGGCCGGCATTGTAGCGGACGGCCGACCCGAACCCGCCTTTGCGAAGGATCCGGAGCTGCACTATCAGCCAACAACATGGCCCGGCGCTCGATTGCCGCACGCTTGGCTGTTCAATCAAAGCGGCGAGAAAGCTTCGACCCTCGATCTGACCGGCCACGGCACCTTCACCATCCTGACCGGCATTGGCGGTGACCGCTGGGTTGCGGCCGCTAAGGCGCTCGCGAAGGAGTTCAACATCCGGATCACCACGCACGTCATCGGACCGCGCCAGCAATGGCAGGACCTCGTTGGCGATTGGGCCAACGCGCGAGAGGTGCGGGATTCCGGCGCCATTCTGGTACGTCCCGACCACCACGTCGCCTGGCGCGCGGACGACATGGTTTCCAATCCGGAAGCCGAATTGCGCCGCGTCCTGAAATCCATTCTTGATAAGTGAGAGCAACATGGAAGCGCATGAAAAGGGCTTCTTCACGGAAGAAGATTCGGTGGCGGTCGTAACCGGCCGCAACAAGAACGCCAAGGACGAACGCCTCAAACAGGTGATGGAGGTCATCACCCGAAAGCTCCACGAAGCAGTGAAGGAGATCGAGCCGACGCAGGACGAGTGGATGCAAGCCATTCTCTTCCTCACGCGCACGGGTCAGATGTGCAACGAGTGGCGGCAGGAGTTTATCCTGCTTTCCGACACGCTCGGGGTGTCGATGCTGGTCGATGCGATCAACAATCGCAAGCCTTCCGGAGCTTCGGAGAGCACGGTGCTTGGCCCATTTCACGTTGCCGACGCGCCGGAACTTCCAATGGGCGCGAACATCTGTCTCGACCAGAAGGGCGAGGACATGGTGATCGAGGGACGGATTCTCGACACCGACGGGCGGCCGATCGCCAACGCGGTCCTTGATGTTTGGCAGGCCAACGATGAGGGCTTCTATGATGTCCAGCAAAAGGGTATTCAGCCGGACTTCAATCTGCGCGGCGTGTTCCGGACAGGGCCGGACGGGCACTATTGGTTCCGGGCGGTGAAGCCAAAATACTATCCGATCCCCTACGATGGTCCGGTGGGGCAGATGCTGAAGGCGCTGGGGCGCCACCCCAATCGACCCGCGCATCTGCACTACATCATCAAGGTCGACGGCTTCGAAACACTGATCACGCACATCTTCGATCCCGATGATCCATACATCGACTCGGATGCGGTGTTTGGCGTTAAGGAAAGCCTGCTCGCCGAATTTCGCCGGACAAGCGATGCCGAACGCTCGAAACAGTATCAGTTTGCCGGCGACTTCTGGGAGGTGAAGCACGACTTCGTGCTTGCTCGGGCGAAGCGATGAGGTGACCAGCCAGACGACAGTGCGGCGACGTTAACCGATCATCAACGCTGCCGCACGAGTCCGGTAACTTTTGTCTGTAAAGGGCGTGTGGGTTGCCCGGACGCGATTGCGCTGCGCCACAGTCCGTCTATCTTGGCGCGGAGCGTTCCAGCGCAGCGCAACCGGGTAGGGATCATGAAAGCCGCGTTCCGTGCAACCTTGTTGACTTTCGCAGCTTTGCTACCGGTTGTGGCGGGTGCCGCGGACGGCTGGAATCCCGATGGCAGGGGTACGAGCACTTGGCACGTGGAGCCATCGGAGGGCACCTGTAACGTCAGTCAAGCGACGAACAGGGCCCGACGCGCCGGTATCTACCGCACGGATCTCGTCTATCGCGACGAGAATGTTCTGACGCTGCGAGGGCTAACAGGGTGGGGTGATCGCCGCGAGATCACTTTCGCCAATGTGCGCGGGTGCCCTGAGATCGGATTTCAAGATCTTCAGCAGAGTCAGCCGGCGCGTTGACTGAGAGGGCCCACCGGTGCGGGCAAACGTCAAGCTGGAAGATTTTTCCGTGGTCGAAGGAGGAGACCAAACGAACCCGCCGCCGATATCCGACAGCGGGTCTCGCTTTTCAAGGCTTTGCAGCTCGCTGTTTTCGATACTGCACGGTCGGCAGTCCGCCCCAGCCCCAATTGTCGAGATCGACTTCCTCGATGACAACATAGGTCGATTCAAGAGGCTTGTTGAGGACGTCGAGCAGTACCTGGCTGACGCCCTTGATGATCGCGGCCTTTTCCTCGGCGGTGACCGAAGTTCGGTCGGGCGTCGTTCCTTCGCGAGTCACTTGTACGGTAACGATGGGCATTGCAGTCTCCTTTCTCAGATTTGAACTTGAGGGTCGCTATGCTGCGAGCAGGGCGCCAATCTCCTGCTCCAATGTTTCGACATGGGCATATCCGTTGCCGACCCGGCGCAGTTTGCCTTGGTCAGAAAGAAACAAAGTCGGAAAGCTCGATACTCCCATAGATCGTGCCCTGACGAAATCGGAAGCAGCAGCATCGATCGTGCTCTTGGCTTGCCACACCGCGAGGAACTCATCCTGTGTGGTGGGATGGCCGGCAGCGCTCAGAGCCTCGGCACCGACCTGCGCGAGGACAGCACCATCGGTCGTATCGAGGGCATCGACATAGAATGCTTGCTGGATGGCGCGGAAGACCGTCAATAGATCGGCTTCCGGCTTAAGAATGCGCGCCGCCACGACCGCCCGGCAAACGGGCTCGGTGTCATAGACGAAGCCCTGACGGGCCATCAATCCGTCCCGATTGAACGGCAGGCCGCTCGCCTGTTCTACCCTTGCCCAGTGTTCCAAGCGAAAACGCTTGCCGGCATCATCAAGCACGTCGGTCGCGCCGGCGCGCAAGCCTCCGACGACGATCTCAAGCGACATCTCGGGATGACGTTCCTGCAGGGCCGTCATTTCTTTTCCAAAGCCGTAGCACCATGAACACATCGGGTCGGCAACCAGTACCAGTTTCATTTTCCACCTTCTTGAGCCTTGTCTTGATGGCGACTGCGGCCATCTGGGGTCGCAGTCGTCGGAAAACGGTCCGGGCAGGCCGGACCGGAGCTACACGGCCTACCAACGACCGGCGTTCTGGCCGCCATCGACGTGGAGGATTTCGCCGGTGACAAAGCTCGCGCCCTCGAGATACAGCACGGCATCGACGATATCGCGGATTTCGCCCATCCGGCCCACCGGATGCAGGGTCGAGAGCGCTGCATGCGTTTCCTGCGGATGCATCGGTGTCTTGATGATACCCGGCGAGACCGCGTTCACCCGAACGCCGCTCTTTGCGTATTCGATGGCGAGCGACTGCGTGACAGCGTTCAGGCCGCCCTTTGTCAGAGAGGCGAGGGCCGCCGGAACACCTGCGATCGGCTGGTTCACCAGGCTCGTCGTGATGCTGACGATATGGCCGGAACCCTGCTTCAGCATTTCGGTCGCCGCGCGCTGCGTGATGTGGAAGAAACCGGCGACGTTGACGCCCATGTTGTGGTTGTAGTCTTCCTCGGTGAATTCAGTGAACGGCTTGGCAAGAAAGACACCGGCATTGTTCACCAATGTGTCGATACGGCCGAAACGCTCGCGTGCTTCGCGAACGACGCGCTCGGCGGTCTCAGGCTTGCTGATGTCGCCCGGTACGGCGATGATACCGGTGTCGGAGCTTGGCTCGATCGAGCGGGAGGTGGCGACGACGCGATAGTTGCGATCGCGATAGGCTCGAACCAATGCTGCGCCGATACCTTGTGATGCGCCGGTGATAATGGCGACCTTCTGTTCCGTGCTCATGATGGGATCCTTTCAAGTGCAGCGGCCTTTCAGTTGCTGGCCGCCCTACGCCCTCGGCGTTGGTGCATTTGATTTAGATCCATCCGATCACTGAGGGAATTGACGTTGATTGACCGACAATCAACCGAATTTCGGCATAATCAGGAAAGTGAGCCGGCTGCAGTGGCCATCCGCGCGAACTCGGAACGCAGTCGGGGAGCCGCAAAGTCCACGAATGCGCGGACCTTCGGCACCGACATGCGGCCCTGTGGTGCGAGCAGATGTACGGGCAGTGGCGGGTACTCGGCATCTGCGAGCACGATCTTCAGCTGTCCGTCGCGCACGTATGATGCAACATGGTAGGAATAGAGCCTGGTTAGGCCACCGCCGGCAGCCGCGGATGCAGCGGCGGCGCGGACGCTATTGACGATGCAGCGCGGCGTGAAATGGACGACCCGAGGAATGGCGGTCCCCTTCGCTGGTATAAAGCTCCAGGAATCCAGGCCGAAATTGCTGAATGCGATAATCTGGTGCTTGGCAAGGTCGCCGGGCTCGTCAATGCGCGGATGGCTTGCAAGGTAGCGAGGGGAGGCGACCACGACGCGACGCACGTCACCACCGAGACGGGTGGAGACATGCGAGGAGTCCGAAAGTTGGCCGATACGCACGGCAAGGTCGACGCCCTCATCGACCATGTTGACGAAGCGATCCAGCATGAGAAAGCGGACAGAAACGGTCGGGTGAAGGTTGAGGAAGTCGTCCAGTATAGGACGCAGCACCTCCTCGCCAAGGATCGGTGGTGCCGAGATGGTCAGAGTTCCGCGCGGAGCCGCGCGCTCGCCGCCTGCCAGCATGTCGGCTTCTTCAAGATCGACCAGTACGCGCCGGCAGGCTGCCGCATAGCGCTGGCCTGCCTCGCTCAGCTTCAGCGTTCGAGTGGTCCGATGCAACAACTCGACACCAACATGCGCTTCCAAAAAGCTTAGCGCCCGGCTGACCGCCGTTGGCGATCGCTTCAGATTGCGGGCGGCGCCGGCGAGGCTGCCCTCGTCAATTGCCGTCACAAACACCTTCATTGCGTCGATGCGATCCATTGTGCCGCCTCGCGGAATAGTGATTGCCCGGCGGCGAGTATTCACCCGAAATTGGACGGAAGTAAATATCGGGGAATGAAACCAGGAAAGCCTGAGCCAGCGCGCTATCCGTGGTTGGGCCCGGCGGCGGTTCGAAGGATCGGGTTTCAAGTGGCAAAGCCTTGCAACGCGCCATGCTCGCGTTCAGGCAAAGGGACATGCCAGCCACGTCTTATGGTTGCTCAACAAAGGGAAACTGACGATGAAGATTCTGATGGTTTTGACTTCGCATGATAGGCTCGGAAACACCGGCAAGCCGACCGGCTTCTGGCTGGAGGAATTTGCTGCCCCCTACTATGTGTTCAAGGATGCCGGCGCCGAGATAACCCTTGCATCACCGAAAGGCGGGCAGCCTCCCATCGATCCGAAGAGTGACGAACCAGCCAATCAGACAGAGGCGATGGCGCGCTCCAAGGGCGATCCAGCGGCGCAAAAGGAGCTTGCCAACACGGTGCGGCTCACCGGGGTCAAGGCAGATGGTTTCGATACCGTCTTCTATCCCGGCGGACACGGTCCGATGTGGGATCTCGCCAATTCCAGGACTCGATCGCCCTTATCGAAAGCTTCTACAATGCAGGCAAGCCGGTCGCCTTGGTCTGCCACGCACCCGGGGTTCTGAAAAAGGTAGCCTACCAGGGGCAGCCGTTGGTCAAGGGCAAGCGTGTCACCGGTTTTGCAAACAGCGAGGAAGAGGCCGTCCATCTCACCGAGGTCGTGCCGTTTCTCGTCGAGGATGAATTGAAGCGTCTCGGCGGACACTACGAGAAGGCCGGCGACTGGGTCGATTTTACGATTGTCGACGGCCGGCTGATCACGGGCCAGAACCCGGCTTCATCGGGCTCGGCTGCCAAGAAACTGCTGAAGCGCCTGAACTCCTGAAGCGGCGGCTGACGTTGCTTGCATTCTGATACAAATCGGGCGGAACGCGACACAACCGAGATACTTCGGGCTGGTTCCCTGCAGCCACCATCAACGACCAGTGCGCGAGCATCGGTCAACTGCAGGGGATGACTATGCTGCTATTCCTTATTGCCTACCTTGCAGGGGCGTTGACGATCGTCAGCCCCTGCATCCTTCCGGTCCTGCCCTTCGTTCTGTCGCGGGCAGGCCAGCCCTTTACGAGAAGCATCCTGCCGATGCTGGTCGGCATGATCGTGACCTTCGCGGGCGTGGCAACACTTGCCGCCGTCGGCGGCGGCTGGGCGGTGCATGCCAACGAAATCGGCCGATATGCCGCCATCGCACTGATCACCGGCTTCGGCGTGACGCTGCTCTCGCCACGCATCGCGGCGGTCGTGACCCGGCCAGCCGTTGCCCTCGGCAGCCGCCTGTCGCAGCAGGCAATCGGCAAGAAGGGCAGCGTCGGCACCTCGTTCCTTCTTGGCGTCGCAACCGGCCTTCTCTGGGCTCCCTGCGCCGGTCCAATCCTTGGACTGGTCCTGACGGGCGCCGCCCTGCAAGGCGCCAACGTGCAGACAACGCTGCTGCTGACCGCTTATGCGGCAGGTGCCGCCACCTCACTGGCGATAGCTGTTCTTGCTGGCGAGAAGGTGTTCTCGGCGATGAAGCGGTCGCTCGGCGTCGGCGAGCGCCTGCGGCAGGGTCTTGGCATAGCTGTGCTGGTTGGCGTTACCGCTATTGCCCTTGGCCTTGATACCGGACTGCTGTCGCGTCTCTCCTATGCCAGCAACGCCGGCATCGAACAGTCGTTGCTGGACAAGCTGCATGGTTCGAGCGGTGTTGCAAAGCCGGGCGGCAACGCCATGCAACTTGCAGCGAACGATGCGCGTAAGGGATATCAGAGCGACTTGCCCGTGCTTGGACGCCTGCAGTCGCTCGACGGTGCCGTAGAATGGTTGAATTCGAAGCCGCTCACCGCGGAAGAATTGCGCGGCAAGGTCGTTCTCGTCGACTTCTGGACCTACTCCTGCATCAACTGCATTCGGACAATCCCTTACGTTCGGGCGTGGGCGGAGAAGTACCGCGATCAGGGACTGGTCGTGATCGGGGTTCATTCGCCCGAGTTCGCCTTCGAGAAGCGGATCGACAACGTCCGTCAGGCAATCGACAAGTTCCAGATCGGTTATCCCGTCGCGATCGACAACAACTTCAAGATCTGGAGGTCGTTCGCCAACAACTACTGGCCGGCCCACTACTTCATCGACGCGAAGGGCCAGATCAGGCACACCCAGTTCGGTGAAGGAGACTACGAACAGTCCGAACAGGTCATCCAGGATCTGCTGGCGGAAGCAGCAGGCAGCAAGAAGGCCGATGCAGCCACCGTCGCACCTGACGCCAAGGGTGCCGAGGCCGCGCCCGACCTTGCCCGCCTGCAGTCCGGAGAATCCTACATCGGCTACCTCCGAGTTGCCAACTTCATCTCGCCGGAAGGCGTCAGGGCAGACGCTGCTCGAGACTACACCGTGGGAAAGCCGGATCTGAATGAATGGGGGCTCACCGGAAAGTGGACCGTTGGGGGAGAGCAAGCCTCACTCGATCAGGCCGGCGGCGGCATCACCTATCGGTTCAGTGCCCGGGATCTGCATTTGGTTCTCGGACCCGGGGCGGACGGCAAGAAGGTCCGCTTTCAGGTGAAGGTCGATGGGGTCGCACCGGGAGCCGATCATGGCTCGGATATCGATGCAGACGGCAATGGCACGGTTTCCGAAACGCGGCTCTACCAGCTGGTGCGCCAGTCGGGAGAGGTGCGGGAGCGGACGTTCGAAATTCGCTTCCTCGATCCCGGCGTCGAAGCCTTCGTATTTACCTTCGGATGAAAGGATAAGGTTATGAAAAGTCGAGAAAAATCTCGTTCATCGTTGCTTGGCTCCGTCGGCAGAGTGGGTATTGTCGCCCTTGTCGTGATCGGAGGCGGCGGCCTTGTGCTCAAGTTAAGTGGCGGGGCGGCAGCGGAAGAGGCCAGGCGCGTTCCCCCGGTCCTCCACGATGTCGCCGCGACCCCAGCTACACAATCGCTGGTCCTTGCCGGCGGGTGCTTCTGGGGTGTCCAAGGCGCTTTCCAACATGTCGCCGGGGTTGTCACCGCGACGGCAGGCTACGCAGGCGGCAGTGCCGCGACAGCCACCTACGAGATGACCGAGACCGGGCAGACCGGTCATGCGGAAGCAGTCGAGATCGTCTTCGATCCGCAGCAAGTTAGCTACGGCCAGTTGCTGCAGATCTTCTTCTCCGTGGTTCACGATCCGACGCAGGTGGATCAGCAGGGTCCCGACGTAGGAAAGCAATACCGCTCGGTGATTTTTCCGCTGAACGGCGAGCAGCAGAAGGTCGCGTCCGACTACATCGCTCAGCTCCGCGGTGAAGGTGCTTTCGCTCGCCCGCTTGCCACCTCGATCGAGGTCGGGAAGACCTTCTATCGCGCCGAGGCCTATCATCAGGACTACGTCTACAACAATCCCAATCAACCCTATGTGTACGTCTATGAGCAGCCAAAGATTGAAGCGCTGAAGCGGCTTTTCCCGGAAGAGTATCGGGAGCACCCAGTTCTCGTCGCAGAAAAGGCGGGCTGATTTTGCTGCGCTTACACAACGATACAGTTCTTTGGGGATTCGAACACATGCGGGACACGCGCGGTCGTCACGCTCAAGTTCTCCCCGGAAGATTAGAATTTTCCAGGAGTTGGCCCAGATGGGTCAAGCAATTGAGGAGATAAGCAATGCGCCTTCTAGTCACTTCCTTTGCCGTGCTCGCGCTGGCAGCCGTTCCATGCGCATGGGACAGCGCTCCCGGAGAGCCGCCCCCGATCGCGGCACTATTCTCGCTGCTATCGCCCTCAGTCGCTGCCAGCGCGAAGCAGCTCGCGCATACTGCCGATGCTGCCTCGGCCAAGGCGGCTCCCGAAAGCTTTAGCAACTGAGGAGATCGGCAATGAAATTGTTCGAAGACAAGATCTCGTCGGCGGCGTCGCGCGTCAGGATCGCGCTGGCGCTGAAAGGCCTCGATGTCGAGCGCGAGACGATCGGCATCCTCGGTGCCGATGCCATCAATCGGACGCCCGAATATCTGCAGGTCAATCCGCAGGGACTCGTTCCTGCCCTGCTGACTGACGAGGGCGTGCTACTGACACAGTCCCTGGCAATCATCGAATATCTCGACGAACGCTATCCCGAGCCACCGCTGCTTCCTGGCAGGCTTGAGGATCGCGCCTTTGCACGCGCCGTTGCCTTGGCAATCGCCGCGGACATCCATCCGCTTCTTCCGCCTAGGGTGACCGCGCATTTGAGCGCCATCGGTGTGGGGTCGGCGGATGTCGCGGACTGGAGCCGCCATTGGATCCGCGTCGGCCTGACAGCGGTAGAAGAACTTCTCGGGCGGCGACAAACCGGCAAATACTCGGTTGGCGATATTCCGACGGTGGCCGATATCTGCCTGTTCCCGCAAGCCGTAAACGCCGAGAGAAACAATCTTGCCCTCGGTCAATGGCCGCGTATTGCGAGCGTTGTCGCCAGGCTTCGCGAAATCCCGGCTTTTATCGACAACGGTCCCGTGCCGCGAACATGAGCATTCGCCGAATTTAAACGTCCCTCGCAGGTCGTTCACCGATAGATTCAACAGGAGCCTAAATGCTTGATAAAGCAAAACAGTCAAAACTCGGGTCGCAGACGATTTTCGTCAACGAGTTGACCAACGGTATTCTAGATCCAGCGGCACCGATGCTGGGGCCGGTCGCCGACGGCGGCACGATCATTGCCAACACCGCTCCCGGGTGCTGGGGCCCGATGATCACGCCGGAAATTCGCGGAGGACATGAGGTGACGCGCCCGGTTGCGGTCGCAGGCGCGGAGGTGGGTGACGCGATTGCCATCCGCATCCGCTCGATTGTCGTGACTTCCTCCGCCACAGCCTCCGGCAACGACGAGCCAATGGCGGGCAGGTTCAACGGCGATCCCTTCTGTGCGGCCGTGTGCCCCGGTTGCGGAGTGGAGTGGCCGCGCACGCGTGTCGAAGGCATCGGGCCGACGGCGATCCGTTGCGAAGCACGGATGCGTCACCATTTACCTTTACCAATGGCTATACGATCGCGTTCGACGACGAGCGACAGGTCGGTCTGACGGTGGGCAAGGCCGAGGCGGAAGCCTTCGCGGAAGATGCCGATCGCCTGATGGCGCTACCGGACGCGTCCATCCAGCATCCTATCCTGACTTTCGCGCCGGCTGATCTCGTTGGTATCGCCACGCGCCTGCGGCCTTTCCTCGGACAGTTGGGAACCACGCCGTCCAAGGCCATGCCGGACTCGCACAATGCCGGCGATTTTGGCGCGTTCCTGGATCATGCGCCCCACATCTACGCGCTGACGGCAGAGGAGATAGCCGAGCACAAGACGGACGGCCACCTCGACGTGAACACGGTCCGCGAAGGGGCCGTTCTGATCTGCCCGGTCAAGGTTCCCGGTAGCGGTGTTTATCTGGGCGATATGCATGCGCTGCAAGGAGACGGTGAGATTGCCGGCCACACATGCGACGTGGCTGGAACGGTGACACTCGAGGTGCATGTCATCAAGGGGCTCGACATCGATGGGCCGATCCTTTTTCCGGTTCTCGATGACGTGCCGTTCCTGGCGCGCCCGCTCGACGAAACCGAGCGGACAAGGGTCCAGGCGCTTGCCCGCAAGCACGGGGTGCGAAAGGTGGAGGACGATGTGCCTGTCTGCTTCATCGGCACCGGTCCGAACCTGAACGACGCCACCACGAACGGCCTTGAACGGGCAGCCGGTTTCCTGGGACTCACCGTACCGGAGGTGATGAACCGTGCCACATTGGCCGGCGCCATCGAAATCGGCCGGCATCCCGGCGTGGCCAGGGTGACGTTTCGCGCGCCACTCAGCTTGCTGGATGCCAAGGGCATCGGGGCATTCGCGCGGGGCATTTACAATGTTCAGCGTGCCGGTGCCTGAACTCATCCGGTAACAAAGTACGCCGGCAATGCCGGTCGCAGTGATATTCGAGGTCGGGTCATGTCGGTGCCCCGACCGCTTCCTAACTCAGCATGCCTCGGTTGTTGCGAACTGCTGATGAACTCGCGCGAATGTATACCAATGTATCGCTAGACCGATACCTACATTTGCTTTCAATTCCGAGCGCCGGATACACAATTGATACACACGGATAGTGATTTATGCGGGTGTCTTTAACACAGGTCGGAGAGCAGTGATGACAGAGGAAATCAATCAACAAAGACGGCGGTTCATGGGCGTGGCAGCGCTGACCGTTGCCGCAGCGCAATTCGGCGCGACCGGCACGGGCGTTGCCCAGGCCGCGGCGCCGGCGGCGGCTCGAATCTCCACCATCGCGCCAGGCACCAATACCTCATTTGGCTCGATCAAGCAGATCGACGCAGGTCTGCTCAATGTCGGCTACGCCGAGCTCGGCGCGAGCGACGCGCCTCCGGTCATTCTCCTGCATGGTTGGCCCTACGATATCCATACCTATGTCGATGTTGCGCCGCTGCTTGCCGCCGCCGGCTATCGCGTCATCGTGCCTTACCTGCGCGGCTACGGCGCGACACGGTTCCTCTCTGACAAGACGATGCGCAACGGCCAGCAGTCCGCGATTGCCGCCGATATCGTTGCGCTGATGGATGCGCTGAAGATCGAAAAGGCGCTGATCGCCGGTTGTGATTGGGGAGCCCGGACGGCCTGCATTATCGCCGCCCTCTGGCCTGAGCGCTGCAAGGCCCTGGTTTCCGTCAGCGGCTATCTCATCGGCAGCCAGGAAGCGAACAAGGCACCCTTGCCGCCGAAGGCGGAACTTGCCTGGTGGTATCAATTTTACTTCGCCACGGATCGTGGCCGCGCGGGCTACGAGAAGTACCGCAGCGAATTCGCCAAGCTGATCTGGCAGCTCGCATCGCCGAAGTGGAACTTCGACGACGCGACCTTCAATCGCAGCGCCGCCGCCTTCGAAAATCCGGATCACGTCGACATTACCATTCACAACTATCGTTGGCGCATCAGCGCGGCTGAGGGTGAGAAGAAGTACGATGAGCTCGAAGCGCGGCTCGCGAAGTTCCCTGTCATCGGCGTACCAACCATTACGCTGGAGGGCGATGCCAACGGTGCCCCTCATCCCGAGCCGGCGGCCTATGCCAAGAAGTTCTCGGGTAAGTACGAGCATCGGCTGATATCCGGCGGCATTGGTCACAATCTGCCGCAGGAAGCGCCGCAGGCCTTTGCCCAGGCCGTGGTTGACGTCGACCGGCTCTAACCGGCCACCTTGGGGTGGTCGCCGGAAGCAGCAGCGGCTCCCCACTCCCTCCATTCCAGACTCTGGACCCGGCGTTGGAGTTTCAGCGCGCTTTGGCCGGGCCCGTTTTCGAGCGCCCATTGCCTCGCCGAGAAGCGGCCTGCCCGTTCGTATCACATTGTATCGGGACCAGGTTTCCGCGGGAGTTGGCTACATTTTCGCACCGCGACGAAACATTCCAGACACGTGCGGGACGCCATCTGCGTCTCGGCAGCGAGCCGTTCATTCTATCGAAAGGAAAAATATCATGAGCGACAATCAGAAAGTACTCTACACCGGCAAGACGCATACGACCGGCGGCCGCGATGGCGCATCGCGTAGCTCCGACGGCCGCCTCGATGTCAAGCTTTCCTCACCAGGTAGCGCGGGACAGGGAACGAACCCCGAGCAACTGTTCGCCGCCGGTTGGTCCGCCTGCTTCATCGGCGCGATGGGCTTTGCCGCGAAGAGCCTTGCCGTTGCACTTCCGACCGATCTCGCGGTCGACACCGAAGTTGATCTCTGCAGCAATGCAGGCGGTTACGAACTTCAGGCGCGCCTAAACGTCAGCCTGCCAGGCGTCGATCACGAAACTGCTCGCGCGATTGTCGATGCGGCGCATCAAACCTGCCCGTATTCCAAGGCCACGCGCGGCAATATCAACGTCACCATAAACCTCGTCTGACGAGATAAGAAAAACGGTGCCCCCGTCAGGGGGACGTGATGTTGAGCAGCGGCAGCCGCAAAAGGCTGCCGCTTTTTTCTGGTATCGAGCAGCATGTCACCGATGTGCGAGGCGGTTCAACCGCTGTTCAGCCAATGGCGATTTCGGCGACGAGGCCGCCGCCGTCGCGGTTGCGCAACGTCAGCGATCCGCCGATCGCTGTGACCAGCTGGACGGCAATGGCGAGGCCGAGGCCAGTGCCGCCAGTGTCGCGATTGCGCGACTGCTCGAGACGGAAGAAGGGTTTGAGGACGGCTTCCAATTGATCTTCGGGGATGCCGGGGCCGCGATCGAGCACTCTAACGACCACGTCCCTATCGGCACGGCGCAGCACCTCGATCTCGGCACTGCCACCAAACTTAAGCGCGTTGTCGATGAGATTGGTCAGAACCCGTCTCAAGGCGTGCGGTCGGGTCATGATCGCGCCGCCACTCATCTCTGTGATCGTCACGTCCTTGCCGGTATCCTGGTAATCGTAGACGAGGCTCTCGATGAACGAAGAAAGGTCGATGCGCGAGGCTTTTTCGACATTGCCATGGGCGCTGCGAGCATAGGCGACGCCTTCCTTGACGAGACGTTCGATCTCGCTGAGATCCTGCATCAGCTTGTCCCTGTCGCCGAAATCCTCCGCCATCTCCGCCCTCAGCTTCATGCGCGTGATCGGCGTTTGCAGATCGTGCGATATGGCTGCGAGGATCTGCACGCGTTCCTCCAGATATTGGGCAATGCGCTCGCGCATTGCGTTGAAGGCGGTTGCGGCATAGGCGACTTCACTCGGTCCCGTTTCGCTGAGGCGAGGGGCTTTGACATTCGGATCGAGCGTATCGGCTGCTTTTGCGAGGTTGACGAGAGGGCGAATTGCCTGATGCACCGCAAACCAGCTGCAAAGCACCAGCAAAGCCAACTGCGCGGCCAACACATAAGGCAGCCAATCGGCCAGCGGCATGACGCCGTGCGGATTGATGTCTATCGTCAACGGCGCACCATCGCTCAGGGTCAAATGCGCCTGGAGCCTCAGGGTGTTGCCGGGAACGGTCTCCACCTCGATCGGATACTTTGTACTTATGGCAGCGCGAACCTTGGAGGCGATTTCGGCGGTGCGCGCGTCGAGTGTCGGATTGCCCGGCAAGCCTGGGCCGAGCACGAAGCTATAACTCCCCCGATCGAGACGATCGAGCCAGTCGGCTCGTTCGCTGGCCGGGAGGCGATCAAGGATGGCGATCGAGGTCGCAACGTCGTTTTCAAGCGTGTTGAACATGACGGACTTGGCGGCCGAGTATCGTTCATAAAACAGCACCGTGAACGACATCGTGTGCGCGATCGCCACCCCGGCAAGCAGGATAAGAAATAGCCGCGCCCCGAGGGTGCGCGGCCATAGGCGGAATCCATTCAGAAAGGCGGGTGTCGCCATTAGCGGGCCTCGGTGATCTCGATCGGCATGGAGAAGACATAGCCTTCGCTGCGGACAGTCTTGATATAGGTTGGCTCCCGGGCATCGTCGCCAAGACGCTGGCGGACGCGGCTGACAAGGAGGTCGATCGACCGGTCGAATAGCTCGGCGTCCCGGCCTTGTGTCAGGTTGAGCAGCTGATCGCGGTTGAGCACGCGCTGGGGGTGGTCGATGAAGACGCGAAGCAGCCGATACTCGGCACCGCTGAGGGCGATCACCGTCCCGTCTGAATCGATGAGGTGGCGTGCCGTCGTGTCGAGCTTCCATTGGCCGAAGCTCAGCAGTTGGCCGGCTTCCGACACTTGCAAGTTTGGTGGCAGCATGCGCGTGCGCCGAAGGACAGCCTTGACGCGGGCTAGCAACTCCCGCGCCGAGAACGGCTTGGCGAGGTAGTCGTCCGCACCCATCTCCAGTCCGATGATGCGGTCCATCTCGTCTGTGCGTGCTGTCAACATGACGATGGGAATGGCCTTGTGTCGGCCGGCGCGCAACTCGCGGCTAAGCACGAGGCCATCATCGCCAGGCATCATGACGTCGAGAATGATCAGGTCGACGGAGTTTGCTTCGAGAAAGGAGCGCATGTGCCGTCCGTCGGCGACTGCGGTTACGCGCAGGCCATTCTTCTTGAGGTAGCTCGATACGAGCTCCCGTATCTCGCGATCGTCATCGACGATCAGGATGTGGTCGATGTGCTCCATCGCGTGAACTCCGTGATTTTTCTGCTAGTGACGCCGTTGATGTATCCGACGTATGTTTATCGCCTCGTGGCTTGCATGACACTGTATCCACCGGCTCTCTCGATACATTGTGATACAAAGTCTGCACCTTCAATTTGCCTGCTAAGCCACGGAAATCGCTTGCGTCGTCTTGCCGATACGGCTGGGCCGGCAGCTATTCGGCAAACAGACTGTCGATCAGTTCAGCGGTCGAGCCCTGCCAAAGCTCGCCTTCTCCGGTTCCCGCCCACAACGACAGGAAATCTGCCGAACCCTTTGCGGTCGACGCCCCTCGCAGGTCGCGAGTAAACTTGTTCTGGGCAGGAAACGGCATGACCGCATCCATATTCGGTGTCATCTCAGTCATGAAGCGATTCTCGATTCCTCGCGCAAACCGGCCTGAGAAGACACGTGTCGTTCGCGTCTTTCGCTTCGGAACATTCAGTGCGGACCGGTAAGGAGCTGACGTTCCGGCCTCGCGTGTTGCCAGGAAAGCCGTTCCCATCTGAACTGCTCGAGCGCCTACGGCGAAGGCGGCGCGAACATCCGCAGCGGTCATGATACCGCCTGCTGCAATCAATGGTACGCGCACTTTTTCCCTGCATTGAGCAAGAAGGTCGCGAAGCAGGATTTCTGGATCGGCGGCGTCGGGTTCGAAGATCCCGCGGTGGCCACCGGCCTCGAAGCCTTGCAATGTGATCGCGTCGACGCCGCTATCTTCGAGTGCCCGTGCCTCTTCCGGTGAGGTCGCAGTGCCGATGAGCAGAATGCCGGCTTCTCGCGCGGCTTTCGTATGCTCGGGTGCCAAAAGGCCGAATACAAAACTGAATACCGCTGGCCTGATCCTCAGGACGGCTTCGAACTGTGCATCGAAATCCTCTTGAAAGGGCGGAGAGAAATGCGGGGGCGTAAGATCGAGTTCGGCGCGGTAACCGGCGGTGGCGGCAATCGCCCGCTCCACTGCCGCGGCATCGACCGTTGGGGCCGGGTGAGGAGTGAAAAGGTTGATCGCGAAGGGTTTGTTTGTGCGCTGTCGGACCTTGTCGGCAAATTCGACGATCGCGGCGGGATTGGAGTAGGCGGCGCCGACGGAGCCCAGCGCGCCGGCAGCCGATGCTGCTACCACCAGTTCCGGCGTTGACGGGCCACCGGCCATTGGCGCGACGATAAGGGGATACTTCAATCCGAGCTGGGGAAGGAGTTCGCTGTCGACTTCTGTTGGCACGTCCGATCTCCTTGTCCAGCACTGGGAAATTCGTCGGTTTGGCAGGTTATGCTGTCCGGACAGGCCTGAGGAATGCCACGCAGGCTGCCGATCCGGCGACTATTTGCGCCTATTGTCTTGCTTTCACAAGGAGCTTGAGTTCAGCTCGAGGGCGGAGGAGCGATCGCGGAAGGCACGACACTGGCGCTAGTGGCTCATCATCAAGGGAACGGTGGCGTGGGAGAGCAGCCGATAGGTGACGCGGCCAAGGAGCAGTTCAAGCAGGTAGCCGTGCTTGAAGGCACCGGTCAGAATGCAGGTGGCATTTACCGATGCACCAAAGTCGAGGATGGTGTTGCCAACCGAGCGGCCTGTTGAGGAGGTCACGACAATCTCGGCATCGAGCCCCATCTGGCGGCAGATTTCCCTGGCAGTGGTTTCGTAGTACCTGTTCGGCTTATCGTCGACGCAGAGCACCGTGATGCGGCCGGCAGCGGCAAGCCAGCGCCTGGCGGCGACGATCGTGCGCCGCGCATGGTCGTGCGGCTTCCAGCCGATCAGCACGTGGTCAAGCAGACGTCCGCGATAGCCGTTGGCTGGCGGGATGAGCACGAGCTTGCCCTCATGGAAGAGGACGTTATGGAAAACATCACGAGCATCGAGGTTGCCCCGGTAGGGAGTGACGACAAGTGATGC
Organism: Rhizobium grahamii CCGE 502; assembly: GCF_000298315.2. Lineage (GTDB taxonomy): Bacteria > Pseudomonadota > Alphaproteobacteria > Rhizobiales > Rhizobiaceae > Rhizobium > Rhizobium grahamii. Next base: position 162,940 of record NZ_AEYE02000015.1, on the reverse strand, counting down.
GTTCCGGCAGACGCTGCCCACGCAGCGGCGCAGGTCGCCCTGGTAGTCGCCAAGCACTAGGCTTTGCCGGTGAGGCGCGCTCCGTTTCCATTCGTCGAACAGCTGTTTGACGCGCTCGAACCGCTCGTGCGGCGAGCCTTCGTCCAGGTCCCGCAGCATCTGAAGTTCGATTTCCTCGGCTGAGACCAGCATCGCCAGCGGATCGGCGCCGATATGGACGGCGGCGATGCTGTCCTGCACCGCATCGGCCGCGTCGTCGGCCAGATCGAGGCAGGACTGTGCCGAGGCCGGATCGGGCAATAGCACAACGATATCGGCATGTTCGGTGAGATCACGAACGTTGCGCGGCACGGCGGCGGGATCAGGCGCGTTGAAGCCTTTTGACCAGTTGCCGTCGGTCGTTGTCGTGATCACTGTGGCCCTCCTTCGTGGATCGGCCTGCAAAATCTACCTTGGAACAATACGCCAATCTGATCGGTGTTGAAATCGTCTTGGCGCGCAAAGGCGATCTATTTTAAGCGCCAAAGCCAGTGCCGGGACCGGCAGCGACCCCGATTCCGGCGGCCTTGCGCCTTAATTGCGACCTGCTAGAATCTGTTGCGCGCCAAGCTTTTGTGTTGGCTGCATTTTTGTTCCCTCTGGCCATGTAGGGCGCGCGATGGAAACGCCAGTTATCCCGAAACTGAGCTACGGCGCGGAACCCGGATTGCGTTTCGCCCTGCTTTTGAATGGCTGTGGCGGTTGCACGCAGTTGGACATTGCTGAGGCGCGGCGATGGAAACCGGAAGACGGGATCATCTGGCTGCATCTCGAGCGCGACCATGCGGCAGCTGCCGATTGGGTCAAAACTGAAAGCGGCCTCGACAGCTTCGTGACGGAGGCCTTGCTCGAAGAGGAGACACGACCGCGTGTCGAGCCTGTCGACGATGGCCTGCTGATCATCCTTCGGGGGGTGTGTGCAACCGCCCCCGACGAGGAGCCGGAGGAGCGGACCGACATTGATCTCGTGCCGCTTCACCTGTGGGTGGACGTCAACAAGGTCATCTCACTTCGGGACAGCGGACATTATATCACGGCACTTCGCGACATCCGCCTCGCCCTCGAGAAGGGTAAGGGCCCGCAGCGCACCGGCGACCTGTTGGCGCTGATCGGCGACAAGCTTGTCCGTGACTTGGAGCCGGTGCTCGACTCGATGGACGAGGAGGTGGATGAACTCGACGACATGATCTTTCATGGTGAGGCTGGTGAGGTGCGCGAGCGTCTCAAGCTCCTGCGCCGGCGTTCCGTGCAGCTGCGGCGCTATCTGGCGCCGCAGCGCGACGCACTAAACCGCATCGAACACGACGACGCGCCGTGGCTGCTCGAGCGTGACAAGCTGCGGATGCGTGAGGTGATCGACAAGCTGATGCGGTTCATCGAGTATCTCGATGCCATCCGGGACCGCACGGGAATCCTCCACGACGACCTCTCGACAGTGATCAGCGAGCGTATCGCGCGAAATTCCAATCGGCTGGCGGCGCTGGCCGCCCTGCTGCTGCCGCCGAGCGTCGTTGCCGGCCTGTTCGGGATGAATGTCGGAGGTATTCCGGGGGTCAATGACACCTGGGCATTCGTCATCATCGTGGCGTTTGTTACGATCACCTCGATCGCGACGCTTTGGGTGCTTCGACGGATCGGTTGGCTTTAGGCGGTGGTCGCGTCAGGTGCGAATGGCATTGCGGGTTGTGAGAATGCGCCACCCGCAATGCCGCGCCGATCAATTCGATGCAAAGCAGTAGAACAGGCCGTCGCCTCCGGTCCCGTTGAAGGCTTTCACCGTGCAGCCGCCGCGTGTCGGATGCGACGAGTTCCACGATTTGGCTTCCGCCGAGTCGTTCAGTCCCGTCCGGTCGCTATGGCCCACGATTGCGACACCGTCCTCGCCGCCCATCGTCCAATTTCCGCAGGTCTCAGGCGCCGCAGTACCATCGGCCTTTGAACCGGTCAGCATGTCGTGGCGGTTCGGCGTGTCCCCGCGGCCGTTGATGACCGCACCTTTCTCGCTAAGCGCTGTCTGTTTGGTCAGGTTGTTCTTGTCGCTGTGCAGGGAGGCCACGTCGTCGGCGATTTTTTCGCCTTTGGCGTTATACCATGGGCCGGAACCGATGCGATCCTTGGCGTTTTCCGCGTCGGTAGACAGGTAGGCCTTCCAGGTTTTGCCGGTCGAACCGGCGGCTGTAGCAAGCGTGTTGCAATAAGCGTCAGCGCCGGCGAGGCCGCCGAGATCGCCGCCCTTGCCCGGATTTACGCTGGTCACGAAGAAACTCATGGCGGTGTCCTGAGCGTAGACTGCGCCGGACGAAAGGGCCAAAAGGGCCGCGATATAGGCAAACCTGTGTTTCATGGCGTCTCTCCCTGGTTGAATTTCTAGCGGGACGAAGCGTATTGCAGGTAAGCCTCGGCGTAAAATCGAAATCGCGTGATAGGGCGATCCCCCTTGCTATGGTCAAGAGGTAGGCGGACGCCGTGGCCGGTAGGGTCAGCCGAGTTTATTCTGCAGCCTCTTCCGGCTGGCTGATCGAGTCACGAACGACACCATACTGGCTACCCCAGCGATCGGTCATCGTGCAGCGGATATCCCATAGCTCGGGAAAGAACCGGTGCCTGGCGCCGCCTTCGAGCATTTCGACGGGGCGACCCTTCAGCGATTTTGAGCCAAGGCCGATCGAGCGGTGGATCAGGTAAAGGTGGTTTGCGCGGAATTTCTGGAAGAGCTCGTCGAATTCAACCAGGGCTTCCGCGACGACATAGCTGTCGCCGTGGTCGTATTTGCCATCATAGATTTCGTCGATTGTCAGATCCCGGCCATCGAGATAGGCGGCCTTGAAAGCTCGCCAGAGATCAGGTGGCATTCGCAGCAGGAGCTTGAAGCCGGGCGACTCCTGGCCGCTGCCGTTGCCAAGCTGAAGCCGGACTTCCTGGTACTCCTTAGGCGACATCGTCTCGAGAAGATCGAGTTGCGCCGTCATCATCCGCATCAGGCGGTGGACGCGGCCCATCAGCGTCACGACGCGATGCGTGTTTTGCTTCTCCAGATAATCGATGACGTCGACCAGCGTATAGGCAATCAGCTTCATCCAAAGCTCTTCAACCTGATGGACTATCTGGAACTGCAACTCGTCGGCATTCGCCATTTCCGCCAGTGGTTTTTGACAGGTGAGAAGCTTGTCGCACTGCAGGTAGACGCCATAGTCGCGCATGTCGGGCGTCTCGATGCGGGCGTAGTAATCTTCCTTGTTCATGAATGCTGCTCCGGAGTGTCGTTGGCCTACAACAATCCAGTCTAGGCGCTTTGACTTGAACATTGTTCCTTTCTGTTATCAAAATGCTGGGATGTGCAGAACGACTGCCAGCGGGGAAGTTAATTCATGGAACAAATGACAATCGATACGCTGGATCGAAAGATCATCGGTGCGTTGGAGGCCGATGCCAGGATTTCTTTTGCAGCACTGGCGGAACACGTCGGCCTAAGCAAGACGCCCTGCTGGAAGCGTGTGAAAGCGTTAGAAGATGCGGGCATCATTCGCGGATATGCGGCCCGGCTTGATCCTGCAAAGCTTGGGTTCGGCATCGAAGCCTTCATTCAGGTCTCGATCGATTTCGAAGTGTCGGAGGAGTTTGAGGCCGCGGTCCGCCGGCACCCGCTCATCTGGCGTTGCCACGCAACGACCGGTGAAGCCGACTATCTCCTGCATATCGTCGCCGTCGACATGGCGGCCCTGGACAGGATGCTTCGGGAAGAATTGAGCCGCCTGCCGGGAGTGAGGCGCACCATCACATCAATGGCAATGCGCGAGATCAAAGGCGAAATCTCGTTCGCCGCTGCGCAAAGCCGGACACAATCGACGAAACGCTGATCGAGCTAACCTTTCGTTTCAGTCAAGTCGCCGTGATTTCAATTTCTCGTTCTTGACAATGGATTTGCCCGGCAAATATCTGTGGTGACCGGCTTCAGACGCAAGGCCTCAGCACAGCATGATCGACACCCGCTTTTCGACTGCTCTACAGATTGTCATCAGTGTGGCCGTCAACGAAGAGGCAAACCTCCGGACCACAAGCCAATCACTTGCGCAGGGGCTCGATACAAGTGCGAGCTTCGTCCGCAAACTGTTGCTGCCGCTGAATGAAAGCGGCATTCTCGCCACCGCCCAAGGTGGCAAGGGCGGTATAAACCTGGCGCGACCGCGCGACCAGATATTGCTCAGCGAGATCTACGCTGCCGTGACCGGCGACAAGAAGATCTGGGCAACCCGCCACGATATTCCGCACGAGGGGCTCGTCGGCGAGAATATCGGCGACCTGTCGGAGTTTCTTTGCGATCGGGCAGAGCAGGCCGTCGTCGACATGCTGGGTTCGGTGACCATCGATGACAGCGTCGCGGAACTGCGTCGCCTTGAGGCGAAGAAATCTGTCGGCCACGGGCAGCCGGCCGATGCAGGCCTCGCGCGCGATCGTCACGCCGCCGAATAGCTTCACGAAAATGAAGGGGCGGCCGGGCAGGGAACCCGAGCCACCCCTCCTAACTGATCGGAGGTCAATCTGATCAGAAGCTCTCAAGCGCGGCGCCGCGCTGCGTCTCTCTGTGACCTTATCCACAGAGAGAGGCGGAAACGCGGCGTCGCTTTTTGACTAGAATGCGCGCTGAAGGCGGAAGAAACCGGTCGTTACGTCGTCGATGTTGTCGCCGTCGAGGTAGTTTACGGTTGCCTTGGCGTAGAGGTTGTCGACGATCTGATAGTCAACCGTCACACCGATCTTCCAAGCGTCTTCGTTCTTGAATTCGGCGTTGGTGGTGGGGTTGTTTATGCCGTAGTGGCCGTACCACTGGGCGGCAGGGGTGATCTTCAGCTTGTCGGTGGCCTTGATCGCGTATTCGGCAGCAATCGCCCACTCGGAAGCAGAGTAGTACGCGCCCGGATCGGACGCCCAGACGGCTGCGAGACCGAGGGTGCCCGGACCAACGGCAACGGTGCCCATGGCGCGGACAGCGCCGGCTTCGTTGTCGGTGTCGTAACCAGCGGTTACCTGGTAGGAGAAGATACCTGCCTTGCCGCCGATACCGATTGCTACGCCGACGTTGTTCGGAACTTCGCCATCGTAGAACGGGCTGTCTTCCAGCTCGTCGACGCTGATACCAGCGTAGAAGTCCTTGGCTTCGTACTGATAACGGATCGAGTTGTGCAGCGTAACCTTGCTGCCGATGTCGTCCGTTTCGCCCGAGAGGCCATCGTCCCACCAGCTGTAGAACAGACCGGCGCGGAAGCCAGCGATGTCGATGTAGGCGGAGTCAAGCAAAGCTGCCTGCGACTTAGCGTTGTCGGCATTCGTCTGCAGAACGATAACACCGGTGAGCGGACCGTATTCGGTGTCGCTCTTCGCCGTGAACTGCACCTGACCACGGGTGTAGGCGTCCCAGTCAGAGTCGTTGGCGACTGTGGTGCCATTGCCAGTTGTTGCGCTAGCGTTCGGGCCGGCGTTGACCTGGAAACGGATGTAGCCGCTGATCTTCAGGCAGGTTTCCGTGCCGGGGATGTAGAAGTAACCGCTGCCGTAAGCGTCGCAGACGCGAACGTATTCAACCGGCTCCGGCTCGGCAGCAACGACGGCGTCAGCGGCCTGGGCGCTCGAGATGGCAGCCAGGGCTGCCGCCGAGCTCATAAGGATCATCTTAATGTTCATTCTCAGTCCAATCTTTTGTCGATTGGGCACAGGTCATCATTGCCGAAAACCGGCTCTACCTACCCCAAATTGTTTCGTACAAGCCCTCGCGGGAAACGCGGTACGTCCGCGGCGCCAAATTACATTTTCGATTAAATGTATCAATAATAGATACAGTCAAAATTGAGTTTTGCTGCAAGGCGGAAATTGGGTGTTGCGCAAACGCAACGATCGGTTCTCGCGCAAAAATACATTTACTACCGCAGGCTATAACCGGTTGTTACTCAACACGTTTTTGTAATTGATGTTATCCGGATAACAATGTTGCGTCGCAGCATTTCGCCGCGAGATTGCGTGCATCCTTTCTTCAATCCGCTGCTCGAATCACGATGAAGCGTGCCTCGCTGGACTCCCTTCATCGAGAAGGGCAGCCGTGACGGAATCGCCGCCATCGAGCCTCAACGCGCCGTGCGCGTCGATCAAGTGTTCCAGCAGATTTCTCAGCCCGTCACTGAAGTGGCGACTCGCCTCGGCAGCTTCCTGGCTCGCAAGCGTCGTGGAGCCTATGATTCGAATGCCGAAGATGTCTGTCGTCTGGTCGGCTCTAGTCAGCGCGCAATTCCCGCCACTTTCGGACGCCAGATCCACGATGACCGTTCCCGGGCTCAACTGTGAGAGCATCTCTTCATCAAGCAGTACCGGGGCAGTCCGATCGGGATTCATCACGTTGGTGGTGATCAGTTGCACTTTCGACAGAGGACCGGAGAGTTCTCGGCGAAGCCGCCCAAGCTCTTGCTCTGGTGAGGTGCCGAGAAATTTAGCGCCAAGTCGCTCGATCCTTGCTTGCGAATCGTTGCCAAGGTCAAAGCCAAAGGTCACGGCGCCGAGGCGCCGTGCGGTCGCCAGTGCCTGCAGGCTTGCGGGGTCGCTGCCCAAAGCGGCCATTTTGACCGGCCGGACGAAGCTTCCGTCCACCATCAGCATCGGATGTGAAATGCCGAACTGCCTGGCTGCCTCCAGGACGGCGGCGTGGCCGGTGATTGCGGCCTGTCCCGACGAGATATCTGCACCCTTGAGGCCCGGCAATCCCGAAAGCCGGGCGATGTCGAGATGGAGCGGCTGTTGTCCAGTTGGCGGGATTGCGATCGGCGCGGTTTTCCAGCCAAGGAAAAGCAGAACCGATGTCGCTGGGAAGGCTCGCGTGGCGATCGGCTGTCGCACGCTCACGAATAGATCCGAAGAGGACGCGATCTCAGCAAAATCGACGGGCTCTGCGCCGGCAGCGATGTAGGCGTCGTCTGAATGGCCGGCACCAACGCCGCAGCCGCGCTCGAAACGAAATGATATGCGCTCGGAAAGGCGGCCAACGTCATCCGGCGTCAACGCAACGCGGCGCTCACCGGGATGTGTTTCCCGAAGCAGCCCGGCACGGACTCGGATAAACTTAGACATTCATCGCTCTGAAAGAAGGGTAAACAGGGATTGTGGCGCGCGAGCGATATAGTCTGTCTATTCCATAGTTTTATGACAGTTTCGTAATTTTATTTTGGGCAGTTTCGATCATTTTTCCCCGCCCGCAACTGCTGATAAGCCTTTCATTTTATTGCATACTGTGTGCAGCTTGCATGAGTAACTTCGAATAAGGTTGCTCGCCGTGCGAGCGCAGGTTTTGCCCGGAGGCATTTGGATGTAATGGTCAGTCATTGGGCGCGTGGATGCTGGAGGCATTGGTGAATTTCTATTCGGTTTATGATCAGGGTTTTGTCCGCGTGGCCGCCTGCACGCCGAACTGCGAAATCGGCGATCCAGACTTTAACGCGCAAGCAACATTGGAACTGGCCCGTCAGGGACATGCTGCGGGCGTTGGCCTCATGGTGTTTCCCGAACTTGGAATCTCCAGCTACTCGATCGATGACCTGCTGGGGCAGGATGCCCTGCTCAAGGGCGTGGACGCGGCAATAGCCGAGATCGCCCGGTCAAGCCGCGATCTTACACCTGTTCTTCTCGTTGGCGCTCCGCTGCAGACTGGCGGTCGGCTCTACAATTGCGCCGTCGCCATTCACGCTGGTCGTATTCTTGGCGTCGTCCCGAAAACGCACCTGCCGAACTATCGCGAGTTCTACGAAAAACGCTGGTTTGCGTCCGGGCGGGGCGTCCGCGGCGACAGCATTCGCGTCGCCGGCGAGACTGTACCTTTCGGAACCGATCTGATCTTTACAGCCGAGGATATGGACGATTTTGTTTTCCATATCGAGATCTGCGAAGACCTTTGGGCGCCGGCGCCTCCGAGCGATTTTGGCGCACTGGCAGGTGCGACGATTCTCGCCAACCTTTCGGCCAGCAACATCACCGTTGGAAAGGCCGATACACGTAAGCTCCTGTGCTCGGCGCAGTCGGCGCGCAGCCTGTCTGCCTATGTCTATTCGGCAGCAGGCCCCGGCGAATCGACGACGGACCTCGCATGGGACGGTCAGGCCTGCATCTATGAACTCGGCACTATGCTTGCTGAAACCGATCGCTTCCCGATGTCATCGCAGATGTGCGTGGCGGATATCGATGTCGAGAGATTGCGGCTGGAGCGGCTGCGGACCGGCACGTTCAATGATGCGGCGACGCTCAATCTGACCGCCGAACGAGAGTTCCGGCGCGTGGCCTTCCAGTTCAAGAAGCCGAAGGGCGATATCGGCCTGAAGCGCGACGTTGCCCGCTTCCCGTTTGTGCCGGCGGATGAAAGCCGTCTTGACCAGGATTGCTACGAAACCTTCAACATCCAGGTTCAGGGGCTGATGAAGCGGCTGCGCTCCACCGGCATCAAGCGACTTTGCATCGGCATTTCGGGCGGTCTTGATTCCACGCATGCGTTGCTCGTGGCGGCCCGTGCCTTCGATCAGCTTGGCTGGCCGCGCTCGGACATTCTCTGCTTCACCATGCCGGGATTTGCGACAGGTGACGCCACCAAGTCGAACGCCTGGGCGCTGATGCGAAGCATGGGCGTCACGGCGGAAGAAGTGGACATAAGGCCTTTGGCCCTTCAATTGCTCAAGGACCTGAAGCATCCGTTCGCAGGCGGCAAGCCGGTCTACGATACGACGTTCGAAAACGTTCAGGCTGGTCTGCGGACGGACTTTCTGTTCCGTGCCGCGAACCAGCGCAATGCACTGGTGCTCGGGACCGGAGACCTGTCGGAAATCGGGCTCGGCTGGTCCACCTATGGTGTCGGCGACCAGATGAGCCACTACAACGTCAACGCATCGGTACCGAAGACCTTGATCCAGCATCTCATCCGCTGGGTTATTCGCTCCGGCGATTTCGACCCTGAGGCAAACGCCACATTGGAAAGCATCCTTGGCACGCTGATTTCGCCAGAGCTGGTTCCGGCTGATGAGAATGGCGTCATGCAGAGCACGGAGGACAAGATCGGACCCTACGATCTGCATGACTTTGCACTTTACTACACGACGCGTTTCGGCCTGCGTCCTTCGAAGATCGCCTTCCTTGCCTACAATGCCTGGCGCGATGTCGGGGCCGGAATCTGGCCGCCGCACTTTCCCGCCGACAAGCGCCGCAGTTTTGATCTGCCTGTCATCAAGCACTGGATGGAGGTTTTCCTTTTCCGGTTCTTCACGATCAGCCAGTTCAAGCGGTCGGCATCGCCAAACGGCCCGAAAGTGACGTCGGGCGGTTCGCTGTCTCCGCGTGGCGATTGGCGCGCGCCGTCCGACGGCAACGCACGGATATGGCTGAAGGAATTGAAGGCCAACGTCCCGGATGTGAAAGGCTAGGACGAACGCGCCTTGCAAAAGCCATTCGTCGCGGCAGATATGATCGAGAAGAACGCAGAGGCCGCGGTGAAACGTGACGGATGAAACTTGTCCCCCCGATGATCTGCCTCGCTACGAGATTCGCCAGGAACCACGTGGCGGGTGGACGATTGTCGACACATTGACCTCCTTGCCGGCAGCAACGGACGGCAGGGACTTCGTTGGGCTCAGCAAGAGGGATGCGGAAGACATTGCCCGCGAACTGAACCTCAGCGCAGCCGAGGGTCGCGATCCCCTGATCTGATCTTCTGGAACTTGCCAAACACCGGCCGCGTTTTGCTTCAAGAGGTGCAACGATGACCGCCAATGACAACAGGCCGGAGGACCACTCCACGGAGCGGCACACTGCCTACGAAGCGCAGGAAAAGGCTCTGTCGAAAGAAGGGCGCAGCCTGTCCGCGTGGGCGTTGTGGGGTGCGGTTGCCTTCGTGGTAGCGGTGATCGTCGTGGCGTTCAGCGTCTGGACGAGCGGTGGCACCAGCCCGGCGCCAAGAGCGCCAGCCGGAGCCAGCAGCCCCAGCGCTGCTCCGCCGCCGACGCAAAACACGAACTGAGCTAACCCTTCAGGTCATCCATTTCCGGTGCTCCGCAAAACGCTCAACGAGCAGGTCGAGGAAGAGTCGGACCTTCGTTGGCAGGTGATTGCGGTTCGGATAGATGGCATTGATGCTGAATTCGACGGCACGATAGTCGGTCATCATTCGAACGAAACTTCCCGAGGCAATGTCATCGAACACCACGAAGCTCGGAGCCAGGAAGATGCCCTGGCCGGTTGCCGTGAGGTGCCGTAGCGTCTCGGCGCTGTTCGATACGATGTTGCCGCCGATCCTCATGCTCACCTGCGTGCCGTCCGCGTCTTCAAAGCGCCACTCGTCGCCATAGGGGTAGTAGGTATATTGAAGGCAGTTGTGGCTGGCCAAATCAGCCGGTACCTGTGGCATCGGGTGGCTCTCAAGATAGCTTGGCGAACATACGAGGATGTGCCTCCACGGTGTCAGCTTCCTGACAATGAGGCTCGAATCCGGCGGCGGCACGGTGCGGATCGCTAGATCGCAACCTTCCTCGACCATATCGATCATCCGTTCGCCGACACTCAGATCGAGGGCGACCGAAGGATAAAGCTCAAGAAACTCGCTTACAACGGGCAGCAGAAAGCGGACGATTGCGGCGCTGGTGTAGACCTTGAGCGTGCCGCGCGGTGTCGAACTCATCGCACCGGCGGTGCCGTCGGCTTCCTCGAGATCGGCGAGGATCTGGGCCGAGCGTTCATAGTAATATTTGCCGGTTTCCGTGAGGCTGACTTTGCGCGTCGTGCGATTCAGCAACCTGACACCCAGCCTGTCTTCCAGGGACTGAACGTGATTGCCGACCATAGTGACGGACATATTGAGACGACGAGCCGCCGCGGAAAAGCCGCCGCATTCTACCACGCGACCAAACACTGCAAGGCTTGTCAGCCGGTCCATTGCATCTCCCCGATTATCCGCTCTGAGTTGATGATCCTTCCCGATTTAAGCAGATTATCAGAACGCGCGCGACATCGCATATCCGTCTCATCGAATTGAACCTCGCCCGGCGAGGCAAAGTACTGGAGAAGGACAATGGTCGAATTACCTCGCAAGGTAGCGTTCGAAGTCACCGGCGACGCTAAGGTCGCGAAGGTCGCCGAAGCGCCAGTCGCCCCGAAGGCGGAAGTGCCCGGCGCGCTAGAAGGCAAGAAAAACCGCAAGGTCTTCAAGCGGGCGATCATCGCCACTGCGCTGCTGGCCGGCGTCGCCCTGATGGCTAATTACGGCCATCACTATTGGACCGTCGGTCGTTTCATCGAATCCACCGACGATGCCTACGTGAAGGCCGATTATACGACCGTTGCGCCGAAGATCTCAGGTTATGTCGCCGAAGTCCTCGTCAACGACAACGATACGGTGAAGGCTGGCCAGGTTCTCGCCAAGATCGATGATCGCGACCAGCAGGCTGCGCTCTCCCAAGCCAGGGCCGATGTAAAGGCTGCTACAGCAGCCATTGCCAATCTCGATGCGCAAATCGAGCTGCAGCAATCGATCATCGGCCAGGCGAAGGCTACAACCGATGCATCGCAGGCAACGCTGGATTTTGCCCGTTCCGACGCGGCGCGCTCGCAGCGGCTGATCATCAATGGCGCCGGCACGCAATCGCGGGCAGAACAGACCCGGGCGCTTCATGATCAGGCGCAGGCGGCGTTCGAACGGGACCAGGCGGCATTGGTCGCGGCGGAGAGAAAGGTTCCCGTGCTTGAGACACAGCGTGAGCAGGCCGCTGCGCAGCGCGACCGGGCCGCCGCCGCCCAGCACCAGGCTGAGCTCAATCTGTCCTACACCCAGATCATTGCTCCGGTTGACGGCACTGTCGGCGCGCGCACCATTCGTGTGGGGCAGTTCGTGACCTCGGGCACACAGCTTATGGCGGTTGTGCCGCTGCATTCCGTCTATGTGGTTGCGAACTTCAAGGAAACCCAGCTCACCCATGTCCGCGCCGGCCAGCCAGTCGAGGTCAAAGTCGACGGCTTTCCCGACGAGGAAATCAAGGGGCATGTCGATAGCATTTCGCCGGCGAGTGGGTTGGAGTTTTCGCTGCTGCCCCCGGACAACGCGACCGGCAATTTTACCAAGATCGTGCAGCGCATCCCGGTCAAGATCGTGATCGACGACGAGGGCATGAGCGGGGTGCTGCGTGCCGGAATGTCCGTAGAGCCGGAAATCGACACCAAAGTCGCTGTCAAATAGGTCGCCTGCGTCAGGGACTATCCACGCTGACGGGATGTCCTCCCTCGGTTTCCGAATTATCAGTCGAATCTCGTTCACGAGATTCTCTTCCGTAGAGCCGGAAGGAGAAGCGTCATGTCTACTATTCAGGCCGCCAGCAACAGCACACCCTCCGCTGCTGTTTCGAATCCCGCGCCCGCAATGAGCACATTGAGAATGTGGAGTGCAGTTGTCGGCTCGACGCTCGGTGCGTTCATGGCCGTTCTCAATATCCAGATCGTCAACGCTTCGCTCGCCGATATTCAGGGCGCGATCGGCGCAGGCAAGGACGATGGAGGCTGGATTTCGACGTCCTACCTCATTGCGGAGATCGTGGTTATCCCGCTCAGCGGCTGGCTTGCCCAGGTCTTTTCCCTTCGGAAATATCTTCTGACCAATGCCATTCTGTTTCTGCTGTTCTCGGTCGCCTGCGCGCTTGCAACAAACCTGCAACAGATGATCGTGCTGCGTGCTATCCAAGGCTTCGCCGGCGGTGTTCTGATCCCGATGGCGTTTACGATTATCATCACGTTGCTGCCCAAGCCCAAGCAGCCGATCGGTCTGGCGCTCTTTGCACTCTCGGCAACTTTCGCTCCCGCGATCGGGCCGACCATCGGTGGATACCTGACTGAGAATTACGGCTGGGAGTTCATCTTCTACGTCAACCTGATTCCCGGCGCGTTGATGGTGGGATTGCTTTGGGCCTCGCTCGATCGCGCTCCGATGAAACTCGGCCTGCTCGCCAAGGGCGATTGGCCCGGTATCATCACGATGGCCATCGGCCTCGCCGCACTTCAAACCGTTCTCGAGGAAGGTAACAAGGAGGATTGGTTCGGATCGGACTTCATCGTCCGGCTCTCGGTCGTTGCTGCGGTCTCGTTGGCGCTCTTCCTCATCATCGAATTCAAAACCGCGAATCCGCTATTGAACCTCCGGCTGCTAGCGCGACGCAACTTCGGCTTCGGCATTGTGGCGAATGTCTTGCTCGGCATCGCCCTCTATGGCTCGGCTTTCGTCTTGCCGATCTATCTGTCGCGCATCCAGGGATACAATTCGGAACAGATTGGCATGGTGTTGGCATGGACAGGTATCCCGCAGTTGCTGTTGATTCCCCTGGTGCCCCGCCTGATGAAGCGCTTTGACGTGCGGTTGCTGATTGCCGTCGGTTTTGCTCTGTTTGCAGCGTCGAACTTGATGAACGTCCACATGACCGGGGACTATGCGAGCGATCAGCTCTTCTGGCCGAATGTTATTCGCGCCATCGGACAGTCACTTGTCTTCGTGCCGCTCTCGGCCATCGCAACGGCGGGTATCGAGCAGGAAAATGCGGGTTCCGCGTCCGCACTGTTCAACATGATGCGCAATCTCGGCGGCGCTGTCGGCATTGCAAGCCTGCAGACCTTCCTGACGAAGCGGGAGCAGTTTCATTCGAATATCCTGACGAACTCGGTCTCGGTCTTCGAGGAAGCTACGCGGGATCGTGTCGTGAAACTGACAGCCTACTTCATGAACCATGGTGTCAGCGATCAGGCGGTTGCCACACACAAAGCTGTCGTTGCGATCGCGCTCAAGTTGCGCAAGCAGGCCAACATCATGGCCTTCAGCGACACCTTCTTTCTGCTGGGCGTCGCCCTGATCGTCGCATTGCTTGCGACGCTCTTGTTGAAGAAGCCAGGCCACCTTTCGGGAGGCGGCGCTCACTAGCGTCGCCTGCCGTTTCCAAGGAGAAATGCCATGAACCGCATTGCCCAAATCGACGAAGCCGAAAATCGGATGGCAAAAGCCGACCGCATGGCGGGCAGTACCAACTCGCTGCTGTCGCTGATCGAGTGGATTTCCGGCGATGAATGCCATGCCCTTGATGAGCCGGGTTTGATATCGGGTCTCGGTCGCCGCCTGCAGGCGCTCGGCCTGCCGATCGATCGCCTGACACTTCACCTGATGACGCTCCATCCGGAACTCATCGGCCGAACGCTTGCCTGGGCTCCCGGCGAGCCGGTGGAGATTCACGATCGCAACCACGGCATGCGCCAGACCTTTGCCAACAGCCCGTTGCGCAAGGTCATGGATAGTCGCGAGCCGCTTGTCGTCGGACCGGGCGATAGTGTGCACGGACGCTGGCAGGGCATCGATATCTTTGCCGGCCGCGGGCTTGTGCAACTCATGATCGCGCCGCTTTGCAATGCCGACGGGCCGGTGAGTGCGGTCGCCTTCGGTACGCGGCGACCAGGCGGCTTCACGGCTGCCGAAGTCCAGGTTATCGAGCGAATCCTGCCGGCCTTGCGTAACACCTGCGAATTGCGGGTGATGCGTCAGGTCGAGCTTAGCCTGCTCGATACCTATATTGGCCCGCTGACGGCGCAACGCATCCTCGCCGGGCAGATCCGGCAGGGTGAGATCGAGTCCATGGAGGCCGCGCTGCTGCTTTGCGACCTGCGCGGCTTCACCGAAATCTCGAACATGCTCCCCAGCAACAGCGTGCTCGAATTGCTGAACGCCTATTTCGACAAGGTCATTCCACCGATTACGCGGGAAGGCGGCGAAGTGCTGAAGTTCATGGGTGATGCCGTTCTCGCTTTCTTTCCCGGCTACGATGCGGCCCGCAGTTGTGCGTCGGCATTAAGCGCCGCCCGGGATATTCTGCAGGAGATCGATCGCTTCGAGTTTGGCGAAATTGCTCCAAAAGTCGGCATCGCGCTACACCATGGCGAGGTCAGCTACGGCAACATCGGCTCCGGCCGCCGTCTCGATTTCACGTTGATCGGCCCCGATGTCAATCTTGTCAGCCGCATCCAGACGGCATGCGGAGATCTTCGCGTTCCGCTTCTGATGTCGGACGGATTCCGGAAGGAAGCGTGCGCGGCCGCTGTCTCGGCCGGCTGGCACACGCTCAAGGGGTTCGCTGAGACGGTCGAGCTCTTTTGCTTGCCCGAGCGGTAAATCTGAGGGTGCCGCAAAACGTCGGCGCACCGGCTCTTCTGGCGGCGGCCCAGCCTTCGTCAATGCTTCAATGACCGCTTGAAACCAGAGGACGTTGTTTACGCCGCAAGAATTGCAAGTGGGCACTTATGCTGTGACCGAGCAAGGCGAACACGGATATAAACTATATAAATAATGGCTATTCGTTGTGTGTTCACGTTTTTGGCGTTATTTGCTGAATAATGGGGATGGAGTAGGGGGCGCAAGGCAATAAAAAATGCTGACGAAAAAGGGAAAGTATGGGTTGAAGGCGCTGGTCGACTTGGCACGGCTTGCCCCAGGGGAAACGGCCTTCATTAACGACGTTGCCTCGCGCAACAACATTCCGAAGAAATTTCTGGATACGATCCTGCTCGAATTGCGAAATGTCGGCATTCTGCGATCGAAGAAGGGGCCTGGCGGCGGCTACTCGCTATCGCGGCCGGCATCTGAGATCCGCATCGGTCACGTTATCCGCACCCTCGACGGCCCTTTAGCGCCCATTCGCTGCGCCAGCCGCACGGCCTTTGAGGCGTGTGACGACTGTTCCGATCCGGAGAACTGTCAGGTGCGGCGTTCCATGACCGAGGTCCGGGATGCGATCGCTGACATTTTGGACAACATGACGCTCGAGCAATTCGTCGCCTCGGGCAATAAGCTCGATGATGCCGAAGAGGAAGTCCGCATCTCGGTCGCGAACTAAGGCGTCAGTTATCGCCGAAATAGTACGCCGCCGCGGTCCGGTAGAGATGGTCGGTGGCCGTGGCGTTCGTGCGAATCCGAGCGTTTCTCCAGTGCCGGTCGAGGTTCCGGCCGATGCTCGTCGCATCGTTACCTGACGACTCGAACAGTGCGTTTGCAACGTCCAGCGCCGTCCTGCTCGCCATGACCTTGGCGGCCGACGCTGAGAAGAAAGCAGCCTCGGTCGCTGCTGTCGACGGGCTTACCTGGGCGAAATCCAATTTGGTGCCGGCGCTTTCCACGAGCGCTGCCGCTGCCTGCACGGAGAGCGCAAGCTTTCCAACAGCGGCGGTACGCGGCGCGTCCCGAAGATTGGCAAGGGCGGCGCGGGCGATGCCGAGGTCCGTGCCAGCATGGAGCAGGGCCGCCAGGACCGGACCGGTCGTGTGGCGCGCTGCTTCCCGGTTGCCGGTCACGTCATGGGCAACTGCGGTTCCGGCGCCGTTCGTCCTTTGCCCGAAACCATCCCAATCGTCGATGATCTGCAGTCCCGGGGTTTCGCAAGGCAGGTAGAAGCGAAGCGACTGTCCTTGGGCATCGACGGCGTCGGCGGCAATCCAATCGGCAAAAAGGATGCCGGGGACCCGGGAGCTCCGGCCGCTCAATGGATAGTGGCGCCCTACGGGACTCTCCGCGCTCGTTTCAGCGAAGGTCGCAGCCACGAAATGGTCGCCGGCAAGGGCGCGTGCGAAGAGGAGGGCTTTGCGCTCGTCGTCGGGCTCATTCCGTAGCCCCTCCAGCGCGGTGAAGTGTTGCTCCAGGCATTCGCCGATCGAAGAATCGCCCTCAGCGATGATGGCGACAATTTCGCCGAGAAGCGCGTTGGCGACGTCAAGGCCCTCATGCTCCGGTGGGATTGTCACAGCGGTCAAGCCGGACTGAAAAAGCGCATCGAGCTCCGCGCGAGGGAAGACCCGGTTGATATCCCGCTCGCTTGCCTGGAGTGCGAAATCTGCGGCGAGGCGCCGTGCAGTGGCTATCGCCTCTTCCTCGCTTTCGATACGGTGCGCGGGTGGTCTTGTGCGGTCATGAAACCGCGATACGGTACCCATCGCTCCTCCGATCAGTTGAGCCTTTAGGATTGATGGATCACGGGCGCAATGATAAGGCCCGTTTTTCTACGAATGCACGAGCGATTGAATTTTTATTATCGCTTGATTGCATACATGCGAAGCGCAACGACGCTTCGACGCCCGCAATGAGAGGTTCAACATGCCTTCGACGGTCCGTGAGCGGCTGAAACTGGATCCCGGCGATATTCCGATCTACGCCATCGGCGATATTCATGGCAGGCTTGACCTGTTGCAGAAGGCAGAGCAGGCAATCATCGATGATGCTGCCACTATCCCGGGCCGCAAGCTGATCATCACGCTTGGCGATTACATCGACCGGGGGCCATCATCGGCACAGGTCATCTCTCACCTGATGGCACCTCCGCCCGAGAATTTCGACCGCATCTG
Source organism: Rhizobium grahamii CCGE 502 (assembly GCF_000298315.2). Taxonomy (GTDB): domain Bacteria; phylum Pseudomonadota; class Alphaproteobacteria; order Rhizobiales; family Rhizobiaceae; genus Rhizobium; species Rhizobium grahamii. Next base: position 145,483 of record NZ_AEYE02000015.1, on the reverse strand, counting down.
CCTGACCGGCAACCATGAGACGACGATGCTCGACTACCTTGATGGCCTAATTTCGTTCTCGGACTGGATGCGGATGGGGTCGGATGCGCTGCTACGCTCCTATGGTCTGGACCCGGATCAACTGCCGCGGATCTTCCCGACCGCGGCGAAGCTCGATGGGTTCATCAGGCAATCTATACCGAAGCCGCACGTGGACTTTCTGCGATCGCTTCCGATCTTCGTCGATACGCCGAATGTGCTCTTCGTGCACGCGGGTATTGATCCGATGCTATCGATCGACGCGCAAAGCGACGATGACCTTGTCTTCATCCGTCATCGCTTCTTCGAGAGCCGCCTGCCGCTGCCCAAGGTGATCGTCCACGGTCATACGCCGAACGATGAGCCTGAGGTCCTGCCGAAGAGACTGAATCTTGATACCGCAGCCTACCACAGCGGCAAACTGACCGTTGCCAAGCTGTGGAAGGGGCGTGTGCATCTGTTCCAGACGTGATCAGGCGCCGGCTTCCGCCGGCTCCCGCTTCTTTGACGTCTCATCGGTGTAGTAGCTCACATATTTATGGCGGTAGCGTTCCGTGCCGCCGAAATTGGTGAACTTGCCGAGTTCGGTCATGTCGGTCTTGTTGAGGATCACGCCGAGAATCTTGGACTTGATTTGCGGCTCTGCATTGAGGAGGTCACGCACGACTGATGTCGGCGTCGAGCCCCACTCGGTCACAAACAGGAAGCCGTCCACCTGCGGTGCAAATGCCTTGGCATCGATGACCGGGCCAAGCGGCGCAAGGTCGACGACGATGTAGTCGAACATCTTGCGGGCGTTTTCCATGAGATTGAACATACCTTGCGAAGCGAGCAGCTCGCTGGTGTGCATCAGATGGTCGTTCGACAGGACCGGCAGGATTGCCAATTTCGTTATCGGATCGATCTTGACGGCGCTGGCCCACGGAACCTCACCGAGAACGGCTTCGACAAGCCCCTGTTGCGGAGGATTCCTCAGCATCCGGGTCAGTCCCGGGTTGCGAAGGTCGGCGTCGATGAGCAGCGTGCGCTTGCCGCTGGAGGCCAGGAGCGCCGCGAAGTTGGCGGCCGTCGTCGACTTGCCTTCTCCCGGCATTGCCGAGACGACGCCAATGACGCGGTCTGATTTGCCCTGGAACATCACGTCGCTCGCAAGCTTCGCATTGCGCAGGGTTTCGGCGAATATCGAGCGTGGCGCTTCGAGGACGACGCGCATGATGCGTTCGAAAGTCGCGTCAGAATCAGCGGCTTCGGCAGGCTCCACGGATGAATGGGGCCGAGGCCGGAAAATCTTGCTCTCCCGCGGCAGCTTGCCGATGAGCGGCAGATAACCGAGGAACTTGAGGCCAAGGATCGTTCTGACATCGCCCTCGACGCGGAAGAAACGCTCCCGGAACTCCTGGAAGGCGGTCAGCGCGCCGCCGGCCATCAGGCCAAGAACGATTGCGAGGCCGAGCGTCATGGTCTTTTTCGGGCTGGACGGGGAGGCGGGAACGCCTGCTTCGGATATCACGCGGGCCTTGGCAATCGGGAAGGACTGCCGCTGCGAGGCCTCCTCGTACTTGCCGAGGTAAGACTCGTAGAGTGTCTTCAGGGCCGCTGCGCGTTGCTCGAGGTCGCCGAGCTGCACGAGCGACTTGTTGGCTTCCGAATTCTTGCCTGTCAGGTGCTCGATGTTCTCGCGAAGCGACGCTTCGCGAGAACGAGCGACTTCGAACTCGTTTCGATAGCTCGCGGTCAGTTGCTGCAATTCCTGATAGATCTGGCGGGTCAGGTCCTGCTTTTCAGCGCGCAAAGCGACGGCCTGCGGGTGGTCCTCACCGAAGTTGGTTGTCACCTCCTGCTCACGCTTGCTCACCGCGGCGTAACGGGTGCGCAAATCCTTGATCACCGTGTTATCCGCTTGGCCTGATGAGATCGCGGCGTTGTTGACGGCGCTCTCCGGACCAAGATCGATGATTGACTTGAACTGGTTGTAGCGCGCCGATGCGCTGGCGCTGTCTGCCTGCGCCACAATCAGTTGCTTGTTAAGATCGGCAAGCTGCTGGTCCGACATTAGTTCGCCATTCGCGGAGGTCAGGCCGTTCGCGGCCCTGAACTGAGCGACGTCGAGGGCTGCCTGCTGCGACCGCCCACGAAGATCGGCAAGGCGCTGCTGCAGCCAGACAGAGGCGCTTTCCGTTGCGTCGAAATTGGCGTTCAGCTGATCGTTCAAGTAGGCGTTCGCGTAGGCTTTGGTGATCCGCGCAGCAAGAAGCTTGTCGGTCGAACGGAAGGAAACCGCCAGAACGGAACTGCGGTTGACGCGCGATACGGTCACGGCGTCCTGAAGTAATGCGGCCGCCTTCTGGCGGCGGGCATTGCGCTCGTCGGCTTCGGTCGCCGGCGGGCCGCCTGGCGCCAGTGCGCTAACGACAAGCTTCACCCCGGACTTGATCAACGCGGCGGGTGACTTCGGAGGATCGAGGATCGTGTCATTGTCCTGAAGCTTCTCTGCATCGACGACGCGAAGCGCGAGCTCGTTGGATTTCAGGATTTCGACGGCGCTGGCGATCTGCATGTCGACCTGCTGCGAACTGGCGGCGGGGGTCGGATCCTGCGCGTATTTCGCGATGTCGTCATCGAGCAAAATCTGCGTCATTGACGTGTATTGGGCCGTCGCAAAGAGCAGATAGATGACGGCGAGCGTCACGGTTGCAGCGACGCAAAGCGCGATCGATCCGGCGCGGCGGATGAGGATGGCGATCAGGCGATCGATGTCGATGAATGAATCGGAATCGTCGGCCCCTTTGGGCAAAGTGCTGTGCAAGGTCAGGTTCCGTTGGTTCATGGCTCTATCCTTTGCGGGAGCGGGTCACGCCATCGATGGCTGTTAGGTCGGTCCGCGGGCTTATCAGATGGCGAAGCGGCGCGAGTGCGCGATTAATCCGAATGGCGATCGGCATCTTGAGATGCGCCACCGCCGACGGATTGCTCCAGGCCGTTTTGATCGCTCCGGAGATCGACCGGTCTTTGATGTTCTGTACGAGGATGAGGAATGCGCGGCCTCGGCGGAGGCTCTGTTCGCGAAACTCTTGTGCGGCCGCCGCCTCCGCATCCAGCGTGTGATCTCGAAGAAAGGTCTTATCACCCTCGATCATGGCATCGATGTGATGAAGGGCAAGAACGCGCGAAATCGATCCCTCACGGATCTGATAGTCGTAGCCGGGGACAGGCTCGATCACGCAGCGCCCACCAAGCGCCATGGCCGAGGCGAGGAACAGATAGTCCTCGCCGACCTTCAAGGCTTCGTTGAAGCAAAGTCCATGCTGTTCGATGAAAGCGCGCTGAAAGATCGGCTTGAGATAACCAAAGTTATGGGTTGTCTGAAACAGGGCATTCGATCGTATGAATACGGGGAGTATCAGTTCCGGTGTTTCGGCCAGCGATTGCTCGGTAAACATCGTCTCCGGCGGCGTCCCGTCGGCGCGAATGACGCGAAGATTGTCGACGGCAATCTGGGCACTGGCATTCTCGGCGCGCTTGATCATGCGCTGCAGTCGCTGCGGCTCGACCGTGTCGTCGGAGTCGAGCACAGCTAGCCACCGGCCGGTCGCCGCCGACAACGCGGCATTGCGCGCTGCCGCTGGCCCGCCATTGCGCGCAAGCGCCAGGAGTTTTACGCCCCTGTCCGCGTAGCTTTCGGCAATTGTTCTCGTCTCATCCGTCGAGCAGTCATCGGCGACGATCACCTCCACCGACACACCCTGTTGTGCAAGGGCGCTGTCGATCGCCTTGGCGAGCGTTTCTTCCGCATTATAAGCGGCGACGATGAAGCTGACATCGGGCTGGGTTTGCGTCATGCAGCCTCCGCCGTTCCGTACTGACGGATCTCACGAACGCCCAGCAAACCAATCACCACGCCGGTATGCATGAGGCCGCGAAGGGCGTAGCGATAGCGTGGAATCGGAGAAAAGATGCAGGCAACCGCCGCACCGTAGCAGAAGGCCGCCTTGGCAGCGGCAAGGCCGATCTGCTTTAGCCGCTGCAGACCGGTGTTCTTTTCCTGGAGCAACCGCCCATGCGTCTGGCCGAAGCGAAAGCGGCGTTTGGCAAGCCAGGACAGGCCAGCCCGGCTTTCGGTCACCGGTTCATAGACATAGGCCTCGGGTGCAAAGGCAATCCCGCCGCCATCGGTATGCATATGGCTGAAGAATTCGGTGTCCTCACCACCGGTGCGACCGAGGGCCAGATTGAAGCGGCGGCCGGCCACGTGAGGCGAGTCGAGGCGAAGGAGGACGTTGCAGGTATAGCCGGTGCGGATCTCACCGCCGACCCATACGGGCAGGGTCGAGTGGAAGTCACCCTCGCGCATCCAGTTCGGCGCCGTGGACGAGTAGACGCTGCGGACGGGGCCAAGCACGGCGTCGGCCTTGGTCTTCTTAGCAGCGGCAAGCAATTCCACCAGCCATTCCTCGCTGGCATCCTCATCATCATCGATGAAGGCCAGGAAGTCGCCGGTCGTATTGTCCAGGCATGCGTTGCGGGCAATCGAGATGTTCGACGCCGGGCAGTGCACATAGGCAATCTCATGCGGAATGGTCGCACGGAGCGCATCGACCCGATCCTTGGCGCTCGGAACCTTGTCATTGTCGGCAACGATGATCCGCAGCTTTGCGCCTTCCGGAACGGCAAGAATCGCAAGCGAAAGCAGCGCTTCGTCGAGCGAAGCGCGGCGGTAAGTGCAGACGCCGATATCGATCTGCATGGGCTTCACATCCTTCATGAAGAGACCTTCCTGCCGCGGAAGCTCAGAAGCTCCATCCAGAAGCCGGCCGACCAGGCAAAGTGCATCACCATTGCCGAAACGGCGGCGAGGGGCCCGTATGGATTCTTGTGGCCGATGGCCATCCAGAAGCCGTAGCCAACGCAGGCAACGGCCCAGAGGCTAAACGGGATGACGGCGGCCCAGTTCAGAACGGCGAGAAACGCACCGATGAACACCGGTACGACGAGAAGCGGAAGCATCTGCCGAAGATTGGGCATGCTGCCGTGCTTCAGGATGTTCTTGGCGCGGCCGCGACCGTAGCCCAGATATTGGCGGAACAGCGTCGAGATGGTCGAGCGTGGATAGTAGGTCATCCGCGTCTTGTCGGTCATCCAGATGCCGAAGCCCGCCTGCTTCAAGCGGTAGTCGAGTTCTGCATCCTCGTTGTGGCTGAAGGTTTCATCGTAGCCGCCGACAGTGTCGAAGGCTGCGATGCGCATGAGTGCGTGATGGCCGTGATTGGTCCAATGGGCCTTGGCGCCTTCGCGATGCTTGGAGCCGCCGTTCCCGAGCTTGGAGTTTTGGGCGAAGGCCGTCGCCTTCTGGAAGACGCCGAAGCCGACGGTTTCCATGGCGACCACGATAGAGTCCGCCTGGGTCAGCACGGCCTCCTGGACGAGGCGACGGCAATAGTCGGCGGGGTAATCGCCGTGTGCGTCGATGCGGATCAGGTAGTCATAGTCGCGGCCAAAGGTCTGGACCGCGAGATTGATCGCCGCACTCTGGATCCGCCGGGGATTGTGGAGCAGCACAATCCTCGGATCAGCGGCGCTGACACGGGCGACGATGTCGCGCGTCGCATCCGTGCTGCCGCCATCGGCGACGACGATCCGGGCATCCATGTGATCGATTTCGAGGCTCAACTTAGCGAGCAAAGCCTCGATATGCTTCTCTTCGTTCAGGCAAGGAATGATGATGAGACTGGAGACGCTGGCACCGACATCAGGCTTCATGGTTGTCCACCCTTCTGGAGACACGCTTGTTGGAATAATTGCGCCGGCACCGCCCCTCTCTGCGTTTGCCGGGACAAGGCGGGAAAGGCTTGCGACGAGGGCCGCGCAATCGCTGCGGTCGGCAAGCCAGGTTTTTTGATCTTTGGCGGCGATAGCATCGCTCAATGCGCCGTAGCGCTCGCCGGTCATGCTTTCGAACAATGCCTCGAGCTGAGAAAAGTTCACTTCGGACAGCTCAAGGCCGATCTCGCGGGCCTCGAGGAAGCGTGCGGTCTCGGTCCCTTTCAGAGCGATCGGGACCGCGCCGTACAGGCATCCCTCATACAGGCGGTTCGGCAGGAGCCAGCTGGAGTTGAGACCTTCCTCGAAGAAATCGATAGCCCAGGAAAAGTGGACGTCGTCGTAGATCGCTCGCAGATCCTCGGGGTTGCGATAGGGGCCTTCGAAGCGAAGATAGGGTTCATCGCGCACGAAAGCGTCGAAATCCTCGAATTCGGAATAGGCAGGGCGGCCACGCAATACGACCTCGACCCTGCCTTCCATCCGGCGCGAGAACTCGGCAAGGAGACCGAGCGACTTGCGGCAGCGAAGCGCACCGAACCAACCGATCTTCCAGGGCTGTCCTGGCTGCTTCAACGGGCGGGCAAAGGTGGGCTCTATCGCCGTTTCATCCAGGGCGATGACCTTGTTTTCGATCAAAAGCGTTTCCGCTTGGACGCCTGAGCGAGGACGGAAATAGTTGTCAATGAAGGCGGGAGAACTCGTCAGGATCAGCTTTGCATCCTGGCCGAAGTGTGCTTCGGCGCGGCGGATCATCTTGCCGACCACATCGTCGCGCAGCAACAGGCGGTGGATGTCCAGACATTCATAGACGACAGGAACGCTGCCGCCGAACAGTGCGTTGGCCCTGTGGGCGACGGCGAGTGCCTCGAGATTGCGGCCGATGATGAGATCGGGTTTCTCGACGTTCTTCAGCAGCGCCTTCAGGCCGACCATCGCCTTTGTAACCGCGCTCATTCGCTGCGCAAACTTGGCGTCGGCCGTGCGTCCGAGTTCGATCGGGGTTACCCCGTGCACTTCGGCAAGGCGGTTTTCCCCGCGGCGAAAACCGGCCAGCACCACTTCGGCACCGCCCTCGCGCAGCATCAGCACCCGCCGTCGGACGGCAGGGTCTGCCAGGTCGTGCACGAGGTAGAGCACTTTGAGCATCGACGTTCCTTTTCCTGTGTGAGCTCTGGCGGCGCTGATCAGTTGAGCGTGCATGCGATGGATTCAGGGAACTGGCACTTGTCGCCAAGCGCGGTGAAAGCAACCCGATCGACGCTGAGAACGGCCGGCTTCGTGTAGTCGAAGCGCCCCATCCAGTTCGAAAGCGTGTCCGAACCCCAGAGGCTGAAGAAGATCTTCTGCGGGGTGGACGGTATCTTCGACGGATCGGTAACGTCCTGAACGAGCTTGCCGTTCAGGTAGTAACGCAACCGGTCTTTTTCCCAGATGAAGGCATAGTCGTTGAAGCCATCATCGGCTTTGCTGCCAACCGGAACGAGTTTCTCGTTACCGCCCTTGGCCTGCACATACTGGTTTACCTGCACTTCGCCGGTGTTCTTGCCCAATACCTCGAAGTCGATCTCATCGTGCTTCTGCTTGTCGGCAGGGCCGATGTAAGTGAAGAACGCCGAATTCAGACCAGAGCCGGTGCCGGCCTTGATACGGGCTTCATAGGTGCCGTAGCTGTAACGCTTGGTCGTCTGGATCTCCCCGCAGAGATAGCTGCGGTCCTTGGACTTTCCGTCCGCGAAGGAGAGCTGAAGGACGCCGTTCTCGACGTTCACGTTGTTCTTCGACCAGGTGCAGTTCTGGTGGGCGCCGTTGTTCCAGCCGTCGGAAACATACCAGAAGCCGCGGTTGATCTTGTCAAAGTCATCCACGAAGGATTTTCCAGATGCCTGTTGTGCCGAGGCCGGCAGGACTGAAACGCCGGTTGCCGCGATGGCAATTAGGCTCAGGCAAAGTTTTCGCGCATGGGCGATTTTGGTCGTCATGTGTCACCTTTGCTGTGAAACGAGTTCGGGAGAGACGTCGCGCTGCGACGCCGGGTTCACGGACCGTTTGGTTCTGCCGCCGGTCAGGACGGCGTAGACGCGCGGAGTATTCTTCCGGCACAGCCCGTTTGAGAGAGCGAGCAATGGAAACAGCAGGACGAAGGACAGAACGAAGAACAACGGATAGAAGCTCAGGTCTGCTTTGCCCCACAGAATCCAGAGGAAAATGAGGAGCGGGTAGTGGGCGCAAAAGATCCAGAAGCTGAGGCTCCCGGTCTTTGCGAGTCGTTGGCCAATCTGCGTCTTGATCAGCGGAGCCGAGAGCAGCCAGAAGCCCAATGCACCACCGATTGCGAGCGCGTTGCGGAAGAATTGCACCCAATCCGGTAGCGAAGGTCCGGTGAAAAAGATGGCGGTTGCCAGAAGGGCCGAGGAAGCGAGCAGTAGAAGGACGCCAACCGACGCAAAGCGATCGAGAGCCTTGAGGTCAAACTGCTGCAAGGCAAGGAAGATGCCGAGACTGAAGGTGAAAAGGATGGAGCGCTTTAGAACGATGTAGATCGACAGTTCCGGAATGAGCGCGATTACCAGCAAGGCAGTCAACGTCAGTATCGGAGCCCGGCTGATCAGCCAGGCAAGGATTGGCGAAAGCAGGATGCAGACGAAGAGATCGCGGAGGAAGTACAAAGGTACGTTGGCCGGGAAATTCTCGACCGCCAGCACTTGCGTCATCAGATCACGGCCGGAGGCGTGCAGCGGGTCGGGCAGATAGCCGTCACCGACCCCGACACTGGTGGCGAGGAGGATTGCTGCGATGAATGCACAGTTCCAAAGCAGGAACGGCAGAAACACCGTCTGCACCTTCGTGCGCACGGTTTTCTTGTAGCTGAAGTTCTCCTGCCCGCTGCGGAACAGCAGATAGCCCGAGATTGCGCTCAGGCAGGGAACGCCGACGCGAAACAGCGCCTCCGTCAGGAAAACCCGGATCCAGTCAAATGCGCCGTAGGCCCCCTCGTAGGGACTGCTGGCGGCGTCGAACGGTATATGGACGAACACAATGCCCGATATGAGCACGATGCGCATCAGATTTATCCGCGACGATACATTCGCATCAACATTCACGCTATCAGTCACCCCTTTTGGGCCGCACCTCCCCTTGCGACCGTTTTCAATCAGAGCAGACTCGAGCCCGCACCCCGAAGTTAGGGCGGATTCACGGAAGAAAATATGGCGGTGCAGCAAAAAGTGATCGGCGGTCCCACTTCGTAACAGTCGTACTGTCCTGGCTCAGTATGAGAAAAAGCCTATGTGTCGGTCCGCCGAAACGTCCTCAACGTCAACGTCAGCAGTGCATTTCATAACATGATGATATTCATCAATTTCTAGGCTTTTTCGTCGGCGAGTGGCCTAAAAGTTTTTGTTGACTGGTGAACGATTGTTACAACGAGAGGCTGACGAGCGGCTCCGATCGTGGCGGAATTGCGGCTTGAGAGCGAGCCGGCGTTTCGTTTCGATACGGGTTGATGCGATCCTGTCGATGAGCAGCTTTGACAAACTTCGGCCGAAATGAGCGTCATCATTTTGCAGTGCAGCACACTTGCTGCGCCTGTCATTCACCCCTAGATGCGCTGGGGCGAAAACATAACTTCGCGTATCTCAAGGGAGAGACTATGGCGACCTTCACGATCATCATCCCCTTCTATCAGCGCGAGGACGGCATTCTCAGCCGCGCCTTGGGGTCGGTCTTGTCGCAAAGCTACACGGATGTTGATGTCATCGTCGTCGACGACCAGTCACCACGTTCCCCAGATGCGGACCTCGCTCTTCTGTCGGAGGAGAATAGGGCGCGCGTGACAGTGATCCCCCAACCGAACGCCGGGCCTGGCGGCGCCAGAAACACTGGGCTCGATCATGTGCCGAAGGCGACGCGATACGTTGCCTTTCTCGACTCCGATGATGTCTGGACTCCCGACCATCTGGCCAACGCAGCCAAGGCGATGGAGGCCTTCGGTGGCGACTGCTACTGGGCGTCTATCGAAGGCGGCGAGGAGTTTGACTATCACTTCGGTATCGCCGCTCTCGAGAAAGAGGAGGGAGCGCGGCGCCTGTTGGACAAGCCGCTGATCCTCGACGTGCCGGATCTTGCCGGCGTCATGCTGAAGAACTGGGCCTTCCTGCACATGTCCTGTATGGTTATAGGTCGGCCGCTATTCGAGAAGGTCCGTTTCGACGCCGCCTTGCGATTGGCCGCCGAGGACGTCCTGTTCTTCTGCGATTGCATTATTGCGGCGCGGCAGGTGCTGCTCTGCGGGGAGCCGGGCGCGCTGCGCGGCGAAGGCATCAACATCTTCCACGGCGTCGACAACGCCTCTCCGGAGTTTCTCAAGCAGCAATTCATCACCTGGATGGCGCTTGACCAGCTTGAAAGCCGGTTCTCTCGTCGACCGCAGGAGGTCGAGACCATCAAGGAACACAAAAATACGGCGCGAAAGCAGGCGATCTGGAGCCAAATCGGCCTGTTGCGCCGTCGCAAGGCGCCGGATTTCAGATTGCTTGCACGCTGGGCGGCGCGCGATCCCCGTCTGCTTGGGAGTGCGCTGCAACTGGCTGCCGGCAAGCTCTCAAAGTAGTCAGCCCCCGGCTATTTTGCCGGGGCGCTCAGAAGATATCGCAAACCGTTGCCCGGTGCTGTGACGGAAACACCACCTGGGTTGCGAAGCCGTTCCGTCTTGTCCATCAGGATACCCGTCGCAATCGCGGGGAAGGCCCCTGGGTTCCCAGCGACGTAGGCGATCGCTGCTAGCGGGCCTGCCTGGCCCTTGATATCGAGAAACCGCCGCAGCTCATATTTGCCGCGCACATGCCGCTCATGCCGGCGCACGGCTTCCGCTGCCTGTGGGGGCAACTTCACCGACTTCAGGAGCGTGCGATCGGCCTCATACAAGCGGCGCAGATCCTCGGTGCGATGGCGTCCACTGAGCGAGTCGCCACGCACGACGGCGCCGTAGCCGCAGCTGTGGATCACCTTGTAGCGGGCGCCGAGCGCCAAGGCCCGGATGTAGAGATCGTAGTCTTCGCCCAGCCGCATTTCCTGGCGGTAACGCAGATCGTGCTTGTCCAGAAAGGCGCGGCGCATGATTGGCTTCAGGAAGCCGATCTCGCCGCGGCGAACACCGCGCTTGGAAATGTTGCCGTCGACGAAGGTAGGCAGGTCGAGGAAGAGCGGATTTTCGGCGAATTGCTGCAGCCGCCCCGGCGCTAGGCTTGCCGTATCCGCATCGACGAACGCGATGTTGTCGGCAACGAACTCCCAGTCGTCTTCTGCAAGCATCCGGCCAAAGCGGCCCGCGAAAAAGAAATCGTCTGCATCCAGAATTGCAATCAGTGGCGCCGAAGAGATTGCGATGGCGTGGTTGCGGGCGGCCGACGGCCCTTTGTTTTGGTCGAATCTGACAACATTCAACCTGCCGCTGGCGTCGTCGGCCCGCCTTGCGGTCCCCGCCGTGTCATCGTCGGAGCCGTCATCGACAACTACGACTTCGGCTACTTCAGGCTCTTGAAGGGCCGATCTGACGGCAGTTTCGATGGTGTCTGCTGCGTTCTTGGCAGCGATGATGACGCAAATGCTTGCGGTTTTTGCCACGCGTGACCTCCGTTGTTTCGCCCAACAACTAAGACGTCAAAATGTGGCGGACAACGGTCCGCTCTTCAAATGATGTTACGAACGGGAATCCTTTCCATGCCTGAAGGGCATGGCTGCGCTTCGAAATCGAAACGCTTAGCGGTTGAAGGGTTCCGAGCCCTTGAAGGGAGAGACGGGCATCTTTTCCGCTTCATCGCGCCGCGTTGCCGGGCGAATCGTTCGGCTCCTGGTCTCCTTCCAGACTAGATATAAGACGCCGCCGAAGTAGCCGGCCTGAAGCAGGACGGCGCAGATCGCCGTCTTGATCGCGGTGCCTGTGAGAGAACCGCTCAGCCAATACGTTGCCACAGCAAACACGGCCAATGCGCCGAGCATGCTGAAGATAACGCGAGGTGCATACATGTGTGCCTCCTCCATCGGAGCTTCGTTCAACGTACAATCATTGAAGACGAAAGCGCCACCAGGATCCTTCCTAGGATAATGTTCTACAGGACTTCCTGTTTCAACTGAAGGTCTGAAGGCGCTTTTTTGCGTCTGCGAGATGCGTAGTACAGCTACGATCTTAAAGGTTTCTTCCGGCTATTGGTAAAAATGCCACGCACCGCCATCCTTCGATCGCTTCCGCGAAAGATGATTAAAAAATATTGCACCCATCGCTAGTTGCGCACAATTTGGCAATACACGCTCCTATTAGTGCCACAATGTATGCGGTAAGGGGTGCGTTTAGAGCGCTTTCCGTTCAACTTTTATTACAAAGTTTTAATTTCAAACGGTTAGCTGGTGCAGTGCAAAATGTATGGTGCGATGCAATAGGCGGTCCCTTTTTGCAAATAGAAACCGGGCCTTTTTCAGAAGCCGACAGTGCAAACCAGCAATTGCCGGCACCCCGCCCTGACGTCCTAGACTTCAGTATCTTTGGCTCGGATAGCAATGCCAGAGACTTTTATTGGTACACGCAGAGATTAGTTCGAAATCGCCAAAGAATTGTATGATTGTTTCAGAACATTCTTAAAAACAAAAAAGTTGAACGGCGGCTCCGAAAACATGCCGGAAAGGCACAGTCGCAAAATTGTGGCTTAAAAAAACAAAATCACCTCATACACTTTGAACTCGTCAGCGCTAGCTAAGCGGCCTGAGCCTACCCGACCAAACGGCAAACATAAGTGGAGTTACCTCTATGAAGTCTGCGACGAGATCGGACAGTTCGCCAGTTTATGGCGTAGTTCATCAGAGCGTGTTTCCGCCGACTGGCGGGATCGCGAAACGGGCATTCGACATGTCCGCCGCATGCCTCGGGCTCATCTTTCTGAGCCCGCTTTTTTTTAATGGTGATGTTGCTAGTGAAGCTCTCGGACAAAGGACCGATCTTCTATGGACATCGCCGCATCGGCCATAACGGCCAGGAGTTCCGTTGCCTGAAGTTTCGGACAATGGTCACCAATGGTGATAAGGTTCTGCAGGAGCACCTGCGTAACAATCCGAAGGCCATGGAAGAGTGGCGTGCAACGCGCAAACTGCAGGATGACCCCCGGGTTACTGCCGTTGGTGCCGTTCTACGCAAGTTGAGTCTTGATGAGCTGCCCCAGCTCTTCAATATCATCCGCGGCGAAATGAGCGTCGTCGGTCCGCGTCCTGTCGTTCGAGACGAACTCGAAATGTACGAGAATTCGGCCGTCTACTATCTGCAATCTCGCCCTGGCCTGACGGGCCTGTGGCAGATCAGCGGACGCAATGACGTTTCTTACGCAACTCGCGTCGCCTTCGACACACACTACGTCGAAAACTGGTCGCTGGTTCGGGATGTCGTGATCATCGCACGCACAATTCCGGCGGTATGCGCTCAACGCGGCAGCTACTAAGCCGCATCTCAAAACCCAAACAGTACTGCGCGGCGACGCTTTGCGGCTTGTCGTGCCGAGACACGGGGAAGGTAATGGAAAAACGCTTTCTTGACGGCAAGGCCGGACGATTTCGCACGCTAAGATCCGGTATTGTTGTCGCAGCCGGACTTGGTGCTTTTCTGGCGTCTTCATCGCTTGCTGCTGCCGACGACTACCGTCTTGGTATCATGGACAAGCTGAAGATCCGGGTTGCCGAGTGGCAGACCGCGGATGGCAGCATCCGCGACTGGTCGGTCGTCAGTGGGGACTACACGGTCGGGCCTTCAGGAAGCATTTCTTTGCCTTTCGTCGGAGACATGCCTGCTTCGGGCAAAACGACTGACGCAATCGCCCAGGAGATCGGCACGGCTCTGCAGAAGCAATTTGCTCTGAAGGACCGTCCATCTGCCTCGGTCGAGCTCTCGGAATTCCGGCCGGTTTATCTGTCCGGTGACGTCGAAAAGCCCGGCGAATATCCGTTTGCGCCGAATCTGACGATCGTTAAGGCCGTGAGTCTTGCCGGCGGTCTGCGCCGCGCGGACGCTGGGCAACGGTTTGCCCGTGACTTCATCAACGCCAAAGGGGACGCGGTCGTCTACATGGCCGACCGCGCACGCCTGTTGGTGAAGCAGGCCCGGCTGCGCGCCGAGATCGCCAACCAGGATACGATTGAAATGCCGAAGGAGCTGCAGGACAAGCCGGAGGCGAAGCCTCTGCTTGACAGCGAAACGGCGCTCATGAACACCCGCAAGAAGCGCTTGACGCTGCAGCTTCAGGCACTCGCCGACCTCAAGCAACTGCTGCAAAGCGAGGTCGAGACTCTTGCGAAGAAAACCGAAACGCAGACTCGGCAGTTGCAGCTTGCAACCGAGGACCGCGACAAGGTGGAGGATCTTGCGGAAAAAGGGCTTGCGCTCAGTGCACGCAAGATGGCGGCCGAACAGCGGGCTGCAGATACCGAGGCGACGCTTCTCGATATCGATACCAATTCGCTGAAGGCCAAGCAGGATATCAGCAAGGCCAACCAGGACGAGATCACGCTTCGGAACGACTGGGATGCACAGCTATCCCAAGAGCTCCAGAATGCCGACGCTCAGCTCGACGAACTCAATCTCAAGCTTGAAACCAGCAACTCGCTGATGGCGGAGGCGTTGACGCAATCGACCGATGCCGCCCGTTTTGACACCAGCACCGGGGCTGCGAGCATCGCCTATTCGGTCGTCCGCGAAGTTGACGGCAAGGCGAAGGAGATTCCGGTTCAGGAAAATACGGCGCTCTTGCCCGGCGACCTGATCAAGGTCACTGCCGGATTGGCGATGAGATAACGAGGCCGCAATGCGGATCGCAAAATCGGCGCTCATTCAGCCAGGTGGGAACGCGGCTTATGCCATCCCCGCCGTGGCACTGTCACTCTTTTGCTTCGCCTACTCGATCAAGTTCGGGCAGGTGGCGATCCTGCTTTACTATGTGCTCTGGCTGCCGCTGATCGCCGTCGACTACAAGAAGGTGCTCGGCAGCCATGGTCGTTACCTCTGGATCTATGCCTTCGCGGCACTCGCCTTCCTGTCGGTGTTCTGGTCGGCTGTTCCCAGCATCTCGCTACGGGCCAGCATTCAGTACCTGACGCAGGTCATCTGTGCGCTGATTGCGGTGCGTGTGCTCGACGTCAGAACCCTGACGGTTGGCATGGTTGCCGGTGTTGGGATCGTTCTCGTTTATTCGCTGCTGTTCGGCTACTACGAATACGATCCGCTGGATGGCACCTTCAGTTTCGTGGGGGCCTTCGCCTCGAAGAACCAGCTCGGCTTCTATGCGTCGCTGGGGCTCATCGTTTCGTTCGCAACCGTTTTCATCTTCGGCGAGAGACGCCTCTGGATGGCTGCGTCCGGCGTGGTTGGGCTTTTGTCCGCCTATTGCCTCATTGCCTGCCAATCGGCGACATCCGTGCTGACCACAGCTGTTGTGCTGGCCTTGATGATGGGATTGCATGTCGTCCTCGCACTGACGCCAGATCACCGTAAACTGCTCGTCGTCGGCGGCGGTGTGGCCGTTATCGTTCTCGCCGTTGCGGGTGTCTATCTCGGGGCAGTCGATGCTGTTCTTGGCATCTTCGGCAAGGACTCCACCCTGACCGGGCGCACCTATCTCTGGCAACAGGGGATCGAGGCGGCAAAACAGAATCCGATTTTCGGCATCGGCTATCAGGCCTATTGGGTCCAGGGCTTCTCCGAGCCGGAGCGTCTGTGGGAAGAGTTCTTCATCGGGTCGCGCAGCGGCTTCCATTTCCATAACACCTATATCGAAACGGCCGTCGAACTGGGCCTAGCGGGCGTCTTTACCCTCGCGATGATGCTGCTGCGGATCCTCTGGGGGCACTTGCGGCGCGTCATCGAGGATTTCAGGAATGTTGAATCCTATCTGCTTTTCTCTATCGCCGTCCTGCTGACGATCCGCTCCTTCGTGGAGATCGATATTCTGACGCCGTACAACGTCGGAACGTTTCTTTTCTACTTCACCGCTGGAAAGCTGGCGACTGCGCGTCGGCTGCCGACGGCCAGCCATTGGCGACACCAGGCGTCGCCAGAGCCCATCGCTCAATAACGCCATAACATTTCGACCGGCCTGACCGGCTCCCCGAGGAAACCGATGAAGACACTTTACGGCATCCAATATCTGCGCGCCTTTGCGGCACTTGCCGTCGTGGTCTTCCACGCTGCCGAAAGGACCGGTGAGCATTTTGCAATCGGTGCCGCTGGCGTCGACGTCTTCTTCGTGATCAGCGGTTTCATCATGTGGGTCATCAGTGATCGCCGGCCGATGACACCGCAAGGGTTCCTGCTCGATCGCATCCGGCGCATCGCGCCATCCTACTGGCTGGTGACTGGCGTGATGATCGCCGGCGCTGTGGTCGGCCTGTTCCCGAACCTGAAGCTGACCGGCGCCCACATCCTTGCCTCGCTGCTCTTCATTCCAGCCCCGTCGCCAAGCACCGGCGACATCTGGCCGGTCCTCGTCCAGGGTTGGACGCTGAATTTTGAGATGTTCTTTTACGTGTTGTTTGCCGGGGCGCTTTTCCTGCCACGTCGCTGGCGGCTGCTGTATCTGACGGCGATCTTCGGTGGCTTTTTCCTGATCGGCCTTCTTTTCGAGCCGGCGTCGCCGGTGCTCAAAACCTTTACCCGGCCGATCATTCTGGAATTCCTCGGAGGCGTCTTCATCGCGGAATTGTGGATCAAGCGGTGGATCGCAGGAACCAGCCTGGGGCTTGCTTGTGTCGGTGCCTCGCTCTCCGGCTTTGCGACAATTTTCCTGATCGGTGCCGATTTCGACGAAACGATCTGCGGGCCGCTCGCCATGGCACTGGTTTACGGCATGGTGTCGCTCGAGACAGATGGCAGCATTGGCCGCGTACCGCTTCTCACTTATCTCGGCGATGCGTCCTATTCTATCTACCTCTGGCACACGCTGGCGATCTCGGTGATCGTCAAGGCTGCCGGAATGATCGGGCTGTCGACCACGTCGACGATCGCGCTCGCCGCTGTTGGCGGAACGGTTCTCGGAGCGGCAGCTTACGAGCTTGTCGAGAAGCCGCTCCGGAAGGTCCTGTCGTCAGACCTGTTCAAACAGAACGTAGTCGAGCGGCGCCCTTCATGAAGAAGTCCCGGTGGCAGCCTCCTCGGAGGGCGGCGCGGTCTCGGTCTGTGCAACAGGTTTTTTCCGACGCCACCCGCGCAGGACGACGTAGAAAACGGGCGTCAGGAACAGGCCGAAAATCGTTACGCCAAGCATCCCTGAGAAAACGGCCGTCCCGAGTGACTGACGCATTTCGGCTCCGGGGCCGGTGGCGATTGCGAGGGGCAGGACGCCGAAGATAAAGGCGAATGCCGTCATCAGGATCGGGCGGAGGCGAAGGTGGCTGGCCTCCACCGCAGCCTCCACCGGTGATTTGCCTTCCTCTTCAGCCTGCCGGGCGAATTCGACGATCAGGATGGCGTTCTTCGCAGCAAGGCCGATCAGCACGATCAGACCGATCTGCGTGAGGACGTTGTTGTCCATCCCTCTCAACCAGACACCGATCAACGCGGCGAGCACGGCAAGCGGGACGATCAGGATGATCGCCAGAGGCAACACCCAGCTCTCGTATTGGGCAGCCAAAGCCAGGAAGACGAAGACCACGGACAGAATGAATATGTATATCGCCGTGTTTCCGGTATGCGTTTCCTGATAGGCCAATTCGGTCCATTCGAAGGTGGTCCCTGGTGGCAAGATCTTTGCCGCCAGCGCTTCCATCTTCTTGATGGCATCGCCGGTCGACGTCCCAGGCGTCGGATTGCCCTGCAGGGGCACCGAGACATACATATTGTAACGCTGGACAAGCGCCGGGCCGCTTGCATCCTTGATCTCCATCAGGGTTCCGAGCGGTACCAGCGCGCCCGTCGCCGACCGGACCTTCAGTGCAAGGATGTCTTCCCTGTCCATCCTGTATTGCCGGTCGGCCTGGGCGCGAACCTGATAGACGCGGCCGAACGCATTGAAATCGTTGACATAGGAAACGCCGAGGTTGATCGACAGGGCGTTGAAGATGTTAGGGATCGGCACGTTCAGGAAGCGAGCCTTGTCGCGGTCGATCTCAAGGAAGTATTGTGGGCTGGCATCTGAGAACGTCGTGAAGACGCCGGTCAGTCCTGACGTCGTGGCCGCAGCGCCCATCATCTGGCGCGCGAGGCCAAGCACGCGCGTCATGTCGGCGTTATCAAGATCCGAAATCTGCATCTTGAAGCCGCCGGAGTTGCCGACGCCTCGTACGGACGGCGGCGGGATGGCGATGATGAACGCTTCCTGGATATTCTGCAGCTTACCGAACAGCTCGCCGATGATCTTGTTTGCGGTCTCGCCGCCTTCCTCACGTTCGGCGAAAGACTTGAACGGGACGAAAACCACGCCGGCATTGGAGGCATTCGTGAAGGTCGCGCCGCTGAAGCCCGCGAACTGCACGGCGTTGCCGACGCCGGGAACCTGCCGGGCGATGTCGCCAACCTGCTTGACGACGGCATCCGTACGAGCGAGCGAGGCGCCATCGGGAAGCTGTATGACGATGATCGCGTAACCCTGGTCCATGGTCGGGATAAAGCCCGAAGGGACTTTTGTGCCCATGTACCAGGTTGCTCCCAAGAGCCCTGCGAAGACCAGAAGCGCGCAGGTCAACCCCACCCAGCTGCTGACGAGATGCCGGATGATCCATGAATAGCCGGCGCTCATTCGATCGAAGCCGTGGTTGAAGCCGTTGGCCAAACCGCGTGTGAAACGCGTTGCGATGCTGACGCGCTTGCTCTCGTGGTCATGGCTCTTCAGCAAGATCCCCGCCAACGCCGGCGAAAGCGTCAGGGAATTCAACGCCGAGATCGCCGTGGTGACCGAAATCGTAACCGCGAATTGCCTGTAGAACTGGCCAGATATGCCGGGAATGAATGCCGTTGGTACGAACACGGCGATAAGGACCAACGAAATCGCAACGACCGCGGTGCCGACCTCATCCATGGTGACATGAGCCGCTTCCTTCGGAGTCATCCCCCGCGCCAGATTGCGCTCGACGTTCTCCACCACGACGATGGCATCGTCGACGACGATACCGATCGCAAGCACTAGGCCGAACAGAGTCAGCATGTTGAGCGAGAAGCCGAACGCCAGCAGCACCGCAAAGGTGCCGATCAGCGATACCGGTATCGCGACGATGGGAATGATCGCCGTTCGCCAGGATTGCAGGAAAACCAAGACAACAATGGCCACCAGAATCGCCGCCTCGGCGATCGTTCGATAGACCTCTGCGATCGAATCTGAAATGAATTCGGTCGTGTCGTAGACGATCCGATACTCCAAACCTGGTGGGAAATTCTGCGAGATATCCTTCATGATCGCCTGGACCTGATGCGCAGTATCCAGGGCGTTGGTTCCAGGCCGGGCGAAGACGCCGAGTGCGACCGCGGGATCGTTGTTGAGATAGCTGTTGGTGACGTAATCCTGTGCGCCGAGTTCGATACGAGCGATATCCTGCAGCGCGACGAGGCGGCCACTCGCAGTCGATTTGACGATGACATAGCGAAATTGGCGGACATCGGAAAAACGTCCTTCGGTTCGCACCGTGTATTCAAATGCATTCTTGCCGGTAACGGGCGGCGCACCGATCTTGCCGCCTGATACCTGAACGTTTTGGTCTCGGAGCGCTGCGACAACGTCATCCGATGTCATCTGGTAGGCGGAGAGCTTTTCTGGGTCGAGCCAGATTCGCATCGAATATTGGCGTTCACCGAAGATCTGCACGTCGCCAACGCCGTCGAGGCGGACCAGTACGTCGCGGATACGGTTGCGGGCGTAGTTCGAGACGTAAAGCTGGTCATAGCGGTGCGAGGGAGACAGAACGTGCACGACCATCATAAGGTCGGGAGAACTCTTGTCGGTGGTCACGCCAAGCCGCTGTACCTCTTCAGGAAGCCGGGGCAGGGCGATCGAAACGCGGTTCTGGACAAGAACCTGCACCTTATCGAGGTCAGTGCCCAGCTTGAACGTAATCGTCAGCGACATGGCGCCGTCAGCGCTGGAATAGGAGGACATGTAGAGCATGTCCTCGACGCCGTTGATCTGCTGTTCGAGCGGTGTCGACACGGTGTCGGCGATCGTCTGCGGGTCGGCACCCGGGTAAGAGGTGCGTACGACGATGGTCGGCGGTGCAATCTCGGGATACTGCGATACCGGCAATTGCGTATAGGCAATGCTACCGACGACGAGAAAGACAATCGAGATGACGGCCGCAAAGATCGGCCGGTCTACGAAAAAATGGGCAAATCTCATTGTCCGCTCTCCGTGACAGCGGAATCGGGCGGCGTGTCACGCCGTTCTTGTGGCAGTTCCGTCATCTTCGGCGTGATCGTCGCACCGGGCCGAACGCGCATCAGACCATTGACGACAATCGTCTCGGTGCCGTCGAGGCCCTCACGGATGACCCGATAGCCATAAAGCCGGGGGCCCGGTCGCACGGGCATGGTCGAAACCTTGCCATCGGTGCCGACGACATACACGACGCGCTCATTCTGGTCGGAGCCGATCGCTTCGTCGGGGACGAGGACGGCTTTATAGGTATTGGAAGCCGCAACCTGAATGCGCCCAAACAGTCCAGGCTGAAGCACCAGATCCGGGTTGGCGAAGCGAGCGCGGAGCCGGATCGTGCCGCTCTGGTTGTCGATCCTGTTCTCCGCAAAGTCGAGCTTTCCCATGAAGGGCTTGGCGTTCGGGTCGCTGATCGTCACCGTCACGTCGACGCCGCCTCCGCCCTGCTGAAGCACCTGGCCCTTCCTGCGAGCAGTGTCTGCGAAATTCAGGAGTCGGCGCTCGTCCACATCGAAGTAAAAGTCGATCGGGTCGAGTGAAACGATTGTCGTCAGTATCGATTGGTCGGCTTGAACCAGGTTGCCGATCGAGATCAGGCGGCGATCGATACGCCCGCTCAAGGGTGCTGTGATCTTGGTATAATCCATATCGAGAGCAGCGCGGTCAGCAGTCGCCTGGGCACCGCGGACGTTTGCCTGCGCCGAGATCCATTCGCGGCGCCGGTCGTCCAGAGTGGAGACCGACTGGCTGCCGCTGGTCGCTAGCGACTCGGCACGTTTGAACTGGGCTTCAGCATAGGTCTGCGTGGACTTGGCCACTTCTAGGGCAGCGTTCGACTCGTTCAGCGCGGTAATGAAAGGCCGCTGATCGATGACGAAAAGGAGGTCTCCTTCTTTGACAACGGCGCCGTCCGTGAAATGCACTTCCTGCAGGTAGCCGCCGACGCGAGAACGGACAGACACCTCATCCACCGGTTCGAAGCGGCCGATGAATTCATCGTTGTCGACGACATCGCGCACGACAGGCTTGGCAACGGTGACTGGTGGGGGAGGCGGGGCACCTTGGGCGACTGCGCTTGCTGCAGGCAGGAGGATCATGCTGCTCAGCAAAAGCATGTTTCTAATTGAGAAAGGCATAGCAGTCTCCCAATTTGGGCCGCTGCCAGCAAGCCCACTATGTCGATAAGATAATGCGTGTCACGTCTTGCTGCGTCCGAGCGAAAAAGCGTCGCCCGTATCGATATTCTGCACCTGAGCGCCAATCTGGGCGCGCGGACGATCTGCCATTGCTAAAAAAGAATAATGCGGAGACCCGCTAAGTACCTGTAGGACGTATATAAACTGCCTCCGGCAGAAATTGCAAATGCCGACCGGTTGCAATTTCACTGGCTGCTGGAAGCCATGCGTGTAACTCCGACCAGAATGCTGGTGCGGCATTTTGCTCGCAACATACGATTTCGTGGCCGACAGACTTGTGCAGCGCACACGCTTAATATATCTGAGCGTATTATAAGTGTGCTTACAATTGGCGCGGTACCAATGAACGACAATCCCACTCTCGGGTTTCTGTTGCACGACGTCGCACGGTTGCTTCGCAAGCGGTTCGAGCAGCGCGCGCGTTGCCTTGGGCTGACGCGGTCGCAGTGGCAGACGCTCGCCTATCTCCGCAGCAATGAGGGAATCCACCAGGGCGGACTTGCCGAGATCCTGGAAATCGAACCGATCACGCTGGTCCGCATTCTCGACAAGTTGGCTGATCGTGGTCTCATCGAGCGCCGCCAGCATCCGACTGACCGCCGCATCTGGCTTCTCTATGTGCGCGAGGAAGCGCATCCGCTTCTGGCCGAGATGCGTGAACTGGGCGACCTGACACGCGGCGAAGCTTTTGATGGCATCCCTTCCGAACAGCGCGATCAGCTGTTCGGTATCCTAACCGCAATGAAGACGAACCTAGTGCAGGCTTGCCGAACCCCGGTAGCCGAAGATGAGACAAAACATGGCTGAGAAGTCCTCCCTGCGCGTCGTAGCAGACGCAAACGCCCAGAACCCAGTTGAAGAAAACGACGCTTCCCCCCGCGGGGAGACGGTAGCCGAGGCGCCTTCATCCAATTCAGCGCCCGCTACTGCAGTGGCTGCGCCCGGCGGCACTCAGGTCCGCCGCCGGCGCAGTCTCACGCGGCCCGTTCTCTTCGCTCTGCTGCCGATCGCGCTCGTCGTCGGCGGATACTACTATGTCAACGGCGGTCAGATCATGTCGACCGACAATGCCTATATCCAGGCCGACATGGTGGGGCTGACGACCGACGTTTCCGGTATCGTCGACCAGATCAACGTGCATGAGAACGAAGCGGTGAAGAAGGGCCAGGTGCTCTTCAGCCTGCAGCAGGATGCCTTCAAGATCGCGCTTGAAGGCGCGGAGGCTCAGCTTGGCGCCGTGCGCAACCAGATCCTGAATATGCAGGCCAGCTACCAGCAGTCGCTTGCCGAGATTACCCAGGCGGAAGCCGATATTCCGTACTATCAGACGGAATTCGACCGCCAGCAGAGCCTGCTGAACAGCTCGGCCGCGACGCGGACCGCCTATGATCAGGCCAAGCACAATCTCGATGCCGGTCACCAGAAGGTCACGGTCGCCAAGGCTGAGGCAGCGGCAACGCTGGCGCAGCTCGGCGGCAATGCCGACCAGCCGGTCGAGCAGAACCCGCTCTATCTCGAAGCCAAGGCCAAGGTAGATGATGCCCAGCGCCAACTCGACCACAGCGTCGTCAAGGCGCCGTTCGACGGCATCGCGACGAACGTCAACTCGCTGCAGCCGGGCTCCTATCTGCAGGCGTCGACGCAGGCCTTCTCGCTGGTTTCGGACAACAATCTCTGGATTTCCGCGAGCCCGAAGGAAACCGAGCTCACCTATGTCAAGCCCGGCCAGCCGGTGACGATCTATGTGGATACCTATCCGGGCGTCGAGTGGAAGGGCAAGGTCGAGAGTATCAGCCCGGCCTCCGGTTCCAGCTTCTCGCTGCTGCCGGCACAGAACACCACGGGCAACTGGGTAAAGGTCGTGCAGCGCATCCCGATGCGTGTCAGCATTGATGATGCCGCCGGCAAGCCGCCGCTTCGCGTCGGCATGAGCACGGTCGTCGATGTCGACACGGGTCGCGCCCGCGGCCTTCCCGATTTCGTTTCCGAGCTTTTGGGCCGCTCGGGCGGCAAGGACCATGAGTAACGCTGCATCATCGCCGGCCACGCCGGTTGCCAACCGCGGCGCGATCACGGCCTGCGTCATCCTAGCCGTGATCATGCAGGCACTGGATACGACGATCGCCAACGTCGCGCTGCCCTATATCCAGGGCAGTGTCTCGGCGAGCGCCGACCAGATCAACTGGGTGTTGACCTCCTACATCGTGGCGGCTGCGATCATGACGCCGCCATCGGGTTTTCTCGCCGCCAAGTTCGGGCGCAAGCGGGTGCTGTTGGCGGCAATCGCCGGCTTTGTCTTCGCGTCCATTCTCTGCGGCCTTGCGCAATCGCTGAACCAGATCGTCACCTTCCGCCTGTTGCAGGGCCTGTTCGGCGCGTCTCTGGTTCCCCTCTCTCAGGGCATCCTCCTCGACATTTACACTGTCGAGGAGCGCGGCTCGGCCATGGCCTTATTTGGCGTCTCGGTCATGGTCGGGCCGGTCCTAGGACCTGTCATCGGCGGCTGGCTGACTGACAACATCAGCTGGCGCTGGGTGTTCTATATCAACATCCCGATCGGTGCGCTGGCATTCGCCGGCATCGTGATCTACGTCACGGAAACGAAGCTGGATGCGTTGGCGAAGCTCGACTGGTTCGGGTTCGGGATGATGAGTCTCGGCATCGCGTCGCTGCAGCTGTTTCTCGATCGCGGCGAACAGCTCAACTGGTTTGCGTCAGGCGAGATCATGGTCGAGGCGATCGTCTGCGCCGGCGCCTTCTACCTGCTGGTCGTGCATACGCTGACGGCGCAGAAATCCTTCGTTAATCCGAGGCTGTTCCTCGACCGGAACTTCTCGGTGAGCATGCTCTTCATCTTCGTGATCGGCATCACCTATCTCGCATCCTTGGCGCTGATGACGCCCTACCTGCAGACGCTGATGGGCTGCCCCGTCATCACCGCAGGTATCGTCATGGGGCCGCGCGGACTTGGTACGATGCTCTGCATGTTCATCGTCGGCAAGCTGATCGGCAAGGTCGATACGCGCCTGCTGCTGGTCCTTGGCCTCGGCCTCACAGCCTGGGCGATGTACGACATGACCGGCTGGACGCCCGATGTTTCGCAGTGGACGATCGTGTCGGTCGGCTTCATCCAGGGGGCTGGCCTCGGCTTCCTGTTCGTGCCGCTGACGACGATTGCCTTCTCGACGCTGCCGGCGCACATGCGCGGCGACGGCACCGGCCTCTACAACCTGTCGCGTAACATCGGCTCGAGCGTCGGCATCTCGATCGTTTCGGCGCTGCTGGTGGAGAATGCGCAGGTCAACCACGAGAACATCGCTGCCTACGTCACGCCGTTCAACCGCGCCTTCGAGGCAACGGCGGCGCAGGGGATGAGCCCGCTGACAGCGGCCGGTCGTGCGGCGCTCAACGAGGTGATCACCCTGCAATCGACGATCATCGCCTACATCGATGATTTCAAGCTGCTGATGCTGATGTCGCTTGCGGTCATCCCGCTTGCGCTGCTGCTGCGCAAGCCGAAAGTCGCGCCTGTGATGGATCACAGCGCCGTCCTGGAGTGATGCTCAGCGAAACGGTTTGCTGAGATAACGAGACCCGGAGATGCCGAAGCGCCATGGTGCTTCGGCATTTTTCGTTATGCCGATGCGTTTGCCGGCGACAATCTCGACGGGCGCGGAAGGGGCAATCGAGAAGGGCGGCTGATCAAGCAGCCTGTCATTCAGGGACAGGTCGATGCCGAGCGCCTGGCAGAGCTTGCCGGGACCGCTGCAGAGTTGCGCCAGCGCATCGTTGTTGCGGCGCTCGATCATGGTCGCGATGCCGGCTTCCGGCTCGATTGCGCGGATCAGCACCGCGGAGCCCGGCGTGCAGACGAAATTCACGCACCAGTGCATGCCGTAGATGCGGTAGATGTACACGTTGCCGGGCTCACCGAACATGGCGCGGTTGCGTGGTGTCGGTCCGCGGAAGGCGTGCGAGGCCTCGTCGTCGGGGAAATAGGCTTCGGTCTCGGTTATGCGACCGCCGACATCGCAGACGCGCAGATGGCAGCCAAGCAAATCCCGCGCAACGGCAATCGCGTCGCGCTTGAAAAAGCGGGTGAGATCAGGGCCGGCGAGGGGAGCGGCGCCGATCGCACCGGCGGCATGTGTCATCTGATTCAAGCTTTCGATCGCTCGGGCACTCTAGTGGCCGACCTTCGGGTCGTGCGCGGAAATCGATGATCCGGTGACCGATACGGGATCGCTGGCAGGGAAGGTGTCCTCGAGGCCTTCTTCGAGCTCCTCTTCCAGAAGTGCGGCATCCTTGCCGCGTGCTCCGTCGACCTGCGAACTCTGAAGTGTCGCGGCAAGCAGCGCTCTTGCCCGGGTGATCGCATTATCGCTGGTCAGTCCGGGAGAGGCAGCGGCATAGAGCGTGACCGAAATGTTGTTGCCGGACTGATCCGTGAAGATGACAACGAAGCCGCCGTCTTTCGGGTGTACGGTGACGTCTGTGATGGCCATGGAAATCTCCGGGTTCTGGCAGTTGCGCCAAGTGAAACGCTTTTCGTCAGGATTGTCGAGCAAAGACCTTCGCCAGCCAGTCGATGAAAACGCGAACGCGCGGAGAAAGCTGCCTGTTTCGCGGATAGAGCAAGGAGACGGGCGTCTCGGTCAGCGGAAAATCCGGCAGCACATGAACCAGCGTGCCATCGGCCAGATCCCTCTCGGCATGATATCGCGGCACCTGAATGAGACCGAGGCCGAGCCGGGCCGCCGACATGAAGCTTTCGGCTGCGTTGACGGTGACCGGCGCGGGCAGGGTGACGTTGCGAATGTTGCCGCCGACAAGGAATTCCAGTGGCAAAACGCCACCCGTCGCGGTCGAGCGAAAGCCCACCATGCGATGACCGTCGAGCCTGTCGGGATGAACAGGCAGGCCATGCTTTTCAAGATAGGCGGGAGACGCCAGCGTGATCTCCTCCAGCATGGCGACGCGTCGCGCCACCATGTCACTGTCCTGGGGAACGCCGACGCGCAGGACGCAATCGATGCCTTCCCGGACGAGATCGACCAGCCGATCCCCCTCGCTCATGTAGAACTCGATATCCGGATAGGTCTCGAGGAAGGACGGTAGGCTCGGCAACACGAAGTGGCGGGCAAGCGTGCCATGCACGTCGACGCGCAGCATTCCCTTCGGCTTGGCGCCGGCGAAGGCGCCCTCTGCGTCTTCGATATCGGCGAGGATGGAAAGACAGCGCTGGTAGTAGGCTTCGCCATCAAGCGTGGGGCTGACATGGCGCGTCGTTCTCTGCAGCAATCGTACGCCGAGGCGGGCTTCCAGTTGCTTGACCGCATCCGTGACCGTAGAGCGCGGAAGGCCGGTGTCCTCGGCGGCGAGCGTGAAGCTCCGCCTCTCCACGACGCGGGAAAAAACCCGCATGGCATCGAATCTGTCCATCTATTTGTTCGCTGTATCCGGATAGTGATGCCGAATAATGGCCGATTATCCGCAATTCGAAAAGCGGCATCTTCTCCTCATCGAAAACGCGGCGAGCCGCATCAAGTGAAGGAGAAAGGCAATGAGCAGCAACGAGAACAAAGTCGCACTGGTCACAGGCGCATCGAGAGGGATCGGCGCCGCAATCGCGGAACGGCTGGCCAGGGACGGTTTCACCGTCGTCGTCAACTATGCCGGCAACGCAGCACTCGCCGAGGCGCTGGTGGAGAAGATCGAGCAGAGTGGGGGCAGGGCGCTGACGGCGCAGGCCGACGTCAGCGATCCCGCAGCCGTCCGTCGCATGTTCGGCGCTGCGGAAGCAGCCTTCGGCGGCGTCGATGTGCTGGTCAACAATGCCGGTATCATGCAGCTCTCGTCGATTGCCGATGCCGACGATGCCAATTTCGATCGCCAGATCAGCGTCAACCTGAAGGGCACGTTCAACACTCTGCGCGAAGCGGCCAAGCGTCTGCGCAACGGCGGCCGCGTCATCAACTTTTCGACGAGTGTCGTCGGCCTGAAGCTGGAAAACTACGGCGTTTATGCCGCTACCAAGGCGGCTGTCGAGACGCTGACGGCGATCATGTCGAAGGAAATGCGCGCTCGCGAAATCACCGTAAACGCAGTGGCTCCGGGGCCGACCGCAACCGACCTTTTCCTCGACGGCAAGTCGGACGAGTTGATCGCCCGCATGGCCAAGATGAACCCGCTGGAGCGCCTGGGAACGCCTGAGGATATCGCAGCTTCCGTCTCATTCCTGGCCGGCCCCGACGGGGGGTGGATCAACGGCCAGGTGTTGCGCGCCAACGGCGGCATCATCTGATTTCCAGCCTTGCAACGGCGGGTTCGGCCCGCCGTCTCCAACATCAGACTCTAGCTGTCACTATTCGAAGGAACAGAACAATGGAAAAGCAGGTCATCGTCATAACCGGAGCGTCCAGCGGCTTCGGCGCTCTCACCGCCCGCACACTCGCCGGGGAAGGGCACATCGTCTATGCCGGCATCCGCGATACGGTGGGCCGCAACGCCAAGGCGGTTGCCGATATCGCAACATTCTCGCGGGACAACAATGTCGATCTCCGTTCGGTCGAGCTCGATGTCGTCTCGGATGCTTCCATCGCAACCGGAATTGACAAGGTGCTCAAAGAGGCGGGTAGGCTGGATGTCATCATCCACAATGCCGGTCATATGTCCTTCGGGCCGGCCGAAGCATTCACGCCGGAGCAATATGCGGAGTTGTTCGACGTCAACGTGCTGTCGACGCAGCGGGTGAACCGCGCCGTGCTTCCCCACATGCGCAAGCGGGGCAAGGGCTTGGTCGTCTGGGTCTCGTCGTCAAGCACGCGCGGCGGTACGCCTCCCTATCTTGCGCCTTATTTCGCAGCCAAGGCCGCGATGGACTCCGTTGCCGTCTGCTATGCGTCCGAGCTTGCCCGCTGGGGGATCGAGACAGCAATCATCGTGCCCGGCGCCTTCACCAAGGGCACCAACCACTTCGCGCATTCCGGCTCGCCTGCTGACGCTGCGCGGGCGGCCGAATACAATGAGGGGCCTTACAAGGGCGTTCCGGAACAGGCGCTGCAGGGTCTTGCCGCTCTTGAGCCCGCCGATGCCGATGCGGGCACGGTTGCGACGGCGATTGCCGAGGTTATCGCCATGCCGTTTGGTACGCGTCCGTTCCGCACTCACATTGACCCGTCAGAGGACGGTGCCGAGATCGTCAATGGTGTCGCCGATCGCGTTCGCGCCGAATTGTTCCGGCGGATCGGTTTGGAGGATTTGCTCAAGCCAGCTGTTCACTAAACCGTGATAGTTGCCATTGTTCCGTTTTTGCGAATCTGCTGTGCAGGAATCAGGACTTAACAAATGGCAAAAAGCAGGCTTATATTGATTGTGTAAAGGCGACTGGAAGACCTCCAACTCCGGGCGCCAACCTCAGATACCGGCCGAGCCATTTCCCTGGTGACGCGGCGGGGTCTGAAAGGAATTTGATGACAGACAGTTGCGGCCCGTCGAAGGAACCCCTTCCGGGCCGCAACTGCATCATCGATCGTTCAGCTTCGCATCCGAGAGCAGTTTCACCAGCCAATCGACGAAGACGCGGACCTTGTTGCTGAGGTGGCGGTTTGGCGGATAGACGATATAGAGCGGCAGCGGCTCGCGGCTCCATTCCGGCAAAATCTCGACCAAGTCGCCCTTGGCCAGCGCATCGCGGATCATGAAGCGCGGCAGTTGAGCAATACCGAGCCCAGTCAGCGCCGCATTGACGAAGGTTCGGCTGTCATTGACCGACAGCAGGTAGCGCGGATTGATCTCCAGATCCTCATTGTCCTTGCGGAATTCGAAGGGAAGCGTCCGGTTCGTCTGAGCGCGGAAGTAACTCACTGAATAATGGTCGTTTTCCAGCTCTTCGGGGCGAGCAGGAATGCCGAATTTTTCGATGTAGAGCGGTGCCGCGCACGTAAGCATTTCGACCTCCGAGACACGTCTCGCGATCAGCGACTGGTCAGCCGGCGTGCCGGCGCGCAGCGCGCAATCGACGTTCTCCGCGAGGTAGTCGACGGTGCGGTCGCCGACCCCGAGATCGACACGAATATCCGGATATTTCTGGTAGAAATCGCAAAGTGCCGGCACGACGATCCAGTCGGCGAAGGCGCCTGCCATCTCGACGCGCAGGCGCCCGGTCGGCAAGCCTTGCGAGTTCGAAAGACTGCCGTCCAGTTCCTCGAGCTCGGAGACGATCTGCGCCGCCCGCTCGTAGTAGAGTGCGCCATCGGTGGTCACCATGACGCGACGTGTGGTGCGGTTGAGAAGCTTGGTGTGCAGATGCGCTTCAAGCCCCTGTATGAGATTGGTCACCGTCGCCTTGGGCATGGCGAGTGTGTCGGCGGCCCGTGTGAAATTGCCCGTCTCTACGACGCGGATGAAGGCGCGCATTGCCGAGAGCTGGTCCATCGGAAATCACCTAAGCAGGTTGCACTGCGGTATTGTTCGAAATACGGAACAGTGTAATCGCTATGAAGCTCCTTATTCCGTCAGGGAAATAACAATATCTTTTTTTCAGAAATTGCAAGCCGTCGTGGCTCGCAATACGCTAGCTCGGTGAAAACGAGAGCCAGAACGATGACGGTGCAGGTGAAAGACATAGTGTTTGAGAACGTGGCCACCGGCCCGGTTTCAACACGCGTCTATCAGGGCGCTGAGTTTGGCAAGGGTTCGCCGATCGTCCTGTTCTTTCACGGCGGCGCGTTCCTGCAGTCGGGCGTCAAGGACAGCGCGGTGGCGGAATGCATGGCACGTGCCGGCGCAATCGTCGCCGTGCCTGACTACACGCCGCTCGGCAACATCTTTCCGAAACCGCTCGAAGTCGGTTACTCGATCTTTTCCTATCTCGCCAACAAGCGCGCCTCGGGTATTGGCGACCGTAATTCCCTGCTGATCGTGGCTGGCGAAGAAGCGGGCGGTAACATTGCCGCCGGCGTCGCGTTCAAGGCGCGCGACCATTATGCCGATGCGCTCAATGGCCAGGTTCTGATTTCACCGCTGCTTGATCCTTTCATGGGCACATCGTCGATCCGCAAGGCCGATGGCATCGGCATGCGTCAGCGCTGGGCCGAAGGCTGGAGCCACTATCTGAGTGGCGGCGGCTGTCATCCCTACGCCGCGCCGTGTCTGTGTTCCCGTATTTCAGGAGTCGCGCCGGCACTGGTTCTGACGGCGGAGGATGATCCGCTTCGCGACGAGACGCTCGGTTACGCCGATCGCCTGAAACAGGCTGGTGTTCCAGTTCGCCGGAATGTCCTCCCCGCCGGGGCAGGCTGGCCGTTGCTTTATGGCGGGAAGTGCGAACAGGCGCCGAACTGGCAACAGACGATCACGGATCAGTTCGAGAGCTTCGTTCAAGAAATTAGCAGCCAACCCATTGCATTGAAGACGAACTGATTGAATTCGGCCACTGAGAGAGGGCCGTAAGGAGAGTACCAATGACGTCCAGTAAAAAGCGCTGGGCCCTTGTGGGCGCCGGCTTGGGACTTGCTGCGTCCGTTTCGGCCGCAGCCATCTTTTTTGAACTGCCGATGAGCACGACTGCAACGGCGGCTTCCACACCTGCACAGGCTCCCGCTGTGCCGGTCACGGTTGCCGTCGTCGCCAGCCGTGATGTCACGACGTGGCAGGAGTTTTCGGGCCGCCTTGAGGCCGTCGACCGCGTGCAGGTCCGTTCACGCGTGGCCGGCGCCGTTCAGTCGGTGCACTTCCGCGAAGGCGCGCTGGTGAAGGCCGGCGATCTGCTCTTCACCATCGATCCGGAGCCCTACCAGGCGGCGGTTTCGCAAGCGGAAGGACAGACCGCCTCTGCCGAGGCCAAGGTCAATCTTGCGCAGATCGAGCTGGAGCGCGGCCGCAGGCTTTCCGACAACAAGACGATTTCGCAGAGCGATTTCGACCAGCGGCAGAACGCCTTCACCGAGGCTCAGGCCGGTCTTCGCACCGCTCAGGCGGCGCTTCGCTCGGCCCAGCTTGAGCTCGGCTACACCGAAGTCCGCGCGCCGGTTGCCGGCCGCGTCGGCAAGATCGAGGTGACCGTCGGCAACCTTGTTGCCGAAGGCAGCGCATCTCCGGCGCTGACGACGCTTGTGTCGGTCGACCCGATCTACGCCAGCTTCAATGCCAGTGAAGAGATGGTGACGAATGCGCTTGCCCAGCTTCCTGCTGGCGATGGTGCCGTTCCCGCTGTCGAGCAGATCCCGGTCGAGGTCGGCACGCTCGCCGACCAAGGCACTCCGATTAAGGGCAAGCTGCAGCTGATCGACAATCAGGTCGATGCGGCCAGCGGGACGATCGGCGTTCGCGCCGTCTTCGACAATCCCGGTGGCAAGCTCATCCCCGGTCAGTTTGTTCGTGTCCGCATGGGCGAGCCGAAGGCCGAGAACAAGATCCTGATCAGCGACCGCGCGATCGGCACCGACCAGGACAAGAAGTTCGTGTTCGTTGTCGATGCCGAAAACAAGGTCAGCTACCGGCCGGTCCAGCTCGGCCCGTCGGCGGATGGCCAGCGTATCGTCGAAAGCGGCCTGACTGTTGGCGACAAGATCGTCGTCAATGGCCTGCAGCGTATCCGTCCGGGTGCAGTGGTTGCCCCGCAGGCGGAAGAGAAAGTCGCGACGGCTCAGTAAGCCGAACTATCCGGAGCGTTTCGGCGCTCCGTGCAATTCCGAAATGACCTGACCCACCGGCGGCATCCCAACCGCCGGAGAGGGTCTTTGCATCCCAAATTTCATCCCGGAGAGGGCTTTGAAATGAATTTCTCCAGATTCTTTGTCGACCGTCCGGTGTTCGCCGGTGTCCTATCGGTCCTCATCGTGGTCGCCGGTCTGCTTGGCCTGCGTTCACTGCCGATTTCCGAATATCCGGAGGTCGTTCCGCCGTCGATCGTCGTGCGCGCCACCTATCCCGGGGCAAACCCGGAAGTCATCGCGCAGACGGTGGCGACACCGCTCGAAGAGCAGATCAACGGCGTCGAGGGCATGCTCTACATGTCCAGCCAGGCGACATCGGACGGCGTCATGACGCTGACGGTGACCTTCAAGCTTGGCACCGACCCCGACAAGGCACAGCAGCTCGTCCAGAACCGCGTGTCGCAGGCCGAACCGCGCCTGCCGGAAGAGGTGAAGACCATCGGCATCACGACGGTCAAGAGCTCTCCTGACCTGATGATGGTCGTGAACCTGATCTCGCCTGACAACCGCTACGACATCACCTATCTACGCAACTATGGCGTCCTCAACATCAAGGACCGCCTAGCGCGCATCGATGGCGTCGGCCAGGTGCAGGTGTTCGGTTCGGGCGACTATTCGATGCGTGTTTGGATCGACCCGCAGAAGGCTGCCGAGCATGGCCTTGCCGCCAGCGACGTCACCAATGCGATCCGCGGGCAGAACGTGCAGGCCGCAGCCGGCACCATCGGCGCTTCGCCGAGCCTGTCGGGTGTCGATCTGCAGCTGAACGTCAATGCGCAGGGGCGTCTGCAGACGCCTGAGCAGTTCGGCAATATCATCGTCAAGACCGGATCCAATGGCGAGATCACGCGTCTGCGCGACGTCGCCCGCATCGAACTCGGCGCCGCCGATTACTCGCTGCGTTCGATCCTCGATGGCAAGCCGGCCGTCGCCATCCCGGTCTTCCAGTCTCCGGGTTCGAACGCCATCACCATCTCGGACGAAGTCCAGAAGACGATGGAAGAGCTGAAAACCGCCATGCCTGACGGCGTCAGCTACGAGATCGTCTATGACACGACGAAGTTCGTTCGTTCGTCGATCGAGAAGGTCGTCGACACGCTGCTCGAAGCCATCGCGCTCGTCGTTATCGTCGTCATTCTGTTCCTGCAGACATGGCGCGCCTCGATCATCCCGCTGATTGCCGTTCCGGTCTCGATCATCGGCACGTTCGCGGTGATGTATGTCTTCGGCTTCTCGATCAACGCGCTTAGTCTCTTCGGCCTCGTGCTGGCGATCGGTATCGTGGTGGACGACGCGATCGTCGTTGTCGAAAACGTCGAGCGAAACATCGAAAGCGGGCTCAGCCCACGGGCTGCAACCTACAAGGCCATGAAGGAAGTGTCCGGTCCGATCATCGCGATCGCGCTTGTGCTCGTCGCGGTTTTCGTGCCGCTCGCCTTCATCTCCGGCCTGTCCGGACAGTTCTATCGCCAGTTCGCACTGACGATTGCGATCTCGACGGTCATTTCGGCCTTCAACTCGCTGACGCTGTCTCCTGCTCTGGCTTCGCTGCTGTTGCAGGACCATCATGCCAAGCGTGACTGGCTGACACGCTCCATGGACGCGGCCTTCGGCTGGTTCTTCCGAGGCTTCAACAAGGCCTTTGGCGCCGGTTCGCGAGGCTATAGCAAGGGCGTCGGCGGTCTGCTGTCGCGCAAGAGCATCGTCATGCTTGTCTATGTGGTGCTGGCAGGCGCGACCTACGGCCTCTTCAATGCGGTGCCGGGCGGCTTCGTGCCGGCGCAGGACAAGCAGTACCTGATCGGCTTTGCCCAGCTGCCGGATGCCGCCAGCCTCGACCGCACCGAAGACGTCATCAAGCGGATGAGCGACATCGCCATGGCAGAGCCCGGCGTCGCGCACGCGATTGCCTTCCCGGGCCTGTCGATCAACGGCTTCACCAATTCCTCGAACGCCGGCATCGTCTTCGTGACGCTGAAGGATTTCGAGGAGCGCCAGTCGCCGGCGCTTTCGGGTGGTGCGATCGCCATGTCCCTGAACCAGAAGTTCGGGGCGATCCAGGATGCCTTCATTGCGATGTTCCCGCCGCCGCCGGTCAACGGTCTCGGCACGACGGGCGGCTTCAAGATGCAGCTCGAAGACCGCGCCGGTCTCGGCTATCAGGTGCTCGACGAGGCCAACAAGGCGATGATCGCCAAGGCCTACCAGACGCCTGAACTGACCGGCATCTTCTCTGCCTACCAGATCAATGTTCCGCAGCTCTATGCCGATCTCGACCGTGAGAAGGCGGAACAGCTTGGCGTCCCGGTAACCGATGTTTTCGAGACGCTGCAGATCTACCTCGGTTCGCTCTATGTCAACGACTTCAACGCCTTCGGCCGTACCTACAGCGTGCGCGTCCAGGCCGATGCCAAGTTCCGGGCCCAGCCCGAGGATATCGGCAAGCTGAAGGTTCGTTCGGCATCGGGCCAGATGATCCCGCTGTCTGCGCTCCTGAAGGTGAACGCGACAACCGGGCCGGAGCGGACCAACCGCTATAACGGTTTCCTCTCCGCCGATATCAACGGCGGTCCTGCTCCGGGCTTCTCCTCCGGCCAGGCTCAGGCAGCGATCGAAAAGATCGCCGAAGAGACCTTGCCGAAGGGCATCAGTTTCGAATGGACGGATCTGACCTATCAGCAGATCCTGGCGGGCAACTCCGGCGTGATCGTCTTCCCGCTGGCGCTGCTGCTGGTGTTCCTCGTGCTCGCTGCTCAGTATGAAAGCCTCGCGTTGCCGATCGCGATCATCATGATCGTGCCGATGGGCGTGCTGGCGGCGTTGACAGGCGTCTGGCTGACCGGTGGAGACAACAACATCTTCACGCAGATCGGTCTGGTCGTCCTTGTCGGCCTCTCGGCGAAGAACGCGATCCTGATCGTGGAATTCGCCCGCGAGCTGGAATTCGAAGGACGGACTCCGGTTCAGGCCGCCATCGAGGCAAGCCGCCTGCGTCTGCGCCCGATCCTGATGACCTCCATGGCCTTCATCATGGGCGTCGTGCCGCTGGTCACCTCCACCGGCGCGGGTGCCGAGATGCGTGCGGCCATGGGTGTGGCCGTGTTCTCGGGCATGATCGGCGTCACCTTCTTCGGCATCTTCATGACGCCGGTCTTCTACGTGATGGTTCGCAAGCTGTCGGGCAACCGTCCGCTGATCCAGCACAAGGAACACGAGCACGACGAGGAGGAAGCCGAAATCATCCGTCTCGCCGCCGAATAACCCCCACTCAGTGGCGAGACGTGGAAAGGCGGAGCATTGCTCCGCCTTTCCTGTGTCATATCAATTTGTTTTAATTGCATTTTTATAGCGAAAGGGTCTCTCAACTGGCCCTTAGATTGCACCTTCGCTCGCTGCTACCCCCTTTCCCGGCCTGTGGATAACATCCGTCTTGTGTATCGTCCGTGCAACGAAATGCAGGGGGGCGGCATGTGAAGCGGGCGCCGAAGTTCAATACGAAGGCTTCCGGCCCCGCCTTCCCAATGTTTGGTGGAGCGCGAGCAGGAACACCATGCATTGGCTAAGAAGGTTGAAGCGGAGAAAGCCGACGTCTTGGCGCATGGTCTCCATCAGGTCTGCTTCATCATAATTCGCAATGTAGCATAGGGACTTGAACAGCTTGGATTTCTCATTGTGACCCTCGATGATTTCCATCAGGCTCTTGTTCAAATTCCGAATGTCGTGAGCGTAGTGATTGCGGACCTTCCGCACGGCCTCGACATATTCGACAACGTCTTTCGGCGCTCCGGCAGCTTCCAATAGTCGTAGGATTGATGACTTGCCTTGATAGCTCAGACCGTTAACGAAGCGCTCCATTTTGTCGCCTTCATCACCTGCGACCCCGTTGACCCGCAAGAGACGCGCCATAGTTTCGCGAATTGCGGTTTCATTTAGAGCGTCGATTTGGATTATGAACGCCCAATCCGAACGCTCTTCAAGCAGGCCGAGAAATAACTCCTTTCCTACTCCGATTGCTTTCCCGAACTTGTCCGCCCTTTCAACAAGAAGCCGGAATTGGTTCTCAACAGCCATAAGCTGGCATCCTCTGTGCAATTATTTGCATTAGAACCATGCGGCAGCGAGTGCCACGACCAGACTGGCTACACCGAGCTTGAACCCTGTCTCCGCCTCGACAAATAGAATGTTCCGGGCTTCCCGCACTATCGGCTGATTGGGGTCATCGGTTTCTATTATCTGCCGAGTGATATGGCTTGGAGGCCCGAATGGGTATTTTTCTTGGTCTCCATATTCTTCCATCACAAAATCAAACCAGCCCGAGACCCGCAGTTGCAGGACCGAGGCCAAACCGAGCAGCGCGGCGGCTGAATTCAGTAGTTTGCCAGCAGGCAGCGGACCTGCAAATGCCGACACGGCCCCGGAGGCCATACAGGCCACGGCAGCGCCGAGAACGACTAGATAGATTGAGCGAAGACGGTTCATCGGACCTTCCCAAAGAGTGCGTTCGAGCCCAGCAAGCAGCGCCGTCCCGTCCCTCGATAGCCAAGCGCCCACGCCCAGCCGTCAAACCTTGCCATTGTTCTTCAGCACTTCGGCGGCATTGAAAGCGCCCTTGGCGCCCGCATCGTTTGCGTGGAACAGGCGCACGTTCGCGCGAAAGGTTGCGTTCACGCCAAGCGGCGAGCTTGATGTCAAGACGTCCTCAAGGCGGAAATGTGTATAGCCCCGCCGCAGGGTACTCTCTGCCACGTTTTTCATCGTTAATGCGCGTATGGAACTCGCCAACTTCCTGTTGCCGTTTACTTTCGTTTCGACGGGCATCGAGACATTCAACGCATTCGGCGGCGGCAATTTATCCGTCGTTGTACATGCACTCAGGATGCAGGCGACGCCTACGGCTGCTATCAAGTTTTTCACAGTGCCCCAACCTTCCGACGTACAACCTCAGCGAGCCCCTAGGGCAAGTCAACGCATGGGCGCAGCGGCGGCGGCATCTCCCACAGGATTATTGCACCGAGAGCTCCGCCTTGGTTTCAGACGCTGATGTTGGTGTGAACAGGGGGACCCTTTTTGCCACCCCACCCCGCCCGCCGAAAGTCCCCCGAGGGTGGGCCGGTCTCGTTTGTCGTCCACCTATACTTTTCCTTCGGACTTGCGGTCGAGCATGCGGGAGACGGCTGCCCTTGTGAAGCGGGTGCCGTTGCTCGAAAAATAGCCTGCCTTCGCAAGGGCATCAGCGACATCGTTGAGCGAGCGGCGCTTACCATTGACGGGGTAGCGATGCAGTTTCTTCGCCAGTGCAACCATGTCCACCCCGCCCTCAAGCTCGGCATAGTTCTTCCGGCCTCCGACCTTCTTGCCGGTCTCGCGGCGCTTTCGTTCACGGGCACCACGCAACTTCTCGACCAGCATCGCTTTTTCGAATTCGGAAACGGCACCGAGAACTTGCCGGATTAGCCGTGCGGTCGGCGTATCGGCAACGAAGCTGTCGGGGCTATCAGCGGCAATGAGGTTTATGCCGCGCGCCTTCAGCATCTCATGCCCGGTTTCCTGCACGATGAGGTCGCGTGCGAAGCGGCTGGCTGTCTCGACAAGGATTGTGCGCACGCCATTGGAAAGCAGCCTCTCCAGCATCGCGGAGAAACCCGGCCTTTCAGTCACCGCATCGGCACCGGAAACAGCGGCGTCGTAGTAGCTGTCAACAATCTCATAACCGGCTGATTGCGCGAAGTCGTCAATTGCCTCGCGCTGCCGCCGTTCGCTGTCCTTGTCCTGCCCGACATTTGCCGCGCTGGAGGTCCGGAGGTACGCCACGGCCTTTATGTTTCCCTTGGCAACCAAAGCATCCATCCTGTTTTCTGTATCTTTTCCTTCAGCAATTGATACAGCGATGCTCAAATGAATGCGAGAGAAATCGACGCTCGCTGGGCAGGCGGCTCCACGAAAGCGGTCGTTAACGGTATGTTGAGCAAGCTTGTTGGCACAACCATTCACACATGGTGCGGATAATTAGCCTCAAAAGTTGAGGCTCACTATGTCACCCGTCGAACAAACCATACGAAGAAGAGAGAACTATTCTCTAGCCATTATCTCAGTCGGCGTAGCCATGATTTTCGGCATTCGCTTTGCACAACTCGATGATGCCGAAGCAAACCGGTTCATTGCCTATGTCGGCCTAGCGCTTGCCGGAATTGTCGGCCTTTACAACACGCGTTTATCCGAAAACATCGCCGCCCTTGACGCGTTCTTACAACGGCGGGGCATGTCGGGAGATTTCGAACATCTCTTCAAAATTTCAACTGGAGTGATTTTCCTGTTCGCGGCGATGGGTGGTTATACCGTTTTCGCGATTGCCCGCGCGTGGCTCGGCCTACCACTTCCCTTTCCACCTCAGCGACTGTTCATTGGCCAGTTACTCGTGGTCGCCATACCGCCGTTTCTCGGAATGATGTTCGGGAAAGCGCTCGCCGCAGTAACTCTTATGGTTCGCGCTTACCGTTCACTTTAGGATGGGCCAAGCGACGACATCAGAGGAAGACGGGAGGAGAAATGTCTCGTGCATGGCGACCTTTGACACCGAACGAACGTCGGCTGGTCGAGAAGTTATTGTCGAGAGAGTTTGCCGGATGCGAAGCACTGCGCCTCCAGTTGGAGACGGCTCGCGTGTCTGCGATTGACAAGGAGGGCAGTCTGCAGTTTCGGGTCTCGGGCCCGCCAGCAGCGGTAGCGTTCCGCGTTCCAACGGAAGGCTACTATTTCGACAAAAGCGGCGTTGATTTCCGACCGGCCGTCAACGTTCTACTGCATATAGTGGACGGCAAACTTCATGAGTTGGAAGTGTACAAAGATGACGGGTCACCCGTCGAATTATTACCCGAGCAACTTGACGTTACTGCCCTCAGATTTCCGTAGAATGCGGCAGTTCATTCTGTCGCCGCCTTCCGCTTGCTCAGTTCTGTCAACGAGGGTCTTGGTCCAAGCCCGCTCGCGAATTGCGCCGTCCACTCCTGCTCGGTTAATTCCAACACCCTTGTCGGCAGCGGTGCAGGCTTGTGCATGACTTCAAGCTGTCTCGGTGCTTCCAGACCGAGCAGCCGTGCCTGCTGTGCAATAGCGGCGACCATCGCCGCCGGGTTCTTGCATTCTCTAGCAAATTCAATGACCTCATCGAGGTCAGCGACCAACGAGGCGACGGTTTTTTCGGTGCGTTTTGCCGCCTGCCCCTTCAATTCGCCGACCCTGTCGCTCACCCTATCATTTTTCATCAATCGGCACCCGTTTGCCTCTGCGGCGTGGCCCTCAGCGCCATAGATGTCGCCATAGGCCCGATAAACCGGCTGTCCACGGGCAATCGCTTGGGAAAAAAGTTCATGACGTTGGTTCTGTAGCGGTGGCATTGGTGGCGCTCATCTCAACAACACCCTCACATGGTAAACTATATGTGTACCTGTGGTGAGACCGTGACTGCGCCGATTTGAGGCTCCACGGTCTCTCTCATGGCCCCGTGAGGCCGATTTTGCGTTAGTATTCAACTCAACGGTGTCATCACAGGTACCGTGGAGGTCTGTAGTGACACCGTATTTTTTCCGTTCGTACCGACCGGACGCCATTGCATAAACGCTTTCGACGGCAATCGGTTGGCCCTGTCACAAGCATACGCCGTCAGTCGATACTCGGTCGCGTGACGCACTTTAACGTGAAAGCTTCCCGGCTCCGCGACTTCGATAAAGCCTCGTTCTGCGAGCACCGATAAGGCTCGTGAAATGGTGTTCTTGGAGACCTTCAAGGCTTCGGCCCCTTCACGCGCAGAAAAGCATATAAAGCCGTTGTTGCTACCGTTGTATCGTTCTGCGAGGGCGATGTAGGTGCACCGCTCCACGGCGGACAGCGAATTCCAGGCGGAGCACTTGAGCATGGAGTGATAGAGCCGCAGATGGCGGGGCTCCCCTCTTTGGCGCCCTCGTTTATCTTGGCCCTTGCCCATCAAAGTCCTCCAAAATGGAAATTTGAGAGCGAACGACACCCTTGAGCTTTTTGACCGGTCCATCGTGGTCAAGACGGAATGCTATGGAAGGTCGGTTTTTCATTGCCGCCCCTCCGTCCAACTCGGAAGGCCAGTCAAGGTGGCGAGCGCGATGGCGTCACATTCGCCCGCCAACTCACGGACATTCCGCATCAGCCCTTGCCGGGTTCGGCAGTAGCGCCGTCCGTCCCATCGCGGCTGTCCGTGCCTCATTCCGGCACGACGTTGCAATATCCACTGGATTGCATCGTGGCACTCGATAACTCGCCAGTTCGGGTTTAACTGGGCGACGATGGCGGGATAGTCGTCAGCTTCCTCTCTTCGGTTTCTGTTCGCGGGAAGGCACGGAGAGACCGCAATCGTGGCATGGCCCATATCGCTTATAGGGATGGCGCTTACACAAGCCTCTCCGTTGTCGGCAAGCTGATACACGAGCCGTGCCGGGGCGGCTTCGGCGACAAGCGCGCATCCTTCACTGAAGGCGCGTGTCGGTCAACGCAGGCCGGGAGCAGTGGCTGTCCCTTACATCGTCGAGCAGATTATCGCAGCGGTGGAGACATTCAAGGCACAGCGACTGAATACGGACGCGGCCGTCGCTGAGGTCGCTGATTGGTACAACATCAGCAAGGAGTATGTTTACCGATGCCTCCGGCAGTGAACTCAATTCGGCGATTTCGGTTCACTGCTTTTGTTTGCAGAAGGTAGTATTTGAAAGGTTGCCCGTTTCAATGGAGGTGACCTATGCCTAGAAGCAGTGGTGACAGTGGCACCTCGTGCCGTTCGCCTGCTTTCATGCGCTCCGCGGGGACTGTCCATAGTCTTCTTTCGAAGTCGATTTCCTCCCATCGAGCCCCCAAGGCCTCGCCGCTGCGGGCCGCAGTAAGGATAAGAAACTCAAGCGCTAGCGGGGCAATGCCGGGCGACAGACGCAACTTCTCGATAAAGGCGGGTACATCCTCATAGGGCATTGCGCGATGGTGACGGGCGCGCGTCGTCAGCTTTTGTCGCTTCGGCAGGATGGCGTCCAGCCCATTCTTCCATTGCGCCGGGTTCTTGCCTTCCGGCCGCCAGCCCTTTCCTTCAGCAAAGGCGAGAACGCGCTCGATGCGTCCTCGTAGACGCGAGGCAGTTTCAGCCTTCGTCGTCCACACCGGCTTCAACACCTTAAGCACTTCAGTAGTCCCAATCTCGTCTACCTTCTTGTCAAGGATTGCAGAGCAGTAGGCTTTGCCGAGCGTCATCTTCCACTGTGCCTTGTGCTTGCCATTGCGCCATACGGCGAGCCTCTGCGCATCAAGGTAGCATTCGACGGCCACGGCAAACGTCGGAGCGCCTTCCCTCCGGCTCTCGACCAGTGGATTGAGCCCCCTAGCAATCTGCTTGCGACACCCCTCTGCCTTGTCGCGTGCATCCGCAAGGGATACGGCAGGATAAGCGCCGAGCCCCATGACGGTACGCTTCCCGCTCTCCTTCCACATGAAAATCCATGACCGGCTACCGCTCTCGGAAATCTGTAAGGCGAGGCCGCCGCCGTCCCCGTGACGGCCGGGTCGGGTTTCGTTCTTAACCCCCGTCGCGGAGAGCTTGTTCGTAGTTCGCGCCATTTCGCTTGCACCTTTACTTGCACCTTCGAGATGCAATTATATGCGATTGACTACGACAATGTAAGAGTGGCATCTCGTAGAAAACGTAGAAAATGCAGTAGCTTAGCTACGGTCTGCAACGGTCTGCAATCACAAAAAAGCGGAGCATTGCTCCGCCTTTCCTGCTTCTGGCTAATATTCGCCAGCAGTCAGCTGACCGCCCGCCCTCAACCGTTTTCAGTTCTTGCCTAGCCGCCGGACTCCTTCAGTTTTGCCAGCACTTGGTCGAGCGAGAAGCTGCCAGGCTTCTGTCGCGGCGGGAAGTCGGCATAGGTTTGCAGGTGCTGAGCAACGAACGCCTGTGCCGGGCCAAGTGCGAACAGGCGTTCGGCACGCCACTTGATGTATTCGCCCGAGTCGCGGTCAGCCATCTCGAAAGGGTCGGCGCGAAGATCGAACAGTTTGGGAAGGCGAAGCGGCACCAGTGGGTCCTGCCAGACATCCAGACCTTCCGCTCGCTGTTCCAGGAAGACGAGCTTCCACCGGTCGTAGCGCAAGGCGGCTAGATTGCCTTCATCGGTCCAATAGTAAAACTCCTGACGCGGGCCGGGGCCGGTGCCGGCCAGCAGATCGTGCTGGTCGTAGCCGTCGAGATGGACCTTGAACGTCTTGCCCGCCGCGTCATAACCGGTCAGCAGTTTCTCCTTGACGCCCGGCTCGCCGGCCGCCGCCACCAGCGTGGGGACCCAGTCCTCATGCGACACGATGTCGTTGATCTCGGTGCCCGGTTTGACAACCCCGGGCCAGCGGATCATGCCGGGAACTCGGTAGCCACCTTCCCAGTTTGTGTTCTTCTCCCCGCGGAATGGCGTCGTGCCGCCGTCGGGCCAACCGAAGACTTCGGCGCCGTTATCGGTGGTCCACAGGACGATGGTGTTGTCGGCGATGCCGAGGTCGTCGAGTTGTTTGAGAAGCTGGCCGATATAGCCGTCGAGCTCGACCATTCCGTCAGCCTCGACTCCCAGGCCGGTCTTGCCTTTCGACGCCGCCTTGAGGTGGGTGAAGATGTGCATGCGGGTCGTGTTGAACCAGCAGAAGAACGGTTTGTTGGCCTTGGCATTCTTATCGATGAAGCTCATCGCAGCGCCGAGGAATTCCTCGTCGACGGTTTCCATGCGCTTGGTGTCGAGTGGGCCGGTGTTCTCAATCTTCTGCTTGCCGACCTTTCCAAAGCGTGGGTCCTCGGTGGGATCGTCGGTGTCAGTCGCGACACTCTTAAGCACGCCACGCGGCCCGAACTTTGCGAAGAATGCCGGATCCTTCGGATAGTCGGGGTTTTCCGGTTCATCCTCGGCGTTGAGGTGGTAGAGATTGCCGAAGAACTCGTCGAAGCCGTGTACAGTCGGCAGAAACTCGTTGCGGTCCCCAAGATGGTTCTTGCCGAACTGGCCGGTGGCGTAGCCCTGCGGCTTGAGCAACTCAGCAAGCGTCGGGTCCTTCTCGGATAGTCCTTCCTTGGCGCCGGGCAGGCCGACCTTGAGCAGGCCGGTGCGGAGGCCGCTCTGCCCGGTGATGAAGGCGGCGCGTCCGGCTGTGCAGGATTGTTGGGCATAGAGGTCGGTGAAGATCGCACCCTCCTTGGCGATGCGATCGATGTTGGGTGTGCGATAGCCCATCATGCCACGGTTGTAGGCGCTTATGTTCCAATAACCGATATCGTCGCCGAAGATGACGAGGATATTCGGCTTGCCACTGGCCTGCTGCGCCGACGCGGTTCCGACGCTCTGCGTCGTCGAGAGCGCAGTCGTGGCTGCCACCAGAGCTGTGCCGCCGAGCAAGACCTGACGCCGGCTAATGCCCTCAGGAACTTTTGCGTTTGTATTCGCTGAATCGTCTGTCGTATTCATGGGTTCCTCCTTCCGACATGATCTCGATTTGTCTGAGTGCGTCCCTCGACGCGATGGGCATGCTCGCAGCAGAGCGCCGTGCGGCGTCGTTCGACCTACTCCCGGCCGAGCGGTTGCGATGACGGAGTATGCGCCTATCCACGGGTGCGCGGAAGAGTACATAAAACGCCGTTCAACGCGGAGCATTGCGCCGCCTTTCCTGTTTTCATTGGCCGGCCATAGGGCTATGTCTCGAAGGGCATGCAGGGGCGAGGGGAGTCGCACGCTGCAACGTTTGACGGAGGCGGCCAATGCATATTGCGATTATCGGCGCAGCGGGAATGATCGGTCGAAAGTTGACTGCGCGGCTTGTCGCGGACGGCCGGTTAGCAGGCCAGTCGATCAATCGGCTATCTCTTGTTGATGTCGTCATGCCCGCCGTCCCTCAAGGGTTCGGCGGACGTGTCGAGACCAGCGCGATAGACGTTTCTGCTCCGGGGCAAGCGGCGCGAATTATCGCCTCGCGACCGGATGTGGTGTTTCATCTCGCCGCGATCGTGTCTGGCGAGGCCGAGCTGGATTTCGAGAAAGGTTACGGCATCAATCTCGAAGGCACGCGTGCACTTCTTGAAGCGATCCGGGCGGCACATCTTCAGGACGGCTATCGACCCTGCGTCGTTTTCACCTCGTCCATCGCGGTCTTCGGCGCACCATTGCCCCAGGTGATCCCTGACGATTTCAATCTCACACCGTTGACGAGCTATGGCACGCAGAAGGCGATGGGCGAATTGCTCCTGGCAGATTATACGCGCCGGGGCTTCATCGACGGCATCGGCATCCGTTTGCCGACGATCTGCGTCCGTCCCGGTAAACCGAATAAAGCTGCCTCCGGCTTCTTCTCCGGCATCGTGCGCGAACCACTGGCCGGGCAGGAGGCAATCCTGCCGGTGCCGGAAACCGTTCGCCATTGGCACGCGTCGCCCCGTTCGGCCG
Source organism: Rhizobium grahamii CCGE 502 (assembly GCF_000298315.2). Classification (GTDB taxonomy): domain Bacteria; phylum Pseudomonadota; class Alphaproteobacteria; order Rhizobiales; family Rhizobiaceae; genus Rhizobium; species Rhizobium grahamii. The sequence continues at coordinate 100,865 of NZ_AEYE02000015.1, read as the reverse complement.
TCGGCTTTCTCATCCATGCCGCCAGTATCGATCTCGAGCCACTTGGCGCCCGCCGCAGCCTGACGATGCCAGGCGTAAGTGCGACGGTCGGGGAGCAGATTGAGGCGTTGCGCAAGATCGCAGGAGAGAAGGCCGTCAGTCTGATCCGGCGCGAACCCGATGAGCTGGTCATGAAGATCGTGTCCGGGTGGCCGCAGGCATTCGAGGCCGAGCGCGCGAGAAAGTTGGGTTTCGTCGCCGATGCTTCTTTCGACGACATTGTTCGCGTGCATATAGAGGATGAACTGGGAGGACGGCTATGACGACCATCAAATCGCGCAGCATCGCATTTCTGGGGACAGGGCTGATGGGCGCACCGATGGCTCGCCGCCTGCTCCACGCCGGCTTTGCCGTCACGGTCTGGAATCGCAATCATGCCAAGGCGCAGGAGCTTGCCGGGGACGGTGCAGTGGTTGCCGATACGCCAGCTGCTGCGGTCGAGGGAGCATCGGTGGTTTTCACGATGCTCACTGACGGAACGGCAGTAGAGGACGTATTGTTCAAGCAAGGCGCCGCAGAGGCGCTCGATACCGGCGCGGTCGTCATCGACTCCAGTTCCATTGCCCCGGATGCGGCGCGAGAGCATTCCTCAAAACTCGCCGAGCGTGGCATTGCACATCTCGATGCGCCGGTGTCGGGCGGTGTGGTCGGCGCGGCAGCCGGTACGCTTGCGATCATGGCAGGCGGCGACGCCAAATTGATTGAAGAGCTGGCGGACGTCTTCGCGCCGCTTGGCCGCGTTACGCACGTTGGACCGAGCGGTTGCGGGCAGCTCGCGAAGCTTGGGAACCAGCAGATCGTTGCCATAACGATCGGCGCCGTTGCCGAGGCTATGTTGCTCGTCGAGGCGGGGGGCGGGTCGCGCGAGGCATTCCGCCGCGCGATCCGGGGCGGTTTTGCCGAAAGCCGAATCCTGGATGTTCACGGTCAGCGAATGGTTGATCGCGATTTTGGAACAGCAGGTCCCTCCAAACTGCAACTCAAGGATCTGAACAACATAGTCGCGACAGCCGAGAGTCTCGCTCTAGCCCTGCCGTTGACGCAAGCGGTGCGTGCAGAGTTTGCGGAGTTCGTCGGACGTGGCGGCGGCGAAACCGATCATAGCGGCCTGCTGTTGCAGCTCGAAGAAAAGAATTTCCGTTCCTCAAAAGGCTGAATTGCCTAACCTGCTGGATCTCTGCCAAGATCGAGTGCCGCTACAATTGTTGATGGATTTTTAGTGCATCCTAATTAATCTCTCGCCAAAAGGTTGGTTCTGCCCGCATAATGAGATTCCTCGCACGAGGACCGATACCCTACTGTTACTCAAAGCTGCATGAGGCTTGAACGGCATTGGCATCGAGCAGTCCCACACGGTCCGAACGAGAGTTCCAGGACATCTTGCGGCGCCTTGAGCTTGCGCTCGATGCGTCCCAGATCGGTGTGTGGGAGCACAACCTAGCTCAGAATGAGATCGCGTGGGACGTCCAGATGCACCGGTTGTATCAGACCGGCCGAGGCAGTGGTCAGGTCCCGACGGCAGTCTGGTCGGATGCAATTCACCCCGATGATCGCGAGCGTGCCGAACTGGAATTCGAGGAAGCGACTGCGAGGCGTGGTCTATATAATTCAGAGTTCCGGATCGTCTGGCCGAACGGTGAGATACGACACATCCGCTCGCGAGCCCATTTCTATGTGAACGAGGAAGGATCCCCATTCTTCATCGGTGCCGAATGGGACGTTACTGGAGACGTCCTACTCGCGAAGGAGGCTGCTCGTCAGCGCACCGTCGCCGAGGCGCGTGCGTTGGCCCTAGAGGAGAGCAATGCACGCATCGAACATGCAGCGGAACACGACTACCTGACGGGTCTTCCCAACCGCCGTCTTTTCGACAAGCGTCTGGCGGAACTGGCGGAGGATGCCTCGGTCTCCACGCTTGCCGTCCTGCATCTCGACCTCGATGAGTTCAAGCAGATTAACGACAGTCATGGCCATGTCGCGGGCGACACCGTGTTGCGCGCCGCAGCCTTGCGGATCGAGACTGCTATTCCGAAGGCGGCCATGGCGGCGCGTATCGGCGGAGATGAATTCGTCATCCTGCTCGTCAATTTCGGCGGGTTGACGGAACTAAACCGGATGGCGCGCGAAGTGCAGCGGCGCCTGAAGAAGAAGATTCGCTTCGGCCACGAGATGTTGCAATCCGCAGTTTCAATCGGCATTTCATGGTCGTCGGATCGCTCAGGCTCCAATCTCCTCGCAGAGTCGGACATCGCGCTCTATCAGGCAAAAACATCAGGGCGCGACCGCATCGAGTTCTTCTCGCAGCAGCTCAAAGACGATCTGATGGGCAAGCGGCGTCTTGCCGAAGAGTTGAAGCTCGCGCTGGAACAGGGCGACATCATTCCATTCTACCAACCGCAGCTCGATGCCAACACCCGGGAGATCGTCGGCATCGAGGCATTGGCGCGTTGGCATCATAGCGAACGCGGCACTCTCTCTCCCGGCATATTTCTGAAAATCGCCGACGAGTTCGGCTTGTCCTCCGAAATCGATGCTTCGATCCTGCGACGTGTGCTCGCGGACCGTCGGACCTGGGAGCAGCACGGCACGACCCTGCCACGGATTTCGGTCAATATTTCGGGACAGCGCCTCTATGATCCCCAATTGATAAAGGATCTCGAAACGCTGGAGGTACCGGAAGGGGCTTTGGTTTTCGAGCTCGTCGAGACGATCTTTCTGGATGATTGCGACGATGAACTGCTGCAGGCTGTCGATCGCATCAAGCAAATGGGTATCGAAATCGAGATCGATGATTTCGGCTCGGGCCACGCGTCGCTGATCGGCCTCGTGCGGCTGCGACCGGCCCGGCTGAAGATCGATCGGCAGCTGGTCAGCGAGGTGGATACTTCGTCCGAGCAACGCCGCGTCGTCAAGTCGATCGTCGAAATCGGCAAGGCACTCGGCGTCGACGTGATTGCGGAAGGCGTCGAGACTGAAAATCATGCCGTGACGCTCGCCAAGCTCGGCTGTCACACGTTGCAAGGCTTCGCGCTCGGCCATCCGCTGCCGGCGTCCGAGATCGATGGGATTTTCGCATCGAAAAAGGAGGCGCTGGCCGCCAACCTCCGCCGGTAGACGGACGGTAGGTCTACGGCTCGAGCTCGCCGCGTGCTTCCAGATACCAGTCGACGAAAGCCTTGACGCCGACATCCAGTGTTGTCTCAGGCTTGTAGCCGGTCAGCGCCAGCAACAGGTCGGGGCTGGCAAAGGTGCGCGGCACGTCACCCTTCTGCATCGGCAGCATCTTGCGCTTGGCCGGTTGGCCGAGTGCCCTTTCGACGGTCTCGACAAAGGTCATCAGGTTTTCGGGCTGACCGCCGCCGATGTTGACGACGCGGAACGGCGCCTGATGTGAGAGCGTCTCCATCCGTTCGTCTGCCACGCGATTGGCTTCCGAGGGAGCGACGGAAGAGAGCCGGAGGATCGCCTCCACGAGATCATCGATATAGGTGAAGTCGCGGCTCATCCTGCCTTCGCCGTAGATCTCGATCGGCTGGTCTTCCAGCATGTTCTTCACGAACTTGAAGAGGGCCATGTCGGGACGTCCCCAGGGGCCGTAGACAGTGAAAAAGCGGAAGGCGGTCGTCGGGATCTTGTGGAGATGGGCATAGCTGTGCGCCATCAATTCCATCGATTTTTTCGTCGCTGCGTAGAAGGTCAGCGGTTCATCCGCACGGTCTGTCTCGCGAAATGGAACGGTCGGATTGGCGCCATAGATGGACGAGGTCGATGCCAGCATCAGATGGCTGACACCGACATCCTTGGCAATCTCCAGGATGTTCCAGGAGCCTTCCAGATTTGATGTCAGGTAAGCGCGCGGGTTTTCCAGGCTGTAGCGCACACCGGCCTGTGCTGCGAGATGGACCAGCACATCGGGCCTTGCGTCTACGACGGCACCTTCCAGGGCTTTGCGGTCTTCCAGCATCGCCGTCACCGGGCGGAAGGCAGGAAACTGCGCCAGGGCGGCATTGCGCATGTGCTTGAGCTTGATGTTATAGTAGTGCGTCATGCCATCGAAGCCGATGACTTCGTGGCCTTCCTGCAGCAGGCGGCGGGCGAGATGAAAACCGATGAAGCCTGCGGTGCCGGTGATGAAGTAACGCATCTACTTCTTCTCGTTCTTCTTTCCGACTGCAAAGTAGCTGAAGCCATGCTTGGTCACTTCGGCGACCGGGTAGACGTTGCGCAGGTCGACGACAACAGGGGTTCTCACCATAGACTTCAGCCGCTTGAAATCGAGCGCCCGGAACTCGTCCCATTCCGTGACGATGACGATGGCGTCGGCACCGTCGGCAATGTCGTATGGGTCCTTGCCGTAGGTGATCGGGCCGATGACTTCCTTCGCCATCTCCATGCCTTCCGGGTCGAAGGCGTGAACCTTGGCGCCACCGTCCAGCAGCGCCTGGATGATGGTGATCGACGGTGCGTCACGCATGTCGTCGGTATTCGGCTTGAAGGTCAGGCCGAGGATGGCGATCTTCTTGCCCCGAACATTGCCGTCGCAGGCTGCGATGACCTTGCGGCCCATGGCGCGCTTGCGGTTGTCATTGATTGCGACCGTGGTTTCGATCAGGCGAACCGGGCTGTCGTGATCCTGTGCGGTCTTGACCAGTGCCAGCGTATCCTTGGGGAAGCATGAGCCGCCGTAGCCGGGGCCGGCATGCAGAAACTTGTCGCCGATTCGCTTGTCCATCCCGATGCCCTTGGCGACCTTCTGCACATCGGCGCCGAGCTGCTCGCAAAGGTCAGCGATCTCGTTGATGAAGGTGATCTTCATCGCGAGGAAGGCGTTGGCGGCGTACTTGATGAGCTCAGAGGTGCGGCGTTCGCAGAAATAAAGCGGCGCTTCGTTGAGGTAGAGCGGGCGATAGACCTCACGCATGACTTCCACGGCGCGCGGCTCTTCAGTGCCGATGACGATGCGATCCGGGCGCTTGAAGTCCGTGATCGCCGCGCCCTCGCGCAGGAATTCGGGGTTGGAGACGACCGCAATATCCTTCTCCGGGAACTCGTCGCGGAAAATGCGCTCGATTTCATCACCGGTGCCGACAGGAACAGTGGACTTGGTGACGATAACGGTAAACCCGGAAACGGCTGCCGCGATCTCGCGGGCCGCCGCATAGACATAGCTCAGGTCGGCGTGGCCATCGCCGCGGCGCGAGGGCGTTCCGACGGCGATGAAGACGACATCCGCCTCGGCAACCGGAGACGCCAGATCCTTGGAAAAGTCCAGGCGACCGGAGGTCCGGTTATGCTCGATAATGGCATCGAGACCGGGTTCAAAGATAGGGACTTGGCCGGCTTCCAGCGCGTCGATCTTCGCGGCTGACTTGTCGACGCATGTGACATGATGGCCGAAATCGGCAAGGCAGGCACCGGAGACAAGGCCGACATAGCCCGAGCCAATCATCACAATACGCATGGATTCATTCCCTGAGACAGCGATCGCGGCCCGGCCGGTTGGCGGAGCCGCGATGGTGTTACAGGGGGAAGTTTATAAGTTCAAGACAACAGTGATCAGCTGCGGCCGAACTCGTCGACGATACGGATGATATCGTCTTCGCCGAGATAGGATCCGGTCTGCACTTCGATCAGTTCGAGCATGATCTTGCCTGGGTTGGCCAAGCGATGGATTTCGCCGAGCGGGATGTAGACGGATTCGTTCTCTCTCAGCATCTGCACGTTCTCGCCGATGGTCACCTCGGCCGTGCCCTTTACGACGATCCAATGCTCGGAGCGGTGGTGGTGCTTCTGTAGCGACAGTTTCTTGCCCGGCGTGACGAAGATGCGCTTCACCTGGAAGCGGTCGCCGTTCAGCACTGAGGTATAGCCGCCCCAGGGCCGGTAGGAGGTGGGGTGGGTCTCGGTCAGCTGCGATGTCGTGGGGGCGGCGGCGAGCATCTTCACAAGGTTCCCGACGTCCTGGCTGTCCTGCAGTCGGCCGACATACACGGCGTCCTCGCTGGCGATGACAGCGATATCGTCCATGCCCTGGACGGCGAGGTGTACACCATGTGTCATGATCAGCGAGTTCTTGGTGTTGACGACCGTCGTATTGCCGGCTGCCACATTGCCATATTCGTCGCGGCTACCGCTCTTCCAGACGGAATCCCAGCTGCCGAGATCGGACCACTTGAAAGGCGAAGGGACGACGGCTGCGTTGCTCGTCTTCTCCATGATCGCGTAGTCGATCGAGATGTTCGGGGCAGCGGAGAACGCTGCCTTGTCGAGGCGGATGAAGTCGAGATCTCTGACGCTCTTTGCGAGCGAGTCGGCTGCTGCCTTCAACACCGGCGCAGCGTAGGTGCGCATTTCGGCGAGCAGACGCGAAACCGAAAACATGAACATGCCGGAATTCCAATAGAAACCGCCAGCGGCGAGCATTTCTTCTGCATTGGCGAGTGGCGGCTTTTCGATGAAACGCGCCACCACCCGAGCACCCGAAGGAAGCTGCTCCCCACCCTCGATGTAGCCGTAGCCCGTTGCCGGCTCGGTCGGCTGTATTCCGAAAGTTGCCAGCTTTCCCTCGGCCGCCGTGGCGGCAGCAATGTTGACACAGCCAAAATAGGTGTCGTCGGCAACGATTTCGTAGTCGGAGCCGAGCACGTGCATAACGGTGTCCTCGTCAAAACGGTCGCGTACCAGCGTGGCAGCGGCGGCGACCGCAGCGGCGGTATTGCGGGCAACCGGTTCGAGCAGGATGGCGGCGAGGTCGATGTCCAGCTCACGCGCTTGCTCGGCGACGAGAAAGCGGAATTCTTCGTTGGTAAGAACGACGGGCGCTTCGTAGAGCGCAGGATCGGATACGCGCCGCAGCGTTTCCTGAAAAAGTGTCTTGTCGCCAACGAAACGGATGAACTGCTTCGGCGCGGCAGCGCGTGATAGTGGCCAAAGCCGAGTACCTTTGCCGCCTGCCATGATCACTGGAACGATCTTTTTGGTCATCTCTAATATCCTTGACTATCTCTTGCTTGGTCGATCAGTTCGTCTTGGCCCACCAGCGGATGCGTTGCAGTCCGGCACCGAGCAACGCCGCGGCGGCGGCTTCGCCTTCCGCTTCAACGTAGCAGCGCATTTCCGGAGCATTGCCGGAGGGACGGAAATGAATGATGCGCCGGTCCTTTAGCGTGACACGCAGCCCGTCGATATCGCTGACGCTGTCGACTTTGCCGATCGGCTCCAGAAACGCCGCGAGGTTGGAGGACCCGGAACGGAGATGCGCCATCAGACGGGCACTTGTCTCAACCGGAAAGTCTTCGAGACGGTCAGCCATGGCAAATGGCAGCCGGTAGGAAGCAGCGATGACCGAAAGCGGCTGCCGTCTGGATGCTGCAAGAAAGAGCGTCGCCAAGATGGGCACGAAGCAATCGCGCGTCGGAAGCGCGCGCAGCGTGTGGCCGTTGATGTCGAAGTCGCTCGCGGTCAGCACGCCTCCATTTGCCTCGAAGCCCGCGACATGGTTCTGGCCCGATGCGATTGCCTCCTGCATGCCCGATATCACAAACGGGGAACCGACGCGGGTGCGAATGACGCTGAAGCTCCCGGCAGCTTCGATCCCCGAATTCGACGTAACCGGGGTAACCACCGATGTCGCGCCGAGGAAGTTTGTGGCGATCAATCCGAGAAGGTCACCGCGCAGCGGGGTGCCGGTCTCGTCCGTCACTAGCGGACGATCCCCGTCGCCATCAGCCGAGACGATTGCGTCGAGGCCATGTTGTCTGGCGGCATCCGTCAGTTTGGCAATCGTTTCTTCGGAAACGGCTTCGGTGTCGACAGGAATGAATGTTTCCGACCGGCCGAAGGGCACGGCAGTCGCACCGAAATGCTTCAAGAGATCCACGAGCAGGTCGCGGGCGACCGTGCTATGCTGGTAGACGCCGACCTTGAGGCCAGCAAGCGCGCTCGCAGGAAGAATATTGGCATTCCGTTCGCGGAAGGCCGCCAGGCATTCGGACGAAACCTCGTGCGGACGTGTGCCGCGGGGCGCAAACGCAAAGCCGGTACGATCGAGTTCTGTTGCCAAAGCGGTGATTGCCGCCTCGTCTGCTTTGTCGATCTCGCCGTCCGGTCGATAGAATTTGATGCCGTTACGATCAGCAGGTATGTGTGAACCCGTCACCATCAGACAGGCGGTCTTTTCCTGGAGACCATAAAGCGCAAGGGCTGGCGTCGGCACTGTGCCGCAGTCCTGGACATCGAAGCCGAGGCTGACAAGGGCATCAGTGCAGTTGGCCGCGATTTCTGGACTCGAATCTCTGTAGTCCCGGCCGATCAGGATGGCGTCGCCCGCGCGCGCCAGTCCGCTGTCGAGCAGGTAGCGTCCGAACGCGGTGGCATAAAGGGCAGAAGCGCGACCCTTGAGGTCGGCAGACAGGCCGCGAAGTCCACTTGTTCCGAATTTCATCTTGAAAGATTCCCGACGCGCTTGAATTCACCTGCGATTTGAACGCAATCTACCCCGCATTTGTAAATATTGCCGACGGCGAACAATAAAATCTCCGCCAATTCCCGCCTTGAGGCAAGCCGAAAGCGTGCGAGCGGATAAGGACTGCTCATGGATGAACAATCGATCGCACTGGAGGAGAGCTGGAAGAACGCTCTCGCTGGTGAATTCTCCAGCCCCTACATGCAGCAGCTAAAGGCGTTCCTCGTCGCCCAGAAGCAGGGAGGCAAGCGGATCTTTCCGAAGGGGTCGGAGTACTTCCGCGCTCTTGACCTCACGCCACTGGCGGACGTCAAGGTGGTTATCCTCGGACAGGACCCTTATCATGGGCTCGGGCAAGCGCATGGCCTTTGCTTCAGCGTTCGACCGGGGGTTCGAATTCCGCCCTCACTCGTCAATATTTACAAGGAAATGCAGAGCGACCTGGGAGTTCAGCCGGCTCGGCATGGATTTCTGGAACATTGGGCGCGGCAGGGCGTGCTGTTGTTAAACAGCGTGCTGACAGTCGAGGAGGCTCAGGCTGCCTCGCACCAGGGCAAGGGGTGGGAGCGCTTCACCGACGCGGTCATTCGCAAGGTCAACGACGAATGCGATGCCGTGGTCTTCATGCTTTGGGGCTCCTATGCGCAAAGGAAGGCCGCCTTCGTGGATACGTCGCGTCATCTGGTGTTGAAGGCGCCGCATCCGTCGCCGCTTTCCGCGCATAACGGCTTCTTTGGTTGTGGCCATTTCTCCAAGGCTAATGCCTTCTTGCAGGCGCGCGGCCGGGCGCCGATCGACTGGCAGTTGCCTACCGCTCCGCATCCGTAGGCTCTTTCTGAACGAGCTTGCTTTGTCGTTCACTAAAAGGAGACAATGCGTTCTGGTCGTCGGGGCTATTCCGATCGACCCTTAGCGATCATCTATACCCCATCCGAAGCCCGCGAGGCGGGCAAGAAAGGGGTCTCAAATGCTCGATCAAATCAAGGGTCTGCACCACGTCACATCGATGGCGGAGGATGCCCGCACCAACAACCAGTTTTTCACCAATGCGCTCGGTCTGCGTCGCGTCAAGAAGACCGTGAACTTCGACGCGCCTGACGTCTATCACCTCTACTATGGTGACGAGACCGGCGCACCAGGTACGATCATGACGTACTTCCCATTCCCGAAGATGCCGCAAGGACGTCCGGGAACCGGTGAGGTCGGGACCACTGTTTTCTCGGTCCCCCAGGGTTCGCTCGGTTTCTGGAGCGATCGTTTGAACAAATTGAATGTCACCGGCCTGAAGACCGAGGAAACATTCGGCGAAAAGCGCCTGAACTTTGGCGGTCCCGATGGCGACGGCTTTGCACTGGTTGAAGTCAAGGAAGACGATCGTCTGCCCTGGACGCACGGCGGCATCAGCGAGGACCACGCGATCCGCGGGTTTCACTCGGTTGCCATGCGACTGCGCGATGACGGCGCCACGTCCGAGCTGCTTAGATTCATGGGCTACGAAGTCCAGGAAGAGCGCGACGGCGTGAAGCGCCTGACCATCCCCGGCGGAAACGGTGCCCATCTCGTTGACCTGGAAACCATGCCGAACCTCTCTCGGGCACTGCCGGGCGCGGGTTCGGTGCACCATGTCGCTTTCGCCGTGGAGAACCGCGAGAAGCAGCTCGAAGTGCGCAAGGCGCTGATGGATACGGGATATCAGGTTACGCCTGTCATCGATCGCGACTACTTCTGGGCGATCTACTTCCGCACCCCAGGTGGCATCTTGTTTGAGATTGCGACCAACGAACCCGGCTTCAACCGTGACGAGGACACGGCGCATCTCGGCGAAGCACTGAAACTGCCGCAGCAACATCAGCACATGCGCGCCCTTATCGAGCAGCACCTGCAGCCGTTGGAAGCATAAGGGGACACACGATGACCGACAACAGCTATGTGCACCGGCTCCAGGCCGGTGCATCCGGAAAGCCCATTCTTGTCGTGCTGCACGGAACGGGCGGCGACGAAAACCAGTTTTTTGACTTTGGACGACGCTTGTTGCCGGAAGCGACGATCGTATCGCCGCGGGGCGATGTTTCAGAGTTCGGCGCAGCACGCTTTTTCAAGCGCACCGGCGAGGGCGTCTACGATATGGCGGATCTTGCTCGAGCCACGGAAAAGATGGCGTCCTTTGTCGCAACGCTTGCGAAAGAACATGAGGCGACCGATGTCCTCGGGCTTGGCTTCTCGAACGGCGCAAATATCCTTGCCAACGTGCTGATCGAAAAGGGATTGTTCAATGCTTCGGTTCTGATGCACCCGCTGATCCCGTTTCAACCGAAGGCAAATCCAGCGCTCGGCGGACGAAAGGTATTGATCACTGCCGGCGAGCGCGACCCGATCAGTCCTGCGCCCGTGACGAGGGCCTTGGCGGAGTATTTTGAGGCGCAGAATGCTTCCACCACGACGGAATGGCATGCCGGTGGGCACGATATCAGGCAGAACGAAATCGATGCCATTCAGAGGTTCTTCGAGCCGTATCGTTAAGCAACTCCTGTCGGATGGTTCTCGATCATCCGGCAGGCCTCATTCAAATGCAGGGGGTGATAATCCAATAGGATTATCTGTGGTTGTGAAGCGTCCCTGCTGTGGTAATTGTTTGCGCGATAAAACCTGAGCGAGTATTCGGCTGCATCGGTTAAGGGTTTGCATTCGCATGAACGATGTCGCAGACCTTCGAATGCTGATCGGACTAGCCCACCGGCAAGTCCGTACAATATTAGCGGTGGCTCTGCCGATCTTCCTCCTGAGTGTTGCTGTCCTCTTCTCTCTCACGCCGCGGTATACCGCTCAGTCGCTGGTTCTTGTCGATACGAGTTCAAAGAATCTTCTCGACCCCAATACCGCCGCCACAAGCGGCCTGACCGACAACTCTCGAGTAGAGGGCGAGGTTCGCATCGTTCGATCCGATGCAGTGCTGCTCGACGTCATAAGGGACGGCAATCTCCTCTCCGACCCGGAGTTTACACCCAATGGTTTCATGGAGCCGCTACTGGCCGTCGTTGGCCTCAAGAGGACGGTGTCGTCGGGCGACAAGGCGATTGGGGCCGTTCTTGACTCTTTCAGGTACGCGGTCCGGGTTCGCCGCGAAGGTCTGACCTATCTTATCACCGTCGGTGTGACGTCGAAGGATGCTGAGAAGGCGGCGCGGCTGGCAAATCTTGTGACGGCTGTCTACATCAAGAAACAGGTCGAGGCAAAAGTCGCGAATACGGTCTCGGCCGGCAAGATTCTCGAGCATCAGGTCACGGCCGCTAGAGATGTCCTTGCGCAGAATGAGCGAAATCTCGATCTCTTCGTCACCTCCCATGGCAATCTCCAAGCCGCCGGATCGCTGCAGCAGTTGCGGCTCGCGGACGCGCAATTTGGCGAAACCGCTTCCGATGCGCGCGGGCCAAACTACGGGCGCGGTGTATCCTCGGAAATCGTCACGCAATACTATGCGCTGCAGCAATCGGCGCAGGTCGCAAGGACGCAATATCAGAACCTTTTAACCCGATTGCAGGACTTCGAAGCGCAGGCAAGTCTCCAGGTCGCCGACAGCCGCGTGGTCTCCGCAGCGCTCGCTCCGATCGAGCCGTCGTATCCGAGAAAAGGTCTCGTGTTCGCCATAGTGGCCATTCTTGCGCTGGGTCTGGGCATCGGTGGCGCCTTGCTCCGGGAGTTCTTTATCGGCGGCTTCACGAGTGAAGATCAGGTAAGCGCAGTACTGAACATTCCGCTCGCCTCCGTTACGCCGGATCAAGCTGGCGGCGAAGTCGAAAAGCCGCACGGGCGAGGCCTTTCCGACACAATCATGTCAGCCCCGCTCTCGCTCTTCTCTGAATCACTGCGACGCATCCGCGTGTCGCTGGATCAGACGTTATTGCGAAATGCCGGGCTCCTCGAACCTGAGACCGAAACAGGCGTCGTCGTTATGGTTGCCTCGGCGCTGTCTGGAGAGGGAAGGTCAACGCTCGCGACCTCCCTGGCACGTACCTATGCATTGGCCGGAAAGCGCACACTGCTCGTCGATTGCGACCTTCGCAAACCCAGCATCCATCGGCACGTCGATCGCGAGCCGACATCGGCATTCGTCAATCTTTTGCGTGGCGAGCCTGATCCCGGTCTCGCGAACATGGTGGTGACGGATCACGCCACCAACCTCTCCGTGATCCTCGGCGCACGGCCCGCCGAATTTCCGACGGATGAGCTTCTGATGGGGCCGCGGGTCAGGAAGCTGCTAGAGCGAGCACGCCAGCACTTCGACTACATTATCGTCGACACGCCTCCAATGGAGGCGGCTGTTGATGCGCTCTATCTCGCGCGGCTGAGCGACGCTGTGCTCTTCGTCGTGCAATGGGCGACTACGCCTCAAAAGGCCGCGCGAAAGGCAGTCACCGCCCTAAGGGGCCATACGAGAGATGCAGCGCCAATCATCGCTGTGCTGAACAGACAGGATCAACGCAAGTGGTTTGCGGTCGGAGGGCATTATGTTCTTGCAAGTGCCTGAGAACTGCGTGGGTGGAGTACATTTCAGCCGAGCAGCAGGCTGCGCGGGGCTGGTTGGAATACAGCAGTGGCGGCGGATTTCTGCTGGGGCGGTTAATTTGCGGCATCTTTTTATTCATTTCATCTGAGAAAAGACATGAATTGCCGACGACGTATACTTATTCATGATTACTCGGGTCACCCTTTTCAGGTCCAGCTGTCGCGCTGTCTTGCAGAACGCGGCCATCAGGTTCTCCACGTCCATTCAGAGAGCTTTCAAACACCTAAGGGCGACCTGACGAAGCGTTCGGATGATCCCACGAGCTTACAGATCGCGGGTGTTCATCTGGACGGAGTCTTTCACAAGAACAGCTTCCTCAGGCGCAGGTCCCAAGAGATCGAAACCGGACGGTTGGTTGCAGTCCAAATCCAGCAATTTCGGCCGGAGGTCGTTATTTCCTCCAACGCCCCGCTGGATACCCAAGCCGTGATCTACAAAGCGACACGGGCGATCGGAGCAAAATTCGTTTTCTGGCTTCAGGATATCTATAGCGAAGCGATCGGCCGCATCCTGCCCCGTAAACTTCCGGTGCTCGGCAGCCTTGTTGCCAAGCGCTACCGCAAGCTCGAATACGACCTCTTGAGAGGAAGCGACCAAATCGTCGCGATCACGGACGACTTTATCCCGTTTCTTTGCAACAACGGCGTCTCAACTCACGATATTTCCGTTATAGAAAATTGGGCGCCGCTGAATGATCTGAGCCCGCAAGGGCGAGCGAAGCCGGGAAATGGAACGATACACGCCGTTTACGCGGGAACGTTGGGTTACAAGCACAATCCCGAGGTTCTTCTTTCTGCGGCGAAAGAGCTGCCCGTGACGATTGACGTCCTCTCCGAGGGCCGCGCAGCAGACGAGCTCGCGCATCGTGCAAAAAGCGAAGGTATAACCAATCTTGTCGTCCGGCCATGGGTTCGCTTCTCGGACCTGCCCCGGGTGTTGGCTGACGCCGACATACTGATTGCCATGATCGAAGCCGATGCTGGCATCTTTTCGGTGCCGTCGAAGGTACTCACCTACCTCTGCTCGGGGAAGCCAGTGCTCGCCGCCATCCCCGCGGGAAATCTCGCACGAAGAATCCTCGAGCGGGAGGAAGCCGGGCTCGTTTCAGAACCCGGCAATCACACCGATTTCGTGACCAATTTTCGTCAGTTGGCTGAGCGTGCGGAGGTCCGGGCGAAGCTTGGTGCAAATGGTCGCGCGTATGCCGAGAGAAGTTTCGGGATCGACGGGATCGCGGATCGATTTGAGGGAATTCTTGAACGGCTGTTCTTGATGGAGTTGCAGGCAAAATAGCGCTGGGGGGCGTAAGGTGCTGGGGAAAACTGCTCTTGTCTGTGGTGCCGGAGGCTTCATCGGCAGCCACCTTGTCCGACGGTTGAAGCATGAGGGGTTCTGGGTTCGCGGCGTCGATCTCAAGTATCCGGAATATGAAGCGACGGCAGCCGACGAATTCATAGCGGGTGACCTTCGCCGGCAGGATATTTGTGAGAGGGTCATCGACGGTCGCTTCGACGAGGTCTACCAGATGGCCGCTGACATGGGCGGGGCTGGGTATATCTTCACCGGCGAGCACGACGCCGACATCATCCACAATTCTGCGACCATCAACCTGAATGTCGCCGAAATTTGCCGCCGTCAGAATGTCGAGCGAATTTTCTACTCCTCTTCGGCCTGCATCTATCCTGCGCACAATCAGGAAGATCCGGACAATCCCAACTGCGCGGAGTCATCGGCCTATCCCGCCGCGCCAGACAGCGAATATGGGTGGGAGAAACTCATCTCCGAGCGCCTCTTTCTTGCCTACAACCGCAACCACGGAATGAAGAACCGCGTTGCGCGATACCACAACGTCTTCGGACCTTCCGGCACTTGGCAAGGCGGCAAGGAAAAAGCGCCAGCCGCAATCTGCCGCAAGGTTGCAATCGCCTCGAATGGCGACGAAATCGAGATCTGGGGTGATGGCCTACAGACCCGCTCTTTCCTCTACATAGACGAATGTCTGGAGGGAACGATCCGCCTGATGCGCTCCGGTTTCGAAGGACCGGTCAACATCGGATCGGACGAAATGGTGACCATCAATCAGCTCGTCGACATGGTCTGCGCCATTGCCGGCAAGCGGCTTCAGAAGCGACACATCCCGGGTCCGCTTGGTGTCCGCGGTCGGAACTCCGATAATCGTTTGATCGAGCAGAAGCTGGGCTGGCGACCAGCGCAAAGCCTCATCACCGGTTTGGAGGCAACTTATGCCTGGATCGAGAGCCAGTTGATCCGAGCGGCCGCATGACCGCGATCGGTGCTCGGCTGCCGAAGACGCGTGGCGACAGGGGGCTGTCGTGGCAGGGAACCGGCAACGCTGCGCTGCTGATTGCGAGCTTCTGCATAGGGCAGGGCTCGGTCTTTCTTGTGCAGACCCTGCTGGTTAGTCGGGGCGAGCTGGAGCTGTTGGCGCGCTTCGGGACCTGTTTTTCCTTCGCTGTTCTGGCGCTGATGATTGTCGATTTTGGATCCGTGACCTCGGTCGCCCGCAGAGTTGCCTTTGCAGACATCAAGGGTGACCCTGCGGAGATCCGACACTGCTTCTGGTCCGCAAGTATCGTGCGGTTCTGTGTCGCGATTACGGTCGCGTCGCTTGCTTCGTTGTACGCGCTGGGGGCGCAGGATGACTTCGCCCGTGCCTACGTGACAGCGGCCACTCCGGCCCTCGTATTCTGGGCTTTCAACGCCGGCGGCATCCTTGATGGGCTGAAACTGAGTGGACTGAGCGGGGTGACCGGCATGGCGACGTACTTCTGCTCGGGGGCAGCGCTGCTGCCTGCGAGCGGGCTTTCGGCTAACCAGTCCGGTCTGATTCTCGGGGCGGCATTGTCGATAGGATGCGGCATCGCCGTCACCATGCAGTTGTTGGCCCTTTGGCATGTCGGTCGCCCTCCTGGGAGAATATCGGCGACATGGCGACGCTGCGCGGATCTTGTCCGCGAAGGATTGTCGGTCTTGCTTGCGGTACTGCCGGGGCAGCTGTCGTTTCGATTTCAGCTCATAATCTGCTCACTGCTTTTTGGCCAGGGACTGACAGCAATCTTTCTCTACGGTCGGCAGATTACGGCAGCGGGCTCGCAGGTATTGGAATTTGTCCGCCGAGCGCACTTTCCTCTGCTCGTACACGGGATTGCCACGAGCGCCAGCCCGGTTTGGACCGCGTTCGGCAATCAGCGCTTGGCCACTTGGCTTTCGGTATTTGGTTCATCTGGCCTTTTGATAGCCGGTTTGCTGATCGTCGGATCGACACATGCCGCGATCGCGGCAGCGGCCGGTGTTGTCAGCCTTTTCTCGTTTGGGATACTGAGCGGTGCATTGGTGTCGACGCTGTCCCAGGCGGCGCAGGCACTGGGGCACTACCGCGCGGTCGCCTTGTCGGCCAATGGCGCCATGCTGATCTGTTTCGTCGCAACTGCCGCGCTTGGCTACTGGCTTGGCCTTGCTGGGCTTGCAGTTGCCGAGGTAGTCTCGCATGCCGCGGGCGCGTTCTGCCTTTGGTATCTGCTCTTTCGTCGTGGTCTACCGGCATCTCGAGGGACGTGATGATCAGGCTCGGAACGGTGCTGGCACTCTACCTGTTCAACTTCCCTTTTGCCGACAGTCTTTTCGTGGTCGGCCTGACCTTGCCGCTGTTCGCCATTGTGATCGTCGGTTTGTGGCGCCTGCGATCGCGCGATTTCCAGATCGGCGACATTTTCTGGTTCTGTCTGTTTATCTATTTTGTGATCTCGCCGTTGCAGCGAATTCATGGGGACCGGATCGGTGGCGCGACTGCGATAACGGCCTACACCTACGATCCGGCCGAGTATGCTCTGGCGATGCTGGTCGTCGTTGTCTTTGTCTTCCCATTCCTCTTCGTGTCGATGCAATCCGATGAAAAGCCCGTGGAGACCGATGTCCGACCTGGCATATCTTTCATCCTCTTCCTCAACGTCGTTGCGTTCATCCTGTTCGCCATGTCCGAAGGTGGCTTCGGAAGGCTACTTTCATCGCGCTTGGAGCAGGATGGCTCGCAGCCCTTCATCGCGAGCATGCTATTTCTGGCGGTTCAATCTGCGAGCGCTTGCATGGTGGCAGCATACTGTCGCTTATCGCCGCGCAGGCTTACCGCGGTGTTGATGCTGCTGCTCGTTCTGGTGTTGTTGGCGGTCGCCAGAAACCCGTTCAATGCACCACGCTTCGTCCTGCTGGCTGTGTGGGGGCCTGTGTTCCTGGCACTTGCTGGTGGTAAGCTATCGGCCGCCAAGTTTTACCTTTGCTGCCTGTTGGCGCTGACCGTCTTGTTTCCGATCCTCAATACAACGACACGCTCAGGACTAGAGGGATTGCAGGATCTGTCGCAGGTCTCGGTTGTCGGGAATTTCTTTGACATTCCTTCCGTCGATGTATTTGACATGGCTGTCCACTCCGTCCGCTACATGTCGACGCATGATCTCATGTGGGGCGAAAAGCTGACCGCTGTCGTACTGTTCTTCGTTCCCCGCGCCGTCTGGCCGGGTAAACCAATCGTCGGCGGGCTTGATATCGGCAATGATCTCTTTGCCGCCGGCATGTACGGGACGCCAAACCTCTCCCTCTTTCTCGGTTGCGACTTCTACATGGATTTCGGGTTTGTGGGCGTCGTGCTCGGCGGCTTCGCATGTGCATTTCTGCTGGGAGCGATGATCCGGTTCAACCAGGACAGGTTCTTCGGAGTTCGCGTGCTGCAATTCTTCATCGCAGCGTCCTTGCCCATTCTTCTGCGTGGGCCGGTGGGTGCGGTGCTTCCGCTTTTCGTCTGTCAGCTGTTTGTCGCGAAGCTGCTTTCCGTCTCGCTCGGGCGGTTCGTCCAGCCATCGGCACAGTTAGCCGCCGTTCGAGATTGGAGGCGATGATAATGGAACAACATGCCTTGGGCATCCTCGACGCAAGGAAAAGCGGCTCGCGCACCGGCGGTCCAAGCTTTTCGTTACAACACAGGATGTTACGGGCCTGGTGGGCGGTCGCGTGGATGCTTCTCGCTGGCTGGACGCCCGCCCCCTTGCATCGATGGCGGGCGATGCTGCTCCGCATGTTCGGCGCGCAACTGGCGGCCAATGCCCGCGTTCATGGTTCGGCAAGGATCTGGTATCCACCGAACCTTGTGATGGAAGAGAACGCACTGATTGGCCCGCGTGTCATTTGCTATGCGATGGCGCCGATCCGCATCTGCCGGAATGCCGTGATCTCACAAGGCGCGCATCTTTGCACCGGTACTCATGTCGTGGACGATCCCTATTTCCAGCTGGAGGCACATCCGATCACGATCGGTGCCAATGCCTGGGTGGCGGCCGAGGCCTTTGTCGGCCCCGGCGTAATTTTGGAAGAGGGGTCCGTCCTCGGTGCGCGTGGCGTCGCCTTCAGCAACATCCCGGCCTGGACAATCTTTGCCGGCAACCCGGCGCGTTTCCTGCGCAAGCGCGTGCTGTTTACCAGCCCTGGGCGATCGTAGCGCCAGCCCAGGCGGCAGCGACGACCGCATAACCCTGATCATTGAGGTGAATTGCATCAGCCCGCAGCGATCGTGGCACCAGGCCGGTCGCCACGTCCTCCTGATCGCCGGAAGTCTGGTTGGCTGCGGACTGAAGGGCAGCTCGAAGATCGACAAACTGGTTTTGGTATACGGTCTTGAGAGCCGCATTCAGCTCCGATATCTGCTGCATCACCTCGGGTGTGTCGCTTGCCGCAGCCAGGATCGAGCCAACGAGATATCGCCCGCGTGCTACCCGATTTGCCATTGCTGCGATATCGGACATAACCGTAGCTGGAGCGCTGGCGTTGTTGCGGCCGGCCCAGATCCACTGGACGTCTCCTCGTGTCGCGATGGCGTCGTCCAAAAGGAAGGTTGCGGAATAGGGCACGCCGGCGCTGTCGCCTGCGGACCTTCGCGTGAAGCTCCAATTGCCTGCGGCATCGGCGGAGATCGATCCTTTGATGCCGACCAGCGTGCCGGAGGCGCTGCCGCGGTGAACGCCGGAATCGATGAAGATGTCCGCGGATTTGTAGGTCACGGGAATTTGCGGGCTGCTATCGCCCCACTCGATGGAGATATTGTCAAGCGACCAGGTGACATAGCTGTCGCTGCTGACAAACGCGATCGCGCCGCACGACTCGTTGCCGAAAGTGCTGTTGCCGCTGGTTAAGATCACTTCGTGGTGGCCACTGTGGCTGATAACCGAGGTTGCATTTCCTTCGGCGGTTTCCGCCGCCCAACTGCCACCTGGTGCGTTGAGGCCGCCGATCTGGACAAGGCCGCCACCCTCGATGAAGTCGAGATCGAAGCCGACGCGAATGGTTTTGCCCTGTGGCACCGCCGCCAGGGCGATCTCGCAGCCGCGAAGGATTCCGGCGTCGTCGTTCTGGACGATCAGCCTCCGATTTTCGACTCGCAGCGGGGTTGTGTGGC
The DNA here is from genome assembly GCF_000298315.2 of Rhizobium grahamii CCGE 502. Lineage (GTDB taxonomy): Bacteria > Pseudomonadota > Alphaproteobacteria > Rhizobiales > Rhizobiaceae > Rhizobium > Rhizobium grahamii. Next base: position 81,338 of record NZ_AEYE02000015.1, on the reverse strand, counting down.
CATCCTGAAAGCGCGGGGTCCAGCCGTCGGCGCCTATCTCGAAGCGAGACGTCGTAGAGAACGTCGGATCGTAGAGGTTGATCGTGCCGTCGCCAGGTGTGAGTTGCAGAGAGGTTCGCACTGGGCCGGCCTCGAACTGGCCCGGAAAAATGCGAAGCGTGATGTCGATAGCGCTGCTGACGACAACGTTCAACAGGAAGGTCGAGCGAATAAAGGCGTGGGTTGCTTCACCGCTTCCCGATATCGTATTGCGCGCACCGTTGAGCGGAAAGCCCGGCGACGCGATCTCGTTGATGTAGCCACCAGCTTCGTCTGCCTGAATGAGCAGGAGATTGAAACCGTTAATGCCACTGGCAGAGCCGCCAACCAGCTGAGCTTCGCCGGAGATAGTCCAGTGGCTGCCAGCTTCGACTTCCAGGTTTGCGGCGATGGAGCCGTATATCTGCCGACCGATATCCGTGAACGATGCGGTTGCCGTTCCGTGAACGCGAACGTCGCCATAGGGCAGTCCATTTTCATCAACGCCTGCCGCTACCAATTCGTGAGCAAGTCCGTTGATGAAGCCTGCATCAAACGAGGTCATCCAGTCTCGACTGCGGGGATAAAGGTTCTTGGTTTCGGTACCCTGAACGGCGAGCTGCAGTGGCAGGCCTCCCTGGCGAACAGCGATCTGGGTCGAGGCCTGGCCGCCGATGCCGCGATTGAGGACAGTACGAGGTGGGTTGAATAGCGAAGCTGCCAGGGCAGGGTAGGAGTGGTCCGACGAAGACGCGCCCGCGCCTGCCGTCAGACTGTCGCCGAAGGCGACGATGGAGCGCGGCCTAGCCCCGTCGTGATGGGCAGGGCGGTGGGCACTGATATCGATACCGAGAAACATTATTGAGACCTCCACAACAGTAAACGGGAATATGATCCTATTTCATGTGGAGCGGGCGGGGACGTTCACGCACATGGCCAGACTGCGTCGGTGGGCATTTGCCACGTATTACGGTGATCGCCGGCTGTGCTCGAGTTCGGGAGGTGTGGTTTTGTCCGAGCCGGTGTTCTTCCCGCTGGGACCACTGGACGAGATGCTATAAGATACGGGTGGTATTGGCCGTTCCATCCGTCGGGACGACCTGTCGCGGGTGCGTGCGCCGGGAGATCACGAGGCGCCCAAACGGAGTTGCGAAATTGAGTGTTGCCTTCGTCAAAGAAGAAAGTGCGGAAGCCGCATCTGAAACGTTGCTGCCGGACCGCCCAATTTCACCGCACCCAAACCTTGTGACGGAAACGGGATTGAAGGCTCTGGAATTGCAGCTCCAGCAGGCACGCGACGCATTCGATGCCGCAAGCACGATCGAGGATATCAATGAGCGACGGCGACAGGCGGCGAATCCCTTGCGGGACCTACGCTACCTCGCGGCCCGGGTTCGCACTGCCGAGGTTGTTCCCGACCCATCTTCATTCGATCAAGTGGCCTTTGGAAGCACCGTGACCTTCAGTCGCGACGACGGGCGTGTGCAGACATATCGCGTCGTTGGCGAGGATGAGGCTGATCCCAAAGCCGGATCGATTTCCTTTGTGTCCCCAGTGGCAAGGTCGCTGATCGGCAAGTCAATTGGAGATGTCGCCACTGTTGGTGGCCAGGAGCTCGAGGTTATCGCTATCGCGTAGAGCGTCGCTTCCGCATCCCGGGAGCGTTCTTATCGAAGATTACCATCCTGGTGCGAAACAAAATCCAGTTTTCGTCTGATAGTCGTTACTGAGAACTTACCATGTCTTCATGTTCTCTTAAGTAATTGCCTTGAGATTGTATTCTCCCTGTTCCATGATGATTGCGATGCGAAGAATTTCGGGTTGTGCCTCATGACGATCGATGCAAATCGCCTCAGCCATGAACATGTTTCTTCGCTGTCGCCGGCTTTGCGCCGTTAGACTTTCATTCTTATGTTTTCTCCGCGAGTTAGGTTTGCGGTCGATCTGATTTAGGGACGTTGCATGAATTCGGAGTTTGCCGTTCGCCCGATGCGACCCGGTGAGTTGGAGCTAGTGCTCGAATGGGCGCGTCAGGAGGGCTGGAATCCCGGTCTCGACGACTCGATTGCCTTTCACGATGCTGACCCGTCCGGATTTTTCGTTGGCGTGCTCGGGGAGGTGCCGGTCGCCTCGATTTCGGTCGTCAAATATGGCGACGACTTTGCTTTCCTCGGACTCTATATCGTGCATCCGGATTTTCGCGGACGGGGCTATGGCAAAGCCATCTGGAATGCCGGCATGGCGTCCGCGGAGGGCCGCAGCATCGGCCTGGATGGCGTCGCCGCTCAGCAGGGTAACTACCACAAAGCCGGCTTCGAAGAGGCCTATCGGACGGTTCGCTACGGCGGCGTGATATCAGCCCTGCCGGCCTCGACGCTGGTCGCACAGGCTGTCTCCGACAAGCTTGACGGATTGTTGCGCTATGACGCGACCATCTTTCCGGCCCCGCGGCCAGCATTTGTGGCGTCGTGGTGTGCGGCCCGCAGGGACAGGCACTCGGCCGTGGTGCGCAAGAGCGGCAAGATCCGCGGCTATGGCACGATCCGTCGTTGTTACGACGGCTACAAGCTCGGCCCGCTGTTTGCTGCCGACAAGGATAGTGCCGCAGCGTTGCTCTCGCTTCTGGCGCCACAGGCAAAAGGAGCGAAGGTGTTCATCGACATCCCCGCCAGCAACGGCGAGGCGATTGCGCTTGCAGAGGACATGGGCTTGGCGCCCGTCTTCGAAACGGCTCGAATGTATCGCGGCGCCGCGCCAGTCGTTCCGCTGAAGAACGTCTTCGGCGTAACGACGCTGGAACTCGGCTAATCCATTGGTGATGCAGGGGCGGTAGAGACGGCTGTCTGGGGGCGGCCCTTTTCAGCAATGGCGATGCCGCCCAATGCAAGCGCCAACGCAACGATGTGAAAGGCCTGCAAATGCTCGCCAAGCAGGGCCACCGACAACAGCGTTCCGAAAACTGGCACGAGATTGATGAAGAGGCCGGCCCGGTTTGCGCCAATCGCCTCAACGCCTTTAATGTAGAGGATTTGCGCGAGGAGGGAGGCGAAGATCGCGGTGTAAAAGGCGATCAGCCAGCCGCTGTTGTCGGGCAGTTGAATGGCGCCTTGACTGCCCTCCCAGATGAGTAGCGGCACGGCAGTGAGCGTCGCGCCGAGTGCGGGAACGGCCATCAGCGTGCGCCAATCGAGTGGCGGCTTCCAGCGAAGAAAAATCGTATAGACCGAATAGGCGGCGACGGCGATCAGCATGAGTCCGTCACCGCGGTTGAGGCCGAGCTGCAGCAGGGTCCTCAGGTCACCGTGCGCGGCGGTCAATGCGACCCCGACCAAGGTCATCGCGAAGCCGACGACTTGCGCCGTAGGGACGCCTGTGCGGAAGAAAACAAAGTTTAGGAGGAAGATCAGCATCGGAATGCCGGCCTGCTCGATCGCGACATTGATCACGGTCGTATATTGGACGGCGGAGTAAAGCATGGCGTTGAAAAGCGTGTAGCCGACGACGCCATAAAAGAAGAGAAGCGGCAGGTTCTTGCGAACGATCGGCCAGTCGCGCTTCAATTGCGGGACCGAAACGGCGGCAATGAGCGCTGTTGCAAGGAACCAGCGCAGAAATGTCAACGTCATCGGGCTGACGTGCCCCAGCGCGAGCTTGCCCGCTACCGCGTTTCCGCCCCAGCACAATGCCGCGACGACGAGAGAAATATAAGCGGCAACCTGCACAGGCGATTCTTCCAGATGACGGCGATGTGTTCTCAACCCCAGGATATGATTGGCCAATAGCCCGATGATGGCTGATTTGTCACGTAAAAAGCCGATTCCGGCAGCATAACAGGGTCGCTTTCCCCGTGACAAAGCTTTATAGATGCGCGGGTTTGAGAAGGGTGCGGGTAAATCCGCCTTTAACAGGAAGACGTGAATGACGAACGTAGTCGTGGTCGGTTCGCAATGGGGTGACGAAGGCAAGGGCAAGATTGTCGATTGGCTTTCAGAACGCGCCGATGTGATCGTACGCTATCAGGGCGGACACAATGCGGGCCACACGCTGGTCATCGACGGGGTCAGCTACAAGCTTGCCCTTCTGCCATCCGGCCTCGTACGCGGCAAACTCAGTGTCATCGGCAATGGCGTCGTCGTCGATCCGCATCATTTCGTCGCTGAAGTCGCGAAGCTGCGCGCGCAGGGTGTCAATGTGACGCCCGAGGTGCTGCGCATCGCAGACAACGCACCGCTGATCCTGTCGCTGCACCGCGACCTCGATGGCTTCCGCGAAGACGCGGCCTCCAACAGCGGAACCAAGATCGGTACGACCCGCCGCGGCATCGGCCCGGCTTATGAAGACAAGGTCGGTCGCCGCGCGATCCGCGCCATCGACCTGGCCGACAAGGAAGCGCTGCCGGCGAAGATCGACCGTCTTCTGACGCATCACAATGCGCTACGCCGCGGTCTCGGCCTGCCGGAGATTTCGGTGGAATCGCTGGAGAGGGAACTGAACGAGGTCGCCGACCAGGTTCTGCCTTATGTCGACCAGGTTTGGCGCATCCTCGACGATCAACGTAAAGCTGGTGCCCGCATCCTGTTTGAAGGTGCGCAGGGCGCGCTACTCGACAACGACCACGGCACCTATCCCTTCGTCACGTCGTCGAATACGGTTGCCGGTCAGGCCGCCGCCGGCTCGGGTCTCGGCCCGACGGCAATCGGCTATGTTCTCGGCATCACCAAGGCTTACACGACGCGCGTGGGCGAAGGTCCGTTCCCGTGCGAACTGGACGATGAGATCGGCAAGCATCTTTCGACAGTCGGTCGCGAAGTCGGCGTCAATACCGGGCGTCCGCGTCGGTGTGGCTGGTTCGATTCGGTTCTAGTCCGCCAGACTGTGAAGACATCTGGCATCACGGGCATCGCGCTGACCAAGCTCGACGTTCTTGACGGTCTCGACGAACTGAAGATCTGCGTCGCCTACAAGCTTGACGGCAAAGAGATCGATTATCTTCCGGCTAGCCAAGCTGCCCAGGCCCGCGTCGAGCCGATCTACATCACGCTGGAAGGCTGGAAAGAATCGACCGTCGGCGCGCGCAGTTGGGCCGATCTGCCGGCCCAGGCAATCAAGTATGTTCGCCAGGTCGAAGAGTTGATCGGGGCGCCTGTCGCTCTCCTGTCTACAAGTCCTGAGCGAGACGACACGATACTTGTGACCGATCCGTTTGAGGACTAAGGTCGCGGGTCATTATTTGTGTGGTTCGCGTTGCGGACCGCGCTCTTAGAGAAAGTACGAATGGCGGATTTTATCGCAGTTATCCGGCGGGCGGTTGACGGCCTGTCTGAAAATACTCCCGAGATGCGGGTGAAAGTCTACGAGCGCGCTCGCGGTGCTGTGCAGCGGCAGCTCGAGAACATGAAACCGCGTCCGCCGGAAGCGATGCTGCAACGGCAGCTTGAAAAGCTTGAGGCTGCAATCCGCGAAGTCGAAGCGGAACACGCCGAAGCCGTTCCGTCCGCGGACGATGTTGCCGCGGCGGCTGCGCCCGAAGTCGAGGCCACCCATGAGCCGGAGGCCACCGCTCCTGAACCGGTCGCCGCCGAACCCACTGTTGACGAGCCGGCAGACCAGACATCGATTCACGAAGAGCATGTAGAAGCTGAAGAGCCTGCGCCTGCCTATGAGGAGCCGGTCGAAGAGCCTGCGCATTATCACGAAGAGCCTGCCGCTGCCGAGCCGGAGTATGCTGCCCAGCAGGACACGCATTGGCCGCATGAAGAGCCGTCGGCTCCCGCTGAAGAAATCGAGCCTGTCGAGCACTTGCATTCCGCTCCTTCCGAAGAGGTCGCTCGCGAGGAACTGCAGGGCTCTGACGAGCATGCGGGCATAGAAGAGGCTGTTGCCGAGCCCACCGAGCCTCCGTACGAGGAGCCGGCTTTGCAGCCAGCGGCGCGCGACTACGATCTCACCAACCGTCTGGTCGAACCAGTCTATGGCTTGGATCACCCGCCGGAAGAATTCGTGGATCGCAGCCAGGAAGAGCCGCTCCATGCGGACGCCGCCGGGCATTTCGATCCGGTATGGGCTGAGCCCGTCGAGGAAACGCCCGCGCCGCCGGCCAAGGATGCCCCGACAGACTGGGCGCTCGAGGAATTGAGGCAGTTTTCCGAGGCAGCGCCCGTTGCTCCGGCAAACGAAGCCGCGCGCGCGTTCGAGGACGTCATCGCCGGGATCGACCATTCACCGGCTAGCGTGAAGATGCCTGCCGCCAACGAGGGTTTCTCGTGGGAGGCGGCAGCCTTCGACGATCTCCCGCCGATCGAAAGCGGCAAGAAGGTTCCGATCAACGCGCATTTCGACGATGGCGATCTCTTCTCGGAGATCCATGGCACCGCCAAAGCTGCGCCGGAAGCCAATCCTGCCTGGCAGGAGGCGCGGCCGCTTCGTGGCTACGACAACCGCGGCGTTGTTGCCGAAGACGATGACGGCACTGCGCCGCCCGATCTCGACAGCGCCGTTGCCGCGAAGTTCCAGGGCAAGAATCTGCGCATGGAGCCGAAGCGCCGCCGGTTCGGCATCGGTTCCATCGTAACGATCCTAATTGCGCTCGGCGTTGTTGGCGGCGGCGGGTATGCCGCCTGGACCCATCAAGATGCGCTGTCGACGATGGTGAAGAACCTTGTCAGCGCCGCTCCGTCGCAGAGTGCGAAGAACGAGCAGGCGCCGGCCAAGCCGGATGCCTCGACGCCAGCCGCGGGGGGACAGACCAGCGACGCCAAGCCGGCAGACGCAAACAAGGAAGTCGCCTCGTTGAATGACGGCGCTGCCGTCAACAACAAGTTCAACCAGCGACTTCGCGCCGATGGCACGGAGGTCGACAGCGGCCCCGCTGCTGTTCCGGGAACGCCGACGGCCGAAGGAAAGTCGGTAGCCGAGCAGAACGTCGCTGCGGCCGATCCGACGCCGCCTGCGACCTCGACGACGCCGCCCGCGATGAGCGCTACCCCTCCTGCAGCCACGCCAGCAGCGACGCCGCCGGCGGAAGGTGCAGCACAAACCACGCCTGTCGGGTCAAATGAAAAAATGTTCCTCTATGAAGAGCGGATTGGGCAGAGTTCGCCGACCGCTATCCAGGGGTCGGTGGTTTGGAGCCTCCAGCACGAGGCAGGCTCGGACGGCAGGCAGGAAGCATCCGTGCAGGCGACCGTGACCGTTCCGGAACGCAACCTGTCGGCGCAGCTCACCTTCAAACGCAATTCAGATCCGTCGCTGCCTGCAAGCCACATCGTCGAAGTCGTCTTCTCGTTGCCGCCGAACTTCGAAGGCGGCGCCATCGAGAGCGTCCAGCGCATTTCGATGAAGCGGACCGAGCAGGATCGCGGCGACGCGTTGATTGCAGTTCCCGCAAAGATCACGGACGATTTCCATATGATCGCGCTGAATGACTATCCGGATGCGCGCAAGGCCAACCTCGATCTCCTGGGAACTCGCGACTGGATTGATATCCCGATCACCTATCGCAACGGCCGCCGTGCGCTTCTGACAATGCAGAAGGGTTCGACCGGCGCGGAGGCGTTCAACGCCGCGATCAAGGAATGGACTGCTTTTGGCGACGTGTCGACCAGCCAATAGTCGACGTTTGAAGTGCTAAAACAAAAAAGGCGGGACCAAACGGTCCCGCCTTTCTTTTACCTGAGGAAACTTGCGCTTTAGGCTGTCGCTTCCACGACCCGAACGGCCTTGGCGCGCTCCAGAGCTTCCTTGCGCACGGCATCCTGGACTTTTTCGAAGGCGCGAACTTCGATCTGACGAACGCGTTCGCGGCTGATGTCGAACTCCGACGAGAGGTCCTCCAGCGTTACCGGATCTTCAGCGAGACGACGCGCCTCGAAGATACGGCGTTCGCGATCGTTGAGAACGCTCATCGCCTTCGCCAGCATACGGCGACGCGTGTCGAGTTCGTCCTGCTCGATCAGAACCGCCTCTTGGCTATCGTGGTCGTCGACGAGCCAATCCTGCCATTGACCGGATTCGCCTTCCGAGGCCTTGATCGGTGCGTTCAGCGACGCGTCGCCCGACAGGCGACGGTTCATCGAAACGACCTCCTCCTCGGAGACGTTCAGCTTCGTGGCAATCTCAGCGACGTGTTCCGGCTTCAAGTCACCGTCGTCAATGGCCTGAATGCGGCCCTTGAGGCGACGCAAGTTGAAGAACAGTCGTTTCTGGTTGGCGGTCGTGCCCATCTTCACCAGAGACCACGAACGCAGGATGTATTCCTGGATCGAAGCCTTGATCCACCACATGGCATAGGTGGCAAGACGGAAGCCGCGTTCCGGATCGAACTTCTTGACGGCCTGCATCAGGCCGACGTTCCCTTCGGATACGACTTCGCCAATCGGCAGGCCATAGCCGCGGTATCCCATTGCGATCTTCGCAACGAGGCGCAGGTGACTGGTGACGAGTTTGTGAGCGGCTTCGCGATCGCCATGTTCCGCATAGCGCTTCGCGAGCATATATTCCTGCTGCGGTTCCAACATCGGGAACTTGCGGATCTCGTCGAGATAGCGATTGAGACCGGCTTCGCCGGCGGTAATGGACGGCAAGTTATTTCGGGCCATAAAAGCACCCTCCTATCTGAATTCCGGTTCCCGATGGAACGCGCCCCTGCGTTAAAAAGGCGAACCGGGGACGTGCGGCTTTATCGGAGCCCGCACTGAGTCAATGTACAGATAAGTATGGCGGAACAGGGGTTCAAGGCCGCACACCGTTTCACGAAGGCGTTACTCCGCCTTGGCCCGCAGGGCGCTTGCCAACTCTACCATGTCCTCAGGCAGAGGCACTTCAAAGTGCATCACCTCGTTGGTGCGGGGGTGCTCGAATTGCAGCATATAGGCATGGAGAGCCTGCCTGCCAAAGGCATTCACAGTCTTCCTGGCAGCATCCGGAAGGAGATTTGCCTTTGTCCTGAAACCTGCGCCGTAGACCGTGTCACCGAGCAGCGGGTGGCCGATATGTGCCATGTGCACGCGGATTTGATGCGTGCGGCCGGTTTCGAGATGACACTCGATGAGTGAGGCGAGCGAAGTCGCGTCGGGATTCTCATGAAAGCGCTCGAGCACCTCATAATGTGTGATCGCCTCGTCGGCATCTTGCGTCTCGGGCCGTTTGACGGCACGACGCGTACGGTCGCCGACGGAGCGCCCGAGCGGGGCATTGATCGTCCCCGTCAGAGCGCGAGGACGCCCCCAGACGATTGCCTGATAAGCGCGCTCCAGCGGCATGGTGCGCCCGTGATCGGCGAACTGCAGCGACAGGTGGCGATGAGAGATGTCGTTCTTGGCGACGACCATTACACCTGTGGTGTCTTTGTCCAGGCGGTGAACGATCCCCGGACGACGGACGCCGCCGATACCGGAAAGACTGTCGCCACAATGGTAGATCAGCGCATTGACGAGCGTACCGGTCCAGTTCCCGGCCGCTGGATGGACGACGAGGCCCGCAGGCTTCGAGATGACGATGACATCGTCGTCTTCGAACAGAATATCGAGCGGGATGTTTTCGCCCTGGGGCGTCGGGTCTTGCGGTTCCGGTAGGACTATCTCGAAGACATCGCCTGGACGCACCTTTTTCTGCGGATCGGCGACGACCTTGCCACCCGCCGAGACCTGGCCTTCCTTGATCAGCACCTTCACGCGACTGCGCGAAAACTCTTCGCCGAGCTGTGCCGTCATCCACGCATCGAGACGGCCTTCGGCACTCTCGTCGGCCGTGAGGACTTTTCTAATGCCGGATGCTTGTTTAAAGGGGTCGCTCAAGACGCTTCTTCTCCGAATGATTTATAGAACGGAACGCCACATATGACGAATATCCAGCCAGAAGGTGATCAGGACGAAAAGCCCCTTGATCCGGTGATGGAACGTGTCCGGCGCAAGATGATCCGCCTGCAGATTGTTTCAGGCATCATCATGTTCGTGAGCCTTATGGCGGTCTTCGGCGCCATTGTCTACAAGACGATGCGGAGTCCCGCGAGCGAACCAACAGCCGTGACATCGGCCGGTGTACCGTCGGATGCGCCTGTATCCGTGACGGCCGTGTTACCGCCGGGCTTCATCATCCAGTCGTCGTCGTTCTCGGGAGGGCAGATCATGTTCTTTGGGGCCACGGCCGACGGGATCATGAAGTCGCTCGTCTTCGATATCAAGGCAGGACGCATTGTCGCCGACGTGACCATCAACGGCGGCTAGGGCGATGGCTTCCCGGCTCGTTGCCATCGAGAGCGCGGACGATCCTCGCATCGCTGAGTTTCGCGATATCCGCGAACGGGATCTGACCGGTCGGCAGAACCGCTTCATTGCGGAAGGCACGGTCGTGCTTCGCATGTTGGCGGAAGCCAGCACCAGCGGCAGCTTTACAACCGAAAAGGTGCTGTTGCTCAGGAACCGTGTCGATGGCGTCGCTCCCATTCTCGAGCGGCTGCCGATCGAGGTGCCCGTCTATGTTGCCGAGGCCGAAGTACTGGACCGGATCGTCGGATTTCATCTCCATCGCGGCGTATTGGCCCTTGGCAGGCGCGAGGTGGCGGAAGTCGATCTCGTCGACCGATTGTCTGAGCGTTCGCTGGTCCTTGTCGGTTGCGGCATTTCCAATCATGACAATGCCGGATCGATGTTCCGCAACGCGGCCGCCTTCAAGGCCGATGCCATCTTCCTCGATGAAACGTCCTGCGATCCGCTGTATCGCAAGGCATTGCGCGTTTCTGTCGGCTCCGTCCTCAGCGTGCCCTATCAGCGGCAGGGCACTGGACTCGATATATTGACGCGGCTTGCCGCGAATGGCTTCGCTATCTGGACACTTTCGCCGCGCGGCGAGACCGATATCCGGGCCATACCGCCAGCCGACAAGATGGCGTTGGTCGTAGGCACGGAAGGCGAGGGATTGCCGCCTGTTGTGCTTGAGCGTTTCAACAGTGCGCGCATTCCGCAGTCGGAGGGATTGGACAGCCTCAATGTGGCGATGGCGACCGGCATCGCTCTTTTCGCCATGGCGTCAGCGGTGAAGCGGATCTGATCTCAGCCTGGTTCCGACAGGATCGTCGCTGCGCGCTGCGCAAGGTTGATGCGCTCACCATCCTGATGGTCTGCGGCATCCGGCAAAAGATCTCGGATCGGCGACGTGGGGCCTTCATTGATCGCTGTCAATGCGACCATTCTTGCGGCTATGTCGGCGATCTCCTCGCGTGCGGCTTCATCCTGATGCGTGTCCGACTTTGCTTTCAACTGTTCCGAAACGGCGGCGCTGCGCTTGCGCACTTCTTCGCTCAGGCGTGCCGCGATCGCCGCGGTATCGAGTTCGGTTGCCATCGTTTCCTCGGTTGCCCGCTCCTCTGAAACCGCATCTGCGGCTATGGGTTGAAGGCCGCCATTGCGCAGGGCACGGTTTGCCTTCCGCAGGTCCGCGTTCGCCGCCTTGATCTGTTCTTTCAGCTTAGCAATTTCCTGCTGGCGGCGCCCGAGAAGCGTATCCTTGTCGGCCACCGACGCCGCATCGCGGTCTGCCTGATCTTCGAGCCTGATGACCGCGTGCTCGTGCTGGGCGAGAGCCTGCTCCGCATCCCTTGCGCGCTTCTGCAGCAAGCTTACGTCCTGGCGAAGCGTGTCGCGCTCGATGCGGACCGCATTCGCCTTGAAGCTCATGCTTTCGATTTCGGTCTCGCGCGCCGCCAAATCGATCTTTAAATTGTCGGTCTGTTCCGCAAGTCTGTTGAGCCGCGTGCGAAGCGCTTCAAGTTCGCCTTCCTTGGCCGCACTTGCCTGCTCCGCGATGTGGAGGCTCGTCTTCAGCTGACTGATGTAGTTTTCATCCCTGCGCAGATGCGAGCGCTGTTCCGCTGCTTCGACACTCATGTCGCTGATCTGCGCCTGCAATCCGCCGATTTCAGCGGCAGACCGTCCTGCGTCGAGTGCCAGTGAATCATGTTTCAACTGCAGCGCCAGCGACTTCTCGCGCTCGCGCACCAGCTGTTGCGTCGTCTTGGCGTTTTCCGCGGCATAGAAGGCTCGTACCATGTCCTTCTGCGCCCGCACTTCCTGCGGGCTGAGCGGCATGGTCGCACGCATCCGATTTTCGGTGTACCAGACGATTCGACGGTGGACAGCGGGCGACACCAGGAAAACGAGGAACGCTGCTGTCAGGAAGCCCAGTCCGAACAAGAGAGCATATTCGATCACGGAGTTGCCACGGCTTCCAAAAGTTGATTTGCGTCAGGACCAATGATTAAGCGGACCTGACGCATAGAGCAAGTGGCGGAAAGGTAACGGCGAGCGAGAGTTCGACAGCGCCTATAAGAATCAGAAGGGATTCCAGGTCGGATTCGGCGTGACCTTGAGGTAGCCGACGTTCAGACCGAGGCGCGCGCCGACACCGGTGCGGATTGGGACCACCAGGACGTTATCGTTCTTGAGAAGCGTCATACCGAAGCCGGCGATGACGAAGGCCTGGCCGCTGACGCCGCCGAAGCGGGCATAGATCGCGTCGGTCGAGGGCAGGTCATAGACCAGCATCATGACGCGTGTGCCCTGACCACCGTAGTCGATGCCGAGCGACGGGCCCTGCCAATAGAGCGGATGCTCGCCGGCGTTCTTTGTATTCAGCTGACCTTCGCCATAGGTAAGCCCGGCAATGAAGGCACCGGAGCCTTCCTGGCCGAGGATGTAACCATTCGGAAGGCCGTACTTCTGAAAGGCTGCTTCGACCACCTTTGCGAGCCCGCCGCTGGTCGAGCCGAAGAACGAGTGTCCGGCATCGACGATCTCCTGCATCGTGTACTGGCCGTTGTTGGCCTGCTGCGCCGCTGCCTGCGTGGGGATAAGCACGAGGGGCGAAAATATCAGCGCAACGAGAAGCCGGCAGAGGGCCGAGAGTCTTCCGAGGAAATGGGCGCGCATGGTGTCATCCGTTCATCATGGTCGGTACGATGAGCCGTTTCCGGCGTTTGATTCATTTTGCGCGTATGGTCTTAACAATCGGTTTACCAAATATGGTGTCATTATGGCGCCGAGTACGGCCGCAAACTTCGCGCAATTTTAATGACGCAAGATAGACGGCGGAATGACCCTGCCGCCCTGGAGACGATGATGTCGAAGAATCCAAACCTCACCCTGACCGGTCCCGACCTTGCCGCGCTTCTGTGCAGCCGCGTCTGCCATGATGTCATTTCGCCGGTCGGCGCTATCAACAATGGCCTGGAGCTTCTGGACGAAGGCGGCGCCGACGCCGATGCGATGGATCTCATCAGGACAAGCGCGCTCAACGCGTCTGTGCGTCTGAAGTTCGCCCGGCTTGCCTTCGGCGCCTCGGGCTCGGTCGGCGCCTCGATCGATACCGGTGAAGCCGAACGTGCGGCGAAGGATTTTGCGGCTGCCGAGAAGAAGACCGAGGTTACTTGGAGCGGCCCGCGTGCGATCATCGCCAAGAACCGCGTCAAGTTGCTGCTCAATCTGTTTCTTGTGGCCTATTCGTCCATTCCGCGTGGCGGCACCATTGAAGTCACACTGGAAAACCCGGAACTGGACGCAAAATTCAAGATTGTCGCAAAAGGCAAGTTGATGCGCCTGCCGCCGAAGTTCGTGGAAATTTCGACAGGGGAGGTCGAGGAGGCCATCGATGCCCATACGATTCAGCCGTACTATACGGTGCTGCTTGCGGATGAATGCGGCATGACACTGGGCCATGGTGCAACCACCGAAGAACTGACCTTCACCGCTGACTTTATCGCGGCTTGATACAGGCCTCGACGGCGATTCAGCGCGCCGAGGTAATAAATCCTTAGCCTAATGTTTTTATCCTTGGCTAGTAATTCGCCAGCCGGGACAGAAGCTGGGGCAAGGAGCAGGCCATGCAGAGGTTTATGATCGCCGACTCGTCGGACGTTGTTCGCAAGGTCGGGAAACGTATCCTGTCTGAGCTGGATTTCCTGGTCAGCGAAGCCTCGAATGTTTATGAAGCTCTTTCCAATTGCCAGGTCGAACTTCCGGATTACCTGATTGTCGATTCCGGAATGGACGGTGCGCTTGAACTGATCTCTACCATCCGTGGTATGGAAGGCGGCAAAGAGGTCAAGGTCTACTACTGCGTGGTCGAAGCCGATCTCAAGAAGCTGATGATGGGAAAACGGGCAGGGGCGACGGATTTTCTGCTCAAGCCGTTCGACCGCAAGATTTTGACTGCCGTTTTCGGCAATCGGGCTATCGCAGCATAATTGCGAACCTCCTTTCACCAATCAAGGCCGCTCCCGAGCGGCTTTTTCTATGCCGGAAACAAAAAAATCCCGCCACAAGGACGGGACTTTTTCTGTTTGGCAAAGGGGATGAAAACTCAGGCGGTCTCGGCGTACTCAGCGCCATCCGGCTCGCGCAGAACATAGCCACGGCCCCAGACGGTTTCGATGTAGTTCGCGCCGCCGGCAGCATTGGCGAGCTTCTTGCGCAGCTTGCAGATGAAGACGTCGATGATCTTCAGTTCCGGCTCGTCCATGCCACCGTAGAGGTGGTTCAAGAACATTTCCTTGGTGAGCGTCGTACCCTTGCGGAGCGAAAGCAGCTCCAGCATCTGGTACTCCTTGCCGGTCAGGTGAACGCGCTGGCCGCCGACTTCGACGGTCTTGGCGTCGAGGTTGACGATCAATTCGCCGGTCATGATGACGGACTGGGCGTGGCCCTTGGAGCGACGGACGATCGCATGGATGCGGGCGACCAGCTCGTCCTTGTGGAACGGCTTGGTCATGTAGTCGTCAGCACCGAAACCGAGGCCGCGAACCTTGTCTTCGATACCGGCCATGCCGGAGAGAATCAGGATCGGTGTCTTGACCTTGGACAGGCGGAGAGTGCGGAGCACTTCATATCCGGACATGTCGGGAAGGTTCAAATCGAGAAGGATGATGTCGTAATCATACAACTTCCCGAGATCCACGCCTTCTTCACCGAGATCGGTGGTGTAGACGTTAAAACTTTCTGATTTGAGCATCAATTCGATGCTCTGCGCTGTCGCGCTATCATCTTCGATGAGTAGTACCCGCATTCTTATCCCCTTTACCGCCGCCGAAAGGTGGTCTGGCCCCCTACACGATACCGAATATGTCACTGCGTGATTTGGAAGCTGCCACGAAATGGTTAACAAATTCTGATTCACTCTGGCAAGAGGTAATCAATTTATTAAATATTTTGTCCATTTCGCTGTTTTCCAACGAGAATCCGCAAAGCCAATTCCTTAATTTTCACATTAAGAACGGCCGGTAAGCGATTCATTCGACTCACCAATGAAGCGGTATCGGAAATCGCGTAGTTGTGTTTACCGACCCTTAAATCATCGGCACTATCATTAACGATGCCCGTAAACGAAAGGTTACCAGCGGTAGGTTTTTGTTAATACCGACGGAAATTTTTTGGGCAGGCCGTTTCAAAGCGGCTCGCGGGGGCGGTTTTGAGTGGAGCAGGGGTCTCGCATCACTGGAGTAATGCGTATGAAGTCGCGTGAGAGCCTAACTCGCCTGAAGGAGTTTCAGGTGAACGAAAAACGTCGCCAACTGCAGCAATTGCAGATGATGATGTCCGAATTTGAACGGATGACGAAGGATTTGGAGAGCCAGATCCTCGTCGAAGAAAAGAAATCCGGCATTTCCGATCCGAATCACTTCGCCTATCCGACTTTCGCAAAGGCAGCGCGCCAGCGGGCGGACAATCTTCAGGTTTCGATCAAGGAGCTGAAGATGCAGGAAGAGTCGCTGGAACAAGCGCTCGAAGAGATGCAGGCGGAGTACGCACGTGCAGCCGCGCTGGAAGAGCGCGACAGCGCGGTCCGGGCAAGAGCCTAGGGCAGGAATCGGGCGCCGCTAGGGCGCCTCGACATCGCCTCGAAAAAGCCATGCATGATGGGCCGCCGCGTCCGTCATACATGGCTTTTGGCGTTGCGATATCAGCTGTTGATGACGTCTGCCCATTCCGCGTGGCGTTGGGATTGGGCCTTGAAGAACGGGCAGAGCGGGAAGATCTTCCATCCGCCCTTGCGCGCTTCCTCGACGGCGTGCAGAGCCAGTGCCTGGCCGACGCCTTTCCCGCGCAGTGCATCGGGTACCCCGGTGTGGTCGATGATGACGAGCTTAGGCGACGTGCGAGAGTAGGTCATCTCGGCCTGATGGCCCTCTAGCTCTGCAACGTAGCTACCGCCGGAAGTCGTTACTTCGTTCTTGATGTTCATTGCCATTCCTCATCAACAGTGTGCTGTTGGGGAAATTGGCATGTCATCTTACGCACGCCAAGACGGTAGACGAGAACACAGTGTTCGATGAGGTGGGCGGGGAGAGGGCTGCCGGTATGGACCGGCAGCGGTTCCGGCGTCACCGATCGAGTTTCCAGCTGAGTGGTCCATGAAGCGGGAATTCGCGGTGACGCTTGTCGGTGATGGCGAGACGAAGCAAGTTCGCTGCGTCGCGAATTCGGGCCGTTTGTATATCCCCCTCAGGACATGCAAGCGGCCCGACTTGTAAAATTCGTTGCCCAAAAGGGCTGGTCAGTGGCGATACTGCTGGATGCGGGTCGTGCGCAAACCGGCAAGACCATGGCTGTTGATCGAAGACTGCCAGGAGAGGAACTCTTCAACAGTTAACGTGTAACGCTCGCAGGCTTCTTCCAAGCTCAGCAGGCCACCGCGAACCGCCGCTACAACCTCAGCTTTGCGGCGGATCACCCAGCGCCGTGTATTCGGCGGCGGCAGATCAGCAATCGTCAGCGGGCTGCCATCGGGGCCGATGACATATTTTACTCGGGGACGTATCATTTCGGTCATTGGACTCTCTACACAACTCAAGACCACGGCAGTCACTCTAGCTTGTCACATTTAAGAATTGCCTAAGCGCATCGTAACACTTTGATAAGAAATTTAGGCGTCGGCGCGCTAGGAAGCGATTTGCTCACGCGCGGCCTCCCGCAACGTAAATTTGTGGTCAGTGCATAGGAGCCATGCGTAATGGTTGATGTGCAATTGATATTCGCTAATTTATAAGCGCCGCAACATAGTTGTGAGCGCAAGGTCCCGTCTCCGTACTTCTTGTGGCGCCTGGAATGACTAAGGCTGTTTGCTTCGTGTCCTTTTGATACGAGGCCGTTGCTTTTCGCTCGGTGCCGCGCGGCCTTTTTATGGTCGGCAAACGAAGCAACTGGGTCGGAGCGAGCCGCCGAGGGACAAGAGAATGAAGAAACAAGGGCGCGCCATTCGCGATGGCGCGGAGAATGCTGTTTTTTCGCGGATCGTATCTGGGCAGAATATGACTGCACACCGTTTCGGCGATGGCATGGCCGAGATGGCGAGCGAGGCAGACTTCAACCACTACTTGCTGGCGGAATTTCCACGCGGCGACCGCAGCGGCTTCCTCAGCAACCATCTGGCAAGCAACTGGCCGCAAGAGCTACTTGATGTCTACGAAGAGGTTGATTTCTTCTACTGCTGCAAGCTTCTTGCAGCTCTGAAGACGACGACGATGCCGGTCTTCCATGACATTGCGGCCTTCGAGAGTGCGGCGACCAACCAGGGCAGCCAGCTCCTGGCGACCATCTTCAAAAGATATGGCTTGATAAATACATTTGCCTTTGCGCTGCATGATGTGCACCTGCGCCACTATGTGTTCGCATTTTCGGGTGAGCGCGAGTCACCTGCTCGCGATGAGGCGATGAGGCTGGTCTTCCGCGCGATGGAACTCCTGCAGCAACTCGGCCATCAGACCCCTGTAGAGCAGCCCGCGGAAAGCCTCAGCAGTCGCGAAATCGAATGCTTGCGTTGGTCGGCCGCTGGAAAGAGCAGCGAAGAGATCGCGATCATCCTTGATCTCTCCGCGCATACGGTGGTTGGTTACTTGAAGAGCGCGATGCGGAAGCTCAATTCCGTCAATCGCATGCAGGCCATTGCCCGCGCATTTCGCTACAGATTGCTCTAGGCGCTGCCGATCTAAAGCATCACGACCGAAAGCTCGGTTTTCGCAGATCCGAACTCATACTGCGCGCTGCCGTGGTGCAGCAGCGCCAGCGAGTCTCCCTCATTCAGCGATGCTAAAGTGCAGGCAGCATGACGTGCCGCGCCGGTCGAAGCAGGACCGACAGCGGCGGCCAGCGCCACCGTGCCATTTGCCTCGAGGACGGCCTCATGTCCGGACGAGGACAGCGTGCTTGCTGTGAGCAGCAGGAGATATAGGCCGGTCTCGGGGATGAGCAGGCGGTTGCCAATGCCGGGTGAGATGACCGGCCCAAGCGTGAAGCCGCCTTGCAGCAGATGGAGTTCATCGAAGCCGGTTCGGCTGCCGGATGCCGGCATGGATGTCCCCGCAGTCAAGGAGACGCGCGCGGCGGGTCTGGCTGGCGTTCGCACAATCCCTCGCGGCGAAATTGTCAGAGCCGTCAGCCAATCGCTGCCGTTGCCGCTGATCTTGATCGAGAAATCGTCGTTGCCGGCGAGGCCTAGTTCCGCCCGGCCGGACCATGCCGTCTGGAAGAGCAGCGTTCCCGTCTCGCCGGAGGCGAGCTTGTTGACTTTCAATTGGTGCCCATGGCCCGAGTGACTGAAGAGGCTTGCGTCGGACGCCACTGAGAGGCGGTTGAAGGCATCCGGCGAGGTATTGATGCCGACCATCGGTAGAGAATTATCGCTATCCAGTGTTATCGCATGCCACCCGTCAGTGCTGAATGCGCGGAGTTGGCCCTGCGCCATGAAGAAGGCACGCCAGCCCGGCCTCGGCTCGATATAGATCCAGGCGGCGTCCTGGCGGAGTGCCAGCATTCCGTCCCGGCCGGACCAAGCACCGCCGGCGCCTTCAGAGACGAGGTAACATTGTCCTTCGGAGACGTCGGATGGCGGAAGGGAGGATTCTCCGGCGACGCTCAGTTGGACAATGGCATCGAGACGCTGCAGCGCTTCGTTGTGGGTAACGTGCTTTTGCGCCTGGGATGGTAGGATATAGGGCAGGGCGAGATTGTTGGTTTGGTCAGACACGGTTTGCGGCTCCCGGATTGGCCGGAACTTGCGCCCGGCGCGGCTTCATTTCGCCGAAAATCCTAGATGCCGCTAACGGGGCGTGGACGGTGGAAGGCCCGTTTCGCTGATTTTCCGTGTCTTTTCGAAAAGGTTATGCCCGCTCGATCGCGGACCTCGCGCCGCCCCAGGAGATGAAATTCGGGTTGGCGAAGTCGCTGTCATGCGGCTGTGACGTCTTGCCATAGGTGAGCGGCAGTCCATCCAGCGTTACGGTCGAGCCGCCCGCGGCGCGCAGCACGGCGTCGCCGGCGGCCGTATCCCACTCCATCGTGCGCGTGAAACGCGGATAGACGTCGGCCAGCCCTTCAGCCAGCATGCAGAACTTTAGCGATGAACCGATGTTCGTACAGCGGGAGATCGCATTCGCGCTTAGAAACACATCCGTCTCAGGGCTATTGTGCGATCGGCTCGCCAAAGCCGTCCGGTCGGCCGGTTGCGGTCGCACACGGATGGCGGTTCGCCGGATCACTTGAAAATGCTCGTTGACAAGCAGCTTCTCGGCCTTGTCGTTCTCTGCAGAAAACGCGATGCCGAGGGCAGGCGCATAGACGATCCCGGCGAGGGGGCGCCCGTCTCTGATGTAGGCGATGTTCACCGTGAACTCGCGCCGCTTGTCGATGAACTCGCGTGTACCGTCGAGCGGATCCACAAGGAAGAAAGACGCGCCGATCGCGGGAACGTTGCCGGCGGCCACCGACTCTTCCGCAATGATCGGGGTATCGGGGAAGGCTGCTTCAAGCTGTGTAATGATGATGCGCTCGGCGCGCTCGTCGGCGATGGTGACCGGGCTGTTGTCTGCTTTCCTGGCGGACGGGCATCCCTCCAGATAGACTTGCATAATTACCTTGCCCGCTTCGAGAGCGGCGCGCTCAAATGTTTCGAGCATTGCTCGCCTTCCGGATTTTCCGCACTGCGCTCATCTCAAGCGCCTTTTCTTATATAGGGAATTCCCTCGACGATGTGAATCGTATCAGCGCAACGGGTTGCGGTCGAATGCATGCAATCATGTATCAAATGCGCGCAGCGGTCCCGGAAAAGAATCTCTGCGGTCGTCTTCATATGCTGCATCGCCTGGCGCCAGAGCGAAAAATTTCGGTTGCTTGTGCCGTTTAAAGTCAAAAAGCGCTTTCTTAGGCTTAGCATGCTAAAAAAAGCGAATTCCTGACCGCAAAAAAGTCATTTTCACCAAAACGGCAAAGAACTTTGGGGCTTTGCGATTTTGCACTTCCCTTTTGGTTTGAAAGCGGTATGAAATCCTTAATCAAGGGCTCATTTAAGGCTCTAATAACAAGAGATGCTGGCTGAACTGGCTTGCATCCAGGGGAAATGACATATGGAATATTTTGTCCAGCAGCTCGTTAATGGGCTGACTCTTGGATCCATCTATGGCCTTGTGGCTATTGGCTATACGATGGTTTACGGCATTATCGGCATGATCAACTTCGCCCACGGCGATATCTTCATGCTCGGCGGCTTTGCCGGCCTTATTGTCTTTCTCGTTCTCACATCCATGTTCGCGGGCCTTCCGGTAGCGGTTCTGCTGTTGGTAATGCTGCTCATTGCGATGCTGATGACGAGCTTGTGGAACTGGACGATCGAGCGTGTTGCGTATCGTCCGCTGCGTGGATCCTTCCGCCTCGCGCCTCTGATCACCGCGATCGGCATGTCGATCACGCTGTCGAACTTCATTCAGGTGACGCAAGGTCCGCGCAACAAGCCGATCCCGCCGCTGGTCAGCACCGTTTACAACGTTGCGGGGATTTCGATTTCGCTGAAGCAGATCGTAATCATCCTCATCACGGTCGTGCTGCTGACGGTGTTCTGGTATCTCGTCAATCACACGTCCCTCGGGCGCGCCCAACGCGCAACCGAGCAGGACCGCAAGATGGCAGCGCTGCTGGGCGTCAATGTCGACCAGACGATTTCCGTTACCTTCATCATGGGTGCGGCGCTCGCTGCCGTCGCAGGTACGATGTATCTGATGTATTATGGTGTCGTGAACTTCAACGACGGCTTCGTACCGGGTGTGAAGGCGTTCACCGCGGCTGTTCTTGGCGGCATCGGCTCCTTGCCGGGTGCTGTTCTCGGCGGGCTGATGATCGGTCTCATCGAGTCGCTGTGGTCGGCTTACTTCACCATCGCGTACAAGGATGTGGCGACATTCGCCATCCTCGCTTTCGTGCTGATCTTCAAGCCGACAGGTATCCTGGGCCGGCCGGAAGTCGAGAAGGTATAACGTCATGGAAAATGCTGTACGTTCCGCTGACAAGTCCGCAAACGCCGGACTTGTTCAGAAGGGTATTAAAGAAGCTCTGTTCGCGGCTCTCATCTCGTTCGGCATGTTCGTGCTCTACGTCGGTCTGAAGACCGACCAGAACATCAGCAACGAACTCATCATCGTTCAGCGCTGGGGCCTCCTGGCCATCTTCGTGGCAATTGCTGCCGTCGGTCGTTTCTTGACGGTGGTTTTCTTGAGGCCACATCTCGATGCCCGCAAGTTGGCGAAGGCTCGTAGCGGCGAGCTTGATATCTCGACCGAGAAGGGCTTTTTTCACACGCACTTCTTGAAGATCGCGCTCATCGCGCTGCTGCTCTATCCGGTGTTTATCTATGCCGTTGCCGGTCCACAGGGCTCGCTGAAGTGGGTGGATAACTTTGGTATCCAGATCCTGATCTACGTGATGCTGGCCTGGGGATTGAACATCGTCGTCGGTCTCGCCGGCCTGCTCGATCTCGGTTACGTCGCCTTCTACGCGATTGGGGCGTATTCTTACGCGCTTCTATCCAGCTATTTCGGCCTCTCGTTCTGGGTGCTGCTGCCTCTGTCCGGTATTTTGGCTGCACTGTGGGGTGTCATTCTGGGCTTCCCGGTCCTACGACTGCGTGGTGACTATCTCGCGATCGTAACGCTGGCTTTCGGTGAAATCATTCGCCTGGTGATCATCAACTGGACGGATCTCACCAAGGGGACGTTTGGGATCTCGGGCATTCCGAAGGCGACGCTTTTCGGCATTCCGTTCGATGCAAGTGCCGGCGGCTTTGCCAAGCTCTTCCACCTGCCAATGTCATCGGCCTACTACAAGATCTTCCTTTTCTACCTGATTTTGGCGCTTTGCATGCTGACCGCCTATGTGACGATCCGCCTGCGCCGGATGCCGATCGGCCGTGCGTGGGAGGCCATGCGCGAAGACGAAATTGCCTGCCGCTCGCTCGGGATCAATACCGTGACAACGAAACTCACCGCCTTCGCGACGGGTGCGATGTTCGGTGGTTTCGCCGGCTCGTTCTTTGCTGCTCGCCAAGGTTTTGTTTCTCCGGAATCGTTCGTCTTCCTGGAATCGGCGGTCATTCTCGCCATCGTCGTTCTCGGCGGCATGGGGTCGCTGACGGGCATTGCGATTGCGGCAATCGTCATGGTTGGCGGCACGGAATTGCTGCGTGAGATGGCTTTCCTAAAGATGATTTTCGGACCGGACTTCACGCCTGAGCTCTACCGCATGCTGTTGTTCGGTCTGGCGATGGTCGTTGTGATGTTGATCAAGCCGCGTGGCTTCGTGGGATCGCGTGAACCGACGGCCTTCCTCAAGGAGCGCAAGGCAGTTTCCGGCAGCTTTACCAAGGAGGGCCACGGTTGATGAGCCCTCAGGAAACAAACATGACCAGCGATACTTTGCTCAAGGTCGAGCACCTGTCGATGAAGTTCGGCGGCCTGATGGCGATCAACGACTTTTCGTTCGAAGCCAAGCGCGGCGACATTACCGCGCTCATCGGACCGAACGGCGCCGGCAAGACGACGGTCTTCAACTGCATCACCGGCTTCTACAAGCCGACGATGGGGATGATCACGTTGAAGCAGAAGAGCGGCAAGGAGTTCCTGCTTGAACGCCTTCCGGACTTCCGGATCACCAAAGAGGCTAGGGTTGCCCGTACCTTCCAGAACATCCGGCTGTTTTCCGGCCTGACCGTTCTCGAAAACCTGCTCGTCGCCCAACACAACAAGTTGATGAAGGCGTCCGGCTACACGGTGATGGGGCTGGTGGGCATCGGACCGTATCGGGCCGAGGCGAAGAATGCCATCGAACTGGCGCGCCACTGGCTTGAGAAGGCCGATCTGATGGATCGCGCCGATGACCCGGCTGGTGATCTGCCCTACGGCGCACAGCGCCGGCTTGAGATCGCGCGCGCCATGTGCACAGAACCAGAGCTTCTGTGCCTGGACGAGCCTGCCGCTGGCCTCAATCCAAGAGAGTCGGCAGCGCTGAATGCGCTGCTGCGCAGCATTCGTACCGACAGCGGCACGTCGATCCTTCTGATCGAACACGATATGTCGGTGGTCATGGAAATTTCCGACCATGTCGTCGTTCTGGAATATGGCCAGAAGATCTCCGACGGCACGCCTGATGAGGTGAAGAATGACCCGAAGGTTATCGCAGCCTATCTCGGCGTCGAAGACGAGGAAGTGGAAGAAGTGATTGCAGCCGTAGAGAACCTCGAAGGAGGCTCGCACTGATGACTGGTCAGCCACTTCTCAAAGTCCAGGGCGTCGAGACCTATTACGGCAACATTCGGGCTCTGGCCGGAATCGATGTCGAAGTCCATCGGGGCGAGATCGTCAGCTTGATCGGCGCCAACGGTGCCGGCAAGTCGACGTTGATGATGACAATTTGCGGCAGCCCGCAGGCGCGCAACGGTTCGGTGGTTTTCGACGGTCGTGACATCACGCGTATGCCGACGCACGAGATCGCCCGGCTTCGCATCGCGCAGTCGCCCGAAGGACGTCGGATATTCCCGCGCATGACCGTCATGGAAAACCTCCAGATGGGTGCCGGCCTGGATAACCTGAAGTACTTCAACGAGGACGTCGAAAAGGTCTTTACGATGTTCCCGCGGTTGAAGGAGCGCCAGACCCAGCGCGGCGGCACGCTGTCTGGCGGCGAGCAGCAGATGCTCTCGATCGGTCGCGCGCTGATGGCCCGTCCGAAGCTGCTGCTTCTCGACGAACCGTCGCTCGGTCTCGCGCCGCTGATCGTCAAGGGCATTTTCGAGGCGATCAAGAAGTTGAACAAGGAGGAGGGGCTTACCGTCTTCCTCGTGGAACAGAACGCCTTCGCAGCGCTGCGCCTGTCCGACCGTGCGTACGTCATGGTCAACGGCAAGGTGACGATGAGCGGTTCCGGCGCTGAACTGCTGGCAAATCCGGAAGTGCGTGCCGCCTATCTCGAAGGCGGACGGCATTGAGCATGACGAAGGGGAGACTTTGATATGCAGGGACTTTTCTTTGAGGGCGATACCGGCGTTCGCAGCGCCATTCGGCTTTTCGTCGTGCTGATCGGATTCTGGACCGCCTGGCGAGCAGGCAAGGCTGCGGCGGACAGCTGGAGCGACTATCCGCTGGTGATCGCCTACACGGTTCTGCTCGCCGCTGCGATGCAGTTTCTGCATCACGCACTGTTTGATGGACCGGTCCTCAGCGTCTTTTACTACGTGATCGACCTCGTCCTTCTCTCGATCTTCTCGACGGCCGGCTATCGCTATCGTCGGACCAACCAGATGGTCAACAACTACTACTGGCTATACGAAAAGACGTCCCCCTTCTCCTGGAAGGCAAAACATTGACAGCCGGTTGAATCTAGGGACAGATTGCCCCTTCGAGTGGAACAAGTTTCCTGGCGCAGTAAAGTGGGTAATGCGCTGGGTGGTGGAACAGAACCCGCTAAAAAATTGGGAGTAATAGAATGAAAAAGTCTCTCCTGTCGGCTGTAGCTCTGACGGCGATGGTCGCCTTCAGCGGCAACGCATGGGCCGACATCATCGTTGGCGTTGCTGGTCCGCTGACCGGCCCGAACGCTGCGTTCGGGGCTCAGCTCCAGAAGGGCGCAGAGCAGGCGGCCGCTGACATCAACGCTGCCGGCGGCATCAACGGCGAGCAGATCAAGGTCGTACTCGGCGACGACGTCTCCGACCCGAAGCAGGGCATCTCGGTTGCGAACAAGTTCGCTGCTGACGGCGTCAAGTTCGTTATCGGCCACTTCAACTCGGGCGTTTCGATCCCGGCTTCCGAAGTTTACGCTGAAAACGGCATGCTCGAAATCACTCCGGCTGCTACGAACCCGAAGTTCACCGAGCGCGGTCTCTGGAACACGTTCCGTACTTGCGGCCGTGACGACCAGCAGGGTGCAATCGCCGGCAAGTATCTTGCTGACCACTTCAAGGACGCCAAGATCGCTGTCGTTCACGACAAGACGCCTTACGGCCAGGGTCTCGCTGACGAAACCAAGAAGTCTCTGAACGCTGCTGGCGTTACCGAAGTCGTCTACGAAGGCATCAACGTTGGTGACAAGGACTTCTCGGCCCTCATCGCCAAGATGAAGGAAGCCGGCGTTTCGATCATCTACTGGGGTGGCCTTCACACCGAAGCTGGTCTGATCATCCGTCAGGCTGCCGACCAGGGCCTCAAGGCTACGCTGGTTTCCGGTGATGGCATCGTTTCGAACGAACTGGCATCGATCGCTGGCGACGCAGTCGCCGGTACGCTAAACACCTTCGGCCCCGATCCGACGCTGAACCCGGCTAACAAGGACCTCGTTGCGAAGTTCAAGGCTGCTGGCTTCAACCCGGAAGCTTACACGCTCTACTCCTACGCTGCTCTGCAGTCGATCGCGGGTGGCGCAAAGGCTGCCGGATCCAACGACGCTGAAGCCGTTGCTGCTGCAATGAAGGCAAAGGGTCCGTTCCCGACCGTTCTCGGCGACATGTCGTTCGACGAAAAGGGCGACCCGAAGCTTCCCGGCTACATCATGTACGAGTGGAAGAAGGGTCCGGACGGCAAGTACAGCTACTTCCCGCAGGAAGCCAAGTAAGGGTTCATCCCCGCTTGTGCGGATTTTGGAAGCCCGGTCGCAAGACCGGGCTTCTTCCGTTTGGCCCTTGGCGTTCTTTTGCGCTACTGGGTAGGAAGTCAATCACGGCAATCGGAACGGTTCTCATGTCCAAACCACGCATTCTCGTCACGCGTCGCTGGCCCGCAGCGGTAGAAAAGATCCTCTCGGACCGTTTTGACACGACGCTGAATGCGGATGATATCGCCATGAGGGGGGAGGCACTGAGCGATGCGCTTGGTGCGTACGACGCCGTCCTGCCGACGGTCTCCGACCGGCTGCCGGCTGCCGTCTTTGATAGTGTGACGCCACGTGCCCGCATCCTGGGGAATTTCGGGGTCGGCTACAATCACATCGACGTAGATGCCGCGAAGGCGCGAGGGATCGTGGTGACGAACACGCCCGGCGTGCTGACAGACTGCACGGCCGATATCGCCATGCTCCTGCTTCTCACCGTCGCCCGACGGGGCGGCGAAGGTGAGCGTCAGGTCCGCGCCGGCGAGTGGCAGGGTTGGTGCCCGACGCACATGATCGGGACGAAGGTTACCGGCAAGACCGTCGGCATCATCGGTTTCGGGCGCATCGGCAAGGCGTTCGCGCAGCGTTGCCATTTCGGCTTCGGTATGGATGTCGTCTTCTTCAATCGGTCGCCTGTCGATCCGACGGAAGCGGCGCGCTGCGGCGCGCGACAATTGCCGACGGTTGAGGATATGTTGGCGCTCTCCGATTTCGTTTCCTTGCATTGCCCTGGCGGCGCGGAGAATAGGCATCTGATGAATGCTACCCGGTTGGCCTCGATGAAGCCCGGCGCGTTCCTCATCAACACGGCTCGCGGCGATGTCGTCGATGAAGCGGCGTTGATCGCCGCCTTAAAAGACGGTGTCATCCGCGGCGCCGGGCTCGACGTCTATGCAGCCGAGCCTGACGTATCGGAGGCGCTGAGAGCCCTGGAGAATGTCGTCCTGCTGCCACATCTCGGAAGCGCAACGGAGGAAACCCGCACGGCCATGGGAATGAAGGTTGTGGAGAACATCACCGCCTTCTTCGAAGGCAAAGAGCCGCCGGATCGCGTTGCCTAGCGTCTTTGTCTGACTGAAGGTTCAGGGTTAGAGACTCCGTTCAAAGTGCAATTCGCCTTCTTGGTTGCCGATCAAGCGCCACCCGGCGCGGCGGTAAAGCCACTCCGCTCTCGTTGCTGGATCCGTCGTTAGCCAGATGCTGTCGAAGCCGGCCGATTTCACTGTTGTGGAGGCGCGCTCGAGTAGGGCGCGTCCGATGCCACGGTTGCAGTGCCGCTCATCCACGAACAGTGCCCAGATTGAGCCGTTGCGAGTGTCCGCGGCGGAGAAGCCGCAAGTACCGCTTTCATCCTCCCAGACAAAGATGCCGGGATTGACGATCAACCAACGGACGTCTTCAAGCGTAACCTTGGATGGATCGGACAGGGCGTTCTCGGAAACGCCGGCGCGGCTCTCGACAATCCGGGCGATGTCCTGCTCTGTCGCCCTGCGGATCAATGCAACTTCCTTCAAATCTTTATCACTAAGTCTTGCGCGACAGTTGGCGATCGGAGATGCCGTCTTATGGCTTGGGGCTGCGCCGCTCCATTGGGCACATGCCGCTTTTGTCGGCAGTTGAGGACGAGTACTAGCGTCATAGCGCCGGATCGCACTGCAACTTGGCACGGCACGGGAATTGCTTGCCGTCAATCGCTGGCCGGCGCCAGGAGAAACATTGGGACAAGCCGGCGACGCGCTCGAAGGGGATGGAATGATGAACGTTGCTGCGGCCACAAGGCCGCAAAGGGCCGAGGGGCGCGGACATCTGGCTGCGAAGACGCTCGACGGGCGGACCCGCCTGCAAGAGTTGTATCAGGAGGGAGCGGCCAAGATCCGCCTTCCCAATACGTTCGATTCCTCGATGGAAGCCGTCATCATCAATACCGCGGGCGGCCTGACCGGTGGCGACCGGATGAATTGGAGCGTCGCGGCTGGCCCCGGCACCCGCATCGATGTCACCACACAGGCCTGCGAGAAGATCTACAAGGCGTCAGCGGGAACGGCCGAGGTCAACACTAGTATTACTGTCGGCGCAAACGCCAGGGTGGATTGGCTGCCGCAGGAAACCATTCTTTTTGACCGCTCATCGCTGTTTCGAAGACTCTACGTCGATCTTGATGACGATTCCGAATTCTTGGCCGTCGAGGCCATCCTGCTTGGCCGCAAG
Source organism: Rhizobium grahamii CCGE 502 (assembly GCF_000298315.2). Lineage (GTDB taxonomy): Bacteria > Pseudomonadota > Alphaproteobacteria > Rhizobiales > Rhizobiaceae > Rhizobium > Rhizobium grahamii. The sequence continues at coordinate 53,163 of NZ_AEYE02000015.1, read as the reverse complement.
GCGATGGGGGAGGCTGTCGAGACGGGGCTCTTCCGGGATCGCTGGCGTATTCGCAAAGCAGGTAGGCTCTGCCACGCCGAGGACCTGGCGCTGCAGGGAAATGTTGCAATGTTTGCTGGTGCCGATGCCGTGCTGTCAGGCAAGGTCGCGTTTGCAACGGTGCTGTATGTCGGGCCGCGAGCCGAAGCCTACCTTGGCGCAGTCCGGCCGTTACTCGAAGGCCATATGGGCGGTGCCAGCAGCTGGGCCGGCAAGCTCGTCGTGCGCCTTTCGGCGCCCGATGGTTTTGCCCTGAGAAAAATCCTGATCCCGATCATTTCGACCTTGCGCAACGGAGCGCCGGTACCGAAAGTCTGGAATCTCTAGTTCAAGCAGATGGATGCACGATGAACCTCACACCGAGAGAAAAAGACAAGCTGTTGATTTCGATGGCGGCGATGGTAGCGCGGCGGCGGCTGGAGCGGGGCGTCAAGCTTAACCATCCCGAAGCGATCGCGCTGATTACCGATTTCGTGGTCGAGGGCGCGCGCGACGGTCGTCCGGTCGCCGAACTGATGGAAGCCGGCGCCCATGTCATCGGCCGTCACCAGGTCATGGAAGGTATCGCGGAGATGATCCATGACGTCCAGGTCGAGGCGACCTTTCCCGACGGCACCAAGCTTGTGACCGTCCACGAACCGATCCGCTGAGGTCATGATGCTGGAGCTCCGCCCCAATTGCGAATGCTGCGACAAGGACCTGCCGCCTGACAGCTCCGAGGCGATGATCTGCACATTCGAGTGCACATTCTGCGCCGATTGTGTCGCGGACGTCCTCGGCGGAGTCTGCCCGAATTGCGGCGGCGAACTCGTACGCCGCCCGGTGCGTCCGGCTGCCAAGCTTGCCAAATACCCCGCGTCGACAAAGCGCGTTCTGAAGGCCGAGGGCTGCGCGCCCATCAAGGCCGTGTGAGGAGAAGATCATGATTCCAGGAGAAATCATCGCCGCAAGCGGCGATATCGAGCTGAACGTCGGCGCGCCGACGGTAACGCTCGATGTCTCGAACACCGGCGATCGGCCGGTGCAGGTCGGCAGCCACTATCATTTCGCGGAAACGAATGCTGGCCTCTCCTTCGATCGGGAGACGGCGCGCGGTATGCGGCTCGATATCCCGGCCGGGACGGCCGTTCGTTTCGAGCCCGGCCAGACGCGTTCGGTAACGCTCATCCCACTTTCCGGTAAACGCGAAGTCTACGGCTTCCGCCAACTCGTCATGGGCAAGCTCTGAATGACCAGGGAGGAAACGAAGCGGGTGAGCTTGCATCTTCTGGCGGCCGGCGTCGCGATGTTCATCGCCTTCGGCGCCAACGCCGAAGATCTGGACTGCAAAAATCCAGTCACGCAGGCCGACATGACGGCGTGTGAACAGGCGCGTCAGGAAACTGCCGACAAGGCGCTGAACGCACAATACAAGATCACCCGCGCCGCTCTCGCGGCACTCGACAAGGATCTTGATGCCGATATGCGCGGCGCCGAAAAGGCGCTGGTGAAGGCGCAGCGCGCATGGGTGGATTTCCGCGATGCGGAGTGTGAGGCGGCCGGCTTCCAGGCGCGTGGCGGCACGATGGAACCAATGCTCGTCGCAGGCTGCATTGCCGAGTTGACCGACGCTCGCACCAAGCAGCTCAAAGAACTCGCAGAGACGATGGGAAACTGACGTGGCTGGCAGGATCATGATCGTCGGCAACGGGGAGATCGGAGCGCAGGCCGCCGCCGCTGTGGCGGATGCCGCGTTCGTTATCCGCTTCAACGAATGCCGGTCCTATCAGTTGAGCCCAGGCCGCACCGATGTCGTCGCGGTCTGCAATACCGGGCGGCCGGGCAAAGCGATGGTTGCTTCTGAGACATGGCGGGAGCATCCCGGCGTGCGTGAAGCCGGGGCGATCTGGAGCGTGCGCGATCCGCGGAAGTTCGTGGAAATGCGGGCGCCGCTTGCCGTGTCGCACCCCGAGCTAGATGACTTCTGCGATGACTACACGAGTCAATTCAATGCGTTCTGCGCCGATGTTGGCAAGGCGCATGTGGTTGTTAACAAACTGATTCATGAAGCCGTGGACGAGGCGCTGGCAGCCTACCACCCAGCGCCTTACGTCGTGCCTAGCAGCGGCATGATCGTAATCGCCGAGGTGATGAACAGATTTCCCGAGGCGGCCATCGATCTCGCAGGTTTCGGCCATGCGGGCTGGGAATGGCATCCCTTCGCTGCTGAGCGGCAGCTTGTTGATAGTTATGTCGCCACTGGCCGCGTCACGCGGCTGCCGGCGAGCGCAGCCATTTCTTCCTCCCAAGGAGCCTGACATATGCCCTACAAGATCTCTCGCGTTGCCTATGCCGGCATGTTCGGCCCGACCACCGGCGACAAGGTGCGCCTGGCCGACACGGAGCTCTTCATCGAGATCGAGAAGGACTTCACGACCTACGGCGAAGAGGTGAAGTTCGGCGGCGGCAAGGTGATCCGCGACGGCATGGGCCAAAGCCAGGCGACGCGGGCTCAGGGTGCCGTCGACACCGTCATCACTAATGTCGTGATCATCGACCACACGGGGATCGTGAAGGCCGACATCGGGCTCAAGAACGGCCGCATCGCGGCGATTGGCAAGGCTGGCAATCCTGATACACAGCCGGGAGTCAACATCATCGTCGGCCCATCGACCGAGGCGATTGCGGGCGAGGGCAAAATCATCACTGCCGGCGGCATGGACGCGCATATCCACTACATCTGCCCACAGCAGATCGAGGAAGCGCTGATGTCCGGTGTCACCTGCATGCTGGGCGGCGGTTCTGGCCCGGCCCATGGCACGCTCGCCACCACCTGCACCGGTGCCTGGCATATCGAGCGGATGATCGAAAGCTTCGACGGCTTTCCGATGAACCTTGCACTTGCCGGCAAGGGCAATGCCTCGCTACCGGCGGCGCTCGAGGAAATGGTCTTGGCCGGCGCGTCATCGCTGAAGCTGCACGAGGATTGGGGCACGACACCGGCGGCGATTGACTGCTGCCTTTCGGTCGCCGACGAATATGACATCCAGGTGATGATCCACACCGACACGCTGAACGAGAGCGGCTTCGTCGAGGATACGATCGGCGCCCTTAAGGGCCGCACGATCCACGCTTTCCATACGGAGGGCGCCGGCGGCGGACATGCGCCTGACATCATCAAGATCTGCGGCCAATCGAACGTCATTCCTTCGTCGACCAACCCGACGCGGCCTTATACCGTCAACACGGTTGCCGAGCATCTCGACATGCTGATGGTTTGCCATCACTTGTCGCCGTCAATCCCCGAAGATATCGCGTTTGCCGAAAGCCGCATCCGCAAGGAGACGATTGCAGCAGAAGATATCCTCCACGATATCGGCGCCTTCTCGATCATCTCGTCCGACAGCCAAGCCATGGGTCGCGTCGGCGAGGTCGCGATCCGCACCTGGCAGACGGCCGACAAGATGAAGCGTCAGCGCGGCCGCCTCAAGGAGGAGACCGGCGAGAACGACAATTTCCGCATCCGCCGCTACATCGCGAAATACACGATCAACCCGGCGATCGCCCAGGGTCTCAGCCACGAGATCGGTTCGGTCGAAGTGGGCAAGCGCGCCGATCTGGTTCTGTGGAATCCGGCCTTCTTCGGTGTCAAGCCGGAGATGGTATTGCTCGGCGGTTCGATTGCGGCGGCTCCGATGGGCGATCCGAACGCTTCGATCCCGACACCGCAGCCGATGCACTATCGGCCGATGTTTGCCGCCCACGGCAAGTTGCGGACGAATTCGTCCGTTACTTTCGTTTCGCAAGCGTCGCTCGATGCCGGTCTGAAGAGCCGTCTGGGTGTCGCAAAAAGTCTCGTTGCGGTGAAGAACACTCGCGGGGGCATCTCCAAGGCATCGATGGTCCATAACAGCCTGACGCCGCACATTGAGGTCGATCCGGAGACTTACGAGGTGCGCGCTGACGGCGAATTGCTGACCTGCGAGCCAGCGACAGTGTTGCCGATGGCGCAGCGTTATTTCCTGTTCTAGTCGCTCATGTGCAGCCGGTACGTCTGCCGGCTGCTGTTAAAGCCATGCGTTAAGGTTGAATCTCCCAAAAGTTGTTTTCTACTTTTGCATGTTCCACCTTGAGGCGGTCTGTCCGTATTAGGACATTCCTGTTTATCTTCGCTGGAAAATATCGGAAAAACAATAGCTTGTCTGCTTTGGTTGTTGGGCCGATTCACCTCCGAAGACGTCTCGTTTTCGGCCGACTTTCAACCGGCGATCAATTCACCAAATTCGCTCAAATCTTAACGATTCACTTAAGAACTCGGCAGCAGTTCACCTCTAAGCAATGTGCCTGGCGGTGGGCAAGAAGGTCGATTCGCATGAGAATTTCACTCCAGGCGGAGCTTGGCGATTTTCGGGATCGCCACACAATTTACGTGTTCGCTCTCAAGATGAGCTTCCTCGCGGTGACCCTGTCGTCGGTGGTGATTGTGCTGATATTGCCGCCGCTCGACTGGATGGGAATGTTGCCCGTCCCATTCGCTCATGGCGTTGTCTATGGCGTCCTGCTGTCTTGGCTCATCGGCGGTGCCGTGTCGAGCGTGCTGTCGCTGGTGGCAGGTCACGCGATGCATCAACTCAGCGTCTCTCGAGCGGAGTTCGAGCAACTGAGCCGCACGGACGTATTGTCAGGACTTCTCAACCGGCGTGCCTTTACTGAGGTACTGGAGCAGGTTGATGGAAATGCTTGCCTCGTGATCTTCGACTTGGACCGGTTCAAGGCCATCAATGATCGCTTTGGCCACGCTTGTGGCGACGCCGTGATTGTCGCTGTATCCGCCATTCTCGCCACTGCCTTCGACGGGCACTCCGCCGTGGCAAGGTTGGGTGGGGAGGAGTTTGGCGCGATCGTTGTCGGGGGCTCTCAGGAGCAGCGGATCAAGCGCGTGCGATCCGTCTGCGCAAGCCTGGCGGCGCGCCCTGTTGCGGCCGAAGATTGCGTGGTTGCGCTAACGGTGTCGGCCGGCATTGCGGAGCTCAAGCCAGAGCGAAGCAAGGAAGGAGCCTATTCGGCGGCAGACAAAGCACTCTATCTGGCAAAGGCGCTCGGTCGAAATCGTGTCGTTCATGAGAACGAGGGCTTGTATCCGGGTTGGGGTAGGTGTCTTCCAAGGGAAACTGTGGATGCGCGCATGAGCAACGTGGATTGTGATGAGGCGCGGCTAGCCTGAAGAGATTTGGGCGGTGTTTCCGTGGAAGCTCATTCCTTCTTGCATCGCACAAGGCAATTTTGCATGCTCGCAATCTCAAGCGAATTGGACATGTCATGCAACGCGTTACTTCCTACCTGCCAGCCGGCACGCCTTCTTCCAACCCAATCGGAAAAGTGGTTTTGCCGCACGACTTGAGGCATTTGCGGCGGAAGCTGCTCCATCTCGAAAATGGCGAGATGGTCATGCTCGACCTCAAGGAACCGGTGCTTTTTGCCAGCGGCGATATGCTCGTTCTCGAGGACGGCGAGCTCATCGAGATTGTAGCCGCTGACGAGAAGCTTTTCGAGGTGAAGGGCAAGGATCGCCGGCACTTGATCGAGCTGGCATGGCACCTCGGCAATCGCCATCTCGGCGCGCAGATCGAGGAGGACCGCATCCTCATCCTGCGGGACCATGTGATCCGCTCCATGCTCGAAGGGCTGGGAGCGATGGTGCGGGAAGTGAGTGAGCCGTTCCAGCCGGCCCGCGGCGCCTACCATTCGCATGGGCATGATCATGCCCATCACCATCACTCGCACGACTGAGTAGGACATGACGGATGATGCCGATCTGCAGGCTCTGCTGCGGCTTATGGCCTGGCTTTCGCCAGCTTTCCCTGTCGGGTCCTTCGCTTATTCGGGTGGCTTGGAGCGCGCTGTCCATGATGGGTTGGTCACCGATGCCGATTCGCTTGCAGCATGGGCGTCGAACCTGATCGAACGCGGGCCTGTCTGGAACGACGCCGTTCTCCTCGCGGAGTGCCACCGTTGTCACGGGCAACCGGAAAGACTTGGCGAACTGGCGGAACTCGCCGAAGCGCTCGCCGGCTCGCGTGAGCGCCATCAGGAGACGATGCTGCTCGGCGATGCGTTCTTGTCCGCCGCCAGCGCGTGGCCGCACGAGGTCTTCGACCGACTGCCGCGACACGTGGCGTACCCGGTAGCGATCGGCGCCGTGGCAGGTGCCCACGGAGTGGCGTTGGAGAAGGCGATTGCTGCCTTTCTCCACGCTTATCTCTCGCAGGCAGTTTCTTCAGGCATCCGCCTCGGAGTTGCTGGGCAACGGGATGGCGTTGCCATTCTGTCGCGGTTGGAAGGCGACATAGCCTCAATCGCGAAGCGGGCAGCCGCTTCAACAGTCAGCGATCTCGGGTCGGCCACCATCCAAGCAGACATCATGTCGCTGCGCCATGAAACGCAGTCGACGCGTCTCTTTCGATCGTGACTTCTCCGGGACACCAACCGCTACGACCTCAGTCATTTGCCGGTGGTCGCCCTTCAAGCAGCGCGCTATCATCGATCGTTATTGGAGTTTTCAAAGCATGAAATCAGGAAACGGACCCCTTCGCGTTGGGATCGGCGGCCCGGTCGGTTCGGGCAAGACGGCGCTTACCGAAAAGCTGTGCAAGGCTATGCGCGACCAATATTCGGTCGCCGTCGTCACAAACGACATTTACACGACGGAGGATGCCGAGGCGCTCATGCGCATGCAGGCCTTGCCATCGGATCGGATCGTTGGTGTGGAGACCGGTGGCTGCCCGCATACGGCAATCCGTGAGGACGCGACGATCAATCTGCAGGCGATCGCCGGCCTTAACGAGCGGATTCCCGACCTCGATGTCGTGTTCATCGAGTCGGGTGGCGACAATCTGGCCGCCACCTTCTCTCCCGATCTGGCGGATATCACCATCTACGTCATCTCGGTTTGCCAAGGCGAGGAAATCCCTCGTAAGGGCGGCCCCGGCATCACCAAGTCCGACCTTCTCGTCATCAACAAGAAGGATCTGGCTCCCCACGTCGGGGCTGACCTTGCGGTCATGGACCGCGACGCGACACGCATGCGCCAGGCACGGCCTTTTGTTTTCTCCGACATGAAGCGTGGCGACGGCGTCAGTTCCATCGTCAGCTTCCTGAAGGAGCATGGCGGTCTGTAGCGATCAGACCTGCCGGAGCGCCCTGACATCCTCGATTGCGATGGCACGGCCGCTGACCGTCACGCCCGATGTCCGCAAGGCGGAGAACGCACGTGACAGCGCCTCCGGCGCCAGACCAAGTTTTCGTGCCAGCAGGCTTTTCTGGAACGGCAGTCGCAGCGACGCCCGCGCACCTTCGTTGGTGCAGTGGGTAAGGAGATAATGCGCAACACGTTGTTGACTGGTCTGCATGCGATCTCGCGCCAAGCAGTCCATGGTTGACAACAAATGCTGCGACAGGGAGCGCGCGATTGCCCGCCCCACCCGAGGCTGTTCATCGAGCAGCCTTTTGACCTGGCCAAGATCGAAGCGGGCGAGGATCGCGTGTTCCATTGCCTGGGCGCTATAGTTGTACCGGTCGCCGACGAGCACCAGGCATTCTCCGAAGCTGTCGCCCGGCTCGCAGATCCTGATATCCGCTTCGCGGTCTTCCGAACCCCGATAGAGGCGAACATAGCCACTCAGCACGCAGTAGAAGTAGCGCGCGTTCCCGTCTTCGCGGAAAAGAACATCCTGAGGCTCGTAGCGTACCGCCACCGCGCAGGACAGCAGAGCGTCCCGCTCTTGCCGGTCAAGGCTGGACGCGATTAACGCATCACCAAGCATCGCCTGGTGCGCGTTGCTCAGTTTCAAAGCTCTGGTCATCTGTTTCTCCCTGTGGCGCGGCGGGTGCCGCCCCTACCTGATATTGGTAAGGGTAACCGGGAGACGCGGTTCAGAACTTGATCCTGATCAAATGTCCGCCAATAAAAAAGCCGGGGTCTTGCCCCGGCTTTTGGTTTGAGCGCTACTCCGCCGCGAAAGGCGGCAGGCGCACGACGTTGCCGGATTTTCCGCGTTTGCTTTCCGGCGTCTCGATTGCCGATACCCGGCCTTCGAGAGCGCCCACAGCCTGCGTAAGCTCCTCGCGGGACAACGCCAGATCTTCCTTGTCCTTCCTGCCAACCAGGCGGCCGAACATCCAGCCGAGAAGGCGGGAGAGATCGTCCATGATCAGGAAGAAGGAAGGCACGACGACCAGCGAAAGGACGGTCGACACGATAATGCCGCCGATCACCGCGATTGCCATCGGTGCGCGGAACGAACCGCCTTCGCCGACGCCGAGTGCCGAGGGGAGCATGCCAGCCGACATCGCGATGGAGGTCATGATGATCGGGCGGGCGCGCTTGCGGCCTGCTTCGACCATGGCTTCCACACGCTCCATGCCGCGATGGCGCATCTCGATGGCGAAGTCGACGAGCAGGATCGCATTCTTCGTGACAATACCCATCAACATCAGGATACCGATCATGACAGGCATCGAGAGCGGGTTCTGGGTGACCAGCAGGCCGACCGCCACACCACCGATCGCAAGCGGCAGCGAGAACAGGATGGTGAAAGGCTGGATCACATCCTTGAAGAGCAGGATCAGCACCGTCAGCACCAGCATCAGACCCATCAACATGGCGTTGACGAAGCTCTGCTGCATTTCGGTCTGCACCTTGGTGTCACCACTTTCGGCCAGCTGGACGGTCGGAGGCATCTTGGCTTCATTGACGATCTGCCGGAAGCGCGCCGATGCGGTATCGAGAGCCACGCCCTGCGGCAGGTCGGAGCCGATCGACACCACGCGGTAGCGGTTGTTGCGCTTGATCGAGCTGACGCCTTCCGAATAGTCGATATCGGCGACGGTCGACAGAGGCACGGTGCTGCCGCTTGCCGTCTGGATCTTCATGGCTCGAAGAGCCGCGAGATCACGGCGCATATCGAGCGACGCCTGGACGCGGATCGGGATCTGGCGGTCGTCCAGGTTGATCTTGGCGAGGGCAGAATCGATATCGCCAATCGTGGCGACGCGGATCGTCTCGGAGATTTGCTGCGGCGTAATGCCGAGGCGAGCCGCCTGATCCTTGCGTGGACGAACCTGAAGCTCCGGACGGGGCAGGGCACCCTCGGCGCTGACGTTGGCCAACAGCGGATCGGCGCGCAGCTTCGCTTCCAGAACGCCCACGGCATCGTTCAGATCCTTCTCGTTCTTGGAGAGGAAGTTGAACGAGAGATCGCGCTCGCCGCGATCGTTGAGCTTGAGGATCCGCACGTCAGGGAGATGGTGGAGTTTGGCGAAAACTTCCTTTTCGATATCCCACTGCGGACGAACGCGTCCCTTCGGCTCCACCTTGGGCAGATAGGATCCGAGCACCGGGATCTTAACGACCAAGTCATCCAGTTTCTTCAAGAGCCGCTGATCAAGCTTGTGAAGCGTGAGCGTTACCGTGGCACGGCGTAGTTCGAGGTCGCCTTTCGGCGACGCGCCGCCGAGCACGAAGACGCTTTCGACGCCGTCGATATCCTTCACGTCCTTGTAGATCGCGTTCGTCGTCGCTTCCGTATCGTCCAGCGTCGCGTTCGGCGGCAGCTCCACCGAGAGCACGATGCGCGATGCATCCTCCGGCGGCAGGAAGCTGCCCGGCACCTGCGCAAGCAGCATGACGGAGCCGATCAGGAAGGCGATCGCGGCAATCAGCGTCAAATAACGTGTCCACCAGCGGCGGGTCGTCGCGCGCACCAGGCGTGTATAGCCGCGGAAGAACGCACCGTCATTGTCGTGATGGTCTTCCATCCCGTCCTCTGCCCGCATCAGATAGGCGGCCATCATCGGGGTTATGAGACGCGCCACCATCAGCGAGAAGAAGACAGAAAAAGCAACCGTCAGACCGAACTGGATGAAGTACTGGCCGGGAATGCCGGGCATGAACGACACCGGCACGAAAACGGCAATGATCGTGAAGGTCGTCGCGATGACGGCGAGGCCGATTTCGTCGGCCGCTTCGATTGCCGCGCGGTAGGGCGTCTTACCCATCTTGATGTGACGGGCAATGTTTTCGATCTCAACGATCGCATCGTCGACCAGAATACCGGTCGCGAGCGTCAGTGCCAGGAAGCTGACGAGGTTCAGCGAGAAGCCCATCAGGTCCATGATCCAGAACGTTGGGATCGCCGACAGCGGCAGTGCGATGGCGGAGATGAGCGTTGCGCGCCAATTCCTGAGGAAGAGGAAGACCACGATGATGGCCAGCAGCGCGCCTTCGATCAGCGTATCGATCGCAGCTTCGTAGTTGCCGTAGGTGAAGTAGACGGAGTCGCTGATCAGCTCAATGCCGACATTCGGATTTTCGGCGCGGACCTTCTCGAGGCTCTTGGCCACGGTTTCAGCGACGCTGACCTCGCTGGCGCCCTTGGAGCGGAAGACGCCGAATGTCACGACAGGCGTATCATCGAAGCGCGAGAAGGATTTCGGCTCTTGGTAGGTGTCCTTGATGACGCCGAGATCTGAAACCTTGACGAAGCGGCCGTTCGGCAATGCGATCGTGGTGTTGGCAAGTTCGGCGACATTGCGGGCGTCGCCGAGCACGCGGATGGCCTGTTCGCTCCCAGCCACCTGACCGCGGCCGGAACCGAGGTCGACGTTGGTGCCGCGCAGCTGCTGGTTCACGCTTGCCGCGGTGATGCCGTGGGCGTTCAGTTTGTCGGGACTGAGCTCGATGCGCACTTCGCGGTCGGCACCGCCGTAACGATCGACGCGGCCGATGCCGGCTTGCCCCTGCAAGGAGCGTTTGACGGTGTCATCAACGAACCACGAGAGTTCCTCGAGCGTCATGTCGGGAGAGGAGACCGCAAACGTCTGGATCGCCTGACCCTCGACGTCGATCTTTGAGACGATGGGCTCTTCCACATTGGCGGGCAGGTCGCTGCGGATGCGGTCGATGGCGTCCTTGGTGTCCTGGACGGCCTGCTCGGTCGGGATTTCCATGCGGAACATAACGACCGTCTGCGATTGGCCGTCGGTCACCGTCGACTGGATTTCGTCAATGCCGGTTATGCTGGCAACGGCGTCCTCGATCTCCTTTGTCACCTGCATTTCGAGCTCGGCCGGCGAAGCGCCGCTCTGCGTCACGACGATGGAAACGAGGGGGACGTCGATATTCGGGAAACGGGTGATCGGCAGCTTGTTGAAGGACTGGATGCCGACGAAAAGCAAGAGTGCAAACGCCAGAAGCGAGGCGACTGGATTTCGGATAGACCAGGCTGAAAAGTTCATCGGCCGTCTCTCAGTTTGAAACCGGTGGCTGTTCACGAACCGGTGTGATGCGGTCGCCGTCGCGGACATAGGCGCCCGCCTTGGCTACGACCTCATCGCCGGCTTTCAATCCCTTGACGATCTCGACATAGGCACCATCCTGGATGCCGGTCTCGACCTTGGCAAACTTGACGACGCTGTCCTCGACCCTGCGGGCCGACGATCCCTCACTGCCCGACAACACGGCCGAAACAGGGAGCGCCACGTTTTCCTTGGTGCGCACGACGATGTCGGCGCTGCCGTACATGCCCGAGCGGGCCTTGCTCGAGTCATCGATCAAAATGTGGACCAAACCGAGGCGCGTCAGCGGGTCAACGGTCGGCGACACCAGCCGTACCGAGCCGGCAATCTTGTCGGGACTGCCAGAGAGCAAGATCGTGGCCTTCTGGCCGGGCTGGACCTTGACGATGTCGCTCTCGCCCACTTCCGCCACCAGCTCGATCTCGTCATCGCGAATGACTGTAAAGAGCGGATCGCCGGTGGCGAGCGCGATCGCTCCGACCCTGGCGTTCTTGGCCGCGATAGTACCGGCGACCGGCGTCTTGACGTCGGTGCGGGCGAGCCTCAGGTCGGCATCGGCGATCTGGCTTTCAGTGACCTTGATCTCTGCAACGGCTACCTGGATCGCCTGCTTTGCCGAATCAACACGGGCATTGGCCGAAGCCGCAGCGGCATCGGCCTGTTCCACCGTCGCCGTAGAAACGGTGCCCTTCTTACCCATTTCCTGAGCGCGCGCCTGCTGCTGTCGCGCCTGCTCTGCATTGGCCTCTGCTTCAATCAGCTGCGCGCGAAGCTGCGCGAGGCTCGCTTCGTTCTTGGCCTTGGTGGCCTGCATCTGGCTCTTCTGCAGAATGATCGCGTCGTCATTCAGCGTCGCCAGCGTGCTATCGGCCTGGACCCTATCGCCGACGTCTGCATTCAGCGCGCGGATCGACAATCCCTCGACCTGGGGCTGGATGTAAACTTCCTCGACCGGCTTCACCGTACCGGTCGCCACGACGCGGTCGACAAGCGTGCGGGTGGTGGCCTTCGTCACCACGATCGCCGGCAGGTTCTGCTGCGGCTTTGCGACCGGCTGTTCCTGAGCAAAGGTCGTTGAAGCTACAACCGCCGCGATCAGCAGGGTGGAGGCGCGAAGTATCTTAACAGGCGTACGTGCCATGCGTCGTCATCCAGTCTAGTCGGCAGACTCGCGCAAAATCATCAGTTCGCGAACGGCCGGTTCCCGTTTTGGTGTTCTCAGAAGTATTTCCGCATCATTTGCCGACTTTTGCTTAAGTCCCTCATCCGGCAAATCCCGCATCTAAGTGGTAGCGATTTGCCCATTGCGCAAGTCTGGCGGAAAATAATTCCTCATTCGAACACATTAATTACCAATGTGATGCAGATCAATCACTCGCCGGTTATGCAAGCATTCCGATAGTTGATCACGCACCACATTGCTATGACGTTGGAGTCTCGCGCGATGCGACATCGGACGCAAATATTTTCATGAAAATGAAAAACGCGCGGAAGCTCCGCGCGTTTCATGGACGATCAAACGCCTTTTACTTGGAGGCAGCGTCCGTGATGTCGTGCGTCCAGGCGCCTGATGGCTCCTTGTTGATGATCTTCTGGTCGAGGAGAGCCTTTGCCGTGCGATCATAGAGCGTCGTGTCGAGCTTGCCGGTGCCGTCGCCGATCAGCTTGGCGACTTCGCCCATCATGACCTTCTGGTGGTTTTCGTCCTGGCCGCCTGCGTCTACGACGATTCCGGCAGCCTCGTCCGGGTTCTCGACGGCGTATTTCCAGCCCTTCATCGAGGCCTTGACGAACTTGACCATCTTTTCCTTGAAGGCTGGGTCCTTCAGCTTGTCTTCCATGGCATAGAGGCCGTCTTCGAGAAGGTCGTTGCCCATGGCGGTGTAGTTGAAGACGAGCAGTTCTTCCGGCTTGAAGCCGGCATCGATCGCCTGCCAGTATTCGTTGTAGGTCATGACAGAGATGCAGTCGGCCTGCTTCTGCAGCAGCGGCTGCACGTCGAAGCTTTGCTTCAACACGGTAACCCCGTCCTTACCGCCATCTGTCTTGAGGCCGAGCTTGTTCATCCACGCGAAGAACGGGTACTCGTTGCCGAAGAACCAGACGCCGAGCGTATGCCCCTTGAAATCGGCTTCGGTCTTGATCGGGCCGTCCTTGCGGCAGATCATTTCCATGCCGGACTTCTGGTAAGGCTGGGCGATGTTGACGAGCGGAACGCCTTTTTCGCGGGCAACCAGCGCGCCGCCCATCCAGTCGACGATGACGTCGGCGCCACCGCCGGCGATTACCTGTTCCGGCGCGATGTCAGGGCCGCCCGGCTTGATGGTGACATCGAGACCTGCCTCGTCGTAGTAGCCCTTTTCCTTGGCGACGTAGTAGCCGGCGAACTGCGACTGCGTCACCCACTTGAGCTGCAGCGTCACCTTGTCGGCAGCCATTGCATGGGCTGCCGCGAGCGACATCGCACTCGCCATCATCGCAACAATCAGTTTTTTCATTTTCTTGTTCCCTCTGAAGTTATGCCCCAATCCCATTCGCGGGAAGAAAGCGACGCCTAGCCACCACGGATAGACGGATGCCAGAAAGTCACCGCCCGTTCTGCAAGGGCGACGACGCCGTAGAAGATCGAACCAACAAGCGCCGCAACGGCGATTTCGGCCCAGACCATGTCGACATTCATGCGCCCGATCTCCGTGGAGATACGGAAGCCCATGCCGACGATCGGCGTACCAAAGAACTCCGCGACGATGGCACCGATCAGCGCCAGCGTCGAGTTGATCTTCAATGCGTTGAAAATGAAGGGCATTGCCGCCGGAAGCCGGAGCTTCAGCAGTGTCTGCCAATAGTTGGAGGCGTAGGTTTGCATCAGGTCGCGCTCCATCGGACCGGATGCGGCGAGGCCAGCGACCGTGTTCACCAGCATCGGGAAGAAGGTCATGATGATGACGACGGCCGCCTTCGACTGCCAGTCGAAGCCGAACCACATCACCATGATCGGCGCCACGCCGATAATCGGCAGCGCCGACACCATGTTGCCGATCGGCAGCAGACCGCGACGCAGGAAAGCAACGCGATCGGCGAGGATGGCGACGGCAAAGCCCGCACCGCAGCCGATGATGTAACCGGCAAAGACCGCCTTGAAGATCGTCTGGCGCACGTCGTCTGCGAGGATCGGCAGCGAGCCGGCAATCCTGACGCCGATGGCGCTCGGCGGCGGCAGCAGAACAAAGGGAATGCCGGCGCCGCGCGTCAGCGCTTCCCAGATGATCAGGATCCAGGCGCCGAAGATCGCCGGGATCAGCAGCCGCAGGAACGTGCGGCTGAAACTGGAACCAGGCGTCATTGCCGAAAGCTCGGTGACGCAGCGCCACGCAAGCAGCCAGCAGGCTGCCATCAGCAGGAAGAAGGACCTGGTGGCCAGACCTTCATTTCCGGTCACATCAGCGAGCAGCACCCATGCCGCCCAATGCGCGCCGACCAGCAAGACCGCGGCAATGTATGGCTTCGGCAATGGTGCGAAGGAAACGAAGGCAAGGGCGACGATCAGGGCGATCGTCAGACCGACAGTCAGCGGTGACACGGGGTCTGGTGCGCCTTCGGCCATGAGCGGCAAGGTGATGATTGCAATCGCGGTCAGCACCAGGGCAAGAACGCCCTGCCAGGAGAAGGACATCTTCTTCATGCCGGTCTCCCGCCCATCGAGCGATCGACGATTTTTGCGACAAGGCCGACGATGGCAACCAGGCCTGCGGCAAGCACCGAGCCCGCGATGAGGGCCGCCCAGATGTCGATCGTCTGGCTGTAATAGGAGCCGGCCAGCAGCTTCGAGCCGATGCCGGCGACAGCACCGGTCGGAAGTTCGCCGACGATGGCGCCGACAAGGCTTGCTGCGATCGCAACCTTCATCGAGGTGAAAAGGAACGGCACGGAAGCTGGAACACGCAGTTTCCAGAAGGTTTGCGCAGGCGTCGCGTTATAGGTCCGCATCAGGTCGAGGAACATGACCTCGGGCGAGCGCAGGCCCTTCACCATGCCGACCGTCACCGGGAAGAAGGAGAGGTAGGTCGAGATCAGCGCCTTCGGGATCAGGCCGGTGATGTTGATGGCGCCGAGCACGACGATCACCATCGGCGCGATCGCCAGGATCGGGATGGTCTGCGAGGCGATGACCCAGGGCATCAGGCTGCGGTCGAGCGCCTTAATGTGGACGATCCCAACGGCGATCACGATGCCGAGCAGCGTACCGAAGCCGAAGCCGAGCAGCGTCGACGAGAGCGTGACCCAGCTGTGGTAGACGAGGCTGCGGTTGCTCGAAAGCTTCCGCAGGAAGGTGTTTTCGAAGACGTTCTGCACCACCTGATGCGGGGCGGGCAGCAACGGCTTGGGTTGCGAGAGCGTCTTTTCGATGAATTCGATGGTTCCACGCGTCTGGTTCGCGCGCTGATCCATGTCGCGCTGGAAGGAGGCGTTCATCAGAGCGGCCGCGACGTACCAGACCACGACCAGAACCACGAGGATTGTCAGGACGGGAACGAGCCTGTCTTTCAGAGTATCCGACTTCATGGGCGCCCCCATTCATCGGCTCTGACGCTCAGCTTAATGCTCATAGCTGTGCCCCGCTCTCAGGCCGTCGCGAACGCGATGGGCGATTTCGAGGAATTCGGGCGTCTCGCGAATGTCGAGCGGGCGTTCGCGCGGAAGCGTTGAGTCGATGATATCGGTGACGCGACCCGGGCGAGGGGACATCACCACGATCTTGGTGGAGAGGTAGACCGCCTCGGGGATCGAGTGGGTGACGAAGCAGATCGTCTTGTTGGTGCGCGCCCAGAGCTTCAGAAGCTCCTCGTTCAGGTGGTCGCGAACGATTTCATCCAGCGCGCCAAAGGGCTCGTCCATCAAGAGCAAATCGGCATCGAAGGCGAGCGCACGGGCGATCGAGGCGCGCTGCTGCATGCCGCCGGACAGCTGCCAGGGAAACTTCTTCTCGAAACCGGAGAGGTTCACGAGATCGAGCGCGCCGGCGATACGTTTCTTCTGGTCAACCGATGAGTAGCCCATGATTTCGAGCGGCAAAGCGATGTTCTTCTCGATCGTGCGCCAGGGGTAGAGTGCCGGCGCCTGGAAGACGTAGCCGTAGGCGCGCGCCTTGCGTGCCTCCTCAGGCGTCATGCCATTGACGGTGATCTCGCCCGATGTTTTCTTTTCGAGATCGGCGATCACGCGCAGGAAGGTCGTCTTCCCGCAGCCCGATGGGCCGATGAAGGAGACGAAGTCGCCCTTGCGAACGTCGAGGTTGACGTTCGTCAGCGCCTGTACGGGAGCATCGTCTGCCTGATAGGTCAGACAGAGATCCTTGGCGGATACGACGGAGGCAGCTTGCGTCAATGCTTGTGTATCCTGTCTTGCCCGCGCTTCCGCGGTTTGCGTGATAGTATGAGTAGCTGTTTTCATTGTTCCGGCAAGGTCCATGGAGGATGACGATGGACGCGACATCAAAGCCCACCTGTCACATTGTGCGCCCCAGTCATGCCTATGACGGCAAGCAGGGGCTGAGTTACTTCGAAGGCATCGCGGCCGAGACGGTCGGCGCCAAGGGCATCTGCATGCATTTGCTGACGATTCCGCCCGGCGTCCGCGCCAAGGCGCATCTGCACGAGTCGCATGAAACGGCGATCTACATGCTCTCCGGCGAGGCCCACACCTGGTATGGCGACGAACTGGAGCATCATGTCGTCGTGCATGCCGGCGAGCTGTTCTACATCCCCGCCGGTGTGCCGCATCTGCCCGCCAATCTCAGCAGTACGCCCTGCACCGCCATCATCGCCCGCACCGATCCGAACGAGCAGGAAAGCGTCGTCTTGCTTCCGGAGCTTGAACGGCTGGTGCAGGAATGATGCCAAGGATCAGACCCCCGTCGCCGGAATGCCTGACCGTTCGACCTTGCGCGGGGCCACGAGCTCCTTCCAAGTCGACAACGCCTTGTTGACGGCCTGAAACGGCTCGCGCTTGACGAACTGGCCGTGTCCTTCCTTCGTCTTGACCGTGCTTTCCTCGATCGCGACCTCACCACGGGTCAGCGTGTAGCGCGGCAGGCCGGTGACCTGCTTGCCTTCGAAGACGTTGTAATCGATCGACGATTGTTGCGTCTTAGCCGAGATCGTCTTCGAGCGCTTCGGATCCCAGACGACGATATCGGCATCGGCGCCGACGAGGATGGCGCCCTTCTTCGGATAGACGTTGAGGATCTTGGCAATGTTGGTCGAGGTGACCGCGACGAACTCGTTCATCGTCAGGCGCCCGGTGTTGACGCCATGGGTCCACAGCATCGGCATCCTGTCCTCGAGGCCGCCGGTGCCGTTGGGGATCTTGGAGAAGTCGCCAAGGCCGGAGCGCTTCTGGTCGGTGGTGAAGGCGCAGTGGTCGGTTGCCACCACCGACAGCGAGCCGGACTGCAGACCGGCCCAGAGGCTGTCCTGATGCTGCTTGTTGCGGAAGGGCGGAGACATGACGCGGCGGGCTGCATGGTCCCAGTCCTTGTCGAAGTATTCGCTTTCGTCGAGCGTCAGGTGCTGGATCAGCGGCTCGCCGTAGACCCGCATACCCTTCTGGCGGGCGCGGCGGATCGCTTCGTGCGCCTGTTCGCAGGAGGTGTGCACGACATAGAGCGGCACGCCGGCCATGTCGGCGAGCATGATGGCGCGATTGGTTGCCTCACCTTCGACTTCGGGTGGGCGGGAATAAGCGTGCGCCTCGGGGCCGTTGTTGCCGTCGGCGAGCAGCTTCGCGGTCATCGAGGCGACGACGTCGCCGTTTTCGGCGTGAACCAGCGGCAAGGCGCCGAGTTCCGCGCAGCGCTGGAAGGAGGCGAACATCTCGTCATCGTTCACCATCAGCGCGCCCTTGTAGGCCATGAAATGCTTGAAGGTGTTGATGCCCCTGTCCTTGACTACCGTCTCCATCTCGTTGAAGACGCGCTCGTTCCAGCCGGTGATCGCCATGTGGAACGAGTAGTCGGCGTTGGCGCGGCTTGTCTTGTTGTCCCACATCTGCAGCGCTTCGAGCAGCGATTGCTCCGGCCCCGGCAGGCAGAAATCGACGACCATGGTCGTGCCGCCGGCAAGGCCTGCGCGCGTGCCGCTTTCGAAGTCGTCCGACGAATAGGTGCCCATGAACGGCATTTCGAGGTGAACGTGCGGGTCGATGCCGCCGGGCATGACGTAGCAGCCGGTCGCATCGAGCGTCTCCGTGCCGGAGAGATTCGGACCAATCTCGACGATCTTGCCGCCCTCGATCTTCACGTCCGCCTTGTAGGTCAGGTCCGCAGTGACGATGGTTCCGCCCTTGATGACTTTGCTCATGATCAGTTCCCTTGCATTGATTGCTCGCGGCTCTTCGTCCGCTGGTAAAGAAAAGGCGGGAATGACCCCGCCCTTGATTATGCAACGATTTCAGCGGTCTCGACGACGGCGTGGAAGAGGACGTCAGCGCCAGCCGTTGCCCATTCCTTGGAGATGTCCTCCGCCTCGTTGTGCGAGAGGCCCCCGACACAGGGGCACATGACCATCGTTGTCGGGGCGACCTTTGCCGCCCAGCAGGCATCATGGCCGGCGCCCGATATCAGGTTCATGTGGCTGTAGCCGAGTCGCTCGGCAGCGTTGCGCACGCGGGACACGAGTGTGGGGTCGAAGGTGACGGGCGCGAAGTGGCCGATCGCCTCGACCGCGCAGCCGACGCCGAGCGCTTCGCAGATGGCAGGTGCTTCCGCCTCGATCCTGGCGCGCATGCTGTCGAGCTTTGCCTGATCCGGCGAGCGGATGTCGACGGTGAAAACGACCTTGCCCGGCAGGACGTTGCGGGAGTTCGGGGTGAAGAACACCTGGCCGACGCCGCCGACGGCGCCCGGCTGGTTCTCCATCGCCACGGTCTGCACCATCTCGATGATGCGCGACATGGCGAGCCCGGCGTTGACGCGCATGTTCATCGGCGTTGAGCCGGTATGGGCTTCCCTGCCGGTCAGCGTGAATTCGAGCCACCAGAGGCCCTGACAGTGCGTGACCACGCCGATCTGCTTGTTCTCGACCTCGAGGATCGGGCCCTGCTCGATGTGATATTCGAAATAGGCGTGCATCTTGCGGGCGCCGACCTCTTCGTCGCCGACCCAGCCGATGCGCTTCAGTTCGTCGCCAAAGGTCTTGCCCTCGGGATCCTTGCGGTCATAGGCATATTCAAGCGTATGGACGCCGGCGAAGACGCCGGAGGCGAGCATGGCGGGCGCAAAGCGGGCTCCTTCCTCGTTGGTCCAGTTGGTGACGACAATAGGATGCTTGGTCTTGATGCCGAGATCGTTCATGGTGCGGACGACCTCGAGCGCGCCAAGCACGCCGAGCACGCCGTCATACTTGCCGCCGGTCGGCTGGGTGTCGAGGTGCGAACCGACATAGACGGGCAGGGCGTCAGGATCGGTGCCGGGGCGGATCGCGAACATCGTGCCCATCTTGTCGACGCCGAGCGTCATGCCTGCGTTTTCGCACCACGTTTTGAAGAGGCTGCGCCCCTCGGCATCCGAATCCGTCAACGTCTGGCGGTTGTTGCCGCCAGCAATGCCCGGGCCGATCTTTGCCATGTCCATGAGGGTGTCCCAAAGACGGTCCCCGTTGACGCGCATGTTCTCGCCTGGTGCTGCCACCATGTCTAAAATCCTCACCTGTTTTCAGCGGCCATGCAATTCACATGTCCGCCTGTTCCCGTGGCCAGTATCCGAGCGCCCTTGTTTGTTTTATTAGCGCCGGAAAATCGCTAGTTGCCTTTGTTTAGCATCTGATCGATAATTTGACCGATTGGTAAACATTACAACTTCCGGCGCTGGGCTCAAGACGAAAATCAGGAAAAATACAGACAAAATTGCCGGCATCTGCTCATTTTTGCGGCAAGCTGTCGCGCCAGCCCAATCTTGAGTGAAACGGTTGAATTTGAAGGGGAAAACAAGGTCGACATGACAATCCCGAGAGCAGCCAAGACCCAGCGGCGCACGCGCATTCAGGAAGAGAAGGAAGAGCAGATTCTTGAAGCCGCGCTCGATGTGTTTTCGGTCAGCGGTTTTCGCGGTTCCACGATCGATCAGATCGCCGAAGTTGCCGGCATGTCGAAGCCGAACCTGCTCTATTATTTCCGCACCAAGGAAGCGATGCACCGGGCGTTGATCGACCGCGTCCTATTTACCTGGCTGGAGCCGCTGAGAGCCTTCGATGCGGACGGCAATCCCGAAAGCGAGATCCGCAGCTATATCAGGCGCAAGCTTGAAATGGCCCGCGATTTCCCGCGCGAAAGCCGACTTTTCGCCAACGAGATGCTGCAGGGCGCGCCGCATGTCGAGGATGAACTGAAGGGACCGCTGAAGCAGCTCGTCGACGAGAAGGCCGAGGTGATCCGCAGTTGGACGAAGGCCGGCAAGATCGCCAAGTGCGATCCCTATCACCTGATTTTCTCGATCTGGTCGACAACGCAGCATTATGCTGACTTCGACGTTCAGGTAAGGGCGGTGCTCGGGCAGGAACATGCCGGCGCCGGTCGCTTCGAGGATGCGGCGCGCTTCCTCGAGCAGCTGTTCATCGACGGGCTGAAGGTCAAGCCGGTGCCGAGCGCCTCGTGATCTGGTCGCGTCACGCCTCGTCGAAATCGAAGACCGCGGCGACGGCGGCACGCGCCTTGGCGTGGCGGGCTTTGTAAGATTGGCGGATCGCCTTCCGTCTTGCTGCCAGCGCAGGGTCCGGCGACATTGCCGATAACCAGGCCAATGCGGTCGGTATAAACTCGCCGTCCGAGGGGATCAGAAGGTCGCTTTCGTCGAGTTGTTTTCTGATGCAGCCTCGGTTGCACGAGATGACGGCGTTTCCTGCCGCCTTCGCCTCGAAAATCACCAAGGGCTGCGCCTCATTGGTATAGGTGGTCGGGAAAACGAACACGTCGATCTCGCGATAGAAAGCTGTCTTCGCGTCATCGTACAGCGGGCCGCGGTACTCCAAGCTACCACTTAGTTCAGCGACAGCCGCGTCGATCGCGGCGCGCTTGCCGACACCGGCCGGACCGGCAAGGACGGCCTTGATCGGCAGGTTCTCCTTCCGTGCCTGCCTTGCGAGATCCAGGAAAGTGTCGAGGCCCTTCTCAGCAGTGAGATTGCTGAGCATCCCGATTACGAGGTGGGTGCTGTCGGTCGCTTCATCGTTCTCCTCCCGCGGGGCTACATAGGCAGCGTTGGAGATCAGGTAGCAGCGCGTACGGCCGCCATAGGTGTCAGCGAAGCGATCCCGCATCATGTCGCACAGGAAGATGTGTCGCAGATTGCGACTGCCGAGCGTGAGGATGCATCGCATGAGCAGGCTGGGCTTCTCGACGTAACTGAAACTGTGATGGTGCAGATAGGTGGGATAGCCGAGGGTCCTCGCGACCAGCACAATCAGAAGCGTATAGATCAAGCCGAGGCCGCCTTCGCAGCCGAGATAGCAAACCCGGTTGACGCGCTTGCGATCGCGCAACAACTGGAGACAAGTACCGAGGACACGGGCGAATCTCACCGGATGCTTCAACAACGAGAGCTTGCCCAAAGGCGGGGCGATGTTGGCGACGGTGACGCTGTTTGCTTCCGAAAGAAGCGCAATCATGCTCTTGGTCGCAAACGAGAAGCCGTTGAGCGGCGGAGGCAACTGACCGATCGCGACGATGTGGCGTGTCATGCGGGAGGCTACCTCTTTGCGCCTCCCGACTATCGCACCGGCTAACGAAAATGCAATCTCCCTGCAGTGGCAGCAGACGCTGCGCCGCTGCAGGCGGCCGGCTGCCCGGTCAGCGTGATGTAAGCTGGTCGCGATTTCTATGATCTCAGTGTCCGCACAGAGGCCTTACCGAAGACGCCGACCAATCCACGCGAGTTAGGGCGAACCGCAGAGAACGCTTCCGAGGCTCAACTGAGTTGAAGAGAGACCGCAAGGCTCGCTACCGAGAGCGCTACAGATATGGGCGGCGCTGGGGCTCGCATCACCGCGCCGAGGAAAACGCCAACCAACACGATGAGGACGGCAGGCCCTGGATCGTTGCCGGCAAAAGCCAAGCCGATAGCCGAAAGGTTGATTGCGGTCGCAATTGTTGTGAGCGGTGCTGTAGCGACGTCGGCGTTGGTGTGAGGTGAGAATATGCTGGCGAAACGCGGCCAGCTCAGGGCCATGGCAAGAACGAGGAAGACGGGGGCGATCGCGTGGAACTGCATCAGCGCGCTCCCATGACCATGCGGCGATCGCTGTCAAAATCGTTTGTGTCACGAGCGCCGCTTTGGCGCGCAGCAAGCGCGCTGCCGACTGCGATCAGCACGGGATTGTCGTAACCGATTTCCGCGATGCCAGAGGCGATGGTTGCGAGCGTGCCGCGCCAATCGCGCTCGGTCGACCGGCTGACCTCGCTGATGACGATCGCCGGTGTTTCCGGCGACAGGCCTTCTTCGATTAGCCGATCGGCGATGAGTGGTGCGGTCCTGCCGCCCATGTAGAAGACGGTCGTTGTGTGCGGATCCGCAACCGTCGCCCAATCGACATCGGCGGGCAGGCCTCCGTGGCGGGAATGGCCGGTGATGAAGCGGACGGATTGCGCGTGGTCACGATGCGTCAGCGAGATCCCGAGGCGCGAGGCCATGGCGCTTGCGGCGGTGATGCCGGGGATGACGTCGACAGGAATGTTCTCCCGATCAAGATGGGCGATCTCCTCGCCGGCACGACCGAAGATCATCGGGTCGCCGGACTTCAGGCGCACGACGTGCTTGCCTGCCTTGGCGAGCTTCACCATCATGGCGTTGATGTCTTCCTGGCGACAACTCGTGCGGCCGCCACGTTTCCCGACCAGCATGCGCTTGGCTTCACGACGCGCGAGTTCCAGCACTTCTGACGAAACGAGATCGTCGAAGAGGATCACATCGGCGGCCTGCAGGGCGCGGACGGCTTTCAGCGTTAACAACTCCGCATCGCCGGGGCCAGCGCCGACCAGTGTCACACGGCCGCGCGAAGAGTGGGCGGGCGCTTCCCGAAGCCTGTCGGCTTCCTTGAGAAGCAGCCCGCCGACGCCCTCCTCCGGCGTATCCGAACTTGAAAAGGCGCGATCGACGAACGTCTCCCAGAAGGCGCGGCGCAAGGGGCCGGGCGCCAGCCGTTCGTTGATCCGGTCTCGTAGCGATTGTGCCAGTCCCGCCCAACCTTTCAGTGCCTGCGGCAGCAAGGTTTCGATCCGCCGACGGATGGCCTGGGCGAGGATCGGAGCGGCACCATCCGTCGAGATCGAGACGACGACGGGAGAGCGGTTGACGATCGAGCCGAACTGGAACTGGCAAAAGGCTGGCTTGTCGATGACGTTGATCGGCACGCCAGCGGCGCGGGCGGCGTCGAAAAAGGCCGCCTCGTCGTCTTCCTCACAGTCGGCGATGGCGATGGCCGCGCCGCGGAAGATCGTTTCATCCCATGCCTGGCAGTGGTGGATGAAGCCGCCCTGAGAGTGCTCAGCGCCGCGCAGGATCAGTTTCTCGAAGGTGTCGGAAAGCTCGTCGGCATAGACATGGACCTCCGCGCCGCAGGCAGCGAGAAGCTCGGCCTTCCAGGCGGCTGCATCGGATCCACCGGCGACAATCACGCGCTTGCCTTCAAGCGCCCAGAACACCGGCAGCTTGGCAAGCGGCTCCATGCGGGCGGGTGCTTCATTCCGCGGCTGCTGCAAGACATCCATCGATGATCCCCCTGATCTCGGCGCGGCAGGAGCCGCAGTTGGTTCCGGCATTGAGTTCCTTGCCGACAGCTTCGACGCTGTGGCAGCCGCCGCGCACGGCAGCGACGATCTGGTTGACGCCGACACCGAAGCAGGAGCAGACGGTGGCGCCCGGGTCCGGCTTGTCGGTGCCGGGGCGACCGGCGACGAGCGCGAAGCGCTTGCGCAGATTGGTGTGTTCGGCGGTGAGCTGGGAGATCGCCCAGTTGCGGGCAACCGCCACAGGTTCGCGGGCCAGGAACAGCGCCGCGAGCAATCGCTTGCCGTCGAAGAAGGCGAGCCTCAGATCACCGGATTGCTGGTCGGCATAGCCGAGGGGCTCGACATTTTCGGGGATAGCAAAGGTGCTGCGGCACCAGGTGCACCAGTCCTCGACCGGCTGGTCGAAGGCGAGCTCCACCCGCCAGCCGCCTTCAGCCTTTGCCAGCGCCCAATAGACAGCGTCGAGGTGATCAGGCTTGGCTGCGGAAACGCCAAAGCCATAGCGGGTCGCCTTGAAGCGACGCGCCGCGACAGCGACGTTCTTTGAAGCGGGTTGGCCGGAGATCGCGTCGGTCAACGGCGCAACAACGGCGTCGATGCGGGCCTTCGCGGCGAACTGATCGTTCCAGTGCATCGGCACAAAAATGCTGCCGCGGGCCTGACGCTCCGTGATCAGGGCACGAACCACGGCTTTGCCGTGCGGGCTTTCGATCTCGACGAGGGCAGCATTGCCGACGCCGATCTCGATTGCATCGCGGGGATGAAGTTCGGCGAACGGCTCGGCGATATGCGATGAGAGGCGCGCGCTTTTGCCCGTGCGCGTCATCGTGTGCCACTGGTCGCGGATGCGGCCGGTGTTCAGCGTGAAGGGATAGTCGGCATTGGTGCGATCGGAAGCGACCGGCTTCACCGCGATGAAACGCGCCTTGCCGTCGGCATGGTAGAAGCCGCCCTTGGCGAAGAAGCGGGTCACATCAGCTTCGCGACCGGCAGGCTGCGGCCACTGGAAAGGTGTTAACTCGTCATAGGACCGACGGTTGATGCCGACGTAGGCACCGATATCGAAGTCACGATTGCCGCTATTCTCGAAGGCGGAGAGGGTGGCGTGTTCGTCGAAGATCTCGGCAGTGGAGCCGAAGTCGAAGGCTTCGGAAAAGCCCATGCGGCGAGCCACTTCGGCCAGCTGCCACCAGTCGGCCCGGGCTTCTCCGGGAGCATCGAGGAAGGAGCGCTGGCGGGAAACGCGGCGTTCCGAATTGGTGACCGTGCCGCTCTTCTCACCCCAGCCGAGCGAAGGTAGAAGGACGTCGGCGTGCCGTGCGGTATCCGTGTTCTCAAGGACGTCGGAGACGACGACGAAGGGACAGGCCTTGATGGCGGCCTCGACGGTGTCGGCATCCGGCATCGAAACGACCGGGTTGGTCGCCATGATCCAGAGCGCCTTGATGCGCCCGTCGGCGACGGCCTTGAACATGTCGACCGCCTTCAGGCCCGGCTTTTCAGCAATGGTCGGCGCTGCCCAGAAGCGCTGGACGCGATCGCGATCCTCGGCACTTTCGATCGCCATGTGGGCAGCCAGCATGTTGGCAAGCCCGCCGACTTCACGCCCGCCCATGGCGTTCGGCTGGCCGGTGAGCGAGAACGGCCCCATGCCCGGCTGGCCGATCCTGCCGGTGGCGAGATGACAGTTGATGATTGAATTGACCTTGTCGGTGCCCGACGAGGATTGATTGACGCCCTGGCTGTAGCAGGTGACTACCTTCTCGGTCGTGGCAAAGAGGCGATAGAATTCGCGAAGCTGCATGGCCGGCAGGCCGGTCAGTTCAAGCACCTCGTTGAAGGCGACACCTGACGCCGCCGTGAAGGCCTCGGCAAAGCCGTTGGTATGCTCGGCAACGTAGTTCTGGTCGATGGCGTTGCTTGCGATCAGGTGTTCGAAGAGACCGACGAACAATGCGACGTCGCTGTCCGGGCGGATCGCCAGGTGCAGGTCAGCGATATCCGAAGTCATCGTGCGCCGCGGATCGATGACGACGACCTTCATGCCGGGGCGCGCGGCCTTGGCAGCCGCCAGCCGCTGATAGATCACGGGGTGGCACCAGGCGAGGTTCGAGCCGGTGAGGATTACCAGATCGGCAAGCTCGATGTCCTCATAGGTGCCCGGCACGGTGTCCGATCCGAAGGCGCGGCGGTGGCCGGCGACGGAGGACGACATGCAGAGCCGTGAATTGGTGTCGATGTTGGCCGAGCCGATGAAGCCCTTCATCAGTTTGTTGGCGATGTAGTAGTCTTCGGTCAGCAGCTGGCCGGAGACGTAGAAGGCAACGGAATCGGGGCCATGCTCGTTGATGGCATCCGAAAACCGTTGTGCGACGAGGTCAAGCGCCTGTTCCCATTCCACCCGCTTCCCGGAAACTTCCGGATAGAGGAGGCGTCCGTCGAGATCGACCGTCTCGCCGAGCGCCGAGCCCTTCGAGCAGAGCCGCCCGAAGTTGGAGGGGTGGTCCGGGTCGCCCTTGACGGAAACCTTGCCGTCCTCTGCGACCTTGGCGATGACGCCGCAGCCGACACCGCAATACGGACAGATTGTCTTGACCTCTTTTTCCATCATTCGGCCGCCATCATCAGGCTTTCGAGGGCGATGTAGAGGGCGCCGTTTTCGTTGCGCACCGCAATGGTCCTTACCTCGCCCTCATCGGCCCCGAGCGCCTTGCCGGTTTCGAGCGAAATCACCCAGTTGTGTAGCGGGCAGGTGACCGCCTTCGCATGGACGATCCCCTGCGACAGCGGCCCGCCCTTGTGCGGGCAGTGGTCCTCGATGGCGAAGACCTCGTTTTCCGCCGTGCGGAAGACGGCGACCTTGCCCTGAGGTGTCTTCACGCAGCGGGCGCCCCGCAGCGGAATGTCGGAAATGTCACCGATCGAAATCCAGTTCATGTCCATCACTTCACTCCGCTGCCTGGGGGAAGCCGATGGTCGCCATCGGCTTGAATTCATGCTTGTCCTTGCCGGAGACGCGTTCCGACCAGGGGTCGACCTGGGCGAATTTCTGCGAGAAGACGAAGCGGTCGTAATAGGCCTTGCGCTTGTCGGCATCGCCCACGATCTGGCGGCGAATTTCCTCGAGGCCGACGCGCTTTGCCCACTTGTAGATGCGCTCGAGATAGCGGGCCTGCTCGCGGTACATCTGCGTCAACGCCACGATGTGTTCCACCGCCTCGTCTTCGGTCTTCACGAGCCCGAGAACCTCCGTGCCCTTGATGTCGAGGCCGGCGGCTCCGGCGAAGTGGATTTCGAAGCCCGAATCCACGCAGATGACGCCGATATCCTTGCAGGTCGCTTCCGCGCAGTTGCGCGGGCAGCCGGAGACGGCAAGCTTCAGCTTGGCCGGCGTCCACGAGCCCCACATGAATTTCTCGATGCGGATGCCGAGACCGGTGGAATCCTGCGTTCCGAAGCGGCACCAATCGGAGCCGACGCAGGTCTTCACGGTGCGCAGGCCCTTGGCATACGCCTGTCCTGAGACGAAGCCCGCCTTGCCGAGATCGGCCCAGACCGCCGGAAGATCTTCCTTCTCGATCCCGAGCAGGTCGATGCGCTGCCCGCCGGTGACCTTCACCATCGGGATCTCGAATTTGTCGACGACATCGGCGATGGCGCGCAATTCGTTGGAGTTCGTCACGCCGCCCCACATGCGCGGCACGACGGAATAAGTGCCGTCCTTCTGGATGTTGGCGTGGACGCGCTCGTTAATGAAGCGCGACTGGTAATCGTCGGCATACTCGTCCGGCCAGTCGCAGACGAGGTAGTAATTAAGCGCCGGGCGACACTTGGCGCAGCCGCACGAGGTCTTCCATTCGAGCTCTTGCATGACGGCGGGGATCGTCTTCAGGCCCTTGGCCTTGATCAGGCGGCGCACGTCGTCATGGCCGAGCTCGGTGCAGGTGCACATCGGCTGGACAGCTACCGGGTTGTAGCTGTCGCCGAGGGTCAGCGTCATCAGCTTCTCGACGAGGCCGGTGCAGGAGCCGCAGGATGCGGATGCCTTGGTGTGGGCGCGCACGTCGTCCAGCGACGTCAGGCCCTTGGACGTGATCGTCGAAGTGATCTTGCCCTTGCATACGCCGTTGCAGCCACAGATTTCCGCGTCATCCGGCAAGGCTGCAACGGCCGCCATAGGGTCCAGCGGCGACCCTCCCTGGTAGGCCTGACCAAAGATCAGCGTTTCGCGCATCTCCTTGATGTCGGTCTGTTTCTTCTTCAGATCATTGAACCAGGCGCCATCGGCGGTTTCGCCGTAGAGCACGGTCCCGATGATCTTGTTGTCCTTCAGCACGAGGCGCTTGTAGACGCCGGCGGAGGCGTCGCGCAGCACGATTTCCTCGCGGTCGTCGCCATCGGCGAAGTCACCGAGCGAAAACAATTCTATACCGGTGACCTTCAGCTTGGTCGGCGTGTCGGAATGCACGAAGGCAGCGGAGCGATCGCCCGACAGATGCGAAGCGGCGACGCGGGCCATCTCGTAGAGCGGAGCGACAAGGCCGTAGACCATGCCGCCGACTTCAGCGCACTCGCCGAGCGCCATGATGCTGCCGTCCGAGGTCAGCATGCCGTCATCGACGACGATGCCGCGGTTGACGGCAATCCCGGCATCCTTGGCAAGCCCGACGCTCGGACGGATGCCGACCGCCATGACGACTAGGGTTGCCGGAATGATGCGGCCGTCGTCGAGCTCGATGCCCTCGACCTTGCCGTTGCCGATAATCGCCTTGGTATTGGCCTTGCAGATGACCTTGATGCCGCGCTCTTCCACGGCCTTCTGCAGGAGATAGCCGGCAGCAGGATCGAGCTGGCGCTCCATCAGTGTTGGCATGACATGCAGGACAGTGACGTCCATGCCGCGAGAGGCAAGGCCTGCCGCCGCTTCGAGACCGAGCAGGCCGCCGCCGATGACGATCGCCTTTTCGCGCGACTGGGCGGCAAGCAGCATCGCCTGCACATCGTCGAGGTCGCGATAGGTGATGACGCCGCGCAGATCGTTGCCGGGCACGGGGATGATGAAGGGCACGGAGCCGGTGGCGATCACCAGCTTGTCGTAGCTTTCCGTGACGCCGTGATCCGAGGTGACGGTCTTCGCGGCACGGTCGATCTTGATGATCTTGTGGCCCTTGTAGAGGGTGATGCCGTGCTTGATGTACCATCCATCACCGTGGATGATGATCTCCTCGTAGTCCTTCTCGCCTGATAGAACCGGCGAGAGCATGATGCGGTCGTAGTTGACGCGCGGCTCGGCGTTGAAGATCGTGACCTGATATTGGTCTGGCGCCTTTTCGAAGAGGTGCTCGAGCATGCGCCCGGGCGCCATGCCGTTGCCGATGATAACAAGCTTCTCAGTCATAGTTTCAAATCCTCAGATCAGGTGGCAGCGACGGCTTGTGCGGAGAGGCCCTGGCGGTCGAGGCGCTTTACCGACAGATGCATCCAGACGAGCGAGATGACGACGATCGCGAAAAGCAGCATGAAGCAGCTCGACCAGAGGCCGGTCATGTCCTTGAGGAAGCCGAAGGCGATCGGCAGGATGAAGCCACCAAGTCCGCCCATCATGCCGACGATGCCGCCAACCGCGCCGACGCTCTCTGGATAGTAGGCAGGGATGTGCTTGTAGACGGCAGCCTTGCCGAGGCTCATGACGAAGCCGAGGGCGAAGATGACGACGATGAAGACGACAGGCGTGATGCCGACCGTTGCGCCTGCGCCGGCCGCGGGAAGCGACAGGATGAGCGTCGCGACGGCCGCGACTGCGAACATCACGTACATTACGCTGCGGGCGCCCTTCTTGTCGGAGACGACGCCGCCGAAGGCGCGGAAGATGCTGCCCGGGATGGAATAGGCGGCCGCGACCATGCCTGCAGTTGCCAGATTGAAGCCGTAAACACCAACCAGATAGCGGGGCAGCCACAGAGACAGGGCTACGAAGCCACCGAAGGCGAAGAAATAGTAGAGGGAGAAACGCCAGACCTGGACGTTCTTCAGCGGCGCGAACTCCTGTGCCAGGCTCTTGGAGGCAACCTTGCCCTCGCGGCGAAGGCGGAAGGCCGGATCATCGGTCGTGGTGAACCAGAAGACGATTGCCATCAGCGCCAGGCCGATTGCCCAGATCTGGGCAACGGCCTGCCAGCCCCAGGCGATCAGGACGAAGGGTGCCGCAAACTTGGTCACGGCAGCGCCGACGTTACCGGCACCGAAGATGCCAAGCGCTGTTCCCTGCTTTTGAGCCGGGAAGAAGGGCGAGACATAGGCGACGCCGACTGCGAAGGAGCCGCCGGCAAGGCCGACGCCGAGGCCGGCGATCAGCATCTGGGTGTAGGTCTGGGCGTAGGAGAGCAGGAAGGTCGCCAGGGCAGCGGCCAGCATGGTGAGCGTGTAGACGAGGCGGCCGCCATAACGGCCGGTCCAGATGCCAAGGACGATGCGGACGAGCGAACCGGTCAGGACAGGCGTCCCGACCAATAATCCGAACTCGGCCTCGTTCAGGCCGAGATCCTGTTTGATGCGGATGCCGATGATGGCGAAGATCGTCCAGACGGCGAAACAGAGGGTGAAGGCAATCGTGGACATCCACAATGCTTTGGCTGGTTCGCTGGCGGACATGGACTGCGTGTTCCTGATAACAGACATGGCTTCTCCGGGGCCCGACAAGGTCGTGCCGATCCATCGCTAGGGGTTAAAAACAAAAAGCCGCTGGTCAGGGCGCGCATGCACTAGACGTGCGCGAGATATCCTGATCAGCGGCTTTGCTGTGGGCGCCCGTCGTTGGACGCGGAATTCTTGGCTTCTTGGCCTGCTTGTAACGAAGCAAGGCGCGTGCCACTTTATTTAAGTTATTGTTTTTGCATGGGTAGCATTGATCACGAAGACCGGAGCAGTATTATCTGCGCCAACGCGTGCGCAGCAATCGCCCTAAAAATTGTGCAATGCATATAAAATGAGCACGATTAGATGCGAGCCTGACTGGCGATATAGCTCTCGATGTCGACGGGATCAAACAGGCCGCCGTCGAAGAAACCGTCCGGCCCCAATGTTAGTGCGCCGCTTGAACCGACGGGTGTCTCTATCTTAAGCGCGCCTTCCACCTTGGAGCTTGCCGCCGGCATGGCAATATTCAGCGCCTTCAGGGCATTTCGGTAGATATCGGGCCTGTAAGTGTCGTTGGCGATTTGCTCATGGTCTGGCGTATGCCGGATTTGTCCCCACCGAACCATCTGCGTATAGAACCACAGAGCGTGGCTCTTCCAGGGAAAGGTCGCCGCCTTGGCGTTGGGGACGAAAAAGTCCCTGATGCTCAGCGTTTTGTGTCCGCCGATTTGCAGAAGGCCGGTTAATGCCGGCAGCAGGCTTTCTGCGGCCCGATCCACGTAGGCAGGTCTCGCCAGCAGGTCGGCAAGTTCCTCTTGATTGCCGGGAGCGGCGCACCAAAGTGAGGCCTTGTAAAGGGCTCGCAGGAGAGCCGCCAGGGCTTCGGCGTGGCCATCGGCCCATCGGCCGTTGACGCCAAGCACCTTCTCCGGACTCGATTTCCAGATAGCCGCCTTCACTGTCGCCAGGTGCGCTCCGCTGTGGAGCACGCCGAGCGTATTCCAGGGCTCGCCGGCGCAATAACCGTCGATCAGACCCGATGTCATCGCATCAGCCATATCGGGCGGCGGCAGGATGCCGATCTCTACATCCTCCTCGGGGTCGATGCCGCTTGCTGCCAGCCAGTAACGTAGCTCGTAGTTATGGCCTGAATAGGGGTGGACGACGCCGAAGCGCAGTCGTTCTCCTTTCCTGTTGTCGACCACCCTGCGCAAGGCGAGACCGCTGGAGATGGCATCAAGATCCGGCGAGGCGCCGCATTCGGCCATATCGCTCCACAGGCCCGCAGAAACGGTCACAGCATTGCCGCCAAGTCCAAGCGCCATGGGCACGATCATACGCGGCGCCGGTGCGGTCAGTCCGAGATTGCAGGCGATCGGCATGGGGGCGAGAATATGGGCCACGTCGAAATGGCTGACCGCAAGCCGGTCGCGAATCGTCGCCCAGGAGCGTTCACGCACGAGCGTCAGCGCGATGTCCTGTTCGGCGGCAAAGCCCTTTTCCTTGGCGACGACCAAAAGCGCGCTATCGAGAAGCGGCAGGAAGCCAGCGGTAATCTGATGCGTGCTTGTCATGCGTCGGTTCCCGGATCGAGGAGGATTGCGGCTGTGATCAGGCTCTGCGCGATCTCGACGATCTTCCTGTTCTGGTTCATGGCCGTGCGCCGCATAAGCGCATAGGCCTCATCTTCGCTCAGCCCGCGGGATCGCATCAGCAACCCCTTGGCGCGGTCGATCAGCTTGCGGTTTTCCAGTTCGCCGCGCGTTTCCTCGAGCTCGCGGTTCAGGCGCGAGAAGGCGTTGAAACGGCTGATCGCCATCTTGAGGATCGGGCGGACACGCTCCTGCTTCAGGCCGTCGACGATGTAGGCGGAAACGCCAGCTTCAACGGCGGCCTCGATGGAGGCTTCGTCCGACTTGTCGACGAACATGGCAATGGGGCGTTTTACCGCGCGGGAAATCTGGAAGATGCTTTCCAGCATGTCGCGGTTCGGGTTCTCGAGGTCGATGACGATGACGTCAGGGTTGATTTCCATGATGCGCCTTGCAAGGCCATTCATGTCATCGATGAGCGTGACGTTGTCATAGCCCGCCTCGCGCAGACCGACTTCGATGATCGACGCCCGAATGCTGTTCTCATCGATAACGAGCACGTTGAGGTCGCTGGGCTTGGCAAGAGGGGTCATTATGCGTCTACCGCTGTGTACTCGTGAGACGCATGGAGCGGACCGTCTTTGATGTCAGTTTGACCGGAAGGGATCATGGCTTCGTCGCAAACGTCCTTGGGTTTTGAGGTCATGCACAGACTCTCGCGAGGCGCATTGCTTGCGCGATGTTCGCCTTAAAATCAAGCTGTTTTGTGGAGCGCCTAATTATTGAGCTTTTGAGATCGGGCGAGCATCTCGTCCTTTGTATCTTACTTTGTCCGGGCAAGCCGTAGTTACATCGCCTTTCAAATCCAAGGAGAGAGAAAACAATTGCGACACATGTCGGGTGTTCTCTGAGACCGTAACGCAAATGGAGAAACCAACCACCGTGTTCACATTTTTGCTTGTCATGGCCGCCACAGCTATCGCGCTTGCTGGTAGCGTGTTCGCCTCTCGATCGGTTGACGTCGCTCTTTCGGTCATCCCCGCGAAATACCGTCCCAGCCAAAAGCAAGCTCTTCGGGACGAGCTTCGGTGAACGCAGGGACTGCCACAGGTCACATGCTTCATTTGTCGCGTTTGGGCTGGGTTGCCAAGTTTTCCAGTTCAGATCCAAAACGGCTTTGGTTCAGCGGTGGCAGAAATATATAGCGGGTGTGAAGGATGCCCGTTGGATGTAAGCTTGAGTGCGCAGCACCGGGACGTCCGGAGCATTTCGAAAACTCTGGAACCACGTCCGAGGTAAGCGCCGTGTCTTCCCCAAGCGCAGACGATTTGGCTGTAGTCCTTAGCGATCCTGCGAAGATAACGATCGTTCGCCGGTCCAACAGGATCGGTGTGTTCGTAGATCAAACTTGGAGAGGTCGATCTCAGTGCAAACAGGTTGCCGACCACGAGACCGCCGAATCCCCACGACCTAGCGAAGGTGATGCATCGACGAAGGGTCGGGTCGTCGTCGCGTGCGTTCGCGGTGGAGGGGTTGAGCATCAAGAACGCAACTGTTTTCTTCAGCGGGTCCCATTGGCGCTCGAGCCGGTACCGGTAGCAACCGCATCTTGAAAACGCTGCTGACGAGATGATGAAGTTGTCGCTCATTCGCCATTTTCCACTCGGCCGTCAGTGATGGACCGTCGCCGTTGACGCCTCGCTTTCGAGGATGACGATGCCGGAATAAAGAATTGGCGTGCCGTCGCGATCGCGAAAGCATCTGCCAAATGCAGCCACCCGCATGTAATGATTGTTTGCTGCCATGACACGGTAGACAGACTGCTGCGGTCGTTCGCCAACGATTGTTTCGGTGATGGCTTTCGCCAGCTTCGGTCGATCTTCTGCGTGGACACGGTCCAGATACGACTGAAGCGGCAAGCCGCGCATGGTTTCCTCGGCAGCCAGTCCGAACAGTTCCGCAAGCGCGGCGTCGGCGTAGACGAGATCTTTGGTCATATCCCAAGTGAAGATCCCTGCATCCTCTGTTTCGGGGTCGGACAGGTCTATCGCGAAGATGCGCTCGGTGTCCGGTTTGTCGGCGTCCGGCTTCATGGATCCTCCAATTACAAAGGTTTTAGAGCGTAATCGCTGTGCGGCAAGGGGAGATCATTCCTGGGTCCGTCTCAGTAGGACCGCAGTAAGTCATCGCTCAATGTGAGGACTTCCATAGTTTATCTCCAGCTGCTACTTAGGCGGTCGAAATGCGGCCCTGTAAGAGGTTATATGACTGACGCGACAAACAGCATTGCAGCAACGAAAGCGCATGTCACCTTGCGTAGCGATCTGACGGGAACGTTGGCTTTTGTCTTTGTTGCCAGTCTTGCAATACTTGTCTGGGCGGGATGGGGAAAAACAAGCGACGTAGATGGGACGGTCCGGCCAATAGGTCCCAATCCGCAAATCAGCGCTCACCAGTAATAGTGCCTGTTTTAGCGGCTCGCTCAGGCGGTCGCCGGCGGTCAAACGCCGCTAGTGAACCTCGTGCTTTCCACGAGAGAAGCGCCATCAAGGCGAGCGTTCAGCGATGTCGGTCAACACCCGCCTGACTTTTGAAGACATGCGTTGCAAGCATGGCTGGGATCGATTCTTGGCGCTCCAATCCCCCACATGGCGCCACTATATGAGGGTCATCGAAGTAATCGAAGCGCCAACGACTGGCAGCTAACTTCGAAAGCCCAAGGAAAGGGGATTATCATGAATGTAGCACGTTCTTTCAACAATTGGCGCAAGTACCGTCAGACGGTCTCCGAGCTTGGCCGGATGAGCAACCGCGAACTGCACGACCTCGGCATCAATCGTGCCGACATCGAGACGGTAGCAAGGGCTGCCGCGCGCTAAGTAGCGCTATTTGCAATGGTTTCGAAGCGCTCGTCTTTTCAGGCGGGCGCTTTTGTTTGTGCGGGCGCACGCGGTCGACGGTGAGACGCGTGCCCAGCGGCTCTGCTTCTCCTCATTCCTGTGCTTGGCCCAGGAATGAGGAGTAAAGGGCCGCGGAGAACCCGCGGCGCTACAGTCCATCACTCCGCGGCCTGTCGAGCCATCGGGTTGTTCGGATGGGTCGTCCAGTTTGCATAATTTGGATCGACGATCTTGCCGGTGCGCTTGTCGAGATCGCCAACCGGAAGCTGCTCCATGGTGATGCAATTCTCGACAGGACAGACGTTGACGCAGAGATTGCAGCCGACGCATTCCTCTTCCATCACCTCGAACTGCCTGACGCCATTCACGAACTGGGTGATCGCCTGGTGCGAGGTATCCTCGCACGCGATGTGGCAGCGACCGCACTTGATGCAGGCATCTTGGTCGATCTTCGCCTTGGCGATGTAGTTGAGGTTGAGATACTGCCAGTCGGAAACATTCGGGACCGCGCGACCCGTGATGTCGTCGAGGTTGCGGTGGCCCTTGGCGTCCATCCAGTCAGAGAGACCGGTGATCATCTCCTGGACGATCTTGAAGCCGTAGGTCATCGCCGCCGTGCAGACCTGCACGTTGCCGGCGCCGAGCACCAGGAACTCGGCCGCATCGCGCCATGTCGTGACGCCACCGATGCCTGATATCGGCAGGCCATAGGTTTCCGGATCGCGGGCGATCTCGGCCACCATGTTAAGCGCGATCGGCTTGACGGCCGGTCCGCAATAACCACCGTGGCTGCCGCGCCCGTCGATCGACGGTTCCGGAGCAAAGGTGTCGAGATTGACCGAAGTGATCGAGTTGATCGTGTTGATCAGCGATACGGCGTCGGTGCCGCCGGCTTTGGCGGCCCGCGCCGGCTTTCTGATATCGGTGATGTTGGGCGTCAGCTTGGTGATGACGGGCATGCGCGTGTACTGCTTGCACCAGCGCACGACCATTTCGATATACTCCGGCACCTGTCCGACCGCGGAGCCCATGCCGCGTTCCGACATGCCGTGCGGACAGCCGAAGTTGAGCTCAATGCCGTCGGCGCCGGTCTCCTCGACCAGCGGCAGGATTGCCTTCCAGGCATTCTCCTCGCAAGGAACCATGATCGAGGCGATCAGCGCCCGATCCGGCCAGTTCATCTTCACCTGCTTCATTTCGCGCAGGTTGGTGTAGAGGTCGCGGTCGGTAATGAGCTCGATGTTGTTGAGACCGAGCAGGCGGCGGTCGGCGCCCCAGATCGCGCCGTAGCGCGGGCCGTTGACGTTGACGACGGGCGGGCCTTCCTCACCGAGCGTCTTCCAGACAACGCCGCCCCATCCGGCCTTGAAGGCGCGTTCGACGTTGTAGGCCTTGTCGGTCGGCGGTGCCGAGGCAAGCCAGAATGGGTTGGGCGACTTGATGCCGACGAAATTATTGCGGAGATCAGCCATTGTTCATTCTCCCATTCACGCGACGGCAACGGCCGGCTGCGCGCCCGCAGCAAGCACACGGTTGATGGATTCAGCGGCGTCGCGCCCTTGCGCGACCGCCGAAACGGTCAGGTCGTCACCGCCGACGACGCAGTCGCCGCCGGCCCAGACACCGTCGAGCGAGGTCTTGCCATCCGCATCGATGGCGATGCGGCCGGATTCCATGCGCAGTGCACCGAGGCCTGACGCCTCAAAGGTCTGGCCGATCGCCTTGAATATCTGATCAGCGGCGATGACACCGGTTTCGCCCGTCGTCGACAGGCGGCCATCGACGAGCTTGGTATATTCCACCTCGATCGCCGCGACCTTGCCATCCTGTGCAAGAATCGACTTCGGCGCCAGCCAATGGCGGATTATGACGCCCTTGGACGTGGCAAGATCCTGCTCGAATTCCGAGGCGTTCATGTGCTCCTTGCCGCGGCGATAACAGATCGTCACCTCTTCGGCGCCGAGGAGCTTGGCCTGCACGGCGGCATCGATGGCGGTCATGCCGCCGCCGAGAACGACGACGCGGCGGCCGATGGCAACGTCGCCCTTGTCTGTGGCCTGGCGCAGGCCTGCGATGAAGTCGACGGCATCATCGACGCCGGCCAGGTTTTCGCCTTCGACACGAAGCGCATTGACGCCGGCAAGGCCGATCCCGAGGAAGACGGCATCATATTGCGACTGCAGATCGGCGAGCGAGAAATCGCGGCCGAGCAGTTGGTCGTGACGGACTTCGATGCCGCCGATCGCAAGGACGTAGTCCACTTCCTTCTGGGCGAAGTCATCGACCGCCTTGTAGGTGGCGATACCGTATTCGTTGAGGCCGCCGGACTTTGCCTTGCCATCATAGATGACGACGTCATGGCCTTTTACGGCGAGGCGGTGAGCGGCGGCAAGGCCAGCCGGACCGGCGCCGACCACGGCGACCTTCTTTCCTGATGAGGCGGCGCGGCTGTAGAACTGTCGATCCGCCTGCATGGCGGTGTCGGTGGCGTAGCGCTGAAGGCGACCGATTTCGACAGGGCGTTCCTCTGCCGTGTTGCGCACACAGG
Source organism: Rhizobium grahamii CCGE 502 (assembly GCF_000298315.2). GTDB lineage: Bacteria > Pseudomonadota > Alphaproteobacteria > Rhizobiales > Rhizobiaceae > Rhizobium > Rhizobium grahamii. The sequence continues at coordinate 15,337 of NZ_AEYE02000015.1, read as the reverse complement.
CTTGCTCGCATAGGTCTTCGGTGGGACAGACGCGGGCGCACATGCCGCCCAGAATATTCTGGTCGAAGATCGTCTTTGCCGAGCCGATCGGATTGCCGGTGGCGATCTGCCGGATGAAGAGCGGGATGTCGATGGAGGTGGGACAGGCCGTCATGCACGGCGCGTCGTAGCAGAAATAACAGCGGTCAGCTGCGACCAGCGCCTCGTGCTTGTCGAGGCGCGGATGAAGATCGGAGAAATTCGACTCATACTCAGCGGGCGAAAGCCGGCCGGCACGAATCCCAGTTCCCAGTCGTTCCATTGAAGTTCCCTCATTATTGGTAAACGGCCAGTGAGGGAAAGCGTAACTCAGCTTCAAAAATTTATCAAACGGTAAAATTTTAGAAGCTTTTGGTATCTATGCATCTGTTTTTATACCGTTATTTTCTTTTGAGCCGAGGGCCATCAGGGCCTGTTCTCGCCCCGCAAATAAAAAAGTAAAGAAATCGATATTTTTCTGAGAAGCGCCGGGAACCATTTGGATACCTGCTCGTTACTGCGATATCCAAACGATGACCGCATCGACCCAACATGCGCGCCCCCAACCCATCGTTTGGACGTACTCACGGTCCCCTCCCGGTGAGTGAAAGAACAGCCGGTGCGCCGCCCTCGCACTGGCTGTTCTTCGTTTAGCGCATGGCGGCTTTTTGAGGGGGGCGCCTAAGAATTTCGAATTCGGCGTCGGGGATTGTCAGGTTATATTCGATCCGTCCCGGTACCAGCGTCAGCTCGGCCTTGCCGTTGACAGAGGAGGGTACGACACGCTCCAGCACCGTTTTACCGAAGCTGTTCTCGCTGAATTCATGAATCTCGGCGGGATCGCACAGCGTCTCCGTCCATGAAATCTCGATGGCCCTTCGTCCGGTCGAGGCCACTTCGCGGCACGTCAGAGTGACGGCAGGCTTGCTGCCGGCGATTGCTCCGTAGGAGGCCGAGTTGACGATCAATTCGTGGAGCGCCAGGCCGACGTGCACGGCGGCATTGGGAGTGAGGTGGACGTTTATCCCGGAAATCGGCAGCGGTCCCGCGGTCTCCGGCCAGTACGGTGCGAACTGCTTTTCAGCCAGTTCGAAGAGGAAGGCACCACGCCAGCTGGAGTCGGTAATCAGGTCCTGAGAATTCGACAGCGATTGCAGCCGGCCCCGGAATTTCATCAGAAAGCTATCCAGTGATATGGTGTTGCGGGCTGTTTGGGTGGCAATGCCCTGGATAATTGCGAGAAGGTTCTTTGAGCGGTGGGAGAGTTCGCGAAGAAGGGACTTCAGCACTTTCTCGCGATGCCGCGTTTCCGTTACCTCTGAGATGACGGAAAGGATTCCGACCGGTTGATCGCCACCGGCGCGTTCGATTTTCAACTCGTAGGTGCGCATTTCACCGTCGATCGAAATGTCGACCTCGGTCGTAGCAGGTCTTCCGGTTTCGAATACCTGCTGCTTCAGTTTCGCCAGATTGGCTCCCTGCAGCTCGCCGAAAAGATCGGCGTCGGTTCCGCCTGGTATCGCCAGTGACTGGAAATGCGGAGGGAGGTTATCGGCATAGGTGATCGATAGGCGAGGATCCTGGTAGATTACGCAGATCCCTGCACTGGCGAGGGCTCGCTGCAGCAATACTGCTTTTTCTTCCAGCGCGAAGGGCATGCCGGGCACTGGTTCATTCGTATTCACCTAGTCGCCTTTCCCATGTTGATCTTCTCTCAGTCGCCCCTGAGAAAGATGCCCTTCGATAGGGAAGCTCATCCTAGAGTAAAGCGCTGAAACAAAACCTTAAGGCGGAAGAGCGTCTCGGATTCACCCGAAACGCATCCCCGTTTCCTTTTGTTCCTCTAAGGCGCCATTTCCTCAGGCAGCGGCCTTGGTGGATTCGTTGAAGAAGAGCGCCTGACTGATCAAGGCCTTGACCATGTCAGGATTGAACGGCTTCGTGACCAGGAATGTCGGCTCCGGTCGTTCGCCGGTCAGCAATCGCTCCGGAAAGGCGGTGATGAAGATCACCGGCACGCTCGCGGTCTTGAGGATGTCGTTGACCGCATCGATGCCGGAACTGCCGTCGGCAAGCTGGATGTCCGCAAGAACCATGCCCGGCCGGGTCCTATTGTAAAGCGCAACTGCTTCGGCGTGGGTACGCGCGATGCCGGTGACGCGGTGGCCCAGGCTTTCTACCATCTGTTCGATGTCCATCGCGATTAGCGGCTCGTCCTCGATGATCATGACATCGGTCGCAACCTGGCGAGAGATTTCGCGTGATGCGCTGTCGAGCAGGCCGACCACTTCATCTTCTTCTACGCCCAAGATCTCGGCGATCTCTCCGACGCGAAAGTTTTCAACAGAGGCCAGGATAAAGGCCTGACGGGCGCGCGGCGAAACCTTGGCGAGGTTCAGCGTTGCGCGCTGCTCCCACGCGTAAGGCGACGTCGGTTCCGGAATCTGGACCGTGACGGAACCAAAGAGCGTGGTGAAAAGTTTGTACAATGCGACGCGGTCATCCGCAGTATCCGGGAAAATGGATATGTCGGTGATGATCGCCTCAAGCACGGCAGCGACGTAGGCGTCGCCTGAGGTCTGCGTTCCGGTAAGCGCGCGGGAATAACGACGCAGGTAAGGAAGGTGCGGCGCGATTCGAGTCGAAAGTGTCATTTATAGCTCCCACTAGAGGCCCGAGCGGCCCTCAATGGCGATTAAAACGTCACGGACTGTAAAAATGTTCCTGAGAAGTAGGAACTTTTTTTCCCTGGCAGCATTATGGTGCCTACAACAGAGGGCTCATCGCATTTGTTCCATGGCACCTGACGGGGTGTTCGCCAATCAGTCGGCCCAAGCGGCTGAATTAGTTAAGACGAACTTGAGGCGGGCGGCAGGACGGGCGAATAACAGAAGTAAAGTGACGATTGATGACGACACGGAAGAATGAAAAAGATCGGCAGCGGCTGGAAATGCGCGCAAGCGATATACTGGACCCCAACAGCCAGATCGGGGTGAAGTTGCGATCGCTTTATGCTGCCGTGCAGGAAGAGGCTATTCCGGACCGCTTTCTCGACCTGCTCGAGAAGCTGGATCAAGCCGAACTTGTCGCTTCGGCCAAAGCCGCGAAGTAGGTGGCTCCATGGAAAAGCAGCAACCGAGCTTCAAACGCGAACTTCTCGCGTCTCTTCCCAGCCTCCGAGCCTTTGCCATCTCGCTGATCGGCCGCCACGATCGGGCCGATGACCTTGTTCAGGACACCATCATGAAGGCCTGGGCAAAGCAGGACCATTTCGAGATGGGTACGAACATGAAAGCCTGGCTATTTACGATTTTGCGCAACGAGCTTTACAGTCAGATGCGCAAGAGCGGCCGCGAAATCCAGGATAGTGACGGCTTGTTCACCGAGTCGATGGCGATGCACCCGTCGCAGTACGGTGCGCTCGACCTTCAGGATTTCAAGAAGGCACTCGACCAATTGCCCCCCGATCAGCGTGAAGCGATTATCCTCGTTGGGGCTTCGGGCTTCTCCTACGAGGAAGCCGCGGAAATCTGCGGGTGCGCCGTCGGCACGATCAAGAGCCGCGTTAACCGCGCCCGTCAGCGCCTCCAGGAGCTTCTTCAGATTTCCGGCGAGGCCGATTTCGGACCGGATGCGACGTCGTCGCCGCTGACCTCCAAGGCTTTCGCTTTCTGAATTCTGCACATCTCAGCGATCAAAGGCCGGCTGCCTCGGGGCGCCGGCCTTTTTCGTGAGAGTTGATTGCAGCAATGCGGGCCGTCAATCGTCCCGCTTGGAACCCATGAGGTTGGCTGCCACGATTGCTGCGAGCACTCCGGCGGTCAACAAGGGTTGCGCGCGGACGAGACCAATGCCGACTGCGGCGAGTGATTCCAGTGCCTGCTTGCGTTCCTGCGCGCGGCGGGCTTCCTGCGCGTTGATCACCATCATGATGACGAGGACTACGATCGCGATCAGCAGTGCTGCGGCGGCCAGGAACAGGGCTGCGCCGATCGGTCCATAAATTCCCGATAGCCATATCGCGCCAGCAACGACCGCGAGCGTGTAGGCGGTCAACAAAAGCACGGCGGCAATCGCCACGAAAATACCGTTGCGCTTGGTCCGCGCAACGGTCCGGTGAACACTCGTGCCTACCAGCAGGCTGAGAATCGGGAAGAGCATCGAGCCTCCTTAACGGCGGGCAAGGAGCGCGAGGACCAGCCCAAAGGCTGCCGCTGCGCCGACGGTGGCGAGAGGATGCTTGCGTACCGTGTTGCGCATTTCATGCGCGCCACGAAGGTAGCCTTCCTGCAATTCGTGGATCAGGTCTTCGCTGCGGGCGACGAGATCGTCATAACCTGCCGCCGCCTGATAGCGAATGCGATCGCTCGACTTGCGAGACTGCTTTCCGGCAATCTTCGTCAGCGCTGCGATCTCCTCGCGAAGAGACTCGATCTGCTCTTCGATGGTGGATTCGATGTTGTGAAGCGTGCCGCCATTACGCCGGCTGCGAATGGGGTGGAGGAGCGAAGAGGCCACGATTTTCTCCATCGGTAAGGCGCGCTCTGGCGCGGCCTGGTTCAACACAGGGCCGCCGCCGACGTTTGCATGAAGATTGTCGCCCGGCAATGACCCACATCGTCAATTGCTTAACGTCGTCGCCTAGCAAAAAGTTCCGCTACGCTGGATTGTGTCAGGCCTGGATCGCACTATGAGCAAGCACAAAAGGTGTGCCATCCGCCGGAACCTGATTGATCCGCAACGCGCAACCAAAGACGGATTCCATCGTCTCGTCCGTCAAGACATCGCGGACGCTGCCGCTGGCAGCTACTTGTCCGGATTTCATCAGGATGATCCGGTCGGCAAAAAGCGCGGTCAGGTTGAGGTCGTGCATGACGGCGATGACGCCGCCACCGGCCTCGCAGAATTTGCGCGCCAGCGTCATGATGGTCAGCTGGTGGCTGATATCGAGGCTGGATACCGGCTCGTCAAGCAGAAGCCAGCAGGGGGTGCCGTCGATGACCGGATCGGCGATCTGGCAGAGAACGCGGGCGAGTTGAACACGCTGCTGCTCCCCACCCGAAAGCTCCTGGTAGAAGCGGCCTTCGAAACCCTCGAGATCGACGGAGGCCAGCGCATTGGCAGCAGTCTGCTCGGCCTTCTCCGGATTGCGATTGACACCGGCGGTCAAGCCCATCCGGACCACTTCGCGTACAGTGAACGGAAAGGAGATCGAGCTTGCCTGCGGCAGCACGCCCCGCATTGTCGCCAGCTGCCACGGCTGCAGCCGGTTGACTTCCTGCCCATTGAAAGCAATGGAGCCGGAGTAAGGAAGTTCACCCGAGACCGCTTTCATCGTCGTCGTCTTGCCCGAACCGTTCGGGCCGGCAATCGCGGTCAATTGACCCGCTTCCGCAGTGAACCCGACCTGACTAACAATGGTCTTGCCGGAAAGGCGCACGGAAACGCCGGATACTTCAATCATTGCTCAACACTCAAAGGGCAAGGCGTGCGCGATGCCGCAACAGGATCCAAAGGAAGAACGGGCCACCGACAGCTGCGGTAATGATGCCGATCGGCAGCTCGGCGGGCGCAACGATGGTTCTGGCAAGGACATCGGCGAAAATCAGCAGCGAGCCGCCGAGCAGCGCCGAGGCCGGTAGCAGAAAGCGGTGATCGGGGCCGATCGACATGCGCAGTACATGCGGAACGACGATGCCGACGAAACCGATACCGCCGCTGACGGCGACCGAAGCACCCGTTGCGGCGGCAACGGTGACGATCGCGATGTTCTTCAGTCGCTGAACAGGCACACCCATGTGAAAGGCCGTGGCTTCGCCGAGCGTGATGGCATTCAGGCCACGCGCCATGAAGGGTATCGCGGCGAAGGAAAGAAGAATGATCGGGCCAGCTGCGGCAATCTTTGCCCATGTCGCTCCGGCAAGCGAGCCCATGCCCCAGAAGGTGAGGTCGCGCAGTTGCTGATCGTTGGCCATGTAGATCAGCAGGCCGGTAAGCGCACCGGCAAGCGAGCCGAGCGCGATACCGGCAAGCAGCATCGTGGCGACCGAGGTCTGGCCGTTGCCGGTTGCAATCCGGTACAGCAACCACGTGCTGGCAAGGCCGCCACCGAAGGCCGCGATCGGCAACGCGTAGATGCCGAGTAGCGTGTAGAGCGGAGCTGCAAAGGTGCTGGCGAGCACGATGATAACGACTGCTCCGAGACTTGCCCCAGAGGAGACGCCGACCAGCCCGGGGTCCGCAAGCGGATTGCGGAACAGGCCCTGCATGATGGCGCCCGAGACGGCCAGCGAGCCACCGACGAGGAAACCCAGGATGGCGCGGGGCATGCGGATATCAAAGATGATGATCCTGTCACGCGCGTTCAGCGCTTCGTCGGAGCCGGCGATGTTTGCAATGACATCGACAAACGAGGCGTTGGAGGCGCCTGTCGTTACTGAAAACAACAGCGACAGGAGGGAGCCAGCCCCAAGCAGAAGGATCGCCAACAGAGCAAGGCGACTGCGGTCGCCCGCCCTGTGAAGTTCCCGGAGACCTGCCAGCGAAAACATGGCGCGCTTTTGTCCCATGGAGTCCAAGAGAGCCATCATCAGCTCCCGTAGATCGCCGCGTTCAATTCGCGAACGGCGCTCGCGGTGCGGGGGCCGAAGCCGAGGAGATGCAGACCATCCATACGAATGATCGCCTTTTTCTGCGCGGCGGGCGTCAGGGCCAGTGCCGGCTGCTTGAGGAGGTCTTCGTTCGTGGTTCCGGATCCATCGCCGCGGTTCATCATCAGGATGACATCAGGCTTGGCTTCGACGATCGCCTCATCAGTGAGGGGCTTATAGCCGGGAAAGTTGCCCACGGCGTTGACCGAACCGGACAGCTTGATGATGCCATCAGCAGCGGTGCCGGTGCCAGAGGCCATGATCTTGCCGCCCTGCATGCTCAAAATGAAGAGGATGCGCTTGCGCTCGCTTTCGGGCCGCTTGGCGGCGTCGGCGATTGCCGCGTCGAGATCCGCACCGACCTTGTCCTCCAGCGCTTTTGCCTTGTCGGACTGACCGAGCAGATTGCCGACCCGGTCGATCTTGGCGAGGATGCCTTCGCGGGTATAGGCATTGGGCACGGTCTCGAAGGGGACGCTCGCGCCCTTGAGTACGTTCAGGGCTTCCGGAGGACCGGATCCCTCGATGGCGATGATCGCCGTCGGGTTCATCGCAAGAATGCCTTCCGGCGACAGCGCGCGCATATAGCCGACATCGGGCAGCTTCGTTGCCGCTTCGGGATACATGCTGGTCGTGTCGCGCGCGATCAGGCGGTCCTGCTCACCAAGCGCGTAGATGATCTCGGTGACGTCACCGCCGACGGAGACGAGGCGGCTCGTATCCAGCTTGTCGGCGGCCAGCACATTCGGCGCAGCAGCGAGCGACAACGCGATCGCCGCCACCGAAAACGCCATCGCCCGAAGCCGCTTGCTTTGCGGTTCCTTACGCATCGTCATCTCCCGCTCAAGCCGCGACGCTGGTTCCTGCGCGCGGCAGGTTTTCCATGATGGCGCGCCAATCGTCGCGCTCGTCAGCGCCTTCCTTGCGCTTGCCGAAGAACTGGATGATCATTTCGCCCTCGGCATTGTAGGCCTCGAGCGAGGTCACGTGGCCGTCCTTCGTCGGCTTGCGCACGGCCCATGTCTCGGCGATGTGATCCTGCCTGAGGTGCAAATGGAAGGTCGGGTCGAAGATGTTGATCCACGGACCCATCGGCTGCACGTTGAAGATCGGGCCGGAATGGATCTGGACGATGCCATTGTTGGCGACAAAGCACATGACCGGCAGGCCAGCCTTGACCGATGCGTGCATCATCTCCGCCGTCGCCGCGTTGTCGAGCTGCCACGCATAATCGTCGCCGACGGTGCGAACGGCGGCCTGGCGGCCGATCTTCAGCTTGCGCAGCATGCCGAAGAATTCGTGCGTGTCGGTGAGCTTGCTCCAGTGCCCCCGCAGTTCCTCGCGAGTGACTTCGCCGCTCTCGTCCATCGAGGTGGACGTCGGATCAGCGACGAACTCCTGCGACTGGTCGTCGAGCTTCAGATCGCGGACGATGGCGTGATAGGCCTTCACATCAGAGTTCGGGCGAAGATGGATTTTGTGAATAGCGTTGCCGGCCTTGTCGAAGTACTGCAGGCTCAGGCGTTCCTGGTCGCCGTCCTTCTTGGAGACTGCGAAAGCATGCGCCCAGCGGGTTGGGAAAATACGCAGGTCGATGTTTTCTCCAAGCACGATCGAGGCGTGCGGTCCGGCAGTGATGTTTTCGTAAACGCCGATCTTTTCGTGAACGGCGCTTTCGTTACGGGAAAGGGCCATGACTTCGCCGAGTTCAGCGACCCTCTCCAGAAGCTTCAAGGCGCTGCCGTCGATACGGGTCGCGCTGATGCCGACCTCGGCTGCAACTAACGCGGCTTCCGGAATCTGAAGCTGAGCGGCGATGTCACGCTCGCGCATCTTCGGATTCTCTGCACGGAATGCGCGAATGTCGGCGGGAGCCGGTTTCGTGGTTTCAGTCATGTCCTAGCCCTACTTATTGAGAATGAGTTTGCCCTGACGGGTGATTTTCATGCGGTAGACCACGCCGTCGTGACGGATCATGATCTCGGTCGCTCCGCGAAAAATGTCCGCACTCTCCAAAACGCGCATTTCTGCCGTTGGTTCGCGCTGCAGCGACGCGTGACTAAAGCTATCTGGCTTCTCAACCATCATTTCCGGTCGGTTATTTCCGCTTGATCCGCGGCGCGCAACGCCGGGAAAATCCATTATTATCTTGACTCTCATAGTCATCATTTTTTATTGACGCAATAGCGGAGTTTAAGTCAAGTTTTAGGTTCTACTGATGGAAGGAATGGCGGTGAGCAAGGTTGCGGCGCTTTTGACGAGCGGTCTAATCATGGTTGCGGGTGCTTCGCAGGTTCTTGCTCAGGATGCCGCCGCAGCATCGCCGTCCAAGGGGCTCGAGGTCGAGTTGAATGGCCTAGCGCCCTCGCAGAAGGGCTGCATGATGACCTTCGTCGCAATCAACAATCTCGCCGTGCCGATCAGCAAAATCTCTTTCGAGCTTGCTTTCTTCAACGACAAGAATGCGGTGGACCGGGTCACCGTACTGGATTTCCGCGACCTTCCACAGGGAAAGAAGCGAGTGCGTCAGTTCGATATGCCGAACGTCAAGTGCGAGACCGTGACGCGCCTGCTGATCAACGACGCGCTGATCTGCGATGGGCCGGCCTCGGGTGAATGCATGAAGGGGCTCGTCACGCGTTCACAGGTTTCCGTTCCCTTCGAGGGTTGAGTGGTTCGCCGGCATGACAGCCGGCGATTTTCTGTTTCAACTGGCCGAGGCAGGCGCAAATGGCAGTTTCAGCAAAATCCAAATCGAGAGTTATTCTCGTCGAGGAGCCGGTCGCCGATAGCGGAATGAACGACAACATGCCCGGAATGCATCCCGGGCATGAATTGTCTGATCTTCGCAATGCGCCACGCCAGCCAGCCGCCGAAGTCTCCATTCACTACGCCCGTCTGGCGTTGATCGAATCCTTCCCGCAGGATCCGCAGAGCGCAAGCGACAGCGTCGCGGCGGCGGCACCGTCGCTGGATGCGACCCCCGAAAAGGAAGCGGGCGCCGAGCCACGTCAACGCAATGTGATAGTGGCTTGCCTGGGCTCCTTTGCTTGCCATGTGGCGGTCATTGCGATGCTCGTCGTTGGATTTGTGGTCACACCCCACGATCCGGTCGAAGAAGCGGGCGAGGTGGTGAGCGTCATCATCCTTGGAGATTCGGATGCGGATCAGGCGGCGGCGGGCGAGAAGGCCGAAGAGCTGCAGCCCGAGCAGATCGTGGCCGAGACGGTGCAGACGCAGACCGTGCAGCCGAGCGCCGCTACACCGACGGAGACCGCGCCTACCGAGCCGGTGGCCGTTGCGCCCGTGCAAGAAGTTACCCGCGTCTCGCCGGAGAGTGCCGTTGCCGCCGAGCCTGAAGTTTTGACCTCGCTGTCGCCGGCTGAAACATCCGTCGTGCAGCCGATGGCGACTGAAGTAGCGCCCGCAGTTCCTGCGCAAACGCCTCCGGTTGCGCAAGCGGCGACGGAACAAGTCAAGCCGGTTCAACCAGTCGAAACGGCGACGATCGCTCCCGAGCCGGATAAGTCGACGCCTGACGCCAAGCCGAAAGCGGAAAAGCCCGTCAAAAAGCCGATCGAGAAGAAGGAACCGCCGAAGAAGGCTAAACCATCCGCTGGATCGGGCGGTGAAAACAAGCAGGATTCCAAGAGAGGGGCCGCCGACGGGACCGAGACGGCAACGTCGAACCAGAATTCGCGCGGCGCTGGCAGCAGTGGCGGTGCTGGGAGCGCGGCCGTTGCCAATTATCCCGGCAAAGTGCAGTCCCGGATCAAGCGCTCGGTCAGGGTGCCGTCGGAATACAAGCGCATGAGCGCATCGATGAGTGTCCGCGTTCGCCTGACAATCGGCGCCAGCGGCGATTTGAGCGGTCTTTCGATCGCGCGAAGCTCAGGGATTCCTGAGCTGGATCAAGCTGTTGTCGAGGGTATCCGGCGCGCTGCGCCATTCCCTCCGCTCCCTGCAGAGTGGGGCAAACCGGTCTGGTCGTTCACCCAGGACGTCCAGGTGACGGGTCGCTGATAAAATATGACTGTTATAATCAACTTTATACTTTACTCTAAAATCAAGTTTAATAAGGTCCCCCGGCACACGCAGGAATCGTGTGACGATCAACGAGCGAACGGGTGGGCAATGGCTCGAAAGACGAAGAAGGGTTCCAACCGCGAGATCCGCGTCAGCGCTGATATCGAGACGGTTCAGGAAACGTCCGGGCGGTCCAAACTTGATGGACGCAGCTTCCTGTATGTCGGTGGACGGGACTGCCAGGTGGCGCATCTTCGTCAGATCGCAAGCAGCTTTGGAGCAGAGCTGATCCACCACGATGGCGGTCTGCGCGAAGCGGTCTCGCGCATCGACACCGTGCTTCCCTCTGTCGACTGCGTCTTTTGCCCGATCGACTGTATCAGCCACGATGCCTGCCTGCGCGTGAAGACCGGCTGCAAGAAGTTCGGCAAGGCCTTTATACCGCTTCGGAACGGCAGCAAGTCCAGCCTGGAACGTGCGCTGCAGACCATGAACGAACGAGACAATTCCCGATGAATGAAGAACGCCCTGACGGGGTCATGATGATCGGCCTGCACAAGCTCGCCGCTCAAAGAGGCGACGGCCTTGTGCCGGAGCTCTACGATCTGCTCTTGCGGAACGCGGAGCGACGCCGAGACTATCCCAACGTGTCCGAATTTCCGCTGTGGGAGGCAAGAATGCCCGGGCAGGAGCCGGAGAAGCCACTTGGTCTGGAGGCTGCGAACGGCAATAATGTCGTGGCCTTCGCGCCTGTGCGGACCGGCACAAAAGGGAAGGGATAAGGATTCTCCATGTATATTGCGATGAACCGATTCAAGGTTGCGATCGGATTTCGAGGATGTTTGGCGCAACCGCGATTCCAGCCTTTCCAAGGTTCCCGGCTTTGTCGAATTTCGCCTGCTGCGTGGAAGGACGAATGCCGAGGAAGACTACACCCTGTTTTCCTCGCATACACTCTGGCGGAGCGAAGACGACTTCGTGAACTGGACGAAGTCTGAGAACTTCCGCGCTGCGCATCGCAGCGCCGGCGAGCGCAAGTCGATGTACAAGGGACCGCCGGTTTTCGAAGGCTTCAATGTGGTGGCTGGCATCTAACCGCCGAATTGGATCCGGATCGCGCGGAGGTCTTGCCGGTTGCCGTCGCTTGGTCTCGATGAAATGCTAGCCTTCTATCGCGAGGCGCTTGGCTTTGACCGGATCATTTATCAGTCTCCGGATTATCTGATGTTTCGCCGAACGAGATGGAGCTGCATTTCGGGCTCGTTGGCGAGCGGGCGCCGTGCGAGGCGACGGCCGTCTATTGGTGCGGCGGTCGGAGAGCCGCGCTCCATGCCGAGCTCAAGAAAGACGAGCGGCGCGCCTGACGGGCACTTGAGCGCCTCCGCGCGGCATGGAAGACTTCTATGTCCATGACCCTCACGGCAACCTGATGCGGGGCGCATACCGGTCAGCTGATCGATCAGCTTCGGTGAAAAAAGGCGCCCGCCGCGATCGCTAGCCAGCCGAACATCATGGCAAATCCGCCTGTCGGCGCGGCCATTGGGAACAATCCGGAACCTGCATAGCGCAACGCGACGAGATCGCCCGCAAAGAGAAGTGTACCCGCGCCTATTAGTATGCCGGCGAGCCATGCAGTGCGGAGTCTTTCAGCCCCGATGGCAAGGGCGAGCAGGGCAGGGGCGTGCGCCAGGCACATTGTCGAAGCCGACGCAACCAGATGCGCTTCGCCGCCACCGTGCGCCGCAGCAGCCGCCAGTGCCACGCCGGCAAAGCCGAACAGACCGGCGAATAGGTAGAATAGTGGTGCGATGCGCGTGTTCAGCGTCATGGTTGTTCTATTCCTTGTTCTGCATGTGATAGGCAAGTCGCTCGATCGGCGGCAGGACGATTTCGCGCAGCTTCGGGTTGGCGACGGTTTCCTCAAGCGCGCGGCGGAAGCAGAGAAGCCATTCATCGCGCTCCACAGGACCGATCTTCGCAACAAAGTGCCGGCTTCTGAGGCGCGGATGCCCACGCTTTTCGGTATAGAGTGGCGGTCCGCCGAGATACCCCGTCAGGTATTCGTAGAACTTCTCCTCGCTGCCTGCCAGCGCCGGCGGGTGGACCGCGCGAACGTGTTTTGCCTCCGGCAACGCATCCATGAGCTCGTAGAAGCGGTGCGTCAGCGCACGGACGACGGCGTCGCCGCCGATTGCCTCGTAAAGCGTGATGACTTTTTCCGTCACGGTTCCGTTCCTCAAAATTCTTTAATGCCTTGGGAAAAGGGGAACTGCAACCGCCAGAAATAGTCCGCGGCAATTCGTCATCGCACCACAAGTTACTTGACAAAACCGTCTGGACGGTATCTTTTATAATCATGTCACTCGCTCATCACCGCCGTAAGCAGCCTCTCGTCGTACGCCAGCAGTTGCTGGACGTAGCTGCGCGACTGACGATGGAGGACGGCATGGCCGCCCTGACGCTGGATGCCGTTTCTGGTGCTTCGGGTGTGAGCAAAGGTGGGCTGCTCCATCACTTCCCGACGAAGAACGCCTTGCTTGACGCGCTTTTCGAGAGCCTCCTCGATCGTTTTGATGTGGATATCAATGAGCGCATGCGCGAGGACCCGGTGCCGCATGGCCGTTTCAGCCGGGCCTATCTGCATGCCGTCGCTGATCTCAGGGACAGCCCCGACGAGGCTGCCCACTGGGCGCAAGTGACCGTCGCGCTGCTTGCCGAGCCGCGACTTCGGCAGCGCTGGCGCGAGTGGATACAAGAGCGGACCGAAGAATACGTGGGTACGGATTCGTCCGTCGACGCGCAGATCGTTCGGTTCGCGGCCGACGGCCTATGGCTTGCCGACATGCTCGGTAGTTATGACGACGGCGGCGATCGCCAGGCGCTGATTGCCCGCCTTGTCGAATTGACCAACAAGTAAAGTAGGATCGCGCCATGGCTCCCGCTGCAGTCTACGCCCTGCTCTTTGCTGCGATCGTGCTCGAGGTTATCGGCACAACGGCACTGCAGTTGTCGCAGCAGTTTACCCGGGCCGGGCCGACGATTGTCCTGGTTGTCTGCTACGCGGCTGCATTCTATTGCCTGTCGATGACATTGAGGATCATTCCCGTCGGTATCGCCTACGCGATCTGGAGCGCGCTCGGCATCGTGCTGATATCCGCGGTCGGCCTCATCTATTTCAAGCAACGGCTCGATCTGCCGGCCATCCTTGGCCTGGGGTTGATCATTGCCGGCGTGCTGGTGGTCAACCTTTTCTCGAAATCCATATCCCATTGATTTTGTCCGTATCCGGACTTATCTGGCTAACGAACTTGACCCGCTACGGCGCGGCAGATGTCGTCGCGACATTTTGACCACCGCTGCGCGGGCTTGTGAAAAATGGAGCCATCTCCATATCTTTTTGAACTTTTCACGGCTTATCCTACGCATTGGACAACCCATGGCCGACGGCACCGCTCACGCAGGTCTTTCCGAAACTCCAGCTTCTCCCGCGAAGGGCCAATCCTTCAGTACCGTCGGCATCGAGCCGATGGGCCGGCCGAGCGCTATCACCCGCTTCTTCATGGGTATCGTCGCCTGGGCGGAAAAGCTTAACTTCAAATATGCAAAGCTCGGTAATCCGCCGGTCTATGATAACGCGACCTTCCCTTGGGCCGCCGAGGTTGAAAAGGCCTGGCCGCAGATCCGCGCCGAGCTTGACCGCGTGCTCCTGCGACAGAGTGAGCTACCGACATTCCAGGATATCTCGACTGACGTGAAGTCGATCTCCAGCGATAACGGCTGGAAGACATTTTTCCTGGCCGGGTTCGGCTTGAAGTCGGAGCAGAACATCAAGGCTTGCCCGCAAACCTGGCAGGCGGTGCAGAAGATACCGGGACTGAAAACCGCCATGTTCTCGATCTTCGAACCCGGCAAACATCTACCGGCTCACCGCGGCCCTTACAATGGTGTGCTTCGCTTGCATCTCGGCATGATCGTGCCGGAGCCAGCAGACAAGCTCGCTATCCGGGTCAAGGACCAGATCTGCCACTGGCAGGAAGGTAAGGTCCTGATCTTCGACGACGCCTACGAACACGAAGCCTGGAACCACACGGACAAGACTCGCGTGGTGCTGTTTGTCGATTTCGTGAAGCCGTTGAAATTCCCGGCGCGCCTCGTCAACTGGGCACTGATGAACGTCGCCGTGTTCACGCCCTTCATTCGAGAAGGGCTGGATAACCACAAGGAATGGGAAAAGAAGTTCTACGCGGAAGCGGAAGCCTTCAGGAACAGGCCGCAGAACTAGCGATCATTTCCGGAAGTGAGAAAGAGGCCCCGCACATGCGGGGCCAGTTGATTCAGGATCAGTCGAGAACCTGAGCATGGAGGGCCGTTGTTCCCGAAAACACGGCACTCGTAGGAGACACGCTTGAAGCCAAGGCGTCAGATAAAGTGATCGGAGATGCCTCGAGCCTGAGCCGATGGAAAGGGGTCTCGAGGCCGTTGGCCGCGCATGCGCTGATATGGTACTTCCAGCAGTGCTAATATGTGCCGTTTTCGTTAAGGAGTGCTGGATCGAAATTGGCGTTCGGCGAGTTCGTCCTGCGCGCAAATGACATTGACCTGAGCGCGCCTGCGCAGCATTGGCGCAAGCAATGTCTGCGTCG
>NZ_AEYE02000016.1 GCF_000298315.2 Rhizobium grahamii CCGE 502 | reverse complement strand
GGACACGATCACAGGCGGTGCTCGCCTTCGGGCACTTTACGACTTCTCTGGCAGCCTCCCATCAAGGCGGCGCGGCTTGCATTTCCTGTCGCTGGATATCAATGTGGTTACGTAACTACGTATATGAGGTTTGTCGTGACCGTCACCACTCTTTCGGGCCGGGAGCTCAATCAGGATCTTGGCCGTGCAAAGCGCGCCACCAGGAATGGGCCTGTGATAATCACCGACAGGGGACGGCCTGCTCACGTTCTGCTGTCGTTCGATGAGTACAGGCGGCTTACAGGTAAAATGCGGACGCTTGGCGATATGTTGGCAGCTCCGGGGGCCGAAGACGTTGACCTGACGCTCCCGGAGCACACAGAACGCGCCCAGCCGGTTGATCTCTCCTGAGCTTTTGCTCGATACCAACGTCGTGTCCGAACTGCGCAAGGTCGCGAGTGGCAAGGCTGATCGCAATGTCGTGGTCTGGAACGAAACCGTCGATCCGGCCGATGCTTTCATTTCGTCTATTGTCCTGCACGAACTCGAGATTGGTGTTCGGCTGGCGGAGCATAATGATACAGCCGCCGGGAAGTCGTTACGAAACTGGTTGGAAAATACCGTTCTCACTGCGTTTTCCAATCGCATCCTGCCCTTGGACGAGGCGGCGGCAGTTCGGGCAGCACGATTGCATGTGCCCAGTCCCAAACCGATCAATGACGCCTATATTGCGGCGACAGCCTTCATCCATCGGATGACGCTAGTCACGCGCAATGTCAAAGATTTCGAGGGTATGGGAGTTAGTCTCGTGAACCGGTGGGCTCTACCGATTTGAACGGCGTAGTGTCGATACTTACACGAAGCCTGGCAGCTCTTATAAGCTGCGCTGCAGACGCAAGAAAAATACGAAAGTTGCGGTGGGCGGCGTTAAGGGGAAGGACATTACGCAAGTACCGTCCCAGAACCTCCGTCGACTGCATCAGGTTCGACCCACGATCGCCAACCTCGACTGCGTGTTGCGCAATTTCCGGAGGATGAGTTCCGTTCGCAGTCCCCCTCCATTTGCGAATTTAATCGCTCCCATTCTCTTTTCGCCCTTGGGTGCGAGCTCGCGCAGCTCCTCCTTCAGGCGGCCGCGGGGGTCAAACAATTCCTCTGGCTTATAGCTTCGCATCCAGTCTTCGAGGATCTTGCGATGGCCTCACCTGGGTATCACCGCTGATTCCCGAGACGCCAAGAAAGGCACCGGTGATAAAGAAAATGTTCGAGTTTGTTGGCATCGGGAAATTGCGATTTAAGCAGATGGATCAACACGCCTGGATCGATCGCTCCTGGGTGCGTTGCCATGGGGATGCCGTAGAGAGCGGAAAGCCCATGCTGGTATCAATGCTGACCCCATCGACCATGCCGCAAAGACTGGCGCCGTATCCGAGATGGGCGCACACAACTCTGCCGCCGCCGACGTAAGGCGCAAATTTCTGCAGTAATGCTGCGACGTATTTATACGAGAGACCATGAAATCCGTATCGCCGTATGCCAGCTTCGTGCATAGCGTTGGGAATGGCCAACCGGCTCGCGAGGCTGAATTGAGAGGCATGGAAGGCCGTGTCGAACGAGGCGGTCTGCACCACACGGGGGTATAGGGAAAAGACAAACGTCTATGAGATCCAGCGCCTGTTTCTGGTGAAGGGGTGCCATTGGGGCCAAGCTTTGGATTTGCGATATGACGCTTCCGTTGAGAAGCGCAGGTCCTTTGAAGGCCAGCCCGCCGTGCACGACACGGTGGCCGACAAATCCGATGTGAAAATCACCGTTCAATAATCGATCAAGAACGTTTGAAGTCGCCCTGGTGCCGAAGCCGCTTTCCGCTGCAGGTAGTTCGATATCTTCGACCTCGTCGGCTACCTGGTATTTAAGCCGGGAATGCTGACCCAAGAGTAATGTGGCGCGACCAATGCGCTTCGCGCACCCGGAGCCAATGTCGAACATGCCATCTTCACGCTCGATGAACCGACATTGAAAGCAACGCCCACGTCCTTGCTCATGGGGATCCCCACTTGTCCTAAACCCTATCTGGATCTCGCTTCATCCACAGCTGCCGCCAGAACCTGCAGTGCATAGTCACCGGTCGTCTTTTCGTCATCCGCGGTGAGTTGCAGCGTGCGGCAGCGGTGTTTCAGATCACGGAGGATCCGACGCCGAACCCTTTCGACGACCGGCGCATGTTCTTTCCTCAAGAGCTCCTGGAGACAAGCGACAGCGACCAATTCTGACGCCATGAGCTTTCCTTCGACTTCCCCTTGGGTAGGAATGGCGAAATGCTCGCCGCCCGGTTTGAAATCCCGATCAGTGGATAGCATTGTCTGTCTCCTTCGCTCTGCATCGCTCTTCTTCTTGGTCTAGCGACCGTCTTACCTTCCGAAGGATGACGACCCGGCTGCGGCAGTCGAGCTTCTTGACTTCGAACCGATGAATACGGTCGGGATCGTGGGTTGTATATATCGTCGCGCCGAAGCCTCCCCTAGTTAGCTTTGAAAGGACGCCGGATTGACCGGTTTGCTCATGGGTCGGCAACACAGCCCCGAGCACATGCGCATTGAAAGGGAAGGGCTGATCGCTCAGTTCCTTATCACGCCTTGTTCCCTGAAACATGCCGCCATCGATGAGCATTCGCAAACCCGCCTCGAAAGCAGGATCGGCATCGTCGTGCAGAGACGATCTTGGTTCCTGCATGGTTCACCGCTACTAGCTCCAGAAGCATACGGAAGGGAACGAAGGCTTCCTTGATGGAGATCAATCTGGGATATCCTTTACAGCAAACGTCTGTAATTTTCGCAGATCGTGTTTTACATAATTCAACCATAGGATCAGCGTAGGATCCGAACGTGTGGGTCGCTGATTTCGTGGAGATGACGGCCTCACCCCGCTCAATTAGCAGCTACTCGGAGCGACCCAGCCATTTTCCCCAAGCTCGAGCCCGTGTCGCCGTTTTCTCAATGCGATAGGAGTTTGTTTACCACGCTTTTGCTAGAGTCTCGCTGTCGCGGGGATGAGATACCGAGACATTTGCGAGGAGCCGGTTCGTTTTCAGTCGTGGCTCCTCGCGCCCTACTTCTCGACAACCGGTATTATATCCGTTCCTCGTTTCCGACCGGTGGTGGCAGGGCGACCCCGTAGTAGGGATCGATCCAAATCAGGTGATCTGTTGTCGATTTCACGCCTGGAACGTTTTCGGCGGCGACCTTGGCAGCGAGCCTCTCGCGTTCGTCGAAGATGGTACCGGCAAGCTCGGCTATGCCGTTTCTCACCTGACAGCGGATGGCTCCGTTTCTGCTCCAGGTTTGCTTCGCAAGTTCGGCCTAGACGGCATCCTGGACCTTCGTGTCTTCGACCGACGGCACGGAGGGGTTTTGCGTTCTCGCCAGCGCACGCAACAGGTCGGATCGCGAAATGATGCCAATCAGTCTGCCCTCGGAGACAACCGGCAACCGTTTGACGCGGTTTCGCTCCATCAGGAGCACAGCTTCGAAAAGAGCTGCCGTCGGACTTGTGACTACGAGGTGCGGGCTCATCACCTCCTTTACAAGGCGGCCGTGGGTGCGAACGTATTCGTCGGCCATTTTGCCTGGGCTTGCCAGAAAGTTCTGCAACCATGAGCTCTTGCGGTCGGTATTGAGTTCGTGGCGCCGCAGGAAGTCGCTTTCGGTGATTATACCGATCAGCACACCCTCGTCGTCCACGACACGAAGGCCGCTAATCCGATTTGCGAGCATGAGGCTCGCTGCATCGAAGACCGTAGAAGACTCGCCGATCGTTATCGGCGACGGTGTCATTGCGTTCTCAACGATCATGCCTTGTCTCCTCGTCGGACGGTCTTGTTAAACAATTGGTTCCGAAGCTGGTGGGTGAGATCTTCGGCCCTGACGGATCCTGGTTCGCTTGCTGCGGAACCGGTCAGAGAACTATGGCGCGGGCAAGGGATGCGGGCATTGAGGAAAGTCAAACATCGCGTCTTGAAAGGTCAGCACACATCAGGGAGCACCGGCAAACAGGACGACATTCGTCTGAAGATCAATGTTTCTGCGAAAGCGACCTCGATACTGGCTCCAGGCAGAGTTAAGGATCGCGACGCCGTCGTCCTTGGATAGGGCAAGCCCAAGCCACCCGGCCCGCGGTTCGGCAATGGAATCCGAACGTTTCTAGCTAAAAAATTGAAAAGATTTCCAGGATTGCCTCTTTCCCCAGAAGGGAGGCGTCTTGGAACGCCACCCCTGATTTGAAGGAGAAAAAGACCTGCTTCGATCCTAGATCAACTCGGCCGACACCAGAGCTTTTTCGAAGTGCTCTCGCGCGAAATCGGGAGATCCCTTACCGCGGATTGCAGCGAGGATCGCCGTCAGGGCTGCTGCGAAATCTCCGTTTTTAGCTTCTGACCACCCGGTCGCCATGAATTCCTTCGCCGCAAGCGGTCCGAAGATCAAGTTACCCCCAGCTCGGATAGGTCGATCCCATAGTACAACGTTCAATTGCAGTTCCTTTTTGTTGTTCCACCAGAAGCATAGGGCAAGTGAGGCGGGGAGTCCAATAATGGTCCAGTGGCGGACGTTCCGGCGGTTTCGGCATGTTGCCGACCCGGCAGTTCCAACCATGAAAGGGGACGCAGTGCCACACCCCCGGAAGGGGCTCTGGATTTCTGCACAACTCAGCCGCCGGACCGGCTGGGT
This sequence comes from Rhizobium grahamii CCGE 502, assembly GCF_000298315.2. Classification (GTDB taxonomy): domain Bacteria; phylum Pseudomonadota; class Alphaproteobacteria; order Rhizobiales; family Rhizobiaceae; genus Rhizobium; species Rhizobium grahamii. Next base: position 91,103 of record NZ_AEYE02000016.1, on the reverse strand, counting down.
CCACAGTGATGGTGCCAATAGAGACTTTTTCCAGAGACACGTTCCACGGACAAAGCGAAAGGTGCGCATCGAAACAAGCGGGCACTTCTCCTGAACACTTGGTCTCGGCCGAAGAGCGCCTTCATCCCCAGCGGATATCGGCCATCGTCCAATCGTTCGGCTAGCTTGGTCTCCGTCACCCGTCGCGATCATTGAGAATAGTGGCTGAACACGAAATCCTTCGAACGATCCAACATTGTGTGACACGCAAAGCAAGACTTCATAAGCGGCGCGCTCTGGTTTGCGAGGCCGTTTTCGAACTGCGCGTATCCCCAGCCGCCGCTGTCGGCATATTTCTTCGAGTCCTTTACGCTGATCTGCACGTTCGTGGGATCCCCCGCCACAAAAGATTGCGGCGCCGGAAATACGGCGTCGTTTTCTGGAGAAGACTTGTATACGTACGCCAAGCGCGCAATCACCGATCCATCGGGAAAGGGCCGCGTCCCCTCCCGAAAAGCCTGTACTGCGATCTCATTCCCAAGGATTGCTCGGATGTCGTTGTTCTTCCCTGCCTCGTGCGCCACCGTTATCATCTTCCAGTCGCGATACCCCTCCGGAAGGGCCACTCCGTAGATCGGCGAAACGTTATCGGTGGCTACGGCCGCCGCAGCAACGGCAATGCAAATGGCTGCGATGCCTGACGCTTGCAGAAAGAAAACAGAGATATTTCGCATTTCAACCTCCATCTCGATGATCGTCGATACCGTCAATGCGGCAAGACCAACTCCGGCAATCTGAACGACCACATAGGGCGATATGTCAACCGCCGAAGCACTGTCGGGGGTCAAGAGTTCGTCGAGATCGTCAGTCCCTTCGGGTCGCATCGGCAGGCCGAGATACCACTGAATGGCGGTGTGTTGTATCACCGGGGTCGTCTAGCGACTGCGGTAGAAGTCGAGTGCCAATCGACGGTCTGGATCGATCTTCTGTGTGAGCTCGTCCGGCCGCCCGTCGCCAATCAAGGCGCGCACGACATTGCCCCCGCTGTTTGAATCCGCCAACAGGCCAGAAATCGGCGGTCGCCATCCAGGCATGTAGCGCCTCGACCGGTCGGTCCGGTGAGGTAGACGACTTCGTCCTCCTCATCCGATGTCGTCTTCGTGCGGCCGAGATGAATGGCCAGGGAGGGGAGGGTCGTCCTTTTGCTCGATCGGCGCCTCGACACTCAGCTGCTCGACGCGAAGCGCGGCGATCTCCCTGCATCGGCTACCGCCAGAGGCAAAGGCGACCATCAGGATCGCCCGATCGCGCAGGTTTTCAGCACCGCGGCAATGGTGTCGAGTTCCTCGGCGCGGGCTTCGATCCTGGCAGTTTCTTAGCCATCGCCACCCTCCCTGGGGCCGTCGCGGCCGTGATTTGCCCCGATTTTCCTTGTCGGTTTTCCAGGATCACGGGATAGCAATCTGCTGTTTTTGACGATTTGGCACGGGTGAAGATCGGCGGACTTTGCCAGGTTCAGCGGAATTTCTCCCTATCTCAGAATGAAGTCACGCAGGCCTCGCTTAGCCGGTTCGCCGGCAATAGCCCGGGGCACCCGGAAAAGGGCTTCTCTGCTCTCAAACCAGCATCGACTGCTGCGCGGAGATACCCGCCGTCGCGCCCTGTGATATTGCCGTGGTGACGGAGGCCATCGCTGGATTAGCAACATCGCCGGCGGCGTAGATGCCGGGCATGCTGGTTTCTCGACGCTCGTCGACCTTGAGGGCGATGCCGAGGGGCGTATTGACCGTGTCGAGGCCCAGTGATTCATGCAGGCTTGCGGACGGCTTGTTGCGCGGATGCGCGAACAGGATATCGACCCCGGCATTGCGGCCGCTTTCGAGATTAACGGTGGTGATATGGCCCCCGTGATGGGCGATCTCGGCGATCCGGCCGTCGATGACAGGTATGTTGCGGCGCGCCAGATCGGCCTGGATATCGGGTGCAATGTCGTGACCATCGGCGAAGACCGTCAACGTGTCGGTCCAATCGTGGTACAGCCTCACATAAGTGTGCGACTGCGGGCCGGACCAGACGAGGCCCCAATGCTGGTCGGCGACTTCGAAGCCGTCGCAGTAGGGGCAGGGCACGATGGACGTGCCCCAGCTTTCGGCAAAGCCCGGAACATCAGGCATCTGATCGGCAACGCCATAGCTCAGGATCAGGCGGCGCGCCCCAAGGCTTTCGCCATCGCCAGTGAGGACAGAGAAATTGTCGATGGCGCCGGAGATGCTGTCGGCTCGGGCATTGACCAGCTTGAGCGTGGGATAACGCGTCAGCTGCTGCCGCGCGGCGGCCAGGATGTCCAGCGGCGGTTTGTGATCGTGGCCGAGGAGGCCATGCGAGTGGCCGGCGAAACGATTGCGCGGAAGTCCGGTATCGAGAACGGTGACCTTGCGACGGGCACGGCCGAGCTGCAGGGCGGCGGCGAGGCCGGCAAAGCTGCCGCCGATGATGATGACGTCATCCATGGTGATAAGCTCCGTGGGGTGGATGGAGGGGTTGGGCTGGGCCTGGCGCGCATTTTCGTCCAGCGATACGTATTCGATATCGCCGGGCGGCCAAGGGAAACTTGATTTGGAGGACAAGATAAAATCCACTCGTTGGCTTGCACATTTCGGATACTGCATGTTATCGTAATTCAAGAATAACGATACTGTCAAGGATCATAATTGTCGTGACCGAAAAAAGCCAGGGTCGACGTGGCCGGCCCACTAACGAGGCGCTTGGCCAAACGATACTCGACGCAGCGCACGAGCTCTTTGTGGAATTGGGTTTTCAGGCCACGACATTGGACAAGGTCGCCCGGCGGGCGAAGATATCTAAGCTTAGCATCTATCGGCACTTCGAGAACAAGGAGGCGCTGTTCAGCGCGGCCATGGCGGCCCGCTGCCATCAGTTCGTGCCGCACGCTCTTTTTGAAGGCGTCGACGGTTCGGCTGAAGATCAGCTCATGGCGGCGGGATCATCCCTGCTTCGCACGCTGTTGCGCCCGGACGTCCGCAGTGTCGAAGCCATGGTCATGGCCGACAAGACGAATCAAAAGTCGTTAAGCAAGCTCCATTACGACGCCGGCCCGGCCTTTGTCATCGCCCAAATCGAGGCCCTGTTGCGGCAGTTGCACGCGAAGGCGGTTTTGAACGTGCCTGATCCTCTCCAGTCCGCCCGCTTGTTTGCCGCGCTCTTCAAAGGATCCGATCTCCTGATTACCGCACGCTTCGATGAGGCAAGAGCAGAGGACGACAACGAAATCGAATCCTATTGCCGGTCGGCCGTCACCATGTTTATCGCCGCGCACGGCGGCAACGACAACGCCGGCGGATAGCCTGGCTAAGAACCGATCAGAAAGAGGACATGAGATAGACAAAAATGTTCATCAGGTAGCCGACTGGAATGGCCAAAGCGGGGAGCGCTGGGTTGCTTACCAGGCCCGGCTCGATGCCATGCTGGCGGTGTTCGGCCAGGCCGCGATCGAAGCCGCCGCGCCCGCCACGGGCGAACGCGTGCTGGACGTCGGCTGCGGCGCGGGGGCGTCTAGTCTGGATCTGGCCGCCCGCGTCGGCGCGGGGGGCCATGTGCTAGGCGTGGATATATCTGAACCGCTGATCGGCAGAGCGCGTGCGCTAGCGCCGCAGGATACGCCGGCCCTATTTCAGGTTGCCGACGCCAGCAGCACCGAGTTGCCCGAGCGCGCGTTCGACATCCTGTTCTCGCGCTTCGGAGTGATGTTCTTTGACGATCCGACGGCGGCGTTCGCTCATATGCGCCGGGCGCTCAAGCCGGCCGCGCGGGTCGCTTTCGTTTGCTGGCGCGGCATGGCCGAGAACGATTGGGTGCGCTTGCCGATGGGCGCGATCAAGGGCATCGTCCCGCCGACGGCGCCGCCCGATCCCGAAGCGCCCGGCCCGTTCTCGTTTGGCGACCAGGGGCGGGTGGCGCGTATTTTAACGGCGGCTGGCTTCACCGATGTCGCTATCGCGCCATTCGATGCCTCCATCCCGTTCGGCGAGGGCGGGACGCGGGACGCAGCGATCGACGACGCGGTGGAGATGACACTCGAGGTCGGCCCGCTGTCGCGCGCGCTCGCTGATCAGCCCGACGACATCCGCGCCCGCGCCTCGGCTGCGGTTCGTGTCGCCTTCGCGGGCTGCCCCGGTGAGCGGTCGGTGATGATCGACGGCGCGGCCTGGATCGTCACTGCGCGCAATCCGGCGAGCTGACAGGGATTAGCAGGGGGAGACGCCCCGTCTCAATGGCTCTCCGTCGGCCGTGACGCGATCGACCACGCACCGCTTGCGGCCGTGACGCAGAGGAAGCCTACCGAGTATGCTTGTTGGGTTCGCACGCTACACTCAGGACCAGAGGTTCTCGGTCATCCGCCGCAACGACACCTCCGACGCCGGGAGTGGCTCTTCGTGAGCGGTTATGAGCGCGACCATCTGCCTGCCGAGCTCTCTGATGCTCCGGTTATGCCCATTCCTTTCGAGCAAGCAAAATTAGTCCACTGTCTCGCTTTGCTTCTCGCACCCTGGCGCAACGCGCGCTTTTGATCCGCGAGGCAACCGCGGTCTGAAATGCCGCTTGTGGGAGGCAGGTGCAACCGCCGGGTTACTTCGACAGTTCGTCGACGGTGACCGCCACCCAAGCGTGGCGGTACTCGTCGTAAACGGTCTGGGATGGTTTCAGGCCAAGCGTACTGTCGAAACAGCCGAGAGCGACAGCGGTCAAACCTGGCCTGAAGTATGGCTTCCAGAAAACGGCCGAACCGCAGGTGGGGCAAAAATGAAATTCGAGCGATTTCCCGCTATCTTTCGCTTTTTTGTAGGTCGTTGACGAACCAATTTTCTCGGTTAGCTCGGTATCGAAGAACACCGCTACGCCGAAGCTTGATCCTGTTCGGCGCTAACAGGCATTGCAATGGCAGACCGAGACCTTTCTAGGTTGGCCAGAGGTGACAATGGAAAGGGCACCACACGAGCACGACGCAGTCCATTGCATTTCAAATTCCCTCTACGGTCTCCGCGACCGATCAACACCACTTTAGCATCCCATTCCGAACGCAACAAAAAGGTGCAAGCGGCCCCAATTGCGGCAAATTAATATTGCTCCGGGAAGTGAGGGATAGAGACTGGAGCGGTTTCTGGCGCTATCCACAAGGTGCTCGGCTGCATAGTCGATACGCTGGACAATTGGCCGTACAGCGCTTCATGGTCGAAGCCTCATATGCGCCCTTCGTAGCGATCACCGGGACGTCGGCGAGACGCAAACCAGCGAACGATACGCGGGCATGAAGCACGTCAATGTCTTTCGGCCGGGCAGGATGCGTGCAGGCATCTTCCAGGCGTGCCAGCAGCGGGGATTGGAGCGCGCTCGCCGTCTCCGTGACCCATCTCCTCGCGGCTCCCGAAATGATCGCGCTAAGCGATGACTGCGCGACGGTTGCCTTGGCTGATCTGCCAACGCCTCTCGCGCGACACGCGGCTGAAGATCTCGCCGGCCCCGCCGATCTCGGCACTTAACCGGTCGAGCTGACGTGATATGAGCGTTAACGGAACGACCCCGCCAGTCGTAGGCTGAGGAATACGAGTGCCAACGTGGCAAAGGTGCATGGCCTTCCTGTTAGAAAGCCATGCATGATCAGGCAGCAGGTTGAGATTTTAGGCCAGAGGGTGGTGGGGCTACCTGGCGTTTCGATTCATGCGACCAGTCCCTTGGTTAGCTCAAGCGCCTGGCGCTCAAACAAACGGCGATAGATGCCGTCGCTGCGCCGGATCAGCGCCTGGTGGTCGCCCTCTTCGATGATCTTGCCCTTACCGAAGTCCAGCAGCCGAGCGAGCGCCCGCACCGTCGACAGCCGATGGGCGATGACAAGTGTGGTGCGATGGCGTCCTGATTGAATTTGCTAGCGTCGTGGACGCGGTTCAATGCGCGGCCGTAATCCAGCGGAGGATGTCAGGCAGAGATCAGGGAGTCCCAGACGAACAACCCATGCGGTTTCGCGTCGGGATCAACCTTGGCGACATCATTGTCGAAGCCGATGACATCTATGGCGACGGCGTCAACATAGCCGCCCGTCTACAGGGAATTGCCGAGCCTGGCGGAATTTTCATATCCGGCACCGCGTTCGACCAAGTCGCTCATAAAGTCGATGTCGGCTTCGTGGCTCTTGGTGAGCATCGGCTGATGGGCCGTGGGTTAACTTGTCATGTCCCAGGCAAGGAGAACCGCCCGTTCGCGGTGGAAGGCTCTCCCAGAGCCGCGATCGGGCAAGGGCGCAACCCTATTTGAATAGAATACATCGAAACTTCGGAAGTCGGTTTGACGCGTGACTTCTCGGCCGCTGCGTGTTTCCCGGCAGAAATCGGTATAAATCTGGATATGCCGCGCAAAACGTCGCACTTTTAATTAGCCGTAGCGTGAATTAAAAAATGCGGGACCTGTGCTTTAAATTAGCCGGCGACCCAGTTAATGATAGCCGATGACAGATTCGCCGCTACCGAAAAAGCTGATCGAACACTGAGCCCGACCGATCGTCGAAACTGCGCTGGCTGACACACGAGTCGTGCTCATCGCCGGTCCGCGGCAAGCCGGAAAGACGACCCTTGCGCGACAGGTCTCTGGCTCCGATCGTCCATTTATAACACATCGATGATGTTGGTACGCTTAACGCAGCAAGGACCGATCCGATCGGCTTTATCCGAGGTATCAAACGGGCCCTGATCGACGAGGTGCAACGGGCGCCCGAACTGATACTTGCGATCAAGGAAAGCGTTGACCGCGAGGACGAGCCCGGACGGTTCTTGCTCAACGGCTCAGCCAATCTGGCCACCGTTCCGGCCATTGCAGACTCGCTCGCCGGTCGTATGGCGGTCCATTGCTGCCATTTGCCCAATCTGAGATTCAATCCACTCCGGGTCGTCTGCTGGATCGGTTTTTTCGCTGGAGAGGAGCCTTCCGCCTGGCAAAACACCGTCGTTGGCGACGAGCTGCGGTTGACGGTGCTACAAGGTGGCTATCCAGAAGCTTTGCGTCGGCCGACGCCCCGCCGGCGGACTGCTTGGCTGGAAGATTATGTGAATTTGATCCTCGACCGCGACGTGGTGATATCGCCAACATCGATCAGTTGGACCGGCTTCCGCGGCTGCTCGATGTCCTAGCGGAACACGCCGGACAATTGGTCAATCAGAGCAGTTTCGGTGTGGCGCTCGGATTGTCGAGCATCACCGCACAGAAATACGTGGCTATCCTTGAGCGCCTCTTTCTGATCAGGACACTTGTCCCGTGGTCCAATAACCGCTTGAGCCGGCTCGTCAAGACGCCAAAGCTTCACTTGAAGGTCTGCTGTCAAGTTTATATCTGTCCATATTTGTAAGCCTAAAGGCCATATTTATTGCCTTTCTCAAACCTCGACTTTTTTCATCTAGGTAGGGGCAATGTCCGCGACTGAGGAATCTCAGGCGAATAGCGTTTGCAACGACGGGCCGTGGGTTCTTATCCCTTCAAGACCACTAGGCCCACATTTCTGGATCGAACGCTGGCTGCAGCGCACTCGCGCGGCAGCCAGGCGTGAAGCCTATCAAGGATAGGCCGTCGCGCCATCGGGTTTGCGGGTGATCTTCCGCTCCCAGTGAATGTAGTCCTCCGTCTGCAGCGCCTTTTCGTCGATCTCCAGACCCCAGCCGGGTCGATCAGGCCGTAGCTCCATGTGGCCACCGACGGGCATGTAGGGGTCGGCCGCCCACGGCGCGTGGACGTGCGGCTTGAACTCCAGCACCTTGAAATTCGGCTGGGCCGCGCAGAAGTGGATGTTCACCGCAGTTGCCAGTGGACCCATCGGGTTGTGCGGCGCGACCGTCACATAGTGCGCCTCGGCGATGGTCGCGATACGCCGCATTTCGCTGACGCCACCGACCACGCAGATATCGGGCTGGATGATATCGGCGCCGCGGGCCGACAGCAGCGACAGGAACTCGAAGCGCGAATAGAGCGATTCACCGGTTGCCAAGGGAACGGTGACCTTTGATTTCAACTCCGCCCAAGCCGGGATATGTTCCGGCCGGATTGGCTCCTCATAGAACAGTGGATCATTTGGCGCGATGGCGGCGGCGAGCTGGACGGCTTGGTAGGGTTCGGAGATCTTCGCATGGGCGTCGAATGCATAATCGAAGTGCGATGGTGTGATCTCGCGGATCTTGCCGAACCAGTCGCCGGTCTCCTTGACGAGTTCGCCCCAGCGGCCGACATGAAGGTCGCGGCGATAGGGGCTGAGCTTGAAGGCAGTGTAACCGTACTTCTCGTTCAGTTCGAGCGATTGATCGCGTGCGGCTTCCGGGTCTGGTGCTGTATAGACGCCGCAATAGACCTTGACCCGATCGCGTACGTTGCCGCCGAGCAGCATGTAAACAGGCAGACCGGCGGCCTTGCCGGCGATATCCCAGAGCGCGTGATCGATCGCCGAAATCGCCGCAAGGCCGAGCGCACCTGGCGGAAAGCGGCATTGCTGGTTGAGCTTGAGAACGAGGAATTCCACGCGCCGCGGATCCTCGCCCTCGACCTGATGAAAGAGGTAGTCGAGAAGGGGCGGCAGCGCCCAGTCAGGGCCGTGGTTGTAGCACTCGCCCCAGCCGGAAATCCCTTCGCTGGTTTCGACTTTGAGAAGCAGGCGAGGGCGATCGTCCACGCGCTGCATGTAGGTCTTGAAGCCTGTGATATGCATGGGATCTTCCTCAGGCCGCGCGGCTCTTTTCGGCGACATTGTCGACGATGGCGCGCAGGTCCGCGCGTTCGGCTTCGGTCAGGCTCTCGACGCCGGGAACGCGTACGGGGCCGACATCGGTTCCGAGCATGCCGAGCGCTTCCTTGACAACGGTGACATTGGCGCCGTTAAGATATTTGGTGCGCAGTGCCTCGAAGCCGGCGATATCGTCGATGAGCGCGCGGGCGGCGGTGTAGTCACCCTTTTCCAGCGCCTGGTGGATGGCGTGCGAACGTTTCGGGAAGACGTTGACGAGGCCGGAGGTGAAGCCACGGGCGCCCATGGCATAAAAGGCCGGCGCCCAACCTTCGGCGAGGCCGCAGACCCAGATCGCCGGCGCATCCCTGGTCGCGCGGATCACCTCTGCGAGGAGCATCAGATTGCCTGATGCAAACTTGATCCCGGCGATATTGGGGTGAAGCGTGAGCTTGCGGAAGTCGGCGACGGAGAAGGTGTCGCTGCGCACATAGGCGATGACAGGAACGGTGCTGGCGTCAGCAAGCTCAAGGAAATACCGGGCCTGGTAGCTTGGGCCGGCGAAGGGGTCCATCGGGTGATGACCCATGATCGCATCGGCGCCCTCGGCGATGGCATCGCGGGCGAGCGCCTTGGCTTCTGTCAGCGAACGGCCGACGGCGGCACTGACCAGCGATTTGCCGGCGGCGGCCTTGATCGTCGCTGCATGGACCGCGCGCACTTCGTCCATGGTCAGGGTGAAGAACTCACCGGTGTTGCCGGCCGCCATAAGATTGTGGACACGCGCATGGGCGAGGCGGGTGATCAGGGCCGAGAGCTTGGCGGTATCGACGCTGCCATCCGCTTTGTAGGGGGTCACGGGCACGCCCGATATGCCCGTCAGGGCCTTTCGGATCTTTTCCATTGCCTCGGTCACGTCAGATGTCCTCCTTCTTATTGAACACGATGTTGAGGTAGGTTTCGCCGGAACGGACGACGTGGTCGCGCATGACGCGTTCGGCCTTGTCGCTGTCGTTGGATATGATTGCGGCGGCGATCGCGGCATGTTCGGCCAACGCCTTGCCGCGCTCGAGCGGATCGGAATGGATGACGCGGCGTATGCTGGCGTCGTAGAACTGCTGCCGTTCAATCATGCGCGAGAGATACTGGCACCGCGAAGCGATATGGATCTGTTCGTGAAACGTCTCGTTGAGCGAAATCAGGTCGTCGGCCGCGCCGTCTTCGGTCGCCTTGCGCATCAGCGCGACGGTGTCTTCCAGCTTGCCGGCCTCGGCCTTCTCAATGCGTTTGGCGGCCAGGTGCGCAATCATCGATTCCAATGCGGCGCGCGCCAAAATCATCTCCTCGGCCCAGCCCGCATTGAAACGGATAAGCACGCCGCGGCGTGGCAAGGTCTCCACCAGCCCCTCCGTCTCAAGCTGGCGCAAGGCTTCCTTGATGGGCGTGGTGCTGACACCAAGCTGCTCGGCGAGCTGACGTTCGTTAACCCGCTCGTCCGGCGCAAAGCGACCGGAAAGGATCGCCGCTCGCAGCGCCTTGTGCACATGGTCGCGCAGGGTCGTCAAAAACCGCGGGTCGATTTTTTCGATGCGGTCTGCACCAGGCTCTGTCGATGCCTCTTTTTGCATGTCCCGAAAATTCCCCCGTTGACGGCAAAATCGTTTTGTGAGATCTGATATACCAGATTTCAGATCAATGTCGATATGAAAATTCGCGTTCGGGGCGAGGTCCGGCGCACCAGGGAGGAGAATAGGACGATGAAAAGACGCAGTTTTCTGATGGCATCGGCTATGATGGTATCGACGCTTGCCATGCCGCTCGCAGTGCAGGCTGCAACGCCGAAGGACCAGCTGGTGATCGCCACCAACATGTCCTCCATGCGCGGACTGGATCCCAACGAGCTCAACCAGCTGGAATCGGCGGAAATCGTCGCCAACCTCTATGAGCGACTGATCGTGCTCTCCGCCGACGACATCACCAAGCCGCAGCCGGGTATTGCCGAGAGCTGGACGGTTTCCGACGACGGAAAGACCTTCACCTTCAAGATCCGCTCCGGCGTGACGTTCCATTCCGGAAACCCGCTGACCGCCAAGGACGTCGAGTGGTCGCTGCGCCGCCTGGTGAAGCTCGGGCTGGCACCTTCAGTCGATCTTCGCCAGTGGGGGATCACCGACAAGAATGTCGATGAGCTGATCAAGGCGACGGATGATGCGACCGTCGTGCTGCAGACGCCGGAGGTTTGGAACCCGAACCTGATCCTCTTCTCGCTCGCGAGCTTCTCGACTTCGATCCTGGACAGCCAGCTTCTCGCCAAGAACGAGAAGAACGGCGACATGGGGCGCGAATTCCTGCAGACCAACGATGCCGGATCCGGCCCCTATTCGCTCAGAACCTGGCGCGTCAACGACCTCCTGATCTCCGACGCCTTCAAGGATTACTGGCAGGGCGCGCCGAAGATGCGCCGGGTGATCCTTCGCCACATGCCGGAATCGTCAGGCCAGCGTCTGCAGTTGGAAGCCGGCGACGTCGACGTCGCGACGCGTCTTTCCTCCACCGATCTGGCGGCGATTGAAGCGGGCGGCAAGGCCGATATCCAAAAGACGCCGGGCTTCGGCTTCTACTATCTGGCGCTCAACCAGAAGGACGAAATCCTCTCCAAGCCTAAGGTTCGCGAGGCATTCCGCTACCTCATCGATTACGACGGTCTCGCCAATACCGTCATGAAATATTACGGCATCAAGCAGCAGACGATCATTCCCGGCGGCCTGCCCGGCGCCAGCACGGATAATCCCTACAAGCTGGATATCGACAAGGCCAAGCAGCTCTTGGCGGAAGCTGGCTATCCTGACGGATTCTCCAAGGTCTATTACGCAACGCCCGTCACACCGGAATACGAAGTTGCCCAGTCGCTGCAGGCGAACGCCGCCAAGGCCGGCATCAAGCTCGACCTGCAGGGTGGCGACCATATCGGCAAGTTCCGCAATCGCGAATTCGAGATCTTTTCGGCGCGCACCGGCGAACGCCTGCCCGACCCGCACGCGGTCCTGGCGTCCTATGCGACCAACCCGAACAACGCCGACGATGCGAAACTCTCCGGCCTGATCGCCTGGCGCTCCGCCTGGGAGGTTCCAAAAGACATCCAGGACATGGTCACGGCGGCCGCGCATGAAACAGACCAGGAGAAGCGCGCCGTTCTCTACGCCAAGATCAACAAGGCCTATCTGGACGCTTCACCGGCCCTGATCACTTCCTTCCAGCGCACTGACGCGAAGGCGGTCAGAAAGGAAGTCAAGGGCTATGTCGGTCATTCGACCTGGCTCACCCGTTGGGACACCGTCTCGAAGGGCAAGTAAAGCCTTCCTGTCGAGGAGAATGATGTGAGTATCTCGCAGACATCTGGAAACGCGCCAGCAGGCGGACGTGCAGCGCTTGGCGCGCTGCGCAAGGTGACGGCATCCTTTGCCGTCATCCTGACAACGCTACTTGGTCTGCTCGTGATCACCTTTGTCGTCGGCCGCATGGTTCCCGCCGATCCGGTTATCGCCGTCATCGGCGACCAGGCCGATCACGAGACCTATGAGCGCGTCTACAAGGAAATGGGGCTCGATCAGCCGCTCTATGTGCAGTTCGCCACCTATCTCGGCAATGTCGCGCATCTGGATTTCGGCCAGTCGCATGTGACGAAACACCCGGTCGCAAGCGATCTCGCCCGCGTCTTCCCGGCAACGCTGGAACTTGCCACGTTGGCTACGATCATCGGCGCCGGCTTCGGTATCCCGCTCGGTATCATTTCCGCTGTCCGCAAGGGCACCTGGGTCGATCACCTGGCGCGTATCGTCGGCCTGCTCGGCCACTCGACGCCGATCTTCTGGCTGGGCACGATCGTCATCCTCGTCTTCTACGCAAAGTTCGGCCTCATACCCGGCAGCGGCCGCCTCGACGTCTATAATGAAGGGCTGGTCGAAGGACCGACCAATTCCATCCTCGTTGACGCGATCCTTGCCGGCGAGTGGGAGGTGTTCTGGGACGCTCTGCTGCATGTCGCGGCTCCCGCGCTGATCCTCGGCTATGCCGCGATGGCCTATCTCAGCCGAATGAGCCGCAGCTTCATGCTCGAGCAGTTGCGGCAGGAATACGTGCTGACCGCCAAGGCCAAGGGCCTCGGACAGCGGGCGATCGTCTGGCGCCACGCGTTCCGCAACATTCGCGTTCAGCTGCTCACGATCGTCACTCTCGCCTATTGCGGCCTGCTTGACGGCACTGTTCTAATCGAGACGGTTTTCGCATGGCCCGGCCTCGGCCAATACCTGACGTCGGCGCTGTTTTTCGCCGACATGAACGCGGTGCTCGGCAGCGTGCTCCTCATCGGCATCATCTCGATTGCCATCAACCTCTTGTCGGACCTGACCTATCGATTCCTCGATCCGCGTACCCGGTGACATCATGGCGACCCGCTATTTCAACGATCTGCACAATTGGCTGATCAACGAGGAGTTCTCCTCGACACGTCAGGCACGGCTCCACAAGGCCTATGTCCTGTGGCTGAACCTGATCGCCAATCCTTTGGCCTTCGCCGGCTTCCTCGTCGTGCTGATGTTGGTTTTGATCGCAACCATCGCGCCGCTGCTCGCAAACCATGATCCGATCGCCCAGGATCTGAGGATGGCGCTGAAGCCGCCATCCTCCGCCAACTGGTTCGGCACCGACGAATTCGGCCGGGACGTCTACTCACGTCTCGTCTACGGTGCCCGCACGACGCTCTACATCAGCATTCTGGTGACGGTCATCGTTGCGCCCATCGGTTTTGCGATCGGCGCGACCGCCGGCTATCTCGGCGGCTGGGTCGACGTCGTCTTGATGCGCGTTACCGATATCTTCCTGTCCTTTCCAAGTCTCGTGCTGGCGCTCGCCTTCTCCGCTGCCCTCGGTCCTGGGATCGAGAATGCGGTGGTCGCCATTGCACTCACCGTCTGGCCACCGATCGCGCGCTTGGCGCGCGCCGAAACGCTGACGTTCCGTGCCGCCGATTTCGTCGTCGCAGCCGAGTTGCAGGGCGCGGGCATGGGACGCATTCTGTTTCGCCATATCGTGCCGCTTTGCGCGCCGTCGATCATCATTCGCCTGACGCTTAACATGTCGAGCGTCATCCTGACGGCCGCCGGTCTTGGCTTCCTCGGGCTCGGCGCGCAGCCGCCGATGCCCGAATGGGGCGCCATGGCGGCCGCCGGGCGGCAATACCTTCTCGACGCCTGGTGGCTTACGACCGTTCCCGGCATCGCCATTCTTCTGGTCAGTCTCGCCTTCAATCTGCTTGGCGACGGACTGCGCGACATCATGGATCCCCGCAATGCCTGAACAGTCAAAACCGATCCTCTCGGTCAAGAACATGTCGGTGCAGTTTCCGACGCTGTCCGGCGTGGTCAACGCCGTCAAGAATGTGAGGTTCGATGTTGGCCGCGAGAAAGTGGGCATCATCGGCGAATCCGGCTCGGGCAAGAGCACGACGGGACGCGCGATCATGCGACTGCAGCCCGATACTGCTCGCGTCGTTGCCGACGAGATGCGCTTCGAGGACGTCGATCTTCTGGCCGCCAGCGAAGCCGATATGCGCGCGATCCGCGGCAGCCGAATTTCGATGATCCTGCAGGATCCGAAATACTCGCTCAATCCCGTCATGACCGTCGGCGAGCAGATCGCAGAAACCGTCATCCTGCATGAGCGCCTTGGAAAGAAGGCGGCGCGGGAGCGCACGCTCGCCATGCTGGAGAGGGTGAATATCCGCGACCCGCAGCGGGTCTTCAATCTCTACCCGCACGAAGTTTCCGGCGGCATGGGCCAGCGCATCATGATCTCGATGATGCTGATCTCGTCACCCTCGCTGATCATCGCCGACGAGCCGACTTCCGCACTTGACGTGACGGTGCGCCAGCAGGTGCTGTCGATTCTCGATGACCTGATCACCGAGCGCAATATCGGCCTGATCTTCATCTCCCACGACCTCAACCTCGTGAAGAGTTTCTGCGACCGCGTCATTATCATGTATGCGGGCCGGATTGTGGAAACGATCGACGCCGCCAGGCTCGACGAAGCAACCCATCCGTATACACGCGGCCTTCTTGAGGCACTGCCAAGTCTCGATCATCCTCGAGATCGTCTGGAAGTGCTGAAGCGTCAGGCAAGCTGGGCGGAGGCGTGAGATGTCCATCATATCGGTAAATGATCTCGCCGTGTCCTTTGGTAGCGGCAATGATTTAAAGCAGGTCGTGAAAAGCGTCGCCTTTGAGGTCGCGCCCGGCGAGACATTCGGCCTGGTGGGCGAAAGCGGTTGCGGCAAGTCGACAGTGCTCGGCGCATTGGCCGGACGCATCAAGGGATGGAGCGGCGCGGTTTCGATCGACGGCGACATGGTCGGCCCGAAGCGGTCGCGCGCGCAGCTGGCCAAGCAGCAGATGGTGTTTCAGGATCCGTTCGGCTCCCTGCATCCGCGTCACACAATCGGGCGCACGCTGCTGGAGCCTCTCGAAATCCATGGGTTGGATCGAAGGCAGGAGCGCGTCGAACAGGTGCTGCGCGACGTCGGCCTGCCGCCGGGCTTCCGGCATCGCTTTCCGCATCAACTGTCCGGCGGGCAGCGGCAGCGCGTGGCCATTGCCCGTGCTCTCATTCTCGAACCGAAGATCCTCCTCCTCGATGAACCAACCTCGGCACTCGACGTCTCGATCCAGGCCGAGATACTCAACTTATTGAAGGATCTACGCGAACGCTCGAAGCTGACCTACATTCTAGTCAGTCATGACATGGCGGTCATCGCGCATCTCTGCAATCGCGTGGCGGTCATGCAGGACGGCGTTTTTGTGGAGATTGCAACTCGGAAGCAACTGTTAGAGGGTGGTGTCCAGCATTCCTACACGAAGACGCTGCTGGATGGGAGCAGGGGGTATATCCCCCATCCAAGGTGACATGAGAATGGTGCGCCACGAGAGGCTGCCTTGCCCGCACGACTCCATTTGCTGGGATCCGCGTCTAAGAGAGCATAAACACGCCGGATCAGCGACTTACTGCGGTGGCAACTGTCGGATCGCAGGTTCGACTCCCTTCAAGGCAAATATTTGCGGTATCCCAAATTGGCGCGAAAGGTGTCTCCTTTCTCGCGATCCTCTGCAGGCCGATTAAGCACACCTAATCTGCGATACATGCACCGAACTACCGTTGGATCGGATCGGGAAGGCGCTTATGTTTGCACTCGCTCCATCGCGATCGCTCATGGATCGACCTGATAACCAAACGAGGCATTCGTCATGACCAAAGGCTCCGATCTCCTGGTGGCCGCACTCGAAAACGAGGGTGTCGAGCGTATCTTCGGTATTCCAGGCGAAGAAAATCTCGATGTTGTCGAGTCTATCCGCAAATCGTCCATTCAGCTGGTGCTGTCCCGGCATGAGCAGGCGGCTGCGTTCATGGCCGCGACCTATGGCCGCCTGACAGGCAGGCCGGGCGTCTGCCTGACGACGCTCGGGCCTGGCGCCCTGAACCTTTCGACGGGCGCCGCATATGCGCTGCTCGGCGCCATGCCGATGGTGATGATCACCGGTCAGAAAGGCATACTTTCGTCGCGACAGGCCCGTTTCCAGGTAGTCGACGTGGTGGCGTCGATGAAGCCGCTTACCAAGCTTGCCAGGCAAATCGTCTCGCCGCAGATGATCCCGACAATGGTTCGGGAAGCCTTCCGGATCGCGCAGGAGGAGAGACCGGGTCCGATCCATCTCGAGCTCCCTGAGGATATCGCTGCCGAGGAATGCGCACCGGTCGCTCTGGTCGCCCCGCATCAGCTGGAGCTGCCGATCGCGAGCGACGCGGCGCTCGATCGCGCGGCCGCCCTCATTACTGCGGCAAAACGCCCGCTCCTCATGTTCGGGGCAGCCGCTTCGCGTCCTCGGTCGACGTCGGACATCGCACAATTCGTCATCCGCACCGGCATTCCGTTCTTCACGACCCAGATGGGCAAGGGAACGGTCCCCGGCGGAACAGAGCTCTACATGGGCACCGCTGCACTGTCGGAGCGGGACTATGTCCATGAGGCGATCGAGCAGGCCGATCTCATCATCACCATCGGCCATGATACGATCGAGAAGCCGCCCTTTATCATGGGCAAGGATGGTCCGAACGTTGTCCATGTCGGCTATCAGCCGGCAACCGTTGAGCAGGTCTATTTCCCGCAATCGGAAGTCATCGGCGATATCGGCCCATCGTTGAAGGTCCTGGCGGATCGCCTCGAAGGCAAGCTGCCGAACGCGCAAGCCCTTCTTCACCTGCGCGAGCGCATCCTTGAGCGCATCGCCGTTCGGGCGACGGAAGATCGCTTCACGCCGCAGCGGCTGGTTCATGACATCCGGGAAGTCATGCCGCATGACGGCATCCTGGCGCTTGACAACGGCATGTACAAGATCTGGTTCGCACGGAACTATCGGACCCGCATGGCGAACACGCTGCTGCTCGACAACGCCCTTGCGACAATGGGCGCCGGTCTCCCATCGGCCATGGTTGCCTCGATGCTCTATCCGGAACGGCGTGTCATGGCGGTCTGCGGGGATGGCGGCTTCTTGATGAATTCGCAGGAGATCGAAACGGCCATCCGGCTGAAGCTGAATCTTGTCATCCTCGTCATTGAGGATGATGCCTATGGTATGATCCGCTGGAAACAGGCCGTGGACGAGTTTCCAGACTTCGGGATGACGTTTGGCAACCCGGATTTCGTGAAATATGCGCAATCCTACGGCGCCAAGGGGACCAGGGTCGACGACATCAGCCAGTTCAAGCAGGCGCTCGAAGATGCCTTTTCCGGCGGTGGCGTTCATCTGGTGAACGTTCCGGTCGATTATTCAGAAAACGAACGTGTGCTGGTGAAGGAATTGCGCGAGCGGCTTCCCGCCATCCTGGAGGATCAAGATGACGCCTAACCTGAAGGTCTATCAGGCATTCGATCGCGCGCTCATTGCCGAAATACCGGCCGATGATGCCGCTGTTCTCGAGCATAAGCTCGATGTTGCCGCGAAAGCCTATGCCGATCGTAGCGCCTGGCTACCCACTCATCGCAGGATGGCTATCCTCAGAAGAGTGTCCGAGCTTCTATCGGAGAACCGTGACCGCTTTGCCATCATGATCGCCCGTGAGGGTGGCAAGCCGCTGACGGATGCGATCGCGGAGGTCACGCGCGGGATCGATGGTCTCGTCAACGCGGCGGATGAGCTGCGCAATTTTGGTGGCAAGGAAATCCCGATGGGCCTGACTGCTGCCAGTACCGACCGATGGGCTTTCACCACCAAGGAGCCGATCGGCGTCGTGGCGGCGATATCGGCGTTCAATCACCCCCTCAATCTCAACGTCCACCAGATTGCGCCCGCGGTGGCCGTTGGCTGCCCCGTCATCGTCAAGCCGGCGGCAACCACACCGATTTCCTGCATCGAGATCGTCAAGCTGTTCTGGGAGGCGGGACTGGACGAGCGCTGGTGCCAGACCTTCATCACGGAAGACAATGCGCTTGCCGAGAGCTTTGCTACGGATCAGCGCGTCGCCTTCCTGAGCTTCATCGGCTCGGCGAAGGTCGGCTGGTATCTGAAAAGCAAGCTGCCGCCGGGCACGAGATGTGCGCTGGAACATGGTGGAGCAGCCCCGGTCATCGTCGATCGCAGCGCCAGCATCGACGCAATCGTCGGCACGATCGTCAAAGGCGGCTATTATCACGCGGGGCAGGTCTGTGTGTCGGTGCAGCGCCTCTTCGTGCACAATGACATCCTATCCAACTTCACCGACGCGCTCGCCGTCAGGGTCGCAAGCCTTCACGTCGGCGACCCCACTCTGAAGGAGACGGAGGTCGGGCCGCTGATCCTGCCGCGCGAGACGGATCGCGTTGCAAGCTGGACCAAGGAAGCGACCGATGCCGGAGCGAGGCAATTCGGGGGAGGGCGACTGTCGGAGACCACGCTTCTGCCTTCCGTCCTGCTCGATCCGCCAGCGGACGCCAAGGTGTCGCGGCTCGAGGTATTCGGACCGCTGACCTGTGTCTATGGCTATAGCGATCTCAATGAGGCGATCCGTATCGCCAATTCGCTGCCATATGCGTTCCAGGCGAGTGTCTTTTCCACCGATATAACCGTCGCGCTCAAGGCTGCAAAGCATCTCGACGCGTCGGCTGTGCTCGTCAACGACCACACGGCCTTTCGAACCGACTGGATGCCTTTTGCCGGACGCAGGCAGTCGGGGTATGGTGTCGGAGGTATTCCCTGGACGATGGAGGAGATGGCCGACGACAAGATGGTGGTATTAAACGGCGTCAGTTGATCCGCGCAACTGGCTTGCAGGAGTATGATGGTCTCGCAGTGCTGTTTCCATCTACAACCAACTGAAGGTGATGGTCTTCACGGTATGTTGTAACCGGTCCGCCTTCGGACCGCTTAGCACAAACTCCTACCGCGCTCGCCCAATCTCCGTGAATGGACGCGCGCCGAGGTTTCGCTACTGCTATGTTGGCAGGCGTTTCGCGCCGCTCTCACCGATGAACTCCATCAATGTCGCGACGCCTGATCCACGGCTGACCCGCGTCGATAGAATACGAGATTGTTCTGCCTTATATGCCGTTGGAGGCTTTGCGAAGCCCTCCAAAAATGCCCACATCCGTCCACAGGTGCTTTAAGAGCGACGTCTCCTGAAAACTTAGTCGTACGCCTCGTCGGACATAGATACCCATTAGTCGGGACAGGGGATCCCACCGCGCCAAACTCGATGTTCACATTTGCACAGTGGGCTGGGCATTTTTATTTCCAGATAACTTCGATCTCGACGCCCCAGAACCGGCAGGGCATGCCAACAGCCGACGTCAACGGCTGGGTGTCCACAACCTCGATCGCGAAGCTGATTGCATTCCGATCTCCGATGTAGCGAGCGCAGTGACGGGTTCGGCGATTTCTGCAGGCGGATTTTGACATTGGCAGTATCCGCCCGCAATTTGCAAGCGCGGTCTTCGATACCATCGTGTGATCGACGGGGGCAAATTGAAGTGCGACAGTGACCGCCATGAACAGATCATGGTGTTAGCTGGAGCGGTGGTGGACCGGTTCGAGAGGACGCTCAGCGCGGGTGTATACTGATGGTCGGGACAATTGGAGACGACTTGGCGCACGCTGCCCTCAATCTATATTTCTGGCCGACACCCAATGGCCGCAAGATTACGATCATGCTGGAGGAGCTCGAAGTCCCCTATAGGCTGACCTACGTCAACATCCGACGCGACGAACAGTTTGCGCCCGATTTTCTGCGGATCGCGCCCAACAACAAGGTTCCCGCTCTCGTGGATGCCGACGGGCCGGGCGGTCAGGCAATTTCAATTTTCGAATCCGGAGCAATTCTTCAGTATCTTGGTCGGAAGTTTAACCGCTTCTATGGCGAAGACGAAAGGCAGCGGGTGAGGGTTGACGAATGGCTGTTCTGGCAGGTCGCTGGACTGGGACCGATGGCAGGCCAGGCGAACCATTTCCGCAATATCGTCTCTGAACACGTTCCTTACGCAATCGAGAGATTCAGCGGCGAGGTTCGTCGTCTCTACCAGGTGCTTGAGAAACAACTCTCGAACATTGAATATATCGCCGGACCTTATTCGATCGTCGATATGGCATGCTTCCCGTGGGTCGTTCAGCACAAGAATGCCGGGATCGATCTTTCGGATTTCCCAAGCGTCGGCAAATGGGTTTCGCGAATGTCGATCCGGCCTGCCGTCGAGCGCGCCCTGCTGGTCGGAAAGGAAGAGCGCAGGAGACAAAAGCGCGAGCTCCGGTATCAGGGATAGGCTCAATCGTCAGTGGCGTGATGGCCCGATCAAAAGCTCGAAATGATCTACGCTGCATTCCGGGCGGATGAGCGTGCTGCGCAATTGCCAGTTCCGCCCTGCGAAGCCCATGAAATGGAGAGGTGTCGATGGCCCAACTGCTTTCCCTGAATGTCGGACTTCTGCGCAACATTCCATGGCGGGGACAGGTGGTCAGCACCGCCATCTGGAAGGAGCCCGTAAAGGGGCCACGCATGGTTCGCAGATTGAACATTAATGGAGACGGGCAGGGCGATACCGCCGGCCATGGCGGTGAAAACCGGGCGGTGTTCGTCTACCAGATTGACTTCATACCGAGGAATTTGGCGCGGGCAAATCCCCGACGCCCGGTATCGCTGAAAGACATGTGCGCCCTCCACATGCCCCGGAGGGCGTGACCGGTTCTGGTCCGATGATCTCGTTTGCCCGCAGCGGCCTGTTGTGCGGTGGAGTTCCACATTCGCCAGCCTGCTCGAACTGGCTGAAGCCTGCGATGTACCGGCGCGTTGGTCATGTCGTACGGGCGTTTGTCACAATTGCGAGACAGCGATAATCGCAGGCGACGTGTCGTATCAACCGGATCCGATCGACCAGCCAGCAGAAGGCAATGTCCTTTTGTGCTGCTGTCATCCGACAAGCGATGCCGTTCTTGACCTCTAGGGCGTTTGTCCGAAAGGCGCGCTCCTGCTCGTCTCAGAGGCACGTGGTTCTATGGCAGTCGAGCGAGAAGACGTTCGGCCTGACGCACAAGTGGGTTCTCGAACCCCTCGGACAGTCGAAGATATACGCTTTGAAGCATTGTTCTCACTCCGCTCACTCCCCTCTGCTGGCGCAAGGTTGCGAGGTCGATCGTGGCAGCGAGCTCAGAGATGACCGCGCCTTGCTCGCGACTCCAGGTGATGGCCTCAGACAGGCATTCTTCGACGGCTTCTTCGTGATAGCCGCCCTTCATCAATAGGTTTCCTTTGGCGCGCAGCAGGTCAGGCATGTGAGAGACATCACCACTCGCAGTTACTCCAGCTATGGCTTCGCCCAGAACGGTCAGCGCCTCGTCATTGCTACCGATCTCAGCCACCCCTCGTGCAAGCGCGATGGTAAAGGTAGTCGTGAAGAGTTCATACTTAGCGGCGTGCAGATCGGCGAGCGCTGACGTCAGCATCGGAACGCCGCTGCCCGCATTGCCGGACCGGACGGCGAGCAGACCCCTGTAGGCGCGTGCTGCCGCCAGATATGGCTCGAGCGAATGGAGTTCTGCGCGAGCTGTAAACTGGTCGAGGAGCTCCTGCGCCACCTTCACGTCTTCCATGGCAATGTAGAGTGAGATCGCCCAGATCAATGCGATGGACAGTGTGACTGGATGGTCCTTTTCGAACGCGTCCGAAATCGTTTCGTCGGCGCAAGATCTCGCCCGATCGGCAAAACCTTGCAACCAAAGGGTCTTCGCAAGGAAGATGCCAGCAAGATCGTGCCCGTCAAAGCCGAGGTAAATTGCGGCAGGATCGAGGATTGGCGATGGATTCTGGTGGGCGGCCTCAAGTTCGGCGCGGGCGCCAGCAAGGTCTCCTGTGTGGGTCAGCGATATTCCAATGATCGAATGCGCAAGCGCTTCAGTCCCTGGATCATTGACGAATTTTGACAAGCGCGAAGCGTTTCGGCCGAGTTCGATCGCCGTTCTGAAATCGCCTATCCTTAGATGGTACATCGTCAGGGGTGCCAAGAGCTGCAATTGGCTGCGGATATCGTTTTGCTTTTCGGCAATTGCGAGACTTCGGTTCAATGCCTCGCGCGCGTCATCGTTGCTGCCCCGCGTAAACATCACCGATAAGCCAAATGCGGCCTGAAGATGCATTTCGTCGGGAGAGCCGGACTCCTGCGTGCCAAGGGCGCGAATTGCCGTCCCGCACCATTTGTAGCAGTCGCCCAGAAGTGACAGACCGAGAAAGATCGGGGCGGCCCGCGCTGCAAGGCGTATCCCAGCGGGCTGATCGCCCGACTGTCCAAAACACCATTCCAATGCACTTCTGACGTCGTTGAGACTGTCGAGATAGCGCGCACGGGCGCTGGTCTCGCGAAGTGCAACGCCTGCCAGAGCATTGTTTTCGAGCCAGCCGATGCAGTATTCCGCATGACGTCTTGAGAGATTTCGGCCCGCAACCGGGTCGCCTTTCAGTGCAATGACGTAGGCGCGAGTCGTCGCAAGCAGCCGATAACGCGTGGCACCGTTCAGCTGACGGGATGCAACCATGGACTTCCCAACCAGGTTCTCGAGCGCTTCGATGACCAGGCCTGCGGCGATCTCCCTCGGGGCGACGCCAATCGCTCCATCGAGCGTGAAATGACCCGAAAAAACAGCGACGCATCTTAAAATCACGCGCTCCATCGGCGAGAGGAGCTCGTAGCTCCAGTCAAGGGTAGCCTGGAGGGTCCTCTGTCGTCCCGGAGCTGATCGGCGACCTGGCCACGACAGTGAGAGGTGTTGGTCGAGAAGTTCTGCGGTCTGTCGCAGTCCCAGTGCTTCGACACGTCCCGCCGCCAGCTCGATTGCAAGGGCGACACCATCCAGTTTCCGGCAAATCGCCGAAACGAGCCCGGCGGCGTCGCGCGTATGCTCAATGCGGGCGCCAGTCGCTTTGGCGCGCTCCATGAAGAGTTGCGCTGCGGGAAAAGCGAGAGCGTCCTCGGCGGTCATTTGAGCCCCATCTGGTGGCACCTCGAGCGGATCGAGTTTGAAGACGGATTCACCCGCCACCCTCAGCGCTTCCCGGCTGGTTGTCAGAAGGTAGACCTGCGGCGTTGCATTGAATATTTCCGTCGTAACGGCAGCGACGGATTCGACGACGTGCTCACAATTGTCGAGGACAAGAAGGATCCGTTGGTTTCGCAGAAACGTTACGAGACTCGGCGTCGGATCAATCGATCGGACAGCAATACCCAGCGTCGATGCGAGTGAGGTTGGCACCATGCTCGGATCGTCTAGCATTCCCAGATCGAGGAAAAGCACGCGACCAACAAAAGGCTCCAACATTTCGTGCGCAACCGCCAGTGCCAAGGTCGTTTTGCCAACGCCACCCGGCCCGATAATGGTTACGAACCGCGATGAAATCAGCTTGTTCGACAGTTCGTGAATGCCATCGCGCCGGCCGATATACTGGCTGATGCGCGGCGGCAGGAGATGCGACGCCGTGACGTCTGTACCCACTCGCGCAACCGGTGTCACTGCCGACCGTACCGGCACGACGAAGCGGTAACCGCGACCGGCGACCGTTACGATGAGACGCGCACCGTTCACACCGTCTCCCAATGCCTTGCGCAGGTTGGACATGTGAAATCGGAGAGTGCTTTCCTCGACGGTGATATCAGGCCAGACGCTGTCCATGATGTCGGCCTTGCTGAGAACTGCGTCGGGATTGCAGGCAAGCTGGATCAGGATGTCGAGGGCTCGGCCGCCGATCTCCACCGGCTGGTCATCTAAGGTCAGAAGACGTTCACTCAGATTAAGGCAAAATCTGTCGAAGAAAATTTCACCGCTAGATGCCACTCGCTCTGTAAACATGCAGCGCGCTTCCTTTAAAGGCGTTCAAATCTTAGCTGAATAAACCGCGCAGTTCCATCGCCCCCCGACGCCATGAGATTCGCCGGTTCATCAACGTCTAATAATTCCAAGCACTATCAAACAGGCTATTCCGGGCCGCCTCTGGCAGAGTGAAGAGCAATGAATGCTCTCGACCGTCAGATCGTCATCTCCGACGATCGTTACGGCCGAAGGACCGAGGATGCCGGCAAGGGCCGGTGAACGACTGGAGGAGTCGCTATGCTCAGGATACTTCACCAGAACAGAACTGGTGCGCCATACCCCACCGATACGTCTACACCGCTGATCTACATTGTCGACGACGATGTATCGGTGCGTGAGTCATTGGAAGGATTGATCCATTCCTGTGGTTGGCGCGCCGAAACACATGGTTGTGCCGCGTCATTTCTGGCACGTCCGAGACCGGATGTGCCAACGTGCCTGATACTGGATCTAAAACTGCCGGACCTCTGCGGTCTCGACCTTCAGGGCATGATCTGCGGCAAATGCGATGCAATGCCGATCATTTTCATCACGGGTGTCGACGACGTGACCGCCGCGGTATGTGCGATGAAGGCTGGAGCACGCGAATATTTGTTAAAGCCGCTTCCCGATGACCGATTGTTGCTTGCGATCGAAGATTGCATTGAGCTAAGCAGAAACCAGTTAGCGCGCCGTCTCGAACTATCAACCATGTCAGAGCGATACCAATTGCTAAGCCCACGAGAGCGCCAGGTGATGTCCCTTGTCTGCGCCGGGTGGCTGAATAAGCAGGTCGCCTTCGAACTTGGAATCAGCGAAATTACTGTGAAGGCGCATCGCGGTCAAATGATGAGAAAGATGAATGCTCATTCGGTGCCCGAACTTGTCGTGACTGCAGCGCGTCTCGGGATTTTAGATACCGGCCCGCTGGTCTCGCTGTCGGACCTACATTGAAGCCGAGACCCATCGCTGAGTGAAATCACGACCATGTTCGGTATCGTCGGTGATACCGAAAAGAAACAGTTAGGCTTCTCCGATGGCATGCGCGAGAGCATCCTGCAAAGCATCGTCCTGTAAGGGCTTCAAAAGGCAGTCTGTCGCTCCTTGCTGGATGAGCCTTGATCGTGCGGATTCGTCTTCAACGCCGGTGATAAACACGACCGGGAGATGGATTTGTGCAGCGATAGGCGACTGGTAAAGGTCGGGGCCGGACATTCCAGGCATCGAAACGTCCAGCAAGAGGCAGCTGGTTGGCGCCTTCAGGCGATTCAAAGATGATGACATGGACCAAATCAATGTCTCGTCCATAACCGCGGAAGCGGCGAAGTCGGTGATTGGTCGATAAACCAGCCGCGCCGCACCACGCGCTCATAATCAAGCCCCTCTTCCTTGATCGGGAGAGGGGCTTTTTGTATTTAAGCAATCAGTAAGGTTGCCGGCGCATTCTGCAGCCCATCAGGGGGAACAATGAATGTTTCGACCAAAGATGCTCTTTCTCACGCTGGCCGCGATGTACATGGCGCTTTTCTTCGTTCCCCATCTGTGAAGCGTCAAAGTACTCGTATCCGGTTGCCATCGAGCATCTGGATCAAGCCGGCAGATTGCATCGCATAGAGGGCATTGACAACCTCGTCCTCCGTAAAATGCATCTCGATCACGAGCCGGGGTCCGATCTCAAGCAGGTCGATAGGTGTCCCGCGTTGGACCTTACTGTTGGCGGCTTCTCTGAGGTCTCGGTCGCTCATGGGATCCTAGATAATTTCGGTTTCCTATAACCAAGGGGGGCTAAACGGTTGTCGGACCTTGGTCCGTCTAACCCAAGGCCATTGTCGGGTGTATGATCTCAGTGAGGGGTATGCTGACCGGCGGCACTCTGTTCGCTGGGCAGCAAGGGGAGGCTTCCAAGCGTCATGGTAAAGTCGCTTGGGGCTTCGCTTCAGGGGGTGTCATGTGCAACGCGCAGGAAGCGGTAAAATATCGGCTGGCGAGAAGCATGGTCTACGATGGCAAATGGGTCATTGTACAGCGCTCCACTGATCGTCCGGTAATCATCGATGGCACTCCGCTCGATTGCTTGACAGCACACGAAGCAGAGGACCTAGTTAATCTCATGAACGATCGCGACGTGAGAGCTCACAAGTTTTGAGATCGAACGAAACAGGTACTGAGGCTCCACGAGGGAACGGTCTGGTGCGTCCGTCTTTCAAAAAGAGCCCCACCTGAAAGCGGAAACAAGCGGGGCAGTAGAGGTGTGAGTTATATTCGGCCAACGCAAACGGCAAACTTGAGTTCCGTCTAATTTAAATTTTTCCACGCATCTGGACTCCTGCGAATCACTTCACCATTCTTAAATTTCCTCATGTCAAGGAGATTTCGGATGGACATTGATTTGCCCGTCTCCATCAAACCGCTCGATGTTGAGATCAACGGCCCAGGCCAATATCGACACGCCGAAACGGTTCAGGATCTTGTCGGAATGCTCATGGGCGGACGGTGGCCGAAAGGCGGGGCTAACTATCACACGGCGCTCTGGCGCTCGATGGAAGCCATTGAATGGTATGTGGATGGCGAGACCGCCCGCATAGCTTTCGTTGAGGCCGCTCACGAGGTCGGGCTGCACGTTCTGCCGGACGACATGGCCGAAATGAAAAAGGCAAGCTAGAAAAAAACCCCGCCTTAAGGCGAGGTTAGAGGTGACATCGAAAAGCGCAAAAGGCATAGGCGCGGTTCAAAGTTATCTGATACGCTGCCATTCTTCAAGTTTCATTTAGCTCCTCCTGATGTAATTGTCTGATGGCAAAGTCTCCGCGTTTTAAGCCCCTTCTTGCAGAAGATAAGCCGCTTCGCAGCCGAGCGCGCAAGCCGCGAGATCTATCGCAACCGAATCTTCCCTTGATCCAATGCCGGCCCGCGTTGAACCCTGCCTGGCGCTTCTCAAGCCTCGTCCACAAGCTGGGCCTGATTGGCTGTATGAAATCAAGTGGGATGGATATCTGTCGGTTGCCAGTTAAACGGGTTCTCCCCACTGGTCTCTTCGGTGAGCGCAATTTCAATTGCCGTGACAAGGTCATGATAATGCGACGCTTCGTGATAGAGCCTCGTCTCGTCAGATGTGGCGTAGGCATAATCCCACTCGAAGCGCGGAATGACGTGCGGCGGCTCCTCCAAGGTAGAGTCCACAGGCGGGACCGGAGGGAGCGGAGGAACCGTAGACTCTAGCGCCTCCACGCTAGCCGGCCCGCCTTCCGAATAGATGATCTGCTCGCGACGCACGCCAAGCGCTTTCGCCAAGCGATCGACCGTAGTCATGGGGATGGCGGCATTATTATTTTCAATCAAACCGAGCATGCGTTCGCTGACGCCGATTTCCGCCGCCTTCTCCTTTTGCGTGCTCAGCCGGTCAAGGCCCCCGCGCAACTCTTTGATCGTCGCTCCTTTAGCGGTGTATTTTTTCATAGGGGCCCCCTTCTAGCTGGTGCAGCCTACAACAGGATGGATCAGGGCGTGAGGCAAATGATCGGCAAGCGACCGGCAGCGGGGCGGCAAGAACAGGCAACCTGCGGGCGGCGTCCGCTAGCGTAGACGGCAGACTTGGAGCTGCCTGTCAGCTTCAGATCTCAATCAGTCATTCCAGCCAGGCCAAATTCTTGGCTCGCCTAGCGAATCTGTTACAGAGGAAATTTGAATTGACAGGGCCGTTGGTTCTGATCCCTTCAAGGCGGAGACGATAAGCAGTGCCCAGTTGCCGCGGACATTTTGCACATATGCCTGCAATGGCCTAAGCGAAGCATCCAAAACGCTAAGCTGCCTCCCATACCTGATTGAGGATCCGCGCAGCTAATGCTGCCTTGTCTTGAGGCAGAAAACGTCCGTAGTGCTGCTGCACGACGTCGGGCGTGTCCTGAATGGCATAACTGGCCTGCTCATAGGATCCTGTTTGCTTCAGGATGTGAGTGGCAAGCACGTCCCGGACATTGTGGGGGGCCATGGGGTAGCAGACCCTTAATGGCGCCGCGGCCGGTATGCGGATTGTAGATGCCGTAGCGCTGGATCGCCAACCGCCAAGCCTCGTAGAATGTTGTCTGATTATAAGCCGCATCGATGCTGGTCGTTTTGACGGTTTTGACGAACAGCGTAGCATCCCTGAAAACTTCTTCAACCCGCCTTGATGAAGCACGTCGACGAACGCCTCAACCGATGGAATCGACTTTCGCAGATTATGCCTCGCACTTTTGACACTGGAGATTAGCGCTTCCGGAAACGCCGCATGGAGATCGGTGAGGAAATCATCTGGCGACTTGCTGGTCACACCATGGGCGAGAAGGTTGCTTGCGGGAAAGTCCTTCAGGTTCCAGGTGACGATGACGGAGGCTTTGCCCGCGATGGCTGCCGCGAGGACATGTCGATCATCGGGATCCGGTAGCGTGAGTGCGTGAATCATCGGGCGATAGTCAGCCACGACTGCTTCTGGGAGGACCGCGTTCATCCGGTCGCGCGTGGCTCTCAAACGGTCGATTGACAAACCTGGTGTGTTGGCGGCGAGATTGCGCATCCACTCATCATGTATATCGTCGGTCCAGCGCGCCTCGACAAGACCGTCGAAGGCGCACTGGATCAGAATGTTGCGGAGGTGGAAGGGGTAGAGGACGCAGGCATCGTACACCGCGACGGGCGGATTAGAGGCCATAGGTCTCGATCAGGTCCTCTGTGTCCTCGGCTAGCGCTTCCATCGCCGTCTGTCGTTTGTCGAGCTTCGACTTCAACGCGAGCACATCCTTAAGGAGGGCGCGGCGGTGTTTGCCGACGTAGCGGAATGGCAGATCGCCCCGGTCCATGCGCAAGACGACGAGCGGGCGGGAGATGCCGAGAATGGCTGAAATTTCGCTCGGGCTCAGTTCCTGGTCCTCGGCCAGCACGGCAACGCGCTCTCCGCGCAGCATGTGCGCCAGAAGGGCTTCAACAGCCGCAGCGGCCGAGGGCGGGATCGGGAGCGTCCGCTCCTTGCCACCTGCATCACGAACGTGGAGTTCCAGCCTGTCGCCGGCAACCAGCTTTGGTAAGGGCGTTGCTATTTTTCGGTCGCGATCTGACAGTCTGGCGAAATGAACAATCTGGCTGGCCATGACGATATCTCCTTCGCCGTCAATATAGCGAACAAGGCCTCTAACTGCAATAACTGAAAGTGCGGGTTGGTTGCATTGGTGGTAATGGGGGGCCGTTCTTCGGAACGCTGGTTCGATTCGCGTCAAGCGGAGTGGCTGGCTGAGCCTGTTTGGCCAATCAGCTTGAGGTTGTCTGCGATTGCTTTACCGCGACGCATTTCACCTCGGCAAGCAAGCCCGTATGTGCAAGCTCGGATACGCCGATGCGCGTCCATGCGTAGGTTCCTTTTGGGAAGACTTCGTTCTTCACCGTCCGGAAGATATCCATGTGCTTCGACATCTCAACATGATAGCTAGTCATCTCCACCACGTCGTCGAAGGTGCAGTTAGCTGCCTCAAGGACAATGCGCAGGTTTTCCCACATGGCGCGAAACTGCTCTTGCGCGTCCTCAATCACCTGAAGGTCCCTCGTGCGGCCGACTTGCCCGACGACGTAGATCGTATCGCCGACCTTAACCGCCGGGGCATACCCCGCGCGCGCGACGATTTCGCGCATTTCCTCCGGAATGATGACTACTCGATCCATCGTCCTACCCTTTTCCAATTAAAGATAGGCGGCCCAGTCAGAGAAGGGCGGCGCCTAACGTCACGGCCTTCTCCATAATCACAGAAAACATCACTTGCAATAGGAACTGAATGGTTCCATATTGGCCTCATGGTTAGACACAGTCAGACATCCCCGTCCGCCGGACGCCCTCGTGAATTCGAGCTTGATGACGCAGTGCGCAAGGCGATGGGCGTATTCTGGGATCGTGGATATCACGATGCCTCCTTGCCTGACTTGCTCGAAGGCATGGAATTATCGAGAGGCAGTTTCTACAAGGCGTTTGTAGACAAGCGGGGCGTCTATCTCCGTGCGCTTGATGTCTACATCGACGATGCCATTCGAAAGACTGGGGAAATCCTGCATTCCAACTCGTCGCCGAAAGCTGCAATCAAAGACGCATTCTCGCGACAAGTTGAAGAGTCCTCCGGCAAGGAGGGACTGCGTGGATGCTTCGTCGTGTTGTCGGCTGTAGAAATGCTTCCGGCAGACGAAGAGGTTTCCGCTCGAATTGCGCGGCTGTTTCGGCGACTGCAAGATCTATACGCGGCGGCGATCATAAGAGCTCAGGCCTTAGGTGAAATTGATCCAGAACTGGACGAGCGAACGCTGGCGCGGTTTCTCGTCTGTCAGATCCAAGGAATGAGAGTTTTGGGCAAAGCAGGAGCAAATCGCGACGCCACCAAGGCGATGGTCGACTTCGCACTAAAGCCGCTCGACTGACTGAAATTAGGAACCAAATGGTTCCTAAAAGACGCATCTGTACAAGCCGATTGATCGGCTTCGCAAATCGACATGGAGAGACTTTTGGAACATGTCCGTAATCTGGAGCAAGCCACTGACCCGCGCAGATGGACCGCATTGGTCATTCTATTGACCGGGGCGTTCTTGCCGCCCCTGGATTTCTTCATCGTCAACGTGGCGCTGCCATCGATTCGTGAGGATTTCCATGCCTCCGCATCGACCATGCAACTGATCATTTCTGGATACGCCACCACCTATGCAGTCATGCTGATCACCGGTGGCAGGCTCGGTGATTTGTATGGTCGCCGAAACGTCTTCCTGGCAGGGATGGTCGCGTTCGCAGGCGCCTCCGCCTTATGCGGCTTTGCCTGGTCGCCAGCGGTACTGGTTCTCGGCCGGATCCTTCAGGGCTCTGCTGCAGCGATCATGGCGCCGCAGGCTTTGGCATCCATCAATGCCATTTTTCCAGAGCACGAGAAATCAAAGGCGCTCAGCTTTTACGCGCTGACATTCGGTATCGCATCTATGGCGGGGTTGTTTCTCGGTGGGGCTCTGATTGCGCTCGATATTTTTGGGCTGGGATGGAGGGCCATCTTCCTCATCAACCTTCCCGTGATCGCCATAGCGGCGCCGTCCGCGGTGATGGTATTGCGTGAGACGCGATCTGAGCACGCAAGCAAACTGGATCTTGGCGGAGCTGTGCTGATTGCACTCGCGCTTTGTGCGCTGATCTGGCCGCTCATCGAGGGCCGTGAGCATGGCTGGCCGGTCTGGTCACTTCTGATGCTTGCCGCTTCGCTGCCGCTTCTATTCCTGTTTTGGCATTACGAGCAGAAGGTGGAGGCGGCTGGAAGAGATCCGATCCTCGCACCGCGCCTGCTTCAGGTTCCGGGATTGAAGCGCGGGCTGCTCTCAGCACTATTCTTCTATGCCTTTGCGGCTTTCTGGCTGACATTTTCGGTCTACCAACAAGGCGGCCTTGGTCACACACCATTCGAGGCCGGAATTGCAATCCTTCCCGCGGCAGTCGGCTTCGTCTTGGGGCCCTTCGCGAGCGGCCACATCTTTCGCCTTTTCGGTCGATATTCCACCGCTGCAGGCATGTCCTTGGAAGCATCCGGATTGGTCGGGACGGCAGCACTGATCTCGTTCGGGGCGCCGGAATTCCTCTCTGTTGCATTGTTCATCGTTGGTGCCGGACAAGGAATTGCGCTTCCCAATCTCGTCAGAACAGTCGTGCAGCGGGTTGACCCGGCGCAGTCTGGTTTGGCTTCCGGTCTTGTCAATTCGATGCTTCAGATTGGCGGCGCTCTAGCCACAGCTTTGATCGGCGGATTGTTCTTTTCGATCCTGGGCTCATCGACCGATGAGCGATCCATCGGCCATGCCTACAGCGTTGCAGCAATCGCGATCGGTCTTTGCCTTCTCATTGCGGGGTGGCTCTCTGCAGGGCTCGGACCGAAGAAAGAGGTCGTCCGATGAGCGCGAGCCTCGGCGGGTTTGATCATCGACTTGTCAGTCGAAGGAGCGACCATTCCCGATGTCTCAGCTGCCACCAGCAACCAAATATTTCCCCATAAATGACCCCAACATTCTGAGGTAGCCTAGAAGCGTTTTGCTCTTGACCTTCTGCCTACTAGAAGGTAGACAAAGCGTATGAGCAATCTTTCAACCACCTCCGACGACATCTTGGCTTCTGCCCGAACCCTCATCATGAACGGAGGCTACAACGGCTTCAGCTATGCTGACATCTCGGAGGTGGTCGGAATCCGTAAGGCCAGTATTCACCATCATTTTCCGAGCAAGGTGGATTTGGTGCGTGAACTGGTTAAGCGGTATCGCGAAGATGGTCAGGCAACTGTAGCGCTCCTCGAGCAAAACGTCCCTGACGCCTTGGACATCCTCAAGGTGTATGCCAACCATTGGGCAAAATGCATCGAGGATGCCAGCCGACCCTACTGCGTGTGTGCTTTGCTTGCTAGCGAGCTTCCGTCCCTGCCGCCGGATGTGGCGAAGGAGGTGAAAGCATTCTTTGGCTTCATTTCATCGTGGCTGACTTCAGTTATGGAGCGAGGCTCCAGGGAAGGCGCGCTGAACCTTACCAGTGAGCCCCACGTCGAAGCAGAAGCATTTCTCGCGACCGTCTATGGGGCGATGCTGTCGGCAAGAGCCTATGGGAAAGCGGATGTTTTCCAGATGATACTCGAACCTGCTCTCAATCGACTTACACCCACCGTCTCTCACTAATCCTGTTGTAGCCAAGCTCATCAGGTAGACTGCGCGTTATTAATCTACCAACTAGTAGGAAGAAATCGATGAAGAATGTTTTCCCCGCTTTCGCCCTTGGGCTGACGAGCATCCTTTCCGTAACAGTTCTAGCGACAACCGCTCATGCCGAGGATAAGAAAACTCCACCCATTCACGTCCGTGGCAGCATCGTCGCCTATACAGGATCCAACCTCAAGGTGAAGACCCGCGAAGGTGAGACTGTCGACGTCACGCTTGCCGACGGCTGGAACGTTGCGAGCGTCGCGGAAGCTAAGGTTACCGATATCAAGCCGGGCGATTTTGTCGGCATCGCGTCCTTGCCAAAGGCCGATGGTGGCGATGGGGCGCTTGAGGTTCTCATTTTCCCGCCGGCCATGAAGGGAACGGGAGAGGGTAGTTATGGCTGGGATCTCAAGCCCGACAGCAGCATGACGAATGCGACTGTCGCCGACGCCGTCAAAGGCGTCGATGGCCGGACTGTCACCGTGACCTATCATGGTAAGGAAAAGAAGATCGCCATTCCAGATGGCACCCCTGTCGTGACCATTGCTGCGGCAGCCAAGGATGATCTCGTTCCCGGCGCCGTTGTCTTCATCACCGCGGAAAAGGCTGCGACTGGCCCCATCGCCCATCAGGTGGTCGTCGGCAAGAATGGCGTGGTTCCCCCCATGTAAGCCACGCCGTCACTGGCCGGAGCACCCGCCCCACTGCTCCGGCCAGCGACTAGATATTGATGCTGCCTGCCTGCAGCCGTGAGATGTCACTGAAGAAAGACGCTAAGATGAGCGCAGAAGCTTCCAACGATAATATCCGCTACCCGCGGAGGGTCTTCATCCGCCGCCACTCGGTTGTGACACGGCTCACGCACTGGCTGAACGTGCTCTGCCTTGGTTTTCTCCTGTTGAGCGGGCTGCAGATCTTCAACGCCCATCCCGAGCTCTACTGGGGTCATTACGGTGCGGATGGCGATCCCGCTGTGTTGACGATTGGCGCCAATGATGCGGCCGAGCCAAGCGGTTTCGTGCGTGTTGCGGGGGTACAGGTACCGACGACGGGTGTGCTTGGTGTTTCCAATGTTGATGGGGAGCCGACTGCACGCGCTTTCCCGTCCTGGGCAACGATCCCGTCGTTTCAGGATCTTGCGGCTGGCCGGCGCTGGCACTTCTTTTTCGCCTGGCTGTTTGTCATCAATGGCATCATCTATCTCGGCTTCAGCGTGCTGAGCGGACATTTCAGACGCGACTTGGCTCCGACGGCGTATGAGCTTTCGCCTAGCCATCTCGGCCGCGAAGTCCTCGACCACGCTCGGCTGCGTTTTCCCAAAGGGGAGGAAGCCAAGCATTACAATGCTTTGCAAAAGCTGACCTACCTAGCAGTCATCGTCATCCTGCTGCCTCTGATGGTGCTGACGGGGCTGACGATGTCACCCGGTGTGGACGCCGCTTTCCCCGCCCTCGTCGAAATCTTCGGCGGACGCCAGTCCGCACGCACCATCCACTTCATCACAGCGTCGGCGCTTGTCGTCTTCGTCATCGTACACGTGGCGATGGTCGTGTTGTCGGGAACCTGGAACAATATCCGATCAATGGTCACCGGACGTTACGCCATTCACGAAGAAGGACCGAACGCATGAGCACGTTTCTCACCAGACGCCGCTTTTTGATCGGTGGCGCACTTGGCGCTAGCGCCTTGCCCCTTTCCGGGTGTGACCTGCTGGACCAGAACGCCGACATCGCCAATGTCCTTCGCTCAGCCGAGCACCTGACCATGACGGCGCAGAGACTGCTTCAGGGACGCGATGCGCTGGCGCGCGAGTTTGACAAAAAGGACATTTCCCCATCCTTCCGTGTCAATGGAACGAGCGCTCCCGACAGCGAGGAATATGCGGAACTGTTGGAAGGCAAGTTTGCAAACTGGCGATTGAAGATCGACGGCCTTGTCGATCGGCCACGAGAGTTTTCGCTATCCGATTTGAAGGCGCTTCCCTCCCGCACCCAGATAACCCGTCATGACTGCGTCGAGGGCTGGAGCGCGATAGGCAAATGGACGGGCGTGCCGCTTGCCCA
The DNA here is from genome assembly GCF_000298315.2 of Rhizobium grahamii CCGE 502. Lineage (GTDB taxonomy): Bacteria > Pseudomonadota > Alphaproteobacteria > Rhizobiales > Rhizobiaceae > Rhizobium > Rhizobium grahamii. The sequence continues at coordinate 56,160 of NZ_AEYE02000016.1, read as the reverse complement.
TCTGTTGCACCTGACCGGGATCAAACCGACGGCACGCTATGTCGTACTGCATTGTGCAGACGAGCTCGAAAAGACGCTCGATGGAAGCGGCCGGTATTACGAGAGCATCGATCTCATCGACGCGGTTCATCCGCAGACCATCCTTGCCTACCAGATGAACGGCGAGGATCTCAGCGTCGGCCACGGCGCGCCGTTGCGCCTGAGGGTCGAGCGGCAGCTGGGTTACAAGCAGGCAAAGTACATCATGCGCATCGAACTGGTCGACAGCTTCGCCGGCCTGTGGGGCGGGAACGGCGGTTATTGGGAAGACCGCGGCTACGAATGGTACGCCGGCATCTGAGGCGTTCGCACGCTGAATCAAAGGATCACAACAGTTCATGACTAGACGCAGAATTCAGGAAGTGATGCCGATTTTCGCGGTCGCGTCGTCACGACAGGTCGAGATCAACCAGACCAGTTCGATCCTCTCCGATCCTGACGGCAGATGGGTGGCAAAGCGGCAAGGGGCGATCAACGAGGCGTTTGAAAGACGCATGCGCTTGGAGAGCGAGAAGTCCGGCGAGGCAAAGGCTCACTCTCTGGACGAACCACGGGATTTTGGTATTTCCGAAGCCGGAAAACTTTCCGGCGAAAAGCGATCGGATCGGGCAAATTGACTGGGACGAGAACGCTCCGCCTGGCGAGCATGTCGGCTTCCTGTAAGGCGCACCGCCGGAATTTCATCAATTGAAGATAGGGACAGGTACCAATGTTGAACGAACAAAACGCTAATTCCACGCGCGGGAACGACCAGTGGCTCAAGCAGTATTACTTTACCCGGGCCGTGTTCTCGGCGCTGTGGGTCGGGGCCGCATTCACTGTCGGACAGCACTCATTTCCAGTGGCTGCCTTCCTGCTGGTCATTTATCCCGCTTGGGATGCCGCCGCTAACGTCGTTGATGCCGCCAGAAGCGGTGGCTTTGCGATCAACCGGAGCCAAGTGATCAACTTCGCAGCGAGCTCGGCTATGACGATTGCCGTGATTGTTGCCTTGACGATGAGCATGAACTGGGTCCTCGGCGCATTCGGCCTCTGGGCAATTTTCTCTGGCTTGCTGCAGCTTGGTACTGCTGTACGGCGTTGGAAAACAACTGGTGGTCAGTGGGCGATGGTTCTGAGTGGTGGCCAATCCGCAGTGGCCGGCGCGCTCTTCATGTTTCAGGCGCAAATGCCGCAGGAGCCTTCGATCTCCACGGTCGCCGGTTATGCAGGCGTCGGGGCGTTTTATTTCCTCGTTTCGGCGATTTGGCTGAGCGTCACACATATGCGCCGTTCGGCAAATGTGTAGATGATCCATCTGCAGCCCATGTAACGTCATTCAATCCCGCGAGAACAACAGGGTCGACAGTTCCGATCCCTTCAAGGCGTGGGGTTTTATCGCTAGCCTGCGTCCCGGTCCCTGAAGCTCATGCGGTACTGTGCTGGTGTGACACCCAGCCGCTCTGTGAAGATGATGCGCATCCTGTCCGCCGTGCCGAATCCACAGTCATAGGCGACCGTCTTCAGTTGCTGGTCGCTGCCTTCAAGAAGGTTTCTGGCGGCATCGATCCGGGCACGTTCAACGAACTCGTGCGGTGTAATCCCAGTCTCCTGCACGAAATGCCGCGCGAAATTCCGAGCGCTCATACCGACCAGACCGGCGAGAGACTGCAGCGTATGGCGGGCTCCGATATTCTCCATGACGTGATTTTGGATCGTGGCGACGGGTGCTCGGGGATCGCTGGGCGCTGTCAGATAGGGACTGAATTGGGACTGCCCTCCTTGACGCTGTGCGACCACGACCAGCCGCTTGGCGACCATCAGTGCTATGCGGCTCCCATGTCGCTCTCCGACGAGTGCCAGCGCCAGGTCAATCCCCGCCGTCACGCCGGCGGATGTCACGAGACGGCCGTCGCGAACATAGATTGCGTCCCGCTCGACCTGCGCGTCCGGAAACCTTGCTGCCAGCTGGTCGGCATTTTGCCAATGGGTCGTCACTCGCCGCCCGTCGAGCAAGCCGGCGTGCCCCAAGGCAAATGCGCCGGTGCAGATCGAACCGTAGGTGCTCGCTCGGGTAGGAGCGAGAGCCAGCCATTCGATCAATTGCCCATCGGGCTCTCCAGAGGAGAGGGCAGGGCCGCCTGCCACAAGCAGGATGTCAAATCCTCCGTCTGCTTCCTGAAACGTCACGTCCGCCATCAAGAGCATATTGTTTGATGCCCGCAGCGGCCGTTGGTGCGGGCCGATAACAACCGTCTCATAGCGATTGTCTGCGGTGAGGTATCTGTTCGCCTCGACAAATACGTCAATTGGCCCTGCAACATCCAGGGCCTGGACACCTTCGTGGACAGCGATACCAACCTTCAGAATAGCCATGGTTGACGATGGTCCTGGCGAGAATTGACGTGCGGTTGTCTCGATCCGCCGAACGCGTGTCGTTGCAGCCGGAGCTATCGAACCCTTATAACAAAGCAGAACCAGATCAAAGCTGCTGACCAATGTGACTTGGTTCTAACTTCGCAACGAGAGCTCTTTCCGCGTGCCCATTCACGCCACGGCGGAGCTTTGCCCTATAGGGAGAATAACGATGAACGAGCTTATTGCCGGCATTCGCGTGCCCGACAGCGCGATTGCGCGCGCCGCCACCCAACTTGTACGCGACACTGAAGACGACCTTCTCTACAATCACAGCCGCCGCGTGTTCTTTTGGGGAGCCTTAACCGGGGAACGCAAGGGGCTTCGGTACGACCCTGAGCTTCTTTACCTCGGAGCGATGTTTCACGACATGGGGCTCACTGAAGAGCATTCGAGCCCAGATCTAAGGTTCGAGGTCGACGGGGCCAATACCGCTCGCGATTTCATGACGAGTTATGGCGTTGGCGAGCGGGACATCGAAGATGTCTGGCTTGCAATCGCACTCCATACAACGCCCGGAATTCCGGAACATTTGCGGCCAACGATTGCCCTGGTGACAGCCGGCGTTGAAATGGACGTTCTGGGCATCAACTACCACGAATTCTCAGATGAGGACCGACACGCGGTGTGTTCGTGCCATCCGCGGGAAACTGACTTCAAAGAGAACATCATCGACCACTTTGCGGACGGTATCAGGAAGAAGCCGCAGACGACCTTTGGCAACGTCAAGGCGGACGTGCTTGCCCTCAAGGATCCAAACTTCGCGCGGACCAACTTCTGCTCGATCATTCGTGGTTCCGCCTGGCCCGGCTGACCCGGTCGACCGCGCCTGGCGCAAACATCCATTCCGCTTACAAAGGACAATGACCATGAAGGTTTACACACTCACGACTGCCGTTGCGTTCGCCGCCTTCGCTGTCGCCGTAAGTACGACGAGCGAGGCTGTCGGCGGCCAGGCAAAAACGCCTGTGGCGCAAACGGTAATGAACGGTGCAGAGGATGTTTCCGGCATAGCTGTTCCGGACACTGAACTGGCGCGGGATGCAGCGCGGCTCATTCGCGAGAGCGAGGGTGAACTCCTATTTCAACACTCCGTACGCGTCTATTATTGGGCAGCCTTGGCGGCCAAGCGAAAGGGTCTTCGCGTTGACCCAGAGCTTCTGTATGTCGCGGCTATGTTCCATGATTTCGGGCTGGCGGAAAGTTATGGAGAAAGCCACCGCCGCTTCGAGGTGGACGGTGCAAACGCCGCACGGGATTTTTTGCGCCGCCACGCAATACCGGAGGCGGATGCCGAAAAAGTCTGGTTTGCGATCGCGCTCCACACCACAAACGGCATCTCACCAAACCTGTTTCCTGTTGCCGCCTTACTGGCTGAAGGAGCCAACATGGATCTGGTAGGAGCCGGATATAATGAGTTCACTGCCGCCGAGCGCAACGCCATCGAGGCGGCTCATCCGCATCCTGCAGGATTTGCGGACGACTTCATGCAAGCGGTCTACGAAGGCCTCAAACACCGGCCGGAAACGACGCAGGGGACCGGCTTGGCCGATGTTATGGCGTACAAGGATCCGAATTTCCGCCGCAGGGATTTCAGCTACCTGATGCGCAACTCGCCATGGGCGACAAAGAGGTAAATGGAAAACGGACTCGTATTGATCGCTATCCTCCTCAAGCCCTTCGAAAGGAGCGTAAGATGTACCCGAACAGCATTCCCAGCCAAATCGTACAACTTCCGCACGATCAGTCGATGATGGCGTGGCGCGTACATGAATTTGGCCCGCCGGAAACAATGAAATTCGAGGCCGTTCCGAAGCCCATGCCCGACCCGGCGAGGTCCTGGTTAAAGTCCATGCCGCCGGAGTAGGGCCGTGGGACGGATGGATCAGGGCGGGCAAGAGCGCCTTACCGCAGCCACTGCCGCTGATCCTTGGCTTGGACCTGGCAGGGAATGTCGAGGCCATTGGCCCAGATGTGACAGAGTTTTCCGTCGGCGACCAGGTTTATGGGGTCACGAACCCCCGTTTCGTTGGAGCCTACGCGGAGTATGCGCTGGCGTCTGCGGCGATGGTCTCAAGAAAACCAAACTCACTCGGCTACGTGGAGGCAGGCTTCCGTTCCTGTTATCGCTGTGACGGCCTGGCAGGGCCTCTTCGAACAGGCAAAGCTCAAGGTCGGCCAGACCGTCCTCATCCATGGGGCGGCTGGCAATGTCGGAGCCTTCGCGGTTTAGTTCGCCCGGCGTGCCGGAATTCGTGTCATCGCGACGGCCGCTGGCCGAGATCTCGCGCTCGTCCGCGAACTTGGGTCAGACAGAGTGGTTGATTACCGTTCCGACGCTTTGAGGACACAGCCCGAGACGTAGATGATGTGTTCGATCTTGTCGGCGGCGAACGCAGCAGCGTTCGTTTCAGGTGGTCCTGAAGCGCGGTGGTAAGCTTATCTCTGCTGTCTCACAGCCTGATCAGCACCTTTCCAGGAGGTTTGATGACCGTCAGTTGAGCTGATCGCCAAATCTCGCCTTCACTAGAAGTGGAAGGATACGCCTATGATCGGCCCCTGCTGGACAACGTCGAAGACAAACCCGTCGTTCTCGTAGTTGACGCCGAGTGCGCGATATCCTGCAACCGTCGAAATAGTGTCGTTGAACTTGTAGCCAAGGCCGAGGCCCACGTCCCAGTCAACATCGGCGCCACCTCCGCCCACCAGCCCCCATCCGGTGACGAAGACCTCAGGGGTGAAGAAGTAATTGCCCCGCAGGCCGACAACCGCGTCCACCCATGTTGCACTGTCCTCTCGCTCTATACCGGCCAATAGTCCGCCATTGAACGAGATGTCAGTCTGCACCGACCAGACTTTCACACCACCGAACACGTCGAGGTGCCCATTTTGATCTTCAAGGAGAGCGTAACCCACGCCCAGAAGTCCTGCAAAGCTCTCCGACGTCACGTTGACACTCTCTGCCAGAATGCCACGCGGCGTATGCGCATCAGCTCCCAGCTTGACGTAAACCACATCGCCGACGATGCTGTAGCGGTCATATCTTGCTTCGGCTGTTGCCATAAAGGCGAAGTCGAGGTTGTCCAGAATGTCGCTGAAATCAGCGTCAATGTCGACCTCGGGGAGGCCAAACTGCCGTACATTTCCGGAAATGCCAGCCGCCCAGAAGTAGGGTGCCACCGTGAATTCCCAGCCGCTACGGGTCTCCACGGTCTTCGCCTCCGGGGCGAGCGGAGTAATATCTGCGGTATTGCCGATCGATGCACCAGCGAAACTCGCCAGCAGGATGATCGCCTGCAATGGAATGGCCTTCATGAGAATCCCCCGATCTCGTTTGAACCCAGCATCGCCCCTTGAGTCGAAACTGTGCGACAGGACGTGAATTTCGGCAAGTGCTACGTCTATTTTTGGTTGATTGCATCACGTAACTGCTCCAGCAGTTCCGCGATCTTCTGATCTTGCGGATGGAGTTCTGCCATTCGCTCGGCAAATCTCAACGCGTCGGGCAGTCGCTGGAGCTTGAGACTGTATTGCAGCGCAAGACCTGTGATGTCAGCGTCCGCGTTGGCAGCGGCCCAGCTATCGAGCTTGTCCAGTGCTTCTGTTGTCCTTCCTGCGGCATCCAGCGCGACTGCAAGGGTCGTCTTATAGCGGGAGCTTCCGGCATCCAGTCGAACAGCTTCCCCGAACTCCACGATTGCATCGTTGAGTGCCCTTTTGCGGACCAATGCCAGCCCGTGCCCGTAACGCAGATCTGCCTGTTCGGGAAACTGGTAAACCGCTTTGGCATATGTCTGCTCAGAGCTGTCGTTCTGCCCGATGGCACGGTAGAATTCTGCGAGGTTAACGTGTGAACCTTCCAGCGTGGGGTCAAGTGAAATCGCCCGCTTGAATGCAATCTCGGCATCTGTCTCGCGCCGCTGGCCAAACAGAAAGAAGCCGTAGTTACTTTGCGCTTCGGCAACATCTGCGTTTGCGACAACATAGGCGCGCAGGTCGTCGACCGCGGCCTCGAAGCTGCCGCGGCGATTGCCGAACAGGTCTGCAGGCGTGCTCCCGAGGGCTGTCGCGGCTGCAACACGGACAGCCCGGGTGTTGTCGCTTAAGAGGTCGCCGATCGCTTCCAGCCTGCGCTCAGGTGGAATGTTTGCGGCCGCTTCCGCCGCTCCAAGCCGAACGAGTGGATCGGTGTCCACCGAGGCGGCTCGAATGTCCGCCGCGACGTCGGTTCCACCGACCCGGCTCATTCTGGCGATTGCACTGCCCCGGACGATCCCTGCTTGGCCGTGGTCACTGACAAGCTGGCGCAACGCCTCGACTGTCTCTTGGTTGTCGTTGGCGTTGTCCCTGAACGCATGGGCGATCGTCGGGCGCTTACGCCAGTCGGCTCCGTACCATGTGTCCATGGTCTCTGCAGCCCAGGTATTGTCCTTTCCTGCATGGCAGGTCGTGCAGGCGTTCGGGGTTCCCAAGGCCGTCGACAGGTCCGGTCGAGGGATGACGAATGAGTGGTCGCGTCTCGGATCGACCTTCATGTATGTCCGCTCGGGCATATGGCAGTTGGCGCATTGAGCGCCCGCCGAACCGACCGCGTGGTGGGTGTGATCAGGGGTGTCGAACCGACCGCTCGGGTCCTGTTTGACAAAGCGCTCAGACCTTATTTCCGCGTGGCACTGCGTGCAGAGCGCATTGCCCTTTGCCTTCAGGCCGGCATCATGTGGCCGATGACAATCGAGACACGTCACTCCCGCCCTTGCCATCTTGCTTTGTTGAAAGGAGCCATACTCGAAGACCTCGTCGAGTATTTGTCCGTCGGGAAAATAGAGATCCTCTCGCAATAGTGCCGGTGAGAAATAGTCGAGAAAGGGCTTCCCGGCTTCATAGCCACTCAGGAGCCTGCTCCGTCTTGCATGGCAGGCAAAACAGGTAGTCGCATCGACCTTCCACAAACCCGGATCTGTGTTGATTGAAGGGGTGTTACCGGACTGTGCCCAGGCGAGGTGCTTGGCGCCCGGTCCGTGACAGGACTGACAGCCGATGCTGGTGGCAACATAGCTCGACTTGTATTCGTTCGTTGTCGGTTGAAAGTTCGCCTGCGGGTCGGTCGAATGGCAGTCGATGCACGTGCGGTTCCAGCGATAGAAGGGACCTGTCCAATGATAGGTCGAGCCGGGCCGGGCCGGGGTCTCATTCCCGAGCCAAAACCATTGCCGCTTGGCCGTGTCCCAGGCTATGTCGAGAGCCTGCAGCCGTCCTCCTCCAATATCTGCGAGGTACTGCTGAAGCGGTTCGTAGGCGAAGGTGTATTTGACCTCAAATTCGCCTTCCTTGCCGTCCGGCCCTTCCGTTTTGACGAAAAAGCGGCCTTCACGGCGCGTGAAATTCGTAACAATGCCGTCATGTTCAAAACGGGCATTGTCGAAATCGCCGCGGACGGTCGTGTCGTCAGCCAGCGCCATGGCTTTGGCATGATGGGATTTTGCGAAAGCAGCCGCCTGATCGCTATGACAGGTCGCACAGCTCCTTTCATCGACAAAACCTTCATGGAGCGACAACCGGGGATCCGGATTGGGGGGCGCGATTTGTTCGGTTGCATGGCTCTTCGCGCTGGTTGCCAGCAACAGAAGCAATAGGGATAGGAGGAAGACCAATCCCTTTCCGGCTTCTGACCGAACAGATGCTGCCACTCGATCACTCCATCATGATCGCGCTTGGAAAGCGTCACGCCGCCTTGGCAGCGTAACGCAGACGAGCGATCAATAGCAAGGCGGGAAGGGGTAGTAGCCGCATTGCTGGTTATTGTAATAGGAATTGTAGTAGTAGGGGCGGGCTGCCGCCGCTCCGATCGCGGCGCCGGCGACCACGCCTGTCGCTACCGGAGCGCCGCGATACCAGGCACCATGGTAGACGGGCGCATGCCAGTAGGTACCTCCCACCCGATTGATGTTCGTGTCACCGATATGCACGTCGTCTCCCCGGAAGCCGCCGCGAAAATCACCTCCCGCCAGATCGCCCCCGCGGAAATCTCCGCCACCAAAGCTGCCGCCAGAAAAACCGCCTCCATGGAAGCCGCCGCCACCAAATCCGCCGCCACCAAATCCTCCTCCTCCTCCGCCAAAGTGATCGATGAAGAGGGCGGCCGGCCCCGGCGCGCCGCTCACGCTTCCCTCCAGAATGGTGACGTCAAATGTCAGTGTGGTGCCATCGAGTTTCGGGGCCTTCAGCGTCACGACTGCGTCACTGACATCAGATCCGTCACCGCCAAGCACCGAAATCGTCGCGTTCGGAGGATCGACGGCGAAGTTGTCCTTGCCGTCGTCCCATTGCATGATGAACTGATCGGTCATCACATGCCCGGCTGCGCGCACCGGCCGATCGGCAAAGACGATCGAATTGGCCGAGACGCCAGTCAAAATAAGCTTGCCGTTTTCGATTTTGGCGCCCGCCGAGTTGAGCACTGCCAGTGAGGGCACCGGCCCCGTAGGGGTGACAACGCCAATGGTCTTTTCCAGCGGTACGCTCGGCTTCTTTGGAGCCTCCTGCGCAAGAACCGCGGAGCTCAGTGCGAAACCTCCGGCAAAGATCACTGCGGTGAATCGATCGACTTTCATGGCGTGTATCCTCCCAGTTGAACGGACAGAAATCCGTCGCCTTCAGTGAAGGTGGTGTCACAGACATCTGGCATGCCTCCCGGCGCACGGTTCTAGTCCTTGAAGATAGTCTTCCAATCGGCTTTCATGTCGATGACGGTCCAGCCGGCAATCGCGGCCGCATCGAGCGCTTTGTCGAGACGGCCGAATTCGGTGTTGCGGTCATATGCGTATTCGCGCTCCGCATCTGTGTGATGGACGAGCATGCCGAGACGTGCAGGCGCACCTGCCATTGTTGTCCATTGGAGCATTTCAAGATCACCGTCCGAGTTGCCGAACGCTGCTATGGGGCGGCGGCCGATCTGCTGGTTGATTCCGACCGGCTTGCCGGCCTTGTCGTCGATGAAGTTGACATCAGGCAGACGGAACAGGGTCGGCATGTCGTCCTGCATCCTGAATTCGGTCTTGATCGAGGATCCGACAACCTGCTCTGGCGGGACGCCGTAGACCTTCTCCGTCCATGGTCGCATGAATTCGATACCGCCACCCGATACAATGAAGGTCTTGAAGCCGTTTGCCCGCAAATACGCAAGCAACTCGACCATAGGTTGGTAAGCGAGCTCGGTGTAGGGCCGGTTGAACCGAGGGTCTCGCGCCGTGGAGAGCCAGTCTGTCACGACCTTCTGGAAATCATCTACGGTCATGCCCGCATGGGTCGCCATGAGGAGTTCCAGGAGACCTTTGTCGCCCGATGAGGCAAGGGTCTCCATATCGCCTTCGATTGCGGCCTTGAATGGCTGTTTGGTTCTCCATTCCGGATGCTGCGGAGCAAGGGCCTTCACCCGATCCAGGGCGAAGGCGAGTTGCGTATACATGGGATGCTCGACCCAAAGCGTCCCATCATTGTCGAACACGGCAATCCGTTGGGGTTCAGAAACAAACTCCGGCGAACCCTCTTTTGTTACTTTCTCGACGAAGGCGATGATGGAGGCCTTGGGAGCGGTGTCGTTCCACGACGGAAGAGGATCGCTCTGTGCCTGTGCCGCCGTTACAAAGAGAAGTATCGCGACGGCAGCCAACGTTCCCTCGCGGGCCGATCTGAACATATCTCGCATCGAGAACATTGGTCTACCTCCAAGATTGCCGCGACGAATTCAGGTGAATTCTCCCGTTACGGCGGCCGGGGCGTGATCCACGGCCGCCGTACGCATCAGTTGCCGGTTGGCATCGGAATGCTGACGCCCTCTTTCGCCAAGGAGTCACGCACCCACTGGAAGCGCTGGTAGTCCGATATCGTGATCGGACCTGTGTAGCCCATGCTCTGCAGCTTCCGCGGAGGATACTGGACATAGGTCGCCATGATCTTCTTCAGTTCCTCGCCCATGACCACACCCATCCAGGTCCGCTCCGTGAAGTTATTCATGAATATGTCGTAGCGTTCCTGCGGGTCCTGCCACAGATCGAACACCTGGGGCACAGTGGCGACGTATTTATCCGCACCCTTCCAACCAAGGTTCGAATCGACGGCCAGGCCGCCAGTCTGGGCGCCGTCATCACCACGAAGATTGAACACGAATTTGTAGTTGTTGACGCGAATAGCGCCGGGCGAAAGTTCATTTTCTGTAAAATAAAACCAGGACTTGCGTTCCGACTTGCCGGTACCGAGCAGGATCGGCGACATGTCGTAGCTGTCGAAGATGATGGGCTTGTCTTCACGGTCCTTGTCGGGCAATGGCACTCCGCCGACGGCCGCGAATGTTGCCATCAGGTCGAGGCCACCGACGATGTCGTGATTTTTGGTCCGGGGCTTGATCTGGCCCGGCCAGACTGCGATGGCGGGAACACGATTGCCGCCCTCGCGTAGGGTTCCTTTGGTGCCACGAAACGGCGTGTATCCGGCATCCGGATATACGTCCTGCCAAGCACCGTTATCCGTCGTGTAGAAAACGAGCGTGTTCCGATCCATGCCCGTTTCACGTAGCTTGTCCATGATCCGGCCGATGCGGGTGTCGAGTTCCACGATAGAGTCGGCATACTTGCTTTTCGACAAGGACTTATGCTCGAACTCCGGCGCCGGCATGTTAGGCTGATGCACCTTCATGAAGTTCACGTTGATGAAGAACGGCTCGTCGGGCTTCTTCGCAGCTTCATCGAGAAAGCCCAGCGCGGCCTTTTCGACGTAGCCGTCGAAGAAGGGAATACCAACGACGCCTTCCTTGCCATCGATGATAGGGGTATCGACATATTGTCCGTTGATCTTGAACTCCTCGGTCACCGGTCCGCCGGCATTTCCTGACAGGGCGCCCTTCGTCACCTTCTGAAACATTTCGCGCAGTTTTGGATCCATATCCGGGAACCACGTCGGATCGCCGTAGGTATAGGCATTGAGATGGTAGAGGCCGGCGTACCGCATTTCGTCATAGCCTTGCGCATTCGGCAACGCATAGTCCGCCTCTCCGAGATGCCACTTCCCGGTGAAATAGGTGTGGTAGCCACCGCGTTTAAGTACCGATGCAAGCGTCCATTCTGCCGCCGGCAGGCCGCCTCCCTGGCCTTGGAAGGCAACGGTGGTCATGCCGCTGCGGTTCGGAATACGTCCGGTCTGCATCGCAGCGCGCCCGGGCGTGCAACTCGGCTGGGCATAGAATGAGAAGAATGTCATTCCCTCGTCCGCGAGCTTGTCGATGTTCGGGGTCGGCATCCCGCGGCCTTCGCCGCCGCCATAGGGTCCGAGGTCGCCATAGCCGGTATCATCTGAGACGAGGAACAAGATGTTCGGCTTTCTTTGGGCGTCTTGCGCTTGTGCGGGTAAGGCTGCACACCAGAGCACAGTCGAAGACGTCAGTGCTCCGATACAGCCGATAAGGACTCTGTTCATTTTTAAACCCTTCCGTTTGGGCCTTTCGGGTGAAGGATGGTGGGCCACAGCTCAACTCGGGATTGGTCAAAAGCAACATCGATCCGGGAGCCTCTAGGCAACCGCTCGCGTCAAATTAACAGAAGGCCATAGGCACCGATATTGCCCTTAAGGGAATCCAGTCGACGTCGAAGCAATCATGAGTAGTAGACCCGGGTGACTCAGGTGCCTGAAGTGTTATCTTCTCGGTTACCTGGGGGCGTATCAATGGGGCGGGCGCATTGTCGATACGTGCTGAGCGTGGCGCTCATTGTTGTCTCCAACTGCGCCACGAGGTCATACGAAAGCTCGATGTTCGGTCGGTGGCAGAGGCGGTGGCGATTTCCGCGAGTACGGGCGTTCTGAAAAAGCGCTCGGAACGACACCGAGAATGACGGCTAACCCTCCCTTAAGGGCAATATCAAATTACGGCCGACCCGCCTACAGTGACCTCAGAACTGCAGGCCAGCGTATCGTCATGAACGGGGGCACGAGGTGTAAAGCTGCACCCGACTGTCGCTTTCGTCGATGATGACGAGAGCCTACGCCGAAGTCTCGGGCGACTGCTGAATGCCTTTGGATTCAAGGCCGTGGAGTATGCGTCGGCCGAAGCCTTTCTCGATCGAGACCGGAACGTGACAGTTGAGTGCATATTGCTGGATATTGACTTGGGTGGTGGGATGTCCGGTCTGGACCTCCAGTGCAAGTTGGTCGCCAGTGACGGTCCCAGGATCCCGGTGATCTTCGTCACTGCCCTTGAAGATAAACGCTTTAAAAACTCGGCAGTGCGCGCGGGGTGCATCGCTTACTTGCAGAAGCCGTTCGCCGGGTCCGTGCTTATTGCGGCGATCAACAGGGCACTCGGACCGTGACCTCGAGAGTGTCCGGAAATGGAGTTGACTATGTTTGGTCGAAAGCAAAGTCTGGAGCCGATCGAAAGTGTCTATGCCGTGGTCGGATCAGTGCCAATGTCTCTGATCCACTTGCGAGGTCTGTGCGCCTTAGCTGTTACACGGCTTGGCCTCGTCCTGCTTCTTTCTTCGGGGGCAGCCGCGCAGGAAAGCGTGACAGCAATCGACATCGCGCTCGAACCCGACGCAGTGATGATGCAGCACGCGATGGACTGCAACGCTCTTCTGCGCCAGTCTTTTCCGAAGGGCTTCGCGCTCGATGAAACTCACCACCCTCATATCTCAATGCTACAGCAGTTTGTCCGCACGGATGACCTCGACAAAGTTTTTGCTGCGGCGAACACGGTCATCGCCAAGGACAATCCGACCGGATGGACGCTGAAGGCCTTCAAGTATTACTATATCCCATCTCCACCCGTAGGCCTCGCAGGAATTGTCGTTGAACCGACGGAGGACTTGCACCGGTTGCAAGAGGAACTCATTGCTGCCGTTAAACCTTACACCGTGGAAACCGGTACTCCGGCTGCGTTCTTCAGTGACGACGGAGGCAAGGATATACAGACATCCCTGATCGAATATGTTGCCAAGTTCGTGCAGGAGGCAGCGGGGGAGCGCTTCAATCCGCATGTGACCATTGGAGTCGGAACGGAAACGTATCTGAACAAGATGCTGGCGGAGCCATTTCCGTCGTTCACATTCTCATCAACCGGCGCGTCAGTTTATCAGCTTGGAACTTTCGGTACAGCTCGAAAGGAGCTGATGAAGTTATCGGCCACGCCGTGAAGCCGTTTCGATGATAAGCGCTTGGGATATCTCATCAATGAAAATGACAAAAGCCCGCCGGGTGCAACAAATCCTGATGTTGGAGGGAGGCACCAATGCGGGTGAGAATCGACTATCTGCGGGTCGCTCTGATCAGTTGTTTCTGCCTGTCCAAGGCCCGAAAGGCAGCCGCCTTGTTTAGAACCGAATTGCTTCTGGGTATCAACTCTGTGGCATTTCCAATTTGGAGGTTTCAATGAAAAGCGTGCACAAGCCAGTCGCAGCCATTGCTTTCCTTGTTCTCGCCGCACTCAGCGCGTCATGCACCACCGGCGGACCAGGAGCGCGGTCCCTTACACAGCCTGCAAACGCTGCCTGCGCAGATGGCTTCACTCCTAAAGGGGGAGGCTCATGTGATTTTTAAAGTCAGTCGAGAATTCAAATAGCCGCTACTGTGGGCTATAGGCGGACCGGATACGAGCGCCGCAGCATCGCGAGCTGGCTTCCAATGCACCTCGAGACAGAAACCGGGCAGCATTGAATCCAACATCGCGATGAATGGATCGACGACGTAATCGATACCGCCCTCATGGCAATCATGCGTAGCTGGATCGTGGAGGCACGCCAGCTCGGCTATTCCGCAGCCGGCACATCGGGGTGGGCAGCCGCCGCCGCCATGCCGGCGAACTGCTTGCCGATGCGCTGAATTGCCGAGCTCCACAGATTTTCGACCTATTCAGGATATCGACGGCGAGCGTCGCGTGCTGGCCAAGAACCGTGTGGACTGATCTTCGGTATGTCCAGCCTCTGCTTGATCAGGATCAGATTATTTTGAGTCAACCGGCAAGGGATTAGAAACGATCATGTCGTCAGGATCCTCCCACCTTCGCTTCCGGAATGCCCGGAGCGATGTTGGCCGACTGAACCGAAGATGCAACACCAAGGCCGACGCACAAGGTGGCGGCCTGCAACCAAAAAACTCGCTTATATTCCCTCATCTGCTTTAGACGGAATTGCCCCGATCGCGGTCTTTGTCTCTATCGAAATCATGCTGCAGAAAGCTCTTTATGGCCATGTAGTTGCAGTCCTCTATTCGCGAAATCAGTGTTTGCAGCTCGGCGTCGGTCGGGTTTGATCGCAATTCTTGGGCGCGGGCGACTGTGTGTGGCCTGCACCCGCCAGGCTTCCGACATGGGTTGCGTAATTCTCGCGGGTGTCCTGATCGACCACGGCAACCGGTGCGGCGAGAACAAGGCCAGCGACGTTGCCGGCCGCAGTTGCAGCCCCCGTCGTTGCAACGAGAATCTGGTCGCCCAGTCCGACGTGGCTATCGGTCAGCGTCTGTCCCTCGGAGATGCGCTGGCCGATAAGCTGGACGATCTCAGGCGATTCCGCGAACTTGCCGTGGTTCATGCTGTCGCCGGATTTGATCTTGGTGAGGTCGACGACCATGATCTTGTTGTCTTCCAGATCCTTCTTGTAGGGCGCTTGCTCCGGATCGATGGCACCAAGTCTTGAGACGTCACCCCAGACGCGACGCGAAAACGCCAGCGCCTTGTCGTCTCGGGATACGAAGAGTGTGAACTGCGGGTGCTGCTTGCCCATGTCGACGATCTGCTGGCTGAAGACATCAACGTCGACGTCGGGCGCCGCGAGCATGACGTTCTTGAACTTCTCGGGCAGGCGCCCGTTGCGGATCGCCATCTGGCGCAACGATTCCAGTGCCAGCCAGTTGCCCATCGAATGGGCAAGGATCGACACCTCCTTCACCTCGGGATCTTTCGCCAGATACTGGAACAGCGTCTCAAGCGCGTTGCGTGTGTAGTTTGTGCTTTCACGGTCATAGCCGTAGGCAAGCAGGCTGCCACGCGAGGGCCATGTCACCAGGACGGGTGCGCTATGGACGCCGGAGTCATGCACGATCTGCGCGAAGCGGTAGACCGCATCCTCGAACCGGTTGTTGAAGCCGTGAATGAAGACCAGCACGCTTCCGTCTGGTGTCCTTCTGACGTTTGCGCTCAACCATTTCTTGGCTTCGTCAATGTTTAAGTCGTCGGCCCTGATGGTGGCAAAGTCGGTCGCCGGATTGGACGGCAATCGCTTCGGCCAGGCGACTTCTCCTTCCTTGCGAACTTTGCTCGGTGGAATGGAGATCGTCATGTCGGCGAAGGCCGGGGTCCGCGCACGTTCTCCATTAAACATCTCGCCTGGCACGGTCGAACGGGTGCGGGTCGTGGCGATCAGCATGTCCACTTTCGGCGACTGCGGAGACGTATTGGCCACCGGGGTCAGCACATCTTTCGGATGGCCACCACACGCCGGCAGGGCCAGGAGCACACAAAACAGTATAAGCCAACGGAGCCAGCCCGTTCGTGCCGACGCCCACGCAACGCTATTATGGCTGCCCACCGATCGCCCTCTTCCAGATGTTCATCACCAGTCCCTCGATGGATACATGAAGGACCTGGTCCCGGTCGCGTAACATCGGGTATGTTCTGTACCGTATCTGCTTGGCGTTGTGGCCAATCCGCCACATTATCAGCGGGGTTGAAGGGTGGCCGAGGAATCTGTCGGAAGCATCATTGTCGACGCCACCTCGTCCGCGGCGGGCAATCCTGCCTTTCGGATATCCGCAATCAATCGGGCCCGATCCGCGGGTTGGAAATTGCGCGATTTCAGTTCGGCAACGATGTTCGGGATGAAGTCAGGGCGCAACTGGTTGAACAGCGTGGCCTCGCGACGGGCGTCGTCGGTCATTCCGGCGTTAACATAGATGACGGCAGCGACGGCGTGATATAGCGGAAATTTCTGCAGATCCGCGTTCTTGATCTCGATCAGGGCGGTCTCGGTATCGTTAAGCATGTAGGCCGCCAGCGCTCGTGTCCCGTGATAATAGCCACCTCCGCCAGGATTAAGCGCCAGGGCCCGATCCAGCAGATCGGCTCCACGTCGCCACTGCCCGCTCATCGCGACGCGAGTTCCAAATTCTCCCAACAGCTCGGTGTCGTTCGGATTGATGTCCAACGCTTGTTGACCGACTTTGAGTGCCTCTGGAACCTGATTGCTGAAGAACAATGCAGTCATCAGAGCCTGCAGGCCGCGGGTGTTGTTCACATCCTGTTGCACGGCACGACGGGCCGCCTGAAGACTGCGTTCGATCGGCGTCGAGGCGTCGTTCCTGGTGTTGAACTTGAAACGGCTCTCGTCGAGATAAACCATGGAGAGCATCGCCCACCCGGTCGCGAAAGTGGGATGGTCGGCCACAGCAGTTTCGAGGCAAGCGCGCACCGCTGCATGCCGCTCGGCACTCAATTCGGCTCGATAGCCGTAGAAGGCCAACATACATGCCTGAATGCCAAGATCGTCGGGTGGTCGATTGGCGGCTTCCACCTGCGCGATGATGCCATAGGGCTGCGCTACGGCGGATGCAACCTGATTGGCGATATCCGCCTGGATCGTGAACTGATCGCGCGTTCGAATATTGTCCTCGTAAATCTGGGACCACAGGATCTCCCCGCTTTGGGTGTCGACGAGCCGCGCCGTGACACGCACAAGATCGCCGGAAACGCGAACACCTCCTCCAAGCAGAAAGCGTGTGCCCAGGTCGGTCTGCACCAGGGACGTCCCGGCTTCTGGGCTCAAGGATTTCGATGTTGCTCGCCCGAACACCTTGATTTCCTTGAACCGCGGCAGGGCGGTCAACAATTCCTCGGTCAGCCCCAGCGTATAGCTTTCTGCGCGCGGGCCTTCTCCAAGATTGGCAAACTGGGCGATGGCGAGTGTGGGCTCGTCAGATGCTGGTCCCCCAAACCATGGAATAGGGAAGAACCAGGCTGACAGGATGCTTCCCGCCGCGAAAACAAGCAGCAGTGGGAGGATCAGCCATCCCCGTGTAAAGAGGCGTCGCGGCCGGGTTGCCGTCGAGCCGTCGTCAACCACCGGCCTGATTTGCGTATCCGGCGTGGGATCATTCCATCCTATTGCGGGAACATAGCCACCCTTGGGAATGTCGATCCTGATAGGGTCACTTTGACCAGCAACGAGATAATAGCGCTCCAGTATTCGCCGCAGCCGGCCGGCCTCAATGCGCACCACCGGGTCGTCTTGCGTGAAACCCGCATCGCGCTTGAATACTTCGACCGCAACGGAGTAGCCCTTGATCCGATCGGCGCGACCCGCAAGTGTCTCCTCCACCACATATGTGAGAAATGCTCCACCCCGCCCCGAGGGCGGAAATTCAGGACTGGTAATGATGCGTTGAAGCTGAGTGCGAACATCTTCAGCGCTCGGCGCGGCGCGCGAGAGCAGGGGCGCAGCACCGGCCCCCGGTGACAGTTCGTTCTGCAAGGCTAGCTCCTCACCCACTCTTGAGGGACGCTTCTATCAGAAATTTTATTACATGCGCTGAATGTAACTTACTGCAGAACCTGCTCGTCGTCCACGAAGATAAACCTTTTGTGCACGCAGTTCTTGCACTGGGACCTCGCACGCCCGCAGTCCCGGTCAATGTTGTCATACAACTCCGACGCGTGACAGCAACTACGGACGCCATACGCCGTAGGTTACAGTTACATACTTGCGGATTTCCGATCTCTGCTCACGATACGCACTACGGCCCAATGCCGCTCGGAGGGAGTTGCGGCGCAATGGGACATCATGACTCTTCAGAGATCGGCCTCGTTGCTGGGGTTGCTGCAGGCGTTCTCACCAAGGCGTGGCGCGCGACCGAGATCGAGGAAGTTCACAGACATTCGCTTGACCCGAGGGATACCCGCACCCCATCGATAAAGGATTGCTAGAATGAGCGGATCGAACCAACTGACTTTGTTGCTGTCGTCAACCATTCTAATGGTCTCAGTCGTTGCGGCATCGGCACAGGAAAGGCAGGCCTATTTCGGCGAAACGCACGTCCACACCGGGTGGTCGTTTGACGCCTACATCTTCGGCAACACGAAGAGCACGCCAGCCGACGCGTACAGATACGCCAAGGGCGAGACAATCAAGCATCCACTCGGATATGACATCAAGATCGACACGCCGCTTGACTGGATGGGTGTCACCGATCATTCCGAGTATGTTGGAACCGTCGCGCTTGCCAACACGCCAGGTTCAGCCATCAGCAAGCTTCCGATCGCGCAGAAGCTGATCGTCAAAGACCCGGCAGACATCACACGGATTTACCTCTGGTTGGGAGGTACGATCGTCGACAAGGATCCGATCAAGGAGCTCATATCGCCCGAGGTGGCTGGTTCCGTCTGGAAGCAGAACATCGACATGGCCGACCAGGCCAACGAACCCGGTAAGTTTACGGCTTTCTGCTCCTATGAGTGGACGTCGACGCCGAACAACCGCAACATGCACCGCAATGTCTTTTTCCGTGATTGCGCCAAAGTCCCGGAGGCACCTTACAGTTCGATCGATTCAAGCGACCCATCTGACCTTTGGAACTGGATGGATGGACAGCGCAAGGCAGGCAACGACCTTCTGGCAATCTCCCACAATGCCAATCTCTCTGACGGCCATATGTTTCCGACCGATGTCGATGAGAAGGGGCGCCCCATTGACGCCGCCTGGGCAGCATCGCGCGATCGCAACGAGCGGCTGAGCGAGATCAAGCAAATCAAGGGAGCGTCCGAGACTCACCCGACCCTGTCTCCCAACGACGAGTTCGCCAACTTCGAAATCCTCACCTACCTCCTCGGCGATCCGGCAGGCCGCTTCCCGACCGTCTCCGGCAGTTACATCAGACAGGCGCTCAAGGATGGCCTGGCGATGGCGCAAGCGAAAGGGTTCAACCCCTACAAGACTGGATTCGTCGGCGGATCGGACTCTCACAATACCGGCGTGCCTTATCGTCAAGACAATTTCTACGGCGGCCATGCGCGCAATGACGGCGACATAAAGCAGCGCATGTCGGGCTACGTTTTCGCAGGTCTCGATGTCCGGCTTGAAAACCCCGCAGGCCTCACGGGCGTCTGGGCCGAAGAAAATACCCGAGCGTCACTCTTCGACGCCATGCAGCGCAAGGAGACCTTTGCCACCAGCGGTCCGCACATCAAGGTCCGCTTCTTCGGGGGCGCCAACGCAACCAATGTTGCCAAACAAGATTGGGTGAAGACCGCATATGCGAGCGGGGTGCCGATGGGCGGCGACCTGCCTCCGCTGGGTGAAGCCAAAGCGCCGTCCTTTGCCGTCTGGGCGGTGAAGGACCCGACCTCCGGCAATCTCGACCGAATCCAGATCGTCAAGGGCTGGTCGAAGCATGGCCAGAGCTTCGAGAAGGTCTACGACGTCGCCTGGGCTGGGAACCGTACGCCCGATGAATTCACCGGAATCGTCCCGCCGATCGGCAGCACAGTGAACATCTCCGATGCAAGCTACACCAACACCATCGGCGCCGTTGAATTGAAGGGTTCCTGGACGGACCCTGAATTCGATCCGAGCCTCGACGCCTTCTACTATCTGCGTACTCTCGAAATCCCGACACCTCGCTGGACCACGATCCAGGCAAAGGAGCTGGGCATTGCGCCCCCCGACAATGTTGCCGCGACCGTTCAGGAACGCGCGTGGAGTTCGCCGATTTGGTATACGCCGACTAAGGACCTGCGGGCTGCCGCCGACAAGGGCACGACCGTTGCGGATCTGAAGCAGCAAGGTGCGATGGCGCTTGATACCAAAGCCCTCACCGACCTCGTCGTCGGCAAGTCGAGCTGGGTTCGCAACAACGTCACAGGGGAAGTTTTCAACATCGCCTGGACCACATCGGGCCAGCGCCTCGTCGGCAACGTCAACGGAGCGATCCCGAAGCCCAGCGAGATCGGGGACGTATTACACGGGGGCCTGACGGGGCAGGGTACCGCCTACGCCATCAAGGACGGGGCCATCATCACGACCCTCAATAACGCTCCGTATGAGGCAACCGTCTACAAGCTAGGCGACAAATACTACGCCGCCCGCAGCAACGAGTTCGGCTTCGCGAACTACGAAGTCGTGCCGACGCCGCGTATGCTCGATCCCTTGACCCCGCAGAAGGCACCATTCTGAACTGGAAGCTCTATTGACTGCGCGCCGATGGTCGTCGGCCGATGTTGGAGGGCTGGCCGAGGGTAATGGAGAGTCCCATGGTAGCGAAGGCATTCGTACGGCTGCTTTTGAGCATAGGCAGTGTGATCCTGGCCTTCGCTGGAAATGCGCAGGCCTGTGCCATCTGCTTCTCGGGGCTGGCGGTGACGCCGGGCCAGAAGATCGACGCCGCAGACCAGGCGGTGCTAGCCACTCCCCTGGATGGGCAAGGTCGGTTCCGTGTCATGAAAATTGTCAAGGGGAACGGAACTGTCGGCGATGTCCTCGTGCAGCCCGGACTGGTCACGCCAGTCGCCGTGGCGGTGATGTCGGTCGACGGTCTGACTGTCGCGGATGGAGAGGTGGCGAAACTCGACAATAGGCCCTTGCTTCTCCTTCACGACACGGTTTCCGAGAAATGGACGAGCTTGGGCGCAATGCCGGTCGACTTCGCCGGGTGGCTACGACAACTCGCGCAGACGAAGCAAAGCGCAGCGACGCCGAAGAGAATTTGGCCACAACTGACCCTCACATCCTCGTATCTGACGGACGACGAATGGCGGGAACGGATTGTCGTCGTCGCGTCGCAACTTGAAAGCCCTGAACCTTTGGTAGCCGAGATCGCATATGGCGAGCTGTCGCGAGCGCCTTACGGCGTGACCCGGCTGCTCAAGCCACAGCTCGATCCAGCCAAACTAGTGACCTGGACCAATGATTCGACATTGGCTTCTCGACGTCCGGCCTACACGTTGCTGCTGGGTATCGCAGGCGGTCCTGATACAGCCGTCGCGCTTGAACAGCAAATCGACACGGCGTTGAAGACACGGGACGCGACCAACCTTTCGGCTTTGCTGGCCGCCGATCTGGAATTGCGGGGTGCAAGCCGCGTCGACTGGCTGGAGACAACCTTCTTCGCCGATCGCCAGCGGACCCTGCCGGAAATCCAGGCGGCTCTTCTCGCATTGAGCGTGCATGGCGGTGCCGACGGCACCATCCCCCGGCAGCGGGTGATCGAGGCCTATCGCAACTTCATTGAGATACGCAAGCCGATGGCCGGGTTCGTCGCCACGGAACTGGCGGACTGGGAGGCGTGGGATGCGACCGCGGACTACGTCGCCATCATCAGATCTAAGGCGGTCCGCGATCCCGCCGAGCAGTTTGCCATCCTCAGCTATCTCAAACGCAGTCCGCTGACCACCGCTCAGGCAGCTTTGGGTCCTTCTGCTGATCAACGACAATAGGTGTCCCTATGCCAGTCCCGTCCGACGTCCCGAAAAAGAAGTGGCAGCGGCTTCTGAGCGAACCGCTCCTGCACTTCGTCGTTGTCGGCGTAGTTCTGTTTGGTGGCTATCGCTTGTTCACCCCGGCACCCGAGGAAGCCGTCGACCAGCAGAAAATCAATCTGACGAAGGATGACGTCCGTCAGCTTGCGGTGACCTGGCTGGCGCAGGGCCGGCCACCACCCACGCCGGATGAGATGCGAAGCCTCATGGACCAGAAGGTCACCGAAGAGATTTTGTTCCGCGAGGCCGTCTCCCTTGGCCTTGATCGCGACGATGAGATCATCAAGCGCAGACTGGCCCAGAAAATGGACTTCTTGGCCGCCGACCTGGCGAGTCTGGACGAGCCAAATAATGCTCAACTCGAGGCGTGGTATGCGAAACGCTCAGACCGCTTCGCGCTTTCCCCACACCTGAGCTTTCGTCATCTATACTTCTCGTTTGACAAGCACGGCGAGGCCGCCCGCGACGCCGCCGTGGCCGCGATACCGACTATCTCTGGCAAACCAGCCAGCTCCCCTGAAGTTGCGTCGGTCGCCGACCCGTTCATGTTCCGGAACTACTACAGCGACGCCACGCCCGATCAAATGGCCAAGGAGCTCGGACCGAACTTTGCTAAGGCTCTCTTCACCCTGAAACCAGGATCGTGGCAAGGACCGGTACAGTCCGGCTACGGTTGGCATCTTATATGGGTCGATTCCATCGAGCCCGGACGGGTTCCTGCATTCGAGGAAGTCGCTCCTGCCGTCAAATCGGCATGGCTCGACGAGCGCTACGCAGAGGTGAAGAGCAACGCCCTGAAGGAGATGCGTTCGCGCTACGTCGTAAACCTGCCCACCGTTACCGCGGACGACCTGCGGGGCCTGGAGGTGCCGGCAGGGGCGAGCGCCCAGATTGAGTTGTCAGCCCAATGAGCGCTCGATTGCACTTGCCCATGTCGCTTTGGCGTTTGCTGTTTGGGGTCGTCGTGGCAGCCGTTGCGTTCGTCTCGAGCGCGGTCGCCCACGAGATACGGCCCGCCTATCTGCAGATCGATGAAATGGCGGCAAAGCGTTACAAGGTCGTCTGGCGCACGCCCATGCTGTCAGGCATGCGGCTCCCCATCGTCCTGCGGTTTCCCGAGAGCGTGCGCAACGTGACGGGGCCGGCTGAGCGCGATCTTCCGGATTCGCTTGTCCAAACGCGGGTGATCGAGACAGACGGCGGTGGTCTTGCAGGTGAACGTGTCGAATTCGTCGGGTTACAGGCAACGATCACCGATGTGCTGGTCCGCGTTCATCTGCTGGACGGCACTGTCGAGACGACGATGATCCATCCCTCTGAACCGTGGATCGACTTCGCCGCCACGCGCAGCCCTCTGGCTGCGGCAAGGGTCTACTTCGTGAGCGGCTTCCAGCACATCCTTCTCGGTATCGATCATCTGTTGTTCGTCTTCGGTCTGCTCTTCATCGTCCGCTCCAGATGGATGCTGGTAAAGACGATCACCGCCTTCACGGTCGCCCATTCCATCACGCTTGCGGTCGCGACGCTGGGCAAGGTCGAGATTCCGGCGCTGCCGCTCAACGCAATGATTGCCCTGTCCATCTTGTTTCTGGGACCCGAGATCGTCCGGGTGTGGCGTGGACAGACGAGCTTCACGATTCGCCACCCTTGGATCGTCTCCTTCGCCTTCGGGCTGCTGCATGGCTTCGGATTTGCGAGCGGACTGACGTCGCTCGGCTTGCCGCAAGGCGACATCCCGTTCGCCCTGCTGATGTTCAATCTGGGCGTTGAGGCGGGACAGTTGGCCTTCGTGGGACTGATCCTGCTGATGATCGCGGCGCTGAAATCGATCGAAATCAGATTGCCGCGCGGCCTGGAACTGATGCCCGCCTACGTGGTGGGGATGTTGGGAGCTTACTGGACCGTTGATCGCATCGTTGTAATGTTTGGGGGAGTTGCATGAAACACTGTGTGCTTCGCAGCATTGGCCTTGTCGTTACGGCACTGCTCTTGTCAACCGGCGTCGCCGAAGCCGATGTTGGGACGGGTGGTGTGTCAGGCTTCGCCGCCGGGTTTTTCCATCCGATCACGGGGCTCGATCACGTCGTGGCGATGATCGCCGTTGGCCTGTGGGGCGCGCAGTTGGGAAAGCCCGCCATCTGGATGCTGCCGATCACGTTTCCCCTCGTCATGGCATTCGGCGGCTTTCTGGGCCTTCTCGGCGTGCCGATGCCCGGTGTTGAAATTGGCATCGCGCTGTCGGGCGTCCTGCTGGGGATAGCCGTGCTGACCGAAACTCGCCCGCCGCTGTTTGCGGCGGCGATCCTGGTCGGGGTCTTTGCGATCTTCCACGGTTACGCGCACGGTACCGAACTCCCACTTGGCGAGAACGCCCTGGTCTTCAGCCTCGGCTTCGTGATCGCCACTGGCCTATTGCATGCTGTCGGCATCGTCATCGGCCTGCTCTACCAATGGCCATGGGGCAAAATCACAGTCAGGGCGGCAGGCGGCGCGGTCGGAGCCGTCGGGGCGTTCTTCTTGTGGAATGCACTCGCATGACGACGACGGCTCTCAGGAAAAGTCGTACTCGCGCCGCATGGGCGCCGATCGGGATCACAGCAATGCCGGTCGACGCCAGCGCTCATCTCGTCAATACAGGGCTTGGGCCGATCTACGACGGGGTCGCGCATTTCGCGATGTCGCCGGAGGCCATTCTGCCTATTGTCGCGCTCGGCATGCTCGCCGGGCTAAGGGGATTGGCCCATGCCCGGATAGCCGTGCTGCTCCTGCCGGTCGCGTGGATAGCCTTCGGACTGGTCGGAATGGTGCTCGGTTCGCTCGCTATCAATCCGGCCTATGAAAGCCTGCCGTTGCTGATCCTGGGAGGTCTGGCGGCTGCCGACATTCGAATGCCGGCGTGGTGTATGGCATTGCTCGTGGTCCTGCTCGGCGCGTTCGAAGGTTGGAATTTCGGCTCGGCGTATTCCGCAGCCAGGGACGGAGCCCCAGCGATCATTGGCTCCGCCGGGCTGATCTTTGTCTTGATCGCCCTTGTCTCGGCTGCCGTGCCGAAAGCGAAATGGGATTGGACGCGCATTGCGATGCGCGTGGCGGGCAGTTGGACGGCCGCAAGCGGCCTACTGCTTCTGGGATGGGGGCTGCGTTGACGGTCGTCGCGGCCTCGGGACCGTTTGTTACAGTAACACACGGTGCAAAGGGAGAGATTTGTATCATCATCTTGTGAGATCGCCTGCTGCCAGGCGACGGACGCGAATGGATAAACCGCATGGGGAACGGTGTTGAATTCGTAAAGAGCTCCTTCAAGGAACGCGCCAAAGTCATCGAGGAACTCGCCGCACACAACGAGGGTTTTCGCGACCTCTGCGACGACTTTCTGACTGCGCATGACGAGAAACTGCAATGGGAACGATCGTCCGCTCAGGAACGTGGCGAGCGCATCGCCGAGTATCAGGAACTCATGGACATCCTCCGCACGGAGATAGCGCAGGCCCTCGATAGAGACGCCGTCGTCCCGTTCAAACCGCCACGAAGATAACCCCACTGCGCATACCGATAAATGACCACTTCAGATCAATCGCTCGGAGAGAGGAACAATGATGAGAGACAGAGTTGGCATCTTCGCAGGGGCGGCCCTTGCCGCTTTCCTATCCATAACAGCCGTGGGTCGGGCAGACACGCTCAGCTACGCTGACGCGGTAACGACCCTTGCCAAGGAATGCGGCTCCGACATCAAGAAGTTCTGCAATGGCGAGAACCTCGGAAACGGCCGCATCCAGGCCTGCCTCGAAAAGAACGCGGCGAAGGTCTCACCGACCTGCACATCGACTCTGGGCAGCGTCATGACGTCGATCGCTCAGCGCCAGGAGGCGCAGGCGTCGGTGTTCAAGGTCTGCCAGCATGACATCTCGCAATACTGCAACGGCGTGCAGGGCGACGGCAACATTCTGTCATGTCTCGTCGAGACGAAGCGCGTCGACAACAGGGAATGTAACCAGGCAATCACCGACGCCGGATGGCGGTGAACCATGACCGGAACCGGGGAAAAGAAAATGAACGTTCGTAGCATCTCCTTGGCACTCGGCCTGCTTCTGGCCCCGTGCATCGCTTCCGCCCAGCAGCTCGACAACAGTCAGATCATGAGCACGCTCGCACAGATGAGGTCGGCGGCACCTGCCGTCGATGTGGCGCTCCTCATTGAGGAAGCCAACGCCAATGTGGGAAAGGGCGTTGCAGCGCTGCCTAACTGGAGCAAGCTGTCAGAACTTTCGCAGTTGATCGTCGAGATCGATTTCGAAAACAACTCGACTGCCATCGAGCCGAAATCCTACCGCACCGTCGGGCTGATTGCGGATGCACTGCATCATCCGGACCTTTTCCGCTACAAGTTCCTCATCGTCGGGCACTCGAGCGCGACTGGAACCGCCAAACACAATCTCGAACTCAGCCAGAAGCGGGCTGACGCAATCAACGAGGCGCTGTCGACCACTTTTGCGGTTTCCCCCGACCGCCTTTTTTCAGTGGGAGCCGGCGAGGAATGGCCGATCGATCCCGGTCATCCGGAGTCGGCCGACAACAGGCGCGTGCAGCTGATCAATCTGGGGCTTCTGAAATAGAGCCACTCAAGGAAAATCCAGGGAGTAAGACCAATGCCTAGATTATTCGACATGTGTTTGGTGGTGGCGGCAGCGGGCCTATTGTCCGCTCCTCCAGCGCTCGCACAGGACGCCATCTCGGCGCCCGCGCAGAAGACCATTGGCGCAACCAAAGCAAAGATGGTGCCGTCGCTTGCCGTCCTCAATTCCGGAGGCGCAAAGCTCGAGAACGGCAAACTGACGATGAGTGGCATCTCCGCGGTGTCGATCGTGTTCGCCGACCGGCCGGTGCGATCGGCGGGCCATGTGCTCACCTCCGAGTTCATCAAGCAATGGGGTGAGGGCCCCGACAGTTTCGCCAAGGACCCACCCAACGCGACGATCTCGGTCTTGAGTGGCAAAGGTGATACTGTCGCCGATGCCGTGGTGGTCCTGAAGACACCAAAGCTTGAGGGCGGAAACCTGACCTTTGAGGTCGCCGTCCTCGAAGGCGATCTCGCTGGAGCCGATGGTCCCGCATCACTGTTCATCGACTGGTTTGCGGCCCGCGGTCCATACGGCGGCGTCGCCGTCGGGGGCGTTGGCCGTGCGGCAGTCTGGCGTGGGGGATGGTATGCGCATCCGGGCGCATACTACGGTGCGGGCGTCGTCGCAGGGGCAGCGCTGGGAGCGGCTGTCGCTTCCGAACGTCCTTACTACTACCCGCATCCGGCATGCGGCTACTATCCCTATCCTCCCTGCTACTAGCATCGGGGCGAGGGAACATGGATGCGCTGGTTTCTGTGCGACGGGAGGCTTGCAAGGAGCCTTCCGTCAGCGGTGACAAGATTGAGGACCTAGCGATTGGACCATCTATCGAACCCGAACCCGGTATTCGAAATCTTTGTCGGCACTCTGGTTTTGATCGTCATCATCTTCGTGCACGGCGTGGGCATCCGGACAATTAGCCTTCAGTTCAGCAAATCCTGGGCACGCGTGACGAGCACCACGTCGCATTGGCGATTGAACCTGATGCTGGCGGTGACGATCGCCGCGCTGGCGATCCTGCATTTCGTAGAAACTCTGCTCTGGGCGGTTCCTCTCTATGTCAGGGACATCATCCCATCGATGCGCGACAGCTACTATTACGTGCTGGAGAGCTATACGACGCTTGGGGAAGGCAACATCGCGCTGCCAGATCGCTGGCGTCTGCTTGGACCGATCATAGCAATGTCCGGCTTGTTCACCTTCGGTTGGACGGGGAGCGTCCTCGTCAGCATCATGACCGACTTCGGCAAGTTCGACAGACTGCAGGCACGGCGGGAGCGAGTGGAGGAGGACAAGACGCCATGAGTCCGCTCTCGCCTTCGCTACTCAGGATAAAGCGTGCGACCAAGTTTCCGCGAAACCCTTTTCGGAATGAAGAGCCGCCGCGACATCCAACCAGCAATCCGAGACTAACCAACCGTCGGTCTGATCAATTTTCAGTGCAAACCTTTAAAAGTCGAGAGACAGCCGATCAGCCTGCTCGCAGGTCTGGCGGCAGCGGTTGGCGGTCCTGCTGTTCCCAGAACCATGAGGCCAATCCAGGACTACCTCTCCGCATTGATGGCGCCGGTCGCGGCGGGCATTTTTCTTGCCGTGCAATTTGGCCGTCGTCTTGGCGGAGGCAGCGCCGATCTCCGAATCCATTTCAACGCCTGATGTCGTCACAATTCGTTAAAGATCTCTGAGTGCGATCACGGTCGTTTGGGGCAACCCTGATTGGGCGCTGGACGGTATCAAGGGGAGAACCTGCTCGACAGCTTTGCGCGGGCATAAGTCGCATCACATCCTACGCGAGCTTCAATTCCTTCAGGTGTTCATCCGAATTGGCCTTGTTCCTAGCTTCGCGCCAGTGACCGCGTCGATAGCTATCGGCTGAACCTCTTCACCAGTCTCGACGTCTACATAACGGGCGAGGTTGCCGTCTGAGTGGCGATGCGCCCATGCGCCGATCATCATCAGTACCGGCAGGAAGTCCCGGCCGGCCTCGGTGAGAACATATTCGTCGCGTGGGGGCTTTTCCGAATAAAGCCTCCTTTCCAGCAAGCCATCCTCCGTCAACGCTTTGAGCCGCTTGGTGAGCATGGTCGGCACGATGCCAAGGCTCTTTCTGAATTGGTCGAAGCGGGTCAGTCCTGCGTGCGCGTCTCTGAGGACGAGAATACTCCAGGCATCGCCTACTGACTGAAGGGCGCGCGCTACCGGGCACTGTGGAGTGGAGCTATTTTTCATCGGTATCATTTCGATAGTGACATGGTATCAAAAAAATAGTAACACGGCATCTGATAATAATCCACACCAAACGAAAGCTGATGACATGGCCAAGATAAACAATAACGTCGCGCTGGTGACCGGTGCGTCCTCCGGCATCGGATTGGTGACAGCCAAAGCGCTCGCAAAAGCCGGCTACCGTGTGTTCGGAACGAGCCGCAAGCGGGTGGCAAACCCGCAGGGCATTACAATGCTGATCTGCGATGTGACGAATGAAGCCTCGATTCAGGCTTTGATCGCTGAGATCGTCGAACAGGCTGGCGGCATCGACCTCGTCGTTAACAACGCTGGCATAGGCCTACTCGGCGGGGCGGAGGAGTCTTCTATCACCCAGGCTCAGCGCCTGTTTGACGTCAACGTCTTTGGCGTCGCCCGTGTCGTCAACGCCGTGCTGCCGATCATGCGCAAGCAGAAAAGTGGCCGGGTCGTGAACATTAGTTCCATCCTCGGGCTTATTCCGTCTCCGTACAACGCCTTCTATGCCTCGACCAAGCACGCAATAGAAGGCTATTCGGAATCGCTCGATCATGAAGTGCGCGGCTTCGGCATTCGTGTCCTGCTCGTCCAACCAGGCGTGACACGCACCTCCTTTGAAGAGAATCTCACCCGTGCAGACCAGCCGCTTCCAGTCTACCAGGCTGAGCGGGTCCGCAGCGAAAACTTGATGCGCACCTGGGTCGAAAAAGGTGATGATCCGCAGGTCGTGGCCGATATCGTTGTTAAGGCTGCCGCCGCGAAAAGGCCGAAACTTCGCTATTCTGCAGGCAAGCAATCCAGCCAGGTGCGGGCCCTTCGCCGCTACCTTCCGGAAAAGATGATTGACGGTATTTTGCGCAAGTTCAACGGATTTAGCGCCTAAGCCCTTACCACGTTCTCATGACAGCTCGCTGGGCATGGCGAGATTTTCCAGAATTACGCCGACTTCGTGCCGAAGGCCTTGATCTTCCTCGAAGCCTGACAGCCCAGAAAACTTCCAACGGAGAAGAAGACGCCATGAAAGCATTCGTTGTCGATAAATATAAAAAGAAGGAGGCTCTGCGGCTGGCCGAGATGCCGAAGCCCGAGTTGCGGGACGAGGATGTCCTGGTTGAGATTCATGCTACCGCCGTGAACCTCCTAGATTCCAAGATCAGGGATGGAGACTTCAAGCTCTTTCTGCCGTATCGCCGACCCTTCATCCTGGGCCACGATGTCGCGGGGAAAGTAATTCGGGTAGGCTCAAAAGTCACGAAGTTCAAACCGGGCGACGAGGTCTATGCGCGGCCGCGCGATCACCGGGTGGGAACCTTCGCTGAGTTCATTGCCGTCAATTCATCGGACGTGGCGCTGAAGCCTAAGAACCTTAGCATGGAAGAGGCCGCCTCGATCCCATTGGTGGGCCTAACTGCCTGGCAGGCGCTGGTAGAAGTCGGCAGGCTGAAGCCGGGTCAAAAGGTCTTCATTCAAGCCGGGTCCGGCGGTGTCGGGACCTTCGCGATCCAGCTCGCGAAACATCTCGGCGCGACGGTTGCGACGACGACAAGCACGAAGAATGTCGAACTGGTGAAAAGCCTCGGCGCCGATGTGATCATCGACTACAAAACGCAGGATTTCGAAAAGGTCCTTTCCGGCTACGATCTTGTCATCAACAGCCAGGACATCAGGACGCTCGAAAAATCTCTACGCGTTTTGAAGCCAGGCGGCCTCCTCGTCTCGATTTCGGGCCCGCCGGATCCCGAATTCGCCAAGGCACTAGGGTTGAACCTGTTCCTGAAACTGGTGATGCGCCTGCTGAGCCGTGGTGTGCGGAAAAAAGTCAAAAGCCTCGGTATTCGCTATTCATTCCTGTTCATGAAGGCCGAGGGCCAACAGTTGAGCGAGATCGCTTCCCTGATAGAATCGGGCGTGATCCACCCGGTCGTCGACAAGGTTTTACCGTTTGAGAAGACCGGCGATGCTTTGGCCTACGTCGAGACAGGACGCGCAAAAGGCAAGGTCGTCATCACCGTGAAACGATAGCTCCGGCTCTTATTTTCGGCGCTGCCGCCGAGCCCCAGCAATTCCATGAGGACATACAATGACATTCAAGACGCTTCTAGCTACAAAGTCCGACGACAGGATCGAGACCAACCTCATCGATATGGACGAGAGCGACCTCATGCCTGGCGATGTCTCAATCGCGGTCGACTATTCGACAGTCAACTACAAGGATGCGCTGGCGCTTTCCGGACGTGCGGACGTCATCAAGCAGTTTCCGCTGATCCCGGGTATCGACTTCGCCGGCATAGTCGAAGCCTCCTCTCATCCCGGCATTAGCGTCGGAGATCGTGTCGTTGCCAATAGCTGGGGGCTGAGCCAGACCCATCACGGCGGTTACGCTCAAAAGGCGCGGCTGAACGGCGATTGGCTGGTCAAAATCCCTGAACCGCTCACGACCCAGGATGGTATGGCCATCGGAACGGCCGGCTATACGGCGATGCTAAGCGTGCTTGCCCTCGAACATGGCGGCATCACGCCAGATCGGGGTGACATCCTCGTAACCGGCGCCAATGGCGGCGTCGGCTCGATCGCAATCGCGCTGCTGTCTACTCTCGGCTATCGGGTCATTGCCTCCACCGGAAGGCCTGACGAAGCTGGGTATCTTCGAGAGCTCGGTGCGGCGGAAGTCGTCGACCGCAGCACGCTTTCGCAACCGGGTGCGCCGATAGCCAGCGAACGTTGGGCAGGCGCGGTCGACTCCGTTGGGAGCCATACGCTGGTCAACGTTCTCGCGCAGACCAAGTATCGTGGCGTGGTTACCGCTTGCGGCCTGGCTCAGGGCATGGATCTTCCCGGCACAGTCCTGCCTTTCATCCTGCGCAATGTCACGCTTGCCGGCATTGATTCTGTCAACGCGCCGCAAGCGCTCCGCATGGAAGCCTGGTCCCGACTGGCGCGTGACCTCGATCTGAACAAGCTGGCACTGACCACTCGAACGGTGGGTCTTGCCGACGTTCCGGACGTCGTAACCCGGATGTTGGCGGGGAAAGTTCAGGGGCGCACCGTCGTCGACGTCAACGCGTGAGGCCTTCGCCGAAAGCACCGTCGCCTTTGGGCGGTCGTTCGAAGCGCTTCGCAGCCAAGCCACACCGTTATAATCGCATGGATGCGCACGGCCTTTCGGCCCGGAGGCCCGATCACCGCCTGCAACGCGCCGGGGCTGAACAGGGCCGTTGCGGCGATGATCGTCGCCGAACGCGCCGTCGCCGAGGCAAAAGGCATCAGGCCGATCGGCCGGATTGCGGGCTCGCCGGAGTGGAGCCCGGCATGTGTGGGCTGGGTCCCGTTCCTGCGGTGCGCAAGGCATTGGCAAGAGCGCGCTGGAGCCTTTCCGACATCGAGCGCGTCGAGAGCAACGAGGCCTTCGCCGCCGTGCCTATCGCGGTCGCCCGGGAGCTGGGGCTGCTCGGAGGATATAGTCAATGACGAGGGCGGCGCCATCGCCCATGGCCACCCGATCGGCGCAATCGGTGCCATCCTCGTCACTCGGTTCCTACATGCGATGAAGCGGGAAAATCTGCGCCAAAATCGATGAGATCCGGCATCCTCTTTGGCATCATAGCGTTTCTGGTCCGCGGTCCCCTGATATCCCGCCGCATGCTCGGCGTGGTCGGGACTGGCGGCATGACTCTGGAAGCGACTTTCGCGACGTGATGACGGGCTGTGATTGTCTTCGGCCAGTGAGCAATTCACCTTTCCGTTCGCAGGTCGCTGCCGTTCATCAGGTCGACCAGATCCTTCGCCTCGCCTTCCGTCATGCAATCGAGCGGAACGTCGTCGACGATCGCCGGCAACCCGGTGCGTACATCTACAACCGCCCACTTGCCGTTGTAGGAGGTGCTTTCCCTTATCTTATATCTTGGAGTTTGCTGGTCGGCAGCCCTAGTGGCTGACATCGATTGCTCCGGAGGTTGCTGGTTCCACGGCGAAAACTCCCAGTTGCCCGCCGCCCATACACATCGGGACACAGCGACTCTACACCTTTTCGGATGCGTCGATAGTGGACCAAAGTCCGACGATCGACAATGCAACGCCTGTAAATGCTGGTGAGGTGGCCGGCTCGTTTGAGGGTGCATTCTCTCGGAGCCGACCTGACGCTGGCCATGGGGGGCAATGGCCGAACGCTAGACGAAATGTGGGGATTTGGCAGGACCGTTTCCAGCCCTTGCCGTTGATCGATTGTCAGCCTGGCACCGCGCAGGGTTCTGCAAGTGGAGAAGCCTGGCGTGTCGTGTTCCAACGTTACCAGGCTTCTACCGCATCCTCGGGACTGGTGAGGAATGAAGACGTCTCAACGGCATCTCTGCCGATAGCTAGCTGGACCTAAGTCCGTGACACATGACCTACTCCGGCTGTGAGTTTTTCAACGCACCTAGGATTTGATCGATCGTCCCATCTGCCTCGCCGACTCCGAGAATAGCCTTTGCTCGGTCGAGAGCAGCGGGACTCAGCTCGCCGCTTTTCATCGCCGAGGCCAAGGCGTCTTCGAGAGCGTCGTCGCCTAGGACTGGATCATCTGCAGAGGGCTCGGTTCCATTGTCTAATTCGTATTGAGCATAGGCTATCGCGAAGGCCGAAATCGCCGTCATGGGCGGATCGGAGGTGTGCATATAAGCCTTGTAGTTGCGATTTAGCCAGTTCAGCCCAGCAAGTTGTGCCGAAGTATTTGTCTCCCGGGTGACGGAGGTTGCCTTGTCGCTCGTTGATGACTGCGCCTAGCCGCCCGCCTCACTCGACTTCCCCTTGACGCCACTCTGCGACTTGGTGGCACCAGTTTGATCTGAACCGCCGCTCTCGCTATTGCCGTTGCCAGCGCCATGGTTGCCGCTGTTTCCGTGGCCACCGCTGTCGCCACCGCTATTTTCACCGCCGTTGCCCCTCCCATTTCCCCCGTTGCCGCCGCTCTTTGCCAAGGCATTCGTATCGAAGCCACCCGAGACAAACGAACTACCGGCAATCGCGACGGAAAGTACCGCAACGGATGCTAGTGTCAGAATTTGATTCTCCCAATTGATACTGATCGCTCGTGAGGTCGAAGATAGCGTTGGAACCGAACACAAGACGCCGTCGCCATCGTGTCAGATGGTCCTCACCGGTCCCAAGTTGGCGACGCCGGTTCCCTGCCGCGTTGAGTTTCGTGCGATGGCGTACAAAGTGACGCATATTGTCTCGATGGGCGCTTCTGTCGAAACTGAAGTCGAGATCGTCGAGAGGCGTGTGTGCCGCGGTGAGTTCATCATTGCGGAGCAACGATTCCGAATTGAGCAGTTGTCGCAATGCGGCTTGCCGACGCGGGACGCCGAGGACCTGCTCAGGTTGTTTCTAGAACTCCAGCGCCAGCACCTGGCGCATCGTGACCGGCTGATCGGCAAAGGATGGTCCCAGGTGACTATTGCTGCGAAGAAGCACAACAATTGTTGTTTGCCAATTACTGGTGAAAATGTGTTTCCCCAGCCCGGTTTGGCCGTTAAAAAATGGAAATCCGGAGCGGATTCTTGCGTTTGGTTGTCGAAACCGTTTGTCTTCGTTCGTCTTTGCTAAGTGCCCATCCGGAGAAACGTAATGAAGTTGTATTTTAGCCGAAATCCTAATCCGCGCCTTGCTGTCGCCGTCGCGCGGTTTTTGAAAGCAGAGATCGAATTTGAATTTGCCGAGCCAATGGCTCCAGGCCAAGCAGAGCGCTACCTTCCGCTCAACCCCAACCTTCTTTTGCCGATTTTACAGCATAGCGGTAGGACATTGTGGGAGACTGATGCTATTGCCTGCTGGCTCTCTCGACGCGCCGGCTCGAACTTCTGGAGAACCGATGATGATGAGCCGGAGATGATACGCTGGATCAGCTGGGCAAAGGAAAACTTCATGAAGGCATGCGACGCCGTACATTGGGAACGCGGCACAAAGTTGCGGTACGGCATTGGGACCTGTGACCAAGTGATGGTTGAAGAAGGTCTGCGGCAGTTCCACAGGGCCGCAATTATCCTCGACAGCCACCTTTCCGATCGGCGGTGGCTCCTCGGCGAAGCGATTTCCTTTGCCGATTTCCGGATGGCGGCATTCTTGCCCTTCAATGACGCCGCGCGCCTCCCGATTGATGAATACCCGGCCGTAAAACGATGGTCAGACCAGCTCAATTTGATTGAAGCCTGGCGCGATCCGTTCCTCGGACTAAACGCGCCAGATTTGCCACCGCTCGACAGTTGACGATTGAACTGATGGGATAGCGGCACTGACGGGCACATGGCTGCATTCGCGGTCGACATCGTTCGCCGGATGATGGGAGCCCCGAAGGGCGAAGCGGGCTGGATGCGGACGACCGGCGTCGCGCTTTTTTGCAGCATGAACTCACAGATACCGGCCTCGCCATTGGCGGACATTCGAGGACTTCCTGAAGTCTTCCCTCCTTGACGATAGCAAGTCCGGTGGAACCGCGCTCCTCATGATGACCTCGATCGTCTCAAGTCGATCAATGATCGGCACGCCTTGCTTTCCCTTGGTTCGCAACCTTACGGGGTTCTCAGGTTGCTCGCAGTCAAGCCGAGAGCGAACGCAGGAAGATCTTCGTGAGTAAACTCAAGGCTTTGTTTAGATTGGAAACGTATGATCGCCTGTAGAGGAGATCGCCCGTGGTAAAGCTCGCTTTTGCGTTACTCATTTCATATGCCGTCCTGATGCCCGCAATCAGCAGGGCAGAAAGCCTGCGGATAGCCACCGAGGGTGCGTATCCACCCTTCAATTTCGTAAAGAATGGCGAACTCGAGGGCTTCGATGTCGACATCGCAAAAGCGCTATGTGCTAAGATCTCAGTCGAGTGCACGTTCCAGGCGGTGAAGTGGGAGCAAATAATCGACGGCTTGGAGAGCGATCAATACGATCTAGTGGTCGCCAGCATGGCCTATACGAAGGAGCGAGCCGCACGCGTCGAGTTCTCCGCCCCCTACTACCGATCGCACTCCGTGCTGATTGGCGATGAAGAGTACCAAGACAGCTCTCCCGCGGCGTTGGCTGGCGTCCGTATCGCGGCCGAGACGGGAACCATTCAGGCCGACTACCTCAAGCAAGCCTATGGCAAAAGCGCGATCGTTCTTGCCGAGGATCAACCCGCGGCACACCGCCTGCTCAT
This sequence comes from Rhizobium grahamii CCGE 502, assembly GCF_000298315.2. Classification (GTDB taxonomy): domain Bacteria; phylum Pseudomonadota; class Alphaproteobacteria; order Rhizobiales; family Rhizobiaceae; genus Rhizobium; species Rhizobium grahamii. Next base: position 20,198 of record NZ_AEYE02000016.1, on the reverse strand, counting down.
CGAGAAGAAGGTCGACCTCTTGATCGGCGACGCCATCGAGCTGCTGAGCTTCATGGAAACACCCGAGGGGGCGGCGTTCAGCTATGTGGGTGATCCTATCTCCAGCGAATTCTTGCAGAGTTCAGCGCACATCGCAGCGAAGAAGGGCAACGCGGCACTCATCAGCCGTATCAACACCGCACTGAAAGATATCAAACTCGACGGCACCTACGACAAGATAAACGACGCCTACTTCCCGTTCAGCATTTACTGAGAGATGAGATGCTGAGTTCGCGGTCCCAACGGAAATCATCACGGCAAGTGTCGCTGAAGTCCGCCGGTCGGTTTCTACTGATCATTGCAGTCACCTACACATGCGTCGCGGCTGGTTTCACTGCAATCGAACTGAGCAAGATCGAGCGCGAGGCTCAGTTCACGCGCGAAACGCAGATACCTCTCATCCTCTCGCAGACCAGGAATGCCGTAAAAACGGAGCGGCTTGCCTCTCTGATAAGGGCTCTCTATCTCGCGCGGGATAGACGTCTGGAACGGCAGGTGCAATTGCAAATCCAGGCGCTTGCGCAGGGGTTTCCGTTCGAGGCCGGGGCCAATCTCGTCAGCGGTTCGAAGCGGGTTGCGGTGCTGGCAAAGGAGATCGCCGCTGCCCGGCAGCAGGCGCGTGACGCGACCAAGGCCAACGTCGCCCTTTTCACCTACGAGGAAAGGGCGACAACAGCCTACGGCGAGGCGATCAAGATCATCGACGAGATGGCAAAGGAGCTGAGCAGTGACGCAGCCCTTGTTGCCGACAATATCACCGAGGAAATTCAGGCTAGAGCGGCGAGGATACGTTACACTCTTCTGCTCACGGTGCTCGTCCCGGGGGCGTTTTGCGTCATCCTGTTGCTGCTTGCCCGGCGACACCTTGCGAAGCCCATCATGGACGCGATAGCGAACCTTGAGCGTATCAACGGCAGCGGGAACACACTTCCCGCTGGATCGAAGCCTGTAATCACCGAGATAGCGTTGATCGGTGATGCCGTCCATGCTTACGGGGTAACGGCGAGCGAGCTGAGGCGCAAGAATGCTGTCCTTCAAGCGCTAGCAGAGGAAGATCCGCTAACTGGCCTTGCCAATCGGCGGACATTCGAGACTTTTCTGAAATCTTCGCTCCTTGACGATAGCAAGCCCGGCGGAACCGCACTCCTGTTGATCGACCTCGACCATTTCAAGTCGATCAATGATCGGCACGGGCATCAGGTGGGCGATTTGTGCTTGCAAAGTCTCGCACTGATGCTGACCTCCCTCGAGCATCTCTCCAACCCGTTAGCAGCACGTTACGGGGGAGAGGAATTCGTCGTGGTGTATGACGCCGACAGCGAGGAGCAGGCGCTTCTGGATGCGGAATTCCTGTGCCGTAGGATCGCGGCGCTGCGGGTTCCCATTGCAGACGGTCATTTTCTGACGCTGACCGCCAGCATCGGTGTGGCATTTACGATGAGTTCCAAGGATTGCCAACTCAGCGAGGCAATATCGCGGGCGGACAAAGCTCTCTATCTTGCGAAGAGCAGCGGGCGCAACAGAGCGGTCTGTGATAAAGCGATTGCGCGCGGCGAAATAGCGGGCGAAAAGACAACGGACTAAGCGTATGTCCGCCCGGTGACGAGCCGAGCTCCTAGTCGCCAGAGGTCTCCCCAGGCGATGTGACCTTAGGTGGAAGCTCTGGCTGTTCAACGACACTGTCGACGGAGCCATAGATCTTCAACCTCATCGAATTGTCACCCGCCGCGCTCGACGCGTAAATCGTCAGCAACGACCGGTTCGTAGACGAGAGGAGGCTTTCGAGGCACGCAGGCTTTGCCGATCCCGCTGTCCGTGCAGGACCTGGCGTCTATCTTACTCGGGTTTAGTCGGAAGGGAATACCCATCCATTGTCGCCGTTATCGGGCACGCCGAAAGGTCGCGATCTCGAAAAGTTCCGGACATCGTTTAAAGTAGCACTCGCAGCTAAAACCGAGATCTCATGCCCCGACTTCGCCATGCCAGAAAACCCCTCTTACGACTTCCTCGATGGATTCACTGACCCGTTCAATTTCCGTCTTTGTTAAAGTGGTGTGTCGGCATCTTGCCGATAATCTACCGCCGCCCATCTTTCACGGTTTACAATAAAGGAGGAAGAGGTGGCTGAATGGCTTGGCGATATTGGTGTACACATAGACTTGTTGCGGAACCTCACCGTATTGGTCGTTGCCTATATCCTGGCGCTTCCAATAGCCTGGGACCGTGAGCGCAACGAGCGTAGTGCGGGCCTTCGAACTTTTCCGCTCGTCGCGATAGCGGCTTGCGGGTTCATCCAAGCAGCCGAGACCGTGACCAAAGAGAACGCCGAAGCGACGGCCCGTATCGTTGAAGGCATTATCAATGGCGTCGGCTTCATTGGCGGCGGCGCGATCCTAGTCGGCAAGGCAAGTATCCGTGGGACGGCAACCGCAGCGAGTCTTTGGGCAACCGGCGCGATCGGTGCTGCCGTGGGGCTTGGCGCCTACGAGACTGCAGTGGTGCTTTCGATTGCGACGTTCGCAACGCTTCGGGTTATGACGAACTTCAAAGCCGAAGAGAAGGTTGATGTCGATCGTTTAGAAACCACAGGTGCCCCTGAGGATCATTGAGATAAAGAAGCTTCTCGGCTTGATTTGTCGCCCGCTGCCATGCCGCAATCTAGGCTGTGTTGGTTTGCTGCACTCGTGTCGTTGATTTTTCTCGTCATCCATTTGGGTACTCGAGGGGATCTCGATGCGATCGAACACGCCCTTCGGCGGGACGAGCAGTCACTTTTTGCTGGCCCGCACGGCTTCCTCAACGCGGACACGAGGAAGCCATTCTTTTTGAGACTTAGGATTCTATTCCCCATGGCATACCTAATTCATTTGCCATCGAAGGACCTGGAACTTCCACGGCTCACGACCGCTTGCCAATGCTTCACCGGACTGTTGATAGAGGCTTCGAAGAGGCAAGGCGGGCATCTTTCAAATGAGGGCGAGCTTCTTCGATGAGGCCATCTTTCGGTGAAGTGTCGCGCTCGTCAAATGGATGCCTCGATCGCTTCCCGCACTCGATCGTCATTGCAAAGACCTTGATCCCTTGGAGCGCGGTGAGGCTGGATGTCACCCTGACATCCGTTGTCTACAGCACCGCTTGGTCGTCCGAGCTCATACCCCAATCAAGTCAGTCGCCAACTGCCAAAGGCGATCTGCGTTTTCTCCGTCAAGGGAATAAGCGGCCACGCCTTCTAGTTTGCCATCCGGCCTTGCCGGGAGCACAGGTGCAATGTGACAATCATCGAAGTACTGGCCGTTGACACCCTGGACGAGAGGCGATCCCGCCAGGAGTACCGACGTCGACGCGCCTTGTTCCGGCGTTTTGCGTAAATGTTCAGGGGTTCTAAGACCGCCAGTGTGTCGTTGTAGGTTCGTTGCTATCGCTCCCGGATTGAGGGCGTTCGACACGATGCCGTCCGCTTCCCAGCGGCGGGCGATGCCCACGGATAGCAAGATACAGGCCGTTTTAGATTGTGCGTACCCAAGAAGCGGGGTGTAGGGAATGAAACGGAAATGCGGGTCGTCCCAGAAGACCGGTCCGAAGAGACTTCCTGTCGAGCTTACGGACACGACCCGGGAACCTTGGGCTTTTGCCAGATGAGGATGGAGTCCGGTTGTGAGGGCAAAGTGGCCCAGAAAGTTGGTCGCGAACTGCATTTCGCAGCCCTCGGCGGATCGCTCCAGCTCGGGAAGGGCCATGATTCCAGCATTGTTGACGAGAGCATGAAGCGGTTTGTCCCAATCGGCCACGAATTTCCGCACCGACCTTAGGTCGGCTAGGTCGAGCTGTCGCACGTCAATTTGGGGATTCCGCGACTGCTCGCGAAGCGTCAAAGCGAGATCTGCGGCGGCCTCTGGTCTGCGCGCCGCGATTGTCACTGCAGCGCCAGCGGATGCAAGAGCCTTTACGGTTTCGATCCCGATGCCGCTGGCTCCGCCAGTTACTATCATGGTCTTTCCCCTCAGATCGACACCGGAGAGGACCTCCGCCGCTGTCGTGGAGAAGCCAAATGGCAGTATATCAGTCATCGTCGGTCTTTCTTTTCGTTAGTCACTCAAAGCCGGGTTCGGCACAGGTCAAGTAGGGTCCTCACAGGACCAGAACGGGGCGGCCAAGGGTTTCGCCGGCTTCCAGCGCTCGTTGCGCCTCCGCGACACCATCAAAAGACACTACCCTGTCGATGTGTGGTTTCAGGCGGCCGCGATCTGCGAGTTCAGCGATTTCCTTCAAAATGGCCGTCTGTCGGAGACGATGTCCATGGTTCCGGCTGATCTGCGGCAATCCGATGTTGACGAAGCTGATGTCGAGATTTTTCCATTCGGCAGCAGCGTTGCCTCCTGCTGGCCACTCGGAAACAACCGTGTTCACGAGCCTGCCGTACGCTGATGTATGGGCGAAGCTTCTGGCGAAGTTGTCGTGGCCGACAAAGTCGAAGACTACGTCAGCGCCAGGTTCGCCCCTCCAGGTCTCTAGTACTTCCTCGATGTTCTGCGTCCGATAGTTGATGATGAGTTCAGCGCCGAGCTTTCGGACAAGCTCAGCTTTGGCTTTGCTGGACACGGTCGTCGCGATCTTCGCTCCAATCGAGGTCAAATACTGTATCGCGATATGTCCGAGGCCGCCTGCGCCGCCGTGGACGAGGACATGGTCGCCACTGCTGACCTGCCCCTTATCGAAGACGGCCTCCCATGCCGTCAGCCCGACAACAGGCAGTGCCGCCGCCTCTGCGAAGCCCATGCCGGCAGGCTTGAACGTCACGTAATCGGCACGGACCACCTTATATTCGGCATAGCTACCGGGGTTGCCTGCATAGCCGCCGTCCACGTACCAGACTTCATCGCCGGCGCGGACGCTGGTTACGGCCGCGCCCGCTTCCACAATGATGCCGACGCCGTCGATCCCCAGGATTGTCGGCGATGCGCTTTGATCACCCTCAACGTCGTAGACCGCGCCGTTTTTCCGGTTTTGCCAGTCGGCGGGGTTTATGCCTGCCGCCTTGACCTTAACGATGACGTCATGCTCGTCGCGTAGCCCGGGGCGGGTTACGTCTCGAACCTCAAGAACCTCTGGTCCCCCCGGCCGCGTCACAACGAGCGCCCGCATTTTCTCAGACATCGCGACGCTCTCCGTTGCCCGATACTATTGTCTCCAGTACCTGGTGGAGTTTCACGGCGTCTTCGAACGTGGGCGAGAGATTGGTGCCATCCAACATGTCGGATGCGATACGTGAGTATGCGATGCCGACGCTCTGGCTGAAACCTTCGGCGATGCCGAGCGTGTCATAGGTCTGCGGCACCGGCAGTTCGTGCATCTGCTCGTCCCCCTGAGCGCCTCGGACGGCGAATCCGCCCAAGCCAACGTACCCCACCGGACTTGTCAGGATCAGGTCGCCCTTGGTGCCGTTGATCTCCAAATGAAAGTTCGTTCCCCGCGAGAGACCGCCGCGGAAGTGGGCGCTCAACGCGGCCCCGTTCTCCAAAAGGCCGCTGACCACGATCTGGTCGGGTGCGGTGAACGGGACCTGGTTGCCGGTCTCCGCCACGCGGACCATGGGCCGGCTGTTGGACAAAGATCCTCCGACAGATTCCATTCCGGAGCCCAGGGCGAAGAGAGCAGCGTCCAGAGTATGCGCGAACGGGACGTGCAGCATCGACGCTCCGTTCGCCATATCAAGCGTGTAGAGGTAACTCTCGTTGATCTCTTCGCCCCAGATGATCCCCGAACCGATGATGGAGACAGATAGGACCTCGCCGACGTAGCCGTCTCTCACCAAATCCCTGATTAGGCTGATAGCCGGAACGGAGCGCGTCTGAAGCCCGATTGCCGTGAAGGCGTTCTGTTTCTTCGCAAGCGCCAGCATTTTCTCGGCATCGGACAAGTTCATTCCCAAAGGCCACTCCGAAAATACCGCCTTTCCGGCCTCAAGGGCCTTGGTCACAAGCTCAAGGTGATGCGGTACCTTCACGGTCACGACAACGAGATCGACGTTCGGATCGTTCACAAGTTCGTCGGTCGTTGAGTGGCCTCGGTCCGCGCCGAACTTCAGCGCAGATGCCTGCGCGATGTCCTGCTTGTTATGGCTGACGGCTGTTATGCGGAATTGCGGCAGTGTTTTCAGAGCGGGGATATGGGCCGTAGTTGCCCAGCCCTTGTCCGGATGTACGCCTATAATGCCAACTTTGATGGGAGTGGTTGTCATGCCGCGTTCTCCTTCGGCTTGATCTCAAGGATAGTTCGGCGAAGCTCCAGCAGCGCCAGCCGCCACTGCCCGTCCTCCAGCCGCCATGTTTCGTGATAGTGTCCGTAACCGTGCATGGACGCGGGTCGGCCATCATTCCCATCCGGAAAGATCAGGTAGTCTTCCATTGACCACACGGCGCTGATCTCGGTGTCCGACACGATGTCGATCTCGTCGTTGTGGACCTGATGGATCGACCTCACACCGGAGAGGTACGCCCTGGTGACGGCCACCAACTCGTCGACGGCATCGAATTCCGCCAGCAGAACGCCATCCTCTCCAAAGAAGCGGATCGTGGGATTGCTTGCGAACAAGGCTGTGAACTCGACCCATTGATGGGTATCGACATAGCGGCAGTACCGGGCCTTTTGTGTCCGAATGGTATCAGCTAGAGCGAGACGTTTCTGCAATTGGAATCTCCTTTTCGCACCCCCATATAGCGACGGTAGCCAAGAGCCTTCAGTCTCGATCGTCCCAAGTTTTGGCTCGATCGTCCATCATAGGAACATTTAGTTGGACCCCTTGAGTGATATCTTTTCTTCTTTGCGGATCAGGAAGGCGAAGTTCACCACGCTTGACGCGACTGCACCCTGGGGCGTTGTATCGAACGGCGATCCTTCCATCAAATTCGTGCTCGTCGTCCGAGGGTCGGGAGTCCTGACGACTCGAGGAAACCCAGAACCCGTGGCGCTGCGCGCGGGCGACGTATTCATCATGTTCGGAGACGAGCCCTATCGCGTCTACGACCATGAACGGTCCCGTATTGAGGATTGTCTCGATGTCGAAGCGCTAAGGGAAGGTAACCGAATTCAGTTCGGCGGCGGCGGCACGACGACGACATTCATCAGCGGCTTTTTCGAGATCGAGAGGCTTGATGTTCGGCCATTGCTCAACGTTTTGCCGAAGCTCCTTCATTTGAGGTCCGAGCAGAACCGAAGCCGCGCCTTCCAGGCCGTACTCGAGTTATTGGCCGCGGAAGCTGACTCGCCGGGGCTGGGTTCGGACGCTGTGGTGAGACGGCTTTTCGAACTGCTGTTCGTTCACGCTATTCGTGCCTATTCACAGCAATGGGGAACAGCGAAGACAGGTTGGCTAGCTGCGGTCGCAGACAAAAACCTCGCGCTAGCGATGGAGGCGATGCACGCCGACCCTCAGACGCCGTGGACCGTCGATCGGCTGGCCCAGGAGGCCGGCATGTCGCGATCTGCTTTCGCCGCCCGCTTCAAGGACGTCGTTGGTCAGGCTCCGCTTGCGTACCTGACCGAGTGGAGGATTTATCAAGCCGCCCGATTGATCGAAGCAAACGCCAGCAAGATATCGGTGATCGCTCGGCGTGTCGGGTATCAATCCGAAGCTGCTTTCACCAAGGCTTTCAGAAAGGTGCTGGGGCACGCACCGAGCGAGCATAGAAAAAGTGTAATGAGCACTGCCGCCTCCAAGACGTCCGTCTTCAACGAGGAAATGCAAGAAGCCGCGTGATTGCCTGCAACAGCGCCTGGCTGTTGAGTGGCTTGCGCATGAACACCCGGTGATCGTCAGCGCCAACGTACCCTCTGTCCTCGATGTCGGTGCGTCCCGTCATCAATATCATCGGCTTCCCCGGTTCCTGACCGCGTACTGCCTGTTCCAGCTCGAACCCGTCCATGGCCTCCATTTTGATATCGGTGATGACACAATCACAAGTGTTCAGCTCGCCGCTATTCAGGAAAGCGCTCGGCGATCGATAGGTTTTCGCCACGTATCCCACCGATTCCAGAAGCTCCCTCAATCCTTCCAAAACACGTTTGTCATCGTCCACGATCGCAAAGGTATGGCTCGCCTGCGCTATCATTTTCAATTTCCATGTCGGGAATGCGTAATGGGAATGTTGAGTTTACCGGCGATCCGGACAAGGTCGGCGAGAGAATCCGCGTGCATCTTGCGCATCATATTGCCTCTGTGAATCTGGAACGTTATCTCGCTGATGCCCAGCTTGGCCGCGCCTTGTTTGTTCATCAGTCCACTTACAACGAGCGGGAGAACGTCGCGTTCCCTCGCGGACAAGCAATCCAGCTTCGCTTGAAGTTCGAGGAGCGCCGCCCGTTCCTGCCGAGAGGTCCGGTCGCGCTGGAGCGCGGTTTCGATCGCGGCAAGCAGTTCATGTTCCTGAAACGGTTTGGACAGAAAGTCGACAGCGCCAAGCTTCATGGCTCGAACGGTCATGGGGATATCGCCGTGCCCTGTGATGAATATGATCGGCGGACGAGGGTTGTCTGACATTTGCGCTTGAAGCTCAAATCCGTCGACATCGGGAAGTCTGACGTCAAGGACAAGACAGGAAGGCGTGTCGGGCTTGGGCGCGTCGAGATACTCACGTCCTGTCGCGAAGGTCGCCACGTTTATCCGCGACGCTTCCAGATATTCCGTAAGACCGTCACGCACACGCTTGTCGTCATCCACGACGAATACGGTGTGATCTTTCTCGTACATCAAGGTTCTCCTCCGCTTCCAGGAAGGGAAAAGCAAAACACGGTGCCGAAAGGCTCAGCGGGAGTCGCCCACAATCTTCCCTCGTGAGCCCCCACGATGCTCCGGCAGATCGACAATCCAATGCCCATGCCATTGTGCTTCGTTGTGTAGAAGGGCTCGAAAATCTTCTCCGTATCATGCAATCCGGTACCGCTGTCCCTAACGTCCACGACCACATCCCCGCCGCTGCGCATCGAACGGATTACTAGCAGTCGCACCGATCCATTTAGGCTGGCCATCGCGTCCATCGCGTTCTGTATGATGTTCACGAGCACCTGCAGGATGAGTCCTCTATCGAAAACGACCTGTGGCAAGTCGGCTTGAAGTTCCACCCGCAGATCGCACCGCGAGGCGGCAATACGCTCCCGAAGCAGAACGCAAGCCTCTTCGATGACTTCGTTGAGATTGCCTGGCGATTTCGCGCCGCCAGACTGCCGGAAAAGCGCCTTGACCCTGGTGATAACCTCGGCAGCGTCGTTTGCTGCTTCCGCGGAATTCCTGGCGGCTTTCTTCGCTCGCTCGAGATTTGGCGGCACGGCCTCGAGCCACTTTTCCGTCGCACTGCTGTTGGTGACGACTGCTACGAGTGGCTGGTTGATCTCATGGGCAATGGACGCGGAAAGCTCGGCCAAACTCGCGGCGCGTGTGGCCAACTCCAAATGGTGCTGCGCTTTCTGCAACTGCGCCTGGGCCTGTGCTTCTTCCTCGACATCGACTATGACGCCGTACCACTGAAACAGCCGGCCGTGGCAGTCGCGCAGAACACGTGCTCTGCAGTCGACGAGGTGATAGCCGCCGTCGGCGAGGCGATGACGATATTTCAAAGCGATGGGTTCGCCTGACTTGAACGATTGCTCAAAACGATTCTTGAGGATTGGGGCGTCAGCCGGATGGACAAGCCGGCTGATCATCGGCGCGAAACCCGACCCGTTCGCCCCTCGCAACTCCTCCAGTGAAACTCCCGAATACCTCATCAAGGGTTCGTTGAAATAGGTTGGTTGGCCGTCGGGGCTCGCACACCAAACGGACGCTGGCAGGGTGTCCAGCATCAATCTAAGGCGGTTTGCATTCTCGCGCAGTTCTTCCTGCGTCTGGTGCAGTTCCTGGATGTCGACGTTGGTGCCGTACCACTGGATAATCTCGCCCGTATCGCTGAGAAGAGGGGCTGCCGTTACCCGGTTCCAACGGTATGTCCCATCGTTGAACCGAAGACGGCATATCAGCGAGAGAGGCGTCTTCTGTTTTACACATTCGGCCCACGTCGATTGGAATCCAGCCATGTCACCTGCATGAACGACACCGAAATTGTTGTCCCTGATCTGCTCTGTCGTCGCGCCGAGATATTCCAGTAACTTGGGGTTCTGGTAGATCGGCTCCCCAGCGGGCGACCCGCACCAGATCATCACCGGCATTGTATCGATCAGCGTGCGTAGTTGGCGTTCACTTTCCGCCAGCCGTTGCTCGGCTCGCTGTTTCTCATCGACATCAATCGTGGTGCCATACCATCCCTGAATGTCCCCTCGCTCATTCAGGTGGGGGCGTCCATATGCGTGGAACCAGTTGTAATCGCCATCGGCGCGCCTGATGCGATGGACGGACTCAAAAGACGTGCCAGTCCTCATACTGGTGAGCCAAGCCTGCGTGACGCGGTCTGAATCTTCAGGATGTACGGCCTCGAGGCCCGTGCGCCCGGTGGTGTTAAACTCTTCTGTGCTCTTACCGACGTAATCGACGACGCTTGGGTTGACGTAGACAAAGTTTCCTTTGTCATCGGTCGCCCAGCCTAGGCCCGGCATGCTCTCGACGATCAACCTCGCGTCAACCAGGCTCTGATCGACCTCCGTACGCTGCCTCCAGATGCTTACCAGCCATAAAGCGCCTAGTCCCGACAGTAGGAACGCCACGGGGTTCGTGAAAGAGCTCGCCCGGTTGAACGGGATCAAAGCGCAGCCGACGATCAAGAACAACGCGACGCACGCCGCGGTCCGCCTGCCTTTTATCAACACAAGCGCGGCAACCGCCATGAAGAGCCCGCCATACGGCTCCTGTTCAAATATTCCCAAAGCAGTTCCCGCGCAGCCCGTAGCAAGCGCGGGCGCGTATTGCCGTATTTCAATCCCCCTCACGACATTCTCCCGGTACACGCCACTGGAGTTGCCGGGACTATACTTCGATCCCGAAGATCAGGCCAGACGAACAGGCGGAACTAACGGAAACATATGATTGGCCGACGAGGGGCGGCTGCATATCCTCCCGCACATCCCAATCGACGGGCGGGCCTGGCCCACCGTTTCCTGCTCTCGAATGCCGTCGCTCGGCGGCTTGCAAAAGGGTCGAGGATCATGACGTCCGATATACCGGCATTAATCCCCGTTTCCCGCCGCACCGTTCTCGGGACCGCGGCGGGGGTGCTCGGAGCATCCATATTCGGATTTCCCGAACTCGCTCCAGTCCAGATCGCGAACGCGCAGACAAGCCAATCACCAGCCGAGGAAAAGAAAATGGGCATGATCACCACGAAAGACGGGACGCAAATCTTCTACAAGGACTGGGGCAAGGGACAGCCCGTGGTTTTTCACCACGGATGGCCGCTTAGCGCCGATGACTGGGACAACCAGATGCTCTTCTTTCTAAGCAAGGGCTATAGGGTAATCGCGCACGACAGGCGCGGACATGGCCGCTCTACGCAGACCGCCGTCGGCAATGACATGGACACCTACGCAGCTGACGTCGCGGAGTTGGCGGAAGCCTTGGACCTCAAAGACGCGATCCACGTCGGTCACTCCACGGGAGGCGGGGAGGTCACCCGTTATGTCGCCCAGCACGGAAAGGGCAGGGTCGCCAAGGCAGTGATCATAGCTGCCATCCCGCCGGTCATGGTGAAATCGGACAAGAACCCGGGCGGTCTACCGATCTCGGTGTTCGACGATCTCCGCGCCCAGCTCGCGGCCAACCGCGCGCAGTTCTATCTCGATGTTCCAAGCGGCCCCTTTTACGGCTTCAACAGAAAGGACGCCAAGGTCTATCCCGGCCTGATCCAGAACTGGTGGCGACAGGGTATGATCGGCGGTGCTATCGCACACTACGAGTGCATCAAGGTTTTCTCCGAGACCGATTTCACGGAGGACCTGAAGAAGATCGATGTTCCGGTGCTCGTGATGCACGGGGATGACGACCAGATAGTGCCGATCGCGGATGCCGCGCTTCTGTCGATCAAGTTGCTCAAGAACGGAACTCTGAAGGTCTACAAGGGCCTCCCGCACGGGATGTGCAGCACCCATCCGGACATCATCAATCCCGATCTGCTGGCGTTTTTCCAGGCATGATCGTTCGGCGGACAAGCGGCTCCAGGTGAATCCCAAGCTCCCCGGAGCCGCCCCGCCTTTTTTGAGGGGACACGCCATGACTCAAGACTTCAAGTTATCACGTCGCGGGTTTTGCCTATGCTGCATGGCAGCCTCGACCTTCGTCGCAACGGGAGGCTGGCTTAGCCCTCCTCAGGTGTTTGCTAAGGCGCAAGGCATCGTTGACATGATCCGCGATGCAGCTGCAAAGGCACCCGTCAAAGTCCACAAGGCAAGAGCCGGAGTGTCGATCCTGGAAGGATCGGGCGGGAATATCGCGGTCCTGACCGGCGGGGACGGCAAGGTGCTCATCGACGGCGGCATAACCGCATCGCGGCTCCGGCTACTCGAAGCTCTGGCAGGACTGGGCAAACAGCCTGTCAGGCACCTGATCAACACTCACTGGCATTTCGACCATACGGACGGCAACGAATGGCTGAACGCAGAAGGGGCGGCGATCCTCGCGCACGAGAACACCAAAGCGCACCTGATGACGGTTCAGAAGGTCGAGGACTGGAACTTCGAGTTCCCGCGGCCGCCACTCGCGGCCGTGCCCTCCGAGACCGTCGGTGACGAGATGTCTCTGGAGTTGAACAAGTCGACTTTGATGCTCAAGCACCATCCGAACGCTCATACCGACGGTGATATCTCCGTCGCGTTCGGCGAAGCCGACATCGTTCACACGGGTGACCTTTATTGGAACGGCATCTATCCCTTCATCGACTACTCCACAGGCGGAGGCATCGACGGGAAGATCAAGGCCGTGGAGGAAATCCTGTCCCGCGTCGGCGACAAGACTGTCGTCATTCCCGGTCACGGCCAGCCGCTCAGCAACAAGTCGGAGCTCAGCGACTACCGGACCATGCTTGTCGATATCCGTGGGAACGTCGCGAAGCTCAAGTCGGAAGGCAAACCGGTCGACGCGGTGATCGCCGCCAAGCCGACGGCGGCGTTCGACGCGAAATGGGGGCAGTTCGTTATCTCGCCCGACTTTTTCGCACGTCTCGTCTACCACGGTGTTTAACGCCCCAACGGAGCTCCCTCGATGTCCATGATCGACTGGAATGCCTATCACAGTCAGGTACTTGCCGGGGTCGGAGAGCTGGCAGCCCTCAGCCCCGATGTTATCCGGGGCTATCAAGCGATCGGCGGTTCGGCAAGAAAAACCGACCTGCTTGGGTCGAAGGTCAACGAGTTGATCGCCTTGGCTGTGGCGGTTTCCCTGCGGTGCGACGGCTGCATTGTCGTGCATACAGAGGCCGCGCTCAAAGCTGGCGCGACGCGCGAGGAAATCGCGGAAGCGCTGGGGACTGCTATCGGCGTGAACGCGGGTGCAGGGCTCGTCTACTCCACTCGCGTTTTGGATGCCGTCAAAGCGAAAACACAGGAAGAACGCGAAGTCTGAGACCGGCCAGAAAGCTCAAGAAAGGACATCTTTATGACATCGCAATCGATCGCACATGCTGTCGTCCCTGCGCTAGGCGAGATTCCCGCCTTCAAAGTTGGCGACATGGTGAGGACGGGGACGCGATTCCCCGTCGGTCATTATCGGCTCCCGATGTATCTCCGGGGCAAGGCGGCGGTGATCGAACGGGTCATCGCAACGATGGGGGTCGACAACGAGGAAGAGGGCTTCGGGCGGAACGCCGGCTCGAAGGGCCATTACTATCGTATCGCGATTCCGCTGTCGCAGATTTGGAACGACTACAGAGGCTCGGCTTCCGACGGGCTGAGAGTAGAGGTCTACGAGAACTGGCTCGAAAGGATTTGACCGTGGGAACTGATGACAACGATCACCATGACCATGACCATCCAGGGCACTCGCATCCGCATGATGAAATCTCCATCGCGGATGCTCCCGGCTACTACGATTTTATGGAAACTGCCGTACGAGAGCTGCTGATCGAGCGGCGGCTGTTTGGCGCGGACGAGATACGAAGGCAGATCGAGGTGCTGGACTCACGAACGCCTGCACTCGGTGCCAAGGTCGTGGCCCGAGCCTGGGTCGACGACGGGTTTCGTCAAAGGTTACTCGATGACGGTCGCAAGGGGTGCGAAGAGCTAGGGATCATGTTTTACGACGACACCCAGTTAATCGTTGTCGAAAACACCCCGAAGGTCCACAACCTCATCGTCTGCACGCTGTGTTCCTGCTATCCGCGCCCCGTGCTTGGCCTCCCGCCCGACTGGTACAAGCTGAAGCCGTACCGGGCCCGAGCAGTCTATGAACCGCGGACAGTTCTCGAGGAGTTCGGCACGCACATCCCCGACGATGTCGAGATTATAGTCAGTGATTCCACCGCCATGGTCCGTTACCTCGTGTTGCCGATGCGACCGGCAGGGACAGAGGCAATGAGCGAGGAGGACCTCGCAACGCTCGTGACGCGCGATGCGATGATCGGCGTGATCCCGGTAGAGTACCGAACGGAGGCGGCGTGATGGCCAGCGAACTTCTCGTCAAAAAACTTCCCAACGACATCGGAGGCGACGCGAGCGGCAAGATCGAACGCGTCGAACATGAATTGCTCCCATGGGAGAAGCGCTGCCACGCGCTAGCCGACGTTCTCGATTTCCACAAGATCATCAACACTGAAGAGAAGCGTCGCGGCGTCGCGGCGCTCGGCTCGGAGATGATCGGGAAGTTGTCGTACTACGAACGCTGGATCGTTGCCTTCGCGAACATCCTCTTTCAGAAGGGTATCCTGACGCCAGGCGCCCTGGCGACGAAAATGGCTGAGCTGGAGGCGCGCTACACGAGCGATGTGGCGCGCTCGCATCCAAATGCCTGATATAGCTCCGGAGGCATTCTGCTTTTTTGAGGTCGACGGCTCGCTTCCATTATTGCGAAGGTCTTTCGTCGAGGCGGTGGGGACTTGTCTTCTCACCGTGGCGATGGTGGGGTCGGGGTTAGCCGTGCAGCAGAAGCTGGGTGCGGAACCTTTGGCGGCCTCGGTCATCATCGCAGTCTCGATCGCCGGCTCTCTGGTCGGGTTGATCGTTGCAATGGGGAAAGTGTCCGGAGGCCACTACAATCCTCTGATCACGATCGGACAATGGCTCCGCGGCGCGACCGGATGCACGATATCCTATGTTCTGGCGCAACTCGCTGGCGGAGTATGTGGCTCTATTTTCGCCACTATGATGTTCCGCGAGGCTATTCGTCCGACCATCGGAGAAAGTCCGACGGCGGCGCTCCTGGTCAGTGAGTTCGTGGCTTCCGCTGGGCTCCTGATCATCGTCATAAGTTGCGCGCGTAGCAGCAAGTGGGACACTGGGCCGTTCGCGGTCGGAGCTTGGCTAACTGCCGCGATCTTGGCCACACCGTCGGCATCCTACGCGAATCCGGCTGTCACGATCGCCGCGACCCTGGCTGCGGGACCTGTCGCCGTGAGCCTGGCCAAGGCCGCTGCCTTTGGTGTTGCCCAGTTGCTAGGCCTCGTCGCCGCCTTGGTCGTAACCAGGATCGCGTTTGAAGATACGAAGCAATTCCACCGGCCACGCGATGGCGCAGCTGAAGAGCGGGCTAGCGATCATGGCCATCGGTAGCGTTCAACCTCATGGTTTTCAGAGAAGGGAACGAAGATGATAGCCATCACAGAGCAGAAGCCCATCGTAGTTGGCGTGACCGCCAGGGCTTTCTCCATCGCAGCCATTGCGGTTCTAGGCGCAATTCTCTTTGGCAGTGTTGGATTTTCGAACATTCCCGCCATCCACGACGCTACCCACGACGTGCGCCATACCCTGAGTTTTCCCTGTCACTGAGGCTCCCGCTATGGCTTATTTTCAGCGATTGTTCTTTTTGGCGTTGCTTGCGGGAGTGGTCGGAGGCGTGATCGCGTCCACTCTCAACATTGCGATAAACGTCCCTTCGATCATGGAAGCAGAAGCCTTTGAGCACGCGGCCGAACATCAAACGGCGGCCGATCAGGCTCGGCATAAGCACGAGCAAGTCTCGGTCTTTGGAAGGAACTTGATCACTTTGGCTGCGATGGTCCTTGCGTTCGTGGGCTATGCCTTTCTCGTCAGTGTCGTCGCTGAAGTCAGCGGCGGTCTGAGAACCTGGGGCTCAGGTCTCTTTTGGGGGATGGGTGGCTTCCTGGCATTTAATCTCGTGCCGGCGATAGGCTTGCCGCCCGAGCTTCCGGGAATGCCTGCCGCCGATCTAGGCCAACGTCAGCTCTGGTGGCTTTGCTGTGCGTGCTGCACCGCAGGGGCGTTGCTTCTGGCCGCCACTGTCCGAAAAACCGCCGCATATTTCGCCTCCTTGGTATTGCTGGCCGCGCCCTTCCTTTACGGAGCGCCTACGGCAGATGGCGTCGCGACGCTCGTTCCCGAGGAATTGCAACGTCACTTCGTCCTTGGGACCCTTGCTGCCGGGCTTGTCGCTTGGGTAGCAATGGGTGTTACGCTCGGTGTCCTTCGATCAGGAGACCGATGCCGAGCGGTGTTGGGATAGATAGTTCCTCAACGATCAACGCGAACGCGGGACGTAATATCTGCCAAGACTGCGTCGATGTCGTCGATCAGGTCCTGCGGGTCTTCCAAGCCGACACTGATCCGCAGTATCAGATCGTCTCCGGCCCATTTCGTAGCGGATCGATGGCCTTTGACCGGCATTGGAGCGACGAGGCTGCGCGTGCCGCCCCATGACGCCCCTATCGCGAAAGTCTGGAGGACATCCAGTGACGAAGGGACATGGTTGGCTATTCCCGGTTTGAAAATGACGCTGAAGACCGCGGACGCGCCGGTGAAATCCCTTTGCCAGACTGTATAGCTAGGATCGGTTGGAAGTGCCGGATAGAGGACGCGCTCAACGACCTCTGATGCTTGAAGCCTCTCGATCAACGACATCGCAACCTCGCTGGAGTGCTGCATGCGAACGCCCAGTGTTTCCATACCCCGGAGCACCATTGATGCGTCGTCCGGCGATACGGAGATACCTAACCGTCCGAGTGTGGACCTTATCGGAGCCACGAGCCGCTCGTCGCGCACGGTCAGCGATCCCAACAACAGGTCAGAATGCTCGGCAATGTACTTTGTAAGTCCCTCGGTGACGATATCCGCACCGAGCGATAGGGGCTTGTAGTTAATGGGCGTCGCCCATGTGTTATCGCAGCCGACAAGCGCACCGTGCTTGTGAGCCAGCTGTGCGATCCTGGGCAGGTCCTGCACCTCCATGGTGGTCGAACCCGGAGACTCGCACCAGACAATTTTAGTGCGACTGTTGATCCTTCTCTCAAGATCGGAGAGATCGAGTGGGTCGTAGTAATCGACCTCCACGCCGAAGCGGTCAAGGTCCGTATCCGCGAAATCGCGCATCGGTGGGTAGGCCGTGTCGGCAATGAGGATGCCATCACCTGCTTTAAGGAACGGCAACACCGCGATCGTATTCGCGGCTTGGCCCGAGGGTACGAGGAAGGTTCTCGCCCCTTGCTCTAGCGCCGTAAGCTTGGCTTCAAGCGTTCGCGTGGTGGGAGTGCCGTACAGGCCGTAACTATACCCATCAGGGCCTCGCGCTCCACGGTTCGCATAATCGGCAGCATTATCGAATACGATCGTGGATGCCCGGTGGACACCTACGGCCAGCGACTTGAAACCTTCCGTATTGACTTCGGGTGTGATGACACAGCGGGTGAGGTCTTTCATGGATACATCCTTTTCGCCAAAGCGGACTGGTAGAAGTCATCGGCCTAATACACACGAGGCGCGGCCGGCGAAACTCCGAGCTAGGAGAAAGCGAGACGGCTGAGGTCGACGGATATCAGTTCTCTTCCAAAGTCGGGGGCCAAGTCAGGGCGGCGCGCGTACCCCTTGAGTTTTGTCGGCATCCGGAGGCCCTGGACGTCGACATAGTCTGCGACGAGCTCGCAAACCGTGATGGCCTGAGCGCCGTCGACATGGTAGTCGTGCCTCCGCAGGAGGAACTCTGCGTCAAAGAAATAATCCTGCACCCGAGCGGGCGCAGACAGATCAGGGGGGAACTCGGCCCTTAAAACCCGCCATTGGGCACCGCGCTCGTTCCAGGGTACCAGTTCACTTATCTCCACCGCTTCATCCGTCAGCAAAAAGGGGGAAGTCAGCATTGAGCGGAGGGTGCGGCACGTCATCAACACGCCTGTCGCTAAGCCAATGGGTGGCTCGAACCGCAGGCCGAAATCTTCCAGTCCTATAACAATTGTACCGTCTTTCCGAACGACAGACAGGTGATCATGGTCGAGATGGCTGACGCAGTCGGGGCAACCCAATGGTTCGATCGTTACCCTGTTTTGGTGAGTTTGGACATTGACTTGACTGGGTGTCGCGGACGAGTGTTCATGACGGAACAGGCCTGTGACGGTTGCCGTGGCATTCGCGGTACCGACCCCGTCCCAGTTTCTCAGGCCCCCATGCGCTGTGATGACCTTTTCGAGCAGTCTGTTCACTTTCCGCCCCCGTTTCCGCGGCCGATTGATGCTGCGTGTGATGCCGACAGGAAGGGTACTCCTTTCTAGCGACGCGGAAATAATATGTTCCATTAGGGCGCGAGGTGGAAGGGACGGCCACAACCTGTAACGCGAGCTGACCGTGCTCATCTAAAGGTATATATGATTCCTGCCCCCAGAATTTGGGCGCACTCTCCCGAGGCAATCGCTTTAGGAGAAGCCAGATGTCGATGATGAAAGCTGCGGTCGTGGAAGCCGCCAACGGCCCCTTCGTAATAGCCGACATTCCGCACCCCCGGCCTGTCCGTGGTCAGGTTTTGGTCCGTGTAAGCGCAAGCGGCGTCAATCCTCTCGATACGAAAATCCGGGCCGGAGCTGCGGCCCACGCGAAGCATGCATTTCCGGCGATACTTGGCATCGACTTGGCTGGTGTCGTTACTGAGGTCGGAGAGGGTGTGACGCGCTTCTCCACCGGGGATGAGGTTTACGGGATGACCGGGGGCGTCGGTGGCAATCAGGGTTCCCTTGCGGAGTACGTGTCGGTTGACGAGCGACTGCTGGCTTTGAAACCCTCAAACCTTACAATGCGCGATGCCGCCGCCCTTCCTCTGATTTTCATCACGGCATGGGAGGGGCTCGTCGACCGCGTGAACCTCCAGGCGGGGCAAAGTCTTCTCGTGCTAGGTGCTGGCGGCGGTGTCGGACATATCGCCGTGCAGATTGGTGTCGCTCTGGGGGCTAAAGTCTATGCCGTCGATTCCGCAACCAAGGCTGACTACCTCAACGGTCTCGGAGCCACGCCGATCGACTACGCCTCAGATGGCGTCGACAGCTATGTCGCGAAGCACTCCGCCGGAAAAGGTTTCGATGTCGTCTACGACACGGTTGGCGGTGCGGGACTGGATACCGCTTTCAAAGCCGTTGGAAGATTCGGCCATGTTGTGAGCTGCCTCGGTTGGGGGACTCACGCTTTAGCTCCGTTGTCATTCAAGTCTGCAACCTATTCCGGCGTATTCACGCTGATCCCTCTTCTAACCGGCGAGGGACGAGAACATCACGGCGACATCATGCGGGAGGCGACGAAGCTGGTGGAGGCCGGGAACGTTTCGCCGCGGGTCGATCCGAGGAAGTTCACCTTGGCGACGGCCTCCGACGCTCATGAACTTTTGGAGACCCACAAGGCAAACGGGAAGCTTGTCATCGAGGTTCATTAACGGCCTCGGGAGCCTGATCGCTGCCCCTTCTTCAACGTTATAGGAGATATCAATGCCTTTCGTGAACATCAAACTGGTTGATGGCGTGTTCACCAGCACCCAGAAACATGCATTGGCGAAGGCCATCACAGACGTCATGGTCAAATTTGAAGGTTCCGAGGCCTTTAGGTCCGTGACTTGGGTTCTGATCGAGGAGTTGCATACGGACGGCTGGCACATTGGCGGCGAATCCTTTTCGGGACCACCTTCACTGATGGCTACGCTTGGCAGGTCGAAGGCCGTTTACGAAATGATCGACGGGAACCCCACGTCTCGTGACGAGTTCGCTTCCGTATTGCCGCCAAAAACCGAAGCGGTTTGAACAGCCAGCACACTAAAGGTGCGAGGATGACCG
>NZ_AEYE02000017.1 GCF_000298315.2 Rhizobium grahamii CCGE 502 | reverse complement strand
ACTGGCGATTACGACGGAGCCGAAGACGGCTACCGATGCTTTGCCGATCGCGGATCCGGTGGCGGCCGCTTCGCAGATCGTGACGGTAGAAATAGGCGCAGACCTCGTGGTGAGGGTTCCCGGCGGTGTGCCGGTTGATCGGGTTGCAGCGTTGGTGCGTGCGATGCGAGGGACGGCGTGATCATCGTGGGCCAACGACTACCGATTCTGATCGCAACGCGCCCGGTGGACTTCCGCTGTGGTCATCAGGCGCTGGCCTTGATGGTGCAGACCGAGTTGAAGCTTGATCCGCATTCGGGGGTGACGGTGATCTTCCGATCGAAGCGCGGGGATCGCCTAAAAATCCTGGTATGGGATGGCACTGGAATGGTGCTGACCTACAAAATTTGGGAACGGGGCAGCTTTGCATGGCCTAAAGTGCAGGATGGCACGATGCGTCTGTCGCGAGGACAGTACGAAGCCTTGTTCGAAGGCCTCGATTGGCGGCGGGTTATGGCGCAACGGGTAACAGCGCCGACTGCGGCAGGATGACTAAGTCGCCCTGTTTTGGCATTGTTTTATCGGGCTTTTCTGCTTCGATTTGCTATGAAGACGCATGTCGCAGCCGATCGATCTCAGCCAGTTCGCGGACCTTCCTCCTGAGGTATTGAGTGCCTTTGCGGCGGTGCAGTTCGAGCTGTCGGTCGAGCGTGCGGCACGTCAGCATGAGCAGGCGGTGGTGGCCGAGAAGGACGCCTTCATCACCGAGCTGAAGGAACTGATCGAAAAACTCGAAGGTCAGGTTCAGGACTACCGCCGTACGAAGTTCGGGCCGAAGTCGGAAAAGCTGGATCCGACGCAGATGGAACTGGCGCTGGAGGACCTGGAGACGGCGAATGCCGAAACACAGGCCCAGATCGCCTTCGTCGAGGAAAAGATCGCGGACAGCGCAGTCGGCCCCGAAAAGGCCGTTGCTCGCAAGGAGCGCAAGGCACGCGCACTGCCACAGGGCCTGCCGCGGGTTGAGCGGGTGATCGAGCCAGACAGCATTGCCTGCCCCTGTGGTTGCGGCAACATGGTCCGGATCTGCGAAGACCGGACGGAACGGCTTGACCAGATTCCGGCACGCTATCAGGTGATCGTCACGATCCGCCCAAAATACGCTTCCCCCAAGGGCCGTACAGGCGTGGTACAGGCCAGGGCGCCGGCGCATTTGCTGGAAGGCAGCTGGCCGACCGAGGCATCATTGGCGCAGATCGTCGTGTCCAAGCATTCCGAACACATGCCGCTGAACCGGCAGGCAGCGGTCATGGCCCGGCACGGAGTGCCGATCGACCGCACCGTCCTGGCCGACTGGCTGGGGCGCACGGGTGGAGCAATCGCCCCGGTTGTAGACCACATGGCCAAACGCCTGATGTCGGAAAGTACGCGGCTCTTTGTCGACGAAACCACGGCTCCGGTGCTGGATCCGGGGCGCGGCAAGACGAAAACTGCTTATCTCTGGGCTGTTTTGCGCGACGACCGCGGCTCGAACGGATCAGCGCCGCCGGGCGTGGGTTCCATTATCGACCCGGGCGTAACGGCGAATATGCCGCAGAAATCCTCGATGGCTTCAATGGCACGATTCAAGTGGATGCCTATGGTGGCTACTCTCACCTCGCCACGCCCAAACGCACGGGCGGCGAGTCGTTGAGGTTGGCCTTCTGCTGGGCACATGGCCGCAGAAAGCTGATCAAGGCAAAGCCGAAGAAGCGTTCGCCCATCGTCGACGAGGCGTTGTTGCGCGTCGCTGCTCTCTACAAGATCGAGGACAGCATCCGCGGTTCTGATCCCGAACACCGCCGGACTGTCCGCCAGAACCTGTCTCGCCCGCTGGTGTACGAGTTCTTCACTTGGCTGACAGCTCAGGCCGCGCGCGTCTCGCGCAAGTCCGACCTCGGCGTGGCCATGGCTTATATGCTCAAACGCCAGGATGGCTTCCGGCTGTTCCTGGATGACGGCCGCGTCGACATCGACTCCAACCTGGTCGAAAACGCGATCCGTAGTCCGGCCATGAACCGCCGCAACGCCCTATTCGCGGGTCACGATGAAGGTGGCCGGAGTTGGGCCCGATTTGCCAGCCTGATCGGCACATGCAAAATGAACGGCGTTGAGCCTTACGCCTATCTGCGCGATCTCTTCACCAGCCTCGCAAATGGTCACCTCGCCAAAGGCATCGACGGTCTCATGCCGTGGGCCTATGCGCAACGGATCAGTGCCTCACAATGAGCTCGTCCGGGACTCCCTGACGTGCTCATAGGATAATCTCCAAGCGCTAGACCAGACCGCCGCTACAGCAAAATCAATGGGGCGGAGACGCCGCATACGGAGAGCCTTCAGGGACACGGCCGGGAACTGCGTTCGGAACAATGTCGGCGAGTGCCGCAGCTCGATCAGCCGCAGCGACCAGGCGCGAAAGTACCCGGCGGACGTCGGGCATGAGTTTATGGGGATGTCCTATAAAGGTCGCGTTGGGCAGCCTTCGGATCAAGCGTTGCCGCCGCCTTTCTTAGGCGGGCAGTTTCGCCACAACCACGATAGTTAGATACATCGCTCCAGCTATCAGAAGCAGTAAACCTGGCCTCAACACTAACAGGTCTCCATTTGATTGTGGCTCCTCAAACCGAAAACCTCTTCGCTAGTGGTACCATGGTCTCAGCCTGCATTGAGATTAGCTGAGTCATTGAGACTTCAGGATGAAGGTGATCTTCTATAGTTCAGTTGGTCACGAATTTGCTACGATACTACTCCTCGGCAACTTTTCGCATCAGGCCGAGATACTCATCCGCAACGGTGGTCCAAGTTCTCATCGACATGCTGTCAAACAGAGGTCGTTGCGCGTTGTATAGCGCGTCGGCGTTGTCCATCCCCCATAGGATCTTCTTCAGCATTTCATCGCGATCTCTGGGGTCAAAGGTCATCATATCGAGCAAACTCTCGTCTTTGATGATCTCAGTGACGACGGGGATCCGGCTCATAATTGAGGGCGTCCCGACGGAATAGCCTTCCGCAAAGGTGAATGGGAACCCGCCCTCGAACATGGTTGGGTTAACGGACAAACAAGACAGACGATAGAGTGCTGCGAGAACGTCGTTTGGCACCGACGGAAGTGAAATGACATCCCGCTCAAGGCCATGCTTCCTAACAATACCCGCGATGCGATCGTTCCCGCTGAACCTCCCAGTGAGCACAAGCTTTACGGGGCGGAAGTGTTCCCGCAGCAACTTCTCGTACGTGATGACCAAGCCTTCGATGTTTTTGTGAGGCCTAACCTGCGACGAATAAAAAAGGAACGGAACATCATCAAACCGGAACCCAGCGAGATAGCTAGGAAGTTGATGCTTTTTCTTTTGAAGATAACTGTGCAGGACGTCCAATGATGCCTCACGAGAACCGTCGCCACGTTCCACGGCACTCGTATCCACAAAGCCATGGCGGATTACCGACACGCGCTCCTCTGGCACATGCTGTCGCTCAACCATGTGGTTTTGCCTGACGTAATCGCTATAGCAGATGAGATGATCGGCAGCCTTCACACTTGCAGATATGCGATCTAGCGCGCCCCTAAACTCTGCAGTGGTGTATTGGGAGGGGTGTTCGTAGAAAACGATATCCGGCGCCGCCATCACTACCTTCCCTTGAAGACCGGAGACTTCTGGCCAAAACATCGAAGGGACATACCACACGTCTATATCTTTCCGCCGATTGACTTTTCCTATCAATCTCTTGAGCTCGCTTTCGCGAACGCGATCAACAATGTTCAGTGACGAAGTGACAGAGAGTTTGAATTCACCGAGCTTCCCAAGGACACGGTGTGAAATCGGGTGCCTTGATACTCTCGGAAGTGTGCGGCTCCCCACGAACGCGGCCGCCAGGAAGATGAGGACTAAAAGTAGAGGGATGGCAAGGATCAACGCCGCTGCGGCTAGCAAAATGCACCCAGCCACAAAAAGCAGGGTCGATCTGGTCGAAAGCCACGAGACCACAAGGAGAAGTAATTGCTTGACCAATCGCTTAAGGCGGTGTTTTCTCGCTTTCGGCTTTTTATCGCGCGATTTGATCTTAGCCAAAACCCGCCAGATCTTGACGATGTATGGCTCCTTCCGCGTGGTGACGATTTCCACGCTACCCCGTGGAACATTCGCATCATCCAACAATGCGATGATCTCCGGCTTGAGCCACGAAGGTCCCGCAAGTGTGACGGAAATGTCGCCTGATTCCGTGGCACCCTTTACGATGAAGCCGATCAGGCGCGCGATACCTTCGTGAGGCACCATCTGCTTTGGGGTAAACCCGAGGAAAATGCCTAATCTCTTCATGCTGCAAACCCTTGAACCATTCGCCAATAATCAGCAGCGTGGCGCTCCCAAGAATGACGAGAAAGGGTCTCCGCGTCTGGCAATGAACGCCTCAATTCCTGGGCTTCGCCTTCCATCGCCTTTAATGCTTCGACCATGCTAGGGACCGACCTAGCGTCAAAATACTTCATAGGGATCCCAAAGCGCTCCCCAATGTAACGCATTTGTGGATAACCGCTGGATAGTGATGGACATCCCATCAATGCGGCTTCGGCAACCGCGAAGGTTCCATTGTCGTAAAGCACTGGATGCCATAAGAACTGCGCTGCAGAGACAATTTTTGAATACTCCTCGTCCGGCAGCTCTCCGCAGAATTCTACGTTTTCGCGCAAGGCACTGGACTCCCGGTATTGTTCCCGGAGATCAGCGATGTACTGGATTTCCGCTATATGTTTTGGAATGGTCTGCTCCGGGTCCAACCAGTGTGTGTTTGGCCCAACGACCTTGACCTTCAATCTCCCACCCATCCTGGTGTAATAGCGTTCAAGCGCATCATAAGCTCGCTTGTGGTTTTTATGCTGTGTCGGGTTCGTAGGCCACACAAAGTGCGAGCTGTACCCGGCATCGTCAGCGGAGTATGTCGATACCGCAGTAGGGTCAAAATCCATGGGCGCCAAATGAACCTTCGCCGCTGGAACCCCTGCATATGAAATCGCGTCCTGCATCGTTTGCGGGGTGGTCACAATGATGGCGTTCGCGCCTCTGACAGTCTGGATGAACGGAGCGTCGATCTTGCCGAGTCCATTTGGCGGGAATATCTCTGGCACATATCGTTGAATGTAGTCGGTAGCGAATACCGCGTAGGGCTTTACCGGAGCCAACGGCAGATCCGTGCGGTCGGAGACAACCAGCCAAAAGTCTGTATCCATCAGGTTGTGGATGCCATCTTCCGGCAAATAATAGCGGCTATGAAGAAGCTCTGGCGACCGATCCTCAAGCTTGTTTATAAACTCAACTTCACGGCCGTCGGTGCGCTTCCAACTGAATTCTCTAACCTCAATGCCTTCCGACAGGACATCGCGGAACTCTCTTTCAACATCGTACTTTTCAGCCAATACTGCAATGCGAACACCGCAAGAAGCGCCATCGCGAGCGCTCCCCATCTTAATCATCCGGGCGATAGTTTTGGTTACCCGAAGAGACCCCCCGCGATATGCTATGGGCAGTATTACCGTTATGTGTTTCAGCATGCTCAACCGTCAATTGCTCCCCATGTTGCGCGATAACTAATGTGGGGAGCTCCTAGGGTCAATCAAATTCCAGCCGCGGCCTATGTAAAGCGACGTCATCTGTTGATTTTCCACCTCTCCTCGCGCGAGCTCGTAAGAGGGGGCGTTGGAGAAAAAAGTAAACGATATGAATGCAAGATGATACGCATCCAAAGATCTCAGTTTCTCTCTTACACCGATCTAATACGGCCGAACAAAGAACGTGATGAGCCTCCTTAGAGCATACCACCCGCTCAAAAAGGAATGCGGCGTCCGACATTGATCAGGCGGAAATATCGATCTTCACCCCGGCATATCACAACGCCTATCAGACCATGCTATTCGGCGCTCTCTGCGAGGTCCACAACGTAGGAGCGATAGCTGGCGCTGTCCCGGCGCTGCTGCCGTTCCTATAGATTCCTTTGCTACACCTTCGCGCGTCAAAAAAGCGCTCTCAGCTTTCTTGACGCGGCCGAGATTTGGCTTTCTGAACGTTGAATGTTACCACCTAGCGTGCGCTAGCGATTGCATTCAGTGTCTCGATGATAGTCGCGGTCTCTGCGCTCATGGCGAATTAACGTCCGTGATAAACCTTTGCATAAGCCCTATGCCTTGTTGAACAGTGCTTTTACCGCTCTGAGAGGAGCTGTTACCCGCCAGCTCGTGGAGCGTTTAAGCATGGAAATCTGCTCTTCTTTCAGCCTGGTGATGGTCGAGATCGTCTCTTCGAGGGCGGCAACCTCTTCCTCGAGAGCAGACCGGCGCTGCTCCTGCTGCCTGAGCGACTCGCGGCTCGCCTGCGCTCGGTGCGCGAAAAGGGTGAGTTTGTCGCGTCGCACGAAGAACGCGTTAGCATAGGAGCTTATGTCGTAGTCATAACCGAGCTCGTCCATTGTCGCCCGTAGCTTGTCGAATCCGATGTGTCCGAACTCGACGCACATTACATGGGGAAGTATCGGGTGACCTTTCATGCCAGCCAAGACGGACAACTCATGGCCTTCGACGTCGAGAACCATAAGATCGATGATTTCCACGCCCGTTCGCGCGATCAAATCGCTCCACGAGATGACCTGTATTTCGATGTCATGAAATTTGCAGCCCTCATCAAGGAGCGCCTGTTTATAGGCCGGATCATGCTTGATGGCGCCGATCGTTGTATCCAGTCCGTACCGGGGATGCTCTACGATCTGAAAATTCAATGATGCCGCTCTGTCCGAAAGGCCAAAATTGAGGTTCTCGCTCCCAGGCCGGTTGGTTAAAAGCTTGTCAAAAATGTGCGGGACCGGCTCTAAGTTGATCCCGCGCCATCCCATGGTCTCTTCGAAGAACCTGCAAGAACACTCGGTCGAACCATCGAATGCCCCGCACTCGATGAATGTTCCCTTTATGCCCACGTCTGGGAAATAGCGTTCGAAAATGAACCTATCGACCGGGGTTTCAAACTGTCCGTAGAACTTCAAGGGGCCCCCGCGAAACGTCGTTGTGAACGTTTGTAAATAGCAAAGATTTCAAACCGGAATCGGTGCTTAGCGCTCAAAAGGCACCACCGATCCGGCGACCATAGAGCACCAAACGAAATCCTACAATCGGGAGCTTTTAACGCGCATAAGCGCCTAGCGGGCCGTGCCGCGATCAAACACGAAGTGGTTGAAGCTAGGGTAACGCGCAGACCCGGGTGGCCATCGATCGACGACTTCATGAATGAGCTTCGGAAAATCGTCCTGCCCGAGAGCGATTGCTTGCCTCGGACCGCACATGATGGCAAATATTGCGCTTTGTGGCATGGAGATGTTTGTTGATCAAACGGTTAATTAGAAAAGGGGTCCTACGGTTAGTTGGTCCCATCGAAGTAGTTGCCCCACCGAATCCGGACAATGCTGACCTCGCAGCAAGGGTAACCGCTCTTGAGGCACAACTCTCTCTTTCGGAGCGACACCACACGCTCTCTTTTTGGGCCGCTCTTGATAAGGTCTATGACATAGCGCTTCAGGACCGGGTGATATCGTGTATTGTTTGCGGCAACTCCTCCAAGCGCGATAGCTACGAGATACTGACGAGCAATTGCATTTTCGGCGGCGGGAAGTTGGAGCGGTATCGCTGCCCTCATTGCGACTGTGTTTTCGGTGCTCAGAAGTTCCTCGATCAAGGCGAGGACATGATCGGCCTAGACTACGAACTTCTCTATTCACGGTATAAGGAAGGCAATACAGTCGAGAACGAAATTAGGACGTTTCACTCGCTGTCGCCAACGACCGAAGGAGCATATGTTAACTGGGGGTGTGGTGCGTGGAATAACACCGTTCCAAGGCTTCGGAGCGATTCTTGGAATGTCTGGGGCTTCGAGCCGTCGGCAGGGGTCACATCGGAATTTGTTATATCCCAAAAAGATGCTTTACCTTCAAAGCTGGACGGTCTCTTCTCCAATAATGTGATAGAGCACTTCCTAAATCCGGTAGCGGAGTTCAAGAAATTTGCCGATTTGCTTCCTCCCGGCGGGCGGATGGCGCATTCATCGCCATGCTACGAGTACCGATACGAGGTTACACGCTTTCACACCGTATTCTTGCTTGGCCGATCGCCCGAGATATTGGCCGAGCGAAGCGGGTTCCGTATGATAGACCGTATCAAGGATGGTGAATATATAAACGTTGTGTTTGAGAAGGTCTGACGGCCTTCTCCAAAGCTTTCAAAAGGCCCACTTCGCGAGCCGGCTAAATGAGGGTCGCTACAGCAATCATCCGCGCGATCCCGGCGGAGACCTACGAGCGCCCATATCTCTTATGCCATGTTCAATTTATTCCGCCGGAGCCAACTTTGTCGGTCGGGCAGCCTTGAGCCACGTTTGGCAAGGCTTTTCAACGAGGATGTGAATTGCGTAGGAAACCGCAATGGCAATCACCGTGGTAGATATGAGGCAAATCGATGCACGATAGCCATTCGCTCTCATCACCGTCAGGATTGAGTAGCCAAAGACACCGTGCACGACGTACAGCGGGTAGCTGATATCCGCAAAGAAGTCTATGATGGCGTTCTTAGGGAAAAACTGCGGGAATGCAAAGGCAAACCAAAACAATAGGTAGGCAAAACCGTAATTGAGCACTGTCTTATCTGTGGGAACGCCTACAGGGTTCACAACGACAAGGGCTGCGAACGTCAGCAGCAACACAAAGCTCAGAAAAAGCCCCTTTCTTTCCGATATCCTTCCTGTCCAAACATAATAGAACGCCGTTCCCGAAAACATGAAAACAATGAACTGCGCGGCAAACAGCAGACGGCCGAGGAGAGTGGCCATAGTTGGAGCCAATACAGTCGCCAGGGCAAAAATCAAGGCGGCCAGAAGAGCTGGTGTAATAAAAACCCTTAGCGACTGTCTCGCAAAGAGCGGAGCGATGAGTGCGCACACAAGGTAGAATTTTACTTCGATTTCAAGTGTCCAGATAATGCCATCGATATTTGTCAATCCGAGTACATCCCTGATACCAGGAAAGAAGTGAGCGACCACGTGGCTGAACGGAAAGGGCCATTCGGCACCGGCTACCCGCACGTTATAAGCGATTGCCGCAAGAGAAATACCGAATCCCACCACGTAGGTCGGCAAGATGCGAAAAGCGCGATGCTTTAAAAAGTTAGAACTGGACAGCTTCGTGAGTGACGCCGGAATTACGAACCCACTGATCAGAAAGAAGATCGCAACACCAAACATTCCCCAGTTGAACAGGGGATGGATAGAGACCCACTCCACATAGATTGGAACGCCATCCGGCGTTGGCTTTCCAGATTTAATGAGATCCGCGACTATCGGTCGATAGAACCAGAACACACCGAGATAGTGGGAAATGACGACGAACACGGCAGCCAGCCCGCGCAAGGTGTTCACGAATTCAACACGCTTTATCATTCAGCGCCCCCATTTCCTGACGCCTCCTACACGCGAAACATGCGGTGGGGAATAGGGACCACGGCCTTGGTAGGGGCATATTGTAGTAACAAACCATATCAGATTGTTTCTCTTCGGCACCACGGTGGCCGGCTTCGGCCGACCCTTTCTCGGTTTCACAATCTGGAGCTATTCACAATGATAGACGAGCGCCAAAGGGCTAATTGCCCTTGAAGAAGCCCGCCTGAGGGTCAGTAATGTACACTCTTGTAAGTGCGAGGGCAAAAGATGTCCAACTAGAACGTAACTGTGAGCGAGCATTCGGCCCTTGTCAGCCGCCGCCATCCACGAGCGTAACGCCACGAGGCCCGTCGGATTGGACATAGACCGAAAGGGTTACTCAATAACCGGTCTCAGACATGGTTCACTTTTTTGTAGTGATTAACTGCGTCCTGAATTTCCCCATCGAAGATAATCTGACCGTGATGGAAGACCAACCCCCGCCTGCAAATGGATTGCAAGGTGTGGAAATCATGTGAAGCCAACAATAGTATTTCGGCCTTCTCTACAAGCTCTCCAATGCGCTTGCGCGCCTTAATCATAAAGTTTGCATCACCAGCCCCAATCACTTCATCCAGCAACAGAATATCTCCGCCGACCGCAGTTGAGATCGCAAACGCGAGGCGCACCTGCATGCCGGCAGAATAGGTCTTGATTGGGTAATCGATGAACTCGCCTATATCGGCGAACTCGACGATCTCACTTTCGATAGATCGCATGAACTTTGGCGTGAGCCCCAGAAGCAAGCCACGATAGAGAATGTTTTCCCGGCCAGTGGCATCGGGCTCGAATCCGAGGCTTATATCGAATAAAGATCTGACCGTACCCTCAACAGTTCTTCTACCCGACGAAATGGGATATAGCCCCGCCACCATCTTGAGGAACGTGCTTTTTCCAGCACCGTTATGCCCAAGCAGCCCCACTCGCTCGCCCGGAACAATGCTCAAGCTTACATCCTTCAATGCATGGATGTCCGCGATTGCCTGCCGCGCTCCAGGGCTCTGTACCAAGGATGCGAGCATTGTCTTCAGGGAGCGTTCTTTGAAAGCGACGGAGGCATAGTGAAGATTTACGTCGCTCAACACAATCTTGTTTGTCATAGGTAAAAGATCACCCGCTTTTCTGCACGTCTGCCAACAACGATTGTGACGCCTGCCAAGATGAATGCAGCAGCGAGGCACCACAAATAGTTGGCGGCGGTCGGCCATTCGCCGTGAAGTAAGGGGGCGCGAACGATTTGAAGCAGATGATAGATTGGATTATAGTCGAGCAGCACGTGAAGGTTGCCGTTGCGAAATACTGAGGCCTCGAAATAAACCGGCGATACAAACCAGATTGCTTGAAGAATGAGCCCAAGCGCGTGCGGCAAGTCGCGAAACCTTGCCGAAAAGTAGGCCATCATTGTCGCCCACGGCCATACGATCATTCCGATAAGCGGGAAAACGGAAAGCGCAGCAAGCCAACACCATCCGAAGTTTTGCGGCATGACCACCAGTACCCAGCCGATTAAGCTTACACCGGCGAGGGCGAGTATTATCATCCCGGACAGGACGTTTCGCAGGGTGTAGATCGCCAGCGGATGCCGGGTCTGTTTTATGTACGCATCCGCCTGGACAAACGCCAAAGCACCGCCTGTCACGTTGAAAACGATATATTCCCAGATAATTACGCCGGAGAGAATGTATGGCGCGTACTCTGCGATCGAGGATTTGAAAATTCGGCTGAACACGATTGAGATAAGGATGGTCAAACCTAGCGGCTGTAGCATCGACCAGAATATGCCAAAGAACGACCTTCTCCAACGTGCCCTAAGATCAGACATCATGAGATGGACCCAGAAATACCGGGCCATCCATATTCCCTTTGCGTAATCAAGCAAGTACTTGCTCCGCCCGTTCAAGCTGCGGTAGATTAAAGAATTCGCATACCGATCCACAGATGTGATTAAGTTGCTCGTCTGTGAGACCCGGGTAACTAGGCAAGTTTATGCCTCGAACGCTCAAATTCTCACCGATCGGCAGCACTTGATCTGTCCGGCAATGCGGCATTCGGTGCGCCATAGGAAAGAATGGTCGAGTCTCGATTTTCCGTTCGTTTAGATGGGAACGCAAAGGATCTCTCACCTCTGCTTGATCCAAGATGAGCGAACACATCCAGTAAGAATGCGTGACATCGCCGACGGGAGCATGAGTACGTGCGGGCAAGCCGTTGAACCGCGCCGCGTAGTATTGAGCGATCTTGGATTTCCGCTGCAGGAAATCCTCCGCGAGTTCGAGCTGGGCCAAGCCGATCGCCGCTTGTATGTTCGTCATGCGATAGTTGAATGCCATCATATCGTGCCAGTATTCGCGCATGGGCGAAACACCCTGGCTCTTCAGTCGCCGGCACTTCTCCATGACGCCGTGATCGCGAGCCAAGACCATACCGCCTTCACCCGTCGTTATTGTCTTGTTTCCGAAGAAGCTGAACGTTGCAGCATCACCAAAGGTGCCGACATGTTGTCCCTTCCATCGCGTGCCAAAGGCTTCGGCACAATCTTCGACCAATAGAAGACCGCGGCGATGACATATTTCAACGATCGCATCCATATCGCAGGGATGGCCATACAGATGGACAACCATTATCGCTTTGGTTCGCGGGGTAATTGCCGCCTCGATCAAGACAGGATCGACTTGGAGCGTGGCATCGAGCGAATCCACAAAAACAGGCCGCGCGCCCGTCTGAAGTATTGTGTTGACCGAAGCAATGTACGTGAAGCTGGGAACGATGACTTCGTCTCCCGGCCCTATGCCCAGCGCCTCGAGAGCGAGGTGAATAGCGACAGTGCCATTTGACACTGTTGTCGCCGCTTCCGCGCCGACATAGTGCGCGAATGCGTCTTCAAATTTTGAAATGAACTGGCCCCGTGACGAGATCCAACCCGTCGAGAGACATTCGTTCACGTAGGCGGATACGTTTCCGCCGAGTTGGGGCTCATATACGGGAATACGGGACATAACTACTCTTTGCGAAGAAACGATTCGTAGCCGCTTTCAGCCAGGAACTTTTCGCGCTGTGCGCTCTTCAGGTCCTCGGCAGCCATTTCCTTAACAAGCTCGATAAAGCTTGTCTTGGGGGACCATCCGAGTTTTTCTTTCGCCTTGGATGGATCACCCAGCAGAGTCTCTACTTCCGCGGGCCTGAAATAGCGAGGATCGACAGCGACAATACAGGCGCCTGTCTCTGTGTCGTAGCCCTTCTCATCGACACCTTCACCCTCCCACCGGATAGAAAGGCCGACTTCCTTGCCAGCAAGCTCCACGAACTCCCGCACTGAATGCTGTTCACCGGTGGCGATGACAAAATCCTCGGCTGCCTGCTGCTGAAGCATGAGCCACTGCATCTCGACATAGTCGCGCGCATGTCCCCAGTCCCGGAGCGCATCGAGATTTCCCAGGAACAGGGTCTTTTGGGATCCTAGTTTAATTCGGGCGAGCGCACGCGTGATCTTGCGCGTCACGAACGTTTCGCCGCGATTGGGAGACTCATGGTTAAAGAGAATCCCGTTGCAAGCGTAAATTCCGTACGCTTCGCGGTAGTTCACGGTGATCCAATACGCATAGAGCTTAGCAACCGCATAAGGCGATCTCGGATAGAAGGGCGTCGTCTCTCTCTGGGGAACTTCCTGCACCAAGCCGTAGAGCTCTGAGGTAGACGCCTGGTAAAAACGGGTCTTCTTTTGCAGACCGAGGATCCTGATCGCTTCGAGAATTCTCAGTGCTCCAATGGCGTCCGAATTGGCCGTGTATTCAGGCTCTTCAAAGGAAACAGCAACGTGGCTCTGGGCAGCAAGATTGTAGATCTCGTCTGGTTGAACGAGCTGAATGATCCGCGTGAGGCTCGATGAGTCGGTCAGGTCGCCATGATGCAGAGTCAGATCGACCCCGACATCATGTGGATCGTGATAAAGGTGGTCGATTCGATCCGTGTTAAACAAGGACGTTCGGCGCCGAATGCCGTGAACCGAATATCCTTTGTTAAGCAGGAACTCCGCCAGATAGGCTCCGTCCTGACCAGTGATCCCGGTTATAAGCGCCACCTTCTTTGTCATCTTTACTCCGCAGTAGAGGGCGGGTCCGCATCTGTTGGCAACCCTTTGCCGTGACTTTGGACAAACATCGCCGCGCCGCATTTTGGGGTGCTCTATATCGTCTGATATCGCAGAAGTCGACTCCCAACTCTTCCTGCCAACTAAGTGCAACCTTGAGTCCCGGCAAAAGCAGTGGAAAAGTGAACTCACGGATATAGAAGCCTTGTGCTGAGGTACGTCAGATGCATGGTCCTAGCGCAGGGCGGGCGTTCAGCGCGCGGTAGCGGTTATTGCCGGAATGCTATTCCGTGCATGCTTCTGCAGTGGGAGGTTGAGCATCTCCGACGGAGTATTTTCGTGAATTGCTTATACACAAGCCTTCACGCCGGCGATCTACTCGTCTATTAGCTTTGCAATCCTTCATCGTCCACCTTCCCCGAACCAATGCAAGGAGAACACGTATGGCGGAACTGTCGGTCTATATTGGTTGGGATTCCCGCGAAGATATTGCCTATCAGGTGGCGAAGGAATCGCTGCTCGAAAATGCGTCGATCGACGTCGACGTTCATCCGATCAAGCTGCAGGACCTCGTTGACCGCGGCGTTTATACGCGCTCTGTAGATCCGCTTGCCTCAACCGAGTTCACCTATTCTCGCTTTTTCACGCCGTGGCTGGCCGATTACAAAGGCTGGGCCTTGTTTTGCGATTGCGATTTCCTGTTCTTTGGCGACGTCGCTGATCTGCTGCAATACCGCAATGAGGATCAGGCCGTTGCTTGTGTCCACCATGACTACACGCCAAAGGAAGGTGTAAAGATGGATGGAAAGATCCAGACGACGTACCCGCGCAAGAACTGGTCGTCGTTCATGCTCTTCAATTGTGCCCATCCCTCCACTCGCAAGTTGACGCCGGAACTAATCAACGCTGAAACTGGTGCGTTTCTGCATCGCCTTCAGTGGGCGGCTGACAGCGCAATCGGGGAAATTCCGGAAGAGTGGAACTGGCTGGAAGGCTGGAGTTCAAAGCCGTCGGCCGGCTATCCCAAGGGTGTTCACTACACCAATGGAGGTCCGTGGTTCAAAAACTGGCAGGACGTCGATTATGCGGAGAAGTGGCTCGACAAGGCGCTGGCGATCGATCCTCAGTTTGGGCCGGTGTGACATTTGAATCTCGGCTATCTAATCAAACTTCGCTGGATGCTTTCGCGGCGCTCCGTACGCATCGGTAGAGGGCCGAATATGCGCTATTGGGCTCGCTTCCGAGGCAGAGGGCCAATAGAAATTGGCGACAGGTTTACTACCCGTTGCGGTGTTGTCATCGATGCACAGAGTGGGCACATCAAAATAGGAAATAATGTTTCCTTAAATGACTACTCCATTCTGTTGGGTCATGGTGGCATTTAGCATCGGTGACAGCGTGCGCATTGCCGCACACGTCGTCGTAGCTGCATTGGAGCACAACTACGAAGATCCGACGATCCCGATACGCGAGCAATCCATCAGGAAAGAAGCTATTGTGATCAGTGACGATGTATGGATAGGCGCGGGCGCCAAAGTGCTTGCGGGCTCAAATATCGCTCGTGGTACCGTTATTGGGGCGAACAGCGTGGTAAAGGGCGCAACGGAACCCTATGGTGTGTATGTGGGAGCGCCCGCGCGCCTTGTAAAATCGAGGATGGAAAAACAAAAAACCAATGATCGCCAGGTTCCGATGCAGGGGTTTAGGCAGCAAGATGACACGCAAGGTTGATGATGAGTAGCCCTGACCTCAGCAGTTCAGATGCAACGTACACAGTTCCCTCAGGAATCGACTCGGAAGACTGGCGATCGTTTTTTGTCGGATATAGTAACATCGTCCTGGTTGCTAACAGCGACGAGGTTGACATCAATGAGCTTGTCTCCCGATTTCCGGAGACGACGCTCTTCATTTTCTTCAACAAGGTTTACAAGGTCCTGAGCAAACCGTTCACGCGCAGTGCCATTCTGGTGTCGCGAAGCGGTACATTGGGAGCAAACCTCGTCAAAAGCGGAAAAGTATCGAGGGTTCTCCAATACTTCGACAAAGATAGCTTCCTCGGGATCATCAATATGGCAATTGGTGATCGCGAAAAGTTTAGCCCGGCTTCCGAGTTTGGAGGTGTGACGGTCAGGCATTTGGATCTCACCGCCGTATTTGCTCCGTTCTATCCGACGACTAGTTTTCCGACGAGCGGATTTGCGCTGTGCTTCTGGCTCGCCAACCTCCAGCTTCCGGCAACAATCACCCTGGCTGGCTTCTCGTCAAAGCGAAGTGAGCGTTATCAGGTGCTCGACGTTCATGACTGGACGTTTGAGCAGGTCGTCCTGCGGCTAATGTATCGACGTGGGAAGATCGACATTCTGGGCCGCGAGCGTACAAATCCTTATGCCGACCTGTCAGAACACTTTCCTGAATACTCTCCGGGCGAAATTGCACTGACGGCGAACGAGGTGCTGTCGGAGCGTCTCGTGAATCTGAGCTCGATCGTCGACAGGTTGATGCAGGTGACGAGGTTCCTCCGTTTCATCGATAGAACTTACAAGAAACTAAAGCCTAGGACGCGTAAGCAGCGGCGATGGGACGCAATGGAAGGGAAGTAAATGCTCATGCTGTGCCATACACGCGGTCACCATTTGCGATGGAGGCGTACACCGACGCAGCCAGAGGCAATCTATGAAGAGCTCGACGCAAGATCCTCGTAGCGACCTCCTCCTTCGCTGACTATTGGAGAGATCAACATGCGAGCTGCAGTTCAGCATATGACCCGAGCAATATCCTCCCCGACTGTAGCCACCGTTCCGCAACTCGGTCATACAAGTCCGATCCTAAGGAGATCATGAAAGTGCACGAGCCCGATCGGACGGTTCTCGTCATCGATGACGATAAGAGCTCCGATGCTATGCTGATTGAGGATCGCCAGCGCCGCAGTCACCAATAGCGACGGCTTCACCGTTTTCGGCGTTCGGGTCATAATATCATCGACTAGCAGCGCGGAGAGATCGCGCCTTAGATTCCGAGCCAGGTCTCCCTCCGTCACAATGCCGCAAAGACGGCCGTCATCCTCTATGATTCCAACGCAACCGAAGTGCTTGCGTGAGAGTGTCGAGATGGCCTCCGGGACAGACGTTCCTCTCGCCACCAACGGTACGCGATCGCCCCGTGCATGACATCAGCGACGTGGCGGAGGCTCGCACCGAGCTTTCCACCAGGATGAAAAACATGAAAATCCCGCGCCGTAAAGCCGCGTTTTTCCAAAAGTGCGATTGCCAGCGCGTCGCCCATAGCGAGCTGCATCAACGTCGACGTCGTAGGAGCAAGTCCATGCGGGCACGCTTCCGCCTCGTTAGGCATCAGCAAAATAATGTCGGAGGCTGATGCCAACGATGACTTTTCCGAGCAGGTGACGGCGATCAGTGGAATCGAGAAACGGCGTGCATAGGAAACGATGCCCCGAATTTCGGCGCTTTCCCCGCCCTTCGACAAGGCAAGAACAACATCGCTCGGGCCGATCATTCCCAGATCACCATGATTGGCCTCAGCAGCGTGGACGAAGAAGGCTGGCGTGCCCGTCGAAGCCAGCGTCGCGGCGATCTTGACCGCTATATGACCACTCTTGCCGACGCCGGTAACAATAACCCGACCGGTAATGCCGCTGATTGTTTCGACCGCACGCTGAAACGGGTCTGCAAGTCCGCCGCCCAAAGCACGCTCCAAGGCCTCAAGTGCGCGTCTCTCTGTGCCAAGCGTCCGCTTCGCAGACTCCAGAACGCCATCTTCGATGACACTTAGTGCTGCCTTGATCATGGATCCTGTTGTTACCGGTTTTTACCGGCCATGTCTATTTACCACGGACAGTTTTGACGTCTTATCCCAACCTGTTACATCAGCACCTGAAACAACAGGCGTTCCGGGACGCCATTCCGAGGCAAACAGAAATGTTCAGCATGCTACATGGGAGCGTTTTCGATAGCGGTCCGCCGCAAGCTTACTGCCCGCATGCTGCAAGTCGCCGGGGATCGATGAATCGAGTGTGAATACTAAGCCAGATGTGAAGAATACTTGTCGCGGCCATGTCCGGAGAGGCGCGATCCGAGGCCGCATCTGTTTTGCGCTCCGGCGCGACTGGGTAGACTGTGTGCGAAAAACCTAGCGCGATCGCGGCTCCCAAAGAGGCAAGTCGATCGATTGCGCCACGTTTGGATCAGCTGTGAACACTGGCAACCGTCGCTCGCGAAAGATCCGCAGGGCTTGCAGATCCGTTTCCTGATGCATGCGGGAGAGATCAAGTGAGTTGTATTTGTGGCCCTTGGAGAGCGGGTCGATGGCAGTGAGGACCACGTTTGCTGCGCCGCTTGCTAAAGCAAGCGCCGCGCCGACAATGCCGTTTGACCACTTGGCTTCCCCTTCGAGTTCCAGATTCAATTTTCCTGTCATTCGATGCATGAGGGCGATCCTCTCATGGCGACTGATCAGGGACAGCTCGTCGTAGCGATAATCGAAAGCCTGGAGTCCATTCACGAGCCGCTCCCGCTCGTGTCGCCAGTTGAGAATACAAAGAAGTCCGGTTTTCTGATGCTGCAATACGCGGCGAACCTCGACTGCCGCGGGGTTGAGGCCTTCAACCTGATTGAACTGTATCAATGTCACATCAGGCGGCTGACTTAACCAACCCTGAACCGCCATTTGGGAGGCGTTTATGGTCAAAACGCGAAATGAATCGTCCCAGCCCCGGGGTTTGGTGGAGACGGGCGCGGAGCCAGAAACTACGACCGTCTTCCCGAGAAAGTCGCGCTCAAAATGCGTAACTCGCGGCCCTGCCAGCTGATACCGAACCCAGCGTGTAACATAGCGCCTAGTGCGCGCAAGCCCCTCGACATCCAACATGCTGTGAATTCCTATCAAATTCCAGGCAAATCCATTCCGCGATAGATCGTTGAACACACCAACGTAAAGACAAGCAGGGTTGACACCTCAGTCGTCATTTCAGCTCAGCAGATGGGGCCCATGCGCCTGGCATTAACCTGTCAAGAAGAGGCGGCCTGTCACCGAGGGGGTATGGTGTTGGTCATAACGTCGTTGCGCGGTTGCTGGAAGAGTGCTGGAGCAACAGCATTGATTAGCCGGAAGTCAGCGCGAGATCGGGATCTGGCGCAAAGCTTGACCGGTCGATTTGTAGCGGGCGTTTTTCGCCGCCGAGCCACCCCCTGACCAGATTTCTCGCCTTGATACTTTCAAGATAGAGCCGCATCACATTCTTGCGCAGCCTGCTTTGCGGCAAGAAAGCTCGGTCAATCGATTTGCGCAAAAATACGGACCTGTTGGCGCTGCCGTCAAGGAACTGCATTTGGACGACTGGCGTTGGTTCAATCTGATAGGCTTTCAACCACGAACGGTGCCAGAAATAGGCATCGACCAAGGCGTAATTTTTCGTATCCTCCAACATTTTTGCAGCAGCTCGGGGTCCGATCACATAGGCAGCGTTGCCGACGCGGTTCTGAAAAATCCGCGTCGCCCTATGGATACCGTCGCTCCAAGAAGGTGATCTTGCAAGAATATGCGGGCGAGGCGCGAACTCGAGATCGTAAACACAGTCCCAGTCGTCGCTGCGGGCTTTGATGCTCCTGATCGCATCGGAAAAGCTCGAGGATAACACCGCGTCGTCTTCAAGGATCAGGGTTCGTTCGTTCCGCTCGATGACGATTTGCCAGGCAATCCTGTGCGAGGTGAAGCAGGCGATGTCCTCGCGCAACGTTGGACTTGGCCAGGTGTTTGCGGCGGCCTGGCATTCTTCCATAGAAAGGTCGCGTGCTTCGAACGCATCCAGAAACTCGAAATCCAGTCCCATTTTTTGCATTTGTTGCAATTGAAACTGTCGTCTTTTTTCCTCGCCTGTTCGGCTGATAATGAGGATCCTCACTGCGCCTCCGTCAGATCGATCTTTACGCCGGACCTTACATGTCGGATTCAAACCCATCAATCCATGTGCCCTCACAAGCGCAACCAGGCCGAGCCCGACAGCGGAGCAATCCTTTGATCCATAAAACTGCGGGTAGTGTCTGAGAACCCATTGATTTTGAATGCCAAAGCAGCAATTCCGAGAAATCTCGGTCGACAGATCACCGTCTTCAATCATCACACAGGGTTACTTCGTGCAACTAAAGTTTCTCAGTCGGACGCGGCACTCGGCTGCTGCGTAAGTCGGTCGGTGATTCGTCAATTCCGCCGCGCACCCCTGGGTGTGAACTCCACCAGCATAGACTTGAGCGCAACTTCGCGGACCCTGCGCGCTGCTTCGTCCGGTGATACCCATGCCAGAACGCGTTCCCCACGTTCCTCGAACGTCTCGTACTTCTTTTTGACTTCGATCTGAAAGACATCAACTATACGGGGCACGACCTCGCCGTCGCCCAGAAGCTTCAGGTACGTATATCTGCCAACCGGCTTCTTTCTGACCTTCCCCCTCACTCCTGCTTCTTCCCACGCTTCGATTGCTGCAGCCTCATGTGGTGCTTTGCCTTCCATGGGCCATCCCTTTGGGATGATCCAGCGCCCGCTGTCGCGCGATGTGATAACCAGAATTTCAATCGTGGAACCGTCATCCCTATAGCGGAAGCACAAGGCGGCACATTGTTGGCGGAACTTGCCTGCGAATAGTTTCTCTGGCTGGGCAGCAAGGCGTTGCAGCAGATCTTGGGTCTGGCATTTCCCGTCTTTGCCGATTTTTTGTTGGACGTCATGAATTGCGTAAAGGCTAGGGAGCAGAACAAGAAAGGCTTTTTTGAACGACATGACACTTTTTATTGGTGTACGGTATGACGTTTGCTCTCACAAGCACGGTTTCAATGTACGCTCGCGTACAGGCTTATTGAAATACGAGCTCGCGACTATCTTTGGCGTCTCCGTCGTCGCGAAGTAGAACCGGGTCTCGAGGCGAAGATGACTTGATCGCCGCACGACGAGGCTGAATTCGGCTCCGAAAGCCGGCCTGAATGCCGACAACGGCCATGTGTTCCAGCTTTGATAGAACGTGATGACCATGTGAGCAAGTGGCTCGGCGCCGCAGGCCGGTAGCGGCCTTTCTGGCGGCGTCCCGGCTTGCTCGTAGCCGTCGAAAAGATTGAGAAGATCGAGATCAATGAACGACTGTTATCACCGGGATTCCAGCCTCTTCAGCTGCCCGGATGAGGGCGGAGCGCGCTTCATTGGGCGATAGCTTCCCATGGATTGCTTCGAGACATATCCTGACAGCAACGACATATTCCTCGCCGTCATCACTTGGCCAAATGCCAATCAACGCCTCGGCGACATCACCAAGAGTGCTGATCAGCCTGTATTTTTGCGGAGCGCCCATTACAAGCATCAGAGGGGCAAAATCGCCATGTCTGTGCCAAATCATTACATTCGCCCTTCGCTCGCCTTCATACATCGGTAACCTTGCAAGATCCGTACCGGGCGAACTGCCCGCTTCTGGCCGCTGCTCCCGCTCCGCGAGTAGTTCTGAATAGAGCAGGGGCACCTTCACGTGTTCTGCTCATCACGAAGAGATGAGGGATTAAAGACGCAGGCGGCGGTTTTCCTGCCCGAAAAAAACAGCCTGCGAGTGTTGGTGGTGGGGTGGAATGCACTGACTATGAAATGAGCGGATACAACAGCCTGGTGCAGCTTCAAATCTGGCTTTTGGAACGGGGACATGTTGGCCGGCCGCTCGGTCAACGCCGCTTTCCGGGGCGGGCGAATCTTTAGACACTTTGAAACGTGATGCGCAATGAAGCTTCAACGCCCACCCTGGGCTCTCCAAAGCTCATGGTTTCCGCATGAACGGCACTGCCCCGTGCGCGGCACGAAAGCTTCTAAATCCACCCGGCCTTGCCAGAACAGGGTTCGATGCGACGAGCGCTCGTATGGGCGGGCAGGTCGCGGCACAGGCGTAGACATGCGTGCTGTTTCTTAATGGATCGAGAAGGAGGCGAGGGGGTCGCCACGGGCGCTATATACT
The DNA here is from genome assembly GCF_000298315.2 of Rhizobium grahamii CCGE 502. GTDB lineage: Bacteria > Pseudomonadota > Alphaproteobacteria > Rhizobiales > Rhizobiaceae > Rhizobium > Rhizobium grahamii. The sequence continues at coordinate 64,012 of NZ_AEYE02000017.1, read as the reverse complement.
TCAACAACAAGTTCGGTCGCCTTTTTCAGGATCTTTCCGGCGGCGGCTCCGTCGCTCTCGATAAGCAACGGCAGTTCGTCACGGATTGTCCTGAACATTTCTTCTACAGACTCATAGAGTTGATCATCCCCCTCGTATCGAGGCTGTTTGCGAATCTTGTCGAGCACACAGATCAACAGCTCGCAGATCTGATACCTCTCTTCGATCGTCATGCCATTGAATGAGTCACGCACCCGCTTGTCCCACATTGATGTTCATCAGCCCGAGGGACCGATCGTCTCAACGGGAAGGAAAACCTTGAACCAGCGCGATCTCTGGTGTTGGGCAGAGGCCACGAAGTAGCGCCGGGAAGCCTTCGACGGGATAGGGCTGGCGATCGAAGACCTCCCGGTGTCCTGCCCAATCACACAGCGATTAGGGCAACTGAACTTTACGCGCAGGACGAAGATCGGCAAGTTGGACGAAGGTCCTAAAGTTCTGGCGGCCAACGAGGGAGATCAAGAGTGCACGGCGTGTCGAGGGGAGGCTCATCAACTCTGGACTGTTTTCGATGAGGACGGGCCGGTGCTCCCGCGCAACGCCAATTTCACGATTTGCGCAGCTGACAGGTCCTATGACCGACGGGCGACGTCCGGGTTGCACCTTCCGGGAGATGGTTCGCAAGCGCGCGATGATTTAACACCAGCCGCAAAGCTGAGCATTGTCAGGATGACCAGCTACTACGCCGCGATCCATGCGAGCTAACCTTGGTTTGAATACCGGCTTCTCAGGAGGTCCAGTATGCGGTCACGAGGGATCTCCGATCTCTATAGTGGACGCGGCTTAGCAGAAAGGCGCATAGTCCGACAGTGAACGCTGGCTTTGGTGGCGCAGTCTGAGCAACGCCAGGGGCTCCGTAGCGCAAGTGTTCAAACGCTTGCTGCAGACGAGGTCTAGACCGTCAGGGGCAGCTGCGAAGCTTAGGTGCAGGTTGCAGATAAATGACAGCCTTCCTACATGTTGGCTAGCGGATACGCCCGTGCCATCAGTTTAGTGCCCCGGCGTTTTCCGTCGCTATATTTTGCCAGCCCAGCTTCTAGTCGGGATTATCTTGATTCAGCACGACCTCTTTGGAGAACCCACAACGACCGGTACGAGCTTACCAACTGGCTTCCGGTATGCGCCGGAAATCCTCTCCAAAGATGCTCAGGATGAGATTCTAGAGACAATCCGCGCTCTTCCATTCAAGCCTTTCGATTTTCATGGTTTCGAGGGAAAGCGGAAGGTCATTTCATTTGGATGGAAGTTCGACTTCGACAGCCAGACCTTGCGACCCGCCGATCCGTTTCCCGATTTTCTCTTGCCGGTTCGCGAGATTGCTGCGAAGTTTGCTGAAATGGAGCCAACTAAGCTCCAGCAGGCGCTCATCACTGAATATTCACCTGGCGCGCCAATTGGCTGGCACAGGGACAAAATGACGTTCGGCCGTGTGGTCGGTGTATCGCTCTTGTCTTCATGCACATTTAGATTTCGCCGACGTATGGCCGGCAAGTGGGAGCGAAGATCTATCAGCGCGGCGGCTGGGTCCGCATATCTTCTCTCAGGTCCCTCGCGGACGGAATGGGAACATTCCATCCCTCCGGTTGAACAGCTGCGATATTCTATTACCTTCAGAGAACTGGCGTAGTCGCGCAAGCTGCGAGTGTCCGGTCACAGGTCATCAAAACCCGCGGGCGTTGAGAGCGTCACTCGCCATCGGCCGAGGCTCGCAGCGTCCATCTCCAAGTTGTCCGGGAGCGGTATCCGCTCACTTCGATCCCATGAATGGGCTTCGAAGCCGAATACGGCACCGACGTGCCGCGTCGCATCAAATGGAGCAGTAAAACAAGAACACGTTTGACCGATGGGATTGAACGGCGCCCCAATTATGAGGGCGCCGGCAGGAATCAGAACGAGCGCTGAAACCCTTGGTTATGTCGTCAGCGTCGTCAGGATCAGTGTAATCGGCCGTCGCCTTGGCATAGAGGTTGTCAGCAATCTGATAGTCAATCGTGATGCCGACCTTCCATGCGTCGCCCAAGCCGTCGAACGAGTCGCCACTGAAAGTACCGAGATCAGGCACGTAATTGCCGAAGTACTGGGCCATCGGAGTGATGGTCCACTTTTCGGTGGCCTTGTATGCGTACTCAGCAGCCACAGTCCATTACGACTGGGAGTAGTAGGAGTTCGGGCCAGAAGCATAGACAGCTGCCAGACGGAGCGTACCCGGACCGATGTCGGCAAAGAGCATGCCGCGAACGGCACCGTCTTCGTTGTCGGTGTCGTAGCTGCCGATGAGCTGGTAGCTGATCGATCCGGCTTTGCCGCCAATGCCGAGGCCGACACCGACATTGTTCGGGTTTTCACCGGGCTTGTAATAGCCGTCTTCCAGCTCGTCGACGGTGATGCCAGCGTAGAAGTCGCCGCTTTCATACTGGTAGCGATGTAGGCCGAGTCCAGGATCGAGTTCGTCTCGGCATTGTCACCATTGTTACGTATCACGATCACCCCGGTGAGCGGGCCATATTCGGTGTCGCTCTTGGCCGTAAACTGCACGTGGGCGCGCGTACGAGCGTTCCAGTCCGAGGTACCCTTCTCATCCGGGCCGGCATAGACTTCAAAACGCAGGTAACCGCTGACCTTGAGGCAGGTTTCGGTGCCAGGGATGTAGAAGTGCCCAGTGCCATAGGCGTCGCAGACGCGGACGTATTCAACCGGTTCGGGTTCTGCTGCAACGATTGTATCAGCAGCGAAGACTGGCGTGGACGCAGCAGCAAATGCCGCGGCGGAGGTCAACAAAGCCATCCGGAAAGTCATTGGGATCCATTCCCTTTCGATTGAACCTGGGCCCGAGGGCTGGGGCCGGTCCGACTGATTTCCTCTCGGCCCGCGCAGAAGCTAGCCGCTGACGCGAGCCTTTTATTCTTGTTTGAGTCGATCAATCTCGAAGTTCAGGTGGGTGGCGCCAAACGGTTTTTTTGATCGCCAGACGTTGCGCTTCGGTAACAAACTCATCATTGGTTGAAGCTGCTACGCCCATCCTGTGGCAGTGGGCGTCGGCAAACTACTCGTCGGACAGATGTTCGAGGCAGACTATTTTGACAACCTCCTGCAGGCTCCTGACCCGTGCCGTCAACCAGGCAAGTTCCTCTGGCGTGATTTCGTATTGCGCGGAGTATCTGGCTTCGACGTAGGCGCGAGACAGCAGCTCGAAGCATCGACGCGCAAACCTGCTGTCCCTCGGCCAGGCCGCAATTAGGCGCGGCTCCACTCCCTCTGCGCGAGACCGCAGCACCTTGATGCGATGCGACTTCGGGCTATAGAGGGTGAGGGTCAACAATGCGCAATGATAGGCACGTTCGGTGGCTTGATGGAGCATGAAAGCGCCATCGCGCCAAATTTCCCTTCCAAGCATAAGTTCGGCACCAATCCCCAGTCGCCACGCGCGAACGAGCCATAGAGGACCACCTTGAGGATCTTGCCGGCCTTCTTCTTGTCGGACAGTTTCGTGGACTGGAACTGCTGAACTTCGGAGAACACGATCTCCAGCACGCGGGCCAGTTCCCGCCGCTTCCGCTCCGGCAAATGCTTGATGTGGTCGGTCAGTGTCAAAGCAGCGTCAAAGCCTTCGGTGTGAATCGCATCCATCGTAGCGGTTCCATGGTCATTTCGCACTTATACCTTTTACGCGAATGTTGCCATTGATACAATCAAAAGCGGCAACGCGAGATGCCGCAGCTAGCGGTCGTATTCGTCATCCTCACGCCGCTCACGGTCTTGCCCGTCCATTCGCTGCCCGTGCTCCTCGGTGGGATCGGGATGGGCAACGTGGTCTAATCCCCTGGCATTCTCTGCCGGTGAGCGACGGCGTTCCTCCGCACCATTCGCAGTCCTATCGGCATGATCCCTGAAGGGTGAGGCGGCCTGGGATTCCATCGCCGGCCCACTCGGGGCTTTGGTTCTGTCACGGGAGCGTTCGGCCCGTTCGATCTCAAGCCGCAACTCCTCGTCGCTTTCAGCGGCTTCCCAAATGACGTCGTTGCCATCGACACAAAGTGCTGCCGCGCTTGCGAGCGCAAGGTGGAGGCTCGCACTCAGCGATCGTTTCTCGGGGTGGTCTCCGCCTTCGGTGCCGGCAAGCTTTTCTCGATAGTGATCGATTTCCGCGAGGATGCGGTTGGCGACCTCGACAGCTTGGAATCCATGGCGCGCGACAGCCTCGTCCCGGCTGTTGGCATCGTCGCGCCGCTGTTCTGGCCTGTTCTGTGGCGATCGATCAGGTGTTCGTTCCGCCTGCTCCACGATTTCGCGGCGCACGCCGACATGTTCACGCGCGGCAGCGGCAATCTCCTGGAAGAGATCGCGCTGCTCTTCCTGCATCAGGCGTTCAGCGCGAGACAGACTTGCCTCCACCCTTTGCTCGTACGCGTCGAATTCGGATCGTGTCATCACTTTCATGGAACCGACCTCCGCCAGTCTTGATAGGGAGAGAAGAACAGTCCGCAATTGATCTTGGGACTGATCAGCGCTTTGCCGGCCGAGTGTTTTCGGTTCGCGACGCCCGAGCGCTGTCTCCAGACGCGCAACCTGCCGATCGGCGAAGGCCCGAATGTCAGGGTCGGCATTGCCGCGGGCGAGCTCCGACCATTGCATGTGAACGCCGCGGCTATACGCGAGGCTTGCAGCCGTTCTGGCCATGGTGGGAACCTCGCGCCGCTTGTCTTGGTATCGCCGCCGCCCATGTGCCGAGGTTCCCTCATGCTCGGTTCGACCGTCATGACTGATCGGGCGCACCTGGCTTTGGTTGAAGGCTGGCGCGCTTGCCTGCTCACGACGATCCGTCATCTCCATGCGAATGCCGTGGGCCCGTGCATGTTCCGCCAGGCTTTCGCGCCAGCGCCGGAACGATGCGATTGACGTTTCGACGCGCTCGCCATCCTCGGATTGCATGGCAACTATCGCGTGGACGTGCACGTGGGGTCGCTTGCCGCCTTCCAATTCGCCCTTTGGATCTCGGGCCGGATCGTGAAGGGAAAAGACATAGCGGTGGTGCCGGAATTCTGCTGCCAGGAACTCCCGGGCTGCCGAGCGAAACGCCTCGGCATCGGTTCCTGATCTCGCCGACATCACAAGATGCATGACATCCCGGGGTTTGCGACTATGAAGCTCCCCGCGCCACTGCAGTTGCACGAGTTCGCCGGCCCTTTTGGCATCGGCAATCGTTTCGCCGCGGTCGGTCATGACGGCACCCGCGGAGTCCTCCACCAGCTGGCGCAGCCTGGCCGCGCCATAGTCGACGCCGTTGCCGTAACCGGTAAAGCGGAACTGGACGTCTTCGGCAGACGCCCCGCCTTGCTCAGCCATGCGGCGCTGAATGATCTCCTCTGCCTTGGCGTCGGCACTCAGCCGCTCGCCGCTGCGATCGCGCAATACCACCACGCCGTCGATGCGGTACTGTCCCTGCCGCTCGCTCACTGCGAAGGCGAACGACCGGTCGCCGAGCGCCGAGGCAACAAATTCCCCCGCCCACACATCCAGCGCCTGCTTATCGCCGGGTTGGCTGGCGACATCGATGCGAAAGCAGCCGATGTCTCGGCTTTCGGCACGATTGGCCATCACTGGCGCCCAGTCGTCCGCAAGTGCGGCCAGCGCCTCGCGACCCTGCATCCTATCGCCTTGCTGGTTCTCCATCACAAGCTCGCCATCGCGGGAGATGTAGTTGGCCATCGCCCCCAGACGTCGACCGCCGGCAAACGACGCCATCTTGACCACAGCCGGCTGACTGCCGCCGGCTAGTGCTGTAAAGCGCGTTGCCATCGGCCGAGGCGCCGGCGAATGTCGTGCCAGGCTCTGCCGACCGCGTGTCTTCGACCTCAACGCCTGGTGGACCAGGCTATCGTCATCAAGGATACCGCGCCGGCGCAGCCTTTCCTCTTCGTCTTTGGTCTTCCTGCCGGCCAGTCGCTCATGCAGATAGGCAGCTCTGCGCTGTTCCCATTCCTCGGTAAAGGCGCCGAGAAAGATCTCCATCAATCGCGCTCCCTGATCTTCCGTCCCGGTCGGGCCGCAAGTCGTCGAAGCTCAAGCTTGAGCCCGACGAGAAGGAGCTGGAGATCGCTTAGCACGATGGCGATATCAGGCGAGACGTTGTGCTGCTTAGAAAGCCGAACCAGATCGTTCAGGTTCACACCGATTGTCCTGAGGTCATGGTGAAGCGGTTCGAAAACGGCCCGATCCTCCTCGGTGAGAAACGGAAGAACGTCAGCGCCATCAAGTGCCAGCGATCGAATAAAGGCCGACAATGTCATGCCGGCGTGCCTCGCGGCACGCTGCGCCGCGATCCATTCCGTGGAGGCGAAGCGAGTGTGCACGACGCATTCCCTGCGCTCGCGCTGACGGCTTACCGTCGATGTTGCCTGTCTGACTTGAGCCACTGTCGTAACCCTGAGCTAACAGCCGCAGGCGCCCATCGACGGCCTGTCCGTCGATCGTCAGCAAATTTGTATCACAAATTTACGTATCCTGCCAAACCAATATAGACCATTTTGGTTCGAATTTGCAACCCGTAAGTGAATTGCTGACCCACGGCGTGGAGGCGAGCCAGCGTAATGGGAAAAGTAATATCTCGCCATCACACGACTGGGTCGTGTGAACACATGATAGTTCGACTTAGCAAGAAAGTATTACGCTACGCCAGAGGCATAGCGTACCTTCACATTCTGCGGACAAGTGTCCACATCTCGCCATCGTGAGCCATGACCGATCCGGGGATGCCCACAATGCGGCAGCTCATCCCCCATCCAGGTTTACACAAGGGTCGACTAGACGGATCCGGAAAACGAACTATAATGGTTCAAATTCTGCGGTGTCTGGCGGAGCTAGTGATGTCCCTGATCTATGCGGTCGTAAGCAACAAGGGTGGCGCTGGAAAGACAACATTGGCGACACTTCTCGCCGGCGAATATGCGCTCGGCCAGCAGCGTGTGCTGATGGTCGATGCCGATGGCCGGCAGAACCTTGCCGGCTGGTGGAAGCTGTGCCACGCCAAAGGGCACGTGCCAGACAATATCGAGGTTACCACTGCGGCCACGCAGAGGGCGGTCGCCGAGACCATAGATCGATACCGCGACACTTTCGATCGGGTCGTGATTGATGCCCCGGGTGTCGATAGTGTGTTGCAGACGACGATCATCCGCTCCTCCGACCTGGTGCTGTCACCGGTTCAGCCAGGGATCAAGGAGATCGAAGCCGCCGGGCAGACAGTCGCCGAAGTCAACGCCATCAATGATCGGTTTGGACTGTCGGTCCTCCACATGAACGTGCGCACCAGAATTACCCTGCCCGGCCGAAGCCTGGCAGCCTATCGCTTCATTCGTCCCTTCGTCGCGGGCCTCATCGAGGCCAATTATCAGACCATGCTGCTGCAGACGGAGCTGGTCGAGCGCAACGTCTACCGTGACATCCAGAATGGCCTTGGAACGCTGCAATGCAGGAACTGACCGAGAGCGTGCGCAAGGCGCGCCTGGAGGTGAAGGCCCTGGTCCAGGAAATTGAGCTGAGGCGGGTCGCAGCATCGGATGAGGTGACAACTTGAGCAAACAACCGATCGACATTGAGCAGTTCTCGCTTGCCACGCGCCGCAAGTCGGAAAGTGGCATGACCTTGATAGATGCCAAGGCCGCTGCTCGGTTGGCTGACGATGCCACGATGCAGCCAGCGACGGCAAACGCTGCAGCAACATTGCCCCGTCTTTCCGAGGAGGAGCGCCGCCGCCGCGCGGCAAAACTCGCCGGCGACCAGCAGGAAGCGCGACGGCGGCTAAAGAACCTGAAGCGGGCAAAGGAGCGGGCGCTACGCTCTTACGTCAACGTGCCGCTCGAACAGGCGGTCAAGGAGAGGCTGATGCGCGCAGCTCATGAGAACGACGTGAAGATGACAGTGATCCTGCAGGCGGCCATCGACATCTATCTACAAGACAATGGCTATTGAGCGCTACTATCGAAGGCCGCCGGTCGATCCGGCGTGCTTCGATCAGCAAGGGGCAAAGCCGCCTCAGAACGGCGGCTCGCCGTCTATGCGGCCGTCGAGTTCGGCCCAGATGACTTCGCGTTCGGCAAGTGCCAGTTCGAGTTCGGCCTCGATCGTGTTGCGCTCCGGGCTCGCTAAACGACGATCAGGACAGCCGGGATATCGTCGACGCCCCTTCCGTGGTGCTGGTGTCGCGCGGCTCGTAGGCGCGCTGGTCACGCAGGATCTGGAAGGCGATCGTCAGAAGCTTGCGCGCGACCGCAACACGCGCCTTGTTCACTCCTCTGAACTTCAGATGCTCGTATTGGGCGCGAAGCTGCGCATCGCTGGCGATGGCGGGGCTGACGGCTTCGACAAAAGCCCAGCGCAGCCACTTGTTGCCCTGCTTGATGATCTTGCCATGAAAGGTTTTGCCGCCGCTCGAATAGATCGAGGGCACAAGCCCGGCATAGGCGGCAAGCTTCTTCGGGTTGGGAAAGCGGGATATATCGTCAATCTCCGCGTCGATCAGCCGGGCGAAGAACTCGCCGATGCCGGGGATCGTCTTCAACAGCTTGACGTTGGCATTGGCCTTGGTCATCGCCCGGATCGTTGCTTCCGATTGCTTGATCCGCACGTCAATGTCGCCGATGAAGTCGAGGCCACGGTCGATCTGGATGCGGTCGATCTCTGAGACGTTGACCTGCGCTAGCTGGATGCGGCCGGCCCTGCCGAACAAATCGCCAAGCTTCTTCAATTGTGCCGTCTGCTCCGGATAGCGATCAAACACCGTGACGATGCGGTTCTTCGTCATCGTGCGCAGCCGCACGTAAAACATCCGCTCGCGGAGCGCGACGCGAAGGTCCCGCGATCTCTCACTTGGCGCCCAGGCCTCGGGTACCAGGTCGGCCCGCAGCAAATGTGCCAGCACCGTCGCATCGATCTTGTCGGTCTTGATCTTGGCGTCGGCAATCGCCTTGACCTTCCATGGATGGGCGAGAACGACATCATCACAAATGTCGTCGAGCCAGTCATACATCACCATCCAGTTGCGCGTCGCCTCGACCACGGCAGGCGAATTCTCGCGGTAGCGCTCGAGAAACCCACCGAGCGACTGGCGATCGTTCTTCACCCGGCCCGATCTCAGCGTCTTGCCGCTGCTGTCCTGCACCACCAGATGGCTGTAGGATTTGTGGTAGTCGACGCCGATATGATAATCATAAGAGGCAGTCATGCTTCCAACTCCCTTGTTGAGATCTTCGAAACCCCAACAGGATAAGCCGAAAGGCTGGAAGCGTGACTGTCCCTCGATCATCACCTGCAAGACTTCGCATTTGATGATGATCGCGACAATTGCGAGCGGAGCCGCCGGCGTCGTTACCGTCAACGAAATCGCACTGATGAGCGTGAGCGAACAATGGCTGCCGATCGAGAGTGCTACGAGCGACTGCTCGTCGAAAGGCTCGCCCGCCTGCGAACGAAATCAGTAACGGGTTTGCGTTTTGATCTTGCGCGCGATCAGCCTTTCGCCAATGCGACTTTGCCGGAGATGAAGCCGCAGCGGGTCGCGCTTTATATCGTGCAAGCCGTCGGCCGACGAGGCATTCGAAGCGTCGCTTCGGGATATGGTGATCGCCCGATCCGACCAGTCGGCATGGATCTGGCGAGTTGCAGATGGCGAGATGCCGCTGCTGCCGCTGCAAAGCCGGGGATGAATGCCGTTGGCGAAACCCAACATCATCACCGATCGAAACGGGTATCACCGCAGCGCTTGTGAAATGTTACCAACGTCGCTGCCTGGGTTCTCGCACCTGCAAGGCAAAGCAGGTAGCCGAGCGCGAGGCCGGCGAGACCCGACGATCGAGCCGCCGCCAATTGGGCGGCGTTCGCGAGGCCAAGTTGAACGGCTGGCGCAACAGGTGACACGGGGAAAGCCCCGCCTGATCAGGCGGGGCTCGATTCAGCGGCTTATCTGCGGGCGTTGCGCGACCAGATGAGCTGCAGTCCTTCCTGACCCTGGACTTCGGCAAGGGTCGCATAGATCGGTGCTGCAAACGAGGGGTCGTCCAGCTTGACCGAGATGTAGTCGCGTTCGCTGTCGCGGGCCTGTTTTTGCCACCCGGCGCCGAACTCGACAGTTCCGGCAAGCACCCGGAAGTCCGGGGCGTCTTCCGACGAGCGTTCAACGCGAACGATCTTGGCTTTGACATTGAGGTTGAGGGTCTTGATCGTGCCGGTGAAGCCGTCGCTGGAGGCGGTGAAAGAACCGATGGTTGCCATTGCTGTATTCCTTCTGTTGATCGGGCCGCGCCCATCGCGTCCTCGATGGCTGTCGATGAGACCGAAGACGGGCGGCGCGCATCTTCAAAGACCGCAACGAAGTGGAGGACGGCCTGGTCGAGGCTTTCTTGTCATCGCGAGGAATGCCGGCCCTGGCCGGCAGGGGAAGAAAAACGAGCCGGCCGTTGCGCCAGGCCGAACGAGCCGAGCACAGCGAGGCGGTCTTGGGTCAGACAAGCCTCATCGAGAACGCGCTGGAGCGACCTGTCAAACGGGGCGGACAGCCAAGCAATCACCGCGAACCGCCCGAACGATGCCTTCTCCGCTCGATCCATCCGGCCGTGGTTCCAAGGCCTGGTAGTCCTGCCTCAACGCTCGGGCAGTACCAGGTCAGCAGGTTGTTGCCGCTTTGTCGCGCTGGCGCTGCGGCAAGGACAGGATCCGGGTGACGCCGCACTGCCTTGGCCAGCAAGTGACGGCCGCTGTTCGTGCCGATAAGCACGATGCCATGGCTGGAGCCGCGGTGGTGGGCCACGCTGCTCGTTTTGCACAACCGCCTGTTCGAACGTGCGACGTGGCCGGCAAGATCACGGGCGTGGCTCTCCAAGGTCCTTGATAGAATGCGCAAGGTGCAGTCACCGACATGTCAGTCTGTTAGTCGTCCGTCCGAGGGCTTGTGGTGCCCTTGAGGAAAAAAGGCAGCAACAATCGGCGGCAGTCTTTTGGGCGATTTCAGCTTGCTCCGTCGGCGGATTCGAGACCGACATCGGCGGGATCCGGCACCGTATTTGCCAGGATATCCCGAATGCTCACGCGTTGCTCTGTTGTAAGAGCGGTGTCCCGAAGAGCTCTTGCTACCTTGGCGTTAAGGTTCGATGCGGTCACGGAAAGTCGTGCTTCGGATCCGGGGCCGCTTGCAGTCGCGACGGAACGAGACCGTGCCGTAGCAACGGACGTATCGTGGTTGACTGGTTCTGCGGTGCCGACGCGCGCCGGCATGGGTTCGACCACTGTCGGGACTTGCCCTTGCTGGAGCCCCGTCACCGGCTCTTCTGGATGTACCAGCATATCCGGCACGGACGAGGCCAATGGCAACTCGATTTCAGGTATCTCGACGCTGGCCTGGAGCCTACGCGCCGCAGCGCTTTTGAACGGCTCGACCGCGTGGTAGCGCAGTTTGCCCGCCAGGATCGGCTTTTGACCCTCGACGAGGAGGATTGCCCGATCCTCCGGCATTTGCCGTACTTCCTGCGGCATCATCAGGTCGCGCTCGCGGATCTGTTCGACCCTGGTTCGACGGGGAAGGCCGAGGCGTTCGATCGTTCGTGTTTCCGACTGGTAGCGGATCGTCCGCTTGCCGAGCGAGCGTGAGGCGTATTCCGCCGTTGCCTGATCATTGGCACCGAGGATGAGTTGCAGGCCGCAATTGCCAAGCAGTGAGTGGCGGGCAGTCTCTCCATATATCTCGTCAATGCTTTTCAGATCCTGGACGATGAACGCCATCTTGATGTTGTAGCCTGCGATATAGGGGAGCTTGTTGAGAACCTCGTCCATCCGCTTCAGCTGCCGGAATTCGTCGAGCAGGAAATAGACCGGCACGGCATTCGGATCATGGTGACGTGTCAAGAGATCCATCAGCTGCTGCACGAAGAGGGTCAGCAACGGTCGAAGGATGGTCATGTCGGTGATGCTGGGTGAAAGATAGATCGTCACCGGCCGGCGTTGCAGGGAAGCGATGTTGATGTCGGTGACGGCGGTGGCCGCGACAACCCGTTCGTTACGGAACGGCGCCAGCGCCTTTTGTATATCAAGGAGAGCGGAGCGTGCCGCCCGCTCGTTGAGCGCGATATAGGCGTTGAAGCTCGCGAGCGTGAAGAAGGAGAGATCCTTGTCTTTCTCCTTCAGCGATTTCATCAGGAGCTGCAGGTCCTCGCCGGTATTGAAAAAGGCGTTGACCTCGCCGAGATTGCGCCGGTTACGATAATGCCGGCTCTCCAGGACATAGCTGATGACGCCGGCAATCACCTGCTGGGCCAGTCCCTGCCAGACGGCATTATCTGATCCGGCAGACTCCGGGATCAGGATTGCCGCCATGTTCTGGATGTCGATGGTTCTCTCGCCGCGATCGGAACGCACGAAATCGAGCGGGTTCCAGCGGTGAGTTCGTGATGCACCTGGCGAAAACAGAAAGACCTGGTTGCCTCTTGCCTTCCGGTAGGCGGAGGTGTGCTCGAATATTTCGCCTTTCAGGTCTGACACGATCATCGACCCTTCGAACATCAGGGCATTCGGGATCACGTAGCCTACGCCCTTTCCGGAGCGGGTCGGCCCAATGATCAGGTGGTGACGGTCGTCCTTGCGACGAAGGATGCGCCTGCCCAGTCTGCCGAAAATATGGCCATCGCGGCCAAGCCAGCCGGCGCGTCTGAGTGAGGCGGCGTCCTGGAAGGCCGCGTCACCAAGCGGGTTTGCTGGTCGGCGCAGCCCGAAGGCTAGGGCAGACGCCCCTGCGGCAATTGACGGAAGCAATGCGGCCAGGGCGACGAACTGCAACGACCTGTTTTCTGCATAGGCAAAAAACTGACGAAAGGGGGCAAGCGGGTCCGTTGTCGTCATCAGCCTAAGGATCCGCCCATCCCTCCAGACGATTTGCAGGATAAGACTATAGCCCAGCATCCAGGTCGCGAGTGCGATCAGAAGGCAGAAACAGGAGTACGCTATGAGGTAGGGGCGGCTCATGCCGACTGCCGCGCATAATGGATTTCGGAGACGCCACGACGACCCCCGTCGCGCCTGAGGTGGATGACGATCGGGATGACCATGCGAATATAGGACATCAGATCCTGCCTGGAGTAACCGGACGTCATGCCCGCCTGCATCATCATCATCGCGAGTTGCTCATAAGCACCCGTTGGCGTATCGGCATGCACGGTCGACATACTGCCGGGATGACCGGTATTGATGGCGCGAAGGAACGCGAATGCCTCGGTCCCGCGGATTTCGCCGACAAACAACCGGTCAGGCCGCATGCGCAGTGCTGCCTCGAGCAGCGACTGGATCGTCACCTGAGCGGTGCCCTGATCGCCGCGGGAGGCGAGAAGATGGACGCGATTGCGCTGCGGGGGAAAAAGCTCGCGTGTGTCCTCGATCGTCAGGATGCGTTCGTTTTTGTCCACTGATTTCAAACAGGCATTCAGGAAGGTGGTCTTTCCGGTCGAAGTGCCGCCGCTGATCAGAATGGAGACGCGGCGCAAGATTGCCGTTTCGATAAAGTCGTGGATGGAGCCGGTCTGAAGCAGCGCCGCCAGGTGCTGTTCGGTCTCGCTCGGACCACCGACGGTAACGGCGACCTTGTCCAACCCGCCGCTGTCACGATAGTCAGCGAGGCTGAGGTCGTTGATGACCTGCTTTCTGATCGAGAGCGCTCCGCCGTCGGGGGCTGCCGGCGGCAATATGATCTGGATCCGTTCGCCGGAAGGCAACGCTGCACTCAACATCGGATTGGCGCGGCTGATGAACTGGTTGCTGGCAGCTGCAACGCGCTCTCCGATATGCTCGATCTGCGCGGCCGTCAGTGCGGGGATCGCATGGTGTTCCATTGCCGAGGCGCCGATACGCTCGACGAACACCTCGCCAGGACGGTTGAGAGAGATCTCCATGATGCATGGATCGCCAAGAAAGTCCGCCAGCGGCGACAGCGCACGGCGCAGGAAGTAGTGTGGGTCGCTACCGGAAACGGTTCTGATCGAGGCCTCGTTCACGCCTGATCTCCTTCAATGCTTCCTCGACCGGATCTGGATACATTGCGGAAAAATCGAGGTCCTGGCGGACGTAGACAAAGATGCGCTCGCCCTGGTGGACGCTGATCGTCGGTGGGATCTTGAGGTTTTCGGAAAGCGCCTGATTGGCCATATCGGAAAATGTCTGCGCGATTGTCTGCCGCGCTAGATCGGCAGCCTCGCCGGACCGGGAGTACCCATCGCTGCCGGTAGAGAACTGGTTGCTGCCATATCCGGTCAGATAGGACGACCCTGCACCGACGATCGAGAGCAGGATCGCGGAGCCGAAGCGCTCGCGCCATTTGTTTTCGACGCGGCCGGTAAGGCCGGAACGCCCGAGGCCGTCGGCTCCTATGCTGTTCAAGCGCACCGAGACCCCGTCATCGCGCAGTAACCGCGTCCAGATCACGAAAATCCGCTTTTGCCCGCGCGTGATGTCCGACTGATATTCGCCGATCAGACGCGTGCCGGTCGGGATCAGAACCCGGCGACCGTCGAAGGAATAGACATCTTCAGATGTAATGGCACGGATCTGGCCAGGAAGATCGCTGTTTACAGCGGTCTCCAGAATGCCAGGGATCAGCGTTCCCTCGGGGATCAGGGCATCGATGCGGGAAATCTGGCGAGCCTTTGCCGACCTGTCGGCGATTGCAGACGCTGCTGCGAGGTATTTGCTGTTGCGATCCTCGCCGGCAACGATTGCGCCGCCGGCCTCGCTGGCGTTCACCGATGTTGCCTCTGCCGTTCCCGCGATGTCGGCAACGATCTGCTTTGACCGGTATCGTTCTGGAAAGACATCCGGAGCCGGGTCGACAGGCGCGGCTGCAGGCGGCGAAGGGACGTTGAACTCGCTCGCCTCGGGTTGGGGTTGGGGTGGAGGCGGCTCGGGGATCTGGATGATGTTGTCGGCAGGCGGTGTTTCCTGCTTGGTTTCCTCGCGCAGGAACGACGGTGGTCTGAAGGTCGTGGTGGAAAACTCCTCGTCTCCCTCCAGGACATTTTGAGAGGGTTTTTGCGGCGAAAGAGCGAAGACATAGGCAAGGGCTGCTCCTGCAATCACAAGGGCAGTGCCGCCAAGCATCCGCTTCTTCCGGACTTGCGCGTCACGGACTTCGGCTTCATCGGCCGCAAGCATTGCTTCCAGTTCCGGCGAACGCTGCATCAGTTGCCGCTCCTTCGACGCATGCTTGCCTTGCCATCAAGGGAGGGTCCAAGGATTGCCGGATCCGGCGCACCGAAATCCGGTCTTTCGAGATTGAAGATGCAGGTCCAGTCATTGCCATCGCGCAGCGTGTACTGGATCGCCGTGCCGTCAACGACGAGATAGTCTGCTTCGCGACGAGCGTTGCGAAGCGTCTCGCTGAAATCGCTGTTGACGGCAAAGATTGCCGGCACCTTGGCACCGAACCTGAAAAAGGTCTTCTTGCCGTCATCAAAGACCATCAGTGGCTTCAGGCCGGGGTTGCCGGAGAATGAATAGTTGATATTGACGTTTTCCTTGTCGATGCCTGAAATGTTCGGATAGGAGGCCCGCGCCTCGGCCTCTTTCCGGAGCGACCTGTTCAGGTCCTGGTCCGGGTAGACAAAGCGGATGCCGAAAACCTGTCTCTTGTCCTCGGGCGCGAAGTCGTTGAGTTCGAGATAATAGATCCGTTTCGTCGTCACGACGTTGAGGTTGGTCGAAACATTCCTTGCCTTCGGCTTGACGAAGAGAATACTACCCTTGTCCGTCGGCACCACGTCCCAGCTTTCGGTGTCGCCGACAGCTATGGTCTCGAACTTCTCGTCCTCATCGAAGATGATCATTGTCGAAATCCCGTAGGTGGCCGAGACCCGCACGACGTTTTCTGGCTGGTAGACGACACGGGTCACACGTGGATCAAGCCGGCCGGCGGATGGTGTCTCGGCACCTGCAACCGGCAAGGCCTGTGCGAGAACTGCGACTGCCGCGGCAACCATTGCGTAGCCTCTCACTGGTTATTCTCCGTCACGGTTTCCTGGTCGCGCCGGTAGTCGTAGACCTGAAAGCCGAGCGGGTTTTCAAAGCGCCATTCATTGGTCGCCGGTGTGTCGGTGTATCGATAGCGCACCACGGCAATCCAATGGCGGGTGATGGTATCCGTGTCGGAAATTTCACTTGTGGCGAAACGGACAATGCCGGTCGAGCTGTTCGGAAACGTCACCGATGCAATTTCGGTCGTCACCTTCCTGTTCTTACCAAAAACCCTGGCCGGATTCTTCGCATTGGCGGCGCTATAAAGCTCCTGCAGCTCGCGCGCGGCATTGCCGGTCGAAAGCAATGCGGCAACCCCGAAATTCTCTTCGATCGCGTAGGGATCGTAACCCTCGCGGGCGCGGATGTAGCGAACGATGTTGGCCTGAGTGATTGCCTGTTTGTCGGTGAGACTGGCTGGCCGCGTCAGCCCAGTCTTGACTTCGACATAGCCGGTATTCCTGTCGACCTCGACGATGTAAGGCTCGAAGCTCTTGAGTGGAACGAGCAGGACGAGCGCCGAAAGCGCGAGCACCGTAATGCCCGCGAAGACCGAGGTCACCAGCCAGGCAAGCGTTCGCGACCGCTTCGCCTTCTTGACGATCTCCTGTTCCCAAATGTCACCGCTCTGGTAATAGGTACGAAGATCAAGTTCCCTTTTGTCAGTCATCGTTCAAGCTCTTTTGTGATCGTTCAGCCGGGAAGACCCTGCCTGGAAATTTTCGTTTGCATGGCGTTGCGCGCACCGGAAGCAGCGGGATTATTTTCGCTCGTCCTGAAGCGGCTCGAGAGTGACCGGCCGGCGCGATAGGCGCGCCTGGCGCCGCCTGTCGTTGCACCTGCTGCGTTAATCGGAAGTCGCAACCCAAGCAGTGCCGAAGTCCTTGTCGCGGCGCTCCCGACGCCATAGGCGATACCGCCTGCGATCCCTTGCCCGATCGACTGGATGTAAAGCATGACAAATCCGCCGGCGAGACTAAGAAGCAGGAAGCCCGCAATGTCGGGAAGTGTCAGCGTCCGGGAATTGCTCGCTGCATTGATCTTCGTCAGCTCCGGATCCATTGCAGCAATGAGGAAGGCAGCAATGACGTAGATGAAGAGCGGGATCAGCGCATAGGTCAGCACCTGATTGAACCAGCCCATGCCGTAGGCCCGCGTCCGGTCAAACAGCAGGCAGGCGATGAAGATCGGAGCGGTGCCGATCAGGACCCAGAGCATGACCTTGGCAAGGATGAGGATGGCAAGCGCTATGGCGATGAAGATGCCAGCACCCGTCATGATCAGGATACCGATCATGCTCGGCAGGATGGAAAAATAGCCAGACTGTTCGGCAAACACCGATGCTGCTTCATTGGCGGTGTTCCAGATCTGCGACAGACCGTTTGTCGGCTCGGTAATTCCCGTGCCTGAGGCAGCCAGAATGGCGCGACCGGCATCTTCCGGGGTGTCGCTGAGCCAGCGATAGAAGAGATTGTCGAAATTTGCCCAGGAGCTGACAAGGGTGAGGATCAGCATCATCCTGACGAGCCTGCCAATGACCTCGCCGACGGAAAGTCGTGACGTGCCCATGACGAGCTGCAGACCGTACCAGGCGACATAGGCCATGAACATGACGCGAAGGAGCGGCATCAGTTCATCGCCGACGACAGTATAGGCCTGCGCAGAAAAGCTTGATCCTGTCTCTTCGATGCGCTGAAGAAGGTCGCCGAGGAAGTCCTGCATTACAGGCTGTCCTTCCGGGCGGGATCGACAATGCCGATCGCGTCAAACGCGGCCACCGGATCGTTGACGCGGTGCATGGCGCCGCAATCGCTTCTTGGATCGGGGGCATAGGCAAGCGGACTTGGCCGTTTGCACGGAGCGGACTTTTCCCTTGCGCTGCCGCAGCCAGTCAGGAAAACAGCACAGGCTGCGGCAGTGATCAAAAGCTTTTGGATCATTCTACTTGCCGTAGGTCAGAAGTTTCTTGGTATTCGAAATGTCGGTAAGCCGGCGCTGGTTTTCGGCCTGCAACGATGACACGGCGCCATTCATCACCCCGATCATTTCGTTGAGGGTCAGCCCGGATTGCACCTGCAACTGGGTATTCTGGTCGATCGATCCCTTGATGTCCTCGGCCGCACCGATTTGCGCCCCGGCATTTCGAAACGCATTGCGGCGCGTCTCGATTGCCGTTTGGGAACCATTGATAAGGGCTGAGACGCCAAGCACCGTGTTGACGAGCTGCTCATAGGATTTGTCGCCGGAAAAGGCGCTTTCATCCTTTCCCGAGAGGTTCTTGACCAACTGCAGCCCGTTGACGAAGGTTGTTGCTGCTCTCGCGACATCACCGTTCAACGATCCGAAGTTCGGTGCCCCCTGCCTGAGGATACCGTCAAGGGAGGGAATGGATGAAGCACTAAAGCCGTTGCCAATGGCGAGATCCTTCAGCGTAGCTGCAGTGCTGGCGCGATCTCCGGTGACCGCCTTCAACGTGTCCTGAACGGTCGTCAGAATGTTCTTGTTGGTATCGAGGATCTTGTCCGTGGTCTCGGCGGTCTGTTTCGCCACCTGGTAGTTGGTCCTGTCAATGACCGGCACGTCGGCAAGGGCGGCCGGAGCCGTGGCAAGCAGGAGGCAAACGGCTACAAGTTCATGTCTCATTGCATCTTCTCCCGTCATTGAGGGTGCAGCATGAGCTGCACCTGTTTCCCATCGCTTCGTTTCTCGACGCAGGCTTTGGCCTCGTCGCTCCAGAACAGATCTTGGCGCGGATCACACAGTTGGATGGTGTCGTGGGATTGCCGGATTCGGTCGGTTGATGATGACCGCGAGGAGCCCGAGAGGCTGGCCGAGGATACGGCGTTGCGGGAATTGATCAGCTCGGCCATTGCGGTCGTCAGCTTGATGACGTTGTTCATCATCTCGAGGTTGGCGTTGCGCGCCACGGAATTGTGATCGAAGCTTTCCTGCACCGTTCCTGGTGTTGTCGCGCCAAGCTGCTTGTACCAGCTCGCTACGTCGCCAAGACTTGCCGATGTTGAGGCAGTCATGCCCATGGCAAGAAGGGTGGAGGAGCGCATGTTGGTGAAGGCGGTTTCGCCTCCACCAAAGTTCAGAGGGATCGCCGTTTTGTCCGAGCCGCCAAACGCGGGGAGCCATGCCTTTGTGATGAGAGCGACATAGCCTTGTGTTTCCTTGAACGGAGGAATGCCGCCGTATTTGCTGACATTGCCTGGCCCCGAATTATAGGCGGCAAGCGCCAGGTTGACGTTGCCGCCAAAACTCTGGAGTTGGTTCCTGTAGTAGCGCGCGCCACCACGCAGGTTCTCCTCGATGTTGTTGATATCGACGCCAAGGGCTGCCGCGGTTTCGGGCATGAGTTGAGCAAGGCCAGTCGCGCCTGCTGCTGATCGGGCACACGGGTTAAAGCGGCTTTCCTGGTAGACCAGCGCGAGAAACTGGTTCTCGTCCACATCTTCCTCACGCGCGATACGACGAACGAGGCCAACGATT
This sequence comes from Rhizobium grahamii CCGE 502, assembly GCF_000298315.2. Lineage (GTDB taxonomy): Bacteria > Pseudomonadota > Alphaproteobacteria > Rhizobiales > Rhizobiaceae > Rhizobium > Rhizobium grahamii. The sequence continues at coordinate 44,440 of NZ_AEYE02000017.1, read as the reverse complement.
TCAGGATTTGCCTCAGCTGCGCCCACCGGATCGTTGCGGCGTGCCGGCCGATACATGGAGCATGTTACCGAGGAATTGATGATATGGCGATTTTGCTCGATCTCTTCGAGATCGCCGGTTACCCGCTCGCGATGCTGACGCAGGCCAAGCGCCGAACGATCGACCGTCGGCACATCGGCCTTGGCAACGTCGGGTGCGGCAACGAAGCCTGCCGCCGCAAAGGTGATCACTGCCAAGGGCGATCTTGATGCAGGGGAGGCACTCATGGCTGATCCTCCCAGCCACAGAAGCGGGCAAGCCAGGCTGCCGGATCGCTGCCAAGCTCAGTGCGCAGGCGCTCGCATTCCTCGATGGTTTCCTTGCGACCGGATAAGACCTTGACGAGGTCCTGCATCAGGATGAGGTCGAGCCGCGCAATGACGCTGTCATTGCCGTGCTTGATCAGGAACGTGCGCTTTTCCGGCGCGGTGGTGCGGATAAAATTGAATTCCTTCGCCGTCAGACCGAAGCGGTGGACATAGCTTTCTTCGTCGGCGCGCGGGTTGGGAAAATGGATCGTGGTCGCGGACTGCTCGATCAGTGTGTGGGCAGCTGGCGAGCGCACGATATCGGCGGCTGATTGCGTGCCGAAGCCGACGATCCCGTTCAGCTTACGGATGGTCTTCATCTTGTCGACGATGAAGTCACAAAAGGTCTGATCCCTCAACAGACGCCAGCCTTCGTCCATGAATATCATGACCGGGGTGCCATCGAAGAGTTCTTCGAGGCGGTGATGAATGTACATCAGTGCCGGTGTGCGCACCTCGTCGTTGTCCAGAATGCTTGTCATGTCGAAACCAAAGATCCGGCGGTCGCTGAACGACAGGACATCGTGGGGGGCATTGAAGAGCCAGGCCTTTTCGCCATCGATCCACGGACGAAGCCTGGCATGAAGATCGTTCTGCTCGGCACGAGATCGGCCGGTCAGAAGTCCGGCAAGGTTCGGCAGGGTTCGCTCAGTCGCAGGCTCGGCCATGAGCCGCACGATGGCACGCTCCAGAGTGTCTTCTTCCTGCTGGTCGAATATCGCATCATGACGCTTGCGAAGCATCGCCTTCAGCAGCCGAAGCAGGAATTCCCGGTTTTGACCGGTATTTTCAAGCTGCAGCGGATTAAAGCCTGCGGGTGTTCCCGGCGACAGGATCTCATAGGCACCATTCATCGCCCGAATGAAGATCTCTGCGCCTCGATCCTTGTCGAAGAAGACGGCTCGAGGCGTGGGCCTGACCCGGAAAGCCTGTGCCATCAAAAATGTCAGGGCCACGGTCTTGCCCGAACCGGTCGGTCCGGTGACCAGGAAATGGCCGGTATCACGCTGGTGGAAGTTGAACCAGTAGGGCGTCTGGCTGGTGGTCTCCAGGATGGTGATCGGACGGCCCCAATGCACGCCCAGTTTCTTGCCAGAAGCAAAGTTGTGCATCGAGGAAAGCCCGGTGAAATTGGCGCTCGAGAGCAATGCGCGGCGGGCGATATAGGCGTGATTGCCTGGCAACTGCGCCCAGAAGGATGCCTCAAGGTTCAGGTCCTCGCGTAGCCAGTTGATGTTCATGTCTGTCAGGCAGGCGCCGAGATCTGCGACGGACCTGTTGACTCCCGTCACGTCGCGCGACAGGCATAGCAGCGAGAGATGATGGAAACCGAATACGGCCTCCTGGTTCAGCAGACTGTTCAAGGCGAAATCGACATCGGTCTCGACATCGCTGCCGGCCTCGTCGGATGCGCTGATCTGCCGCTTCAGCCTTGTGATCCTCTCCTGGGCAATGGGTTTGTCGACCAGCGTGAAGGACTGGGTAAGGATGAACTCGTGGTTTACCTGCAATAGACCGTCGAGCATCCCAGGGCCGGTAAAAGGCGGATACTCCTTGATGGAGAGCAGGGCGCCGAAGCGGTCGTCCTCTCTGGTCGCGCCCTGTGCCTGCATCGTGCGTGTGGAAAAATGCAGCCGTGATGTTCCAAGGTAGGTTGCAAGACCGATGCGCGGGAGTCGCATCATGCGCGGGACACCGCAGGTCAGAAGCGTATTCAGGAAGGCAGCCGGTTCTGAATAGGGCTCGCCATCAATGCTGGAGATACCAAGGATTGTGGCGCCGTATTTGCCGAGATCGCGTACGATATTGCCGATAAGCTCTTCCAATTCGCCAACCGCTTCGCGAAGGTTCTCGTCCTCCGACTTGCGGCCGGACGATCGCATAAGAAGACGACGGGCGCGCGCACCGAGCGCCAGTGCGCCACGTGTGCCGGACCGCAAAACGGTGAGATAGAGCTCGTTGGTGAACATGCGTTTGCCGGCAAGTGAGGCGGCATAGCGCCGGTCGAGCTGTGCAAGGAACGGATCTTCAAACTCGCCATCAAGCGCGGTATCAAGCCGTCGGCGGACGACCGTCGACCAAAGGGAGAACCGGCTTGACCCAAGCGCGCGGATCAAGGTGTTCTGGACGAGCGCGCGCATGTTGATCTCAGCCTGATCCTCCGTCTGGAAGAAGAGGCCGTCCAGCTTGATCGTGCTCATCAGGGCGCCGTCCTCCAGGCTGACGATCGTGTCCGCCACATGCCTGACGTAGGGGATATGGTGAGCCATTGGTCGTTCGCGTTGGCGGACGGAACCGAAGGCGAGCTCTTGGCTGATGACGGCAAGCATGGGTTATGGTCCATAGGAGTTGGAAGCCCAGAACGTCCTGTTCGGCGTTCTTGGAGTGAGACGGGTTGTGATCTGCAGCACATCGAGGGCGCGTGGATCCCGACTGCACAGTGTGAACAGAACAGCAAAGGCAATCGGCGCGGTCGCCAGCGCCCATATTTCGTTGCTTATCAGCCAGGCGATGATTGTCAGGCCAATGACGATGACCACCGCCATGTAAGGAACACCCCACAGCGTTGGCGAGCGTGTCAGACCGATCACCAAAGGGGTCAGGTGAGGCTTGTCGTCTTCTGTCATAGCCATGGCTTAGTTCCCGACGGTCGATATCAATTGATCGACGATGGCAGGCGCCCCAAAGACGAGACCGATGCCAAGGACGACAGCACCGGCGGTGAACCAGCTGAGACGCCCGGCAAAGGCGAGGAAGCCGAGGCCAATGACGGCGATGATGGCAACGAGCCGACCGAAGGGACCGGTGATGAAGTCGACGACCGCCTGCACCACGGTCTGCAGGGGAGCAAACGCCTGATTGGTCGCTTGCGCCAGCGCAACGTCTGCAAAGGTCAACTGGACCAGGACAACTGCACAGGTGATGGCCATAACTCGCGTCAGGGTCTTTTGAAGATGAGACACGACGTGCTTCATAAGCTTCTCCTTCTGGTTCAGAACTGCATGACCCCGCCTTTGAATTGCGGTGGACGAGCGCCAATGACCGTGCGGCCGACGACATCGGTTTCCCGGCGGGAACCGCGCTTTGTTGGCTCGGTAGAAAAGGTGAGACCGAGTTGGTGGTTGATCACGGAGGCCACATAACGGACGGTCTCCGGATAGGCTGGGATCCCACCATTGTCGTGGATGGCCTTTGCACCAGCGTTGTATGCGGCAGCAGCAATGATCGGATTTCTGAACTCGTCGAGAAGCGCGCGCAGGTGGCGCATCCCGCCATCGATATTCTGGACGGGGTCGCAAACGTCGACGACGTTGAGGAGCCTTGCGGTTTCAGGCATCAGTTGCATTGGCCCGCGGGCACCCCTTGGACTGTTGCGAACCCTGTCAAAGCGGCTTTCAGTCCAGGCGATAGCGAGCGCCAAGTCAGGATTCACCTCGTATCTGCGGGCACGATCAATCACCAGCGCCTTGACGTCTTCAACAGACATCGATGGTGGGCCACAGGGTGCGGGGGCGGGGGACGGAGCCCGAGTATGAACTGTTTCGGTTCGGCCCGTGTCTACCGTTATATCTTGATTTTCAATCGAAGGATTGACGTGAGCGGCAGAGGAGATCGAACCAATATGGTTTGGAAGGGGAGAGGCTGATAGGTGGTCGATTGCGGCGGTTGCCATGCCCGTCGGAATTTGAGTGGCCGGCTCCTCTGTCTCGGTAACGGCAACGACTCCAGGTGCCGCTTGTTGCTTGACGTCACCTGCGGCGCCCACATTATCAGCGGCATTGGCATGTTGCGACCAGCCCGTGACGGATTGCAGAGATGCGAGTGTAACCCCAATAAGGATCCAGCTTTTGCGTGGCACTAAACTACCTCCGCGTTTAATGTAAAATGAAAACATATCAAAAATTGCTGCTTGTCAATCCCGAAAACAAACTGTTATAGTTTGCAAACTGACTTCCAAAGGGCTGGCCTGATGTGCAATAGGGATTGGATGGGACGAGCGGTTTTGGTTCATCAATCGAAAACCTTGGCGCTGGTGGCTGTGATGCTTGCGGTTCCATCGCAGGTCCTAGCTGCGGCCCCGGTCGACCGCGCCTACATCAAGTCACTTGCGGCTCCTGGAAAGACAGTTCTTGTGATCGAGTATTACGACGGAGCCAACACCGTCGTGGCTCGCAAGGGATATGCATCTGCCACCGGTTTTCGTGCCCTTTCTGCCGTTGACGTTCGCCTCGATAGCGAAACGACCTTGCACCTCTACGGCGTAGAGCCGTGCGAAGGAGAGATGGTAAACCAGCGGGAGGGGTTTTCGGGCAGCTGCTCGGACTTCGGGCAGCAGCATCTCCAGGTTCATCTGAAGTCGCCGAAGGTGATTCTCTGCCGGGCTTTTGTTTCGGAAGAAAACGCGCCGCAGCAGGACGTGACCTGCTTCGGCTATTATTACTTCCCCGGTGTGCTTGAAAGCGTCGACAATTTCGAGGAACAGCTGCTTTCTATCGGCGCGCTCAGACTGGCAAAGAAGCAGGACGGCTCCCCGATGCGGCCGGATCTTGTGGAGGCCGAAAAGATTGGACGTCTCGGCTATGGAATGTGGGCCGATCCGAGGACGCGGCCATGACAGTCGCGAATTGTTTTGAAGACATCACGAGTTGCGCCTTCGGCGCTATGTGGAACGCAACGGTGTCGCCACTAAGGGTGGTCGGCTTGATGGTGGTCGTTACCATCACCACCGCGACTACCTCTCGCAGCGCAGACGCGATCAATTCACCGCCATGGTCGTCGCGCAAGCATTCGGGCTCGCTCGAACTCGCCGGCAGGGCATCCGTCATCGATGGGCGCACGCTGCTCTTTCCCGAGCATGGACTAAGGGTAACGCTCGCGGGCGTCGACGGGTGCGACCTTCCGCAATGGGCATTCAATGGCGACGTGCGTGACGCAGCTGGCGATCGCCTCAAACCTGTGCCCTGCGGTGCCTTCGCAAAAGCCTGGCTGAAGAGGTCGATTGGAGCCCACCGCGTCGAATGCCGGATCGGGGGGAGAGGATATCTTCGCACCGGACGTTGTCGTGCCGGGGGTCGTGACCTTGCTTTCGAGCTTTTAAGGGTTGGCTGGGCAAGAGTTGCGCCTGGGAACACCGCCGTTGCCACATACCGGCTGGCGCAAAGCCGGGCCATGGACGCGCGTTATGGCATGTGGGGGACGTATGTCCTCGACATGAACGAGTGGCGGCAGAAGGCCATTGATCGTACGCCCAGCCGACGACCTGTCGCCGATTATAATTTACTGCGCCAACGACGCGCTGAGATTTCGCCGCCATTTGTTGATGCCAAGCGATCACCGAAACGCACCGACCGTTAATCGTTTACCGGAGACCGTTGACATGAAGTCTGTCCTCCTTGCTCTTTCCGTTCTAATGCTGTCGACCGCCGTGAACCATGCAACAGCCGATGAATGGGGCTGCGAAGTCCTTCTTTGCGCTGCCTCGTCCGATCCGTCCTGGCATGGCATTGCAGAATGCCGTCCCCCCATGAGCCGGTTGATTTCGGCCATGAAAAGGCCGGGCTTTTCCTGGCCGATATGTCCGGAAGGCGGCGCTGGCAAACCGGGTTTCGAGAAGTTTGACGATTGTCCACCAGGCTGGTCCCCAGCAGCTGGCGGATTCATGAGTGGGCACGACCCGAGTGAGCTGTCGCAGTGCATGCGAAAAGGAAGCGACTGCCGGGAGGGCAGGATTGTCGGAGACACGAGAAACCGGCGCATTTCAAGTGTGGAGCGAGGCGACGTCACCCGCGTTTATCACAGCCGCTGGCGATGTGATTATGTGGACTACATGGCGCGGCCGAGACGGGAGAAGCCTTACTACTTTGACATTGTCGATGACCGTACTGCATCGTTCGGAAGGTTTTATTTCGACTTGCCCGACTGACGTTGGTGTGTGTTAGCGGTCTTCATTCGAAGAGTTCGGCGTGCGTTCCGGCAGTGACGAAGATTCTTTCGGTCGTCCACCGATGGGCCGTCCTGAGGTTGCGATAAAGTTCGAGTAGCGCGAGGGTGTGTAGCGAACAGTCCGTCTTAAAGCCCGAGCCCCTATTCAAACCTCTTGTAACACGTGGTTTGCCAGCATCTCGTTCGCGGTCTGCGGTTTGCCAAACAGGTATCCCTGGCCTGTCTCGCACCGCAGGTTTTGGAGCGCTTCCATCTCAACCGCGCCTTCGATGCCTTCCGCAACGATCTCCAGGCCGAGACCATGCGCAATCGACACGATGCCCTTCACGATCTCCATGACGCCGCTGTCCCGCGTCAACCTGCGAATGAAGGACTGATCAATCTTGAGCTTGTCGAGCGGAAGGTCTGCGAGGTAGCTCAGCGAAGAATATCCTGTTCCAAAATCGTCCAATGCCAGAGCGATCCCGGCAGCACGCAGTGCGGCCATTTTTTCAGTGGAGCGCGCATTATTGTCGAGAAAGGTCGACTCGGTCATTTCGATGCAAAGTCTGGATGTGGGCAACCGACTTGACCCGAGAGCCTGCCTCACTTCCGCTTCGACGTCTGAGCGTTCGAACTGGATTGGCGAGACGTTGACGGCGACTGTGCCATAGGGCCACCTTGAAGCTTCGATACAAGCCTCCATAAGAACCCAGCGACCAATCTCGCAGATCAGCCCTGATGTCTCGGCAATTGGCACGAACTCTGCTGGCGATATGAGGCCGAGCTCAGGATGTCGCCATCGCAACAGGGCCTCTGCGCCAACAAATCTGCCGGTGGCAAGATTGATCTGCGGTTGAAACAGGAGAAAGAACTGGCGCTCTGCCATTGCTGTTCGCATGTCGGCTTCAAGACGACGGGAACGTGCCTGAGCTTGGGCCGTGGCCGGGTCAAACATCGTCCAGCGCGTCGACCCTGCCTTGGCCTCATAAAGCGCGGACTCAGCGGCGCGCAAGGCCTGCTCCGGATCCGTCAGTCCCAGCGGGGCGGCTCCCAGTCGAACAGAGACATTGGTCCGCATATCGTTTACGAAGAGGGGCTCGTCGAAAAGTGAAACGAGATGTTCGGCAAGGACCGCTTTATCCTGGATTTCCTCGAGCCATGCGATCGCAAAAAGGTCACCGTCAATACGCGCAAGCAATGCCTCCACGTTTTCAGAAAGGCGGTTGGCGATTGCTCTGAGCATATTGTCGCCGACGGCTCTTCCCAATGTCGAGCAGATGCGAGAGAACCGGTCGACGTCGAGGACCGCGACCATGCCGTCGCACCCTTCGATACGCGCCAGAAACTCACGACGACTGAGGAGCCCGGTGAGCTCATCTTCTTCGGAGAGCCGCTTGAGCCTGGCTTCGTAGCGCTTGCGGGTGGTGATGTCACGGATGATGATGCAGCCACCAAATCTTTTTCCGGACTTCGAGATCGCGTCCTCGAGCGGCGAAAGAGTGATGATTGCTTCGTAGTCGAAGTGGCTGTCTCCCACATTTTCGGAAAACTGGACGCTCACTGAGCAAAGCTTACCGGGGCTTGCCGCAAACTGATGGACCAGTTCACCAAGGGCCCTGGAGACGCGCTCATTTACGGCGGTGAGAAGATTGGCGCCAAGATCGGATTTCACGATCGATCTTGCCGACTCGTTGATCTCCACAATCTTCAGGTCGTCGCCGAACGCCACAATGCCATCCGAACTGTTGGAGATGATGCGGACCATCAGGCGCCGTGTATTGCTGGCGTTTGTCCTGGCGATAGCTGCGACCACCTGGCCGAGGTCGATGCGCTCGTTCAATGCAAGAACCCATGCGAGGGAGAGCAGCATCCAGGGTACCGCGGTCCGGATCACGATCGCACAGTCCCTCTGGAGAAGAAATGCGGCGATCTCCCCGATCAATCCGAATGCGGCCAACAGTCCGCTCGTTCTTGTCATGCCGATATGTCGAAAGGAAAGCAGCGCAACGATGAGGCAGGTCGCCAGTAGCAGTTCGAGCGGTCGTTGATCGAATGTCTTGAGTGTGCGGCCCTGAAGCAGGGTTTCGGCGGCCAGGACATGGATTAGAGGGCCGGCCAACGCGCCGTAGACAGGAACCGGGAAGATGTCCTTGAGCTCGGTTGCCGAGGCACCGACAACGACAGAGCGGCCCGCAAGCTCAGTGTCTCCAACCGTTCCGGGAAGAATGTCCGACAGGGAGTAGGTTGGTACGCTTTGCGGAGTGATCGAGAAGTCCACCAACTGGTTTTCCATTGTTCCCGAGGCGCCGCCAAGTGCCGCGGCCACGGATGGCGTTGGAATACCGTTATCAACATCGCCAAGCGAGAACCGTCTGACCAATCCATCAGGGTCAAGTGAAACATTCGCGAAGGCCGGCCAGGATTTGTCGAGGAGTTGAGGGACAGGTCTTGATATCTCGGTTTCCGATGAATTTGCCGACGCTTGCTGGCGAAACAGGGGAAGCAAGACGCCTCCGCCGGCGCGTTCCAGCGCAGCTGAAAGGAGCGCGTCTTCCTCGGCAGTGGAGGGCGTCGAAAAATCGATATCCAGCACGATGTCGCCAACCTTGGCAGACACGAGTCTGTCCAGCAGCTCTCCATAAAGACCCCGCGGCCACGGCCAAGTACCGACCTGATCGAGGCTCCGTTTGTCGATCGCGACGAAAGCGATCTTTCCGGATGCAGCGCGGCCGCCCAAGTAAAAGCGTTCTGCAACCAGCGCGTCGTCCAACTGTACGATTGGACGAAGGTCGGCGCAAAACGCCGCGATACCCAGCATCCCTGCTATGATGATGCAGCGAGACGCGGTCGCTTCAGCGAAACTGCTGGCAACCCGCAGTAAATTCGCAGCTGCCTTCCTCACCGCCCCTTGCCATTCCCATTCCCGTTGCCGTTGCCGTTGCCGTTCCCTTTCCCGTTTCCGTTATTGCCGCTGCCCCCCTTGCCGTTTCCGTTGTTCCCGCTGCTACCATGCCCATTGCCGTTGTTTCCGCTCGCGGAATTCCCGTGGTTTCCGCTGCCAGAGTTGTTGCCCTTGGCACCGTTGTTCCCGCCGTTTCCATGACCGCTGTCGCCGCTTTTTCCATTGCCGTTGCCGGCCCCACGGGAACGATCCGATCCGTTGTTTTCATTGCTGGGTCTACCACCGCCAATGTTCTTTCCGCCAGAGTGGCTCTTGCCTTTGGCATCGCTGGCAGGTTTAGTCCCATCATCGGCCTTCGAAGGTTTGTTATTGCTGTTGACCTGCCTCTCACCGGCCAGTTTTTTGCTTCCCGCGGCCGGAATCTGCGCTACCGACGCCGGGACCGAGGTGATCGAAGGTCTGGCTTCCTGCCCAGCGACACTCATACCGGTCTTGGCGCCGACGCTGGCGGACTGCTTCGGGCCGACATTTGCCTGCTGGCCGCTGGCAAAGGAGGTAACCTGAACGAGACCTCGGTCGACCTTGACGGATGCGGCGGTCTTGCTGACGGACACATGGAAGACCGTGCCTTTCACGACGGCTGCGAGGTAGGGTGTCTGTACGGTGGTATGGGGCTGGCTCCGCTTCTCGATTTCCAGCTCCAGTGATCCGATTTGCTGTGTGATTTGCGTCTTGCGCGACGAGAAAAAGCCGGATGTCGTCGTGATGGACGCGGATGTGTTCGGTTGAAACTCGATCCTCTCGATACCGCGAACCAGGATGGCTCGTCCTCGGGCACCTGTTTCAACCCATGCGCGGTTCGGCAAGACGTCTCCGGCCCGCAATTCGAGCCACGTGGCATCCCCGAGTGAATATCGAACCTCATTCGTGGCCTTGGCTACCCGCCAGTCATCATTTGCGGCGAACGAAGACACCGGAACGAGTAAAAATGCGAGAACGATGAAACGGAAAGAAGCGAACATGATTTTCCCCCTCTGATCTGGCGAAGACACCATAGGGTTGTTAAGAATGGTTATAGATCGTCGGCGAAGTTCCCCAACGTACGATAGCGGACAGACAGCCCTTGACGCGGGTTTTCGAAAACAGCTCACGCGTGGTGGAGGGTTACTCGCGGTATTTGCTCCCGTTGCGGGCTATCAAACGCTTGCCTTGCCTGAACATCATAAAGACGCGGATCCTGCTCTCGATCTCGTAATGTGGCTGGCACCGCCGCGCCTCAGCGTACGCTGGCGTACTGCATCATTTATTGAACTCTAATTTAGCCACGTTACTATTCTTGCTGTTTTCAGTGATCGGGAGGTCATCATCGAAAACCCCGACCCCGCCGAGATGATGATGCCTGCAAGGACATCGCCGGGAACGCGACTTCGTTGACGACGCCCGAGTTTGCGGTGGTGCGAAAAAGTCAGCGCTGGGCAGCCTGCTGCCTGGACCAACATCGCTGACTGGGTGGGGCCCGGCGTGAGGGGCATTGCGCCGGGCCGCATCAATTTCTGAGAGCAAACTCCCTGTCCTCCGTCCGGCGGGCATTGAAAGTCACCCGCTGTTATCGCAGCAAAGCCGACAGAGGCAGATGCGAAATTCTTTCTCTTGGGTGAGAACACGGGAATGGAAGGGAATGTCACGCGCTGACGATATCACCGGGCAAAGATACGGCCGTCTGATCGGACTCCGTCCCGATCGCGCGCCTGGCCGTCACAAGCGCTGGATCTTTCGGTGCGATTGCGGCAACGAGCGTTCTATGTTTCTCTCTGCTGTAAAAAAGGGAGACAGCAAAAGCTGCGGATGCCTGCGCGTGGAACGCAACCGCGAGCGATCCCTGGTTCATGGCCACGCGACTGGCCATAAAGTCAGTCCGACCAGACGTGCGTACACGCAGGTGAAAAGCCGATGTGAAAACAGCGCCGATCCGCTTTACTGGAAGTTCGGTGGGGCAGGCGTCAAAATGTGCCCGCGCTGGGCTTCCTTTTCAGCTTTCCTTGAAGACATGGGTGAGCGCCCTCCCGGTACGGTGCTGGGCCGTCTCCAAAACTCGGGAGACTTCGAGCCGGCCAACTGCATATGGACGTCCAAACGCAAGCCGGCGGCTTATGAGAACATTGTGGTGAGGTCGCGGGGCGCCGATGTCTCTGTGCTGGAGCTTGCAAGGCTCCACGAGGTCAATCCAAAACAGCTCTGGATCCGCATCAAGTTTCTCGAAGAAGACGCCGATGAAGCGATCGAGCGTCTAAAATACGAGCAGTGACCAGACTGACGTCGGGGAGCGAAATCCGCCGGGCAGCCGGCTGATTGGCGGCGGGCCTCAACTGACTTCAGCCGTGCAACCTTTTTTCTCCATCCTCCGCTTTCAGCTTTTCTCGGTGCTTGATGTCCTTGCTCGGCAGCTTGCCGCCGATGACGTTGCGCTCCTGCAAGGCAAGCGTTGCGCAGTCCATATTGCGCCATTTCCCACCCCCACCGCCATGGGCGAACGCCGAACTGGCGATGATCGAGATGACAGCTGCAAAAATCAGGCCTGCGGTCGTCGACACAGGACCACCCCTAAAATGTTGGCCTAGCAAATCTTCCAGGACCAAGCTTCGAAAGCTATCGGCCGCGGGTACAATTGTCCATTAACAGGATCGCCCCTCGAGTTTGGAGAACGCTTTTGCCGGTTGCGGGGGCGAGCCGCGGGCCAATGAACATCAGGATTGCAGGCCTTTTGCGACAATGTCTGCGCCCTGGAAGGAACCTTTATCTTTTCTTCGGCAATGATGAAGCGGTGGTGGTCCAGGATGTAGGAGACCGAAAGCGCATCAGTCAGCACGTTGTGACTTATCCAATGGGTGCCGTTCATGTTCATTTCGTCTGTCCCAAAAACCTTCAGTGGCTATGAAAATTTTCAGGTGGGCGCGCCCGACAAGTTGCCAGGCGCTCCCGGTCATATGGTGGTTTCGGCCTTCATGGCCGCTACCAGATCGTCATGCGTGCGCATGCCTTTGTTGAAAAGATCGGCAACGGTTGCCATGATCCTGGCCACCGCAGCCGCATCCTTTTCGACCCCGCGTTCGCGTGCGACCGTCTTGACGGCATCTACACAAAGGCGGAGTTCTTCTCTAGTCAGAAGACGTGTCGTCATTCCTTACTCCAGGACGCTCTCCTAACGACGGCATGAGCACCTTTCCTAGTAGTCCATTCCGGCGCCTGCAGGCAGCGCTGGAGCGGCTTCGTCCTTTGGCTTCTCGGCAATCATCGCCTCGGTCGTAATCAACAGACCGGCAACGGAAGCCGCGTCCTCAAGCGCGGTGCGCACGACCTTGACCGGATCAATCACGCCCTGGCCATAGAGGTCGCCGTACTCGCCTGTCTGTGCGTTCCAGCCGAAGGAGAAGCCCGTCTGCTCGCGGAGTTTTCCAACGATGACCGAACCCTCGGCGCCAGCGTTTTCTGCAATCTGCCGGACGGGAGCCTCGATGGCGCGGCGGATGATATCGACCCCCACGCGCTGGTCGCGGTTGGCTGTCTCAATGCCCTCGAGAGCCTTGACGGCGCGCAGCAGCGCAACGCCGCCGCCGGGAAGAATTCCCTCTTCAACTGCGGCACGGGTCGCGTGAAGGGCATCGTCTACGCGGTCCTTCTTCTCCTTGACCTCTACCTCTGTAGAACCGCCGACACGAATGACGGCAACGCCACCGGCGAGCTTGGCAAGGCGTTCCTGCAGCTTTTCACGGTCGTAGTCGGAGGTCGTTTCCTCGATCTGAGCCCTGATCTGTGCGACGCGCGCATCAATCTCGGCCTTTGATCCGACGCCGTCGATGATCGTCGTGTTTTCCTTCTCGATGGTGACCTTTTTGGCACGACCAAGCATGTTCAGGGTGACGTTCTCGAGCTTGATACCAAGATCCTCCGAAACCGCCGTTCCGCCGGTGAGGATCGCGATGTCCTCAAGCATGGCCTTGCGGCGATCGCCGAAGCCAGGAGCCTTGACAGCAGCGATCTTCAGGCCGCCGCGCAGCTTGTTGACGACGAGCGTAGCAAGCGCTTCGCCTTCGACGTCTTCAGCGATGACGAGGAGCGGCTTGCCCGACTGTACGACGGCTTCGAGGACCGGGAGCATGGCCTGGAGGCTCGACAGCTTCTTCTCGTGGATGAGGATATAAGGCTCCTCGAACTCAACACGCATCTTCTCGGGGTTGGTGACGAAATAGGGGCTGAGATAACCGCGGTCGAACTGCATTCCCTCGACGACTTCGAGTTCGGTATCGGCAGTCTTGGCTTCCTCAACGGTAATGACACCCTCGTTGCCGACCTTCTGCATCGCCTCTGCGAGGAAGCGACCGACCTCGGAATCGCCGTTGGCGGAAATGGTTCCGACCTGAGCGATTTCCGAGTTGTTGGAGATCTTTCGCGCGTTGGTCTTCAACTCGTTGACCACCGCATCGACAGCCAGATCAATGCCGCGTTTTAGATCCATCGGGTTCATGCCGGAGGCGACAGCCTTGGCGCCCTCGCGAACGATGGCCTGTGCGAGAACGGTTGCGGTCGTCGTTCCGTCTCCAGCCAGATCGTTCGTCTTTGATGCTACCTCACGCAGCATTTGCGCGCCCATGTTCTCGAATTTGTCTTCCAGTTCGATTTCCTTGGCAACCGTCACGCCATCCTTGGTGATGCGGGGCGCGCCGAAAGACTTGGAGATGACGACGTTGCGTCCCTTGGGACCAAGGGTCACCTTGACAGCGTCGGCAAGTGTATCGACGCCGCGCAGCATGCGGGTGCGCGCATCAGTGCTGAACTTGATTTCCTTTGCAGCCATTTTTCTAACTCCGAGATAGCAATTGACACAACTGCGCCTTAAGCGGCCTGCTTCTGCTCGCTGTGATTTTCGATAATTCCCATAACGTCGCTTTCCTTCATGATCAGAAGGTCTTCTCCGTTGATCTTGATCTCGGTGCCGGACCACTTGCCAAACAGGATGCGATCCCCCGTTTTTACGTCGAGCGCCTGGATTTGACCTGCCTCGTTGCGAGCGCCGGCGCCAACGGCGACCACTTCTCCCTCCTGGGGCTTTTCCTTAGCTGTGTCGGGGATGATAATGCCGCCCCTGGTCTTTTCTTCAGACTCGACGCGGCGGACCAGGACACGGTCATGCAGTGGACGGAACGACATGTTTTCCTCCTTGGACAAACGATCATGTTTTGAAACCCTTGCCGGACCGGATGGCCAGTCCGGGCGGGTGCGAGGCCTCGAAGAGCACCTCGCGGCAAAAATTTATTTTGCTATTTTTCGGCTTTCAAGATGGTCTCGAAAAAATTTTGGCACTCTTGGCCAACGAGTGCCAGCCTCCCTCTTGATCTCTAAATTCTCGGTTCCTAGGTTGTGGCTGCGGTGCTCACAGGAGGCCGCGCGGCTTCACGTCAAAGGAGTGAGACGAGCATGAATTCAGAAGGCGACATGAGGGCGCTGAGTGTCGAGGAGCGCGAGGAAATCTTCATTGATATTGCGCGGCAGCTGGATCGTACCGCGCTGGAATCCATGGTGGAAGGCAACCGGAAGTTCGCGATGGTCTCGAAGAACATGGCCGATGCGATCTTCATCAGCGCCGATGAACTGGCCCGCGACGACAGCCATACTCCTGTTCATGTCATGAAACAGGCGAGGGAACTCGTCCGCCAGTTCGAGGCCGTCCACCCTCACCGCATGCGCAGTCACGCCATCCACTAGGGCTCATCTGGAACCGCCTCCATCTGCCGGTTCGTTGCTCTGGACAAGCTGAAGCGCTTCCTTAGCCTTGCAATCGATTTGCATAGCGCCTCAGGAAAGGGGCGGCCATCAAGATCTTGCGCCGCCCCTGACGACGGGTGCTGCTAGTGAAGGAAGGTCTTCTTCGACGTTTTTTCGACGATTGCTTCTACCGCGCCGATCAGGCGGCTTGCCCGGCTTAGGACAACGACTCCGCGATCGTCGACGCCGATCTGGTGCGCGTTGGCCTCGATTGCTCGAGCGACATCGTTTAGCTTGGCGCCAAGGTCGGCCATATCGAAACGGTACGCTTGTCGGGCAAGACGGTACAGGCAATCCGCATAGCGGGAGGCGACAATCATTCGGCCGCCGATCTCATCGACCCGGGGACCGTTTCCAGCCGCCGTAGCACCTGGGTTCGCGATCATGATGGCCTCCGAAATTAGCGGTAATAAGCTTCGGGTCTGGCCACCGAAGAAACCTCGCCGTCATCGAGCGCCTTGAGAGCCTGAAGGATGTCCTCATAGCGCACAGGTTTCCTGACCCCCGGTGGGCGCCGCAGTTGCGGCGAGGAGTCGACGGCAAAGAGATCGGAAGCCCAGGAAGCAAGGATGGCCCGCTTTTCGCTATCGCATAGCGCGGTCGCAAGGATATCGCGCGGGTGGTCATAGGACTGCTTCCTATCAAGGATCCGAATTGCGCCCGGCTTTTCCGAGGCACGAGGGTTGAGTTGATCGTTCCTTTCAGTCGTCATCTTCGTTTCTCCTAAAAACCTTCATCAAGGGAGTGAAAATCTCCAGGCAGAACTGAGATTGTTTCAACGATTTCATCGTTCAAGAGGTCGGCGTCGCCGCTGCTTAAAAAAATTTTGTGAGCCATCTTGAATCTGCAAATCCACCAAACCAGATCAATTTCGCCGGCCGCCTGAAAGGGGCTGGCAGTATCGGAGGCGCCCGACTTGCGCGTCTCCATTCCAACTCGCTTTACGGAGGTTTTGGTTATGAGAAACGAACTCGACTTTGCACCGCTTTTCCGATCCAGCATCGGCTTTGACAGGGTCTTCAATCTTCTTGCCAACTCGCAGCGCGTTCAGGGGACAGAAACCTGGCCGCCATATGACATCCTGAAGACGGACGAGGACGGCTACCGGATCCAGATGGCAGTCGCGGGCTTTTCCGATGGTGATCTCGACATCACGCAGGAGCGCAATGTTCTTGTGGTGAAGGGTCAGAAGGCG
Source organism: Rhizobium grahamii CCGE 502 (assembly GCF_000298315.2). Lineage (GTDB taxonomy): Bacteria > Pseudomonadota > Alphaproteobacteria > Rhizobiales > Rhizobiaceae > Rhizobium > Rhizobium grahamii. The sequence continues at coordinate 28,251 of NZ_AEYE02000017.1, read as the reverse complement.
GAAGACAGTGGCGGCGAATACCTTCACCGAGGGATCGCTGGCCGTTCCTTCGAACGACGCTTCGAGCTTGCCGATCACGTTCGCATTGAAAATGCAACGCTGACAAATGGTCTCCTCAGCATAGACCTGAAGCGAGAAATTCCCGAGGCCATGAAGCCGCGCAAGATTGCGATTGGCGCAAAAACTGCGCCTCACTCGCTGCAGATCGACGCCGAAAAGCAAGTCGCGTAACTGGAGGGGGCGGGGGCGTCGCGATTGCGGCGCTCCCTTTGCAGCGATGAAGACGATTGACGTTCGAAAGCCAAATACGTTTGACGCCCGGGACCTTGCCGCCTGTCAGCCGGTGTTCAACCAGGTGCTCACAGAAGGTGGTCTGGAAAAGGGGTCGGAAGAAGCCGACCGCATAGCAGCGATCCTGGTGAAGCTCTACCGCGAGGGAGTGCACGATCCGGCGCATCTGGCAATGATGGTACGAACTGCGCGGGGATTGCTTGAGACCCGGCATTGACCTGCAAGGGCATAACGACGCTACGACCGAAATTGACCATCCGAGCGTAAGATCCAGGATGCGATGGTCAATTTCAACAGACACGGGTCGCCTCTGAGCGAGCCTGATGCCGACGAAAGGCCGGTATCGAACTCACGAAGGGAGCTCTGGATTGATTCTCCACCAGGTGGGACTGTCAAACCTTTGCTGTTTCCCCCGCTTCTCTCAGGCTTAAAAACTTGGTGGTGAGGGTGACGAGATTGTCGTCAAGCCACCTTGCCATCGCCAACTCCTCGGCAAGATTTGCCTGCAGCGCAAGCGCGCCTGCGTTATAACCGCCGGTTTCAGCCACCGTAAGCAGCGATTTGTATGCTGCGATCTCGAAGTTCTCAAAGGCGAAATTTGCAAACGCGTTCTTGAGAATCTCGTCGCCGGCGACAGTATGGCCCATCGCAGCCATGGCACCCGAGAGCGATAAAGCTATGTCCTTCAGCGTCGAATGATCCTCGTTGAGGCTCGCCAGAATTTCTTCGATTCGTACGATCTGGCCTTCGGTCTCGCGTATATGTTGCTCCAGCTTTGCCGCGACCTCGGGATAGTTCTCTATCCGGGAAAGCTGCGGCTTCATGATGCTCAAAGCCTGATTTTCCATAGCGTGAGCGTTTCTCAGGCCCAGGATGAATATATCGCGCGTCTCGTTATCTGACATGGGTATCCTCCTTACTGGAGGTCCTCAAACCAAGAAGGCGAAGTTTGGTTCCAGCAATCACGCTGATCAAGGATCGGGCTGCGGGGGCAGCGGCCCAACTGGAAGCGAAATTGAAGAGACGCAGGTATCGGGGGCAGTTTCACCGTCCCGGATTACAATCTTGCGCTCTCGAACATCATGAGCAGGATCGCAAAAACACAAACCAGACAGACCGCCCAGGTAAAAGCGGAATTCAGAAAGAGGAGCGCGAGCTTCCTTGCATGGCCATGGACATAATCTTCAATGATGACCCGCATCCCCAAGTCCATGTGGATGGCGCTGAGTATGATGAAGCCGAGCAGGGCAGGCCCGATCCAAAAGCTGCCTATAGCAGTCACGACGAATTCGCGGTCACGGCCGAAAAGGTAAATGCCAATCCCAACCAGGTAAGGGGTCAGTATCCCAAGCGCCAAACCGGAGGCCTGTTTCAGGACATAGGGCCCGGTTCCCCCCTTTGCCGAGCCTAAGCCGCGTACTCGTCCGAGTGGCGTGGTCATGGTTTTCCCCTAGGCTTATCGACCCGGGAACCTATTGATTGCGCGTTAAGTCCGTGCGTCAATGTCAAATCTGCTGTGTCGATCGCTTGGTACGAAACCGCTCCAACTTCAATTGGATCATAAGCGGATAAGGCGGAGGCCTGACCGATCTTTTAAAGCGAGAGTTTCTTGCTGGAACCACAAATGCGTCTGAGGCGGGAGGTCGCAGGTCGTGACAACTGCTGGACCGCCATCTGTCACGGCGGAATTGATGAGATCTCACCTTTTTTCAAACGCGGGCAGTTTTGGCTGATATCGGTCACGGCACCAGAAGGGATGGAGAAGGTTGTCGCTCGCCACAATCTCAGCGCACGGCATGCTGGACGGGAGCCCGATCCAATTTCGGTTGAACCCGACAAAGAGAAGGCGGGTGGTGCATCGGGCAGTGGTGATGCCCAGGTGCTTTTTGACAATTTCCACGTAAATGATCTCAGGCTGGTCGGTGAAGCAAGCCAGGATTTCCTCAAAAATAGAGGAGGTGCTGGTGCGGCTTCCACGATAGAATAGGATTTCGTCGTTTCGGGCGAATTCCGCAAATGCTCCAACCGCGAGATGAGGCGACAGGAGCCCGACCGTGCCCAAGGGCCCATCGAACCTTTGGCCGTTTGCCGCTTGGCTGTCGGCACGGCAGCCACCTGTAAACTGGTAAAATACTGCCTCCCTGGTGAAGTACTCGGCTATCCATCGAAATTCGACGCTGCTGGTCCTTGAACGGTGATAACCATCGATTTCGGTGAGGATTTCGTCGTATGTCGTGCGCGCGTCAGCCATTTGCTTCTCCGTCGAACCCAAGTTCGACCGCGCAAGAAAGTTCCCGATCGCAGCGGGGGCGCAGGCGGTGTCTCTGGTATGGCTGCAGGATCCCGTAGCACCTTCGCTCGCAGGCGTGCGCTGAATGAGAGGGGCAGTTAAGCTGGCTGAGGGTTGGAGCACTATTCGATCCGATGGATCGTTGGCGCCGGGGGCGGAACTCAAGTCGTTGTTGCCACGGATCAACTGCCATTCATCGAATCCGTATTCTGCGCCGGTGGTAGTCAATTGCTTGCGTGCTCAGACGGTTGCCGACAGTCCCTGGCCCCAGGAGCTCTGATCTCATGCTGACCATTCCGACCGTGGCGACTAGCCCTATACCTGGACACGGTCCTCGCGGCGGTCACAACAAAGCCGTTTCCGAGCGGTCTGCGCATCATAAAGGTCCGAGTTGAATTATACGCAAGCGTGTGGACTTTATTCAGACCTTGGTCCGTGGCGGATCGATCCAAACCAAGTAGGATGAAGACGTGATGCGACCCCACAAGTAGCCAAGTTGGGGTGCCGATCTGGGGTGGCCGGCTCACTTGCTGCATGCACTGCCCGCTCGTGGGCCGGCCTAGCGCCAGCGTTGGGGCGACGCGTTAGCGCTATCAAGGATATGGTCGCAATGGTGAGATTTTCTATCCGGCAGACGTGGAAAATGCGAAAATCAAAGCCGGGCGGGGCCGCTGCTTCCAGCGCCGCAATGGCCATTGCTTCCGATCGAAATGAATTACTCGCAGATATCTGAGCGCAGGTGAAGACGAGCCATCGGCCGTGCGGGTACGCGAGCCTAATGGCTTCCAGCCGCGCAAGACTGGTATCTGTAACAGGGACCAAAGGATGCATCGCTTATCAATGAAAGGCCCCACTGAGTTTGCCTGCGCATTGCGCACGGCAAATCTAATTCGCATACGGCCCCACTGTCGCCTGGCCCGGGTTATGGCGTGCTGCAAACTTAGCAACCGACCAATTTTCAACCCAGTTGCTTGGGAAATCGACAAGGACACCAATCGCTCCGGTTTTCCTTGCTAAAACGATCCACTCAGCAGGATGCGCTGTCTATTGCTACGATCAGATGAAGACGCCCGTCCATCGAATCCGAGCCGCTTTGCTTCAGCCTCTATCTCGGCCAAGGACTGGTCGTCGAAGGCAAGCTCTGCTGCAAGGACATGGGCCAGCAAATGGAGAAGTTTTCTCACTGCGATCGACGCGTTTGGGGCTTGCCAGCTGATCAACTCTTTCCTCGTTGTCTGTTCATCCGCAAGGGCAGCCTCAAGGTCACTTCGGTTTGCTCCGATTGATCGCTTTTTCGAACCGATGACCTGTATCGTCGATTGTTCGTGTGCCTTCGCCCGCCGCAACATCTCGGCCACTATGTTGTCATTTTCCATGAATGCACCTCTTCCAAATATATGATTAGCTCCGCGCGCAGCTGCGCCTGCTCGAAGTCACCGAAAACGGGATAGCAAACCACGTCGCCGGTGGTATAAATCACGGCGTGAACCTGGATGGATGCATGACGACACGGACAGATGCTTACATAGCCGAAGCAGGCCTTGAGGCGACCACTGACGCCAAGGTAGAGCGACCGGTATACAGGCGCCCGGGCTTCGAGGGCATTTCGACCTCTCAGGAAATGGACGAAAGCATCGCCAGATCGCTTCGGCAGTTTCGGATCGAAAAGGACTTGTCCAGGGCTGAGTTAGCGCTCCTTCTCGGATCAATCGAGGCAGTTTACGGCAGGTACGAACGAGCTGTCACCAAACTCCACGCGACTCAAGTCCTGCACCTTTGCGAGGTGCTGGGAATTTTTCCGGATGATCTTTTGTTCGACGCCGCGCCGCATCTTTGGGGACAAACCAGAGAGGAAGCTGATGAGCGCCGTCGCATCACGAAGATGATTCAGACGCTCCCGCCGGACACTTTGCGAACGGTGGCAACCATCCTCGATTCGATCTTTGCCCTGCAGCGGAAATAGCCGGGTTTGAAGCTTTGCCTCACCAGCGTGCTCGAGCGGGCAGCTGCAGCAGGCGTGTCAAGAACTGCAGTGCCAATCCGGTCCATCTCCCGCTTACCCGTGAGGTGGACCGATCGGCTGCCGATTTCATGAAGGAATACTGAAATCAGGGCTCGCTCGAGAAAGTGGCAAGCAGCGAAATGAATTTCGGCCGCATCTTTTTCGGTATCATCATGAAGGCATCGACAAGGCGCTGTCCCTCTTCGGTTGCGACGAAGTCCTCCCGCAGTGCCGCTTTTCTTTCCAGTTCCGCGCAGTCTATCCTGATCGGCCTGTTGAGGGTCTCGAAGAAATAGGCGACCGGAACATCCAAAACCTGGGCCAGCGAATAGAGTGCCGAGGAACTGACACGGTTTGAACCTCGCTCATATTTCTGGATCTGCTGGAAGGAGACACCGACAGCGGCGCCAAGCGCTGTTTGCGAGATACGCAATTGCTGTCGGCGCTTCTTGATTCTTTTGCCGACCTCAACGTCAACAAGATGGAGCCCGTTGATGATCGTCAACGATGTCGGATCTTTAAGGGCGGCACTGGTCGAGACATTCTGCTGCATGAAAACGCTCCCGCTGGCCAGCATGATGCTGGCTTGAGAAGCCGGGGAGTTAGAATTGCTGTGGTAACCAGCCCCCGTGGATTTTAGCGCAAGCGCCTCTTGTATATTCCACGAGCTCCCCGACTCACTAGATCGCGAAGATTACGCTTTCTGCGTTTTACCAAATGAGGATTCTACGCCTCAAGGCGATAACCGCCTAGGTTGCAGACTAGCAAGTTATTTCACGTTTGCAAAGAACTTTAAGACGGCGTCTTAACATTTTCGAATTCAGCCAACCGGACTAATCTGTGGGATCGTGCTCGGTTGCCAGCATGATCATTCTCAGCAGATAGCGAAGAAAGAGCATGTCGTCGCTTCCAGGATAGGTTTGGCAGATTTCCTCCGTCAGGCGCAAAAGCCTGGCGGCTTCAGTGTGGACTGTTGCGAAAGCCAAGCGGCGCGCAGCCGAGGCATCCATGAGCGGTTTATCGCGACGAGCCACAAGACACCTCGTCTATCCGCTTTGCACCAGGCCACCCCGGCTTCTCGTCCCCAAGAAGAGGAGGCTTCCCCGGATGCCGTAGTCTTTTTGGTGACGTGAGAGAAGGCCTTCTGGAATGATCGAATAGGCAACCTGCACCCGATGTCCCTGAAGCGTAACCTCGCCAAGCACCTGCACTGGATAGCCACGTTGGCGCATCATCATAACGAGAGGGGGATAGGTCAGAAACAGGATCGCCTTTGCACCAATGCGCACGAGGCATTCCAGGACACCTGTCATCAACAGGTCGGAGGCAGCTATGCCGTTGACCGATGGAGCATTCACCGCGGTGGCACACCTGCTCCATTCAAATATGTCTGGTCCGCAAGGGAGCGCACCGGATGGCAGTCGACCGTAATCTCGAGCAAAATGGGGTGCTGTGGTTGGTAGCAGGCGCGAATAGCCGATCATTTCCTCCCTGTGCATCAGCACAGCGTGCACAACATCCGATCGGTCATACGTGTCCTTCTCCCGCCGGTCCGGGCGCCTCAGTTCGTTCCATTCCATCTGTTCGACGAAGCGTTTGTGGCGAAACGCCCAGACCTTCTCCATCAATAATGGATCGTCATCTTCATAGAGTATCGAGAGCATGTCCGAGCCCCACGTGCATGGTCAGAGCATGCAACTGCAGATAACAAAATTCTATCCGTAAAATGTCGTATTTTTTTAGCGCTGCAGGCCGCGGCGGAAGGATTCGGCGATCAACTGCGCGCGGTTGGATACGCCAAGCTTTCCCTGCAGGTTTCGGATGTGTTGCTGCACGGTGCGTTGAGAGCGATAGGTAATGGCGGCAATTTCCCGGTCGGTCTTGCCTGCTGCGCACAAAGTCAGGCACTCGCTCTCGCTGCGCGTGATCTGCAGATCGTCTGACAGGGCACGCGGCGGGGCTTTAAGATCCAGGATTCGTCGGTAGGCAGTTTCGGCAACAAACTGCAGCAGGGCCACTTCCGATGGTCCCACCGGGATCCGTTTGCCTGCGACCGAGAAAAGTCCACCAAGACCGGAGCGGGAATGAAGTGGAATGGTCAGGCCGTCGTCCATTCCGAAATCGCCCGCTTCATCCATGATGCGTTTTGATCGACCTGAAAGATGTGTCAGCCGCACCGATCGTGACCAGATGGAGGGTCGCGCTGTTGCGCGCACGAAGCTGACGACTGGATCGAGGCGAAAGTAATCGTTCTCGAGGTAGCGGGGAAGCCAGCCATCGGGCCACCGATGCCACACGAAATGCTGGTCCAGTGGCTCATGAGCCAACGGCAGAAACGCCATCGCGGAATAGTCGATCCCAAGCCGACTGTTTACCTTCTCGATCGCGCCGAAAATCTGCTGCTGGTCAGCCGCCTCCTCGCTTCCGACCAGAAACTCAAACAACACATCGGAGACAAACGCGCTCATCGTGGTCCTCCAACGAAGCGACATATCCGAAAGGCTGTGCCTCGTGCGAGTACATCCTATGTTTGTATTGTCATAAAATCTTCGCCTTGAAAAGGCGTCCCGATGCGAAACCGATTAAGCCCGACCATAGTGCAGGAGGGTCCATGTCTTACGCATCGCCCAGCCATGTCCGCTACGACAGACGGTCCGGCGCGATGGCCGCGAAACAACCCCGAGCTACCCGACATCCTGCCAAGATGGGACGATCTCGCGACGGCGGTTGTCTATGTTGCGCGCTCCATGAGTGGTCTCTTCGGCTTGACCGAGGATTAGTTGCACCCTCGAATTCAGCGGCCGAAGACGGCCTCTATGATCGCCCTCCACCAAGTCTCCCGACATCCTCACGTTTTTCTCTCGGTTGCCACCGGATAAGCAGCAGCCCCAGCCTAATCGCCGCTCAGGCACCCTCGCCAGCGTCGCTGCCCTTGCCATTGAGTAGTCCGAAGTCCTGCGACTTTGTGCCTGGTTCGACCGTAAGGAAGTCCTCAGCCGCAAGACCGCGCCGCAGCAACTCGCGTATCGCTGCAGCCCGGCTCGGCATGCGCTTTTCGAAGCGCCAGTTTTCCAATGCCGCGAACTCCTCTGCATTGAGCATGACCTGCAAACGATCACCACGTTCCAATCTACCCATGCTGCCTCCCCTGGAAATGCCGGATGAGAATTCAACACTCTCCACGCTAATTTAATGATTGCTGTTAAACGGTCAAGAACGTCATCACCGCCTTTAGGGCTTTTGCAGCTCACGAGGCTTAAAGCGAGTGTTACCTCAAACAGGCTTTCTACTAACTGTTAGTATGTGGAGATGATCCGTTAAAAACATCTAGGCTGCTAGTGCCCTTTAGATCATCACTAGCTGCCGGGTCTCATCATGCATCCAAGTGGCCAAAAGCATTTTTTGTCACCGAGCGTAGTTGGCGCGAACATGAGCTGCCACAAACCGGATAGGGCGGCGACCTTGGTAAGGCAGGCTCTTTCGCTCGATCCCGGGCTCTCTGCGACATACATCAGAATGCAGGAGACTTTTGCCGACAAAGCAATCATTGAAGCTGGTTTAGCGGGCCTGCAGGGCGGGACTTCCTCGTGTGCATCGGGCTCTTCTCCATCCGTCCTCGGACGCATAAAACTTTCACACAATCCCAACGAGCAGTGTCTGGAGAAATGCGCATATCCACTTTATGGATCTAGCTCCTAAGAAACTCCAGGTGGCCTGTGGCGAAATCGAAAATTCCAGTCATCGTCTTGCGCGGCACGGCATTCGAACGCGGCCAACAGCATGCCGCCCATTTGCGCAGTCTCATCGTCGCCAACTACGACCATTTACGCCGCACGGCTGATGCTGACGTGTGGAAATGCGCATCAGCGAAAGCCGTGGCCTCCTTGGAAAAGGCTTCTGCACTCGATCCCGATCTTTCGTCCGAGCTTGAAGGAATGGCCGCGGAGACGGGAATTTCCACCGTCGATATGTACCTGCTGTCCTGCTTCGAGTACTTTTCGCAGAGAACCACGGGATGCACCTCGGCGGCGGTTTCCACGCCATCTGGCGCGCTTGTTGCGCAGAATTGGGATGGACCCGAAGGCGCGGAACGGCATCTTGCCGTTCTCGTGCACGAGTCTCCAGGCAAGCGCATGGTCACGATAGCAACCGCCGGGACTCTGGGTTGGGTCGGTCTGAACGACAGCGGCTTCGCATTTGTCAACAATGACCTGATGCTCGATGAGAAGCACGACAGCCTGCCGAGCCTCGTCATTCGCCGATTGATGCTTGCGCGGCCAAGCGTTGAAGCCGCTCTCAGCGTGCTGATGTGTCAGCATCACATGTCCGGCCGCTCTTTCATCCTTGGCGATGCTGCCGGTCGACTGCAACTCGCCGAGGTCGGTCCTTCGGTTGGCGTCTCTCGCCACATTGTCGGGTCCGTCGTTCATACAAACCATCCCCTCTTTCCCGATGCCTCGATTTGGGAAGATATCGAAGCCGGAGCGCGCCACTACCCTTCCAGCCGCGAGAGGTTAAGGGCCGCGCGCCTGCACACCTTGACGGACGCTGCAAGCCTGTCGGCGCTGTTACACGACCGAACAGGCGCACCCGATGCGATCTTCAAGTCATTTTCGACGCGTGAACAGACCGCGACTGCGTTTTCCGTCATTTTCGACTGTGGTCAACGCAAACTGACGATATGGTCCGGGCAGCCAGACGAAGCCTCTCCCCAACACATTGGTCTGCTGGCCTAGCTGGCTTCAGCGGAAGGCATCCCGTTGATCCTTGCATAGTGGGCAAAGTGAGCGGCGAGTTCCGCTGCGCGCTCTTCACACTCTTCAGGTCTGTACGCATTCAGATCGTAACCGAGGACTTCGCGGAGGACCGCTGTCGAAGCCGCTGTAAAGCGGACCGTACCGTCAACATCGATACTTTCGATTCCATCATAGTGCTGGCAGTGGTAATTGACGTCGATTGCCTCTTCCAGCGTCAACGTCTCGGGAAGATCGACAAGGAGGCCGGCCTTAGTTATGCGCACCGGGTAGCCGCCGACCAGACCATGCACCCCTGGCGCGTGGACAACCTGTCCTGCCGGATTTGCAAGTGCAAGGAGCATGGCCGTCGCTGACGAAGCTGTAACAGACTGCCCGGCAAGACCCTTGATCCGCCGAAACCGGCCAGCCACGGACTTGAAAAGAGCGTCGTGGTCTATCTCTTCGGCCGGGATCTCCATCCCGTTGACATAGATGGTCAGATGATAGGGCGCCCCGTCGGTTCCACCGGTGCTCGGCATCCGGTAGCTCAAATAGTGATGTGCGAAGAAGCGTACGTCGACGGCTGCAGGTGGCAGGTTAAGCATGTGCGCAGCAGCCAGTCTGATACCGGGAACTGCATTGGCGATATTGCCGATGCCGACGGACGGTGCCAGCCCTTCGCCGGCAAGCGATGCGTTGACCACGTCGGGATAGGATGCATTGACAACCACAGCCTTGCTGTCGACCAGGCGGACTGCCTTCATGAGCTTGCGGACCAGAACCTGATGCATCGGCGTCCATATGCCGCCGCGACCGGCATCGAGACGAGCGAAGGCGGCCTGTGGAAGCTTGGTTATTACCCACCAGCTGTGAAGCGTTGTGGCATTGAAGATGATATCGGGCTTCAGCCTTTCGATGAGATCTGCCGTCTGCTGTATCTCCATGAGGTCGACGCCCACCAAATCGACTGGCTGCGAGTGGCCAAGGTTGAGCGCGGTGTAACGCGCAAGATTGATCCGCTGCAGGGCTTTTTCGGGGTTGCGCGCCCCGACAGTGATTGCCAGGTCCGCGCCACTCTGCAGCAGCAGGTCCAGAACGTCGCCGCCAAGGACGCCCTGTCCAATGATGAGAATTTTCGTCTGACGATCAGGTGTCATCTTGCCTCTCCCGTTCTACGATTATTTGTTATCAAGGACATCAATAGATTGCACTGTGCATTAGTTTGATCTAAAGTTCAACTGAAAATTGGAACGGGGAGCAGCACAGCTTTTGCGAGTAGGAACTGTCAATGAGACCAAGGACCCGACTTAGCGTCGATCTATCAGCGATCGAGTATAACTTTCAGGCCGTTAGGCGCCTTGTTGGCAAGAAGGTTGGGGTGAGCGCGGTGGTGAAGAGCGATGCTTACGGCCTCGGGCTCGACCCAATTGTCTCGTCGCTTGCAAGCGTCGGATGTCAGAGCTTTTTTGTCGCCGATGTACGCGAAGCAGTGCGAATCCGCCGTCGGTTACCGGAGCCCGAAATCTTCGTGCTCGATGGATTTCGCCCGAGCCGCAAAATGCAGTACCGCAGCGATCGTCTGGTGCCGGTCTGCAACACGCTGTCCGAGGCAAGGGCGGTCTCATCCACCGGGGTCTCGTACGCGATAAACCTCGAAACCGGTTTGTCGAGGCTGGGTCTGAACCAACCTGATACCTGCCGCTTCATGCACCTCAATCAACCGTGCCCAGTTCTGGTGATGAGCCACCTTGCATGTGCCGACGATCTACGACATCCGCTGAACCGGCTGCAGCGGGATCGGTTCATCGGAATGGCTGGACTGCTTGGAGATGTCCGCCGTAGTCTTGTCGCATCCTCCGGACTGGGACTCGGCGAAGCCTATCATTTCGATCAGGTGCGTATTGGCTCTGCTATTTTCGGAATCGGCGGTGCAAACTTCAATCCTAACCCATTCCTCCCTGTCGTAAGGTTGCGCGCCCGGATCGTTGATACGCGCCTATTTCCGGCTGGCGCAACGATCGGTTATATGGCGACGTTTCGTACACAGCGTCCGAGCTGGATTGCGGTGATTGCGGCAGGCTATGCGCATGGTTTGCCGTGGTCGCTCGCCAACCGGATGTCGGTCGAGATTGGCTCTCATCGCGCACCCGTGGTGGGCCGGGTGTCAATGGAGTACGCCGCCGTTGACGTGACCGGAATTCCTGCTGCGGTTAGGCGACAAGGCCTCTGGGTCGAACTCGTAAGCACAAGCCAGCCCGTGGAAAACCTAGCTGGCGCTGCAGCAACAATACCGCAGGAAATCCTCACAAGGCTCGGCCGGTCCAGCCAGCGCAACTATCGCACCAATAGCCCGGGAGAACAGACATGAAGCCTCGTCTGCTGGCTCCGTTATTTGTCTTGGCATCAGCCGCCATGTTCAGCACGGCAGGTCTGTTTATGGGTCTTTTGGACACACCGCTTTGGACGGTTGTCTTCTGGCGCAGCGCTTTTGCGCTTATTTTCACCAGTCTCCTTATCATCCATCAACCTGACCGACGCGCTTTGACTGGCTTTGACAGCCACGCTTTACTGGCAAGCACGATGTCCGCGTTGGCAACTTTGCTTTTCATCGCAGCTTTGCGGCTGACATCGGTTGCCAATGTCGCGGTCATTCATGCAGCACTGCCCCTGCTGACAACCATGATTGCTGTTGTGGTGTCAAAGGAGACCGCGTCGCGCCAAGCAACAGCCTATGGCGTCCTTGCTGCAGCGGGTGCGATATTCATCTTTTCAGGTTCGATGTCGTCGGGATTGCGCATCTTGGGAGACGCTCTGGCGCTGGCAATGACAAGCTGCATGGCAGTCATGACCATTGCCATCAGAATGTCGAAGACGCCCACGGTTCTCGGGATGGTCGCGCTGTCCAACGCCTTGTCAACGGTCGCAGCAGCCTTGCTTGCCGATCGACTTGCCGTGACAGGTCGCGAAGCGTGCCTGCTTGCATGCTTTGCATTGTTTCAGATGACGATCGGCCTGATCTTTTTTGCCAAGGGAGCACGGTTGCTTCCCCCGGCGGATACGGCGCTGCTTTCCCTGGCGGAAGTGCCATTTTCTATCGGCTTCGTCTGGCTTGCTTACGGCATGCGTCCGTCCTGGCAAACTGCCTTCGGTGGCAGTTTTGTGGTTTTCGCGGTCGTTGCCCACCTCGCCCAACCACGAGATGCCATTCGGTAAAGAGCAAACGTCATGCACAAATCAGATCGTCAGCAAGAGACACTGCGAAGCGTAGCCGAGAGCTACGAAGGTTTCATCATCGACCTCTTCGGTGTTGTGCATGATGGTGTACGGTCCTTCCCCCCGGCCATTGAAGCACTTGGCTACCTCAGGTCTGCCAGGAAAAGAATCTGCTTGCTGTCGAACTCGCCGCGGCGGGCACACCAAGTCGCGAACCGGCTTCATTCGATGAAGATCGACATGAGATATTATGACACGTTGATCACTTCTGGTGAGCTGGTTTTCGAGGCCTTGGCGACGCGGGAACATCCTTTTATGCCAGCCTTGGGATCGAGATACCTTCATATTGGACCAGGCGAGCTATCAGGGCTTCTGACAGGATTGGCCTTTAGAAGGGTGGCAGATGCTTCGCATGCGGATTTTGTTCTCGCCACGGGGGCATTTGGGCAAACCGCAGACCTCGCGGAGCTGAAGGAGGCAGCAGCACGTCACCTACCGCTCATCTGCGCGAATCCGGATCTGAGCGTAATGATCGGCGACCGGGAGGTCGCCTGCGCTGGCGTGGTGGCGGCCGAGTATGAAACTGTGGGAGGAAGGGTTTATCGCTTTGGCAAGCCGACTTTGCCGACCTACCAGAAGGCGCTGAGAACGATGCAACTGCCCCCCAGTCGAGTGCTTGCGATCGGAGACAGCCTGGAAACGGATATCAGGGGCGCCAGTCAGGCGAATGTTACCTCAGCGCTGGTGCTGAGCGGAATCCATCATGACTATTTGATGACCCGGCATGGCTTCGACAGGCCAGCCTTCGAACAGCTTTGCGAGAAGCTCGGTGCCCGCCCACGCCTCGTTCTTTCATCGCTTGGCCTGAAGGAGGTGGCGCTCGATACCGGCTATGAGTGGCAATAGCATGAGGGATCCAGTCCCGCCTGGCCCTTGCGCCGATCATTCCGCCAGTGGATTGAGCTGCGCCTCGATCTGTCGCACCTCAGTCGTCAGCAAGGCGACGAGCTCTGGCAGGCGGCTGTCGGTCAGCCTCGGACTTGTCAGGTTGATGGCAATGGAGGCGATCGCGTCTCTTCCGGGCGGCAGGACCGGAACGGCGATGGACGAGATACCGGCGACGAGTTCCCCGTCATCCACCGCATAACCATCAGCCCTGATCTTTTTGATTGCGTCCTTGATCTTGCGGGCTGTGAAAGCTCCATATTGTCTGTAGAGGGCTGCGTTCTTGTCCAGGATGACGTCGGCCTCGGCCGGCGGCAGAAAGGCAAGGATAGCCTGGCTCGCCGGGCCGATCCCCATCGGGATTTGCCCGCCTATATGACCGGTAAGGCTATCGATCACATAGGTGCCCTGCTGCCTGTCGACACACACGGTGTTGAATCCGGCGCGGGCCATGAGGAAGACGGAATCGCCAGTTGTTGCGGCAAGACGCATCAGTGCGGGCCGGGCAAGCTGGCGCAGTCCGGTTCCGTCAGCTGCTGCAGCGCCCATGGCAAAGAGTGCGAGCCCCAATCTGTATTTCTTGGTCTGACGTTCGCGATCGACCAACCCGTGTCGTTCGAGTGCAGTGACAATGCGGTGTACGGTCGGCTGCTTCAGGCCCATGACATCGACGATCCTCGCCATCGAGGCCCCGCTTTGGCCGACCTCTCCGAGATATTTCAGGATCGCGACGGCTCGATCGAGCAATTGCGTGCCAGTTCCCGCGATCTCGTCATTAGCCATATCAATTCCCGCATCGCTTTTGAGGCGATTCCATATACATCGCGACGGCAATGTAAACGGCCAGGACGTACGTGAGAGCGTTTTCTTTGAGAGTGCGATGTCCAGTTTGCTTATGCCGACGATGCCAAATTGTCACGGCTGGCGTAAGCCACGCGGTGACGATCGGAACGGCGCAGCGAGCGGTAGCGCTTCATCAGCGAGCGGTACGCAAGTGATATTGCTGGTCCCGCCCGGCGCCCCGGTCACTTCATATTCAAGCGCGGTTCGAGTGCGGCAACAAGATGAGCAGCATTATCGAACTGAAGACGGTTGACTAACTCAAGTATCTCTTGGGCTTGGTCGGCGCAAAGAGGTCCGATGGCAGCAAGCCTTTCAAATTTTCGCTGCAGGTCTGCGTCCGATAGGGCATTGTGCGGTTCGCCCTTTGGCAGATAGACCTCGAGCGTCTTGCGGCGGCCATTGGCGATTGTAGTGACGCGTGCTGGTGTGGCAGCGGGGAAAGCGCCTCTATACTCGAACGCCTCTGTCAATCGAATTCGCTTTGCAAGATCGATTACGGCGGGGTCTCGAAGATAATCATCCTTAAGCGGCAACAGTGCTTCTGCGCCATGCACCAGGGAAAGAGCGATGCAAAAGGGGATACTATATTGCGCGGCCTCGTTCGAGCGCGGTTCGCTCTGGTTGGGAAGCGTCAGCGCCCGATCGAAGGTCTCGACAAGGATGCTTTCGATGTCTCCGGCGCGCAGGTGCATCGCGCTCTTGAGAATGAGTGCGCCGTCGATTGCGGCGTGAGCCCATCGGCAGCAGCTGTAGATCTTGAAGTAGGCTTCCTCTATTGCCCAGTTGCGTCCGAAGTGGTCAAGCAGCACGGTACGATCATACGCGTTGGGATCGTCAAGAAGATCCAGGGGTCCTTGGTGGCCACTTGCCGCCAGAATAACGGCCTGAAGACCATTGGCCGTAGCCCAGGGGATCCCTTCCTTGACGGTGTGGCCAAGCTTGGTCCAACCGGTGGCCGCCTGAGACGTCGACGTCTGCCCAGCGATCGCCATCGCATGTGCGATGACTGGGGCGGGGTGGCGAGCTAGCCATCCTGCGGCAGCTGCGACGCCAAGGCCGCACCACAGCCCGCTGTCGGTGGTCCGCAAGCTTGCGATATCACGAGCGGCAGAGACCCTGACAGCGACCTCGTAGCCGAGTACGGTGGCTGTGAGCAGCCGTGTCGGACTGGCACCCATTGCCTGGCCGACCGCCAGGACCGCAGGGACGATCGCAGCTGCCGGGTGTCCGGATGCGGCTCGATGACCATCATCGAGATCTAAGGCAGCAGCGTAGGTCGCATTCACGAAGGCAGCGCCTGCCGAGGTCAGCTTCATCGTGGAGAACCAGACTGAAGAACCTCCCTTGCCCCAGATGTGCGGGGCGGCTTCATAGGAGGCCTTGCCGCCCGTCGTTACAGAACCAGCTGCCGCAACACCCAAAGTGTCGAGGAGGGTTTTGCGCGCGGCCACCAGAACCGGCTCGGGCACCCTGGTCGTCGCTGTGCACGAGTTTGCTATGACCAAAAGACCATATGGCTTTGCCGCCGCTTCTATACTCCCGGAAGTAGTACCCAAGTTTCGAACACCCTCAGCTTGAACAGACAAGATTGGATAAGTCACAGCGTTGACATCCATAATATGGATCTCTAGCCTGTCAACAACAAATGCGGGAGTGAGGAGCGAAATGGCCAGAAAGCACAATTCAGGGCCGGCAACGCTGGCCGTCGTGGAGGTCGCGCCGGTCAACATCACCGTCGATGATCGACCGGTATCTGCAAGGCGGGGAGAGAGCGTTTTGACGGCGCTTCGCTTGGCAATTGGCTATGTGCGCAGCTCGGACTTCTCGCAACAACGGCGTAGCGGCTTCTGCATAATGGGCGCGTGCCAGGACTGCTGGATCTGGCGGACGGACGGCCGTCGGCTGCGCGCCTGTACCACCCGCGTCGAAGAGGGGATGCAGCTGATGACGACGCAGGAGATGCTGCCATGACGGCACCTGTCGTGATCATAGGCGCAGGTCCGGCTGGAATCGCGGCCGCTGGCGTGCTGGTTGAGGCTGGTATTAGACCGGTGCTTATCGATGAGGCACCGAAGGCAGGCGGGCAGATCTTTCGGCAACCGCAACCGGACTTGTTGCGACCGCCAAAGCAGCTCTATGGGTTCGATGCCGCAAGAGCGATCGCGAATTTCAACGCAGCCGCGTCGCTCGAGAGTGAAATTGACTATCTCCCGAACACCCAGGTCTGGGGTGCGGCGCACGGAATGCTTCACGTCGTCAATGCAGACAAGGCCTTTGTGCAACCATGGTCGAGCCTCATTATCGCATCCGGGGCAATGGATCGCATTTGTCCGGTCAAAGGCTGGACAGCGCCTGGAGTTTACAGCCTTGGCGGAGCTCAGGTCGCGCTGAAGGCAGATGCGTCTCTCATTGGTCGTCGCGTCCTTTTTGCCGGGACTGGACCTCTCCTTTATCTCGTCGCCTACCAGTACGCCTTGGCAGGCGCACGTGTCGTCGCCGTGCTGGAAACGGGCAGGCCGCGTAGCGCCTGGCGTCACCTTCCATCACTGATGAGTGGCAAGGCAACGTTCGTCAGAGGTCTCTACTACATGGCAGCATTGCGGGCGCGCGGTATTGCGATTCATCAGGGTGTTGAGCTGGTCGAGGTAATGCGCGGCGCTGACGAAAAGGTCGCCGCATTGTCGTTCAGGCACGGGCGGCGCGACGCGATCCTGTCCTGCAACGCGTTGGCGATCGGGCATGGCCTGAAAGCCGAGTCTCAGATTGCCGACCTGATTGGTGCTGAATTTTCTTTCGACGCGGGGCAACGACAATGGCTGCCACGCGCTGACCTCGACGGGCGCTCGACGATACCGAATGTCTATCTTGCAGGCGACGGGATGTCTGTTCGAGGCAGCGACGTTGCGGAGCTGACTGGCCGGATTGCCGCCTCGGCACTGCTCGTTGACGCCGGATATGCCGCTCATCCGCGCTTGAGCCGTGACCGTCGACTTGTTGAAAGATCGGCCCGTTTCAGAAGGGGACTCGACAAGGCTTTTGTCTACCCGCACGCGCAGGCCGCGTCTCTTCCAGACGAGGTTACGGTATGTCGGTGCGAAGAGCTGACGGCGGGCGCAATCCGCCAGGCGGTGCTTGCGTCGGGCGAAACCGAGATCAATCGGATCAAGGCGTTTTGTCGGGTGGGCATGGGCCGGTGCCAGGGCCGTATATGCGGACCGGTGACGGCTGAGCTTATTGCGGTAACCGGCGGTGTCCCGATCGAGTCTGTTGGTCGCATCCGCGCTCAGGCTCCGCTCAAACCGGTTCCGCTATCCGAGCTTGCAAAGGGACTTTCATGACCAGTCTCTATGATCTCGCCATTATCGGCGGCGGCCTCGCGGGATGCTCCACGGCACTGCACGCGGCTTTGAAAGGCGCATCCGTAGTTCTCCTGGAGCGAGGGCGCTGCGGCGCCCAGGCTAGCGGCGTGAACTATGGTGGCGTGCGCCAACAGGGACGCCACCCGGCGGAGCTTCCACTGGCGCGGCGCAGCCGCGCCATCTGGGGAAATCTGAAACAACTGGTTGGCACCAGCTGTGAGTTCGCGGTGACCGGCCACTTGAAGCTGGCTCGAAATGACATGGATATGGCGGAACTGATCGCGCATCAGCGGTTGCTTGCCGAGCACGACATCTATGCTGCAATCCTCGACGCGAGTGATCTGAAGCGCCGCTTCCCTTATCTTGCCGGTCATTATCCCGGTGGTTCATTGTGCAGCGAGGACGGGCAGGCAAATCCGCGTCTTGTGGCGCCTGCCTTCGCGCGAGCCGCTCGGGCTTGGGGCGCACACATTCGTGAGGGTGCGACCGTCAGGACCGCGACCACTTGTGTCGAAGGATTCGTATTACATCTCGAAAACGATCCCGTCCCTGTCAAGGCGCGGCGCCTCGTCAATGCGGCGGGGGCCTGGGGGTCGGCTTTCGCCGCGCAATTCGACGATCATGTCGAAGAGGGCGTCATGGCACCGAACATGTGCGTGACCGAACCGATCGCCCCTTTGATTGGGCCGAATCTCGGAATCTGCGGAGGCGGTATTTACATCCGTCAGGCAACCCAAGGCAGCGTCGTCTTTGGGGCAGGGCTCGGCTCTGCCGATCGGGATTCGCAACGAGCCCGACCTCTGGATGACGTGACAATGGAAGCTGCTGCCGAGGCGATCGCCATGGTGCCTCAGCTTGCCAATGTTCTCCTGGTCCGCAGCTGGACCGGGATCGAGGGACGCATGCCAGACGGTCTCCCGATTGTAGGGGAAAGCCCCAACGTGAGCGGTCTTTTTCATGCCTTTGGCTTTTCCGGTCACGGTTTCCAGCTGGGGCCAGCCGTGGGCGCAGTCCTTAGCGAACTTTGTCTTGATGGTCACTCGCCGACATCGATTGCCGGCCTGTCCATGACACGATTCCAACCGGCACTCACGCCGGCGGAACAACCCTGAAAGAGGAAAAAGAAAGGGGAACAGACGTGCGATATTCTTTTGTTCAACTGCTTGGAGGAGCGCTTGCGTTGACTGCAAGCCTTCAATGGAGCTCTGCGTTCGCCGCCGAGCCGGCTTATCACCTTGCCGAACCGGGCGTTCTTTCTGTCGCCATCACTGGTGATATGCCGGGGCTGGTGGCGCGTGGTGGAAAACTTGCCGGCTATGACGGCGACATCCTGCAGATTGCTGCCGAAAAGCTGGGTTTGACAATCAGGCCGGTTCCGATGGAGTGGTCAGGCGCAATTGCGGCGGTGCAGACAGGCCGTGTCGATGTCATCGGAGGCAACGTTGCCTGGACAAAGCAACGGGCCGAAACCCTGTCGATGAGCGACCCGACCGGCTATTTCCAGAATGGTGTTACCTCCAAAAAGAACGATGGTTGGCATAGCTTGAAGGATCTAGAAAACCGCAAGGTCGGATCGATGACGGGATTTTCCTTCCTGCCTGAGCTCAGGAAGATCCCGGGTTTGGAGCTATCGCTTTACGACAGCACTGATGCCGCGCTGCGCGACCTCCTGGCTGGTCGTGTCGAAGCGTTGGTCGGAGACCCACCGGTCATCGATTATGCGCTGTCGAAGAACCCTGATTGGGGTCTCGTCAACCTGGCCTTCACCGATAACAACCCTGACTTCCCACTCCTGACCGGTCTCGGGCGTCAATATGTGTTCGGTCTATCCAAGGAGAATGCGGACCTTGCGGCGGCACTGAGCAAGGAGATCCGCGCCCTATGGGCCTCATGCCAGATCAAGTCGATCGGCAAGCTCTACGGCAATATCAGCGAGGCGAACTACACGCCGTCTGCGGAGAATTTCAGGGCGGGCGTCGACCGACCTGCCGATTGGGCACCACCGGTTTGTAACCATTGAGCATCAGCGGCCGGTGAAACGGCCGCTCTTCACAGAAAAGGAGGTCGCGATGGCCGCCGACATTCTTCTTGAGGTTAAAGACCTCGGAAAGTCATTTGGTCCGTTGAGGGTTCTCAACGGCATCTCCTTCAATTTGCGACGGGGAGAGCGCGTTGCGCTGATTGGTCCCAGTGGATCCGGCAAATCGACCTGTCTGAGAGCGATCAATTTCCTCGAGCCGCCAAGCGAAGGCGAAATTCGCCTGGAAGGGACACTGATCGGTCGTCGCAGGAACGGGCGTTTGATGACTGAACGTGAGATGGCGCCCCAACGAGCGGACATAGGCATGGTTTTCCAGCACTTCCACCTCTGGCCACATTTGTCGGTTCACGCAAACGTGGCACTGCAGCCGACAAAAGTAAGAGGATTGAAGCGGGGAGAGGCGGACAAGCTTGCCGCCGAACTGCTCGCGAAAGTCCATCTCTCACAGAAAGCTGATGATATGCCGCATCGGCTCTCTGGTGGACAGCAACAGCGTGTTGCGATCGCCCGCGCGCTTGCCCAGCAGCCGAAGTTGCTGCTTTTTGATGAGCCGACGTCCGCGCTCGACCCGGAGCTGGTGGGAGAGGTTCTGACGGTTATAAAGGAACTCGCGCAGGAAGGTCGGGCGATGGTGCTCGTCACGCATGAAATTGCGTTTGCGCGCGAGGTTGCCGATCGCATCATCTTCATGGACGGCGGCCGTATCATCGAGGAAGGTCCAGCCAGGGCCGTCCTCGATGATCCCCAAACAGCGCGACTGAAGCAATTTCTTGCGAGCCTGCAGCTTGGGGGAGGTGGGCATGAATGACAACCTTCTTGGCATGCTTGCAGGAGCACTCGTTTCAGGTGCGGCAGTGACTATCGAGGTGACCGCTGGGTCGCTTATCGTGGCCCTCATCATCGGCATCGCTCTGGCAACCATTGAATTTCTTTCAGACAACCGCCTACTGCGGATCGCCATCCGTTTCTATGTCGAGAGCTTGCGCAACATTCCGAGCCTGACCTTCCTGTTCCTTCTCTACTTCGGTCTGGCGTCGCTCGGCTTTAGGCTTTCCTCAATCGCGGCGGCGGTTGCTGGATTGGGACTGATCGGCGGCGCTATCTGTGTCGACATCTTCCGCTCTGGATTTCAGTCCGTTCCCGTCGGGCAAAGTGAAGCGGCGGCATCGATTGGCCTCTCGCCTCTCGCTGCGTTCCGGCTGATCGTGTTCCCGCAGGGGCTGAGCCTGGCTCTCCCTTCCCTTGGAAACTACGCGGTCTCGCTCGTCAAAGATACGTCCCTGGTCGCGGCCATCGCCGCGCCCGAGATCCTCTTCAATGCAAGACAGCTCGTAAACGAAACCTTCGAGACGACACTGATCTACGGCGGCGCTGCCGCGGTCTATTTGATCCTGACCAGCGTCGTTGCGCGGTCCGTCTCCCTGATGGAGCAGAAACTGGAGATTAGATGATGTTCATCGAAATCATTTCCAACAACCTCGCTGACTGGGGTCCGCGTCTCCTCAAGGGGCTTCACCTTACGCTTTCATTGACCGCAGGAGGGTTCTGTCTCGCTTCCATCATCGCCCTGCTGATCGAGTACCTGCGCTCGCGGCGCGGACTTATCCCTCGACTGGTCGCACGCCTTTACATCTCGATTGCCCGCGGCGTCCCGATTCTGGTGATCCTCTACCTGCTCTATTTTGCCCTGCCGGAGGCAGGCATCACATTGTCGGCATTCATGGCCGGCACGGTCGGCCTTGGGATGGTCTATGCAGCTTATCTTGCAGAGGTCTTTCGTGCCGGTCTCGGTGCAATTCCTGCTGGTCAACGAGAGGCCGCGCTTGCAGCTGGTCTGACGCCACTTGCAGCCTTCAGGATTATTCTTCTGCCGCAGGCCGTCCGGCAGACGATCGCGCCATTGTTGATCAATCTCGTCTCTCTCATGAAAGACAGTTCGATCTGTGCCCTGATATCTGTTCCCGAACTCACCCTGGTGTCACGGGAGCTGATGTCGGAGAGCTTTCTGCCGCTACATGTCTTTGCGCTGACGGCACTACTCTATTTTGGCCTTGCATGGCCGGCGTCGATTGCCGCTCGCTTTATCGAGCATCGGTTACAAGGACACACGCCTCGTCGGACCAACCGCCGCGCCCTCCCAAGCCTTGCCGTCGGAGCCTCTCCGTAGGCAGCGGCCGGACGTACAAATCCCCCGAAATCAAAGGTTCAAAAGCATTCAGGAGTGCAGATGAAAAAGCTGATCAATCGTCCCGAAGAGGCTGTCCGACAGGCGCTGGAAGGCGTCGTTGCATTATCGCCAGGCACCGGTCTTCTTTCCGACGAGAATATAGTCATTCAATCGGGCTTGCCAGATGCTGCAGCCCGTCCCGTTGCTGTCATCTCCGGCGGCGGAAGCGGACATGAACCGGCGCATGCAGGCTACGTGGGCAGGTCTATGCTTTCTGCTGCGGTAGCTGGCGACATCTTCACATCGCCGAGTTCCGACGCGATATTGTCGGCCATCCGGGCGGTCAGTGGACCCGCGGGTGCCGTGCTGGTTGTCAAGAATTACACCGGTGACAGATTGAACTTCGGGCTTGCAGCCGAGATAGCAAGGGCAGAGGGCATTCCGGTCGAAATTGTTGTTGTTGCTGACGATGCCGCCTTGCGCGATACGGTGGCTCCGGACAGACGGCGCGGCCTCGCTGGCACAATTCTCGTCCACAAGCTGGCAGGAGCCGCAGCGGCCCAGGGGAATTGCCTCACTGACGTCGCCGCAATCGCACGCAGTGCAGCTCAGCGCGTTTCTTCGATGGGCATATCGCTCGGAACCTGCATTCTTCCTTCTGTCGGGAAACCGGGTTTTGTTCTTGGCGAAAAGGAAATCGAGGTTGGTCTTGGTATTCACGGAGAGCCGGGAGTTCTCCGCAGGGAAATTGCCAGCGCCGATGAGTTGGTCGAGCTGACGCTGAGAACCATCCTGGCCGACGGAAAGATCAGAAGAGGAGACGAAGCCGTCCTCCTGGTAAACGGACTTGGTTCAACGCCGCCGCTTGAGCTTGCGATTCTCGCAAGAAGCGGCCTTGGAACTCTCTCAACCGCAGGCGTGACGGTCGTGCGGGCCTGGGCGGGCACGTTCCTGTCTGCTTTGGATATGCCGGGATTTTCATTGTCGGTTATGCCGGTCACATCTGACGACTTGCCGCTTTTCGATATGCCTGTCGAAGCGCGCGACTGGCCGGGCAGCGGCCATCTCAACACGCAGCTTGTGGCAACACCGGATCGTCCCGACAACCTACCTGTCGAAGCGCAGGAAGACCAAGTGATTATCACCCTCGCGGGGCGGCGATTGCAGGAGATATTCGCCTATGCTGCACGGGCACTGATTGCGGCGGAAGATGAACTGGCCACGCTGGATGGAATTTCCGGCGACGGCGATCTCGGCGCAAGCATGCGTCGGGGCGCCGAGGCCATTCTGGACATTCCCGAAACCGCATTCTCTTCCGTCTCGAAAGGCCTATCTTCTGCCGCCGATCGCGTCAGAAAGGCGATCGCCGGGAGTTCGGGCCCATTTTATGCAGCTGGACTGATGCGGGCATCCAGGCATTTGGCCAAGATCGAAGACCCGTCCGCCAATGACATTGCCGCTGCGTTTTCGGCTGCGGTCCAGGCGATTTCCGATTTGGGTGGAGCAAAGCCTGGCGATCGGACCATGGTGGACGCCCTGCACCCTGCGGCATCGATGTTCAAGGATCAACTCGCCGCGGGACTCTCTCCGAAGGACGCCTGGCAACGTGCTGTAACTGCGGCTCAAGAAGGCATGCGACTGACGATTGACATGCGACCGAAGCTGGGGAGGGCCAGCTATATCGGCGAGCGCGCAATCGGCAGTCCTGACGCGGGGGCGGCGGCTGTGAGCATCTGGCTTGCTGCAAGTGGGACGGCAGTTCAAGATGCTGCATAGGAGCGGCCGGCTCCGCGCAAGTCAGGGACCCGTGCCCTGACATCATAACTCGCCGTAGTGGCCTTGGCCGGCAGTCTCCAGCGAAAGATCGGCATGCCTGCTGTCATTTCAGAGTACGACCGGCGGATGGCTGAGATTGATAGCGAGGATGAAGCTTCGGTCGGTCCAAAGACGCGTTATCCATACGGGAGACAGCCCTCCCACACGGGCATCACTTGGCGGTATTCTCTTCGAGACGGTGTATGGGGAATGCGTTTATAAGAAAGCGCGCGGGTAGCTTCGCGTTGGAGACGACGTTGGAAATGCCGCGATTTGCAAAGCCGGACGTGAGGGCCGGATGAGGTAAAACCTTGGGCCGTGTCGGATTTTGCGGCCAGGCGATTGCGAACGTGGCAATTCTAAAAAGGCTCGCGGCGACACCCGCGGCGGCTTCCAATTGACGTAGGTTGTCGCGACGTGCACTATGAACGCCGGAGTGAGCGCTTGCCGTCAATCCAACCACCGCGCCCGGTTCAAGCTCATCAAGGCACTGCAACCTCAAGGGCGTGGCATGTCGTTTTCGCTCCTTATCGCGCTCATCAAAACATGGTGGGTCGGCGCCACCTGAACAGGCATCAGCGTATCGTCGGCATCACCGAGGGAGGGCACAATGTCGAAGACGATGAAAGCCGCCGTCGTGCGAGAGTTCAAGAAGCCGCTGTCCATCGAGCAGGTACCGATCCCCGAGGTCGGTCAGGGCCAAGTCCTTGTGAAGATCGAAGCTTGCGGCGTTTGTCATACCGACTTGCATGCGGCCGACGGAGATTGGCCGCTGAAGCCCAGTCCGCCATTCATTCCGGGGCATGAAGGGGTCGGGTCCGTGGTCGCCGTGGGCGGGGGCGTGACATCTGTGAAAGAGGGCGATCGCGTTGGCGTGCCGTGGCTTCACACGGCCTGTGGACATTGCCGCCACTGTCTCGCCAGTTGGGAGACCTTGTGCGATCTGCAGAAGAACACTGGCTATTCGGTCAATGGCGGGTTCGCGGAATATGTGCTCGCGGACCCCAATTATGTCGGGCATCTGCCAGCCCGCCTCGATTTTGAAGCGGCGGCTCCCATCCTGTGCGCCGGGGTCACCGTATACAAGGGGCTGAAAGAGACGGACACGAAACCCGGCGATACCGTCGTGATTTCGGGCATAGGCGGGCTCGGTCATGTCGCGGTTCAATATGCCAAGGCGATGGGCCTCGAGGTCATTGCTGTCGACATAGCCGACGACAAACTCGAACTAGCCCGCGAAATGGGTGCCAGCGCCGTTATCAACGCCAAGACGGCTGACCCTGTGGCGGAGGTTCACCGGCTTTGCGGCGGGGCCCAGGGGGTGCTTGTCACGGCGGTCTCGCCGGTTGCCTTCCGGCAAGGTCTTGGCATGCTCGCGAAGCGCGGCACGATGTCTCTCGTTGGATTGCCGCCAGGCTCGTTCGAACTGGACATCTTCGACACCGTCTTGAACCGCAAGACCATCAGGGGGTCGATAGTCGGCACCCGGCTGGACCTGGCTGAATGCCTTCAGTTCGCGAGCGACGGGAAGGTTAAGGTTCACTACTCGACCGAGCGTCTCGATGACATAAACGCCATATTCGATCGGATGCGGCAGAACAAGATCGACGGCCGGGTCGTGATGACGATCTGACCTCGACCTGCGCTTCTCGATTAACGAAACGCTCCATCTCTTTGTTTTCGCATCTCAGGGCGGAAAACCGCCTGGGCCTTTCCTGCATTTCGTTTAATCCGTGCCAGCCTGACCACAGTGTCGGTCTTCGACAAAGGGAGATAGCCATGCACAAGGGCCACTCAGAGGGACATGAAGGGCTCTCCAGAAGAGAGCTTCTCGTCATGATGAGCGCTTCCACTGTCCTTGCAAGCTACGGCAATGCTGCAAGGGCCGCCCGAGACAGCATCGTGGTCGGGGAAGTCGCGCCGGGCGAGGACGTCTTTGCTTATGTCAGCAGAAGAACCGGCGGATTTGATCGCACGGTCTATCAACAGGTGATCGGCGCGGCGAATGACTTCAAGGAGGGAGATCGGGCCACTGGAGTTGGGGCGGCCGACGAGGCGACACGGACAAATGCCCGCGCCCTGCTGACAAACACGAAAATAGGGGATCTCTACGAGCATCCGCTGTTCGAGGACGATCTGCAACGATTAATCTGGCAGACGACCGACCAGGCCCAATATGCAAAGGTCAAGGACTGGACCATGGGCCAGTTGAAGGATTTTCTCCTGACCCGGTCCGAGATCGACATCAAGGGCGTCATGAATGGCCTGACGAGCGATACGATCGGCTGCGTACCGAAACTGATGAGCAACGAGGAGCTCATCGCCCTCGGCCAGAAAATCTTCAATGTGCTGCCCGGCACGATGATCGGCTCAAAGGGATACATGGGGGCTCGCATCCAGCCCAATTCTCCCACTGATCATCCAGACGATGTGGTCTGGCAGGTTTTCGATGCCTTTTCCTACGCAACGGGCGACATTGTCATCGGCACCAATCCCGTCGACAGTACGGTGGCGAGCGTCGCTACGGTCGAACGGGCGCTCAAGGACGTAGTCGATACGTTCCAGCTAGGCGACGTGATCCCCTGGTGTGTGCTTTCGCATATCGATGTCCAGGCGGAGGTGGCCGAAAATTATCCCGCAACCGTTGCCACGATGTTCCAAAGCCTTGCTGGAACGGACGACTGCAACAAGATCTTTGACATTACGAATGACAAGATCCTGAAGTATGCGCGCGCAAAGAAGGGCCAGAGGTATGGCCTCTACTTCGAGACCGGCCAGGGCTCTGAATTCACCAACGGCGTCGCAAACGGCGTCGATATGATGGTGCTCGAGTCCCGAAAGTATGGGTTCAGCAGGGCGGTGGGACTAGAGCTCGCGAAGGTGCAGCCAAAGGGCGCGTGGCTTCATGTCAACGATGTCGCCGGATTCATCGGGCCCGAGGTCTTCAAGAGCCGCGAGCAGTTGGTACGGTGCTGTCTCGAGGATATTGCCATGGGCAAGCTCCATGGCCTGACCATCGGCCTCGATATCTGCACGACACTGCACATGGCGGTCAGCCTGGAAGATCTGGATTGGTGCCAGGACCAGATCATGCCGGCCAATCCCGTCTATCTCATTGCACTGCCCACGAAAAACGATCCCATGTTGAGCTATCTCACGACGTCGTTCCAGGACCATGTCCGGTTGAGGGAAAGATTCGGCTTCAAGGTCAATGATGCGATGTGGGATTTCTACAAACGGATCGGGATCGTCGACGAGAACGACAGATACTCTGCCAACTACGGGGATCCTCTCTGGGTGTACTACCAGTACCGCCTCGCCAAGGGTGACAAGCGGCCCAGGGATGCAGTCTATGCGGAGGGCCGGGAGAAGATGAAGCAGGTGGAAGAAAGAGGTGTCGACCTGGCCACCGGGCACGGCGAAAACATCTGGGATCTGAACTCGGAGCTCGCAGTCAAGGTCAGGGGGTTGTACGATGATGCCAAGCAGTCTCTGTGGGCCGAGCTCACGCCCGAGTTCATCGCCGGCATCCCCAATGTCGTACCAGTCCGCACCCTGTCCAGCGATCGCAACGACTATATCGCCCATCCGGATTCCGGCGAAAAGCTGAACCCGGAAGCCATTGCCGACATCGAAAGGATAAGGGATTCCTGGGGGGGCGACCTGCCCAAGGGCCAGATCGTTATCTCAGACGGCCTCAACGCCAAGGCCATCATGGACGACGGACATCTTGCACCCTATCTGGAGGAGATGCGTAGGCTGCTTGCCGAGGCCGACGTGCCGATGAGCGACAGCAACATCCTCGTCACCGGCGGGAGGGTACGGGCCGGCTACCGGATCGGTGAGTTGCTTTTCGAAAAGGCAGACCCCAACAGCTTGCGAGAGGTTCTCCACATCATCGGCGAACGCCCCGGTACCATGCACCACGCCTATTCGGTCTATATCACCGTCGCCAGCGGCAAGCGATGGTCCGAGAAGGACATCGATCACGACATCACGAAGCTTGTGAGCAATGTAGCAGATACGGCCTTGCCGCCTAAGGAGGCAGCAAGAGAAACGTTGACGATCATTAGGGAAATCGTCGGAAAGAACGTGAACGGCAGCCGGCGCTATCGTACATAGCGCAGAAGGCGATGAAACAGGTCGTGTCGCTGACCCATGAAGCCGCGGCCTCGCCTTCTTCTCCTTCCCCTTGATGTGCTGATCGGTGCGACAGGGCTTTTTCCCGGCATTGCCGAGGACGTGGCGCCGAAGCCACCTTTGAAATCGGGGATGGCTCTTCCGAGAACCAGTGGCAATAATAAGACTAAGAATTCGCTTGTGACGAATTTGTTCTCTGAGAGTACTTGTTCCTTTCTTGCTGCCGCCTCGTCGACGAGATTTGCGAGATCTGCCAGTGCTGGTTGAGCGTCCTCCAGTCATGCCGACTGGAATTTTGCCGCGTGCCAGTATGGTTTGGGCTTGATCAAACCAATGGCATCGGATGGCCGTTGCTCACGTCACAACTGAGCGTTCTGCAGATCAGCCTTGCGCCGAGGTCGAAACAGGC
>NZ_AEYE02000018.1 GCF_000298315.2 Rhizobium grahamii CCGE 502 | reverse complement strand
CGCTTGATGGGGACATCCGCGTCCATCTGTACCTCCGAAATTACAAGGCAGGATTCCACAATGGGCAATTGATCTCTGCTCGTCTAGGTGGCTCCGAAAATTTTATTTGGGATGCGGAAGGTAGGGCGACCGTGAGACGAAAACCAGGACCTACGAGAGGCAATCATAGATGCTGCCAAGGGCAAAGCCGAGCGCGGCAATTCGACCTACGAATGGACGGTATCCTCCGAAAGGTTAAGTCTCTTTAGGACCTAGGTCCGTGTCGCGTGGCTCGCCTCGCCGGTACTCTCTACCCGTTCTTCCCTCGGTGGAAGGATATGGAGGCCGCGAGGTGTCGCGGATACCAACCCTCTCGTGGCCTCCTGCCCATTTGCTGAAGCCCGGATCCGCATCCCTGTTCGCAGGGACCGAGGGGCAGGTTCTTAAACGCCAGGAACGCACATCCCTTGGCGCCAGGAACCTGCCCTGAGCTTTCAATAGCTTTGATATCAGGCGGAACTTACGGAGCGGATTTCGGTTACCCTCATGCTTGAGCAGCCCGCTCAACGCATCCCCAACTGGATGCCCCGCTCTGTTTTGCGTAATGCGGGGCATTTTTTCTTACCTGTGCGTGTTTGAGGATAGCCCGTGTGTGGAACACGTCGTGAGCTTTAACGGCAGCAAATTACTTAAGCCGGAGGGACCCGATCACCCTTCCTGCGACCTAGCGGTTTGAATTCGACCAAGAGGGATTTCAACTCGACCTCTCGCACGCGACGTGCCGCTTCGTCGGGGCTGACCCACTCCAAGGTTCGCTCTCCGCGCTCTTTGAAGTCATTTGACTCTTTTCTTATTTCAATTTGAAAGATATCGACGATGCAAGGCGCCACATCGCCGTCCCCCAGGAGCTTCAGGTAGGTGTACCTGCCGACTGGCTTCTTTCTCACCTTGCCTCGAACTCCGGCCTCTTCCCAAGCTTCGATAGCGGCTGACTCATGAGCCGCCTTGCCCTCGATGGGCCATCCCTTCGGGATGATCCAGCGACCACTGTCGCGCGACGTGACGACAAGTATCTCAATCGAAGGTTCGCCATTCCTGTAGCGGAAGCACAATGCGGCGTACTGCTGTTTCCAGTTGCCGGTAAAGAGATTCTCCGGCTTGGCTGCAAGCTGTTGTAGCAGCGGCTTTGACTTGCCCGTTCGGGCCTTTGCCGGTTTCTTCTTGGGCGCCATCAGGTCGATGAAGTAAGGCAGGCCCATAAAAAGATCAAGACGTTGCTGGCCGATTGGAACAAATGCGGATCTGTTCCGTTACGCGCGCAGAGAAGGAGACGCACGCACCTCCTTCTTTCCTTTCCCTGACACCAACTGCCCCGCCTGCCATCAAGCGGGGCTTTTTCTCGGCCCTTCGGTTTCGGCCCGTTGAGGAGAAGACGAAGAGGAAGCGGTGATGCGCCTTCTAAGTTCAAAGCACGCGATCAGTAGACAACTCGTGAGCAGCATCGCTATCAGCGGGAAGAGGCAAAGGAAGATGCCGAGAGCCGTCAGCCTCGCGGCAATAGAGTGTTTAAGAGTTGCAAGTGTTGTCATGAAAAAGAGCCCGGAAAAGTAAAATCGCAACGTATAACTCGGCAAGAAGCGCAGCTGTGGACTTGTATTTAAGGTTCGATTTCCAGAATTGAGTAGACGATTGCTACAGAGAGTTGGAATTGAGCGCAATAGCGTCAGGAGTTTTGCCCCTAGCACCACAAAGTGGGTTGTTGTTGATTTGCAGTCCGGGCCTACGGCGATAGGTGGAAGGACCAGCTTTCAAACCGGAGGCTGTTGATCTGGCCGACTTGATGAACAGTCGGGAACTTCGTGCACAGAGCGGCGGGTCCAATCTTAGCCCGGTACTACAGTTCAGTCCGGCTCGAGCCGAGAAATGAATGCTCAGTCAATTGGCTCCGAGCCAGTCGTCTCGGTCTCGATGACGATACCGCATCGCAGAGCCTCTTCCTTGGCTTCTTTTATCGCCTCATCGATTAGCGAAACCAAGGTCGCGAAGCCTTGATTGTCCGCGATTTCCCGGGCGACACTCAAAGCGAAGATGAGCTGTGGGATTTTGGTATCGGTCATCAACGCGCTCCTTTTCATCTCCCTCGCGCCGTCATGATAACGCGCCGGATGACGTCGACGAATGTCACGCCGAGCATACCGCCGATCCCGATCACGCCGAGCGCCCCAAGCTCCGTTAGCTTGCAACGCCGTACATCTTCCATGCCGGCATCATTCCGTGACGTCTTCCCGAAGGGCGGCAGTGGTCAGTTCCCCCCTTGCTCACCGGGTTAACAATCTCGTCCATTCGCCGGCGCATCGAGGCGCGGCCGGCGCCCGATTTCTCCGCCGATCGCCGGACCCCTCAAGATCATATCGACTTTGGCCGTCGCTGCGATCCACATCGCCCCTTCCAGTTTACCAATAACGCGAAGACGGTGAGGCGTCCCCGACGCAGCTAGGCGGCATCCTCGTCTTTAAGCCCTCGGCCCCGTGCGGTCGGGTGGGGAGAGTGGTTCTTCCGGCAGCTTATTTTACGCAGTCAGGCTTCCCTTTGCGGAGCATCGGGAGATCTGTTCTGACGTCCTTGGGCCTGTGGCAGTCTTCCTGGTTGGTGCTGCCCGTCTGCGAGGGATCGATCTTTTTTCTGTTGCTAGATTTACCGAAGCCGCCGGGGTTGGTGATGGCTTCCTCGGAAGGGACGGCACTGTGATTGCCAAATGTGGGCCCGGCGTCCTCAGGGAGGGACTGGGCATGAATGTTTGGGGCAAGGCCAAAGCCAGAGGTCAAGACCAGATAAAGTGCGAAGCGGAACCGGCGCATGGGCGTGTCTCCTTTGCAGAGAAACTCTGCACCGCGACCGCTGTTCCTCAAAATTGTGCGGAAGCGATGACTGGCTTTGCCGTCCTCAATCCTGCCGGAACGAATTGAAGGAACAAGCGTCCAGCAACGCATGTCATCAAGCTAGTGGCGCTCCACAATGATGACCTGGATCAGTCCGCCCTTCGAGCCGGGCATGACGTCCTGCACGCTGGTCACCGCGGCTATTCTGCCTCCCACCGAAAGGACGCCTTCGAGAACGCCATCGATCCAGGCCGTATTCTCTTCTTCGTCGAAGAAGTCCTGCTGATGTTGCTGGATCTCGCCGCCAAGTTTCCCCGCTCGGATACCCTGTTTCTTGCCGATGCCATACCAGTCTCGTCGGTCCAATGCGCGGTTCATAGGGTTCCTCTTTCTGCGGGGTAACGAATAAAACCGACGAGCTTTCGCGGGCATACCAGTCCGCATTGCGCCTTGGGGCGTCGATAAAAGTCAAGGTTGCTTCATATACAGAAAAAATGCCCGAAAAAACTGGCTTGTGGACAGACCAAAGGACCCATACCAATCTTCGATCGGAGCACTAGATCCACGCGATCGGTGGAGGGAATTTCATGGTAAGTCAAGGTGGTGAGGTACAGCGTGAGGATACGGCAGGTTACAGGCTCGTCGAGCCCGAACCCGCTGCTATCGGCCTCAATGAGGCGAGTGCACTTCTTGAGACCCTGACGGCTATGAGACGAGGCGACTTTTCTGTGAGGATGCGATCCGACCTCACGGGGGTGACCGGCAAGGTCGCCGATGCTCTGAACGATATCATTGCAGCCAATCAGCGCATGGCACAGCAGCTCGAACATGTCGGCCAGGTGGTGGGCCGGGAAGGGCGCACAAGCACGCGGGTCCGCTTCGGCCTTTCTGATGGATCATGGTCTGATATGGAGAGGTCCATCAACCATCTCATTGACGATCTTGTCTGGCCGACAACTGCCGTCACCCGCACGATCACGGCCGTCGCCAAGGGAGACCTGCTGCAGACCGTTCCTTTAGACGTCGACGGACGGCAATTGCAGGGCGAGTTCCTTCGCTCGGCTGACATTGTCAACACGATGATCAAGCAGCTCGGTGTGTTCACGTCGGAAGTCACCCGCGTGGCGCGCGAGGTTGGCACTGACGGCAAGCTTGGCGGACAGGCCCAGGTTCCTGAGGTAACCGGCGTCTGGAAGGACCTGACGGAAAGTGTGAACTCGATGGCCTCGAACCTCACGGCGCAGGTTCGAAACATAGCGGAGGTCACGATCGCAGTCGCCAATGGCGACCTTTCCAAGAAGATTACCGTCGACGTGCGCGGTGAGATCCTGCAGCTCAAGGAGGCCATCAACACAATGGTGGACCAGCTGCGCTCCTTTGCATCTGAGGTGACGCGCGTTGCCCGTGAGGTCGGAACAGAAGGCAAGCTCGGGGGGCAGGCGCTGGTGCCAGGTGTAGCCGGCACCTGGAAGGATCTGACGGACTCGGTTAATGCGATGTGCGGCAATCTCACGGCCCAGGTCCGCAACATCGCGCAGGTGACCACAGCTGTGGCCCGCGGTGACCTGTCGCGCAAGATCACCGTGGATGTTTCCGGCGAAATCCTAGAACTCAAAGAAACCATCAATACGATGGTCGATCAGCTGAACGGTTTTGCAGGCGAAGTGACCCGTGTCGCCCGCGAAGTCGGTACCGAAGGCCGGCTTGGCGGCCAGGCGCAGGTGCCTGGTGTCGCCGGCACCTGGAAGGACTTGACCGACAACGTCAACTCCATGGCGTCGAATCTGACAGCCCAGGTGCGAAACATCGCGGAGGTCTCGACGGCGATCGCGAGCGGTGACCTTTCGAAGAAGATCACCGTCACCGTGTCAGGCGAAATCCTGGAATTGAAGGAAACCATCAACACGATGGTGGACCAGCTCAACGCATTTGCGTCGGAAGTCACACGTGTCGCCCGCGAAGTCGGCACGGAAGGCAGGCTCGGTGGACAGGCAAACGTCCGCGGCGTTGCCGGTACCTGGAAGGATCTCACAGAGAACGTCAATTCGATGGCTGGCAACCTGACGGCCCAGATGCGCAATATCGCCGAGGTTTCGACCGCGATCGCCAATGGCGACCTGTCGAAGAAGATCACCGTCGATGTCAAGGGCGAGATTCTGGAGCTGAAGGAGACCATCAACACGATGGTCGATCAGCTGAACGCCTTTGCCTCGGAAGTGACGCGCGTAGCGCGTGAGGTCGGCACGGAAGGCCAGCTTGGAGGACAGGCGAATGTCCGTGGCGTCGCCGGGACCTGGAAGGACTTGACCGACAGCGTGAACTCGATGGCTTCGAACCTGACTGCACAGGTCCGCAACATCGCCGAAGTCGCGACAGCGGTTGCACAAGGCGACCTTTCCAAGAAAATCACCGTAACGGTGTCAGGCGAAATTCTGGAGCTGAAGGAGACGATCAACACCATGGTCGACCAGCTCAACGGCTTTGCCGGTGAAGTGACGCGTGTTGCCCGCGAAGTGGGCACGGAGGGCCGGCTTGGCGGCCAGGCAAACGTCCTCGGCGTTGCCGGTACATGGAAGGACCTGACCGACAGCGTCAATTCGATGGCGGGCAATCTGACCGCCCAGGTGCGTAACATCGCCGAAGTCTCGACGGCGATTGCCAATGGCGACCTCTCGAAGAAGATCACGGTTTCCGTTTCGGGCGAAATCCTGGAACTCAAGGAAACCCTGAATACGATGGTGGACCAGCTGAACCGGTTCGCCTCGGAAGTGACGCGTGTCGCGCGCGAAGTCGGCACCGAGGGCAAGCTCGGCGGCCAGGCTCAGGTGCCGGGCGTTGCCGGCACATGGAAGGACCTGACCGAGAACGTCAACTCCATGGCGTCCAACCTGACTGGCCAGGTGCGCAATATCGCCGAGGTCACGACAGCTGTTGCTAGAGGCGATCTGTCACGCAAGATTACCGTCGACGTAAAGGGCGAAATCCTTGAGCTGAAGAACACCATCAACACGATGGTCGACCAGCTGAACGCCTTTGCGGGAGAAGTGACGCGTGTCGCGCGCGAAGTCGGTACTGAAGGCAAGCTTGGCGGCCAGGCGCAGGTCTCGGGCGTCGCGGGCACCTGGAAGGACCTGACGGACAGCGTGAACTCGATGGCCGGAAACCTGACGGCCCAGGTCCGAAACATTGCAGAGGTTGCGACCGCGATTGCCAATGGCGACCTGTCGCGCAAGATCACCGTCGACGTGCGCGGCGAAATCCTGCTGCTGAAAGATACCCTGAATACCATGGTGGATCAGCTGCGGTCATTTGCGGGCGAAGTTACGCGTGTTGCCCGCGAGGTAGGCACCGACGGACGCCTCGGCGGCCAGGCGGTGGTTCCAGGCGTTGCCGGCACATGGAAGGATCTGACTGACAACGTGAACCTTCTCGCCGCCAACCTGACCACCCAGGTGCGCAACATCGCCGAAGTGACGACGGCTGTCGCGCGAGGCGACCTGTCGCGCAAGATCACGGTTGATGTGAAGGGCGAAATCCTCGAGCTCAAGAACACCATCAACACGATGGTCGACCAGCTCAATGCCTTTGCGGGCGAGGTGACCCGCGTTGCGCGAGAAGTGGGCACCGAAGGCAAGCTCGGAGGTCAGGCGCAAGTGCCTGGTGTGGCCGGGACGTGGAAGGACCTGACCGACACGGTGAACGTCATGGCGCTCAATCTGACGGAGCAGGTTCGCGGCATCGTCAAGGTGGTGACAGCGGTCGCCAACGGCGACCTGAAACAGAACCTGACGGTTGCGTCGAAGGGCGAGGTGGCGGCACTTGCCGAGACCATCAACAACATGACCAATACGCTGGAGACATTCGCCGACCAGGTCACGACGGTCGCAAGAGAAGTCGGCGTCGAGGGTCGCCTTGGCGGGCAGGCGAATGTCCCGGGAACGGCGGGCACATGGAAGGACCTGACGGGTAACGTCAACCTTTTGGCTGCTAATCTGACGACCCAGGTGCGCGCAATCGCAGAGGTCGCGACAGCAGTCACCAAGGGCGACCTGACGCGATCGATCCAGGTGGAGGCCCGCGGCGAAGTCGCGGAGCTGAAGGACAACATCAACACCATGATCGACAACCTGCGCCTGACAACCGAGCGCAATACCGAGCAGGACTGGTTGAAGACGAACCTCGCGCGCTTCACGAACATGTTGCAGGGCCAGCGCGACCTGACGCTGGTCGGCAAGATGCTGCTGTCGGAACTGGCGCCGCTGGTCGGAGCCCATCAGGGGGTTATTTATCAGGTCGACGACGGGCCGGAGCCTGTTCTGTCGCTTCTATCGGTCTATGCCCAGGGCATCGAGGCTGCGCATCCTGCCCGCCTCGAATTCGGCCAGGGGCTCGTCGGCCAATGCGCGAGCGATGCGAGACGTATTCTGGTCACCGATCTTCCCGGCAATGTCGTTCCGATTAGCTCAGGCGTGTTCTCGGTGCTGCCGCGAAGTGCGATCGTCTTGCCGGTTCACTTCGAGGGACAGGTCAAGGCGGTCATCGAGTTGGCATCGGCTGGCAATTTTACCGACCTCCAGCTCTCATTCCTCGACCAGCTGACCACCTCCATTGGTATCGTACTCAACTCCATTGAGGCAACGATGCAGACTGAAGGCTTGCTGAAGCAGTCGCAGCAGCTCGCAGCCGAGCTTCAAACCCAGCAGCGCGAGCTGCAGCAGACCAACGAACAGCTCGAACAGAAAGCGCAGCAGCTCGAAGAGCGCAACGTCGAGGTCGAGGGCAAGAACCAGGAGATCGAGCAGGCTCGCCATGCGCTTGAGGAAAAGGCGGCCGAATTGGCGCTGACCTCGAAGTACAAGTCGGAGTTCCTCGCCAACATGTCGCATGAACTGCGCACGCCGTTGAATTCCATTCTGATCCTTGGCCAGCAACTCGGGGAAAACCCGGATGGCAATCTGTCCGGCAAGCAGGTGGAGTTCGCCAAGACGATCCATGGG
This sequence comes from Rhizobium grahamii CCGE 502, assembly GCF_000298315.2. Taxonomy (GTDB): domain Bacteria; phylum Pseudomonadota; class Alphaproteobacteria; order Rhizobiales; family Rhizobiaceae; genus Rhizobium; species Rhizobium grahamii. Next base: position 29,926 of record NZ_AEYE02000018.1, on the reverse strand, counting down.
GCGGGCACCGATCTGCTCAACCTGATCAGCGACATCCTCGATCTGTCAAAGATCGAATCCGGCACCGTGTCTGTCGATGCGGAGGAGATCTTCATCAACAACCTGCTTGATGTGATGGCCCGACCCTTCCGCCATGAGGCCGACAACAGGGGACTTTCCTTCTCGGTCGACATTGGAGCCAATGTCGCCAGAAGCATCATTACGGACTCGAAGCGGCTTCAGCAGATCCTCAAGAACCTTTTGTCGAATGCCTTCAAATTCACGGCCCAGGGCGGGGTGACGCTGCGGGTGGCGGCGGTGGAGGGAGGGTGGTCACCGGATCATCCGTCCCTGAAGAATGCCCCTTCCGTGATCGCCTTCGAGGTCACGGATACCGGCATTGGTATTCATCCGGAGAAGCAGCGCATCATTTTTGAGGCCTTTCAGCAGGCAGATGCCTCGACGAGCCGGCAATATGGCGGCACAGGTCTTGGCCTTGCCATCAGCCGTGAGCTTGCGAACCTGCTTGGCGGTGAAATCCAGCTTCGCAGCCAGCCCGGAGTAGGAAGCACCTTTGTTCTCTACCTGCCGCTGACCTTTGTGGGGGCTGGCACCGTGGCGGCGCCGAAAGCTATTCCTTCGCCCAGCAATGTCGTGCAGCTGTCGGAGGCCATGGCGGGCAGACGTGCTGACAGGGCCGGCGACCATGTCGAAGACGACCGGCAAACAATTACATCCGGCGACACGGTGCTTCTTGTCGTCGAGGACGATGCCCACTATGCACGCGTTCTGGTCGACCTTGCGCGTGACAATGGGTTCAAGGTTCTGTTGGCCACGCGGGGCAGTGATGCGCTCGCTCTCGCGCAGGACTATCAGCCGGCTGCCATTTCACTCGATATCTTCCTTCCTGATATGCTTGGATGGACGGTACTGAGCCAGCTCAAACAGAATTCAAAAACCCGACACATTCCTGTGCAGATCATCAGCCTCGACGAAGACAGGCAGCATGGCCTTACCCGCGGTGCCTACGCGTTCATGAGCAAGCCCACTACCTCTGAAGAATTGGGAAAGACCCTTTCACAACTGAGAACCTTCGCGCAACCGCGGCGCAAGCGGCTGCTCCTGGTAGAGGATAACGAAGCCGAGCGGATCAGTGTTACAGCGCTCCTTGACCATGACGACATCGACATCGCGAGCGTCGGCACCGGATCGGAGGCTCTTGAGGCGCTGAAACGCGACCCGGCAGACTGCGTCGTCCTTGATCTGTCACTCCCCGACATGACGGGCTTCGAGGTGCTCGAGAAGATGCGCGACGATGCCGATATCGGCGAGATTCCTGTAGTGGTCTTTACAGGCCGGGAACTCTCACCGGAAGAAGATGCGCAGCTTCACAGCATGGCACGCAGCGTGGTGGTGAAAGGTGTCGAATCGCCCGAGAGATTGCTGGATGAGACTGCGCTCTTCCTGCATCGTGTCGTGGCCGACATGCCGCGGGAAAAACAGGCGATGCTGGAGGAACTGCACAGCTCCGACGAGGATCTGATTGGCCAGAGCGTCCTGCTCGTCGACGATGACGCCCGCAATATCTTTGCGCTGAGCAGCGTACTGGAGCGCCGTGGCATGAAAGTCCTGACGGCGACCACGGGCAGCGAGGCGATCGACGTCATCCAGAAGGAACCTGATGTCGCGATCGTGCTGATGGACATCATGATGCCTGGCATGGATGGTTACGAGACAATGCAGGTCATCCGTTCGGATCCGAGCTTCCGGCGCCTGCCGATCCTCGCGCTGACAGCGAAGGCCATGAAGGGCGACCGCGAGAAGTGTCTGGAAGCAGGGGCGTCCGACTATCTGGCAAAGCCAGTCAATACCGAGCAGCTGCTATCTGCGCTGCGCATGTGGTTGCATCGCTGAGGATAGTCCCATGAACCCAGTCAATATCCTCCTGGTGGATGACCAGCCCGCAAAACTCCTCAGCTATGAAGTCATACTTCAAGGCCTCGGCGAGAACCTCATCAAGGCCCAGTCGGGCCGCGAAGCTCTCGAGTGTCTGCTGCGAAGCGAGATCGCGGTAATCCTCGTTGATGTCTGCATGCCTGAGCAGGACGGTTTCGAACTTGTGAGCATGATCAGGGAGCATCCCCGCTACCAGAATACCGCGATCATATTCGTCTCGGCGGTGATGATGGCGGAGCCCGACCGCCTGCGCGGCTACGAGGCTGGAGCGGTCGATTATGTATCCGTTCCGATCGTTCCCGAGGTGCTGCGTGCCAAGGTCCGGGTGTTCGCCGACCTTTTCCGAAAGACGCGCGAACTGGAGCGTCTGAACGCGGAACTCGAGATCCGGGTTCGTGAGCGCACGGCAGAGCTTGAGGCGTCCTCGGCGCAACTGCGCCAGCTGAACGAGGAACTCGAGCGGCGCATCGACCAAAGGACGCGGGAGCGTGAGGAAGCGCTTGCGCAGCTCTTCGAAGCTCAGAAGCTGGACACGATTGGCCAGCTCACCGGCGGCGTCGCCCACGATTTCAACAACCTCCTCATGGCGGTATCAGGAAGCCTCAACCTTTTGAAGAAGCGACTTCCGCCCGATGAAAAGATGGAACGCCTGATTGGCAATGCGATGCAGGCCGCAGAGCGTGGCACCGCGCTGACGCAGCGCCTGCTGGCCTTTGCGCGCCGCCAGGACCTGAAGCCACAGGCTATCAGTTTCGAGCGGCTTTTTGACAGCGTCGAGGACCTCCTGAGCAAGGCGGTTGGCCCGCGGATCGCCATCACGAGACGGATCCCGCAGGAGTTGCCGCCTATATTGGTCGATGGCAACCAACTTGAACTTGCTTTGCTAAACCTCTTCGTCAACGCCCGTGACGCGCTGGGGCAGGGAGGAACCGTTACCGTGACGGCCGAGGCAAACGAGGCCGACCATCCAAGTTCGCTGAAGGAGGGCCGTTATATCAGGATATCGGTCTCCGACGATGGCGAGGGCATGGATGAGGCGACCTTGACGCGTGCCACTGAACCTTTCTTCACGACCAAGGGGGTCGGAAAGGGGACGGGTCTTGGCCTTTCGATGGTCCACGGGCTCGCCGCGCAATCTGGAGGCGTCCTGGAGATCGCAAGCATCGCAGGCGAAGGCACGACCGTATCGCTCTGGTTGCCTGTTGCCGACACCGCCGAGGAGCCGGTGCCTGCGACGGAGCAGCGTCCATCCCTGGCAAGCGCTCCGGATGTGCCCGCTGCCCTGAGCGTCCTTGTCGTTGATGATGACGCGCTTGTGCGGTTGGGAACTGTCGCGATGCTTGAGGATCTCGGTCACACTGCGCTCGAAGCAGCCTCGGCCCATCAGGCATTGGATCTGCTTGCTGTCCCCTCCGGGATCGACCTTGTCGTCACCGATCATGCCATGCCTGGCATGACGGGCGCAGATCTGGCGCGACAGATCTTTGCATCCCACCCCGGTTTGCCTGTCATCCTTGCCTCGGGCTATGCGGACCTGCCAGATGATCCTGCCTATGTCGGTATGTTGAGGATGACGAAGCCGTTTACCCAGGAGCAGCTTCGCGACGCGATCGAAAGGGTGCAGCTGGAAAGAGTGGCAGCGGCTTGAGCGCACACGGACGTAGTTCCGCAATCAGCGGCCTCGGTTACCCAAGCTATACGGTCACTCCACTGTTACCGACTTTGCCAGATTGCGCGGCTGATCGACGTCCGTGCCCATGAAGACGGCGGTGTGGTAGGCGAGCAGCTGGATCGGCAGCGAGAAGATCATCGGCGCGATGATTTCGTTGACATTGGGCAGCACGATTGTTGCCATCGTCGGTAGCTTCGACGCAGCAGCACCGGCCTCGTCGGTGATGAAGATGATGCGACCGCCGCGCGCAGCCACCTCCTGCATGTTCGATACGGTCTTGTCGAAGAAACGGTCGAACGGCGCGATCACGATGACCGGCATGTTTTCATCGATCAGTGCAATCGGCCCGTGCTTGAGTTCGCCGGCAGCGTAGCCCTCGGCATGGATATAGGAGATTTCCTTGAGCTTCAGCGCCCCCTCCATGGCAAGCGGAAAGCTGGTGCCGCGGCCGAGATAGAGGACGTCCCGGCACTTCGAAAGTTCGCGCGAGAGCGTTTCCATTTGCGGCTGGATGAGGTTCAGGACGCGGCTCATGATGCGGGGCATTTCCGCGAGATGACGGACCAATTCCGTTTCCTGTTCCGCACTGATCGTTCCCCTCGCCTTGGCGGCGCCGAGCGCCAGCGACGCCAGGACTGCCAACTGGCAGGTGAATGCCTTGGTGGAGGCGACGCCTATCTCCGGGCCAGCCATGATCGGGAATACGGCATCCGACTCCCGGGCGATGGTTGATTCTTTGACATTGACGACAGCGCCGATCTTCAACCCGTGGTCCTTGCAGTACCGGAGCGAAGCCAGTGTGTCCGCGGTCTCGCCCGACTGCGATATGAAAAGCGCGGCCTGCGATGGCGACAGAGGCATTTCGCGGTAACGGAATTCGGAGGCGACATCGATCTCGACGGACAGGCGCGCATAGCGCTCGAACCAGTACTTGCCGACGAGACCGGCGAGATAGGCGGTTCCGCATGCGGAGATCGCCAGACCGGACGCGGTCTTGAAATCGATCGCATTGACGTTGTCGCTGATCCTATTGCTGGCGAAATCGACGTAATGGCTGAGGGCATGCGAGATGACCTCGGGCTGCTCGTAGATCTCCTTCTCCATGAAATGGCGGTGATTGCCCTTGTCCACCACATAGGCGGCCGTCTGCGAGATCTGCCGCGGGCGATGCACCTCATTGCCGGAAAAGTCGAGGATCGTGGCACCATCCCGCGTCAGCACCGCCCAATCGCCGTCGACCAGATAGGTGATCTCGTTGGTAAAGGGGGAAAGGGCAATCGCGTCCGAGCCGAGGAACATTTCACCCGAGCCGTAACCGATGGCAAGCGGCGGACCGGAGCGTGCTGCCATGATCGTGCCAGGGTCGTTCTGCAGCATGATCGCCAGCGCATAGGCGCCGGTTACCCGGTTCAGCATCTTGAGCATCGCCGAGCGTGGCTCTAGGCCATCACGCACATACTTGGCCATGAGATGCGCTACAACTTCAGTATCCGTCTGTGTCTCGAAGACTGCACCTTCTGCGATCAACTCGTCACGCAGCTCGGAGAAATTCTCAATAATGCCATTGTGGACGACGGCAACACCCTCGACGAAATGGGGATGCGCGTTGGTTTCGTTGGGCACGCCATGGGTCGCCCAGCGCGTATGGGCGATGCCGATCATTCCCCGCAGCGGGTCGCTGTCCAAGCGCCTTTCGAGATTGAAGAGCTTGCCCTGCGCACGACAACGCGCCATCTCGCCTTTGTGGATCGTTGCGATACCCGCCGAGTCATATCCGCGGTATTCGAGCCGCTTCAGCGCATCAACGAGACGCCCCGCAACCGGGCTGCTTCCGACGATTCCAACAATCCCGCACATCATGGTCCCCAAAGGCGCTTCACGAGTGATTCACGCTCACAAGGCTCCTGTCCCCTGCACGAGACTGGAGTTCGGGAGATTGTAGTCTGTTCGGCAATGAGAACTAGTTAGCCAAAGTCGTTAAGACAGATCAGCTGGCTCTATAGCGGAGGATTGCCTGTCGGGCGTTTCGGCATCGTGACGCCCGCAACAGCGGCTACGTCGCGAGAATCACCGACAGGCGGTGCTCCGACACAAGGTTGGAAGAGGCAGCGTTCGCACCGTCTTATTGCGTATCCGGAAGGGGCTGCTTTGGTAAAGACGCAGCCACAGCAGGTGCCTCGGCCATGTCGCGTTTTGACGCAGACATGACTGAGACATGACTGAGACATGACGGGTCTGGAATTTACTCGGCCGGCTCGGAGGTTTCCATTGAAGCGCGGATTTCATCGATCTTGCCGTTGGCGTCACCGACACCCAGGATGGCTTTTGCCTGATTGAAAACCGCCGGGCTGACTTCGCCGGTCTTGGTTGCAGAAGCCAGCGCATCTTCCAATGCCTCGTCTCCGAGGATCGGATCATCTTCGGATGGCTCGACACCGTTGTCGATTTCATATTGAGCATAGGCTACTGCATAGGCGGAGATTGCAGCCATGCGCGGGTCAGAGGTATTCAGGTAAGCTCTGTAGTTCCGCTTCAGCGAGTTCAGACCGGCAAGCTGTGCGGACGCGTTTTTGTCCTTGATGGTGACGGCCTTGTCTGCTTTTGCAGACTGCGACTTGCTTCCCGCCTCGCCGGACTTGCCCTTCGTCGTTCCGCCGGCTTTCGAGCTGCCATGGGGGGATGTGCCGCTCTGGCTTCCATTGTTGCCACCATGCGTGCCGCTGTTGCCATGCGCGCCGCTGTTTCCATGGCTGCCGCCGCCGCCGTTGCCGCCACCGTTTCCACCACCGTTGCCGCCGCCTTTTGCCATTGCAACACTGTCGAACCCGGCAAGCGCAAGCGGGCTCGTAGCAACAGCAAGGGAGAGAACGGCCATGGAAGCCAAAGTTGTGATACGCATCGTTTCCTCCAAATCATCGAAGTCTGTAAGCGAAGCCAGGAATAGGCAGGCGTTGCTCGCTCAAGCTGAGTCTCAAACTATAGACAGATCATTTCTTTCACATCGGACTGAGGTCTGATCCGGCAAAGACAATGGTCGGAATCTGTCGCGCATCGTTAATGGATGGAAAACCGGTTTTGCCACGCGCGGTCGGCATGTCTGCATCAGACTGAAGTCCGATCGTGGGAACCAGATCTCGCTCGTCAGGTTATCCGAGAAGAGATCAGAGGATCGACAATGTCAGGCGACAACGACAGCAGTGAATTGGACTTGCGCACAACACCCCGCAGTTACCGCCGGGGAGGTGTGTGGATTTTTGTGACGATCGTGTTGATCCTGGCGGTCGTCGCTTTTGCCTGGACGCAGGTGAGAGACGCGATGATCGAAACGCCAAAGATAACGAGCCAAAGCGCCTCCACTCCCTCGTCGACGGATACTGGTCAGTAAATTGCCGGCATGACAGCGGCGGACCGGCTTGGAGATCGCGTCCCTTTGTTTACCTGTCTTGCTACATCCGTGGACCTGGCTGACATTTCGCTATGCTCGCTTTTTGAAAATAAACTCAGCCCAAGCCGCGACGCGAGCGGTATTCAAAGGTATCGGCAGATGTAGACCTCGAAGCCGCCGGTGTGTTCCGATACAGTCCGTCACTCGGAGCCGTCGATAACGGTACTTGCGTTCCCCGTGCCCCCTTTTGCCCTGATCGAGTTGCGCCAGATCATTTCAGCCTTGAGCGTGATCGGCTGGGCGACCGCGTGGCCATCTTCCTGCGGCATCTCGCTCAGCCAATCGACTGCCCTGGAGGCGATGTCTGCGATCGGCTGCGCAAACGTCGTCAATGCGTAGGACGACCAGGACGCCTGCTCAATATCGTCGAAACCCGCTACGCAGAGGTCGTTTGGGACGGACAGACCGAATTGGTGACGCGCGACGTCCATAAAGCCACAGGCAAGCAGGTCGGTCGCACAAAATACCGCATCAGGACGCTCCTTCGCGGTCAGCATGCGGCGACCCAGGACGCTACCGGCCTCATAGCCGGTCCAACCATGGCGTTCTACAATCACCTCCATGCCCAAGGCGGAAGCCGCTGCAACGAACCCCCTCTCACGCGCCATCAGACTGGGTGTCCCAGCTTCGGAGTTGGCAAAGGCAAGCCTTCTGCACCCAGCCCTCACGAATGCGGAAACCACGCGCCCTCCCGCTTCATGGTCGTCCAGATTTATGCGCAATGGACCTTGCTGATCGTCGTCGCGATTGATGAGAACCAGGCGTTGACCATTGCGCAAACAAAGCTGCGTGATGGATCTGTCCGGCAATCCGGAAAGAATAATGGAAGCATCAGCGCGATAGCGAAGTGCCTGCTGCAAGGCGCGGTCAACGCTGCCATCGGAGCGATCCGTGTTGATCAGCATCGCAACCTTGCCCGCATTCTGTAGGTTCAGCGTGAGCCTTCCGAGCAGAGCCGACCGGTAGGGCGTCGCAACCTCGGATACAATGAGGCAGACGATCCCGCTTTCATTGCGCATCAGGCCGCGGGCGAGATGATTGACGTGATAGCCCAGTTCCTCCGCGGCGAGCATGACCCTCTCTCGCGTTTTTGTTGCAACGCTGGCGCCAGGCGTGAAGGTCCGCGACACTGCCGACCGGGACACACCTGCCTTGTCAGCGACCTCCTGCGCGCTTACTATCCTCTGTTTCACAACAGCCTCTCTGACCATCATTTACGTCCGCATTGCACATGCATGCAAGGGAATTCACCGCCCGTTCTACGCTCTAAACAGTTGACATAAAGGTCGTCAGGATGCAACTGTTGCACACGCTTGCAAAGCGTGCGGCGTGGAGGCGTCGCCAGTTAGGAGGAAACAATGAAGTCGGTACAAATCGCTGCGACAGTGCTCGCTGCGGGTATGTCTTTGTCGGCCTATTCGGCGCACGCCGCAGGCAATCTCAACCTCATCTGCTCCGCAGACGTGGTGATCTGCGAAATGATGAAAGACCGGTTCGAAAAAGAAACGGACATCACGGTGAACATGGTCCGTCTGTCCTCAGGCGAGACTTACGCCAAGGTTCGCGCAGAGGCGCGAAACCCGAAGACAGACATCTGGTGGGCCGGCACCGGCGATCCGCACCTGCAGGCTGCCACAGAGGGCCTTACTCAGGAATACAAGTCGCCAATGCTCGATCAACTTCAGGACTGGGCGAAAAAGCAGGCAGAAAGCGCCAACTATCGCACCGTTGGTGTGTATGCCGGCGCGCTTGGCTGGGGCTATAACACCGACCTCCTGAAGAAGAAGGGGTTGAAAGAGCCCAAGTGCTGGGCTGACCTGCTGGATGCCTCGTACAAGGGCGAGATACAGATTGCCAACCCGAACTCCTCAGGCACGGCCTATACGGCGCTCGCGACCCTGGTTCAGATCATGGGAGAGGATAAGGCGTTCGATTACCTGAGCAAACTCAATGCCAATGTGTCGCAATATACCAAGTCTGGCTCAGCACCGGTAAAGGCCGCCGCACGCGGCGAAACGACGATCGGTGTCGTCTTCATGCATGATGCCGTCGCCCAGGCTGTCGAGGGCTTCCCGGTCAAGTCGGTTGCACCCTGCGAAGGCACTGGTTACGAAATCGGCTCGATGTCGATCATCAAGGGTGCGAAGAACCTCGACAATGCCAAGAAGTGGTATGACTGGGCGCTAACCGCTGATGTTCAGTCGCACATGAAGGATGCCAAGTCCTTCCAGCTTCCGTCCAACAAGTCGGCTGAGGTCCCGAAGGAGTCCCCGAAATTCGAGGATATCAAGTTGATCGACTATGACTTCAAGACCTACGGCGAGCCAGAGAAGCGCAAGGCGCTGCTTTCGCGATGGGACAAGGAAATTGGCGCCAAAGCCAATTGATCCTGATCCCTGAAGCAGCAATGGCTGGCGGCATCGGGTTGCCGGCCATTGCATGACACCTTGGCGGAGCGATCGATGAAAAACCGTAACCGCAGATTGGATATCGCTCTCGTCATTGCTTTTGCTGCCTTGACGGTACTGCCGTGGTACCGAACTGAGGGCGGCTTTTTTGGGTTCGACTGGCTTCCTGATTTTCCAGGAGATCCTTCCGCGGCACCCGGCATCCTGCAGATCGTCTCCCATGGCCGTTGGTGGCTGGCAGTCATTGTGTTCTTTGTCCTGCTTTGTGGCATTGCGCGCTTCATCCGCGACCACACCAGGCGGGGCGCCCTTCTTGCCTGGGCGGGTGGGTTTGGCCTTCTGTTGCTGGCACTGCAAGGGCTTGCGATCGGCTTTACCGGCTGGAGCTGGACGATCAGCGAGATGCTGTTCGGTGCACTTTCAGACGGCCAGCCATCGATGGGCGCCGGTGCCGTCCTGGTTGGCCTGGTCTTTGTCGCCATGTTTTCGTTCGGGCTTGCCGAACGCGGGGTGATGAAAGGCGACGCTTTCGTCGTTAGCGCCATCGCAATGCTTGTCCTGCTCGTTACTGTGTTCGTCTTCTATCCGATTGGCAGCATGTTCGTCGGAGCTTTCCAGGATTTCGACGGTTCGTTTAACCCGAGCGGCTTCCTGACGAATGTACAGGACCCGTCCGTCTGGAGCCTCGGCTGTCTGGGAGGCGGGGAACGCTGCGGCGTAGCGTGGCGCACGCTTTGGCTCGCCATATTGGCAGCGACTGGCTCGACGACGCTCGGTCTTTGCTTTGCACTGGTTGCGACGCGCACCCGCTTTCCATTCAAGAAGGGGCTGCGGCTGCTCACCGTTTTGCCGATCATCACCCCGCCATTCGTCGTTGGTCTTGCCCTTACGCTGCTGTTTGGCCGCTCTGGCGTCGCTACCCAGTTGATTTCTGGCTTGCTGGGGATCGAACCCGGCCGATGGCTTTATGGCCTGACGGGAATCTGGATCGCCCAGGTTCTTTCGTTCACGCCGATCTCGTTCCTCGTTCTGATCGGCGTTGTGGAGGGGGTAAGCCCATCCATGGAGGAGGCCTCTCAGACACTGCGCGCCGATCGCTGGCGCACCTTCTGGCGGGTTTCCCTGCCGCTGATGAAGCCCGGGATCGCCAACGCCTTCCTGATAGGCTTTATTGAGAGCATGGCGGATTTCGGCAACCCGCTCGTGCTTGGCGGCAGTCATGGCGTGCTGTCGACAGAAATCTTCTTCGCCGTTGTCGGGTCGCAGAACGATCCGTCGCGCGCCGCAGTGCTAGCCGCGATCCTGCTCTGCTTTACCCTGTCGGCGTTCCTGGCGCAGCGTTTCTGGTTGTCGGGCAAGAATTTCGCGACGGTGACCGGCAAGGGCGACTCCGGCCAGCATATCGCATTGCCGCGTGGGCTTTCGATTGCCCTTCATGCGATCGTCATTCCCTGGATGATCTTCACGATCATCGTCTATGCGATGATCCTGTTCGGCGGTTTCGTGCGCACCTGGGGCCTCGACAACACCCTTACATTGGAACACTACATCCGCGCTTTCTCGATCGGGTTTCGCGATGACGGCGGCCTGGCGTGGACGGGGGTTGCCTGGAATTCGTTCTGGACGACGATGGAGATCGCGTTGATCTCCGCCCCGCTCACGGCCGCTGTTGGTCTTTTGACCGCCTATCTGATCGTTCGGCAGAAGTTTGCCGGACGAGATGTCTTCGAGTTCGCCCTGATGATGAGCTTTGCGATCCCTGGTACCGTCATCGGCATCAGCTACATCATGGCCTTCAACCTGCCGCCACTCGAAATGACAGGTACGGCGGCCATCCTTGTTGCCTGCTTTGTCTTCCGCAACATGCCGGTTGGGGTGCGAGGCGGTGTGGCGGCGATGAGCCAACTGGACAAGAGCCTCGATGAGGCGTCGCTGACGTTGCGCGCCGACAGCTTCCGAACGATCCGCAAGGTTATCCTGCCGCTGCTGCGCCCTGCAATCACTGCAGCCCTGGTCTATTCCTTCGTGCGCGCCATTACCTCGATCAGCGCTGTCGTCTTCCTCGTCAGTGCCGAGTACAACATGGCGACATCCTATATCGTCGGTCTTGTCGAAAACGGCGAATACGGAATCGCGATCGCCTATTCGTCGACACTAATCATCGTCATGGTGGCCATTATCACGGGCTTTCAACTTCTTGTCGGCGAACGCCGCCTGCGGCGCGAAAATCGTGTCGCGCTCTCGGCGGAAGCCAGTACCGCCTCCGCACGCCTCGGTCAGGAGAAAACCGCATGACCCCCATCAATCCTGGCTCTGTCGTCTTCGAGAATGTGCGCAAGAACTTTGGCGCCTTCACAGCGATCCCCGACCTTTCCCTGACAATCGAACCCGGCACGCTGGTGACGCTGCTTGGACCGTCCGGCTGCGGCAAGACGACCACCCTTCGCATGCTGGCCGGCCTCGAGCACCCGTCCGCCGGAAGGATCCTGATCGGTGGCAAGGACGTCACCATGCTTCCGGCAAATGAGCGGGATGTCTCGATGGTCTTCCAGTCCTATGCCCTCTTCCCGCATATGACGGCGCTCGACAACGTCGCCTATGGCCTTGAATCCTCCGGCCTGAAGCGGGGGCAAGCGCGTGAACGGGCTGAAGAGGGGCTGAAGCTTGTTGGGCTCGGCGGCATGGGACCGCGCCTGCCTGCTGAACTTTCCGGCGGTCAGCAGCAACGCGTCGCGGTTGCCCGTGCGCTGGTGCTCGAGCCACAGGTGCTGCTGCTCGACGAGCCTCTTTCAAATCTCGACGCGCGCCTTCGCCGCCGCGTCAGGACCGAAATCCGGGATTTGCAGCAGCGGCTCGGCTTCACCGCCGTCTACGTTACTCACGATCAGGACGAGGCGCTTGCCGTCTCCGACCAGATCATTGTCATGAAGGACGGTGAAATCGCCCAGAAGGGCGCACCCAGCGATCTTTACGACCATCCGGCATCGGCCTTCATCGCCGACTTCATGGGTGAGGCAAATGTGGTCTCTTGCGATATTGTCGGTATCGAGGACGGTGAGGCAATGATCAATATCGAGGGGTTGCTCCATCGTGTCGCCGGTCGCAATATCCGCAAAGGTCCGGCGCAGCTTGCCATTCGCCCAAACGCCATCACGCTTTCGCCGATGAATGGTGGGGCGTTCGGCGGGCAGGTCATCCATACCGCGTATCTTGGCGATCACGTGGAATATGAAGTCAAAACCAGCAAAGGCACCCTGTTCGTCGTCGATCCCTTCATGGAGAGCGCTTTCAAGCCTTTGACAGACGTTGAAATCGGCTTCAAGGATCGTGGGATCGCAATCATCGGCAGCTGATCAATTTTATCAAGGAAGATTATTATGACGTCGAATGTCGTACCAGGCCTCGAAACACGCTTTGCACTTGCCGAGACGGTGGCTCACGAGGCTGGAGCGCTGGCACTCGACTATTTCAAGCGCCGCGAGACGCTTGTTATCGAGACCAAGCGCGATCTGCAGGATGTGGTCTCGATCGCCGACCGTGACGTGGAAAATCTGATCCGGAACCGCTTCAATGAAGCATTCCCCGATGATGGAGTGCTCGGTGAAGAGTATGGCCTTGAAGAGGGTACCTCTGGGTTCACCTGGGTTGTCGATCCGATTGATGGGACCCTTCCCTTTGTCAACGGAATGCCGAACTGGTGTGTCTCTATCGGGCTGCTGCACCAAGGCGAGCCCGTTGTCGGTGTCATCAAGGCGCCATGTCACAACGAGATTTACGCAGCAGCGCTTGGCAGGGGCGCAACCCTGAATGGCGAGAGGCTGTCGCTGGATCCTTCACGGACGATTCGCAACGCCGTGACTGGCATCGGTGCCAACAACCATGTGACGCCGGCCGTTGTTGCCGGGATTGTCGAAAGCTTGTTGGAGGAGGGCGGTAACTTCATCCGCAATGGATCCGGCGCCTTGATGCTTGCCTATGTGGCAGCCGGACGTCTCGTCGGATATTACGAGCCATACATGCATGCATGGGATTGTATGGCCGGATATTGCCTGGTGAAGGAAGCCGGCGGCTGGTACCACCCGTTCCCGACTTCCGGCGAACGGTTGACGAAGGGGGCGCCGGTGGTTGCAGCTGCGCCGGGCGCAGTTGACGACTTGCGCAAGATTGCCAGCGTCTGAAGCCACCTTCGAGAGATCGCAGGTCGGCATTCGCAACTGACCAACTCCTCCGTTGAGGAGCGACGGCAATGGCAAAGCTCCTTCTGGAAGCAAGCTTCAGGGGCCGACGATCGGGTATTTCGAGTTCGCTGAGGTACGGAAGCCGAGGCGCCAAGGCAGTGCCTGCGGGCCCGGATATGCGAAACTTCTTTTCCCTCAGTCGCGAGGCCAGACAATGATCCTGTCGAGTTCACGGACGATATCGGCCTCCAGTTCAGCGACGACGGTCACGTATTCATCGATGATAGCAGAGGTTTCATCCTTGCGGCGAAAAGCCTCAAGAGCGACACATGCCTCGTCGTAGGCCTCAAGCAACTCGTGCAGGAACGGCCACGAGGTGGAACCGGGCAAACTTTGAAGTCGTCTGCGGTGTTCCGGCAACCTGAGCATCAGGCGGCGCAATCCCGATTGCGCGGCCGAGTAGCTGCCTCCGATCTTCCCATGATCGCTGCTCATTGTTGATCCTTTCGCCCCGAAGCAGAGAGTAGCTGTGCCCCAGCGAAACGGAAGTAATTTACGGTAGACTCTATTTTCTCACTAAATGCGACTTCTCTAAATTAGTCATGTAGTCTATTGGCGAGTTACAAATAGGTTGCGCATCAATCCCACGTAGATAAGCTGAGCGTGTTTTGCGCTTTTGGTTGCATGCTTGTCGGAGGGAAGCCGGTGAGAAATCAGACTACGAGTGCCTATGAATCGATACCTGCGCCCGATGACGTGCGGGAACAGCTAACAAGAATCCTATCAAGCAAGGACTTTATCCTCCCTGATCGTGGACGCAGGTTCTTGCGGTTCATCGTGACTGAGACCCTTGAAGGGCGCGGTGGGTATTTGAAGGCATTTACGATTGCGCAGGAGACATTCGGGCGAGATGCGAACTTCGATGCGCAGAACGATCCTTGCGTCCGCATAGCGGCCCGTCAATTGCGTAGCTCTCTTGAGCGGTATTACTTGACGTCTGGCGCAGGCGATCACGTGTTGATCACGGTTCCAGCCGGGGGTTACGTTCCTACGTTTGTGGGACGAGGCCTCAGCGATGCGAAAAGCAGCGACCGTGAGGAGCAAGCCGGCACTGCCGACATGGGCGCCGGAAAACAGCCGGGGCCAGTCGAAACCCAAAAGAGCGAGGGCAGGGTGATCCGTTGGATCATGATCGGCGCTGTGATGATCGTGCTTGCTGCCGTCATCGTGGCGTCGCTTGCGGAATGGGGAAACCCTGCATTGAAGACTGAGGTTAGGAACGGTGGCAAGGCCAGGATCGTCGTCGATCCCTTCCAAAGTGCGGATCACAACAATACCTCAAATGACATCTCGATCGGCGTGACCGGTGAGATTATCCTCAGCCTCTCGAAGTTCAGTGATCTTATCGTCATCGCAAAGGACGTTGCCGCCGGCACTGCGGCTGACCCGTCATACATTCTTAAGGGAAATGTCCGGTTGGAGGGCGATGATATGCGGTCGACCGCTCGTTTGGTCCGTCAGGTCGACGGCGTAGTTGTGTGGTCAGGCGATTACAGTGTCGACATCAAGGGTCGGAGCATGCTGGATGTCGAGGCGGGGATAGGGCGTTCAATAGCGTCCGCCGTTGCGGCTCCCTTTGGAGCCCGCGCGACTTCAGGTTCCGACAGGCCAGCTCTGTCAAGTGTTGGCAAATGAAGTGCCAGCGGGCCTGGGCCATGCTCAAGCGTATCGCTCCGGGCTTCAGCAGCCGCGGCGGCATGGAGCGTAGCATCTTTCACCTTCATTGATTTGGCTTGCCAAGGACAATGACGCCTGTTTCCTTCCCTGATCCAACAACCTGTCGGCCACGGGTCCTGCTTGTGGACTTGACGAATCTGGCGCTCCAAATGAAACTGCCAAGACTTCGGTCTCGATTGTTTACCCAGTAAGCAACTAGCAACGCGGATGGCCCCCGAGTTGGAACATCCAGGCATGGGCGAGGGCCGTGCGAATGTCCTGACTATTATCAGGCCAGGATATCGGCGAGCGTTTCCAGCCTACGACCAATCACCTCACAGTACAAAATGCAGATACCCACATCCTGACGTCCGAGTCGTGTGACGGTGTGGTTCATCCTTTTGGCAATCATTTGTGGACGCCCGTCCGCACACGGGGGGGCCTGAAAGCCCAGCGCCCGCATATTGTTCGATGGCTGGCGGTCGCTAGCCGGCTGCCCTGATCGAAAATTGGGGATTACCATGGCGGACGCACGACCTCACATCTGAATAACTGTAGAGTTGCGGGATTTCTCACCTCGTGAGAGGCACATTCAACAGGGGAATAATGGCAAACCAGCTCGAGATGTTTGCTGCGATACCGGTCGCGGCTCGCGCTGAAGCGGTAAAACCGCGGGCTATCCGGAAAAACTTGAGAACGGCGCCGGAGGAAATGGCCCGGAGCCTGGAGGCGACCGGGGATTACAAGATCCTGCGCCGTCTGCCTGCCAGACCTGTTGTAACAGAGCGAAAGGCTGATTTTACGCGGGTCGGTGTCATAGTGGATACCGAGACGACGGGCCTCGATCATCGAAAGGACGAGATCATCGAGATTGGCGCCGTTGCCTTCTCCTTCGACGACAATGGAACGATCGGCGACGTTATTGACGTCTATGGCGGGCTGCAGGAACCGCAAGCGCCCATCCCGGCTGATATCACCCGGTTGACAGGGATCACCGACGAAATGGTGGCGGGTCAACAGATCGACATCGCGGCCTTGCGCCGCATCGTGGAAACCGCGGACCTCGTCATTGCCCACAATGCCGGATTCGATCGCCCCTTCTGTGAAGCGTTCTCTCCCTTGTTCGTCAACAAGGCCTGGGCCTGCTCGGTCAAGGAGATCGATTGGAGCCTCCGTGGCTTCGAGGGTACCAAACTTGGTTACCTCATCGGACAGGCAGGCTATTTTCATGAAGGACATCGCGCCGTTGACGATTGTTTCGCCCTCCTTGAAGTACTGGACCATCAGAAGGACGAAAGCGACCGTCCCTTTGCCGAACTCCATCGAGCTGCCCAGCGCTCGCGCGTTCGGCTTTTCGCCGAGCACAGCCCTTTCGACATGAAGGATCACCTCAAGGCTCGTGGATACAGATGGTCCGACGGTACCGACGGCCGTCCGCGATCCTGGTGGATCGAACTCGATGAGGACGCGCTCGATGAAGAGCGTCATTTCCTTCGGACAGAAATATATCGCTGGGACGAGGCAGACCCGCCTGTCCAGCACCTGACCGCTCTTGAGAGATTCAGGGCATAACGGCACGGTCTGAGCTATGACGGCGGCGCTGTCCCGAATGAAGCAAGCCGTCAACGTGTTGTTAGGGCTTTGTTGACCATAATTGCGGCTTCGTCCGTCTGGCGCGGTTACCCAGTCGGGGGTGATCTCAAATGACGAGGATCGCAATGTCCGGCCATGCCAACAACTCTCCAGCCATTGGGCGCGCATCCTTCTATGCGACTGGTCTTCTCTGGTATGCAACTCGATGGGTCAGGCAGACAACCATCGCATTGCTGGCAGTTTTCGGATTCGCTGTCGATGCCGCCGCGGAAGATCGAGCGTTGAAGCTCTTCTTTACACACACGGGTGAGCGGGCAACGATTACGTTCAAACGCGATGGAAAGTTTGATCCCAGAGGGCTTGCCCAGGTTAACCGCTTCCTGCGTGACTGGCGAAGAAACGAACCGGCGCGAATGGATCCCCGGCTACTGGACCTCGTTTGGGAGGTTTATAACAAAAGTGGTGCGCGCGACTACATTCACGTCGTCTCTGCCTATCGATCTCCTTCGACCAACAACATGCTGCGGTCCCGATCACGGAGCACAGGCGTCGCAAAGAACAGCCAGCATACTCTTGGCAAGGCGATGGATTTCTACATTCCGGGCGTGAAGCTTGCGACGCTAAGGGCCCTGGCGATGCAGAAAGAGGAAGGCGGCGTGGGATACTATCCCCGCTCCGGGTCTCCGTTCGTGCATCTCGACGTGGGTCGCGTCAGGGCCTGGCCCCGAATGTCGCGACAGGAACTCGCAAGCATTTTTCCGAGTGGGCGAACAATGCATGTTCCCGCCGATGGTCGACCGTTGCCGGGCTATAATCAGGCGATTGCCGATAGCAAAAAACGAACGGGCTCGAGAGCGATCGTCATTGCCGCGACCGTGGACGAAGACGACGGGGAGGAAATCGGAACAACAAAGTCGTCGGACGCCAACCTGAAGACAGCGCTGCTTGCTGTGCCCTCGAGCCGTGCGCAGGCGGCCCTGGCCCGTCAACTTGTTCAAACTACCAATGGCCGCGAGGCGACAGAGAAGGGGATTTTCGCCGATCTCTCCGCAATGGCGGTCCCGGTCCCAACACTGCGAGCGCAGCCAATCTTGGACGCTGATGGAACAGACCCGATCCAAACTGCGTCGATCGGAGACACCTCGCCAATCAGGGATACTGAGGCTCCGGGGATTTTCGGTGAAACAAAACCAGCCGCTATGACCCTGTCAAAAGGTGGTGTCGATGAACTGCCTATGTCGGCGTCGCGTGAGTTCCAGGCCGGCATCGGGCGAATTTCGGTAAGACGGCTCATGACCTGGGCGCTTCACGGGCCGGGACAAATGCAAGACTTGTCAGCACCTCGAATAACCGGGCGGAAGATCCTTCATTACGCGGGATTATAAGGCGAGAATCCCGGGGGCGACGGAGAGACCTTTATGCGACCCTCCTCAAACTACTGGACTTCGATCATCTGGAAAATGCTGGCTTTGTGATCAGGCCGATGATGTAGGTGATCTGGGGACGCGCCACTTCGGAAAGCCTGCTTCCATCCGCTGGAGCTTTTCCAATTTACTGCTCGCCAAGAAGTTGCGCTCCATGCTCTCATCGTGCATTATGCACTCAAGCTACCACACCGGAGGAAGCCGATGCGATATGCGGTGGTTTTGGGAAGGGATGTATGCCTGGTTACCCGGCACCTGGCTGCCGCCGAGACAGAGCGGGAGTTTTTTTCGGCGCGATTTGGCAGGCCCGCCAATGTGATCACGATCGATGACGACAGTGGCGCGACTGCTCGCCTGCCTCGCCAGTTGGCTGTGCGTAACGCCCGTAGAGAAATCGATCTTGTTGAGCTGACGGCGTGATCATCCCGTCGCCCCGCCTAAGGCCGGTGTGGGACCATGTTAAGCGCTACGCTTCTTTGATTGGCGTTGGTTTCGGCGCGGTCGCGATTTTGCCCGCTCAATCTGGTGGGCGACATCAACAGAAAGCACCTGAAAGAGGAGGGCAATGCGCTCGGCTGTATCGATCGCGTCTTTGCTTAAGGCCTGTCTGTGATACTCGGCGACCTTCGAAGGGGCGGCTTCAACCTGAACTGCCAGTTTTCGTTCAATCGATCGCAGTTCGGTTACAGTGAGATCGAGATTTAGAAGCTGAGCGTGCAACTCGCCGTACAGCCGTTCAGTTTGAGCGATTTGCTCGACCCAGTGAACGCTGGGAAGCTGAGGTCCACACCCGGTAGCTGTTGCTGGTTTCTTGGAGCTGCCAGCGAGTTTGCGCGAGTTGAAGGAGAGACTATACCCTGAGCTTTGTGTGGCTTTATTGCTCATGCCGCGCCTGAAAAGCCTATCAACTAAGCCCATTGTTGCCCCTGCGTGTTGTGATGCGGTACACGTTTGCCCATCGAATCTAGTCACCATCTCATCTCACCGTGACTTGACCTCCCTACAGTGCGCAAAACTTATTTATTTGTGGTGACTGGGTCTCTGACAAGCTCGTGATCGGCATCATCTACGCGAGATATGCAGGAGCAGACGCTCTGCCTCGATTTCTATGTCCCGATTACGTGCTGACAAGCAAGAGGACATAGGCAACGACAGTCACCATCAGGCCCCTGAAGGCGAAAGTGACACAGCGGTATTTTACACGCGCAATGGTGGAGAGAATATTGGCATTTTCAACGTATTGTTCGAAAAGGTAGCCCGCGTCACGCTTGCCCGCGGCCTCAAGAAAATGGCCTCTATGTTTGTGCCACGTGCCCCAAAAAAGCGATGTCGAAGTCTTCATGTGTCGGGGCAACACCACCATGATCGCTGAAATGATCGAGAAAATGGACGCGATCGCAAGCGCAGCCGAGAATATAATGCCGTGGGTCGTGCCGTTGGCGTAGCGATTCCAGGCAAAAACCTCACGGCCCTCACTTGAAGTGACCAGAAAGGCGAGCATGAAAGTAAAGATATAAGCAGCCTTTTGGTCGGAAATCTTGATCTGGTCGTAGAAAATATCATTGATCTTCTTGATATGATCAAAATATTCAGAACTTGTCTCCACGTTCGACGGCGTACTGCTTAGATATTCAGTGGTTGTCTCAAAGTCGCTCACATCCCACCCCCCGGGCCAAATGTTTCTCTGATATTACACTCTGCTAACAAAGCAAGTCCTTCACGCATATCCTGCTTGACTTTTCAACTATAGGCAGACAAATCCTTCAAGGATGAGGGGTAGATTTGCGAATTACATATGCGGAGGCGTGGCTACCGCGGTGGCGGCGTTGTGTTTGGCGCATCCAACGCTGGCAGAGCCGCTTCAACGCTCAGCCCGGGCAGCAGGCTCGGTGATCGACCGCAAGACGGGCGAGGAAGTTCGTTTTGTCGATCTCTCGAACTGGCAGAACGTCGCGCTTCACCAGGACCTGCTTGGTGGAGACGTGCTGCGCACCAACGCAAATGGACAGCTGGCGATTTTGTTTGCTGATCACACGCAGGTGCGTCTCGGTCGCAATTCCGCGCTTCAGGTCAAGCAGATGGCGCCTGACAGCGACACTGTTCTCAATCTGCAGTCCGGAACGATGTGGGCTCGCGCGCAGCGAGGCGGACAGGGGCTGACGGTTGAGACCCCAGCTGCGGCGGCGGCTATTCGTGGCACTGACTGGACAATGACGGTCAAGGGAGACCAAACATCCCTGATTGTGTTGGAAGGACGCGTCGAGCTCAAGAATGAGCTTGGAAGTGTCGAAGTCGGGCAAGGTGAAGGTGCGGTTGCCACAATTGGACAGGCGCCCCGCAAGCTGGTCATCGTTACACCTGATGACCGCGAGCAGATGCTGTTTTATCTTACGCTGCGCAGTGGTTTCACGTTCATGCCGGCCTCGCCGCTGCCGATGCAGAAGATGCGCACCGAACGCAGCCGAATCGAGGCGAAATCGCCGGAGGCAAGGACATCAGAAGATTGGCTGACACTCGCCGAAGTGCAGCTCTCCTTCGATGGACGCCAGGAAGCGCTAAAATCGCTGGCGAAGGCTCGTTCTCTCAGGCTCTCGGCAAGCCAACGTGCGCGTGCCGATTTGATCGAGGCGCTGATTGCCGGTGCAGAGCGACGCTACGACGATGCTGCGCGGCTGTTCTCACAGGCCGAGCCGGTTCTTGACCCGCAACGACGCAGTATTGCTGCCTACGGGGGCTACTATTCGCGTTCGCTTCGGAATCCCGACCACGTGGAAAAGCCACCTGCGTCGATCACCGGCCCTTATGCTGCTGTCATGAAAGCCTATACGGCCGGTTTCCTGGAAGACATTCCAGCAGCCATCGGAACAATGAAGGAAGCCGAAGCGCGCTACCCAAATGACGCGCGGCTGCCGGCTCTGCGGGCCCAGCTCGCACTCCTCATCAATGACCGGGTGCAGATGCGCGAGGCGATCGAGCGCTCGCTTGCGATCGACCCTACCGATCCTGACGGCCTGCAGGCGCGCGCGCGCATGCGAGCGGATTTAGAAGGCAATCTTGACGCCGCACTCGTGGACCTGAACAAGGCGATCGAGATCGCACCAGGTTCTGCGATGGCCTGGAACGACCTCGGTCTGCTGCAGAATGCGCGAGGCGCCAGCCGCGAGGCGGAAGCAGCCCTCAAGAAAGCGGTCGAACTCGATCCTGACGACCCGATAAGCCACGCCAATCTGGCCATCCTTTATCTTGATCAATCGAGAATGAAGGAAGCGAAGAGAGAGATCGACCTGGCATTGGCAGTCGATCCGGCTTTCGACGTCGCGCTGCTCGCGCGCGGACGCTATTATCTGCAGTCGGGTGAGCGTGACAAGGCGATCGAAGATCTGCTTGCGGCGTCGACCGCCAATCCGAGCTACTCGCAGGCGCAATTGATGCTGGCGGCCGGCCACTATGAACGAGGCGATCGCGACCCCTCAAACCAGGCGCTTGAAAATGCAGACCGACTGGACAAGAACGATCCGGTCATTTCGGCATTTCGGACCGCCGTTGCCATCGATGACTACGATGCTGATGGCGCGATAGCAAACGCCCAGGAATTCCTGAGGCGCGCACGAGCACGCGGCGGTGATTTCAGCGCTCTTGGCGCCAACCAGGATGCCGGCTCGACGCTCAACAATGCTTTTCGTCTGCAAGGGCTGGATGCCTGGGGTCGCTACTATGGCGACGCGGTGTTTGATCCGTTCGAAGGAAGTGGCTACACGGACCAGGCACTCAAGGGGAGCATCAATCCGTTCAAGAATGCGATCACCTTTGGCGACAACGTGATCGAAAACACCGGCAACGCAACAAGCTTCTCCTCTCTCTTTCAGGGTCTGCTCCTCGACCCCCATATGTTGTCAGGTCGGTCCAGGTCGGCAACTTTGCTGCGGACGCCTTTCATTGAAGGCTCGCTTGGCGGCGGGATCAACAGCGTTGACGGTCATACCGGACGCGTCGCCGAAGCCGAAATCCAGGGCTTTGCCAACCAGGCAATGCCGATCAGCTTCTTCGGTAATTTCGAGTGGGAAGAAATCCCGATTGACGGAAGCTATGCGGGCTTCGGCAATTTCTCGACAGAAACCAAATTGCTGAGCGCCAATGGATATATCACGGCAAGTCCCACGGCGGATGATCGGGTCGTTGCATTCATCAATCAAGGACGCAGTGATTTTGATCTGAATGCGTTGACCTTGGATCCCTCACCATCGACGAGGCTAAACGACGAACTTTTCATTCCCCTGTTCGGGGCACCGTTCGCCCCCCCGGCACTTCCATTTTATCGTAGTCAAGACAACAATCTCGATAACCTCAACAGCGGCATAGGCTGGAGCCATACCTTTGGTTACCAAAATGTCGTGAATGCCGCGCTTCTCTATTCGGAGGTGAAGGCAGAGAGCACCAACGACTTCCAATTCGATCAGGCACCGATCTTCGGACTGACGACGCCGGATCTGCTACCATTTGGGCATACTGAGCAGAGCGTGTCGTCCAAGAGCTATGTCGGGGCGCTCAGCCACAGCATCGGCACAGACAATGGCCTGACCTGGAGATACGGTCTGGAAGGTGGATGGATAGATACCCATAGCAAATCCTTCGCCGAGCTTTTTGAAATCGTTCCGGGATTTGTCCCCGACATAACCATCGGACCAGATGACGCATCGACCAGAACAAATCTCGCACGTATTTACGTAGACCTGCTGCACGAGATCACGCCGGATCTGAAGGCGGAGTATGCGCTTCATGCCACACGGCTGGAAGGTGACGGCGTCGACGTCAGTCGTCTCGAGCCACGGCTGGGCGTTGCCTGGGCTCCGGTCGAGGATCAATGGTTGCGCGCCGCCTTCATGCGCGAAAGCGTAGAGACCGGAGTTCCGACGCTTGCCCCGATCGGAATTCTCGGACTGCAGCCCAACCAGATCGCGGTTGGTATCGACGGTTATGTCGATACCATCGCCCTGCAATGGGATGCGCAGTGGACCGACAGCTTCTTTACCTCAACGGGATATCAGCATCAGGAACTGCACGACATGAGGATCGGGCTGCCGCTCACTGCACTACCCGCCATTGATACCCTGCCGCTCGAACGCGGTAGTCTCGATCGGGCAAGCATCACGGCAAACGTTGCTCTCGGAAACGGCTTTGGACTGTCGGCTACCTATGCCCGGATGGACTCGGAAAACAAGGATGAGACAAGCGCAAACTTCGGTGGCGCGTTGCCATTCGTGCCTCGCGATGCGGGGCAGGTAGCTATAACCTGGGTGAATGAAGCGAAGGTCAAGGCAACGGTTGCTGCCAACTATATCGGAAAACGGGACGGCGATGACATCGGGACAGAGCTTGATGACTTCTGGACGCTCGATGCCAATCTGATATGGGAGCCTTTCGACAAGAGGTTTGCTCTTGAGGTGGCGGCATTCAATCTCCTGGACGAAGATTTCGAGATAACGCCAGGTGTTCCCGGGTGGGGTCCTGCCGTGAAGGGCACCTTCAAAGTCCGTTTCTGATGAACAAAGCGGCCCCGACCTTAGGTCCGACTCAAGGATCTCACGGTTGGCCATTCAGCAGCCGCGGGGTCCGCCTGGCTATCCTCATCCTCGTGACCCTTGCCGCAATTTCGCTGCTTTCGCGCCTTCCGGCATGGCCACTTCTTGATCTGAAGGCGTTCGACTACCTTTCGACGGCCGACGGCTTAAAAGTGCCTGACGATGGCCCTGTGATAGTCGCGATTGACGAACCCTCGCTTTCCGCTGTCAACGCGCAATGGCCGTGGCCACGTCACCTTCATGCGAAATTGATCGAACAACTCCGCGCTGCGGGTGCAAAGGCAATCGGCCTGGATATCATCATGGCAGAGCCTTCGACGCCGGAAAATGATGCGGCGATTACGGCCGCGGTTGGTTCAGATGTCGTGCTCGCTGGCGATGAAACCTTGATCGAAACACCGCAAGCCGATCAACTCGTACGGGCGACGCCCTTGCCACAGCTGACCGAAGCTGGCGCACGAACTGGCATTGCCTCGATTGAACTGGGCGGCGACGGTGTCTTTCGAACCATTCCCGTCTACGAAGACGGCTTTGCCATTGCTCTTCTGCGGGCTGCCGGCGATGGACCGACGTCGATACCTAAGAACGCGATGATACAGTCTTTTGGCCCGGCACGGAGCTATCCCACAGTATCGTACTATCAGGCCCTCGACCCGAAGACTTACCTGCCAGAAGGAACATTCAAGGATCGGGTCGTCCTGGTCGGCCTTAGTCTTCAGAACGCGCCTGAGATCGACAAGGGTGGTGCCGATGCATTCGCCACGCCCTACACGATGCATACCGGGAGACTGACGGCCGGTGTCGAGATCCAGGCGACGATCTATGATAATCTGCGGCAGGGGCTGTCGATCACGCACACCGGTGTCTTGCCCTTCATAGGGGTAGTTCTTCTTGCTGCCGTCCTGGCCGCAGCGACCGTCTGGAAATCGACGGGCTGGCTAACGTTGCTAGCGACCGTTGTTGCGTTTTGTGCGTTCGCGCTTCTGTCTTTCGCGGGTTTACGCTTCGGTCATTTCTTCGTGTCGCCCTTAGGGCCGACGGCCGCATTTGTGTCGGTCGCGTTCGGTCAGGCCGCCTTCGATTATGCTGAGGAGCGTAGGAACAAGCAGCGGATTACCCGCGCGTTCTCTCAGTATATTTCGCCAGACCTTGTGAAAAAGCTATCGGACGATCCTTCACAGCTGAAGCTTGGAGGAGAAAGACGCACACTTTCGGTTCTGTTTTCGGACGTCCGCGGATTCACGACCATCGCCGAAACGATGAAGGACGATCCTGAGAAGCTCACGGGCCTAATTAATCGACTGCTTACTCCCCTCTCAGATATTGTCATGGATCACGGTGGCACGATCGACAAGTACATGGGCGACTGCATCATGGCCTTCTGGAACGCGCCGCTTGACGATCCCGAGCATGCGCGGCACGCGGTCCAAGCAGCGCTTGCAATGCAAATCGCTATCGGGAAACTCAACAGGGAGCTCGAGGCGGAGGCGAAGGCAACTGGAGCACCCATGCATGTGCTGAAGATGGGCGTAGGCATCAATACCGGAGAATGCGTTGTCGGCAATATGGGCTCGAACCGCCGTTTTGACTACTCATGTCTCGGCGATTCCGTCAATCTCGCCTCACGCCTCGAAGGCGCTTCAAAGAACTACGGCGTCGCTATCCTGCTCGGCGAGGAGACAGCTCGGCTGGTGAGTGAGCTTTATAATGTCGTCGAACTGGACCAGATCGTTGTAAAGGGGCGGACAGTCCCGTCTCCGGTTTTCACGATTGTCGAAAACGCAACAACGGAACACTTGAAGCTCCACAACCGTTTTCTCGTTGCAAAATACAACAGAACCCTGCGTCCTCTCGACGCGATTTTTGATGCCCTTTCCACGGCGTTGCCCTCGCTGCGCCTATACTACTCAATTGTGCAAAGGGACTGTGCCCGATCCCCGGGCAACTGATCTAACCAGAGCCGAATGCGAAGTAGCGAATGAAAATCGGGATTGCCATTGCCTCGCGGGTGCGAGGTATGGCGAACCTTGCTATTGGAACCGAGGGAAATTTGATCGCAGTCTCCGAGTGATCGCAACGCGACCGGTATTTGTCCTATGTCCCGCCGTGAACGGATTTGCCCGATTTTTAGACACATACTGCCGTAAAGAATTTCAAAAGCACTATCATCTCGCAAAGCGGCTTTGAGACTCTAAAAAAGGATGACGTGGTATGGACATCGGGTTATTCGCCCAACAGGAGAAAAGAGGCTTCATTTTTCCACCCCTGTGATTATATACGGGGTCGACGAAACGCAGCCTAAAATGGTTGATGTCGCGGCTCCGCAAGACGCGTGGTGCGATGTAATGATGAAAGCGGCAAGACCGGCGACGACCTATACGATCCGGCACTGGAGTGAGATGCGGGTTCTACATTTTTTCAAAACCTATTGGCCGGATACATTTGGCGGAGTTGAGCGGACCATTCACGCGATCGCCAAGGGGACTGCAAAATCCGGCATTCACTCCGACGTACTTTCGCTGAGCAAGGCTCGGGAGCGGGAAAGCCGCGAGTTTGACGGTCACATCGCGCACAAGGCCAAGCTCGATTTTGAGTTCGCTTCTACGGGCTTTTCGCGCGAGGTTTTTTCACGGTTTCGAGAGCTCAGCGAAAGAGCCGACATCATACACTATCACTTCCCGTGGCCGGTGATGGACATTGTTCACCTGACCTCAGGGCTGACGAAACCGACGATCGTAACCTATCATTCGGATATCGTGAAGCAGCGAGTTCTCTTGCAGCTTTATAAGCCACTCATGCATCGATTCTTAGTGAGTGTTGACAGGATTGTGGCTACATCATCGAACTACGTGGCAACCAGCGAAGTATTGCAGAACTATAGGGCCAAGACGACAGTCATCCCCCTTGGGCTAGACGAGCAGGATTATCCGCATGCATCCGAGGAGGTGAAGGCACGCTGGCGTGCGCGATATCCTAAGCCGTTTTTTCTCTTTGTTGGTGTTCTGCGTTATTACAAAGGGGTTCATATCTTATTGAAGGCCGCCAAGCAGACTGAGCTAGATATCCTGTTGGTTGGGGAGGGGCCGATGGAGGCTTCGCTAAAGGCTTATGCGAATGACCACCGGCTAGGAAATGTCCACTTTCTTGGCGCACTGTCCGATACCGACAAGTCGGCTCTCCTCGAATTGAGCACTGGCTTCGTATTTCCATCGCATCTACGATCTGAGGCGTTCGGCCTTTCCCTTGTAGAGGCGGCAATGTTCGGGAAACCGATGATCTCCTGCGAAATCGGAACCGGGACAACCTTTGTGAATGTCGAGGGCGAGACCGGGTTCGTTGTCCGCCCCGACGATTCGACTGAATTGGCCGCCGCAATGGCACGCCTTTCGCACAGCGACGATTTAGCTCGTTCGATGGGCACTGCCGCTCGGGCGAGATATCAAACCTTACTCACTGCAGAGAGGATGGCAACGTCGTACGCAGATCTCTATGGGACTTTGGCTGGCACTGACGGACCCGATGTCGCCTCCTGACATAGCGCGTCATCCCATAGTGATCATTGCACGTGCTGTAGCGTCAGACTCCGATTAGTTAGTGTCGGCCAGGGAGAGTTTCTTCAAAGACCTTTGACAACGCCAAGGCACTCGTTCGCCAATCGAACCTTTCTGCGTTCGCCCTAGCTGCAGAGCTGAGTTTCGAATACAGAGGTACATCGGTGGCAAGGCGTGCGAGCCCATCTGCTATCGATTGGACACTCGATGGTTCCACCAGCCACGCGGCGTCTCCCCCAACTTCTGGCATCGATGAAGTATTGGACGTCAGCGCTGGAATGCCCGCCGCGTTTGCCTCGATTATTGGGAGGCCGAATCCCTCGTAGTGAGAAGGCATCGCGAGAAATTTTGCGGTCTGGTAAAGTGCTCCAAGTTCGGCATCGGAGACAAACCCTGTCAAACGAACGCTTGAGCTCAATTGCAGTCTCTTGATTTCCGCCTCGAGGTTGCCAAGCCCCCAACCTTGCCCTCCGGCAATAACAAGGAGGAGCCCAGCTCGAATGAACTCTGGCAACGCGGCAAAGGCTTCCAATAGTCCGATCAAATTTTTCCGCGGTTCAAGGGTCCCCACGAACAGCACGAAGGGGCGGTCAATTTTCTGAAGGTCAAGTATCTCGGCCGACATTCCACCTTTGAGGGGCGTGCACCCCGGATAGACAACGTCGATTTTATCAGCTGCCCAAGGGTACAAGGCAGCAACTGCCGCCTTTGTCGCGGACGACACGGAGACGATGCGATCCGCTCTCTTTATGGACTGTCCCATGAAAACGCGTTCACCGAGCCAACCGCGAAATCGCATCGTAGCCGAGGCATGATACCAAACGAGGTCGTGTATCGTGAGGACTTGAGGTGTCTCAATGTTGCCCAAAATTGGCAGGCGATGTGCAGGCCCCCAAAGAATATCTAGTTGATCGCGTTGTGCCAGCTTTGGCAACCGCGTGTTGCCCCATAAAATCCGAGGCAGAGCACCGCTGAACTGGGAAATATTCGAACCGAGGCCAGGCGGGATGTGTTCTGCAGAGGATGGAGGTTCAGGGAGATACAGCAAGACCTCGTGCCCGAGCTCAGCCAGATGCCGGCTTGTCTCGATGACATACCGCCCGATGCCCGATAGCTTCGGAACTAGATTTCGGGCGTCGATTCCAATTCTCATCCTTGTGATCACTTCATCCGTCGGGCAGGGACACCTACGTAGACCCCCGCTTCGTCAATGCTAGAGGATACCACCGCACCGGCGCCTATCACCACATCATCGCAAACCGAGATCGAGTCAATTACAACGGCACCAGCGCCGACAAAAACATTGCGTCCGATCCTCGCGCGACCTGCGACCACGGCGTTCACAGAAACATGGGCGTAGTCTCCAATCCTCACCTCGTGCTCAACGATGGATTGAGTGTTTAATATAACGCCTCTTCCCACTATGGCGCCGGGCCCGACATGTGCCCCATGGCCGACGAAGGTTGCCTCACCCACAATAGCTTCGAGGCCAAATCGTGCACTCGAGGATACCAGGGTTGCTAGTTTAGCTGTTGTCGCCTCAATCTGGGCACGTCGCCGACTGTTATCACCCGCGGCCGGAAATACCTGCCAGTCAGGCCTTTGAACCTCTGGGAGTTCCCTAATAGCGTGATAAGCAGAAAAGTGCTCCCCATCGATGACGTTTCGGTCTACGAAAGTTATGTTACTCCATCCCGCTGAAACGGCCACGTCAGCTGCGCTACGAGCGTGTCCACCAAAGCCCAAAATAAAAAGGTGGCCGGTTAGGTTTGAACTTGTGGAAGTATCGATCACAGGAAATGGTACCATTTCTGTTGCTCAGGTGTTGGTGTTCGAAGGTCAACATGTTTCCCGCTAGGTAACGCTTTGCGGAGGCCCTTGCAACAGAGGCCCGGTACATTGGCACATTGGACGGGCGTCCCTGACGCAGCCAGTGTGAATTCGAATAGGCCCCTAACTCAGACTCTAAGCTTGGACCGGCGGGCATCTTGGCACGCCATGAGCCGGGCCACCCAGGCGCCGCCAAGCAGCGCGAGTGTGAACCACTACGGTAGGTAGTAGGACAGTATGCGCCGTCTCCATCCCATTGATTCCCGTGTTCTTGAACAAAGAGGTTTCTGCCAGAAGGTTTTCGGCAAGAGCTGGAGATTTGGAATGGCGGATGGCGGTGATGGATTTGTCGGGCGCTCTGAGGTTGTCGAGGCCGGTCGTGGAAACCGGCGATGGCCCAATGATCTGAAGGCGCGGATTGTAGCGGAGAGCCTTCAGCCTGGAGTTAGGGTCGCTGACGTTGCGCGTCTTTATGATCTCGCTGCGCATCAGCTTTCGGACTGGCGACGACAAGCACGTCAGGGTCTTCTGGCGTTGCCTGCTGAACTGATGCCAACCATCGAGGACGGGCCTATCGAACCCGCCTTTGTGCCAC
>NZ_AEYE02000019.1 GCF_000298315.2 Rhizobium grahamii CCGE 502 | reverse complement strand
TGCT
The DNA here is from genome assembly GCF_000298315.2 of Rhizobium grahamii CCGE 502. GTDB lineage: Bacteria > Pseudomonadota > Alphaproteobacteria > Rhizobiales > Rhizobiaceae > Rhizobium > Rhizobium grahamii. The sequence continues at coordinate 34,456 of NZ_AEYE02000019.1, read as the reverse complement.
CGACATCTCCACCCGCCGCATCGATGCCGTCAATCAGACGACCATCCGAGAGTGGGTGCAGAAGAACAACATCTACACCCTGACGACGGGTCAGCCGCTGACCATCCGCGGCGTCTTTGGCTACCTCGACACTGCCGGTGCATCCAGCACCAAGCGCATGGTCGCCTACCGCCGTTCGTTGGAAGTCGTGAAGATGCACACCCGATGCCGTTCCGCTTCCTGCAGCCCTGGCAGACCGGCCCGCTGAAGTTCGACGTTCCCGGCATCTATATCTTCCAGGGCGCTGGCGTCGATATCCGCCGTCCGAAGTCCGTCCGTTACCTCGACGGGCATTAAGGAGAAGCGACGATGAAAGTTGCGAACATCTCTAAGGCCAGCGCGGCATAAACGCCAAGGAAGGCCCGGTCCTCGTCGATCCGAGCCAGGCCGTCGATGTCGAAGTGTCTGACGCCGAGCTGAAGGTGGCGGCCGACGAGAAAAAGTGACCAACACCCGCTGGTAACAGCCGGGGCCAACCCTTCCTCCCGGAGAATGGCTGGATATGGCACCAAACGCGGCTGCGCAGTGTCTTACTGGACCGCAGCCGGCTATGTCGTTCCGGAAGGAACGAGCGATGCCCAGATACCGCAGCACGCCAGCGCTGCTCTCTGGTGATGGGCCGGTATGAGCCAAAATTCAGCGGCTCGCGTACTGGCGGCTTCGCTCAGGAGCGGGCTTGGCCTCGTACCGGGGCGTCGACCTACTACGGCGAGGTTATTCCACCGGACGCCATTCCTGTGGCGAGCGAGAATGGCTCCTATGAGGCGGCGTTCCTCGAACTGACCAACCCAGGCAGCTTATCGCCGGTGGCAGGCTCGTCGACGGTGAAGCGGGAGAAGGTGGGGCAGCTCGAGGTCGAATATGCCGCGTCGACGTCCACTGATGTTGACGACGTTGTCGCATATCCACTCCGGTGGTGACGACGAGGGCACGTTGTGGCCGTTCCTGCGCCTGTGGCTGCCGGGGGTCATGGTCGTCTAGACTGTTTTGGTGTTGGCCTTGGAGTTTCTTCCCTTGCGTTTTCCAGGCCCCTCTCGGCCTTCTTCGCGAGTTGTCTGCGATTTTTGTCAGCGTCCTCGCCAGTCCGTGCCGCATCGCTCTCAGGGTCAGGTTTCTTCTCGGTCATGATGATCGCCTTTGTTTACAAGGTGGCCAACAGTACTGGGCTGACATTGTTCCATTGAGGTGAGAATGACCAACGAGCTCTTGCCCGGAAGCAGGCGACCGCAAAGCGCCTGATCCAGAAATACGGCCAAGCCGGCACCATCAAGCGCCTCACGCCTCCCGATTCGGATCTAGGCGGCGATGGCTCAGGGACGAGCTACTTTGGCGATGCTGGTGCCGATGACCTACGACCAGCGATACGTCGACGAGACCACGATCCTTGTGAGCGATTGGCAGGTCTCCATCTCCTCTGTTGGTCTGGCTGTCGTGCCAAAGGTCGGTGACATTGTCTCCGCCGGAGGCGTGGACTACCACGTCATCGACGCAGACCCGAACAACTATGACGGCGTGATGAACGTCATCCTCGTTGTCCAAGAAAGGACAACCCAGTGAGGGCAGAAAGATCTTTGGCAAACTCGTCCTTGTCGCGTGGCGAGCGGAAGAAGCAATGAAAATCGATGGTATCGGTTAGTCAACGACGACGAAACGGTGTATTCCGCGCCGTAGGAGCTCAAAAGCCGGGAGATTCCCGCTACGTCACTCCAGGCCACATTAGTCTATATTTCCGGCGAACCACCACCGCTACGCATAATCCATCCAACCTAGGATCAATAGGTGGATTGTTTGCCAAACGCGTTCGTGGCCAGCAAGTCACAAATTTCGCGAAAGCGTTAGATTTTGGGAACTAACCGCCCGGTCTTGGGCGCGTGTATCTCTGGCCACTTCGAAGGGTAATTAGGTTCGCCCCCACTGGCGAGCACGGCGGTCAATACGCCTGCCGCCAGAACGAGCACGGCAGCCACTTTGCAAATCATCCAGCAGCTCCTCGTAGCATTGATTCTCCGATTATAGGTGATTCGATGAACCGCCAGTTAATGCAGATCGGAAACCCCATGACAAACGTCCTACTTCTCAAGACCTACAAAGCCCGTAAGCCGGGTGCTATCTTCGACACCCGCAGGCGGAAGCGGAATCGCTCGAAACCCTCGGCATTGGCGAGATCCTCCAGGAAGAGGGAAAGGGAGAACCGGCGGCGCCGAAGAAGGTCGTCAAGGGCGCTGACACCGAGTAATGGCCAGTCTTCGCCAGCAGCTTTCGGATCTCATCGACAAGTTCTCTCCCGAGATTGAGCGGGCCTTCCGCGAGGCGACCGACGAAATTACCAGCGAGATCGTGCTGAAGGAGGTCGTTACCTATCTGGAGCGTCGCGACATCGAAGGGGCACTCGCTGCCCTGCATATCGACCCGAGCGCGTTCCGTCCGTTGGCTGAGGCTGTCAGGCAGGCGCACAACGCTGGCGGTCTTCTGACGTTACAGAACACACCGTGTCTCTTTGATCCCATGGGCGCCCGTGTCGTCTTCCGGTGGGATGTCAGCATCAGGGAGCAGAGGCAAAGCTCCGCATCCTGTCGGGGAGGCTGCAGCAGACGCTTACAACCACCACCCTGGAAGCCGCTCGGGAGATAACCTCCTCCGGCTATTCACGCGGGGCTGGTCCGGCCTCCATCGCTCGCGACCTCGTCGGGCGCAGTTCCAAGGTCACCGGCAAGCGCGAAGGCGGTGTCGTCGGGCTGAATGATCCCCTAACCGAGCTCGTCGAGCGCACGCGGATCAATCTTCTATCAGGCAATCCGGCGCTGATGAAGAACTATCTGGCTCTCAAGACTAGAGACAAACGTCTCGATGGAGCCGTGAAGCGAGCAATCGCCGCAGGCAAGCCTCTTGATGCTGATACCCTCGATAAGGTGCTGATGCGCAGGCCGAAGCTACTGTTCGGGGTCGCTTTGACGGAGTTTGACGCCCTCGGAGAGTGAGAGGAACGCAGTCTGGATGATGGTCAGGTCTCGAATGGCCATCGAGAGCACGTCCTGAGCGTGCTTCGTGCGCACCGTTTTGTTCAGCAACGAGGCAAGGGCCCGGTGGATCAGATCATAGACTTCTTCGTCGCTCAGCGGTTTATTGGCCATAGGCCACGGGTATCAGATGGCCGACACCGTTGAAATGAAAATCTATCAGGCGATGCATCATCCAAATGCAGGCCTTTGTTCCGCCGGCGGGCGAAACCATCGTTCTGCCGGGGGTTGTATGCACGCCAACCGCCTCGAGCAAATTCGTCAGCGTCGAGGTGCATTTCGACCGCTCGATTGAGACCGACCTGTCGCTCGTGATGGACCAATCCGGCATGCGCACACTAACGTAAGTGACCGAAAGGCCCGGCGATCGTCGACACGTACAACCTTTCCGGCCAGCTTCGACAACCATGCTTTCGTTGCCCGCATCATCGAGCGCCGCCGTGCCTTCCTCAAGAGGATGGATGTATCGTGTGGACGAGGTGCGCAAGGTGGGCACGCGTGGCTACAGGCTCGGTCGGCCCGGAGGTCTCCTATGCTCCTGGGGGCGACGCGAAGGCTTTCCTTTCGAACGCCAAGCCAGCCCCGACACTTGCCGTGTCCGATGCAAGCAGGGGCGGTGGTGTCGGCTCCGGCGGTATCGCCGCCACGCTGCAGCAGGTGCAGGAGCAGCTTTCGCCGCTGAGCTATAGCAGCGATCGGCAACGTGATGGCGGGCCTGATCATCGTCAGCGGCTTCCTCACGGTCGGCGACCTTGCGTATCGCTGGCAAGCCAAGCGTAAGAAGGTCGCCCTGATGTTCGCCCCCGCGTTGTTCATCGGCGACACGAGGGTAAGCAGGTGGCCGCCACCGGGGCCCTCGAAACATCAGTCCGCGTTCTCCGCAAAAGGAACCAGATCAATGATGAAGTTTCGACTTCTGATCCTACCGCTCTTTGCGAGGCTTACGGCCTGTCAGTCGACGACCAGGCAGAGTGTGTGCGACGGGTGCCAGAAGCTGCGGCCGAGCCTGAAGACGACGGTGACGATGCTTCGCACTGATCGGCCATTCGCTGATCAGAAGCGTCACACAATAGGTTCGGCACATCCCAAGGCTGCTGGAAGTAAGAGCGAGGGTCCGACTGCGCGCCTGCTGCCGGACCCTCCTAGTGCCACCTCTGGGTATATGAGCGCGGCTGGGGCGAAATAGTCGACCGGACTGATTCCGTCAATCAAGAAACCAGTGCAAGGCATGCGCATTTTTAAGGGGCAGGGGATTTGGCATCAACGGACCGTTTGAAAAGGCCTGCCTTCAGTGCGTGTCCCAAGCAGGACGCTCGTTGAGATCGCATTACTCGAGGGAAAAAGCGTCATCGAAATCGAACTTTGTCTGGCGCGGGTGCTGACTGCGCTTGGAGCTCAATCGGTGACGGAGGCGCCTCTTTCCAAGGCCGCTGGCCCAACTCTGCCGGGTGGAAACGCCCGGCATTTTTTCTCAGTCTTTCGAGCGAACGCCTAAAGCCAGGTGCATAGGCGTGCGACGATCGGAGCCGTTGCGCAGCAACTCAACATGGGTTCTTGGCAAGGGCCTATAGCCATCAGAAGATATTGGGGTGGCCGCAGCCACCGCCCGTACCGGTCGGCCGCGCTCTATGCCGATGGCACGTAGCCAGCCTTCGGCCGTCTCCGCCGATCCCGGTAACGATCGCTTGTCCAGCGGCTGCTCACGCATCCGGTGTCGAGGCCCGTTCCGGCCCAACTTTGTTGCCGCTCCGCAGGACTGGTCGACCTTGCGGCTGAACCATGAGGAGGCGGATATTCTCGCCGGCGCCGCCCATATACTGCGCTTCGGAGACAACGAAGGCGAGAGCACGACGCCGATTAAGGCGCAGCAGTTGCTCGTCCCCCGCCGTCACGATGACCGTGCCAATGATCTCTGGACCGTCTGGAATGTGGTTCAGGAAAACGCCATCAAGGGCGGGTTGCGCGGTGTTGGCCGCGACGACGTCGGCAGGCCGCGCCGTGTGAAGTCCCGCGCCGTCAACGGCATCGATCAGGATACCGATTTGCAAGGTGGTGAGCCGGCCCGCCGATTTGCCGTTTGCCTGTCCCTTACCGCATCGAGCGTTGCGGGCCAGGACGAGGGATGCCCCAAAGCCCCATCCCTCATGCTCCCGTCCCACCCGTCAAATCAGGATTTTGAAGACAAATCCTCCTGATCGCCGGCCTTGTCGAGCTGGTCACGACTGTAGCCTTCGATATAGTCGAATACCTCGACAGCGCCGGCATCCGTCTCGATCAGATCGATCGGCCGCCGGCCGCCGGCCACCGAGATACGCGTTCTCCCTGCGCGCCCATTTCATGACTTCGCGTTCGGTGCGCAGCACCGGGCCGGCCATTTCCAGCATCTTTGCGAGATAATGCGGCTTCGCATACCATGAATGCGGCTTGACGCTGGCCCGCCGGCGCCCGCGGACGACATCCGGCAATTGCGATGCTCGCAGTTCATCCTCCGAGATATGCCGCCTGACCAATGCGCAAGATTTGCCAGAGACACGTTTGCCTCGCGTTCCAGGTCCCCGCCCGCACCGACCTTGCGCGTCGGTATCACCAGGCCACGGATGATGTTCGGGCAGCGGGCCTTCAGCATCTCCAGCGCCGGGGTGAGGTCGGTATCATTGGTGACGAGCACCACCTGGTCCACCTCGCCGCTCAGCGCGTCGTCGTAGAGATGAAGCGCCAGATTGACATCCGACTGCTTTTCCTCGAGCTTCCAGACGTGGATCTTGTCGCAGTCGCGCGGCCAACGCTTCGGATCGTCGGCCGGAACGATATGGTGGTTGGCCTTGTAAAGGGAGTAATGGCCCATCACGAAGGAGAGCCTGCCACCGCAATGCGTCGTCAGGGCGTTGTGATATTAGGCCTGCGAAGAGACCGAATCCTCGCCCTTGGCAGCACTTTCGATGATTTTGGCGGTGAAATACTTGATCGCGCAGTCCTCATGCAAGGGCATCGTTGCCGGCTCGGCGTCCGGTGTAGGCCGGGAGAGGATCGTGGCAAAATTTGAGTTTCGAACAGAGTCAGAACGTCGAGCCATTTGAATGCGGTCTTGCGAAGGCAACCATAATAAAGATTGTAACGGTCGATGTAGACGCGGGTTCGTAACGCTGGCACGCATGCCCCCAAGACATAAAAAAACCGGCTTGCGCCGGCTTTTTACCCCAACCGCCCGGAGCCCATGTCTCTCAGGATGCTGGGTTGGTTGTTAGCTCTCAACATAGTGGCGCATGGTTCTCTCGTCAACGACACTGACGGCCGCGCACGCGTTGAAACCGGCTGCTTCGCCTTGAATTGACCTAAAATAGGCACGTCCCGACAAAACCGCAATGGCATCACATGGGCCTCCCGCAATGTGTGAATTAGGATACGGCCACCGCCCGGTCGGTCGGCCGCGCTCTATGCCGCTGGCACGGAGCCAGCCTTCAGCCGTCTCACCGGTTCCGGTAACGATCGCTTGTCCAGCGGCTGCTTCTGCATCCGGATCGAGGCCCGTTCCGGCCCGCCTTGTTCGTTTCCGCCCCTGACATCGCTGGCCAGGCCGGTCAAGCGGCCCGTGAAGCCGGTCCATCTTCCGCGCCAGTCCGCAAGCGGACCCGTGAAGATCGCCCGCCTTCCGCGCCACGCCACTTGACAGTTCTGCCCGCCGCCGTGGGGCGGGCTTTCGCCCTCCCCCCTCTTTCCAGGGGAATGTCAGAGGCCATTCCCCCGGAAAGACCGGGAAGGCTTCGCCCGAGGGGGCTTGCCCTTCGGGGTGGCAACGGAAACCAACGGAGACAGACGATGACCGAACTCGCAAAATTCATCCGCCTGAACGAAGACGGCACGCTCAGCGGCAACATCGCGTCCATCGCCTATGATATCGACATCACCGACGAGCCCTTCAGCAGCACCAACCTAGAGTGCCGTGCTAATGGGCATTGCTCTTTTCGTGCTGCCATAGCAATTGCATAAGTGATTTGATTCGGAATTTTGAGAGTGAAATGCGCGGTCTTCTAAATATCTTTCTTCTAGTCGTTATGCTCTTTGCCTTGCTCATTCTGGCTGTCACCTCATTTATAACTGGCCTCCTCATTCCGCTCTACTTCATCTTGGTCTTCGTTGGCGCTTCGAAGCGTGAAGCCAAAGTCAAAACGAAGATTGAAGCGATGCTGGTGCCGGAGGAAGCCATCGTAGCGAGTATCATCGAGTACCGCGCAATGGCGCTCTTCAGACGCCGTATATCGCTCGTGATAACCACCAGCCGGATGATTTCAGTCCGCAGAAAAATTCTGGGCGGCTATCGGATGACAGATCGGCAGTGGAAAGACCTAGGTAACGCTCAGATGGACGAGAACATTTTTCCAGCAATCTTCGGGACCGCGCTGTCCTTCACGTTCCTGGAGCTTGCCGGCGGCAACCTCGGAGTTGGCGGCGGGAACCCCGATGACGCGGCGAAGATCTACAAATTTTCTCAAACTCAAGAGCAAGCTTGGGAAGAGAAACGGCGCATCCGCGGCATGGAAGAAAACCGCTCGATTGCTGGCATCAACTTGGGGGGCCTGTTTAAAGCCGCCGGGGGCTCCTCGGACGTGTCCCCAGCGGACGCGATTGCAAATGAGATCAACAGCGCAAGGTCTCTTCTGGCCTCGGGCGTAATATCTGACGCCGAATTTCAAGAGATCAAGTCGAAGATCCTAAGCCGCCGGTTTTGAAGAGGTCGCCAGCAGGATTGATGGCGCGACTACTTGCGCTGTGCGACTGTAGCAATCTGCTAGAGCAAATCGGGAGATGGCATGCTAAGACCTATGCTTCTTCTTGTGGTCTTCGCTGTAATTTATCTGATTGTTTCATTCTTCGCTGGTTTCTTTTCATGACAGTACTTGCCGCCTTGAGGCGCGCTATTTCTTCAAGGCGCGCGTCGGATGGGTAAGTATGAGGCCAAGGACCGATTCGATGCGGCCCTTGGCCGAAGGCTCTCGACCCTACGTCGCGGTTATAGGTCGTTGCCCGACGCCCATCCACGATGATGTCTCAGGCGCGGAAAAGATACTGAAAATATGGTATTTTTTGCGCGGCGGGTAAGAAAAAGCCCCACCTGGGAGCGGATCAGGCGGGGCTTCAGTTCGAGGAAAACAGAGAAGGGCGTTCATCTCCTTCCCGCTCGCATAACAAGCCGCTTGAGTTCTGGTTCCCGTCACATCGTACAAAAAGCGCTTTCTCATAAAGAAGCCCCGCCTGACACGGATCAAGCGGGGCAACGATAGTGACAGTTCGAAACGGCGGGGAAAGAGGGCAAAGCCGCCGTTCCACCCAATAAACCGTGCTCTCGATCGTTTGTTCCAGCCGATGCCGGACCACATTAGAAATTGACGACCCACCAAAAAGTCAGGACCCTTAGCGTTGCCATGCTGGCGGTCAATGTCACTCGCCAAGCCATTCCATAACTCCTGCCGCTGTTACTTCGAAGGGCCGAACCCTTAACGTTTATCCTCCAGCGCCCGCGGCAGTGAGATTGCCTTCAAGTTCCTCTTCAAGCTCCAGGCACCTTGCCTCATATTCCCGCAGGAGCACTTCGTTATTGCCGTCCGAACGCGCTTATCGCGAGCCTTGATTGCCACGGCGTAATCTTCGACAGCGTCAGACCACCAGTGCGCGATATCCCCGTAACACCGAAGATAAGGTCGCCGCACCAACAGCAAAGCGAGACCGTACCGAAATTGATCGTATGATGCGTTTTGCATATCAGCCTCTGGAGCGACCTTAGCGCTTCCTAAACTTTCGAAGGGGGGCTTTTCCTAGCTCCGTCATCTACTTTGACGCACTTCAACTTCGCTCGGTTTAGTCCGATCTTTCTCCGGTGGGAGCGACGGCATGGTGCGTGAGCGCTTATTCAACTTTCTTGGCGGCTCGGGGCGCGAAGGCAAGCGAGAGCCAAACATTCCAGCCTTCGGCCCGGTTCTTCGCCCCGAACTCGAAGTACCCTTTAAGTTCATATACCCGGCCGTTTTCTCGCCGACATCGAAGTTGTAACCGATCTGTGGCCCTATCGAAGTGCGGCAACTATCCAATCCGGCTGTGGACTTCGGTGAGCGCCTCAAGAGTATCGAGATTGCCGCGAGGCTCGTCGCCCTCGCGTTCCAGCGTCAGGCGGAGGTCCCTACCGGTGGCCCCGCAGCTTTTCGAACTTCATGTTGATGACGACGCTGCTGCTGACGATTTGTCGTCGTCGCGGCGAACGGTGGCTGAATCAGCGCAAAGGCGGTCAGATCAGATTTTCCGACAAGCAATTGATAGAGGCATGCATGTCGAACGTAACAGGAATACCAGTGCCGTTGGCTTCTTGTACGTCTGGCACCTTGATGGCCGAAGCTACATTTTGCGCCTCGTCGGATGAACTCGTGGCTAGAACCTACTAGGAAGCACGGGAGTAAAAATCGACGGGAAGGTTGTTCCGATGCGAGAAAGCATCTCGCGCCGCTCGAATACGATTACGCGAATGCTGCCGCCTGTCGCGCACGACACTCAGGGAGCAACCGAACCCCGCGTTCAAACGGGTCAAGTGACGCGCGGTTTTCACCCCACCATGGCCATGCAGCTAAGGGCATCACTAAAGCTTGGGTTTGCTTGGGCTTATAGCGGCATGATCGTACGCTGCCGTACTCAGTTGTTGATTGTGGTTTTTGTGCCGTCGATACGATAGGTCTGCGTTTAACAGGGAAGGCTAACTTAGAAATAGCTTGCGTAGAACGCCGGGCTGCTTCTTTCTTAGTCCCCAGCAGCTTTGCTCCATGAACGATGCGCTCCCGACACTGTCACCATCGGACGCTCTCGTGCCTTTCGTTCGGGTCTCACGTCGTCGGAAGTGTAAAGGAATTGGAAAGCGATGCCACCCGCCCAAGATGTCGCTGGACTAAAATTCGGTCGTCTGACTGCTCTACGTCCCGATCGCGTGCCTGGACGGCACAAGCGCTGGATTTTTCAGTGCGATTGCGGCGTCCAGCGCTCGATATTCCTTGCTGCCGTAAAAAAGGGGGACAGCAAAAGTTGCGGATGCTTGCGAGCGGAACGGAACCGCCAGCGCTCCCTGGTACATGGACACTCGGTTGGCTACAAAGTTACTCCGACAAGACGTGCATATGCGGAGGCCAAAGGCCGATGTGAGAACAGGTCAGATCCGTTGTATGAAAAGTTCGGCGGGATCGGGATCAAAATGTGCGAGCGCTGGGCCGGCAGCTTCACAGCTTTCTTGGGAGACATGGGGGAACGCCCTCCAGGAACGATTCTTGGCCGGCTAGAAGAGAGCGGAGATTTCGAGCCGTCTAATTGCGTGTGGACGTCTAAGCGCAGACCGGTTGCTTATGAGGACGTTTTTGTCACTTTTCAGGGTGCCGACATATCTCTTCTGCAACTAGCGAACGTCCATCAGGTCAATTCAAAGCAGCTATTGACCCGCATTAAATTTCTTGGGGAGGATGCTGATGAAGCGATCAGAAGACTAAAACAAGTTCAATGACGACATCTTGACTTCGGCACCGCCGTCCAGCGGACACAAGGACAGGCGGATGGGTCTGAATCGACTGAGCAACCGCGTTTTTCGATTTTCCCGTGTGAGGTTCTCCAGGTGCTTTATTCCCTTGCTTGCCAGCATTCCGCCGCCGCCGTTGTCTTCTTGCAAAGCAAGTGTCGCGCAATCAATGTTGCGCCACTTTCCAGCACCACTGCCGTGGGCAAGCGCCGAACCCGGGTGATAGCAATCAACGCTGCGAACAGGTGGCAAGCGGAAGACCCTGATTCGAAGCGCCCGCCGACGATTGGTGAAGGTCATGGGAGAATATCAAGTGTCGGTCCGTGGAACGAATGCGTCATCGTAAGAACGGTTGGCAGCGGTCTGGCCGAGTTTGTCCGAACCACGAAAAGAGCCTCGGAGCTGCTGGCGAATGGTTGGCCGGTACCCGGACCGGCTTACTTGGGGCGGCAAACGTGCTCCGACGTTCTGCAGGGCACCGACTTACCTCGCGCGCATAGCATTTGATGATGCTGCAAGGGAGGCGGGAATACGATATGAGCCAGTTACCAGATGACGTCTCCAGGGTTGACCAGATGGAAAGGCGGGCCTTGGCCGTTTTTTGCAACAAAGACGCGACATCGGTAGAGAAATCCGTCGCGCGAGCAGTGTTGACCGAGGCAAACCTTTTCAAACGCGGGATATGTTCGGCTCTGGACGTTGAGCTGAAGTACAGCCAGTTCTGGCGGGTATCTGTCAAGTAGTCCGGATCCGGTACCGCCCTTCAGCCCTACGGTGATTCCCTCATCACGACGAGGGCGATGCTCAGCGTGAAAGGATCTTGGCTGCAATTGACGTTCCCGCCCTTCGTCGTTTCCGAGTTGCGCAAATTGGAGACGGCAAAGCAGATACCAATGTGACGAAGTGGGTCGGCGCGCAAGATTCCAGTGATTTGTTCATTTCAGCGATTACGATCCTGGAAATCGAGCGCGGGATATTAAGCATCCCGCGTCGCAACGCCGGCCAGGGTTCTCGCTTGTGGGTATGGATGGATAGCCGGGTCCGCCCTGAATTCGCAGAGCGGGTTCTGCCAATCGATGACGCGATAGCGACCCGTTGTGCCCACTTGCATATTCCAGACCGCCGCAATGAGGCTGATGCTTTGATCGCCGCTACCGCGCTGGTTCACGGTTTAGCTGTAGTCACGCGTAATGTTCAGGATTTCGATGATACAGGCGTGATCCGAATTAACCCGTGGCACGGCTAAAATCGCGGCGCGGGCGCCCGCTAGAGACATCCTTTTCGCAAGATTCCTCAGATCACCCCAAAACCCGCCGATATAGTCGGTGGTTGTTATCCCTTCACGAGTACAGCCGCTGTTTTTGATGTAACAGGCTTTGAACAGATTATGCGCAGCGCTGTCCTCAGCCAGCATCTCCGCTCAGTCGGTTTGGATCAATTGCGGCCGGAGCCAATGCACGGTCTTTGAGATCCGGCCGTCTGCGAGGCCTGCCGTATCTTCGGAGCCGAGGCTGTAACCTTTTCCGCGGACTGGCGTTGTTCCTTCAATCAGATAGGAGAATACGATGTCATCAAAAGCCACAGCCGCAAAACAGCGCGAAATCCAGAAACAGGTCGATCAGGCGGACAAGAATGAAAAGTCGAAGTCCCCCGGTGCCATGCAGGCGGGTGCGCGTCGATATCCAGAACCCCCATATCCGGCCGTGCATCAGGATAAGCCCGGCTCAGAAGCCGACCTTCCATTGGCTCCACTCTATGATGCGCCGTTCTATAAGGGGTCCGAGAAGCTTAAGGACAAGGTTGCCCTGATCACCGGAGGCGACTCCGGTATTGGCCGCTCCGTAGCCATCCTGTTCGCCCGCGAAGGAGCCGACGTGGTGATCGTTCATCTGGACGAGACCGAGGATGCCGAGTTAACGAGGGCTGCCGTTGAAAAGGAAGGGCGCAAATGCCTCGTCATCCCCGGCGACGTAAAAGATCCAAGCTTCTGCCGTAAGGCAGTCGAGAAGACAAAGATGCAATTCTCAAAGCTTGACATTCTCGTCAATAATGCCGCCTTCCAAGTCCACGCCGCCAACATCGAGGATCTCACCGACGAGCACTTCGACGAAACGTTGAAGACGAACCTCTATGGCTACTTCTACATGGCCAAGGCCGCAATTCCCCACCTCAGGAATGGCTCTGCCATCATCAATACGGGTTCTGTGACAGGGCTGGAAGGTTCAAAAGAGTTGCTCGACTACTCAATGACGAAGGGCGGTATCCATGCTTTCACAAAGGCTTTGTCGGGTCAGCTCGTCTCGAAGGGCATTCGTGTCAACGCGGTCGCGCCAGGCCCTGTCTGGACACCCCTTAATCCATCCGACAAGCAGGCCGAGGACGTAGCGACGTTCGGCAGCCGGACCCCCATGAAAAGGGCGGCACAACCGGAGGAGATCGCGCCTGCCTACGTGTTCCTCGCTTCTCCGCAGATGTCGAGCTACATCACCGGGGAAATTGTGCCAATCGTCGGCGGTTACTGAAATGACTCAAGAGGACTGACGTATTGTCTATCCACGGCAGGACACTTAATCGCCCATTAATCATAGCGACATAGGTTGACCTGAAGTATTGCTACTCCCAGGCGCCGGGCCGCGGGTGAGATTCTGTTTTTGGGAGTTGAAGATGTCTCGTTTGCCGCTACCTGGCCTGGATGCGTCATGTGTGCTTGACGCCATAAGCCGTTCTCACGCCATTATTGAGTTCGATCTCGACGGCAATATCCTCACTGCAAACGAAAACTTTTGCCGCGCGGTTGGTTATCACAGTTCCGAAATCGTCGGTCGCCACCACCGCATGTTTGTGCTCGCGGAAGAGGCAGAATCCCCCGCATACAAATCCTTTTGGGCGAAGCTCAAGCGCGGGGAATATGACCAGCATCAATATCGGCGGCGGGCGAAAAACGGAGATGAGATCTGGATCGAGGCCTCTTACAATCCGGTGTTCCGCTTCGGCAAGCCCTACAAGGTAGTGAAAATCGCCACCGACATCACCGCAGCAAAACTCAAAAGCAGCGAGGACAAGGGAAAGCTGGATGCCCTTTCCCGTGCTCAGGCCATGATCGAGTTCACCCCCGAGGGGAAGATCATATCAGCCAATGAAAACTTCCTGTCGGCGCTCGGCTACTCTGCGGAGGAGATCATCGGCAAGCACCATGAGATGTTCTGCGAGGCGGGCTATGCTCGATCCGATGAGTATCGCTCGTTCTGGGCCGACCTGCGCGAAGGTCGGTTCTCGACTGGACAGTTCATGCGGTTGGGAAAAGACGGCCGACGGGTGTTCATCCAGGCTTCCTATAACCCGATCATCGACGACAAGGGCCGCGTGTTCAAGGTGGTGAAATTTGCCTTGGACGTGACAGATCGCATGTATGCGGTCGAGGAACTCGGGGCGGCGCTCGAACGACTCGCTACGTGCAACATTCGTGTGACCCTCGACAACCCGCTCGTCGGCGAGTTCGAACGATTGCGGGTGGATTTCAACAAGGCAATCGGCGAATTCCAGAAAACGCTTGTGAGCGTGCTGGGCCAGACTGGCGACCTCAGCAAAAGCAGCCAGGATGTGCGCGAGGCTTCCGAGAAACTGGCTGAGCGTTCCCGGGAGCAAGCAGAAGCGCTTGAACAGACGTCGGCCGCACTCATCGAGATGACTGGTGTGGTCCGGGAAGCGGCGGAAAGTACGAAGCAGACACGCAACCTTGTCCAGAGCGCGCGATCATCGACGTCCGTGTCGACCGATGTGGTTCGACAGACCATCAACGCCATGCATCGTATTGAGACCGCGTCAGATGCAATCGGCAAAATCACCGGAGTGATTGATCAAATCGCCTTCCAAACCAACTTGCTCGCTTTGAATGCCGGCGTAGAAGCTGCGCGCGCGGGCGACGCGGGAAGAGGTTTTGCGGTGGTAGCCCAGGAAATCCGGGATCTCGCGCAGCGTTCAGCCAGGGCGGCTGATCAGATTACAGACCTCATCAACAAATCCAGTGAGGAAGTGCGTGAAGGAGTAAGGCTGGTCGGAGAGACTGGCGAGGCCCTTGAACAGATCGACGTCCTCGTTAAACAGATCGATGCCAATATCGAGACGATCGCCAAAGCTGCCGACGAACAGACCTCCGGTCTCGGCGAAATTAGCAAAACGGTAGGTCGAATCGACCAGATGACGCAGGACAACGCTCGTATGAGCAGCCGAACGACTGCTATTAGCAGCACCCTTGCAGTAGGCGCCGACGCGCTGGCGCAACTCGTCAGCCTGTTCAAGCTCAATCGTCGCGCTATCCAGCGGGAAGAGGGGTCTTCCAAAAGCAACCGAGCCCCGCAGTCGCAAAGGAGCGCTGCGTAGCGACCCGAATTCAGGGTTTACCTTTAATCAGATTGGCCGCGTGCGGATCTGCCTCGAGCATGGCTATCACTTCCAAGCCTTGCTTATACTTCGCCGGACTTGTACCGGACGCTATGGCTTGCTGCAGATTGTCCTCGAGATCGGCCACTTTCACGGGCCGCGCAAGCGGGTTCTCCATAGTCCGAACAACGAACTCTTCGTCGGTTTCGTCTTGCCTGCGCGTGAGAGCATCGATGGCATCAACAACGGATGTGCTGAAGTTCAATTCGCGTATGCGCTCCAGATCCCAGCCTTCGCCTTTCTCGACAACATCGTGAAGAAAGGCGACGGCCTTTTCTTCATCGCCCTGGACGCTGTCTGCGACGCGTTTGCAGTGGCTAAAATATGGCTCGCCCATTTTGTCTATCTGTCCGGCGTGAGCTTCGAACGCCGTCTTCATTGCCAGGCGAACCTGATGCGAGACGCTATCATCTGAGCTGTTGATTGCCATGGCCAATCTCCTCCGCAGCAGGAACGGAGGAGGTGCCGCGTTGTTCCCCATAAAACCGGTAGCGAACGCTGGGGAGAGCGGCGGCATTGGGCCGGGCGGGTGCCCGCCCGTCCTCGGACATGGCGAGCACTAAACGATCGCGATACCCGGCTCCCCGTCGCATCCGGCTGGCGGATCTCTCGGTTGAATGGGACTTGCCCTCATCAAGGGCAAGCCTCGACGGCAGCTCGCTCCATCTGGATCGTGGCTGGCGATCTCCCGCACGTCCCCCACAGCAAACTGTGAGGGTGGAGTATCGGTGTCAGCGGCGTATAAGCCTGCCTACCGCGATCAATATGCAGGCGCCAACAAATCCCGCTATTAAATATCCGAGCCAACCGCCGAGCGCGACGCCGAACAAGGATAGCAGGGCATTGGCGATGATGGCTCCGACGATGCCGAGGATGATGTTCATCAGCACGCCCATGTTCGACTTCATGAACTGCTCAGCGAGCCATCCCGCTATGCCGCCGATAATGATCGCTGCAATCCAGCCGATACCTGCCTGTTCCATGATAAACCTTTCGAAATGATGGATGTTAAAGATTGGATACGTTCACTGCAACTAGAGCGGCACGGACCGTCGTCAATCGTCGCGTTCACATGGCTGCTCCAAAGACAAGTTCTTCGGTTTGAGCGTCTATGTACTTACAGCGATGACGATGGCACGAGGCCGATTTGGTTGGGCGCCGGCACGACAGCTTTGGGTATCTCGGCGTCGCGGAGCACGGCTCGGGCTTCCTCTTCGTCCCAGCCGGCGGCGACCGCCGACGAAACCAGTATCTCCAGCCGCTCCGTTTCTGAAGCGCTTGACGTTTCATTCAGGTGATGCCTCGCGGTTTCGAGACACTGCTTGAGGTTGGCGTGCCGATCGGAAGAATTGTCCGAGTGCCTGGGTGATGCGACGTAAGTCATTTGAGAGCTCCTGCGAAATAATACCCACAACGAGCATCCGTCGGTCAGGTTCCAATTCCCCTGCAGTCTCACCCCGGAACTTGGTACCAACTCACCCGAGAACCGCAGCCGGGAACCAATCCAAGTGACGGATGTTGTCGTCCCAGTATGCAGGCAATGTCTCGAGGTGGTCGGAGGTTGCGGGATTGACCAACGTTGAACGGGAGACAGCGGATCCGCAGCCGCCAGTCACGACAGCAGAAGAGTTGGAGGCTCGCAAGGCGAGGAGGGCTGAGCGCCGACAAAAGCAACGCGAGGCAAACGACCTGCGCGCTGCAAAAATGCATGATCACAGAATGGCAGCCGAGCGGACCGGGTTACCCGAGACGCCTCCGGGAAAGGGGAAAGTCCACGTCGGCTGTTCCGGATGGTATTACTGGCATTGGAACGGCAGGTTCTATCCTGCTGATCTTCCGAGAAACCAATGGTTTCCCCATTATCGGGAGAGATTTCGAACCGTCGAGCTCAATGCTCCGTTTTACTCCTGGCCAACAGTCGCCGCGGTAAAGACATGGCTGCGCCAGGCAGACGATGGCTTCGTCTACACCGTGAAGGTATGCGAGCTGATTACTCATATCAAACGGTTCGAGGGTACTGACGAGCTTGTGCGTGACTTCGGCTACATTGCCGACCTGCTTGGCGCCCATATGGGCTGCTTTTTGTTTCAGCTGCCTCCAAGTGTGCGCTACAGTCCAGAGACCCTCGATAGCATCCTTCACCAGCTCGACCCGCGTCGCAGGAATGTGGTCGAATTCCGCCACAAGAGCTGGTGGGACGATACCGTTTTTAAAAAGTTCGAGGCAGCCGGAGCTATTTTTTGCTCGACGAGCGGGCCCCGCCTTCCTGATCAACTCGTCAAAACTGCCGACGACGTATACGTGCGCTTTCATGGTACCAAGCAATGGTATCGACACGATTACAGCGACGAGGAATTGTCAGATTGGGTTGATCGCATCAAGGCAAGTGGCGCAAAACGGGTGTGGGCGTACTTCAACAACGATCGCGACGCAAATGCGATCAAGAACGCCGAGACGCTGTCCCGCTTATTTAAAGCACAGAAAGTCATGCGGTGATTGAAAGCCGCCGGCGAGCGCGTATCAACAAGCAATAGCCTTTTCAAGAAAGGAGGGCATGTGTCCTCTTGCCGCCGCCCTTGGCAGATAATGCCTTGCTGTATCCAGCGCCTCGCGGATCGTGACGTCCATGTCGAGATAACGATATGTACCAAGCCGGCCCACAAAGGTGACGCCTTTCTCCCTCTCCGCGCGTGCGACATAGTGCGCAAGCAGCGCCTTTTCCTCGACGAGGCGGATCGGATAGTACGGGATGTCGTCCGGTCCGCAAGCGCGCGAATACTCGCGATAACAGACAGAGCCTTGGTGTTCCTCCCAAGGTGAAAAGTGTTTGTGCTCGGTAACCCGCGTATACGGCGCTGAGGCGTCGCCGTAGTTCATGACTGCGCAGCCCTGGTAGTCCCCGTCGAAATGAAAGCGCTCGAAATCAAGAGTCCGGTATCCGAGCCTCCCATCCTCGTAGTCAAAATAGCCGTCGATTGGGCCTGAATAGAAGATATGGATTGCGTCGAGACGATCGGAGCGACGATATTTGGTCGCGAGCTGAACCTCGATATTGGGATGGTCGAGAATTTGCCCAACCATGTCGGTATAGCCATTTTCAGGCATCCCCTGGAATTTATGGAAAAAGTAGTTGTCATCGTAGTTGAAGCGTACCGGGAGTCGCTTGAGGATTGAGGCCGGCAGTTTCGTCGGAGAACAACCCCACTGCTTCTCGGTATATCCTTTGAAAAAGGCCTCGTAGAGGTCTCTGCCAACTAAACTGAGTGCCTGCTCCTCGAAGGTGCTGGGATCGGTAATCGATTTGTCAGCCTGCCGTTCAAGGAATGCGCGTGCCTCATCTGGGCGAAAGGTTTTGCCAAAGAACTGGTTGATCGTATGCAGATTGATCGGCAGCGAGTAGACGTGACCGCGCGACGTCGTTTTGACCTGGTTTTTATACGGCATGAACCGTTGGAAACCGTTTACGTATTCCCAGACTTCGGCATCATTTGTGTGGAAGATATGCGGGCCGTAGACGTGCACCATCACGCCGGTCGCCTCGTCACGAATGGTATGACAGTTTCCCGCTATATGGTCGCGGGCATCCAGGACAGTAATTCGATATCCCGCACAGGCCAACTCCCGCGCTATTACTGCGCCCGACAAGCCGGCACCCACAATCACGATACGATTGTAAACCATTGAGTACTTCTCCGTTTCGCTTCGATCCTCACTGGAACTTCAATTCGCGAGGAATGTTTCCCGTCCGGTCTGTCGACTGCGAATTAAAAGCGTCGGGGATAGGCGATTGCCTTTGCGGGCGGTGAATGGAGCTGCCAATGTCCACAATTCGGAACAATCCACGCCGGCTTGTCATTGTCAGCGACTACCAGGAGGGCTGCTTTGAAGACGCCGGCATCCCGTCGGCGGACGAGTATGAGAGCCGCTGGAGAGAACGCGGTGACATCGAGATACCGCGCCAAAGGAATGTCGCCGTCGAGGGGAGCTATGTTGAGCGCCTTCCACTTGCATGTCTTCGATCTGGCCTCGTGGATAAGGCGGAGGTCTGGACGCACTGGCGCGGCTCTGAACCGCCCCCGCCCTGCACTCGGACAGGATCCCCGTTGGCAAGGAGGTCGTTCCGGATAAATGGCCCCGACGCGCCTTTCAATTCGAACGACATGCTCGGCTTCATCAAGGCCTTCGGGGCGCCTGATGTGCTCTGTGTTTGGGGCCTGGGGTTGTCTGAAGAGATCATGGTCGCCTGCAAATCCAGTTTCAAGATCTACAATTCGATCGACGCTCCTGCGCTCAGGATACCTCCGGAGGTAAGCCGCCATTTCGATCTGGTCCTTACGGGCGCAGAATGGCAGTCGAGAGAAATCAAGGGGTTGCATCCTGGCATGGCGACCCTTGTTTTGCCAATCGGCCCTGAATTTGCCTCCGAGACGATGTTCAAACCGTTGGGTCTGAGCAAGGTATACGATGTGATCTACGTGGCCGCGGCCCAGCCGTATAAACGCCATGACATACTCTTCGAAGCATTGGCACGATCATCGCAACGGCTGAAAGCGCTTTGCGTTTGCGGCTATGGCGACATGATCGAAGACCTGAAGGGCCAAGCGAACTGTCTTGGGCTGGAGGTCGATTTCATCGACCCGCCGGGCGTGCCGTACGATGAGGTAAACAGGCTCATGAACCTCTCAAGGCTGGGCGTCGTCTGCGGCATAAACGACGGTGCCCCTGCCATTTTGACCGAATATATGCTCGCCGGACTTCCGGTCCTCGCAAACGCCGAACTCACCTGCGGCCTGCAATATATTTTGCCAGGAACGGGGCGGGCAAAGTCTGCTGCCGAATTCCATCACGGCTTTGCTGAGATACTTGATGGTCTCGACCTGTTCGCGCCATGCCAGGAGGTTCTGGAACGTTGGGTGTGGCCGCATTCTATCGAAAAGCTGACCGCGGCGATCCTTTCAACAGTCAAAGGCAAGCAAATTTTCGGCGGTTAGGGAACCAACGGACAAAATTCAGGTTGGATCATACTCAAAGCGTGGGGAACCTTGTATGAATCTATTAACTAACTTCAAGACACTTGATCGGACTTCCCCCATTATTTGCTTTTCCCACCTCAGGTGGGATTTCGTATGCCAGCGGCCCCAGCATTTGATGGAGAGATTTTCCCGGGACAGAGAGGTAATCTTCTTCGAGGAGTACATTCCCACCGATCACCATCTTGCCTACTTCGAGGTCCATTCGTTCGACGGTACGGCGGTGAAAGCCGTTCGCCCCAGAATACCGCACTGGTGGTCCGACACAGAACGTGAGGCGGGGTTGTCTCGTCTTCTTGACGAAGTCCTCGCTTTCAGCCGCCGTGAAAGGCCGATCCTCTGGTTTTACACCCCCATGATGTACGGTTTTGCGCGTCACGTCGAAGCTCAGGCAGTTGTCTATGATTGCATGGATGAACTCGCGAACTTCAAATTCGCATCGCCGTTTCTGAAGCAATCGGAAGACGATCTTCTGGCCCGGGCAGACGTCGTTTTTACAGGCGGGGAAAGCCTCTACCGCGCCAAGAAGAACCGTCATCGCAACGTCCATTGTTTTCCTTCGAGCGTCGACGTTAGCCATTTTGGCAAGGCCAGAACGTGCGGAAGCATCCCAACGGATCAGGCGGCGATCCCTTCTCCCAGACTGGGCTACATCGGGGTCATAGACGAAAGAACGGATCTCGCTCTGATCGCTGAGATCGCCCGGAGGCGACCCGAGTTTTCGTTCGTGTTCATCGGCCCGATTGTGAAGATCTTGCCCGAAGACCTGCCTGCAGCAGCCAATATCCACTATCTCGGACGCAAGGAGTATGCGGAACTCCCGGCCTACCTGAGTGGATGGGATGCCGCCCTGATGCCGTTCGCCCACAACGAAGCGACACGCTTCATCAGTCCAACCAAGACGCCCGAATACCTTGCTGCAGGCAGGCCTGTCGTCAGCACCCGGATCGCCGATGTGGTTGCCAGCTACAGCAATCTGCCGGGGGTTTTTCTTGTTGACGGGCCTGAGGCGTTTGCACGAGCCTGCGATGCGGCTTGTCGACTGGATCCCACCGATCCCTCGTGGCGAAAAGTCATAGACGCGAAGCTCTCCCAGTCGTCTTGGGACAAGACCTTTGCGGAGATGAAGTTCCTCGTCGAACAGGCCGCGTCCCGTGAACTCCATGTATGAGAAATGGCGTGTTCTACTTGCAACGGACAGTCGCGAGCCGTCCGGTCTCGGAGAGCATATGCTGGATCTGGGGGAGGGGCTCGCGGGTCATTTTGACGTTACGATCGCCCTCATTGGGTCTGACGATACGGGGTTGCTCCACAGAGCAGCTCGACGTGGAATGAAGATCAAGTTGGTTGCCGACACCGCGGAGTTCGAAGGCTGGCTTTCGCGGGCGAATTTCAACCTTCTGCATGTTCATGCTGGTATCGGCTGGGAAGGGCACCAGGCCGTTCTGAGCGGGGTAGCCTCCGGACTTCCCGTTATCCGCACCGAGCATCTGCCGTATTTGCTTACAGATTTCGAACAAAAACGAGAGTACCTGATTTCCACAGAGAGCGTGTCTCAGCACATCGTGGTCTCCGAAGCGTCGAAAGCCACCTATGTCGCTGAAGGCGTACCAAGTGAACGCATCACCGTCGTCAGAAACGGCGTCAACCCGATGGTTGCCTCCGGCGGACTTTCCGCCAAAGTCGATGAGCTCGGCCTGTCGGGGAAGAAGGTACTTCTGACGGTTGCGAGGTTCACCCCGCAGAAGGATCATGTCACGCTTATCAAGGCGATGCCGGACATCATCGCAGCCCACCCCTCGGCTATCCTTGTTCTGGTTGGTTCGGGGGAAGAGCAGTCAACCCTGGAAACACTCGTCGACGAGCTCGGTCTTGCATCTGTTGTGCGATTTCTGGGCCATAGAGACGATATCGCCGACTTGATGTGCATCGCCGATTTGTTCGTTCTGCCGTCGCGGTTTGAAGGACTTCCACTTGCAGTCTTGGAAGCAATGTCGGTGGGGCTCGTTGTCGTCGCCACCCGGATTGGTGGAAGCGTCGAAGCGCTGGGAGAAGCTCACCCATTTCTGGTCGAGCCGGAAAATGCGCCTGCGCTTGCGGAGATGACGATACACGCCCTTTCCGACAACGTCGCGCGAACGGCCGTAATGGAGGCCGAACGCGACAGATTCGATCGGCATTTTACGGCATCGCGAATGGTCGATGAAACTGCAGACGTTTACCGGAACCATATCAATCCGAATGGAAATACATCGAAGGATGGAACGATGACCAAGGCACGTATCGGCTTTATCGGCGTTGGAGGGATCGCCCAGCGGCATCTGAACATTCTTGGGACGTTTGAAGACGTAGAAATCGTTGCATTCGCCGATCCCGATCTCAATCGTGCCGACGAAGCGGCAAGCCGCTTCGCAGCGAGGTCGTACGACAACCACAGGCCGATGCTCGAGTCAGAGAACCTCGATGCCGTCTATATCTGCATTCCGCCGTTTGCTCACGGCAGAGCCGAGCTCGACCTGATCGATCGGGGCATTCCGTTCTTCGTCGAAAAGCCGTTGACGCGCGATATTGCTCTTGCGGAAGAGATCGCTGCGAAAGTCGCCGAGCGCGGCCTCATTACCGGGGTGGGCTATCATTGGCGATATCTCGATATCGTCGACGAGGCGCGTGATCTGCTGAAGGATAACCCTGCGCAGCTGCTGTCGGGATATTGGCTGGACTCGACCCCGCCGCCGCAATGGTGGTGGAAAGAGGAGCAATCCGGTGGACAGATGATCGAGCAGACAACTCATCTTCTTGACCTTGCGCGGTTCCTGGTCGGGGAGGTTGCCGAGGTTTACGGTAGGGCGGGGCACAAGGACCGTGAGGAATTTCCGGGTCTCGACGTGCCGACGGTGACGACAGCGAACCTCGTGTTCCAGTCCGGTGTCCTTGCGAATATATCGTCCACCTGCCTGCTCGGCTGGAACCATCGCGTCGGCATGCACATCTTCGCGGACAAACTCGCTATCGAACTCACCGATCGCGAAATCATGGTCGACGTGGGACGCGGCCGCCCGGTCCGTTTGGCGGACGGAGACCCCGTCTGGCGCGAGGACCGAGATTTCATCGATGCGGTGAAGGGCGGCCAGAACAACATCCGCTGCCCGTATGATGACGCCCTGGTGACACATCGGCTCGCAAGCGCGGTCATGACGTCGGTCAGATCAGGAGAGCCGGTGAAACTCCCGACGCAGCAGTTCAACAGGGAGGCCTTCCGGCCGCTTCAGCCACAACAACGTGAAGAGAACGGGAGGGAGTTGCCGCCTGGCCATCGCATCGTACGATCCCTGGGTATCAGCAAGCCGGGCGAGGCATATCTCTCAGACTACGAAGAAGGGCCGCCTTCCGATGGTCACGTCAGACTGGACACCTTGTATACGGGCTTCTCCGCCGGCACCGAGTTGACCTTCCTCAAGAACACAAATCCATACTTCCACGCCCGCTTCGATGGGGGCAGAGGCGTTTTTATAGAGAACGAACCCGACCTTCACTACCCCGTGCCTTTCCTGGGGTACATGGAAACGGCTGTTGTCACTGAAACGAACGCTCGGGGGTTCGTCCCTGGCCAGATCGTTGCTGGCACATTCGGCCACAAGACCGGGCACACGGCAGACCCGTACCACGAAACCCTGATCACACTCCCTGACGGCTTCGATCCTGTGCTTGGGGTATTTGTTGCCCAGATGGGACCGATCGCCGCCAACGGCATCCTCCATGCCGACGCCGAGACCTTTGGCTCAAACGTGCCTTATTTGGGTGCTGGCGTGGCGGGACGCCCCGTCGTTGTCTTGGGCGCTGGTTCAGTCGGGCTGATGACAGCCCTCTTTGCCCGCAGGGCTGGAGCGTCCGAGGTTGTCATCACCGATCCGTCACCGTTTCGCCGGATGAAGGCCGAAGCTCTGGGCCTCACGGCGATGAGCGAGGAAGAGGCATGGCAGCATGCCAAGACCCGGTGGCACGGTCCCTTGGGACGGGGAGCAGATATCGTTTTCCAGACAAGGGCGACTGCGGCAAGCTTGCATAATGCCTTGAAGGCGCTACGCCCGCAGGGAACGGTCATCGATCTCGCCTTCTATCAGGGAGGAGCCAGTGCGCTGAGATTGGGCGAGGAATTTCATCACAACGGTCTCAGCATCAAGTGCGCGCAGATCAACAGGATGCCCCGCTCGCTCGCATCTTCGTGGGACAGGCGACGATTGGCGATCGAGACGATCGGGTTACTCGGCGTCGACGGGCCACTCATGCGAGAACACCTCGTCACTCACATCATCCCGATGTCGGAGGGCGCAGAATTCCTGCGGGACTTGGTAAAAAACCGTCCTGACTTCATTCAAATTGTTTTCCGGGCCGACCAATGAGTGCCCAGAGGGGGACCTCGCAAGTCCGTATTCTCTTTGTGTTTGCGTGGCTGGTTGTCGGTGGAGAGGAAACGGAAGTCCGTCTGCTTGCCGCGAACCTCGACCCCAGGCGCTATAGGATCGATGTCATTGCCTGCTTCAGAAAACCAGGCATGCCTGAACAAACACACCAGCAGCTGTCGGACCTCGGGGTCGACGTCGACATCGCCCCCTATGAGATGTCCTTCGAGGACACCGTCATCTACCTGGCGGACAAGGTCTCGGGTTACGACATAGTCGTCTCCTGTCAAAACGTTGCTGACATCTATCCGGCACTCGAGCGCTTGCATCTAAGGCCGCCATTGATCGAACATGGCGGCCTGGTGTCGGAGGCTTTAGCTGGACCCAAACACTTTACGTCCAGATACGTGGGTGTCTGCCGCTCCATAAGGGACGCCGCCGCCTCCCGGATGTCGGGTCGCGAAAACCATGCCATCGAAATTCCATCAATGGTCGATCTCGCGCCATATCATCCGGAGCGTCGCGCAGCGGTCCGGAGCAGTCTCGGATTATCGGAAAGCGACATCCTGATAGGTTGGGTAGGCAGGCTTGATCCCAAAAAGAACGTTCAGGACGTCATCGAAGCGGCAGCGATCGTCCATCAGAAGAACATGCAGGCCAAATTCATTGTCGTCGGCGGTCCGGACGTGTTTCATCCCGAGTATGCCTTGGAACTTGGACGACTAGCCGCGTCCCGGGGGATCGGGTCCGACCTGCGTTTCCTCGGTGACCGCAGCGATATCCCCGATCTGATGTCAGCGATGGACATATTCCTGTGGCTATCGAAGGGCGAGGGAATGCCTCACGTCATCGCGGAGGCTGGCGCCGCTGGACTGCCTGTCATCGCTACCCCTGATAATGGGGTGCTGCAGCAAATTGAGAATGGCGTCTCGGGCATTCTCGTTCCCTATGGAGACGTCAGGGCGGTCGCAGCACAGATCGAGCGCCTGCTTGTCAGGGAGGAAAGACATCGGCTCGGGAAAGCTCTGCAATACAAGGTGACTGCCGAATACAGTGTCTCGGCCGTGCTGCCTCAATGGGAGAAGTTATTCCTTGAGGTGCTCGACGAGCGCAAGCCCGGCAGGCAGATAAAACTCTTCAATTCTTTCCTGCAGGGCGGCTTCGAATGCTCGACGCATCGCTTGCGGCCTCGGGATGGTGAAGAGGTCGGGAAGCGCCTGGATCTTATTCGTGCCGTCAGGCACGATGATTATGCGTACCAGGACTATCTCCGGTTACGGGAGTTCGGGATAAAGACCGTCCGCGACGGCTTTCGTTGGCATCTGATCGAAAAGGATGGCGTCTACGATTGGTCGAGCGTCCGATCCATGCTCAGAGCCGCCTCGCTGTCAGGCACTCAGGTAATTTGGGACCTGCTTCACTATGGATGGCCAGATGACCTTGATATCTGGTCGCCGGATTTCATTCCACGCTTTGCCGCCTTTGCGGGAGCGTGCGCGTCTCTTGTGGAACAGGAAACCGACCTCGTCCCGTTCTATTGCCCGGTAAACGAGATTTCCTTTTTTGCCTGGGGCGGCGGCGACGCCGCCTATCTCAACCCATTTGCACGGGGTAGGGGTTTCGAACTGAAGGTCCACCTCGTCAAGGCATCGCTCGCAGCCATGGACGCCATCTGGGAAGTCGATCATAGGGCCCGTTTCGTTCATTGCGATCCGCGGATAAACGTTGTTCGAGATCGATCAAGACCGTGGGATGCCGCTGCGGCGCATGGCCATTGGTTGGCGCAGTTCCAAGGCTGGGACATGATTGAGGGCCGTATGTGGCCGCAGCTTGGTGGCAATTCCAAATATTTGGACATTATTGGCGTCAATTACTACTTCAATAACCAGTGGATTCATGGGGGTCCGCCTATCGATATTGGCCATACGGATTACAAACCGCTACGCAACATACTGGTCGAGACCTATGCGCGTTATGGTCGCCCCGTGATGATTGCGGAGACAGGCATCGAAGGTGACCGCCGGGCCGCGTGGATCGAGTATGTTGCACAGGAGGTGTCGGCGGCGGTGGAAGCCGGGGTACGGATGGAAGGTATCTGCCTGTATCCCATCGTGAATTACCCTGGATGGGATGATGAACGCGCCTGCGAGAATGGGCTGTTCTCCACAGAGGTTGTCCAGAATGTGCGACCTGTTGCAGACGAGAAATTTGCGGAGGTTCTGGAGTCACTGTTTCCCTCCCGGAGTGACCTTTTGACACGGCGCACCACGGCGCGCGGCTGACTCGGCTCAAAGGCGTCGGAGCGGCCACGACTC
This sequence comes from Rhizobium grahamii CCGE 502, assembly GCF_000298315.2. Lineage (GTDB taxonomy): Bacteria > Pseudomonadota > Alphaproteobacteria > Rhizobiales > Rhizobiaceae > Rhizobium > Rhizobium grahamii. The sequence continues at coordinate 7,675 of NZ_AEYE02000019.1, read as the reverse complement.
CGGGTATGGGCGGCCTCGAGGTTGGAAGCAGGTTGTGGTCTTGTTACTCAGCCTTGCCACGGAGTCTCCAATCAATCATCCGGATGTCATCTTCCCACGCTTAAACAGGCGGACGCGGTTTTCGACCGCCACGACAATGCAGGATAACATTCAGGTTGCATGGTCAGTCGCATGCCTCAAGGAAGCGAGTTGACAAGATGGCAAAAACCGCGAGAAGCCGTAGCGACGGAACTACGCCCCGCCTTCCAGGGTTCCTCTCTGTGGAAGGAGACATCACGATGGCCGCAGGTGGATCCATTGAATTTTGTGCGCGCAGTCCCGGAGCAGGACGACATAATCGTTGCGCACTACCTTGCCATTTGGGAGAGCTATGGCACTCCGCGAGAGAACCTTCGTCCCAACCCACGAGCTATCGTCCTCGACTTCCTGCAGACAGGTCGCGAGCAGTTCGAGCTCGCGAGTTTCATCGCACTTTCGACGACATAACGCCGATCGGATCGGTTTCCTGCAGGCTGAATTCGAAAACCTACCCGGTCGTGCTGAGACCCGAGCACTCCAAGGAGGGCTACATCTGGAGCGTCTTCACAGATCCGGCCTGTCGTGGGAAGGGCGTTGCCCGCAAACTTTTGGCAATGGCCATCAAACATCTCGAACGCTGCGAGTGCACCGCTGTCGTGCTGCACGCCTCCAATGCGGGCAGGCCTCTGTACGCAGGACTGGGTTTCGAGCCTGCGAGCGAAATGCGGTTGAAGTTCGAGAGCGCGACCGATCTGAAGCCCGCTTCTGTCGCTATTCCTGATTAGCCGCCTGGCCCAGACATGGAAAGCGCGTCCCGCACTTGTCGCCGTCGGGATGGCACATCAGCTCGCATCCCACTGCGAACCGACGTCTCAATCTTGCGAAGCTCGCATGCACGCCGAACTGGGCGACGAGCGCCTTACGTTCAAGTCGATCGCGACGGTCGCAGAGCATGCACTCCACTTCGATGACAGCTGCCCTCACGCTTCTGAGGGTGGGCCCGCCCTCACTATCAGGCTTCGGTCGTCGTCGCGCCATCTCGTCTCCCGATTCCCGGCAAGGTGCCGGGCGGTGGCGTAGCTACTTGATCGAAACCGAAGAGACAAGCTTTACAGCCACAAAAAAGTGAAGCGCCCACGTAAGCCCGCAGGTTCCCGTTGCCAAGGACTGAACCGCTATTCACAGGATCGGATTCATCCGGGTGCAGACGACTTTTGAATTGCATCGGTTCCGCGCCTTCCTCAAATCCCGTTCGGCGGGTCGTCGTCCTCGGCCACAGACCAGTGAGTTAGCCATCCGGACATACATCGAAACCGGATCAACCTTGACACGGGGACTTTTGCGGCATCTCGGGAATGATGAGATATTGGGGCTGGCCGATGAGGAGGAGCTACTTTTTCAAACTGTGGAGCAGATCGATGGAAGCATTGCCATCTCCCAGCGCCACCCGACGAATTCAAATGGCATTGCTGGCTTTCAGCGAAGAAGACCGTCGCGCTTGAACTCCTCCCAGCCAGCGAGTTCCGTGTGAGTGTCGTCGGATCTTGCGCCGGTTTGCGCCTTGGCGGTCTTGCCCTTCTTCAGGGACCGCGTCAGTTTCGCCTTGTAGGCAGCCCGCCGCCTGTTTTCCGCGGCAGCCGAAGCGTCCTCCTCGCGCCATTCGTCGACGACGCCCCGGTCAAGAATGTCTTCAACCAATCTGGGATCGAAGACGTGGAATGTGATCTTCCTGGCGCGCCCGCGCAGTTTCACGGTACGCGTTCCGGCACTCGGCAGACGGCCGTCCGCCAGCCAGCGATGCCGTTCGCTCGTCTTGATGGTCAAAATGTCCTCAATCTCGCGGGGGATCACCGGCAGGCTCTCGATGCCCTCCAGCGCTTTGGCGACGAGAGCCGATGCGGTCTGGAAGTCGGTCTTCGCACTGGCAGGCATCGCTAGCGTGAGTTCGCCAGCATCAATGTCGAGCGATTTCTTTATCACAAACGGAAGCCGCGCCCGTATTTCCAGTAGGATGCCTTTGGCACGGACAGACGAGCCCAACGTCGCCGCTGGTGACAGCACCCATGTTTTGAGTAGCTCGACGTCGTTCGTTTCGTGTTTCGGCATGAGGCCTAAAATGGGTTGTTGACGGCGGTTCGTCAACGAGCATCGGAAGACGCCTTCGCTCTCCCTATCAGGCCAGGCCCGGGGCGGCTGCGGGTAAGGAAGAGCGCTTTGCGGACCGAATGAGAAATGGAGCGGTAGGGCAATTCCGCGCACCGACCGCCATACCCCATTGCATTATTGATTGGCGCTCGACCCATCGCCAGGGGAGCCGGTCACTCGAGAGATAGACGAACGTCCCGGAGATCACGCGACCAAAGACCGATGCTGGACGGCCCAGCATTGCATATTCTTCGAAAGCCACAACTAGCCGTGGTCGGGATCCCGGGTGGGGTTGGCCGTGATCCCAGGGGCCTCGCGCTCAGTGCGTTGAGGCCCTCTTGATTTAGGGCTTCTGGAATGCGGTTTCGGTCTCAAGCGGCATCGAGACGTGGTCCATTGGCAATACGCGCTGGTGCGGCAAGGCATAAACAGCCATCGTCGTTCTCCAGGCTATCGCAGTTCGGAGGTTTTCATGCCGAGATCTATGACGACAGGCCTCAGGATTTTGATCCTCAATCTCGGACCCCGATCTTGGCGCGCAGCCCCGAGGGATGTAGGGGCAAAGACCGCGCGGCATGCTCGGGAACTTCAACTGATCGAATTTGACGCTAACCCCGACGAAGCCCGATGCCGCCTCACAGAAAAGGGTTGGGCTTTGAAACGGCGTTTGGTGGCTAGCGAAAGGATTCGCGTCCATCGCGCGAGGCATTTTTCTGAAGTGTCGTAGGTTGTGCTAGCCCAGGCATCTACTCTAGTTTGCCATTGCAATGTCATGCCCTTTCCCTGGGCTCGAACTCTATCTCCAGAAACGCGTGGGCGATGGGCTCTGATTATGAAATGGCAAACCGGATTTTGAACAAAGCCCCCATTACCCGAAAGAAGGCTTTGCACCGCGATCAGCCTTTGTGGCTCGAAACACCACGGATTTCGATCCTCACGAGGAAATCCGCTTCTCGAACTTCGTTCGACGTGGTCATTGTCGGAGCGGGTATAAGCGGCGCGCTGATGGCTCATGCTTTTGTGGGGCAAGGGATGAGCGTCCTTGTCATTGATCGGCGGCAGCCAGTGAGGGGCAGCAGCCTGGCAAGCACTGCGATGATCCAGCACGAGATCGACGTTCCCCTGCACGTTCTGACGAAGACGATCGGGGTGAAGAAGGCTCAGCGCGTTTGGCAACGCTCCGCCGGGGCAGTGCAGGAATTGGTTCAACTTACCAATGATTTGAAGCTGGGGTGCTCCTTCGAGCGAAAGCGGACATTGTTCCTGGCGGGGGAGGCGTATGGCTCGAGAGCGTTGCGTGCCGAATCCGAAGCGCGAAAGGCGGCAGCAATCGGAGTGGAATATCTCGGCGGCCGAGAGCTTTACTATCGTCACCAGATTGACCGACCAGCCGCGCTCGAAAGTGACATCTCGGCCTCAGCAAACCCGGCGCAGCTGACTGCCGGGATCCTGCGACATGCACGAGAACACGGAACCGAGGTTGTTGCGGGCGTCGAAATACGCGACGTTCGCAGCATTGGCGATAAGGTCGCGGTCTCGACCGCAGGGGGAGACATCATTGATGCGCACCATGTGGTGTTCTGCACGGGATACGAATTTCTCGAGGCGCTCGCCTCGAAGAGCCAGAAGGTCATTTCCACGTGGGCGTTGGCCAGCCGTCCACACCTTGAACGGCCTGAGTGGATCAACCGCTACCTCGTTTGGGAAGGAGCCGATCCCTATTTGTATTTCCGCTCAACGTCTGACGGCAGGGTCATTGTGGGAGGCGAGGACGAAGCTGATGAAGGCGCCTACCTGGACGAGGCGAAGCGGGCCCGAAAAACAAAATTGCTCGTCGAAAAGCTGAATGACATTACCGGCATTTCGGTCGGAAAACCGGATTTTGAATGGTCCGCGGCTTTCGGCACAACGCCCAATGGCCTGCCGATGATCGGACGTGTGCCCACGATGGATAACGTGTTCGTCACCATGGGTTTCGGCGGGAATGGGATTACCTTCAGCCAGATCGCAGCGGATTTGATTTCCGGGGAAATCCTGGGACGTCGCGATGCTGACTGGGATTTGTTTCCCATTTCTTGAGTGGCGGGGAGATCGGGGATGTCAGCGATCCCGCCGAGAGGTCGCAGCGAATGGCCGGCACCTCGCGGGGTCGGCCTTTTTCTTAACCAACTACTTCTGGCGATTGATCTTTGGCGGAATAATCATCTGCTCCTGAGTGGTCGGATGCAGCGTCAGATCAACCCTGTGCGGAGGTAGCACCTGGGCGCTTCGCAAGGCGTTGGGCTTGGATCGCTTGTTCAGCTTGTTTTTGGTTGCAGGTCTTGCGTCTATCGGTTGGATTGGACCAGCGTTCGCCATTGTTCTTCTCCTTGTTGTTGGCAACGTTATGAACCTAATCGCGGCGACCGCTAATAGTTCCGCAGTAAGGCTTACAATGGCATTTCCAGCTCTGCAGGATCTTACTCTACTTCATAAACCGCCGCATTATCCTGAATTTCTCGCAGCCCCTTATAGGAAGCATGGCGCAACTTTCCGTCGTTCGTCCAGGCGCGATACTCGATCTCTGCGATCAGTGTGGGCTGAACCCATACGATGTTCTTCCGCTGGCCAGCATAAGCGACGGGAGGCTTCTTGCTCTTGATGGTGTCGAGCATTTTCCGGAGTTGTTCGGCGGTCCGTTCGCTGAAGCCTGTCCCGACCGAGCCGACATAGACCCAATCGGCGCCCTTGCGCGCTGCCAGCAACAGACTACCGATCCCAGACCGGGCCGACAGCGAATGCTCATAGCCCACGACGATGAAGCTGTCGGACTGGACGCATTTGATCTTCAGCCAATCCCCGAGGCGGCCCGACCGATAGGGGCTGTCCTTGCGTTTTGCGATGACACCTTCGAGGCCATGCTCGCACGCGGCGCTCAAGATAGATCGGCCATCCCCTTCCACCTCTTCAGAAAGCCGGATGGCGCCCTGCTCGTTCTTCAGGAGCGATTCGAGAAAGAAGCGGCGACCCGTGAGCGGCGTCTCCCGGATATCGTGGCCGTCGAAGTAGAGAAGATCGAAGGCGAGCAAAATCGAGGCGCCGGAGTTCAGCTTGCCTCCTCGCCCCCCTAGTGACTGCTGGAGCATTCCGAAATTGGGTCGCCCCTCCTCATCGAGCACAACGGCCTCACCGTCGATGATTGCAGAACCGACGCCCAGACGCTTCGCGGCATCCTCGATTGCGGGAAAGCGGTGTGTCCAGTCGTGGCCACCACGGGTGAGGATCCGGACATTGCCATTGTTAAGATGAACGGCGATGCGGTAGCCGTCCCACTTGATCTCATAAAGCCAATCGGGACCGACGGGCAGACGAGGCTTGAGAAGGGCCAGGCACGGCTCAACGCGGGCCGGCATTGGATCAAGGGGAAGCTTAGGTTGCGATGGATCTCGCGGCTTGCGAGCGCGGCTGCGAAGCGGCTTATCATCTGCAAGCAGGGGCTTGGGACGCGGAGACTTTGCCATCAGGTAATTACATCAGGCAAACCGTGAAAAGACAATTAAGCAGATGGGACGAATATCCTCCCTTCAGGTTCGCGTCAGAAATTTTGTAGGCCGGCGTCGAGCGCGGGTTGCTAACCACCGCATTGGGGCAAGAGATCCTTGGGCAAGGCTGGGTCGAATCTGCGCTTTGCCGAGTCGTTTTGAGGGACTTAGCCCAATATGAGCGGGCAGTGTCATTCATTGATAGAGACCCAAGCACCAATGGTAGCTAGGGGAACATCACCTTCCATATCGTTGTAGAAGACCAGATAATGATGGACATCTTCTTCCAGTGAGAGACGGAGTTCCGCGTACTTTGCCACGGCCTCTTCATCTCCGGCCTTGGACATCAGGTCGTGCAGCATGGTCACTTCACTGTAGATCTCGCACAATTCTCGAACCTGATCCTGTTGACCCTCCCAGACGCGAAGGCTTGGGCACCGAAGTTTGAGCGATGTCCATCCGTGCCGATAGCCATCGATGGAACCCATTGCTTTGGCGCTACGTTCAATCATGGGACTTGAAAACTCACGCCGAGGGACTCCAACCGACGCCATGTCACACGGCAATGAAAAGATCGGCTATCTGATAACTTCAAATCGAACTCCGCAGGCACAGCAACTGCTCCATTAACGCTCAGGCGCGCCCCTCCCTCAGATAAATCCTTGACAACGCAGTCCAGAACGGAGGCGCCGCCGTTGAGCAGGATCTTCGCGCCTATAAACGTACGTTTTCGATGATCTCTTCTGCCGTCCATGGCGGCACACTGGAATCGAAAGGTAAATGCCGTGTATATAGGAAGACTTTCCGTACGGTAGAAGACAGATGCCGGCAGGGCATAAACAACTGCTACCTGCCCGCCGCATCGTCGGCCTATTGTCCTTGCGTTACCAAACTCCAATGGTGACTGCGGCTCTGTTTGCAGAGCCCGAGGGGCAGGTTTTGACCTGGTTTGCACGTCCCTTGGCTTCAGGACCTGCCCCATTTAAAGCATCAGTCCGACGGTTCCACTCGAGCCAGTGGGCCTTGCAGCACGACAATCAGGTCAAGGTGAGACACGTTGCCTCCAATGGATGCTCCCGGCTGATCCGTCTATGCCTCACGAGATTGCTGTCCCCCCCAAAGGCCCTTCCTCAAACCTGGTGCGCAGATCGTCCGTCGCGCGAACGAGCGGGTCTGGCCGACGCAGCTCGCGGTTGAGTTTGGGCTTCACTCTAGCTGTCGGGGGGAAGCTCAAACGCTGACGCCGGCCCTACCCTATCTCGCGGATGCTTTTCAACGGGCGGTCAATGGTCGCCGCACTCATCTGCGACAGAAGGGCTGGAATACTCATCCAGTTTAAGGTGACCATGCCGCTCCATCGCAGACAAGAGCACAGGCAGCAGTGGCTTCAACCGTTTGCCACAGACGCGAGAACCTGCTGCGCCGCCTCGTCATAAATTCGCGCTCGCGGTCGTAAGGAGCGCTGGTGGTCGGCTCCGCGAAGCAAACGCATGGCATGTTTTCAATACATGCCAAACCGATAGAAACGAATTGATCGAGGGGCGCGCGAGCGCAAAGACTTCTCGGTGCAAGAAGAGGGTTGGACGGAGGATTCCAAGCCATGATGCACTACATCAGAAGGAGCTAAAGAAATGCTTGACCATAAAATCCTTGGTCTTTAGTCTTCCATTGTCACCAACAGGTGGCCGCTCTTTTGACCTCTTCCAGCCCCGCCGAGAAAGCGGGGTTTCTTTTTGTTTTGGCTCGCTTCATGGCATATCGTCTGGAAGTATGCGCATGCCTGCCTCGTGTGCGGCATCCACAAACGCCGATCGCGCAGTGTGGGCATTGCTATGAAGCTCCAAAGCCCGGATCGATGTCGACAGCGCCCGATGAAACTTGCCACCGTGATGATGCCAGCTTCCGCTCATCAGCATATCCGCGAGTTCCTGGACCGTTTGCACCTTCCGGTACCGACCCATTCCATCGATCTCCACATGCATGGGCTTGAT
>NZ_AEYE02000020.1 GCF_000298315.2 Rhizobium grahamii CCGE 502 | reverse complement strand
CGATGTAGTCAGACCGCTCGCAATCACGATCGGTACAATTGAAACGAGCTGCCTGATATCTTTGCTTGATGGTATGACATACAAACCGGCGTCATCGGCGCGGCAGCCGTTGGATGCGCCGCGGACGCGAGCTTGAAGGGCGAACATCATGCATTGCCGGGCGGAACTTTCCGGGACATGCCTAAGCGCGGCTCGCAAAACATCGATTTCACTACCCGTTTCGCAAACGAGATCGTATCCGCATCGGCTCCTAATTCGGCTTCATGATGATGGAGCGCTATGCAGCCGAAGTGTCCTCTGGCGTTTCGCCGGCAGTCACCGGCCGTCGGCAAGCCTAACAGTGGAACCTGAGACGGCGCCACTCATTCTATGTCGGAGAGCAGTCTTGCAGGGAGTGGAAGCCTATCCATGCGAATCGACGGGAGATGTCATTGCGGGTCAATATCGTACGAGGCAGACGTGGATCCGGAGATGGTTTCGATCTGCCATTGCACCGACTGCCAGCGCCTTACAGGCGCGGCATATCGAGTGACCATCAGCACGCGCAGAGCTGCGTTCACGATTACCGGCGGCGAACCGCGGCTTTATGTGAAGCTTGGCGAAAACGGGCGTAGAAGGCTGCAGTACTTCTGCCCGAATTGCGGATCTCCAGTTTACACGACCGGCGAAGGCGAGGATGCCGAAGAAGTCGGCATTCGGTTAGGAACGATCAATCAACGCTACGAATTTCAACCAAGGTGGCAAATTTGGTGTTCGTCCGAACTTCCTTGGGTTCAGGACCTGACCGCGCTCCCGAAGCGATCATTCGATTAGGAGGGCGCAAAGCTGAAACGCTGCGTTTCGAATTCTGATCATTGGCTATGAAGCCGAGCCCGCCCTTTACGATGGCAGGTGCCATGTCAGTCTCCCTCAAAAGCGGCTGAAAAATCCGGTTGACTAAGCACCTATAGAATTTCAGTTTCCTAGTTAACCAAATGTGAGGCCCAATGAAAGAGAATGAACCGCCGTCAACCTTGGAAACACATCTAGGTTACTGGCTGAGGATGGTGTCCAACGCGGTGTCACATAGCTTCGCACGAAAGGTCGAGCGCGAAGGAGTAACCGTTTCCGAATGGGTGTTCCTGCGTGCCCTCTACGATGCGGAACGTGTCCAGCCTTCGCATCTGGCCGAAGGGATGGGTATGACTAAGGGAGCAATTTCCAAGCTTTCCGACCGCCTTTTCGAAAAGTCTTTGATTGAACGCCACGCGAATCCAGATGACAGACGCGCCCATACGCTAGCCCTCAATGCCGCTGGCTGCGAACTCGTGCCTCGCCTCGCCGCGTTAGCGGATAGGAATGACGCGGAGTTCTTCGACGCGCTTACGCCAGACGAGCGTCAGAGGCTTGCAAAGCTTCTTCGCAAGATCGTCGAGAAACGCGAACTTGCAGGCGCCCCGGTCGACTGATTCAGAAAGTGGTCCACCCTTAACTCAGAAAGGGATGCGCCATGGACGCGCAACTAACGAGCGTTGCCAATGATTGCTTGAACGCCGCCTACGACAAGACGATGAACTTCCCCGAGATAGTGGGGACGCTGATCAGAGCCGGATTCGAAGGATACGTTGTTGACTATCGTCGTCACACGACGGCCTATTACTTTCCCGACGGAGACAGTATTGTCCTGGAAAACCGACCATCGGAGGGAAAAGTTGTCGCGCAATTCGACCAGGTAGGCGTCGCCGCCCAAGTAAAATGGGCGCAATGCCAAGGACTGCTGGAACAAGAGGGCGGGGGACTGCTGGTGCATTCGAAGACATCGCTGATCGAAAATGCTCTCGACGTCGGGTACGGGAATGCGTTCCAGTTTACGCGCACGTTCAAACGCACATTCAGCCAGACGCCGACGCAGCTTCGTCCCTCTGCTTTAGAAATCCAATAGATGCGCAAGGTGGGAACGATCAGTGAGCTTTGGCGATATCCTGTCAGCTCTACCTCAGGCGAAAAACTCGAACAATGCGAGGTGACGGCCAACGGTGTCGTCGGTGATCGACGGTTTGCGCTCGTCGACGCGGCGACCGGTGGGGTTGCTTATCCGGAGCGCGACAAGCGCTGGCAGAGGGCAATCTTCGTCAAATCCCGGATCGTGTCGGATGGAGATGTGGAAGTCCAGGTACCGGGCCACGACTGGTGGTCCGTGGATGCGCCGCGGCTGACTGAAGCGCTCACAGCGTTCTTCGAATTCGAGGTCTCTGTCAGGCCCTACGAGCGCGCAGGGTCAACGTCAGCCGACATCGTCTTTGCCAATAACAGGTACGAAGTGTCACCCCTGCATCTTCTGACTAGCGCTTCTGTCGACCATCTAAAGGCAATTCACCCTGATGGCGACCCAGACAGACGCAGATTTCGGCCCAACGTTTATCTGGAGACGGACGCCGATCTTTCCGGCTTTGCCGAACTGCAGTGGATCGATGCCCATGTTCGACTTGGAGATATTCCTGCCACGGTGATCGCGCCAACCAAACGGTGTGGGTTTACGATCATCGCGCAGGACGGGCTGGAGAACGATCCCGAAATCCTCCGGAATGTGATGAAGTTCGGTAACCGCAACATGGGTGTGTATTGTCGACCGGACGAGCCCGGTTTTATCAGTGTCGGCGAACCGGTTTTCGTCTAGTGTTAACCTTGTCACAGCTCTGAAAACTCGGCTCTGCCTCGACGCTGGGGGAAGCGAACATTAGCTTCCCGTCAGTCCACCGATATTGGACCTAAGTCCTGCGACAGTGGCATAGCGGAACTCGCAATCTCATGATCTCGTTATGGTGGACAGAGAGCGAGGTAATCATGAGCGAGAGCACTGGGCCGAACTACTTCTCCAGGTTTGCGACTGCCGTGGCCGAGTGGTCGGGACGGCCCGCGACCTTCGTTCTGGCCGTGGCGCTAGTTTTCGTATGGGCAATAACCGGCCCGTTCTTCGATTTTAGCGAAACATGGCAGCTTGTCATCAACACGAGCACGACCATCATCACCTTCCTGATGGTCTTCGTGCTGCAGAACTCCCAGAACCGGGACGGTAAGGCGCTTCAGGCCAAGCTCGACGAACTCATCCTGACATCGCAGGCACAGAACAAGTTCGTCGGTATCGAGAAGCTCGACGAGCAGCAACTCCGGGACATGAGTGAGAAGTTGGCGGAGAAGGCCGCACGCATCGAAGACGTCGCGGACGACAAGGCCGAGCGGCCCGAGCGCCGTCAGAGGCCGGTCTAACGGTCGTCCGCCAGGCGATCCAAGTCTTCCGCTTCGAGACGCTCGATCCCGATCATATGGTTGCCGGCGTCGCTCGACCGAATGAGCTCATCGATCTTCACCTGTAGCGCCGCCATGTCCCGGTTCTGGGAGTGCTGTATAATGAGCAGAATAAAGAGCGTCATCAGAGTGCTCGTCATGTTCGAAAGCACGAACCATTGCCGTGGCAGTCCGAGCGCGCATCCCGCGAGACACCAAGCCATCACCGCGACGACTGCAGCCGCAAGAACGAGCCGATGCCCCGTCAGCCATACGACGGCCTCCGAGATCGCGAGAAAGGTGCGTCCAGTCTTCATGGGCTAGGAATGGCTGACGAACGGGGCGGTTCCGTTGCGAGAACAATTCCTGGAGGTTGGCCGAATGCGGACCAACGCGCATATCTTTTTCAACGGTGAGGCCCTTTCGTTAAAGCCGTTCCCAACAACCAATCCCATAAAGTCCGGGCAGCCGCGCTTTGAATTTCTGCAACATGTTTTTGTCGGGGTTGGTCGACAACGGTCAACAGGAACGAAGTCGAGGCCGGATCGTTAACCTGCGATAGGCGAAGAGGAGACCAGGCGATGGGAATCGAGCAAGCCAAAACCGAAAAAGGTCGAGAGTCTGCGCGCGGATTGCGGAAGAATGCGGCCAAAGAAGAGAAAAAAGTTGAAGCGCAGAAAGGGTCAGACCTCGCAAAGGGTGCCGATCGCTTCGAAGAACGCTCTAAGAGCTCCGACGGGAAGAGTGCAGGCACCAAGCAGCGGCTGTAACTCGGGCACGACAAGACCACTTCGCGACAGGGCGGGGTAAGCGGTCGAGCCCGACTTTCGTCGCTCCGCCTGGGAAATCCGAGCGCTTTGCGCGTCATCATCAGGTTTTTGCCACGCGAGACGGCAGTGGTCAAACCGCAGCGAGCACGAATTGTACCCAACTGCTTGATCTCCGGAACTTCCTTGCATCGCAGGGATTACACCGATGTCAATTGGTTTGGACTGCGGCAAAGGAAGGAGCGCTCCATGAACAGGAATCTGACAGCCCTACTGGGTGTACTCGCTATGGCTGGGTACCAGAACAGGGACAAAATCCAGGAAATCCTTGGAAAGCTTGTCGATAACCGTCAAGCAGCAGGGGGTCAACCGAGCGAAAGCGGCGGAGTAGGCGGTACCGAAAGCGGATTAGGAGGGCTTTTGGGCGGCTTGATGAAACCGGGCGGTCTGGGAGATTTGTTCAGAGGTGGGTCGGTTGGATCAGTCTTGAGTGGTGGACTTGGCGGTTTGCTTGACCAATTTTCGCAGAACGGCCAAGGAGAAGTGGCCGGCTCCTGGGTCAAGCAGGGCCCCAACCAGCCCATAGACGATCGAGATCTGGTGCAGGCCTTAGGACCGGAGTTGTTAGCAGAGTTGCAACAGAAGACCGGGTTAGATCGCGACGAGATTGTTTCGCGTCTTTCCAAAACTCTCCCCGATGCCGTCGACAGCCTGACACCTGATGGAACACTTCCGACAAGTGTTTGACTACAGACTATTCGATGAACCAAGAGGTTTGAAACGAACAGGCTGACTGAATTGTCAAGTGCAGGCGCGAAACGGCCTCTTCGCGCCCGCAACTTAAGCTCACCTGTTTCGAGGGCTGGCGCCTCCTCCGTTGGCGCTTAGCGCTTGTAAACTTCCCATTCAAACTCACCGGCGTTCGGTGTTGCAAGCGAAGATGCACTCGTTGATTCATCGCTGGCCCCGCTCAGCGCTGCGCGGTAGAGATCGATGGCTGGTTTCTCATCTGATTGATATGGCTCCGGTCGTCGAAAACAGGGAGGGCTTATGCGACGCAGATTGAACCACTCCGCGATGGCGGCTGTCGGTTACCTCGAGCCGTGGAGCGTGCGCGCCGGAAGCTCGATGGCTTGTTATGTGTCTTGCGCCGATGCGACGGCAGGGGCCTTTGTGGTGACACTGGATCGGGACGAAAACGAGCAACAGGATTGGCCGATCGCCAGGCAAACCCCTTCTTTTGGGATAAGAGAGTATCACCTCGGGTCTTGGGTCGAGGTTCCACTTTCCCATATTGGTCAGGAATTCGATCTCGATGTCGAGATTCTCTTCACCTCGAACACTGACGTAAAGCCCGTTATTTCGTGGCCAGGCTTCATGCTCACGATCGGCGGCGATGGACGGTTGCGGGCCAACGACAAGGACATCGCGAGGATCGCCAATGAGAAATGGTACTGCCTATCTCTGTATTTTAATGCCGGCGAACTGACTTGCAGGCTTCATTCACATAACGGCGAAAGGGAGATCGAGGGCAGGATTTTCGGCCTGTCGAAACCCGACACCATCCACATTGGTGCCGAAGCCTCCCACAAACAACCGACGCTGAACGCGCGTATCGCCTGGATCAACCTTGAGGCTGCCTCAGGCACAGTGAAATGGCGCTTCCCCGCTCGAGGTCCTGTCGAGAAACTGAAGCCAGTGGATGGTGACGGACCAGAACTCCGCATCCTCAATGGACCGACTTTTGCGGTTGCGTCCCCTCGATTTACCGGGGAGGTCCACGACCCGCGGGTCAACTCCGGACATTTCGACGCAATCCATCTGCACGATGATGACTTTGCCGGGTTCGACTGGGCTGCGGATCTCGTCATATCGGTTCCGGCGGACGCACGACCGGGCGTCTACGCCGTCGCAATCGAAACGGAAAAAGGTGTGGAAAAGCTTCCGTTCTTTGTTCGCCCGCAGGTTACCATGGCAACCGTTGCCTTACTCCTGCCTACCGCCACCTATCTTGCCTATGCCGATGAACAGCTGCCGCCGGAAAGGTATCCCTGGCATGGCAATGATCGGGCTCATCTCTTCGCAATCGACAATAATTTCCTGAGCCTTTATGACGTCCACAGCGACATGAGCGGTGTCAGCCTGACAAGCAGCCGGCGACCGCGCGCCACGCTTCGAGACGACTATCACTATCCGCTTTCGAACTCGCCGCACCTTCTTTCGGTGGACTTGAAGCTTCTGAAGTTCCTCGCGCGTCACGGAATTGATGTCGACATCCTGACCGATCATGATCTTCATGACGGGGGACGTTCTGCCATCGCACCCTATCGCCTGCTCTTAACGGGCAGTCATCCTGAATACTGGTCCTCCTCCATGATGGATGGACTAAAGGACTACCTCACGTCTGGCGGGAGCCTCGCTTACCTCGGTGGAAATGGATTTTACTGGGTCGTCGCATTCCAGGGCGACAAAATGGAATTGCGGCGAGGAAAAAATGAGATCTGGTCAGGCAGGCCGGGGGAATTGCATCTGGCAATGACCGGCGAACCCGGAGGAAACTGGGAGGATCGGGGCCTCAACCATCCGCAAGCACTTGTCGGTGTCACCTACGTCATCATGGGCTTCGGCAAGTCACGACCCTATCGGCGGCTCACGGATAGCCACCACGGCGCATATGCGTGGCTCTTTGCGGGCGTTCTATCCGAGACCTTCGGAGCCGAAGGGAGTGTTCTTGGAGGTGCTGCCGGCTACGAGATCGATGCGGTCATCCGGTCGGAGGAGACACCGAAAAACCTCGTTCGCCTCGCTGTCGCAGATGGCTTTGACGACAGCTTTCAAGTCCGGCCCGATCTTTGGGTCGCCGACGGTGAACCCGAGCGAACTGCGCTCCGCCGGGCGGACATGACGATCTATCAACATGAAGGCGGGGGCCTAGTCTTTTCCACCGGCTCCGTTGCCTGGATCGGCGCGTTGCCCGGCCCGTCGGAAGACAATGACGTCGGACGTATCGTGCTGAATTTGCTCGGAAGGTTCGGCCGAGAATAGGTGAGGAGCCAGCTGCTACCCTAGCCATCCTCCGCCTGATTTAATGCTCCAGCTCACCCTGGGATCCTGCGCGGATCGCAGCGAGCACCTCCTTTTGAAGCGCGATGAATTCCACCGTCGAAATCATCTCCTGGTTTCGCGGACGGCTGAGTCCGACGCTGAAGGTCGCGCTGATGCGCCCGGGATTGATGCTCATCGCAAGGATGCGATCGGATAGATAGACGGCCTCTTCGACATCGTGTGTGACGAAGAGAACAGTCAGCCGGTGTTCTTCCCAGATCTGGGTCAGAAGTTCCTGCATCTGATGACGGGTAAGCGCGTCGAGCGCGCCAAATGGTTCATCCATCAACAGCATTTTCGGACGGTAGGAAAGCGCACGCGCAATCGCGACGCGCTGCTTCATTCCGCCCGAGAGTTGCGAGGGGAAGGCGTCTGCGAACTTGTCCAGCTTGACGAGTTCGATGTGATGGCGAGCGACATCCCGGCATTCGGCGGCGGTCATGCCGGCGGCCTTGAGTGCGAACTCGACGTTCTGCTGCGCCGTCAACCATGGCAGGAGCGTGTACGACTGAAACACGACCCCGCGATCAAGTCCCGGGCCGACGATCGGAGCTCCATCAGTCAGAAGCACACCATTGTCGAAGCCCTGGAGGCCCGCCACGATGGACAAAAGCGTGCTCTTGCCGCAGCCGGATGCGCCGACGAGTGAGACAAATTCGTTGTCAGCAAGTTCAAGCTCTATATCACTCAGCGCATGAACCTGGGATTTCCTGCCGCTGTACCACTTGTTGAGCCCCTCGATCTTGAGTTTGGGTTCGCTCATGTCAATGCCTCGAGGAATAGCGGAAGAAGACGCGCTCGAGCGCTTTCATGCTCTGATCGGTGATCAAGCCAAGCAAGCCAAGCAGCAGGATGTAACCGATGATCGTCTGCGTCTGAAAATATCGCTGCGAGACCACGATGCGATAGCCAAGCCCCGACGTGGCGGCGACGAGCTCTGCAAGGACCAGCCAGGTCCAAGCCCAGCCCAGGCTGATGCGTAGTGTATCCCAAATACCGGGAAGGGCGGATGGCAGGACGATGCGGCGCAGGATCTTGGTTTCCGACATGCCGAGCGTGCGGCCGAGCCCCACGAAGTCGGCTGGAACGCGTTTAACACTGTCCATGACCATCAGCACTTGCTGGAAGAATGTGCCGATCCAGATGATGACGAACTTCTGGATATCACTTGTTCCAGCCCAAAGAATGGTGAGGGGCACGAAGGCAACGACCGGCATGTAGCGAACGAAATCGACAAACGGCTCGATGGCCGCTTCCCATGTCTTGAAGCAACCGATCATGATCCCGATCGGAATTGCCATGGCTGACGCCAGAAGAAACCCGACCAGCATGCGATAGATGCTGATCCCGGCATCGGTCCAAAGTGTACCGTCGACAGCGAGCTCGACCATCTTGGTCCAGACGGCTGTGGGTGAGGGCAGGAAGATCGGCTTCACCCAGCCGGTCCCGGTCGTGATCCACCACACGGTAAAGAGCAGGACGAAAACGGAAAGTGCGATCAGAAAAAAGGCCCGTCCGCCGATCGGATCGCCGATCCTGAAGGCGCTTGGCGGTCTGCCGACGCCCGCACGCAATTGCGCGCGGGGCCGGTCCTTTGGTGTCGAGGGCATTTCGGAGCTAGACATTACGGTCCCGTTGGCAGAGGTCACTTGTTCGCGGCGTCAACGAACGAGGTGTCGATCATGCTGTCGGCGGAAACGTCCTGCTTCAGGAGGCCGGCCTGTTTTGCCGCCTTCAGAACGTCGGCGAAGGTCTTGCTCTTGAAGTCGCCGGCAAAGGCTTTGGCAGCTTCCGCTGACGTGTAGTACTGAACGCCGTCGAAGGCGGTTTTGAGATCCTCCGGCGAGGCACCAACGGCCTTTGCGATGATGGCGCGGTCCTCTTCCGTATTGGCCTTGTAATCGGCAAGCGCCGCATCCCAGGCCTTGATCATCGCCAGCACTTGTCCGGGCTTCTCCTTCAGCACTTCCTCACGAACGACGAGGACGTCAGAGACGAGGCCGGGGTCCTTACCAGCTTCGAACAGGAGCTGGATATTTTTGTCCTGGGCGAGTGCGGTTGAGATGTAAGGCTCGTAGGTCACAGCAACAGGAACCTGTCCTGCGATCAGTGCGGTTCCGGCGTCAGCTGCCGGCATCGGCACGCGTTCGATGTCGTTGATGGTCATGCCGTTGCTGGCAAGGGCGTAATTCAGGAGGATGTCGCTGGTCGTACCTTCTTCGAAGGCAATTTTCTTGCCCTTGAGATCAGCTACGCTCTTGACGTCCGCACCTGCGAGAATGGCATCGGCCTTCAGACTGAAGTCGAGAAGGGAGACGATCTTCACCGGGAGACCGGCGGCGACCATGCCCATGGCGGTGTGCGTCGCAATGTTGGCAGCATCAAGTTGTCCGCTCGCGAGTGCGGCATTGATGTCTTTGTCCTCGGTGAAGTTCACCAGCTCGACGTTCTCGAGATTGGCTTTCTTGAACAGATCCTTGCTTGCCGCGACATGCCACTGCCCGTAGCCAAGCCAGGGCTCAATCCCGATCTTGAAGGTGCCGGGCTCCGGCTTGGAAGGGATGTCCTGCGCGACGGCCGGGCTCAAGGCGAGCGCACCGACGATCCCGAGCGCAATTGCTGCGCGGGAGACGTGTTTACTGATGGATGCGTAGTTCATTTCAAACCCCTCTTTCTAACTATTTTTCGTCGTTGGTTAGCGTTGCATCTTTTCAAGTTTCACGCCCGAACATCAAGGCCGGAAAACGGGCGATATGCCGGTGCGTTATACTTGTCGTACATTTTAGCATCGCACCCTCGCCACTTGATGTGACCGAGATCTGCTGATTGATCTCCCCTGCACCTTGACTGCCCGACGCTTCATCTTGCTGGAGACAGGTATCTGCTCCCGAGCGCATAGCGGCTCCCGACATAGGTAAAGGTGTTGACGGTGGCGACAGTTGGCCCGGTCCAGGTCTTCCGATTGAGTACAAGGCAGCTGTCACGTTCACGGATATGCAGAAGCTTCGCGTCTCGCTCGGTCGCTGGGATGGCACTGATCAGGTGTTCTACCTCCGTCAGGGGGGTGCTGTGCTGCAGGTAGTCATAAGTCGCCGCGGATGTGAAATCCTGATCGAGATAGTGCTTCACAAGAGTTGGATTGACGTATCGTTCCTCGAGTTGAACCGGAACGCCATTTTCGCAATGCACGATCAGGGAATGATCGACGGGTCGAGGCTCTGTGTACTCGAATGCCCGCAACAGCATCTCATCTGGCCGTTCGATCCTTTCGAGGATGACCACCTCCGCACGATGGCGACTTCCTCGGGCCTTGATCTCGCTGACAATGTTGCTGATCTCAATCAGAGTGGATTGCGCTCTCGGAGGGGAAACGAAGGTCCCGACACCCTGAACGCGTCTGAGATAGCCTTTGTCGGTCAGCTCCCGCAAAGCGCGATGAACCGTCATCCTGGACACGCCGAGCGAGGATACAAGATCGTGCTCGGACGGAAGTTTCTCGTTTTGTGGCCAGTTTCCGTTCCCGATGTTATCGAGGACGAAGTCCTTGACCTTCTCGTAGAGAGGCAGCGCAGTGTTTGAAAGACCTGGCAACTTGAAACTCCGTCTCACGCCCGGCGTGACTTGATCAGTCGGCGATGCGAATAATGGTCTTCAACCTGGAAGCTCGTCCTTCGTTCAATTGGCGATAGGCCTCTGGAACGTCGTCGAGCGACGTCAGGGTATCTATGAATTCGAGGAGGGAAGACTGCAGGTCCGGCAGGAGTGCAATGGCATCGGCAAGTTCGGTTTCGAAAGCGTGACAGCCGATAAGGGCAATCTCTCGCTCGACCAGGATATTCGGATCAAGCTCAATTTTCCCGTGACTGATTCCGACGAGAGCAATGGCACCGCCCCCATCCAGGATCTCGATGCCCTGTTCTATCGCTTTCGTGCTTCCCGTCGCATCGATTGCGTATCGAAGACGGACGTCGTTCAGTAGAACTCTGGCTTTTGACTTGTCCAGTGGTATTGCCGATCCGCCGCAAATCCCTGCCACCATTTCCGCTCGATCGAGGTTCACGTCCGCAAATAGCAGCTTTCCGTTGTGAAGGCGTGAAAGCAACAGTCCGCAAAGACCGCCGATCGTCCCGCATCCGATCAGAATGACCGCTTCGCCGCTGCGGGGGTTCAGCCGGCGTATGGCGTGAAGGGCAACGGCCAGCGGTTCGGCCATGGCAGCGATCGTCGGATCAAGCGACGGATCGTGCTTCCTGACGAGCCTGGCCGGCAGCTGGGTCTGCTCGGCAAAACCGCCGTCACACACCTCGCCGACAAAACCGAGATGCTCGCAGACATTGGTACGGCCAGATCTACAGGCGTCGCATTCACCACAATAGAATCTTGAGTCGGCAGCGACCAGGTCACCGACAACAAGACCTTCGACACCGTCGCCAATCGCCGATATGCGCCCGCAGAACTCGTGTCCGGCGGTTGATGGACGCCGGCTGATCCACTGGCCCGTCCGGAAGTTGTGAAGGTCCGAACCGCAGATCCCGGCCGCACGAACATCGATCGTTACGGATCCTGCCGGAGGCGGGCCGGGTCGTTCAATCTCTTCGACCCTTAGATCGAGCGCGTCGTGCAGACGAACGGCCTTCATCACCTCAGCCTCGTTTCGGCAGATAAGTGTCACGGACGGCCGAAACCGCATGCGCGTGGGACGAGAAGCCCTCGTATTCCGCAAGCTTGTGAGCACGTTTGGCAAACTCGGGATAGGCAGGCGCAGTCACATAGCCGATCGAACTGCGTTTCACGAAGTCGGTAACCGAGAGGGGACCAAATGTCCGTGCCCAGCGGCTGGTCGGAAGCACCGCGTTCGGCCCGAGGCAGAAGTTCGCGATGCTGACGGGCGTATGGGGGCCGAGGAGGATTTCGGCTGCCTCGGTGATGTGGCCAAGATGGGCAAAAGGATCCGTCGACAGGATCTCAAGGTGTTCCGGGGCATAGGCATTGATGAAGTCATAGCTTTCCTCGACCGACGAGGTGAGGATGATGCCGCCGCATTTTCCTGAGAGCACCATGCTTGAAAATTGCACGCGCTGCTCTGTCATCCGGGCCCAGTGGTCGGGCAGAGCGGCGAGAGCCTCGTCGGCAACCCTGCGGCTATGGGTGACGAGATAGGCAGAGGAGTCGGGGCCGTGCTCAGCCTCGATCAGAAGGTCGAGGGCCGCAAGGCCCCCATGGAGGGTGTCGTCAGCAAAGATGATCGCTTCGGAAGGACCGGCTGGAAGTCCGGTGTCGATGATGCCGGCAAGGCTTCGCTTGGCTGCGACCACCCAGGGACTTCCCGGCCCGACGATCTTCAGCGCCGGCTTAATCGTTTCCGTGCCGTAAGCAACAGCGGCGACAGCCTGCGCGCCGCCGACCTTGTAGACCGTCTTTACGCCAGCCAGACGCGCTGCCACGAGCGTCGCGGCATCGACACCACCATCAGGCGCCGGCGGTGTGACGATCGCCAGATCAGGAACACCGGCAACCACCGCGGGGACAGACGTCATCATGGTGACGGATGGAAATGAGCCTTTGCCACGCGGAACGTAGAGCGCGACCGACTTGATCGGTGTGAAGCGGTCGCCGGCGAAGGCGCCGGGCTTGATCTCCTTCAGCCACATGGCTTCGGGCTTTTGCTCCTCGTGAAAATGGCGGATATTTTCAATGCCGAAGGTTATCGCTTCGATCACATCCTCACTGACCGCCTTGAAGGCCGCGTCGAATTCCGCTTCCGTGACCTTGATTTTGTCTTCGGAGACATCCGCCTTGTCGAGGTCTCGTCCAAACCGGGCGACCGCGCGGTCTCCCTCCGTGCGCACTGCCTCGAGGATTGGAGCGACCTTCTCGATGAATGTCGAAATGTCGGTCTCGGACCGGCGCAAGAGGGCGGCTTTCTCGTCGCCGCCGAGTTTCGAATAGTCGTGGAAGGTGACCTCAGTCATTGTATGAACCCTTGGATTGAGACCGCGCAGGCGCAAGCGGCCCTTCATCGTCGCGACATGTCGTGACGAGTCTAAAACTGGCAAGCACCCGGCAGGAGCGCCGCGCAACGGGTGCCTCCCAGAGCAATGGCCGGATTTCTGATCACGCGAGGACACGGGATATTCAGACCCGGCAAATTCCTAGGAAGTCGACGTCTTCGTTCCCGTTTATTGTCTATAGTTGTCTATACATTCGTGACTTTAGTGATGAACCCGATGCTGTCAAGGATCATCTTGCCCGATTCAGATCGATGCAAGAAAACCGCCATCAATGGCAATACATTGACCCGTCACGTAGGAGGAAGCTCCGCTTGCCAGGAAGACGACGGCACCCCCAATATCAGAGGCGTTGCCGAACCGCTTCTGCGGGATCTTGTCGAGCATTCGTTCTGACCAGTCCCCGTCCTGGTAAAAACCTTCTGTCATTGCTGTGCGAAAATATCCGGGTGCGACTGCATTCACCCGGATGCCAAGCGGCGCCCATTCGCATGAGAGCGCGCGTGTCATGCCGAGCAGCCCGGACTTCGAAGAGCCGTAGGGCACAGCGGTGGGTATGCCGACAAAGGAGGTGAGAGAGCAGAGGTTTATGATACTTCCGCCAACGGTACGAGTGGACATCCGCCGCGCTGCAGCCTGGGACCAGAAAAAGGCGCCCTTTAGGTTGGTCCCGATAATCTTGTCCCAGGTATCTTCATCGACATCCAAAGAGGGAGAAACCTGCTCATAGCCGGCATTGTTGACGAGAATGTTAATTCCGCCCGTGTTCGCTTCGAACCGGCTCAGGGTTTCGTCGATGGATGAGATGTCGGTCACATCCTGGGCGCTGGTGAGGCATCTCCTGCCGAGGGCTTCAATCTTCTGCTTCGTTTCATGCAGCGACTTTTCATCACGAGCGGTGACACAGAGATCTGCACCCGCTTCAGCAAGGGAAAGTGCGATCCACTGTCCAAGGCCACGACTGGCCCCGGTGACGACCGCGACCCGTCCCGTGAGATCAAACATGTTTCTGGGCATTGGAACCCTCCCGTTTTTGATTTCCTTGTTATGGCCGTTGGGCGACTCGGCCAACGATAGTGATATCCAGATCACGAGAACACCTCCAACAGGCACTTGATATCGGCTGACATCGTCTGCTTTGGAAGCCGTCACATTGGTCTCTGGAATCGCTGGAGATCGATAGCCTGCCGGCTGAAAGAAATTTTGCCGAACGTCTCATAACGGCAGCGGCTTTCTGGATCTCTCGGCCCCTGTAGGAGCCAAGCTGCAGTTTAGTCCGGCGTCCGAGCTTCGTCTTCGAGGCGCGAGCCTGCGTATTGGAAAGAAGACTCTGGGAACCCCATTGGTGCGTTTGCGTACTAAGCCTTTCTGCCGAATTCCGAGCGGGCGTAAAACGCGTATCCTTTTCTGTTCTAGATAGAAGAGGACCATCAGGATGTCACACTTGAAAGATCCGAAGCTGCCACGCAATACCGCACGCCGGCGTTTTTTGGGGGTGGCAGCAGCTGCCGGTGCTCGCTTGGCGGGCTTGGCGGCCGTTGCAATGGCGGCTTCGTCTTTGCCGGCAAGAGCAGCGGGGCTGCATTTGGGATGGGGTAACGGGAACGGAAACGCGGGCGGGAACGGAAACGCAGGCGGGAATGGCAAGTCCGGCGGCGATGGTGGCGCGCAATGCTTCCTCCGCGGGACCGCCATTTTAACAGAATACGGCGAAAAGCCTGTCGAGGATCTTCGTATTGGCGATCGCGTCGCCCTGCCGAGCGGAGAAACCCGGGCGGTCAAGTGGGTGGGTCGCCAATCGTTCAAGAAGGGTGGCGCCCGCTGGTTTGAAGGCGTCATCCCGATCCGAGTTGCCCGCCACGCCCTGGACGGTCAGACGCCACATGCTGATCTCTACCTGTCGCCAGGTCATGCGCTCTTCCTGAATGGTGTTCTTATTCGTGTGAAGGATCTCGTGAATGGCACGACGATTGCGCCGATCACACCCAGCAGTGACATGACAATTGAGTACTACGCTGTGCTTCTCGCCACCCATGAAATAATTCTGGCTGAAGGCGCAGCAGCAGAGACTTTCTGTCCGTCGGAAAGTAACCGCGAGAACTTCTCGAACTTTGCGGAGTACGAACGCCTCTATGCTGGTGAGGCGCGCCAGGCGATGACCTCCTATGCGACGGTTCTTGGTGAGGAAGGCGGCTGGCAGCACCTAAAAGCTCTCCTCATGCTTGGCGCTGCGCCCTTGGTGCCAATTCACGATCCGCTCGAGGATGCCTACATGAGGATCAATGCCCAAGCCGAAGCGCGATCGGTTTAAAAAGACGTTGGTCTTGCTTGGATTAGGGCTCTGCGGATTTTAGCAGAGCTCATCCTGTGTCTCTTTGGAGATGCCTATCACACCTGTTCGTCCAGCTGACATAGGTCTGGCGATGCGGTGCCGGCTCACAACAGCTTCGGAGGCATGTCGTTCTCATCCGGGTTCGGGTTTGGAATCTCATCCGGAAGGTCTTCGGGTTCTGGCTCTTCAATCGGCGGATTGGGGACATCAGGCGGCAGGCCGGGAATGGGCCCAGGCGCCTGGCTCGGATCGGGTTCGGTCGGAATGATCGTCATAACGAACTCCTTTCTGGGGAGCCTAACCACTACCCAGCCGGGATGTTCCCGATGAGCGGGATTGGGAAAGAGTCTTAAGTTTCCTGACTGCTCAGGATCCGGAACCAATAAGGTCAGTGCCCGCTTCTCTTTGAAGACGTTCCCGAGGTCGGAGGCAACCATCCATCGCGAGGTGGGTGACATTTCAAACGAACGTAACGCGCCAAGACTGGATCGTCAGCCAGGTGCTGCTGAAACAATGATTCCCTCATTCGGCCGTGGCGATAGGAATCGACCACACGTTCTTGCTCCAACGTCAACGTTGGCAGGTGAGACGAGTCCGTTACAGTTTTCCCGGTTCCTTCGCCGTTTTGAGAAGACATGGCTGTTCTCCTTCTTTTTAGAAGAACGACGCCCGAAACGATCAGTTCCCGTGCTGCAGCGCACGCCAGTTAACATTTGGAGTTCTACGCGCATTGTTAAAACGATGTGCGGCGTTATCGGCACGTCCGCATGGCCGCCGCGGCCGGGACCCGCGCTCACCGGCCCGACCGAAATGGCCATGTCGCCTGGCCCGGTCGAGGCCGGTAAGCGTATGTGGTCCAAAACCCACCGGACACCGGAATCTCCACGCACACCCTTGCATGTTATACCCCGCGAAGCTCCCGGAAACCCATGCTTTCTGCAAATCCTGCAAGCTAGCCGAGTGAAGGCAGAGGCCGGGGCGCTGCTGCACGCAAAACGACTGCCACGATTGACACCGATAATCTTTGTGCGAGGGTGGCCAACGAATGATCCATTGCAGCAGGTGCCATGACCCCCCAACGATTTTCAGAATGCCTCTTGCACATCCGATGGACGCCAATCAACATTGCGTCCGCGCTTCAGTGCGAGTTATCGTGGATCGAAGCTCTCGAAGCGGGAAACGAGGAGGTTCCAACCGGTTTGGCGACTTGGTTGGAAACGTTGGCAAAAGCACATGAGGCTCTTCCGCCACCGACGACATACCGGTCAAAGGTCTGATCAACACTGCAGGAAGCGATCATAAGCCCCCTCTCTGGAATTGCGATGAGTCGCCCACGATCCTGACAGCAGCCGTCTTGGTATGATTGCGCCGGACGACCAGCCGGCCCACAGCCCATCTCGGAGCAGTATTGAGTGTCGCGTCCCTTACAGCCCGTGCCCTTAGCCCTTGAACGCTGCGCCTCAAATATTAGATTCTCGCCATGTGCCGTTGGTAAGAAAAGGAGGAGAAAATGCCGACGCCAGATATTCTTTGGGCTACGCCTATAACTGTTCGCCTTCAGAATGGCACCGAAAAGTCCTTCCAAAGTATCCACGATACTCTGGACTTTCTTGAAAACGAATGGCCCAATGCACACGGTGCATATCATGATGCAGCGGTCGCCAGTTGCCGGAATGCCCTCCGCCGTGAAACTCCGCCGGCGGTCAGCAAAGAGCTCTTCCTCGCAGCATGTATGGAGGCAGGCTATGCGGTGCGAGGCGGTAGCACGCGGGCGGGCGACAGGCGTTTACTAGAAACTGGCCATCGCCGCGTGTGAATCCCACGAAGCGGCGCCTAACCTTGCTGGGACTAGCTGGCTGGGCCCGGCTACCAGTCCACAGTCCAGGATGCCAAAGTGGACGTGACCCGGATCCGTCAAGCTTTGTTCAGCGCCGAGGACCGGTTCGTAACTCGACTCAGGAATAGCTAGATCCCGTGGGCCAAGACTGTTGCGGAACAGCCTTGGCCGTGGTTCCAATCCTGAGACACGGTGCAGCGCATCCTCTTCATCTGGTATTCAGGTTAGAAACGCGAATGTGTGCCATCGACCTCTCAGCCTAACCGAAAGGGGCGGGCCGATGGGAAACTTTGATGGTGATCACGTGGTGCGGGTTCCGAATACCGCCACGATAGACGCGGGGCTCTTTTTGCAATGCCGATGGAAAACGCGAGTTCCGAAAGTTTTGGGTTCGGGTTGGCGGCGCTTTTGAAGCTACATCCCGACCTTCAGGATCAAGCACACTTGGCCACTCGGTGGACCGAACTCATAGAAGCCTACGGCGACGCTCTGAGACTTCGTGATGACCTGCGAACCAAGGGCGGAGACAGTATGCTTCTGGTGCATTTCGAACAGACCTGTCGGGAGTTGGAGGACGACCTCCAGGAGAGTTTGCGATCCTGCAGACGAACGTGCCGTTAGCGTGGTTCCGAGGAAGACGGGTTTTTGCGAATTGGGTGGAACTTTGCGAATATATCAATGTTCATTGGGGGCCGTACCCGCTTTCATGCACTCCTGTTGCGGGCTCGACGCCGGGAGCAACGCCCCGCTCCCGGCTTCCATTGTTCGCTATCGTACGTTTGAAGACATGGAAAATCCGGCATTGCGCGGCCATATAAATTGAAGCGCCGACGCGTCACCCCAAACGCCGGCGCGAGGCCGGTTCATGAATGGGCAGTGCATGCAGTGAGTGAGCCGGCCGCCCGTGAAAGGTCTTTTCAGATAAAGCATTGGCTAGCTCTCTGGCCTCTGCTAGTCAAGCAGTTCAATTGATAGTTATCTCCTATGCGGGCGGGGCGACGTTAACGCCCCACTCTCCCTCCGCCGCCAGTCTATGCACGCTGTCGCCGCCCGCCTGGATCATGGGGGATTTCTGAGGACTCTGAGCAGATTGCCCGGAAGAAGTTTGATTGTTCTCATATGTGTTAGGGTAACCAGCGCTCGAACAATTTCCGTCTCCGTGAATCCCATTTCGATTAACGGCCGCCCTAGATCGTGAAGCGATTGGACCTGACCGCATCGGGGAAGTTGTTTTGCAAGCGCCCTTTCTAGGTCTCGACATCTGTCCGTTCGACGATGATCCATTCTTTATTTCCGAAAACAGCAATTTAGAAACCCCACCGCGCCGACGCGAAGTACAGGGTCAAGTGCGCGAGTTGAGTTTCGATGGGTGAGTTCTTCCACCGCAAACGCGCGATGGCCGTCATTGTTCCCTGTAGCGACGCTGAGCAGTTGATCGCCAGTTCGACTACGGAATGACCTATAACCCTACGAAGGATACGGCACATTCCGACC
Organism: Rhizobium grahamii CCGE 502; assembly: GCF_000298315.2. GTDB lineage: Bacteria > Pseudomonadota > Alphaproteobacteria > Rhizobiales > Rhizobiaceae > Rhizobium > Rhizobium grahamii. Next base: position 10,806 of record NZ_AEYE02000020.1, on the reverse strand, counting down.
TACGGTGATGGGGTGGTCCCCCGCCGGTACTCTCTTCCGGTTCTTCCCTAGGGGGAAGGATTTAGAGGCCGCGAGGTGTCGCGGAAATCCCCTTATGGCCTCCTGCTCCCCGCAGAGCGGAGAGATGCCCTAGCCCGTCGCAGCCTTATAATGCATAAGACGTTATCGCCGGGTTGAGGCAATGATGGTAATCTAAAAGACCTTGCAGGCTTGGCTTGTGAGAGGGGCTGCGCAAGGATCGTCATACCCCGTCGAACCTTGCGCATCCTTCAATGGCCCGCCTCCTGCGCTTGCGGCTCTCGGCTTTCCCTATTGCTCCACATATATTCTGAAAATCGCCGAAATAAATATTCTCGAAGTGGACCAGAAGTTGAAGAAGGAAGGCTTACCCAAGGTGGCGCAAGGGCACCAGAGTAATTGGTGTGAGTGAGGCCGAGCAATCTCACCCGCACCTCCGGATGTCTCGCTCTCTATCTTCTACGGCGAATAGCATGGCGTCCTGGGGACCGCACTCGTACTTTTCCATATAAAAGCGCAGCAGGGATTGGCGGCGCTCGTTTGTCATGATCGCGAAGACTCGGTGGAATTGCCGCTCCGTTTCTGTTGGAGAAGTGCGAACGGTTCAGACGCCCTGAACCAAAAATGTCTGGCGTTGATAGCGATCCAAAACGAGATCATCCCTATTCCAGCGCCGACGACCGCAACGCTTACATAGTCCATGGCGCCCTCCATCGGCGTAACCAACGGTTGCCAGATACACCGTGGACCTTTTCCGCTTAAAGCGAAAGAAAGCAAACTGGTTACGAAGGCGTTAACCTTTGACGCCCCTAGAGCGCCGCATGGTGGTCCTGCTATTCGCGAAGCCGCCAATGTGACGCGCAAAGTTTCCGCTATTGCTCGGCCGCCGCCAATCGACATCATTACTCGGCCCCGCCATCCGAACGCGGTTCCGCTCGAGATCGGAGGGATCGAGAAGGGAGGGGGTTGGAAGCCCGGAGCTGAAGGCTAAAGCTGTGTTGTCTGGCGGGTCATTGCGCCGTTGACGCGTGCTCTTTGTACCGCATAAGAATTTGCGTCGGATCACGCGCGATGAAAAACAGGCGGGCATTGTGCGACAGGCGGCAAGCAGATCCTTGATTAAATCGCCCGTAAAAAACGTCTGATCGGGCTCCCCATTCAGGTTGGTAAACGGCACTTCCCCCGGTTACTCGAGGGAGCAATTTAATCCATTTCCGAGCACTTGAATGGGGCCCGTTGCGCTGCACATCTGTCGATACGGAGGTCAACTTTGCGCTTTTATATTGGTCTCCCAGATGTGTTTCAGGTGAACGGAGAATATCTGCATGAATGGCAAGGCCGCTTTGCTCCTAGTGAACCCGAAGTCCAGGCGTGGGGAAGAAAGTTTGCCTCAAGTCCGTGAGCTGCTTTCGCGTAGTGGTATAAACTATGTAGAGCTTCTCCCTGAATCCAATGAGACGCCGTCTGAGGCCATCAAGGCTCGTGCCGGCAAGATAGACATGGTTATTGTTGGTGGCGGAGATGGGAGCCTGAACGCTGCTGCCGAAGGTTTGCTGGACACGGGCCTCTCGCTTGGCGTCCTGCCTCTCGGGACTGCCAATGACTTCGCGCGGACCATTGGTTTGCCAACCGACCTGGCGGCCGCCATCGATATTGTCGCCAAGGGAAACACGACACTAATAGATCTTGGCCAAGCGAATGGACATCCGTTCTTCAATGTAGCCAGCATAGGCTTCAGCGCGGACCTGGCGATGTCTTTGACTGAAAAAGCTAAGAAGCGGTGGGGCAAACTCGGTTACGGTATCGTAGCAGCGAGGCTTCTTGCCAGTTCGCGTCTATTCAGTGCGACATTGGAACACGATGGCCGGGTGGAGGGATTGCATACTCTTCAGATGGCCGTGGGCAACGGCCGCTTCTACGGTGGCGGCATGGCCGTGAAGGCCGACGCAACCGCAACCGACGGATTGCTCGATTTTTACAGCCTCGAAGTCGATCATTGGTGGCGGCTTCTGGCGTTGCTTCCCAGCCTTCGAGCGGGCACGCAAAGTGAATGGGACGATGTCCGCACTTTTTCCACCAAAGACCTTACAATCCGAACCAAGAGGCCACGCCCAGTCAATCTTGACGGGGAACTTAAAACCAAGACACCAGTGAGGTTCACTGTTCTCGAGAAGGCGGTTTCTGTTTTCATCCCTTAGGTGCCACTCCAGACCCCGGTTCATCGTCTGCGTCGTCGGCTGGCCGCCTGTTCGCGGCGTCGATCCTGCGCCAGGCGAGGGTCACGCCAGGCGCTCATCTCGCCGCCATTCATCTTGGCCTCAAAACCACCCCCGTCGATTGGCGCCGGCATCGCGACCGGGAGACGCGGCTCCTCGCAATCGCCAATGGGTTTTTGGCGGCCGCTGAGGCCGGCCTCAAGGAGCATGACCGGCTGGCATTGGCTCGGCAGATGATGGAACGCAAATTGTCGGCAAGACGAACGTCTTCAAAATTGCCGGAGTTGGTCGAGCTGGTAATGGCGAAGCCATTGGTATCGGCTGGGATGGTGGCGAAGACGCTCGAGGTCACGCCGCAGGCGGCGCGGCGGATCGTTTTGGAGCCGGGCGAGGTTCGGCGAACCTGCATTTCCAGCGTTGGCCCATGCTGCAAGCATCGCCTTTCTCGCTTCATCAAGATGGGCCGTGTTCGTCATTTGGAGCTCATCTAAAGTCTAGAGATATCAGGTTCTGGAGAACCCTGCCATTCAAGCCTCCATGTCCCGCCTTGGCGCAGGTTTTGAATCAGTGAGGGATGGAAGGCCACGAGACATATGCCCCCCGATGATCTCACGGAAGGATAGATCAGACCCGGACTGTCCTTCTCTTGACGAAGCCATCTGGCCAATGCCTGCCCCGCCGGATATGCGACTGCCGGATCGGGGTTCAAACTCTCGCCACCCGAAAAACCATCGCCGCGAAGGTCGTGGAAATGACCAACGAAATCAGAGATCAATTCTGCGTAGTCGGTGACATTCTTGAAGCGGTTGATTGCTTCCAGTTCTCTTGTCAGATGAAAAGCGACCTCGACTAAAGCCGTTTCCGCCAAAAATGCGCAGTACCAGGCACCGCGCTCGTCATCGTTGAATCGGTTGCCGCCGGGGCGTGTATATGTAAACGCTGCATTGATGAATGTATGGCCGGGGCGTCCGAAGACGAGCTCTTTCGGATCGAGGTCCAGCAGGCCACCTTCTTGGGCTTGGAGGCGGCCGCTGGTAGCGCCCTCCAACTCGGCGAGATCCTCCATGGCGCCATGATTTGGCGCGAGAGCCAGCAACACTGGTTCCTTCAGCCTAGCGGTCGATATGAGACGGACCGTATCTCGCTGGACAATGTCCGTGCGAGCCGGCTCGATCACAGCCCACCCCGCAATGCATCAACGTGGCGTCGCACAAGAAGCAGCTTTGGGATGCCGCCCTCGATCATCACGTCGATTGGCCGGCGCCCCTGGAAAAGCGGTCCCTTATTTGGAAGTTTCACCCATTCGTCGGCCAGTGGTTCAGAGAAAAGCAGTCGGAGAGCTTTGAAGATGCCTATCAAGGCGCTGACTCTGGTCAACGTGTCTTGAGACAGGCTCCCGCTCCACGCGCCCTTTTTCATTCTGAACCAAGTGCGCTCTGACACGTCACCCATCAGGGCGCAGACCTCGACGCTGGTTAAGCGCCATATCTCGGCCAGTCGAACAACACCTGACACTGCTGCCGGGGTAAGCCGTTCCCGGGATCCTGCATCGCCTAGATTTACAGGCGACTGCGGCGCTCCACTATCACGAACAGCTTGTGCTACGACCATGACGACCTCCATCTGACAGATAGTATACTGCCAAATGGCAGGATCTTAAGTTTATAATACGATTGAGACCGAAGCGCAACACGACGCCAATGGTGGAGCCCTCTCTGGAGGGGACTTTCCGCCGCAATCAATTGGGTTCAACAATGAAACACGTCGCGTTAACCTCGGGTCCGGTCCTCCTGGCCCTATCCATGGTCAGTTGCGGCGGTGCTGGCTGGCACCTGTGGTCCTTCTACATGGAAGTGCCGTGGACGCGGATATCCAGGCAGGCATCGTGCGATTGGGACCAGACGTCTCCGGCCGCGTCACACCTGGCCTCCGATAACTGCTATCCCTCGTTGCAACGTCCGGAATTGCCAGCCCCATAACACCTCGCGGGAGAACTCCTGCTGACTGACATACGACGCCATTAGCGGCGGATTCAGTTGACGACCAGCGAATGTCAGAATCAGATCCGATCCTGTGTCCATCGGCGAGTTGCTTAGTCCTCATGGGACCGAGTTTGCTTCAATGGATTATTTCGAGAGGTTCCCAAGCCCGCCATCTGACACGATCGACGCTTCGATGAAACGCTCATGCCCATTGTTGAGGTAGTAGATGCAGATTATCTTGCCGTCTTGCCGCAATGACGACCTCGCATACCCGAGATCAGACAAAATGACATTGTCGCGCACAATCCGCTCGTTAGACCACGTTACCCCGCTATCGTCGCTAGTCTTGAGACGAATACCGTAAGGTTGGTCCCGCACGCCGTAAATCAGGTAGAGACGGTCCTTCGGCGACACCGAAAGAGCGGGCGGATTTCCTCCATTTCCCGTAGTCTCAACGATCCGCCCCAGTGGGTGCCAAGACTGCCCCTCGTCGTTTGACCGAAACCCTTCCAGCCACCCCGGTCTTTGTTCCGAATAGCCGCGCCGTATAACGGTGATGATCGTACCATCGGTCAGACGCGCACTCGATGGCATAATCGAGTAGCCATTCTCATCGTCTGCTATGAAGCTCTTCAAGCTGAAAGTTCTTCCCCCATCTCTGCTCTCGGCACAGAACGCTCGCCCCTCCAATCCGTTGAGCTTCGCACAGCTGAGCATGAACAGCGCATGATGAGGGCTCAGGGGAACGATATCCGTTCTCGCGGCGACACCAGTAAGGCTCAATCCGTTGAAAGAATGGGGCCCGTTCCACTGTCTCCCTCTGTTGCGGCTAAAATAGAACCAGCTTCTCGCATCGGCGTGGATGCCAGTCCGCGCGGCCATGACGATCGTTTCAGGGTCCGTAAAATCAATTGGAGCGGAAAGCGTTTCAAAGAACGCGACATCATCGAGGACCGAGCCGGAGCGCAAACCACTCACGACATGCTCGTCGGCAGACAAGGTTTCTCCGCCGGGGACGACTCCCCGGAAATCTTCGACGACCCAAGTCTGGCCTCCATCCAAGCTCCTAGCTTGTTTCGGACGAAACGGGTGATCCTCATCTCGCGCATGAAGCGGCCCCTGTGAGCCCACTTTCCCGTCGGCAAAGATAACGAGCACTTCATCGCCCCAAATCCATAAGCCGTAGTTGGCTGGCCAAGCCGCGAAATGGTCCCTTTGAAAGTATACCTCGTGGCTTTCGACAGTAAGGGCGTCTGCGGTCATCATGCGTCCTTGCGAAGCTTGTGGGGTCGATTGGAGAATGCCGACCTCAACTTCATCGCCAGGATCAAAGCCGACAATACAAAGCAAGTCGCATTGGTGAGGATGATAGGGATCTCGCCTCGCAGAAAACCAAACCACGTCCACAGCGCAAATCCTGTCACTGTTAGAAGATACATCCAGGTGGAGATCGCGGACGTGTCCCCGCTGCGTACGATCTTTATCGTCTGGGGCACGAAGCTGGCGACGGAGCAAATCGACGCGCAGTAGCCGATGATCAATACTAGATCCATGTAGTCCTCATGGAAACGTCGATAAGGGTGCGCTTTAGCTAGAGGCTCGTTCGTGACCACTGACCGATTGCGTGCGATCACATCAGAACTCCGGTTACTAGGGAGTGTTCCGTCTGTTTGCTCGGTGACGCATGATAAGGGGACCGAAGTTACAAGACTTCAGCCAAACTGACGAGGATGGGGATTATCGCTCTTTGGTCGTTTGTCTATGCTGCTCCGAATGAACCTGGTCTCGATTTTCCGCCGGCACGATCCCCATCACGCGCGCCTTGAGTCGGACCTCCTTGACTCGAGCTAGAAAGCTCGGCCTCGACGGGGCCGGCAAGGAGACACCCTCACGAGCGACGTACCTGCTTCGGCCGGTCAGCCAATGCCGGCGTTCCGCCCTCAGGGATTGGCGAGTGTGATGATCGCCGTGGTATGAGGCCGCGCGCGGGGCCGGAGCCAAGGTGATGAAGGCAGGGAGTATACGCACTATCTGTACGCCAATGCAGGGCTATACGCGGATCAGCGATGTCGATGATGAGGAAGAGGGCAGCTGATCTCGGACGTTGTCTCAGCTGCCGCTATCAACCCTATGTGGGCGCGCGTCGAAGCCACCGCGCTCAAGCGAGACGGTGCGCGTCAGCACGCACACCGTCAATTGTTCACTACCGAAAACCGCCGCTAGCGACCAATCGCTCGCCAGTCAGCCAACGGGCATCGTCGGAAGCGAGGAAGACAGCAACCCCAGCGATGTCGTCGGGCTGGCCTATTCGGCCGAGCGGAGTCTGGGTCACTGCGCTGTGCGCGAAATCCGAACCAATGAACCCCGCGGTGTGAGTACCCTCTGTTTCCACGATGCCCGGGAGAATTGCGTTAACGCGTATTTTTCGCGGGCCCAACTCATTGGCAAGGACGCTGGTGATACTGTCCAGCGCGCCCTTGGTCCCGGTATAGACGCTGGAGGCTGGAGGAGCCAGACTGGTCGCTGCGGATGAGATGTTGATGACGCTGCCGCCTTCGCCGAGGTGCTTGAGCGCTGCCTGGGTGCTCAGCAGAACCCCCAGAACGTTCACATCAAACATGCGACGATACTGTTCCTCTGTTACCTCTTCGATCGGCGCGAACTCGTAGACCCCGGAGTTGTTGACCAGCACGTCGAGCTGGCCAAATTCCTTGACCGCAGCGTCCACCAGTCCCTGCGCCTGTTCAGCCTTCGAAACGTCACCCTGGATTGCGATCGCCCTGCCACCTGCCGACGTAATCGTCTGGACCACCGCGTCCGCTCCCGCCTTGCTCGAAGCGTAGTTCACCACTACCCCTGCACCTTCCGCTGCAAGTGCCTTGGCAATCGCGGCACCGATTCCTTTAGAGCCCCCTGTCACGACGGCGACTTTTCCAGTGAGCTTACCCATGGCGCGTTCCTTTTCAACTTGGACCGCCGCCGGAATTGGCGGCATTGTTCCTTAGTTCGGAAGTTCGGAACTGTTGATCTTGGTTTCAAGCCCCAATATACAAAAATTATGAGACCTCTCTTTCACCCATCAATAGAAGACGTTCGGCCAGAAGCGATCCTGCATGCCCTGTCAGATCCGGAGCGCGTGGCGATTTTCGCGCAAATTGCGAGCGGTGGCTCCGGCGGGACGTGTGCTGCGCTGGCCAACTTGCGCGAGCGCGTTGTCCCTAAGTCGTCGCTGTCGAACCACATCAAAGTGCTGCGCGAGGCCGGCCTTATCCGCTGCGAGCGTCAAGGAGTTGAAATGCGTAACCATTCGCGCTGCACGGAATTGGATGTTCGCTTTCCAGGTCTCACCAGGGCCATTCTGAGTGCTTACGGTTGGTTTCCCAAAGAAGCGAAAGCGGATTGAGGGCGAGCCATCTCGCGTGATGATATCTTTCGAGCGTCCTAGCAAACCTGGCGACCGGGCGAGCAATCATTGGAACTCGATGGAGCCGACGTCGGCGTTAAGATCCGTTCGAGTCAGCGAAGCTGGTTCTTCGAGTATTGATGGACGATCCGCTCACGATGTGGCACATGTTGCCGTACGTCACATCTGCCGAGACTTCGGCCCCGCGCGGTCTAGCTGATCGGAGGAAATCTACGCGATTGAAAAATGGCTGATTCATTTATCATTCCGCTCGCACTAGGGACTTAGGCAGTGTCTCAGTGGTTTTGTCTACTTGATGGGCTTGTTGTCGCTTTCCACCAGCGCGGTGCTTGCTGCACAACGTTGCCAAAGTAGAAGATACGAGGGGACCCGGTGAGCGCGAAGGTTGTTTTTTCAAAGGTGTTAGGCAAAGGGTTCGGCACCCTCACAGAGTACATATTTCGCTACCGTCGCTTTGATGGAACCGAGGGCGAAATCTGCAGGGAGGTCTACGACCGGGGCCACGCTGCCGCCGTTCTATTGCACAATCCTGCTACGGACAAAGTCATTTTGGTACGTCAGTTTCGACCGCCTGCGATGCTGAATGGAGACAACCCTTACATGCTTGAAGCGGTCGCTGGACTCCTGGATGGAGACGATCCTGAAGCGTGCGCTCGCCGCGAAGCGCTGGAGGAGGCTGGGGTGGTCGTGAAAAATCTGGAGCTTGTATCCGCTTCGTATGGCTTATGCGCCTTTGTCACAGAGGTCCTCACCATGTTCATCGGAACCTACGATGACCATGACCGGCAACGCGGGGGCGGCTTGGCCCATGAGGGGGAGGATATTGAGGTATTGGAGCTGAGCTTTAAGGAGGCTTACGGCATGATCGCTTCGGGAGAAATCATGGACATGAAGACAGTTGTGTTGCTTCAAGCCCTGATGTTGAGAAGGGGTACCGCATAGGAAAAAAAGATGCCCCGCACGACGCTAGACAAGAGCGGGGCAATCAAGGTGGGGGTGCTGTGAGCGGGCACTCAAGCACTCGAAAACTCAGAGAGGCCACCTTCAGTTCCGTCTTGAACAAATTTTTCGAGACTATCAAAGAACGAACTCCGCCTGGCTTGCGGGGTGGAGGTGAACATGAACGACGCCCAAAGACTAGAACGTAGTTGGACAGTAGCTAAAGGCTCCTAGCCATCAAGTTCTTTCAGCGCCGCGATAGGTCTCGGCCGATGAGTGTCTCTGGAGGGACGAGAAGCCGTACTAGCGTGCGCCTTCCATCGTGCGCATATCGACAAGGACGGTCGCTTCCTTGGTCTTCAGGAAATCTTTACTTTCAGTACATGGCACATCGCACCAGCAAGGTGCAGATGGAAGTGGTCGGGTCCTGGCGCTGATTTCGCTCTTCACGCACAACCACCTGTTCTGCATGACCATTTATCGAACGGGCAGAGACCGCGCTAGCTGAGCTCGACTTCTCGGACCGCGGCCAGAAAATCGGGCTTGGCCGCTTCCGGATCAAGGCGGCCCGCGATCGCCGCCCGACAGGCTGTGAGGGCCTTGACGTACGCGGGACCGCGTCTGTTTGGCCATCGATCTATGAGGGCCATGATAGCTTCGTCTGGTCCATGGATTTGTCGGGATTCAATCGCGCCGAAAGGGATATCAACCGGTTCGTTCCACAGTCCGCATGGCATAGCAGTAATCCTCCGCGGGCCTTTGAACGCGAGAACGATGAGGAAAGTTCCAATCCCCCGTCCCGCGTGTCGGAGGGCTCCATCGGGCCATCGCACTCTGGATCGCAATCCTCAGAGCCAAGCATCTCACGCTATCCCAGCGGTTCAAACACTTGTCGTCGGACGAGATTTACGAACCACCCCCCAGTGTTTGCAGATGTGCGGGGCTTGGCAGCTATTCAGCGCCATGGACAGCAGGACGGCACCAGCGACGATGATCGCGAGGATGAGGCGTGCCCGCACTTTTTGCACGGCTAGCTAAGAGGCATCTTTGGCGTCTTGCCTTTCACAAACTCATGCGCAAATTTCTCGTAACGCGAATTCTTGGGACTGGCCTGACCTAACCTTGGAGGAAGGAGTGGTTGTTTCAACAGTGGAGCTGCGGAACATCGCAGGAACGGAGGCGGCACTAGGATGGGCCGCCAGCCATACCGTGGTTGTTGATCGCCCCGATGGCAAAGCCGGTGGCGGGGGCATCGGGTTCAACGGTGCTCAGCTGCTCGGATTAGCAATCGGCGGGTGCTACTGTAACGACCTTCGCTATGTCTCGCATGACATGGGACGGGAGATTGGCGAGATTGCCGTCAGCGTCACCATAAATCTTGATGGAATGCCCTTGATTGCTAGCAAGGCCGAGGTGACGGTTCGAGTGCAGATGCTTGATGGTAGTGACCCAGCCCAGGTGATTGAGGAGGCCTGGCGGGTCTGCACGGTAGCAAACTCCTTAGCGCAAGGTCTACCAGTTAGTCTAACTCGCGGCTGATAAGGCAGCCACCCTTTACGGTCGTTGTCTTGGACCCAGCTGGAACAAACGCCCAGGTAGGTCGTTAGGCGCCCGGAGAGGAAACCTTGATTGCCTCGGGTGAGCCAAGGCGACGTGTACGACAGGACGCGGATCGTGTCAGGGCTTCTTCTCTGAAGGCAACCGGCGTTCGCCCAGCTCAGCCGTTAAGCGGTTGCGGTGGGCGACATGCTGCGACTGGATCTCCAGAAACAGCATCAGAAGATGCTCGGCGTCGGTTGTCGATGATCCTCGAGCAGACAGTTGCTCAATGACAGAGCGCTGCACCGCGATGATTGCCTCACCGCGAGAAACGTGCCTCTCCACCATTTCAAGATCTGTTTCCGCGCCCATCAGGGCATGATACGCTCTTTGTACGCTGGCGTACCAAAAGTTTGCCAAGAAGCTTATAAACCGTGCCGGACTTCGCGTGAACTCAAATTGAGGTGTTGCGTTTATTGCGCGAGATCACTCTTGACGGAAAGCGTCCATTAAGCTTGTGCAATTGACATTGAATGGGCAGGCAGCGATGCCTGTATTAATGAACCCGACTAAGTGGTGTCATCGAACATTGTGTTTTGCTCCTCTTTTCTGAGCAACAACCGGTATCTTCACCGGCACGCTGGGCGCCGAAATCGCCGACACGCTGCTCCTGCTGTACGTAGTGCTG
>NZ_AEYE02000021.1 GCF_000298315.2 Rhizobium grahamii CCGE 502 | reverse complement strand
CTGGCGCCCTTAGCGCTTCCCGCTGGTCATTTCCTTAACCTGCTGAAAGGATGCAATCAAAATACAAAACGGAAGTAAATAAGCCATTAGCTTCCGTTACTCGGTTTAAGCACTGGCAGTTGATCCGCTCACTTCTGAACGATCGCGCAGCTGTTCGCAAGGCTTCCCAAGCGACAAACAATTGTGCTTTTTGGTTCGATGTAGCAACAGCCTACGTAACAGATCATTTATGATGCACCGATCGAAATGATAGAGGCTCCATCTGCCAAAAGTTTAGTCCACCAATTGCTCTTCACTCTTGTGCAACCTCGGTCAAGTCGACCTTGCATGCGCCTTCGGGGAAAACGTATCCCGACTGCACGGTAATCCTATTAAGTGGGGCGCGTCCAGCCGGCCCCACTCAATAGCGAGAGCCCGGCGAGGAAACGCTTGGATCTTCTTTCGGCCCTCTCTGAGCCGCACCTTCGCTGACGCTCGCTCGGCCTGACCCATCCGGAAATCTGCCTCGGTCGCCAACCCATTCTCCGCCGCAGTTGATTGAGACTGGAGAATGAGTTAGCGCGTGGTCTGAACCCGCTTCTTTCAACAGGTGCGCTCTAAGGACTTACGAATGGAACAAGAAACCGTAACGATTGAAGGCCGCAATGCCTTTGCCCTATGGGCGATCGAAAGGGCTCGAGCGATCGTCGCTGAACAAGGTGGCAACCTAGCGATCGCTGCCCGTGACATGGATGAAAAGGCAATTGCCGAGACTGGCAACGCACTCGGTGCAGCGATCGCGGAAGCCTTGTTGGAAGTCTATGACGGATTAATTCCAGACGATGAAGATTAGCCAAATCTCTTGCTGGACCCAAAATTAGATTAGAAGTATCGAAAAGCCGGCGACGAACCCTCGCCGGCATCACGCCAAATCCTCCGCATCCAACGGGGATTCTAAAAATGCAATCGGGCTTGGCACGATCTCTATCGGAGACGACGGTCAAAGCGAACACGTCGCCTACGAGCTTTGAAACCGCTCAGATCTGGTTCGCCAGGATCTTTTGTAGACCGAAAGACCAGCGTCCGCCTCGTCCTGGTTACCGCCAAGTCGACATGTGGCCGAATCCGCAACGTTAATGCAAGCTGCGCCAGATTGACCGTTCTCGGGGCATGAAACCTTGGCGCGCCCGCGCGACAAACTCAATTGGCCGCGTGCCGACAGGACCAAGGCCGAAGTTGCCATGTTGGCCATCTGCCAGCTTGCAGACACCTGGCAATCTTCGTTCCGGAAAACACCCGGCATTCCATACATGCGACAAGGGGAGACCCTCCACGATAAAAGCGAAGATAGTTCCCAGCCCCGGCTCTGCCTTCCGGAACAACAGCGCCACGGCACCGTTTCCAATTTGGTTGCAATCATGCACCGCTACCAAGGAGGACGAAATGTCCGTCAAGCTCATCGCTACCTCACTTCTGGTCATCGGCCTTGCAGGCTCGGCATATGCGCAGTCGAACCCCGCCCCCGCAGGGTCCACCATGGACAAAAATCATGGGGCCGCTACAGAGACGACCAAGCCCATGAAAATGAAGAAGGTCGACAAGATGAAGACCAACAGCACGACCAAGAACTTCAACAAGGAAAACTGCAAGTCGCTGAAGGGGAAGAACTCGCTGCAAACGCAGGGCGGTAACAGCAACACCGAAAACTCCGAAGACACGTGCGCTGATAACAATAACTGATAGGTGTCTGTACGCGCGGGGTGACGGCTCCAACAGCCGTCATCCGCCATCTTCTCCCTTCTGCAAATCTGGTTCGCTTCGAATTCAGGCAACCGGGTAAAACCCCAACTTTAGCAACCAGGTGAGTCCAACTCACTGTCCGCTGCCGTCGTTCGCCGGCCGCCTTTGCACCTTCGTAGCGCGCTGTGTTACCTGCCGCCTTTTGACAGCCGTGCAAACGCGTAATTTATTGTTTAAAATCATATCGTTGGATCCATTCTTGTCGGGTCGGCTGCGCTTTGTGCGGTCAGGGCGAAACAAGATAAAGAATCGGGATATTAAGCCTTTGTTAACTAAAAACTTCTTGCGCCAGCCAGAGAATCGCATCTAAATCACGCTTATGATGCAGATCGCTTGAGAAAAGCGTTATTCCGGAAGATGGCAAGATATGAACATGGCACCAGTCTTCGTCGAAGACCTTGATTTTGACAAGGAAATCCTTGAGCAGGGCGAGCTGATCTCTGACAAGCTGAACATGCTTCGGCTGGAGCAGTACCCTCCGAACGCGATGAAGGGGCTCCGACAGTTTTCATTGGCGGAGGTCGCCGAGTATCTTGGCGTCACGCAAAATCACATCAAGAAGCTTCATCTCGAGGGTAAGGGCCCTGCGCCCCAGGTGTCTAGCTCGGGGCGACGGTCTTATACAGCCGAACAGATGATGGAATTGCGTCGCTACCTAGACAAACACGGCCGCTCAGACTTCAAGAAGTACGTTCCTCAACGCCGCAATGGTGAGGGCCTACAGGTTATCTCCGTCGTGAACTTCAAGGGCGGCTCTGGAAAGACGACCTCCGCAGCGCATCTCGCCCAGTATCTTGCTTTGACAGGCCATCGCGTCCTCGCGATTGATCTTGATCCGCAGGCATCGATGACAGCGCTTCATGGTATCCAGCCGGAACTCGATCGAAATCCCTCGCTTTACGAAGCCTTGCGTTACGACAACGATCGCAAATCGATCACGGAACTCATCCGCCCTACAAATTTCCCGGGCCTCGACATCGTTCCTGCCAACCTGGAGCTCCAGGAATACGAATATGAGACACCGCTTGCGGCGTCCAGCAAGAACCTTCAGGAAGGTAAGCTCTTTTTCACGCGCATCTCGACTGCCTTGAAGGAGGTCGACGATCGCTACGACGTCGTCGTGATCGACTGCCCGCCCCAGCTTGGCTACCTCACTTTGACGGCACTCACCGCTTCAACAGCTGTTCTGATCACCGTTCATCCTCAAATGCTTGATGTCATGTCAATGAGCCAGTTCCTGCTGATGCTTGGCGGCATCCTGGAATCGATCAAGGGCGCCGGCGCCGCCGTGAAGCTGAAATGGTTCCGCTACCTTGTGACTCGTTACGAGCCCACCGATCAGCCGCAGGCGCAGATGGTCGGATTTCTTCAAGCACTCTTCAACAAGCGCATGCTGAAGAACCAGATGCTGAAATCAACCGCAATTTCAGATGCCGGGATCACCAAGCAGACCTTGTATGAGATCGAGAAGTCTCAATTCACCCGATCAACCTATGAACGTGCCGTGGAAAGCCTGAATGCAGTCAACGGTGAGATCGTCTCGTTGATCCACAGCGCGTGGGGACGGAAGTGACATTTTTGACAGCCGTGCAAACCGCGAAAAAATCGATTTCTTTCAGAGGGATGGGCACTCGCAACGGAGACGGAAATGGCTAGAAAAAACCTTCTTGCAAGCATCACGGCCACGATGGGCGACGATGTCGACCGCGGCGCCCTGTCTGCGTCGGAGGCTCGGGCCTCGTACACGAGGCGAGGCGCTTCAAGGTCAATGATTCAGTCCCTCGACGAGCTCGCCGAGACATCTATGCGCGTCCTCGACGGCGAGGCGGTCATTTCACTCGACCCTGGTGACCTCGATGGATCTTTTGTTGCCGATCGTATTGGTGACGACGATGAGGCCTTCCAGAGCCTAAAGGAAGCCATCCGACATTCCGGCCAGTCGACCCCTATCCTGGTGCGTCCGCATCCGACGGATGATGGCCGGTACATGATCGTGTTTGGCCATCGCCGTGCGCGCGCCGCACGTGAACTAGGATTGAAGGTGAGGGCGGTCGTCAAGCCGCTCGCCGACATCGAACACGTCATCGCCCAGGGCCAGGAAAACACGGCCCGGGCAGATCTGACTTTCATTGAGAAGGCGATCTTCGCCAACAGGCTCCAGAGAAGCGGAATGTCGAGGGATGTCCTGAAGACGGCACTGACCGTCGATGACAGCCTGCTGTCGCGAATGCTATCTGTTGCCGAGGCCGTACCGGATGCCGTCCTTGACGCGCTTGGAGCCGCAAAAGGTATTGGCCGTGACCGCTGGGAAGAGCTGAAGAAGCTGCTATTGAATCCTTCGGTCAGCGCCCGCGCCCGCGAGACTGTCGAGGAACAAGCGTTCGTCGCATGCGAAACGGATGAAGCGAAGTTTCTCTTTCTTCTTTCCACCCTCAAGTCGGCCGGAAAATCGAATCGCCGCCTCAAGCAAGCGAGAGGAAGCACCGCGTGGACACCGTCGGACAAGTCCGTGACTGTGCTGGCGACTCCCAAAGGCAACGGCCTCATCATGGAGTTTGGAAATCCGAAGGGCAAATCCTTCGGGCAATGGCTCTCCAGCAACCTGGAAAGCCTCTTCGAGCAGTATTCGAGTTCTGAAGAGAAACAGAAAACGGGAGATTGAACAGCAAAAGAAAAAGGCCCCCTCAACGTTGCCGCCGTGGAAGCCTTCCTCTGATCTAGACAACCAGAGAATCGCACTTCCTCGAATCACAGTCAAGAGTCTTTGGCACCGTTTTGGTGAGCAGATTTCTTTTGCCTTCTGAAAGGTGAAGGAAAATGCAAGGTGAACATGTGACGACGCCCTTTGGGCGGCGGCCGATGACGCTTGCGCTGGTGAGACGGCACACTGCTGTAGCCGAAATCAGCCAAGGCAAATCGGTAAATAAATGGAGCGTCTTTCGAAACGTCTCCGAAGCAATGCAATCCCTCGGCCTGAAAGACCGCAGTCTGGCTGTGCTCGACGCGCTTTTGAGCTTCTATCCCGACAATGAGCTTTGCCAAGACGCTCAACTCGTCGTCTTTCCGTCGAACGCGCAATTATCGCTCCGGGCTCATGGTATCGCTGGGGCGACGCTGCGCAGGCATATAGCCCTTCTCGTGGAAGCCGGCGTGATCCTTCGCAGGGACAGTGCCAATGGCAAGCGATATGCCCACCGGGGCAGGGGAGGGGAGATCGAAACCGCCTATGGCTTCGATCTGTCGCCGCTGCTATCGCGCGCCGAAGAGTTCGCGGTGGTCGCCAAGCGCGTTGTAGCCGAGCGATCAGCCTTGCGCAGGGCAAGAGAAAGTCTGACCATCTGCCGGCGCGACGTGCGGAAGCTGATTAGCGTTGCCAAGCAAGAAGGCGTCGATGGCGACTGGCAAACAATCGAAGATATCTATCAGAGCCTTATCGAGACCCTGTCCCGTTCACAGTCGCTCGATGACATCACCCTCATTCTCGATGGAATGAGCCGCCTGCAGTCGAAAATCATCAATGTCCTGAAATTGCACCGGGATTTGGATAATTCGAGCACCAATGACGCTCACAATGAGCACCACACACAGAGTTCTAACACTGAATCTCATATTGAATCTGAAGCATTCGCCCAAAGGCCAGCTTGCAGTCCCTCAATCCGCCAAGAGCCGTCACACGCTCCACCCAACCAAGCCTTACCGCTGAGCCTGGTGCTGAAGGCATGCCCTGACATTGCAGCCTATGGACCCGGTGGCGTCATTCATAGCTGGAATGACCTGAAGAAGGCGGCTGCTGTCGTCAGATCGATGCTAGGGGTGACCTCTGCGACCTTTGATGACGCCTGCCACGTGATGGGCCCCGAGAACGCCGCTGTTGCCCTGGCATGCATCCTGGAGCGAGGTCGGTTTATCAACTCGGCTGGCGGATACCTCAGGGATCTCACGCGCCGTGCCCAGATCAAGCAGTTTTCGCCCGGCCCGATGCTGATGGCGCTGGCTCGGAAAAGCATGACGGGAGGCAAAAGCATGGATTCTGTCCCCTGAGATGGCGCAGCCCGCAAACCGCGCTGAAAACACCACTTTTGCGGCGATCCTGGCGAAATTCGATGGACGGTTTTGATGATGTTTTGTATAAGAATGCCAGAGCGCTCAAGAGGCCCGCTGGCTTTGCGGGGGCATGTGCGAGCGGGTGCTCGCCTTTCTCGACCTCACCTTTGCATCCTCCAGTGCGGGCGATGACGGCGCATACGAACAGGCGGAAGAGAAGGCCCCGTTTACTTCCGTTACGCTTTCTATGTTCAAGAAACAGAACCGGTTACTTATTCCGTATCCTCTGCAGACACCGGTAGCCGGGGCAGATCTGGAGGCCGTGCTGTCGTATTGGGCAGTCGAGATAGGCGAGCCTCTTACCAGCAATCGGGGTGCTGGTGGCAAGCGGCTGGTATGGCCGGTGGAGAGTGAGAGCGAACCGTCGCGTCATTTCCCGGGAGGGGCGCCGTTAGGCTTTCGCAGCGACAAGGTTGGCAAGCGGCGGGATGACCTCACCGCAAATGCCGAGCCGGTGGCCGAGGTAGTGATAGAAAGAAAGCCTAAGCTTCGGTAGGTCTTCATCAAACCAAGCATGGTGTCACGGGCAACGCGGCCGTCGCGGCTGACAGTGCCGCGGGAGATCTTTCGCTTGGTAACGAAGCTGCGCAAGTCGTTCTCTGATGCGTTGGTGTGCAACGGGATCGTCGGCCAATCGAGCACCCGCAGCAGTTCATGTTTGCGCCGGTGAAGACGTGCCAGCAATGCGTCAAGCTCTGCATGCCGGTGTGTAGGGTAAAAATCCTGTCGAACCTTTGGCGGAATCCGCTGGCAGCCTCTGGTGACGGCTTTTGCAACAGATTTCGCGTGCTTCGGCTTTACAGGCATCAGCTTTTGCAGAAGGCGTTCGGCGTGAACCCAGCACAAAGCATGATTGCCAATACCAAACTGGCCGGCATCGTCGGAGATGATTACCGTGTCGCCCACAAGGCCGTGATGGTGGATGGAACCCCAGGTAGCCGCTTCCCCCAGAATGCGGACCGCAGCCTTGTCGAAGATGTCGACGCCTTGTCCTGCCAGGTATTCGAGAAAGGGCACCTGGTTGCAAAAGCGCATCGGCTCAGGTGCTCGCAATCTGGCAGTCACGGCCACAGAGGAAGGGTGGCCTTGTAAATAGTCAAATGCGGCGTCGTTGAGGACATAGTCGTGATAACTGCCGCACAGCAGCGATAGGAAATTCAGCCGCGACTTCGATGCGGTTGTGCGGAACACCGCAAAGTGTTCGCCGCCAATCTGGGTGGTGTAGAAATTATCATGGGCGTGACAAGCGCCGGTGTCGTCGACTGTGACATAAGGTGCGGACACCATGCCGGCATGTAGCACCGACATATCCTCAACGACAAAGCCATCCAGTCCCTTGGTCAGAAGGCGCACGACCTGGCGCTTCGATATGTCGACGCCGATATCGTTCAACAAGGTCGTCAGCCGCCCTGTGGCCACCTGTCCCTAGGTATGCAGCATCAGGCAAAGCCGCCTAAGGTTCGCGCCACAACCACCTACGATGCCTTGCGGCAGCGATGCAGTAACCATCCTACCGTCAGGGGTGATCCAGCATTCGCGTCGATAGTGCACAGCTCGGCCGCAAGCACCACATCGCGTACAAAGCAGCTTTTATATCCTTTGAAACGCGAGCCAGCCGGAACGCTGACGCGTAAAATCTCTTCCCGGCTTGTCCGCTCGACATCGCGCTTCGGGCCACGCGGCGCCTTCTTCCCCGCTTTCTTGTCGCCTGCACTGACATCCGTTGCCTTCTCCATGCCGGAAGGGCGAAAGGGCGGGCGTGGCGCAGATTTCTTAACCGTGCGATTTCGTCACGCAGTAACTGGTTGTCCACCTTTAAACGGGTGTTTTCCAGACGAAGTTCTGCGTTCTCTTCGCGAAGGGTGGCGTTCTCTTCGCGAAGCTTTTTTACCTCCGCTGAAAGAGCGGCGACTTGATCAATAAGTCCAGCCACCATGCTGCGCAACGCATTCAGCGAAAGCGTATCGGCGGGCTCAGACGAGGGAAGCGATTTCTTCGTCATCCCACGACTGAATCATGATTTGCCCCAGCCGGGAATCCCTCGCGACGATAGGCATCTATAAAAGCGTGCGCTTATACACACATCTCTGTTCCATAGACGGAAAAACCTGCCACTCAATCTGCCCCACTTACGTAACCGGGGCAAATTTCCGGGCAGAACAAATCCATGGTGATAGTTACGGCACGGCCTTGAGTGCTGAGGTTGGCTGACGTTAGGCTGATGTGATCTCGAACCTGCGAGAACCCCATGCGGACAGCACGGGGTCGGGCCTTCCGCTTGCGAACGGAAAGCCCTTCCTCGCGATACAGCCGATAGATGCGATTAACGCCGGACGGCTCTCCATCCCGCCGAAGCAGGATGAACAGCCGACGGTAGCCGAAACGCCGCCGCTCGTTGGCGAGGTCGCGCAGCTTCGCTCGCAGATCGACCTCCGGCGGTCGACTGGACCGATAACGGATCGTCTTGCGGTCGGCGGATATGATCTGGCAGGCCCGACGCTCCGAAAGGCCCATGACGGCCTTCAGATGGGTGACGGCTTCACGCTTGGCGGCAGGCCCCACCATTTTTTTGCAAGAAGCTCGCGGAGTGCGGCTGCATCCAGCATCTGCTCGGCCAGCAACTTCTTTAACCTGGTATTCTCGCCCTCAAGCGCCTTCAGACGCTTCGCTTCCGAGACTTCCATGTCGCCGTATTTGGCTTTCCAATTATAAAACGTTGCTTCTGAAATCCCGTGCTTGTGTCCTTCATTTCGGTCGGCGCGATTGGCACCTGACGTCAATCCTCCTTTGCGGGCGATTTTCAGGAGCAGCTATCCAGTGTAGAATTTATCTCCAAAGGAGAAATGCCATGCGCCGGTTCGACCTTGCAGTTTATGTGGCCTTGACCTTTGGCCTTTACCCCACCGCCCATGCCCAGTCCCTGCCGGATCAGGTCGGGCCGGCATTTGACGATCATAGTGAGATCCCTTCAGAAGAGGCCATCACCAATCCGAGCTTCGGCAGCGTCGCCACAGACAGCCAAAAGATCGGTCCCTCGCCGACAGGCACCACGAAACAGGAAGATTGTCACAGGCGCAAGGATGTCAGAACGGATCGGTCCAACTCCGGCAGGGGAAAGCTCGACTGCGTAAGATAGCTCTCGTCTCGCGATCAACTCCAGCCGCAATGATGGCGTAGGCTTGTAGTCGCACTCAACCGACAAGGCCGAAGCAATAAACTTCAGCCCACCACCAAATCAAAGCCCGGCGGATGTGGATACACGCCGGGCCTGTCGCGGAGCTGCATCAGGTCCCACAGCGTGTCTGCGGAGCGCCGCAGGCAGAAACTGAGGACGAACCTCCAAACACAAGCGATATCGGTGCGGCGGGTATCAGGATCGATCTGTCGAGGATTGGCGGTCAGAAATGACCTGTCGATCAACTCTGAACGCGACTACGGGATCAGGGATCGATAATCGCAACGTTCAGGTCATCGAGCACATTCGCGAGACCCGGCGCCCGTATCAGCCTTGTCGCGCCGACAGCCTTCAGCTTGCCAATGGCTCGATCGAACACTGCAACATTCGTGTGTCCGTTTAGCCTCGAGGGATAAATGATGCCGTCGACCTGAACTCGATGTTCATGGAATGCGACTGCCCACTCGCGAGCAAGGGATTGCTTGGTGGATTTTGCCACATCCGTCGGCACACCCATCTTGATCGCTCCATCGTCGCGCAGATCAACCATTGTCAGTGGGTCGATCACCTCGATCTGAGCGAACTGTCGGTCACGCAACTCTGACTCGGCAATTGGCAGATCTCCGATCAACCCATCGCGCTGATCCCTCAGCAAAGCTTCGAGAAAGCATACCTTGACGGTGTCACCCATGTAGAGCACGCCAAAGCGATTTTCGGCCCTTCGGCGCCGCGGGTCGCTGAAGCGGCTCGGCGTCTTTCCGAAGCCGAGCGGGTCAGGGTATCTCGCGAGATGGATGCGGCCGAACCGTGAGCCGGGCGCAACGACATGTAGATGCAGGCTTGCCGTTTCGAAGCCGGCGGGCGGTAGTGCATTTCCCATTTAGCGGAAATCTCGCCCAACGCTTTCCGCAGCCGAGATCGCCTCTTCAGTCCGCCCACGCTCCAGAGCTTCACGACCCGTAAGACCGTCAAGTTCACCATGCGGCTGGACCAGGAAGCGATAGACCGCCCAGGCACCACCGAGCCTCTCGTGGAGAATAGACAGTGCAGCAAATGGCTTGCCATCAGAATCGAGCTGCCAATCGGGAAAGCGATACCCGCGCTTGGCGCCATCGAGCCCGAGCACCTGCCCGTTTTGCCGCTTGGTATTGATTGTCACGCGCGTCGTTCCGAGCAGGCGTGCAAACTCGTCAGCGCTGAGCATATCGCCGCGCTCGAGGATTTCTGCGGCTTTCGAGCGTCCGCGTGCCCGTGCTGCGGCAAGAGCCTGCTCGAGGCCAGCGTCTGCGGTGCTCGCGTGCTCAGCCACAGTAGGGGCGGCCAATACCTCGTCTTCGACCGGGGTGACGACCATGTCGCCTTCAGGATCGACGTCAACCCGGAAGCTCACACGCCTGCCGGCGGTTCGACTCCTGGAAATCGCCTGACCATATTGCTGTAGCAGAGCCTGCACGCGCTTCGGCTTGTCGGACAGGACCTTGGTCGCACTGTCCGGGACTTTGATTTTGAAGCCGCTCATACCTTCTGGCAGCGCTCCCGCGCCCGTCGCCAGGAAAAACGCCATGGACCTAGCTGGTCCATCCCTGCGGGCCGAGCCGTCTTTGATGCTTGGTTTTGCCTTGGGAGATGCCATGACATGTCCTCCATACAGAAATACCTATATGGCAAAGATGGATAAGTTCGTCAAGTTCGTAAAGAAAACTCAGCCGCCACTAGCTACTACCCCACTTTAAGTCAGGAATCGCTTAAGACTCAAACCAGCGGATCGCGAGCTCGTGCTGCTTACCGGGCTCGCGGCGATCATCCTGATCTGCTGCCGCCTCCTATTGGGCATAGCGCTGTATCAGCGATCGATTGAACGACGATGGAGACTAACAGCCGTCTTTCCTTGGGCGGCCAGAACGGACCCGGGAACAGGATTACCCTCCCGCACCGGGCGGCGCATCGTTAACGAGATATTCCTTGTACTGAACCGTGTCCCTTTCATCAGTGAAGACCCTCTCCGCTGGCCGGAAGCGAACTCCGGGTCCCCCCTCGCTTGAATGTTCTATGATGAATCGGACGCCGCCGCGCTCCACCGACGCGATAATGTCCTGTAGCATCGCTGTATCGTCGGCAATTGTCCCTTTCCGGTTTTCCAGATCTTCGATGGCGCCGACGCTCACGCCTGAAGCATTGGCCAGGTCGGCCACCTGCCAATCCAAAAGAGCTCTAGCCGCCTTTATCTGACTACCCAGTATCATCAAGTTCACTCCCGAGGCACGGGTCATTTGCCGAGCAAGGAAGGACGGAAGGTGCCCGACAAAATGCCGAACGCGCAACACTCTATCCCGTTCCCACATTCTTCAAACATACCGATGACTGTGGTGCTGCGACTGCTAGATCGGCTGTGGCCGCTGCAGGCATGGGTGTCACAGCAAGCCCTAACGGCACCGGATGGCGAGGCATTGAGGTCTCTTAAAAAGGCGCGATCCGCGATCTCCCTGACGCCCCGCTAGGACAAGGCACTCATCAAGTGTCGGCGTGCGCGATTCACACGACTTTTGATGGTGCCGATGGGGCAATGGAAATGATCGGCTGCTTCCTCGTAACTGCGCCCGTCAATGAAAACGAACTCGAACGCGCCGCGATATATCTCAGGCAGGCGCACGCAAGCGGCCTCCAACTCGTGGCCTCGGATGTGCCACTCCTGGTCTGGCTGAACGCTTTCACGCAACGACACACATTCCACGGCCCCAACGGCTTCTCTTTTCGTCAAACGATAGCGCGTGCAGAAGCAGTTACGCATGATTGTGAAAAGCCAGGACTTGAGCCGGGTTCCATCCTTGTAACGATCAAGGTGAATAAGCGCGCGGATCAAGGTTTCTTGAACGAGGTCGTCGGCATCGGCGGGGTTCCGGTAAAAGGTCCTCGCAAATGCACGCAACGCCGGCATCAGATCCACGATTTCCCGCCGTACGGAATCGGTTGAACTATACACTGATATGGCCTTCCCTTGGAGATATAGGAGGAGAAGGGCTAATGGAGGACTTCGTTCCGGCTTCATTCCTTGCGTACGAAACCGCACGGATCGACAGGTGGACACTTACGTCGAGGCGCCAATTCCGAAGAGAGCCTCGCCAATATGCCGGAGTTCCGTCTCCCTCGCGCAAAGATGAAAGCCGCCATAGGTACCCGGCAGTTCCGGATCGACGTAAGCAGTAGCGAATACAAAAGGAATGTTGAGCGATAATAGCCTTTCCGCCATGGGAAACACTGTGTCGCCATCGAACTGTAGGTCGAGGATTGCAGCATCAATGTTCTGATTCTCCAACAAACTCAGGCCCCGCTGCACCGATGGTGCAGCGATTACGATAGCGCCGCTCGCCTCGAGCATGAGACGAGTATCGTCGTCGAGAAGGTGTTCCTCCTCTAAAATCAGGATTGTTCGGCCTGCGAACGACTGGGGCGCCTTCTGTATCAGTCGAGAAATCCTTGTTAAACTGCTTGCGCAGCTCCCCGCGTTAACTGCAGTTAGATGAGGTGGTCAAAAGCCGAGGTCTTCCCTTGCCACGTCTGGGTGCAAGCCGCTCGCGCGCCAGCAAGTCCCTCGATGCGCCATTGCCTACCAGCCGTGGTGCGGTCGCCTTCTGGTCGAGCTGTTCAGCTTGCATATTCTAATGACTTCGAACAGCGCTGGCCGCCTTTAGTTCCCGACCCGAGGATTGATCAACAGTCTCTTGCACTCACCGTTGCTTTTCACATGCGGATATAAGACGGCAAGTCTATCTCAATATGCCGGTTGTGCGCAGAGAGATCCGCCGCATCGGGCAAGAGCGTCGAGTCCTTCAGGAGCATGCAAATCCAATTCAACCATTAGCGGTAAATGGTCCGATGCCCGGCGGGCAAGTCGGTCGATCGATATGTCCGATGCGGCGACGCCGAACTCTTTTGACACGAAGATATGATCGAGACGCAATATCGGAAACCGTGATGAAAAAGTCGGCCGAGGCTTGCGACCCGCCAGCAATTGCGCGTCCTTAAAGCGCTGCGCCAGGCGCCGGTAAACTGAGGACGATGCCACCGCGTTGAGGTCGCCACAAATGATAGCAGGCAGCGCGCCGAACGCGGCGCTGCCCATCCATTCCTCACCGAGGAGTGTTGCAAGCTGTTGCATTCGATCTCTTGCCCGCAAGCCAAGATGGGTATTGATCACATTTACGCGGTGCCATGTACGGACCTCCAGCCAGATCGCGCCACGCGTTTCGCCGACCGAGGGCAGGGGCCCGGCCCTGACCAGTCTCGTGGGAAGCGCTGTCAAGATCGCATCGCCGTAGCGTTCTTCCTGAACGTGAAGTGTGGGATGGAAGTGAGCGTCCATGTTAAGAAGGGTTGCGATGGTGTGAGCCTGATCGACACCTCCAGTTCGCTTTCGTCCGACGTCAAGCTCGTGGAGGGCAATGATGTCGGCTTTCGATCGCGCGATAACCTCTGCGATGCGGTTCGGGTCCAAACGTCGATCCATGCCGATGCAGCTGTGAACGTTGTACGTGAGGATCCTCAATCCGCGCAGAGGGGCCGGTAATGATGCTGAAGGGCTCATTTGGCGGGAACCCGTGTTGCATTACTTCGTTCCCATTGACAGCTTCAATGCAATCGGAACCTTCATGACAGCCAAGCGTATTTTCATCAATCTGACCCTTGTATTCGGCCTTCTTCTCGCAGCATATCTTGTTTACAAGGTCTTCAATCGGTATTCGCCTCGGGAAATCATGGAGTCCATGGGGGCAATTCCGAAAGCCCGACTGATGGCGAGCCTCGGGTTCTGTGCGCTTTCCTATTTGTGCCTGACCGGCTTTGATTGGATGGCATTGCGCTACGCCGGCAAGCCACTGACCTATCCACGGGCCGCGATTGGCTCCTTCACAGGTCTTTCGATCGGGCACAATCTCGGTGTTGCAGCGCTCAGCAGCGGCGCCGTACGGTATCGCTTCTACTCCCGCTGGGGTCTGGATACCCAAGAGGTGGCTAAGGTAATCCTGTTTTGCGGCGTCACTGTTGGCATCGGCCTGTCGACCCTGGCTGGCCTTGCGCTGCTCGTCAATCCCGGTGATGCGAGCAATCTCCTCCACATCGGCTCCGCCAGACTTCTGTGGATGGGAATCTTTTGTCTCTCTGTTCCCGTCGTTTACGTCATCTTGGCCGGAATGCTGCGATCGGAGTTGAAGCTCTGGAGGTGGAGTTTCGAAATGCCCAATGTCCGATTGGCATTGGGTCAGGTCATTATTGGCACCCTCAATTTCGTTTTCGTTGCGGCCTGCCTGCACCAGCTCTTGTCGGCGAGCGGCGATGCGAGTTTCATCCAGACAGCAACGGCTTTCGTCCTGGCCAACCTCGCAATCCTTATCACCCATGTTCCGGGCGGCCTTGGCGTGCTGGAGGCGACGGTCAACCACGTTTTGCCAGGCAACGCCTCGATTGGTGCTCTTGTCGCCTTTCGGGTGATTTATTTTCTTCTTCCGCTGATGGTCGGCCTCATTGTCTTGGGGATCAGCGAACTGATCCTCCGCAAGCGAAAAATTGCTTCAACCGTGTCCACTCAGGATGCGACCGAGGCGCAGGCGCAGTCGCTGTAGGGGCCAGTAGGGTTTGCGGGGATCCACAAACAATGTACCCGGAAACAATTCCGTTCTTCCCTGGATATCGATGGGGAATTCTTTCAGTCTTCGTTGCCCCGTATTAAGCTTATCGATTGTCATCAGCATTGAGTTGCAAGACCGTTCCAACTCGCTGACTTTTGCCGGACTCGTGTCTAGATGCTCTGCCATTAGGCGATGTCGCAGGGCAGACATCGCTTCTTGATGCATCTGGCAATTTGCCTCGAGGGCAAGATCACATTCGGTATCCAAGCCTTCGGATCGGTTGTTGAGGTTGGATGAACCGATGCGCATAAAGCGATCATCAACAACGATCAGCTTCGAGTGAACATTAAGCTCCTGCTCGCCGATTTGCTCGTCCGGAACGACGGCATACATAACTTTCAGTCGATCATGACGGTCGACGCGCTTGAGACGTCGGATCAACCGGTCCCGGTTGTTCCCCATTGCGACCTTTTCGATAAAGCCGTGCGAGCTTTTTGTAACGACGACCACGATTTCAGGTCCATCTGGCTCTTTTAGTCGCTTCGCGATCGCCCGAGCGACACTGGAAGACGCAAGGTACTGTGTTTCGACGTAGATCAGACGCCGTGCGGAAGCGATGGCGTCCCTCGTGAGCCGTCGCGCCTCATATCGTCCTCTTTTCCCTATGAGACCGGGTTCGGTCAACGCAATCGCGGCAGGAATACTTTCCATCTCGGCAGCGATGGCCGGCCAGATATTCGACGGTCTCGTGGGGGCCTCGATTTTTTCGCCCGTTGCTTTCTTCCAGCGACGGCGCGCGACGTCCCCGACCAGCTGTGCTGCCGTGCCCGAGATGACACACTGGATATCGTGAACCGGCTCGTAAGGCGTGCCGTCGGGGGAGCGACGCAACGGGTTTGATACGCGATGGTCAGGCTCGTCCCATCGCCTGGCGGTAAGGTCAACCCCACCCAAAAAGGCGAGGTTTCTGTCAATGGATACAAGCTTTTGATGGTGGCATGCGCGAAGGGGGTGACGAAAATCGAAGCGCAAGGAAATCTGCGGGTGAGAGATGGGATTGCGACGGAAGAGCTGCAAGGACTTGCCTGAATAGATTGGTCCCATTCCCCAGACGAGGATCCGCACCTGCAATTGCGGATGGATGTCGACCAAGGAGAGAAGCAGTTCGCCAAGTGTTTCCGTGCTCGTCCTAGGTCTCAGTTGGATGTCTGGATTGAAGTCCCAGCCGACGATCCAGATTTCGCGGCGGCCCTGCCTCAGCGCTTGGTCCAGGGCGGAAAAATAGGCTGCGCCATCGATGAGGAATGCAGCCTTGTCCGCAAATCCGCTCCGCCAGGCATTCCGCCCCGGGCGGATGACCGATTGCCCAGGCAAGACCGGTTGACCCTGTCGAAAGGCTGAGCCAACCAGGTTGATTGGATTGACCGCTTTCGGGGCGCCCACGTTTTGAAACTCCAGCATTCTGTCCCGTTTTCCGTTGCCATAGAAGTCTCGCGTAACGCGTGAGCAGGCTTATGGGTTCCAGCCCAGGTCGAGGTGCTGGCTAACGGCTGCAACGTCTGGCGCTGGAACATTCGAGCTGCCGGGTCGTTTGACCCGAACGTTCAGCCGGATCAATGTCATGCCATACCAAGCTCTGCTCCCCGCACAACCCGTGGTCCCAAGGACCTCCTTCCGCTCCATTCCGCTGCATTTCGCGGCAACCTGTTTTACCGGCGCCCTGCTGACCGACATTGCCTATTGGAAGACAGCTGAAATGACCTGGGCAAATTTTTCAGCCTGGCTTCTCGCGGCAGGCTTGGTGATGGGCGTCATCGGAGCGATAGCGATTATTGCGGATTGGATGCGCGGCGTTCTGCCGATGGCCCGATTGCGTCTTGTCCTCTACCTCGGATGTCTTGCAGCAGCATTCGTCCTCAGCTTTGTCAACACGCTCATTCACAGCAGAGACGCCTGGACGTCGGTGGTACCGACCGGCTTGGCGTTGTCAATGGCAACATTCGTGGCAATCGTCATCGGCGCGTTGGTTGGTGCCGGCGTACAGCGTCATCCAGCAGAGGGTTCATGACCATGACAGGATTTTCAGCCAGCGTGAAGGTCCGGGCCTGTTCAATATTATTGGCTTCGACCGTATTGGTTTCATGCGGTGACGATGATCCGGATCCATCCAGTGGCGTTGGTCCGAAACCCGATCTGCCTCAACAGTCCCAGTATCTCTTCCCTCCGATGCATCTCGCCAAGGTCGTCGGTTGGAGGAACAACGAAACGCCTTCGGTAGCGTCGGGTCTGAAGATTGCGGCTCTCGCGCAGGGACTGCAGCACCCAAGATCGGTATACCCGCTGCCGAATGGCGACGTGCTGGTGGTCGAGTCGGTGGCGCCTCCAGAAGCATCGCCGAAGCGCCCCAAAGACATCATCATGGGCTTAGTCCAAGCCTTCGCTACCAACAGCGGGGGCGGAAAGCCAGCCAATAGAATTACGCTTCTACGCGACACAGACGGTGACGGAAAGGCCGATATCAAGGAGATCTTCCTGGAACATCTGAATTCGCCGTTCGGTATCGCTCTCGTGGGTGATGAACTCTACGTCGCCAACACGGATGCGATCATGCGATATCCCTACAAGGAAGGTGATACGAAAATCTCTGACTCGGGGACGCGTCTGACCGAATTGCCGGGCGGGCCGATCGATCATCACTGGACAAAGAGCCTCGTGGCGAGTGAGGACGGTTCGCGCCTCTATGTCGGTGTGGGGTCAAACAGCAACATCACGGAAAACGGCATTGAGGCCGAAAAGGGACGGGCAGCAATCTGGGAGGTGGATCGCGCATCGGGTAGAGCTCGGATTTTCGCAGACGGCCTTCGCAATCCTAACGGCCTGACCTTTGAACCGTCGACAAAGGCGCTCTGGACGGTCGTCAACGAACGTGACGAACTCGGGCCCAACCTCGTTCCCGACTATATGACGTCGGTGAAGGAAGGCGGTTTTTATGGGTGGCCATACAGCTATTACGGAAAGAACGTGGATCCACGCGTGATGCCGCAAAGGCCTGACCTCGTTGAAAAGGCGATCCCGCCTGATTATGCCCTCGGTTCTCATGTTGCCCCGCTGGGGCTAGTCTTCAACCAAGGACAGGGCCTCACTGCTGCCTACGCGGGAGGTGCCTTTGTTGGCGAACATGGCAGTTGGAACCGACACTCCTTCAATGGCTATAAGGTCGTCTACGTGCCGTTCGCAGCAGGCGTGCCGAGCGGAACGCCGGTCGACATCGTCACCGGCTTCCTGAGCGAAAAGAATGAAGCCAGGGGCAGACCTGTCGGTCTGGCGATGGACAAGGCGGGTGCGCTGCTTATTGCTGATGATGCAGGCAATACCGTCTGGCGTGTCACGCCTGGCTGACGCACGTGATGAAGGAGGTCCGGTTCTGCTCCGAAAAGTTCATGCCGCAACGTCAGTTGAGGTCAAAGTTCAAGGATTGCGTATGGCTTCCCGTTTGGCTTTTCGACGTGGGCTGCGACGTTGTACACCGGAGCGCCCCGTGGTGTTTTTCCTTCATAGGTTCCGCCGTGAGCATGACCGTGTACGACCGCCGCCACGTTGAATCGGTCGATGGTTTCCGCAAGTCTCGATGATCCGAGAAATGGATAGATTTCCCGGGGTTCGCCCTCGACGGTCTCGGCAATCGGTGCATAGTGAAGCACCACCATTGCGCGGTCCGACCTGACCCTGCGTAGTGCGTTTTCCAGCCGCATGGATTCTTCGACGCTTTCGGCAACCATGGCCTTGATGGCGCTTTCTCCAAAAGAGCTAAGCATGTATCGGCCGAAACCGCCGGCGAAACCCTTGACGCCGACGAAGGCCGCACCGTTTATCTCGGTTGGATTGCCGTCAAGGAGTATGACCCCTGCGCCGGTTAGCAAAGTGGATACTTCCTCAACCATCCCGCTCTCATAATCATGGTTGCCCAGGACGGCGACGACCGGGATTGTGCAGCTTCGCAAATCCGCTGCCAGCAACTCGGCCTCCTTTGGTTTGCCGAGATCTGTCAAATCGCCCGCAATGACCAAAACGTCGGCAACACTCGATATCTCCGTAAACATATCCTTATACGAGGTTTTTCCATCCTCCTTCACATGCAGGTCCGCGACTGCTGCCACCTTGAGCTTGCCTGCATTATTCATTCATCGATCTCCCAACTGCCTCCCACATCGCCTTCGCCGCCGACATCTGCGAAGCCCCACTCTTTCACATCAATCTCGTAGTCGATGCGTGAGTACATTCGCCCGCGGCAGATACGCATTTGCGGCAGGGGCAGCTCGCGCTGAGCCTTCAGGCGATCAATCAGTTCGTCCAGAAGCCACTGGGGAACCCTGTCCCGCTCCGTAGGATATATCCATCGAAAGTTCAGGAGATGGATAAGAAGCACCTCCCAATGCACTTCGAGATATCCAAGCAATCTCGTCCAATCGATTTCGTTGCTGGCCCGCAAGATGACGTGGGCGATATCAGCACCATCATATCGGTGTCTGAGTTGAATGAAGCATTTCGACCAGATCAGTTCGGTTGGACTGACGATTCGAACGGGAAACCCGCACAGTTCGATGAGCCGGGCGTCATCAAACCACGCATCGCCGACCGGCATGGTGCCATTCGATGACGCGAAGATGACATCAAAAAAGTGTTTTCCTTTCAGTACCTTCCCGATCCAACGCTCATCCTCGACTGCAATTTCATAGTTGCGTTTTTTGAAATATCCAAGGATGCGGGCGTAATCTCCGGCCTTGCAGAATATGTCGAGATCCTTTGTGAGGCGAGAGATGCCGGTGTAGGCACTGACTGCGTAAGTCCCTGCAACCAGAAAAGGCATTTCGGAAAGTGCAAGTTCCTCGATTGCCTTGGCCACGAATGGCTCAGCGTCAGGATCGATGAGCTGCGGGATAGCCCGTGCCTTCATCATGGGACTGTCGGACGTTTCGGATGTCATAGGAGGCACGCTCATCCAAATTCCTCTGAGGCGGTCGCTCCATCAACCCGCGAAAGCGATCGATGTTCCGGAATGGCTCGTTAATCGCCGCGCGGGCAAGAAGCGTCTGCGGTTGTCGAGGCAAGCAGTGCAACGCTTTCGTGAACCTTATGCACCGGCTTGGGCCAAGCTGACGCAAGCCCAACGTCCAGGCAAGGTAGCTTTACGCGTGAACAGAGAGGCTCGCGCTTCTTCACCCGCTCAAGCTCGCCTCAGAAGGACCAGGCTCCTGGGCTCCAGATCATAGTGATCCCCTTCGTCCAGATCGACATTCTTCGCGTCGGGATCGGCGGTTGTGAGCTCTACGATCCATCTGCCGTCTTCGATGGGTGGCAGATTGAACGGGACCTGACCGTCATGAGGATTGAACAAGACCAGCACGTCCGTCCAGGAGTTTTCATTGTCGCCCAGATGCTCACCGGTAAGACGAAGTCCGAGTGTCGTGCTTCCCTCATCGTCCCAGTGGTCATCGGTCTGCTCACCGCCCCCAGGGTTGAGCCAGGTGATCGCGAGGCCATTGCGCCAGCTTTCACGACGCAGGAGTGGTTGTTCCTTACGGAGCGCGATCAGCCGAGTTGTGAAGTTTCGCAAAACCTGTGCACTTTCCGGCAGCCCCTCCCAATGCAGCCAACTTATTTCGCTATCCTGGCAATACCCATTGTTGTTACCCATCTGGCTGCGGCCGAACTCGTCGCCAGCCAACAGCATCGGTACGCCGTGAGACATGAGGAGGGTGGCCAGGAAATTCCTCTTCTGGCGATCGCGAACAAGATTGATCCCCTCGTCGTCGGTCGGGCCCTCGACCCCGTAATTGAAGCTCCTGTTGTGGTCGTGACCATCCTGGTTGTCTTCACCATTCGCTTCGTTGTGTTTTTCGTTATACGAGACGAGGTCGTTCAGCGTGAATCCGTCATGCGCCGTCACGAAATTGACGCTTGCCCAGGGCCTGCGCCCCCGGAAGTCATAAATGTCGCCCGATCCGAGCACGCGAGCGGCGAAGTCGCGCGCGGTGCCATCCTCGTCCTTCCAGTAATCGCGCATTGTATCGCGGTATTTGTCGTTCCATTCTGACCAGCCGGGAGGGAAACCACCGACCTGATAGCCGCCCGGTCCGATGTCCCACGGTTCTCCGATCAGCTTGATACGGGAAAGGACCGGATCCTGTCCAACTGCATCGAAAAAGCCACCTCGCTGGTCGAAACCCTGTGGTTCTCGTCCGAGGATCGTGCCGAGGTCGAAGCGGAATCCGTCAATATTCATGACCTGCGCCCAGTAGCGCAAGGAATCCGTGATCATTTGCAGTACGCGGGGATGCGATGTGTTGACGGTGTTTCCGGTGCCGGTGTCGTTGATGTAGTAGCGTGCTTCGTCGGGCATCGTGCGGTAATAGGAGAAATTGTCGATGCCCTTGAAGGAAAGGGTGGGTCCGAGCTCGTTTCCCTCCGCGGTATGATTGTAGACGACATCAAGGATGACCTCTATTCCCGCATCATGGAAAGCGCGCACCATCTCTCGGAAGCCCGATAGGCCACGCGGCCCGTAGTAGCGAGAAGCAGGTGCGAAGAAGCCGATCGTATTATACCCCCAATAATTCCTCAGGCCCCTGTCGAGAAGGTGGGCATCGTCAGGAAAATAGTGGACGGGGAGGAGCTCGATCGATGTGATTCCAAGGCTCTTTACGTACTCAACGATCTCCCGGTGCGCCAAGCCCTCGAACGTTCCCCGCAACTTTTCGGGGACCGCAGGATGCAATTGGGTCATCCCCTTCACATGCGCCTCGTAGAAGATGGAACGCGACCAGGGTATGCCGGGATTTACATCGTCGATGGAGCCGAAGTCGGTCGGGTCGACCACACGGCATTTTGGCATGTCAGGCGCGCTGTCGGCTTCGTTGAAGGACAGGTCCTTTTCCTCACTTTCCAGATCATAACCAAAGCAGGATTGACCCCAACGGATGTCTCCGACAATTTCCCGAGCGTATGGATCAATGAGAAGTTTATTGGGGTTGAAGCGATGGCCGTTTTCCGGATCATGAGGCCCGTGAACCCTGTACCCGTAAAGCGCACCGGGCTTCAAACCCGGGATGCGGCCATGCCAGATTTCGTTGGTATATTCTGGAAGCTCGATACGTTGTTCGTTGTTACCGTTGGCATCGAAGAGGCAAAGCTCAACCCGTTCGGCATGAGCTGAGAAGAGAGCGAAGTTGACGCCATCGGCATCAGGTGTCGCGCCGAGAGCGAAATGGTCACCTGCCTCGACGTCGAACTGGGATTTTTGCGGCATGAATGTCCCCGGATGTGGTCAGCGCGATAGGAACACATGTTTCGTCCCTTTGTTCCACGCTCGTGTCCGGCTGGCTTTCCGGGATGCCGTGATGACGTGCTTTGTTTCTGAAGGTGCAGGAACGGTGCATCCAACCGTCCTGCCTTGCCTTCCCGGGTATCTAGTCGACCTGCATGGGGAGAATCGTGTTGACAGAAATCTCGCCAGAAATCACTCCCCTCGTTAGATCGGCGCGGTTGCGATCAATTTCGATCACGGTGTAGAGCTTGTCATCACGAAAGGCGCTTGCATTAGCAGTTGTCACGTCCTCTGCAGGCGCAGCGTCTATTTCCATGAAATCCAGCTCTCGACTGGCGGCGACGATGCGCGCATCGCCTGAAGTCCGCGCGGCAACGACAACCACACCGTGATTTGTAGCATTATTCCACCGCGGGTCATCAGGCGCCGCGAGCGGTTCCAGGCGGTAGATGTTTAGCGGCCCAGCAAGATCGGACGCGCTTTGAGCTTTAGCATCCCGCATTTGGGCCTGGCTCTCCACGGATTGCCCGAAAGTCGTGGAGCTGGTCGCGTTGTTGACGCCATCTTCGCCGGTTCTAACAACATTGGACATGTCTGCATCTCCTTCGTGATAGACATGAGCAATCGACCAGTGTCGACTTTGTTCCCGACGCGGGTGGAGCAATATCGGGACGCGCTAGGCAAAGCCTGCGAACATCTACGCAGTGAGGACTTTCTGTTGAAAGGAGAGGGAGCGGACGCATAGTAGCGCAGTCAGGATGATCGGCAGACAAACGAAATACGAGGTACGGATGCCAGCGTATTCAGCGACAAAGCCGAGGAGAGGCGGGGCCAGGAAAAACACCACGAATGCCATCTGACCCAGGGCCGCGACGTTGACGTGGGCTGCCCTGTCTACCCGTTGAGCGGCTGCCGAGACAGCTAGCGGATAGACCGCACTGCATCCGACGCCCATCAGTGCGAACCCGAACAGAGCGATATTCTCGTGGGGCGCCAGAGAAACAGCACAGAGGCCCGCCCCAGATATAAGAAGTAGGATAATGGCAACGGGGCGTGAGCCGAAGCGATCGACAAAGGGATCCGCAAATAACCGTGCCAGAGCCATGAAGAACGTGAACATGGTGAGCCCCAGCCCTCCGATAAATGGTTCGGAGTGGAAAACATCCCGCATGTAAATTGCCGACCAGTCGATGCCTGCGCCCTCGACAAGAAAGGCAGCAATTCCGATCGCGCATAGTGGCATCAGCCCTGCCGTGGGCAGAGCGATATGCCCAGTATCAACATGTTCCAGGTTTGGTCGGGCCGGGGCATTGCGCATTCCTCCGATGACAGCCGCGCCAGCGACAAGGACGAAAGTGAACGTCAGCGCGAGATGAAGCTGCATCGAAATTCCCGCCTGGCGGACGGCTGCCGAGACGAGGGCAGTGACGAAGAAGCCAAGGCTCCAGAAACCATGTGCCCTGTTCATAACCCCAC
This sequence comes from Rhizobium grahamii CCGE 502, assembly GCF_000298315.2. Lineage (GTDB taxonomy): Bacteria > Pseudomonadota > Alphaproteobacteria > Rhizobiales > Rhizobiaceae > Rhizobium > Rhizobium grahamii. The sequence goes on along the minus strand of NZ_AEYE02000021.1, from coordinate 123,922 downwards.
GGCCCAGCTGAGCCTCTATGCGATCGATCTCGACGTTCAAGTTTATCTCGAGTGCGCCGGGTAACAATCCTTCAAGGAAGAGAAGGCCGAAAACAAACGGTGCTGCAGTCATCCATGGCACGAGTGCCAAGAGAGCCGAGGTTCCGAGAACCGTTATGAATGCCGTGGTGCGCGCACCAAGGCGGGCGACGAGCGGGGAGGAGAACGTCAACGACAAGAGAGCGCCTATCGCGGCGCAGATCAAGGTGAGACCCAATTCCCACTTGTCGATCTGCAGGAAATCCTGGAGGTCGGGCAAGCGAGACAAAGTCGCTCCTATCGAGACCGCAAACAGGAAGAAGCAGATATAAATCCGCTGTTGCGGCTGGATGTGCATGGCCCGCCCCGGAGAATCATGTCGCGCTGTAAGCGATTTTTAGCCGAATGCGACCGGGGTCTGCAATCGAAGATAGGTGTCCGCTATGGGCGAACACTCTGGTGCGCGGAAGCATTAGTCGCGGGGTGGGCCCAGATTGCACCTGGAGGCACGCAACGTGCTGGTTCTTGCCTCAAACAGAGAGACGGATGTTTCAGTCCGCACTCGTCATCGACGGAGGTTGGATATCCATGGCGGACTCCTTCGTGGTGTCTCCATCGTTGAACTGTTTTTTGGCGGTCCGGTTGGCTTCTGTAACTTCAGCAGCCTGCTCTTCTGTAGCCTCATGCTGGTCTTCCGCCCGCGCCCAATGATCGAGATGTTGGCCCTCGGGACGGCCCTCATCTTCCCAAATCTGGTATGCGCGCTGGCGCCGTCGCTGTTCTTGCTCGTTCATGGCAAAGCTTCCTTTTCGCGGGTAGACGTAACGATCCTGGAATAAGCCAGTTCCATGCGATGACGAAAATGTGCGGTTACAGTAGAAGAGAGCATCGCGGTGCTATTCTCAGCCGCATTGCTTTTTGATCAGGCGGTGGTGGACATACCCACCGCGGTTCATGAAAAGCTCGCAAAATGGGACCAAAGTCTTGCATCGCCGCTACCATAGGTCTGATGCCGGGCCTCTTTGGAAACAATACAATGATCTGACGCGTATTGACTTGCGTAGCTGATCTCGCAATGAGGAGTGCCATGACTGTTTCCAAACGCGCTTTATTGAAGCTTGTTGCCGGCACCGCTGTGGTCGCTCTCCCGTTTTCGGCCTTTGCGAAAGACAATGGAAATGGCAATGGGGGCGGAAATGGCAATGGCAACGGCAATGGCGGTGGAAACGGCAACGGCGGCGGAAACGGAAATGGGAACGGTGGGGGAAACGGGAACGGAAATGGCAATTCCGGCGGTAGCAAGAACGGCAATGGTAACGGTAATGGCGGGGGCAGCGGCAATAGCAGCGGTTCCAGCAGCACGGGAAACGGCAGCTCGAGTTCAACTTCCAGCGGATCGACAGGTTCAGTTACGCAATCGAGCGAAGGTCGCGATGGCTCGATAAATGTTCGCCACGCCAACGGAATCACGGAAACCCTTCGCAAGGGACGCTACATTATGAAGGATGGGAAGGGACGGACAATCATCAGTCGAAGTGCGACCGCGGAGGACGCGCGTCGGCTTATTAGTATCCTACGCTAACCTGTCTCGCCATCGCATGGCGGCCTCCGTCCTGTTCGTAACACCAAGCTTGGTCAGGATCTGGGTCATATGATGCTTTACCGTTTTCTCCTGCAAGTCGAGCTTCAGACCAATCCGCTTGTTTGACAGGCCTAATGAGACAAGATCGACAATCTCGATTTCGCGTGGCGTCAGCAGAGTTTCGGCCGAGCGATCGTGGTGCAGGGTTCTCTCCATAATCTTTGCAGACATTGAAGGGCTTACGCATCGTGACCCTCGAAGAACAGTAGCGATGGCATCAATCAATCCCCTCGCACCCACGCCCTTCAGAACATAGCCGAGAGCACCCTGACGCAGGGCAGCAACCAAGCTTTCAACCTCTTCAGATGCCGTCAGCATGATGACCTTTGTCGACGGGCTGATATGCCGAACGTTTGCGATAGCGGACAGGCCGTTGCCAGGCATCGAAACATCAAGAAGCAGGATATCGGGGTTCAGGTCCCGGGCGATCCGACATGCGTCCTCACCACTTGCGCCCTCGCCGACGACAATGAAGTCTTTGTTTTCGGACAGGCTTCGCACGACACCCTCACGAAAGAGCGGATGATCGTCGATAACGCCAATACGAGTCGATGCCATGCTAGTCTTCTGCCTCCATTGGTTCAAAGCTCATGGTCAAAGTCGTGCCATCAGGACCGGACTGAACCTCGAAAACGCCTCCGAGGCTGTCGATGCGTTCTCTGAGGCCGACGAGGCCAAGGCTCGACGGCCTGATTTCATTCGGATCGAATCCCTCGCCTTTGTCGCGGACTTCGATGCGGACATTTCCATGATGTGATATGGCCTTGACAGCTTGCTGAACGCCACCGCCATGCCGGTAGGCGTTATTGAGTGCTTCCTGGATGAAACGATAGATGCAGATTTTTACAGCCGGGGCGAGATCAGGATCATCATCTTCAATGGTAAGTTCCACGAGAGTGTCGGTCTTGTTTTGATGAGCCTCGACAACACGGTTGACGATTTCCCTGATCGACGCGTTTTCGATCTCCGGCAGGACGAGCCCTTTGCAGATACTGCGGATTTCTGAGATCGCCTCTGCAAGACTTGAACGAATCCATGACAGTTCTTCGTTACGGGCTTCAGGGGTTGTCATTGGATTGATGAGGAGCTCGCTGTCCAGTCGTAGCGATGCGTAAGCAATGTGCTGGGCGGGGCCGTCGTGAAGATCCGCGCCGATGCTGCGCAGGTATGTTTCATTCAAAGCTGCTGCCCGTTGGGACGATTTCTGCAGCCGTCGCTGCAGACCACGGTTTTCGCCAAGCAGCACGGAAAGCTCGTCCACGCGCGCCCCGAGTGCCATGCGTTGTGCTTCAATGATGCGGCTGCCCCGAAAGACCAATGCGGAAAGGGCCAGGAAGAAAACGGCTATGACACCAGCGACCGCAAGCCAGCTTCCCAATCGCGCCTGCGCCAGGCTCTCCTCAAGTCCCTCGGCGCTTTCATAGAACTCTAGAACTGCAACGGCCTCTCCCGACCACGGTTGAAGGACAGGATTGTAAATTTCCATGAGCGGCCTGCCGTAGTCCCGCTCCTTTGCGCTTTCCAGATCATTCGGAAATTCATATCGAGCAACGAGAGTGCCGGAGAAGGCTTCGCGTAACTTGTCATTAACCGGAAAGCTTTTCCCAGCCAGGGCTTTTTCGTTGGAATAGAGGATGGTGCCATCCCGACGCCACAACTTGAAAGAGACCAGCCTGCGACCCAGTGCCCCTTGTCCCAGGGTCTCATCGAGGGCGCGAGCCGTGGCATCGTCAAGCAAGCCTTCCTTCTGCATGTCGGGCAACAGCGGGGCGACCACACTATCCACGTAGAGTGCGGTTGTGGCGCCTGCATTATGGATTACGGCCCCTTGGATAAGGTGAGTCACCAACATTCCAACAAGGACCATGGCAATGGCGGAAACGATCCCCCCTGCGAGAAAAAATTGCGAGGCGAGGGTCTGGCGGTTCCAGCGGCCAAGCCAGTTCATCGCTGACCTGACGGGAAGGGTAGCTGCTTGAGGTCGTAGAGATGGGGCATGAGTCTTACTGTGTAGTATCGATGAAACGGGCGCCTGCAATGCCTCCCGAAAGCTCGCTTGCATCCCGGACATTGTCTAGCCACACACATAGAGCAGCCGGGCCGGGAGTACAATCCAAGCTGAAAGAAGCACGTTCCGACCTGAGTAGGCCATTCGATTTTGCTGTTTGTCCCGCAAGACGTCTGTCTCCCTAACGGCGCCCCTTACCGAATTTCCGAGAAACGGCGTAATGTGAGTTAGGTTCCGGGCTAAGACTTAAGTCGGATAATGTGCTTTCGTTATTCATCCCTTCAGTATTTCTTCAGAGCTGAACGCAGCCACCGTCCCCTTGCTGATAGTACGATGATCATGCGGGGCTCTCTCTGAATACCATTTTGCGCATGGCGTATAAGACCAAGGTGGAACGCATCAAGGGTATCCTGAAGGCACAAGCGAGAGGTTAGGGTGCAGATTACTGCCAGCACCTAATGCTGGGCGATGGCTAAACGGGTCGACATGATGGTCGATGTTCTCGATGACGAACTTTCGGACACAGAGTGACTATCGCGGCACCGAGAGACCGCCCACCGGGCACGTGGGTGAGCCTACCTGTGAGCCTACTTGCGGGGAAAGCCTGGCAGCCAAACGCAAGCAATTGGCATCCCCAAGCAAACAAAGGATTGGCTAACGAGCTATCTCTGCGGCATGGAACGGTCCGGGACTCAAACAGAGCCAACGCCTCTGGAGGTGGCACGAAGGGCAAACGGCCGAGCGATCTCAGTTCGAACTGATGACAGCGGCCGCGCCGAGCGTGATCGAGAAAATCGCCGTCGATCACGGCATCAGGCCGCCGCTGACGCTCCGCAACCGATTCCGAAAAGGCGTTGGGCAATCTGAAGACTTATGCCGCTCGCGCGGCGACCTAAAGCAACACATCGCAGGCTCAAAGCCAGGCTCAAGAGGCGGATCAAAGATTGCAAAGACCAAGTGGAACATCTAGATGGGCCAGCGGAATGGCATGGATGATGTCATCCGGCTTCTTCACGAATATCCCTGCGTCCGGCGCCCTGGTTTGCGCAGTCACAGATTCGATAGATTAAACGATGATATTCTACTGCGTGACGGTTATCGTTCCCAGCGAGGGGATAACGATCTGCGAGCGATTTAAGACTATGACCGACGCCGTCGAGCGCGCCACCGGCATTCTCGCTTTCGAGGATCGCGGCGTCCTCAAGCGCGACTGGGCGTTGCTGAAGGACGGCAAGAGCCTGCCCCTTGGGGCTGATGGTTTCATTAGTATCGAAACCGTGGAAGACGCGAATGCCTAAAGCCATCCGCTGACCCCACTCGAGGCTCTAGCAGCGCGACCGCACCAAGCTGAACGACGTTCATCATAAATCGCCTTCGGGTTGAGTTTCCGGAGCGACAGTGTTTGTTGCCAATCCTGTCGACGAGCCATCCATCGCAGGGCTGGCTTGGTTGATCCGCCGACACGACGGTTCCGGCACGGCGACGATGCGCGTCGGGAAATCGCTCGATCTCGTCGGAAACGACGCACATTCGAACCGCGTCACCGTCGCAGGTTCTGATGCTGTCCGGCGCCCAATGCCATCTTTATGCGTGTCGCGTCCTCTTAGTCGGGTGAGGCGGATGCCGGATAGGTGGGGCGCCGTTTCGTTGGCCGCAGCGAGAAACTGGAAAATCGCCGCGTTCGCCATCCCTGTCGCTTTCCTCGGGCGCCGATGTGCCTAAGCAGCTGACACCAATACGAGACCATCTGGGACAGGACGGATCGGTGTTGGACGACGGTTGAATTTTTTTCGCTGCTTCAGAAACGGCGCTGGCCCCTAGGAAATTGATTCAACAGCCGAATCCCTCTGACCTCCAAAATCGAGGAATAATTTCCTGTTTCCCGGCATCTTGACGCCGTTGACGGAAAGGAACAGAAGAAGAACATTACCGTTATAAACGACATGATGTCGTCCCTTTTAATGCGATTTCTGAAGGATTCGCCAACGATGTCGGCTGCTCGCGAGGACATTCTCGCAGATTTGCGCGAACGGATCTCCGCCTTGGAAGGGGGGGTGGCCAAGCGGGTTGGCGGACTCCCGTTCGGCGTACCCGAAATCGATCAGATCCTGCCTGGTGGGGGTCTTGCATATGGCGCGCTACACGAGTTTTCCGGCGGCGGAGCCGGGGCTGTCGATGGAGCGGCCGCCGCCCTGTTTGCAGCGGGGATCGCCGCGCGAACCCGAGGAACGATTGTCTGGTGCTTAACGCGGCCGGACCTCTTCTTTCCGGCGCTGGCTCAGGCGGGTCTTCACCCCAACCGGGTGATCTTCGTCGAAGGGGATAAGGAGGAGGATGTCCTTTCGTCCATGGAGGAGGCGCTTGGTTATGGTGGTCTGGGCGCCGTCGTCGGAGAACTGGTCCGGCTACCGATGGTCTCTTCGCGGCGTCTGCAGTTGGCAGCTGAAAAGACTGGCACGATGGGCATCGTTGTCCGGCGCTGGCGCCGACAGACCGAAGCAAACGACTTCGGCCAACCGACGGCCTCGGTGACCCGCTGGCGGGTCAGTGTGCTGCCAAGCCAGGATTTGCCCGTTCCGGGCGTAGGGCGAGCAAGGTGGCTGCTTGAATTGATGAGATCGCGGGCGGGCGAGTGTGCTGAGTTTGAAATTGGAGCCTGCGATGACAAGGGTCGTATCGATATATCTCCCCTATCTGGCAACCGATCGGATTCGTCGCGCCGATCCCGATATTCCGGCTGATCAACCGATTGCCATCATTGAAAGAAGTGGCTCAAAGCGATGGGTCTCGGCCGTCGACGTTTCGGCAAGGAACGCTGGCGTTCGCGTCGGCATGCAGGCTGCCAAGGCGCAGGCGCTCTTTGGCGGACTAACCATGATTGACGCCGACACGGCTGCCGATGCCGACGCACTCAGGCGGATAACCTTATGGGCGCTGACGGTCTATTCGCCGATCGTCGCGGTCGATGCGCCGGACGGTATCGTACTCGACACGGAAGGCGCCGATCATCTTCAGGGCGGAGAGGCGGCGATGCTTACGCGTCTTGCCAATCAGTTCCGCGCAAAGGGTCTGACCGCAAGCATTGCTGTTGCCGACACCTGGGGAGCGGCGCATGCCTGCGCGCGTGCGATCAAAAAAGAGACCGTTGTCGTCCCACGAGGCGAAGCCGCCCATGCAACGGGGCGGCTTCCCATCTCCTTGCTGAGATTACCCGAGTCGATTGTGCGCGACCTTCGCGTGCTGGGGTTCAAGACCATCGGAGAGCTTTCGGCAACGCCCCGCGCCCCGCTGGCGCTTCGGTTCGGCCCGGAAATCGGCCGACGCCTTGATCAGATGTTCGGGCAGTTGTCGGAACCTATCGAACCGATCCGCGCGCCGGAGTGGATCGAAGTCTCTCGCGCTTTCGCAGAACCCATCGGCGCGGCCGAAACAATTAACAAGTATGTCGGCGGCCTGGTCGTTCAGCTCGTTTCTGAATTGCAGCGCAAGGGGCTTGGAACCCGCAGGACAGATTTGATCGTCGAGAAGGTCGATGGCACCCGGCAGGCAATCCGCGCGGGCACCGCCAAGCCCGCGCGCAAGATAGCCTGGTTGACGAAGCTCTTCAGGGACCGCACGGAAAAAATCGATCCGGGTTTCGGCATCGAGAAGCTCACACTTGCCGCCGTGATCACAGAGCCCCTCGGGGAGGCGCAGCACGCGTCGTCGCTCGTGGAGGACAAAAGCGAGGATATCACGCCCCTCATCGATATCTTTGGCAACCGCGGACAGCGGGTTTACCGTGTTGCTCCGGTCGCATCCGATGTTCCGGAACGAAGTGTGCGGCGCATTTCAGCTGCGGCCGCCGAAATCGCCGAAACCTGGGTTCATCATTGGCCACGCCCTGTCCGGCTGCTCGATCGCCCCGACCGGATAGAGGCCATTGCCCTTCTCCCTGACCACCCCCCGGCGAGCATCACATGGCGCGGCAAGCGACATCGCGTAAAACGGGCCGACGGACCGGAGCGGGTCTTCGGTGAATGGTGGACACGCGACGCCGAGCTTACGGCAGTCCGTGACTACTTCGTCGTCGAAAACGATGCCGGCGAGCGCTTATGGATTTTCCGCAGCGGCGACGGCGTCGACCCCGAGACCGGAAACCAGAAGTGGTTTCTGCACGGAATTTTCGCATGAGATACGCTGAGCTTCAGGTGACGACCCACTTCAGCTTCCTCCGGGGTGCGTCATCGGCGGACGAGCTGTTCTGGACCGCAAAGGAGCTTGGAATCGAAGCTCTTGGTGTGGTCGATCGCAACAGCCTCGCGGGCGTCGTGCGGGCGCTGGAGGCATCGCGTGCGAGCGGTGTGCGGCTGGTCGTCGGCTGCAGGCTTGATCTTGAAGACGGTACATCCATTCTTGTTTACCCAACCGACAGATTGGCGTACTCCCGCCTCACGCGGCTTCTGACGCTCGGAAAGGGACGAGGCGGAAAGGGTAACTGTATCCTTACGCTTGATGACGTCGCGCGTTACGCCGAGGGGCTGATCTGCGTTCTCGTTCCCGATCTCGCGGATGAGACCTGTGCGGTCCAGCTTCGAAAGTTGGCAGAGATTTTCGAGCACCGCGCCTACGTGTCGCTTTCGCTCAGGCGTCGACCAAACGATCAAATGAGATTGTATGAGTTGTCGGATCTTGCGGCGAAGTTCCGCGTACGCACCGTCGTGACTAACGACGTGCTGTTCCACGAGCCAAACCGTCGCCAACTGCAGGACGTGGTGACTTGCATCCGCAATCACACCACCATCGATGATGTCGGCTTCGAGAGGGAGCGCCATGCCGACCGCTACCTCAAGCCGCCCGAAGAGATGGAGCGTCTCCTTCCGCGCCATAGGGAGGCGCTCGCACGGACAATGGAGATCGTTGAAAGATGCAGGTTTTCGCTTGAGGAGCTTACCTACCAGTACCCCGAGGAAGCCATCGTGCCCGGCATGGATGCCCAACAGTCGCTGGAGCATTATGTTCGCGAGTGTATACCGAACCGCTACCCTGAAGGTTTACCGCAGAATGTGCTCAGGATCGTCAGACACGAGCTCGATCTCATCAAGGAGATGAGTTACGCTCCATATTTTCTGACGGTTTTCAGTATCGTCAGGTTCGCCCGCAGCCAAGGGATACTTTGCCAGGGCAGGGGATCGGCGGCAAATTCCGCCGTCTGCTATATCCTCGGCATCACCAGCATCGATCCGGAAACCAACGACCTTCTGTTCGAGCGCTTCGTCTCCAGGGAACGCGACGAGCCCCCGGACATCGACGTCGACTTTGAGCACGAGCGTCGGGAGCAAGTCATCCAATGGATTTACAAGACTTATGGCCACGACAAAGCCGCCCTGTGCTCAACCGTCACCCGGTATCGTGCCAAAGGCGCCATTAGGGATGTGGGAAAGGCGCTCGGCTTGCCAGAGGACGTTATCACGGCACTTTCGGCCGGCATGTGGTCCTGGTCAGAGGAAGTGAGCGATCGCAACGTCAGGGATCTCAACCTCAACCCGGCGGATCGGCGCCTGATCCTGACATTGAAGCTCGCTCAACAGCTGATGGGCGCTCCGAGGCACCTGGGCCAGCACCCTGGCGGCTTCGTCCTCACCCATGATCGACTGGACGATCTCGTTCCCATTGAACCCGCTTCGATGGTGGACCGGCAAGTCATCGAATGGGACAAGGATGATGTCGAGGCACTGAAGTTCATGAAGGTCGACGTTCTTGCACTTGGCATGCTCACGTGCATGAACAAGGCGTTCGACCTCATCCGGGTGCATAAGAACGAAGATCTCGATCTTTCAAATATCCGGCAGGAGGATAGCGCGACATATGCGATGATCCGCAAGGCCGACACGTTGGGGACTTTCCAGATCGAGTCTCGCGCCCAGATGGCCATGCTCCCCCGCATGAAGCCACGCACCTTTTACGACCTTGTCGTGCAGGTCGCGATCGTCCGGCCCGGTCCCATTCAGGGTGACATGGTCCATCCATATTTGCGGCGGCGCGAGGGCAAGGAAAAGGTTGAGTATCCGACGCCCGAGCTCGAAGCTGTGCTGGGAAAGACCCTCGGCGTGCCGCTGTTTCAAGAGAGCGCCATGAAGGTCGCGATGGTATGCGCAGGATTTACCGGCGGCGAGGCTGATCAACTGCGCAAGAGTATGGCGACCTTCAAATTCACGGGTGGCGTCTCGCGCTTCAAGGACAAGCTTGTCAACGGCATGATCGACAATGGCTACACCGCAGAATTTGCCGAGAAGACCTTCTCTCAGCTCGAGGGTTTTGGTTCCTACGGCTTTCCCGAAAGCCATGCGGCATCCTTCGCGCTCATTGCCTATGCGTCCAATTTCGTAAAGTGTCACTTCCCGGACGTCTTCTGCGCTGCGCTGTTGAATTCTCAGCCGATGGGATTTTACGCCCCGGCTCAGATCGTGGGCGACGCGCGAAATCACGGCGTAGAAATTCGACCAGTCTGCATCAATCACTCGCGATGGGACTGCACCCTCGAGCGCATTGACAGTTCGGAACGTTACGCCGTCCGGCTCGGCATGCGATTGGTCAAGGGATTGGCTGTTGCCGATGCCGCCCGCATCGTCGCAGCGCGGATGAATGCACAATTCGAGAGTATCGACGATGCTTGGCGACGGTCAGGTGTTCCTTCAAAAGCTCTTGTCCAGCTTGCCAAGGCGGATAGCTTCCTTCCGTCCCTCAAGCTTGAACGTCGTGATGCATTATGGGCTATAAAAGCGTTGAGAGATGAGCCGCTGCCTCTTTTTGCCGCTGCAGCCGAACGTCAGATGCAAGCGATCGCAGAGCAGCAGGAACCTGAAGTCGGACTGATGCAGATGACCGAAGGTCACAACGTGGTGGAAGACTATGGCCATGTCGGTCTGACATTGCGCCAACATCCCATCGCGTTTCTGAGGAAGGATTTGACAGATCGCCGGATCGTCACCTGCACCGAAGCGATGAATGCTAGAGATGGCCATTGGCTGATGACGGCCGGTCTCGTGCTGGTGCGGCAGAAGCCGGGGTCTGCGAAGGGCGTCATGTTCATAACGATCGAAGATGAAACCGGTCCGGCCAATATTGTAGTCTGGCCGAGTCTGTTCGAGAAGCGGCGCCGCGTGGTCCTGGGTTCGTCAATGATGGCTATTAATGGTCGCGTTCAGAGAGAAGGAGATGTTGTTCATCTCGTTGCGCAGCAGCTCTTCGACCTCAGCGGCGACCTGTCGGGGCTGGTCGACCTCGATATGTCGGTGAGGATTCCGACCGGACGAGGGGATGAGTTCACACATGGGTCGCCGGGCAGCCTGGATTCGAGGGGGAAGCCACGGACGACAATCCAGCCCAGGGATATCTTCATTCCCGATCTCCATATTGACACACTGAAGGTGAAGAGCAGGAACTTCCATTAAATTAACCGTGGCACCTAAATCGCATGTCCCTGTAGCTACGAGAAAGTCATTTTGATCGAGTTCAGGTCGCGTGATGGGCAGGTATGACTTGGCACCCGTTTGTCTGATGAGTTTTCAGCATCTTTGACTTTCGTGGAAACGGAGAGTGTCGGCAATGAGTCCTGCGCTAAATGCATTCTATTGAAGGTGTAGTCGAGCTTGTCTTGAAAAAACCTAGAAAAGCGAAGCCCGTTGACTTTGACGCCAAAATTTACGTGAAGCAGACCCCCTGATCGCATGGTGCTTTCTCCGCGGCTCGTTTTTGTTACCAAAGAGCCGCTTCGGGCAGTAGGACAGCGATGTAAACGCCTGAGAGCCCTTCGTGGACGGGCTTCTCTACTAGTCCCTGTGCTCAGGCATTTCCTTCAGTTGGTCTTCGGTCCAGGACGTCACAGCGTGGACCTCGCCATCTTCATCTCTCATGAAATCGAGCTGATTTGCTGCAACCGCAACTGGCTTTGCGCCAATGCCGAGGAACCCGCCGACATCGATGATGACCGTGCTGGTTTCGCCGGTGCCGTGAACGTGATCTACCTTGCCGACCTTCTGATCATTCGAGCCATAGACGGTTGCACCTTCTAGATTGTCAGCGACAAGTTCCGCAGTGCCAAGCCGAACGTGATTAGTATGATCCATCCTCTGCGCCTCCGCCTCGTTGATTTCATCCAACCTCTATCGAGCCCTTTTGTTCCAACAGCGATCGCCGGACGACGCCTGTCAATTTGGCCGGCGACGCCATCCAGCATATCGCGACCGCCGGCGGGGAAGGGAGTCTATGCATGACATCATTCCGCAATTACCCAGCCGGCATTCAACACCGGGAGTTAAGTTAAGCTCTGAGAATTGTTCACCTTGGCATAGCCCGCGGACTTCCTATTGGTGTGTCGTGAAAGGCACCGGGCCGTCGTTCAGATGATTTTGGAAAGAAGCTGGGTCGGCGGATGTAGCCTTAGAAGCCCAGCCTTCACGTTTTTCCTAGAAGCCGTTCGAACTCCAGTTCGGGAACACCGTAGGAACTTGCGGCGAGGGCCTCCAGCCCTCTTCTATCCCTTACCATCACAGAGCCACGGCTGGAACGAATAAGACGCTTGCCTTCAAGTATATGCAAGCTCGTGGTCACGCTTGGCCTTCGTACGCCGAGCATAAGAGCGATGTACTCATGGGTAATGGCCATTTCGTCAGAGCCAAGCCGGTCATGACACATTAGAATCCAGCGCGCGAGGCGTTGTTCCACGTCGTACTTCGCATTCGCCAGTGACGTGTACGCCACCTGGGTGGCAAAGACGTGCATGTATTTGATCATCGGGACCTGAAGAGTCGGGCTTTTCATCGTTGCCTGACGCATTGCTTCAATTGGCACTCTATATCCCGTTCCCGGCACATGAATTTCAATCAAATAAGGAACGAGATCATCACCTATGATTGTAGCAGTCGGAACAAACCCTTCTCGGCCGAACATCCCGGCCTCAGCCATCTGTCCAGTTGCGGCGACCGCCATCACTGATCCAATTCCACTTTCCGGAAAATAAACGAAATCGAGTGCCTTGTAGGGCTCTGCCATCAGAAAGTTGCCAGGCAGTTCGACAGCTTCCAAATGCTTCGCGAGAAGATCGAAGTCGTCAGCTGTCAGAGCCTTGAGCATTCGGTTGTTGATGTCTGCTTGCGACGGCATCGAAGCTCCCCAGCTCGCTGACTTTTGTTTCCGGTTCAGATTAGCAACAGGTCTGTCCCTGATGCGAGAATAGGCTCCGCACTTTTTCATTCAAGTACGATGGCGTACACACGTTTTCCATTGACCTCTAATATACCATCATCACAATCCGTCGCGTTTAGTGAGCACGAAAGGTTGGCAATGATCAACGGGCGTATTCAAGATGCTGACATGGCGGTGCTTTCTCGGTCGGTTAAGACTTGGTACAACCACTACGGGGCCGCTCCGGACGAACAGGCATCAAGAACCCTCTGCAGCGCAGCTATCGATCTCTTTCTTCAGGGCCATAGCACTCAGGAGGAACTCACTAGTCTCCTGATTTCAAGGTTTCCCGGCCCTCAAGCGACGTTGACCCATGCCTTGGGCTACGGGCAATACAGTGAAACAGGTCCTTCTACAGGCTCAGCGTCGCGGTCAGGGATCGTCCCAAGCTGCTGCCTGCGCGGCCCGACGTGGGGAGCGTCGGGTCGCGTCCGTCTTTGGCGGCCGAAGATGTTGCTGTCCCGGGCGGATCCTGGTCGGCTTAAGCGTTCAGACCTCTACGGCACGCGCTGTTCAAAATGTCGTTTCGGCATTTCGGCGGCCGCGCGCGCATTTTACTTACTACCGTTGGTTGCCCGTCGTAAATCTTTCATTCGATCTTGCTAATGGTGCGCCGAAGTTCTTCGCGCGGGGCGTTTATGCAAAGGCAAGCTGTTATCTTTGGTGGTCAAGAGGTCGGCATCGCTGTCCCTGGAGAGGGCCGGCTGAGGTTTATTGCCGTTCGTTTCCATGTCATCGATCTGGACAATCAGTTGTTCGACACAGTCACCGATATCCATCAAGCGATCAAACGGCATCTTGCCGTCACCCGCTCTTCAAAGGCTGCTGCATGACGAAGATCCGTCCTCACCGGCTCGGTATCACCTTCTTTCTCGAAAAATATTCGGCAAGCGCATAGTACATGGGGGCACGGCTCTGGTCTCTCGTCTAGCTAAATGCGTAAAGCCCGCCGTTGACGCGTACCGTCCTCCGTTGCAGTCCTAGAAGAGCAGGGCGGAGACAAGGATGGTTGCGAACCGTGCCGGAGTCATGTCTGCACGGCTTCCTCGCAGCCTGCTTAAGATGGTTGCTTTTCAGATCGCCCGACTCGGGCTCTTGCGCGAGTTCGCCTAAGCTTCCCATGCTGCAGCGGCGACTTTGGCACGTTCATGTGCAGCGCTTCGCAGGACGGTTTCTGGAACTGGTTGAGGAAACCTCGCTTGAACTCCGCGCCTTAGGGCCGGAACTGGCTTTGCGGAGTTCGCAATCAATCGCGTTAAGGCACACGACATTCCGCGTTTTATGAAACGCTCGCCATCCCTCACCCTTCTCGAACCTTCCGCTCGTTGAAAATAAAACATGGATGAGGACACGCGGGTGGTGCGGGAAGTGGGCAAGGCTGAAGAGAATGAAGGCCAGCGCAGAACTCGATTACCAGCTGGCCGCATGCTTCGCCTGCAGAAGCGCCAACAATATCGACAGTTGCAGCACTGGCCTCTGCGGAACAGAGATCGCCGATCGATGTTGGTAGGTATCTACTGGAGTTGACGCCATGCCCAAACAAGCCGCCGCTGATACCGCAACCATTTCCAGTCGCCTGGACCGGAACATTCAGGCGATTCTCGAACGCAGGAAGGAAGAGGCCAGACGAGCGTCTCTCCAAGATCGCCTTGCCGAACGCATCACGCGCTTTGCAGGCTCGATGACCTTCGTCTATATCCATGCTTTCGTTTTCGGGTTGTGGATTGCCCTAAATGTCGGGCTATTTCCGGTTCTGCCTGCATTCGATCCCTCTCTCGTCGTCCTTGCCATGGTCGCCTCGGTCGAAGCCATCTTCATCTCGACATTCGTCATGATAAGCCAGAACCGAATGTCGGAAGCCGACGACAAACGCGCTGACCTCAATCTCCAGATATCTTTGCTTGCAGAATATGAGACGACCCAGCTTCTCAACGTGATGTCCGCCATCGCCGACAAGCTCGGTGTCGATCTCAAGGAAGAAGAGGAGCTTGCGGAACTACGAGAAGACATTACCCCTGAGGGCGTTCTCGATGTGCTGGAAGAGAAGTCGAGGGAGTAGTCGTGATGCTCATCGCTGTGCCGCGGCAGCCGCCCCCGGCGTTAAACGGCGACGCGAAACCGGCACGCTAACTTGACTATCTCGAAGTTCGGCGGTCGCTGAAATGATCGTTTCAGCAGGCCGTCGGGCGTCTTAACCGATTGAGCTTTCCCGGTCGTCGGTTCCCGGGCCTGGCGTCGCCGTTGCATCAACCATTCCCTGGCGGATCAGAAAGAGTGCTCGCGGGCCGATCCCTTGAATACTGAGGATCTCGTCATCACGGAAGGTGGCAAGCTTACTGAAACGTCTGACGCCGCTTGCCCGCAGGGCGCTGATGATCCAGTGCGGCAAGCTGCTCCTGGCAATCAGGTCGCTCGGATTGGCCTTCCTCTTCCGTCTTGATGTAAAGCGTCGCGGCATGAGCGATCTGGCGTTTCTTCGATGATGCGTCAAACTTCGGTGGAGGAGTGCTGTTCCCAACCCGCTCGCCGATTTTTGTTCTGCCGATCAAATTCCGTAGATGCGCTCGATAGCTTCGGCGACGCCAATACTGCTCTCACACTCAGGATCAAAGCCGCTGTTGCGATGAAGCCGCCGCGCCCACCCGATGGCCGCACGGCCGCCCCAGTCGTCCGGAGGCTCGACAAGCGTTTCACGCTGGGTGCCGCGATAGCGCTCGGCAGTGAAGTCATAGAAGGAGCCTTCGACATTTTTAAACGCGCAGCCGCCATTGGTGCCGAACAGCTGTGCCTCGATCACCGCATCGCGACCGGCCTGCAGTCTCCAGGAACAGGCAAGGCGCACAGTGGTGCCGCCCTCAAGTTCCAGCGTCGCCAGGGCGTAGTCCTCGACCGCGTCCGACGGGCTCGTCAGCACCTCACCCTCGCGCATCAGCCGGCTCGATACGTCGATGATCCCGGGAAAGTTCAGGATCCACAAGACCAGATCGATCAGGTGGACGCCGAGGTCGATGACGCATCCGCCCCCCGAGAGGCTCCTATCGTAAAACCAGGCCTTATCCGGGCCATAAGCGTTGTGAAACGTCACGTCGACGGAAAAGATTTTGCCCAACTCCCCGCTCTGGGCGATCGTACGAATGGCCTGCATTGCACGCGTATGCCGATAGGACAGATCGACCCCCAGCAGCCGATCCGCCGCTCTTGCGGCCGACACGACGGCCCGCACCTCTGCGGCGGTTCGCCCGAGTGGCTTCTGGCAGAACACCGCCATGCCGGCCTCCAGGGTCTGGATGGATTGCAGGGCATGGTTTGCGCTCGGTGTGGCAATGACAACGCCGTCGAGGTTCTCGGTGAGAAGATCGCCAAGGCTTGCAACATGTCTCGCCTCAGGGCTTATCGTCTTTGCCTCCTTGATCATCTGCGGCGAAGGATCGGCGATCGCCACGGCCTCGGCAACCCCGCTCTGCGTCAGGGCGCGCATGCGATTGAGGCCGATCCAGCCGACACCGAGGAAACCAAGCCGCAACGGCCTGGCCTGGCCTGCTATGTCTCGATTGGCAATATGGTTGGAAATCATCCCGTTCATCAGTAGATCACCAGCGCTTTGAGGAAATTTCCTGGACGGTCCCGCGTGTCGTTGAGAGCTTGATCGAGCCGATCCAGCGGATAGCTGTGGGTGTAGAGCGACAGCGGGTCGAGGCGTTTTGAAGCGATCGCCTCGATCGCCAGGCGGATGCCAGCGACGTAAATCTTAGGGTCGCGCTCATGAGCGTTGATGATATCGAGGCCGCGCCAATTCCACATCTGCATGTTAACCTGCCGCGGACCATCCTGGTGGTAACCGGCGACGACCAGACGCCCGCGCTCCATCGTCAGCTCGCCGGCAAGGTCGAGTGGCCATTGTTTGCCCACAGCTTCGATCACCCGGTCGCAGAAACGACCGTCGGTCAACGAACGGACCTCCTCAATGATGCGCCAGTGATCGTCCATCAGGATTCTATGAGCAGCCCCAAGTCGCTCGGCGACGTCGAGCGAGGCCTGGCGACGCGATATGGCGATCACGTGTGCACCGGCGTCGACGGCAAGCTGGGTCAAGAGTGCGCCGAGGAAACCGATACCGATGATCGCAACGGTCTGGCCAGCGCTTATAACTGCGCGGCTGAAGATATTCATGGCACAACCGAGCGGCTCGCCGGGAAAGGGTTGTCCATCGAGCTCGGGTGGCAGGCGCACCACCATGTCTTCATCGGCGATGTCATGGCTGGCATAGGCATGGTAGCTGAGGGCAGCCACGCGGTCGCCAATGCGAAGGTCGTGGACGCCGGGGCCGATTTCGTCAATCACCCCCCAGCCTTCGTGCCCAAGGCCGCCGGGCTCTGTCGGAAACTGCATCCAATCGGGTCCCGACCACGGCGTCAGGTTCGATGCGCATACGCCGCAGCCTTCCAGCCGGATGCGAACCTGCCGGCCAGTTGGCAGAGGTAGGTCGCCTTTGACGACATTGATCGTGCCAGGACCGGTCACGATTGCCGCCATCAATGTCGCGCGTCTATCTCCGGACATGTCCATAACGGTCTCCTCATTTGAACTTGGCTGCCTGTTCCAGCCACTCTGGTTCCCGATCAACGGGCTCTTTTGACAGGTCGCACAGGCATCTTCCGATGCGGACGCTATTTCCGCCCGGACGGCAGACAGCTTTATGACGCATCAAGGCCCCCCGAACTGACAAGACGTCAAACTGTTCCGGAAGAAGTTGAAGATCATGAAGTTGAAGATGCTGGAGTGGCACTCGGCTTTCGGGAGACCGGCATCAAGGGGTTCTTCACACGGGCTTTTTGGCAGCCTGTTCCTAGACATGACCTCAAAATCACACAATTTGCTGGCGTCCAAGCGCGCAAGCACCCGGTCCGGGCGGACTGACGGCAGGATGCTGGGGTTGATGAAGTTATAGATGACAAAGATGTCATTGATGAGGAACATTCACCGCCAAGCGTTGTTGGGCGCCCTGTCACAGATACGAAATGTGCAGAGGTAGCCATGACAAGAATACTCGTCACCGGCGGCTGCGGCTTCATCGGCCGACATGTTACCGAAGAACTTTTGAAGGCGGATTACGAGGTCCGCATCCTCGATGCCCTGATCGATCAGGTGCATGGGGACGCCGAGGCCAGCATGCCGGAGGCGGCCGACATCATCCGCGGCAATGTCTGCGATCGCGCTGCGGTTACAGAGGCGCTCGACGGCATGGACGGCGTCATTCATTTGGCTGCCGAGGTCGGTGTCGGACAATCCATGTACGAGATCGCCAGATATGTAGGTGGCAACGATCTCGGTACAGCTGTCCTGCTCGAGGCCATGATTGGTAAACCGATCAAGAGGATCGTTGTCGCCTCCTCGATGAGCGTTTACGGCGAGGGCCGGTACCGTACCTCTAGGGGCGAGCGGATCGGCTTTGCTCGCCGCAGGAGCGACCGCATCAAGGCTGGTATGTGGAACCTTCTCGGTCCCGACGGCAATGATCTCGTGCCGGTCGCAACGGACGAGGAAAAGCCTGTCGATCTTGCCTCGATCTATGCTCTGACGAAATTCGCCCAGGAACGCCAGGTGCTGATCTATGGCGAGGCCTATGGAGTGGACGCGGTGGCACTGCGCCTTTTCAACGTCTTCGGAGCAGGTCAGGCCCTTTCCAATCCCTATACCGGCGTTCTGGCCAATTTCGCCTCGCGGCTTGCAAATCTCCAGCCGCCGATGATTTTCGAAGATGGCGAGCAGCGCCGCGACTTCATCCACGTCAGGGATGTGGCGCGCGCCTTCCGCCTTGCCTATGAACAGAAGGCGGCTGCCGGCCATGTCATCAATGTAGGCAGCGGCAATTCCTATACGATAGCGCAGGTCGCTTCGCTTCTTGCCGAGGCCATGGATGTCCCGGAAATCGTCCCGGACATCATGAACAAGGCCCGTTCGGGCGATATCCGCAACTGCTTTGCTGACATCTCCAAGGCGCGCGAGCTCCTCGGGTTCGAGCCGCAATTCCGGCTGGAACACTCCCTTGGCCCCTTCGCCGACTGGGTCAAGCGCGCCGGCGCCATTGACCGTGGCGCCGAGATGAAGCGGCAACTGGAAGCAAGGGGGCTGGTGTCATGATGAGCGCCTCTCCAACGCCGCCCTGCCAACAACCAAGACAATACGGCCTTGTCGAATGGTTCCGGCCAGGCGAATTCGAGCGAACCGAGGAGATCCTGCCGGATATTCTGTCAAGCGGGGCGAGTTTCCTGCGGACGCACCTGTCCTGGGCGGAATATCTGGCCCCCGGCGGCCAGACCTGGTTCGACTGGTTGATCCCGAAGCTGGGCCAAGCCATCGACCTTCTGCCATGCCTCCACTATACGCCGCCCTCCCTGTCGCGCACCGGCCGATCCTCCGGAGCGCCGGTCAACCTGAAGTCCTATGCCGATTTTCTCGACCATATTCTTGATCGCTACGGCCGGCATTTCACGCATGTGGAATTGTGGAACGAGCCGAACAACCTGCTCGACTGGGACTGGCGCGAAGACGGTGACTTCATGCTGTTTTGCCAGATGGTCGGCGGCGCTGCCCACTGGGCAAAACAGCGCGGCTTCAAGCCGGTGCTGGGTGGTCCCTGTCCCTTTGATCCCTATTGGCTGAACCTGATGGGCGAGCGCGGCGTGCTTGGCGTCGTCGACGCAGTCGGCTTCCACGGCTTCCCGGGCACCTGGGACAGCGAAGAGGGGACCTGGGGCGGCTGGGACATGCATCTTGGCGAGATGCGCAGGATCCTCGATCGCTTCAAACCGGCCGCCGAAATCTGGATCACCGAAACCGGTTACTCAACGTGGCGAAACGACGAGATGGAGCAGGCGCGCCGCTTCATCAAGGCGCTGAGCGTTCCGGCCGACCGGATGTACTGGTACTCGTGGCGGGACGTGCCGCCGGATGTCCCAGTCCAGGAGGGCCTGTGGTTTGATCCGCGCCATTATCATCTCGGTGCCGTCTCGCACGACAACCAACCGAAGCTGCTTGCTCGCCTGCTGATCGAGGGCGGCGTCGCACGGCTCCATGAAGTCAGCCGCCTTGCAAGCCCCAATCTTGCCACGGGTGCTGCGCCCGTCGTCATTACCGGCGGCAGCGGCTTCATTGGCTCTAACCTTGCCGATAGTCTCCTCAAGGACGGTAAGGACGTGATCGTTCTTGACAATCTCGCACGTCCGGGCGTCGATCAGAACCTCGCATGGCTGACCGAACGGCATGGAAAGCGCGTTCATCCCCTACTTGCGGACATCCGCGACCTGCGCAGCATCGAGGCCGGTTTTGATGATGCCGAAGCCGTCTTTCACTTCGCCGCCCAGACGGCCGTTACCACCAGCCTCAGTCGACCAATCGACGACTTCGAGACCAATGCCCGAGGAACAATAAACGTGCTGGAGGCCGTCCGCAAAGCCGGCCGAAGAGCGCCGGTCATCTTTGCCAGCACCAACAAGGTCTATGGTGGGCTCGACGACCTGACCATGCGCGAGGGGGACGATCGATATATTCCGGCCAATGAGAGCGTGCGCCTACGCGGCGTCGCCGAAGACCGGCCACTTGATTTTTGCACCCCTTACGGCTGCTCGAAAGGCGTCGCCGACCAATACGTGCTCGATTACGCCAAGTCGTTCGGAATTCCGACCGCTGTCTTGCGGATGAGCTGTATTTACGGCCCGCGCCAGTTCGGCACGGAAGATCAAGGCTGGGTCGCCCATTTTCTCATGCGCGCGCTCAGTGGTGAACCGATTGCGATCTATGGCGACGGCCGACAGGTTCGCGACATTCTTTATGTCGAAGACGCGGTCGCTGCCTATCGCGCCGTTCTTGCCAATATCGACCGCGTGGCAGGGCAGGCCTTCAACCTCGGGGGCGGTCCTTCCAATGCCGTCAGCTTGCTTGTCGTGCTGCGGACAATCGAGGCCATCATCGGTGAACCGCTGTCGACCTCCTTCGGCGACCGGCGGGCAGGCGACCAGTCCTACTTTGTTGCCGACACCCGCAAGCTTCAGGCGGCCGTCGGTTGGCATTCCCGCGTAACCTGGCGCGAGGGGCTGCAATTACTCGCCAAGTGGATCGTTGGCAATCGCTTCGCGGACCGGCCCCTGACTGAAGATCTCCGCAAGGTGCCGGCATGAGGCAGGCCTCGCCGATGGTTGCGCAGCAGCGCATGATGATGACCCTCGACGCGGTTGGCGGCGTCTGGCGCTATGCCATGGATCTCGCCGTCGGGCTGCGGCGGGAGGGGATCCACACCTGTTTCGTCGGTCTCGGTCCACCGCCGACTGGGCAACAGCGGGACGAGGCGCTTTCGATCGGCGATCTCGATTGGCTCGACGAGCCGCTAGATTGGATGGTGGCGGGGGAGGGCGCGCTGACGACCGTTCCGTCGACGATCGCTGCGCTCGCCACGCAAAGGCGGGTTGATTTGTTGCACCTAAATCTTCCGTCCCAGGCAGCCCGGCTTGACCTCGCCATGCCTGTCGTCGCCGTGTCCCATTCCTGCGTCGTCACCTGGTTTGCGGCGGTCCGCGCCAGCGCGGTGCCTGTCGATTGGCGCTGGCAGCAGGCACTCAACGCCCGCGGTTTCAAGAGGGCCGATGCTGTCGTTGCACCGAGCAGCAGCCATGCAGCGATGCTGGAGGCGGCGTACGGTCCCTTCGAAAATCTGACCGTGATCTATAATGCAAGCGCCGTGCCTCTCATCGCCGGTCGCAAGGAGGAGTTTGCTTTTGCGGCGGGGCGCTGGTGGGACGAGGGCAAGAACGGCGCGGTGCTGAATGCGGCTGCCGCGCAGATGGCCTGCCCTCTCCTGACGGTCGGTGCCGATCGCGGGCCCAACGGGCAGGGCGTGACGATGACGCACACACGCAATTACGGCGCCCTGCCGCACGCAGATGCTATGGCGCTCATGCGGCGGGCCGCGATCGTCGTCTCGCCGTCGCTCTACGAGCCTTTTGGCCTCGCTCCCCTTGAGGCGGCGCGCTGCGGCGCCGCGCTGGTACTCGCTGACATCCCGACCTATCGGGAACTCTGGGACGGGGCGGCGGTTTTTGCCGAACCACATCGTCCAGCAGCCTTTAGCAAGGCGGTCAACCGCCTGTTGCTTGATGTCGGGCTTCGCGGTCGCCTTGTGCGAACGGCGCAGGAACGCGCGCAGCGCTTGACGGTTGATGTGCAGGCGTCGTCCATGGCCCGCCTCTACTCGAATCTTCTTGAACGGAAACGCGCTTCAAGCGCAGCGGAGTAGATCATGAAATTTGTCTTTTACACACACTCGCTGCTGTCCGACTGGAACCACGGCAATGCGCATTTCCTTCGCGGCCTGATGCGTGATCTTGGCCGTCGCGGCCATGTGACGATGGCGCTCGAGCCGCATGATTCCTGGAGCCGGCTTAATCTTCTCGCCGACCAGGGCCCGGCGGCGATCGAGGCGTTCTCCGACACCTTTCCCGGGTTGCGAGCGCAGATTTACCCGGAAAATTTCGACCATGAAGCAGCCCTTGCTGACGCCGATGTGGTGATAGTCCATGAATGGACAGATCCTGAGCTCATATCCCGCATTGGCCGGGCTCGTCGTAACGGTGCCCGCTTCACGCTGCTCTTTCATGACACTCATCATCGCGCGGTATCGGCCGAGACGGATATGTCCGGCCTGTCGCTCGATGGCTATGACGCTGTGCTTGCTTTTGGCGAAACCCTCAGGCAGCGCTATCTCAAGGCCGGTTGGGCCAAGGCCGTTTTCACCTTCCATGAGGCTGCCGACGACACATTGTTCCGGCCCATGCCAGGGGCTGACAAGACCGGTGATCTCATCTGGATCGGCAATTGGGGTGATGACGAACGGTCCGAAGAGATCCTGGAATTCCTTGTTCGCCCCGTCAAAGAGCTTGGCCTTCGAGCAACCGTCCGTGGCGTGCGCTATCCCGCTGATGCCCTGTCTGCCCTTAAGGACGGCGGAATTTCCTATGGCGGCTGGATCGCCAATGCGCAGGCGCCCCTGGCCTTCGCGCGCAACAGGGTGACGGTCCATATTCCGCGCAGACCCTATGTCAGCCATTTGCCAGGCATACCAACCATCCGCGTCTTCGAAGCGCTCGCCTGCGGAATTCCGCTCATCTCGGCGCCATGGAACGACGTGGAGCAGCTCTTCCGGCCCGGCACCGACTACCTCGTGGCCGAGGATGGTGCAGCGATGCAGCGTCGTCTGAAGGAAGTTCTTTCCGATCCGGATCTTGCGGCAACGCTCGCTAAGTCCGGACTGGAAACGGTCAGATCGCGCCACACTTGTCGCCACCGCGTCGACGAGCTTCTGACGATTCTGGCCGATGTCGGCAGCCGCTCCGTTATCCAGCAGCTCGCGGCAGGGGAGGCTGCACAGTGAAGATCGCCTTTTACGGCTCAAGTCTCGTATCGGCCTATTGGAACGGGGCCGCCACCTACTATCGCGGCCTGCTGCGTGCGCTCGCAGTGCGGGGATACGACATCACATTCTACGAGCCCGATGTCTACGAGCGGCAGCAGAACCGGGACATCGATCCACCGGACTGGTGCAAAGTCGTCGTCTATGAAGGGACGATCGGTTCGTTGAAGACCGTCGCCGCCCGTGCAGGCGAGGCCGATATCGTCGTCAAGGCAAGCGGCGTCGGCTTTGAGGACGAACGTCTGCTGGAAGAGGTTCTTGTCCACGCGCGACCAGGTGCGCTCAAGATCTTCTGGGATGTCGACGCGCCGGCTACGCTGCTCGAGATTCGCGGCGATGCCGGACACCCTTTGCGACAGGCACTCGGCACCCTCGACCTTGTCCTGACCTATGGCGGCGGCGATCCCGTGGTGCAGGCCTATGGGGGACTTGGGGCACGCGAGTGCATTCCGATCTATAACGCTCTCGACCCCGACACCCATCACCCGGTGGCGCCGGACGAGCGCTTCAGCGCCGATCTCGGCTTCCTCGGCAACCGTCTTCCCGACCGCGAGGCGCGCGTTGAGGATTTCTTTCTCGAACCTGCCTCTCGCCTGATTCAGACACGCTTCCTGCTGGGCGGTTCGGGCTGGCATGACAAGCCGATGTCGTCCAACATCAAACGGGTCGGCCATGTGGCGACCGGCGAGCATAATGCCTTCAACGTCACACCGAAGGCCGTCCTCAATATTTCACGCGAAAGCATGGCTCAGAACGGCTTCTCGCCGGCAACCCGGGTATTTGAAGCGGCCGGCGCCGGCGCCTGTCTCATCACCGATCACTGGGAGGGCATCGAGTTGTTCCTCAGGCCGGACGAGGAGGTCCTCGTTGCCCGGGATGGGAAGGACGTGGTCGATCTTCTCGCAGATCTAACAACGGAGAGGGCGAGATCGATCGGTAAGAAGGCGATGGCCCGTGTCCTTGCCAATCATACCTATACGCAGCGGGCCGAAATCGTCGACAGCATCTTTCGCGCCCAGCTGCGCGCCCGTACGGGAGCTGCCGCATGACGAGAGCGCGCGATATCGTCATTCTCGGCCTGTCTCTGTCCTCCTCCTGGGGCAATGGCCATGCGACCACCTTTCGCGCGCTGATACGCGGGCTTGCAGCCTCGGGCCACAGCGTCCTCTTTCTGGAAAGGGACGTGCCCTGGTATGCAAGCCAGCGGGATTTGCCGTCTCCCGATTTCTGCACGCTCGCCTATTATAATGCGATCGATGCCATGATTGTGGCCCATGGGGCGCGGTTGAACGAAGCCGATGCTGTCATTGTCGGTTCCTATGTCCCCGAAGGCCAGGAACTTATCGACCGGCTGGGCCGGCTTCGGCCGAGGCGCTTGTGCTTTTATGATATCGATACGCCGGTGACGCTTGCTTGCCTCGAAAAAGGCGAGGAGCCCTATGTCGCGCGGCGGCAGATCCCGCTCTTCGATATCTACTTTTCCTTTTCCGGTGGCGGTGTACTGGAGAGGCTGGAGCATCGCTATGGGGCAAGAAAAGCGCTTGCACTCTACTGCTCCGTCGATGCCGACCGATATGTCAATACGAAGGAGCCGCTGCGGTGGGATCTCGGCTATCTAGGGACCTATAGTGCGGACCGGCAGCCGACGCTTGAAAGGCTGTTGATCGAGCCGGCGCGTCGCCTGCCCGACCACCGCTTCGTCGTTGCCGGACCACAATACCCCCGCGAGATCGAATGGCCCGCCAATGTCGAGCGCATCGACCATCTGCCGCCATCCGAGCATCCATCTTTCTATAGTCGGCAACGCTTCACGCTGAATGTGACGCGCGCTGACATGGTGGCTGCAGGCTGGTCGCCAAGTGTGCGCCTGTTCGAGGCGGGCGCCTGCGCCGTCCCGATCATCAGCGACGATTGGCGCGGCCTCAGCGATCTTCTGCCTGATGGCAAAGCGCTGGTCATTGCCCGCACGAGCGATGATGTCGTCAATGCTCTGACAAAGATGGACGATGAGAAGCGCCAGAGGATTGGGCAAGCAGCGCGGAGGGAAGTTCTGGCCAACCATACCGGCCTTGCGCGCGCGCGCCAGATGACAAGCGCGCTTGCGATGCTTGATCAAGATCCACCCGCAACAATGACAACTTATCCAAAGTTTGACAGCGTGAGGAGAATGTAATGCAGCAGAACGGCAAGAGCAGAACCATCCTGGTTGCCGGCGGTGCCGGTTTCGTCGGGTCGCATCTTTGCGACGCGTTGCTGGCCCGCGGTGAGCGCGTGCTCTGCGTCGACAGTTTCATCACCGGGTCTGCGGCAAATGTGCGACCGCTCGCCAACCATGTGGGGTTTCGCCTCATCGAAATTGACATATGCGACTTGCGCAATGTCGATGAGCCGCTTGACCAGATCTACAACCTGGCCTGCGCAGCGTCGCCTCCCCAATATCAGGCCGATCCCGTCCACACCATGATGACCTGCGTTGCCGGAACCGGCAATCTCCTGGCACTTGCGGAAGAACACAATGCCGCATTCCTGCAGGCTTCCACCAGTGAGGTCTATGGTGATCCGGCCGAACATCCGCAGCGCGAGGATTACCGCGGCAATGTCAGCTGCACGGGACCGCGGGCCTGCTACGACGAAGGAAAACGGGCTGCCGAAGCCCTTTGCTTCGACCTGCTGCGTGCTGGGCGCGTGGATGCGCGCGTCGCGCGCATCTTCAACACGTATGGCCCGCGCATGCAACCCCATGATGGCCGCATCATCTCCAACCTGCTTGTCCAGGCGATCTCCGGTGATCCTCTGACGATATACGGCAGCGGTGAACAGACCCGTTCCTTCTGCTTCGTCAGCGACCTCATCGCCGGTCTAATGGCCTTGATGAACGTCGAGCCCAATCCGCAGCATCCGGTCAATCTCGGCAATCCCGGAGAGTTCACCATCAACCAGCTCGCCGAGATGGTCGTCGCGATCGTTCCTGGAGCCACCCAGATCGTCTACCGTCCGCTGCCGCAAGACGATCCGCAGCGTCGTCGGCCGGATATCGCGCGAGCAAAAGACCTCCTCGTCTGGGAACCAAAAATTGCTCTTGCCGACGGTCTTCGCCAGACGGCTGCCTGGTTCGTGGCGACGCTCGGCGATAAACAGGTTCCTGGCAAACGGCGATCGCTCATGAAGGCCAAAGCAGTCGGTGCGACCACCTCGGTCGGGATCTAGGAGCATGGATAATTGTCGCAGAACCAGCCGGAGCGTGTTGGAGAAGGAAATTGCCGAACTCGCTCCCTGGTTCCACAATCTCGACATTGGCGGCGTCAAGACGGCGCCGGACCATTTTCTTGGCGACTATCCTCGCTTCAAATGGCAGAGCTTCCAGCATGTCTTGCCAATGGATCTCGATGGTCGCAGCGTCCTCGACATCGGCTGCAATGCCGGTTTTTACAGTCAGGAGATGAAACGTCGCAATGCCGGGCGGGTGCTTGGCATCGATGCGGACGAGCACTATCTGCGCCAGGCGCGTTTCGCCGCCGAGCGAGCGGGACTGGACATCGAGTTTCGGCAGATGTCGGTCTACGACGTCGGCACCCTCGGCGAAAGCTTCGACCTCGTCATCTTCATGGGGGTCCTCTACCATTTGCGCCACCCGCTCTTGGCGCTCGACCTGCTCTACGAGCATGTTGTCGGTCAAACCCTGTTGTTCCAGTGCCTCCAGCGAGGTGACGAGCGCCTGCCGGCCCTTGAGGAGGACTACCCTTTTTCCGAGTGGTCGATCTTCGACCAGCCTGACTATCCGAAGCTTTTCTTCGTTGAGGAGCGCTACGCCTCGGATCCGACAAACTGGTTCATCCCCAACAAGGCGGCGGTTGAAGCGATGCTGCGAAGCGCCGGTTTCGTGATCGAGCAAAATCCTGAACGAGAAGTCTATCTCTGCCGGCGCGGGCAACGCCATTATGCGGTGGAGTCGATCTCGGCCAGTTTCGGGCCTGTGGCAGGCAAGACCTAGACCCCTGTCGGCAGCCTCGCAAGGACATCGCAACTCCGCGGTGCATCGGGGGCGAGATCAGGCCGCCATCAATGGATCTTCCCTGATGGCCACGACCAGGAAATCGAGAACGGTTCGAACCCGCAGGGGGAGGTTTTTTCGCGACGGGTAAACAAGGTTGATAGGGAGTCGTGCGGGTGGAAAGTCAGGCATGGCGTTTATCAGCCGGCCCGCCTCGATATCGGGGCATGCCAGAATATGCGAAAGCACGGCAAGTCCACTTCCGTTCATCACGGCGCGGTGTACGGCAAGAGCGCTATTGGCTACCAGTCGTGGTGAAATACGGACAATCATTTCGTCCGAGCCATTTGAAAATAACCATGATCGGCCATCTCCAGCACGGCTATAGCAGATACATTCGTGGTCGCTGACCTCGGTTGGAGCCTTTGGAACTCCGCAGCGTTCGACGTAGGAGGGGGCTGCGCAAAGAAAGGCCGTTGTCCAGCCAATCCGCCGGCACATGAGGCTGCTGTCGGAGACAGGGCCGAGGCGCACCTCGAGATCAATGCCCTCGCCAATGAGATCGGACGGGTCCTCCCGCAAAAGGAGTTCGACCGACAGGCCGGGATGCAGTTCGAGAAGCGGCGCTAGGCGATCGCTCACATAAAGACCAAGTGGCGCTGGCAATGCGAGGCGCACACGGCCCATTGCGTTGGCTGCTTCGGCACCCGACGCCTCGTTTAGTGTGTCCACCGCGTCGACCACCTTCAATGCCATAGTGATGACCTGCTCACCCTCGAGGGTCAGGGCGAGCGCATTCGTGGTACGATGAAAAAGCCGGATGCTGAGGTGCTCTTCAAGTGCCGAAACCTGCCGGGACACGGCTGGCTGGGTCAGGCCGAGGTCGACCGCGGCCGCAGAAAACGAGCCCGTTTCGGCGACCCTCAGGAATGTCCTCAGCGCGCAGACGATATCCATTTCTCTTGACCCGTACCGTTCGACATAAGCGTTATGTTCCAGATTAGACTGTTAGCGCTTTACTGTCCAGCAATTACGGATATCTTATATCCATAAGGATAACAAATATCCTTAAATAAGGAGACGGACATGACCCAGCGCCTGAACTACGCACAGCAATCCCCGGAATTGTTCAAGAAGCTTTCTGAGCTCAGCATGAGCCTGAAGGACAGCGTCATCGAAACCAAGCTACATGATCTCGGGCAGATCAGGGCGTCGCAGATCAATGGATGCGGTTTCTGCCTCGATATGCATGTCAAGGAAGCCAAGTTGCATGGCGAAACGGAGCTGCGCCTTTATCACGTCGCCATCTGGCGGGAATCAACCCTGTTTGCACCGCGCGAACGGGCAGCACTCGCCTGGACTGAAGCTGTAACAAGACTGCCGGAGGGCGGAATTCCCGACGAGCTTTACGAGCGCGTTCGAGGCCAGCTTTCAGAGAAAGAGATCGCTGACCTGACTTTTGCAATCATGGTGATCAATGCCTGGAACCGTGCCAGCATTGCGTTCAAGACAGTTCCGGGTTCTGCCGACAAACTTTACGGTCTCGACAAGGCGGGCTTGAACTAAGCCCCTTTGCCCCAGACCCCCAACATTCGCGGCGCGGCCGCAAGCCGGGAGAAACCCATGAAAATAGTCATTATTGGCGGAACTGGCCTGATCGGTTCCAAGACTGTGGAACGGTTGCGAAGGCAAGGACATGACGTCCTTGCGGCCTCTCCGAACACGGGCGTGAATACCGTGACAGGGGAGGGCTTGGCTGCGGCATTGGTCGGTTGCGATGTTGTCGTCGACCTCGCCAACTCGCCATCTTTCGAAGACAAGGCCGTGCTCGATTTCTTCGAAACCTCCGGCCGTAATCTCCTTCAGGCCGAAAAGGCGGCCGGTATCAAACATCATATCGCGCTCTCTGTCGTCGGCACCGAACGACTGCAGGAAAGTGGCTATTTCCGGGGAAAGCTCGCGCAGGAAAAACTGATCAAGGCGTCGGGCATTCCCTACACCATTGTCCACTCGACGCAGTTCATGGAGTTTCTTGGCGGCATCGCGCAATCCGGAACGACCGGTGATAAAGTGCGGCTCTCACCAGCGTACGTCCAGCCGATCGCGTCTGACGACGTCGCCGCGGCGATGGCCGAGGTCGCCGTTTCCTCCCCGGTCAACGGGACGGTGGAAATAGCAGGTCCCGAGCGTTTCCGACTTAGTGAGCTCGTTACCCGCTATCTCGAAGTCACTGGCGACGGGCGGAAAGTGGAGCCTGATACGGACGCTCGCTATTTTGGCGCCCGGCTAGACGAAGGCTCACTCGTCTCTGACGACAATCCCAAGCTTGGCCGGATCACCTTCGAGCAATGGTTTGCCACGGCTCAGCGCAAGTGATCGATTTGCGTCGCGAACAGTGGCGCAATCATAAAGAACAGGAGAATGACAGTGATCAGATCCATTATGGCCTTTTCGCTTCTCGTTGCGGGACTGACGGGGATGGCCGCCACCGGCGTTGCAGTGGCCGGCGAGGCGTCCAAAGTGACGCTCGTGTATGAGCATGAGCTTCCGAACGTTCCAGGTAAGAGCATCAAGGGCGTGCTCGTAGAGTACGGCCCGGGCGGATTTTCAGAGGGGCATACCCATCCGAGCACGGCTTTCATCTACGCAACAGTGCTCGAGGGTTCGATCCGTAGCCAGGTCAATGATGGACCGGTCAAGGTTTACAAGGCGGGTGAAAGCTTCTCGGAGATGCCCGGTGATCGCCATGGAGTGAGCGAAAACGGCAGTAAAACAGAAACTGCCAAGCTGCTTGCCGTTTTCGTGGTAGATACCAGCGAAAAGGAACTCACCTATCCCATGAAGAAGTAATAGGAGACAGCGGGGCGCCGGGCCTGCTAGAGCCTCGGCGCCTTCCTTGGGCGCTCCCTTGGAGGGCCCGGGCTTTTGTGTGGGGGAACACCTGGTGCTGCCGTTGTTGCTGATCAATCTTCTGGGAATTGCCGGCATCGTTGTCTGGCATCTTCAGGGTCGTGGGCGTCCGACCGCCAGGCTTGTTGTCCAGATCCTCTTCTTTACTGCCATGACCGTCGTTCTGCCGGTGGCCGGAATCATGCCGCATCGTGTCGACGACTTATACCTCACGGGCTTCAGCGCTGTCATGGCAACCTGTGCCCGAGTCTTGTGGTGGACTCACCTTGCCTGGACGCTCATCGGCTTTGTCCGCATTTACATCGTACTTGAGCGGCGGCCTCGCGAAGCGAGACTGCTGCAAGACCTCATCGTCGCGATTGTCTACCTCAGCGTGGCGCTTTCCATACTTGGCTTTGTGTTCAAGGCGCCAATCGGCACGCTGATCGCAACCTCCGGCGTCGTTGCCATCATCTTCACTGCAGAATACGCTGGGCGACGTGTTTTCTGGTGTCGCGTTGACCTTGGGTCAGCCGTTTGCAATCGGCGACTGGATCGTTCTCAGCGACGGTACCGAGGGAAGGGTCATCGAAAACAACTGGCGGTCCATCTCCCTCATCACGGGCGCTCATAACGTTGTTGTCCTACCCAACAGCGTTCTCGCCAAGGTGGGCCTGACCAATCTCAGTCGACCTGATGAAAGCCATCAGATCACGTTATCAATTAGAATTGCGGCTAGCCACGAGCCCGAGCGCGTCGAAGAGCTCATGCGCGTCGCGCTTCAGGACTGCAACGCTATCATAAAGGATCCGCCGCCGGTCGTGGCACTAAAGGGGATCGATGCGATTGCTATCGAGACCGAGCTGCAGTTTCGAGTCGCAAGCCCGGCAGAAAGGACGGCTGCTCGAAACGCAGTGATCGCTTGTGTTCACCGCCACTGCAGGGAGCAGGGTTTTTATCTTGCAATGCCGCCTCAGCCCCTTCCCCTCAATCTCGCCTGAAAACCATCATCCGGCGCGATCTAGCACCCATTCAAAGCTGCTCTTCCAAAGATCCCGCGGAATATCTTTTGAGAGCGTCTCCACCAGGTCAGAAAGCTTCACGCTGCGAAGTTTCTCGCGCCATGCCTCGTCGGCTTCCCACATGATCCGAGCGATCGCGCAAGGCCCCTCTTCGCAGAAGCCCGCCGGCCTGCAGGGATTGTTCGCCCTGATATCATTGCAGATGAAGGTGCGGGACTTGCCTTCGACGGCTTCGACGATGTCGAGAAACGTCAGTTCGGCCGGCATCCTGGCCAATCGGTACCCGCCGGTGGGGCCAAGGGTCGTATTCACCAGGCCAGCCTGGGAAAGTCCCTGTAGGGCCTTCGAAAGGTATTCCTTCGGAAGCCCGTGAAACTCCGCCAACGCTTTGGTGGACAGATAACGGCCCTCTGGCAGGCCTGCGAGAATGGCGCAGCAGTGGAGTGCCCATTCGACTTGGCTCTTGAGATTCATTGATAATCCGGGAGACGCTGGTTTGCACCTATTAAGGACATAGAATATCCCTATTGGCGGTTGGTGTAAACTAGGCAGACGGCACAATCGTCGTGGCCCAAGCTGGTGCGGAAAATTTCGAGTCGCAGTTGCGCAGGTACAACCGCCCTGGACTGGGAAGCCCGACCGCAGTTCTGATTTGCTCTTAATCCGGGTTTGAAGTGGTGATCTTCTGAACAACGCCTTCGTCGACCTGCCTCTTGAAAATCCAACGCTTCACGGCCTCCCGGATGGTCTGCACAACGAAATACAGGAGTGGGATAACAAGCAGGCCAAGGATGGTTCCAAGCAGCAGCCCACCCAACACCGTTATGCCAATGGCCTGCCGGCTCCCGGCTCCTGCGCCAGTAGCAACAACCAGCGGCAGCACCCCCAGCACCGAGGCCATTGCGGTCATCAGTACAGGTCGGAAGCGTTGGGACGTGCCTTCGACTGCAGCGCTCATGATGCTCGCACCCTGCTCGCGCCGCTCCTTGGCAAACTCGACGATGAGTATAGCGTTTTTCGCTGCAAGGCCGATCAACAGCAGCAATCCGATCTGGGCGTAGATATTGAGGTCGACGCCGGCAAATGCGAGTCCGGCGAGTGCACCAAGTACGGCGACAGAGACGGACATCATGACCGCAAGAGGAACACTCCAGCTCTCGTACTGCGCGACGAGAAAGAGGTAGGTAAAGACCATTCCCATCAATAGAATGATGACCGTCTGCCCACCCGCCTGCTTTTCCTGCAGTGCCAAACCAGTCCATTCGTACCCGAAGCCGGGTGGAAGCTTCTCTGCGGCGAGAGTTTCCATGGCGAGCAGCGCCTCGCCCGTGCTTGTGCCGGCGGATGCCTGTCCGTTGATTGCAGCAGACGGGAAGAGGTTATATCGATTGATGGACCCGGGGCCGTAGACCGTCGAGATTGACAGCAATGCTTGAAGCGGAATGAGGGCGCCACTCTGACTTCTGACGCGCAACCGCTGAATATCCTCGATGCGCGTACGAAATTCCGGCTCGTCCTGGAGCCTCACCTGAAAGACGCGCGAAAAGATGTTGAAGTCATCCACGTAGGACGAGCCGAGGTGTGCCTGCAACGTGGCGAATATGGTCGCCGGTGAGACGCCGTATAGTTCGGTGCGCTTCCTGTCGATATCGAGATACACCTGAGGCACGTCGGCAGAGAATGTGCTGAAGACGCCACTTAATTGCTCGACTTTGTTGGCATTGACGATCAATCCGCGCATGACCTCGGCGAGCTCCTGCTGGCTTTGACCGGTCCTTGCCTGCAGTCGGAAGTCGAAACCCCCTGTCGTTCCGAGGCCGGGGATAGCAGGCGGGTTGAACGGAACGACAGATGCTGTCGCAATCGATGCAAACTCTGCGCGCAGTTTCGCGATGATGGCAAAGACGCTTTCATCAGATCCACGCTCATTCCATGGCTTCAATGCAGTGATGACCATGCCCGAGTTTGAGCCGCCGCCTCCGATCAGGCTTGCGCCCGCGATGCCGATCGTGTTTGCGACACCGGGCGTGCGCTGGAGGATGGAGGTGACCTCGGAAATGGTCTGCTGCGTCCGGTCAAGCGAAGCCGCGTTAGGCAACTGCACGTTCAGGAACAGGTAGCCCTGATCTTCTGACGGAACGAAACCAGTTGGGAGAAACCGATACAAGCCAAAGATTCCAGCGACAACGACAGCCAACAGGATGGCGACAATCGAAAGACGACGTACCGTCCATGCAAGCAGATCCAGATAGAACCGTCGCGTTGCGTCAAGTCCGCCGTTGAACGTCTCGAACACTCTTATGCCGGCTTTTCGAGGCGGCCGTAGCATCAACACGCAGAGCGCGGGACTGAGTGTCAGGGCGTTAATCGTCGAGAATACGATGGTAACGAGAATCGTGACGGCAAACTGCCGGTAGAGTTCTCCTGTTATTCCGGCAAGAAAAGTCACCGGTGCAAAGAGTGCGGCCAGGACGAGTGTCGTGGCCACAATGGGGCCAGTCACTTGAGCCATGGTTCTAAGCGTGGCCTCCCTGACACAAAGATCGCTCTCGCCCATGACACGCTGAACATTTTCAACGACGATAATGGCATCATCGACGACGAGACTGATGGCAAGCACCATCGCGAAAAGCGTGATCGTGTTTGCCGAGTACCCGAGCCCGTAGAGCACGGCGAAGCCGCCAATCAGGGAGACGGGAATCGTCAGTGACGGGATCACGGTTGCGCGCCAGTCCTGCAGGAAGATATAAACCACGGCGACGACAAGAACGAAGGTGATGGCAAGCGTGATGAAGATTTCCTCGATGGTCTGCCGAACGAAGTCCGTTGTATCGAAGACGAGCGAGTAGGAGACGTCTTCGGGAAACTGCCTTGATAACGATTTCAGTTCAGACAAGACGGCGGCGGACACGGCAAGTGCGTTGGCGTCGGGCGATTGATAGACAACCACTGTCGCGCTTGGCTGCCCATTCAAGGTGGAAGCGGTATCGTATGATTGTGCCCCGAGTTCTACCCTTGCAACATCACGCAGTCTGACGATCCCGCCGTCCCTGTTCGTGCGTACGATGATGTCGCCGAATTCCGCCTCGCTTGCCAATCTGCCGGTTGCCAGCACGGTCAACTGCATCTGCTGGCCCAACGAGGAGGGCGGGGATCCCAATTGACCGGTAGAGGCTTGCGCGTTCTGGGCCTGGATGACAGCGGCAAGGTCATTCGCAGTTACCCCAAGAGCCTGCATGCGGTCCGGGTTCATCCAGATCCGCATGCTGTAGGCGGGTCCGAAGACACTGGCCTCACCAACACCAGGCAAGCGCGCTATCGCATCACGGATGTTTATCGTCGCATAGTTGCTGATGAAGACGTCGTCTCTGGATCCCTTGGGAGAGTAGATCGCGAAACCGAGCAGCATGCTTGAGGAGCGGCTCCTGACCGAGACGCCCGTCTGGGTGACCGCTGCGGGAAGACGGGGGGTCGCGAGGGCAACGCGGTTCTGAACATTGACCTGCGCGATTGCGGGATCGGTGCCGGCCGCAAATGTTACGGTCAGACTGTAGGTTCCATTGTTGGTGCTGGACGACGACATGTAGAGCATGTCTTCGACACCATTGACCTGATCCTCGATCGGAGCTCCAACGCTGTCTGTCAGAACGCTTGCACTAGCACCAGGATAGCTTGCCGTCACCTGCACCTCGGGTGGGGTAATTTGCGGAAACTGGGCAACAG
The DNA here is from genome assembly GCF_000298315.2 of Rhizobium grahamii CCGE 502. Taxonomy (GTDB): domain Bacteria; phylum Pseudomonadota; class Alphaproteobacteria; order Rhizobiales; family Rhizobiaceae; genus Rhizobium; species Rhizobium grahamii. Next base: position 88,942 of record NZ_AEYE02000021.1, on the reverse strand, counting down.
GTATTTGTAGCAATGCAAGTGCACCCGCGATGATCATGACGATCGCGATCACCATCGCAAAGCGGGGTCTGGCTACGAAAGGAGCGGAGATGTTCATTGCGCCGATCCCGACTGGGGCATCAGCGGAGGATGCGAACCCTGACCTATTTCCACTGGCTTGGCCTGGACGACCGAGACGGCTTCTCCTTCGGCGACATTCTGAAGGCCGTCGACGATGAGCTTCTCGCCGCCCTTCAGGCCGTCTTCGACAATCCAGTTGCCGCTGACCTGCTCGGAGACCTTGATGCGGCGGAGAGCAACCGTGGTATCTTCATTGACCAGGAAAACAAACTTTCCTTCCCTGTCCTGCTGAACAGCGCCCAATGGCACCATGGGACGGAGCTTCTGCTCCATTTCGGAGACAACGACAGTAACAAACTGACCGGGCGTCAGCAGTGATTCTGGGTTGGCAAACAGCGTGCGGATCGGGAGTGTTCCGGTTGCCTCGTCAATTTCGTTTCCGAAAAATTCAATCCGGCCCCGAGCGTCGTACTCCTGGCCGTTGGACATACGCAACGTTGGTTGAAACCGGGTAGCGAGCTCGTCTTTGCTGATGCCTCCGGCTGCAGAGCGAAGGTCGAGGATCGCCCGGTCGCTGATTGAGAAAACCACACGAATGGGGTCGATTTCGACCACGCGAGCCAAAGGCACCGAGCTGCCACTCACGAAACTTCCGACGGACACTTCCGACGCGCCAATTCGGCCCTCGATCGGTGACGTGATGCGGGTGAAGCTCAGGTTCAGATCAGCCTGGGCAACGCGTGCCTCGGCGGACATGACATTGGCTGCAGCGCTGTCGCGAGCAGCCTGGCTTTCCTCCAACACGGCGCGCGGCACGGTTTGACTGCTCAACGACTGGTTTCGCTCCACGCGCCGCTGAGCGTCGGCAAGGCTTGCCTCGGCGCTTGCAAGGCCAGCCTTTGCTTCCGACAGAGATATCTCCAGTGCTCGTCTATCGATCTGGAAGAGTTCCTGATCCTTCTTGACGAGCTGCCCTTCGTTGAACAGCCGTTTTTCCAGGAAGCCCTCGATCCGTGAGCGGACGTCCAGCGAATTGACAGCTTCGACTCGTCCGACGAACTCGTGCCGGGGAGATGCGTCACCGACGGCAACATCAATGACGCCGACTGTTGGCCGGGACTGGGCCATGAGAATGTCAGGCACGACAATGCTGACAACGGGAACGATGAAAAGGGCGGCTGCTCGAATGGAACATGGACGTTTCATTGACCGCTCTCCGGCAAGTCGTTGAACCTTAGGCGAGAGGCACGTCTATTGCAGGCGATTAGAATCTGCGGTCATCGTCCACCTTGCTCGAACCTTCCGAGGTACCGATGCTCAATCAAGCCCAAGGCGTTCTAGTAGCGTCTCTCCTGACGGCCCCGACGCCGGTGTATTGCTCCTGCCTGCATTATCCCGGTTCTTGCCGCCGATCCGAACCAGCGGACCAAAGATCCCGCCAACAGCCTGCCAACCGTACGAGATCGCCCGGTGGAGAAGGGGCTGGCGCATCCGTGGCGGGCGTCATGAATGAGATGCTGATACTTCCTGCCCAATCGAACACGGCATTTCCCTGAACGCACGCCAACGCCGAAGTACAAGCGGAACCTATCATGTCAAAGGCGGCAAATCTACCGACAGTTGTCGCTGCTCATCCGCAGTGGCGAAGCTGGGTTCCAGTTTTAGGGTGACGACTGGTGGAGCGGCCTGATCCAAAGCGGGTCCCATCACCTGCAAGCACGACGGATTGAACAAAATTGCCCCGAATCGCGTTTGTTCCCTTAGAGGAACCGTCATGAAATGAATCAATCGCGTCACCTCAGAAAGCTCTCGGGCACGACAAATTGCCCGCACATGCCATGGAGCTTGCAGGAGCATGAACCTGCGATCGTTGTAACGCCAATTTCAGCATTCATTTGCGCTACCTGGCGGGAGGACATTTGTGACGGATAGTGTCAACAGAGACGCCACGGATTTGGGGTCCAGAAGGCTATGGACGATCAGCAGGGCAGACTCCCCGGTGGTCGGGACAGCGATCCATGACGGGGATGGCGTCAGGAAGAGCTTGTTGAACCGCTTTGCGCTGTCAGCCAGCGAGCGACTGCGCGAAGAAGATCCGTTCACCGCCTTCCTGATCGATGACCTCCCCAACAAGGTCGTATGCCACCGGTCCCGTTTCGAAGTCGATCTCAACCGTGGCCGGGACGGTGCTGTCTACGTCAGCCCGGAGCAGGCATGGGGGCTGAACGTCTGGCGAGACCCCCTGCCACAGGACGAGAAAGCCAGATCGCTTGCCCTTCACGATAGCTACTACGCGATGCTTCGTTTCGTCCTGAAAGAGGTTGAGCTCAACTTTGGCAAATTCGTTCTCCTCGACGTTCACAGTTACAATCACCGCCGGACGGCGCCCGACGTCGAAACCAATCAACAAGATGCGCCGGACATCAATATCGGCACGTTCTCGATGGATAGAGAGCGGTGGGCCCATGTGGTGGACCCCTTGATCGCTCACCTCCGAACCATCTCGGTAAACGGCATGAATTTGGACGTGAGGGAAAACGTTGCCTTCCAGGGCAAGGGGGAACAGACACGTTTTATCCATGAGGTGTTCCCGGCGACAGGTTGCGCCATCGCGATCGAGTTCAAGAAAATCTTCATGGACGAATGGACTGGCGAGCCTGATCGCGCCGTCCTTGAAGAATTGCGTCGTGGCCTTGCCGGGGCGGTACCGCTGCTGGAACGCATTTTGGGGTATGGCCAATGACACGTCCGATCCGCGATGTGCAGATCGAGTGGCTGGTTGACATTGTGAACTGTCTCAATGAAGGCAAGGCCGTCCGCAAAGATTTCGGAAAGGGCGGTCGTCTCCACGTCGATCGACTATTGCCTTTTCTGTTCCTGTATATCGATGGCGCTCGAAACGAAGAGGTGGCCCGGTCTGTAGTGCAGGCAAACGCCTCATACCTCATTGCTTCCGACCCCAGCTTTGTCATGCCGATCGTCAGGGCACTATCAACAGTGGCCGCCGAGCAGTTCGGAGCCTTTGTCGTCGTCCGGTTTGCTGAGCTTGAGCGCGACAGGTTCCTGACAGATGATGCACCTTACCTGCCACCGTTCGAGGTCTCGGTCTGGTCATCAGGCAATGCGCCGGAAGTGGGAAGAACCTTCTCCAAGGCGGTCGCGGCCAGCGAGGCTGCACGCTTTCGAACGCCACAGGTCGAAGAGCGGCGCATGACGTCCTCGAAGATTGACGAGGAATTGGCCGAACTTACCGACTGCGCCCTTCTGGTGGCAGAGTTCGCCCCGATCTACCGGGCCCCCCAGTCCGGAGACATTTTTCCGGAGGTGCGCGACCAGCTTATCGTGACGCTTTTCGATGCCGGGCTTCGAGCATGCGCAGCTTTCATAGAGGCCCGTGGACTTCTCAAGCTTACGTCCTACCGTTCGCTTGGGCGTCGGGCGCTGGTCGAGGCGGTCAATCGGGTGGACCGCGGCATCGATGAGATTGCGACGGCCTTTGATGTCCTTTTGGCAGTGACCCCGATCAATGCTGACCAGTCCTACCATCGCTTCGAAGCCAACGGTTTTGAAGGAGAGCCAGACTTCCTCTATCGGCCGCTGACAGTCCAGGTCGAAAACGCAAAGCAACGCCTCTTTTCGATTGCCTTTGATCGGATTGAGGACCCTGTTCTTTACGAGCTGTACAGGCAAAAGCAACAGGAACTGGATCTGCAGTTATCATTGATTGCCGCGCGCAATCGCAAAGCCTTCATCGAGTTCGGACGAGCGCTCTATGGGCCAGTTGAACCGCTGTTGCTGGAAGAAGCGCAACGCATCCTGGAGTACCTCAGTGATGACCGTTCTGACAGGACCTCCCTGGACGATGGTCTGCAGGCGGCCGACAGTGCGTACCTTGAAAGGCAGGCGCAGTCGATGATCGCCGCCTACCAGGACAAACTCCCTGACTTCAAGGTCGATGTGGAGGTCCGAGACGACTTGCCATCAGGACTGATGGTATCGAACAACCGTCTTCTCATCTCGAGAAAGACCTTGATGGATCCCCGCCGAGTAGCGCCTCTTCTCTCTCACGAAATAGGGGTCCACTTGCTGACGTTTGTCAACGGTGGGTGCCAGGGACTGAGGCTCTTTCGCTCTGGGCTCGCAGGGTATGAGGGCATGCAGGAAGGTCTTGCAGTCTTCGCCGAATATCTGGCCGGCGGAATGACGGCGGGACGTCTCAAGTTGATCGCGGCGCGGGTGGTTGCGTGTGCGGATATGCTGTCCGGTGCAAAATTTGACCAGACTTTCCACCGGATGGTGCGGAAGTATGGATTTCCGAAGGCTGCAGCGTTCAACCTGACGTTGCGTGTCTACCGGGGCGGTGGGCTGGCAAAGGACGCCATTTACCTGCGTGGCCTTCTTGAACTTCTCGACCATCTCAAACGCGGGGCAGCGCTAGATCCGTTCTGGATGGGAAAAATCTCATCCGGCCACTTCAGCGTGATGGAGGAACTCGCTTCTCGTGGCTTACTCAAGCCGCCTGCGATTTATCCGCTCTTTCTCGCCACCAAGGATGGCCGTGAGAGACTCGAGAAAGCACGCCAGGGATTAAGACCAATCGATCTCATTCAATCGAAGGAAAACTAGATGAGAATAGCGTTCTTCGTAAATTCCATTGAGAGCGAGGCCCCTTACTACACGACCACATCGTTGGCGCTGTCCGCCAGAGCGCGCGGTCATGACGTCTGTTACGTCACGCCTGATGACTTTGTGCTTCGGCCTGACGACAGCCTGCTGGTCCGCGCGGTCATCCCACACCCGTCGAAAACAAAAGATCAGGATGCTTTCATCGCTGGACTGCGGGCTGAGGTTTCGAAAGAAACCATCGACGTTTCCAATATCGACGTCCTTTTCCTGCGCAACGACCCCTCGGAGGATGCGGATGAACGAGCATGGGCTGTCAATGTCGGGGCGATGTTTGGACGATTGGCTGTCGAGCGCGGTGTGCTGACGGTGAACGACCCGAATGCGCTCGCCACTGCCCAGAACAAGCTCTACTTCCAGGATTTCCCCGAAAGCGTGCGTCCGACCACGCTCATTTCCAAAAGCCTTGATGAAATCCGGTCGTTCATTGACAGCCAGAAGCGCGGTGTCATCCTGAAGCCTCTCCAGGGGTCCGGGGGCAAACATGTCTTCAAGATCAAATCCAACAAGGAGTCCAATCTCAATCAGATCTTCGAGGCTGTCAGCGGAGAGGGATATCTCATCGCTCAAGGTTACCTTCCGGACGCGGTCGAGGGTGATGTACGACTGTTCCTGATGAATGGAAGGCCCCTGGAAAAGGATGGTGCCTATGCCGCCTTCAGGAGGGTGCCCGCCAAGGGCGAGGTTCGATCGAACATTCGTGCCTCCGGAACCGCAACGAAAGTGAAGGTCACTGCAGAAATGCTGAGCGTCGCCGAGATGGTACGTCCCAAGCTCGTGGCTGACGGAATGTTCCTTGTTGGCCTTGATATCGTCGGGGCAAAAATCCTCGAAATCAATGTCTTCACGCCGGGCGGACTTCAGAATTTGGAAAAACTTTATGACGTGAATTTTTCCGACCTGGTAATCGAAGCGCTCGAGAAAAAAGTCAGCATCCGCCAAAGCTATGGTGCCCAGATCACCAACGCCACGCTCGCCACCCTGTGAAATAGGAGGCTATGGAAATAGCCGGAAGGGCTGCGCTTTCTACCGTTCGACCGAAAGGTTCGCGTGTCGGGCTGCGGCAATCAAGGCAAGTCGGGCATATGTCGCTGATTTCTTACCCTCGAGGCTGGCAGCGCAGGCGCGTAATGCCCGAATGAACGATTTCCCGCCCACAACAGGCCATTTATCGGCAAGCAGCCACGCGGCTTCCCGAGTGTTGCGTACAATATGTTTTGCGGATCCGATCACGATGACGACCGGCCTGTTCCAGAAAGTAATTTCAGTCATGCTTACCTCGTTCGCGCCACATAATGCGCATGTGGGGGAAGTGGTTCCAATCGTGCGCATCAGCGGCCTTCTGTGCCGCCGTCTGGCGCGCCCAGCGACGATGGAAACCAGGTTCCCCGCCTGACACCTGACACCTGACACCTGGGAACGGGCGGCAAGGAAAAACCTCGTCATCCCAGCCGCGCCTGACCCTTACCTCAAGGAAAGGACTTGTGGCGCGCAGGTGGTAAAAGCTCGACCTCGCGAGCGGCTTTTCCATGTTCAGCGATCGGGGAAGCAAAGTCGATCGGATGCAAGGGCGCATCCCTACGAAACAAAGGCGGGGAGATTGCCACCGCGTTTGGCTGCCCTATGTTGCTGGTCCGTGCCCGTCCCTTTGGAAGAAGAGCTTAAAGTCGCTCTCTGCTCCCAAGACAACCATCAGCAGTCGAGTGCCTTTGAAAGAGATGCCGATTAAGAAGCTTCGCACCCGAGACGGCGGCAGCCCTAAAGCAGCGCGCGAAAACTTGTTCGGCAGTGGAAACCTCGACGAGCGCTCGCAGGAACTTGCTCGACGGCGGGGCCATCTGCTTTGTGGGGAGTGCTATTTAGAGAACTTGGGGCACTTTCATCTCTCAGCACGATGACCGGAAAATGGTGAAGTTCCTGGATCTGCTTGGGATACCGAGAAATATGCTGATCAACTCTTTTACGTTGATACCCTTTTCTTGCGCTTTGTCGCTTTTACATAAACGAACGGACGAAAAGTTTCATTGATGATATCTGAGGCTGAGGGAGCGGACTTTAAATGACGAATGACAGCAAGGACAAGGCAAGGACAGGAGTAGCCGGTCTCGACGAAATTTTGTCGGGCGGGTTGACCCGTCGTCATGTCTTTCTGCTCGAAGGCTCGCCTGGTACAGGTAAAACCACAATCGCATTGCAGTTCTTGCGCGAAGGGGCTGCAATTGGCGAGCGCTGTCTCTACATTACCTTGTCGGAAACGGAGGAGGAACTGCGTAGCAGCTCGGCGTCTCATGAGCTTGAACTGGGCGACAGCATCGAGATTTTCGAACTTGTGCCGCCCGAAAGCCTGCTTGACGCGGATCAGCAACAGAGTCTGCTTTACTCCTCCGATCTGGAACTCGGTGAGACTACCAAGATGATTTTCGAGGCGTTCGACCGCTTGAGACCAAGCCGCGTCGTCATCGACAGCCTGTCAGAAATCAGGCTTCTCGCGCAGAGTTCACTTCGATATCGACGCCAGATCCTGGCCATGAAGCATTTCTTCGCAAAGTCAGGTGCGACAGTGCTGCTTCTCGACGATATGACGTCGGATATCATGGACAAGACGGTCCACAGTGTCGTCCATGGCGTGGTGCACCTCGAACAGATGGCTCCCGACTACGGGTCGGAGCGGCGCCGATTGCGCATTGTCAAGTATCGTGGCCAAGCCTTCAGGGGCGGGTATCATGACTTTGTCATCAAGACCGGCGGCGTCGTGGCGTTTCCCAGATTGCGTGCTCTCGAGCACCGCACGGACTTTCAGCGAACCAAGCTCGCAAGTGGCGTTGCCGAGCTTGACGGTTTGCTTGGGGGAGGGGTCGAGCGCGGCTCCAGTACGCTTCTGATCGGGCCGGCGGGAACGGGAAAGACCCTGTTTGGGCTTCAGTTCGTGGACGCTGCTGTCAAGCGGGGTGAGCGGGCCGCGGTTTTTGTGTTCGACGAGGAACTTGGCCTCCTGTTTGACCGGATGAAGGCTTTGGGCATCAATCTCGAAAAGATGCGGGATGATGGGGCCGTACATATAGAGCAGCTCGATGCCGCCGAGGTATCACCCGGCGAGTTTGCGCAACGTGTGCGCGATCGCGTGTCCGATTTCGACGCGAAGATTGTCGTCCTGGACAGCATCAACGGTTATCAGGCGGCAATGCCGGAAGAAAATGCGCTGATCCTCCATATGCATGAGTTGCTGCAATTCTTGAACAGACAGGGCGCGACGACGTTTCTGACGGTCGCTCAGCATGGACTCGTTGGTGACATGAAGTCACCGGTCGACGTTACCTATCTTGCTGATACGGTCGTGCTTCTGCGCTATTTCGAGGCGCTCGGAAAAATTAGGCGCGCCGTGTCCGTGATTAAAAAGCGTACGGGAAAACACGAAGAGACGATCCGAGAATTTACAATCAGCGAAAGCGGCCTGACACTGGGAGATCCGCTTTCCGAATTTCAGGGCGTACTGAGAGGTATCCCAAGTTATATGGGCAAAGGCGAAGAGCTGCTGTCTCAGCTAGAGGATGATAACGATTCCTGACCGCTCGATTTCCATTCTCGTGCTTACTCCGTCCGGCCGTGACGCCGAGATCGCCAAGGCATTGCTTGCCGAAGCCGGATTGGCGTCGCAATCGGTTATTGACCTGCCAAACCTGCTTGGCAGGATTGGCGAGGACACTGGCTTCGTCGTTCTGACTGAAGAGGCACTACGTTCCGCCGATTTGAGGCCGCTTGCCGCGTGGATCAGAAGCCAGCCCAGCTGGTCGGATATGCCGTTCATCGTGTTCACCCAGCGGGGCGGTGGGCCTGAACGAAATCCCGCCGCTGCGCGTCTTCTGGAGGTGCTCGGAAATGTCAGCTTCCTGGAACGGCCTTTCCACGCGACGACGTTCGTTAGTGTGGCCCATACCGCGATCCGTGGCCGGCGCAGGCAATATGAGGCTCGTCTGCGCATCGAGGCTCTCGACGAAGGCGAGCGCCTGCTTCAGACTGCGCTTCAGGCAGGCAGGCTCGGATCGTGGGAACTCGATCTCGCAACCCATGCACTAACGACATCTCCGACATGCCGTGGGATATTCGGCAGGCAGGCGGATGACCAATTCGCGTTTGAGGATCTTCTTTCGGCGATCCATGCCCAGGATTTCGACCGTGTGAAAACTGCATTCGCCGCGACAATCGACACAGGCGTGGATTTTTCAATCGAGTACCGCACGATCTGGCCGGATGGTTCGCTGCACTGGGCTGAGATCAGGGCGCAGCTCTATCGGAACCGAGATGGAAAAGCCGTCAAGCTCGTCGGCGTGTCCGCAGACATTACGGATCGGCGCAATGCCGAAGACCAACAGAAAAAGCTGAATGAAATCCTCGAAGAGCGCGTTGCCGCACGAACAGCTGAGCTGGAGGCGGCCCATGCGGCCGTCATGGCAGAGGTCGCACAGCGCGAAAAGGCGGAGGAGCAGCTAAGACAGGCTCAGAAGCTGGAAGCGATTGGTCAACTGACCGGAGGTGTGGCCCACGATTTCAACAATCTGTTGATGGCGGTCCTTGGTAATCTTGAGCTCATTCGCAAGAATGTTGGTGACAATCCACGCATGCTTCGGCTGATAGAGGGTGCCGTACAGGGTGCACAGCGGGGCGCGTCTCTGACGCAACGGCTTCTGGCATTCGCCCGCCGGCAAGACCTGCAGGTCAAATCTGTCGACCTGAGGGCTTTGATTGCCGGTATGGAGGAGCTCCTGACGCGGTCGATCGGGCCAATGGTCTCTCTCCGGCGGAAAATGCCTGAAAACCTGCCCCTAGTTCTGGCGGATGCAAATCAGGTGGAACTCGCGCTTCTCAACCTGGCCGTCAATTCACGTGATGCGATGCCGGAGGGCGGATCATTGACGGTCGCCCTTAGGGAGGAGACTGTCGACGACCCAGGTAGTGATCTTGAGCCTGGCCGCTATGTCGTTCTGTCGGTAACCGACACGGGTTGCGGCATGGACTCTGACACGCTGGGTAAAGCGGTCGAACCTTTCTTTTCAACCAAGGAGCTGGGAAAGGGTACTGGTCTCGGTCTCTCCATGATCCATGGCCTCGCACTTCAACTCAGGGGTCACTTTCGGCTGAAAAGTTGGCCTGGCGCAGGGACGACAGCTGAACTGTTCATACCCGTGGCGCCGGCCGCAGACGAGGGAGCGCACCAACCGCCGCCACAACCGATCGAGGTTCCGACCGATCGCGGACCGAAGCGCATCTTGCTCGTTGATGACGACATTCTAATTGCGATGAGCTCGGCAGACATGGTGACCGATCTCGGCCATGAAGTCGTGGAAGTTCACTCAGGCGCGGAGGCGATGCAAGTCCTTCAAGATGGTCAGGACTTTGATCTGATGATCACCGACTTTTCGATGCCTGGGATGAATGGCGCCGATCTGACCAAGGCGGCTCGCGAAATTCGCCCCGATCTTCCCGTCCTTCTCGCGACCGGTTACGCGGACCTGCCGAATGGCATGAAGGTTGACGCATACAGGCTGAGCAAACCATATTCCCAAGACCAGTTGGCATTGGAAATAGCCAAAGCGTTGAGTGCCTGACGTCGAGGCGGATCCCCGCACGCGATCGCAGAGCCATGCGGCCTCGCGTTCTTTGCGATCGCAATCTCAGCCCATGAAAGCCTTTGCTGCTCGTTGTTTGAGTTGATTTTCCTTGGGCCTGTCCGCGGGGCAGTGAACTGTTCGCTCTGCCGTCAGGTTGAAGACTCCCTGATCTAACGACCTCAATGTCCCCCCACCTGATTAGCCGTAAACGGCAAAAGTCCTGTAACGCTAAATATTAAATTCTCGTAATACATTAACATACTGCAATGATTTGGTAATATACCTTTAATTTGTAAATATAAAATATCGGATGCATATCTAAGCTACGCGTTTGGCACTTTTGGGCGATACGCGATACGCAACGTTTCAGGATCAAGATCGTGTCAGATATCATCAGCCGCCGCAGATCTACTGCTCTTCTTGGTGCAGCGCTCATTGCAGGCGCCGCATCGGTTCCGCTTGCATATCAATCGTCGGCATCTGCTGCTCCAGCCAGTTCGTCGATCACCAATGCGAATAACAATTCGTTCGCCTCGATCGTCGACGCCGCCAAGCCTGCTGTCGTGACCATCGTGACGACCATGAGGGCATCGGACGCCGACGATGGCGATGACAGTCCGCAGTTGCAGGAGCAGTTCAAGCAGTTCTTCAATGAAGAGGGCATACCGCAGCTCCGGGAAGCTCCCCAGCCGAAATCGGGCGAGCGGGCAGAAGCGTTGGGTTCGGGGTTTATCGTGAGCGCCGATGGTTACATTGTGACGAATAACCACGTGATCGCGAACGCCAGCAAAATCAAGGTGACGTTGGATGACGGGACGGAGCTTGCCGGTATTTTGGTTGGCGCCGATCCCAAAACTGACCTTGCGGTCGTCAAGGTCGATGCCAAAAAGCCGTTGCCGACATTGGCGTGGGGTGATTCCAATAAACTGAGGCTGGGGGACCAGGTTCTCGCCATCGGCAATCCGTTCGGCGTTGGAACGACGGTCACAGCCGGTATCGTGTCGGCACGGGGCAGGGATCTGCACAGCGGGCCTTATGACGATTTCATCCAGATCGATGCGCCGATCAATCATGGAAATTCGGGCGGCCCGCTGGTTGACGGCAGTGGCAAGGTCGTCGGTATCAATACTGCGATCTACTCTCCGAACGGCGGTAGCGTCGGTGTCGGTTTCGCCATTCCGGCTGGCGAGGCGACGATGATTGTCGGTAAGCTCCAAAAAGACGGTTCGATCGACCATGGATACCTTGGCGTGCAGATACAGCCTGTCACTCAGGATATCGCGGATGCAATCGGTCTTGCGAAGCCGGAGGGTGCGCTGGTTGCCGATGTGACCAAGGACTCTCCGGCCGGGCGCGCCGGTCTGAAGCCGGGAGACGTCATCACGGCTGTGGGGAGCAAGACGGCCGCCTCGCCGAAAGAGCTTTCGCGAGCTGTGGCTGATCTTTCGCCTGGTGACAACGAAAAGCTGACACTCTGGCGGGACGGCAAGACTGTCGAACTCTCGGTAGGCATCGGCGGCAATGACGATGGGAAGCCGCAGTTTGCCGCGGCCAAGGGTGCCGAAGAAGTGGCGCCAAACGGTCCGCGAATTGGCGTGTCCCTCGCAGACCTGACTCCTGAGGTGCGAGCACGCCTCGGTGTGTCGAGCGATCTTCAAGGCGCTGTCATCGCTCAGGTCTCACCGGAAAAGACGGCGGCTGAGGCCGGCCTCAAGCCCGGCGACATCATCTTGTCGGTCAACGACAAAACTATCCATGATGCCACTGAAGCAAAAACTGCAGTTGCGGCGGTTGCGAAAGCCGAAAAGAAGTCTGTGCTGCTGCTGATCCAGCGCGGCGATAACAGGACTTTTGTAGCAGTGCCATTCGCTGCGGCTTGACTGGCAGATTGGAGGGAGGGGGCTGGCGCTTAGCCGCGCCAGCCCTTTCCTGTGTTCGTCCGATCAGCAATTTATGGCCGAGACAGGCAAGGCACAGCCCTCGAAAGGTCCAATGCTCCGGCATGGCGGCTCAACGACCGCACATGCATCAGGTCCCGAGAGATTGGCCAACGTGGTCTACCTGGGCCCAAAACGTCGGGGACAATGATTGAACCCCAGCTTCAACTCTAACTCTTCTGAATGCTTCTGTTGCAACACTTCGCGCAGCATCTCGTCCGCAACGCCAGCTTCCGGGAAAATAAGGACCTTCCCCGAGATTCCACAGGTACGCTAGCGTACTGAACACTCTTCCCCTCAAAACGTTTTCTTCGCGAGCAAAAGGAGACGTTTCATGTTGAAAGGAAAATTGTCGAGACGAAGGCAGCCGTGTCGATTGGCTTCAGCAAATCTTTCTCGGCGGACCGCAGGCATAAAGCACAATGTGATGCCAACGCCGGTGAAGGAGACCGTTTCGATCATGTGACGAAACATTGAAACGGCGATCTCTCGGATGACAGCCCGAGTCGAAAATTAAAGAATGGTCGATGGAATGAATGAAGGTGACACCCGCAAACCCTCAAGAAGTAGCAAGCAGCAGCGGCTGGAGGCATTTGAGGAAACCTCCCGCTTCGCGAGACAGGCCGCCGATGAGGAGCGGCGAAAGCGTGAAGCAAAGACCGAGCGCTTGAGGCAGGCACGGCTTCTGGCCAAGAACCAGGACGCCCAAGGGTCATGAACCTGCAAGGATCCGGCCTCAGCCCTGGTTGCAGGCGCAGAGCGGCGGTGCCGGATGTGCGCTTTGGTCAGGGATCAGACAAGATCGATCGAACCGGAATCACCGCGATTGTAGTTTTGGTGTGGTCGGCGACCTCTACAAGCCTTCCGTCGGGTGTTGCCCCAGAGCTTATCTCCGCAACAAGAAGTTCGCGTGCGACGGCTTTTGCTTCGCTGATCGCGCTCTCGCGATCTTGTAGTACGGTACCTTCCGGATCCTCGATAAAGTCGTCGCCGTCGCGGATGTTGAAAAAGAAGCGCTGCATTTTGCCCTCAAATCTGACGAATACCATGGTGCAGTTGCGGTAAAGCAGGCCGCCTCGAATTGTTCCTGAGGTTGGATGAGAAGTTGAGTGACCATAGCATGAAACCACAAAGTTTCGCGGGCGCTCGCGGAATCGATGAGGATCGTTCTTTAGGTTTCTGGGAAGAGACCCATGTGCCGGCACGAGCGCAAGCGAGCCGAGGATTCAGCTCGATCCGCCGACCGTAATGATTTCAAGAAGGGAATTACCGTGAAATCTAGGCCAGCATTTCGCGAGCTTGCTCCCGCAGAGCGCCGGGCAATTCTGGAGAAGCTCGCAACGACACTTCATCGAAACGCAGGATGGGCGCGGCAGGAAGGCGACGACGCGCTTGAAATGGTCATGGGTTCGGTTGGCACTGCCCTCCTTTCTGCGGCGGAAGACCTCGCCAAAGCAGATTTGGTCCTCGCCGAAGATGCAGTTCGCAGCGCCGTCAATTTGATCGCGACTTTTCACTGTCGGCATCCCAAATACCCGATCGAGCCTATGGTACATTGATCTGGCAGGGGTAGACCTGTCGGAGATCTCGGAATGCATGGTGCTGCTCGTACGCCAAAGCGACTGCCCTGCTCCCATCGTGTTTGAGAGTACCCTACGCAAACCGCACGGCTTGACTCGCATGTCCTTCCGACGTGTTTTCGCAGCCTCAATCTAGCACATGTTGGATCCCCCGCCGTCGTCGCCAAGTCACATCGCATGGGCCCCACAAGCGGCCCCTAAAGGAACCGGTGACGAGATTTTGGTGGAACTTCCATCACCCGTTACGGTTGGACGGGCGTTGGTAAGGATGGCCAATGCAGTAGCATCGGTCTCCGAGCTGTCACGAAACGAGTTAGACGACCAATCAGCCTCATTTCGACCGCTGCCTGACTATGTGATCGCATCATTTCTGCGCCGAAAACTGAACACGGAGAAAACGGATGAAGAAAGGACGTGAAACAACCGGAGCCCAGGTTCGTGGGCAAATCCAGTCAGGACTGAGTGGCGATCGCAGATCCGGATTTGATCCCGCCGCCGCACCCATGGAGACGGACGCAGAGGCAGGTGGACAACCGATTTCGCCGGAACAGGCCGCCAAAGCCGTGGAAGACCGCTCCGGACTGAAGCCTGACATCCAGAGAAGCTACGATGTCGCCATGCGTGAGCCGGGATCCGCACGGACGACTCCACAGACAGGCCGCGTCTTGCCCATAATCATCATCGTCGTCCTTCTGATCATCGTTGCCGTTGGACTTGCAATCGGGAGCTCGTTTCTTGGTCGCCCATGACATGAAATCCATCGCTGGGAACGAGAGCTTCATTAGAAAGGGCGTACCGGCCTGGATGCCGGCGGGCGGCGGAGATACATTGTCTGGGGTCAGCGCCCTCAGAAAGATTGATCAACATTTTTCGTTCTGATTTGGATCTGGAACCGGGAGAGGTAGGCCGGAGTTACCGGTTTCATGGACCAGATCATTTCCAAAGATGCCATGACCACTGCCGCTGCGAGTGCTCGGCTTGCGTCCGGCCTCGTCTATTTGTCCTCCCTCGAGAGCGGCATCACCCGGCGCCAAGGCAAAAATGGGTTTCTCTACTATATGCCGGATGGACGACGAATTACTGATGCCGCTGAGATCGCTCGCCTGAATGGCTTGGCCATCCCTCCAGCCTATACCAACGTCGTCATATCCACGAACCCATTCTCCCACCTCCAGGCCATCGGCACAGATGCACGTGGACGGAAACAATACCGATATCATGCAGATTGGCACACGGAGCGTGGAAAGGCGAAGTTTGAACGTCTTGTTGATTTCGCTCAGCGCCTGCCAGACCTTCGCCAAAGGGTGGATCTCGATCTTAGATCCCGAGGCCTCACCATGGACAAGGCCCTCGCAACAGTCGTTTGGATGCTTGATAACCTCTATATCCGGATCGGGAACACGGCTTATGCCGAGGCCAATCGATCGTACGGTCTGACAACGCTTCGACGTAGCCATGTGAAGGTTGACGGTGGAAACGTCAAATTCCGGTTCAAGGGCAAGTCTGGAAAGGAATGGAACCTTTCCCATAGCGATCGTCGCATTGCGAATGTTGTGCGCAAACTTCAGGAGCTGCCCGGTCAGCACCTATTTCAGTATGTTTGCGACGAAGGCGGGTGCCGGCCGGTATCATCCCATGATGTCAATGGCTACATCCGCGAAGTCACCGGAGAGGATTTCAGCTCAAAGCAGTTTCGAACCTGGGGGGCGACCTGCATGGCCGTCGCTGCACTTGCGCAGGTCGAGGCTGCTGCGTCCGACAGGGCAATCGCGACACAACTGAACCAGGCAATTGACCAGGTGGCCGCCAGGTTGGTGAACACCCGCTCTGTCTGCCGATCCTCGTATATTCACCCGGCGGTTTTCCAGGACTTCCGCGCGGGGAAACTTCGGGACGTCTTACACTTGAAGACAAAGAGTGAGCGGCTCCTGGAATGGATGGATGCCGAAGAAATCCGCGTATTTCGTTGGTTGCAAAAGAGAGCTGCCACTTAAAATATAACCATCAATTTGAAAGGAGCTGACCTTGAATACGGCAAACCTACAGCTCGAAGGGCTGATCATGGCAGTCGCAGCGCTTTCCAGTACTTTGGTCGCGAAGGGCGCTGTCACCCATCAGGATATCGCGGCCGCGCTTGGCCGCGCTGAAAAGGCCGTCGAGGATGACGACGACCATGAGTTATCGGACTCCAATCGAGCTGCCACTTTGTTTCCGATTCGCGTGCTCGTCCTAGCCAACGAGGCCGCGCAGCGAGGCAGGGATTTCACGTTCTCGGATTATGCGGAGCTTGTCGGAAAGCTGACCTGACCGATTTTTTTTGCTCATTAGACCCCTCGCAATCTGCGGCGTCGGAAACTGCAATTTGCACACCGGTAAAAGGGGCCCCGCTCCTTCCTATCGCACGCATTTTGTCGCCGTTTCGCTATCGACGGAACATTCACGGTTCTTGACGGTTTCCCGCCCCTCAATGACATGTGATTGGAATGCATAGTTGATTGACGTTGACCCACCAATTACCGTCGCCGCCGGCGGCGTCTCCGACGCTGACAGCCCTGCACCCGCAGCTTTCGTGGCAGCTAGCCTTTTAAGAGAACTGCAGGAAACCAGGCACGATCTTGTTTATGTTGCTCCCAGTGAGTTGTCGGCGACTAAAATTGGACAGGCGCTCTTGGAGCTGAGCCCGGTTGCTCCAGCCATTGTCCTTCCACCATGGGACTGCCTGCCTTACGATCGGGTTCCACCGTCAAAACATTGTATGGGCCGGCGCATGGATGCCGTCAGGGTGTGGTTGGAGGATTCGGCAGAGCCGAAGCTTCTCGTAACGGCGTTGGAAGCGATGCTGCAAAAGGTACCACCGCTCGACGTCATCCGAAGCAGCTGGTATCGCCTTGCCATCGGCGAAAGCTTTGACACCGACGCCTTTATGAGCTTTGCGGATCGTACTGGATATATCGAGGACGGTAACGTCGACGAGCCTGGGGAATTTGCCTTTCGCGACGGTCTTGTGGACATCTTCCCAGCAGGTGGTCGCTTCCCGGTGCGCATTAACTTGCGCGATGGTTTGATATCGGAACTTTGGCTTTACGATCCGTCCAGCCAGAGGAAGCAGAAGGCCTTGGAGGAGATGGTTGTTGGACCTGCGTCGGAGGCTGTTTCCGCCCCGGAGGAAGGGGAAGGGAACCCGGCCAATACGGCAGCTGCCACTTACCACCGCCTATTTCGACTTTACGGCGAACTTCCAAATGCATTTGATTTTCTGGGAGGCGCCAGAATAGCCGTCCCCAAGGAAACGTTTCGTCGATTGCCGGGTTATCTTGAATTCATTGCCGACGCTCATCATGCGCATGTGGCATTCGGTGGGCGAGCGCTCGAGCAGTCGCTTTATATCGATGAAGCGACATGGACGTCGTGCATCGGTCAACTGCGCTCGTTTACAATAGACACGACCGAAGCAGTAGAACTGCCTGAGTTCAGGCAAGCTGCCAGTCCAGGCAGAGCACTCCAGGCCTTCGTTGGGGATTGTATTCGTTCGGGATGGAGTGTGGTTCTGGCAGGAGAGACAGTCGATGTCGAACACTCCATCCAGCGTTTTGTGCAAAGAGCTCGCTTCAGCATTACGCCCATTGAAAACTGGTTTGACGGCTATGGCGCTGCGCCGGGAAGCCTGTTGAGGCTCTCCTGCGGCTTGCATCATGGCTTCATCGATCGAAGACGTCGTTTTGCCTTGCTCGGATCTTCCGATTTCCTCGGCCGGGCCGTTCCGACGGAGCTCTCGTCGAGCATTACCCCCGCTGAGCCAGAGCTGAAACTGGGTGATCTGGTCGTTCATGAAGAGCACGGGATAGGCAGACTGGAAGGATTGGAAACAGTCGAGGTTGAAGGCGAAATGCGCGATGCGGCGCGCCTCATCTATCATGGTGACGCGTCGATCCTTGTGCCAATGGAAGACTTCGGCAAGATCTGGAGGTATGGCTCCAATCCGGAAGCTATCAGCCTCGATCGGCTCCACACTGATGGGTGGAAAAAGAAACGTGCAGTGGTGGACAAAGACATCCGCGACGCGGCTCGGCATCTGAAGAAGGCCGCCGAATTGCGCCAGACCTTTCCCGCGAAGGTGATAGAACCGCCTCGGGGTCCTTACGCAAAATTCGTTTCCCGTTTTCCCTATGGAGAAACGCCCGACCAGGCTGCGGCTATCGATGCCGTCAAGACCGACCTTGCTTCCGGAAGGGTAATGAACAGACTCGTCTGCGGCGATGTGGGCTTCGGAAAGACTGAAGTGGCGCTTCGAGCTGCGGCGGCAGTCGCATTTGCTGGGGGACAAGTCATTGTGGTGTCGCCAACGACGGTCCTGACGAGACAACACTTTGTGACTTTCAGCAAACGATTTGCCGGGACGGGAATAGAAGTTGCGATGTTATCACGCGTTGTCTCGTCCAAGGAGGCGGAACGCGTTAGGGTGGGCTTAGAAACCGGCGACATCAGCGTCGTCGTTGCTACACAGGCTATATTGGCCAAGGACATTTCCCCGTCTCGGCTGTGGTTGTTGGTCATTGACGAAGAGCACCGTTTTGGGGTCCGGGACAAACAGGCACTGCAACAGCTGGCGCCCGGCACACACACCCTGATGATGTCGGCTACGCCGATACCAAGGACCCTCCAGAGCGCCCTGATCGGCATCCAGGACACAAGTATGCTGACGGCCCCACCGGCAGAACGAAGGCCGGCGAGGACAGTATTGACTGATTTTGACAAGGGCTCCGTTCGCGTCGCCCTTCTTCGCGAATATCGCAGAGGCGGCCAGAGTTTCTTTGTAACGCCCCAAATCGACGACATCGAGGAACTGCGTGCAACTCTTGCCGATATCGTACCTGAACTTGCCATCCGGGTTGCGCATGGAAAAATGCAGGCCGCCGAGATGGATGAAATCATGGTGAATTTTGCAGACGGTGACGGTGACGTCCTCCTGTCGACCAATATAATTGAAAGTGGGCTAGATGTCCCGCGCGCCAACACCATGTTCGTGTGGCGAGCCGACCGGTTCGGACTTGCGCAACTTCATCAATTGCGTGGACGCGTTGGGCGGTCCAGGGTTCAGGGCATGTGCTACCTGGTCCTTCCGCCCGACGCGGAGCTAGCTGATGCTACCCGATCGCGGCTATCGACCATCGTGAACAATGACCGTCTTGGTGACGGCTTCTCGATCAGTATGGATGATCTGGAGCTCAGGGGCGGCGGCGAGATCGAAGGCCGAAAGCAGTCGGGACATCTAAAGGTCATCGGCATCACCCTTTACCAGGATCTGTTGGAACGCGCGGTCTCAGGAAAGAAAGAGGGCAGCCAGTCTTCGACCACAGTCAATCTCGGAATCTCGGGCACCATTCCGACTGACTATGTCGGCGACGCCGGAGTGAGGCTCGGCCTTTATTCACGATTGTTGCGGGCGGCCTCAAGGGACCAGATCGAGGAACTCGTGGAAGAGTTCGAGGACCGCTTCGGCGAACTCCCAGCAAGTGTGGCCGTTTTGTTGCGCCTCGCGCGCGTCAGGCTAGCGGCGCGGATGCTTGGCATCAGCAGCGTCGAAGGCGGCCCTCGGGGGCTCGCGTTCACCTTCGGTCGGAAGGTTTCTCAACGCGCCAAGAAGCATTTCGATCGAGTGCTTCCCAGTTTTGTCCGGGATGGAAGGCTCATCTTTGAGGAGCAGACCAAGTCTGGTGAGGATCGTATGGCCCTTCTGAAGAAACTGCTGGACCTCGACAGCCGGTAAGGAGCTTGTGCGAGGTTGGGGCGAACCAGTCCGAGCCGCGGAATTATCTGCTATACGGAGCGAAAAACCGCGTTGTGCAAGAAGGAACATCTGATCTCTCCAAGGGTTACCAGTTCATCGGATCGGAGGAGATTTCAATGAAAACGGATAGCGGCGGAAGGGACACGGTCACCGAGACGGCGACGGAGGCCAGGCAAGGAAGCTACGGAAAACCCGTCCTTGTGGTTCTGGTATGCGGTCTGGTCCTTGCTTTTGTTGCCTGGAGCGCAGCGGAATGGTGGGGCGAAAGTATCGACGCCGATCGGCAACCGACGGCATCGACCTCGAACGATCCGATCAACGCACAGCCGTCCAGAAAGGGCACGTTTGACGACAACCCCGCAGGTGGAGGCTCAAGGCCCCCTCAAGCCATCGACCGGGACCCGACCGCAACCGGAAATGGCGGAGGCAAGACGATGATCAATTCGCCGAGCGGGACCGAAAAGATCCAGTGATTTAACTGACGCTCGGCCCGCGCTCAAATTGTTTGGGCACGAAGTTGCTGGTGGCAGACTGCGTCCATCGAACCGGCCGAAAGAATCCCTTTCGACCGGTTTGTGCCGCAGGTCAGTCCTCGTCACCGGATCCATTCGGGTGCCAGGCCAAGGCCAATCACAGTCCAATCCCCCTCAGATCATTCCGAACAGTTCCTTGTGGGGAAACCCAAGCAGCACATTATCCTTTGAACGAATAGGCGTCAGAATCCTTCAACCAGACCGTCTGTCCTCGACATACTGATCGGCTCCTTCCACCGGCGAGAGCCACTTCTCTCGCCTTTTAACCCAAAGCTCGTAGGTCGGCACCAGTGCAGTCGGCGCGTCTGTTAAGGTCCCGAGTTTTATCTCTGCTTCATCATCAGTGCAGGCAAACATCCTGCTTCCACACGTCGGACAAAACCTTCGGCCGTTGTGAACGTCGGTCTCGCCAGAGGTGGAAAAGGAAGACGCAGGCCAGACGCCGAAGAACGTAAAGGCCGAACCGCTTTCCTGCCGACAATCCGTACAGTGGCAGATCCCAATACGGGTCGGCTCGCCCTCAAGGCTGTAGGTAATGCGCCCGCATCGACATGATCCCTTTAGCCGTGCCATTCCTTCCGTCATTGTCTTTAATCCTCGTCGCCTTTCCGAATAGAACTTCCACAAAACTCCGCAGGCCCTTCACAGTTCCGGTGACTGACGTGAGGTGGGTTCGCGGGAGATGACAGTTTGGGGCACACGGTGCCCCGTCCCTCCGAGGCAACTGAAACGAACCGGGACTGCTCAATTTCAGCCGGGAACCTCAATTGCCCGGCGTTTGCCCATCAATGGAGTCCAAGAGCCAAATGGCGACATCTTCCAGCCTCAGGAAACTCATTGTCACTGCGGGCGTTGTTTCTCACGACAAGACTGATCAGGAGACCGATGACAGTCATGAGCAACAAACAGGCCGTTCGCGATTGAAGGGATTTCAACATGGCCGATACGCTGTCGACATACCGTGCCAAGCGTGATTTTCAGAAGACGAAGGAGCCGAGCGGAAAAAATCTCGTCGAGGCATCAAATCGCTTGCGTTTTGTGATCCAGAAGCATGACGCGACCCGACTCCATTATGATCTGCGACTGGAGCTTGACGGTGTCTTCAAATCGTGGGCCGTCACGAAGGGTCCATCTCTGGACCCGCATGATAAAAGGTTGGCGGTTGAAGTCGAAGATCATCCCCTCGACTACGGTGATTTTGAGGGCACCATCCCCAAGGGCCAATATGGGGGTGGCACCGTGATGCTATGGGACCGTGGTTTCTGGGAGCCCGAGGGAAACAAATCTCCACACGACGCCCTGAAGAAAGGGGATTTCAAATTCACGTTATACGGCAAGCGCCTTCACGGCAGTTTTGTGCTGGTGAGAATGCGAAACGACCGCGATGGCGGAAAAAGGACGAACTGGCTCCTGATCAAACACCATGACGATTATTCGGTCGAAGAGAAAGGGGAAGCTATCCTTGAGGAAAACGCAACGTCCGTGGCATCCGGTCGGACGATGGAGCAGATTGCGGATGGCAAAGGCCGCAAACCCAAGCCGTTCATGTTGGCCAGTGCCGCCGTAGAAGCCGATGCTGTCTGGGATAGCAAGCATGGGCTCGCAGCGGACGACCGAAGAAAGAAAGGCGGCGGCGGACGACAGGCATCGGGTGCTGACTTGCCCGAGTTCATCGCGCCTCAGCTCTGCGAAACATTGGCAAGGCCGCCCGCAGGCAACAATTGGCTCCACGAGATCAAGTTCGATGGCTACCGGATCCAGATACGGGTGGCGGCCGGCGCTGTTACCCTTAAGACGCGAAAGGGTCTCGACTGGACTGCCAAATATTCGGAGATTGCCATGGCGGCGTCTGAACTTCCTGACTGCATTCTCGACGGCGAGATCTGCGCGCTTGACGAAAACGGCGCTCCGGACTTTGCTGCTCTGCAGGCCGCCTTGTCGGAGGGAAAAACCGGCAATCTGGTCTATTTCGCCTTCGATCTCCTTTTTGACGGAGGAGACGATCTGCGTTCGACGCCCCTCGTCGAGCGCAAGGAGCGTTTGCAGGCTCTTCTAAGTGTGATTGGCAAAGACCCCCGCCTGCGTTTCGTTGAGCACTTCGAGACGGGCGGCGACGCCGTGCTGCGTTCCGCCTGTAAATTGTCTTTGGAAGGTATTGTTTCGAAGCAGCGGGATGCGCCTTATCGGTCTGGACGCAGCGATACCTGGGCAAAATCCAAATGCCGGGCCGGCCACGAAGTTGTCATCGGCGGTTACGCTACTACCAACGGCAGATTTAGGTCCTTGCTTGTCGGCGTCTACCGGGAGGAGCACTTTGTATACGTTGGACGGGTAGGGACCGGTTACGGCGCAAAAACGGTTGATGCTCTCATGACGAAGCTGAAGGCGGTCGAGACGGTATCGAAATCGCTGTTTACCGGCCTGGGTGCGCCCAAGATCGAAAGTGGAGTGGTCTGGCTAAAACCGGAACTCGTTGCCGAGATCGAATTCGCCGGCTGGACATCCGACGGACTTGTTCGACAGGCCTCCTTCAAGGGTCTGCGCGAAGACAAACCGGCAATCGAGGTCCAAGCGGAAAACGCCGCTTCGCCGGAACGGACGGAAACACCCGAGCCGCAACCGGCAGCGAAAACGCGGACGGCCCGTCGAGGCGGAGCCAAGGCCGAGGTGATGGGTGTCTTGATTTCTCATCCGGACAAACCGCTATGGCCCAACGCAGGCGATGGCCAGCCGGTTACAAAGGAAGATCTGGCCCACTATCATGAATCTGTTGGCGGGTGGCTGATCGATCACATAAAGGGCAGGCCATGTTCGATCATTCGCACACCAGATGGCATAGGTGGTGAACAGTTTTTCCAACGCCACGCAATGCCTGGGACTTCGAACCTGCTTGAGCTGGTGAAGGTTTTTGGCGACAAGAAGCCATACCTCCAAGTCGACCGAGTCGAAGGCCTCGCGGCGATCGCGCAGATTGGTGGTGTCGAACTGCATCCATGGAACTGCGAACCGTACCGACCGGAGGTCCCTGGTCGTCTGGTGTTTGATCTGGATCCCGGACCGGATGTGCCGTTTTCAACCGTCGTGGCCGCTGCCCGCGAAATGCGCGACCGCCTTGAAGAACTCGGGCTTATCAGCTTCTGCAAAACCACGGGCGGAAAGGGATTGCATGTGGTCACGCCGCTCGCCGTCAATAAGCGCAAGCCGCTCTCGTGGGGCGAGGCCAAAAAATTCGCGCATGACGTCTGTCAGCAATTGGCTCGAGACAACCCGGATCTTTATCTGATCAAGATGACGAAAAGCCTGAGGAACGGGCGTATTTTTCTCGACTATCTCCGCAATGACCGCATGGCGACAGCGGTCGGCCCATTGTCGCCACGTGTACGGCCCGGTGCAACCGTTTCCATGCCGTTAACCTGGGCGCAAGTCAAATCCGATCTAGACCCAAAGCGTTTCACAGTGCGGACGGTCCCTGAGCTCATCAAGAAGAGTTCAGCGTGGAAGGACTACTGCGATGGGCAGCGTCCGCTTGAAGCTGCGATAAAGAGGCTAGGCAAATCAATATAGGGGTGCTGACCGGCTGGGGAACTCGCTTGGTGCTTGTGTCTTTCATGTACCTGCCGATATCCGGCACCTCCTTATGGAGCTCGTGCCACCACTAGCCTCTCCTTGGCGCCAGGCCCATTGCGCTCGATCGACTGAACCGCCCTGACAACAATCCGACGGGGCTCGGCGCCAGCGTTCGCCAATGTTTCTCGAAGAGAGTCCTCAACTGATTGGGCAACCATCCGATGGTCGAAATCAGCAAACAGGGAAATCGTGATCTCAAGGCCATCGGGCAATTGGGAAAATTGAAACTGCCGAACGCCGCCTGTCCGCGTGAGAGAGGAACGCAGCCGATGAGCGTGGACCTCAACGATGCCGCCTCCCTTTCTTGAAAACTGCAGCATCTCCTCTCGGCGGCCTTCGATCGATGAGATCCGCCAGAGTGGCAAACCGCACCGACAGGGCTCGGTCGCCAAGGTGACGATGTCGGAAATTTCGTAGCGAACCAGGGGCAGGATACGGTTGGTAAGTGTGGTGACGAGCAACCTTGCACCGGCGGTTCCATTTGGAACCGGTTTATTGTTGATGTCGACGACCTCAAAAACGAAGGAGTCTTCGGCCAGATGAAGGCCGTCGGCCATTTCGCACTCGTGCCCCATAGCGCCGACTTCGGTACAGGTATAGCTGTTGGCAACAGTCGCTCCCCACACCTCGGCCGCGATATCTCGTACGTCCTGTGACAGCGTTTCCGCGCTCGTACGAATCAATCTCGGCTTGATCGACAGACGACCAGCTCGCTGTTCATTGCCGAGCACTCGCACGAACGAAGGATAGGTGGAAACGACTTCGGGGCTGTACAGATTCAGTTGAGCGACGATATCTTCGATTGGCATCAAGACATTCAGCCTTGGTGCGGGTGGACGGATCGCCCGTACCTCCGCTCCGATACGAGAGGAAATGTGGATCGCGGACGATGCGAAGATACCCATGCTACGAGTCTTCTCATCGATCCCTACGATCTTCTGGAATCGTAGTGTATTTGCGATCGCCTCAAGCCATGCGCGATCATCGAATATTGCAATTCCTTTTTCACCCGTCGTTCCACCCGTCGCAGCCACGCGAAATTCGCCAAACAGCAGAGCCCCGGGGTCTTCGCCCTCAAGATGATGCTCGAGCAAAGCTCGGTCCAACCGCGCATCGGTCACGACCCGATCAAAGTTTTGCATCAGCGCATGTTTGGTAAGAATGGGTAATTCTTCGAGTGCAGCGCCAGACGCTACGAGCGCGGCGATCGTGTCGCGATAATAAGGAGAGGAACCGACGGCATGCTGGAGCGCCGATGCCAGCTTACGCTCCTGATAGGCCAATAGCTCTTGCCTTGGCCAGCCAAG
The DNA here is from genome assembly GCF_000298315.2 of Rhizobium grahamii CCGE 502. GTDB lineage: Bacteria > Pseudomonadota > Alphaproteobacteria > Rhizobiales > Rhizobiaceae > Rhizobium > Rhizobium grahamii. Next base: position 63,821 of record NZ_AEYE02000021.1, on the reverse strand, counting down.
ACGGTCTTCCACTTCATTTGCGTGCCGCAAGAGTAAATGAGGATCCAATGTTGTCAGTCTCTGCATTCCTGACATCGCCAAAAGTCCCGATTTGTTGCCGGCGGATCGAAAGAAGCGCCTCGGAAGAAAAAAGCTATGACCATTTCGATTTTGATGAGCTCGACTGCGGGCAGCGTGCCGACATCAACGCGGACGACCCTTGGTAGATGATGCCCTGACAACAACTGGCTATCATGAGCCGCTCCTATTCGACAAATCTAATGCGCCACTGTCTAACTTCCACACGCCAGTTTTCCCGGGTACGATCAGTTTTCGTTCAAGCAGGGCCCGGTCATGGCGAGCAATCATCTTCAGGGCCTCCTGGTTACCGTCATGATCGCTTGCGTTGCCACATGCTACGGTTTCGGCCTGAGCCTGTTTCCGCAGATCATCCCCGACATGAGAAGGGATCTGGCATTTGACTACGCATTTGTCGGCACGGTGACCGGACTTGTCCAGCTTTCATCGGTAGCGTCAGCATTGATCAGCACTTGGCTCGTCCATCGCATCGGCGCGGCGCGAACGGTGGTAGGTTCGGTAACGCTGTGTGGGCTATGCCTGTTGAGCATTCCAGTCGCCAGTAATGTTTACGTGCTCGCGGCTCTGCTTATGATGGCCGGCTCGACAGGTGCATCGACGTTCGTACCGATGATCGATATCGCCTCCCGGGTCGTCAAGCCCGATCGCCGTGGCTTCGTAATGAGCCTGATATCCAGTGCGCCCTCCTATGGCGTAGTCATAAACAGTGCCCTTGTTGCAGCCTTCGCTGGGAGCGGCCATTGGCAGATTGCTTGGTACACAACCGGAGCGATTTCCATCGCGCTTGCCGTCGCCACCTGTATCCTTTTCGAACGCGCCGGTCTGTCAGGGGACCCTCCAAGCCGGAATACCGACGGCTTCGCAGGCTGGCCATCGAAACTGCGCTCGATCACACCTTGGGTTTTCCTCATCTTCGTCCTTGGCTTTCTCAACGGTGTCATGCCTTTCCCATATCTGACCTATCTGTCGCCGCTCCTTCGCGAGGAGCGAGGTTATACCGTTGGTGCCGTTTCAGTGCTCTGGGCAACGATCGGAGCAGTCGGTATAGGAGCTGGATTTGTTTTGGGCACGGTAGCGTCACGGTTCGGATCGCGGTCAGCCATGGTCGTGTGTTACACTTGCTTTGTTGCGGGGGGTGTTCTCATGCACATCGACACCTCGGTAGAACTTTCCATCATTGCCGTGGCGTCTTTCTCCCTCGGCTTTTATCCGATCTATGGTTTGCTTCCTTCTTATGTCGCGTACCGCGCCGGACCACACGTCGCTGTAACGGTCATGGGCATCTGTACAGTGCTCCAAGGAATCGGCGGCACCACGGGAAACTTCCTCGGGGGCCTTATAAAGACCTCTACCCAGAGTTTTGGCGGGATTTATCTCGCCGCAGCCCTAATTGCCGCGATCGCAGCGGGCATCTCAATGTTGTTGGCAAGTGATCGGGAACCGCGGCATGGGCCAGGCACCCTTGCAAGATAGAAAATGTGGAACTCGTCTGATGCGGCCGGCCGCATGTCCCCTGCCGGCGACCGTGATTGCTTAAGGGCTAGTTGGCGGCAAGCGTTTTGGAGGTCAACTTTGCCTTCTTTACACCGCGTCGTGCGACGCTCTTGGTTTTCAGTGGAACTAACCTCGCAAATGTATGCGTTACCGGTTCCGATTTCGCCTCAAGCGGCTTTGCATTGATCGCAGCAATGCTTGCCTCCAGCGCAGACAGGCCGGAAATGACATTGTCAAAAATGCCCATGACTCCCTCGATGCTTAGGACCCCGCCATGCGAGGTGATGGAACCCAAGATGTCGTTATTTAGATCGAACTAATGCAAATCGAGATCCATATGTCAATCTCGGGCGCCCTGAAGGTAATCAGGTTTGTGCTCGTGTGCGCTGCTAAGCGGCAACTGCCACCGCGCAAGCAACATAGGCAAGCGGATAATTAGACCTTGCTGGCACCAGGAAAATTGATTTGCCCTGCCGGTTAAAGCCGACGCCGCTGTCAACCACCAGCCCTAGGGCAGCCGCATTCTCGATCCGAATTCATTTTCTACCATTGAGAGAAAAGTCTTTTTTAAAAGGGTGTCCAAGTCGAGATCTTCGTTTTGCCTAGGAGCCGCTCCGTTGCGGCTTGCCTCGATCGAGAACTGCTCCAGTTGATAGTAATGAATTTCACAACGGAGAAGCACATGCCACCCCGCAAAACCGACACTACAACGCTCGGGCAGGACAGCGCCAAGATTGGCGAACCAGTGCCAATCGGGATCATCGATACCAACACGTCGTCGGTCGGCATTCCACCAAGTGCAGACTTTGACGCTTATGAGGAAATTGGCGCCTTGCGCAAGCAATTGGAAGGACTCCGCCAGCAGGTATCCGATGCCGTGCAGGCTGTGAAGGGAGGCGCACGCCAAGCTGCCAGGCAGACAGAAGCAACAGTGAAGCTCTATCCGGTTTCCAGTCTTGTTGCTGTTGCGACCGTAGCCGCCGCGGTGGCGTTTGTCGTTGGGGCGAGACCGGTTCCCCAAAAATCACGCTATGACCGCACGCTCGACGACATTCGGGATTTGTTCGAAAGGCTCCGCGATCGCCTGTAGCAGGTGAAGCTTCACATTACTTGTCGTAATGACTGACTTGGCGCGGCGGATTTACCGCTGCGCCCCTGCCAGTAAAGCAAATACGAAGACTGCCGCCGCGATCCGGTACGATCAAAAATCGAAGCGGATCTTGCCGAAAGAACCGGGATCGCTGAGGCGTTGTCTCAATCCGATCAAACCCATTGTCGTTGCCTCGAGACTCTGACCGTGGCACGCGTCGACATTTGTTGTTTGCGCTGGTCGAACTTAAAAGCGCGTGCCAAAGTGATTCTTACAACCACTTACGCGGCGGGGGCCGCGCTATCAGTAGGGGCGACACATGTCGGTGATAGGTGTTCCGGGACTATTGTCCTTCCCAATTGCGATTCTTGTTTTTTTGCTTGTGCCAATCTAAACCGTATGATCCCCGTCCCCTTGCCCACTGGAGCATTCCAGAGGCAGTCACGGGTGGGCTCCTGGCTGCGACGGCAACACTTATTGCCTACGAGTTTTTCGCCGTGGAGATAAATTTCACCCCCGCTGCACGCGACATGCCGCTCCTTTATTTCTTAACGGGAGTGGGATTCAGCAACAATGACATTCCTGGCGGAAGGCCGAGCAAGTAACCCGACGCGATGGCAGTCGCATTCTGGATCAGCGGAAAAATGATCGTGATGGCAGGATCAACATCTCTCATCGGCGGTCAAGGGACCACAATCGTCTGGGCCCCCATCATCACAAACCGTTTCGGGCTTACGAACGCCCTGGAGGTCGGCATTGCCAACGCGACACTTGGGTTGGTCGTCGCCAGTTTGATCGGTGGGGCGCGATTGCCCAGTTCCTCATCACCCGCTACCGCCTGAGCGGCCGCAAGGACGAGGGACTGACGATCGGAGTGTCGCGTGAAGAAATCGCGGCACATCAACCAGGAGCCAGGTGCAATGAACTGGCTTTGGCATAGGACGTTTGCCGGGGCGACGATTAAGAGTCCTTGGTCTGATAATCGCCGTAGTCCGAAGCGCGACAATGCGCCGGCCGACATGACGTAACGCGATTTACACCCGTGACCGTTGCGTCACCAGTTCCTTCTACACAAGCACCGCTCCGGCCCGTTTTTTCAGAAGCGGCCGTTCATCGGAGGTTAATGCTCATTAACCCAGACTGGGAGTCTGAAAAGGATGCGCAGATGATGAAGAGGCTTTTTTCCGCACTTGCAGCCACGGTTCTGGCTGCGTCTTTCGCAATGCCGCTGAACGCCACGCCGATCGTCGTGCCGAATGCGGAACCGTTGCAAACCGTCGACGTCGAACATGTCAAATACAAGGGCCATGCCAATGGACATGCGTATGGCCACTGGAAGAACCGGCGCTACGCTTATCGCGACTGCCGTTATTACGGCTCGTGCTACCGTCCGCGGTATTACGGCTATCCCCGATCCTATGGCTATCCCCGGTACGGCTATCGCGACTATTACCCCCATCATCAAAGATCAGGTGCGAGCGTGTATTTTAATTTCTAGTTGGCAATGCTACGGGCAGCCAACCAAGGCGACCACGTGAGCAGATTTAAGCCCGCCAGCGCGAAACGCTGGCGGGTTTTTGCGCTCGGCTTTTGCGCATTTACGCTGGCTGAGGGTCTTTGACTCGGATCTGTAACATGCCTTGCCGTTAATCATCACTATCGTTGTCACTATCGCGGTCACTGGCGCGGTCACTTTCCCGGCGGTGGTCACGATCACGATCACGTCCGGACGATGACGACCCCGCTAATCTGTCCAGCACTTGCAACATGAGGTCGGCGCAAACCTTTGTCGGTTCGTCATCAGCACACTTGATGCTGATCTTGACATCTCCATCCTGGACGTAAAAACGCGCGGCCCTTGGGTGCGCCAACGGACGATCACCCCGTTCCCTACGCCAATCAGCGCGCGTGCGGCCCTCATCCGAGGGTGTCACTGTTTGCTGAGCTGGTGGAGTGGATCCGGGCGCCCCGGTGGTAGTGCTCGGTGCAGGAGACGGCGCGTCGCTTTGCTGCTGGGCAAAGGTCGCCCCAGCTGACAAAGCCATGGTTACGGCCGCAACAGACAGGATGATTTTCATTGATGGATCCTCAGATTTCGCACGGAAGGAACGCGCCGCGCAGAGGTTGGTTGCAACGATCCTCAGAAAGTCAGAGCCTAATATGGATGAAAAATTTACGCTGCGGTGGTGGACGACCTACACTGGGTGGAAGACCAGTTCGCAATGAGCCTGTGCGTATCTAACGGAGCGCTGCGGAGGAACGGGAAGGAGAGGAAGGTTCCCTCTCGATTAAAAACCAAAATGAGCGAAATGTACGCGGTTTTTGCCATTGCGCGAAAGTCGGGAAAGCATCGACCAAAGTTAATCGGAAACATCTCCTGCTCGAGACGGTTGGGTGAAGTTTGGAGGTCAAACTCGGAGGATCTCATGAGTGCCGCAATAGACATCAGAAAGGCAAAATGGACCTCGCCCGTGGCAATACGCATTGGAAAAAGGTCACCGGAGTTCATTCACGGACCCGATGAGGCGATAGACTATCTGGAGCACAGGTGGCCACAACATGAAGGCGCCCAGTATGAGGCTGCGCGTCGGCGCTGTATCGAGGCTGTGAACAATCTCAGACATCCGGAAATTGCCAGGGAAGCATTTATTGCGGCTGCGGCGGAGGCAAAAGTCTTGGCTTAACTGCTCGGCACCTGGTTTGGAGAAGCCGGCAGGGAAAGGCCTCTTGGCCCTAGACAAGGAGAGAGCGCTTCCAGCCACAGGATCTGCCGAGGCTGCTATCCCTGCAACCGTCGCAAAAGCAGTCCTAATCGTTCCACCGACGGGCAGTCTGCAAGGTCAGAGCGGAGAGGCATTCCACCGCCGCCGCGATTCCTCACCTCACTCGGACTGTAGCCAAAGGTCCGCTTGAACGCCCGCCCAAATTCGGCGCCGTCGCTAAAGCCGCGCTCCTCGGCAATCTGAAAAATGAGACGCCGATCACTTGGATCGGTCAATGCGGCGTAAGCGCTGAGTAGGCGACGGTGCTGGATGTAATGCATCACTCCGCCGAGGGGCTCGAAAAGGTTGTAGAGCCGCGTTCGGGAAACGCCGAGTTCCTTCCGCACCAGCTCGCTGCTGAGCTTCGGGTCAAGCAGCCGGGCGTGCACCAACCGGCGGGCTCGTTCGCGGAGAACGTTTGCGATAGGGCCTTTAGCCGCGTCCGCATGGTCAGTAGAAGGAGAAACACAAGCAAGAATCATCGCCCGGGTAGCCCCGGCAAGGCTTGGGAGATCGGCCTGCGCAAGCATCGGCAAACGGTGAGCAACGTCGACCAAATAGTCAGAAAACAGCCGTCCCATCCCTGTCGCTATTGTCGAAAACTCTGCCGAACCAAGCGTTGCCGCAATTTCAAAAGAAAGATCGCGGGGCACGAAGAGAATCAGCACTTTGCTCCTTTCGGCGACCACGCCGTCAAATGAGCGACCGAGAGAATGAATCTGGACCTCGCCCGGACCTCCGCTAAAGGCATCTCTGGTCGTTTGCGTGTGAGTTTTTCCATTCAGCAGGACGGTCATTGTCCAATGATCGACGGGATCACGTCGAACATGTCCGGGCAGGCTTGAGAAAGCGAGGCGGTCCGTGTCGATTTCGGCAAGCACAAGACTGCCGAGATCCCAAAGCTTTTGTCGGCCGGTAAAGGTGGCAGTCCTTGGAGCAATTTCAGAGAGCTCCACCATGGGGGCGAAATTGTCGTGCCACATGGCAAACTGGTCGCCTCGGGCAAGACCGGCGGTCGAAAAATCATAGGAAGTCAAAGGCGACCTGAGACTAGCGACCGATAGTGCGTCCCCGGCTACGCGATCAAGCAACAGAACGTTCTCGTCGATATCCTGCCCGTCCAACGGGTCATCTGTCGTCAGGCTTTCACTCGTCATCACCCTGAACCTCGCTGACCGCTCACTGAGAGGTTTCGGCGCTTGAGGATGAAGTTCTGGCGTGCAGCCCTCCGGTGATTGCAGGCGAAGCCCAGCGATTAAGTGACAACGTTTTCAAGTACCGGCGCATTGTCGCTGCTGCAACTGCTGCGGGGGTGGTTTGGTCGCCCAATACGCGCTTTGCGGCTGTGCAAACAGGGTTGTCGATGGAAAGCCGGTTGCAAATAATCGAAAGAGATATGCACTTCATTCGTACTTTCCTCCTTGGCCCCGGGAAAGAGATAACGCCTGAATGATGCAATCGAATGTTTTCGTGGTCTGCTGCCGCAGGAAAGGCCGCCCGTCCGGTCCGAAGACGCAAGCTGTAAACAATCCCGTCCTTCTGAAAGCAATCTAGTCTCTTTGAGCCAATTTCTCAACCGTCAGATGCAGGATCGTCGGTATCGTCGCTACAGGGTAGTTTTGCGCTAATTCCTCGATCGTTCACAAGCACCTTTTTATCGGCGCTGACGCTGGAGCTTTACAGGGATTGGGTTGTTTTGGTTTCGGGTCGCCCGTCAGTCAGGTCACGTGGACCGGCCCCAGAAGGGACGGCATCCCACGCTCTATCGGAGCGAAGGGAGGTCGATTTTCATGCCCTAAGCAACGTCGGTCCGCCGGGCCAATCCTGGAGATCTCACTCGCCCCCGCATTCACCGATGGTCGCGACCTTTCAGCCCTCAATTGGTTCGCCGAGGGTATGCATCAGCCGGTTCGCCCAGCCGAAGATGGCGGACGACAGGACGAGGTCGAGAGACTCCAACTCAGAAAAGCCAACGTTGGAAAGCGCCTGGGCGTCAGCTTCAGTCGCTTCCGGCGGGGTGGTGGACAATCGCGCGGAGAAGTCGAAAATTGCTTGCAGGTGCTCGTCGAGCTCCACGTCGGTTCCAGAGGCAAAGATCGCTTCGATGACGTCGCTACGCTTTGTATGGCCGATGAAGCGTGAAGCATGAACGGCTGCACAGTAGACGCAGCGATTGACAACGGAGGCGGCGGTTGCGCCGAGTTCGCGCTCGCTCGACGCCAAGCCGTCCTTCCCGTACATGATCAGGTTGAACAGGGGCGAGCGGATGGCGAGGGACTCGGGATCGTGCGCCAACGTCAAAACGTATGGCGAAATACCCTTGTTCGACGGCGTGACCTGCATGGCCGCGAGTTGTTCTTCCGTAGCAGTCTCCAGGCTCACGGGAACGATATAGGGCTGCCACCGCGGCACTCTTGTCGTGAAGCTGTGAATAACGTGGCTCATTGTTTTCCCCCAATCAGCGCAAGGCCTGCAATGACGCGCACCTGGTAGCTCACAAACGCGGCGAGCTCCGAAAGCCGGACGATGTCGGCATCCGTTACGCCGACGTCGCGCAGTGCATGGATGTGGGCGCGGGTCGCCTCTCGCGGCGCGAGTGTCAGCCTGTCGACGTGCCGAACGATTTCCGCGACGCGGAGGTCCTCCACAGTCGTGTCCGGGTCTACAAGCGTAGCGACCAGTGGCTCGCCAGCCCGTGTGAGCAAACTGTCGTAATGTCGCGCAAGCGCTTCGTTGTTGTTTTGCCGGGCCATTCGAGCAGCGAGCGCCGCCCTGAGCCCATGGGACAGACCGCCGGGATCACGGGGCAGGAGCACCGCATCGTGCGCGGCTTCGCTCAGGCGTAGTATTTCTGCACGCCTCTCCATGGCTTCGGCAAGTGCTGAGCCCGGCTTCACGGAGGCTAGGGTTTCGATGAGTGTCAAAACTGGCTCCTCGATATTACGGGACCTCATAGGTATGCGGGGCAAGCCATTATGTCAAACCGCGATGATAGCATCACATTGATGCGAAATTATTATCTACTCTGGGTCGCTTTCAGGGAAAACCCATGCTTTACTGACATGAAAGAGGATGGTTGATGTCCAATATGCATTCTACTCCGCTCGATATTCGCCAACTGGAGGCCTTTGCAGCTGTCATGTCTGCAGGCAGTGTGACCGGCGCCGCGCGTTTGCTTGGCCGCTCACAGCCCGCGGTTACGAGGCTGATCCAGGACCTCGAGGCAGATCTCGGCTATGCTCTGCTACATCGGAGCGGTCCGCGTATCACGCCGACCTCCCGCGGCCTGTTGTTTCATGCGGAAGTCGAGCGTCACCTCGCCAGCCTGGCCCATATCCGCGAGAGGGCAGAGGCGATTGCGCTTGACGAGCCGATGACGATTACGGTCGCGGCAACACCGTCACTAGCCGCTGGGATCTTGCCGCAAGCGCTCGCCGCTGTCGCTGCTAACCTCATCCCGCGTCATCTTCATATACAGGCGCTTGCCGCAGAGAATGTCGTTCAGGCGGTCCTTGCCCGGTCGGCCGACGTTGGTATATCAAGCCTTCCGCTCGAACATCCTGGGCTGGAAATCCATTGGATTGCCGAGGCGCCCTGCGTCGTGGCGATTGGTGCCAGCGATCCGCTCGCCGCGAGAGACGTGGTGCGGCTCACGGATGTCGCCGACCGCCGCATCATTACCCTTGCAAATCCCTATCGACTGCGGCACCGCGTCAATGAAGCCTTGGACCGGGCAGGCGTATCACCGGATCGCATCATAGACGTCAACGCATCACTGACAGCGCTCTCGCTGGTTCGCTCAGGGCTAGGAGTAGCGATCGTTGAACCGGCGACTGTCCGGGGCATTCCTTTGGATGGGATCGCGATGCGTGCGATCGATCAGACAATACCTTTTCTCTTTGGAGCCATCTCAGCCGCGGCGTTGCCACTCACCCCGACGGTCGCCGCCCTGATCGATACGACACGAGCCGAGGCCTTGGCGATGTCCGGTTGCCGCATAATCGATTCGAACGGCTCAGAGGCGCTTGCGGACACAGTCTATGGGTCGCCGGAAATTTCTGAAGGAGCGCCGCGATGAGCGACCTCGGCGCATTCCCGAATGGACTTGAGGCCCTCGAGGACCGACTCCGTCAGGATCTCGCATGGCTTGAGCTGCCTGCCAAGGCATGGGTGCCGCCACGCGTGGTTGATGGTCGGCCGGTCGTCGACGTTGTGATTATCGGCGGTGGAATGGCCGGCCTCGTAGCCTCGGGAATGCTGAAGCGCATGGGGGTCGCCAACCACGTCGTACTCGACAAGGCGCCGGCTGGGCGTGAGGGCCCTTGGGTCACCTTCGCGCGAATGCGAACCCTTCGCTCTCCCAAGCAACTCACCGGCCCGGCGATGGGCCTGCCGGCTCTGACGTTTCGCGCCTATTTCGAAGCGCGTTACGGTCGTGAAGCCTGGATCGCGCTCGACCGCGCGCCACGCGAGACCTGGATGGAATATCTGGTTTGGTATCGCCGGGTCCTCGAGCTCCCCGTGCAAAATGGCATCTCTGTCGATGCGATCCTGCCGCGCGACGATGGGATGCTCGATCTCATCTGTCGTCAGGGCGGTCGCGAGGAAACGATGACCACCCGACACATCGTGCTTGCGACTGGCCGCGACGGTTTGGGCGGACCCTTCGTGCCGCCGATTGCGAACGGCATCGATCGTAAATTCTGGGCTCATACGGCCGACGAGATTGATTTCTCGGCGCTTACGGGAAAGCGGGTGGGGGTCATCGGCGCAGGTGCGTCGGCCATGGACAACGCCGCGACAGCTCTGGAAGCCGGCGTCGCTCAGCTCGACATGTTCGTCCGTCGCAAGGAATTGCCGCGCATCAACAAGTTCACCGGTATAGGGAGCCAGGGCGTCGTGCATGGATTTGCAGGCCTTCCTGACGAATGGAAGTGGCGGTTCCTCAATTACGCCATGGGTCAGCAGACACCGCCGCCTCGGCCAAGTGTCCAGCGCGTCAGTTCCTTCCCACAGGCCCACCTACACCTTGGAAGCCCCATTATCGGTCTGGAACAGGAAGGCGACCATGTGGTCGTCAGGACGCCGAAAGGTCGCTACGCGGTAGACTTCATAGTCTTCGGAACTGGCTTTAAGATCGACTTGAATGGCCGTCCGGAGCTCGCCGCTGTCGCGCCTTATATCCGGCTCTGGCGGGATCGCTTTCCTACGCCCGCGGGAATGTCGAACGGAGAACTCGAAGCTTCGCCTGACCTCGGAGAAGCATTTGAATTCCTTGAGACGGAACCTGGCGCATGCCCGGCGCTGGCGAAGATCCACTGCTTCAATTTCCCGGCGACGCTCAGCCATGGGAAACTCACAGGCGACATTCCGGCGATCAGTGAAGGTGCCGACCGCCTGGCCCGAGGCATTGTCAGGTCGCTTTTCGTCAGCGACCGCGAAAAGCACTTCGAAAATCTTGAGGCATTCGACACGCCGGAGCTCCTCGGAGACGAGTGGGAAGAGGACAAGACCGGAGTGCTTCCCGAACTATCATCCGAAAGGACCTGAGACCAGAAATGCTTGAGATCAAGAACCTGAAGCTGTCCTACGGTAGCACCGATATCCTGAAGGGGGTCGATCTCTCGGTAAAGCGAGGTGACGTCGTTTCGATTATTGGACCGAGCGGGACCGGCAAGACGACGCTCTTGAAGTGCATCAACCATCTGGCCAAGCCCGCATCCGGATCGATCACGTTCGACGACATTAGGATGGATTTCGCCCGACCGGATAAAGCGGCCGTCCAGGCGATCCGTCTGCGCACCGCGATGGTGTTCCAGCAGTTCAACGTCTTCAAGAACATGACCGTGATGCAGAACGTCATGGATCCGCTGGTGGTCGTGCAGGGCAAGTCTAAGGATGAGGCCCGCGCCATTGCACTGGAGGAGCTAGACCGGGTCGGGCTTTCAGACAAGCTGAACAGCTATCCGTCCCAGCTTTCCGGCGGCCAGCTCCAGAGAACGGGAATCGCCAGAGCACTCGCGGTCAAGCCGGACGTGATGCTCTTTGACGAGCCGACGTCATCGCTCGATCCTGAACTCGTCAACGAGGTCTTGAAGGTGATCAAGGACGTGACCTCCTCGGGGATTACCTCACTCCTCGTCACCCATGAGATGCAATTCGCGAAGAACATCTCCAACCGAATCGTCTTCATGGATCGCGGCGTCGTCGCAGCCGACGGCAGCCCGACCGAGATCTTCGATACGCCCTCCAACCCGCGCCTTGCCCAGTTCCTCAATTCAGAAAAAACCATCCAATAGAGAAAGGATGCCAGAAATGACTTCTCCGAGTTCACTTTCCCGCCGCGGTCTCGGCATTGCCGTCGCCAGCATGTCCGTCGCTCTCGCAATCGCGGGCGCATCCCATGCCCAAGACGCCGTCCGGACGATCAAGATTGCCACCGCTGCGGAATCAAAGCCGCTGTCCTGGGGTGCGATTGGCGTAGAGCCGCAAGGCTATGAGCCCGATGTGCTGAAGGCGATCAACGCGAAGCTTCCCCAGTACAAGTTCGTCATGGAAGGTGCGGCCGACATAGCCCAGGAGACGGGACTTGCAACCGGCAAGTACGACATCGCGACCGGCGGCTACTATCGGGCGCCCGCGCGGGAGAAGCAGTTCCTCATCCCTGAAGCTCCGATCGGCGCCAGCCTGATCAAGATCTACAGCCGCAAAGACAGCGGCATCAAGGAGATGAAAGATCTTGTCGGCAAGAAGATCGTACCGGTGACGGCGGGTGGTGGCATCTACAAGTTCGCTACCGCTTGGCAGGAAAAGAATCCCGACTACAAGATCGAAGTTACGGCTTCGAGTGCCGGCATTCCCTATCCGGACCGCCTGAAGGAAGTCGAGAACGGCAAGTACGATGCGCTCGTCCTCCCGTCCAATCTTGGCGAGCAGACGGTGATCGACCAGCAGAAGCTCAACGTCCAGGCAAGCGAGCCAGTCGCCATCAACAAAACGTTCGTTCTAATCCACCGGTCCGAAGAGAATCAGGAACTGGCGGATGGTATCGGCAAGGCTCTGAAGGAACTTCACGCCGATGGTACGCTCGCCAAGCTTTCGCAGAAGTGGTTCAGCGAGGACATCACGGCGTACATGAAGTAACGCCGGGCTCTAAAGCCGGAGACCTGGCCCAAGACTGAAAGAAGGAGTGTTCCGACGTGGACCTATCCATAATGATCCCCGAGCTGCTCTCGGCTTTGCCGCTGACGCTTGCGATCACGCTCACGGCCATGGTCGCCGGCTTTGTGCTGGCATTGATTGCGACGACGTTCCGGGTCCGCAGGATACCCTTCATCAGTCAGCTGGCCGATCTCTACGTATCCTATGCCAGGAGCGTTCCTGTCGTGCTTCAGCTCTTCGTGGCTTTCTACGGACTTCCTGTGTTGGTGGATGTTTTAGGCCTTGAGGATTTCGTATCGCCGACGGTCGCTGCAATGTTGGGACTAAGCCTGTACCACGGGGGATATTTGTCGGAGGTAATGCGTCCTGCCTATCTCGCTGTCGAACGTGGTCAGCATGAGGCGGCGGACAGTCTTGGCTACAGCTTCCGGCAGAAACTCTTACGCGTTATCGCCCCACAGGCCGTACACATCGCGCTGCCGGGCTATGGGAATTCCATCATCTATCTGATCCACAACGTCGCACTGGTCATGTACATCGGGGCGGCCGATGTGATGGCAACGGCTCATCTTGTCATGGAACGCGATTACAACCAGTACCAGTTCGAGACCTACCTCGTATTAGCGGCGCTCTACTCGGTCATGTGCCTGTTCGCTTGGCTGGTCGTCCGCTTCTTCGAGCTTCGTTCCGCGAAGTTCGTTCCGGGCACGCCGCCGGCCCGTACCACGCTGATGGCAAGCGTCTAATCGAAGGGAGGAGCGCATCATGTTCGATATCGAAGTTCTTCTTCCAGACCTCTTGGACATCCTTGGCGCGGTACCGCTGACGCTTGCGATGGCGCTAGCCATCTTCGTATTATCGACGATTATCGGCAGCCTGTTCGCTATGGTCGAGTATCGACGAATTCCCGTGCTTCGCCAGCTTGTCGCCGCCTACAAGGTAGCCTTCAAAGGCGTTCCGATGGTGGTGGTGATCTTCCTCGCCTACTACGGACTACCGTCGACCCTGGAGTTCCTGACGTCGCTCGTCGGTGTGGAGTACAATGGCCATTCGACGCCGAATTGGGTAACTCTCATTGTCGCCCTGACGGCCTGTGTCGCTGCCTTCCAGGCGGAGGTAGTTAAAGGTGCCCTGAACTCCTTCGACAAGGGCCAGGCGGATGCAGCCTTCTCCTTAGGTTACAGGCGCAGCCAGCTCTTTCGGCGGGTCATGCTGCCCCAGGTCATCGTGGCGGCGATTCCGGATCTTGCCAACTCGTTCATGGTCATCATGAAGGCCTTGTCCCTTGGTTTCGCGATCGAGGTCGTCGACATCTTCGCCCAATCACAACTGACCGCAGCGCTGAACTTCTACTATCTCGAGGCTTTCCTCGTGGCCGTCGTTATCTACATGGTGATTGCCTATGCGGTCACCCAGATTGCCGACAGAACCGAGCGCGCGCTTCGGGTACGCACTTAAATCGGCGACGTTTTACCGATTTCCGGAAGGTAGTCTGTTCGGACTGCGAAGCGTTCCATCGTCCAGCTTTTCTTTGGACGCCCGAAGTATGCTTTTTGTCCCCTTCCGAGGACGATTTGCTCCTGCTGCCGATGCCGACGTCCGTGAAGTATCTCCGGGTCTTGTTGCCCCTTCTTGTCTAGATGTGGGCTTCCACGACATGCGGGCCATCCTGATCCCTTGATGGTTCAAACGTTCAGTCCGGCGGACTTGGTCTGACCACTGCGACGCGGCACCGATCTACGGGCTTTATACGGCATCTGCCGATATGCTGATCCAGGGTGTTGGATTACCGATCGCTTCTTGGGTTCAAAGCGTGCGATCGTCGTCGGTGGAACTATGATGATCGGCCATGAACCCGCTTGCGGTCTCGGGTCCTGAACGCATCGAGGAAAATGCGGCGGCGCTGTGACGCGCAATACGCGTTGTGACGATGCAAAGAAACATCGGGGGTACATCCTTGCATCCGATCAAAAATGACGCTTTAGCCTAGCTGGCCGAGGCCGCCTTTTGCAACGCTTCCCGCAGGACGTGTTCCTTGGTTTCATCGAGCGAGGTCTTCAACACGACACCACCGAAGGCCGATATCTGTTTCAGTACCTTGTCTTCCGTCATTTCCTGGATCAGGACGAATAACGCCGCCTTGCCCGGATCAAGATTAGCGGCAAGCTCTTTCATGAAGTCATCGTTTATTCCGACGTCCGTCAACGCCCCGCCAATGGCGCCGGATGCTGCTCCGACAGCCACTCCCAGGAGCGGGTTGAGGAAGAGTACGCCGATCAGGAGGCCCCAGAAGCTTCCAGATGCAGCGCCGGCAGCCGTCGTGTTGACTAACTGGTTGAGCTTTACCTTTCCGCCGTCTGTCTTGGTTGCGATCACTGCGTCTCCAACCTTGATCAGATACTCCTTCTGCATTTCGAACAAGCGTTGACGCACTTCCTCTGCCTTGGCCTCGGTCGGATAAACAATAGCTATCAAAGTCGACATATCAGTCCTCCTCCAGAGTGAACCAAAACAAAGGCCAAGATCCATTATGGACCTGTTATGATTTATCGCAATGTCGAGTGGTCTCGGACGGCTGAGGTCTGCCATGACGTCTAAAAGAAGAATGGATTCGCCGGCAAGGCAAGGTGTCGAAGAAGATAACTGGGACCTTTCGTCCAGCCGATCCGCCGATTGAGGTGGACCCAATCCATAGTGCTCCCTGATGCGTCCCCTTCCGACTTGCGAGATTCAATCCCAACAACTATGGCGGAACTATAGAGCGATTCAAGACGTGATGTTATCAGCACAGAATCCCATAAACGTGCTCGAAGTCCAGATTCCGGCCGGTTGCGTCAGGCTCTCCTGCGCCCGGCCCGATGATGCGCGTCATCGGCGCCAGTCAAATTCACCTTCGGGCAGTCATGGAGATGAACTATCTCCAAGCGCTCGTATCGGGCCCAACGAGGCGTTGTAAGACGTCTGTCAAGAATTCCGGTTTGGGCAACAGTGCTATTTCCGCACGAGGCTGAAGGTGAAATGGCTGCCTCGATGATAATCGATCGCATAATTCACGGGCACGCCGGCAGCATTAAAGCAGGTCTCCGTGATCAAGAGGGCTGGACCAAAATCCCTCAGGTCGTTGCGGGCGACGACATCATCCGGAAGCATGACCGCGGCAACCGAAGCAGCCGACATCCGCGGCCGGTTTTTGTACTGTTCGAGCAAAGAAAGCAGAGACCCGCTCCAGTCGATGTCGTAAAGCCTTGTTGGAATAATGCTGCGTGGCACGTAGTCGACGCAATACATGATCGGCGTTTCGTTCTCCAGCCTGAGGCGTTCGACGCGAATGACGCGTTCGCCCGATTTGAGGTGAAGGGCTTTGGCAACGGTAGCTTCAGGCGCCTCCTCCGAGATCGAGAGCACCTTGTTGTGGGGCTTGTAACCGTATTGGCGTGCCATATCCGTGACGCTTTCGAACACGGTAATGGGTCGATCCACCTGCACAGCCGACATGGCCGAAATGAAGCGGCCGCGCCCATGCTCGACATAGATGATGTCGTCCTGCTCCAGGAGCTTTAAGGCCTCGCGCAAGGCGGGTCGCGAAATCTTGAAGCGCGCCGTTAACTGTGCCTCGGTCGGCAGTTTGTCGCCAGGGTTCAAGCCTTCATCGCGGATCAGATCGGCTATGCGATCGCGGAGCTGGATAACCAGGGTGCGCGTATCGCGCAGGGGTTCGTCCAAGGCAGACCTCGCATGTTTCATAGACGTGGCCCTTCTTGTCTGACAAATCTAAAAAGGTCAAGCGAAGCTGATTTTTCGCCGATGGGCCTCGTCGAACGGCACTCCGGTGTGCTGGCGTTCAAGTTGATCCCAAGCCTCTTGACACCATCCGACATAGATGTCAGTTGTCTTACAACTTGTTTCGGTCGACAAGGGAAGCGGCGATCGGGCTATCGTGATCATGACAACAGAGAGTTATCCATGCTTAATTTTGACGAACAGAGATTCCTGCGCATCCAGTCGGGCGCTGCGGGCCTTGCCAAGCGCTTCGACGAGGTCATAACGTCTTGCCTTGCGGCCGGGGCCGAGAATGTCTTCTTTCTGGGGACCGGCGGTGCAGCCATCCTCATGCAACCGGCTCACCAGCTGCTTCAACGCAGCTCACGTTTCCCCGCCTTCATCGACCTGACGGCTGAACTCTCCATCACGGGCTCGGCCAACCTTACAAAAAACTCCATTGTTGTCATGCCATCGTTGTCCGGTACGACGAAGGAAAGCGTGGCTCTTCTTTCCAAGATCAAAGAAATCGGTGCCACTGTACTGACACTGGTCGGTCATCAGGAAACACCCCTTGGAAAGGGTGGCGACCATGTATTCGTAAACTTTGCGGAAGATGATACGTCCTGCGAGTCCTTCTATCTGCAGTCGCTGTTCATCGCGCTGTCGATCATGAACCATCGCGGCGAGATCGCCAACTACGACCACCTTATCGGCGAGCTTCAGAAGCTGCCAAGGCTCTTGATCGACGTCAAGCGTGCGTACGAGGACAAGGCGGAAGACTTTGCCCATATCCTCGCCGGATCCGACTACCATATCATTACGGGTGCTGGGAACGTCTGGGCCGAAGCGTTCTACTACGGCATGTGCATCCTCGAAGAAATGCAGTGGATCCGCACCCGTCCCGTCCACGCGTCCGATTTTTTCCATGGGACGCTGGAACTTGTCGAGAAGGGCGTCAGCGTCATCCTCTTCAAGGGTGAGGATGCATGCCGTCCGCTCGCCGAGCGCCTTGAAAACTTCGCGCCAGCCTATACCGACAAGGTGACTGTCCTAGACACCGCCGCCTTTGATCTCCCGGGCATTTCGCCGGAAGTCCGCAGCCTGATCTCACCGATCCTGCTTGCCACCGTCCTGGAGCGCATCAGCGCCCACCTCGAAGTCATCCGCAGTCACCCGCTGACGACGCGCCGATACTACAAGCGGGTTGCCTACTGAACGGTCTTGACGTCATGATCCGATCCGGGAAGCAATCTGCAGGTGCTTTCCCTCAGCTAGGACCGTGGGCAACCTTTGGAAGCTCGCGGCCCTGCCAGCAATGATTGTCAACCCGAGGTTCCATGTCCCGTCTCCGCTTCGCCGTTGTCGGCGATAACTGCGTCGATCGCTTCCAGTCGCCTGTCAATCTGGCCCTCATCGGTGGCAACGCCATTAACGTTGCTGTCCAGCTCGCGCTACTCGGGCACGAAGCCTACTATTTCGGAGCGGTCGGGCGCGATGCCGATGGCGAGCGCACGCGCGACCTCATTGCTTCGAATGGGGTGAACGTCGATAATCTCCGCATGTTGCCCGGCAATACCGCCTTTACCAACATCGATGTCACGCCATCTGGAGATCGAATATTTGCTTATGAGGATTTCGGTGTCTGCCAGGATTATGTTCCAAGCGATGAAGATTTCCGGATCCTGTTCAGCATGAACCATGTGCACATAGGTTGGATTTGTGATTGTGGCACGACCCGCCGCAGGCTCGCCGATGCCGGCACCTGTGTGTCTCAGGACGTCTCGGTCAACAACGACGGGATCCATCTTGGTACCGAAGGGCTCGATGTCGCCTTCGGCTCCGCGGGCGAGGATCGAGGCAAGGCTGCTACGATGATGCGGGGTTTTCTCACCAAGGGTGCGAAGCTTGCCGTGGTAACACGCGGTAGCGAGGGATCAGCGGCAAGTGACGGAAGGCAATATGCGGAAACTGGAATTACGCCCGTCTCCATCGTCGACACCACGGGTGCGGGCGACAGTTTCATTGCCGGCTTTCTTCAAGCCCACATTGCTGGTGACACTCTTCAGGCCAGCCTCGCTTCCGGTCGGGAGTGCGCGGCGCGGACGTGCTGCTACGTCGGGGGATTCCCACAGGAGCCTCGGCCCATCCGATAATCGTAGAACAGAAGCTTGCGCGTGAAACCAGTCACCTGAGCACGATCAAGGCTGCTGGGTGCGAGAAGGCTGCGGCCGATTACCGGCTCAAACCGGCGATGAAATCCGTATCCTCGAAAGTTTGGCGCCGGACAACCGCCTGGCTCACACCCCGAGAAAAAAGCGTCAACACCCCAGATTTCCATCGTCGGCATTTTTTCCAACTGGATGTCAGTGCAGTATCTGGCTGAGGAAGAGCTGGCTGCGCTCGCTTTGCGGATTGTCGAAGAATTCGGCCGGGGATGCCTGCTCGATCACTCGTCCCTGATCCATGAAGATCACGCGGTCGGCGACCTGACGCGCAAATCCCATTTCATGGGTAACACAGACCATGGTCATCCCTTCGTCCGCGAGTGAGATCATCGTATCGAGTACTTCCTTGACCATTTCCGGATCGAGTGCCGAGGTAGGTTCGTCGAAAAGCATGACCTTCGGGTTCATGCAGAGGGCGCGAGCGATTGCCACGCGCTGTTGCTGGCCACCGGAGAGCTGGCCCGGATACTTGTTTGCCTGATCTGGAATCCGTACCCGTTCAAGAAAATGCATGGCGATCTCCGTCGCCTTCGCCTTCTTCATCTTCCGGACCCAGACGGGTGCAAGAATGCAGTTCTCCAGGATGGTCAGATGCGGGAAAAGGTTGAAATGCTGAAAGACCATGCCGACCTCGCGGCGCACTTCGTCGATGTTCTTCTCGTTTTCAGTGAGTTCGACGCCGCCGACGATGATCTCGCCCTGCTGATGCGACTCCAGCCTGTTTATGCAACGGATCAGGGTGGACTTTCCCGAGCCGGAAGGGCCGCAGATAACGATCCGCTCCTTCCGGGCGATTTCGAGGTTGATATTGTCGAGGGCATGGTAGTGCCCATACCATTTATGCACCCCGGAAAGCTTGATTTCGGGATTGGACGATTGCGACATGTATTTCCCTTCGGTTATTTCAGCAGAAGCCAGCCTTGCAAGGATCCGGCCGACGTTGACCCGATCGCCGTTAAGTGAACTCAGCGGGCATTGAAGCGGCCGAAATGGTTCTCGATCTGGGCCTGCAGGAATTCGAGGCCGATCGACAGAACCCAATAGATCATGGAAGCGGTGATCAGCATCTCGATATGGCGGAACTCGGTCTGACCCTGCGTGCGGGCGAGATACATGATTTCCCAGACGCCAACGACCGAGACGAGGGAGGAATCCTTCAGCATGGCGATGAACTGGTTGCCAGTCGGTGGCACGATCACGCGCATAGCCTGGGGCAGGACCACAAGAAACATGGTCTGGTTCGGAGTGAGGCCGAGCGCCGTGGCACCTTCGGTTTGGCCGCGCGAGATACTCTCGATGCCTGCACGGAAGATCTCAGTCATATAGGCGCCGTAGCAGAGCGAGAGCGCCAAGATTCCGGCCGGAACCGCACTGATGACATAGCCGACCTGCGGCAGTCCGAGATAGATAATATAGATCTGCATCAAAAGCGGCAGGCCGCGAAAGAGCGACGTGTAGAAGGTGGCAAGGCCATAGATGACGCCATTCTTGGACAGCTTCGCAATAGCACCCGCCAGGGCGATGACAGTCGCGATGGCGATCGAAATGGCCGAAATATAGAGTGTCGTGACCACACCCTGAGAGATCATGAAGCCGACCTTGCGGGCGATAAACGAGATTGACAGGTCGAATGAGTAGAAGAACAGCATCAGTAGTGCGAAGAGTTCAAGCCAGACAGCCGCAACCTGTTGCCGTCTTGAAAGGAGCCGTAGGAGCTTCCAGTTGAATGCAACGATCAAGGCAAGCGCGATAGCCGAGACGGCACGACCGAGCTGCCTGTTTTCCTTCAGCCAGACGACGGCAGACGGGAAGATCTTACCAAGCCAGGCCGAGCTGATGCCAAGTGCATAAAGGCTGGCGGCAACGACCAACAAAATGAGCAGCGTGCCGAGACGGCGCATCGCCGTGGGATAGGTGAGAATAAGTTTTCCGAGCATATGATTTCCCCCGGTGGATCAGGCAGCGCGTTCGCGCCACCAATCCTGTGCCTGCAATTTCCAATAGGTCAGTTGCGCGGTGGCAAGCCCGGCAATGCCGCCGGCCCAGGCGAGGCCAAAGGGCTCGAACAGCTTGTAGCGGTCGGATTGTCCGAGGAGAGCCTCCGCAATCAGCTTGCCACCGATTGCCGTCGTGTTCAGGCCGTGGCCGCCAAAGGCGGTGCAGTGCCAAACGTCCGGCTGCATCTGCCCAATCTGGGGCATCAGGTGACGGGCATAGGACATGAGACCCGACCAGGCGAGCTCGGTCCGCAACTCCTTGAGCTGCGGATAGGTGCTGGTCATTTCCCGGCGCAGTTCTCGGGCGAGTGCTGCAGGAGATGCGGCGCGGGTCGTAATTCGCCCGCCCCAAAGAATGCGTTTCCCGTCCTCGACGAGACGGTAGTAATCCCCGGCCCGGCGATTGTCGCCGATCGCATCACGGGTCGAAATTGCCTCGCTTATAAGGTCAGGCGCTTCTTCTGTCAGCATCACGTAGGTCGCAATGGGAAGGTACGAACGACGAAGCCGGGCGACGAGGGGGCCTGTGTAGCCGCCCGTGGTAAAGACGACGCGGCGCGAATTCACCTTGCCGCCGGTCGTCACGACGCGCTTCTCGACACCGTCAAGCTCGCATGTCGTCGCTGCCGAGTTCTCGTAGACCCGTCCGCCGAGACGCTCGATTTCTCTTGCGAGGGCCCGCAGATAATTCAGAGGATGCATGTGGAATGCGTTTGGGTCGCGCAGGGCCTGAAAATAACGCTTTGAGTGCAAACGGCTGCGAACCGCGTCCGTCCCAAGATATTCCAGTTCGTAGCCATATTCACGTCGCATCTGGTCGGCGTGCCGTTTCAGGCCGTCACCGCCGTCATAACGCAATACGCTCATAATTCCGGGCTGCGGCTGGGCATCCGATATATCGAGATCACGGATCGTGTTGCGGACGAACTCCACGCCTTCGATCGATAGGCGATGAATCTTGTGGGCCGCATCCTTGCCCACGGTGCGCGCAATCGCACCGCCACCGGTTGCGAATCCAGGACTGACGAAGCCACCGTTACGACCCGATGCGCCGAAGCCAATGCTTTCTGCCTCAAGCAAGGCAACGGACACCCCGGCGCGGGCCAGTTGTAGTGCCGTGGTCAGGCCAGCAAGACCCCCACCAATGATCAGGGTGTCACATTCGGTGGCACCGGAAAGGGGCGGCCGCTCCGCACTGTTGGCCATTGTGCGGCGGTAATAGGTATCGGGATAGGTCATGTAGAGCTCGCTTCAGGCGGGAAAGGCAATGCCGGGCGATGAACCTGGCATTGCTCTTGCGTCTCAGTCGGTGCTGTAATCCTTGCCGTACCACTTGGTGGTGAGGGCAGCGAGTGTGCCGTCTTTCTTCATCTCGGAGATGATTTCACCGACTTTCTTGGTCCAGTCGGGATCGGTCTTCTCGTCGATGACGACGAGAGGTTCGCGGAAGGCATAGCCATCTTCAAGGATGCGTAGTGGATAACCGTTTTTGATCGCGTTCTTTGCCGTTTGCTCCGGCGCGATCACTGCATCGAGACGAACACCGTCGCCGAGGCGAAGGTCATCAAAGGGCAGCATGGAATCGGCGAAGGTACGGATCTCGCCGGGCTCCAGCTTATATTCGACCGGCGGGAGGCCTGGCGCATCGATCTCGAGCTGACGTCGGATAAAGTCTTCCGAGGTCGTTGCCGTTTCGACGCCGATTACTTTGCCGTTCAGATCTGCGACGGTCTTGGCGGAGCTATCCTTGTGAACAACGTAGACGTAGGGGCTGTAGTAATAAATACCAGCGAAGTCGATGACCTGAGCGCGAGCCTTGGTCGGGGTAACGGAACCGACGCCGACGTCGTATCGTCCCTGCCAGCGTCCACCGGTCAGCGTAGCCCAGTCGGGGGTCTGAAAACTGACATCTACACCCAGGCGCTTTCCGATCTCCCGGGAAACGTCGATATCGAAACCGACCATTTCGTTGTTGTCATTCAGGAAGCTTTGCGGGGGCCAGCTGCTGTTGGTTGCAACGACCATCGCCTTCTTTTCCATTACGCGATCCAGCGTTTCGCCGGCAAACGCAGAGTGCGCAGCTGTCAGTAGCGCAGCACCGGCGAGGAGCTTCGTAAGAATATCCATTTTTCCTCCCAATAAAACATCTCGACTTTGTAAGATGTCAGACAAGTTCTAGCGTGGTAAAATGGCGTATGTCAACCAGCTGGCGCAGAAGTTGATAACAGTTTGTCATCGGAAGATTCACAGGGCGAACAATGTGGGCAACGCAGTATCATTGTGCGACGCGGAAACGAAAGCGTGGATCTCCCGACACTCCAGCGGGATTTTGCTCTCGCTCGACTGTCGATCTTGCGGGGCCGTCCTTGACCCTCGCAGGATATCGTGGGTCATTCGCTTTGACAGTCACACGCCACTGTCGTCTGACAACACCGCATACAGGGCGCAAATGATTCCGCTGCCGCAAGTAGCTTCGCCGCGGCAAGTGACAGCGAGGCTATGAACTATCTTTTGCTCGCAGGGCTGGAATACGGTTTGATGCCCATACGGCAGGCGAACTAAGCCACGCCCACGCATCCCGAGCCTGATCTCAGCCACCATGTCTGGCTAGCGCCGTGGTTGGGCTTTATTTTATCGAGAGCGCGCGCGGCGCGTCACATTGTGGACGAGCTCGCTTGTGGTGGCGAACTGACCGAACAGGGCAACAAGCTTGGCCTCTTCTTTGCCGTCAAGGCGATGCTGTAAGCAAAACTCAGCGACGTTCCAAACCCTTGTCGCTGCAGTCGGCTCAGCGGCAATCGAATCGATGTGTTTCATGGTGGTCCTCCTGCCGGAGACGCTAACGAAGCGCAAATTAGCTGGCAATCAAATAACCGACACTCATCCAAAATGGAGTTGAAAAAGCGCACGCTCCGGGACCACCAAAGAGTTTATAGTCGGCTATTGCGCTTTCCGTCGGTTAGTGCGGTGCGCCTCTGGCAACTAACGACCATCATCACCACATGATATCGCACCCGGGCCGGCAAATTTGCGGCCGGCGGCTTCACGCCTTATCGGCCTGACAATCCCTGATCCCGAGACTGAAATCGGCGCAGGTCAAAGCGCGTTTCGTCGAGAGCGGGAGCCGGCGCCATGTCCCTGCCGTGCCAGCCTCAATCGACCATTCGCTGTTTTGTCCGAGTCTCGATTGAAGTCAGTTCGTTTGAAAAACGCCAGAGCTTGCGAGCCCAATTGGCCACGGCCGATAAACGATCAAGAACAAAAAGTCTCGACCGCGCGCTGCTTGGTCGGACTTTGTCGTCGATTATTCCCAACCGCTCTTTGACGTCCTCTTCAAGGAAGCGAGAAAGCTCTTCATACTCGCCTATCATCGAAACAGATTTACTACGCCGAAGATGGTCAATCTGGCGAGCGAGGAGACTGTAGTCCTCGCAGAGGTCGCGGATGTCGCTTCGGACTGCCTCCGGCATCGACCGAAGTGAGGGACACCTCAGTTGAAGTAGCAACCAACCGTGTCGAACACTGTTCATGGGAAGAAGGGCCTGCGTTATAAATCAACTGATCGTCACTGAAGCATCGATGATGAGGTTAATGTGACTGTGTTTGAGGGATGTCGTAAAGGCCCGGGCCTCAGAGGGTACGATACCGCACATTCCACTGTTTGATAGGAACGCCATGCATTCGCCAACTTCCGCCTTCCATCCTGTTCACGCGCCCGAGACCTCGCCAAGGTAGACGATGGTCATCCGGCTGAGGCCGTTGAGCGACAACACTGGCGAGCGCGCCCTGGCTCCGGCAAGGAATCCGTCTCATCAAGGGGCCATGAACGGTGCCACGTCCCTGCGTCTGGGGCAGGCGTATTTGATAAGCACCGAATCCAGAAACCAAGCATCTACCGAAAACGCGAAGCAAGCACCCGGCCACACCGAGCCCAGGTCCCAAACCAGGAAGCGAACGTCTCGCCATTCCCACACAGGGCGAGGTGGAAGGCAGGCTAGGTCCACCACGTGGGCATGCTCCGTTTTCAGAAGTTTCGCGCAGGCAGGCACCGGCGACGAGTTCGCAGGACAAGGATGAAATCCCGGTCAGTAGACGGGATTTTGGTTCTCGTTCTCTTAGCAATCGCTCGCTCTGATCAAGGCTCCGGAATCATGGTTCCTCAACGCCTATTCGCAGGAGTCTGGAATTACCATGAGCCATTGCGGGAGAGGTGCCTTGAGAATTGAGCCGGGTCGGCAGCTCTATGCATTGCGCGGCTTGAGCCTCCGGATTTGGCACGCCGGCTGTGCGCGATAAGTCAGGCCCGCGGCTAGGCAAATGTCATGAGTTGGTGCCTGTCCCCGATGTCGATCACGTCGATTGCGACGATTGATCCATTCTCCTGCAGAATGGAGATCTTTTGTGGACGATCGACAACGTGGGTAATCCCCTTAACCGAAATTTCGAGAGCATCCTCCTTCGGCTCGTAAGTTGCTCCAATGAGCTTTGCAGACCTCACCAGAACCTGGTCGCCAAGCGTCTGGCCAAGGATTTCAATCTTGACTTCCTTTCCCTCGACCTCCTTGTGAAGTTCCGAGAAGTAGGCCGGCCAGTCTGACTTCGGAAGCACCTTAAGACCCATTTTATCATCTCCTTTGATAGGCATCCCGCTGCTGAAAGCAGAGCGTCCCTTTTACACGTTGGATAGTTCATCCTCACCATTTCACGCCTCCTTCGGGCAGTGTTTGGACCCTGAGAATGCTGAGAAAGCCGAAGTGACGGCGACGATGCAGCGATGACGACGGCCGCCCAAGTGGCCGCAGTCGTTTCGTGGAAAGGAACAATGACCCACGGCGATACAGCCAGGTTCTGAGTGCGAATTCGATCAAGGCTTCCCATCTTTCCGGAAGCACGATCCCCACTGAAATTCCTCTGGCCGCTATGCCGTAAGGACAAGCGCCCATGCAATGCGTCGCCTGCGACGGGATCCCCGAAGATTGACGGCAAGGCCGATGGGCCCGCGAACATCAACGTTCCCACTGTCACCATGATCGGATCCTGCAATCAAGTCCGTTCACTTCACCCTCCGACCAGCTTGAACCGCACGATCAGAATAGAACTTCTGGCCTGTCCCACATTGCGCTCGATCAAATTCACCGACCAACAATAAAAAATCTCGCTCCCACTGGCAGCGCGTGGACGCCAGCACCGCAATCGGCGTGTCCACGGCTGCGGGGCCCTCGCCGGGGCACAATCACGAAATCACTACTCTTACGGTGACAGCGTCCCACGGGATGGTACGCCCGCCAGCGCGGCGTTTAGCAATTTCAATCACCACCGGTGATCAGGGCGCAAGGAACATTCTTCGATTTCCAGGGCGATATGCGCCTAACATCAGTTGCCACCAACTCGCATGGAAGCAGAAACTTCGGCTGGTTGATCCATCGCAATGCAACAATGGCAAATCCCCAGACAATGGAGGAGAATAATCATTCGGAGGCGCGAGCTGACCAAAGCCCGCCGTGACGATCACAATGTTGCTAATTCGGGCCAAGGATGCTTGACGAGGACTGGATCGGGATCACGCGGTCTTGCTGATCATTGTGGTGATGATCGCGACGATATTTAGCGTTCTTTTCTACCGGCTGGGCGGGGACGTCGCCCGACGGACGTATGCAGCTATCCGTCGAGGATCGGCTTGAAAGATAGGAGTGAAGAAAATGCCAATGGCAATCAGGAACATGACGCATGGTGAATGCCTGGAGATGCTGAAAGCCAGTCACTACGGCCACTTGGCATGCTGCCACAATAGCCAACCTTACGTGGTTCCAGTGTACTTCGCTTTCGAGGCAAGCATCGCTTACAGCTTCTCGATGCCGGGGCGCAAGGTCGAGTGGATGCGCGAAAATCCCAAGGTTTGCCTGCAAGTCGAGGAGCGGCAACTAAAGGGCAGCTGGAGAAGCGTGGTCCTCCACGGTGAATTCCAGGAACTGCCTGATAATGATGCGTGGCACGAGGAGAGGCTACATGCGTGGTCGCTACTGCAGAAACACATAGATTGGTGGGAGATTGGATCCTTGAAGCCGGATGTCGTCCCGCCGGCCCATACTTCTCCTCATCTCTTCTTCGGCATTCACAAGCGTGAAGTCACTGGCCGGTCAGCCATGCAGATCGACCAATGATCGCTACGAAGCAAGGCGTCGAGCCGATAGTGGATGTCTGGCGGCTTCGAAACGATGATTTTGCGCTCGTGAGTGTTATTGGACACGTCGTCGCATTGACCTTTGACGTGTAACGACTACCATCCGCCTCTTTCTTAGAACCGGGAGGCGGGTATGATTTTCAGACCGATCCTTAACGCAGAATTGGCATTGCTGTCGCATTCCGTTCAGACTTGGTACAAGCATTTTGAAGCGGCCCCTGACCTACGGGCTTCGGAGACACTCTGTAGTGCGGCGATCGACCTGTTTAATCAGGGCCACCGAACCGAGGAGGAGCTGACCGCCATTCTAATCGAGCGATATCCGGGCCTCGCGGCGATACTGGTCACCTCCTCGATTGCGATCCACTAGTCGTCGTGAGTAATGCTGCTGTAGCATCCATCGACCCGGCGCTGCTGGACGACCTCCCGATGACCTCGCGGACATGTAGCGGGCGAAATGAGCCGAGACGCCAGACCGTGCATCGGCCTTCTTGGCTCCGCCAACTTCTGCTCTAAAGCTTGGGGTTTCCCGCGCCAGACTGGTACGCTGGTTGCCGTTCACGACGGCGTCATCGGCACGTAATCCCGGCCGCTGTCTATTTTGGTGGGCCGACCTTCGAGAAAGAGCTCGGCGATACGCGGCTTTGATTGCGCGATAAGTTTGCCGCGACGGATGACCCAAAGCCGGGTCGGCTTTAGCCGAAGCGCCTCGATCGGGTCGGCGGCCTGTAGAACAACAAAGTCCGCGTTGCAGCCTTTCATCATCCCGTAGCCTTCAAGACCCATCGTCTTTGCCGAGTTCACCGTAAGAGCGTCGAAGACCGTTTTCTTGTCAGCGATCCCGGCCATCTGCGCCACATGAATCGCCATGTGTCCGACTTCGAGCATGTCGCCCGAGCCCATGGAATACCAGGGATCCATAACGCAGTCGTGTCCGAAGGAGACATTAAGGCCGGCATCCATGAGTTCACGGACGCGCGTCATGCCGCGGCGTTTCGGATAGGTATCGTGCCTCCCCTGTAGCATGATGTTGATCAGGGGATTTGGGATGACATTGATTTCAGCCTCGGCCATCAGTGGAATGAGCTTTGAGACGTAGTAGTTGTCCATCGAATGCATCGACGTGAGGTGGGAGCCTGCAACACGTCCCTGCAGTCCGAAACGCATGGTCTGGGCTGCAAGCGTTTCAATGTGACGTGACATCGGGTCGTCTGTTTCGTCGCAATGCATGTCGACTGGAAGTCCGCGATCGGCGGCGATCCTGCAAAGCGCCTCTACCGAGGCGCGCCCGTCGTCCATTGTCCGCTCGAAGTGCGGAATGCCACCGACGATGTCTACCCCCATGTCGAGGGCGCGGTTCAGCGACTCAACGCCTCCTTCGGCTCGGTAATAGCCATCTTGCGGGAAGGCAACGAGCTGCAAGTCGATGTAGGGCTTCACCTTTTCGCGAACAGCGACCAGTGCTTCGACGGTGATCAGGCGCGGATCGGACGTATCCACGTGGCTTCTAATAGCCAGCAGGCCCTGGCTGACAGCAAGGTCGCAATAGCGAAGGGCGCGTTCGACCAGCGCCTCCTGTGTCAACGACGGACGAAGCTCGCCCCAGAGCGAGATGCCTTCGAGAAGGGTGCCGGAAATGTTCATTCGCGGCAGGCCGAGTGACAGCGTAGCATCCATGTGAAAATGAGGATCAATGAAGGGGGGCGTTACCAGCCGCCCAGTCGCATTGATTTCCGTTCCGGCAGAAGCCTCGATCTGATGCTCGATGGCGGCAATTTTACCGTTCTCCACCGCAATGTCGATCCCGGTCCGGCCATCGGGAAGGTTTGCTTTTCTGATGATCAGCTCGAACATTGGGTCTCCTTGTTATCGTTCGCCACGGCGATAGGATTGCATCAGGGCCTGGGGTACGCGCGCGCGACGCGCCATGACGGCCAGCGCCAGGATCGACAGGATATACGGGGTCATCAGAAAAATCTGGTAGGGGATGCCCTGGACCACGGTCTGCAGGCGCAGCTGGAACGCGTCGAAGAAAGCAAAGAGGAGAGCTCCAAAAAGCGCACGCCCCGGCCTCCATGATGCAAACACGACAAGCGCAATGCAGATCCACCCACGACCCTGGACCATAGTCGGGAAGAAACTGTTGAAGGCAGACAGTGTCAGGAATGCGCCGCCAACGCCCATCAACGCACTGCCGATGATCACTGCACCATAGCGTATTCGTACAGGATCGACGCCTTGCGCTTCTGCCGCATGCGGATTTTCACCGGTCATGCGAATGGCAAGACCAAGTGGAGTGCGGAAGACGATGTAGGCAAGCAGCAGCGCAGTGACGATGGCGAGATAGGTCGGTGCTGTCTGCGTAAAAAAGGCCGGGCCAACAAACGGCAAGGTGGAAAGGCCAGGTATGCTGATCGGCTGAAAGGGGACGATCGTTGGCGGCGTACCGGCCACTGGCACGATCAGTCGGAAAAGATAGTAGCTGAAGCTTGAGGCAAAAAGGGTCACGCCAAGGCCCGAAACATGCTGGGACAGGCCGAGGGAAACAGTCATTGTGGCATGCAGGAAACCAAACACCATGCCTGCCAGCGCAGCCACAAAAAGACCGGTCCAAAGATCCGCACCGTGATAGACCGCAAGCCAGCCGATCATCGCGCCGAAAGTCATGATGCCCTCGATGCCGAGGTTGAGAACGCCGGCCCGCTCGCACAGAAGCGCACCCAGTGTTCCAAAGATCAGAGGAGTGGCAATGCGAAGGATTGCCGCCCACAGGCCCGCCGATGCGATGATGTCGAAAATAATGTTCATCGCCGGATCCTGTATTGGGTGAAAAACAGGGCAACGAGCATCGTCAGCAGCGACAACGCTACCGTTACGTCGGCGATGTAGGTCGGTATGGAGAGGCTACGGCTCATGCCGTCGGCTCCGACGAACATGGTTGCCGTGAACAGTGAGGCAAGCACGACGCCGAGTGGGTTCAAATTGGCGAGCATCGCGACGACAATGCCGGAATAGCCGAAACCAGGAGACAGATCTGTGGTGACGTAGCCTTTGACGCCCAAGACTTCAATTGCACCCGCAAGTCCGGCGAGCCCTCCCGAAAGACAGGCGACCTTGACCAGTGTCCGTGTCAGAGGCACGCCTGCAAAGGCTGCACCTTGCGGACTAAGACCCGCCGCGCGTGACTGCATGCCGAAGACAGTCCGGGCTTGCACGAAATGGATGATGACGGCAAGGACGACCGCAATCAGGAAGCCGACATGTAGCCGCGAGCGGGCTACCAGTTTTGGCAGCATGGCATGGTCGACCACAGACTGCGACTGTGGCCACCCAAAGGCCATTGGATCTTTCAGCACACCATTGATCAGCATGGAGACAAAAAGCACCGCGATGAAATTGATAAGGAGGCTGGTCACCACCTCATCAACCGAGAACCGTAGTCTGAGCCACAGCGGGATAAGGATCAGCACCATGCCCGCGAGGGCACCAATCATCAGCAAGGCAGGAATGAGGATCGGACCCGGTAGGCCCGCAAGCAGTTTGGAGCCGCAGGCAGCGACCGCGATAGCGCCGAGATAGAACTGGCCTTCCGCGCCGATATTCCAAAGCCTTGCCCGAAAAGCAGTCGCGGCTGCAAGACCGGTCAGGATAAGGGGAGTGGCCCGGGTCAACGTCTCGGTCGCTGAGAGACGTGAGCCGAAGGCGCCGACCAGAATGCGCCGATAGGCTTCGAGGACTGGCGCGCCGGCAATTGCGATGAGAAGGCCGGCAAGCAGAAGTGCCGCAATGACGGCAGCAATCGGCGTACCGACCAGGAGATAGACCGGCCGATGCTCACGGCGTTCAAGGCGCATGTGTGGCCTCCGTGGGCGTCTCGCTCCAGTCGCCTGCCATCATCAGGCCCAGGCGGCGGGCATCGATGTCTCCAGCGTCGACCGGTGGAGACAGCCTCCCACCAACGATCGCCTGGATGCGGTCAGCAAGCGCGATCACTTCATCAAGGTCCTCAGAGATCAAAAGCACGGCGGTGCCTTGCCTGCGGGCTTCCAGGATCCGGGCATGGACGGCTGCAACCGCGCCCTCGTCGAGCCCGCGTGCCGGCTGCGCGGCAACCAAGATCCGCGGGCGTTGCTGAAGATTTCGGCCGAGGATGAGTTTTTGCATGTTGCCACCTGACAAGAGCCGGGTGCGGCTACGCGGCGCACCACCTCGCACGTCGAAGGCATCGATGATCTCCCGAGCAAACGTCATGCCTGCCTTGCGGTCCACCATTCCACCCCTGGAGAACGCGGAAAGACGCTCGAGCACGACGTTTTCCCATATCGCCATTTCCCCGATCACCCCTTCGTTGTTTCGGTCTTCGGGAATGCGGCCGATATCAGCTGCAACGACTTCCCCAACATCTAGATTGCCGACGTTTTTTCCAAACAGCATGAGGTCGCCCGCTGTACGGGATAGCAAACCGGATAACAAAGCTGCCAAGGGGGCCTGGCCGTTGCCAGAAACGCCGATAATCCCGAGCACTTCACCTTCGCTGAGTTGAAAGTTTATGCTCTTCAGTCTGTCAACCCCGGCAACTTTGGCCGTGATGCCAACGCCTTTCAAGACAAGGGCGCCTGGCGTCGAAGGTTCACGCACGGGGCGGCTGACCCGGTGTCCCACCATCAGTTCGGCGAGTTCGGCTTTGCTGGTTTCAAACTGAAGACGTTCGGCGACCATCTTGCCGCCGCGAAGCACGACAATCCGGTCGGCGGCAGCCATGACCTCGTCCAGCTTGTGAGAGATAAAGATTAGCGACAATCCCTGGCGGGCCATCTCCTTCAATGTCGAGAACAGCCGTTCGGCCTCAATATTGGTGAGAACGGCGGTGGGTTCGTCAAGGATCAGGATTCGAGCATCGTTGAAGAGTGCCTTGAGAAGCTCGACGCGTTGTTGCTCCCCGACCGACAGATCGCCGAGACGCGCGTCCGGATCGACTTTAAGCCCGAACCGGTCCGCAATCGCCAGAAGCCTCTCGCGGGCAGCATTTGTCTTCGAGCGCAACGCCCAGAGTTTCTGCGTCCCGGTCATGATGTTCTCGAGAACCGTCAGATTTGGAGCCAGCGAGAAATGCTGATGCACCATTCCGACGCCGGCCCGGATTGCTTCGCGGGGCTTGCCAGGCGGCAGCTCACGACCGTGTATGATAATGCGCCCGGAATCGGGCACATAGTGGCCGAAGAGAATACTCATCAACGTCGTCTTGCCAGCGCCGTTCTCGCCAAGGAGTGCGATAATTTCTCCTTCCTTGAGGGAGAGCGAAATGTCGTCGTTGGCAAGGTTGTCACCAAAACGCTTTGAGACTCGGGAAATATCGAGAACCGTATTCATGCAGCCGATTCCGCGATTGGAAAGGGATGCCGCCAGCGTTCTTCGGCTTCCAGTCTCCGGGCAAGCGACAGGAGCTGCAGGTCGCGGCCCACTGGTGCCATCAGCTGGATCGGCAGCGGCAAACCGGCAGCATCTGATCCGAAAGGTAGGGTCAAGGCAGGAACCCCTGAAACATTGGCGAGTGGTGCGAGCGGTGCGAAAGCAGCCATGCGTTCGAAATGCAGCTCGGTGTCGCCATGATCCGATGGGAACGAACCGACTGCAAGTGGCGCCGAAGACAGCATTGGGGATAGAACGCAATCAACCTTGTCGAAAACGGTCCACATGTGATGGCTGACGAGAAGGGCCTTGTTCAGGGATGCCCAAAGCGCCGCAGCGGGCATTGCAGAGCCTTGTTCAACAACCGCCTGTGTCAGGCGCTCGGCCATTGTCATGTCGAGGTTAAAGTCCTGAACCAAATTGATCAGATTGACGGCAACAATGTCTTCGAAAGCGCGGGCGCTGTATCCCACGGCTGTTTCAAAATCAGTCCACTGCAGACGAACGATCGCGTGGCCATCGGCCTCCAGCGAAATGGCTGCCGCCTCGACGGCATCTAGCCGGTCCCCGGCGGTTGGAAATCGCACGCCGGTATCGGTCAAAAGGCCTATCCTCAGTCCAGACGGGGAGTGGCCTGTCATCACCACATCGGGAAAGGGGCCACGGGCTTTACCGCTCAAGGACTTAAGCGCCAGCTCCGTGTCTCGGACCGAGCGCGTCACGACGAATTCGCTTGCGATGCCACCGAGGTGATTGCCGAACGAAGGACCCGCCGGCATGGCGCCACGACTGGGCTTCAGCCCAATCAGGCCACAGCAAGCGGCAGGAACGCGAATTGAGCCGCCGGCGTCGGTTGCATGTGCGATGGAAACGATGCCGGCGGCGACAGCTGCGGCAGCACCACCCGAGGATCCGCCAGCAGTTCGGGACGGGTCATGCGGATTTCGACAGACCGGACCAATCGCCGGCTCGCTTGCGAGCGACAGGCCGAACTCGGGGCTTGTGGTTAGGCCAAACAGGCAAAAGCCGGCCGCGCGGAACCGAGCCGCAAGCTCGGAATCCGCGTTGCCGGCATCTCGCTTGAAAAGGCGCGAACCGGCTGCCACCGGCAGACCCTTGAACGGGCCGCCAAGGTCCTTGGCAAGCGTCGGCACGCCGCCAAAGGCGCGCGGGTTGAAACGCGTCGGGCTGGACCGACGTTCGTCGTCCGCCGCCCGGGCCGCTGAAATTCCTATCGTCGCGTCAAGATGGGCAATTGCACCCAAACTGGATTGATGGGCCGCAGCCGCCAGTGACAGCTGCATTGCCTCCGTTGCAGTCAGTTGGCCGGAACGGATCAGTTCCGAAACGTCGGTGGCGTCTGCTGGACGTTCCCCGGGCATTGATCGGCCGTATTACTTTGGCTGTTCCATGTTCTGTGGCACCTCAAACTTGCCGGCCTTGATATCGGCGCGCTTGGCTTCCATGGCCGCTTCCGCCTCTGCCGGTGCCACCCCCTTGACGAAGACGATGTCGCTTCCACCTTCCTTCATCAGGCCAAAGGCGGTGTAGTTGCGACCGACGGGCTTGCCCGCAGCCACATCGGCAATCGCCGCATTCAGTATCGGCCGGAATCCCCAGAGGGCATTTGCAAAGACGGTGTCGGGATAACGTGGGGTATAGTCGATCAGCGATCCGACAGCCTTGATGTTACGCTCCTTGGCCGCATCGGCAGTGCCGATGCGTTCACCAAACAGAATGTCGGCGCCAGCATCGATCTGGGCAAGACCCGCCTCACGGGCCTTCGGCGGATCGAAGAACGTACCAATGAAGGCGACGAGATGCTTGCACCCAGGATTAACAGATTTTACGCCTTCGGCGAAGGCGTTGATCAACATGTTGACCTCAGGAATAGGCATCGCGCCAACCGAGCCGACCACGTTCGACTTGGTCATCTTCCCAGCCAGCATTCCCGCGAGATAGGCACCGTCGTAATTCCACGTGCCGAAGACACCGAAATTGCTGCCCTCCTCCTTGCCACTTGAGCCAAGAACAAAAGCGGTATCGGGGTAATCGGCCGCTACCTGACGAGCTTCCTTTTCGACAGCATAGGCTTCGCCAATGATCAGCTTGTTGCCTTGCTCGGCATATTCGCTCATCGCGCGGGGATAGTCCGTGCCGGAAACACCTTCTGAGAATACATACTCGATCACACCTTCCTTGGCGGCATCCTGCAAGGCCTTGTGAAGACAGGAATTCCAAGCATTCTCGACAGGCGAGGCATGTATTCCCGCCACCTTTACGGGTGCAGCGGCGCGGGCCAGCGGGACCAACCCGCTGACGCCCAGGGCAAGGCCCGAGGCCATAAGCGTGCGACGTGACATGAGAAGGTCTTTTGTCATGATTGTTCCCCTTTTTTACCGTTTGGTTCAAAACCATATGGAGGGGTTAAAAAAGTGTCAAGCGAGGTTCAGGTTTAAAAAATGTGCATCGCCAGTTGTCGGTCTCAACATCGTGCGTGCCCAGCGGGTTGGAATATCAGATCGGCGATCGGCGTGTAATTCCATTACGTTGGCAATCGGTTGGACCGGGTCTGGCCGGAGGCCAGCCGCTGTGTTTGGAGCCCCCAGACGTAGGGACGACGATACCATGACAGTGAAGGAGGAAGTTACAGTACCGGGTTCAGCCCTCGGGTTATTGTCGGCGCCCCAACCAGCAAAAGGCGTACGGCATGACTTATCGGCCGAACTTGGCAAACAATAATGAGCTTAACTTTCGCCAGGCAGGATATGTGATGCCTCCGGGCGCCATGACACCCAGATCCGGGCTAGGTTCGAGATTAAGGCGATCCAATTCGTCATGGCTCTTTTGTGCCTTGATTTCGATACGATCCGAAGCTTCGAGATGAACCACGGCGATTGCGCCGACGAACTCTTCTCCGACGACCGATGCCTCGAGGCAGTTCCACTCGGCGGGGGGCCGCTTCGGGCTCAGCTGAATACGGTCGCTGGAGATCGCCGACCCGACAACGAAGGTGTGGAGGTGAACCCGCCGCTCGTCGCCTCGATATTGTCAGCGCCCATGTGACACGTCCAATAGGAAGGAGCCAAGATTTCAGAGAATCGCATCCGGAATTTCCTCGGCGGACATACGAAATCACTTATGAAGGTTTTGCGACAGTTTTGATGACTGACCAAGATACCGCGTGAGATTCCCTGCGGGACTTTGGTCCGTCTTTCTCTTTTCTGAAGCACAGAATATCCTATCATCTGTCTGTGAAGAACGGGCAGTCTAGGGAGGGTGAGGTTTGGTGTGTCGCTGCCCCGCGAAACCTCGAATCTCACCCGATCAGACGCGCCTGTCGTGGACTGTCTCCAAGGCCCGTTGGCAGTACCCAGCCACCAATGAACCTCTTCGGCCGATCCGTCGACCTATCTGGCAACCCTGTTGCGGCGGGAACGATGGCTTGGGTCATCGATCTCCGGCGCAAGTTCTGGCCTGGTTCGAGTTCAATCCTGGTCCAGCCTGCCAAAAGAACCATCGCGGTGTCGCGTTAGAAGTTTCT
Source organism: Rhizobium grahamii CCGE 502 (assembly GCF_000298315.2). Taxonomy (GTDB): domain Bacteria; phylum Pseudomonadota; class Alphaproteobacteria; order Rhizobiales; family Rhizobiaceae; genus Rhizobium; species Rhizobium grahamii. The sequence continues at coordinate 28,118 of NZ_AEYE02000021.1, read as the reverse complement.
AAATGTCATGCGGCTAATGTCCAGGCATGCGCGGTTTCATCTTTCTCATCGGCCTCATGGCCTTCCTTTCGACAGTCGATCAGGTGGCAACCGGAGGTCGATACGGCCGTGTGGCCTGGCGGGAAGCCAAAGAGCAGGCCTACTATTTCAAGCATCAGGTTTAGTATTGGGTGGGAAGCGCTCTTTCGGTTTGATTGTCACGGCGCGAAACCCGTAAACATCATCACTCCCGATTTTTCGGTGGCTACCGGTCCTGCTTATCGACTGCGGGCATGGCCGGACCGATACGTGATCGGCCAAGCTCTTCCACGGGGGAGGGGGTCAGCTCGCTCATCGCCTGGAAATCCTGTGCCGCGCGTATCCGCTCGGATTTTCCATGGCAGGTCTGGCATTCTCAGAAGCCGGCAACAACAAGCCCGCGCATTATTTCTGTCGCCGTTGATCCCTGAGGAATTATAGAACAATACTCTCGAATCCTCATTTTTCCGGTGGTGTGCGACATGACAAGTATCGACCTGAACAGCGATCTCGGCGAGAGCTTCGGACCTTGGCGAATGGGGGACGATGCTGCCATGCTGCAGATCGTGACGAGTGCCAACATCGCCTGCGGTTTTCACGCTGGTGATCCTGCTGGAATATTGAGCGTCTTGCGCGAAGCGGCCAATCGAGGGGTGGCAGTCGGAGCGCATGTTGGATATCGCGATCTTGCGGGCTTCGGTCGCCGCAATATGGACCCGTCGAGTGATGAGCTCGTTGGGGATACGATTTACCAGATCGGTGCATTGCAGGGCCTGGCTCGGGCGGCGGGAACATCGGTGCGATACGTCAAGCCCCATGGAGCGCTCTACAACACCATAGCCAACGACGCTCGACAGGCCGCGGATGTCATTGCCGCCATAAAGGCGATCAATCCCGACCTGGTATTCCTGGCGCTTGCCGGTGCCCCTGTCGTGAAGCAAGCCCGCGACGCTGGTTTGACGGTTGTGTCTGAGGCTTTTGCCGACCGGGCATACAATGCTGACGGAAGTCTTGTCAGCCGTCGGCTGCCGGGTTCGGTCATTCACGATCCGGGGATCATTGCCGAACGCATGCTCAAGATGGTGAGAGAAAAGCGCGTCACGACAATCGACGGCATCGATATTCCGCTTGAGGCGGAGTCGATTTGCGTTCATGGCGACACTCCGGCGGCGGTCGGCATCGCCCACACGTTGCGTGAAACATTTGAAAAGCGCGGTATTGAACTGAAGTCCTTCGCTGGCGTCTCAAATGGGTGAACTGTTCCGCTTTCTTCCTGCTGGCAGCGACAGCTTTCTCGTCGAGCTCGAGGATCTCGACGCGACCTTGACGCTCCTCGATGCGCTTCTCGCCACACCGCTTCATGGTGTGGTAGAGGCAATTCCTGCAGCGCGCACCGTGATGATAAAGTTCGATCCGTTTCTGGCCGATCGCCCGACATTGACGAATTCGATTTCGCGAATGGATCTGTCGAAGCGCAGTGTCCGGCAGGGCGGTCTGTTTGAAATCCCGGTAACTTATGATGGTGCTGACCTCGAGGAGGTGGCGAAGCTGCTTGGCTGGTCGGTGGAAGAGGTTATCCGCCGGCACACAGACGCGACGTATACGGTCGCCTTCACCGGTTTTGCTCCCGGCTTTGCCTACATGACCTGCGATGACGAGGGCTTTGATGTGCCGCGACGCAAGAGCCCGCGTGTAAGGGTCCCTGCCGGGTCGGTGGCATTGGCTGGAAAGTTTGGCGGGATCTACCCGTCCGACAGTCCTGGAGGCTGGCAGTTGCTTGGATCGACGTCTCTGAAAATGTGGGACACCACGCGTGACCGCCCGGCCCTGCTGGCGCCAGGCGATCGCGTCCGATTTCGGAATCTGCCTGAGAGCGCGGCCATTGCCTTGAATTCGGGGGAAGGCCAGACGACACCCGCGCCTCCGCTCGCAACGGAGGGCCTTCGCGCGACACGGTCGGATCGCCCCACCCTCTATCAGGATCTTGGTCGAAGGGGCCGGTCAAGCCAGGGCGTTTCGGAATCCGGGGCCGTCGACCGCGGTGCAATGCAGGCTGCCAATCTTCTTCTCGGTAATTCTCGCGACGAAGCTGTCATCGAAGTGACCCTTGGCGGATTCGCCCTTCAGGCGGACCGGGCAGTGACCGTCGCGGTGACTGGTGCCCCTTGCTCCCTGACGATCCGAACGCAAGCTGGAAGCGAGGTCAAAGCGCCATTTGCCCGCGCCTTTGCGCTCGACGCGGGAGACGAGTTGTCCATGGGTGTTCCGTCCGCCGGGATGCGAAGCTATCTTGCGCTTCGTGGAGGTTTTGTGGTCGAGCGGGTGCTTGGCTCCGCCGCAACCGATACGCTGGCAAAGGTTGGGCCAGAAGTCATCCAGGCGGGCAGTCTTCTGGTTCCAGCTGCAAAGCTGGCCTCTGCCGTCGACCCGATCCCGCTAGAACCTTATGACCTGCCGCGTGCGGGTGACGTGGTCGAGCTTGACGTCATTCCCGGGCCGCGGACTGACTGGTTCACGCTGGCGGGAATTGAAACGCTGCAGACGCAGGAGTGGCACGTCACGCCACACTCGAGCCGCATCGGCATGCGGCTGTCCGGAAGCTCTCCTATCGAGAGAAGTGTTCAAAAAGAACTTCCTTCCGAAGGCACCGTGCTCGGCGCTATCCAGGTTCCTGCCGATGGCCAACCGGTTCTTTTCCTGGCCGACCATCCGCTAACCGGCGGCTATCCCGTTATCGGTGTCGTGGCCGGCCACCATCTGGATCTTGCTGGCCAGATCCCGATCGGGGCGCGAATCCGCTTCAAGCTGATTGCCGCCTTCGATCCACAGGTGAGGGTGGCAGAACCACTTGCCCCGGTCGCTTCGATCCCACAGGAAGACTGATTTGATGAAAAAGCTGCTGATCGCCAATCGAGGTGAAATCGCCGTCCGCATCATTCGCGCAGCGCGCGACTATGGCATCGCTTCGGTCGCCATTTATTCTGATGCGGATGCCAACGCGCTGCACGCAGAACTCGCTGACGAAGCCTATGGCCTGGGTTCTGGCCGTCCAGCAGAGACCTATTTGCATATCGGGCGTATCCTTGAGGTTGCAAGGCGCTCAGGCGCGGATGCCGTCCATCCGGGCTATGGGTTCTTGTCGGAACGTTCCGAATTCGCAAGCGCTGTGATCGATGCCGGGCTGACATGGGTCGGTCCCTCACCTGAGGTCATCGCAGCTCTTGGTGACAAGGTCGAGGCACGGCGCGTTGCCGAAAAGGTCGGCGCGCCGCTGGTCATGGGATCGAAGGGCCCGATTGCTTCCGCGGCCGACGCGGTCGCCTTTGCAGGCGAAGTCGGCCTACCTCTTGCCATTAAGGCAGCGTTTGGCGGTGGCGGTCGTGGGATGAAAGTCGCTCGCCGGCTCGATGAGGTTGGCGAGCTTTTCAGTTCCGCCGTTCGTGAGGCGACCGAAGCTTTTGGCCGTGGCGAATGCTATGGCGAGCAATTCCTCGAGAAACCGCGCCACATCGAGGCGCAGGTGATCGCCGACACCCATGGCAACACAGTTGTACTCGGGACGCGGGACTGCACGTTGCAGCGTCGCAATCAGAAGCTTGTCGAGGAAGCACCTGCGCCCTTCATCACCGAGGAGCAGCGCAACCGCATTCATGAGGCCGCCAGGGCGATTTGTGCCGAGGTCGGATACTGCGGGGCTGGTACCGTCGAGTTCCTGTTGTCGCAAGATGGCGTCATTTCGTTTCTCGAGGTCAATACCCGCCTCCAGGTCGAACATCCCGTGACCGAGGAGACGACGGGCATTGACATCGTGGTCGAACAGCTACGCATCGCCGACGGGCTGCCGCTCTCTGTCACAGAAACACCGCAACCGCGCGGCCACGCGTTTGAATTCCGTATCAATGCCGAGGATCCTGGAAGAGGGTTCCTGCCGACACCAGGCCTGATCACCGGCTTTCGAGCCCCGTCGGGCATTGGCATTCGCCTGGATACAGGCGTCGAAGCAGGCTCCGAAATTCCGGACCTTTACGATTCCATGATGGCGAAGCTCATCGTGACCGGATCATCGCGCACCCAGGCGCTTGAGCGTGCACGCCGTGCACTGGCCGAGTTTCATATTGAGGGAGTTGCCTCGGTTCTGCCGTTTCACCGCGCAGTTGTCAACGAGCGTGACTTCACAGGTGAGGATGGGTTCAGGATCTCCACAAACTGGATTGAAACGGAGTTTGCCGGGGTCCTGCCCGCACCACGTGTCGACCCTGTTGAGGGCGGCCTCATCCGCAGCTTTCTCGAGATCGACGGCAAGCGCCATGAACTCGGTTTACCAGCTGGCCTGTTTTCGGCCTCTGGCGCCGCTGCGATCAAACCGGCTGGCGAAACGGCTCGTGTCAGCGAAGGAGCGGTCACGACCCCCATTCCCGGCACGCTTCGTCAGTGGCTTGTCGATGATGGTGCTGATGTCAATGAAGGCGATGTCGTTGCGATCGTGGAGGCTATGAAAATGGAAACGCGGATTTCTGCACCACGGTCCGGGCGTATCAGTCTTATCGCCGAGATCGACGCGGTCCTTGGCGTCGGCGCCAAGCTGGCGACGATCCGGTGACGTCGGTGAATGTAACGCTGGGGCAAAAGAGTCGGTTGAAACCGGCCACGGTTATGGGTAGATGTCCTCCAACAACACTAGGGAGAGGACTGGGATGAAGCCTCAACCCATCACTGACGCCCCCCCAGATGCCGCTGAGCGCAGGGGGATTGCTCCTGTGCTCTGCTATCCGGTGCAAGCCCTGCGACGTCCCGATCTCAAGGGCTACCGGGCCTTGCGGGCCGATCTTAGGCTTGTGAAGCGCGTGACGGTTCCGGCGCGAGATGCGGCATGCTGGACGGTGCCGACAGGGTATTTCTGTCGCATAGTCTGCAGCGAGGGTGCGCAGGTCGGTGATCTCAATCTGTTCAATGCCAACAACATCAATGAGCGGCTTTATACGGGCAAAACCCGCGCCTTGAACGGGACCCATGTTGGGCTTGGCGACCAGCTGTTCTCGAATATGCCTTATCTCAGGCCAATCGCTACGATCACCCATGATACGCTTGACTGGTATGGCTTCGACGCGTTTGGGGGCTCGGTGCACGACGTAATTGGTACGCGCTGCGATCCCTATACGTATAACCTTCTAAGCGAAGGGGGACAGTATCATCACTGCTGTCATTCAAATCTGACACGGGCCTTTGCTGAGGAAACGGGAATGCCCTTGGACGAAGCGTCGACACACATCCACGATGTGCTGAACGTCTTCATGTGCACCGGTTTTACCCGGGACACGGGCCAGTACTTCATGAAGGCGAGCCCGGTGCGCCCTGGCGACTACCTGGAGTTCTTCGCAGAAATAGATCTGCTCGCGTGTATGTCCGCCTGTCCAGGCGGTGATTGCTCGACTGAGCATTCTTCAGATGCTGCCGCCTGCTTTCCGCTTGAAGTCGAAGTCTATCGCCCGTCGAGCCTGCCAGAGGGTTGGATTCCATCGCAGGTCAACGGCTATGATGGAACTCACGGCGTTTAGGACCTATCGTCGAGGATCTCTCCCCTAGTGGGCAAATGGTGGGCAAGCGAGATTTCATTGGACCTCGTCCTATAGCGATGTATGCTCGCAACAGATAGAGATCGCTGGTTCAATCCGATCTCTTTCTCCCCTTCAGGTCGGCCTGCACGCTTCTTTTCAGGGCGTCCATGATATTGATGACGTTGGAAGGTTGGGTGTCGCCCTCTTTCTTGCCTTTCACCGGGGCTGTCTTCTTCGTTGCCTTCTTTTTAGAGGCGATGAGCTTCAGCAGACTTTCCTGAATGGGATCGGTGACCATCGAGGGCGACCAATTCTCAGTTCGCGGCTTGATCATCTTCTGGATGGAGGCAACGGTTTTTGCTTCGGCCTTTTTGTCTATATCCTGGAAATAGGCCGCCTCAGGTCGGACTTCATCGCCAAATCGAAGCGTCCAGACAACGATGCCATTGCCGCGCGGTTCCAGGACAATGGCCCGTTCGCGGCGTCCGATCACTACCCGGGAAACGCCAACCACCCCTTCCGCCTTCATGGCTTCGCGGATAACGGCGAAGGCTTCATTCCCTATCTTGTCATTGGGTACCATGTAGTGGGGGGTATCCAGATAGATCCACTCGATGCTTTCCCTAGGAACAAATGTCTCGATGTCTATCGTCCTGACCGTATCGAGCGAAACAGACTCGAGCTCCTCATCTGTCAGGAGCACATAGTCGTTCTCACCTCGTACATAGCCTTTGGCTTCGTTCTCCTCTGTGACCGGCTTGCCGGTCACGGAATCGACATATCGGGAAACAACACGATGACCGGTTTGCTTGTTGAGCGTGTGGAACCGCACTTTTTCGCTCTCGGACGTCGCAGGTGTCAGATCGACCGGGCATGTGACGAGGGATAGTTTCAGGTAACCCTTCCAGTACGGGCGGCGCGCTGCCATTGATGTTCTCCCTAACTCGCCTTCTTGCGCGTGGCTTTCGCAGCAGACTTCGAAGCTGCGGTCTTTCCAGACTTGCTGGCGTTGGCATTTGCAGCTTTCGTTTTGCGCTTTGCTCCGCCGGATTTCGCACCGCCGAAGCCCGCGCTTTCGCGCAGCGCTTTCAGAAGTTCATTGGGCTTGGAGACCTGGATAGGCTTGGCTTTCGGAAGGGCACGCCCCTCGGCTTTCGCTTTCACCAGTTCGGCTACAGCATTTTCGTAACGGTCATCGAACGTGGACGGGTCGAAATCCCCTTTTTTAGTCTCGATGATATGCTTGGCAAGATCGAGCATTTCGTCCTCGACCTTTATGTCCGGTATGTCTTTGAATGCTTGATCGGATGGCCGAACCTCATAATCGAAATTGAGGGTGGTCGCGATCATTCCCCGATCGTGGGCGCGGATGAGAACCGTCCGCATCCGGCGGAACAGTACCGTGCGTGAGATCGCCACAACATCCGATTTGATCATGGCGTCACGGAGCGCGGCGAAAGGCTCTTCGGAGACATCATCCGACGGAACAAGGTAATAGGGCTTGTCAAAATATAGGTCATCTACCTCTGAGCAGGGTATAAATGCTTCGAGATCAAGCGTTTTGTCCGATTCAGGAATGACGGCCGCCACCTCTTCCGGATCAATCATGATGTAGTCGCCGGCGGTGGTTTCAAATCCTTTGACCTGATCTTCGCGCTCGACGACCTTGTCGGTCTCGCTGTCGATAAATTCGCGGCGTACGCGATTGCCGGTCGCCTTGTTGATCGTATGGAATGAGATGCGCTCAGACGTTGAGGCGGCCGTGTACAACCCGACAGCGCAGCTGATCTCGCCGATTTTGATGTGTCCTTTCCACTGGGCACGATTAGCGGCCATGGTCAAAACTCCCTCTGGAACTTTACGCGTAACTTAATGTTGAGCCTTTCGTTCCGAGACAGGAGAGAGATTGGTCGATGAAGCACGGAAGAGGCCGGGACAACGACGGTGATATGAGCAACAGCGAGAACTCGATTGTCGTGGAGGCTGTTGCCGCATGGTTCCGCTTTTATGTCACACCCTTCGATGAGAAAATTGCGGAGTTGCTATGTGACGACGCAATAAGGCTTTGCTCCATAGGCATCAGCGAAACTGAAATCACCGGGTATTTGATCCGAACCCATGTCGGATCGGCCTTTTCCATCGGCAATGCGCCGTCCTCAAGCGCGCGCCATTGAACAATACTTGCTTCCACCGCTAGCGATACCGAACCGCCTTAATGGATGAAGGATGGTTGTGCAGAGATGCCGACGCTGGTGTTGCAACGCCCCATCTCGAGAAGTAGCAGCCTAACGGCGAGGCGGGAGTGGATCCACACATCAAGCGCCACGCATCCGGCCGGAGAAACTCCGTTTTGGTCTCCGGCCAGATGCTCATTGATCCAAGAGGGGCTGGGGTAGGCTCCAGGATCAACGTGTCGATCGAACAATAGGTCGCCACATTTGACGGCAGCAGCTTCTAAAAGAGACCCGCCGAGGCGGGCCAGTTTTCGCCACATGGAACTGGGAGGTAGTTCCGAAGCGAGTTTTAGCAAGCACTAATTAATAAATCGTTAAGTGTGGTTCCGGCTCAACATAGTGAGCCTACCGGACACAAAGGAAGCGGTTGCTCTGACAGCCGTTCACACCAGCCTCCTGCCTGCCTTGATGTGCCGCCCCCTTGAGCAATCGCATCGGGCCGCACATGCCTGGGGGCGCTTCTCGCATGGTGCCGGTTGGTATCAGTCATCTCACCGTCATGGCTGATGTTTAAAATTGCAGGTTAATCACTGCAGTGCTGTCACTCCGTGTCGCTCGGGGATTCACCCGCGAATCCGGAAGTTCCCGTCCAGCCACGGCCACGCAACGCCATCGATCACTGATCCTAGCGCTTAGACACAACCGCGGACCCGGGCTCCGAGATGTATCGAAGGGCGTCCATTGATACACCTGTTTGAGGACCGAACATTCGAGGCGACTGAGGGCCAGTCGGATCTCCTGATGCAGGTCGGGGCGCTCTGCGTGCGTGACACGCCGGATGGGCCGGATTACTGCTTATCACGACACGCGAATCCAAACGCTGGACGATCCCAAAGGGATGGCCGATCCCTGGCCTTTCCTCTCACAGAACGGCGGAAAGGGAGGCTTGGGAAGAAGAGGGTGTGATCGGGAAGGTCAAGCGAAAGCTGTATGACCATTTCCGGCATGCGAAGGTGCTCGACGACCGCCGCGAGGTTGAGGTTGTCGTCGCTGTGCACATGTTGAAAGTTCAACGACGGAAAAAGCAGTTCCCAGAGATGGCAGAGCGCCATGTAGCCTGGATGAGGCCGGCCGAAGCCGCAAACTGCGTCAGGGAGCCGGACCTGAAACAGCTTTTGCTGTCCGTCTCATGAAACGCGCCGGTATCCGGGCAGTTTTCCGCCACCACACGGTACGATTGCCGACTTCCAACGTTTGTAGCCGGCAAATAGTTCAACTTTTCGTATCTGGTTATCGTGGGCCTTTTTCGATAAACACGCCAGACGCAACGGTGTGGATGTCGGCTCCCCGACGCTATTGATAGCCACGTCAAAGGAGATGCCATGTTGGAGCACACTCCGGAGTTTCAATCCGTTTTGCGGCACCGCCTCCCAGACATTCCACAGGCTGGCGCAGTCTGCCTCCGGCGCACGGGACAAGACGTCGAGATCCTGCTCGTTGGCAGCAAGCGAAACGGCCGGTGGGGGCTGCCAAAAGGTCATATCGAGGGAAGCGAAACGACGTACGCGGCCGCAGAACGAGAAGCGTTCGAGGAGGCCGGGATACGGGGGAAGGTGTCGGTGCGACCTTTCGGTGATTTCACCTACTTCAAGGGCGCCGACATGCAGCGATACAAGGTCACCTCGCACATCTTGCATGTCACGTCGGTCGCGGACACGTTCCCCGAATACAAGACGCGGGAAACCAGGTGGTTTCTGATCAATGACGCCGCGATCGAGGCGGGCCAGCCAGGCTTGCGTGCTCTGTTGAAAAGATTGCTTTTAGAAGCATCAACTTCAGGGAACCTGTCCCGGGCGATGACCGATTTTGAGGTTGCCCCAATTTGGTATGATCCCTAAGTGATAGAAGCGAGAACTCCGCTGAGCTCCTCCAGATTCACGGGTTTCGTGAGATGGTGGTTGAAGCCGGCGGCGGCGGCGAGTGCCTTATCCTTGCTTTGGCCCCAGCCCGTTTGCGCCACAATGGGTATGTCCTTGAACTCGTGGTCGGCTCGAAAAGCCCGACACACCTCGTAGCCGTCCATATGCGGTAGGCCGATGTCGAGCAGCACGACGTCGGGGTGAAACCGGCGCGCTTCCTGTAGAGCCTCCCTACCGTCGTGAACGAGGTGATACTCATGCCCGACCTCCTCCAGCATCCAGCCCACGACCCGAGCGACGTCCACGTTGTCGTCCACTACGAGAACTTTAAGCGCGCTCTCCAAAACTGTGCCGCTGGATGGTCCGCATAGGGTCGCCGAAGTTTCAAACGGCGCGGCAACGAGAGGAAGGCGAACGATAAATGAGGTTCCGTTGCCGACCGGAGCAGCTGTCGCCACAATATGACCGCCGTGCAAGGTCACGAGCTGCTGCACAAGCGATAGACCGATACCAAGGCCGCCCTGAGACCTGTTCAGGTGATCATCCACCTGCGTGAAAAGCTGGAACACCTTCGATCGCATGTCGTCGGGAATGCCGATACCGGTGTCGGACACCGTGATGACGGCATCTGTTCCATCGGCATGCGCGGATATTGCGATCTGTCCGTTATCAGGCGTGTATTTGGTTGCATTGTTCAACAGGTTGGCGACAACTTGCGAAAGGCGCGCGGGATCGCCCTCTACCCAGATCGGCTCGCTAGGCAGATCGGTGCTGAGGGCATGTTTCGCCGCGTCAATTGCGGGGCGGCTTGCCTCCACTGCGGCGTTGAGAACGTCCTGAACCTTGACGGGCTCCTTGCGAAGTTCGATCTTGCCCTGGCTCACGCGAGAGACGTCGAGAAGGTCATCGATCAACCGCACGAGGTGGGAGAGCTGGCGATCCATGGTAGCACGGATCCTATCGGCCTCGGTACTGGCTGGGTTTCTCTTCAGAACGTCGAGCCCATGTCGCAAAGGGGTGAGGGGGTTGCGCAGTTCATGAGCCAGTGTCGCAAGAAAGATGTCTTTCCTTTGGTCAGCCTCCTTCAGGGCTTTCGCCCGTGCCTCGAGTTCGTCCCGTTGCATTGCCAGCTGCTGGCGCTGCCGATAGAGCTCGAAGAAAACGTCCGCCTTGCTGCGGAGAATGTCGGTTTCGATCGGCTTCTGGATAAAGTCGACGGCGCCAGCTTCGTATCCCTGGAAACGCCAGGTGCCATCAGGGCTACCTGCGGTAACGAACATGATCGGAACACGACGCGAACGCTCATTGCCTCGCATCAACTCGGCGAGCTCGAAGCCGTTCATTCCGGGCATCTGCACGTCTATGAGAGCAAGCGCTACATCATGCTTCAGGAGGAGCTCCAGAGCCTCGTCACCCGAGCGTGCTTTCAGGAGTTTCAAACCCTCGCGACGTAGGAGCGCCTCCAGCGAGATGAGGTTCTCTTCGAGATCGTCGACAAGGAGGAAGGACACGGGGTCCATGAGCATTACACCTTCTTCAAGTATTCGGTTATCGCAACAAGCGACATGATTTTCGCGTCCGGGCAGGCTCCGATCGCCGCTTCGGGCATTGCCTTGGCAAAAGCGTCGTGCGGATTTTGGACGACAGCTGTACCCCCTGCCTCGACAACCGCCTTCAAGCCTGCCGCTCCATCCTGATTTGCACCGGTCAGCACTATCGCTATCAGACCCGAGCCGTAAACCTGTGCGGCGGTTTCGAACAACACATCGATGGATGGTCGCGAAAACATGATCGGATCGTCGGTGGATAACGACAGGGACTGGGGTGATTCAACAAGCAGATGATAGCCTGGCGGCCCAAAAAACACCGTGCCAGCTTTGATCGGTTCCTTGTCCTCCGCCTCGCACACTTCAAGCTCGCATTTTGCCTGGAACAGTTCGGCAAGCACGCTTCGTTTGTCAGGAGGGACATGCACCACCACAAATACAGGCAAGCGAAATCCGGTCGGCAGACCCGGCAGAATGACCGACAACGCATCCAGCGCACCGGCCGACGCGCCGATCACAACAGCTCCATGGCGTTCAATACTCATCGCCACACCCTCTGGTAGATCTTCTCCTCGCGAACAAATTCCTTGAAGGATCGTGAATGCGACGAAAACCGGATGCTTTCCTTGGACCCGAGACCCAGGAAGCCATTTCGGGGCAAGGAGTCTTTGAACAACCCAAGTGCCCGGTCCTGCAGCAATCGATCGAAATAGATCATGACGTTTCGACAGGAAACCAGGTTCATCTCGCCAAAAACGGCGTCAGTAACCAGGCTGTGGTCGGAAAAGACGACATTGCGGCGCAGGGTTTTGTCAAATGTTGCCCGTCCGTACGCAGCCATGTAGTAGTCCGACAGCGAGGATCTACCGCCGGACTTTCGGTGGTTTTCCGTAAACATCCGGATCCGGTCCAGATCGTAGATCCCAGTCTCAGCAGCATTCAACGCCTCCTGATTGATATCGGTAGCGTAGAAGATGGTGCGCTCCTCGAGCCCTTCTTCGCGAAAGAGGACTACCATCGAATAGAGTTCTTCTCCGCTGCTGCAGCCTGCGATCCAGACCTTCAGGGACGGATAGGTTCGAAGGTGCGGGATGACGCTCTCTCTGATTGCCTTGAAGTAGGTCGGATCCCTGAACATTTCGCTGACCTGGACCGTCAGGTAACCTAGCAGATAGGGCAACGCCGACGGGTCGTGGAGTACGTTCTCCTGGAGCGCGGAATAAGTTGTGAAGCCGAGGTTCTCACGCGCCTGTTTCAGGCGTCGCTTGATTGACGCCATCGCATAGTTTCTGAAATCGTAGTGGTAACGCACGTAGAGCGCTTCCAGCAGCAGCCGGATTTCGATGTCCTCGATGTTTGCAGTATTCGTTTCGGTCACCGGGGCATCCACACGCGTACCAGTGACATTAATTTTTCGACGTCGAGCGGTTTGGCCATGTAGTCATTGGCGCCCGCCTCGATGCAGCGCTGCTGGTCGTCTGGCATCGCCTTCGCCGTCAGCGTGATGATAGGGAGCTTTTTCCAGGCAGCGTTTTTCCGAATTTCCCGCGTCGCCGTCAGCCCATCCATGACCGGCATCATTACGTCCATGAGGACAAGGTCGATTGCATTTGACGGATCGTCAGTGGATTTCGAAAGTGCATCGATCGCCTCCTGGCCGTTCCTCGCAATTTCGATCATTGCTCCTCGCGGCTCCAGAATATTGGTCAGCGCATACACGTTCCTTACGTCATCCTCGACTACCAGGATTCTGCGTCCTTCGAGAAGCGCGTCCCGATTTCTGGCCTTCCGGATCATTTTCTGCTGCTCGTCGGGAAGATCGGAAACGACCTGGTGTAGGAACAACGTCACCTCGTCAAGCAGACGTTCCGGGGATTTCGCGCCTTTAACGATGATCGATTTCGAGTAACGACGCAGCTTTTGCTCATCGTCGGCCGAAAGCACCCGCCCGGTATAGACGATAACGGGAGGAAAGGAATGATCGCTGTCCTGGCTGATTGTTTCCAGGAGCGAATATCCGGAAGCATCTGGCAGCGACAGATCGAGGACAATGCAATCGAATGTCTGCTCTTTCAGCAACTTCAGACATTCTGCCGCGGTCCCCGCGCTGACTGTTTCAACTTCATGGGACGTCAGCAATCTCGCCACAGCCTCGCGCTGAACCTCGTTGTCCTCCACGATCAGCACGCGATGCATGCGCTGCGAGAGCTTCGATTCCAACCTTTCGAGTACTTCGACCAGCTGTTCCCTTTTTACAGGCTTGAGCATGTAGCCCACCGCCCCGAGAGAAAACGCCGTTTCCGTGTAATCGTTGGCGGATACGATGTGGATTGGAATATGCCGCGTTTGCACGTCGCGCTTCAGCCTGTCGAGGACGGAGAGGCCCGACTGGTCGGGCAAGCCAACATCAAGCACGATCGCACTCGGCATGAACTGCCGGGCAAGACCAAGAGCCTCGTGGGCGGTACCGGCGACGATTGCACGGAATCCCTTCTCGCGGGCGAGATCACGAAGGATTGTGGCGAAGCTGTCATCGTCCTCGATCACGAGGAGAAGATGCCGAGCGTCCGAGGGGGCGGCTCGATCATCTTCGATAATCTGAGGTCGCTGCAGTTGCGGGCCAGCTCGCTCATCAATTGGGGTGGCTACGGCTGGTGTAACTGGTATCGCTGGAAGGGAATCCCGGGGAGCGACCTTCGCTGGATCGTAGGATTGCGGGATGACAACAGTGAACGTGCTGCCTTGTCCCTCGCGGCTGGTGAGGTGGATGGTGCCACCCAGCAAGCGAACGAGCTCACGTGAAATCGAGAGCCCGAGGCCGGTTCCGCCATACCTGCGGCTGATGGTTCCATCGGCCTGATGGAAAGCCTGGAAGATACTCTGCTGCTGCGTTTCGGCAATACCGATGCCGGTGTCGCGAACGGCAAAAGCGACCTGGCCAGCAGGCGCTGGCGCAAGCGCGACGGTTACATGTCCCCTTTCGGTAAACTTGAAGGCATTTGCCAAAAGGTTCTTCAGGACCTGCTCGAGTTTCTGGGGGTCGGTTTCGATAACGGTCGGGCTGTCGGGGGCAAGCTCAACCTGGAACCCAAGCCCCTTGTTCAATGCTACCGGCCTGAAAAGCTGTGACAAGTTGTCCGCTAGCCGCTCGACCGATACCGGCTCCGGCTTTACGTCAACATGTCCCGCCTCGATCTTCGACAAGTCTAGAATATCGTTGATCAGATTGAGGAGGTCATTGCCCGATGACTGGATCGTCTGGGCATATTTTACCTGTTCTTCCGTGAGGTTCTCATCCGCGTTGTCGGCGAGCAGTTTGGCGAGAATGAGGGATGAATTCAGCGGTGTCCGAAGCTCGTGCGACATGTTGGCAAGAAAATCCGATTTGTAACGGCTTGCCTGTTCGAGCTCTCGCGCCTTAAGCTCTATTGAAGTGTTGACGCGTTCGAGATCATCGCGTTGAATTTCAAGTTGCCGGGCCTGCTCCTCGAGCTGCGAGTTGGTCTGCTCCAGTTCCGCCTGTTGCTGCTCCAGGCGAGCTTGAGATTCTTTCAGCGCCCGGCCTTGCTCTTCAAGCTCCTCGTTCGACACGCGCAGCTCCTCGCTCTGAACCTGTAGTTCTTCAGATTGGCGCTGAGTCTCCTCAAGCAGGTTCTGGAGTTCGCTTCGATAGCTCGCCGAGCGAATTGACGTTGCGATGGTCGATGAAGCCTGCTCGAGGAAGACGAGCACGTGTTCGGGGACTGGCCGAAGAAAGCCGAGCTCGATAACAGAATTGACGTTCCCATCGACAACACTCGGCAGGATCACCAGATTCCGGGGCTTGTCGCTGCCGAGCGAGGAACCAAAGGCAAGGTAGCCGTCAGGGACATCGTTGATGGTGAGGATCCGGTGTTCGGCGGCCGCTTGGCCAAGCAGTCCTTCTCTTCCGCTGAACCTTGCCGGGATGGCAGCCCCAGAAGGCACGCCGTAGGTGGAGGCTCGACGATACCAGTCCTTGTCGCCGACGAAGATCGCGCCGGCTACTGCCCCTGCGTAGCGTGCCATGAATTCGAGGATGCTGTTGCCGAGCTCGTCAGTCCGCTGGTCGCCCATCATGGCGCCAGCCAGGCCAAGATGACCAGTCCTCTGCCAGTCACCGTAGCGCCGAGCGTTTGTGGCCCTGCGCACGAGGACACCGATTGCAATCGTGAGAAGAATTCCAAGCAGCGCCGCGAGAGCGCTGGTCACCAGCGCGGTCGTGTAGGCGGTCTCCATTTCGGTCAGCCGCTGCGAGCGAAGATTGGATTCTTCCTGCGTCATGGAGAAGAGGTGCGAACGCAACGCATCCATCTCGATCTTGCCGCGATCTGAATTGATCAAAGCGAGAGCTGGTTCAAATCCTCGCGCGCGCCTTGCGTGGATTGTGTCCTTCAATTCCGAGAGCTTTGCATCAACACGCTGCCTGAGCACAGGTAGAAGGCGCTGCTGGTCGGGATTGTCATTTGTCAGGTCTGCAATCTCGGCGAACCGCTGCGGAATGTCCGCCAGGGCAGCTTGGTAAGGATCAAGATACCGTTCGTTTCCCGTCAGCACGAAGCCGCGCTGGCCGGTTTCTGCATCCTGGACACTCGACAGCAGCTTACCCAGGGACACGATGACCTCGTGCGTGTGGACGACCCGAGCGTTGTTGTCCCGGAGTGAATGCAGATTGAAGTAGCCGATCGCGCCGCTGACGATGAAGAAGACGATAGCGCTCGCCAACGCCAATGCCACGACAGGCTCAAGGCCAGTTTTGAGCCTGTTGGTGGATACTGCGGCATGCAACATAAACGCTTCTCGCAAATGTGTGAGGTCGATCCGGGAAGCCTGGCCAGATTGAGTTGCGGCCTCACAGTCGGATCATGAGGAAGTGTCGGCGCGAGATAGCGCCTTTCAATAAAAGGTCAATGCTAGATTTCGCAGGCTGTAGCGGTCAAAGCTGACGTAGAGGAGGGCAATAGCAACGTGTTTCAGAGACGGACACAGCGTCACACCCGCTGGATTGAAAAAACTGGCGACCTCGACAATGTAGATTGCCCCTGGGCGGTCGCCGATCGCCAGAGCGGGTTGCTAGAGATGGCGTTACCGCTTCGCGTAGCGTCACTTTTCATCCGCGCTTGGTGATCGCCATTGGGTCAGCAATGGCTCGGCACGGCCGGTTACGGGATCAGCTGGGGGAAGAGGCAGCTTTCTTATAGCTTCAAGGTCTTCTTCGGTTGCGTTCGATCTTTTGATATCCGGGCGCTGACCGGGCGGATAAGCACCAACAACGAGGAAATCGTCGCTTGCTACGACGAGGCAGTGCCCCGTTCCTGCCGGCAGGGCCAGGCAATCACCGGCCTTCACGGCGTAGCTGATACCCCCAGGACCCCCAATTTGGACGGACCCATGACCCCTCGCTATTCCGAGGATCTCATGCGCGTTTACGTGGTAGTGGTGATAGTCAAATATCCCGTTTCGCCAGATTCCTGTCCAACCGTGCTCCCGGAACAAGGTTTCAAATCGCCCCGCCATATCGCCGGTGGCGTCTACCGCTGACTGATAGACGACGACGGGCAGTAATGGATTATTTGGAACCCAATCACCTTTTGGAAGCAACTTAGGGTGGATTTCCATCGCTTGAACCTTTCTTCGACTGCGCTGCAACCGGAGTTGCAGGAGGCGGATCCGCAAGCCCAAGCGTAAAATCCCTGGTGGCGCTAGTCGTTCCACCTGCCGGTGATTAAATAACCTCCTGAAAAGGTTGGGACGTCTCGACATAAACCCGCACTGCAAGCTCGGGCATGAATCTCCTTGCGGCAGATCCAATTCAAATTGAATGGTGGTCGACAGCTAAGAAAAAGGACCCGTCGCTTGCCGTTTGGAGCGCCGGGTCCGTTGCAGCACTAAGGGGTGATGGTGCTGGCGTACCGACTATGGTCATAAGAGTTTGTTCTCTCCAACGCCATTAATTAAGCGACTTAACGCTCAGTTAATATCAACAGCGGCAAACTTCAGCACGGCCGAAAGTGAAACAACAGCCGCAACGAAACAATAGGCGAAAATCTTAGCTCGCCGGAGTCGGCGAGCTCGTGTCCCTGACCAGTCATAAACCACATGTCGTCTCCGGTTCGCTCGAGATAGAGGGCTTGCGCCCAAGATTTCAAGGTGCGTGCCCAGAATTGGGCAGAGGCGCTCGACGGCCGCTGCAGCCCGCTGGCAAGCTGGGCCTTTGGCCCAACCAAAATTGCGTCACTCGGGCGGCAAACTTACGCAAAGACCATGTGGTTGGTACGCGGCCGCTGAGCCTACACCCGATGGTTGGCGACGAGCGTATTCGAAGTATTACTTGCCGATGATAGCCGAGATCCTTTCGAAGACACCGCGGGGGATGGTGACGTCCATTGGCGGCCGAGGGGAGTAATTTCTATCAACCCCGGGTATGAACACGCCGTGATCCTGCAGGCGGCGGACGTGGGCGCGGGCCCGCTCGATCTGCGCGTCTGTGTTTTCCCTTGGCATGATTGCGATCACGCTTAACCCTACCGCAGGCGACTGCGTTCCCGACCTGAAATCTGGCGCGTCCAGCGACCAGGGGCCACCCGAAAGGCCAGCCGCCAGCATCTCCACAAGGAGCGCGACATTTGCGCCTTTTCGCCCTCCGAAAGGCAACAAGGCTCCCATCAGCGCCTTTTCGGCATCATGGGTTGCGTTACCCTCTTCGTCTACTGCCCAGCCTTCGGGGATCGTCTTTCCTTCTTCGGCAGCTCTCACGATATTAACGAAGGCGGTCGCGCTCGACGCTTGGTCAATGATCAGCGGAGGTGTGCGCTCGCCGAGTGGAAATCCGAATGCCATGGGATTTGTGCTATAGACCACTGGGCCGCCGGCCTTGGCCACCATCATGGCATTTGCATTTGTCGCCGCCAGACCGATTATACCTTCATTGCAAAGCCTGCGAACGTAGTACCCGAGTTCGCCGGCCGTATAGCTGTTTGTCTGCGTGAGGACGGCCACTCCGAAATTGCGAACCGCCTCGAGCAGATCCGGAAAGGCCAGATCAAAACCCAACTGAGCGATACCCCGATCTGCGTCCGAAACGAGAAATGCGGGGAAAGCGCGGTCCGATCGGGGTTTTGGATCGCAATTTATCCGTCCTTCCAGGAAACCATGGAGATAGTCCACGAGGTGTGGAAACCCGAGCGTCGGCGGCCCGTAGCTTGCTGCCGACAGCGTAGCTTCGACGAGCGAACGCGCGCTCGACAAGGCTGCGCCGCAGGCCAGGCACGCTTCCATTGCAAGGTCCTCGGCGTTTTTTATTTTCAGCACCACCTGGTCAGACATGTCAGATTTCCAATCCGGCCTTTCTGCCTTCGAAGAACGCATAGGGAGCTTGGCGCGGTGCCGCGCAGTCGCCGATTTGTCGCACGGTAACGCCCAATTCGAGCAGGCCTGGCATGAGCCAGTCCATTGGGTGGTTGGTGGTTGCGGTGACGAGTGCATCCGCCTCCATAAAACTGCGTTTACCGGTATTGTGATCCAGAACGGTTGCGCCGTTTCCGTGCCATTCGACAATGCTGGTCTCGGTACTCCACTGGACGCCGAGCTTTTTCAAAGCCTGGCGCATCGGGACATCGGCGGCCGTTCTCTGAAGCTCCTTTCCGACAAACGGGTCGGGCGTGACGATCGTAACGTGATGCCCGTCTTCGGCCAATTTCCAAGCCGTTCCGCAACCGCGCCAGCCACCTGCCTCATCCAGCAGAAGGACATTCTTGCCAGGCCTTGCCTGCTTAGCCATGACGGCTTCGACCGTGAATATGCAGCCCTTGTCGAAACCGGGCATCACCTCAATCGTCGGGAGGGCTTTCTGGAACCCGGTCTCCGCTGAATAGGATCCTGTCGCAACGATCACCACGTCTACCCTAGATGGGTCGATGTCATCGGCTTCCACAAATGTATTCAATCTGACGTCAACGCCGAGCGCCTCCAACTGGCGTTCGTACCAGCCGAGCAGATCAAGGATCTGCGCGCGCCTCGGCTGCAGTCCCGCGAGTAGAAAGTTGCCGCCGAGGCGCGTTCCGGCCTCCGAGAGGACGACCCTGTGGCCACGTTCCGCCGCTACCCTTGCCGCCTCAAGCCCTGCTGGGCCGCCACCGATGACAAGCACTCGTTTTGGATGAGTCGCCTTGGTGAAGCGATCGCCGTTCCATTCGAATTCACGGCCCGCCGAAGGGTTGATCAGACAGCTTATCCAGTAGTCCCTGGACCGGCGCCCCCAGCACATCTGGTTGCAGGAAATGCAGCCACGAATGTCCTGAGGTCGGCCTTCGCGGGCCTTGCGCGCCAAATGAGGGTCGGCGATCTGCCCACGAACGATGGATACTAGATCGGACGCGCCTTCACCAAGGACGGTCTCGGCATTTTCAGGGGTTCGGATGTGGCTTTCGGCGACGACCACGGCTTTTTTAACGACCTTCTTGAGACAAGCGGCAAGATCGGCGCCGAGTTTTTCTGGATAGATGAACGTCGGCATCAGCTTGTAGAAATCGAGGTAGCCCCCCGACCCACAGGTGACATAGTCGATCAGACCGAGCTCGTCGTGAAGCTTCACGATCTGCGCAAGTTCGTCTCGCTGGAGGGCTGCCTTGACATCCGGCTCGTCGCTTACCGCAATGCCTATGATGAAATCCGGTCCGCAGATCTCTCGAATCCGGGCAAGAATCTCACGAGACATGCGCGTGCGGTTTTCAAGAGAGCCTCCCCACCGGTCTTCGCGTCGATTGCTCCAAGGTGTCCAGAACTGGTCGACCATCCCCAGATAGGCTGCCCAGACTTCAACACCGTCGAAGCCGGCCTCGCGGCATCGTCGTGCCGCCTGAACAAAGCCGTCAATCGTCTCAAGGATTTCGGCTTCGGTCATCGGATGCGAGCCGTCGCTGTCGTGGTAGCTCGGCAGTCCGGACGGCGACCAGTGGGGGTGGAAGGAATTGTCGGAATCGCCGTGGGCTCCGACGTGATAAAGCTGCTGGATCGCCACTGCGCCATTGCCCTTTATGGCGCTGACAACGGTCATGAAATGCGGCACGACACTGTCGTCAGAGTGCCGGAAGTTTCCTCTGGTCAGAACGGCGGAAGCATGAACCGGCATCGGTTCGACGACGACCATCGCAGCGCCGCCGATCGCACGTTCCGCGTAATAGGCGACATGGCGCTCCGTCGGCAGGCCTTCGACAGCCATGTTGGCTGTATGGGCGCCAAAGACGATCCGGTTGCGAAGCGTGTGCCCGCGAATCCGAAGCGGGCTAAAGAGGCGGGGAAACGTTTCGGGCATAGTCACTCCCGGATGCGGGTCATCGTTGGGTTTGGGGTTACGAAGCCTTTTGGATGTCACCGAGCTTGGCGGGGTGCTGCGGGGAGAAAACGCACAGCGCCGACGTCAGCGCTGAGCTTGCTTTCTGGGATATCGATCGGCAGAACCGCGATCGCCAATAACGCCTCATGCAAGCCGGGATGAAGCCCATGCTCGCGTTTGGCGGCGTCAGGGTCGAACGTCGTTGCGAATAGCCTCACCGGACAAGCGCAATCGCCTCTTCGGGCGTTTGAGCAATATCCGAATTGACCATCGCGGTTGCAAGTTGGCGGAACGTGACAATCCCCACAGGACGAGATCCTTCACCGACGACAGTCACATCGCCATCGGGAACCGACGCAAGCAGGCGAACGGCCTCCTCGACGGTCATGGAGGCGTCGACGGTGAAGCCGCTGCCGGAAGCGCCGGGTCGCAAGGGGCTCATGATGGCACTGACCTGAACCACACGCCCGCGGTTTACTTCCTTCACGAAGTTGGCGACATACTCATCTGCGGGCCGCAGCACGATGTCCTGGCTGCTGCCTTGCTGGATGATCTCGCCATCGCGCAGGATAGCGATCTGGTCTCCCAACCTTAATGCCTCATCGAGATCGTGTGTGATGAAGACGATGGTCTTCTTGATTTCCTGCTGGATGTCGAGCAGCACAGTCTGCATATCGGTTCGGATCAGCGGGTCAAGCGCAGAATAGGCTTCATCCATCAATAGAACCGGCGCGTCATTCGAAAGGGCGCGCGCAAGGCCGACGCGCTGCTGCATGCCACCTGAAAGCTGATTCGGGTATTTCTCTTCAAAGCCTTTCAATCCGACGCGATCGAGCCACCGCATTGCGACGTCGACAGCTTTCGAACGCTCTAAGCCCTGAACCTCAAGACCAAAGAGTGTATTGTCGAGAACGTTGCGATGCGGCAGAAGCGCGAACTTTTGAAACACCATCGCCGTTTGGTGCCGACGGAAAGTACGCAGCTCGTTTTCATCCATCTTGACCACATCCACGCCGTCGACCAGCACTTCGCCGGCAGTCGGGTCGATCAGTCGGTTGATATGACGAATGAGCGTCGACTTTCCCGAACCGGACAGCCCCATGATGACCTGGATCGAACCCGATGGCATTTCGATATTGATATCGCGCAGACCGAGCACGTGGCCGTATTTTCGATTCAATTCAGCCTTGGTCAGTCCCTTCTGGACTGCCTCGATATGAGACGTGGCATTCGGACCGAAGATCTTGAAGAGGTGCCGGATCTTTATGCCGCCAAAATCATGATCAGCCATGAACGATCTCCCGATGCTTTTGGAGCCGCTTGCCATATGCCTGGCTCACTCGATCAAAGATGATGGCGATGCCGACGATGGCGAGGCCGTTGAAAATACCCAAGGTGAAGTACTGATTGGCGATGGCCTTAAGGACCGGTTGTCCAAGTCCTTGGACGCCGATCATCGAGGCAACCACGACCATCGCCAGCGCCATCATGATGGTCTGGTTGATCCCAGCCATGATGGTTGGCAATGCCAGAGGCATCTGCACCTTGAACAATTTCTGGGAGTTTGAAACGCCAAAGGCGTCGGCTGCCTCAAGTACGTCCTTGTCGACCAACCTAATGCCGAGGTCGGTCAATCGGATCATGGGAGGGATCGCATAGATGACTACGGCGATGAGGCCAGGAACGCGGCCAATTCCGAGCAGCATGACGACCGGGATCAGGTAGACGAAGCTCGGCATGGTCTGCATCACGTCGAGGATTGGGTGGACAATACGCTGGAATCGGTCCGATCGAGCCATCAGAATGCCGATCGGCAGGCCCAGCGCGATGGATAGGACAGTGCAGACGAAGATCATCGAGACGGTCTTCATGGTATCGTCCCACATGCCGAAATAGCCGATGAGCAGCAATGTTACGAGACAGCCGAGCACAATCTTAAGGCTGCGGCTTCCTAGCCATGCGATCACCAGAACCATCAGCGTAATGATCGGCCACGGCGTCTGGGTCATGAACCGGTCAACAGCAATCAGGAAGTGCTGCAAGGGAGAGAAGAGGGTCTCGATGGTGTCGCCGTATGCCCTCGTGAAACCTCGAAATCCGTCGTCGATCATCTTCTTGAGGTCACGAAGACTGTCGTCGTTCATGTGCGGAAATTTGTAAAACCATTCCATTCGGGTCCCCTTTCTCTGAACGAGCCGTGACAAGTCTCCTGGGTTACTTTCCGGCTTCTGAAGTGGCGGCACGTGTCAAAACGCGCCGCCCATTCACCCATCAAAGCGAGGCTTCGATTTTCTTCGCTGCGTCTTCCGACACCCACTTTGTCCAGACGTCTTTGTTTTCCTTCAGGAAGTGCTTGGCACCGTCCTCACCGCTCGCCTGATTGTCGGTCATCCAGGCCATCAGCTTGTTGACGGTATCATTGCTCCACGAACGCTTCTCGAGGTAGGCCATCACATCCGGCCCTGCTTTTTCAGAGAAGGGCTTTGCAACCAGCGTGACAATCGTATCAACCGGCCATGCGTTCGGCTTCGGATCAGCGCAGTCTGCGACGGTGTTGCAGCGTTTCCACTCGGCCGCATCAGCCGGAACACCGGCTTCGAGCTTGACCATTTCGTACTTGCCAAGCAAAGCGGTTGGGGCCCAGTAATAGCCGACCCAGCCCTGCTTGCGTTCATATGCCTTTGCGATCGAGCCATCGAGACCCGCGCCGGAGCCGGTGTCGACCAGCTTGAAGCCCGATTTTTCAGCATCGAATGCCTTATAGAGCTGAGATGTGACCACGGTGCCACCCCAGCCCTGCGGTCCGTTATAAATTGCTCCCTTCGAGGAATCTTCGGCGTCCGGGAACAGTTCGGGGTGTTTCAGCATGTCGGGAATGGTTTTCAAATCAGGATGGGCGTCCGCGATATACTTGGGAATCCACCAACCCTGAATGCCGCCATCTGGAAGGGGCGAGCCCACCTTGACAATGCGTCCCTCTTCCGTGCCCTTCTTCACAACATCCGGAAGAAGATCAATCCAGGCTTCGGGAGCAATGTCAGGTTCGCCCTTTTCGGCCATCGAGGTGATGGTCGGAACCGTGTCGCCGACGGTGATTTCCGCGTTGCAACCATACCCCTCGTTCAAGATGATCTTGTCGAGGTTCGACAAAACTTCCGCGCTTTGCCAATTCATGCTCGCGATCGTGACACTGCCACAATCCGCTGCATTTGCGTAAGAGGCCGTTCCCAACAGGCCAAGTACCATGCACGTAGAAGCCAATAACTTGTTCATTATCGTTCCCTTTTCTTAGCGGCGTGTCTCTTGAGCGGGGTGCCGCGAACCCGCTTCAACGGTCGTTAGGAAGCGTCTCCCATACTCACCGATTTCTTGAAGGCTGCAGCCAGTCCGTTGGAAATAGCCTCGTCGAATCCTGACGCGCGCATTTCCTCGATGCCAGCCGCGGTTACTCCGCGATAGTCGACAAAACGGTTTACGATGTCGGTCGGATTGTCTTGCTGTCGTTCCAGGAGGCGTCCGGTTCCCGTCAGCATCGTCACGACGGCTCGCTCAGCGATATCTGCAGGCAAGCCCTGAGCAATCGCGTGCTTCATCATTGCCGCGGCTAGGAACGCGGGGAAGGCTGGCCCGGTGCCCGACATGCCGGTGAGGTAATCGATGTCCGTTTCGCTGCCCACTTCGTCTTCGACACCGCAGGCGCCAAAGATCTTTCGGACCAGCTTGCGATCATCCGCAACGACGCCGGGCGAGGCCATCCAGGGCGTATAGGAGCAACAGACTTCGGCGGCAGCGTTGGGCAGGGCTCTGACCACTCTTTCGGTCGCATGCCTTTCGATGAGCGCCGAGACGCGAATACCGGCCATGACCGAGATCAGAAGTTTCCGCTCCAGCTTCACAGGCACCGAACCCCAGTCTTGCGGGCGCACAGACATGATCACGACATCTGAACGGTCTGCAAGCAGTTGATTGTCCGTCGTCCAATGCGACGCGGCGAAGCGGTCTGGTCGAGAGCGGCGATAGGACAGCGTAAGGTCCGCGGGATCGGCAATGCCTGCGCGAAGGATCGAGCCTGCGATGGAACCGCCAAGCCAACCTGCGCCGCCAATGATCCCGATCCTTCCTTTTCCGCTCATCTTGTTCCTAACTCGGCCCTAACCTGGCCCTAATCCGGCTTGTAGCCATGTCTCGCGAAGAACCGGTCAAGCTCTCGCTGCTGCGGCGTTTCACCCGTGTAGATTGCGATGTATTCGGGGATGCGCTTCATGCGGAGGCTGACGCTTTCGTTCGACTGCATCGATATATAGCCGATCTGAACGAGGTAGGTTGTCCGTGCGCGAACATCCGCGCCGATTTCAGGATGCCCAAAGCGTTTGAACATGCCGGCAAGCGCATCCATCCGCGTTCGATCCGCCTCCTGGACCTCCTGAAGGATATCCTCCGACTGCAGGGCCCAGCTTCGCACGGCAAACTCGAACTTGCTGTCGAATAGCCGGCTGTCCAGCCAGCAGTCGAAGACGTTCAGCATCGCTTCTGCCAAGGTCTCGGCGTAGGCTTGCGACTGCTTGACGATGGAACCTGTATTCTTCTCCCGCCAGCGCGAGACCAGCCCGTCCAAAAGTTCTTCGCGATCCTTGAAGAACCAATAGAAGCTGGTGCGCGACAGGTTGAGTTTTTTTGCCAGGGGCAAGATCTTCACGGAATCTATTCCAGACTCCAGCAGGGAGTCATAGGCTGCCTCGAGCCATCCCTCCTGCGATCCACGCCAGCCACTGTCGCTCAAACTCTGGTCCATGAGCAACTCCTACCAAATCCGGAAGGTCAATTCAAATAAAATGTACATTACTGTCAAATTAATTAACTGGTATGTTTTCAATGTTGACACATGTGTACATTCCGCCTAGCGTCCTGACCAAATGCTAATCCGGAGCATGACCGATGTTGAACGATCCCCTGCTGCAGCCCTACAAACTCAAGCATCTGACACTGCGCAATCGTATCATCGTGACATCCCATGAGCCGGCCTATCCGGAGGACGGTATGCCCAAGGAGCGCTACCGGGCCTATACGGTCGAGCGAGCGAAGGGTGGCGTCGCGATGACAATGACGGCAGGGTCTGCCGCCGTGTCGAAGGACAGCCCGCCCGTCTTCAACAACCTTCTGGCCTACAAAGATGAGATCGTTCCCTGGGTTAGGGAGATGACGGACGCCGTCCACGAACAGGGTGCTGCGATCATGATCCAGCTCACCCACCTTGGCAGGCGAACACGCTGGGACAAGGGGGACTGGCTCCCCGTGGTTGCTCCGTCTCATCATCGTGAAGCGGCGCATCGGGCATTCCCGAAGAAACTGGAAGATTGGGATATCGAGCGCATCATCAAGGACTTCGCCGACGCCGCCGAGCGCATGAAAGCAGGCGGTATGGACGGCGTTGAACTCGAGGCCTATGGCCATCTGATCGACCAGTTCGCTTCGCCACTGACCAACGAACTCGGGGGTCCGTACGGAGGGCCGCTCGAAAACCGCATGCGCTTCTGTTTCGACGTCTTCAAGGCGATGCGAGAGAGAGTGGGTAGCGACTTCATACTCGGTGTCCGATATACCGCAGACGAACGCCTTCCTGGTGGCAACGGCAAGGAAGAGGGCATCGAGATATCGAAGCGGCTGCGCGACAGCGGCTTGATCGACTATCTGAATGTCATCCGAGGGCATATCGACACTGATCCGGGTCTCACTGACGTCATTCCGATCCAGGGAATGGCCAACTCACCGCATCTGGACTTTGCCGGGGAAATCCGGGCGGCGACGAACTTCCCGACGTTCCATGCGGCCAAGATCCCCGACGTTGCCACGGCGCGTTACGCAATTGCGTCAGGGAAGATCGACATGGTCGGCATGACGCGCGCGCACATGACCGATCCTCACATCGTTCGCAAGATCATCGAAAAACGGGAGGAAGACATCCGGCCGTGCGTTGGCGCCAACTATTGTCTCGACCGCATCTACCAGGGGGGCATGGCCTTCTGCATTCACAATGCGGCCACCGGGCGAGAGCAGACGATGCCCCACGTGATCCCGAAGACTGAGGTCCGCAGGAAAGTGATAGTGGTTGGCGCGGGGCCGGCCGGTCTCGAAGCCGCTCGTGTCGCCGCCGAGCGTGGGCACGAGGTGATCGTATTTGAGGCGGCAAGCAATCCTGGTGGACAGATCAGGCTGACCGCCCAGAGCGAACGTCGCCGAGAGATGATCAGCATCATCGACTGGCGGATGGCGCAATGCGAAAAATACGGCGTCGTAATCCACTTTAATACCTGGGCCGAAGCAGACACGATCACCGCGGAGAGGCCCGACGTTGTCATTATCGCGACAGGGGGCCTGCCTCACACGGAAGTGCTGACCAAGGGGAACGATCTTGTCGTGTCGTCTTGGGATATCATTTCCGGTGATGTGAAACCGGGTTCGAATGTCCTCGTGTTCGACGATGCCGGAGATCACGCGGGCTTGCAGGCCGCGGAGGTTTTGGCCAAGGCGGGCGCGAAGGTTGAGATCATGACACCGGATCGCTCTTTCGCGCCGGAGGTCATGGCCATGAACCTCGTCCCTTATATGCGGTCTCTTCAGAAACTGGATGTGACGTTCACAGTCACCTTTCGCCTCGAATCCGCCGAAAGGAACGGAAACCAGATCGTTGCCAGCGTCGGCAGCGATTACGGCGGCGTGTCAAAACAGCGCGTCGTCGACCAGATTGTCGTCAACCACGGCACGATCCCCCTCGACGAACTCTATTTTGACCTCAAGCCTCTTTCGAGCAATCTGGGCGAGACCTCCTATGACGAGCTCCTCGCTGGCGAGCCGCAGTCGGTGGTCCGCAACGGGGAAGGTCTGTTCCAGCTCTTTCGGATCGGGGATGCGGTGGCAGCACGCAATACCCATGCGGCCATATACGATGGTCTGCGGATAGCAAAGGATCTTTAGGCCAAGAGGGCGTCACAACGAACCTTGCGGGACCCGCAATATGGCGTTCGACAAGCGATGGCTCGTTTCCGAACTCTAACGAACAGGTGCAGTCATGAAAATTCTCGTTCCCGTGAAGCGGGTGGTTGATTACAACGTGAAGATCCGCGTGAAACCGGACGGCACAGGCGTCGAGCTTTCGAATGTGAAGATGTCGATGAACCCGTTCGACGAGATTTCGGTCGAGGAGGCGCTGCGGCTGAAGGAAGCCGGCAAGGCCGAGGAAGTCGTTGTCGTGTCGATCGGTCCTGCCAAGTCTGAAGAGACGCTGCGCACGGCGCTGGCCATGGGCGCGGACCGGGCGATCCTGGTCGAGACCGACGATGCCGTCGAGCCGCTCGCCGTTGCCAAGATCCTGAAGGGCATCGCCGACGCCGAACAGCCGGGTCTTGTCATCGTCGGCAAGCAGGCGATCGATGACGATTCCAACCAGACCGGCCAGATGCTGGCGGCACTGCTTGGCACCGCGCAGGCAACCTTCGCCTCGAAGATCGAAATCGGTGATGGCAAGGCAACCGTGACGCGCGAAGTCGACGGCGGCC
>NZ_AEYE02000022.1 GCF_000298315.2 Rhizobium grahamii CCGE 502 | reverse complement strand
CCGGAGCACGATTTGTCGATCTCGATAGCGCCAACCACATTCTTCTCGGACACGAACCTGCCTTTGAGCAATTTGTTCGCGAACTAAGGCGGTTCGTCGTCGAAACAGCATAGCGCCTTTGCTCTTCGAGCTTCGAGCTTCGAGCTTCGAGCTTCGAGCTTCGAGCTTCGAGCTTCGAGCTTCGAGCTTCGAAGCATTGCAGGCTGTGGGGGCTTTTTCAACGCATGGTCCAACATTTTAAACGGTTCCTCCAACGCCCTTTCTTACGGGCACGCGTCACACTTAATTCGACGCTCACAGGGAGGCAGGACAATGCAGGTTCACAATATAGTTGGTGGTGGAGGATTGCGTCTGCACGTTCGCGAATGGGGAAACCAAGACGCGCCGTCTATCTTCTTTATCCATGGGTGGTCTCAGAACCATCTGTGTTGGAAAAACCAGTATGAAAGCGCGCTTGGCAACGATTTTCGCCTCGTAGCTCTGGACCTACGCGGCCACGGCATGTCAGACGCTCCTCTTGGAGCGGAACATTATACGGAACCGCAGCTTTGGGGCGGCGATGTCGCCGCTGTCATCAATCAGTTGGATCTCAGGACTCCAGTCCTTGTCGGCTGGTCCTATGCCGGCTTTGTCATCTGCGACTATCTCCGCGTCCATGGAACCGCTGCGATTGCCGGCATAAACTTTGTGGGCGGAGCAATTACGCTAAACAAATCGGCCTTCGGTACGTTGATCGGCCCCGGCTTCCTGGATCATGTCATCGGTGCTACCAGCGACGACCTTCCCCGCAACATCGAAGCAATCCGCAATTTCGTGCGCGGGTGCACCTACTCGCAACTGCCGGCCGAGGAATTTGAGATTGCTCTTTCCTCGAACATGGTCGTGCCCGCGAAAGTGCGGGCTGCGCTTCTGAGGCGCGAGATCGACAATGATGATGTGCTGGCGGGGATTGATGTGCCGGTCCTTATGACCCACGGCGAAGCGGACACTGTAATCCTACCGGCCATGGGGCGGCATCTTCTTGCGGTATGCCCTGCAGCCACCGCATCGTGGTATCCGAGGACAGGGCACGCTCCCTTTCTGGAAAGCGCCGCCAGGTTCAACACGGAGCTCTACAATTTTGCGCGTTACGCTCAATCTGGTTCGGCCGAGGCCCCAAGTGGAGGTATCAGCCTTGGACGGTGACGCGACCATACCCACCAGCTCAAAGCGACCTTCCCGGAGAATTTCCTCCTCCGATAGCTGACTGGTTTGCGCAATATCAAGGCACCGCCAGCCCGATCAGCCGTGCCTCAAAATACCGTCCCTCGCCGGTATTTTCGACTAACGATTTTAGCTTTCACAAGCATTCAGAGATCGTTAGACTCTACCTTCTCGGGCTTCCAGTCTGCAGTCTTTGCGACTGCACGCAGACATTTGAGAGATCAGATAGCCTGCTCCATCAGTCTTAACTGCTTTGTACAAAATACTCTAAAGATTGGCGATAGCACCCAATAATCAGACTTCTGTATCAGTATTCGACGAGTAAGCATCCCTCTAACCTCTGCTTCTCACGATACTACCCAATATCTTTTCTGCTCCGTCTATGTTTGCTATTTTGGCCTTTACTGAGTACACTCGCGTCACTATCTTACGTTGCCAAATTCTCTTACATTTGATTAGGGGCAGGTCGAATGTATATTTTTACCAATGCATCTCGAATCAGGCAGAGAGAAGCGCAACTTGCACGTGACAATCGCGCCGAAATCATTAGGGCGCTAAACCAGGGGCAGGTCACACGCCGAGAGTTGCTGCGGTGGGGCATCTTTACTGCAGGCGGATACTTGGCCTGTAAGAACGGCCTCAGCCCGTTTGCTAAAAGCGCCTATGCGGCGGTTCCGACAGGCACGCCAAGAACGCCGCTGTTCGGCATCCAGAAGTTTACGCAGCCCATGCACAGGCTGAACCATCTGAAACCTCTGCCAATGACCCGCACCGCCGAAGGGCACGCGGCGTTTCCGGCGAGCCTTGGTGAGCGGCCGGCTAAGCGCCTTTCCTATCACACTGAATTTTCCGCCGATCCAACCAACAGGGACTTCATCAATCCGCTTACCTATCGCGGACCGATCGAAGGGCGGCCGCCCGGCGAGGTCTTTGCGCACCAGCGGTGGGACGAGTTCTTTCCTAAGGCCGGTTACATCATGCGGCTTGGTCAGGTAGCACAGGGATCCGGCGGCTATTTCCACGACAATTTTCCGCTTCAGCATCCGGATAGCTGCTGGACCTATGCGTCAGGTCGAGGCGGCGAATGCGGCTTGCCGCCATTCCTGATCAAGGGTCGCTACGGCGAGCCTATTGTCACGCGGATATACAATGATCTGCCGACCGACCGGGCGAAAAACAACGGTTTCGGGCGCAACGAAACGCAATTGCATTTCCACAACGCCCACAATGGCGCGGAAAGCGACGGGGCCGCCAACGTCCATCATTTCCCGGGCACGTTCTACGACTACCGCTGGAGCACGGCGCTGGCGCGGCGGGACAAGATCAACACCCAGGCTGGCGACCGGCGCGCCTCCGGTCCCGACGACAATACCGGCCTTTTCAACGTTGCCGGCGACTTCCGCGAATTGCAGGGATCGATGTGGGCACATGACCACCGCTTCTTCTTCACCGCGGAAAATGTCTACAAGGGCAATCTCGGAGCGATCAACTATTACAGCGGTCCGGATCGCGGCAACGAGGAGCTGTCGGATGGCGTCAATCTGCGTCTACCGAGCGGCAAGCTGCTTGGATGGGGAAATACCGACTTCGACGTCAATCTGATCTTTTCGGATTGCGCCTGCGATGCCGGCGGCCAACTCTATTTCGACATCTTCGACACCGACGGCATGCTTGGCGACGTACCCCTCGTTAATTTCGGGTTCGCACCCTTCTTCGAGGTGCTGCCGCGCAAGTATCGCTTCCGTGCCTTGAATGCCTGCATGTCACGCTTCCTGAAGCTCGGTCTGGCGGATGCGAAGGGCAATCCAGTCCCCATCACGTTCATCGCCAATGACGGCAACCTCGTTGTCAGTCCGATTAGGATGCCGGCTCTGCCAGTGCAGGGCATGGGCGAGCGCTATGACTTCATTGTCGACTTCTCTGGCTTCAAGATCGGCGACCGCATCAAGGTGGTCAATCATGTGCGCCACGAAGACGGGCGACGCCTCAAGGAAGAGTTCAGTCTTTCGAAGGCTTTGAAGGGTACCCCTGACGATCCAGTCGTGGGCCCAATGCTGGAGCTCCGAATTGTCGGTGCTGTTGAAAGCGTCGATGTGCCGGGTGTCATTCTTCGCTCAACCGATCCCGACAAGAGCCAGGTGCCAGCCACACTGACGGAGCAGATCCCGATCGTCACGCCGGTGCGTACGCGCATGGTTGAATTCGGCAAGTCGGGGAGCGGGGACTCGCGTGGACCGAACGGCTGCACGCCGGACTGCGGCGAGTACGTGAGCTTCCCCTGGACGATCCGC
Source organism: Rhizobium grahamii CCGE 502 (assembly GCF_000298315.2). GTDB lineage: Bacteria > Pseudomonadota > Alphaproteobacteria > Rhizobiales > Rhizobiaceae > Rhizobium > Rhizobium grahamii. The sequence goes on along the minus strand of NZ_AEYE02000022.1, from coordinate 182,160 downwards.
ATCAATGGCGAGTCCTCGCACTCGATGAATGCCAACAGGATTTCCCTCCTCATTCCGAAGGCCGGGGAGGTGGAGCACTGGACCTACAAGAATGGCGGCGGCGGATGGGATCATCCCATTCATCTGCATTTCGAGGAAGGCATAACGATGTTACGTAACGGCCAGACGCCGGGGCCGACCGAGAATCTGCAGCGAAAGGATGTCTGGAGACTTGGTGAAAGCGGCAGCGTTACCTTCCAGATCCAGTTCGGCGAGTTTGGTGGGTCTTATGTGAACCATTGCCACAACACGGTGCACGAGGACTTCGCGATGCTGGCGCGCGTTCAGCTGCTGACTGGAATTGCGGGCTCACCGCAGTCAGCGGTGACCCCCACTCCCAATCCAACCCCGGACGGTGTTTACTTCACGACGCCGGAGATCTTGCCGGAAGGCGCGCCAAAAGGGTGGAAGAATACGCAGACGCAGGTTCAAGCCCAGCTGGAGGCCCCAAAACCGTGAGGCGGTCGGGTCCTCGTAGTCAGTGATTCGCTTCATTCCTGTACCAGGGCTCCAATGTAGAGACGAGAAACACCTGCTCTAGCAGGACTGGATACAGGTCTCCCATTTTGGGACGGACAAAGCCAAACTGCGAATAAATCGCCGCGCCGCCGAGAACATTTGTCAGAGGTAGTGGCCAAAGGCCAGAAGAAGCGCTCCAACCACGATAGCGGCCAACGCTAACCAGCTCTTCGCTAGACCGAGGAACCGAAGGCCTTGGCGGGGTGGTTCTAACGTTGCGTCACCCTGCGGCGTTCGATGCGGATTACTCGCACGTCTGTCTAGCACTGGCCGGAAGAGCAACAGCACGCCGCCAATTACGAAAGCGGCGCCTATAAGGATTGGCCACATGGTCGCCTCCACTAGGGATGTTGACTAAACCGAACCGGGACTAGATTGTTCCGTAAGCCGGAAGACTTGCCTGACCATCTTCTCAGGCAGTCCCCGAACTCGACGTCATCCGCTCCTGCCAAAGTCTTCGGCCAGGTGAGACTATCGTGCACGAGCGGGATGGTTAGGTTGGCCGGGTTCGCATGCGTTATATTGGACGCCCCACCTTAAGGTCTTAATTCGACAGGAGCGCTCACAAAACGGCTTTGAAAATGCGAATACTTCGAAAAGAATTGGCGAAGTGAGCCCCTGTTCGTGCTTGCGCACAACGAAGGCCCGGCACTAGGAAAGCCGGGCCCCGCCGGCTTGCCAGAGGACTGGAGGCCGGATTCGCAGCCTGCCAGAGTGGGGCTGCTGACGGGAAACTAGTGCGACGCCAGTAAGGTTCCGAACAAAGCCCGGCCGCGGGCAAGGTGCCGGCGCCGGGCTCGTACGGATCTGTACTAGGCAACGCTTGATCCTACAGCGTGCGTCCAGGTTAATAGGTAAAGAACTTGAGCGGAGGAGAAGTTCTGCTCACGCTCTCAAATCGTCACCCCAGTTCTCTTGTCAGCGAGTTGCGGGAGTCATCCGTAGAGCTCCGCACTCCGCGACGACTACTCCACGAAGTCTTGCCCATCTCCCAGCCGGCGACAAAAGCAGATCATTTCCGCACGTTGTGCTCACGACCCCAATGCCTTATTGATCGCCGCGATGAGATCGGATCCTGCAAACGGCTTCCGCAAATATGCGATGCAGCCCACCCGTTCGGCCTCTGCTTGCAAACGATGGTCTTCGAGCGCCGTGATAAAGATGACTGGAAGGTTCGACCCTGCCGTTTTCAGCCTGCGCTGCAACTCCATGCCGGAGATACCACCGTCCAAATCGATGTCCAGCACAAGACAGGCCGCATCGGTGCCTTCATAGTGACCGAGGAAGGCTTCGCTAGACGCATATTCCGTCGCGACAAAGCCATAGGCGTTGAGGAGTCGTCCGATGCTGCGCCTTATGCTTGCATCATCATCTACAACAGCGATCGTGTGGCGCAGCTTTCCCATCTCGGGCCCCGCTCGTAACTATATGAGATACGCGAGTTCCACCACAATAGGCGGGTTGGTGTCTGATTGATATTGCCCTAAAGGGTAGGAGCCTGGCCATTTAGCCGACAAATCTCGTTGATACCGACACTGCTGGACGACCAATCGATCGCGCTGTTTCTCGCGTGAGGCATGGCTTTGTAAGCGCTGAGGCGGATGAAAGCTCAGACAGATGACACCTCCTTGCTGGTCTACAAGCTCGGGACGTTTCGTCCTACGCAGCTACTTTGCGCCAGTGGCTCTCCTCAAAGGGAGAGACCGCCAGGTGATCCCTTTCCGTCGAGGTTAGGCTCGACAACCCCTAGGCTCGTTGCAATTGAAATGAGTTCAGCGACGGACTTCACACCCAGTTTTTCCATCATCCGATGGCGGTGCACCTTGACGGTCCGTTCCGATATCCCAAGTGCATACGCCATCTGCTTGTTGAGCTTTCCACGGATGACCAGCCCGAGAACTTCAGTTTCGCGTGTGCTCAAGCTCGCTAATACAGTCCGTCGCTCCTGAAGATTCTCGTACTCCGCCCGCTGACGTTCGCAGAGCGACAATGCTCGCTCGATCGTCGCCAACATCACCGCTGCCGACGTACACTTTTCCAAAAAGTCTTCCGCACCCGCTTTCATCGCTTCGACGCTGGCACTTATGTCCCCTTCTCCCGTGAGAAAAACGATTGGCCAAAGCGGCGCCCGCTCACGAATCTCGCGTTGAACCTGCAAGCCAGGTTTGCCTGGCATCTGTAGGTCAAGAAGAACACACCCTGGCTCACCGTCTGGAAGGCATGCCAGGAACTGATCGCCAGATTCATAGGCCTCGACCTTGAGGCCATGCGCAGTGAGCAATCTCGCCGTTGCAGTTCTGAAGGATCTGTCGTCATCGACGATATGGACAACCGGTTTCATCAGCCATGCTCCTTCCGTCGGAAAAGGGGCAGGACCATGCGAAAGATGGCCCCACCCTCCGGCCTGTTATACGCTGCGATTGTGCCGCCATAGGTTTCAACGATTGCGCGCGCTATCGAGAGGCCCAAACCAGTCCCCGCCTGCTTTGTCGTGTAAAAGGGTTCAAAGACTTTAGACAGGCGCTCTTCCGGAATGCCGTTGCCAGTATCTGCGACACAGAGTGCGGCTTTCTCGTTGGAAAGACCTGTCGCGAACGTCAATATTTTCTTTGCAGAACCGCCCTCCAATATGGAGTCCATCGCATTGGTCGCGAGGTTGAGAACCACCTGCTGCACGTGAATTCTGTCGGCACGCACCGGCAGCTCAACCGACGGCTCTGTTGCCTTCAAAATAATGCCACGGCGTTCTGCCTCACCGTGGATGATGCGAACGGCGGCCGCCATGACATCGTTGAGATCGAACTCCTGCCATTCGATCTCGCTCCTCTTCTTGAGCAGCCCCCTCATCCGGCTGATGATGTCGCTCGCGCGTTGGTCGTCGTCCTGGATGTCTTTCAAGATTTGCTGCATCAATTGCAGGTCTGGCTTCTCGCTTCGGAGCAGTACGGAAGCGGCATCGGCATTGTTGCGAATGGCAGACAGGGGCTGGTTCAGTTCGTGGGCGATGGAGGAGGACAAGGCGCCAGCGGTTGCTGACTGGTTGAGGTGAACCGCTTCGAGCAGGTGAAGGCGCGAGCGCCTCTCCGCCTCTCGGCGACGGCGTCGCTCGATCAGCAGAAACGAGATCACACCAGCCTGAATGAAGACGATTCCAATCGCACCGCTCGATGCGAGCCAGTGCTCCTCCCAGAACGTTTTCTCCTTATGCATCTCAATGGCGCCAGGCGGCAAGTTCTTCTCCAATAGCCCCCAACGCCGGAGCTGTCGGGCATCGACGATGTTTGTCTGGGACACTTGTAAATCCGAGACCGGCCGGCCCGCTATCACATCGAAGACAAGATCCCCGACCGTTCGGCCCAGATTATCGAAGGTTACAGTGTTGCCCCCGACGACCCCGTAGTCGAGATAGGTCTGATAGGGGCCATAGATCGGGGCACTGGCTTTTGACGCGATCTCCCTGACCGCCTCGCGAGGAATGAAGTTCCGTCCTGCCCTGTCTCTTAATACCGACAACACCAGAATGATGCTGTCAGGCGGGACATGAGACGTTCGTTCGACTAACTCCTCGATGGTTAAATCTTCCAGGTATGTTGTTTCGTATGATTTGGAGAACTCGCCGAGATCGGCGCGAGCCGTTGCCAACCATCGCCGGTCAAAATCAGACGATCCGCCGATGATAAAGAGGTGGCGCGCACGGGGCTGCAACGCACGCGCCATTTCGGCGGTCTTCAAAATCTCGAATGTCGTGAACGCGCTGATGACATCATCTGGCAGGCCGATGTCCTTGGCAGTAGAAGTGTCGAAACCTGCCGCGACAATCTTCGCCGTAGGTGCGATCGAAGCCCTGCTCTCGGTTATGAAACGCGCAGACTCTTCTCCAAGTGCCACCACCACATCAGGGCGCCGAGCAGAATATTTCGCGGCGAGGTATCGTTCCATGCGATCGACGTGGTCGGCTTCGGGGAACCTCGAAAGATCCAAAAATTCAGAGAACAGGTCGATTTTGCTTTTTGTTACTTCGAGTAAGCGGTTGCGCAGCGCCTCACCAGCAATAGTCGTTGCCGCGATCCTCTCATCGTAAGGGTATAGGATGAGAACGCGTGGGATCTGACTAGGATTGGCAAAAGACAGACCGGCTGCCGCGGCAGAGCAGGTTAAGAGAAGCCACGAAGACGCAACCAGCCATAGGCCAGCATACTGCACTCGACCTGGCAAACTGTTTGAGCCCATCTTGCTTTTCCCAAAAGCGGTGGAACAATAACAGCCTAGCGGTGTAGTGTCATCCGCGATTTATTCTACCATTGATTGGACGGGGGATCGGAGATTCCCCAAAGGGCAATTCCAGTCCTCTTGAGCATCCGATAACCTCGAACGCGGTGGCAAGCTGGCGAAGCGTTGGCAACTGAGATTGCCTATTGTTCTCGGGTCTATCTGAGCGCGACGTGAGACTATGATGGTCCGGCGTGCGTGCTGGCGATGATTCATAGAGAGACCGAGTTATGAGCGGCTCGTTAAGACTGTCGACACTTTTGGTCGGTGTGCTTTTCGCGGGGGGCCCGCAAAGCATGTCGATCGAGCAGGAACCCAGAGCATTTCAGTCCCAAAGGATGGATGTTCACCTTCCAAACAGGTTTTTACATCGTATTAGCAACCTCAGATATTGCTCTCTAGGGAATCCGGAGGGGGCTCTCATGCGTTCTTTGCGTTATGACAGCGCATAGTCAATATGGGCAAAGGTACGATGCAATCTACGTTGCACGGACCCACTTTGCCCTTTCCTTGGAACCACTGATACTGATGGTGGACTCCTCGCCACGAGGGACTCGCCCTTCGACGGGCCTCCATCACGAAGGAAGATTGGACCGATTATCCCGTGGCAATAGCTGGTCGGCCGCGATAAGGTGCTTCGAAATCCTCTTAATCCTCCGATCTCAACCTGCGGAGCGCGCATGCCGGTCTTTCCCAATGCAGATCCTAGTTCCCACATTCCTTCGCCACTGGAACTGCTTGGATGGTCGGAGTTCTTCGCGGATCAGGTTAAGCCCAGCGAGGTGGATCTCGTTCCTAGACGCGTGGCTTCGGTCCACCGGGCACGCATCGACGCAATCGACGTCAGCGGACCCATCGGGCTGGAACTTCCGCCCAATATGAACACTGCTGACTTCGCGGTAGGCGATTGGGTCCTTGCCGATCCGCTGACGGGCATGCTTGTAAGCCGTCTCGACCGAAAAACCGTGTTTCAACGTCGCTCTGAGGGCGGACATGGTCAGCAACTGGTTGCGGCCAACGTGGATAGCCTGTTGATAGCGACCTCGTGCAATGCCGATTTCAATCTTGCCCGGCTTGAACGTTATTTAGTCATGGCCAACCAAGCGGGGAGTAATCCGGTCATTGTGCTGACGAAGGCTGACACCGCCGACGACGCTGGCATATTTGTGGAGCAAGCCAAGGCTCTGCAACGTGACCTGCCCGTCGTTGCCCTGAATGCGCGCTCGGCCGACCCCGTTTCGATGTTGAGGCGGTGGTGCGGCGTTGGCCAGACGGTGGCGGTAGTGGGATCTTCCGGCGTCGGAAAATCAACGCTGGTGAACACCATGACGGGGGCCGCATCCCAGTCAGGGCAGAAAACCGGGACCATCCGCGAACATGACGCGCAAGGCCGGCACACCACGACGGCACGATCGCTCCATGCCATTCCAGGCGGCGGCTGGATTATTGATACGCCAGGAATAAGGACACTCTACGTCAGTGATGTTACCGATGGAATTGACACTCTTTTTGCTGAAATAGCCGAGTTGGCACCACGATGCCGTTTTCGCGATTGCACTCATACCCATGAACCGGGCTGCGCCGTTCAGGCAGCTGTCGCAAGCGGTGCCGTGGCCGCCGATCGCCTGGAACGCTGGCGAAGCCTGCTTGCAGAAAACCGCGACCGGACGCCGGTGGTCAGCGGACCACGTGGCAACAAGATCGCCAGCAAGAAGAAATACTGAGGTGTGCAGGTTTCGATACCCTGTTGTTCGGCGCCAGGCAAAGTGCGGCGCTATGGTTAAATGGTCTGAGCGAGTACTACCGCCGTGGCATTGAAATCTGGCGACAACGATACTCAGTTCCGGCCCCTGTGAGAACAGCTTCGGTGTCCAGTTGCCGCCGCAATGGGATATCGGAATATACATTCAGGGCTTGAATGCATCACTCGACCAAAAGCCCAACCGGGACACTCTCCGGAATATACGTTTCGTACCCGGAGAATATTATGGTTGAGGCCGTTGGGCATCAAAAAGGAGCCTGGCGGGGGCATTTCAAATCAATCTGAATGGACGTCGAGTAGATTTGCTTTACCGCCAGTTTTCGCGCACGCCACGGGGAAACACAATAATACCAGTTACCCCCAGCTCGATGCCGACCTCCATGATTTGCTTTAGGGGGACACGATGAAGCGTGAGTTAGTCCGTGCGGAAGTCCGCTCATGAAGGCTCCGAATGAAGATCTTTGTGGACCGCGATCGGCATTGATCGAGTGAGAGGGTTCAGCTCAGAACCCCAGCTTTGTAGTCCTGGTCCGGTCGCTCCCTGCAGGTGTATTGAATGTTCGATGCTGCCGCCCAATGTAGGGTGAGATTGGAGGCCCCTATGTTCTACGTCATCCTTGCTCTCTGTGTTGTTGCATGTGCCGTGGTGATCGGAAGATATTTTGCGGCGAGAGCTCGTTTTGTTGAACAGGCAATCGATGATGCCGTCGCTCGCAGCCTCCTGAAATCATCGACGATGGTGGAACTGAGGGATTTAAGAGAGTTGAATGGTGTCATGCGCAACCTGTTGATTGATCTGGTGGAGAACGAGGATCCCGCACTGCCAAGTGTCGACCGCCTATCGGCCACTGAAAAAAAGCGCCTCTTAAGTGCCCGTGAGCAGCGACGGCTGGAAATCTATAATGAGGCTGTTTTCGTCCTTCTACAGACAGCAGAAACCCAGGCTTCGACAAAGGACCAGGCCGCTGATCCAAGGTAAATCGTTCTTGCCGAGGGACCGGCTTATACGCCATCCCAGCAGCCTGGTACCCGAAAATTGCGTGACCCATTCGATCAACGAGCGGCTCACATTCAGCAGGTTGCAGGCGGCGACTAATCAAGGTCATCGTCAGGAGCGCGATTGTGCGGGACCAGGCTTGCTTCGCTGCCTCGGCTGAATAGTAGTGCGCACTGTTGCTGTCGTCATCGAAACCGCGCTCCCTGTTCTGATAGGTGAAAATCTTTGCCTTCACGCCGGTCTTCTTCACCGCGGCGGCAAACGCCGGAATCTCGGGATCTACAAACTGGTCTCTGCCGGCGAGGTTGAGCAGGAGTGGCGTTTTGCGCCCACCTCGACCGGAACTGGCAGGTGCCCATAGAAGATGACCGCGCTATTGAGAGCAGTCCCTTTGGTGACGACGTCGTCTATTGCGGTTGCGCCCAGCCCAACGCCAATTGTCCCAATCTTCCCGGAGCTCCGGCCGTCGGATTTCAGCCAGAGCAACGCAACTTCGGTATCGGCAATCGTGCCCGACCTGGTCTCCATTCCCACCGTTTCAAGGGCCGGTCCGACTTCGGCCGGCGTCCCACCAAAGCGGGAAGCATGGTCAGGCGCCAGCGCAATAAATCCCACGCCTGCCAAGCGCCTTGTGACCGCCTCGAAGTGCGGTGTCAGACCCAACTTGTCCTGACCACAATAACACCGGGATGAGGCCCGGTGTTGGCCGGTCGGGCCAGATAGCAGTCAATTTTACCCCAATCCGTATCGATAGCCGCCCGTTCGGTGCGCACTCGTGGGTCGTCGTTAGTTGTTTGAGCAGCATTCGCATACTGCTCGACATGGCACGAGAGCAGCGCCGTCACGGCCGCCATTCCTGCCAGGCAATCCGCCGTATCAAAAAGAAACATCCGGCGCTTCATGTGTTCAAGAAAGTTCGCGTCATGTCGACCTCCGCTGCGCGTAAGAGATGACAGCGCAGCTCTCCGACCGTAAAAACCTTGGTCGCATATGCCTGCGGCCCGAGAGGCGCTTCGTCGATAGAGGTTTGTGTCGCCCTATCAATCTTCCTCAGGCGGTTTGACGTGTCGAAACTGCAGAAGCAACAGCAAATCGTAGACGATCTTCAGTCCGGCGCAGATGAGGAGCGGCCCCGCGCGGGTATGAGACCGCTGCTGACGCTCTGGCTCCTTGAGGGTTTCGACCTCTCGCTTTCCCAGGCGGGCATCTTCTTCTTCTTCTGGACCGGTGTGCTGTCTGCCTGCTCCTTCCCTGTCGCCGCACGGCTGTCCAAGCGGATCAGCCTGATCAACACCAGGACTGGACAACAAATACTCCGGCCAAAGGGTCGAGGCTAAACAAATCTGCCAGCTTCACGACGATTGAACGCGCTTCTCGGCGGCTTTTTCTACGCACGTATTCCGCCACGCATCTTTCACCACTCGTTGGAGCAGTCGAAGCCTCTCGGCCAGTCGCCGCTGCAGTGGCATAGAGAACAAACATCAGCTTGATCGCCGTAAGTTGGTCCAGCCCAACAGTCGCCATAACCTCGGGCATGGCGGCGGCGAGTGAGCCGACCACAAGGCTGTAACGGGCAAAGAGGCTCGTACGCGGCCCGAAAGTCCTTCCTGATACATACCCTCTACGCAGGCTCAAAGGCAGCAACGGCCGCCTTTGCAAAAAACTGCGCGATCGAATTCAAGTCGCGACGCATCCGGGTCAATATCCTGAGTCCAGGACCGGTCGAGGCGGAAATCCTCGCTAAGCTGGGCGTATTGGATTCTCACGTGATTTCAACGGTTTAGCGGAGGAGCTTGAAATTCCCTCTGTTTTCCCATCGCGAGCGACCGTGGATGCCACCTTTGTGCCCTGGCTTTGGGCATCAGTCAACTGGGCGGTCGAGCGGCAATAATTTCCGCTGTCGGACCTCACGTTTTCGGCGAGGCGGCCATAAGGCTCGCGGCAGTTTTGTGCGTTCATTTCGGAGGTTAGCGCAATTGATCGGTCGTCGCGAAGCGGCCGTCGTGTCGTTCTGACCAACTTGATGCAGCGACGAAAAGCCTACGCGACAAAATTTAATCCGGCGCTTTCGTTTGCTTGTTATGGCAGGCTTACGGTGTGAAGCCCGGAATTGAGCTTCCGCACCGACTTGGCATTCCTCACCTACACGTCGAAATTTGTCGGCAAGACAATCATGTCCCGGATCGTGACGTTTCGCGGTCGGGTCAGCATGAAGATGATGGCGTCGGAGACTTCGGATGGCTCGATCAGGCTGCCATTGGCTTTTGCCTTCTCAAGGTTTTCCGTAGGCCAGTCTGCGAGCAGGGCAGAAACGACCGGGCCGGGGGAGACCTGGCTGACCCTGATGCCGTGGCTTTTGAGTTGCCGGCGCATGATCTGGACGAAACTGGTAATCGCCCATTTGGAGCTGGAATAGACCGGCTCCCATTGGATCGGCGCATGACCGGCCACGGAGCAAGTGACCAGAATGTCCCCGGTCCCGCGCTCAATCATGTGCGGAGCGATGTCGCGGACGTTTTTCATGACGGCGTTTATGTTGAGGTTGAGCATCCGATCCATTGTCGCGGTATCGGTATCGATCAGGTCCCCGCCAATGTACGAGCCTGCATTGCAGTGCAGGATGTCGAGGTGATCGACCTTTGCCAGGATTTCCGGAACCATAGCCGCACAGCTTGCGGCGTCCAGAAGATCGGTAACCTGGATCACGACGGCGTCGCCGAACTCGGCGGCGTAGGTTTCGAGCGCCTGTCTGTTGTAATCGACCATCACAACCCTGGCGCCGGCATCGATCAGGGCACGGGTCGTGGCCAGCCCGATACCGGACGCTGCCCCGGTCACCGCAGCGATCTTTCCTTCAAGTGGTTTTGTCATCTTCTTGTCTCGCTCTTGGTTTCAGACAGCAAGGAACCCGCCGTCGACTGGCAGGACTGCGCCACTGATCATGGCCGCGTCCTCTGAAATCAGCAGTGCGATCGAACGCGCGATGTCGTCGACCTCTGCAAAACGCGCCATCGGGTGGCGAACGATCATCGGATCACGTTTGGACGGTTCGGACCACGCCTTTGCGGCAAGCTCCGTCATGGTAACCGTCGGCGCCACTGCGTTGACGCGGATTCCATGGACGCCGAGTTCCTTTGCCATGACGCGTGTCGCGCCTTCCAGTCCCGCCTTTGAGGCGGCATAAGCCACATGATCAACGAAACCACGATGTCCGGCGATCGAGGTGACATTCACGATCGTCCCGCCGCCGCCACCGTTTGAGATGCGAGCCCGGGCGAACTCCTGCGCACAAATCAGCGCGGCCCGCAGGTTGATGCCAAGCACCTGCTCGTAGCCTTCCTCGGTCATATCGAGCACGCTTTCGAGCACGTTGGTTCCCGCGCAGTTGATCAGCGCGTCTGCCAGCCCCGCGGTCTTCATGGCGGTGCGTGCCGCGGCATTGTCCGCGAGATCGACCGATATAACGGTCGCGCCGAATTTTGCCGACAGATCATCCAGATCGGCCTGCGAGCGCGACAGGGCGACGATCCGCGCGCCGCGCTGCGTGAGCAGTTCAACGCAGGCGCGACCAATGCCCTTGCCAGCACCGGTGATGATGACTGTTTTTCCTGTAAAGTCCGACACGGTCTACCTCCCGATGCCTGTTGCTCAGAACGCCAGTCTCTGGTCGGTTTGCTTGTCGAACACATGAGCCGCGGCCGGATCGACGTTAAGCCGTATTCTGTCGCCCGTCTTCAGCGCATGGCGCTCCCGAAAGGCGCATAACACACGCTGGCCGGCCAACTGGGCTGCCAACAGAATTTCGGCACCCGTCGGCTCGATCAACTCGACGGTCGCCGGCACGCCCGTATCGCCATGCGACAGTATCCACTGATCAGGACGGACCCCGTATATCACCTCCTTGCCATTGCTTGCCCTGATACCTTGCGGAAGGGGAAGGGCCGATCCATCGGCGAGCCGCGCGGAGTTCGCAGAGAGATCAATCGTGGCCGGCAGCATGTTCATCGCCGGCGATCCGATGAAACCGGCGACGAAGGTATTGGCCGGTCTGTCATAAAGCTCCAGTGGCGCACCGATCTGCTCCACCTTGCCGTCGCGAAGCACGACGATGCGGTCTGCCATGGTCATGGCTTCAATCTGGTCATGCGTGACATAAACAGATGTCGCCCCGAGGCGCTGGTGAAGAGCCTTGATCTCCGAACGCATATCAACGCGCAAGGCGGCGTCCAGGTTCGATAGGGGCTCGTCGAAGAAGAACGCCTTTGGGTTACGAACCATCGCGCGCCCCATCGCGACACGCTGTCGCTGGCCTCCCGAGAGTGCCTTCGGATATCGGTCGAGATAGGGCGTGAGCCGCAACATCTCGGCAGCCTTATCGACCTTGGCGTTGCGATCTGCAAGATTTTCGCCGCGCAACTTCAGTGCGAAGGCCATGTTCTCCCGGACGGTCATGTGCGGATAGAGCGCGTAGTTCTGGAACACCATCGCCACGTCACGGTCCTTGGCGGGGATGTTATCGACGCGATGTCCGCCAAGCTTGATAGAACCGCCGGTGATCTCCTCAAGGCCCGCAAGCGATCGCAGCAGCGTGGATTTGCCGCAACCGGAGGGTCCGACAAGGACGACGAACTCGCCGTTGGCTATATCGAACGAGATGTTACGCAGTGCGTGATAGGAGCCGTAATGCTTGTCAACCTGGTCGAGCTCGATCGTCGCCATATCTCAATCCTCAGTCAGTGTGGCGGCAAGGCCGCGGATCATTCGGGACGGGTGCGGGGGCAGTTTCACCATGAGGTGTACCCCGCATCCGCAACCACAATGCTGCCGGTCATCAGGCTGGCGGCATCGGAAGCCAGGAACAGGACGACGGACGCAATTTCCTCGACGTCGCCCATGCGCTTCATCGGCGTCATGTCCATCCAGTCCTTGTCCCACCCGGTCTTCTCGATCGCAGCCTTCGTCATGTCGGTTGCGATATAAGTCGGTGCGACGGCGTTGACGCGGACGCCACGCTCTGCCCATTCGGCCGCAAGCGATTTCGTCAGCATATGAACGGCCCCCTTCGAGGCGTTGTAACCGGCTTGCGGCTGCGGGCGGTTGGCGATGATGCCGGACATAGAACCGATATTGACGATCGAGCCCCTTCCCGCCTTCAGCATCAGGTTTCCGAAGGCACGATTGCTCCAGAACACGCCGTTGAGGTTTACGTTTGCGACCCTCAGCCAGTCTGCATCGGACATTGCCTCCGCCGGGCTGTGGGCGGCAACGCCGGCATTGGCCACCAGAATGTCCACGCGTCCATGCTTGGAAGCGATCGCCGCCGCGACGCGGTCGGTTTCGCCGGAATCGGTCACGTCGAGGCGTACGAATTCGGCCTTTCGGCCCATCGCGGCGAGTTTCGAGACGGCCGACTGGCCGTGTTCTTCATCGAGATCGGTCAGCACGACATGCGCGCCGGCTTCAGACAGCGCATCAGCGCAGGCATAACCGATGTTGCGTCCTGCACCGGTGATGACCGCGACCCTTCCGCTCAGATCCAACTTCTGCAGGTACATGCTACTTGCCGAGCTCGATCTGGATCTTCACCGAAGACGGCTTCGGCCGCACGGCGTAATCGAACGCTTCGACAGAATCCTCGAAGGCGTAAGTATCGGTGATCAGCGCATCGACGTTGATCTGGTTCGAGCCCAACAGCGCGACAATGCGCGGATAGACATGGGCGTAGCGGAAGACGTGCTCGATGCGCAGTTCCTTCGTCTGGGCGATGACGATATCGAGCGGCACCGGCTGCAGCGGCATACCGACAAAGACGATGGCGCCGCCGGGGCAGCCGTGATGCACCGTATCTGCGATCACTCCGGCCGCGCCGGAACATTCAAAGACGACATCCACGCCCCAGCCGTCGGTTTCGCGGGCGATGACACTCTTCAGGTCCTGCGAGCGGACGTTGACGGTCATGATGGCGGGGCCGAGCTTGCGCGCCACGGCAAGCTTCTCATCGACAACATCGGTGACGATCACCTTGGCGCAGCCCGCCGACAGCGCCGCGATTGCTGTCACCATGCCGATCGGTCCGGCGCCTGTCACCAACGCCACCGCGCCGGGTGTGAGTTTCGCCTTGGATACTGCCTGAAAGCCGACTGCCAGCGGCTCGACCATGGCGCCGGCGGCGTAGGACACATTGTCCGGAAGCTTGAAGGTGAAGGCAGCCGGGTGAACCACTCTCGGCCTCAGCACGCCATGCACCGGCGGCGTTGCCCAGAAGCGCACTGCGGGATCGAGATTGTAGAGCCCCAGCCGCGACGCGCGGCTTTGAGGGTCGGGAATGCCGGGTTCCATGCAAACGCGGTCACCCACCTTCAGGTTCTGAACGGCGCTGCCGACCTCCTCGACAATGCCGGCGGCTTCATGGCCGAGGATCATGGGCTCGCGCACCACGAAGGGGCCGATGGCGCCGTGCGTATAATAGTGAACGTCCGAGCCACACACACCCACGGTCTTGATGGCGATGCGCACGTCGGTGGGGCCGAGCACCTCTTTGGGGTCCAGGTCGCGAATGCGCAGTTCGTCTTTTCGTTCGAGAACGAGTGATCTCATGTCTTTCAGCCCTTTCGGATAATGAATACGGCCAGTGCCAGGCAGAGCACCGTTGCCACCCACAGGGGCAAGACGCCCTCCAGGAAGCGCATCCAGAGAAGATGCACCAGGATCAGGATTACGACCGAGATGAACCCCCTGTCGAAGCCGTTGGTCCGGATCGGCAGGAACCCGTCGCGTTCGGTTTTCTGAGGTTGAAAGCCAGCCATCATCTTACCCTTTCAATGCACCGAAGGTGAGGCCGGTCACGATGTGCTTCTGGACGAAGCCGAGCACGACCAGGGCCGGAAGCGTGGTGAGGAACGCCATTGCCGCCATCTCGCCCCAGTTCGTTCCGGTGACGGAGACATATTCGGCGAGCGCTGTCGTCACGGTCCTGGCGCCAGCCGAAGACGTGAGGGTCGCTGCGAACAGGTACTCGTTCCAGGCGAAAATCCAGGTCAGGATGAAGGTGACGGCCAATCCCGGCCGCGCCAGCGGCAGGACGACATGGGACAGCACCTGCCCCGTCGTCGCACCATCCACCCGCGCCGCTTCATCGAGCTCCAGCGGAATCCCGTCCAGCATGCCCTTCAGGAGCCAGATGGCGAAGGGAAGGTTGAAGACGCAATAGAGCAGGATCAGGCCGATCTTCGTGTCGAACAGCATGAAATCGCCGAAGACGAACCACTTGGTGAATAGCAGGAAGAGCGGCAGCAGAAACACGGCCGGCGGCGCCATGCGGTTGGTGATCAGCCAGAAAAACACGTTGTCACCACCGCTGATCTTGTAGCGCGACAGCCCGAACGCCGCGAGCAGGCCGAGCGCGCACACAAGCGCTGCGTTCGATGTCGCCACGACCAGCGAATTCCAGAGATATTGCAGGAAGGTCGAGCTGTTCAGCACGGCCAGGAAATTGTCCCAGTAGAGATCGTCGATGAGGAACGACTTCGAATAGAGCTTCACGCGGGGGCGCATCGAAACGACCAGCATCCACCAGACCGGAAGCAGCGTCAGAATGGTCAGACATACCCAAAGGACGAACGAGGTTATACCGGAGCGTCTCATTGTGCGCCTCCCTTGCGGCCGGTCATGGCGACGAACAGCAGCCAGCTCAAAACGATTGTGACGTAAAGCGTGAGAAGGGACATGGCCGCGCCGTAGCCGTAGTCCGTCTTCGGAAAGACGTTGATCCAGATATGAAGGCCGATGAACCGGGTCGCCTCGGCCGGGCCGCCCTTGGTCAGCATCCAGATTTCGTCGACCGAGCGCAACGCATCCATCAGCCGGATGAAGACGGTTGTCAGCAGCACGGGCTTCAACATCGGCACGATCACGTACCAGAATATCTGCAGCTTGTTGCCGCCATCGATCTGTGCCTGTTCGAGCGGTTCTTTCGGCAAGGCGGTCAGCCCCGCCATGAGCGACAGCGTGACGAACGGCGTCCAGTGCCACAGGTCCATGATGATCGCGGTGGCGAAGGCGTGATAGGCGTTGGTCGAGATGTTGTAATCGATGCCGAACCACAGTTTCAGGTAATAGGGCACGATGCCGAAGCCGGGAACGCACAGCAGCCGCCAGGTGGCGCCGACCGCGATGGGCGCGACAACGATCGGCAGGGTGTGGATTGTGCGAAAGAACTGCCGGCCCCACAAACGGTCTGCCATCAGCGCGCGGGCCAGGACATAGCCAAGCAGCAGTTCGCTCACAACCACGAAGAAGGCGAAGACCAGCGTGCGCGCCAGCGAGTTCAGGAATGTCGCGTCGAAAACGAGGCTTCGGTAATTCTGGAGGCCGGCCCAGCGCAGCGTGGGATCGACTGCGTTGGTGTTCCAGTCGAAGAAGCCGACATAGAGAATGTAGATGAAGGGTATGAACCCGACAACGAACAGGATTAGCGTGGCTGGTGCTAAAAACAGCCATCCGATGTTGGATTGTCTCATCCTGCGCTCCGTCAGATCGTGATTGAGTCTTGTTCGCCCGACTTCAACGTCGCGGGCAGACCCCGCAAAACGCAGTCGGGAAACGGGGCGGCCACCTTGTTTGAAAGGTGACCGCCAACCGCCGGGAGGTACGGTTTTTTACTTGCGGTAGCCGAGTTTCACGAGCTCGGCTTCGGCTGCTGTAGCGGCCTGGTCCAGCGCATCGTCCGGTTTGATCTCGCCAACGATCGCCTTGTAGATGAACGGCGCGACGACCTGCAGAACCTGCGAGTGGAACGGGAAGGGCGGCGCTCCGGCGAACAGCTTTCCGTCTTCACGCATCAGCGTGTAGTAGCCGTTCATCTTCTTGTCCTGATCGACGATCTTGGGATCGTCGTAGGTCGAGTTCATGACGATGCGGGAGCCGGCCAGCGCCCAGTCGGTCTGCACGGAAGGCTGCCCGATATACTGCAGGAAGAGCAGCGCCGCGTCCTTGTTCTTGGACGAATGCGGGATGCCGAACGCGCCGCCATCGTAGTAGCCGATATATCCCTTGCCGGATTTGGCTGCTTCCATGACGCCCGGCTCGACCGGAGGCAATGCCACGCCCACCTTGCCGACAACGGTCGATTTGTGTGCGTCGGTCGCGATCCAGGCAGCGTTTTCACCGTAGACGAGACCCTGGACTGCGCGGCCGGCGGCAAATGTCCCGGCAACTTCGTCCCAGGTCGACGACGTCGATTCCGGCGGTGCGTATTTCAGCAGGTCGACCCAGTAGTTAAGCGCCTTCTTCGCAGCGGCCGAGTTCATCTGGCCGCCGTTGGCTTCGGTGGCCGCGAAGGTCGTGCCGTCGATGCCCCAGTTGTAGACGCCGAAGGTCGGCGCGACCGACTCGAAGAATTCATAGAAGGAGGCGGGATGGCTCGACGCGGCCTGTACGGTGGTTCCCCAGAGCTCCTTGTCCGCGCCGTATTCGGCGAAGAACTTGGCGATCTGGGTATACTCTTCATGCGTCGTCGCAGGCTTCAGATCCGCACCCGTGGAATCCTTGTAGGCTTTCTGGATCGCCGGATCGTCGAAAAGGTCCTTGCGGTAGAGGTAGGGCTTGATGAAGGCTTCCATGGGCACGCCCATGACATCACCCGACTTCGGATCCTTGAAGTAGTTCAAGAATGTGGTGAAATTCTCCGGCTTGAAGTCCGGCGAAGCGATCTTAGTGTTATCCGCGAGCGACTTGGTAATATCGACCAGGAAGTTGCGGGCCAGATACGTATAGACGATATCCTGCTCGATATAGACGAAGTCATAGATGCCGGTATTGGCTTCCATGTCCTTGATCGCCTTGTCGTACATCTGGTCCCAGGATGTTGCCTCGAATTCGACCTTGATACCGGTCTCTTCCGTAAATTTCGGGCCAAGCACCTGCTCGACATATTTGGATGCGGGGGTCGATTCAGAGATGCCCCGGATGGTCGCGCCCTGATAGGGCTGAGCTGCAGTCTTCCACCAGGAATCCTGCGCAAGAGCGGTTGAGCTCCAAAGCCCAAGCGAGATGAAGCCGACGCCTACGGCTTTGACGAAACTGTTCATGGTTCTCCTCCATTTGGATCGCAAAATCGGTCCGGTTGTGCGTGTTAAACTCTCCTCCGACACGCTCAACAGACCTCAATAGTTGAGGAAAGAAGGGGTGGACACAAGCGCGGTCGTTGCGCGATACTGATACTCTCATGCGCGAAATGCCGAAAATATCCATGAAATCTTGTGTGCGTTGCACAATCTAATATTGATTGCCACGCAACGAACATGCTTGGGAAGAACGGAAGGGTTTCTGCAAATGTCAGTTATTTCGCCGACGGTCGCGAGATTTGAATATGTGTTGACCGGTGCCGACGAGTCCTTCCTGTGGCGCCGCGACGACTACCCCTGGGAACGCAACGTCTGGAATTTCCACCCGGAAGTAGAGATCCATTACATTCCCAATGCCAGTGGCGTCCTGCTCGCAGGCGATCATGTCGGTGCGTTTACGCCAGGCCATATTTCCGTCATCGGCAGCAACCTGCCGCACGACTGGGTGACACCGCTCGGACCGGACGAGCGCATCCCGGGACGCGACATTGTTATCCAGTTTTTACCTGCCAAGTTGGAGCAAGCTTCGGCTTTCCTGCCGGAACTCGCGGGGCTGCGAGACTTTCTCGCCCGGGCGCAACGGGGGCTCTCCTTCAAGGGCCGGGCGCGGGAACAGGCGGAGGCGCTGATACTCGGCATGGAGTTCCAGACCGGCTCGGTGCGGCTTTCGACCTTCCTGTCATTGCTCTCGCTGCTGCGCGATACGGACGAGTACGATACGCTGTCTTCAGAGGCTTATGTGCCGGACCTGAGCTATGGGTCGCTCGAGGCCCTGCAACAGGTCTTCGCTTATATCTTTGCCAATCTGTCGGAGGACATAAGGTTGCCGGACATGGCTCGCATGGTCGGCATGAGCGACAGTGCTTTCTCGCGATTCTTCAAGAAAAACAGCGGTCACAGCTTCACCGACCACGTCAACAAGCTTCGTATCTGGAAGGCGGGCCAGCTATTGACCGATACCTCTATGCCGATCACGGACATCTGCTTCGAGGTCGGCTATCGCAATCTGTCAAATTTCAACCGCGTCTTTCTCCGCCACCACAACTTAACACCCTCACGATATCGGAAATTGTCCACCAACCGCAGAACCTTTCCATTACCTCAGACGGTGACAGACAATATGCGTGTGTGACGAGCGCAAAAGGATGGTTTTCGAGCTCTCGTCCGCTTATGCGTCGTCGACGCCTGAAAATTGCCATTTCGGTCTCGGCCCCGTTGCGGTCATTGCCCGCGGGTCCCCAGCTAATTCCCCTAGCCGTCTTCGGGCCCGGCCGATTGCCGAAAAATTTGGAACATAGATCGTGCAAGCCTTTGGGAAGACGTCGCTTTTTCGTGGGGGAGGAGGTTGCCAATTTGCAGCGAAAAGTAGGATTAAAACGGCTTGCCTGGAGAACCTGGTTTCTCACATAATTTCAACGACTTAGCGAAATATGCCTTGATTTCCTTATTTTTTCCTGCCGCGAGCGACCGTGGATGCCACCTTTGTGCCCTGGCTTTGGGCATCAGTCAACGGGGCGCGAGAGCGGCAATAATTTCCGCTTTCGCGAAGAAGGTTGCATCGCCGGGGATGGCCGCTTTGCGCCAAAGCAGACATCGCGCTACCCGCCGCCATAAGCTACTAAGGCGGAGACAATGTCTCGTCGCCGCCCTCCTTGAGTACACAAAATAGAGGCTAGATTCCGGAAAGAACTACGATGTCACCGGAGCGCCAGATATTGTCGACCGTGTTGCGGGTAATGACCCAGATGTCGCCGCTCCTCTTCAGCTCGACGTCGTAGCGGTTCTTCATCAGGTAGTAACGCGAGGGATCGCTGCGGGGAACGTGCTGCGCCTCGACCAGAACATCCATACGTGCAGTGTCGCCATCGATCGTTACCCGCGGATTGCTGACGGAATGCGTGGTGTCCAAGGTGGAGAGTGATGCTGTCAGCGCCGAGACTATGACATCTCGGCCCTCGATGACTGGATACTCGAAGCCGGCCTTGGCAGCAGCCGGTCGGAAGTCAGAGACAGCATTCTCCGCCAACGATGAGGTGAGGAGATTGTTGTCGCGAAGATCGATGCCGGCCGCGAAGCGATAGAGAGCCTCGACGACGGCGAGCCGGTCCACGGCGTCCTGTGCAAGCGATTCCGATGTGGTCATGAACGTGCTCCTTGTCGTTCCGGAGGCCTGCGGAATGCAGACCGTCCCCGGCATCGGCGCGCTGGCCGCCGATATTTCTGGTTCGATAGGACTGTTGGGGTCTGTTATTCGAGATCGGCGTCGATGCGCTCGATCAGGCCGATGGAATTGATTGTGATCTTCAGGATGCCGATCTCGTGTCCGAAATCGCCGGTGAAATCGAGCCGGACGTCAGAATGAAGGTCGTCCACCTCCACGACAGACAGCAGCTTGCTGCTGGTGCTGTAGCCGACAAAGAACCGCTCGAGGTATTGGCGGACACCAGTGTGGCCAATGAAGGCGTCGCCGACCGAGACGTCTTCGATGACGGCGTCGGTTGCGAAGAGGGACAGTGCCCCTTCCACGTCGAAGGCATTGGCGGTCGCGATGAAGGATTCAACGAGCTTCTGCATAGTGCCGGCTTCGTCAGGCGTCGATGATAGTCGTGTCGGCGACGGTTTGTGCGAAGCCGTTTCCGAACAGCGCCGACGGCGTCTGGAAACCGGGACGGACTTCGCCCTCCAGGACGCGCCGGCCAGCCGCGGCTGCCGCCATCGCCGTGAACGTGTAGCCGTTGACCGTATCGAGGATGGAACGGGTGACCTTGCCGTCCGCGGCGGTGACTTCGACGGACGCCTGGTAGCGGTTCGCCAGCCTCTCCTCTTCACTCGGCCCGTCCGGGAGCGTCGAAAGATCGCCCTGCGGGAAGCCATTGCCGGTGACATGCACGAAGGTCTCGACATCGGGAACGCCCGTCGCCCGCCAGATAGTGATGAGATCGGGCAGCGTCACCGGGAAGCAGTCGACCGCGCCCTCGCCGAAATCGAACTTGAGAATGCCATCGGCGGCAATGGCGACAAGCTCGCCGTCCACCCGCGCCAGGGTCTCGACGGTGACGTTCTCCATGGCGCTGATCGCCGATCCGCGTGACAGCCCGCCCGCCACATGCAGCGCGATCCTGATCTTGCGAGGGTCGTTCACACGCGACAGCGCATGTCCCGCGAGGCTACCGAGCATGGCGACGCTGCCACCACCGCCCGGCATGAGCATGACACCTGCAGCCTTCGCTCTGTCGTCCAAAGTCTCGGCCAGACGATAGCTGTCGAGTTCGGCGGCGGTGTCGAGATAGTGCACACCGTTGCGGATCGACGCCGTCATCAGGGCATCGGCCGTGCGCATAAACGGACCGGCGCAGTTCAGGAGGACGGAGATGCTGACTAGGGAGGTATCGATCGCTGCAGCATCGTCGAGACCAAAGACGCGGTATTCGACGCCGAGTTCCGCAGAAAGCGTCGAAAGGGTCGCTTCGTTCCGGCCGGCGAGAACGAAGGGCGTACCGGCCGCTTTCGCATGCTCCGCTGCCATGCGGCCGGTATTGCCGGTCGCGCCGTAGACCATCAGTTTGGTCATGTCAGTGCTGCCATTCCTTGTAGACGAATTCGAGGCTGTAGCCGTCCGGGTCGCGAACCTGGGCGGCGTAATAACGAGGGTCGTAGTGGAGCTGTGCTCCCGGCGGATGAATTTCCGAGGCGCCTGCCATCATGGCGGCGGCGAAAGCGGCGTCGACCTGGGAGGTGCCATCGGCGACGAAGCCGACATGGGCCGCGCGGCCTTCGGCCACGCCGTCGCGGAGCCAGAAGAATACCCGGCCGTTCGCGCCGAACCCCTTCAGATCCGGATGACCGGGAGGGCCGTTCTTGCCTTCGTAGTCGTGGGCGTGAACGATGCCGAGTCGGGCCAGCGCCGCCTCGTAGAAGGCGATCGAGCGATCGATGTCGCTGACGGAAATGAAGACATGATCGAGCATATCGCTCTCCTTCGTTCAGATGATGTAGCCGCCCGCGACCTCAATGTTCTGGGCGTTGATCCAGCGGTGCTCGCAGGACAGAAGGCTAGCGACGACGCCGCCGATCTCTTCAGGCTCGCCAACGCGGCCGAGCGCGGTCGGGCCTGCAAGCATGGCCTCGAACTCGTCATTCAGGCCGCCGCCGAGTTCGGTGCGGATTGCGCCGGGCGCGATCGAGTTCGCCCGGATGCCCCGCTCGCCGAACTCCTTGGCCATGTAGCGGGTCAGGACTTTCCAGACCACCCTTGAAGGAGGCATAGGGCGCGACGCCTGCAGTCGCCACGCGCGTGGTCGCGCTGGTAATGTTGATGATCTGGCCGCCGTCGCCCATCAGCGGCAGCAGGATCTGGGTAAGGAAGAACGGCCCCTTGAGATGGACGTTGAACAGCCCATCGAACTGTTCTTCCGTAACGGTCGCGATCGGATTGAAAAGGCCGTATCCGGCATTGTTGACGAGATAGTCGAAGTCGCCCCGGCCGAAGACGGACTGCAGGCCCAAGGCAACAGCGTCACGAAACGCCGGAAACGCGCCGATGTCGCCGACGTCGAGTTTTAGGGCAACGGCCTGACCGCCGATCTCCATGATCGTCTTCACGACATCGTCCGCTTTGGCAGGGTTGCTGTTGTAGGTCACGACGACGCCCATTCCTCTGCGGGCGCATTCGATGGCTGTGCTGGCTCCAAGACCCCGGCTTCCTCCGGTGACGATGACGATCTTCATGGCTGTTTCCTTGCCTGTTTGCTGTGCCCTGAAGCTAGGTCTGCGCCGTCTCGCCCGCTCACCTATTCCTCTCTGAAACTTGCCTATTTCTGCTGCCCTGTTGCGGAGGCGGTCCTGACCTGTCACGGTCATCTCCATGGAAAAGCAACTTCAGGAACTGCGTGACCTGGCCTCTTCGGCGGAAAACCGCCGCACGGAAACGGGAATTCCACGCGTTGCGATAGTCCAGGGCGAGATCCCGGCGCATCGGCTTTCGGCCGTCTACGAGCCGATGATCAACCTGATCCTGACTGGCTCGAAGACGATGACGGTCGGCGAACGGACATTCGCCTACGACCCGGCGACGTATTTCGTCATGTCGGTCGACCTTCCGGCGGTGGGGTCGGTGCACCCTTCGGTGTCGGGAGAACCCTACCTGGCGGTAAGCCTGACGCTCCACCCGCCAACTGTCGCCGCCCTCATCAGCGATCTGCCCGTGCAGGTCTGCAGCAAGCTGTTCGGCTCGGGCTTCTCGGTTGCGCCGGTCAACGAGGAATTCCTCGACGCCTGGGTGCGGATACTCCGGCTGATGGAGCGCCCGGACGAAGTCGCCGTGCTTGCACCTGCTTACGAACGTGAGATCCTCTTCAGGGTGCTGCAGGGCCCGCTGGGCTGGATGCTGCGGGACATTGCCGCGCCAGATGCAGCGCTGTCGCGGATCGGCATTGCGATCCAATGGATTCGAGAAAACTTTGCCAAGCCCCTGAGGGTCGAGGCTCTCGCGGAGATGGCGGCTCTGAGCGTCTCAGCGTTCCATCGACACTTCAAGGCAATCACGGCGCTCAGCCCGATCCAATACCAGAAACAGGTCCGCCTGCTGCACGCGCGCAGGCTTTTGATGGCCGGAGAAGGAACGGCGACGTCGGTCGCCTTCGGCGTTGGCTATGAAAGCCCGAACCAGTTCAGCCGGGAATACGCAAGGCAGTTCGGGCTACCACCCTCGAAGGATGTCGTCCGGCTTCGGGGCGAGGCCGTGTGACGGGACGCTTTCCTCCAACGGCCGCTTCGGGCCGAATGCGGCCTTCCGCCTCGCGCCAAGAGGAGACATTGGCTACGGTGGGACGTATTGTAGCGGGTTGCTTGCGGGTCCCCAGCCAATTTGCCGAGCCGCCTTCGAACAGGACAGATGGCCCAAGGATCTGCGGCCGAGATCGTCCAAGTTATTGAGAAGACGCCACTTTTCCGTGCGGGAGATAGTCGCCAATTTGGATTGAAAAATCGCTCAAAGATGCTTGGCTGGGGACCTTGGATTCCCAGCGGC
This sequence comes from Rhizobium grahamii CCGE 502, assembly GCF_000298315.2. GTDB lineage: Bacteria > Pseudomonadota > Alphaproteobacteria > Rhizobiales > Rhizobiaceae > Rhizobium > Rhizobium grahamii. The sequence continues at coordinate 158,422 of NZ_AEYE02000022.1, read as the reverse complement.
CGGCATTTGAAGACCACATGGCCTCGCTGATTCCTGCAGGGCGCCTCGGCCAGCCAGAAGAGTTGGCGCGCGCCGCACTCTTCCTCGCCTCCGATGCAGGAAGCTTTGTCAATGGGATCGAGCTTCATGTCGATGGGGGAATGCTACTGACTTAGATCGATGGGTTGCTGATCGCTGATAGCTCGACATCGTCCTCAGATGGGCGGTTCGCGAAATCCGCATGAATCGTGGAAGCGCTCGATCGCTCACCTGCGGTCGGTACTTAAAATACCTCGAACCCACCCTCCAGATCAACGAAGTCCGGGAGACGAGGTCGACGACGACGAACAAAGCAGCGCGTTGGTGCGGCGTGGCTGGCCCTATTTAAGGAGGCGCGGCGGGCCGAACCCGGGGACTCAAGGCACGCTAACGGCGTAAGTCTAAGTGTTTTGCTCCACACCCCGTCTAAATTTATCCGGTAACCACATTGCCGTCGACTTGCGTCCATGAAACTTTACTTGCGAATGCTCTTCTTCCTTGGAGTCTCGACGGGTGGCTGGGCCAAGGATGGTTGGGCTAGTCGGAGTGCCCTCGGGTCTCGGGTTTTCTTGTGCCGCGCAGTAGCTTCGGCATCCAGAATAGTCCTGGCAGTTGCGTTCGTCTGAGCGACCTTTGCATCGGCCGACCGTTTAGCGGGCTTGAGGAAGTCTGGTCTGGTGGCCGTCATTTTCTTCCTCCGTGGGGTATTTGCATTTGATCGCAAAGCGTTAGTCAGGACCGGCGGGCGGAATAGACAACGCCACACCGTGTCTCCGACAAAGGCCTTACTGGCACAGTGTAAAAAAACGCCGCGCCTCCTCACGAGCCTTTGGTAAGGACTATCGGTCCCCACCATTGCTCCGGACAAGAGATGACTGAAGAGGTCAAGCTGAGGATCAAGACTTTCGGGTGCTTCGGCGACTGCTATCTGCTTTACCTTTCGCAGACGATGTCTTGGCATCGTACGCCTGTCCAAAGTTTGTGCCGCCAAGATGGCCGCCGCCGCTGGTGTTCTTCACCTGGCGTATTGCCCGCTGGATTTGCTGTTCAGCATTCGTCTTCTTCATTTAAATTGCTCCTGAAAATAAAAGGTCTGGGTTCGCCCCGGACCTCTGAGACAATTCGGTCAATGCCAGTACATCCGTGGTCAAAGACCGAGGTCCGATTACGCAACCTGGAGATTTTCAGCCGAGCTCTTGCCCGAACGTCCATCTTCTACAACGTCGAAGCTCAGTTTCTGACCTTCCGACAGGAAGCTCATCCCCGAGCGTTCAATCGCTGTTATGTGAACGAAGACGTCTTTCGAGCCATCCGTTGGCTGGATGAATCCGAAGCCTTTTGTCGCATTGAAGAATTTTACAATACCAGTGGCCATGACGATTACCTTTCAATCGCGCGATTAGTCGCTGCCCAACGCGAGCCGTCGGCAGTCAATGATCGATGTCTGAAAGAAAAGGTTCGCCAGCTGCGGTAAAACGCAAAGCAAAGCTCAAAAAGCAAATTTCGATAAGCTAGATATAAGCGTCATCGAGCAATATTCAAGTCAATCAGGGGGAATAACCCGACGCCAGTCACAGGCACGGGGGCAAGTTACCCGGTGCCAGTAAGACGAGATGTAAAATGAACAAGGGCGGTCAGGGCCGCCCTCGTTTCGTCATGCCGCCTTTGAACGGGCCATGGTTTTATTAACCGACGTTACAGCCAGGTTGGTGAGTTTGTTGTTTGTCGCTTTCTCCTGGTCGAGGATCTCGCTCAGGAGCTTGTGCGCCTCATCATGGCCGAGGTCCTTGGCCCACTCCCGCAACGAGCCATAGCGGGCGATCTCATAGTGCTCGACAGCTTGGCAAGCGGCAAGCAGGCCTACGTCCAACGCAGTCCCTTCAGCCTCTTTCATCAAACCATCTGCCTCCTTGATAAGCCCTTCAATGGCGTCGCATTTTTCGCCAGATGCCGTTTTGCCGATCGACTTGAAGACCTGCTCCAGCTTTTTAATTTGGTCTTTAGTTTCCGACAGGTGGTCCTCAGCCGCCTTTTTCAGCTCCGGGCTTTTCGCTGCCTTGGCGACCTTTGGTAGCGCCTTTGTGATGGCGTTTTCAGCGAAATAGACATCCTGCAGCGTATGCTCGAAGATTTCAGCCAGCGATTTCATGATTTTTCTCCTTCTTGGCAAATTAAGTGCAGGGGAGAAATCGTCAAACGGCCTAATCGTTCCAGTTAGCACCTTTAAAACGCCGGGCCTCCGGCCGATGGCGACGCAGCAGCTAGACTGTCGAGACCGAAGATCTCGCCAACGGTCATCAGAAAACGCATTGGCCCGCGCGTTTGCAAGAGTATTTTCGCCAGTCAGTTTGCGCTACACAACGATTGGCTAGAAATATAGTACGGATACGAGGGGAAACATTCGACCTCGCAATCATTGATAACCAGTGCATCTCTGATGAACACTACTGCCTTTAGAACTGTTTGCAAGCTCGTCCAGGCGGCGCGGTCGCCAATTTCAGGACATGAGTTATAAGCACCTCCTCTATAACTCAAAATTATGCGAACGGTGAGCTATTGCAAGGGAATCTACCCGTCCATATGAGACCGGCCAAGGCCGATGGCCTCAGGCCCAGGAGGTTCAGCCCTCCCGATAGATGGCTGTTAAAGGTCCGCTCGGACTTGCGCTCGTCCTCGACATTGGCTCTTCATCAACAAAGGGCAGGATTTCGATAGCTGCGGGGCAATTCTCAGTTCGACGTCTTCACTGTATTCCAAAAGATCGAGAATGATTTATTGAACGTCCGACATCGGCGGTTGCAGGAGGATTGCGGCATGGTTGAGGACAGGGAAAAGACGAGAGGAAGGCCCGGCCGGAAGCCTTTGAAGGACGCAACCTCGTCATCGGTCCAGGTACTCGACCGCAGCCTGAGACTTCTGGAACTCGTGGCTGAGGGAGATGGTGCGGTCCTAAGTGAACTCGCCGAGCGGTCCGGGATGGCAACCTCCACTGTGCACAGGCTTCTCAATTCACTCGCAAAACATGGCATGGTCGCCCATGACGGCGAAACCGGCGCCTGGACGGTAGGCGTGAAAGCCTTCGAGATAGGAACGGCCTACATGCGCTTTCGCAAGCTCGGCACGATCAGCCGGCCGTTTCTGAAGCAATTGATGGGCGCGTGCGGTGAGACCGCAAATATCGCCATCGAAGAGGACGGCGACGTCGTTTTCATTTCGCAGGTGGAAAGTCACGCACCAATGCGTGCCTTTTTTCGTCCCGGTCGGCGTGGGCCGATCCACGCATCCGGAATCGGCAAGGCGATCCTTTCGACATGGCCGGACAATCGTATCGAGGCCCTGCTTTCCGGCCGCTCGCTGGAACGCTTCACCGACAAGACCCGCGACAGCTTGTCCTTACTGCTAGCAGATATTTCCGAAATTCGAATGCGTGGTTGGTCGATCGATGACGAGGAGCATACGCTTGGCATGCGCTGTGTGGCGGCGCCGATTTTCGACGAATATGGCGAAGCTGTCGCAGGAATTTCCGTTTCGGGACCGGCCGTCCGTCTGCCGGATAACAAGATCGAGGCCGTAGGTCCGCTCGTTCTAGCAGCCGCTAAGGGCCTGACCAAAGCAATGGGGGGCCGTTCGGGACCCCTATTAATCGATGGAGCCAGCCGAGCCTGACCTAAACCAGACCATCAGGCTGTCTCCAGTGTCCGGGATGCCAACGCGCTTTTCCTTCGGACCTTTGTCTTCATCGGCTTGCCGCTGACATAAACTTCATCGATGCAGCGGTCGTCGCCCATAGTCTGAAGGATGAAGAGCTCCTCGGCCAGCGATGTCGCCGTATGCATGCGATATTCCATCGCTGACTTCGCCCTGGCATCAAGGATGACGATATCGGCATCTGAGCCTGCCTCGAGAGAACCGATTGACCGCTCAAGCCCGAGCGCCAGTGCATTGCCTCGCGTCATGCGATAGAATGAGTTGAGCGGCGTCAGCCGCTGACCCTGGAGGTGCAGCACCTTGTATGCTTCATCCATCGTCTCCAGCATGGAGAAGCTCGTCCCAGCCCCGACATCGGTTGCGACCGACCACCGCGCACCAAGCTTGTCGAAACGAGCAGCGTCAAACAGCCCCGATCCGAGGAAGAGGTTGGATGTAGGGCAGAAGACGGCGACCGCACCTGTTTCGGCAAGTGCGCCGACCTCCCGGTCACTCATATGGATGCAATGGCCAAGAAACGTCCGATCATTCAGCAGGCCGTACCGCGCATAGATATCCGTATAGTCCTTCGCCCGGGGATAAAGGGACGTGGCAAACGCGATTTCATCACGATTCTCGGAGAGATGCGTCTGAACGTAGCAATCGGGATGCTCGGCGACGAGTGCCCTGCTCATTTCCAACTGTTCGGGGCTAGAGGTGATCGCAAAGCGCGGACTGATTGCGTAGCGGGCGCGGCCGCGGCCATGCCATTTCGCGATAAGGCGCTTTGTCTCGTCATAACTACGCTGCGGTGTATCACGTAGCTGCTCCGGCGCGTTCCTGTCCATCATCACCTTGCCGCCAATCACGCACATGCCGCGCGCTTCGGCTGCTGCAAAATACGCGTCGACGCTTTGCGAATGAACGGAGCAGTAGGCGACAGCAGTCGTTGTGCCGTTCGAAAGCAGTTCATCCATGAAGCGGTCAGCGACCTCGGCTGCGTGAGCAGTGCGCGCGAACTTTTGCTCCTCGACGAAGATGTACGTGTTCAGCCATTCGAGCAATTGTGCACCATAGGAGGCGATTGCCTGCGTCTGCGGGAAATGCAGGTGCGTATCAATGAAGCCCGGCAGGACGAGGTTCGGTCGGTGATCCGCAACGGAATGACCGGCCCCTGCCGCCTTGCTAACCTCGCCATAGGAGCCGACGGCGGCTATCTTTCCCTCTCGCACAAGAACCGCGCCATCCTCGACATAGTGGCAGGAAGAGGTATCATCGATGCCATTGGGTTCGGCGACGAAGGTCAGCACGCGGCCGCGGATCAGAACGTCATTCATTGAATTTCCTCCCTGGTGATGGCGCTTTCGTACCAGGAGACAAGCAGGCGACGCTCCTCGGCGGAGATTTGCGTGACGTTGGCCGGCGGCATGGCATGCGAGCGACCGGCCTGCAGGTAGATCTCGCGCGCATGAGCAGCGATGTCCCTGTCCGTATCAAGCACGACGCCCTTTGGCGGCGCGATGATGCCCTCCCATCCAGGTTCCTTTGCGTGGCACATAGAACAGCGTCCCATGACGGTGTCACGAACGCGAGAAAAGGCTTGCGCAGAGATGAAGGGCTGCTGGATCGCGGAGATCCTGGCATCGTCCGACTGACCTGTTAGCACTTTCGGGACCGTTGAGAGCCACATGATGGCAATGAACAGAAGCACAGTGACAAGCCACGTCCATGTTGGATTTCCGGCATTGGCGTGGCGGGTATTGAAGTAGTGACGGATCGTAACGCCCATTAGGAAGACAAGAGAGGCGATGATCCAGTTGAACTGAGTGCCGAATGCCAGCGGATAATGGTTGGACAGCATCAGGAACAAAACCGGCAGGGTCAGGTAATTGTTATGGGTGGAGCGCTGCTTGGCGATCTTCCCGTATTTCGGGTCGGCCTTGCGGCCGGCAAGGAGGTCGGCGACGACAATCTTCTGGTTGGGAATAATGATGAAGAAGACGTTGGCCGACATGATCGTCGCGGTGAAGGCGCCAAGATGCAGGAAGGCAGCGCGGCCCGTAAAGAGATGTGAGTAACCCCAGGCGACGGCGACCAAAATGAAATACAGCGCCACCATCAGCCGTGTGTTGTCGTTGCCGAAGGGCGTCTTGCAAATAACATTGTAGGTGATCCAGCCAAGCACGATCGATCCGAGCGATATCGCAATCGCGACAGGCTTTGATATATCAAGCACATTCGGGTCGATCATGTAGAGGTCGGCCCCGGCATAATAGACGAGACAGAGCATGCCGAAGCCGGAAAGCCAGGTGACATAGCTTTCCCATTTGAACCAGACGAGGTGGTCCGGCATGTTGGCGGGCGCGACGAGATACTTCTGGATCTGGTAAAAACCGCCGCCGTGAACCTGCCATTCTTCCCCAAACGCGCCAGGTGGAAGATCGGCCCGCTTCTTCAGGCCAAGATCCAGCGCGACGAAATAGAAGGACGATCCTATCCAGGCGATCGCCGTGATCACATGCAGCCAGCGGACGGCAAACGTAAGCCAATCCCACGCGATGGCATATTCATACATAGGGGCCTCCCAATTCTTACGGAGGGTTCTGCCATTGCGCGACTTCCCCGAAAATCCCGGGAAATGCTCGAACACTTTCAAAAAAATCTATAAGATCGCGCCGGTGCCCCGCGCGAAACGGTGTGGTAGAAGTTCACTATGTCCTATCTCGATAATGTGCGCGTCTTCGTCCGAGTGATCGAACTCGGTACACTTTCAGCCGCGGGACGCGATCAACGCGTGACCCCCGCGGTCGCCAGCAATCGTATCAAGGAACTAGAGATCCACCTCGGCGTCCGGCTTTTCAACCGTACGACCCGAAAGCTGTCGCCGACCGAGCACGGCCGCGTTTTCTACGAGGGAGCGGTCAAGATTATCGAAGCGGTGAACGAGGCGGAGGCAGCGATCGCGGATCTGTCGCGCAATCCAAAAGGATCGCTGAGAATTACCGCGCCGCTCGGCATCGGGCGCAGACTGATCGCATCTGGCATCCCGGAGTTCCATGACAAGTACCCGGATATTGAAGTGCGGGTCAGGCTGTCGGACCATAATGTCGACATCCTTGCCGAAGGCGTCGATGTTGCCTTCAAGCTGGGCGTTCTCGAGGATTCGAACCTGCATATGCGAGGCATCCTCAACTGTCAGCGCGTGCTGTGTGCCTCCCCCGCCTATATCGCGCGGCGCGGCGTGCCCGAAAATGCAAATGCGCTGATCGCCGACAAGCACGACTGTTTATTGCTGCGCTATCCCGGTTCGAAGGAATATTACTGGATGCTGGTGACTGCTGACGGTCCCCGCAAGTTCGATGTCGCCGGCCCCTATGACAGCGATGACGGTGATGTCCTGACACATTGGGCGCTGGAGGGTCGCGGCATCATCAACAAGCCGCTCTTCGAGGTGAAGGCCGATCTCAACGCTGGCCGATTGGTGGAGATCCTCAAGGATACCCCGCCAGCCTCTGTTCAGCTCGCGGCAATCTACCCGCACAAGCGCTTTCAGGACCCGAAGGTCCGCCTGATGATCGATTTCATGGCTGATCGTTGTCAGCGGTTGATTGGAAAGCTGCTCGAGGAAGAACCGGCTGGCGAGACGGTTGACGGCTGATTACGCCCCGAAGTCCAAGTGAGCGCCGCAGTAATGATCTCTGCGGCGGCGAGGGTCGCGATGACGGCCGGACGTTTGTCCCTCACAGCCGTTCCGCCAATTGGGCAGACAAGGTTGGCGAAGAGTTCAGGGTCGCCGACCTCGCGTAACAGCCAGTTGCGAAATGTTGCCTTCTTCGTCCTGGAACCAATCATTCCGACATAGGCAGCGTCAGGGCGCCGAAGCGCTTCGGCAACAATCAGGAAATCGAGGGCATGGTCATGTGTCAGTATCACGAAACTGCTGCCGGCAGGGGCGTCACGCACCACGGCTTCGGGCATGGCGGTCAGGCAGGTTTCGATGTGCGGGGCGGTTGAAGCACCTAGCTCGTCTTCCCGCGTATCCACAAGCACGACGCGAAGCGGTGCCAGCGAAAGCGCAAGGGCGAGTGCGTCCCCAACGTGTCCGGCACCGAAAACATATACATGCGGACGGGCAGCCATTTCGCGGTCGCTGCGTTGGATGAGTTCCCTGGCAACGTCGGGATCGAGCGCCGTGAAGGCAAGGGTGACGCGACCACCGCAGCATTGGCCGATCTCAGGTCCAAGCGGCACATTCATCGCCTCGGCTGGCGCACCAAGGCGCAATGCCCGGCGTGCCTGATCGATGGCCATGTGTTCGAGCTGACCGCCCCCGATGGTGGCAAAGATCGCCCGTTCCGAAACGAGCATCCAGGCATCGGTGTCGCGCGGCGTGGAGCCTGCGGCTCCTGCCACCTCGATCAGAATGGATGCCGGTTCGCGTCGGATGAAATCGCGGATATTTTCGCGCCCTCCAGGCATCGCTCTTATCCCTTTTCTGCCTTGAGGCGCTCGATCGCCATCAACACCCGCTCAGGTGTCGCAGGCGCGTCGAGCCGCGGGCAAATCCTGTGGTCGGCAACACTTGCGACCGCATCCGAAAGCGCATGCAGCACAGAAAGGCCAAGCGGTAGCGGCGGCTCACCGACCGCCTTCGAACGATGAATGGTCGGTTCGTAGGCCTGTGACCAATCTGTCAGTGCTACGTTGAAGACCTTGGGCCGATCGGATGCAAGTGGAATCTTGTACGTCGACGGCGCATGGGTTCTCAGGCGTCCCTTCCCGTCCCACCAAAGTTCCTCTGTTGTAAGCCAGCCCATGCCCTGAATGAACCCGCCCTCGACCTGCCCGATGTCGATGACGCGGTTCAGCGAACGGCCGGTATCGTGAAGGATGTCGGTGCGCTCGACGATGTACTCGCCGGTGAGCATGTCGACGGAAACTTCCGAGCAGGCAGCACCGTAGGCATAATAATAGAACGCGTGACCACGACCCTTGGAGCGATCCCAATGGATTTTGGGTGTCTTGTAGAACCCGGCCGCAGAGAGCTGGACGCGCGCCATATAGGCCTTTTTGACAAGCTCCGCGAAGGAAATCTCGACACTGCCGATGCGCACGCGATTGGGCAGGAAGAGTATCTCGTCGCGAGATACCTTGTAACTATCCGATGCGAACGCGATCAGCCGCTCCTTGATCTGGCGCGCGGCGTCTTGCGCCGCCATACCGTTGAGATCCGCGCCTGACGAAGCGGCGGTCGGAGACGTGTTCGGCACCTTTGCGGTCGTCGTTGCCGTGATCTTCACCCGGTCGAGGTCGATCTGGAATTCCTCCGCCACGACCTGCGCCACTTTCAAATGGAGGCCTTGCCCCATTTCCGTGCCGCCATGGTTCATGTGCACCGAGCCATCCGTATAGACATGCACCAGCGCACCTGCCTGGTTGGACTCCGTCTTGGTAAAGGAAATCCCGAATTTGACAGGAGTAAGAGCCATGCCGCGTTTGACGAAGCGGCTCTTGTCATTGAACTCCTGGATTGCGTGTCGGCGTCCTGCATAGTCGGCGCTTTCCTCCAGTTCCGCGACGATTCGCTGGATGATGCAATCTTCCACCTTCTGGTGATAGGGGGTGAGGTTGCGTTCGCCATCGACGCCCATCGCGTCATAAAAATTCAGCTTGCGGATCTCAAGCGGGTCCTTACCAACCGCAAACGCAATCTCGTCGATGACCCGCTCTGCGCCTACCATGCCCTGCGGGCCGCCGAAGCCCCGGAAAGCGGTGTTGGAGACAGTGTTGGTATAGAGGGGCGCCGACTTTGCGCGAACGTGCGGCAGGAAGTAGGCGTTGTCGCAGTGGAACAGGGCGCGGTCACCGACGGGCCCGGAAAGATCCGCGGAAAACCCTGCCCGGAGGGCAAAGGTATAATCGATAGCGAGGATGCGTCCCTCGTCATCGAAACCAACATCATAGTCGATGGCAAAGTCATGCCGCTTGCCGGTGGCAACCATGTCTTCGTCCCGATCAAGGCGGATCTTGATGGCGCGCTTCAGCTTCTTGGCAGCAATGGCAGCGATCGCAGCACACTGGTTGGCTTGGGTTTCCTTGCCTCCGAAGCCACCACCCATGCGCCGCACCTCGACAGTCACGGCGTTGCTCGGCACGCCAAGTGCATGGGCAATCATATGCTGCGTCTCGCTCGGTCCTTGCGTAGAGCAATAGACGATGACGTCATCATCTTCACCGGGAACGGCCAGCGATACCTGGCCTTCGAGGTAGAAATGGTCCTGCCCGCCAAGGCGCATGCGACCGTTCAGGCGTCGCGGGGCGTCAGCCAGCGCAACCGCTGCATCACCGCGTTCAAGGGTCAGCGGCGTCACGACCTGGCGGTGGGTCGACACGTCAAGATCCCAGATATCGATCTCGGCAGGCAATTCCTCATACTCGATCTTTGCCAGACGGGCAGCGCGCCGGGCCTGTTCGCGGGTTTCGGCAATCACGCAGAAGATCGGTTGGCCATGAAACTCGACCTTGCCTGATGCCAGCACCGGATCGTCGTTCATGTAGGAGGGCGAGATATCGTTGACCCCGGGCACATCGTCATGGGTCAGGACGGCGACCACGCCTGCGGCAGCGCGCACGGCGGAAAGATCGACCGACTTCAGGATGCCGTGCGCGACGCTCGAAAGGCCAAGCCCGGCATGCAAGGTACCGAAGGGCTCGGCGATGTCATCAATATAGACGGCGGTGCCCGAAACATGCTTGTGGGCGGAATCGTGCCTGGGGCTGGAATGAACCCCGCCTGTGATCGTTTGAAAATTGAGCTCGGTAGTGTGTTTGTTCATCGGCTTAGGCGGCCTCGTATCTGGACACCTTGACCGGTGCCGGGCGCGACGTCGTTTCCATGTAGAAACGGAGCAGGAGATTTTTTGCCACGAGCGCACGGTATTCGGCGGTGGCGCGCATGTCTGACAGTGGCTGGTAGTCGTCTGCGTATTTCTCCATCGCAGCCTCCACGGTCGCCTCGGTCCAGGGTCGGCCGATGAGCGCCGCCTCGACGGCAAAAGCGCGCTTCGGCGTCGCTGCCATGCCGCCATAGGCGATGCAGGCCGATGCGACGGTACCATCTTCCGCAAGCGTCAGGCGGAACGCGCCCAGCGTGGCGGTGATGTCCTCGTCACGGCGTTTGGTTACCTTGTGGATGGCAAATTTTTCAGAGCCTTGCGGTACTGGCACGTGAACTGCCTCGATGAACTCACCGGGCTGACGATCCTGCTTCCCGTAGGCGACAAAGAAGTCCTGAAGTGCGAGGGTCCGTCGCTTTGCGCCCCTGCGCAAGGTAAGCGTGGCACCGAGTGCAATGAGCGGTGGCGGCATGTCGCCGATCGGCGATCCGTTGGCAATATTGCCCCCGATCGTGCCCATATTGCGTACCTGTTGCCCGCCGATCCTGGCAATGAGCTCAGCAAGCGAGGGAATATGCTGCGACAGCACCGAGACCGCGTCGCTATAGGTTACACCGGCACCGATTGTGACCAGACCGTCCGTCATGGTCATGGACTTCATCTCATCGAGCCCGGTGATAAAGACGACCGGGGTGATGTCGCGCATCTGCTTCGTCACCCACAAGCCGACATCCGTGGATCCGGCGACGACAGTGGCGTTGGGTGACGCCTCAAGGATGGACGCGAAGTCGTCTAGGTCCGCCGGGACTACCAGAAGATCCTTACCCTCGCCAATCTCGACGCGAGCACCGTCACGCAACCCGTTCAGCCGCTTGATCATCGTTTCACGTTCGCGAAGGAGCGGATCACCATCCGTCCCGCCATAAGTGGAAATCGCCCTCGCCGCGCGCAGGATCGGTTCGTAGCCTGTGCAGCGACAGAGGTTCCCCTGCAATGCCGTCTCGATCTGTTGATCGGTCGGGGATGGCGTTTGCATCCAGAGCCCATAGAGCGACATGATGAAACCGGGCGTGCAGAAGCCGCACTGTGATCCGTGGAAGTCGACCATTGCCTGCTGCACAGGGTGCAGGTGGCCCTCGCTGGCGGACAGGTGTTCGACGGTCACAACGTGGCAGCCATCCAGCGACCCGAGAAACCGGATGCACGCATTGACGCTCTCATAGACAAGGCTACCCCGGGGTGTCAGGCGACCGACCAGCACAGTGCAGGCCCCACAGTCGCCCTCAGCACAGCCTTCCTTGGTGCCTTTGAGCTGCCGAGACAGCCGCAGCCAGTCAAGGAGCGTCTGGTCCGGCGCGATGCCGGTCAGTGCGATGTCCTGTCCGTTGAGAATGAAGCGCAGTTCGCGGCGGATCGTTGCTCCCATCATTGTTTAGCTCCCGCGATAGGTGGAATAGCTGTAGGGCGAGACAAGCAATGGCACGTGGTAGTGCTCGTCCTGGTCGGTCACGCCGAAGCGGATCGGGATGAGGTCGAGAAAGCCGGATTCGCCGGCGATGCTGCGGAAATAGTCCCCTGCATGAAAACGCATCTCATAGGTGCCGTTTTTCAGTGTTTCGCCCGTAAGGAGCGGCTCCTGACAACGGCCGTCGTCATTCGTCTCGGTGGTTTTGAGGTGATGCAGCGCATCGCCCTCGATCCTGTAGAGGTCGATCCGCAGCCGATTAGCGGGCTTGCCGTTAGCGGTGTCCAGCACGTGGGTCGTGAGCCTCCCGGCGCCTTGAGAATTTGACTGCATGTTATCTCCCCGAACAGAACACTCCTCTTCCACTATCCGTCAGGTCGATTTCCCTGAAAAGCAGGGAGATTCTTGAAGACTTTCAAATTTTCCAAGGGGAATGGCATGCATGATTTGAGTTTACAAACCAGCATTCATCAGACCTCGGGACGGATGATACACGCCGGGAACAACCGCGTCGTACGGGGCCCAGGCCGCGGCCCGAACCGGCAGCAGGATGAACGAGAGGAGAACAGCAATGAAAGAGATCGAGGTTAGGCCGTTGAGCCGCGCGGCATTTGCCCCGTTCGGCGAGGTCATCGAAATGGAGGGCGCCGACAACTTTCCGATCAATGCGGGACGATGCATCCGCTTTCACGATCTTGCCACGATCGAGACTGCGGGCGAGCATGCGCGTCCGATGATCAGTCTTTTCCGAGCCGAACCCTGCCGATTGCCCCTGACGCTTGACATGGTGGAGCGCCATCCATTGGGAAGCCAGGCTTTCATCCCGCTGAGCGACAGGCCGTTTCTGGTGATCGTCGCCGGGGAAACGGAAAATGGCCCCGCTGAACCGCTAGCGTTTCAAACGAGGCCTGGACAGGGGATCAATATCGCCCGCAACGTCTGGCACGGCGTCCTCACACCCCTTGATGCTCGCTCGGATTTCGCGGTGGTGGACCGGGGCGGCGACGGCGTCAATCTAGAAGTGCATGTTTACGACAAACCCTTCCTGGTACGTTGATCATGGCCTCGATGTTAGATCGCTTCCGCTGACACTGGTGCCGTCTCCCCAACGACGATGAGCTGACCAATCGTTGGTGCAGCTCTTATCCAAAGCTGCTGAGATACAAGGAAAGCAGTTGAGTTTGTGAGGAAATTCCAAGCTTGCGATAAACATTGCGTCGGTGAACTTTCACCGTGCCAGTCGAGATATTTAGCTTCAGGCCGATCGACTCCGAGGAATGGCCCTGCAAGACGAGTTCAACGATGGATGCCTCGCGACTCGTCAGGTTCAGGTCTCGCCATACGGCGTCGGCTGGCGGAATATTGTCGCTTTGGCCCCGCTTGCGCTGGCGTTTGCCGCGCATTGCCAATTGAGCGTCGAAGCGTGGTGCCAGCCCTGCCCAATAGTGCCTCACCATGCTCCCTACGAGTGGCCCGGCTTTTTTCAGCGTCTCGAATTCTCCTGGCGGAAAGACACCGGTCTCTTCGCGACGCATCAGCGACAAGACGATCGTGATGTCGTCGCCGGAGTTGACAAAAAAGCCAATTTCCTCGGCAAGTCCGGTCTGAACGTAGTAGGTGCGGTAGTATTCGCTCGAGTAAAAGCGGTCGGGCGCGAGCTCGCGCATCCGTAGCACCCCTTCGCGGCGCTCGCGCGCGGTGTGGTAAAAGGGATCGAGCAGGTAGGGACCCGCTTGATAGAGCGTTACGAAGACGACATGCTCCTGTGAGTCGAACGTACTGTAGAGATCGATGGGTCGCTCCTTACCGCGATAAGCGAAGACAACCACATAGTCGAAGCGTACGAGGGCGCCCATCATCTGGCGGAGTGTCTCGCCGAACTCGACATCCGCCATCGCCGGCTTTCCAATCGCTCTGCTGAATGCGCCGAACAGCGCTTCCAGGTCGGTGCTCATCGACGGGTTCCCTTTGCCGCCCACGCGGAATTGCGCGCTGCTATATACACCTTCCACGAAGCAATTCGCTCTTAAATACCCCTTTCGGGGTATATACCTTGCGAGAGGCTCGGGCTTACTCTTTCCTGAACGACGGTGGCATTAAGGCGGCGCAGACTGCCAAATTCAAACCAACCGCAGGGAACTGACGTGGCATCCGCTTCGACGAACGATATCGAATTCCGTTCGGTCACAAAGAACTATGGCGCCGTGACCGCCGTGACGGACATCACCCTCAACGTACCGAAGGGAGCGTTTCTCGCGCTGCTCGGCCCTTCCGGCTGCGGTAAAACCACATGCTTGCGCATGATCGGCGGATTTGAGCAGCCGAGCGAGGGCACGGTGCATATCGACGGACGCGAGATGAATGGCATCCCTGCCTATCGCCGTCCAGTCAATATGGTGTTCCAGCACTACGCGCTGTTTCCGCATTTCAATGTCGAACAAAACGTCGCTTACGGCCTGAAGCAGATGCGCCCGAGAATGGCCGCCGCCGAAATCAGCCGCCGCGTCGCCGAGGCGTTGGAAATGGTGCGGCTGGGCGGCTTTGCCAAGCGGCGCATCCATGAGATGTCGGGCGGCCAACAGCAGCGCGTGGCGCTTGCCCGCGCCATCGTCAACCGCCCATCCGTACTGTTGCTCGACGAGCCGCTTGCAGCGCTCGACAAGAAGCTACGCTCTGCCATGCAAATCGAGTTGCAGACGCTGCAGCGCGAGCTTGGCATCACGTTCGTTCTCGTCACGCATGACCAGGAGGAGGCGCTATCGATGGCCGACATCGTGTGCGTGATGAGCGCGGGGCAGATTCGTCAACTCGGCACGCCGCAGGAAGTCTACGACCGCCCAGCCGATCTTTTCGTTGCCGATTTCGTCGGCAAGACAAACCGTATTTCCGCAACGATGGAAGCCGACGGCACCACGCTCCGCCTGGCGAATGGCACGGCAATCATGCCCGGTATACGCCTTCTTCCTGGGAAGGCGATTGCAGCACTTCGCCCGGAGGCTATCCATCTGACGCGCGGAAAAGCGGTCGCTGGGACTTCGTTCAAGGGCATGGTGACGCACCGCATCTTTCTCGGCTCATCAGTCGAATATGCGGTGAGCGTGCCGGGGCTCGGTGACTTCCTGATCACTGCCGACCGGCGCAGCATGAATGAGAGCGATCTCGTGAAGCCGGGCGAAGAGGTTTTCCTCAGCTTCGACCCCACTGCCGTACATGTTTTTCCGGCATCGAATGCATAAACCAAAACACGGGAGCAGCAGCATGAGCAAGGATTACAAAGACAATCTTCCCATTTCCGCCGAGGGCTTCATGGACGAGTTCCTGCGCCTGAAGCGTGGCTCGGTCAGCCGCCGCCATTTCCTCGGCGTCACCGGCCTCGGTCTTGCGACCGCCGTTCTGTCGCGGTTCCCCGGCGCACTTTCGACGCCCGCCTATGCCGCAGGAGACCTTGGCACGCAGATGTCGATCGCGACTTGGCCCAACTATCACGATCCCGCGACCTTCGAGAACTTCAAGGCAGCAACAGGTGTTGCGGTCGCGGTGAACGTCTTTGGCTCGAACGAAGAAATGCTCGCGAAGCTGCAGGCCGGCGCTTCCGGCTGGTCGCTGTTCGTGCCGACCAACTACACGATCTCGACCTACCATAAGCTCGGCCTGATCGACGAACTCGATCTTTCGAAGATTCCGAATTTCAGCCAGAAAGACGAGAGCCCTCGCTTTACCAAAGAAGGCCAAATCGACGGCAAGACCTACGCCGTGCCGAAAAACTGGGGCACAACCGGCTTCTCCGTCAACACGTCGAAGATCAAGACGAAGCTCTCGAGCTGGAAAGAGTTCTTCGAGATCGCCCAGACAGAAGCCGATGGCCGCGCGATGGTGCATGATTATCAGTTGACGACGATTGGCAGCGCGCTGGTTTCGCTCGGTTACGACTTCAATTCGATCAAGCCGGAAGAGCTTGCCAAGGCCGAGGAACTGCTGATCAAGGTCAAGCCACATCTGTTCGCAATCAACTCGGACTATCAGCCCTCGATGCGGTCGACCGATGCATGGCTGACGATGTGCTGGACGAACGACGGCGCACAGCTTAACCGTGACATGCCTGAACTGGCCTATGTCCTAGGCGCTGACGGAGGCGAGATCTGGACGGATTACTACGCGATCCCAAAGGATGCGCCCAACAAAGCCGCTGGCTACGCTCTGCTCAACTACCTGATGGACCCGCAGATCGCGGTGAAGGAGCACATCGCAAACGGCGCGCCGGCGACCGATAGTCGGGTCATCACGCTGCTGCCGAAGGACGTCACGTCAAACAAGATCGTCTATCCGGACGAAGCCGCGCTGACGCCGCTGGAATTTGGTGCCGCCGTCACGCTGACCGATCCGAGCCGAGCCGAGCTCATGGCGCGCTTTAAGTCAGCTTGATCCGACCAGGCAGTTCCGGTCTCTGCCCCGATCAGGGGCCGGATTGCCTCCCCCAATCTGCGGACAAGAAGACGCAATGCCTCTAACAGTTGCCACCAAACGACGCCTTGTAACTGCTGCCCTCGTCGGGCCAGCGAGCATCTGGCTATTCTTCTTCCTGGTGCTGCCTTTTATCGCCATCATCGTCTTTTCGTTCGGCGAGCGCGCGCCCGAAGGCGGATATCAGGCGGCGTTCACCTTCGCACAGTTTGCCAATCTCGGTTCGCGGGCGGCGGCTTTCGTCAATACGCTGATCCTGGCGCCCATTGGGGCCGCGGCCTGCCTCTTCGTCGCCTATCCAGTTGCCTACTATCTCGCAGTCAAGACGAGCCCACAGCGGCGGCTGCTCCTGGTGTCGCTGGTCGTGGTGCCGTTCTGGACCAGCCTTCTCGTCCGCACCTACGCCTGGATGTATCTGCTTGGTGCACGCGGAATTCCGCATCTTCTCGAACTTTTCGGTATCGAGAACATCCGGCTCATCAACACGCCGGGTGCGGTTCTGCTCGGCATTATTTACGGCTACCTGCCTTTGATGATCATGCCGATCTATGTCAGCCTCGAAAAGCTTGATCACCGTCTCCTGGAGGCCTCCGCCGACCTGGGAGCAAAACCCCTTTCGACGTTCCTTGGCATAACGCTGCCGCTTTCCCTGCCGGGTGTCATGACGGGCGTGGCGCTGGTGACAATCCTCCTGCTCGGCGAATATCTGATTCCGCAGTTGCTCGGCGGCGGCAAGGTATTCTTCATTGGCAATGCATTGGTCGATCTTTTCCTGCAGTCGCGCAACTGGCCGTTCGGGTCGGCGATTGCCGTTACTCTGGTCGCGGTCGTCGTCGTTGTGCTTCTCGTTGCCATGCGCATCGCCTGGCGTGTTGCGGGAACCCGCCAAGTGGATCTCGTTTGATGCGCGTCCTCGTCAGCTCCGTCTATCTGTTTCTCTACACGCCGATCGCCCTGGTCGTCTTGTTCTCCTTCAATTCTGGGCGCAACGCGAGCGAGTTCGTCGGCTTCTCGACGCAGTGGTATGGCCGAGCCCTTTCCAACGTCTTCCTGATGGAAGCGCTGCGGAATAGTCTGATCGTGGCGTTGACGAGTGCCGTACTTGCAGCGATCTTCGGGACGATGGCGGCGATCGGCATGGAGCGGCTAGGCACGGGCATGCGCGCTGTTTTCGACGGCCTCTTTGCCGCGGCGATCGTCGTGCCCGGCGTCGTCATCGGCATCGCGACGCTGGTGGCGCTGGTCGAGGTCTTCGGCTTCATCAATCCGCTAATAGCAGTCGTTTGGCCGGGTGATCAGCCGCCGAAGCTTTCGCTCGGATATGGCTCGATCATTGCCGCGCACGGCCTGTTCACCATGGCGCTGGTGACAATGATCGTGAAGGCACGGATCGCCAGTTTGGGGCGCGATATCGTCGAAGCTTCGAGTGATCTCTACGCGACGCCCCTGACCACATTCCGGCAGATCGTGCTGCCGCAGATTATGCCGTCGATCCTGGCAGGCTTTCTGCTTGCCTTCACCTTCTCGTTCGATGATTTCATCATCGCCTTCTTCGTCGCTGGGTCGAACACGACGCTGCCGATCTATGTCTTCGCCTCGATCCGCCGCGGCGTGACGCCTGAGATCAATGCGATCGCAACAATGGTGCTCGTTGCCTCGCTGGCCCTCATTCTCATCGCGCGGTTCCTCATGCGCAAGAAGACAACGTAGAACTGACCGGGAAATACCATGATACTCAAGGACCGCATTGCAATCGTCACCGGATCGGGCTCCGGCATCGGACGCGCCGGGGCGCTCATTATGGCACGGGAAGGCGCCCATGTGATCGTCGTCGATGTCGATTTTACGAATGCCAACGAGACCGTCGGCCAGATCACAGCGGCGGGCGGTAGTGCCGAAAACCTCGTGGTCGATGTAACCGACGACAAGGCACTCGAGACTGGACTTGCCGCGATTGCGGCACGCCACGGCCGCATCGACATCCTCCACAATCACGCGGGTGCGCAGGTGGCTGGCGATCTGGAGCAGGTCGCCGTCGACGGTTTCGACAGGTCGTGGAGCCTGAATGTGCGGGCGCATTTCATGGCCTCGCGCTTCGTGATGCCGCTTATGAAGAAGGCCGGCAAGGGGGTCATCCTCAACACATCGTCGTCATCCGGCGTGCTCTACGACCGCGAAATGATCGCCTATACGACGACGAAGCACGCCGTCATCGCCATGACGCGGCAAATGGCGGGCGATTACGCGAGGTTCGGAATCCGCGTCAACGCCCTCTGCCCCGGCTGGGTCGACACGCCCTTCAACCAACCGTTTATCGCTCAGATGGGCGGGCGAGATGCTATCGAATCCTATATCAGCGCGAAAGTGCCACTAGGTCGGTGGGCAGACGTGTCCGAAATTGCCGAACCCATACTCTTTCTCGTATCCGATCGGTCTTCGTACATGACTGGCCAAGTCCTGGTCGTTGATGGTGGCGAAACAGTTGTTTGAACTACGCGAAGTCGTCCTCGAGGACCTCAAGAGGAACCGTGACAAATTTCGCGGTTCCTCTAGAGGTTAGCGGCGTGTCGGATGACCCGGCCTGTTTCGGTGCAGTGCCTTACGGTGCAAAAAAGGCGAAGCGCACCACAAACAGAGCTGCAACGATCTGCGTCGCCGGATGCAGGATCGACCAGCGGCCTGTGAAGATCTTCATGACGACATAGCTTACGAAACCGAAGGCAAGACCGTTGGCAATCGAGTAGGTGAACGGCATTGCTAGTGCAGTGAGCGCTGCAGGTGCGGCCTCAGTCAAATCATCCCAGTCGATCTCGGTCATTTCGCGCATCATCAGGCCTGCGACATAGAGGAGTGCCGGGGCCGTCGCATAGGTCGGAACCGAGGCAGCGAGTGGCGAGATGAAGAGAGCTGCCAGGAAGAGGACAGCGATCGCAAGCGCTGTCAGACCGGTCCGACCCCCTGCCTGCACCCCAGAGGCACTTTCGACATAGGCCGTCGTACTGCTGGTACCCATGAGGGAGCCCGCCACGATTGCCGCACTATCGGCAAGCAGTGCCCGGCTCAGATTGTTCGGGCGTCCTTCCTCGACGAGCCTTGCGCGCTTGGCAACGCCGATCAACGTACCGGTCGCGTCGAAGACTTCGACAAGAACGAAGACGAGGATCACCTGGATGAGGCCTCCGTGGAGAGCACCGAAAATGTCGAGCTGCATGAACGTTGGCAGGATCGAAGGAGGCATGGAGACGATGCCCTTAAACTCGCTGACACCAAAGATCCAGGAAAGGACGGTAACGGCAAGAATGCCGATCAGGATTGAACCTCTTACCTTCAACGCATCGAGCACGGCGATGACGAAGAAGCCGAAGATCGCAAGAAGCGGCCCGGTCTCCTTGAGGTTTCCGAGGCCGACGAGTGTTGCCGGATTGTCGACAACAATGCCGGCGTTCTTGAGTGCGATGATGGCAAGGAAAAGTCCGATACCGGTCGCGATCGCGCTTCTCAACGAATGTGGGATGCCGTCAATCAGCCATCTGCGGACGCCTGTTACCGTAAGCAGGACAAAGATCATGCCAGAGATGAAGACCGCGCCAAGCGCCTGCTGCCAGGTAAACCCGAGTGCCGCAACAACGGTGAAGGCAAAGAATGCATTCAGGCCCATGCCTGGTGCCATGCCGATCGGCCAGTTGGCGACAAGCGCCATCACGATTGATCCCAATGCCGCGGCAAGACAGGTTGCGACGAACACTGCGTCACGATCCATACCCGTGGTCGACAGGATGTCCGGGTTAACGAAGATGATGTAGGACATCGTCAGGAACGTCGTCACGCCCGCGATGAGTTCGGTGCGCACGCTGGTGCCGTATTCACTCAATTTGAAAAGCCGTTGAAACATGGTTCCTCCCAAGGCAAGCATCCGGCTCTGCCTGATGTCGTGGACCTGCCAGAATCTCCTCCAGATCCAGGCGCAAGGAACGCGGCCATGTAGCAACTTCCTTGCAGATAGGGATTGTGCGTTGTCGACGGGCAAGGCGCTAGGGGTGGATTTCCCCGTAAAAACGCGAAAGACTTTCAGATTTTCCCCGTGGTTCTGGCCGGAGAAGCTTGCCTGCCGGATCCCGAACAGGTCGCCATTCGCCATCGGATCCTAGCACTCGTCGACGGTAGCTCAGTCGCGTTGAAATGCGAGCGGCAATCTCGCCGCCGTCTGCCATGCCCTTAGCGCGGATCCGTCACGCCTGCTCGCCAGCGAGGATTGAAATTGCATTCGCCAGTGGAGGCGGCACTAAACAGCCCAACCAAAAGTTTTGAATTGTCCGCCAAACTCGCATCAGCACCATAGATGAGTACAACGCGCGCCGCGATTACATCGATTGAGTTCAGCCATGTGAGCTTCACCATTCGGGCAGAGGCGCCGGATGCGGGCATCCGGTCTGACTTTGGTTTACGCGCCACCGTCCCGCTGCAGGTCTTGCCTGTCGCTGGCGCGTGCCCGCACTGAGTGCGCCCGAGCGCGTCGCCCCGATGTGCCTACGCCAGTAGAGAAAGGCACCTTTCTGTCCCACACCGCCGGGCCGACTTGTCGATCGAGATCACAGGCAGAGATTTCGCCCACGCGAATTTCACAACTTCAGGAAGATTTTCCGGATGAGAACCGTCCGTCAAAATCGCCCGCCAAGATTGTCGAATTATTGCCCTGTTAGCGCGATCTCAACGTTTCGGTGCCGGCATTGCTAACAGCGGCGTTCGCGTTACATGAACCATCCTCCAACGATATCGAGCTAGGCATCTTAGCTCATCTTATTGAATCCTCTTTTCTTTCTCTTCGACAGGTTTCATAGCCCTACTACAGTGTTGACCATCGGTTGATTTGCACGCATATTGTACCCGTAATCAGCAGCTCCCCGTTTATACTCCCGAATGCCGGAATGTTCCGTCGCAATGACACGTATCGCGTGTTCAACGAACGATTCGGAGTCTGACGATGCCCATACGTCCCACTTACCCAGGCGTGTATATTGAAGAGATTCCGAGTGGCCTGCGCCCTGTAACGGGCGTCGCCACTTCGACGACCGCATTCATCGGCACGTTCAGCCGCGGACTTCTCGACGAGGCCGTGCAGTTACTCAGCCAGTCCGACTTCGAACGCGAATATGGCGGTTTAGAGCGCAACAGCGAGACATCCTACGCCATCCAGCAATTTTTCCTGAATGGCGGAACCGAAGCTTACGTCGTCAGGGTCGGGCACGACGGAAGCGACGGTGCGACGGCGATCGCAGCGTCAACTGTAACCCTGCCCGCCCTCGATGGTTCGAACCTTCTGGTCGTGACCGCAGGGCGGCGCATTCGCGGCCAGTCGGCCGTCAATCCCGGTGGGTGGGGCGACAACCTGCGCATTTCCATCACGAACAATGGCAGCGGCGATGACGCGACCTTCAATCTGGTGGTCAGCGAGCTCAGAACCAGCGGGATAACGGCAAGCATCGCCTCCTCCGAAGCCTTCAACAACCTGACCACCGAACCCAACACGGCAAACAACGTCATTGACGTCGTCAATCAGGGATCGAGGCTGATTCAGATTGCGCTTGCCACTGGCGTTGCCCTCACAGCCCCCTTCCCCCGCCCGCGCGCGACTGGAATGGTGAGCGGTGAACTTGCCGGCACGCGGCCTGTCTTCGCCGACATCGATACCCTCTCGATCACGCTTTCCGGCTCTGGCGCGGCAGCGCAGCCGCTCACGATTGCAGCCGACGTTCCCGCCAACCCTTCCTCCGCGATCAGACAGACACAGGCAAGCTTCAACAGCTGGGCGCAGCACCTGCAGGCCGCAATTCGTGCTGTTGCGCCTCGTTTTGCTCCCGAACTGCAGACTTATTTTTCAGCCGCAACCGTTGCCATCATTGGAGACGGGACGACCGGACGGCCGCGCCGATTTGTCGTCACGCCGGGATTTGGACCGCGTACGTTCGCCGCCGACGCGCTGTTTGTTTTTTCCGGTGCCGATGTCGCGAACTATGCATTGCAGCCGGCAACCGGTGCTGCCAATGCCACTGAGCACCTTCCGACACCAGGCGCTGCCTATGCACTCGATGGCGGTGATGACGGAACGGTTCTCGACGGGGAGACCTATGCGGTTCCGCTTGCGGTCTACCAGGGAAACGCTGCTGATCGTACCGGCCTATGGGCACTCGAGGACGTCGATCTTTTCAATATCCTTTGCCTTCCCGACGCTCCGAGGCTGGCAGCGGCCAATGCCCGGTCCCTCTATGCCGCGGCAGAGGCCTATGTCGGTGATCGGCGCGCCATGATCATCGTCGACATTCCTGAAAATGTCAGGCTGGTCGATCAGATGCATGCCTGGCTTGCCGACAACGAGCCGCTACGTCATCCGAATGGCGCGGTCTACTATCCACGGACCATCCTTGCTGATGCGCTGAACCAGGGTCGCGCCCGTTCTGTTGCCTCTTCCGGCACGATCGCCGGACTATGGGCCCGCACCGACGCAGCGCGTGGCGTCTGGAAGGCGCCGGCAGGCACGGATGCGAGGCTTCGCAACGTCGACAGCCTTGCCTATCAGATGACGGATCTCGAGAACGGCACCCTGAACCCGCTCGGCGTCAACGCGCTTCGTTCCTTCCCGATCTATTCGAACATTTGCTGGGGTGCACGCACCCTCGACGGGGCAGACCTCATTGCGTCGGACTTCAAGTACATCCCGGTCCGCCGCATAACCCTCTACATCGAGGAAAGTCTCTACCGGGGCACCAAATGGGTGGTGTTCGAGCCGAACGACGAGCCTCTTTGGGCGCAGATCCGGATGAATGTAGGGTCTTTCATGTATGACCTGTTCCGGCAGGGCGCGTTTCAGGGGTCGACGGCCCGTGATGCCTTCTTTGTCAAGTGCGACAAGGAGACGACGACGCAATCCGACATCGACAACGGCATCGTCAACATAGAGGTGGGTTTTGCTCCCCTGAAACCCGCGGAATTCGTCATCATCAAGATCCACCAGATCGTGCGGCGACCTGAAGCCTGAGGATACCCGAGATGGCACAGTTCACAGTCAACCCCCGCAGGTTCGACCCCTACAAGAATTTCAAGTTCCGGGTGAAATGGGACGGTCGCTATGTTGCCGGGGTCAGCAAGGTCGGCGCGCTGAAGCGCTCGACCGAAGTTGTGGAACACCGGGAGGGAGGAGACCCCTCCACCAGCAGAAAGTCGCCCGGTCGAACGAAGTACGAGGCGGTCACCCTCGAACGGGGCGTCACCCATGACCTTGAATTCGAACAATGGGCAAACAAGCTCTGGAATTTCGGGGCAGGTCCCGGCGCGGAGCTCTCGCTCGCAGACTTTCGCAAGGACATCATCATCGACCTGTTTAACGAGGCCGGACAGAAGGTCATCTCCTACAACGTGTTCCGCTGCTGGGTTTCCGAATACCAGGCACTTCCGGATCTCGACGCCAATGCCAATGCGGTCGCGATCCAGACTCTCAAACTCGAAAATGAGGGCTGGGAACGCGATCTCGCCGTGACCGAGCCAACCGAGCCGTCCTTCACGTTCCCGCCGGGCTAATAACCATCGCGTTCCAGGGAGAGTTTCGATGGACACCATCGCGATCGAACTCGCACAGGGCCTGTTTCGCGACGGTGTCGTCCATCGGTCGGCAACGTTGGCGCCATTGACGGGCCGCGTGGAAGTGGACTTGCGCGAGGGTGTCAGGCTCCGGTCAGTCAACGCGGATCTTGTCTCAAGGCTTCTCGCATCCACGGTCGCCAGCATCGGAACTCTATCTGGCCTTGGCCCTGCCGACCTCGCCGAACTGACGGTCGGAGACCGGGAGCGACTGCTGCTTGCGATTTACCGATCAAACTTCGGAGCCAGCATCGACGTCATCGCGCAATGCCCTGATTGCGAGGAGATCGTCGAACTTGACATCCCTGCCGGTGCCGCAGAGCCGCCCCCCTTTAGACCCTCGGCGGTCCATCACGTTGAGTGCGAATGCGATGGAGCTCTATGGCGGATCTCGTTTCGTCTCCCGACCGGTGGCGACCAGGCAAGACTTGCCCTGAGCGCCGGGGCGCCTAGCGGTGACGCGGACGTGCGCCTCCTGCGCGACTGCGTGGTCGAGGCGACACGGAACGGGTGGCCGGTATCGATCGTCGATCCTGATGGAGAGATCCTTGCTGCAGTCGAAGACGCCATGGGCCGCGCCGATCCGGCGGCAGAGAGTGAGGTCGAATTCATTTGCCCGGGCTGCGGAAAGAGCGTGGAGGTCGTCATCGATGCAACGACCCTGCTTAGAGGCACATTGATGGACGGTCGACTTGTTCTACGCGACGTGCATCGGCTTGCCTCTGTCTACCATTGGACGGAGCCTGACATCCTTGCCCTTTCCCGTGAACGTCGCGCCGACTACCTGGCGATGATCGAGGAGGGGCTTGAGGCATGACAGGCTTTCTTCGATCGGTGCTGATCAGGGGTATCGGAGCTTCCGCAGCCGGCCAGGCGCAATTCGCGACCGTCCCGGCCCGATCGCTTTTTGTCCCGCGCGAGACCGCAGCGCTGCCCGACGCGGCTTACCCGGGCATGGCCGTCACACCTTCACCGGATCACGGACAACCACCGCAAATGACCGTCAAACGCTCTGCCAAACTGCCGCCGGAAGAGCAGCCCCTGCCGACTACAGCATCTGCCAAGCCGACGTCGACGCCTGCGAGGGAGGATCTTGATCGAACGCGTGCACGCGAGCCCTTGCCTGGTGTGGAGCCAAGCCGGCAGCAGGAGGCCCCTGCAATCATGCATGCTGCGGCACAGGCTGTCGGACCTGACGTGCTGAAGGTCAGACCTGATATGAATCTCGATCGAGGTGTCACGGACGCAAGGGGGACTGGCGATCGTCAGTCCGCAGTCGATCTGGCGAGGGTGCCACAGGAAAGGGATCCTGAAGCGATGGATCCTGGCGGGCAGCGGCGGGCCACCCGTCCGGAACAGCAGGCCAGAGGGCATGAGCGGGCAGCAATCGCGACACGGACCGACAGCGGCACGACGATCGAGATCGGTCGTATCGACATCGTGATCACGCCGTCTCCGGCGGCTCCGGTCGACCGAGGGCCTGATCGCACTAACGGTTTTGCCACGCATGAGCAGCGCCGCCTTGGACCGAGGCGATAGACATGGCAACACACGAAGCGATCGCTGCCGTTAGCCGGACCTTACGCCACCTGCTTCTCGATCGGATGGCAACGGCGGCCGAGGTGACATTGTCGCCGCCGGACGTGACGCCCCAGGTCGCAGATCGACGTGTGAACCTTTACCTCTACCAGGTCATCGAGAACGGCGTCCTCAAGAACCAGGACATTCCCGGCCGGGCGCATCCCGGCAGCCTGGGTCGCCCGCCTCTGTCGCTGGATCTTCGGTTCCTGCTCTCCAGCTACAGCGCAACCGAAGACGCCGCCGACTCCGATCTCAATGCCCAGATCCTGCTCGGTGATGCGATGGCGGTCCTGCATGAGTTCGGGGTGCACATCGACGAGCTTGCCATGACGCGGAATGTCGGCAGCAAGCGCATTGGCGACCCGGTGATCGATCCGGTACTCGCGGACGAATTCGAGCGCCTGAAAGTGGTGCTGCATCCGATGTCGATCGACGACCTCAGTCGTGTCTGGTCTGCAATGCCGCAGGCAAATTTCCGCCGATCTGTTGTCTATGAAGTAACGGTCGTGCAGATCGAAACAGTGTCTCCGCGCATGCGGCCGGCACCGGTGGAACGACGATCGATATCGTCGAGCGTGCGTCGCGCACCGGTGATCCTTTCGGCCTATGTCCTGAAACCGCCGAGCGAACCGATCGGTGACATCCGTGTCGGCATCGGCGCCACTGTTGTTATCGAGACGGAGGGTGCGGTGGGCATCCCGGTATCTGCCGCCCTCGCAACGCTAGATTCCGGTTTGCTGCCCGCCTCGCAGAACGGACGCTTTGAAATGACCGTGCCTGATGACGTCAAGCTGCAGCCAGGCCCGCTCGAGCTTCACATCCTCGTCGAGATCGCAACAGACACGGTAACCGGGGCGCTCGACCGTGGCACTTCAGGCAGCACCACACGGCGGCTTCGCTCCAATACGGTTCTTCTTCAGCTTGTGCCGTCCCTTGAGGGACTGACCGTGCTTTCGCCCGCAGGCGACCGGATCCTGAGGCTCGAGGGTACGCGGCTCTGGCATCGTGAGGCGAGGATCGTGGAGGTGGTGCTCGGCGATCGTTCTCGCCGGATTGTCAAGGCAGCGGATGCAGCGCCAGGTGATCCGCCGACGCCGACACGCATTGAGGTTCCGGTTGCCGCTTTCGAGCTGCCATCGGCAGGCGACTACGCGGTGGCTGTGCTTGTCGACGGCGTGCACAGCATCGGCCCGGAGCTTGTCTATCACCATCTATGAGGACGACCATGCTGAATACGGTCATCAATGCGCAAGAGAGCATACCGGACGATCGGCCAGCGGACTGGTTTAGCGCCAACGCAGCAACTGTTGCGCTCGGTCTTTCCTGGATCTCGGCGCGCCTTGCATTGGCCGACGATGCCGAGGAAATCCGCAAGGCCTATGATTCAGCGCGGACGCGGCAGCTCAACGCCAACGACCCCGCCAGCATCGACCGGCTTGGCGATCTCTTTTCGCTGGCGCCCTTCGATCTCGACGTTCTGTTGCTTGGTTGCGCGGCACATCTGGTGCATGGGATAGGCAGTGCCGACCTCGAGATGGCTTTCACGGTATGCGATGCCATCGAGCCTCCAGAAGCCCGTTTCCTTGCGCTCGGCCGGTTCAGTCCGGACGCGCCACTGCGCCGCTTCCGGCTGATCGAGATGTCCGACAGTGCCGTCCAGCTTCAATCGCGGTTTACAATCGATGAGCGCATCATGCGCCTGTTGCTAGGCGACGACCAACGCGTGGCCGCAATCGACCAAGCCCTGGAGGCGGAGGACTGCGGACCTCTTCCCGAGCATAATCTCGACATCGTCGACAGGCTTTGCGCGAGCATGGACATGGAGCGCCCT
Source organism: Rhizobium grahamii CCGE 502 (assembly GCF_000298315.2). GTDB lineage: Bacteria > Pseudomonadota > Alphaproteobacteria > Rhizobiales > Rhizobiaceae > Rhizobium > Rhizobium grahamii. The sequence goes on along the minus strand of NZ_AEYE02000022.1, from coordinate 130,851 downwards.
GCAGCAGCACTGGTCGGCGCGGCAAGAAGTGGGCGCCGGGCCACCGGAAGTGCCCTTGCCCGGCGCTTCGGGCTCGGCATTCGGACCTTGCTTTTGCGCTTCCTTCCTTCGGATCCCGGCGAGCGGCGCGACTTCTTTGCCCTCGTTGAGCGAGAGGCCGCGATCGGCCGGTTTGCTGTTCTTGTCGATATCGACGAGGCCGACGGGAGGCTCGCGGGCGAGGACCTGCTGCGCGGCTTTTCCGGCTTCACCATTGTCGTTGGCAAATGCCCTCTCGAAACCGCGCGTCACGTGCCGACCGGTCACTGCCGTCCGCTTGCGACCGCTGACCGGCTTGCTATCTGGAGGGCTGTTCTCGGCGAGCGGTCAACCGCTCTTAAAGGCGATCTCCTTGAAATCGCCGAACACTTTGCGCTCGGACCGAGGGAAATAGCCCGGATTGCCCGCGACCTTCTCGATGAGGAAACCCTTTGGGACGCGTGCCGCTCCGTCGCCAGCCGGGATCTGCTTGGCCTCAGCGAGCGGCTCGTACCCCGGTTCGGCCTGGAGGATATCGTCCTGCCGCCGAAGGTCCTCGCCTTGTTGCACGCCATCGAGGCGCAGGTTCGCTTCAAGAGCCGCGTCCTTGGCCCCGGCGGGTTCGCAGAGCAACTGGTGCGCGGGCGCGGCACGACAGCGCTCTTTGCGGGTCCAAGCGGTGTCGGCAAGACAATGGCCGCCGAGGTCCTGGCCCATTCCCTGAAGCTTGACCTTTTTCGGATCGACCTGTCCTCCGTCGTCTCGAAATATATCGGCGAGACCGAACGCAATCTGCGGCAGCTCTTCGACGCCGCCGAGGCCGGTGGCTGTGTCCTTTTCTTCGACGAGGCTGACGCGCTGTTCGGCAAGCGGACCGAGGTGAAGGACAGCCACGACCGCTATGCCAATCTGGAGATCAGCTACCTCCTGCAACGAATGGAAGCGTTCTCCGGCCTCGCGATCCTCGCCACGAACCTGAAGAACAATCTCGATCCCGCCTTTCTTCGCCGGCTTCGCTACGTTGTCGACATTCCCTTTCCCGATGCCGCTGAGCGCGAAACCCTGTGGCGGCGCGCCTTTCCTGCAGGCACGCTCACGGACGACCTCGACTATCCAAAACTGTCCAGGCTCGACTTTTCCGGCGGCAACATCAGCGTTGTGGCAATCAATGCTGCCTATCTCTCCGCCGCAGAAAATTGCGCGGTCGGCATGAGACACATCGAACGGGCGGCGCGGGCAGAATTCCACAAGCTCGACCGCGATTTTGGGGGGTGGGCGTGACAAAAGAACCGCAGCGTCATGTCGGAGCGATCAAGGGGGGCGGTGCCTACGCACGAGGAATCACCGGCGCCGTGATCGACGGTATTTCTCAGGCAGGCGACAGTGTTGGACCGGGGACCGCTCCCGGGCGCCGGATCCGTATCGATGCGCTCACCGTGCGCATCGGGAGCGATACGGGCATGCCGCATTTGACCGATGTAATCAGACGCGAAATTGCCCGCGCACTGCGGAGGATGACGTGATGATGCAGGCCCATGCCATCCCGCAGACTGCTTACAAAACGCCCCAGCCCGGCGCAAAACCGATGCTGCAGCGAAAAGTCAAGCTCGGCTCTGCGAACGATCCGCTCGAGCACGAAGCCGATCGCGCCGCGGCCGAGGTCGTCTCGGGTGCAAGCGTTTCGAAACTCTCACGCTCGGTTTCACTCGCCCAACGCAAATGCAGCGCCTGCGAGGATGAGGAACGGCACGCCATTCGCCGGAAATGCGCCCATTGCGAGGCCGAGGACGCGATGCTCCGCCGCAAGGGCGGCTCCGCGGCCAGACAGTCATCCGTTGATAACGCAGCTACTGCGGTCAGAAGCGGCGGCACGCCGCTCACACCTCAGCAGCGGTCCTATTTCGAACCCCGTTTCGGCCATGATTTCTCTGAGGTGCGACTTCACCGCGGAGAAGCAGCCGAGCGCGCCGCCGACGGGATCGGCGCCAAAGCCTACACGCTTGGCTCCTCGATTGCGTTTGGAAGGGGCGAGAGCGGCAATGCCCTGCTTGCCCATGAACTTGCCCATGTCGTGCAGCAATCCGGCCGGACGATCAGACGGCAACCAGCTGGCCTCGTGCCTGTCGATACGAGCGGCGGCGGCAGCACGGCCTTTTTGAACACCGTTTCCGGCGCACCGACCTTGCAGCCTGACGGGACCTTCACCGGAAGCGTGAGGCGGCAGGAGATTGCTCCGGCCACGGCCACCCAGGCCCAGATGACCATCAGCGATGAAACCGTCAATGTTATCTACGATCCCAAGAACTGCGTCGTGCGTCTGCCGTTTCGCATTAATTTTGTCGCAGCCCCGTCGTCGGGAACCGCCGGCATATGTTCGAGCGGAGGTGCCGGACCTGCCCCTCTCGTCAGTCCAGCCCGGCTTGCGGAGATCGCCAATGAGGTGGTTGAAACAGCGCAGGACGGCCTGAACGGCTGGTTCAAGCTGAGGGTCTCCGGCTGCAAGAACCCGTGTGCGGGCCGCGACATCCCGATCCGGGTAGAGGTCAGCCAGACCCCCACCAATCCCGACGTTACCATCAATGTCGTCAATCGCGGCGGACGAGCCGATGCGGGAACGATCTGTGCCCCGGACTTCAACCCGGGGACGACGGTGCACGAAGGCGGCCACCAGCGTCTCGGCGTCGGCGACGAATATCGCGAGACCAATGCTGCCTACCGAGCCCGCACTCCGGCATGGGCGCGCGATGAGCGGGTCAGGACTGACTTTACCCGCATGGGGTCGCAATACACCTATGGCAGGCTTGCAGCCTTCCATGAACGCCATTTCCAGTTTGCGCAGGTCTTTGTCCAGGCAGCGCTTGGCGCGAGCTGCAAGGTCGACCTCGCCAGGGCCCGGGGGCTTCCGGTCGAGGCGCGCTTCACGCTGGGCGTCGGCGGATTTTCAGGCAATCTTGGCCAGGGCTATACCCTGGAGGCGGGCGTGGACGCCGCGTTACCGTTCGATACGAACCGGCGGTTCAACCTCGAGGCGGGATTGCACGCCCTCTATCTCAGGGCCCCCGAAAAAAATCGTGACGCGCTACTCTTCGGAGCGCGGCTCGGCCTTTCCGCACAGACCCATCCGTCCAGCTGGGGCGCCAAGGTGGGTGTCTTTGCGGGCGTCGGTGGCATCGTCTGGCCCGACAAGGAAGCCTACGGCGAGGTTGGCGCGAGGATCGGGATTTTCGACGACATGCGAAAGGGCCGCCGGGTCGGGCTCGAACTCGACGCGGCACTCGGCAAGGCTTTCAGCGACGACGCTGACAAGCTGCACTTCGCCCGGATCGGGCTCAACTTTGTTTACAGCAGGTAGCGATCATGGGGATGACGTCCAGGACAGGCGAAGGGAGGGAACCATGACGGCAACGCACGCCCCCCTTTGCGCCAGCCGTTGCCGGTCTACCCCGGCCAAGCGTCCGATCGTTCAGCGCAAGGCGAAACTCGGGGCGACCAATGATGCCCTGGAACACGAGGCCGAGGCAGCCGCGAAGCGGGTGATTTCGGGTCGAAGTGCAGGCGTCACAGCGTCGGCGACCCTTCCGACAGTCCATCGATCAGCCCCGCCCGACGCTGCGACCGCCGGAGCCGAGGCAGCCGAGAGTGCGGTTACCTCCTGGCCGGGCATGCCGCTCAGCCCATCAGAGCGATCCTATTTCGAGCCGCGGTTCGGCAGCGACCTGTCAGCGGTGCGCCTCCATGCTGACGGGCCTGCTGCGCGCGCCGCCGATCATATAGGAGCCCGGGCCTATACCGTCGGCCGGCACATCGGCTTTGCTCCCGGCCAATACCGTCCTGCGAGCCTCGAGGGCCGCCAGCTGATCGCGCATGAACTGGCCCACACTGTGCAGCAGGCCGACGGCATCGTCCGCCGCGACACCGTCGCAGGCGACCCGGACATCGACCTCGGTAAGAAACTGCGCTCAGAGGAATTCAATGACGGCTATAGCCTCGCCTTCTTCGATCCTGATTTCGACCTCATCAAGAAGCCTCAGCCAATGTCGCAGGCACTTGCCGATGCATTTGCGGCGCGCGAACAGGGGATAGGGATCAAGGACGACCGGTTTGATGCCACGTCGCTAGTGTTCGGCAAGTCCATTCGCGGCACGAAGACAGACGGCACGAGCCGCATCCAGGACGTCGTTCCACGCCTTGCGGGCGTGATCGGGAGAGCGCTTGCGAAGGTACCTCCGACAGGCGCAACAGCCGCCACTGCAACGCCAGACAGGATCAAGTCGCTCGCTATCTTCGCGCACGGCACGCCCAGCTGGTGCAGCCTCAACGTGACGTCGTCCAACGCGCCAGGCATCTTCAGGACGATTGCGCCGTTCCTTTCGAAGACGGCGAGGATCATTCTTTACACCTGCAGCTCCGCGAAGGGTGTCACGGAAAATCTGGGGTCGACCAAGGAAGACGTTTACCGCAGGGGCTCGTTCGAGCGTGGTGGAACGGATTCCCTTGCCGCCGTTGTCCGCGACACACTGGTCGACGCCGGGGTCGGCAATGTCAGCGTATGGGGCCATACCGGTGCCGGGCACCCGACAGAAAACTGGTCGCTCCGTTTCTTCACCGGTTCCGCCGGTAAGGGGTCGCCAGGACGAGGCTTCGTTGCATCGTTCCTGGCAATCGAGCCAGTCCTTGCGGGGGCAGTGGCGGAACTTGCTGCGGAAATTGGACGACAGGGATTTGCGCTCGACACGACGAGCCCCGTCTTCAAGGCCCAGGCCGGACGGCTTGCCGCGGACGGGATTTATCTCGCCTATGCAGCGATGCATTGGGACAAGTCATTGCCGGTTAAACCGTCCGAGCAGGCACCGACCTCGTCTCTGTCGACAGCACTCGAAGCGATCGCCCACTTCGAGAATGTCTACTGGCCAAAGAATGTACCCGGGCTTGCAAAGATGCTGATCAAATCGCTCGGCCTGAAGAAGCAACCCGCCGCACCATAGGAGCAGGACAATGACCGCATCGCCGCGATGGCCAAAGGTGCAGAAAGGCGGAATCGTCGCGTTCCAGCCGCCCGATCCGCTGCCTATTGTCGTTGCCTTCCAGTACAATCCTGACGAGGTCACACGCTCGATTGCCGCGCGTTCGGCCTCGGGTGGAGGGCGTGGCGACGCCCGCCGCCTCAACGGCCCGCCCGACGAAACGTTGACTTTTTCGGTCGACATCGATGCAGCCGACCAGCTCGAAAAGCCGGCGCAGAACGGCGTCACCGTCGCCACTGGTCTCCATCCGGCGCTCGCAGCGCTCGAAAAGCTGGTCTACCCCGCCTATTCCATGGTGTTGGCCAACGAGGTGATCGCCCTTGCGGGCGGTGCTTTCATCCTGGCGGAAAACGCTCCCATGGCTTTCCTCGTCTGGGGAGCGCACCGCGTCCTGCCTGTTCGCCTTGAAAGCCTGTCGGTTCGTGAGGAAGCCTTCGACCAGTCGCTCAATCCTATCAGGGCCCGGGCAGACGTGACACTGAAGGTGCTCACCTATCGCGACCTCAGCGTCCTGGACCCCGGTTATTTCGTGTACCTCGCAGCACTCACGCAGAAGCAGGCGATGGCCGCACAAGAGACATTCGGCGCCCGCTCCGGCCTTCAGGCTTTGGTTCCATAGGAGGGTTACGATGTTCTTCAGAGGCAGCCGTTATGAATCCATTCCCGAGGCGGAGTATACAGACGCCGATGGAAGGGTGATCCGCTACAAGCGCATGCGCTTCATTCCCGCAACGACGGGGAGCCGAAGCTATGTGGTCGGCAGCGGGGACAGGCCGGATCTGGCAAGCGCTTCGACGCTCGGCGATCCCGAACGGTTCTGGCAACTCTGCGACATCAACCGGGTAATGCGCCCGGTCGACCTGACGGATCAACCCGGTGCGATCATCGCCGTTCCCTCGCCCGGAGATCTCGCATGACGATCCTGCCGTCCTTCTTCCTGGTCCAGATTGCCAAGGCGCCGCTGCCGCGCCTGCTGATCGAAGCACTGAGCCTGATCGAGGTGGAAACGGCGATCGGCCGCGCGTCCATGGTGAGGCTGAGTTTCGACCTCAGCCGCAATGTGATGGGCGATTACGATGCGGCGGCACTTCCGATCTTCCGGCCAAACACGCCCCTCACCATCCGGCTGGCCCTTGGCCTTCCTGTTCCCTTCGCGCTCGTCAACGCCTATGTCACGGAGACGCGGCTCCTTGCCGGCAACGATCCCGGCAGGTCTATTCTGGAAGTTGTTGCCGCCGACGCGCTCGGGACCCTCATGGGGCAGCGCCGCGCACCCAAGACATGGCCGAACTGCCCGGACAGCGTCGTCGCCACCGCGATCTTGGCCAGCTACGGCATAATTCCCGATGTGTTGCCGACCCCACCGCAACGCACGACGCTCGACACGACGACCACCCAGCGCAGTTCGGATTCCGTCTACCTCAGCCAGCTCGCCCATCGAAACGGCTTCGATCTGTTCGTCGCCCCCGAACCGTTCAGTGGCCTTGACATGGGACACTTTCGACTGCCGCTGAGCCAGCCGGTGCCACAGGGCGTGCTTTCGATCGACTTCGGACGCCAGACCAACCTTCGCTCCTTCAATGCCTTCAACGACATGCAGCGACCGGTCGCGATGCAGGGCTTTACCTCAGAGCCGAAGACACGCCTGCCTCTGCCCTATATCGCTCCGGCTGCGACCGAAATGCCAATGGGCATGGAACCCAATCTCCTGCGCATCCTGCCTCCGCCGGTCGACCGGATATCTGCGACAGACGCGGCTAGCCCGCAGGAGGCGCAGTCATCGGCGCTTGCCAGGGCAACCGCCTCGAGCCGCTCCGTCAGCTGCCAAGGCGAGGTGGACGGGATCAAATTCGCAAGAGCCTTGCGATGCGGGCAAACCGTGCTGGTGCGCGGCGCGGGGCGGGAAAACAGCGGCCTCTATTACGTCGATTCCGTCACCCACAGGATATCGCGCGACGATTACGCCCAGAGCTTCACCGGTTGGCGCAACGCTGTCGGTCTGACAGGCGCCGAGATCTTCATCGACCCCTTTGCCGCGATTGCATGAGAGGAGCAGGACGTGCACGATTTCCAGGCCGCCGCCGATCAAAGCCAAGCCCACTACGAGCGCTTCTATGGCAAGTATCGCGGGATTGCGACTGATGTGAATGATCCAAGCAGGCTTGGCCGCATCAAGGCGCGCATTCCGTCGCTGCTCGAGGATTTCGAGACGGGCTGGGCAACCCCCTGTGCGCCCTACGCGGGAACGACATCAGGCTTCTTCTCGCTGCCGCCGGTCGGTGCCGGTGTATGGATCGAGTTCGAAGGCGGGGACATTTCGCGACCAATTTTTGCCGGCTGCTATTGGGGTGTGGCCGAGGCCCCCATGGCACCACCCGCCTCTCCACCCGATCCCATGACCAAGGTCTGGCGCAGCGATCTCGGGCTGACCATCGCGCTTGATGACAAGCAACAGACGATCACTCTCTCGGATCCGGCCGGGGCCAACCAGATCGTGCTCGATGTCAAACAATCGACCGTGACCGTGCGCGGTGTCGCCAAGGTTGTCTTCGAAAGCAGCAAGATTTTCGAGGGCAGCCCGGTGGCATTTCATCCGGCGGTCCATGGCGACCAGCTGATGACCTATCTGAACACGCTGGTGACAATCTTCAACACGCACTTGCACGTGGGGCAGATGGCGGCAGGGATCCTTCCCGTGACGCCGGCACCGTCTGTGGTCCAGATGATGCCCCCACCGCCGTCTCTTCTCTCAACCAAGGTCACACTGGATTAGGGGTTCACGATGGCGATCAAACCAGGGAATTTCACGTCCGATCCAACCGATGCCACCAGCTTCGTCAACTCGATGGCCGAAGCAATGGAGAAGGAACTGAACAAGCTCCTGGTGCTCGACGATCTGGAGCCTCTTTCGACGTCGAACACGGACCGGGACGTACGCGCGCGGCGCCGTATGTTCGTCGCGATCGCTCGTGGCGTTGTGCTGCATCTCGCCGCCCATCCGGAATCCTTCAAGCTGATGCCTGCGATCGGCGGCACAACGATCCGCGTCAACACCATCGAGGTGATATGACCAATGAACGCTTTTTCCCGCCATCTCGACGTTCCATTCGGCATCGACGCGCAAGGGCGGACGCGAACGACCGACGACGACGATCACATCAAGGACATGATCAAGCTCGTCCTTTTCACCGAACCTGGCGAGCGGGTCAACAGACCGGATTTTGGCTGCGGGTTGAAGCAACTCGTTTTTGCGCCCTCTTCGGATGCGCTGGTCGCAGCCGTTGAGGCTCTCGTTCACGGCTCGCTGATCCGGTGGCTCGATACAGTCATCACGATCGAATCCGTCGGGGTTCGCGCAGACGACTCCACCCTCGAGATCGAAATTTCCTATGTGCGGATCGACACTGGCGAACGCCGTCTCGACCTGTTCGTGCGACAGTCCGGCTGAGGAGGGGGCAATGACACGCTTGCGGCAGGGGTTGATCGACTGCGGGGAGGACAAGCGTCGCGGGATGCTTGCGAGCACTGCCCATCCGCTGAACGGCATTGATTTCGTCGAATACACGCGCACGCCGGGCACGCGCCAGCTCACTGTCACTTTTGTAAAAGCGAGGCCAGCTTCGCCGGTTCTCGACAAGAGCCATTTCAGCATTACGGGTGGCATCCGCATCACCGGGATAACTGTGGAGTCGATCGTCCTGCCGGCGGCGGCACCAAAGTCGGTGATCCTGATGCTGAGTGCCGAGGGCGATTTTTCGACCTACGCCGTGGGCGTGCAGCATCCGGCAGTGGATATGGAACTCAGCGAGGTAAGCTTCGGTTTCAAGGCAGCCTGCCCGTCGCCCTTCGATTGCCGAAGCGACTGCGACTGTACTGAGGCCGCCGTGGAAGAACCTGCCCTCGACTATCTTGCGCGCGATTACCAGAGCTTCAGGCGGATGCTTCTCGACTTTGTCAGCGCACGCAATACCGCCTGGACGGAGCGCCTGCCCTCCGATCTTGGCGTCTCCCTGGTCGAACTCTTCGCCTATGTCGGTGACTATCTCAGCTATTTCCAGGATGCGGCCGCAACGGAGGCTTACCTCGATACCGCCTTGCACCGTGTCTCGGTCAAGCGACACACCCGGCTGGTCGACTACCCCATGCACGACGGCGCCAATGCGCGAACCTACGTCCATTTGAATTCGGTCTCGGCGGGCATCGTCGATGCCGGCACGAGGCTGTGCACCCGGATCGCCCGTCCTCTTACCGGCGCGACCGACCTGCCCGGAACAGTCATTCCGAAGGATGCGGGTTTTGCTGAAGATCCGGCCTTGTCAGACGTCGTCATCTTTGAGACGGAGGCGGAGCTTCCGGTTCGGCCGGAGCTGAACGAGCTGCGCATCCACACATTCGGCAATGGCGAGTGCTGCCTTGGCGCTGGCTGCACCGACGTGCATCTCTATCACCTGTCGGGCGATGGCCACGCGACACGCCCGTCGCTCGTTGCTGGCGATCTTCTCCTTCTGGAAGAGGTCAGGAGCGCCAGGACCGGAGAGGCCGTCGATAGAAACGCTTCACATCGGTGGGTCGTTGAGCTCGTCGAGGTATCGGAGACGACGGACGAGGCACTGACGGACCTGCTCGCACCACGCCTCAGTGCCGCGGACGCAGCCCTGCCACTGCTACGAGTGAGATGGAGCACTTCACAAGCCCTTCCCGAAGCCGTGCAGATTTCCGCTATTGGGGCTGATCTTCTTCCGATTGATCCGGTCACGGTCGCGCGGGGCAATATCGTCGTCGCCGACCACGGGCTCACGATCTTTCTGGATTCGGCGCGCGGCGAACTCGATCTGCCGGCGGAAGCGGGCAGCCGCTATCCGCTTGCAACGTTGGACGTGCCCGCATCGCCGTTGACGCAGACCACCCATGGGCCTGCCATCGAACTGCTTCTCTCAGCTGCCGGACAGGAAGACCAGACCTGGTCAGCGGTCCCTGACCTTTTCGACAGCACGCCGTACGCCCGCGACTTCGTTGCCGAGGTCAGCAATGATGGCGCACCGACACTGCGCTTCGGCGACGACATTTATGGACGCATGCCGCGCGCAACGGAGCGCGCGCAGCTGACCATGCGCATTGGAAACGGCAGTGCCGGCAACATCGGTAGCGGCTCGATTTTCCATATCGCCGCCGCTGCAGGCGTGGTCGATGGCGTATACCAGCCTCTTTCGGCAACCGGCGGAACAGACCCACAATCGACGGCCGAGGTGAAACGGCTTGCTCCGGCCGCGTTCCGGGCCGAACAGTTTCGTGCCGTCACTGAGAATGACTGGCGCGACGCCGCACTCAGGCACATGGACGTTCTGGATGCGCGCGCCGTCTTCGGCTGGACAGGCAGCTGGCACACCATCTTCGTCGCCATTCATCCTCGCGACGAACGCGATCTCCTGCCGATGGCTGGGGGCGGCTTTGCTCTGGAAAGTCGCTTCGCCGGACGGATTTACGGCCATCTTCGGAGGTTCAAGCTCGCAGGTTATGACCTCGCGGTGACGAGCGCGGTCTACGTTCCGATCGAAATTGCCATGACACTTTGCATCGCCCGTGGCTATTTTCCAGGTGACGTCGCGGCCGCCGTCCAGAAAACCATGGAAGACTTCTTCGGCCAGCTTGGCGCGCGCTTCGGCAAGCCGGTGTACCTGTCTGAAATCTACGCGGCGATCGAACCGATCGAGGGCCTGGAGTCGGCGAACGTGACGCGTTTCAAGCGCTACTGGGAGCCGCAGCGCGATTGGCTAGACCGGGGCGTCATCGATATCGGCGCCTTTGAGATAGCGCGGCTCGACAACAACCTGAGCGCTCCCGAATTTGGCGTGCTCGTCCTCGAAACGGCGGGAGCACGATGATGGGCAGCGCCTGTATTGATCCTTTCTGCGGCTGCGGGAGCGATGCTCCGCTTGTCCCACTCGCGGTCTTCAACCGTCCGGGCCTCAATGCCCTCTCATATCGCATCGGAACCTTTTCGAGCTTTCGCCTGAAGATGCTCGAGGAGATTGCGAAGAACCCGGCCCTGTCGCAGCTGACATCACGCGAACCGGATGACTATGCGGTTTCGCTGATCGAGATGTTTTCGGCGATGGCCGACGTCATGACCTTCTACAGCGAACGGATCGCCAACGAATACTTCCTCGGCACGGCGCGGGAGCGAGCCTCGGTCGAACAACTCGTCCGGCTGATCGGGCATGAGCTTTCTCCAGGGCTTGCCGCCACCGCAATGCTTGCTTTCGAACTTGAGGAAGGCGCGCGGGTGCGCATCCGCAAGGGTCTGCCTGTCATGTCGATCCCGGGACAGGATGAGGTTCCGCAGACATACGAGACGATCGAGGAACTGGTTGCGCATGGCGATCTCAATGCGGCGCGCGCTTTCGCTGTGCCTATGGCGTTTTCAGCGTTTGCTGCCGGCCGCGCGGGATTTGCGCTTGCTGAACGACCGGCCGATCTGAGGATCGGTGATGTGCTCGCCCTCTTCGATGGCGAACTGTTCGAGGAAAAACGCGTCGAGGCGATTGAAGGCGAATGGGGCGGTCTTGCACTGCGTTTCACTCCACCGATACAGGCCAGTGGTTTCGCGGCAGACCGCACAGAGCTACGCAAATTCGAGCGGCGCCTGGCGTTGTTTGGATGCAATGCTCCGACGACAGTACAGCTTTATTCCACCAGTCCTTCGATCGAGCCGGACAAGCGCTGGTCAACGCATGCCATCAGCGACGTACTGACGCCGTCGGGGGACGGGTTCTATGCGCTGGAAACCAGCATACACGGTCTGTCGCCGGGCACGCGTGTCTTGATCAACACGGGCGGCGCCACCCCCCGCCAGCTCACCGCAACTGTCGACGCGACGCGTGAGGGAATCGCTACCGTTTCCACCACCGATGGTCTCGATGTTGCGCAGCTTTCCCAGACAGTAACCCATGCCCGCTTTGCGCGAACATTTTCGGGCCGGCCTGCTCTTGCTGCTGGATCGCAGACCGAGATCGTCAGTCGCGACGGGGCAAACAGGCTCGTCGCTTTCCTCCCAATGTCGGGCTTCAGCGCAGCAACACAGTCGATAGATTCCGTGAGAGTGACCGGCAACCCGGTCCTGGTGGCGACCTCATCCTCCAGCAGGCTTTTCGTCAGGAATGCCGAGCGGGCGCTGATCGGACTGACGCGCGCGGCCGGGGGCTTTGAAGCCCTGGTGGACTACGGCGGCATCCTGACAACCGATCCGGCGGCGATCGTGCTTGCCACCGGAGAACTCCTCGTCTTTGGCCGCGGAACGGACGCTCGCCTCTGGGTCATCGGTGCCGGGACCCCTTCATCCGGGTGGACATCACTCGGCGGCATCCTGACGTCGATGCCATCGGCAACAAGCTGGGGCGGTGGCCGGGTCGATGTCTTCGTCCGTGGCGCGGACAGGGCGCTGTGGACGCGAACAAGGGAGGCAACGTGGTCTTCCTGGATTTCCCTTTCCGGCGCCCTTGCATCGGCGCCGGCTGCCGTCTCCACTCTCCCCGGCCGGATCGATGTGGTTGCCCGTGGAGACGATGGGGGACTTCTCCATCGACGGTGGACAGGAACGGCGTGGACGGACTGGCTCAATTTCGGCGGCAATCTCGCCGGGCAGCCCGCAATCGCTGCACTTCCCGGAGACGAGGTCGCCATTGCGGTCCGACGTGTCGACAAAACACTCGGGGTCATCGCACGACGTGGAAACGCATGGTCCGAATGGCAGCTGGTCGACGCCCAACTTGCCTCGGACCCGGTGCTCACGGTCGCCTCGGGAACGCTGCGGATCGCCGCGCGAAACGGCGATGACGTCATTGTCGAGAACGCACGCCAAGTGAGCGGTTGGGCGGGCTGGACGAAACGCGAGGCTCCGGTGGCCATAGCGCTTGATCGAAGACAAAGCCGGATTCTCCAGGTCGGCGCGCGGGCAATCGAGCCGCGGGGCTTCGACTACCCGAAAGAACTCGCGGGCAATCAGCTCGTTCTTCGCGCAAAGCCCGGGACCGTCGAGCTCGGCAAAGGCAGACGCATCCTGATCGAGGCCGGCGAGGTTCAACATTTCGCGACCGTTACGTCTGCATCGCTGGTTTCGGCGATCGGCGGAGAGGCGCCTGACCATGTTCTCTTGTCGTTTGCACCGTCCCTGCCACGACCGCTGATGGCGGTTATCGTCAGGGCCAATATCGCCAATGCCAGCCACGGTGAGACTCAGCCCGAGGAACAGCTCGGTCATGGAGATGCATCCAAGAGCTTCGCGGAGTTCAGGCTGCAGCGGATACCGCTGACCTATCTTCCGGAGCCCGGCAATCTCTTCGGTCGCGCGAGCCTTGAGGTCAGGGTCAACGGGGTGCTCTGGTCGGCAACGCCCAACCTCTTTGGCCGCAAGCCATCTGACGAGGTTTATACCTTGAAAACAAGTGACGACGGCGCTTCAACCGTCGGCTTCGGTGACGGGCGCACGGGTCGCAGGCTGCCGACGGGTGTCCTTGCTGTTACTGCACGGTACCGAAAGGGTCTTGGCCTTGTGGGTCGCATGCGTCCCGGGCAACTCGCCTTGCCGTTGGAAAGGCCAGTCGGCCTTCGCGCCGTTGCCAACCCGATGGCCTCGATTGGCGGCGCGGATCCTGAAGATCGCGACGATGCGCGCAAGAACGCCCCGAACGGGGTCAGAACGTTCGGAAGAGCCGTTTCCCTTCAGGATTTCGAATGGTTGGCGCTATCGACCCGTCTCGTTGTCCGCGCAACCGTTTCATGGGTCTGGCTCGGGCTTGGAAAGGCCGTCCACATCAGCGTTCTCGGTGAAGGAGGGGGACGGGTACCGGCCGATCAACTCGCGCAACTCGCCTCTTCTCTTGCGAGAGCCCGCGATCTCAACTGGCCGCTTTATCTTGCCAGCCTTACCCAGGTGCCGCTTACCGTCTCGGCCCGAATTGTTTGCGATCCCCGCTTCGAGCGCGACGGCGTGATGGCGAATGCCCATGCCGCGTTGATGTCAGCCTTCCGCTACGACAGGATGATCCCCGGCATGCCTGTTCATCTCAGCCACGTCTACGCGGCTTTGCAACAGACAAAAGGCGTCGTTGCCTGTGATGTGGACCTCTTTCATCTCAAGGGATACGAGACAATGACGCCCGCAGAACAGAAGATCCGCGCCGTCAATTCCGAGAGATTGCAGAAACACATCCGTCTGTTTCTCGCCCGTCCGCTGCCGAAGGATCCGCTGCTGATCGACCGGTTCGCCAGGCGGGGCTTCGACAATGGCGTCGTGCCGCCGGTGCTTCCAGCAGAACTGGCCTTCATCGAGGACCCGCGCGACGTGACGCTCAGTGCTGTGGAGGCCCTGTGATGGCATATTCCAACGCCGCCACCGCCAAGCTCTTCAACCTGCTTCCGGCCTATCTGCGCGACGAGGATGCTCGAAACGGCGGTGCGCTGAAGGCGCTTCTTGGCGTCGTCGAAAAGGCCGCCGACGACATCGAGGACGACATCCGCCAGCTCCACGCCAACGCCTTCATCGAGACGTGCGAACCCTGGGTCGTCCCCTATATCGGCGAGCTTGTCGGCAATATCAGGCTTTCCTCGAGCGAACCCGAGCCTGTCACGAGCGCGGCTCGTGAGATTTTTCCGGACCTGCGCGGACCGCGGCTCGAACCCCTTCCTGCGCTTCGCACAAGAGCAGATGTCGCCAGAACGATCTACTATCGCCGGCGCAAGGGCACGTTGCCGATGCTCGAGGAGCTTGCCCGCGACATCACCGGCTGGCCGACCCACGCCGTCGAGTTCTTCGGGAGACTTCTCTGGACGCAGGCGGTTCGCAACCGGCTTCGTATGGAAACGCTCACACCTGACTTGCGCAAGGTTGAAAGCTGCCGACGCCTGAATTCGGCGTTCGACGGCATGAGTCACACCGTCGATGTACGCCCGCCATCCCGCAGCGAAGGCTGGTACAACATCCGCAATATCGGCTTTTTCCTCTGGCGCCTTGGCGCCTATCCGCTGAACAAGGTGACGCCGCGGCGTGCAGGAGATTTTCGCTACCACTTCAGTCCGCTTGGCAACCAGGCGCCATTGTTTTCCGCACGGCGCCGCGAGGCCGTCGAAACCGAACTCGCGACCGAACTCGACGTGCCGCAGGCGATCCGTCCGGCGCGTTTTCACAAGGATCTTGCCGATAGTGCCGCATTAGCCTCGCCACCCAGCCATAGCGAATTTTACGGACCGTTCGACAAGACGCCAGAGCAAGCCGGCGCTCCAAATCAGAGCATATTCATGGTGGTCGATGGCATCGAGGTGCCGGCTGCCTCGATCCGCTGCGCTGATCTGTCGACCTTCAGGCAACCAGCCGACGCCACGGTCCTCGTCGACGTGGCGCGGGGCCGCTTTGCCCTCGGCGCTCTGTTTTCGACCGACCCCGTCGTGGAGATCAGCTACCACTACGGATTTCCAGCCGACCTTGGCGGCGGGCCGTACCAGCGCCAGGCATGGCTGACGGATCCCGTCAGGGCGGAGCTTACCGCAACCTACCTGGTGAATGGCAGCGGCCTGCCTGGCACCTTTTCCACGATCGGTGCGGCCCTGCAGCAATGGAAGGATGACGACCGTCCGCGTTCCCTGATCCGCATCAGCGACAACCGAAGCTATGTTGAAGCCATAAACATCGAGCTTGACGTGTCGCAGCGGGGCGAGTTCCTGGCAATTGAAGCGGCGGACGGAATGCGTCCGCATCTTCAGCTGACCGGAGCGATGACAGTGACGGGCAGTCGTCCTGACTTTGTCCTGACGCTCGCAGGGCTGCTGATCGAAGGTCAGGTCCGCGTGGAAGACACCATTTCCCGGCTTCGCCTTGTCCATAGCACCCTGGTCCCCGGTCTTGGGATCGTCGACGGATCGGCGCCGGCTGGTGAACCCAGCATAGTGGCACTGGCTGGATCCACCGCGACCCCTCTCAACGTAGGGCTCTCGGTCGAGCTCGCCTTTTCGATCAGCGGGGCGATCGCGCTGCCCCGCCTTGCCCGCCATCTGATCCTCCTCGACAGCATCGTCGACGGTGCGCTTTTGCCAGCGCCTGATGATCTGGACCCCGATACCTCCGGTCCAATGCTCTATTCCGAGCGCAGCACTGTGCGGGGGACGGCAAACCTGCGCGGTATCGAGTACGCCTCAACCTCCATATTTGAGAACCTGGTTACCTGCGAGCGTGTCCAGAAGGGCTGTGTCCGGTTTTCCTACGTTCATCCACTTTCGCGTGTGCCTCGTCGCTATCGTTGCCAACCCGATCTCGCCGAAGCCCTCGAAATCGAGATCGCCGAGACGACGACTGTGCTCACCGCGGCTGAGCGTCAACAGATCCGTGATCGCGTTCGATTGCGACTGAAGCCCGAATATACCGCCGAACCTTACGGTCAGCCCGCATACCTGCAGCTGGCGCTGGATGGGCCGCCGGAAATTGCAACGGGCGCCGAAGACGGGTCGGAGATGGGGGCCTACTGCCATCTCAAACAGCCGCAACGCGAGCGCAATCTCAGTACGCGCCTGGAAGAATACCTGCCCTTCGGCCTCGACTACGGCATCATCTACGTGACCTGAGGAGAGTGACTATGTCCGGCGACTATTCACGGTTTACGCACGATGCCAGAAAGCGCTTTTCGAGTGTGCTCATCCAGCAGGGCCGCGTGCAGCTCGATTCCGACTGGAACGAGGCAGCTGACATTGCGAGGGAAAGGCTTCGAGTTCAGGCGCTCGACACCTTTGGGCCCGTCGGCGTGCCACATGCCACGACCCCCGATGCATTCAAGGTGACGGCACCGGTTGCAGACGATTTCAGCCTTGGCGAGGGGCGACTGTATGTCGATGGTCACCTCGCCGAGATTTTGCCAGGAGAGTCCGTTACATACCAGACGCAGCCGTTCCTTCCGGACCCGCCAGCGATTGGCGGCGCCAACTACAATGTCTACCTTGATCTCTGGGAGAGGGAAGTCACCTATATCGAGGACAACGACCTCCTCGACAAGGCGCTTGGCGGTGTGGATACGGCAACGCGTGTCCAACAGGTATGGCAGGTTAAGACCGTACCAGCCGCCGCACAGACGCCTGCTGCGTGTGGTACGTTTACCGGAACTCCTCCTTCGGGCGGACGCATGTCGGTTTCCGCGGTTGCGCCACCTGCGCCGGAGGACCCGTGCATCGTGCCACCACTGAGCGGCTATCGCGGCCTCGAGAACCGGCTTTACCGGATCGAGATCCAGGCAGCAGGCCCGCTTGGCACCGCATCGTTCACCTGGTCCAGGGACAATGGTTCCCTTGTTACGACGGTCAGCGAGATTGCGACCGCGGCCGGTAAGTCGTCGCTTACCGTTCATCGGATCGGACGCGATCGCGTGACACGCTTTGCGATCGGCGACTGGGTGTCTGTCACGGACGATCACCGGGACCTTCATGGTGAATCCGGCGATATGGCGCGGATCGACGACATAGATGAGGCCAACGCCATCCTTAGACTTGACCGAGCGATCGGCGCAACAGGAAGGCCATTCGCAACCGCACCCGCGGACCTTTCAGCGCGCCACACCCGTGTCCAAAAATGGGATCAGTCCTCCTCCGATCCCCTCGTCGGTGCCGACGGCACGATCCTGACTGCGACAGGACCGATCGCAATCGAAGAGGGGATCGAGATCAGCTTCTCGATGGTGGGAAGTGAAGGCTTCCACGTTGGTGACTACTGGCTCTTTGCAGCACGCACCGCGGACGCATCGGTGGAGGAATTCACCGCAGCTCCGCCGCGCGGTATCATCCATTCCTACATGCAGCTTGCCGCGGTAAACGGTCCTGATGTCAACGATTGCCGGCCGCAACCCGTAACCAGCCAGGGATGCTGCACGTTCGTCCTCAACCCCGGCGACGATATCCAGCTTGCGATCGACCAACTGCCACCTTCGGGGGGATGCGTCTGCCTCAAGACCGGGATCCACAGGCTTCGGGCGCCGCTCTTTATCGGCCGCAATGATGTCAGTCTCCATGGCGAAAGCACCGGAGCAATTATCGAGACCGGCGAAGGCCCGCTTCTGACGGTATCCGGGCGTCGCCACAGGATCCACGAGCTTCAGTTCCGTCGGCAGCGCGGCGGCCCTGCCATGGTAACCTTCGTGCGCGCAGAGGATTGCATCCTTGACGATTGCCTCGTTTCGGGCGGCGGCAGAGAAGATGGTGGCATCGGCATTGCGATTGCCGACGCCCAACGCGTCGATATCAGGCGCTGCACGGTCTCTGGTACTGACGTGAATGTGCACATCACGGGCAGCCGTGCGCGGCTGCTTGCCATTACCGATTGCTTCCTCGCCGGCATCAGGCGCGATGGTGAGGAGGATGGGCCCCTACCCGGTACAGCGGGGATACTCCTGCAGAACGGCGGAGATCTCAGCCGCATCGAAGACTGCGTCATCGGTGGAACTGCAAACGGCATCGTCTGCCTGGAGAGGCAGATGGACGTTCCGCTCGACAGGCTAACCATTAGGGGCAACAGGATCGAATGTGTCGCGTTTCGACCGGTCCTTTCCGCACGCAACATGGGCATCGGCTTGATGGCGGAGGGGAGCATCGTCTCCTGCAATTCGGTCACCATGCAGCGATCGCCGGAATTTGCGCCGGTGACCGCGATTGCCGTTGGTGGCCTCGGCCTCAGGATTGAGGACAATGACGTCAGCATCACGACGCCGCGCGGCAGCGGCCCGCCAAGCATCGGCATCCATTTCGGGTGGAACGGCGAACAGGCAAACGTCATCACGGTCGACGGGCTGGTCGCGGGCAATAAGGTCAGGGATGCCGAGGTCGGGCTTTTTTCGGAGGCGACACAATCCAGTTCGCTGACTGGCAATGTGATCAGCTATCGTGTTCGGGAACGCGCATCGCTGACAGCCGGCATCCTGATCTTCAATGCACATGGCAACTCGTTTAACGATAACCGGATCGAGGGCGCGAGCTTCGGTATCGTTGCAACCTCGGGCGAAAACAACAGCATCGAGCGCAACATCGTTGCGGGCGGTATTGTCGGGCTCGGGATGGGCCGTGAGATCGATGCGTCCCTGTCTTCGAATGATATTCGTGCGCAGGAACGTTTCGGCATGTTCTGCTTCGATAGCCGAGGCCGCTTGGTCGTTCACGACAACAGCGTCGCCAGAACCGGGACCAGGACCAATGAGCTTCCCAAGATCGGTATCTTTCTGCTGGGCGTATCCGGGCAGGCAAGTGTCGAGCGAAACCAGGTGATCGACACGGGCATCGACGCGGATCTCAACGCCTCTCCGGGGGTTGCCGTCGGTATTGCTGCCATCCTCTGTCTCGAGGCGGCGATCAGGGACAATATTGTCAACTACAGTGGCGGCTGGGACGGCATCGTGGAGAGACGCGGCCTCACCGTCGAAGACCGGGCCCTTCTGATGCAGGGGATGAGCCTGGCCAGCATCCTGCAGACCGATGGCGTTACTGGCTATCCCGCCCTGGTGCAGGGAAACCGCTTCGAAGGCATTGGCTTTTCTGCGCTCATACAGTTCCTGGAACGCGACGGCAACGATCCGCTTCTACGCTTCGAGCGGGTAAGTTTTGCAAATAACGACTGCATGCATCGCGTGCCCCGCGACACCGAGTTGGCCGTTACGCTGCTATTGAAGGGACGTCATGCTCTTGTGTCGGCCAATGCCTTTCGAGCTTTTCCTGGGCAACCGGCCTGTGTCGACTTCCAGCAGATTACGCGGCCAGTCTTTGTTGCCAACTATTTCGTTCGGGGTCCCGTGAGCCCCGCACCGATCCCTGTTGCGATGCTCGCAACCAACATAGATCTTTGAGGAGAAGGCAATGGACATCGAAGAATTGCTCAAACAGCAATCGACCTTTGTCGACCGAGCTGTCGAGATGGCAATGGAAATCACCCGACGTGGAGGCGGCACCACGCCCGACGAAGCCGGCCTGGAACAGGACCGCTCAATACGCGATCTGGAGATCCGGATCAGAAGTCTGGAGACGCGTCGGGAAGCAACGGTGAAGGCATTCGACACAGCCATCGAGGACGCTCGCAAAACCATCTCCGACATTCAGTCAAATCGTCCGAGAAGTGCTCCCCCGACGACGTCAGGAAAACCGACCGTGCCGAAGACAAGGCCGCGTAAGAAATAGGCCGCTTCGGCAGACCACCGTGGGTTGTTTGTCGATGCTCGAGGCTCTTCTTGTCGTCCCGGAACATGTTAGGCTGCGCTTACGCTCAGGAGTGTCAAAGCTGGATTATGCGATCACGTTAAGGGAACGACATCGCGCCCGAGGAGCGGCGGGCCTGAAGCCTGCCGCCGCCGCTAGCAACTGATCGGGGTCGAGCGACCATAGGCTATGTTGCGCCGCGCAAAGGAGGCCGAAGGAGCCTGTCGTCACATCGTGGCCCTGGTCCGGGTCGAGATATTGAAGCGACGCATTGGCATAGAGGTTGTCGACGATCTGGTAGTCAACGGTCGGGCCGACCTGCTACGAGGAAGGGGCGGACAAGGTTAAGTTCTTCGCCTTGAGTAGGAAACGAACCACTGCCGTTAGAAATTCAGGGGACTTGATGCTAAATCATTGATTTCATGAGGCGGGATAGGAGCTTGTCCGGCAGGGCAGTAGCGGCCAAAATCCAAAAGCCGCAATTGGCGGCCATGGTCTCGGCGACATTGTCGGAAATGCCGCAGAGCAAATCGACCTGGTTAAGACGGATCGTCTGGTGCGTGGCGAGGTTACGACGTCTACGGGTAGACAATGTGGCACCTGGCCGGCAACAGCTAGTTTCTCAGGCGGCAGCAAATCAGTTGGAAGCGACGAACAATCGCCGCAGCCCAGCATACCGAGATCGAACCTTTGCGTGGCCCAACACATTCGTCCGCCCCCCAAGGGGGCAAACAATAACACATCCTTGGTGTTACCTGCCGAAGCTCTACTGTTGATTGCCCTGATCTATCGGATTCCCTAAAGGGCAATTTCGACGGATTCCCGCATCGAGTAGTATTTGCCCAGATCCGCTCGGCATCAGCAATTCAAGAGGATGTTGAAATGGAGGCCACGCGTCGCGAATTCCTCACAGTTTCGCGAATGGCCTCCGCGCGATCGGTCTGTTCTATTGTTGCACGTCCCGGGGTGCGACGAGAAAACAAAGCCTTATGTCAGACGGGCGACGGAACCCGAGAGGGAGAAATTCAATGAGACAGGGCATTCTGACGACTGTGCTGCTATGTGGCAGTGCGCTGTTGTTCGGCGGGCAAGCACCCGCACGGGCTCAGGAGCAATCGAAGCCCAATATCCTCGTCATCATGGGCGACGATATCGGCATGTGGAACATCGGAGCCTATCATCGCGGCCTAATGGCCGGCCGCACCCCAAATCTGGACAAGATCGCCCAGGAAGGCATGCTGTTCACGGACTATTATGCCGAGGCTAGTTGTACGGCGGGTCGCGCAAATTTCATCACTGGCGAGCTGCCGATCCGGACCGGCATGACGACTGTTGGGCAGGCTGGCGCCGCGACGGGTCTGCCGGCGGAAGCGGTCACATTGGCCACTGTTCTGAAGTCAATGGGCTACGCTACCGGCCAATTCGGCAAGAACCATCTCGGTGACAAGAACGAGTTTCTGCCGACCGTTCACGGCTTCGATGAGTTCTTCGGCTACCTCTACCATCTCGACGCGATGGAGGATCCGGCTCATCCGAACTATCCGCAGGATCTACTGAACGTGGTCGGACCACGCAACATGGTTCACAGTTGGGCAACCGACACGGATGATCCAACCGAGATGCCGCGCTGGGGCAAAATCGGCAAGCAGAGGATCGAGGACGCCGGCACTCTCTATCCCAAGCGCATGGAAACGGTAGACGACGAGATTCGCGACTTCGCAACAAGCTTCATGGCAAAGGCCAAGCAGGACAACAAGCCGTTCTTCGTCTGGCTGAACCCTACGCGAATGCACATTGTCACCCATCTCTCTCCCAAGTACGAGGCGATGCGAAACGCTGAGAACGGCTGGTCGGAAGAGGAAGCCGGCATGGCACAACTCGACGACGACGTGGGGCTCGTCATGCAGAAAATCAAAGACCTTGGTGAGGACGACAACACAATCGTCCTGTTCACCACCGACAATGGAACAGAAGTATTCACTTGGCCCGATGGGGGGCAGACACCCTTTGCGCAGTCCAAGGGCACCGTTCTGGAAGGTGGATTTCGCGTCCCTGCAATTCTACGCTGGCCTGGTCATGTGCCGGCGGACGTCGTGCAGAACGGCATTTTCTCCGGTTTGGACTGGCTGCCGACCTTTGTTGCGGCAGCCGGCAATCCGAACATCACCAACGAATTGCTGCAAGGCAAAACGATAGGAGACCGGACCTACAAGAACCATCTTGATGGCTACGATCAGACGGCGGCTATCACCGGCAAGGGAACGTCTGCACGTCACGAGATCTTCTACCTTGGTGAAAGCACGGTCGGCGCAGTGCGCATCGACGACTACAAGTTCCGTTTCATCGATCAGCCCCAGGGCTGGCTTGGCGAAAAGACCCATCCTGACGTTCCGTATATCACCAACCTGCGACTGGACCCGTTCGAGCGGACTGGTTGGCCCAACAACGGAACGAAAGAAGGCGGGCAGCAGTACTTCGACTGGTTTAAATATCAATTCTGGCGTTTCGTATTCGTTCAGCAGTTGGTCGGAAAGGAACTCCAGACCTTCCTTGACTTTCCCCCAATGCAGCGGGGCGCCAGCTTCAATCTGGACGCCGTTAAGGCAGAGATGCAAACCCGTATGGCTCAGGCTGCTGCGGCGGCAAAGGGTACAGGCAACTGATGGAGCTGATCTACCTGCAGGCGGTCTCACGAGACTGCCTGCAGGCAAAGGACAAGACAACCTCGCTCTCGAACAACCGAGTGCGATGACAGTGTGGCTCTGATCTTAGCTGAAGTCGATCCGTTGGCATGCTCGTCCATCATACCGATGCCGAACGTGAAGATGCATATGACCGGGACACCTCCACGTAGCCTCGATCACTGGTTGACGGATCAGTTCATCATGCAATGGGACGATGGCAAGGACAATTTCGCGGTCGATCCACCGAACGCAACGGTCTCTGTACTCGGTGGCGACGGATCTGATGTCAGCGACGCCGTCGTGACATTGAAGACCCCGAAACTTGGTGGCACGACCCTGACATTCGACGTCACCATTCTTGAGGGAAACCTTGACGGAGCGACGGGACCGGCCGCGCTCTTCATTGATCACTTCGGAGGTGGGGGTGGATTCGGCGGAGGCGGTTTTGGCGGAGGACGTTTTGGCGGCGGTGGCTTCCGTGGAGGCGACTTCGGCGGAGGAAGTTTTGGCGGAAGAGACTTTGCCGGGGGCGATTTCCGTGGAGGTTTCCGAGACAACGACGTTCATATCGGCGATACCAACATCAACCGGGTGGGTGGCACCTACTGGCAGGCGCCCGTCTACCACGGAGCCTGGTACCGCGGCGCCCCTGTCGCCACCGGCGTCGTAGCGGGCGCGGCTATCGGGGCGGCAGCAACACGCCCTTACTACTATAACAACTACTACAACAATCAGCAGTGCGGCTACTATCCCTTCCCGCCGTGCTACTGATGCCAGCCGTCGTCACGCCGCCAAGGCGGCGTCACATTTCACAAGAGCAACGTTTGGTGCAGTTGCGCGATAACATTCGATCGTCACCGCGTGGGTAACGGGGTTGTCGGTCGTTCTGATTTTATTGTTCATGGGACGAAGCGCCTTTGCCGACACTGTCCCTGCCCTCACGTCCTGATCCCCGGATCTAGCCAATTCCTCGACGCGTCAGCCGTGGATAAGGACCAGTAGTGTCCGGAACCGGCCTTAACTTTTTACAGGCCCGGCAGAACGTCGCTCGACAATCCGGGACACCACACGGATGCTGCGTGGCGGCTGATCGGGCAACCGCGGCCGTCGGATGCGGTCGAGAAGCAGTTGCAGTGCCGCGGCGCCGGTTTCTCGCCCCTCCTGCCTGACCGTTGTCAGTGCTGGCGAAATTTGCATCGCTGCGGAAAAGTCGCCGAAGCCGACAACCGAAACATCGTCCGGAATACGAAAGCCTTGCCCAAGCAGTTCGGAAACGACGGTCACGGCAAGTCCATCGTGAGCGCAGAAGAAGGCAGTCGGATGCACACCCCTTTCTTGCAGTTCGCCGAGTGCTGTCGCAAACCCCGACTGCTCCTCGAACTGCATGACATGCAGTTGAAATTCACTGTTTTGTTCCAGGATCTCGCGCATGCCGTAATAGCGTTCGTGACGACCACGATAGATGGGCAGGCCGTAAACATATGCAATCGACCTGTGCCCAAGGCTGGTCAAATATCGCGCCACCGCTTGGCCGGCCTCATGGTCTGACCCGCTCACACTGTCGATCTGCTGGAGGGGATCGGTCCAGCCGAGACGCACGATGGTGGCGCCGCCAGCCGCGGCCCGCGCTATGGCTTCCGGCGTGTGGGGTCCGACAAGAATAAGCCCTGCGAAATTTGCGCTGAGTTCCTCCAGCGCTAGATCGCTGTGTGTCCAGCGGATTCGGATGCCAACGCCAAGCCTCTCGGCCTCCTGCTGTACTCCGGTCTGGATCTGGACATTGAGTTCGCTATTGACGGGGTCGATGTCATAAAAGACGACAGCGATCTCCTCGGTATCGGATGCCCTGTTACGGGTAACCGACTTCGTATAACCAAGTCGTTCGGCGACTTTTGAAATTCGCCGGCGCGTTTCTTCGCTGACACCAGACTTGCCGGCGAGAGATCGCGAAACGGCATACTTAGAGAGCCCAACCTCGTCGGCGATGACTTGGATAGTCACTTTCGTCTTTGTTTGCATAACCGCCTCTTTTTTCGCGGCAGCCACTGCAGTGGCATGGCGGAAAATTATCTGACATAACGCTTTACCTAACAAAACTCATATGTAAACCTCCCAATCGTCCAAACAACAACAAAACTTATGGACATCTTTAGGAGGAGATACCCATGCTTAAGCTGAAACGCCGTGCGTTTCTGGCCGGGACTTCGGCCGTTTTCATTCTTCCGGTCCTGCCGAGCTTCGCCGGCGGCTACAACGAGGCCGCAAGCCTCAAGGAGCAGGCAGCGAAAGGCGCGTTGCCGCCTGTGACAAACCGGTTGCCTGAGAACCCGCTCGTCATCAAGCCGGTAGAGAGCGTTGGCAAATACGGTGGCGACTGGAAACTCGCTCTGGTCGGCGGCGGCTCCCTGTCACACCTCTTCCGCTATCAGGCGTATGAGCCTCTGGTGCGCTACACTCCTGATTGGTCTGGCATCACTCTGAACGTTGCCGAGGCATTTGATGCCAACGAGGATGCAACAGTTTACACTATCCGCCTTCGCAAGGGCATGAAGTGGTCGGACGGCCAGCCCTATACGACGGCCGACGTCAAATTCTGGTACGACACAGTGCTGACCGACAAGCGCGTTGCCATTACCGGGCAAGGTCACTGGAAAACCGACGGCAAGCCGGCAAAGCTCGATATTGTCGACGAGCAGACGTTCAAGGTGACATTCCCGAGGTCAAACGGCCTGTTCCCTCTTCAAATGGCCTGGTCGAACAACGACCACACCACCCGCTGCCCCAGGCATTATCTCGAGCAGTTTCACATCGACTATAATCCAAAGGCAGACGAGGTCGCCAGACAGCGCGGCTTCCAGAGCTGGATCGCTGCGTTCCAGTCGATGGCCGGTTTCCAGGACGACAATTCCTTCTTCCTGAACTCGTCGGCGAAACCCTGTCTCTTTGCCTGGAAATTCAAGACAGCGCCCGGAGAGAACACGGAACGGGCGGTGGCAGAGCGCAATCCGTACTACTTCAAGGTCGACACGGAAGGAAACCAGCTCCCTTACATGGACCGCATCGTATACCAGATGGTTGCGGACCCGCAGGTCTTGCTACTGAAGACGATGCAGGGCGAGATCGACATGATGGACCTCTACATTGCGACGCCAAACAACAAGGCGGTCCTTTATGATGCGCGCCAGCAGGGCGGCTACGACTTCTACACGCTGACCTCGACCGAGGCCAACGTGATGACGTTCATCTTCAATCTCAATCACGAGGACGAGACCAAACGGGCGCTCTTCCGCAACAGGAATTTCCGTGCGGCAATGTCAACCGCACTCGATCGCCAGACATTGATCGATGCGGTCCTGGTTGGGCAAGGCGCGCCGGCGCAGCCCTCCGTCAAACAAGGCGACCCCCTGTATAACGAGCAGCTTGCCACCCAGTTCACCGGCTACGATGTCGATAAGGCAAATGCCATGCTCGACGAGATCATCCCGAAACGGGATGATCAGAACTTCCGGCTGGACGACAAGGGCCGCCGCCTCACTGTCATCTTCGAGATAGACCAGGCGCGCGCGATCTTCCTCGATCTGTTCCAGCTTGTGATCCCCATGTTCCAGGCCGTTGGTATCGACGCGCAAATGCGCACGATGGACAGATCCCTGTGGGAAACACGGGTCAGGCAGGGACGCAGCTTCGACGCGACGGCGCACCAGTTCGGTGCAAACGGCGGTGTCGCCGCCATGCTCGACCCGCGCTACTATGCGCCGACCGACAGCAACGCGTTTTATGCGCCGGCATGGGCGCTCTGGTATGTCGACCCGACGAATGCCAATGCGGAAGAGCCCCCCGAGGAGACCAAGAAACAGCTGGAACTTTACAACCAGCTGAAGGCGAAGGCAGACAAGGCTGGCCAGCAGGAAATCATGAAGCAGCTCCTTCAAGGCGCGGCCGAGAACTTTTACGTCTTCGGGGTCTCGCAACCTCCGGACAGCTACGGGATCGTTAAGAACGAGATGAAGAACATCACGAAGATCATGCCGAGCTCGTTTGGCTGGCCGACCCCGGCACCGACGATGCCGGAACAGTTCTACAAAGCCTGAGGGGCCACCACAGACAGATTTGCCGAGGCGCCTGCAAGGGGCAGGCGCCGAGCGCTACCTCTTTGTCAACAATTCGGATTACCGATATGCTTGAAGCAAGACGACAGAACGCAGACACTCTGAGGACGCCGGAGTGGTACAAGACCGCAACGCGCTGGACGCAGTTGACCTTCGTTGAAGACGATCCCGTCCGTTACGACCCGGCATTCTGGATCGACGTGTTCAAGCGGACCAAGTCCAATGCGGTGTGCCTCAGTGCCGGCGGATACATTGCCTTTTATCCAAGCGATATTCCATACCACTATGTCTCCCAGCACCTCGGCGACAGGGACATTTTTGGTGCCCTTGTCGATGCTGCCCGCAAGCTCGACATGCATGTGATGGCCCGCGTCGATCCGCACGCAATCCACGCTGACGCGGCCAAGGCGCATCCGGAATGGGTGATGGTCAACGCCGATGGAACACCACGCGAGCACTGGGCCTATCCGGGTATCTGGGTCACCAATGCCTACGGCGAATACAACACTGTCTTCATGCCCGAAGTCGTCAAGGAGATTGTCAGCAAATATGATATCGACGCGATCTTCGCCAATCGCTGGCAGGGACATGGCGTCGATTACAGCGAGGACAGTGCCCGCCGCTTCAAGAACATGTTTGGCCATGACCTGCCCGTCAAAGCCGACGCTGGGGATCCGGCCTGGCAGGCCTGGCTGCAATGGCGTAGACGTGTCCTGACGGATATCATCGCCCAGTGGGACGATGCAGTGAAGGCGATCAAGCCCCATGCGAGCTTCATTCCGAACATGGCGGGATCATCACTGATGGAATTCGATCTCGACGTCATCAAGAAGCATTGCCCGTTCCTCGTCGTCGACCACCAGGGACGCCGTGGCGTTGAACTTGGATGGTCGGCCGGCCGCAACGGCAAGCGGATCCGCGCAACGTTCCCCGATCGTCCGGTCGTCCTCATCACTTCGATCGGACCGGAGGAAGAATACCGCTGGAAGGATGCCGTGACAGCACCGGAGGAAATGCAGCTCTGGGTCAACGACGGTACCGCGCACGGGCTCTACGCCTGGTTCACCAAGTTCAACGGCGTCGTGCCTGACAAGCGCTGGGTGGACCCGATTGCCGACTCGTTCCACCTCCAGGCTGCCGTCGAGCCTGTTTTGGAGGCAACCGCACCAACCGCCGAGATCGCGGTCATCGACCCGTCGACGACGCTTCGCCACTGGGCGCCCGAAGAGCGGAACAATGGCGAGAAGCACGATCTCGGATTCTACCACGCGCTTGTCGAGGCGCGCCTTCCGTTTGAACTTTTGTCCGACCAGGTCCTGACCAGGGAGAACCTTGATCGCTTCAAGGTGATTGTGCTCGCCAACGCCGCATGCCTGTCCGATGCGCAGGTCGAGGCTATCAGGCAATACGTCGATCGCGGTGGGAGCATCGTTGGCACCTTTGAAACCTCGCTCAGGGACGAGAATGGAAAGCTGCGAAAGAATTTCGGACTGTCGGACGTGTTCGGCGCGACATTGGTTTCCGGTCCACGCGGTATCGTCAAGAACACCTACATCGCACTTTCTGGGAGCCACCCGCTTAACGAAGGCTACGATGGCGCCGAACGGATCATGGGCGGAACGCGTCTGATCGATGTCGATGTCAAAGGTGATGCCGTTACCCCCTTCCTCTATGTGCCTGATTTCCCGGACCTTCCGATGGAGGAGGTTTATCCCAGGCAGGAACCGAAAGGTGCCGGCGTCGTCGCACGTGAGACCGGCAAGGGAGGCCGCGCGGTTTACGTCCCATGGAATATTGGCGAAATCTTCTGGGAGGTCATGGCTGCTGATCACGGCCGGCTGATCGCAAATGCCGTTCGCTGGGCGCTCGGCAAGGCCCCGCGCATCACGGTGGAAGGTCCAGGTATCCTCGATCTCGCGCTCAGAGAAAACGCTGAAGGCGTGGCGCTGTCGATGCTTAATCTGACAAATCCGATGATGATGAAGGGGCCGGTTCGCGAGAATTATCCGCTTCCGGCACAGACGGTTTCGTTGGAGATTCCTGACGGAAAGTCCGTATCGAAAGCGTGGCTGGTCCTTTCTGATCGAGCTGCATCCTTCAACGTCAAGGATGGTCGTGCAGAAATCGCGGTTGATTCTATCGACCGGCTAGAGGTGCTGCACGTCACCTGGAAATAGTGGCAATAACAGTCTCCACCGCGGCTTGGAGGAAGCCGGGGCGGAGACATGACCTGGCAACAGGCGCCCGCGGGACGCCTGTCTCGAGGGAGGAGACACCATCTCATGCTTGCCTACATCCTGAAGCGTATCCTTTACATGATCCCGACCTTGATCGGCATGTCGCTGATCTCCTTCATGATCATCCAGCTACCGCCCGGCGACTACCTGACCTCGATGATCGCCACCATGAGCGAGAGCGGCCAGGCCGTCGATCCGGCCCAGATCGCCAGGTTGAAGGAAATCTACGGTTTCGATGACCCATTCTACATCCAGTACCTCAAGTGGATGTGGGGTATCGTGAGCCGCGGCGACTTCGGATGGTCCTTCGAATGGAACCAGCCCGTTTCCGGACTGATTTGGGCGCGCATGGGGTCAACCCTGGTGATTTCGCTGCTGAGCCTCGTGTTTGTCTGGATCGTTGCCTTGCCAATCGGAATATATTCGGCTGTCCGCCGTCATTCTGTCGGCGATCATGTCTTCACGTTTCTCGGCTTCATTGGGCTGGCGATCCCCAACTTCATCCTTGCACTGGCGTTGATGTACGTCGCTTACCGTTTTCTCGGCCAGAGTGTCGGCGGCCTGAACTCCCCTGAATTTGCCGAGGCTCCGTGGTCTTTCGCAAAGGCCATCGATTTCCTGCACCACCTGTGGATTCCGATTATCATCATCGGCGCCTCCGGTACTGCAGCCCTGATCCGTATCCTGCGTGCAAACCTGACCGACGAGTTGCACAAGCCCTACGTCGTGACGGCGCGTGCCAAGGGACTGCCCGAATACAAGGTCATTCTGAAGTATCCAGTGCGCATCGCGTTGAACCCGTTCGTCTCGGCAATCGGATGGATCCTGCCGCATCTTGTCTCCGGCGTCACGATCATTGCGATCGTGCTCAACTTGCCGACTGCGGGCCCGCTCCTGTTTCGGGCCCTTGTCTCGCAGGACATGTATCTGGCAGGCAGCTTCATATTGCTCCTGTCTGCGCTGACTTTGGTGGGCGTCCTGCTTTCTGACCTGCTGCTTGCTCTCCTCGACCCACGCATCCGGTTCAACTGAGGAGGATGCCATGACAGCGAACAACAACATGTCCGTGAACGACGTTCACTCGCAGGCAGCACTGGATGGCCCCTCGATCAGCCCGCTCAAACAGGGGCGCACCGTGTCGACCGCGGCTGTCGGTCCATGGCGGCTCGTCTTCGGCAAACTGGTTCGTCAGAAGGTTGCCATGGTCGCGGGTGCGATCATTGCGCTCCTCTATCTGGTGGCCGTCTTTGCAGAGTTTCTGGCACCGGCCCTGCCGACGACCGCAAAGCCCCAGTACACCTATGCTCCACCGCAGGCGATCAGGTTCTTCGTTACCAATCCCGACGGCACCTCTGATTTCAAACTCCACGTAAAGGGCTACAAGGTCGAGATCGACAAGGTCGCGCTGCGTCGCACCTTTGTGACAGATGATGCAAAAGTCGTCCCGATCGGTTTCTTTGTGAAAGGCCCTGCCTATAAGCTCTGGAACCTCATTCCTTCCACGACCCATTTCATCGGACCGATCAATCCGAACGATCCGATGTATCTGCTGGGAGCGGACCGGCTCGGCCGGGATGTTTTCACCCGGCTCGTCTACGGCACGCGTATCTCAATGTCGATTGGTCTCGTCGGCGTCGCAATGTCCCTCATCCTCGGGGTGGTCATCGGTTCGATATCCGGCTTTTACGGCGGCTGGGTAGACACGGCGATCCAGCGGGTGATCGAGGTCATCAGCGCGATGCCAACCATCCCTTTATGGCTCGGACTTGCTGCTGCAATCCCCCTGACATGGTCCCCCGTCAGCGTCTACTTCGTCATCACAGTCATCGTCTCCCTGCTCGGCTGGACATCCCTTGCCCGCGAGGTGCGTGGTCGCTTTCTGGCGCTTCGAAGCGAGGACTTCGTCACGGCGGCCAAGCTCGACGGCTCCAGCGAAATGCGGTTGATCTTCCGGCATATCCTTCCGTCGCTGACGAGCCACATCCTTGCTGTCGTCACGCTTGCAGTGCCAACGATGATCGTTGCCGAGACGTCCCTCTCATTTCTCGGCATCGGCCTGAAGGCGCCGGTCGTCAGTTGGGGTGTCCTGCTCCAGGATGCACAGAACATCCGCACGGTTGCGACCGCTCCCTGGCTGTTGATCTGGCCTTCGATGGCGGTGGTGGTGGCCGTTCTTTCGTTCAACTTCTTCGGCGATGGCCTGCGCGATGCCGCCGATCCCTACGACAATTGAGGAGGAAACCATGTCCGACCCAACCGATGACGTCGTCCTCACCGTCGAAAACCTGTCGATCGATTTCAGTCTTCGCACCCACATCCTGCATGCCGTCGAAAAGGTCAGCTTTCAGCTGCGTCGCGGCAAAACACTGTGCCTTGTCGGAGAAAGCGGTTCGGGCAAGAGCGTGACGGCCCGGTCGCTCCTCCAGATTGTCGACCGGCCCGGCCGCGTAGTCGCGGGTCGCATCGTCCTCAAGGAGGCAGGTGGCGAGACGGATATTGCCTCGCTTACGCCGACCAGCCGGGCAATGCGGGCCATTCGTGGCAAGCGTATCGGCCTGATCTTCCAGGAGCCGATGAGTTCCCTGTCGCCAGTGCACACCATCGGCTCGCAGATTGTGGAGGCGATCAAACTGCACAGCGGTCTCGACAGGAAGGCGGCGCGAGTGCGCATGATCGATCTTTTGCGCCAGGTGGAAATTCCCAATCCGGAGACCATGGGCGATCGCTACACCTTCGAATTCTCCGGGGGCATGCGACAGCGTGCGATGATAGCAATGGCGCTGGCGGCAAACCCGGACATCCTGATTGCGGATGAGCCGACGACTGCGCTTGACGTGACCACCCAGGCGGAGATTCTCGACCTCATCAAGCGCCTTCAGGTCGAACGTGGAATGGCAATGCTTCTTATCACGCACGACATGGGCGTTGTGGCCGAAGTTGCCGACGAGGTCGCCGTCATGCGCTTCGGCCGGATTGTAGAGGCGGGCACGGTCGATGCGATCTTTCATGATCCGCAGCATTCCTATACGCGCCAGCTTCTTGCTTCGACGGTCAAGCTCACGCATCACGCCGAATTGGTCGTGCCAGCTGCGGCCGCCTCCAAGGCGTCGCCCGCGCCGGTGCTTTCCGTGCGCAATCTGAGCAAGGTCTTCGGCTGGCATGGAACGACGAATACACTGAAGGCCGTCGACGACGCGAGCTTCGACCTCTACCCCGGGGAAAACTTAGGGATCGTCGGCGAAAGTGGCTCTGGCAAGACGACGCTCGGACGGCTGATCCTGAGGACGGTGGAGCCAACGACGGGTTCGGTGATCTTCCGTGGAAAAGACGGCCAGGAAATGGATGTCACGACACTCGGAAAAAAGGATCTTCGCACCTTCCATCGCGAAGTACGACTGGTCTTCCAGGACCCGTTTGCATCCCTCAATCCGCGCATGACCGTAAAAGAGGTGATCGGCGATCCGCTCGTCGTCAATGGCCTGGCAAAGGGCAAGGCGCTGGAAGAGCGCGTTGCCGAACTGATGCGCCTCGTCGGCCTCGATCCCCTGGCGATGGAACGCTATCCGCATGCGTTTTCGGGCGGACAGCGTCAGAGGATCTGCATCGCCCGGGCGCTGGCGCTTGATCCGCAGATCATCATTGCCGACGAGGCGACCGCAGCACTCGACGTGTCGATCCGCAGCCAGATACTCGATCTCCTGCTCGACATCCGCCAACGTCTTGGCCTGAGCTTCCTTTTCATCTCGCACGACATCTCGGTGGTCCGCTATTTCTGCGACCGGGTTGCGGTCATGCATCGTGGCAAGATCGTCGAGCTCGGCGAAGCCACCCAGATCTGCACGGCACCGCGCGAGGCCTACACCCGGAGCCTGATCTCAGCCGTTCCCAACCCCGATCCGCGTGACAAGCGTCTCATGCACCGTCAGCGTTTCGTTGCGCCGGCCAATGCATAGGAAGGAAACCACGTGCCAAAATTCTCTGCCAATCTTTCATTTCTATACCAGGACTTGCCATTCCTCGATCGGTTCGTGGCCGCGGCAAAGGACGGTTTCGGAGCACTCGAATATCTCGGCCCCTATGCCGAACCCAAGGAGAAGATAGCGGAGGCGCTGACGTCCAGCGGACTGAAACAGGCGCTCTTCAATACGCCTTCCGGCGATTGGGCGGGCGGGGAACGTGGGATTGCATGCTTGCCAGATCGCGTCGAGGAATTTCGGGCAGGTGTCGCCCAGGCGATCGACTATGCGACGGCGCTCTCCTGCCGTCAGCTCAATGTCATTTCGGGCCTCGTCCCTGCTGGCGCCGACTTCGATATCCTGGAGGAGGTTCTTGTCGGAAATCTCAAATACGCCTCCGTTCGATGTGCAGATGCCGGGATCCGGCTACTGATCGAGCCGATCAATCTGCGCGACATCCCTGGCTTCTTCCTGTCGAGGACGGACCACGCCGAAAGAATCCTCGACAGGGTCGGGTCAGACAATCTCTACATCCAGTACGACTTCTACCACATGCAGATCATGCAGGGTGACCTGATCC
Organism: Rhizobium grahamii CCGE 502; assembly: GCF_000298315.2. Taxonomy (GTDB): domain Bacteria; phylum Pseudomonadota; class Alphaproteobacteria; order Rhizobiales; family Rhizobiaceae; genus Rhizobium; species Rhizobium grahamii. Next base: position 97,036 of record NZ_AEYE02000022.1, on the reverse strand, counting down.
CGACCTTCGCCCGACTGAAGGACCGGATCGCCCATGTCCAGATCGCAGACAATCCAGGACGAAACGAGCCTGGCACTGGCGAGATCAACTATCCCTTCATCTTCGCCGAGCTTGACCGGCTTGGCTACGACGGTTGGGTCGGCTGCGAATACAAACCGAAATCCGGCACCAGCGAAGGCCTTGGCTGGATGAACCCCTATCGGAAGCGAGCGTGACATGAACATTGGTTTTATCGGATTGGGCGTCATGGGGCGCCCGATGGCGGAACATCTGATTGACGCAGGCCATCAGCTGAACCTGAGCCGTGTGAAGGATGTCTCGGGATATCTCGTCACCAAGGGCGGCAAAGCCATAGACAGCGCAAAGGTCGTGGCGGAGACCTCGGACATCATCATCCTGATGTTGCCGGACACGCCGGATGTCGACGCCGTCCTTTTTGGAGAGAATGGCGTCGCCTCGGGTCTATCCGCGGGTAAGCTGGTCATCGACATGAGTTCGATTTCGCCGGTTGCTACGAAGCATTTTGCAGCGCGCATTGAGGCGCTTGACTGTGACTATCTGGACGCGCCGGTCTCCGGAGGCGAAGTTGGCGCCAGGGCAGCCTCGTTGACGATCATGGTCGGCGGCATGGAACGCGCCTTCGAACGGGCAAAGCCGCTTTTTGAGAAGATGGGCAAGAACATCACCCTCGTTGGTGGCGTCGGTGACGGGCAAACCACAAAGGTTGCCAATCAGATCATTGTCGGACTGACAATTGAGGCCGTGTCGGAAGCCCTTCTGTTTTCGAAACGGGCAGGCGCCGATCCCGCGAAGGTGCGCCAAGCCCTGATGGGCGGCTTCGCGGCGTCCCGGATCCTTGAAGTTCTCGGCGAGCGCATGGTGAAGGAGACGTTCGATCCGGGCTTTCGGATGCGGCTGCACCGAAAGGACATGACGCTGGCGGTGGACGCTGCACGTGCGCTGGATATCGCTCTGCCCAACACTGCGGCGACCCAGCAGCTCATGAATGCCGCGGTGGCCTCGGGAGACGGCGATCGTGACCATTCCGCGCTGATCAAAACGCTCGAGCGGCTCTGCGGAGGCGCTCGCTAGCCCTATCCCTTGACGCTCGGCTCTCATTGAGGCCTCGGCGACCGACTCGGAAAGCATCGGGCGGCGAAGCTATGTCAAGCATTTCGTAAATCTTGGAGGATCATAGAATGTTACGTGACGACATCCAGTTTCCCTACGGGGCTGTATACTTCCGAAAGTCAAATCCCCCGCAGAACCATTGGGACCGCGATTATGGCGTCGCGGCCGAAGACGGCCTGAACGTTTTCCGCCACTGGTTCATGTGGGGCGCGATAGAGACGGCACCCGGCGTCTACGACTGGGAGGAATATGATCGGCAGCTCGATCTTGCTGCGAAAAACGGAATAAAAACGATCATTGCCGAGATGACACAGACCGTTCCTGACTGGGCGGTACGCAAATATGCCCATGCTGTTCAGATCACCTCGGATGGCAGGAAGCTCAGTTCAAACATGGGTGTGTCATCAGCGACAGGCGGGTTTGGCAAGAACGGTGGCGGCGTTCTGACCCTAAACTGCCCGGAGGTCCGTGAGGCGGCCGGCCGGTTTCTGACGGCGATGGCCAAGCGCTACAAGGATCATCCGGCCCTTTACGGTTACGATATCTGGAACGAATGCAACTACGCCGAGGACGTCGACTACAGCAGCTATACGAAGGCTGCCTTCAGGACATGGCTCCAGGCGAAATACGGAAGTCTCAAGGCGCTGGCCAAGGCCTGGTACCGGTACAGTTATGCAGAGTGGGACGATATCGAGCCCCCCGTCCAGATGGCGGCCTATCCTGAATGCATCGACTGGCTGCAGTTCAAGCGCGACAACTTCTACGAGCAGATGCAATGGCGTATCGATACGGTCCGGTCGATCGACAGCACGTGCCTGATTGCTGCCCATGGCGTCTCGGGTGCTATCCCTGACATGGCCTCGCATGGCTGCGACGATTGGCTGGCCGCGTCGAAGGTGGAACTCTACGGCTACACCTGGATCCAGGCGCGCAAGGGGACAGAGCCGTGGAAAACCTGGTACGGGGTCGATATCAATCGCGCTGCAGCACGCGGAAAACCATTCTGGCATGCAGAACGTCAGGCCGGCCCTCTTTGGCTGCAGCCTCAGGTGATCGGACGCGACAAGGAAGACGGACGTATCGCCGAGCCGGAAGACATCCGGATCTGGAGCATGACGTCGCTTGCCGGAGGCGCGCGCGGCATGATGAACCTGCGCTACAGGCCATTGCTCGACGGCCCGCTGTTTGGAGCCTTTGGTGCCTACGGCATGGATGGCTCACGCACGCCGCGATCCGAGATGCAGGCTGCACTTGGCAAGTGGGCCAATGATCCAGCCCAGGCAAGCCTTTGGGCGGCAAAGCCCGTTCGCGGAGAGATCGGGATCATTGTCGTTCGCGAGACGCAGGAGTGGGACTACCTTCTCAACCACGACCGCCAGGAGAAACCCTACAAGGCGGCCATGTGGGGTGCTTACCGGGCGTTCCTCGACCAGGGTGTTCAGCCTGACTGGGTGCATATTGACGACATTGACAGCTACCCCGTGCTCTACTTTCCCTACCCGATCATGTTCACGTCGGAACAGGCGGACCGGTTGAAGACCTGGGTCGAGAACGGCGGAACGCTGATCTGCGAGGCATGCCCCGGATATTTCGGCGACCGAGGACATGTCGGTCAGCAACAGCCGAATCTCGGCCTCGATGTGATGTTCGGCGCGCGTCAGGTGGATGTCGAATATATGCCCGACATCGGTGACCGGATCCGCTTCAGTTTCTACGGTCGAGAGGTTCAGGGCGGGGGCATGCTCCAGTCCTATGAGCTAACCAGGGGAACAGCACGCGGGACGTTCGACGATGGCCGCCTGGCGGTGGTCGAGAACGGCTATGGCAAAGGGCGGACACTTCTGATGGGTACAAACCCGTCGGTCGGATTTTTCAACACCAACGGAAAAACCAACCGGGCGTTCTTCGGGGCGCTGGTTGACTGGAGCGGTATTGAGCGTCACGCCGCATTGTCCAATACTGCGCTTTTCGCCCGGCTGCACAAGAGTGACAACGGCAGCTTCCTATGGCTCGTCAATCCCACGCGGGAAACACAAATGACGGAGGTCAAGCTTGCCGAGGCCCATGGGTGCATTCAAGCCGGGAAGGCCGCTTCCTGGCCACTCGGGCACCACTACCAGGGCGGCAAGGTCGACGTCCCGGCCCGTGACGTTGTCATCCTGCAGATCGGCTAGCCATCGGCTGACGCCTTGGATCATCGCCTATACATGAAAGTGAGTTGCGAGTTCGCCGGGGGAATAGGAGCTGCCTTATCAGTCGATCTCATCCGACGCCGTGTTGGGGAGGCGATCGATACCCGTGACGCCGCTCCTGCTCCGACGCGGACGAGGGTTTAAGGTGGCAACGATGCAGCAGCCGCTGCGGGGCGCCAAATAGATGACCGACACCCGGACAGCGTCAAAGCTGTTCGGCCTCGTTTTGTTAAATGTCGACAATCGCTCCGCACCTTCAACGCGCAGGCCGCAGTGTCGAAACAGACGGCATAGCTGCGTGAAGCTGTGGAGCAGCGGTTGATGGCGGCCATGTGCCTGTTGTGGAGGTGCCTCCGGGCATTTGGGTAACTCGCAGCTAGCAGGGACGACTTGCGCAGACCGTCGACCGAGTGTACGGCCGGCTTACGACAGCCGATAGGCGCCGCTTCCAGATCGCGAACTGACGCCATAGACACCGGCAGAAAATACCCGCCGGTGCGCCTCAGGGCTTTAGGCCAATGGTTGCGCGTCTGCGCCGTGCGGACCAGTGCGCAATTGCACCTCTCATGCCAGGCTGGTTCTGGTAGTTCCGCGCTGGAGGTTAATCTCGGCTATCTTGACAGCGCTATCCGCACGCGCCCAATCGCGCTGCAATTGGATCGTCGACATCCTGGCTCGATGGTCGATCAGGAAGCGAGCGGCGGGACCAGGGGGCGCGTGTCGGTGCAATAAACGGCCTGAAGTCGATAGGGGTCGCCTTTGCAATCGGAAAGATCAAGCTGCATCAGGTGCCCTGCTTGCGCACCATAGGTTCCGGCATGTTACACCAGCCAATACCTTCCTTGAGCAGCATGTGCCTGGCGCCATGATCGGCAAGGCGCCAGGTGTGGTTTCCGACAAAGACGAACTCGTGACCCTGAGTGAGCGGAGACCTGGCAGTCAAAAAATAGGCTGGATATGGCCTCGCGAAGGTCCGGGCGGATGAGGCCCACCCGCCAGAGGATGGTCCGGAGACGCAATCCACGCTCTTCGCCACCGCATCGCTGACGACCTTTAGAAAATTTCGTCCAGCATCCATCGAACCTCAGCGAATGTGAGGATCTCGATCGGGACGGGATCGCAGCGCCGCGATGGGATCTATCGTCGGTGCGAGCAGATCGTGCTTCTCGGCGAACGCCGCAAATAAGCCACGGGCGGTCTCGGCTTCTATTTCACCTCGTAACGCAGCTCCGCAGGCATTGAGAGCAATCGAATGGGAGGTGTCCCTTGTCGAGACTGGCCATTCAACGAGATGCCGGTAGGCGTCCATGACAGACCTTATTTCGGCCGGATACCCTAGACCGACAAGAATAGCTACAGGTTTCCTGAACATATCCGGTTTCATACGTCTCTCCTTTCCGACCCGTTGGGCGCCGCGGGCGGCGCCCGTTTTACTCATTGTTTGATACTGCGGCTTTCGTTCCTTCGATCTGGGCTGGAGAGGCCGCAGTTGGCAGCGCCGGATCGACCTGAATGTGGATCCTCCGCGGCTTCAGCGCTTCAGGAATCTCGCGAACGAGATCGATCGCCAAGAGACCGTTCCCCAGGTCTGCCCTGTCAACCCTCACATGATCCGCGAGCTCAAAGCGATGTTCGAATGGGCGGGACGCAATGCCGCGATGCAGATAGCCCTCCGCTGTCGCGTCCTGCTTCTTGCCGGTCACGGTCAGCAAATTCGATTGGAAGGTGATGTCGATATCGCGGCGCGCAAAGCCCGCGACAGCGATCGAAATTCGATAGGTATCATCGCTGCTCTTGACGATGTCATAGGGTGGCCAGTCATTAACCGAGCGTGCACGCTGAGCATTGTCCAGGAGATTGAAGACACGATCAAAACCGACGCTCGACCTGAAGAGCGGTGCATAATGGTTCGATGTTGCCATAGCCATATCCTCCTTGAAGCAACATGGCATGGAGCGCCGAAAGCAGCGCTCCCAGCCAAGCCAGCCCTGATCTAGCGGCTGGCGGCAACGATCTGGTTTTCACAAATGCCGTTTTCAAGAGATGATGAGTAAAAAAATCCTCGGATGGCAATGACGGGGGCAGTCGAGAAATAGGCCGGCGCTAGTAGTCACCTCGAAGGCACTTCGCGTTGCACGGTAGCTCGTGTTAGCGATCTTCCAGCTTCGTCTGCTCCACCCTCATGCCACGCCGCGGAGAGGTCGAAAATCGCCGAGAGTAGCGGAACACTCAGATGTAGAAAAGGCAGTCGACCACATACGATGCACGACATTCCTGGCGAGCAGGAACGGCGTCCCGAGCGCTGTTACCAACTCAATTCAGCCTGAACTCACTTTCGACGCGCCGCCACTCTTTTGGCCCGATGAGGCGCTGATGCGTGTACGGCGGTCGCTTTGCCCCTTTTTCGGCCCTTTCCAAGCTAGGCTTCTGCAGTTGCCCAGCTCTCGGATTGACCAGATGATAGAGTTTGCTTCAGGATCGCCATCTCTCAGAGGCGACTGTTCGATTCTCGATGAAAAATACCGTGTCCGCCCGCCTTGCAGGATCAGAGGAGACCTTTGCCACGCAGGTCGGCCGCGGAGGTGATGAGCGGCATTACGAGAGTTAGCGGTTTGTCCTTCAGCGGTTCGGCGCCATAAGAAGCGTACCAGTTGGCGGCGCGCTCGCCTTTGGCATCGATGATCAGCAACAGTCCCCCGCCTTCCCCCGCAAGTCGCAAGCAGCGCAGCGCTGCGGCGGCAAGGAGTTGGCCTCCCAGTCCCTGCCCGACAACCGCGCGGTCGGTAGCCAGTCGCGCAAGCTTAAAGCCCGGCACATCATGGCGGGCAAACCCGCGTGTCATTGCATCGGGCACTGTTGCATGCTCGACTGCCGAAGGCGCGATCGTATAGAACCCAAGAATACGGTTGGGCACTGCGTCGTCGATAGCACAGAAGGTCTTCGAGGCATTTTGCTCATGGCTCTGTCGGGCAAGCGGACCAGAAACTCATTCATCTGAACGTCGCCGCAATCGAAGGCTGCCCGACCGTGGGACTTGGCGATCGGTTCCTCATGCCATGCAGGTAAGGTCATAGGGCGTCAGGCAAACCGACAATCGCGGCGCGTAGCTTGGCGTTGGGTTTGGGCGGATTTTCCAAAAGCTCAAGAATGCGAAGATGATCGCGCCGCGACACCCTGATCGTCTCGGCCTCTTCTATCACAGCCTCTGCTTCTCGCAGGGCGGATTGGGTCACGAAACTCGTCAGATCGGTATTGCGAAGCGCCGCAGCGCGCCGGAGTTTGGCCTTGGCCGTGGCAGGCACCCTCAAACTCATACGCTCATTGTTGTTCTCGTTCGCTATGCTCGGCATGTCAGCCTCCATCTCTGAATGGAAGCAAAAGACCCCCCGGGCGTCAATGTCGTGCGCCTTCAAGGCGTACACCTCAAACCGCGCGCGGTTCTATAGCTTCTGGGATTGCCTTAGGGTCTGCAGGACATTGGGATCACCCGTCAGCTGCTCAGCAATTTGCAGACCATACGAACGCCCTCAGGAGCTACAGGCACCCGATCTTGCGAATTGCCACGCAGCACGGCGCAAAGTCTGCGGATAAGCCGAGCCTTGAATGACACCAGTTGATCGTTTCGCCAAGGGTGATCCAGCTCGATCGAAAATCGCAAGCCGCCTCAACGCCTCCTTTGATTTGGCTCCCTCGCCTTCCATGTCGATCTGTCTTCTTGCCATTTTGTGCTGCGCCCATCCCGTTGGGATCAGCCAAGGCGCGCTCCGACTCTGCTCTTATCTGCGGATCAAAGTGTCGAGGAACCAGATAATCCTTGGCCTTCTCGAACCCTGCATTGGCCGCCTTATTATGCGTTTTTCGCATGAATTGCATGTTTGATTGTCGTTTGCGGAAACTTTCAAAACAACCTTATCTGCGAGACAGAAATCGAAGCTTACGAACAGCTCAGGGGATCGGATATGAACACATCACCGTCTCTGGACGCGGATTCGCTGGAGATCGTAAGGCCCAAGAAAATCGGCACCAAGATCATGGCCGGTGTCAGCATTATCCTGCTGCTGCTGTTGGCCAAAGCCTTCTGGCAGGGTGACATCGCCTGGAGCGTGGTCTCGGAATACCTGTTTGCGAGCGCAATCCTTTCCGGCGTAGGCAACACGATCATCATGACGTTTTGCGCAATGTTTGTCGGCATTATGCTCGGGGTTCTGGCCGCCATCATGCGGATGTCAGACAATGCCGTCCTGCGCAACATCGCCATCGGCTATGTATGGTTTTTTCGGGGAACGCCCGCCCTTCTGCAGCTTTTGCTGTGGTTCAATCTCGCCCTCATATTTCCGACGCTCGGCATACCCGGTGTGTTTTCGGTCCAAACAGTCGACGTGATGACACCGTTTGTCGCGGCGGTCCTCGGCCTTGGCATCCAGCAGGGCGCGTATACGGCAGAGGTCGTGCGAGCCGGTATTCTGTCGATCGACAAGGGCCAGATGGAGGCGGCCCAGTCCATCGGCATGACGAAGCTGCGTGCGACGCTTAAAATCGTTCTTCCACAGGCTATGCGTGTCATCGTACCGCCGATCGGCAACGAAACGATCGGCATGGTGAAGCTTACGTCTCTCGCGAGCGTCATCCAGTATTCCGAGGTGCTGAGGAGTGTCGAAGACGTCTACTATGCGAATTCGCGCGTCATCGAACTGCTGATTGTCGCAACGGTATGGTACCTGATTGTCGTGACGGTCCTCAGCGTCGGTCAGTTTTACATCGAGCGTTACTTTTCGAAGGGCTGGGGCAGACGTGCCCCGACCGCCCAGCAGGCGGACACTCAGGCTCTGGCCGGGGAGGCAAGCTGATGGACGCGATCATCAAGGCCCGTGGCGTTCAGAAATATTTCGGCACGTTCCACGTTTTGAAGAACATAGAGTTCGAGATCAAGAAGGGTGAGGTCGTCTGTATCATCGGACCTTCCGGCTCCGGAAAAAGCACCTTCCTGCGCTGCATAAACCAACTCGAGCAGATCGATGCCGGGTATATTGCAATCGACGGGGAGATTGCCGGATATCGCCGGGAGGGCAACCGCCTGTTTCCTCTTCCCGACCATGAGATTGCCCGGCAGCGGCAGGCCGTAGGGATGGTCTTCCAGAAATTCCATCTCTTTCCACACAGAACTGTCCTTCAAAACATCATCGAGGGCCCTGTTGGCGTCCAGAAGCGCCCTCGGCAGGACTGCGTGGCAGAAGCACGCGCGCTTCTCAAACGGGTCGGCCTGGCGGACAAGGCAGAGTCCTATCCCGGCGAACTGTCCGGCGGTCAGCAGCAACGGATTGCAATCGCAAGAGCGCTCGCCATGAAGCCGAAGGCGATGCTCTTCGACGAACCGACATCAGCGCTTGATCCCGAACTCGTCGGCGAGGTGCTCGCCGTCATGCAAGAACTCGCGGCAGCGGGCACGACAATGATCGTGGTCACTCATGAGATCGGCTTCTGCAGAGAAGTGGCTGACCGTGTCCTCTTCATGGACGCGGGGATGATCGTCGACACAGGTACGCCTGCCGAAATTCTCGAAGATCCCAAAAATCCCAGAGTGAGGAATTTCATCTCTGCGGTGCTCTAACAACAGTCAAACCGTGAAGAACTCATTGGAGGAGAAACTCATGAAACGCATGCATCTCGTCATCTCGGCTGCGCTTCTGTCGCTTGTCGCAACGGCGGCGTCCGCAGAATCAAACCTGAAGCTGCTCAAGGACGGAGAAATTCGTATCCTCAGCAACCCGATCTACCCGCCGATGGAATACGTCAATCCGGAAACCGGCGTGATCGATGGTTTCGATGTCGACCTTGCCAACGCAATCGCCAAGAAACTGAACCTTACCACCGTCTTTGTCCCGGCAGCATTCCAACAGCTGCAAAGCGGGCTGCAGACCGGTCGCGCGGATATGATCATTTCCGGCATGAGCGACAACACGAAGCGTCAGGCCAGCATGGACTTCGTCGACTATCTGACCAGCGGCCCGATCCTGTTCACGGTCAATGCCAGCGCCGACAAGTACAAGGTGGCGACTGACCTTTGCGGGAAGTCCGTCGCCGGCAGCCGCAGCACGACCTTCGGCGAAAACGTCAAGGACTGGAGCGCAGCGAACTGCGAAGCGAAGGGAAAGCCGGCGATCAAGTTTGACGGCACGGAAGATTCAAACGCCGCCCGCCTCGGCATGAAGCAAGGCCGTTACGATGCTGTTGTCCAGGGTATCGAAACGATCGCTTACCAAATGAAGATCGAACCAAACACCTACACGCTTGTCGGCGACCCGCTGCTAAGCAACGATGTGTTCGGAATGGCCTTCAAGAAGGACAACACCGGCCTGCGCGATGCCGTCGCCAGCGCGCTCGACGCCCTCATCAAGGACGGTACCTACGACGAGCTCCTCAAGAAATGGGGGCTCGTCCATAACGCTGTCCCGAAAGCTGTCGTGAACGGCGTCAAGTAACTCGTTTGGAAGTGCCGCGTTAACGGTGCGGCACCTCCGACTTCCAGTGAAGCACTGATTGAAGCCGGGCGCCGTTGGCGCCCCGGGGCGGATTGTTGCGACCTTCTAACATGAGAAATACGACCTCCATGACTGCCAAGCCTTCAACCACCTTTGTTGAGCAGAAGCCGCGATGGCCGAAGGGTCGGCAGTCGGCGGTTGCGCTTGCTTTCGACGTCGATGGCCCGACAGGCGATGCCATGCTTGATGGATCACTGCTGTCCAATCCTCGCTATTTCACCCAGGGCGCCTATGGCCCCTTCCGGGCGCTGCCGCGTCTTCTGGACCTGCTTTCCGCATACGGACTGCGAGCGACCTTCTTCGTGCCAACCTGGGTGGTCGAGCATTGGCCGTCTCAGTGCGAACGCATTTTGAGGGAGGCGCACGAGATCGCCTATCATGGCCACTACCATGAGGTCTTCATCGATTGCAGCCGACAGCAGCAGATCGACATCATGGAGCGCTCACGTGCGGTCTTTCGCGCGCGTCTTGGCGTCACACCGGTCGGATTTCGCACTCCGTCCGGGGACTGGGGAGTGGAGACCGCTGAAATCCTCCACGAGTTCGGCGTGATCTATTCGAGTTCCATGCGCGGCGACGACCGGCCGTATTTCCACATGACACCGCGTGGACGCGGTCTTGTCGAAATTCCAGGGCGTTGGGACATCGACGACTACACCGCCCTTGCCTACACCGAAGCCCCCGACTTCCCGATCGGTCTCGATCGCATTTCCGGTTACGCTGATGTCTGCCGCAACTGGTGCGCCGAATTCGAGGGCTATCATCGCGAGGGCCTGTGCTGGACGACAATCCTTCACCCAAAGGTCTGCGCCAAACCCGGCCGCCTACCAATTCTGGAGGGACTGTTCAAGGCGATCTCCGCGCATGGGGCCAGCGCTTGGACAGCCACCTGCTCTGAAATCGCAAAGTGGTGGATCGAGCAAAATCCCGAGGCATCCGCGTGACCAGCATTCCATCAGAAACTTATTGGCCGGAAGGCAAACGATCTGCGGCGGTCGTATCCGTTATTTTCGACGACGGACTTGATGCCATAAGCGAAGCACCGGATCTCGCACATCGCAGCAAGAGTTTGTCGGTCTGGCAGTACGGCGCAACCAGGGGCGTCGAACGCCTTTGCAACACCTTTGCGGCCTTCGGGGTTCCGACAAGCTGGTTCGTTCCCGGTGTCGTTGCGCAAAAGCATGAGCGGCTTATGCGTGACGTTTTATCGGGCGGTCACGAGCTCGAGAGCCATGGCTGGAGTTTCGAGCGATATGACGAACTGGCTCCGGCTGCCTCTGTCGAGTTGCTTCGGCGCAGCTCCGAAGCGATCGGTACGATCACGTCGCGTCCAACAACCGGCTTCAGGCTTGCGACCGGCAACTGGCCACGCAATTTCGACCAACTCCTGGTGCAAGCGGGCTACTCCTGGTCGGCATCGTTAAATGGCGACGACCTCCCCTATTCCCATTGCTCAGGGCTCGTCGAGATCCCGGTCCATATCGAGCTGGAAGACCGGCCTTACTTCCAGTTCAACTTCACACCCGCCTTCCCGAAGGGCCTTAGCCGCATCCCGTCCTACGAGGCTGTCCTCGGAAACTGGATCTCCGAGTTCGACGCCTATCGCCAGTATGGACTTTGCTACGTCATCCAGCTTCGCCCGGAATGGACTGGAACGCCCGGCCGGATCGCGATCGTCGAAGAGCTTCTTCGCCACATCAGCGGTTTTGACGACGTGTGGCTGGCGACAGCTGCCGACGTCGCCGGCTGGCATCGGCAAAAGGGCGCGAAAACGCCGATCGACCATCCGATCAACGTTTACGATGCCTACGTCAATGAGGAGCAGGCTGGTGAGCGATAACCTGACACGCAGCCTTGCCGAGCAGGTGCGATCGACGGACTTCGATGCATTCCCGCGGGAGACAATCCACAAGGCCAAGCTGCATATCCTCGATACTCTGGGCGCGGCGCTTGCCGGGTCAGCATCGGGGGAGACCCGTTCCGTCCTGGATATGCTCGGCGCGGAGGGAGGGCGTTCTGCGATCTGGGGGCGACCACTTTCGGCGAACTCACGGACTGCCGCCTTCATCAACGGTGTTTCGGCACACGCCTTCGAACTCGACGACAGCGGCGGATGCGACCATTCCGGTGCTGTTGTCCTGCCTTCGGTACTTGCCGCACTCGGCGATCGCACAGAAGCCTTCAGTGGACGCGACCTCCTGCGCAGCGTCCTCATGGGCTACGAGGTTGGACGACGTGTCCTCGAGGCGGTTGGCGGATATGAGGAGCATAATGGGCTCGGCTGGCATTCGACGGGGACTTGCGGCGTCTTTGGTGCCGCGGCCGCGGTGGGCACGATCCTTGATCTCGACGTCGACGCGATGGCCTCGGCCCTTGGCGCGGCATGTTCCTTCGCTGGAGGTACATGGGCTTTTATCCATAATGGCAGCTCTACCAAGAAGCTTCATGCTGGGCGTGCAGCAGAGGGTGGACTGATGTCCGCCTACCTCGCCAAACGAGGGTTTCAGGGACCGGACAGCGTGTTCGACGCGGCGAGCTGGGGGAGCTTCTTTGCGACCTTCGGCGGCAACAGGGGCGATCCTCAAGCTCTGGTTCACGATTTCGGAAAGCACTGGCGCCTCGACCGGTGTTCCATCAAACCGCACGCGACCTGCCGTGGCACGCATGCAGGGATCGATGCCCTGGATATGCTGATGCAAACCCATCGTATCACAGCCGACGCGATCGAAGGTCTCGAAGTCGACATCAGCCGCTTCCAATTTGGAATGTGCGGCGGAAAGATCCTGGATTCTCGCGCCCAGGCACAGATGAGCCTCCCCTATGCCCTTGCCGCACGGCTCCGTTACGGCAAGGTCTTCCTTTCCGAGCTCGAGCGGGATGCCTTCGCTGCACCTGAGATCGCATCGATCATCGATCATATCGTCGTTCGCATCGATCCAGCGATGAACGACGACGACGAACCCGCCATCACCATTCAGACGCGGAGCGGCGAGCGCCATCGGCTAGTCGTCGAGTTCCCGCTTGGAGGCCCACGCAATCCATTGAGCGACGAACGCCTTATCGAAAAGTATGTCTCGCTTACCAACGGTGTCCTGTCTCCTGAAAAGGTCGCGTCTTTGCGGGACGTCGTTCTGGACCTCGAGAATCAGGCTGATGCCCGCATCCTGCTCGGGCTACTCCAACAACCGGCACCAACTGCCGTTCGACAACCAACGGAAGCATCGAGATGAAAAATCAGAAGGACGCAACCTGGTCACCCCTCTTCAAGGAAGCGACGTCCAAGGACTTCCAGGATTTCCATGAGTGCCTCGACCAGGACAAGCGCATCGCCCTGCACGACGTCGCCGGCTCCAAGGTCCATGCCGGAATGCTCGCTCGAGCAGGGATCATCAGCCCGGATGAAAACCACCAGATCCAGGGTGGTCTCGATCAGATCGCCGAGGAGATGCGTGCGGGATCTTTCGATTGGAAGACGGAGCTAGAGGACGTCCATACCAATGTCGAGAACCGGCTGACCGAACTGGTCGGCCCTGCGGGAAAGAAGCTTCATACCGCCAGGTCACGCAACGATCAGGTCGCGACGGACATCCGCCTTTATGCCCGCGAGCAGCTTGACCTTCTGGCTCTCGACCTGAAGGTGTTGATAAACGCTTTCATCGATCTTGCCGAGAAGCATGCTGATGCGATCATGCCCGGCTTCACCCATCTGCAGATTGCCCAGCCTGTTACCTTCGGTCACCACATGATGGCCTATGTCGAGATGTTCCTGCGCGATCTCGATCGGGTCGAAGCTGCCCGCACGCGCCTGAACGTCTCGCCCCTCGGCGCGGCCGCTCTGGCTGGCACCGGTTTTCCGATCGATCCTGGTTACAGCGCTTCCGAACTCGGCTTTGCGACATCATTTGCAAACTCGCTCGATGCGGTGTCGGACCGGGATTACGTCATCGACATCTGTAGCGCCGGTGCAATCATCATGGGGCATCTCTCCCGGTTCAGCGAAGAGGTGATTCTGTGGTGCACGCCGATGTTCGACTTCGTCGAGATTGGAGACCAGTTTTGCACCGGATCCTCGATCATGCCGCAGAAGCGCAATCCGGATCTCGCAGAACTGGTGCGAGGCAAAGCAGCGCGAGCACTCGGAAACCTGACATTTTCCGCATCACTCATGAAAAGCCAGCCTCTGGCCTTCAACAAGGACCAGCAGGAATCAAAGCCGCCGCTGACGGATACGCTCGAGACCGTGCGTGGCGCTGTCCGGGTGACCGCGCAAATGATTCCGAGCATCATTGCCAAGCGCGACAAGATGCTATCGGCCGCAAAGCTCGGTTATTCGACGGCGACCGATCTTGCCGATTACCTGGTGCGATTGGGTATGTCGTTCCGTGATGCGCATCACGCCGTCGCGGCGATCGTCGGGCTCGCGCGCGACCGGGCCCTGACCACCCTTTCTGATCTGTCGCTTGCCGAAATGCAGGCTCTCGCGCCCTTGGTCCGCAATGACGTCTTCGAGATCCTGACGGTGGAAGGGTCGGTTTCCAGTCGTAATCACAAGGGAGGAACGGCTCCTTGCCGTGTCAGGGAGGCAGCCCAGGCCGCCCGGCTGAACATTGCCTAGCCCGGCCTGTTGCCATTCGACCGACTTGCTTTAAGGCTGGTTCCCTTTCAAATCCGCTAGGACGCAAAACAGCGAATGGAACCCAGATTCGATCAAAGCCGGTTGCCGCCACTGCAAACCCTGCAGACCTTTTCCGTCGTCGCGGAAACCGGAAGCTTCACAGCGGCGGCTGTCGAGCTCAATCTCAGCCAGAGCGCGATCAGCAGGCAGGTCCAGCAGCTCGAGCACTATTTTGGCTGCAGTCTGTTCGAACGACATACCCGCAAGGTCGCCTTGACGGAGCGGGGTATGGCGCTCATTCCAATCGTTGACAGCATGCTCGCGTCGCTGAGGACGTCATTCGAAGCAACACGCTCCACGGTGCGATCCCTGACAGTGCGCATGCCGCCTACATTTGCTCGGAAGTGGTTTCTGCCACGCCTGCCGGACCTTCATAGCCACCACAGCGATCTGAACATCAATATCGACACGGCCTGGTTTTTGCGCCCTACCTTTTCGGTTGGCGATATCGACATGCTCATCACTTATGGCAACGGGAACTGGCCCGGCATGGATGTGCTGCTTCTTCTTCGCGAGCGACTGACACCGATGTGCTCCCCTCAACTTCTGACAAGGCTTGGAGACCCACCAGAGGTCTCCAGGCTTCAGGACTGCGTATTGCTGCACTCCAATCCTCGACATAGCGACTGGACATTGTGGCTGCAGGCGGAAGGAGCTTACTCGTTGAAGGCGGCTCGCCACCAGGTCTTCGATACCCAGGACTTTGCACTGACCGCTGCAGCGAGCGGTTACGGCGTCACGATGGGTGACTTTGCGTTCTCCGGCCCGGAGCTCCAGAGCGGGGAACTGGTAACGCCTTTTGAGCGTGTCATCGACAGCGGCTACGGTTACTACGCGCTGTGGCCCGCCCGGGGGGACGCCCGACAGAAGGTCAAGGGGTTTGCGGATTGGCTCGAACAGTCATGCGCAGAAGGCTAAACCCAAGCGTTCGAGGCTCGGCGTTTTCAAAGAACGATCAGGTTATTTCAGATGTTAGTTTATGAATTTGCGGCATTTGGCGCCGCCGTATGCTGGGCGCTGGCCGGTCTCTTTTCAGCAAAGCCAGCTCGGCATTTTGGCGCGATGCGCTTCAATAGCCTCAAGTTGATTTCTGTTTCCCTGGTTCTTCTGGTCGAGGTCCTGGTGACCGGAAGCTGGAGGCAACTCGATATAAACGGCGCCTTCCCGTTGCTGCTGTCGGGACTGATTGGAATATTTGCCGGAGATACGATCCTTTATAGCGTGCTCATCCGTCTGGGGCCACGGCGTACAGGAGTGTTGTTTGCCATGAATGCGCCAATGAGCGCCGTTCTTGGCTGGGCCCTTCTGGGCGAGACCATCTCTCCAGTCGCTCTGACAGGCATCGCACTCGTGACGATCGGGGTGGTGATCGCGATTCTCTATGGAAAACGATCCAGTCAGCAGCATCCTTGGGAAGCAATCCAGGGGCCGCTGTGGATCGCCATCGGTCTCGGTCTCCTGGCGGCTCTTGCGCAAGCGGCAGGATCAATTCTGGCACGACCGGTGATGCAAGGTGGCATGGATCCTGTCCTGGCCTCACTGTTTCGTGTCGGCGTATCTGCAGCCTGTCTCACTGTCATTTCGCAACTGCCGTTCGCCGCAAGATCGCGCCCAAGATTCAGCTGGCAAAGCGTAGCAATGACCGCATGCTCCGGGCTGCTTTCAATGGCCTTGGGCATGACGCTGCTGCTGTTTGCCTTGTCAGGTGGAAACGTGGGTATTGTTTCGACCCTGTCGGCGACCACGCCAGTCCTCGTGCTTCCCATGATATGGGCGGTCACACGCGAGCGACCCGCGTTCGGAGCCTGGATCGGCGCAGGAACAGTCTTCATGGGAATGGCGGTGATCTTCGCCACCTAGGCAGGGGCGAAAAATCGGTGTCTTTCGTGCCAAGCGACAACTGGCGCGTTCAGTCGGAAACAGGAAGCGTCTGAACAACCTCAACAGCGTCGCACGTGCACGTCGCGCGTATGCCCGATGTGGCCGCTCACGAGGCGAACTCTCAGCATTGGCTTCGTTCTCGCGGCCCCGACGCTTGACGAGCGCGGAATGTTTACACATCTTGCTCTCCAGGAACGCAAACTTGCCAAGAGGAGACCCCATGAACCTCGACCTCTCTCGGCGCAGCTTTCTCAAGCTGGCGGGTGCGGGTGTAGCGGCAACATCGCTTGGCGCGATGGGCTTCGGCGAGGCCGAGGCTGCGGAGATCGCGCATGTGCGACCTTTCAAGCTGACCAACACCACCGAAACGCGCAATACCTGTCCTTATTGCTCTGTCGCCTGTGGCATCATCATCTACTCCAAGGGCGATCTGCGCAAAGGCGAGAAAGCCGATATCATCCATATCGAAGGCGATGTCGATCACCCGACAAATCGCGGCACACTCTGCCCCAAGGGCGCGGCGCTCAAGGACTTCGTCCGGTCTCCCACCCGACTGCAATATCCAATGCACCGCAAGCCCGGCTCCGACACGTTCGAGCGGATTTCCTGGAACGACGCGTTCGATCGCATCGCCCGGTTGATGAAGGACGACCGGGACGCAAACTTCGTTGCTGAGAATATGGCGGGCGTGCCCGTCAACCGGTGGACGACCACGGGCATGCTTGCGGCTTCGGCCACCAGCAACGAGACGGCATGGGCGACCTTCAAGTTCGCCAAGAGCCTCGGAATAGCAGGATTCGACAACCAGGCGCGCGTCTGACACGGCCCAACGGTGTCCAGTTTGGGCCCAACTTTTGGCCGTGGCGCGATGACCAACGCCTGGACCGACATCAAGAACACCGACCTCGTCGTCGTCATGGGCGGCAATGCGGCGGAAGCACATCCCTGTGGTTTCAAATGGGTAACGGAGGCGAAGGCCCATCGGGGTGCTAAGCTGATCGTCGTCGATCCGCGTTACACGCGCACCGCATCCGTAGCAGACTTCTATGCGCCGATCCGCCAGGGAACCGATATCGCCTTTCTCAATGGCGTCATCAAATACTGCATCGACAACGACAGGGTGCAGTGGGATTACACGAAGGCCTTCACCAACGCCTCCTACATCGTCCAGGACGGCTTCGGTTATAAGGACGGGCTTTTTACCGGCTACGACGAGGAAAAGCGCGACTATGACCGGTCGACCTGGGACTATGTCATTGGGGACGATGGCTTCGTTGCGACCGATCCGACGCTTCAGCATCCACGTTGTGTATGGAACCTTTTGAAGGAACACGTCGCACCGTACACGCCCGAGATGGTCGAGCGCATCTGCGGCACTCCCAAGGACAAGTTCCTGAAGGTCGCAGAAATGATCTCGGAGTGCTCTACGCCAACGAAGACAATGACCTCGATGTATGCGCTCGGCTGGACGCAGCATTCCAGCGGCTCGCAGAACATCCGTGCCATGGCCATGCTCCAACTGATCCTCGGCAACATTGGTGTACGGGGCGGAGGCATGAATGCGCTGCGCGGGCATTCCAACATCCAGGGGCTTACCGACATAGGACTGATGTCCCATCTCTTGACCGGCTATCTGACGGTGCCGAGCGAGAAGGAAACCGACTTCAACACCTACATGTCGACGCGGCAATTCAAGCCGCTTCGGCCGGGGCAGACCAGCTACTGGCAGAACTACAGGAAGTTCATGGTTTCCTTTCAGAAGGCCATGTGGGGTGACGTCGCCCAGGCGGACAACGACTGGGCCTATCACTACCTGACGAAACTCGATGTTCCCGCGTATGATGTGCTGCGCATGTTCGAGTTAATGTATGACGGCAAGGTCAATGGATATATCTGCCAGGGCTTCAATCCCATTCTTGCCTTCCCCGACCGTGAGAAGAATACCAAGGCCCTCTCGAAGCTGAAGTGGCTGGTTACCATGGATCCCCTGGACACGGAGACTTCCCGGTTCTGGGAGAACCATGGCGACTTCAACCCGGTAGAAACCGGGTCAATCCAGACCGAGGTGTTCCAGCTGCCGACAACCTGCTTTGCGGAGGAGGAAGGCTCGCTCACCAATTCGGGACGATGGCTTCAATGGCACTGGGCCGGTGGTTCGCCACCAGGAGAGGCTCAACACGATACCTATATCATCGCCCAGATCTTCATCAGGCTGAGGGATCTCTACAAGAAGGAAGGGGGTGCCTTCCCTGATCCCATCCTCAACCTGTCCTGGGATTATGCCGATCCGAACGAGCCGACCGCGGAGGAACTCGCCCGAGAAATCAACGGACGTGCCCTCACGGATGTAAAAGATCCGACGGACCCGACGAAGGTTCTGGTCCCTGCAGGCAAGCAAGTGGTGAACTTCTCGCAGCTGCAGGACGATGGCTCGACCATGTCGGGCTGCTGGATCTATTCGGGATGCTTCAACGAACAGGGCAACAACATGGCCCGGAGAGACAATCACGATCCGGACGAGACCGGTGCCTACCTCGGATGGACCTTCGCATGGCCTCTCAACCGCCGCACGTTGTATAATCGTGCCTCGGCGAACCTCGAGGGCAAGCCGTGGGATCCCTCCCGCAAGATCATCGAGTGGGATGGATCGAAGTGGTCGGGGTACGATGTTCCAGATATTTCGCCGACCGCCAAGCCTGGAGACGTTGGGCCGTTCATCATGAACCAGGAAGGGACGGCGCGGCTGTTTGCTCGCGGGCTCCTGCGCGACGGGCCGTTCCCGGCACATATGGAGCCTTTCGAGTCGCCTGTTGCGAACGTCTTCAATCCAAAGATGCGTGGCAACCCGGTCGCCCGCGTATTCCAGACAGACCTCGAACGATTGGGCACGTCGGACGAATTCCCGTATGCGGCAACATCTTACAGGCTCACCGAGCACTTCCACTTCTGGACAAAGCACAACCGCGTCAATGCCGCGCTGCAGCCAGAGTTCTTCGTGGAAATCTCAGAAGAACTTGCGAAGGAAAAGGCCATCGACAACGGCGGGTGGGTCCGCGTCTGGTCGAAGCGCGGGTCGGTCAAGGCAAAGGCCTTGGTCACCAAGCGGATCCGACCACTGATCTGCGATGGAAAGCCGGTGCATGTGGTCGGCGTACCGCTCCATTGGGGCTTTACCGGGTCGGCGAGGAAGGGGTTCGGTCCGAATTCACTGGCGGCCTTCGTCGGTGATGCCAACATCGAGACGCCGGAATCAAAGGCCTTCCTGGTCAACATCGAACCGTCTAGCGCACCTAAGGACAAGGAGGCATCCGCATGATGGATAGCCCTCGCACGGCCGTCAGCAACCCGCCGGTGCAGCCAATGGAAACGAACCTTACAGAACGGGACCTGATCCGGCGTTCCGCCACGCAGGAGTTGCCCCCACCCGAGCGGCAGCTGACCCCGGTCGCCAAGCTGATCGACGTTTCGAAATGCATCGGCTGCAAGGCCTGCCAGGCAGCCTGCGTGGAGTGGAACGATACCAATCCGGAAATTGGCGAGAACATCGGCGTCTACACGAACCCACATGACCTTTCCGAGAACATGTTCACGCTTATGCGGTTCACAGAATGGGTGAACCCCGATACCGACAACCTCGAATGGCTGATCCGCAAGGATGGCTGCATGCATTGTGCCGATCCGGGCTGTCTCAAGGCATGCCCCTCGCCGGGGGCGATCGTCCAGTATTCCAACGGGATCGTCGACTTCATCCATGAGAACTGCATCGGTTGCGGTTATTGCGTGAAGGGCTGTCCGTTCGACATCCCGCGCATCTCGAAGGCCGATCACCGTGCTTACAAATGCACGCTTTGCTCCGACCGCGTGGCCATGGGACAGGGACCGGCCTGCGCCAAGGCCTGTCCGACCCAGGCGATCGTTTTCGGGACCAAGGACGACATGAAAAAACACGCGGACGAGCGGATCAAGGACCTGAATTCGCGCGGCTTTGCCAATGCCGGCCTCTATGATCCGCCAGGCGTCGGCGGCACACACGTGATGTATGTGCTGCACCATAATGACAGACCACACCTCTATGCCGACCTTCCAGACAATCCGACGATCTCCCCTGTCGTTCAGGCCTGGAAGGGTGTGACCAAATATGCCGGACTTGCCGCCATGGGACTGACGGCCGCCGGCGCGATCCTGCACGGCATCTTCGGCAAACCAAACCGGGTGCAGCGTCAAGACGAGGAGCATGCCGAGTCGTTCGTGCAAAGCGGTGAACCTCGCAAGGAGGACGCATGAGCGAAGAGGTGAAGAAGGATCCAGAAGATTCGATCGATGTAGGACCACCGATCACTGTCAACCGCTACGGACCTGGCAAGCGACTCAACCATTGGATCACGGCAACGAGCCTGATCCTGCTGTTGCTGTCCGGTCTCTCCATGTTCCATCCGTGGCTGTTCTTCCTGACTGCTCTTTTTGGTGGCGGCCAAAATACGCGCATGCTGCATCCGTGGATCGGCGTGGTGCTGTTTTTCAGTTTCTTCATTTTCTTTTTTCAGCTCTGGCGGCTGAACCTGCTCAACCGGGACGATGTGCAATGGACCGCGCAGATCGGTGATCTCGTCAGGGGCAACGAGGAAAAGCTTCCCGAACTCGGCAAATACAATGCTGGTCAGAAGCTCATCTTCTGGGGCATGACCTTCTTCATCCTGATCCTGATTGCCACCGGCATCACGATCTGGGACCAATACTTCCTGGAATACACTGCCATATCGACAAAGCGGGTCGCACTCCTCTTTCATTCCCTGGCCGCGGTGCTGATCATTCTGCTCTTCATCCTCCACGTCTATGCGGCGATCTGGACGCGCGGGACATTGCGGGCCATGACCCGCGGTACGGTCACCGGCGGATGGGCGTGGCGACATCATCGCAAATGGTTCAAGGAGTTGGCTGGACGTCGCCGGAGCGATCCTGCAGAATACAAATGACGAAAGCTGTGGCCGGTCGGTCCGCGAGGTGAAATGTCCATATCGTCAATCCAGCCCGATCCTTCTGCGATCGGAATTGCCAAGACCCGGTTCGCCATTCCCCCAAATCCGGCGCGCATCTTCAGCGATCGTGCCGCAAGGTTCGATGTTTTGGCCAAGGGAAGCAGGCTTTCGCCTTATCTTGAGTTTCTGGCTTGCGTCACCCGGCTGCAGTCGGAATTTACTCTTGATGCTCCATCCATGGACCCGCTGGACGCCGACCGCCTCGCAACAGCGCGCAGCGTATCAATGCCTCCCATCGACAGAAATGCCCTGATCGGATCGCCGGGCATCAGGACGACCGTGTCGGGATTTCTCGCGCGGGCGGAACGCCTTGCTGTACCGCCCCAATCGGCAAGCGCTCTTGCGGAGGTGCGTGCCGCCGACGATGAGACGATCGACTGGATAATCGGCAACATCCTTTCAGATACCCTTCCACTGGAAAGCCTCGCTCATCACATCTTTGTCGCGGCAGGGGCACAAATATACATGACCAGGCTCGCATCGACGCTCGAGGAGGGAACGCTTGTGCCGGTCGGCATCGGCGTATGCCCGGCTTGTGGAGGCCGGCCGGTTGGCTCGATGGTCGTCGGCTTCCAGGGAGCGGAGGGTGCGCGCTATGCAGTCTGCGCCTGCTGCTTCATGCAATGGAACGAGGTCCGGGTGAAATGCCTTGCATGCGGGTCAACAAAAGGCGTCGGCTATCGCGCTGTCGAGACCGGGGAGGATGATGCAACGGTCAAGGCCGAGGTCTGCGACAATTGCCGCAGCTGGACAAAGATCCTCTACCAGAACAAGAACCCGTCGCTCGACATGGTCGCCGATGATGTGGCGAGCCTCGGCCTCGACACGCTCATGAAAGAGACCGAATACAGACGCGCGGGCTTCGACCCCTTCCTAGTGGGTTATTGATTGATGCACGGATCCGCCGATCTCAGAGCCTTGCCCTCCGTCGACCAGATGCTGAATAGCCCGGCCGTGGCGGTTCTTGTCGAGAAGCATGGCCGGCGGGCCGTGACGGCGGATCTGAGAGCCGTTCTGTCCGATATACGGGCGGAGGTGAAGGCGGGCGGTGCCGTTCCCCGGCCCGAAGATTTGCTGGCTTCTCTGATCAGTCGCGTGGAATACCGTGGCCGGACCAATCTGCGGCCGCTGTTCAACCTGACCGGAACCGTGCTTCATACCAATCTCGGCCGTGCGCTTCTGGCCGAGGAAGCAATCGCTGCGGCATGGATGCCATGCGTGATGCCGCCGCGCTCGAATTCGACCTCGACACTGGCCGGCGCGGCGAGCGTGACAGCCACCTTCGGACCCTCCTTTGCGAACTGACGGGGGCGGAGGATGCGACTGTTGTCAACAACAATGCCGGCGCGGTCCTGATCTGCCTAAACACGATCGGCGCAGGCCGCCAGGCGATCGTGTCGCGGGGCGAACTGATCGAGATTGGCGGCGCCTTCCGCATGCCAGACATCATGGAGCGAGCCGGCGTCCAGCTCATCGAGGTCGGCACCACCAACCGGACGCATCCGAAGGACTACGCAAAGGTGATCGGCCCAGACACCGGCCTGATCCTCAAGGTGCATACGTCGAACTATCGCATCGAAGGCTTTACCGCCGAGGTCGACGGGTCCCAGCTCGCGAAAATCGCGCACGATGCCGGCATCGCCCTTTTGAACGATCTCGGTTCGGGTACGCTCGTCGATCTGGCATCCTACGGTCTCGCCAGGGAACCGACCGTGCGCGAAGCAGTTGCGGAGGGAGCGGACCTCGTTACCTTCTCCGGCGACAAGCTACTCGGCGGCCCACAGGCGGGTTTCATCGTCGGACGCAGGGAGCTGATTGCCGAGATCAACCGAAATCCGCTCAAGCGGGCTCTTAGGGTAGACAAAATTCGCATCGCTGCACTGGAAGCCACGCTCAAGCTTTATCGTGATCCAGACCGGTTGGCGGCCCGCCTCCCGACGCTTCGGTTGCTCACCCGCAAGCAGTCGGAGATCATGGCGCAGGCTGAGAGGCTTCAGCCCAAGGTGACCTCGATGCTTCGATCAAGAGGCTACGACGTCGATATATGTGGGTGTTTGAGCCAGATTGGTTCCGGTGCACTGCCTGTCGACACGATCCCGAGCGCCGCTCTGAGGATCGCCGCGTCGTCAGGAACGGCATTGGAGGAATTGGCGGCTCTCTTCCGGACCCTGCCCCGCCCGATCATTGGCCGGATCCAGTCCGGCTGCATGCTCCTCGATCTCAGGTGCCTGGCGGATGAGCAATCGTTTCTGGAGAGCCTGGCCGAGGGAACGGGTCATGCGATGGCTTGATCGCCTGCGCCCCCGAAAGCCTGCAGCTAATCCAGATCACATGGCGGTGGCACTTTCGTGTGCCAAAGCCGGAGACTACGCGGCGGCGCTTGCGATCTGGGAGCCGCTGGCGCAGGCCGGCTTTTCGCGGGCCCAGAACAACATCGGCGCCTGCTTCGCCGAAGGCCTTGGCGTAACGGTCGATCTGAATCTGGCGCGCCGCTGGTTGCAGCTCGCGGCAGAGGCCGGCGATCCCGTCGGGCAACGCAACTACGCCGCCTTGCATATGCGCGAAGCGGATGCCGATTTCGAGATCGCGGCTGACTTCTACCGCCGCGCCGCAGAACAGGGGGATGCACCGTCCCAGGACATGTTGAAGCTGGATGCTTCTGGAAGGCAGCGTGATGAACGCTGATCCAGTCGAAGCCAGGCACTGGGCGGAACAGGCGGCTTCCGCCGGTATTGCCTCATCGATGACCAGGCTTGGAATGCTTTATCATAATGCACGTGGTGTCAGGCGCGACCCTGAGATGGCTGCACGATGGTGGGGCCGCGGCGCGCGCAATGGCGACGCGGACGCGCAGGCCATGCTCGGTGCTGCGCTCCATATGGGGTCCGGAATCGAGCCGGATGGTGTTTGCGCCCTCGCCTGGTTGATCCGGGCTGAAATGGGTGGGAGTGATCTCGCAAAGCCATTTCTCGAGGTGGTGCGCTCAAGCCTGTCGGCCGAGGAGATTGGCGAGGCGGAACAACGGGCGGCAGGCCCCATCTCGGGAGAGATGCGATGATCGTCGGAACAGCCGGGCATATCGACCACGGAAAGACGGCACTGGTCAAGGCGCTGACCGGTGTCGATACCGACAGGCTCAAAGAGGAAAAGGCACGCGGCATCACCATCGAGCTTGGCTTTGCCTATTCCAACTTCGGGAACGGATCAGTAACCGGCTTCGTAGACGTCCCGGGCCACGAGCGCTTCATACATACGATGTTGGCAGGCGCCTGTGGGATCGACTATGCGCTTCTTGTCGTCGCCGCCGATGACGGGATCATGCCGCAGACGCTTGAGCATCTCGCCATCCTCAATCTTCTCGGGATCAACAGGGGCGTTGTTGCACTTACCAAGGCCGATCTCGCCGACGATATCCGCCGTGCTTCGTTGACGCTCGAGGTGCGGACCATGCTTCGAGAGAGCAGTCTTCGAGACGTCGTGATCATGTGTGTTTCTGCCATGACCGGGGAAGGGATCGAAGCCCTGAAGCACCACCTGGCCGAGGCCGAACGCGAAGCGACCACGATGAGCGCCTCGGGGAGGTTCCGTCTCGCGGTCGATAGATGCTTCATCCTGCCTGGTGCCGGGACGGTCGTGACCGGCTCGGTGATCTCTGGCCGGGTAGCTCTCGGCGACCTCGTCACACTGTCCCCCTCAGGTCTCCCGGCCCGGGTACGGTCAATTCATGCACAAAACCGAACGACGGGGTCCGGCTCGGCTGGAGAGCGTTGTGCTCTCAATCTGTCGGGCGACGGAGTGTCGAAGGATGCCATCCGCCGTGGAGACATGGTCGTCGATCCGGTGCTGCATGCGCCGGCCGACAGAATCGACGCGGAGCTCGCTGTTCTCGCGTCCGAGAAAAGGCCGCTCGGCGAGTGGTTTTCTGCAAGGCTGCACCATGCCAGCACCGAAGTCGGCGTGCGCATCGTGCCCTTGGGCCTGCCGATCTCTCCCGGACAGAGTGGCAGGGCGCAACTGGTATTGGACAGGGCGATCGCGGCAGCCATCGGCGACAGGTTCATCATTCGCGATGTTTCTGCGCAGCGGACGATTGGCGGGGGAAAGTTCCTCGATCTGCGCGCACCAGCCAGAAAGCGCAAGACGGCGGAGAGGCGTGAGCTTCTGAATGCCGCGGCACGGCAAGACGCACCGGAGGCCTTGGTCGCATTGCTTGCCGTCTTGCCCTTCGTAGTTGATCTCGATGCCTTCGCCCGCGACCGGGCTCTCGCCAAGGACGAGCTGTCGAGGATAATCACGACAGCAAAGGCCGAGGTTATTGTCACATCTCAGGGCCGCTATGCTCTCTCGAAAGAGGCACGCATCGAGTTTACTGAGCACCTGCAACGCACCCTCACCGCCTTTCACGGTGACAATCCTGACCTCCAGGGGATTGGCCGGGAGCGCCTCCGGATGCTGGCGATGCCGCGACTTCCAAAGCCCGCCTTTCTTGTGATGTTGCGGGAGGAGCAGGAAGCCGGCCGGCTTGTAATGGATGGTTCCTTCGTTCGATTGCCGGGACACGAAGTCAGACTGACGGAGAAGGAAGAGGCGCTTTACGCGAAACTGGTTCCGCACATGACTGGTGACGAGCGATTCCGGCCGCCAAGGGTCCGCGATTTCTGCGAAATGATAGGCGCTGACGAAAAGGAGGTCCGGCGCATCCTCAAGCTATGCGCGCGCCTCGGCCGCGTCGACCAGATCAGGCACGACCACTTCTTTGCCCGTAGGACGACAGCGGAGATGGTGGAGATCATCCGCGAGGTCGCCGCATCAGCAGATAACGGGGAATTTTTCGCTGGTGCCTTTCGCGACCGGGTCAACAACGGTAGAAAGGTCGCGATCGAAATTCTCGAATTCTTCGATCGCCAGGGCGTCACGTTTCGCCGTGGTGACGTCCGGCGTGTCAACCCGCACAGGCTCGACCTGTACGGTGAACCTCGGTCGGGCAGCGGTTAAGGAAGAGAACCGTCCCCGGTGGGGCGTCCGGACTTCAAATCCGGGTGGGGCAGCGAGGCTGTCTCGGGTGGGTTCGACTCCCATCCTCTTCCGCCAAGTTTTCGTTTTATGCGATTGATTTTGCCGCGAAATTCAAAGAACAAATGAGCGAGCCACGTTCCGTAAAATGGATGGTAGGTCCTGACATCCGTGCCGTTCACTTTCAACGTCACTCGTCCTCGCCCCGCTAGCGCCCGTGCGGGGCTCTTTTCGCGGTGATGTGGAACCGATATCGCTGTGCGGGCGTCTAAAGGCCCGTCCTAGCCGTATGTTACAGTAAATTACTTGTTATTCCTGAGGTTGCGAGGATCATCGACCTTTCCTGCTACTTACACGGGAAGATGTTCCGATGCTTACGAAGCGTGATCTGCTCACCTCCGCCGCGATGGCGGGAATAGCCGCCACAACAGCCAGTATTACTTCCGTCGCTGCAAGGAACAATACCGAATGGCCTAGCCTGATGGAGGCCAAGGACATCGCAGAGGATGGCTTCATCTACGGTCTGCCCCTGGTGATGAACTACGCCATCATGTACGAGTACGCGGTAGATCGGAATTCAGGGCAGTTCAAAGCGCCGTTCAACCAAATCAAGAACGAGCCAAACGTTTATACATATAAAGATACAGCAATCGTCACCCCGAACAGCGACACGCCCTATTCTTTCATCTGGATGGATTTGAGGGCAGAGCCGGTAGTACTGTCGGTGCCGGCGATCGACTCCAAGCGCTATTTCTCGGTCATGCTCTGTGACGGCAACACCTACAACTACGGCTATATCGGCACCCGAGCCACGGGGAGCGATGCCGGCGACTACATGGTGGTCGGGCCTGACTGGAACGGTGACACCCCGCCGGGCATCAAGCAGGTGTTCCGTTCGAGCACAGAGTTTTCCCTCGCAGGCTATCGCACCCAGCTTTTTGGCCCGGATGATCTCGATAACGTCAAGGAGGTGCAGGCTGGCTATAAGGTGCAAATGCTATCAGCCTATCTGGAGCAGACGCCGCCGTCGGGCGCGTCAACCGTCGACTTCCCCAAGATCGACAAGGACCTCGTGAAGACCAACTTCTTCGATTATCTCGATTTCGCTCTGCAATTCGCGCCGGCGCAGAGCAATGAAAAAGAGATCCGCGCCAAGCTGGCCCGCATCGGTGTTGGTCCCGGCAAGACTTTCAACTTCAAAGACCTGCCAGTGAAGCATAAGCTGGAGATGGCCCTTGGCATGAAGTCCGGCCAGCGGAAAGTCGACAAGGCTGTCGCCGATGCTGGTAAGGCAATTAATGGCTGGCGGGTTAGCGGTCTTCCCGGAGACAGCGCCCATTACAACGGCAACTGGCTGAAGCGTGCTGTCGCCGCTCAAGCGGGCATTTACGGCAACGATCCCGAGGAAGCGACCTACCCGTACACGCGGGTAGATAGCGATGGTCGGACGCTCGATGGAAGCAAACACAATTACACGATCACCTTCCCGGCAGAGCAACTCCCACCGGTGAACTCTTTCTGGTCGGTGACGATGTACGACGGCAAGAGTCAGCTCTTGATAAAGAACCCCATCAATCGGTACCTGATCAACTCGCCCATGTTGCCCGCCATGAAGAAGAATGAGGATGGTTCGCTTACCCTCTACGTCCAGAAAGACAGTCCCGGTCCTGACAAGGAACCAAATTGGCTACCGGCGCCGAATGACACGATCTATTTGGTGATGCGTCTGTACTGGCCAAAAACGGAAGCGCCATCAATTTTACCGGCTGGGAATGGCACTTGGCGACCGCCGGCGGTCGTGGCGCAGTAACTTCCCGTTGCGGTGATCCAGTTTGGCTGCGCAACGGCGTGATCGGCTGCGGGAAGGCAAGAGGATGCGGCTGTGAGCATCGTGCTCGGGCGTGGTGCACTGTTGATGACCGCGGCGGAGGGTCTTTGACCCTTAGCCAAGGGCTGCGTCGAATCGGCCCTTGGCTAAAATCAAGCGATCGAGAGTTCGGTCTGTCTTCCCGTTGACGTCGCCCATCTTGCCGGAAAAGAGCTCGACGCGGGTAGTCAATCCGGCCAGCCAAAGCGCCTTGTTAAGAATTTTCTAATTCGTCCGGTAGGTCACGGAACCAACGTCGAAGTGCGTCGTTTTCGCGCCCAGAAGAAGGAGATGCACGCACCTTCTTCCCTTTTCGTATGAAGCCCCAACTCGCCCCGCTTGCCCATCAGGCGGGGCTTCTTTTCAGGCATCGGCGGTGGAACCCAATCCGGGTGCGAGAGTTTCACGAACGCGAGACGGATGTGTCTTCTCCTAGCTCTTCCTGTCCCGCAGAACCCCGCTCCTCCCACTGAGCGGGGTCTCTTTTTGCATGGATCGACAAACGCATGGCATGGGAAAGAAGGCTCGAACCCCTTGTACCCCGACCCTTCCTTCCAGGTGATCATTCTTTGATTGGCACGATTCCCAATCTCGCGTGTTGGAGGCGGCGGAAACACGCTGTATGCGCTGCAGTCCGATGGGGTGATCCGGCTGCTCGAAGGCAATAGGATGCAGGTCCTATAGCGATGACTCCTGAAGCGCTCTTGCAGAGGGTAATCTGCAAAGGGTAAGCCTGCGCCGTGCGGCGAGGGCGCCGTGCCAATGAAACGTCAGAGAGAGTGATCATTCGAAAGCGAGATCCGGACAAAGATCCAAGCATTTTGCTCAAATTGCCGGGGTGATCGAAACTGTGAGGTTCACGCCATTACCAGGAATACGGAGACGAGTTTGCGTTTCAATGGTCCGATCCGACGCTTCCATGAAGGGGTCGCCTTTGCGGCCCAGAATATCGCGGATCTCCCGCGCCTTTTCGCGAGTCTTGCTTCAGAGAAACCGTCTCGGCCTTGCCGGATTTTCCGGCGATCCAAGGCCCATTTCGTATCGCTTTACGGTGATGACCCACATAAACACCCAGGACTTGGCGCCCGTCTTTGACACATTGAGATAGAGCCCCCGCCATCGCTATGGCGACCTGCCTTCAACCTGTCTGACGAAACAAAGAAGCTGAGAGTTTATGGAGACCGCGCACCAATCCGATCCCCACTTGTTTCCCCAGTTTCTGTGCGGGTTACAAGCGAATCATCGCGAATTTGCGTGAACTATTAAAGGCAGATTACCGCTTATTTTCAAAGCGATAACGGACGCTTGCGAACTGTTGCGGACACCAATTCGCCTGACACCTCTTCCGCCAATTGCCTCGGCCCCTTTGTCACATTGGCATGGCCCGGTGGAACTTTCTTTCCAGGCGCCAGTTTCTTGCACGCAGCACTAACACGCAGGCTGCAGGACCAGGCATCGCCCATATGCGCAGGTCCGCCAAAAAAGCCTGGCGCCGGCTTCCCTCGCCCCGCCGGGCCTTTCTTTTGGAACCTTTCCTGCCCGCATCAGTTTCCAATTGGCAATGAACTCTGACAGGCGCATTGCAAAGCTGGCCTCCGACCCTCTGGAGCCAGCGGCCCGGTTACTCCCAGTTGCCGGGCCTTTTTTATTCAACCAAGTACCATTCGCGACGCAGCGCGGGTTCCTGAGGCTGGTCGCATGAACTGCGCAATCGACACCGCTCATTGCTTCTGGCAGCATCGGAGAAACAGCGGGGCTCTTTCACATGGAGGTTTTGGTCGGGACTGGCTGTCTACTCGGGCGACCTCGTAGTCTACGTGCAAGCGCTCCTATCGCTTGGCGCATTCGGTGTGCTCTGAGAATTTCACAAATATTTGCGTGGGCGACGGAATGCAGCCAAGGCGGCGGCTGAAGATCGGCCCGTAGTGGCCGAGACCGCACACGTCGAGCGCGTGGCATTCTTGTTCTCGAACTGGTAGACGGTACGCATGCCCACGCGTTTGGTCGTGGTTTTTGTCGGATCCATTGGCCACAGCGAGTCAACTCCCTGCGGGTACGCTCGATGTAGGCAAGACCGCGGCCGCCGGTAAAAACCTGCTGCAGCGGACACCTCTTCCGCCATCTCATGCACGAGGTGCTTGCGAGCTATAGGAGCCTCTTCAGGTAAGTCTAGATCCGTGTTGATCCGCACAGAACATTCGGACAATCTGTTCAAAGCAAATGGTTCAGTATCGAAGGTCGGCATGGCGTTTTTTTTGAGGACTTTTGGCCGGTTGCAGCTAATCGACCGAAACGGCGAGACAGTCCCGTTTCCCGAAAAAGGGCTGCTGCTCTTTGCATACTTGCTGACGGCCGATCAGGGCGAGCTAGATCGTCCGACAACAGCACGCTTTCTATGGGGCGACGCAGATGACAACGTCGCGCGCACGACACTGAGAAAGGCGGTTTCCAGAATTATGGCGCGCCAGCACGAACTGGGCACCGCGATACTTTCCGCACAGGACGGAGTACTATCGGTTAACCGACAGGCTTTGTCTTCGGACCTCCTCCTAGAAGCCGATGAAGGAGCCCGTGAGCCAGTCGCGTTCCTCAAGGACCTTTTGAAACTTCTCAATCAGCCATTTTTGGGGACAGCTCAGAGTGCGAGCCAGGAATTTAGAAGGTGGTTCGCCGAGCGGGAGAATTATCATGCACGCCTTCTCAAAGAGACATTGAGAGCCGCCTCAAGGCTGCCGCAAGGAAAAAAAGCGACCGATATCTTGCGACGAGCCGCGGCGACACTCTCTTGGCTGGATCCACACAATCCAGAGACAAAACGCTTTATTTTGCAGATCCTTAACGCAGAACAAGAAGTGGCTTCCATAAGGGAGGATGTCGAACGTCGTCAGATTGCCCTCTCATTGCAAAATAGCCGCCTAAGAGCTGGCGGCGGCCCGTTAACGTTAACTCAACCGACCGTACCTTCAGGCGACGCTACATCTGTGGCCAGAGACGTCGTCGCCGCTATTCCCCGTCTGATGTTGTTGCCACCCCGGAGTCAATCCGTGCAATCAAGTGCGTGGCGACTTGCCGGATCACTCATCGAGGACATTACTATCGGTTTCTGCGCGTTTGATAGCGTTCAGGTGATTGCGCCTTATTCAGCGGCTCAAGTGGGCAAGGACATAAGGACGCAGTCAGATTTCTGTACGCGACATCGCGTGAATTACGTCCTTGAAACCAGCACCAGCGGCGACACAGACGACGCGACACTGTTCGTCCAGCTAATCTACTTTGATCAGCATCAGGTCATATGGGCGGACCGCTTCAGCCTCCACCAGATGGCTCTTGCCAAAGACAGAAGGACGGTTACCCGACAGGTGGCGCTGTCCGTTTGCAGAGAAATAGAACGATATGAAGCCCTGCAAGAGAATCTCAGTCCAGTGGCCTACCATCGGTATCTGGTCGGCAGGCGACATATGGTCCGGTTAACACTTCCGAACTTGCGGCGCGCGCGTGCAGAGATGAAAGCAGCGCTGAATGTGACCCCGAACTTTGCGCCAGCGCTAAGTTCGATGGCGCGAACCTATTCGAAGGAGTGGCTGCTGACAGCGCGAGGCGATATCGAGCTGCTGAACACGGCCGAAACATTGGCAAAGCAAGCAGGCCAGACGCGTTCAGACTTCGCTGACGCCTACCGCGAGCTGGGCGTCGCGAGATTGTTAAAGGGGCAGTTCGACGAAAGCGCCGAAGCGATGGAGTTGGCGGAGGCCTGTGGTCCACACCATGCCGACGTCATCGCCGACTACGCCGACACCCTCGTCCATTGCTCCCTCCCTGCCATGGCGTTGCAAAAGATCGAGCGAGCAATCGAACTCAACCCTCTAAGCCCTGACACGTACCTATGGACGGCTGCAGGGGCGAGCTATGCACTTGCCGATTTCAAAGGGGCACTGGATTACATCGGGCAAATGGCCGACCCCAGTTTGGCTGACAGGCTTTCAGCCGCAAGCTGGGCGCTGTTGGACAACCAGGAAAAAGCGCGGTTCTACGTCCGCAGATTTCGCGAAGCCAATCCGGACTTCGACGTCGACCGGTGGCTTTCTGCCGTTCCGAGCAAGGAGCAATGGCACAAGGACCTTTATCGTGACGGCCTGAAGAAAGCAGGATTCTAATAGCAAACCTGAATTGGCAGTTGCACGATGCGTGGTAGTGTTACCCGTTCTGACGTCGGCGATGACGGCGTCCCCCCCGCCCTGAAGGACCTAATCTTAATCTAGCTTCCGGTTCTGATCACGCCGCATTCGCAGACTGCTACCGTCTTCTTTCTGCGGCACTTCATCCAGGACGTCAGCTCGCACCAGCAAGATCAGCATTCCGGTGGAGGCGCCTTAGCAAGATCTAGCCCGCGGGCGGTAGGTGGCTGCCATGTAGTTGAGTTCCTGGTTGCACCTTGCGGATTGGTGCCAATGAATGCCCCACCCGTGCCTCCTGTCCAGCCCGTGGAGCCACTGTTGCCGGGTGAGGTGCCATCCCCTGCGGTCGTGTTGGGCTGCGTGGCAGGCTCGGCCTTGCTTCTCGCCTGCGCCGCCGAAGGCGCGGGGCAGTTTGGCTGTGTCTGCGCAAGGACCGGTTGGATGGTCGCGACGTTTGCCGCGACAAGCAATGCAGCGACAACACGGGTCGCTGCGGGTCGTGAACCAGGGGCAGCTTGCCGATAACGCATGACATCCTCCACTAACGCCCTTCAACGCACCAGATAAGGCGCTGTTCCGAATAGCAAGGAACGTTCCCCGATCAGTTCAGATCAGTCACGAACAACAATCCGCGCCGGTCCTTCCTTCACGTTTCCGATAGCCGATGCCAGGGGATAGCCGGCGGCTCGTATTGCCTGCACAAGGGAGTGTGCCTTTGCGGGAGCGCAAGAAACGAGAAGCCCGCCCGACGTCTGGGGATCGGCAAGAAGCAGCCGCCGCCAGTCCGCCATTGTCTCCGGCAAGATGACGTCCTCACCGTAACTTGCCCAGTTCCGGTTGGAGGCGCCTGTGATGAACCCTTCCTGGGCAAGGCTTTCAGCCACGGACAGGAAAGGAATATCTTTGACGTTAATGGTCAGCGACACGCCTGAAGCGCGAGCCATTTCGAGACCGTGGCCCAGAATGCCAAACCCCGTGACATCGGTGATCGCATGGACATCGGCATCACGGGCAAGTTCGGTCCCAATACGGTTCAAAAGAGTAGTTGATGCGATCATTTCGTCGTAGCAACCGGCCGGCAGCGCGTTTTTCTTGATCGCTGCCGAGTAGATCCCAATGCCGATTCCCTTTGTCAGGATGATCGCATCGCCTGCCTCTGCGCCGCTGTTGCGACGGACATGTTCGGGGCGGCAAAGGCCAATGACAGCAAGGCCATAGATTGGTTCTACGGAATCGATGGAATGGCCGCCAGCGACGGGAATTCCTGCTTCGGCGCAGATCGCTGCCCCTCCCTCCAGCACCTTGGCAATCTTTTCCGGGGCGAGCTTGCTGATGGGCATGCCGAGGATGGCCAATGCGAGGATGGGCTTGCCCCCCATGGCGTAGACGTCGGAGATGGCGTTCGTCGCCGCGATGCGTCCGAAATCGTATGGATCATCGACGACAGGCATGAAGAAATCGGTGGTCGCGATAATGCAGGTGTTCTCGTCGACCTGCCATACGGCAGCATCATCCGCCATCTCGGTGCCGACCAGGAGCTGGGCAAATGGCTGCGCGGCGGGTTGGCTAGCGAGAAGGTTCTGCAAAACCGACGGCGCAAGCTTACAGCCGCACCCACCACCATGCGCAAGTTCTGTCAGGCGGAAACTGTTCTCTGTCATCGCTCGGTCTCTCGAAGGCGGGCTTGTGTCACTTGGACAATGCACGGCAGCGTGTTGATCAGGGTAATCTTGTCCCCACGTAAAAGGACATAGCGCCAAAAACGGAACGAAAACCCCAGTCGGCCTTTTTTGTGTTTCTCCGACCTTGTAGCGATCTGCATCTCCACGGGCGATCTGGCCTCGTCAGCAGTAGGATCGACCGGGGGATGCCGTTCTCAAAGGTGCGGATCAATCCAAATCTGTGGCGTTACCCAGCGTTCCTGTAGGCCGTCTCCGCCTTCAACTCGCCTTCCCGCGAAATCAGCAACCCCTCTTCGTCCGGCATGATCGGCGGCACTTGCACCACAACTGGCTTCGTTTGCCCTGATTCGATCATCTCGAACATTTTTTCGAGCATGGCCGGAACATTCTGCCGCACCATTTCAATGTGATGCCCGAGAAGGGCTGCAAACGGGTCCCAGTCGAAACAGCCGATGACGACATCCTGGCTGTCGATCGGACCGGCCCGCCTCAGCCACCGCATCACCCCTTCGAGGGAAATCGTCGAGTTCACGAACATGCCCTTAGCCGGAGAAACACCGCGAGCGACCAGCTCGTCAAGCGCCTTTTCCGCCTTCTCGGGTGCATAACCGCAAGGCAGAATATTCTCCTCGCCGATGGAAACGTTCAGCTCGGAATGGGCCTGGCGGAAGCCCCTGATGCGCTCGGCTGTATTGTGATCACTGCCGCGGCCACCGATGAACAGGAGTGGGTTTTTCTCGTGGAGCTGGCGCTCGCAGTTCAGCAGTATTTTCCGGGTCAGTTCCCTAGCGCCTTCAAAATTGTCGGAGATCACGGATGGGGCCAGAGTACCGGGGAGGTCGAGGTTGATGCTGCGAACACCCGCCGCCGAACACATCTCGGTGATCCGGTCTGGATCCGTCGCGCCCGTCGAAATCAGGCAGTCCACCTGATAGGAAAGCATAGTGCGCGCTGCCTCGATCTCGAGCTGCGGATCTCGCCGGGTGCAGGTAATGATCGGAAACAGGCCGCGTGCGCGTGCCATGTCCTCGAATCGTTCGACGATCGACCCGAAGTACCGGTTGTCGTACTTGGGAACGATCATTCCAATGATGTGCGACTTCTCGCGACGGAGAAGACTTGCCTGCATGTTGGTCGCGTAGCCCTGCTCTTCGGCTAGGCGCGTGATTTTTTCGGCGAGCTGACTACTAATTCGTCGCTTCTTCCAGTTCCCGTTCAGGACCGCACTCACAGCGCTAGCCGACGTTCCTGCGAGGCTCGCAAGATCGTAGATGGTGGTGCGCCTGGCCTGCTTGGAGCGAGTCAAATTTATATCTCCACTTCGACACCACCTTGACACCTTTATGAAGAGGTGGCAATTCTTGCTTCATCGATTGAGCAAAGTGGTGCCATCGATGAAGCAAGCCGGTGGGAGTCCGGCGCGGGAGGGTATGACTCTAAAGAAGCCGCAACATCGATTCTCGTGATTTCGGCGTTTATGGCCTGCCATGCGCCCCACGCTGAATTCGCGGCGACCGTCGACAATGCCTCAGCCTGTTTTTGTCGTCTTTTGAACGTAGGAGGAGAGAATGAAATCTTTTAATTTGCTTGTGGCCTCGGCCGCCCTTGCCATTAGCACGGCCGCTGCAGCAGCGTCGGCGCAGGAAGCCTCAACAGTGGCGTTCCTGATGCCGGACCAGGCGTCGACACGCTACGAACAGCACGATTTCCCGGGCTTCAAGGCAGAGATGGAGAAGCTTTGCCCAAAGTGCACGGTCGTCTATCAGAATGCCAACGCCGACGCGTCGCTGCAGCAGCAGCAGTTCAACTCGGTGATTGCCCAGGGAGCCAAGGTCGTCGTTCTTGACCCGGTCGATTCCGCCGCGGCTGCTGGCCTTGTCGAGCTCGCCCAGTCCCAGGGGGTCAAGGTGATCGCTTACGATCGCCCGGTTCCCGACAAGCCGGCCGACTTCTACGTCTCCTTCGACAACGAAGGCATTGGCTATGCAATTGCCAAGTCCCTCGTCGCGCATCTGAAGGCCGCCGGCGTCGCAGACGGCGCGGGCGTCCTTGAAATCAACGGGTCGCCGACCGACGCCGCTGCAGGCCTGATCCGCGACGGTATTCACCGTGGCCTGAAGGAATCTGCCTACAAGACACTTGCCGAGTACGACACACCGGAATGGGCTCCGCCGAAGGCCCAGGAATGGGCCGCAGGGCAGATCACCCGCTTCGGCGGCGACATCAAGGGTGTAGTGGCAGCCAATGACGGCACCGCCGGCGGCGCTATTGCGGCTTTCAAGGCGGCAGGCGTTAACCCCGTGCCGCCGGTGACTGGCAACGATGCGACGATCGCAGCGCTGCAGCTCATCATCTCCGGTGACCAGTACAACACGATCTCCAAGCCTTCCGAGGTGGTTGCCGCGGCAGCCGCCAACGTAGCGGTCCAGATGCTCAAGGGCGAAAAGCCGGAAGCCAAGACGACGCTTTACAAAACGCCGTCTCAGCTTTTCATCCCGGCAGTCGTAACCGCCGAGAACATCAAGGCCGAGATCTTTGACAAGAATATCCAGACGCCCGAGCAGATTTGCACCGGCGAATATGCCGAAGGCTGCAAGAAGCTCGGCATCCTCAAGTAAGGATCACTTTGTCATTCCGGCCGCACCTCATGCGGCCGGACCCTTCAGGAAGCACAAAGGGCTTCAGCCATGAGCGCCACAGCAAGCAATATGCCGGAGCGAGGACAACCCATCCTCCGGCTCACCAACGTGTCGAAACACTTTGGTGCCGTGTCGGCGCTGACCGACATCGAACTGGAAGTGAAAGCCGGAGAGGTCGTCGCACTTGTTGGCGACAACGGCGCTGGCAAGTCGACGCTGGTCAAGGTCCTTGCCGGGGTTCATCAGCCCTCTACCGGATCAATCGAGTTCTGCGGACAGAGCGTGACGCTCGACAGCCCCGGCACTGCGCTTGAACTCGGCATTGCGACCGTATTCCAGGACCTTGCTCTTTGCGAGAACCTCGATGTCGTTGCAAATCTCTTCCTTGGCCATGAAGTTTCACCCTGGGGGCTCGACGAGGTGGCGATGGAAGTCCGCGCCTGGACCTTGCTCAGGGAGCTTGCGGCACGCATTCCTTCCGTGAGAGAGCCGATAGCTTCGCTGTCAGGTGGCCAGCGCCAGACGGTGGCGATCGCGCGATCGCTCCTCCTCAATCCAAAGATCATCATGCTCGACGAACCGACTGCGGCATTGGGCGTGGCGCAAACCGCTGAGGTGCTCAATCTCATTGAGCGGGTCCGCGACCGTGGCTTGGGCGTCATCATCATCAGCCACAACATGGAGGATGTCCGCGCCGTCGCCGACCGGATCGTCGTGCTGCGGCTCGGCAGGAACAATGGCGTGTTTACACCCGACGCGTCCAATCATGAACTCGTCGCTGCCATAACCGGCGCGACAGAAAATTCCGTCTCCCGCCGCATCGAGCGGAAATCCGGTGGAGCCCAGGAAACCAGCGGGAGACCGGCATGAGCCAGAAACCAATCAACCCCGTCAACACGCCGGCTGCTGCACTCGACCGAAGCGATGAGCGTGTCCGGCATGACGATAGCGTCATGGCGATGGTCGGTGCCTTCATTGACCGCGTTAAGTCCGGTGACTTGGGCATGCTCCCCGTTGCGGTCGGACTGATCGCCATCTCCCTTGTCTTTTCGGTGTTGAATCCGATCTTCCTGGCGCCGAACAACCTGGTAAACCTGCTATTTGACTGTGCGACCGTCGGCGTTATCTCGCTCGGCATTGTCTGCGTCCTGATGCTCGGAGAGATCGATCTGTCGGTCGGATCGATGAGCGGTCTGTCGTCTGCCATTCTCGGTGTCCTTTGGGTGAACAACGGCTTGCCGTTCGCCGTTGCGATCATTGCCGCCATCGCCGCTGGCGCTCTGGTCGGAACCATCTACGCCGTGCTGTTCAACCGGCTCGGCATGCCGAGTTTCGTCGCAACCCTGGCTGGTCTGTTGGCGCTCCTCGGAATGCAGCTTTATATCCTCGGCCCGACTGGCAGCATCAACCTTCCTTACGCGTCATCGCTCGTCCGCTTTGGCCAGATCCTGGTGATGCCTGCCTGGCTGTCCTATCTGCTCGCCCTGATCCCCGGCGCTGCCATCGTCGTGAAAGGCATCAGAACGCGCAAACAGCGCGCAGCGGTGAACCTGTCAACGCAACCCTTCGCGGCGACCGTCATCAAGGCCATCGTTCTGACGGCCGCGCTCGAATTTGCGACTTACTATCTCAATCTCGGCAGAGGCATCCCGTGGATGTTCGGCCTGTTCGTTGCGATTGCGGTGGTCCTCAACTATGCGCTGACCCGGACAAAGTGGGGCCGTTCGATGTTTGCGGTCGGCGGCAATCGCGAAGCAGCCAGGCGCGCCGGCATCAACGTCCGCCGCATCTACCTGAGTGCCTTCGTGCTCTGCTCGACACTTGCGACGATCGGCGGAATCCTGTCCGCGTCGCGTCTGGCATCCTCCAGCCAGCAGGCGGGTACCGGCGATGTGAACTTGAACGCCATCGCTGCCGCCGTCATTGGCGGAACCAGCCTCTTCGGCGGCCGTGGCAGCGCCTACTCGGCACTGCTTGGGATCATCGTCATCCAGGCAATTTCCAACGGCCTCACGCTGCTCAACCTCAGCTCGTCGCTGCGTTACATGATCACTGGAGCCGTCCTGGCGATTGCCGTGATCGTTGACTCGCTAGCGCGTCGTTCCCGCGTCAGCCATGGACGCGCTTAACATCATTCAGGAGTAAAACCATGACCGACCTCATGAAGGGCAAAGTCGCTGCCATCACCGGCTCGGCGTCCGGCATCGGGCTGGAGTGTGCCCGCACGCTTCATGCCGAGGGTGCCACCGTCGTTCTGATTGACCGCGCCAAGGACAAGCTTGACGCGATCTGCGCGGAGTTCGGCGAACGCGCCTTCCCGCTCGTCGTCGACCTTCTCGACGGCAAGCAGTTGTCGGGGATATTGCCCCGGATTCTTGAGATTGCTGGCGGGCTCGACATTTTCCATGCCAATGCCGGTGCCTATATTGGCGGACCGGTGGCCGAAGGCGACCCGGATGCCTGGGACCGAATGCTCAATCTGAACATCAACGCGGCCTTCCGCTCGGTTCACGCGGTTCTGCCCCATATGATTGCGCAAAAATCCGGAGACATCCTGTTCACCAGCTCGATCGCCGGCATGGTCCCGGTTGTATGGGAGCCAATTTATACGGCGTCGAAGTTCGCGGTCCAGGCCTTCGTGCATTCCACACGTCGTCAGGTTGCCCAGCATGGCGTGAGGGTTGGCGCTGTCCTCCCCGGTCCTGTGGTCACCGCCCTTCTCGATGATTGGCCGAAGGCGAAAATGGAAGAGGCGCTCGCCAATGGAAGCCTCATGCAGCCGAAGGAAGTCGCCGACTGCGTGCTGTTCATGCTTTCCAGACCGCGCAACGTGACCATACGCGATCTGGTCATCCTGCCAAATAGCGTCGACCTTTAAGGCAGATCTCCGTCAGCAAGCGGAGGTCAGCCATCCATGCCCGGAGAACGAGAACATGAGCGACGTAACCCAAATACCGCCAACCGGCGCCAGCTACGTCATCGGCGTTGACGTTGGCACCGGAAGCGCTCGCGCAGGCGTATTCGATCTTTCAGGACGAATGCTTTCCTCCGCCAAACGGGACATCACCCTCTACCGTGAAGCCGGCTCAATTGTCGAGCAGTCAAGCAGCGAGATATGGCTGGCTGTTTGCTACTGCGTTCGGGAGGCCGTTCGCACCGCAGCTATCGACCCGAGCAATGTCGTTGGTGTGGGTTTTGACGCGACCTGTTCGCTCGTTGTGCTCGGAGATGGTGGCGCGCCGCTGCCCGTCGGTCCTTCCGAGGATTCGGATCGAAACATCATTGTCTGGATGGATCACCGGGCAGTGCCACAGGCCGAACGCATCAACGACCTTGGGCACGAGGTATTGCGTTACGTTGGCGGCCGCATCTCGCCCGAAATGGAAACACCAAAGCTGCTCTGGCTGAAGGAAAACAGGCCGCAAGTCTTCGACGCGGCGTGGCAGTTCTTCGACCTCGCGGATTTCCTAACCTGGCGCGCGACCGGTGATCTCTCCCGATCCACCTGCACGGTCACCTGCAAGTGGACCTATCTCGCTCACGAAAACCGTTGGGATCCCAGCTACTTCCAGCAGATCGGCCTGGGGTCGCTTGCGGAGGAAGGATTTTCTCGCATCGGCCAGGCGATTGTTGAGCCTGGAACAGCTTTAGGCAATGGACTGACGCCAAAAGCGGCGGAAGAACTGGGGCTCGTCCCTGGCACGGCGGTCGCTGCCGGTCTGATCGATGCCCATGCCGGCGGGATCGGAACGGTCGGGTTCGGTGGCGGACCGACGTCGAACCTCGCTTATGTCTTTGGGACCTCATCCTGCACTATGACATCGACGAACGAGCGAGCCTTCGTACAGGGGGTGTGGGGCCCCTACTACTCGGCGATGGTCCCCGGACTGTGGTTGAATGAAGGTGGGCAGAGTGCCGCCGGAGCAGCGATCGATCAGCTCCTTTCCTTCCACCCGGCCTCAGCTGAGGCATTCGATCTTGCCAAATCCAGGAAGGTGGCGCTTCCGGTCATGCTTGCCGAACTTGCCGCACAAAAAGCCGCAGTGTCCTTCGATGCGGTCTCACTTGTGACCGGCATCCATGTCGTGCCCGAGTTTCTTGGAAACCGGGCGCCACTCGCTGACCCCCATGCGCGTGCGGTCATAACAGGACTAGGAATGGATCGTGACATCGACAATCTTGTCCAGTTCTACGTTGCGGGCCTCTACGGCATTGGGTACGGACTGCGCCAGATCATCGATGCCCAGGCAGATGCTGGTGTTAAGTGCGAAAATGTTGTCATCAGCGGCGGCGCCGGCCAGCAGGACTTTGTGCGCCAGCTCCTGGCCGACGCATGCGGCAAGCCCGTCGTGGCGACAAAGGCTGAAGAGCCAGTCCTCTTGGGTGCTGCAATCATCGGGGCCGTGGCAGGGGGATGTTTTGCCGATGTTCGTGAAGCGATGAATAGGCTGACAATGGTTGAAAAGACATTCATTCCTTCGGTCGGAAGAGTCTCTGACATCCACGCAATGCGTTATGGGGCTTTCAAGGAGTTACAACGTTTGGCACAAGGTCTCCGGGACTTCTGATCATCACGGCTTGCTGGATATCAGCGACCCGAAACAAGCTTTGTTCAATCAGACAAGAGCCGGCCAGTAAATCGCTCACAGGAACGCGCCGTTCGCAGGGAATTTATCCGGCGTGTAGAGCAACAGCCTCGACGACATGAAGGCGTCCCGCTTGTCCCACATCTTGCCACTGATCATCCATGCGTCACATTGCTGCCACGGGCGGACGACCACGCCTTTTTGATGCATCAGCCATATGCTCTCGGAGGTTTCCGTAAAACGCTGTTTGCCCCGTCGCATCAACCATAGAAGAGTGGCAATTTCATTTGGAGTCAGCGTCGCGGCCGGCGGTGGTTCAGAGGATTGAGTGGGGTTGACCAGAGCGGGTTCCATCGTCAGCACGACAAGGGCCAGCAATGCCGCAAGCACCACCAGCGCAATAAGTGCTTTCGCTTCGGTCGACAGGTCCGGCTGGATAAGAGCAATACCAACCGCGCCGTAGAGAACAACGGCAAGGAGAGAGGTGCGAACATGGCTGTAGAACATGTACCTCACGCGCTCCACCTTCGAGGAAGATATCACAGCGATTAAGTTGCAACGTGGCTGCAGCGAATTCAACTTTTAATGTTCCAGTGACGTTCTCTATTTGTTTTATAGTTAATTAGCTCTTCCTAATTCATAGTCACTTGGCGTGCCGATTGCGCCTGGATCCGTGTCGGGTAAATGAGGAAGTGTTGATTGGCAATGTGACTTTTGCCCTAAGGGCATCGAGGACGACCTTGAACGCTGCCGACGACTGCCGACTGCTCGGATAGCAGGTGATATAGTTTACGGTGGGCACCAGTCAGAGAGCATCTGAACCAGGTGAGCCAGGGCTTTAATCCTCAAGCCGCGTATCCTTGATCGCGAGCGAGTTCCCTCGTGGCATGCTTGCGCACAGACTGCGATCACTGCGCGCGGATTGCATCTTGTTTGATTTCAGATGAACACTGCGCGGAGGTAGACCGCGCCCGATCATGGCTGCCGAATGTTCATTTGAACATATACCACTTGCAAAATGAACTTTGCCTGATACGGTCCCGGACAAGTTTGGAGCGGGAGGCTCTGAACCAAAAAGGGAGTGAGCATGAAAAAGACGGCTTTGTTCCTGTCCGCAGGTGTAGCGGCAGTTCTCCTCGCGTCGCAGGCTGCGTCTGCGGCGACCAAGATCCAGTGGTGGCACGCCATGGGAGGCGAAAACGGCGCCAAGCTCGAAGAGATCGCCAAGAAGTTCAATGCGTCGCAGAGCGACTATGAAATCGTACCCGTCTTCAAAGGCACATATGATGAAACGCTCACCGGCGCGATTGCGGCTTTCAGAGCCAACCAGCAACCCGCAATCGTACAGGTCTATGAAGTTGGGACCGGCACGATGATGGCCGCAAAAGGTGCCATCTACCCGATCTACCAGTTGATGAAGGATCAGGGCGAAGCGTGGGACCAGAGCAAGTTTATCACTCCCGTAGTGGGCTATTACTCCGATACCGAGGGGAACGTGCTGTCCCTGCCTTTCAACTCCTCGACGCCAATCATGTACTACAACAAGGATGTCTTTCAAAAAGCCGGGCTCGATCCAGAGACGCCACCAAAAACCTGGGCAGACGTAGACTCCTTCTCGCGAAAGATAGTCACGTCAGGCGCTGCGAAGTGCGGTTTCACGAGCGCGTGGATCTCATGGATTCAGACAGAAAATCTGAACGCCCTGCATGACAAACCGTATTCGACCAAGGCCAACGGATTCGGCGGCATTGACGCCGAATTCACTTTCAACAATGACCTCACGGTACGCCACTGGGCCAATCTGAAGAAGTGGCAGGATGAGGGGCTTTTCAAATATGGAGGACCGGGTGGTGGCGACAACGCTCCCCCGATGTTCTACTCGCAGGATTGCGCCATGTACATGAACTCTTCAGCAGG
Organism: Rhizobium grahamii CCGE 502; assembly: GCF_000298315.2. Taxonomy (GTDB): domain Bacteria; phylum Pseudomonadota; class Alphaproteobacteria; order Rhizobiales; family Rhizobiaceae; genus Rhizobium; species Rhizobium grahamii. The sequence continues at coordinate 53,703 of NZ_AEYE02000022.1, read as the reverse complement.
CCGCGCGGGCGTCATCAACAATGCCAAGAGCTTCAAGGTCGGCTTTGCGCCCCTGCCGTATTACGACGACGTTATCAAGGAGCCGATGAACTCCATCATCGGCGGCGCAACGCTCTGGACACTGCAGGGCAGACCGGCAGAAGAGTATAAGGGAGTGGCAAAGTTCTACACCTACCTCCAGAAACCGGAAGTCCAGGCCGACTGGCACCAGTTCTCCGGCTATCTTCCAATTACCGAAGCAGCCTACAAGCTTGGCCAGGACCAAGGCTATTACGAAAAGAACCCTGGCTCGGAGGTTGGCATCAAGCAATTGACACGGGTCGCGCCGACGGAAAACTCCAAGGGCATTCGTTTTGGCAACTACGTGCAGGTACGCGGCATTATCGATGACGAGTTTGCAGCCTTGCTTGGAGGTAAGAAATCCGCCAAGGATGCGCTAGATTCTGTGGTTACTCGTGGCAACGAGCAACTTCGCGATTTCCAATCGGCCAACCAATAGTCCCCGACGTCAGAGAGCCGGCCGCGCCGGCTCTCTCCTTGCCATCTATTCTTGCGTGAGGGGACCATGCAGACCAAGCGAACCGTCTTCCCGAACAAGTTGTTGCCTTATCTGTTGATCGCGCCGCAGATGGTGGTGACAATTGTTTTTTTCCTTTGGCCGGCTGGAACGGCGTTCTGGCAATCATTTTTGCGTAATGACGCTTTTGGCTTCAAGACCACTTTTGTCTGGTTCGCGAATTACCGGAAGCTGTTTGCGGATCCGATCTACATAAGCGCCTTCGGCAATACGATTGTGTTTGCCGTGCTCGTCACCTTCCTTTCCCTGTCAATCTCGCTTCTGCTGGCTGTTGCGGCAATGAGGGTCATGCGGGGATCGCGGATTTACTCCACGCTGCTGGTCTGGCCGTATGCGGTCGCCCCTGCCATTGCCGGCATCTTATGGTGGTTCATGTTTAATCCATCGATTGGCATCGTGGCCTACATGCTGCGCGCAATCGGGGTTAACTGGAACCATCTCGTCAATGCCACCGATGCAATGACGCTTATCGTCATCGCGGCGACATGGAAGCAGATCTCCTACAACTTCCTGTTTTTCCTTGCGGGCCTGCAGTCAGTTCCGCGATCGCTGCAGGAGGCTGGCGCAATCGACGGAGCCGGTCCCGTCAAGCGCTTCTGGACGATCGTGTTCCCACTAATTTCTCCAACAACCTTCTATCTGATGGTCATCAACATCGTCTACGCAATGTTCGATACCTTCGGCATCATCCATGCAACGACACAGGGGGGGCCGGCACGCGCGACGGAAATCCTCGTCTACAAGGTCTATTTCGACGGCTTCATCGGTCTTAATCTTGGATCCTCGGCCGCACAGTCCGTGATCCTTATGCTGATTGTCATTGGCCTCACCGCAGTCCAGTTCCGCTTTATCGAGCGGCGTGTCCAGTATTGAAGAGGTTTCGCTGTGGTTGAAAACCGTCCATTCCTGAACCTCCTGGCCCACCTCGTGCTGATTGTCGGTGTCGCCATCGTTGTCTTTCCCGTCTATGTCGCTTTCATCGCGTCCACCCATAGCGGCACTGATTTTCTCTCCGGCGTGGTTCCGCTGGTTCCAGGTCCCCATCTCGTCGAGAACTATGCAACAATGCTTTCGGCCGGGATGACGAGTTCGGGTGCGCCGCCAATCGGACCAATGATGATCAACTCGCTGGTCATGGCGATTGGCGTTGCAGTCGGAAAGATCGCCATCTCCATCCTGTCGGCGTTTGCGATCGTCTATTTCCGCTTCCCATTCCGAACTGCCGCCTTCTGGATGATCTTCATCACCTTGATGCTTCCGGTCGAGGTGCGCATCGTCCCGACTTTCAAGGTTGTTGCCGATCTCGGGCTCCTAAACAATTACGGTGGTCTGATCATTCCGTTGATTGCTTCGGCAACAGCGACTTTCCTTTTCCGTCAGTTCTTTTTGACGGTGCCGGAAGAACTGATGGAGGCGGCGCGCGTCGATGGGGCCGGGCCGATGAAGTTCTTTCGGGATATCCTCCTGCCTCTCTCCGTGACCAATATCGCAGCGCTCTTCATCATTCTGTTCGTGCTTGGTTGGAACCAGTACCTCTGGCCACTTTTGGTCACTACTGATCCGAGCCTCTATACAGTGGTCATGGGCATCCAGCGTATGGCGGCTGTTGCAGATGCGGAGCCGCGCTGGAACCTCGTGATGGCGGCGGTCATCCTCGCTGCCCTGCCACCCGTCCTCGTCATCCTCGCCATGCAACGCCTTTTCGTCAAAGGCCTGGTTGAAACGGAGAAGTAAGAATGGCCACGATCGAAATCGTCGACCTGAAGAAGAACTATGGCTCCGTACCGGCCGTCAAAGGGGTGAACCTCTCTGTTGCCGATGGCGAACTGATCGTGCTTGTCGGCCCATCAGGCTGTGGCAAGTCTACGTTGCTTCGGATGGTTGCCGGGTTGGAGACCGTCAGCGACGGGAAAATCGAAATCGCTGGGCGTAACGTCAACAATGCCGAGCCTGCAGAACGCGACATTGCCATGGTGTTCCAGAACTATGCGCTCTATCCGCATATGACGGTCCGCGGCAACTTGGAATACGGGCTGAAAAACCGGAGAACACCGCGGGCCGAAATTGACCGGCGTGTGCATGAGGCGGCCGAGATTCTCGAGATCGGGCCGATGCTTGAGCGCAAACCGCGCGAGCTGTCGGGAGGTCAACGCCAACGCGTTGCGATGGGCAGGGCGATCGTACGCGAGCCTGCAGCGTTCCTGTTCGATGAACCGCTTTCGAACCTTGATGCGAAGCTACGGGTACAGATGCGTGTGGAAATCCGCCGGCTCCAGCGTCGGCTGAAAACGACGAGCATCTACGTCACCCACGATCAGCTCGAGGCGATGACGCTCGCTGACCGGCTGGTGGTGATGAACGGCGGCCTGGTCGAACAGATAGGCTCGCCTGTGGAGGTCTACGACCGACCTGCTAGCCTGTTTGTTGCTGGTTTCATCGGATCTCCACCGATGAACCTGATGCCGATCGAGGTCATCGCCGGCTCCAACGACCGAAGCACCCTTAAGCTTCCCATGGGGACCGACATCGTCGGCGTACGCCCAGATCAGTTGTCGCTGGTCGAACCCTCCGAACAGTCAATCCGCCTGGACGCGACTGCCGAGCTTTTGGAGCCGATCGGTGGAGAAAGCCATCTCCATGTCCGCTTTGGCGATAGCGGCCATACTGCCATCCTCAGTGTCCCCGGGCGTCCTAACGTCGCTGAAGCTGCGAAATTTCGGGTCTACGCACCCCTAAGCGCCATGCATCCGTTCAACCGCGAGACCGGCAAACGAACAGATGTCGCATCGGTACCATAACTCGAATGTAGACACTTCATTACAGCCAAATGAAAGCCAGAACGACATGACAATTCCCCTCCCACGCACCGGTCCAGCGCGCAACGAGGTCCAGGCACACCGGGGCGCCTCCGCTGTTGCTCCAGAAAATACGATTGCCGCCTTTCGGGCTGCAGCCGAACAGGGCTGCAAATGGGTCGAGCTCGATGTCGCTCTACTGAAGGACGGAACGGCTGTCGTCATCCACGACGCATCTATTGATCGATGCTCTTCCTCGCGCGGCAAGCTTGGTGACATGGTAGCCGCCGATCTTGCAGGGATCGATGGAGGCTCATGGTTTTCAGAAGCCTTCCGGGGGGAAGCGCTACCAACGCTCGCACTTGCCATCGACAGGCTCGGCGAGCTCGGACTCAACGTCAACGTCGAGATCAAACAGCACGCGCACCACACATCGCTCGCGCAATTGACAGAAACCGTTCATTCTCACCTCCGCCAACGTGCACGTCATACTGAAATCATTATTTCGAGCTTCGACGTCGAAGCGCTGAAAGCAATGCATCGCCTCGATCCGAGCTACGAGCTCGCCATGCTGTGGAGCGAATTGCCCGGTGACTGGGCCGAAATTCTGACCTCTATTCCGGCAACCACGATCCATCTAAACTACAAGGCCTTGAGCTTCGGCTTGCTCGAAGAGGCGAGCCATCGCGGGATCAAGGTGAGGGCATGGACATGCAATGCACCGCATCTTCTCGTTCCTTTCTGGGGCGCTGGCTTGGCAGGTGTCATTACTGATAACCCAAGTCTCTTTCTGACTTGAAGGCGTGCAGGGGGCCGGAATGATATCAAGCAGACAACGCGACATGCTCGCGCTCATCGAGAATGAGGGGACGCAGTTCATTGAGGATTTGGCTCGACGTTTCGGCCTGACGACGCAGACGATCCGGCGCGATATAAACGCGCTTTGCGACCTTGGCTATGCCAGGCGGTTCCATGGCGGCGTCGATGTGCCAGTCGAAGGGAGGAACATCTCTGTCAATGCCCGGGCCCAGTTGAACAGTGCTGCAAAACGGCGCATCGCAAGACGCGTCGCAGGCGATATCGGTCCGGACTCCACGGTCTTCCTTGGGATCGGCAGCAGCGTCCAATTTGTCGCCGAGTCGCTGCGGAATCACCAAGACCTCACGGTCGTCACCAACAATATACACGTCGCTCTCATCCTTTGCGACGCCTCAAGTATCGAGGTGCACCTGACCGGTGGCCTATTACGTCATGACGACCGGGACGTCGTCGGCGCCGACGTCATACGGTTTTTCGAAAAGTTCTATGCCACGCACGCCATTGTCGGAGCCGGTGCTCTCAGTCCCATTCACGGACTGATGGACTTCAGCTACAGTGAAGCGCAGATCACCAACGCCATTATCGAAAATTCAAAGAGCTGTTTTCTGGTAGCTGATGCCAGCAAGTGGATGCGCAATGCTTCGGTGCGCGTCGCTCCCTTCAACAAACTGACCCGGTTCTACACCGACCGACTGCCTGACGACGAAGGTGTTGTTGCCGCGTGCGCAGCAAGCAGCACGGACATCGTGTTGTGCGGCGAGGAGCATTCATGACATTCATAGGCGCTGCCCCATCGCCGGCGGACCTACGCGACGTGCGTTACCTGTTCACCGATATTGACGACACCCTGACGACAGAAGGTCAGCTGTTACCGCAGACTTACCAAGCCCTCTGGGATCTCTACCGCGCCGGGATTTCAATCATTCCTGTTACGGGAGGGTCGGCTGGTTGGTGCGAACATATCGTTCGAGCTTGGCCGGTGGCCGCGGTCATCGGCGAGAGCGGAGCCTTTGCTGTTTTCCGGCGAGATGGCCAGATCGCGTTCGACTTCTGGGAAAACGGCGCACTGCAGGCGCGACGCCAGCGTGAACATCTCGACGCAATCGAGAAGATTATTAGATCCACCCGCTCCCGATTCCGGATCGCCCATGATCAGCCCTTCCGACTGGCGGACGTTGCAATCGACATTGGTGGCGTGCCCGTCCAACAGGTCGATAGCCTAGCCGATCAGATCCGGGAAATGGGCGCGACCGTCGCCATCAGCTCCATTCATATCAATACGTGGATCGGAAGCTATGACAAGAGGGCCATGAGCGAGCGCCTAATCGGTGATGTCTTCGCAGTTGATTGCCTTGCTACGCCTTCACTAACAGCTTTCGTTGGTGATTCACGCAACGATGCGCCCATGTTCGGCTACATCCCTAATTCCTTTGGCGTGAGGAACATTATGTCCGTCCTGGACAAGCTTCCGCACCGCCCTCGATGGGTTTCATCGCAACCCGCTGGCCTTGGATTCGTCGATATTGCGGCCGCACTGTTGCGAGCAAAGGCATAGGATGTAGCGTCGCCAACACTGAGCAGTTAGCTCCGATTGACGAGCCGACATCCTTTACATGATGGCGTTGATTTATCCCTACAGCGTCACCGGAATGAGCTCGAGAAGGTTTCTCACTATCAATCCCTTATGATCTTTCCGACGACCACCCCCGCTTTGAGCGAAATGTATGTGTGCCTTGCAGCAGATGGGGGCCGCCGCCGATAGGCGCGAGCCTAATCTGCGATAAGGAAGGCATCAGCGCGCATGTGCATATGAAAGGCTCGACGCGCCCATAACCGCCACGAACAGGTGCGCCTGTCGTGTCTTGCCGGACAATCGGTCGACTACGAGGGTAACGGTGTCGCCGGCATAATCGACGAACAGTTTGTCGCCGGCCGCATGATCCTGGCGCATCGTCACAGGCAGCTTCAACGCCCAGCCCCGGTACAGGTCACAGTAGCGATTGTAACGATATCCATCCGGATGAAGACCGATGTATTCGTCCCACAGGATCTGCAGCGTCATATGCTTGCGCTTCAGCTCGCGATGGACCTGCGCCCAATCTGGCTCCGGTGCGCGGCGGTGTCCTATCTTCGTTCCGGCCGCCTTATAAAGCGCTGCCTCCAGGACCGTATCGCTGACGTCGTCGCCCAAAGGCCACGACAACCCGGCAACCGCTGCCCGCCGTAGCGTCTCGCGCACCGTCGACGGCGCAGTCCCAACCCGCACCGCAATCGACTTGTGCCCAAGTCCTTGCTCAAAGCGATATCTCAATATCTCGCGGACACGCCGCATCTCCAGTCTCTCCGCAGGCATACCGGTCCTTCCATGTCACCATCGACGGAAGGAACTTCACACCTGCAGAACACCCTTGCCAGATGCCCGCCAAAGGGGGCGGCATCATCTCGGAATAAGGGGGCGACTATTTCTCGGAATTGGGGGGCGACATCATTTCGGAATCAGGGGGCGGATTGCCTCGAAATTTGCAGCTTGATGGCGACGGCAAGCACGACGCTCGTTGGTAGAAGCCCCTAATTTGTCGCGTCGTGCATTTTCCTGTGATCTCGGGTATCCCTACGCCATTGCTTAGCAGCGTAACCTCTTCGGTCATCCGCTTCCCAACTTCTACGGCGGGCGCACCGCAAAGAACACGGCCGCCCAAATCTCTGCTATCCTTTCGCTAGAACGCCAGCTGGATCTTCATCGATCTGCTGCGATCGCCGGCAGCTTCGAAGGCCTGAACTGGCTTGTGCGACGGCGCACCGTAGTACATGGCTCCCGATGCGCCTGGACAACATGGGCTGGTCGAGTGCCGCGGAAAAGACCGCGGGACCGATTGCCGATCCATCGGCTTTCTGAAGCCTCAACAGTGCTTCGAAACCAAAGCGCCTTCCCGTATCAAGCGTAATCTTAGGCTGATAGTGGAGCACGAAAAGGCCGTTTGCGAGCCCCTCCTCCGCAAGCGCCAGCGCCGCTTTATCGGCATACGCCCGATCCAGGCGACCAGAGTCGATCCGAGACAACAAATAACGGTCTTCAAATTGCAGGAGACGTTCCACGGCGCAGCGCGCCAGCCGATCCAGTAAGCCGCGTACCTCGACTCCAAGGCGCCTGGGCACCCGATCGAGAACGCAGAGTAAGCCGAGCCGAAGCCCCGGTTCTATCTCTAGGGGGACGCCGGCATAGAAGCGGATCTTGTCACTTCCAATGACGAAGGGATTATCGACAAAGCGTACATCGCGAAGAGCGTCTGGTACGATAAAAAGCTTCGACGATCGAATTGTGTAGTCGCAAAAGGCGTCCGCTCTGGAAGAACTTTCGCCTTCAATACCTCGTTTCGACTTGAACCATTGGCGTTGGCCATCAAGCAATGTGACAAGGCCGATCGGCGTGCCGGCCGCGCGGCAGGCAGCGTCGACCAGCGCATCTAGCACCGGATCCGGACCGGCTGAAAAGATGGCAAGTTCCCTCAGACGTTTGAGGCGAGCCACCTCGTCCAGCGAAGAGCTTTCCCGTTGGTTGAGGTGCATCCCTTGGCCAGTACGGCCGCTGAAGTGTCAGAATATGCCGGCAGTCGCGGGCTCTTCTGGCAGATAAACCGTTCCATCTTCGCTAATCAGCACCGATTAAGCGTCTCGCTTCTCATCGCGCTCGCCTCAGAACTCAAGCTCTCGCCAATCGCGCTGCGCGATGCCCTTGCGTCCGGTACGTTTGTAGAGAAAGTCCGGGAGGACTTCATTGGCGTCGTCCGAGGCGGCGTCAACGGAACACCGACGTTTTTCGTCAACGGAGTACGGCACGACGGACCATACGGCGCACTTTCATTGGCGATCAATCAGGCTATCCTCGCCGCCGCTTGAGCTACGCTCTCCCAGGGGCGACGGTCCTTAATGCCTGAAGATAGGACGAGATTATCGGACGCCCTTGAGCCTGCTTCGCTCCCGCAGGTGCAACTGTCCAAACGTTACGATATCTGGCAGGTCGACGCCGTTGATTGTTTGACGGTAATGATGTCCCTGCCCAAGCTGTTGCTATGAGCCCGTCCAACATAACCCGCACGTCGACGAAGTGTTGCCCTGTTCGTGTTTGGGTCTTGCGTTCACGAGTAAGAACTCGCAAGGGTTTCGAAGACCAGGCCTCACTCGCCGATGACCTGCGAGAACGACGACAGGTGGTCAGAGCGTGCTTTTCAGATGATATGCGGCCCGGTCTGACGAGCGATGTAAGTTGATAATCCGGCGCGCATCCTCGACGCTTATTCCGTGCTTATTTGCAAGTATCCAACATGATATGGATCGGAGACCTTTTTTCGTGTCTCCGGAACGGTCAGAAGATCTCGCCGCATTCCTTCTCCTTGGGTAGCCTATGATGTTCGCTATCAGAATGACTGCGTCGACCCTGTCTGACGATAGTGAAGTATATCTATAATCGCTTTGGGAGACTGCGCGGCGGCAATACGCCGTCTCATCCTGATCGTCGCGCTATAGGGAGACATTTTTGCGCGGTGTGTGGCGGGGAAGACTCAACCGAGTCAAGCTCCGGCCGAGCGAGTTAGAAACCCTGCCTGTTTCTGCGGAGGTGGCGTCGGCCAACCGCAGCCACCTGAAGCTGTCGCTATAGGACTACATATTGGACACGGCTACGCCGGGCGTGAAGGAATGACTTTGAGTTACCCGACTGACTAGACCCTTCTTCGGAGTGACAAATTGATCCCAAGCCTGGTCATACGCTGCCAAAAAGTCCTCGGACGGCATCAGTCTTCCTCTTTTCGACCATGATGGATCTCAGTCTTGCCTGCTTACCCCGGTGGGGGCGCCTCGCCTTGGGAGGGACCTTGCAAAAGCAGCGGCTTCGCCGGGGTAGGGAAAATCGTCACCAATCTGAAGCGTGCCATCGTAAACTTTGAAAACAGGCCCGTCGATCTCCACAATCTTGTAGCCGTTTACGTACTCGATCTTGGGCGCCTTCCAACTCATCGTCGCTCTCCAATGAAGAACACAAGGGACAAAACACCGCCATTTGCCGGCTTTTCCTTGGGTTCGGTTATGGTTTGACCGGCGTTTTGACCGATCGTCAAATCTTTTCCGTCCGCTGGACAGGGTTTCCGTCCGTCGGTTCTTGAACCATGCACCAATAAGTGACCCTGATGCCCGTGGCTTCGGTCACAGAATGGCGTTCGGCTCCCGGTTTCCGGTTCTCCTGCAGGAGCGCAGCCCAGACCTGCCGGGCTCGCTTGCCGCTGCTGTCCTGCACCACCAGTAGGATTTTCGTAGTCGACGCCGATATGATAATCATAAGAGGCAGTCATGCTTCCAACTCCCTTGTTGAGATCTGTGAACCCCAAAAAGTAGGCCGAAAGGCTGGAAGTGTAACTGTCCCTCTATCATCACTTGCATCTCCGTGATCCATTCTCTCAACCGGCGTGGCCTCTTTCATGCCATCTCCTGTTTCAGTTTGATATGTCTGTATCCGGGGATGACTCATCAACCATGGAAATTCCGTTCGCAGGAGTCGCCATGGCGCGGGCGCTATCCCCTATTATCTTAGAGAAATACAACCTCCGAGTGAAAGTGCCGTCGCGAGAAAACTAACCGTTGACGGATCAACCTTAATTCCCTATAGATGCGTCATCGATCTTTTGCTTGCCGAGCTTTGTCTACCGCGCGATTGGCACCGCGCTTTAAGCGAACTTCCCTTTCAAAAATAGTCGGTTCCTATCTGCGTAGCATTGGCTGCGCGGTCCTTCACTCTATGCTTTGAAAGGGTTCATCATGACCACCGGCACAGTAAAATGGTTTAATTCCACCAAAGGCTTCGGCTTCATCCAGCCTGACAATGGCGGCGCCGACGCGTTCGTTCACATTTCCGCGGTCGAGCGTGCTGGGATGCGCGAACTCGTCGAAGGTCAGAAGGTCGGCTTCGAGCTGGAGCGCGACAATAAGTCGGGCAAGATGTCGGCTACCAATCTGCAGTCCGCATAAATTGATATCTGCTTCCCTTTGACCACGGATGTACTGGCACTGTCGGAAGCTATCATCAAGGCCAGGCATTTTGCCTGGCCTTTTCCGTTTCGGGGCGTTGGCCCGACTAGGTAAGGTTCCAATGACAAAAGCACACAGCGAATCCTGCCAGCAGGCAGAGATCGCGTTCGGCGACACCCAGGCGCAGTTCTTTGCCAAGAATAACGCGGTTGAAGAGCTGGAATCCGTCGCTCAGGCCCGGGATGCCAAGACGCTCAGGCTGCGAGCGGCACGGCAAGCCAAGGAGCTAGCCGACCGCATGTCGGGAACATCCAAACTCATCGCCAAACGCGCCAAGACGCGCTAAACTGCGTCTGCACTCATTATCGGGATAAGAAATGAAAAAAGCCAGAAACAACGAAGTCGCCGACCGCCGCACCGCATCCGCTGACGCTAAAGCAGCTCTCCTCAATACCTACCGGGCGGCGATGACTGCCGGAGAACCGGCTCGGATGGCACGGCAGGCCGAGCGCGCTGCCATTGTAGCCGCTCGTGAAGAGCGACGTCTTGAACGCGAGCGCGTGAAGCTTGAGGAGCAAGAGCGTATCGCGACCGAGGCGGCTGAGCGGCAGGCAGCCGTTGAAGCGGCAGCAGTCGCCGAAATCGAAGCGCGGGAGAGCGCCGAAAAAGCGCGAATAGCGCGGGTGATCGAAGATGAGGCTGCGCGAAAGGCCGAACGCGACCGGCGCTACGCCAACCGCAAGGCAAGACAAGCCTAGCCTTAGCCCGTACCGTGCCGACCCGACAGCAGGCGTCATGCTGGGGGTCCGGCCAAATGAAAGGAGCCCCATGGGACAGGATACGAACGAACTCCAGGCGATCAACACGTCGTGGCAAATCGCAATCCAGGAAATCCTGCGCATGGTCGTCCGCGACATGTACCACGCCGGCGGCGAGGCAAACTTCAAGGCACATATCAAGCGCATCGAAGAAGCCGCCGTCGACAGCATCTATTCCGATCTGCGACTTCGAGGAACCGACGAGTGGACCGAGGTGCTTGTCAAGGAACGGGCGAGCAATTTCGTGACGACCCTGCTGACATCGTTCACTTACGACCGAGCCTGACCCGGCGCGTGAAGCTATCCTGACCTACACCTGAGATCACTCAGTCATCCCGCTCGCTCTTGCGAGCCCAAGGATATGGATTCGAATCCTTCGGGCGCGAGGGAGAGCTTTCATTATTCGACTGGCGGTCCGGGGTTGGATGGTCTTGGAGGAATTCACGAAGAGCCCGTCCTTGCGGATGATCCGCTGCGATCTTGAGAAAGCTCGATATGGACCACGTCGTCTCGGCGCCGCCTGAAGACAAGTTTGCGCGATGGATAACGATGGGATCGGGGCTAGCTTGATCGTCGTCAAGAAACCACCTGTCGCCGTTCGAGCTCATGAAGAATTCTCTTGGTTCTGCCGGCATTTGCCTGGCTCCTCTCGTCGATTGAAGTTCGTGGTAGTAGGGTCATGTTGATGGTTCGGCGTTTCGTCTCCGGATCCGTCGTCCCTAGTTCACTCCACAGCAGCGGGCGTGGTATCCTCATCACTCCAAACTTCCTTCTCGGGCCACGGCGAATATTGTTGCCACGATTTTCTCAAGGTTGATCGGCTTCTCGCAAATCGGCACTGCCTTGAACCTGGCTGGAATGGTTGAGCGCTCGTACCCTGTGGCAAAGACGAAGGGAATCTTCCGGCTTATCAGAAGGTCCGCGACAGAATAGGCTTCTTCACCTCCCAAGTTGATGTCCAGTATCGCCGCCTCGATGGCATCCTCCCCCTGGACGAGGTCCAATGCGGCATCTAGCTGTCCCGCAGGCCCAATGACGATAGCCCCCATCGCTTCCAGCTCGCGTTGGAGATCGGTGGCGAGCATGTATTCGTCCTCGACGACAAGGATCCTTCGATTACGAAAGCGTTCCACAGGCATCTGTAAGCTCCGGTGTGTCGATCGACTCTAGGATCGGACCATAGGATGCACGCCGTCCGCCTCCAATGTGTAACGTCTTGGCCTCGAACTGGTTCGGCATGCCCTCGACAAATTCACAGCGCTGCCCATTTCTGCGGACAGCTGCGGGAAGCACGATGACAACGCTCTCTTCGATCAATGTAAGGCAAAAGCGGGTTTTCCGCCCCCACGTCTTAACGCCTCCCCAACCGCCAAATCGGCTGAATGGTTCTTGTCGCCGTACCAGATGGTGACGAAGGCGGCTGGAATGATGGCGATCGCACGGACCCGTGGCTGGAGTCTGATTTTCAGGAAGCCCTTCCATGACGATCTGACCGGCGAGCGTTGCGGTTATTCGGCAGCACACCTTTATCGGATAGCAGCCAGTGCCAGTACCTGCATGCCTGAGCAAGCTCGATCGTAGCCGATGACTAATCCGCGCGGTAAACCTGATCGAAGGCCAGACGAGGCAACACTTGCGCCCAGCGAAGGCGGAGGACAAATGATGGAAGAACCAGATGGCTGGCGCCAAGATCAGTTGCTCCTCACAAGGGGCGGCAGAGGTCAATCTCGCTTATTGGTCGCATGGCGACCAGTTCGCGGGGAGTGATGGCGCGCTTCTGATTCATCGCCCGGCCGGATCGTCGAATATGCCGACCGAGAATTAAAGTGTTAGATGCGGACGCCTTCACCGAACCGAACTCGCACCTCGATGCCCTTATCCTGCGAAAGGCGAGGATGCGGGGGACTCGACGGGTCGGGGATTAACCCGCGCCAACGATCGGAGTGCGAGATTTTTGGGCCGGCGAACAATATTTTGTTGAGTCAGTCTGCCGACCGGCGACGGGATCCGCACCGCAATCGATAGACAACTTTGCGATTGCTCGAGAGCACCTGCAGGACACTGGTTCCAAACATCTATTGACACTTTCACCCCCATTCTATGGACACTTTCACCGAAAGCTTAGTTTCGATCAGGATCAAAGAGCGATCCGCTGCAGCGAGCAACCTATGCGAATTATCACCGTACGACAGTTCGTCGCCAACGCGACGACTGACGCCAAGCACAATGAGATTGTAGTTTCTACTTCGCGCGCATCTCAGATGTTCAGCTCAGGCGACGCTCCTTTCTGAACGATCTCTCTAGATCGAGGCCATAAAAATCGCCGATCGCATCGGCCTGCCGGATGACGTCATCGCGATTTTTGCCGAGATCCGTATGCGCGACACGGCCGGTGATTTTCCGGGTTCCTTGATATGCATGATTGGACAATGCCCCTCCCCCCGGTGATGCATTCCTCTTGGTCTAAGGTGCTGACCTAGCTCGCTCCTCGCCCCGAACCGGCGGACATCCGGGGCTCGCCTTTGAATCGCACCCCGGTAGCGCGTTGAAGCAGGAGGAAGACGGCAGCAGTCTCCGCGCGAATGCGACGTGATTAAGACCACTAGCTCGGTTAAGGGGCGGGAGGTGTCACTACGACCTATTGCGTTGAAAAGCGGCTCAACATACGGTCATGAACATTCTCAAAGCCGACGATCATCGCAGCTATCGAGATCGCCTTGTCTCGGTCCCCCGCGTTCGTGATATAGCCTTCCAGGATGACTACGGATCCTAGCATTTGGATCGTAATTGCGCTGCTGTCGATGTCTGGATCAGCTGACAGCGCGGACTGAATTGTCGCGATGGTAGACGCAGAACTGTGACCTTGCGCGCAGCTTTGTTCGTGGCTGAAGCTGTCAGAACCAAATTTCATATCATCACTCCTCCCGTTCCTTCCCTCAAAGGAACCTCGTTTTTTGACATCCTTCTAATATGAATAGCGGGACCAAGACTTACCAGTCGGACTTTGGTCCCACTTCCCCTCGGAGCCATCGGGCCTACATCGTTCCAAGCTTATTCACAAAAGGCCATTAGGGAGGTTTCGTCGTTGTTGAGGAACTCTCGACAGTCCCTCCCCAATGTAGCGGCCAGCCGGCCCGCATCGGACGGCGGAGCCGGATCGGTTTCAGGAGAGGTTCTTGCATGGTGAAGGAATTGGCGAGCCATGCAAGGGGTCAGTGTAATGAAACGGCACAGAAGCGAAGAGTTCGCTCCTCTGATGCTTGTTATGAGCGGACAGAAAAAGAACAGGCTCGTCAGATCACTTCATGATATGGCCGAGGCGCTGATGCTTGCCTGGCCGTCAGACGACGGTGAGGAATACATTGTCGCTGTGAAGACGTGCTTGGATGCTCTATACGGTAATCGTCCGGTCAAAGATGCACGTGCCGCCCTCATTAGAGCGGCAGAGGAAGCTGGCATACTGGTGATTGGTGTCATTCCGTGATGGTTTGCTCGCCAAGCTCGCATTCAATGTCGCCACCCCGCCTGCAGCGTCCGCGCTCTGTCTGAAAGATTCCCAACTCTTCGGCGATATCGAGCATCCGGTGCCGTCGCAAACCGGCTAATCGATTAGAGGCATAAATCATCATCTGATTGGCAATAGGAACCAACTGGCACGGAAAGACCGTCTTTCGGATAGCATGCACGGTTGGCGCTGCGCCTTTGGTTAATCCGGTAGATGCTTTCCGTTCGGCTTCTCGAATTCTAGCTTGTTGAGAACACAGGCGACGTTGGATCCGAGACTGCCTCATGGTCAGGGGCTCGCATAAAGTTAAAGGGGCCACGCCCACGCGGGGCCAGGACCTGTGTGTGCACCCGGAAGGAACTCAAGTTGCCGAGGTGAAATGCTGTCCATCATTTGTTCCTGGATAATCCAATACTGTTCCTGGATCGAGTGCGCCTGCTGTCTTGAATTCGTCCATCAAGGCCCTTGCCTTGGCGCTTCCCCTTTTGGCAATCTCCCAACACGCTTTAGACGCGAGCGCCGCCGGGCTTTTCGGCAAGCTCGGCTCGATATCTTTATCAAGCAGTATCAATATCGCGGCCGATCAAATGAACGGTCGGGAACTTTTTCAGACCTCCCTTGTTGGTAGGATGCAGCGATGTCTTAGGACGCTGCGGGATCAGCATCGCCCTGTGCTGGTCCGCTCAAGGCCCGGCGCTGGTCACTGATCCGCCGGGCTTTTCATTCATATTATTGTGCCCAACAGGTACCCGGGAACTTTAGTCGAGCTGAACTGTTTGCTCTCGACAATGCTTTCACAGCGGCATTGTCAGCTGGTGTCAGTCCCTCACAGAAACCAGCGCGCAAAGGGCTCGGTGCTTTCAGCACCGGGCCTTTTTAAGTGTCGTTCTCAACTGAGAGCTGCTGGAACAAAACTGTTCCAAGTTCATTAGATGCAGAAGCAGACGCCTGCTCGTTTTGCGTCATCGTTCCACACACAAGGACGTTCGATATGAAGTACATTTCAGCCCTCACCGCTACGTGCCTGCTTATGCTCAGCCTCGCCTCATGCGCAAACACCATCAAAGGTGTCGGCCGCGACGCCGCCAATACCGTCAATGCGACGCAGAACGCCGGGAACCGCGTCGGCAACGCCGCCCGGAACTAGTAATACACGTTCTCCAAGATTAGCGATGTGCAAGCGTGTTCGATAACCACCCTATGGCGGTGGTAGAAACGGTCGCGGCTCTTCCACTTCAAGGTGATGGGGGCGCTTTACCTCAAATGTGAAGACAGTCGTCCCTCTGCCCCTCATCAAAGAATCTTCAAGGCTACAAAGGCAGGCTCAAACGGCCTTTGCTAACGTCGAAGGACCCGAGTCCTTTGCAGCCGCCAGCGCGAAAGCTGATGAACATAATGGCGACGGGCAACAACAATAACCCGCGCATGCGGGCTTTCCGCTATAGTCGCGCCTTCGGATTATCTGCTCCACGAAGGGCCCCGACTACCTCGAAGCGCCCGAAAACCCCTCACGTCCGCCGTGCCAAATCCAGAGCCGCTCTGGCACACCGGCTGAAGCTCGGGCAAATCAGGAACTATCGATGTGGGAATTTGAGAAGGCGGCAAGTCGAAAGACATCGCCACTCTACTCTCCATGGAGCCACCGTCGGAGTCAGTCCCTCGCTAGAATTTGCGACGAGGAGGAGCTGGCGGGGGATCAACTAAAATGCCCTGGGGCCAGCCACAAATTCCATATCAATTGCAAGATCGTAGACACGACACATCGGCCAGGCGATGCGCGAAACAAGCTTGCGATCGGCTGAACCGCCCAGTGATTCCCGCTCCCGTGCATCTCTCGTGACGGGCGGCTGTGCCAGTACGGCGCGCTCTGTTTTTTCAGAGGTAATGGGAGGCCACAAGGGGGTTTCCGCGACACCTTGTGGCCTCCATATCCTTCCCCCGGACGGAAGAATCAGATAGAGATTAGGTCGGAGAATTCCCGCGGCAACTGGACTTTGGTCCGAGAGCAAGATGAACGAGTATTTTGTACGTTATCGTACAGTGTCGTATGGCGCGGTGAGGCTCTGTTCCCGTTTTTATTTTCAACGCTTGCCTACAGAAGTTTCCGAATTCGCAACTGAACTGTGACCAAGAAGGCCGCCAACGGTTGCGGCACCCAGACAAACAGAACCACCCACCCCTCTACGACTTCCCGCACAATGGCCAGGCCCAGACCGCTGCCGTCTCCGTACCCGTGACTTGGTAAAGTCGCTCGAAGACATCTCGAGTTCTACTTCGGACACGTTGGCATCTCAGGTCTCTCAGCAGCATGCGATGGACGAGAGCTGGGAGGATCTTGAAGAAGTTCTTGAACATCGAGCTAGTGGAAGGGACGCACGAGGTGCCGCGGCGACGTATCGGTCTCCCGGCGTGCACTCAATATCGATGGGAGCCCAATTTGGCTTCGTCCGTCAATGGGCAGTGGTCATCTTGTCGAAGACCCCACGCTTCTTGAGGGAGCTAACGAGACCAGTAAGGGCAACAACGATCCCGAGAAGCGCGGCCAGCACAATCGCGTATGAAGAGTCCTGGTCGGCAACGGAGTCCGCAGCGACGCGATAAAACTCCGTTACCAAGACCGCGATAAGCGTCGACGACATTGTTGAATAGTCCTTCGCGATCACTCGTTTCCAGTTAAACGCCATCCCCTCTGTGGAGGACGAAAACGCGCTAAGCTTGAGACCCCATCTCGGGACGTCCCGGCAGTAGGCGCTATACCCCTCGCCGAACTTGTTGGCGAGAAACTCCTCTTCGGCATAGATGATGCACTGGTAGATAAAGGCGAATAACAGGCATCCTACGACCACAACCATCGGGCTTCCATGGAATAGGAAAAGTCCCGAGTAAACGAGCATGTTTCCGACATACAGGGGATTGCGGCAGACCCCGAACATACCTTCCGTGACCAGATCATTGGCGTAGACGCGCTTGTTCAGACCACCGCGCTTGATATATGCGTAACCGATAACTGTTGCACGCAACAGCAAGCCGATGAGTATGACGAGAAGTGCGAGACTGTTCTTCCACGCCTCAAGCGCTTCACTGCCCAACACCGTTGTGGTCGGCGGCGTGGAGATGAACAGGGCAGCAATGATCAGCGGAAATGCCTGGTTTCGATACTTGAAGAAGAACGTTCCGATCTTCAGCATTAGGGTCTTCATAGTGGCCGGTCTCACTTGATCGCGACAATGCCGCAGAAATTATACCAACGGAAAAACACTTCCGTGCTCTTGTATCCGACCTCCCGCAACAGCTGGACATTCTCTTCCAATCGGTAAGGAATGAGGACGTTCTCCAACGCTTCCCGTTTTTTCGAGATCTCGATCGACGAGTATCCGTTGCGTCGCTTGAAGTCGTAGTAGTGGTCGATGAAGAGCCGGTTGAATGTCGTGTCCTCGCTGGTCAGCTTTTCGATGAGCAGCAGACAGCCATGTTCGTTCAAACCGTCGTAGATCGTCTTCATAACCCGTTCGCGAAACAGCGGTCGCACAAATTGCAGCGTCAGGAGCATGGTAACGACGCTCGCATTTGCAACCGAGAAGCCGCGATGAAGATCGCCTGTGACCAGATCAATCGAGCGGTTTGTTCCCGACGCTTCAATCTTCGGCGGCCTTCTTTAGCATTTCCGGGGCATTGTCGATTCCGACAAAATCCACGTGATTGTCGATGAAGGGATCCAGCGCAAGCAGGGTTGTGGCTGTCGAGCAGCCGATGTCGTAGAGATTAGACTGAGGTTGTGCGAAATCCCTTGCCAGCTCGCAGACCATTCGCTGCATCTCGCCGTAGAACGGGACCGATCGACTGACCATGTCATCGAAAACATTTGCGACGGTGGAGTTGAATGAAAAGTCTGCAACCGCGTCACGTTCGTCGGCAAAAACTTCGTCACGCAAATTCGTATGCAGGATAAGTCTGTTCGACTGATCGCTCATATCCGCTCCATTACACATCAATGTGGATGGCGGCTTCTTATTCCCCGAAGCACACACGCGCATAGCGATTTGGCCATATATTCCTGACATTAACCTGAACCCGACCGCCGGAACCTACCAAGTCCTCATCGTCGGATGAGCTTCATTCTTGCTGAAAGCTCACTCAAACTGAACGGCTTAATGAGAAAGTCATCCGCCCCTCCCTTTATCCCTGCTAGTCGATCACTGAATTGGTCCTGCGCAGTCATGATTATAACCGAAACCGAATTATTTGCCGCGCGAATGTCGCGCAGGAGGGACAGGCCATTCCCATCCGGCAGACGCAGATCGAGCAGCACCAGATCGTAATTGGTTCCGCCCAACCAACCGAAGGCTTCCTTCAAGTTCCTGCACCAATCGACACTGTGCCCCTCATCAAGCATATGGGCTGTTACCGCATCACCGATCTCGACAGTGTCTTCAACGACAAGAACGTTCACAGGATAGGGCTCCCTGTCCTGCGGGGGCCGTGGGCGGTTTTGGCCATCAAGAATTTCCAGGCCTGCACTTCGAAAATACATCCAGCTCCGGCTGGTAAACAGACGTCCGGACATTCATCATGCCGAGCACACTGTGAAAGAGGTTGTCGTGGGAGGTTGGACCGGTTGCCGACTGGCGAAGACAGGCGGTGTCCAGGTTCATCGATTGCGTGAAGTCGTCGTCAAACCACGTAAGAAAAGGCACGTGCGTCTGCTGCGATGGAGCAAAAAGATACGGCGTACCGTGTAAATACAACCCCTTCTCGCCCAGGGACTCTCCGTGATCTGACATATAGATGAGGCCGGCTGCCATGTGGCTGGACCTGGCCTTGAGGTGATCGATGACGGCCGACAGGAAGTAGTCGGTATAGAGGATCGAATTGTCGTAAGCGTTGGTGACCTCCCCTGCCGAGCACCGTCCTAGCTCCGACGTTCGACAGTCCGGAAAAAACTTGCCCATATGTTCAGGGTATCGAAGATAGTAAGCGGGGCCGTGACTACCCAACTGGTGGAGCACAAGGACGCTGTCGCCCTTGACGTGGTCCAGCCAGTCGTCAAGCTTTTCCAGCAACATGCCATCCAGGCATTCCCCTTGCTGGCAGAACCGCGGGTCCTTTGAATTCGCCAGGTCAACGTATAGGATCCGGTCCGCAACACCCTTGCTGCCGGTGTTGTTGTCGAACCACGCAACATCGACTCCAGCATGGGCCAACACGTCTAAGAGGTTTTCGTTGGCGCGGGCCTTTGCGTGAGTGAATTCCTCGCGCGTGAACCGCGAGAACATGCAGGGAATTGACGTTGCGGTAGCCGTGCCACAGCTTGTTGTATTCGTGAAATAGACGACGTTTCGAGCTTTAAGCTGCGGGTTGGTCTCTCGGCGATAACCGCCGAGCGAGAAGCTCTCGGCACGGGCGGTCTCGCCAGCAACGATAATTGTCACTCGCGGCTTGTTCATTTGGCCTGCAGATGCCCTCACAGAAGCGTCGGTACCAACCGGCTGAACGACAATGGAAGCTTCCCTTCCCGCGCTGAGGAAATAGCGAGCCGTACTTACAACAGGTGTGATGGGATTGAGGCTTTTGGTGATGTCTCGGCGTTCTCGGACAGCGGCAGTATACTCTTTAGAATAGGTGATGCCGCAAACCGCGACAATTGCGAGGGAAATTACGATCGTGGCCGAATTCCACACGACCTTGCTGACGAATGGTCGGTGATCGACTTTCGTCCAGGCTATGAGCAAGGACGGCAGAATACCGAAAATCGCGAGGTGCACTGCGAGGTCCCGGGTGACCAAGTGTTGTGCTTCGGCTGGCGTGGTCTCAATCGCATTGCGAATCATATCGCTGTCGATGACCACCCCGAAGCTGTCTGTAAAATGGCTCGCGACGGCAGCAACGATGACGAGGAAGATCAAGAACGGCTTTATGATATACTTAGTGGAAAAGGGCGTGGCCGCGGCAACGTACAGAGCAACCATTGCAAGAACGAGCGTCCACAGCGGTCCAGTCCCGCTTCCGAGATAGTCGGCGGCTTTATGCCAAAATGTGTCGTTGCAGAAGGCAAGAATATAACAGCTCACAAGAATGCACAGGGGAATACTGCCGATAGCGGGCCGAAGCGCGCTTAGGTTTCCAGGCTTTTTCCTCAACTTCATCTCTCCGACGCAAACGCGCCTTTTGAAGATGATTGCTGACACGGGCCTGAAGTCCACCCCTGAAGCATCCTAGAGGAGGGGAATTTCGGGGGCTAGACCGCTCTTTGATGTTATCGGCACCTGCCGGATTTCTCGGCTGTCGTCGATGGCCGTGTCCGGCCCGCAGGAGGTTGACAGCCCATTGACGTCGGCGTTGTGTTCGTGTCCGCAAAAAGAGCCATAGGAACTTTGCTTGGTTTTCGCGGTTTCCCTCGTCTGTTGACCCGCATTGCGCAGGTCACAGAGGTGTTATCCTGGATCGACCTTCACGACGCTTCTGCCGAGGAAGGCAAGGTTGTAGGTCAGCAGCGTTTCGAAACGGAACCACGCTACCCTCAGGATTGAGCGGTTTGTCCGAGTTCTGCATGACGTACTGCCAGGGCAGCGATCCGCGCAGCCTTCGCGGCAATGGGCGCTCCTGTGGCGTCAGGCATTTGCCTGACGCTTCGACCTGCTCCTGAGCCCTACTGCCCTGCGTTGATAAGCGCTATCGGCCCCTCCCAGGGGGAACGGTACGGCATGGAATACATCGCGCCGCGGAGAGGGCGTTTGCTTTGATGCCCCGACCGATACCAACGACCGGTTTATTGTTGGCGAAGGCGTGGTGTTCGAATTTGCGGGCGAAGGAGAGTGCCATCCGTTCCCCCTGCAAAATGAGATCTATCGTACCGGCCGCCTTTTCGTCCGATGACAAGCATTCGGATGACCGAACCGTCACGTCCACCAACAAATGCGTTGATCACCACTTGGGTCCGCGGTTCGGAGGACTGGGATCGAGTAACCGATCCCGTAAGCTGGACGATTGCCTTTCAATTACGCGTTCACCGGACCGCAGAGACCAGCACCGCTTCCGATCTGTAGTCCTTGGGGAACAGCCGCCTCAGGTTTTTGATCTTCGGCAGGTCGTTGATCACGATATAGGGATATGTCGGGTTGTTCGTCAAAAAGTTCTGATGATAACCTTCTGCTGGGTAGAACGTCTTGCCAGGTTCTATTTTCGTAACGATCGCCGCGTCGTAGACCCGCGCCTGCTTTAATTGGCCGATATAGGCATTTGCAACCTTGGCCTGCATGTCGTTCATAGGAAAAATTGCCGAGCGGTATTGGGTCCCGGTGTCAGGGCCTTGCCGATTGAGCTCCGTGGGATCATGTGCGACTGAAAAATAGATCTGGAGCAGATGGCCGTAGCTCACCTTCCTCGGGTCGAAGACGACCTGAACCGACTCGGCGTGGCCCGTCGTGCCAGTGCCGACCGCTTCGTATTGAGCCGTCGTCTTGCCGCCTCCAGTGTAGCCAGATGTTGCGCTGACGACGCCATCAACATGTTGGAAGACCCCCTGCACACCCCAGAAGCAGCCGCCGGCAAGGACGGCAGTTTCAAGCCCTGCTCCTGACGGCATATCCTGAATCGGCGCCGGGATGACATGCGGCTCCTCGGCGGCGCTGCCCGCAGTTTGGAACATGACCGCGGCCGCCAAGGCCATTGCCAAGGTTGGCATTTTCGTCAAAAGACTGCGTTTACACCTCATCTCGATCTCCTTTTGCCTGATGTGGACCCAGGGGTCTGGGCCCCAAGGTGCCGGAACGTGATTGGGAACTTACGGTCGCCGATCGGTCCCCCTCGCATACAAGCTGGTAGAAACGCTGGGCCGTCACCGTTCCGCTGGCCTACGGGGGAAGACGAAATCCAGGACCTGTCAGACCGTCCGAATGACTGGTCAGTAGGCCGCCAAGGTGCGCAAGCAGAGACAGCGTCATGCAAATGTACCTGATCTTTAGGCCGAGAGCGGGTGGAATTTCATGGCGACGCCGTTAAGACAATATCGAAGCCCTGTCGGCTTTGGACCGTCATCAAAGACATGGCCCAGATGGCCGCCGCAACGGCTGCAATGGACTTCGGTGCGCACCATTCCAAGTGACGCATCTTTGGAGGTTCCGACAGCGCCATCCAACGGCGCCCAGAAGCTCGGCCACCCTGTACCGCTGTCAAATTTCGTGGTGGAAGAGAAGGCATTCTGGTCGCACCCAGCGCAGGCGAAGCTGCCCCTTCCATGCTCCTTCAGCAACGAACTCGAGAAAGGACGCTCTGTGCCTTCTCTTCTGAGGACCGCGTATTGATCGGGGGTGAGCAGCGTCTTCCATTCAGCATCGGTATGCGATACCGCAAAGACTTCACGAGCGATCGCGGGTTGTCTGCTGAAGCAAATCCCCAGGGCGCCAAGAGCTGCGCCCAGCAAAATTTCACGCCTGCTCGACATCGCCATTTCCTCCTCGATTCCCGGCCAGCGGTCCGCGGGCGTGCGGTTTCGGTATCAGATACGGAAGAAGATCTGTCTTTGTTACAGACATGCCAGTGGCAACACCGAAATGTGAACGATGCTCCTCCCCGGCCGAGCAACGCCAGAATCCGGGAACCGATTGCCTTCTCCTCGCAAGGCTGCGGACGATCTGGCTGGAAGTAGTGGGTCAACGCTCCAGAGGCCTGCGGCGGGTTGAATTCCCTGAGGATTTTCTTGGGAAGCTTACCTTCGCAGACCCCAAAGTCTCAAAAGTTCGAGCGGAGCCGAAATTCCAGCTTCGATGACGAATGGATCTGACTTGAGATTCTGTTTGACCGGCAACCCGTGTCCGAAACCTCGGAGTGTGTAGACCGACACTTGCGCCTTTTGGAACCCATCCCAACGCACTAGGTTCCCCCAAGGCTTATGCAATTGCTTCGCCGTTGCCGTGTCGATACCAGCGACATCGAGCCATTGAGAGGTGGCTGCGATGGCGTTGTCGGGATGGACCGTGCGATCGCCGCTTCCCTGCCAGATGGATATGGTCGGCCATCTCTTCCGCTCCGGTGAGGCCGTCCGAACAAGATCGCCCCATTCGCGCGGCGAGCGAGTAGGACCGGATTTCATCACACGAAGTGCCGAGATTGCATCCCGCGCCGCGCCATAGGGCATGCCAGCAAAGATCGCACCGCCAGCAAACAGATCGGGGTAGGTGACGAGGAGAGCCGAGGTCATCGCGCCACCTGCGGAAAGCCCCGCTACATACACGCGGCTGCGATCGACGTGGTGTTGTCTGCAAGCATGATTGATCATTTGCTTGATCGACATTAGCTCGCCTCGGTCACGGGCGATGGCGCTTGGCCGAAACCAGTTGAAACAGCGCTGTGAGTTGTTGGCTTCTCTCTGCTCGGGATAAAGAAGAATAAATCCGCGCTGAGCTGCCAGTTTTGAAAACCCACTCGCAAGATCGAAGCTCTCAGGTGTTTGCCTGCAGCCGTGTAGGAATAGAACGAGCGCCGGCCTCGGAGGAACCCTTTTGGGCACGAAGATCTTCATCCTCAGACGGCCGGGGTTCGAGCCGAAATCCGCAACTTCGCCCAGAGCGGGCTTCGGGATGACGACCCTGCGACGACGTCCAAACTTCTGCTTGGGAATGCGCAGAAACGACGTCTCGATGAGACGCCGAACTTTCTTTTGGTTTTTCAGGAATCGTGAAAAAGATTTGGACAACTTGAGCGACATTGGCGGGTCCCGTTTTATCGTCTTCGACACTTCTCCCGCGGCACGCCGCCATCGATAGACCTTTCGCCAGTTTAACTAGGCGATGATGACTGCTCTCCAAGCGGCACAAGAAAAAACTCGTCGATCTAAGCGCAAAGCCGCCGAAAACTGCCTCACACGTAGGCAGGAAATAAAGGTCCAAACCAGACGCCATGCGCGTGTGCAATGGCTTCTCCTGCCGATGCAGGCACGAAAAAGCGCCCGTCACATGTGACGAGCGCTCAGGAATTTCCATGCCTGGACGGCGACGATTAACGAGCCGAAGCTGCCTTCGCGACGCTAAGAATATCCGCGCGATCGATACCGAGATCATGGAGTTCACGATTGCTCATACGGCCAAGCTCGGAGACCGTCTGTCGGTACTTGCGCCAATTGTTGAAAGTGCGTGCTACGTTCATGATAAATCGCCTTTCCTGGGCTTTCAAAGCTCAGCTGCCAGACCGTGGCGCTTCGTTCGCTTTGATTATCTCTATGTAGTGATTCCAGCTGAGAATGTGCAGCGCTAAGGAGTGGTCCCAGCCATGTTTGCAATGCATAGCGACTGACTTTCGGTACGCGCCGCCGAAGCCATGTTTCCACCTCTCTATTCCACCGGCGGTCAACGTCGCGTCATCAGGAGGGCTACAGGCTCATGGCCGAGCAATTCCCCAAGGCCAAGACTGTCCTGGTGGACTTCTCGTCCGGTCAAGAGTTCAGTGAACGGACCGTTGATAGAGGGGGATTCAAGAACCGTGTTTTCCCAGAAGCCGGCACCAGCGCTGAATGTCCCCGTCGTGATATCGCCAAGCATTATACGGGATGCGACGACGATGAGCGTGAGACTGCCTAGACACCGCGCATAAGCGACAACATTTCGCTCACGACGACCCTTTGCCAAAATCGGCAGATAGGAGCCCTCCTCAAAGAGATCCGGATGGTTTCGTCGCAAATGCAAGACCGTCCTGATCATCTGGTGCTTTCGACGTTGAAAATCGTCGCCGCGCTCTTCGCGACCCCCACGAGCGGTTCGGGAAAGTCGTTCAAAGTCGACGCGGCGCCTGTTGTCAGGATCGACCAGGCTGAAGTCGGATGCCTCGCTCCCCTGGTAGATGTCGGGGATCCCGGGCGCGGTGAGCTTTATAAGTGTTTGGGACAAGGAATTCACGGCGCCGGCCGCGACAAACGGACCGATTGTCTCGATGAGGTCCCGCCGGAAGGATGCATTTTCAGTCGATACCAGGGCGGCGGCGTAAGCCTTGACGGCGTTTTCATATGCTTCGTCCACATTGGTCCAGCTTGTGGCGAGCTTCGCCTCCCGGACCGCCTTCTCAACGTATTCGGTAAATCGCCGCGTAGTGTTCTCCGCATCGGGGCCATTGCCTGGCCACATACCGGCTAAAGCCTGATAAAGCATCCACTCGACATCAGGCTCCGGCACGGTCCTGCCGGATAGATCGGTCAGGTATCTTGCGTTCAAGCTACGCCAGCGCGCGACAGCTGCCGTCCAGTCATCCGGGTCTTCGCTCAGAGTATACAACAGAGCGCGGGCATCCTCGCCTCTTTTGGTATCGTGGGTGGAGGTCGCCGACAATCCTGTCGGTTGGCGCTTTTGCCTCTCCATCATCAGCTCATGAAACGCCTCGATCCCTCCTGGATCGGAACCCGGATCACCGCCCACCTCATTGGCGGCGAGAAGCCGGTTGAACCTGTAGAATAAAGTGTCCTCGACAGCCTTGGCCATGATGGGCCCGCTCAACTGCTGAAGACGGGCACGAAACTCCGGTTGGCTCCCGTCGAGGAGTACGGATCCTATCCAATCCAGGGCATCGTGGTGTTCCAGATGTTGGGCGGCTTCGACGAGCACCCTTTGGAGAACGGCCGCATCCTGTTGGTCGAGCGCACCCTGTTGTCCGTATGTGCGGTAGACCGGGAAAGCCACCAGGATTTCCTTGATAGCCTTTCCAATTTCGTCTTCCGACAGATCAGTGCGCGAACTCCTGGCGAGCCTTATCAATCGCCGCGTCTCACCCCTGAAATTCTGTTCCACCATTAGGCTTTTGGCCTCGCGCAAACCCTGCCTGTAGTTTGACGATGCGCCGGCAATGCTGGCATAGCTCTCGCCAATCGCGCCCGCTCCCTCAGGTTCAATGAAGAGATTTGAAAGAGCCGTGATGAATTCGTAGCCGGTCGTTCCCTGAACTGGCCAGTCAAACGGCAGGGTCTCAGCCTTCCCGAGGATTTTTTCCACCACGAGAAAGACATCAGGCCCTATCTTCTTTCGAAGCCGACGAAGGTAAGATGTCGGATCGGTCAACCCGTCGATATGATCAAGCCGCAGACCCTGAACCTGGCGAGAGCGTACGAGGTCGAGGATCAAAGCGTGGCTCGCGTCGAATACATCATCTTCCTCCACCCTCAACCCGACGAGACCCGTCACTTCGAAGAACCGGCGGTAGCTGAGATGAGAGGCTGCGTCCTTCCAATGGATCAGCCGCCAAGCCTGGGCATTGTGAACGTTTGCAATTTCTCGAGGGTCAGCCGGGTCGGCAACGGACGTGACGCTCGCCGGGTTGAGCGGCAAGAGAGTATCGAAGTAGGCGAGGTGCCATTCGCTGGTCGATTGGTCCGGCCGCAGGACAATCTCTCCGTCCGCGAGTGCCTGGTCGAAAGCTTTGCCGAGAACGGGAAGAGTGAGCCGCTCGCTCCAGTCGATATCGAAATAGTTGCTGTAGCGGCTGCTCCCTCCGAATTTAAGCACGTGCGTCCACCAGGGATTTTCGACCGAGGCAGCCATGTGGTTTGGGACGACATCGAGGATAAGACCCATGCCTTCATGTTTCAGCGCTTCCGAGAGGCGTTCGAAGCCTTGTCTCCCGCCAAGATCCGGATCGATCTCGTTGCAGTTCGTGACATCGTAGCCGTGAGACGAGCCTTTCACCGCGGTGAAAATCGGAGAGGCATAGAGATGGCTCACACCGAGATCGCGAAGACAGGGCACTGCTTTGACCACCCGGTCAAACGTCATACCGTTGCGAAACTGTATTCGGTAGGTAGAGGTAGGAACGATCATTGACCAATGCTCCAGAGGACGGACCAGGGCGTGAGCAAGCCGGACGTCAGCGATCCGGTTGAAAAGAAGGTAGGGTCCTGCCCCACGTCGCCGAGGAATACGCTTTTGTCATTCAGGTTGCAGAGGAGCTTCAGTTTCTCACTATCTGAAACGCGCCATTCGACCGAAAGAGCATCGTCGGAGAGTGTCCGGAAGGTCCCACTCTTCGAAATCCTCCTTAGACGAGGAATGACATGTTCTTGCCTGGCTTTGAGGAGACGCTTGTAGAAAGAGAGCCACGAGATCGATGATGGCGCGGAAAGCATCGACCAATCGATCTTTGCAGACCTGAAGGTCGATTCTGCCGTCGGATGCGGAAGGTCCTTGGTATCGAATCCAGGCAGTCTCGAAAGCTCGTTTCTGCGCCCAACCGTGACTTTCTCGTTCAGATCGTCATTGAAGTCGCAAAAGTAGGGAAATGGCTCACCAGCCCGCCATTCCTCCCCCATGAACAGCATCGGGACTTGAGGAGCAAGCAGATAGATCGCCGCGATAGCCTTGAGAACATCGTCGGGGAGCGAGGCGATTTTCCTGTCGCCTCCGGCCCTGTTACCAATCTGATCGTGGTTTTGAATGAACGAGATGAAGGCGGTTGGAGGTAATCCTGAAGCCGACTTGCCTCTCGGTTCCCCGTGAAAGGGCATGAACTCTCCCTGATAGACAAAGCCTTCTGCGAGCGCCCTGCCGATCTTTTGCGGGTCACCGGCGTAATCCGCATAGTAACCGAACGCTTCGCCGGTCGCTGCAGAATGCAGCACGTGATGAATGTCGTCGTTCCATTGCGCGGTGAAGATGGAAGCCCGCCCGTCGCTGTCGCGCACCAACAGATCGCTGTCATTGTTCTCATTTTCCACGATCAAGTGAATGTGTCGCTCGACGACAGCTGATCGGACCCTGCGCGCCAATTCTGCAAGGATGTGTCCGTCAGAGTCATCCTGGATCGCGTGGACAGCGTCGAGACGCAGACCATCAAGCCTGAAGCGTGTAATCCAGTAGATGGCATTCTGAATCACGAACTCCCTGATCGGCCGCGATTTTTCTCCATCATAGTTGATGCCGTCGCCCCAGGGGGTCTGATGGTGGTCCGTAAACAGCGGCGCGTATTCGGCCTGGTAATTTCCGTCGGGGCCGAAATGGTTGTAGACGACATCGAGAATGACTGCGAGACCACGTCGATGAGCTTCATCGACGAGTTTTTGTAGTTCCTCGGGCCGACCATAGCTGCTGTCTGGAGCATAGGGCAGCACGCCATCGTAGCCCCATCCCCACCGACCGGGAAAATCGCTGACCGGCATGATCTGGATCGCGGTAATGCCAAGCTCTCTCAGATGGTCGAGCCGATCGATCGCAGCAAGGAATGTTCCTTCTTCCGTGAACGTTCCGATATGAAGCTCGTAAAGTACGATCTCCTCCCATGGTCGACCATGCCAGTCGTCTGCGGTCCACCGGTAGGATGTGAGGTCGACCACCTCGCTTGCCTCATGAACGTCATGCGGCTGAAAACGTGACGCGGGATCGGGGACGGCAAGTCCGTCGGACAGGATGAACGAATAGCGTGAGCCGGGCAGAACGTCGGCAACCTCGCATTCGTGCCAACCATCCTCCCGCCGCGCCATCTCGACGCAATCCCTCGCCTTCACATCCAATCGGACGACGTCCTGCAGTGGCGCCCATAGCCGAAAGACAACCGACCCGCCACCACGGATGGAAGGCCCAAAATCAAGCTCCCTCAAATCTGCCTCCTGGTGGTGGCTTGCCCGGTCGATGTACACCGAGCGATACCAGCTTTGAAACCGCCTATCATTGCCGCATTTTGGCGACATGCCCCTTCGTCTCAAGGAGAGCCATTCTAATGTCGCTGCGGCGGATTGGTTCCCGAGGAATGGGGCGTGCGAAATTTTTGTCTCGGCTAGGAACCGAAGCGCCGATTTGTCGTTTCAGAGCGCGGTCAATTGCAAACTGTCGAGCTCGTTTTCCCGGTCGGAGCCCACTGTAGGGATAGGAGCTGGCATGAGAGCTACAGCCGCACTAACGAAGAGGAAGGCGCGGAGGATATCCTGATGATCGCCCGGCGAGCCCGGCAGTTGGGCTGCACTCAATCAACGGTTAGGAAACCGGGAGGTGCACACCGCCCTGTGACCGGAGCCACAGGCAAAGGTCACACATTGAAGAATGTTTAGAGCCGAGGACAGCAACGCGATCTGTCCTATGGCAAGCACGGCTTAGCCGACCGGTACGAAAGCCGGTCGAAAGCGTAACCGAACCCGAGGAAAAGCCGGCGACCGGAGGTGTTTTCCCATTGTGTTCTTTCATTGGAGGCTCTCATGAACGACAACCGGAATGAGTGGATCGCGGCGCGGGCCTATGCGTTGTGGGAGCATGCGGGAAAACCCTTATGGCAAGATCAGGCTCACTGGGAGCAGGCAGTGCTCGAGCGCGATCTCCTGGAGCAGACGCGCGCGTCTACCGACGGCCAGGACGTCATGGACCATGTTCTGTCGTCCCGTTCGCGGGGCACGAGCAGTCCCAGCGTTCTTGTCGTCGAGGACGAACATTTCATTCGATTTGAGACCGTCGATGTTCTCGAGCAGGCTGGGTTCAGGGTTCTGGAGGCAGCCAACGCGGACGAAGCAATGGTCCTTCTTAAGACAAATCCCGTCACCACGCTTTTCACTGATATCGACATGCCGGGAACGATGGATGGACTTGGTCTCGTCAGGACCGTGCGGTCAAAATGGCCGTCTACGAAATTAATCGTCACGTCTGGCCTCATAAAACTCTCTCATCAGGACCTCGAGAGCGGCGTATTCTTTATCGCAAAGCCTGCGGCCAGCGAGGAGCTTTTGAAGCTTATTGCATGAGGGCGCGTTGTGACCTTGCAAGCGGACCGCTCTCGGTGAGACACGATCCGCTCTCTGCTTGGCCACTCGCCACTCGTGTCGTATCAACACCAAAGAGGATGCCATGAGCAACACTATCTCAGCCATTGCATTGATCTCCGCCGCGCTTGTGATCTTGCATCCGACGAAATGGGCAGCAGCGGGTGCATGCATCCTTAACGCCAGCGCCTCAGTCTACGGCTGGTGGAGCATGATTGACGGCTGATAGTACGCGGGCACGCGCCTGCCGCTTCCGGTTCCTTCACCAGATAGCTCAGGGTTCCCTGTCCTGATGGCCGCTGCCTCAAAATGATGCCGTAACCCATATCACCGCGCGATGCGGGCTGACTGTCTGTCAAGCGGCACCGTCTTCGGAGGCAGGAATTCAACGGCTGGCCCGGGAATGTTGATCCGCGAGGGAAGCTTGATGGAACGCCTAAAAAGCCGAGGCCGCAGCACATGCAGCGGCCTGGCTGTAGACAGAGATGTGACAGAACCGACTGGGGCATGTCGGGCCTGGCGCAGGCCCTGCTCGCAGAGGAAACCTGGAACCCCCCTAGCATAACCTTTTGTGGCCGAAACGTGACCCAGTCGTTTGGATGATTGGCTTATCAATTTGATGAGGCGGGAGGAAAAGTGCGGGTCCGCGAGGGGTGTTCATGCGGACCCTGAGCACTATCACAGAAGAGGCCAGTTGTGGCCGGGTTCATATAAGCACAACCAGCCGACGCATGCACTTACCTCAATAGAAGTATAACCGCTTACCAGCGGACGATTAAAATGCCGAACGAGACCCTTATTCGAGTCAAATCGGGTGTTGTTGGGCGCTGCAAGGCAGGCGCCGGATGTCACAGCGGACCGGGGCCCTTCCGATCGGTCAGGAACGGTACGCGAAGTCGAGGCGAAATCCAGGATAGCCGGGTTTAGGCCGAGCCGATTCAAAGCGAACCGTCATTGTTGTCAGCCCGAGCCTGGCCGACAATATATGACATGGCACGTGCAAGCACCGATTGGCTTGGCCGTCCCGACCATCCAGATCGGGGCAATCGCATCCAGCTGATAAAAAATCACGTTCGTCTCCATTGCCTTGCCAACGCCGCTGCGATTGCAGCTTTGGTCTTCGGTCCAACGACACCATCTGCCGAAAGAGCGGTGCGTAACTGAAACTGGCGGACGGCCTTTTCCAGCTGCGCGCTATAGTTCCCGTCTATCACAACGGGATAACTGAGCGATACAAGTGCACGCTGAAGCGCTATCACCCCGTTCCCCCGTGCGCCCTGGTGCAAGGTTGGCCCCAGGAGGAAGTTGGCCGATCCCTTCAGCCGGCCCGCAAGGCTGACGTCGGAGCCTGCCTCGTGCTCCAGGAACTGGTTGAGGGAATCGAGCACTTCGTCGCCCATTCCCGAGGTCTCTTCGCCCATGAAAGACATGCGTTTGTGTCGCTCTTGCTCCATAGTTTCATCCATCTGGCCCGCAAAGGCCTCCTGGTACGCAGCATCCTCGTGCGCCTCCCCGGCATCGGCCTCATAGTCGAGCCAATCCATTTCATCGCTACCCTGCATCTCGTAATCTGACTCCCGGTCGTCTTCTTCCGGTTCGACGAAATCATAAGGCCCACCAGAATTTTCGTTCTCTGTGTCCAGTCCAGCTTCGGTCCATTCGGTTGCCGTCCATGGCTCGTTTTCCCATGTGCCATATCTTCCGATTTCTTCTGCTCTCGGAGAGCCCTTAACAACCGGCAGCCCGGCGAGAAGGGACCCCAGCAATTTTGCCGGCAGGGCGCAGTGACTTATGGACGAAGGAACCGGCATGAGCTGTGCCCTTCCCCCGGTTTTCTTCCCCTGGAATTTGTCTGTCGGTGAGCCAGTGCGATAAACGATTTTGACCTCAGGTCCACCGGGAACGGATGCCAAGGCGTAAAGTTCGCGCAACGGAACTGTGCCATAGCTGGCATCGAGCATCCAAAGACCTCTCAATTGTGCTAGAGCCCCCTGCCTTCTCGCCGGATCTCGGGAGCGAGCAAGCGGATAGATCACTCCAAATCCACGCGAGTGACCGGCGATGACGAGATCGGAAAGACGTGCCGGTCGACCGAGGCGCCGGGTTATCTCTGTCATTCCTTCGTCGATCAGAGCATTGATTTGCCCCGGAGTGTCCAGCCCCCTCGCTTGCCAGTTTCGATCCTTCCCCTCCTGAAGGAGCGGGACGATAACCGCCATCGGAAGTCCGGACCCGGTCACGATCTTGCCGAGCGCAAACTGCTCGCCGCTGATGAAGCCGTCGGGGACCGAGGAAAGTTTCGGGCACGGCCCGAGTAGGCCATGAACGTAGAGCAATACTTTCAGTTGACCGCTACCGAGCGCGGCGGGCGGAAGAAACAGGGAAACCGGGGCGCGGATTATAGCCGATTGATAGGTCCAAAGTTTAGCGCCCCCAGCCTCGGATGAGTTGACAGCGACGCGGTTGGCCTGCGCTGGCAAAGCGCCGCCCTGATACTCCCAGTGCCATTCCTCCGTTTCAAGCTGCTTGAAGTTGAACCGCTGCGCGTTTTCCTTGAGCCATCGATAAAACCAGCTCGCCCGCCACCTTGCTCTCGCCGCGGAGGCCGTGCTGTTGGAAATCGCATGTCCCGGCGTCCTGTGCTGAAAGAAATCGACAGCGATGCCGCTTTGGTGGTTGCTGTAGCCCGGTGCTCCGATATTTCCAGCCAGGCCAAAACCACCGGCCTTGCGCGGACGCAGCATATAGGCGACCGCCGCGGCGGAATGTTCTCCACCTGGCAACGTTCGGCGAAAGTCTTGGGACTGGCGATAGTATTTTGGGAAGAGCTCCATCCAGCGTCGACGTTGGTGCGCAAACGACCGGTAACCGCTGCTGATCCCGATGTGGCGGGTGCGCAAGGCGTCGGCGTCGCCGCGAGCTTGAGCCTCGCGAAGGGCGGCGTTGGCTGCCGTCAGGATGCGGCCGGCCGCCTCCGCGGTCGATGCCAACGTCTCGACATCGGTGCCGGGAATTTTGGCGAGGCGGCCCGGATCAAGGTCGCTAAACGGCTTGCGCTTTTTCGAGGCGATATGAGCAGCAAGCACCCGGTCACGGAAGTCTTCCTGCTGGGGCGAAAATGTGTCGCCTTCCTCGTCGAACCATTCCTCGTCAAGAAGGCCACTCTCCTCCAGCGTCTCGTCAGATCCCTCGCTGTGGACCGACTCGTCAAAATCCTGGGTTTCGAGGGCCTCTGCGGTCATGTCCAGATCTTCTGCCTCGGAAAGGGTTGCCCTCGCATCGACCGCGAAGAAGGCATAGCTGTCGGCGTTGTCCATCGCCTGTGACGGGCTCAGTGTCTTGTAGGCGGGGAGATGGTGGTATGCCTTGTCGTTTATGCCGACGTAACGATGTGAGACCTCGTGAATGAGGATCCGTTCCTGCCGCGGGGCGGCCGAGGAGGCGAAGTTGCAATGGCCTGGCCGTGTATCGAAGCAGAGCCTGACATCCCCGCTGCCTCCAAACCACATGGATGTGTTCGCATAGCCGCACTCCATTCCGGATGGAGTTGCGGGGCAGCTTCGCTCAGCTTTGAAGGCGATGCCATGCTCGATAGCCTTCGCTATTCGCATTAGCCGGGTAAGGATAAATCTGAGATCGTCGTGTTTCACCGTGTGAAAATGCTCGAGGAGCAGCCGCTTCGTATCGGCCGACATTCTGTCCGGCCGTCCATACGCACTTCCTATGAAGGATGCCGCATGTCGTACGGCATGCAGCGACCTGTCTGCCGCATCGATCAGGATGTTCTTTTCTGACGCGGTGCAGCCCTTGAACGAATGCGCCGAGCCGGCTTCCGTTTCAAGGTTCTCGGCCATCGTTTCCCAATCGTGGTCTTTCGCGAAAGGATCATCGAGCAACTCGAACGCGGATGATTGAACCGCGTTCTCAAAATACTCCCGGTCCGGCGGCGGCTGAAAAGCCAACTCCAGCCCGAGTGGATCGAAACCACTAGTACGCACCTGCTCTATCTTTTCCATAACCGCGCCTTCCGCTCTGGCGGAGTATTACTGGACGGCAACCAGCCTTGCCCTGCGCGCCGTTTCCACCGGCTTGCCTCGCGCTTTAATATCCTTGCCAGTTGCGGCTGCCCATTCGGTGATGACCCGGCGCGCTTCGGCGCCATAGACCTTCACACCGGGAACCGGGGGGGTCTCGCGGTAAAGGATGTAGGAGTATTCCGGTCCGCTTACGACGCCCGACTCGATAACCCTGAGAATCTTCGACAGCTCGGCAGCCATTTCAAAAAGAGACGTCGAGCGGCTATGCGCAGCGAGGCCCACCTTCGCGCCAAGGTTGGACAGGCGACCGGCCGCGCTTGTCGCCTGGGCTCCCGCGTCCATCACGAGCGAACTGTTGCTGCTCAATGTAAGGTCAATCCAGCCAAGGACCGTGGCGGCTGCGAGTTCTTCTCTCAGAAGGACGGTCCCCGCGGTGTTGAGCGGTCCCTGCCGGCGTGCTCGAAGCATGAACATCAACGCCTCCGTCAGTCTGAAGATCCTGTCGTCATCCGAGCTGTTGACCCCTGAGAAGTTCTTGAGATTTGTAATCGCTTGCCAGAGTTCGAACAGAAGCTCTTCAAACACGCCGACGAAGCCGGTGTTGGCAGCCGTGCCCTTGTCGTAAACAGGTGGGCGATTGTCGTCAGTGCCGAAGGCGAGGTCGAGCCCAAAGAGCTGCCAATAGGAGCGACGACGCACCATCTCTCCGTCCGCACCCGTCGGACTGGTGCTTAGCCAGCCGGAAAATGGATTGGCTGCGCCGAAGAGCAGCGCTTCTGTGGCATCCAGCCAGCGCAAGGTCGCCGGAGACGGAATTCCAAGTGCGACCCCTGATCTGTATTCACGCACGATGCGCTTGAAGATTTGCACGCCTCGTGTGTTTTCCAGAACATAACTTGACCCGAGATGATCCCATGCCCGTTCGTTCGCGCCCGGCGCAAAGGGTGCAAACTGGCCCGACATCATCAACGTTCGACGCGCCGGAGCAATGGGCAGGGGGCCGATCGCCGCCGGATCGTAGGATGCCCAGACCTGCTCCAGATGGAGCACGATGTCGAGCGGATCGGCGGTGAGAACGGCTTCCCGAGCCTGGTCGATCGGCAGCGGCGCGCCGACACGGATGCGTTCAACGAGCTGCGGAATCATGGGACGCTCCCTTTTGCTAGTAAGTTGGCCGGCCTTGAGTTGCGACCATGAAGAGGTCGGTATCAGGTGGTCGACGAAGTTCCCGTTCTATCCTGTTGAGGATTTCGATCTGTTCCGGCCCGAGTTCTGCTGTGCGACCCGTCAACCCGCTGAGCTTGTCCACCACTTCGGCGATTCCGTTTTCGATCACGCATTGCAGCGCATTCGCTCCGGCAACCTGTTCCACGAGGCTCCGAAGCTGATTGATTTCGCGCTGAAGCAGGCTATCGCGCCGTTCCATGTGCTGAACAATGAGCGCGTCCATGATGGCGGCCTCACTTGGAACCGTGCTTTCCGGCTGCTTGTCGGCGCCGGTAGCCTTGTCGTCTCCCTGTTTACTAGGCATTGCTGAGCTCCCTGAGAGTGCGCTGATGCTGCGGCTCCATTGTGAGCCAGGTTCGTGCGCGATTGATCCAATCGGTCGCGGTCGCCGGTCGTTCAGCCTCGCGCAATCCCGCAAGCGCGACGATCCTTATGCCTTCCGTCATTCGCCAGTGCGCCGACGTCCAAAGAGCTGGTCCGGCAGTTCGTTCGAGGTCCTTCAATGCGGCAGGCGACACGCGCGCTGGAGCAAGGACCGACGTCATCGGCCTGCCGTCCAATGCCGGCACGGGAGCCGTCAGGCAAGCTGCGGCAATCCTTTCGATCGCCTCCATCGACCTGGCCAGCAGCGGCTGCAAGGTTGGCTCGGCGCGCTCCAGTGGATGATGGGCCCTCATTGCACCCATCAGCGAGACCCACGGTCCCTTGGTCCCAAAACAGAAGGCAGAAAATGCGCAGCCCAGCGCCGTTCTGAGCCATCCGACAGGATGCGGATCGCCGACTGGCCAGCGCAGAATCGTATTGATGTCGCCCACGACGTCATAGAGCGCCGCGACAGAGGCGTAACCGGTGTGCAGGAATGCGTAGACATCGGCAGCAATTTCCGGTGCCCAGGCTGTCCACATGGTCTGTAATTCGCGGTCTCCGGCTAATGCACTTTCCAGGCATTTGCGCACTGATGGAACCCAGTTCGTCAAGTGTGCCACCTGATGACCAGTTTCATGGAACAGCGACGTTGGTCGATAGAGATTGTGCCTGACGATCTTGATAGCGGCCACAGGCATTACAGCGCCTGGGACCCACAGGCGCACGCCGGCTCTCAGAATGGATGCGCCAGTGCCCTTGTCCTGATAGACCAGAACCCGCGGGATCGGTTTGCCGGCGCGCGCCAGCACCGACGTCATGCTGTCCACCGCAAGCCGGTCGAGGTTCGAGAGCGCGATGCGCAGGAGCGGGCTGGTCCGAGAATTGACGGCATCGCCTATGTAGTCGAGGGTCGTGTCAACCTGGATATAACGGCGGCGAAACGTCTGCACCGCAGACTGTGCCTTTGCGACCTGTCCAGGATCGCTGCGGGACACCGCGATCAATCGCCCGGCAGCTTCCCCAAGCGAGATAAGTTCCTCTACGATCGTGTTCAGTTGCTGACGCAAGGGGGCACCAATCTGGCGTTCCACCGAACGCCATGCCTCGCTCGAGGCGAATTCCTCGGCATCACGAAATGTCCTCGCGGCGGCGAGCCAATGGGCGAGTTGGCGCTCAAGATCGTCGACGAGTGCCGGATTTTCAATTGCTGAGACTGTCATTTCGCCGCCTTCCCGGAGTGACCGAAATGGAAATCGATGGCGTTGCCCGCGCACCCCGCAACAGCACTGCCAGACCGCCGGATTTGATGGCCTGCGGGATCTGTGCAAACAGCGGGGCCTCAATTCTGATCCTGATGGTTACGCCCGGATCGGGGTGCCCCGCCGCACGGGCGAATGTCTCGCCATTCGCCTTGGTCCAATTCGAAATCGCAGGAAGCACCCACGAAGCCAAACGCCTCCGAAAGAGGTGTTTGAGATCGGGCGGAATGAGCCGTGCCATCTTGCCAGCGAATTCCTCATGAACCTCGACGCGTTCCTGCTCGGCCAAGCGGGACGGAAGCGAAAGTCCGATGGTTCCGCAGGCGTCCACAATCGCACGAAGAAGCGCCGCTGTCTTATTTCCCTTTCGGATCGCGCTAACGGTCTGCTGGGCTTCGGATTCGGAAAAATAGATTCCAACGAGGGCAGTGCCTTTGCGGCCGTTGAATGCGAGCCAGGCGCGGCTCGGCGCTAATCGTTGCAATGTCCCGGGATTGCCGGCAACAGGAAGAGCCGACATACCGTCGGCCGGCTGTAGGACGTAGAAGCGTTGCCCGGCGCCAATCCGGTTTGGTGTCCGAAGAAACGCCTTTGAAACGGATGTTCCGAGTTTCGGCTCACGCAGAAGCAGTCCTGCCGCCTGCGGTGTCAACGGATGGAAGCTTGCTGGCGAAAGAGCTCCCCGTATGCTCCCAAGTGTCCGGTCGAGGCGGCCGATGGAGGCGAGCGTGGTACCGGGAGCAGCCTGGTAAATATGCATGCGCGCACGCATTGGCAGGGTGGCTCCGGCAGCGCGAAGCGTCGAACCAAGGGTGGCTCCCCCGAATGTTGGCACCTCATCGGCGAGCTGCGACGTGACGTCGACTTCCGGCACCCTGCTGAACTTGCGATACGCCCGCAAATTTCGAGGGCGGCGAGCGAGGAACGTCCCATCGAGGGTTGGTGCTCGTTGAAGATCCGCGCGGACAAATCGTGGGGGAAAGTGCGTGGCAATTGCCTGGCTGAACGATTCTGCCGCGGCCAGCTGCATCAGGTCCTCGTTGTCGAACACGAATTCCTCATGCTCGGCCAGACGGCGGATGGTGTCTTCCACGACCGTCGCGAGAGCGACGGGCGCTGCTTCCCTGTCTGCAGCCTCTTGCGCGGAACGATCCTCAGCCTCAAGGGTCATGAGTTTTAGCCCCGCATCGGCAATGGCGCTCGACAGCGCGCCAGAGGCCCGCGGCTCGACCCAGCGGCCAATCAACTTCGACAGATAACCCGCCAGAAAGCCGACGACCTTCGGTCTTCCGACCAGCCGGATGCCGAGGCGAAGGGCGCCGAGAAGCGCAGGAACGAACTGCTCGATTGCCGGAGCAAGGTTGTCCTTTTCACCTGCTTCGCGGAGGTTGTCTATAAGCATCCCCCTGGCTTCAGCCAACGCGGCGAGGCTGTTTCCATGATCTGCTTCGTCGATCTCGCCATATTCGTTATCTTCGGCGGCCGGCGCGAACACCGCCTCCGCCAGGGCTGCATCGAAACCT
Source organism: Rhizobium grahamii CCGE 502 (assembly GCF_000298315.2). Taxonomy (GTDB): domain Bacteria; phylum Pseudomonadota; class Alphaproteobacteria; order Rhizobiales; family Rhizobiaceae; genus Rhizobium; species Rhizobium grahamii. The sequence continues at coordinate 15,050 of NZ_AEYE02000022.1, read as the reverse complement.
TCGGCGAGCGCCTCGACGTCAATCAGGTTGGCTGGCGACGTTGTGGCTTCCGGCTCTTCCAGTTCGGCTTCAAGTTTCATACGTGAAGCCAGCTGGCGAGCGGCTGATTGAAGCTGGGCTGGCAGACGACCGATTGCGAATGAGAGCACACGGCGAAGCAACGGCTGGACCAGTCCTCGGAGCTTTGCAAGCACCGGGGCAAGCAGGGGGCTAGCGAGGGATCCGATCTTTTTTGCCGTGTTGACGACGGTCTTGACGACTTTTTTTGCCTTTCGCACGAGCGCGCCTATGAACTCCTCACCGGCCGGCGTGGTCTCGCTTAAAGCCGGATCGAACCGATCCAGCACTTCAGAAAGCCGGTCTTCCCCTAATGAGCCGAGGTCCTGATTTGCGAGCGCTTCGGCAAGCGTATCCAGGTAATGTTCGGCTTCGTAGCGAACCTCGGCCAGCCGGGCCTCGCCGTAGCGTTCCCGCTCGGATTGAAACTGTCCCGTCTCACCGGCAAAACGCTCGCAAATGTCGCGTTCTGTCTCGTCTGCGAGATAGGCCAACGCCTCGTTGAACGTTTCGTCGTGAAGCTCGCCCAATATGTCTTCGAAGTCACCGTGCTCTTCGAACTGGGCCTGCAGGTCGGCGAAGGCTTCGGCGAAGGGAGAAACGGTCTCGCTCAGTTGCTCGACCGCTGAAGGGGTCGGCGTGCTCTGTTCCAGCACGGTTTCGGCAAAGGGACTTTCGAGGTGTTCGGCGGTCCATTCCTGCGGGAATTGCGCGTCTTGCATCGGGCGACTCCATTATTGTCGCTTCACGGGTTCGCGTGTCTGGACAATAGACCACATTGACCGTCCATCGGCGTCTACCCGGATCGTGCCGCAGCGTTCCTGAGGCGTTGCTCAATGGGACCCGTGGTGTCCGAGCGCCTTAACCCAATTGTTCACACTACAGGGCTCGACCGTCTCTGCGGCGTCGCCGCAGCGTCCATTCCTGTCCGGTCGAGCTACAATTGCAAGGATAAGGCGCTTAAGCGCTCTGTGAGAGACGGGTCAGGATCGACACCGAGCTCAACGGAGAGACGTTTGGCGAGCTCGCGGAAGCACTGGACGGCCTGATAGCGATTGTGCTGCGCCAAATGCGCTTCAATCAATGCCTCGGCTGCCGATTCACGCAGCGGTTCGGCAGCAAACGCCGCCGCGCCAGCCTGCGTAGCAAGAGCGAATGCTCCTTTCGAGATCATTGTTCTGCAGGCTGCTTCGAGCGCTTGAACACGAAGCAGCCGGAAGCCCTCATGGGCAAGAAGGATCCAGTCATCCAGCCAGCCAGGCAGAATGTCGCCGGACAGAAGCTGGATCTGCTCGAGGGTCAGAGCCTCGCCGTTCAACGCAAGATTGGATGCGCGATTTGCTTCAGCAAGGTCGCATTCAACGTGCAGCGTCAAGTCGTCTCCCACACAGTTCACCCAGCCGGGCGGTAATCGCCAGAGAGCCCTGCGCAGGTTCGCGCGCGCCGCGCTCTCGATTACATCCGGCCAAAGCTCGGCCGCGGCAACGGGGCGTGAAACTGGATGGCCCTTGATGACCAGATAAGCAACGACCCGGCGTGCCGCGAGCGACAATTGCAGCGGCGGGTCGATGACGAGACCGCCGACAACGCAGATCTTGCGGAGCTCCGGGGTCGATCCTCCCACCTTTCGCCCCATGCCATTCTCCCAGCGATCGCCGCTCGATCGCCAACACCAGGGCTGAGGGTCGAGCTGATTTGGTAGCGCTGCCCAGGGACAGAGGGCTGCACCAGGGCCAAGGTATGAAATCAACGAAAGCTGCGCCCGGGATGCACAACCTTACAGCGAGCTTCCAGGGCAAGGCATCATGCCCTCAAGATAAAGTCCCTTGTTTTTGAGAGGTTGACAATAAATCCACACGTGCGCGCAGCGTCCTTGGCGCAATCTCTGGTAAGCGGTAGAGCGTCTTGTGCCGACGGCTTGAAGAAACCGACTTGCGTGAAGGTTGAGCCTTTAGCCGACATTTGGCCTCCAGATCACTCGATCGCACGAACCTGATCGTCAGAGGCCATAATGGATGATGTCCCTGCGTCCAAACTGGTGTCCGGAACAGAATCGATGAAGAACTCGTTGCCCTTCTGAACGATCAAACGGAATATCCCGATGTTAAAGGCAATCAAACTGGCGTCTGTGCTCGGCGTTACTTGCGTGCTTCATGTATCGTCTTTGTCACCAGCGCAGGCTCTCAGCCTCATTGCACCTGCTGCACAGGTCAAACCCGATGATCAGGGCGCTATGACGGCTTTTGCCTCGGGAGCTCAGGGTGAACGTGGTGAGATCTTTCTGCTGTCGAAGAAGGAGATCGCCCACGTCAGGTGGTGCGCCAAACGCTATCTTTCTTACCATGCAACCGATAATACCTACGAGATGCCGGAGGGAGCCCGAGCGGAATGTCGCTCGCCGGACTGAGCTCCTGATGCTGTGAGGCATAAAGTCGATCAGACTGCTGATGGCTTGATCGACCGCCGGACACCTCCCTCCCCTCCTGCCCGCTCGACCTTTGCTACGCGTCAGAGACGGGAGAAAGCAGCCCGAGTGCAGCGACGATCGCGGGCAGGACGAAGGCGGCAGCCGGCGCAGCAACGAAAGCGAGTGCTCCAAGTCCACAACCAGCTGCAAACACAATGACAGCGACCACCATTCGCTTGATACGAGAGGACGCTGCTGCGGTCTGCTCGCCTTTCACCCCTGCCACTATGTCGGCCAGATCGAGCATGATCTGGGTCGTTGTTCCGGTCATCAGCGTCGAAGGGGGCGCCTTTGGCAGATGTGCTCGGTGCACGGCGTTCTGGATCGCCATCGCGGCGACGAGTGTCATGCCAAGCCAGAGCATCACATCGCTCTCGGTTACCACGAGCGGACCGTGCCAGAGTACAAATGCGGCAACGGCCGACAGCAAAAGCAGCTTGAGGGACAGAAGCGGCTTCAACACCGGCAAATTCCGACGTTCGAGGCAAAGTCCGGCCAAACGGGTCAAGAAAACAACGACACAAAAGACCGGCAATGCGAGGAGCTTAGGAAGTGCACCGGCAGTGCCGAGGGCAACGGTCGCGCCAAAGGTTACGAAGTTGCCGGTCACATGTGCGGTAAAGAGGCCCGAAAGAGCGAGGAAGCCGAGCGTGTCGACGTAGCCGCCATTGAAACTCAAGAGAAGCGGGAGGGTCGGGAGTTTCATTTGGTCTATCCGATCAAATTGAAGTCTTTATGGGAGACCGGTCTGCCGACGGAGGATCGTCGGCAGACCACGGATCTTGGGTTAAACTTTCACGAAGGCAAGAAGGTCGGCGTTCAGCACATCGGCATTCACGGTCAGCATGCCATGCGAAAAGCCCGGATAAGTCTTGAGCGTACCGTTTTTCAGAAGCTTCGCAGATTTCAGGGCGGAGTCTGCAATGGGTACGATTTGATCGTCCTGGCCATGGAGGACCAATGTCGGGACAGAAATCGCCTCGAGGTCAGCCGTCTGGTCCGTTTCTGAGAAGGCCCTGATCCCGTCATAGTGCGCCTTGGCACTACCCATCATTCCCTGACGCCACCAGTTCTGGATAATACCTTCCTGCACGTTAGCGCCATCGCGATTGAAACCATAAAACGGTCCGGCCGCAACATCGCGGAAGAACTGGGCGCGGTTTGTGGCAAGGGCGGTGCGGAAGCCGTCGAAAATCTCGATCGACAGGCCCTCCGGATTGGCTTCGGTCTTCAGCATAAGCGGCGGTACGGCCGAAACCAGAACCGCCTTGGCAACGCGGCCAGTGGGTTCTCCGTATTTGGCGACGTAGCGCGCGACCTCCCCGCCACCTGTCGAATGGCCGATATGAACGACATTCCTCAGATTGAGCGCTTCAACGACAGCGAACGCGTCCGAGGCATAGTGATCCATGTCATGGCCATCCGCGACCTGGGCGGATCGGCCGTGACCGCGGCGGTCATGAGCGACGACACGATAGCCGTTTGACAGAAAGAACAGCATCTGAGCGTCCCAGTCATCTGACGACAGCGGCCAGCCATGGTGAAACATGATCGGCCGAGCGTCTTTCCGACCCCAGTCCTTGTAGAAAATCTCGGTTCCGTCTTTCGTGGTGATAAAGCTCATTGTCTTGTTTCCTTCAATGGAATGGCGTTTGGTAAAGGGGTTTGAAAAGCTGAAAGCGGTGAATTGGCGGACGGTCACTTGTGGTTAATGGAGATGAATGGTGTCTGTTGAATGCAATTTGACCGGAAAAAAACCGGCTTACAATTGTAAGAATAATCCATATTCAATTGTGATTTTCGCAATTGTTCCCGAGGTCGCGTTGTCTATTCCCACGGGGTCCAAGCGGCGGCCGGCCAAGAGCGCCATTGGCTAGGACGGAACTTGCGGTCTGAATGCGGCCTAGACGGCCCAGCAAGAGCAGCCCAGCGCACCAAAGAAGCCCCTTAGATCGGAAATCGGAAGTTTTGCGGTCCAGGCTCCTGCATGATCGTGGCCATGGACGCCGCAATCGCTCGAGCAGCCACAGGAAGCAAGGGCAGTCCTTCGGAGCGAGTTCCTTCCTGCACCGTCCGGCTCTCCCCAGGCGGCGTAGCCTCCGAATTGTCGAACAGGCGACCAATCGGGCATGGCTGGCGGAATGTCGCTTTGATCCAGTGTCCTAAAATCTCCGGCCGCGTAGACTATCTTGCCGCCCACCATCGTCAGTTCTGACGTAAGAAATGAGAGTTCGTCCTCGGCGCAGGAGAAATAATCCTTGTCCGGAACAACGAGATCGGCGAATTGGCCCGACTTGATCCGGCCTTTCTTACCTTCTTCATTTGAGAACCAGGTCACCTTCTCGGTCCACATGCGAAGTGCTGTTTCGCGATCAAGGCAGTTGCCACGTGGGTAGAGCTGCATGCCGCCGATGGTCTTGCCAGTGACCATCCAGGCAAGTGAAACCCAGGGATTGTATGAGGCAACGCGGGTCGCGTCCGTTCCGGCAGAAACATTGACGCCTTTCTCCAGCATGCGCGCGATCGGCGGCGTTGCTTCGGCGACCCCATGTCCATAGCGCTCCACGAAATATTCTCCCTGATATGCCATGCGATGCTGGGTCGCTATGCCGCCACCGAGCGCTGCGATGCGATCGATCGAGCGCTCAGAGATCGTCTCAGCGTGGTCGAAGAACCAGTTCAGGCCGTCCAGCGGAATGTCCCGGTTAACTGTCTCGAAGACGTCGAGCGCGCGTGAAATCGTCTCGTCATAGGTGGCGTGCATGCGCCAGGGCCATCGGTTCTCCGCAAGAACCCGTACGACCTCCTCGAGTTCACCCTCCATTTCCGGCGGCATGTCAGGTCGCGGCTGGCGAAAATCCTCGAAATCAGCGGCGGAGAAGACGAGCATCTCGCCGGCGCCGTTGTGGCGGAAATAGTCGTCGCCTTGCTTGTACTTCACGGAAGACGTCCAGTTCAGGAAGTCTTCCTTCTCGGCCTTCGGCTTCTGGGTGAAAAGATTATAGGCAAGTCGAACAGTCATTTGACCGGAATCGGCAAGCTTCTGGATTACCTCGTAATCGTCGGGGTAGTTTTGAAAGCCGCCGCCTGCATCGATGACGCCAGTAATGCCAAGGCGATTGAGTTCCCTCATGAAATGCCTTGTCGAATTGACCTGATAATCGAGCGGGAGCTTCGGTCCCTTAGCAAGCGTCGAGTAGAGTATTCCGGCATTTGGCTTGGCAAGAAGAAGACCAGTCGGATTGCCATTGGCATCACGCGTTATTTCTCCTCCCGGGGGATTGGGTGTGGCCGAGGTGTAGCCGACCGCTCTCAACGCCGCGCCGTTCAGCAAGGCCCGGTCATAGAGATGCAGCAGGAAGACCGGCGTGTCGGGGGCAATCGTGTTGATTTCCTCGATTGTCGGGAGACGCCTTTCGACGAACTGGTGTTCGGTGAATCCCCCGACCACGCGCACCCACTGCGGCGCCGGGGTTGCCGCTACCTGCCGTTTCAGCATGTCCATGGCGTCGGCAAGTGAGCGCAGGCCGTCCCAGCGCAGCTCCATATTGAAATTAAGCCCGCCGCGGACGACATGGGTGTGATTGTCGATAAGACCAGGCAGGACGCGCTTGCCCTTCAGGTCGACGATCCTGGTTTGCGTTCCGGCATGATCCATGATCTCCCTGTCGCTGCCGACAGCCAGAAATTTTCCGTCCTTGATGGCAACGGCGCTGACAATTGGATTTGTGCGATCGAGTGTAGTGAACATGCCATGGTGAAGAATGAGGTCGGCGAACATGAGGGCGGCTCCAGGCTTCAGTTGGATCGAAATATGATTTCGTCTAGTCGGCTAAAGACATCAGACGGGGCTTCCATCGGATTGGCTATCAGAGTTGGCTTGGGCCTGGCGACCTGCGGTGTTCCTTCGCTCCCTCTGGCAAGTGGCCAAACATGTGCGGCCTGATCTGGTTCATCCAGGAGATTGCCGTTGGCTCCTTGCTCCACAGGCTTTTGGCAAAGGGAACAACCTGTTCGCCAACGAGGATGCCAAGAAGGCCAACGAGCGCGATCACTGGCGGAGCCGGCGAACGGACGTTCAGAAGGCTGTAGACGACACCAACCAGCAGACCAGCAGCCAACGACATCAGATAAAGTCTCACGACGCTTCTCCTCAATTTTTTAAGTGGCCGCTCCGGCGGTGCGCCAAAGCGGCTGGTTGAGTGCTATTTTGCGGGGTTGGGGCCAATCCGCCTGCCGTGAGTAACGCGCTCGGCCGCTTTATGAACCATCGTGTAGGCGTAATCGATGCCCATGCCGTAAGCTCCCGAATGCTCCTTAACGAGCGCTGTGACAGCATTGTAGGTTTCCCTTCGGGCCCAATCACGTTGCCACTCCAGCAGGACCTGCTGCCACGTGACCGGAATGACGCCTGATTGCACCATACGATCCATTGCATATTTGTGGGCATCGACCGAGGTGCCGCCCGACGCATCGGCGACCATGTAGATTTCGTAGTCGGTATCATTGAGGGCGGAGAGCGCAAACGTGGTGTTGCAAACCTCTGTCCAGAGGCCGGATACGACGATCTTCTTGCGACCGTTTTGAGCATTCTTCGCCAGCTCATCTCGAACGTTCTGGTCGTCCCAGGAATTCATCGACGTGCGCTCGAGAATGTCGTTGTCCGGGAATACGGCGAGGAGTTCGGGATAGGTATGGCCGGAGAAGGATTCTGTTTCTACGCTGGTGATTGTCGTCGGAATGTCGAAGATCCTGGCAGCCTTGGCGAGGCCGACGACGTTGCTCTTCAGCGTCTGGCGATCAATCGACTGCACGCCGAAGGCCATCTGCGGCTGCTGGTCGATGAAGATGAGCTGGCTGTTTGCGGGGGTAAGGACTTCAAGCTTGGACATTTGAGCACTCCCTTTGGTCTTTGACGACGATTTGAGACAATAAAAAATCGGGTAGCCTTCGCCGGCCGGCTACCTGCCGGAGGTGGCCGTGGGCGAGAATCTATTGGTTTGGTTCATTAGGATCCCACTTGCAGCTCTATGCAGCAAGCGGAACCAGATCAGCCTCGATCTTGCTGCGGAACGGTTCATAGCGAGCTGGAAGTTTGAGTGCCTGACCAAGATTGGCCGTGTCCTCGTCGCGATTGAACCCAGGCTCGTTCGTTGCGATCTCGAACAGAACGCCACCAGGCGTCCGGAAATAGATCGCCCAGAAATAGTCCCTGTCGATGACAGGAGTAACCTGGTAGCCAGTATCCAACAGCGCCTTGCGAACCTCGAGCTGCCTTTCACGATTTTCGACGGCGAATGCGATATGGTGGACCGAGCCTGCCCCCTGGCGCGCAAAGGGAGTTTTCGGAAGAGCTGCCAGATCGATCGTGTCCGCGCCGTTGCCGCCAGGAATGATGAAGCGCGTAATGTTGCCTTCAGCTTCGGCGCGCTCGTAACCCATGAACCGGAGAAGCTCCTCGGTTGCAGCGGTCTCATGTAGATCGAAGCGGGCGCCGGCGAAGCCGCGGATGGCAGTGTCTGCGGAAATGCCAGCTGCGAGCCACGGAGCACGAGTATCATCAATCGTTTCTACAAGTGCGAATTCGTCACCGTCCGGGGCAACAAAACGTAGCCGATTGGCACCAAACACCGCGTCGGAGCGAAGTTTGGACACGCCCTTGTCAAGGAGACGCTCTTTCCAGAAGGCAAGTGAACCTACAGGAATGGAAAATTGGGTTTCGCCGACCTCTCCAACGCCGCGGCGGCCCGTTATCATATGAGGAAACGGAAAGTAGGTCATAACCGTGCCAGGTGTGCCGCTCTCATCGCCATAATAGAGGTGATAGACGCTAGGCTCATCGAAATTGACGGTCTTCTTCACGCGGCGTAGGCCGAGAGTATCCGTGAAAAATGCGTTGTTGCGCTGCGCATCCGATGCCATGGAGGTGACGTGGTGCAGTCCCTTGATATCCTTGATCACGGCTTAATCCTTTCGATGATGTCCGCTTCCATAAGGAGAAGGTAACCAGGTTGATTGCGTCGCGGAATTGCAATATTTCTCTCGAATGAGTTGCGCTTTTTGAAATAATAGGCATGAACGATTACAAAGCCCTGAAAACATTCTTGATGGCCGCGGAGAAGCGTAATTTTGCGCAGGTCGCACGCGAACTGGATATAACGCCAGCGGGTGTCAGTCGAGCGATCGCCGCGCTCGAAGAAGATCTTGGCGTTCAGCTCTTCGTGCGCACGACGAGACAGGTCTCCTTGACGACCGATGGTGCCGTCTTCGCCGCCCAAATCCAGCCAGCTGTCGAAGCGCTTGAGAATGCGCGCCGCGATGTCAAAAACGCTCATAAGGCCGACCAGGGGCGCTTGAGGATCAGTGCGCCGACCTGGCTCGGCAAGACGGTGCTGCCGCCGATCCTGTCAGGCTTCCGGGAGCTCTACCCGAAGATGAGCTTCGAGGTTTCTTTGTCGGATGGCTTGGTCAACATCGTAGACGACGACTATGATCTTGCGATCCGCATTTCGGCGGCGCCCTCCGACAAGTTCACGATCTGGCGCAAAATCCGGATCGTGCGAAGAATTCTGGTGGCAGCGCCCGGAAGCCGATTTGCCGACATGGAGCACCCAAGTGAGCTCAGCCCGGACGATTGCCTTGCCTATAGCGGCGAAAGCCGGCGGGAGACCTGGGTCCTTTCCGATGGCGGCTCCACCGTCTCCATTTCGGCAGGCAGAGCATTCAGCGCCAACAACGGCGAAGTCTTGGCCGATATGGCAGCCGACGGCGCGGGTATCGCAATGCTGCCGGGGTTCCATATCGCCGAGCATATCCGTAGCGGCCGACTCATCCATGTCCTGCGCGACTGGTCGCCTCCCGACCTGTGGCTCACGCTTTATTATCCGCCCTATCAAGCCCTACCGCCACGCATCGCGACATTTTCGAAGTTCTTCGAAGAGCAACTGCCCGCCCACATGGTGATACTGGACTAGCCAATCGCAAGCTTGTGAAGAAAAACGTTGATGGCACTATCCGGCGCGATCCGTTGGCTCGAGCAGAGCCACATCATTGCCGTCACCGGGCAAGCGCATTCTGCGGTCCTTGGGCAGTCGCAACCTCTGCATCGAACTCAACGAGGCCGCGCGGTGGCGGCATGTCGTATCGCCCTGCACGACGATCGGCGACATATTGGATTGCGTCGATGAGGTCGGCGTCCGGTATTGGTTTCTGGATCACCCCGATGGCGCCAGGAATTCCGCCACCAAGTGCACCCGGGTCGCTGGTCATGAACAGCACGGCAACGTCTGCCTCGGCGAGGGTCTGGCCGACGATCGGGCCGGTCGGGCCGTCATCCAGGTTCACGTCAACCAGGGCGATGTCTGCTTCATCAGCCAAGGTAAAGGCCTGATGCATGTTGCTGGCGATGCCGATCGAGTGATGTCCCAGGCCCTCGATTGTGTCCTGTAAGTTAAGCGCGATGAGCGGCTGATCTTCGACAATTAATACATTGAAGGACATAGGTCCCTCCTTTTGTTTCTCCTGCAGGGGGATAATCCCTCTGGCTGAGGTGTGTTCCGCACGAAAAGAGTCCGGACACATGACGTCGCGTACAAAACACCGCCCTGCGGGCGGATCGTCCGACTGCGGCGTGAGATATCGTGTGTCAGATTTTGCCTGGCGCGATCTCCGACTGTGCTCGACCGCCCCTCGCGCAGCTCACCGGCGGTAGGTCAAGATCACTTGCAATCCCTCATTGCTCCGCGATATTGGCATGGTGGCTGATCGTTTTGGGCAACAGTCCAGGCTCGTGCGCAGAGTAGGAATGTGGTCATGTCGACCGAAATTCTCAAAAATCCTATTTTCCAGTTTGTTGTCCTCGTTGTCCTGAGCGCCGCCGCGCGAATGGTTTTCGGAAAAAATCCGAGCCTGCGACTTGTTGCGAACCTGCTTTTCTTCGCGCTGCTGACCGTCGTGCTGCTTGCGCATGACATCCAGCCTTACGCACCGGATATCATCCGAGACGAATTGTACCGGCGCATCTTCGTCGGTATCGCCAAGGCTGTCTGGTGGATCGGCGGAGCGATGGTGCTTGTCAGCTTCGTGAGATTGTTCCTGATCCTGGAACGAAAGCCGCGGGAAGGTCGCCTCCTTCAAGACCTGGTCGTCGCGATCATCTACCTTGGCGCCAGCCTTTCGGTGATCGCCTACGTGTTCAGCGTTCCCGTTGGAACACTGATTGCAACGTCTGGTGTCTTTGCCATCGTGCTCGGCCTTGCTCTCCAGAGCACATTAAACGACGTATTTTCCGGCATTGCGTTGAATCTCGGCAGACCTTACACGGTGGGCGACTGGATCGTTCTCGAAGATGACGTCCAGGGCCGGGTGATTGAGACGAACTGGCGCTCCACACATCTGCTCAATGCCTCGAACGATGTCACCATTGTTCCCAACAGCACAATGGCAAAGAGGCGCCTGACAAATCTGACCAGCCCTGACGCAGCGCATGGGGTGACGATCAGCATTCGTCTGCTACCGACACTTCCACCGGCCTCGATCGAAGAAACGATGCGCGAAGTGCTTTTAAGCAGCAATGTGGTCCTTAAGGAGCCGACACCTTCGGTCAACATCGTTGCCTTGGACAGCAATGCCGTGGAGGCGGAACTGTCGTTCCGTGTCGCTGGGCTCAGTAAGATCTCCGAGGCAAAAAACGAGGTTTATGATCTCGTCTTCAGACATACCAAGGCCGCCGGACTTCAATTGTCGCCTCCCCCTGGATCTTCGCCCGTCGATCTTGCCGTTGGCCAATCCGAGGACGCTGCGAAGCATCCAGGATCTGCCTGGCGCCTGATAAATGCCCTGCCGCTCTTTGCCACGCTGACTGAAAACGAAAAAGAGCTCCTGGTCTCCGGCATGAAACCTCTGACGTTTCGCAAGGGAACACTGATCGCCGCCCAGGAGACGTCCCTTACATCGCTCATGGTCGTGCGGAGCGGCGTTGCTGTCGTCGAGCGTCATACCGGTGAAGGAGCGATCGAGCTGACACGGCTTGCTCCCGGTGATCTATTTGGAGAGCGTGGCGTTCTTATGGGAGCGCTCGAGCCGGGCAACATCCGGGCGTTGACCTACGTGGTTGCCTATGAAATCGCAAAGGATCAACTTGCAAGTGTGATGCAGGAGCGCGTTTCCTTGGCTGATGAACTCGGCCTGCTGCTGTCGCGGCGCATCGAAACCGAGAAACATCTCTTTCACGAAGGCATGTCTCCCGATTCGCTGCACCCGTCCACGTTGACGGCAAGGATCCGCCACCTTTTCGAAATTCCTCATGTGCTGCGTCACAAACAAGTGGCGACCGCTCCGGACGGCTAAGAATTCCACAATCGGCGACGGCCGCGGCGTGCTTTTGCGTTCATCCGAGCGCCCGACGTTCTCGCTTCCCTTCGTCCGCAGCGGGTGCAGGTCTGATCTTGTTTTTCTGGCGGCCGGGCTGGTTATTGAACAGTTGGCAACTGTACGAAAGGACACATACCGCTACGCCGAAAAGCGGCCTTGCCTTCCTGGCGGGGTTGGGCCCAGTCTCAAAGTCAAGGACCACGGGGTGGCTGATGAATCACGCAGCAAGGCGCGCAGGGCAAATAGACAAGGAGATTGGGGAACGTCTCAGATTCTTGAGGGAAATGAAGGCACTTAGCCAAACTGAGCTTGGGTCGGCAGTAGGCGTCACCTTTCAGCAAATACAGAAGTATGAACGCGGCATCAGCAGATTGTCGGTTTCAAGCCTGATCGTTATCTGCAGGACCCTCGACATTCATCCGCTTGAATTCGTAGGCGGTTATTTCGATGATGTCGACGGTCTCAGCACCATGGATGTGCTCATGAGGCGTCTGAAGGACGCAGAGGACAGGCTGGGGCAAATCAAGACGATAGTTAGTTAGATGACGGTCTGCCTTGGCCAAACTGAAACCTCCGCACGACAATGCCCACCTCCGCAAGCTGCCGAACGTTAGGGCAGTCTGGGCGCGTTCATGTGCTTTTTATGAATCACGAAAACCTCTTTGCGACCTTCGATAGCAGGATCTTGAGTTCCGTCTCGTCCACCCGTGAGGCTGCGTCCAACGGACGGAACCACTTGAGCTTCCGCTGGCCGCGCTCCGGAAAGCGTGACCTGGTCCGCCGAACATCCAGGAGGTGGACGTCGACCGTTGCACGGACGTTCACTCCAGTTACTAGGGTTTTAACGTATGTAAATTTCCCGAAGACCTTCCTTCGAGCCCGCCCCTTAACGCCAGCCTCCTCCCAAGCCTCCTGCTCGGCCGCTTTATGTGACTTCAGACCCCGTATCGGCCATCCCTTTGGAATGGTCCATCTCCCAGTTTCGCGTGTGGTGATCAAAAGAACCTCTACCCCGGAATCACCCCTCCTGTAGCAAATAGCGCCCATCTGTTTCGCTGCCTCCCCATAGAGAAGGGTCTCGGTAAAATCAGCCATTCTCGTCACGATATTGCCGCTCATCAGAACGAAGTGGAGCGTGAACGAACGAGAGCAAGCGTCCGGGCTTTAAGTTTCTCATTGGCTCGAAGCCGCGTGGAAATTCCGTTCCTAAGCGCCGCAAGGTCATAGGGCTTCGGCATGAAGACAACAGTTTCACCAAATTCTGAAACGTCCACGTCGCGCCCGGACGTCATCCACACTGGGACGGATGGCCTGACGATGGCCAGCATTCGGGCCAAATCCACACCGCTCAAGCCACCAGGCATGTCAACATCGGTGACGACAGCGTCAATACAGTCATTCATGCCCAGGGCCGCGACCGCTTCTAGCACGTTACAGCATTCAATAACGACATGGCCTTCATCGGCCAGTTCGTCGGCGAGTGCAAAGCGTATCAGGGGTTCGTCTTCCACAACCAGGATTCTTGCCATTCTCGGTGTCTCCATTGTCAGACGATGGCAAAACGCAACGTGGATCAAATTGGCACAGGCAGTCCGACCAGTATTTCGATTTATGCTTAACAAAATACAAATGAGCGAAATGGCCTTCGGCTTGTATTTGCGCCTTGCCGGCAATCGGACTTTCGAACGCAGCAACCGCCGTGGGGAACCCGGATACCGGCACACAGAATAATCGCGGCAAGGGAAGCACCCAAGCCCTCCCGACGTTTACCAGCTGATTAGCGAGAATAGACCAAATACCCAAAACCAGGTTCATCAGTCGGAGAACTTGACCACAACACCAGGCTTGACCATTCCGGCCAGTTCCTCCGCATCCCAATTGGTCAGCCGAACGCAGCCGTGCGAGCCTACCTTGTCGATAAGTGAAGGTTCCGGCGTACCGTGGATTCCATATGTCGGCTCGGTCAGGTCAATCCATACCGTCCCTACAGGTCCATTGGGCCCGCTCGGCAGTTTCAAGATCTTCTTGTTCTTGCCCTGCTGGAAATTGATCTTAGGATTATAGATATAGGGCGGCATCCGCGCGACGCCCTTGACCTTGTGCGTTCCAGAAGGTGACGGCGTCTCTTCGCTTCCAATGGTAGCCGGATATGCAGTAATTAGGGTCCCATCTGCCGCAAAGGCGAGTACCTGTCCAGACTTTCTATGGACCTCTATATGTTTGACCGCGCCTGTCCTTGGATCACCCGGCATCGCAACGAGAACTGTTGCCCCGACGGAAAATCCTACGCCAGAATTCAGTGCCTTAAGCAGGTCTATGTCCATGTGGAAACGTTCGGACAGTTTTTCGGCGATACTGGTGTAGCCGAGGTGCTTCATTTTGGCCTGGTTGGCGTAGTCCTTCGGAATTTTGTCAACCAGGTCGGCGGCATCCTTCTCAGTAATTCGATAAGCCTGGATGGCGGGCGCAGTATCTGAAAGGCGTTGGACAACGTCCGGATTGAGCTTTCCGTCCGGCGACAGATTCTGCAACCGCTCGAACCCAGCGACCGCCTTGGTAACGTTTTCCCCATAATGGCCGTCGATTACCCCCGGCGACGAGCCCGCGCGGTCAAGAAGAACTTGCAGGCGGACAATGGCGGGGTCAGGTTGAGGCGCGGCTTCCTGGGCGGGGCGCTCAGGCGATATCGCCTGCAGCGACGCGGAGTTTATAGCCTCTTGCGTAAGGTCCACGGCACCCGCGGTCCTTAATAATACGAGAGCAATGGATGTGGCGAGAACGATTGTCTTCATCATTACCTCAAAATCGACATCGCGCTAACTTGTTCCAACTCCTGCCGCGATTGATCCCGTTCGCTGGCTACTCAACACGACGAGGGCCTTTTGGCTCGATTGGCTTGACGAAGCTCACGCTATGTCAGCCTTGCCGCGACGTTGCCTTGTTGGACAGCGGACGAGTTCGCGACGCCAAATAGCTTTCCCATGACCTGCTTCAGCGTTTCTGTAGCCGCATCGCACTTGCGTTGGGCAGTCGCCTGGCACCTGCGGTTGCGCCTCGAATGGCCAGACCCTCACCGGTAGAATAGCTCCCTCCCCTTCCCGGAGGAGATAGCAAAATGACGGGCGTATTCAGCCTGGCGGTTAGCGGGGCAAAA
>NZ_AEYE02000023.1 GCF_000298315.2 Rhizobium grahamii CCGE 502 | reverse complement strand
TTTTGCCCCGCTAACCATCCTGGCCCTAATTCAAATCGCACATCCCGCGAGTGCGGGTTGTGCCTTTTCGGGCAGTGCGCTCAAAATTGGCCCCGTTAGACAAGCTGGCGGCCGCTCTGCGAAACCATTGCAGAGGTTAGAGGGTCAGAGCGCTTCCTAGCCATTTTGCCGCGTGCTCTGCGGCGGACGTTCTCCTCGTCCTCAAAGGCAACAGGACGTTGTATTGATCCGCAGTCGGTAGTTCGTCTGCCTCGAGCGCGATCAGCGTGCCATCGTCGAGGAAGGTTTGGATGAGGAGGCGCCAACCAAGGGCGACGCCCTGCCCGGCGCGGGCGGCAGCGATTGACTCGGTATAGTGATTGAACCGTAGCGTCGGCTTCACTCGCAAATTCCGGCCTGTTTCGTCGGACCATCGAGACCAGGACAGCCATGATCGGTCCTGGGCATCGGTTTCAATGAATTCGTCCGTATCCGAGAGTTTTGACCCTGGGCGGCGCCGAAAATAGTCCGGCGAGCACACTGGGATGATGACGTCGGCCTGCGAGGCCACCACCTTCGCGTCGCTAAACGGCGGCGTTCCATAACGAATGGCAATGTCAATGCCTCCGCCATCGAGGTCGATCTTGGTGTCCTGTGAGACGACCCTGATTTGAACCCCGGGGTTCTCCCGTCGGAAGTCTGCCAACCGGGGGAGAAGCCAGAACGAGGAAAATGCGACCGTCGCGCCAATCGATACGACGTCCTGCTGCGAGGACCTGACAAGATCGACAGTGTCGGCGATGTTGGAAAGGCTTTGTGCGAGCGCAGCACCCAGGACGAGACACGCTGGCGTCGGCTCAATCGCTCGATGCCTGCGGATGAACATTGGGAGGCCGAGCTCCTGCTCCAGAGCCGCGATCTGTCGGCTGACGGCAGCTTGCGTCACGCCCAGTTCCACAGCGGCCGCAGTGAAACTCCGATGCCGAAGGACTGCTTCAAGCATCATCAAGGCCGTCAAGGACGGTATGCGTCGGCGATAACTCATCCACCTTCCTAGGCATTACTGGACGTTATGCATCCGTGAGATTTAATGCCGTTGAAAACCCTTTGATGCAAGAGCAAACTGCTGACAACAAGCCATAAGGGGTCATTATGCTAAACAGGCTTTCATCCGACATTTCTGCACTCCTTGAGGCACGTGCCGATGGACATTCTTTGCCAGCCGGCCTCTACACCCGAGAGGACGTCTTCGAAGCAGACATAGACGTCTTTTTCCACAAGCACTGGATCTGCGTCGGCCTCGACTGCGACGTGCCGGAACCGGGCGACGCGACGGTCGTCGACATCGGCAAGACAAGTCTGATCCTGCTGCGTGACGACGACGGCGGGCTCCGCGTGCTTCACAATGTCTGCCGCCATCGCGGCTCGCGCCTGCTCGACGCTGGAAAGACAATCGTGTCGAAGCTCGTCTGTCCCTATCACACCTGGACTTATGAACTGACCGGTGAACTAACTTACGCCCCTCACATGGGCAAGGACCTTGACAAGCAGTGCTACAGCCTGAAGCCAGTCAGCTTCAGGTCGATCGGCGGCCTGATCTATGTATGCCTCTCCGACAATCCGCCGGAGGACATAGCAGGCCTCGAGCAGGCGATGATCGAGCGTCTTGCACCCTATGACATTCGCAATGCCAAAGTCGCGCATCAGACTGACGTTATTGAAGATGGCAACTGGAAGCTCACGATGGAAAACAATCGCGAGTGCTACCACTGTTCGGCCAACCATCCTGAACTTTGCGTATCCTTCGTCGATATCGACTTCGGGTTCGACCCGGAGACGCTGAGCCCGGAGGACCGCGAGCAGGCTGAGGAACATTTCCGGCTGTACGACGAGCGGACGAAGGCTTGGGAGGCCGACGGCTTCCCGTCGTCCGCGGTCGAACAGCTCGTCGACTGCGCGACGAACTTCCGCAGCCAGCGCCTCATCATCGCAGGTGCTGGAGAATCCCAGACGCCCGATGCGACGGCAGCGTCATCGAAGCTCCTGGGTCAAATGACCCGCAAGGACCTCGGGGACATGCACCTCTGGGGGCACAACAGCTGGAATCATTTCATGGGCGACCACGCCATCGTCGCAATCGTGATTCCGCTTTCGGCCGACAGGACCCTCGTTAGAACGAAGTGGCTCGTGCACAAGGACGCAGTCGAAGGAAAGGACTACGATCTCGAAAAGCTGACCGACGTCTGGATCGCGACCACGGATCAGGACGCGGAACTCGTAGCCCGTTCGCATGCCGGCGCCCTCGATCCGGCTTATCAGCCCGGCCCCTATTCCCCATTCTCGGAAACCAATCTCGACAAGTTCGCGACCTGGTACATCGATAGGATGCGCGCACATGGGCATTGAGTTCCAAAAAATGACGCTCGCCGAAACTGCCCTCTGGGACCCCGAAACCGACGAGACGCTGGTCTGCCTCGACGTCCATCAAGAAACGCACGACGTGAAGAGCTTTACATTCGCGTCTCCGGAGGGCAAGCGGTTTGACTTCGACGCCGGGCAGTACTTTCTGTTCGACTTCCCTTTGGGTTCGCACGGCGAGCCCCGCTGTTACAGCATCTCGTCATCGCCACATCGCGGAAATGCGTTCACCGTGACTGTCAAACGCGTGCCGGGCGGCAAGGTCTCGAACTGGCTGCACGACAACCTTGCTCCCGGCATGTTGGTCAAGGGACAGGGCCCACTCGGTCACTTCATCCTACCAAAAGGACAAAAGGCGAAGTTCTTACTGCTGTCCGGCGGCTCCGGCATCACCCCAGTCATGTCGATCGCACGTGATATGGCAGACAAATACGAACCGTCGGACATCGTTTTCCTTCACGCAGCACGAACGCCTTCCGACATCATCTTCCGAAATGACCTATTTGGCCTAGCAACGCGAATGAAGGGACTGCGCCTGCAGTTCTTGCCGGAAACAGTGCTTGGCGAGGCGGCCTGGCCAGGGCTGACGGGAAGGATCTCTCCCGAATACATGAAGCTTGCCGTCCCCGACATTTCCGAACGTGTCGTCATGTGCTGCGGCCCTGCCCCCTTCATGGCAGCGGCCCGTTCGATCACGGCCGCTCTCGGCGTCCCGTCATCGAACTATAATGAAGAGAGCTTTGACGCAGCTGTCATTGACGAGCCTGGTCTCGACGTCGAGGCAAAGCCTACCGGCAGGATCTATCAGGTCGAGTTCTCGAAACAGAAGCGAACACTTGGAGTCTCTTCAGAGCAGACAGTCCTCGCTGCTGCGAAAAAGGGCAGCGTCAGGCTCCCATCCTCCTGTTCGAACGGCGTCTGCGGCACGTGCAAGTCGAGGCTTGTCTCCGGCTCAGTCGAGATGAACCACAATGGCGGCATCAGGCAACGCGAGATCGACGCCGGGATGTTTTTGCCATGCTGTTCGAAGCCACTTAGCGATCTTGTTGTCGAGCGGTGAACGAGGTTTGATCTGAGGTGATACAAATGCTGCGGAGCGAAGAGCACTCGTCGCAATCATCAGCTGCGCCCGTCTTCAAGGACGAGCGCAAGAAAGCTTATTTCAACCCCGACGGGAAAGACCGCCCGCTCATCAGCCCAATCTCTACGTCAACCCTCAATAGCGCCAGACTCTATCGCCTCGGGCGGCTGCGGGCGAAGATGACAGAATGGGACTGCGCAGCCCTCCTGCTCTACGATCCAGTCAACATCCGGTATGCCTTTGACTGTTCGAACATGAGCATCTGGACGATGCACAACCCTTCCAGATATGCGCTCATTCTGGCAGATGGGCCAGCGATCATGTTCGAGTTTGAAGGATCGGAGCACGTCAATGATGGGCTGCCTGGTATCGATGAGGTGCGAACATCGACGTCGTTCCTCTTCTTCACTGCGGGTAATCTCGTCGAAGCTCGGATGAAAGCGTGGGCGGATGAGATTGCCGACCTCGTCCGATCCCACGGTCGCCAGGGCAGGATCGCTGTCGACAGGCTGGAACCTGCGCCTGCCCAAGAGCTTCTAAACCGTGGTTTCACCTTACTAGACGGACAGGAGCTTGCGGAGCGCGCACGCTCCGTCAAGAGCACGGAAGAGATTGAGCTCATGCGCTGGACGATCCGCGTCTGCGAAGCCGGGATGGCACGAATGTATGAGGTTTCAGAGCCGGGTCGTACCGAGCGGGAGATCTGGGCGGAACTCCACTTCGAGAATGCTCGTAGCGGTGGAGAATGGCTCGAGACAAAGCTGTTGACGGCGGGACCACGTACCAATCCGTGGTACCAGGAATGCTCCGACTACATCATCAAACGTGGCGAAATGATCTCCTTCGACACGGACATGGTCGGGCCTTACGGCTATTGCGCTGACCTCTCCCGATCATGGACCTGTGGGCACGTTGCGATGACCCCAAAGCAGAAAGAACTGTATTCGGCAGCGAGGGATCAGATCGACCATAATCTGTCAATCATCCGGCCCGGCATGTCCTTCGGCGAGTTCAACGACAAGAGCTGGTGCATTCCCGAGAATTACATTCCCTACCGCTATACTCTGGCGGTGCACGGAACCGGCATGGCAGATGAGTGGCCAGGCATTCTTCTCCACCCCGATTACGACGACAACTTCAGCGGCGTTATCGAGGAGAGAATGGTTCTGAACATCGAGAGTCTCATTGCGGAGGACGGCTCCGAGAGCGTCAAACTCGAGACGCAGGCGCTTATAACCGCGCACGGTGCGGAACGTCTCGATACCTTTCCATGGGAAAATGTCTGACGAGAGCTCCAGATGGCCTGGGGCGGCCAAATGGCATAACGCGCGATGCCCAGCCACCCGGGTTGGAGTCCAGGCGGCCGTTCTCGAGGGCTGCCCTCCGGGTTGAGGGTGATGCTATGTTGCCCTTCATCCAAATTTCCCATCTTCCGGCGGTCATTGCCTACCCTTTTGCGCCGGCCCCGACGTTGTAACAGTTCCGGAACCTGGTGATCCTACTGTCGATGGCGCGGTTCGGCTTTGCGGCCATAACAGAAGGAATGCGACGGCCATAGCCAGGAAGAGTCCGGCGGCTCCCAATCCCCACCACGCCCGCACTACGCCCCGCTCCGATCTGGGCGGATTGACGCCCTCGTATTGTGTCGGAGGATCGCCGATGCCGTCGTCGTCCTCTTGATTTCTCATGTCCTGAACCCAGTGGGCCTTTTCGCTTCCGTGATAGCAACAACTCTATGACGAGAGCGTTGTTCAGTGCGGTAGCGGACGCTGAGAATAGAGGTGTCGCGCACCTGCCCCCGCGACGACGTGCCTCGTTGTTATTACCGCCGACCTGGCTCGGCGGCCGGCCAGTCGTTTGATGGCTCATCAACGACGGTGGACGTTAAAGCATCGTCGGCAGGATCCGGATCGTGTTCGAGCTGGTCCCGGAGTCGCGCCACTGCCCTTATGATCTCCTGGAAGAGGTCCTCTTGGCTCACGCCAAGCACGGCATACTGATCAACAAGTTCCGCCATTCGCATCGCGAGGTCTGCGCGCCATGTGGACTTACCCGGCTCATTTTGGTTGTCCATCTCATCTATCCTGGAGGTGCAACTCAGTGTACCGAATTCGACGATGGCGCGTTGACCCTGGTGCCCCATTTGCCGACAAACTTTCCGATCAGGAGCGTCGCAATGTCTTCGCTGCCATCAAAGCCCTGTTCGAGGAGCTCCAGGGCCGCCTTGCAGAGCGCGTCGGATGAGGCCTGGTCAGGCTGAATTTCGTAGAATGAATACCACTCTTTCACAGCCTTCGAGATCAAAGCTGACTGTCCATCACGTCGGGTCATGTGCGATCGGTCCTTGTGGTGAGATTCAAGAACCTAGCGCGATATGTGCAGATGTCCACGCGTTCCGGCACCATACGATCATTTGCTGAAAAGTCGTGCGTTTGTCCGGCGTAGACAGTCGCTCGAGGACTTGGTGAAAGTGGATGTTGTGGCGCAGATTTCTCCCAGCTGATGATCGTCAAGCAGCGTTAGCCCCCGAAAGCTTATTGAGCGCCGTTCCCGCGTCCAGCATGATTGTTTGAAATCGTCAGGGAAACCGGTCTAATCGTTGTCTAAGTGAGACTGAGACGGAAATTCGGAGCCGCTATCAAGCCAAGCGCAGCTCGTGCTGACTGATTTCACCGCAACCCGCGTCAGCAAGTGGATCAGGTTTGAGCACCGAATATCCATCGATCAATTCCGCTAGGCACTTTACTCAATAGCCATCAAATCGCGCAAGCATCCTTCTAAGTTGCTCGTTCTGAACACGCAGTTTTTGAGACAGTTGATGCCTTAGCTCGTTTATTTCACTGTCCAATCGTACTGTTTCGGCAATGAACCCCTGTTCCGGCAACACCTTGGCCGCCTCACGCGTGTCGCGTTGTTTCACCCTTCGAACGCGACCCTTAGCAACTGTTGAGACCTGCGTCGGTGTCGATGTACCAGTTCGCTCAATGTGCGTTGGTTCACCCCTCCCGACCGCCGGATTGCCGATGCGGCTATCGTTCTCCAACAATGTGGTGGGTTCGGTCAGCCTTCTCGCGCGATCAAGATTGGCAACGAGGGAAATATCGGGTCCATGCGTTTCGAATGCATTCGGCGCTGCGGTCGAAGCCGATAGCTCGGCGCGTACGCTGAGCCTGTCCTTTGTCACCAACCTGATTGTCGTTGCCAGTACCGGCTCGACACCATCAGTCACGGCTAGTCCAGAGATCGGCTTGATCTCGGCGAACGTCGCTAGTCGCGCAAGGCCGTTGGCTGGAGCGGCTGACGGTCCGAGGGGAATTTCGTCAGCGGGATAGGGAGATGCCTCAATTGCGGGAGGAGCGAGAGCCGCCTCCCCAGAGCCAGGATCAGGCAAAGCCCGGATCTTATCCTCGACCTCATTCGACGATTCTGGCTTACCCCGAGATACGATCCCGGTTATCAGTTTCCACGGTGATCTCATTGATCGCCTCCCGACTCGGTGAATCACATGTATGATACCGGGTGGGAGACCGGGCTTGCAATGCTCACCCGGTCATCAGTTTAATCGCTGTGGAGAAGTTAGTGTTCCCATAGCAGCGACAAAGTACCGTTAGGCGCCAAGCTTCTTGCGCAGGTCAGCGTTCTCTGCACGAAGCTTTTCGGAAAGCGCCTTGCGGAGCTTCTGATTTTCCTCTTCAAGCTTCAGAAGATCTGCAAATTCGTCCGAAGCTGCCGGAGCGGCCTCAGCTTTACGCGGTCCACGCTTTGCGGGTTGCTTCTTTTCGACCGCTTTGACCGGGGCAGCTTTCTTTGCAGCGACAGGTATCACCGAAACAACGGCGTCGGCCTTTTCCGCGTTCTTCCGGCGACCGCGGGTCTTCTTTGCGGGTTCACTCACAGACGCGGAGACGGCCGTTTCAGCCGCCGTCTTCGGCTTGCGCGGCGCGCGAGTCTTCTTTTCTTTCGGTGCATTTCCTGGTGCGGTACCGCTGATTACGGTGGCATTAAGTTCGTCAGCCATATGAAACTCCTTGATATGCGAAACGTGCTTTGACTGTGCAGTCGCGGTAAGCATACGCACAGTATTCTTTAAAAGTTGTTGACTATGGTTTTTGCGGCTTCGCGAGGAGACCTTGTCCTGCAGAAAGGACTATTTTCAAGCGTTGGCGTCGGAGGGCAAGCCTCCGGCCATCCGCTCAGGCGTTTGCGTTGCATTCGCAAGGTCTCCGGCGGGATGCGGCACGTCCGGAGACAGCCTGAGGCGGATCCTTGGCCTACTCAGTTTCGCATAAGACTCGATCTGACATCGCTAGCTCGAGCGGACCGTCAGTAATTCCATTTGTCTTGAATGCTATTTTAACTTGGTCCCGCGAGCCGCGCGTCGCCGTGAAGCAGCACATTCACAGAGGTCGAATCGTGACCGTGAAGGCGGGCATTCGCGCTATCGTTCAAGCTGCTGGCTTTGGATCTCCTAGGTGAGAGCAAGCGGTCCAGAGACGGAGCTGCGATTTCCAAGTATCGCCAGTCATGACTTTCTCCGCTTACTTGTTGCCTTCTCCTCCAGCTTGATCCAGACGGGAGCGTGATCGCTGGTGTGCTCCCAGCCCCTGACGTGCTTGTCGACTTCCGCCGTCGACAGACGCTCGGCGGCATCCGAACTGAGAAGAAAATGGTCGATCCGAAGTCCTGCGTCGCGGGGGTAGGCGTTACGAAAATAGTCCCAGAACGTATAAATCCGCTCGTCGGGGTGGAGGGCACGCACGGCGTCGGTCCAGCCCTGATCGACAAGTTCTTTGTAAGCCTCTCGAACTTCAATCCGAAATAGCGCATCGTTCGTCCAGCGCTCGGGCTTGTAGACGTCCAGCTCGGTCGGCATGACGTTAAAGTCGCCCGCGAGCACGACAGGACAATTAAGCTCAAGCAACTCGCTGGCGTAGTCGTGGAGCCGCTTGAACCAGCGGAGCTTATAGTCGAACTTCGGGCCGGGATACGGGTTACCGTTCGGGAGATACAGGCCGCCAATCACAACCCCGTCGACAACGGCTTCGATGTAGCGGCTATGGACATCGTCCGGCTCGCCGGGCAGCCCCTTCCGCGTCAGATGCGGCTCCTGCCCCTTGGTAAGGATCGCGACGCCGTTCCACGATTTCTGGCCTATCCAGACGGCTCCGTAGCCGGCAGCCTCGATCGCCTTGATGGGAAACTTCTCCTGCGGCGCCTTCAGTTCCTGCAGACATACGACATCCGGTGCAGCCTCTTGCAGCCAGCGCAGCAGGATCTCAAGCCTACCATTGACGCCGTTCACGTTGTAACTGGCGATCTTCAAGGGAATTAGCGCTTGTGGAGGTCGGCCTCGACCTTCTTGCGGCTGTTGCCTGCGCTCTTCACCGCTTTCTTGACGGTATCTTTCGACACGCCTTCCTTCTTCGCCTCGTATTTTACCTCGTGATCCTGACCGCCTGCTATTTTCGAACGGTCCTGGGCGCGGCCTCGGGATGTGGTTGCCATGACTTGCCTCCAATGAAAGAACACAAGGGGCAGAACGGACATCGATTCAAGAAGTTCCCTGCGGCCCAAGAGGCGAAGCATTCCTCGCCAACGCCGCAGCCGTCTTCGTCGTAGGAGGATCGCAACCGACCGCAACTGAGACACGATGCGCGGCTTCCCCACCGCAGTCATCTCTAAGGCAGGATTTTCAATCGCGAGGGCGGTGATTAATCCTGAGGTCAATGTGCGTCGAGTTGGGGTATGCTGCCGCCATCGCTCGCCACTTCCAAGGGCGCGAGCGGCTGGGAGCCCAGGGGCACTCTCGCCCCGATAGGAGGACCGGCCATGTTTAACCGCGCCGTAGGCATAAGCAGCAACAGGATACTCAATCTCTTTCCGAAGACGACTTCCGGCTGATAGAACGCAGCCTTCAGCCCGTATCCCTTCCACAACGGTGCGTGATGGCCCATGCCGACGCCAAGATCGAATACCGATCTTCACCCCGGCGCTTCCTGCTTCGCCGGCAAGCAGCCGCCGGGCGAAGCCATCGATAAACGTCCGAACCGTGCTGCTCTGAGAAGAATCTCGGGGCCGCAAACCTTGGTCCGACCGGCGATCAACGACCTCTTCGGGATGGCCGATTTAACAACTCCGGCTCCGGACGAAGCCACTTTACCACTTTTCCTACCTGATCAAGTTCCGCCTTCACTGAAGGTGCTCCCTTGTTTTACTTTATCGCTCCCGCCCATTCGACGGACGAAGCGGACCCGTCTCGACGTTGCCCTTCCTTGGCCACTTCGCTGCCCCGCCACCTTCATCTCCTGCCGTCTCGTCGATAATGCGCGCGCCGCGCTGGCGCGTCAGGTACCTGCCCACCCACTGGATGGAAACGAGAAGCCGCTTCTCGAAGTTGATAAGGAGATAGACGTGGACAATCGCCCAAAGCAGCCATGCCGCCCGCCCCTTCATCGTCCAATCTCCGAAGTCGAAGACCGCAGCATTCCTGCCGATGACTGCCGTGTTGCCGCGGTTCTGGAACTTGAAACCCGATGCGGTCCTGCCGTTTCGTAGATTTTTTCCAAGATATATGCCTTGCTGTTTGGCGACCTGCGCGAGACCGGGCAACAATTTCCGATCCGCACCGGCAAGTGCCGATGTGTCCCCTAGAGCGTAGATATCGTCGAACCCTCGGACACGAAGATACGCATCGACTGGTATCCGGCCCATCTCGACGCCGGGCAACCCGAGCCAGGAATGGGCGGGAGAGGCTTTGACTCCCGCTCCCCACACGATCGATCCGGCTGCAATGAACTCGCCTTCGATGTCGACCCCGTCTTCCCGAATGTCCAGGACCCGGCTTCCCGTGCGGACGTCGACGCCGATCTTTTGGAGATGGGACTTGGCGTAGACGGACAGATGCTCGGGGAAGGCCGCAAGTATGCGTGGCCCAGCCTCGACCAGGATCACTTGAAGATTATCCGGCTGAAGGTTTCGAAAGTCACGGCTGATCATGAAGCGACCGAGTTCCGAGATCGCACCCGCCATTTCGACGCCCGTCGGTCCCCCGCCGATGACGATGCTGGTGAGCAACGCCCGCTTCTCCGGCTCGCTCTTCACCCTTTCCGCGTGTTCGAAAGCCAGAAGGAGTCGGTGACGAATCTGCCGTGCTTCATGGATGCTCTTCAGGCCAGGCGCGAATTTCCGCCAGTCGTCGTGTCCGAAATAATTGTAATCGGAGCCGGTCGCGATGATGAGCTGATCGTAAGGCAACAAGTCACCGTCAGACAGTACCACGGTGCGCGACCGGGGGTCGACACCGACCACCTCGGCCATGATCATGGTGATGTTCTTAAAGCGGGCAAGGGTCTTGCGGATTGGTTCTGCTATGTCGGCGGGCGACAGCGCGGCGGTCGCGACCTGATATAGCAGCGGCTGGAAGAGATTGTGGTTGCGGCGGTCGACGACCGTGACGTCGATTCCTGAGGCGTTGCCCAGCTCGATCGCACATGCAAGTCCGCCGAAACCTCCGCCGAGTATGACGACATGGCGGCGGGAGCGGGTTTCTGCGCCGAGGCTGGCGTGGTGTTTGCTTGCGATCATCGTAGCTCTTTTAGTCTCTTCGTGGATGTCTCTATGGAGCCGACGCGGTCACATCGGCAGGCTGAAGCAGCGCAATGAAAGAACGTCGTCGGGCGTGAGGCTGGCCCCGAACAGGAAGTAGGCCCAGACCGGTTGCGTCCCGAGGACAAGACCTAAGCCGAATGCGATCCAGATCGCCGCTGTTCGCAGTTCCCGTAGCGCCTCAGCCATGGCGCCGCCTCAAGATCAGCATGCCAACCGCCACCATCGCCCCACCCCAGGCGAGAAAGCCGATGTCCCAGAAGAGCCACAGGCTGCGAGCAATCGTCTCGTTGACGTGGTGTAGTCCGAGGACCTGGTGGTCGATGATGCCTTCGATGAGGTTGAACGCTCCGAAGCCGATGAGCATCGCGGCGACGAGATCGCCTGTCGACCAGCGGAAGTGGTTGAGGCGGCCGGAACGCCAAAGGATGAAGAGCCCGGCGAGCACGAAAACATATGTGCCGGAATGGAAGACACCGTCCCAGAACGTGTTCAGTTCAAGGTTCTCGATCGTGTTGATGGGGTACCACGAGCTGAGCATATGGTGCCACTGGAGAAGCTGGTGGAGAACGATCCCATCGAAGAAGCCTCCGAGACCCAGTCCTAGAAACAACCCGGCGGATAGAGGGAAGCTCCGCGTGGGGCGCCGCTCCAAGCCTGTCATGCCAACACCTTTGCGGCGAACGCCGCCTCGACGAACGAGGTGCGGGCAAGCTCCGGATTTCCGCGCCGTGCGATGGCGTCGACGCATCGGCGCTTGGCAACTCCGTACTGCGGGTGATTGGTCGATGGCCAGCGATGAAGAAGCGCCGCCAATGCCGCATCCGGTCCATCGATGCGTTCGCGTATCCCGTCGCCGATCCGGACGAAGACAGGGGCTTTCCACGTAACGTGGAAGTCGATGTCGATAACCTTTTCCATGGAGCACCTCCTTTCGGGTTTTCCGACAACCTCCGTCTGGCGCGCGGGTTCCCGCGCTCCAGACTTGGTCCGCAATCGGACGAGCCGGAAAAGGTTCGGGAACATCTGCCCTAACTAATGGTTGTCGAGGCTCCATCCCCCCAGCAGCTCGGAGAGCGTAATGTTCTATACTGACGGAAAGCTTCAATTCGCTGTGCGCGTCGAAACGCCCGACCCGTTATTTGCGCGTGCCCTACAGCAGGCGATCGGCGGCGTCGAAGGAGAGATTCGCGTCGCCATGCAGTACTTCTTCCAGGCGTGCGGCGCCCGCGGCAACCCCAAGTTCCGGGACTTGCTGATGAATACCGCGGCCGAAGAGCTTGGCCACATAGAGATGCTCGCAACGGCCGTTGCCCTAAACCTCGAAGGTGCTCCTGTGTCAATCAAGGATGAGATCGTCGCCGATCCCGTGGCGAGTGCTGTGCTCGGCGGCCTCAATATGAAGAACCTTCTGTCGGCTGGGCTCTCGGCCATGCCCGTCGATTCCGATGGCGTGCCGTTTGACATGTCCCACATTTACGCGAGCGGTAACATTGCCGCGGACATGACCGCAAACGTCGCAGCCGAATCGACCGGCCGGGTACTGGCCGTACGTTTGTTCAACCTGACCAACGATCCGGGCATGAAGGAAATGCTCTCCTACCTGATCGCCCGCGACACCATGCACCAGAACCAGTGGCTCGCGGCACTTGAAGAACTCGGGGGGCCGACAGGCGTCTTCCCGATCCCCAACAGCTTCCCGCAGGAGCAGGAACTGCAGGAATTCAGCTATGCCTATCTCGGCTTCCAGGCCGACGGGAGCGCCCCGGTTCCCGGCCGCTGGTCTGAAGGTCCGTCGGTCGATGGCAAGGGCGCGTACACAACGCAGTCCCTCGAGCCGATGGGCGAAAAGCCGATCCTTGGACCGGCCAAGCCGGACAGCGGGGCACAGACAGAGCAGCTTTGACACACCGGCGGGCTTCGTCCCGCCCCCATCAGGAGACAATCCCATGAGAGTACTGCACTTCGGACTTGTTGCCGGTCTGGTCGCGCTGCCAGCCTTGGCCGCGGACGACACAGCGACGAAGCAGGATTTCGCTGAACAGGCTTCCATGTCGAACATGTTCGAGATCGAAGCGGCTAAGATCGAGATCGCAAATGGGAGGGCTACGGACGCGAAGCAGTTCGCGCAGGACATGCTCCGTGACCACGGCAAGGCTGCATCGCCGCTGGCGGACGCTGCCAAGAAGGACGGCGTCACTGTCTCGCAGTCACTCGACGCCGAACATTTGGAGAAGCTGGACGCCCTGCGAAAGAGCGATGCCGCCAACCTCGATCAGGCCTACTTGTCGACGCAGATAACTGCCCACCAGCAGGCTTACGAGTTGTTTGAGGCATATTCGAAAGACGGTCCGGACGGCCAACTCAAGAACACCGCGGCAAAGATGTTGCCTGATCTCCACATGCACCTGACCCGCGTTCAAGGCATGGCGAACAAGTAAGGAATGGCCCAACCGAACCCTTCGTCATCAGGTTACTACGATCGGCAAACAGCCCCTCAATGACTGGCGGATCGCCCGTCCGAGATTTTTGCAGGTGGAGAGCGTTAAGTTGGCAGACAACGAGACGCGCGACATATTTGCCACCGGCATGCGCAATGCGATGAAGCCGCAGCTTGAGCGGATCGCGAAATATCCCAATGTCGCAGCAAAAAGCAGCACATCACGGAGACGAAGGACAAATCCAGCGACTGGAAGAGATCCTTTCGGGGCTCGATGAGGACGAGCCTACCCTGAAGGACATGGCCATGCCCTTTTACACGCTCGATGGCAACCTGGACCATACCGCGGCCAGCGACGAGATCGAGAGCTCGTTCGGGAGCTGTGTTTGAGAACCCGAGATCGCGGCGTACAAGTCACTCCTGACTGGTGCCGAAGCTGGCGGCTACGCCGCAGCGACAACCGGCCTGCAGCCGAGCCTCGCAAGGAGGTGGCCATGGCAGAGCGGCTGGGCTCCACCATTGTCTCCGTGACCACGACGTTTCTCGCGCTTCGCGAAGCGAACAGACGGCGAAGGTCTGACGCGGCTTCTGGGCGCGGTAGTGCAGTCTTCGCGCCGAGCGTACAGCGCCTTCGGTGGAGACCCGCCAGCTTTCAGACGCTCTGCTAGACTTCCCGAAGGCGCTCAAACCTCGCGGACGGTTGCAGCCCTCTCATCCGCGCTCAAAGCTTCGACGCAGACGGCGGCGGACGCCGCTGCAAAGGTTCACGTGTTGTGAGATGGCTAATATTGGATGGGCTGGGGCCGCTTGCGCTGCAAAGCGCCCCACCAGGCGGTACGAAACCAGACAGAACACCTCAACACATTGAAGCGCTTGGCGACCAACCCACATATGAGGAACCCCTCGAGGACGATTGTGATGGTAAGCAGGATCAGAAGAACTCTGACCGTGCAAGAACGCGCGGCAGCTTTCGAACACACTAACAAGGTCGCGGCCGACGCAGCAGGGGAAGAGTGTCGTGCCCGCGAAGAGAAGACCGAAAGGCTCAAGACGCTTCGCCTTGCCGAAGACAAGAATGCCTCGCGGTAAAGAAATCGCCGCTCGTTCCGCCATTTCTCCACGGCTCAAATTTGGAGATGAAGTTGGAAACAGCTCGTTACATCAAAAACAACACCCGCAGCCCGCCTCAAGACCACCCGTATTGCCAGGGCTACAGCCTTGAGGATCTCGCGATCGCGAGCAAGCGAGATCGCCGCAGCGGAGGAATCCGGCGGGCACCCACCGGAACACCATGTCCACCGCATAGAGCACGCATTGAAATAGCTGCGCTACGGTCGGTGATCCGGACCGCTGACCACGGATGAACTGACCCCGCTCTCTTGAGAGGCCGCAAAAGTGTGGTTGCCGGCCTTTTGTCTATCTGGCTTGGCTCGGAAGCTCCGCCGTGCCGGATTGCGTACGCCGAGACAGACGTAGCTACGATCGTTTCCACGGCGGCACAAAGAGCCGATCCTGGGAGTCCGACAGGTAACCGGAATGAGGGCGGTCATGAAACCGGATGCGGTCGTTGAAATCCGTCCTCCTGGGGATGGACGGTAGAGCATCATCGGGCTGCAGGGAGGAGCCCACGATGTAAACCGAGCAGATCGAGAAGTTCGGGAACGGCATACGAAATCCGACTAGCGGCGTTTCATTTCGAAACGGCAGACCACGCTTTTTACGCAGCTTCCGGTAGTTGAAGCCTTCTTAGTTCCGCAGACAGCGCTGGATCGAGTGACAGGTCGCTGCGGATCAGCCCATGGCTCCAGCGGTGGCGGGAGCGTGGAGAGTGCCACGGGGGGCAGTCGATGATCGGATACCAGCACACGCCAACAATTTCAGCACCGTGCATCCGTGCGACGTCGATCTGGTCAAGGATGTGACGAAGCCATGCTCCCTTATGAAAACCAGGATGCCGACGATGGTGAACGGGATGTCCGTCATGCCAGCTGGTCTCCGACACCATGATCGGCTTCCTATAGCGCCGCCAGGTCTTGATGAGGACCTTCGACAGAGCGGTTCGTGCCGTGTGCGGATAGTAGTTAACGCCGATGACGTCCACGTCGATGGCAGACACGATCGCGTCCGTTGCTTCGAACTGTCGGTCTCCCACACCGGCTATCGGGTCGTTCGTGAGGATGCCAACATTCGGATGATGATCTCTCGCCGTACGTGCCATCGTGACGGCCATGTCGATTGCCTCGTGCCGAGGCATTCCCGCGAGAAGAGGGTAGAGCGACGGCTCGTTGACCGGACAAAGCCACAGGCGCTCGTCCCCCGAAACGGTCAAGGCTGCTTGCGCAACGATCTTTGCGCAACGAACCGGATCCAAGTTGCGATGATAGTGCGAAAGATCCCATACACCCTGCACACCAGCGGCACGGGCCGCCCTCAACCGGTCGGTCACGTGGTGGCCGGGAACCAGCCCGTCCCGCACAGTGGTCATTCCATGCTCGACGACTATCCTCAAATGAGGATGCATTTGTTCCGCAGGTGTATGCCGCGTCGTCGCGAGCAGGTCATGGCGGCCACCATGCACGAGGCCGCACTCGAACCCGGCTATCATCTCGCTCTGAAAAACAGGCTTTCTCACGCCTAAGCTGAGCTGATGCTGATGCTGATGCACGTTCATGAACTGCTCTTTACGAGATTCGCGGTCTCCGCGGAAACGCTAATGAAAGTTGCGCGCTTCAAATTTCAAGGTGTCGAAAGAAGATCACGGACAAAATGTCGCGCTGATGTGGCGGCTTGACCGGATCCCGAGTCCGCGCTTCGCAGCGAACCATGCGCGAACTCGTTTCCTGCCCATCGGCAGCTTGAACTCCGCTGGCAAAGGCGCGTTTACAGGAACAACAATTTCACGGCGGCGTTGTCCCACATCGGTTGGAGCATTCCATGTCGAAAAAGACCGTCTTTGCAATCGCCGCCGCAGCCGTTCTGCTCGCCGCAGCCATCTTTATCTATCGACCAGAGATTTCGACGGCCCTTGTCTTCGCAGGCGTTATGCTGCTGGCGCCGGGCTGCACCCTCTGGCATCTTCACAAGCACCGCCCGGAGGCGAAGCAAAAGGCGAAGCGATGCCCCACCTAGTCGAGGTCCTTCTCCCTGTGACGGAGCACAGTGTTGGCCAGATTAATCTCGTGCGTGACGAACTGAGAGCGAAGTTCGGCGGCCTGACCATTTACATCAATTCGCCAGCAGACGGCCTCTGGGAAGAGGACGGCGAAGTCGAGCGTGACAAGATAGTAGTCGCCGAGGTTATGACGGACAACCTTGAGCGCCGGTGGTGGGCGACCTATCGAAAACGGCTGGAGGCGCGGTTCGAGCAGGAAGAGATTGTCATAAGATGCTCGGTGATCGAGCGGCTGTGACTTGCGGCGCAACGTGGCGCCGAACCGGGCAGCAGCCAGCAATGAGCTTATAAATGTAAAACGTTCGTTGGCCTGTATAATTCCGACGATACCAAGCGCGAAGAGGGTGCCACACAATTGCGGCGCCACACGATAAAACGCGATGCATCATTCTTTTGCCCTGGGAGACCTTGGGCCCAAGCTCGGGCCGCGGCCAGATCATTAAATCGGCGTGCAGTCATAAAACTGATCATCGATCAGGTTACCCCGGGGTTACAGGCTGCCCACCCGTGGAGTTAGCTTCGGCCACGCTACCGGGCGCGCGGAATATACCTTTAAAGTATCGAAGGGTACTCAAACAGTGTTGGACGCTGGAGACGTGACGGGACAGACTTCCCGGCTATTGATCCTGCTTGCCATTCTCATCGGCACGGGCATAGCCTACGCCGTGGGCATGACGGACTTCTCGGACCTGGCTGCCGGACCATTCATCGGCCTGCCCCAGATCTTCCACTTCAGCTACCCAACCTTCGAGATCGCCGGATTCGTGCAATCCGAGATCTTTTCAGATCGGGAATCGTGTGTGTTACACAGAGCCCGGCTTGGTGAATTGTCATGAAGGCTCAAACAGTCAGATGGCGACGCGCTTCCGGTGTGTCGAGCGTTTCCGCAAGCCCTTGATGAACGATCTCACCCCGATCCATGATGTAGACATAGTCGGCAAGCTCGCGGCAGAAATCGAGGTATTGTTCGACGAGCAGGATTGCCATGCCGGTCGAGTCACGCAGATAGCGGATCGCCCGGCCGATATCCTTGATAATCGAGGGCTGGATGCCTTCGGTCGGCTCGTCGAGCACGAGTATTTTCGGCCGCGTCACCATCGCGCGGCCGATCGCCAACTGCTGTTGCTGCCCGCCTGACAAATCCCCGCCACGCCGTCCAAGCATCGACTGCAAGACCGGAAACAGGCTGAAGATATCATCTGGGATGGAGCGATCCCGCCGTCCGAGCGGTGCAAATCCCGTCTCGAGGTTTTCCTTGACTGTCAACAACGGAAATATCTCTCTGCCTTGAGGCACGTAGCCGATACCCTGCTTGGCGCGGGCGAACGGGGGCAGCCCATTTAGCTTGACATCGTTGAAGCTGACACTGCCGGCCGACAGCGCATGCTGGCCGGTAACGGCGCGCAGAAGTGAGCTCTTCCCCACGCCGTTCCGCCCCAGCACGCAAGTGATCTTGCCCAACTCCGCCTTGATGGAGATGCCACGCAACGCCTGTGCCGCGCCGTAGTGAAGGTTTGCATTCTCGACTGTCAGCATCTCAACGCCCCAGATAGTTCTCGATTACCTTCGGATCGGCGCTCACGAAATCGATTGATCCCTCTGCCAGCACCGAACCCTCCGCAAGGCAGGTTACCTTGACGCCCAGATCGCGGATGAAACCCATGTCATGCTCGACGACGACCACCGAGCGGGTCTTGGCGATTTCCTTGAGCAGGATCGCTGTTTCCGCTGTCTCAGCATCCGTCATGCCGGCGACTGGCTCGTCGACCAACAGAAGCTTCGGCTCCTGCGCCAGGAGCATGCCGATCTCCAGCCATTGCTTCTGGCCATGCGAGAGGTTGGCGGCGAGCGCGTCGCGGCGATGGCTCAACCGAACAGTCTCAAGGATCTCCTCGATACGCGCCTTGTCGTCGCTGGCAAGCCGGTAGAACAGTGTCGCAAAGACACCGCGATTGCGGTTCAGCGCCAGTTCCAGGTTGTCCCAGACCGTATGGCTTTCGAAGACCGTCGGCTTCTGGAATTTGCGGCCAATGCCGAGTTGGGCGATGCTGGCCTCGTCCCTCTTCGTCAGATCTACGTCGCCGTTGAAGAAGACCTCACCCTCATCAGGTCGCGTCTTGCCGGTGATGATGTCCATCATCGTCGTTTTGCCGGCGCCGTTTGGTCCGATAATGGCGCGCAGTTCGCCCGGTTCGATCACGATCGACAGCGAATTCAAAGCCTTGAAACCGTCAAAGGAAACCGAGACATTGTTGAGATACAGTACGCTGTTTGGTTTGACGTCTGGGATCATGATCGCTCACTCCGCCGGCTGGACTTTTGCATCGCCGCGCTCTTCCTTCAAAGCAGGAGGCGTAGCCTCCGTCTTCGGCTTGCGGCGCGGAAGATATTGGCCAATCGTTCCGACGATCCCCTTAGGCAGGAGCAGCGTGACGAGAACGAAGAGACCACCAAGCGCGAACAGCCAGAACTCCGGAAACAGACCTGTGAAAATCGTCTTGCCGCCGTTGACCAGAATGGCACCGATGATCGGCCCGATTAGCGTCGAGCGCCCTCCGACCGCCGTCCAGATGACGACTTCGATGGAGTTGGCAGGCGCAAATTCACCAGGATTGATGATGCCAACCTGCGGCACGTAGAGCGCACCGGCAACGCCCGCCATCATCGCGGAGACGACGAAGGTCAGCAGTTTGAAGTGCTCCACACGGTAGCCGAGGAAGCGCGTGCGGCTTTCCGCATCGCGCACTCCGACCAGCACCTTGCCGAATTTCGAGCGCACGATGGCCGAGGCAATCATCAGTGAGAGCGCAAGGAAAATTGCAGTCGCGGCAAAGAGGGCTGCACGCGTTCCATCGGCCTGCACGCTGAAACCGAGTATCTCCTTGAAGTCGGTCATGCCATTGTTGCCGCCGAAACCCATGTCGTTGCGGAAGAAGGCGAGCAGCAGAGCGTAGGTCATGGCCTGCGTGATGATCGACAGGTAGACGCCATTGACGCGCGAGCGGAAGGCGAACCAGCCGAAGACGAAGGCAAGCAGTCCCGGTACTAGTAGAACCATGATCGCCGCGAACCAGAACTTGTCGAAGCCATACCAGAACCAGGGAAGCTCCTTCCAGTTCAGGAACACCATGAAGTCGGGCAGGATGGGGTCGCCGTATACGCCACGGGAGCCGATCTGGCGCATGAGATACATGCCCATCGCATAACCACCGAGCGCAAAGAACGCACCATGCCCAAGCGACAGGATGCCGCAAAAGCCCCAGACGAGATCGAGCGCTAGCGCCAGCAGCGCATAGGTCAGATATTTGCCGAACAGCGCCATGATGTAGGTCGGAATGTGCAGCGGATTGGTCGTCCCGGTCATGAGGTTGAGCACCGGCACCAGCACGGCGAGCGCAAGCAGAATGGCGATTGCAGCGATGATCTTGCGATCGAGAGACCGGAGCAGGAAGGCCGTAATCATGCTTCCACCGCCCTTCCTTTAAGTGCGAAGAGCCCACGTGGACGCTTCTGGATGAAAAGAATGATGAGGACGAGCACCAGGATCTTCCCGAGCACGGCGCCTGCGAAGGGCTCGAGGAACTTGTTGAGCACGCCGAGCGACAGAGCACCAACCAGCGTGCCCCAGAGATTGCCAACACCGCCGAAGACCACGACCATGAAGCTGTCGATGATGTAGCTCTGGCCGAGGTTCGGAGAGACGTTGTCGATCTGCGAGAGCGCAACACCTGCGATGCCTGCGATGCCTGAGCCGAGCGCAAAGGTGAATGCGTCAACCCAGCCGGTGCGGATGCCCATCGATGACGCCATGCGGCGGTTCTGCGTAACCGCGCGCATTTGCAAGCCGAAGGCCGAGCGCTTCAGGAGGACGAGCAGAGCAGTAAACACCACCATCGAGAAAACGATGATCCAGAGACGATTCCAGGTGATCGAGAGACCGCCGAGCTCGAATGCACCCGACATCCAGCTCGGATTGCGCACCTCACGGTTCGTCGGTCCGAAGATCGTGCGGACCGCCTGCTGCAGGATCAATGACACGCCCCAGGTGGCAAGAAGCGTTTCTAGCGGTCGGCCATAGAGATAGCGAATGACGACGCGCTCGATGACAAGGCCGACAAAGCCTGTAAACAGGAAAGCCGCCGGCACGGAAAAAGCGAGCGAATAGTTTGCAAGTTGCGGAAATGCGGCGCTGATGTACTCCTGCACGACATAGGTCGTATAGGCGCCGATCATCACCATTTCCCCATGCGCCATGTTGATGACGCCCATGACGCCGAAGGTGATAGCAAGACCGATTGCCGCCAAGAGCAGCACCGATCCAAGCGACAGCCCGTACCAGACATTCTGCCCGACATCCCAAAACGCCAGGCTACGGTTGATCACGTTGATATGTGCCTGGATGGCGCCCTTCAGCTCCTCAGGCGCTGTTGCCATCGCCGAATTCAGGATGGTCAGCGCATCCCGCCCACCGCGCGCCGCAACCGTGTCAATTGCCGCCTTCTTCTCTTCGGCGCTGACATCGCTCTTCAAAACCATAACAGCGCGCGCCGCTTCCATGGCATTTCTGATATCGGCGTCCTTCTCTTCGGCAAGCGCCGAGGCAAGGAGATCGAGATTTGCCGGATCGGCGTCCTTGAGCAGCCGTTGGGCGGCCGCAAGCCGCGCATCGCGATCCGGGCTCAGCAACGTCAGCTGGCTCGTGGCGGTGGCAATCACCGTGCGCAGCGAATTGTTGATCTTGACCTTGGACATGTAATCCGGATCGACGTCGGAAACGGCATCGCCCGAAATCGGATCGGCATAGGTCGGCTCATCTTCGTTTCCGCCCTGCACCAGTACAGGGCCGCCTGTCTCGGAATTCACGTAAAGCTTTCCGCCGCTCAAAAGCTCCAGGATCTCGCCGACACGGGGATCCTTGGAGGCGACGAGAGCCTTGATCGCCGCTTCGCGCTCTGGAAAATCGCCGACGCCCAAAGCATCGACCAGGGGATGGATGTCGTCCTGCGCTTTGACAATCGCAACGGCCGGCATTGCCAGGCACAGTGCAAGAAGCAGGATCTTGATGGCGCGATACATCGGCTTTCTCGCCTCGGTCATCATTGGCCTTCCGGCGCAATCGGGGAAGTCCTGAAGGCTGCAGTTTGTTCGTGGACCTTCCGCCCGGACAGGAGCACCCGGGCGGAAGTCTTCAGGCGTCAGAGTGACGGGGTGGAACGCACTCAGGAGCCCTTGCCGCCGCACTTGCCCGAGGCAACATTGAAGTTGCCGCAGTTCATGGGCTTGCGCCAATCGGAGATCAGGTCCTTGGAGTCGGGCAGGTAGTCGGACCATTCGTCGCCAATGACCGCCGGCGTCTGCTGGACAATCTCGAACTGCCCGTTCGCCTGGATCTCACCGATCAGGACCGGCTTGGTAATGTGGTGGTTCGGCATTACGGTCGCATAGCCACCCGACAGGTTCGGAACCGTGGTGCCAATGATCGTGTCGAGAACCTTGTCCGTGTCGGTCGTGCCGGCAGCCTGGACAGCCTTGACCCACGCGTTGAAGCCGATATAGGCGGCTTCCATCGGATCGTTCGTCACCCGCTTGTCGTTCTTGGTGAAGTCATGCCATTGCTTGATGAACTTCTTGTTCACGGGGCTTTCGACCGACTCGAAATAGTTCCAGGCAGCGAGATGGCCAACGAGCGGCTTGGTATCGAGACCGGCAAGCTCTTCTTCACCGACCGAGAAGGCGACGACGGGAATATCTGTTGCCTTGATGCCCTGGTTGCCAAGCTCCTTGTAGAACGGAACGTTCGCGTCACCGTTGATGGTCGAGACCACCGCGGTCTTCTTTCCGGCCGAACCGAACTCCTTGATCTTCTTCACTTCCGTCTGCCAGTCGGAGAAACCGAACGGCGTGTAGTTGATGATGATGTCTTCCTTCGGAATACCCTTTGATTCGAGATAGGCTTCCAGGATCTTGTTCGTCGTGCGTGGATAGACATAGTCGGTGCCTTCAAGCACGAAGCGCTTGACGCCTTCCTTTTCCATCAGGTAGTCGACCGCCGGGATCGCCTGCTGGTTCGGAGCTGCACCCGTATAGAAGATGTTGCGCGAGGACTCTTCGCCTTCATACTGGACCGGGTAGAAGAGGATTGAGTTTAGTTCCTCGAAAACAGGCAGGACCGACTTGCGCGACGACGAGGTCCAGCAGCCGAAGACTGCCGCAACCTTGTCTTTTTCGATCAGCTCGCGTGCTTTTTCGGCAAACAGTGGCCAGTCAGAAGCCGGGTCGACGACGACGGCTTCGAGTTTCTTGCCGAGAAGCCCGCCCTTCTTGTTCTGCTCGTCGATGAGCATCAGCATGGCGTCTTTCAGCGTCGTTTCGGAGATCGCCATCGTGCCGGAGAGCGAGTGCAGCACGCCGACCTTGATGGTGTCTTCCGCGGCAACTGCTCCATTGAAGGCGGCCGTGGCCGACATGACGGCGCCGAGTGCGGCGCCGGTGACATAGGACTTGAGATTCATCTGTTGATCCCCTCTTCTTGTTCGACAACAGGCCGAAATCGGCAGTTCACTGTTGCTTGAGGGACTATCCGGCGCTGCACTGCGAAAGCGTATACGCAATATAACGTAGTCGACGGGGCGAAACGTGCAGTTTTTGCTGCGCCGCACCTTAAGCCTTGTGCGGTTCCGTGTTACGAACACATGACAAGGGGAACAAAGGGGCTGGGCACCAAGGCATGGCAGCGCGGCAACGCATCATTCCGGTCAGGCGCGAGTACAATCGTTGGGTGGCGAACCAGACGCTGGAGGACTACGCGCTGCGCTTCACCGCAAAGAGCGCCCGGCAATTTTCGTCGCAACGCATCTCGCATACGGCAATCGGAGCCATTTCCTTCCTGGCGCTGGAAGCAATCGGGGGCGCGATCACCCTGTCCTACGGAACGACCAACGCCCTCTTCGCCATAGTTGTCGCCAGTATCGCAATGCTCGCGATTGGGCTGCCAATCAGCCGCTATGCGATCCGCCACGGTGTCGATATCGATCTTTTGACCCGCGGCGCGAGCTTCGGCTATATCGGGTCGACGGTCACGTCCCTGATCTATGCAAGCTTCACCTTCATGCTGTTTGCGATCGAAGCCTCGATCATGTCCGGCGCGCTGGAGCTGACGCTCGGCATCCCACTGTGGATCGGGTACATCATCAGCGCCGTTACGGTCATCCCACTGGTGACCCACGGCGTCCGGCTCATCAGCCGGTTCCAGTTGCTCACCCAACCCTTCTGGATCGTCCTGAACGTTCTGCCCTTCATCTTCATCGCCGCGATGGATTGGGAAAAGTTCGATCTCTGGCGGGCCTTTGCCGGTATCCGCCATGCGTCCGGACCGCCGGGCACAGTAGCGCAATTCGATCTTGTGGAGTTCGGCGCCGCCTCAGCGGTCATCCTGGCGCTGATGTCGCAGATCGGCGAGCAGGCCGACTTCCTGCGTTTTCTTCCCCCGGACAAGCAGCGCAGTTGGCGGCACCGCCTTGCTGTGTTTCTGGCCGGTCCCGGCTGGGTGATCATCGGAGCACCAAAGCTGCTTGCCGGCTCCTTCCTCGTCGTGCTCACTTTCGCGTCGGGCGTGCCGGTCGATCGGGCCGCCGATCCGGCCCAGATGTACCTGACGGCCTTCGGCTACATGATCCCGTGGCATAACGCTGCACTTTTGCTGATGGCCGCCTTCGTGGTCGTCTCGCAGTTGAAGATCAACGTGATGAATGCCTATGCGGGCTCGCTTGCATGGTCGAATTTCTTCTCCCGCCTCACCCACAGCCATCCCGGCCGTGTCATCTGGCTGGTCTTCAATGTGGCGATCGCGCTTCTGCTGATGGAACTCGGGATCTACAAGCTGCTTGAGGAAACGCTCGGCATCTTCTCGATCATCGCCATGGCATGGCTGTGTACGATCTCGGCTGATCTTTTCATCAACAAGCCGCTCGGCCTTGCCCCTCCGGGCATCGAATTCAAGCGCGCCCACCTCTACGACATCAACCCGGTAGGCCTTGGCGCCATGATGCTGTCGGCCGGCATTGCGCTCCTCGCACATTTCGGTGTCTTCGGCCCCATTGCGGCCTCGCTGGCGCCTTACATCACGTTGGTCGTCGCGCTGATTGCCTCACCGCTGATCGCGTGGGGCACAAAGGGCAAGTTCTACCTCGCCCGCAAGCCACGCCACAACTGGAAGACCCTCACCAACATCACCTGTTCGGTCTGCGAGCATCCTTTCGAACCGGAGGACATGGCCTGGTGCCCGGCCTATGCGGCGCCGATCTGCTCGCTCTGCTGTTCGCTCGACAGCCGCTGCCATGACATGTGCAAGCCGAAGGCACGCTTCAACGCGCAGGTCGGCGCGGTTGCGAAGGCCGTTCTGCCGGATACGGTCGTTGAGAAGCTGACCACTCGCCTCGGTCGCTACGGCATCGCCGTCGTGCTCGCCCTGACGGCCGTCGGCACGATCCTTGCCATGATCGCCCATCAGGTCTCCGCGGCCTCACCGGAAACCGGCGAGGTGGTCAACCGGACTATCCTCATCGTCTTCTTCGTCTTTGCCGTCATCGCCGGCGTCGTCTGCTGGTTTTATGTGCTTGCGCACGACAGCCGGGTCGTCGCCGAAGAGGAATCCTCGCGCCAGAATACGTTGCTGCTGAAGGAAATCGCCGCCCACAAGAAGACCGACGCCGCTCTCCAGACCGCCAAGGAAACCGCCGAGGCGGCCAACCGGGCCAAGAGCCGCTACGTCGTTGGCCTCAGTCACGAATTGCGCACGCCCCTGAACGCCGTGCTCGGTTACGCGCAGATCCTCGAGCGCGACGAAACCATTCCCGCGCCACGACAGTCGTCGATCAAGGTCATCCGCCGCAGCGCCGATCATCTGTCGGGCCTCATTGACGGCCTCCTCGATATCTCCAAGATCGAAGCAGGACGCCTGCAGGTCTATTCCAACGAGGTCAACATTCAGGATTTTCTGGATCAGCTCGTCGACATGTTCCGCCCGCAGGCCGAAGCCAAGGGATTGACCTTTCATCACGACCGCTCGCCCGCCCTGCCCCACTTCGTTCGCACCGACGAAAAGCGGCTGCGCCAGATCCTCGTTAACCT
Source organism: Rhizobium grahamii CCGE 502 (assembly GCF_000298315.2). Classification (GTDB taxonomy): domain Bacteria; phylum Pseudomonadota; class Alphaproteobacteria; order Rhizobiales; family Rhizobiaceae; genus Rhizobium; species Rhizobium grahamii. The sequence continues at coordinate 68,246 of NZ_AEYE02000023.1, read as the reverse complement.
GCTCTCCAACGCCATCAAGTTCACCGACGAAGGCAGCGTCACCCTCGACATCGGCTACCGCAGCCAGGTCGCAACCTTCACTGTGACCGATACAGGCCGTGGGATTGCCGAGAAGGATTTGGGTCGTATCTACGAGCCGTTCCAGCGTGGCGAAGCCGATAGCATCAGACCAATGCCCGGCCTCGGTCTCGGGTTGACGATCACGCGGCTCTTGACCAACACGCTCGGCGGCGAGATTTCGGTAAACAGCGAGAAGGATCACGGAACGGTCTTCCGCGTTCGCCTCATGCTTTCCGCTGTGCTTCGCAAAATGACGGTACCGCCACAGGAGAAGAAGATCGTCGGCTACGACGGTCCTCGGCGCACGATCGTTGTGGTGGATGACAACGAGGACCATCGTGACATGATGCGCGAGGTGCTCGCCCCTCTCGATTTTGTCGTACTGACTGCGGCAAGCGGGGCCGACTGCCTGACCTTGATCGAGGGCATCCAGCCCGATCTGTTCCTCGTCGATATCTCGATGCCGGGAATGAACGGATGGCAACTCGTTTCGCGCCTGCGTGCGAACGGCCAGGCCGCCCCGATCGTGATGCTGTCCGCCAACATTGGCGACGCGGCTGCTCACCGCGATAGCGACGACAGTCACAGCGATGCCATCGGCAAACCTGTCGACATGAAGCAGTTGCGTGACAAGCTTGCGGTGCATCTGGGCTTGAAGTGGATCTATGCAGAGGCGATACAGACCGCACCTGTCAAGCGCGACCGACCGCTGATCAGTCCGGGAGCCGCCCATGTTCAGGAATTGTTGCGGCTCGCCGAGATCGGTTATATCAGGGGTATCGAGGCAAAGCTCGCCGACCTTGCCAAGGTGGAAGCAAATCAGCCATTTACAGAGGAACTTCGTTCCTTTGCGGCCTCATTCGATCTGAATGGCCTCATGAATTTCCTGCACCGCTTTGATGAGAAGGTAGACACCCTTGGCTGAGCTTCCGCGCGATATTGTTCTCTTGGTGGATGACTCGCCTGAAGCGCTGGGTTTTTTGACCGACGCTCTGGAACAGTCCGGCTTCTCCGTCTTGATCGCGACATCGGGCTCAGCTGCTCTCAATATTGTGGAACGCATCACCCCCGACCTCATTCTGCTGGACGCGGTCATGCCATCCATGGATGGCTTTGAGACCTGCATCAAACTGAAATCCAACCCGGCGATCAGTCAGATACCGGTCATTTTCATGACCGGTCTAACGGAAACCGAACATGTGGTCCGCGCTCTCGACGCGGGCGGTGTCGACTACCTGACCAAGCCGATCAATATCGACGAGCTGCGAGCGCGGATCGGTGTCCACCTGCGCAACGCCCGTTCGACACAAAGCGCGCGCGTTGCGCTGGACGCCGCCGGCCGGCATTTGCTTGCGGTCAAGGGCGACGGCGACATTCACTGGTCGACCCCACAGGCAACACGTCTCGCCAACGCGGCGATGGATCGAGACGACGCCATGGACACAGTGGTCAGCAAGATTTCCGAATGGATGAAAACTCGCCCCGCCTCAGCGCGCGACGGTGCGTTCTCACTTTCGCATGGTGGCAAGGACGTGCTTCAGCTTGCCTTCCTGGGCGCGATCGGTGCGGACGAATATCTATTTCGTCTCACTGCAAACAACAAGCGCGCCCCTGACGAGGTGTTGCGCCGGCATTTTTCTCTGACGCAGAGAGAGTCCGAGGTGCTGCTATGGATTGCGAAGGGCAAGCCCAACCGCGATATCGGCGAAATTCTCGGCCTGTCGGCACGAACCGTGAACAAGCATCTCGAGCAGATATACGTGAAGCTAGGAGTCGAAAACCGTGCCTCCGCGGCCGTCAAGGCTGCCCACGTCTTGCACGAGACATAACGGTTCGACGAATTCGCTTGGGAATGCACAGGAGAGCTCCGACTTGCGTTCGAAGAGCGCTAACCCCAGAGTGCCAGATGAGTGAGTATTAGTCGAAACAGGAACCTACGCGACCTGCTAAAGTACCTCTGTATTAAATGGACACTTCGCGTGGTGCTGCGTCTATGGCATGATCTGCCGATCTGGCGAGGAGGCCGTAACGGCCCACCCCTGGCGAGACAATTCCGCCGCTCTTATAGGTGAACTGGCATGGACGAACCGTTCCATTCCCATGGGCTTCGGCGCAAGCCAATAGGACTTAGGTCCCGCATGCGGGAGTAGCAGGAACTCTCGGTTTCCCCGGCAGTTATGCATGATGGAGAATTGACTTATCACCTCTGCAGTGTCGACATAGGAGACGCCCTTGCGAAACGGCCTGGCTTTATTTCCGCTTCTCGCGTTTCCTGTCTGCCCATTGGCGCAGTCGCCCGATCTTGAGGTTACCCGTCAATCGGTCGCCAAAGCCTTCCTCATGACGAATAAGCTTGGCGTGGGGACTACTCAGTCTTTTCCGGAACTGAAGCCACCCGGCGTGAGAATGACCTTTTTACACGACAGGGCACTGCTCCGTCAGACATGACCGACATGTTCGAGTGCGAATTCGACAAAGTTGACAAGCCGCATCGTCTCGTCAGGTTCTGTGTTTCAAGCGCATGCTACTCCCCGAACGAGGCCGATGGTGACCGGAAACGCCGTTTTGAAGAAGTCCGAATTCTTCTCGACCGGTCAGAAATACGATAGCAACTATCCTGGAAGGGACATGACAATGGCTGCCCATCAACGTGAATGGATCAACGAGCATGATGATCAGCCCGCTTCCGATCTCCTGCGTGCAGTCAAGATCGCCTTCAAAGCGCACATGGGACAAACCGACAAAGGGGGCGAGCCCTATTTCCTGCATTGCAAACGGGTGGCTGACGCGGTGAGCGGTGGTGAGCGCGCCGTCGCCTACTTGCATGATGTCGTCGAAAAGGGACCCGGGTGGACGTTGGACCGTTTGCGGGACGAGGGATTCACGCCAGCGGTCATCGAGGCCGTCGACGCACTGACCAGACGACGTGACGAAACCGATGACGCGTTCGTCGCGCGAGCCTTGAAGAATGAACTTGCCCGCCCGGTCAAGGTTGCCGATCTTAAAGACAATCTTGCCCAGGCCGAGAAGACCGGGATAGATTCCTCCAAGTATCGGGAGGGCCTCAGACTTGCCAGTCAGATTTGCGGCAAGCCAATCAGGCTGGGGTAGGCAAAGCTCCGCCCCAACGGGGCGCACCCCGTCATCCGCAGAGCTTGCACAAACAAAAGCGCCCGCCTGAAGAGCGCGCGCTTCAATTTTATCAGGGATAGAGGCTACCTCAGCGCACCGACGTCCCCGATAGCCGTCTCGATGTCAGCTGTCAGCTTGGCTGTCTATCTGCAGTGATTGGTCTCAATGGGGCAATAACGAGATCCGCTTGCAAACATCAAAGCGCGTTGAAAGAAGCCGCTGCACACTTCGACGAGGAACGCCCATCGGCCTGATGCCCATCAACAAGACTGGCTCGCCGCACGCCCGGTAGCGGGCTGAGCGCGCCGTGGTCTGTGATGCCTGCAATAACTGGGGAATATCGTTCCGCGTCCCCTTCCTGACCCTGGAATTCCGACCGTGATCACCCAAAGAATCTATTCGTTGGTCGGGGAAGCCCCAGATGCTCACGCAGGGTCGCGCCTTTATAGTCCCGGCGGAAAAGACCACGGCGTTGCAGTTCGGGGATCAGCCGCTGCGTGACGTCATCGAGACCTTGGGGGAGGTACGGAAAGACGACAGTAAAACCATCAGCGGCCTGGTCTGCAAGCCAGGCTTCCATGTCATCTGTAATTGTTTGCGGCGTCCCCACGAAAGCAAGCCCGGCATAGCCGCCGTAGCGCCGGGCAAGCTGGCGAACCGTCAATTTCTCTTCCTCCGCCAGACGCAGCGCCTGCGCGCGGCCGGTCTTGCTGGCGTTGGTTTCCGGGATCGGCGGTAGGGGCCGATCCGGATCGAATCCCGAGGCGTCGTGTCCAAGTGCAATGGACAGTGAAGCGATTGCACTGTCGTAGTGGACGAGGCTATCGAGCTTGTCACGCTTGGCCCTCGCCTCATCGACCGTATCACCGATCACGATGAGTGCCGCAGGCAAGATCCTCAGATATTCAGGGTTGCGACCGAAAGCCGGCATTCGTCCTTTGATGTCGGCATAAAGCATCTTGGCGGCTGAAAGATCGCGGGGCGAACAGAAGACGAGCTCGGCCGTCTCGGCGGCCAGCTGGCGACCGGGCTCCGATTGACCTGCTTGGACGATGACCGGCCATCCTTGGACGGGTCGTGCAATATTGAGCGGGCCACGGACACTCAGCTCAGCTCCTTTGTGATCGAGAACATGCATTTTCTCCACGTCGAAGAAGATGCCGCTCTCCTGATCGCGGATGAAGGCATCGTCGGCAAAGCTGTCCCAGAGGCCCGTTACGACGTCATAGAATTCGCGCGCCCGTGCATAGCGTTCGCCATGCTCTATATGCTCGTCCAGGCCGAAATTCCGTGCAGAGTCGGGATTGGCGGTGGTCACAATGTTCCATGCTGCGCGTCCGTTGCTGATGTGGTCCAGCGAGGCGAAGCGCCGCGCCACATGATAGGGCTCGTCAAACGTGGTCGACGCGGTGGCGGCAAGACCGATCTTCTCGGTGACCGCGGCAAGAGCCGAAAGCAACGTGAATGGCTCGAACGATGTGACGGTATGACTGCGCACCAGTGCGTCGACAGGCATGTTCAACAGCGCCAGATGGTCCGCCATGAAAAAGGCGTCGAACTTAGCGGCTTCAAGTTTTTGTATGAACGACTTGATATGGCCGAAATTGAAATTCGCGTCGGCATAGGAACCAGGATAGCGCCAAGCACCCGTGTGCAGACTGACCGGACGCATGAAAGCTGTAAGATGCAGAGATTTTGCCATGACGCACGACGCCTCAGATATCGATAGGGATACAGGTAGCCATTCATTCGCAAGACGCTAAGGCACATCATTGCGCCGAACACAGCACGGGTGAAAAATCTGTTTGGGATTTTTTGGCATCATCTCAAGATGCCGCCTCGATTTGCGGTCAGCGTTTCGCCTCAATCATCTACGAGCCAGCCACATCTTTCACACGACGACGGGACGAGTGGCTATGTCCATTGTTCGGCAAGCGTGACCAGCGCCCAGATGCGGCATGTCTTCGTGCTTGCAACGACATGAGGCGGCCGCATTGTATGGGTTGCGTTGCCGTTGTATTCTGTTGCCTGACAAGCATACAAAGTACGCGGTGCATCGCCGGAGCCAAAGTCTGGTCACGTGTTTCAACCCGTGAATAGGTAGCTGCGGATAATGGAACTCATCGTCGCCCTCGGATTGATCGTCTTCAAGGTCGCGTTGCTGATTGCGATGCTGCTGCTGCTGCCGTTGCCTCTAACCTGGCTGGAACGCAAGATCGCGGGGCACATGCAGCAACGAATGGGGCCGATGCGCGTTGGATGGCATGGGCTGCTGCAACCGATGGCGGACGGTATCAAACTCTTGACCAAAGAGGACCACATCCCGGCCGACGCTGACCGTTTCCTGTTCAAGATGGCCCCCATTCTCGCGCTCGCTCCTCCCTTCGTGGTGTTCGTCGCGATCCCCTTTGGCGAATCCATCTCGGTGCTCGGCAACGAGATTTCCCTCTATGTCTCCAACATGAACGTAGCGATACTCTTTGTCTTCGCTGTGCTCGGGATCGAAGTGTATGGGGTCATCTTTGGCGGCTGGGCCGCCAACAGCAAATACGCTGTTCTGGGCAGCCTCAGGACCTGCGCGCAGATGATAAGCTACGAGATCCCGATGGGGTTCGCAGTGATTGGCGTCGTCATCATGGCGCAATCCATGAGCCTGCTCGAAATTGTGCGAGCGCAAGCCAATGTCTGGAACATCGTCTATCAACCGATCGGATTCGTCGTGTTCTTCGTCGCCGGATTGGCCGAAGCACAGCGCATTCCTTTCGACCTGGCGGAAGCGGAAGGCGATCTTGGCGCCGGGTTCCATACCGAATATAGTGGCATCCGCTTTGCGTTCTTCATGATCAGTGAATATGCCATCGTCCTTTTGGTGTCGGTCCTGGCGGTGATTCTGTTCTTCGGCGGTTGGAACGGGGTACTGATCCCGTTGCCACCACTCCTCTGGTTTGCCCTCAAGGTGGCATTCTTCCTCTATTTGTTTATATGGTTCCGCTTCACCTTCCCCCGGTACCGCTATGACCAGCTGATGGCGATCGGATGGAAAGTCTTGCTTCCTTTGTCGATGGCGAACATAATCATTACTGGTCTTCTTTTCTCCTAGGGGCCGTAGCGGCTCCGATGTGGGGCGGCGATGTCGCGCGCACGAGACAGCATTGGGACATGGATCGGCTGGGCTTTCTTCGCCGATCTCGCGAGCGGCTTGGCGCTTACCTTCAGCTACATGTTCTCCAAATCCGTGACCATGCAGTACCCGGACAAGGAAAAATGGTTGCCCTACCCGCGTTACCGTGGGCACCACTTCCTGAAGCGCGACGACGAGGGCGAGATCAAATGCGTGGCTTGCGAACTCTGCGCCCGTATTTGTCCCTGCGACTGCATCGAAGTCGTTCCCTACGAAGACGAGAAGGGCAGCCGTCACCCGGCAAAGTTCGAGATCGACACGGCACGGTGTCTCTTCTGCGGACTGTGCGAGGACGCCTGCCCGGCGGACGCGATCGCGCTGGGCCAGCAATACGAATTCGCAAGTTTTTCCTCGCGTGACTTGGTGATCGGACGGGATGATCTGCTCGGCAAGCCAGGCAAGGCGGCGACCGGCGGCGGCGTTGTACCTGCGCGCCTGAACACCGAACAGGATGTTCTGGTCGCTGCGAGCGAGCCACAGGGGTACAACTGGTGGCAGAATATCCGACGAAAGTGAACGCAGCGCCAGCCGCAGGCGCAGACAGACGGAGGGTCAGATGTATGTCGGTGAAATCATGAAGAACAAGGGTGTCGGTGTCATCGCCGTCGCCGGCGATCAGACAGTGATGGAAGTCCTGAGGCTATTTCGCGACAACAATATCGGCTTCGTCGTCGTCAGCCAATCTGGCGGCAGACACCTCGGTACATTGTCGGAGCGGGACTGCTGCAATGCCGTAGCGGAATATGGGGCAGAGGCGGCGGCGATGCGCGTTGCGGATATCATGAACCGTGATATTGCGACCTGCTCCACACGGGATTTGCTGCCCGTCGCGATGGAGATCATGACGCAGCGGCGGACACGTCATGTGCTGGTGATGGATGGGGACGACGTTGTCGGCGTGGTCAGCATCGGTGATGTGGTCAAACATAGGCTCGACGAAGCGCAAGTCACCGAGCAGGAGTTGCAAGACTACATCTGTGGGGCCAGATATCACTGACGAGACCCTCAGGGTAGCGGTGAGCGACCTGCGGTGTCTTGGCCTAGGATCTCGGCTTGCGCCCCGAGGCTGGCAAGAGTGGCGATCTCGAGTGGTACGTGCGCCTTATGAACATCGACCGGACAGGGATACACGCCCCGACTCATCAGGCTGTTGAGGCGAAGGGCTCTGTAGTTTTCGGGCACGAACACGAGTCCTCGAGGAAAGCGCCTGTCGACCTTGAGCTTCGCCGTCAGTTCGCCTTTTGCGGATCGCACGACCACCCGATCGCCGTCCGAAAGGTCAAGTTGAGCGGCGTCCCACGCCCCCATTGCGACATAAGGGTCATCGGCGGCCGTGTTCAGGGTTTCCGAGCGCTCGGTAAGATATCCATTGTGGAACAGGCAGTTCCCGGTGACCAAAACGAGCTGGTCGCTGGCAATGGGAATATGCGGTGAAGCGAAGAAGCTTCCAGGCGGCGGCGCAAGGACGTCCTGAGTGAAAGCTCCGTCAGCGCCAAGCCGATCCTGGCTTAGTCCCTGGTAAGCGGGAACCAGCCGAGCGATCTCGTCGAAAATCAAGGTTTGGATAGATGGCGGCTGCGGCGCATTGCTTCGAAGTCCTGCGACAAAGTCGAAGATCGCCAGATTGCCCCGGGCCTCGGCAACCGGGTCGCGGAACTTTCTGACCTTCGTTATCCGGCCCTCATTATTGGTGAAGGTACCGGATTCTTCGCCGTACGTCGCTGCCGGCAGCACCACGTCGGCCAGGCCTGCAGTATCCGTAAGGAACGCGTCCTGCACGATCAGGAGATCTGCTGCCCCGAGCGCGCGCTCGACGAACGTTCGGTCGGGATAAGACAGCAATGGGTCGCTTCCGGTTATATAGAGCGTGCCCAATTGCCCCGTGTTGCAGAGCTCAAGCATGGCGTCGAAATCCGCACCTGGTTCAGATGGGATCTTGCCGCCCCAGGCCCGCTCGAAACTGGCGCGCGCCGCGCTATCGGCGACCGAGGCAAGCCCCGGCAGTGCCGCCGGCAGAACCCCCATGTCCCATGCGCCCATCTGGTTGGCGCGGTCGAAGAGCAACTGCATCTTCGGTTCCTTGCCGAGCAGGCTAAGGAGCTGCAAGAGGTTGGCAAGCTGCTGCAGCGTAGTGCGTGCAGTGAGGGACCGCAGGACGTCGACGCTCACAAGCACGGTTGCGCGCCCCCCTGCGAGAAGCGCCGTGGCGATAGCATCCTCATCGGTGGTCGCCGGTGGCGAGCTTGTTACTGCGACGATGCTGGCAAGAACGTCATCCGGCAGGTCCTTTCCCGCGGCCGCCACGACAGAGGCCACTACCTTGGCAAGGCCTGCTGCCTCAGCGCCTGGCAGAACGCGACCGACCGCCTGTGCATCGGCGTCCAGGCGGGAGGGCCGCGTCGAGAGCATGAGCAACCCGGTCTGCCGGCGGCGCGCAGCGTCACGCAGAAGATATTCGGTGACCGGGTTCTCCTCGGTCACATTGCCTCCGACGACGAGCACGCAATCGTTGCCGATCACCTCTTGAAGCGGGGCGCGGGTGTAAAAGCCCGCCATTAGTGGACCCAAAGTCTCCAGAGGCGTGGACCAGCGCGACGAGCAGTCAATATTGTTTGTATTAAACTGTGTCCGCATCAGCTTCTGAAACTGGTAGAGCACCTCGTTTGGAAGACGAGGTGAGGCAAGCCCGCCTGCGGCCTTTTCCTCGACGGCCGACAGCCGCTGACGAAGGTAGCTTCCGGCTTCTTCCCAGGAAACTGCAATGAGAGCGTCATCCCGACGGACCATCGGCCGCTTGATCCGGTCCTGGCTTGTGACGAAATCGAGGCCGAAACGTCCCCGTACGCAAAGCGTTTCTCGGTTGAGCCCCTCATCCCACTTCGAGCGCACGCGCATGAACTCGCCCTTGCGCGTGCCGACTGTCAGCTGGCAGCCGGTGCCGCAATGCGGGCAGACCGTGTCGGTCTCGTCAAGATCCCAAGGCCGCGCCTTGTAGCGATAAGGGAAGCTCATCAGCGCACCGACAGGACAGACCTCGACGCAATTGCCGCATTGATCGCAGCTTGCAAGACTGCCCTCGAAACCGGTGACGGCGGTGTCCATGCCTTTTTCGATCGTACCCAAAGCGACCGCGCCGACCACCTCCTCGCACATCCGCACGCAGCGCTGGCACTGGATACAGCGGTTGACGTTCATGATGATAACCGGGCTGAGGCGGATGTCCTCGGAGTGGAAAACACGTTTGGCATCGCGGAACCGGCTTTCGCGGGGTCCGTATGCCATCACCTGGTTCTGAAGCTCGCACTCGCCGCCTTTGTCGCAGATCGGACAGTCGAGGGGGTGGTTGGCGAGCAGCATGTCGAGCATTGACGAGCGCGTTTCCTCGATGAGCGCCGTGTTCGTTTTCACCACCATGCCGTCGGTGACAGCGGTGGCACAGGACGGCTGCAACTTGCGCTGCCCCTCGATTTCCACCAGGCACATGCGGCAGGAGGCCAGCGCCGGCAGCCGCTTCATATAGCAGAAGGTTGGAATGTCGATGCCCAAACGCTGGGCGGCCTGCAGCACCGTAGACCCGCCTTCCACTTCCAGCATTTGGCTATTGATCGTGACTGAAACCATGACTTCCTCGCGGTCTTAACTCCCAGCGCACCTCAGTGAAACGGGCACGCCCGTTCTTCGATATGGGCAACGAATTCATCGCGGAAATGCTTGAGTGCGGCCCGCAATCCCATAGCCGCGCCGTCGCCAAGAGCGCAGAACGTATTGCCAAAAATGCCCTTGCAGAGCGCGTCCAGCTGTTCCAGATCGCCTCGTTCCCCCTGCCCCGCCTCGATCCGGCGCAGCACCTTGACAACCCAGTCCAGCCCTTCGCGGCAAGGCGTGCACTTGCCGCAGGACTCGTGGTGGAAGAATTCGATGATGCGGGTGGCGACTTTGACCATGCAGGTGGTATCGTCGATCACGATCACCCCGGCTGAACCAAGCATTGAGCCCACGGCAGCGAGCGAGTCGAAATCCATCCCCACATCTAGCCCGCTCTCCGGGATGACCGGCGCCGAGACTCCACCTGGGATCACCGCCTTGATCCTGCGCCCGGGCAAGGGACCGCCGGCGCGGTTCTCGACCAGCTCGCGCAACGATATACCCATCGGCAATTCATAGAGGCCAGGCTTGGACACTTGTCCGCTCAGGCAAAAGAGCTTCGGGCCGGGGCTCTTGTCCGGGCCGATTTCGCGAAACCACCTTGAACCCCGCATCACGATATGCGGCACGCAGGCGAGCGTCTCAACGTTGTTGATGACCGTCGGACTGGCGTAGAGTCCTTCGACTGCAGGAAAAGGCGGCTTCAGGCGGGGCTGCGCCCGCTTGCCCTCGAGCGAGTCGAGCATCGCGGTCTCCTCTCCGCAGATATACGCGCCTGCACCGCAATGGACATGCACGGCGAAATCGAAATCAGAGCCCAGGATATTGCGTCCGAGGTAACCTTTTTCGTGAGCCTCGGCGATCGCCTGCTCCAGGCGACGGATCGCGGTCATATACTCTCCACGGATGTAGACATAGGCCGTATTGGCGCCAATGGCGTAGGCGCCAACCGCCAGCCCCTCTACGAGCTGGTGCGGGTCGCGCTCCATGATGATCCGGTCCTTGAAGGTGCCGGGCTCGCCTTCGTCGGCATTGCAGCACAAATAATTCGGCTTGGCGCCCCGCTTCGGCACGAAGCTCCATTTCATGCCCGTCGGAAAACCGGCACCGCCGCGACCGCGCAGGTTTGATTCCTTGACCAGGCCTATGATTTCATCGGGCGTGTGCTCGCTCAGCACTTTCTTCAGCGCCTGATAGCCGCCGCTGGCCTCATAGGTCGACAGCAAATGACTATCCGGCCGGTCGATATTCTGGAGGAGAACCGGCTCGAACATCGTGCTACTCTCCTACCGGCTGCGTTGAAGCCTGCTCAGAGTTTGATGGCGGCGCTGCTGCTACCCGAAGACTGTTGAGGAGTGCATCTACCCGCGCGACATCAAGATTGCCGTGGTAATCGTCGCCGACTTGCATGACCGGAGCCATCTCGCAGGCGCCGAGACACTCCACGGTCGAAAGCGTGAATAACCAATCCGAGGTGGTCTCGCCCTTCTTGATTGAAAGGACCGTTTCCAGATGCTTCAACAGCTCCTCCGATCCACGCAGCATGCAGGAAACATTGTCGCAGAGTTGCAGGTGGAACAGGCCCATCGGTTCGGTATGAAAGAGCGTGTAAAAGGTCGCCAGTTCGTAAACCCAAATCCGTTCGACGCCGAGGATGTCGGCGACCTCCTCCAGCACCGGACCAGGCAGATAGCCATGCTCCTTCTGGGCGATCAGAAGCGCGGGCATGATCGCCGAGCGCTGGTTCGGATACCGTGTCGCCGCCGCTTCGATCTTTTCGCGCATGCTCATCGCATCGGATTCCCTGTTACTTGTCCACCTCCGCCATCACCGGATCGAGGCTGCCCAGCACTGCAATCATATCCGCCAGATAGCGTGCATTGGTGACCCCGAAGAGGCCCTGAAGGTTGACGAAAGACGGTGCTCGCACCTTCATCCGGAATGGTTTCGGCGATCCGTCGCTGATGATGTAGAAACCCAGCTCGCCCTTTGGCGCCTCGATTGCCGAATAGACTTCGCCCTTCGGCACCATGAAGCCATAAGCTGACAGGTCGAAATGCTGGATGAGCGCCTCCATCGAGCAATGCACCCGATCCTTGTCCACTGGGAAGGCGATCGTCGGCATATCGATCTGGAACGGTCCTTCCGGCATCTGGTCCAGGCATTGGTTGATGATCGCAATGCTCTCGCGCATCTCGTCAACACGGCACCGCCAGCGCGCATAGCAATCGCCCTCACTGCGGGTGACAACGTTGAACTCCAGTCGGTCGTAGATCTCGTAGGGCTCGTCGCGGCGGATATCCCAATCGACGCCTGAGGCACGCAGATTCGGGCCGCTGAGACCAAGATCGATTGCGTCCTCGCCGGAGATCACGCCGATGCCCTTCGTGCGTTTGAGGAACACCCTGTTGTCTTCGAGCAGTTGCTCATAGTCGCGGACCCGGTTCGGGAAGATGTCGCAGAATTCCCTGATCTTCTGAAGGAAGCCGTCAGGAAGGTCCTCACGTACTCCGCCAACCCTGCAGAACGACGTGTGCATTCTTGCACCGGTAATCATCTCCAGCAGGTCCATGATCATCTCGCGCTCGCGCATGACGTAAAGCAGCGCGGTCATTGCGCCGAGATCCATCGGCAGCGCTCCGGTGATCAGGAGATGACCTGAGAGCCGTGCCAGTTCGGCCATCATGACACGAATATACTGCGCCCTGACCGGCGCTTCTATGCCGAGGAGCTTCTCCACCGCCAACGCGAAGGCCAGGTTGTTCGACGGCGGGCAGAGATAGTCGAGCCGGTCGGTCAGCGGGAAAATCTGGGTGTAGGTGAAACTCTCGGCCAGTTTTTCGGTGCCTCGGTGGAGGTAACCGATATGCGGGTCCACGCGCTCCACATACTCGCCGTCAAGTTCAAGGACAAGTCGAAGTACCCCATGAGTGCTGGGGTGCTGCGGGCCGAGGTTCAGGAGCACGTCCCTGGTGAGCGCTTCGCCTTGTGGCCTGTTGAGCTCGGTGACTTCGGTCATCTCAATGTTCCGGCGTAGAACGGCCTCCTTGCGGGATGTCCCTGGTGGCGATGTCGGGCTGTGTTGGCGGCGGGCCTTCGGCCCCGAAAGGATTCAATGTGTCCTTGTAGCCCCGCAAGGGGAAATCCTTGCGCTGTGGAAAGCCCTTGAAGCCTTCCCACATGTAAATCCGACGCAGATCGGGGTGTCCCTCGAACGTGATGCCATACATGTCCCAGGCCTCGCGCTCATGCCAGTTGGCGGTGCGCCAGACCCCGGTCACGGAAGGGACGCGCGGCGGATCACCAAGTTGGCACTTGATGCGAACCCGCCACCTGTTGGGTAGCGAATAGAGATGATACACCGCCTCGAACCGAGGCGTTTCCGGATAATGATCAACCCCGCAGATATCCGAAAGGAAATTGAACTGCAGTGCCGGTTGGTCTTTCAGAAATCGGCAGAACTCGACAATCCTGTCGGGTGGAACAGCAAAGGCGTGAATGCCATGCACGGTGCCGAGGTCCTCAACTCCTGCTTTGAAGTGCTCCATGATCGGAGCGCGATTGAAAGTCGACTCCACACTCATAAGCCCGCAACCCGACCCAGAGGCGTCCCGGCCAGCGCACGGGATCTCTTGATCTTCTCTTGAAGCAGCAGAAAGCCGTGCATCAGCGCCTCAGGCCGTGGAGGACAGCCTGGCACATGCACATCGACAGGCACGAAGGTTTCCGATCCCTGCACCACGGCATAGGTATTGTAGACCCCTCCGGAAATCGCGCAGGTGCCCATTGCGATCACCCAGCGAGGCTCCGGCATCTGGTCATAGAGCCTGCGCACGACGGGTGCGAACTTCCGCGTCACTGTGCCGGCGATGATCATCACATCGGACTGGCGCGGCGAAGGCCGGAACACGACGCCGAACCGATCGAGATCGTAGCGCGCGCATCCCGCCGAGATCATTTCGATGGCACAGCAAGCAATTCCAAAAGTCTCCGGCCAGAGTGCCGACCTTCGGCTCCAGCTGATAACGCTGTCAGCCGTGGTGAACAGGACGCTGTCGCGGATAGCATTGCTTACGCCTCCCATTCCAGCGCTCCCTTCAACCAAGCGTAGGCGAAACCCACGGTAAGCAGCACCATGAAGACGAACATTTCGACATAGCCGACGATCCCGATGTCTTTCAGGACGACAGCCCAGGGAAAGAGGAACATCGTCTCGACGTCGAAGACGACCAACAGGATCGCGAGCATGAAGAACTGTACCCTGAAGCGGCCCCCGGCGGCTTCGCCCGCCGGGTCCATGCCGCATTCATAGGGCATGTTCTTTGCGGGATAGGGATTGGACGGACGCAGCAGCGAGGAGACAAACAGCGTTCCCCCCGTCACCAGAGCAACTCCGGCGACCATGACAAGGACCGGCAAGAATTCCATTGCAGCCATAGTCATATCGCATTGCCCCGGTCACAACCGAGAGCTTTGTCGAGGCCGCCACCGATCAATTCTGGACCAGTTGTGCAATCGCCCCGAGAAGCGACTTTGGGCAATCCTTTCGTCAATTGTCAGTGTATTCCGTCGGGTGGATCATTGCAAATTCAATAGATCAGCCGCCCAGCACCGAATGTTGAGCAAGCCTTAGAAACCACGACGGAAACAGGCCGATCCCGATGGTGCCGGCGGCGGTTAAGGCAAGCGTGGCGCCGACCCAGGGCGTCAGTATCGGGTCGAACGCCCTCTTCGGCTCGCGCATGTAAATCAGCATGACGATACGAATGTAGAAGTAGGCGCCGACGACGCTCAGCAGCACCGCGATCACCGCCAGCATGATGAATCCCCGCTCGACGAGCGCCACCAGCACGTAGAACTTGGCGAAGAACCCGGCTGTCGGCGGAATGCCCGCCAGTGAGAACAGATAGAGCAGCATTGCAAGCGAAAGCACGGGATGCGACTTGGCGAGACCGGCATAGTCTTCGATAATCTCGCCCGAAAAATCGTCGCTCCGCATCATGATGATGGTCCCGAAAATGCCGAGGTTCATCAAGGAGTAGATCAGCAGGTAGAGCATTACGCTGGCGATCCCATCCGCACCGCCGGCAACCACGCCGAAAAGGGCGAAGCCGGCATGAGCAATGCTGGAATAGGCAAGGAGCCGCTTGAAATTGTCCTGCACCAGCGCCACGAAACTGCCGAGCGCCATCGTCGCAACCGCAACCACCGCAACGATAATCCAGACATCCGAGGCTGCGACCAGCGGATTGAGGAATACACGGAGGATCACCGAGAACCCCGCCGCCTTGGGACCGACAGACATGAAGGCGGTGATGGTCGTAGGTGCTCCTTCATAGGCGTCCGGCAGCCACATATGGAACGGCACCGCGCCGATCTTGAAGACCAGCCCCGCGACAATGAAGACCACCGCCAGCAACAATCCGGGATCAAGCGGATCGCCGGTCACCGTGGCAGCGATCCCATCCAGTTGCGTTGTGCCGGTCAGGCCGTAGACGAGCGAAACGCCATAGAGGAAAATCCCGGTCGAGACGGAGCCAAGGATCACGTATTTCAGCGCTGCTTCGTTCGAGCGGCGCTCTTTCCGCAAAAAGCCGGTCAACACATAGGTGCAAAGCACCGTCAGTTCGAGGCCCACATAGATCGACAGGAGATCCGTCGCCGAGGCCATGATCATCATTCCCGAAAGCGCAAAGAGCAGCAGGACGTAGTATTCACTGTTTCCGATCCCTTCTATGTCGGCGTATTTTCGCGAAAGCAGGAATGTCAGAACGGTCGCCAGATAAAAGACGATCTTGAAGAATGCCGAGAAGCGGTCGGAGACGAACATGCCCATGTAGGCCGGACGCACCTCGCCCGCCAGCATGAACGTCGACACGGCGGCAACAAGCACAATCGCGACGGAAGCTGCGAGAAGGAAATTGCCCTGGCCTTGCCGAACAAGCTGTCCGAGAATCAGCAGGATGCAGGCGCCGGCGACCACGACGATTTCGGGCAAGCTTGCAAGGATCGACTGGAAGAGCGCGGCGGCGGTCATTGGCCACTCCCATTACCATGCACCTGCGCCATCAGGTGCTTTACCGAGGTGTCGATGATGCCGAGGAACGGTTTTGGATAGAACCCAAGCCAAAGCACGAGAAGGGCCAGCGGCAGGATCGTGACCATCTCGCGGGCGTTGACGTCGCGTATCTTGAACCGGGCGCCGACAATTGCCGGACCGAGCGCAACTTTCCCATACATGCTAAGCAGGTAGGCCGCGCTCAGCAAGGCGCCGAGAATTGCAACCGCGCCGACGGCGAGGCTCGCCTCAAATCCACCGGACAGCACGAGCAGCTCACCCACGAACGAATTCGTTCCCGGCAGGGCCATCGACGATAGGGTAAACAGCGCAAAAAACGCGGAATAGACGGGCGCTGCCTTCATCAACCCGCCGTAATCGGCGATGCTGCGCGAATGTGTCCGTTCGTAGATCAGGCCGACGAACAGGAACAGCGCACCTGTCGTTACGCCATGATTGAACATTTGCAGGATGGCGCCTTCCAGGCCACGGAGGTTCAGCGAGAAAATTCCCAGCGTGACGAAACCCATGTGGCTGATACTGGAATAGGCCACCAGCTTTTTCAGGTCGTCCTGCGCGAGTGCAAGCAGACCGCCATAGACGATGGCAAGTGCCGAAAGCGCCAGCATCAATGGCGAATAATAGACCGACGCCTCTGCCAACATCGGTAGCGAGAAGCGCAGAAATCCGTATGCCCCCATTTTCAGGAGCACGCCGGCGAGAATGATACTGCCGGACGTCGGCGCCTGCACGTGCGCATCCGGCAGCCAGGTATGGACCGGGACCATCGGCACCTTGACCGCGAAGGCAACCAGGAAGGCGAAGAACAGCCACGACTGGATCGGGAACGGCAAATCCTGCGCGGTCAGGGCGAGAATGTCGAAGGTCCTGCCGCCGTTGAAATAGAGCACGATGACGCCGACCAGGAACAGAACGCTGCCTGCCAGCGTATAGAGAAAGAATTTGAAGGCTGCATAAAACCGGCCTTCACCGCCCCAGACGCCGATGATCAGGTACATCGGGATCAGCATCGCCTCCCAGAAGACATAGAACAGGAACAGGTCGAGCGCGCAGAACACCCCCAGCATCAGCGTCTGCATGACCAGCAGGCTGACCATGAACTCCTTCACCTTGCGATCTATCGCGACCCACGATGCGAGCACGCAGATCGAGCCCAACAGCGCGGTGAGGAACACGAAGAGCACGCTTATTCCATCAACGCCAAGCGAGTAGCTGATCCCGAGCGCCGGCACCCACGGGTGTGTCTCGACAAACTGCATCACGTGGGTCGCGTCAAAGCTCGCTAGCATTGCGATGCAAAGGGCAAGATCGAGAACCGTGATGGCGAGCGCTGTCCGCCGTATGGCATCGTCGCTGCGCAGAAAAACCAGGACCGCAGCCCCAACGGCTGGCGTAAATACGATGAGGCTGAGGAGCGGCAACCCCATGGCCACCCCCTACCGCCAGACCGTGGCGAAGACGACGGTGGCAGCGATGATACCGACCATCATCGCCAGTGCGTAATGGGACACGACGCCGGTCTGGAGCCGCCGAAGTGCCCCACCACCGCGCAGGACCGAGCGGGCGACGCCATTCACGACAGCGTCCACTCTGACAAGATCGATCCGCAGTCCTGCCCGTGCCGCCGCATGCAGGAGTGGCAGTGCCGCTGTCTCCGACACGTTGCTCACCGCCTGCTCGTAGCGCGCCAGCGGCCGTTCGGCGATCCACATGAAGACCCGCGCGCCCTTGCGATAGATCCAGTCAGTATCGAGACTGATGGTGTTCTCGGGGTCAAGCGCCCTGAGAAGCAGGACAAATCCCAGGGCGGTGAACATCAGCAGACCCAGGCTTTCGGTGACATGGGCGCCCGTATAGGGTTCGAAGTCCACCGGATATGGCAGAAGCGCATAGAGCGGCTGAGGGAATATGCCGATCGCGATGCAAAGCACGGCCGCCATGCCCATCGCCACAATCATGTTCATCGGCGGCTCCCGCGCCTCAAGCTTCCGGTCCGTCCCGAAAAACATGTAATAGGGAAGCTTAAGCCCGGTGTGCAGGAACGTTCCCGACGACGCCATTGTCAGGGCGAGCACGACCAGCGCCCGATGATCCGCTCCGGCAGCAGCAATCACCATCGACTTGGTGACGAAGCCGGAGAAGAACGGAAATGCCGAGATCGCGAAGGCGCCGATCATGTAGAGTGCCACGGTCACCGGCATGGTCTTGTAGAGCCCGCCGAGTTCGGTGAGCTTGCGTCGCCCGGTGACATAGATCACGGCCCCGGCTCCCATGAATAGGAGTGACTTGTAGAGGATATGGGCGAAGGCGTGGCTTGTGGCTCCGTTCACGGCCATCTCGGTCCCGATGCCGATGCCGGCCACCATGTAACCGACCTGGCTGACGATGTGATAAGCCAAGAGACGCCGGCAGTCGTTTTCGAGAACCGCATAGATGACGCCGTAGAGTGCCATTGCGGTGCCGAGCCAAATGAGCAGCTCCGTCCCGGGAAACGCCCGCGCCAGCACATAGACGGCGGTTTTGGTGGTGAACGCGCTCAGGAACACTGCCCCCGTCACGGTCGCCTCGGGGTAGGCGTCAGTCAGCCATGCGTTGAGCGGCGGTACGGCGGCGTTGAGAAGGAAACCGGCAAGGATGAGGTAGTTGCCGGCGTCCATTGCTCCGATCGGGCCGAAGAGCAGCGACCCTGCCGAGAGCCCATGGAGAACGATGCCGCCAAGCAGGACGACGCCGCCGGTGACATGGACCATGAGATAGCGGAACCCGGCATTGATCGCCTGGCGACCACCCTGGGCGAAGGCCAGATAGGCGGAAGCGAACGCCATGGTTTCCCAAAACATGTAGAGCGTCAGGTAGTCGCCTGCGAAAACCACGCCAAGCGCGCCGCCAACGTAGACGAATGCTGCGACATGCTGGCCGGCGCGAGGCAAGTGCAGCGCGTAGACTGTTCCGATCAGGGCCATGATTGCAAAGACGGTGGCGAAGACGATACTGAGCTTGTCGACTTTGGCGATCAGGATTTCCTGTCCGAGAAACTGCGTCGCTCCATAGTTACCCTGCTGCATCGCAACCACAGCAAGCAACGCCAGCAGCGGGATCAGCACCAGATAAACCTTGCGGATCGGTCCGCTCAGGAAAGGGATAGCGAGGGCGCCAAGTATGAACAGCAGGGCTGGGTGGATGAACTCAGTCATAGTAGTCCTCGCGCCGCATGAGCCCGCCCCGATGGCCGAGGAACTTGGAAACGAAGATCAAAAGGACGCAGGATCCCAAGCCATAGACAGCCGACCAGCCCGGCACGCGGTCCCACAGATATTCGGCATGCTCGCGCGGGACCAGAAAGTCGGCGATGACGACCAGCACAAGCACCAGATAGAAGAGCCGGCGCCGCTGACTGGCATAGGTTTCATCACCAAAGAAATCGATCACGCGTTTGATCATCTGACAACTCCTTCCGCCAAGGTGAGGAAATAGTTGGGGAAGATACCCATCGATACCGACAGGACAGCCGTTGCCACCAGCGGGATCGCCAGCAACGGGATTTCGCGAACCGCTGGCATCTCTTCAGCCTCCGTCCTGAAGAAGGCGAGGTAGGTCACTGGCAGGAAATAGGCGGCGTTGAGAACCGAGCTCACCAGGAGCACGACGAGGAACGCAACGTCTCCCGCCTGCATCGAGCCCAGCGTCAGATACCACTTGCTGACGAAGCCCGCGGTCGGCGGCACCCCGATCATGCTAAGCGAGCCTACAAAGAACGCCCCCATCGTCCAGGGCAACCGGCGGCCGATCCCGGCCATGTCGCTGATGTTGCGCTTGCCGGAGGCGCAATAGATCGAACCTGCGCAGAAAAAAAGAGTGATCTTGGAAAAGGCGTGCGCCGCGATATGGAGAATCCCACCGACCATTGCAAGCGGGGACAACAAAACTGCGCCGAGAACGATGTAGGATAGCTGGCTGACCGTCGAATAGGCGAGCCTCGCTTTCAGGTCGTCCCGCGTAAGGGCGTAGACAGACGCCATCAGGATTGTGAACGAGACCAGATAGGCGGTGGCGGTGCCAAGGTGAAGGCTGCCCATCAGCCCTGTGCCGAAGACATGGAACACCACCCGCAGCACGCAGAAGACGCCCATCTTCACTACGGCCACGGCATGCAGAAGCGCGCTGACCGGGGTCGGGGCGACCATGGCGGCTGGCAGCCAAGCATGCATCGGCATCACCGCAGCCTTGGCGAAGCCAAATAGAAAGCCGACATAGACCACCGTCAGCAACGCTGCGGAGGCGCTGCTGCCTGCCAACAGTCCGCCCACAGCGAAGTCGAGCGATCCCGCAAGGTAGTAAGTCAGCGCCAAGGCGGCGAGAAGTGCGCTCTTCGAGGCGCCCATGAGATAGACAAGATACTTGCGGCTGCCTGCCCAGGCTTCTTCGTCCTCGTGGTGATAAACGAGCGGATAAGTAACGAGGCTGAGCACCTCGTAGAAGATCACCAGCGTGAACAGGTTGGCGGCAAAGGCGCCGCCGGCGGCGGCCGCGAGACTGCCAGCGAAGCAGGCGAAGAACCGGGTCTGCGCATGCTCCTTCAGGTGCCGCATGTAGCCGATGGAATAGATCGCCGCCGCGATCCACAACAGCGACGAGACGGTGGCAAAGACCATGCCGAGCGCGTCGACGCGGAACGCGAAGTCAATCCCCGGCAGGATTTCGAACAGGCGCAGATCGATTGTCCCACCAGCAAGCACTGTTGGTGCCATCGAGGCGACAATCGCGAACATTATGATTGCTGCGACCGGCGAGACGAGATCGCGGAGTTTCTCGCGCTCATTCAGAAGAAGAATGACAAGGGCCGCCAGAGCTGGAATGGCGACGGCGAATAGCGGCCGGATCGATATCACGGGGTCCAAACCGCTATCCTTTCATCATTGTCGCATCGTCGACCTTGAGGGTGGATTTGTTCCGCACAAAGGCGACCAAGATACCAAGGGCGACGGCGACCTCTGCCGCGGTGATCGCGATGACGAAGATTGCGAAGATCTGGCCACGGAAATCGCCGTACTGGCGCCCGAAAGCAATGAAGTTGATGTTGACCGAGTTGAGTAGCAGCTCCAGCGACATCAGCACGACCAGGATATTGCGCCTGAGCAGCACGCCCGCCGCTCCGATCACGAAGAGGATCACTCCGAGCACGATGTACCAGGACAGTGGAGCCATCATCCCTGCTCCTTCCTCGCCAGCACGATTGCGCCGACCAAGGCCACCAAGAGGATGACGGATGCTGCTTCGAACGGCAGCAGATAGTCGGCAAACAGCGCTGTGCTGAGCTGCCTGATCTCATCGCCGCCGACGATGGCGGCGGGCTCCATAACGGAAAAGCGCTTGCTCCAGAGCACCAAGGTGAGCATCTCGACCCCAAGCAGGACGAGCAGCACCAGAGAGGGCAGGTTGCCGCCGGGCAAGAACCGCTGCAACACGGCTTCGCGCACGTCGACCATCATGATCACGAACAAGAACAGGACCATGATCGCGCCGACATAGACGAAGATCTGGATGACGGCGGGAAACGTTGCGTCGAGCAAGATAAAGATTGCAGAGATCTGCAGGAAACAGACCATCAATGCCAATGCACTATGAACCGGATTGCGGGCTATGACCACAGTCAGGGCCGCAATCACCGACACCGTCGCGAACAGAAGAAAGAACCCCTGACCCATCGACGCGCCCCTCCCACGCAAACTGTCACCCCGCCCGAGATGGCCGGTAATGAGGTAGTTGCGCACTTCAGGTGCATTTATAAATTGTGCCCTAGTCTCGGATTTTTCACAAGATTATTGTCATGGTGGGATACCGACCAACGAACCGACCCGCATCGCCCCGTAGCGGGCACTCTGAAGGGGCAAGGAAGTGCCGCGCCGCATGATTGGGCCCATCAAACCTGGACGACACCGTGACGGCGAGACCGATCTTTTCCAGCAGCAAAGCGCTGCTCTTGAAGAGAGCCAGCAGACAGCGCAATCGTTGGCAACGCTCGCCAACGACCTTCTGAACGAAACGGCTCCCGCTTCTAAAACAACGCGGCGATGACACAGATCGAGAAGAGCGCGCTGAACGCACAGCAGAGTGCCGATCTGGCAACGGAGCGCGGAGGTACCGTCAAGACACTCATTTCAGCGAACCAGCTCAATCTCGATGGTATAGCGGTCGAAAGGACGCGTTGGGCCATTTTTCGCTGTCGGCACCGGAAGGAGGATCATTTAACTGCACAGACTGGTTCCCGACCAACTTCCAGGGAGAGAAGATCGTGGTGAACACGCGGTTTGCAATAGCGGCCGACGCTGCGCTCCTGCTGGCGAAAAATGCCGCAAAGGTTCCCGACAACCACGCCTTGGTTGCCCCAACGCTCTTGCGATCCCAGATATTGGCTCACCTCTATTCGGCGGTTCGCAGTGGCGATCTCGACAAGCGAGAAGCTGATGGTCAGCTGGACTATCTTCGTGGTCTGAGAATTCGATTGCGGCGACCGCGTGTTGCAACGGTACGCGTGGAACATCGCCAGCCAACTTGACTGGGCGGATACCTACTGCGCCGAATACATCGCCGTCACGCAGCTGCAGGCGGATGCACTGGTTACCATGGACCCTGACCTTGCCGCGGCGGCGCAGTCTTTCGTCCAGATCTCTTCGGTGGAGGATTTGCTGACAATGATCGCGTGAGTATGGCTATAGAGATGACAGTGGACTGCTGTTTGCGGCCCAGAGGAGACGTGCTTGATGCATGAAGGACTTCATCTGAGGGAGACACTAATCCCGCGCGGCGAGATCGAACACGGTCTTGTCATACATGTAGCCCCAGATGGTAGCCCCACATGGGGTCATACACCACATTGTACTGGGGCAGATTGTGCGGTTCGTGAACCCTATCTTGCACCCGAAGGTGCGCTCGCCGCGCTGCTCGCGTAGCCCCATTACGAACGGCGTAACCCGTATGCTTCGGCAACACCGAAGTTTTCGTGGCGTGTGGAGAATGGAGATGTCTGGCGGCCTGTCCCGAGCAGGGAAACAACTTCTATTGCAACGGAAGGTTGACTGACGGCGTCCTCATTTGCAATCCCCCTATCTCTCACAACCTGCGTGCGGCTGGGAATGATAACCGCAGACATCAATCCTCGCCATGCGGCTGTGGAGTGGGCGGGCATTATTCGTAGAAATGGCCGCTTCGAAGGCGCAATTAAGTCGCTCAGTCTTGTCTCTGGCGGCTTCTGCTTTCATGCAGCGGCCAAGCTGGTCTCTACGGCCGACCTTGGCGCAATTGGCCCCTTCCGATTGACCGCCAAAGTGTGGGCCCCGGTTCCCGTGCCTCGCCAGGACGCCAGCGGTATAGACGGAACATTCAACTCGTCTGGCCGTTCGTTTGCCACACGAACCTCGGAGGAGAATTCCATGACCAATGTCTATAACGACGGCGCGCCAGCAGGAAGCCGCGCCAAAAGTACGCTGACGGCCTTCTTCGACTCCAGAAGCAACGCCGAGGACGCGGTTGACAAGCTGAAGGAAGCAGGTGTTGTCGACGTCCGCCTCATGCCCGGCTATGAGGCCGATGGCGAAGGCTCGGCTGCAGCCGTGGAAGGCTCCGGCTTCTGGTCGAGACTCGGAGATTGGTTCTTCCCGGCCGAAGACCGCGAAGTCTATGCCGAAGGCCTCCGTCGTGGCGGCTTCCTCGTCTCCGCCTCGGTCGACCGGAGCAACTACGACACGGCCCACGACATCCTCGACGACGAGGGGTCGATCGATATGGACGAACGTGCAGACTTCTGGCGGACGGAAGGCTGGACTGCTGGCAAAGACAACCAGGCCTCCGCGACGAAGGACGACGTATTCCAGCCGGATGCCGCTGCAAGCGCTGCGGCGGGTGTCGGACGCTATACACGAAGCACGGAAGCGACGTCGCCGCGGGTGCGCGCGTACGAGTTGGTCGAAGAGTTCCCGGACGATGTCGTGGACGACGTCCTACCAACCGGCCATCAGCGCGACGTCTCTGAAGGGGACCGTCCTCTGGGCGACAGGGAGGCGCGGGAACAGTCTATCGATGACCTGCGCCAGAGCCAGATTCTTCCGGGCAACCGATGACGCTAGACTGAAGAGCACGCGATCCTTGAAAGACCGCGTGCCTGCCCTTTAAGGCCGAAAGCATCGACCTGAGATTGTAAGGAGCCGCGACTGCTTCCGTATTGCCAGCAATCGCCGTCAGACAGCTCAGCAACGCCAGCCGGTTCGGCAATCGGATGAATCCGGTAGTCGATGACGCAAAGACCGGTGTTGGTGACGATCCCGTTTTTGCGAGGATATGAAAATCCGCGACTAAGGCAGCTCGAATGATGTCATCGCGAAGAAGCCAACAAAAAAGGCCGGGGCGAAACCGCACCGACCTTCCTCATATCGCTACTCAAACCAGTGCCAGTACATCCGTGGTCAAAAGCAGAACGCGATTGCGGCGATTGCGAGCGACACTTTCCAGCGCTCCTCAGCATGCCGACAGAAGGCATATAGAGACTCTCTGGCGCAAATACAACCTCAATCACTGGTTTTGTTAAAAAGAGCGAATAAAAACAAAAATTGTATGAAAAACGTTGCTTGCGAACTGAGGCTGGCGCATGGTGCATCTATCAGCAGCCAATGTTACGGGCGCTGCTGCCTCAGGGAGAAAGACCCTCGCCCCAAAAAAGAAGGAGGACCGCGATGTCTTCCGAGTTGCACGTGATCTTGAGATCGAAAGACCTCCTGATGTTAGAGGGCGTTTTGGATGCGGCTGGCTATGGTCCCGCCAGCAGTGTTTCCAATCCGAAAAGATATAGTGTCGCTGCAAAACTCCTCGTCGGTCTTTTTCATAGCGGCATGACATCCGAAGACGATCTGGCGATGGAACTTGAAAGGTATTTTGGCCGCAGCACGTCGCCGATATCTCCACCCAGCTTCGAGCGGACCCGGGCTGCTATTCAGGGACGGCCACTGCCTTAAGGCCAATAGGCGTCGCTATCAAAGTTTGTCCATGCTAAACCGGTCTGACTTCAGTCTAGAATCAGCTGTCATTGGCCTGCAATGCCGGGAGTCAGGGCCGGGGCCGCAGAGTTGCATCATAGCCGGTGGGTTTGTGGCGTGACCTTGTTCGGGCGATTTGCACCGTGCCTCGCCCCAGGCTCGCATCCAGCAGCACAGGATAAGAAGAGGCATCGCTCCTCCCTATCAGGAAATCCTGATGCCGTAGCGGGCGCTGGCTGTAGATGCGCCGAGCGACGAGCCCTCGGTTTCAAGCCTCTTCTAACGCCGCGCTCATCTGCGGCGTCGCACTTCCTGGGCCTGTATCTTCTTGGAGCGATGACTGTTCATGGTCAACCCACGCAGGGTCAGCACGGCCCAGCGGTCGCCGACGACCTCCACCTAACGAGGGACGCCTTTCATCAAATTCAGCTTCACTTGAATACTGGCCTGTGGAAGGGATCAGGCCGCAGTTCTAAGGAAAACTTTCTCAACCTGCTTAGCCTCCATTGGCTTCCCGACCAGGTAGCCTTGAAGTTGGTCGCACCCGCGCTCCGCCAACGCGTCTGCCTGCTCCTGGGTCTCAACACCTTCGGCCGTCACCGGAATATCAAGCGCTTTCGCCAGTGACAACGTCGCATTCAAGACGCCCGCACCTTTCTCGTCGCTGAGGGAAACTACAAGCGATCGATCGATTTTCATGCGGTCAAACCCGAACTCGCGCAGCGCGCCGATACTTGCGTAACCGCAGCCAAAGTCGTCAAGGGCGAACTTCACACCGTTCGCCTTCAAACGAGCCATCGCGCGCTTTGCCTGTTCAGGGTTCGACATCAGTACGCCCTCAGTGATCTCAAGCGTTAGCCGGTTGGGATCGAATTCACTCTTTTCCAGGACTGCCTCGACGACTGCGGCAAAATCGGGGTTGCGCAGTTGCACCGGCGATATGTTGACCGATAAGCCGATATCGTTCCAAGACGACGCAGCTTCAACAGACGCTTCCAGGATTTTCCTGCCAAGTTGGTCGATAAGGCCGGCCTTTTCAGCTACGCTGATAAATACCTCTGGGGTGATCGGGCCGGTCTCGGGCACCCAGCGCGCCAGTGCTTCAACGCCCCTCAGAGAGCCGGTTTTTGCGTCGACCAGCGGCTGAAACACCGGTCTGACCTCGCCGTTTTCGATCGCCTGGCGGAGCTTGTCTTCCAATTCGGCTCGTTGATGGCGTTGGATATCGAGCGCGGCCAGATACTTAACCACTCGTCCTCGACCGCTTTCCTTTGCGTCGTAAAGAGCCATGTCGGCGCGCCGCAGCAGTTCGTAGCCGTCAGATATGTCCCGCGTGAACGATGCTGTGCCGATGCTCGCGCCTACCTCAATCGTGCGCCCACCAATGCGAAACGGCTCTTGCAGGGCGTGGATCAGAGCAAGTGCGTTGCTATCAATGTCATGAGCGGCACCAATGAACGCGAACTCGTCGCCGCCCAAGCGGCAGATTGTTCGAGTGTGGGACAGAGAATCCTTAAGCCGATTAGCGACAAGCCTGATCAACTCGTCGCCGATCGCGTGGCCCCACGCATCGTTGACTTCCTTGAAACCATCCAGGTCGATCAACGCAAGCGCCAGGTCAGCATCCGACGAGACCTTAGTTCCCTCGATCGCATCCAGCAGACCAGCCCGATTGAACAGGCCGGTCAAGCTATCATGGGTGGCCTTGTACCTCGCGGCGATCGCGTCGCGTTGGAGGCCCCGTATGGACGCAATCGCGGTCGCAATGATCGCCAGGAAGAACGTTATGAACAGCGCGCCGGCGGATAGCAGCGACCGACGAACACCGTCGTAGATCTGGTTCCCCGGCGTACGGCTCGACCACTCTAAGTAACCGACAGAACGTTCTGAAACGCCAAGGAGCGGCATGCTCAGTCTATAACGGTCCGGCGAGGCGACCAGCTTCAGGCCTCCGATGTCAAACGTCTCGTCGAGCTGACCAAGGACCTCGGGCGTCAACAGCTTTGCGAAGATAAGTGTGCTGAATGCCTCGCCCGACGGGCTGTCGTTAAACGGCTGGATCGCACCCGCTGCGACGAGGTAAATTCCGTCAGCGGTTCGGACGAACGAGGTGAACGGCAGCTTCCCGGATGACGACGCGCGACCCGCAAGTTCGACGAGGCTGCTTCCAAAATAGGAAGTGGCATCGATCTCCTTGCCTTTGCTATAGGCACTCAAAACACTTCGCGTCGGCGTCAGCACGATCGCGACGTCGTACAGAGGATAGTCCTCGGTGGTTTTCCCCCAGTTTTCATAGGCCCAATCGACTGCGTCCGCAGAGCCGATATGTCTATAGGCCTCGTCCCATACGGCGTTATCGCTAACCGTCGAGCCGAGACGTGCCTGAAACGAACGAATTGCAGCCGTGACTGCGCGGCTTGCGCGAGCGTCATCGATCTTGTTCGCTTCATTTCTCATGTACTCGACTGAGGTAAAGACGATGCCGGCGATGAGGCCAATGACGCAGGTGAAAATGAGTGTTAGGATGGTAACCCGTTTTTTCCGTGAAAGTGCACGTGTGTTCGAAATCAGTTCCATGCTCTGGGCCTGCGGTTGCATAAAGTCTGATCATGCAGGAATTGTACGAATGACTAATTAAGGCTGAGTGGCAAGATACTGCCTTGCTGCCCGTTGAAGGAGGTCCTCTGATATCGTCCTTCTGAACCTGGCGCATTCGCGAAAGCGCGGCCTCTGCCATGGCGGCTTTATTCAGCAATCTTTTCGCCCGCGATAAGAGCCTTGCCTGGATGGACAGAGCTGTCGCACGTACTAACATCATGGCAAACCGCCGAAGAGCGATTCGTATGCTGAATGAAAGGGCTCACGCGGGCAGGTGGTCAATCAAACGATCTGGCGCAGGCCGGTGCCAAATAAGTTTCCTAGAAACTTCAACCCGCATGAAGCCTACGCCTGGGCTAAACATTAGGCGCGCCCCCTGGATGCCGATAACAGCTCTTACGGATCTCGCTCCGTGGCTGCAAAGTCGCGAATACGAATTTATAGATCCAGACCGCGGTTGCAGGGTTAGAAGCGTGTTGTCCAGCTGAATTCAAATCGCTCCGGTTACAATACCTGCGGACTGGATGGCATGCATTGACGCTTGGCCCGCTTAGTTCCTCAAAAAAAAATCGTTCGCATGGAACATCTGCGGTTCGCCCTTGTTCGCAGGCCTAGCGATGAGCGGCAATGCACGCCTCGAAACCCTCCGGATCTCGGGGGCCGCCTCACCAGCTAATGGATGAAAACAGCGGTAGGAGACAGTGATGCGCGCGCTTGTTTGGCACGGCAAGGAAGACATTCGGTGCGATACGGTATCGGACCCGGAAATCGAGCATCCCCGTGATGCGATCATCAAGGTAACGAGTTGTGCGATCTGCGGCTCCGACCTTCACCTCTTCCACAATTTCATCCCGGCGATGATGCCTGGGGACATCATGGGGCATGAGATGATGGGCGAAGTCGTCGAGACCGGCTCGCAGATGAACGGCCGCCTGAAGAAGGGCGACCGGATCGTGGTCCCCTTCACCATCAACTGCGGCGAATGCGACCAATGCAAGCGCGGCAACTTCTCCGTCTGCGAGCGGACGAACCGTGAGAAGGACAAGGCGGATCAAGTGTTTGGCCACACCACCGCTGGCCTCTTTGGCTATACCCACCTGACAGGCGGGTATCCCGGTGGTCAGGCGGAATACCTACGGGTACCTTTTGCGGACGAGACGCACATCAAGGTTCCCGATAGCCTCACCGATGAACAAGTGCTCTTCCTCGGCGATATCTTTCCCACCGGATGGCAAGCGGCTGCGCAGTGCGACATCGAGCCTACTGACACTGTCGTGGTTTGGGGCTGTGGCCCTGTTGGCCAGATGACGATCCGCAGCGCCGTGCTGCTCGGAGCCAGACAGGTGGTGGCGATCGACTGCATCGCCGAGCGTCTTTCCATGGCTGAGGCTGGTGGTGCGATCACGATCAACTTCGAGGAGGAAAGCGTGGTCGAGCGGCTGAACGAGCTGACGAATGGCAAAGGGCCTGAAAAGTGCATAGACGCCGTCGGTCTTGAGAGCCATGTGTCGATGGACCAGCCGGACACCCTGATGGACCGCGCCAAGCAGATGTTGATGTTGGAGAACGACCGTCCGCACGTGCTGCGCGAAATGATCTATGTCTGCCGGCCGGCTGGGATCATCTCCATCCCGGGCGTCTATAGCGGTCTAGTTGATAAAATCCCGATGGGCCAGGCCATGAACAAAGGCCTCTCCTTCCGCATGGGTCAGACCCACGTGCGTCGGTGGACCGATGATCTGCTGCGCCGCATTGAGGAAGGTCAGATCGACCCATCCTTTGTCATTACCCATTCGGTCGGGCTCGAAGAGGGACCGGAAATGTACAAGGTGTTCCGCGACAAGCAGGACAACTGCATCAAGGTTGTCCTCAAACCGTAGCGCTGGGTTCCAAAATGGCTTTTCTCTCCGACATGACTCGCTCCAAAGGTGATCCGAAGGTCCTGCGGTCCGGCCCGAGCTCTTTCAGTTCCTTCGATCGGCTGGCGCGCAATCTCGGCTGGTTCAGCATCGCCCTTGGCTTCGCCGAAATCTTTGCGGCCGAAAGGATCACCAGCGCGCTCGGCATGCGGGGCAGGGAAAATCTCGTGCGCGCCTATGGCGTGCGCGAGATAGGCGCCGGCTTCATGACGCTGTCTGTGAACAAACAGGCCGGGCTTGCAAGCCGCATCGCCGGTGACGCACTCGATATCGCTACCCTCGGGACCGCCATGCGTCCCGACAACCCTAAGCGCGAAACCGTCGGCGTCGCATTGGCAATAGTTGCCTGCATCACCCTGCTCGACATCATGGCAACCAGCGCCACTACGAGGCGTCACACAAGGTACGAGGGTCATGCCCGCTATGGCGACCGCAGCGGCTTTCCAAAAGGTATTGAGGCCTCACGCCGCGACGCGGCTCGTAAAGAGCTGGCCGATCTGCGGTCGACGCCGGGCAGCGCAAGCAGCACCTCCAGGAAGCCAGCTGGCGCTGGTGATGAATGAGAGCGCGGTTGCACTGTGAGGTGAGGTCTTGCCTTGCGGGCCGTTGGCCATGACCTTCGAACAAATCGTCGGCGCTGGGCTGATGTTGCTCTTCCTGGCCGACGTCTTCCTTACCGTCCTTTATGCTCGCGCCGGCACCGGATTGCTCGCGCCCCGCTGGAACCGGCTCATCTGGGCGTTGGTGAAAGGCCTGGTCGGGCTACTCGGCCGCCGCGGCTCTGCAGCATTGTCCTTTGCGGGCCCGATAATCGTCATCGCGCTAATTGCGTTCTGGGCGCTGGGTCTGACGGTCGGTGCCGCACTCGTCATCCGTCCCGACCTCGGCACCGCAATCCGGACGAGCAGTGGCGGAACGCCCACGGATTTCGTAACTGCTCTGCTGGTTGCGGGGAACAGCCTCTCCATCGTCGGGGGCGGCGATTATTCGCCGCATACCTCTGGCATGCGCATCCTCTTCCTGCTCAACTCTCTGATCGGGGCATCGGTGCTGTCACTGGTGCTGAGCTATCTCGTGCAAGTCTACTCTGCGCTTCGTGAAAGGAACGCTCTGGCGCTCACCGTCGACCTGATGACGGGCGGCACGGGTGATGCAGCCGAGATGCTGGCAAGGCTCGGCCCGGGCGGCGATTTCACCAGCGCGACCAGCGAACTCGGCAACCTCGTGCGTCCGCTCGCCATGACGAAGGAGGCGCATCATTTCTATCCGCTGCTGTTTTATTTTCGCTTCACGGATCCCCTTTACTCAGTGTCGCGGCTAAGCTTCATATTGCTCGATCTCACCACCCTGATCGATACAGCGCTCGATCGGCAGAAGCACAGCGTATTGGTGCGCTCGGCACCCGTAGACGCCTTGCGAAGATGTGCCCGGTTACTGCTCGCAACACTTGATCAACATTTTCCGACAGGCAATGAGACGCCCACCGACGCCGCGCAGGCGTGGGATCTCGATAGGAGCTATGCCGCGGCGATGGAGGTGCTCCGGCGCGCCTCGGTGGAAACGAACCCAAATCAAGAGCGCTATGCCGATCAGCGCAGTCTATGGGAGCCGCTCGTGCGCCGCGTGGGGCCGACGCTGGGCTATGGGATGACTGAGATCGAGTGCCGCCGGCCGCAAGATGAGGCGGTCATATATCCGTGAGTTTCAGAACCGATGGCGGCTACATCTACGAACACGGTGTCCGTCTCGATTATGAGCACCTGCGCGAACACTTCAAAGTCCCACCTGAGTTTTCACCTGGCCCAAATGCTTGCCGGCTGGGTTTCAGGGACCTGTATAGCCGTTGGAAATTTAATGACAAACTATGTTATGCCAAGCGGCTGCAGGGTCGGGACAGTGTCTCTTAGCAATTATGACGAAATCGGACTGCTTCCGTCTCCTATCGATCTTTGGCCCTCCGAAGAACGCTATTTTGGAGATTACGAATCCATAGTCGGAACAAACACGAGCAAGCAAGGTTTTGCATGCGTCCGCGCAGATGTTTCGATCTGCTCGTGGCTAAGCCCCATGAGCGTCAAGCCAACCGTTGAGCAGTACGGCCTCACTGAAAAGCGTAGACGCTATCCGCTCAGATTGTCGGCGACCACGTTTCGACCCTCTTGAAGCTCAGGCTCACCCTATGTGCAATGACTACGAGCAACACATCCGCTACGCAGAATACTGCAAGATGATGCAAGATTTGGCACTTGGGATCCCAACGCGGCAAAGCGAGGGGGATCTGCCGCGGGTTAGTGACATCAAGATCGGCGACACCGCCCCAGTCATGCGAACCGCCGGTGACAATATTGCAGAGCTGGCACAAATGAAGTTTGGCTTTCCTCCGCCCCGCAATGGTGGCCCCGTGTTTAACTTTCGATCGGAAGGAAGACGTTTCGGCAGTAGCCACCGCTGCCTTATTCCCGCCACCGCTTTCTTTGAATTCACCGGAAAAAAGCACCCGAAAACGAAGCATCGGTTCTCGTTCGCAGGGGCGCCGTTTATGGCGATCGCCGGTATCTGGCGGGCTGGCGAGGGAAATCAGCCCCCAGCGTTCTCGATGTTGACGACTGAGCCGGGGCCGGATGTGGAGCCCTTCCACAATCGCCAAGTCGCTGTTCTTCAACCGAACGATTGGAAAGCGTGGATCGATCTTACCAAGCGGGAGGAAGAATTGTTACGCCCACTGCCGGCGGGCTCGCTTAAAGTGGAGACGGTGTGCAAGGATCAGACCGAGTGGCACACCGTGAGGCCGGATCCGATGCGCACGGAAGGAAGGCAGTAAGTAATCGAGGCGACACGTTTGCGGACGCAAGTCTGGGCCATCCTCGAAAACCACATGCGACCGTCGAAGTCGAGGCTATCGACGCGGAGAAGTCGGCAGCTATCGTACAATTTGCGCCGGGTGGCGAGTTGGGCCCGGGAAAAGGCCTTTATGGCCGGCTCATCTGCTGACACCTGCCGCATCCTTGTCAAAAAAGCATCATGGGGAATCTACCACCCCAGGCCGTGCCGTCCTTTATCGAAATCTCCCTGACCAATTTAACCGCGTGATCGGCAGCACGCCCGGCGCGCCGGTAATGACGAAAATGCGCTCGATGACTTCGCCGCCGATCCAAGGCATTTGCCTCGGTAAGGAAGCGCCAGGCCAGCGTGTGGGAGTGCGCCAGCGAAGTAGAAGCCGAAACCGTCGTGGTGATGTGCCGCTTTCCAATCGGATGGTGCGGGAAAAGCTCGGAGAAGCTGCGTGAGGGTACTCCCGTCGCCCCCTCAGATCCCTTCATCAAGCTCATGCCGGTAATCGCGATTGCCAATCCGATCGTGTCGCTGCGCGACATTGTGGCCAGTTGTACCAGATGGTGGACGCAGTGCCCACTGCAGTGGGAATTGGCAAGCCTCGTCCGTCAAACCTCTTAGGGATGAAGCGTTCATTTCCGGCTTCTCCCGAACTGAGCACAGGTTCACTACAGCTGGAGCAAGACCGGCCGATAGGCTCACAATAACTTGACATCGCAAGACAGCGATGCAAATGCTCGAGCAAGGGGTTGCGATCGCCCGACGAGGCCACTGCCGAAGTATCGCGTCCTTGTCCTGGCCATGCCGACCGCTTCTGCGCCACGCCCTTCGACATCGAGGAGGTCTACTGGAGCCACCGTGGCGAGCTCTGCACCTTCGACATAATGGTCGATGAATTCGGGCTGGGGACAGAACCCATGCTCCGTCTCGCGACGATTATCCGAGGAGCAGATACCTCCAGGCTCGACGTTGCGCCCGATAGCCATGGGCGCAACATCGTCCTTAAACGCTAAAGCCCGCGGATCTTCGCCGAAAGAGTGAATCTGATTGTTCAGGGAAGGGTGGGAAGGATGATCATCCAGAAGATAGGAGTAGTTGGAGCCGGGCACATGGGCTGCGGCATCGCAGGTGCTTTCGCTTCTTCCGGATATGATGTCACGTTGATGGACGTCGACACGAAAGCCCTAGCGCAAGCGACAGGCAATATTGCCCTGCAGTTGGATGAGATCGCGGCGCGCGAAGAGACAGAGGAAAGGCGGGGGGCAGGCGCCCATATACGGATGACCCCGAACCTGACAGACCTCGGCAGCAGCGACCTCATTGTCGAGGCCGCGACTGAGAACGAGCATCTTAAGCACAAGATATTCGCGGACCTGACCCCACATCTGAAATCAGAGACAATCCTCACCTCGAACACGTCGTCGTTTTCGATCACACGGATGGCAGGGGTAACTGATCGTCCGGAACAGTTCATGGGGCTGCATTTCATGAACCCGGTCCCGTCGACAAAGCTTGTAGAGCTCATCCGCGGCATTGCGACCAGCAGGGAGACATTTGAAACTATCCGGTCCGTCGTTCAACGCCTCGGAAAAACTGTCGTGGAATTGGAAGACTACCCCGGCTTTGCCGTGCATCGGATCATGATCTCCATGATCAATGAAGCGGTCTACACGCTGCATGAGGGTGTAGGCTCTGTCATCGATATCGACACGAGCATGCGGATGGGGGCAAAGCACCCGATGGGGCCGCTCGAGCTTGCCGATTTCATTGGCCTCGACACCTGTCTTGCCATTATGAATTCGCTACGCGACGGGCTCGCTGACACCAAATATCGTCCCTGTCCGTTGCTTGTGAAATATGTTGAAGCCGGCTGGCTTGGGCGAAAGGTCGGAAGGGGCTTTTACGATTATAGAGGCAAAGTACCAGTTCCTTCCCGATGAACCGGGCGATCTTGCTTAATCGATACGGGCACGTGCTGTGCGCATTTGCCGGAGCCGCTGACTATGTGCTTCCCGGTTCAAACATGCGTCATTGAGACGGAACGAAGCCGAAGATTTTCGCATCTCGATACGAATGCCCCAGCTGTGCTAGTCCGGGATCGAGCCGCATCGCAATGTAGGGCCCTGATCCTTGATCTATTTAAGAGAATGGATTTCGCATGGGATCCTGGTGTGCGAGGAAGGCGGCACAAACGCCCATTAGTGCCCCGGCCGGCTTCGCGTACGTCGCGTTGCTCAGCAATCACGGAAGCGTTGAGTAGGGTTTCTGACACACTAGGATTGGACGCTCAGCACGCCCTCCCGAAAATGACGGGTTTTCGGCTTAACCAGCAGGTTTGCGGCGTCCCTCCGTCAGCGCAGCCCCTGCCCCAATGGGCAGGCGAGGCACCCCAATCCAGCTCGTAGCGCAATGCAATGGGCAGCCAAACTTCATCAGCGCGACTCACTGTCCTCGTGTGATGTGCTTGGCGATTGCTTTTGCCTGCACCCTGATGTCTGGAACAGCTGTTATCTCCCAGTTCTGCCCCGCCGTCAGCGCACCTACTACGAACAGGCGACCAGATACAGTCCCGTTCGGCGCCACGACCTGCGAATGTTCATCGACCTGGATTCCGAGCCCGAGCGGATCCGGTGCAATCAAGTTCACCCTCATCAGTTCTTTCAGCAACGGTGAGTGAGCAATCCCCGCGCGCTCCATTCCCGTGCAATTGATCAGCCAGTCAGCACTGATTTCAGCATTTGCTGCCCGCCTCGCATTCTGTAGGCTGCGACGATGCCGGCGGCCGCCTTCATCTCGATCGACTTGACAAAGCCGGCGTGAAACCGGACCTGTCCATCGCCGACCAGTGTGTTGAATCTTTCGAAGACTTCCGGTGCAACGCGATGACGGTGAATGTTCCACCAGGGGAGCGCGTGGCGGAGGAACCGTGACCTCTCGTCGAGCGAGAGCCGCTTCCAGATTTCCTGTGTGATAGGACGCAGGCCGTCCATTACCGCCCGCCAGTCGTTTGCGGCATTTGCGTCGGCGCGAAGGGCCCTCAATATCCCGCTGATCGTCTCCGGCAACGCCTGCGCATCGATCCTCATTGGAGCAGGGGCGGTCCTGGCATGCCCAAGCGGTGCGAGACCCCGGCGTGACAGGATATCGATCTTACCGCGATGTCCAAATGCGCGAAGAGCCAGGACCTGATCGATCATCGTTAGGCCGGAGCCCAGGATAATGACGTTGTCCAAGGGTGCGACACCGCACCCATGCTAGTCGCCATGGGTTCCTGACTATCCGCGATAGCCCCGGAGCCGGAGTGCCAATCGGCTCGACGGGAAGGTTTTGCGTTTCCGACACCCAGGCAAAGCACGACGTCTCTACCGGCAATCTCATCTCCATTTCCGAGCTGAAAGCCAAGCGAGGCCCGGGATCTGGTTTAGGATCTAGACATTGGGGTGAGAGCCACCGGTTGGGGGAAAGGGACTGGTGAGCGATTATTACTCGAAAAGACGAGTGTGCCGCCCTTGCAGGGCTGGTCCGCCGACCATGCGGCGCTAAAGGTGGTCTTCTTCAATTTTGCCCGAGTGCTCGAGAATGTTTCTTTGGCCAAGCAGCCAACGCCGAAACGCTATTGCCATCGGTACGAAAAGCCAACGCACCAACGGGCGGCACTTGGTATCGTGCAGCGAATGGTGGTCGCAAGATGTCTATGGCAAGCATTGCCCGTACGGCAAGGAGGCGCTCGGTGTAGTCATGCTGCGGTACTGTCAGGGATCGTCTCGCTGCGGCCCTGCTCGACGATCCGGCCGCGATGCGTGACAGCCACACGATTGCAGAGGTGCCTCACCACTGATCATTGTCATCGTCGCCAATTGTTGACCTTACTCAAGGCCGCAGTCGTGCCACCTGCCCGCCGGTCCGGGCATCATAAAGGGGGAGATCGACCACGAAGTCACCTGACCTGCCAACGAGATCGAGGATGGTCGCTGCAAGCCGCGCAGCACAGAGAGGATTGACTGTCAGATCGATCGTCTCGCTGCTAGAGAGGGCAAGGCGTGCGAACAGGTCGCCTTCTTCCGTTGGGGCGAACATTCGGAAGCTATCGACTTCCAAATATGCGTCTGCGTCACCTTCGCTCGATGGCAGTTGTGCGTCGAAGAGGCGCGCAAACTCTTTCATTTGCTCAACCGAAGACATTTGCTTCTCCTGATAAGTCATCCTTAGGGCCAGATCTGACGGCATCAATGAACGCTCGCTAGGCAGGCGCCATCTGCCGCTGCTGCAGGTAGCAAACAAACCAACCCGGGAACAGTGCGGACCAAGCTTCGAGGCAGCTGACTAGCCGCCCTTGCGCAATATATTCCGCTACCGTGTCCCCGACCGCAAATCCTATTCCTACACCTTGAAGAGCAGCATTCAACGCCATCTCCTTGTCGCTCAAGATGAGGGGACCGTTGACGGCGACGCCGAACCACGCGTCGTTTTCGAAGAATTCCCAGGCATAGGGTGACTGATGTCCAGGCCAGCGCCACCGTACGCATCGGTGGTGGACAAGATCACGTGGATGCTCGGGGCGACCGTGCTGGCTGAAATAGTCGGGTGTCGCGACAGCCAGTTGCCGCAATTCGGGCCCCAGACGGACGGCGACCATATCTCGTTGGATGACCTCGCCGATCCTCACCGCGACATCATAGCCGCCAGCCACAATGTCAACCGTCTCATCATCGATCGTGATGTCCAGTACGACGTCGGGATAGCGTTCGGCAAAGCTCTTGAGGATTGGTTGGATATGCTTCTGCGCGGCCGAGCGGAACGCGTGCACGCGGACAGTGCCCGCCGGCCGCTCGCCAGCAATCCTTGTCTGTGCGAGGGCGTCCCCCAGTTCGAACGCCGGTCGCACCCGTCGGAATAAGGAGGTCGGATTGTTTGCCAGCGTCGGATTTCATCAAGGCTAATCTGACTCTGGACTGCGTAGTGAAGGCTGCCGACATGTTGAACGCAAAAGACCTCTTCAGATGGTACAACCTCCTCAATCACCGGCGTTGAAAGTTCACTCTCTCGGGCGTATCATTGAAGGGTGCCAAGTCACCGCTCTTCCTTGGCACCTTGATCCTCAGGTGTTAGTAAACCCCACTTGAGGTCAGACTGCGGTGTCCAAGAACCCTTTCTCCCGGACGCTCTTGAGGGGCCAGGTTCCCGCAGCTTGCCGTGCAAACCCAGGCTCCCGAACCTCCCCTCGGTTTTTTAGGACCTTAGTCCGTCTAGACTGCCTTTCCGAGCGGAGTATTTTATGATTGTCCTTTGCTGAGCAGAGCAAGGAAAGAAGAGAAGCACTCTACCACAGTGGGTCACGTGCAGAATGAAGCCACCGAGCGCTTCTCTTCGCCAGACCAAGGAAACGGGGACCGAGTATCCTGTCTAGGACGTAAAGTCGAATGCCAGAGGGAGGGCCGCTTGCTCTCCGGAGGCAACACCTAAGCTTCCCTCCCGACCCCGCAGCAGCTGATCGTCTACACACCACCGTGCAGCCGAAGAACATGATGTTTCCCACGAATGCCGAACCCATTCGCCGAGCGCAAGAAAAGCTCGTACGGAAGGCTAATTAGAAAGGCATGGCTCCGGCTCAGCCAAAGCTACGTGCGGCCTGAAGTTATGCGCTAGTTCAGCATCAGCACTATTTCCCAAGCAATTCGAGCGAGGGAACCCGCACGCGTCGGCAGAAACCGCTCCACCCCCACCTGTGTTTCCTCAGGCCCACCGGTCGAAGACGAGGAAATTCTCCCAGGTCCGGATCTTCAGCAGGATCTTCCTGATGAGCGCGGCCTCGCTGCGGTGATCCATGTAAATAGCCACCTCCGCCGTTGCGCGATGCCATCTCACTGAGACGGCATCGCCATCACCATTTATAGGGGAATGCGCGTCCCGCAGCAGGAGCTGAGCTTAAAATCGCCCGAGTCCCTCTGATTGCGCGCTTACGCCTT
The DNA here is from genome assembly GCF_000298315.2 of Rhizobium grahamii CCGE 502. Classification (GTDB taxonomy): domain Bacteria; phylum Pseudomonadota; class Alphaproteobacteria; order Rhizobiales; family Rhizobiaceae; genus Rhizobium; species Rhizobium grahamii. The sequence goes on along the minus strand of NZ_AEYE02000023.1, from coordinate 29,808 downwards.
CGAGTTTCCCCAATTGCGCGTGTCATCAACTCTGGCCTATTGATCAAGTATGGCTGCGTACGCATCTTGTTGTTGAACTGCGTGCCTTCGAAGTTCGACACGATCTGGACGAAGATGCCGTCGCCGCCCATTGCTGCAGGATCCTGCGCCACGGTGGCATCCTGGTCTCCCTTTCGGATACGGTCCAACGCGAGCGGCGTACCGTCGAGGCCGACAATCGCGACATGTCCCTCGGCCCCCTGCGGCACCAATCGCCCGATCTGCCGGAGCGCGGAGAAAACGCCTCTGATAATCTCGTTGCTGACTGAAAACACCCTTGATGTCGGGGTTCTGGGTGAAGGCATCCAACACCATCTTGTATGCGGTGTCGGCAATCCACTCGGTATTAAGCGACTGAACAGTGATCTCCGGATGCTTCTGCATCTCGTCGGCGCACCCTTTGTGCCGATCCTGCGCAGCGGCCGAGCCAACGGAGCCGCGCGTTTCGAGCACGACCCCTTTCCCCCGATCAATTCCGCTAGACATCTTGCCCCCATGGCACCGCCAGCCACGTTGTCGAAATCAACGTAGCCGAGTATTTCCCTTCGGCGGCGCATTCTCCATGATGGAGACGGGAAATGTTGGCCTTGTTCGCCCGCTTCACACCTGCGACGAGCAAAGTGGAATTGACGGGATTTATGAGAATCGCGTCGGGCTGCTTGGTCACCGCATCCAGCACCTGCGTCACTTGGAGGTTGGGGTCGCCCTTCCCGTCGATGATGTTCAACTTCACTCCGGCCTTGTCGGCGGCGGCCTTGATGTCGTCCACGAGTGCGACTTGACACTCGAATTGCAGACCGAAGGTTATGTACTCGACGGTGTTACCTTTTCCGTCGCCGGTGGCAGCAATAAGCTGGTCTGGTGAAAGTCCCAAACTGGCTCCCGCAGAGATCACGGCGGTAACAGGGGGTACCTACGGGATACCTCCATGATATTCTGTTGTACTGAGATGTGTTCCGTCTAGGGGGCGCTGCCAAGGAGGAAAAAATGGCTCGCACATTAGGACAATTGGTCGGCCTCATCGCACTCTTTCCGATGACAGCGTTAGCCGCGGCGATTGATCCGGCTACTGTGACGTGTAAGGAGTACAATTCAGCAAGCCATCAAGGCATGGTGGACATCAACGCGGCGCTTTACAAAGTGACCCGGAACGATGAGAAACTCGGGGCTCTCAGCGAATACGAACTCGGAAATACTGTTGACGAGGCGTGCGCTGCCAAGCCGAACTTAATGGTGCTCGACGCGCTGCACTGACTGCATCGCAGGAGATGCCTGGAAGTTTACGGTGGTGCCTCTTTCCGGGGCTTGATCGATCTATTCCGCGCCCGCGAAATACACGGGATGAGAATGCCATTCGTTGCTTCCAGACACCATATAAACTGCGGATTCCGACCAGAGCCGGCCGCCATTCCGATCAAGACCGGCCACCGTTCCCATCAAAGACCGGCTTGTTTCCAACACTGAACACTACCCCTTGGGTCAGGAACTTTGGGATCAAATGGACCACAACAAACCGGGAGATTTTGATGCCGGCAAAGAAGGTTGAGTGGCAACAGCCGGCCGCCGCGCCGCCAGAGCGCTATACCAGAACTGCGAAACCGATATATTGCAGTATCTCAATCCCGGCCCCATTAAATTCCGGTCCGGCTCCACGCAGCCTTGCGAATCGCATAAGTGTGTGCTTATGTGTAGGTATGATCGAACAGGATATTTTCCGAGCTCTGGCGGATTCAACCCGCCGCACGATTTTCGAAAAGCTGGCGAACGGCAGCATGAATGCCACCATGCTGCGCCAGGGAATGGATATCAGCCAGCCGGCGATGTCCCAGCATCTCGCCGTATTGCGAGCGGCAGGCCTGGTGCGTGAACAAAAGGATGGCCGCTTCGTGAACTATGAAGTCGATCCGGGCGGGCTAGCCCTTATCGCGCAATGGCTGGCGAGATACCGCGCCTACTGGCCGGCTCGCATCGACGATCTCAAGGTCTTGCTGAAGGATATGGATCAATGAACGACGTGAAGGCAGAGGTGCAGGCGAAGGTGCACGAAAGCGGTTTCGAGCAGAGATACGAACTGGACGCGTCGCCAGAGAAGGTCTGGCGGGCGATCAGCATCGCGGAATTCCGGGAGAAGTGGCTGCCGAGGCATGCGCTTGCCGATCCACAGTCGCTCTCCGAAAGACCGGGCAAGGAAATCCGCTACAGATTGCGCGATGACACCCCGCCCCATCTCGAAAGCACCGTCACCTTAACGATCGCCCCGAATGGATCGGGTGGAACCAGCCTCCGGATCCTCCACGAGCTAACCGGGGCGACCTCCGAGCGGCTGGCGAAAACGATCGCCAACGGCAACAACCCTACTGTCATGCTCGCCGCCTGACGCGGCAACCCTCCCGAAAGTCTCAAATGATTGGAGTTCGCCGATGCGCGAAGCAATGCAACTCGTCCCTATGGTCGTCGAACAATCCAGCAGAGGAGAGCGGTCTTTCGACATCTATTCCCGCCTGCTTCGTGAGAGGATCATCTTCCTCAACGGGGAGGTCAACGACACGGTCTCGGCGCTTGTTTGCGCACAATTGCTGTTTCTCGAAGCCGAAAATCACAAAAGGCCGATCCATCTCTACATCAATTCGCCAGGTGGCGTCGTAACCAGCGGTCTCGCGATGTACGATACGATGCGTTACATTCACGCCCCGGTGCATACGCTGTGTATGGGAACCGCCCGCTCGATGGGCTCGTTCCTGTTGATGTCCGGCCAGCCAGGCGAACGCACTGCGCTCCCCAATGCCAGCATTCATATTCATCAGCCGCTGGGCGGATTTCAAGGACAGGCATCGGACATGCTGATTCATGCTGAGGAAATGCAGAAGACCAAGCATCGCATGACACGGCTCTACGCCGAGCATTGCGGCCGCACCTACGAAGAATTCGAGAAAGCGATGGATCGCGACCGCTTCATGACGGCGGAAGAAGCATTAGAATGGGGCCTTATTGACCGCATTTTGGAGGTTCGGGCAGTTGCCGCCGACCACGTCGGCGCGACGTGACGAGCCCGGCGCAATCCCACGCGACCGCTACTTTGCGACCTCACGCGCGGGTTTTGATCGAGCCTCTTTGCGTTCACCGGCGTTAAACCAACCCGCACCGTCGACCTGTTATTCCCAGCCGAGTTCAAGTCCAGCTGGTCGTAAAAATGTCTGGCCATTCCTGTTCGCCATGAAGAACGCGAGAACATGCCGTTACGGCATACGTTGCCACGCACGGCGCTCCATTGATGACTAGCAGGGTGTTGAAGAAGTCAGTCGCGTTCGCACACGAAGCCGGAATCGTCTCCGTTGTGGATATAGATGTGCCCGACAAGGCGTCCAGCGGAGCCAAGGGCTGCCCATCCGCGACCACAGACCGGGTCATTCTCGTCTTGTCCTTCCCAGGAGAACTCCGCACAGGCTGATCCATCGCGTGCGCCGTAGCGGACATCGAGAAAGCCCTTGAGCGCGACGAATGCGATTTCGCCGTCGGCCGTGCCCTGGAATGTAAGATGCGCCTCTTCGACGAGATCGAGGGCGTCATTGTCCCAGTTGTCCATCTCGACGATGCGCCAACGACCGGCGAAGGCCTTGGCGAAAGTAGAGACTCTCGCCATCAGCCTGTCTCCGTCATGAGTTTCGGCAGCCGCACAAGATTGTAGGCGGCGGCCGCGAAGGTGAAAGCCCATCCGACGCGGTCGCGCCCGCGGAACTTCGTCTTGTCTTGCCCCGCGACGGTTTTGATCCAACCAAACGCCTCCTCAATGCGCTTGCGAATACGTAGGCTGACCCCGTATCCGGGATGGCGTGTCGTGCGTCCGTCGATAGCCGAGCGGCGACCATTGATGTTCTGCGCCACGTGGGGCGTCACCTTCATCGACCGCAAATCTTTGACGAAGTCTTTTGTGTCATAAGCCTTGTCGGCACCAAGCGTGATTGCCTGTGGCCGGTCGCAGAAGGGTTCAATCATGTGAAGAGCCGCGATGCGTTCCGCATAACCGGTTGCTTTTGTCAGATAAGCATTAACCAGAAGACCATGGCGGTTTTCCATCAACCCATGCCCCATGAAGGACAGCTTGGCCTCCTTGCCCTTTCCCTTCCTATACAGCTTTGCATCCGGATCGGTCGTTGATGCATGCGTCTCGTTGGAACGCTTTTCGCCATGGAAGTCTGCTTGCACGTTGCGACCACCGCCATCCGATGGTGGTTCGCCGTGATCGTCCCTTGAGCCGTCCTTCGGCCTGAAGCTCTTCATCGACGCCCAGGCTTCGATCAGCGTGCCATCGACAGAGAAATGGTCTGTTGACAGCAGCCGCTTTACCTTGGGTTGGGAAAGGATTGCACCCAGGAACTTCGCAGCGATGTCACCCTCAAGCAACCGGTCGCGGTTCTTTGAAAACACCGAATGGTCCCAGGCGGGATCGTCAACGCCGATGTCGACGAACCAGCGGAAGAGAAGGTCGTATTCCAACCGCTCCATCAGAAGTCGCTCAGAACGGATCGAATAGAAGGCTTGCAGAAGCATGGCGCGCAGAAGCTTCTCTGGCGCGATCGACGGTCGCCCGATCGGTGAATAAAGCGCTGCAAAATCTTGTTCCAATAAAACGAGCGCTTCGTTCACGATCTGCCGGATGACCCGTAGAGGATGATCCTTTCGAACACGAGCCTCCAGATCCACATAGCTGAAGAGTTCGCCTGTCCTCACATCGCCGCCGCGCATCCATCATCTCCAATCGCAGTAGAGCGAGTGAATCACGACCACAGCCTATGCGCTAGAGCCTTTTTCAACAGCCTGCTAGTTCCCGCGTTTGGATTTTGGAACTTTGAACCTCCACGCAGGTTATCTGACCAACTTTGGAGTGTCCATGCGCCTTCACCAAATCGCCTTACTGTCTGTCATACCTCTGGTTTCTCCTTCGGAAGCGTTTCCGCGCGATTTCTTTACCGACCTGTCTGGACAATGGTCTGGATCGGGCCAAGCATATCTGAGGAGACTGGGAGATGTGACAGCGGGATGTTTGGTCTCCGTCAATGGGACCTCTCGTAACACCACGATGAATGGAACCTGCAGATTCCTGCTGTTTCATCAGTCGCTCGGTTTAACATTGGCGAAGGCCGCTAATGATCGGGTGACTGGAACTTATACTGGAGCCAAGACTGGACCCGCTCAGCTAAGCGGAACGGTGCGGGGAGATAAGCTTGTTCTCAACGTCAACTGGGGCGCGCCAGTCAACGGCGATCGTATTGCACAGATGGTGATAACGCGAACTGGCGAGAACAGCTTTGAGCAAACGGTCATCGACAAGGTCGATGGGAAGACCAGGACAACCTCACGGTTTTCGTTTAAGCGAAAGTAGCCTTAGGCACCTGTCTCGGTGAAATAGCCGGACGCTTTCTTGGCGGATATCTCCACGAGTGCTCCAGATCCGATCAGATTAGATGGAAGCTCCACCTGCTTCACGATTTCGATCCCTGCTGAAACGACGGCTTCGCGCTTGTGATTGCTCATGGAAATCCAGGCGTCCACCCGCGTGACGCCCAGCCAGTGAAGGACGTCGACGGCAAGTTCCTGACATCGCATGTCGCTCACTCCCGCCACTTCCTCCGTCCGTGAAAAATAATCGACGGCTCTGTCACCTGATTGGGCGTTGCGCCGCGCATTATAGACCAGATACTTGACGACCTCGCCCAAAGCGCGCCCTTCCTTGCGGTTGTAGGCGATGATTCCAAGCCCGTTTTGCTGCGCAGTGCGGACGCATTCCTCTGCGGCAAAACCGAGATAAGATCGACACGTGCACATGTCCGATCCGAAGACATCAGAACCGTTGCATTCGTCATGAAATCGGCAGGCAATCTTCGTATCCGTATTTCCAAGCACGGGGTCACCAAACAGGTAAACGCTCGTCCCGCCGATAGGCGGGAGGAACGCCTTGAACTCCGGGCGGGCGACCAGATCAGGATACATCCCCCCACTGGCTTCGACCAGTGCGCGTCGCAGGGCCGTTTCCGTTATGTTGAGGCGCTCGGCGATACCGGGCAGCCACCAGACAGGCTCGATTGCGATTTTCGTTACCCGGACCCCGCCTAGGCTGTCGACAATACTCCCATCCGCGACAAGCCTTCTCGCCCGCAGCGCATTGGCAATCTCCGGCATCATCAGCCGACCGTCCGTCACCGCGATAGTCGGCTGGACCTTTCGCCCGGATGCGATTTCAGCAGCGAAATCGTCGACCACCCGGTGGCCCCAGGGATCGAGAGCGACGATCTTGCCTGGATCGGACCACTGGGGGAATGGCCCGATGTTCACGGACGGCCTGGTGTTGCCAAGGGCTGGAGAATGAGACGCAGACAATGCTCCCGATACTGTTGCGATCGCTCTGTAGGGTGCGAACGCTCCGGCATGAACTCCGATGGTGTTGCGTCCCGGCTGTGAACCCGCGAGGATCGGGCCTCGCTCTCGCGGCGACGCTTCGTGCCAGCAAAGGTCGATCGGCGAAAACAGGCGTTCAACTGCATACGCGTTTGTTTCCTGTCTCGTCGAGACGTCGTTGGCAATGGGACTTTGATTTCTCATGGTTCTCCGACTGTTGCAAACATGTGGGGCGCGTCGAGGTTTGTCCCCCCACGCAGAATGAAGGCAATTTGCTCGATCCTGCTGATACCGACGACTGCTGCGGCTAGTCCGATAACGCCTTCCCAAACGGTCAGATACAGAACTGGCCACAAGGCGAAAAGGAGGAGCGCTCCTGCCTTCGCGGACCAAAAGTGGAACATCATCAACTTGCCCGTGAGAAGCCAGGAGGCGAGCAGATACAGGAGCGGGCCGCCGAACAGGACCGCCAATGCCATCCAATGGCGCGAAGCGACGTCAGGATACGAGAGCAACAGAAAGAACAGGATGGCGACCGAAAAAAAGTTGTCGACAATCGCGTCAAGGCGAGCGCCATATTCCGATGCCCGTCCGGACTGTCGCGCGACCCAGCCATCGATCAGGTCGGTTGTCGATGCTGCCAGATAAACGGCGATAGCGTAGCCGAGGTGATGATAGCTTTCCAAGAGAAGTATCGGCACGATCAACACGCCACGGCTGACCGTCACGACGTTGGCCAGTTTCAACGACCCTTCTTCCATGACGATCTGGCCATAGGAAACACTCATGACGGGTCCACGCAAAGTCTCAACGTGGTGTCGCGTGCGATCAGCCGTTCGATCGAATAGGCGTTATGATGCATCGGGCAGACAATCTGCTCCTTCTCGTTGATGTAACCGAACTTCAGAGGACCGCCGCGGTGAGGGCACGCGTTGGGTACGAGATAGAGTTGGCCACGGTGCGAAAGCAGGAAATACTCGACACCGCTTCTGACAATGGGTGGAAGGTCGTGGCCGATCCAGCTTGCGTTCGCGCCCATCTGTCAAACCTCACGCGCGACGCTTGAGCGGGGAAACCGCTTGAATGCCGCGGGGTCAGTGATGATGCCGATCCCCCCGACCTGAAGCCAGCGTCGCGCCTGGGCGACTTCGGTCGGAACCGCGCAGCCACCCGGCTCGGCAAGGTCCGCGCGCATTCCAAACTCTGCTGTTCCGTTGCGAACAGCTGCCTCGAACACCGTCGTCACCTCGAGCATGTGTTGGCCGGAGCGTTCGAATGCCTTTCGCGTCAATTCCGCTCCAACGACAATTTCGGTTCCGACCTCCGGCCCAAACTTTGAGACCAAGGGGGTGACGACTTCATCCGCCACCATTGCCGAATGATGAATGTCGATGTGGGCATGTTCTCCGAAGTAGTGAGCATCGACTCCATGATGGAAACGCTTCAAATATCGGAAGTGCTCTTCTGTTGACCGCTGGTAGCTCGCTTCCGCGTAGAGCAGAAAACCGATCTGGAGAAAGAGGTTGCGGGGGCTCTGGAACATGAAATGAATAACATTGTGTAGCTCCAGCGTCGGCGTGTCGAATAAGGGCCAGTAGGTGTTGTATTCCTCGCTCAGTTCAAACCCGCGCATTGTCGATCGAAAAAGCACGCTGTGCTTCTTGCCGTGTGTGCCGTATCCGAACTCGTCGATGAGAATTCGAAACAGGGCGGATTGGGGCTCGCCGTATTCGCCGATGACACCCAATGCGGATGCGGAAGCCTCCGCCAGCAGATCGACCGATGATTGGATCAGGAAGTTGCGGTAGTGGTGAGTGCGCGACTGCGATTGCTCCAGGAATGCAAGGAATGCGCTCGGCTTGCACTCCTTGAGAGCCGGGACCAGATTGCTCACATAAGCGGCGCAGTCCTCCCCAGCTGCAGTCTTACGTGCGTTTTCGACCAAAGGGGCGATCAGGAGGTCTTCGAGATCAGCCCGAATGGTGTCGAGACGCGAAATCTCGCGCGGATCGTAATGGCGATGCATGCGCGCAACAATCGACTCGCTCGGCGCAGCGGCTGGAAGAAGGATATAGCGGCCTTGATAGCTTCGCATCAGCGTCTGATGTTGAACGTAATTCTGAAGCTCCGCGTTATCACTCGTGGCAAGCGAAGCGGCATCTGTACGAACGTCATAGACCCACGGGGGAGCTGCGCCAGCGCGAGCTGCAAGACGTTCTCCGATATCGAACAGCACCTGCCGCGAAAGTGCGTTCATGCTCTCACCGTCCTCGGCTCGTATATCGTCACGGCCACACCATCCTTGCTAAAGCAGTCGACGAGCCGCCATCTGCTCAGGTCGAATTTACCCCCCGGTTCATTGGGACACATGTAGCTTGGAGCCTCCATCGATCCGGTAATCACTGGAATATGTTTTATGATAATGCGGTTCACCAATCCCACCTGGTGCAGTCGGTGCAGGAGACGGCTGCCGCCTTCGACGATCATGCTCCTTACGCCACGACCCTCAAGAATATCCATAAGGGCCACCAGATCGACGCAGCGCTCGCCGCACGAGAGCACTTCGACATTGGGTTTGGCTGCCAGGGCGGCCATGTCGACATACTCAGCCATGCGGGAAACGGCGACTAGCGTCGGCAAGCCGTCGTTGAGTAGCTTTGCATCCAAAGGCAGCCTGGCGCTCGACGATGGAATGACGCGCAGCGGATTCGGACCGGGGGCATGGCGCACCGTCAGTTCTGGATCGTCCGAAACTACGGTTCCGGAACCGACCATTATTGCGTCGTTCGATGCCCTGTGGGCATGGAACCAGGTACGCAGGTCATCGCCGTAGAAATCGAACAGATCTTTGCTTGATGCCTTGGACCCTAATGACAGTTTCCCGTCGATCGTCAGTTCGGACAGAGTCGTGATCTCGATCATGCTGTTTCCACTCGATACGCTTTAGAAGGTGAACGGGGTCGCCACATTCAAGCGGTGTCCAAATACCTATTATTGCGAGCAAAATGCGCTGCTGTGTCTCAACGCCTCATCCTGCCCCAAGTTCCCGCCGTGGGCCCGCCACACGGGCAACGAACATAGCGTCAGCTCCATGTCACGGAGCGGGCGACGGCGGTCTTCCAGTAGAACCGGTGAGCCAGCGCTCCGGCGATATGACCAGCAATCAGTCCCAGGACACCACCTTCAAAACGCCGGCATGGATGCCGCCATGGGTTCCGTAGCCGAGATAGTAGGTAGCAACGCCTGTCGAAGGCGCAAAATGAAGGACGTACAGAAGCAGATGGGTCACCTTGGCGGCGAGACTGAGGATCGCAGCCTATTCGGGAGGGACGCTGGCACGTCCCGCGTAAACTGAAAAGCTGGGCGAAGGATGACCAGGAGCAGCATCGCAATCCCGACATAGGCGTGAATTCGAACTGGCCACCTGATCGGCCGTGGCGGATCCCGTCCGCTTGACGCTTCGGTTCACTCCTCCATACTGTCGGGAGATAGAAGGTTGAGCAAGGCAAGTGCTGCCGTCAGCCAGTGACTGCAACTATCTGCTCCCTGGCGGCCATTGCTCGAGGACGAGCGCGCGAGTTCCCGCGTTACGGTTTCGGGATCTTCGCGCTGGGGGTAGTGCTGGAGACCGAACCTATTGAAGGGGCCGGAAAATCTTATTGTGCAGGTCTTCGGAAAGCTCGGGCGGATTGACGCTGTCTTCCATTCCTTGGAAGTCGACTGTCGGAAGGGCACGGCCCCGAGTTTACCTGTCGTGCCCGCACACGGCCAATCGGCAGTTCAGCCGCGTAGGGTCGTGCCGACGATTCCACGCACTCGAGTTGAGGCTTTGTCGCTCCAAAATTTTACCGTCAGAACCATGCAAAACTGGTCGCAAAACGAGAAATTTGATTCGGGGTCGATCAACGCACCTCTGGAATAATTGTAAGCTTCGTGCTACACATCTTGTTAATCTGTAGTGCGAAGGTGGCAAAATGCCGACACCTCATAATCCTCCGGCCGCCGTGCGGCGCGCGCTGCGCAAACTGGGCGCAGACATCCACGACGCACGTCGCCGTCGCCGCCTGCCTATGGCGGTAGTAGCCGAACGTGCCTTCACCTCACGCTCAACGCTTCAAAAGATCGAGGCCGGCGACACCAATGTTAGCATCGGCATCTATGCAGGCGTCCTCCAGGCACTCGGCCTGCTAGATGGGCTGAGCCAAGTCGCCGACATTAGTAACGACAGCGTCGGCCGGTCTCTGGCCAGCGCGGAGTTGCCCAAGCACGCTCACCCAAAGCGATCGCCGGGATCGTCACGCGATGGCTGATTTTGAAGTTCTTCTCGGCCTGCATGGCCGCACACGTCCGATCGGGCTGGCGCGGAGTAATCGCGTCCGTGGTGCCGAAACGATTTTGTTTGAGTATGACCGTGCCTGGCTTGAAGACCCCGACCGCTTCTCGCTGCAGCCCGCTCTAGCACTGAGCCGGGGAGCGTTCGCCCCGCCCGCCGGCCTCACAACATTTAACTCTATTGGCGACTCAGCACCCGATACCTGGGGCCGTCGCCTCATGCAACGCTCGGAAAGGCGCATGGCTGAGCGCGACGGCCGGGCCGTTCGCACGCTGGCTGAAAGCGACTATCTGCTTGGTGTCGCCGACGAGACACGGCTCGGCGAGCTCCGTTTCCGCTGGGTTGGAGAAGAGGAATTCCAAGCGCCGATCGGTGCCGGCGTCCCGTCCCTCATCGAGCTCGGCCGCCTGCTTCAGATCACCGAACGTATTCTGCGCGATGAAGAAACCGACGAAGACCTCCAATTTATCTTCGCGCCTGGCTCCTCGCTTGGTGGAGCGCGCCCGAAGGCTTCTGTTATCGATCAACATGGTCATCTCTCGCTCGCCAAGTTTCCTAAGGAAACGGACGACTACAGCATAGAGACATGGGAAGAGATCGCTCTGCAACTGGCTGAACAAGCCGGCATTCTCACACCCGTCCACGAGCTCATCAACGTCGCCGGCAAGAAGGTCATGCTCTCGCGTCGCTTCGACCGCGATGGTGCTGTCCGGATCCCCTTCCTTTCCGCGATGGCAATGATGGGCGCAAAGGACGGCGAGCGTGGTAGCTACCCGGAGATCGTAGACGCCCTGGCCGAACACGGCGCGCAGGGAAAGGCTGATGCGCACGCGCTTTATCGCCGCGTCGCCTTCAATGTGCTGATTTCCAACGTCGATGACCACCTGAGAAATCACGGCTTTCTGTGGCTCGGCAAAGCCGGCTGGTCGTTGTCCCCGGCCTACGACCTCAATCCAGTGCCTACCGACGTCAAGGCGCGGGTCCTGACGACCAACATAGATCTTGATGAAGGTGCCTGCTCCCTTGATCTGCTGGAAGAAGCTGCAGGGTTCTTCGCCCTCACACTCGCCCAGGCTCGCGCGATCATTAAGGAAGTCGCGACCTCCACCGCAACCTAGCGCGAGACTGCAAAAGCCGTCGGTGCGCGATCAGCCGAGATCAACCGTATGGCCAGTGCGTTCGAGCATGATGATTTGCGGCGAGCGCTAGCCCTATGACGAGAACCTTAGCGGAGTTGAACCCGCGGCTCACGAGGGTATGGGTCATGACGCCCCGTCGTTGTCAAACGTAGATTGAAGCATCAAACGGAGTATTCTCCGAAAAGCACGGGGGATAGATATGCGATCTACCATAAATCTTGACGACAAACTCTTGGAGCGAGCCAAATCCCTGACGGGCACGAAGGAAACGGCGGCTCTTGTCCGTCTGGCGCTGGAGACGCTTGTGCGCGTTGAATCTGGAAGGCGGCTGATCGCTCTTGGCGGCTCTATGCCCGACGCCGAGGCAGCCCCTCGCCGGCGGAGCTAAGTGGCTGTAGATACCTCAATCTGGATCGACCATTTTCGATACGATGACGCCGACCGGAGAAAGATCATCGAGGATGATCGACTGCTCTGCTACCCTTTTATTGTTGGCGAATGGCTCCAGGGAGTCTGCCAGAACGAGATGCCCTTATCGCGTTCCTCGCATCTCAACGCGAAGCCGTAGTCGCAACAAATCCAGAGGGAGTGACTGTCATTGAGCGCCGCTCAGGCCGGCCCGCGCGCCGGCTTCGGCCAGCACCTCCATAAAATGAACGACATATGCGGGACCTGAGCCTGACGCGGCGGTGACCGCATCCATGAGTCCTTCGTCATGCACGAACGCGACTCGGCCGATGGAGCACAGGAGTTCCTCAGCCAAGGGGGCAAAAGAGCCTTGTCGTCCGATCTCGTTGCGACAGCAATCGATCATCCCTCCCCAATCGCTGCCGGGGTGTTTGGCAACCGGCTGCATGATGCGCAGACGAGGAACCACTGAAAACCGGAGACGAGATGATTGATACTCCGCACTAAACTTGATAATCAGCCACATGTTTTGACTGTGGGACAGCATCATGACTTTTCAGCCGCGCATGCAGAACGCGATCGAGGGTTTCTCGGTCGTTGGCGGGCTTAGGCGTCGAGATTGGAACGGGATTACAGCCGACCTTTGGGATGTGGAATGCGGCGCCTATGCCGGCGGCCACTATGTTGCGCGCGATCCGCGATTGTTCATCCTTCTTGATCATCTCGGGCGTGGCCGACCATCCGTCAAGCTGTCGGCGATGGCAGCGGGCGCGCCACAAGACCGGCGTGCCAGCCCGATTTCCTTCATTCCGGCGGAAATGGAACTTTGGGTAGATATCAGAGAGGTGCAGTCCATGCGCCACCTCGATATTCATTTCGATGCCGCCATCCTCGGCCAGCGACTGATGGAGGATATTGACCCACAAAGGCTTCAGGATCCGCAACTGCTCTTCTTTGACCAGCGGATCATGGCACTTGCAGAACTGATAGCGGCTGAGATTGCGCATCCCGATCCCTTGCATGACCTGTACGGCGATGGGCTCGCGCTTGCGCTGTTGATCGCCGTCTTGAAGATCGCCAAAACGCCGACACGCAGGCGTGGCGGCCTGGCCTCCTGGCAGCTGCGGCGGGCTACGGACTTCATAAAGGACAACGCGGCCCGCAATATCCGGCTCCAGGAGTTGGCGGAGCTGACGGGACTGTCGCAATCGCATTTCAGCCATTCGTTCAAGGCTTCGACAGGGACGAGCCCGCATGAGTGGCAAATGACCGCAAGGCTGGAGCGTGCAAAGGAGCTCCTTCAAGGCGAGAAGCAGGCACTGACAGCCATTGCCGCTGAGACAGGTTTTTCTGATCAGGCGCACTTCACCCGCGTCTTTCGAAAGCATGTCGGCACAACACCGGCGCGGTGGCAAAGGCTGCGGTGCACGTGATGCATTTTTGCAAGGATCTGCTCGTCAATTTTCAATGTACCCAAAATCGTTCAATCCCCACCGATCACGCCAAGCCCGGCAATTAAATTTGAGTTAATCGCTCATCATATCAGCGGGTGGCCCGAGCGAGCCGCCGGCAGTCAGCATGAGCGGGGTCCCATCAATGCATGAAGTTGAACGTTTCCGGCGCGCGCGACGCACACTGAGTACCAGCGCAGCAATAATTGCCATTTGCGCGGCGTGGGCAGCGCAGGCGCAGACTGCCGACACGCCGCTGGCGCCGATCGTTGTTCAAGGCCAAAATACCGGGAACAGCGCAACGGGGCCAGTGAAGGGCTATGTCGCCCGGGAAACGACGACAGGATCCAAAACGGGCACGCCGCTTAAAGAGATCCCGCAGTCAGTTTCGGTGGTCGGCACGCAGGAAATGAATGACCGCGGCGTCATCAACAAGGTGGACGAGGCGCTACGCTATACGCCGGGCGTCAATGCCGCCCCGTACGGAACTGATCCCGACACCGACTGGTTCTTTATCAGAGGCTTCGACGCAACGCAGACCGGCGTCTTCCTTGATGGGCTGAACCTGTTCAGCTACGGCTTCGGCGGGTTTCAGATCGACCCGTTCATGCTGGAGCGCGTCGAGGTGCTGAAGGGACCGGCATCTGTTCTATACGGCGGCTCCAACCCCGGGGGCATCGTGAATATGGTGCGCAAGCGCCCGACCGACGAGCCATTTTACTACACCGAAACGGGCATCAACAGTAATGGCAACGGGTTCGGAGGCTTCGACGTCTCGCACAGGGTGCGCGGCAGTGAGGCGCTGAGTTATCGCCTCACCGGCAAGATCGCTGGCGGCGACAACTACTCGGACTATTCCCGCGATCTCCGCGGCTTTTTCATGCCGCAACTCACGATATCGCCGGACGATTCAACGGAGCTCACGGTCTGGGCCTATGCCGGCGGGTTGGACCAGGTGCACACAGGCAACGGCTTCCTTCCGTATGAGGGTACAGTGGTCGACGCGCCGTTCGGCAAGATCAGACGCGACTTTTTTCCTGGCGAGCCCGATCTGGACACCGGGCGCTACAATCAGGAAATGATCGGTTACGAACTAGAGCACGAGTTTGACAACGGCTGGAAGGCGACGTCGAATTTCCGATATGGGCATTTGAACAAGTACGAGTTCGGCCCATACCCATACCTCTATTCCAGCGCAACTACTCTGAACCGCATTGGCTTCGAAGGCGATACCGCTGCCGACAATATCGCCTGGGACAATCGCGTCGAAAATGAGTTCGAGCTCCGCAGCGCCACCCACAACATCATGGCGGGCATCGATTATCGCTACTACCGCATCGACAACGTCCAGAATTTCGTTTTCGGCTCGGGCTCGATCGACGTGCTAGATCCCGTTTATGGGTTACCCCAGGTGCCCAATGGTCCGCTCTACAACGAAGTCGTCAACATGAACCAATTGGGGTTCTATACACAGGATCAGATCCATTTCGGAGACGGCTGGCTCCTGACCCTCAACGGCAGGTATGACTTTGTCCATACGGACTTAGACAACAGGCTCACGCCGGCAAGCAGTTTCACCAGCTCCGAGGGAGCGTGGAGCGGTCGTGCCGGCCTCGCCTACGAATTCGACAACGGGCTGACGCCTTACGTCAGCGCTGCAACCTTCTTCAATCCGCTGGTTGGAACCGGTTTTGACGGTCCTCTTAAGCCGGAAGAGGGGGAACAGTTGGAAGCGGGTGTCAAATATGAGCCGACCTTTATTGATGGTTCGCTGACTGCCTCGGTTTTCCAGATCAACAAGCGGAATTATACCGTTTCCATGCCCGCACCCCCCTACACGAGGCTGCAGCTTGGCGAGGCGGAATCCAGGGGCTTCGAGTTGGAATCAAAAGTCAATATCGACGAAAACTGGAAGCTGCTCGGCTCGCTCGCTTATACGGACGTTGAAATAGCCAAGAACCCGCTGAACCCCGCCCTCATTGGCAAGACGCCTGTTATCGTGCCTGACTTCACCGCGTCGCTGTGGCTTGACTACACTGTAACCATCGGGGCTCTAGAGGGACTAAGCCTTGGAGCAGGCCTGCGCTACAAGGGAGCATCGTGGGCTGACGAAGCGAACATGCACAAAGTACCTGATGCAGCGCTTGTGGACGCGGCAGTTCGCTACAGGAAGAACGACTGGGTTGCGTCGCTCAACGTCACCAATGTCTTCGACAAGGTCTATGTCGAGAGCTGCGGCGGCATCGGTGCGTGTGGTTACGGCGACGCGCGCACCTTTACGTTCAAGCTGAGCAAACTCTGGTAGACCGCAGAGAAGAAGGGCCGACACAGGCAGCGTCCGCTAAAATGAATCATCGCACCATTGCGAAATTGATTTCTGGTGGAGCGGCTTGCGTCGGCGGGGGAACGCGCATCATCTCGCAAAGCTTTGTTGCGCTAGGCTGCTCCCCAATCTCAGTGACGATCGGAAGGGGAAACATACGGACGCTATAGCTGCCGTGGCCACAAGGGGGGCCTATTGCCACGGAGGAGACTTGCGCCGCATGCTTCCCCAAGAAGTCTCAACCGATGAAATGCCTAAAGGTTCCTGCGAAGGCGAACCCCAGCCAGCACGACTGCAGCCGTTCACGCGTCGTTTGCGGATACAAAAAGTCAGCCCGGCAGACGTGGGGTCGAAAATGGTTCCACGATGAAGATTTCGGTACCAACACGCTGCATCCCCAGGTCACACCATCATTCGATGGATAGCGATTTACGGACAAACGCCGTCGCTCGCGAAGCAGATGTTGGTCTTTGTTGTCTGTGCAACGGTCGTGGCACATTATTTCATTGCACTCATGGATTATTCGTTCGCTCCACCAATTGAATTGGCCAAATTCTGCTGAAACGCAAACCGACTACCGCATCAAAGCGTACGCAGTCGGAGCCCATGGCTCCAACCTCTTCGCAAATCAGGACAGAGCGTTTCGAACTTCCTCGGGCGCGCTGTCAATGTCGGGACTGACCGTCCGCTGTTGGACGGTGGCAGACTTCTGCTCGAGATAGAGAAGATTGAGGAGGTCGACCAAGTCGTCAGCTTCTTCCCAATCCAGCCCGTAGAGGCGCACGTCCCCGACCACGGCGACTAAGCCGTTTGTCTTGTCGACGATCGCCCAGAGATTTGTCCCGTCCTGCCCTGCCTGAATTTCGAATCGTGTGAGCATGGGCGCCAATTTAACTAAATTTCCGGGCGTTGGGAATTGTGAGTTTCGAGATCAACTTCGCCGCATTTGACTTCAATTCTGACTCGCTCGGCTTTGCCAAATGCTGTCAGCTGCACCACGTATTGGAACGAGACACCGTAGCGTTTTTACCGTTCACTGCATCGGGTGCGCGATCCATAACTATTCCCCAGCGCTCGAAATATTGTCCCACCTCATGAAATCTGGGCGTCGGCAGGTGCATTTCTTGGACGATGGCCAGGTTAGCGGCGTCGCGAAAAGCAGACACTTTTGCGTTTGCACACGCTTTATGGCGAACTTGCCAAATGCATACACGTCCGCGACATTCCCGCTACCAAGTAGAGGGCCAAGCTTTTCCATAGACAGCTCCACCCGGCCAACTACGCGTGAGCAATAGCAGCATCTGCCACGTCGCCAAAGGTCCACCAGCGCGTATCAACGGCAAGGCGACCGGACGCCAACTCCCCAAGAACGCTTAGCGGTGCGAGTGCTTTGACATGCAGGGAGCGAGTTGTCGGACCGGTTGCCGGTCTATGGTTGAGACCGGCCAGGCCACTATATTTCTCGTCGTTATGCGGAGACAGAGGCCTGCGTTCGATGTACAAGGCAGATTTACCAATAAGCGCGAACTTGTTCTAGCGTCCAGCGCGCACGAAACGCTATGCACGTTCCCTGGTAGACTGGGCAGGAGCAGGGTTTTGACCGACACCCATCACGACAACCATTCTGACTATTGGAAGCACAACGGCGTCCGCGTCATAAAGGGCGATCAGCTTGATTCAAATACCCCGCAGACCCCTGGCATGTTTCGCCAGGCGGCCATCAACCACGCTCGTGTTGGGGCACAAAAGATCTGGGCCGGCACGGTCGCAATCGAACCAAATGCGAAGACCGGCGTCCACCACCACGGTGCGCTCGAAAGTGTTATCTTCGTCATTCGAGGCAGAGCGCGTATGCGCTGGGGTGATCGACTTGAGTATGTTGCGGAGGCCGGACCGGGAGACTTTATCTTCGTCCCGCCATATGTTCCGCACCAGGAAATCAATGCTGATCCTGACAACATTCTCGAATGCGTCCTTGTTCGCTCAGACAATGAAGCGGTTGTCGTCAATATAACTGATGTCGATCCGATAGAGGAGCCCGAGGCGGTGTATTGGATCGACCCGATCCATAGGCGCCCGGAGTAAACTCTCTTCCTCGGGTCACCACGGAAGGAGCGAATATGCACTCGGATTCCGCCTTTCGTGGAAAAGATGATGCTAGAGCTATGCCACATCGCGAACATCGCGTTGGACGATCGCCTGGATATAATCCGCATACCAGTCCTGTCTGCGGCCCAATGCCTCGGGATATCCACCTGCTAGAACTGCAGCCATCAAATCGTCGCCGACGAAAGTATCTCCGGCTTTGGCGTCATTTCTGGCATTGACTGATTAGATATATGACGATTTGACATTCAAACCGCGTCCAATTGAAACCAGGAGCCATAAAAATAAGCGGCGTTCCCCATGGCAAAACATAGGGAGGGAGAGAGAGCCCATGAAGGCGCTGCTGATCTTTCGCGGACGGCCCCCCCAACCCGAGCAGCTTTTGAATGGTTCCACACAATCTCAGTTTCGCCTGGCAAGGGCAGGCCCGTCCCTAATCTCCTCAAGCCAAAGGAATGATCCACCAGTCAACTGTCACTGATGACGGCACCTAAAATATGACCGTGAAAGTGCGCAGGGTCGACCAAATTTCCACAGAAAGCCTCCTGCCTCTCACTTGCTCTGTCGTGTCGCATAGCGCAGATGTCGCTATCAATATTAAAGCGGTGGCTCGCTCCGGTACCCCCTGCGCACCACTCCACGCGCACCATACCCGCCCATGGAGGAACCTGTTGGGACAAACGACCCCGGTTCCTCGGCGTCAACGCCGACACGCTGCCGATGATATGGATTGGCCAACCAGCGAGTCTCAGAGAAATACGCTCTCGTGCGAGCCTGCTGGTCGGAGTCCTGTGATAGGACCAGCGCAAAATTGTAACTGTTCTCCTGGCTCGGCTCTCGTGTGAAGTCGAAATATGCACCAAAGCGCTCGCTTCTGACGTCGAGGAGTTTCTGGATCGAGGGGAGCGCCTCTTGAAAGTCCTCCCACCTCGCTTCGACAACGATAACTTCGAAGATACGCATGAGGGAGGGATCAAGCATTCCACGATCATCCGTCTTCGGCCCCACAATTCGACCACTTATCTCAAAGATATCGCCCCTCGAATTCCCTCGAACGCGCAGAAACGTCGAACGAAGGGGACGGGCCTCGTCCCGCTCGTAAACGCGCTGAAAGTAGCACTCGTAGTTGACACTTCGCATAGAAGCGGCGCGCCACTGCGTCGTCTCAATTCCCGCATTACGAAACGCCGCGCAAACCTCGGGGCCCGAAATCCGCCATGTGCGCAGGAATTGGCTTGCCAGTTCAAAAATCGGAGAATCGAAAAGGCGCGTTCCATTCGACGCGGATTGCCGTAAATCAGCGCGCATGGCGATAACCTCGCCAGTCGGCCGCAACGATCGGGCTTGCCTTTGAGCGACAGGGTATAGGCTTGGGGTAACGGCATCGCGCCGATAGAGGGCGCTGCTCGATAGTGCGACGATACCGACAACAGCGACAAAGACGAGTCCGATAAGGAGCGCTTTACGGCTTTTTATCCAGAGCGGCGGTGTAGTGATCCGACTTCCCGAAGTCTGGTTTCCCAAATCCAACACCGTCGTGAGGGGTAAATGCGCAATCTCTAAGATAGCAGTCGTTGAACCCATTTGGAAGACGTTGGGTCGGCGAACTCTCGATCCCGCTGAAGCACGACAGGGCGCGGCGTCGCTCGAACCGACCCAACGCAAAAGCCGACCCCCATCGAAAGCGGAGCCGTTCTCGGGGTCGGAGGCGCCATAGGTCAGCGAGCAGCGTTTAGCCGCGACGGTTTAATCGGGTTCGCAATTCCTTACTCGCTCGAAAGAATGGCGCCCAACTTTCTGCGACGAAGATTGCATTTCCGGTTCGGGGATCACGACCCGCGCGGGACTGGCGATTGCGGATCGAAAAAGACCCAAAATTACGCAGTTCTGCGCGGCCACCGCGCTCGAGGATTTCTGTGATTGCGTCGAGAACTGCATCGACCACCTTCTCTGCATGCCCAAGATGGAGGTGCGGGTAATGAGCGGAAACGCGTTTGACGAGCTCTGACCGTGTCAAGTGAGCATTCCTCCACAAGCTGTCCTATTGATGCCAGATGGCTCTCAGCAGGATAGCGCTTGAAATCGCAATCTCAAGTCATGCTGTTTTCAAAGGGGGCCCGTAACCCGCTTCGGAATTAGATGCCGCTACGCTCGAAGGGACATCAACGCACCCTGCGGCGCCCCCCGCAGTTCCTTGAGCGTTGTCAGGCAGACGGACACTACTGGCGTCGTCACTGGGCTTTTCCGAGCGGCATCGGAGAGAGGCCAAGATGACGGAACCGACAAGGACCGGGTTGGCCCCGGAGAAGAAGCAGAGTGCCTGCATCTCGACACACATCCGCATTCGTCCGGCCGAGAGGCGCAAATAGCACGGTGCCATGAGATCACGTGCAAAGGCTATCGTGCGGGCGAACTCGAAGTGATCGAGGGTTTCGGCATAGGAGGGCTTAGAGCCGGAATTGCAGTTCGCTGGTTGATCGGATTCTGTCGGCACGGGCAGGATCGCGACATGCGATTCTCGATCGTCTCGCCCATCCTAAGAACTCCGCCCGCGCTAACGCGCACGTGACCATGCACGGCTGAGGCCAAGAGAGCGAGACCCTACCATGCCGTACGAGCCGAGCCGAGCGAGTATGTGTTGAGAGAGGAGACGTGCGCCACGAGCGTTTTTACCGATACCACACAATTCCCGGGGGGCCTGAGATTGTGCGTTGCCAAGTGCTTTAGCAGTTCTTCGGCATTTCGTTTATCATCAAGTGGAAAGCTGAAGGTCATGTGTAACTCCAACAATATTTGTATCGGAGGGATTAACGTCATGTTTCTTTTGCATTGCAACAAAAAAAGTTTAAAGAAAAAATTAAAATCGATTAGGTTTGAAAGGCCTATTTTAAAACCGTTTTAAACGCTGCCCGGCAAGCGCGCCACGGGATCGGCTAATCCAACGCGGGGCTTGTCGCGGGTTTGGCGGGAGCCGTCGAAAGACCTCGGAGTTGAGCCGGGCTCCTCGTCTTTTTCACTTGAGTCTGGTAACGCGGGACATTCATGCCCGGCCCTTGAACCCGCGACACGTTATAAGCGAGCATGAATGCACGCAGCCGCGGTGGATCATTTGGCATTGCCGGGTTACAAGCCCGCGCTAAATTCGGGAAGAGTTCATAAGCGGTAACCGATGCCAAGCCCTCCCGAATCCTCAAACCAAAATGCCAATGATCCAAGCACGGGCGCCGATCACTCGGCGGATTCGCGGATCCCCGACCGCATCGAGACCCCGGCGGCCGCCGTGGACTTAATTGGTGGGGCCAGTTCAGGCTCCGCTGCCCATCAACCGCGACGGCCCCACAAATCCTTCGGCCAAAGCAGACTGGCAGCGCGCTACCTGATGCGTGCGCTGAGCCAGGATTTGAAAGCGAGTTCAACCTCGGCGCGGACCAGGGCAAAGACAGCTTCTTCCTATCTGGGGACGAAGCTCAGGGGATCAATCCGAGCGGGAACAACAACAACTGTCCGCAATTTCTGCACACGGTCGGCGGCTAGTTTGGTTAAAGCAGCGGCCGGTATCAGTGCGACAGCCCTCAAGAAACGCCGGCACGCATCCCTTGACGCTGGCCGGTGGAAATTCGCTCTCGTTTCGGTCTTTCTTGTCGGTCTCCTGCTGATAGGAAGTATATTCGTTTGGGCATTGAAGGACGTACCCTGGGGTGAGATCCGGGATGGGACCCTGAAGCCTGTCGTAGTGCTGGAAACCGCTGACGGTGCACCGCTGGTGCGTCAGGGGCCTTATCAAGGATCGTATGCGCAATACAATCAGTTTCCGCCGCATCTCATCGACGCCGTCCTCTCAATTGAGGATCGGCGGTTCATGGATCATTTCGGCATCGACATCAGAGGGATAGCAAGGGCGTTCCTGCGGAACTTCGAAGCTGGCTCGGTGGTAGAGGGCGGCAGCACGATCACGCAGCAGCTCATCAAGCTGCAGTACCTCGACAGCGATAGGACAATAAAACGGAAGATACAGGAGGTCGTTATTGCCCTGTGGCTGGAGTGGAAGCTGGGCAAGGAGGAAATCCTCACTCGCTATCTCAACAGCGCATATCTTGGTGCCGGTGCGACCGGCATGCCTGCCGCCGCGCGGATCTATTTCAACAAGGATATTAGCGCCCTCAATTTGCAGGAATCAGCGATGCTGGCGGGATTGCTGCGGGCACCGAGCCAGTGGAACCCGATCGATAATTTCGAAGGCGCCCGGCAACGCAGCGCCGTCGTCCTCGACACGATGGTAGCCAATAGCAAGATCACGGGAGCGGAGGCCGACGAAGTCAAGGCGAGCTTCGCCAAACTTCATCCGACGACGCCGACCCCGCGCTCCGGAAGTTGGTTCGCCGACTGGATCTCGCCGCAGGCGAGCGAAATCGCCGGCTCCTCCCCAGGTTCGACAACGGTGCGCACCACGCTGGTGCCGCACCTGCAACAGCTCGCTGAAAGGGTCGTGCGACAAGCTTTGGAGCGGGAAGGAAAGGCTGCCGGAGCGTCGCAGGCCGCATTGGTTGCGATGACGCCGGACGGTGCCGTCGTTGCCATGGTCGGCGGGCGCGACTACAAGGCAAGCCAGTTCAACCGCGCCGTCACCGCGATGCGGCAGCCGGGCTCAACCTTCAAGCTGTTCGTCTACTATGCGGCCCTGAAGGCCGGGCTGACCTTGTCCGATCGGATTCTCGACGCGCCAATCAACATCAACGGTTGGGCGCCGGAAAACTACGGCGGCGGCTATCGCGGATGGGTAACACTTGCGGAAGCCTTTGCGCGGTCGCTAAATGCCGCGACGGTGACACTTGCCGACGAGGTCGGGCTCGACAATGTAATTGCCGCCGCCCGAGAGCTAGGCATCGATGCTCCACTTGCGAACACTCCGTCCTTGGCGCTCGGGACATCCGAAGTAAACCTGCTCGACCTGACCAGCGCCTATGCCTCGGTCCGTCTCGGCAAAGCGCCCGTCGAGCCCCGGGGGATCATCGACTTTCAGGCAGCAGGGTATCCACAAGCGTTTCGGCTCAGCCCACAGGTTGGGCCAAATATTGACCTTTCGCCTTACCAGTCAGATCTCCTCGGCCTCCTGCAGTTGGTGGTCGAGCGCGGCACTGGACGTGAAGCCGACCCCGGCGGGTTTGCGGCCGGCAAGACCGGCACCAGTCAAAACAATCGCGACGCCTGGTTCGTCGGCTTCACGGAACCGCTCGTCGCCGGGGTGTGGGTTGGCAATGACGATGAAACGCCGATGAATGGCGTTACAGGCGGCGCTTTGCCAGCGCGGATTTGGCGGGACTTCATGCGGGCAGCGAGGACCGAGCCTGCACAAAATGAGTCGAGGTCCGCTGGATCAACGATCGACGGCCCGGGCGCGCCACAGTCCTGCAACATCACAGCCTGCTCCCGCAGCTACCGTTCCTTCCGGCCGTCGGACTGCACCTACCAGCCCTATTCCGGCGGGCGGCGTCTCTGCGAAAAGTGATCGCTTCACGCAAGTAAACTGCGAACTGGTTAGCCTTTGTTATGGGGGGCTTTCCACCTTTGTGGGAGTTGGAATGCCCATTTGTTGCCTTAACATCGACGAGTTCGCTCACCAGGCTTTCTCTTGAGCTGAACGACCTCGGCGGCCATGCCAGGACTGTTACCAGGGCTTCCGTTGCACGTCATCATCGTCCTGCATTATTGCGAGCGACCAAGGCAGCTATTCAGGGACTGGCGGATCGATCGAGAACGGCCGAAAGGACCGGCACCCCCTGAATGTCGACAGGGAGGGCTGCATGGCTGAGGTAGAGGCCCTCATCACGCAAGTGACGACAGGCCCCGAACCAGCCCGGGCTCAACGCGAGCAGCCGAAGCGCTGCAGCTCAAAATCAATGGATCAGATGAAGGACCAAGATCGCCTATCTGAATGGTTCAGTGTGCCGCCGCCAGCTTAACGACGGGCTTGGCGTCTTCCGCCTTCATCCTACCCTCAATGACTGCTCGGCAAGCGTTCCACGCTCTTTTCCATTTGGCCGTGCTCTGGTCGGGTTCGTGAATCAGCCAGGTTAAGGCTTCCTCTGGAGAGCTTACAACAATGCGAATGCGGCTGTCTCCGAGCACGAGGGGCTCTTTCCATCGGTGTACCAACATGGCTGGGCTCCAATCGTAAGTGTTCTCCGTTTGCCGACGGCAGCGGGCATCAGTCCGCCTCCCTGTAGGTGGGTATCTAGCATCTCTAATGAAAGGGGAGGAAACGGTCGATGAATAGCCGTCGAAGTTCAAATGTGGGCAAGCGCACAATTTGAATATTTGAACATCCATGCACTGAAGTGGGCTAACCCGGCACGAGGCACAACTCGTAAAGGAGTGGCGGCCGGCGCGTGATGCCTGTAGCATCGTTATTAGGTTCAAGCCCGGGTCAAGGGATGATTTGATGCATAAGGCTGTGCTTCTGGCGACAGCGTTGTGGTGTTTTTCCAGCGGTGCCCACGGGGCTACCGTGAAAGATGTCGTTGGCTGGGCCAGGGATGGCAACAAGGAGTTTGTGGCGCTTCTTACTGGTGTCGGTCGCGGCGTCGAGGGGGCGAACATGACAATCGGCTTCGAGCAGCGGGAGCGGACGCTCTATTGCCAGCCGAACATTGCGATCACCGGCGATCAGTATCTTCGTATGATCGAGACTGACATTGAACGGCATCCGGCGCACGGCGGTCTCGATCCGGCCATGGTCGGCGTCGTCATGACGATGGCGTTGATAGAGGCATTCCCATGCAAGTGACTGCGGGGTGAGCCTGCGTAGAGGGTGGTAGAGCCGCACGTCCAAACGCGCCTGCCTGCAGACCTGGTCGCTGCCACTCCGACGCATCTGGCCGGCGCCGAAGGCGCCCGCCAAGCTCATTTGGGGCCCTGTGTGGGTCAGTAGACTAAGCGGGTTCTTATCGTTCCCGGAATCTGGCGGAGAGACTGAAGGATGTCGTCGGCATTTTGTGAAATCCCCTCGGCTTCCACGACCACATAACCTGTATCACCATAGGTCTGAAGAAATTCTCCAAGGATATTCAATCCGCGCGATGAGAAGATTCCATTCAGTTGGATGAGTATGCCAGGGCGATTTTCATGAACATGGATGAAACGGGTTCCGTTTGGACGTTCAGGCAGTTGAACCTGAGGGAAGTTAACGGCCCCCATCGTTGAGCCTATGTCAGAATATTCAACCAGCTTCCTGGAAACTTCCCCGCCGATGCGCTCCTGGGCTTCTTCCGTCGAGCCACCGATATGCGGTGTCAGAATGACGTTGTTCAAGCCTTGCAAGGGCGTTTGGAAACGCTCCTTGTTCGATGCAGGCTCCTTCGGAAAAACGTCAACGGCAGCACCAGCAAGATGGCCTTCTTTCAGAACCTTCGCGAGCGCGTCGAGATCCACCACCGTGCCTCGGGAATTGTTGATGAATATGGCGCCCTTTTTCATGCGCCGCAGTTCTTTTTCGGTGATCATGTTATACGTCGAACTCGTTTCCGGAACGTGCATGGTCACATAATCCGAAATCTCGAGAAGTTCGACGAGCGAAGCCATAGACTCGGAATTCCCCCGGCGTAGCCTGTCCGATAGATCGAAATAGCGCACAACCATGCCCATGCTTTCCGCAAGCGAACTCAGCTGTGAGCCGATATTGCCATAGCCGACGATTCCAAGCGTCTTCCCGCGTACTTCCCGACTGCCTGTGGCGGATTTTTCCCATCCACCTTGATGGGCAGAAGCCGACCGAGGGAAAATCTGCCTTGTCAGCATGATGATCTCGCCGATCACCAGTTCTGCCACCGAGCGCGTATTCGAATAGGGAGCGTTGAAGACCGGAATCCCGCGACGCCGGGCGGCGTCGAGATCGACCTGGTTCGTGCCGACAGAGAAACAGCCGACGGCAATGAGCTTTTTGGCAGATTCGAAGATCTCTTCTGTCAGCTGCGTTCGAGACCGAATACCGATCATATGCGCGTCGGCGATATGGCTTTTTAGGTCCTTATCATCGAGCGCTTTGGGCAGAGAAACGAGATTGGTGTAGCCGGACGACAAAAAATAATCCACGGCGCTCTGATTGATGCCTTCAAGCAGAAGCACGGAAATTCGGTCGCGTGGGAGAGAAAGTTGAGGAACCATGGATATACTTTCAATTTCCGATTTTGAACTCGTCTAATCGCTTGTAGTCCATTGAGGCGGATTCCAACATGCCTTTGCGACATCTGGCAAACGACACAAGAACTAATGCGAGTCATGTCGGGACGAGATTTTCCAACCAGCTGGGGATAGCTGAGGTGCTTTCCAAACATCCTTGAGGGATCCGAACACTAGCCGCGTTGACGTCCCGAGTTATTCCTCCAAGGCGAATGGCGCCTGTGGCGACGAACAATCTCAAGGCTCGATCTCCAACTCAAAGACCTATCAATACAGACCTTGTCCTGGAGACAGGGAGCAGGAGTGGCGGTTTCAGGTGGCGAATTTTAATCAGAAGCTGTGGAAATCAGGCACTTACCTTTGCTTTTGCTGCAGCGCGTCAATGACAGCGCGAGCAGCTGATGGCAGGGATGCTCGAACGTACGAATGGGGAAACAGATATGACGACTACCAATGAAATCGCTGACAAGGTCGCTGCTGAGCATGGTCTGACGAAGGTCCAGGGCAAGGCAATTGTTGAAGCCGTGATCGCATCGATCGCTAGCGCTGCTGTCGCCGGCAACGAAACGTCCCTGCCCGGCTTTGGAAAATTCAAGGTGAAGGCAACGCCTGAGCGCGAGGCCCGCAATCCAGCCACGGGTGCGACCATCAAGGTCGCAGCGGCCAAGAAGCTGACCTTCCAGCCGGCCAAGGCGCTGAAGGATGCGCTGAATAAGTAAATGAGACGGACCCCACCCGTTTTGGTGGGGTCCTGTTTATACGGCATAGGCAGACGTGAATAGCGGCTTCACGCCGCCACCCTCCCTGAGATAAGAGGTTACAGGCGATGCAGGTGACGTCGCGTGCCTGATTAAGCCCGGTGTCTAACCTTCGATAAGCATTGCGGGGCGATGTGGCTCATTACGACGCAGGACCATCGCCAAAAAGCGATTGAGCAGAGAAAACATTGAAAGGGCAGATCACGCTGAAGCAGGATCTGCTGCAACATCTGGGCCTCGAGCCTGTCGAACGGCAAACTCCCTAATGGCGAGCTTCGCTGAAGCCGGCAAGGCCAGCCGGCATAGTCCGGGGCAAAGAATTGTCCCTCGCCGCCACGCCACTGAACTGCAATTTCGCCTTCTGCAGCTCTAAGCCCCCCTATATAAAGGTGCACATGCGGGCCGCTTGGCGAAACTCTGCCGCCCGGCCCAATCCAGGTGAGCGGTGCCAACAACCTTTTGTCGAAGGTTATATTCATCGAGACGCAAAGGCACTTATGCATATTCGACACCAGTGCCCGTCCGTGATCCCGATGCACATGACGATCACCCGAGAGCATGCTGCCGATGGTGACTTTCCCGTCTGAAGTCGACGGCATCAAGCTGATCTATAGCGAAGAATCAAGCGAGCTTGCCCGCCGCGGTGTGCCGCATAGCTTACCTCCCATCTGGATTGATGGTGGAGGTTCCTGCGGCAGCACTCACGCTGGACAAATTCGAGAGTGCGGACTTCTTTTCGTTCGGCCGATCTCGCGCAGTATCTTGTCGCCTCGCCACGAGAGGATGCCGACTTCGCGATTTCCCAAGCCAAGGCGGCTCCGGCGGTGCTGCGGCTTCTGACCAGGCAGCAAAGCTTGCCGGCAGTAAGCGGATCAGCATCTGCGGCGAAATGGCCGAAGACCCCTCGTGTACCGCCGACCTTCTTGCTGCGGGCATACGGCATTTTTCCGTGGCGCCGACGCAACTTGCCTACAACTCAGCGCATCGCATCATGACGGCGCATGGCCTGCGGATTGAGCGCTCGCTCGTTGGCACTTATGCCACGTCGCTCGACATGCAGGGCCTTTCCATCACGCTCGCTTTCCTTACGGAAGAGGAGTTTTCTCTATGGGATTCGCCCGTTGCAACGGCTGCCTTGCGCTGGGGCTGCTAGATACACTTGCCAGCCATCGTAAAAAACGTCCATGCGACCGCCAATCCCGCGTCGTCAGAGGACGCCGACAGCTCAAACGCTTAGTCAAGTCGGTTTCGACTCCGGTGGCATTGTTCTAAGATATCTCACGAACGCCATCGTCAAGTCGGTGTATCATGATCGGCCAACTGGCAATTGCGGTATTGGGCGAGCTCAGCGTCAGTCGAGATGGAGTGCTCCTGCCTCTGCCTCAGTCGAAGAAGACGCGTGCCCTTCTTGGCTATTTGGCAGTTATCGGGAGGCCCCAGCGTCGCGACCATCTTTGCAAGCTGTTCTGGGAAGTGCCAGACGACCCTCGGGCTTCGCTAAGGTGGAGCCTGCACAAACTTCGACCCATTGTGAACACCGAAGGTCATCAGCGCCTGTGTGGAGACCACGAATCCGTTTTCCTTAGCCTCCAGACGGTTGATCTGGACATCACCGGCATAGCCTCCCTTCGACCCACTGACCTCGCCCTCCTGGATACCGAGACACTGGAATCTCTCGCAGGGACTTTCCGCGGTGAATTTCTCGAAGGTCTTAGCCTGCCACACTGCCCAAGCTTTGAGGCTTGGCGGCAATACCAACGAGACAAGTTACTTCGAATACATACAATAATTCTGCGCACCCTCATCGGACGCCTCCAGAATAATCCGGACCGAGCGGACGCTCATTGCCTGGCGCTGAACAGGCTGACTGCAGAAATTGCCGACGTCGATCTGCCCGAGCGGCGGTCGGAACCCCGGGAGCCTCTGCCGCTTCCGTTGCCGTCCGGCAGGAGGTCGCAGGAAATTCGCTTCTGCAAGACCTCAGACCAGACAACGATCGCCTATGCAGTGTGCGGGCATGGATCACCGATCGTGCGAGCTGCGCATTGGATGTCACATCTCCAGTATGATTGGGAGAGCCCGGTTTGGAGGCATTGGATCGACGCTCTTTCGGAGAAAACGATGCTCATCCGCTATGACGAGCGTGGCACTGGTCTTTCGGACTGGGTTGCCGAGGATATCTCGTTTGCGGCGATGATTGCCGACTTAGAGTCGGTGGTCGACGCTGCGGAGCTCGACCGATTTACACTTCTCGGGGTGTCGCAAAGCTGCGCCGTCTCTGTTGCCTATGCCTTGCGGCATCCCGAACGGGTAACGGGCCTCATCCTCTACGGAGGATTTGTTAAAGGCTGGCGGAAGCGAGGCGACACCCATGAAGTGGCCACCCATGACGCAATGACCGCACTGATCCGGGAAGGATGGGGTCAGAACAATCCTGTTTTTCGGCATCTGTTTACAGCGATGTTCATTCCAGGGGCAAATCAGGTGCAGATGGATTGGTTTGATGAACTGCAGCGCGTTTCGGTTTCCCCTTGCAACGCCGGCCGCCTCCATGAAGCATTCGGCGAAATCGATGTTTCGGACATCCTTTCGCAGGTAATGGTACCGACGCTCGTTCTGCACGCAAGAAATGACGCTGCCGTACCCTTTTGGTGCGGAAGAGAGTTCGCAACCGGCATTCCCG
>NZ_AEYE02000024.1 GCF_000298315.2 Rhizobium grahamii CCGE 502 | reverse complement strand
GGACAGGACGCGAGGTGAGGCCAAAATCGGACGTTTGACGGCTGAAAGCAGACAGATCAGATGATCGAACGACCCGGGGCCAAACAATTCGGCGTCGTGACACGATTGCATCTGGACATGAATGGAGCTGTTTTACTGGTCATGGTGGTCGAGATGGGTTGCCCACCAGCCGTCAAGGGCTGCACTATTAGCCTCGGTCGACTGACCGGGTTTCCAAGTCCAGGTCACCACGCGATCACCACCAGGCCCGCCGTGCATAAAGTTAGGCTAAATCCTCCCACCGGCTATTACCAGATCTGGTGCTTCAGGCTCGGACGTTGCTGCAGCAGAAATAGACTTCCAACGGAAGGTGGCACGGGCCGAAGGCCGCGAAGTATGGCGCCTACCGCGCTTGACAAGCGCGGCCTCATTCGGACCGGCGAACACGCAGACCTCATTGCCTCACATGCCCAATGGTGCCCCAAGCAGGGGCAGCTAATGGCTACCATCACCAAATGAATGAGCACTCGCGCAGGAACGCCGCTCCTGCGCCTGCCATTCTGACGGGACTATTAGCCATGATAATTGGAAGTCAATGGGCCGTAGATTGGAAACGAAAAAGCCGTGATAGGAATGGGCGGAGGGGAAATTCTGCTGAGACACGGCCAGGTCTCGGCTGACCCGTTCTGCCGTTCTGGTCGCAGTGGTGCTAGTCGCACGCGTTATTTCTCTTTAACGAAGACGTGCGCCTCGACTGCAGCGGCAATGAACGCCCTGCGGGCTTCGGCGGGGGGCCGCTTCCCGTCAATCACTTCAACGCAGATCTTCCTGGCTTCGCGGAGTTGCTTGCCGGCCTGGACTGGCCATCCTGCGCCGCGCAATACGGCGATGGCATCACTTGCGCTCTCGATAGTTCGGTAGTCGCCCGTGAGTGGTGAAACGAATGAGATAGGTCTCGCCCACTTTCTAATTTCTGCCACGCTGGCCTCCCCTTCGGCAATCGCTGACCGCTACCGGTCTGGCCCTTTGGGCCTGCCGGTTTAATACCGGGGAGAACATCTTTTCGCGCGGTTTGTTCCGGAGATGGCAAATGCGGGCGAACGAGGATGCACTCCTGTTATAGCGTCGAATGCTTCGACCGACCTCTTCGGTCTCGAGGTATTAAGGCCCGTCTCATCTCTACTCAGGGCTGGATTCCCGCCCGGGTAGCAGGGCTATTTTTTGAGCGAGCCCTTGGTTCCCGCCACATCGTGAAAAGACCAGCGCCGACAACGATTGTCGAGCCAACCAGCATATTCCAGCTCAGCGTTTCGCCAAACAAAGTCACGGCAATGACCGCGCCAACGACCAGCTGAAGATAGGTCAAGGGCTGGACGTCCGAAGCTTGCAAGGAATCGTAGGCGCGGATCAGGCAGTAATGACTGACGGCGCCACAAATGCACAGTGCCGCAACAAACGGAACATCTCCGAATGCAATGGGCGTCCAGAAGAAGGGGCCGATCAGCGAGATCGCCAGTGCTCCCCCAACGGCCGTATAGAACAGGCTGGTAAAAGTCGGATCCCGCTGGCTGACGGCTCTTGTGGCCACCCCGTAGACGGCGAACATAAACGCGCTGATCAACGGCAGCAGTAGGTAGAGGCTGAAATGGCTACCTGTCGGATTGATGATCAACAGGACGCCCAGAAGACCGGCCGAGACCGCCATCCACCGTCTCCAGCCAACGTGCTCGCCCAAAAATGGAATGGACAGTATAGTGACGATTAGCGGCGATGCCTGAAAAATGGCCTGGGTCGTAGCGAGGCCTGTGTGGGCAAGCCCATACACAAAAATAGCAATTTCCGTGACCAGTAACACGCCTCGAAGTATCTGAAGGAAAGGGTAGTTCGTCATTGCGGCATTTCGTGGGCCCCCGGGCTTGCGAAAGGCAAGTAGGATCACGAAAGCCGCGAATGCCCAGTAGCGTATCATTGTGATCATGATCGGCGAATATCGCGCACCAAGGTACTTCGAGAAGCCGTCCTGGGTCGCAAAGATGATCACCGCCAGCAGCGTGAACGCATATCCCAGCATTCTTTTTTTGTCGTCGAGAATCGCCGTTTCTCCAGTCACAGGCCGCGCGAAGATCTTGGTTGAAGGGCTGACCTAAGGGCGGATACGCTGCCACTCAAGCCATCCGAGCGCCCCATCCGTTCCCTCGATGTTCATTTTTAGTGAGAAATCTTAACTCGCGGAAAGATGGCGCGGTTGGCATTGCCCGGCCTGCCCCTCGAACAGACAGTAAGCAGTACCGCAATCCGGTCGCCGGCAGCGTTTGCGTTGTCGACGTCGCCATTCTCACGAGGATGACGCTGTCCACTTCAAGGCCTGCGGCGAAATTCTAATTCCGGGCGAAGGAGACTAGGCAACGCAGCGATAGGCGAATGTAGGCAAGAAGACCCTCGTCAGGTCTTCCCCGTCACGGCTGGCGGGACGTCACCCCGGTGTTCGAGTGAGTAGCCAAGTGCCATTAGACCATCCGCCATCCGCCGCGGAGCGTTCGCCGAGGAGGCGACCGTCAGGATGTCGCCAGTTCCCTGCGATTGGAACCCGACTTGATCAAACAGCGCGGAAAAGGCGGCCCATTGGGCGGGTTCCATTGGAAACGGTTCTGGGAAGTGCGCGAAATAGATACCCTCAGCAAACTTCCACTGGATGATGATCGTTCGCGGCATTCTCGTCTCACATTCAGGCGCTTCCAGCTGCCAGGTCATACGAGCATTAGGTCGGGCGTGCGACAGTTTGCTCGGCCATGGAACCCTCTGCGATCGCCAATGTTTCTCAAGGTACCAATTTCTCGACTGGAGGAAATTACCATGCATAAAGCCTTCATTGCAATCGCGGCAACGGCTCTCGCCTTCCCGGCCCAGGGTTGGTCTGCGACTGCTCAGCATTCGAAACATCCCCACCAAACCGTCGCCGCCCAGCAGCCCGGGCAAAGGCTCGGAACCTTGTCGTGTGAGGTGAACGGTGGAATGGGAATGATAATCGGCTCCAATCGTGGCATTAGTTGCAGTTTCCGACAACAGGGAAGGAAGACTGAGCGCTATACTGGCAGCATCGGGAAGCTCGGACTCGACATCGGGATCAGTGGCAAGTCTTATCTAAGCTGGGTGGTCGTCAACACGAAGCCCACGCGCGTTGGTCAGGGAGATTTGGCTGGCACATATGTCGGCGCCTCCGCGGACGCGGCAGTTGGGTTGGGAGTTGGTGCAAACGCCTTGATTGGAGGCAATGCCCGTAACATTGTGCTTCAGCCACTCAGCGGACAAACCGGAACGGGATTAAATATTGCTGCTGGTGTTTCGAGGTTGCAGCTCGCCGCCACGCGGCGTTGATGCGCTATCGCATGGCGGGCGGCGTCAGTCGCCCGTCGGCCGGCCGCTTTGGGATCCTGACGATTTTTCCAACATTATCTTTGCGAGGGACGCAAACTGGCCCTCCGGATATTTTTGAAGATAGGCGGTCACCATTTCATCGCTTCCTGATTGGCTGGCCGTCTCCCAGAAAGCGACTTCGATGGCGGGATCACGCTCACTGGTTCCTCCCTTTGCGAGGCGCTCCTCGGCTAATGCGGCGAACTGTCCCTTTGGGAAACGTTCGAGATAGAGCCGATATTCTGCCGGATCGTCGCTTTGTTGAACGGATTCCCAAAACGTGACTTCGACGTGATCGGGTTCGACGTCAGCACTTTTGCTCCGCGCCCGCCTTGCCGCGGGGTTCTCTTCGCTGTGCGGCTCATCGTCCACGATCCCCTGTTCGCCGCCATTGAAAATCACCCTGAATACTCTGAGTGGCCGCGCGATATTTTTCACACTGTGTTCGCCCAGGTCTTCGAATGTGGCAGCCACCCGGTCGCGCAGGTGATCGCGAACCCCCCGCGTGACGCAAATGCCGCCGACGTCAGCAAGTGCTTCAAGCCTTGCGGCAATGTTGACACCGTCCCCGAAGATGTCGCCATCCTTCACGAGGACATCGCCGATGTTGATGCCTATACGGAAGTGCATCCGGCGTTGCTCAGGAAGTGCCTCATTCGCGATGCGCATTGCTTGCTGGATCGCAACGGCGGAGCGGAATGCATGTACGATGGACGGGAACTCCGCCAACACACTGTCGCCGGCGCTACCAAAAATCTGCCCATGTGCTCGCTCAATGATCTGGTCCACGATGGCGCGGTGAGAGGTCAATGTGGCGAGGGTTTGTTCCTCATCGTCGTGCATGAGCCTGGAATAGCCCTCTATATCGGCGACGAGTATGGCAGCGAGCTTTCGTTCCAGTGGTGGTGCTTCCATGCCGTTAATCCGCTTGCAGGCGCAGAGGCCAATCATTCGCGCGTTTGAGGTCATTCATCGAAATTATCGTCATCAAAGAATTTTCCAGACAAGGTTTGGTTCCGTTGACCTCACATGTTCATGGCGAAACGATCCTTCCGGCTGGCTAATCCGGAAAGAACTACCTTCGATGGCCCCGATATTCCCAAACGGCCGTCACCAAAAGTGCCGCGGTCGCAGCGACGTTGAGAGCATAGTTCGCCAGAAGCGAGCTCGCGATGCCCGTGACCGCAAGGATAGCAATACCCACGAGATGCGATGTCGGGAATCGGCTTCCCGCGCTCACTTTCAACCAGATATTACCGATCAGGAAGAGGACGGGTCCTCCGATGATCGCCGCCATATGGGAGAAGCCGCCTCTTGCTTCTGTGTCGGAGAGCGAAAAATCCTCTCCTACGGCAGTCAGGATGATGCCTGAAACAATCGGAAGATGACCGTAGGTGAAAAGGTCATGCGCGACCTTCTCGGGCGTTGACGTAGTTTCAGCCTTTTCGGCAGCTTTTTCCTGGCCGTGATGGAAGTAGATCCACCACATGGCGACCGTGCTCAGGAATGCACTGCAGAAGACCACCACCGTCAGGTCCGTGCCCATATGCTCGACCGCATTCCGGCCGGTTGTCAAGATGGTTTCCCCGAGGCAAATGATCACAAACAGGGCACATCGTTCCGCCATGTGTTCGCCGGAGATCGCAAGCGTCTCTTTCGGTGCGCGGCCGAGAAGCGGCACCCAATAGCCAACGAGTGGCACCGCATATTCCAGGGCAATGGCCAGCGTCCAGAATAGTAGACGCCATTCGAAATTCATGACACCCCCAGCGACCCAGAGAATTCCTGCGAGGATTGTCCATGCGGTGATCCGACAGAATGTCTTCGCCGACTGCTGATCCGTATTTCGAAAGGCGTATGCCGTGAACGCAGAACGGCCGACCTGTGTGACCGCGTAGATTGCCGCAAAGGCTAGGGCGTGGGCACCGAATGCTTCAGGCAATGCGATTGCCATGAGAATGCCTGCAAACATCAAGGCGAATAGCATGTGGCGGACGGGGTCACGTTCCGTATCGAGTAAGTTTGTCACCCACGTCGTGTTCATCCATACCCACCAGACTGCAAGGATCAGGATCAGGGCCTCTCCTGCGGTGGCGGACGTGAAGTCGGAGGATAGTGTGTGGGATAGCTGAAGGAGGGCAAAAACAAATACGAGGTCAAAGAACAGCTCTGGGAAGCTTGCCTTGCCTTTTTCCCTTTCGGCTTGCCGGATCCAACCGCGTGCCACTTCGCCCATTGCTTTTCCTTTTTCTGGATGTATCCGTCAGGGATCGGAATAACCGGCCGCGCGAACCGCGACTTTCTTTCCAGCGACCGCAGTCGCAAATATCAGAGCGCCGCGGGCTTTGGAGTGGGCCGGCACATAATCAAAGGTTACCTCGGAAATTTGCGTCGGATCTCCCTCATTTCCGAGATGACCTCGTATGACCACAGCCGCTGCTGTGGTATCGGCTGAGTTTCGGACTTCAAATCGCACTTCGTTTGGTGCAATGCCTGGCTCATCGTTTAACAGGGTGATCGATAGCTGGGGGCTTGAGCTGTCGGCAAAAACCTCCAGCCCGACAAAACCTATCATGATGAGTACCAGCAAAGTGCTGCCAACCCCGACAATCCATTCGACCATATGGGGTGTATTGCTACCGCTATACCTTCTTCGCGCCATTGACTTGACTATCCTATAGAATGAGGCGTGCCGAAGCCGCGCCGATCGAGCAAGGCAATGCCAAAACTATTGTTGTCGATAGCATCTGAGTGAATGCTGAGTCCTCAAAGCGCTGGAAGGTCCAGAGTGCGTAGGCACTGACCAAGAGAGCGATCACATAGCCTGGGAAGGTAAAGCGGATCACCGCGTGCCAAGCCGGAACGTCGTCGCCAATCTCGTGGCCGCCTTTGAACGATACTGCGTAAACGAAACAGTGCATGAGGACGAGCGAAATGAGGATGACAGCCATGACATGGGCGGGTGTCATCTTGTACGAGAGCAAGATCATCTCTTCCGTGGGTGCGACGTTCAAGCCAAGGAACAGAGCACCAAGCGCCATGAGAAAGAGCTCTCCTGTGTAGTCATAGGCACTTGTCGGTACCGGATCATCTTCGTCGCTATCCCCATCGTCTGCATCACCATTCAGCTGGCTTCGTCCGAGCAGTGCTCCGATGCTGGCGGGCACCGACTGAAGTGCAACCTTGCCGATGATCTCCGAGACGGGCTGGTCGAAGCTTAATACGGCGACGCTGAAAAGGACTATGAAGCTCGCGAGGATGCCGATCGCATAGGCCACGGCAGCATCCCTTGCCGCATCGATCCATGAGGTCGTCTTTTCGAAGCCGACCCGGTCCGATAGAAGAACAAGGAGGGGAATATTCAAGACGAGGAGCAGGAATAACCGCAACCTGTCCATGGAAAAGCCGAGTTCCCACATCTCCATAGTCATGAACATCGGCAACGCGAAGATCAGTGCTCCTGCAAAACCGCGACCGATACCGGCAGCAAATCGCCCCCCGCTCCATTCCCGACTTGCTGCTTCCTCATTCGACGCTGATTTCATCAACTAGGAGATAGCTTGGCGATATCAAAAAGCGAGGTTGCTGACGTTCGATTTCAATTGCTGTCGCGCACGGCATTATGCGGGTGCGCCGATCGGGAGATATTCGACTTGATAAGTGGAATGAATTCACGAACGCGCAAGGCTCTCAGTGCTCACAAGGGGAATCTCGCCGTTCACCGTCTGACCGTGTCCAATGACAGGCGGAACACCTTCAGCTCTGTGGAGCTGACTGCCGGCTTTGACCTCGGGCTGCTACTCTCGCTCCCAACCGAACACACTTCGTCCACCGAGCTGCGCAGACATTCGCGTTTCCTCGGCGGTTATATCCTTCAGTCGAGGACCTGTTGCTTGCTGTTCAAGGTTACGGGCTTGCACATCGAGGCGTCTCAGCGCAGCGAGTTCCTCCTCCCGTCCAAGCTTCCCCTTGGAAACTGCCGATCTCAAAACATGTATCGTTTCATCATAGACCTTCAGGGGGACCGGAAAGGGATGTCTGTCCTTGCCGCCATGGGCTAGTGAAAATCGTGCTGGATCGGAAAACCGATAAGGAGCGCCGTGGACGACTTCGGCGACCATGGCAAGGGCCTTCACAGTCCGCGCTCCTACGCCGGGGGTCAGAAGCAACTCCTGATAGTCCGCCGGTCCTCGATCGGCCGCGGCTGCCAGATTTGCGTAGAGCCGCTTCATGTTCACGTCGCCTTCACGGACGTCGTGATGAGACGGCATGATCAGATGTGGGAGTTCTGGTTGGTCCAGCTGAGAAGGCGAAGGAGCGGCAACCGCTGTCGCAGCGTAAGCCTCCCGCACAATTCGATCGGGACCAAGCGTCGACAACAGATGTAGTTGGTCGTGTCTTGATTTCTCTGCCTGACGATCCGCAAGATTGATGATGTTCCCCTGAACGCGTCCCTCGATTGCGCGGTGGGGGGAATCGAGGAAGCTCTCGAGCCCCTCGGAAAGCCAGTGATATCGCCTGGCTTGACGCCGATCCTGGTTCATCCCCTGCTGCACCACCACCCAGCGACCGTCACTGGCCACAATGAAACCATGCAGATAGAGATCAAAACCGTCCTGAACGGCAGCGCTGTCAATCTTGGCAACAAGCCGACTGATGTTTGCCAGTGCCGTTCCATCAATGCCCGTCCGCGTGCCTACATCGATAAGTTCCTGGGGTGTCCTGCGCGACTGCGCGCCCCGTCCGCCACACACAAAAAGACCCAATTCCTCCGACATTGGGCGCAAACCGCGCTTCATTGCCCCGAGCACGCTGGTCGTTATGCCGGACGAGTGCCAATCCATTCCCATCACCGCACCAAAAGATTGGAACCAGAACGGATGCGACATTCGCCGGAGGAACTCGTCGCGGCCATAGTGATGGATCACCGCCTCGGCGATCAATGCGCCCAGCTTAGCCATACGTTCGCTCAACCAAGGGGGAACGCGCCCGCCATGCAGTGGGAGGTCAGCACTGCCCGATCGTTTCGACATTTTGCAATTATGCCCTATTCTCGTTGAGTGGTCTGGGTCGTCCGCTCATCGGGATGAACCCGTGCTCCACACGTGTCATCGTGTGCTGCGGCTTCGTACAAGATGAGGCCAGGCGGGGTCGATTCACCTGGTGACAGACTTTCTGCTATCATAGCCGCCAACGTCGTTCATCATCAAGACGAGCAATCGCACGGTCCTTCCAATGACGTCATGCTCTTGCCAATAGACGGCACCTTGTCCACCGTCTCCTCGCTATTCGGAAGTTCCCGAACGCCCGGCTCGGCAGAAAGGATCTCTAGGAGGTGCGTCTCGTAATCCGAGGCCAGCAACAACTGCAGGTTACACATGTGAAAGATGTCCTTTTCCTGCACTCAGTATAGCACTTCGTGGTGTCACAAAAGTTTGCCAAAATGATGTAGACGCCAAGATCGTCCATCAACCGGACATGGTGTCACTCGTCACCCAAAATTACTCTGCGGTTGCTTCGCCAACAGCTGCTCGTTCATTCGCATTCACCGGCGTCGTCGGACCTGTGGCCAATGTGGGCGCGCTTGCTCCAAAATGGATTCCCCAGGCAATTGGGCCGTCTGATCGGCGCCGGCTGAAACATCAATTTTAAGTCGCTCGGCCAGCGATCGAGCGTCGGCGGGCGCTCGGACCTTCACGTCGTTATCGAAATAGACATAGACGTCGCGACCCATTTTGGATTGCGGCAAGGGAGGTGTTACCCGTTCGGCATTGGTGGGCTCCTTGCCGTGCGCCCAGGCATCGATACGATCGGCCCAGGCAGCAAGCGCGCTATCATCGTAGCCGCTGACATATAGCTCTTTTGAACCATGAAGACGGCAATAGACAAAATCGGCGGTAACATCCATCAGCAGAGGCCACTCGACTGTGTCTGCGCAGACCAAGGCAACGCCATGCTCCCTCAAGAGTTCGATAAAACGTTCACACCGGAAGCTGTCATGACGAATCTCCAGCGCGTGGCGCAATGGTCGCCTGTCTTCCCACTCAAGCCAGCTTCGACCATCAAGTCTTTGGTCATGTTGTTTGGCGAGAGCGCCGGCATCCATTGTAGTTTTTGGCAGGATGCGCAGGAACTGCGCGAAGATATCGACATCAAACTTAAGGTTTGGCGGAAACTGCCATAGAATCGGCCCGAGCTTCCCTCCGAGCCGCAAGAGACCAGATGCAAAAAAGTTGGCAAGGGGTGTCTCGATGTTCTTGAGCCGCAGGAGATGCGTGATATAGCGCGAGCCCTTGATTGAGAAGACAAAACCCTCCGGCGTGGATTCTCTCCAACGCTGGAACGCACCAGGCTTTTGGAGTCCGTAAAAGGTCCCGTTGATCTCTATTGTGGGAAATCGGCGGGATGCATAGGCAAGTTCTTGATTTTGTGGGAGTTTCTCCGGATAAAATACGCCCCGCCAGGGCTTGTAGGTCCACCCCGATATTCCGATACGAATGTTTCCCGTTCGTCCCATGGCGCACAAACCTAGAAGTCGTCCAACTTGTTCCGTGTCTTTAAGCCGCAGGTTCAAGCTCGCTCGAGCGGATCACAATGTAAGGCTGTCACGTTCACACCTTGATCTAATGTTGAGGGATGACGGGATGCCACGAGTGCGCGCTAGGATGGCGGCCTGTATCGGAATGCATCGACGAAAGCTGAGAAGGCCGGCGACGGATTTCGGCGGCTCGGATAATAGAGGTGATACCCTTTAAAGATCGGGCACCACTCCAGTAGTAAGCGCCTTAGCTTTCCACGTTCGACATGTTGCGAGACCAGGTCTGTCGGAAGATACGCCAGCCCGATCCCATCCAGCGCGGCATCCACTGCGGATGCCATGTTGCTCAACGTGAGTTGGCCGCCCACACGTACGCTGAACTCGCGTTCCTCGCGCTTGAATTCCCAGGCGTAAAGCGCTCCGGACGTAGGGAGTCTGAGATTGACACAATTATGGTCCGTAAGGTCCTGAGGGACCGATGGCGGCGCACATCGCTCGAGATATCCGGGCGATGCCACGACAGAATATGAGACGTCCGGGCCAACGCGCACTGCGACCATGTCGCGGGCGACCGCTTCGCCGAGCCGCACGCCAGCATCGAACTGTCGCTCAACAATGTTGGTGAAGCCGTTGTCGACGATGATTTCCACGCCAATCTCTGGGAATTCCTGCAGAAAAGTCGGCAGTCTGTGACGGAACACCAGTTCGACGGCGTCGTCGGGACAGACGACACGGACCTGACCTGAGGGTTTGTCGCGCAACGCGCTGATGGCATTGATCCCCGCCGCAATGCCATCGAAGTGTGGCTGGATGCTCTCCATCAAGCGTTCTCCGGCCACCGTCGGCGCGACGTCACGGGTTGTGCGGGAAAGGAGTCGCATGCCGAGCCGCGCCTCTAGCCCCCTAACCGTGTGGCTAAGCGCCGATCGCGTGACGCCGAGTTTTGCCGCGGCTCGGGTGAAGCTGCGCTCGCGCGCGACCACAAGAAACGCCCTCATCTCGGTGAACTCGTCACGCTTCATTGTTGAATTTCCCTCACATCGGCGTGCTTATTGTAGCTCCTAGTCCTCCCTAGCCAAAGCGACTATTTGGTAGTGATGCGACAGGAAAACGAGATGAGTGTCGATGTCTTTGATGTTACGATTGAAGACCCGCCCACTCCATGGGCGCAGGTGCTCTGCCTCTCCCTGCTTACATTTCTGCTGGTCGGGCTGGAGTTCCTGCCCGTAAGTCTTCTCACGCCGATTGCCTAGGCCCTAAAGATCACGGACGGCCAAGCTGGTATGGCAATCACGGTTTCGGGCTTTTTCGCGGTGGCGACCAGCCTTTTCGGCAACGGCTTGCTTTCGAGGTTCGACCGCAAGTCGGTGGTGCTGATCTATACCGGGATACTGACTGTCTCTAGCGTGATCGTGGCAATCGCGCCGAACTTTGCCACCTTCCTGGTTGGCCGCGCACTTGTCGGCGTTGCAATCGGAGGCTTCTGGTCGCTGTCCACCGCTATACTGGCGCGTCTGGTATCTTCCTTGGAACTGCCAAAGGCGATCGCCCTCCTCCAGGGTGGAACTGCGTTCGCAATCGTTATCGCGCCTGCTATCGGAAGCTTCCTTGGTGGGCTGATTGGATGGCGTGGCACCTTCCTCGTTACCGTTCCCATCGGCTTCGCCGCGCTCATGTGGCAGATGGTCGTCCTTCCAAGGCTGCCCGCCACCGAAACGGCGTCTGCCGGAAAGATGGTCGGGCTTCTTCGCAATCGGACTTTCCTTGTCGGAATGGCGGCGACCTGCTTGGTTTTCATGGGAATGAACGCGCTCTCCATCTATTTGCGGCCGTTTCTCGAGGGAGTAACCGGGGTCGGCCTGAGCTCGCTGTCTTTGATGCTTTTTGGTGTCGGTTTGGGCGGTCTTGTCGGAACGTCGGTTATCGGCTTCGTCTTGCGCCGGCATCTTGCCGCGGCGCTTGTGGGGATGCCTTGCGTAGTCGCCCTGATCGCAGTTCTTCTCATAGGCGTCGGAGCCTCTCCTTGGGCCACCGCTGGCCTTCTCGTTCTGTGGGGGTTCTTTTCGACCCCGGTTCCCGTCGCATGGAACACTTGGATGGCGAAGCTGGTGCCGAATGAACTCGAAGCGGCAGGCGGTCTCCAAGTGGCGCTGATCCAGCTCAGCATCGCGGGCGGTGCCTTCGTTGGCGGCATTCTCTTCGACACCGCAGGGTGGTGGAGTGCCTTCCTCCTGGCCGCTCTACTGCTTACAAGCTCTGCCGCACTGGGGGCGGTCGCAACCCGCCAAATCTGAGTCTTGATCAACCATGGAGAACATCATGTCTCAGAACATAGAGAACAAAGTCGTCGTCATAACGGGCGCGAGCAGCGGTCTTGGGAAAGCGACCGCGCGACATCTCGCCGAGCGAGATGCCATCGTCGTGCTTGGTGCCAGACGGCGCGAACACATCGACGCGCTTGCAAGAGAGCTCATTGCCAGGGGATGCAGGGCGATCGCCGTCGAGACCGACGTTACCGACAGATATCAGGTCCAGAACTTGGTCGATGCCGCGGTTCGCGAATTCGGCCGCGTGGACGTCATGTTGAACAATGCGGGGCTTATGCCGCTTGCCCCCTTGGAGCGTCTCAAGGTCGACGAGTGGGATCGCATGATCGACGTCAACTTTAAGGGTGTGCTATACGGGATCGCCGCCGCGTTGCCCCACATGAAGGAGCAGATGTCCGGCCAAATCATCAATGTCTCGTCAGTCTACGGGCATGTCGTCGATCCTGGTGCTACGGTCTACTGTGCCACGAAGTTCGCGGTCCGAGCCCTGTCTGAGGGGCTGCGCAAAGAAGTGAAGCCGTACAACATCCGTACCACGGTCATCTCGCCAGGAGCAGTCGCGACAGAATTGCTCGAGCACATCAGCGAGAAGGACATCCAAGAGGGTACGAAGGACTTCGTCGCGAAGATTGCGGTCGAAGCCGATACTTTCGCGCGCATGGTTGCGTTCGCGATGAGCCAACCGGAAGACGTGGATGTAAACGAGATACTCTTCCGTCCGACGGCTCAGCCCGTTTGATACAACAGCCTTCCTACAACCCCTCTCAAGCAGCGTCCACCCGAGCGCTTCCGACGACAGCTTGTCGCCAGAAGCGCTCGTTGGCCCCAAAGAGGAATATACATACAGACCAGATGAAATTCGGCGCATTTGCCATGGAAGTGGCATTCGCCATTCCTGCGCCTTCGCCGACGATGCTTCCGTCGTTGGCGCTTTGCGCGCATGACGTCGCTCCAATTGACGGATGCGAACGGCAATGCCGCGCGGACGCCATATACCGCGCACGGCTACGAGGCCTACCCTGGTCCCGTCGAGGTCGACGAGGCTGTGATCTGCAGGCGAGAACTTTATCGATGCCACGCACGTGGATAACGCGGACGGTTTCAGCGTTCTCCACCGAAACGTGAAGCTGCTGGATCGTCAGAGCTCACCGATCAAACGGCGATATTCCTCTTCGGGCTTGCCGTAGGAATCCCCGGCAAACTCTTCCATACCCTTCCGATCGCGAATGGTTATCCGCCCCCGCTCCGATCGGACAAACTTCCTTCCCTCCAGCACGTGAAGGGCCGTCGTGACACTTGGGCGCCTAACGCCAAGCATCAGCGAGATGAAATCGTGTGTAAGCCCGATCTCATCTCCGTCTACGCGGTCATGGGACATGAGGAGCCAACGAGCAAGTCGGGCATCGATCTGGTAGTTCACGTTGGAAAGCGCAGTATAGGAGATCTGGGATGCGAAGGTCTGGATAAACCGCGCAAGAAGATTGGCGAAGGTCGGGTTATGCGAAATGGCTTCGACTGTCG
Source organism: Rhizobium grahamii CCGE 502 (assembly GCF_000298315.2). Taxonomy (GTDB): domain Bacteria; phylum Pseudomonadota; class Alphaproteobacteria; order Rhizobiales; family Rhizobiaceae; genus Rhizobium; species Rhizobium grahamii. The sequence continues at coordinate 115,410 of NZ_AEYE02000024.1, read as the reverse complement.
CATCAAGGGGCATCCTGTAACCCTCCCCCTCGACCTGCATGAGAACCTCGTGCACACTGATTGTGCCGCCCACGCCTGCAGAGGTCGGTGAAAATCCCTCGCGACCGAACATTCCTGCTTCGGCCTGGTGTCGGCCTGCCGAAACAGTAATTACCGAACCAATGCCACTGGACAGGAAATAGACGTAGTCGATCGGCCTATCGGCTTTTACAATGACAAAGCCTTGTCTCAGCTGGATTTTCTCCATTGTTCTGGTGATCTTTCGGTATTCTTCCTCAGGCAGGCGGGCCAAAAGACGATTTTGCATGGTCGATTGATCAGGAACAGACATGGTACTCTTCAAGCATCGGGAAACCGCGACCGGCCGGCCGCCGCACGCTGAGCCAGGTGCGCGCCGCTGTATAACATCTTGTTGTTGCCCAGGTTTTTCCGTACGCTGGCGAACAGTTACTCGACTAAGACCTTAGTCCTACGGGACACCTACGGGGCGCCAGCCGCGCCAGTGAAACCGACGCAAGGACTGGCCGTGTCGAGGCATGCACCGGTGCAGAAAGTCGGGCTTACGCCTCACAGTAGATTTGGCCGCACACCATCAGGGAATCCCTCATCGCATTTACGCGTGCCTCTGCATCTTGATGGGAATAGGCCCAAATATCTGCAGCCCAAAGAAGTCCTCCCATGCGATACTGGACAGCGAACTTGAAAAGGCTTGTTCCATTCGCATCGCGACGAATGAATGGTTGATCAGGCTGTGGTTCGGCGAAAATTTCCGGACGTATAATTGTCACGATGAGCTCCCGTTGTGGTCTTCGGCAAACCAACCGACAATGCCGGAAGCTGTTCCAACGAAAATGGACACTTGCGACGTTTTCGTCCTGAGCTCAGGTGATTGCAAGAAGGCGAAGCGATGCACATCCAGGTCCGCCTCATCTCGCGATTTTTGACAACATCGTCGAGAAGCTGTCCAGGCCGGTGTGTCACTTGTTCGCGCAATGCATGTCCAATGCCGGCGAGACAAGAAGCCGGGCCAGCAGTAACGCGTTCACCAATACATCGTCAGTGAGAACTTCCACTTTGATGGGTGGTCTTTCGGCCCCCATGCAAGGATGTATTTGCTCGGTATGGGAAGAAATACTTTCCATGCTTCGTTTTTCAGGATACGTTCATATATGAGAGCCGGCATCACTTGGTTCGCACCGGCCCTATCCGCCGTCGTAACGCGGTGGAGTGTGATTGGAGCATTTTTTAAGTGTGTTGTGTCCCGAGTGCGAGTGAAGGAATGGATCTGAGGGCGATTGATCTTTTCAAACATGGCTATGCCTCATTCATGATGCGTAGGCCGAGCTACAGGCGGCACGCTGACAAAGCCCCCAGATTACGCGATCTGTTTGAGCTCTACGCTCGGGCTGTTTTGGCTCGTGACCAGATGCTTCGCGGCTACGCGACGCCCACCGTTATTGAGGCGAAGACTGAGGCCTGTGTCGGGCTGGAACACGAGATCGGCTTCTTTCTTGAGCATACGGCCGGCTCGCACCTCGTCAACGGAGCCGATCAGGAAGGGTCGTTGCCCGGCGCACGATGACGCTACGCCGGTGACCTGGAGGCCGGCACCCGTCTCCTCCGCAGCCCACCCAAATGTCTTGTAACAGCCGCACCTTGCTCGAAGCGCCGGCCGTTTTCCATCATAGAGGCTGAGCCATGGCAAGAAGCCGGGTTCTTCCTTAATTCCGGCAGCTCGTCTTCGGGTCGCGGCTATCAACGAATAATCCTGTCGATCCCACCAGCATCCGCGTTGAGGTTTTGGTATTTCTCTCTGGAACCAACGCTACAGTTTCGCGTTGGGTCCGCCAGAGCATTCAGTGCGGGAGCTTCCGGTGAAAATGATACATGACTGGCTTGAAGATAAGCTGGAGCACATGGAGCGCGAAGGGTTTGAAGTCGACACAGGCGCGTTTGAGCAACAGGCTGATATGTTGCGTGCCGAAGCCCAAGCTGAGGGATACGAGGCCAGCGATCTCGAAGGCCTATGCAACGGTGACATAGCAGCCTACCTTCGCGACAGAAGAGATGGTATCGCGCGGGCCTCTTTATCAGGGAACATACTGCCAGACGATGTCTGACCTGACCGTGCCTATCTGCTTGTCACCGGATAGCTCGTTTCGCGACATCTAGACGAGCCCGCACTGGGATCTGCTCATCAACGAATACGGTCGATCGCCGCTCCGGCATGAAGGCAGTGATCTCGTCGTTGCAATAGCTCGGCGGTAATGGCAACGTTGAAAGCTAGGCACAGGGCCTATCAGGGGCGCAAAATTGACCTATCGTCAACTGCGGAACGACGACCCGGAACTGGAGCATCAATCCAGTACTGGTCTCCCATCGTTGGTGATTGCCGCTCTGGGTGTAGTCTACGGCGATATCGGTACAAGCCCGCTCTATGCGTTTCGAGAAGCCCTTCATGCCACAGGCAGACTTGGTGCAAGTCGAACCGACGTTCTTGGCGTCTTATCGCTCATTGTCTGGGCGCTCACGATCGTCGTCACCCTTAAATACGTCTGCTTTGTCCTCAAGGCGGACAATCGCGGAGAAGGTGGCACACTGTCACTCATGAGTCTGGCGCGTGAAAGTCTTGCGGATCGTCCCAAATGGGTTTTGGTCGTGGGTGTCGTGGGGGCATCCCTTTTTCTCGGCGATGCCATTATCACACCGGCGATCTCTGTGCTCTCTGCTGTCGAGGGTATTCAAGTGGTCGCCCCGGCGGCATCCGACTGGGTCGTACCAATTACTCTTACGATCATTGCAGCCTTGTTCTTTGTTCAGCGATTTGGCACAGGCGGCGTGGCGTCAGTATTCGGCCCGGTTACTGCGCTCTGGTTTGTGGTTCTTGGCGTCAGCGGAGCAATTCATATTTTCGACGACCCGACGGTGCTGGGCGCTGTCAACCCCTCGCACGCTGTAAGATATATCGAGCACAACCTCGGGTCGACGGTGGCTGTACTCGGGGCAGTCTTCCTTGCAGTGACGGGCGCGGAAGCTCTTTATGTCGATCTCGGTCATTTTGGGCGACGTCCCATCGTGGTCGCCTGGTTTGTTCTCGTGTTTCCAAGCTTGCTCCTGAACTACTTTGGACAAGGTGCTTTCGTCCTCGCACATCCGGAAATGGCCTCGCATCCTTTCTTCTCCATGCACCCGGAATGGGCAAGGTTACCGATGGTTTGCCTTGCAACGGCAGCTACGGTAATCGCCAGCCAGGCCGTCATTTCAGGGGCTTATTCGCTTGTTCGACAGGCCATGCACCTCAACCTGCTTCCCCGCCTTGAGATCCGGCATACGTCAGAGACCCATTCAGGGCAGATCTTCATGCCGCAGGTAAACAGTCTTCTGTTTGTCTTCGTAGCTGCTCTTGTCGTCTTCTTTCAAAGCTCAAGCGGTCTATCCGCTGCTTACGGCATAGCCGTCACGGGAGAGATGTTAATAACATCGGTTCTCCTCTTCGTCGTAATGCGCCGCTCCTGGAACTGGGCTCTAGCGAGTACCCTCGCCGTCATCGTTCCTTTGATTGTGATCGATACCGGTTTTCTTTCCGCAAATGTCATGAAGTTTGCTGACGGGGGATGGGTTCCGGTTGCTGTGGCATCGACAATGATGCTCCTGATGCAGACCTGGACTGCAGGCCGGCGTCTGCTCGCAAACCGAACGAAAGCCGACGAAATCCCGCTCTCCTCCATTATCGATAGCCTTCACCGCCGAAAACCACCGACTGTGCCTGGCACGGCGATTTTTCTGACGAGCGACATCGAAGGCGCTCCGACCGCATTGCTCCACAGTCTGAAGCACTACAAGGTTATTCACGAGCACAATGTCATCTTAAGCGTCGTCACGGCCGCCAAGCCGTTCGTTCCTGACGATGACAAGATCTTCCTCGAAAGCTTCAATCCGCTCTTCAGCAGACTTGTTATCACCTTCGGTTATATGGAAACGCCAAATATCCCAAGTGCACTTATCCTGGCACGGAAGCTCGGATTGACGTTCGATATCATGTCCACCTCATTCTTCCTATCCCGTCGGACGATCCTTCCTTCCAGGAAGGGCGGCATGCCATTTTGGCAGGACCGGTTGTTCATTACCCTTTCCAAGAACGCGGGCAACGCGACGGACTACTTCAGCCTGCCGACGGGGCGCGTGGTTGAGCTCGGCCTGCAAACCGTTATCTGACACGCGACTATTTTGGAGCCCCCTGCCGCCTACCGCTTCATTTCAAGAGAGCTTAGCCCTTGCAGCACATCACTGAAGGCGCTGCCCGATAAGTTCGGGCCATTGCGCACCACACGCGAGTGTGCGGAACCCCTGCCGGACGATCGCTTCGGCTTTTGGCGTGAACTCCATTTTATGTTGGGCGCCTGTCAGCAGGATTGGAGCGGCCAGTCTCGTCAGGTAACGATCTCGCTTACAAGCGCGCTGGTCGAGCGTCATATCAAACGCTGGTCAGGCACTTGGACTGATTAAGCGAGATCTCGACTGAGGGTTTTGAGCATGCCCGACCACGTCCCGTGCTGTTCCTTCGGACTATCACTAAACCAACCCTCGCCCACGAAGCGAGGGTTGGTTGCGCCGCTAAGCGTCCTATGTCCCCCTAGGGTGATTTTGCCTCCGTCGTGCCGTCCCCGGTTTTGAACGCGCCCACCTCATCGAGGATCCGCTCTTTCACCACATCATGTGCGTCGGCCGCGACGGATACGGCCTGGCCGTAAACACCGGACGCGATTTCCATTCCTTGATCGGCCAAATGCGATGCTTCGTCGGCGATCTTATCCTTTGCCGAGTCTGCGACGTCACCGATCACCTCGTCCTCCATGTCCGTATGCGGGAGTGCTGCGCCGATGGCGGCACCGACGGCGAAGGCTAAAGCTCCGCCAACGAGCGGTTGGTCTCTAAAATGGGTCAGGATGGCATCATTCAGCTTGTTGGTCTGTTCCTGGATGCTCGCTCCAGCCGACGCTGATTTATCGGACAACGAGGACATGGCTTGCGACGCTTTCGATCCTATGTTGCTCGTGGCGTCCTTGACCTGAGCCCAGGTTTTCGCACTCCAACCCGAAGCGGCATCCAGCATTGCGCCAGTTTCATCGACGATCTGATCGATCTGCTTTCCGCCTGCATCAACGAACCCACGATATGTCTTTCCGGCCTCATCAATGAAATGGCCTGCGCGGGCACCCGCATCATCGGTCAATGCTTTCAAGCGCTTTCCCGAATTGTCGGCGAAATAGCTGTAACGACTGCCGAACTCAGTTTCCGGGGGACCGAGACGGCGGATTGGCCCGTCGGCCTGATAGAGCGGATAATCGGGATCGGACACTGATATGGAAGGGCTATCGCCATTCTGTTTTGCCATCAGCCAGGCAAGGCTGACGCCCATCAGAGCCACGGGTATTGGGTTCGTTTTCAACGCGCGGCCGAGATTGCCAACATATTCGGCGCCACCGCTTTGTTTCGCATAAGTCAGGACCTCATCTATCAGTTCACCGGGCGACATCTTTTCCTGGATGGCGTCGATGCGATTTTCAATCCGCTTCCGATCAACTTCGATTTCCCGCTGCAAATCCAGCGAGGTCTTTTCTGTTGAGGTGCTCATCACATTTTCTCCTTTACAGCGCCGACATCACGCCGAAGCGACGTCGCGGTCCGGTCGAGCCGAAGATTGCTCCCGCGTAGCGCCGAGAGACCTTTGGCAACCAGCGCCCAGGCGATGCCGGCGATAACAACTCCGATGATCAGGGCTGACAAGGCATTCGCGCTTGTCGCCGAAACGCCCTGTGTAAGAAGAAACGCCGCGAGCCCTGCTACGGCAGCCGTCAACAACACGCCAACTGCACCGATGGCGAGAACAAGCCCGAAGATCAGAACTTCAACACCGCTTAGCGCCTGTGAGAATTTTTCGGACGCCTCTGTTTTTGCCAGGTTGATTTCCTTGCGCAACAGACTTGTTACGTCAGTGACAAGGCCGCCCACCAGTTCCGACAGGGATATGTTATCAGGTACTTTAGACATCTGTGTTGTCCTCGCTCTTGATATGATCCGCCCTTCGCTCCGGCTGCGACCGGTTGGAACCGATGTTTGTCGAGCGCTTGGCTGATGCAGTCAGGAAGCGGCTAGCAGCAAGTCCGGCAAGGGCAGCTACGCCGAGGAATGCAACCGGCTGCTTTCGGCCGAAATCTTCTGCAAACGTTGCGAGTTCGCCGAGGTCACGGTTTTCCATTTGCCGCGCGACACCTTGCACACTCCGTCCGATCTGCCGGACATAACGGCCAGTGTCGGACTGATCCGAATTTTCCAGTTCGGAACCGACCTTCTGCAGCGCATTAGCGATCCCACCAACCTGGCGCGCGAGGTAGTTTTTCTGGCTGGAGACCGCGTCCTTCGCTTTTTCTACCGCAGTATCGGCGCCTGCCTTTATGCTGTTTTGAACGGAACTCAGATCGTCGTTTATCTTTTCTTTGAGGTCGCTGGTTTTCGCCGGGGTTCCTTGCATGGTTGGCGTGGCGGGCATAGTTGGTGTGGCGGGGGTAGTTGGTGTGCCGGGCGCGGTTGGTGTGCCGGGCGTCGTGGACCTGACACCCTGTTGCGGAGTTGTGGCCGAGGCGCGCGCGGGCTCCCCTCTCGGGAATTCGTTAGACATTTAAATCTCCCATGCTTGCGATACAGAACGTTAATCCAACCCTGGCGGTAAGGGTTTGTTCCACATTGCCTGGAAGCCCGACTTATTGATCGGGGGAATTGTGTTTCAGATCGGGACCAGGGATGCAATCAGTCGCTCTGGCAGCCCGAAGGCGGATACCGGGTCTAATTGGTTCCCAGCCAGATGCCGCGACCTCACCGATCAGTATGTTGGGTCCGCCATGATTGCTTGGTCGATCTGCTCATATCCACACTGACGTGGTTTTTTGTCCGGCCGCCATCTGAGGAGCGTGGTTCCATGGCGGAAGCGGCGTCCGGTGACATGATCGAACCGAACCTCGACCACGAGCTTCGACTTCAATGGCTCCCACTCCCCGCTTCGTTCGGTGCTCCATCGGCTGGGACCTCCGGGCTTTTTGCCAGTGAAACCTGGAGGCTGGCGCAGCGCTTCCAGCTGTTTCGTAAGTGCTACACGTTCATTATCGCTGATGCTCGATGTGAAGCCGACATGATCCAGATTCCCCTCTTCGTTGTAGAGACCGAGAAGTAGCGAGCCAACTTTGTCAGAGCGACTCTCGTAGCGAAATCCGCCGACCACGCAATCGGCAGTGCGAAATCTTTTCACCTTGATCATGGCGCGCTCGCCCGCAGCATAGGGTCCGTCAAGTCGTTTGCAAACGACACCGTCAAACCCATCACTCCCCGATTTTGAAAGCCATACTTCAGCTAGCTCCCCATCCTTGGTGTAGGGCGACAGCACAAATTCCTTTTGCGATTGAAATGGTCCTATCATTGCCTCGAGGATCGTTCGCCGCCCTTCGAGAGGTTGGTTGAGTTGGGAACGTCCCTGGCTGTCCGCAAGAACGTCGAACAGGACGAGTTTAGCAGGGTGAGTGGCGGCCAGTTTTCTTATCCGGCTTTCGGCCGGATGCAGGCGCATCTGCAAGGTTTCGAAAGACAGACGTCCTTCACTTTCGATCACGAGTTCGCCGTCGACGACGAACTGGTTAACCGGCAGATCCGACAGCAGCGACAGCATTTCGGGAAAATATCGTCCGAGAGGTTTCCCGGATTTCGCCCGAAGGTCAACGGCCGACCCCGACTTAAACGCGACACATCGGAACCCATCCCATTTCGGTTCGAACTGCCACCCTTCCTCGCGTGGGAGGCGATCGACCAATTTTGCTTCCATCGGTTCGATATCGAGGGGCAGTGCGTATAGTTGGTTCTGCGCGATCTTCGCCATCTCTCTTTCCGGTCTTTTCTAACTCCAAACTGATGGAAGGTCGCTCAGGAATTGATCCGTTGTCGCGAGGCGAAGTTGCACAGAAAAGCGGTCGCCAAGGAGTTCAAGGGATGCATCATGGGTGTCGTCGGCGCCGCTGCAAACGGCATCTTTCAGGACGACAACGCGGTAACCGAGATCAATTGCGCCGAGCGCCGCAGCAAGCACACAAACATCGGTCTCACCACCGGTCAAAACGACGGTATCGACGCCCTCGTTCACCAGAACGGAATGAAGTTCGCCGCTAACCCAAGGTGAGTAGGTCATCTTGTCGAAGATACGCGCAGGCGGCACGCGGCCACGCAATGATGGAACGAGGTCAATAAGCGCCGGATCAAGGTTTTTGCGGGTCATCATCCACCATTTTTCATAATAGGTGCTCCACATACCAGGCATTTCTTCAGGCTCTCGGGGTGGAACGAACCTGGTGAAAATCGTAGCCTCCGGGTGGCGATCCGCGACTGCTTCCACCTGTGGCGAAACTTCTTTCATCCATGCAACGTGCCAAGGGGTGTCTTCGGCAAAAAGTCTCTGCATATCGATGCAGAGATGCACCCACCTTCTCATTTTTTGATACTCCGTTTGCACAACCCGGTGTCATTGGCTTTGCGCGCCCTCGAGAGGAGCCAAATCAAATCAATGCGCGCAATTGATGCGATTTCACATTTCACGCCACCATGGCTCGCCCCACTGGCGAACGGGTAGACATCAATCGAGCTTTTGAACCATCTCAGTGCTGCCATTTCGGGATCAGTAATCACTCGGTGCGATGCAAATCATTTATTCTCGGACGCCAGTTCCCCCGGTTTAAAACGCGAGGTCCCCTCGCCACTCGATGGAATTGCATCCGAGGCGGCACTGTCGGTTTCTTCAGCTGGAACCACACCACCTGACTGGTCGGACGACCACGTTTCCGGCAGCTTGCCGTCCTTCGAGGTTTCCTTCTCAGCATCCAGCCAGTGTCGTTCGGCCTGTCCATCAGGTCGGCCCTCTGCCTCCCATCTTTTGTAGGCCTCATTCCGAATTTTTTCCTCTGTCATAGCGATCCATCCTCCTCCTATAACAGTGACTAACACTGTCTTTCCAAGAGAGTTCCAGCTGGCGATTTGATTTGTCTCTCGACTGCTGAGCCAAAGCCCGCAGCGCGGCTGACCCACCTGGGGTCAACCGCGGTTGCCCGTCCCGCAGTGGCTCGTTCATCGCAAAAGGAAGTTTGCGATCGCGGTTGCGAGCCCTTGTGGATTTTCCTCCGCGATATGGTGGCCACTCTCAATACCAAATCCAACGACATCAGTGGCCCAAGTCCGCCAGATCGCAACCGGGTCTCCATAGATCTTTTCAAGATCATCTCTTAGCGACCAGAGACACAACATCGGGCATTGAATCCGGCGGCCAGCATCCCGGTCCTGTCGGTCGTGAATATGATCGATGCGGATGCCGGCGCGGTAGTCCTCAACCATTCCATGCACCACGGCTGGGTCGTGAATGGCTTTCAGAAGGTCCTGGTAGGCTTCCTCGCCCATGACCTCCGAAGACAATTGGTCATACCACGCCTCGGGATCGGAGGAGATGGCGCGCTCGGGTTTTTCAGGCTGAGCAAAGAAGAACCAATGATACCAATCTCTGGCAAATTTCCAGTCCGCTCGCTCGAGGTGCTCGATGACCGGCAAGCCATCGACTGTGATCAGTCTCATTACAGAACTCGGATGGTCCATTGCCAACCGGAAGGCTGTGAGGCTTCCACGATCATGACCAACAACGTTGAAACTGAAAAAGCCGAGATGTTCCATAAGTTCCTTGAGAACAGCGGCCTTTGCACGCTTGGAGGAGTTCTCGCTGTTTGATCTGTCCTCCGGAATATAGGACCCGCCAAAACCCGGAAGATCAGGGCAGATCACGGTCAATCGGTTCGAAAGCAAGTCAGCGACCTTACCCCACGTCATATGGGTTCGGGGGTGCCCATGAAGAACCATCGTCGCCGGTCCTTTGCCCCCTATCCGAAGACGAATATTTCCCGCCGTCGTTGTAACCTCTTTCAATTCGAAATTGACAAACATGGAATTGGCTCCGGTGGAATGGATCCAGCGCGCCGAGAGGGGTTCACCACAACCTGCTGTGAGAGAATGAGAAGAATGGCCGGCGGAAACCGCGGCGAGCAGCCCACCAGGATCGTCATGCCCTGATCAAGCCACTCGATGTTGTGGTCCTTGAAGGCATCGCAGCTGCTTCTTGTGATAGGGCCTGCGCCCGCTATCGACGCTGACTGATTATCGCTCCGAGCACAACCAATCCAGCAACTGTGGCAGTGATCCTGAACCATGGATGTCTTGTGGCCACGTCTTGAAGGTTGTCGTTCGTTGCTCCGCGCATGACTGCCAAGCGCGCTCGTAAATCTCCCACCTCTTTCCGAAGCCAAGCAACTTCCCTCAGTGCCTCATCGGGAGGAATGACATCATCATCGTCAGTCCCTAGATCGCTCTCGGCGGGCTCTTCCAGCTCCTCAAAATACTGCTCGAGCGCAACTTTGGCGCTCCGACCTTTGGTTCGGGTATCAACCATTGCTTTCTTCGCTCCACTCACAGTGCGACCTGAGGATAAAAGAGAACCGAGCCTTCTACTTCCCCTTCTCCCCATCAGCATAACGCAAGACATCAAAGGCGGTTCAGTTGCAGTTGGTAGATTCGCCACCTTCGGGCCTGGACAGGTACAAGCAAACCTATGCGGGGTCATTTGAGGAACTGAATGCCTCTCGCCTCGTTCTGGTTGGATCCGGGAGTATGAGATGGCGATGGGTTCGAAATTTAAGTTGTTGGCACGTGCAGGCTACGTGGCGCGTGGGGCCGTTTTTATCCTGGTTGCCGGTCTTGCGCTCTTTTCAAGTTTTGGCGGTCGTCCCGAGACCAAATCCGCTCTCGATGCGCTTCTGTCACAACCGCTGGGTCAGCTTTGGCTGACTTTGATCGGGCTAGGTCTGTTGGGTTTCGTGGCGTGGCGGTCGGCCCAGTCGGTTGCCAATGCAGACAACCACGAAAATAACGCGAAAGGCATGGCCATCCGAACAACCCTTTTCATGAGCGCGATGATTTATACAGGGCTTGCGTTCTATGCTTTCTCGCGTGCCTGGAGCCTTGGTTATGGCGGTAGCGGAAGTGGAGAGAAGGGATTAGCCGCGTGGGCGATGGCGCAGCCTTTCGGGATCTATCTCGCTGGAGGAATAGGGGTAGGATTTCTGTGCGGCGGTGTTATCACCATCTACAAAGGGCTCTCACGTCGCTTCGAGCGCTACCTGTCGCTCTCAGATCAAAAGACCCTGCTCTTGTTATGCATCTATGGCCTTGTGTCGCGTGGGATCATTTTCGTCATTATCGGCATCCTGTTCTGCTACGCTGCTTTCACGGTTGATCCGGGCAAGGCAGGGAGCGTGGCGGATGCGCTCAGCTGGATCCGGCGTCTACCTTTCGGCGCTATCATCTACATTGTCGTCGCCGCAGGCCTGGCTTCATTCGGTATCTATAATTTTGTGGAAGCACGCTATCGCATCATTCGTTCTCCGGATACCGGTGCTATCCGGGCAAAACTGCCGGCGTTGTCGTGACGCGTGGACGACACACCGGTCACGCTCGCCGGCGTGCGGCGGATGCGATCAATGGAATTCGGGAGCAATTGCAATCGGTGGGAGAAGAGCTGAATGTACAGAGATGACGGCTTTTTTATCACGCCTGGAGGGGGCTCTCCGAAGACAGTACCGAACCGTTCTTATGAGCACGCGGGCCTGATCGGTTACCTTATCACCTTATTCGCGACCTCGTTTGTCGCCTATCTGTTGACCGTCTTGCTTGCCATAGCGCGCTTCTGACGCTGGCTTCATCATGAGGCGGCCGCGCGGACTCCTGATCGTCTTGCGCCAATTTGCCGTGTTAGATAATTGCGGACAGGCTTGTCAAAAAGCCGCAAAGCGAGATCGCTTGCAACGATGACCGTCATAACGACGAGTGGGACTTCGATAATTGGTGCCTTGGTACCCGTGACGGCCTGCAGCGTGCCGTTGACCCAGCAAAAAATCGGATAGTGCAAGGCGTAGATGGGGTACGACAGATCGCCAAGGTACTTTGCCACTCGGTTCTGGCTTTTATTGAGGCTCACATAGGCTCCGGTCCATACCAACGCAGGTGCCAGAATGAATTTCCACAAGAGCTTCAACGTGAACGTCGCCTCGACTGGGACGTAAAAAACTAGCAGCATCAATGCCATAAGACACCAGAAGAGAACTCCGACCAGCCGCTTCCGTTTAAGCGAGAATATCCGATCGAGATGAAATATCAGAACCCCGAGCGCGAATGACGAACCAACATGCGCAAAACCCTGCCAGAATGTGTCGGTGGTGTCGCCTCCGATACCGAAGATGATAACGCAGATGGCGGACACGACGAAGGTAACGACTGCGATAGCAATCTGTTGACCGAAGCGGACAGCCCACCATGCGACATTCGCCACCACCTCGAGGAACAGAGAAAACTGCGGACCATTGAGCGGAAACAGCTGGGGGCCACCGATGTTCGAAGGCGCATGGAAGTAGGGGATGTTCAAAGCCCCTGTGAAAGCCGCAAACGCAAGTGTCGGAAACAAGATATCATTGGTTTGCCAGACGGCCCTTAGGAGAACGTAGGAACAGCTGATGATCGTGGCGAGGATGATCAAAGGCATAAGCCTGACCGCACGCATGACGACGAATTTCCAAAGGCCCATTGTATGGACCCTCTCGGAATAGGCCACTGCAAGGACAAACCCACTCAACGTGAAAAACATATCGACCGCGAGGTTCCCGTTGGCCGCGAGCCCTGGAACATCGAGCCATCGTTCGAGGTGAAAAAGCAGCACCGATATTGCAGCCACGCCTCGCACGCCGTCGAGCGCGACGTAATGGGAAGTGGACCTCTGGATGCTCGCCATTGTCTAAGTTCTCCTCGCCGTCGTTATTTGCTCGTCATGTCAGCGGCGGTCGACTCTATACCCCGAAGCAAAACGCCAGATCGCGGGCGACGGAGCGCCATCGCAGTCGGCCATCCTGTGCACTTCGATAGCAGCCCGACTTGATCAGGCGTATGAACTCGGCAAACGCCATGTGTCCGGCGAGCTCGTAGATATTTCCACGGGCTTCGACCTGCCGCAAAGCGGACGCGTAGACCCGCAACGCAGCTTGACGCCGAAACCCGGGGAAGCGAGCCTCTGTCCCTTCGGGCAATCCTTCGATGCAAGCCAGCATGCCGCGGGTTGCGTCGATGTAACCCTGGTTCTTCGACCGAATGTCGGCGTCAGCCTGCTTGCGACCGCTCTTGCCAAAGAGATTTGAGGAATGCTGTCTGTAACTGACCAGTGGCTCGGCGATTTCTGCCGTTTTTCCCAGCGTCTGTGCAAGAAAGAATCCCCACCGATCGTGCGCGATGAGATGCTTCGGCTCGATGTAGTCGACAAATCGCTGGTTTGACGGAAAAATATCCAGCACCTCGCGCCGGACCATCATCGAGAAGCCCAGAAATGTCTCCCATACATCGTAGAAGAGCGCCGTTCTGATGCGGGTTTCTTCTATGCCTTGGCTGAAGAGACCGATCTTCGTCCCGGTACTGTCGATGAGGTCAGCCTGGTGGACGACCTGCGTGACGCCCTCATCGAAATGTCTCTGGCAGACCTCAAGTTTGTCCTGGCGCCAAATGTCATCCTGATCGCAAAAGGCAATCCACCCGCCGGTCGCCTTTGATGCGGCACGGAGGAAGTTTTCCCGAAAGCCCAGACCGGGTGAGTTCTTCCAGCGCTTCACCGGAAATGGCGCCGATCTTTCGAATGTTGCAAGCAGGTCGGGTGTGGTATCGGTGGAGTCATCGTCGCTGATAATGACTTCAAAGGGCCTGACCGTCTGTGTGACCAGGCTTTGCAATTGTTCTTCGAGAAAGCGTTCGCCATTGTACGTGGCCAGGACGACGGATATTGTCTCACTCACCACCAACTTCCCCTGCATGTACCATTGATTGAAGTCCATTCGTCCAAGCGACGAAATCGGCTGAAGAATGCAATGCGACGTATACCAGGTCAGGTTTGAGCTGCGCTTCAGTGCCCGACATCATCCATGGCCTCCATCTGCATCGATACGAGTTCCTGCCCTCTGCCGCATGTGGATTGGTACCATCAGGTTCCGACGGAGGCCGCGTGTTTGAGCCGCGACCTGACCCGCCAGAACCGAGACGGGTCCAGTCGAAACGAAGCAAGCTGCCTTCTTCCAAGGTTTGGGAGAACAAAAAGGCCGAGCGCGAAAGCAAGAGACATACACGTTCTCAATGCCCGGTGCTCTCTGCGAACCGCCGATATATAGGACGCCAGAAGACGAAGTGCTGGCCGCTTGCCAGAAGCGACAGTGCTGAGGATCGTCATTTCCCGAACATAGGCGTAGTCTTGGCGCAGTCTTATTTTGCCCTTGATGCCCCGCTCGTCGATCAGCTGCGCCAGGTGCCGGAGCCGCGCCATAAATCGATCGATATATCCATTCAGCCGATCGCTTGACAGCGTTGAAAAGGATGACAGGTTCGCATTGTGAATTCGGTATTTGCCGAGGGGCACGTCTAGCGACACCACCTTTCCGAGGAAAGGCGCCAGTAGATAGGGAACGCCGTCGATCGCTCGTTCATAGCTTAGATCACCAAGATTTTCGTATATATCGCGGCGATAAATGTTCCCCGATGTTGGCGGAGTATTGTAGTAGCCTCTCTGATTTATCGATTGTATCAGTGGTCCAGACTCAATGGACTGTGCCAGTTTTGGAAACGGATCTCCAATTACCTGTCCATCCCTATCGATAGGGCTCAACATGAACGGCACCTTCGATACATCTGGGCGAAGGTGAGGTGCAATCTGCTGGAGGGCTCCAGGTACCAGGAGATCGTCCGCATCGAGAAAATGAACGAAATCTCCATTTGATAGCCTAAACCCGGTCAGGGAGCTGCGCAGCGCCCCTCGGTTTTGCTGCCGCACGCATGTAACCTGGTCTCGGTACTGCTGAATGATATCCCATGAGCCGTCTTTCGACCCGTCGTCAACGACAATAATTTCAAGGTTCGGGTAATCCTGTTGCAATGCACTCTCAATGCATTCGCTTATGAACAATTCGTAATTAAAACAAGTAATTATGATGCTGACAAGAGGATAATTCGGCGGCATCAGATCGCTCCGCATGCAACTCGGCTTGGTGCGTTGCAATATACACTTCGCAACGAGATATTCCACAATTAATCTTACAATCTGGAAGACAAATTAAACGGTCTGAGCTTTGACGGCTGAACATCCCTGCTGCTAGACCAAATTGGACTGCTCCATCTTTGCAGCCTCGGCTGGTGATCTTGATCCCAGCGCGCTGATATATACTTGCATTGTTTCTCGCGCGACACGATCGATGGTGAGGTGCTCAATACGCAATTGGCTGCGAGCCTTCCATTCGTCGATCTTTTCCGGATTTTCGACGAATTGAATGAGCGCCTCCGCGAGTGCTGAGGGATCGCGAGGCGGCACGAGGATGCCGGCATCCCCGTGTTCGAGCAATTGAGGAATTCCATCGACCTGCGTTCCGATGACTGCACAACGCGCTTCTCGCGCTTCTGATAGCACCAGTGGGGCTGGATCCGCGTGCGACGGCAACACGAAAATATCGGCGCCCAGCATATATGGGTAAGGATCCGTGGTTGATCCTACAAATGTAACGGCAGATGCGCAGGCAAGTTTTGAAGCCATGTCCTTGTAGGCATCGCGATACGGGCCATCCCCCACGATGTACAGGTGTGCCCTCGGATTTGAGCGATGGACGATTTCTAACGCTTGCAGAAGATCAGGCAAACCTTTTCTTGGATGAAGTCCGCCGACAAACAGAATGCTGGGTGAGATAAAAGGGGCCGGTTCCTCCGATCGCCCGTCCGACCGAGCCGAGCCAATGGTACCATTCAATACGACACGAAGCCGCGACGACGGAACTCCCCTCTTTTGCATGGAGGCGCCCACCACGTCGCTCACAGCAATCACACGCGTTCCAAGACCCATCAAGGTTGCGCTCTTTTCAAATTCATTGTGAACGGTGGTAATGAGAGGGATGCCGCTGAGCCTGCAAACCGGAAATGCGAGCACTGCGCTTGTCATCATGTGGGCATGAACGATTTCAGCATGAAAGCTTCGTATATGGCTGCGAAGGTGAACAAGTGCCTTGGCAAGGTTCGGAAAGCTCCGCTTGTGATCGACAAAGACCGTATGGACACCTTTTCGCTTCAGCAATCCGTCGAAGTCGCCTCCTCCACTTGCGACGCAAACGTCGTGGCCCTGAGCTACCTGTGCGCATGCCAGGTCGACAGCAGCATGGACATGGCCGTTCAGGCGCTGAGTGTGATTGAGAACATGTAGGATACGCATAATAAACCTTTCGTCTTCTCACTTGCGCCCGCGGTGATGAGCGACCTTGATACCCGCGCGTTGCGGTCAGCTCCCTCCGAGAGCCGCCTCAACTTCGATCGTAGACACCCGCGCGGTGGGCTGGTAATTGAACCCACCCTGACGGCCGATCGACTCGATGCCGAACATTCGCAAGCTGGCGATTGCCTGCGTTGCGTGCTGTGCAGCGCCCTGACTGTATATAGGATAGGCGTTTTCGAGGACCTGACTTCCCTCGAGTTTAAGGTCCCCGGTGAATAAACCGTTAGCTCGTGTGTGACTGCGAAAATCTGCCTCGGCCTGATCGACGGTCACGACTTGGCCCGCGATTACCTCGACCGCAAAATATTCCCTGTCATTTTGTGAACCGTAGAAGTCCGAATAAACGGTCAAGCGTTTCCAGGACCCGTGGTGCGAAAAGTTATAGATGATCGACTGCGGAAAGCCTCGTGAGCCCCGGAAACTGAAGTAGAGCGTTATGAGCGTAATCGTACTAAGTTCTGCATGTGACGGTAAGTCGCAGAGTCGCTCGGCAGCGGGAATCGGAATGGTCGAAATAACCCGCTTGGTGAACACTGAACCGGCCGTGAGTGCCACTTCAAAACCATCGCTGAGCTTCGAGACTTTTTTTATCCCAGCAGAGAGCCGGAACGACACACCCGCGTGTTCGAGGCGTTGAACAGCAACGTCATAGAGACTCGCGAATCCCTGCTTTGGACGCGCCATCTGACGATTTACCGGACCGCCTGCGGCTTGCTGCCGGATGATTTTTCTGAGCAGGCCTCTTACGGATGCGTGTTCACTGATCCAACCCATTCTTTTGCGCGCGAGATCGAGATCGATTTTCTCAGGTGCGATCCCGTAGAAGCGCTTCATATATGTCTCAAGGCCGGACCTCTGAAGCAGATAGGCACCAATCCAATAGCGTGCAAAGTCCTGGGCATTGCGCATGTTCCTGCGGAAAACCCTCGCATAGATGAGGGACAAGGCAATACGGAACAGTCCCACCGGTCCAGCAGCCAGGATGTCGTCTCGGACAGAGATTGGATAAACTGTAATCCGGCCTTGCGGGTTCAAACGCCCCCAGGTCGGCTCAATCGGAACGTAGTGGGCCAGAAGCTCCGGAAAATGTCGCAGCAGCGGTGAATCGTCCTGAAATATCAAGCTGCCGACGTCAAAGGTATATCCCTCGGGTGACGTCCAATCCATATGATTGCCGCCGACATGGCCATAATCATCGACGACAAGCGTCCGCTGGCCTTGTTCTGACAAGATGGAAGCGGCAACCAATCCCGATATGCCCGCGCCCAACACAACGGCGTCAAAATGCGGGAATTTGGAAACAGGCACGACCTGCAGGCTTGTGTCATCCATTCTCCACCCCGTTCCCCGAAGAGTGCTGCATTGCAACAATTCTTGTTCTTTAGAGCACAGTCAACAGAAACCACTAAATACATTAAAACATTTCATGGTGGAACCTATCTTCTTCAAAGACACTTATCATTACAAGAACTAACAATTTTTTTTCACTTGATAATGGGCGGTCGATGTTATTACATGAGGCCAAGCATCTCCTCGCAGGTGCAGCAATTTCCACGCTCCGTCTCATCTTGAGAAGTGCGGAAGACATCTTTCATGTATCGGCAGGGGTAATCAGTGCTGCGGCGTAACCTCGACCTTCTACATAGCCCGCTCGAAGGCGTCTGGGTGATCTCGACCGACGTATTCGATACGCTGTTGCTGCGCCAGCCGCGATCCCAGCGATCGCGTGTGATGGAAGGCGAGCAACGTTTCGCCCAACTTCTCAGGGAACAGGGGCTGCGCGCAAACATCGAGGAGCTATTGCAGGCCCGCTTGGCTGCGGAGAAGCTTGCCTATCGCGCACTCAATGTCGGCGGCGGCATTGGAGAAGTCAGGTTGACCGATATCGTCGAACGGCAGCTCGCGATGCTAGGCCTGCCTGGGGCACTCCGAGACAAGCGCATCGATATCGAGATTGCGATCGAAAAGAATTCGCTCTTTGCCAATGGTGATCTAGCCATGGCACTTCGCCGGCACCGTCAGGTGGGCCTGCGCATCGTTGCGGTTTCCGACACGGCGCTAGGTGCAGATCGTCTTTCGGAGCTCATCAATTATTTTCATGGTCCTGGGCTGGTCGACGCAATTTATTCAAGTGCAGAACTTCTCGCCAGTAAACGCTCTGGGTTGCTATTTTCGGCCGTGCTTGCTTCAGAAAAAATTTCGGCCGCGCGCCTGCTTCATATTGGCGACGATGAGTTGGCTGATCACGCGGTCCCCCACAAGATGGGAATTCAGACCATTCACGTTCCGAAAGGCCGCCTGAGGCGCTTTGCGGCAAAGGCCGATGGAGCACGCTCGGAGACGGTAAGGGGAATCCGACGCCGACTGCTGCCAAGCGGTAGACGTCGCATCTCCATTCTGGAGGATCAAACATCCTTTGGCCGGGAGGTCTTCGGCCCGATTGTGGCTCAGTTTTGTCTGAACATCTGGCTATACGCACGACAAGCGGAAGCTCAAGGCGCGACATTGGCATTTTGCGCGCGCGGCGGGATTGGAATACGGCAGGCCTTTGAGCATCTCCTCACTCGGCTTGGTTTGCCTTTGTCCCTTCGACGCGACAACATTCTTGTATCGAGGTTGGTCGCGGCACGAATTGCGCTGGAGGCTCGGAGTCCTGCCGTCCTGGACGAGCTCGGCAGGGAGTTCGCCCGCAATAGCTTCGCTGAAGTTGCGACCTTCCTGGGTGGCGGACAATATTTGTTGCCGGATGCCTGGGATGCGCGTTTTTCCGCAGCTCGGTTCTTCGATATGCTGGACACTCCCGCAGGACGTCCGGTTCTCGATGATGTCATCGAACAAAATTCCTTTTTCAGACGTCACCTCGACACATTCTCAGACGTGAAGGACCGCGTCATCCTATGCGACACCGGGCTATACGGTAGTACGCAGAGGCTTTTGGCGGCTGGAATGCCTGAACGGCGCTTCGAGACGATCCAGTTCGCCCGCTGCAACTACAAGGGTTTGAGCGAAGAACATTTCGGGGAGCTTTCAGGGCTCATCGTTGAGGACAACCTCTATAACCCATTCAAGGTAGAAACGGTCATCCTTCGCTACTGGCATATCATCGAGAGACTGTTCGAGCCATCTGTGCCGTCCGTACGGATGCTCAGCCTTCGCCAGGACGGTCTCGTCGAAGGAAACTGCGGCAACATCAGCTATGGCAAGATCGACGCTTCGTCAGGCAATCCACTTCTCGCCGGTGTGCTAGAATATATCCACGATCTTGACGACGGAGCGCAGGTGATCCGAGATGTACCGGCCGCATGGGTGCGACTGAAGCAAGCCATAACCAATCCTTCGGCCCTCGACGTTCTTGCGCTCGGCGCGGGGCTGCGATCGGTTGATTTCGGGCGTTCGGATACGATCAGCGTCCTCAACCGCGCTGATAAGGCAGGCATAGCCCAGCAGCTGAAATCGGTGAAATCACATCTATGGCGGGAGGCGGCAATCGCCCGGGATTTCCCACGCCTCAAGTCTGCGCTGCTGCCCGTACTCGAGCTGGCTCACATCCTGCGCGGCGTATCAGCGCGCTTCCAGCGATGAGCGGACTTGCTCAGCCATCTGTCGACCCGGGGAATAAAGACAAGACCGGGTACCCGGGTTATTGCCATCAAACAATTATATTTGCCGCTTCGACGAGTTGGAGTTTCTAATGCTGGCGTTCAAGGCTGTTCAAGGAGCGAGCTGGCTGGTCTTTTCCCGCTTTGTCGGACGCATCATCGATTTTTTAACGCTTCTGGTGCTCGCAAGAATTCTGTCTCCGTCGGATTTCGGTCTGGCGGCGCTCGCGACTTCGCTCGTCATGATTGTCGATACGGTGCTGGAGGTCCCCGTCACACAAGCGCTCGTACGACTGCCCTCTATTGACAAACGCCATCTCGATACCGGTTTTACGCTTGGGATCATCAGAAGCTGCCTCATTGCCGCAATCATTCTGGCAGCAGCCTATCCTTTTGCACTCTTCAACCATGAGACACAGCTTATGCCTGTCGTGGCAGTTATGGCCATTGGTCCGGTTGCAAGAGGCTTCACAAGCCCTGCAATGGTAAAGTTCGCGCGTCAGCTCGGTTTTAAACAGACGTTCATACTGGAACTGTCCGGCAAGCTGACGGCCAGCATCGCGGCAACAATTGTCGTGCTCTCGGGTGGAGGATACTGGGCGATCGCGGTTAACTCGGTCATAGCGTCTGTCGTGTCATGCATTGCTTCCTATGTCCTTGCCCCCTATCGCCCGGCGCTGTCGCTTTCGCGGCTGCGTGATTTTGCGAGTTTTATCGGATGGTTCAGTTCTGCCCAGCTTGTGTCCGCGCTTAACTGGCAGTTCGATCGCTTCCTGGTCGGCGGGCTGGCTGACCGCGCGACATTCGGTCGCTACGCTGTTGCCAACGATGTCGCTGTCATCCCCACACAGAGTATCATCGGACCAGCTCTTCAGCCGGTCATGGCCGCTTTCTCCCAGATAAGTTCCGACCGTGCGCGTGTAAAAATCGCGTTTCTGAAGGCGGCACGCTTTGCGATGCTGATCTCGATACCTGCCTGTGTCGGGATCTCGCTTACATCAGACCTCGCAACCGACCTCCTGTTGGGGCAAAAGTGGAATGAAGCTGCGCCACTTCTCGGCATTCTTGCACTTTCGGTGATACCAATTCCATATTTCCAGACGCTCTATTCCGTCAGCCTGGCCCTCGATCGACCCAATATTATTTTCCGGTTAAACACCGCCGATCTGCTTTTGCGCGTAGTGCTGCTTTCGCTTGGCTTCTACCTGGGATCCGTTATGGGCGTGAGCTTTGCGCGGATCGCGCTCTCGTTCCTTATGTTCGGGTTCTACCTCAATGAGGTCAGGAAGCTCCTTGGCCTCGGGATTGGCGAGCAATTGTACAATCTTTGGAAAGTTGGCTTCGCTGCTGGCGTCATGGCGACTTCGGTCTGGTTCTTACGACAAGAGCTGGCTGCGCAGCAGTTGAACCATGTCGTCGAGCTGGCTCTCGTCGCCGCAACTGGAGTTGCAGCTTATGGTGCCACATTGCTTTTACTCGGAATGCGTCTGATTGCCGGACGCGGGCGTCTTGAGCTTATCGATCGTGCCTGACGGCATATGCGTTCAGAAGAGCGCCCGCAACAACCCGCTCATTGACCGGTCGCCTGCATCGAGCCGATAGGATAGCCCACGACGTGCGTTACGGTTCGGGAGAATAGCCGTAAAAAGTAGAAACGCGACCATCGCGGATCTGTTTTTAAGCGAATTGTCGGTTGCCCGGATCTTACCGATCAGGCGCCACAGCATTGTCGCTGGAACGCGACGCCCCTCTGCGATGGCAAGATAGATCGAGCGTTCGAGAAAATACTGTGTCTCGTCAACTGGAACCAAGTCCTCTGCCTTGCCGATTGGTTCAATCAGGCGTCGCAAGTGGCTCATTCTGTCGGCAAACCGTGAGATCTCCCGCCGCAGGATTTGTGCATCCAGGGGCCGGCCGAGGCCGGAATCGTTTCGATCGTGAACCCGGTATCGACCGAGTGGCGTGGACAGACTAACGATATCGCCGAAGAAGGGCGCTGCAAAGAGCAGGACACCATCGACCGCCCTATCATAGGTCGCATCGTTGAGGATCGCGCACAGATCGCGTCGAAAGACATTCCCTGATGTCGGAGGACTGGCATAGGTCCCGTTCTTGAGCACGAGCTGGGCGAGTGCCCCTGTGTCGCGGAATCGTCCCAGGTTCGGAACGGGATCACCAATCACCACGCCGTTGCGGTCTGTGCGAACGAGCGGAAACTGAAGCTTTGCTACGTTGTCATCCAATTCTCTCAGGATGGTTGCGAGCGAGCCCGGCGCCAGTGCGTCATCAGCATCTAGAAAGAGCACAAACGGAGCGCTTGTCTTGCTCACTCCGAAGGAACAGGCGGCGCGTTGACCGCAATTGCTGATCTTGTATGCCCTGACCGGATGTCGTTGAATGATGTCCCATGATCCATCAGTCGAACCATCGTCGACGACAATCAATTCGCAGTCGTTGCGCTTCTGATCAAGGATGCTTCTAATTGCCTCATCCACGTACTCTGCATAGTTCCAGCACGCGATGATCACGGCGAGACGAAGCGCGGCCGGGCCAGGCATTGTGCCCCCCCCAGCGGTCATCGCCTTACCTTATTCAGAACGGTTCCAACGACATTGGCGCCGGACCGGCGCAGGAGCTGGACTGCCTCGGTAACCTCCTCGATCGTCGTCTCTCCAGCCTTTGCGACAACAATGACGGCATCGGCATAAGCGGCGAGCGCCATCGCGTCCATCGATCCGTGCAAGGGCGGAAGGTCAAGGATGACGTCGCCTTTCAACCGTGTGGCCTCGAGGATCCGCTGAACCCGTGGGTTGCGGAAGTCGGTGAACAGGTTCGCGTTGGTATCGCGCGAGTGAATCGGCAGAACCGCCACGCCGTCGACCTGGTGAAAGGAAATGTGCTCGAGGGGAAGTCCTGCAAAGGCAGCATCTGCGAGGGAGGCGGTCGAGGAGGTATAGACCTCGGCCTGGGCTGTTATATCTGTATCCGACGGGTTCTGAAACAGTGTCACATAGCGCCCGCTCCTGCTCATCAGCTGCGCGAGACTTGAGGAAATCATGGTGACGCCGGCGCCTGGAGACCAGGAGACGACAGCGATGGCAATACTGTTATCATTGCGCAGACTGGTGCAGGCAATCTCGACCGAGGTCCGCAAGTCATGGATAGCGCTGACGAATCCAACGTACCGCGAGCCGACGTTCCAGGGAACGCCACTGGAGTCCGGAGCGACCGGAATGGAACCGAGGCAGGCAAGTCCGCTATCGCGGGCCAGATCGCGAGCATCGCGAATACGTCTGTCGAGCGCCATCCTGAAAGCGACAAGACCGAATCCACCAAGGAGGCCAAGGACGCCGCCAAGTGCAGTGATCAGGGTTTTGCGCGGCGCCGAGGGGGCGAGTGGCGGAAGCGCAGCGCCGATCACACGGGCATCTGCATCAGGTGTCGGGATCGAAGGAAGAGACCCCTCGTGCATTGCTGAACGGGCAGCGTCCATCTGGGTGGAAAGACTATCAAGGCGGCTCTGCAGCGCCTCGGTTCCGGCGCGCGCCATCTGCTCCTTGAACGCAATCGCCTGGAATATGTAGCCTGAGACTACCCCGTTTGCGACCCGTGAGGGCAAAGTCGGATCGGAGGAGGCATACTCCACCTCGATAACGAATGATTGTCCCACGCGACGGGCGTTGAGGCGTTTGGCGAAGTTCAGGAAGGCTGCTCTTTCGGCTTCGTCCACGAGATTCGGGTTACCGCTGACGACATCGCGCGAACCCTTCAGGAGGCCGGCTTGCGACGAGGCGTCGCTCGCACGCCAAGTCGAAAACAGGCGTTCTATCATTCCCGGCTGATTTGGACCCAGTTCCGGGCTGTCCTTCAGGCCGAGGCTTTCAAACACTGACGACAGCAACCGTTCGGAGCGGATCGTCTGCAACTCGCTGTCTGCGCGATTGAGGTCGAACCCCTGCTGGATGGATTCCTGCCCGGAAACGGTGGACTGACGGGGTTCCAAGAGCAATGTTGCAGTTGATGTGTATGTTGGCGGAAGCGAACGCGCGTAGATGGCCGCGAAAGATAGGCCGAGGAGGGTACAGGCGATCAGGCTGACCCTATGGCGATAAGCGAGTGCAATAGCCGATCTGATGAGGACCAGGGGACCATCAGCTGTCGTGTCAGCTTGGGGCTCATCCAGACGCCACAATCGGGAGCTGGCATCAAGGGGCCTTGGTCTGTTGAACATCATCGTGTCTCCTGCCTCCAGCCGGGCGTGTGGGTTATATTGCGACTACCGATTTCCGCGGCTCTTTCAGGTTCCAGTCGTCCGCGCAGGACATCCAAAAGCGCAAGCAGGTTGCCCTTTGCCCGACCCTTGCGGTCGATGAACGGTTCGGGACACAGCGCGCGCCCGAAGTTGCTTGCCGTGTTCCGAAAGACGTGATCGGCGACCTCTATGAAGCTCATCGTGCCCTTCCCTCTCATGTAGAGGGGGTTGATAACCTGCGAATATCCCAGTCGCTCGCCACTGACCCGTCCACTCTTGACGCCCATGTGGACACCATAAGCACCTGACCATTTGATCGAACGGCCACCGCGTCGCCCAAGGGCGGCCGCAAAATCGCGGTCTTCCAGCCAGCCGTAAAGCACCAACCGTTCGTCGAACCGAACATTGCCGATTGCTGCGACACGGAAGGCCATGTTGCAGCCATAGGGGCTATAATGCTCGGTCCACGCGCTGGTCGGCACCGGAGCAGCTTCGACGGCACGAACAGCTTCGTCGAACGAGATTCCTGGTCCCTTGATGCCGTCGGCGACAACATGGCCGGTAAAGCTAACGACCTGGCTTTCGTCTCGAAATACGCGGGCTGCGGCTGCGAGCCAATTTTGATCGGCAACGAAATCATCATCAAAGAAAGCGACGATCTCCGTGTCGGGCTCAAGGTGTTCGAGGGCTGTGTTTCGCTGGGCAGCGAGACCCGGCGGGCCTGTCACGATTGTGATGTCAGGCAAGGAAGCGAGGCTGCCGGCATCCGCCGTGTCGACACATGAAATGATGATGGAACTTGGCTGTAGGCTTTGCGTGGCGAGGAAATGCCTTACTGTTGCTGCCACGACCTCTGGTCTGCCGCGGGTTGCAAAGACCGCAGCAATACGCGGTGCCGGGCTTTCCGGTGGCTGATGGGATGCAAGGCTCGCGGCTGGCGTTTCCAAGAGATCCAGATATCCCTCGGCGGTCTGCTTCCAGGAGAAGCGCCGCACGTTTTCCAGACCACGTCCGGCAAGATCGTCGCGAAGATCCTTTGACTGAAGAAGCAAGCGGATATGATCAATCCACTGGCTCGCATCGAAAGGTGATGCAAGAAGCGCAGCGTTACCGCAGACCTCTGGCATGCTCGCCGAATTTGACGAGATGACCGGACAGCCTCGGGCCATCGCCTCCAGGATCGGTAGGCCGAACCCCTCGGTCAGGGACGGGAAGGCAAGGCAAAGCGCGTGATCAAGGAGATAGGCGAGGTCGTCGTCCGATACCCTTCCCGACAGCTGGACATTGGCTTTCCCCTCAAGTGCCTCGGTCGTGAAGACGCCATCGCCGCCGCCGGCAATGACGATATCGACGCCAAGTTGATCGAGGTCTGAGGCGATTTCCATCAGGAGGGAAACATTCTTGTGACGGGCTCTCGATCCAAGCACAAGTACATAGGGCCGGTGGTTGCGCGAGACGAGCAATTCCGGTGCTGACGTTGCGCGCCCAGGATCCCAACTCAGCGCATGCTCGTGCCCGTTTGGCAAAATAGCGATCGAGCTGAGAGAGACAGGCAGATGCCTTGCGATCTGCCTGGCGGCAGCGTGCGAAACGGTCGCAATTCGTGCGGAGCGGCGCGCAAGAATAGGCTGAAGGTTATGATAAACCGCACGAAATGCCTGACTATAGCTTTCGGGCGCCGCAAAGATATTGGCATCGTGAATACACACGATCTGATCACTCTTGATTGCTGGCCCTGTATTGCAGAGATTGAGAAGTCGACGGGCTCCAAGGAGGCGCGGCAAGTCGAGCTGCTCCCAACCATGCCCTTTCAGCGCCCCTTTCGCAATGAATCCCAAGCGGGAATAGCCCGGGTTTTCTGTAGCCGCTGGAGCGAAAACGACGGGTTGGTGAGCTCGGTCGAACGCATCCATCGCACTCACGACGTTGCGCGCATAACGCTGCACCCCAGTCACGTTCTGGGTGAGGAAGCGGCCATTGATGACAAAGGGGGCGGTCATATCAAACTCCCCGCGGGCCAAAGGCTCTCATAGGGAGCGACGTATTGATGACATTTACCAAGAATATGCCTGTCCTCCGTTCAACATGGGTCGACCGAAACCCCGCAGGTGCACCGCCGCGGAGCAACAAACAAATGGCTTCTTTTCTCGTCCACCCACCAAGATGCCGACGATAAAAGGAGAAAGGGCGCAGGGCTCACCCCGCGCCGCTGTCGTTCAGTAGCTGCCGCGAGAACGAAGAACTGCGGGTACTGTTTTCAGCAAAATGGCGACGTCGCCGAGAATGCTTCGCTCCCGCACGTAACGCACGTCAAGCTGCACTCGCTCGCCATAGCTGGTGTCGCTGCGTCCGCTCACCTGCCACAGTCCGGTAAGTCCAGGACGAACCTGAATGTAGTCGGTATAGTGAGCGCCGTAGAGTTCAGCCTCGCTTGCGACGATCGGCCGGGGGCCGACAAGGCTCATCTTCCCCTGGATCACGTTCAGGAGCTGAGGAATCTCGTCGATACTGGTCTTGCGAAGAAGTGCGCCGAGTGGCGTCACGCGGGGATCGTCCTTAAGCTTTCGGGTCGCGTTCCATTCCGCCCGGTGGTGCGGATTGGCTGCCAGGTGTCGTTTCAGCACCTCATCGGCGTTGGTCACCATAGTGCGGAATTTCAGGCAGGGAAACATCACGCCATGTTTGCCAATGCGGCGATGCGCGATGAAGATCGGCCTTCCCTGCAGCACTAAAAGTATGCCCATCAGCATCGCGATTATCGGCAAGAGGACAATAAGCCCACTCGCCGCAAGGACGGCATCGAGAGCATATTTTGCAAATCCGGCGACGGTCGACGAGGCACCTCGTCTTTTTCCTTCGAAGGGCCGCACTCGCTCGCTTCGAGAGTGCCGCCCCTTATCGAAGCTGTCGAACTCTCGTCCGAGATCAAATTCCCTCATCCGCGTACTCCCACGTAATAAAAACTGTCCAAGGGCACGTGCAGAATTGCCCAAACGGGCAAGCACAAGAACGTTAACAAGTATTAAACAATTTGACAATATATTTACTGCGCTGCACTATGCAAGGGTGCAATGCGGAAAATAAGGCGTACTTCTCGGAAGTTGTTGTCTTATTTTTATTATAGAACTAATCTAGCTTTCCGAAATAGACATATCGGAATCTAGATTAGATTCGGCTCCCGTTTTTGCGCGCCCGAGTACGAGTTACTCATTCGAGTTAGTGGAGCATTGCGTGCGAGTAGCGATCATTCATTACTGGCTGGTAGGTATGCGTGGCGGCGAGAAGGTTCTCGAGGCGCTATGCGACATATTTCCCACCGCGGACATCTACACGCATGTCTTTGATCCCCGGGCGATTTCCGACAAGCTGAAGGCTCATCGGATCCAGACGACCTTCATCGGCTCGATGCCCTATGCCAAGAAATTGTATAAGCGCTACCTGCCGCTTATGCCGATGGCGCTCGAGCAAATCGATCTCGCAGCCTACGACCTTGTGATTAGCAGCGAGTCGGGGCCCGCCAAAGGTATTATTCCAACCTCACCGGCTATGCATGTGTGCTACTGCCACTCGCCGATGAGATACATCTGGAACATGTACAACAGGTACTATGAGAGTTCGGGTCTGATGACCCGACTGATGATGCCGCCAATGGCGCATTACCTGCGGACTTGGGATGTGGCGACCGCCAATCGGGTGGATGAGTTCGTCGCCAACTCAACGACGGTCGCGCACCGCATCAGAAGCTATTACCGTAGGGAAGCCTCGGTGATTAACCCCCCCGTCGATACCGGTGCTTTTCGGCCCGTACACGCATCTGAACTGGGCGATTATTACCTCATGGTCGGGGAGTTGGTCAGCTACAAGAGACCTGATCTCGCTGTCGAAGCATTCAATCGCCTCAAGGCTAAGCTCGTGGTCATCGGCGGCGGAGAGATGCTCGACCATCTGAAGAAGATCGCCGGTCCGACCGTAACTATTCTCGGTTCACAGCCGTTCGATTCTCTCAAACACCACTATGCTCGCTGCAAGGCGCTCATATTCCCGGGCGAAGAGGATTTTGGGATTGTGCCGGTCGAGGCTATGGCCAGCGGCAGGCCTGTGATCGCATACGGACGCGGCGGAGCCACCGAAACTGTCGTTGCCAACAAAACCGGTGTGTTCTTTCAAAACCAAACTGTCGAGGAACTGATCGATGCCGTTCAACGGATGGAGAAGCTTGACTTCAATCCAACCGATGCTGTCTCGCGCGCTGCGGATTTCCGCCGCGAGGTTTTCATAAATCGTTTTCGCACCTTTATCGAACGCGCAACCGGAACCGAGCTTGCCGCCTCAGCCTAGGGCGGCTGGCAAACGGTTGTGATGGAGCAACGCATGTCATCCAGGATCGTACACCACATCCGCTCATTGAGGAGTTTTCTCGGTCGCCGTTCCAAGGTAGCTTTCCTTGCGGCCGCATCCATCCTCGCAAGTCTCGTCGCCAGTCACTCGGAAGCAGCGCAGGACTATCTGCTAGGGCCCCAGGATGTGCTTCGTATCCGTGTGTACGAGTGGCGCCCGAGCACAGGCGCGCCATTCGAATGGGTCCCGTTGACGGGGGAATTCGTCATATCGGCTGCCGGCAATCTCTCGCTGCCAATCATCGGCACCGTTCCGGCCGCAGGCAAGACCCTCGAGCAGGTTTCCGAATCCATCGGCACGCGCCTGCAAAATCAGGTGGGGTTACAAAAGCGGCCCAACGCCTCGGTTGAAATATCTGCGTATCGGCCGTTTTTCGTCACAGGGTTGGTTGCAACGCCCGGGAAGTACAGCTTCAGTCCGGGCCTCACGGTCGTACAGGCTGTCAGCATGGCTGGCGGTGTCGGGCCAGTTGACACCAACATCATCAGCCTTCAGCGCGATGCGTTGACTGGTCGCGGTGAAATGCGCGCGCTTGAGGCCGAGCGGCTCGAACTGGTGGCACGCCAGGCACGCATCGACGCTATCCTCGACAATGTTCCTGAAATCAGGTTCCCGGACGAATTGACGTCGCGAAAGGCGGAGCCCGGCATTGCACGGATGCTAACTGAGGAAGAGGCTCTCTTCGAGACCCGCTTGAGGTCAATGGAGACGGAAATCGGCTCTCTCAATCAGGCGAAGGTACTGGCTGCCAACCAGATTTCGGCACTGAAAGAAAAGGCGGTGTCGCTCGCAAAGCAGATTGATCTCGCCAATAAGGACCTCGGCTCCGTCAACAAGCTCGTTCAGCAGGGATTGACGGTTTCGGCCCGCCAGCTTGGCGCCAACCAAAATCTGGCCGATCTTGAAAGCCGCAATCTTGACGTCTCGCTCGCCATCCTGAAGACGCAGCAGGATCTTGCGAAGGTCGATCAGGATATCGGAGATGTTCGTAACCGCTACCGCATAAACGCTCTGACCGAAGCCGCAGAACTTCGTGATCGTTTCGCATCCAACGCCAAGAAAATGCAAACAGCCGGGGATCTTCTTAGAAATCTCGAAGTGCGCGCTCCGGCAGCGATCGCCGCGCTGGAAGAGGACAAGGATACCTATGCCTTTACGACGAGCATCAACCGAGTGGTCAACGGCAGCAATGAAAGCCTGATCGTCGACGACAATGACCCAGTTTTGCCGGGCGACGTGATACGCGTCGAGCGGCGGCAGCGGGGGGCGCCGGCCTCTGTACCGACCAGCAACTGAGCGCTTGCGCCGTAGAGCTGTGGTCAAAGGGCGAATAGTTCTCGCTGTAAGAGAATATTAGCTTGCCTATATTAGTTATATGCCCGATGATTAGGTACGTTTACGTACAGGGGGCCGGAGTAGCTTTTATGGGTTTGACATTAGCGATTTGTTTCGTGCTCGGCGCAGTTTCCGCGCTTCGTATGCCGATTTTGGTCTTCACCCTGGTCGTTATGGTTGTCATGGCTGCCTATGCTATCTTCAGCGTTGTGGCAGGCATGTCATCCATTATGGCATTTGGATGGAGCATGGCGCTCGCCTCCGTGCTGGAAGCGGGCTATATTTTCACTCATACCGTGTTGTACCTGGTCTACGTTCGTCGCGCCGATGAAACGCGCACGCCCCGGAAGATCCAGTCGAAGTATACGGCGGATTGAAGACTACCCTGTGACGCGATAAAAATCGCCTGCTATTTTAGCAATACCGCTAACCAAAAAGGCGTATCGGTATTACGTCGTTTTAAGTTCGCATCGTTAAGATTACTATTGCATTTTACGCCGCATCGCACAATTATACTGTGATGCGGGCGATGCTTTTTGTGCGGCGCGCAAAAAAATAATCTCAAGCGGTCCGGGCGAACCACTATAATGATCAGATCGACGCTAAAAAGGACCCCCTTATGGAGCTGAGTGCCGCCGAGCGCGGACAGAGGCACCCCTTCCCTCCCCGATCCGCTCGAAAAATTCTCTACATCCAGCCGGGAACGCAATCTTTTGCGGGGATCGAACGGGTAGTGGACACGATTTGCAGCAGTCTGACCGATCGATATCACGAGGATTTCGACGTCGATGTCCTCTATACTTCAGAACATCATAATCGGCCGTCCGAGCGGCGCTACCACACGATCGACCGACGACCACACGGTAGGCTACAATTGATGACGACCTTCCGAGATGTCATCAAGAGCAAGAAATACGATCTTGTCGTTGTCCCTCAGATCGAGCCGGCTGTGATCGCGATGGTCTCTTGTCTCGGGATACAGAGAAACTTTGCTATCCATTTGCACGGCAACCCAAAGCGCGAACGCAGCCATCTGAAGGCGAGAATACTGTTCTTTCTGATGAAGGCTTTTTTTCTTCGCCGCACCGCGTATGTCTTTGGAACCTCGCCGCGACAACTCTCATCGTTTCGCGAGATGTTTGACAGCAAGGTCCCGCAATGCTGGGTGCCCAATCCCGTTCGCAAATTTGACAATGCGCAGACCACTGGCGGCGAGCCTGGATGCGTAACTTTTATCAATGTTGGCCGCTTTTCTCATCAGAAAGGCCAGGACATTCTCGTTCGGGCGTTTGCTGAAGTTCACAAGCAGCGAAAGAACACCCGGCTGAAGATCGTTGGGCACGGATCGGGTGAAGAGGATCTGCGCCGCGAAATTGCGCGGCTTCAATTGCAGGACGTCGTCGCGATCGAACACCATCCCGACGATCCACAACCCGCGCTATCGACAAGCGACATTTACGTATCGACGTCGCGCTGGGAAGGCTGGTCGCTTGCAATATGCGAGGCGCTTCGGTTCGGCCTGCCCGTCATTGCAACCGATTGCGAGTTCGGGCCGAGCGACATCCTTGTCGACCCCAGGCTCGGCCGTCTGGTCGATCCGGAGGGTGGGGCTTCGCTCGTCACCGCAATGATCGACTACTGTGATCACATTGTCTCGGCAAAACGTGATTCAGACTTCCGGCAATCGTTTATCGATCAATATAGTGAAGAGAAGGTGGTCGATGTCCATGCCACCGCTCTACGTGCCGCTGCAGGATAGTAGCATCGGACATAGGAGGCCTGCATGAGCAGAGATGGAATGTCTCGAAGGAGCCTCCTGTCCGCCACCGGCGCCGTTATCGTCGCGGGCATCGCGCAGCGCAAGGTCCTTGCCAGCACTGATGATCCGACCGCCAATCGGCAAATCGACTTCGAGGACAGTTTTTCGCAGCTGGATTGGTCTGTCTGGAATGCAGGACCGAAAGCCGGGACCTTTGACACCGGCTTCTATGGTCGCTCAGCCTTTGCCAGGCGGTCAGGGGAGCAGGGCTTCATCCCCTACGAAATCGTAGATGATCCCAGAGCCGAAGATGGCAAGGCGTTGCAAATCTCAGCCAAGTACATCGGCTCACCTATGTCTGTGCCGGCTTACTATGGCAACACCAACCCGGAATACCAGTGGATTTCGGGAAACATTCAGACTGCTAGGAAGGACGGCATCGTCACCAAAGGATGGCGGCGAGGTTATTTCGAGGCACGGATGCTGTTTCCGAGCCATCCGCTTACCTGGCCAGCCTTCTGGCTCATGAACGGTCGCAGCATTCTTGCCCCTAAAACCAGCATCGAGCTCGATGTCGTGGAACACAAGGGATGGGAGCCGACGTTGTATGGCACCTATCTGCACGAATGGGGCCAGCCTGGCGAGCACCACGAGGGCACCGGCGTGCCGACGGGTGTTGACGTCACGCAAGACTACAGACGTTATGGTATTCTCGTCGACGACACAAAGTGCGTCCCCTATTTCGAACGAAAGCCAATCATCGATTCACGCACGGGCAAGACAGCAGATTGGCCGATCCATCGCTCTCCCGATCTCGACGTCGACGGGGACGTATTCTGGCCACTGCTTACCCTCGCGCTCAGCGCAGACATACCCTACCCTCAAGGTCTGACGGCTCAGCAACTTCTAACCCATATGCGAGTGGATTATTTCCGCGTTTACGTCTGATGCTTGCGACTATGCAGCGTCAATTGCGGGTGGCGTGCGGGCGCCGCATTGTCGAGGACACCACTTCGCAGTGGCAACAGCGGGACCTCCTTCATCCTGGCAATCGGACGGCTGGCCGTAAGACCGGCGAGGACAAAGAAGAGCAGGCCAAGGTCGACTGTTGGACCGGCGACCAGTGATCCAGCAAGCAATCCAAGGCAGCCGTTGCAGGCTGCAAGACGAACGTCGGATTCAAACGTGCGAGCCGACATGCCGGGCCTCAAGGCTGAAAGCAGAAACAGCAGAAAGAATGTCGTGCCAGGGACGCCCACATTGGAAAGAAGCGCCATGGGAAAGCTGGAGGTGCGCGCAGTGCCGAGACCCACTCCGAGCCCAAGAGAATCTGTAAAGTTCTCCCAGGCAGCAAGATTCCAGGACCCGCGCTCGACCGCAGAGCCGGAAGTCGATTTGCTCAAGACCAGCAAGTCGAAGTAGTCATAGATCGTGCGAAAGAGATTGTCCTGGAGCACAACGATCAATGTCAGGGCAAGGACGATTGGTGGAGCCAGGAGAACGACAGCGGTACTGCGTCTGCTCTTTGGTCCCACCCCACAACGCAGGACCGCGGTCAGATAAAGCAGGACGAGGCAAATCGGGGCTGCAATCATGCCTGTCGAGGATGTTGACAGTATGATCAGCACGAACGAACAGATGGCGAGTAGACCGGTTGGTCCGGTATAGCGACCACAGATCCAGAGCGTGCCGGTAAATCCGAGTGCACCCAGCGTCATCCCCGCGAAAGCCGAGGCTTCCGGCCATGAGCCGACGATCCGCTTCATGCCATTGACCGTATCATTGTCATGGAACGTGTACTGCGCATTGCGCATGAACTGTAGAAGCTCTTCGGTGCCGGTTGCGCTGGTGGCGAGATCGAGCAGGGCAAACATAATATTCACCGCAGCCCAGGCGAGAAGCCCGTTGAACGTCGCGCGAAACCCGGTCGGGGTGGAGCAGACGGACGCAATGATGACGAAACACACCATGTCTGCGGTGAGGTAGATCGTCTGCGTCAAGTTGCTTGAGACCGGGCCCAGCGGGACGGTACCGCCCGTCGAGGGATATTCAGACGCTCCCAACGGAATGATATGGCTCATACCCGCAAACAATCTCGGCGAGAAATAGGCGGAGATCGCGCCATAGAGCAATAGCCCGGCCAACCAGAAGGCCGGCTTGCCCAGGCGAAAGGCGTTGATTGCTGTGCCCGGCAAAGAAGGCGTTCGAAGCGCGGCAATGACAACAAACAGCAGAAACAGATGTGCCGGGGGAACACTGGAACCGCCCAAGGTCAGCGCCGCGGCCGAGCCAAGGAGTGTCAGGACGATAAAGGTAGAAACCGTCGCGCCATAACCGCGTGTCAGGCAATAGAGGCCCAGAACGACGGTAAATAACCCAATAGGCTCCATCATCCTGAACATCCTTTGAACGCAGCCACCACTAATAACCTCTTATTCCTTGGCGATGAATATCGGCGAAATTTCCCCCGCCCCTACAGAATACCCGGCTCGCCAAGAATTCCCCTGCATATCCTGGCAGCATTTAAAATCGCCACCGCGCCAGTTGACGGACATACAGTAATATTTTGACGCTGCAGCGCAGCATATACGCCGATGAAAGTCTTGAAAAGAATAAAGCGGGTGGAAAGCAACAAAGGCAGATATTTGGCGCGCCTTGTCATGTTTCAGCGCTCAAGACCTTTTTGTGACGTTCGCAAGCACTGATCTTGCGTTGAACTATGAATCAGCTGCCAATCTTCGCACTTGCAAAACATGTACCCGCATGTGAACCTGTAAACGAAAGGTTCAAATATTCATGAAGCGTTTTATCGAATTAATGCGCGCTCCTGGCATTTATCTACGAATGCTATGCGTTACATGCGTGTTTTTTGCTCTTAGCTGGTTTCATTACGGGAGCATAGCTCTGTCATTATACTATAGCGTACTTTGTATAATTCTGATGCAGATTGGGTATGTAGGAGGCGTGCTGTTTCTGATCTGGCGGGAGGCGGGCAGTCGGAAGGAGCGATGACGACGTAAAGCTTGCCGAGGGGAACTTTACAAGGGCTGTTGAGTGTGGCGTATAACCGCTACGTGTAAAGGAAGATATCGGAATGAAATTTGGAACGAGCGGGCTTCGCGGCCTGTCTGTCGACCTCAAGGGCCGCGCTTCGGCGCTCTATGCTTCAGCCTTTGGTCGCTATCTGCTCGACAGCGGAATGGCCCGCCCCGGTGACACCATTCTGGTAGGTCAGGATTTCAGGAACTCCAGCCCGGAGATCGCCACAAACTGTGCCGATGCACTTGATAGCCTTGGTTTTGATGTCCACGACTGCGGTACGGTGCCAACGCCCGCGCTGGCTCTTTATGGACTGCAGGAAAAGGCCGCCTGTCTTATGGTGACTGGCTCGCACATCCCAGCAGATCGTAATGGCATCAAGTTCTACCGACCGGACGGAGAGATCGACAAGCCGGACGAGGCGGCGATCACGGCTCTTGCGGCAGAACTCGATGGCGCCGAGTTCGCGTTTGCCCCCGGCGGTGCCAGGACAAAGAACCGATCCGCCGAGTGCCTGGCAGTTTTCCGCAAGCGCAACGCCAACCTCATTCCGGTAAACGCGCTTTCCAGCTTGAAGGTCGGCGTCTACCAGCACAGTACGGTCGCCCGTGACCTTCTGGTGGAACTCCTGGAACATTTCGGGGCAACGGTCGTGCCATTTGGCCGCTCGGAAACATTTATCCCCGTCGATACCGAGGCGGTTTCCGAAGAGACGATCGCCACGCTCAAGGAGGTCACAAGCCAGCATCGCCTTGACGCCGTCATTTCCGCGGATGGAGATGGGGATCGCCCATTGGTGGCGGACGAAACCGGCAGGCCGTTGCGTGGCGACATGCTCGGACTGATCGCAGCGAACTTTCTCGGCGCGACCGCGGTCGTGACACCCGTGACGTCGAATTCCGGTCTCGAAGCTGCCGGTCGCTTCAGCGTCATTCGCACGCGGGTCGGTTCTCCATTCGTCATATCGGGGATGCAGGAAGCTCTGGCCAGCGGCCAGGGCCGTGTGGCGGGTTTCGAAGCCAATGGCGGCGTACTGACCGCCAGCGAGTTTGATATCAACGGGCAGGTGCTGCAGCCCCTGCCAACACGCGATTGTTTCGTCCCTATCCTGGCAGCCCTTTTTCTTGCAGCCTCGAAACGGCAACCGCTTTCAGGGATTGCGGCGTCCTTCCATCTGCCTTTTGCCGCAGCCGACCGGCTTGAGAATTTTCCGGTCGAGACGAGCGCACGATTGATGGCCTATCTTCGCGCCGGCTCTGCCAATCTCGCCGCATTTCTGGAGCCGATCGGTGTGGTCGGCAGCGTCACTGATATTGACGGGCTTCGAGTCACACTGTCGGATCGACGCATCATTCATTTCCGTCCCTCAGGCAACGCTCCGGAAATGCGCTGCTATGCCGAGGCGCAAAGCGAAGCCGCCGCCACGGATTTGCTCCATGACGGCCTGGAGCGAATCCAGTGGTGGGCGCAGGCGAATTGATTGGCGAAGCACAAATCGTACTCGAGGACATATCAAATGACACAGAAGATCGTTCCCGTAATAATGGCTGGTGGCAAGGGCACTCGCCTCTGGCCCCTGTCTCGTGCTGCAGCTCCAAAACAGTTCATTCAGTTTGTCGGCGACAAGACATTGTTTCAGGAAACGCTGCTGCGCGTTTCCGATCCTGCGCTTTACGACGCACCTGTCGTTCTTACCAACGAGGAATTCCGCTTTCTCGTCGCAGAGCAGGCGCGTGAGCTGGATATCGACCTCGCCGCCATCCTCCTCGAACCGGTTGCCCGCAATACCGCCGCCGCGGTCGCCGCCGCGGCCATGCTGGTACGCGACCGCTTTGACGAGGACACCATTATTCACGTGCTCGGCTCCGACTACGAAATCGTTGCCGACGACACCTATTTCGACTGCGTTCGCATTGCCGCGGCCACAGCCGCCCAGGGCAAGTTGGTGACCTTCGGGATTCAGCCGACCGAACCGGCAACCGGCTACGGCTATATCGAGGGTGGAGAAACGTTGACGACCGGCGCCCGTGTGGTGGCGCGCTTCATCGAAAAGCCGCCTCTCAACAAGGCAGAGGACATGGTGGCGACGGGCGGCTTCTACTGGAACTCGGGGATGTTCATGTTCTCGGTCTCGATTTTACTCGATGAATTGCGCACTCATGCTCCCGAAACGATCAAGGCGGGGAGCGAAGCCGTTGCAAACGCTAAGGCCGACCTCGATTTCACCCGCCTCGACAAGGCAGCATTCTCCGCTGCCCCGAACATCTCGATCGACTACGCGATCATGGAGAAGACGAGCAACGCCGCCGTCGTCCCTTCGCCGTTCAAGTGGTCCGATCTCGGCAGCTGGGATTCCGTCTGGAAGAGTGGTAGCCGCGACGAATATGGCAATGTGGCAGCCGGCAATACGACGGTCGTCAACACCAAGAACTCGCTTATCATGACGCATGGCGTCCACCTCGCCGTCCAGGGCATGGACGATATCGCGGTCATCGCCAGCGAGGACGCCGTCTATGTCGGGCGGTTGCAAGACAGCCAGGACGTCGGAAACCTCGTGAAGATGCTCGCCGCCGCCCCCACGACATCGCAGCTGACCGAGACCCACCCCACCTCTTACCGGCCCTGGGGCGGCTATACCTCAGTGCTAAACGGCGACCGCTTCCAGGTGAAGCGCATCTTCGTCACGCCGGGCAAGAAACTGTCGCTGCAGAAGCATCATCACCGTTCCGAGCATTGGATCGTCGTCAAGGGCACGGCCGAGGTGACCATCGGCGAGAACGTGCAGATGCTGAGAGAGAACGAATCCGTCTACATCCCGCTCGGCGAAATCCATCGCCTGGCCAACCCAGGCAAGATCATGCTCGAGCTGATCGAGGTGCAAACCGGATCCTATCTCGGGGAAGACGATATCATCCGTATCGTCGACGAGTTCGGCCGCAGCTGATCCGCGCCGACGATCCTATTCTGCCAGGACAAGCAATGAGTAGCCGCCAAGGACCCTGACCGCAAGATCGGGGTTAAGGGGGAATAAGAGCTTTCTTGGCAGACTCATCAGCTTGCTGCTCAAGGCCTGTTTCGGCAGCTCGATCCGGCTGGCGGTATAGGCATGGTCGACAATCGTATAGCCGCAATCCGTGAGGCTGGCGAGGGCCGTATCCTTAAAGAAATAATGGAGATGGCCGACGTTCTTGCGAAGGTTTGTAATTGGCCAACCTCTCAGGACAGACTGAACCGACAGATCAAGGGGAATGTGGAAGATCTTGTAGCGTGCAAGCCTACGCAGCCCCTTGATGAAGGAAAGATAGTCCTCCACGTGTTCGATCACGTCGGCAATGACAAGTACGTCATATTGGACGTCCGGTTCCTTGAGAACGTCCTTCAGATGGAAGGAAACATTGTCTGTCGTTTTCCTGCTAGCCCTCTGGTAGGCATGGGGAGCGACCTCATACCCATCAAATTTTGCGTGGGGGTAAGTTCGCGCCAGATTGAGCAGGATCTCGCCGGTGCCGCAACCCACTTCGCAGAGACTGGAAAAGCTGATCTTGTTCTTGTCGATGATCTTGGAGATTTGCGCAGCTTTCCATGGCGAATCTTCTTCGTGCCATGTTGGGTTCAAATCGGCGTACTCATTTGAAATGTAGATCTGCTCCACCGAACGCTCCCGTTTACAACCTTGCGCGGTGCAGCCAACGATTTGACTGGGCAACACCGAACAGAGGCCCCAATAGCAAATGCAACAAAAGAGCGATTAACGTTGTGCGATGAAGCTTGCCCTCGTCTCTATTGTGCAGGGCAACATAACAACGCTGTTAAAGACCGTCCAGCAATAAAAAAAGAAATAAAGGTCACGTTCTATTGCAGTGCTGTGATGAGGGAGCGCTTCTATACAAGAAATGAAACCGGGCTATCTTACGGGCCGCAGAATAAAAAGCAAGTCTTTTGCGCACCACATCCATGGCGAAGCTTGCCGCTGGATGCCGCGGGAGGCGCCTGCTGATACTCCTCTCCCGCGACGTCATTAACGACCGGATGAAGCAGTGAAGGACAGAATACGGCGTCACTCAGAGAAAACTTGCCCCTCAGTCGAACGTCACTTTGCGAGACGCTTGGGTGTTCGAGGACACTGAAAACCATCGCTTTGGGGCCTCGTGAATATTGGAGTCGTCCTCGAGGCCGAGCCAAATTCGAGCATCTGTTTCCACGGCGGCCCCGAGCACGACTAATGACATCGTTGATCGACCCGTTAGACAGCGGGTGCGTGGGAATGAAGTTTAGCCCAATCCAACGAACGACCGTGTTTCAGGATTTCGACGGAAACGAAAGAAAGCTTGGATCCGTAGCTTGGGAGCGGGCGCAGGTCCTACTTTGAGTACGGGCCAGCTATCTGCGCCTCTCCCGGTCGCACCCTCGTCTTGGAGACGACGCCGGAGACTAACCGTGGTGCCCCGCGACGCCTTTGTTGGCCTGCTTAACAACAGCCTGCCCGATGGTTCTGAGAAGATTTCTGCTCGACCAGCGTTTTCAGAATCTCGCCTCGACTACAGGTCCGCATAGCCATCCGCCGCTGGTCACGCTTCGCTGACAGCGTGCGGTTGACGAAAGCGCGGCCGGATTCGATCGGACCTTGAATGGCAGGAAGCCCGCTTGGGACGGCATAACCCGGTTGCTACAGATACCCCGGACCAACAATTGTACGACCGTGGTCCTTCGTGTCCGGGAGGTAAGCTCAACCCCCTCCCGTCACAACGTCGCCGATCGAGGCAGTCTCATGACTCTCTCAGAAACGCAGCAGCATATCCCGAAGCGCTGAGTTTTGCTGGCGCAGATATTCCGCCATCAACGCTTTCAACCTTCTGTTTTCGTCTTCGAGCGCGATTAGGTCGTCGGACTGACCTGGCTGAGCCATCGTCGGCGTCTCGCGAAAATCGGTGCTTGCCCTACGCACTGGACGGTGGCGCAATTTGGGTTGCTCACGTGGCGGTCTTGACGATCGCACCACCGGCTTCGCCGCATCCCGTTCAAACTGAGGTGCTGCTTCAGCTGGCACATCAGACTGTTTGAATTGCGTCAGATCATGGTCCGGGGCGGCAGCCTCGGCTGGTGCCAAGCTGGCCGGTAGATGATGCTCTCGCTCCGGTCCTGATTGCGGCGACGGATCGACTGGCCCGAACAGGTGCGGAGCATCTGCTTGCGTCTCACGCACGATGGCTTTGAAATCGGTGTTGCCCCAGATTGACTTCGCCTGACCTTTTGGACGGCGACGCGTCGATTTGAATTCGACGACGAATTTGCGCTGTTGTGGTTTCATATTTGTTCACTTTAGAATGAGGTCAATCGAATCGCTTCAGCATCTTCCGAAGCTGATCGTTCTGCAAACGCAGCCTTTGAGCCAATTCGATCCTTAGATGCTTGATCTCCTGGTCCAGCTCGGTGATTTTATCGTCAACAATCGCAAACGACAACGACAGCGGCTCAGGTCGAGCTCTTTCCGATGCGGCGCTAGATTGAGCAACTTCACTTGAGTGGTTTTTCCTGGGCTTCCGGGGCTGCTGCGGAACAGCCGCCTGTCTCTTCCTCTTGTCGCTTTCCGGTTTTGAGTCTGACATTTCAACGATTGGGCCATCGTGGCTACCAATCTTACGCTGATCGTTCTCTTCGGCGTCCACCGACAATTCGGCGGGCTCGTCCGCGACTTGGTCCGCAGCCGCGACGCCCGCGGCGGTCGCGCCCGGTGCAATATCGCTATCGACCGGGCTTGCCTGTGTCTCGTCAGGAGTCAGAAATTCTTCCGACGCTTCGGTTGCCCGCGTATCTTCGCTGGCATGACCACCGACAGGACTCTCATCGGGGTCCGCCCGCCGCTTTCGCGACCCCAGTTGTGTCAAGAATTTCCAGGGGGATTTCATAATGCTCCTCGAGCCGGCCGCGTCCCACGACGTTGCCGCAGCTTTCTACTTCCGGGCCCTTGAACGGGCCCGGTTACTTCTGTTCTACCGGCAACATAAAGGGCCTCTTGTACTGAGCCTCGCGGAGCGCTCAGATCAGTTAAGACCAAGACGCTTGCGAAGATCGGCGTTTTCAGAACGCAGCTTTTCGGCAAGTGACTTGCGAAGCTTCTTATTTTCTTCCTCGAGCTGGATGAGGTCGGCGAACTCGTCGCTCGCCGAAGCGCTTACCGTGCCTGGCTGCCGACCCTGCTTTGCGGAGCCGTACTTGCGCGGACCCTTAACGGCGGCTCCGCTCTTGTCCTTGGCCGCGACGGACGTTTCAACAGAAGCCGGCTTTGCTTCGCCAACTTGCTCGCCGCGCTTCCTGCGCGTGCCCTTCGGCGACTTCGCAAGCGGCGTTGCTGCACCGGTCACCTCGATGGCCGCCTTCTTGCGCGGTCCGCGCTGCTTCTTCTGCGGCGCAACGTCTGTAGGAGCAGCGGTGGTTCCGCCATCGCTCGGCGACCCTGTGTTATTCTCGTCAGCCATCAGTTATCTCCCTCTATAGCCAAGAGTCTTTTCAACCGAGCGAGACACGGAGTCAACATCTGCGCTACCGCTAGATCGCGTGTTTGACACGCGAACCAAGCGCAACTGCAAAAAAGATCGTCCAGAAACCAAAAGTTTCGCTGCCGCTCCCTTTCAAGCCGCAGTCATCTTTCGATTGGAGTTCAAATCAATGGAACCGGGGTCCGTTCATTCAGCCCATTACTCGGCCTCCTCGCCGACAGTATCAGCGACATAAGCTCCACGTGCACCCATTGGCAAGGGTCGTCCCGTCGTCGTGTCAATTTCGGTCTGGTGCTCAAGCTCGGCGTTCAATGCCGCTCCCAGGATCAAGATGACAACGGACAACCACATCCACATGAGGAAGCCTATGAGGGCGCCCAATGTGCCGTAGGTGGCGCTGTAATCTGCGAAGCGGTTTAGATAGAATGCGAACGCTGCTGACATGATGAACCAGCCGATAGCTGTGAAGGCGGCTCCCCATGTCATCCATCTCACTCGGGCAGGCTCACGGCTTGGACCAAACCTGTAAATTGCGGTTGATGCAGCAATGACGACAAGCAACAGCACGGGCCATCGCATCAGCAATACGATTTGCTCCTTGAATGCATCTATCCACACGAAGGTCAAAATCAGCGGCATAACAGCAACGAGAAAAATCATAAGCAGGGCCCCAATGACAGCGCACAGCGTGAAGCAAAGTGCAACGAGGTTAAGCCTGACAAGACCACGCTTTTCCTTCTCTTCGTAAGCCACGTTCATTGCGTCGAACACGGCAAGTGTACCGTTATGTGTGCTCCATAGCGCGATGGCCAAGCCAATAAAGAAGGCTAATCCGAGCGTGCTTGTTCCGCGCTGTACGAT
Organism: Rhizobium grahamii CCGE 502; assembly: GCF_000298315.2. Classification (GTDB taxonomy): domain Bacteria; phylum Pseudomonadota; class Alphaproteobacteria; order Rhizobiales; family Rhizobiaceae; genus Rhizobium; species Rhizobium grahamii. The sequence goes on along the minus strand of NZ_AEYE02000024.1, from coordinate 73,208 downwards.
GCTCTTGACCTGCTCCGCAATGAGGTCAAAGGCTCCAGGCGGGAGTACCCAGGAAAGCTCTCTCAGGTGGTCGGATATTGTGCTCGGGTCTGCGGCAAGTCCGTATAATGACACGACTGCACCAAGTGCCGGAAAGATCGCGAGGAGCAGGTAGAACGATACCCCTGCTGCAATAAGGGTTATACGGTGGCTGGATATCTTGCCCACAACCCGCCAGAACACGTCGCGCAATCCCTTTTTGGGAATCGCCTCCGGAACGACCGCCTTGCGCCCCCGCTCGTCCATCGAATCATGCTGCGATGGACTTGAAGGTTCTGGGTCCTTGCGTTCGGCAAAAGCTCTCAACAAAACAGCGCCGGCTGCCAGCGCAAACAGGCTTGCTGTTATCGGGTTGCCCGATTTGCTCAGGATTGGTTGTCTCATGGTCTTCACTCCGACGATCTTCCCATAACGCGGCCGGCGCCGGAAGGATGCATCTGACGGGCAATGTCGATAGACAATGGACGAAATCAGCGGCAGAGAGGTGATAAAATTTTCCGACGCTTGCAGATCCTCGGGCTGCCCTCTACCAGATTCCTGACCTCGAGGTTTCATCTAAGCAATTTGAGTGACATAAGACCAAAAGCCAGAGAGGTACGCCCAAAGGTTCTCCCTGTTTGCCTTGTTTACTCACATTGAAGGGATTGCAACCGAACTGGCTTGCTTAATTATTTCTGGATCGCCTTAGGAGGTCATCCGGTGCCCAATCGTCAACGCTTGCCTTACAGTATCCGGGCCGAAAATTTGCGGATCGCCATCGAACAAATGCGCTCGACACAGAAGATTTTGCCGGACTTCGAGCACCACGACGATACGCAGTTTGTCACCCAGGACGGAGATGTCGTCACAGATGTCGATGGAGATCACGTTCTTATCGTTCTCAAGATGGATTGAGAAAAGGCGAGGATCGATAGTCAAAATCTCTGTCGAGGGCCTTCATGCAGGGCGGCCCGGGCTGGTGCCCGGGCCGCAGTGACCTCACCAGGTCTGCTTGCCATACCAATCATCGATATCCTGGCGGGCGCGGTCGCGTTCGAGCCCGTAGCGTTCTTGGATAATGCCTTCGAGTTGGTCGCGCTTGCCGGCAATTCGGTCGAGGTCATCATCCGTGAGCTTTCCCCACTGTTCCTTGACCTTGCCTTTGGCCTGCTTCCAGTTTCCTTCTACGCGATTCCAATCCACAATTTTCTCCATTCGGTTGGGACTGCGAGACAAACGGCCAAGCCGGCAGACAGTTCCCTCGAAAATCATGTTGCGATCTGGGTTGGCCTGATCGCATATCTTATAAAAAATCTCACGCGACGAAGTATGGCGTGTGGCCAACCCTTTAGAAAGCGACGAGACAGCCGCTAATATCATGGACCAACATTGCGCTCCTTCCAGTCGAGGTATGGGCGCAAGAGCTGGCCGGGATGGCGGCGCTCTATCTCACTTTCCGTTAACGCTATTCTGGCCAGAATTTCGTCAACATTCCCGTCATTTGGAGACTCGCTTTCTGTCTCTAGCAGTTCCATGGTCGCGTACAGCTCATCATCGATCATTGCCGCGAGGCTGGTGGCAAAATCGCTAATGGATGCGTCGAGTATTTTCCTGCTGAACATCGATGACGGCCTGATGTAAGTGGGTGTTCATAAGAACTTCTCTGGTCGACGTTGGTTCCAGCAAGACGAGGCAGCCCGGCTCGCTCTTGTGGAACCGACGTCCTGCACCACAGTGGGTCCGCGGATGAGACCATAGGAAGGTCACGGCCGCGCGCGATGGCATGCACTTTCCCTACCGGTGGACAAGGTCAAGCACGCCAGCGGGAACTGTTTCCTCTTTTGTCGGTTCAGTTGCAGCAGAATTAATCGAGGATAGCTTCATGACCGACATCCGCCGACCCAAACCGCCGTTTCCCGAACAACAGCAGAAGCCGCCGGGCTCCACTGCCGCGATGCAACCGCGTCCGGATCATGGCGAGCACGCGTACCAGGGGTCTGGTAGACTTGAAGGAAAGGTCGCTCTTATCACCGGTGCGGATTCCGGCATCGGAAAAGCCGTGGCAATCGCATTTGCGCGTGAAGGAGCAGACGTTCTGATTTCCTATTTGAACGAAGATGACGATGCGCAGGACACCGCGAATTGGGTCAAAGAGGCGGGCCGCAAGGCTGTCTTGATGGCCGGCGACATCAAGTCGGAGACGCATTGCCAGGAGCTTATCAATCGTACCATCCACGATTTGGGGAGGATTGACATTCTGGTCAACAACGCGGCTTTCCAGAGGACTTACGCCGATATTGCGGATATCACACCCGAAGAGTGGGATGAAACATTCAGAACCAACATTTACGCCCCGTTTTTCCTTTCAAAGGCCGCCATTCCGCATATGGAGCAAGGAAGTTCGATTATCAACACGACATCCATCCAGTCCAGGCAGCCCTCGTCGCAGCTACTCGCTTACGCATCCACCAAAGGTGCAATCTCGAATTTTACGGCGGCGCTGGCTGAAATGGTGGCTGAAAAAGGAATACGCGTAAACGCCGTTGCGCCCGGTCCGATTTGGACCCCGCTAATCCCCTCGACAATGCCGGCCGAGAAGGCTTCCAAATTTGGTGAGCAGACGCTTCTGAAGCGCGCAGGCCAGCCAGCTGAACTGGCGGGAGCCTATGTTCTCCTCGCCTCGGATCTCGGTAGCTACATGACGGGCGCTGTCGTTCCGGTAACCGGCGGCGAAATCATGATCTGAGACGTGGCGTTCGGCACTCGAGCTTCGATTTTACCGCAAGGTCGCACTTAGCCATGACGCGGATCCGCGAGAAACAAGCGCACATTCCATCTTCGTGACTTCTATAGGGTTGTGTGACTTGTGCTTGCCGCGCGCAAGCTGAGCGATTGCCCAAGCGCCCATTGAACGATGAGGGAGATCGACCGTTGTCAACTGCGGCCTCAAGTGGCGCGCAAGCTCGTCATCATCGTACCCGATCACTGACACGTCCTCAGGTACCCTTAAACCGCGATCGAGAAGCGCGTTGAGGCAACCGATGGCCATCTTGTCGTTTTGACAGAAGATGGCTGTCGGGGGTGTCTTGATCGACATCAGTGCAGCTGTTGCTTCGTAACCCGAAGAAGGCGTCCAATTCCCTTGCGCAATGTAGTAAGGACACTCGGCAATGCCCGATCTCTTCAGGGCCATCCTGTATCCTGTAAGGCGATCAGAAGCTGCATCCATGAACATTTCACCGGTGATTGTCGCGATCCGTTCATGGCCGTAATCAATCAGTGCCCTTGTCGCCCGCATCCCTCCGACGACTTCGTCGGGGACAACGGAAGGAAACTGGCAATCATCCGTATAGCAATTAAGGAGGACCAATGGCACGGGCAGCCGCCGCATCGTCTCACTCAAGCTTATTCTTCTTGAAAAGATGGACATCAGCACGATCCCTTCGGCACCAGCGCGCAGAAGGCGTTCAACTACAATGTTCTCGCGGTCCGAGTGGTCGAGCGTTTGGCCAACCAGGACATTTATGTCGTGGCCCCAGGAGGCTTGTCTGGCGCCGTCGATTGCGTTGACTGCTTCAGGCGTCGTGGCCAATTGATCCACCACGAAACCAATACAGGCGCCCCGGAGCTCTTGCAGCACAAGGCTCTTTACAAACGAGGCCTGGCCGTAGCCAAGTTCCCGAGCGGTTTCAATAACGCGTTGGCGAAGCTCGGACGATATCCGCACCTCAGTTACATGGTTCAGGACCAATGATACGGTCGCCTGGGAACAGCCGGCCGCTCTAGCGACATCTGCCATTGTGACCCGCCGAGGGTTTTTGACTTTGCGTTCTTTCATCGCCGCCTAATAAATATTAGCTTGACTGATATTTATTAGTAATCTTACTCTTCTATCTCTTCAAGGAGGAGGAATGCTCAATGGCGAGCAGTGAGGAATTTGACTTGAAATCCAATATCGCTGGCCTGAAGAAGGACGGGATTACCGGCCTGAAGGGTGCTTTCAGCGCAGACTGGGCTGATGACATGCGTGAGGACATGATGACGGCGTTCTGGGAAGCAATCCAGAGACCTGGGGGCGCGGTCGGACGGGGGCCAAGGCGATGGTATGTTGAGATACATCCCCAGAATTTCCGCGGTTTCGTCGATCTCGTCACCCATCCCTGGGTCGTCGGCATGTGTGCCGGCGTACTCGGACCTGACTTCCAGATTGTCGAGATCGGACTGGACGTTCCCTTCCAGGGCGCGAAATACCAGCCATGGCACCGTGACTTTCCGTCCCCTGTCGATACGTATCGAGATCGGAGGATCACGTCGCTTGCCTTTAATCTGACCGGTGTCGATGTCACCGAAGACATGGGCCCGTTTGAGGTGGCGCCCGGCACCCAATATGATGACGGAAGAGATTGGAAGCACGAAATGTTTCCAGACAAGTCCAAGTGGACACGGTTCCAGGAGCGTGCGACCCGCAAGTATCCAAGCCGCGGTGATATTTCCTGCAGATCCGCGCTGACGGTACATCGAGGCACCGAGCACAACTCTCCGATTGCTCGTCCAGTATTGGTTCTAGGAGTTGATGCGCCTGGCGCCGGCCACGCTGAACTTCATGACATGATGGTTACGCAGGACTGGTATGACAGCCTTCCATCCGTTGCTCGAGATCATCTTGTTTGTCGCGTGGTCGAAACCTTGGAACCCATCACTCAGAAGCACGACATCGAAGGACTTGTCATGGGAGCAGATCCGGTTTGAAGGAGTTTGATCAGCCGGCGAGCTGACATAACAGTCACGCGAGCGCAGATCCGGCGGCGCGGAAGCCGAACGCTTTCGTGGGCAAGGAACATTCCCATCCTGATTGAGTTTGAGGGTATCTTTCAACTGTCCAGGAGGACGATATGAAACGCCTTCTCATCGCCAGCGGGTTTGCCATCGTGCTAGCGTCTTCCGCCTTTGGCCAGTCCGCGGCGGAAAAAACCGGTGTGAATTCCCTGATTGGTGTCGCTCCGAAGACCGAGGACTTTGTGACCGAGGCCGCCGCGAGCGACATGTTCGAAATTGCCTCCAGCAAGCTCGCACTAGAAAGGTCAGACGATGCCACGAAGACTTTTGCTCAACAGATGATCACCGATCACCAAAAAACGACTGAGGAAATAAAGGCACTCGTGAGCGCAGGAAAGGTCAAGGCGACAATACCGACGGACATGAGTAAATCAGAACGCAATATGCTCGATAAGCTGCAGAAGCTGCAGGGTGATGATTTTGTGAAGCAGTATCATTCTGATCAGGAGGAGGCCCATGAAGCGGCGGTGGACCTGTTCAAACGGTACGGCGACGGAGGGGATAACGCCGACCTGAAGGCGTGGGCGGCAAAAACGCGCCCGGCGTTGGAACACCATCTTCAAATGGCGAAAGATTTGAACAAGTAGAACGCCGATAATGCGAAAGGCGAGCTGCTTGTGAGATAGTTGCAGCGCAAACCTTCGGAACGAGGAGCGCACGACGGTCATGGGTTCGCGCCCCGTCGTCGCGCTCGCCAGAGATCGTCGGCGCTCTCGCCCACGCCGTTAGGAGGCCACAAATCTGGCCTCCTGCCGCGATGGTTCGATAAGTCGCGAGAGCTTCACCGATGCCTCTTGACCACTATCGGAGCGAAACGACGTGGCATCATCCCGCTCGGACTTCAGACATCAAATACGTGAAAGTGAAATGTGCTGACCCCCATCAGAGCGTGCGTTGCGTCGGGAACATCGGTTCCGTCGTAGCTTGCGCCTTCCAAATAGAGGTTTCGGTCGGTAGTCGGGGTCCCATCCCATGCGTCGTTCAGGAACGTGACAGCAACATCATGGCTGCCGTGGGTCCAATCCCCCTGAACCAGCAACTGGTCTGTTTGCCCGGACCCGTGCAGAGAATGGGCCGTTTGAATTCCACCGACCTGTGTTCCGTCTACCTCAATCCTGTACCGAGCGTCGCCGAGGTATGCATCTTCACTGATGGACAAAACGAGTTTGTCCGGTCCCGTCCCGATTGTGCTGCTGGGTGGTGGCGCACCGCCTGTTTCTGGGTGGTGCGAATAGACCCTGATATAGTCGATCTGCGATGAAATGGGCACCTTGGCAATATCAGCGTTATTGTGGATGTCATTCTGCGTCGCCAGATTGGCCAACAGATACATTGGCCCATGCATGTCGCTGGGCGTCGGTTTCGTTCCGACAAGCTGACCGTCGACATAGAAGCCGATGGTGTCCTCGTTCCAATCCATTCCATAGGCGTGGAAGCCTGCTGGCTGGGGAAGCTCGCTATAGACCTGCAAATTCTGCTGCCAATTTTGATTTGGAGCTGCATCCGTGGTGTGAATGCCGCTATAGACACCCCTCTCAAAACTCCCGTAGTTTTCAACAACATCGAGTTCCTGCCAGTGCCCGGCATTATACGGGTCGGCTATCACGTGGTCCGGCAGAAGCCAGAACGCGTCCCAAGCGCCCGCCAGGTTCGAGAAATCTGCCCGAATCTCAAAGTAGCCATAGGTCTGCGAAAAGTGCCCCTGGGTGGTGATCAGGCCAGACTCCCAGGCCCCTGGATAACCAGACCCGGTACGGTCAGGCACGGCCGTAATGGTCAAAACGCCGTTGCTCACCTTGAACGGATCGTAACCTGAGGACGGATCGACAAATGACGAATTGCCAAAGCCGATATCCGAATTGGCGTCGAAGCGCCATTGAGGACGAATATCTGCCCAAGTCGTACCATTCCCGGTCTGAGAAATGCTCCGGGTGTTGAACTCGTCGTCGAACGTCAGCTGATATTTGCTAAGATCAATCGCAGACAATTTCACCTCCATGGCAAGTGAACTGCTCGAACTCTCAAGGGCAGCGGCCTATGCGAATAAAAAGTCCTGTGCCACCAACGCGTGCTGACTGTGGACGACGACGCCACCAGTCCCGAATGAAATCACACTCTCATGCGTTGTAGGGTCAAAGACCGAGATAAAGTCAAGCCCGCTGTAGTCCGCAATTCCTAACGCCGAAACGTCGATGTGGTCGATCCCCCAATTCGACCCGGCGCCAAAATCGCCTTGGCCGAAATCTTCAATCCTGTCGTTGCCGTTACTTGGTTTAAAGACAAATGTGTCGTTTCCGCCCATGGCGTGGCCGATCATGACCTGGGCGTCCCCCCACATATCGTCATTTCCGTTGCCGCTGATCAGGGTATCGTTGCCACCCAAAGAGTTGCCGGACATTTTCTGAGCATCGCCGACAAGGGTGATGGTCCCTTCCAGGTGGCGAACGCCATCGACGTTTAGCACGTCGTCGCCGCCGCGCGAACTGCCGGACATTGTTTGCGCATCGCCCACGATCAAATCGTCGGCGTTCTGTTGTGCTCTGACAATAAGGCTGTCATTGCCGCCGCGAGCATGATCCGACATCGTCGTCGCATCCCCGTAGGCCAGAACGGCTCCGACAGACGCGACGTTCATTGTGTCGTCGCCGCCAACGGCCCGACCACCAAGGTCGCCTCCGGCATCGCCGAAAAATGTTATGCTATCTTCAAGGCCTGTATTGAGTGTATCGTTGCCGCCACGTGAGTGGTCGGACAAATTTAGACCCGCATCACCGTAGAATATAACGAAGCCCTCGGAATTCCCGTCTGTGACCGTGTCGTTGCCACCAACGGCATGATCCTTCATATCACCGCCAGCGTCTCCGTAGATGGTGAACGTGTTCTGGAAGGCCGAAAGGCTAAAGGTATCATCGCCACCGGCGGCGAAGCCTAAAATATCCTTTCCTGCATCCCCGTACAGCGCGACCGTGATATTGCTGGAACTCGCTGCAGCGCTGAACGTGTCGTCGCCGCCGGTTGCATGGTCAGCAATGTTTTTGACAGCGTCGCCAAAAAAACTCCCGGACCCATGTATGGTCAGACCATCATTGCCACCTGTGGAGTGATCCAGCAGGCTTTTTCTGGCATCACCGAAAAGAATACTGGTTGAATCCGGCGAGGCCAGGATGTCGTTCGTGCCGACCTGATGGTTGATCAAATTCCCGGCTGTTATCGGAATTCGCTTAACCATCCCGACCTCCTTCGAGTTGAAATGATGCACTAGCCTGCAATCGACCGCTGGCAAAATCAATAGGCAAAATAGGCTCGCCTGCTATCCGGCTGATCCTGCAGAATTAACTTTTTCCATTCGCCCCGGCTCGCGCTGACGGTTTTAAATGATCCGGCACTATTCCTCGCGAAAGGTCCTCGCCATCTGATCCGTCATCGGCTTCACCAGATAGGCAAGCACTGTTCTTTCGCCCGTTCGCAAGAAGGCCTCGACCGGCATGCCGGAGACAGCTGTCAGTTTTCCGAGCCTCTGCCATTCATCCTTCGATATGCTGGCACGAAGGAGGTAGTAGCTCGCGCCGGCGTTCTGATCGACGGTCAGTTCCGCGGAGATCTTGACGACTTGGGCATTGAGCTGGGGCGTGTCGCGCTGGTTGAACGCTGAAAACCTCAGCATGACTGGCTGCCCGATACTCACCTGATCGATGTCTTGCGGGGAAAGTTTAAGTTCTGCGACAAGAGCGTCCTGATCCGGCACGATTTGCATGATGCTGTCGCCTGGCGATATCACGGCGCCCCGCGCATGCACACTCAAATGGTCGACAATGCCGGCCTGCGGCGACCTTATGTCGACCCGTTCCAGGTCGTCTTGAGCTGCCGCCAACCTTTCCATGAACTCCCCGGAATCGCTCTGTGCCTGGCGCAGCTGATCCGAGACCTCTGCACTCTGATCATCGTCGATCTGGGTAATCTGAAGTTCCGTCTCGGTCATTTTGCCTTTTGCCTGAGCGATGCTCGAAACGAGATTGCCCAGTTCACCGGTGAGACTCGCGCCCTCTCGCCGCAGCGCATAGACCTTCGCCGCTGGCAAAATGCCCCTGTCAAACAGACCCTGCAGGCTTGAAAGCTCCTTGTTTATCAGGTCGATCTCGGTGCGTTTGCCGGTCTCTTGCGCAGCCAAGCCGCCCGCCTCTTGGTTCAATTGCTGGATCCGCTCCCTGAGCTGCGATTTACGACTTTGCCTGGATGCCATACGGTCGTCGAAAAGTTGCCTCTCACCGGCCATCGTCCGCGCGACGTCATCTTCACCAGCCCGCGCCAACAGCTCTGTCGGAAATGTGATCAAAGGCGCATGGTCGCGTTCGGCAAGAAGCCGGGCTGTCCGTGCGGAGAGCTCGTCCAAACGTTTTCGAATAATGGCAAGATTGGCGATGGTTTGCGTGTCGTCCAGATGGATGAGAACCTGGCCGGCATCGACACGGTCGCCGTTCTTCACTCTAAGGTCGCCGACGATACCCCCTTTGAGATGCTGGACAGACTTCACATAACTGTCGACAACGAGCGATCCGGGGGCAATAACCGCACCTGAGATCTCCGTGGTCGCGGCCAGTCCGCCCATCACACCGACAAGCAAGGCGATCGTCCCAAGCACCAGGACAGAAAGCCGACGCATCGAATACTCGCTTTGTGACACCCTCTCCCTTGTCATGAGCCAGTTTCCTCCCCGCCGATTTTCAGCCTGACCGCGCCTTGCTTGAGCGGCTGTCTTACTGGTTCCGCAATAATTGTCTCTTTAGGTCCGAAGGCTTGTAGTCGGCCCTCTACAATTACCAGTAGGGTTTCAGCCGCCGCCAAAGCGCTCGGCCGATGGGCAATGACCACGCCGATGCCACCCCGTGCACGGACGCCGAGTAAGGCCTGGGTAAGAGCGGCATCGCCTTCGGTATCCAAATTGGAATTGGGTTCATCTAGTACGACCAAAAACGGCTCTCCGTAGAGCGCGCGCGCAAGTGCTATGCGCTGGCGCTGCCCGGCAGAAAGCCGAGAGCCACTCTCACCGATCAATGTGTCAAAGCCTTGAGGAAGCTTTACGATCATGTCGTAAACACCGGCCGATTTGGCGGCGGCGACAACCGATTCAGAAGACGGTTGCTCGTCAAAACGGGAAATATTGTCAGCGATGGAACCGTCGAACAAGCTCACGTCCTGCGGGAGATAGCCGACATTGCGCCCGAGCTTCGACGGGTCCCATTGCGACAGCGCGGCTTGATCAAGGCGTATCGAGCCGCTCGAGGCGGGCCAAATGCCGGTGATCGCCCGTGCCAGCGAGGACTTTCCTGAGGCGCTAGGGCCAATGACGCCGAGGATGGTCCCCGCCGAAACGCCAAATGAGATATTGCGAAGGACCAGTTCACGGTTACCCGGAGGTGCGACGCTCAGACTTTCTACCGTCAATTTCGATCGGGGTGCCGGCAGGCTGACGCTTCTGATTTCTGCAGGAAGGATATCCACCAACTTGACGAGCCGCAACCAGCTTTGCCGTGCGGCCACGAACCCCTTCCAGTGACCGATTGCAAGTTCGACTGGCGCGAGCGCGCGGCTGACGAGAATTGAGCTCGCAATCATGATCCCGCCGGTCGCTTCTTGCTGGATGACTAGAATTGCGCCAACCGCGAGCACGGCGGACTGCAGCATCAAGCGCAGGATGCGCGATGTAGTCGTCAGCGTGCCAATGACGTTGGCGGCTACAAGTTGATTTGCCATGTAGGCGCCATTGATGTCGGTCCACCGATCCGTCATTCGGCCAACGAAACCCATCGCGACAACCGCTTCCCAGTTTCGCCGCACGCCTTCCGCGAAGGCGAGGCGTGCTGTCAAATCTTTGGCCGCCTCCGCCGCCGGGCGTTGCGACAAGATCTCGGCCAAAACCGCCAAAGAGACGAGCACGATCGCGCCGCAGGTCGCCGTCAGCCCGATCCAGAAGTGGAACAGGAAACACAATCCGAGGTAAAGCGGTATCCAAGGCAAGTCGAAAAGCGCGATCGGTCCGGCGCCGGAAAGAAATGAACGGACCTTGTCAAGGTCACGCACCGACTGCATGCCGTCCCCTGGTACCAGTGCGAGCTGATGTTGAAGCATCAGCGAGCCAAAGACCTTTTCATTCATCCGTTCGTCAAGCGCGACGCCAACGCGCGCCAAAAGCATCGATCGCAAAAGCTCCAAAATACCCTGAAAAACAAAGAGGGTAGCGGCTATAATCCCTATGCCGACGAGTGTTGAGACACTATGACCGGGAATGACCCGATCATAGACCTGAAGCATGAATAAGGAACCTGTCAGGGCCAGGACGCTGATCACTGCACTGGCAATCGCTATGCTGAAAAACACTTTTCGCAGTGACGCCAGCATTGCCAGCAGAAATGTGCGAGGAACTTCTTTCGACTGGCTGACCACGCAGGTGCACTCCTTCATGCATCGCCGCCGCTACGCGGAAACTTTCGAAATGGAGGTCGTCGAGGGCCAGGGAAAGCAAACAGACTGCGTCCCTAGGATTACAAGGCATCACCAGAAGCCTCAAGCCACTGCAGTAGCTATAACAACAGATCCTGTCTGCCGTTAGCCATGACGATGACAGCCGGTACAACCCTTGTCAACCGGAGTACTCGCCAATATCGTGTCGTCGACGTCTCGACGGTGAAGGAGTTGGTTCCACGGGCTTCCGCAGGATCCTGCGGCAAGCCTTTCCCCGCCATCCTGCGCAAGCTCGCGGCTTCGAATGGGTCGTCGAACGTGCAGACCGGGCAGAGTCTCGCCCATGCGCTGATCTAGTTCGTGGCACAGCCCGAAAGTTACGAACACTTTCTCCCGAGCTCCGCGTGAGAACGCATCGGTCGGACGACGGCACGAAAAATGTCACCACCAATCGGCTGAAAAGACCTCGGCGAGCATCAGGTCACGCCCGCTCTCGGGAGAGCTGCATTGAATCCCATCTATTCCCATGGTTGCTGATACCGACGTATCGCCATGTGCGATTGAATAACTTCGGCCAGGATAACCGATGAACGTTCACCGGCCAGAACGCGCTCGGTTGTGACTGCCAAGACAGCTTTCCCTTGATCACTATAGGGAGAGATATGATGCTTGTGACACCACTTCGTTGCGACCTTAGTGACAAGCTTCAATTCACTTGGATTGAGACGTGGGACATGAGAGAGAGACATTCGTTCCTCCGGTGAAATGCGCCGGCGCCACCCGGCAGATTGCGCATAAGATCAAGCTAAAACCGCTCAAGATGCGTAACGTTCAATTCAGGGCTGCGCATATTTCCACGTTGTGTGGGCGCCATGCCCCTGGCGCTCTATGTCGCCTTCTCCTTAATCGTAGCTTTGCAATACGGACGGTCAACCATGAACACGCGTACGATATCGTACCTACGCCCGCGTAAGGGGAAACACCGCCTCGTCTATGCTGTCGAGCGGGAACGGATAGGTCTCTGCAATGTTGTTAGTAACTGGAGGAGCCATGACAACGAAGGAAAGGATCCCGCACCTGATATATATCGTCGTGGTTGCCTTGATCGGCTGCGCGATCCTTTTCGGAGGCTGGATAGGAAGTCGATCCGAGATTCCGGGACATATCCAGCACGTGATCCATACGCGATAACGGCGGCTCGTATTCAAGATGGAGGCAATGGCTTCTTTAAGATGTATTTGCTCTGAACTGCGCGAGCCCTTGTCGACCAAATCTGCTCTCCAAACGACGCTGGTTATCAAAGGCGCCAAGCTGGACCGCAGATGGTGCAGGCAAAACGCAGGTGCTTCCACTCTTCAGGCTTCGACTCCCTACAAAGCAGTGTCGTACCATTGAACTTCTGGACGTAGAGGCTCCTCTCAAATGAGAACTTGCGCAGAAGATTGATACAGGTTCAATCTGAAGTAGGATTAAAGGGGGAGGAGTTATGGCGTCACGCACAGATCGACTATTCCTTACCGAGATCTCGACTGACCGAATGCCGGATGCCGGCTTGTTTACCTGGGATCTAAACAGCGACCTTGTTTACGCGGACAGTGCCCTGGCGGAGCTTTTCGGCCTTGACCCGGCTGAGACCCAACATGGATTGCCGGTGCAAGTCTACCTCGAGCGCGTGCATCCTGACGATGCGCCGAGACTGGCAAAGCAAATAAACGATGCCATCATTGCGGAGCACCCGACAGTCCAGGAATATCGATCACGCAAAGCAGACGGCTCATACGTAAATGTTTCGGCTTTCGGTCGGTGTTTCAGAGACCGAAACAACAATCCCGTTCACTATGCCGGCATCGTGATGGCTATGGACGATAAGCCGGTTGCGGCGACTCATTGAACACCACAGCAAACTACTGAAATGATGTTGCGAAATGCAGCTGGGCCCTTTTCATCCCCGCTGCAGGCAAGGCATGGAAGTGCCGGGGGAAGTTCCGGACCATCGATATGGAAAACGCCGGCTGCGCGGCTGCAAAAAGCAGATCCTTCCGAAATCTCCAACTGATGGGCAAACCGATCTACCGATGGATGAAACGCGCTTAAGACGGCTGTGTATGGTCCTGCTGTGTCACACCGAAGCTCACCTTCATTTCGAGCGCGACTGTTGCGATCGCAATGCGGTCAGCGTTCAAAAGGTCAACTCGCAAGGTGCCACCGTTTGGAGGGAGCCCGTCCAGAGCCATTTCCGCCAGTAGCCGCTTTGCTTCAGCAAGTGCTGCCGGCAAATCAGGGAAATCATATCCCTCTTCGTCCGCAATTGTGGCGTCCAGATCCGTGGTTCGAAAGTGAAATTTGGTCATCGCAACCTCCATCGGACGAAATCCCCAAGATAAATCAATGTTCCGACGGCAAAATTCTTATTTGTTGATGGCGCGGACAGGGCGGCACCGCATCGGGTCTTTCGAAGAGGTCGAAGTGACATCGGGACGATGTTCCATTCGCAGAAGGCTCTCTTACCTGCTGGTCTTTGCAGTCGCTATCACGCGTCAAGGGGTTCAACCGATGCAGCCTCAGAAGGAGCTTACGGAATATTACAGCTTCTCTTTGTTCGGAAATGCTCGACACCGCGCAAGGTGGAATGGATCGGGTTTCACTGTTGGAACAAACCTTCCCCTCTCAATGTTTAAGCGTACCCGCGATACGGAAGCGCCGGACCAATTCGAAGTCTTTCGCTGAGGAGCCAAGTTTGATCGATGGTCGCTACTTTCCCGCAACAGTCAATCAACCCTCCACCACAGCAAGGTCGAGTGGCGAATAATTCTTCCTCGTTTTATCTGCTGGATCCAAAAAGGGCATACCGCCATGACGTCTCGACCAAATGAACACCCTCACATCGGTTTCGACAGCGGGCCGGCCGGTGGATGGGGGTCGGCTAAGTCGGTGACGGAGATCGTTCTGCGGGAGCATATTCCATTCTCCGGGCCGTCGCTACTCCGACACCAGAACAAGCCCGAAGGCTACATGTGCGTTAGCTGCGCTTGGGCCAAACCAGCCAAAACTCACCCGCTGGAGTTTTGCGAAAACGGTGCAAAAGCAACCGCATGGGAGGTGACGAGCAAGCGCGCAGACGAAAGGTTTTTCGCTTCGCATACACTGAGCGCACTGGAGAAATGGCTGGATCACGATCTCGAGGAGCAAGGCCGGCTCACACGACCGATGCGCTGGGATTTCGCCTCCGACAAATACGTTCCGGTCAGCTGGGACACTGCCTTCGAGGAAATCGGTCGCGAGCTGAAGCAAATTGCGCCTGAAATGGTCGATTTCTACACGTCTGGCCGCGCTTCGCTGGAAACATCTTACATGTACCAGCTCTTTGCACGCATCTTCGGCAGCAACAACCTCCCAGATTCATCAAACATGTGCCACGAAAGCACCTCCGTTGGGCTTCCGGAAAGCATCGGTGCCACAGTTGGCACAGCTGTTCTGTCGGATTTCCAGAATTGCGATTGCATTTTCTATATTGCACAAAATGTCGGCACGTCATCGCCGCGCATGCTTCACGATCTTCAGGATGCCGTGCATCGTGGCGTCAAGATTGTCACGTTCAACTTGCTGAGGGAGCCCGGCCTGGAGCGGTTCATCAATCCTCAGGCCCCGAGCGAGATGATCAGCGGATCCGAAACGCCTATCTCGAGCGAGTATTATCAGGTCAGAAACGGCGGCGACATCGCAGCGTTGTTTGGGGTTTGCAAGGCATTGATCGAGGCCGACGATGGCAAGCAGGGCCTCGGCGTAAGCACGGTTGCTGGATCTGATGGAGAACCGAGGAGCGAGAGCGCGGCCGCCGTAGCATTCGCGGCAGCCATGGCTGCGGCAGATAAAAAACATGTTCTCGATCACGACTTCATCAAGGAACACACCGCTGGTTTTGAAGAATTTGCGGCCGCGGCGCGTGCCCATACCTGGGAAAACCTTGAACGTTTTTCAGGGCTTACCCGTGAAGAGATGATAGCGGCTGCTCGAACCTATGCAGCGTCAGACGCCGTACTAATTATCTATGGGATGGGCCTTACTCAGCATGTGATGGGGGTTCAAAACATACACATGGTGGCGAACCTTGCATTGCTTCGCGGTAATATCGGCAAGCCAGGAGCGAACATCTGCGCGGTACGTGGCCACTCCAATGTTCAGGGTCAACGGACGGTTGGGATTACCGAGAAGCCCGATCTGGTGCCACTCGACAAGCTGGCGGAACTCTACCGTTTTGATCCGCCGCGTTGGGAAGGACGTAGCACCGTGGATGTTTGTGAGGCGGTGCGGTCAGGAAAAAGTCGAGCCTTTGTGAGCCTCGGGGGGAATTTCATCCGTGCTGTGCCTGATACAGACATCATGGAAGTCGCTTGGCGCAAACTTCGCCTGACCGTGCAGATCGCGACAAAGCTCAATCGGAGCCACCTTATTCACGGCGAGATTGCATATCTACTGCCGTGCTTGGGGCGGCTTGAGGTCGACCAGCAGGACACAGGCCCACAGGCTGTTTCAATGGAAAGTTCAGTCGCCTACTTTCATGGCTCAAGGGGGCGCGTGAAGCCCGCGAGCCCTCACCTTCTGTCCGAGCCGGCAATCATTGCAGGGTTGGCAAAGGCGACGTTAACAAGAGGCGACGTTCCCTGGGATCAATGGGTCGCGGATTACTCGCTGATCCGCGACGCTATCGAAACCACCTACCCGGAGACCTTTAAAAAATTCAACGAACGGCTCTTCAAGCCAGGCGGTTTCCCGCGACCTGTTCCCGCGAGGGAGCGGAAGTGGGTCACGGCGAACAGGAAGGCGAACTTCATAACGCCTCCCAGGCTTTTTCCCGAATTTGAGACCACTAGCGCGGATGCGGACGTACTCAATCTTGCCACACTCCGCTCTAACGACCAGTTCAATACCACCATCTACGGATACAGTGACCGGTTCCGCGGGGTTGATGGAACGCGACAGGTCATTTTCGTGAACGGAAAAGATATTGAGCGATTGGGATTCGAACCAGGCGAAATCGTTGACGTGACCACTGCGATTGATTCAGGAACGGTGCGCAAAGTGCAGGGCTTTCGCATCGTAGAGTACAATATCCCTCAAGGGTGTTGTGCCTCTTACTACCCCGAGTCAAATCCGCTTTTCCCATTGTCCCATCACGATCCGAAGGCAAAGACGCCTTCCTATAAGTTACTGCCGGTAAGGCTCAGTCGATCGAACATCGTACCTGTGGAATAGTTTGAGCGGTTTATGGCGGGAGGCCATGGCGAGCATCACAACTGGAAAGATTGTTTCTGCGACAGGTTTCTTCTGCCTTTGCGGCATCGCGATTGTCGTTGGATGGGCGAGAGAGCCTCGACAATTTCGGGCTGATCCACCTGTCGCTGCAGCGCTTGACCATCTGCGCTTGATGCCGAACGGCATCGGTGGGACGCCGCCTGAGGTCTACTTTGCAATGGGCAAGCCCTATGAAAGCACCGCCTACGACTTGAGCCAGGGCAAACGGCTCTATGCATGGTTCGGTTGTTCGCAGTGCCATGGCGACGGGCAAGGCAAAAATGGCCCCTCGTTTCTCGACGGGTGGTGGCTTTACGGCCCTTCAATGATTTCGATCGTTGCGTCCATTCGCGATGGACGACCGCATGGGATGCCCGCGTTCAAGGACAAGATGACGAGCGATCAGATCTGGCAGCTGGCCGGCTACATCAAATCCATTGGTGCCTATTCGGCAAGCCCGATGGCGCCCAGCCGCAATGACGACAAAACCGGCCGACCAGCAGAGAATCGAGCCCCAGCCGCTATTCTCTTCGACGAGGGACCGACGCCGGTGCGGCCTGACCAGGGACCATCACCGTGAAATCCTTCTGTCTGACCGCCCTCCTATTCATCACCCTTGCCGGATGTAGCAGTAACCAGTCCGCTCTCAATGCTCATGGCCACTCCGCCATTGCCCTCCAGCATCTCATTATCGGCATGATCGTCATTTGCACCGTCATTTGGCTAATCGTGACAGGATTTCTTGCGTGGACTCTAATTCGTCGAGGAGAAGTTCGTCAGGATGAGGTCTCTACGCGCATTATGACCACGTCTGTTAAATCGGCGGCGACAGCGACGGCGGTCATCGTTGCTGGTCTCACTCTTGCCAGTTTCTATACAACCCGCTCGCTAAGCATCAGCGGGCATCCTGCGGTCGTGGTCACAGTGAAAGCGCAGCAATGGTGGTGGCAATTCATCTACAAGGACCAAAATGACGTGACGATCTTTCAGACGGCCAACGAACTGCACGTGCCGGTTGGGGAGAACGTGCAGTTGGAGCTGGAATCGATCGATGTAATTCACTCATTCTGGGTCCCAAGTCTCGCCGGAAAGCTTGATCTTATCCCCGGTCGTCGCAATCTCCTGACGCTTCGAGCCGACCGGCCAGGCATCTATCGGGGTCAGTGCGCGGAGTTTTGTGGTCTGCAACACAGCCACATGGCCTTGCTTGTGATAGCACAGGACGAGGTGGACTTCCAACGGTGGGCGGCGGGCCAGGCGGCCGCAGCGATTGAGCCTACAGTGGAGGAGGCGTCGGCCGGCAAGGCGGTGTTTAATAGCAAGCCCTGCGCTGCATGCCATACAGTCCGGGGAACACCCGCAGTTGGAACAAGTGGGCCTGATCTGACCCATGTCGGCGGTCGGCAGACGATTGCTGCCGGCTTGCTCCAAACCACCCGCGGTTCTCTTGCCGCATGGATCGCCGACCCTCAGACAGTGAAGCCCGGGAACAACATGCCGACTGTCCCATTGACGAGCGATGAGCTTCGACAGCTGGCAGCCTACATGGAAACCCTGAAATGAGTGGCGACCAGCAACCGGTAACCGATATCGACTTGACCGATGCCGATCTGGAATCACGGCTCGCCAAGACCTGGGCTTCCCCCTCGGGTCTCGGCGGCATTCTAACGTCTGTGGATCACAAGATCATTGGGCGACGCTATATCCTCACCGCCTTCGTGTTCCTGATCCTCGGTGGACTTCTGGCGCTTGCGATGCGCCTGCAGTTGTCACAGCCTGAGGCACGATATATAGACGCCGACCGCTACAATCAGATCTTCACGATGCACGGTTCGAACATGATGTTTCTGTTCGCGGTGCCGGTCATGGAGGCAATGGCGGTCTATCTCGTTCCGCTGATGGTTGGAACGCGCAACATTGCCTTCCCCCGCCTCAACGCCTTCTCGTATTGGATATTCCTGTTTGGCGGCATCCTCCTTTGGTTGTCCTTCGCGCTCGACACAGCGCCAGATGTCGGGTGGTTCGCCTACGTTCCGCTCGCCGGTCCGCAGTACAGCCCTGGAAAGCGCGCTGATATCTGGGCGCAGATGATCACCTTCACGGAAGTCGCCGCACTCGCGGTTGCTGTTGAGATCGTCGCTACGGTCTTCAAGCAAAGGGCGCCCGGTATGTCGTTAGACCGCATTCCCGTCCTTGTCTGGTCAATGCTGGTCATGTCGTTTCTCGTCATCATCGCAATGCCTGCGATCATGTTCGCAAGCTCAACACTGATCCTCGACCGGCTGGTTGAAACTCAATTCTACAACCCCGCCAAAGGTGGCGACGCGCTGCTGTGGCAGCACCTGTTCTGGTTTTTTGGGCACCCCGAAGTCTACATCATCTTCCTTCCAGCCGTTGGCATGGTGTCCACGATCCTCCCGACCTTCACCGGACGACCGCTGTTCGGCTATCTTGCGTTGGTTACGGCGCTCATTGCGACGGGGATCCTATCGTTCGGTCTCTGGGTGCACCACATGTTCACGGTTGGACTTCCAAGGGTGGGAGAGAGCTTCTTTACAGCTTCCAGCATGGCGATTGCGGTTCCAGCCGGTGTCCAGATTTTTTGTTGGCTAGCAACTCTCTGGGCCGGCAAGCCGGTGTTCAAAACACCCCTCCTGTTTGTTCTGGGATTCATAGTAACCTTTGTGATGGGCGGATTGACGGGAGTGATGGTGGCGTCTGTCCCGTTGGATACGCAGGTTCATGACACTTACTTCGTCGTTGCACACTTCCATTATGTCCTGATCGGCGGAGCAGTTTTCCCATTACTCGGAGCAATTTGTTACTGGTATCCCAAGGCGACTGGACGCATGATGAGCGAGCGTCTGGGACGGTGGGCGTTCTGGCTCATCTTTATTGGCTTTCATCTCACTTTTTTTCCAATGCATATCCTGGGGCTGGCGGGCATGCCCCGCCGCGTCTATACCTACCAGCCGGAGTTGCCCTGGGCAGGGCTGAACCTCTTCATCAGTTTGAGTTCTCTCGTTCTGGCTGCCGGCTTTTTTATTTTTTTCTTCGATATGGTGCGCAGCTGGCGAAGCGGACAGGCGGCAGGACCCAACCCGTGGAACGCGACCACCTTGGAATGGGCAACGTCGTCGCCCCCCCACCCTACAATTTCCGCCGCATACCTGTGGTCAGCAGCCTTTATCCTCTCTCGGCGAACGGTGAGGTTCTCTCGGTCGCGGTCGGCCTTCGAGTTGACCGTCGTGAGATTTTAATAACGGGGCTGGTCGAAGCCTCTCCTGAGGCGAGAGAATCATCCGCGCGAAATTCGGCCTGGCCTTTCTGGGCCGCTGTAGCAACGTCGGTCATGCTGATCTGGTCGATGTTTTCTCCCTGGGCGGTCATCTGGGGCTCAATCCCGATCGCGGTGACATTGATCGGATGGTTCTGGCCAAAGGGAACACCGGAGGACGAGTCGTGAAGGATCATATTGTGCTTGATGCGTCCAGGTTACCTCTTCACGGTATGGGCATGGCCAGTCCAACCTGGTGGGCAACCTGTGCATTCATGCTCATTGAGGGCAGCGGGTTTGCACTCGGCATTGCCGTCTATTTCTATCTCATGAGCCTTGCGCCGCATTGGCCGATCGATGCACCGCCGCCCGATCTCTGGGCGGGGACCTGGCTGACCGCGATCCTACTGGTGAGCGTTGTTCCCAATGTCCTGATATCTAGATGGGCCGAGCGGAAGCAGTTACGGCGCGTTCAGATTGGCCTGCTGGTGATGACTCTCTTTGGGATCTTGCCCCTGGCGTTTCGTATTTTTGAGTTCCCGGCGCTTCACGTACAATGGGACCAGAATGCATATGGGTCGATCGTCTGGACGGTTCTCGGCTTGCACACCACTCACATCCTGACGGATTTGATAGACACGATTGTCTTGACCTGTCTGATGTTCACCAGACACGGGAACAACACACGCCGCTTTGGTGACGTCCAGGACAATGCACTCTACTGGAACTTCGTCGTGCTCACATGGCTGCCAATTTATGGCTGCATATACTGGGTTCCCCGCTTATGACATTCTCAGCAATCAGACATTTTCTGGTAGTTCTGCCTCCGGCCCTTTGGGCAGTCGGCACAGGGCTCGGCATGATACTTCCCTACAAGGATTGCGACGCGGGAACGAGCTCGACGATGCTTGTAACGCTCTTGATCGTGTTGACCTCCTTCGCGACTACCATTGCGTTAAGAAGAGGTGGGAGGTCACGCATTGGCATCTTTGGCACTAGATTGGAAGTGCTGCTTGGACTTAGTTTCTCCTTCGCTCTTATGTTGCAGGGGGCAGCCAGTGTGCTGTTGGACCCATGTCTGCACTGATAGCCATATATGTCTTCATCACTCCGTGCATGGCGATGGCACACGGCGTGGAACCTCATCGCGATCTGTCCTGGACATTCGATCCATGGATTGTCTTGCCGCTGGCAAGCCTTAGCATCCTGTACGTTGCCGGCACCATAACGCTGTCGAACCGTAGGCATAGCGGGTTTGGACGGACACTGCGCGGTCCGACACTCTTCTGGAGCGGCGTTGCCACGCTTGTTGTCGCGCTTGTCTCTCCTCTTCATGAACTTGGCGAGCGTCTGTTCACTGTCCACATGATCGAACACGAGCTGGTTATGGCTGCAGCAGCTCCTTTGTTCGTTCTCTCGAAGCCGATAGGGGTGTTGTTGTGGGGCATGCCACGGAAGTTGCGTCAACTCGTAGGAGAGGCGCTAGGCAACCGGCTGCTCCAGGTGCTGTGGCAAGTGATTACCGTGCCCCTTGTTGCCACGCTACTGCACGGTCTGGCTGTCTGGAGCTGGCATCTGCCGGCCCTCTTTGATGCTACAGTGAGCAATTCCATGCTTCACCGACTGCAGCACCTGAGTTTTTTCCTGACAGGGCTGGTATTTTGGTGGGCCGTCATCTGGCACTGCGCGGAGGGTGCGGCAGCCTGGCATCTGTTGATCACGATGATGCACACGACTATCCTCGGCGCATTGATCACCTTTGCCCCCACCGTTTTGTATATTGCTCAAACGCGGTTCACCGCTGACTGGGGCATAACCTCACTGGAGGATCAACAACTGGCGGGGATCATCATGTGGGTTCCTGGCGGGATGATTTATGGGGGCGCTGCACTCTGGCTTTTAGCTCTTTGGATCAACCGTTCAAGTAAGGGAGGCAAGAATGCTCCTCGGTTTGATGTCGTCTAGGCTGGCGACGATTGCCGGCGTGATTGTTGCAGTACTGCTTGCCGGGTATGTAACAAATTCGGTGAAGGAGCAATCGAAACGGCGAGCCGTCGTGGAAGCTATGACAGGCGGCGACCCCGCACTTGCCCCATCAATTTTCCGTCGGTACGGGTGTGGCGGCTGCCACACTATACCGGGAATCCCAGGTGCCGACGGAAAGGTCGGAGCTCCGTTAGAGCAGATGGCACAACAGATTTACATTGGTGGGGTCATAAACAACACACCTGAAAATCTCACGGCGTGGATTGTATTGCCGCAGCGCTTCTCGCCGCGCTCTGCCATGCCAGCAACCGGTGTGAGCGAGGCCGAGGCCCGACACCTCGCCGCCTATCTCTATAATCAATGATCATGGTTTGGGAGTTGGGCGAGACGGAAGGGCCTTGATGTACCGGGCAATTGCCAACCGGTCCGCCTGCGGTAGCTCCGACATATTTTCGACGACATCTGCCATCGACGAGCCGACACGACCATGTGTGGGTGTCTCTCCTGTCTGCAACATTTTCACTATATCGCCTTCCGTCCAGCTCCCGATCCGGCTTGGCGTGATATTCGGGACGAAGCCCGTTCCTTCTGGGTCTGGCCCGCCAGCAAAGCGCGTTGAAGACTTTACCGCGCCCATGACGTTACGTGTTGAATGGCATTCGGCGCAATGCCCAAGAGCTTCCACGAGATAGCCCCCGCGATCATGAACAATGTCTCCGTTGTCCTCGACTTGCGTTCGCCCCTCCCTGAAATAGAGCAGTTTCCAGATTGCGAGCGAAGGTCGAAAACGCAATAGCATCGGGATGTCATGCGCCGGCGGGCGTCCCATCACAGGTGGAAGGGTATGCATGTACGCAATGAGATCCCTGAGATCCGACACGGTTATTCCAGTATAGCTGGTGTAGGGAAACACCGGGTAATAATGCTGGTGGTCTGGGGAGACGCCAGCGACCAATGCATTACCGATATCGGATGCCGACCAGGACCCTATGCCGTCGACTAGATCCGAGGATATGTTCGGCGCACGAAACGTACCGTATGGAGAAGCGAGTGCGAGGCCACCGCCTAGCCTGAGAGGGTCACTTTGGCCGGGCGTTGCATGGCACGCGGAGCAATTCGCGGCGGCAAAGACCAGTGCACCGCGCCGGGCATCGCCGCCCTCCAGTTGCTCGTCACCCGGCAAGAACCTCGGTACGGCTTTAACGAACTGCCAAGCGGCCAAGCATGCGACCGCCATCATGGCGACGCCAATGAGAATGATCTTTATCGCAGTCCTGTTAAAAAAACTGCCGAGCGATCGCACGACGATTGATAAGGCGCTCATTCATCCTCCTCGCGTTCAAACTTTGGCCGCACCGCTTAGTTCCGCTACCAGGTTCAATCGGGCCAAAGAATCCTGTCCGAGGCGACGGTCTGCCGGGGGCAAGCTCGCATGGGATCCGGCGATGAATTCGCCAGCTTGGGTAATTTTGAAAACTCTCCAACCTTTCCCGACATAGAGCGTTTAGCTTCTCAACCGGCGCACGCTGGCAAGACCGAGAACGGGGAGAACTGGAGATAGTTCTATTTTCAGCTGATTGATCATGAGGGCATCAAGCCCACAGAGATGGCGTACGATTTCGATAACGCGGATGACGCGATCGCCGAAGGTGTCGGACAGCGCTGGCCGAAATGGCAGCTGACGGGCTGCCGAGAGGCGAATACAACATGTTATCAGTTGAGATATTTGATGATCAACGCAGACCTCTCCGCGAAATCAGATTGATCCTTGAAGAAATCGACAAAGTTCAATCAACATTGTAGAGACAAACCAGGGAACCCTGACCTCCCTCCTTTGTTTACCTGGAAGAATAAAGGAGAAGAATGATGGGAATGAACACACCCAAAGATGGAACACCGGGGACGACAGATCAGTCGCCCAGATGGGAAGGGCCTGAGGAAAACAGACCGCGGGGCTACTTGCCAGCCAAGGACGACCCCGACAGTGCGCGCGATGCCAACGGCGAATCCAACGCCGACCCGCAAGTCAAGAAAATTTCCGACGGGCTGAAGCAGCGTGGAGACGATGATAAAAAGGCAAGAGATTAACAGATTTTGCACTTCGACAGACTGAATCGGCGGTGCAATGTCCGTTGCACAACGAAGATTTCTGGAAAAATCTGGGTAGACACTTTTTACCGAGTTCTAGAGGCTGGAGCGTTCTAGGGTCCTGAGGGCCGCCGCCTCAATCCACTTTACGCCCCCGCGCTCGCCGCGGGGCTTCTTCTCTGGTTCAATTGCAAAAGCGGCCGCACACGCCGGAGAGCAGTATCGTGCATGGAGACGATGAAGTTCTCGGTAATTGACAACGATGTCGATGACGAGACGCAGCCTGAGGGCGTATTCCGGGCCTCGGACGGTTGTTTGATGAATGCTGAGCGTCACGGCAGCAGCAGGAACATGGCCATGGCAAACACTGACACCATTCCGGCCCCGGTTAACCCCGCAGCAAGGAACTCAGACAACCGACCTGATCCGCTACGCCATAATTCCGAATTTATTCCCAAAACGGCTATCACGCCTCCAGCAATCCAGAAAGCAAGGGTAAGAATTCCAAGAACCACTGCAACCTGAGTAACATCCATTCCCATCATGCTTACAACACCTCCGCCGCCTTGGCGGCTTCCACAAACCTTATGCGGGCGAGTTCGACGCTACCACGCCGGTTGATGGCATCAACGCATGTCGCTCTTGCCTCCTTGAGCTCGCGTTGCCCGGGCCACAAATGCAGAAGTGCTAACGCTGCGTCTGGGCCATCGATCTCCGCAAGAGGCCCAATACCGATGCGGACGAATACGGGGGGTCTCCAGGTCACGTGGAATTCGCCTTCGATAACGTTCGTCACTGGACTTCTCCTCCATGAGCTGCTTGGTCCACAACCTTTTCTGGGAAACGAGGTTCCGGTCACGAAGGGGTTGGTGCGCTATCGGACGATGGGAAGCGGGCTCCTTCAGGAAAGACCTGAATCTTCGGTGACGACGATCATCCTCTGTCGAGTTTCTGAGCTTCGGTGCGGTCCCCGTCGTAACAATGGTTTGGAACGCGGAAAGAAGCAAGCTTGGGAGATAATGATCCATCCGCTCAATGCGCACTGCCGCGTGCCGAAAGTCAGGGTATATCCGGCCCTGACGAGGCAGATACGAGCGAGTTCCGTCGCTCGCGCGTTTTTGCCACGCGCCTGGCGTCGCGCAGGTCGTTAAGCAGGGGTCGCCACCAACCTCGCCGACGCTCGCTTTTCCCCGGGTTCGTTTTTGCTGGCCATGTGTGAACGAGCTCCTCCAGCGTCGCATTGCGCCAGACGGCCCACACAAAGTCGCTGTCTGCTTCGGGATAGAACTCGGCGACATCACCAGTATCGATAAGTTCACCCGTCACTTCAGTTATGACCACGACGCCGTACCACGACGTAACGACTGGCCTCCCCACCGGCGGAAGGTCGTTGGCTGGCACAGGAACCCGGCGTCGCCTTCGCTCACGGGCACGCCGCCTCGCCTTTGCTTCTTCGTCGCTTCCCTTCCGCGCCGCGGCGCGCTTCCGTCGTTCGTCAGGTTCATTGCGCTTGGCCGCCCCCTCAATGACCTCCCAGCGGTGCTGCAGCTCATCATACGAGGCAAAGGGGATCTCCCAGGCTTTGTCATCGGAGTTCCAACGCGCGAATGGGACCTGCCTGAGTTCTTCAACCACTTTGCGCGAGAAGGGTGTACGAATACGAAACCCGGTATCGTGAACTTCCAGATATGGGCTGAGAATGGGTTCAAAATCGTAAGCATCCCGGCCTCTTTCCTGGTCAAACAGTCCGCGACGGTCCGCTTCAGCGGAAAGCCAGCGATCGATACGTCGACGTGCCGTCTTACCCGGGACCGTCCAGGCTTTAAGGCTGTCACTCCAGCGCGCACGCGGGAACATTTCCCGAAACCGCGCGACCATCATCCGATCGAATGGAAACGCGACAGTCTCGACAGGAGGCACTTGGCCGTTGCTTTCTTTGTCCTTTGGCTCCATTCACGGAAAACGCTCGCGAACGCCTGCAGTTGCCAGCTTCGTGCCTTCGAGCTGCAAAAACTCTAGGGCCTTCTTGGCGTCGCCGCTGTGGCCGGTTCGCGCCCCGCAGGCACCCGCCCAGTCTGTTTCGATGAGAGCGCGTCAAGGTCTGCCAGGGCTATCCGTCAAATTACGCGAATGACTAGCGGGTATCGTGTAACCCGAGACCAAGCTCGGTCTCCGCTGCGCATAAACTTTACGCCCTTTTTGTCCGGCTCAGCCGAAATCAAGCATTTTATTGATTGTCCGAACAATCCGGCGCGGATCATAAGGCTTGCTGATAAAACGACTTTCTGCCGGTATCTCATCTGTCTGAACCGTTCGGTAACCCGAAACGACGATGATTTTCAGCGGCGGCCACCGATCCCTGACATAGGCGGCTAGCTTAATGCCGTCCATTGCACCAGGCATATCGACATCTGTTAGAAGAAGCCTAATTTCCTGATGTTCTACGAGAGTGTCTATCGCCCTGGCCGCATTGTCAGCCTCCCAGACCACGAACCCCTCCTGTCTCAGAAAATCGACAATATCAAGCCGAAGGAGTGGCTCGTCCTCAACGACAAGAAGAGAAATGGATGGGGTCATTATGTTCAATACCTTGTTACAGCGCATGGAACGCATGCGTATTGCTCTCCTCGCTCTCGAGTGCGCCCTCGAGCACGTAGCGAATACCGTCGGGCTCAAACAGGGTTCGGCCGGTGCCCTTGAAATATGAGGCAACTATCCGTTCCGTCAGTCGTGACCCAAACCCAACTCGCGTGCGCGGCGCCGGCGGAGGTCCGTCCTTTTCCTTCCATTCGAACGTGAAGTGGCCGTCGTTTGATCCCCATTGGATGTGAACAATTCCGGTGTCGGCACAAAGCGCCCCGTATTTGGCGGCATTGGTTGCGAGTTCGTGTATGGCAAGCGAGAGTCCGAGCGCGCGTTGCCCTTCGACGACGAGATCCGGCCCCTCAAGAAAAAATCTGCCATCACCATCTCGATGCGCTTCGAGAGCACGGTTGATGATGGAATGGATTCCCATCCTCGAGGTGCTTCCCTGAAGCAAGAGGTCTTGAGCCCTCGCCATTGCGACGAGGCGACCGTTGATCGTTTCGCTTGCCTCCTGTGTCGATGTCGCATTTCGGAGTGTCTGCGACACCACCGCCTGCGTCATTGCGATTGTGTTCTTCATCCGATGGGTAAGTTCGGACTGAAGCTCCCGCTGGCGCCGTTCGAGTAGGCGCTGGATGCGAATATGCTCCCTGGCTTCCTCTAGTGCCTGAGCAAGTTGGTCGCGTCGACGAACGTGCTCCGTTGCCTCTACGACTATATTCATCATTCCCGCGACGTTTCCGTCGTCATCGAAGACCGGGGAGTAAGAGAAGGTCCAGTTGGTAGGCTCGTCGTAGCCATTGCGCGTCATAAGCAAGGGCATGTCTTCCATGCGGGTCGATCGCCCGGCAAGCGCTTTCTCTACGAAAGGCCGCACGTCTTCCCAGACGTCCGGCCACAGCGCTGGCGCGGGCTGTCCGAGCGCGCCGGCCGCTCTCGCTCCGAGCATCGGTTCATAGGCGTCATTGTGGAAATTGATCAGGTCAGGTCCCCACCACAATGAGATTGGCTGCGTGGTATTGAGGACCAAGCGAAGGCTGACGATGAGCGCGCGAGGCCAACTGTTCTGCGGTCCCAAAGAGTTATGCGACCAGTCGAAAGCACGAATGGCGTCTGCCATGCGGCTTTCTCCAAGCTTGAGATCGTCTTCGCTGGTTGCTCCGCGGACCCGCGGCGTATCTTGCATGGTCATGGAACGTAAACCTTCGAAAAGACCTCTGGTTCCGGCCAAAGGCGACAAACCCCGTATCGCACCAAGACTTGCGCTCCCTTCAAAATCTCGATGAGGCGGCAACTTGGCTCCGGATCATTCTTGGCAATTTTGGTGGTGTGGGGCATTCTGGCGAAGTGGGAAAGGTCCTTGCGCTTTGGAGACAACCATTGGCCTTAGGATCTAACGTTGTTCCCGACAACAAAGCGGGACGGCACAACCGGACTAAAATCGAGCTGCCTCAAGCTTGCTGCGCTTTGTCCATAGCCTTGTCTTCTACGCATTCAGCTCTTTCAGCCAGACTTCGGCTCAATTCTCGAAGTTCCTGCTCGTCGAGCTTTTCGATTCCGACAAATTTGTTTTGGGCCTGAGATGTAAGGATCAACTCATCAAGCTTGGCTTGCAGGGCCTTGCCGTCGCGGTTTTGGGAGTTTTGAAGAACAAACACCATAAGGAATGTAATGATCGTTGTGCCCGTATTGATGACGAGTTGCCAATTTTCCGAGAAGGCAAAGAATGGACCTGAGATGGCCCATACCAAGACCACAAACATCGCCAGTACAAATGTTCCGGGCTTTCCTGAGAATTCTGAAATGAAAGTTGAAAATTTCGAAAAGTATTTTGACGCGTCATTTTCGCTCATAGTGGTCTCGCTCTAGCCGGCTTTGGAAAACGTCTGATCCGACAGACGGTTCCATGAGGCCGACGTCGGTACGGCGGAAGACCAAAATAATCCCAGGTATCTTTCCGGCACCCCGATCTTAGGTAAATGCGCGCTCGCCATTTAACGGCATCGAAGGAGACGGGCGTTTTTAACGCATGAGCCATTCTCTGCATATACCGCGTTTGTAACGTCCGTCGGATCATCACGTCTCTGACATGGATCGGAGGCAGGTCGCCCGCGCCTCAGCAACTTTCTTGTGACAGGGATTGGGGGGCCATGTTCGGTTCGGTCGTGTTAGAGGGCTGCCATTAGCGAGACACTCGACTGCGCCCGACCCGGACTTCATACCGGTGGGCGGCAATCTGACCGTTGCAATTAAATTTCGGAACCAAGCGGAATCGTGGCCGTTGCCTCTTCGGAAGGTGACGCATGCAGGATGAAGAACAGAAAGTGGATGTCGTCGAGGAGCGTCTCTTGGTCGACCGCGAGCGTGTCTGCGACGGAAGCGTCTCGGTCACCACTCGGACGAAGACCACGACCGCCCGGGCAATGATCGACGTCCGGCGTGATGACGTCGAGGTCCAACGTGTACCGGTTAATCGCTTTGTCGAGGATATACCCGACGTCACGACAGAAGGTGATGTGACGATCGTTCCGGTCCTCGAGGAACGTCTCGTCGTAGAGAAGAAGCTCTTTCTCGTGGAAGAGATTTGGCTTCGTCGAGTGACCACCTTTCGTACCAAACGTGTCAAGGCCGACTTGCGCAAGCAATATGCGACGGTCCAACGCATTTCCGATGATGATCAAGCCAAGGAGACGAAAATGGCTAACCTATATAACGAAGATGCAACAAATTACACGAAGGGCGGCACGTCCTACAATACGCTTTCGGCGTTCTTCGACTCTCGATTTGAAGCTGAGAGCGCCGTGTCCCGGTTGAAGGACGCAGGCATCCCGGAAAAAGATATCCGCTTCATGCCCGGTTATGAGGCCGACACCGACACCGCCGACGTCGCAAGCGACGACCGCAGCGGCTTCTGGGCGAAACTTGAGGACTTTTTCTTTCCGGACGAGGATCGCGCCACTTATGCCGAAGGTCTTCGTCGCGGTGGGTTTCTTGTTTCCGTCTCGAGCCTGAATGACGCGCTTTATGAGACGGCGCACGACATCCTTGATGACGAAGGATCAATCAACATCGACGAGCGCGCTGATTTTTGGAGGAGCGAGGGGTGGGATGGTCAGCGCTCAAGTGAGGCCTTCTCCGCCTCTTCGAAAAGCGCTTCCGAGCAGGATCGATTTGATAGCGATCTCGATCGGGTTGCTCAATCCTCCGCCTCGCGCGAGGATGCGTTCGAAATGAAGGATAGCACGGGCGCTGATCTTCGAGACGAAACCATTCCGGTCGTCGAGGAAAACCTTCGCGTCGGCAAGCGTGACGTCAATCACGGAACAGTGCGGGTTCGCGCCTATACGGTGGAAGAGCCGATCCATAAGCAAGTGAACCTGCGCGATGAGACCGTCGAAATTGATAGGCGGCCTGTCGACCGTGGCCTGACCGACGACGATCGCGCTTTCATGGACCGGACCATCTCGGCTGAGGAGCACCACGAGGAAGCGATCGTTCAGAAGGAGGCCCGCGTCGTCGAGGAGATCGGTATTCGCAAGACTGCCTCGGACCGCACTGAGACGATCGACGACACGGTTCGAAAGACTGAGGTCGAGATTGAGGACGATCGTTCTCGAGGCCTGTCGCAGTCACAGGATGGCCTTGTTCAGTTCCAGGGTGGGCAGAGCCGGAATTTCCGCAAGGAGTAATCCGAAGTTGGCACCACCAAGGAGCCCGATCCGAGGTCGGGCTCCTTGGTGGAAGTGACGGTACCCTTTCGGGTGAGTATCTTGCTCTGACCGGCTCACTCAGGACATCGGATAAGGGCCAGCAGAGTGTTTTCCAGTGGACGGAGGACGGATCCCGTCTCGCGAGGAACGTTGACCGAGAGAGACGACGGTGCAAGTCGTCTCGTAAAGAGGACGTGTCCGTTTCCCTGCGGCGACGAACCCCTTATGCGCCCACCTTAGCCAGCCAGGCTCAACGCTCTTTCCAGGTCTTCAACTCCGTATGGCTTCAAAAGCAAAGCTGTTCGCGATGTGTCCTCCATATCGGGAACGCGGTCGGATCCCGTAGCGAAAACAATGCCGAGGCTCGGCCAGCGCTTGCGAACCTGGCGGCAAAAGTCATGTCCCGACATCCCCGGCAATCCAAGATCTGTTACCAGAATGTCAGGAACGGTCTTTTCGAGCAATTCCAAAGCCTCTTCAGCCGATCCCGCTTCCAATACATCGCAACCAAGTTCCGAAAGCATGTCCGCCGCGGCCATCTGAATTAGCATGTCGTCCTCGACGAGGAGAATGCGTCGCGGCCGCTCGTCGTTGCTGGTGGCTGGTGCGGCTGGCGTTCCAGCTTTCGCAGTAAGTTTTCGCTCCAGCACAGCCCTCGCGTGCTTCTCATTGTTGAGCACGTGTCTGATCTTTCGGGCAAGCGCTTCGCGCGTATACGGCTTCGACAAGAGTTGCACGCCGGGATCGAGACGGCCGCCATGGACAATTGAATTCTCTGTATAGCCGGATGTAAACAGAACTGCGAGGTGCGACAATCGCTCCTTCGCCTTCCTCGCCATCTCGCTGCTTTTCAGCGGGCCCGGCATGACGACGTCGGTAAACAGCATGTCGATATGAACTCCACTTTCAATGATCGACAGCGCAGCAGCAGCGTCAGGCGCCTTGAGGACACGATAGCCAAGCTCTTGCAGCATCTCAACAACGGTCATGCGCACGCCTTCGTCGTCCTCAGCGACGAGAATGGTTTCCGGACCACCTTCGATCGGCAGATCGGAGTTTCCGACTTCGAGGTCTTCCTGCTGCATTGAACGGGGCAAATAGATCTTTACAGTCGTCCCGTGGCCGGGCTCGCTGTAGATTTTAACGTGACCGCCTGTCTGCCTGACGAAGCCGTAGACCATGGAAAGTCCGAGGCCTGTTCCCTTTCCTTCGGGCTTGGTCGAGAAAAATGGTTCGAATACTTTCTCGATAAGTTCGGGCGGCATCCCGGTGCCGGTATCTGTGACAGACAAAGACACGTATTGCCCTGGTTCGACATCCTGGTGCTGCCTGGCATATGCGTCGTCGATATAGGCGTTGCCCGCTTCGATCGTAAGTCGGCCGAACCCATCCATCGCATCCCTGGCGTTGATCGCGAGATTGAGAACCGCGTTTTCGATCTGCATTGGATCGATCAGCGTGTTCCAAAGCCCACCCGAGATGACAGTCTCGACCTCAATCCCCTCTCCAATAGTTCGACGGAGCATTTCGTCCATCGCGCGAATGAGGCGTCCGACGTTGACGACGCGCGGATCGAGGGCCTGTCGACGTCCAAATGCCAATAGCTGCGCCGCGAGCTTCGATCCTCGATCGACCCCGGCAAGAGCGTTGGAGATTTTGCTTTGAGCCCGTTCGTTCCCCGCAACATCCTTGACAAGGAGCTGCAGATTGCCTCCTACGATCTGTAGGAGGTTGTTGAAGTCATGCGCAACGCCCCCGGTCAGATTGCCAATCGCTTCCATCTTTTGCGCCTGCTGGAGCGCGAGCTCAGTTTTTCTGAGAGATGCAGCTGCCTCGCGCTCCTCGGTGACATCGCGTCCGACGGCATGGATGAATGCCTCATCCGGAACAGCCGTCCACGAAATCCTGCGGTAGTTACCGTCCTTGGTCTGGTACCGGTTCTCGAAGGAAAACGTCGTTGCACCTTCGCTGAGCCTTTCCAATTCTGCGAGTGTTCCTGCCCGATCGTCCGGGTGAACCAGGTCAATGAACGACCGTCCGATCAGGTCTTGCTCGTCCCATTCGAAAATCGTTGTCCAGGCCGGATTGACTGCGGTTATCCTGGCATCGAAATCGGCGACGAGCATGATATCGGTTGACAGACGCCACATGCGATCCCGGTCCGCGGTGCGCTCGGCGACCCGTTGCTCGAGTGTTTCATTCAATGCTTCCAGCTTGGCCCGTGATTCACGTTGATCCTCAATGTCGGTATTGGTCCCGATCCAGCGAACGACCCGCCCCTCTTCGTCCTTTGTTGGGACCGCCCGGACGATGTGCCAGCGATATTTCCCGTCGGCGCGGCGCAAACGGAATTCGGTTTCGTATGGCTGTCCGGATCCGAGCGAGAGCTGCCAGACACTCAGGACGCCATCAAGATCCTCCGGATGAACAATCCTTGTCCATTGGTCTTCATCCAGCTCTCCTTGTGAGGCCCCCGCATATTCGTAGACCCGTTCATTGAACCAATCGAGTTGACCATCGGGCCTGGCTGTCCAGACGTGGTTCGGGATGGCTTGGGCGAGTGCTCTGAACCTGGCTTCGCTTTCCCGCAGATCGCGCTGTGCTTTCCGGCGATCAGTCACATCCTGTACGACACCCACGAAGCGGACCGGCACGCCATCTGCGTTACGTTCAAATTCGCCACGCCGTGCGATAAAACGCTTTTGGCCGCTGTCTGCTCGGCGAAT
The DNA here is from genome assembly GCF_000298315.2 of Rhizobium grahamii CCGE 502. GTDB lineage: Bacteria > Pseudomonadota > Alphaproteobacteria > Rhizobiales > Rhizobiaceae > Rhizobium > Rhizobium grahamii. The sequence continues at coordinate 40,230 of NZ_AEYE02000024.1, read as the reverse complement.
ACGGTATTCGACGTTGAGAGGAGAATCTCCAGCAGTACGGGTCCTTGAATTCGACGCGGTTTCGCGGTCTTCTTCCAGAACGAGCTCTTCGATCCGCTCGATCGAAACATCCTTGTCCTCGGGCAACCCATAGATCTTGCAGAACTCCGGCGTCGGACTGAGCACATTTGTGATGAGATCGAGCGAGAAGACGCCGACCCCGCCAGCTTCCTGCGCGCGTCTAAGGCCGGCCTCCGTATCCCTCAGGGCCTGAGCGGCCAGATATTCCTCGGTCCTGTCGCGCAAGACTTTGACCAGACCAACCGGCCGGCCTTCCTCGTCGCGGATGACACTGATTTCGCCGTTCGCCCAGAAGCGCTCGCCCGACTTTCGAATGTGCCATCGATCATGATGAGCGCTGCCATGCTTTAATGCGGCGTCCATGGCGTCACGCGCCTTGCCTGCGGCTCGGTCTTCCGGCGTAAACAGCATATCCCAATGAAGCGCGATGGTCTCCTCCTCCGTCCAGCCGAAGATCCGCCGAGCGCCTTCGTTCCAGCGAAGGATACGACCATTCAAATCGAGTGCGAGAATTGCATAGTGGATCGCACCGTCCAGTATCTGACGAGACTGCCGTTCGCTCGCGCGCAACGCCTGTTCGGCTGCTACCCGGTCGGTCACGTCAGTTCCTTGAGCGAATATCCCTCCAATGGCGCCGTCCGCGTCCAGCACCGGCTGATAGACGAGGTCAACATATTTTCGTTCGACGTCCGATGCAGCCGAGCGCTGAAAATCAACGGCAAGTGCCTGGCCCTCATAGGCAACGCCCGCTTGATAAACCTTGTCAAGCAGCTCAAAATATCCCTGACCCTCTAGGTCAGGCAGCGCATCCCTGGCCGTCTTTCCGATAATGTCGCGGTGGCCAACCAATTGCTGATATGCAGCGTTTGTCAACTCGAACACGTGATCTGGGCCACGCATCATCGCAATGAAACCTGGGGCCTGCTCGAACATACGCCGCAGCCGGTCCTGTTCGCCGTGGCGCCATCGCTCCGCCATGACCTTCGCCGTCGTCTCAACTACAATCGCGATGACACCACACGGGCTGCCGTCCTCGTCCATGACCGGCGAGTAGTCGAGGTTCATGAAGACCTGTTCCGGGCGCCCTTGCCTATGGAGTGTCAGTTCCTGGTCCTGATAGGCGAGCGTTCCACCGGCCAGCCCTACTTTCATGACATTGTCGTTGAAGTCGGCGACCTCGGCCCAACCTTCGCGAACTTTCGAGCCGAGCAACTGCGGATGACGCCCTCCCGCAAAAACGGAATAGGCGTCGTTGTAAATCATGATCCCTTCATCCCCCCATAGAGTCACGATGGGAACGGGAGATTGAAGAATGGTGGTCGTTGTCACCTTGACGGCTTGCGGCCAGCGCGACGGCGGTCCTAGAGACGTCTTTTCCCACTCGAAATTCCGTATCAGGTTGGCAAGCTCACCATTGTGAGCAAGAAAGTCAAAGTCGTCATTTATCATGGAAACCACTGTCATTTTTCGCGACTTATGTAGTCGGAACATTCCGCTAGGGAAGTAGCCCGAAGTCCGAAAAAGACGATTTGTTCGACGCCACATACGCTATGAGCAATCTCCACAACCTGGAGACGCGCACGAAAGGGCAGCCGCTCGCAACGATTGCTGGCAGCCTCATAGACAAGAGCGCCCAAAGTCTTTGAACGTCACAACCAATCGGCGGGCGAGACGGCAGCACTCCCGCACCAAAGCGACGTGACAACACCAGAAGCTCGGTTCATGAGGGCCGATGACGTCACCGGAAACTTATAAGGTGCGGTGAGGCCAATTATGTTTGGTTGCGGCTTGAGCTGGTTGCAGCAATCGCAGCCAAGGTCTGCGCGTCGCGACCGTAAATGTCGTCGAAATAGTGAACGACTCCGTCGGCAGTAGGCCATGCCGTGAAATAGGAGACATAGACGGGGATCTCTTCAGGGACCGGCATGTCCTTCTTGTCGCCCCCGGCAATTTCCTGGTTAACAAACTCGACAGAGGTCTTGAGGACCGCGGCGGCCATGGCTCGAGGATTTTCCAGCCGGACGCAACCGTGACTGAACATCCGATCCTGCGAGGCAAATTTTCCTCGGGCCGGTGTGTCATGCATGTATATGTCATGAGGATTGGGAAACAGGATCTTGAGCTGGCCAAGAGCGTTGTCCGGGCCTGGTGGCTGGACGACTGAGATATTTTCCAGAGGTTGGGCCCAGTCAACCCTGGCCGAGGACATTTGCTTCCCGTTCACCGAGACCTTGTAACCCTCCCGGTCCAGATAAGCCGGGTCGTGCTTCAAATGAGGCAACATTTCATTTCGAATGATCGATTGCGGGACACCCCAGTCAGGATTGAATTGGACGGTCTTGATCGTGGCATCGAAAAAGTTTGTCTGATGGTCTTGCTGGCCGATGACTGCTTTCATTGAAAGCGCCAGCTCTCCGCCGTCGAAATAGTATGCCATGTAAGCGGGCTGGTTGATGAAAACATATCTGTCGGGAAATTCCTGTGGCAGCCACCGCATTTCTTCCATCGCAACGATGACTTTGTTGACGTTGGCGGACGCATTGCCTTCGCCTGATGTACGAAGCCAGTGGAGTTCGGCGGCCAGCTGAGCGAATTTCGGGTTGCTCGGCATGAAGCGGTCAAAGATCGCCGTCAGGTCAGGCGCCGCGGACAATTGGTAGACGGTGGCGCGGAGATCAACCGGCTTTCGCTTGAAATCGTAGTAATTGGACAATTTGTTCGGATCAATCCGACCGCGAAAATTGTCCTGAAGGAACATCAGGAGCTTCTCCGAGAGGGATGCCTCGAAGAGGGCTGCGGTCCTGGCATAGTCCGACGAATTCCGTGGGATGCCTTCAAGGGAGACTGCAACCTCGTATTCACTCGCGTTCAAACCCCAATCACCCGCCTGCTTCAACAGACTGATTGCCTGAACGGCCTTTGCGTTCTGCCCTCTGCCATCAACCCAGATGAGTCTTGCTTTGGGGGCGCTGTAATAGGCTTCGACTGCATCTGCTATGTCGCTGTTCATCAATACCGAAAGACTGCCCAATTCCTGCAGGACTTTGGATTGACTGTTCCCGACGCCAAACAGTGCGGTGAACGCTCCTCCACTGTTCTGCCGTGAAATGTGAGCCGGGCGGCGCGCCGAAACGGTATATGGAATGCTGGAACTGGCTTCTGCCGAAGGGGCAGGCTGAGGCTCAGCGCGGAGGATTCCGGCACCTGAAGCAAGAGCCAGCACGCCGACGATTGCCACCCTTACCGTAGTCATTCTCAGGATCATCTGATGTCCTCGAACCGGGAATGCGAAACCATGCACACACGCATGGGCACGGCGATCCAGATTACAACGCCACATTTAGGCAGAAGATGGGCGTTGGCCTATACCCTATCTTGCACAGTTCGCGATCAATACCACTGCCTTCAATCCATTTGGTGGTCATCCGCTTTCGAGGTTGCGCTCGACGCCGGAGGACAAGTTCCTGACCCCGGCGGCCGGAGGCAATGGGTCGGCAAAAAGAACGACGACACGTTGAGAGGTTTAGACGTAAATGAGAATGCGGCTATACCCTGCCTTACCAATGATTTGCGCTGGGCCAACCGCGTCCTCTTTAGTGGTGGTTATAGAGCGGCGGCGTGACGTCCTCATTCGCACGATCGGGAAAGAGCTGCCTCCTCAGGGTGATGAGCCGTTCTGCCTCGGCACGGTTTCGAAAGAGCAAGTCTGACGTGACATCTATAAAAGGAGCTGCCTCGGTGGACGCAATGCGAACGGATCCACCTTCAGAGAGAAAATCGCAAAACAACTGTACGGCCCGCAGTCGGGTTGTGATTTCGACATAGTAATCGCTATTTCCAGCCATTTCCCACCTCCTGCCACCCATGGTCCATCATGACTTCGTCAGGATCATGACCAACATGATCAGCTTTTCGGCAGAGATGACCTTTACATCGGTTACCGGCGAACGTGCGCCACAACCATATCGCCGCTAAGAGATAACTCGTTCAACGAAGAGCTAGAACGCCGCGCGCAGATAGTTTTATGCGGAGCCAGCGGCAAGGAACCGCCCTGGCTATTCGACTAGCCAGTGAGCGGGCGGGAACTGCCGCCCCCATTATTCCCTCAAGATAAGACTTTTCCTGGGTCTGAGACCGGCGCAAAATAACCTCCCGAAGACGACGATCACATTAGCAAATGAAGCCCGGCCGATCCTCGGCGCTCGGCGGCTTGAACCGAGGATCGGTGGCAGTCCACAAAGTGCGATGCGCCTTTGAACCCCGATTTGGTTCTGCATGTAATGTGGCTTTTTCCTGTGCCTACAATTGCGAATTTGCAAGCGAAGATTGAGTGCCAGGGAACAACGGCCCAAGTCACGAGTTTTCGGTGGAGGCGGAGTGTCCAGATGCTGTATTACTTCAACCTTTGCTCCGACGACTGGATCGATATCGATCAGCAAGGTGTGGATCTTCCAACGCTTGAAGACGCCAGGCGGGAAGCTGATCGCGCTGCAAGAGAAATGGTTGCCGAACTTGTTCTGGAAAATCGCAGGATCGACGGCTTGCGCTTCGAAATTGCCGATCAGGACGGCAACCGGCTGGAAACAGTGCGTTTTCGAGACGTCATCAGATTTGAGTAGGTCTGACCCCGGGCTTTGATATCCTGGCAGATTTAATAGGCTGATCCGGAGACTGAGCAACGGGTCTTGTTTGCTGCCGTCGACCGTTTCGATCGAATAACCTCATGTACCATCAAGGCCGGAATTGCTGCCAGCGCCGGTACGGACTTTTCGTATAAACATCCCTTCCCGCTTTCGAACGGCTCCGCCCGATAAACCTCTGAACGCGGTTGAGATAGCGTGGCTGATAATGCTCCGCGTGCGATCCTTTAACGTAGATCATCTCGTGGTGGAACAATTGGCGCACGTCGAGGTTTTACCGCGCCACCACTAACGAGAGAGGACAGACCATGGCAACCACCAAGACCCTTGACGATCTTTTTCTCGATACGCTCAAGGATATTTATTACGCTGAAAAGCAAATCCTGAAAACGCTTCCGAAGATGGCCCGCGCGGCTCAATCCGAAGAAGGCAAGGCAGGTTTCCTGCAGCATCGGGATGAGACCCAGGGGCAGATCGATCGCCTTGAGCAGGTCTTCGAAATCCTCGGCAAGCCAGCGCGTGGAAAGACGTGCGAGGCAATCCAGGGGATTATCGCCGAAGGCGAGGAAATCATGGAGGAGTTCAAGGGTTCTCCTGCGCTCGAAGCCGGACTGATCTCCTCTGCGCAGGCAGTCGAGCACTACGAAATTGCCCGCTACGGCACCCTTATCGCATGGGCAGACCAACTCGGTCTCAAACAGGCGGTTCCGCTTCTGCAGGCCAACCTCCAAGAAGAGGAAGCGACCGATCAGAAACTGACCCAGCTCGCCAAGGCTTCCGCAAATGCCAAGGCCACCAAAGCCGCCTAAGCCATATCCACAGGCTGTCGGGAAGGCCGTTCATTCGAGCGGCCCTCCCTGGTTTTTCACAATCGGAGGGAACCATGGCCAAGAAGCCATCGGAATCGTCAGTGCCATCAAAGTTATCCATCGTATCCGACAGTGTCACCATTCATGACCAGAAGCTCCATCGCGGCGCCGGCGGTGAGCTGCATCAAGTTTCCGAGGATGGGCATGATATTCTAACGACCGCTCAGGGAGGGCCGGTCGCCGATGACCAAAATACGCTGCGTGTCGGGGCGCGCGGGCCGGCTCTCATGGAAGACTTTCATTTTCGCGAGAAGATCTTCCATTTTGATCATGAACGCATTCCCGAGCGCGTGGTACATGCCCGCGGCTATGGTGCGCATGGCTTTTTCGAGACGTACGAACCTCTGACGGATATTACCCGTGCCGACATCTTCCAACGTGCTGGCGAAAAGACACCCGTTTTCGTGCGGTTCTCTACCGTTGCTGGCAACAAGGGCTCCTTCGACCTCGCACGAGATGTGCGCGGCTTTGCGGTAAAAATGTACACGAAGGAAGGAAATTGGGATCTTGTTGGCAACAATATTCCCGTTTTCTTCATCCAGGATGCGATCCGGTTCCCGGATTTGGTTCATGCGGTCAAGCAGGAGCCCGATCGCGCATTCCCGCAGGCCCAGACCGCCCATGATAATTTTTGGGATTTCATCAGCCTCACGCCCGAAAGTATGAACATGATCATGTGGATCATGTCGGATCGTACGATTCCAAGATCGTTCCGGTTCATGGAAGGGTTTGGTGTTCATACTTTCCGTTTCGTCAATGCCGATGATCAATCGACATTCGTCAAGTTCCATTGGAAGCCGAAGCTCGGCCTGCAGTCGGTCGCCTGGAACGAGGCCGTCAAGATCAACGGGGCGGATCCGGACTTCCATCGGCGTGATCTCTGGCAATCTATCCAGTCGGGAAATTTCCCTGAATGGGAGCTATGCGTACAACTCTTCGACCAGGATTTCGCGGATAACTTCGACTTCGACGTTCTCGACGCCACGAAAATAATTCCGGAGGAAGTCTTGCCGGTAAGGCCAATTGGTCGCCTCGTGCTCGACCGAATGCCCGACAACTTCTTCGCCGAGACCGAGCAGGTAGCGTTCATGACCCAGAATGTGCCTCCGGGAATCGACTTCAGCAACGACCCCTTGCTACAGGGTCGAAACTTCTCCTATCTCGACACGCAGCTCAAGCGGCTCGGAGGGCCTAACTTTACGCATCTGCCGATCAATGCGCCGAAGTGTCCTTTCCACACCTTCCAGCAAGACGGCCATATGGCTATGCGTAATCCGGTTGGGCGTGTGAACTATCAACCAAACTCATTCAATCAGGGCCCGCGAGAATCCCCGGTGAAGGGCTATCGGCATTTTCCAGCCGAGGAACAGGGAGCCAAGGTCAGGCTTCGTTCAGAGAGCTTCGCAGACCACTACAGCCAAGCACGCCAGTTCTTCATCAGCCAAACCCCACCTGAACAGCGCCACATCGCCATGGCCCTGACGTTCGAGTTGAGCAAGGTGGAAACGCCTGTCATTCGCGAACGAATGGTTTCCCATCTGATGAATATCGACGAGACCCTTGCCACAACGGTAGCGGAGAAACTTGGTTTTCAATCGATGCCCGAGCCGGCGGAAGCGGCAGTCCCGACCCGTCAGGATCTCGAGCCCTCACCTGCCCTCAGCATCGTGGGGCGCGGTCCCAAGCGCTTTGAAGGCCGAAAGCTAGGCATTCTCGTAACCGACGGGGTCGACGCGAAACTTCTGAAGGCGCTCACCAAATCTGTCACGAAGGAAAAAGCTGCCTTTGAAATTATTGCGCCCAAGGTTGGCGGGGTGACTGCTTCTGACGGAAGCTGGGTGGAAGCGCATCATATGATTGACGGGGGGCCTTCAGTCCTGTTCGATGCCGTGGCCCTTTTGACCGCACACCAGGCTATGGACGACCTCGTCAAGGAGGCAACGGCACGTGATTTCGTCGCTGATGCGTTTCAGCATTGCAAGTTCATTGGCTACGATCAGTCGGCACTCCCCTTGCTGGACAAGGCGGGGATTTCAGGTTCGCTTGATGAGGGGACCATTGCCTTGCCTGGAGATAAAGGCGTTTCCGAATTCGTCCAAGAGATCGGCAAGCTCCGCGTTTGGGCACGAGAACCGTCTGTGAAGCTTGGGAAGGCATCTCCACCCATCGCTTGAGACGAGGGGGCGCGGCCCGCGGCCGCGCCTCCATGATCCTGCACACCTCCAGGCGAACGAGCGTATTCCCGCGCTTCTCATCTACGCCGCTCCATTCACCTTCGAATTGTTCTCCGGCAACGGAACCGGCTTCTCCCTACTGCGTTCGCTTCGCAGATGAGGCATGGACATGGATCAAGAAGCATATAACTGGATTACCCGGCGCGCACACGACTTGTGGCAGGGAGAAGGATGCCCGCATGGGCGTGACCGCGACCACTGGTCACAAGCGGTCGCCGAATGGAGAGCGCACGGTGGGGACGGGGTGTCGCCAGACGTTGAGACGCAAATTAGGAAGATTCTGGTGGTCGACGATGAACCGCTGATCCGCTATGCCGCGGTAGATGCGCTGGAGGCAGAGGGCTTTGATGTGCTGGAGGCCGGAAGCGCCGACGAAGCGCTCGTCATCCTGCAAAGCAACAATGTCGACGCGGTGTTCACTGACGTAAACATGCCGGGTTCTACGGACGGACTCGGCCTGATGAGCCGTGTGCGAGAACGGTTTCCTCGTACGAGGGTAATCGTGACATCCGGCCACGTTCGCCTCGGCGCCTTCGACCTCGCGAGTGGAGTTTCTTTTATTCCAAAGCCATATGCGCATGAAGCACTAGTCAGCATGCTTCGAGGGCCGTGTTGATCAATCATCGACTCATCTATTCTATCGGAGGCCAGCATGGAATGGCAGGGACGCCGTCAGTCTGACAACGTCGAGGATCGCCGCGGGCAAGGCGGGGCCAATGGGAGCGGCCCGTTTGGTCGCGGTGGAGGCTTCAATTTTCCGGTCGGTCGCCGCGGCGGCGGCCTTAGCATTGGGACCATTGTCTTCCTGGTGGTGATCTATCTCATCTTCAAGGCAATGGGCATCGACCTTCTTCAGATGGTTGACTCTGGGTCGACTGAAGGGCCGGCCTATGAACAGAGTGCAGGGGACAGCCGACCAGCGTCCAATGATCAAATATCGGCTTTCGTCAGAACGGTTCTCGCCGAAACGGAAGACACCTGGCAGGGGATCTTCCAGTCGCAGGGACAGACTTACGAAGACCCTAGGCTTGTATTGTTCAATGGTGAGACCCGATCGAGCTGCGGTGCCGCTTCTTCCGCCTCCGGGCCTTTCTATTGCCCGAACGATCATAAGGTTTATCTGGACACGCCGTTCTTCAGGGAGCTGAGCAACCGCTTCGGCGCCAGCGGTGACTTTGCAGAGGCCTATGTCATTGCCCACGAGGTTGGCCACCACGTCCAGAACCAGCTTGGCATACTGGGGAAATTCAATGAGGCTCGTGAGCGGCTGGACGAGGCTCAGGCGAACAAGATATCCGTTCGCGTCGAGCTGCAAGCAGACTGCTTCGCCGGTATCTGGGGCAAGTTCACGGACCAGAAGGGTATCCTCGATGCAGGTGATCTCGAGGAGGCGCTGAACGCTGCTCAGCAGATTGGCGACGATACCCTCCAGAAGCGGACACAAGGCTACGTCGTGCCTGAGAGCTTCAATCATGGAACATCCGAACAGCGCGTCCGGTGGTTCCGGCGCGGTTTTGAGAGCGGCAAGCTTTCCTCGTGTGACACGTTTTCTGGTCCGGTCTGAGCATTGGACGACAGGAGCGCCATGGCAAACGGATGATTATAGGATCTGCCCCATCCATTTTCGCGCCGTGACAGGCGCCAACCCATCTCAAGTCCGTCCACGATTATTCTCATCGTATAGGACGGTGCCTATGGCTTCGGGCTTGAAGGTTGTTTGACGTCGGCCGTCGCATCAGATTAAGTCGCATCGGGCAGTCCGCCGACCAGTTTGTCGAGCGTGACCGGGTAATTTCGAACCCTGATGCCGGTCGCATTGAATACTGCGTTGGCAATTGCTGCGGCAACCCCGCAGATCCCGAGTTCAGCAATCCCCTTGGCCTTCATCGGCGACGACCTTGGATCTGTCTCTTCCATGAAGATAACGTCCTGGTTCGGGATATCGGCATGAACTGGCACCTCATACCCCGCAAGGTCATGATTGACGAAGTAGCCGCGGCGCAGATCTACGGCGAGTTCCTCGCTTAACGCTGCGCCTGCGCCCATTGTCATCGCACCGATGACCTGGCTACGGGCAGTGATCGGATTGAGGATACGCCCCGAAGCGCAAACAGCTAGCATCCGGCGAATGCGGGTTTCGCCGGTGAAAACATCGACGTCAACTTCGACGAAATGAGCGCCGAAGGTCGATTGTTGCTGGGTGTCGACGATATCGCCCCACGTCATCCTGTCCTCGCCAACCAGTCCGTCGCTTCCGGCCGCTTCCGAAAGCGGTACCGATCGGTTGCCGAAGCGGACTTGTCCATTCTCGAACAGGGCGTCGTCCGAGTTGAAGCCAAGCTTGCTGGCCACGGCCTCGCGAAGCTTCACACAGGCCGCATAGACCCCCGATGTCGAGGAATTGCCCCCAAACTGTCCACCTGACCCAGCAGAGACCGGAAAGCGGGAATCCCCCAACTCTACAGTCACCCGGTCAATGCCGACCCCCATCATCTCGGCGGCAGTTTGAGCGATGATCGTATAGCTGCCGGTTCCGATGTCGGTCATATCTGTCTGCACAGTGACGCCACCATCTCTTCCAAGCTGGACCCGGGCGCCCGATGGCATCACCAGATTGTTGCGGAATGCTGCTGCCATGCCAAGCCCTATCAACTTTTGACCTTCGCGACGAGAGCCCGCTTTGCCACGTCGTTCCCATCCAAATTGGTCACGTCCGAGCATGAGACAGCCGATCAGATTGCGACGCGAGAAAGGTCTCTCCGGTTTTTCAGGATCGACCTGAGTATCATTGAGAATCCGGAACTCCACTGGATCCAGATGAAGTCTCTCGGCCATTTCGTCCATGGCGATTTCGAGCGCCATCATACCGGGTGCCTCGCCCGGCGCACGCATGGCATTTCCTTCGGGAAGGTCTAGCGTTGCGAGCCGCATCGTGGTCATCCGGTTTGCCCCGGCGTAAAGCAGGCGCGTCTGGTTTACTGCAGTCTCCGGCCCTCCTCCGGGCAGGTCGCCGGACCAGCTTTCGTGTGCAATTGCCGTGATCTTGCCGTCCCGCTCAGCTCCGATACGGACGCGCTGGATCGTCGCGGGACGGTGAGTGGTGTTATTGGGGATCATGGGCCGAGGGAGGGCAACCTTCACCGGCATGCCGACAGCCTTGGCAGCAAAAGCGGCAAGCACAGTGTCGGCCCGGAGGAACAGCTTGCCACCAAATCCACCACCGATGAACGGTGAAATCAGGCGGATCTTCTCTTTTTGCATGCCGAGCGTTGTGGCTAGATCAGTGCGCCACCAGTCGATCATCTGGCTCGATACTCGGACCGTCAGCTCGTCCCCATTCCAGGAAGCGATAGAGGCGTGTGGTTCCATCATGCAATGGGACTGATCCGGCGTAGTATAGATCTGGTCCAGTGTAACAGCTGCCTCTGCAAAAGCGGTATTGAAGTCGCCGGTCGCGGTATCAGGCTCCTGCGATTCATCTGGCTTGACCGCTGCTTCCTTTGCCTTCTCAAGATCGAAAGTGCCGGGCTCGGGTCTGTAGTGGACCTTTACGAGCGCGGCTGCAGCGCGGGCTTCTTCGAAGGTTCGCGCGATGACCACTGCGACCGCCTGGTGATAATGTTGGATCTTGTCGCCGCCAAAGAGATGCGCCGTGTTTCGCTTCGGCTTTTTGAGGCCGCCTACATCGAGTGTTGTGACGACGGCAAGCACCCCGGGGGCTGCTTGCGCTGCGGAAACCTCCATTGAACTAATGGTGCCCTTGGCTATCGCAGACCCGACTGGATAACCAATGGCGCACGCTACATCAAGGTCGTGCCACTCATAAGCGTAGGTCGCCCGGCCAGTCGTCTTGATTTCCCCATCAACGCGGTGGACAGGTTTTCCCACCACTTTGAGTTTGTCGATGGGATTGGTTGCCGCTGGACTATCAAACTTCATTTATCAATCCCCTGCTTCAGAAATCACGGCACCGAGCGTGCGCTCTACGAGTTTGATCTTGAACCGGTTGCCCTCTTCAGGCCGGGCGTCCGCCATCAGCACGCAAGCCGTCGCCTTGGCTCCGTTCGCAAGCTCCCGATCCGCGCTTTCCATTCGCCATGGTTTGTGAGCAACGCCACCGACGGCGATCCGCCCTGTTCCATCGGGATGGATGACCGCACCGACAGAGACAAGCGCAAAGGCATAAGACGCCCGGTCGCGAACCTTCCGATAGATGTGTTTGCCGCCGACAGGCGGCGGCAGCACGACGGCACGAATTATCTCGCCATGTTGGAGCGACGTCTCAATGTGGGGTGCATCACCAGGCAGACGGTGAAAGTCGGCGATTGGAATGGAGCGGCGGCTGCCATCACCCCTTACGGTCTCAACTATCGCGTCGAGGGCACGCATCGCAACCGCCATGTCGCTCGGGTGGGTGGCGATACAGGCGCCACTTGTGCCCACAACCGCATGCTGGCGCGTGAAGCCGCCAATCGCCGAGCACCCGCTGCCTGGTTGGCGCTTGTTGCAGGGCTGGTGCGGATCGTAAAAATATGGACAGCGGGTCCGTTGCAGAAGGTTTCCCGCAGTCGTTGCCCTGTTGCGCAGCTGACCGGAGGCGCCAGCCAGCAGGGCGCGGGACAAGAGGCCGTAGTCGCGACGCACTGTTTCGTGGGCAGCCAGATCAGTGTTTCTGACCAGAGCGCCAATGCGCAAACCACCTTCAGGCGTCGCTTCGATCTTATCCATGCCGACGCCGTTGACGTCGATCAGATGCGTCGGTCGTTCGATGTCGAGCTTCATGAGATCGAGAAGGTTCGTACCCCCGGCGATGAATTTTGCTTGCTCGTTGGACACTGCTGCCGCCGCGGCGGCTTCGACGGACGATGCACGTTCGTAGGTAAACGCTCTCATGGCTTGAACCCCGCGACATCAGCAATGGCTTCCAGAATGTTCGCGTAAGCGCCGCAACGACAGATGTTTCCACTCATCCGTTCACGGACTTCCGCAGCGGTCAGCAAAGGCGGCTGTGTGAGGTCGCCTGTGACATGGCTCGGTATGTCTGCCTTGATTTCCTCAAGCGCCGCCACCGATGAACAGATTTGTCCTGGAGTGCAATATCCGCATTGGAAACCGTCATGTTTCACGAACGCTGCCTGCATTGCATGAAGACTGCCTGGCTGCCCGAGACCTTCGATCGTCGTGATGTCGTCATTGTCGTGCATAACGGCGAGTGTCAGACAAGCATTTAACCGACGTCCGTCGACGATTACGGTACAAGCGCCGCACTGACCGTGATCGCAGCCCTTCTTGGTCCCGGTGAGGTGGAGGTGCTCACGCAACGCGTCGAGAAGTGTCGTGCGATTGTCGATTGTAAGTTCATGACGTTCGCCATTCACGGCAAGCGTAACGGAGGTCGAATGCTTCATCTCATCTCCAGAGGGCTGGGTAACTGCCCTACCTCTCAATCCCGTGACCACGATCGTGGCGGCTGACAAGATAAAGCAGGTCGCGACGTGAAAGTTCCGCGGATCGGGGCGTGACTTGTGCGCTCTGGTTTTTAGGGGGCGCGTGGCCCTACGATAAAGGCGTGGTCACTCGGATCCGATCGGCACTGATCAGGTGAATCCGGGCAAGGGTTGTGAAAGGCGATCAGCGAAACTGCTTCGACGGTGTTCGCGAAGCTCGGCAAGCTCCCGTTCACGTTCCAGAGAAACGTGCGCGGCCTTCAAGCTTTCGCCCGCGTCGAGATGATCGGAAATCAGTTCGGCAAAGAGCTTGAATGTTCTAAGCACCATCGGGTTATTGACATTGGACGGACTGGAGTCGATGGCGCAGAGCGTGCCAAATAGTTCTCCGTCCGCAAGAGTGATCGGCATTGAGATGTAGCTTCGCAGGCCATAGATCCGCGGCGTATGGTGGTCGCGGTAATCCGGATCGCTTGCAGCATTGTCGAAGACGATGGGCTGGCGGTGGTTACGGATCTCGTTGCAGAGTGTCGTCTCGACCGGAAGCTCGTCGCCTGGCTTGAGGCCGAAGCAACGTGATCAAGCGCCTGGCAGGTGATCCATTTTGTCTCGGTAACGCGTGCCACAGCAGCAAAGGCCCCTTGCCTTCTGTGCAATCACCTACAACGGCAAAAATTGGGGTCTAAACGAAAATATGCCGCTTGAGATAAATGCGGCATGAGCCAGTTATGTCTTCTAGCGTACCAAACTTAGGCTGGCGTACCATTTTTGGCGGAAGAGTCGGAATGTATTCAGAACAGAGAAGTGGACTGGCCGTGCCCCAACTATCAACTACCGTCCTTGTCGTTGAAGACGAACCGCTTCTTCGCCTTGCGATCGTGGCGGATCTCGAAGAGGAGGGATTTACGGTCTTTGAGGCTTCCGGCGCCGCTGAGGCAATAGGAATTTTAGAAAAACACTCAGATATCAGATTGCTGTTTACCGATATCGACATGCCAGGAACGATGGATGGCTTGCTCCTCGCAGCTTTCGTACGGGATCGGTGGCCCCCGATCAAAATCATTGTCACATCGGGTCATCGATTTCCAGAGATTGGCCAGCTTCCCACCGACACGCCGTTCATGAGCAAGCCCTATGCTGCAAACGACGTCGCATCCGCGATCAGGCTTTTGACCGGCGAATGATCGGTTGCAATTTCAATGCGGGCTCAATCTTACCTCTGTGTCGAGCAGGATCAGCGGTCCGACCATTCCTCTTGAGGCCTGCCCGCCACACGCCCTTTCATTTTACGATAGGGGCAGGCGCCGTTGGTTCTCGGGTTAGATTCCGAAAAATTTCAAGTGAGGATCCGCCCGAGGATGCCGCAAAGCCGCACCGTTGGCAAAGTATATGCAAGTATCAACACAAGCGAATATGTAGAAAACCTTTTTTGGGGCTTTGCATAGGAAAGCAAGCAGAAGGAAGCGTTGCTAACCTTTCCATAACCGGATGCTGAAATTCTATGTTGGATTTCGAACAATTGCGACAGGGCGCTTCTAAACATGTTTATCGTGGCGGTTTCAGACAATGGGCAGGAACGAAATCTTGTTGCCAACGAAGTTGTTCTATCGAACGGAACAGTTATTGTCCAAGCCGGAGGCCAGCGCCATGAGTTTGCTGTCGCCGATCTGATCGATGTCGTTCCTGTCCAGGCTGGCGTCATTCGCTGCGGCTACAAGCTTCTCGAGCGCGGCCAGATGCTCAACTGAGCGGCGATCTTCCGGCCCTGAAGAACCGAGCTTCTGGTCTTGACAGGCCGCATTCGCGCAGAGACCTGCGTCTTTCTTCCTGCTTGCGACCCGCGACCGAGCTCCCTTCACAGGCAAGCCCCGGATGACCTCCGGTTGGCCTTCCTAATTGAGAAGCGTCTGGGGCTTTGCTCGGGTGGAGAACTGGTGCATCAGCATAATTCCCTGCTCCAGAAGCAACTCAGCAGCTGCCATCTCTCTCGGTGCGAGATCTCCGGATAGCCCGCGAATAGTGTTTGCCAAACAGGTCGAGTTGGCAACAAACCGTACGTCCCCATTTTCCTCTGCTTCGCTTGCGGTGGCTTCCAGTGCATCTGCGACCGCTTCCAGCAAGTTCGATCGCTCAATCCGGGTCATCTCATCCAATGTCTTCGAAATGGTGTTCACGATGCCTCCTTGCCGGCGCTCCGATGACCGGGTCGCGGCGATTGTTTCAAGGTGAAGTCAACTGATTTCTCCGCAAATAGTAGTTGCGGCACGAAGACACAAATCATACCAGTCACGCAGGGTATGCATGGGTTAACCTAACTTCGCCCCCCTTACAAAAAGCTAGATGTCGCGGCTGGTGCGCTCTTTCAACTCTTCCCGATCGATAAAAGTATCGGTGGCTCCGGCCTCATGATCGGGATGGGAAATTTCGATGTCGATGTTTTTCGGAAGGGAAAGTGCCTGTTGAGCATTCATGATGCCCAGCGCAACGCGCTCGCCTTCTGATGTCACGGCAACCTCGACCAATTTTCTTCTCGACGTCATTATGTACTCCTTGTCCATAGTCAACAACGGTCAAGGAGTCGTCCGGTTCCAATAAGATAGCGCGCAGTGGAAAACGTAGCCGGCTATGCACTCCCGCCACTTGCCCAAGCTGCGATAGACAGTCTCGACCAGGTCTTCGAGACGGTTACGCACTGTTACGCAGAGTTTCGCCGCCTCTAGCATATCGATTGGGCATGATACATAGCGCTAAAAAGCCAGGACACAGTTGAGATGACGCCCACAATCTCTGCTAATCATCAACTCGATTATCAGAAACACGCTTTATTCGGTTCAACTCAAACCGATCGGGCTACGCCCCTGAGGAGAAGGGGTTGTGATTGTCGGGCTTTGTGCGTAGGCCCTCTGGTAAGGGTAGCAACTGCAAACGGACTCCATAGACGACCTATGTCTTTGACGTGTCGAGGATTTTCGCGTTGTTCTGCAACCCTCCACTGCGTTCTGAAATTGCTGAGTACGAAGGAAATCATGGCGCTGATGCGCAATCTCCGTTGCGCCGACCGCTGGTCAAGTTACAACAGCACTCCCCGCGTCTCAAATGGTGAGCAAGACAAGCACTGATGAAGAAACGCCAAAAAGCTGAGACTTCACTTGGAAAGGCATCAGTAGCAATCATCGTTTCGATGTTTTTTGCCCTGCTCGCCGTCTTATGTGTCTGGCTAATAACGAGCTATCGAACCACTGTGCATAGGGGCGACGAACGGATCATCGCGGCGTCGAAGATTGTGGCTGCGAACGCCATATGGATGAACTCGCTCGCAAGGGAGACACTTCACCGGATCGATGACGGTCTTGGGGAAAACATTCCAGTCCCCGGTCCGGACCGTATCCATGACCTTAATGCGGCCGTGGCGGATCTTCCTTCACAGGTGACGGCATATGTTCTCGGGCCGGACGGGCGGACACTATTTTCCAACGATCCCAACATCCGAAAAGTTGATGTGACCGATCGGGACTACTTCGTGCGACTTCGCAACGGCGCGGATGACTACACGTCCTCCTTGATCATGAGTCGCCTTACCAATCGCCAGATCTTCGTTTTCAGTCGGAGGCTGGAGCGCAACGGGGCTTTTGCCGGCGCGGCGGTCGTCGCTTTCGATGCGAGTATCCTCAAACCGGTGTGGGACGCCGTAGCGATGGGGGAAAACTCGACAGTGAGCTTGATCAGGCGCGATGGACAGCTGGTTGCACGACATCCGGAACCTGATGGTCCGGTTAACATGAAAGACTACGTGCTCTTCACCGACTACATGAAGAAGTCCACAACGGGCGTTTACCGAGCCCTCTCCCCTATCGATGAGCAAGACCGGCTGGTTGCATATCGAATAATCGAACGCACACCGTTCGTGGCGATTGCGTCTGCCGACATGGCGATCATCATGCGGCCCTTTTGGAATGACGTGGAGATCGCAATCGCCTTGGTCATACTTGCCGTGGTCGGCGCGCTCGCTGCGGCTTACTGGATCCGCGGGCTTATTCGCGTGGATGCGGTGCATGTAATGGAGCTTGCGGACGCCGTGAAGGCGAACGAGATGCTGATGCGAGAAATCCACCACCGCGTCAAAAACAATCTACAAACCGTGATGGCACTCATTCGCCTACAAGGCTTCGACCCCGAAGCTGTCGGCAAGGTCAACGAGCGAATTTCAGCGATGTCAGCGGTCCATGAGCAAATGTACGGGTTTGACCAGTTCGCGGGGGTAGCGGCGCGTGACTTCGTACCAGGGTTTGTTGGAAACCTCGTCAACATGCACGCCTTAAACATCGATACGACATTTGATGTCGATGACTTCGTTGTTGCTGCCGACAAAGCCACCCCGCTCGCCCTGCTTCTCAATGAACTGGTTGCCAACAGCATGAAGTATGCCTTCAAGAACCGCCCGAGTGGCCGGATTCACGTCGAACTCAAGGTTCTCGACAAGGACGTTTGCCAGCTGATCGTCTCCGATGATGGCATCGGCTACAATGGACAGACCAAGAAACCAGGCATGGGAACGCGCTTGATCGCCGCTTTCGTCAAGCAGCTGAAAGGTTCATTTGCTTATACAAGATCCAACGGCACCCAGTTTGTCGCGAGCCTGCATCTCATCAGGTAAAAGCCGACTACTGGGCGGGTCGGATCGTTCCAGGAACGCCCGTTGGCCGGGGGGTGAGCTGACGGCTCGATCGCCCGAAGGCCCGCGAAAAGCGGGCCTTCTCCTTGCCACTTTAGCGCTCCAGCAGCAGAACAAGCTGCCAGGAAGGCCGTCCCATCACCTTTCGCATCACGCGCCATCATTGGCGGCGGTCGACAGCGTCAGTGCGCTTCCAAACCATTCTCGTCGCAGACACCCGTTCCATTCACGCCGCGATCTGCACATCGGCGGGTCCGAACAGTTCGTGATTGGATATGCTTTCGATCGACCCCGGCTGCGCTAAGTCCGCCGACAAGGGCCTGGAGGAGCGGCCGTGGTCCGCAGAGATAGAAGTCCGCCTGTTCAAATGGCGTGTTTTCCTTCAGCCAGGACACCGAAATAAATCCATCGTGGTCGTGAGAATAACCGGCCGCGTCAGCTTCCAATGGCTCGCTGTAGAAGGTGTTGACCGTCCCGCGCCCGTGAGTCGTCGCCAATGAGCGGACGTGCCGATCCATCGCGTGCGTGGCACTGTTGAGTGCCCCATGCACGAAATGGGTCTCGAGATCCGGATAGCCCGCCGCAACCGTCTCAAGCATGCTGACCATCGGCGTCAAGCCGACGCCACCCGACAGAAGGACAACAGGGCGAAGAGGTTAGCATCTTTTATTCGCGGTCTTTTTGACGCAGGGAAAAATGCGACTGACGACGTATACGGATTACGCCATACGGGTGCTTGTGTATCTCGGTGCCCCTGAGGGGGAACTGTGCTCCATTCGCGAGATAGCCACCGCCTTTGCAATCTCGCAAAGCCATGTGATGAAAGTGGTGCAGGATCTGTCAGCACCCGGGTTTTATCACTGCGACTCGTGGCAGAGGCGGTGGCATCCGAATGACCAGATCGGCTGAAAGGATAAATCTCGGAACGCTTCTTCGTCACACAGAAGGGCTCACGAATGTGCTGGAGTGCTCGGAGTGGCTAGTTTTCCCGCGCATGCGGGATGCCGCCAATCCTATCCGAGGCCACCGCGGCTTTTGTATCGGTCTTTGATCGATATACCGTTGCCGATCTTGTGCGCAGGAAGGCAGACCTCCGGGCATTGCTTGCATCCTGATCCTAAACTATCAACGCTCTGTGAATTCCATGATGAGGCGACAGAAGCGTCGTCCCCGGTGGACTTGTACTCAACGAGTGGTCAAATTGCTTGGCCACGCGGTTAAAGTAGCACCGCGCAAGAATTCATGTGATCCGCGCCACTTCCCCTGCCGTACAGTGCAGCTTGCTGGAGGCAGGAATGGAATCAAAAAATCGGACCCTGCATGATTTTCACCACCTGTCGATTGAACAACGCAGCGTGGTGGTTGGAGAAATCTGCGATCGCATGCGAGAACTGTCGCACAGCATGCGGCGCATTGGCAGATACGATATCGTCGACCTGCTCGAAAAGATTTGTGAGGGTCTTCACGTAGCGAGTTTTCTTTTCTCTGCCGATAGCGCTGGATTGCTGCAACGCGCACTGACGATGATGGATGCAGTCGAAGACGAGATCGCTTCTGTGGTAGCCTCGTCAGGCGGATGTGCAACGAGGCATTGAGAGGCACCGTGAACGTAACGCCACCGACCTCGTTATCTGAGGCTCAGAACGGCGCGCCAGTTACAGGGTTTACGACGGGCCTCTCACTTTCGTCCTTTGCGCCTGAAGGCTGAACGGTTGTCGGCGCGAGAGATTCCTTGTCAGCAGGCTCCGGCTTTTCAGGTGTTGGGCGGACATCCCGAGGTCGCCGTTGTTCGGGTGTGGCGTTGGTATCATTCGTCTTCATGAACTTGCTCCCTTCGTTGAGAAACGGTCGACGGACGGGTGTGTTCCCTTCGACCTGCATGGCTTGCAAGGAACAGCAGGCAACTACGCAGGGATCTTGACCTGGATGGGGGGCGTTGGCCCTTGCCCTTTCCGCTACATCGTTACTTTGACATTCTCGCCCATATCCGGACGTGAACTGCCAACTGCCGCGGCCGCCATTTTGATGTAGCTCATAACTGTTCCGGGGCTGTCCCAGAACTCGGCAAAATTCGGGGTCACCTTCAGAATGCGGATGGACGGGTCATCGGGACTGTCCCACCAAGCTTTCGCAGGCGTAGCCCAGAGTTCGCGGATTTTCTCTCTGTCATTCTGCATCTCGGCTGTTCCAGACAGCGATACATACTTTTGGCCCTTTGGATCAGCGAAAGCCAGACAGACATTGGGACAGCTTGCGATCTCCTCGTCCTTGTGGCTCGCCCCATCGGTCAGGAAATAGACCGCATTCTCCATTCGCTCTGCATATGCCGACATGGGCCGCGCTCGCAAATCGGCCCCTGTTTGTGTCGTCAGCATGCAAAATCCGATTTTCTCGGCCAGGTCCCAAACCTTGGTGATGTCGTCTTCAGCGTCCATGAAATTCGTCTCCATCTTCAGGAAGACAGGAACACGGGAAAAAGTCAGATGTTCCGAGGAACGCCTCAACATCGGAGCACACTGCACGGGAAGCCACTCCCTTCGATGCGCCGCGTCCCCACGAGGAAGCCCGATCCCTCCGCCGGATTTCAAGGTCTGGACTTCCCACAATTCTCCTCCTCCGCCGAAATTGGAACTCATGAAATGAAGCCGCTTCGAATCCGGTCGAAGGAATGGCCAAGACCGGCGCCTTGCTTGGAAGTATAGGGCCCTACGGCCGTTCCGGGATAGACGGATTCCAGGCGTCAGAGGACGGCTTAAGGGCACCAGCGGGCCTGCCGTCGCATTGATGATCGGACAATTCTTCAGGGCTATCGGATACCAAATAGCAAAAGAGCCTGCCGCGGGAGGAGGTGCGGCAGGCTCTTCTGAAAGAGTAGAACAGCAACTGGGAGGAGGATTGCTGCTGTCCAACGCAAACGGACCATGGGAGGAGGTTGGCCCTTTTGCAAAACGCAGCGCCACGGGAGGAGGTGGAGCGCTTCGTTGAAACCCTGATACCAACACGACCGCACAAATAGTATGCAAATCTTCGCAGGGGAGGAATGCTTTGCCCGCATATCTCAAAACATGCGACAGGAACGCAATAACGCCCGCAAAAGAACCGGGGCTTTGTAAAAGAATGGCCAGCCGTGGGACGACTCACCCGGCCGCGGAGGCTCTCCCGATATCTGGAATATTGCAGCTAGCCAGCCCGAGTCTTTGGGGTCAAGGTTGGTCTTGCGGCCAAGCCCGGAGGCCGTCTGAGGATCCTTGCGCCAACTGTTGAACGAGCGTGAATGTTCACGATGGAGCCCGTTCCTGGGATTCGAAGACCAGCTGCCAGCCTGGACGCTTCATTCGCTTCGATAACGGTTCTTTAACATAATGGCGCGCGAACTTTGCATCGGAAACCCACGTTTCCAGCCATGACTCGATTGCATAGCATTTGCCCGTAACGAGAGCATAAGAAAAGGCTCGCCACGCGGAACGGGAGACGAGCCTTGTCATTTCTGTATTGCCTTTGTCACCGATAACCTATTCGTGACAGACATAACCATAGCGACAACAAGTTAAGTAAACCCTAATATGGGAATCCGATCTTTCTCCGCTCTCTATGGCGGGAGCGACAGCGGGCCGGAGAGCCGCCCAGCTCAAGCGGCCGTCATCGTCACGGTGTCTGAACCGAACATCCTCTCGAGATTCAGAAAGCAGATAGTCCGTCCGGTTGGCCAATGACACCGTCGGAGAAGCGCAGCTATCGGGCACCGCGATCCCCGGCACGGGTTGTAAATTGGTTGCGGCGATTGTCATAATGTCCGAAACCCTGTCGACCAACAATCCGACGACCATTCCACAGACTTCAGCGACAACGATTCTCGCTTCACCTGTATGTTGACTCAGCTACAAAAAAGAGAACATAATAGGAACCTCCAATATTTGAGTAAGGATGACGGCCATGCCATACATGCCGATCGCACGACCGCGCGCTGTAGAACTTTCAGGCACTTACTGGACACCACCGACGAGAGCGACAATGGCCGAAATCCATCCGCTTCTCATGGCGATCCTAATCATGCTGCCGCACCGTCAGGGCTGGAGCCTCTATTCAGCCGACGTGTACGACATGGGTTCTGGGGATCCTCTCGGCTATTTCGATATCGCCTTTGAGCCAACCACGCTACGAGCTTGTGGCTTCTACAATGCCGTCGGCTCGAGCGCAGTTATGCGGAGACCGATCTGGTTCCAATCCCATGGAAACGAAAACGACGTCGTGCAGGCCTTCTACCAACTCGTCAGAGAAGCTGGCCATGTCGACTAAGTCCTCAGAACGGCTGGACGTGGATTTTGAGGTCGAAGCCGCACTCGCCTTCCACGACGAAGATGCCAGGGCGGCCATCGCCACACTGCTCTGTGACATCAAGCATCTGCGCATGCAGCTGGCACTTGCCGAGGCCGCGATGAGCCACGGGATGACGCGCGGGTGGAAGCCAAGCTTTGAGCGGGAGCACTGATGCTCGACCGAACCAGCAGGCCACCCAAACCGAGTTTCGAGACTGCCTTCCGGAAATGGTGGTTTGCCCAAGGGCCGAAGTTTAAAGCCGCCTCGATCTCATCTTCGCGAGGACGTTGTTCCACGCAGGATACTCGTCCGGTCGCAGAGCGAACCTTGACCGATACATATTCACTGCCGGCCGGCTTCGTATCACCGTTTGGGCCGAGGGACTGTTGGAAGCAAAACGAAAGGCTATCGTAAAGGCGGGCGATCCGGCCGCCAAACGAGGTTGGAAACGACCCAAAGGTTGGGTTCTCAAGGAGGTATTATGAGTGACGTCGATCGCACAACATTGCAGCGCGCTCCCAAGCTCGTAGCACGGAAGTGCCATTGCGGGGATTGGGCAGGCTTCGGGTTCTGCAAAGGGGAGAACGAGGACTGGTGGTGTTGGAAGCACTATCCCTACAAGACGTCGGCACGCCTTGAGGCCGCCCTGGAGGCCGCCGAACTTGCGGAAGCGCTCGCCGCAAAAGTGGCGTGACGATCAGCTGGGCGGCGATCCCTCGATGAGTGAGACGAACGCCTCACACGATCGTACGCCCTTGTCGAAAAGCCCTCGACCATAGCATCCAAAGCTGACTCTCTGCGTGGTTGATCTCTTCTCTTCGGTTGGGTTGAGCCGCGAGGACTTAATTGACCAAAGTCCTTCCGCAACTTCTGTCCGTCAAAAAGATCGTTTTTTCAGGGCCTGGACAGCTGAGACATGAACGACATCGTAGGCGTAAAGGCAGCACTCAGACATTGCTCCATCGGCCAACCGAACGAGAGCTCTTACAAAGCTTCAACACGCTAAAGCGCCGCCATACCGCGCCACAGGACATAGACGCTGACGGTGAACACCACCCACCGAAAGATCCGGGCAAGCATGTTGCGATGGCAGGCCAGCCGGGCGGCAACAAGCGTGCCGATGATGCCGCCGCCGATGCCACCCGCGATGAAGTATCCGGCCGTCAGCCAATCGACAAAACCAGACAAGGCATAGTTGACGGCGGTTGTCAGACCAAACGTGCCAACGGCGAGAAGCGAGGTTCCGACTGCGTTGATGAGCGGCATGCCCGTGGCGACGAGGAGGCCTGGAACGATGAGGAAACCACCGCCTATTCCGAAAAAACCGGAACAGATCCCGGCGCAAAGCGCAATCAGGCTTGTTCTGCCGTGAGCGCCGATCGTCAACGAGTCTGCCGTGACGTTCGTATGGCTCGGCATCCCCCGCAGGACAAAACTTACGCCCATCATCAGCAAGCCAAACATGACAAGGAGGCTCTGCCCGTCGACCAGCTTACCTAGGCTTGAACCGAGATAGGCCCCAAGACAACCGGTGACCGCAAAGATTGTGGCGCATCGCCACCAGACGTGGCCCCGCAGCGCATGCCCCGCCAGATTAAGATACGCACTTGCCGAAACAGCGAGTGCGCCAGTTCCGATCGCCGTATGAACATCCCTCAGCCCAACAACATAGACCAGCAAGGGCGTTGCAAGAATAGACCCGCCTCCTCCGATCAGGCCGAGCGAACATCCGATAAGCGACCCGGAGCCAAGGGCAAGAAACAGCTGTGGGAAAGATGTATCCACGGATTTACGAGCCCCATACCGATCCTGTCAAAGCATCGAGTGGAATCTTCAGGTAGCGCCTGCCATTCTCCTCGAGGTCTGGCAGTTCCCCTCCCCGGATATTGACCTGCAACGCATGCAAGATGAGCTTCGGCATCGGCAAGGTTCTGTCGCGGTCTTCCCTAAGACGGACGAAATCGCTCTGCGAAAGACCGGCGACGTGGGAATTTTTTGCCCTTTGCTCCGCCACTGAACTTACCCATAGGGCCATGCGGCCTCCCGGTCGGTAATCGTGGCCGGTAAAAAGCCGCGTCTCGTCGGGAAGGCGCAGGATATCCTGGATCGTTTGCCAGAGCCTGGATGCGCTGCCTCCCGGGAAATCCGCCCGAGCCGAACCGCTATCGGGCATGAACAGGGTATCGTGGATAAAAGCGGCATCGCCGATGATATAGCTGATCGACGCCAGTGTGTGTCCTGGCGAATGCATGACACGGACACCGAGATCACCCACCTTGAATATCTCGCCATCGCAAAGCAGCCGGTCCCACTGGGATCCGTCGCAGACAAGGTCCCGCAAGTTATAGATGCTCCGCCAGATCTCCTGGACTTGCCTGACATGTTCACCGATCGCGGTCGGCGCTCCGGTTTTCTCTTTGAGATAGCGAGCTGCCGAAAAATGATCCGCATGAGGATGGGTATCGAGGATCCATTCCGGCTTCAGGTCATGGCGGGCGATATAGTCGAGGATAATGTCCGCATTCGACGTTGCCGTCGATCCGGATTTCTCGTCAAAATCGAGAACCGGATCGATAATGACACATCTGCGTGTACTCGGGCAGGACGCAACATACTGAACGCTGCCCGTGCGTGGATCGTGGAAGCCCGCAACGTCAGGCGCTTGCATGGGCCGTACCTTGCAGGCCTACGCGTGGAATGAAGATAGCTCGGCTCTTGTCGACGTCGTAGTCGGCTTCGAAGAGCGTTGCGTCGGTCGCGATCTTCGCCACGGAATCGAGAATGAACTGCACTTTTTCGTCCGAAAGAAGAACGCTAAAGTTCAGCCGAATGAAACCAGGCTTCCTGATTTCATCACCGGAGAGGATGGCCTGCCTGATCTCTTCCGACTGCTCCTCATCGATCTCCAGGAGCCGATGCACATACGGGCCGGCACAGGCGCAGCCGCCCCGAGCCTGGATGCCAAACCGGTCACTCAGCATGCGCGTTACCAATTGCTGATGCACGTAGCCGCCCTTTCCGTTCCTCACCCTGAAAGAGAAGATCGGAAGTCTGTCAGGTTCAGACAGGCCAAGAAGTTCCAGGTGTGGGACGTCCTTCCATGCGCGGAACGCCCGTTCCGTAAGGTCGCTGTTGCGTGCGGCCATTCTGGTCGTTCCGATTGCGTCCTTGACGAGAAATGCCAACGCTGCCCTGATATCACCGACAACATTTGGTGTTCCGGCTTCCTCGCGCGATTCCAGACTATCGGAATAATCATGCGTTTGGGATGACACGAACTTAACTGTACCGCCACCGGGCCACGACGGTTTGCGTGTCGAAACACTGTCACGACGAACGATCAGGATTCCTGAAGCACCTGGGCCACCAATGAACTTGTGTGGCGAAACGACGATGGCGTCGATCTCGGCGCCTTGCGCCGGCGACATTGTGATCGGCAGATAGGGACCTGCGCCTGCATAGTCCCAAATCATCGTAGCGCCGGCTGCCTTGACGGTCGCGGTGATGGCCGCGACATCGCTGGTGATGCCACTGATGTTCGATGCAGCAGAGAGCGAGCAAATCGTCAGATCGGATGATCCCTTTCGAAGAGCATCCTCGAGATCGGCAAAATCTGGTCCCCCGGTTGGACTTTCGGCAAGTTCTACAATCTCGGCACCGCTTTCCCTCCAGGGCAAGATGTTGGAGTGATGCTCATAGGGTCCGAGGATCACGCGAACCCGCTTGCCTGCAGCAACGGCTTCACTGAGGCCAAACAGTTTGACGAGGCGGTTAATCCCAGCCGTAGCGCCCGAGCCTGTGAATACGACCGCGTGCTGATCGGTTGCTCCGCAGGACTTGCCGATCACGGCACGTGCTTCCCGCCGCAGCCGCGTCATGAAGCCTCCGCAGTAGGAGGCCTCCGTATGGCTGTTGGCATAATAAGGAAGTACTTCGTCCAGGACAAAGCGCTCGACCTGATGGAGTGCCCGTCCGGACGCGACGTAGTCGGCGTAGATGAGCTCCTTTTCCCCATAGGGCCCGACGATCCTGGCGTTTGATCCAACGAGACCGCCGCGAAGGGCCTCGATGATGCGGCCCGTGTTCAACGTCTGACGAAACTTTGAAAGAGTCGTTTCGGCCTGTCTTACCGGTGTCGGCGTGAAGTCCACGGTAACCCTCCCTTTGGATATTGACTGGGATCGTATCCTCCTTCACGATCAAAAAAATCACCTATTTTCGGGCCGTTTCCAGCAAATGTGGATCAAATGAACGATGCAAGTGCGAATCTCGATATTTTTGATCGCAAAATTTTAAGCGCCATCCAGATGGATGCAAACCTTTCCCAACGCGATCTGGCTGACAAGATCGGACTTTCTCAAAACGCGTGCTGGCGGCGCTTGCAGCGCCTGCATTCCATTGGTCTGATCAAGGGATCGCATACCGACATTGACCTTCCAGCACTCGGGCTCGACCTGACTGTTTTCGTGATGATCCGCACGCGTCATCATTCCAAGGACTGGAGTGAGGGGTTCAGGGCGCATGTCAAGCGGCTACCGGAGGTGGTCGATTTCTATCGGATCGGTGGGGACTGGGATTATCTGATCAAGGTTGTGACGCAGGGCATGAAGGGCTACGACACATTTTATCAGAAACTGATCACGGATTTTGATCTTGCCACCGTCACCGGGTTCTTCTCCATGGAAGCGATCATCAACAATCGCCCGGTAGACATCACGAGGCTTTGACGCCGCGCGAAACCTTGCCACCCGCCTGTCGGAACATGCGACCGCCGGAACGTTTGTACGACGCCGAGGGCGCGAAGTGCTAAGATGATAGCCGTATTTCTAAGCTATCAAAGATGAGCAGTTCCTAAATGGCGGACGATAGCGATTTCAAGACCAAAATCACGCAGAAGTTCGTGCCGGTCTGCGCGATCGGAGCATCGGCAGGCGGGATATCCGCGCTGCAGACTTTTTTCCGGTTGGTGCCGCCCGACCTTGGCCTCGCCTTTGTCGTGATCGTCCATCTCGCGCCGGACGAGCCGAGTGCACTCAGCGAAATTCTGTCTATGTGCACCCGCATGCCCGTCCGCGAGATCGACCATGCGCCAAGGTTGAAGGCAAACTGCGTCTTCGTCATCCCACCCGACAAAGAGCTTGTCATCGACGGAGACAGCGTTTCGGCACGCCCCTTCAGTGAGCGTCGGGGCCGCCGCGCGCCGATCGACATGTTCTTTCGCTCGGTCGCGGCCGCTCGCGGCGATGGCGTTGCCATCGTTCTTTCAGGTGCCGGTTCCGATGGTGCGCTTGGTGTCACGGCTATCAAGGAAGCCGGTGGCGTCATCATGGTGCAGGAGCCTGCTGAGGCTGGCTTCAACGCAATGCCGCAAAACGCTATTGCGACGGGTGCGGCTGACTTTGTCGCCCCCATCGCCCGGCTTGTAGAGCGCCTAGCCGAGGTGGCGCACAGCAAGGAGGCTGTTCGCTCGCTCGACATGGATGAAGGCGCAAACGACCTTCGGCGCATCGTTGCCCTGCTGCGCACGCGCACGGGCCATGACTTTTCCGCCTACAAGCGCGCGACGGTGATGCGCCGCGTCATCCGTCGCATGCAGGTTTGCGGCACCGACACACTCGCCGACTATACCGATTATCTTCTGACGACCCCCGAGGAGGCGCAAGACCTCTTTTCCGACCTCTTGATCTCAGTGACTATGTTCTTTCGTGACGAACAGGCATTCGAGGCATTGTCGCGACAGGCGATCAAACCCTTGTTCGACGCCGTCGACAGTGAGGGAGAGGAAAGTATACGGGTATGGGTAGTCGGCTGTGCGACCGGCGAGGAGGCCTATAGCATTGCCATACTGCTGCATGAAGAAATGGCCAGGCGGAGAGTGAAAGTACCGCTGCAGATCTTTGCGACGGATCTCGATGAAGGTGCGTTAGCCATGGCCAGGGAAGGACGCTATCCACGGACCATCGAAGCTGACGTTTCGCAAGAACGCCTTTCGCGCTTTTTCATCGACGACGGAAGCCACTATCGGGTTCGCACAGAAGTCAGGGAAAGTGTGCTATTTGCAAAACACAGCGTCCTCAAGGAGCCGCCGTTCATGCGGCTCGACTTGATCACCTGCCGGAACCTGCTGATCTATCTCGAGCGTGCCCTCCAGGCCCAAGTCTGCTCCATCTTCCAATACAGCTTGCGACCAGGCCGCTATCTTTTCCTGGGATCCGCCGAAACGGTTGATGTGGCCACCGATCTCTTTGCGCCTGTCGACAGGCAAGCTCGCATTTACAGTTCCCGTCCGCACAGTGGGCACCTTCCGCCAATCCTGTCACAGTTTGGCGCGCCCGAGCTGGCAAATGATCGATCAGCCTCCCTACTGCCTGAGCGAGCCACGCTCCCCGCTGCCCTCCATTTGGGCGCGCTGGAGCAGAGCGCGCCAGCAAGCGCCCTGGTGGACGACGGGCAGAATATTCTGCACCTGTCGCCTTCAGCTGGGCGATTCATCCTGCACTCCGCCGGCCCGGTTTCCAAGAGCCTCACCGCCGTCGTCAGGCCGGAGTTGCGCCTCGAACTTGGCATAGCCCTTACCCGCGCCCTCGAAAAAAGTGAGCCGAGCGTGACGCTTCCCACGGTCGTCGTTTTCGAACACGGGAAAAGACGCATTGCCATACAGGTGACGCCTATTAACAACGAGGCTCAGAAAGCCCCGCAGGCACTTGTCTTCTTTCTTGATGGAGGCGTGGTCTGGGGAAATGACGAACTCGACGCAATTTCCGACACGCGCTCAGACGAGGTCCGTCGCGTCTACGCCGAACTGAAAGCCTCCCAGGAAGCGCTGATGGTGAGCCGAAGCGGCCACGAGGCCCTGGTTCAGGAGCTTCGCGCCGCCAATGAAGAGCTTCAGTCGATGAATGAAGAGTACCGCTCCACCGCAGAAGAGCTTGAGACATCGAAGGAAGAACTTCAGTCGATCAACGAGGAGCTGCATACTGTCAACGCCGAACTGAAGAGCAAGCTCGAGAGCATTTCGGCGGCACACAGCGATCTTCAGAATTTGTCGGCAGCGACCGAAATCGGGACCTTGTTCCTCGATCCCGAGCTGCGCATCAAGATGTTCACGGCACCGGTCGCCGAGTTGTTCAATATAACCAAGCACGACATTGGCCGTGCGATCACAGATTTTACCCACCAGCTCGATTACGACAATATCGAGACTGATGCTCGAAAGGTTCTGGCGCACCTTATTCCAATAGAGAGGAGCGTCGGCAGCCTCCGGGGCAACCACTACTCTATGCGTCTGCGGCCTTATCGGACTGTCGAAGACCGGATCGATGGCACTGTGGTCACATTTGTGGACACAACGGACCGGACTCGCGCCGAAATTGCTCTCTGGATAAGCGAGGACCGGCTGCGGCAGTTTGGTGAGGCATCCCAGGACATCCTCTGGATCCGCGACGCCGAGACTTTCCAGTGGTCCTACCTCACGCCGGCATTTGAGGTCATTTACGGCCTCGATCGCGAGGCAGCGCTTCGCGGCAACAATATGGTCGGGTGGCTTGAATTGATCGTTCCAGAGGACCGTGAGGTTGCGGCGGAAAATCTCAAGCGCGTTCGCAACGGCGAATGGGTAACGTTCGAGTACCGAATTCAAAGGCCATCTGACGGCGGCATTCGTTGGCTGAGAAACACCGACTTCCCAATCAAGGACGACACCGGACGAGTGGTCCATATCGGCGGCATCGGCCATGACATCACCGAGATCAAGAAGGTAGAGGAAGCGCTTGCTGCGGCCGAAGTGCGCCAACGCGCCCTGCTCGAGGGGATACCTCAGCTCGTATGGCGCGGAGTTGACGGAGGACAATGGACGTCGGCGAGCCCGCAATGGACGGCCTTCACCGGTCAGACGGAAGAGGATAGTCGCGGGACGGGCTGGCTGGAACAGCTACACCCTGACGACCGTGAAATTGCGCAGAACGCTTGGCTTGAAGCGCTGGAATCGGGTGGCTTCGAGGTTGAATGCCGCATCCGACAGGCAGGCACCGATAATTATCGCTGGTTCCATACCCGCGCGACCCCGGTGCGCGACGCGACAGGAGGGGTCATTGAATGGCTTGGCACCTCGACTGACGTCGACGACCTTAGAGGCATGCAGGCTCGTCAGGAAGTGCTGGTCGCCGAGCTTCAGCATAGAACCAGAAACCTTTTGGGCGTGGTTCGATCGATGGCCGACAAGACTGGGCGCGCGAGCAGCAGCCTCGAGAATTTCCGCAACCGGTTCCGCGATCGGCTGGAGGCCCTGGCCCGCGTTCAAGGCCTGCTGTCGAAGCTGAGTGACCATGATCGCGTCAGCTTCGATGCGGTTGTCGAGACTGAACTCTCGGCCATGGGCGGTTCCGGCGATCGCGTCACCCTTGAGGGACCGCGCGGTGTGCGGTTACGCTCGTCCACGGTGCAGACCCTGGCAATGGCAATTCATGAGCTTGCAACGAACGCCATCAAGTATGGCGCTCTTGGACAGCGCAACGGCAAGCTCTGCGTAACCTGGGCGCTTGAAGAAGTGGGACCGGACGGTCGGCCATGGCTGCACATTGATTGGCTAGAGCGAGGCGTCAGCATGCCGCCGGCAGGACCTGCACCCCTCGGCACCGGCCAGGGGCGGGAACTGATCGAGCACGCATTGCCCTATCAGCTCGGTGCCGAGACGAGGTTTAACTTGGGAACAGACGGGGTCCATTGTACAATTTCGCTGCCCGTTTCATCAACGAGACCTCCGAAAGAGACAAATGACGAGTGGACTCGATCGGACGATTGAACGGTAGCGTACCATTGCTCGTCAAAAACGGGCGATCCGTTGATTCGCGGCTCGCACCATGAAACAAAATCAGGATCCGCCTCTTGCAAAATTCGGAGGACCGCATGTCGATACCTGGTTTTCTGTATGGCACTTTCGACGGAAATGATCTTGCGATAATGCAGGCAGCGTTCGACCGCATTACGGCAGAGACGTGGTTTACATCGCAGGCAGATCAGCGCGAGAAATTTGCGCGATTGATCGTCGGTATGTATGCACGGGGGCTTGTCATTCCTGATCGCCTCGAAAGCGTGTGCCGCGCTCTCGCAAGAAAGCAATTCAGCCGCGATCCCCTTTCTGCTCTTTCGGGAAAACGCATTCTGCTTGTCGAGGATGAATATCTTATCGCTCGAGATGCAGAGGAACAGCTAAGGGAATTGGGCGTGGAGGTTGTAGGCCCGGTCGCCAATGTGGGCGACGCACTCAGGATCGTCGACACCGATGAGGAACCGCTTGACGGGGCGCTTCTCGATATCGCGGTCAATGGGCAGACCGTCTATCCGGTCGCCGCCTTTCTGGCGATGAGGCAGATCCCGTTTGCGTTTGTTACAGGATACGAGCAACGCCAGGTTCCAGCCTTCTATCGATCAATTCCCACTTTCCGAAAGCCATGCGACTGGGGCATGATGGCCTCTGCCGTCTCCAGTACTTGAAGCCCGGATTTCAGGCGGGCAAACGTATTACTGCCGCGCGGCCACGCCGCAGGCTGGATTTCGCCTCCGCCGTCAGTCGTGATGAGGCGCTTGATACGTGGTGTCGCGCGGCATTACGGCTTCAGTTCCCCTTCAAGCTCCCTGGGTAGTAAAATCCTTTCACGGTGGAGCAGCGTAGGGCGTGATCTGGACAAGTGCTTCCCAGAAGGATGACGCAGAAATCGAGTGTCGACGTCGCTTGTGCCGAGCCTTCTTTTTTGGGTTTAAATGAAGCTGGCGCCTCCCCCGGACCGAGCGTGCTGCCGTCGCCTATCCCAGAATGATCAGATCGACACTCATCGAATAAGATGACATGGGGTCGGCCGGCAGGAGATCACCGGACGCGGCAAGGAAGGATGAAGGATTGTTCGGCACACCTGATCTTTTTCCAGATGGCCAGATCCAGGAACATGTCCCGGCATCGACGATCGCCCCCGCCGACCCGGAACGGCATTGCCGGTGACCGGTCGCGCCGCTCAGAAAGATCCAGGGGCGATGAAGTGGCGACCGTTCGACTTCAAGCGCAAAGCTCAGCGCCCGATGCTCGTTGCTCTGCCCTTTTTCCGTCCGACAGAGAATGATCGCAACAGGCCCTTCTATGTACGCAGCACTCCTTGCCTGTGCGACCAACTCGCTCGTAGTGACCGATTTGACATGAGGAATGGCTGCGTGTGGCGCCAATACAGTTTCGAAGTATCGGACTGCGGCCCTGCTGACTGCACCGAGACAGGCAAGCTGCGCGGTTCGCGGATGAAGCTGGACCGTTCCCGACACCGCCGACGCCAGCGCATTGACCCCCGTCGTGAAAAGCTGCTTCGCGATCGTGCGCATTTCGATGATCGTCTGCGCCGAGCACTCGTGAGACATCATTCCCGTTCCTCCCGCAAGGTGGCGCTGCAGTCCATTGATCTGAGCTATTGGATAAGGATGGCGCGGAAATCGTTGACGTTGGTGCCGGTCGGTCCCGGCACAAAGAGATCGCCGAGTGCGTTGAAGGCAGACCAGCTGTCATTGTTGGCCAGGAGTTTTGCTGGATCCCGCTGTTTCTCGAGAAGCCGTGTCACCGTTGTGCCGTCGGCAAAAGCTCCGGCATTGTCTTCGGAGCCGTCGATACCATCGGTATCGGCGGCAAGCGCCGAAACGGACGCCAAACCGTCTATGCGGCGAGCCAAGGAAAGCAGAAACTCGCCATTTCGCCCGCCCTTTCCGTTGCCTCTAACCG
This sequence comes from Rhizobium grahamii CCGE 502, assembly GCF_000298315.2. Classification (GTDB taxonomy): domain Bacteria; phylum Pseudomonadota; class Alphaproteobacteria; order Rhizobiales; family Rhizobiaceae; genus Rhizobium; species Rhizobium grahamii. The sequence goes on along the minus strand of NZ_AEYE02000024.1, from coordinate 7,238 downwards.
ACACAGTGGTTTCGCCGCCGGAAAGAATGACGACTGGTTTTCGAAAAGGACGGTTGCGGCGCACCACTTCGGCCGCGATCGCGGCATGCACGCCGCCGACCTCCGATGCCTCCCCTTCAATCGCATCGGAAAGAATGACCGCCTCGACACCAAACCTACGTGCTGTCTCAGCGGCAGCTTCCAGCGAGGTGGAAGCCGATGCAACGAGCCTTGCCTCATTGCCTGCGAAGCGGGCATCGGTTGGCAGCAGTGCATCGCCATTGCCATGGCTGATATAGCGTATAACGGCATCGGGCAGATCGAGGCGGTAGTGATCGATAAGGCGGATTGCATCGAGACGGGATGTGGTGTCCGCAATGGTCGGGCCAGAGGCAACGAGAGCGAGATTGTCGCCAGGAATATCCGAAACGACAAGTGAAACGACGCGTGCCGGATAGGCAAGTGCAGCGAGCCGGCCGCCCTTGATGCGTGAAATCTGCTTGCGGATGGCATTCATGGCGCTGATTGGGGCGCCTGATGCGAGCAGTATCCTGTTGACCGCCACTTCGTCGGCAAGCGTCAGATCGCCGGCTGGTGCTGGAAGCAGAGAAGAGCCACCGCCACAAATCAGCGCGACGACGAGATCGTCCTCGGTTAGTGCACGCACAGCCGACATCAGTCGCGCAGAGGCGGCAAGCCCGTTCTCGTCCGGAACGGGATGAGCCGCTTCGAGGACCTCGATACGGTCGCATTGAAGGGCATAGCCATAACGAGTGACCACGACCCCGGACACTGGTCCGTCCCATTGCCTTTCGAAGGCGCGCGCCATCTGCGCGGCGCCCTTGCCGGCACCGATCACCACGGTCCGCCCTTTCGGCTTTCCCGGAAGGCAGCTGGCGAGCACGCGGTCCGGATCGGCAGCGGCAACCGCGGCATCGAAAAGTCCTTCCAGAAAAGCGCGGGGGTCGGCTATGGCCGGCATTTGTTTCTCCACTGGTCATTAAGGCCTGGAACCCTGTTCCCGGCCGCACGGTCACGCGACGGGATGGTTCGCCATCCGTTCGAGCGCCCGAACGAGGCCGGAATGATCGAGCCCGCTGTCGCCATTTGCGACGCACTGATTGAAGAGTTCCTGCGTTGCGGCGGTATTTGGAAGCGAGATGCCGAGGGCCTTTGCGCCTTGCAGGGCAAGATTGAGGTCCTTTTGATGCAGCGAGATGCGAAAGCCTGGATCGAAGGTCCGCTTGATCATGCGCTCGCCATGCACTTCGAGGATGCGCGAGGACGCAAATCCGCCCATGAGGGCCGACCGGACGCGTCCCGGATCCGCTCCTGCTTTCGACGCGAAGACAAGTGCTTCGGAGACGGCCTCGATTGTCAGAGCGACGATGATCTGGTTGGCGACCTTCGTGACCTGGCCGTCACCACAATCACCCACGAGGGTGATATTTTTGCCCATTAGTTGGAAAAGCGGCAGCGCCCGCTCGAAGCTTGCCGGCGATCCACCCGCCATGATCGAGAGTGACGCGTTGTTTGCACCGACCTCGCCGCCAGAGACCGGCGCGTCGACGTATTCGGCACCGGTCGCGCGAACCTTCGCCGCGAACTCCTTCGTTTCGATCGGCGAGATCGAGCTCATGTCGATGACAAGCTTACCGGCGGACAGACCAAAGGCGACGCCGTTTACGCCGAAGAGAACATCTTTCACCTCGGGCGTATCGGGCAGCATCAGGATAATTGTGTCGACTGCCTCAGCAAGCGCGCGCGGCGTTTCGACGAACTGGAGGCCATTGTCGACGAGTTCCTGACGCGGCGCGATGGAAAATTTAGAGGTGACGATAGTGTGTCCCGCGTCCTGCAGGTGACGCGCCATGGGCGTGCCCATGATGCCCAGGCCAATAAATCCGACTGTTGCCATTTTCTAGCTCCTGATCTTGAGAATGCTTGCGCTTTCGGTCTGCTTGCTGGCAGCGGTTAGCCATGTGAGCCCCGCCTCGGTGGTTGTGCGCGGTTTGTATTCGCAGCCGATCCAACCGTCGTAGCCGAGGCCATCGAGCGCATCAAAGAGGAAGGGATAGGCGATCTCGCCCGTACCCGGCTCATTTCGGCCCGGATTATCCGCAAGCTGGACATGGGCTATCCGTTCCTGGTGTCTTCTGAAGGTGGCAATCAGTTCGCCCTGAGTGCGCTGCTGGTGATAAAGGTCGTATTGAATGAAGATGTTCTCACTTCCGACATCAGCGATGATCGATGCCGCCTGATCCGGACTATGGAGGTAGAAACCTGGAATATCGAAGCGATTGACCGGCTCGATCAGAAGACGGATTCCGTGTTTTGCCAATTCGCTCGCCGCGAAGGTGAGGTTTGCGACAAAGGTCGCCCGAAGCTCGTTGTCGGCAACGCCTGCCGGCGCAATGCCAGACAGGCAGTTCACCTGTTTGCATCCGAGCACAGTCGCATAATCGATCGCAGAAGCGATGCCGCGACGAAACTCTTCCATTCGGTCCGGCATGATTGCAATACCACGCTCCCCGTTAGCCCAGTTGCCAGCCGGCAGATTATGCAGAACCTGGGTCAACCCATGACAATCGAGAGCGGCACGAAGCGTCTCCTTGTCGAAATCATAGGGAAACATAAATTCAACGCCCTCAAATCCTGCTTTCGCAGCATGCGAAAAACGCTCGAGGAATGGCACCTCGTTGAAGAGCATGGTTAGATTGGCCGCAAATCTCGGCATGGTTTTTCTCTCTGTTGGAGGCAATTTCTAGCGACCGTTTCGCCCTATCCTGTTTGACGGATCGCCCGTCTCAATCCAGGAGGGCAAGTGTAGCGGTCGGCGCATCCTCGCCCCGCTCTGCGAGTTCGTCGAATTCCACAATGGCATTGATGTCGGTGCCCATGGCGATGTTGGTGACGCGCTCAAGAATGAACTCGATGACAACAGGAACCCGATGCTCGTTCATCAAAGCCTGGGCCGCGGTGAACGCTTCCTGGAACTCGTTCGGACTGCGAACGCGGATTGCTTTGCACCCCAGACCCTCGACGACGGCGACGTGGTCGACGCCGTAGCCTGGTACGGCATCACCTGAAGCGTTGATGTTATCGAAGGCAAGGCTCACCTCGAAGTCCATGCTGAACCCCCGCTGGGCTTGGCGGATCAGGCCGAGATAGGAATTGTTCACGACCACGTGCAGGTAGGGCAGTTTATGCTGAGCCCCGACCGCGAGTTCCTCGATGAGGAATTGGAAATCGTAATCGCCCGAAAGTGCGACGATAGGCCGATCCGGATCGGCCGCCCGTACACCGAGAGCTGCCGGCAATGTCCAGCCAAGGGGACCTGCCTGGCCGCAATTGATCCAGTTGCGCGGCTTGTAGACGTGCAGGAACTGGGCGCCCGCAATCTGGCTGAGACCGATAGTCGAGACATAGCAGGTCTCGCGGTCAAAGGCCTTGTTCATTTCCTCGTAGACGCGTTGCGGCTTCAGCGGCGTCTGATCGAAATGGGTCTTTCGGAGCATCGTGCGTTTGCGTTGGCGGCACTCTTCCGCCCATGCAGACCAGTCACGCAGCTTGCCGGCGACCTTCCATTCAGTCGCCACTTCAAGGAAGAGCTTCAGAGCGGCACCAGCATCGGAGACGATGCCGAAGTCTGGGGCAAAAACGCGGCCGATCTGGGTCGGCTCGATATCGACGTGTACGAAGGTCCGGCCTTCGGTATAGGTCGCAATGTTGCCGGTATGCCGATTTGCCCACCGGTTGCCGATGCCGAAGACGAAATCGGAAGCAATCAAAGTGGCGTTGCCGTAGCGATGCGCGGTTTGCAGGCCGCACATGCCGGCCATCAGTGGATGGTCGTCGGGGATGGCACCCCAACCCATCAACGTTGGGATGACAGGAATGCCTGTTATCTCGGCGAATTCGACAAGCAGGTCCGAGGCGTCAGCGTTGATGATGCCGCCGCCGGCCACGATCAGTGGCCGCTCGGCCGCATTCAACATCGCAACGGCCCTTTCGGCCTGGGCACGCGTTGCCGTCGGCTTGTAGGGTTCGAGCGGTGCGTAAGTCTCGACGTCGAATTCGATTTCGGCTAGCTGGACATCGATTGGCAGGTCGATGAGAACGGGGCCCGGGCGGCCGGACCGCATGACGTGGAACGCTTTCTGGAAGACAAAGGGGACAAGCGCCGGTTCCATGACAGTCACTGCCCATTTGGTGACGGGAGCCGCGATCCTTGCGATATCGACAGCCTGAAAATCCTCCTTGTCGAGCCGGGCGCGTGGCGCCTGGCCAGTGATGCAGAGGATCGGAATTGAGTCGGCCGATGCCGAGTAGAGGCCGGTGATCATGTCAGTGCCGGCTGGCCCTGATGTTCCGATGCAAACACCGATGTTGCCAGCGCGGGCACGAGTATAGCCCTCTGCCATATGACTTGCGGCCTCGACATGTCGGGCAAGGATATGACGAACCGACCCGCGCGCCTTCAGGGCCGAATAAAAAGGGTTGATTGCCGCGCCAGGAACACCGAAGGCACATTTGATACCCTCCCTTTCCAGCACCTGGACCGCTGCATCGACAGCACGCATTTTTGCCATGGGAAGTCCTCCAATTCTTGAATGCGAGCGTAGACCATCGGTTCAACGGTGCAACTGCAAAATGGAAATCATTCCCACCAAGTGGAAATAAACACATTCAATAAAACCCGAACAATGGGCATCGGGCGCAGCAATGGGTGAAGAGCAGCCCAAAATGATTCCAGAATGTCGAGGTTTTCTTCCAGAACAGCGATTAGAAATTCTAAGCCGAGTTATTGCCCTAACCGCGTGTGTTCGGGCTTAACATGAGCGCTGGGTGGCCGGCCGTCGGGACTGCACCAGTTGCGCGCACAATTCGATTTGCAAGAGATCGCCCAGGGGCCTCTGAGAACCGTAAATCGAACTGTGCTCAGGCGTTCTAGAAATTACCAAAGTGCAAAGCCGCCGATACAACTCTCCAAGTTGCGAGCGCCGATGCAATCCACGGGAGCCAAATCGAAGCGGGGACGCAAAGGAGATGAGTGGACCACCCCAATATCCGTTCAGGTTCTCGACCGAAGTCTCGCGCCGCTTTCGATAGTAGCCGAGACGAACGGAGCAACGCTGACGGCACTGTCGGATCGGACCGACATGGCAGCCTGGACACCATCGCGCGCAGGAACTGCTCTTCGGCGGGGATTCGCAACCTCCGCAAAAAAGGGTCATGTCGGCGTCCTCTGGCTTCGCGTTGCGCCAATTCTTTCGCGGCGGCATGACTGAATGGGGCGGCTTCTGGAGACCCTCGTAAGTCACATGCGCCAGGAAGAGGATCACGACCAGGGATAGAGGAACACGAAGGTGATCGGAACCGCGATTGCAAGCGACGCGCTACACTGCAGGATGACCTTCCAATCCCGCCCTTCCACCCAGCACCCTCTATTCCGCAATACCGACGGCCACCGACGTGATCCGGTTCCGAGTCCCCATAGCGGGGTTTGAAAAATGGGGAACCGGGAGGCGGGCTCATTCTGCACGTGGTCCACAGAGTCACGCGCTTCCCTTCTGCCCATGCTCTGCTCAGCGAAGGGCAAATCGGAGAACTAGTCCATAGTCCAGTACGCCCGGAAAGGCGGATCCTGACTCTCCGTTCTTCTCGACGACGGGAGGGCCGAGTCTGAGGCACCCAGTGATGCCGCGTTCCAGCGGGTTGGATCGAATTGAATGGTAGTCGGGGCGGGGATTCGAACCCCGCATCGCAGCCCGCAGGCTGGGGGCAACCCCTACAACTATCGCCATAGAGGAAATTGGAGAGCGCCTCGCTCCGATTATGCCCACGCCCGACTAGCTCGAAGCATATTCAATATGTAGCTGGCATCAATTCCCCCTTTTGGTTGTACCCTCTCAAAGGTTGAACCAACGGCGACGAGATCAGCCTATCCATCTGCTTTTATATTGCTGTCGTTGGCAAGGAAACCGCTGCGCACTTTCGAAAGGGCTACCGAACACGCCTTCGAACAGTAGCGGAATGTGATAAACGTATTTTAGCGAGTTGTCGAAAAATAGTCGCGGCTGCTTAGGAATGGCCCACCTGTCGCTGATGCCCATACGGGCCATTGCGCCGTCCTATAGGTAAACACGCTGCAGCATCTCTTTCACGTTGGGCGATGCCGACTTGTACCAAAGCCAGAGCACGCAGTTGCTTCCGACCAGAATGGCACCGATCCCGATGGCTTGGAAGATCACAAGTTGCTCTTCCTCGCAGCCTTAGCGGACATGGAAGAGTTGGCGTCTTCTCATTGATTATCGCTCTTAGCACATCCCAAAAGACTTCCGCGGATAGCGGGTAATTATGCTGACAATGTACTTCGTTGCCCCGTTCATTGGACGAAAGCCTATCTCCAGCGGGGCGTCCGGCTAACGTTGCGCAGCAACTCTCCCGCCGTTGCAAATCGCCCAAACAGTGTAACCAGCTGCGTCTCCTCCTCCGCAGAGATCTGATATCGCATGCAGAACTCACGAACGGCCAATATTTGTGTGCTCATGCATTCCGCAATTGCTGGTTCGACAAATTGGGTCAAGTGTTGGTCCTCCGTTTCAGTAATGTTCCTATATCGAAGTGGACATATTAGGCAAGCCTAATCCACAACGCCAGCGAGGGAAAACAAATACGGTCGGTCGCAAGGTTACTTCTTTTCTCAGGCACAATGAACTTGCTATTCCTGACGGCTCTGTGGAATGAAGGCCCTAACTTCCAAATCAGGCGCTCCCTCAGTGATCATTTCCGGCTTTGGACAACGGTCCGCAGCTGGATCCGCTCGCGCCAATTCGCTTTGCGCGTTAGCAATTTTATGCAACTTTGCGCCCGCGCGGGCTTTATGGGAGGGTCAACAGAGGACAATCCATGCCTAAAGATCAAGAGAACAACAGCCGGACTGCCATTGTTTTGGGTAACGGACCAACGGCAGAACAAGCCGTCACCTCCGCCCTTCTCGATGATATCGCCGCAGAAGTCACGTCTCCTTCACCACCAGCACTCGAGCGGAGCGATGTTCCCTCTCCAAGTGACTTTGATGGCAGTGGCAAAGAATTCGCAAACGTCGTGATGCTTCCGATGGTCCTATGGTCCGCCGGAATGTCTTGGGCGTTCTCGTTTTGGACGTTCCCCTTCGCTCGCACGGAAACGTCGAGAGATGATCTCTCCCGCCAGGTCAGGTGATGCGGGTAATCGGCGAGCTATCCTCGCATCCT
>NZ_AEYE02000025.1 GCF_000298315.2 Rhizobium grahamii CCGE 502 | reverse complement strand
GACCGCCGTCGACTTCGCGCGTCACGGTTGCCTTGCCATCACCGATCTCGATCTTCGAGGCGAAGGTTGCCTGCGCGGTGCCAAGCAGTGCCGCCAGCATCTGGCCGGTCTGGTTGGAATCGTCATCGATCGCCTGCTTGCCAACGATGACAAGACCCGGCTGTTCGGCGTCGGCGACGCCCTTCAGGATCTTGGCAACGGCGAGCGGCTCGACGGCATCGTCGGTCTCGACCAGGATCGCCCGGTCCGCGCCCATGGCAAGCGCCGTGCGCAGCGTCTCTTCAGACTTGGCAGGACCGATCGACACGACAACGACTTCCTCGGCCTTGCCGGCTTCCTTCAGCCGCAGCGCCTCCTCCACCGAGATCTCGTCGAACGGGTTCATCGACATCTTCACATTCGCGAGCTCGACGCCTGTGCCATCCGGCTTCACGCGGATCTTCACGTTGTAGTCAACCACCCGCTTCACGGGGACGAGAATTTTCATGGGGTCCTTCCTTCGGTAGATGATTCACGCGCTATGTCAGGCGACGATCTTTAGCGTAAATGTAGTGATGGAGTGGGCCTCGCCCGCGTGAGTTAGCTCAGCCGCAGGATCGATGACAAGCAGTGGTGTATTCATCATGATACCAAGCATGTCTTCTCCTTCCCGAAGCTCTTCAATCAGAAGACGTCGGCGTCGAGTGCCATCACAGTGGCCGCGCCGCTGCGAACGGCCGCGTCGAGCGCCAGGGTCTGCGGAAGCAGCCGGGAGGCGAAGAAGCGGGCAAGCGAAAGCTTGCGTTGCTTCAGCCAACTGCTCGCACCAACGGAGGCTGCGGCTTTCGAGGCCATGCGCACCCAAAGCCAGCCGAATGAGACGAGCGCGAAAAAGCGCAGGTAGTCGGTGGCGGCGGCTCCGGCCTCTTCCAGATCGGCATCTTTGGCCAACAGGTATTCGGTCAGCTTTTCCAACCGGGCAAGAGCCTCGCCGACAGCGGCGCTCACCATCTCGAGTTCGGCCGGTACAGCGGGTGCCGTCAGATCGCCACGGATCAGCTTGAAGAAGCGCCGCGGCAGGTCTCCGTCTTCCATCGGCAACTTGCGTCCGACGAGGTCCATGGCCTGCACGCCGTTGGTGCCTTCGTAGATCTGGGTGATGCGCGCGTCGCGCACATACTGCTCCATGTCCCATTCGCGGATATAGCCGTGACCGCCAAAAACCTGTTGCGACAGGACGGCCGTCTCGAAACCGAAATCAGTAAATGCAGCCTTGACCACCGGTGTCAGCAGCGCCACGAATCCGTCGGCGTTTTGGCGGACCGTCTCATCGGGATGGCGCGCGCCGATGTCCATCTGCATGGCGGTCCAGATTCCAAGAGCCCGACCCGCGTCCGTCAAAGCGCGCCCGGTGAGCAGCATTTTTCGCACGTCGGCATGATCGATGATCGGTACGGGACCGCACCCGCCGTCAGCGGACCGGCCCTGAAGTCGTTCGCGGGCATAGGCGACCGCCTTCTGATTGGCGGCTTCACCAACGCCAAGGCCCTGAATGCCGACGAAGAGGCGCTCGGCATTCATCATCGTGAACATGGCGTTCAATCCGCGCCCTGCTTCGCCGACCAGCCAGCCGATAGCGCCGTCATAGTTCATGACGCAAGTGGGCTGGGCATGAATGCCCATCTTGTGCTCCAGGGACCCGACCGACATACGGTTGCGTTCGCCAAGCGAGCCGTCTTCGTTGACGAGGAATTTGGGCGCGAGAAAAAGGCTGATGCCCTTCACGCCCTTGGGCGCATCAGGCAGGCGGGCGAGGACGAGATGGATGATGTTGCCACCGAAATCCTGATCGCCTGAGGAGATGAAGATCTTCGTGCCCCTGATGGCATAAGAGCCGTTGTCGAGCGGCTCGGCACGGCTTGCGAGCAGGCCGAGGTCGGTTCCAGCCGAGGATTCAGTCAGAGCCATGGCGCCGGTCCATTCTCCGGAGATCATCTTGGGCAGATACTTCTGCTTCAGTTCCTCGCTGCCGTGGTGGGCGATCGCCTCGACCGCGCCACGCGTAAGGCCGGGGAACAGACCGAAGGAGAGGTTTGCAGAGGATAACATCTCGTCAAACAGGATCTGCAGCGCGCGCGGCAGCCCCTGGCCACCAAATTCAGGATCACCGGAAAGCCCGCCCCACCCGGCCTCGACAAAGGCCTGGTATGCATCGGCAAAGCCTTTCGGCGTGGTCACCAATCCGTTTTCAACATGGCAGCCTTCCTCGTCGCCGGAACGGTTGAGCGGTTCGAGCACTTCGGCGCAGAACTTCCCGGCTTCCTCGAGCACGCTTGTTGCCAGATCTGTGTCGACTTCCTCAAAGCCGGGAAGGGCTGTTATCTGCGCGTTGAAGTCGAAAACCTCGCCGAGCAGGAATGATATGTCTTCGATAGGGGGAATGTAGCCAACCATAGGGGTTCCTTGCTTCCTTTCAGTTGCGCAGCGGCTTGCCGGTCGCAAGCATATGCTTGACGCGATCCCGGGTTGCGGGCGTTGCGAATAGTTCGCTGAAGGCATCGCGCTCTAGTGCGATGACCTCGTCTTCCGTGAGCGGCTTTAAGGGATCGGCGGAGGGGCCGCCGGTCAGCACATTGGCGAGCGCGCGGCCCACCACTCTGTCATGGGCAGTGATGCGTCCCGCCAGCGCCTCGACCTCGACGATGTTGTGGATCGCGAAGGTCCCGGAGGGTCCGGACATGACGATCGACGGCGCTTCCGGCGCGACATAGTTTTGCGCCAGTGCCAGCGCCTTCGCCTTGGCATCGGCTAGCAGACGACTGCGGTTCATGGTGATGCCGTCGGACGACTTCAGGAACCCAAGCTTTCGGGCCTCCAAGGCGCTCGCCGAGGTCTTGGCCGCGGAGATCAGGTTGAAGGCGGCGATCGCCGGCGCGACGGTGCCGCGCATGAAGGCAGTCGAGGCCGACAGGCGCAGCATCATTTCCTTGCATCCGCCCCAGCCGGGAATGAGTCCGATCCGAGTCTCCACCAGACCGATCGAAAGCTCGGCATGGGCTTGGATGGCGTCGCAATGCAGCAGAATCTCGCAGCCACCGCCGAGCGCCAGGCCCGCCGCCGCGCCGACGACGGGGAAGGGGGCATATTTTATTGCCTTAAAGGTGCGATGGCCGAGGTCGATGAAGGCCGAGAGCGCTTCGCTTCCGCCCTTCTCAACCGTTTCTAGGAAGATGCGCAGATCCGCGCCCGCGCTGAACACGGGCGCGTCGCTGCCTATGACCAGCGCGCGGAAATCGGCCTTGCAGCGTTCCAGGGACTCGCCGATCGCATCGAGCAGGGCCGGGCTGCAGGTGTTCATCTTGGTGCGGAATTCCAGGCAGGCGACGCCATCGCCGATGTCCCAGAGGCTCGCGGCCTCCCAGGACTCCAACGGCTTATGGCCGAGCCGGAGATCGGCGAGAAGAAGCGCGCCCTCGCTCTGCGCTACGGGCTCGATGCTGCCGTTCGGCAGGAGGTTGCAGCGACCACCATCGACCACCGAATAGAAGCCGCCCTTTTCCGCGGCGAGCGCCAGATAGGATGGAGCGGCGATGCCCCGGCCTTCGAGCCGCGCTTTCAGCCAGCCGGCGCCGAGGCGGTCGATCAGTTCGAAGGGACCGAGCTTCCAGCCGTAGCCGGTGCGCATCGCTTCGTCCACGGCCTCTGGCGTGTCGGCGATCTCGGGCACGAGAGACGCGGCATAGGCGAGCGACTTTTCCATGACGACCGCCGCATAGCGCCCGCCGAGGCCGGGATGCTCCATCAGGGCGCGCGGATCACCGCCCGAGGCATCGAGGCTTTTGGAGGAAATCGGCTTCTGCGGACGGTATTCGCCGGTCTTCAGATCCGTCGCATCGCGCGACTTGCGGTCGGGCGACAGGCGCACGAAACCGGCGCCGCTTTTACGCCCGAGGCGGTTTTCGGCAATCATTCTTGCAATAAGCGCTGGCTCTGCATCATAGTCCTTCATCGCATCGCTGGCAGGTGTGGCGTTCTGCAGGCTGCGGATAATCGTCGGCATCAGGTCGATACCAACGAGGTCCAGAAGCCCGAAGATGCCGGTGGAGGGGATGCCGAAGGGCTTGCTGATGATTGCATCCGCTTCCTCGACGTCAAGGCCGAGGTCGAAGGCTTCGTTCTGCGCAACCAGCATCCAGTAGTTGCCAATGCGGTTGCCGATGAAGCCGGGCGTGTCCTTGCAGGTGACGACGCTCTTGCCCAATTCGCGGTCCCCGAAATCGCGGATCGTCGCAGTTACCTCGGGCTTCGTCGCATGGCCCGACACCAGTTCCAGCAGCCGCATAGTGCGTGGGGGATTGAAAAAGTGGGTGATCAGGAAGTCTGCGGCAAACTTCTCCGGCAGACCCGCGGTCAGCGCTTGAAGGGGAATGGTCGAGGTGTTGGAGGAGACGATCGAACCGGCCTTCCTCAGCTCGTCGACGGCGCGGTAAAGAGGCTGCTTAATATCGATTTTTTCGGCGACAGCCTCGATGATCCAGTCCGCATCCGCGACAAGCCCCAGATCGTCGATGGTGGAGCCGGTACGGATACGTTCGGCAAAGGCGGGGTCCGTGAAGCCGCCAACTTTAAGCTGGCGGGCCACGCCGCCTTCGGCAAATTTCTTCTCGATGTCGAGCAGCACGACGTCGAGCCCCGTATTGGCGAGATGAGCGGCAATGCCTGAGCCCATGACGCCCGCCCCGATGACGGCAGCTTTCTCGATCGTGGCCATCATTACGCCGCCTCCAGTACCATGGCGATGCCTTGACCGCCGCCGATGCACTGGGTGGCGAGCGCATGGCGGCCGCCCTCCCGTTTCAGAAGGAGGGACGCCTTGCCGACCAGGCGCGCGCCTGTCGCGCCGAGCGGATGACCGAGCGCGATTGCCCCGCCATCGCGGTTGAGGCGAGCCGGATCGATATCGAGATCGCGGCAGCAGGCGAGCACCTGAACGGCGAAGGCCTCGTTCATTTCGATCACGTCTAGGTCGACCGCCGAAATGCCGGCGCGCTTCAGCGCCTTGCGGCTCGCCTCGACCGGTCCGATGCCCATGATCTCTGGCGCGCAGCCGGAAATCGCATAACCGGAGATGCGGGCGAGCGGCGCGAGGTTATGGCGCTTTACGAAGGCTTCCGAGCAGACGAGCGTGGCGGATGCGCCATCGGTTAGGGGAGAGGAATTACCCGCTGTGACCGAGCCGCCAGCCTTGAAGGCGGTCTTCAGGCCCGCGAGCTTTTCCGCGTCTGTCGCGCGCGGGCAACCGTCGATGGCTACATCCCCCACCGGCGTGATCTCGGCGACAAGCCGGCCGGCGGCGCGGGCTGCGATCGTCTTGGTCTGGCTTTCCAGCGAATAGGCGTCCTGCTCCTCGCGCGAAATGCCGTAGCGGTCAGCAAGGTTCTCGGCGGTCAGGCCCATGTTCAGGAAGGCAATGCGCTGGACGTCGCTCCAGGCCGGGTTCGGCAGGGGGTTAAAGCCCATCATGGGCACGCGGCTCATGCTCTCGACCCCGCCGGCGACAAACGCCTCGCCGGCGTCCATGGCAATCGCGCCGGCGGCCATCTGAACCGCTTGCATGGACGATCCGCACCAGCGGTTGACGGTCGAGCCGCCGACCGACTGCGGCAGGCCTGCGATGAGAGCCGCGCACCGGGCTATGTTGAAACCCTGCTCGCCTTCCGGGAAGGCGCACCCGAGATTGACGTCTTCGATCTCGGCCGGATCGATGCTGCAGCGGCCGATCAGCGCCTTGACGACGCTTGCCGCCAGATCGTCCGGGCGGACGCTAGCAAGCGCGCCGCGATGGGCGAGTGCAAAGGGGCTCCGTAGGTAGTCGACGATGTAGATCGCGGTCATAGTTCTTTTCCTATGCGTGACGAACACGTCACATGTGGGGATGTTTAGGCCACCGCCTTCGGCAGGACCCAGATGGAGTTATGCGGCGGATCGTTGATGTCGCAGGTCTTGCACTGCACGCATCTCTGTCGGCTCGAGGCCAAAGCGGCAAGCTTCGACAAGCGGCAGCCGCCGGCCTCCCATTCCTCGGGGTGACGAAGTTAAGTGGGGGACACGTCGATTGCTCGGACCACGCTCGGGCGTTTCAGCATCTGGTCGTAGAAACCGCCCAACGCCCGTGGCAGATCGATGTCCAGAGCTTTGGCCCAGTATGTGACATAAAACAGCGCAGCGTCGGCCACACCGGGCCGGGGGCCCGAGAGCCAAGAGGTCTTGCCCAACAGAGCGGAGACGTGGTCCAGACCGTCTGTCGCCACCTGAAGTCCATGTACGCGCAATTCTTCCTGAGCGGACGCAGACGAAACGAATTTGCCAGGCATGAGGGCTCGTGCAAAGCCGCACATGTGAATAGTGCCCACGATAAACTCCATCACCTCCGTCACCTGCGCCGCAGCGTCGGGATCGTCCGGAAGGAGCCCAGACTGGGGGAACCGCCATGCAAGCCAGAGCGCGATGGCCTGGAACTCGGTCAGCACCGTCCCGTCGTCACGGAGCAGGGCGGGCACCTTGCCCTTGGGATTGACTGCCAGGAAGGCATCGTCACGCTGCTGGCCGGATGACAGATCGATCGCCGAGACCTGGTGGGGGACGCCGATTTCCTCGAGGAGAATCCGGATACCCAGCGAGCAGGATCTGGGAGCGTGAAAAAGTTGCATAAAACTGACCTTTGTTTCGGAAGGTGATGCGATCGCGTGGATTAGGCCTGCGCCAGACTGAAGGCGAACTCGGTTTCCCAGGCCGCGAGTTCGGTAAGTTTCCATTCGCGCGGAGCCATCGGGAAGTGCCTGTGCCACGGGCGCGCCTCGCACATGTTCAGTTCCGGGATGAACACGTCCATGTCGGTGTAGAGCTCGATCAGCACCTGGTCGGGGTCATAGTGATAGCTGGCAATGTTGTGACCGGCGGTATGACGCGTCGGGCCCCATTTCACCGGAAGACCGCGCTCGGCCAACAGATCGCCTGCCATCGCGTGGCTGGCGTTGCCCTTGAGCTGGAAGGCTATGTGATGGACCCGCTGGTCCGGCATGCTCACCAGATTGACGACGTGGTGCTCGCGATTACAGGTGATGAAATTTGAGATGCCCGCAATCGTATCGGTGAACCAGAAGCCTAGGAAATCCATGAAGAACGCCTTCAGCTTCGGGCCGTCAGGCGAGATCACCGCCACATGTCCGAGCCGGAGGGGCGACACGCCGGTACGCTTGAAGCCGGCCGCGGGAGCATCAATGTCGGTATAAAGCTGCAGCGTGGTGCCGGGAACTGGCTCGACCTCGACCAGTTCGCGGATGCCCGGCTGACTGTCGGACTTGATCTGGGCGCCCAGGCCGAAGGCGCGCAGCTCGGCCACCAGCTCTCTGAGTTCGGTGCCGGGGTTGAGCTGGAAGCCGAGATGGCCCATCGCCTTGTGCTGCGCCTTGCGCAGGACGACGTTGTGGTGCTCGTAGCCGATGGACAGATAGCTCTCTCCATCGTGACCGGTCGCGGTCTCGCTCATGCCGATGGTTTCTGCATAGTGATCCCTGGCGCGCATGACGTCGGGCGTTTCAAGCGCGACGTAGCCCAGTTGGAACACTCTCGGGGCGAATTGTTTGTGCACGGTTTTCTCCATTTAGTAGGATTATGTTTGGCGCCCGCCGGAGCGCGGGTTGATGTCGGTTCCGCGATACCGGAGGTACCGGACCTGGTTGCCCAAGGACCCATGTCGCAGTGACGACGAGATCCACGCGGGAGCGGTTGCGTGGGATGGTTTGAAAATCCCAGCGTCTGCCGCGCCAGCTCCGGTCAAAACGTGTATCCGACCTTGACGGCGGCGCTGACGACGTCGTTGTCCTTGAAATTTCCGAACGAACCTGAAGCATCGCCGAACTGGTAATAGGTGACGGCGCTGGTTATCTTTACCCTGTCCCTGGTATAGATCGCGCCAAGGGTCGCGCCCCACAATCCGTCCGTTGCATCGATTGGCGCGTCGGCCGATATGCCGGTCTTGGGCTCGTAGGTCAGGGCGGTGAACCCCGCCCAGTTCTCGCTGAACACTTGTACCACGCCCAGTCTGTAGGTCGTCGTGTCGTTGAAGTGGGTGAGCGACCCCAGAGGATAGCCTGGCGGTCTGATCGTGGTTTTACTCCATTCGGCCCAGCGGACCGACGCGAAGAGGAGCGTCGAAAGACCGATGGGGGCCTGGAGATCGACGTTGACCGATTGCGGCGTCTCGACGCTCGTCCTCCCTGCGTAGGCGCCGGACGTGTCCAGATCGTAGTCGATTGCGGAATTGTACGTGACGGCGATCCGGATATGGGCTTCGGGAATTTCGAAGGCGCCCCCGACCACGTAGCCGACCGCCCAGGTGTCCTCAAACTCTATGTTGGCGAAGCCGGCGGGCAAGCCGGCTGCAAAGACCGAAATGTCCGTATTGCCGCCGAGGCGCTGGAGCCTGGGACCGCCGAACACGCTGAATCGATCCGTAAGTTTGTAGCGTAGCAAGCCCGTAATCGCGATCGACTCGACTTCCCCCGACAGGCCGGACAGCGGTCCGCGATCATACTCGAGTTTGCGCCCGTAGGGGTTGTCGACGATGACGGCCCCCGAGAACTGCTCGTTGATGTCGGCCTTGAAGGCGCCATTGTAAAACGGAAGCGTGGGCGCAGTGTCGCCCGAAGCAAACGGCGGTCCGGCGGCGGTGATTTGTCCGGCCACATCCGCACTGCCGAGGCCGAGCCCGAATTCGGCGTAGCGCCCCGTTTCGAAAAGGACGTCGTTCGGCTGCCCCAGAATATCGAAGCCTCCCGCAATCGCGGGTGTGACGGAAAGACAGCCGAAAAATCCGATCAGCAATTTAGTAGTCTTCATGCAGGTCTCCCTCCTCAGAGACGTCCGCCGTTATGCAAAGCCCACGGAAAGGGCGTTTCTCGCCTTTGCCGCACGCACTGCGCTGCCCCTCCACCCGTCCGCCTCGAGAGTGATCGGACCAGGCCGCGACCTTCGAGGTCTGGTGACCCGGTGGCGTGCGCGTCCTGGTCCGGCTGGATCATGCGTCCACGACTTGGAGCAAGTGCCCGCCAAAATCGACGGCGCCGTCGTCCGTGCGCATTTCGGCGCGCATGACGTCGCCCGGCGCGAGGTAGCGCGCGTGTGCGGTCGCCTCCTCGGCGAGCGCACCCTTCCGCTCCGAATCCTTGAAGAGCTTGGTCGTCAGAATCTGGGCGAGGGCGGCGCTGGCTTGCAGGATCACGCCGCCTGGCGTCCCGGTCAGCACGAGATCGCCCGCAGACAGGTCCATCAGGGACGCAATGTCGTTGAGGCAGGTTTCCGGCCGAAAGACGAAGTCACGGGTATGGGCCGACTGCCGAAGTTCGTCGTTCAGCCATAGACGGATCTCGATCCTGTCGAGCAGGTCAGCGACCTCGTCCGGCTCCGGAACGACCAGCCAGGGACCGCAGGGGCAGAAGGTGCGGGCGCTTTTGCCGCGGAACCACTGCAGGAAGGCTTCGCCGAACATCACGTCGCGGGCCGACACGTCGTTGCACAAGACCAGTCCGCCGATGAAATCGCCGAGGTTCTCTCTGGTGACTAGATCGCCTGCTCGCAAGGGTCGTTTGAGTACGAGCCCGAGTTCCACTTCATAGTCGAGCATTTGAACTCCGTCAGGCCGTATAACGGGATCGAACGCTCCCGACAGCGAGGATGCGGCCTTCATGAAGAGCAGATTTTTCTGGCTTGGCGCATGCCCTGATTCAATCGCGTGATCTGCGTAGTTCAGACCTTGGCAGATGATCTGCGCCGGCGCGGTGACGGGGCTGAGAATTTTTGCCGAGGAGATCGGGAGACGTTGGACGCCCGCGCGCGTCCTGAGCTCGGCGGCAGAGAGGCGAAGGATGTCGGCGGTCGAGACGAAGGTGCCCTCGAGCGGTGCGATCTCGTCTCCATCTACAATCCCCCACAAGGGGTCGCCGCCCGTCGTAAATCGGGACAATCTAACTACCATTTTTCATTTCCTTTGTTTGGAAGAGCGCTTCGAAGGCGGTTCGAGCATCCGCTCAGGGTGCCCTTGACGGTCGAACAGGGTCAGGCGCGGTCGTCGCCCTTGAGGTCCCCGTATCGCGCGCGATAATTCTCGATCGTGTCCATCGCGCCGCAGAACTCGACGTTGTGCCAGTCTGGATCGTAGAGGTAGCAGGCCACGTTGCCGCCGGTTTCGCCGTCTCCCAGGTGGGGATCGCTGTTATGGCGGACCGGACCGTAGTTCAACTGGAATCCGTCGGCCTGCCGCTGCTTGGCAAAGTCCAGGACATCCTCCAGTTGGTTTCCTTTCACCTCGAGCGCAAAATGGAAGAAGCTCATGCCAGAAGGGACGGTAATCCTGCCGGAGGGGTCGTGTTCCTCGACGAGCACGAGGCATTCCTCGTGGTCGGTCGCACTCATGTAGCAACAGCGAACGCGCCAGCCTTCCTTGAACGGATGCGGTTCCGGCTCACAGGTGCGGGCATGGACCATGCCGGCGACTTGCTCGTACCAGGCCCGGCTTCGCGCGATGTCGCGCACGTAGATCGAAAGCTGCCCCATGTGAGCGACGAGCGAAGGCTTGAAGACGCCGTAGTCTTCGGTCTTGTTGGAGAACCGTCGCCTCGTGAGCGTCGGCCACAACAGCACCATTTCACGAAACCATTTCCGCTTCAGCAAGCCCGCAAAACGCAGCTTGAATGGCGGAAGGACGTTCGGGGGAACGAAAGCGGCGTTGCTCATCTGCTGGTCTCCTCGATGATCTCGATCCAATGCTTGTCCGGGTCCTGCACGCAAAAGGCGCGCGACACTGGGCGTGCGGAGGCGAGCATGCGCCCTTCGCGGATCGGCAAGCCCATGCGACGTGCGCGGCTTCCGACGGCGTCGAACGCTCGTGCGTCCTTCACCGCCAGCGCAAAGTGCAGCATGGATTTATTGTCCATCTTCAGCTTGTGGTGCTTCACCAGGCAGATGTCGTGATGGTGGAAGCCGAAGGAGAAGAAATGCATCTCCTGCTGCGACAAACGCATTGCGGCGCTGCTGTCCGGATGGTTGAGAGCGGAGAACTGCAAGTCGAAGAGCTTGATGTAGAAGGCCTTTGAGCGCTCCAGTTCGGTGACGTAGAAGACGTGGTGCTGAAGGTTGGTGACGGGGATCCGAGCTGGCGCGTTCATGACTGGTTTCCTGACTGCTGGAACTGGGCTTTGAAGGCATAGCGAACGAGCTTTTCGTGGAGAGGGGCTGGGTCGCCCTCGGTTGCAATTCTTGCAAGCACTCCGAGCCGGGCGTCTTGAACGACGGATAGTGATGTGAGCGCGATGCCGGAGGCTTCCGCCTCCTGTCGCACCACGTCCTCGATCTCGAGCATTGACAAAGCCGGTTTGAAGATCTTGCCCACGGGTGTGACGGGCATCGAGGAAAGAATCCGGACGGATTTGGGATGCGCCGCGCGCTCGGGGATACGGTCGACGGCATGGGCAAGTAGGTCCGCTTCCGATGCCACCATCGCCGGCTTCAACTGAACATAGAGGATCGGCAGTTCACCGGCGCGCGCATCGGGCCGTCCCACTGCCGCGGCGAGTTGTACCGCCGGGTGATCCTGCACCGCATTTTCGATCAGCTTGGGATCGATGTTGTGGCCGCCGCGGATGATCAGCTCCTTCTTGCGACCCGTCAGCCAGAAGTAGCCGTCCGCGTCCTGGCGGGCGAGATCGCCCGTGTTCAGCCAGCGCTCGCCATCAATTTCGATCCAGAGACCCTTGTTGTGCTCGGCATTGATGTAGCCGGCAAAGACGTTCGGACCTCGGATCGCGAGCACGCCGACCTCTTCCGTCTCGGCGAACCCGACGAACGTGCCGGAATCATCAAGTCGGACCGACGCCATTTGCTGGTAGGGGAGGCGTAGGCCGATCGAGCCGATGCGCCGCTCGCCCTCCGGCGGATTGACGCTTGAAACACAAGCACCTTCGGTCAGGCCGTAGGCCTCCAGAATGCGGATTCCAATCGTGTTTTCGAACGTGCGGAACAGTTCCACGGGCATCGGAGCCGCTCCGCAAAAGCCGTAGCCGACACTTGAAATGTCGCGGCCACCGACCGGGACTTGCAGCAGCGCCGAAAATACTGTGGGAACGCCCGAAAAGGCCGCGATCCGATAGTGTTCGACCATCTCCCAAAAGGAAGGAACCACTCCTTCGCCGCGATAGCCGTACGGCGTGCCCAAAACGACATGTCCGCCTTGCGACCACGGCATTAGGCCGGTCACCAGTTGCCCGTTGACGTGGAAGAGTGGCAGGCCGCAGAAAATCGTCTTGCCCGGCGCCAACGCATCTCCTGTCATGGCTTGTGTTGACCAGGCGTCGAACACCTCGGACTGATGCGTGCGTGCGGCAATCTTGGGCAGTCCGGTCGTACCGCCTGTGCAGAAGTACGAAGAGATATCTTCTGGCCCGGGCGTGTCGAAGGTCAACCCTTCGCCACTCTCCACTGCCATTTGCTCACGCAGGTTGAGAATTGGGATGGACACTCCGTCGACGCCCACGGTTGATGACCCTGCCTCAGACGCTTCGTCGGTACCGTGGCGGAGATAAGGTGCGAGACCGACGGTCAGAATTCCTTGCAGGTCCGGCACGGTCGCGGCCGCCTTTAGCGCCTTCTGCCAGATATCAAACCCCGAAAAGGGCTCCAGAGTGACGAGCCACTTCGCCCTGCCGGCAGCAAGCAGCTCGGAGATCTGTGCCGCTTCAAGCAGCGGGTTGACTGCGAACGCGATGCCCGCAACCTCGCTCCCCCAGATCACGAAATGCGTTTCTGGCAGATTGGGGAGCACGAAGGCGACGACGTCGTCGCGGCCGACACCTAGCCGACGGAGTGCGTTGGCCGTCTTCGTGATGTCGGCCAGGAGCTCGGCATGCGTCCAGACGAAGGGCTCACGGAAGTCGTCAGAGCGTAAAAAGAAGGACAGGGCAGGCTGATCCGGCGCCACGGCGGCGCCGCGCGCCAGCATCTCGTAGGTGCTTGCCGGGAGGGCACGCTCGGGCAGCGGGAACTGCTCGAACGCCTCGACGTCGGGCAAGGCGACAATGGGACGGCCGAAGCCCCCGGGGTTGGTTGCAAGCATGGTGATCTTCCTCCCTATAAGGTCAGCGCGGGCGCGCCAGGCAGCAAGCCCGATTCAGCGGTGCGACCTGCTCCGGCTCGATCTCGAGCGCCCTGGATATCAACTTCGCAGTGTCGGATCCGTAATCTCGCGTCGCCCTTTCAGCAGGGATCACGCTTGTACGGACTGCTGAAAAACGGCTGCAGGTCATCATCGTCAGCATGGAAGAGCTCCATTCCGGAGAGCCTCGACGCTGAAGGAAATCAACTCTTCGGGCGTAATGAGCGAGCGCCTCAGATGGAACGTCTTGATGGCTTTCGGTTCCCAGAGTGCGGCAACCGACGTGCAGAGGCATTCGGCGGCGCGAAGACTGTCCTGCTGGCGAAATTCCCGTGCCCGGACACCCGCGTCGACCAATTCGGCGACGATGCTTCTCATGCGGGTGACGTGTGCTTCAAAGGCGGGCCAGTGTTCGTCATCGGCGACCGTGAGCAGCTCGAAGAGCTTTTCCTCATCCCGCATGAGGGCGAGAAAACCCCGATGAAGTCCGCACATGAACTCGCGAAGCGTCGCCGCGCCAGACTTCTTGTCGGAGCTCGATGGCGTGGCCGGAAATGTGTCCTCTAGCACGCGCGCAACCAGCGCATCGTACAATGCCAGCTTGGACGGAAAGAACCTGTAGACATTCGCCGGCGACATGCCGAGGTGGCTCGCGATGTCGCATACGTTCGTCTTGGCGGATCCGTGGATCGCGCACAATTTCTCCGCTGCTCCGAGAATGCGGGCTACGCTTATTTCCCGGGGCTCCTGTCGTCTTAATCGGCGGGAGGTCATGCCAGGGCGGTAGTGATCGCTCTCAAGCATCATCTCCTCCACGAGAATCCGTGCGGGAATGACCAGCCAACCTCAGCTCGCCGAGGTAGACGCTCTCAGATAGAACGCAGTCGCGCCAGACGCCGCCAAGGGCGTGGGTGACGTCGATGCGAAAGGTGGCGCCATCCCCGGCCAGCTTGTTGAAGCGAAAGTCGCCGAAACCATCGGTGGCCGTCTTCGCGAGGATCGTGCCGCCCTGGGACAAGGTCACATCCGCCGCCTCGACGCATTCTATGGTGCCGCCGAAGTCGGCGCTGACGCTTCCGCCGATGAAGCAAGTCTCCCACCGTTCCAGTCCCCGGTACCAGACGCGGGGTTTGGTCCCGAGGTTGGGCTTGAGCACCTTGAGTCCTTCCGCTTCCGCCATTTTCTTCATCGCGGCGTCATCCAGCTTCACCGCTTCGAAGACGTCCGTCGGGCAGGACTGCTGACAGCGGGGCTTGTCCCACCCCTGATCCAGAAGGTGGGCGTCGAACAACCATGTCTGAGGCACCTGTTGCTCTTCATTCCAGACGATCGCGCCATACGGGCAGGAACTGACGATGTCCTTTCGGCCGCGCGACTTCACCGGATCGATGATGACGATGCCGTCATCGCGCTTGCGGATGGCGTCGCCGGCGCGGCGAATGCAGGGCGCGTCGTCGCAGTGATTGCACATCACTGGCAGGTAGGTGGTCTCCACCATGGGCGCACTCCCCTGCGCACGGCGCAGGATGCGGATGGGGCTCGCGCCGACGGCGGCGGCCGGCGCCGCGTAGCCCGGGAAGTCGTTGCCGACGTGTTCATCCCGGTTGGCGATAACGCAGTTGTAGCAGTTCTCGCAGCGGCCGACGTTGATGATAAGATTCCACTTGCTCACAAGACTTCCTCCTGGGCCGCACGCGCCATCTTGAAGGCCTCGGCGTTCCGCCACTTCTCGATCTGCACGAGGCACGAGTTGGGGGCCATGCTGCTGGTCCCGCGGGTCTGCGATCTGTCCGGCGTCAGGGTGTTCAGGCAGCCCCCGATCTCGACGGTCTCCCCTTCAACGTCGATGAGCTGAAATTCCGCGCTCGCCTCGTAGGATTTGACGACGCCTGGGGTGACCAGGGGAGAAATGTCGGCGGCACAGATGACGGCGCCCCGAACGTTGAAGATTTTTACAAGGTCGTGATGGCGGATGCCCCGGGCCGCGGCGTCGGCCGTGTTGACGCGTAGCAGCCAGAAGCGATGGCCAGCTATCAGGGCGCGATGGTCGTCCACCTGGTTGACCGCGCTGTTCTTGCCGTCCATGCTGGTGTGGAAGCTGTAGCGGCTGTGCGTCGCGATCATCTGCAGTGGATAGCGTTCCGAAAGCTCGGCGCTGCGTCCTTCCCAGGACGGAATGTAACGGTTGACCGCCGGCCGGTCCGGATTGTCCGTCGTGTGCCGCTTGAATATCTCGGGCACGAATTCCAGTTTGCCGCTCGGCGTTTGCAGGCCCATGCCGAACTGCTCGGCATACTGGGACGGCATCGGCGCAGGTTCGGGCAGGTCCTTGCGCCGACCCTCGGCGAACCAGCGCATATCGACGGGCTGGCGCAGCTCCGGCTTTTCCGGCGGCACGACGTAGTAGCCCTTGCGACAGAACTTCTTCCAGGAGACGTGATCGGGCAGATCCGACGAATCGAAGACGCGCTTGACCCAGTCGAGCTCGCTGCAGCCCTCGGTGAAGACGGCGCCGAGGCCCAGCCGGGTCAGTATTGCGGTAAAAATCTCGTAGTCGGACTTCGACTCGCCCAGTGGCTCTATGCATTTGTGCTGGAGGGTGACGACGCGATGGTTGACGACGTTGACGCCGTGATGAGCGTAGCCTCCGGAGTTCGCCCATTCTCCGATGTCCCAGCGCTCAAGCGACGTACAGGCCGGGAGGATGACGTCGGCGAACTGGGCCTCGCCCTCCATCCAGATGGACTGGTTCACCACGAACTCGATGCTCTCGTGCCGGTAGGCGTCCACCCAGCGCCCGGACCGCGTCACCGTGCTGAGCGACGATCCGCCGTAGCGGTAGATCATGTGGATCGGCGAGTAGCCTGGCATCGGATAGGTGAACGGCGCGAACTGCGCCTCCTGAGCCATGCCGTCCCACAGGTAGCCGGTGGCCTTGCCCTCGATGATTGCGTCAGGCATTTGCTGGCGGGGCACCATCTGCTTGACGGGGTTCATCGTCAGGATGTGCGGCATGCGCTGATAGTTGTTCACGGCATTGCCGGTAAAGGCGAGGTCGCCGGATATCCCCCCATCCGCATAGCCTGGGAAATAGAAATGCAGGTCGTGCGGGATGCCGATCTCGAGGTTGCCGAAATTTATGCCAGGCTTGCCCCAGCCCTGCATCGCCATCATCATGATCATGCACCGAGCCCATTGCGCACCCGTCGCGCCGCGGCCTGCGCCGCCGAAGCCGGTGCCGGTCATGCCGACGGCTAGGTAGACCTTCCTGCCGCCCCATTTGCGGGCCAGGGCGCGCACATCCTTGGCAGGGATGCCGGTCTCGGACTCCTGCCATTCAGGTGTCTTGGGGACGCCGTCGGTCTCGCCGAGCAGGTAGGCCTTCCATTCGTCGAAGCCGGTGGTGCGGGTGGCGACATAGTCCCTGTCATAGAGGCCTTCCGTGGCCCAGACATACATGATCGCCTGGGCGAGGGCCGCGTCGGTCTGCGGCCGGACGGAAAACCAGCGTCCGCCAAACAACTGGGCTGTCGGATTGCAATGCGGATCGATATGAACGAATTCGATGCCCAGTTCCTTCGCCCAAAGGCGACGCGTCGTGCCCTCGAATCCTGCGTAAGCCCCGTTGGTGCTTTCGGGATCGCTGGACCAGAAGACGATCATCTCGGCTTCCTTGAGGCAATCCTCGATGCCGCCATAGCCCGCCGGCACGCCGACACGCATCGAATTGCCGAAATGGTGCATGGCGCCCCAGTACCAGCCCTCCCAACTGTCCGGATTGGCGGCGACCCGCGTGAACCCAATCAGATTGGCGAACCGCATCAGCGAGCTGAGATAGTAGCCGACGTTGCCCCACTGGTGGTGGGACGACATGGGGAAGGTGATGGCACCCGGCCCATGGACGCGCTTCTGCCGGTTTATCTCCTTGGCGACGATGTCCAGCGCTTCGTCCCAGGTGATCCGCACGTAGCCGGATTTGCCACGGTTTTGGGGATTGCGTTCGCCATCGGGATCGAAATCCACTCGCTTCATGGGATGAAGGATTCGCTTGTCCGAATAGACCAGGGATTTCATTGTCAGTGCGTGGGGCGCCACCAGCGCCCGACGGGGCGGACTGAACTTGCGGCCGCGCGCCTCGATCATCCAGGTTGATGGATCGGTCGCGTCGAATTCGAGGGGGGTGACCCGTAGAATGCGGCCATCCTTGACGTAGACGAACAGGGGGCCGCCATTGGTGCAGGTGGTGTACCTTAGGCTGCCGTCGGACATTGGCATTCCCATGGACAGACCGGCGGTCTCGCTCATGTTGAGGGTCTGCGTGAACCAGACGACCAACTCGTCCGGCCCGGTGGTCACAACCTTGAAGTTCTTGGCCGCGTGGATGATCTCGCCCTGGTCGCGATTGGGCAGCAGGAGTTTCAAGGCGGTCGCCACGTCCTTGAAGGACATGGCCACCTCGGCCTCGTCAGCCGCAGACGACCGGGAGCGGAACCTGCCGTTCCGGATTTCCAAGATGCGGCCAATGGTGCCGTCCTGCAGCCCTATCCATGCGACGATGTCGCGCTGCTTCAACCGTTCCCGAAACGCGGGATTACGGGAGGCCGTGAGGTTCATCACCTTCGGCAGGGCGACAAGGATGGCCCTGAGGAGCTGCCGGTTCATCGTAGATCTTATGGCTGACATATCGTGCCGGTCCTCGAGTCGTAACGTTTGATCTGGAGGCGAAGAAGGAAGAGGCCGATCGCTAATCGCGATGGCCGCCGCTTCGTCGATGGTGCTCCTCCGATCCCATCTTTCAATTTGAACTTCTATGTCAGAATGACTATAAGGTCAATTTGAAAATTATAGATCTGTTGATCTAACGACGTGGCCGCCCGTATCGGCAGGCATTGACGACGCGGGCGGCGCCACTAGGATCGTCGGGAGATTCCGGCGTCGCCCGGAGCATAGTGGAAATTCAGCCGGGGCCGTCTTCGGGGAGGGCGGGTCTGGTGCGCTGGCAAGGAGCGGAAATGGCACGAGTCAATCTTGAGCGTCGGGCGGCGATCGGCGAGGCGAAGCGCGCCCGCACGCGCGCGGCGATCCTTGAAGCCGCGCGGGCCTGCTATGCCGCCCCGGAGCCAGTCTCGGCGACGGTGGATGCCGTGACCCAGGCCGCAGGGGTGGCGAAAGGAACCTTTTATCTGCATTTTCGGGACCTTCCGGCGCTGGAGGCGGAGCTGGGCGAGACGCTGATCGCGGAGTTGAGCGAACGTCTGGAGCCGGCCCGCCTGGCGGTCGTAAACCCGCTGACCCGCATGGCAACCGCCGTCACCATACTGCTTCGCGACCTGGCCGCAGCGCCAGCGCAAGCCCGTCTCGCCGCCCGCGCGGCCGTCATGCTGCCGGACGTTGCCAAGGCGGTGCAGGCTCGGCTGCGAGGGGACCTAGCCGACGCCCAGGCGGCCGGCCTGCTGGCGGTCGGATCCGTCGATCTCGCCGTCCGCATCGTCGTCGCGCTTGTCGAGCAGGCTTCATCGCTTTTCAGCACTAGCCGGATCGATGCGACGGCCATCCCGGACATTGTGCGCGCGGTCTTGCGCGCGATGGGATGCCCGCCGGGCGACGCGGCAAACCGGACAAACGAGGCGGCACTCAACGCCGACGCCTTTGCCCAGCGAACATCCGCAGTCACCGGCGTGGTTTCGTGAGGGGCAATGCCGTTGTCGGCACGGCATACCGACCGTCCAATTCATAGCGCCAAACTGCTGGTGGAACTGCCAAGCCGGAAAGGCTCCCTACAGGTCGAACGTTCCGAGAACCGCGGACGCATTGCCAATGAACCGGATACCTTGCCGACTTCGTTCGCATCTGTCCGCAAATAACGGTCTCGTTTCACGACGGGCTTGCCGGTATTTTCCCGGACCCTTTGCACGTAACGAAGGATTGGGCGGTGGCGGCACTCGCCGGACGCGGCGCCCCAATGTGACGCGGTTCGAGGTCGTTTTGCCGGCGATCTCGACGGGCATCGGTTTCGGCGACGGGCCGACGATCATTGCTTGACGGGCGAAACCATGGACACGGCTACAGTAGATGAACTTGACGAAGGTACATTATTTTCACGCAGGTAGAGAGCATCCGCCGTGCGACGCCGGCAGTCTTTCCGAGGTCATCCATGCTGACGAAGCCGAAGCCGCGCTGCAGGAACAAACGCCTGGCGGCCTCGATAATGGCCTCCCGCGACCATCCAGGCCGACCTTTCGGGCCGACTTCGGTTGGACTACTGCCAGAGTGCATAGTACTCCCTCTGCACCAATGAGTGCATCCCCATCCACTGCACCCGCTGGTGCATCGCAAGGCGGAAGTTCATCGTATCAGAGAACGCCGAGGCCCTCGCAATATCAGCGCTCGAGCTACCGGTAGCGTATCTGGTTCCAGCGATGCCCGAGAAGCGAGAGAATGATGATCAGGCCGTAGAAGAATTGCACGTAGAAGCCGCTAAGACCTGCAGCCACGACGCCGGTCTGGATAGATGCGACGGTGAGCGCGCCGATTGCACCGCCCATCACGGTTCCGACACCGCCCCACGCAGGCGTGCCACCGACGAAGACGGAGGTGAGCACAGGCAGGAGATAGCCGTCGCCGGCGGTAGGCCACCACGTCAAGTTGATCATGGTGGAGAAAGTTCCGCCGATCGCGGCGCCGACCCCCATGAACACGAAGAGCCTGACGCGCACGCGTTTCACGTTGATCCCCATCTGCCTGGCACTGTCTGGGTTGTCGCCGACGGCCTTGACGTGAGCTCCGAAGCGGTGCCGGTTGTAGAGGAGGGTCGCGAAGATCACAAAGCCGACCGCCCAAAGGATCTGGACCGGTACATCGAGGATCACACTAGAGAACAACTTGTAGGACAGGCTATTGCCAAGTGTGACAAGGGCTATCGATCTGCCTTCGTTCACTATCTGAATGAGCCCGCGCAGAAGAAAGTTCATGCCGAGCGTAGCGATGAGCGAGGAAAGGCCGGCGTAGACGACCAGCATCCCGATGCAGAACCCGAGAACCAGCCCTGTCAGGATGGCGGCCACCATCGCTATCAAGGGGTCGAAGCCGGCCTGCACCAACAGCGCAAATGCCCACGACGCGAATCCCATCACCGCCGGGAAGGAGAGG
This sequence comes from Rhizobium grahamii CCGE 502, assembly GCF_000298315.2. Classification (GTDB taxonomy): domain Bacteria; phylum Pseudomonadota; class Alphaproteobacteria; order Rhizobiales; family Rhizobiaceae; genus Rhizobium; species Rhizobium grahamii. The sequence continues at coordinate 134,602 of NZ_AEYE02000025.1, read as the reverse complement.
TCGATCTCGCCGCCTGCTACAACGAAAACGAGAGGCACCACGACGAAAAGCGCCACTGGCAATGTGGTGAGAACCGAGCTGTAGATCGACCAGGTCGTGAAAACGGCGGGATTGGCGGCAACGAAGATCGACATCATCACCAGAAACACCGCGAGAGTGCCGAGCGCTGCCCGATGCTCAAAAACGAAGCGGCGGAGCCACTGTCCGGAGAACTGACGCCACCCCTTCTCGACTTCGGAGTCTTCCCCCGTCGGGCTCCTCGGTGGGCTCTTGTCCGCCTGATCCGTCAGGGCGCTGGCCCACCTGGACCCGCGGCGGGGCAATTGAACGTCGGTTGCAGGGTGCGCGACGTGTTCCATGAAGCCAATCAGTTCTTGGACCGACTTCACCTCGGAACGGTCCGTCTCGAGCACGATCTTGCCGCGATCGAGCACGGCGAAGCGGTCGGCGATGTCGAAGACGTGGTGGATGCTGTGGTCGATGAAGATGATCGAGTGGCCGCTTGCTCGCACCTGCCGTACGTAGTGGAAGACTTTCGCAGTCTCGGTCAGCGAGAGGGCCGTGGTCGGCTCGTCGAGAACGATGAGATCCACCTGCTTGTACATGGCGCGTGCGATGGCGACGCCTTGGCGCTCGCCGCCGGAGAGCTGCCCGACAATAGAGTGCGGTGTAAAGGCTTTCGAGGTGAAGCCGATCTCCCGCATGAGCCGATCCGCCTCGGCGAACTGCCGCTTCGCCTTGAGCCACCCGAACATTCCAACAAGTTCGCGGCCCATGAAGACGTTGTCGATGATCGATTGCTGGAGCGCGAGGGCCTGGTCCTGAAACACCGTTTCGATACCCACCTCGCGCGACCGCGCCGCATTCCATCCGTAAACTGGGCTTCCGCGCACGCTGATCTCGCCGCTCGTCGGCTTTACGACACCCGCGAGGATCTTGATCAGCGTGGACTTGCCGGCGCCATTGTCGCCAATGAGGCCGAGGACTTCGGCCTTGTCGACATAAAGATCGACGCCGCCGAGAGCGTCGACGCTGCCGTACCTCTTCTTGATGTTGCGGAACTCGATCAGGTGCTCCGCCATAAAAACATCTCCTTTCGAAGGCCCTCCGCACTGGGGCTCGCTATTCGCCAGCTGCTCTCAGCGCAGCGCTTGCTTGGCGAGTTCGGCCACGATCTTGTAGTTCTCCGGTGTGACGAAACCGGCTCCGGTGTCGAGGTTCATCGGCGCGAGGCCGAGCTTGACTTGTTGGCAGAGGCTGAGGATCGGCAGGTAGCCTTGCAGGAAGGGCTGTTGGTCGGCGGTCAGTTGCACCCAGCCGTTCTTGAAACCTTCGACGATCTGCGGGCTGGTGTCGAAGCCGAAGACGAAAATCTCGCCGGGCTTCTTGCCGGCCGCCTGCATGAAGGTCGGAATATTGCCCAGCATTTGGCCGCCGCCGCCGCCGAGCAGCTTGGTGTCGGGATTGTTGAGCAGCGCGGCGGTGATCACCGGGATGGCGAGGTTGGGGTCCGACGCCCACTCACCAGACGGCGGCCCACTGATCTGGACGACGTTGACGCCGGCCTCAGTAAGGGCCGCGACCGTCCCGCGCTCCCGCGCGCCGCGATTCTCGTTGTCGAACACGCCTTCCATGATCGCCTTGTCGCCGGGTTTCATCCCGGCAAGCTTGACGGCCTCGGTTCCGAGTGCCCGCCCTTGCGCTTCCTGCTGGGCTCCGACATAGCCCCCTCCGAACGCGGCGACGACCTTAGGCACCGGAACGTTCTGGTACATCATCTTGATACCGGCTTTATGGGCCGCCTCGGCGAGCGGCATGATCGCCGCGTCGCCGGGGTGTCCCATCATGGCGATGCCGTCCGGCTTGACCGCCACCGCTTCGCGCAGTTGCTGGACCATCTTCTCGCTGCTCCAGCCCGAGAAGATGTAGTCGACCTTAGGCCCTAGATCCGCCTCGGCCCGCTTGGCGCCATTGTAGACGATGGTGCCGAAAGCGTCGCCCTCGGAGCCGCCTACGAAGAAGCGGATGTGGACGTCCTTGCACCAGTTGTCTTCGAGCGCGTGCGCCGGGATTGGACTGATGATACCCAGCAGGGTGGCCGCGCAGGTCGCGATGAACAATCGTTGGAACTGGGTAGGGACGATCCTCATGTTAGCTCCTAATCATCGTATTGGTTATTTCATCGTCTTCTCCGCTTCGTTCGTGGGACATCGGGTCACCATCTGCGAGGGCGGCAAGTACCTCATCCAAACGGCAGCTACGGCGGAACCGGCTGCCCCATTCCCACGGGTTGCGGCAACTCTTAAAAACAGCGGACCCGCGGACTGACTAGAGGACGGACATCGCAGTCGAGCCAGCCGTCACCGAGGCCGGCAGCGAGGCGCGTGACACGGACCCGATTGGTGGATGCCGACCCACCGGGTGATCCTACCGCCGCAAATGACTATATCATATGGCGAGACCAAGATCGAAAGCTTTACTTTCTCCCTCTCCGGCGATGTTGCGCAACCTCGTCGTTTCGGCGCCGACCCCGTCCGGGATTACCAATCTCTTTCTGTTCAAACCCTTCTTCCATCGCTTGTTCGCCGGGTGCGGGAACACTTCGAGGGCACCCGTCAGGGAACAGAAGGGCCGCCGGCACCATCCATGACCGAAAAAGATCGTGGAAGTGACTGTGACGACCCAGGACGGAGAACAGTTTCTCGTGGCATCACGAATGCAAAGCAGGCGCTGTCTCTTTCCGATGGAATAGACGTCTCGGTCTCCCATCCCGATCGCGACTCCGGAAGAACCGAGGAGTTTATCGATAGGGAAGAACTCCGGACCCTGGCGGAGCCATGGATGGAATCAGTGGGCATCCGGTTCCCGGCCCCCATAAGTGCAGACGCCGTGGATCGTTCGAATGAAGCGAAGGCGGCTACTCGAACCGTGTTGCAGGAAATCGTTGCATCGGCAAGCGAGGCCGGCTGGGCGACGCGGTAGTCACGTCGCTCTCATTGAGGCGGCGAAATCGCTCACGGATGCTAACCGACCCGATCCAGAGCCGGCGGGCGATCCCGATGGCAGCGACGCAGTCGGGAACAGATCGGACATGGCGAACAGTTCGATTAATCTGTTTGTCCGGCCATCGGGCGGAACTGAGCGACGTTATTGGGAAGGCGCGATGATCATCCATGCTGCGGACCGAGGTTGTTGTCAGCCAGGTCGACAGGCCGGCTGCCAGCTACAAGGCGGTAGAATATCGCTCCTTTCCCTTGATCACCGCGACGAGACGCCTCTCGCTATCAAGCTGCTCACGCTGAAAGACGGCCGATGATTTAACCTTTCCACAAAAACTCCTATGATCGGGTCGATAGGTGCCCTCCAGCCAATTCTGCTCGGCCGGCCTCGCCGAAATCCATGAGAAAGTTCATTGCGCCGGAACGCGCGAGATCCCGCATTTCAGAGAGCGAGTGGTTAGGGGTCAGATAGGTTTCGACGATCCTCTCCATCGCCATTTCCGCGGCATCCACGACCGGTCGCGATGCAATCAGACGCATTTGAGCGACCAACGCGTAGAGCAGCACGAGATCTGAGACGTCGTCCTTTTGATGGCTGACGGCATCGCCATAGAGGCGCGTGGCTTCGGCGATGAAATCTGAAAAGAGCTTTTCGCGCTTGGCAGCCTCGACCTCACGTTGCTTTTCCTTCATCTGTGATCGTTGCGTCGCCCAGGCCGTTGCGAACGAGGCCAGGCCGCCGATCGCGACGCCGGCGAGCCCCACCAGGGCAGAAATGTATGCGTCCATGAGAATTCTCCTATCGGAAGAACGCGGCGTGCACCGGACAGGGAAGATGACGAGCGCGCTCACCGACAAGCTCCGTACCTAGCGGACTCGTCCTCGGTCCTTCGACCCCGTCAGCGGAGGACCGACCCAGACGCCCTCCGGCACCGAGGGGATGCTGTTCACCAGCCCCTCGAGCATTCCCTGCAGGACGTTCTCGGTCAGCTCCTCCAGCTTGTCGCCCGGGCCGACGAGGCGGTCCACCAGTAGCAACGTCAGACCATGCATCTGGGACCAAAAAACAAGAATCGCCCCATCGATCGTGCGGGAACTGGACTCGGTGCCTGCGATCGGCCGCCCGAGGGCGCCGTCGGAAATCGCGTCAACTATCAGGGCTTTCATGTTGTAGGCCGCGGTTCTCTCGATCACGGGCCGTCCATCGTCTTGACCGGAGAGGTAGCCGCCGAACATCAATCTATAGAGCGCCGGATTGTCGACGCCGCCGCAGACATATGCGCGCGCCATGGCTGCCAGCCTCTTGCGGGGGGTGTCGAGCTCCCTCGTCGCCTCAGCCATCCGCTTCGCTAGCAGTTCGAACCCCACCGCCGAGACGGCCGCGAGCAGTTCACGCTTGTCGGCGAAGTGCTTGTACGGGGCGTTGTGGCTGACGCCTGCACGACGAGCGAGTTCCCGAAGCGAAAACTCCGTGGTCTGAGATTCGCTGAGGACGTCGAGCGCGGCATCCACAATGGCCCTGTGCAGGTCGCCATGATGGTACGGGCGCTGCTCTGTGCTGGAAATGTTTTTGGTCATACCGCGTCCAATAGCCTTTCAAGTTGCTCCTGTCAACATATTTGGCGGTGACGTTAAAATTGGCCTCTGTTCGAAAAGCTGTCGTCGCCTTGATGGCGCGATGCGCCGCTTGAAATTACGTCACTCACAGCCTCAGTCTTCTTTCGCACCTGACTTCCCTTCCACCTTTCGCCTTCCCGCAGGGTCCATGGAGACACCATGGGATAACGAGATTGAACGAGTGTATAATTGCCGTAGAGGGATCCCCCGACTACGATGATTTTCGATGACAAAGGAGCTTGATAGTGCCGTTGTCGACGCCAGGGGCCCGTTAGACCGGCGAGATCCCGAAGAGAAACCCGGTGCTTTAGGTTCCGTCCCAAAACTTCGACCGCCTTGTCTACGATCGGCCGATGCAGACCACCGTGATCCGGCGTGCCTGTCCCTGTCTTCTGGAGGTTGTCTAGTCGCCAGCCTGGATTGGAAAGCTGCGTGATAAGGCCACGCAAGACACCAATGTTGCCGTCGTCAACTTTTCGCCGTTTTTGCTAAATAAGTGGGCGCCGTCAACTTTGAACGACCGTTGCCCAGACCAGATTGGAGTTTTCCATGAATCGCGAAGAACACAGCGTAGCAGTGTCCGAATCCAGCACGAGCGCCAGCGCATGGGGCCTGCGCTACCCCGGCTTTGTCATGAGCGCGGGCGGCAAGAACGAGGTCAAGGAATTCACTGGCATGTGGCCTCTCAAACCTGGCTTCGACCTGAAGCAGATCACCGACACGCTGGTGCCTGGCGGCTTGCTGGTCCCGCCCGGAGCATCGTTTGCGCCGATGACCACCAAGCTTGGACTGATCCGCACGGCGCGCTGGTTTGTTGGTACGAGCGGGGAATTCGGCCCGACGCTCTACTTCATTTCGCAGTTCGACGGCTCGCTCGACAAGTACTTCGACGACTTCGTGCTCAACGGCGTCGAAAACCTGGCGAAGGTGTGGGGTCAGTGCATCGGCTGCCCGACCCCTCCGAATGCAACGGCGCGCGACGTCGTCGAATATATTGCACGCGGCCAGATCAAGACCCTCGCCTGCTACGACGTAGCCCCGAGCCTCAGCATCGGCCAGATCTACAAGGCTGCCGACTGGTACGAAAAGACCCAGAGGTTCCAGCGAGCGGTTGCAAAAGGCGACGGAACGCTCGAGGAGCAGGTCAACGCGTTCATCAAGGAGTTGGCAGAACCTTACGTGGAGGTTGAGAGCGCCGCGATCATCGACACCGAGGCAGAGCGCGAATGGCAGTACGGGGACGTCGCCGAGCGGCTCCAGAAGTACACGGCTTCAGAATAGCAGGCCGCTCCGGCTTGCCACTCCAGCTTTTGGATCGACCTCGGGTTTCGTTACCAAGGTCGATCGCCACCCGAACTTCGGCCATCGAGTATCGCGACGATGACAATACTTGCTTCCGTAAAGAGCCTGACGTCTGCCGACCTGAAAGACAATCTGCACGACATTCAGGACAACATAGTTACCCCTATCCTCATGCGCTTCGGGCGCCACATCTTCATCAAGTTCAACGACGGGGCGAAGTCGCGAGCATGGCTGCGCAACATGTTCCAACGCGTCAATGCGCGCCAACAGGAGCATGGCACGCGATTCACGATCAACATCGGGTTCACCCATCAAGGTCTGAAGGCGCTGGGACTTTCCGAACGGGCGCTCGCCAGTTTCCCGGAAGCATTCCGCCTCGGCATGGGGCAACGTGCAGGTGTCGTGGGAGACGTCGGACCCCACGCGCCGGAACATTGGGAGGGCGGCCTTGGAGGGCCAGACATCCACGCGATGGTGTGGCTCCGAACCGATTCCGACCAAGGTAGGGAAGAGGCGACAGATATCCTTCGCCAGGAATTCGAAGCGACCGGCGGAGTCTCGATTCGATTCATTCAGGACACCATGGCGCTCGCGCATGAAAGCGGTATCGGGTCCGAAGGCGAACATTTCGGTTTTGCCGACCCGATCTCCCAACCGCCGATCGAGGGCGCGGATTTGCCTTCTTATCCTGGCGATGGCGTATTGGAGAGCGACGGCACGTGGCGCTCGCTGAAGCCGGGAGAATTCCTGCTCGGCTATGAGGACGAGGTCGGACCCCGCGGCACGATGATGTCCGAACCATTCGAACTGCGGCTGAACGGAACGTACATGGTGTTCCGAAAGCTCTATCAGGACGTCGCAGCGTTCCGTCGATACCTGGCGACCGCCGCGCTGTCGCTCTATGGCAGCGACGACCAGTTACACCGGGACCTGGTGGCGGCCAAACTGATGGGCCGGTGGCCCAGCGGCTGTCCGATCGACCTGTCGCCGGAGAAGGATGATCCGGCCATCGCCGCCGACCCTGACCGGCGCAATGATTTCACCTATGCCGGCGACGACCAGGGTCTGCGGTGCCCGCTTGGATCGCACCTGCGTCGCAGCAATCCTCGTGCCACGCCCCTCAAACGGGCGACTGCCGTAAGGCGCCACCGACTGCTTCGGCGCGGCGTCGAATACGGCCCGCATCTCGAGGATGGCGCCCTTGAGGACGATGGGATCGATCGCGGCCTGATCAACCTGTTCATCCAGGCTGACATCGAAAGACAATTCGAGTTCGTCCAGGCCGAATGGATGAAGGGTGGCGAGTTCCTTGGACTCGATCCCGCCGAGCACGACCCGATCAACGGCGTCGGTGGCGAGGGATCGCAAATGTCGGTGCCAGGCGCCAAGCGCCCATTTCTGTTCGACCTCCCCACCTTCGTCACGGTGAAGGGCGGCGAATACCTGTTCGTGCCGGGGCTGAACGCGCTCGCGGGCATCATCGAACAGAAATTCTGATCCATCGAAAGAGGCGAATACAATGTCAGATCATTTCAGCGGCCCCGCGGTCATGGACGATCCAGCGGTGGACATCACCGATTTCTACGCCTTTCCCAGCCCGGAACGCCCAGGAAATCTCGTCCTCATCATGAATGCGTTTCCCATGGCCACATCGCAGTCCTTCTTCAGCGATGTCGTGACGTATCGTTTCCGGCTGCGACCGCTGACCCGCTCGGGCATGGGCTTCGTTCACGGTCCGGCGGAACATACGATCGACGTGCGTTTCAGCGACGTGCCGGACGGGACGTCGGTTCAGAAAGGAACGATCCTCACATCGGATGGTCGCGAGGCGGGTTTCGTCACTGGCGAGCCATCGGAACTCGAGGGAATGCGGGTCTACGCCGGACTGGTTAGCGACCCGTTCTTCATGGATGTCGAGGCTACCATCCGCACGGACCTTTCCGGCAAGCTGTCCTTCCGCGCCAAGGGGACGAACACCGTCGAGTTTCGCGATGTCCTGACCATCGTCGTCGAGGTGCCGTTCGCTCCAATCCTTGAAGGACTGGACGACAATACTTTGATTGGAGCCGTTGCGGAAACGCTTGTCGCACGCCGCGCCAAGCCGATCCGGCTCGAACGTGTCGGCAGGCCGGAAATCAAGAACGTCATGCTGGCGAACGCGACACGTGATCCGAAGGGGGTCGAGCTGCGGGACCTCTACAACAGGGAGGACGCCTTCTTCCTCTCCAAGGAATACCGGCCCCTATACGAGGCGCGGGTCGGTGCAACGCTTTCATTTTTCGACGGTCTCGACGCCGAGATCGCTTGGCCGCCTTTAGCGGACGGACGACATCCCATGCGCGATCTGCTCATCGACGACTATCTGGTCCTGGATCTCGCTCATCCCTTCGGGACAGGCAATTTCCTGGAGATCGAACGGGCGGCGCTCGGGGGCCGCCAGCACACCAGCGCCGGCGGCCGCTGGCTGGATGACGACATCCTGGACGAGATGCTCACGTTGTTCGTGAACGGCGGGCGTGGCGAGCGGCTGGGCGACGGGGTCGACGGTCCGACCAGTCCGGCCGGGCCGGCCTTTCCTTTCGTGCGTCAAGCCAACCAGCGGACTGACCTTCCGATACCCGCATTTGTGGAGAAATGAACATGGACAACATGAAAGACAATGGAAGTGTCACCGACTGGTTCCTGGAGCATCCGGTGATGTCGACGCTGAGGCCCAGCTATCCGCGTGGGCCATGGCACTACAAGGACATGCACCAGCTCATCGTCACCTACGAGAGCACCGCGGAGGCCGTACGCGCGGTCGTCCCCAGACCTCTCGAACCCGCAGAGGGCAACCGCGTCACCATAGAGTGGCGGAACATGACCGAGGTCAGCGGGTTCGGGCCGTACGTCGAGATCGGCCATTCGGTGGCCTGCACCTTCGAGGGCAAGCCGGTCATCTACGTCTTCCAGGCTTTCCTCAACAGCGAGTCCCCGACGCTCGCCGGGCGGGAGATCCTCGGCTTCCCGAAGCGTCATGGGGAGCCCGAGCTCAAGGCCGTCCGGGAGGTACTGACCGGGACCCTGTCCTATGGCGGCACCCAGGTCGCGCTTGCAACCATGCCGTACCGCATGGTGGACCTGTCCGATCGCCTGGCCGAGATCGAGCAGGAACTGCAGACGACGCAACTCGTGCTGAAGCTGCTTCCCGACGTCGACGCTCGCACGCCGAAGGTCGCCCAGCTCGTCAAGGTCAATCTCTACGATGTCCGGTTGAAGGGCGCATGGGGCGGCCCTGCAGAACTGTTCATGGTCCCGCACGTCGGCTGCCCGGTCGCCGCGCTTCCGGTCGTGCGCGTTCTCGAAGGCCGCCAGCACCTCTGGGACATGACGCTCAACGACGGTGAAGTCGTCCACGACTACCTTGAGGCCAGAGCGCGATGAAGGTGCGCGGAGAGCGACTGCCAAGGCAGCGCTCGTCGTCCGCTTCCCCCAGATACTCCAATCGCAAAAGGAAACCAAATGATTGCCAATGTTGACCCCAACAGCCTGCGTCGTGGCGAACCGCTCGGCACCGATGCCGTGGCCCAGCTCTTTACCGAGGCGCGGACCCACAACGCCTTCCACGAGTTTCCCGTTCCTGACGCGCTTCTGCGTGACGCGCTCGACCTCGCCAAGATGGGGCCGACCTCGGCGAACCAGCAGCCTCTGCGCGTGCTTTTCCTGACCTCGACGGCAGCCAAGGAGCGGCTGCGTCCGGCGCTCATGCCCAGCAATGTCGATAAGACCACGGGCGCACCGGTCGTCGCCATCACGGGCTATGATCTGAAGTTTTACGAACTCCTGCCGTTTCTTCTCCCGCACGCCGATGCGAAGAGCTGGTTCGCCGACAACCCGGACCTCGCTGCCCGCAGTGCTGCTCAAAACGGCACCCTTCAGGTCGCGTACTTCATTCTTGCGCTGCGCGCCGTGGGCCTGGATGCGGGGCCGATCACGGGCTTTGACCCAGCCAAGGTCGAGCAAGAGTTCTTTCCCGACGGCAACATCAAGGCGAACGTCATTATCAACATCGGCTACGGCAATGACGCCAAGCTGTTTCCTCGCAACCCGCGGCTCTCGTTCCACGAGATGGCGACAATCCTCTGAAGCTTGCAACCTAAAGGGAACCCGGACGCAGGATCCGATCCCTATGCGGTAACCATTCCACACATCAAGGAGAAGTGAATATGGACATGTTGAAGGGCAAGGGCGCCGTCGTGACCGGCGCCGCATCCGGCATCGGCAAAGCCATCGCGACGGCATTTGTCGAAGCGGGCGCGAGCGTGGTGCTTTGCGATCTCAATGCGAAGGCGCTCGATGAGGCGACCCGTGCGCTCGGCGAGCGCTCCATTGGCCGGGTCGTCGACGTTTCGGACGAGGATCAGGTCGAAGGCGCACTGCGGGCGGCCCACGACACGTTCGGGTCCCTGGACGTCGTTGTCAATTGCGCCGGCTTTGGCGCGATCACTCCGCTTACCGAACTCTCCGCCGAAAAGTGGAGGGCAGTTCATGCCGTGACGCTCGGCGGGGTCTTCTTCGGCGTCAAGCATGGGGCCCGGATCATGATCGAACAGGGACGGCCGGGTGTCATCATCAACATCTCCTCGGTGAACGCACGCCAGCCCGGCGAAGGTCAGGCGGCCTACTGCGCCGCGAAGGCCGGGGTGGACATGATCACCCGGTGCGGCGCGCTGGAACTCGGTGGCCGAGGCATTCGCGTCGTTGGCATCGCGCCAGGTCTCGTGGAAACGCCACTGACTAGGAAGGAACTCGAGGATCCCGCCATGCGCGACCTGTTCCTGAGCGTCATTCCGATGAACCGCGTCGTGGCAGCGGAAGAAATCGCCGCGGCTGCCGTGTTTCTCGCGTCCGACAGCGCACGATCGATCAATGGCGATACGATCGCGATCGACGGGGGCTCGCTGACTCGGGGGTATCCGGCGCTGCTGACCGGCGTAAAAAGTCACGCGGCATGATGATCGATCGCGGGCGCTATACAAGCGGGCGCATCGCTCTCTCCAACCTGTCGACCTCGATCGACGGGTTGGAGCGGGACCGCGTCGCGGGCGCAACCTTCGGGAATTTGCAGGTGTTGTCGAAGCTGCTGTTTCTTCGCGGCGATCTGCTTGGCCGTATCGCAGATCACGACCGTGCGGAATCAGTCGCCGACGAGGCGGTCGGCCTTGCGCCACGATCGCCCGCGGCGATCTATCTTCGAGCGCGGATAGCGGAACGGTTCCACCGCTTTTCCGAGGCCAAGGCACTCCTCGACCAGGCGCTCGCCAGCGGGCACGCGAAGTTGGAGATCGATGCCGGTCGGGCGGCGCTGTTCCAGGCTGTGGGACGGTACGACGAGGCGCTTGTGCTGCGGGAAAGGATCGCCGAGCACGATCCTCGGATTGATACCCTTGGAAGCCTCGCGACGTTGCTGGAGGAAATGGATCAATGGGGCGCCGCCGAAAGGTACTACGCGGCCGCGCTCGACGTCGACGATGGCGTTTCACCTCTTCCATGCGGGCAACTTCTCTTTCAAAGAGGAGTTCTGGCGTTGCGCCGCGGCGAACTCGATCGAGCGGACGCGTTCTTCGCAGAGCTCGAAGCCGTGGTGCCGGCGCACGTACCCGGACGGGGGCACAGGGCCGAAGTCGCTCTCGCCCGCGGGCAGTTGGACGTCGCCGAAGCACTCGTCGAGCCGCTGCTCGAGATCTCCGACGATCCTGAGTATCGGGCGGTCTACGCAGAGATCCTCGCCGCTCGCGGCCGCCGTACCGCCACGCAAATCGACCTTGTTGCGGAATCCTACGAGCGCCTGCTCGCACGGTGGCCTGAAGCGTACGCCGACCACGCTGCGACGTTCTTCATCGGAATCGGCAACCGGCCGAAACGAGGTCTCGAGTTGGCCCTGATCAATTTCAAACTTCGCGATACGCCCAGATCGCGACGGTTGCATGCTAGGGCGCGGCGCGCCGCCGAGCAGGCCGAATGCTTCGTGGGGCCACGACAATGAACGCTGAAAGACAGTCTACGAGGAACTGCAGATCGCGGTGGAGGATCGTAGTCGTCGGCGCGGGTTTCGCAGGCCTCGCCGTCGTCCGCGCACTGCGCGACAGCAACGCCGACATCACACTTGTCGACCGCAACAATCACCACCTGTTTCAACCGTTCCTCTTCCAGGTCGCCACCTCGATCCTCGAACCCGCGGAAATCGCCACGCCGATCCGATCGCTTCTGCGAGAGATGCCGAACGTCCGGGTGGAAATGCGGGAGGCGAAGCGCATCGACCTGTCCCGCCGGGCTGTCGTCATGAACGAAGGCGACGATATAGCCTATGACATCTTGGTGGTCGCGACGGGCGCGAAGACAAGCTATTTTGGCCACGAGGAGGAGTGGGCGCCGCACGCGCTTGGACTGAAGTCGCTCGGCGACGCCGTCGCCGCACGCAATCGACTTCTAAAGGCGTTCGAGCGCGCCGAATTGGAGCCTGATCCTGAAAAGCAGGCGCGCGACATGACGGTGGTCATCGTAGGCGGTGGGCCGACAGGCGTGGCGATCACAGGTACGATCAGCGAGTTTACTCGAAGGACGCTCGCATCGGACTTTCGAAATATCGACCTCGGCAAGGCGCGCGTCGTTCTGATCCACTCGGGATCAAGATTGCTGCCGGCATTCAGCGAGCAACACTCGGCCTATGCGGCCCGCGCGCTGGAAGACCAAGGGGTCGAGGTGAAGCTGGGCGTTCCCGTAACTCACTTGGACGCAGCGGGTGTTGTCGTCGGCGACGAGCATATCGCGGCCGCGACGGTGTTGTGGTGTACAGGGGTCCAGGGAGTGGCGCTAGCCCGCACGCTCGGGGCGCATGTCAAACCCGACGGAAAGGTTGCGGTCCTGAATGATCTCTCCGTGCCGGGGCATCCCGAGTGCTTTGTAATCGGCGATGCGGCCCATGTTATCGGCCCCGACGGTCGCCCGATGCCGGGACTGGCGTCGGTTGCGCAGGATCAGGGACGATACGTCGGCAGGCTCATCGCCGCCCGGCTTGCAAAAACCGCCCATTCCAAGCCTTACGAATGCTTCACGCCGAGCAAGCTGGCGACCATCTCCCGCCACGTCGGCGTTGCGGAGTTTCGCGGCCGCTCGATCATCGGCTTTCCAGCGTGGTTGTTGTGGGGACTGCTGCATCTTCGAACTCTGTCTGGCGGCGGTCATGCAAGGCTGTCGATCCTGGGGAACTGGGTGCGCCTTCTAACCACCTACCGCCGCAGCGGACGGCTGATCGTAGAGCCGTCCGAGCTGGGAGCCGATCGGGGAGGGCACGGGCCCGCAATCAACGAAATCGCCGAAGACACTGCCATCTGGAGAAGATAGATGTCGAATCCGTCCACATCGTCCGACAAACTGCAGCCACACGACCCTGACCAAGGTGCCAGGCCTTCGGGCACCCACCAGATCGTCGTCGTCGGCGGCGGAATCGCCGGACTTGAAATTGCCTCGAAATTGCCGGGAAGCACACGCAACGCCTCCATCGCCGTGACGCTGGTCGACAGGGAGCCTGCCTATGTGTGGAAGCCGATGCTGCATACGATCGCCGCCGGTACCACCGACGTCTCGCAGCAGGAAACCTCCTACATCTCCCAAGCCCGCAACCGACATTTCGTGTTCGAGACGGGAGAGCTCAAGGGCATCGACCGGAAAGAGCGGAAGCTTCATCTGAAGCCCTTGGAAATCGAGGGTCGCTCCATCTTGCCGGAGCGCGCGATTTCCTATGATACGCTGATCCTAGCGACGGGCAGCGAGGCGAACGACTTCGGAACGCCAGGCGTGCGCGATCACTGCCTCACGATCGACAGCCGTTCCCAGGCGATGAAATTCAATCGCGAGGTGATGGCTCACATGCTCGAAGCGCTGGCCGCCAAGAGCAGCTTGCACATCGCGGTGGTCGGAGGCGGCGCCACAGGAGTCGAACTCGCCGCAGAGCTTGTCCAGCTTGCAGATACCTCTGCCTACTACGGCGCAGCAGGACTGCGCGACCAGGTCAAGGTGACGCTGATCGAGAGCGGGCCGAACCTGTTGGGTGCGTTTCCCAATCGGGTGGCGATCGCCGCCCGCGAGCGTATCGAGAAACTCGGCGTCACCGTCCTGACAGGCGCGCGCGTCGTCGCTGCAGAAGCCGGTTGCCTTCGACTGGCGGACGGAACACAGATCGACGCCGGGCTGAAGGTATGGGCGGCCGGTGTGAAGGCTTCGGACGCCTGCGCCTCTTTCGACGGGCTCGAAGTGACGCGCAACAACCAAATCGTGGTGCGACCTACGCTGCAGACGACGCGGGATCCCGGGATCTTTGCCGTCGGGGACTGTTCCAGTCTTTCCGTGGGAGATCCCGGCAGGCCGCTACCGCCGGCGGCACAAGTCGCGCATCAGCAGGCTTCGCATTTGATCCGCCATCTTCCTGGCTGGCTGGAAGGGAAAGACATGCCATCGTTCTCCTACAGGGACTTCGGTTCGATCGTATCGCTAGGCGGCTACGGCGCCTATGGCTCGCTTGGACAATTTGGACTGTTCACGGGCGGCTTCCTACGTGGGCGCGTGGCACAACTTGGTCACGTTCTCCTCTACCGCAGCCATCAGTCGCGGTTGCACGGATTCTGGCGTGGCGGGCTGATATGGCTCGCGGACATGATCAACTCGCATGTCCGAGCGCGCATTCGATTGCCCGACCGATGATGGGCGCCGTGGCCGGATCCGTGCCACGTTGGCCGCGCTCCCTGACCGCTATGCGAATTGGACCGCCCGAAAGGCTACGACATGACCCCCTTCTTTCTGACGACCCTTCTGGCCTCCGGGCTCTTTGCAGGCTTTGTTCACGTGGTCTGCGGGCCCGATCACCTTGCAGCCATTGCGCCGTATGCCGTCGACGCCAAAGCTGGTGCATGGCGCACAGGGATTCGATGGGGGGTAGGGCACAGCGCCGGGGTCATGGGCGTTGGGCTGCTCGCGCTTGTGTTGCGGGGCGCTCTGTCCATTGACGTCGTCTCCGCCTGGAGCGAGCGTTTCGTGGGCGTCATGCTCTGCGGTATCGGCATCTGGGGACTACGCACAGCATTTGCCGACCAGGCCGAAACCCATTCCGACGGGTATCATCCGCATGGTCACAAGCATCCGGCCTTCGCTGTCGGCACGGTGCACGGACTGGCTGGCAGTTCTCACTTGCTAGGCATTGTGCCGGCGCTGGCATTGCCCACGACTACCGAAGCGGCGGCATATCTCCTCGTCTTCGGTCTTGGCACGATCACAGCGATGGCGACTTTTTCAACCTTCATCGGCTGGTTCGCAAGTCGTCCCAGCGCCCGAAGTGCCAGAGTGCAATGCGGCCTCATGTCGACGTTCTCGATGTTCGCGATCATCGTCGGAGGCGTGTGGTTTTGCCAGGGCATTTGAGCATCCCATTCCTTGGGCGCCGAAAGCTCAAGCGCGAAGAAAACAGCTACTGGCGGGAACCCTCATCCGGCCTGCCTGCCAACGAATCTTTAATCACAGAGGAAATGAACATGAGAGTTTGCAATGGCTCGGACCGAATCCTATTGAAAAGCCTACACTGTTCAGTCGCGGCGGACCCAACTGTCGTTGGCAAAAGCGGGCGAGGTCTGAATGCGATACTTCGAAATGCCGTCCAAGCCGTCGCGATCGTCGTGAGCGTAGGATTCGCTGCGCTGCCGACAGCCCGCGCAGATGAGCCGGTCAAGCCGGCGATCAGCGAGGAGGCCAAGACCGCCGTTTCGCAAATGGGAAAGACGCTACTCGCAAGGGACCTTTCGATCACCGCGAAAACGATCAGGGTTTATTTGGATCAGTCCGGACAGCCGCTTCACATTTTTCATACAATGAAAATCTCCGTGCGCCGGCCCGACCGGATCGCCGTCGAATTTATCGGCGATGACGGAAAGCACAATCTGTTCTACGACGGAAAGACCGCCTCGCTCTTTTATCCCGACAGCAAAAAATACGGGACGACCCCCGCGTCGGGCGACATACCGTCCGCGCTTGACTTGGTTGCAGATAAGCTCGACTTCGATTTTCCGCTGGGTGCACTTTTTGCAGCTTCTCCGGACAAAATCCTATTAGGCGATGCCATGGCCGCCTGGCAGGTCGGGACGGCCGAGGTCGACGGCATCGAGTGCAGGCATCTGTTCTTCTCTCAGAAGTCCGGTATCGATCTGGAATTGTGGGTCGAGAAGAACACCGCGGCGACGCCACATCGCCTGATCGTCACCTATCCGTTGCTGCAGGGCCAACCCCGGTTCATCGCAGAATTCACGAGCTGGAAGACCCAGCCCCCTTTGTCCGACGCCGAATTCACCTTTGACCCTCCCGCCGGGGCGAAAAAGATCGATTCGACACCCGACGTCGCGTCGGAAAAGGAAGGCGGCAAGTGATGAACCGTCTGAAGTGCACCAGCCTTGCTTTTATCGCTTTAACTGCCATTACGTCGGACGTTGCCTTCGGTCAGTTTGCGCCACCGCCCGGCGGTCCGCCCAGTCTGCCAATGGGCGGGCCACCGCGTTTCCCGTCGGGAGGGCCGGGCGGGGCGCCGCGTCCGCAGGTGGGCCGAACACCGCGTCCGCCGATGGCGAGTCACGGTCGGCCACCGATGAGCGCGCAGAGCCGTCCTCCAGTGAAGCCAAGAACTCGTATGCCAGATGTCGGCGGCGCAAAGGGGCGATTGGCGGAAGGGCCCGGCCGCGGAGGAAGCAACGCGTCCGGAAATATCCGCAACACGGTGAACTCGGGCGGCAACGTCGTTGGGAACCGCGCCTTCATGAACTCCGGGGGCAATATCGTCGCGAAGGACTCAGGCAACCTCACCGTCAACAACTCAGGCGATCTCAAGGTTTCGGGCAACGGCAACGGATACTTTGGCCGTGGATACTATGGTGGTGGAGACCGCGGTGTCGGCGACTATGGTGACGGGGAGTATGGCGGCGGAGACTACGGGCGCGGATACTATCGCCGCGGAGCCTACGTTCTGGGCGGGTACGCGGCTGGGCTCGTCACCGGTGCGGCAGCCGCGTCGAGCACCGGCGGAACGACCTACTCTTCCTATGGAGATCACTCGGGATCCGCCACGGGTTCCTCCGGCGCGGCGTATTCTAATTCGTCTCACGGCAGCGCAGGCTCCGCGAGCGCGGCGTCGTCGGGTTCGTCCAGGGGCTCTTCGAGTTCGTCTCACACCAGGTCTTCGGGTCCTTCTGGCGAAGTATCTGCGACCTCTTCCGATCAAGTCCGCTCGGCTCCGTCCGATGGCGGCAGGGGCGGTGGTCCGAACCAGGGCGGCGGCAACGGCCGCTCCTCCTCTTTGAATCCTCTGATCGTGGGTCTGTTTGAGAGCCTGCCGCCGGGGGGCACGGCTTGGACCTCGGAGGATGCCGTCGGTTGGCTTCAGGCTGCGGCCGCCAATTTACGGATCATCTATGGGATTCAGGGAAATATCTCGGTCACGGGCGACGTCCCACCATCGGATTACAATCGCGTGCCTCGCGGGAACTAGAACCAACCTTGGCACGGTGAAGGTTACAGGCCGGACGGTCGCACGACTCGTCCGGCCGTTGCCCCGCATGGGAAACTGGATTCCCTGGCGGCAACGACGGTGTCGATATGCTAGCTCACCGCCGAGGAGGTCTATAACTTGGTCGATCCGCTAGACGGCAACCAAGCGAGTCTCTGGGCTTTGCCGGATCGTTTTAGAAGCAACACGCCTGTCGCGTAGATGCGGCGGCGAAGCAAGGAGGGAACATCGTCCTGATGTTCCAATCGAACCCTCGAGTCCTTGGCGACGCCGAACACCGGCGAAATTATCCGTCGTCTCCGCAAAGGAAACTTTGCGACGCCTTCCATCTCGTTCGGTGTCGATATGCTGCGACCTCAATTTTCTCGGCCGAGTATATTGAGGGCGTCTTGCAATCTAAGGGCGGCCAGCGCTTTCGTGGCCTCGTCGGCGGGCCATCCGGCCTCCATAGCCGCCGACAGCAGGGTGGCCTCGGTGTGAAGCTCCAGTCTCTCATAGAGGGGCTCAAGCGCCTCTCGGGCGGTGACAACATGCTCGTCTGGAGGCGTGATAGGAGTCGGAGGTACCGTCGGCATTCTGCGTCCCTTCCTAACGGTTTTGCAACCTGATTGGCCATGGTTCCAACGTCTGGTGAATGGCTGCCGACGCCGGTGCGAACATGATCAATTTGGGGAGCCAGCACTCATAAGCAAAAGGTAAAACAAAGTTTGCAAGTCCGCCATGATACTTGTGTATGCGCAAATTATACGGATGCAGCACGCAGGCGGCTGCCACGGAGTTATGCGGAATTAGATCCCATGGGGGTGCGCCGGGAGACCGGCAAGGAGTAGATGGTGAAAGTCCATTACGATGAAGGTGTAGCGAACCACGTCGGCCCCGAGCCGTGCGCAGGCATCCTCATATAAGCAACTGCCGAAGGCGTCTCATCGTAAAGTAGCGGATTGCGGTCTGATTTCTGGCAGCGGGCCTCGATGAAGGACTCCTACACCGCCGTATAAGCCGTCTCCTCCTCTTCGCTACCCGATCCTTCCTAAAGATCAATAGCAGGTCGCGCCACGTCCTGTTACGGTCAGGATACTTTCTCCCGCGCGGCAACGTCATCTAGCTCACGAAGGCGCTCATCAGGCCGATGCCTGCATCAAGAACAGACTTGAGGCGGTTCACCAGCGATGCGTGGCCGGCGAGCCGATAGGCCGGACCGTTCGCCTCTTCGTTGCTCCTCGTTCTTCCAAAGGATTGAGTCCATGACACACGAACTCCACCGCATCCAGATCGAGCTGGTCCCATTGACGCTGTTTCCCAGCGCATATGGGGAAGCTGGCCCTTGCGCTCCGGGTTCTCCGCTCCACACGCCGCCAGCTATTTCATCTTGGCCGACTGCGGACCTGGAAGCTCATTTGATGACGTTCTCCGTCATGCCACGCGAAACGATCAAGTCTCCCTGGGGACAAGCTTTTCAAGCCTGGAGATCTGCCTTCACCTTATACGTTGCTGGAACCCAGTTCGGTCTCTTGTGCCACTCCGTCGAGCTTCTCCGTCTTTTACACGACTTCGGGGATCTCCGCCCACCAGTGATTTCCGTGACCATGCATTGAGTCCGAAGCCGCGTCCTGGGTACGGAATTTAGGACCCTCGATCTTGGCGCCCAGCACTTCTAGCTGATGCAGACAGGTCGACGCTCTCCAACGCCTCGTCCAGTTTTCGCAAGCGCGATTGCGCACCGGCCCGATGGGGCATCGTGAAGGTGGATCAGTTCGGGGCACGCTGTTGTCCGCGATGAAAGAGAGGACCTTCCAAAGGCTGTTACGCTTCGCAGAGTCCTGCCTGGCTCGAGAGCCTCAACCAGTTGTTGGTCATACGCAGTCTTTCAACATTGCGGTTTGGACAGCAGACTTTGCGCCATGGGTTTCGTCTGGTTCGAGAGGCAGGGTGAACAGAAATATTGCCCCGCCTGATCCACTGGCGGTGGCCCACATCCGCCCCCCGTGCGCCTCGATGATCGAGCGGCAGATCGCCAGGCCCATGCCCATGCCGCTGGATTTGGTCGTGAAGAAAGCCTCGAAAAGACGATCCACTGTTTGCGGGTCAAGACCTGGACCCTTGTCGCGCACCCCGACGACAACGGTTCCTGAGGCTTCTGCCTCGGTGCTGATCAAAAGTTCGCGCTCTTCCTCATCGATGTCGCTCATCGCCTCGATTGCGTTCATGATCAGGTTCAGGATCACCTGTTGTAGCTGGACCCGATCTCCTTCCACCAAGGGCAGGCCCGTCGCGAATTCTGTCTGCAGCGTGACGCCTTGTCGTAGCACCTCACTGCCGGTCAGGGCGATCACGTGACGAATGGCTTCATTGAGGTCGAAGCGCTCCTTGCGGGGCGGCTCCTTCTTGATCAAGGCACGGATCCGGCCGATGACGTCGCTGGCCCGATTGGCGTTCTCGACGATCCGGTCCAGGGCCTGCGTCACCTCCTCCAGATCGGGCGGATGGGTGCCTAGCCAGCGCAACGCCGCCTGGGCGTTGGTGAGCGATGCGGCGAGCGGCTGGTTGATTTCATGGGCGATGGAGGCTGTGAGCTGGCCCATTGTGGCGACGCGATTTGCATGGGCCAGTTGCCCCTGCGCCTGGCGCAAGGCTTCCTCGCTCTTCCGTAATCCCTCTTCGGCCTGTCGCCGCTCCGTCAGATCGAGGACGAAAGAGACACCGTCTTTGCTGCTTTCTTCTAGCAGCGCACCTCCGATCAGCACGGGCAGACGGGTGCCATCTTTCCGAAAGTATTCCTTCTCGAACGGTTGGACCGCCCCCACCATCTTCAGCTCCGCGACGGTCCGTGCGTCGCGGTCGCGCCATTCGTCTGGCGTCAGGTCCGTCCAGGATAGCCGACCCGAGGCAAGGTCCTCTCGATCGTATCCCACCATGCTGAGGAACGCGTCATTGGCTTCAAGAATACGACCTTCGATATCCCAGATGACGATACCGATGATGTTGGCGTTGACGAGACGACTGATCTTGGCTTCGCGTTCGGCGAGATCGCGGTACAACCGGGTATTCTCCAGTGAGATTGCTGCCTGCGAGGCGAGCAGCTTCAACACCGCGATCCGGGCTGGCGCGAAGACACGAGGGGCGAGGGTGTTCTCAAGGTAGAGTACCCCTGTCAGTTGGCCCTGATTGAGCAACGGCGCACAGACAATTGAACGAGCATGGTGCTGACAAACATATGGGTCCGCGGCGAATTGATTCTGAACCGCTGCGTCGTCGAGGACCACGGTTTCGTTCGTGCGCGTCACGTAGCGAAGGAGTGATTGTGGCAGCGTAGACTCCGTGACGATCTCGTCGAGCATCTGCACAGCGACCGTTTCACCGCAAGTCGTGGCCTCCGCCGCGATCCGCGACTCGCCGCCACGCGGCAGGATCAGCAGGCCGCGCTCGGCGCCCGCGTGCTCAACGGCGGTGCGCAAAACTATGTCGATCAGCTTTTGAAGGACAATCTCGCCCGACACGGCCTGCGAGATTTTGATTACGGTCGCTAGATCGAGTTGCTCGACCGGCGCGCCCATGGTGCTCGTTGGAGCGGGCGGGCGTTCTTCCCCTCTGAGGTCAGGATAGAGCTGGTCGAGTTGCCTCACCTTGCCATCGGCGCCCCAGCGTAGATAGCAGGCTCGCGCGTTGCGGAGATAGAGACGAGCGAACTCGTCGAAGCCCCCTTGCGCATAAAACCGGGCGGCGAGTTCATATGCGAGGGCTTCATGATGAAGGAAACCGTTGGCGCGCGCTGATCGGATCGCTTGCTCGTATAGGCGCACCGCGTCGATTTCTCGGCCTTCAAGACGAGCTATCTCGGCGCCGACAAGTGCGGCGCGGTTCTCGAAATTCTCAGGGCAATTCTCCGCATAGATCTCAAGCTGTCGGTGGTGGAAAACCAGGGTCTCCTTATGCCGCGCCCGCTGGTCCGCCCCCTCATAGCCGCAGCACGCGGCGCGGGCGAGGGCGCCGTAGAAATGATGCTCCGGGGTTTCTTCGAAATGTCCCACCGATGTCCATGGCAGCCGCTGGGCCCTCAACGAGGCATCAACGGCCGCCTCATAGTCGCCCGCGAAGTATCGGGCCTGGAGTTTTCTGACGAAGTAGCAGGTTTCCGCAAGATTCGGATTTTCGAGAAACCGGCGTTCGATCTCAAGTTCGGCAAATCCGTCGTCGTCGAAGGACCCGAATTTCCGGGTCAACCCGCGCAATGTCCGGACGAGCCAGAGCTGCGCGTTGGCGAGATCTACGACGAACTGGAATCGCGCTTTCTGCGCAAATGCGAGCCCGGTCTCCGCCTGGCGTTGCACTTCCAAAAGCGGATCTCCCGCCGCCAGCATGTTCGAATTCAAACTGACATAGCTGTATCCGGCAAAGGTGAGGTCGCCGCTCTGGTTGGCAATTTCAAGCGCTCGCCGCAAGATGTCCCGACCGGTCCGGACATGTCTCGTCCACGGCAGGACGTGAGCCCCGAAGTCTTTATAAGTCCTTGCCTGAAAACGCTTCAGGTCGTGTGTCTCCACAATCTGGCAGCCTAGCTGACCGAAGCGGAACCCGGCCTCGTAGTCCCCGAACCGCGGCCCGGCAATATAGCCGAGCGATACATAGTGGTAGCACGAGCCGTCGGTGTTGCCTCGCTCCAGGCTCAGATTCACGGCCAGGCATATTGCCATGCATGCCAAGTTCGCATCCGTATGCCATACCGCCCCGACGAGCCGAGTGAGAATATCCAATGCCGTGGAAGACGCCGGGTCGCTCATCAGTGGCAGTTCGATGAGCGTGTCGATCTCGCGGCTCCCAAGCTGCGACCAGATCCGGTCGTATTCTCGCTGCACCTCCGCGTCGTCCGGATGCGGCGACCAGTCGACGCCGAGATACTGCCTCAGGTAATCGAGACCGACGTCTGCCGAGCGGCTGGTCTGCCCGAGCGCAGCATAAAGATCGATGCGCAGGAAGGCGACAGCAGCCTGGTCGTCAGAGCAACCAGCACGACTGGAAAGCTGGGCTAGCCGGCGCTCCGCATCCGGCAGCGCGCCAAGGAGGAACTCGCACTCGGCCCGGTTCAGCTCAAGCGCGAACGCCAGTTGGTGCTGCCGCTCCCAGCGGTCCCCCGAAAGCATCATGGTGCCAGCAACGAAATAGTTCAGAGCGGAGACGTATGCCGTCGAGGCCTTGGCGCGCTTGCCTGCCAGCAGATTGAACTCTGCCAGTTGCTCGCGCTCCTCAGCCGAGGTGATTAGTGCGGCTCCGCGATTGAGCTGGCTGACAATCTCGAAGACATGATCGTCAATCCCCTCCGGCGTAGTATTCGCCGCAAGCAACCTCCCTATGCGAAGGTGCAACTCGCCGCGTCGGTCCTCCTGAATTAGCGAATAGGCGGCTTCTTGAACGCGATCGTGGACGAAGCGGTACGCGCCTGGCAGACGCTCGAGCAGTTCGTGATCGACGGCCCGCCATAAGGCTCCGGCGACCTGCTCCTCCGGGATCCCGAGCACGAGTGAAAGCACCCTGGTATCTGCGATGTTTCCAAGACAGGCGAACTGCTGCAATGCCTCCCGAGTATCGGGCGGCTGGCGCGCAAGCTTGCCGACCATGAGGTGCACGACGTTGTCGGTGTATCCCTTGGCGTGAATGCGCTCGAGATCCCAGGACCAGCATGCCGCGTCATGGTCGAACACGAGCATTCCCTCGTCGGCGAGCGAAAACAGGAACTGACGGACGAAGAACGAATTGCCGCCGGTCTTGTCGTGCATCATTCGCGCGAGCGGGGCTGCTCGATCGGGTTGACATTGGAGCGCATCCGCAACCAACTGCTGGAGACAGTCCTGCGTGAGCGGCGCAAGCGTGATCTCCGAAACCTTGCCGCCCGCGGTCTTGATCAGGTCAAGCGTCCGCATCAGCGGACGGGCGGCGGTGACTTCATTGTCGCGATAGGCGCCGATCAGCATGAGCTGCTTCAGATCCGACCGGGTCAGCAGATCTTCAAGCAGATTGAGCGTCGCAGCGTCGAGCCATTGGAGATCGTCGAGGAACAGCGCCAGCGGATGTTCGGGTCGGGCAAAGACACTGATGAACAGCCGCAATACCAGTTGGAACCGTCGTTGCGCTTCCAGTGGTGGAAGTTCTGGGACCGGCGGCTGGTCGCCGATGACGAGCTTCAATTCGGGGACGAGATCGACCATCAGCTTTGCGTTCGGTCCGAGCGTCGCGCTCAGCGCCGCGCGCCACGGTGCCAAGTCGGCCTCGCTCTTCGCCAGGAGTCCCTTGAGCAGGCCCTGAAAGGCCTGCGCCAGGGTCGCATAGGGAATGTCTTGTTTGTATTGGTCGAATTTGCCGGACGCGAATAGCCCGCGCGGCGGCAACAGTACCTTGTGGAGTTCGTTCGCCACCGCCGACTTTCCAATTCCGGGATAGCCTGAGACCAAAACCAACTCCGGGGCCCCGCCCGACACCACGCGGTCGAAGGCTGCGAGCAAGGCCTCGACCTCGTGCTCCCGCCCGTACAGCTTTTCCGGGATCAGCAGCCGGTCTGCGATATCGCGCTCGCCGAGCGGGAACGCCTCAATCCGCGATTTCATTTCCCATTGACGGAGGCAGCGGCTCAGATCGTGCTCGACGCCGCCCGCCGTCTGGTATCGTTCCTCGGCCGTCTTGGCCAGCAGCTTCATGACGATGGCCGAGACGGTCGGCGAAACATCCGCCACCCGCTGGTTGGGCGGCATCGGCTGTCGTGCAATGTGGCAATGCACCCATTCCAACGGGTCGGAAGCGGCAAAGGGCAGGCTCCCGGTCAACATTTCGTAAAGTGTCACGCCGAACGCATAAAGGTCGCTGCGGGAGTCGATCGAGCGGTTCATGCGCCCGGTCTGCTCAGGGGCCATGTAGGCAAGCGTTCCCGCCACCACTTCGGGCGGCTCGAGCGCCTGCCGCTCGCGGGAGAGACGTGAGGCGATGCCGAAGCCGGTCAGCCGCACCTCGGCGCTCGTGTTCTTCACCAGGATGTTGGCGGGTTTGATGTCCTTGTGGACCAGGCCGCGCTGGTGGACGCTGCCGAGCGCAGCGGCGATGCCGATCGCAAGGCGCAAGAAAAGTCCCGTTTCCATTGCCGTTCCGAGCCGACGGGCGAGCGGCTCGCTGCCCGGATCTTCAAGCACCAGCATGGTCCGGCTTCCGTCGCGCACCAACTCAAGCGGTCGCACCGCCCACGCGCTATCGAGCTCATCCTTCAATCCGTATTCATGGTCGAGGCGACCGAGGCTTGAAGGTGTCGGGTACTCGAGGGCCGAAAGCACGACCAGCACCGGGTTCCACTTGCCGTCGGCACCTCGGCGCCGTTGCCGGTGGAACACGCGATCACCGTCTTCCCAAAGAACCTCCAAACCGCCATCTCCACCAACACCGAAAGAGAATGTGCCTACCTGCCGAATACGTCATCACCGCCACTTCGTTCCCCAGATCCGCCAATCAAGTTGGCCAAAGCGAGCGCATATTACAGGCCGTGACGATCCCTTCCTTCTTACCACATATGGCCGGTTCCTCACAGCAACCGAGCGGCCATCACCCGCCCGTTCGATGTATCTCCACCTCTGCTGACGACGACCGCCCAGCAGCGGCTGGGCGGTCGAGGGGTCTCGGACCCGCAGAGCTTCGGTGGGAGGGGTGCGAAGCTCGTTGGTAGCAAGGAGGAATTCGCTACCTGCCTGTCTCGAGGCAACGAGTACAGGGTAGCGGCGGAAGCGGCGGCGGGAAATTATACAGTGGTTTCTTCTAGCCACACTTTCGAATACCGGGAGCGACACCCGCGTCTCGTTGATGGATCGACATACAAACGTCTCGAGGACGACAAGGAGCAAACCGCTTCTGAGAGACGGTCTCTGGGCTATTGGCTATGGCACAGGATCGGTTCGCAATGAGAAGGGATGAGCCAAGACCTTATGAGCCGGTTTGCGCCTTTCCGGGCGCGAGCATCAGCTTGTCGGCCATACGCGCGAGTTCGGGCAAGGATCTGGTGCCCATCTTCTGCATGACTTGGCTGCGGTGAACCTTCACGGTGATCTCGCTCACACCTAGAGCACTGGCAATCTGCTTGTTGAGCCGTCCTGTCACCACCAAAGCCATCACCTCACGCTCCCGTGGGGTCAGGCTAGCGAAACGAGCCCGCACCGTCGCCATCGCCTTTTCGTTTTCAAGCCATTCGCGGTCGCGCGACAAGCCGATGTGAACGGCGTCGAGCAAGTCCTGGTCTCGGAACGGTTTTGTCAGAAACTCGACGGCGCCCCCTTTCATCGCCTTGACAGACATCGGAATGTCGCCGTGGCCGGTGATGAAGACAATCGGCAACTGAATATTTTCCCGCGACAGCTCGAGCTGGAAATCAAGACCGCTTTGTCCTGGAAGCCGGACATCGAGCACGAGACAGGTCGGTCCATCGGGTCGCCCGGACTTGAGGAAGTCTCCCACCGAGGCGAGGAGATTGACGGCAAAGCCGACGGAACGCAGCAGACTGCCAAGCGCTTCCCGAACTTCGGGGTCATCATCGATGACAATGATGGTCGCTTGCGCCTCGGTCAACGTCAGAACCCCTAATGTAAATCGACGGTGGGATAGTACACTATCTACCGCTACAGTGGCAGCCCGCGTCCGTGGGCCATGCCAGCCGGCGAACGGCGCGTTTAGACCCCGTTCGTCTCAGCAAGTTTAGATAGTGTATACGATCGTATAACTTGCGATGCCTTTGTCGTCGGCCGATAATAAGTGGACCCAGCAATCGCGCCAATCACGCCGATTTGGCGCGACGCCAATCGACGAAGTCGGGAGGCCACAGTGCCAACCAAGAAACCTCTGATTGCGATCGTCGACGACGACGAGCCGATGCGGGTGGCCATCAAGGGGCTCATGAGGTCGATGGGTTTTGACGCCGAGACTTTTTCGTCCGCGGATGATTTCTTAAAATCCCCTCACATCAGCCGTACGGGATGCCTCGTAACGGACATCAACATGCCCGGAATGAGCGGGCTTGATCTGCACCGTAGGCTGGTGGCGTCGGGCGAGAGCATTCCAACTGTTTTCATCACCGCTTTTCCAGAAAAGAACGTGCGCCCGTCTGCGCTAGGCGGGGACATTGTCGGCTTCCTTACAAAACCGTTTGGCGAACATGTTTTGCTTGATTGCATCCTTTCTGCGCTGGGTCTCGGCGGCCAAGGCCAAAGCGGATCATAGGGTGCTACGACCTCCGAGGGCCTCGCGGAGTTTTTGAGCGGCGATCCGCTCACGGTGCGCCTCGATTGTTCACCACAGATGGGCATGTCTCACGCCGTAACGGTCTCGTACAAGCGCATCGCGTTTTCGGACGCGGAGGTCTTGGACGCCCCTCTTGCATCGTGGCGTCCTGTAATCAGACGCTTCGTCGCCTTCGTGGCCTTCGTGGCCTTCGTCACAGCCGCAATATCGCCTCAACCGACCTCTCACGTCCCAACGGCTTCAACGCAGCCTGCTCTTTGGGGCGTAGTCCGGCGCAGCCAAGGGACCGAGGCGAAAGGCGAACCAAACACGAGCCGCGAGGAGCTGCGTTCGGTAGACTTCGACAATCTGGTACTAAACCAAAGGAGGAGATGAGGTTACCTAGAATTCAGAAACGCTTCCCTCAGTCCAATAGACTGAGATAACGCTGGGAACTACCCTTGAAGGTGCGAAGTGTAGAGGGATACCGCACCCAAAAGGAAGCACAGTATGACTGACACTCTGGAGCACGATGATCCTGCCATAGAGGAAATGTTCGCAGACGCAGTAGCTTGTTTCCTGCTGGACAGGTTCGAAGTCGAGGAACGGTTGAAGGCAGCCGTCCAGAAGATCGCCCTGGAACTGGTCGCTGAAGAGATGGCCGCGCTGAGGGAGAAGGCCGCGAAGATCAAGTTGTCGGATGTCCAGGTCGCTGATGTGCTGACCGCGGCGTAGACTAAAATTTTGGACGAAATTCCTCTATCCGAATTTTGATTGGATACGTATCCGGTTCGCCGAAAGCGGTTCAAGCGCCCTTGCTTCCAACCATGCGCCATGCCGCGCGATATTAATCTCTGCTTCCGGCGCACTGGCGTCGGGCCAAGCAAGATGACTGACGGGGATTGCCTCCCGAACGGCGCGTAGCTCCATGCCGGTGTAAGGCGGGGTCATTGGGAAAACACAGACCAAGATCGTTTTCGGCCTCCAGTTCTCGTGGCGGTTCATAGAGCGGTTGCACCGATCAATCTTCGCGTTTCGTCCTTGTCCGACGACGATGACCCCCGAGCAGTGCTTTCGCGCCAGCGAGATCGCCGGGTCGACGATGGCGGCCAGCGCACCAGCCCGACAACGCTTCGCCCATGCATTGCTTCACCAGTGCAACTAACGATCTCGAGCGCGGGACCCCACATCGCATCGTAATCGGACGCGGTTCCCCAACGCCGCATCTCGCTGGGTGGACATATTTTCATCTGTCAATGTTGACATTGCCCACAACACTCACTAAGTGGGCGGTGACAACATCGGGCAACGACCCGCAGATCATAGTTCGTGAGCCGTCGTACAAGACGCCGGCTTCAGGTGATCGGAAACCCTATCGGAGCAACAAAGATGCAGTCCTCTCGATTGCTGGGAATTGGCTTCGCCTGTGCAGTTCTGGCTGCCTGCGACGAGAAAGCCGCTGTGCCCCCCCCGCTGCAGCAGGTCCGCGTGGTTGCGGCGGCGGAGACCCGCTACCAACCGGGAGCCGAGATCACCGGGGAGGTGAGAGCGCGGGTGCAGACCGAGCTCTCGTTCCGCGTCAGCGGCCGGATTGTCGATAGAAAGGTCGACGTCGGGTCACACGTCCACGCTGGAGACGTCCTTGCGCGGCTCAACGACACCGAACAGGAGGCTGATGTCAGTGTCGCCCGCGCAGCGCTGGAGTCCGCGCAGGCCGTCGTTGCGCAGAAAACGCTCGCATTCGACCGGGCGAAGTCGCTCCTGCAGTCGCAGGCGGTGCCGCGGGCGATCTTCGACGACGCCCAGAAGGAACTGCTGAGCGCGCAGGCTTCTCTCGAGGCGGCCGAGGCCGCGCTTGCGACCGCCGAGGACGCTCTGTCCTACACCGAGTTGAGGGCGGCCGCGGACGGGATCATCACCGCGCGCGGTATCGAGACGGGGCAGGTCGTGTCAGCGGCGCAGTCCGCCTTCACGCTCGCCCACGACGGTCCGGAAGATGCGGTGTTCGATGTCTTCGAGGCGTTCTTCCTCGACGGCCGACCGCTGAACGACGTCGAGGTCGCGCCAGTCTCAGATCCCGCGCACGACGTGCACGCCGGCATTCGCGAGGTCTCTCCCGTAATCGACGGGAAGAGCGGCACGATCCGGATCAAGGTCGGCTTGCAGGACGCCGCGCAGTGGCCGCTCGGGACGCCGGTGGTGGGCAAGCTGCGGGCCTCGCAGCGGGACGGAATCGTATTGCCCTATACCGCAATCGCCTCTGCCGGAGGCGAACCAGCCGTGTGGCTCGTCAACCCCCAGCACCATTCGGTCTCGCTCCGCAAGATATCGGTCGGCCGGTACCGCCAGAACGATTTCGTCGTCACCAGCGGCGTGGCGGCCCAAGACCTGATCGTCACCGAAGGCGGCAAATTCCTCAAGGAAGGCCAGGCAGTCGCCTGGGAAGGCAAGTGAGATGACACTCGTCCGCATATGCAGCGCTCTTTCAATTCTTCTCTCAATTCCTCTGCTCGTCGGCTGCGATCAAAACTACGCCGCAGAAGAGCAGGCGGGACCTCGTCCCGTCAAAGCGGTGATAGCCACAGCCGAGCGGGACCAAGCGGCAGGCTTGCCTGGCGTCGTCCGAGCCCGCATCGAGACCGATCTGGCGTTCCGGACTCTTGGGCGAATGGTATCGCGCAAGGTCGAGGTTGGCGACCTCGTGCGCAAGGGCGACGTGCTCGCGGAGATCGATCCTCTCAGTCTGCAGCTCGCGGTTAAGAGCGCGGAGGCCGATCTTCGCAACGCCCAGGCTCAGTTGGAGAACGCCGCGACGACCGAAACGCGCAAGCGAAGGCTCGTCCAGAACAATGCAGCCAGCATTGCCGAACACGATCTTGCCGAACAGCAGCTCAAGTCGGCTACCGCCAATGCTGCCAGAGCAACGGCGAGCCTTGGCAAGGCGCATGAGCAGCTTGGCTACTCCGAGCTCAGGGCCGAATTCGATGGCGTCGTCACCGCTACGTTCGTAGAAATGGGCCAGACCGTCTCGCCGGGGCAGCCTGTCCTGAAGCTGGCACGCCTCGAGCAGCGTGACGTGGTCGTCGACGTTCCGGAGGCGCTACTTTCATCTGGGCGCGTGGGCGACCACGTCGATGTCGCGCTCCAACTCAACCCCAAGCAGGAGACAGTGGGCAAGGTGCGCGAGATCGCGCCCCAGGCTGATCCCAGTACCCGCACTTATAGGGTCAAGCTCGCTATAGATCAGGCACCTGAGATTTTCCGTCTCGGTTCGGTGGTTTCTGTCAAGCCCCTGGCTGGAAAGAAGGCATCAGTCACTCTGCCGATCTCCGCCATAGTCGACAAGGATGGCGCCGACCAAGTCTGGATCGTGGACCGGTCGACAGGCGCGGTCAACCTCCGAGCCGTCCAACTCGCCAAGCGGGCTGGTGGCCGCGTCGTCCAGGTGCTTTCCGGCCTTCGGGAAGGGGAAGAGATCGTCGTCGCCGGGATCGATGAACTTGTCGACGGACAGAAAGTGAAACTCGCACAGGAGCCAAGCCCGTGAAAAAAATCAACCTTTCGGACTGGGCGCTCGAGCATCGCTCCCTCGTCTGGTACTTTATGATCATGTTCGCGGTGGCGGGGGCCTTTGCCTATCTCGGGCTCGGCCGCGAGGAGGATCCATCCTTCACGATCAAGACGATGGTGATCCAGGCACAGTGGCCCGGCGCTTCAGCCGCTGAGGTGACCCAGCAGGTCACTGACCGCATCGAAAAGAAGCTACAGGAACTCGACAACCTCGAACATACGCGAAGCATCACCACCGCCGGCCAGACGATCGTCTTCGTCGATCTACTGCCGGATACCAACGCGCGGAACGTGAAGCCGACCTGGTCGCGCGTCCGCAACCTGGTCGACGACATCAGGCACGAGTTTCCACAGGGCGTTGTCGGACCCTTCTTCGACGACCAGTTCGGCGACGTCTACGGGAATATCTTTGCCTTTACGGGCGACAGCGGGCTTACGCAGAGGGAACTGCGCGACTACGCCGAGAACGCCCGGACGCAGATCCTCAAGATACCCGACGTCGGCAAGGTCGACATCGTCGGGGCGCAGGACGAGGTGATCTATCTGGAATTCTCCACCCGCAAGATCGCCGCTCTCGGTATCGACCGCGCCGCGATTATCACCACGCTGCAGGCGCAAAACGCCGTAACCCAGTCCGGCTTTGTCGAAACCGGCCCCGAGCGCGTCGCCTTGCGGGTCGGCGGGCGGTTCATCTCGGAAGAGACCTTGCGCGGGATCAATCTTCGGGTAAACGACCGTTTCTTCCCGCTGACCGACGTCGCCACCATCACACGCGGCTATGTCGATCCGCCGACGTCGCTCTTTCGCTTCAACGGCAAGCCGGCCATCGGCCTCGCGATCGGCATGAAGACGGGCGGCAACCTGCTGGCCTTCGGGGGAACCCTTGAAAAGACGATGGGCAACATCATCCAGGATCTTCCTGTCGGCGTCTCCGTCGAGAAGGTCTCCGATCAGCCGAAGGTGGTTGAGGAGGCGGTCGGCGGCTTCACCAAGGCCCTGTTCGAAGCCGTCGCGATCGTGTTGGCGATCAGCTTCATCAGCCTCGGGATGAGAGCGGGCATGGTGGTGGCGGTCGCAATCCCGCTCGTGCTCGCCATAACATTCCTGGTGATGCTCTACACGGGCATCTCGCTGCAGCGCATCTCGCTCGGAGCGCTGATCATCGCGCTGGGTCTTCTCGTCGACGATGCCATGATCGCCGTCGAGATGATGGTCGCGCGACTGGAGGCGGGCGACAGCCTCAGAAGCGCTGCGACTTACGTCTATACTTCGACGGCCTTTCCGATGCTGACTGGGACGCTGGTCACCGTGGCGGGCTTCATTCCCGTCGCTTTCAACAAGAGCAGCGCTGGCGAGTTCACCTTCACGCTTTTCGTCGTTATCGCAGTTTCTTTGGTCGTTTCATGGGTGGTCGCGGTCTTGTTCACGCCTCTGATCGGTGTGACCATCCTACCGAAGACCATGAAGAAGCACGCCGAGCATAAGGGCCGCTTTGCCAAGGCGTTTTCGAGCCTGCTGCAGTTCTGCCTGCGCTGGCGCTGGATCACCATCGTCGCAACCGTTCTGCTCTTCGCTGGTTCGGTCGTCGGTCTGTCGATGGTGCAGCAGCAGTTCTTCCCAAGCTCCGACCGTCCGGAACTGATAGTCGACTGGAGCCTGCCGCAGAACAGTTCGATCGCTGAGACGAGCCGCCAGATGGCCCAGTTCGAACATGAGGTGCTAGCCGGTAACCCTGATGTTGAACATTGGTCGACATACGTGGGAAGGGGTGCGCCGCGGTTCCTTCTTTCGTTCGACGTGCAGCCGGCAGACGTTTCCATCGGCCAGACGATCATTGTCACAAAGGGGCTAAACGTTAGGGACAAGCTGAAGCACCAGATGGAAACTTATCTTCAGAAGACCTTTCCGGGAACGGATGCCTACGTGAAGCTGCTCGACATCGGACCTCCGGTCGGCAAGCCGATCCAGTATCGCGTATCCGGCGAGAACCTGCAGACGGTGCGCGACCTGGCGCAGAAGCTGGGCACCATCGTCGGCACCCATCCCTCGCTTAGGAACCTTGCTTTCAATTGGAACGAGCCCGCCCGCGTCGTGAAGATCGACGTTTTGCAAGACAAGGCCCGACAGCTTGGGGTCTCGTCCCAGGATATCGCGACGGCGCTCAACACCGTGGTCCAGGGAAGCGCGCTGACGCAGGTCCGCGACGACATCTACCTCGTAGACGTCATCGGCCGTGCCGCGGAAAAGGAGAGGGGCTCGATCGATACCCTGCTTGACCTGCAACTGCAGAGCAGCAGCGGCCAGGCCGTGCCGCTATCCTCGGTGGCGACATTCCACTACGAACTCGAACAGCCGACGATCTGGCGGCGCGACAGAATTCCGACCATCACCATCAAGGCCGGGATCGGCGACGCGACGCAGCCGGCAACGGTCGTGAAGGCGCTCTCCGCAAAGGTCGCGGCCTTCGAACAGACGCTGCCGGCCGGGTACTCTGTACAAGTCGGCGGCGCGGTCGAGGAAAGCGCCAAGTCACAGGGACCGATCGCCAAGGTGGCGCCCGCCATGTTCGTCATCATGGCGACGCTGTTGATGATCCAACTCCAGAGCTTCCACCGGCTATTGCTGGTCTTTTCGGTGGCGCCGCTGGCACTCATCGGCGTCGTCGTGGCGCTGCTCACCAGCAACTCGCCGCTAGGATTCGTCGCACTGCTGGGCGTCCTGGCGCTCGTTGGAATCCTCATCCGCAACTCCGTCATCCTCATAGTGCAGATCGAGGAGTTGCGCGCGGAGGGAATGTCGCCATGGAAGGCGGTGGTGGAGGCGACCGAGCATCGCATGCGACCTATCATGCTCACCGCGGCGGCCGCGACGCTCGCCCTGATTCCGATCTCGCACGAGATATTCTGGGGACCGATGGCCTACGCGATGATGGGCGGGATCGTGGTCGGCACGGCGCTGACGCTTCTCTTCCTGCCGGCGCTCTACGTCGCCTGGTTCCGTATCCCCCGCGAAGTGGAGCAGAACTGAAATGACAGGATCGCCCTCGCACCCTGGGCACGTTGCCCAGGGATACCGCCGCACTACGACGATCGCGACCGTTCGTTGCGCATGTAAGGCCGTCCCAGTGCTTGTTGCCCTGTCGCTTGTCGCGTCGGGTTGCGCCAGTCGAGCGCAAGACGTCCTGCGGCCGCTCGCCGCCGCCCCGATCGGCACCACTCGGGTTACCATGCTCGTCGCCACGACGCGCAAGCCTTCGGAGGATCCCGGCAAGCTCTTTTCCGGCGACCGCGGGACTGCGATCTCGCTTAACAGCGTCGACGTCTCCATTCCCCCCGACCGGAATCGCAAGATCGGCGAGGTGCAGTGGCCGTCGCGCATGCCGCCCAACCCGCAAAAGGACTTCGCGGTCACCCGGGTTGCCAAGGTCCAGTCCGAAGGGCAAGCCTTGGACTGGTACCGGGCAAATCGAAACAGGAAGCACCAGGTCATCATCTTCGTGCATGGATTCAACAACACCTATGCCGACGCGGTTTTCCGCTTCGCACAGATCGTCCATGACTCTGGAACTGACGCCGCGCCCATCCTCTTCACCTGGCCGTCCAGAGGGCGCGTCTTCGATTACCTCTACGACAAGGAGAGCGCGAACTACTCGCGCCGCGCCCTCGAGGATCTGATCCTCCAGGCGGTGAAGAGTCCCGACGTCTCCGATGTGACAATCCTCGCTCACTCGATGGGCGGCTGGTTGGCGGCGGAGGCACTCCGCGGCGTCGCAATGCGTGAGAAATCGATCCCGGCGAAGGTGAAGAACGTCGTGCTCGCATCGCCGGACATCGATATCGACGTCTTCCGCCGTCAGTTCACGGAAATGGGACCGACGCGGCCGCACTTTGCTATCCTGACATCGAAACATGACAAGGCGCTGGAAGTCTCGGGCTGGCTTTCGGGCGGCGTCAAACGTCTCGGCGGGTCCGATCTCAGACCCTACGCACCTCTTTTCAACGAACTCGGCGTTTCCGTCATCGACACGAGCGCGATCGCGACGAACGATCCACTCGGGCATAACGCCTTTGCCGACAGCCCGGAGATCGTGCGCCTGCTCGGGCGGCGCCTGGCTGGGCAGAGCCTGGATGGCGGACAGGCAAGCGCGGCAGACCATATCGGCGTGAGCGCCGCAAACTTTGCAGGCTCTGCCGCGCGTCTTGCCATCGCGGCACCAGTCGCTGTCATCAGTCCTGAGGCGCGGGAGATTCTCAAGGAGGAACTCTCCTCCGACGGCGCACCAATCAAGGATGGGCAGATTGCGTACTGAAGTTTAGCCGCCAACGGCAAGGATTTGTTAGTCGGGACGCTCTCGCCTGCTTGGAGCTCAGGGGCCATGGCTTCCGCTCCGCTGAGAGGAAGAAAAAGCCACCTGACTGAGGCTATTCCCGCGGTGCCAACACGACAGGACAGGTGGGGACTATCTGTGCATATCGTTGATTTTTGTCCGCACGCGACCATGTGGCCGGACAGACGGTGCGCGACAGGTTGGCGTCGCCGATGTCATAAATATTTTCGCCAGCAGTAGACTTTCGCGCAGCAATCGCCACCCACGCGACAATATCGTAATCGAACAGATTTTTGGAAAGAGGGACGGCTCGTGACCCATAGCGAACAAGACAAGCCCTTTATCGCAAGTCGCACATCCTTGAACCCACCCCGGCTACAAAAATGTGGCATAATCAACATTATGGAATTCACAGGCGGTTTCGTCCGTGTTGCTTTTTGCGGCCAAACCGCCCGTTGCGTTTTTGTGGATAACCTCGATAAGCGGCGGTTTCGCCTGTTGCTTTTTCGAAGCGGCGTTGTGACATTTGCCCGCGTTCGGGAGCGCGGGTCTATATGCCGGCTAAATCACCGGCTCCTCAGACCATCAAGAAGGCACCCCTGCTGGCCGACAATCGCGCGGCGCGGACCCGTGACGTTGCGGTGCGTGGACGTCGCTGGAGGTCACTCTTCGTATCGCTCAGCGACCACTGTTGTGCCTTCATTATTCCCCATGAGCCAGACGTGTCCGTCGGCTGCCTTAAGGTCGTAAAAGACACGCTTCTCCAAAGCTTTCTTGCCCGCAAATTGCCAACCAGACAGCACCTTGTCGAACTCCCGTGGGTCAATCTCAAACGAGCAGGTGACGATCACGTCAGTGGCGGCGTTGGCGTTACAGTCAAGGTTGCGAACTGACGGCGTATCTGAGAAATGTTTAGAATGAAGGCCAAACGGTCAAGGTCCCTGGTGCGGTCCCAGTGATTCAAGGCCGTAGTGCTGCCCCAACCAAAACACGGCAGCGCCAGCCATACCTGAGCTTCAATTCTCTCCCCGTGGATGCGCCTTCGAATTCTAACAGGTCGTGAGCTTGATTGTGCTAGTTGCTTTCGGACGTCGCTGCATCGGGCTTCCCTCAGGATGACGCTATCAATAACTCCATGTGCGGCTCCAAAAAGCAAAATAGCGTTCGTTCG
Organism: Rhizobium grahamii CCGE 502; assembly: GCF_000298315.2. Taxonomy (GTDB): domain Bacteria; phylum Pseudomonadota; class Alphaproteobacteria; order Rhizobiales; family Rhizobiaceae; genus Rhizobium; species Rhizobium grahamii. Next base: position 98,801 of record NZ_AEYE02000025.1, on the reverse strand, counting down.
CGGTTGTCCACGTGGTCGGGATCACATCTCGCATCCCTACTGAGGTTACGGCCACTCCTCCTCCTGCCAGTCGCGGGCCGCATGGATGACGCGGACGACCACTACTGCCTCGTCCGTCAGCGCGTAAGCGATGATGTAGGGCAAGCCCGTCACTACCTTCTCGTAAGTGCCAGTCACGCGCCCCGGCCTGCCGGTGGCGAACTCACTGAGCCTGTTGCCCGCGTCTTCGATGGCGTCAACGACCCGCTCGGCTGCATCCGGATTATCGTCGGCAATGTAGGCGAGGATGTCGAGATAGTCGCGGTGTGCGTCAGCCGACCAGACAACTTGACTCATCCTTGCGCTTTCTTGCGCCGTGCTTCCGCAATTATCTGGCGGGCTTCAGCCATCGCTTGCTCGTGCGGGACTACGCGGCCAGCCGTCACGTCGCCCAGCCCGCGCTGGATGCCTTCAATAATGGCAAGCTCGCGCTCGACGTAGGCCGAGACCGCCTCCCCCGCGAGGAAGGATTTGCTGCGCTTCGTCCCTTCGGCGATCTTTGTCAGCTTGGCCAAGGTGTCTTCCGAGACACGGATCGTCATAGTCGCACTCATGCTCCAATCTCCGTTGTGTTTACATGTACACATTATAGCACGGAACGCCGGTTGCGGGTCAAGGTTTGGCTGGCGTTTACCCGATGACAGCCATCGCATCGGCGTCCTGTCAGCACTTCGGCGATGACCTGCGCGTGACCGGCCTCGCATGCGCGAGCCTAGAGAGGCATGCTGCCCTCCAGTTCAGCGGCGTATAAAAAAGCAACACTCGGCTCTGTCGCCGCTGCAACACTTGCAAAGATGTTGCAACTCCTTCTCGGACAAAAAGCAACAAACGCCTGCAAAATAGGTATGCAACAGCAGGTTCGAACTCCGGAGGTCGGAAGCCTATGCCGAATACGAGGATCGCCTTCACTCACTCACCCAGCTTCACTGCCGAAACCGCACTCTTTGGAACACCTAGGCGGTTTGGCCCAGACGCCGCCGGTAAGTAGTCCCGTCCCGATCATTAAAAGTGTCGCGTCCAACGAAATAATCTACGGGCGACCAATTGATTGGATTCGTCCAACCAATTGGTCGCCGCGTTTTCCTCCATCTTCTCCAAGATCTAACGACGGGCTCTGATCGCGTCAGGGGGGCCAGTCGCCGACGCGGCCAGTCGCCAAGCGCGGCAATCACACCGCTGATTTCGACATCTAGCAGCCCCACAATATCGCTCCAGGTCTGCAGCCGCATCTGACTCAGAGGTGATTGGTCGCTTCCCTGCCATGTCTACACCGACGGCAAGAGCGGCCTCAATCTCTGGCCCGGATAATTTCCTGAAGCCGCTCGCGAATCGGAACTCCGGTCTGGAGCCAGCAAATAATATCCCGTGCCACCGCCTCCGCCTCCTCGCCATTTCTGTCACAGCGTAGAGCTTCGCAGTACTCCTTCAGGAGGCTTGCGGCGATCGACACCTCGTCCGGCATGAGCGGCCGAAGGCACCGCCTATCGCTTGGGCTTGGCATGATTATTTCCCCCCGACAAACGCGATCCGACAGGCAGAGCGGCACTCGCTCCTTGGCCAGCGGAAGCATTGGGAACCCAGACACGCGTCGGCGCTGGTCGATCGCTGACGACAACCAGAACCGCGACAATCGCCACCATCACAGTCGCGATCACAACAAGCGGAAAACCTAAATTTGAAGGCCCCTGTTCAGGGTAGAACATCATCTGCTCCCGATTTTTAGGCGCGGTTGAGCGCAGCCGCCGCTTTCGACCAGGATTATGTCGAGGGACATTTCGGAAGGCATTGGCACCTTGGTATAGGCGATACGTTCGTATAGACGATACCATCGTGTCTTTACGCCGGTTAGGCAACCACCATCGGAGACTGGCACAATGTCCAATTTCGTACGCGAAAATCTCACACGCCGATCGCTTGGCAGCTTTGCACTCGCTGTTACCGCAGCGGGTGTCCTCGGCGAAAAGATAGCCGAAGCCTCCCAGCAGACCACCCGTGTAGACGTACCAGCGGCCGCTGCTGGAGCCGCTCTCGAAGCAAACAAGAGCATCGAGGCAGGTGACTTGCGTGTCTCATTTGCCGACATCGGACCAGCGACGGGATCACCGGTCTTGCTCCTGCACGGTTGGCCTTACGACATCAACAGCTTCGCGCAGGTCGCACCTCTCCTTGCAAGCCGAGGCCATCGCGTCATCGTGCCGTTCCTGCGGGGCTATGGCGGCACGCGCTTCCTAGACCGTATGTTCGTGGGGTGAAGGTGGCCCGCCCCCGCGATAAGCTGAATTCGGGGGTTGCTCTGGATAGGCCGGAGCCGAGCCCCACCGCTTAGCGAGGGCGAACCATGAGGGAAGATAGCGTAGTCTTCATCGGCTTGGATACATCCAAGCTCAAGATTTCGATTGCGGTTGCCGATGGAGCGCGCAACGGCGAGGTGCGGTTTTTCGGCGACATCTCCTCGGAGCCGGCATCAGTGGCATCGATGGTCAATAAGCTTTCAAAGCGCGGAACCAAGCTTCATTTTTGCTAGGAGGCGGGTCCCACGGGTTACGGCCTTTACCGTCAGATTGTCGAACTGGGGCATGATTGCGTGGTCGTGGCGCCGTCCCTGGTGCCCAAGCGGTCGGGCGACCGGGTGAAGACAAACCGCCGGGATGCCGTAAGCCTGGCGCCACTGCCACCGCCCGCCGAACTTCAGTGGTGGTATCAATTCTATTTCGCTACAGATCGCGGTCGCGAAGGCTACGAGAAATACACCAGCGACTTCGCCAAGCTTATCTGGCAACTCGCCTCCCCACATTGGAAGTTCGATGACGAAACGTTCTCGCGAAGCGCCGCCGCATTCGCCAATCCCGACCATGTGGCGATCGTTGTCCATAACTATCGATGGCGTCTCGGACTGGCACCCGGCGAGGACCGGTTCGACGAATACGAGGCCGTGCTCGCCAAGGTCCCAGACGTATCGGTCCCTACAATCACGCTCGAAAAGGCGACGCGAACGGGGCACCTCATCCGGATCCAAAAGCCTACGCCGGGAAGTTCAAAGGAAGATATGAACACCGTCTGATCACCGGCGGGATTGGTCACAACCTTCCGCAGGAAGCACCAGAGGCCTTCGCACGGGCAGTGATGGATGTCGATGCCTGGACATGACGGGTATTCAGATGCCGTCATGCCAAAAGCACCTATCGAATTTATCGATCATCATCATTTTAAAAAGGAGGGTGGCGCGGTGCTGGCAGAAGTAGGATGAGTGTCACGTTTCTGTCGGCGACACACCGTGCAACTTGCGCCTGGCGGAAACGTCGCCTTGGAAGGATTCGTCATTGGAAATCGGTATCGATAGTTTTGCAATGCTCCTAGCCGACCCCGCGACGGGGCGATTGCAGTCACCCATCGATCGAATGGAGAGCGTGCTTGCAGAGATCGAGCTCGCAGATCAAGTCGGCCTCGATGTTTTCGGAATGGGCGAACATCATCGAGAGAACGCGCTGGATTCAGCCCCGGCTGTCATCCTTGCGGCCGCCGCCTCCCGCACCAAGTCCATCAGACTGACAAGCGCCGTCGCAGTCCTCAGCGCCGCCGATCCCGTGCGGCTCTTCCAGGAGTTCGCCACACTGGACCTGATTTCCGGTGGAAGAGCCGAAATCGTGGTCGGTCGCGGCTCATCCGTCGAGGCTTATCCTTTGTTTGGATTCGACCTGCGGGACTACGATACGCTCTTCGCAGAGAAGCTGGACCTCCTGCTGAAGATCAGGCAGCAACCCAATATCGAATGGCAGGGCCGCTTTCGTCCCGCGATCAATGGCGAGGGTGTCTTTCCTCGTCCACACCAGCCGAACCTACCCATCTGGCTGGGCGTCGGCGGCACGCCTGAATCCTTCGTCCGCGCTGGAACCCTCGGATTGCCGTTGATGGTCGCCATCATCGGCGGAAGCTTCGAGCGTTTCCTGCCTCTTGTCGATCTCTATCGCCGCGCATGGCTCGCGGCCGGCCACCCTCCCCAGGATCCGAAGGTCGGTGTACATGCCCTCGGCTTTGTCGGGGAGACCGACGCGGCCGCCCGGGAAGCATTCTTTCCAGGCTGGTTCCAGATGTTCACGGACGCTGGACGAGAACGGGGCTGGCCGCCGCCTACAAGGGCGCAGTTCGAGCACCTCTGCGGTCCGAACGGTGCATTCCTGGTTGGCAGCCCGCGGACGGTTGCGGCCAAGATCCTCCATCTTAACGATACCTTACGCGGGATCTCTCGCATCACCTTCCAGATGAGCACGGCGGCCCTGGAGACCGAGGCGATGCGCCGCTCTATCGAACTTCTCGGCACTGACGTCGCGCCTTTCATTCGCGGACAACGTCCTTAACTGAGAAGTTTGCGCGGAACGAGATTCGAGGGAAGGTTCGGTCACGACGTTCACTAGACGTTTTCTCACAGCGTCTCCCGATATCGATGCGTGAGCGGAGGAAGCGAAGCTGTTTTGTCGATCGGTCAAAGCGATCATGCGAGAACAATCGCGCCAGCATGAGTCCTGGCGCTGTAATCAATTGCTGCTGCCAAAAATTAGGTTCTGATAGGCTGCTAGCATCTCTGGATCCTCGACGGAGCCGTGATGATGGAGTTGTCGCCAGGCGCCGTCCATCCGCACGAACCAGCGGGTTGTTCGGAAGGCGACATCGAGACTGTCGCTCGCGGTGCGGCACTTACCCCGTTCGCGACCAACGAACAGATGCCATTCCCGCCCACCTTGGCTGGTGAAGTCGTGGAACGTGACGTTTACTGTGGCGGCGCCACCGAACAGTTTGGCATACCCCCCCGCGATCTCCGTCCAACCGCGGCGGATTCCACCGATGGGGTTGTCCATACTTGGGGCCGCCCCAGGAAACCATATCGCTTCGAGGCCCACCATATCGGCCGAATTGAACGCCCTGTAGAACTCGATCAGCGCATCCAGGGCGCCGCCATCACCTGCCGTCTGTTCTGTACCGGTGATCTCTTCAAAACGTTCTTTCATGTCGAAACCTCTTTTTGGAACTGTGGCGGGCAACACCAATCTACTGGCTTTAATCGTTCGAAGGCGGTGGTCCGCCAAGCCGACCGACCCAGCATGCGTGGCGATGATGGCGTAATCCATTGTACGATGGTGTTGGCGCGAACTGAGCGCCGCAAGGTTCCGATGAGACGTTGGCGATACCATCGTACAATGGACTTCTGGCCAAAACGGCGCATCCTCATCAGCGGACGGAGCAAGGCATTGCGCTGCCGCGGCGCAAGTTGAATGTTATCATATATACTTCGATTGGACGACGAGCCTGCTGTCTTCTCTGGGGACGAAGCACATGTATCGGGTGATTTCGGCAATGACGAATGCAGCGCTTCCCGATGGCGGGGATATCGAGCGGCCAACGGTAGTGGTCGTCGACGACGACGTATCTGTCAGGGAATCCCTCGAGCTGCTGATAGTGTCCGCGGGCTGGCGGCCCCTACTCTTTGACTCAGCCCAGTCCTTCCTCGCAACGCATCTCGCCTCGGCCCCGTGCTGCCTCGTTCTCGATGTAAATATGCCAGGCCTGAACGGCCTCGATTTGCAGACCATGATTAACATGGGAGGCAATCGCATGCCGATCATTTTCGTCTCCGGCTTCGGCGATGTCCCGATGACCGTAAAGGCGCTGAAAGGCGGCGCGCTCGATTTCCTTACGAAACCCATCGACACAATGGCGCTTCTGGAGGCGATCCGATCGGCACTCGCCCGGAGCGAAGAAATGTTGCGCAACGACGAGGAGCTTCGACGGCTGCAGCGCTCGTACGAGACGCTGACAAAGAGGGAACGCGAAGTGATGATACGGGTGGTCAAGGGTCTCTTGAACAAGCAGGTCGCCTTCGAGCTCGACATAAGCGAGATCACCGTGAAGGCACATCGCGGCCAAGTCATGCGTAAGATGGACGCCCGCACCCTTCCGGAGCTGGTGAACATGGCTGCAACGCTCCGCCTCGGAGAAACTGTCGAGACGGGCTGAAGACCGACTCCCGCGGCAACACGATTTCTCCGCTCTTTGATTTCTTCGGATGGCCAGAGGACGATCATGCCCACGAATGTCGCCGCCCGATCACAAGATGCTGGGGGCCAGCGAAAGATCGAACCGCGTGTCGCTGCTGGCCGTCCCGCCAAATGATGCTCATCACCAGAGGTTCCACTCTCTGGTGGTGACCGACCGCGACGAACGCTCGAGAGCAATCAGGCTCGGCGCTCGATCACGCTCAAGGCTGCCTCGTAGAGGTTCCGAGTCAGGTCGAGGGCACCCATTCTTGGCGCTAGCCTCACCGACTGGCCCGACCATAGGTTCGTGAAGTCATTCCGTGACGCGTTTTCCGCCTGGCCTCGCACTGGAGACAGTGCAGCTCCGGCGGTTGGGAAAGCCGGCACCACCTCTGAGATTGGACCGAGCTCCAGCATGAGACGATTAACGATTCCTCGGGCCGGGCGACCGGTGAACACGTTGGTGACCGCGGTGCTGTCGTCACCTGCCTCCGCAAGCGCTTGCGCGTGTACCGCCGGGATCTTTGCCTCCGGGCAGAACAGATAGGGAGTGCCTACCTGAACCGCGGAAGCGCCGAGCATTAACGCCGCTGCAACGCCCCGCCCATCAGCGATTCCTCCCGCTGCTATCACCGGAACCCCGACGGCATCGACAACCTGCGGAACGAGCGCCATTGTTCCAACCTGGGTGGCCATGTCCTGCGTGAGGAAGTTGCCACGATGACCCCTCCGGCTTCAGACCCCATCGCGATAACGGCTTCGGCCACAGTCGTTGCCGAAGACACAACCTTCGCCCCGGCCGCCTTCACGCGGTCCACGAACGGCATGGCGGGCAATCCGAAATGGAAGCTGACCGCCTCCGGCCTGTGTTCTTCGACAACCTCGCAGAAGGCTTCATCGAAGGGTGCGCGACCCGCGCCGGAAACGGGAGCGGCAGGGTCGAGATCGAATTCGACATAGTAGGGCGCCAGCAACGCCTCCATCGCATCTGAGCGACCGCGTCCACAGGAGGCATTTGATGCGCGAAGAAGTTGACGTTCAGCGGGGACCCGGTCGAGGCGCGTATGCTGAGGATCGCAGTTTTCAGTTGATCGACGGTCAATTGAGCACTCGGCAGCGATCCTAGTCCGCCAGCCTGGGCTGCGGAGACCACCATCTCGATGGTCGTAGCACCCGCCATGGGCGCCTGGATGATCGGAAGCGCGATGCCGAAAAGATCGAGAATGCGTCGGTCTGGCCAGCTCGTCATATCGGATACCGTCCCATTCGTGAGTTCGAATCCTGATAGATCCGTAAATGCCGCCAGTCTATTGCACCTGATAATCTGCACCCGATCCAAAGGTATCGGGGACACCTTCGTACAATAGCGAGAGGCCAAGGTCCGCGAGATGGTGTCGTCACGGCGGTTGGCGACGGTCGTTCCTAGCCGCAGCAGCAGAGACCTGACTTTGAAGATTCTGGCGAACCCGCCGCAAGTCGGCGGGCAGCGGATCGTGCGAGGTCCAACAATGGAGATGCCAATGAGCACGCGGAAGACAATCTTGATCACCGGCGCATCGCAGGGGATCGGGGCAGGCCTTGTGAGATCATTCCTCGAACGAGGCTACAACGTTGTCGGTACTTCACGCCGTGTGACGGAAGCAACGCTGCCGGACGCTCCGGAACACCTGGAACTTGTCGATGGCGACGTGGGCGATCCAGCGACCGCCGAACGCGTGGCGCGACGCGCAATCGAACGCTTCGGATCGATCGATGCGCTAGTGAACAACGCGGGCATTTTCTTCACCAAGCCGTTCCTCGAATACACGATCGACGACCTTCGGCTGCTTACCGCGACAAATATCGAGGGATTCATCCACTTCACCAAGCACGCGATCCGGCAGATGATCCGCCAAGGATCCGGAGGAAGCGTCGTCACGATAACGACTTCACTGACAGACCACCCGATCGCCGGCGTGACTGCGTCGTTCGCCATGATCACCAAGGGTGGCCTGAATGCGGCAACGAAGAGCCTCGCAATGGAATTCGCCAAGGACAACATCCGGGTGAATGCCGTCGCTCCCGGCATCGTCGACACACCGATGCATGAAACCGATCCGAAAGACTTCCTGAAGTCTCTCTCGCCAATGGGCACGATCACCCCTGTAGAGGAGATCGTCAACGGCGTCGTCTATCTGACGGAATCCACCAACATTACCGGGGAGGTGCTGCACGTCGACAACGGCGCACATTTGGGAAAATGGTAGTCTCTGGCGTAGACGCACGATTGCGGAATCTTGGTATCGAGCTCCCTCCCCCGCCAACACCTTTCGGCGCCTATGTCGAGGCGATCCGGGTCGGCCCGCTTCTGTTCCTCAGCGGCATGCTCCCTGTGATTGGACACGAGGCAATCTACCACGGGCGGGTCGGCGAGGATCTTTCGGTTCCTGAAGGCTACGCCGCCGCCCGTGCTGCCTGCCTCAGCGGGCTCGCCGCGGCGAAAGCGCACCTGGGATCGCTGGACAGGATCAGCCGTATCGCCAAGCTCGGCGTCTACATCGCATCGCCCGGCGACTTCCAGGAACATCCTAAGGTGGCCGACGGAGCGTCAGAGCTTCTGCGGGATGTGTTCGGCTCTCCGCTGGTTCCACTCCGCATCGTCCTCGGCGTCTCCAGCATTCCGTTGGGAATGCCGGTCGAAATCGAACTCGTCCTTGAAATTGAATCCTAGTCACATCGTTCACAACAATCCGAGTGGAGGTACTCATGAAAGTCAGATCGCCCATCTCGACGAGCGCAATGATTTCGTCGTCCAAGTTCCTGACCGCTGCGGCAGTGCTCATGCTTCCCGCGCTCGCGCTTTCCGGGCAGACCATGGTCGCGGAAAAAATCAACCGCCCCGCCGACGCAAAGTCGCAGCCTGCAAGCGAGAAGCCGCAGATCCGGATCGAGAAGCGCACGCCCGCATATTGGCGCGTCACCTTCGACAATCCGCCTTTCAACGTATTCGGTCCGGAGACCATTCCGCAGATGGAAAAGGTCGTCGCGGAGATCGAAGCGGACCCGAACCTGAGGATTGTTGTCTTCGACAGCGCTGTGCCGGGCTTCTTCCTCACCCACTACAACTTTACGCAGCCGCTGTCCGAATCGACGAGCTTGCCGTCTGGGAGGACCGGGCTCCATCCCCTGCCGGACATGCTCGTTCGCATCAGCAAGGCGCCCGTTGTCTCCGTCGCCCTCATCCGCGGGCGAGCCACGGGCGTCGGCAGCGAACTGGCGCTCGCCAGCGACATGCGCTTTGCGAGCAAGGAGAACGCAATTCTTTCTCAATGGGAGGTCGGAGCCGGTTTTGTTCCGGGTGGCGGTCCAATGGCACGCCTCCCCCGTCTGATGGGCCGCGGCCGTGCGCTCGAAGTGCTTCTCGGGTCCGATGACATCAACGGCGAGCTCGCCGAGGAATACGGCTACGTCAACCGATCGTTCGACGACGACAAGCTCGACCCGTTCGTAGATGCACTCGCCGCGAGGATTTCCGGTTTCGACCGCCAGGCGATCGCCGATACGAAGCGGCTCGTCGATTTCGCGAGCCTCCCGAGCGATCCGGAAATCGGAGCTGGCTGGGACGCCTTCATCCAATCCGTCCAGCGCCCGGTGGCGCAAAAGAACATCGGCCGCCTGATGGAAATGGGGCTTCAGACGAACCCCGACATTGAAGCGCGCCTCGGGCACTACACCCAGACTTTGGTCGACAAGTAGGCCGGAGCCGCGCCCGCGCGTCGGAACGGCAGGTCGCGCGGGCGCACATCTCATTCTGCCAGTCGGCCAATCAGAGAAATCGCGCGGATCCCAGCCGCGGTGATGAAGGCGCGGTCTTCCGCACGAGCCACCCAATCAGCCATGGAGACGTCACATGCACAGCATCGAAAACCAGATCGTCGATTCCAGCTTTTCGGCAATCATCAACGCACCGATCGAACAGGTGGACATTCCGAAGTGGTGCTTCACCCTGCCCGAGAAGGAATACCAGGGGTGTTCTCCGGCGCACATCGCTGCAGGCTTCACGACGGCGCCCGACGGCACGCGAATGTCCATCAATGTCGAGACGATCGGCGGAAGCCTGATGGTCCAGCATTATCTCGAAACCCTCGGCGAGAAGGATCATCTCATCCTCGACTCCGATTCCGACGTGTTCACGCCAAATGGCCGCGTGACGATCCACGTCACTTGGGAGCTCAGCGTCAAGAAACTCGACGCGGGTCGATGCGAGTTCACCAACCGCGTTAGGTCCTATGCGACGGACGAGATGATGGCCTCGCTCGACCGCCAGGGGATCCCGTTCGAGATCTTCCGGACGCAGCGGCAACCGATGTCGATCGCACACAACAAGGGCGAGACCCCACTGTTTGCGGCGAGCATCGAGCGGGCGGCGCTGAAGAACGCCGCCTCCACAAAGGCAGCCTGATCACCGGAGGAATACCCTATGACCCAACTGTCTTTCGACCGGAACAATACAGGTCTGCTGGTGGTCGATCCATACAACGACTTCATTTCCGAAGGCGGGAAGATCTGGCCAAGGATCAAAGAAGTGGCCGAGGCGAACAACTGCGTGCCGCACATGCTTCAGGTGCTGAACGCGGCACGCGAGGCCAGACTTCGAGTCTTCTACGCGATGCATCATCGGTATCGACCCGGCGACTATGAGAATTGGAAGTTTATCGCTCCGATCCAACGCGCGGCATGGCATCGCAAGAGCTTCGAGTTCGGCACCTGGGGCGGAGAATTCCGTGCCGAGTTCGTGCCGCAGGCGGGCGAAGTCGTCGCCTCCGAACACTGGTGTTCCAGCGGCTTCGCCAACACAGATCTCGATCTCGAGCTGAAGCGGCACGGAATCCAGAGGCTCATTGTGATCGGGCTCGTTGCACATACTTGCATCGAGGCCACTGTGCGCTATGCCGCCGAACTCGGCTACGACGTGACCGTCGTCAAAGACGCGGTAGCCGATTACTCGCCGGAGATGATGCATGCCGCTCTGGAGGTCAACCTCCCCAGCTATGCCAGCGCTATCGTTGACACCAGTGAAGCCATCCAAGCGATCGCCAACAAAGCCGCGTGAGCTTGCATCTCGGTGACCACAGCATCGGGCGGGCGTCCACGGACGCACGCCCGATCACTCATGAAAATCGAAAAGTAATACTTTTTAATTCTCGAGGGTTGGCATGGCCCTCGCCGGCACCTATGTGAGTTCGACAGCCAAATGCCGCTGACATACACCCCCTATGGTACGTAAACGCGGTCATGGCTCCCAATTCGAAAGGATCAACATGACATTCTCCGGCGACCTTCTCATCGGCGGCGCAAGCGTGCGTGGCGCGGCTGCGACCTTCTCCGCGATAAACCCTGCCGACGGTACTGCAATGGAGCCGAGTTTCGCGGGCGCGACAAAGGAGCAGGTGGAGCTGGCCACGGCTTTGGCGTGGGCGGCGTTTCCGGTTTACAAGGAGACCACGCTCGAAGAGCGGGCGCGCTTCCTAGAAGCCATCGCTGAACGCATCATCGCGCTCGGCGACGATCTCGTCCTGCGAGCGTCGGACGAGACTGGTCTGCCACCCGCTCGAATCGAAGGCGAACGCGCCAGAACCGTCGGACAGTTGCGCCTGTTCGCGAGAGAGGTCCGTGACGGCAAGTTTCAGGAGCTTCGCTTCGATCCGGCTGACGCTGAGCGCAAGCCTGTTGCTAAACCGGACCTTCGACTGAGAAACGTCGCTCTCGGTCCGGTCGCCGTATTCGGAGCATCGAACTTCCCGCTCGCATTCTCTGTCGCTGGCGGCGACGCAGCCTCGGCTCTTGCCGCCGGCTGCCCGGTTGTCGTCAAAGCCCACTCCGCCCACCCCGGAACGTCAGCACTCGTTGGCAAGGCAGTCGCAGACGCCGTCGCGGCTTGCGGGCTTCCCCCGGGGACGTTCGCGCTTTTGTTCGATGCAGGATTCGAGGTGGGACAGACGCTCGTCGCCGATCCCCGGATCCGTGCCGTCGGTTTCACCGGCTCGCGCCGGGGCGGCACCGCGCTGATAAAGATCGCGTCAGAGCGGAAGCAGCCGATACCCGTCTACGCCGAGATGAGCAGCATCAATCCAGTTATTCTTTATCCGAACGCGCTTCGCAACCGGGCATTTGAGATCGGAAGAACGTTCGCATCCGCTCTAACCCTGGGCGCAGGCCAGTTCTGCACCAATCCGGGTCTCATAATCGCCGTCGACGGTCCGGGGCTCGACGAGTTCATCGAAACTGCCACAGCAGCGATTTCGGAAGCACAGGCTCAGACCATGCTGACAGGCGGGATCTGCGATGCCTACCGCAAGGGTGTGGCAAGGCTGTCGTCGTCATCGTCTGTGTCACAGGTGGCCGCGGGGAAGAACGGAACTCCTTATCAGGCTGCGGCCGCGCTCTTCGAGACGACGGGCGCAGCGTTCCTAGGGGATCCGGAGCTTCAGGAAGAAGTCTTCGGCGCCTCAGGACTGATTGTCCGCTGTCAGGACGAAGCGGAGCTACGTGAAGTCGTCTTGTCCTTGGAGGGTCAGTTGACGATCGCCCTGCACGTGGATGCCGAGGACATCGCGGCCGCCTTGACGATAATACCGCAGTTGGAGCTTCTCGCGGGCCGACTTCTCGTCAATGGCTTCGGAACCGGGGTCGAAGTATCCCCGGCGATGGTCCATGGCGGGCCGTATCCGGCCACGTCGGATGGCCGATCGACCTCGGTCGGAACGCTGGCGATTTATCGCTTCTTGCGGCCCGTTTCCTACCAAGACTTCCCGGCGGAGCTGCTTCCGGAGCCGCTTAGGCGCTCATAAGCGCCCTCGGGCGGTCGCTGAAGACGTCGGGGAGGCGTGAACCGCCTCCCCGACAAACCTTACCTTCAAGTATCAAGCTTCGGACGCCTTGGCTGCCATAGTGGCCTTTGCCCACCAGACCAGCTCATCGAGCGCAGTCTTGGCCGATGGCAGTAGATTTGCCTCGATGTCCTCGATCGGCTTATTTCCACCCATCGGGAAAACTGCAAAGAAATCGCTTCCGCCAATGTGAACGGCAGCGTGCGTGGAGACCATCTGCAGTTCCACGCCTATGCCCCGGAGATGCTCGAGCGCGCGCGAGCCGCCGGTGCTCCCATATGCGATCGCAGTGAATGGCTTTCGGTTCCATTCCGTGTAGGCCTGATCGAGCGCGTTCTTCAACGCTCCGGTGATAGAGCGATTGTATTCCGCGACGACGAAGATGTAGCCATCATACTGCCCTACCGTCTTCTGCCAGCGGACCGCTTCCGGATCCTGGCTAGGTGCCCATGCATTGGACGCCACCTCATGGAAGAACGGCAGCGGATGGTCACGGAGGTCGACCACATCCACATCCATGTCGTCGCGGTCCTGAGCCTGCTTCAGCATCCACTGCGCTGGTTTGTCTGCGAAACGGGTGGGACGGGTCGAGCCGATGATGACGGCGATTTTCGGTTTGGAAGCCATGCGATCCTCACTTCTGTTGGTTTCTGTCTATGGCCCTCGTTCGAGGGTTAGTCGTCGTTCAGGATATCGGCGTACGCGTAAAGTCCTGGCGAACCTCCTGTCATTACGAAGAGCACGTTTGATCCCGGCGTGATCGTGCCGCTCTCGAAGTCGGAAAGCATCCCCGCGAATGCCTTGCCTCCATAGACGGGATCGACAAGAAGACCTTCCGTGCTGCCAAGCAATCTGACGGCCTCGACCATCTCCTGTGTCGGAATGCCGTAGCCACCTCCGAGCTGCGCGCCGCTGATCCTGAGATCGCCGGCCTCCACCTGCTCCTCCCTGGACATAAGCTGGAGAACAGAATTAACCTTGTCGACGGTGGCTGCAATGCAAGCATCAACGGGTGACAGAACGGTGTGGGCCAGTATTCGGGAGGGATCGCGGCCTGCGACCACCATTCCCGCCGCAAGCCCCGCATGCATCCCACCGCTGCCATTCGGGATTTCCACCTGGTCGAATTCCACTCCCAACTCGGCAGACTGCATCGCGATCTCGAATGCGCAGTCCACATAGCCCAAGCACCCAACTGGCGTTGAACCACCAAGGGTGGCCACAAAGGCCTTGCGCCCGGACGCGGCCAGCTCGGACGCCCGGCGCATGGCGAACCCACCCGCATCATCTCCCCGCTTCAGGACGTGCAAGCGAGCCCCGAACAAGCGGTTCAGCAGTACGTTCCCGTTCCCCTGATAGATCGCCATATCTCGAGGAACCATCTGTGCGAGAACCAGCTCGCAGGCCAGGCCGGATCTGGCACACGCCGCGGCGGCGAGCCGGGCGAAGTTCGATTGGACTCCTCCGATCGCCACCAGGGTGTCGCAACCCTCGGCCGCTGCCTGCCCTACCAAGAATTCTAGCTTGCGCAGCTTGTTGCCGCCTCCCCCCAACCCCATGAGGTCGTCCCGTTTCGCCCAGACCGATATGCCTTTTGCCCGCGCACCCAGTACACTCTCGAGGCGGTCGAGGCGTTGAATCGGCGTCGGCCCTTCCATAAGGCGGTTGTGCGGAAAGCGGCTCAGAAGCGGTGTTTTAGGCATCGGCTTGTCTCCACCACGGTTGGTGTGCTTCATGACTGTCTCAGTCTGTTCTGCTCGCGGTCAGTTCTCCGGCAATGAACTGAGCCCGTCCCATGCCAAACGACCAGTCCTCGTCTGAATTCTCCACGACCGAGACCATGACGTCGGACGGATCGATACCGCATTGCATGCGAAGCGACCGAGCAAGCGTTTCGTATAGGACTAGCTTCGTTGTGCGTGAGCGGACGCAGCTAATGATTACGATAAGAACGAATCTTTCGGATCTATCCAACCCAAGACCGGTATCAAGGACTCGAAGAGATTTCTCATGCTCCTCCAATATCTGATACCGATCGCGGCGCGGGAATGCTTCGACGATGACATCGTGGGCGACGTCGAGCAGCCTCTGAAGTTCTTCGCCGCTGCGCCCTTTGAAGACGTGGATCCTTACCAGCGGCATTGGTCATCTCCTTCATCTGTAAGGTGCTTCCTCAAGACTCGAACCCGCATCCCAAGGGGTGCAACTCGTACCGGAAGTCCGAGAGCTGGATCCCGCATGCCGCGACCTCCACAACCGTCGGAAGACGCGAACGCAGACATCGTCGGTGACACAATTCAGCATCAGCCCAGCACTCCTGGCGACGAGTGCTTTCCGTCCCACTGACACCCACAATCCAAGGGCTATGGGAAACTTAGACTTCCGCATGGGACACTTGGCGGCGCGCGGCTTCGTGGGAAATCGACCCGGGACGATATCGCGGCGCCGGAACGTTCCGCGACAAGTTCGGCATCAACTTCTGTCGCGCGGCCTCGTACGCGTTCCAATCATCTGCATCCGGAACAGAAGGAAGCGTCACCAGCTCCCCCAAATCCAGGCCCGAGAGTGCGGCGTCCACCGCGTCGTCGGCCTTCATCACGATATTTTCGGGAAGCTGCTTGAGCGAACCGCCGGAAGCCTCCCAGAAGGGAGTCTCCACCGCCCCGGGAAGGACGGCCTGAACGCGGATGTTCTTCTCGGCAAGTTCCTTGTGCAACGAGAACGTCAGCGCGAGAACAAATGCTTTCGTGGCACCGTAGACGCCGTTGAGGATTTCAGGCGCGAGAGCTAGCGCCGAGGCGACGTTGATGATGGTACCCCTGTCCCGCGCCACGAAGGAAGGAGCGGCGGCATAGACCAGGCGGGTCAACGCGGTGACGTTGATCCGGATCATGCGCTCCATGTCCTCGACGTCCGAAACAAGTAGTGGCTGGACTGCGCCAACGCCCGCGTTGTTGACGAGCATAGTGATCGACGGATCGCTGCGAAGCACGCTCTCGATCTTGAGGAGGTCTTCCCTTGTGCCGAGATCGGCCCGCAAAGCCGTCACACGGCGCCCCGTACCGCCAATAATCTCTCCGGCCACCTTTGTGAGGGCGTCCTGGCCGCGCGCCACGAGAACCAGATCATAACCTCGTCTCGCAAGCCTATCGGCGTAGACTGCGCCGATGCCGGAAGATGCACCTGTGATCAGAGCTGTCCCTTTCGAGGATTGGGTCATCTAGCGTCTCCGTACTGAGCGCCCGTGGGAGTGGTTCCCATCCGGCTGTTGGTGGTAATGGTCATAGGGATCGGCCGGAACCTGCCCTGAATCCATTGGACGAAGGTATCGGCGATACCTTGGAAGGGGTTTCCGCAATCCATCACCGATCAGAACCGACACCTTCGCACAATGGACGCGACCGGTGCAGGAGCGCAGCGTCATGCCGTCTGCGGAAGGCCCGCACATGTAGAGGGAGAAGGCGAATGACCACCGAGGAGCGCAGCACTCAGTCTGCCACTGCTGTGAACGACATCGACATGAAGCTTGAGGTCGTTGTGATACCGGTATCCGACGTTGATCGCTCGAAGTCCTTCTATACGGGCCTTGGCTGGAGACTCGACGCCGATGTCTCTGGCGCAGATGGCTTCAGGGTCGTCCAGGTTACGCCTCCCGGATCGCCCTGCTCGGTCATCTTCGGCAGTAACGTCACTGCGGCCGTCCCCGGCTCGGCACAGGGCCTGCATCTCATCGTATCGGACATCGAGATGGCTCATGCGGCACTCGCCGCGCGCGGTGCCGAAATGAGTGGCGTTTTCCATGACGCAGGTGGTGTGTTCCACCATAAGGGCACAGACGGGCGGCTGCCCGGCCCGCACCCCTCTCGCGCCAGCTATGGCTCGTTCGCGTCCTTCTCGGATCCCGATGGTAACGGATGGCTCTTTCAGGAAGTGACCACCAGGCTGCCGGGCAGAGTCGACGCCAAGGGTGCCACGTTCAGCTCAACCGCCGACCTTGCGCACGCCCTTCGTCGCGTCGCAGAAGCCCATGGCGAACATGAGAAACGCATGGGTGGGAAACACGACGAAGCATGGCCGGAATGGTATGCCGAGTACATGGTGAGCGAGCAGTCGGGCGGCCCTCTCCCGACTTGATCCTAGCCGGATCGCCCCCGCAGGCTGAGGTAATCTCAGACGACTGGCGCGTGCTTTTTTGGCGAGACCGACACCATTGCACAATAGACCGCTACCGAAGGGTGATGCATCATGTGATGACATGGAGCGAGGACGAGACGGTATCGAGGACCGTGACCAATTTGGAATGTTCCAGCTTATGAAGGGATATTGTGACGACGAATAGCACCGATAGTATCCATTCACACGATCCTGTCCTGGCGCGTCATGCGGCAAAGGCCACGGCGATGAGTGATGGTGATCGACTTCGTCGGTGCATAAACGACATCCTGGCAATCACCGATCTCCCGACTAAATGGCTGGGACTGGGTCTCGAGGACATTTGTCAAAGGCTCCTGGATGTCGTTGGCCCTCTGTTGAACGTGGATTTCCTGATTCTAAGAATTGCCTTGCGGGAGGGCGAACAAGACACCCAAATCGCGTGGTTCGGGAACCTCGCCGGATTGGAAAACAGCACTGGTTTCCGTCATAGCGTGACAAGCATGTTTGGCGGCGTAATATCGGCCTTATCGCAGGAGACCGCGGTTCAATTGGGGGGCGCGAGATGTTCCTATGTTCTCGAGAAGCTTGAAGCGAACGGCGCCAAGGGCTTGCTTGTCGCCGGCTCCCGAGCGACCTCCTTCCCCGATGAACACGACAGACCGCTCCTCCGCGTTGCAGCGAACCAAGCAGCGAGTGCAATCGGAGAGGCACTTAGATTTCGAGAGGATGCTCATGCGGGCATCTTGAGCGACCGGAACAAGATCGTCGATGCGATTCCCGTGATGGCATGGTCCTGCCTGCCAAATGGCAGCGCTGATTACTTCAACATGCACTTTCTCGCATATCTCGGCATTACAACGGAGGAGGCTGTAGGTTGGAAGTGGATGTCGGCGCTTCACCCGGACGATGCGGAGCAGTTGAAGGGTATTTGGCTGGAGCTGCTGAAATCGGGTCGCCGAGGAGAAGCGGAAGCCCGTCTGCGCCGCTCTGATGGCGAATACAGATGGTTCCTATTCAGAGCGAATCCAGTCTTTGCGGAAGATGGTTCAGTCGTCAGATGGTACGGCACCAATACCGACATCGATGATCGAAAGCGGGCTGAGGAGGAGTTGCGCAGAACTGCTGCGTTCCTGGAACAGGGCCAGCGACTAACTCAAACTGGCAGCGTGTGGTGGAAACCATCAAGCGGCCAGATCTACTGGTCAGACGGAGCATATCGCGTTGCGGGTTACCCTGTCACACAGAAGCCGACGGTGAACCTCATCCTGGACCGGTGCCACCCCGAAGATCTGCCCATGGTCCGTGAGATCGTAAATCGTGCGATATATGACGGCACGAATATGGATCTTGAGCATCGTCTCCTGCTGCCGGATGGGGAGATTAAGTACGTCCATGTGGTCCTACAGAACATCAGTTCAGATGCGGGAGACCCGGAATTCATAGGTGCTGTGACGGACATCACCGGGCGGACGATTGCGGATAAAAAGCTCCGCAGAAGCGATGTCCTTCTTGCCGAAGGGCAGAGGATCAGCATGACCGGGACCTTCTCATGGAAGGTGGACAGCGACGAACTTGCATTCTCCGACGAACTCAACCGGATCTTCGGCTTCGATCCGGACGTGGTGGTCGATTTCGATAGGATCGCCGCGCGCGTCTACGAGGAGGATCTTGAACTCCTGGCAAAGAAGATGGCCGAAGTGCGCTTGGGTGGCGACAATCCCGACTACGACATCAGATTGTTGGTTGATGGCCGCATCAAGTACGTGAGGGTCGTCGGACGTATTGTTAGACACCTCGACGGAACCAGCGAATGCATAGGCGCCGTGCAGGATGTATCCGCGCAGCGACTGGCTGAGCAGGCCCGCGACCGACTAAGGTCGGAGCTCGCTCAGCTCGCCCGTGTAATGAGCCTAAGTACCGTCGCCGCCTCCATTGCTCACGAAGTAAATCAGCCGCTGGCCGGGATCATCACGAACGCCAGCACATCTCTGCGAATGCTTGCGGAAACGCCGCCGAATGTAAGCGGCGCCATCGAGACCGCGCGCCGGACCATCCGCGACGTTAACCGCGCGGCCGACGTCATTGTCCGTCTTCGAACTCTCTTCAAGCGCGGCGTCGCAACGATCGAGCCTTTGGACCTCAACGCGGCGGCCCGCGAAGTGATCGCGCTCCTAACAAACGACATGCAGCGTAGCCGCATCAGTCTGCATTCGGAATTTTCCGGCGAATTGCCTCTTATCGTCGGCGATCGGGTGCAGCTACAACAGGTCGTGATGAACCTCCTCCGAAATTCCATCGACGCCATGGCGGAAAATTCCCCATCATCCCGAAAAATTGTCATTCGAACTGAACCTGAGGACGACGGCGGTGTGCAACTGACCGTGACGGACACTGGCTCCGGATTGGCAACTCCAGAAATCGAAAGGCTTTTCGATCCTTTCCACACAACGAAGCTTTACGGCATGGGTATTGGTCTGTCGGTAAGCCGCTCCATCGTCGAAGCGCATGGAGGCAGGATTTGGGCGGCTCCAGTTTCCGGGGGCGGCGCGATGTTCGGCTTCTGGATACCTGGCCGGGATAAACCGAACAGCCCCAGCGCGATGAAGGCGGATCCACCATGACAACTAAGCGCGCGCTGGTATCTATCGTCGATGACGACGAATCGGTTAGGGAGTCGCTTCCTGACCTGATCAGGATATTTGGATTCGACGTACGCGCATTTGCATCTGCCGCCGAGTTCCTGCGATCTGAGTGGGTATCAAGGACCGAATGCCTGATATTGGATGTCGCAATGCCTGGCATGTCCGGTCCCGAACTCGAGGAAGAGTTGATCCGTCGCGGTGACCGGATTCCAATTGTCTTTATCACGGCCCACAAGGACGAGAACGACAGGATGCCCCTCATGCAGAACGGCGCGGTTGCCTGCCTGTTCAAGCCGTTTAGCGATGTCGCCCTCCAGGAAGCGCTGGACTTGGTTTTCCCCTAAAAGCTTTCAGCCCTAGCGGAAATTCACACAGTTCGGCCACACCCAACACCATGGGATAATTTACGGTAGGTTGCCGAAATCGTAGGGTACGCGAAAAGGGGTGAACCCTTGAAAGGACAGGCATGCAGACGGAACTCGCTGGGGTTCTCGACACGCTACCCGGTATGGTGTTCAGCGCTCTTCCAGACGGACGCATCGATTTCGTAAACCACGAGTTGGCCGATTTTTCCGGCGTGCCTATGTCCGAGACAGCCCCGTGGGAATGGCCCGTGCACGCGGAACCTGCGGACGCGTCGATGATCGCCGAACGCTTTCGATCGATGCTAACTCTGGCTCAGCCATTTGAGCTGCATATCCCCACCCTGCGTGCCGACGGACAGTGTCGCCTCTTGGCAGTCCGGTGCAAGCCCATGCTCGCCGACGGGGAGTTGATGAAATGGTATGGTGTCGCAACCGAACGAGAGTGCCTGACGCCGAATGATCGTTCAGCGCACGAAACGGACTTCCAGCGTATCGTGAATAGCATCCCAGTTCCTGTCGCTGTCACCACGCCGACTGGGGACGTCGAGGCACTGAACGATCCCGCTCTCGAATATTTCGGCATGACCCTGAAGGAACTGAAGAACTGGAAGGCAATCGAAGTCGTGCATCCGGAAGATCTGCAGCAAACCATCGCTGATCAGCTCGAGGCGCACAGGACAGCGACTTTCTATAATGTCGAAAGCCGTCACCTTCGCTCGGACGGGGTGTATCGTTGGCACAATGTCCTCGGGTTGCCCTTCAAGGATCATGACGGGAAGATCCTGCGCTGGTTTCATCTGCTCGTGGATATTGACGATCGCAAAAAGGCTGAACTGGCGCTTGCCAGCCGCGAGCGCGAGGCGCAACTCATATTGGAAACCATCCCTGCGGGAATTGGCGTCTTGACTCCAGACGGAAGGGTCGAGGCGGTCAACGGACCGCTTTTGCGGTACTACGGACGAACACTCGAGGAGTTGCGGAGATGGGGCAACACAGACGTCGTGCATCCCGACGACCTTCCCCGTGTGATCTCGGCCGTATCGGATGCTCTGGTGTCTGGCTCTCCCTATGATCTCGAGGTGCGTTTGCGGCGAGCCGATGGAATTTATCGCTGGTTTCAGATCACTGGGCATCCTCTTAGGACGGAGGATCATAAGATCATCCGCTGGTACGCCCTTCACGTGGACATCGATGACCGGAAGCGGGCAGAACAAGCGTTGGCGGAACGCGAGCGCGAATCGCGGTTCGTCATCGACGGCATTGCGGGAATGATCGCAATCTTCTCGCCTGACGCGCGACTGATTGGAGGCAACCAGCAGATAATCGATTATTTCCAGCGCCCTATCGAAGAGCTCGACAACTGGGCGACGAATGGGATCACGCACCCCGACGATCTACAAATGTGTATCGACAGCTTCATGGGAGCGATCGCAACCGGAGAGCCCTATGACTACGAGACCCGCTTCCTAAGGCATGATGGAACATGGCGCTGGTTTCAGCTTCGCGGGTTGCCGTTGCGAAACGCGGACGGACAGGTCGTACGTTGGTATGGCCTGCTGACCGATATAGAAGATCGAAAGCGGACGGAGGAAAGCCTCCGCAGAAGCGAAGCTTTTCTTGCTGATGCCCAGCGGCTCAGCAAGACTGGAAGCTTCTCACTCAAGCTCGGCACCGGTGAAATCACCTGGTCAGCGGAAACCTATCGCATCTTCGACGTCGACCCGTCGACGGGGGTTACGCTGCGCACGATACTGTCGCGCCTGGATCACGACAGTTGCGCACGGGTGCAGGGCGTCCTCGAACGCGCGCGCGAAGGAAACGGCGATTTCGACTACGACATCACCCTCGTCATGCCCGACAAGTCGATCAAGCACGTTCGCGTCCTGGCGCACAGCGAGCGAAACAAGGATGGCGAGCAGGAACTGACCGGCGCAGTGCAGGATGTGACTGAAAGCAGACGGGCAGAAGAGACACTCAATCAGGTTCGTTCCGATCTCGCTTATGTCACCCGGGTGACAAGCCTCGGGGTGCTGACGGCATCAATCGCCCACGAGGTAAATCAGCCCCTTGCAGGGATCGTCACCAATGCAAGCACCTGTCTTCGCGCCCTGGCGTTGGAGCCGCCGAACCTGGAGGTCGCGAAAGACACGGCTCGCCGTATGGTCCGCGACGCCAACCGGGCCGCGGACGTGATCGTCAGGCTCCGTGCGCTGTTCAGCAGAAAACCTCCGGTTATCGAGCCGATCGACATGAACGAGATCGCAAGCGAGGTGATCGCTTTGGCACTAAGCGACCTCCAGCGGGCGCACGTGTCGGTGGTGACAGAATTCGGCAAGGATTTGCCCCGTGTCGCAGGTGCCCGCGTCCAGCTCCAGCAGGTGATCATGAACCTGCTGCGGAACGCCATCGAGGCTCTGGCAGGGGTCAACGACGGACCGAAGCAAATCATAGTCAAGACCCAAGCAGACCCGGCAGGTGAGGTTCAGGTTTCCGTGAGCGATGACGGAGTGGGATTGGGGTCGCAGGAGATGGAACGGATTTTCGACGCTTTCTACACGACCAAGCCAGACGGCATGGGCATTGGCCTTTCTGTCAGTCGATCCATAGTTGAAAACCACAATGGGCGGCTATGGGCAAAAGCAAACCAAGTCCATGGCGCAACGGTAGCGTTTGCGGTCCCGGTGCATGGGCGCGCTTGCTGCTCCAGCCCGAAGGACAAAGGCTCAGAAATGCTGCCCTCCGTCTAATCATCGAACCTTCATGTCTCGGTGCCCTGGAGTCCGCGCTGTTGTTGTCGTCGGTTCCTACCGGACCCTGCAGAATGAAGCTGTCGCCGATTGGCGCTGTCTCGCACACACTTGAATGCCGTCCGTCGTTGATCGCTTACGCGTGGCTTCTCCGTGCAGGTACGTCTCTGGGTATCGAGAACGCAAATGTCGCGCCAGGTCCTTCGGAATTCGATACTCCCCAAAGGCGCCCGCCGTGGGCCTCGATGATCGACCGGCTGATCGACAATCCGATCCCCATACCGTCGGCCTTTGTCGTGTGGAAGGCTTGGAAAAGCTGTTCGACGTTCTTGGCCTGGAGCCCCACGCCGGCGTCGCGCACGAAGAGGCTAATCTCGCCGCCATCGTCGGCCTGACTGGAAACATGCATCTCGCGAGCATGATCGTTGACCGCCGCCATGGCATCGGCCGCGTTTAGCACGAGGTTCAGAATGACCTGCTGGATCTGGACCCGGTCCGCCAGTACGGAAGGAACTTCGCCCGGCAGTTCGGTGCGTACGATGACCCGTCGACGCTGTAGTTCGCTTGACGACAAAGCGAGGACCTCGCGTACTGCTTCGTTGAGGTCGATATGTTCGAGCGACGGCGGCTTCCTAGTGAACAGACCGCGAAGGCGCTTGATTACCTCGGACGCACGATCGCCGTCCCTGAGCGTCCGTTGGACGGTCATGCGGGCACCGTCCAAGTTCGGCGGATCGGCGGCAAGCATTCGTAGGCAGGTGTTAGCGTTGGTCATGATCCCCGCGAGGGGTTGGCTCACTTCGTGGGCAATGGAAGCGGTCAGGGCGCTCAGCGCGGTCACGCGCGCCACATGAGCAAGTTCCGCACGCGCGCGGTTCAGATCGGCCTCTTGACGCTTCCGCTGCGTGATATCCTGCAATGCGCCCATGAATACCGGCCTGTCAGGTATCTGATCGATGCGGTGGCCGATGACATGGGCATGCCGCATGTCGCCATCGGCCCTCAGCACCCTGAACATCAATTCGAACTTCTCCCCGATCGCCGCGCCTCTAAGAAGCGTCTCCACATGAGGCATATCCTCGGGATGTATCGTTCTGGCGATCTTGTCCATGGTCACCTTCACACCAGGATCGAATCCGAAGACCTGATAGATGACCTCAGACCAATTGTGCTCGTCGCGCTCCAGATCCCAGGTAAAACTTCCGGTCTGGCTGAGCCGCTGGGCGGCGGTCAGGTAGGTATTCGTGCGCGCGAGTTCCGCTTCACTGGCTCTTTGGACTTCTTCGGCCAGTTTGCTTTCAGTGACATCCTGGGAACTTCCGAGATAGACGATATGCTCGCTGATGTCCGATACGATTCCCATCACCGTGTGAAGATACTTCACGCCACCAACAGGCGTTACTATTCTGTAGACAAGTTCGACGTCTTTGCGTTCGCGCACGGCATTCTCAAAGGCGCTGTGGGCCCGGTCGCGATCATCCGGATGGATGGCCGCTAGAACCATCTCCATCGTTGGAGAAGCCGTAGGCTCTAGCTCCCAGATGCGATAGTTCTCGTCCGACCACACTTGTTCGCCAGTTGTCGTGTCCAGCAAAAAGCTGCCCGTCTTGCTCAACCTCTGGGCCCCAGCCAGGAAACGGTTCGCACGCCGGAGTTCCAGCGTGCTCGCAGCAAGCATCGCATCCGACTCCGCCCGCTCCATAGCAATGCCAGAAAGCCTGGCGAATCGATCGATCAGTTCCTGCTCCTCGTCGGTCGGACCGACGCCCTCGAGTTTGTAGATGGCGAATATGCCAAGGACTTGTCCACGGCTCCCGACGATCGGCGCCGACCAGCATGATCCGAGACCGAACTCGACCATCATGCCCGGCCAGGCAGATCCAAGCCAGCGAGCGTCATTCGTGGGGTCGGTGACGATGACCTTGGATCTGGTCTTGATTGCGAGCGAGCACGGTCCGAAGTACGGATCGATCCTCAACCCATCGAGAACAGCATTATACGGTCCAGGAAGATTGGGGCCGGCGCCCATTCGAAACCGAAGTTCGTCGGGATCGGAAAAGAGGATGCTGCAGAGCGAACCCGGCGACAGCTTTTCCACCTCGAGGCATAGTTGATTCAGAATTTCCGGCAGCGCAACCCCGCGCGTAACAAGCTCCAGCAGTTGCTTCTCCACCTCGAGCTGCGCTTCTGCACGACTTTGGCGCTCTATGTCGGTGTTGACTCCATACCATCCTGAAATGCGACCATCATTATCGTGGAAGGGCTCTGCCTTGACACTGAAGCGTCGATAGACGCCGTCGTGCCGACGAAGGCGCATCTCGAACTCTGCCGGGCTACCTTCGGTGACAGCAGCACACCAAATTCCGCGGACCCACTCAATATCACTTGTATGAATAGTCGCCGTCCAACCGCGTTCCAGAAGCTCGTTGACGGTTATGCCCGTGTACTCGCGCCATCGGCGGTTCACGAAATTGATTACGCCATCTGCTCCTGTTGCCCAGACTAACCCAGGCAGGATGTCGAAAAGTTTCCGGAAGTCTGCTTCCATACCTCACTTTCCCACAGTTAGGGCGCCGCTATTTTCGGGCACTGGCTACAATCCCGTCAATAGTACTTAGGTGTCGGGGTTCTTCAGGTCTGGATGTTCGTAACCAGTAGAAAACTCCACCTCTTGCAACGCCTGAAATCTTTGAAGGGCGGCACCAACAACATCATAGATACCAAAGTATCGGCGATACCATCGTGCAATAGTTCCCACGCCGTTCAGTGTGATTTTTTTCCAAATCGAAACCCAGCAAATCGCGCAGGAGGATGCTATGTCCAGTATACAGCCGGAAGTCACTCGTCGAACGCTTCTCGCCGCCGCCGCAGCAGCAGGCGCGGTGGGTATACTTCCGGGAAAACTCGCCGCCTCTACGATGAGCACCGATATCAGGCCCTTCAAGTTTTCGGCTACCGAAGAGCAGCTAAAGGACCTTCGGCGTCGTGTTGCCGCAACCCGCTGGCCGGACCGGGAAACAGTCTCCGACGATACGCAGGGTGTGCGGCTCGATACGATCCAGAAAGTCGCCAAGTACTGGCGGGCGCATGACTGGTGCAAGGTCGAGGCGCGGCTGAACTCCTTCCCGCAGTTCATGACGGAGATCGATGGGCTGGACATTCACTTCATCCATGTGAAGTCCAAGCATGAAAGGGCGTTGCCCATCATCATCACGCATGGCTGGCCGGGTTCCATCATCGAGCAGATGAAGATCATCAAGCCGCTGACCGAACCGACCGCCTTTGGCGGCACCGAAGCCGACGCCTTTGATGTCGTCATTCCCTCGCTGCCGGGCTATGGCTTCTCGGGCAAGCCGACGGAAACGGGCTGGAACCCGCCACGCATCGCCAAGGCCTGGGCCGTGCTGATGCAGCGCCTCGGTTATTCGAAATATGTCGCCCAGGGCGGCGACTGGGGCAATGCCGTGACTGAACTCATGGCGGTGCAGGAGCCTGCCGGCCTCATCGGCATCCATACCAACATGGCAGCCACCGTGCCGGCCGACATTGCCAAGCTGCTGTCATCAGGCGCGCCTGCGCCGGCCGATCTCTCGGCCGAGGAAAAACACGCCTATGAACAGCTCGACGATTTCTACAAGAACGGTCTCGGCTATGCGATCGAGATGAACAATCGACCGCAGACGCTTTATGGCATCGTGGATTCGCCTGTTGGCCTAGCCTCCTGGATGCTCGACCACGACATCAGAAGCTACCGGATGATCGCCCGATCCTTCAACGGAGACAAGGAAGGCCTGACGCCTGAGGATGTCCTCGACAATGTCACGCTTTACTGGCTGACCAACACGGCGATCTCGTCGGCGCGGCTTTATTGGGACAATGCGCATTTCCCTTCGGGCGGCTTCTTCGATCCGCGCGGCATCAAGATCCCGGTCGCCGTCAGCGCCTTCCCGGATGAAATCTACCAGGCGCCGCAAAGCTGGGCGGAAAAGGCCTATCCGAAGCTCATCCACTACAACAGGCCGCCGAAGGGCGGGCATTTCGCCGCCTGGGAACAACCGGAGCTGTTTACCGACGAGCTGCGCGCCTCGTTCAAGTCGTTGCGCGACGAAACCTAGGGGCACAAAACTGCACGGCTACTGGTACTCCGGAGAAGTCACCTCTGATGCTGCGGACCGGCACCGCCATCGTGAACTTTCCTATCGTCGTGCTCGGCCGCCACAATGGATCTGCGCTGCTAGATCGGAGACAGACAATGAAGGCTCCTTTTGCAATTGCTGAAATCACTTGCCTCATGTTGTTCGCGACAGCATTGGCTCCGCAATTGTCAGCAACAGAAACAAAAACTCCTGCTGCAACGATTGATCGGCTGTACCGGGTCGACTGCGGCCACTCGCTCGCGAATGACGAGTCCGTATGGACGCCCGGCAGGAACAAGGGCAAGTCGATTGAGTTCTCCTCGACGTGTTATCTCATCCAGCACGGTGGCGAGTACATCATGTGGGATACCGGAGTGCCCGAAAGCGCGATCGGCGATCCGAACGGCTGGTCGACGCTCCCCAAGCTTATCGTCTATCATCTCGACAAGACAATTTCCTCGCAGCTTGCAGAAATTGGATTGAAGCCGGCAGATATAGACTACGTCGTCGTGTCACATACACACGGCGACCATATCGGTAACGTCGGCCTCTTCCCGGACGCAACCGTTGTAATGCAGCAGGCGGAATACGAATGGATCAATTCGCCTCCACCGTCGGACCCGAACCTCAACACTCTCGTGCAACTGGCTCGGAAGCTGCTCGGACATCCCCGCCGTCTTGAACTCGTGACTGGAGACGTTGACCTATTTCGCGATGGTAGCGTCAGATTGCTCTCGACGCCCGGACATACCCCCGGTAGCCAGTCGCTGATGGTTCATTTGGCAAAGACTGGCTTCGTCATCCTGTCCGGCGATGTGGCACACCTCGAAGACAACTTTGAGCATGACATCGTTCCTGCACTGAATGTCCGCAAGGCCGAATCCATCTCGTCCATGGACCGGATCAAGCAAATAATGAGCGAATACGATGCGCAGCTCTTCATCAACCACGACAAGCACCAGGCCGACGGGCTCAAGCTGCTGCCCGATTTTTACGACTAAACCACTGGTTCAAAGCATCTACGCACGTACGCTTCACCCCGAGGCGTTCGCTTCCTTCGGGCGATTTCCATCCCCTCGTAAGGGTATGGAAAAGGTGAAGACAGCTCCGTGTGGATCATTCGACTCCGCCCAGAGACGGCCCTCATGGCTTTCCACAATCGCGCGACTGACTGAAAGTCCCACTCCCATGCCGTTTGATTTTGTCGTGAAGAACGGACTGAACAGTTTCTCCAACATGCCGGAATCGAGACCAGACCCCGCGTCCCTCACCGATAGGCGTACATAATTCGTGTTTTCCCGAGCGGTGCCGATCTGCAGTTCCTTTGAGCGCCCAACTACGCCGCTCATTGCCTCGATGCCATTCTTGACAAGATTGAAGATGACTTGCTGCAACTGAACGCGATCGCCGTTCACCACCGGGAGATCCATTGTGAAACTTGTCTTTACGTTGACACCGTTTTTGCGCAGATCGCTGTGAGAAAACCCGATCACCTCCTGAGCTATTTCGTTCAGGTCCACAGTTTCCACGACAGGGTCACTCTTGCTGTAGAGGGCTCTAATTCGATCGGTGACTTCGGTCGCGCGGCTTGCGTCCCGAATTGTTCGCCTGATGGTTTCGCGGGCACTTTCGACCTCAGGCGGATTCATGCTCAGCATCCGAAGCCCGGCACTTGCATTGACCGTAATGCCGGAGAGTGGCTGGCTGAGTTCATGCGCAATGGCTGCGGTAAGCTGCCCCATGCCCATCATCCTTGTCATGTGGGCTAACTCCACCTGTGCCTCACGCAATTCATCCTGCGCGACCTTCCAATCATGGATGTCGACATTGACACCGAACCATTCGACGCCATCGGAAGCGTCAACGAGCGGATTCCCACGACATAAAAACCACCGGTATTCTCCGTCGAAGCGTCGAAGTCTCGCCTCGAAATCCCAAGGCTGCGTAGTGTCCGCCATTTTTCTCCAGGTTTCCGTCAACTCCGGAAGGTCCTCCGGATGTACGGCTGACGCCCATCCCCGCTCCCGAGCATCATCCATCGAAAGTCCGAGATAGGTGCGAAAATGACGATTGGCGAAATTGCCGCTACCATCCGGGCGCGCCGACCAAACCATACCGGGGATCGTGTCAATGATTAGCTGCAGCCTTCTTTCGCTAGCTTCTAAATCCTCTTGGGCGACTTTGCGGTCATGAATGTCAATGAGGCTGCCGTACCACATGAGGATGTTGCTATCTTTGTCCAGCATCGGGAGTGCCCTGACGTCAGCCCAGCGGTAATCCTCTCCTGAAGGCCGGCGGTACAAGACTTCGACATTGTACGGAGCACCAGTGGCCACGGCGTGCTGCCATGTCCGGATGACACCGCCAACCTGGTCTGGATGAAGTCCTTCGGCCCACCAAAAGCCGTCCGTAAGGTCGTCGGCTTCCACGCCCATGAAATCGAGGCCCTTCTTGTTGAGATATCTGATGGCTCCATCGGGTGTAGCGCTCCAGAGCGCCTGAGGGATCGTTTCGGTGAGCTGGTGCAGATGGAACTCTCGAGATTGCAGCGCTTCGGCTGCGCGCTTTCGGTCTTCGATATCAACGTTCAGCCCATACCAGCGAACGACAGTCCCGGCACTGTTCAGAAATGGATTGGTCCGAAAGAGAAACCAACGGTACTCACCGTCAGACCGGCGAAGTCTAGCTTCCGCCTCGCCGCCTTTTCCGGAAGCCAGCATTTCGCTCCAGGCCTTCTTGAGTTCATCGATGTCGTCTGGATGGACGGCGGTAGCCCATCCGACACCTCGCAGACTGTCGGCACCTTGACCTACGTACCTCAAATAGTAATCGTTGAAATACTCAGCCGATCCATCAGGCCCAGCCGACCAAGCCAAACCCGGAATCGAGTCGATTACTTCGGTGAGATTGTCTCCAGTAGAAGACGAGGCCGCAGAGTCTGGTCTGGCGGACGCCAACATATTCTTAAATCCCGCATTCGCCTGGAGGACCGCATGCGAAATAATCAGGCGTTGGCTTTCCGTCGGAAACCCACTGCGAGCGGAGCCAACAACCAAGTGCCCCCTGACCTGACCCTCACCAATCGGAGTGACAAAGAGTGCAATCCTACTGCCGTTGACAGCCAGCTCTTCAGGAATAGGGGCCGTGCCGGAAAATGCCTGCTTCAAGCCTTCGCGGATGTCTTCCTCAGTGAGCTCGTGCTTGCACCGTGTCAACTCAAGGGGGTCGCCTCTCGCCGCACTACGAAGAGCCACTGCGGCAAGATCGAGGTCCAATCCGAGAAGCAAAGCATCAAGAAGCGCTTCGGCGGTGAGAATCTCGTAATCCATCTGCGATGAAATCCCCAACATTGTCGCCGACTTGCACAACCTCGCATACCGGGAGCGCACAATATCGTACGAGCTGCATACCGGCAAATGTACAGCACGGGAATTCAGGTTCTCGCCCGGCCATTTTTGGTTGCATCGCAAGCCTCATCTGATCGAGCGGTCGGTAGGCGCTCCGATACCATTAGATCATTGTGCAGGCTTCGGCTCCGAACCTCGTGCCGCACCAACTCACGACGTAGAGATAGCTCGCGAAAAACTTCTACGGCTCCTTTGCGCCGCCAACTCCAACGTTCCCCGCCGCCCCGAGGCGAGAACGGTCAAGAGTGAGAGCGGGCATGGGGGCAGACACTACAATAACCGGCAGCATGTAAACTCCGCAATCGCGCCGCTGATCCTCTCCGGATCAAGTGCCATTCTCGCGCTTGGCTCTCTCGCAATGAAGTTCGACGAGGTATGGTCAAATCTCATCCAAGAAGTCGCGACCGGACTGGCTGGAGGCATGTAACTGTAGATTTCGCCTAAGATGCAATTCAGTCGGCGATCGTCTGTAGGTTTTTAGTTTACGTCGTGCTTCACAGAGGGCGTGCAGGGTCCTGGACGACATTCGAAAGATTGGCGTGAAACTACCAGCTTTCTACCCCGCTTGAATTCGTCGTGGCAGGAATCATACGGATAGATAATGGGAAGCAACATGCGGCGAAGCGCTCCCTCGTTCCTGTTCGAACCGCCGGCGCGTGGATCGCCGCCCGGGCAAGGCCCACTCGACCCACCCGGCGCGGCCTTTCTTCGTTGCCAAGGATTCGATCCTAGCTTTGACCGCGATACCTTCGTTCAATAGGATTCCTCAATCAATTGCGATGAAGTACCCGCGCAACAGCACGGCGAGGCAACCAAAATGCGCAAACAGATCGAAATCAATGTCCCCGCTCCTGGATTCTGGCGGGCGACTTCAGCAATTCCCCCATAAACCTCGTCGATCCCGACACGATCTCCGAACTCTCCGAACTCATTGCAAAACTCGAAAGCGATCCCGACGCCAAAGTAATAGTGTTCGAAAGCTCGGTTCCAGACTTCTTCCTCGCCCACTACGGCGTTCTTGTAGACAAGGCGCGAACAGCGGCGATGCCTCAGGGGCCAACAGGCATGCATCCCTGGCTGGACGTGCTTGTGCGGCTATCCCGTGCTCCCGTCGTTTCAATCGCATCGATCCGGGGCCGCGCTCGGGGCGCGGGCAGCGAGTTCGCTCTTTCCTGCGATGTCCGCTTCGCAAGCGCCGAGAAGGCGGTGCTCGGTCAATTTGAGGTCGGCGTTGGCGCGGTGCCAGGAGGAAACCCGATGGTCAGGCTCGCGGGCCTCATGGGACGCGGGCGCGCGATCGAAGTCGTGCTTGGAGCCGATGACATTCCCGGCGTATTGGCGGAACGTTATGGATACGTCAATCGAGCAATCCCGGATGCGGACCTTGACGCTTTCGTAGACCGCTTTGCCATTGCGTGATTTGACAAAGAGGCGCTGACGAGCGCCAAGCGATTTATTGACGAAGCTACCCTTCCAAATGATGGTCTCTTCCCGCCCGCCCTTGATCAATTCTTCATCTCCACCAAACGCCCCACAACAAGGGCGCGGATGGCAAAGCTGTTAGAAGCCGGGCTGCAGAAACGGCGATGCAGAACTCAACCTCGGTCAACGAGTCGGCGATTGGGGCGGCGAAGCATCAAGCGGGGTCCGACGAGAGCGATGATTGAAAGCGTCGACGTTTTGCAGAGCGCCCCGCCGCTAGCCTCCCACAAAGCAAGTAGCGAATGAAACCACCCCCCGTTCGGACCGAGTTGACGAAGCGATCACGCAACTGAGTCCGAAGAACGGTAAATGATCGGGATCTCTACCTGGGTAGATCAAGAGGGTCATGTAAGACTGGCCGTCGCCGACAATGGGGTCGGTATCGAGACAGATTCTGCGTCACGGATGTTCGATGCATTCTACACGTCGAAGACAGAAGGTATGGGTATCGGGCTCACCATCTGCCGCTCTATCATCGAGAGCCATGGCGGCAGACTGTGGGCCGAAGCAAACAATGGCCATGGCGTGACTGTCCAATTCTCCGTGCCGAAATATTCTGCTAAGGGCGATGCTTCGTCGGCCACCGCATAGCTTCTGGATAAGCTCGTGAGGCAATACGAAAGCATCGTCCGATTATCGCGCGAACTCATGGGATTCAGCCGTAGTCGCGGTTGATCCGGGTTGTCATTCGCCCGGCGATCTGACGCCGAACTCGGGTTGCCGTTCAAACCGTCAAGAGCCACGAAGATGCCTGCCTCGCGGCCCTGTCCCCCGTCAACGACCGGCTAAGCGGCAGCGCCAGACTTTATGCTCGTGAGGAGCGCGACGAGTGCCTGCGCTCCGGCGGTCGACGATGCCGGGTTTTGCCCCGTGATAAGCCTGCCATCTGTAATCGCAAAGCTCTCCCAGTTCGCCTTCTTCTCGTAGAGACCGCCAAGCCGCTTAAGTTCATCCTCAACCAGAAACGGTACGACCTTTGTAAGTTGAACTTCCTCCTCCTCGCCATTGGTGAAACCTGTCACCCGCTTGCCCTTGACGATCGGAGCCCCGTTGTAGGTTACTCGGTGCAACACGGCGGGCGCGTGGCAGACTGCCGCGACGGGCTTGCCGGATTCGTAGAACGACTCAATCAACTTTATGGACTCGGGGTTATCGACCAAATCCCACATGGGACCATGGCCGCCAGGGTAAAACACCGCATCGAAATCGTCAGAGCGCACCTCACTCAGCTTCACGGTGGTCGCGAACACTCGTTGTGCGGCTTCGTCGTACTTGAACCTCGTCATGGCGGGCGTCTGATTTTCCGGCAGATCGCTCTTCGGGTCGATCGGCGGTTGACCGCCCTTTGGTGAGGCTAGTGTCAAGTCGGCTCCGGCATCGCGGAAGACGTAGTAAGGGGCGGCGCCCTCTTCCAGCCAGAATCCTGTCTTGCGCCCTGTGCTTCCGAGCGTGTCATGAGAGGTGAATACCATGAGGATTTTCATTGTTCAGCTCCATCAAATTCTCTTCGACAGCAGAATAGCTGCACTTAAGAACTATTGAGGATCGGCGCCCTTCGCACTTGGACGATAGTATCGCCAACACCTTGGTATCGGGTGACGCGCGAAGGCGATGGCCGAGGCGCATTTCAGGAGCGGGATCGCGTGCTGATACGTAAGAATGGCGAGATTGGGGCATGATACATTTTGTTACGTAAACTCAGTCACTTACTATTAGCGCTTCAGAGAGTTCAATCGGGTCGGCCACCACCGCTGGCGTCGAAAAAAAGTTTGTTTCGACCTTCAATTTAACAATGTGATTTCTCCACAAAATGCTCTGGTTGGCTAAAACCCATTGCCATGGTTTGGTTGCTCGGCGCGCCAGCGGCCTGAAGATTCACCAGGACGGAAAGAACATTCTATGTCAGATACCCAACAGGCCACATTCGGAGCAGGATGCTTCTGGGGGGCAGAAGCCTATTTTCGTGAGATCGAAGGCGTGATTGATACCCGGGTCGGCCACGCCACGGGAACGGACGGCTCGACGCGACCGGGTCGCATTGAGGTCGTGCAGGTTGAGTTCGATCCATCGGTAGTGAGCTACGCCAAGCTGATTGATCTTTTCTGGCTTGGGCACGATCCATTGTCGTTCGACCGGCAGGGGGAGGAATCCGGCGAGGGCGTGAGATCGGCCATCTTTTTCCATACAACAGAACAGGAAGAGGCCGCGAAAAGCCTGAGGGCAGCCTTCAATTCGACCTCCCCTTCCCCAGCGACCACCCAGATCATTCAGTACGAGGGCCTGGAACTGGCGGACGATAAACACCAGCGATATGTCGAGAAGAATGGCCACCAGGCCTGCTCCGTTCCGAGCCCGGCATCAAGCACGGCATCCTGAAATCAAGAAAGCAACAGATATGAAGCCCATCATCGCTGGCACCACCCTTGCCTTGTCTATTATCCTGGCAGGCGCCGCCAACTCTAAAAGCCTGGTGTATTGTTCCGAGGCCAGCCCAGAAGGATTCGATCCTGCGCGATACACCTCCGGCTCGACGTTCGACGCCTCGTCCAAGACCGTTTACAACCGGCTCGTTGAATATAAGCGCGGTTCGACAGAGATCGTGCCGGCCTTGGCAGAACGGTGGGAGATCTCGGACGACGGCAAGACCTATACTTTTCATCTTAGGTCCGGAGTGCACTTCCAAAGCAACGAGGACTTCAAGCCGACGAGAGATCTGACAGCAGACGACGTGGTCTTCAGCTTCGAACGCCAGTCGGGGAAAGCCGATTTTGCAGCCTACGCCAACGGCGCGAGCTGGTCATATTACAACGATGTCGGCCTCGCTCAGTCGGTCGAGTCAATCGCGAAGGTAGACGACCTCACCGTACGCTTCACCTTGAGAAAGCCGAATGCACCTTTCCTCGGCCTGCTCGCCCTCGACTTCGCGTCTATTCTGTCAAAGGAATACGCTGACAAGCTCGTGACGGACAATCGGATCGATGATCTCAATCAAAAGCCTATCGGGACGGGGCCATTCCAATTCGTCGCCTACCAGCAGGACGCCGCTATCCGCTACCAAGCTTTCGGCGACTACTGGGGTGGGAAGCAGCCGATCGATGATCTGGTCTTCGCGATTACCACGGATGCCAGCACGCGCATCCAGAGGCTCAAAGCTGGCGAATGCCAGATCGCCGTATATCCCGTGCCAAGCGACATCCCCGCACTCAAGGAGGACAGCTCTCTAAAAGTCTTGCAGAGGCCTGGACTGAATGTCGGATACCTTGCCTTCAATACGACGCAAAAACCGTTCGACGACGCCCGAGTTCGCCGTGCAATAACCCAGGCGATCAACAAGCAAGCCATCCTGGATGCGGTATATCAAGGCGCCGGCGTAGAAGCAAAAAGCGTACTTCCTCCTGACATGATGGGATATAACTCTGCCCTCAAGACGGTGCAGTACGATCCCAATGCAGCCCGCAGCACTATCTCGCAGCTAGGACTGACGGGCCAGCAGGTCACGCTATGGGCCATGCCTGTCTCGCGCCCTTACAATCCCAATGGTCGTCGGACGGCGGAACTGCTGCAGGCCGACCTGCAGAACATCGGTCTTTCGGCCCAGATCGTTTCATTCGAATGGGGAGAGTACCTGAAGCGGTCCAGCGACCCGAAACACGACGGCTCGGTCTTGGCCGGCTGGACCGCGGACAATGGAGATCCCGACAGCTTTCTTACGCCATTGCTTTCATGTGCGTCTGTCGGCGGCAACAACAAGGCTGGCTGGTGTAACAAGGACTTTGACGCGCTCCTGGACAAAGCCCGGTCGGAGACTAATGAGGCGGCTCGCGCGAAGCTCTATCAGCAGGCGCAGCAAAAAGCGGCCGACGAGACCCCTTGGATACCGCTGGCAAACGGCGTAATCACCGTCGCCACCTCGGCGAACGTTATCGGCTACCAGATCGAGCCCTCTGATGCTCACCGGTTCGATGGCGTTGACATCGCCGAATGAAGTGAACTTGCCACGAGGGCCACGCTTGGGAACGCGGCTCTCGTGGTCCAACTCGTTGCTTTACCTTGCCGGCAACTGAGGACGCCCTAGGCGCCGCCCTTAGCTCAGGTGATACTCCACCATTTGGGCTCGGCTACGCCGGAGCCCCATTGACGATCGAACAGAGACATAAGCATTCCTGCAATAATCTCATTGAAGCGGCACATGACGATGCCGCGCCCTCGCCTCACGGCTTCCATGAAGGGAACGTGGCAATGCACTCGTTGCGAATACCAAGTCGTTCCCAGCAATGATCCTCGATTATCGGAGGCTTCGATGCAAAGCTCTTCAAGCAACGGGAGCCGCGTGCCGCGGCTCCAACTGACGAATGTTATAAAGTCCTTTTCCGGCACCCAGCTTTTGAAGAACGTGGCTTTCTCGGCATATCCAGGCAAGGTCGTGGCTACTCCAAGGCCATCGCCAAATGAGTATTGCCGTTATCAAAACGCTGCATGCAGTGATGCCTCGTAGCCCCTTCAACCAGTCTTGCTTTTTCAGATCGGAGAGATTGGTCGCGAATTGAGCCCCTGGGAATGTGTGCCCGTCCGCTCGCCCGCGCCGTGCTATGCCGCAGGGCGATATCCTTGGTTTCGCACCACGGCTGTGTGTGACAAAGCAGAAGCGGACATTATTGTAACGAATGTAGTAGACGCCATAAGATCCGTGCTTGGGTAAGAACGGCCTATTGCGACCGCCGGCAAATCTGTCCTTCGATTAGATCCGAACCCGCGACCAAAAAAAGGATTGGCGTGTAGGTTACACGCCAATGCAAGGGAATGGCGATAAGTACGATTAGACGGTCCAGTCCTCGATGCGTAAGCCGTCCACACGATCAAATTCGCGCCTGTTGTTTGTCACAATTATCAATCCGCGGGAGCGCGCGTGCCCAGCGATCAGTTGATCGTACGGTCCGATAGGCGTTCCCTGCCGAGCAAGTTCAGCTCGCAACTGGCCGGTATGGGCAGCCGCGATCTCATCATAAGGCAACACTTCTAGTCGCGCAGCAAAGCCTTCGACAACTGCAAGATTACGCTCTGGCATCGCCGATTTCTCTGCACCGTAAATCAGCTCCATCACGCTGACTGAGCTTATGCATAGTTGCCCATGGTGGCGATTGAAAGCATCGCGCACCTGTTGCGGCCGGTTCTTGATGGTGAAGATGCACATGTTGGTGTCCAACATGTATTTCAGCATCATAAAGCCTCTCGCTCCTGCAAGGCTGGTTGATCACGTTCGGTCATAAAGTCGGATGTAGCCTCTAGTTCCTCGAACCAGCTATCCCAGGCCTCGCCGGCAGGGGTTATAATTCGAGCTCGTCCGACGGCAACGATATCGACACGTTTCACATCGTCAGGCAGAGCGACTGCTTTCGGCAGCCGAATGGCTTGGCTCCGATTACTCAGAAATACCGCACCCTGTTCCATGATCGGCTCCTTTGGCATCTACAAGCGACATATCCTACAAATAATACGCACGATGGATATGTCAACGGGATATACCCAAATGACGCGAAACCACACGACGAAACCGCGCCGGTGGAATTGAGTTACGCGTGTCGGGATGGCGACCAATAACCATGTGTGATCTTGAAGCGGATAGATCGGTGATGCCAAGCATGACGCAGATGCTGCTTGAAGATCTATACCGCCTTGACGAAGACGACACGTTCAGGCCGGGGGCGTGGTCGACACGATGACACAGCCTGTCGTCGTGATCTACCAGTACTTCTGCGTGACCGCGGCCCACAATGCGTTCATCAAAGCATTCAAAGTAAAAGTGACGACAGGCCACGACGGAACGGACGTCGTCGGCAAATCGGAAACACCTAACCAAGAGCTGGGCCAAACTATCGTGGATGCGGCGAGCGAGCTCTTTGCGGAACTGGGGTTCAAGCGACGACCTTGGACAAGGTCGCCCAGCGAGCGAAGACATCCAAGCTCAGCATCTACAGGCACTTCGAGAACAAAGAGGCGCTGTTCAGCGCCTTTGCGGCCCGCTGTCAACAGATTGTACTGCGTGCACTGTTCGAGGGCTTCGATGGCTCGGCCGAAGATCAGCTCATGGCGGTAGGATCATCACTGCTGCGCACGCTGTTTCTCCCAGACGTCCGCAGTGTCGAAGCCATGGTGATGTCCGACACGACGAATCTAAAGTCCCTAAGCAAGCTCCATTACGACGCCGGCCCCGCCCATATCATCGCCCAAATCGAGGAACTGCTGCGTCAACTGCACGCCAAGGTACTTTTGAACGTCCCCGATCCCGCTCTGTCCGCCCGTTTATTCGTCGCGCTTATCAAAGGCTCCGATCTGCTGATGATCGCACGCTTCGATGAGATAAGAGCAGAGGACGACACGAAATCGAATCCTATTGCCGCTCAGCCGTCGCGTTGTTCATCGCAGGGCACTGTTGCAATGACAACGCGAGCGGATAGCCCAACAGGATCGCGTACAGAATGACAGCTTGCGGGAAACCGCAAAGAGGGTCTGAATGGCCAATTAAGGAGGCACAGCAATGGTGAGCATAAACCAAAATGCCTGAACAACGTCTTCGCCTTGAAGGGAAGTTAACTGCGGGTCTCCGAGGTTAATTTAGCTAAGTCTCTCATTCGCATACTGCTGCCCTCTCGTGTATTATCGGATCCGTGCCTGACGGTTCCGGAGCAGCCGTGGCAGGCTTTTAGAACAACCAAGTTCCAGTGCGAATCAAAGGCTACTATCGGATAAGGCTTCCCGCAACCAGTACGGCAGTTGCAGGAAGCCAGCATGGAAGACCAGATCCAGGGACCGCTGCTGCCTGAGCTCAAGGAGATACTGCCCGAGGCGTTCGACGCCCGCATCAAGCGTCCCGGTATTGTCAACGCGATGCACCACGATGGCTTCAATCTGGCCGTCAAGGCGATCGGCCGCAAGAAGCTGTTCGTTGCAGGCGTGACGACGGAGATCTGCGTCACCTTCCCGGTCCTCGGATGTGAACGAAGCCTGCATTCGCTTGATGGGCGCGAAGAACAACTGTTTTGATCAGATCAAGGCATTCGTCGACGAAGCCGGGCCTTGCTGCGGCGTACGCACGGATATCTGTGACGTTTTGTAGGACCTCACCAAAAGAACACTCGCCTTTGTAATAGTTGATAAATGGTCTATGTCTTCGCCATCACATTAGATGGAGGACCGTATGATCAGCGCCGATCTGGGAAAGCAGCTCGAAAGCTATATCCAGCAACTCGTTGACACAGGGCGCTACGGTTCGAAAAGCGAAGTCCTGCGTGAAGGCGTGCGATTGGTCCAAGATCGCGAGACCAGGCTCGCCGCGCTGGATGCTTCTATCATGCGCGGTATTGCCGATGCGGACGCTGGCCGGACTAAGGCAGCGAGCGATGTCTTCGACCGCCTCGACGCCAAGTATCGGGCGACGGCTGAAAAGGCCGAAAAATCGGTATGATCCTTGACGGGACCATGGCAGGCCAAGGCGGTCGGTTTGCCGTTTTCATGGAAGTCCGTCAGCAGCTTGCCGAGTTCGGAACTCATTAGAAGATCCTGCATCGGGGCATGACCGCCAGGCACGTAGACCGCATCGAAATGGTCGTAACCGATCTGCTCGACCCGTGCGAGGCTGACGACCGGCGATGTGTCGCTCGACGTCAGTTGCAGTTCTGCCAGTTGCACCTCGCTGGCTTTCATCGCCGCTTCGTCACCGCCGAAATACATCTTGTCGATGGAGGTTACGTCAACGGAAGGCGCCGTACCTTTCGGCGTGGCAAAAGTGATCTCATGGCCGGCGTCGAGCAGCGCCTTCACCGGCTGCATCAGTTCGTTGAGGTAAAATCCGGTTTTGAGCACCTTGCCGTCTTTCAAATCAAGACGGTCCAAGTCGGACAGGACGATCAGTACGTTTCCAGCATGGGCGCTTAGGGTGCTGGCA
Organism: Rhizobium grahamii CCGE 502; assembly: GCF_000298315.2. Classification (GTDB taxonomy): domain Bacteria; phylum Pseudomonadota; class Alphaproteobacteria; order Rhizobiales; family Rhizobiaceae; genus Rhizobium; species Rhizobium grahamii. The sequence goes on along the minus strand of NZ_AEYE02000025.1, from coordinate 58,988 downwards.
CTCGTGCAAGCGCGATACCGTGGGTGCGAAGAATGTTCACGGGTTGGGCTCCGAAAATGAGAAAATCTGGTGGGAAACGAAAAGGTGGATGCTTCTCAGCCGGCGACCTTGGTCAGCCGGTGCAGGGAGAAGTCGGCGAAATAGTCCCCGACGCCGCTCGCCTGAAAGCGCTGCATGGCGGCGCCATGCATATGGGCACGCCATTGGTCTTCACTTGCCCAGGTTTCGACGAAGATGCGGACGCGTCCATCATCGAGCGACTGATGCAGTTCGTAGCGAAGGCAGCCGTCTTCGGCCAAGGTCTCGGCGACGAGCTTTTCCTGGGCGGTCCCAAGGGTCGCCTCCTTGCCGGGCTTTGCCGTGGTGATGGCAATGATCGTCATAGCTGTGTTCGACATTGCAAAACCTTTCTCAGGCGATGGTGTTGACGAGGCCGCCTTCAGCACGAAGGGCTGCGCCGTTGGTGGCGGATGAACGGGGGCTGGCGAGATAGGCGACGAGGTTTGCCACCTCCTCCGCTTCGACCATGCGCTGCAGGATTGATGCCGAGCGGGCCGTAGCGAAGAATTCCGCCTCGATCTGCTTGATCGGTGCCGATGGATCGATTGCCTGGCTGCGCAGGAAGGCCTCGATCCCTTCCGAGCGGGTCGGCCCAGGCAGCACTGAATTGACGGTAACGTTGGTCCCACGGGTCATCTGCGCCAACCCGCGCGACACCGAGAGCTGCGCCGTTTTGGTCATTCCGTAATGGATCATATCACCGGGAATGGCGAGGCCCGCCTCACTGGAGATGAAGAGGATGCGACCCCAGTTGCGATCCAGCATGCCGGGAAGAAAGGCGCGTGACAGCCGGACGCCAATCATGACGTTGACGTCGAACAGATGGCTCCAGTCGGCGTCGGTGATGTCGCGGAAGGCCTTGCTCTCGTAGATGCCGAGATTGTTGACGAGGATGTCGATCGAAGGCGCGGTGCTGGCGATGGTGGCAGCCCCCTCGCCAGTGGCCGCATCTGCCAGAACGCCGGAGATGTCCAATCCACCTGATGCCTTAATGGCAGCGATCGCGCTGTCGAGCTTGGCGCGGTCGCGTCCCGTGATGACAACGCGCGCGCCTTCTGCGGCGAGCGTGCGGGCGATTTCGAGGCCAATCCCAGCGGTCGCGCCGGTTACAAGGGCAGTCTTTCCGTTGAGTTGCAGATCCATATCGTATCTCCAGATTGTTGCTGGAGAAAACCTATGATTTACGCCTTATCTGCACTATTGCCTCCAAAGGACATGCACCTATGAATGAGGATCATCAATGCCACGCATCCTGATGGAACGCTCCGGCGAGATGGAGGTGTTTGCCCGCGTCGTTCAGGATGGCGGCTTCTCCGCCGCCGCCCGCAACCTGGACATTACGCCATCGGCGGTCAGCAAGCTGATCGCGCGGCTGGAGATGAGGCTTGGCACGCGCCTTCTGGTACGAACCACCCGCGCCCTAACGCTAACGGAAGAGGGCGAGGCTTATCACCATGCGGCACTACGGATCCTGCAGGAGCTGAACGATGCCGATCAGGAGGCAGCCGGTGGTGCGGTGCGCGGGCGATTGCGTATCAATACAACGATCCCGTTCGGCACGATGTTCGTCGCTCCCGCGATTCCGGAATTCGTTGCGCGCAATCCCGGTCTGGTCGTCGATCTCTCCTTCACCGACGGGATTGTCGATCTCGTGGCGGAGAAGACCGACGTCGCCATCCGCATGGGCAATCTGCCGGACAGCGGGCTCATCGCCCGCAAGCTCGGACAGAGCCGCCGCGTGGTTTGTGCCGCCCGCGGCTACCTCACGCGCAAGGGAGTGCCGGAAACTCCGGCGGATCTTGAGCATCACGACTGCCTGACATTCAATTTCCGTCGCGCAAGACCCTCCTGGCCGTTTCGCACCGATGGTCGGGATCTCGCACAGCCGGTCAAAGGCACGATCGTGGTGAACAACGGCGAGACGATGAAGCAGATGGTGTTGGCTGGGGCCGGCATTGCCAGAGTGGGCCTGTTTCATGTGGCCGACGAGATTGCGACAGGGCAACTGGTCCCATTGCTCGAAGACTACAATCCGGGCGACCTGGAACTGGTCCATGCCATCTATGTCGGTGGCGGCCCCCTGCCCCACCGCGTCCGCGCCTTCATCGAACATATGGTGCAGAGATTGCGTGATTCACCGCTGCTGAATGGCACATCTTGACCTACATAAGCGGGCGGCCTTCACCTACCGGAACGGTGCATTATTTGCGACAAGTGATGCCGTGCGCCGGCGCGCCTTTCATTCGAGACGGTAGTTCGACAGGTCTACACCAACGATGAGCGGTTCGGTCGCCGGCGTGTTGTCCGGATTGCGGGGATACACCCGGAATTTGGAAGGCAGCACGATCCCCTCGACGGTGACCGGATCGAGGAGATAACGCGCGGCCGCGTTGTTGCCCTGGATCTCGACCTCATAGTCGTGACGCCGGATCAGGCCGTTCCGACCAACGTAGAAGGTCTGTTCCCGGCTGTGGGTGGCGATGTCTGCAGGAAAGGTGACCCGCAGCCGGCGCCACGTCTCTCCTTGTTCCGACCAGGGCGCGATTTCCTCGGCCACGACGCCCGGCTGCGCGAGGACGAAGGGCGAGGTCAGATAGGTCCACATCGTGTAGCCGGAGAAATAAGCGAGCTGCGGGTCGCTCCAGTGCCTCTCCATCGCGAACCCCGCGAAGCTCGCGCGCGGCTGCGCGAGCCTTTCGACGACCTTACCCCCGGGCGTTTCGATGCTGACCTCGTCCGGCGTGAAGCGGGAGCGGTTCTGTGTTGGATGGAACGGCCAATGCGACACCTCTTCCTTCCGGAGGTTCACCCGGACATCGGCATGAGCGAGAGTGTCCGGCTTTCCCTTCAGGTCCCAGAGAATGCCGAACTGATGAAGCCGTGCTGTCAGAAAGGAAAATTGCCGGAACCGATCGAGGCCGCCATGGGCCTCCATCACCTGCTGTTGAATATCGCGCATCTGTCTTTCCTCAATTGTCCAGAAAGGTCTGGCAGTGGGCGACGAACGTCTCGGCGTACTGGAACAGCGCGCCGTGGCCGGAGTCCGGATAGAGGATGAGTTGCGCGTTCTTCATGGCTTTGAACATCGTGTAAGCATTGATGCTCGGGAACATCGTGTCGTCGCTGCCATGCACGATGAGCGTGGGCTGCCCGATGGCCCGAAGCGTTGCGTCGCCCTCGTCCTTCGCAGCACACCAGCCGATGATCGCCTTGGCCTGAGGCTCGCTGACATCATCGCCGCTGTCCGGGTCGCGGTCTTGCGTGCGTGCCGTGGCGCGCGCCACGAACCCGCGCCCGGCGCGCTGGCTGTCTTCCGAGGGCGTGAAGAACAATGGCAGACGCACATCCGACGTGCCCTGCGCGAAGGCCTCATCCACGACGGCAAGCAGATGTTCCTCGCCGCCGCGGGGCGCCGCGCCGGCGATGATGATCTTGCGGATCAGCTCGGGATGCTGGACGGCGAGGACCTGGGCGAGCATGCCGCCCAGCGAGAAGCCGAGAAGATCGACCTGCGTCAGGTCGAGGCCACGGATGAAGGTCTCCGCGTCCGCCGCCATCTGCTCGACCGTGTCGGGCGTACGCCCTGTCGACGTGCCAATACCGAGATTGTCGAAGACGATGACGGGTCGCGCCTCTGCCAGCCTGTTCACGACCGTTGGATCCCAGGAATCCATCGTCCCGGTGAAGTGTTGCAGCAAGATCAATGGTGTTCCTGAGTCCCGGCCAAAACGCCTGAATGCAAAGCGAACATTGCCGGTATCGAGATATTCGGTTTTTGCCGTTTCGAGTGACATGTGATTTCCTTGTGAGATGGATCGCCTGGCGGCGAAGTTGCTTGTTAGAATTTGACCCGCGGACCTACATTGTCAGCACGATGCGAAATCGGGCTTCGCCGGCCATCATCTTCCGATAGCCTTCGGGTGCACGCCCAAGCGGCATCGTCTCGATCATGGCCGAGACGCTGGCCAGCGCGGAGAACCGCAAGGTCGCGTCGGCCATGTCCGGATCGCCGGTCAGGGCGCCTTCGATGGACCGCCCGCCGAACAAGAGGTCCGAGGTCGCGACCTGCACTGGCTCGGGAGAGGCGCCAAGGGCGATGACCCGGCCGCGCGGACGGAGTCCCTTCACCGCCTGCGCGACGGCGTCGCCGCCCGACGCCGTCGCGACGACGAGATGAGCGCCACCCAGGGCCTGCAGCGCCGGTGCAATTCCGACGGTTGTGCTGCTGTCGATGTAATGATGGGCGCCGAGCTTTTCGGCGAGACCGCCCTTGTCCGGCCCTCGCCCGATCGCGACGACCTCGAAGCCCATGCGCCGGCCGAACTGCACCGCGAGATGCCCCAATCCGCCGATCCCGATGATGGCGACGAGGTCGCCGGCGCGTGCTGGCGCGTTGCGCAGCGCGCTAAAGGTCGTGAGCCCGGCGCAGAGCAGCGGAGCGGCATCCTCGGAGGCGAGCCCCTCAGGGATCGACACGAGCCCGCTGGCCCGTGCGATCATGGATTCCGCGTATCCGCCGTCATGGTGGATGCCGGTGAATTCCTGGTTTCGGCAGTTGACGAGGTCGCCTTTCCGGCACTCCTGGCAATGCCCGCAGTTTCCGCCGAGGAAGCCAACGCCGACGCGCTGGCCCAGCGTCCAACCTTCGACGTTGCCGCCGACCGCATCGATGACGCCCACCGCCTCATGGCCGGGGACCCGAGGCCATTGGATAGGAAAGGCCCCCTCGACCGTCGCCGCGTCCGAGTGGCAGACGCCACAGGCCTCGACGCGCAGGCGGACCTGCCCGGGCCCCGGCTCGACGAAGGGCTTTCGCGTCAGTTCAAGCCGGCCCGGCGCGACGGCCTGGACCGCGGTGTATGTCTTCGAATGGCTGGACATCGGAGCTCCCGCATCTGAAAAATCTCCCAGAGCGGTAGCAGTTGGGCTGTTCAGGCCAACAGGACATAGATGCCATTATTCTGGCCACGCGATTAGTATAACGACGTGAGCGCCACCACATGGAGAATCAGCAGCAAGGAGCAAGAATGAGAATCGGTCTAATCCTTAATCCAGGTTTTCAATCCGTGTGTTTCGGGGCCGTCGCCGCGTTCGACGTCGCCAACAAGCAAGCGGGCGAGAGGCTTTACGACGTGCGTGTCCTCTCGGAAGAAGGGGGACTGGTCGCCTCGTCGCTGGGCATGCAGGTCATGACCAACGGGTTCGATGATGCCCCTTACGACACCTTGATCGTTGCCGTCGGCCTGGAGATACCGACATCGTCGCCTGGGCTGGTTCGGCTACTTCGCGCCGCCGCCCGCGACGCTCGACGCGTCGCAGCGATCTGCCTGGGCTCGTTCGTTCTCGGAGACGCCGGGCTCCTGAACGGTCGGCGCGCCACCACGCATTGGCGTTATGCTCAGGCCCTGCAGGACCGGTTCCCCAGTTGCCATGTCGACATGGACAAGCTCTTCATCTCGGACGGGCCGATCTGGACATCTGCCGGCATGACCGCCGGAACGGATCTCGTCGTCGGCATGATCGAGCGCGATCATGGTTCGGACGTCGCCCGCTCGGTCGCCAAGGGCATGGTCATGTACCATCGCCGCTCAGGCGGCCAGTCGCAGCATTCCACCTTGCTGGATCTGAGCGTGAACGAGGACAGGATCCAGCGCGTGCTGGACTACGCGCGCCAGAATCTTTCAGAGACCCTGGTAATCGACGACTTGGCCGAGGTCGCCTGTCTCAGCCCGCGGCAATTCACGCGACTGTTCCGGTCGGAGACTGGCACGACCCCGGCAAAGGCCGTGGAGGCGCTGCGGGTCGAGGCCGCGAAACTCATGCTGGAGCAGAGCCGTCTGCCGATCGAGGTGATCGCACGCGAAGCGGGCTTCGCCAACCGCGAACGGATGCGCCTGGCGTTTGGCCGCGTGCACGGCGAGGTACCGAGGGCGATCCGCAACGAAGCCGGACCTCTCGCCACGCTCTAGGTTCAGCAAGGGAAACAGGTCGTCATTTTGGCTGCCCGACCCTTGCCCGATCCGAGGCTGGCGTTCCCGCGGAGGCGTGCCCAGCACCTGCGAAAAAGCGGTACAGTGCCTGCCGCCACGATCAGCACGACGACGTTGGCAAAGACGAACAGTGCCGGTGCGAGTGTGCGGGCGATACCTTCATCGCATTAGAAGGCGGATCGGCGCTGCCGCAAGCGCCGTCACGCCGAAGGTGAAGGCCCAATACGATGGCGCGAGGGGTTCACGAAGGATCCAGGGCCGCGGCCTCCGCGAAGCCGAGTGAGGCGGGCTTTCTTGCCGACGATCCGCTCATCGACCAGATGGAACTCGGCGTTCGTCCCCGCGCGGCCGAGCGCACCGGCATAGAAGACCCTATCGCCTGGCGCGAATAGGCTCACTTCCGGACCGACCGCTTCGACGGTGCCGGCGGCGTCCCAGCCGAGCACCTTGAACGTCCCCCGTTCAGCCGATGGCTGCATCCTCATCTCGGTGTCGACAGGGTTCACGGACACGGCTTCGATCCGCACGACGAGATCCCGTCCCGTCGGCTCCGGCCGCGGCAGATCGACGTCGGTAAGGGATGCCGGATCATCGATGGGAAGAGGGGAGCGGACGCCGATAGCTTTCATGATAGGACCTCGCGATGGGAGTAGATGTCCGAGACCTATCGATCGACAACCGATACCGACAGGACGTAGATGCCGTCATTCGGGCCACGGGACAGACAAGGGTGAGGACCACCGGTCCTCGGATACAAGTTCAGACCCGCGCGATCACCATGACCGCAAAGATCCGGCAGAAGCGGCTTGTGCTGGTCCACGGCTCATGCGCATCGTTCGGCATGAGCGCGTCGAAGCTTCGTCCATTTGACCCTGAAGCCAGGCGGCTAGCCGAGGCGGATGTTCCACAGATCGATCGAAACGACGAGCGGATCGGTCGTGAAGCTGCTGTCAGGCTGCCTGGCATAGATGCGCCTTCTCGTCGGGAACTTGATGCCAGAGACCTCCTCATATCCGTCGATGATGTGAGCGCCAGGCGTGTTGCCTGCGATCTCGACGTCATAATCGTGACGCTTCAAAAGCCCGTCGCCGTCGAAATAGAGCGTTTGGACAGCGCTGTGCGTGGCGATGTCGGTTGGGAAACGGACGGCGAGACGGCGCCAGTCCGCACCATCGGCCTGCCAAGGCTCAAGCTCTTCGGTCTCGACGCCGGGCCAGGCGAGTAAAAACGGTATGTTCAAATATGTCCACATCGCGCAGCCGGCGAAGTACGCCAGTTGCAGCTCCGTCCAGGGCGTCTGAAGTGTGTGCCCGGCAAAGCTCGCACGCGGCTGCAGAAGCTCTTCGAGAACGGTTCGGTCTTCGGCTTCCAAGGCGACGCGTCCGGGCTCGAAGCGTGAGCGGCGATTGTCGGAGCCAAAGGGAGCATGCGAAACCCACTCCGTCTTGAGCCCCACCGTGACGGTGGTGTGCTCGAGCGTCTGGGGGTGGCCCTTCAGCGGCCACAAAACGCCGCCCTGCACGAGATCGGCGGAGACCTGCTCAAACTGCCGCCAACGCTGGAGGCCTCCATGAGCTTCGATCGCAAGGTCTTTAAGTCGTGTCATGAGATGCTCCTGGCAGGACACGCAAAATGGCGTGGCTTCTGGCATGGAAACTAAGCCGCCGCTCGCGTTCGTCGAACGTCTTAGATGCCTTGTTTTCGGCCACGGTCTTTGAGCTGGCGAAGCCTTGTGTAAACAGGAGCAGACTGAGGCCGCTGCCTCGATCTCGCAGCCACCATCGATCCCCTCGACGGAATATTGATCGACATCGCCAGGCGCATCCAGATGCCCAAGACGAAGCACGAGGAAGCGGCCGATCACTTCATTGGACTGTGCGCCCACGTGGATCGCAAGGGCAGCCCCCTAGAGGGCAAGGTTCTTGAAAGCTATCCTTCCGGGTCATTCTCCATCGCCGCTGCCATCTATTCGCGCGTGCGGACGATGCAGCATGATGTCGACGTCGTCGTCGAAGTCGACTTCCCTACCGGCACCGATCCCGAGTGGGATGCTGGACAAGCTCTACCAAGCTGTGAAGGGCGATCCCGGAAGCCGCTACTACGACTTCAAGGTTGAACGCAATTCCCGGTGCGCGACAGTTACCTACCCCGATGGCGTGACCGTGGACCTCATGCCCGTCGCCAGGCTTCCTGGCGGCCCTGAGCGGTCGGGAGTTCTCTTTCACCACAATGCCAAGCGCGACGAGAAGTACCGGAAGGAGGTCAATCCGAAGGCCTTCACGCTTCAATTCAATGCGCGCATCAAGTCCAGCGACGTCTTCGCTTTCCGCTACCGCGACGGCTTATGGCTGATGGACTGCTTCAGGAGCGCGCCGAGACTCAGCCGATGCCGGACCATGTTCCTATCGAGGAGAAGTCTCCCCGCCTCGTGGCCATCCAGTTGCTGAAGCGCTTCCTGGACGTGCAGTTCCGCCGCCGCGATGACCGCTGCCCGCCTTCGGTCGTAATTGCTGCAATGGCGCTTGATCCTGGCCAGATGAGCGACAGCCTGTGCGACGAGCTGATCATTATCGCCGCCCACATGCAGCGGGAGATCGAGAGCGCGGAGCGCGATGCGCGAACTTCGGAAGCTCGTCGTTGCGAACCCGGCGCACCCGGCGGACATCTTCACGGACCGCTGGCCGGAAGACAAGAGCGCTCAGAGACTGTGGCGGGATGATCTGATCCGGCTTGTCCGGCATCTGAGGACGCTTCGTGGCCGCGAATGGGATCCGCAGCAGCTGAAGAATGAATTCACCCAGGTAATCTACGGCCAGATACCGAAGAGAGAACCCGAGGAAATCAGCGCTTTGGTTATCGACCGTATCGTGAATCCCATCGTCGACGAATGCGGTGGTGACCTCATGGCCGTGAACCACAACCTGGTCCAAGGAATGGTGTTCTGGCTTGCCGAGCAGTGCTTCATCAAGTGGCATCATGGCGTGGTTGCGAGATGACAAAGCTCACCTATAACGAGGCCTTCGACCTCTATCATGCCGACTCGTCCGACTGCATCTGGCCTGCGACATAACGAAACGAGCTCCCTTCGACACGATACGTATCCTTGATTTCTACCTGCTCTTCCCGTTCCGCCTTCAATCGATGAAGTTCTTCGATGACGACAAGGGTTGGAGAAAGGTGAGCAAGGCCTATGTGGAAGAAGCGCCTTACGGCGCGATGCCGGATGACACCGTTGTCTTCTCTCGCATGGAACCCTTCTATCCAGACGGAGGTTGAAATGCGGGAAGTCACAGGGTTTTGTCTACTGGCGGCTAGCGTCGTCGCCGTCTCCGTCGGCGCCGCGAGCGTCGCATCGGTCAACGTCTCGCCGATCTACGGGGTCAGTCTTCCGGAAGGCTATCGCGGCTGGCAGATGATAGCGGTCGCTCACGAGGCCGGGAAGAACAACGACATCCGCGGCATCCTCGGAAACGACATCGCAGCGAAGGTTTCCGAGAGGGGACGCGACCCTTCCCCGATGGGTCCGTAGTCGCCCGTCTGGCATACGTTTATAAGTCGTCGCCGGAAAACGACGCTGTGTTTCCTGCCCCGCAGTCCTTCGTTGCGGGCGACCCTACGAACGTGCAGATCAGCATTAAGGACTCGAAGAAGTATGCCGACAGCGGCGGCTGGGGGTGGCCAGTTCGAGAACGGTGTCGCTAACAAGAGCGAGCCGCTCCTGAAGTCTTGTTTCGCCTGCCACACGAAACTGGACCGTTCCAAGGACTTCGTGTTCAGCCATTATTCACCGTGAGTGTCGGCGGTCGGAGAAGATCGTGGCTAGGTTCTATTCTCACATTCGGATGCAGGAGGGCTTCGACCCCAATTATGAAGGCATTGAAATCCGATCAGGCGACGGCGTCGCGGTAGCGGTCTCGATAGCCCGTAGAATGGTTTCGGAGCTGTTGGCGAACCACGAACCGATCGACGAGATGATTTTTGAGATTGCGGACGCGACTGAAGCCCTGGTGGCGGAGTTGCCGTTCCACTGCTGCGCGCAATTGCAATAAACGCGCGATTGTCGTGTTCGGAAGCGAGACCTGGCTGAGGAACCTGAAGCGAGGACGATGCGCCGGCCGAGCGGAATCTATTTCTGAGAGAGATTGGATAAGTCATTCAAAAATGGTTCGTTTCGGGTCGGAACGGATCTCTCTCGCACGTCTTTGAGTGGCACTGGGTGATTTGGAGTAAGTGTCATGGCAACGGGACATCGCTCCCAATGGAAAGGCTTTCTGAAGTTTGGTGAGGTGAGCTGCGGCGTCGCTCTTTACGCGGCAGCGTCCACTAGCGAGCGCATAACCTTCAACACGATCAACAAGGCATCCGGCAACCGGGTCAAGCGGGTCTTCATCGACCGCGAGACCGAAGATCCCGTTCCAAAGGAGAAGCAGACCAAGGGCTTCGAAATCGACAACGGCCAGTACATCATCATAGATCCCAAGGAAGTCGCGGCGACGATCCCAGAGAGCGACAAGACGCTGGAGATAGACGCGTTCATCCCCTGCTCAGAGGTCGATGATGTCTACTTCGACAAGCCCTACTACCTCACGCCCGACAAGATGGGTGACGACGTATTCGTGGCTCTCCGGGACGGGATGAAGAAGTCCAACGTCGCGGCCATCGCACGCGCGGTCCTGTTCCGCCGTGTTCGAACAATCCTGATACGGCGGCGACGTCGGAATCTGAGAGAGTCCGCTTTCACACGTTGAACAAGTACACCGGGAATAAGGTCGTCTCCCAGTATGTCGACTCCGTCACCGGTAAGCCTTCGAAGGACGACAACGAAGCCAAGGGCTACGCCCGTGGCGAGAACGACTACGTGATCCTCACAGATGACGATCTGGATCGAGTGGCGCTCGACACCGTGAAGACGATCGACATCGAGAAGTTCGTTCCCGCCAACAGGATCGAGTGGGTCTACCTGGAGAAGCCTCACTACCTGATGCCCGACGACGCCGTTGGAAACGAGGCTTTCGCTGTCATCCGGGACGCGATGAAGTCCGACAAAGTCGTCGGGGTCTCGAAACTGGTCATGGGCAGGCGCGAGCGTGCCGTCATTCTCGAACCCCGCGACGAAGGCATCGTCCTCTGGTCCCTCCGATTTGGGGACGAGGTGCGGCCGGAGGAAAACTACTTCGAGGATATCGAGGATGAGGCCGATCCCGATCTCATCCCGCTCGTCCAGAAGCTCATCAAGCAGAATTCAGCACACTGGTCACTGGACATGCTGAGCGATCCCATTCAAACCAGCCTACTGAAGCTCATCGAAGAAAAGAAAAAGGCGTCGAGACCGAAAAAGGCCGCGAAGGGGAAAGCTGCAGAAGCGGCTCCGAAATCCAATGTGGTCAACATCATGGATGCACTCCGGAAAAGCGTCGAAGCCGATCTCAAAGGCAAAAAAGGCCGGGTAGCCACGTGCACTTGCTCGAAACGAAGATTGTTCACGAGACATCTGGGTGGCGGGTAGACTTCGTCGGCGACGATGGTGAAGCTGTGTCGATCAAACTGGCTGAAGGTCACGCCGCAAGCGAGGAGGAGGCCGTACAGCGTGCGAAAGAGGTCATGGTCCAGCTAACGGCGTATGGCACGCGCGGAGGTGGCGGGAGCATCAATCCAAACGATGCCTCCAGTAATGGCAACTTCGATGATGGCGAACCGCTGGACACGCGACATTGATCGGTATTGAGGACTACATGGGTCTCGGAGATTTCTGAACGTCAGAACGGATTGATATAGTTTGTTATCGCCACCTGCCGCAGCAGCACCTTGCGGATCACATGGGCTGCCTTGACATGGTCGGTGAAGATTGCCGCTGTTCCGGTGCTGCCTGCTGGTAGCCTTGCGGCGAAGTCGGAGTCGTCAAGCTTGATCCGAACGACGATAGGGACGCTCTGAATCGCTTCCGGCGCAACGGCGTTTCCGGATACTCTCGCCTGCCCCGCCGCCACCGCCTGCAAGATACTCTCGACCTTGCCCTGGTAGATCTTACCGGGTGCAAACTTGAAGGTCGCTTCCGCAGGCTGACCTGGCTCGATGTAACGGGCATGGATTTGCGGCACCTCGATCCCGATGATCGTGTCGGAAGTGTCGATGAAGGCCATGACCGGGGACAGCGGCAGGGTCGCGACGCGAGCGCCTTTGCGGAGTGCGAGATTGGTGACGTAGCCATCGGCCGGGGCCCGCACTACCGTCTTGTCGAGGTTCCACTTCGCACTCCCCAGCTCAGCCCGGAGTTGTTCGGCTTCCGCCTGGCTCTGCTCGACGTCGAATGTCCGGCCAGCCCCCGTGGTCTTCAGCCTCGTCGTCTCCGAAACGCGGAGCTGCGCCAAATCCAACTTTGCCTGAAGCGCATCGACCTTCGCCTGGAACGGGACTGGATCGATCTTGAAGAGGACATCGCCGGTCTTGAGCGGCGTGTTGGCCGTGATCGGAACCTCGATCACCTCGCCCGCCACATCCGGAACGATGGCGACGGAGTTGCGAACGGTCAGCGCCTTCCCTTGTGGAGCACCCCAGCCCATCGGGATGAACAAGCCGACCAGAAGCAGGATGAAGACGATGACCGGAGATATCTTCCAGAACAGGTTGAAGCGGACGACACCGAACTTCACGAGGCAGAACAGAATGACGAGGTAGACGTTGAGAAGAACGACGATCATTGGACGTTCTCCGCTCTAGTGGCGCGCGGAGCATCGACGTAGGCCCAGATGAGCACGATCGGCCAGAGCGCGAAGCCTAGGAACAGAGTTACCCATCCTCCAACGGTAACGGCCTGCTCCCACGGATGGTTGCGCCGCTTGGCAATCATGCCCGGTAGCATCGCGAGGAAGATAAGGACGAAGAGCGTGCTCAAGACAAGCACCACCAGAACAATCCAGGCGAATATGTCGAGCGCTGTCATGTGGTTCCCACCGATCAGAGGAAGTAGTGTCCGTCGTAAGTTCCCGCTCATTTCAAGGGCTGAGGGAGGGGAAGTTTCCACGTACCGTCCATGGCACCCTTTTCAGGCCCGTAAACACGCGCGACCAAGCTGTATTTCCCCTTAGGTGTCGGCAGCCAGTTGGACTCTTTGCCTTTCCCCGGGGAGGTGTGGCCGAGATAGATCGTCAATGATTTGTCCTTCCCGTACTTGAGTCCCTTGGTGCGGTCGCCAATCGAATATCGCTTCAGCGCGTTCGCGTATAGAAAGCGGTCTGGCAAGGTGTACAACGTCAGCGACCAGAAGAACTTCGCCGGAGGCAGATTGTCCGCATCGAAGCGCAATAGGGTCGGCTTCGACCCATCTCCGACAAATCCGCCGTACCAGGCCTCTTCGAGCGAGTTGCCGAACAATCCCTTTTCGGCTCCCATGGCCCGCGTCATGTAGTCGTCTTTCAGAAGGTCGCGGGAGCCGAAAAGACCGTTTGAACTCAGCGTCGTCTTCGCAACCTTTCCCATCTCGGCTTTGGCGTCTCCGACACCCTTGTCGATCGCGGCAAGAGTTGTGGGATCGACTTTCGACGCGTCCCAAGGAGCGCCCGGTGCGATGCAGAGCTTTGCGAATTTAGCCATCAGCTCTTTCTCCGAGGGGACGGTCGGCTGAGCAAACTGGAGCAGGAAATTGATATACCCGATGAAGTCGTGGCTGGTAGCCTTTGCGGGGTCGTAAGGCGGGAAGTCTATCTGGCTGGAAGGCGCGGGCTTCGGTGTGTTCAAGAACTTGCTTAACGGCTGAAGTTTGTACTGCGCCTGTATCGCCTTGACGTTCTCAATGTCGTCCGCGCCGTTCAACGATGTCCGTCCAAGGATGCCGATAATGTCCGTCTCCGCCTGGAAGACCTTCGCAATTCCATCGGGTTTCTCACCCTTCCAAGCGGGGCCCGCTATCATGTAGTTTCCGGCATCGAAGCCCGTCGAGCGCACGCCGACGTAGCCGAAATTGTACGTGAACAGATCGATGAGCTGCATGACATAGTACCGATCCTTCGGGACGGCCGGCACGCTCAGTACTATCGGTTCGGCCCGCAGGTCGAGCCACGCCCAGGAATAAGGCGTGTCGTTGTTCGGTGTCACAATGTCCTTGTTTTCGGGCGTGAAGGCTTGCGAATAATGGCGAAACACGTTGAACCCGCCGACATATTCGGGCGCGCTGGGAACCGTCGCCTGCTTGGACCAGGTGCCGTAGCTGGCTATCGGCGCGTACGAATAGATGTACGCCTCCTTGGCAATTACACTTGCTTCGTCGGGTGTCGCCGTCTGACCGAAGGCTGTGACCGCCAAGCCCAAAAGAGCCGCTGTAACCGTGAGTATCCGCAACATGCTGCACCTCCGATTGTATCGCAGGCATAGTTCTGTAACATCCGGCGCGCTAGCGCAAGCCGTTTCCCCAGGACGAAGCACTTAGCGTCTTCAAAGGGTTAAGTGCAGTTCGTCTACTGTAATCACCTGCTGCTCTCCCTTTGGCACTTTGCCATAAACCAAGGAGCCCAACGATGCGACCACTCAACGTGATCTTCAGTCTGATCCTTGCAACCCTGGGGCAACTCTTGCTTTTGCAGATGAGCCTGACCAGAAAGAAGCCACCGAGATAGCGCGGGATGCCTACGTGTACGGCCTGCCGATGGTGAGCGACTACGCGACCATATACGCGTTCTCGATCAATCCTAAGAGCCCGGAGTACAAGGGTCCTTTCAACTCGGTCTTGAACATAGCGCGCGTCTTAACAAGGGTTTCGTCACCCCGAACTCCGACATGCCATATACCTTCATGGGGCTTGACCTCAGGACAGAGCCGATGGTGATAACCGTCCCCAAGATGGAGAAGGACCGTTACTTCGTCTTCCAGCTCATGGACCTCTACACCTTCAATTTCGATTACATCGGCACCAGGACGACTGGAAATGACGGTGGCACCTATATGATCGCTGGTCCGCAATGGAAGGGTGCGGCTCCTGAGGGGATTACGAAGGTCATCCAGTCCGAGACCGAATTCGTCAACGTGATCGGCCGCACCCAGGTCTTCAATCCAGACGATCTCGCCAACGTGGCGGCATTCATTGTCCAGGCCCACCGAGCCGGAGCACGGCGGGCTTGTTGACGCCACGCAGGTAATGGCGACCTGGATTTACATATGGCGCGAGAGAACGAGACCACTACGTCAGCCTGGCGAGCAGATGCCGAGCGGTAAACATATCCAAGTGACCGCCGCCGACGTTTTTGTACACGGTGATTTCGTCGCGAGTCCGCCGCCCCTCATGCTTGCCGCCACAGAGATCGAAAAGATCTGCAACAATCGTTTCGTGCGAGATGATACCGGCCGCGAGTGGCCCCGCCACGTCGCCCGACCCATCGCAATTGTTGCGCGTATCGACAAACAACCGACCGGCGCGCCGCAGCGTTTCGTCGTCGGCCTCGCGCATCTCGGGACTATAGGCTCCGATGAGATCGACGTGAGTACCTGGTTTCAGTAACTCCCCCCGGATCAGAGGTTCGGTCGCCATTGTTACGCATGACACGATATCGGCACGCGCTACCGCTTTGTCCAATTCCACCGCCGCTGAAGCCTTCTTGCCTTGCCTGCGTAGTCTGTCGGCCAGATCCTCCGCCTTGGTGGGATTCCGGTTCCATACGAGAACTTCCCTAATGGAGGGGCGCACGCTTGTGTGGGCTTCGACGACATGAGGCGCCAGTCCCCCTGCGCCAACGACAAGCAACACCTCGCAGTCTGCGCGCGCAAGACAATCTACGCCCAAGGCAGAATCGGCGGCGGTTTTGCGGAACGTCAGCGCAGCGCCGTCGCAAGTCGCAAGTGCCTCCCCCGTCCTACCATCGAAAAGCGCGACAAGGCCCTGAACGGACGGCTGCGGTGGCGTGAGAGCAGGATTGCCGGGAAAGACACCCACCATTTTTACTGCAATGACATCTCCCGACGCCCAGGAGAAAAGCGAAATGAACTTGTTTTCGTCGCGCTGGTCATCGTCGAAGACCGACACATTCAGCTGTGGCATCATGCCTTGGGCATGGGCGAATCTCAAGGCCCCGACCGTGCTTGGGTAATCGAGAGCACGATGGACCGTCTCGGCATCAAAGTGACGCATTGGCGTTGCCTTTATAGTACGCGTGCGAGGAAGGTTCGGGTCCGACCATGTTGCGGATTGGTCAGCACGTCACGAGGATCACCGGCTTCAACGACGATACCACCATCCATGAAGACGAGATGATCTGCGACATCGCGCGCAAAGGCCATTTCGTGGGTCACCACCACCATTGTCATTCCTTCCTCCGCAAGCTGTCGCATGACGGCCAGCACCTCTCCCACAAGTTCCGGGTCGAGCGCGGATGTTGGCTCATCGAACAGCATCAAGGTCGGCTGCATTGCCAAGGATCTTGCAATGGCGACGCGTTGCTGCTGGCCGCCAGACAGCTGTTTCGGATAATAATTGGCACGGTCGCGCAAACCCACCTTATCGAGAAGATGAAAGGCTTCGTCTGTTGCTTCGGCCTTGCTCTTTCCCCTAACGATAACCGGCGCCTCGATGATGTTTTCCAACGCCGTTTTGTGCGGAAAGAGATGAAAGCCCTGAAAGACCATCCCCATCTTCTGCCTCTGTACACACAGTTCATTGAAAGACATGCGCAACAGCTTGTCGCCACGCCAGCGGACGCCCACCGGCTCGCCCTGCAGATAGATCGCACCGGATGTCGGGACTTCGAGATAGTTCAGGCAGCGCAATAGCGTACTCTTGCCGGAACCGGACGGACCGACGATGCAGGTCACGTCGCCGCTGGCGACGGTCAGATCGATCGACTTAAGCACCTGATGGTCACCGAAGCTCTTCGACAGGCGCTCGACATTCAGAAGCGGCATCATGGCAGCACCTCGCCGCGGCGTAGACCCCAGAACTTGGTTCTGAAGAGCGATTTGAAGATCAATTGCAGATCAAGGGGAGAACCATCCTTTAGTCGGTGCTCGATATAGTGCTCGATGACGGTGAGGATTGTCGACAGCACGAGATACCAGATCGTTGCGACGATCAGCAGGGGTATCGTCTGGTAGGTACGCGAGTAGATCATCTGAGCTGAATAAAGAAGGTCCGGCAGGGCAAGCACGCTGACCAGGGAGGTGAATTTCAACATGGAGATCGTATCATTGCCAATTGGAGGAATGATAATGCGCATGGCCTGCGGCAGCACGATGCGGCGCAGCGTCTGGAGTTGCGTCATACCCAATGTTGCGGCGGCTTCAGTCTGGCCGACGTTTATCGCCTGGATTCCAGCTCGTATCATTTCGGCGGCATAGGCACTTTCGGTGAAGGAAAGGCCTAGCAAGGCGGCACTGAGCGGCGTTATCAGCTGGTTTGTTGACGCCGACCACATAGTTGGGCCGAAAGGAATTCCGATCGATATCTCGGGAATCAACAGTCCGAGATTGTACCAAAAGACCAACTGGACAAGCGGTGGCACGCCGCGGAAGAACCAGATCCACGCCCAACTCGCCGCCTGGAACACCGGGTTGCGTGAAAGGCGCATGATGGCAATTACCGTCCCTATGATCAAGCCGATGATCATTGCGAGAAAGGTGAGCATCAGCGTTCGGCCAAGTCCCGCCAGGATCTCGGGGCTGAACAGGTATTGCCAGACAACACTCCATTGCAGGTTCTCGTTTGTCACCAAAAGCCTGATGAACAGCGCAAATAGAGCCAAAAGAACAGCGCCACCAATCCACCACGAAAGGTGAAAGACGTCGGCGGGTTTGATGGAGTGAATGTCCGGCCGGTGACCGGGCGTGTTGTCGGTAACAGCCATGCTGCATCCTTCCTCGGAACGTGCCCGGAACGGGTCACGTTCCGGGCGTCA
The DNA here is from genome assembly GCF_000298315.2 of Rhizobium grahamii CCGE 502. GTDB lineage: Bacteria > Pseudomonadota > Alphaproteobacteria > Rhizobiales > Rhizobiaceae > Rhizobium > Rhizobium grahamii. Next base: position 41,065 of record NZ_AEYE02000025.1, on the reverse strand, counting down.
TGCAATGTCAGGGGTTCGGATTTGCCTTGGTGACAAGGATCGCCTTTTCAAGCATGCCCGCGCCGTCGACGCCCCACTTTGCCATGATCTCCTTATAGGAGCCATCATCCATCATTGCCTGCAAGGCCCCCTTCAGCGCGGGACCCAGCGGGTCGTCCCTGCGAACGCCGATCCCGTTGTAGACTGCGTTGCTGATAAAGCCCGCCATGTCGAACTTCCCCGTCTGCTTGGCAAGATAGGCAAGCTTGGCAGAGCCTGCCGCAACGAGTTCGACGCGACCGGAAGAAACGGCCAGTTCGGCAGCATTCTGCGTGGTGAATTGCTGCAGTTCTATCGGTTTTAGGCCGGCAGCAACACAGGTCTCCTGGCTGACCTTGGTGAGGTACTGCATGTCCCATGCACCGGTAAGAAGGGCAACGCTATGACCGCAGAGATCCTTCTCCTCGGCGAGTTTCAGGTCTTTTCCTTTTGGAAAAGCATAGCCCGTTCCTTCTTTTCGCTGGGGGATGAAATCCAGCACCTCGAGGCGCTCGGGCGTTACCCCGAACGAGGAAAACCCCGCATCGTAGCGTTTGCTTACAAGTCCCGGAATGATGACGTCGAAGCTCGTCGGGTCGAATTTGAATGGCACGCCAAGCCGCTCCGACATGGCTTTTGCCATGTCAACGCTCCAGCCCTTCAACTCTCCGTTCTCGACGAACTCATCCGGCGGCCAGTCATTGAAGACGGCGACATTGACGCCGTTCGCCTTGTAGCCGTCCGCGAGCTCATCATGCAGAGCCTTGTCGGTTTCGACGGCTTGGGCGCCAAGAGCAGATGCGAAGAGCGCGGCGGCAATGCCCGCAGCTCGCAAGGCGTTTGTTCGCGATAGGTATGCCATTTATGATCCTTCCCCTTTTTCGTATCCCCGCGTTCACGGATCCGATCGATTGCCTTGTCGACGAAATTGTGCGAACGTTCTCACAATATAGTCATTGCTTTTTCTTTTTCGTCAAGTGAGAAATTCGGCCGGGATGCCGCCGGGTCGGCAAAGGCCACAAATTCGGGATGAACGAAGCTTATGAACGACAAGCGGCAGGACAAGGTTACGATCACCGAGGTGGCCAAGCGCGCAGGCGTAAGTACCGCCACGGCGGGCCGAGCACTTGGCGGTTACGGCTATTCGCGCAAGGAGATCAAGGCTCGAGTCAAGCAGGCTGCCGAGGAGCTCGGCTACCGACCCAACCTGCTTGCCCGCGGCCTCATCACCGGCAAAACCAAGACAATCGGCGTCGTTGCCGGCGACATCCAGAGCCCGTTCTACGCAAGTATTCTCAGAGGGGTCGCCGACGTCACACGAGCTGCCGGGTTCGGCATCCTTCTGACCAACAGCGATGAGCGGATAGAGCTTGAACTCGAGGCCGTGCAGCTACTTCGGGAAAAACAGATCGACGGACTGATTATCGCGCCGTCCGATCTTTCCGATTCGGCGCATCTCCAGGCAGCGATTCTTGATGGCTGCCCGGTGGTGCTCATCGACCGCGCCATCAGGAACCTGGCGGCCGATGCCGTGTGCGTCGATAACAGAGAGGCATCGCGCGATTGTGTGGCGCGCCTGACGGCGGCAGGACACCGGCGCATAGGACTTGTTGCCGAACTTGAGCGATGGAACGGCGGAAACGTTGCGGACTTTCTAGCTGCGGTTGCCAGTGGCCGTGTGGATTCTTCCACCCTGTTTCCAAGCTGGCAACGCCTTTACGGTTATATAGATGCCCTGCGAGATGCGGGAATACCTGTAGATCCAGATCTCATCGGTCGCGTCGGCCTCTATTCGGGAGAAGGTGCTCGAAAGGAGACACAGCGGCTTCTTGACTTGCCAAATCGCCCAACAGCGCTTTTTTCGGCCGACGGGCTGATGTCGGCTGCCGCGATGGGCATCATTACATCGCTTGACCTGCAGATCCCGCGCGATCTTTCGCTGATCTGCTTCGACGATCTCGACTGGATGAGCTTTCTCAAACCTGGAATTGCCGCAGTCGTACAGCCACTTACCGAAATGGGCGAGGCGGCCGCGCGACTTGTGCTGTCGCGTATCGACGGCAATGAAGGGCCGAACCAACGTCTCGCATTGAGGCCAAGATTTGCCGAACGAGGTTCGATCGCCGCCCCCCCGTCCTTATAAGTCAGGGTGTGCGAGCCTGATGGCATCGACGTCAATGGCGAGATCGATCGGTACGCCATATCCGACGGCACCATGGTAGCTGCAAGTATCCGCCGCTTCGATCGCGGCGGCCGAAAGCAGTTGCATCGGTGCTTCTCCTTTGACAAGCCCGAACAGGGTCCGAGCAATGAAGGTGTCTCCGGCACCAAGTGTATCAACGACATCCACCTTGGCAGCCGGAATCTCGAATATGCCCGCATCACTCCCAAGAATCGCGCCCTTAGAACCGCGGGTCACCAGGCACCACGTTGCTCCGCTCGCCAGCATGGCGCCCATCAGGTCGACGGCATCCTGTTGCTCGTCGGTCTCCGCCGACGCTGATGCGAGGAAGCAAAGCGGCGCGATCCGTTCGATCTTGATCTTATCGTACTTGTTTGAAAAGTCGTAGGAGAGCGGTCTCAATCCTGCGACCCGTGCCAGATGTACATCAAGCCCGCTCGATTGGCCGATATGAACAGCATCGCAACCGGAGAGGAACTCAAAGTCGCCTTCCGTCGGTTCGAACATGGAAATTCCGAGGTCGAAGGTGACGAACACCCTGTCCGCATTTCTATGTCCGATGACGCAATAAGCGGTCGGACCGTCGAGGCGACGAAGGCGGCTCGTATCGACGCCCTCCTTTGTCAACGCCGCCAGGATGCAGTCGCCTGCCGGGTCCCGGCCAATTGCGCCGACATATGCTGACGTCCCGCCAAATTTACGAATAAAAACAGACGCGTTGAGGCAATTCCCCCCTGGGAACATAGTTTCTCGCGAGAGGTAGCAATCGACGACGTTGTCGCCCATCGCAACGATCTTGACCATCGGAAATCTTTCTGATTGACTATATGTGAGAACGTTCGCACACCGCGAACATACTGTCAACGCCGACGCGAGATCAAGCAATGAAGACCGAATTGAACCCGGATATTAAGACCGCTCTTGAAGCTCTGACCAAGAGGGAGGTCCGGCACGTATTTCTTGTTGCCTGCGGTGGATCCTTGTCCATCATGCATCCTGGCAAGTATTTTCTTGATCGCCATTCCGCCGCACTTACGTCGGATGTCTACAATGGCGACGAGTTTGTGGCGCGAAATCCCCGCAAGCTCGACGACAAGGCTCTGGTCATCCTCTGCTCGCAGACGGGAACAACGAAGGAAACAGTGCGGGCAGCCCGCCATGCGCGCGAAAAAGGTGCAATCACGATAGCCATGACACTGGACGGGCAATCGCCGCTTGCCGGAGCAGCCGAACACGTCGTTGCCTACAAGGCGCCCTACACGACTGGCGTCCCAATCGATGCTGCCGACAGCAACTACGGCGTCCTTTACATGATCCTGGCGGGTCTTCTCACTCAGACAGACCGAATCGATCTGACCGCCACTCTGCTTTCCAGCCTCAGTCATCTGCAACCGGCTATCGACAAGGCGCATGCGCGGTACGCCGAGACATTCGACGCCTATGCGGAGCAGTTCAAGGGGGCACCCGTGATCTACACGATGGCGAGCGGCGCAAACTACGGTGCGGCCTACTCGTTTGCGATCTGCGTCTTCATGGAGATGCTATGGATCAACTCTCAGGCAATTCATGCAGACGAATTCTTCCATGGTCCGTTCGAGGTCGTCGACAAGAATGCAAAGTTCGTGTCGCTCATCGGGCTTGACGAGACACGCCGCCTCGAAGAGCGAGGTCGCGATTTCCTTCATCGCTTCGGTTCATCGGAAAACATCCTAACACTGGACGCACGCGATCTCGATCTCACCGGCATCGACGACCGCTTTAAAGGATATCTCGTACCGCTTATCTTCTTCGACGCGCTATGGAAGTTCGCGTATAAACTTGCGGCCAAGCGCGACAAAGTAATGCTTGAAGACCGACGCTACATGAAGAAGATTTCCGACTATTGAAATGCGGTCGTTGCCGACGAGATTTCCAGTCGCGTCGGCAACGTTACCGGCTTCCCAACTGCCGTTCATGTTTATATCTAAATATTGGTCAACGACAACAGAGCAGAGGCTGACCAATCGCGGCGAAATCCGCCGCCCTCATCGTGGTCTTTACGACAGCCAGCTATCAGCCAACTGACCGGCAAGATAGTGTTTCCGCCACGGGCCTCATTCATCGACGCAATCGCACGGCGTGACAAGCTTCGGGTTTGCGTCGATGGCATGACGGCAGCCAATAATCTTGGCCTGACGACGGCCGTTCCTGCCCGGTCAACAATCTATGCGGACACATATCCCCAACCATCGAGATCGAGGCCAATGCCGGCGATGCAGAGGCCACAAAGCCGGTGATCTATATCTTGGACTTCAAGCGCATTTCAGCAAAGACCGCTTTTTGGGCGGGCCGGCCGGCAATGCGAGTGATCCAGGCCCTCCATTGGTTTCGCGGCGAGCGCTCCAATCTGGAGGCAGTTGTCGATGGTATCGTCCGCTACCTGGCACGAAGCCCCCACAGGCAGCCGATCGTCGAGTTTCCGCCGTGAAGGTTCCACTAAAGCTCTTGAAACATGCGGATCATCGACCGCGCGATTTCCCTCCTGCGGCATGTCGTTAATTTATGGAACCCGTCAGCTGGTATTTTGATACCGCCTGCTTGAGGGATGTTCTATTATGGAACTAGCCAAACCAGCCGGACGTTATAGCCTCCAACCAGTCCGAGTGCCGCCAAACCAGATCGGATGGTACCATTTGTACGAGACTCATAGGCCCGGCTAATTTCCTCTGTGGCGAAGACAATCCCTGCCAGCGGCGTGAGCTGGCATGAACACAGATATCTCCCACCTGACTGTAAACGCCGCGGCACTGCTCGGTGATACGGACAAGCAACCCATTCGCGCCATAAGATCACGTCGCTGGCTCGTCTATCCGCGTGCCAAGCAGGTACTCGATCGCCTCAACTTTTTGGTCGATCATCTACGCGGGACGCGAGTGCCTTCCATCGCCATATACGGCGACAGCGGAATGGGCAAAACAATGATCATGAAGCGTTTCCGTCACCAGCATCCGCCAAGCTTCAATCGGCTCACCGGCAGGCCGAAGACGCCGGTTCTCGCAATGGAAATGACCAGTCGGCCTGGCGAAAAACGGTTTTATGCTGAACTCCTCACCCTCCTCGGCGCACCGCAGCGGCCGCCGCAGATATCGCAAAGATGGAGCAAGCTGCGTTGCGCATTATACGATCGGCGTGCAAGTGCTGGTGATTGACGAGGTACATAACATTCTCGCCGGAACATGCCGCGAGTAACGCATCGTCCTCAATACATTGCGTTTCCTTAGCAACCGCCTTCAGATCTCGCTCGTCTGCTTCGGGATCAATGATGCGCGTGAGGCCATTGGTGGCGATGAACAATTGGCGCGCCGCTTCGAACAGTTCACGCTGAGCCGCTGGGCTGCAAATGAGCAGTTCGAAATCTTGATCGCCTTGATCCTGCGCAACACCGCGAACATAGAACGATGGCCGCCGTTCGAAAGTGGCGGTTGCGCGAATCCAGTCCCTGCCCTCAAGCCGCGCCGCTCTTGCCGCGACGGGATCGGTGCCGTGGCCGGACAGTACGACACGCGTCGCTGACCGCATGTGCGGGAATCTACGACGTCCAGCGTACGGGAAAAGCCGCTGGGAGTTCATTAAACGCCATCCCCTGGTCCTGTCAGTTTCTAGAAAAGCATGCCGAGGGGCAGGTGGCGCCCCTCGACTCGAATGTGATCTCAGTTGATCTTCTTTCGGAGTTCATTGACCTGATCAGTGGTCATTTCGCCCGTGGTCTCGACCTTGCCGTCCTTGATCTTCCAGAGGCGGAACGGTCCAGTGATGTCGCCATACTGGTCGAAGGTGACCGGGCCGATGACACCTTCATACTTGATCGGCTTGCCTTCCCCGATTAGCTTGAGCGCCTTCGCGAACTCTTCCTTGCCAGCATAGATCGGCGTGCCCGAGGGATCGACGACCTTGCTGATCGCGTCCTTGATTTTTGCTGGGTCCTGCGAGCCGGCAATCGCGATGGCGAGGCCGGCGATCGCGCCCGCGTCGTAAGAACGGTCTGCTGCCGGATTGGAGGGTTCGATACCCGAGAAATCCTTGTAGTTCTTTGTGAAGTATTCCGTCGACGGAGTTGGGTTGGTGCCCGACGAGGTGCCATGAGCTTCATTGAGATACTCGGCACCGACGGATTCGATGAAGTCGGGGCTGTTCATGCCGTCATTGAGCAGGAATTTCTGCACACCGCCCTGCGAGATCCAGGTGCGGGCGATGGTCGCGCCATCGACCGGCGTGCTGACCAGATAGAGACCATCTGGCTCGCCGCGCATGGCCGCCGTGACTTCCGAGGCATAGCTCGACTGCTTCTCGTTATAGGGCGTGACGGAAACGATCGTGCCGCCGAGCGCCTTGTAGGCGCGGGAGAACTCGGCCACCATGTTGACACCGAAGTCGTTGTTGACCTGGATGATCGCGAGCTTCTTGAAGCCGCTGTCGATCGCGTATTTCGCAGCCGCCACGCCCTGCAGCGCATCCGATGTGATGGTCCGGAAGAAGATCCCGTTGGTCTTGCCTTCCCGGCCGAGGGTCGTCAGCGTCGGCGATGACGAGGCTGGCGAAATTTGAACGATCTTGGCGGGTGCCGTGACCGAGGTCAGGATCGGGATTGATATCGACGAGATGATGCCGCCAATGACAACGGGCACTTTCTTGACCTGAACCAGCTGGGTCGCGGCATCGACGGCGACATTGCTCGCGCTCTGACTATCGCGAGTGTCTGCGACGAGATCGCATCCCAGCACGCCGCCGGCGTCGTTGATATCACGGAAGGCCATCTCGACCGACTTAGCGCCAGCCTGGCCATATTCGCCGGCCGGACCCGTCAATTCCATGACCAGGCCGACAGCGACCTTGCAGTCGGAGGCAAAAGCCGTGCTGGCGGTTCCCGCCAGTAGCATGGCTGCGGTCAATTTCAGGAAGGTCTTCTTCACGTTAGTTCCCCTTTTCGGTTTGATTTATTTCCAGTGGTCAACCCGGTCTATTCCGCCGTCTGCATCCAGGTTTCATGCAGATGGCGCCATTCGACGCCGTTGGGCGCTGATGAACTCTCGACGAAAAGTGCGGACGCGCGGCGCGCAGTCTTCACCCCGCGACGTTCCTGCTTTTCGATATAGGTGACGACGATGGCGTTGCCGGCCTCCCAGACTGGCTCGACATCAGCGATCTCGATCGCATAATCGCCGTCGAAGGCGGCGCGGCTGCCACGGACATAGGAGACGACGGCGTCGCGCTCGAGCATGTGTCCGCTGGGCGGGATCATCTTCATGCCCGGCCCCATGACCCTTTCGAACCGGTCGATGTCGGTCGTCGCTGCTGTCTTCTTGTCGTACCAGGCGACGAAGAATTCGTGCAGGGAAACGACCTCGTCGCGGGCGCGGAGGAAGAGAGGTGACTGGCTCATGTCTTCCCCGCATTGAGGTTGTAGTGCATGATCGAGCCGTGGCGGCCCGTGCGGTCGCGCTCGAGCGTGTAGACGTCGCCTTGCGGCCCGGCGCTGCGGCCGATGACGGCGCCGATGGCCGCGAGGTCGTCGGCGGAAAGCTCGATATCCATGATCCCGGCATTGGCCAGCGCATGGCTCTGGTTGCGGGCGCCGACGATGACGGCGGCTACATGGTCGCGGGTCAGCACCCAGGCGCTGGCGATGGTGGCGATATCGACGCCATGGCGATCGGCCACGCTGCGCAGTGCCCGGAGGAGCTCCTGGAATAGATCCCAGCCGCCGAAATCGTCGATGACAAGCTTATACTTGACCAGCGAGCGGTTCTCGAGCGGCATCTCCGGCTCCGGCTGGCCGAGCCAGCGGTCGCTCAGGAAGCCGCCGGCGACCGAGCCGTAGCACAGGAACTTGAATCCATGCTTCGCGGCTGGCGCCGCCACATTGTGTTCCGGCCGCTGGTCGAGCACCGAATATTGCAGCTGCTGGCTGACTAGCGGCACGCCCGCGCTGATGATCTCCGTCAGGCGCGGCGCGTCGAAATTGGTGGTGCCGACATTGCGCACTTTGCCCTCGAGACGCAATTCGTTCAGCCAGTCTAACGCATCGACATAGCCGCCATGGGCATAGTCCCACCAATGGAACTGGACGAGGTCGAGCTGCTCGGTCTTCAGCCGCTTGAGCGACTGCTCGACGATACTGCGAATATATGCGCGGCTGATGCGCGGCAGGACTTCGAGATCCGGCACCAGCTTGGTATGGACCTTCATCCGCGCGGCGACATCGAGCCCGCGCTCGGCGGCAAGCTTCACGCGGACCGCGCCGATCAGCTCCTCGACGCCGGTATAGATGTCTGCGCAGTCATAGGTGGTGATTCCGGCATCGAAGGCGGCGATCAGGTCGTCGACCGCCTGCGCCCGGTCGATCGCGCCATGTCCGCCCGCGAGCTGCCATCCGCCGCGGATGACGCGGGAGATCGAATAGCCGGGGCTGAGATCGAATGTTTTCGTCATCGTCATTTGCTTTCTGTGGGCAATGGCACGGCCGTCGTCCCGGCATGGCTGAACTTGCGCTTTTCGAGCCTGACGATGCGCAGGCGACTGGCGCAGTTCGGATCGGGACAGGCAATCTCGGCGTCAGAGGTCATCCAGTCGTTGCGATGCGTTTCGCGCTGCTTGGCGGCGAGGAGCGGCAGCACGGCCGATAGCGAATAGATCGAAAACCCTTGCCCCGCAGGCATCGACAGCATCTCCCCGCGCAGCTCGAAATGATCGCCCGGCTTTGCGCCGCAATAGATCGGCTTGCCTTCGGGGATCACTGCCTCGACCCTGAGGTCGTAGAGTTCGAAGGCATCGTCGGTCAGGGCCATGTCAGACCTCCGTCCGGCTGAAGGTGACATCGCAGACGCCGTTGCGGCGGATCGCGCCGCAGGCCGCCGCGAAATGCTCGCGTTCTTCCGGCGGCACCTGGGCGACGACGGAACCGGCCAGCCAGCCGATTGGGAACAGCAGCCGCGCGCCGGCGCCATAGAATAGGCCGATATCGAAGATGGCGTTCGGATTGCCACCCCACATGCGCGGCGGCACATAGGAGAGCACGATGTCGCCCGGCTGCGGATTGAGAGTTGCGTTCTCGGCCGGCAGCGCCGTCGCATAAGCAGCACCCTCAAGATGCTGAGGCGGGATCGGGCAGGAGATTTCTGGTCCGGTCCACATCGCATGAATGCCGCCGACGATGCGGGGCTTCACGAGGTATTCCCAAAGGAACGCCGCATTTTCGGGCGCCTTGCCATCCAGCAAGAGCGCCTTGACCGAAAGGCCAGATCTGGGCTCCTCGATCAGAACTGCACAGTTTGTCATTTGCTCGTCCTCCCTGAATTTTCTCCGGCGAGCATCTTGCTGCGCAGATATTCAAACGGCCTGGATATGTCAGCGGCCAGCTCCTCGCGCGCGGCATCGACATCCTTAGTCGCCAGCGCGCTTACGATGCGCCGATGATATTGGGCTGTATCGACCTCGCCGGCTTCCGAGAACGCGAAAATGGCGACGCGAATGCAGGGACCGGATTGCAGCCATAGGCTCTCGATCATCGGCATCAGCACTGTCGAGCCGCAAGAGCCGTAGATCTCGAAGTGGAATTTCTGGTTTAGCGTCACCTCGCGGTCGACGTCCTTGGGCTGCTTGAGAGCCCGCATCTCGTCCCATTCGTGCAGGATCGCCTCGATCCGGGCAAAGTCCGGACCTGTGATGCGTTCGGTCGCAAGCGCTATCGCCTGGCCTTCGATCAGGATGCGCGTGCGAAGCAGGTCGTCCATGCGTTCGATCGTGATCGGAGGCACCCGGGCGGAACGGTTGGGAAGCGCTTCTAGCGCCTTTTCGGTGATCAGCCGGCCGACCGCCTCGCGCACCGGCATGGTGCTGGTGGCCAGCGCATCGGCAAGACCGCGGATGGTCAGAACCTGGCTCGGTTCGAATAGCCCGCTGATCAGCGCACGCCGCAGCTCGGAATAGACACGATCCTGTACGGTTTCACGGCCAACCGGCGCCAGCTGCGCGGAAGTCAATTCGCTGCCCTTGTCAGGCCCTGCTGTTCGCATCGCCCCCTCCGAAATTATTTCTTGCCAAATATTCTAAGCTTAATATTGTGATCAACGCAAGTGTGATCACATATCAAAATTTCGAAGCGTTAATGGCTTTAACCAAAACCTACGATCAGAGGGTACGATGAGTTCAAGCGAAACAGGCAAGGCGGAGCCGCCGGGCGCAACTGTGCTAAGCGCGAGAAACATCGTGAAGCGATTCGGTGGCCTCCACGCTGTCAACGACGTCAGTTTCGATGTCCGTAAAGGCGAGATTCTCGGGCTGATCGGCCCGAACGGTGCCGGCAAGACCACAATGTTCGACCTGCTGGCCGGCAGTATTCCGCCGACATCAGGCAAGATTGAACTCGCCGGCATTGATGTGTCGCACGAAATTCCGCACCGCCGAATCGGCCGCGGTCTAGGACGGACCTTCCAGATTCCACGGCCGCTTCCGAACCTCACGCTGATGGAAAACGTCATGCTCGCTGCGCAGAGGCAAACAGGGGAAAGGCTGCTCGCCAACTTCCTCAATCCCCTCCGCGTCGCAGCCGAGGAGCGCGCCGCCGAGAAGAAGGCAATGGACCTGCTCGACCTACTGCTGCTATCGCACCTCGCCCATGAGCCGGCACGCGTGCTCTCGGGCGGCCAGCGCAAGCTGCTCGAACTTGCCCGTGTGATGATGGCCGATCCCGCGATCATCCTGCTCGACGAACCGGCCGCGGGCGTCAATGCGACGCTGCTCGAGGTGATCATGGACCGTATTCTCGAAATCAACGCGCGAGGCATCACCTTCCTGCTCATCGAGCACAATATAGACATGGTCACGCGCCTCTGCCACCGGGTGCTGGTCATGGCGGGCGGGCAACTGATCTCCGAGGGTACGGCGAACGCGGTGGCCCGCGACCCGCGCGTGATCGAAGCCTATCTCGGAGGTGCGGCATGACGCGTCCTATACTTGAAGTCGTCGGTCTCGTAGCTGGCTATGAGCCCGGCGTGCCCATCGTGCGCGGAGCCTCGATCCGCGTCGACAAGGGCGAGATCGTCGTCGTGCTCGGCCCGAACGGTGCCGGCAAGTCGAGTTTCATCAAGGCCGTCGCGGGCCTTGTCCCGGTATCGGGCGGTACAGTGCTGCTCGATGGCGACGACATCACCACGCTTCCCGCCCATCAGATGGTGCGCCGTGGCCTCGCCTTCGTGCCGCAGACCGAGAACATCTTTCCACTGATGAGCATCGAAGACAACCTCCGCACCGCGGGCGGCATCCTAAAACCCAAACTCGCCGCGGAGCGCATTGAGCGCATGTATGAGACCTTCCCGGATCTCAAGAGCTTTCGCCGAATCAGTGCCGGCAATCTCTCGGGCGGCCAGAGGCAGATGCTCGCCGTGGCCCGCGCCTTGATCGTCGAGCCGAAACTGCTGGTACTTGACGAGCCCTCGGCGGGTCTCTCACCGAAATTCGTTTCGATGGTTTTCTCGATGCTGGGCGACATCCGCCGCGCCGGCATGACGATCCTCCTGGTCGAGCAGAACGCAAAGGCAGCCCTTGCCATCGGCGATCGGGCATATGTGCTGGTCGAGGGCAAGGAGGCCCACGAGGGTGTCGCCTCCGAACTCTGGAACGACCCCGTCGTCGCAGAACTCTATCTCGGCCAGCGCCCCCACCAGCCGCCAGGAGGCGAGCTATGAACCTGCAATTCATCATCGACGGGCTGCTGACTGGGTCAATGATCGGCCTCGGCGCCATCGGCGTCACCCTGACCTATTCAATCCTGCGCTTCTCCAACTTCGCCCATGGCGACTTCATGGCCTGGGGCACTTATGCGACGCTGGCCATTGTCAGCGCGATCGGCGCCATGTTCGGCAAGTTCGCGCCGATAGGCTCGCTCTCCTTCGGCTGGCCGCTGATCATCGCAGTCATCATTGGCGCAGGGATCACTGGCCTGCTCGCGCTCGCGCTTGATGTCGTGCTCTTTGCACGACTCAGGGCACGGGGACAGGCGATCATCGTCGTCATGGCCAGCTTCGGCGCATCGATGGCATTGCGGAGCCTGCTCGAATTCATATTCACGTCGCGGCCGGCTTATTTCAGCAAGGCGATCCAAATGGCGATGCCTGTCGGCTTAGGCATCCGCATTACGCCCGACCAGATCGCGCTGCTCGTCGTCACCGCCGTGCTGGTGACAGCCACGCATCTCCTGATGACCCGCACCCAAACAGGCCGATCCATGCAGGCCGTCAGCCAGAATCTCGCACTCGCCCGCATCGTCGGTATCGACGTCGCAAAGGTCGTGCGTGTCACTTGGCTGCTCGGCGCAGCGCTCGCCTGCGTCGCCGGCGTCATGATCGGCATTCTGGTGCAGATCCGGCCGCTGATGGGTTTCGACATGCTGCTACCTATGTTCGCTGCCGCGATCCTCGGCGGCATCGGGTCGTTGCCGGGCGCCGTTCTCGGCGGCCTCATCATCGGTCTCGCGGAAGCGGGCGCCGTGCAACTCATCGGCGCCGAATGGCGCGCCGCCATCTCCTTCGTTATTCTGATGGGGGTGCTGTTCGTGCGGCCGATTGGAATTTTCGGAGTTAACGAGCGATGATCGACCTCCTCGGCTATGCCGCGTTCTTCCTCACTACGGCGTTGATCTTCACGCTGATTACCCTCGGTCTGAACCTGCAATGGGGCCTCACCGGCCTGTTCAATGTCGGCGTCGCAGGCTTTGTCGCGATCGGCGCCTATACCTCGGCGCTGATGACCACACCTGACGATGCCGCCCGGTTCGGCGGTTTCGACCTGCCGATCATCGCAGGCTGGCTCGGTGCAATGCTTGTCGCTGGCATTGCGGCCGCGATCACCGGCTTCGCGACCCTGCGGCTGAAATCGGATTACCTCGCCATCACCACCTTCGGCGTCGCTGTCGTCGTCCAGCTCCTCGCCCTCAACGCGCAGAGCTTTACCGGCGGTGCATTCGGCGTCGGGTTCATCCCCCGACCCTTTACATCCCTGGCCGAGACGCCTTTCTATTTCAACCTCGCCAATCTGGCGGTGGTGTCGGCCGTCACACTTGTCGCCTACCTCGCGCTCCAGCATCTATCACGTAGCCCGTGGGGTCGCGTGCTCAAGGCGCTCCGTGAGGATGAGCGCGCGGCGATTTCGCTCGGCAAGAGCGCCCGCTTCTACCGCGTCCAGGCTTTCGCGGTCGGCGGCGCGCTGATGGGTCTCGCCGGAGCGGTTCAGGCTCACTATATCGGCTTCATCGCGCCGGACAACTACGTCCCGATGCTGACCTTTCAAGTCTGGGTGATGCTGATCGTCGGTGGATCGGGCAGCAATCGTGGAGCGGTCTTTGGCTCGATCCTGGTTTGGGCGATCTGGGCGGGATCGGGTGCAGTCTTGAGCTGGCTGGCGCCGCCAGACCAGCAGGCGCGCGCCGCGGCACTGCAGATTACTGCCATCGGCGTAATGCTCTGCGTCATCTTGCTGATCCGGCCGAACGGCCTGTTCGGCAACCTCGTCGAACGGCCCCGGCTCGCTTCCGAGCCCTCCGTCAATACCACGGATACATCCTCATGACAGCAATTTCACTGTGGCACGCCATCGGCGGCGCCCGTCGCGAGCGTCCGCCGGTCGACGGGACCGTCGACGCGGACCTCGCCGTCATCGGTGGCGGCTTTGCGGGTCTGTCGACGGCACTTCACGCAGCAGAAAAAGGTCTCTCGGTGATCGTCCTCGAGGCTGAGATCATTGCTTGGGGCGCGACAGGCCGCAACGCCGGCTTCGTGGTACCGAACTTCGCCAAGCGGGACCCTGACGACATCATCGCCGAGCTTGGAATGGAGAGAGGTGAGCAACTGGTCCGCTTCGCATCGGACAGCGCGAAGCTGGTCTTCGACCTTATCCACCGCCATGCCATCGATTGCCAAGCGCATCAGAGTGGCTGGATTCAGCCAGCCCATTCAGCTGCGGCCCTCGCGAAAGTCCGATCGCGCGCTGCTCAATGGGCACGTCGGGGGCGACCGGCCGTAGTGATGGATGCTGCCGAGACCGCTGAGGTCACCGGCGCCAGGGGCTATGCCGGAAGCTGGACGGACTGCTCCGGTGGCTTGCTCGACCCCGTCGCCTATGCGCGCGGGCTGGCCGACGCCGCCGAGGCGGCCAGCGCCCGCATTTTCGAACGCAGCCCGGTCACCGCGATAACCCACGCCAATGACGGCTACCGTCTGACGACCGCAACGGGTAGCGTCCGCGCGGGCAAGGTATTCATCGCCACCAACGCTTATGGCGCTGATCTCCAGCCAGGACTCGCACGGACGTACATACCCCTTCGTGTCTTCCAGATTGCCACCGAACCCTTGCCGGCCGAGGTCAGGGAACGGCTCCTTCCAGGCAATCAGTCGGTCTCCGACACGCGCCGCAACCTCTTCACCTTTCGCTTTGACGCGGAAAACCGCCTCATATCCGGCGGAATGCACATCTTCAGCCCGGGCGCTGCGACCCGTGTGCCCCGCACCATCCACCGCCGCCTCGCCGAGAAGCTGGACCTCAAAGCTATCCCGCCGATTGCCCATGCGTGGTCCGGCATGGCGGCCGTCGAACCTGATTTTCTGCCGCATCTGGTTGACCTGGGCCCCGGCCTGATCGCGGGCTTTGCCTGCAATGGCCGTGGCATCGCATTGACGACAGCTCTCGGGCGCGAAATTGCAGCCTGGGCCTGCGGCACGCCGGGCGCCGCCCTGCCGATTCCGTTTGCTCCGCCCAGCGAGATTCCGTTCCACGGACTCGTCAGGCATGCACCCAACATGCTGCTGCCCTGGAGCATTCTGCGCGACAGGCTAGATGAGCGCGGCACGTCCTGATCTGTTACGCGACGTTTTCAACACCACGATGTTGGTTTCCACGCAGAACTGAGCCGGTTATGGAGTGGCAGGCACCGTCACATCGAAAGGGCGGTCACCTTCTTCCGACTCCCCCTGTAGAGCGCCCGGTCCGGAGCTTGTCGCCATCCGATACGGTATTTGTGATCAATTCGCGCCGATGGGTGGAAGTCCACGAGCCGCCAACGATCGATTGCTCGTGGATTCTTAAGAATGCTATGTCCGGAGATCCCACGGATTCACGAGCGCCACTCCCATGCCTTCAAAATCTTTGATGTTGCGCGTGACAAGGGTCATACGCCGCATGAAAGCTGCTGAGTCCGTACCAATAATGATGACTTCATGCGCCGCGGGCGTTTCTGAGCGGTACCCGAGCCGGGCCGGCGTGCGAACGCTTTTGCCAGCCCCGAGCGCCTCGTCCATCTCCGCTTCCAGCACTTCTGCATCACTGCGCAGATCACGCCGTCGGGGTTCGATAGCAAAATCTCTTCTGCAGTACTGGCTGTCTTACCATCGGTATCGGTCATGGTGGCTTTCCGTCCGGGGAATAGGTGACGTTGAACATCACTAATCTGCCATGGCCGCCTTCCTTAGGAAATTTGCAGAACCTTCAGCACTCTACCAGCCTCCCCCGGCCCCGATGCTTTTCGCAGTCTTGATGACCGTGCTTCCCATGCTATCGCGCAACTGGTGACTTGATGGAATCGCGTTGCTCAAGCATTATCCATGCGCATCGCACATGCGCGAACAGGGCGAAACGTGGAGGGGACACCCATGAGGCCGATCAATGCATGTACATTGTCGTGCTTGGGATTCCTACTCTTCAGTGGTAGCGGCCTAGCAGCGGATATGGGCTCCACGATGTCACCCGACGCACATCGGGTCGCCACGGAGGACGGGTGGGAATTTACTGTCGCCCCTTATTTTTGGGCGGCGGGATTGTCTGGTGACGTGGGTGTTTTCGGTCTCCCAACTGTGGATATCGATGCCAGCTTTAGCGACATTTTTGATCATCTCGACTTTGCTGCCATGGCTATTGGCGAGGCCCGCTACGGACCTTACAGCGTCTTTGTCGATCTTATCTATGTCAAGGTTTCGGGGGAAACAGGAACGCCAAGAGGGGTTCTGGCAACACGTGCTGGGCTCGATTCCGAGACCTTCGCGGGGACAATTGGAGCGGGTTACACCGTTCTGGGCGACAGTCAGGGAAAGCTGGACATTGTTGCTGGCGCCCGTGTCTGGTCGGTTGACACCACCCTCTCGATCAGCGGTGGGCTGCTCGGAAATCGCTCTCGTAGCGACGGTGATACGTGGGTCGATGCAGTGGGCGGCATTCGCGCCGACTATTCGATCACCCCCAACGTCTTCCTTGCAGGCTGGGGCATCGTCGGCGGAGGGGGCGCGGACATAGATTGGGACGTGGCCGCCACCGTCGGTTACAAGTTCAACGATAGCATTTCCGCAGTGGCGGGCTACAGAGCCCTGGGCGTTGACTACAGCAATGACGGTTTTGTATTCGATGCTGTCCAGCAGGGGCCGATTCTGGGCGTGGTCGTCCACTTCTGAGGCCTGACAGGTAAAGCCCTGCGCCAGTTGCGGACTCCGTCAAAAAAGGCCCAGCCCATGGAGCAGTCCAAAACTGAAGGCGTCAGCCAAGGATAAGATCGCATAAGTTAACTCCGCTACGTTTGCGGTCGCAGCAGTTCCTGGAAAGAGCTGGTTGAAGACGACGGAACCCGAGGCAGGGCCCGTTTTCACCAGCGATGATCCGCATTGAACCCTAGACGCAACGCTAAATCAATTTAACGGGGCGTGCATCGCCGTCCAGGCCTGGATCGCAACAGCTCGAACGCACCACGACCTCTGTTCACGAGCGGTTATTACGCAAAGGGGTAGATGCAACGGCTTTGAGTATTCTTGCTAGGGCTGCCGGTATTACGCGCCCATGGTTCCAGGATTTTAAGCACTCACTCACTCAGCAACAGAAACGAAATGGCAGTTTCTGGTGCTGTTTCATTTCTATTCTGAACCCCCGCTTGCCTGGGCTACAAAGAGGCCAGCAACACCGCTTCTGACCTCTGGAGGTAGAATCTCCTACGGCATAGGCATCCCATTCACTTATTCGCGCAGCTTCAACTCCGACACCCCGCTCTTTGGGGACCCCTCGGGCGATATCAAATTGACAGTTGGGAAATATGAGCGGTATCGACGGACGTCTCGCGTTAGCAGTGGTAGACTATGAACGGCTGCATGTGCGCCAATGAAAAAATCCGGAAGGACACCGGTTCGAGAGCCACCAAGTCGGCGATATTGTGTGAACACCTTGCCGGCAAGGAACAGCGCTTCCCGCGGGAATGCGGTCAGTATGAAACCGCCTTCCTTTATAAAAAAATCAAGCTCTTCGATCCGTTCGTACCGGACAGCCATTTCGGCATATATGACGTCGTTGATCAACAATGGGCCGGCAATGCTTGCCCTTTCGAGTTGCTCGATCGACCAGTTGGCCCAGGCGCGGTCATTGGTCACGAGATCGAGCAAGACATTTGTGTCGATAAGCGTCACTCTTCACCACGCGTCAGCGCCATGATCGCGTCAGTATCGAGTCCTTTGCCGGCGTGACCCCGAAGTCGGCGAAAGCGGCTGGCAGGCTGTTTTCCGTCAGTCCGCGTCAGCAGGACAGCACCGTCGGCGGCCTTATGAAAAGTAACTTTGCTTCCCGGGACGATTCCAAGCAAGTCTCGAACGGCCTTTGGGATCGTAACCTGCCCTTTTGCTGTAACTGTCGTGGTCATCCCGATCTCCGTGTAATACTACCGGCATTCAAGGTATTACTACGTGACCCGAATTTCAATAGACGGGGCGGGTTCTCTCTCTGCCGGGGAGCTAGGAACCCTTTAAAGCGCTGCCATCGAGGTTTGAAGCCAACCACAGCTTGAATTGATTGGACAGTGTCGCGAAGGCCAAAAAGTAGTACATCGCACAAGGCCGCCAAGGTCATGTCACGATACGCCGAGAGCTGGTGGTTCGTCACATGCGCTTGACAAAGTAACCATTGAATTGAGGTGTCACGGAGGCGGCTTCACGTACGTTTCCGACCAGGAGGTGCGGACCGTGGCTTCGGATTACTAAGGCTGGTCGGGTGCGGTCATCGAGAACTTTGTCCGCCAAGCACGTCGTAGCGCGAGGCAAGGAGACGCTGATGGGCAATCTTCTTTTTTAGCGAGAAGTTCTCCCACATCTCAGGCCAAGCTCCCGCGATCAGCATCAAGCTGCTCGAAGCAGTCTGCGCTTACGATCCCGGCCCGACCAACGATCCCGTCTCCGAAGTACCGGGGCCACGAAGTAGTTTGAATTCAGTCCTTATTGCAACAACGTCAATCTTACTTCTGGCATATTCTATATCTGTCATCCCACTGATGTGGGACGATCAGTTTCGTGGGCGATGAGAAGTTCTTGGCCGTATGCGGGAAGGATTTCGCGGAAGTCCACGCTCGTCTCCAGCCTTTCATGGCTCAAATGCGAGCCTGATCCCGCTTGGAGGCCCCGCAATGCGCCCAGGCGTGCGCCTAGATCTAGACGCATCTGGCAGGTAATACGATGCACGACAAAATAAGCGTCACCTAAAATACGCCAGATTCAGATGATCCTTTAACGACCGAGAGCCTTCGACGGTCGAGAGTTTCCTTCTCCAAATGGGCGTCCAAAACCTCCTGTGCGCCCAGCAGGGTCCTGCCCTCCAATCGCAATATCGCGGGACCCTGCATTTTCGAAAGCCTTACCCGCTGACGGCAGCGCCGTCGAAATATCCTACTAGCTGCACGGTCCGTTGTGTCAGTATCACGCCGCATCGAGGACCCACTCGGCGGCATTAACGCGACATGGACGAGGATGGGGCGACGATGAAGCTGGAGCCGGCATCGAGCGTGGTGGTGATGCCGTCAACGGTGACGTTGAAGGCGCCCTCGGCCACGTAGCTCACCTGCGTATGTGGATGTGAATGAAGCGCACCATGGCGCCGGGTTAGAAGCGGATCATCCGATCTATTCGAATGATGCCGTGTCACTGATATGCTTCAGTCTGATCGGCGGTGACAAAGCTGTTGCAAGGCAAGCCGGGGCAACTTGCGTCAGGCGATCGAGGTGGTGTTTCGATCCGCCCGGAGGTCCGTAAGCGTTCAATGATATGATTCGATCTTGTCCAGCGATGAAATGTAAACCGGGTCCACGGAACATCCTGATCGTCGCCTGTCCCGTAAAGATTTGGAATACAAGCCGCTTTCCGCATCAGCGAGTAATGCCGCTCGTAGGTTCAAAATCGACCCGGCTTTGGTCAAGCCCCGCTCCAGCATCGAAACCAGGTCTGGCTGCAGGCCTATCTCATTGATCGCCTTTTTGAACGCCGTTGGACTGACGACTTCTTTGTCCAGGTTCGCCTTGGCCTGGTCGGAACCGAGTTGCCCCAGTGCCGCGGCGCGGATCACACTCATCAACGGGCTGCTACCGTTCATCTGCTCGGTCCATACGAGGGCTTGCGAGTACCGGCCATTGCGATACGCGTCCAAGGCAAGCACAATCATCGCGCAGCGCGGAACAGCGTCCGTATCCCTGCTGGCGTCTTTCGCCATCGAAGCACCCGCCTCCCTATAGCCCGAATAGAGGACGCCGGCCAAGGCCGCTGCCGTCTCTGGGTTACTTGGATTTAGAGCGATTGCCCTGTTACCGGCTTCCATTGCGGCTTGCGATCTGCCTTTCGCAGCCTGCGCCGCCATCAATGCAAGTTGCGCTCGATCGGAGAGAGGCGCTCTGGCTACAGCGTCCCGTGGCCCTCTTCGCTTATCCCGTCTCTGCCCTTTCAAAGCCGCTGACCCAGTTGAAGGACAGGACGCTGCTGACGCTATCAGCGCGGGCTACCACCCACCAGCGTGCTGCGGAGCGAAAGGCGCTTGGTGCAAATGTCGTTGCGCCCAACACAAAAGAGGCCGAAGAGAGCCTCGAACCGGTCGATCTCACGAAGCAGTACGAGCACTGGCGCAAGCTGTCGTCAATGCTAGTCAACCGCAATACGCTGCTGCCTGTCGCGGCCGCAGCGCTCGTCCCGTTCGCCATCGCTGGGGCCACCAGGCTGCCCTAAAAGGAGGTCTTTTCGGTACTGAAAAAGCTTCTGCTCATCTGAGCATCCGCCGACCCTCCCAGGGTGCAGGAAGTTGGGCTGGCTTCCCGCAGGGCCTGAAATTAAATCGTCCTGAGGTAGTGCATCGCACCTCCGGTAGACGGAACAGGCAAACTTCGGAGCCTTGGCACCGGCTTGCTTACCTTTAAAAATCGCGTGTTTTCAAAGATGGCCCTACTGTTGCCTCAGAACCACACGGCCTCCTCATTGCGAGCTTCTTCCGCCCTAATCAAAAGTCGTGGCTCCGGTGATGCCAAGGGAGGCGCGCCACCGAGGTGTCTTGGCGATACCAGCCATGGATTGCAGCATCCGATCGGCAGTAGTGGTGATAATGCCTTTGGGTTTCGCCCAAGAATTCCATTTATCAATCCGACTTGGCTTCGGACCCGGACACGGCGTTAACAAGTTTAGCGTTGGCCCCTCGAGCGCTCGTGACGGTTCCGAAACACGGTGTCGCGCGCTCGGAGCAATTCAATGTATCGATTTCGAAGAGTGGGCGTGTCAATCTCTCCCCGGGCCCATTCCTCAAGCCAACCTTCGAACTCCGTCGAGTCTTCGATTGGCAATCCTAACTTCTTCGCCCGCCCAAACGCCCTCGTGACCATTGCGCGCCGGGTCTCATAGGTTTCGCGCATGGAGCTTTCAGTCGTTTGCGGCGGCATATTCTCCGACATCGTTCTGCCTTCCCGAATCTCTGTGGCGCAGAAGATGAGAGCGTGAGCGGAGCTTGACAATCGTCCCGCGGTCCCACGAAAGCTTCGTACGATATCGCACAGACAGAAGAGTAAGCGACGCGGACTGACCCCAAGTCGGGGACGGAGGCAGACTAAAGCCCGTGGTCAGGGCCGGGAGATCGACAGCGGCTAAAACATCGGCCTTTAACCAAGAGCCCGTGGCCCTGTAAGGCTCTACAACATTCCGGAAGGCGCCGGGTGTTTCTCGCGACTTCTCAGCTATGCATCTGCGGTTCCACAGACAGTTGATAACACGTGACTAAGTTGATCTTGGGTGAAGGGTTTTGACAAGCGAGGCAGGTCCTCGCCGTCTCCATTCGGAAGTTCGGCATATCCAGTCGCAAGGATTATGGGCAGGTCGGAAAAGCGCTTCGAGACCTCTCGAGCAAGTTCCGCGCCTGTGGTCTTCGGCATGGCGTGGTCAGTAATGAGAACATCCGGAAGCGGGCCTTGCTCGAGTATCAGCAGCGCTTCTGCAGCTGACTCCGCTTGCACCGTTGTATGACCAAGATCTTCCAACATGAGGACTGTGTTCATCAACACGAGGCTGTCATCATCGACAACAAGGGCCGTGAGGGGGCGATCCACGGCGGGGGCGGCAACGGGACGTTCGGACTCCGCAACGGAATGCTCTACCTTGTCCAACACCGGCATCCATAGCTCGGCGACGGTTCCCTCGCCGACCGCTGATCTTAGAATGAGTCTGCCTCCCGCTTGCTCCATAAGCCCTTGTACCATGGAAAGACCCAATCCGGTTCCCTTACCCACGCCCTTGGTTGTAAAAAACGGTGTCGTTGCTTTCTCAAGTGTAGTCGCGTCCATTCCCTCGCCTTCGTCTCGGATAGAGAGGCAGACGTAGGTGCCAGGCTTCAGCTCGTCTCGTTCGTGGGTCAGAAATTTTTTGGTTGCACTGATTGTTATCGTTCCACCCTGCTCCATCGCATCGCGAGCATTGACGACGAGGTTAAGCACCGCGCCTTCCAACTGGTTCGCATCCGCCCAGACTGGGGGGAGCATCAATGGGAACGCGGTTGTAATTTCCAGGGACGGTCCGATTGTGCGTTGTAGAAGCTGGGCCATTCCCCTGACGAGCCCCGCGATGTCGACCGCCTGCAGCTTGAGGTCCTGTTTGCGAGAAAATGCCAGCAAGCGTTGCGTGAGAGAAGCTCCGCGCTGTGCTCCTTGTATTGCGTTGTCGATAAGGTCTGCCACGTCATGACCTGCAAGCGCGCGCTTTCGTGCTATCTCAAGACTTCCCAGGATCGCCATCAAAAGGTTATTGAAGTCGTGTGCGACGCCTCCAGTCAGTAGGCCTAGCGCCTCCATCTTCTGCGCTTGAAACAGTTCGAGCTGGGCGCGATCAAGGGCTAGCTGTGCTTCGCGCTTCTCGGTTACGTCGCGCGTAACCTTGGCGAAGCCGAGAAGGGTGCCTTCCTCCGACCGGATGGCGTCGATAATGACATTTGCCCAGAAGCGCGTGCCGTCTTTCCGGACGCGCCAACCTTCGCGTTCGAAGCGTCCTTCCTTCTCCGCGACTTCCAGCCCCTTGCGCGGGAGATCGTCCGCGCGGTCTTCGGGTGTGTAAAACTCGGAAAAGTTCTTGCCTATGATTTCGTGGGGTTCGTAACCCTTGATGCGGCGCGCCCCGGCGTTCCAGCTGGAAACATTCCCTTTCTGATCCAGCATGTAGATTGCATAGTCGGTGACGCTTTGAACAAGGAGGCGGAACTGTTCCTCGCTCCGCTTCAGACTCTCTTCGGCCATCTTCCTTTCAGAAAGGTCGCGGGTGATTTTGGCGAAACCGATCAACGCCCCTCGCGCGTCTCGGATCGGATCGATGACAACGTGGGCCCAAAAACGTTCGCCGTTCTTGCGGACCCGCCACCCTTCGGCCTCGAAACGCCCCTCGGTCGCGGCGGTTACCAACGCTCTCGCCGGCAGGCCAGCCGCCCTGTCTTCTTCGGTATAGAAGCGCGAGAAATGCTCGCCGAGTATTTCGTCTTCCGTATATCCTTTGAAGCGGTTCGCTCCAGCGTTCCAACTGCTGACGTGACCGTGCGCGTCGAGCAGGTAAACAGCATAGTCGGTGATATTGTCGACCAAGAGACGGTAGCGGTCTGAAGTGGAGGACATTTCGGACGAAGTCGGCGTCATTACGTGCATTCTCTACAAGCCTGTCGTGATCCGATGTAACGCGGAATGTTTAGATTTCATCCCTGGAGCATGTTGTCAGCGAGCTATGTACGGTGTCGTACCGTATTCGCGGCTGTTCACCAAACCTTGGTTCGTGTGAAAAAGCAAATATGGATTGAATCGCTTCGGCGGTGGAAGCCGAAGGCCGTTGGCCCGCGCGGTTTGTGCGGTTGAGCTGATGTAGCCTTGCCATTCTAAGGTTTATTCTGATGAAAAAACAGTGATCTATTGTTTTTGTACGTTGATTAGACATTGCTCATACTGATAAGGGTTGCCTCCGTGTTTGCACTGAACGACTTCTTTTTAGATTAAGGAGGCTGGACTTGCGAAAGATTAATGCGAATGAGGAATACTTCGGCAGCAGCGTTGCCAATGAAAGCAACTTGCTAAGGGGTGTCGTGTTCAAACGGGTCGACGCCATACGGTCGAACCGAGCACGAAACACTGCGCTACTGACAGATTTTTCGTTCGTAAAAGTCGCTCTCAAGGTTCTCTGTCGGGAAAACAGCATATCGCACGACCGGAAGGCAAGCGTTGAAATTGCAGCACTCCTGGTTGCACTTGTAAGAGAAGGCGCGCATTGCGAAAAAGAACTGATTGACGGCGTCCGCCAGAGATGGTCCCCATTGCGCATTCAGTAGAAGTCACTGCTGCCGCGCGGACGTCCCGGTTCATATGACTCGATGTGGAGTTTCCGATCAGTCTGCTGGTTCTTTGGGGTCGCGGAAGCGACATGCTTCTAGAGACGCCTCCATCGAAGCGATCGCTGAGCTTCTTACCGATGGGTCGCGCCCGGCGACCTTCCTTCCCTTGTTGCCAGGTGCAGTGCCCCTGCAAGCCCGAATGTCACCCTCACGAAGCGGCCGAAAATAGCACAGGAGTTGACGCATTTCCTGCAGGGACTTCATCAAAAGGCTGCGGCAAACGATTGACTTCCATGTTACAGCTCGGCAGCGCAGCCATCGGTTTGCCCGCTCCACGAATGGGGGCCGACGGCGACAGTTTACTCTTCTGAATGCGCCTTCGCCGGAAACCGTCCTGCATATATTATTCCTCGCTCTCGGATATTGATGAGCATCTTTGGTTTGATAGGGGCTGTTCTGCCCCCTCATTCCCACCACTGTCTTTTTGATCCTCGCCGCGTGGTTTTTTGGTCGTTCATCACCTCATTTTGAGACGTATCTTCTCGAACATCCGCGTCTTGGACCCCCATTTCGAAACTGGAGAGAGTCCAGGGCCATTTCTCCCACGGGAAAA
Organism: Rhizobium grahamii CCGE 502; assembly: GCF_000298315.2. Classification (GTDB taxonomy): domain Bacteria; phylum Pseudomonadota; class Alphaproteobacteria; order Rhizobiales; family Rhizobiaceae; genus Rhizobium; species Rhizobium grahamii. The sequence continues at coordinate 16,610 of NZ_AEYE02000025.1, read as the reverse complement.
GCGTTGGCCGGAGTAGGAATGATGACCGGGTTTACAGCCTTCGTGTACACCCAGCGGCCGGCCTTGTGGCTCACCTTCTTGGTTGGTGCGTTGATCTCCAGCTGCGCGATCTACGTCGTAGGCCGCCCCAGCGGAAAGATACGCTCTGGCTCAAAGAGGAACCACTTCCAGAGGGATTAGTAACAAACAAGATATTAAAAACAAAAACGATTTGGGGCGTTACACATTGAGGAATGGCGGATAGTGGTATGCCTAGGTAGCCAGATGTAGGGCTTCGGAGAAGGAACGATATCATGCCTGAAATATCTGGCGCCATCTTGGACTATGTCGGCATCGTTGCGGTGATCCTGTTGGTCGCAGCAAACGGTTTCTTCGTCGCTGCTGAGTTTGCATTGGTTTCCGTACGTCGCAGTCGTGTTACCGAGCTGGTTGCGGCGCGTCGCTCGAACGCAGCGGCGTTGCAGGTCGCTGTCGATAATCTCGATGCGAACCTCGCAGCCACACAGCTCGGGATCACGATCTCCTCTCTCGCGCTTGGCTGGGTCGGGGAGCCCGCTTTGGCCCACCTTATCGAGCCTGCCCTGTTCTGGCTCCCAAGCGGTTGGGTATTGGCAGGTTCTCATACCGTTGCCGTGGCTGTCTCCTTTGTCATCATAACTTCCCTGCACATCGTGCTGGGTGAACTCGCTCCAAAATCGCTCGCCCTCCAACGCAGCGAAGGCACCTCACTCGCTGTAGTTCGACCGCTTGGCGCATTTCTGTTCCTGTTCCGACCAGCAATCTACTTCCTCAACGGAATGGGCAATCTGGTCTTACGGATGTTCGGATTGAAGCCCGGGGCCGGGGAAGGTTCCTTCCATTCTCCACAGGAGCTCAAGCTTCTAGTGGCCGAGAGCCAGGAAGCCGGGCTTTTGAATGAAACTCAGCAGCAACTGGTCGAGCGTGTTTTCAACATTGGAGAAAGGCATATTGCAGGTGTGATGACACCACGGCTGGAGGTTTACTGGATCGACGCCGATGATCCACCGTCCGCCATTCTAACGACAATCCGGGAGTGTCCACACGAGCAGCTTCTCATTGGCAGGGGATCCATTGTGGATCCGATTGGCCTGGTCTTAAAGAAGGACCTGCTGGACCAGCTACTTGATGGGAGGGAACTCGACCCGATGAGCGTGGTGCACGCCCCGCTGGTCGTTCACGAGCGAACCTCCGTATTCCGCGTTCTCGAGAGTTTCAAGACATCGCCCGTGCGTCTCGCCATAGTGATCGACGAGTACGGTTCTTTGGAGGGCATTGTAACGCAGACCGATCTGCTGGAGGCCATCGCCGGTGATCTCGCCGGTAGTGACGCTGAAGAACCAGATATCATTCTTCGCCCTGATGGCACTCTTTTGGTCAGCGGAACGATGCCAGCCTTTGACGCCTTTCAGAAGTTCGGCTTCTCTGAAAGCCTTTCCCGTGACGGTTTTCATACCGTTGCCGGTTTTGCCCTTCATCAACTCCAGCACATCCCAGAGGTCGGAGAAGTGTTCGAGGCTGGCGGCTGGCGCTTCGAGATCGTGGATATGGATGGAATGAGAATTGATAAGATCTTGGCCACCCGCGTATCGGAGCCGGGGTCACACCGCAACCTTGTTTAGCGGAACTGGATGCAAGTTCCCCGGTCCTCGTTCGATTGGCGGCAAGAACAGCGATCTGTTGGCCGCTGAACGTTTTTGCGTGCGCGTTTTACGTTAGGCGTTCCCGTGCTGGAGATCTTCAAAATTTCAAGCATCTGACTGCTGCTGGCCCTAGCAGCTCATTCCTATCAGTTGCCAGGGCTTAATCTTTCTGCGCAAGTTTGACGGCGCCGACATCCCGGTCGCTACGATGACCCGAAAAGTGCGGGCAGAGGGCCAGTCGCGGCGTCAGACGAGCGCCAACACCGCAGTCGAGCACGCAAAGAGTGTTACCCTCGCGGTCAGGACATCCGCAATGACCATCGTTTAAGCCTTTGCTCTCTTCATTATCGCGAGCCCGAATGAACTCCTCGGCGGGCCACATTATTGCGATCGCCCGGGCAAAAAGAGCCGGAACCGCATTTGGCGGACCGAGCTTCTCGCATTGCTTCCGCCTGCTCCGGTCCCGGACGAATTCCCCGGATTGCCCGCAGAGGGGGCCAGAGCAGGATCCACCCGCCGAACGTTTCCGCCTGTGGTCGCAAAGCGCGAACCGCCGACATAGGCGTCATTTTCCCGTTGAGGCCGCGTCGTTCAAAGCACCTTTGATATTCACTCTGTACATCAAGATCGTTCTGTTAACCCTATGCGTAGAAAAGGGGATTATTCGAACTTCACATTCGTGGGACCGTAAATATGATCGGTACAAACCCACGGGAGAATTACTTGGATCGTTATCAAATACGTCCTCACGAGGATGGGACCTGGCTGGTCGTCGACAGTCACAAGGGCATCGCAATCACCGACCGCATGGCTGGACCGACAATGGACCGGCTGAGCGCGCAAGCCTTAGCCGATTTTCGCAATTCCTGCCAACCAACACAGGTGCGCGTACAGGGGCGGCTACGGCGCCTGGCAGCGATTTTCCGGAGAACACTCAGAGGATGAGGGGCGCACTGCCGAACTGATACCAACGCGACGAAGCGACTGACAGGGAGCCTATACATACGTGTCTTGCCAGGGCCTTTCCCTCAACCCACGTTTTCCGAACAGCAGTCTGGTTCACGAAATTTTACCGACTGTTGTTTTGCTTGAAGGTCATCATGTTGCGGGGTATGGTTTTTTGGTTGCCCACTCTGGGGCACTGCTCATCATACTCAGCCCCAACCATCTGGGGCTCTTTTTTATTTCAAATTGCAAAAACCCCCTCTAAGCGGTTCTAGGAGTGGCGCTTTAACCCATCGGATACTGCGGTTGACATTTCCAAAAAAAAGAACAAAGTAAGAACATAGATTTTGAGCGGAGGATCGTCATGACCCGTACCGAAGAAGTCATTGCAAATGCTCTTGCTGTCGTCGCGAGCATTCGCGAGGCGCGCGAGCGCGACGCCGAGCGACGGAAACAAGTATTCGGTAAAATCGAAATTGGCCGTCAACTGCCAAAGATTAAAGGCCGGCAGCTGTCCCTGGACCTTCACTGAGACGTTTCTGACGTGCTTTTGAGATGGCGCGATAGGCTCGCAGCTTAGCGGTGCGACGCCCGGCTGCAGCCAGTCGAAGAATAGCAAACCACTGATGGGAAGCAAACTTGCAATGGAAACTGGCAGCACTAAAGCAGCCTAGGCGGACGACGTACCGACATTTGACCCAGGTCCGGCTACCTGTTTATAGCCGGTCGACGCCAGTCACTAGTTTCTACCAGCCTCGTTGGCGTTCCCCTCCCGTCGGCGTCAGCGTGTTGGCGCTTTAATGAAAGCACTCACAGACATTGGCGGCAGGGTGGCGTCCTTTCGCGCCGCGACTGGATAGATCTGTGTACTGGACGGCATGTCACATTCAACTTCATGATCGGATAGATTCGCTCTCAAATGAAGCTGATGATCGTGGAGCTGCCAGACAATAAACAGGCACTGCTCTAACGACTCGACCACCTTGCCTGAATTCCCTTTCGCCGGGATCAGAAGCGGCACGACATGATCGCGGCGCACCTTAACCACTTCGGCGAGCCACTTCCGCCAGCGCCGCCGATGTTCCAGGAACGCCTCGCTCCACAACAGCTTGCTGTCATGAAATGCTTTCAAGGAATTGGGGTCCACGATTGCATCGCTCTTGATATCTTCGAAAAGACAGCCAAAATTCTTCGCTTCCTCCGGTCGGTTTTCTCGGATCGCTTGTGCGAGTTGGCCCTTATAGTCGGTGAAAAACTGAAATGGCCGTGAGCTCAGGTGGTCGTCGCCCATAAAGATCAACGGAATTTGAGGGGACAACAGCAGGATTTCGCTAAAGATGCGGAACTTGTCTACTCCCACCATGCTGTAAAGGCGGTTTCCTTCTGCCCGGTTGCCCACCTGGTCGTGGTTCTGCAAGAAATGCACGAAGGACGTGGGTGCAACAGCATTTGTGGGGATCTTTGCCCCGGGTAATTTTTGCACTCCCTCCCTTACATATCCCCTGGCCAGGGCATGGCGCAATTTGACCCAGGGAGCATCCTTGAAGGGCGCGTAGTAACCAGAACTTTCCCCTGTTGCGAGGACATGGAGAGCATGATGAAAGTCATCGTTCCAGTCAGCCTTGAAGAGTGGCCGGCCATCACGCTCTGCAATCATGTCTGTCCCATTCACGGGATTCTCTACTATCAAATGGACATGCCGCTGATTGAACTGCTCGGAAACAGTGTCCGATATCTCCTGGAGGATGTGGGGATCGCACTCGTCATCAATCTGATCTATGGCGTCCAGTCTCAATCCGTCCAATCTGAATTCGGCCAGCCAATATATGACGTTTTCAATGAAATACTGGCGTACCGGAAGCTGATCAAAAGCGATGCGCGGTCCCCAGGGTGTCGGGTCATCGCTTCGAAAGAATGGAGGAGCGTAAGTCGGAAGGTAATTCCCTTCTGGTCCGAAGTGATTGTACACCACGTCGAGGAAAACCATCAGCCCCAGGCCATGTGCGGTATCAATGAAGGCTTTAAAATCCGCCGGAGTCCCGTAGCTATTGTGAGGCGCATAGTGAAGGACACCATCATAGCCCCAGCCCCGGTCACCTGGAAAATGCGCGACCGGCATGACCTCTATCGCGGTTATTCCAAGGTCGGCCAATAAACCCAATCGCTCAGCGGCTGCCCGGAACGTCCCGTCTTCGGTGAACGTCCCCACGTGAAGCTCGTAGATGACAGATTCCTCCCAGGCTCTCCCCTGCCAATCTGGATGCTTCCAATCATAAACATTGGGATCGACCAGTATGGATGGGCCGCCGACGTCGCCTAGCTGATATCGAGAGGCCGGATCGGGAACGGCGGTGCCGTCGGGGAGGATGAAGCTGTAGTTCACCTGAGAAGGCAGATCGCCGATCAGTATTTCAAACCAGCCATCGTCCCGTCGATCCATGGCAACGTCCACGGAGCCCACTCTGAGTGCAAGCGTTTCGATACCGGGGGCCCAAAGCCGAAACAAGGTGCCATCCTCCTGATGGGAGGGACCCCAGGCAAATCCCTTCGAGCAGAATTTGGTCATCAACGCAGCAACCCCTGCCCGCCATCGACAAAAACCGGCGTGCCGGTTACATGTCTGGCGGCATCCGACAGCAGGAACGCGATGACTTCTGCGACGTCAGTACTTTTCCCCGGTGCGCCCCCGGTGATTGGCACCTGTCCATCGGGCCAAATGACCGGAATTGCTGTTTCCCGCTCGCCCCGCAAGGCAGTGTTGGCTTCTATGTTCGTTTCGATTTCGCCGGGGCAGACCGCGTTGATACGGATGTGATGACGGGCGAGTTCGAGTGACAATTGTTGCACCATGGCGACCTGAGCTGCCTTCGTCGCGGTATAGGCGGTCGCGCCTGGGGTGGTGAACGTCCGTGTTCCATTGATCGATGAGACCACAACGATCGAACCACCGCCGCTTCGTTTCAGCTCGGGAACCGTGACATGCAACGTCAGAAAAGTGCCCGTAAGGTTGATGTCGATCGTTTGCTGCCATTCATCCAGCTTGAGGTCATCAACAGGGGCCCACACGCCGTTGATACCCGCGTTCGCGACCACTGCATCAAGACGGCCATATTCACGAACCAGCGTACTCACGCTTTCGCGCAAAGCACTCTCGATGCCGATATCTGCGACAAGTATCAGCGCATTTCCGTTGGCGTCACGAATGATACTTGCCGTAGCTTCCAGTTCCTCGGCTGTGTGCCCCAGCAGACCGACGGAAAACCCATTCGCGCCAAGGCAGATCGCTGTTGCACGACCAATTCCGGAACCGGCGCCGGTAACCAACGCGACGGGTGTCGCCATCTCAAAAACCCCTTTTAAAGAACCCTGTTCAATGACATTGCGATGTTCACGCCGATGCAGACTGGCGCTCTGTTCTTTTGCGCCCTGCCCTAACGCCAAATCTCAACACCGGTTCCTCCTGCCCATATACGCCTTCGCGCCAGACACCTTTTCGTCTCGCCAAACCTGGCGAATGAAAGAGACTGTGCCCGTATGAAGCCCGCACTGTCTTTGGATCGACGGAACTTCGATCGGCCGGCTGTGTTATTTGTGAATGAGAAGCACAGACAGGAAAGCAAGCCGCGGCATGTCGCGGTTCGTCGCCATAATTTTCGCAATCGCCTGCGGGATCGCTTTAATCTACGTTGTCGCTTGGAATTCTGGATTGGTCTGAGCGCAGTCTGAACGCGACTGGATCATCACGTATCGGCGGCGCGGCTGATACTTGCGTTCATCGGGGATGAGGTCCTGGAGGAAATCCGGGACCCCAGTTGAAAAAATTCTGCTTACGATTTTCCGGTCTTGTCTTTTCCTGTCCCGGGCGCCGCAATTTTGGCATGACGAGAAGCAAGGATTGCGGCAGGCGTCACATTGGCCACTGCGGCCTGAAACTTGTTCTTCCAACCGGAAACGACGTCGCCTTCACCATCCATCATCGCCTTGAAACCGACGCGAGCAACATCGGCCGCATCATCCTTCTCCGCCTGCCCCACCTCGGTGTCGAGCATATCGGCGCGTTCGAAGAAACGCGTCTCCGTCGCCCCTGGCATCAAGCATGTCACGGTGATGCCGGTGTCTTTCAGTTCCTCACGCAAAGCGAAGGAAAACGAATTGATAAAGGCCTTCGTGCCATTGTAGACAGCCTGATAGCCCCCGGGCATAAATCCAGCGATGGAGCCAGTCAAAAGAATGCGTCCCACGCCACGTGAGCGCATCTGGCACGCAATCTGCTGCACAAGATATGTCGTGCCGAGAATGTTGGTATCGATAACACGCCGGACCTGAGTAAAGTCCTGATCGAGAAATGCCTTTCCGAGGCCCCTTCCAGCATTTGCCAAAAGAAGATCAACAGAGCGCCCGTCGGCCTCGACAGCTTCGATAAGGCGATCAACGCCCTCTACTGTCGCGAGATCGGTTTCGATGGCCTCTACGGCGACTCCCAAATCGCCGAGATGCGTGCCAATGTCTTTGATCTCAGGCTCGTCGGCGGCAATGATAAGATCATACCCCTCCGATGCAGCGATTTGCGCGAGCTTCAGTCCAATCCCGCTCGATGCCCCAGTGACCACGGCAAGCCCTTTGGCTTGCCCATCGGTGGTGCTTTCCATTTTACTATTCCTTTCGGCTCAGGGCTTGAGAACAACTTTGATGCATCCGTCCTGCTTGTCACGGAAGGTCTTGTAGAGGGCGGGACCCTCCTGAAGGGTCGCACGATGGGTAATAACGAAGGACGGGTCGATCTCGCCTGATTGAATTCTCTCCAAGAGCAGCGGCAGGTAGCGCTGTACAGGTGTTTGCGCCATTCTGAAGGTCAACCCGCGATTGATAGCGGATCCCATCGGAATCTTGTCAAGGAAGCCCCCGTAGACGCCAACGATGGAGACCGTTCCAAAGTTCCGACAGCAATGGATCGCCTGACGCAGGACGTGTGGTCGATCCGTGCCCATGAAGGTCGCTACTTTAATCCGGTCAATCCGGGAGTCCCAACTTGCCGACGCGTCGGCCTCGGTGCCAACGGCATCAATGCATGCGTCTGCGCCGCGTCCAGCCGTCATTTCCATGATCTGATCGTAAATATCATTGTCCATGAAATCGAGTGTGGTTGCGCCGGACGATGCAGCAAGAGCTAGCCGTTCTGGAACGGTATCGATTGCAATAACCCGTTCAGCGCCAAGAATGAACGCAGATTTGATCGCCATCTGACCTACGGGGCCGCACCCCCAGATAGCAATCGTGTCGCCGGACTGGATGTTGCAGAAATCTGCGGCCATGTACCCCGTGGGAAAAATATCGGAAAGAAACAGCACCTGCTCATCGCTCAGGCCCTCGGGAACCTTGATAGGGCCGACATCAGCATATGGAATGCGAAGGTATTCCGCCTGGCCGCCGCTGTAGCCGCCAAGCAGATGGGTATAGCCGAAGAGCCCTGCCGGTGAGTTGCCCCACATTTTCCGAACCTTGGCCGGGTCTGGGTTTGACCGCTCGCATCCAGAATAGAAACCACGCTTGCAAAAGAAGCATTCACCGCATGAAATCGTGAATGGAACGACGACACGATCGCCGACTTTCAATTTCTTGTTATCCTTGCCGACCTCGACAACCTCGCCCATCGTCTCATGGCCCATGACGTCACCGCTGTGCATGTCGGGCATCACACCATTGTAGAGATGTAGATCCGAGCCACAAATCGCACAGGCGGTCACCTTGATGATCGCGTCACGGCCATCTTCGATCCTCGGGTCCGGTACGCTTTCACAGCGGATATCATGTTTGCCGTGCCAGGTGAGCGCTTTCATGGTGGATCCTTTATCTCGCATGGATAAGCGCACTTAACCTCGAACTCTCGCGCTTGTTCCAATCTTCGTACGCTGTTCAAGCGGTCCTCCAAGACCCTTTCCACGGAGGGCAAAGCCTCGTCGGCCGATGTCGCTCCTGTCACCAGCGTTTGGGCCAGTACTTTGCGATGTCTCGGCGGCGACCGTCACAGACGAGCTTGGACAAATCGGGGCGAGAGGCAGGTGACGTAATGGCGCCTGAACGTTTTCATCTTAGCCTTTTCCGGAATATGCCGGCGAACCGGGTGCAATGCGATCAACGCGAACTTCTAGGCGGGTGGGTGGAACAACCTTCGACGCTTGGGGTTGTGCAGCGGTCAGACCCGACAATGATGGAGATTTCGATGAAGAAAGTTCTCAGTGTAGTACTCCTTTCCCTCGGCATGGCGACGTCTGTCTACGCCCAGTCCAACCCGGTGCCAAACAATATGGCGGGTGACAAAACCACGGGGCAAGATGCTGGCGGTGGTGCAAACGGCGACGTGCAAAACCAGACCGGAACCAATATGCCGGCCGTCGTTGACCCGAATGCCACGAACAGCACGGCGGGCGGTAACACCAACGCGACCGGCACGGTTGATAGAACGCGCTGCCCCGCACAGCCGACACCAGGCTCTGTCGCCACTCAAGGCGGCAATGGTGGCGCTTCTGTGAGTGAAGCCTGCCCTGACAATCAGCAGTAAATGGACAGAAATGAAGAGGCCGGGACACCGGCCTTTTCATTTTTAAGACCTTGTCGCAATCTGGCGGCGGGACGATGGAGAACAGATCATGGCACCCACTGCAATCGCCCTGAACGCGACCCTCAAGAGAAGCGGCGGCGATCAGTCTTCTACTGATAAAATGCTGGCCTTGATTATCGAGTCGTTGCAGCGAGAAGGTGTGAAAAGCCAGACGGTACGATTGGCGGACTTGAATATTCTCCCAGGGGTCACGTCGGACGAAGGCCCCGGTGACGATTGGCCTTCGATAAGAACCAAGATTCTTGACTCTGACATATTGATCCTTGGGACACCAATCTGGATGGGCCAGCCCTCGAGCGTCGCCAAACGCGCCCTCGAACGAATGGACGCATTTCTGGACGAAGTCGATGACGCCGGTCGTATGGTGTCCTATGGGCGCGTTGCAGCTGTTGCTGTTGTCGGAAATGAAGATGGCGCACACCACGTGTCCGCCGAAATTTACCAGGCCCTTAACGACGTCGGTTTTACGATTCCAGCAAATGCAGTCAGTTACTGGGTCGGCGAAGCCATGGGCAACGTCAACTTCGTGGACCTCGACAAAGTGCCCGAGGCGGTGACGAAGATGGTTGACACAGTTGCGCGCAATACCGTGCACCTTGCGAACCTATTGCGGCGCGTACAGTATCCAGGTCAACAGTGAGATCTTCTGCGTACGATGAGATGTTCGCAGCAGCCATGCTGTCAACACTGTACTCCCGGAAAGCTTTGCGGAGAAAGGCTTCCCCATTGATGGAGCCGGCACCGCCACCCGTCTAGAAACGTCGACGCCGTTCTGCAAGGTGAAACCGTGGACGCCGATTCCTGAAAGGATGAAGGATCACGATACGCTGCAACGCTACCAGTGGTTTATCCAGCGCATTGCATGGATCGGTTTTGCCGCTGTTCGATCGCGTACTTCTCGGATTGTTTTGGCCGAGGCGGCTTTTGTGCCGCACAAACCGTCCAGTTGGTGGGGGAACCAGGGAAGTGCCTGTCATTTTACGCTGGAACGCGGCAGAAACAATTACGATCAATTTCAATCCGTCCGAAGAGGCGAGGACAGTGGTCGTAGACCACGAATTCTACGAGACATTTTCCCTCGAAACTATCGATCCACGGCCGATGGCGACCGTAGTGATGAATGGACGCACGGGATACGAATTTCCTGCTGACGCCAATGCCAAGCTTGCCGTGGTTCTCAGGCTCCAGACGCAGCGTCCCTGGTTGCGCAAATTCAATATCGGTATCGGCAGCGAGGTAGTCGATCAGTCAGTCTTCATTTTTCCATAGGCGGAAGCGATGAACTCCGTTATTCGCGGGCTTGCGATATGCTTCAGCCTGCTCGTCATTATCAAGTTGTCGGGCGCCGCACGCTTGCGCAGATGACACCCTTCGACCTCGTCATTATTCTTGTGATTTCCGAAACCACCCAGCAAGCTAAGCTTGCAGACGACTTTTCGATCACGAACACGATCCTGCTTATCCTCACACTTTTTACGACCGATATCGCGCTGGCGTATGTCAAGCGGCGGTGGCCACGTGCGGCAATGTCATTGGCGGAGTGCCGAGGGTCCTGGTCAGCCATGGCGTCTGCATAATGCTGCCTTGCGGGGCTGCCGGATGGACCGAGGCGACGTCATGGAAGCGGCTCGAAGTCAGGAGGGGATGGAGTCGATCGATGAAATTAAACTCGCCATCCTCGAGGTGAGTGGAAACATAAGCATCATGAAGAAATCATAGGTATTTCGAGCCTGGCCACGACCGCCCTCGCAAAAGCGTGAACCGACGAGCGGAACTAGTTCGGTCTTGTAACGTTTTAAACTGCATTTTCGCAAGGAGCACGACAATGGCAAAGCGACCAAAGGCACCGGTCCAGGGGACACGTCCCGATGAAGGAGCAATATCAACGCCCGATGCGAGCAGCGATCAGGACCGCGGCGTGATCGATCGCATCCGCAACCGCGCCTACGAAATCTGGGAGTCGGAAGGTAGCCCGGCCGATCGTCATGACGAGCACTGGCTTCAGGCCGAACGTGAGATCCTTCACACTCATGATCAGCTGGAGGGCGACGATGTGCCGAATCTGGCTGCCCTTCGCGAAGCGACGCGAGAACATACGGATACGTTTATAGTAAAGAGCGATCTGGAAGATGCTGAGCAGCGCGAAGCCACGCCTGGCATGCGGGAGCAACCGTGATTTGACCTGAATGTGGAGCGGCCGACAAGCTGACCGCTCCTTCCCTGGGGACTTGGTGTATACTGGCTCTCGTCTTCAGACGTCAGGCCGCCCCAGCGGGGTCACCAATCGGTAGAAGTGCAGGATCAAGCGGCGGGTCGTTCGGATTCTTGGTGTCGCCAGGATCTTGCGCAGGCGTGAGTGGCGGCTTTTCCTTCGTCCGGTCCGGTATGCCGTGCTCTGGTTGCGGGCCGCGAGGGCCCTCTGCTGGATCTGGAATTGAAGTCGGCATGTTTTAATCTCCTTGCCACCATGAAACGACAGGTGGATCGCTTTGTTCCGGTCACGCTAACCTTGAGAAATGCACGGTGGTCGCTTACGGCAGTATCGGGTCTTGTGGCCAGCTCACAAACGGCAACGGTATTTTGGAATCGCGGGCGCACATGAGGGAAGGTCAGGTATTTTCGCGTTTCCCGATTATAGCCGAAGCGATCGTGGCACGGCACCGATCGCGGTTGGAGATCCCGCCGATCCCGTTGAGCGATCGCGGCGGCCCGTCACCCGAAACCCGAACGGCCCTTTTGATTTATTTGCGAGCTCCGCGGAACAGGCTGCGCCCTCAACTGTTTTGCGTGGCACACATGGAGGAGCGACATGAGATCTATGACCCTTCCGGAGTTGTCGAAAAAGCTCCAGCAGATTGATTTCTGCATGATGACGACATATGGCGGCAAGACGCTCTCCACTCGACCGATGAGTAACAATGGCGAGGTCGAATATGATGGCGACTCCTGGTTTTTCAGTTACGAGGATACGCGGAAGATCGACGATCTGAAAGGCAATCCGGGACTTTCTCTTACCTTTACCGCGCCTCCGAGCTTGTTGGGAAAACCCGGGATCTTCATTGCTGTTGAAGGCAATGCTCAATTGATCAGAGACCGCCAGGAGTTTGAAGCCCGGTGGACCGAGGGGCTAGATCGCTGGTTTCCGCAGAAATTCAATACCCCGGGACTGGTGCTGATCAAAGCTCATGCCCTTAAGATCCAGTATTGGGACGGCGATGAACACGACGTGATTGCCGTCTGATCCTATTCTCTGAAAAGAAGTGCCGTCGAATGACATATGTTGCATCGCCGAGGTCTCACAAACATGAACGAGACATCCGGGGCATCGGACGGGCAGAAAAGACAGGTGTTTCAGCTCGGCTGTTGCTGCGGGTTGGGAAGAGGAAGAGGTTGTTCGATCTCTTCCGTCCGGCGACAAGCGAGAAGTCATCGCGGCGAATGTGCCCTTCCCTGCCCCTCCTCCATGGGTTGAGAGGTTTTGGAACTAAAGAGCCGGTTATCGATTTGCAAGCAGTGCTCACCTCGTTCGGTAATTCAAGATGGCCGCCAAACGCAAAAGCGCCTTCCTGTGCAGCCAGGGAGTTTCCACCATGATATCCGTTAAGGCGGATGGAACGGCGGAACCGAATATGCAACTCCAGCGTTCATGGAACGAGGCAGGAGATGGAGGCGACTCAATGCGCGATCGGTCAATTGGTTTACTCATAGCAGTCGAAGTCTGTGCGCTTTTCTGGATTGCTACCGCATTCCTCATTTTCGGGACACATTAGCACCCACCCCAGGTGGGGCGAGCTCAGGCAGCACGTGCCGATGCCCTTTAAAGCGGCGCGATCAAACGGCCGTCTCCACGTTCCGATGAATTGCGGGCGCCGTTTGCGGATTGCTCGAGCGCCACTCGGTTGCCTATCGAGGCTTCGCTCCGCCCGGATAAACCAGACTTAAAGCAAACCAGGGAGACTGTTGCACACTGCAGGGCAGGACAGCGCCGCGCTATGCTGAAATGGTTTAGAGCGAGGAACTATGGGAGCCTTCTTTTGAAGAGCCTCCAGGACAACCACCGCAACTGCTGTCATAGATGCTCCAAGAGGCCGGCGTCTCAAGATCCGGGTGCGAGGAATGCGCCGGCCAAGGCACCCGAAAGCTTCGCCCAAGGGTAATTTCCAAGCTGCGCGTGCGCTGCGGCGTCTGCCCATTCGGCTTGGGATCGTACAACCGTTGCGGCTCGCTCAGCCACGGCAGCGGGCCTTGCTTTCAGGTGATCGATTTCGCGACGAACCAATTCGATGTCATCACGGACCTGAGCAAGTGTTACCCGACCATTCTCATTTGCTTGCCACATCTGATCTTCGACAAAGATTTCCTCAACTGCAGTTCGATAGCCCCGCATTGCTTCGTTATCGGTCTCCAAAACGCTCTCGGCAAAGCGGGAGTCACTAATGTTGCTTGAAGCCGGTTTCGTCGAGGCTTCCAATCTTAGAGTATCGAGGCTTGATCATTTGACTTCTCCTGAATGGCTAACCAGGAACGCGCCCAACGGCGAACAGATGCATGCCTCATAGAACACCCGGAAAGGAACATTTAGCCTGGCTGGAGCGTTCAAAGAGGCAACGATAGGAGGAGGCTGCGCATGCAACTTATCGATACAAAGGTCAATGACTTCGGAACCGAGTTGACGGTGGAGTTCGTTGGCGAGGGTGGCGAAACCGTTGTCGTTCGGATGAACAATGACGACCATCTCCTTGACGGCGAGAATGCAATCAATCATGCCAAGGCGGTCATGGTGCAGCTCACGGCGTTCGACGATCCCGCTATCGCCCGTCCGGGCGGGGCCCCTGGCCTCGACATGCGCGAAGCCGACCCGCTGGCAGATAGCGAAAGTCTTTTGCCTGGCGATATCTCGCACTAATCTGCGCCAACACCTCTAAGAGCATAACCGAAGCCAAGCACCGTCAACCGCCGGCGAACCAATCGGGTCGCCGGCGGAGTACCGGCCTGCGGCGGACCCGCCGAAGAGCCTTTTTTGCAATTTCCCAACAATCCCTTCTACGCCCGGTTGTTGCTTCTCGCCCAGTAAGCCAACTGGAACGATTATTGCATCCCTGCTAATATTTTCGTGCGACGGGGGCGATTGGTATGAGTCTAAACATATCGGATGAATTTCCTGCTGTAAGACTGCTCTTTGGTGGAGCACAACGTTACAAGCTCGTGCAGACCGTGGCAGATGCCGCGGTGGTGCTGGTTGAGGACTGGCCGTGCGACGACGGCGAAGAGTACATCAATGCTCTTGTCGTCTGCCTGAGCGCTTACCAGCACGCCGTGCCGGCCCGCGCCGCCAGAGAGGCTCTTATTCGAGCCGCGGATGAGGTACGAATCCCCCACCTTTCAATCGTGCGCTGATAGTCGGTGGCGCGCGAGCATGTCGAAACTCGACACTGTCTCACAGCACCCGCGTTAGGCCTGCGAGGATTGCGGGCGCAGCTTGGGCCAACGCCAACTAACCGCTGCGGATCTGGGAACAAAGACGCACAGCTGGCGTTCGGGACCTGCAAAACTGTTGCAAATTGGAGGTGTTGAAAATGGGACGTGGTCTTCTGCTTTGGCTTATTGGCATTCCACTGCCGATTGTCATTCTTCTTGTCCTCTTCATGCGTTAGGAGTCGAGGATGTCTGTTGCTTATGAAAGACGAGCTGATGTGATGCCGGTCGAGTCGTCAAAGTCAGCCATGTCCTGGGGGCCGATTTTTGGAGGAGCAGTGGCAGCAACCGGTGCCACATTGATCCTGCTTCTTATCGGTTCCGGCGTCGGGCTTACGATGGTCTCGCCTTGGTCCGCAGAAAGCAGTTCTGCTGCAACGGTTGGTGTGGCTGCAGCCATATGGCTGGTCGTCGTCCAATGGTTGTCGTCCGCTCTTGGCGGCTATCTGACGGGTCGGCTGCGGACAAAGTGGGCGGCAGTCCACACGGACGAAGTGTTCTTTCGTGACACTGCGCATGGTTTCCTGAGCTGGGCGGTCGCGACGGTGTTCGTTGCCGGCTTTCTCGCGTCATCATTGACATCTTTGGCTGGCGCAGGGGCAAGTGCCGTGGGCACCATTGCAACCGGCGCTACGATGGCGGGCAGCGCTGCAGCTGCATCGTCTTCGGGGCCTGATCTCTCGACATCGTATTTCACTGATGCCCTCTTGCGGCCCCAGGAGCAGAAGGCAGATCAAGCCCGTGAAGACAATGGCGCAGCAACAGCGGAGATCTCCCGAATCCTGCTGCAGGGCGCAAAAAACGGCTCGATCCCCGATCAGGATAAGACCTATGTTGCCTCGATCGTTGCCGCTCGCACGGGTTTGTCTGAAGCCGATGCCCGCAACAGGGTCGATACGGTCCTGAAGCAGATCGATGACGCCAAAACGGCCGCTCAGGCGGCAATTGACAAGGCGAGAAAAGCGTCAGCGACCACTGCCCTTCTCGGCTCCCTATCGCTGCTGATTGGAGCCTTCATTTCCTCCGCGGCTGCGGCCCTCGGGGGCAGGCAACGCGACGACGAGGAAGACCTTCTTGTAGGTCGCCGCACGACATAAAGAACAATAAAGAGCGCTTCGCGTACGAAGCGCTCTTTTTGCGTTCAAGAACCATGCCGGAGGAGCGCTCTGGTCGTAACTTGGCCCCACGACCGGCTGCCCGGCCATGAGACCACCGGCAGCGCGATGCTCAAAGAGCCTTTATGTTCTCAGCCGATGACTTGCCGGAGCGGCGATCAGCGACCACGTCGTAGCTTACCTTCTGCCCTTCGCGCAGACCATCCAGCCCGGAGCGTTGCACTGCCGAAATGTGAACAAACGTATCGCCTGACCCATCCTCTGGTTGGATGAAGCCAAATCCCTTGTCCTGATTGAAGAATTTTACCGTTCCTGTGGGCATAATCGCCGTCTCCTGTGAATCCCTGCGACGCAACCATAAACGGGCGGTCTGTAATGACAAGCCGGGGGATGAGCAAAATTCGATTTCGCAACCGCAGGCATTACGGGGCAACGTCTTGCCGTCAGGATTCTTCACGCATTTGAATCGATTGGCGCGGATCGATTCAAAACTCTCGTTGGACGAAAGCATCGCCAGCAGCGAATCTGTCCGTATGCTACAGCCATACCATCTTTACATCGAGCGGAAGGACGCCAGCCGGAACATGGCGCGATTTTATGCCCTGGAGGTCTCCGTCAGCCTGTTCGGCGACACCTGCCTTACTCGGTGTTGGGGACGGATCGGCACGCGCGGCCAGGTCAAAGTCCAGCATTTCGCAGATGAGCAGACTGCGGTGAATGCGTTTCTCCTTCTGTTGAGGGAAAAGCGATCCCGAGGATATAGGGCGGGGTCGCTTTCCGTTTGAGACGGGAAAA
>NZ_AEYE02000026.1 GCF_000298315.2 Rhizobium grahamii CCGE 502 | reverse complement strand
TGGTACAGGTTCTTAGCCGCCAGAAGGTGTAGCGGTAGCTCTCCCTGGTCGGTAACCGATGTTTTATCCTCTTCTTGACGACCTCATTACAACAGGCGCGTCTTCGTTGGAGGTTTAATCGATCCCTTCACATAGGAGCCCTTCGGCTGACCTCGCGGCCGAGCGCAGCGTCTAAAGCACAATCCCGGGACTTTATTATATCGGCGCGCTTGCGACGGCGTTCGATCATCCACCAGCAGCGATGCAATTATTGCACCCCTTGTGACGGGACTCGGGTCGGCGGTACCGATCGACTGTGGAGAAAAGAACAAAACAGGAATTTAAGGTCGCGTGGAATCAGTTTGTATCGTAACAAGGCAGGTCATTGATGAGGTACTGATTTGGCCTATCGCTTCCTGCACACTGCCGACATTCATCTCGACTCGCCTCTCAGGACGCTCGCCCTGCGCAATCCGGAACTATCGGAGTTGATTAGCCTGGCGACGAGGCGGACTTTTGTACGGATTGTGGAGCTTTGTCTCGAAGAGCGGGTGGACGCACTTCTTTTAGCGGGAGACCTGTACGACGGCGAACAGACGTCGATGAAAACCGCCCGGTTCCTAGCCGAGCAACTCAGACGTCTTGATGAGGCGGGCATAGAGACGTTCATCATCCGCGGCAATCACGACGCATTGTCCAAAATAACATCTGAACTCGTTATGCCAGAGACGGTCAAGATTTTCGGTGCACAGGCCGAGGCGGTGGCAGTCCAACGAAAAGCTGGCGAGTTTCCGATCGTCATTCATGGCCTCAGCTTCGCGAAACCGCACGCTCCACAGAGCCTGTTGAAGCATTATTCAATGCCTATGGTCGATGCGGTCAATATCGGTCTAATGCACACAAGCCTTGGAGGTTCGGAGGGCCACGACCAATACGCTCCATGCAATGTTGCTGACTTGCATCAGAGTGGTTTTCGTTACTGGGCGTTAGGCCATATCCACAAACGGTCTGTTTTCGAACACGCAGCGTCCACCGTCGTAATGCCGGGAATGCCGCAAGGTCGTGACATCAATGAGGACGGACCCAAGTCAGTGTCGCTAGTGACGATCACAGACGACCGCTCGGTAATCGTCGAGGAGCGATACACAAACGTCGCTCAATTTCAGCGGGTATTGATCGACGTGTCAGGCGCAGCCGACTGGAAGGCATTGATTGGTAAAATGTCTGGCGGGCTGCAAGAATTGCGATCGAGAACTCACGCAGATCATTTGGTCGCTCGCATCCAACTTCATGGTTCCCATGAGATGGCATGGCGAATTCGTCGGGATCTCGATCTCATCAGGACCGAGATGGAGACAAGAGGCTCGATTATCGGCAACATTTGGATCGACAAGGTGCAGACATCATGCATCGCTGTGGATGATACGGAAGAGAACACCGCAAGTGCTCTTTCGGAACTGGCCTCCATCATCAATGCGGATGTCCTTGGCTCGACAACCTATCAGCAGGAGATCGCCACCATCGCGGACGAACTTCGTTCACAGCTCCCTTCGGAGCTCCGAAATATCTTCGGCACCGATGAGGCCGCCTTCCACGATATATTGGCCGGCTTTGCGCAAGAAGGCTCAGCTAACATTTTCGCAAGGTTGCGTAGCACGCAGGGGGATTGAATGCGCATCAACCGGCTTGATCTCACCCGATACGGCAAGTTTACCGACGGCGTGCTTGATTTTGGTTACCGATCGATCGGATCGCCTGATCTTCACATCATCTACGGTCCAAATGAAGCAGGCAAGTCGACAACATTTGATGCAATTGTTGACCTCGTTTTCGGAATCGGCACGTCCAGCCGATATGGCTTCCTGCATCCGTATCCGACGATGCGCATTGGAGCAGGTATCAATGTCGGCGGAAGGAACCGAGAGTTCGTTCGTATCAAGCGCCCGCAAAACAGTCTTCTCGATGACCAGGAACGCGTCCTGCCCGAGGTAGACATCAAGGCCGACTTAGGCGGTATCGACCGGGATGCCTTCGCCACGATGTTCTCGCTCGACGACGAGAGCCTGGAGAAGGGCGGAGAGGGTATTCTCGCAAGTAAAGGTAACCTAGGTGAGTTGCTATTTGCCGCAAGTGCTGGCCTGGCGGATCTCAGCAGGCAATTGACCGTCATCAGAGGCGACGCCGACACCTTCTACAGGTATCGAGCGAGAAGCGGAACGCTTGCCGAGCTGAAAGGCCGGATATCTGATCTGAAGCAGCAGCGAGAGGCGCTAGACCTGCAAGCGAGCGAGTTTTCTAGGCTCGTTATCGAGCGCGACAGGCTTGCTGGGCTTTACGAAGAGGCGATTGCCGCCCGGGCGGGAACGCAGCGCAGGATCGAGGAAGTGAGGTGCGTCCTGAATGCGCTCCCTGTCATGTCCCGTCGCGGCTCATTGAGGGATCGTCTCACTGACCTTGGCTTGGTGCCGCAGCCGCCAGAAACCTGGCGACAGGAGCTGCAGGAGCTAAAACGGAGCGAGATCGAGCTCCGGGTGAAGCTTGAGGACGTGTCTGCGACCGTGGCTTCGCTCGAGCGTGAGATCGAGGAAATTTCAATTGATCCTGCCGCGCTCGCAATAGCTTCACAGGTCGAGGAACTTTCCGAACTTAGGGCGCGCTATGTAACGGCTGAGAAGGATATACCCAAGCTGACCGCTCGGGCATCCGAGCTGTCCATCGAAAGCATCCTCATCCAGTTGGGGAGGCCGGGGCAGACAACTCCCGCAGACCTCCTTCTGGACGCAGCTACAACAGGATCGCTCCGGTCGCTGATGGAGTCGAAGTCGGGGGTCGACGCAAAATATTCCTCGGCGCAAGACGAGTTGTTGAGAGCCGAACGGGCACTCACGAACCAGGAAGGAGTAGAGGTCGACCATGCTTTGACCTCTGCAGAGCGCGTAAGCGCTTTCGAGAAACTTCAAGCCATCATCACAGCAGTCCCGAAGTCAGATCAGGATGTCGTCCTCCGATCATTGGCGCGTCGTGAGGAAATGGCACGCAGAACCCTGGCTGAAGCGTTGACGGCGTTGAGGCCGTGGCAGGGGCAGGTTGAAGCACTATCATCGCTCGTTCCACCCACAAGCGCTCGGATTGAATCCTGGAAGAAAAGCTTCACCGCTCTCGAGGACCAACAGCGGATATCACGGGCGGAGCTCCAGCGTCTTGAACTCGAAACAAGAAGGCTTGAGGCTGAAATAACGACGTTGCGTACGCAGGCGGGACGCATCGACGAGGAGATGGCAACGGTCATCCGCGAGGAACGGGACCACGCCTGGACCCTGCATCGACAAACACTCGACAACTCATCGGCCGATGCCTTCGAGATTGCGATGCGCCGTGACGATCATCTGATCGCACAGAGGCTTATGCATTTTGCTGATATGGGCAGACTAAACCAGCTTGGTCAACGGCTTGCGGTTGTTGTTGCAGATAGTCAAAGTCAGGAAAAAATACTCGCCGAGGCGCGCTCCGAGATGGAAGCACTGCGGTCCGAAATCCGTCGAGGTCTTGCGCAGTCGGGTTCAGATCCGGCCATAACGGAAAATCCCTGGGAAATGGAGGAGTGGTCACGCCGGCGGGAAGCGGCCCTCAAGAGTAGAGATGAATTGGCTGCCATCGAGCGGGAAATCCATGATGTTCGCGACCATGTCGACAGATCAAGGCGGTTAATCGTTCAAGCCCTTGCCGACGCGAAAATCCCCGTAGCCATGGACACTGATATTGGCTCGCTGATTTCGTTCGCCGAAACGGCATTGAATGCTTTCCACGCTTCTGCGAACTCGGCAGCACAGATTGACCGACTTCGGAATGATATCAGCGAGCGCAAGCATATCCTCGAAGCCGCTGACGAAGCCTCGAAAACTTGGCTATCCCAATGGAGCGCTCTTTGTGCAGCGTGCTGGCTACGTGACTTGGGACATATTCCGAGTGTCGGTGCAGTGACGGAAATCCTGACACTTCTTGAGCGATTGGCTTCGGCTGTGGATGCGAGGGAGAGCCTGGTTGACCGCATCCAAAAGATGGCAAAAGACAAGCACGTTTTCGAAATGAGGATCCATGAATTGAGCGTCTCCCTTGGCCTATCGGCCGAAGGAGCTCCACTCTCGCTTTGCCAGGCAATCTTTGCAAGGATTAAGACCGTCGGTCATAACGCCGACCGCCATCGAAACCTGAGAGAGCATCTCGACGGAGTGCGGCAAGACGAGCATGCACTTCGAGTGGGTCAGGGGCTTCTCATGGTCCGGATGAGCGAGATGATGGACTTCTTTAGTGTCGGCACTTTCGAAGCGGTCGAGACGAGCATTGATCTCGCCTACCGAAGACGCGACCTCGAAAACTCCATTGCTCAATCTGAGAGCGAGCTTTTCGAGATGACAGGTGCCTCGTCAATGGTCGAAATCGAGGCGATGACCGCTTCCGCTGACCGATCAGCGCTGGCCGATGAACTCGCGAAACTCATCCCGCTTCTCGACGATCAGGACGCTCGTTGCCGTGATGTATTTCACTGTCGATCGAAGGCGCAGGACTCACTGGACGCAATCGGTGGGGATGCGAGGGTTGCATCGATCGAGGAACAGCGCAGAACGGCATTGATCGAAGTTGAGGAAAGTGCCCGTCGCTACATGGAAATCCGTGCCGGCGTGGCTGCTGCAGAGCATGCCCTTGCAATCTACAGAGACCGTCATCGCAGCGGAATGATGGCCCGTGCATCGGACGCGTTCCGCACGATTAGTCGCGGAGTCTACCAAGGGGTCGCCGCTCAACCCGGAAAAGATGGCGATGTTCTGATTGCTGTCTCTGCGTCCGGCGGTTCGAAAGCGGCCAACGAGCTTTCGAAAGGGGCAAGGTTTCAATTGTACCTGGCTCTTCGTGTTGCCGGATATCATGAATTTGTGGCCAACCGGACCTCGGTTCCGTTCATCGCCGACGACATCATGGAGACATTCGACGATTTTCGAGCAGAGGAGGCTTTCCGGCTCTTTGCGGAGATGGGGACGCATGGCCAAGTCATCTATCTAACTCATCACAGGCATCTCACCGATATTGCCAGGAAGGTTTGTCCAAATGTCCGGGTGCACAACCTTGAAGACCTTGGCCGGCCAACAGGGTTCCAAGTTGTAGCTGCGGAATAGTAGCGGTGCTGCGCGACCGTTTTTGAGAAGATGCCCCTTCAACGGGACGGGGAGTGGACTACGGCCGCGGAGGTTGGAGCGATCAACAACAACTGGAGTCAACGGCGACGCGTTGCGGTGGGTGCTTATCGTTGGGTCAGGAATAGACGGAGAGTAAGCATCAGCTGCGCTGTCATAAGTTGGACCAAGACAGGCATAATCAGACTGATAGCGGAACTTGAATCGGGGACGCCCTTTGAAAGGCTTGCCGCATCGATCGATTTGAAGTTTGGTTGCCACGGTCGTAGCGAGCGAAACGGGAGGCTTGCGTGGGAAAACTTCCGCACATTGGACATGTCGAATTTGATTACTCCTGCATTCGGCATGCGCGATCGCTGATCAGAAGTTTGTCCGGCATCGCCATAACACCTGAATGGGCGTGGGCGATTTCAGATGAGGGTCGCACATTTGAACGTTTCAGAAGATTCAAGGACCGTTTTTTTCTTGTCGATCAGTATGAGCTCGACGGATTCTTTCCTGATTTGCCAAAGGGAGAAGCGGATCTTGAAGCAATAGATCTACAAGATTCCTCGTTATGGCTTTGCGGGTCCCACAGCTCATTGCTGACACACGACAAAGCAAAGACTGAACTAGAGAAGAAGCCGAGCCGCCGCTTAATCGGCACCGTTGTCTTGTCGGACAAAGGCCAGCCTTCAAACAGAGCCTTCTCGCTGCCATTTCAAGGAAGAGATAGCCTGCGTCATATTCTCGGATCCCATCCCTCGCTGTCGAGTTCGCTAGCGCTTCCGTGCAAAGGAGGAGGGCTGGATATCGAGGGAATGGCCGTTTGGGATGATGTGATTTGCTTCGGGCTCCGGGGCCCATTGGTGAATGGGTTGGCAGTCCTTGCCTATGTCGGTCGAAACGGCCCGCTCCGGCTTCCCGCAGGCATGCCGACCCTGGTTCTTCTTGATCTCGGGGGGCTAGGAATCAGGGACCTTTGCCGCTGTGGAGGCTCACTTCTGATCCTTGCCGGTCCAACAATGGATGCAGACAAACCGTTCAAGATCTATCGCAGGTCGTTCGGAGCCGGAGGCGTCTCGTCGCTCCAGCTGTTGCATGATTTTGAGGATGGCGTGGAGCATCCCGAGGGTCTCGCCCTTTTTCCCGGGCCGGAGAGTGCGGGCCTGCTCGTATTTTACGACAAGCCGTCGAAGAAGCGCGTCACCGGAAACTCTGTTTGGGCTGACTGGCTTGAACTGCCGTCAGGGCGTTGATGACCTCAAGGCGACACCCATGCTTCCGTGTTTCGGGTGGAGGATCATCTTCGACGTCACAGGTCGCAATGCCCGCGCGTCGACGCCGACATCGAATTGGCGGGGAAGCGGTTTTAGTCTTGGCGCGCTGGAACAAAATGTAGAGATCGTTTGGAGCCGATCTGCTAAGCCCCCAGGCGGACACTCACGATGCACATCCGAAAACAGACCTTTTAGGAGACGAAATGTTGACGACTGCCCCCTGCGCCGCAAACAGCCTCGCTACTGGGGTCCAGTGGGAGGTTCATCAGTCGCTCATACTCGATTTCAGGCGCGCCGTATACCTCACCCGCGGCGTCGATTAAGCCGTGTCGGCTGACAATCTCGACGCTATTGCGGGTCGACTTGATCAATCTTTCGCCCTCCAGGAGGTGCAGCGCATCTGTCACGGATGACCGCCTCACGCCCAACATGATTGCGAGATAATCGTGTGTAAGGTGGAAAGGATTCTGGTCGACGCGATCATGGACCATCAGCAGCCAACGCGCTAGCCTTCGTGGAATGTCGAGTCGGCCGTTCGCCAACGCAGTGTAACTCACCTGAATGCTAACCGAACGCGCAAACCGGATGGCCAGGGTTCGCAAACCGGCGCTTATTGCCAAAGCTTGTTTGAAATCGTCAGCGGCAATGGCCAAGGTATACCCTTCGATCTGGTTGATCAGCTCGAAGGGTGTCTCTTCATCACCCTCAGCGATGCCGAATCCGGTCATGCCCTCATTGCCGATCAATCCCGTTTCGATCCGATTTCCTTCGCGCGAGACAGCGACGAGGGAGGCGACGCAATCGAGTGGAAAATAGACGCGGCTTACGGATTGCCCCTGCATTTCCATAATCGCGCCCCGCGGCAAATATACCGTCCGAAGAAGGGGTAAGAGATCGTCGCGTTCAGATGCCGGTAATCGTCGAAGGATACCATTGCGGCCGACGTCCTCTGGTGTTGCTCCTCTGCGGTGAAATGCATCGAGAAGTGCCACGGCGATGGTATCGTCATCAAGCGGCTTCCTCAGAAGGATCTTGTCGGCATGACGCGCAGGTACAACATCAGGCTCATACCCAGTTGCAAAAATGAAAGGCACCCCACGGCGTTCCAATTCATCGGCCACAGGAAATGCCATTTCACCCCCCAGATTGAGATCGAGGATTGCTCCTTCTATGCAGGGGTTTGATCGTATCTGTGTAAGCGCACCTCGGACACCGGCAGTGGGGCCGGCAACGTCGACGCCGTGCGCTGAGAGTTTCGCAGCAAGATCTGTTGCAACGTAGTAGTCGTCCTCGACCACGAGTATGCACTTTCCTCGCAGTGTCTTCTCCACGGCTGTTCCTCCTCCTTCGCGAACGAAGATTTTAATAACCACATGGGAGAAAGACATATCTTGACGTGATAAACTCACGCCGTTCCGCCTCAAAGCGCCGGCAGCGGCGACCTTCTATTGACCTTCGATCGATCATGGAAGGTTCGCTGAAAGACCGTCACTACTTGGTATTTTCGTTCCCCAATTATTCTACCACGAAGCTGGCGGAACCGAAACTCCGCCCAAAGGTTGTTGTGTTTGAAACGCGGCATGGGCCAAGTCGGTTCCCGATATTCTTCTCCGAGGCCTACGTCTCCACTCAAGGCCCGCCGGCCACGGTCCATTATTTTGAGGGTGCTAAGTTGCGAATACTTGTTGTGGAAGATGAATTCCTGATCGCTATGGAAACCGAGGAGACTGTCAGCTCTCTCGGTCATGATGTCGTAGGTCCAGTGGCGACTTCCACCGAAGCGAAGGAAATGGCTTCTGGCTGCGAACTCGCTTTCGTTGATGTTCGGCTTGCAGATGGGGAAACCGGCCCGGCCCTTGCAGACTACCTTTTCGCCGAGCACGGGATAACCGTAGTGTTCACAACAGGAAATCCAGATCTTGTCATGAGGAGCGGATCAGCGGTTGGTGTTTTGCCAAAGCCCTTCGATGAAAAGGACATCTCGAATGCGATCAAATACGCGACCGCCCGGCGGAATGGTGAGAATCCTGAGCCATCGCCGGGATTACAACCAATCACTGCGAACCGACTCCGTATCTAGAGCTCGCATCGCTTGCGCGTTTCCACTTCCTGCCAGGCCGCAATTCCCCCTGTTCATGACGTGTGACTTGAGAAAGACGGCGTACGCATATGAATTAAAAGCGAAAACGCGTCGGGCGGCCATAGGCAGCCCGACTGGTCGTTCACTGCCGCAGCACATTATAGGCGGGTGCTGTAACGGTCGCGCTCGGACTCAATTTGCCCGGGCGTGTATGGATCGGCTCTTTCGTCGAATCGCGTCCAGCCCTCTTCCTGATAGCTTGCGCGCCTTGTCGCGTAGTCCACGGATCGAGTTTTATTGAGGGCCGCCTGCGCGGTCGCGACTTGGCTTTCGTCGACTCTCGCGGTCACTAGGGAGCCACCACGGCGGACGCCTTCGGCGTAGAAGTTTGCCTCTTCTTCCGGCACACCCTCATTCATCATCGCGCCGACAATCCCGCCAACAGCTCCACCCGCAACGGCACCTGCAGCCGCGCCGGCCGCGGTAGCAACGAGCCAGCCGGCCGCGACGACTGGGCCAACACCCGGGATTGCCATCAGGCCAAGTCCGGTCAGAAGTCCTCCGGCACCGCCTGCCAGCGCCCCCACCCCAGCTCCGGTGCCCGCACCTTCGGCCGCATGACTACCTTGACCTTCAACATCCACACCATTTGCTTTGTTCGTGACGATGCTGATGTCATCAGAAGGGATCCCTGCGTCCTCCAAGGCTTTAACTGCAGCGCGGGCGTCGTCGTAGCTGTCGTAGAGTCCTGTGATCGTTCGCATAATATTTTCTCCTGGAGCTTTCTTACTTCGCCATTGTCACGTTGCCCTGAAAGTCCAGGGAGACACCGGCGTCTTTGCCGTCCTTCTTGGCAGTCGCTCGCCAAACGCCTTGACTGTCTAGTTTCAGGCCCGTGACCTCTTTGTAACCAGCCTCCTCGATGCGAGCTTTCGCCTGATCCTCAGTAAAGCTGTTTTTGCCTGCGACAGGCGCAGCTGGGTTCTGCTCCGTGTTCACGGCCGGAGTTGTTTGCGATGGCTTCGGCGTTTCACTCTGAGCGAATGCAGCCGTGGCCGAGAGCAAAAGCCCGATCGAAATTGTAGTGATCTTATTCATCGTTTTCTCCTTGGTCACACCACCAAAACCTAAGAAAAAACAATTTGTTCCGGCAGTTATGCAAAAGAACGACAAACTGTCGACGGCTATGCGAAAGAATGTCACGCATGTCCGTATCGCGGATGGAGCGAAATATTTTGCCCCCCGGGTGAGGAGATGACGCGGAGCCATCGGCCATCAGATGAAGTTCGATCGCGACGCTGCCGTCCGTCCGTTAATCGGGCGCACAACGATTGCGGGCTCCTGCGCCAGAGCTTTAAATTCCGAAGGATTTGCGCAAGGGCGGGGGGCGCAGAGCGGCCAATGCTGAGCGATCGAATTGGAACTCCAGCTAGAGCCTTGATGAAGTCTTTAGGGACGTGCTCGCAATGAGGAAACCTCGCAGCGTCCGCCAGCTGCGAGGTCTCTTCTCTGGCGTCGCGTGCCCGACCCGCGTAAAAGTCCCCATGGTCTCGCTAGGGGCTGCTCACCCCTAAGCGTTTACGAGGATCAACCTGCCTTTTGACGCGGGTGTAAGATTATCTCCGACCCGTCTTGCGGCATACCTTGCCAAGGTAGCATTCGACCACCGCAGCCAAATCCGCTTCGAGCTAAAGTGCTTAGGCTGTGGAAACCCTGTGCACAACGAGTGCAAAAGAAATGTTCACTCAAAAATCGAGCGGGAGTTGCGCGTTGTTGGTCGAAAGTTCGCGCCTGTCTGAGGCAAACCTCCCGGAAGATCCGTTTCGGGCGATGGATGGGACCTGCAGGGGTTCTCACCCAAAAAATTCAGGACTCCCGGCACGTGGGGCTGTGAGGATTTTGCAGATGACGAAACGGACGGCGCTCGGGCGTCAGATTCGCCAGGAGTTCCAGTTCCGCGCGATGCAGGAGGCTTGTTGAAGGTTCCGTCTCATTCAAAATCGTCGAGGACGATATACAAACAAAGAAGGGCCAACATAATAGGAGGCCCTTAGGTGTGAAGGCTGAACCTTTGGAGGGGAACAACCGCCGCCAGAAAGCATGGGGCATCCGAAAGTTGCGACGGTTATACACGATATACGTGAATTGTCCGCCGCTGCCAAGAACCTTATTCCGGACGGCGAAAAATAGAAACGCAAAGGAGCCAAGCGTCTTTAGGCAGGCCATTGGAAGATTCTGCCTATCCCACCAACTCACCGCTGTCTCACACGCCCGTTCCGGCGGCAGATGTCGAAGACAATGCTGTGATGGGTGTGGCGCTAACGAATAGCGAAGAGTGTGAATTCATGATGCGGCCCGATGACAGCTTCAACAGTGGGCCGTCAATCTCCATCACCGATTCTTCAAAGACTAGCTCTCGCCAGCCGTCGGAGGTGCCCTCAATGAAGACGAATTTATAATTCAAACCGACATCAAACATTATTCCCCCCGGATACCAAACTTGTCTCCGACAATGCTTAGCTCAAATTGGTGATGCAAGGCATCAATTCGGGCGTGCCTCGGTCGTCTCTCGTTCGGCCTGAGATAGTCCGGGAGAAGGGCGTGGGCCAGTCTCTGTCCTCACGCTTCGGCGACCGAGAGGACTGGTCGCGTCACGGGGCGACGATCGGAGGTAACCGATCGTCGCAGTTCAGGGATGCCCTACCAGGCGACCAGTGTCACGTCGCAAGTTCCCTGGCTCGCGTATTGATCGCCTCGCAGGCGTCCCCGAATGGATCGCGCATCGGCACTAGAGGCGAAGCGCCAAGCAGAAGAAGCGCCTTCAGATGCTTCCAGCCACCTTCCTCGCCCAACACCGTCGCGTAGGATGTCATCACAGTGCGCTCCTCGGCATAGAGGCGCTTGTACTCCGCAAAATTGGAGAAGCTCTCGTGATTACTCTCCGACGGATGGAAAGTCTCGGCCACGGCGCCTTCAGCGAGAATGACTTCGTGGGTACTAAGCAGGACGGCATAGTACTCAATCGACGTTTCATCGGCCGGAACGACCGGCGCGATTGTCGTGCCGTTGACGAGATCCCTCACGCGGATCAGCACGCCATTCAGAAACAGCGCGTGGCCTGGCGAAAGGTAGAGATCGGAATGTGGTGTGCGGCTATCCAGCGCGTGGCGGGAAACGCGGATCGGCACGATGCCTTCATGCCAGCGCGCGCCACTCTTCTTGAACACCTGGCGGCCGACCCATTTGACCGGACGGGCGCTCCCGTCCGGAAGGGCAACGTTATCGCCGACGCGCAAATCCTCGACAGGCTTTTCGCCGCAATCGGTGAGGATCGCCGTTCCACGCAGGAGGCACTGTGCTCCGCCGCCACCACCACCGCCGCCGGAACCTCCGTGTCCACCGGAACCGTTCCCGCCTCCACCGGAGTAACCCCGCCCCCAGCGCCGCCCCATTGCGTTCGCGGGAGACTTGGAAGCTGCCGTCGCCAGAGCCGCAACACCGGCGAGCCGCGCACCGGCGGCAGCGGCAACACCTAGAAAATGTCTGCGCGCGGTATTGCGTGGCAGCCTGTCATCATTTTTGTCAGGCATCCTGACAATCCTCTAACAATAGATTTCGGATCCAAGCCGCCGTTGAGTACCGTGGGGCTTGGCGTATTCAAGGCGTCGGAAACCAATGCAACTTTAATAAAGAAGATGATTTCCTTCCATGTCACCAAAAGTACTAGGCGTACAACCATCGAAGAAAAGGCCAAGAATAACAGCGCATCGCGGCAGCGCAGATCTACAGAACGGCAGGGCAAGGGTAAGCGGTTCGCAACATAGATGTTCCGCGTCGATCCCCAATCTTGGAATTGTTGTACGGTTTCGTACGGGACCTTGGTCCAACTTACATAGCTCGCCGCACTGGGGGTAGTCTTGCTGCCGCAACAGGGATTGGAGGCTCGGTAGTGCTCACTTATCAGAACCCTGCATGGCCTCCCCTTGATTGGAGGTAAAGAATGCAAGTTACACGTATGCTAGAAGCCGATCTCGCGGTGCTCTCGCTGTCCGTCCAATTATGGTACAGACATTTTAAGGCAGAGCCCGATGAGAAGACATCAGAAGTGATCTGCAGCGCAGCTATCGATCTATTCAACCAAGGGCATCGTACGCAGGAGGAACTCACGCGTATCCTGATTGCCCGGTTCCCCGGAGTATTTGGGAGCATTGCAAATGCTCCCACCTCGATAGCCGTCCATTAACATCTTCTCGGGATGTCGTAAGTCAGCATTGGGCGAACCCGCTTGGAGAATACCGTTGACCCCGTGGTCCGGAGTTCGACGCGCCGGATCACTCTGAGGCGAATTTCTTGATGTGACGAACGCCGATAGTTCGCCCGCCGACCCGCCATGGTTGGCTCATGTGCAGTCAAGGCGGCCAATCCTTTGTCCGGGTTCGGGCTGCCATCGCTCAAGTGGGCATGCCTTCCTTCATCCAGCAACAGCGCTGGTGTCTCCATGCAGCCGCCCCGTGCTTTGGAGTCTGGTTCTCGCCGATGGGATCTTAATGATGTGCGCAAGGTGCTGCTTTCGTGAACAGGATCTGAGCCAGCGCCGAGCTACCACCGGAGCTTCACAAGCGAGGCAATCCTGGGGCGGCTCAGACTTCAGTTCAACACAAGCTCAATGGCGAGCGTCGTGGGAGGCTTTGGAGTTCACAAAAGGGTTGAACCGCGTTAACTTCGGAGCATTATCCTATTGAAGACAAACATAAAGTTGATGCTTGTGGTGCAAACTACAGCCTGGTTTGTTTGATGGCAGGCGTTGGCCCGGAGTAACGTTCCTCGCCATTCACTGCATTGTCGCGGAAAAACCGATGGTTCGGCTCGGTGCTCAGGCATTCGATGAGCTCGGCCAAAGGAGGCGGCGCGGCGGATGAAAGGTTCAGAATTTCCTGGCGCGGCGACGTCTTCTGTCCGGTCTTTTCCAAAATCCCCAAGGAACGGTCGGATCAGCGACCGCCATCGACAACTGCAGGCATTGGCTTCAGCGGATCTACGCCACGACGCCGATCGATCCATCGCATAACTGGCGTGACGGATATGCCGTGCACCATGATGGATAACAGGATGATAAGAAAGACCGTGACCCATACGGTTTCGATGCCCTGGAATTTCGCAACGCCCGAGGCATAGGCCAAATAGTAAATGGATCCCAGCCCTCGGATGCCGAACACGGAAATAATGATCCTTTCTGCTTGAGGATGTCGGCATCCAAGCAGACTTGTCCAGCCAGCCACCGGTCGAACGATTGCAAGAACCAGCACGGCTACCAGGACAACCCGCCAGTCCACCAGAAAGAAAAGCGTGCCCTCCGCCAATGTCGCTCCGAAGAATACGAGCAGGATCATCATCAGCACGCGTTCGATTTGTTCTCCAAAATTGTGCAGTTCCTCGTGATAGACGCTATGCCGCTCAACCGAGCGAAGCGTAAGCGCGGTTACGAATACTGCAACGAAACCATAGCCATGAATGAGTTCGGTCGCGCCATAGGATATGAAGGTGAAACCAAGCGCAGCGAGTCCGTCTCCTGTCTTTGCAATCTGACCGGACTCCGGAAGTCTGAACGTGAAATAGCCGAGAACGCGACCGATCGCCCAGCCCACTACAAGGCCGGCGACGAGCCTCCACAAGACATCAACGATGAACCATCGTCCGATCCATTCAACATTGGATCCTGTATTGGTCGCGAGTGCGATGGCTGCCATTACGAATGGAAAACTAAGACCATCGTTCAGGCCGGCTTCTGACGTCAAAGCGAAGCGAACCTCGTCTTTCTCCCCAGTCTGTGGCGGTCCGACCTGCACATCCGAAGCGAGGACGGGATCTGTTGGGGCGAGGGCGGCTCCGAGGAGGAGGGCTGAAGCCGGGCCCAACCCCAGGATGTACCAGCCGAGACACGCAATGGCGGCAATGGAAAGCGGCATGGCAATCCCGAGAAGCCTCCATGTTATGATCCACCGCTTCCAGCCGATTGGTCTGTCTAGTTTTAGACCGGCGCCCATCAGTGCTACGATGACCACCAGCTCTGTCATGTGCTCAGCGAGGCCCATGTTCGTCAACGGATTTGTCCGCGGGAGCAGGGTAAGGCCCGACCACGCCAACGAAGCACCAATGACGATGCAGCATATGGGAAGGGACAGAGGCATACGCCGAAGAACGAGTGGTAGCCACGTCGTCAAGAGAACGACGCCTCCGAAGATAAAAAGGGTTACGATATAAGTGTTCAACGCAGCTGTGGTCTTTTCCGGGATAGCAATGACTGCCGATCTAACGCGCAGCTCCGTGGCGCGTTCCGTCATGCCGCATACAGCGGGTGCGTGCGCGAGACCGCATTCTGCAGTCCTGATCGTTTCGCCAAGATCGCCGAGCGCGCCGACAGCCGATCTCATGTGGCATGTCGCACGCGCCCGACTGACTTACCAATCGGTCCCTCACAACGGGCGTCATGCGGCTCACGACCGAGCCTGAAGGGCGCGCGCGGCAATCAAACCGGATTTCGGGCGAGGAGGTGATCGTCGACCTCAGCGTCGGGCCGGATAGCCGACACGCCCACGCGTCAGGCAACGGCGGTGGCGACTCGTGACATCCGCCATTGCGATCTGCCTTGATGGTGCTACCGGCGTCGCGATCGGCAGCCTGACCTCTTTTATTACTACCTGGACGACCCAGCGGTCACAGGCCATGGGGAAGCATCACGAGCCACACGGCTCTACGGCGATGCAATGAGCCACGAGAAAGACGATGTCTCCGACCTGGCGTTTTTATGCGCACTGGTGGCCGAGATGCGTCGCTTTTCATCGCGTCCAGTCGTGGACGCGGGCGAGATGGTCATGGAGAGGATTGTCGAAACCTATCTCGCACCCAATCGCTCGCTCTCTCAGATTAAGGATATGCCTCGCTCCGGCGCATTGAACTTTCTTCTCGAATTCGGTGAGGCTTGCAGGGGCGGCCTCCGTTAGGCCATGGCCGCTCGGCCCGCCCGCGCACAACCCCAGTGAAGAACGGCCATTTTGGAAGTCTCTTCGACGAGCGTTGCTACCGTGCCCATCAGACGGCCTTCACGTATTGGAACAAGGACGCCACGGTCTCCGATTAAGATCTCATCCGATACCGCCTCGATCGCTCGGGCTGCCTCGCTGAGCTTGGTACCAAGTCCGCAGGGCCGACGCGATGCGCTTGCCGTGCAAGACGATGCAGGCATTCGGCATAACGGGAGGCGATCATCATTCGGCCGCCCATCTGCTCGATATGGCCGTCGTTGCGAGCCGGCGCCGCCTCCGTTGGCTTCATTATCATGACGGCCTCCGAAGAGAACGGTGATGGTGGGGAACTTCGGGCGTTCCAGCCGCAGGAGCCTTGCAGCCATCAAGCGCCTTGAGCGCATCGAGGATGTCCTGACAGCGAATAGGCTCCCGGACCCCCGGTGGTCGTCGCAGTTCCGGTCGGGAGTCTATAGCAAACAGGTCAGAGGCCCATGAGGCAAGAATGGCTCGTTTCTCGCTACTGTCGAGCGCCGTATCAAGGACGTCGCGCGGGTGGTCATAGTACTGCTGCCTGTCGAGAACCCGCTCGGCGGATATCATATCGGAGGCGCTAGTCGGGCGGTAATCGTTCCTTTCAATCGTCATCTTCGAGTCTCCTAAAAACCTTCAGCAGAGGAGTGAAAATCTCCAGGCGGAAATGAGATTGTTTCAACGATTACAGCATTCAAGGGGTTGATAGCGGCTACGCAAAAAAAATTTTGAATGGCTCTCTTGAATACAAGAAAGGTCAAAACCAGATCATTTTTGCTGATCGCCTGGAAGGGGTCAGCAGAACTTGGAGACGCGGATTTCCGCGTCTCTCTCCAACTCGCTTTACGGAGGTTTTGGTAATGAGAAACGAATTCGACTTCGCACCGCTCTATCGGTCGAGCATCGGCTTCGACCGTGTCTTCAATCTGCTCAACAATGCGCAATCGCGCTTGCAGACCATTGACACTTGGCCGCCTTACGACATCATCAAGACGACAGAGGACAGCTATCGCATCCAGATGGCGGTCGCGGGTTTCGGCGACTACGACCTCGACATTACGCAGGAGCGCAATGTGCTGGTGGTGAAGGGCCAGAAGGCTGATGAGAAGGATGGCGAATACCTGCATCGCGGAATCGCCGGGCGAGCATTCGAACGGCGCTTCGAGCTGGCCGATCACGTCAAGGTGGAGAACGCCTCGCTGACGAACGGACTTCTGAGCATCGAGCTCAAGAGGGAGGTTCCTGAGGCTATGAAGCCGCGGAAGATCGCCATTGGCGCAGAGGCCTCGCCGGGCCGGCTGCAGATCGAAGCAGAAAAACAAGTTGCGTAATTGGGAGCGGGGGCGCCGTGTCTGCGGCGCTCCCGTCGCAAAGACCGATGAGAACGATTGATGTCCAAAGGCCGAAGCCGTTCGATGCCCGGGATCTCGCCGCCTGCCAGCCTGTATTCAATAAGGTCCTGGGGGAAAGTGGCGTGAGGAAGGGTTCTAAGGAGGCAGGCCGCATAGCCTCGATCCTCGTTGAGCTTTATCGCCAGGGCGTGCGCGATCCGGCGCAACTTGCGACGATGGTGCGCACTGCGCGAGGACTGTTCGAGATCCAGCATTGAGTTGAAGCAGCGGTTTGATCCGTCGTCGAGGCGGCCAAGTCGGATGGGCCCTTTTGGAGTAGCGGTAGCCGACCGCGATCATGTCGTTGTCCAGGCTCTCGCCCAGTCTATAAAATCGCCTCCTGCAGCCCCACAGGATCTCGTCCGTCATTCCTGTATCAACACGCCAGTCGCGCTCCGGCGGCCTGTATGCCTGGGAGTTCGAGAAAGGAGCGAAGGGAGTTGCGCGTTCGCGTCGAGGAGCAGCCTTACGCTCAATTCGTCATACGCGACGATCGACGCCGCGGTGAACGCGTACGGTATCGCCTACGTTCCGGGGGGCATGGTTGAACGGGAATTCAAGCCGGACCGTTGCTGCCTTCTGAACGACTGGATCGCGATAGGGAATACCCAAATTAGGACGTTCAACGAACTATGGCAGGAGGCGTTCCACTGTCTCTCTAAGGGTCTCCGGCATCGTCGGCTTGCCTAGCCACCCTCCCTTCCGAAAGACTGGCTCGTCCACGTCCGCGCCCGAATACACCACGAACGGCACCTGTGCCGAGGCGAGGAGTTCGACGACGTCCGTGCACACTCCGTCATTCAAGCGTGGATCGACGATCGCAATATCCGGGCGGTTCGACGCCAGCCAATTCAAACCGTCCGACCTTGTATCGAATACGGTTACAGATGCCGCACCAAGCTCCCGCAACATCTCCTCCATGTCCAGCGAGATAAAGGGCTCGTCTTCTAGGACGAGCACGTGACCGATGTTCGCGAGTTTTTCCATGTCGGGACCGTACGACCCTCATTCCTGGCATGCAAGTGACGTTTCGAGACTGGATGCAAACGAGTGAAACCATTCCTTCGGGATTGGCGTTTGAGTGAGCGACAATTAGAAAAGGTGCTGCGTGTCCGAAGGCAAGAAGTCAGACATCCATGGCGACCTCCCAGCCGCCGCATCCAGGCAAGGAATGGCCGACCACAAGGAACTAGCGATATTCGCGTTCCAACGGACCCGAATGCCAATCGTCGTTGCGGACGCTCGCAAGTCGGACTACCCGATGGTGCTGGCAAACGACGCGTTTCTCGAACTCACCGGCTACCCCGCCGAAGAACTGCTTGGCCGCAACTGCCGCATGCTGCAGGGAGAAGCCACGTCGCCGACGGCTATAGCAGAAATCCGGGCTATCATCTCGCACGAGCGCGAGGGCACGGTTGAGATCTTGAACTACCGGAAGGATGGCAGCGCCTTCTGGAACCAGCTTCACCTCAGCCCCATCCGGGACGACGACGGAAGCCTCGCATACTATTTCGCGTCGCAGATAGACGTCACCGAATATCGGAAGATCCAGACGCTGGAAGAGGCGGAACACCGTCTGCTTCTCGAAGTCGACCACAGGACCAAGAACGTTCTGGCGATCGTCGACAGCATCGTCCGTCTCAGTCGTTCGGACGACGCGGCTGTCTATGCGGCCTCGGTCCAGCAGCGCGTGCAGGCGTTATCCAGGACGCATATGCTGCTCGCGGAAAACGGATGGCAACAGGCTTCGCTTCGCGACATCGTTACGCTGCAGGTTGGCGTCTTCAGCGAGCACAATGTTGAGATCGATGGGCCTGAGGTCATGGTGCCAGCCCCGTCAGTCCAGCCTATTGGCCTCGCGATACACGAGCTCGCCGCCAACGCCGCCGTCCACGGCTCCCTGTCCCGCGGAAACGGAAGGCTTGCGATCGGTTGGCGTCGAGAAGGCGAGGGCCTTGTCCTGGAATGGCATGAAAAAGGAGGCAACAAGTTCGGCGCAGCCTCAGTGAAGGGCTTCGGTACGGTTCTGCTCGGCGCCGTACTCGAGAACCAGCTCGGCGGGCGGATCATGCGCGATTGGCGGGAGGATGGCTTGCTGCTCGTAGTCGAGCTGCCATCCCTCGATCGAATTGGTCGGAGCCTCCAATCGAAAGTATGACCGGCGAGCGGCTATGACCGACGGAGAACCGTGCTCAAGAAGCGAGTGACGAAGTTAATGCGGTGTAGTTTCCGTCAGGCACATTCTCATGCGTTACGTAGCGTGCGTTGCCCGCCTGCCTCGTCACGGGGGCGACGCCACGTCTGAAGGAATGCGTACTCATGCCTCCGAAGTACGCTCCGCCCCCGTATAACGAAAACTATCGGTTGACTTTCGCGGAGTTGTCTCTATTTTCAGTTTTATCGATCTTTTGGTTGCCGAGCTTTGTCTACCGCGCGATTGGCACCGCGCTCTATTCGAATCTTCTCTTTCAAAAATAGTCGTATCACCGTCCGGGAAGCGTCGCTTCTGGGTTTCTAACTCTATGCTTTGAAAGGGTTTATCATGACCATAGGCACAGTAAAATGGTTCAATTCCACCAAGGGCTTCGGCTTCATTCAGCCTGACAACGGAGGCGAAGACGCGTTCGTTCACATCTCTGCTGTCGAACGCGCTGGAATGCGCGCAATCGTCGAGGGCCAGAAGATCGGCTACGAACTTGAGCGCGACATGAAGTCGGGCAAGATGTCGGCCACCAATCTGCAGGCCGCATAATTGAAACCTGCTTTCCCTTTGACCACGGATGTACTGGCACTGGGAGAGCATGTTGATCTAAGGGCCGGGCAGTGCGTCCGGCCTTTTTCTTATGCGGCGTCGCCGCAGACCCAAGGAGTCTTCATGACCCAGACCCACAGCAAATCCAGGCAGCAGGCCGAAATCGCCTTCAACGACATCCAGTCCCAGTTCTCCGCGCGCGGTCAGGCCGTCCAGGAACCCGAGACTGAGGAGCAAGCTCGACAGGCCAAGACGCTGCGTCTTCGAGAAGCGCGCCTCGCTCGTGACGCGCAGGAACATACCAGCCGTTGAACGAACATCACTTGAGCAAAAAACCGAACCTCTATTGATTTCCGGATAATTTCGTCGTCCGATGCATGCTTCGCCCGATCGAACGGTGGTGCTGAGCCGGCGGCATCGAGTGCAGTATTACTTCGTTAGGCGGCAAGCTGTCGTGTTTCGGACACAAAGTCCTGCTATCAGAACTTCATCGGCATTGCTGATGAGCGCTGGAACGCATCTGCCGCTCGCAATGTCGTAGTCGCTTAGCTTTTGACCACGGATGTACTGGCACTGGTAGATAGCGATATGAGGAAGGTCGGTGCGATTTCGCCCCGGCCTTTTTTGTTGTCCCTTCTACAAACGTCTCAGTGCCGACTGTCCAGCAGCGGCTGATCGTCGTCGAAATTTCCGTTGCTTGCGGCATCGTACTGGTTCACGCTCCGGCCACCCCCACGGGTTCCGAAGGCAGTCAATTGCACC
This sequence comes from Rhizobium grahamii CCGE 502, assembly GCF_000298315.2. GTDB lineage: Bacteria > Pseudomonadota > Alphaproteobacteria > Rhizobiales > Rhizobiaceae > Rhizobium > Rhizobium grahamii. Next base: position 12,786 of record NZ_AEYE02000026.1, on the reverse strand, counting down.
ATGACCGCCCGGGCACGCTCGACAGCCTGGTTCGCATCGATGTCGGCGCAACCCGCCACACGGACGGTGACCGCATCACCGTCATCTCCGAGGAAGTCGATCTTCCAGCCATCAGGGTCGTGCATGATACGGGTATCAATAAGATGCAACTTAACCAGCCTTCCTGCCCTTGAGATCGGCTTCGACGCTCTTGCGAAGGGCGTCCATGATATTGACTACGTTTGACTTCGTTCCTGCTTCTGCGGGTGTCCCTTTGGCTGCCCTCTTCGGCTTCAGGAGCTTCTTCTTCTCCTCGATCAGCTTCAGCAGGCTTGTCTGGATGGGGTCGCTGACCATATTCGGCGACCAGTGCGCAGACTTCTGCTTGATCAGCTTTTGGACCAGAGGAACGAGGTCGGGATCGGCGTCGTCCTCAATGTCCTCGAAGTATGGCTCTTCCGGCCGCACCTCGTCGCCAAACCGGAGCGACCACAGGACAATGCCTTCGTCACGCGGCTCCAGAATGACCGCGCGCTCGCGGCGTCCCATGACCAGCTTCGAGACGCCCACGACGCTGTCGGCCTTCATGGCATCGCGAATGACCGCAAAAGCTTCATGCCCGACTGCGTCGTCGGGCATGAGGTAGTGCGGCTTTTCGAGGTAGACCCACTCGATCGAATCCGTCGGAACGAATTTATCGATGTCGATGGTCTTCACAGTGTCGAGCGCAACGCGATCGAGATCGTCGTCGGTCAAGATGATATAGTTGTCCTCGCCACGCGCGTAGGCCTTAGCCTCGTTCTCATCCTTCACCGGCTTGCCAGTCACCGAGTCGATGTACTGCGAAACCACGCGGTTACCTGTTTCCTTGTTAAGGGTGTGGAAGCGGACCTTTTGAGATTCCGATGTGGCTGGTGTCATCGCGACGGGGCAGGTGACCAGCGAGAGCTTGAGGTAGCCTTTCCAGTAGTAATTGGGTGCCATTACCTGTCTCCTCAACTTGCCTTACGCTGGGTGGTAGCCTTGGAGGACGGAGGCTTCGCAGTCGACCCGCGCGCGGCGCGCTGCCGAGCGGCGCCATTGTTGGCATTGGCCGCAGTGTGTTTCGGGTTATGGCCGGGAGCCTTCATCAAGCCCGCGCTCTCTCGCAAGGCGTCCAGCAGCTCGCTCGGCTTCGATACTTCGACCTTCTTCGCCTTCGGGAGCGCCTTGCCTTCGATCTTCGCCTTCACAAGAGCGGCGAGGGCGGCCTCATAGCGATCTTCAAAAGTCGCCGGATCGAACTCGCCTTTCTTAGTGCTGATAATGTGCTTGGCAAGATCGAGCATTTCGCCTTCGATCTTCAGCTTCGGCATTTCCTCGAAGGCCTTTTTCGAGGACCTGACCTCGTAATCATAGTTCATCGTCGTCGCGATCAAACCTCTGCCGTGGGGGCGTATGAGCACCGTCCGCATGCGCCGGAAGAGAACCGCCCTCGCTATGGCCGCGACCTTCGATTTCTTCATACCTTCACGTAGGGCTACGAAGGCGTCTCCGCCCATCTTGTCAGGGGTCAGGTAGTAGGGCTTGTCGAAATAGACGTCGTCCACCTCGGAGCAGGGGATGAAGGCTTCGATCGACAGTGTCTTGTTGCTTTGCGGGATCGTCGCCGCGACCTCCTCGGGATCGATGATGATGTACTGGCCGTTCTCGATCTCGAAGCCTTTGGTCTGCTGCTCCTTGGGAACGGGGACCTCCGTCTCGCTATCGATGAAGATGCGGTTGACGCGGTTACCGGACGCCTTGTTGATGGTGTTGAAGGTAATGCGTTCGCTTGATGACGCGGCGGTGTAGAGCGCGACGCCGCAGCTCACCTCACCGAATTTCAGGAAGCCTTTCCACTGTGCTCGCATACCACTCGCCATGACGCTAGTTCCCGAATCACTCAGTCGGCACTCAAAGCCTGCGGAGCAGATTCGTTCCGACTCGAATGAATCATTTTCAATGGCTTACGGAAGTTTCTTCGAAGTTTGATTCTGGCGATGTAGCCGGCATTTCGACCACAGCATGCTGTCAGGCTTCCGGCGGGCACAGCCGGAGCTTGTTGAGCTGACCGAGGAGCAGCAGGCACGAGCTTCAGCGCTGGCTGACGAATATGACTCGCTTGTCGACTCCGGCGCGGCCGAAGACGGTGACGAGGCCGTCCTCGCAAGGCTCGAAGAGATCCAGGACGCGCTTGAGGCGATTGAGCAGGGGCAGATTTCGTGGTCCTACGGAGACGCTGGCGATTGCCGGTGCGGTCGTGACGCTTGCCTATGATGGCTGGCCGGATGCGGCAACGTACAATCGTACCGTTCGGGACGATTTTGACTGCTGGTCAATGGAGCTTATCGAAATCATCCCGATCGGTTCTTTTTCTGGCTTTTTAACAGGGACGCTGCTAAAATCGGCCCGATAGGGGTGATTTATGCAAACGATCCGAGACAGCAAGAGCTTCGGCCTTCTGATCCGCACGGAGAGGAAGGCGCAGAAGCTGACCCAGGAGCAGCTGGCGGGCCTGACGGGTGTCGGCGTGCGCTTCGTGCGCGAGCTGGAGGCTGGAAAGGAAAGCTGCCAGATCGGCCGTGCCCTTCAGGTGGCGACGTCCCTTGGGCTGACCGTATCCGTCGGCAGACGGCAGGAGGGCAGCTGATGGTCCATCTGCTGGATGTGTGGTTCGGCGAGACGAAGGCGGGCTCGCTCATGCAGGACGAGGCGGGAGCTTTGAGCTTTGCCTATGACCTTGGCTATCTCACGGGGCCGGACCCGCGCGCCCTTTCTTTTTCGATGCCACTGCAGGAGGCCCCCTATACGGATCGGGCTGTTCGCCCCTTCTTCTCCGGGCTGCTGCCTGATGAAGGGGCGCGCCTGCGTCTGGCGGGAGCGCTCGGAATCTCGGCGGGCAACGCTTTCGGGTTGCTGGAGGTGATCGGCGGTGAATGCGCCGGTGCCTTGTCGCTCTATCCAGCCGGCGAGGCGCCGCCCTCCTCAGACGAGGACGGCATAGAAATATTGAGCCAGCACCGCCTTGAAGAAATCCTCGGTAAGCTGCGCGAGCGTCCCTTGCTCGGCGGGGAGGAAGGGGTGCGCCTTTCGCTCGCCGGCGCGCAGGACAAAATTGCTGTCTGCGTGGGGGGCGATGCCATCGGGCTCGCCAAAGGTGGGCGCCCGACTACGCATATCCTCAAGCCTTTCATCCAGGCGCTCGACGGCACGGTTGAGAACGAACTGTTCTGCCTGCGGCTGGCGGCGCGCCTGAAGCTTCCTGTACCCGCCGTCGAAATGCGTTACGGCGGAAGGATTCCGTTCCTTCTCGTGGAACGCTACGACCGCGCCGCCCACAAGGACGGGACCATCACGCGTCTTCATCAGGAGGATTTCTGTCAGGCGCTGAGCGTGCCACCAGAACTTAAGTACGAGGAGGAAGGGGGGCCGGGCACAGAGCGGTCGCTGGACCTGATCGACCGGGCCACCGCCCGCCCGGCGGCAGACCGGCTATCCTTCATCCGTGCGCTTATTTTCCACTATCTCGTCGGCAATGCAGACGCGCACGGGAAAAACTACGCCTTGCTCTATCGCGGCAAGGTTCCCGACCTTGCGCCGCTCTACGATGTCGTTTGCACGGCGGCGTACCCGCAACTCGCGAAGAAACAAGCCATGGCGATTGGCGGGCGGGCGGTCCCTGACACCATCCAGTTGAAACATTGGCTGACGCTTGTGCCTGAGACGAAGGGCGCGCAGCGTTTGCTGGTGAAGGACATGACCGAGCTTGCCGGCAGGATCAAGGGGGAAGCCGAGGCGCTTGCCGTGGAGCTCGAAGGGGCGGGCGTCGCCCACAATATCATCAAAGCCATCCGCGCCATCATAGACACGCGCGCGACGCATCTGCTGCGCATTGCGGAAAAGGCTTGAGGGACGCTCTGCGCCGCGATCCTGTCATTGAACTCGCGGCGGCGACAGAGGCCCCAGACTAAACAGATTGCAAGCTATAAAGCTGAAAGTACAGCGGGCGGAAGTTCTTTGTATTGCTATGTCGACGAGAGCGGGAACAACGGCCCTGAGCTGTTCGATGCGAACCAGCCCATCCTCTACTATGGCCTGGTGACGGCCAAGGCCAACCCGACGTGGTGGCGGAACCGCTGCTGAAGGAATTGCGCCACAGCCTTGGCGTCAATCGCCTTCACGCCGGAGGTCCCGCCGACATTCACGCCCGGCGACGCCAGCGCGGGCCTGGAGCTCGTGACCCTGTGGATCGCCAAGCGCCTTGAGGAGCGCAAGCCTTTGTCCCGGAATTGGAACAGCTGTTCTGGACGCAGGCAAAACGCGGGGTCACTGACGAGGTATCGCTCAGAGGGCCCGATAGGCGGTGCGCCATCTGATGGATTTGCCAGAGCCTCACAAGCCGCTGCCCCAAGAGATGCAAATGCACTTCGCCGCGCTCGAAGAACGGCGCCTCAAGGAGGTGGCGGAACTGCCGGCCAGACAAGCCGCGGGGGAATAGCGTTGGACAAGGTTCTGTCATCGGCATCGATGTAGGCTGCTCGCCGGTACGGCGATCGAGCGCCATTTGCCGCCTGAACTGGACGGCCTCGACCGTCGCCTGGGAGATCAAGCGATTCCGGGCGATCGAGCCCGAGCGCGAAAGCACAATCGCGAAGGTCGACGCGGGTCGCCCCGTCGCGGTGGCGGCGACGGTCCCTTGCGGCGAGGCTTTGACATTATCGGGCGATACCGCACGGCGGAGCGCATGCTCACCAGACGCCTGGGCCGCCTAATAGGGAACGCGGGCAGTCGAGAGCGCCGGTCGGCAGATTGCTGAAGGAGCATGCGAACCCATGCGCCGCGCACGTTCTTGCGCTTGCTGACCTCAAGGAAGCGCGTCACGGCGTACCGCTGGACAGCAAAGCCCTCGTCGATGCGTTTCCAGGAGCGTTTCTTGGCACCATGATCGAGAACCCCGGAGAGCTTGCTGCCCGGCGCGGAGACCGGTCGGACACGTTCTTCCGCCACCTTGCCGAGAACGGCCGGCTGCGGGTGCTGATCGATTATCTTCTCCCGAGGCGAACATTGACCGGCGATCTGGCGGCAGTCACCAATCACGATGACATGGCCGCGCTCGTCTGCGCCCTGTCAGCACTCGGCGTAGGAGCCGGTGACTTCGTTGCCGTCGGCGATGATGACGGATGGATTATCCTGCCGCCGCGCGCCTTTATCCAGCCCGCGCAATGGGCTCTGCTGGAGGCTAACGCTTCAGATCAGGGCGCGGGTAAGCTGTTTGCCTAGACGCCATATACCCCCAAGTAACGGAACACTATGCAGAACAGAACGACAGGCAACTGAGGACTCGAATTCAAGTGCGCGGAGGCAGACCTTACGGCCCGGCGCATGCTGCTGAAGCCGCCGTTCGATCCCTTCGTCGAGGAAATAAAAGACAAAAGGGGCGACTACCTGGTCGTGCTGTTAGCAGCCTTTCAGGGGCTGGCGACGTCTACCGACGTTCATGCCGCCGCCAAGTCGCTGCTCAAGTCCTTGAATGTCGCGATGGCCAAAAATGCTGACGCTGATCCGGAGAAATGCTCCCGGCCAGGCGCGTCTTTTGAGCTGCCTTGGCGCTGGCATCGTCAAGCGCCGTCGCTGGCGAGCAGCGTGTCGTGTGCGGCGCGGAACCTATCCTGCAGTGCCTTTTGGCTATCAAGGCCTTCGAGGGCGTAGCTGTTGAGAAACTGACGCCCGGCGAACAGCTTGCGGTCGACGGGGCTTAAATCTGCTTCCTCGCAGACCGCTTGCCAGTGTTCGGCAATGGTCTTGATTTGGTGTTCGATCGTCGCAGCGGCTTCTGCCTCCTTCAGGTGATAATCTGGCGCGGCTGCGAGCACAGTGGCAAGCGTGCTGGCACGGCGATCGCCCTTGATGAGCATCGCCTGCGTAGCTTCGTTGCCGGTGCGGGCTTGTGGACAAATGTCATAGGCAGGGGTGAGCGTGAGCATCGTGCCGTCCCAGAAGGCGGCATGGTTGCGGGCATGGTCGTCGGTATTGCCGCACAGCACGTTGAAGCAGATCCGGCCGTAGAGCTCCTTCAGCGTGTCCTTCGGGTCAGTGAAGCGGTGGCGGATGAGTTCGGCGACGTCTTCGTAGGAGGCGTAGCGGGCCATCATTTCATCAAGACCGAGCATGGTCAGGGCTGAGACCATCGCGCGGCGTGTCCATCCCTCCTTCGTGAGCGTACGGTCGAAGCGCTCGATGAGCAGCACATCCTTATGAGCGGCACGGGTCATCGACACAGGCGCGGCGTTGAGCCCGCAGGCAGCCGCCAGCTTCATCGCGATAAATTCGGCCTTCACGACGCTGTAGGTGTCGTTTGTCGCCGAGAATTTGGCGATGAACTTCTTTGCGCCGTTATCGATGAGAGCCTTGGGACGTGCGCCGCCGATCGATGTGCCGTGATAGAGGGCCTGGTCGAGTGCCGGGGTCAGGGGGACGCCTTTTTCTATGAGGGCAGTCGCCTCCATGAGCTCGTCGAGCGATGCCTGTGCGGCAAGACGGGGGACGTATTCCGTGGCCGATGGCTGGAAATCGAGGGCACCAATCCGGTCGGAGCCTGATTGGAGCAGGAAGGTCAGCTCGCTGATCTCTGGCGCCCCGGCAGCATCGGGCTTTTTGCCCGTCAGCCTGTTGATGATGACACGGCGGCCCCAGGCGTCGGGCGAACCGTCGCGAATGCAGCTTGCCATGGTCAGGCCGTTGATAGGCGCAATGACGCCTTCCTGGAGGGGGAGCTCCGGCTCGTAGATGGGAATGGCGCTCTTTCGGCGGCGATAGCTGGCGCCGTAGGTAAAGAGCAGGCGCTCGCCGTCCTGATCAAGGCGGCCGGCGACCACCGGTTCCGTCGCCCCCGGCAGCCACATCCAGACAAAGGCTTCGGTAGCGTCAGCCTTAGAAGTCATCATCGACCTCCTTCACGGCGTGGCGGACGCTCTTGGGCAGAAGGGTCAGTTTTTCGTCGAGGCGGGCATTGTGCATCTGGGCCGTGCGCTCGTCATAGTCGAACAGGCGCAAGCCGACGAGTGAGGCAACCTCAAACACGGTGCCGATCTCAGGGCCCGGCGCGCCTTTTTCAATGCTGGACAAGGTGGTGCGGCTGATGCCGGCGCGGTCCGCCAGCTCCTGCGCGGTCAGGCCGCGATCGGCACGGCCGATGCGGATCAGCTTACCGAGCATCGCGAGCGCCTGATGCGTGACTCTGGAGTAGCTTCTTTGGCGGGGCACGGTTATACCTGCTTAGTTCAATTGAGTGGACGTGAGGCGTTCTCGTGTCCAGAATTTTATGCATTGTGTTACGGAGGTGGTGGATAGTCAAGTTCTGTTCATTTGATTGCTCATAAGGGTTGTTTGTGGCCAGAAATTTACACATAGTGGAGATCAATCGGATGACAGCCCACGCAAGAGCCTCCCATTGAACCTCAATGCACCACCGGCTCCTCAATCTCATGGACAATCATTTGCGATCGGTGAGCAAGGAGCCTTCCTGCCACCAGAGAGAAATCGGTTGCAGGCTCGAACATAAGTCAGACCAAAGGCCGGCATGCTGGTGCCGTGGCGGGCGGCGCTGTCGGCGGGATCACCGGCGAACTGCCATGTTCTGGGTGTTCGCTGCCAATGTTGTTGCAGGTTCAGGCTGGGGCCCCGAGCTCCGCTGCCGACTGTTCCCGCCGATGTTGAATTCGCCCAGCATTTTCGAGATCCGCTCCACTTCGATTACGAGGGCATGGCTCGCCGCTGTCGTCTCCTCCACCATGGCCGCATTCCGTTGAGTTCCCTGGTCCATGGTATTAACGGCAGTATTTATTTCCTGAAGCGCCGTCGACTGCTCGCGAGCGGACTCGACAATCGAGAGAATGTGCTGATTGATTTCCTTGACCTCACCAACAATAGCGACGAGTGCAGCGCCGGTATTGCCAACAAGTGTTACGCCCGTCTTCACTTGCTCCCCAGATGACGTGATCAGGGTCTTGATTTCCTTCGCTGCACTTGCGGAGCGCTGCGCAAGCTCGCGCACTTCCTGGGCAACGACTGCAAAGCCCTTGCCGGCTTCACCAGCACGAGCCGCCTCCACGCCAGCGTTGAGAGCAAGCAGGTTGGTCTGAAAAGCGATGTCGTCAATGACGCCGATGATATTCGAGACCTCCTTGGAGGACGTTTCAATCGCGCCCATGGCCGTCACCGCTTGCTTGACGACTTCACCTGAATTCTCTGCGCCGGTCTTTGCCTTGGCAACGAGGTGACCCGCTTCTTCAGCGCGCCGGCTCGAGTCCTTTACTGTCGTTGTGATTTGTTCAAGAGCCGCCGCGGTCTGTTCGATCGATGCAGCCTGCTGTTCAGTTCGCTTGGACAGATCATCGGCGGCCGAACGTATTTCCTCCGCCCCGGAATGAATCTGCGCTGCCGCTGCATCAATGTCAGCAATCGTTGCGGATACTTGTTCCAACGCATTGTTGAAGTCGTTCTTCAGTCGATGATAGGCTTCCGGCAGTTCGTCGGTAATCCGATAGCTGACATCCTTGGCGGCGATGGCCGCCATAGCCCTGCCAAAACAGTCAGAGACAAGCTTCTGCTCGGTTGCGATCGTTTCGGCCTGTGCCTTCTGCTTTGCGACTTCCGCTTCGTCGATATAGACCGAGATTGCCAGATCCATATCCAGCAAAACCGCTTTGACCAAGCTTGCTAGTGATTTTCCGAATTCGGCCGGCTTCATTGGCTTCTTGGAAAACAGACCACCCTTGGGGAACACTTCATCAACCGCGCTTTTGATTAGATGGTCCAGAATGATAGCATATCCACCGATATACCACTGTGGTTCAAGGCCGATCCGGGCGTGAACCGATCCAATCGCTCGGACCTTGTTGACATAGTCTTCATTGAAGTTGCCATCGGAAATGCTGACCCAGTGGCTCTGCTGTGCGCCCTTGGCGCGGGCAATGTTTTCTTCCGTCGAAAAGAACCACTTCACTTCGGGGCTCTGGCGGAGCTGCGCGTAAAACTTGTCCAGACCGTTTGGCAACTCCCGCTCGACAAGCGCCTTCAGCATACGGATGCTGGCGCGGCCGCTACCATCCAACTGCATGAATTCGAGGCGACGTGCGACGTTCTGCCTTTTGGGGTCCGCTGCGCCAGGGACGTCGTTCAAATCCTGATACGGGGGATGCGACATGAATAATTCTCCTCTGGGTAGTTAATTGGGGAACGATCAAGCGACGAATGTCAAAACCGGTCGATCTGCCTTGCAATTCAGGAGGTAGGCGTCGATTTCCTCGGTGAGTATGGGCTTGGCCACAAGGTAGCCCTGGGCATAGTCACAGCCCATCTCAAGAAGCGACTGGTATTGCGATGGCGTCTCGACTCCTTCTGCGACCACTTCCATGCCGAGGCTGTGAGCCAGCGACGTAACGGCCCTTACAATTGCGTTGCACCCGCGGTTGTGGCCAACGTCCTTCACAAAGGAGCGGTCTATTTTAATGTAGGACACCGGATAGCGCTGTAGGTGGGTCAGGGACGCGTAGCCGGTACCGAAGTCATCGAGCGCAATTTTAACGCCTGCCTCAAACAGCCGATTCAGCGTCACCCCGATCGCTTCGCTTGTGCGGTCGAGAATAACGCCCTCGGTGACCTCAATGATGATCTCGGACGCCCGGTGTCCGTGAGCCGAGACCGCATCAAGCAGTTCTTTTGCGAAGTTCGGATTGCGTAGTTGCGCAGCGGCTACGTTGACTGCCACCTTGCCAGGGGCAAAGTCCTTCCGCTTCATTGCGCTCATTGCATTGAGCGTGCCAGAAAGAACGGCGTGTCCGAGCGCGCAGATCAGGTCCGACTGCTCGGCAAGCGAAACGATATCCGCCGCGGGCACCCATTGATTGTCCTTCTGCCAGCGGACCAAAGCCTCGAAGCCCGCGTGACCTCGGTCGACGAATCGCGTCTGGGGCTGCATGGCAACTTGTATTTCACCTTGAGCGATTGCGCGGCGGAGCGCTTCGATCATCGCCTCCCGTTGCCGTATGCTCCGCTCCATATCGGTGTTATAAACAGCATAGGTCGAACGACCATTGTGTTTGGCTCTGTAGAGCGCGATATCTGCTCGCTTGAACACTTTCAGAGGCGTCCCGGACTTGCTCTTGCGGACGATCGCAAGGCCGAAGCTGCCGCTTACCCGAACAGATTTTCTGCCAAGGCGGACAGGGCTTTCGAGGGACCTGAGCAGCTTCCGGACGATCCGGATCGCATTGGCCGTGCTGCCGACGTCAACGAGGAGCACAGCGTATTCGTCGCCGCCCAAGCGAGCGACAATATCCGACTTCCTCACATTATCTCTGAAGCGTTTCCCGACCTCGATCAGAAGCGCGTCACCAGCACCATGGCCGTGCATATCGTTTATAGCCTTGAAGCCGTCCAAGTCGATCAGAACAAGCGCGCTGTGGCGTTCGGCCTTTTGAGAAGAGAGTACGGCAGTCAGTCGTTCGATGAGCGCGCGGCGGTTCAGAAGCCCGGTGAGCGGGTCGGCTTCCGCCTGGACTTTGACCTGCCGCTCCGCTCTTTTCAGATCGGTGACGTCCGTTTGTACGCCGACGATATATCCGGAGGCAGACCGCCGTTCCTGCACTTTGAACCATCGGTCTTCGCTTATCGCCTGGAGAAACGCCCTGCCTGGATTGCGGTGATTGCGAAGCCTCGCGTTGATCCAGTTCTGCCAGTCATCGTCTCGGCATGAGACATCAGCAAACTCCCCGCATGCGACAGCATCTTCCATGATATCCTGGAAGCGCCGTCCTTCCACAATGGCACCGCCGGCTCGCCGGTAGCATTCCTTAAAGCTGGAGTTGAACAGAATGAGGCGGTCGCTTTCGTCATATGCGGCCACACCGTTGGGTAGCGTTTCAATGATATCCCGAAGGAGCATTTCAGCGCGCTCGCGCCTCAGGTTCTCATCATTTAGCGCCTTCTCTGCCTGTTTACGCTGGGTAATGTCGTAGCGGATCGAGACATAGCCGCAAATGCGACCCGATCCATCCATCTTCGGTGCAATGGTCGTGTCGACCCAGTAAAGTGAACCGTCCTTCGCACGGTTGCAGATTTCTCCGTGCCATCGGGCTCCGCCCGAGATCACCCGCCACATCTCTTGGAAGAAGGCGGGCAGATGCTGTCCCGAGTTCAACAGGCTGTGCTTAGCTCCTATCAGTTCAAGCCGCGAGTATTTGCTGATTTGGCAGAACCGATCATTCACATTAGTGATCGTTCCTGCTCTGTTCGTGATTCCGACAATCGTATGCGGATCGAGAGCCGTTCTGAAAGAGGCAAGTTCCGCCAGCACGTCCTGAAGATCATTCTGGCCCGCGCATTTGCCCGGCCCTAAACTTTCCGTTTCGGATCCTAGTAAGTCTTGTGCGTTGAATAAGCCCCGCATTTGTTCCCCTTCGTCGCTGGACTTCTTTTTGAGCGCCGTTCACACGAAACTGAAACCTCAGTTGGGCAGCAAGGATCCGCGTGAGCCCGTTATGGTACTTATAAATATACGGTAACGTACATATTGAATGGTTAATTTCAAGTATGTTTTGTTCTGAATTGAGCAACAACGATTTTTTCTTGGAGAGACTGGCTAGACAACGCACGGGTTCTTATTCACGCTAGTGTTCGGTGCCGTATCCACATATGTCCGATCGCGCACACCGTACGTTTTTGCGCGATAATTGGTATGGAAGGAAAAATGACAGGGTACCCCGTTCGGAATCGAATACTATTGGCGCTGAGACCGGCGGCTCAAGACTTCATGGCCGCGAGATCGCTTACCCGGCCCATGATGGCAGGGGAAGTCATTTACGAAGACGGCGCTCCTTTCACGCACGCAGTGTTTCCGCACGCGGGGCTTATCTCGCTGATGGGAACCATGGCGAATAGCAAGACCGTAGAGAAGACCTCGGTAGGCCCCGAGGGGTTTCTCGGCTTCGGGTTAATCATGGGGGGAAGTGGAGCCTTTGGCAGGTGCGTTGTACAGGTTCCTGGTTATGCATCATGGCTATCGAAAGCGGACTTGGATCAGGCATTGGCTGAGTTCCATTGTGTCAGAGAAACCATGCTGAGATATGCGAAGTCGCTTATTGCGCAGCTCATGGAGACCGTAGCCTGCAATAGCCTGCACTCGGCGGAACAGCGCGTCATCCGCTGGCTGCTAACCGCCCATGACAGCGTTTCAGGGGATAATTTCGATCTCACACAGCAAGTCGTAGCGGAAGTACTTGGTCTACGCCGCGCGACTGTAAGTGCCATCTGCTCTCAACTCCAGTCGGACGGGCTGCTAGAATACTCACGTGGTGACGTTACGATCGCGGATCGAGCAGGCTTGGAAAAGAGGGCTTGCGAATGCCTCCATAATATTCAAAAGGCTTCGATGCGGCACTATAGAGCCGCTCGATAAATGTAGGATGCTGAGTACCGTCGATGCTTGTGCCTTAACTTGGGCCCCGGCCGGACGGTGGGAACCCGTGAGAACCCTTTACGCCGCCATGGATCAGGCGGCTGTGGGTAAGTTGTCGCGGCTGGCCGATTTGAACTGCGTATGCCAGCTTCCGAGGCCGCACGTATACATGAATTCCTTGCGCGACCATGCGAGCGAAGCCGATACACGGCTCGTTTTCTGCCGCGGAAATAGGATTCGATCTCGTCGGCGATCACGATTGGCCTGCCATGCGTTGATACTGCTGCCATGCCAGGCCAACCTGGGCGTTAGAATGACAGGTCAAAGCA
>NZ_AEYE02000027.1 GCF_000298315.2 Rhizobium grahamii CCGE 502 | reverse complement strand
GTTCGCAGAGGTTGGTGGATCTTGATCGATGGATCGGGTCGCTTCGCAAACCCGCCTCCGACGATTAGTCGCTCCCGCGGCGTTGGGTCGGTTACCATGCTCGCGCAGGAGTCAACCGCGGTTCCCACGGCAATTCTGCCGGCTTCGTGACGTTTCCGATGCTGTCGCCCGTGTTGTAGCAGCCATTTTCTACAGCCGGTTCGGGCACGCCGCCATCGAGGGGAGAAATCTGCTCAGCAAGCGCCCGAACCGAGCCCGCTGTCATAATTTAAGAAAACATGCCTTTGATGGGCTGTGCGCAACGCGAGCCTTTCCACACTGGCACCGGCTCCGACTCCGAGCTCCAGTCACCTGAGCCTGCGGCATTGTGTCAATTCCAGGCGATCACTATACCCAATGAGCTAAAAAGCATAGCTAGATTGAATTGCGACCAGTGGCGATGGGCAGATGACGGCGCCATCCGGAAACCCATTCAATCCCATGAGAGCAGAGGCCTCACGTTGATGAACCAGTCTCATTCCTTGACGCTCAATGACGAATTCGATGGAGACACCCTCCACGAAGAGTGCGGCGTCTTCGGCATTCTGGGCCGTAGCGATGCCTCGACGCTGACGGCGCTTGGCCTGCATGCCCTGCAGCATCGCGGGCAGGAGGCGGCCGGTATCGTCTCCTTCGACGGCCTGCGCTTCCATTCCGAGCGGCACATGGGACTGGTCGGCGATCACTACACCAATCCGACCACCCTCGCCCGCCTGCCCGGCAACATCTCGATCGGCCACAATCGCTATTCCACGACAGGCGAAGTCGCGCTCCGCAACGTGCAGCCGCTTTTCGCCGAGCTTGAAGTCGGCGGCATTGCCATCGCCCACAACGGCAACTTCACCAACGGCCTGACGCTTCGTCGGCAGCTGATAGCCGGCGGCGCTATCTGTCAGTCGACTTCGGATACGGAAGTCGTTCTCCACCTCATCGCCCGCTCGCGCTACACCTCCACGGCCGACCGCTTCATCGACGCGATCCGCCAGATGGAAGGCGGTTACTCGATGCTCGCCATGACGCGCACGAAGCTGATTGCAGCACGCGACCCCACCGGCATCCGTCCGCTGGTCATGGGCGAGCTCGACGGCAAGCCGATCTTCGCTTCGGAAACCTGCGCACTCGACATCATCGGCGCGAAATTCATCCGCGACGTCGAGAACGGCGAAGTCATCATCTGCGAGATCCAGCCTGACGGTTCGATCTCGATCGACGCGCGCAAGGCCGGCAATGGCCAGCCCGAGCGGCTTTGCCTCTTCGAATATGTCTATTTCGCCCGTCCGGATTCGGTCGTCGGCGGCCGCAGCGTTTACGTCGCCCGCAAGAACATGGGCATCAACCTTGCCAAGGAAGCGCCCGTCGACGCCGATGTCGTCGTTCCCGTTCCAGATGGCGGCACGCCGGCAGCCCTCGGCTACGCCCAGGAAAGCGGCATCCCCTTCGAATACGGCATCATCCGCAACCACTATGTCGGCCGCACCTTCATCGAGCCGACGCAGCAGATTCGTGCTTTCGGCGTGAAGCTGAAGCACTCCGCCAACCGGGCGATGATCGAGGGTAAGCGCGTCGTGCTCGTCGACGATTCGGTCGTGCGCGGCACAACCTCGCTGAAGATCGTGCAGATGATCCGCGATGCCGGCGCCAAGGAAGTGCACCTGCGCGTCGCAAGCCCGATGATCTACTATCCTGATTTCTACGGCATCGACACGCCGGATCGCGAGAAGCTGCTGGCCAACCAGTACGACAGCCTCGAAGCCATGTGCAAATACATCGGCGCGGACTCGCTGGAATTCCTGTCGATCAACGGCCTTTATCGCGCCGTCGGTGGCGAGGATCGCAACGACGCCCGTCCGCAGTTCACCGACCACTACTTTACCGGCGACTATCCGACCCGCCTTCTCGACAAGGACGGCGAAACGATGGGCCGCAAGGTTTTTTAGATAGGCCCCATGATCATTCCAAACCCGGCATTTTGGGAGACAACCGAAAGCAAACACACTCTATGGCAAGAAATCGAGCATGTTCAGCAAAAGTGCTGAAACGCTGCCAGGGGGTATTTCGCGCCGGTCTTCCAACATATGGCGCGTACCCGTTCCGACTGCCGTGAGTCGTTGAAGGCCTTGCACATTCAGATCAACACCAGAACAGCGATCGCAATTTCTTCTTCTGAAAGCCCATAAGAGGGGCAGCCGCCGCGCCCACGGGACCTGCGATGAACGACGATCAAATCGAACCTGTTCGCTGCGTGCAGGATCGCCCAAGCGATCGCAGTCGCAAGTGACATTCCGATGCAATGCCAACGAGCGGAAGGTAATCCAAATCCCGATCCTCGCCGTATGAAATGCCCATGAGTGTTGGATCTGCCAGACCCTTCACTGGACTCCGGCGTTTCACAAAATCTGTTTGGAGGAGCCCATGCGACTAAATCGCGTTGTCCTGTTTTGTGCAGTGGCAGTGGGCCTGCCGACGGTTTGCGTGCCGGGTGAGGGGAGCGATATTTCGGGTCGGTGGGCACGAGGCGATGGCAATGCCATTGTCCGGATCGCGGCTTGCGGCACCAGCATCTGCGCCGTAAACACTTGGATCAAGCCGGGGACCCTGAAGGAAAAGATCGGGGACAAGCTCATCATGGATATTCGAGCGGGGGGAAATGGCTACTCCGGCACGGCTTTCGACCCACAGCGCAATTTGACCTATAGGCTGACAGTGACCATAGCAGGCAACCTCATGACGACGAGCGGATGCATCTTTTATGGCACCATTTGCAAGGCCGTAAGTTGGGCAAGATTGAGGTAGGCTAGGCATCCGTTGTCGCTCGCGGCAGCAACAGGTGGGTTCGAGACCCAGCCTGGGCCGAGCTTAGTAACAGAGAGTGCGCAGCATGCCCTCGACATTGGGTTTGCGCCGGCAGTCATTCGAAGATTCGGACCCGGTGGTGTAGATCCGCTTAGCAGCCGGCTTCAGGGTGTCGCTGTCGGTATGGGCTGCCCTGGTCGGCCTTTGGGATGTACAGCCGCCCCCGACCAACGCCGCGGCAACAAGGAAGAAAATGGGAAGGCCTGACAATCGCAAGATGTGTCGCCTCGACGTGGGAATACGTTTGTCACCCTTGATCATCAGACTGGTTCTCTGTCCCTAAATAAAAGCACGAGGACTGACAAAGCCTGGGGCTCCGCCGAATCTTACCCGTCGATCCATTGGGTAATCCAGGAACTGATGCCCGCGGACAACGCTGATAGGAAGGTGCCCCAAAAGAGGTCTGCTATTGTCAACGTCGTAGACCAGTTCTTCAACGTGGATTGATTGGTCAAGTCGTAGGTCGCATAGGCGGTGAAGCCAACAAGCGCGCCGTAGAGTGCCGCGGTGGCCGAAGAACCGGATACTAAGCCAATCCTGACAGCAAAAAATGTTAGCCCCACCGCATATATCAGATAGAATACGACTGCCGGAGCTAGCCGGAATCTGGGGGAAAGCATGTCCCCCAAAATGGGCCGATAAAGGCGATCGGCCATAGTGCTCAGCCAGATAAAATCGATCGCGGTAAAGACGATCAATGTGGCCAGGTAGGCGACGATGTAGGTCTTCACTTTGCTATCCTTCGAAAATTTTATGCGAGCTTCAGTTGGTTTTCGTCGTCGCATCCGCCTCGTCGGCAGATGGGCCAACAGGGACGAAAGCGAAAGGAAAAACGTCGGCGGTCAAAAACGCGCATCGTCTTGGCCAGTAGCCCGTGCACGCTACGGATGCTCGATCGTGTAAAGCCCGACATTGATGTTTCCTTCCTCGAAACCTGCTTCGCAATAGCAGAGATAATAGTGCCAAAGACGTCGGAACCGTTCGTCGAAGCCTTGTTTTGCTATGGCTGGCCAATTCGCGTGAAAACGCGACCGCCAATCGGCAAGCGTACGCGCATACGATCTCCCGAAATGTTCAATTTCCGTGAGTTTCAATCCGGCCGTGGAGATTGCTCGTTCGAGCGCCTTGTCCGATGGCAGGAACCCGCCAGGGAAGATGTATTTTTGGATAAAGTCGATACTTCCGCGGTAGGCCTCGAACCGAGTCTCCTCGATGGAAATGATTTGCAGCACTGCGCGTCCATTATACTTCATGCAACGTCTTAAGGTCTCGAAATAGACCGGCCAATAGGCTTCGCCTACCGCTTCGAACATCTCGATCGAAACGATGCGATCAAACTGACCTTCCACGTCACGATAATCTTGCAGCCGCAGATCGACCAGGCGAGCCTTGGCGCTCTTCCCGACCACATCGTTAGCCCAAGCCAATTGCGACGGCGAAAGGGTAAGGCCGACGACCTTGGCACTCGATCTGGTCGCAAGCTCGATGGCCAATGCACCCCAGCCGCAGCCGAGTTCCAGCACGCTTTCACCCCCAGAAAGCGCTAGCTTTTCGCGAATGCGATCGAGGTGTTTCTGCTGGGCGGCTTCGAGGTGCGGCGTCGTGTCGTCATAGATCGCCGAGGAATAGAGCATAGTCGGATCAAGCCATTCCTTGTAGAAATCGTTACCGAGATCGTAATGCGCCTCAACATTGCGTCGGCTGCCCTTTTTCGTATTGGCATTCAAGAGGTGGAGCATTCTGTTGACCAACCGCATCAGGATGCTGCCGCCAATTGCGCGCGACAGGACATCTTTATTCCGTGCTGCAAGCCGAATGACCTCAGTCAGGTCCGGCGTCGTCCAGTCTCCCTCAAGAAATCCTTCCGCAAAGCCGATATCGCCGGCCGTCAGGATGCGACGAACCATTCGCCATTTCGTCATGACGATCGTCGCGTCGGGACCGGGTTCTGTACCGGTCTTTTCGACGACAATACCGGAGGGCAGCACGATCCTAAGGCGACCGGTATGGAGATTGCCGACCAGGCGTCGCAAAAGCCGGCCAGCAAAACCCGGATATTCGTAACGCGCCGGCAGCGTAAGCGTGAGATGGGATAAATCGTCATACTGGCTCATTGAATCTCGCTCTTTCGATGCGATGCGTTTTCTTCGGTTTGGTGATGTGGATGATAGGAAACCGGGTGTTCAGGGGGCTGCGGACGCCCGCGCAGGCGAATGCCTTTCAGCCAGATCTTTAGGGCCTCCCAATGGATGCCGCCGACGACCCGAAACGTCAGCAGAGGAATTGCGAAGAAGGCCTTCAGCAGGGCGGCGTCCGTCAGTTCGATCCGCCTGGCCAGGTGCCGGGCAGTCAGCATCAACCCTTCGTCGTCGAACGCACAAATGCGGATCGATAGGGTCTCCGAAGGGGGCAAAACAACGAACTCGTAGCGGAGGTTCATGTCTAGGAACGGGGATACGTAGAACGCCTTGTCGCAATGCTGGACGATCTCCGCACCGTCAGGCGTGTCCACCGGGAACATATAGCCATGGCGCTGCCCAAACGTATTGTCTACCTCCCAGAGGATGGCCCTCAACGCTCCATCCCTGCCGTAGCAGAAGAAAGCGCTTAGGGGATTGAAGGCCCAACCCAAGATACGCGGCATGGTGAGCAAGCGAATGGCGCCACCATCCGGCTCAACGCCTCCTCTCTCGATGGTGCGCTCCACTTGCTTCTTCAGGTCGGAACCAGAACGATTGCCGCGATCCTTGCGATAGAAGGAAAAAAGGTTGAAGCGATCGATCGAAAAAAGCTTCAGCCTGCGGTCGAGCTCGTCGAGTTCGTCGAGATCGATTAGAAGTGAATAGATGCGATAGTTTAAACGGTGCTGCTTCGGCTTTACCCGCGCATGCGTGACGTGCCCAGGAAACAGGGCCGAACGGAGACCCGCCTTCATACCGGCTCCTCCAGCTTTGTCGATAGTTCAACCGGCCTCATCAATGGCTTGCGAATGATGCGGGCGCTTTCCTGCTTGACCTCCCAGGGGCGGCGCACACCACCGAGGTCTTCGGCAACCGCAAGCCCGGCCTGGATACCATCCTCATGGAAGCCTGAGCCGAAATGCGCGCCGCAGAACCAGGTATTGCGCACGCCCTGCAGCGACCAGACCTCATGTTGCGCCCGGTCGGTATCAAGGTCGAAGACCGGATGTTCGTAGACCTCGCGGCTAATGACGGTTTCCCGGCGCGGTTCTCGGCGTGGATTGAGTGTCACGAAAGTCGGCGGTGCTGCGCCCAAAGGCTGCAGCCTGTTCATCCAATAGGTGATCGACGGCTTGGTGGTGCTGCCTCGTGTATCGGCGACATAGTTCCAACTGGACCATGCAGCACGTCGCTTGGGCATCAGGCTGACGTCGCCATGCAACACCGCCTCATTGCGCGAATAACGGAAGACGCCAAGGATGCGTCGTTCGTCATCCGTCGCATCAGACAGCATGCGGAGCGCTTGGTCCGCATGAGTTGCGATCACGACATGGTCGAAAACATACTTCTCGCCGCGGGCGTCCCGGATCTCCACGCGACCGGGTACGCGACGGACTGCTTCGACTGCGGTTGAAAGGCGGATGCGATCAGAAAATGGACGGATCATGCGCATCACGTATTCGCGGCTACCGCCTTGCAGGGTGCGCCAGATTGGACGATTGCGTAGTTCAAGAAGCCCGTGATTGTGGCAAAAGTTCACGAAGCCGGCGGCCGGATACGCGCCGACCTGCATGGCAGGCGTCGACCAGATCGCCGCTGCCATCGGATAAAGATGATCGTCTCGGAAGGCGCGACTATAGCCGTTGCGTGTGAGGTAATCGTCGAGTGAAACGCCGCCCATCGTTCCGAGATCGCGTGGCGCGCTGCGATAAAATCGCAGAAGGTCCCACATCATCAACCAGAAGCGTGGGTTCACGAGGTTGGATTTCTGGGCGAAAAGGCCGGAGCCTGTCCCGCCGGAATATTCGAGCGCGCCGTCGTTCAGCGAGACGGCGAATGACATGTTGGATGCCGCGGTCGGTACGTCGAGTGCCTGGAATAGGGCCGTCAGATTGGGGTAGGTGACCTCGTTGTACACGATGAAGCCGGTATCGACGGCGACCGACACACCGGCACTTTCAAATTCAACCGTATTACTGTGACCCCCAATGCGGTTCGAGGTCTCGAACATCGTGATGTCGTGGCGTTGCGACAAGAGCCACGCCGCCGATAGGCCCGAAATACCACTGCCAACCACTGCGATATTCAGGCGCGGGGCAACTGCGCTCCCGTCTTGAAATGCCATGCAGTCCTCCATTTCGAGCTGTCTCAGTTCCTTAACCAGTTTTTGCCCTCAGCCGCATGTACGAGAGCAGCTACCGGTTAGTTTTCTAAGTCGCGCGAATTTTTCGCTACTGACTAAGCAGCGCATCGGCACCGCGCCTTTCTCCGCGCACGTGGAAGTCTACAGACGAGCCGGAACGAAGCATCCGATGCCGGAAATCTGGGTTTTTACGGATACCTCTGATCCAGACTGCGACCACGACGTACAAAGGGGATGTCGTTACTAGCGAAGGCCGATCTCAAATCGTATAGTTGCCGGGCAGGCGCTTCGCAGCATGCGCGGGAAAGAAATCCGCAATATAGGGTAACGACATTGCCTGTGAAATCGAATGAGATGGAACGCGAGTTGCTCAACTCGTTGATGGGAAGGGTGGCGAGCCGGGATAAAGCAGCTTTCGAAGCAATCTATCGACACTTTGTCCCGAAACTCAGGTCATTCATGGCAAGATCATCCAATGAGCCAGCGGTAGTGGAAGAATACGTGCAGGAAGCGATGGTGACCGTCTGGAGGAAAGCTCATCTCTTCGATCCTTCCAGAGGCCATGCTTCAACCTGGATTTTTGCGATCGCTCGCAACTTGAGGATCGATGCGTTCAGGCGGGGTCCGAAACCCGACTTCGATCCAGCTGATCCGCTGCTCGCTATTAACGGAACCGAGCCACCGGATGAATTGGTTTTGCGGTCGCAGCAAGCAGATGCACTGAGAGAAGCAATGAAACAACTGAAACCTGACTTCGTCGAAGTCCTCAGAATGTCGTATTTCGAAGGGCTACCGCACGGTGCTATCGCTGAGAAGCTGGGGCTCCCTTTGGGGACGGTGAAGTCGAGGATTCGCCTGGCATGCGAGAAACTCCGCGCAGCGTTGGGGGATCTTTAGATGATCCAGCATCATTTGACGGATGAGATGATCGCCGCAATGGCGGCAGGCACTTTGGAGGCGGGATGGGCGCTCGGCGCAACAACTCACCTTACCATGTGCTCAGCCTGCCGGGCGGGGCTTCACGCCTTCGAACGGATTGGCGGGTACTTCCTTGAATGTGAGGTCGCCAACGACAACCTTGACGAAGGTTGGAGGGAGATGGAGAGACGTATTACGGAATCACAATGGGAAGAGGACCCTGTCACAAGCAGTCCCCGCAGCGAGGCAGAGATGTTCCTTCCTGAGCCACTGGCTACTTACGTGGATCGGGCGGGGGGGCTTAAGTGGCGTTTTCTCGGCCGCGGAGCCGCGCAGATGATCGTCCCCACAGAGGACGAAACAACAACTGTTCGTCTGCTGAAAATTCCTGCGGGCCAGCCTGTTCCTGAGCACTCGCACCGGGGCACCGAACTGACGCTTGTTCTTGATGGCAGCTTCACTGACGAAGTGTCGACGTTCGGCCCGGGCGACGTGGAAATAGCGGACGGTACGTTAACGCACACCCCCAGAGCGACAGAGGGGAAGGACTGCATCTGCCTTGCAGTGACAGACGCGCCGCTCAAATTCTCGAGCCTGCACATGCGGCTGTTTCAGAGGCTCTTTAAGATCTAGGCCCCCATGTTGACCAAGGCCAACCGATACCGAGGACCCGCGACCGCCAGAGGACAAGGCTCCGGTTGAGGACAGCTGGAAGAAATAGACGGTTGAGGCAATCGTCCGGTTCGGCTTCAGTGACCGCCGGTATTCAGCCCTGTTCTGGCTCACAGGAAGACCCCTCACTTTCGCATCACAAGCCCTTCCGTCTCGGGCTCTGCATCGCCATAGGGAACTACGGTGATTACCGGAATTCCCGCCTCGTCGGCAGCACGGATCAACGCGCCCCGGGCCTCCAGCGCGGGAACGCGTCCCTCGATCGCATCCAGGCACGCTTTGACGGCGCTGACATACTCATCTCCATCGTCCGACGGCCACGCCAGGATGAGCGCCTCGGCGACGTGCCGGAGTGAGCTGATTGATAGGTATTTCTGCGGGCCGCACATCACTAGCATCAATGGAACGAAATCTCCGCCTTTGTGCCAAATCACCAACCCTGCCTCCACAACCAAATAACTCAACTCTGCCGCCTGGTTCCACGGGACCGGCACCCGCTTGCCGTCTGAGGCTACGACAGCAAATGCTAATCTACAATGCCATTTGGTAAATGCCAGCCTCTTATACAGAGACAGAGGCGCTGTTCGATAGCGTGCAGCAGCGCGGTCATTTGCACCGGACTGCGATGCCACACATTCGGAGCATAAGCCGATGAAAAAAAATTCACTGAATGTCTTGAAAGGCAGTGCTAGCAAAACCAAATCGAATATAGCCGGCAGCCCATTAGGGGGCCGGGAAGCCGGGGACGCAGGTTTCCGACTGGCGTTCCCATTCCAACTCGCTTTACGGAGGATTTGGTTATGAGAAACGAACTGGACTTCGCACCTTTCTATCGCTCGAGCGTCGGCTTCGACCGGGTTTTCGATCTTCTCAGCAATCCGCAGCGCCTGCAGGCCGTCGACGCCTGGCCGCCCTACGACATCGTGAAAGTCGGCGACAACGAATATCGGATCAGTATCGCCGTCGCGGGCTTTGAGATTGGCGATCTCGACATCACCCAGGAACACAACGTTCTGATCGTCAAGGGTGGAAAAGGTGAAGAAGGGGAGGGCGAGTACCTTTATCGGGGCGTCGCCTCACGAAGCTTCGAACGCCGCTTTGAACTCGCCGACCATGTGAAGGTCGAGAATGCCTCTCTCAACAACGGCCTGCTGAACATTGAGATGAGGCACGAGATTCCCGAAGCGATGAAGCCACGCAAGATTACGGTTGGCGCTGGTGCTAATGATCATGCCTCGCTTCAGATTGAGGCGACCAAGAAGACAACGTGAGTGTGAAAAACGGCGGGCCGTCGCCTGCTGCGTCGACCCGCCCTTGATACGGATGCTGCAAATAGTTCGAACGCTCTAGTCCGAAAACGTCGTCTTCGCTGAATGCTGGAGGCCTCGGGAACAGGCTGTCTAGTCACACCCCCTGATATGGCGGTCTCCGAGCGGACCAAGCGAGAACAGCATATGGCGGCGGCCTCGCGACCGTGATATCAAGCAGGTTCGAGAGGGAAGGTCTATGAGAGCAAAGCTTGTGGCGGTCGCGGTTGCCGCGCTCGCCCCGGTCATCGCCATGCTCGCTTACAACGAAGTGGCAATGCGCCTCCAGCGCAGCCAAGAGGTGCGCATGCAGGCCGCGCAAGCAGCTCGACAGGCGTCTTTCGAAGTCGAGCGCATCGTCGAAGGCCTGCGCTGGCTGATGGTCGCCGTCACGGCAATGCCCTCGGTTCGCCACCAGGACGCCAACACTTGTAACGAGGCATTGACGTCGCTGGCAGCAAACGTCCCGAACATCCAGACGCTCTTTGTACTCTCACCAGCTGGAACACCAATCTGCGGAAGCGCAGCCATCCCGCGCACAACGAATTTTGCCGACAGAGACTACTTCAAGAAGGCCTTGCAGACAAAGGCGTTCGTCGTCGGCCGATACACAAAAAGCAGGGTATCGGATAGTCCTGTCCTGCCTCTTGCCATGCCAGTGGTCGAAGGAGACAGGGTGAGGGCTGTGGTTGTCAGCGGCATTCGACTGGATTGGCTCCAGAACCGGGTCACCGAGCGCGGCATCGCGCCCGGTAGCGCAGTCACGATAGCCGACGACACGGGAACCATTCTGGCCCGCGTACCGCTGGCGGAACGGTTCGTCGGAACAGTCATCCCACCAGACTTCCAGAAGCTGATCCATGCCGATGAGCCGGGTGTGATCAACGTGATGAGCCAGGACGGCACCGAGCGTGTGCTTGGTTATCGGCCGATATCGGAGGCTGGACTCCCCCTCTATGTCAGCGCGGGCTTTTCCACCGCCGAAGCATTCGGGCCCATCGACAGGGCTACTGTCAATAACGTCATTGGCATTGTGCTAGGGGTCGCAACTGCGTTCTGCCTGTCGATGTTTATTGGAAAACGATTCATCCTGACGCCGATTTCTCACATCGCGGACGTCATGGAGAGGTGGCGAGGCGGCGAGGCGGCGGCCCGGACAAGAATGAATGGTACTGACGAATTGGCGGCCGTAGGCGCGTCCCTCGATCGGCTTCTTGACGAACTGGATTGTCGTCGAACTCAGAATGAGAGCGTGGAAGAGGAGCGGATGCTTCTCGTGCGGGAGCTGACGCACCGGGTAAAAAACGGTTTCGCACTTGTTCAGGCGATAGCTCGCCAGACCTTTGCTCGTTCCGATCCGGATCGATACCGTTCTTTCTCGGAACGGCTGGCGGCGCTCGGTGGCACATACGACCTCATCTTATCTCGGGAAGGGTTGGCGTCGCCAATAAGAGCCATCCTGACGGCCGCGCTGCGGGCACATGTGGCATCAGAGGCTCAAAACGTATCGTTGGATGGGCCAGACTTCGTCCTGCCGCCGGATCTCGCCCTTCCATTATCTCTCGTGGTGCACGAGTTGGCGACAAATGCCACGAAATACGGCAGCCTCGGAACGGAATGTGGAACCGTTGAGGTGCTCTGGAAGCGGGATGGCAAACGGCTCGTGTTGACATGGACCGAATCGGGCGGGCCGACTGTGATAAACACCGGTAAAAAAGGATTCGGCTCCGTTCTCATTGAACGGGCTTTCCCAGCGAAGTTCGAACCCAAGTGCCTAGCGGATTATCGACCCGAAGGGCTGGTCTTTGAGCTGAGCTTTACCGCAGTGGAAATGAAGGCCGAGATCGACGCTATCGCTTCGAAAGTGGAGATCGCGTAAACAGCGCCGGCCCTACAGGAGAGTTAAGCATACGAATGGAGGCGTGGCCCAGTCGATCTGCCCAAGGCCCGAGCGTGCATGAGGGATCAGAGTCGGTCACGCTGGTAATAGCGTAGTCGGTTCCGATGCTAGCGTCCCATTATGACGGGTTGGACAAGGAGTCTTCATTCTTTATTCTCGTCGGCCTGTTTTCTATGCATCGAACCAAGGTGTGTCAGGAGGGAAAGCAGTTTCTCGCGAGTGTTCTGGTCTTTGATTGCGAGTAGGGCGGTAATCCAGGCCAAACCTTCTTCGGTAGCTATGAACAGACTGACATCGTTTTTGCCCTTGAGTGGCGAGACTGACGCTTCCGGAGCATCCTTCTCGAAAAAGTAGCCGATCGGCACCTGAAGCACTTCGGCAATAGCCTGCAACCTGCTCGCACCTACCCGATTTATGCCCTGTTCGCACTTGTTAAGCTGCTGGGATGTAATCCCCAGTTTTTCAGAAAGCGCGGCCTGGCTTATGCCCAGCTCCTTTCGATGCGATTTTACCCGTTTACCGACATAGGCATCCACAGCGTTCGGTTGCTTGGCCTTCATGCCGGCCTCCTGCTGCTGCAAGTGGGTGGTCCCTTCCAAACCCCGACCTCTTGATTTCGCTGATCACGCAAACCAGCGAGCGCAAGACAGGAAAGCATTGCCACTCCAACCCGTTGCTCACTGCCGACCGCCCTCATCACATATTATCCTCGTTCGTGTGTAAGTGAACGATTTCGTGTGCAGGAAGTTTCCATTCTATTCGCGTTGACGAAAGCCTAGATACTAAAGATGCTCCGGGAGCTGAATAAGAACGACTACCCGTTGAGCCGCCAGATTTCGAAGTTCAGGATTGTGGCGAAAGCCACCCACACCGCCAGCGGGATCAGGCAAACCGCTGCTACATTATCAACGTGGCGCGCCCTTTTAATCGTCAACGCGATCAAAAGCAGTTGAAGCACGATGTTTACCAGGCCAGCCAGCGGATTGTGCAAAGCAAAGAAGAGCGCCAGGACCACAATGCGTTCAGTGCGAGCTGCGGAAAAAGGAGAGCGAGCGCAGACCCGCGGCCGAGGGTATGACGCGGGAGACGAAGTAGCCGCCACGCGGCCAATGCCATGAGAATGTAAAGGGCGGTCCACGTGGGCCCAAATAGCCAATTCGGCGGATTGAACCATGGCTTATTGAGCGCCGCGTACCAGCCTTCAATGTTGGGAAATGTTGCGATCTGTCCCGCAACCGAAGCCAAAATCACGGGCATCACCGCGATCGCCAAACCCACGGCTATAGACCTGTCTCTATTGGAGTCTACTCTCATCTCCAGATCAGCACGGGCCCAGCCGCCCGGCATATCGCTTCCGGGATGCGCGGGTTACGAGGCTAATGCCTGCTTGGATCATATCGCCGCCGGAAGGTTCGTCCGCCAACTCACAGGAAAATGGAGCGCTGCCAATCCAGACGCAGGCAATCCGATCACGATGGTTGAGGTTCGATCGCCAAGTCGCGGATGGGACCCGTTCGACATCGGGCCATGCGGGTTGGATTCCACGGCTTATAAAAAGACCATGATCGATCCGGTGGACGATCTGACGTCACGAGATCAGAAAGCGCAAAGCTGAGCGGCGCCCAGGTCAATCCAGGGCGCCAGGATTTCAAATCAGAATGAGCGCTGCAGACGGAAGAAACCCTTGGTCACCTCGTCAGCATCGTCGGGATCAGTGTAGTCGGCGGTTGCCTTGGCATAGAGGTTGTCAGCGATCTGATAGTCGACAGTGATGCCGACCGTCCACGCGTCGCCGAGGCCGTCGAACGAGTCGCCACTGAAGGTACCGAGATCAGGCACGTAATTGCCGAAGTACTGGGCCTCCGGGGTGATGGTCCACTTTTCGTTGGCCTTGTAAGCGTATTCGGCAGCAACAGTCCATTCCGACTGCGAGTAGTAGGAGTTCGGACCCGACGCGTAGATAGCTGCCAGGCCGAGTGTACCGGGACCGATATCAGCGAAAAGCATTCCGCGAACTGCACCCTCTTCATTATCGGTGTCGTAGCTGCCGATAAGCTGGTAGCTGATTGCTCCAGCCTTGCCGCCGATGCCGAGGCCGACACCGAAATTGTTCGGGTTCTCACCAGGCTTGTAATAGCCGTCTTCCAGCTCGTCGACGGTCACCCCAGCGTAGAAGTCGCCGCTTTCATACTGGTAGCGGATGGAGTTGTGCAGGGTTTCGAAGCTAGACAGAACATCAGGCTCACCGGAGAGATCGTCATCCCACCAGCTGTAGAACAGACCGGTGCGGAAGCCAGCGATGTCGATGTAGGCCGAGTCCAGGATCGAGGTCGTCTCTGGATTGTCACCGTTGTTGCGTATCACGATCAGGCCGGTGAGCGGACCATATTCGGTGTCGCTCTTGGCGGTGAACTGCACATGAGCGCGCGTACGCGCGTTCCAGTCCGAGGTACCCTTCTCATCCGGGCCGGCATAGACTTCGAACCGCAGGTAACCGCTGACCTTGAGGCAGGTTTCGGTGCCCGGGATGTAGAAGTAACCTGTGCCGTACGCGTCGCAGACGCGGACATATTCAACCGCCTCGGGTTCAGCTGCAACGATTGCATCGGCAGCGAACACCGGCGTGGACGCAACAGCTGCAAATGCCGCGGCGGAGGTCAACGAAGCCATCCGGATATTCATTGGAGAACCATTTCCTTTTCGATTGAACCGCCGCCTGGGGGCTAGCGCCGTTCCGACAGTTTGCAGATTAAGCAAACCGCTGAAGTCAGCGTTTCATCCTTGCTTGAGTCGATCAATCTCGAAGTGATGGCTTGTTGCCCGCAAACGGTTTTTGTTTGGGCGACGTGGCGCTTGGGTAACAACTCACGTCACTGGTATAGAAAGGAGGACGCTGTCGTGATCATTTCAGCGGCGTGTCCTCAGGTATTGAATGCGTTTTGCACTTCCAACACGAAACTGGAGAAGTCACGCTCGCGCGCACCGGTCGAGCGGCATCATTGAAGCGGCCGGATATGGCTGACGAAGGCCCCGCCCAATGCCGCCTTTCCAACCCTGCACGCCATGTGTGCGGTTGATGCCGTCGTGGCTGGCCGATATCGAAATAGCCGCTTTCCTTGTCAAACTGGATGTTCGACGTGAAGAGGGCCGCCGCCTTCAGGCCGTTGGCGAAGTAGATGAACTCAGCCGGCATGAGAAGGAGCCACGCCGCGATGGACGACGCTGCAAGGACGGAGTGCTGGAAAGATTCTCCGGATGCGACGTTCGTAGAACCGCAACAAGCTGAAGCCGCCGTCAGCGATTTCGCCCGAAATCAACAAGGCCATCATGTAGCCGGAGATCACGAAGAAAACGTCGACACCGACAGATCCACCGCGAAAGCCGGGCACGCCCGCGTGGTAAAGAATGATCGGAAGGATCGCCAACGCACGCAGCCCATCAATGTCTTTGCGATAGGATATAACGCGACCCGTACCTCCTACGCCGATTGCGAGCGAATTCCGAGGTGGTTTGGCACGGATATTCAAAACGCAGTACTCCGAGTTCGGTTGTGCCCGCAGCAGTCGAGAGTAGCGTCAGTAACGTGACAAACTGACGAAAATCTGAACACGTTGGCCGTAATAGGACCAAGGTCCTAAATCGACCGACTGAAGTCCTATATGCGGAACTGTCTTTTTACTTGGAAGTTCCTTTTTGCAGCGGAACAACCCGCTTCTCAAAGGAGAACTTAACGATGAATATCAAAGCAGTAGGTATCGCCGCCAGCGTTCTCATGGCATCCACTTGCGCCTTCGCTCAGTCGTCGGCGGTAACTGGTGCCGTCGGGGGTGCCGCAACCGGTGCTATCGTAGGCGGTCCGGTTGGCGCGGCTGTGGGAGGCATTGTCGGTGGCGTCGCAGGTGCCGTTCTTGATCCGCCGCCGCAGCAGGTGGTGACTTATGTTCAACAGGCTCCAGCTCCCGCCGAGCGCGTCGTGGTAAAGGAGAAGGTGGTCATCGGGCAGCCTTTGCCGAGCACTGTCGTTGTCACCCCGGTTCCCGAAAACCCGAAATACGCATATGCAATCGTGAATGACGAACGCGTCATCGTCGAACCTTCCTCCCGGAAGGTGATCCAGGTCATCCAGTGACCGAAGGGCGGCGCAAGCCGCCCTCTTCCATACACCAAAGCCATATCAGATCACCAGTGCTACCCCTACAGCGCCGCAGGAGTTGAGGCATGATCCATCACGATGACAAACGTTCCGGCGTCGGCTTTCCGCTGATTGCCATCCTGATTGCCATGGCAGCAATCGTTGGAACTCTCGCCATGAACGCAGAGCATACGAGGACGGCGACACGGGTCTGGGTGCCGACCAATTCAGCGCTGTCAGTAACAACTGCCCGCGTCGCTCGACCTGATCTACACGAAGCGGTTCGCTAATCGGTCCGGCCGCTTAACCGTCCAGCTGAGCGGAAATTTCCGCTAGTAGCTCGGCACTCGTACCCTTCGTTTGAACGTGATCAACCGCAATCGCCATGGCACGACGACCCTGGTCGCTTTCGATCTCTACTCCGCGTGCTGAACACCACTCCTCAAGGGCTTCAAGGATGGCGGCAATGTCTCGATCATCAAGGGTTACCAAGGAGTGGAACATATCAATCCCCCCAGTTAGACGGCAAGAGCACACACCGTCTCTCAAGCGGTCCCGCCATGCAGATCGACCGACGTCTACATTGTACAGTAAACGGTGCAATGTTTTCGGACTGTGCGAGAGCGTACCATCCCCAGTCGTTCTCTCGCTTAAGGAGCCCGCCTCCGGGCGCCCCGCAGTCTGTGTTTTTCTGAGAATTTGGAAAGGTAACCTGGAACTCTGTTCTCTTCCCGCGGTTCCGACCGGAGCGATTTGGCGCTGCAGGGAAGAGCATGAAGTTGCAGATGTTCGTCGAGGCATATCGGTTAGGTGGATTGGACGGGTTGAATGTCGCGCTCAACGGCCTGTCGGAGCTTGAACGCCACTCCTTCCTGAGAGAGCTCGAAGTAATTGGCTACACTATTCGCTGGCGAAAGGCTGGAAGCCGATTTGGCTACGTCTGGTCGGGCCCGAAAACCAAGTCGTGAGGCGCGGCGCGCGATTTTATCACGGTTCTGGTCTGCCACGGCAGATGCCGAGAAGCGCCTTTAGGGAGCCACCCGATTCAATTTCTTGGTGAAAGAGGCGCGCATCCTAGGCTCACTTGCCGGTTGTGCCTCCGATGCTTCGTGCTTCAGCGAGCTATGTAGTTGATCCGCGGGCTTTCGCCTGAAGCAGTAGCACGGGCCTCCGTGGCCCCATGGGATGACGGTGCCGTAGCACACCATCTCGTAATGCCGAGCCTAGGCTGACGAAACCAGGCCAGCGTCGAGGGCAGACGAATTCTTGCACTCTTCGATTCCTTGCGTTCAGCAATGATGCCCTAGATGGCCTCGCGCGTCCTGCCACGAACGGCCTTCCGAGGATCTTGAACACCTGCGTGGGGAGTTCAATCTGGCCCCTGCGTCTCGTCCCGGCGTTGGAGGAACCAGCCCCTGTCTTCCGCTGAACGGGGCCGCGCGCGCCCTCTTAAGAAGATTAAATGGCCATGGATCTTATCGAAAAAAGGTCACCAAGGGTCTTGATGTTGGCCAGTGACCTTGCATCAGGAGCCGCCTCCACGGCTCCTGATGTAAATGGATTAGCGGGCTACGTAGACCTCCTCATCTCGTACGACATGAGTGGTGCCGAGCGCGCCGCCGATCCATGCGGCGATGGCGCCGACCGCGAGCGCTATGAAGGCGAGAATGGCGCCTGCGGACAAGGCTGTAGCCGCTGCCTGCGCCGCCTCTGTCGCCTTTTGCTTGGCCTGGGCCACCGCATTCTTGTACTGCTGTTCGTACTGGGCGACCTGTTGCTTGGCCTGGTCGACCGGAATGTTCTGAGCCTTGGCGATGGCGTCGGCCGCACGATTGCGAGCTTCGTCGGCCTTTGCCTGGTCTCCAGTGACAGCGGCCCGAACGGATGCCACCGCAGCGTCGCGCAGAGCTGCCGGATCGTTGCCACCGCTGGCTTCACGAATATTCCGTTCGATACCAGCCATCGGATCAGTTGCGGCCGCAAGGGCGGGGGCCGCGGTAGTCGCCGCGGTGGCGACAGTCGAGCCTGCACTAGAGACAATGCCGCCTAGACCTGAGAAAACCCCGCCGACAAGCGCGCCGACGGAGGTCGTGAGTAGGTAAATGACGATAAGCGTGGCCACCGCCCACGAGGTCACGCCATGGAGAGCACCCGTCGATCGGACAGGTCGGCCTGATAGGCGGCTGGCGATGTAGCCGCCGACGAAGGAAGCGATAAGGCCGCTGCCAACGAACCACACGGCGGTACTCACGGAGAGCGTCGTGGCCGAAGGATTATCGTTAGATGCCGGGTCGATGACAGCCGCGCCGATACCAGCTCCGAGAAGGTTAAGGAGAAGCTGCACGACAAGCGCCACGGCGACACCTGCGAAAACTGCTCCCCACGAGATCTTGTTGAGTGCGGCGTTAAGGTACGGATTGTCGTCTCGCGTATGAATGTGGGCGACTGCGGAAACGGGTTCGGCCATGGAAATGTCCTCTAGCTGTCACGGGATCGTGAGGCGACATAACCTCGGACTTAACCCACTTGTTCCAGACGGTTGAAGTTTCCAAACAAGCTGCTGTCGGCAAAGTCGTTGTGTTGGTGGGACCAAGCGGCGCCGGGTCGATCGCGACGTAGCGTTGCGGCGGCCAAGGAAGCCGCCGTTGCCAAGGCGACAATGACCGACTCTTCGTAGCCGATCGGAATGCGGATATTTCGCCTGCATCCCCATGCGGATGCTGCCGCCACGACATAGAAGGCTCATGCAATGCTCCTTGAGTTACACGTCGGCCGGTCGGACAGGGTGCTTCTTCACGACTTAAAATGTTTAAGCCGTTCGCGGGGGAACGAATTGCTTCCGCCAACATTTCTGTTGGCACCTTCAAAGACCGTAAAAGGAGACATCCGATGGGAAGCACGTTCGACAAGATCAAGGGTACCTCAAACGAAATCGCCGGTAAGGCCAGGCAGGCCGCGGGTAAGGCGATCGACAATCACGAAGAGCAGGTCAAGGGCGCCGTCCAGGAAGCCAAGGGCAACGCTCAGGTCGCCAAGGGCAACGCCAAGGAGGCGGTCAAGAAGATCGTCGACAAGGCGTGAACTAGACAATCGACGGCCTTAAAACTTTCCATCCAGTATATGCCGGCATTCCCACCATCAGAGGCGCCCATGAGAACGCTTGTCTGTATAATCGCTGCGACAGTGGCATTTAGTTCCGACGCCTTCGCACAAGCGGCGGCGGATCCGGCCGTGACAGCATGCAAGTCGACGGGCCTCCTGGCTCTTCAAGAAAGATCGCCGGAAGTGACGGACCTCGTCATGGACATTGAAAGCCTGGCGGTGAGCAAGGCGGACACCAAGGTCGGCGACGTTCCGGTCAGAACCGTGATCCTGGGCGAGGCATACATCGCTCGTAAGGAAAAGACCGGAAAGCCCGACCGCTTCGTGTGCCTGCTCGGCGAGAAGGGAAAGGTGCTCTTGACCTTTTTTACAGCGCAGTAAGTGTTAAGCAGAGTGGTACCGAAGACTTCAACGATTACCTCTCGTTTCTCGAGCCCAGCCTTGGCAGCGAGGGGTCAAGCTCTTCAATTGCGGAAAACAAAACGCGAATAGGTGAGTATTCACCCACGGCCGCGCAGCGTTCAGAGATGCGTTACAACGATCGGCTGTCAGACTGCTGAGAGCGTGCCTCAACGAGCTCGTCGAAGAAGTCGACGATCAGGTCCGCTACTCTCTCGGCCTCACGCTCCGTCATATAAGGGGTGATTTCGACAGCGACGCGCTCAATGTCATCACGGTCCGGTCCAATATGGTCGAGAATTCTGGCCAACTTGATCCTCAATTCTATGTCATCATCGAACTCGTCGAGGGTGACCAACGAAATGCTCGTTGTGGCTTCGAGTAAGCGTGTCTGGATACTGTCGGAGGATGTTGCCAAAGCTCGAACCGCAGCAAAAAACTGCTCCCGCGGGGCTGCATATTTTAGGTCCATTTTGGATCGTCTTCCTTGCTATTGGCGCTGAATGCGAAGTCCCGTGATGATCCACGCCCGAGGCATTGCTCGGTCAAGGAAGACACGCTGTATCACCTCCCACCATCGGTGTGAATAGCTGGTATTGCGGGGGCGAGCACTATGATTCATCGCCCCCGCCGGGGCCGCCTTCCTGAAGACGGCATGGAAGAATGGCGCGAGACGACCCGTGCATCGGCGAGCGTATCGACGGACCAACCCCCAGGCGAAAAGACCTGGCATGTTTTAGCGCCTATATGGCTTGGAGAGCAATTCGACCCCCAGATCGAGCCGGCCTCCATGAACGATAAGAGAGAGGCTACATAAATGGTTGCGCCAGTCTCCGCCCAGCCAGACGCCCAGGCTATTTGATAGCAATACCCTCTTCGACGAGGCCGGATTTGAGGTGGTCGATAATATCGTAGCGGGTTTCGCTCCATTCCCGCGTGTTTGCCCAGTACTCGATCTTGAGGACGGTCTTGTCTGACGTGAGATCATCACTGAAAACGCGCGGTGTCGGTTGTTTCTTAACGCGTTTATCGGATGAAACGATGCTGAGCACCGCCTGCTTGGCAGTCCTCACGTCGACATCGTTTCCAATGGCGATTGAAAGCTCCTGACGGCGGCTCGGCTCCCGGCTGTGATTGACGATCGGCGTGTTCCACAGCGTGGAATTGGGCGCCATAAGGTAAAGCCCGTCCGTCGTGTTCATCTCCGTGGCGAACAGTCCAATCTCGCGGATAAAGCCTTTGACGTTGCCCGTCTCGATATATTCGCCAACCCTGAAAGGCCGGAGTACGAGAAGCATAATGCCCGCGGCGATGTTCTGCAGCGTGCCCTGAAGTGCGAGCCCGATAGCAAGACCGGCAGCACCGAGGGCGGCGATGATCGAGGCGGTCTGAACGCCGAATTGGCCAAGAACGGTGACAAACACCAGGATGAGCAGTCCGTAGTGAAGAAGGTTCTGAAAGAAACGTGCCAGCGTCTCGTCAATCCCGTGGATTTTTGAGATGACGCGATAAACCGAACGGCTTAGGACACCTGAAATAATCCAGCCGCCGACCAGAAGTACGACGGCGCCGAGAATTGAAAATCCGTAGGTGACGGCGAGTGCGGCTGCTTGGTTGAATGCGGTTCGAGTCGCGAGGACAACGTCCGCTGCCTGATTTTCCATGATGCTATCCGTGATTGCCAGGGAAGGGTGATGGAGACTTCGGGACGCAGTAAAGTCACTGCGACCGGGCTGCCGCAAGGGAGCGCTGGCAACAACGATTGCACGTTGCAAATGGTTCCGCGCCGGCAGTTACGGGGAACATTTACAGCGGCCGCTCGGTTATCACAAGTCATTGATGGAGGATACCGATGCCTGCCAAATCCAAAGTCCAACAGAAAGCAGCAGGAGCAGCCCTTGCGGCCAAGCGTGGCCAGACGCCGAAGAGCAGGCTCAAGGGAGCGTCCAAAGAAATGGTCGAGACCATGAGCGAGCGACAGCTCGCGGAATTTGCTTCGACAAAGCGAAAGGGAAAGCCGGCGCGCGTATCTCACTAGCGCGAAAAATCGGCTTTAATCCGGTGATCAAATGCTCAAGTCGTTTATAAGAGAAATTATCGGTGCATCGCCTGTGGCGTCCGATCCATGCCCCAGTCTTTTGGCGTTCCGCAACGCGTCTTACGTCCTCGTTCTTTTCGAGGGTGCGGCCGATGATCGACCGGAGATGCAGGAAGAGATGCTGGCAAATCAACACGATGTGCTTGCCGCACATAATATCGCCATTGTTCGTGTTGCCGGCGGCGGCGTTTTTACCAGCCTCGACCAAGCCATGGATATAGAAGCGGACGACGTTCGCCGCGATCTCGAGGGTCCTTCACCCGAGGAATTCGAGGCTGTACTGATCGATCCCAACGGAGCGACCAAGCTTCGGTCGCAGGAGCCCGTCAGCGTGCCTTCCCTCATAGACGCTATCGATCGTCTGCCCAGGGAAAACTAACAAAGGGTGGTGGCCATTGCCAGCCAGCCTGTTGGTCTCACGGGGGCACCGTCCTTGTCGGGGCTGCATTGGATGTTATTCCTGCTGCAAGGCGTGCTCGACAACGCCCGGCTCAGCAGGGTGCCTTGGGCATCGAACAGCTGGGAAGAGTACGGACGGCCCGCCAGTTCCGGGTTGTGGGTATGGCGCCGGTCTCGCTGATGATGCGGGCCACGCCATTTAGATCAGGGATCCATTCCACGACACCATCATTGTGATTGAAATCTAGCTATTCAAACCTCGATGGCAAACCAAGCTTAGCCTGCTGGCTCCGCCCGCTGAACCCTCTCGATACAAACCGCCGTGCGCCCAAAAAATGGCGATCTACGCCACGTTCATGCCGGATTTCTCTGGTGTTGGTAGCCCGTGGACCGAAGGGCGCGACATGGACTTTTTAAATCGTTTCGTTGATCAACCGATGCTGCAGGGGGCATCGCGAGTTCTCCAGATCTGGCATGAGCGGAGCCACCGTCCTCCGGACGAACTTTCCCCCTTGTGGAATCTCCTGGTGATTGCAGGTCTTTTCATGTCGGCCTGCTGGTACCTTCCAGGTTCTGCCGGTTTGCTGGCAGCTGGGACATTGGTGATGCTGTCCTTTCCACACGCGTGGAAGCTTCTTAAGGGGCCGATGCGGAGGGACTATGACGCACGCGCATATCGGGCAATGGCCGCTTTGGCAATCAAAAAGCGCGAGACAGAATGGACTGTCCGTGTGCTGGTGCTGATGATCTCGGCCTGCCTGCCGATGCTTGCGCGCGGTGGAGACCTTGCAGGGGAACTCTTCGTTATCGGTGCGGGCCTCTGGTTCGTCCTGACGGCTCCCGCGAATGCGTATCTCGCCGCTGCAGAACCGCCAAGGCCAAGAGACGGCGACAGCGTATTCAGTCCTCGTCGCGTGATGGCGTCAGCCTGACACCGCTTGCTGGCGACGTTCGTCGGAACCAAATCGCCTTCCGCTCCGTTTCCTTGTCGTCACAATGACGGAGGTGGAAATGCTTTACTATGCTCTAGTATTCCTGGTTGTCGCATTGATTGCAGGCGTGCTCGGTTTCGGTGGTATCGCCGGCGCATCCGCATCAATCGCTCAGGTCCTGTTTTTTATCTTCCTTGTTCTCTTTGTCGTTTCGATCGTTATGCGAACCATGAGGCGGTAAGGTCAACGACGAGCCCAGCAACGTTAGTCGAACTCTGGCGTTCGCGACGCACGAGGGCAGATGGTATGGGCCTTGAAGCAATGTGCGATAAGCGGAAACGGTATTATGGCGGATCATAGCTTTACGCGACCAGCTGGCTACGACACCGACGAAGAGCTTCAGGCGCATCTTGCGCAGCTGGAAGCTCAGGCGGTGGCTGAAGGCGACGAGGCGCCCACCCGGTCACGGCGCACCTTTGAGGACGTTCAATCCGATATCTCGACCGTCCGGCACGAGATTGAGCAACTTCGTGCAAGGCTTTATGTCATCTCGGCGCAAGCCGAGGTGGTAGTCAAATCGCGTGCCGAGTGGGCGGATGCAAGTGCTCATGCCCAGCTTGGCGATTATCCATGGCTAAAACTGGCTGGAGCTATGACGGGGACTTTCTTGGTAGCCAGGCTGATCAAGGGACTTCCCCTCGGCCCTCTCGTCACGGCGGCGCTTCCCTTGGTGGCGGGCACAATCAAACGCAAGATAGAGAGATAGTACGCTCAGCAGTCATCCAAGACATGGACTATCTACAAGCGCATCACGGCCTGCCGAACCACTCAGGGGTCGGTGGCCGTCAATTATAAGATTCAACACAAGCGCGCTCATAGAGTTCGCCGAGCAGAATTCGTTCATTGGCGGTGGCCATTAGAGCGCGCTGCAGACGCTGTTCAAACATGTCAGATTGCGTTTGTCTTGAACGACCGTGCGGTGTTACCGGCGTCATTGTGATGCGGTTGCCAAGGCCCGGCCGATACTGGGCAAGAGTCAACCCGGCCCTAATCAGCAGCGCCCGGATGTTTGGTCTTCGCTCGGCGGCAATGGCGATCTTGAATGCTAACACTAGGACGCGCTTGGAAATCGGCAATTCGATCTCATCAACGAGATCATGTCCGACATGATTGTCCCTTACGTACAGCAGGAATTGGTCGATAAATTGATTGGCCTCCGCGAGCCGGGCATCCACAAGGTCCTGGTGAATGCTTCGACTGGTTTCGCCATCACGGTTCAAACGCATTGGTGTCTCCTTTCGGGGGGAAACGCTGCTGCGTTATTTTGGTTCGTCGCGGGGCTCCTTCGTTTAGACAGAACTGGAAGTCTCCGCGGACAGGAGGATTTCGTCACTGCAGTCGTTGAAGCGGCAGCCCATGTTTATCTCCGTCAAAGACATCGGGACCAGGTACGATTACGCACCGGTTCCCGCCAAAGAGCTCGACCTGCTGACAGGATAGAAGGTCAGGCCCTTCTCAAGAAGCACGAATATGTCAGTCAGATTTCTCACGGGTTGACGGGGAATAACGGTCCGCTAGCTGCCTCGAGGAACATCACGTCGTCGTGAGCAGCGCGATGCTGCCGGCAAGTCAGGCCATCGATTTGGGTTTCTTCCCGCCACTTGCACCTCCGTGGCTCGCAGAAGGACGCTTGCCCCTGCAGGAAGTCGAGACAATATCGGCATCAACAAGCATGGAGTGGCCGCCACCGAACATAGCCAATGTTGGCAGCCCAACCACGACAATTGCGACAGCCACGGGGCGGTCGATCTTGTGCGGCGACCAGCGGACTGCAGATGAAGCTTCACTCGCGCGACGGGTGGATGCCTATCTAACTCGTGAGGATGCCGTCTCAGAAGCGGTTTGGGCAATATCTTCTTTCATCAAGCGTACTCAATTCATCGGACGTTCCGAAGGACTTTAGAGAAACTCGAAGGGGACATTTGCATCCATTGCCGCTGCCAGAAAGGCAAACTGGGCCTCCTCGTTCGTCACCGTGCCCTTCCCGACGCCTTCGCATGCCTCCATCGCCTCGATAAAGGGAGTTCCATCGTGGGCGGGCCAATCAGAGAACAGCAGATCTACCGCGTCCTTTGCCGAGGTGACCGTGTAGACGCTTTGCTTTCTCTTGACCAGTACGATTAACCATCCCGACACGGAACTGCCATCCTCGGAGCCAACGACAGAAGGAACTGCAATGATCAAGACAGGTTCCGTTATACGCAGCCATTTGCCATTGATTGGAGCGACAGGTTGAACTGAAGGTGGGCATCGCACACAAGGGCTCGAGAGGGCCGAGGATTTCTTTGGGAATATGGAAGAGTAGTTCGGAAATCCAGTTGTCCATTCGCCACTGATGGAGGGTGCTTAGCGCATGGCAACCGCGATCGATAGGCTCTCGCAAGTTCTCAGGCCCGCTTCGATCAAGGCAATGGCGGTGACCCCTGACGCACTCGCTCTCCGGTTCCAGGGTTAACTTGGCACGCAGATCAGGGGAACAGAAAAAAGCCCCGCCAATACAGTCAAGCGAGGCAGTCGACGAGGAAAACAGAGGAAGGGCGGTCCTTTCCTCTGTTGCTGTAACCCGCAAGTCGCCGTTGGTTCCATTGCACCCAGCCACTGACGCGACGCACTTGGCTTGCTTGAACCGAGAAGGGAATCTGTATCCAAAAAAATATTCCGCATGGCCGAAAACAGAGCTGGGGCACGCAGATGGGGTTGCCTTGAGCGCGCTTACTCAAGCACTTGCATAAACTGGAGGCGATCTGTTTCAGTCCCCCTCAATTGGGAAATTTCGCTGGCGGGAAAATAGGGACCCCTCTTTGTATGCAGGGTTCCGAGATGAACACAGAATACGCCGTCAGGGCTGCAACGAAGCGTTTATACGCGATCGTACAAAGTCACTCCCTTGCCCTCCACTGGACGGCGGTTTTGCATGCCTCACGCTCGACCCGGCGGGGCGACAGCGGGATTTATCGTCAGCAAGCGCACAACCTCTGCAGCCAGCTCCGTCACATCGTAGATGACCGATGCACCGTGGGGGCTTGTTGCAGTCGTGATGACCTGAGTTCGATCAGGCAGCGCGACCAAAGACACCACATGATCGGGGTTCAGAAAGACAGGCATCGCCGCCTGTCCCACCAACGTCAATTGCACGAGCCTCATGGTCTCTCTCCGTCAACGATTGCTTCACGCAATAAACGCGATAACCGGGCTTGAGTTTCGAGGGACAGAGAGCGTGTCGCCGGTTTGTCACCCGGGGTGGTGGGCCTTCTCGTATGTCGAAATGTGTCTTCATTTCACGTTCGCTCCGTTCAAAGAAGCGACCGTGAGCGAGATCGACCTCCACTGTAATATCAGTCTGGGCAATCGTCTCGCTTCACGCAGGTCAACGCGGGCCGATGGACGACCCCGAGCGCGGCATGATCTGAATCCCTGAGCCCATAGGGCCGCATGGTCAACGCGTTCCCTCGGCCATGAAACAATTCAGGGCAGTGCGCATTTATCACTTTGATCGCTCACGCGGGTACACAAGGTGCCGGCGCGGCTGTGGGCATGGACCATATGACGGGGTTACCAGAATGGTTGGCTCGTACGTTCATCAACGGGTTGAAGGTGCGCGGAAGGACAACTTTCGAGCGGGATCAAGCGCGTCACATCGCCTGCGAATTCGTCTTGCTCGCCTACCTCGCCCTGTCCGCAATGCTGCGGCATGGGCCATTTACCTCACCTTGGCGGCGATGACGTTCGGACTGGCGTCTCTACAAATATGGTGGCTGCGATAAGATTGTGTTGTTCTCCTCTTATTTCCATACCGGCCGCCCGGAAAGTGGATCTGAAGGCAATCTGCAGGTTCACTCGTCGCGACCGCTCGCTACCATCGCGGCCTGGCCGGTTCATGGAATGCGCTCGGAGCTCTACTCGTCGCTGGAGCTCATCGCTTCGGATCGTACGAAATTATTGTGACGGCCGCGGCCCCCGACGTATGTGCCTGCATTCGGCGTGCTTGCGTTTGAGCGAGTGCCCTTCTCCCCACCAAAACGAAAGCTAATGAGGCCGAGAGGTCAAAAAAGGTTTTTGACGACGCGCTCGGTGCTGTTTGCCGCCGTTGACTGCTTCGGCATCCTTTTGAACTTACCCGGATGATCAGGCGCCAGCTCTACGACGTCGAAAGCCTGCTTCAGTGGGTTGTTGCGGTCGCTATGGTGTTCTCACGCTCGCGCACCGGGACAAAGCAAAATTCCTCCAATCGAGCCGGGAAAGCTAAGAGCGACATGCGATCTCAATGCACCGGGCAGCAATTGGCTCACGCGAAAAGTGGCTCAAGATCCATTGGTCTATCGTCGAAAGCGGCGCTCCGGACCGCGACTGTCGATTTCGCCTGCAGAAGCGACCATTGCAATTATGGGCAGGCCGGCTTCAACGGCTGCGCGGACAAAAGCAGCGCGAGCTTCCACGGCGGTGAGTTTTCCTTGCATTGCATCGAAACAAGTCTTGACCGCGTCCATATACTCTTCACCGTCGTCCGACGGCCAGGCGATCAGAAGAGCCTCAGCAGCTTGTCGAAGAGAGGCAACGCGCCTGTATGTCTGCTCACCAGGAACCACGAGCACCAGCGGTTCGAAACCAGCTCGGTTTTGTTGGATCATTATGCTAACTCCTAATCGCCAAGAAATTCCCGAGGACTGTCCCGAACAGGCTCGCGCAGTACCAAAGATCGCCTGCGCGCTTCCAGCTCATCGGAGCTATCGCAAAAATGTCCGGCTCCGGATCAAGGTTCGCCACCAGACATCCCTATCCAATGCAGTGTTGCATGCGACGAGGCCCCGCCGTAACGGCGACAGGGCAGCCATCGGACGCGGTCACGTCGACAGACTTGCCTGCCTCCGACGCAATGTGCTCGGCGATGGCCAGCCGAATATCTCCAACTGAATTGAAAATCCCATTGTCCAAATCAATCACGTTGAACTTCACGGCAATGAATTTCATACGATCATCGACTGGCACTGCGATGCCGACCTCTAGTCCGTTATAAATGACTGCCTGCTTTTTCATTCAGCGGTCCTCCGAAAGCGATAGCTAATATATTAGCATCCTCATAAGCAAGCAGCGCCATTGCTTAGTACGCTATCAAACAGATCGAGGGATGTAGCCCTTCGACCTGAACGGCCTCCAACCTCCATTTTTGGGAGCAAGATGCCTGGTGAGAGCATCGATCGTGGCCGCACACGCGCCTCCGGCACATCGCAGCCCGATACCCGGAGCCAGCCTTAGCATGGGGTGAAGCCGATGAGGGCGTAAGGATCAACATGCCTCCCGAACGCTTTCGGCAAGGAAGCTCCAACGATTGATGGCCGTCAGCCAATTGACTTTCCCTTCTTTCATCCGAATGTGAGCAGGGCGAGGAGGGAAAGCGGCTGGTGCCGCGCCCAGAAGGGTGTCGAGAGATCGCGTCGTGCCAACGGCCGTCAGGTGCTAGCGGACCATTTATGAAATCGCGATCGGGATCAGGATGTAGAGGACGACCGAGATCGTCAGTTTATCCCCGGGGACGGTGATTGCTGATAGGCCCAGAATCAGTCCGACGGTGGCTGCGACGGCGATCATGATGGTGTCGTTGAGCGACCTGCGACAGCTTGGAGTGCGGCTCGCCCCTGGCGGTTTGACCCTCAAGCCATGCCTCTCCGGTAACCTCTTTGATCATCGCGTCAGGCCGCCGCCTCTGGGAAAACGAAGATTGGGCGACTAGGCAAGGTAGAGCAGTGCTGCACGAGGATTTGCGGCGGCCGCTTGACGAATATTTCCTTTATTAACTGAGCTACGGCAACCCCGGCAGCTTTTCGGTTATAGTGAGCCCTCCGACACCGGGCTGAGTATTAGCGGAAACGCGGGTAGAAATGGATGGCAGCATGAACAAGCAGAACTCGCCGGTCGAGATCAGACCTGCCACCGCCGAAGACACAGACATTCTCGGCGTGTACGGTGCCGAGCTCATCGCTCTCCATCACGCGTGGGATGCAGCCAGGTTCATCTCGACGGGACCGAGAACAACCGAACTCTACAGTAGATATCTGAAGGATCAGCTCGGCAAACCAGACGCTCTCGTTCTCGTGGCCATACAGGCGGGTGCTGCCTGCGGATACACGTTTGCCGTCTTGGAAGGACACAACTACATGGCACTCCGTGGACCCGCGGGTGTCATTCACGACATCTTTGTCGACGCCAATCGACGCCGCCAGGGCGTGGGAAGGACGCTGCTAGATGCGACCGTGTCGGAGTTGAAGCATCGGGGCGCGACGCAGGTCGTGCTGTCGACTGCATACCGGAACGAGGCGGGCAGGCGGCTATTCGCTGCCGCCGGTTTTCGCCCGACAATGGTTGAGATGACACTGCAGTTAAGTGAAGATCAGGAAAACCTTAATTCGATAGGTTGACCGCTGAGCGGGTTGTGCGAGGCGAGAAGACCACTGGGATGGCGATGGTGCTCGCGCGCATCTGCGTGCTGAACGAGGGTATGCAATGAAGCCTCAAATGTTCATGGTGTCGCTGGTCTTCCTGGCTGCAGCGGTGCAAGGGATCTGCGCAGAGGACATCGTGACACTCCGACAGGCGGACATGAAGGCCATTGCCTCGGCGACCAAAGCCATCGCGGGCATGTTCAAGGAGCCTTCGACGTACTCCTCGGCCGAATTCAAATGGGCGGCCGAGCTCATCAGGGATAAGGCTGGCCAGCCACTGATCGACTACTTTTCAGCGGGAGCGGCGTCCCCGGACTCGAAGGCAAAGCCCGGTATCGTCGAGGAACGGAAGCGTTTCGACCGTCTCGCGATCGATCTCGGGAGCTATGCCGGAGCGCTCGCTGCTGCAGCAGATAGAAACCCGACTGCGATGACCGATGGAATGCGGATGAAAGCCGGTGAGCCGATGGGCGGCGGTCCGCTTGGGACCCATGTCCAGAGCGAGATCAAGCTTGCATCGATCCCGGCCGAGCACACCTTCCACCTGATGTTACAGACCTGCACGACGTGTCACGTCCGCTTCAGGATGGAATAGCGTTCAGCGCCGGGTCGCCTGATCAGGCCTGATGCCATTCACGCCGAAAGGCGCGTCTATGGTGGCGACGTCGTCCGCATCTGCTGCATTGGCGAACTCCTCGATGATCGGGCAGTCCGGCCGCTCGTCGCCGTGGCAATGCTTGGCGAGATGCTTCAGGGTTTCCGTCATCGAGTGGATCGCGGCTGCCTTCCGTTCAAGTTCGGCGATGTGCTCCATGGCGAGGCTTTTGACGTCCGCGCTTGCGCGAGAGCGGTCCCGCCAAAGTGCCAGTAAGGTTTTCATCTGATCGACTGAAAAGCCAAGATCGCGTGCGCGGCGGATGAAGCGGAGCGTGTGGATGTCGTTGTCGGTGTAGGTGCGGTAGCTGGATTGCGTCCGATGCGCGGGCGTGATCAGTTGGATCTGCTCGTAGTAGCGGATCATCTTTGCCGAGACGCCGCTGGCGTTGGCGGCTTGTCCGATGTTCATCTTTGATCTCCTTGAAACGCGGGCCGTCGTGTGAGGGAGCCCGCCGGCATTTGTTATGGATTTACGGAACGCAGGCGCAGCGCGGTTCCGAGCACAAAGACGCTGGACATCGCCATCGCGGCGGCCGCGAATATAGGCGACATCAGGGTTCCGTTTACTGGACATCGTATCCGGCATTCCTCACGGCAGCTTCAAGCGAGAGCGTCTGGACAGCCCCGGCCGCAACGTGGACGGTTGCCCTCTCGGTCGCGAGATTCACCGATGCGTCGATCACGCCGGGGACGACCTTTAGCGCTTTCTCGACACGGGCAACACAGGAGGTGCAGGTCATTCCTTCGATGCCAAACTCATGAGTATTTACCTTGGCGTGATAGCATGCGGCCTCGATGGCGCGCAGAACCGACCCCGGATCGACCACATCCTTGAACGTCACGCTGGCACGTTCAGTCGAGAGATTGACAGATGCGCTGTCGACGCCTGAGAGCCTTGATCGCTGTCTCGGGATAGGGTGTGCCAGGCTTTGTTCGAATTGGGAGAGTGCAGTCACGGGAGGATCCTCATTTCACTGCACAGATAAGTAATCCTTCCCATGATGGGAAGGTCAAGTGGATCAACGCCCTGTCACGCGATCGTGTTTACTCTTCCAGTTCATAATAAGCCGAACGGCGTGGCGGCGGCGAATTTTGATCGAGCACTGGTGCGTTTTGCACCGATCGTCACCCTCGCCATCGGCCTGAAGTTTGCGCCTC
Source organism: Rhizobium grahamii CCGE 502 (assembly GCF_000298315.2). Classification (GTDB taxonomy): domain Bacteria; phylum Pseudomonadota; class Alphaproteobacteria; order Rhizobiales; family Rhizobiaceae; genus Rhizobium; species Rhizobium grahamii. Next base: position 23,795 of record NZ_AEYE02000027.1, on the reverse strand, counting down.
CAATTCAAGTGACGAAGACTATGTGGGGTTTGCCATGGTGGGAAGGTCAAGGGAAGCAACTCCCGAGATAATGCAGGAAAACGAGGCCAGGAATGGCTCGTTGGCCGGAAAGACAAATGTGGTTGAACCCCAATGGAAGGAAAGATGAGCATGCAGCGTCGAGCTTTTACGTGCATGGCTCTGACGGGGGGTGGTTGCCTTTGTTGCAAGGTCGTCAACAGCATCGCAGGTTCGCATGGACATCTACAAAGACCCCGATTGCGGATGTCGCGGAGCCTGGGCAGCCGTGATGGTGGATAGCGATTTTAACGTCGTCGTCCGCGCGGAGGATTTCATCGCGATATAGGTCAAGCTCGGCATCCCCGAGAAGATGCAGGGGTGCCATACCGCAGTGGTTGGCGACTACTTCTTCGAAGGACATGTCCCCTTGGAAGCTGTCGAGAGAGTCTTGAATGAAAAATCCGCGATCGCTGGACTTGCTGTTCCAGGAATGCCTCGAGGTTCACTAGGTATGGGGGACGATCCGACAGCGGCTTTTGAAGTTTACAGCCTGAATAGGCCTGACATGGAGCCGTCGCTTTACATGCGCATGGGCAGCTAGGACCCCAAGCATGGAGCTGCCCCGGGATAACGGGTTGAATGGCAGTCCTGCGCCGAAAAAAAAACGAGGTGCGCCGCATATAGTACCAGAATGAAAAGATCTGACCTATCAGGTTCATGATTTATCGGTACAATACGCAGGCTTCATCTGTTGGAGCAGAGCCACACCTGAGCCTCGGGAACCCCGAGGCTATTTTTTGATCACCCGGTCGGTCGCGCTCCCCGTTTACCATCTGTTTCAAAAACGTCCGGTTTATCCCTGTCGGCCGGAGTGGCTATGATCATGGTACATGATTAAGTGGCATCCGGTTGGCGCCCCCCGAGCAAATTTTGAACAGGTCTTGCGGTCCACTTGCCGGTAAATAACGGGGCCTTACAAGGCGTGACGGAACGTTTTTCGCAGTCGGAGAAAGGCCAAACAAGCGATAATGAAGCTCACGATGGTCTGATTATGTCGGTGCTATGTCGCGAGATCACTTGGAGCACTTTGCGCTTAAGAGTTTACTCATCAACGATTGGACCCAGTATCTCAGGCTCGGTCGCCGGATAAAAATGATCGTTCTGTCCTCACCCGCGTAGGCCGGGACAGCGCGCGCTTCGTAAACACCGTCGTCACGTTTCATAGCGCCGAGCCGCGGCCCGATAGGACGACCGAGGCGCCTTTCCGCGTCAGTTAAGTAGGTCAAGCAGCTTGCCCCGCATGCAAGAGCCGCTGCATGTCAGACAAAGCGAACAATCGGCGCCAGGGGGCCTTAACGGAGCGAATGTGTCTGTGACGGACTGGACGCATGGCGTCCGAAGCGTCTTGAAACGGCCCTTCTTGACGATGGACGCCGACCGTTTCGAAGCCTTGCGGACGCGATCCACTCCCTTCAGAATTTTCAACATATGCTGTGCTTCAATAGCTTCCATCGTGGCGAAAGGAACGCCATCGAGCCGAGCCGGTTCAAGCGTCGCCTCATCGATGATTGACCAGCGCTCGCCTTCTAGGCGCAAACGGTATTCGTCGGCCATAACCAGCCCCCTGTTCAGACCAATCAAGTTTGAACGAAAGGTGGGGGGCCGGCTATTTATCAAATAGGGCACCTTTCCCGCTCGAAAGTTGTATATGTATCATGCCTAATTCACATGCCCATTGCTACAGATCTTAAGAAGTGATCCGCTGGTCAATGTGGGTGCTGCTGAAACGCGAAGTCAGCTCTGGGTGCAAGCGAGTCAATGTGGTCCACGGTCCACGCTGTTAGGCGACATCCAAACTGGCCCCTTTGTCGCGCGTTAGTAGCGCGACCGGCTGTTGGGCATCATGATAGGCCGCGTAGTTCTAGTCATTCTCTTCTGAGAAGTCCTCATGGCGCTTCTGAAGTTCGTCGAGGTTCATCACCAACGCCAAGTCGTCGGCGAGTTGCGGCCTCAGGCGACATAGGACGTGGCCATACAGTTCGGCCGTGTCTCCGGTCTCAAATATCGATAACCGAGCAGGAACCGTCGTAGTCCACCTTCACGTCGTACTTCCCATTTGCCACGATGAACCATCCTTTTGCGTGTTGGTATTGATACGGCCAACCCTCTCAAGGGACGAATGGTTGCGATAGCGCAAGCTGGCATCAACCCATCAGCCCTGCGGCCCTTAGCGCATCCTCAATTACCTTCTGAATTCCGGACGTCGAATGTTCGGCGGCTGGCGCGGGACCCCCTTTTGCCATGTCGTGTGGAGCTGCTGTCTTTGCGGGCTGGCGCCGTTCAAACGACGGTGTCAAACCCCAGGAATGGGCGATCAGCCTCGTTGATGAGACACCGACGTCAACCATAAATGGTGCTGCATTCTCGGTTCCGGTCGACACGTCGAGTGGCGTGCCGTGCGACATTCCAGTGATGCGATATTGCTCGATTGCAACTTGCCCACCGCCGTCTTTCCATGCAGTCCTTGCCAGCCCATCCTGCAGGTTCGTCACGGACGCTGGTCCAACAATGTTCTGAGCCGCCATCCACTGTTCGACAATGGCATCTGCATTTGCAAGCGCTACCGTACGGTCTGCGGTTCCATGCCATACGGACACTGTCGGCAGGGGTCCGTGGTATTGCGAGGCATCGCGCAACGTCCTCTGCATCACAGAGGTGGTCGGAATGCCATGTCCCCGCATCCGGTCAAACGCCTCAGGAATGGTTCCTGCCACGCCGTACGGAAGGCCCGCAATGATAGCTCCGCCGGCAAATAATTCCGGATAGGTCGCAAGCATGACATTCGCCATCGCGCCACCCGCGGACAGTCCGGTAATGTAAACCCGTCTCTGATCGATCGGATGCTGCCTGCACACAGCGTCGATCATCTCAGCAATTGATTTCGCTTCTCCTTGGCCTCGTTTGATATCATCTCCAACGAACCAGTTGAAACACAGGTTGGCATTGTTCGCGCGGGACTGTTCCGGATAGAGCACGACGAAGCCGTATTCTTCTGCGAGTCGGGACCAACCACTGGCGTAGTCGTAGCCCGCTGCTGTCTGCGTGCAGCCATGAAGTACGACGACCAGCGCCGCTTTATCGGGAAGGTCTGTGGGAACGTATACCTTGGCTGCCAGCACTCCGGGGTTCGCACCGAAGGCCGACAACGGGGTCAGGCGGTCGACCGGAGGCGGCAAAGGCGCACGTGCGTGGAGTTTGGATAGACGGGCGATGGTGTCGGAGAGCGGGCGCAAGCAGGTACCTCCATGCCACCCGACTGAATGTGAGTGGGCACCCTATAACGAACGGGCGCCAAGATGGTTGCTGCATTGCACAATATTTCTTTTCGGTGAGTGATGGCGGTTCTCAGCCTTTTCCTGTCCGTCAAACAGAACGACCAAGTCTTGTGAAAAATTCAAGTTGCAGACTTAGAAGATGATCAACACTCAAACCAGCCGACATTTTGAGAAAGGCAAAAGGAATGGAAATCATCGGGCTGGACGTATCCCGGTGGACAGCATGGGGTATGCCCACGGCACTTAATTTCCGGAGGTCGGGTCCGAAACAGAGGATGAACTGTCGTCCGCGTAAGGACCGATAAAGGAATAGACGGGTGGGGTGAAATCACGACGCTCGTGACCCTCTATAGACAGGCGCGCAGCCCTCGCATTATTTGAATCCTATGAGAAATCAGGAGAGCCGACGGTGAACTGAGGAAACCGCCAGCTACCAGGCCAATGAATCCTAACGAACCCGGTGCTTTGCCGTATATTGACCAAAATGTCGGCAGTTGGCGGTTTCTGAGGGCATTTGGCGGCTGAAGGCGCACTTTTGAATAATTGCAGAATGCACACGAGGCGCAGGGTGCCTTCCACCTCAGCATTCCCGATTTATCCGGTAACGGCAAGTCGCCGTTGAGTAAACGTAATACAGTGGGAGGACCGTTATGAACCGTTGGCGCGCCGCGGGGCGCGATCTCCTCGCTCCGGATTGTCCGAACCGAGACTGCGTGTACCTCACAAGATGTAACGGCGAACTGGGCAGGTGGTCGATTTAAAGAGAGCGTCCCGACGACATCCTTCACCGCTGTGTGAGCATTAGCTCTTCTTGGCTAATCAAGACGAGAAAAAGCGACTCATCCAATCGTGAGACCACGTCGCCGTCTTCCGTCAGATAATCGATTTTTGTCGGATCGAGGCCGGTGTTTCCCAAAAGGTCGGTCCTCATCTGCTCGATGACGATGCAGGGCCTTCCGGCGTGATTGGAGCACTGGAAGCGGTTTGTCTCCTTGTAGAAGGGCATCGGACTATCCTCCCTGTAGAGATGGATGGAATAGCAATTGGCCACTGCAATTTCGGGATGCGACAATAAACGAGTTAAAATGGGCGGAGGAGCGAAAAGTCAACAGAACCGTGACCAATTCTGTCCGGTGAAGCGCCGGTCGAGCCTCCACGAAATCATTGCGATCTGGATCGTACACCGGGCTTTTGCGATCCACTTGGGCGGCTTTTGCAAGGAGGGTTTGGTAAGGCTCTAGAATGTGGTCTCCTGTACGAGCCACCACACCGGAAGCAACGCCAAGCCAATGGCAACGAGCCAAACCGATGCGAATTTCAGAAGATACTGCAGTCTCGTTCTATTCTCATCCCACGCATACAACATAGCGAACTCCAAAGCCCCGCCGCAAGAAAACACTGCTGGGCGATGGAGTCGAGTGCAGAACGGCAACACTCAGCATTCCCTTTCTTCGAGCAACGTCCTGAAGCCAAAGAAATAAGCGGCGAGCCGGCACTGCATGAAGCTGCACAGCGCTCTCGCACAACAGTAAATTTGATGCGGTGGCACCCACCTGTTACGCGCGAATGCTACCGGTTGCTATACGCTGCAGTGTTTCGTCCCTAAGTGCAAACTGGTAACGCGGTAGAGGGCCCGCTTCGTCACTAAGCCCTCGTCCCCCGACGGCAACTAACGCGGGCGATCCCCGTGGCCGGGGCGAGGGGCTTAGGCAATCCCCTGTTGGTTCGTGGCTTTGTCGACGGAACAGTTTCTTGTCGGGAAGGTTAATCCTCCCAGGAAAAACACTATCGGAGGATATATCAATGACTCTATTGAAGAGACTTGCTATCAGTTCAGCCGTGATGGCGACCAGTTTGATCGGCGTCAATTCACCTTCCATCGGACAGGATCTCGAGTTTCGGGTGGGGCCAGGAGGCGTCGGAATTCACGATCGTAACCAGGACCCCGGTCGCAATTGGTCCGATCGCGCCGGTGGCCGGCGCTGCGACCCTGACGATGCATTAGACAATGCGCGGGATGCCGGATTCCGAAGGGCCCATGTTGTTCGGATCTCGCCAAGAAGCGTTGTTGTTGAAGGTATGACCCGTCGCGGTCCTGACCGGATCATCTTCGCCAACGTCCGCGGCTGTCCCGAGGTCTAGTTCCTTGCAAAAGGTCTAATCCCACTGGATCGCATGGGGTAAATCGTCATCATGGTGTGCGATGACAACGGGCTGTATGCCTACTGTCAAGCCCCATTGCGATTCCCGCCGTAGGATTAGTGGCGCTAAACTAGATTGCAATTCCGCTTCAATGCGGAAAGCGTTTTGCTCCAGTCGCCACAGAAACGCGGCGTGACGAGGCTTCGAGCGCGGAGACAACAGGGGCCGTTTCAGTCGGTCGATTTCTGTGATGCCAACGGCAGGCCGGCGGCGTGACATCGCGACCCAGATGTCAGTAACCGACTGGTGCGCGTATGTTTCCTGCAGCCGGATATAGATGGCCGACAGGCTGGGGTCGAGGGATAGTGCCTGACGCACCAACCGATTTGCCTCCACGTCTTTGCCGCATGCGGCCATCGCCGCGATCTGGTAGACGAGGGTGCGCCTGGTGTGGAAGGGCAGAGTCTGAGAATGCGTCGGAGCGAACTGAAAGAGGTGACGGTCACTCAATTCCGTGACCCAGTAGATCCGGAACGGCTCGAGAATCCCCTTTAGCCGACGCTCGCCCATGTCTTCGAATCCGCAGGGCGCAACCCTTCTGGCTGGTCGTAAAGCAGTCCTGAAACCTCGATTGCCCCGGGCGGCGCGGAGGCCTCGATGCGTGCGGCGATGCTCACCCCGTCGCCGCGGGTCCGAGCCTGCAACAACCACATCTGCGACGTGGAGGCCACCGCATGTCAGCGTCGCCTGATCCAGGGAGCGCGGCGATCTCGGCACGCGCCTCGATGACCCCCAAGCGCGTTCACCGGACTTTCGAACTCGGCAAGCAAGGCGTCACCGCCGCGCCGAAGACGCGGCCGTGATGGCGCTGGATGACCGTGCGGACGTTGTTCAGAACCGCGTCAATCCGTGATATAGCTTCTTCCTCATCCGACTCCATTGCTGGGGTGGATCCGACAAAATCCGCTACCATGATCGTGGCCAGCTTGCGCTGCATTCACTGATACCTCCTGCAGCAGGTCCTGGCGCAGTGTAGCACACGGCAGCCCCGCATGCGGCGATTTGAAGCCCGTTGCTCGATTTGGCGGTCCGCTCGATAGGTGCTGCTGGTCACCACGACCAGGAACGCACTCCCGGCCGTGCTGAGGCGCGGACCCCGGGCGGTAAGTCGTTGAGCGTTTGACCCCGGGCCAATCGCGTTGGCGCTTTCGCAATCAGAGAAGCGAAGACCGTAAGGGGTAGCAAGAGCGTCTCATCCTCAGTACAGTATTTAAGGGTCTCTTGTCGCTTGCCAGCATTTGTTGTGAATGCCTCGGCCGTGAATTGTCGCATGAAAGGTAAGCTATGGAACAGCCTTCTGGGGATGGTCCGCTGAAGATCAAATGGGATGACGTCGAACGTACGACGATCGACGGGATATTCATTGTCGATGGAAAATCGGTGCTCGTCAGCAAAAGTGCTATCGACGTGTGGCGTAAACGTCCTGACGCAACCTTCAACACGAGGACGCCGCTAGGCGACTTCGATGAGAAAATCGATCTTGTGCTTTGGGATCAAGAAAATCCGCCGAGTAAGCCGTGACTGTTGGCAATATCTGCGCTCACCCGGCTCGGATTGATCAGTTGCGATTGGAGTAGCCCGACATAGTCGCACGCGGTCCCACCATTGTTTAAGCTCGTCCTTATCAAAGTTGGTTAGAGCTTGGACCTGTCGTCTGAAATCTCTTCCAATGCCACGCCTGCGAGCTCCTCGTTCAGGAGGGCAATATCGCCGAGCGACAATATCCCCGCTATTGCGCCGTCCTCGTCAAAGACGAGAAGCCGCCGCATCTGAAGGTCGGACATTCGTGTCGCTGCTTCCCGGAGTTCGTCGCTCTCGAGACAGCTTTCGATTCCCGTCGTCATGATACTGGTTATCGGCCCTTCGGTGTCCATACCTTCGGCAACAGCTCGAATGACGATATCTCGGTCCGTAACCATCCCGAGCTCGTCTCCATCTATGACGGGGATAATCCCGGAATCAATCTCCGACATCATTCGCGCGACTTCGCGAATGCTCGTCTCGGCAGAGGCAGTTATCACCTGTCTGGTCATGACATCGCGAACTTGCATATTTACCTCCGTCTCCTTCACAGGATCCTAACCGCACAGAACGAATTGAGTTCCATCTTTCGACGAGCAGCGCTCAATCGAGCTCGCCTTGACGGGGGAACGCAAACAGGTGAGCAGAGCGAGCCTGACCCACGAATGCAGCTGGCAACGAGGCCCTCAGGTTATTCACAGGCAAAGAATGGTGAATGGTACCCACCACGGCAGCTTAACGCAGCTTCGGTCGAAGCAGGTTTGGTTGTGTTATCGAAAGCGAACATTCGCTTCGAGATCGTCGGCGCCATCCTCGACGCCAGTTAATCGGCCAAGAAGCACAATACCTTGGACGCTGAGCGCTTGAAGACTTATCGTATGCACCGACCCAAGCACACCACGAGCCGGGATGCGTCCTGTTCGGCCGGCTTCCGCCAACTCCTCGGCAATCCGGACACCCGACTGGCAACTTCCGACCACCAGCACCACGCCATCGGGGAGATCCGAATGGCTGCGGTAGCCGGAGGCGTCGATCTGGCGAAGGACGGACGGTAACGCAGCGGCCCAAACTGGGCGCACGGGACAATCCAGACTGCCGCTTGCGACGATCACATTGCGCGCTGAAACCGTGCCGCGTGAGGTAGTGAGCCGATAAGCGCCATTCTCGTGCCCGAGTTCGCTCACAGCAGTGTCCGGTTCGATCGGGAGCGCGTTGCGCCTGGCGAAGTCCTCGAGGAGAGCGACAAACTGGCCACGCGTCAGGGCACCGGATGGATCCTCGCCCTCATAGCAGTCGCCTGGCATGACGGTTTGCACGTTGGGGGTACTCATCCGAAAGGAATTCCATCGTTGCGTGCGCGGGTTTCCCCCAGGCGGCCCCGCTCGAGAACGCTATGGCGCAATCCTCTTCGTGCGAGCCAATAGCTGACGCCCCGCAAAAGACGTATTCGTCAATGAACACGGATGCGTCTGTTTGGGCCGGCGTCGAGGCCAAGGACTGATCCACGCAGCCCTTGGCCAAGGATCTTTTCGACCCTGCGCCGCGGTTAACCGCCCGGGATCGACGCGCGGTTATGATGACGGATTGGGGGTTCCAGAGATATTCGTAAAATGTCGTATTCTCTCAGTTCATCAGGAAAAGCCTAGCCCGTTCCGCGGAGCAGCGGCCGTCAATGCATCGAAAATCACACTTAGCAGGTGCCAACTAAGTCTTTTTGCGGAAGCCATCGCTGTTCGGCCGTGGGGCGCTCCAGTGCCGAGGGTGCCTTAGAGATCAGGCTCATCGTCACCGAGGAGTTCCGACCACGCATTTTGGAATTGCGGTTTCTGACTGGGCGAGGGGAGAGTAACCGACACGTCTACACCAGCAAAAGAGATCCCGGCAGAAGGAGGCGCGATTGTGTAAGAGCCTCCGAATTCCGCTACTAAATCGGCAACCGCATATCGTCGATGATACGGGACATTTTTAAGGTGTAAAGTACTGCCAGAAGGTTGTTTCATTGACGCTTTCTTCTTGCGGGGGAGGATGAGGGCTGGTCTGAACCTAGTAGATTGGTCAACCGGCCAGATTGTCGCTCTACAGCCTTCATGCTACGTCTCCTGAAACGGCTCATTCTCTGCCTCTTAGCCCGCTATAGGCGAGCAGTCGATCATAGTAGTCCTCGATTTTCCGGATGGATTCCCGGCCTTCAGCTTCATAGCCCTGGTGCAGTAGGTGCCGTTGGGCTACGTTAGGGCAGTGCCCGGCCCAAAGCCATTGGTCCTTCTTGAGTTCGTATGCCTGAAGCTGGATCATCCCCACAACAACCTCCCCGTCATACCCTGACCAGTCGTTATCGGTTGGCACGTCTCGCTCGTCGACCTTCGTTCGGCGCCATTTGCTATTCGGCCTGGTACTGGGTCATCGGACGGTGTTTGCTAGGAGAAGAAGGTCAGGCGCCTTGTTTATGCAGATGCATCCGTTTGAGGGAACAGGAACGTGCCTGACGCTTCTTCTCCCACCCCCGAACGGCGCCGTGGTCGAAATGTTCCCAACGTCATGAACGTAAGATCATGTTGCCGACAGCCGCATGATGTCGAGCATTGGTGTTGTCGCTTCCACGACGAGCGATTTGAGATCGACCCGGACAGGCAGCCGGCCCCGCCGGCCCCAATAACGACGGCGTCGAGAACTTCGGCACCACCATTCATTTGGCGTGATCTCATGATCGTCATCCCCCACCGATCCCCGCGCGGCATTAAGCCTTGTTCACGCTATTTTAGCTCAGCGCAGCGGAGACGCGCTCGACAATTATCGGACGGACAACAGCCGACGCAGCTGCTTGCCACTAAATCTTTATCAAGCGACATCGGAATGAGTCCCCTTGGCGTCATATAAAACTGGCCCCCTGTTGCATTACATGTTCGCCGCTTTTCGCGTAGCCGATAGCTGTCACCTCGGATCGTCATGACACATGGCTATGGTGAAGGAGGCGGTCGAGTATCGCGGTTGCGGCGACTGGGTCTTCAAATACAGTGCCCCATTCTCCCACGCTTCGGTTGCAGGTGATGAGGATTGCTCCTCGCTCATAGCGCCTTGAGATCAACTGGAAGAACAAATGGGCTGCGTTTGGATCGAACGGCAGGTAGCCCAATTCATCGACGATGAGCAGTTTGGGCTTCGGGTGACGGAAAACATTTCTTACCTTAAGGCCCGCGGTCTCCTTGGCGGCCTGGCTTCGTTCGACTTCAGGCATTTCTCTCTTCACCAAAGCTTGCCCGAGCGCCAAAACGGCTGCGCCACAACAAGTTGCGTGAAGTTGGGAAGATCAAATATGCGGCCGAAGTGCCGATGTGTCGCTGCTCGCAAAAGCAAGGAGTAGATGATGGATTTCGAAGCGTTTTCTAAAATCGAGCTGGACGGGCTTCACAGCGAGAGCCGTTATCGGGTTTTTGCCGATCTTCAGCGTCACCGCGGCCCCTTTCGCGCTTCAAGCGACGTACGGCGGCGGACGGTCCGAACAACATCGTTGTCCGGTGCTCCAACGACTGCCTCGGCATGGGTCGGCACCCGAAGGTGGTCGAGGCGATCAAGAACGGATCACTGTGTGCCGTAGGGAGGGAGGCACCAGGAATATCTGGCGCCACCCAGTACCACGTTCTGTCGTGGTCGGTGAGGCCGCCAAGTGCAAGTGGATCTCCGATCTGCCGCTCGACAATTATGGCGTGTACGTGCAGCCGATCAACTGACAGACCGTCCCGAAGAAGACCAAGCGGCTGCCCATCACCCCGACCCCGCTGCACAGCGATCCCGACATCGGGCATCTGGTCGGGGCGCTGCATGCGCTCTGGTCGCGCTAACTCCGTGTGCCCGCTTATCGAACGACGAGCGTTTATTGCTGGTAGCAGTTGCCAAGCATCACGCGTTGTCCTTAAGCTGGCTTGCTTATGATCTCGGTCTGTCGATCGAACTTTGGCAAGATGAACTGGGAATGACCATGAAGAGAGCCCTGATCGCAACATCGATAGCTGTCGCCGTGCTTGCGGTCGCAGCAACATACGCGCTGCCCTCCTTCAAAGCGGCCGAGCAGTCTCAGAAGGTAAGCTCTCCTTGAAGGGATCAGGTTCCTTTTGTCCTATGAGATGCGCCATAATAATGGACCGCCTCGCACAATCCTGATTGAGGTTCTTTTTCAAGCGCCACACTGAGCTTGCCCACCATTTATTGTACCTGGTAGCGAAAAATGGCGCCGAATTGTCGCTAACGACGGATGGGCGATGGGGCTCAGTCGCGCGGAGAAGAACGTACTAGCGGCGTTTCAGCGCTCCTTCGCGGCTGGGAACATTATCGACGCAACTACGCCGGAAGACTTTGCCAAGGCGACGCTGCCGTATTTCGCAGAAGCGATCGCGCTCTGTCCAGCTACTGAGGATGCTATTTTGACGGGGGAGGGGTTTCGGGCGAAGAGCGCTGTGTCACTGGCCCCAAAGCTGCCGTGTTTCGGAGTGAACCTTCTTCGGGGCGACTCAGGGGAGGAGCACGCGCATGTTTTCAACGGGCGATTGGACATTTGGCCTCGAGATCTGGCTGCCAGGGATTCCAAATCCGATAGACATAAGGGGAACAGACGAAGCATCCGCGCTATTGGCCGAAAAATGGCCGGTCACATTTGGGTCTGCGTTCGAACGCGCTCTCAGCACCTGCGCTGCGGTGCTTGACGGTACGATGCCGCCAGACAGTGCGAAGCGGGCCCTTATCGATGCTGCCGAAGCCGTTGGCATCCCGTGGATGGATCGAGTCTATCATGTGCCATCTCGAAGTGATGTGGCAGCGCGCAGCTCTTCCATCAACTACAGCCACTAGATTTTGGCGGTGTTAGGTCAGTGGCGTCGGCCTACCCTGGGCGGAAGGGAGTATGAGAACAATGCACTTCCTTCTGCGATGAGTCTCGGGAAACTGACGAACGTGGCTAAGTGCCTAAAAAGGTTCGACGAGCGGTATCACACCGCCATCACCAGGTTTAAGGATCGCAAGCGACGAGTTTCGGGGAGCTCGAAAAACCAGGTCTTAGTGGCGCCGGTTGGGACCTCAATCAACCCCGCTCGGAAAAGAGCACCGGTAAAGTGGATGGCTCTCTCCTCGAGGACCAGCACATTGGAAAACAACCAGGCGACTAGAGAATTCGAGTTTGCTCTAATCTCGTGCGAGCTTCATTCTCTTCGGCCTTCAGTGCGTGAATTGTCGAGGCAACGGAAAAGATAAACATTGAAGCGATGAGTGCGGTGGCCAATGTGAGAAGCATAAACATTTCATATTCCCGGATGATTTGTTTCGTGTTCGGGAAAGCCAAATTAATGCATGCAGCTCTCGAACAGAACCAAAACGCCGTTGCAAGCGTTCGGGTTCCCCAATGCGCACCCCAAACCAAACTCAGTGAAGCTCGGCCCTCTGATTGACAATGCAGGTCGCCGGCACGCCGCGATCGAGTTTTGATCCACTCAGCTTCGGCCAAGTCGGACTTTGCAAACTCAGTGCCTGACCAACGTTGCTCAGCCTGATTTTAGGAGGAGATCGCCTCCTGCCAGCGATCAAGGTCTTCGGGAGGGGGCGTCTTGTTCCGCGCCTGCCTTCTCGGCGCGAGCACCACTGCGCAGTCGGCCGGAAGACCCCAACGATGCTGCAAGTCCATGGGCCGGCGCCCGCTTCCACCATAGTTCATATCTTCGCTGGACCATTCAACGTTCCATTGACAATCGCGCGGCGGGGCGAGCAAGGGATCGGGCCGGCTGTGGATTGAAAGGTCGTGACCTAGATTGACTAGAAGCAGACGCTGTTCCTCTGGATTATCTGCGAAAAACCGCAACAGCAATGCGGATCTATCCAAAATGCTCCCGTCGACAGCGCGTCGTCCTTTTTGTCCGCCGAAGATGTGGTTCCGCCGCAGCACAAGAAGGTCCCTATGAAGCGCGACGAGGTGCTCATTTGCGACATATTCGTCCCACTTCAATTTCGATCGTTCAAACGTCAGCCGATCGGACGGCAAAGGCATGTTATTCTCAAAGTCAGGATCCTTCAGGCTTGGAAACTGTTTCAAGAACTCAATCCGCCCCCTGCGTACCTGATCAATCATCTCCCCGCGACTATCGGCGAAGTAGTAGAAAGGTGTTGTAGCTCCAAATTCCTGGCCTTGAAAAAGCATGGGTGTCTGAGGACCAAGGAGGAGCAGGGCGGTCAACGCCCGCAAGCGCGCCGGTGACGTAAGTTGATTTACTCGCAAACCTCTTGCAGAATTCGCGATCTGGTCATGGTTTTGTAGAAAATGCACAAAGCATTCAGGGTGAAGATGAAAGCCGGGGGTTCCTCGGGGTGCATTCTGCCAATCATAGCGCTGACCCTGAAACAGATAGCCATATTTCGCCGCTGATATAAACTCTTGTGCGTGACCGCGGTGATCGTGGTAATAGGCTTCCATTTTGCCAGTTGCCGCCACCATGGCCGAGTGATGGAAGTCATCATTCCAGGCTGCATTTAGGCCCATCCCTTCCTCCTCGATCGCGCGGAGAAGTCCCGCGTCCTGCGGTTCGTTCTCGGCCAAGAGGTAAATCGATCTCCTCCCTCCCGCCGCGCGCGCCTCCCGGGAGATCAGTGTGACGACGTGTTCCGTGCTAGCATCAAAGAGCGCCTGTGTGGCGTCCAAGCGCAAACCGTCGAGGTGGTATTCATCGATCCAGTACGCTGCGTTCTTTGATATGAACTCACGCACCCCTTGACAATTTTCTCCGTCGAAGTTGACCGAGCTCCCCCACTCGTTGAAATAGCGGTCCGTAAAGTAATCGGTTGAAAAGGCGCTAAATTTCTCGCCAACTCCGAAATGGTTGTAGACAACGTCGAGAATGACACCGATTCCAGATTGATGGGCGCTATCGATAAACGAACGCAATTCATCCGGGTGACCGTACAGGCGGGTAGGGGCATAGGGAAGTACCCCGTCATAGCCCCATCCGAACTCGCCAAGAAACTCGTTGAGCGGCATCAACTCCAAGCATGTGATGCCGAGGTCCTTCAACAGTGGCAGCTTGCCCGCGGCGGCGGCGTAGGTTCCTTCCGGCGTGAATGTCCCGATATGCATTTCATAAAGTACCTGCCCATTGGGGGACACACCTAACCAGTCCGTTGCCTGCCATTGATAAGAGCTGGAATCTACGAGCATTGACGGGCCCGACGGTCCTTCCGGCTGAAAACGCGATGCTGGATCGGGTAGACATTCCGGCTCGTCTCCAAGCCGGATCTGGTAAAGGGTACCAGTCTCCAAAGCATCGACCTCCAGGGAAAAGTAGCCCTCTTCCTCCCGATACATCGGGTATTCCATGCCCGACCCCAGAACGATCGACGCAGTTGGGTGGTTTGGTGCCCAGATACGGAATGATGTAACGCCATTAACGATCTCGGCACCGATTGGATATCGTCTCTTCGAACTTCCCCTCGCTCCGGATGTTAGTTTGCTTTGCATTTGTCTGACTTCCTCCCAGGCGTTCTGGCCAAGGAAAACGTCAGCAACGGTGCGTTGTTCCGGAGTAAGACGTTAGTCTGCGAGTATCGCGAAAGCCTCATAGGGAGACATAGACAACGATCCCCCAAGTTCCCCTCTGTCAGAATAATTGGTGATAAGACACTTCCCTGTTACCTGCAGCTCATTCGGCAGCTCAATCGTAATTTGCCGCGCTGAAAAATTGGCGAATACCAGCACAAGCGATCCATCAAGACTGCGGGTATAGGCGAAGACATCCGGGTGACTCTCAAGGTGGGATTGGTATCGCCCGTAGACGATTACGCGGTGTTCTTTGCGAAGACGAATCAACTTCCTATAGTGACTCCAGATCGAGTGTTCGTCAGAAATTGCGTGCTCGGCATTGATGATCGTGTAATTTTCATTTACTTCGATCCACGGGATTCCGGTCGTAAATCCAGCATTGGCACCGTCAGACCATTGCATCGGGGTACGGGCATTGTCGCGACCATTTTCATTGGCGCCTTTCAGGAACTCTTCCGGTGACATGCCAGCTTCGAGGTGTAACCGGTGCATGTTGAGAGTTTCGATGTCACGATACTGCTCAATCTTCGTAAACGGCACATTGGTCATTCCAATTTCTTCACCCTGGTAGATGAATGGTGTGCCTTTGAGGAGATTAAGGACCGTCGCGAGCATTTTCGCAGACTCGAGCGGGAAACCCTTCGCGTCACCGTATTTCGACACGGCGCGCGGCAGGTCATGATTGCCCCAGAACAGGGAGTTCCACCCGTCGTCCGCCAAGGCAAGTTGCCATTTGCTGAGGACAGACTTGAGCTTGCCTAGGTCAAACGGACGCGATCGCCACTTACCATAGATTTCGTCCCACTGTTGCGTCACGTGTTCGAACTGGAAGACCATCGATAGCTCGTGACGTTCACGCCCCGAATAAAGCAATGCTGAGCCTGGGGTAGCGCTCCAGGTCTCACCAACAGTAACGACATCCCTGTCGCCGAAGGTCATATGGTTCATCTCCTGCAGATAGTCATGGAGATGGGGGCCGTCGGTGATGATTGATTGATCGACGCTTTTGCCGATGTAGTCAATGACATCCATCCGAAACCCGCTGATCCCGCGATCCAGCCACCAATTCATCATTTGGTAAATCTCGGACCGAAGCAGCGGATTTTCCCAATTCAGATCAGGTTGCCGCCGAGAGAAGAGGTGCAGATAGTATTGCCCGCAAGAGGGATCGAAGGTCCATGCAGAGCCGCCGAACGACGATGTAAGTCCATTGGGAGGCCCCCCACCGATAGCGGGCTCGCGCCAGATGTAGAAATCGTGGAGGGGATTTTTGCGAGAAGATCGTGCCTGTTGGAACCATGGATGCTCGTCCGAAGTGTGGTTTACAACAAGGTCGAGAATGACACCCATTCCGCGATGGCGTGCTTCGCTGACAAGAAAGTCGAAATCGGCAAGTGAACCGTACTCGGGAGCGATGTTTCGGTAGTCGGAGATGTCGTAGCCATTGTCGTCCATGGGCGACGCGAAGATCGGGGAGAGCCAGAGGAGGTCAACGCCGAGGGCCTTTAGGTATTCCAGTTTGCTAGTAATTCCGGGCAGGTCACCAATTCCGTCAGCATTACTATCGGCAAAACTGCGTGGATATATTTGATAGATCGTTGACTGATGCCACCACATCTGAAGCCCGTGCTCGCCACTCATGGGTCATCCTTCACTGGAGGTTGTCACCACCTGCATCAAATGCAGGTCGCCCCTTCACAAACGCCGATAGATAACAGAAAAACCTCATCGAAGTTCCTGCGATTTTTTTGACGTGGACAATGGCCGCAGAACGACAATCCCCATTCAAGGAATGCCACGTAAGTTTTGCGAACCTTTGGCGTGATTGAAGTTACGATAGCGCACTGCCTCAACCACATGTCATTTGCAGGGCTCAATAATCGATGCTCGCCCTAAGTTGCGTCGGCATCGGGTCTTGCCTTCGCCATTTCCTGCCATCGCGCGCGAGCAAGGCGCGTTAGTTGTTCTTCGTCATGAACGCCTTCTTTGACCAATGCCAACAGAAGTGCCGCAATTTCAACGGTTGCCATTCTATCGCGCACCACCCCCTGCTCGCGGCAGAGTGTCTTAAGCGCCTTCTTGACGAAGGAGAAATTAATAATGGGTCTCGCGCCGGAACAGGACATTTTCCCGCTGCAAGGGTCATAGTCGACTACATTATGATTTGGTAATGCGCTGCCCTCATTTGCATTCTCGTTGGTGACGGTGCCGGCGTCGTCTTCGTTGATGGCGACTTCTTGCAAGCTGCCTCCCTGTTGTTCTTGATGACCAATGGCGCGATGAATCATCAAAAGGGTAGCACTGTAAGCGAAGCCTAATCAACCTGAGTTATCAATATGTTTGCACGCTCCGATAGGATTTCGCTTCGATGCAATTTAAGAGATAGCTTGGGCGAAGTGGGCTGCAGTTGCGTCATGGATCATGAGCGACAGCGGCAGGACGACGGGTATGCGAGATGGCTTACATTTGCATTGCACCGACCACATAAAGCGACCGCTCGTGTAAACATGTTTTTGGGTCGTCCCTTCCAAGTCAGATTGGGAGTGGCTCCGCCCCCGGGAGCCCGTTGTTGTTAGTGCTTGCTAGGAGGCGACCAAATTTACTGTAATGCCTCTGTGCCATCGACCTCCGCAAGGGTCGCATAAATAGGCGCAGAGAAGCGTGGGTCATCACGCTTGACCAAAAGGTAGTCCCGACCGTGCTCGGAGGTCTTACAGCGTTCTTTGTGGCCTTTCCCTAGAACCGTCAGGCTTGCGCCGTGTCGAAGCGATAGGTTTTTCATCCGAACGCCGACAAGTTCGGAGACCCGCAAGCCTCCGGCGAAGCAACGATGCATCATTGCCCGGTCGCGGATGCCAGATCGCGTCGCAAGATCGGCGCGTTAAGCACCGCGCGGACCTCTTCCATAGTCAAATGACAAATAAGCTTCTGGTCATGGCGCTTGGTCGGGTCCACGGCGCTCCGCTCAAAGCGGGGCGCCCTCATTCGATCACATAGCCCAGCGCGCGATAACCCAGGCGTCGCTTTGCGGCCATCCGGGCCAGAACGGGAACGGTGCTGTCGACATAATCGACGACCAAGACGTCTCTCTTACCATCATGCTGGCGATGCAGACGGGCGACATACTGCGCCAAAGTTCCCTTCCAGGCGATCGGCATGGTCAGGAACAACGTGTCGAGCCTGGCGTCATCGAAGCCTTCCCCGATATAGCGCCCTATCGCAAGTATCAGGCGCTCATCATCGTCTGCGACATTCAACGCCGTGTCGGCTTGCTTGCGATCCTTCGCCGACATGCCACCGCGCAGCACCACCAGATTTTTTACAAACGGTGAGAACTTCTGCTGGAGATAGTCGAGGTGGTCCTTCCGCTCGGTCAGAACGATCAGTGAGCGCTTGGCTTCAAGAGACTTCAACACATCATCGAAGATAAGTTCATTTCGCCCGCGGTCCTGCGCAAGGGCTGCATATATCGCGGGCATTGACGGGCGCTCGGCCAGGACCAGAGGCGCCGGCAACTCAAACTTCGTCGAACGATCACGGGCACGGTGGTGAATACCACGCTCGGCAGCTTGTACTCTTGCATCGACCCGATGGCGAACGGGGCCGCATTGCATGAAGATGATTGGATGATGTCCGTCCTTTCGGGCGACATTGCCGGCATATATCCGGAATTGCGGGCCTTTGTCGGAAGGGTTCTCAATGCGGGGAAATGCGGGGCTTTGACGTTAAGGGCCAGGGTGCGGATGGAACCGCTAAAGCCATTTTCGCTGGAGGTAAAGGTACCGATAGTTGCCATGCTGTTATCCTTCGTTTTGGGCAGCGCCCGTCACGGCCCCGATGGGTTCACCAAGACCGATGAAGATCGGGCCGCTCACATGAATCCTACCTGCGCTAAAGCTCAAGAGAAGTGGGTAACCGCCGAGGCATCTCTTAGCTTCGTCGCGCCCCTGGCGGCCGTCCCGCACCCGATCGCGGCGCTGCGTTCGGGGTGAAACAGAAAGTAAGTGCTGGCGCCGGTCGGTTCGCGCCAGCTTACCGTTGCCCTCCTCAATGTCACCTCAGCCGAATTGACGAGGGTAAGGGGAATATGACATTACCAACGCTGGCGGTATCTTCTGAGCATGAACCTCGCCGATCATTTTGCTCACCCCGATCCGCGTGAAGCGGAACTGTCGCAACGCCTACTGGAACTGGGGCTCGACCTCAGCCGGCTCGGCGTAATGGCGCGAAGCGCCTTGGAAAACGAGAAAAGTCTTGCGACAAACGCGAGGCGATCCCCGGCGATGCTGGCCGTCCGGCTGTTCGTCTGGTACGTCACGGAAAGCCAGCATTTCGATCCCAATGTTCTTTCACGGCCCGGCTCCATCGGCCGATCCATCTTCACGATGAGGAGATGGGCTGCTGGAGATCCGATATTCGCAGCCCACGTTGAACTGGAAATTTCGGCGTTGAAGTATTTTCTCTATGAGCTGTTCCAAACCATCAAGGTACCTCCAACCATGATCATCGCGGCGCAGGAGCGTCTCCTGGGCGCCTGATTATCGCAGCGGAGGCAGACTTCGATTTGAACATTAAAGGATCGGAAGAAGTGCGACCACTTTTCCAGCCTCGCATGTAATCTCTAGCCACTGCCCAGGCTTTGGTCGGCTGTTTAGAAGTTTCTTTAGAAACAGACCTTGGCCGCAGTACAGCCCAGCTGTAATCGCCGCATCAACGTCAGGAAACAAAACACCTTCTGTGTCCGCAATGTAATTGCTGCCATCGCGGATATTAAAGAAAAAACGCTGCTTTTGCGGACCATTTTTCATGGTGCTGCGACTATCGCAGTTCGAAGTCCGCGGAGAGCGATGAAAAGCATGGCTTTCGCCTTTTTGCCGCCATCAACAGATCAAGCTCGATTGACGAGGGTCCGAACCGGGCATAGAGGTCTTCGGCCTCACCGGACTGAAGAGCGTACTTTTGCTGAAACTGTTCCAAGGAATATGGCGCACCTCGCACACGACGTCGCCTCTCAAACGTCCGCACGCTTTCCATCACTGCCTCCAGATGATTTCGTCCGTTTAATGAACTACAATCCAAATGGTTCCGAACACGGAGGGCGGCGAGATCAACGCAATCCCTGTCGGGAGCCGCTATGGCAAAGGTAGGTCCAGAGTTGACATGACTGGGAGGCCACCGACTATTACAAACCCCACCCGGGTGGCCTCCCTTATCCTTCCAGGAGATGAAGGATAGGTGAAGATTAGGCCCGTAGACGAGGTTAGCAATCGGACCTAGGTCTGACTGCAGCTTGGGTACGCTGACGTACGTTTAGTCAGGTGGCATGTCTCGATCCTATCGTGCGAGCGCATGACTATTCGCCCGACGTATGCTACGAGCGCCCGGAGTTAGTCCCGTTCGATCCGGCGATCTCGCTGATCGAGCGCGTGTATATGGTCATCGCTCCGAGCGTGGCTGTAGTGATTCCGTCCAGCGTGAAACCGCCGATGTTGAGCGTAGTGGCCAGCACCTTGGACCAGCGCGACGCCGGCGACTATCAGGTTGCTAGGTTGGTGAAGTCCACATTGTTCTCCTCCCAGAGACGTCCGGCGGTACCATCGAAACTCGAAAACATGGTTGCGATCCCGTCGCCTTGCCGGACCGAGATAAGGATCGAGGCTGCGGCCGGTCATCGCACCGATAGCCATGTTGTAACCGGTATTCCGCGATGTTCTTTGATTGTCTTCCCACAGATGAATGTCATCTTCTCCGTCATCTAAGGGAGATGCCGTGTTAAAAACGCGCATAGCTGATATTCCGGATTTACAGTTTTCCCGCGGTGTACCACCGGTTATTAGGAAGGACCGGATCGATTTAACGGTCCCTTTGTGATGCGCGATGCCTTGAACGGAGACATGATGCAAAACATAATCATAGCGGATAACCATATGGAATCCGTTGAAAGCGGCGCCAAAACGATTGCTGTTCGAGTTGGATACTGTTCCATCGAGCCGGGGCCGCTTGAAATCCGTTCTGCGAGTGGGTTCTGGCCGGCGAGCAGGGTGCATGTCGTTTCGGTTCAGCGGAAGGCAATTTCATCATTGAGTGCAGACGAACTCAACCAGAGCGGAGTTTCGACCAGCGACGCTATGGTCAAGCTGTTCCTGCCGGCTTTTCCATGCCTGTCTACGGAGTCGGATGTGACTGTCATCGGTTGGAAGGCAGCCGCCTGAAAAGCTCGTTGGAATGTATGCCGAAAATGGATGGCGTCGATCCAGGCTGGAAAATACCGAAGGAACTGGAAGGCAACACGATCGTCAATGCAACGCCGATCGATGACCTCCAGCGGGCTATCGCCGAGGCGCAAGGCATAGTTCCAATCGGTAGCCGCGAGGCCTACGCGCTCAACCGGCGTCATGCCCCTTTGTTCAAGAGGCGACTCGCATGACGGGTCGGGAAGGGTCCAGGGCCCTTCCGCGAAACGTGACAGGCGATGCACCCATGATTCGTTTGAAGGCACGGCTGAAGGATGCCTCTGACTCATAGCCCAGACGCTCAGCGATTGAGCCAACGCGCTGACCCTCGAGAAGCCATTGATGTGCTTGATGCATGCGCATCCGTGCAACATACCGGGCCGGGGTCTCGCCAACGACCTTAGAAAATCGCTCGGCAAAGGCGGACCGCGATGCCCCCATTTTTCGGGCAAGTTCTTCCACCGTCCAGTCATATGCGGGGTCGAGGTGAATAGCGGCGAGAACCCGGCCTATCTCCGGATTCCGAACAGCGGCCAGCCAACCGGAGGCGTCTCCGCACCCATGCTCCACCCATGTTCTGATGAGTGTTGCAGTCAGGACGTCGGCGAGACGAGCCAATATCCCTCCAGCGCCTACGCGGTTCATGTCGACCTCACGCATCATTGCCTCGAGAAGGGCAGGGATCGATGGCTCATTCGCAGCGAGGTCACTTGTCCGCATCACCTTCGGCATCAACTGCAACAGCGGATGATGCTTATCGACATTGAAGCGGAGGACGGCAAAGAATAGGAGATTACGGTTGTCGGCGCACGGACATTGCAAATCGACGATGCCGTCACAGAGCGGTTTGCGTGGTAGACTACCGACCGGCGTCGGATCCAGCCCGGGCTCGCTGGCAATCACATGTGCGTCGCCTCTCGGCAGCAGCACCGCGTCGCCGGGCAGCATTTCTGCCCACTCGCCATTCGGGGATTGAAGGTGCGCCTTGCCTGCCGCCACAAAGTGAAATTGCGCTTCTTCCTTGGCTGGAAAAGCTGTCGCCCAAGGCGCGGACGGCTGACATCTTCCATATTCGACGCCATCCAAGCGCAAACCCCGCATCATTTCCGTCAATGCATCGCTCATTGCTCTATCCGTTGTTTGGACGAATAATCAAATATTTTGTCTTTTCTAGCATAGAAACACCGTAGCGGCACGTCTAGCCTTCAATGATCAAACGTTGGAGATAGATTATGAACGTCAAACCTGAAGCCAGTGCCTTCGAGGTGGAAAGCAGGAAGCGCGATGCTCATTGGCCAGGCGTTGTTTCTCTCGGCCTTGGAGTGTTTGGCCTTGTCACTGCGGAATTCCTTCCAGCCAGTCTTCTTACACCGATATCTCACGATCTGGGCATCAGTATTGGCGCGGCGGGGCAGTCCGTCACAATGACAGCTGTCATCGGCGCGATTGCGGGTCCTGCCGTTGTCATTGCCACCAGCCGGCTTGACCGTCGGCTAACGCTCTGGGGACTGACCACGCTCCTGATCATTTCAAGTTTCCTCGCAGCTGTCGCCGGTGGTTTGGCCACACTTCTGGTAGCGCGAGCAGTTCTCGGAATTGCACTTGGCGGCTTTTGGGCAATGTCATTGGCGCTCGCCATGCGGCTTGTGCCTGAGGAGTTGATGCCAAGAGCGATGGCGGTGATAATGACAGGTGTGTCGGTTGCAACGGTCTGCGCCGCGCCGGTCGGTGCATGGGTTGGGGAGACCTTAGGCTGGCGCGCGGCGTTCCTGATCGCAGCCACAGTGGGTGCCATCGCGCTTGCGGTTCAGGTTTTCGCACTGCCTCCCATGCCATCCATGGGCGGTGCCGGGCTGGGTACGATAGCGGGCGTCTTGCGACGGCCCGCAATTCGAATCGGCTTAGCCACTATACTTCTGGTTGTTTCGGGTCACTTCGCAGGCTTCACGTTCATCCGGCCATTTCTCGAAACGGTGCCTCACTTCGGAGTCCAAGGGATTTCGGGTGTTCTTCTCGCCTTCGGTATTGGTGGCTTCCTCGGCAATTTCATTGGGGGGTACCTGGCCGAACGCAATACGGGTCGGGCGATTGCCTTCGCGGCAACCGGTATTGCGGCGACGACCCTTGCATTGGCTATTGTTGGCGCTCATCCGACGATCGCGTTCATTGCAACGGCATTATGGGGTTTCGCGTTCGGAGCTCTGCCTGTGAGCGTGCAGAGCTTCGTGACGCAGGCGGCGTCCGATGAAGCCGAGAGCGCAGGAGCATTGATGCTGACAACATTTCAGATTGCCATTTCGAGCGGCGCGGCGATTGGCGGTCTGATTGTCGAAACACAAGGTCTGGAAGGCGTATTTGGCTTTGCGGCTATCGCGGCGCTTTGCGGATCCGCGTTGATCGGCGTCCTCG
The DNA here is from genome assembly GCF_000298315.2 of Rhizobium grahamii CCGE 502. GTDB lineage: Bacteria > Pseudomonadota > Alphaproteobacteria > Rhizobiales > Rhizobiaceae > Rhizobium > Rhizobium grahamii. Next base: position 525 of record NZ_AEYE02000027.1, on the reverse strand, counting down.
GTCGGAGCACCGTTCGAGCGATCTCATGAGCATCAGCGGCCGGATCACAGCAATCATATAGCCGGAGCCCAAGCATGTGCTTTGTTTCTCAGTGCGAAGTGATGTCAGAAGATGTGATCCATACCCGTCCATCATATGCCAATTGGCCCTCTGAGAACTTGCGATCGGCAATACACTCATACATGGGAAGATAACGAAGGATGCCTTGGATTACATCACCCTCGTCAGCAGGCAAGGCATCGTCGCTGATGCATACGGTCTGATGCAGACTACCCTCAGTCATGACCAAGACGGCATGACTGCCATATAATCTGATTTTGCCGGGCACGGTTGCGAGAGACATGGCGTCCTCCTAGAGATTTCCGGAGAGTATTGTTTCGCCTTCCGGACGCTAAGGTCACATGGTTAACGAAATGTTAACTCTGGACAATCCCCTCATCAGGAGAGGTCGCACGTCAAAAAGGCGCATTGCAGTGCGGTTTCGTCGAGACCAGGAAGCGTTCATGGGGTCGATGCGAGGGCTGG
>NZ_AEYE02000028.1 GCF_000298315.2 Rhizobium grahamii CCGE 502 | reverse complement strand
GGATGACCAGCGAATACAACGAAACCAAGAATCTCGCGCTGCACGGCACAGTGGGGCCCTGAGAAACTTGCATCTTCTCAGCTCCACTCCGTCCATTGGGTCTTTACCTGTTGCGAGAGGGAACGAAATGCAGATTGGATTTATAGGTTGTTGGCTACTCCCGTTTGGTGGAAGCTGATGAGGTTGCGACGCTTGTATTGCTGCAGACGTTCAGGGCCGAAAATGGAAGTGTTGGACCCGTTCAGGGAATGGCAGGCTCTTAAGCCCAGGGGCGTGCATCATATCGTATTGGACCTGGTCTTTGTCCGTACTGCCGGTCACAGACTTTGCATAACCCTGACAAGGTGACCTAGATCGGTTGGCTTTCCCAAGTTCAGAACGCCGCTAAAAATGGGGTAACGAGCAAGCTCGCGGGGAGAGACGGCGCTTGCGAGGATGAACGGCACCCCTAACGACTTCAAGTGCAGTGCGACGGGCGACACTGTCTCACTGCCTAAAGTGACATCAAGGACGGCCGCATGAGGGCGCTTCTTACTTACGAGATCCAAGGCATGATTTACTGAACCCGCTGGTCCCAGCACTTCAAACCCACCCCCAACCAAAGCGCGCTTCAGTTCGATGGCAAGGAGATATTCGTCCTCGACGACAAGAACCGTTCTGCGTTCGACATCTGCGGGAGGTGCGTTCATGCCGGTCTACATTGGCAAGTTAAAGGTCGCAGCTAAACCTTCAGGGAGGAGGTTGAGTTCCATTGATCCGCCAAGATGGGCGATCATTCCTTCGATCAGTTCGCTGCCATATCCTTTTCGGCTTGGTGTTTTCACGGGCAGTCCGTCCACCTCGCGCCACTCGCATTTCAAGTAGGTTCGGTCCCTCGGTCCATTTTCCACCGACCACGTCAGTTGCAGTCTGCCGCCGTCGGTCGCCAGGCCGCCATACTTCGCTGCATTGGTCGCCAGTTCGTGAAATATCATGCTCGTCGAGACAACTTTTGATGCCGTGATCGTTACCGATGGTCCATCGCACTTGAGCCGATTTGCAGCTAAAGAGCCAACCGATCGCCGAACAAGCGTTTCAAAATCGATGGCCTCGGCAGACGCGGCTATCTCCTGGGCGCGGAGTGTTACATCGAGCCGCGCAAGGAAGGTGTCACGGTATTCGGTAACGGTCTGACCCTCCGCCTGTGTCTCATTGGCTAGCGCCCGCACGACGGCAAAGAGGTTCTTCATTCGATGCCGCATTTCCGAAATGATGAAATCTTGCTCGGCTTCGTGACGCTGGGTCTGCGTAACGTCGTCGAAGATGACAAGAATACTCGTGCTGTTGTCGTCGGGATGAACAAGTCGCCGCGCATCAACGAGGAAGGTTCGCTTGCCAATTGTGGGAAAGTCATGGGTTACCTGAAAGCCGACAACAGCCGCCGCTTTAGGAATAACCTCGGAAATAAGCAGCTTCAGTTCGGGAATGTCCCACTGCCCGTCGCCAAGCTGGAAGAAGTTCTGTCCGATGATGTCATCCCGCTCGGCCCCAAAGGACTTTATAAAGGCGGGGTTTGCGGTCGTAACGCACATGCCATGATCCAGAACGACGACCGGCTGGGTCATCGTATCGACGATCCCTTGCGCCTGAACATGGCCCATCCTCAACAAACGGTACAGGTCTTCTAACATCATCATTCAACGTCCACCGGAGAGCGCGGGCATGCTAATTAATTACTACGACGGGCGGGTTTGGCAAGGATTGCCACGCGGTTGTAGGGGGAAAGGTCATTCGAAGCGCTTGAGGATCTCCCGGGCCTGAAGGTCCCGGTCATTCATGAGATCGACCAGATCGATTGCCTCTTGGTGTGATAGAGCATCAAGGGGGACGTCGCGGACGACCACCGGCCAGCCTGTAAAAGTATCGATTGCCGACCATAACCCAACAAACGTGCTGCTTCTTGCTAGGTAATAGCGGGGTGTGACATTGTCATCCGTCAATACACAGTCCTCGAGTCAGCAGCTAAGCGCGCGAGTTGGAATTGGAAGCTTCCGAACTGTTCGGGCGGCAAATAGTTCCCATTGCAGCAGAACCGGGGCTGTTTTATTTTTACCCTCATCGCCCGTTCGGGTAACTGGGACCAAAGTCCTACAGGTTACGGAAAGCCGAAGAACGACACCCGCCTGAGCTTCCTCGTGGTCACCGTCCCTAGGCTTAAGAGTTAGACGTGGCGCTGTTTGCGCGACGTTCCCGGCTGTTCATCAATGCAACCAGATCATTAGCCTCGCGGCTCGAAAGGCTGGTCAACGCGACACCTTCCACTATCGCCGGAAGCCTCGTGTGCAAATCAACAACGGCCCTTTTTCCTCCGTTGGTGATGCTCGGTTCGACGCGATATCTGGCGCTCTGCTGATCGATAACCACGGCGTGCGACGTAGGACACTCCACAACGGGCGATAATTCTCTCTCAATCTAAACCGGGCTTTGCGGCCAATGATAGAGCCGATGGCTTCGGCCGCCTGGACGGAGCTCGGTATAGGTACAAAGTCCTACACAGAAACTCGAAAGCGTTCACTGCAGAGAAAAAATGCCCCGCACGTACGCAATAAGAAGCGAGGCAGTCAGAGGTGGGGATGCTCGATGGGCGAGCACGGCGATAAACTCATTCCGAGAGGATCGGTTCCGCAGAGCTTGGAGCTTAGGCCAAGGACTGATTTAACGCAGCCCTTGGCCGAGGATCTCTCGACCCCACGCCGCGTCCCGAGTTCGACGCCCAGACACGATACCGTCTGGGGCGCTGAAAAGATCTCGCTTAGTTAATGAACCGTATGGCCAGCATTAGGCGGTCGCCTCGCGTTGGTGGGGAAGCTCTATGATAGCAAGATGTGTCTTGGACGAACCCGGTGCCCGCTGGACCCTCAATGATGATTTCATTTTCTTTGCCAAAATACTTGTACACGGCATCTACACTTGCGCGAACCGAGCCAATCAGCATCCTTAGGGGCTTTCGGTTGTGTGAGCGCTTCATCATCACGTGTGCACCGGAATAGCGATCCGTGTCGGTAATATAGAAGCTGGCGTATAGGAGATTGTAGCCATCAACATCATAATGGTAGTCTATGACGATATGCTTCAGGTGACGTCTTTCCTCATCGTCCATAGGTGAGCCGAAACTCCAGTGAAGTAAGGCTATGATCTTTCGGGGTTCGTGTCCGAAGTACTCGCGGACGATCGAACGCAAAACCGGGTCATCAATCAGCCTCTGAACCGCTGGACAGCGTTCCGGGTTCGAAACCCCACCAACCGGCATGCGCCTGCCGTCAGCTGCTGTTCCGTCCGAAACGTCTGAGTAACGGAAGGTAGGGCCATTCGGATCGTAGATCGCATGCAAAGGCTGGCGTAACGCGAATTCCTTGATTTCCTCCACGACGTAGGCGGGAAGGTTGAGACCAACAAACACAGCCTCTTTGCGGATGCTCTTTACAATCTCGGGAACATCGGCAGCCGGAAAGAGCGTCGGGAAGCTCCACGTGCCTGCTCTCCATTGAGGTGGTTGGAAATACTCTGCCGCTCGGCGCGCCGCACTGTAAGCGATTCGGATTGAGTGAAACCGGCCAAAGACGTATGTGGAATCCTTCGACAGTGCTTTCGTTACCAAGGTTGCCAAAGTCACGTTCTTCTCCTCTGAGTACCCCACCCCAAGGTTCTTTCGATCGGTGCATTGTGCGCCATTTCGCGCCGGAATCATCATCTCCGGCCAGCAACTTAAGGGGTATTTTAGCTCGATTCCGCCTAGCCCTATTGCCGGATTGCCCGAAGAGTCGGTACCGCTCGCAGGGTAGGGCTCAGTCGGCGCGTTGAAGGCCAGGTTCTCGTCAGCTTCACGTCGCACACATACATGCTCCTGAACCTCCGCTCGATGGTTTCTGGCTATTAGCTCTGATGAAAAAAGAAAAAGCCCCGCCTGAATTGGAGCAGGCGGGGCTTTCGTTCGAGGAAAACAAAGAAGGGCGTTCATCTCCTTCCCGCTCGCCTAACAAGCCGCTTCAGCTTTGGTTCCCGTCATCCATCGCACAGAGTGCGTCCAGCAGCGGCCCAAAAAGCGTCCTGCTAAGGGCAAGCGCGCGACGCGCCCGAAGGTTGCAATCCCTTCTACGGTTATAGGGGAAACTGTCAGTATGACTGGCAGTACGACGCTGCCTGAAACCGGTTTGGCAGGTGCGATGGTCGGGTCACGGTGGATTCCGAAGGTCTATCCCGGGATCTGTTGTTGCCGTCGGCGGGCTGCGACCACTACGGTCCTCCTTAGCGCTACCCCAACTCTGGGCTGGAGCAGCAAGCGGATATCGATACCACGGCCGGCGAGCCGTTGCCTATTCGCGCTCGGGCCTGGCGAGAGACCACGCAGAGAAGTGGAGTTGCGGCAACTATGCAACATGAAGGTGAATACCGCCTGCGATTGCTGTCTTTCTTGCCAGGCTTGGGTGTTCACTAAGGCCGCAACGCCTTAGGTTTTAACTCGAACTAAATTAGCACTTATTCGAGGAACCCGCACATGCGCTACCGCACTTATCTTCTGACGGCAGTCCTTTTATCGACCGTGTCCTTGTCGGCCGGGCAAGCTGCCGATCTGGTTGCTCCAACTGAACAGCCGGTTCTTGCCCCGTCGACGTCGGGCTTTTACATCGGCAGCGTCAGCACGATTAACTTCCTTGATGACACCGGCTTTGATGTTCTTGGCGTGAGAGTGTCGACCGACTACGACGTCGGTTTTTACACCGCGCTCCGTGCCGGCTATGATTTCGGAGCGGCAGGTTGGGTGTCTCCAAGGCTCGAACTTGAGCTAGGGTACGGCACAGCGTCCGTCGACGAGCACAGCGTTGCGGGCTTAGGGACTGTCGACTCGATCGACTCCTTTGGTGACGCTCGGACCTTTCAGGGCTACGTCAACGGCTTTATCGACATTCCATTATCGCAGGGCGGCGGCGCTTTTAGCGCTATCAAACCATACGTCGGAGGCGGCGTTGGCTTTATGAACCTGGAACTGCGCAGACAGGGCGTTGCGGGTGTTGCGACACTGATGGACGACAGCGACACGGCTTTTGCCTACCATCTCGACGCAGGTGTCGGTATCGACATTCAGGGGCTGGGACTGTTCACAAATACGTCGTTGTTTCAGAATACAACGTTTGAAGTTGGATATAGGTACACCGCGGCGGATACCTTCGATCTCACTGCTCGTGATGGCACTACGTCGAGCACGGATTTCTCCAGCAATTCCGTAACGATCGGCTTCCGCAAGCAGTTCTGATCGTTGCGCGCGTAATCTCAGCCGCAATGTAGACCGTTGGGCTCGTCAGAAACTGGATCGGCGGGCCCTTTGCAATGAAAGCTTCAGCCACCGCAACCTCAGCTTGGTCGCAAGTTACGGTGTCAACTACCCTATGGTGCGTGCTCAGGCCGTTAGGCAAAAGCGCCCAATGTTCCCAACTTCAGTTTTTCTGCCGCAGCTTGTTGCGACCCACCATCAGGACGCGGATGAGTGTGACGCCATCTGGCAGAGGACCTAAGACGTCATATCCAATGACCGGTTGAATGTTTTCGATGAGGCCGCGTTATCTGGCAATTGTGGTGCGGCGCACCGCCTGCACCAGCTCCGGGCAACGCCTGCTAAACCTCTGTTCGCCACCGTACGCGAACAAGCCGGTGGTTAAAACGTTTATCAGCTGGGCCAACGACGGCGAGATGTTGCGACGCACGCTATGCTCTCCCATGGAACCAGCGGCGTAAAAAAGACCACGACGTGCCGCTGGCGCGTGGCTGAGAGCGTCTGCCCGACGGGACAGTTTGACAGGTAGGGCCAACAATCAAGCCTGAAACGTCATCTACGAGACTTAGAGACTTATTCGCGCCTATTTTCCAATGGGGTCGGCAAAAAACTGTAATGAAATCCTGAAACGAGGTTTGATGTCCGCGAAAATCTTGGTCATTTTCCTGCATGGAATTGGAGCCTCGGGCAGCCAACTCCTGCCATTGGCGTCCTCATGGCGATCCACATTGCCCGACGCTCGCTTCGCCACGCCTAACGCACCCTACCTTCGTAGCCAAGGTCACCAATGGTTCAGCGTTGAGGGCAATCCGCTCTCCCCGGATCGAATCCGGACTGTTCGCGGTGCTTTCGATGCGTTGATCAACGGCATTTTGAAAACCGAAGGCTTTCAGGAGGCTCATCATCGAGTAGCCTTCGTCGGGGTCTCCCAGGGCGCGATTATCGCTCTAGATGGAATTGCCTCAGGACGATGGCAGATCGGCGCATTGGTGTCATTTGCTGGACTGCTACCGCCACAACCGGTTTCCAGTGACAGCAAAAGCACGCCCATTCTCCTGGTTCATGGGCAAAATGACAGGTCTATACCGGCGGCGACCTCCACAAGCGCGGCTATGCAACTCCGCATTGCAGGCTTCAAGGTAGAACTTGATATCGAACCTGGCGTCGGCCACACCATTTCCCAAACAGGCGCCAGGAGGGCACTGGCCTTTCTCCAAAAATCCCTCGCCTAGGGGCAGCTCAGCTCGCGGGCAACACAATAGCACGCGCGCCGCAACGTGCTCCGACGCGCTACGAACAGCCAGGATGGTGCGATCGTGTTCGACTGCCGATATGGGGAGGGAGGGCGACAAAGAAGCTTGCCAATTGATCTTTAAACCGGGGGACACCGGCCACCAATTTTCGCTAGCGGCCGGTGTTCGTGTTTTAACGTGCTTTGGACAAAGGGGATACTCTTATGGTGACTGTCATTCAGCCGCAGCTTGGACGTTGACCGTGGTCTCGGCGATCTCCGTCAGCAATTGATCAGTCTCTTCCTCTTCCTCCAGAGTTTGGGCGAGCAACTGGGCGACTTCGTCCAGCCCGAGTGACGTCGCCCAGCTTACCATCGTCCCGTACCTGCTGATCTCGTAGTGTTCCACCGCCTGGGCACCAGCGAGAAGACCAGGATCAAGCGCGTCCGTTCCCTCGAAGTCCGACATTACCTCTTTACCTTCCTCGATAATTCCGAGGATCGCATTGCAGGTTTTCTGTTCGGCGGGCTGACCAATCAGTTCGAAGACCTGTTCAAGGCGTTCGACATGGATCGCAGTCTGGTCTTCATGCGTCTCGAATGCCTCCTTCAGTTCAGCAGACTGGGCTGCTTGCGCCATTTTCGGAAGCGCGGTCAGGATCTGCTTTTCCGCGAAGTAGATGTCCTTCAAGGTTTCGTACAGGAGATCACTGAGGTCTTTGGACTCTGCCATGGGAAAATTCCTTTTTCGGTCGGTTGGGGTTGGGAATTTGCTTAGCGCGTCACGATGAATTATTCGCAGATCAGCGTGTCACCCTCGCACCCGCCGCACCATTTTCTGGTGCGATTGGTATTCATCAAACCTTACTTCGTTCTCATGGTTCCAAGTCGAAACCGTTTTGTTGCGCGCGCTATTTTCTCACCAGGATCAAATGATCAAATCGATCGGAACGGTGACCGCAGATCAGCACGCGGACACTTCCTTTAACGGAAACTCCACCTTCTGTAGCCTGCCGACCGGACCCCCCGGCCGGAGCAGATTGATCGATGGCCGTCGCGAAAACTGCCGAACATCGACGCCGCTCTTTCCAGAGAAGTCGCGCCGTGCGGAAGACGGCTAGTGCGAGAGCTCAGAGCGCATAGCCTCGAGCAGCTGAGTTTTCGAACTACAGCCTTGATCTACGAAGTCGAACAATCTTGACGCTGCGGCACTTCCCGCGAGGCTATCTGCGTTGATTTTCTGCTCCCGGCACCACTCCGATAATGCTTCGAACAGGGGCTGGAAGTCGTCGACTATATTTAACGCATACGAAACGCGTGGCATCGGTGCTTCCAATTCAATTTACTTAGGGAGCCCGAAATATACCACGCCAGTAACTGTCAATGGCTGTGGGTACGATAGAGAACAAAGCAACCCTTCTGATACATTTCTAATGCCAATTACCTGTCGACTCCTCACGAAAACGCTGAGCATTTGTTGCGAACGTGTGAGTGGCTCGGCTCAAGAGGACCAAAGGATAGCCCTCGCCGATAGCGACCCTCGGCAGATCGAAGGTCGTTTACGAATGGTCGACGGGAGCCCGGCATCTCGTGACGAGTGCGCAACTGTGTTTACCTCGAGTCGGAGGTGGTTTGTTGGCTGCGTCCAACTCTGCGCAGCTCGCGATGCTCTTTGTCTGAAAGTTGAAGCCCTACGATCAACTTTGGACCCCAGATCCACGTTGGCATCCGTTGGAGCTAATGCTGCGCTAACCACTGCTTGTAGGGCGTCATCGCTCGACCTGGGTAGCGCTTTTCGATTTGCGTTTCCACCATTTCAATCCGGGCGAATAGTTCACTATCGTCGAAATCGTCTCCAACGGCCGCAGACGCCTCCTCGTCGAGCGTCTTCATCAAATGAAAGAGTTCATCAACCGACAATCTGAAGAGACTGGTGTCGAATTTCCAAAAGTCGAAAGCCTCGGAAGATGCAAACGCCGGGTCAGAAGTCTGCTTTTTGCCGCTCTCAGTCATGATGGACCCTACCTCCGAGCGTGAATGATAGATTTCCGCGCGGATGGCGAATTGATCGTAGCATCCGATGGGCTTGTCGATGATCGTCGATGATCCACTGGCTGGTCTCCATCGTCTGGTCCGGATGGGGCAGTTGTTGGTCGCCTGGTATGCGGTCTAGATCAATAAGGGGATCGCCGAGCGGCATCGGTGGCACTGGGATAGTCGGCTCGAATGGTATCGACATGACATGCTCCTTGTGTATGTGACCCTGCCGCCCCAGTGTCCCGCAACGTACGTGACTACGCTGCGATCCTGGATAAAGAAGCGGAGGCGGGGTTCTGCCGAGCCTCTCGCTGGAATGTTGGCAGAAGATCCTTGCCCACATGCATCCATCATTGTGGAGAGATTAGGGAGACGTCAGCTCGAAATTCCTCCGAAGCCTGATCTCGGTCCATGAGGCGATACCGTTGAAGGTATCGGAACCAAACATACGCCTGTCGAGAGCTTACATGATGCGAGGTGCAGCGCTCGCTCAAATTTCCGGATCGTCCTCGAGATATTCCTTCCATCGCTTTGGTACGCTACTGAACTATGCGCTTTCTCTCCGGCAAAGAATCGCCGTGCTGAGCATATTGACGAGGTCAGGAGTAGTTTACCGGTCCTGAATACCTGGTGTGACGCGCAAAGCGCTCGCAGCGTGTCCCATGTTCTGGAATGGATATGACATTCGGCGAATGGCGCGGCGTGAAACGCTACCGGTGTTCCGCCGGACGCAAATCCTGCTATTCACCATTCCTTCCGGAGCCTGGAACCCCTGCCGCCTTGTCCCGAAGCGGCCACCGGTATCAGGGATCGGCGCATGCCGTGGTGGCTCAGTTCCGATGCTCGTTCTCATTGGGCCGGGAATTCCAGTTTGTGAACATCGTAGCCCAGTTCTTTGGCTTTCGACACCATTCGCCGAAGCTCCGCGGAATTCGGAACGCGCCGGGAGTATATCCAGAGATTGTACCTTTGCGGGTCCGCACTGATGAACCAGCTTTGGTCGGCAGCCTTGTATAGAATTTGGTATTCGTAAACGATAAAAAACGGGTATCTTACACGCATCGCCCCGTTCGTATTGCCATAATCCAAAATTCGTCCATCGCCGTGAACTTGTCGAAGCTTGCCAGTTGGCTTTCCCACGCGGCAGCCGTCCTCAACCGAGACCGCGGACGCACCGCTTCGCTTGTATGTTGAATAGCCTGCTACGCATCCATCTGTCAGAGCCATCGGACGCCGCGCGACCTCGAGCCAAGTGCCACTGTAGTGATCGAGACCAATTCGAAGACTACGCTCAGCTGCTGATGCCTGCGCGTTCCAGAATGCTAAGCTAGCCAAAATCGGCGCTATTAAATATCGCGCTGATATCAAATTCATCGCTTTCTCCGTGGCATGCGTTGGCAGAACCTTCAACCTCGAGGCACATATCGCAGGCCAATCAGGGTCATCAGGCATGCGACCGAAAGGGCGTTTATGTTCAATAAGGTCTCGATTTGCGCGCCGGTCCAGGCAAACGCGGCTCCCCCCACCAGCCGCCAGGTGCAAGCGAAAGCGACCAAGACAAGGACAACGATGCAGTATTGCATTCTGGTCTCGCCAGCTCGGAAGGAGAGGCTGGCCAACATCATCCAGGGCGCGAAGAAGAGCATAGTACCTGACCCCTTGCCGAAGAGGAGGGATATGAGGGTCGTATCAAGTGTGCCTAAAATCGGGAGGGCAGCCCGTCCCCAGATGTCGGACCTCTTGGCGAGGAAAGCTACCGCCGCAAAGAGAGGTAGCGAGGCGAGAGTGACGAGCGACAGGACGAATCCGGATCCTACAAACAGCCAGACGTAGATTGGATAGAACGGCTTGTTTGCCAAAATGATCAAGGCAATCATCATCGTGTTGCCGGTAAGGGCATCTGGTTCTGGTTGCCCTTCGGTCATCTTACCGGTGCCATAAGGTATTGGCCGACGCCCCAGACCGATCCATTGTCAAATCCGAATAGGCCAGCCGTCGAAAGAAAGAACAACCGCCAGCGTCTCTGCCACAGGGATGCATGGCGGGGGCCATAAACCGTCGACAGGATCGGCCGAATCTTTTCAATATCCCTGTCGAAGTTCGCCAGCCAATCGAGTGCGGTGTTTTGGTAGTGAAGTCCCGACCAGTGCACTTCGTTTTCCACGTCGAACAGATTTGGAAAACGGTGTGGCAAATCTCGCGCCGGCATCACCCCACCTGTAAAAAAGTGGCGTGCAATCCAATCGGCGGGATCGGATTGGTCAAAACGGTAGGACCTGGCTCGATGAGTAAAAACGTGAATGAAGAGCTTCCCGATCGGGCTCAGCCAACCGCGGATTTGTGCGAGTAATCGCTGCCAGTTCGACATATGCTCGAACATTTCCACCGACACTACGCGATCGAAGAGTTCATTGGTTTGAAACATGTTGACGTCGGCGGTGACGACGGTGAGGTTCGTTAACCCGAGCTCCACCCCTCGCCCTAGGATATATTCGCGCTGTGATCTGGAATTAGAAACCGATGTAACGCGCGTGTTAGGGAACCTGCTGGCGATGTAAAGGGAGAGAGAACCCCAGCCGGAACCTAACTCCAGTATTCTCATCCCATCTGTCACTCCGGCGTTCCGACAGGTTTCCGCCAACGCGTATTCTTCCGCCTCATCCAACGATACGTTGGCTCCCGGATAGAGGCAGCATGAATATTTCTTTCGCGACCCCAAGACGGTCTCGAAGAAGGGCGCCGGTATATCGTAGTGCTGACGATTGGCTGCTTCCGTATGCATCGCTATCGGGAAGTCATTCATCGCGGCGGCGAACCGCGGCTCATGGTCCTGCGGCAACTTCGAGAGCGCGCGATTGGAACGGGCGCAAAGCGCGGCGATGCCGACCTTGGCTAGTGTGTCCGTGAGAGGAGCGCGCTCCGCGGAATTTATAGCGAGTGCCAGTAAATTCATTTCTGTGCTCCTCCTTTGGGAAGACCTGGAAAAAACGAGTTGACCCGTCGCTTCAGCTCCCTGAATAACTCACCGCGAGAACGCTCCATGTGGTCCTCCAGTGGAGGGATGCCCGATACGTGCACCAAAAGCCAATACATGAGGATGGGGGCCGCCGAGGCGGCAATGACCGCAGGGCCGTGCAGGGCAAAAACAGGAAGGGAGCACCAGAACAGCCATTCAAAGAAGTAGTTCGGATGCCGGCTGTAGCGCCAGAGCCCTTGTTCGCAAATCTGCGATCTGGCTTCTACCGTGCCGCGAAACCGAGCTAGTTGATAGTCGGCAAGGGCTTCGCCACCAATGGCCAGCAGGGCAAGCGCTATGGCGACCATATCGAGCCTGCCAGGGAACACGCCGCTTCCAGAGGCGGCGACAAATACCGAAACGGTGAGCACGACAGCGGCCACGGCTTGAATCTGAAGGAATACAAACAGTCGCCATCCGGCGCTGCTTCCCCAGCCATCGATCAAGCTCCGATATCTGGGATCATCGTCCTTCCCATGCATTCGCGCGGCAATGTGGAAACCCAGGCGGACTGACCAGATCAAGACTAGAACGGCGATCGCGAGTCTTCTTTGGAAGGTCCCATATGATGCAAGGGCAGCGGCTGCACCCGCGAGACCTACTGTGAATGCCCATATGGAATCGATCCAGCCGCTCCTGTTCGTTGCCCGCTGGATCATCCACGCGATCGCCATCGCCAATGAAATTCCGATCGCGATGCCAACTAACGGAAGGTAATTCAATTTCCGATCCTCGCCGAATGCATACCCAAAAGCGTTTACGGAGGATCTGCAAAACGGTTCATCGAACTTCAGCGTTTCATGAAATTTGTTTGGAGCGAGCCCGGGAAGCCGAGGGCGGCGCAGAATCGGCACGAAGACCATTGGCTCCAGGCCGAGCGCGAGAAACTGCACGAATTCGACATCCTCCAGGGTGACGACATCGCTAGCCTGGCGGCGCTACGAGAAGTCGCTCGCGAGCACACGGACGCGTTCTTGGTGGCGGCCGACCTCATCGACGCCGATCAGCGCGAGGCGATGCCAGGTATGCGCGAGCAACCATAGCGGCGAGTGCTTCGGCAAGTGGGTCTCTTGGAGGAAACCGACGCGCGCGATAGGGTGCCGACAAACTCGGCAGGGGAACCTCATGGACGCGCTCAATATAGCTGCGATCACCTTTTTCATACTGGTCTGGATTGCGATCGAGCCGTTGATGGCACTGGGCTGGCCTCGGCCGAACGACAGCCTTTCAGTCGATATGGTTCGCGTGCGATCTGCGTGGATGCGGGAGACCTTAACCCGCGACAACAACTTCATTGGCGACGCCGCCATCCTGGGGCACACGATCAACTCGGCGTCCTTCTTCGGATCCGCGAACCTGATCGTCATCGTTGGTCTCAGTGGTGCACTGTTCATGGAACCGAACTACGGCAACGGCAACGGCCTCATCGCGATGTTCGCGGCCAAGGATCCAGCGTGGCTGTTCCAGACAAAAGTCCTGCTGATAATCGCCACCCTTCTACGGGGGCTGTCCGATTTCATTTGGGCCGTGCGGCAGCTGAACTATTGCCTGGCCGCAATCGGCGCCAGTCCGTCTCGACAGGAGGAGCGAGATATCACTGCGTGGACAGAAGCGCTCACGATGGTCTTGAACCCGGCACTCCGATCGTTCAGCGTCGGTGTCCGCTCCTATTACTTCACCGTGGCGGCAGCCTTTTGGTTCCTTGGCCCAATCCCATTGACCCTGGCGACGGTGCTCGGCGTCGGCTTGCTGATTTGGCGCCAGTCCTGGTCAGACACCGCCAAAGGCATCTTGGCGATACGGAGGTTGTTGGACTGACCGCGGGACGACATCTCTGGAGCCGAGCGAACATATGCCATGATTTCACGTCACGGTTTTGAAATTGGGGGCGGGGCCGGGCGTGGCTTTCGCGACGACTGGCGACTTGCCGCAAACCCCTTCCATTTAGGCGACCAAAACGGGATCAGGCCTGGAGTCAAAGCCGCTCCAATTGGGGCGACTTCTTGGTTTTTGGACTTCGAATTTTCCTTCTCGGAATCCATGGGGATCTCCTCCTGCGCCTCAACGTGCAGGAGGGTCGAAGGTTCGGATGCCTTAGAGATTCTGATCCCTGAGCGCAGGCGGCAGAATTCCGGCTGGAAAATCCTGGTAGCAGACAGGTCGCAGGAAGCGGTAGATGGCGAGCGTGCCCACCGAAGTGGATCTGCCATCTGCGGTGGCCGGGTAGGGGCCGCCGTGGACCATTGCCGGAGAAACTTCGACCCCGGTTCCGAAGCCGTTTACCAGGAGGCGGCCAGCGAGCATCTCCAGTTTTGGAATGAAACGGCGAGCATCGGCTTCGTCGTCGTTGTCGATGATAAGCGCGACTGTCAGCTGTCCTTCGAGTTCATTGATGACCGCCTCGAGTTCGGCAAGATCGCGGCAGCGAACTATAATGCCCGCGGCGCCAAACACCTCGTTCTGAAGCTCCTCGTGAGCGAGTAAGGCTTCCGCTGTCGTCTCGAACAGCGCGGCCGTTCCTTCGAATTCGGAACCCGGCTTTCCCGACGCGATGGCGCGCACTTCCGGATGGACACGAAGCCGCGCTACTCCCTCGCAGAAGTTCCTTGCGATCGACGGGGTCAGCATCGCCTGGGGCGCCACGTCGGGGAGAAGCTCCGTGGTTCTTGCGATGAAGGCATCGAGAGCTTCCCCATCGACGGCAAGGAGAAGGCCTGGGTTCGTACAGAACTGCCCGGCGCCGAGGATCAGCGACGAAACGAACGCCGAGGCTATGCCATCGACGTTTCGGGTGAGCGCGTTCGGGAACAGGATAACGGGATTGATGCTGCTCATCTCGGCGTACACGGGGATCGGCTGCCGCCGCTTAGATGCGATGTCCATCAGGGCCGTCCCGCCGCGGCGCGACCCGGTGAAGCCGACGGCACGAATTCGATGATCGGCGACGAGCTGCTGGCCGACCTCGAAGCCTGTGTCGAAAAGTAGGGAGAAGGTGCCGGGATGAAGTCGGCAGGCCGCGACAGCCCGCTGCACGGCCCGTCCCACCAGCTCTGAGGTGCCCGGATGCGCCGAATGCGCCTTCACGACGACGGGGCAGCCAGCAGCGAGGGCCGATGCCGTGTCTCCTCCAGCGACCGAGAAGGCGAGCGGGAAATTCGACGCACCGAATACAGCGACGGGGCCAACCGAGATATTGCGAAGCCGCAGATCAAGCTTGGGAGCAGGCTTGCGCGAAGGATCGCCCTCATCGAAGCGCAGCTCCTGGAAGCGACCCGCGCGGACTTCCTTTGCAAAGAGGCGGAGCTGGCCCGTCGTGCGATTTCGCTCGCCTTCCAGTCTTCCGCGGGGAAGGCCCGTCTCCGACATGGCGCGTACGATCAACTCGTCGCCAATCGCCTCGATCTCCGCAGCAATTGTCTCAAGGAAGGACGCTCGGCTCCCAAGATCGGTTTCGCGGTACGATGCAAGGGCTTCCCAGGCTTGTGCCGCAGCGGCGTCGACATCCTCGCGTGACGCACCACCAAACGAGACGGGAAGGACCTTTCCGGTCGCTGCCTCGATCCCATGGAACTCACCGTTCGTCCCGCGTTTCTCCGTACCTGCAACAAGCAGGCTTCCGTTCAGTGTCATGACCACGTCCTTTCAGATTGCTGGTTCCGATATAGGGATTGGGCTGCTCGTTTCAGCCTAGGCGGCCTTCGCTATCGGCAACAGTCGCCCTCGCGACCAAGCTCCTCAAGCAAAGTCAGCACGGCGATATTGTCAGTCGAATACCAGAGCGTCTGCGCTTCGCGCCGAACCGTAACAAGCTTTAGATGCCGAACCTTCGCCAGGTGCTGCGACGTCGCCGATTGGCTAAGACCCACCACGGTAGCAAGGTTGCCAGCCGTGACCTCGTCGTCCAGGAGCACCGAGAGGATTTTCAGCCGACTCTCGTTGCAGATCGCGGTCAGCAAGGCTGATTGGCGTGCTGTGTTTCGATTGTCGATCATTGAGGGCCCCGCGATATGAGACCGCCCGCCTACGTGCCACCCCTGGTCCGGACAATACGCCAAAGTTGGGGTATCAGGGTCTCACTGCAGCCGCGCGCAGCATCGAAACGGCAACTCCGCAACCAGTTTCCCCTCGCAATCCGTAATCTCGAAAGTCATATCCCCGACGGACGTGTCCAGCATGATTGCCTCCGCGACGATGCGCCGGGCAACAGCGATTGCCTCGGCGACGCAGTCTTTCGCCTGAATTTCGATGCCCTCATAGTCCGGATCGACGACTTCCGCGACGCGAATATGAAAGTGAAACCCAGTCATCGAGGACGTCGCCTCCCCATGGGTTGTTGACGACGGCGACCCAGCGGCCATCGGCCTGAAGAGTGAGCATGTCCGCGGTCGTTCCACTCACTTCTTCCGTGGAGGGCGCGCCATCTATGATGTAGCGGGCAGTCCATCGCGCGTGGTGAAGGGCGATATTGCCTGGCTGGATCACGACGCGGTCGTCGACCACCAGGAAGCGAAGGCGCCGCGCGAGTTCAACGAAGCCGTCGCCTATCGCGGCCCGACCGACTGCCTGCCTGTCTGGCTCGACCAGCAGCACGCCGTTCTCTGCGAAGTGAGCGGCAGCCGACGCGACCGCACTTCCACATGTCGCGGATCGCCGACATCGTCTCCGCAGGGGTCATCACGCACTTCGTTCTCAGGGCAACCTCCTTAGCTCGGCATGATGGCCTCACGGCGAATAGTGGCTGAACACGAAGTCTTTCGATGCGTCGAGCTTCACGTGGCAGGCAAAGCAGCTCTTGATCAGCGGCTCGCTTGGGTTAGCGACGCCATTCTCGAACTGACCGTAGCCCCAGCCACCCGTGTCGGCGTATTTCTTCGAATCCTTCACCAAGAACTGCACATTGGTCGGGTCGCCCGCGACGAAGGATTGCGGCGCCGGGAAGACCTTGTCGTTCTCCGGAGACGATTGGTAGACGTAGGCGAGCCTCGCGATGATGGCGCCATCCGGAAACGGCCTCGTTCCTTCTCGAAATGCCTTGATCGCGATGTCGTTGCCGAGGACCGCTCGGATGTCGTTGTTCTTGCCAGCTTCGTGCGCGACTGTGATCAGCCGCCATTCCCTATATTCTTCGGGAATCTTCACTCCGTAGATCGGCGAGGCGTCGCCTGTCAGGCCGCTGGTCGCAGCAGCAGAGGTGCCGAGGATGACAAGTGCTGAGACCGCTAGCTTTGTTTTCGACATCATATTCTCCTTCGAGATCTTGCTTAGCGCCGATCAGTGTCCGCCGGACGGATAGAGGAAGTCGACACATTGCAACGCCAATGCGCCGCCAGCAAACTGCACCGCAATGAAGAGGGCTACTGCCGTCACCGAAGCGCTCGACGGCGACATGAGCAGGCTGATGGCGACGGCGGGGTTGGCGATGGATCCGGTCGGTGTGGCGATGATCGCGCCCAGTAGCCAGAGGCCGACTGCGAAAGGCCCGGTCATCTTGCTGGTGCTACGGCTACTGCAGAACACGACCATCATCAGCCCGAATGTCGACAGTGCCTCGCTTACGACAGCGGCGGCATTCGGAAGCTCCCCAGTCGGTGGGCTTGGTGGAACCGCGAACATGAGATCGACCAAGACGGCGCCTGCTGTCCCTCCAAGGATCTGTGCGGCCACGTACCAGGTCGTGCACTCGAGACCGCGCTGTCCCGCGCGCCACTGAAGAACGGTGATGACCGGGTTGAAGTGGCCGCCCGACACCGAGCCAAGAGCCAGGATCAGTCCGATCAACGTTTCGGATATAGCCATGGCCGACGAAATCGGCGTAGCTTTTCCGCCGATCCCGGCGCCCAGCACGGCGACCATCAGCAACATCGTGCCAACGGCTTCGGCGAGCGACCGTCTGACCAGCGGCGCGCTGACGTCGTCCTCGACGAAGCAGCGGGACGCGCGCGGGGGCACGAGCTTCAGGAGTGAGCTCTCCATCGGTCCTCCACGTCCGACATCTGTCTGGCCAGCTCCTCTGGTGTGATCAGACGCTTCTGAAACGCGATGTTCGCGAAGGCTGCGATCCAGCGCTCATAGTAGGTGAGCTTGCCGACCATCTCCGACCCCAGGGCTTCGACGCCGCGGCGCTTCTCCTCGGTGTTGATGATCTTGTGGAAGTCGAGCACGTCGGCGAGCGCGTGGCACCGTTTCTCCCAGGGGAGGAGTTCGTGATCGGTCTGTTCGATTTTAGGTGCTTCGAGGCCTCCGATGTCGTTAGGCAGTCGCTTGAGAAGTTGTTCGCTTCCGGTCATGCCGCTATTCCTTCGGTCGGACAATTGACGGGTATCACGCCGATCATCGCATCACGGGTGACGAGCGCGGCGAGTTGCTCCTCGCTATATCCTTTAGTTCCAGGAGGGCGCATCGGAAGCACGAGGTAGCGTTGGATCGCCGTAGAGTCGCTGACTCTGACCTCCACGTCGTCGGGGATGATCGTCCCAAACTCCGCCAGTACCTTTCTCGGCTCGTAGACCGCGCGGGCACGGTAGGGCTTCGCTTTGTACCAGTCGGGTGGCAGCCCGAGGACTGGGCGCGGGTAGCAGGAACAGAGGGTGCAGACGATGAGATTGTGGACCTTCGGGGTGTTCTCGAGAACGATGAGTTCCGTCAGATCATAGAAGGTGATGCCGAGTTCCTCGCAAGCGGTGCGGCCGTTCTCGAGCAGGCGTGATTTGAACTCCGGGTCCGTCCACGCGCGGGCGACGACCTTGGCGCCCAGAGCAGGGTTCCGGGAGTCCAGAACCTCGATCTGGTGTCTAATCTCGTCGGCGCCGATGTAGCCCTTCTCGATCATCAGTTCTTGGAATGCTTGCTCCATGATATCGTAGTAGCCCGGCTTCTCGGTCGTTTCGATCGGCGCGTGCGGGTGCCCGTGCTCGGTGCCATGATCGTGGTCGTGGTCAGGTTCTTCATGGACGGTCATCGTCGACCTCCTCCAGCCAGTTTTCGAATACTTCGATGCGGAGATTGTCGCCGGGCGATCCGGCGTAGTCCTTCCAGATTTCGGTCATCGGGACGGCGATCCTGTAGTAGACGCCAAGCGATCCGGCGTTCCGTCCGAACCCTTCCGCTTCGTTGTTGACGGCCCTCGGAGACATGATCGCCTCGAGCACCGCTTCCTTGCCACGAAGGTAAGTGGGGACGCGGTAGTGACCGACTGGAGTCAGGTTACCGACCCGAACACGCTGTCCAACGCGGAGCCGGGGCAAGTCGGCGGCGGCGGGCACAACGCCTTCTATCTTCCTTTGTATGGGAATGGGGTTCATCGCTACCTCCTGCGTTATCGAAGAGGGTACGAACCAGACAGGCATCGATCTTTCGTATTCGTGCGATGGCGGAGTTTCGAACTTGCGGCGGGCATCGAACGAATACGAAAGATCGCGTTCGGGATCCTGCTCATGATGTGACCGTCACAATCCTTCAGGAGACTTGCCATGACGCACATCATCACTCACCCGGCGCCTGCCGTGCCGCTAACCGCAGGCGAATTGCTTCCATGGGTCCTCTTCGTCGGGCTTCTCTCGCTCATGACCCTTTATTTCGTCGGGGCCGAGCAGGGCGCAACTTCACTCGTCCAGGGGAACGCCGTCCACGAGTTCGTGCACGACGGCCGTCACCTCCTCGGCTTTCCCTGCCACTGAGGATGCCGCTATGCTTCAGCGACTTCTCCGTGCCGGGATGCTGTCCGGTTTGATCGTGGCACTCCTATCCTTCGGCTTTGCGCGGGCGTTTTCCGAACCGACCGTCGAACGGGCCATCGTTCTCGAAGAACGGAGCGCTGCCGATCACAGCCATGCGGAAGAGGAAACCATCGGCCGGGCCACTCAGCGCAATCTCGGTCTGCTGACGGGGATCGCAAGCTACAGCGTCGCGCTCGGCGGCATTCTGGCAATCGGCCTCGGATGCCTGCACGGGCGGCTCGGCCTCGGGCCACGATCGACTGTGTGGACGCTGGCATCATTGGCATATGTCTCGCTTGTTCTCGTCCCGCAGCTGAAATATCCCGCCAATCCTCCTGGAATCGGAAGCGCAGAGACGATCGGCAGTCGCACAGAACTCTACATCCTGCTGATCCTGCTATCCCTTGTTTCGATGGCCCTTTCCTTCTGGATCGGCGTCCGCATCCGGCGCAGTCACGGCGGGATGTTCTCAGTGCCAGTCGCAGCCCTGGCCTTCGCATCGATGGCGATGATCCTCGTGTCTGCCCTTCCGGATACTTCGGAAGTGCCGAGCGACTTCCCGGAAAGCCATCTATTTACATTCCGAGCGCAGTCGGCAATTCTCCAGCTGATCGTCTGGGGAAGCCTTGGCGCAATCTTCGGACAGCTCGCAAAACGTATCCTCGACCCGCGGGTATCGAGGATCTCCGCAAACGCCGAGATTCCGAATGCCTGATTCAGGTGCCCCACGTTACAGCATATTGGCGGACTGGCCCGGCGGAAGAGACATGGAGCTTTGTCGCTGATGGACGAGGGCTCGGGAGCGGTGGAGGCACGCAGGTCGGACGCCCACGACGTCGGCCCATTCATGCGCGCTGCCGTCACGATGTCCGGCGCAAGGCGCGGGTTCCTCATCGTAGGGCGGGGCAATGAGCTCACGGTGGCTGCAATGGGAGACACGTCTTCAGTGGCGTTGTCGTCCGGGAGGCTTGGAACATTCGACATAGACGAAGCGACGGTGCGCGAGGTTGTATCGACGGGGCGGGGCAGGACCAGGCACTCGATCGTCTGCCTCCCGATCGCTCTGCCGGATTCGAATGACGGTGCGATCTATCTCGAAATGCCCGACGGCGCGGCCCCTGCACGGGTCGAAGACCTCGAGTGGCTTGCGACGGCATTCTCGGCCGCGGCAATCGCCAACAATTTCCATGGCCAGATTGGCACCGCCCATGCGGCGGCCAGGGCGGCAGACGACTCCAGACTAGGGTGGGACATGATACCAGCCCTTGCCTGGATCGGGGCGCCGGACGGAGGATTTGAAGACGGCAACAAGCAGTGGTTCGAATACACCGGGCTCACCCGCGAGACTGCCGTCGGTTTCGGCTTCGTATCCGCATTTCACCCTGACGATGTCGACAAGGTCATCAAGGTCTGGACGGATCTGTGCACCTCGGCCAAGCCTGGAGGCGTCGAGGCTCGAATGCTCCGGCATGACGGCGAGGCACGCTGGTTCGTTCTGCGTGCTGTTCCTCTGCTGGATGACGATGGCAACGTCATTAGATGGTACGGGGTCAATACCGATATTGACGAGCTCAAGCGCATAGAGTTCGAGCTTGCACAGAGCCAGCTGGTGATGGCCGTCGCCCAGCGTATCATCGAGACGGGCACCTGGTCCTGGGACATGGCGACGGACGTGTTCACATGTTCGCCCGAATGCGCCAGCATCGTCGGTCTCGATGCGAACGAGATCACGTTCGAGACGCTCAGCGCCCGCGTCCATCCGGACGATAGGGAAATGGTCGCCGAAGCCCATCAGCGGGCCTTGCAGGGCGAGGAGTTGAATGTCGAACATCGGTTCCTGCTTCCGGATGGCACCGTGAAGTTCATACACGCACGTGGGCGGCTCATCCTCGACGAGGTACAGTCTCCTCGCGCCTATATCGGAACGATCGCGGACGTGACCGAGACGCGCCTCGCCGAGGAGAAGATACAGAGCTCCTTGGAAGACGCGCAGCGCGCACAGGCATCGCTCGCAGAAGCCCAAAAGCTTAGCCACGTCGGCAGCTACCGGATCAAGCCGTCGAAGCGTGAGGTCGTCTGGTCTGAGGAGACATACAACATCTACGGTTTCGATACCTCGATCGCGCTGAGTTTCGAGATGATCAGCGAGCGAGTGCATCCGAGTGACCGGGAGATGGTCGCCGCGGTGTCCGACAGGGGCCTTCGCGAGCGCCAGCCCTGGGAGATCGAGCATCGGCTCCTGTTGCCCGACGGGTCGATCCGGTACGTCCACTGCGTTACGCGCGTGGAGACGAACCCGGAGGAGGAACCGGAAGTGTTCGGCGCCATCATCGA
Organism: Rhizobium grahamii CCGE 502; assembly: GCF_000298315.2. Taxonomy (GTDB): domain Bacteria; phylum Pseudomonadota; class Alphaproteobacteria; order Rhizobiales; family Rhizobiaceae; genus Rhizobium; species Rhizobium grahamii. The sequence goes on along the minus strand of NZ_AEYE02000028.1, from coordinate 46,544 downwards.
CATCACGGAACGGGTGAAGAGTGAGGAGGCGCTCCAAAAGGCGCAGGCAGACATCGTGCGCATGAACAGGCTGACGGCGATGGGCGCGGTTACCGTCTCCATCGCTCACGAGATGAACCAACCTCTTATGGCCATTGTCACGAACGCCGCGACCTGTCTGAGCTGGCTCGACCGCGACGTTCCCGACGTTGCGGAAGCCAAGCTTGCGGCCGAGCGCCTTGTCGAGGAAGGAAAGAGAGCGGGCGACGTGCTGCTGAACGTCAGAAGCATGGCCCGGAACTCAGGGCCATCGATGGACATGGTCGATATCGGGGAAGTGATCTCCCATGTGCTGAGGATGCTCCGCACCGAATTCAGGATCCGCCAGATCGATGTTTTCGTCTCCGTTTCTACTGGTATTCCGGCAATCCGAGGCGACAAGGTTCAGCTCCAGCAGGTGCTTCTTAACCTCATGCTGAATGCGGCCGAGGCTATCGGAGCCAACGACGGCGCGCGAAGGATCGACCTCACCGCCGAAGCGGACGGTTCGCGATCTGTCGTGGTGAGGGTCGAGGACACAGGAGAGGGGATCGACCCCATTGCGTCGGAACGGATCTTCGAAGCATTCTTCTCCACCAAGCAGCAGGGTACTGGGATGGGTCTGGCCATTTCCAAGTCGATCATCAGTGCCCACAGCGGCACGCTGTCTGCCCGGCCTAGAGCAGGAGGCGGCGCCGTGTTCGAATTCTCGATACCGTTTGCAGGGGAAAGCAGATGAACCAGAAGCCAAGCGACGACGGCGCCTGCCATATCGTGGTGATCGAGGACGACATCGGTGTACGGGAGTCTCTGGTCGGCCTGCTACGCTCTATGAAGTTCAACGTGACGGCCTTCTCCTCGGCCGCCGACTTCATGGCCAAGGCAAAGTTGACGAGCGTGGGATGCATGATCCTCGACGTCCGGCTTCCCGGCCAGAGCGGTATCGAGTTCTTCGAGGAGGTCAGGGCAGGCGGCTTCCAACGGCCCGTTATCTTCATGAGCGGCCATGCCGACGTTCCGATCGCGGTGCGGGCGATGAAGGCAGGAGCGGCTGAGTTCCTGACGAAGCCCGTCCGCGAGCAGGACCTTCTCGACGCCGTGAACAAGGCGGTGAAGCTGGACAACCGCACCACATTGAAGCAGCAAGCTGCTAGCAATGCACGAGCCGACTTCGCATCCCTGACGAAGCGGGAACAGGAAGTGCTGGCCCGCGTTGTCGAAGGTCAGAAGAACAAGCAGATCTCGGCCGCCCTCGGCATCACCGAGGCTACCGTGAAGCTCCATCGGGGGAACGTGATGCAGAAGATGCACGTGCTGACGCTGCCGGAGCTGGTGCGGCACTACGACTTGCTGGAATTGAACGAGACTTCCGGGCACGCCAAGGATTGAGACTATGATTGCGATGACAAAGCCTTCGCTGGTGGTCTGTGTCGAGGACGACGAACCCGTGCGGGACGCCTTGAGAGGACTGCTGCGGGCATCGGGCATAAACGCGGCATCGTTTGCTTCGGCCGAGGAGTTTCTTGACTCCGACGAATTGCAGACGGCGACTTGCCTCGTGACGGATATACAGCTTGGAGGCATTTCGGGCCTCGATCTCCTGGATCGGCTTGCCGGGATGTCCGTCGTCATTCCCTCCATCCTCATAACCGCGCATACCGACGTTGCGGCGGGCGACCGCGCACGAAGCTCGGGTGCCATGAAGGTCTTCCTGAAGCCTGTCAGCCCGAGCGAACTGCTGCAGGCGGTTCGGACTGCGCTGGCAAACGCCTCCTAACGGCACCTCACCGCATCTTGCTCGACTCTGGGCAATCACAGACGCAATCTCGTAGCCACTTAAGGGCCGCAGCACGAACAAGTCGCAATCACAGGTCCGGAGATTTCGGAGACCGCCATGGCCGACGCCAGTCTGAAGCTTTGCGTGCCCGAGACGTCAAAGGCCCGTCGCCCTTGATCGCGATTGAGAATGAAGCGGCACCGCGGCACACGGGCGCGTGTTCATCCAGTACCGGACGAAGAACATTCGCGTCGTTCCCGGTATTTGGCGTGGGTGCCCTCGATGTCTCGCCGAGGATAGGCCATTTTCACATCACGGTCGACCATCTGCCATGGCACTTCGTCGACGCCAGCGGCCAGACGCTCATCGTGGTCGGGCTGAAGCCCGGCCGACATCGGATTCTCATCGCGCTTGCGGATCCAATGAATCGGTCATTACCTCGGAGACGATCGAGTTCGTCGTCCCGAACGCAGATTGAAGAACTTCATAACTCCCAAGGCGATCGCAGCGTTCAACTCAGCCCCTACCGCAAGGCCGTCTCCTCGCTAAGGCCGCGATCACCTCATGAGAGGCCCTCGCTCTTTCCCCGGCGGGGGCCTCTTTCCGCAAATCGAACCGTCGGGAGATCGCCATACCGCAGCAGGACGTTCAGTTGCGAGACCCCGTCGCCGCCGGCGCTCTTCAATCAACGGAAAGCGTGCTCCTGTCGCCCGAGCCGACCGCCGCGGAACTCCACATTAGGAGTGCCAAGCTGGCCGTTGACATCGAGGCTGCGCTGAGGCGCCAGGCTCCTCCGCCGCGCCGCTTCTCAGACGACTAGCATTCCCCGAGACGATCAAGTCACGCAGGTCTCCGTTGTCATCTTGGCATGGATCGCGGCCTTGCGGGTCTCTTCCTCGATCGCCAACTGTGACGACGACGGACGAATACGTCCAAGACTGTTCCCAAAGAACCGATTAGATCGCCAGCAGCGCCCGCGCGCGCCTGCTCGCGCACGAATGGATGGCTATCATGACAGGAAGAACATTGATTGAGATGTCGCCCAGTGAAAGAGCAGACATGATGACGCTCGTGGTGAGCGCCCTGGAAAGCGTCGCCGAGGATGCTGGCGAACGAGGTGACCTGAAATCCGCCCGAAATGCGACCTATCTCGCATGCTCGATCCGAGGATGCGGCATCGAAGCTTCGACGGACATGCTTCGGGCCGCGCAGATCCTGCTAGAGCAGGGCATCAGCTACGTCGCGAGCCTTTCCGAAAGGTTCGAGGGCGTTTCGGACGAATCCGACGAACCTGAGGTGTCTTCAGAGCACCAGTCTCGTATCCTTCATTGAGGCAGCCTAAGGAAACAAATTGGCCTACGAACCAAAGCTCGGCGAGATCTGCATTTTCGAAAACGAGAAGGCTGGACACGAGAACGCACCGGATCACCGCGGCTACTTCGTGGCACATCGCGACATAAAGGCGGGTGAAAAAATTCGAGGCAATAGCGGCACCCGTTTTTCTGGGCGATAGCAAGCGCGATCCGCTCGCGGATCTTCTTGTCCAGCTTGCCCCTGCCGAGCGCGCCGTTAAGTGACGAATAGGCTTAGAGGACTGCCGGACTGTTTGCCATCATTCTGAAGACGTTCGGGACGCCGCCCATTTGCTTCTTGATCGCCTCGAGTGTCGGGCGAGCAGCCTCGGGCGCCGCTTCGATCGAAGGATGCAGGGTTACGCGTGTCATCTCAGGACTGCTCAAGAAAGGGTTGGGTGCCGCTAGTGCAGCTCGTGGGATGGACGATCCGGGTCGATGACCGGAAGATCGATGGTCGTGGCATTGCGTCGACGAAGCCCCGGGACCGAAGGCGTGGGAAGGCCGCGGCGAGCGTTGCGCCATCTGCGCGGGGTGGCGGAGGTCATCTTCTTGAAGACCGTCGTGAAATGGGGTTGGTTCTGGAACCCGCATTGCAGGGCGATGTCCACGAGTGGGAGATCCGTTCCCAGCAGCAGCTTGGCGGCTTCCTGGATGCGGAGCCGCAGTAGGAATTCATGTGCGCTCATCGAGGTGGCCGCCTTGAAGGTGGCGGCGAAGTGCGCGCGCGAGAAGCCCGCTACGTCCGCCAGCTGTTCGAGGGTCAGGCGCTGGTCGAGCCTCGCTTCTGCATGCCGCCGCACTCGGTTCAGCCGCCAGGTGGACAGGGGATGCACGCGGGGCAGGGACTGATAGCGCTCGAATGCCCGTGTCGAGAATTCGCGCGCAAGGTCGCTTCTTCGCGCCGCTGAGCTTTCCGACACGTCATCGATCAGTTCCGAGAGACGCTCGTCACGAATGTTGAAGCGGCCGCCGATGACCGGGCAAGGCCAGGAGTGCCGTTCGCGCAGGAACGTGAGGACGTACAGGCAAGCATCTGACTGGAGCTCCACGGAAATGGGATCGGAGCCTTCGATGAAGGCGATGCTGTCCTCGACCAGAACGCCCTGGTAGAGGACGCAGCCTTTCTGCTCGAGGCGAAGCTCGGAATCCCGGTCCGCAAGAATGAATGTGCCAGCTCCAGCGCTGAGCGAAGTGTTGATCGCGCGGCTTCCATTCTCGCGGGTGAGTTTCGCCAGGAAGATGTTGGGGTCAGCGACTTGGTAGTGCTCGACATGCAGGCAGTCGTCGAACGTTTCGAAGACGTCGCCTGTCATGCCCAGGCTCACCTTGATGGCGATATCGGGGTGCATGTCATGCTCCTGTTTGTAGTTGCTCTGCGGGGACGATGCGTCTAGTCGGCGGCGGCTCGCTCGATCATCGCTGCGACCTTGTCGGGGTGCGAGATCATCACGACGTGGGACGATCCCTTGACCTCGACCGCTTCCTTCGCGTTGGCGCGCTTGGCCATGAAGGCATGCAGTGCGGGAGGAAGGTTCTTGTCCTCGGAGCCGTAGATGAAGTGCGAGGGCAGGGACTTCCATGCGGGTTCTGTCGAGGGCTCTTCGAAGGCTTCTGCCGCGATCGGGCGCTGCTCGGCTCCCATCAGCGCTGCCTTGTCCTTCGGGACGTCGGCGGCGAACTGTTTCCAGAACTTGCTCTGATCGATGTAGAGGTCGTGCTTGCCATCCGGCTGAAGGACGGGCGGTGCAAGCGTGCCGCCCAGAGTGCCGCCGGGGAACTTCTTGCCCAGCTCGCTGACGCTCTCGCCCTTCTCAGGAGCAAGGCCGGACACGAAGACCAGCGACTTGATCCCGGTATCCTTGATCGCGACGTCGCTGATAACCGACCCACCATACGAGTGACCGACGAGGACGATCGGGCCCTTGATCGACTTCACCACCTCGCTGACGTAATCGGAGTCGTATTTCAGGCCACGCAGAGGATTGGCGACAGCCACGACCGGATAGCCCTCCTTAAGTAGTTTTGCAGCCACGCCGTCCCAGCTCGCGGACTCGGCGAAGGCGCCGTGCACAAGGACCACTGTCGGTTTGGAGGCGGCGAGCGCTGATCCGCCTAGCAGGAGTGCTGCCAACATTGCAGAGCCTGAAAGGAACTTCTTCATGGATGTCACCTCTTTGAGCGCCGGGATCCGAACGTCCCTAGGCACTTTCATTGAGGTGACGCTACATCTTGCGGCGCAGAGATAGTGTGAGATGTCGGGAATGGGCGTGAGACGATGTTGGGTTGCGGGAGGATCTCGCTCTGCCGAGCATCACTTCGTCCAAACGCAAGAGAAGGCACTGCAGGTCATCCCCTGCAATGCCGCCGGTATCGTGGCTTCTTTCGAAAATTCGATCAGCGTAACCAACGCGCTCCGGCGCCGTCGACACTTCCGATCATGCGATCCTGAGTTGGGTCTCACCCAATGGCCTGACCAAGCGGATGTCGATCTCCCGTTCCATGAAGCTCCATTCCTTGGTCGATCTGAGCTGGCCCAACATGTCATCGAATGCAGGCTCGTCGGCAGGTGCAAAGTCAAGAAATCCTTGGAAATCAAACGGCGCCGCAGCTTCCAGGTCGCGGCAGTGAAGCAGTCGACGGGCGACAGCAGGAAGGTAGCGTAGGCCGATCGCTATGTGATGTGCTCTTCGAGAACAGCGCGGCGCTCGTCTTGCGTCATGGCCCACCAGTCGGGGGTCTTTTTCAGGAGGATAAGAGCAGCTCGTGTTGCTTCCGGGCGGCCGATCGGAGCCTGCCTTTCGAGTAGTGAAGTCTTTTCGTCACTCATCGTGTATCGATCGTTGGTGGCGACGCCGCGCAGGATCCAGGCGGCGTCGGGTGCTGCGGGGCTATTTCCCGATACCATGGCCACCCGCGAGACCGCAGCAATTGGCGGCCCAAGGAGCATGCGCTGCGAAGTGACAGCCCATTCGCCCTCGCTGCCACCGATGAACGTGGTTGTCCTCGGATTTGGTGCGCCGATCTCCGTCATGGCTGGCTACGTGAAAGCGGTGGGAGAAACTGGGTCAGGCGTTGATCGCCAGATCCACCGCAGACAGCAGATCCTGATGCCGAACCGGCTTCGTCAGGAATTCTACTGCGCCAGCCTTCATGGCGCGAACTGACATCGGAATGTCCGCGTTGCCGCTGATGAAGACGATCCGCTGACGAAGGCCAGACTTCATGAGTTCGGCCTGGAAATCCAGACCGTTTTGTCCCGGAAGCCCCACGTCGAGTATCAGGCAGTCCGCGCGATGCACACTATCGCTCTCTTCATACGCCTTGACCGAGGGGAACGATCCCACGGAGTGGCCGACCGATCTGAGAAGCCCGGTGATAGCGCGTCGGACGCCATCATCGTCGTCGATCAGGACTATGTACGGCTTGTCCTTGTCGACCTTCTCTACGATGTCGATTTTCGACTGCGGTGCGATGCCAAGGGAAGGGGCGACGCCGCCTTCCGGCACTGTATCATCCCGAACGAGCATGTATCCGCGGCGAACGATAGTCTTGATTATATCCCCGTGGTCGTCCAGCGCCCTACGAAGCGAGCCGATCTGGAAACGGAGGTTGCACTCCTCTACGACCATCGACGGCCAGACCTCGTCAAAGATCTCTTCCTTGCTCACGATGCCACCGTTAGAGCGGAGGAGAACCATGAGTAGATCGAACGCGCGTCCACCGATCTCGCGGGGTCTGCCGTCCATGAGGAGCTGTCTCGAGTGGGGGACGGCGCAGAAGCGGCCGAAGTGGATGGTGTCGTCGCCTGCTTCGCGCGGGGTCTCATGGTGCGGTGGTTGTACGTCCCGAGACGTCGGACGGTTCGTCGAATTCGCGAACGGACCTTGCATGGCTGACTCCCCAGTCGGCTGCGGATGTCGCCGCATGACGGGGATGCGAAGTTCGCATCGTCCTTTCCCCGGCGGAGGCATCGACATGAATATGATCGCGTGGGGACCGTAGCTCCGCCGGCAGTCACGAACAATCCGACTCTTGTCGGTGGAACACGGCCAAGGTCGATCTGGACTCGACCATAGTCTAGGTTTTCGGGAGGTCTTTCGGGCATCTCACGGGATCTCACCGGGCTTCACGACAACTACCTCGTGATCGTCGGCGGGTGGGAGTATTGGTCAACCGATCAGCTTCCCTCGATCAAAGCTCGGCCGGATTTGGATCGAGGTCGCCACCACGCTTCCTCCCAGCGTGGTGGCACTTCTTCAGGCACGCAGTCGACCAATGGAGCGGGTGATGACCAAGCACGACTACGCATTATCAAGACGCGGTTTCTGCCTTTGCTGCCTTGGCGGCGCGACGATTGCTGCCACAGGTGCTTGGCTGACGCCTCGCGAAGCCTTTGCCGCCGCCAAGAGCCAGGTCCTGATCATCCGCGAGGCTGCGGCCAAGGCCGAAATCGCGACCACCAAGCTGCGCGGTGGCGTGAACGTCCTCGGGGGATCGGGCGGCAACGTGGCCGTCGTAACTGGCAAGGACGGCAAGCTCCTGGTTGATGCCGGGATAACCGCCACGCGGCCACGTCTGGAAAAGGCTCTGGCCGATATCGGGCCGGAACCGATCACGCATCTGATAGATACCCATTGGCACTTCGACCATACCGACGGCAACGAGTGGCTCAACTCGGAAGGCGCCGCCATCATGGCGCATCCGAACACCCTTAAGCGTCTCGAAGCAGCCACCCGCGTCGAAGACTGGAACTTCGACTTCCCGCCGTCCCCGAAGGGCGCGCTGCCGACCCGTCTCATGAAGGGCGACGAGGAAACGCTGAAGCTGGATGGCAAGACCATCAGGCTCAGATACTACGGCCCCGCCCACACCGACAGCGACATCTCGGTCTTCTTCGAGGAGGACAACGTAATCCACGTCGGCGACACGCTCTGGACCGGGCTGTACCCCTTCATCGACTCTTCGACGGGCGGCAGCATCGACGGCCAGATTGCCGCGGCCGAAGCGAACATCAAGATGATCGACAAAAAGACCATCGTCATCCCCGGTCACGGCGACATCGCGAACCGCGAAGACATCAAGGTCTGGCTCGACATGCTCGTCGGCGCCAGGGAGAATGTGGCCAAGATGAAAAAGGCTGGCCGCTCCGTCGAGGAAACCATCGCTGCCAACCCGACCAAGCAATGGGACGCCAAATTCGGCCAGTGGGTGATCCCTCCGGCGCTCTTCACGCGTGTTGTGTACGAAGGCGTCTGAAGGCATTCTCGCCAAAAGGCTGCCGGAGGAGGGCGACGATGGACACCGCGCACCAGGTTTCGAGCGACATCGCCTTCACGACAAGCGTGAAGGCGATCCAGGAGCGAAAGGGATCTCGACGCTCGTATTCGAGGATGGAAGAGCGCGGTGGATGGGCGACAACCATCACCCCGGAACTCAAGGGCTACATCGAGAAGCAGATCAGCATCTTCCTCGCCACCGTGAATTCCCAGGGCCAGCCGTACGTCCAGCACCGCGGCGGCCCGCCGGGCTTTCTGCGTGTCATCGACGAGACGACGGTCGGCTTCGTCGACTTTGTGGGAAATCGGCAGTTCATCTCGCAAGGCAATCTGGTCGAAAACGACAAGGCGCACCTGTTCCTCATCGACTACGGCAGCCGATCGCGGGTGAAGATCTGGGGCACCGCGAAAGTCGTCGAATGCGATGACGAGCTGATCAAGCGACTGATGCCCGAAGGCTACGCCGCTAGACCGGAGCAGGTCATGCTCTTCAAGGTGACGGCATGGGATGCGAACTGCCCGCAGCATATTCCGCTGCGGTTCGAGGCCGACGAGGTGCTCAAGGCAATCGAGACCAGAGACGCTCGCATCAGGGAACTGGAAGCCGAAGTCGCCGCACTCAAAGCGGCTGCCAACAATCATGGATAGGGACGACAAATGACCCGCCCACCACTGCCACCATTCACCCTTCAGTCCGCGACCGAGAAGGTCCGGCTTGCCGAGGACGGCTGGAACACGCGCGATCCTGCGAAGGTCGCGCTCGCCTATACGGTAGACAGCCGCTGGCGAAACCGCGCGGAGTTCGTGGTCGGTCGTCCGGCTATCGAGGCATTCCTGGCTCGCAAATGGGCGAGGGAACTCGACTATCGGCTGATCAAGGAGCTTTGGGCGTTTTCCGGAAACCGCATCGCCGTCCGCTTCGCCTACGAGCACCACGACGACAGCGGAACCTGGTTCAGAGCCTACGGCAACGAGAATTGGGAATTCGATGCCGATGGACTGATGAAATACCGTCACGCCAGCATCAATGAACATCCGATCAAGGACGAGGACCGCACCTTCAAGTGGCCGCTCGGTCGCCGCCCGGACGGCCATTGGGGGCTGAGCCACTACGGGTTCTAGCGCCCGCAAGCCGAGATATGGAGGGAACGATGTCCAAGCGTCTGCATGACGACACACTCACGAACGACAACTACCCTCCGCTCTCGCCTATACAGACAGGCGTTCGCGGCCTTTGTCCCCGATGCGGCAAGGGGCATCTATTCAAGGGGTTCCTGACGCTCCGCCCAAGCTGCGAAATCTGCGGCCTCGACTATTCCTTCGCCGATCCGGCCGATGGCCCGGCCTTCTTCGTCATTTGCTTCGCCTGCATTCCGACTGTCCTCCTGTCGGTATGGCTCGAAGTCGCGCACCACGCGTCGATCTGGACCCAGATCTTTGTAACCGGACCATTCCTGCTCGCGACCTGTATCCCGCCGCTTCGGCCGCTGAAGGGATGGCTGGTCGCCTCCCAGTATTTCTACAAGGCCCAGGAAGGCGTGCTGTCCAAGGGTGACGACATCAACGCCGACTAGAGGAGGTCTTTCATGAAGCCGATCGAACACCGTTCGACGCATACTTTCGACGAGGCGCTGGAGGCGATCAAGATTGCCATCGGAAAAGCCGGATTGACCATCTTCGCGGAAATCGATCATGCGGATGCGGCTCGCGAAAACGGGCTGTCGATGCCGGAGACGCGCGTTCTGATCTACGGCAGCCCGAAGGTCGGCACACCAGTGATGACGGACGCGCCCTTGACGGCTCTTGACCTACCACTGCGCCTTCTCATCAGGGAGCTTCCCGGAGACCGTGCCGCGATTGCATACCACCCCCTGGCGGAGATGTTCGAAGCCCTCGGCGTGAAAGGCCCGGACGCGGCACGCTTCGACAGCGCCCAACGGACGATAGCCGAGGCGGGCTGCATTTCGAGCTGCCGCTGATCTGACGATTAGGAAAGACCGCGACGTACCAAAGCGGAATACTCCAAATCAAGAGGCAACATTGGCTTCTTCAATATTGGAGACCGGAATGCAGCTCTTCTACCATCCGCTATCCGGCCACTCGCATCGGGTCAGGCTCTTCCTTACGCTCGTGAACGAGACGTTCGAACTCGTCGAGGTGGACATCCTCCGAGGCGAGCAAAAGACGAACGAGTTCCTGAAGATGAACAGGTTCGGCCAGGTGCCAGTTCTCAAGGACGGCGACACCGTTCTCGCGGACTCGAACGCGATCCTGATCTATCTCGCCAAGAAACTCGCACGCGACGACTGGCTTCCTGAAGATCCCTTGGGAGCCGCGGCCGTTCAGCGCTGGCTCTCGGTCGCAGCAGGCGAGGTGGCATACGGCGTCGCCACAGCGCGAAGGATTCGGATTTCTGGGCCGAAGGCTGTTCCCGAGGAAGTGCTGTCGAGATCCTATGCGCTCCTGAAGGTTCTGGACGATGAGCTGGAGACCAGGAACTGGCTCGCAGCGTCCTCTCCATCGCTCGCGGATCTGGCCGTGTACGGTTACGTGGCGCGGGCGCCCGAAGGAGGGATCGATCTGACCATCTATCCGAATGTCCAGTCATGGCTGTGCCGGGTCGAGTCTCTCCCTGGCTTCGTGCCTTTCGCCAAGACCGCAGTCGGCGTAGCTGCGCCCGCTTGAGGAAATAGACACCCGCAATTCGGAGGTTCAGCGCATGACATTCAAGCCGGATGTTTCGATTACCAGACGGGACGCGATGATCGCCGGATCGGCAGTTGTGCTCGCCCTTGCACTGCCAACGACGGCCGTCGAAGCAGCCACGAAACAGAAACCATCACCCGCAACGGAGCACAAGTTCATGGGTACTGTGAAAGTGAAGGACGGAACCGAAATCTTCTACAAGGACTGGGGCCCGAAGGATGCGCAGGTCATCGTGTTCCACCATGGTTGGCCACTCAGCAGCGACGACTGGGACAATCAAATGTTGTTCTTCATCGCCCAAGGTTACCGGGTCATCGCACACGACCGACGCGGTCACGGGCGGTCCTCCCACAGCCGCAGCGGTCACGAGATGGACACCTACGCCGCGGACGTCGCCGAGGTGGTCGAAGCGCTCGATCTGAAGAACGCGATCCACGTCGGTCATTCGACCGGGGGCGGGGAGGTCGTGCACTACGTTGCCCGCGCCAAACCCGGCCGCGTCAAGAAGGCGGTGATCGTCGCTGCCGTGCCTCCGGTCATGGTCAAATCGGACAAGAACCCCGGAGGTCTCCCGATCGAGGTTTTCGACGGCCTCCGGAAGGCGCTCGCCGACAACAGGGCGCAGTTCTATATCGACGTGCCGACCGGGCCGTTCTACGGCTTCAACAGACCCAATGCGAAAGTCTCGCAGGGTTTGATCAACAACTGGTGGCACCAGGGCATGATGGGCGCCGCAAACGCGCACTACGAATGCATCAAGGCCTGGTCGGAGACCGACTTCACCGAAGACCTGAAGAAAATCGAGATTCCGTTCCTCGTTATGCACGGCACCGATGACCAGGTCGTGCCCTACGCCGACGCCGGGCCGCTGTCGGCAAAGCTTCTGAAGAACGCGACGCTGAAGACGTACGAGGGCTATCCGCACGGGATGCTTTCGACGAACCCGGACGTCCTGAACCCCGACATCCTTGCCTTCATCAAGGCGTAGCCGGAAGCAAGTTGCGAGGCCGGATGTCAGGCCGGCCTTCTCGATGACCGTCGAACCGACCACGATGGCGCCCCTGTAAAAATAGTTTAGGATCACGAGCGGCCTCAGCCGTTGGCATACGGAGCTTCGTGATGGACCTGTCCCGTTACCAGATGCATTTGCTTCGCGAGGACGCTGTCAGCGCGCTTTATCGGGGCACGTCCAGCGACGGCGGCGCTCCGCTCCTACTGGTCACGGCCGCTTCTCCGGACACTGTCAGCGAATGCCATCCACGCTTCGAATACATGCTGTCTCTCGCCGGCCGCCTCGATGAAAAGTGGGCGGCAACTCCTCTGTCACTCGAACGTCACGATGGCCGGGAGTTCCTGGTGCTGCAGGATCAGGGCGGGCTGCCGCTGACTGCCGAACTGGGACGTCCATTCGAGCTGGGCCGATTTCTCGCCGTTGCCACGAACGCGGCCGCAGCGGTGAGACAGGTTCACGAACGGGGCCTGATCCACAAGGATCTTCGCCCAGACCGCTTTCTTGCAGACGACTTGGGAGCGGTTCGGCTGCTCGGCTTCGGAAAGGCGGGCTCCCAGACGAGAGTGCCCGAGCTGCCCGCCACAGCGCGTGGCATGGCGGACTCGCTGCCATATGTGTCCCCCGAACAGACAGGGCGAATGAAGGAGCCCGTCGACGAGCGGAGCGATCTCTATTCCCTTGGCATCGTCTTCTATCAGATGCTCACGGGCGAACTTCCGTTCATGGCGGTGGACGCAATGGAATGGATCCATTCCCACGTCGCCCGCCGACCAATACCTCCGAGGGAGCGGCACGATGCCATTCCGCCTGTCGTCCAGTCGATCGTACTCAAGCTCCTCAGCAAGAACCCCGACGACCGCTATCAGACGGCTGCGGGCCTCGAAAGCGATCTCAGGCGGTGTCTCGGCAGTTTTGCCTCGACGGGACGCGTCGAGGAGTTCGACGTGGCAACAGCAGACGCCCTGCGGCACCTCCAGGTTCCGGACAAGCTCTATGGGCGCTCTCTGGAAATACGCACTCTTCTCGAGTCGTTCGAGGTCGCCAGATCGCCGGGTGGAAAGGCTGTAGCTCTCGTCTCCGGTCCCGCAGGCGTCGGGAAGTCGTCGCTTATTCGAGAACTGCGCAAGTCGATCCCGTTCAGCGGATGCTTGTTTGCAGCCGGGAAGTTCGACCAGTACACGCGCGACATCCCCTACGCCACGATAGCGCAGGCATTCCGCGGACTTGTACGTCAGATCCTCGGTGCGGGCGAGGCGGAACTGGGGCGCTGGCGGTTGGCGCTGAGCGAGGCCCTCGGTCCGAACGCGCAATTGACGATCAACCTCATTCCGGAACTTGCGCTGGTGATCGGCGAGCAGCCTCCGGCTCCCGACATGCCGCCCCACGAAGCGAAGTCCCGCTTCAATCTCGTCTTCAGCCGTTTTATTCAGGTATTTGCGCGGCCGGACAATCCGCTCGTCCTGTTCATAGATGACGTGCAATGGCTGGACATCCCCACGCTTGATCTGCTCGCAAGGATCACCGTGGACGAGGACGTCGCAAATCTCATGCTCATTTGCGCCTACCGCGACGACGAGGTGCCTCGTGGGCATCCGCTGAACAATGCGCGCGATGCCTTCAAGGCCGGAAGCTGCCGTTATGACGAACTGCGGCTTGGCCCGCTGGACGAGGGCGAAATCAGACACCTTCTGGCCGACATGCTTGGGAACGACGTCCCGTCGGTCGCGCGGCTGGCGAAGCTCGTGCAACAGAAGACGGGCGGAAACCCGTTCTTTGTTCTTCATTTCATAGAAGCCCTCGATCTCGAAGGAGCGCTCTCCTACGACCACGAGACCACGAAATGGAGATGGGACGAGAACAGGATCCGCGCGACGAAGATCACTGACAACGTCGCAGATCTCGTGGTCTCCAAGCTGGGCAGGCTTCCGCTCCGTGCTCTCGAGATGGTCAAGCTGATGGCATGTCTCGGGAACGGCACTTCCGCGACTATCCTTTCGCTGATCACAGCCAAGCCGAGGCAGGAGGTCGTCGGCATTCTGTGGGAGGCCGTCGAAGGGGGACTGCTGCTGCGCTCCGACGACGACTTCGTGCTTGTGCACGACCGGGTCCAGGAAGCCGCGTACCGCATGGTGCCGGAGGCCGAGAGGCCGGAGATTCATTTTCGGATCGGCTCCGCGCTGATGGAAAAGCTGCCGCCGGGCGCGCTGAAGAAGCATATCTTCGAGGTGGCTGACCAGCTCGGGCGGGGCCTCGACCAGGCGGTCGATCCCCACAGACTCGAGAGGATCGCCGAACTTTTCCTCGAAGCAGGCAGGCGCGCCAAGGCATCTGTCGCATACCGTTCCGCCCTCAAATATCTCAAGACGGGCCTGAGCCTGATCGAGAAGGCTGGATGGGAGCGTTACTCAATCAGATTTCCACTCGAGCTCGAGAGCGCCGAGTGCGAGTATCTGTCAGGCGAGAACGAGGTTGCGGAAGCCCATTTAGTCCACCTTGCCGCCAAGGCGGAGAATGCAGTCGACCGCGGTGCGGTGGTTGGCCTCCGGTCGTCCCTCTATCTGACGCTCGGAGACCAGGACAAGGCGGTGGAGGTGGCGCTCGAGTACCTGCGCGACTTCGGGATCGAGTGGTCCGCGCATCCAAGCGACGCCGAGGTCCGCGCGGGCATCGACCATCTCTACGAACGGCTGGCGGGGCGATCCATTGATCAGCTAGTCCACCTTCCGCGGATGGAGGACCGCGACTGGCTCGCCGCGATGGAAGTGCTCGCGTACACTATCCTCCCTGCCATCGTCACGGACGGAAACCTGGAGGAGCTGATCTACCTGCAGATGGTGTCGCTCAGCCTCCGCCACGGCAACTGCGACGCTTCCTGCTATGCCTACGTCTCGGTCATCATTCCGCTTGGTCTGAGATCGGGCGACTACGCGTCCGGCGGACAGTTCGGCAGGCTGGGGCTGGAGCTGGTGGAGCGCCATGCAATGGATCGCTTCAAGGCTCGCGTCTACGCTTGCTACGGTTGCTTTTGCGTGCCCTGGACCCGGCATCTATCGATCTCGGAGAAGTATTCCCGTCAGGCAATGGCGACAGCGGTCGCCGGGGCAGATCTGGTCTTCAGCGTTGCGCCAGGAGAAGCGCTAGTTGCGCATCTTCTTATCCGCGGTGTCGATCTGGAAGCCGCCCAACGGGACGCGCAGCAGTTCCTGGAAGCTGCCAGCAAGACGGGATTTTCGCTGGCGGCCGACGCGGCTGCAGGACAGCTCCTTCATATCCGGGAACTCCGTGGCATCGAACAGCCTGATCCCGCCCTTCCGGTCCCCGCGGCGTTCGAGGCCTATCTGGTCGAAGCAGGGGAGCGCCTGAAACTGGTCCATGCGTGGTACTGGATCCAGCGGATCGTGGCGCGCTATCTGGCGGGAGACTACGTCGGAGCACTGGCGGCATCGCGGGAAGCCGCTTCCAACAGAAGTGCGAAGTCGTTCGTCGAAATCGCAGAGTTCCACTTCTACAGCGCTCTCGCACACGCGGCGGCCGCTTCTCGATCCGACGACAGGGGTCGTGACGCGCACGTCGAGGCATTGCGGCTTCACCAGCTCCATGTCGACATCTGGGCCAAGAGCAGTCCCGAGAACTTCGGCAATCGGGCCTTCCTGCTTTCGGCGGAGATGGCACGGCTGGAAAACAGGTCGATCGACGCCCTCGAACTCTACGAGAAGGCGATCGCTTCCGCCCGGCAGCACGGCTTTGTCCAGAACGAGGGGATCGCAAGCGAACTGGCGGGTCGCTTCTCAAGCTCGCTCGGGCTGAAATCGACTGCCGAAAGCTTCCTGAAGAACGCCAGATCATGCTTCTCGGCATGGGGTGCGACTGCGATCGTCAGGAGGCTGGACGACGAGAATCCGGGCATAGGGAGCGAGTCCAACGGGATAGCTAAGCCCGAAGATCATCCTCTGGAAATGGCGGCGGTCGTTGCGATGTCTCAGGCGGTGTCCGGAGAGATCGTTCTGGATCGCCTAATAGAACGCCTGATGGTGACCGTCGTGGAGCATTCCGGCGCAGTCAGGGGATTGCTGCTGCTGCCGAAGGACGGCGAAATGCAGATCGTCTCCGAGGCCGTGACCTATGACGACGGCATATCGGTAAAGCTCAACACGTTTGAGCGAAGGCTGCCGGAGACGGTTCTGGCCTACGTGACCAGGACGCAGGATGTCGTGATCCTGGATGGCGTCGGCAACGAGCATCCGTTCGCCGAAGACCCTTACGTGCATGATGTACCATCGACATCCATCCTCTGCCTTCCGATTGTCAAGCAGAAGCAGCTTGTCGGCGTCCTCTATCTCGAGAACGGCTTGTCCACCAACCTGTTCAAGCAGGCTCAGGTTGCGGTCCTCCAGTTGCTGGCCTCACAGGCGGCGATCTCCCTGGAGAACGCCGCCCTCTATCAGGCCGCCAAGGACACCCAGGAAAAGGCCCGGCGAGCCGCCGAGGAGCTTCGGCTCGCCTATGACATGATCCCGGCGCTGGCCTGGAACAGCGACATCGACGGCACGCTTCTGAGCTTCAACAAGCGTTGGCACGACTTCACCGGGCTTACGCTTGAAGAATCCCTCGGTAACGGATGGATGCGTGCAATTCATCCAGACGACCTCGACAAGGTCGTTGCGAAATGGATCGAGGTACTCGGTGTGGGCGAGGCGGGCGAGGTCGAGGCGCGGATGATCCGCATGGATGGCGTCGCCCGTTCGTTCCTGATACGCGCGACACCAATGCGTGACCAGCAGGGAGCGATCATCAAATGGTACGGCACCAACATCGATATCGACGACCTGAAACGGATGGAGGAAGCACAGCAGCATCTCTCGCGTGCCGCAAGGCTGACCGCGCTCGGCGAGTTGACGGCTTCCATCGCGCATGAAGTCAACCAGCCGCTGATGGCCATCGTGATGAACGCGGCGACCTGCCTCAAATGGCTGAGCGAAGGCCAGCTGGAAATCGAGGAGGCCCGCCAGGCGGCCGAACGCATCATTCGCGACAGCCACCGCGCCGGAGACGTCATCGCCAGTATCCGGGCGCTCGCGCGGAAGGCGCCGCTCTCGATGGAGGCCGTCGAGATAAACGGCATGATCGACGGCGTAATCGTGCTGACGCGAGGAGAATTGCAGCGGCACGGCATATCGCTGGCGACGGATCTCGATCCCAATGCGGGTTCTGTGGTGGGAGACCGCATCCAGCTGCAGCAGGTAGTTCTCAACCTTATCCTCAATGCGGCCGAGGCGATGGGATCGGCGACGGATGGGCCGCGCAGCCTGCATCTTCGAAGCGAACGGCTGGAGGACGGCAAGATCATGGTATCGGTGACGGACAGCGGTCCGGGTGTCGACCCGTCACGTCGAGACGAGATTTTCGACGCCTTCTTCACGACGAAGACAGCGGGCCTCGGAATGGGTCTGTCGATCTGCCGCTCGATCGTCGAGGCCCATGGCGGCACGCTGTGGGTAAGGGCGAACGAGCCGACAGGAAGCGTCTTCTCCTTCACCTTGAAAGGAGGAGCTGTCGTCAGAACGGCTCCGTAGGGTCTATTGAACGGGCGGTGTCGGTTCTGCGGGATGTATAAGTCCCGCGAACTGGACCACAAATACGACAACGCTCCCTTTAGCGGAATATTTGGACGGAGCGAAAGCACGGGAGGGATCGCATCCAAATTTGACGTCTGACGAGCGTTTGACGCGCGATTTTCCTGCGTTGTCACCTAAGATCGGCCACACAGGCTCGCCTTCCCAATGCGCGATGCATGGTTGAATATTACAGCTAGTGTCTGGCGAGAACGCCCCGCAACTCACAGGAACACACTCGCCAACGCGTCGGTGCGGAAACACACTGTCATCGCCGCGGCCAGTAGTCCGACGGCGGCGAGGAGCCTTTGATGAATCCGGACCGTGCACACCTTCCGTCGTTATCGCAGGGCTTTCACACGCTCCGTCATGGCCGGTTCGACATCACTGTGCTGAGCGACGGCTACATCACGCTTCCGTGGGACATCCTGATGCCGGAAGCGTCACCCGACGAGCGTGGAACGATCCTCGGGCGGCTCGGAGGCGATGCGGACAGCGCGCCGCTTCAGACCAACGTCCCGCTGATCCGCCACGGCGTCGATGTCATGCTCGTGGACACGGGCGCGGGATCGAACTTTCAGCCGAGCGATGGACGCCTTGCGGAAAACTTGGCGTCTATTGGCGTCGACTTCGAATCCGTCACCAAGGTGATCTTTACCCACGCTCATCCCGATCATTCGGGTGGGACGACGAGACCCGACGGCTCGCTGATGTTTCCCAACGCCCACTACTACGTCAGTGAGGCCGAATGGTCGTTTTGGACCAATCCCGACTACGAGACGGCGATGCCAAAGCCCCTGCATGAGTTCGCCCGAGGGGCGCAGCGGGATCTGTTCGCCGTTAAGGACAGGCTCACTCTGGTCAAGCCGGGAGACGAGATCGTGCCGGGCATGAGCGTGGTGAGCACTCGGGGACATACGCCCGGACACATTTCGCTGGAACTGGCAGGCGATGGAAATCTCCTCATTTCTGGCGATGTCATTCCGAACAACGTCGTTTCCTTCGAGAACCCGAGATGGCACTTCGGCTTCGATACCGAGCCGGACATCGCCCTAAAGAACAGGGCTTCGCTGCTCGACAAGGCGTCGAACGAGAAACTTCGGATGCTCGGATACCACTGGAAATATCCGGGCGTGGGATATGTCGAGCGGAATGGCAGCGCCTACAGGTTCGCGGAGGGCTAGGCCATGCAAGGACGTGTTCATCCCCATTTTCCAAGGGTGCCTGCTGGCATGTACGGAATGGTCCTGGGTCTCGCCGGACTTGGCGGCGACTGGCGGCTGGCGCACGAACTCTGGAATTCTCCCGCGATAATCGGCGAGGCGATCAACGTCGTCGCGATCGTCGTCTGGGTGACGATCAGCGTCTTCTACGCCGCCAAATGGATCTTTGCTAGAGGGGAGGCCCTTGAAGAGGCCGGGCACCCGATCCACTGCTGCTTCATCGGCCTTGCAGGTGTTGCGACGATGCTCGTGGCCCGCGCCCTCCTACCATATTCGCATCCGGTGGCGCTCGTCCTTCTATTTCTTGGCATGGCCTTCTCGATTCTCTTCGCAACATGGCGGACCGGGATAATGTGGCGCGGCGGCCGCGACCACGAGGCGACGACGGCCATCCTCTATCTTCCGACCGTGGCAGGATCTCTCGTGTCGGCACTTGTCCTCGGTTCGTTCGGATACACGGGCCTCGCCCAGTTGCTTTTCGGCGCCGGGATGTTCACTTGGGCCGCTACCGAGTCCGTCCTGCTGCAGCGACTGCTGACTGCGCCCGAAATGGCTCCAGCACTTCGGCCGACGCTCGGCATCGTTCTGGCTCCGCCTGCGGTCGCGTGTGCCGCCTACTTGAGCATGACGTCCGGCCCGCCCGACCTCTTCGCAAACGGGCTGCTGGGCTACTGCCTTCTGCAAGTGGCGCTTCTTGTTCGCGTCGTGCCTTGGATCATGAAGCAGCCGTTCGCCCCTTCATATTGGGCGGCAACGCTCGGCACTACTGCATTGGCTTCTGCGTCCATGAGGATGGCATCACGCGGAGGAGACGGCATCGGAGGCCAGCTGGCGCCTTACCTTTTCTTCTTTGCGAACGGCGTTGTCGGGGCAATCGCAATAGGCACGATAGCGCTGCTGATCCAGGGCAGGCTTTTGACCGTCTCGCACCCACGGGCGGCGGAGTGATCCGACCTAGCCGGTCAACGTCAGTTGATGCTGCCGTGTGGAAGTCTGAAAAGATGTCTTATCTTGGCTGCCAATGAAACCGGATGAGCCTCCGCACCAGCGTTCCCGTCGGCCCTTAGGTGCTCCTCGGTCTCGACACGCTTCGCCAGGAGCTGGCTGAGTTCCTCGACAAGGGCAGGGCGCTCATGCATGACGCTCGCGAGATGGTCCTTCGAAATCTCGTAGACTACAATGAAGGTGAGGGCGCGCATCGTTGCTGGCTCCGGCGCGCCCATCAGAACGCCGCGCTCCCCGAACAGGTCGCCGGGCGCCAGCCGTGTCAGTTCCTCGCTCCTTCCATCTTCCTCGTCCCGCTCGACCGATACGACACCGCTCCGGACAATCATCAGAGACGTCATCGAAGCATTCTGCGGAGCCATGACCACGCCCTTCTTGAAGGTGCAACGCTTCATGCTGTTCGCCACCGTCTCCATCTCGTCTTCGGTGAGAGCCGAGAACAGCGGGATCGATGTCAGCAGGCGCCACGGCGTTCCGGGATGCTTGGAGTTTTCAGCAGGCGACGCCTCTGTCAGTGCGTTCGCCGCGGACGACAGTTGAATCCCAGCCGCCTTCGCGTGCCTAAAAACGAGGTCGAAGATCTCGTTCTTGGCGATCCCAGTCTGGCCGAGGCTGGCGACCTTGAAGGAGAGTTCGACCTCGACCGCAGAACCGTCGAGGCCTGTGATGGAGACCGACGGCGTCGGGAATTTGAGGATCGTGTTCGCGCTGAGGATGACCGTCTTCATCGTCTCCTCGATGACCGCCGGCGACCGTGTCGGCAATGCTCTGATGACGACCTTCGAGCCATGGACGGAGTCGGTGCCAGTAAGGTTCGTCAACGTGGCTTTGGCCAAGGTGCTGTTGGGCACGATCACCAGGTCGTTGGTATCGTTGAGCAGGTGTGTCGACCTCAAGTTCGTCTCGACCACTTGTCCACGGGCGCCTCCCTCGACCTCGATCCAATCCCCGACGGTATACGGCCGACCAAGGTTCAGCGCGATCCCTGAAAAGACGTCGTTGAGGGTGCTCTGGAGCGCGAGACCAAGGACGATGGCGAAGACGCCGGAGGTCGCGACCAGGGTTCGTACCGGAAGATCGAATACGAACGCAATGATCGAGAGAGCCGCGCCGAGATAGATGAAGGCCACGAGCAAATCCTGGATCAGGCGGCCCTCCCGAGGTTTTCGCTCGAAGATCAGGAAGACCCGAACCGAACTCGCGAGCACCATCGCGCCGCCTGCCCACCAGGTGGCCTTGGCGACGCCGATGAACATCTTGTGGGTGAGGTCCTCGTCGCCAGTGACCGTCGTCCATGGAGCGACTTCGTGACCCACGAGCAAGATGGTGAGGATGGCGAAGAAAGCAATGTGGACGATGAAGCGGTGCGTCGGGCGGCCCCGGACAAGGGTTCTCGCTACGAAGAGTGCAACGACTGTGTGATCGGATCGAGCAGCAGGCGCAGGACGTCGTCCAGGTTCATAGGGTCACTTCATGTGGTTAGTTTCGACCCGCGCAATTGACAGGGCAAGCGCCGCCCTCGTCAAGAAGGAGACATGACGAGCGAGGAAGGGGCGGCCGAAAGTCGACTGCCCCTTGGAAGCTCAGACCTGAGCCTTGCCGCCGTCGGCGAAGAGTTCGACGCCGTTCACGAAGCTGGAATCGTCGGAAGCCAGGAAAAGCGCTGCGTTTGCGATCTCTTCAGGCTCGCCGACGCGGCCCAGCGGGATCGTGGACGCGAGAGCATCGAGGAAGCCCTGTTGCGCGTTCTTGTCGTCGCCCACAAGTTCCACAAGGCCGGGAGTGCGGGTCGGTCCGGGCGACAGCACATTCACGCGAACGCCCTTGCCCTTGAGGTCGAGCGCCCACGAACGGGCAAGGTTGCGTACTGCGGCCTTCGAGGCGGAGTAGACGGAGAACGCTTCCGTTCCTTCGATACTGGTCGTGGAGCCGATCAAGACGACCGAGGAGCCTTTACCGAGAAGAGGAAGCGCCTTCTGTACCGTGAAGATCACGGCCTTCACGTTGCGCCCGAAAGTGTCGTCGACCTGCTCTTCGGTGATCTGACCAAGAGGAAGCACGCTCCCGCCGCCCGCGTTGACGACGATGGCGTCGAGACGTCCGTGGTCGGCCTTCACCTGCGCAAACAGGCGGTCGAGGTCTTCCATCTTGGTGGAGTCGGCATTGACGGCGGTAACGCTGCCACCGATGTCAGCGACTGCGGCGTCGAGCTGTTCCTTGCGGCGTCCAGTGATGTAAACGTGGGCGCCCTCGGCGGCGAACAGCTTTGCGGTGGCGAGACCAATGCCGCTGTTGGCGCCTGTCACGATGGCGACCTTGTTCTCAAGTCTCTTGGTCATGCATTTCTCCTTATGGGGGACGTGCGAAGGCGTTCAGCCAGAACGCGCTCGGGCTGTTGAGGTATGGTGTAGTGGGGAGGAGCTATCTGGGTGCTCTCAACCCTATGGAATATGTTTGCTCGATGGGAATGTAGCTCGCTTGGGGCTGTTGGGCTTTCGATTAAGTCGGATTGATCTATTCACTTGCGGCACAAACAAACGGGCTTCCGCCTCGTGACGGAAGCCCACGTCGAACTCAGGCGGGGGTGGTCGCCCAGGTCGGCCGTGTTCCGAGATTGGTGCTCGGCCGAACAGGCCCAATGCCCCAAATTTGGTGTATGCAGCTGAGCGATGCGCAAGTCGTCTAACGCAATCTCACACCGAGACGGTCCAAATCATGGTAGTGGTGGCAAAGGGTAGGTCATGAGCCATCACGATCGTCACATATGGAACAGGGAGCCCCGTCGCCTGGCGGCCTTCGAGGTCGCGATACGCGACGTCGTGGGGAAGTTCGGGCTGAAATTCTTCCTGGTTTCCGTCTTTCCGGAGGCCGCTCGTGCCGGCCTTCTCGATAACCTAATCACGACCAATTGGCCTGACGATCTCCTGCAAAGCTATCGGTCGACCGACATGTTCACCCAGAGCAACATCGTCGCAAAGCTGAAGGAAAGCGTGCTCCCGGTCTCGTCGGAGCAATTGCTCTTTGCCCGCGCGGAAAGGGGAGGCGTGGCAAGCCAGATTGGCGGGGTGTTTTATGACGACGGCTTCGCGTGCAATGTTGGAATCTCTCCGCATGACGCCAAGGCGCGGCAATATCTCTTCATGCTTTCGGGATCGGACTGCTCGAATGCAGAGCTCGCCGATCTGGTATTCGATTTGATGACCGCCTTGGACGATCTCACGCGCGGCAGCGGCGAGATCAAGCTTCTCTCGCGAAAGGAAATCGAGTGCCTCCGGTGGTCAGCGGCAGGCAAGAGCAGCGACGAGATCGCTGTTATCCTCGGTCTGAGCAGCCACACGGTGACGGCATACTTAAAAACTGCCATCAAGAAGCTAGGCGTGACCACTCGCATTCAAGCTGTCGTCGCGGCCTATCGGCTGAAGCTGCTCTGAGCAGCATGGTCGGCAGTGTGCAGCCCTCATGCTTTTTGTGTCTTCCTCGTGGGCAAATCCGGAAGCGGACATTGTATTCCTCGAACACCATCGACGGCCACACCTCGCTCAGGGTGTTCCTTGCTAACGATCCCGCCATTCGATCTCCGCGGCACCATGAGCAGATCGAGAGCCGGGCCGCTTATCTTCAGCCGCCGTTCGTCCCTCAGGGCTCAGTGGGAGTGCGGCAGGCGCAGAGGCGACCGAAATGTATCAATACCGCGGGGGCTGAATCGTGTCGTCGGGAAAGTCGACGTCTTTGGCTAGCATGCTCGTGCGTATCGATAAACTGGACTCTCATGCCTGCTCCCGCGATTTCACGGTGCCTCACTACAATTAACTGGTCCTCGAAGCTCGTCGGGCGTAGCAATCTTGGCATTCGACCAAGATCAATCAGCTTCGCCGTCAGCTTGGAGGTTCAAATGAACAGATTGATGTTGAGCAGGGCGACGTTTGTCTTGGTGTTCGCGCTCTCCGCGTCCAGCGCCATTCCAACGACATCCTTTGCCGCCAAGAAGTCCGCAGCCGAGCACGAACTCGTCGTGCCGCAGGTCACGTATCATACCGTCGAGATTGACGGCACCAAGGTGTTCTATCGCGAGGCTGGGCCAGTCGACGCTCCGGTCGTGCTCCTCCTGCACGGCTTCCCGACGTCGTCGCACATGTTCAGGAATTTGATTCCGATCCTTGCTGACAAGTACCATGTGATAGCACCCGACTATCCGGGCTTCGGTCAGAGCGACGCGCCCGACCACACCAAGTTCGACTATACGTTTCAGCATTATGCGGACATCATCGACAGCCTGATGGGCAAGCTGGATGTCAAGCAATACGCGATGTACGTCATGGATTACGGCGCCCCCGTCGGCTATCGGCTCGCGTTGAAGCAACCCGATCGCGTGTCTGCGTTGATTGTCCAGAACGGCAATGCCTACGAGGAAGGCCTCAAGGAATTCTGGGACCCGATCAAGGCATACTGGAAGAACGACACGCCCGAAAACCGCAAAGCTCTGATGGTGCTCTTCACGCCTGAAATCACGAAGTTCCAGTACACCGATGGGATGAGCGATATCACGCACATCGACCCCGACAATTGGGGGCACGACCAGGCGCTTCTTGATCGTCCCGGAAACAATGACATTCAGTTGGACCTGTTCCACGACTACGGGACCAATCTCCCCCTGTACCCGAAATTCCAGGAGTTCTTCCGCGAGAAGAAGCCGCCGACCCTTATCGTCTGGGGCAAGAACGACAAGATCTTCCCGGCCGACGGCGCGTCGCCGTATCTACGAGACTTGCCCCATGCCGAGATGCACCTCCTCGACACCGGTCATTTCGCGCTGGAAGACAAGCTGCCCGAGATTGCGCCTCTTATCCACAATTTCCTCGATCGGAAGCTCAGCCGAAACTAGATCGAGGCCTAGCCACCAAGCACGCCTCCCCTGCGTGGTGGCACTCGCTTCAGTGCGACTGGAGCAGCGTTGTGGTTGTTATCCCTCTCCCGGGAGCCCGGATTTCACGGGGCAGACCGACCTGCGCCGGAATCGCGCGACATCTTCGTCCGAGGGCCGATCCATACGAGCGCGCAGACATAACATCGAACACCTACTACGACTGGTTCCTGTTGGATGGAGCGGGTGCCTTTCTGGGGGCTCCTGCTGTGGCAGCGGAATTTCTCGCAACGTTCAAGGACTTCCCACCGAGCAAGCGCGCAGCGAGCTTCAGTATCGACCAAATCGTCGAGAAAATGCAGAAGAGCTTTGAAGCTCAGGCGCAGTAGAGGCCGCGCCGATCCCGTCGAGGCCGGCCAATATTCAGCAACGGGTGCGAGTGCTTCGTTTACCGCGCCCGCGCGGGCCACGACACCACACGGTTCTTAGGTCAATCAAACAGCCAGCAGGTCGATGACCGCAATCGGCGCACTCACAGCGGCACATTGCGGGACGGCCTATCGACCTTGGTCAATGTTCAAGGGAAACACCGCTTACTATTTATCCATCCGTTTCCATCCAACTCCAGGAGATAGTTTGTCAGATGTGTCAGTTGATCTCGCGAGCTATATGATTGGTCAGTCTTCACTCGAGAATCAGACTTTTGCAACGAGAAGAGAAGCTGTGCGAGAACGACAACTATCAGGAAGTCGAGACGGTCCTCCTGTGTCGCTGGCAAGGGACTGGCGGCCGAGGACGAGGAGTGGAATTTCAAAGGCTCTCATGTATCTAAAGTTTTGATGAGATACACGCGTAACAACAGCGGGGTCGTAGGTTCGACCCGCTCAAGACCAGGCTGCTCTGGACAAACGCTCCGACACAGCAAGGAATGCCGTCAGCACGAATAACATCCAAAGTCTCATTCGGCGCTTCAACTATCTTGGAGGCTTCGCATCGGTCGCCAGGGCGCGCGGCTATGATCATCTCGACGCGGACACGCGTTCGTCTGGGGCCGACAATATTGACTGCTTTCTCCCGATCGACACGATCCACTTATGAAACTCTTTACCGTATGGTTTCTCAAATGCTGATCTGTTCCAAGCGAGGTAGTAGCTTTCTGGAAGCGGAAGGCGGACGTCAAACGGCACCACGAGCAGACCTGCCTGAAGCTCCTCTTCGATCATCGACAGTTGCGCAAGCACAAATCCATGACCGTTAACGGCCGCATCAATCGCGTTACTGGAAAGCGCGAAAAAGAGACTAGATCGTCTTTCATTCACCGTTGCACCAAACATCCCCGCCCATTCTTCCCATTGCGGGGGGCGACTATAGTGCGATTCCCATTCGATATTCAGAAGCGGAAACCGGAGTATGTCTGTCGGAGATGCGAGAACCCGCTGCCCCAGAAGCTTAGGAGAGCAGGCCGGGACAACCCAGTCAGTATAGAGGGCTGAGTAGTGGACATGTACTTCCGCCTGCTTTCCATAGGTTATACGGAAATCGCTGTGGCCCTCGGTCAAACTCGGCTCGTCGTCTCTGCCGATTATCCTGACATCGGCGTCCGGTTGTAGATCACGCCATTCGAAGATCCTTCGACCGATCCATTTGTTCACCACGGAGCTTAATGCGGTAAGAACAATGCCGCTATCGCTTCGTGCCCGCTGAAGGGCCCTGACCGAATGGGTGAGTTGGGTGAAGGCCTTCGTGATTTCTTTGTGAAAAAGGATTCCCCAAGACGTCAGTTCGACACGCCGGCCGGTACGCTCGAGCAGCGTCACGCCGAGATGATCCTCAAGCTTACGAACTTGCTGACTGACAGCGCTCGGTGTGACGCCCAATTCCCGTGCGGCACTGCTCATCGTGCCGCAACGTCCCAAGGATTCAAATGCTTGAAGGGCATTCAGAGGGGGCATTATCTGGTGCATTCATATCTCCGCTCCGACTTTTCTTTTAAGTTTTTCTAACAACGATTGCAAGTGAAACTGACTTGTTTGCGCGATCGGCACCGAAAATACTGACGATCATCAAGTTAGGTTAGGAGATAGCGATGTTTCTGAAAAACGCGTGGTATGTCGCGACCTGGGACAGTGAAGTCGGCCGTGAACTCAAGGCGGTCAAGATGCTGGGCGAAGAGATCGTCCTTTACCGCCGTCAGGACGGAAAACTCGCCGCCCTCGAGAATGCCTGTCCCCATCGCAAGCTGCCCTTGTCGATGGGGCGCATAAAAGGTGACGACGTCGAGTGCGGATACCACGGCCTGACGTTCGATACGTCGGGAGCCTGTACCCGCGTGCCGGGCGCGGAGCGGATTCCGCACGTGGCCTGCGTCCGCTCTTACCCCGTCGAGGAGCGCTACGGGCTGGTTTGGGTCTGGATGGGCGACGCCGCAAAGGCGGACCCTTCGGAGATTTTCCACGTCGAGCACTTCGATGACCCGGCATGGGGTATGAACCGTGGAGAGTCCATGACCCTTAACTGCAACTACCTCTACATGACAGACAATCTGCTGGATCCGTCGCATGTCGCCTGGGTGCACCAGAGCTCGTTTGCGAGTTCGGCCTGCGAAGAGACGCCGCTTGAGACGACTGTCAAGGAAGACGGCGTCACCGTTTGGCGTTGGATGATCGATTCCGATCCTGCACCGTTCTATGCGCCTTTTCTGCAGTTCGAAGGGAAGGCGGATCGCAAGCAGCATTACGAGGTACGGTATCCGAGCAATGCGATCATCAAGGCAATTTTCGCACCATCGGGAACTGGTGGGGAGGGAAAGGATCTGCCGGCCAACACCTTCCTCATGGACAGCTACAATTTCATGACCCCCGTCGATGAAAACAGCACGAAGTACTACTGGTTCCAGTTGCGTAACTTCGCGCCCGACGACGCAGAGGTATCCGCTCGTTTCGCGACGTCGGTTCGCGGCGCGTTCGAAGAAGATCGCGTCGTGCTGGAGGCGGTTCACGAAGGAATGGCCAAAAAGCAGACACCAAACCTCGACCTGAAGATCGATGTGGGACCGTTGCGCTTCCGACGCCGCCTCTCCCAACTGATAGACTCCGAGAATACTCAACGCGCACAAGCTGCCGAGTGATCTGCCCCCTACAGCGCTGCCTGTATCCAAACACAGAGACCCCGTCTGACGAGTCTGAGCGCGCCTGCCGCGGGATGGGAATCAGGGAACATATCTAGTGGAAGGCCGAAGGGGCCGGCCTTCCACTAGACAACTGGGAGTTTACCTCATGCGCCACGAGCGGCAGCCTGAGCTGTTTTCCGTCAACTACAATATTCTGCGCCAGCGGTTCCTTGCGTCCGCACGCAGGGCAAACGCGACGCTCTTCGAATTCGAGCATCCGCTGCACGGGCCAGATGGAGAGACCCTCTTCACCGACGTCGCGCATATCGGTTCGCGCGATGCTTCGAAAATGTTGATCGTAATCTCTGGTACGCACGGCGTGGAGGGGCAATTCGGTTCGGCGTGTCAGGCTGAATGGCTTTCAGCAAATCCCGGATGGCAGTTGCCGGTCGATACAGCGGTCCTGATGGTACATCTAATAAACCCATGGGGCACAGCCTGGAGCCGCCGCACCAACGAAGACAACGTTGATCTCAATCGGAACTTCATCGACTGGAATGACCAGCCACCGCAAAACGTAGGCTACAGGGAGTTGCACGCGGCATTCGCCTGTCCTGATAAGGACCGATCGATGCGCGACCAAGCGGACGACGCTCTGGAGCGTGCAAGAGAGAGTCTGGGCCAGGCGGGGCTGGCCGCGGTGATCGAAGCAGGACAATATGAGTTCAGGGACGGAATGTACTATGGCGGTCAGGGACCGGTCTGGTCGAACCGCACACTTCAAGAGATCCTGAGAAAGTTCGCAGCCAAGTCGAAAAATGCGATCATATTTGACCTGCATACTGGCGCCGGCCCGTATGGTTATCCAGGCCTGCTGTCAGTGTCGAACGCGGACCATCCTGGCATCGACTGGGGCAAGCGTCTCTTCGGACCGGCGCTTACCATCGTCCGGACGGGTCCAGGCGCCAAGACCGATACTGGTATAGCGGCGACTGCCACCGGCTATGTTTCCGGCTTTGTCCGCCAAGCGCTCCCGGACACCCGAGTCCTGCCGCTGGTTATCGAATGCGGCACACTCGACAGTCGATCGGTCATGGAGGCGGTGACAGCAGACAATTGGCTTCACCTGTACGGAACGATCGATTCTCCGATCGGCAGGAAGATCAAGGACACGCTGAAGCTTGCGTTCATCCCGACGGACATCGAATGGCAGCGCTCCTGTCTTGCCGCGAGCCTTCGCTACTTCGAGCGGGGATTGAAGGAGTTGAATTCGATAGCTCCGGAGGCGGAGCTCACTCCTATCGCCGTCGGACAAAGCGATATCGCGTGGCCACCCGCGGTGACGATCCCAAGCCGCCGCATCGAGCGGCCTGCCGTGCAGGTGCAAGACCTTCATAAGAGCTATGAAGCGCTGGAGGTTCTCACCGGCGTCGGTCTCACGGCCCATGCTGGGGAAGTCGTATCCATGATCGGTTCTTCCGGATCGGGAAAGAGCACCTTCCTGCGATGCATGAATCTCCTGGAGATACCCAACGCAGGCCGCATCGTCGTTGACGGCGAGGAGATTAGGATGAAGTCGCTCCGGGAAGGGAAATCCGCTCCCGCTGATATGCGTCAGGTTGAACGCATCAGAGCCCGTGTAGGGATGGTCTTTCAGAACTTCAATCTTTGGCCACACATGACGGTGCTTGAGAACATCACCGAAGCGCCGACGCATGTTCTCGGCGAGGACAAGAAAGATGCCATTGAGCACGCGCATCAGCTTCTAAAAAAGGTCGGTCTTTTCGACAAGCACGCCCAGTATCCGGGGCAACTGTCTGGGGGACAGCAGCAGCGCGCTGCGATCGCGCGGACCCTGGCTATGAGACCGAAGGTCATACTCTTCGATGAACCGACGTCGGCACTGGATCCGGAATTGGTGGGCGAGGTCCTCCGCGTGATCCGGCAACTCGCCGAAGAAGGAAATACGATGATCCTCGTGACGCACGAGATGCAATTCGCGCGCGAGGTATCTCACAAGATTCTCTTCCTACACAGAGGAAAGGTGGAGGAAGAGGGTAGTCCAGCAGACGTCTTCACTAACCCGAAATCGGAACGGCTTCGGCAATTCCTATCCAGGACCCTTTGAGGGCTTTTTGCTAACCTTGCGTCGCGAGGCAAACCTCCCGCGACGCGATCTGAACCAGAATATGAAAAGGGGATCGCAATGAAATTCGGTATCTTGACGCTCGGTGCCATTCTGTTGTCGCTCGCAAATTCGGCAATCGCCGCTGAGGGCAAGCTGTCCATTGGTACCGAGGGTGCATATCCTCCCTGGAGCATGGCTGACTCGGCAGGAAACGTCACGGGCTTCGACGCCGATGTCGGCAATCTGCTTTGCAAGAAGCTCAATGTCGAATGTCACTTCGTCGTACAGGCGTTCGATGGACTGATTCCTGCGCTCAAGGCGAAGCGCTTCGATGTAATCATCTCGGGCATGTCGATAACTGCTGATCGCAAGAAGGAGATCAATTTCTCCGTCGGATACGCTGAACTCGCGAACATGTTCGTGGTGCCCAAATCCTCGGACATCGCCGGCCTTCGGGAGGTAGAACCGCTGCTGCGCGACCTTGACAGCAAGACCATCGGTGTTCAGACCGGGACGACGCACGCGCATTTCGTGGAGAAGCGGCTGCCGAACTCCACTTTGAAAACCTACGACACGCTCGACAACATGCAAATTGACCTGGTATCGGGTCGCGTCGATGCCGCGTTTGCGGACGCATCGGCCCTTCAGGACTTCCTTGGGAAGCCCGAAGGCAAGGACTTCCAGTTCGTCGATGTGAAGATCCAGAGCAAGTTCGATGCGTCTCTCGGGGAGGGCATCGGCGTCGGAATATCAAAAGACAACACGGAACTGAAGACGAAAGTCGACAAGGCGCTGTGTGATCTCGTGGCAGACGGTTCCATCGGCAAAGCCAGCATGAAGTGGTTCAAGATGGACATTTCTCGTCCCTGCGAATGACCAGGGCGCCCCGCGCCGTGGCGCGGGGCAATAAGGCCGCTGCTACGCGATTGTGGTCCGATCGACAACTCCTCGGGCCATGAATTTGAACACGAAGGCAAATGTAATGGAAACAGGTTTCATTCAGATATGGCGAGATGGCTGGCTCATCGCCATGATGTACGGAACGATGGTCACCATCACCGTCGGCGCGCTCAGCATAACTGCGGGAGCTATCATCGGCACGGCATGCGGTATCCTAAAATGGGCGCGGGTCTTTCCTCTAACGCTTTTCATCGATGTCTACACGTCCCTTGTTCGAGGCGTGCCCGAACTTCTCATAATCTACCTCCTGTTTTTTTCGTCGATCGAATTTGTGACTCAGGTGGCGACCGCCTTCGGCTATGCTGGCTTGGCCGACAGCGGCTATGCCTTCATCATCGCGGTCATCGCAGTTTCGACCGTATCCGGAGCGTACTCGACTGAAGTCGTGAGAGGTGCGTTGGCGGCGATACCTGCCGGGCATATCGAAGCTGCTCGGGCACTGGGCATTCCGGGGCGTAGGATTTTCTTCAAGATCATCCTACCGCAGATGCTTCGTATTGCCCTTCCGGGCATGAACAACGTTTGGCAGACCACAATTAAGGACACTGCTCTCGTATCCGTCGTCGGCCTTCAGGAGCTCATGCGCGCGGCCTTCGTCGGATCCGGCAACACACGCCAGCCACTGATTTTCTTTCTGATCGCTGCTGTCGTCTATCTGATCATCACCCTTGTCAGTCAGACAGGATTTGATGCTGGAGAGCGCTTACTGCGGTTGAGATCGAGGAAGTAGAACCATGAATACTGAACTGATCCAGCTCGCTCTCCCAGTATTGGCCAAAGGGCTGGTGGCGACGATCTTGATCACCGTGATCTCGGTGGCAATCGGCTTCAACTTCGGCCTCGGTCTCGCGCTGATGCGGCTATCGGAGAACCGGTACCTCGCCGGCTTCGCCAGATGCTATAGTTTGCTTTTCCGCGGAACGCCGCTGCTGGTCCAACTCTTTCTCTTTTACTACGGTCTCGGACAGATCGCATTCATCAAACACAACCCCTTCACCTGGTGGGTCATCAGTGACGGCACGCGATGTGCCGTGATGGGTCTCGCTCTCAACACTGCGGCCTACACGTCCGAAATTCTTCGAGGTGGGCTCATGTCGATACCCGTGGGCCTCAAAGAAGCGGCCAAAGCGGGCGGGATGTCTCCTTTGCTGCGCTTCCGCCGGATCGAGTTTCCGCTCGCGATCAGGCAGGCGCTTCCAGCATACGGCAACGAGCTCATACTGGTCATCAAAGGTACGAGCCTTGCCTCGACGATCACAGTCCTCGAGATCACCGGTTATGCCAAACGCCTAATGAGCCAGACCTTCGCGATCTTCGAAATCTTCGCGATCGCCGGGGCGATTTATCTCGTTGTCAACCTCACTCTGATCATGGCGATCAGTCTGCTCGAACGGCGCCTCATGCGGTACGAAGGTCGCTGACCGGCGATGGCACAGGTGTCGAGCTCGCGAATGTGAAGATGTCTATGAACCCGTTCGACGAGATCTCGGTGGAAGAGGCGCTACGCGGAAGAAAGCCGGCAAGGCGGAGGAAGTGGTGGTCGTCTCGATTGGTCCTGCCAAGGCTGAAGAGACGCAGGCGATCGATGCTGACTCGAACCAGACGGGCCAGATGCTGGCGGCGCTGCTCGGCCCGGCCCGGGCGACCTTCGCCCTGAAGATCGAGATCGGGGACGGCAAGGCAACCGTGACGCGCGAAGTCGACGGCGGCTGCAGACCATCGACGTCAAGCTTCCTGCCGTCGTCACCACAGACGAGCCGTGCTGTGCCTCGCTGCCGAACATCATGAAGGCGAAGAAGAAGCTGCTCGACAGACAAGCTCCTGCCGATTTCGGCGTCTCCACCGCGCCTCGCCTGAAGGTCTTGAGGACCGAAGAGCCGTCCGGCCGCAAGGCGGGCGTCAAGGTCAAATCGGTCGCCGAGCTGTCGAAAAGCTGAAGACTGAAGCCGGCGTCCTAGGGTTCGAGAAAGGGAGATCATATCCATGGCCATTCTTCTTCTGGATGACCACGATGGCAGCCACCTTTCCGACCAGACCGCCAAGACGCTGACGGTGGCAAGCCACATCGCCAAGGGACAGGGAAGCGATATCACCGTGCTTGTCGCCGGCAAGGCGCCAAGGCTGCCGCCAAACTGTCAGGCGTTTCCAAGGTGCTGCTTGCCGAAAGCGACGAGCTTGCCAACAATCTGGCCGAGCCACTGGCCGACCTGATCGTATCGCTGGCCGCAGGCTATGACACGATCATCGCCGCTGCTACCTCGACCGGCAAGAACGTGCTGCCGCGCGTGGCAACGCTCAGACCAGAGCTATTGAATTACTTTATTGGGGTTGAGAATTCGAAGCGAATCCAGTTCCGCCTTGATGACCTTCATCAACGAAAGCTTCACCGGGTCCGTCAGATCGCTGAGCGCACCAATTCTCTTCCGTCCCACCCCGTGTTCTGCGGAAAACGAGCCCCCGAGACGATGGAGACCACGGTATAAAACGGATTCCACCGCCTCCACCGTTTCCCGTGCACAATCGGCTGCGGCGGCGTTCAGAACGATGTGGAGATTACCGTCGGCGATGTGACCGAAGATGTAGGGCGCAAGGTTTGCATCAATCTTCTCCAGTCCTGATGCAATGCGGGTGACGTAACCCTCTATCTCCGATAGGGGGACCGAGACGTCGTAAGACGGTGCGGCCGGATGCTTCCGATAGATCAGGTCCGTATCCTCGCGGAGGCGCCACAATTCTTCTTCCTGCGACTGCGAGGTTGCTACTACTGCAGAAACGTCAGGATACTTGACGGCAAGTGTCTCATAAATCCCCTCGAACGCCTCAAGCAGATCCGGTTCATTTGCACCGGCAAGAGACATTAGGAGATGCAAGGGGCTGCTGTTGTCATAGTCAGAAGCCGTCCAGCCTTGTTCGACTGACGTAAGCTGGAAAAAGGAACGCCACATCGCTTCGGCGGCTCTGAGATTCCCCCGTTGGATACGAATACCCAAATCCGTTGCATCCAACACGGCGCCAAGACCTGGAAGCGCAAACATGGCGGTGGCTGTTGCCAGGGGGACTGGCTCCAACTTGATGACCGCGCGGGTCACTATCCCGAGCGTGCCCTCGGCTCCGATGAAAAGGTGCTTCAGGTCATAGCCCGCAGCGTTTTTGATCACGCGTGTAAGGTCGGAGTAGGTGGAGCCGTCCGGCATGACCGCTTCGATCCCCAGCACTCGGTGACGCATGACACCGTACCGGAACGCTGCAACGCCTCCCGCATTCGTCGATACCATTCCGCCGATCGTGGCCGACCCCCGCGATGCCAAATCGATGCCGGGCTCGAGGCCGTGCTGACGTGCGGCTTCCTGGAGAGTTTGCAATGTCACTCCTGCCGCGACGATCGCCACACGTTCTGTTGGGAAGATTTCAAGCGTTCTATTGAGGCGTGCAGTGGAGATGACAATCTCTTCAGGCGACGACACGCCACCGCCTACCAGTCCGGTGCGGCCGCCGTGAGGAACGACTGAAACGCGGTGGCGGTTTGCACATTTTACGAGGTCCGCGACCTCCTCAGTGGACGAAGGGAGTGCAACCGCGAGCGCCCCAAGATTGTCGGCGGTAACCCCATAGTCCAGATTTCCTACGGCGTCGCCCTCTTTCAGATTCAGTTGACCGACGATCCGGCGAACCTCCGCAAGGAACGCTTCTGGAAGGTTCGAACGGCCGGATTGTTCAACGGCCGTCATCGAAAACTCCCGAAGTTGGGCCTCTCAGCCACCAGTTGCCGCAGGGCGGCGAGGAACCTGTCGTTATCAGCGGGTTTACCGACTGTGACGCGAATGAAGGTAGAATATCCCAGTTCTTTCCAAGGCTTCACGACAATGCCTTGATTGAGGAAGTGTTCGAACGCCTGATTGCTCTCACACCCGACATCGACAAAAAGGAAGTTGGTTCGCGAGTCGGGTGAGAACAAGCCGAGTGATGAAATCTCCCTGGCCATTCGAGCACGTTCAGACACTATTTTGGCGACGGATTCGACCATCCACTCCTCGTCTTGAAGTGCCGCGACTGCTGCAGTTTGTGCCGCAGCATTCACGTTGAATGGGGTCTTCGCTGCGGACATAGCTTTTGCGATCAGGTCATCAGACGTAACTGCATAACCGACGCGCAAGCCAGCCAAACCGTAGGCCTTGGAGAATGTTCGGAGCACAACATAGGAAATGTCGCTCTCCTGAAGCTCCTGGAGACCATCTGGCATGCCTTCACCCCGGAACTCGTAATATGCCTCGTCGAGAACCAGCAGGGTTTCCGCCGGGACTGCGTCGATGATTTGTCTCAGCTCGTCGCGACTCAATGCGGGTCCGACCGGGTTGGACGGCGACGAAATGAAGAATACTGAGGGCTTTTTTTGAAGGGCGGCAACGATGCCCGGCATGTCGAATTGCAGGTCAGCGGTCATTGGCACCTTTGCCACCTTGGCGCCGTTGGCTTTTGGTTCGATTTCGTGGAGGCCGAAACCCGGTGTGACCGTCAGGGTCGTGGAGAAGAAGCGCGACGCGGCTCGACAAACAGCGGCAATCATTTCTTCCGAGCCGTTCCCCACCACGATATGGTTCGAGGAAACACCCAGTTTATCGGCCAGCGCCCCGCGCAAGACGGTGCAAGTTGAGTCCGCATATTTTGACGGGTCGACGCCGCGGAGTGCTGCAGTCACCGTTGGGCTGCAGCCAAATGGATTTTCGTTGCTCGCGAGCCCGACGACGTCCGTGCGCCCCGTCTTCTGTTGAGCGGCGGAAACATTCATGCCGGCATTGTAAGCCGGCAAGCCGGCAACGTTAGGATTGAGCTTGATTGGACTCGCCATCGGTGACTCCTTGGGTTTCAATGGGTGTTACGCGTTCGCCAGATCAAGCACGACCGAGCTTCTCGGTCGTGAGCAGCAGAGAAGAATCTTTCCTTCTGGGACTTCGTCCAGCGGATCTTCGATGTATTCGACCTCTCCAGACACCAACCCCTGGAGACAACCCGAACAAACCCCGACGCGGCACGAGAACGGCGGTTCGACGCCGCGAGCCTCAAGGAAGCTCAAAAGAGATTCGGAGGTGTCATCCCAGATCAGCTCTCTACCCGTTTCCTGCACTTTGACCGTCAGGCCACCGTTAGACGTATCCGCGATCGGCTCTTCAGGGGCTGGCTTTGCGACTTTCGCATCGTTCGCCGCAGCGGGTGCCAGCAGTGAGGCTGGACCAAAGAACTCGTACGCTATCCGCTTGCGGTCAATTCCCAAGCCGGTAAGCAGATCATACATCGCCTGCATAAACGGCGGCGGGCCGCACATGTAGACTTCATAGTCGTCGAGCGGAAGAAGGCCCTGCAACGTTTGACGTGTGACAAATCCGCTTGAGTGGAACCCCCCTCCAGAGACGTCTTGCGCACTGGGGAAGCGATAACAGTAGTGGACTTCGATGCCGCCGCGACTGGCTGCTAGCTGGTCGGTTTCCGCCTTGAGCGCGTGGACGTTGCCGCTGTCGCAAGCATGAATAAACCACACTCGGCGATCGCTTTGGGTAGCGAGTACCTTAAGCATCGACATGGCCGGAGTTAGACCGACGCCCCCGGATAGGAGAATGACAGGCCGGTCGCTGGAGGAGTCCAACTTGAAAGCACCACGCGGGCCATCGATTTGAAGAAGTGCGCCTTCCTCCACGTTGTCATGGAGCCACAAGGAGCCGACGCCGTCTGGCAACTCGGGTTTTAGAGAGGCTTCTCGCTTCACCGTTATGCGGTAGAAGGCAGTCTCTGCCGGCGACGAGGAAACCGTGTAGTTTCGCACGATCGGTGCATCGCCAGACGGATGGGGTATCCGCAACGTCAAGAACTGGCCAGCTTCGAAGACCTGCCAATGGCCGGGATTTAAAGGCTCAAGATAGAACGACGTGATATTGGCGCTTTCCCGAATTTTCTTCACCACTTTGAATGGTCGAAAACGCGGATCACAAATTTTAGACATGTTCCCGAGCACCCCTGCTGCGCGGTGCATTCGGACTGTTGCATTTGTCTGCAGTCAGTCAGGCGAATGCGATTTTCGCTATGAATGTCTCGCCGCGGTTCCGCGGCTGAGACGTTGCTCCGGTGACCGAATATGGACCGTCCCTTCTTCTGATTATTTCGATTGCAGACGTCGGGGACAATCTGGATCCGGGTGTGTTCTTATTAAGATTTTCTAACAAGGGAAGATTGGATGCGCGCTCGGTGGGAGGCGGAGCCAAGGCGCCCCTCCGCGTCACCGCTGTCCATCCTTTTGCGAATGGCCCGTACGACCACGGATCGACGTCGTGCGGTGATTGGCGTCGAAAGACAGCTTCGCCAACGAAATTCCGGTCTTGCGACACATGCTCTTGTCGCTCTTTGCGCTTCGATCTAAACCGCACCACCGAATTCAAAAGCTTCCCTGCGTACTAGCTTAATAACTTCAGTTTCCGGAGAACTTCCTTTGGCGCTGGCCGTCGCCAGATCGTTTGAAAGCACTCGACAACGTTGGACCTGTCGACGGCGACGCCAGGAAGGGCGATCCAAGCAGGTACCAAACGTCCAAGGAGAGAAGTCACGGTCGTGGAGGCGGCTGCTTCGCCCTGCCTTGAAGGCTGTTGTGCCGCGATGGCTACGATTGGGTGGTTGGCAGCAAGCGAGATTGCCGCGTCGCGCCCAAGGTCGACGGTCGACATGGGAATCTTGCGCTTCATCGTTTTCATGGCCTGTGCGACCGCCATTGCCGGTGTATCCCAGACAACAAACATCCCGGCCATGTCCGAATGAGCGGTCATCAAATCGCGCGCAATAGCGCCTACCTCGCTCAGGGAGGCAAACCGTCGGACATGAAGTCTGACATCTGGCCTGTTGATCTGCATCCATTTTACGAACGCAATCTCTCGCTCGTTGGTCGCAAAGAAATCGGCGTCGTAGCCAAGAACTCCGAGGTCAGCGTTATCAGGCAGATGTGAGGCGAGGCCCTCTGATGCAATTTTACCCAGGCCAAAGTTATCTGCTGAAATCAGCGAAACGTAGTCCTTGCCGGGGAGGAGACCCGTCGGGACGTTGTCCAGCAAAATAAGTTTGATACCGGCCTCTGCCACGCGCGCGTGAGCAGCCGCAACCTTGGTATTGGCAACCGGAAGGGAGATGATTGCGTCTGCACGTTCGGCAATCAATCGATCCAGCGCTCTGATCTGGAGCTCAGGGGTAAATCCGCAGTCGACTACGTCGATTACCGCAACGCCGCAGTCGCCCAGTGTTCCCACTAGTCCTGCCAGTTGTTGTTGGGCCCAGTCGCTCTCCAGGGTGTGGAGCACGATGCCGACACGAAAATTTCTGAACCTGGCGCGCGCGAGATCCTCCGGCAGCAAGAGCACACGCTCAGGTGCGGAAGCCCGCTCCCCGTGTGGTCCCAATCCTGATATTGCCATCCACTCCTCCTCAAGTATCTGGCGGCCGCGTTAGCTGTGCTCGCGAGGGGGCGTCGCGGGCAATTCGATCTTTCATCTGCTGCAACAAGTGGTGAGCTTGTGGCTTTCCGGCCATAATCCAATCGCGCAGCATGGCAGGCGCAAAAAGTCCTTCGGTCGCCACGATGGCCGATCCGACGAGGCCCGCCGAACTGCCCATCTGGGACCGTATGATCTGGAGATCACGGCTGACCAGAGGGTGAGACGCGCCGTAGATTGCCTCCCGCGCAGATGCGAGCAGAATATCGTTTGATTGCCCGATCGAGCCCGACAGTACGATGATTTCCGGATTCAGCATATTGGCGATGGTCGCGACGACCTGACCAATCAGGCGGCCACTTTGAGACAGGATATCGATTGCCGCGCCGTCCCCCATATGGGCTGCATTCGCGACGTCGTTAGCAGTCACCTCTCCATTGCGGCGTAGGTGCTCGGCAAGAATTGGACTTGTACCATTGTCAGCGACCGCGCGACCTTCCCTGGCGACTTGATCGGAACCAGCCATTGCCTCGAGGGTACCACTCCGCTCTGAGTTGAAGACGGGAACAGAACCAATCAGACCGACCGCGCCTTGGGCGCCCCTGTAAAGCTCCCCATCCGTGACGAGACCGGCTCCTATGCGTTTGCCGACCTTCACGTAAAGCATCGTTCTATGCCCAATGCCTGCGCCGGCATGAAGTTCGCCCATCGTCATTGTCTCGACGCTTGACCGCATCCAGACAGGCGCATCGAAGACGCTGACCAGATTTTCGACAAACGGGAATTTTTCCCACCCCGGAAGAATGGCCGGAGTCGCGAGCTGGAACGGCGAATCTCCCCTGTCGGGTACAACCCCCGGCA
This sequence comes from Rhizobium grahamii CCGE 502, assembly GCF_000298315.2. Taxonomy (GTDB): domain Bacteria; phylum Pseudomonadota; class Alphaproteobacteria; order Rhizobiales; family Rhizobiaceae; genus Rhizobium; species Rhizobium grahamii. The sequence continues at coordinate 7,178 of NZ_AEYE02000028.1, read as the reverse complement.
CAGAAATTGAAATGGCCCATAGCTCAGAGCCGGCAGCATACCGCTCGAGAATCCATCGGAACAGCGCAATCAGTCGGTCGCAGATTACCCCAATGGGCTGGGTCAGATCGCTGTCCTCATGGTGCTCCATAAGAAGCTTTCCACCAAGATCGGCGATACCGACACCGATTGCCGTCTGGTCGAGCGTGGCGACCAGGATGCACCCACGATCAGAGGCGAAACGGACAAGGCGCGGTGCTCGTCCTCCGGTGGCGGTACCGAGTTCGCTCTCGTCTATGAGGCCGAGATCAGCCAGGGTCCCAAGGCGATCAGCGACAACCGCGCGACCAAGCTCACTTTCTCGCTCGATTTCTTGACGTGTGGTGGCTTCTCCACTTCGTACAAGGTTGAGAATTTCCACGAGACTTGGGGCCGCTGTCTCCGACACCGGAGGCCGCCCTTTACGTTTCTGCCGCATATCAGCCGATCTAGGTGCCACCGATTGCGCCCGCGTCATCCCTCTCCTCCAAGGCCTGTAAAGCGTTGATAAAGGTGACGCTTTACGCAGGCAACAACATTCTTTTGCAGTAAATCAACAAAAGAGTGGCAAGTTACGCCGAAAAATAATTGACATCAGTTTTTTGTGGGCCTAACAATATGGTGCAAAGTGGAACCGGTCCTGTGGGAGGAGCCCTGGTGGGAAACTTTAAGCTTGCCTATCACGCCAATTGCTGGGGAGACCTCGGTGGCAACGCCGTCGGTGTGACATCCATTACTCAGCTCTCGTATCGGACCTTCGGCGATATGAGGCGTGCCGTCGCCGACATTGCCGCGGCCGGTTACCAGGGTGTCGAGCTTTTTGATGGAAATCTTCTAGACCTCCCAGTGGCCGAGATGCGGTCGCTTCTCGATGACCACGGCCTGGCACTTGTCGCCACATATTCTGGTGGCAACTTGATTTTCGATGACATCCTGCCGGAGGAACTCGCGAGAATTGCCCGCGCTGCTGACCGTGCTGCAGAGCTGAAGGCTCCGCACATCGTCATCGGTGGGGGAGCCAAGCGTTTTGATGGGACGCGGGAAACCGACTATCAGAAGCTTGCCGCTGCCCTGGATCGGGTCAAGGAAGTCGCCGAGGCGCGGGGCTTGCGAGCGCACTACCATCCCCACCTGTCTACTATTGTCGAGGGGCCGGCAGAAGTCCGCAAGATCTTCGCTCTGACCAGCATCGACTTCTGCCCGGACACCGCTCATCTGGCGGCTGCCGGTGGCGATCCGGCCGAGATGATCAGGGAACACGCCTCGCGTATCAGCTATGTCCACCTCAAAGGGTTTCAAAAGGAGCCGTTCGCCTTCACGCCGCTAGACAGGGGTGATGTTGGAACGGATGCAATCATTTCTGCCCTGCGCGACATCGGATTCAACGGCTGGGTTTGCGCTGAGCTTGATTCCTGGCCGGACCCGCTTGAGGGGGCAAAAACCACAATGGAATATCTGAAATCAGCCTGACGGCAACACTGGGGCATGGCCCCACTTCTGGGAGGAAGCTATGATTAGACGACGCACACTTCTTTGTTCCGTTGCCTTGGCCACGGCGATCGGCTTTGGCTCACCCGTCCTTGCGGATCCAGATGCTGCACTTGCGAAATTGCAGGAAACGGTTCTCTCCAAGGGGCCGTCGGGTGAGGCGCCAACACCCGCCGCAACTGTCACTCTTTCAGCGGACGAGTTGGTGAAGATCAAAGCAATGAACGCGACGGCTGCAATTGTCATGCACTACGGCGGGAACGATTGGTCCCGTGCTCAGATCAACGGTCTGCAAACACAATTCGCCGCAATGGGTATCAAAGTCATTGCCGTCACCGACGCCGGCTTCAAACCTGAAAAGCAGGTTTCCGACATCGAGACGATCATGGCACAGAAGCCGAACATCATTGTCTCGATCCCAACAGATCCAACTGCCACAGCAGCCGCCTATAAAGCAGCCGCAGCGGCGGGTACCAAACTTGTCTTCATGGACAATGTCCCAACGGGCTTCACAGCGGGACAGGACTACATCTCCGTGGTGTCGGCTGACAATTATGGAAATGGCGTCGCGGCCGCACATCTGATGGCGAAGGCTTTAAATGGTGAGGGCGAGATTGGCCTTGTCTTCCACGCTGCAGACTTTTTCGTCACCAAGCAACGCTACGACGCGTTCAAGGCAACGATTGCTTCAGACTATCCAAAAATCAAGATTGTCGCCGAACAGGGCATTGGCGGCCCCGACTTTTCGGGTGATGCTGAAAAGGCAGCGTCAGCGATCCTGACCTCCAATCCCAACATCAAGGGTATCTGGGCGGTCTGGGATGTCCCCGCGGAGGGGGTCATTTCCGCGGCACGCAATGCGGGCCGTGATGATCTGATCATCACCACCTGCGATCTGGGCGAAAACGTCGCAATCTCCATGGCGCAGGGAAGCTTCGTGAAAGGCCTTGGTGCGCAGCGGCCTTACGATGCCGGTCTGGTTGAGGCAAAGCTTGCTGGCTACGGCCTTCTTGGAAAACAAGCGCCGGCTTTCGTTGCCTTGCCCGCTCTGCCTGTGACGAAGGATACGCTCCTTGCTGGCTGGAAGGCTGTCTACTCGACCGACGCGACTGCCAACATCAAGACGAGCCTAGGTCAATAGTCCAGCGTCGCTTCACGCGAGCAAGCGTGTGCGCAAACGCAAGTCGTCGTCTCCGGCAACGTTTTGCCGGGGGCGATTGCGCTGACCGGGTAGGCACTGCCGCCCAAGAATCAGGAGAAGATCGATGACAAAGATTATGAACGTCGCCATGATCGGCGGCGGCTTCATGGGCAAGGCGCATGCTATGGCTTACGCGTCGATGCCGATGTTTTTCTGGCCGGCACCTGCCATTCCCCATCGCAAAGTTGTGGTTGACGTCACCGATTTCACCGCCGAGGAAGCGCGTCGCCGCTACGGTTTCGAAGAGGCGTCGTCCGACTGGCGTGCGGTCGTCAATCGACCCGATATCGATATCGTCGATATATGCACGCCAAACAGCGTCCATGCCGAGATTGCCATTGAGGCGGCAACCGCCGGCAAGCACATCATTTGCGAAAAGCCGTTGGCACGTACCGTCGAAGAAGCGCGAGCGATGCGTGATGCCGTCAAAGCAGCCGGCGTCATACACATGGTGGCATTCAACTACCGCCGCACGCCAGCTGTGGCGCTTGCCAAGAAATACATCGACGAAGGCCGGATCGGCCGCATTTTGAATTTCCGCGGCACCTATCTTCAGGACTGGTCTGCTGATCCTGACTCTCCGCTCTCCTGGCGCTTTCAGAAGAAGATCGCGGGTTCGGGCAGCGTGGGTGACATCGGCACGCATGTCGTCGACCTGGCTCACTATCTTGTCGGACCGATCGCCGAGGTCACCGCCATTGCAAGTACCTACAACAAGACTCGACCGCTTCAGCAGGGCGGAGTCGACAAACTTGGCGCGGCAGAAAAGTCCAAGGATGCAGAACGTGGAGAGGTGGATGTCGACGACGAAATTGTGTCGATGCTCAAGTTTGCTGATGGAGCGATTGGCAGCCTCGAGGCGACGCGAAACGCGTACGGCCGAAACAACTTCATCACGCTGGAAATCCATGGCACAAAAGGATCAATCCATTTCAACTATGAGCGTCGCGATGAGCTGCAAGTCATGTTTGCAGATGATCCGGGAGACGCGAGGGGCTTCCGCACCATCTACACCGGACCGGCACACCCTTATGGCGACGGCCTATGGCCGATCCCGGGACTTGGTATCGGATATTCGGAAACCAAGATCATTGAATGCTTCGACTTCTTCTCCGCCATTGCCAAGGGACGGCAACCAAGCCCGAATTTCGAGGATGGATTGTTGACCGAGCTGGTAGCCGACGCTCTGTTGCGCTCCAGTCAAACCGGCAAATGGGAGAAAGTGGAATGAACGCAAGTCTCCCGGCCGTTCGCATGACGGGCATTTCCAAGGCATTCGGAGGTGTGAGGGCTTTGGACGATGTTGACTTCGAGGTAATGCCCGGGGAAGTGCACGCGCTGCTTGGCGGCAACGGCGCCGGGAAATCGACCATCCTAAAGATCCTGAACGGCGTACATCGACCCGATCAAGGTGCGATTGAGGTAGGCGGTGTCCCGCTGACTTCGCATACCCCGGAGGCGTCACGCGCTGCTGGTATTGCCATGAACTACCAGGAAATGAGCTTGGTGCCCACGCTTTCAGTCGCCCAGAATGTCTTCCTCACCCGGGAAGCCCAGAGCCGCGTGGGTTTGATTGACGACGACGATTCGGAACGGCGGGCAGCCGCAATTTTCGAAATGCTTGAAGTATCCGTCAATCCGAAAGCGATTGTCGCTGACCTCGGCGCAGGGCAGAAGCAGCTTACGGAGATTGCCAAAGCCATTTCTCAAGATGCGAAAGTCCTCATTCTTGATGAACCCTCAACAGCGTTGTCGGTTTCGGATGTCGACCGGCTCTTTGCTTTCCTGCGAAAGATAAAGGCGAGGGGGGTGGCAATCATCTATGTGAGCCACCGAATGGATGAGATCTCGCGAATTGCCGATCGTGCGACAATTCTGCGTGACGGCAAGCACGTCATCACCGCCCCACTCACCGAGTTGCCGATCGAGACTATGATCGAACACATTGTCGGCAAACGCTCGAAGGGTCTCGCAGATATAGAACGAACCTCCACTGCCACAGGCGATATTCTTCTGGAACTGCAAAATGCGAGCGGCGCTCACAAGCCTCAAGGCATTTCGCTGGAATTACGTCGCGGTGAGGTCCTCGGTCTTGCCGGGTTACTGGGATCGGGGCGGTCGTCCCTTGCCCGCGTCATCGCCGGCATCGAGCCACTCGCCGAGGGCGAGATTCGTGTTGCCGGTGTACCGGCCCGTATCCGCACGCCAAGTGACGCGATTAAGGCAGGGATCGCCTTGGTTCCGGAGGCACGGGCGACGCAAGGGATAATTCCAGCCCATTCTGTCGCAGAGAATATGGTTCTCGCCGTTATCGGTCGGTTGTCCAAGAGAGGTCTCGTCGATACGACCGCGGTAAACGCGCTGACCGATCAACAAATGAAGCGTCTGGCCGTTAAGGCTGCAAGCCGCAGCCACGCCGTTTCCACGCTCTCCGGCGGAAATCAACAGAAAGTGGTGATCGGCAAGTGGTTGGCCAGCAATCCCGACATTCTCATCCTCGACGAGCCGACAGCAGGTATCGATATCGGCTCCAAGTCCGAGATCATTCGCCTGGTGCGCGAGCTTGCCGCTGCCGGCAAGGCCATCATCTTTATTTCATCTGAACTATCCGAGCTTCTGACTGCTTGCGATCGTATCCTCGTGATGTCGGATGGCCGCATCCACAAGGATTTTCCTCGCGATGCTCTTGATGATCCGTCGGCATCCGCCGGAGACCTCGCGCATCGCCTGCAGGCGGCAGAGCAGCGTTTGCAGGTCGAGATCCAGAAAGCCCTATCCAGCCAGGAAGTTTCACATGCTTGATGCAGTCTCCGCGAACTGGCGCCAGTACATCATCTATATCGGATTTATCGTAATCTTTGTCATCTTTGCTGTAGCTTTGAACGACAAGGGCTTTCTAAATCCCAACAATCTCCTGAATATCGTTCGGCAAACTGCCATGATTGCGGTTATGGCGATTGCAATGATCTTTGTTTTGTCATCGGGAGAGATTGATCTTTCCGTCGGGGCCGTTGCAGGTCTCAGCACGGTCACTGTCGCGATGGCCATCGCCGTTGGTGGACCATTTGCAGGAGTAGCAGTGGGTATCGCGACTGGTCTTGTTGTCGGCCTGTTCAATGGCTGGCTCACAACAAGGGTAGGCATACCCTCGTTTCTGACCACGCTTGCCATGATGGGAATCGCCAAGGGGGTGGCCATGTGGATCTCGGCGACTGCCGCCGTCCCGATCCTTTCACCGGCGTATTCCTGGCTCTTCGGTGGTGGTAATCTCGGTCGAATTCCGGTCCTGCTCTTCTGGATGATTATTCTCGGCGTGATCGGCCATATCGTTCTCCGGCGCTCCGGGTTCGGCCGGCGGGTTCTGGCGACGGGCGGCGGCGAGACGGCAGCGCGCTATTCTGGTATCGAGACCCGCAACATCAAGTTCAAGGTGCTTGTCATCTCCTCCTGCGCTGCCGCACTCGCGGGCATGCTTTATGCCGGCCGCTTGCAATCTGGTCGTTTTCAGCTTGGCGAAGGCGACGAACTCTCGGTTATCGCTGCAGCGGTTCTCGGCGGCACTAGCCTGTTTGGGGGAAAAGGGACGGTTGTTGGGACAATTGTGGGCGCGCTCATGATCGGGCTGATTAACAACGGCCTCATTTTAATGGGTTTGGAGTTCAGTCAGCAGCTTATCGCACGCGGCGCCATAATCATCTTCGCGGTTGCACTCAGCCAAAAAAGGAATTGACGTGACTGTCACGATAATAGGAACTGTCACAGCTCGGTCTGGGGCCCAGGTTGAGCTTGCGACGTTGCTCGAAGCCCAGGTTGTGCCAACGCGGGCCGAGCCGGGCTGCATAAATTACGATTTCCATGTCGACGCCGACGATCAATGTGTTTTCGTCTTTTATGAAAATTGGATCAGCCAAGCAGCGCTTGACGCGCATATGGAGATGCCGCACCTTAGGCCGCTGATCGCCCAACTCGATCGACTTTTGTCGAAGCCAATTGAGATTCGATACCTGAGGATGATCAGCGAACGGCGAAGCTAAGCACGAACAACGCAGGGTCTTCAGACTTTGTGAAAGCGGCGCTTGCCGGTAATTCCTTCGCTATTGATCCTCCACTTTCGCTGGAGAGAGAGACACGACATGTGGCCTGGATCATTCCTCCCTCCATTTTCAGGAGGGTCTCGGGTATCCTGGCCTTTCCGTCCGGACCCGGAGTAGTAAAAGGAAATGCGGACGAAGAGGAGCGTCGCATCCAGGCACTCGCACCCTCCGACGTTGGCCACAAGTGACATCAGAGCATGCGTTAGAGATCAGGCAATTATCCGCACGTCGCGTGAACAGATCCCAAGCCTGAACATAGAGAAAGTTCAGGGTTGGCCTTGAAGATCGGGTGTTTCAGAATGAAGGGGATCGCGTCTCCGGCCACACACTGTTTCGCGGTGCCCGACTAAACGCGATTTCGTTCGCAGATCGTGTCC
>NZ_AEYE02000029.1 GCF_000298315.2 Rhizobium grahamii CCGE 502 | reverse complement strand
TGGGACATCATCGTCCTCCGCAAGTGAAGCTCGCTTGCCAAGCGCCTTCCAGGAAGCCTAAGACAAGTTACAAGGAGCTTGATATGTGTGTTTTAAGGTCGACAATCGCCACTGCAAATGCCGACAACCGTTCGCCGCGAAGAGTTCCACGTCCACTGGAATATTGAGAAACCACACTCGGAAGAACCATGACAAAGACCAATAGCCGTGAATCCCAACATCCGATCGACCCGCTGTTCCTCGACCGCTGGTCACCTCGCGCCTTTACCGGAGAAGTGATCGATGAATCGGATCTTTTGACGATTCTCGACGCAGCGCATTGGGCACCGTCGTCCGCCAATCAACAACCCTGGCGTTTCGTCTATGCGCTCAATGGCTCCGAGGATTGGAGCAAGTTCGTCGACCTTTTGGTCGAATCGAACCAGGAGTGGGCGAAAAACGCTTCGGCGCTGATCTACGTTGTTTCGAGGAGTTTCAACGGCGACTTTTCCGAAGGAAGGAAGAGCTACACGCACTCGTTCGACGCCGGCACCGCCTGGGGCTATCTCGCGCTACAAGCCCGGCTTTCGGGCTTCTATGCCCACGGCATGGGCGGCATCAAGCACGAGGAAATCCACAAGGCGTTTTCCATTCCCGACAGCTACCGCGTCGAGGCAGGTGTAGCGCTTGGGCGTCTTGCCGATAAGAGCGTGCTCTCAGAGCGAAATCAGGAGCGAGAAGTTCCGAGCCTGCGCAAGCCCCTTTCCGAAGTCGCCTTCCGCGGCAAGTTTATCGCGAATTAGTCCTGATAAAAAAAGCCCCACGTCGAAGCGTGGGGCTTTGCATACAAATTTCCAGTTTCGATATCCTAGATATCGAGGTTTGCAACGCTCAATGCGTTGTCCTGAATGAACTCCCTGCGCGGCTCGACTTCATCACCCATCAAGCGAGCGAAGAGACCATCGGCATCCGTAGCGTCGGCAACTTTGACCTGGAGCAGTGAACGAACGTTCGGATCCAACGTCGTTTCCCAGAGCTGTTCGGCATTCATTTCGCCGAGACCCTTGTAACGCTGCATCGTCAACCCCTTGCGACCGCTTGCGAAAATCGCGTCCAGAAGTGCTCGGGGGCCGGAAATTTCCATGTTGCCGTCGCGCCGGGAGAGCGATGGAGGCGTCTGATAGATTTCCTTCAGTCGAGCCGACAGCTGATCGATAAGCCTTGCGTCCTGCGAGCCGATCAAGGCCATGTCAAGGACGACGACTTCCTTTACGCCACGCACCATGCGCTCGAGCTTGAGGCCGCCTTCGCTGGTCACGCCCCCTTCCCAACCCCGCTCGGTGTCTTCCGCAATCAGATCGAGCCTACTGGCAACTTCGCCAGCCAGCTGTTCTGCTCTCCCGCGGTCGCTGACCGCTTCGGCATTCAGAGCGCCGGCGATCGCCGCCTGTTCGACGACAGCGCGATTGTAGCGCGAATGCAAGTTGTCAAGCAGCGCGCGAAGCCGCAATGCGTCGCCGATCACCTCACCAACGTCCTGCCCTACGCGCACTTCGCCGCTGCCAAGCTTCAAGGCAGCATCTTCCAGGCCCTGGGCAATAAGATAATCCTCAAGGGCCTTCTCGTTCTTCAGGTACTGGATCGATTTGCCGCGCGAGACCTTATAGAGCGGCGGCTGAGCGATATAGAGGTGACCACGCTCGATCAGCTCAGGCATCTGACGGAAGAAGAAAGTCAGAAGCAGAGTACGAATGTGGGCGCCGTCGACGTCAGCATCCGTCATGATGATGATCTTGTGGTAGCGCAGCTTTTCGGCGTTGAACTCGTCCTTGCCGATGCCGGTGCCAAGCGCGGTAATCAGCGTACCGATTTCCTGGCTGGACAGCATCTTGTCGAAGCGAGCACGCTCGACGTTGAGGATCTTGCCGCGCAGCGGCAGGATAGCCTGGTTTTCGCGCGAACGCCCCTGCTTGGCTGAACCACCTGCCGAGTCGCCCTCGACGAGGAAGACTTCGGACTTGGCGGGATCACGCTCGGAACAATCGGCGAGCTTGCCGGGCAGAGAGGCAATGTCGAGGGCACCCTTGCGACGGGTGAGTTCGCGCGCCTTGCGGGCAGCTTCGCGCGCCGCGGCGGCTTCGACCACCTTGCCGACCAGAACCTTGGCTTCCGACGGATGCTCTTCGAGCCACGTGCTCAGCGCTTCACTGACGAGGTTCTCGACAACGGGGCGAACTTCCGAGGAAACCAGCTTGTCTTTGGTTTGCGACGAAAACTTCGGATCCGGCACCTTTACTGAAAGAACGGCCGTCAGGCCTTCGCGGCAATCGTCACCAGTCAGCGTCACCTTTTCCTTCTTTGTGATACCCGACGTATCGGCGTAGGAGGTGATCTGGCGGGTCAGTGCGGCGCGGAAGCCGGCCATGTGCGTGCCGCCGTCGCGCTGCGGAATGTTGTTGGTGAAGCAAAGGACGTTCTCGTGGTAGCTGTCGTTCCACCACATCGCGACTTCGACGGTAATTCCGTCCTTCTCCCCGCGGATCGCCACCGGCTTGTCGACAAGCGGCTTCTTGGCGCGGTCGAGATAAGAGACGAAGGCTTCCAGGCCGCCGTCGTAGATCATCTCTTCCTGCTTGATATCCGAATGGCGCTTGTCGCTGAGCAGGATGCGGACACCTGAGTTCAGGAACGCGAGCTCGCGCAGACGATGCTCCAGCGTGCCGTAATCGAATTCGGTCATCGTAAAGGTTTCGGTACTCGGCATGAAGCTGACTTCCGTACCCGTTTCATCACCAGCGTCTCCGATCACCTTCAATGGTGCGTCGGCCACGCCATGCGTGAAGCTCATTTCATGGATCTTGCCCTGACGGCGGATCTTCAGCCTCAGCCAAACAGAAAGCGCGTTAACGACGGAAACGCCGACGCCGTGCAGACCGCCGGAAACCTTGTAGGAGTTCTGGTCGAACTTACCGCCCGCATGCAGCTGCGTCATGATGACTTCAGCAGCCGACACGCCTTCGCCGGTATGAATGTCCGTCGGGATGCCGCGACCGTTGTCCGTAACGGTAACCGAACCATCCGGATTGAGCGTCACGGTCACGATATCGGCGTGGCCGGCGAGAGCTTCGTCGATAGCGTTGTCGACGACCTCATAAACCATGTGATGAAGGCCAGAGCCGTCATCGGTATCACCGATATACATACCCGGGCGCTTGCGCACTGCATCAAGGCCCTTCAGAACCTTGATCGAGTCTGCGCCATATTCGGTGCTAACGCCGTTTTCCGTCGTGGGTATATCGGTCATACTTTTCGAGAATTTCCCTGTTGTCGGGGCTAAAATGAGACTTGCGAATCACCTGCCTTTTACATGCCAGAATATAGGGTTTTTGATCGAAGTTCCCAATGCCAGCAGGCTCAAACTGGCCATAAATCAGGGGATTATGACCGTTTTCCGTCCGCTTTTCCGCCGTTTTCGAGAATGCTTGTCAGTTCGCCAAGCGTCGTTTGATCGAGATCGCGAATACGGGCGGCCAGAAGGTTCGCAAATGCGGTATGTTCAGCTGACAAACCCGACGTATCGACCACCACGCGGGGGTCGGAAGAACGGGCCAAAAGGAAAAGTTCCTCTGCTTCATCCCAGATGATGTTGAAGTAACCGGCGATCCGCTGGAGCAGATCGAAGCTCGGCAAGCCGCGCTTCCCGTGCTCGAGTGCGGAGAGATAGGCCGGAGAGACATTGAGGGCGGCTGCCATCTGCTTCTGCGAGACACCCTTGCGCTCGCGCAGCTTGCGGATCGCCTCGCCGAACGGCGTCACGATCTTTCTCCATGGCGGCGCGACAGCCTGATATAGAGCGCGCCCTCACCCCCGTGATGTTGGGCTGCCGTTTCATAGGATGAGATGAAATAGCGAAACTCGGGCTTCGAAAACCACATCGGGACAGCACGCTTCAGTGCGCCTTCGCTGCCAAGCGAACTGCCCTTGCCGGTAATGACGAGAACATGTCTCATCCCCCGCTCGTGGGCTCTTATCAGAAATTCGAGAAGCAAGATGTGAGCTTCGCTTTGAACCAGCCCATGTAGGTCGATACGGGCTTCGAGCGGCAGCCGCCCCTTGGCGATCTTACGCTTGACCGGTCTTTCGAGTGGGTGATGGAGACCGGATCGCGATTTCGGAGCCGGCGGCATAGCTGCGACCAAGCTTTCAGACGATGATTTCGGGCTCGCTGCCCTCCCGCTTTCAGCCTCGGCTGTCAGAAAAGCGTCTAGCTCAGTCAAGTCGTCCTGCTTGCCGGGCATAGGCCGCGTACTACGTGCTACCTTGCCCCAGAGTATCCTTTCATCCGTACTGAGCTTTCGGTCGCGTGCCATCAGGCGAACCTCTCCGCTGCAGCGTTCGGAAGCAGGATAAAGAAGTCGGCATCGTGACGCACTGTTCCTGCAAGCTCCCCCGCTTGGTCGCCGGATCCGGTGAAGATATCACCTCGCGCCGGGCCGACGATGGCCGACCCGGTATCGAGCGCCAGCATCAGCCGCGCGAACGGTCGCCCCCCGTCCAGGTGGATCAGGTTCTCTGAACGAATAAAGAATGGGAAGCCAAATGTGTGAATGAGCCGGTCAACGGCCAGCGAACGACCGGCAATCAACGGCACTTTTGCCGCCGCAATGGGGCCGGCGTTCAAATCCGCCGCCGGAACTTCCCGGAAGAAAATATAGGAACGATTATGCCAGAGAATTTCATCAACCTGACCGGGGTGTGAAGCCAGCCATCGCCGAATGGCCTGCATCGAAATTTCCGAGCGTTCGATTTCTCCCCGCTCGATCAACAATTTGCCAATCGCCGAGAACGGATGTCCGGCCTTCGCGGCATAGGTAATCCGGCCGATGGCGCCGTCGGGGTATCGCAGGCGTGCTGCACCTTGCACATGTACAAAGAAGACATCAACCTTCGACTCTGCCCAGGCAATCTCCAATCCTCGGCCAGCCAGGAAACCCTCGTCAATTTCGCGACGATCCGGATAGGCGTCGATTTTGCCGTCTGTCAGCCTGCCGAACGCGTAGCTATCAGGCAGAGCGGCCGGACGATTACCCTCATCAAGATCGATCAGGTCGTCGGGGCGCCGATAGAAGGGAAAGCGATAGTTTTCGTCCGGTACCGCCGAAACCAAAACCTCAGGCTCATAGAAGGCAGTCACAAAACCCGGGCTGCCATCCATCCGGCAAATTCGGAAGGGTCGACAGTTGGATTGGAAGAAAGCCCGGGCATCGGCAGCCGATGAAATCCGCGCGCTCCGCGCCGCCTCGAACAGCGGCAAAAGATCCTGTGCAGTCAACCCGAGCGAGCCTGTCCGGTACGCCTTGACCTCGCTGATCTGCCGGCGACATGCCTCCATGACTTCAAAAAGGCCGGAGGGATCATCATCCTTCCAGCCTTCCAGATCATCAAAGCTTATTGCTTGCAGGGCGAAGCCCGGGGTTTCCTCACTCATGCTTCCGATTCGGTGGCCACGAGTTTCCAGTTGGGATCCCGCGAACGGGTGTCGCGTGCAAAAGTCCAGAGATCGTTCACCTCCGCGACATTCTCCGCATCGCCATCAATGAGCTTGTCAGCTTTGTCATAGGTGGCTGAGATCAGCTGGCTGACGAGGCGAAGCGTAATCTGCACCTCCGTGCCTTTGATTTCGGCGCTGGTGATCTCAGCCTTATCGATACCGACGAAGGTCGACTTCACCTTCTCGCCCTTGGATTCACGGTCTGAAATGGCGGCATCAAAGCCGTCATAAACCTCGCGCGATAGGAGGTTTTTCAGAGCCTTGCGATCGCCGTCGGCAAACGCCATTACAATCATTTCATAGGCCATTCGGGCGCCGTTCACGAATTCCTTTGGATTGAACGAAGCATCTGCCTTGTTGATTTCCCGAAGCGATTCGTTCAGCGACGTGCCGGCTGGAGCAAAGGCGTCGATTGCGGCAAAGCGATCGTCTTCTTCGGCCGACGCATCGCGACGCGGCAGTGTTACTACCTTTCCAGCATCCGGCGAGTCGGGCGCAACGGCGTCGCGCGGCGTGTAAAGATCACGCGGGGGCTTCTCATTTCCCGTACGGCGACCGAGAACGCTGCGCAGTTGCAGAAAAATCAGCACCGCCGCTACGAGAAAAAACAATGTGATGAAGTCGTTTGAACCCATATCCCGCCGCAGCCGCTGTTAACATCCCTGATTTGTACTCCCATATAGTCCGCCTATACAGATGATTCAAATGGGGTCTGCAACGCGACCCTCCAATGGAGTCCGGCTTAGGCCGGAATAAAACGATGCCCTTGAAGATCCTGCCTGGTTTTCTGCTGCTGCTGCCGCTCGCTGAGATTGCCGGTTTCGTGCTCGTCGGAAGGGTGATTGGACTTTGGCCGACGCTGGCGCTGGTCATTCTAAGCTTCATGGTCGGCATGGCCCTGCTCAGGCGTCAGGGCGTCGGAATCCTGCGCCGCATGTCCGCGGAGGGGCGAAACGGCATGTTGCCGGGGCGAGAACTGCTTCGTCCGGCCATGTTCGTGATTGCCGCATTGTTGCTGATGGTCCCTGGCTTCATCACCGACATCGTGGCGTTGCTGATCTTCATTCCAGCTGTGCGCAATCTCGCTTGGCGGTATGTCAGCCGCCGTTTCGTCGTCGTAGGCCCGACGGGCGGCTTCAGCTCCTCTGGCCGCTCCAAGGACTCGAAGATCGTGGACCTGGCCGACGATGACTTTCGGCGCGAGCCGGACGGCAACTCTCCCTGGTCGGGAAAGCATCTGGGCAAGTAGGAGACGGTCGAGGCGGCAAGCTGGCTCAGGGTTGTAAGGCCATGCCCGAAATGATAGAGCGGCACCATCCAATGCCCTCGAGGAAAAGCCAATGGCCGACGAAAACAGCAATAACGGTGCAACGAGCCCGAGCCTTACCATCCTTGCCCAGTACACCAAGGATCTCTCCTTCGAAAATCCGGGTGCTCCGCGTTCGCTGCAGGCGCGTGACAAGGCTCCGGCCATCAACATCAATGTCAACGTCAACGCCAATCCGCTTTCCGATACGGATTTCGACGTCGTTCTGTCCCTGAACGCCGAAGCCAAGGATGGCGACAAGACGGTGTTCCACACTGAACTCGTCTATGGCGGCGTCTTCCGGATTGCCGGTTTCCCGCAGGAGCACATGCTGCCGGTCCTCTTCATCGAGTGCCCCCGCATGCTCTTCCCGTTCGCACGTCAGATCATTGCCGACGTCACGCGTAATGGCGGCTTCCCGCCACTGATGATCGATCCGATCGATTTCTCTCAGATGTTTGCGCAGCGGGTTGCCGAAGAGCAGGCCCGTGCCAAGGTCCAGGCAACCACGAACTAACAGTTCGCGTATAGCACGCTGGAACAAAATCAAATGCCCGGGTCGCCCCGGGCATTTTTAGTTTGCTAGATCGTATTTTCCCCAGACACCCTTGGCGCCGAGTTTGGCAATGAGCGCGTCATGGGCTTGCTGCTCGGCTTCGCTGAGACGCGGCGCAAGCGGTCGCGGTCGTTCGAGCGTCCCGATGATGATTTCCTCGACCGCTATTTCCTGACCTGCCGAATTGTTTGCGGCGGTTCCGAGGCCAAGGGCGGCCTGACGGCCACCAATCATCTCGATGTAAACATCGGCCAGAAGTTCGGAGTCGAGAAGCGCGCCGTGCTTCGTTCGATGCGCATTATCTATGCCATAGCGGCGGCAAAGCGCATCGAGCGAGTTGGGTCCCATCGGATGCTTGCGGCGCGCCATCGACAGTGTGTCGAGCACGCGGTCAGGCAGAATCGGCGGCAGATCGAGCCTTGCGAGCTCAGCGTTTATAAAGCCCATATCGAACGTGGCGTTATGCGCGATCCATTTCGCGTCGCCAAAGAAATCGATAATTTGCTGCGCAACATCTGCGAACGAGGGCTTGTCCTTGAGGAACTCATCGGTGATGCCGTGAACGGCAAGCGCGTCCGGGTGTACTTTCTGATCGCCCGGATTGATGTAAATATGGATCGTATTGCCGGTCGGAAAATGATTGAAAAGCTCGATGCCGCCGATCTCGATAATGCGGTCTACACGGTTATCGAGGCCCGTGGTTTCCGTATCGAAGATGATTTCACGCATTCAGGAAGTCCCCGCTAGCGAGCCGCCGCTTCAGGTCCGAGATAATCTCGGCGACCCGTGTTCTGGCCGTTTCGATGCTATGCCCGGTATCGATCACATAATCGGCTCTTGCTCGCTTTTCCGCATCCGGTGTCTGGCGCGCAAGAATCATATTGAATTTTTCCACTGTCATTCCCGGCCGCGCAAGTACGCGGTCTCGCTGTATCTGTGGATCACAGCTGACGACCACGACGACATCGACTCTGCTTTCAGCTCCTGTTTCGAACAACAGCGGGATATCGAGCAACACCATTCGCGAGCCGCGTTGCCGCTCACGTTCGACGAACTCTACCTCCCGCTTTCTCACAAGCGGATGGACGATGGCTTCGAGGCGCCTGAAGCCGTCAGGACCTCCGGCCAGCTGACGGCCGAGCTCCTGCCGATCAACGGCGCCGTCCTTCATCGTGCCGGGAAAGGCCGCATCTACAAGCGGCGCTGCCTCGCCAGCGTAAAGGTCATGGACGACGGCATCGGAATCATTCACGGGCACTCCTGCTTCAGCGAAGAGCTTTGCCATGGTTGATTTGCCCATTCCAATCGAGCCGGTCAGTCCAATCCGCAACATCAATGCCTGTCCATGTCCTCAATGAGAATCGCACGCAGCTTCTCGTCGACCGCCGGGCGATGCCCGAACCATTTCTCAAATCCGGGCACGGCTTGATGCAGCAGCATGCCGAGCCCGTCGACAACAGCGAAGCCTTGCTGTTGCGCTTGCACCAGGAAGGGTGTCATCAGGGGCACGTAGACGATATCCGTCACAACGGCATCCGAGAGTAACGGCGAAAAATCAATCCAAGGCGCCCCTTCGCCATCCATACCCAGAGACGTCGTGTTGACGAAAAGACCCGCGCCGCTCATGACTTCAGGTAGCGCAGCCATCGAATGAGCATGTATTTTGGGTCCAAACCGATCCGCCAATTCCTTGGCGCGCTCGACCGTTCTGTTGACCAGATGAATTTCCTTGACGCCTCGATCGCGCAGGGCCTGGATGATGGCTCGGCTTGCCCCTCCTGCGCCGAGGACCACCGCCTTCTCGGCCCCATCCCAACCGGAATGTCGTTCATCCAGATTGGCCGTAAAGCCGCGTCCATCCGTGTTCGTCGCCTTTAGCCGCCCGTTGTCCATCCAAAGCGTATTGGATGCGCCCAATTCTTCGGAAAGTTCATCGGGATCGTCGGCAAGTCTGAACGCCATTTCCTTATGCGGGATGGTGGCATTGCCGCCTACGAAGCCGGATTCGCCGTTCTTCAGAGAATCTACAAAGGCTGCAAAATCGTCAGGCGCAACCTCGTGCGCGCAGTATGAACCTGGTAATCCAAGGGTCTTCAGCCAGTAGCCATGGATGAGAGGGGACCTGGAATGCTTGATGGGAAAGCCTGTGACGAAGGCCTTTGGCTCGAATGTTTCACGTGAATCATGCATCGATGGCACCCAATTCTCTGAGCTTCTCTAACAGTGGCAACATCGGCAACCCCAAGATTGTAAAATAGTCTCCATCGATTCTCGAAAACAATTGAAGCCCCTCCCCTTCGAGTTGATAGGCACCGACGCTGCCGAGTGCGCGCTCCCCCACGCGGTTCAAATGCCGCGCGATGAAATCGGTCGTTAGCAGTCGCATCGTCAGGTCCGCGTGCGAGACATGCTCCCAGACGATGTCGCCGCCGTAAGCAATCGCGATCGCGCTGTTCAGCCGATGTGTCTTGCCCGAGAGGACGCGAAGGTGGTTCACAGCGTCCGCCATGTCCTTTGGCTTGTGGAAAGTCTGCGGTCCAAGCGACATCGTCTGATCAGAGCCGATGACGAAGCACGCCGGAAACCGGTCGCTGACTTCCTTCGCCTTCGCCTTCGCCAGGACGAGCGCCACAGTATCCGGCGTAGCACCTGCTCGTTCGAGAGGCGCTTCAACCGCGCGCTCGTCAATCTGGGCTGCATGTGCGTCGAAGGCGAGCCCGGCATTTTGCATCAGCATGCGGCGGAACGGGCTGGAAGATGCGAGAATGAGCTTGGGTACCATGGAGCCTCGAACAGGGTGATGTGACAGCGCTTAGCGGAGCTTCGGACGGAGCGCAACAATCGCTGCGGCTGTCTCTTCGATGGAACGCCGCGTCACGTCAATGAGGGGCCAATTATGCCTGGCGCAGAGTGACCGCGCGTACTTCAGTTCCTCTGAGATGGCAGCCCGGTCCGTGTATTGCCCGCGGTCGAAGCCAGGGGTTGCGCCCAAGATACGGTTCTCGCGAACCTGCGATATCCGATCGGTCGTAGCAATCAGGCAGACAATCAGAGGTTTGGTCGCGGTCAGCAGCCGTTCCGGAAGCGGCACGCCGTGGACAATCGGGATGTTCGCCGTCTTGATGCCGCGATTGGCGAGGTAGATGCTCGTCGGAGTTTTCGACGTTCGACTGATGCCAATAATGACGACATCGGCGTCATTATAGTCGTCAGGCATCTGACCATCATCGTGATCCATCGTAAAGTTCAGCGCTTCGATGCGGGCAAAGTAGCCGGCATTCATAACGTGTTGTGCACCGACGCGTCTTCGCGAGGGCGCACCAAGATAGATCTGGAAGGCATTCATAACGGGTTCGAGTACGTTGACGGACGCAACACCCATCTCCGTGCAGCGTTGATCGATGAAGGTCGCGAGTTCGCGGTCGACAATCGTATAAAGAACGATCCCAGGCTGGCTATCGATCGACTGCAGCACCTGCAGAAGCTGCTTACGATTGCGGACTAACGGGTAGACGTGCTCGATCGGCTGCGCGGCTTTGAATTGCGCCGAAGCCGCGCGGCCGGCAGAAATCAGTGTTTCGCCGGTCGAGTCAGAAATCAGATGCAGATGGAAGAAGTTTGGGCGGTTCTCCACGTTATTTTCGGCTACCTGTTGAAAAGACTGGACAGCCGAGAGCTAAGAGACGCGGCGGGGATAAGGCAAGGGAAAACATGCCACCTTTTCCACAAATCGAATTTCGCGGAAGCTCAAAAAAGTCGCTTGTTGGTTCTGTGGATAATTGGTGACCGTTCGACGGAAGTCGATACCTTTTCCACAGTTCCGCCTGAACTTGTAGTTCTCTATCCGATTGTAAATATTCTCATATTTAGATCTATCCACGATTTGCCTGTGGCGGTTCTCCGTTTCCTCCTTTTGGCACGGTGGCAGCGCGACAAAACGTTCCGGTCGTGGATGGATTTTAATCCTTGATAGAAACAGACTCTAAGAAATAGAAACCTTTTAAATTATCTTTGATTTTTTATAAGGAAGAGAAGCGTGGGAGACAGCCGCCGGAAAATCATGAGGGTCTTGGACGGCGAGACACTCAGCCCTCCTCCAATCTGGCTGATGAGACAGGCGGGGCGATATCTTCCCGAGTATAGGGAAACGCGCGCGAAGGCAGGAAGTTTCCTGGACCTTTGTTATACGCCTGACCATGCCGTTGAGGTAACGCTCCAACCCATTCGTCGCTATGGTTTTGATGCAGCCATCCTCTTTTCCGACATTCTCGTGATTCCGGATGCGATGAAGCGCAACGTTCGCTTCACGGAAGGGCATGGACCGCAGATGGATCCGATCGATGAAACCGGAATCGACCGACTGGAGTTCGACCACGTCGTCGACTACCTCAAACCGGTTCTCGAAACGGTTGAGCGTCTTCGAAATGAGCTGCCTGCCGAGACGGCTTTGCTCGGCTTCTGTGGCGCTCCGTGGACGGTGGCGACTTATATGATTGCCGGTCACGGCACGCCCGATCAGGCCCCCGCCCGGCTCTTCGCCTACAAGCATCCGAAAGCTTTCGAACACCTGCTTGCTGTTTTGGCGGAAGTTTCAGCCGACTATCTCGTCGCGCAGATCGATGCCGGGGCTGATGCTGTGCAGATCTTCGATTCCTGGGCCGGTGTTCTCGGTGAGCGGGAATTCGAGGCATTCGCGGTGAAGCCGGTCGCCCGGATGATCGCCTCCATCAAAGCACGACGGCCGAATGCCCGGGTTATTGCCTTCGCCAAGGGCGCCGGCTTCCTGCTGAAGAGCTATCGACAGCGGACGAAGGCGGATGCGATCGCTCTCGACTGGTCGGTGCCACTGGATTTCGCTGTAGATCTGCAGAAAGACGGTGCGGTTCAGGGTAACCTCGATCCAATGCGCGTGGTGGCCGGTGGCAGAGCTCTGATGGACGGTATCAACGATATCCTCGATAAGCTCGGCAACGGCCCGCTGATCTTCAATCTCGGTCATGGGATTACCCCCCAGGCGGACCCTCAAAATGTCCAGCTGCTCGTGGAGCATGTCCGCGGTTGGAGACGATAGCCCATGGAGAAGCAGTCCGATGAGAAACCTGGCGCCTACGCACGTCGCCGGGCGCATTTTGCGATCCTGTTCTTTGTACTTCTGGCTGTGGGGCTATTTCTCTGGAATCCGGATGATCTCTACCTTTGGATCAAGGCGCTTCATATCATAGCGGTGATTTCGTGGATGGCTGGCCTTTTCTACATGCCGCGCCTCTTCATCTATCATACCGATGCCGAGCCGGGTTCGACGCAGTCGGAAACCTTCAAGGTCATGGAGCGCCGTCTGCTGAAGGTGATCATGAACCCGGCAATGATGCTGACGTGGATTCTTGGCCTCTATCTTGCCTGGTCGGTCTACGGCTTCCAGGGAGGATGGTTGCATGCGAAGATCGGTCTCGTCGTACTTCTGACAGCCGTACACGTCTTCTTCTCACGCGCCGTCAAGGCGTTTGAACGTGATGAAAACCGCCGGTCTGCACGCTATTGGCGTTTCATGAACGAGGCGCCGACCCTATTGATGATCGGGATTGTCATCCTCGTCGTCGTCAAACCATTCTAAAGAGTCGCTGTCGGTTAAATTTGCTTGATTTTAAGCAGCCCCCTTGCGGCGGTGAACCTTACTCGCTATTTTCCCTCCACCTCATCCTTGTGGCATGTATGTAAAGTTTGATCGTCTGCGATCTCTTCGCAGGACCGGTTACAGCCTCGACATCGCCTTCCCCCCAGAATTTAAGAGTAATGGTCACTTCATGGCTGAAATGAAGCTTCAAGAACTTAAGAGTAAGTCCCCGACGGATCTGCTGGCGTTTGCCGAATCGCTCGAGGTCGAAAATGCAAGCACGATGCGCAAGCAGGAGCTGATGTTTGCGATCCTGAAGGTGCTTGCCAGCCAGGATGTGGAGATTATCGGCGAAGGCGTTGTTGAGGTCCTGCAGGATGGTTTCGGCTTCCTGCGGTCCGCCAACGCCAACTATCTCCCGGGTCCCGACGATATCTATATCTCGCCCTCTCAAATTCGCCGCTTCTCGCTGAAGACTGGCGACACCGTTGAAGGCCCGATCCGTGGACCGAAGGAAGGCGAGCGCTATTTCGCGCTCTTGAAGGTCAATACGATCAATTTCGACGATCCCGAAAAGATTCGTCACAAGGTGCATTTCGATAACCTGACACCGCTTTACCCCAACGAACGTTTCAAGATGGAGCTGGAGGTTCCCACTTCCAAGGATCTTTCTCCGCGCGTCATTGACCTTGTTGCGCCGCTGGGCAAGGGCCAGCGTGGACTGATCGTCGCGCCGCCGCGCACCGGTAAGACCGTCCTTCTCCAGAATATCGCTCACTCAATTACAGCGAATCATCCCGAGTGCTATCTCATCGTTCTCCTCATCGACGAGCGTCCCGAGGAAGTGACGGACATGCAACGCTCCGTTCGCGGGGAAGTCATTTCCTCAACCTTTGACGAACCGGCCGTGCGGCACGTCCAGGTGGCCGAGATGGTCATCGAAAAGGCCAAGCGTCTCGTTGAGCATGGCCGCGACGTTGTTATTCTGCTTGATTCGATCACACGCCTCGGTCGCGCCTATAACACTGTCGTACCCTCTTCCGGCAAGGTCCTCACAGGTGGTGTCGACGCTAACGCGCTGCAGCGCCCGAAGCGCTTCTTCGGTGCCGCGCGCAATATTGAAGAGGGCGGATCGCTCACGATCATCGCCACAGCTCTCATCGATACCGGTAGCCGCATGGACGAAGTTATCTTCGAGGAATTCAAGGGCACCGGTAACTCTGAAATCGTCCTTGACCGCAAGGTCGCCGACAAGCGCATCTTCCCGGCGATGGATATCCTGAAGTCCGGGACACGTAAGGAAGACTTGTTGGTGCCGCGTCAGGACCTGCAGAAGATCTTTGTACTGCGGCGTATCCTTGCGCCGATGGGCACCACGGACGCAATCGAATTCTTAATCGACAAACTGAAGCAAACGAAGAATAATCCAGACTTCTTCGACTCCATGAACACCTAATCCTTAGCCGGACTCACCAAGGTAAGCCGGTCACAGCGTGGCCGGTTTTTCTTTTTGTACAGCTGTTATCTTCAGCCTTGCACTGGAGAAGGAAAATGCTGCCCAACATGGACACAATATTCGCGCTGTCGAGCGGTGCGGTACCCGCGGGTCTCGCGGTGGTTCGAATCAGCGGCGCTGAGGTCCCTGCAGTTCTGGCCTCACTGATCGGCGCGCCACCCCCAGCTAGACAAGCAGCGCTGAGGTCGATTCGGACTCGTAATGGTCTGGTGATCGACACCGGGCTCGTCTTATATTTCCCGGCGCCATATTCCTTCACGGGCGAAAGCGTCGCAGAGATACATCTCCATGGCGGCCGCGCCGTGGTTGATGCTTTGCATCGGGAACTTGCTGAATTCGAGAATTTGCGACCAGCGGCGCCAGGAGAATTTTCGCGGCGCGCCTTCGAAAACGGCAAGCTGGATTTAGTCGAAGTCGAAGGTCTGGCAGATTTGATTGCAGCCGAAACGGAGATGCAGCGGCGGCTGGCTGTTGAGCAGAGCTCCGGCGGCCTTTCATCGGTCTACAACGGATGGGCGCATCGGCTGACGCGCGCTCGCGCCCTAATCGAAGCAGAGCTTGATTTTCCGGACGAGGAGGATGTGCCGGGTTCCGTATCAGATCAAGTATGGGCTGACGTAGAGAACCTCATCACAGAGATGCGCGAGCATCTTCTACAGCTCGAGGCTGGCGAGATTATCCGTGACGGTTTCAAGGTTGTTATCGCCGGCAGTCCGAACGCCGGTAAGTCCAGCCTGATGAACGCCCTGGCTAAGCGTGACGTTGCGATTGTCACAGATATCGCCGGGACGACAAGAGACGTCCTGCACGTTGATCTGAACATGGACGGCTACCTGGTCAAACTTTACGACACGGCAGGCCTTCGTGACGCAGCGGAGACGGTTGAACGCGAGGGTATCCGAAGGGCCGAGAAAGCGATCTCCGAAGCCGACCTCTTGATCTTTCTCGAGGACATGTCGGTGGATGCCGCAACGAACATTTACCCCGAGGGTGCGTTGCTGGTCGGTGCCAAAAGTGACTTGCCTCGGAAGAGTATGAATGAGTATGACCTCGTCATCTCGGCGGCGGACGGGACCGGCCTGGGAAGGCTGCGCGCCGTGATTGTCGAGCGTCTGAGAGCCAAAGTGCATCCGCAGTCAATGGCTATCCCGAGCCGTGCGCGTCACAAGGATTCGCTGGCGAAATCACTCGTGGCTATGGAGACGGCCTTGCTAAGCCCCACGCGAGGGTTGGATCTGCGGGCGGAAGATTTGAGAGCGGCCGGTGATGCGCTGGGACGCGTGACGGGACGTGTCGACGTCGAGAACTTGCTTGACCTGATCTTCGGAGAGTTCTGTATCGGAAAATGATTCACGTGAAACATCCGAATCGGTGTCGCCCGGAACGGTTTCACGTGAAACGCCTTGACTCGCTGCGTCACTTCGCTCATCACCGGACAATCTCAGGAGCGCGAAGAATGAACACCTCACGGTTCGATGTCATCGTCATCGGCGGCGGACATGCCGGATGTGAAGCCGCTGCGGCCGCTGCGCGTCTTGGCGCCAAGACGGCGCTGGTCACGCATCGCCGCGACACCATTGGTATCATGTCGTGCAATCCGGCGATTGGCGGACTTGGAAAAGGCCACTTGGTTCGAGAGATCGACGCCATGGATGGGTTGATGGGACGGGTGGCCGACGCCGCCGGTATTCAATTCCGTATGTTGAACCGGAAGAAGGGCCCCGCTGTTCGTGGCCCGCGCACCCAGGCGGATCGCAGGCTGTATCGAGAAGCGATGCTCGCGGAAATCGAAAGCGTCGAAAATCTTACCGTGATCGAAGGTGATGCGTTCGATCTGACGATAATAGAAAATCGTGTTGCAGCGGTTGTCATGAAAGATAGCCGGATTCTTTCCTGCGGCTCTGTAGTGTTAACCACCGGAACTTTTCTGCGCGGTCTTATTCACATCGGCGAGAAGAAGATACCGGCTGGTCGTGTTGGTGAGGAACCGTCGCTTGGCCTCTCTCATACGCTTATGAGTCTCGGTCTGCGGCTCGGACGCCTCAAGACCGGCACCCCGGCGCGCCTGGATGGCACTACCATCGATTGGCAGAGTGTCGGCCGACAGGGTGCTGATGAAGAGCCCGTCCCGTTCTCGTTCATGACGGATCAGATCGCGAATCCGCAGATCGAATGTGGCGTGACACGCACCACCGAGGCAACGCATCGGATCATCGTTGAGAATCTCAAGAGATCCGCAATGTACTCGGGCCAAATTGAGGGAGTCGGCCCGCGCTATTGTCCGTCAATTGAAGACAAGCTGGTGAAGTTCGGCGAACGCGACGGACATCAGGTTTTTCTTGAGCCTGAGGGTCTCGAGGACAAGACGGTCTATCCCAATGGAATCTCGACCTCGCTGCCTGCCGAGATACAGGACACATTTATCCGAACGATTCCCGGTCTTGAGCGCGTTCAGATTCTGCAGCCGGGTTACGCGATCGAATACGATCATGTGGATCCTCGCGAACTGAAGCCGTCGCTGGAAGTCAAGAAGATGCCTGGACTGTTTCTGGCTGGGCAGATCAACGGTACAACGGGCTATGAGGAAGCGGCAGCTCAGGGTCTCGTCGCTGGCATCAATGCCGCCCGCCTGGCTGGCGGCCAGAGCGAGGTTCACTTTAGTCGCACTGATTCGTATATCGGAGTGATGGTCGATGATCTAACATCTCGCGGTGTTGCTGAACCGTATCGGATGTTTACCTCCCGTGCAGAGTATCGGCTGTCGCTGCGGGCAGACAACGCAGATGTTCGCCTGACGCCGTTGGCGATTCAAATCGGGAGCGCTTCATCCGGCCGCCGTGATCGCTTTCAAGCATATAGTGAGGCGTTGGAGGCGGGTCGCACGCGTCTTAAGGTGCTGTCAGTGACCCCAAACGAGGCCAGCCGCTTCGGACTTAAGTTGAATCAGGATGGCCAGCGCCGCTCGGCTTATGATCTTCTGTCGTATCCCGATTTTAGCCTACACGATCTTCGGCAGATTTGGCCCGAGTTGTCTGGTATTGACAGTCGGGTTGCTGATGCCCTGGAGATTGAGGCGGGCTATGCGGTCTATATGCAGCGGCAGTCAACTGATATCGCGCAGGTGAAGCGGGATGAGGACCTGACGATACCAGGCGACTTTGACTTCGACGTCCTCTCCGGTCTATCGAACGAGTTAAAGCACAAGTTGCACAATATACGCCCATACAACGTCGCGCAAGCCGCTAAGATCGACGGCATGACACCAGCCGCCATCTCCTTGTTGCTCGTTCACTTGAGACGTGGCGTCTTTAGCGCCGCTGCATCAGGCTGAAGCGCCTATTGCAATTTACGAGAGTCCTATCATGCACCTAAACGGTCGGCGTGTTTCACGTGAAACACAGGAGCGCCTTGAACATTTTGTGGCCCTTTTCCAGAAGTGGGCAAAGACTATCAATCTCACTGCACCGTCCACGCTAAATGATGCCTGGAACCGACATATTGCAGACTCCGCTCAAATCTTTCAGATCCAATCGTCGCCCCTCACCTGGGTTGACCTCGGTAGCGGCGGTGGCTTCCCTGGCGTCGTAACGGCTATTATGCTTGCCGAACTCGGTGGTGGATGGGTTCATCTGGTTGAGAGCAACCGCAAGAAGGCTGCGTTTCTCCGCGCGGCGCTTCGCGAGACCGGTGCCAGAGGATCCATACACATCGAGCGAATCGAAGACGCTCCGGCGATTATCGAAAGATGCGATTTTGTCTCTGCTCGAGCGCTTGCAGACCTCACAAGGCTCCTGGTCTATGTCGAGCCGTGGTCGCAGAAGAATGCGAATCTTCGTGCTTATTTCCATAAAGGACGGGATTACCGCGCCGAGATCGAGAAAGCGCGTGGTGAGTGGCGATTCGATCTGTTAGAACATAAGAGCGCTGTCGAAGAGGATTCCGTTATTCTGGAGATCTTCAACACTCGACGATTGGCTTAACAGATCGGGCTTTGGCTATGGCTGGCGAACGAAATCGTATAATCACCATTGCAAATCAGAAGGGCGGCGTTGGCAAGACGACGACGGCTATCAACCTGGCGACCGCCCTGGCTGCGATCGGCGAGCGTGTTTTGATCGTTGACCTCGATCCCCAAGGCAACGCCAGCACCGGCCTGGGTATTGACCGGAAACATCGCCGGCTATCTTCCTATGACTTGCTTTTGGATGATTGCTCTGTGGAAGAGGTGGCGCAGGAGACTGCAGTACCCAACCTATATATAGTGCCTTCGACAATGGATCTGCTCGGTGTCGAGATGGAAATCGCGAGCCAAAGTGATCGCGTCTTCAAGCTGAAGAAGGCTGTAGCCAAAGAGGATGCTTTCCGCTTCTCCTATATTCTTGTCGATTGCCCGCCCTCCTTCAATCTCCTGACGATGAACGCGATGGCTGCGGCGCATTCGGTGCTTGTGCCACTGCAATGCGAATTTTTCGCCCTCGAGGGTCTTAGTCAGCTCTTGGAGACTGTCGATCAGGTTCGGCGTACCGTTAACCCCAACCTCGATATCCAAGGCATCGTGCTGACAATGTTCGATTCTCGCAACAATTTGGCGCAACAGGTTGTTAACGATGTACGCACCCACCTCGGAGAGAAAGTCTACCACACGTTGATTCCGCGAAATGTTCGCGTTTCGGAAGCGCCGTCCTATGGAAAGCCGGCAATTCTGTATGATCTGAAGTGTGCCGGGAGCCAGGCGTATCTCCAGTTGGCATCTGAGGTTATCCAGCGCGAGCGCCAACGTCTCGCGGCGTGATTTGAAGAAAGAATGGCGAGTTATTCATGAACGATGATGTCTCGAAGAGAAGACTTGGTCGCGGCTTAGCTGCATTGATTGGCGAGATGGATCAGCCGATTCCGGTTGATACCGCAAAGCCGGGCGTCAGCGCCGATCGTATGGTTCCGATCGAATTCGTCAGCCGGAACCCGCGGAACCCGCGGCGTTTCTTTGATGATGGCGAACTGCATGAACTCGCGAGTTCTATCCGTCAACACGGTATTGTCCAGCCGGTCGTAGTTCGCACGCTTGCAAGCAATCAGTTCGAGATCATCGCCGGCGAAAGACGGTGGCGGGCGGCGCAGTTAGCCGGCCTCGTAGAAATCCCGGTGATCGTGCGCGACGTAGATGATAAGACTGCGCTCGAGATCGCGATTGTTGAGAACGTGCAGCGCTCCGACCTCAATCCGCTGGAAGAGGCGCTAGGCTATGATCAGCTGATGGCGGAGTACGGTTATACGCAGAATGATCTCGGCGAAATTATCGGCAAGAGTCGTAGTCATGTTGCGAATTCGCTGCGTCTCCTGAAGTTGCCGGAGCCGGTTCGCGACTTGTTGGCTGCGGGTAGCCTCTCGGCTGGCCACGCCCGAGCCTTGGTGCCGACCTCCGATCCGACCGCCCTCGCCCGCACAATTGTCGCAAAGGGTATGTCGGTGCGCGACGCCGAACGACTGGCTCAAAGCGATATTAAGGCTCAATCAGAGCCAAGGGCTGCAGGGCACCAAAAGGATCAGAAGGATTCGGACACGCTCGCCTTGGAGCGGACTCTGTCGGATGCACTCGGCCTGGACGTTGCGATCAATCATAAAGCAAGCGGCGGACAGATTCGAATCTCTTATAAGTCATTGGAACAATTGGAAGAAATCTGCCGACTTCTGGAGCGTCGCTAGGTAGAAGCTACCGACGTGCCGATTGTAGCGTCGTTGAAAGCAGCGTTTGTAGGACGATGCTGTCTTCTAAGACAGCACGCTTGCGGGTTTGTAGAATTGCGGCCTGCAGACGATTTGCCTCCCGCGCCAAGGCCTCAGCGGACCAGGTTCGGAGTGCCTGCTCGATGATTGGCTTTCGTCGAAAGTGAAGGTGGCGGCCTAACGCCTGCATGACCTGCGCAGCAGGCAATCGCTTCTCGTCCATCTCCGTCTTCATTGCGTCAAGCAGTTGAAATTGCTTTAGGCAGGCCTGAACAACAAGGAATACGGCGGTCTTGGACGATATAATCTTCTGCATCGCGTGCAGAAAATTTGCCGAATTGCCGTTCAGCACCGCATCGACGGCGTCATCCACGGAGATCGCGCTGGCGTCGCCAATGATCTCCGTAACGTGGTGTTCTTCGATCGTCGATTTTCCGCGGCAATAGAGTGCGAGCTTTCGCAGTTCATTGCGCGAAGCAATACGATCTCCCCCGATGAGCTCTAGCAAAGCTTGCCGTGCGGCCGGCGTGATGCCGATCCCGGCGCTCGAGAGTTCGCTGTCTATGAGGCTGTTTAGCGCACGGGTGTCATCCGCGTAGCAGGGGATCGCCACCACATTGCGGGCCGCTTCGGTTGCCTTTCGCAGTAGGGATCCCTTCTTCAGATCCCCAGCTTCGACGATAACGTACGTGGCGTCCGGCGTGTCGATTGATAAAGCCTGGAGAGAGTCGACGAGATATTTCTCGTTCGCCGCTCCGCGTATCCAGATAAGTTTGTCCCCGCCGAAGAGGCCGATTGCCCCTGCCTCGTCCAGTAGACGGCCTTGATCCCGCTGCAAATCGGAAACGTCGAGCTTTATCAGGGAGAAGGGATCGTCGAGCGAAACTCCGGTCTTGCCCGCGATTAGTGTTGCGCGCT
The DNA here is from genome assembly GCF_000298315.2 of Rhizobium grahamii CCGE 502. Classification (GTDB taxonomy): domain Bacteria; phylum Pseudomonadota; class Alphaproteobacteria; order Rhizobiales; family Rhizobiaceae; genus Rhizobium; species Rhizobium grahamii. The sequence continues at coordinate 506,031 of NZ_AEYE02000029.1, read as the reverse complement.
CGGAAACAAGGCCACGATCTGGTCCGTAGATGACGAATAGGCGGTAGTTGCGGGCGGATCGCTCGAGAAAGCCTTCAAACTCATGCGATTTGATTTCCACCACGCTTCCGCTCCTCAGCGGCCGAGCGCAGCCGCGATATCGGCGCCAACGAACTCGGCGGCCTGCCGCGCTGCGCGATTTTCGGCATCACGAATGGCACGCTGCTTCGCAAACTCCTGACCCGGAAAATCAAGCAGGGCCGTCGCATAGCGGTTTCCGGCCTTTATTACATGGCCGTCCTTCGTCGACTTCAGGGTATAGTCGACGCTGACCGTTGCACGGCCAGCCAGCGACTCATCCGACGACGCGACGAGCAATGTGCTGATGATGTTCGACCGAACGCTCAATTCCACCTCGTAGTCGGGGTTCGCAGGCTCGCCGGCGCCGCGTGACGCGATGAAGATCAGCCGATTGCGAACCTCTTGCCCGACACGGCTGGTCGCTTCCGAGAAGCCGACCGACGAGAGCCTGCCGGCGACGCCCGAGCTCTCCGAATAAAGGGGCCGAAGTTGGCAGGATGCGAGAAAGGCCGTCGACGCAAGGATTGCGGCAATACCGGTGCCACGCACCAGCTTGAAAGCGATATCAAACGACAATGTTCACAATCCTTTGCGGAACCACAATGATCTTCTTGGGCGCCTGACCGTTCAGAGCCCTCTTAACGTCGTCCAATGCTAATACGGCCTCGGTGACGGCATTCTGATCTGCGTCGCGCGAAATTGTCAATTCGGCGCGCTTCTTGCCGTTGATCTGAACCGGCAAAACCACATCGTTTTCAACGACGAGGGCGGCATCGTAACGCGGCCAATCGGTGTGTGCCAGCAAACCACTGTTGCCGAGCGCTGCCCAGCATTCCTCGGCCAGGTGGGGCGTCATCGGCGCCACTAGTTGGATAAGGATCTCCGCAGCGTCACGCACGGCAGCGCGATAGGCGAGGTCGCCCTCGCCCGCGGCGACTTTGGTCAGCGGCGATGCAATCGCATTGACGAGTTCATAAATCCGCGCGACAGCCTTGTTGAACCACAGTCGATCATAGTCGTTCTGAACAGCTTTCAGCGTCTTATGGGCGATCTGCGAGATCGCCTGCCCTTCGCCATCCTTAGCCGGAGTCACAGCGACACCTTTAAGATTATCCGCGGCTTCAGCAATCAAACGCCACAACCGTTGTGTAAACCGGTGGGCTCCCTCCACGCCTGCTTCCGACCAGATGACATCCCGTTCCGGCGGCGAGTCCGAGAGGACGAAGAAGCGGGCAGTGTCGGCACCGTAAGATGCGATGATATCGTCCGGATCAACGACATTCTTCTTTGACTTCGACATCTTCTCGATCGATCCGATCGCGATTTCTTCCCCGTCGGAGAGATGATAGGCGCGGCGTTTGCCGTCGAGCTCTTCAATGCGAATGTCGGCGGGCGCGACCCATTCGCGGCTCGTTCCCGAGCCGCGGCTGTATGTCTCGTGCACGACCATACCCTGCGTAAAGAGACCCTTGAACGGCTCCTTGGCGTCGACGTGACCCGTCTCGCGCATCGCTCGGGTGAAGAAACGCGAGTAGAGCAGATGCAGGATGGCGTGCTCGATGCCGCCAATATATTGATCGACCGGGAGCCATCGATTGGCAGCGCTGGCGTCGGTCGGCTTGTCCTCCCAGGGTGCGGTAAAGCGCGTGAAATACCAGCTCGAATCGACAAAGGTGTCCATCGTGTCGGTTTCACGCCGCGCATCCTTGCCGCACTGCGGGCAGCCGACATGCCGCCACGTCGGATGACGATCGAGTGGATTGCCGGGCTGATCGAAGGTAACGTCCTCGGGCAGCTTTACCGGCAGATCCTTCTTCGGAACGGGAACGACACCGCAGTCATCACAATGGATGACCGGTATCGGGCAGCCCCAATAGCGCTGGCGTGAAATGCCCCAATCGCGCAGGCGGAAGTTCACCTTGCGCTCTCCTTGTGGAGCATTGCCGAGCGTCATTGATGTCAGGCGGTCGGCAACGATCTCGAATGCTTCAGTTGTGTTCTTGCCATCGAGGAAACGCGAATTGATCATTACGCCATCACCGTCATAGGCCACGTCGCCGACGCTGAACGTCGCGGCATCGCCATCTGCTGGCATGACAACCGGAACAACGGGCAGACCGTACTTGCGTGCGAAATCGAGGTCGCGCTGATCGCCCGATGGGCAACCAAAAATCGCTCCAGTGCCATAGTCCATTAGAACGAAGTTCGCGACATAGACAGGCAGTTCCCATGAGGGATCAAGAGGGTGCCTTACCCGAATCCCGGTATCGATGCCCTTCTTCTCCGCGGTTTCCAGCGCCGCGAGCGAGGTGCCGGCACGACGGCATTCTTCGCAGAAAGCATCGATAGCCGGATTCTTCGCCGCAGCATCCTTCGCCAGCGGATGGTCGGCCGCGATGGCCAGGAACGAGGCACCAAACAAAGTGTCCGGTCGGGTCGTATAGACTTCGATCTCGGTTTCTCCGGCTGGCGCCGTCTGCTGGACAATCTCCCAGCGCAGCATCATGCCCTCGGAGCGTCCGATCCAATTCTTCTGCATGAGCCGGACCTTCTCCGGCCACTGATCAAGCGTGTCCAGCGCGTCGAGCAGATCTTGGCTGAAGTCGGTGATCTTGAAGAACCACTGCGTCAATTCTCGTTGCTCGACCAGCGCACCTGAACGCCAGCCGCGGCCGTCGATCACTTGCTCGTTGGCGAGTACCGTGTTGTCGACCGGGTCCCAATTGACCTTCGACTGCTTGCGATAGACAAGCCCCTTCTCCAGGAAATCCAGGAAGAGATGCTGTTGGTGCTGGTAGTAAGCGACGTCGCAGGTTGCGAATTCGCGGCTCCAGTCCAACGACAGGCCCATCGCCTTCAATTGGGACTTCATGGAGGCAATATTCTGATAGGTCCAGGACGCGGGATGGACGCCCCGTTCCATCGCCGCGTTTTCAGCCGGCATGCCAAAAGCGTCCCAGCCCATCGGATGCAGGACATTGTAGCCGCGAGCGCGCTTGTAGCGGGCGACGACATCGCCCATCGCGTAGTTCCGCACATGGCCCATGTGGATGCGACCGGACGGATACGGAAACATCTCGAGGACGTAATACTTCTCGCGCGGATCGCTGTTGTCGGTCTCGAAGACCTTCGCCTCGTTCCATTTCTGCTGCCAGCGAGGTTCGGCATCGCGCGGGTTATAACGTTCGGTAGCCATGGTATTCGTATTTCCAGAAAATCAGGGGAAGTTGGTGGTGACCTTCACCATGAAACCACGGTAGCGTCAAGTTTTACGGGCGCCAGCACCTCCCGATCTCGGTCTTCCAGCCACGATTTCAAGCATGTGGGCCTTGGCAAGCACAGCCCGGGCGTTTAGTGCATGGCAATCTTCTCACGCGACATCTCGAGGCGAACGATGGAACTAGAAGAGCGATTGAACGATGTGCGCTCGCGTATTGCAGCAGCCGAGCTGCAAGGCAGACGACCGGATGGGTCGGTTCAGCTGGTTGCCGTCTCGAAGACATTCGACGCAGACGCGATTCGCCCAGCGCTCCAGGCGGGACAGCGAATATTTGGCGAGAACCGGGTCCAGGAAAGCCAGGGAAAGTGGCCTGATCTGAAAGCTGAGACACCCGGCATCGAACTCCATCTGATTGGACCTCTGCAGTCGAACAAGGCAGCGGAAGCAGTGGCGCTGTTTGATGTCATCGAAACTGTTGATCGCGAAAAAATTGCCCGCGCACTTGCCGATGAGATGAAGCTTCAGGCGAAGACCCCTCGCCTCTACGTTCAGGTGAATACCGGGCTTGAGCCGCAGAAGGCGGGAATCGCACCCAAAGAGACGATGCAGTTTGTCGCTTTTTGCCGCGACGAGCTCGGCCTCGCCATTGAGGGATTGATGTGCATTCCGCCCGCAGACGAAAATCCAGGCCCGCATTTCGCGTTGCTGGCGCAGCTCGCGAGGGCTGGCGGCATCGAGAAATTGTCGATGGGAATGTCCGGGGACTATGAAACGGCGATCGCCTTTGGGGCGACCAGCGTCCGCGTGGGATCCGCAATTTTCGGCGCCCGCTGATACGCTGCTTTCGTCGGGCTTCCTCTCCTGCCCAGCCTCTCCTAGATTGCTAAGGTAACTTGCATGTCCTGGGGAGGAGCAGATGCAGGGTGGCTATCAGCGAACCTATGCCAGATGGAAGGACGATCCCGAGGCCTTCTGGCAGGAGGCGGCGGCAGAAATTGACTGGTTCAAAGAGCCGGAGCTGACGTTTTCACGGGAGGGCGGTCCATATGGCCGTTGGTTCCCCGGGGGGGAAACCAATACTTGCTATAATTGCTTGGATCGCCATGTTCGGGCAGGTCGCGGCGGCGACACCGCATTCATCTACGACAGCCCCATTGGCGGTGCGAAGACCATCTTTAGCTACGGTGAAGTCCTTGCCGAAGTGAGCGCCATCGCCGCGACTCTGCGCGAACGTGGGATTGGAAAGGGCGACCGCGTTATCATCTACATGCCGATGGTGCCGCAAGCAGTCTTCTCCATGCTTGCATGCGCGCGCATCGGCGCTGTCCATTCCGTCGTGTTTGGTGGCTTTGCCGCAAACGAGCTTGCCGCGCGCATCGACGATTCGGGAGCGAAACTAATCGTGACCGCAAGTTGCGGGCTCGAGCCGGGACGGGTGGTGCCCTACAAGCCTTTGGTCGATCAAGCGATCGCCATCGCCAAGTCAAAACCAGCCCATTGTCTTGTCCTGCAGAGGCCGCAGCTTGCGGCAGACCTAGTCGATGGTCGCGATGAGGATTTCGAAGCTGCTGTTGCGAGAAACCGTGGAGTGAAGGTGGAATGCGTTTCCCTCGGCGCTACGGACGAACTCTATATTCTCTACACATCGGGTACCACGGGCCAGCCTAAGGGCGTTGTGCGCGACAACGGCGGTCATATGGTCGCCCTCAATTGGTCGATGGCGAACATCTTCGGCATCCGGCAGGGTGAAGTCTTCTGGGCTGCCTCCGATATCGGTTGGGTTGTCGGGCATTCCTACATCGTCTATGCGCCGCTGCTGGCAGGCGCCACCAGTGTGATCTTTGAAGGCAAGCCGGTCGGCACACCCGATGCCGGCGTCTTCTGGCGAATCGCTTCGGAGCATGACGTTCGCGTTCTCTTCACCGCCCCCACCGCCTTCCGTGCCATTCGCCGCGAAGATAGCGAAGGTGTTCACCTCAAGACGTATTCCATGCCGAATTTCAGGGCTCTGTTTCTGGCGGGAGAGCGCGCTGATCCGGAGACACTGAAGTGGGCCGAGCGTATGCTCGATGTTCCCGTGATTGATCATTGGTGGCAGACCGAAACCGGATGGCCGATGGTGGCGAATCCGCTCGGCCTTGAGGTGTTGCCGGTGAAGCATGGCTCCCCCTCGGTCCCCATGCCCGGCTACAGCATCCACGTTCTTGATGACGCCGGCCACGCGGTTGCGCCGGGGACACTTGGCAACGTCGTTGTCCAGCTCCCCCTGCCTCCCGGTTGTCTGCCCACTCTGTGGAATGCCGACGCGCGCTTCCACTCAGCTTATTTGGCTGAATTTCCTGGCTATTACAAAACGGCAGATGCCGGTTACATCGACGAGGATGGTTATCTGTTCATCATGTCGCGCACGGACGACATCATTAACTGTGCTGGTCACCGCCTATCAACGGGCGCAATGGAAGAGGTTTGTGCCACGCACCCGGATGTCGCCGAATGCGCGGTGGTCGGAATTGCCGACCAGTTGAAGGGTCAGGTACCCTGCGGTTTCCTTATCCTTAAAAAGAATGTTTCACGGGAAACATCAGCGATCGAATCGGAGGTCGTGCAGCTCATCCGGGAAGCGATCGGCCCGGTGGCTGCTTTCAAAACGGCGATAACCGTCGACCGCCTTCCCAAGACCCGCTCTGGCAAGATCTTGCGCGGCACGATCCAGAAAATCGCCGATGGCGTGCCGTGGAAAATGCCGGCAACGATCGACGATCCGGTAATTCTCGAGGAGATTGCTGAAGCGCTGCGCAAGCGCGGATTCGGCTCTCCGCCAATGTAGAGTACAAAATAGAAAGGCCCCGCTTACGCAGGGCCTTCTAAATTACTCACCAAAAACAATCAGTACTGATCGTCTTCGTCCTCATCCTTCGGAGAAGACTTCAGCGACTTGAGCTTTGCGAAGACGGCATCGGCGTCGATTTCCTTCTCCTCTTCGCGATCGTGGCTCGTCAGACGTTCCGTCTCATGCGCGGATTGCAAGGTCGCGCCAAGCTCGGCGGCCGTCGGCAGTGGACGGCCCTTCGCGGCCTTCTCGACTTCCATGTCGAGATCGATTTGGCTGCAGAGACCGAGTGTCACCGGGTCCATCGGCGCGAGATTTGCGGAGTTCCAGTGAGTGCGCTCGCGAATCTGTTCGATTGTCGACTTTGTGGTACCGACTAGCCGCGAAATCTGCGCATCCTTCAGTTCCGGATGATTGCGCACCAGCCAGAGAATGGCGTTCGGACGATCCTGGCGCTTCGAAACCGGTGTGTAGCGCGGACCGCGACGCTTGGATTCGGGAACGCGAACCTTGGGCTCGGAGAGCTTCAGCTTATGCGCCGGATTCTTTTCTGCGCGGGCGATTTCGTCGCGTGAGAGTTGACCGGTTGCTATGGGGTCGAGACCCTTGATGCCTTGCGCAGCTTCGCCATCGGCAATTGCCTTCACTTCGAGCGGATGCAGTCTGCAAAACTGAGCGATCTGGTCGAATGACAGGGCTGTGTTGTCGACGAGCCAGATGGCAGTCGCCTTCGGCATGAGCAATTGTTGAGCCATGGATATAGTCCTTCTGTCGTCCGCGCCGGTGTCGCGGTCCGTGGATTGTCACCACTATGTCCGGGAAATATGGCGCTATATAACCGCAGTGACGCAGAATTGCAATTGATCACGAATGAAATGACCTTTGTCTAATTGCCGGGCAAATGCGACCTGCTATGAATGCCTAGAGCCAAGCCGGACTGCTTCGTTCAGTCCGGTGTCCGAGTGAGGAGGAGTTCCATGTCCGAAAAGATCTACCCGGTGCAAAAACCGGTGAAGAACCATGCGCTTATCGATAAGGCCAAGTACGAGCAATGGTACGAGGAAAGCGTCGAAAACCCTGACAAATTCTGGGGCAAGCATGGGAAGCGGATCGATTGGTTCAAGCCCTACACGAAGGTCAAGAACACGTCTTTTACGGGCAGGGTCTCGATCAAGTGGTTCGAGGACGGGCAGACGAACGTTTCGTACAACTGCATCGATCGGCACCTGAAGACCAACGGCAATCAGACGGCAATCATCTTCGAGGGCGACAACCCGTACGTCGACAAGAAGATCACTTACAATGAGCTTTACGAGCATGTTTGCCGCATGGCGAACGTCATGAAGAAGCACGGCGTCAAGAAGGGTGATCGCGTCACGATCTACATGCCGATGATCCCGGAGGCGGCCTACGCGATGCTCGCTTGCGCACGCATCGGCGCTGTCCATTCGGTGGTGTTCGGCGGCTTCTCCCCAGAAGCACTGGCCGGCCGTATCGTCGATTGCGAATCCACCTTCGTCGTCACCTGCGACGAGGGCGTCCGCGGCGGCAAACCTGTTCCACTGAAGGACAATACCGACACGGCGATTCATATCGCCGCCCGCCAGCATGTTATCGTCGACAAGGTGCTCGTGGTGCGCCGTACGGGTGGCAAGACCGGCTGGGCACCGGGCCGCGACCTCTGGTACCATCAGGAAATCGCCACGGTTAAGCCGGAGTGCCCGCCGGTGAAGATGAGGGCGGAGGATCCGCTCTTCATCCTCTACACCTCCGGCTCGACGGGAAAGCCAAAGGGCGTATTGCATACGACGGGTGGTTATCTCGTCTACGCGGCAATGACCCATGAGTATGTCTTCGACTACCATCCGGGCGATATCTACTGGTGCACCGCCGACGTCGGCTGGGTCACCGGCCATTCCTACATCGTCTACGGACCGCTTGCGAACTGTGCGACGACACTGATGTTCGAGGGCGTACCGAACTTCCCGGACCAGGGCCGGTTCTGGGAGGTCATCGACAAGCACAAGGTCAACATCTTCTACACGGCGCCAACGGCGATCCGGTCACTGATGGGGGCTGGCGACCACTTCGTCACCCGCTCGTCGCGCTCTAGCCTGCGTCTGCTCGGAACAGTCGGCGAGCCGATCAATCCGGAAGCGTGGGAATGGTATTACAATGTCGTTGGCGACAAGCGTTGCCCTGTCATCGATACCTGGTGGCAGACGGAAACTGGTGGTCACATGATCACGCCGCTTCCGGGCGCAACCGACCTGAAGCCGGGGTCCGCGACGACGCCGTTCTTCGGCGTCAAGCCGCAGCTGGTCGACAATGAAGGCAATGTGCTCCAAGGTGCCGCCGATGGAAACCTCTGCATTATCGATAGCTGGCCGGGTCAGATGCGGACCGTCTACGGCGATCACGAGCGCTTCATCCAGACATACTTCTCGACCTACAAGGGCAAGTACTTCACCGGCGACGGCTGCCGACGGGATGAGGACGGCTACTACTGGATCACCGGTCGCGTCGATGACGTGCTGAATGTTTCAGGCCACCGCCTCGGTACCGCCGAAGTCGAATCCGCGCTCGTTTCGCACAACCTTGTCTCGGAGGCAGCTGTCGTCGGCTATCCGCATCCGATCAAGGGTCAGGGCATCTATTGCTACGTCACCCTGATGGCCGGCAACGAAGGTTCGGACGATTTGCGCCAGCAACTGGTCAAGCATGTTCGCAGCGAAATCGGCCCGATCGCTGCACCTGACAAGATACAGTTTGCCCCGGGTCTTCCAAAAACGCGTTCGGGCAAGATCATGCGCCGTATCCTGCGCAAGATTGCCGAAGATGACTTCGGCTCTCTCGGCGATACCTCGACGCTTGCCGATCCGGCAGTCGTCGACGACCTTATCGCCAACCGCCAGAACAAGGCGACCGCATAAAGAAGAAAAGCCGCTCCGAGCGATCGGGACGGCTTCAATTCTCTGCGGCGCAGGTCTCCCGCGGTTTTCGGCCGCCGTTGTAGGTCCGGACGATCCCTTCTTCCAGCAGGTCCTGAGCCGGATTCCTGCCATCTGAAAGGGTGACGTTCGCCAGGATGCGGCCGAAATATTTGTCGCCCGCGATCTGCGTCAGCTGGATTTCCGATGATCTGGATGTCAGGGTTTCGAGGGCATGGCGCGCGTCGATCCCGGCGCGCCTTGTTTCAGCGCAGCTAGAGTGCATTTCGGGCGCGTCGATTCCGCGGATCCGGACATACACTTCCATTGTCTGCTGTGGCCAAGGACGCGCTTCGACCAGCAGCGTGTCGCCATCGATCACTCTCAGGATTTCCGCCGAAACAGGCCCCTTTATTTCGTCGCGAGCAACGGCCGTTATAGGGGTCGCAACAAGGGCCAGCGCAACGAAGGGAGCAATCTTTCTCATGAAAGGAATAAATTCCGATAATGAGTAAAAGTCAATAGGAATATTTACTTAAAAATCGATCGCCCTACCGTTGATTTCCCAATCTCCAAAGCGCGAGGGATCTGCGCCGCCGCGGCCACCTATCTCTGCAGGCATTTCTACCGGCTTCTCGTTTCGGCGACGTTCTTCGGCCTCGGCAAGCGCGCGCTTGGCAGCCGGTGATAGCAACTTCCGAGGAGCCTCGGCGGCCTCAGTCGCCAGGGTTTCGTTGTTGTCGTTGTCTGCTGGCTGCATCACGCGATTCCGCCTGAAAAACATTGAAAATGGCTGGTGAATGACCAAATCATAGAGCGCCAGCGCCGCAATTGAAACCCTCTGGTTTTAGCGGGTCCGCTCAGGGACACTTTGGAGATAGCGATGAATCTTGTCCGTACAGCCATGTTGCTCGCCTTCATGACCGCATTGTTCATGGCCGTCGGCTTCCTAATTGGCGGGCGTGGCGGTATGATGATCGCGTTCGTGATCGCCGCCGGAATGAACTTCTTTTCCTACTGGAATTCCGACCGGATGGTGCTGTCGGCTTATCACGCCCAGGAGATCGACGAGCGCAATGCGCCGGAGTTTTTCACGATCATCAGGGATTTGGCGCGCAATGCTGGCTTGCCGATGCCGAAGGTCTATCTATACGACAGCCCGCAACCAAACGCCTTCGCGACAGGTCGTAATCCGGAGAACGCTGCCGTTGCCGCCTCCACTGGCCTCCTGAGCGCTTTGACGCCCGAGGAAGTCGCCGGCGTGATGGCGCACGAATTGGCGCACGTGCAAAATCGCGACACCTTGACGATGACGATCACGGCGACGCTCGCTGGCGCGATCTCCATGCTGGGCAATTTTGCGTTCTTCTTCAGTGGCAACCGGGAAAACAACAACAATCCGCTCGGCTTCATAGGGGTGTTGCTGGCGATGATTGTCGCGCCGCTTGCTGCAATGATTGTGCAGATGGCCATTAGCCGGACGCGCGAATACTCGGCCGATCGCCGTGGTGCAGAGATTTGCGGCAATCCGCTGTGGCTTGCTTCGGCACTCGGCAAGATTGCACGTGGTGCCTCGCAGGTGCCGAACTACGATGCCGAGCGCAATCCGGCAACCGCCCACATGTTCATCATCAATCCGCTGACCGGTGCTGGGATGGATAATCTGTTCTCCACGCACCCGAACACGGAAAACCGGATCGCAGCGCTGCAGGAAATGGCGCGCAGCGGCATGAATATCTCGACGCCGCCGGTTCGCGCTGATAATCCGATGCGCAAATCGCGTTCGGTTCCGAATACCGGTATTGATCGCGGTGGTTCACAACCGCCAAAAGGTCCGTGGTCTTGAATTCTGACGGCAAGAAAAAGCCATTTCGCAAACCGAAGTCTTCCAATTCGGGCTCTGTCGATGCTCCGGCAAAGCCCGGATTGCAGGTTCGCGCTGCTGCGGCCAAGATCCTGGCGGCCGTCGTCGACCGGAAGCTTTCGCTTGACGGTGCCTTGGACCATGAACATGGCAATCCGGCGTATAAGGCTCTCAATGAGGGTGACCGCGCCCTCGTCCGCGCCATTCTCAATGCGACGCTGCGCCATTTGCCGCGGATCGATGCCGCAATCTCAAGCTTGCTTGAGTCACCCCTCCCGGACGGCGCGCGGGCCTTGCATCACGTTCTTGCGATTGCCGCCGCGCAAATTCTCTACCTTGATGTGCCGGATCACGCTGCGGTCGACCTCGCCGTGGAGCAATCAAATCAGGACCCCCGGAATCGTCGCTTTGCGAAGCTGGTGAATGCCGTTCTGCGCCGTCTTGGACGCGAAAAAGAACAGGTCCTTGACGAGATCAGCTCCATTCCAGTGATGCCGGGATGGTTTCTCGACAGGCTTGAGAAGGCTTACGGCAAGGAAAGGGCGCACTCGATCTCTGAATCGCAACTCGAGCCGGCCGCGATCGATCTTACCGTCAAGGACGACGCGCAGAGATGGGCAGAACGTCTGGGCGGCCTCGTGCTGCCGACCGGTGGTGTCCGGCTGGCTGCCTTCGAAGGTAGCGTTCCCTCACTGGAAGGATTTGCGGAAGGCGCGTGGTGGGTTCAGGACGCAGCAGCCAGTATCCCGGCTCAGCTGTTCGGTGACTTGGCGGGCAAGCGCGTTGCCGACTTATGCGCAGCTCCGGGCGGAAAGACAGCCCAGCTGATCCGCGCCGGAGGCAACGTTACAGCGGTCGAGCAATCCGAAAACCGCATCAAGCGACTGCGCGCGAACCTCGATCGGCTTGGATTGAATGCCGAGACGGTTGCCAGCGACCTGACCAAATACGAGCCGGCGGAGCTTTTCGACGCCATCCTGCTGGATGCGCCCTGCTCGTCGACGGGAACGACGCGTCGCCATCCCGATGTTCTCTGGGCCAAGGGACCGGATGACATAGCGAAACTCGCAAGCCTTCAGGAGCGCCTGCTGCGACACGCGATAACCTTGTTGAAGCCGGGCGGCACGATCGTCTTTTCCAATTGCTCGCTTGATCCGGCCGAGGGCGAAGAGGTCGCCGCGCGCGTATTTTCGGACACACCGATGCTTGAGCGTGTCGCCATCGATGCCCAGCAGTGGCCGGGCCTGGAGTCTGCCATCAATGCCCTCGGAGAATTCCGCACCACACCCGACATGCTGACTGCTCCCGCTGGCTTTGCCAGTGGTCTTGATGGTTTCTACGCCGTCGTAATGCGCCGTGTTGCCTGATTGAAAGGCAACTGGCATAGTTGAGCACTTGTCATAATTTGATACGTAAGTGTCACTGATTCCGGGCTTATTCACCTATTCTTAACGACGCGGGTCAATAGACAATAAACATGTGGTCCGGGTTCTCGACTCTGTACGTGGGAGAGGCTTGGCGGCGCGCGTTGTGCCGCGGAGCAATCCTGCGGCTGCGTCTCTTCCGCCATACGGTTCACGCCCCGGAGCGGTTGATCGTCGCTCCTACCGACCTGCGCGCGGTCGATCCGCATGTGGCCGACGAGATTTTGAACGGTCGCTTCCCACTTGCCGGTCGGCTCCTCGAAACCGGCGGCAAGTCGCCCTTCAATTTCAGTCTCCCATCCCGATCATTCGCCCTGCGGCTTCATAGCTTCGGTTGGCTCCGCCACATGCGGACCAAGAAGAGCGACCTGCATTCGAGCGTTGCCCGGTCCATCGTCAACAATTGGCTGTCGCTGCATGGCGGCCGCATCGAAGGCATCGCCTGGGAGATCGATGTTACCGCGCAGCGTGTGATTTCCTGGCTCTCGCATTCGCCTGTCGTTCTCCACAACGCCGATCGCGGCTTCTATCGCCGCTTCCTGCGCTCGCTGGCCTTCCAAGTGCGATTTCTGCGCCGCATGGCAAAATACGCGCCTCCCGGCGAGGTTCGCTTTCGCTTGCGCATTGCCCTTGCAATGGCCTCCATTGCCATGCCGACGCGCGCTGGCGCCCTTCGGCGTGCGGCTGAAGCGTTGGATCAGGAGTTCGACAGTCAGATTCTGCCTGATGGCGGGCATGTCTCGCGCAATCCGCGGGTCGGCTTGGAATTGCTCCTGGATCTTCTTCCGCTCCGGCAAACCTATGTCAATCTCGGGCATGATTTGCCGCAGAAGCTGATTTCCGGCATCGATCGGATGTACCCGGCCCTGCGGTTTTTCCGGCACCAGGATGGCGATCTTGCACTTTTCAATGGCGCAACGTCGACGCTCGCGACGGAATTGATGTCGTTGCTGCGGTACGACGAGACTGCGGGTGATCCCTTCAAGGCGATGCCCCATTCACGTTATCAACGGTTAGCCTCAGGTAGAACGGTGGTCATTGCTGATACAGGATTGCCGCCGACCGGCAGCCTGTCGCGCACGGCGCATGCGGGTTGCCTTTCGTTTGAGATGTCGTCCGGACGTCACCGCTTTATCGTCAATTCCGGATCACCGAAGTTTGCCGGTAAGCGTTACGTGCAGATCGCTCGAACGACGGCTGCGCATAGCACGGTGACCGTCAACGACACCTCTTCCAGCCGTTTTGCGTCCTCCGACTTCGTCGCGAACGTTATCATTGACGGCGTGAAAAGCCTGAATGTGGATCGCGTGCTCGCCGATGACGGCCGCGATGTGATCAAGGCGAGCCATGACGGCTACCTCAACGCCTTTGGTGTTCTGCATGAGCGAGAGCTGACCCTGAACGCCACGGGATTGATCGTTACGGGCTGTGATCGGCTGGTTGCGCCGGAAGGCAAGGTCGATGAGGCCGTGCGCGCCGTGGCGCGATTCCATGCTCACCCTTCCATCAATCTGAAGCAGTTCGACAAAGAGTCGGTGATGATGACGGCGCCTGATGGAGAAACATGGCTGTTCTCGTCGCCCGGCAATGAGATCATAATTGGCGAGGACGTCTTCTTTGCTGATGCTTCGGGCATTTGCGGTTCCGACCAGATCGAGATCGCCTTCTCATATCCGGAGCGGCCGGAAATACGCTGGTTTTTATCGCGCAAGGGCTAGCGAGTGTTTCCGCGGCGGCAAAGCTGTGCTAACGCGGCGCCATCATCCGCTTATCCCTCGCCGGATATCTCCCGAAGACCAAACGGAGAAGCCTCATGGCCGTTGTTTCCAAGAAAATCCCCGCACCCGATAAGGTCGCAGTCAAGACCGCGTTGCTTTCGGTATCGGACAAGACCGGTATCGTCGAACTCGCGCGTGCGCTCGCCGACAAGGGCGTTCGCATCCTGTCGACCGGCGGCACTCACAAGGCAATTGCAGCGGCCGGTCTCGCCGTGACTGACGTTTCCGAGATCACAGGCTTTCCAGAGATTATGGATGGTCGCGTGAAGACCCTGCACCCGAAAGTGCACGGTGGCCTGCTTGCCATCCGGGACGACGCGGAACATCAGGCGGCAATGAAGGCGCACGGTATCGAGGGTATCGACCTAGTGGTCATCAACCTCTACCCGTTCGAGGATGTCCGCGCTGCTGGCGGCGACTATCCGACGACCGTCGAGAATATCGATATCGGCGGCCCGGCTATGATCCGCGCATCGGCCAAGAACCATGCCTACGTGACGATACTGACCGATCCGGCGGACTATTCTGAGCTGCTCGAGCAGCTGGCTTCGGACGCCGGTCAGACCAGTTATGCGTTTCGCCAGCGGATGGCCGCCAAGGCGTTCGCGCGCACGGCAGCTTATGATGCCATGATTTCCAACTGGTTTGCCGAAGCTCTTTCGATCGACACGCCGCGTCATCGCGTCGTTGGCGGCGTGCTCAAGGAAGAAATGCGTTATGGCGAGAATCCGCACCAGAAGGCGGCATTTTATGTGACGGGCGAGCGTCGCCCCGGCGTTGCCACGGCGTCACTGCTGCAAGGCAAACAGCTTTCCTACAACAACATCAACGACACCGATGCGGCCTATGAACTCGTCGCCGAGTTCCTGCCTGAGAACGCAGCAGCCTGCGCGATCATCAAGCACGCAAACCCCTGCGGCGTCGCGACCGGCACCAACCTGCTGGAAGCCTACAAGCGCGCGCTTGCCTGCGATTCCGTTTCGGCATTTGGCGGCATCATCGCGCTCAACCAGACGCTCGATGCGGAAACGGCGGAGGAGATCATCAAGCTCTTCACCGAAGTGATCATCGCGCCCGACGTGACTGAGGAAGCGAAAGCCATCGTTGCACGCAAGGCAAATCTTCGACTGCTGACTGCCGGTGGGCTTCCCGATCCGCGCTCTGCCGGTCTGACGGCGAAAACCGTCTCCGGCGGCTTTCTTATACAGAGCCGAGACAACGGCATGGTCGAGGATCTGGAACTCAAGGTTGTTACCAAGCGCGCGCCGACCCCGCAGGAACTCGAAGACATGAAATTTGCCTTCAAGGTAGCCAAGCATGTCAAATCGAACGCCGTGGTTTATGCCAAGGATGGACAGACGGCCGGCATTGGCGCAGGCCAGATGAGCCGCGTCGATTCTGCCCGTATCGCTGGCCTGAAGGCTGAGGAAGCAGCTAGGGCTCTCGAGCTTGCGGAACCGCTGACACGCGGTTCGGCAGTGGCGTCTGAGGCCTTCCTGCCCTTCGCCGACGGCCTGCTGTCCATGATCGCCGCAGGTGCAACGGCAGTGATCCAGCCGGGTGGATCCATGCGCGACCAGGAAGTGATCGATGCTGCAAACGAGCACAACGTCGCGATGGTCTTCACCGGCATGCGGCACTTCCGCCACTAAGCCCGTGGGGGCTGCCGTTACGCCCTGTCCGCGGGATAGGGCGTACGGAAAAGCAGGATCAGCCCTGCAGCCAAGAAGATTGCCAATGTTGACATTCCCAGCCGCGACGAACCGGTCGCGTAGGTCACGGCGGAAAAGAGTAGTGTCGCCAGAAAGCTCGTAGCGCGCCCAGAAAGCGCGTAGATGCCAAAATAGCGCCCGGCCTCGTTCAGACTTACGCTGCGTGCGAGATAGGACCGCGAGGACGCCTGCACCGGTCCAAAGGCTAGACCGACCAGCAAACCGTAGGCAATGTATGCCTTCTCCGCCGCCGTGCCGAAGAGGCCGCCGGAATCGGCGGCTGGCAGCTTGAGCAGACCAAAGAGTGTGTATCCGGGCCCGGTCGACACTATTCCGATAGTGGCGATCAGCAACATTGTCAGGCTGATAACGATCGTCGACTTGGAGCCTATACGCCGATCAACGCGGCCGGCAATGATGCATCCGAAGATCGCAACGACGTTGAGTATGATTCCGTAGATCCCGATCTCGATCGTCGCCCAGCCGAACATTCCGGCAGCAAAAGCGCCGCCGAGGATCAGCAGCCCGTTGACACCGTCCTGATAGATCATCCTCGCGATGAGGAAGCGAACAATGCCACGGCGATGCTTGAGTTCGGCAAGCGTACTCTTCAACTCGGTAAAGCCGGCTCGCACCGCGGCGCCAAACGGAAGGCCTTTGCTGATATCGGGTGTGAAAAAGAACATCGGCAGAATGAAGATCAGATACCAGACAGCCGAGATCGGCCCAGTGATGCGGGCATCTTCGCCCTGGTGCGGATCGAGACCGAATAACGGATCAAGACCAAGAATTGTTTTGCCGGATTCGAGATTGCCGGCGAGCAGGACCACGACGGCGATAAGAACAATCATCCCGCCGAGGTAGCCGAGGCCCCAGGCCGTATTGGATAGTTTGCCGACCTCGTCTTTGCTGACGAGCCGAGGCATCATGGAATCATTGAAGACAATCGAGAACTCGGCCGCGATCGAAGCTAGGATCATGAAGATTATTGGGTAGATCAACGGTGAGCCGGGCGCTGCAAACCAGAGGCAGAAGAGGCTCGCAATTTTGATCACTGCGAAAAACGCGATCCAGGGCTTTCGGGCGCCGGATTGATCGGCGATGGAGCCGAGGATTGGCGACAAAATGGCGATGATCACCGAAGAGATCGTCGCCATGTTGCTCCACATTGCCTGGGCAGAGACCGGATCGGCCGTCAGGCGCGACACGAAGTAGGGACCGAAGATGAAGGTCGTTACAACAGTGAAGAATGGCTGGGCTGCCCAGTCGAAGAGCATCCAGCCCCAGATGCCCTTCTCCGATGCCCTAGCCGGCTGCGTTCCCGTCCAGTCGATGCGATTCACAATCCGCTCCTGATTCCGAGCGGAACTGTCTCACCTCGCCCCTTCGCGCGCAAGATCGGTCAACAGACCAGCCGCCACGGTGATACGGGCAAGGTTCGGGTCGCCGCTGTCGCTCAACCCCGACAGTTCCTCCGCGATCCGGTTGATCCTGATGCGATCGCCTGCATGCCAAGCTTGGACGGGAAGCTTGTCCTTACCGTGGTTGGCAAGTGCCGAAATGACGATATCGCGTCGCGCGCTTGCGATCTGGTCGATGCTGCGAGCCAGCGCCAGGTTTTCATAGTGGTCAGCCGTGATGATCCGTGAGCCGGCGGCAAGCAAGCGCCCGATCCGGAATGTCTGGGAGACAGCAAAATAGCTTTCCGCGGCGCGCGCCAACGGTTCGCCCGTGCGGGCAGCGATTTGCATGATCTCAGGTACGAGGGCAAAGCCGAGTAGCCCCGAGATCTCGGCCGCCAACTTATCCGGCACACCCGCATCACGATACTCCTGTTGCCGCGCTTCGAGCTCCGGTACCGTCTGGTTGGCGAAAATCGGCTTGAGCTTCTTGAGGGCAGTCTGAAGTCCATCGACAGTTGCGGCCATATCGCCCTTGGTCATCTGCGTCTTCAGGAGCAGGCGCGTCAGCACCGTGAACGTATGACTGATTTCCTCGTAGATGCGGTTCTGCATCTGGCCGGAAATCTTGCCATCCAATGCGTCGGTCTCCGCCCAAAGCCGGCTCAGGTCGAAGCCATCGCGCGCGATGATCGCGGCCCGAACAACGTCGGGGCCGGATGCCGCCGTCGCATCCGTCATGCTGATGGCAAAGCTTGGGCCGCCGCGGTTGATGGCCTCGTTTGCCAGCACCGTCGCAATGATCTCGCGCCGTAGACGGTGGGTATCGATATCCGACGCGTTCGTCTTGCGCATCTTTGCGGGGAAGTAGTTCGAAAGCGTTGCCGCGAAATAGGGATCGTCAGGCAGATCGCTGGCAGCCAATGCGTCGAACAGCACGATCTTCGCATAGGACAGCAGAACGCCGATTTCGGGTCGGGTGAGCGGCTTGCCAGCGGTATAGCGTTCCGCGAGGACGGTGTCGTCGGGAAGGGTCTCCACCTTCCGGTTTAGCTGCTTTGCGCCTTCGAGCACTGTCATGAGCCGAGCAAGTTCCAGCCCGTTGGCAGTGCCTTTGCGCTCGGTCAGCGATATCGCGAGAGACTGCAAATAGTTGTTCCGCAGCACGAGTCTGCCGACCTCGTCCGTCATGGAAGAAAGAAGCTGATCGCGCTTTGACCGAGTCAGGCGACCGTCGTGCATTGCTGCAGCGAGAGCAATCTTGATATTGACCTCGACGTCGGACGTGTTGACGCCGGCCGAATTGTCGATTGCGTCGGAATTGCAGCGCCCGCCCCGCAGGCCATAGGCGATACGACCTTTCTGCGTGACACCAAGGTTTGCGCCTTCGCCGATCACCTTGGCGCGCACGTCTTCGGCAACAACGCGAATCGGGTCGTTGGCACGATCGCCGACTTCAGCATCGGTTTCCGACGGCGCCTTGACGTAGGTGCCGATACCGCCGAACCAAAGCAGGTCGACCGGGCTCTTCAAGATGGCCGTCATGATCTCGAACGGCGTTGCTACAGCCTTGTCGATGCCAATCGCAGCCACCGCTTCCGGCGTCAGAGTGACGGACTTTGCCGAGCGCGAAATAACCATCGCACCTTTCGAAAGGACGCTCTTGTCGAAATCCTGCCAGCTCGACCGTGCCAGGTTGAAGAGCCGCTGCCTTTCGGCAAGCGTCTTCGCCATATCTGGATCGGGATCGATGACGATGTCTCGATGGTCGAAAGCCGCAATCAGCCGGATTTTGGGCGACAACAGCATGCCGTTGCCGAAGACGTCGCCCGACATGTCGCCGACGCCGGCGACAGTGAACGGCGTGGTCTGGATGTCGATGTCCATTTCGCGGAAGTGGCGCTTTACCGTTTCCCAGGCGCCGCGAGCGGTGATGCCCATCTTCTTGTGGTCATAGCCAGCCGATCCGCCCGATGCGAAGGCATCATCGAGCCAGAAGCCCGCTTCTTGGGCAAGCGCGTTGGCGGTGTCCGAGAAAGTCGCGGTTCCCTTGTCGGCTGCCACGACGAAGTAGGGGTCGTCGCCGTCGAGCCTCACCGTATCCATTGGCGGCACGATATCGGCGCCACTGATGTTGTCAGTAATCGACAGCAGCGTACGGATATAGGTCTTGTAAGCTTCGCGGCCGGCGTTGAAGATTTCATCGCGGCTGCCGCCAACCGGCAGCTTTTTCGGATAGAAGCCGCCTTTGGCGCCGACCGGCACGATGACGGCGTTCTTGACCTGCTGCGCCTTCACCAGGCCGAGCACTTCGGTCCGGTAGTCTTCGGCGCGGTCCGACCAACGCAAGCCGCCACGCGCCACCTTGCCGAAGCGCAGATGCACGCCTTCGACTTCGACGCCGTAGACGAACATCTCGCGGAATGGCCGCGGTTCCGGGAGTCCGTCGACCAGATGCGGATCCAGCTTGAAGGCCAGCATCGCCTTCGGCGAGCCGTCCGCATTGCGTTGGAAGTAATTTGTCCTCAAGGTCGCATCCACTACGTTGACGTAGCGGCGCAGGATCCGATCATCATCCAGGCTCGGAACATCGGAAAGTGCTGCCTCGATCTTTTCGTGCTGTTCGCTTACCTTCTTCATCCGCGTCTTGTCAGCGATCTTCGGATCAAGCGTGTCATGGAACAACCGGAAGACCATCGCTGCGATTGCCGGATACTTGTCCAGCGTGGTTGCTATATAGTCCAGGGAGTACGGTATGCCCGCTTGACGCAGATAGCGCGCATACGCGCGAAGTACGCTGGTTTCGCGTGCAGTCAATCCGGCCGAAACGATCAGGCGGTTGAAGTTGTCATTGTCGATGACACCGCTGAAAGCCGCCAGAAATGCTTCCTCCAGCGTCGCTCCGTGACGGTCGAGGTTGATTTCGACGCCGCCACGAGCTTCGAGCTCCATATCGTGGAGGACAACCAGGCTTTCGGAGCCGCCGGGTAGGGTGACATCGATATCAAAGGTTCCTTCGCTGATGACGTTGAAACCTAGATTCTCGAGCAACGGCACGCGGCGTGACAAAGCAAGCTGGCCACCCGAATGGAAGATCTTGAGGCACAGCAGCTCCTCGCCATCCTTCTCTCGCGTGTAGAACGCGATGCGGATCGGCTCTCCACTGGCGCACGCAGCAATGTCGCCCAGATCGCCAAAGGTTTCCTCGGGCGTGAAGAGATCCTGGAAAGCGTGACTGACCTGCAGGCGCGGTGCCTTCGGCCCGGCAAGAGCTTCGAAACGATCGTCCCACCGCGCCGTGATGGCGCGAATAGCTTCCTCGAGCTTTGCCTGCGGCACGCGCGGCGTCTTGCCTCCCGACCGGCCGATGATGAAGTGGACGCGTGCGACACCGCCCTCCGGGAAAGCCGGATAGTAGGCCGAGACACGGCCATCGTAGACGGTCTTCAGATAGGTCCCGATCTTCTCACGCACGATCGAGTCATACTCTTCGCGTGGGACGTAAACGATCACCGATACAAATCGGTCGAAATGGTCTATGCGCGGCAGGACCCGGACACGCGGCCGATCGGCAAGATCGTTGATCTGCTCGGCGAAGCCGGCCAGAAGCGTTGTGTCGATCTGGAAGAGGTCGTCGCGCGGGTAGGATTCCAGCGTGTTATCCAGCATACGGCCCGAGTGGCTCATTGGGTCGAAGCCGAAATGTTCCTTCACTCGCTCGATCTTGGAGCGGAGCAGCGGGATATCGCTGGCAAGCGACGTGTAGGCAGTCGAGGTGAACAGACCGACAATACGCAGTTCGCCCGTCACATTTCCGTCGGCGTCGAAGCGCTTGACCCCCACATAGTCCATGTAGGCGCGGCGATGAACGATCGACTTCACATTGGCCTTGGTCACGATCAGGAAGTCCGGCCCATCCAGGAATGCCAGGATTTCCGGCGTCGTCGTCACCGCGTCCTTGCCGGTGCGCAAAACCAGGACATCAGGGTTTGACAGGATGCCGAGACCGGTGCCCTTGTCGCGCTCCACCTTCGCACTCGAGCCCTTGCCGGAATAGACATATTCCCGCATGCCGAGGAAGGTGAAATTTGCGTCCCGCAGCCAGGTCAGGAAAGCGAGCGCTTCGTCCCGCTCCGTCTTCCGCCGGCTGGCATTGTAGGCGGAAAGCTCATCGATCACCGTTCCAAGCTTATCCAGCATGGGTCTCCAGTCGGATACGGTCACCCGCACCTGCTCGACCACGGTTTTCACTCGCTTGACAAGCTCGGCGGCCTGGGCCGACGTCAAGGGCGCCAGATGTAGCTGGATGTGGCTGACGCGATTGGCCGGCTCGCTCGGGAGATCAGCGGAATAAAGTTCCGGAGCCTTGCCGGCTTCCATCACCAGGATCGGATGCACGGCCATGTAAAGGTCGCGATAGCTGCTGGTCACCTCGCCCATCACCGATTCATACAGGAACGGCATGTTGTGGTCGGTTACCGAGAGAATGGATACCGCGACACCGCCGGGCTCGACGTCGGCGATCGTATCGATGGTGATACGTGCCGAATTGCTGCCCCAGGCAGCCAGTTCCTTAGCCGAATGCACGGCGGAAAGCGCCAGCATCTCCGGTGTGTATTGCTCCAGGTCGTCGCCGCTGGCGCGCCCAAATAGGACATCGGGATCGAGATAGGTTTCCCCGGTTGCAGCCGCGATTTTGGTCGCGCTTTCAAGCTGTTTTTCTCGTTTCGGATTGTTTCGACCAGCCATCGCAGATACTCCCTCATCTCCTCGATTTGGCGCAAAGTAGCAGAAGACTTGACGAAAGAATCTCTAAATGAGCGCTTTATGAGGCAGCTTTCATGCGTTTTTGGCCACCGGAACGCAAATTTTCGAAAGATTTTGCTTCGTCGTAGATATGCGGAAATTTCCCGAGCCCGACGTTTTCATGTCTGTATGAAGAGCGGTTGACAGTGGAGCGGCAAAAAGGGGATCAACGGT
Source organism: Rhizobium grahamii CCGE 502 (assembly GCF_000298315.2). GTDB lineage: Bacteria > Pseudomonadota > Alphaproteobacteria > Rhizobiales > Rhizobiaceae > Rhizobium > Rhizobium grahamii. The sequence goes on along the minus strand of NZ_AEYE02000029.1, from coordinate 483,833 downwards.
TGTCGAAAAGCTGAGTGGAGCGTCATGTCGGAAAGTGCTGCAGGAACTGTCATCGTCATCTCCAGCCATGTTGTGCGCGGTTCCGTCGGAAATCGTGCGGCGGTCTTTGCGCTGGAGACGCTCGGCCATCAGGTCTGGGCGCTGCCGACGATCGTGCTTCCATGGCATCCGGGCCATGGTCGGTCAACGCGGCTGACATTTAGCGAAGCCGACTTTGACGCGGCAATCGACGATCTCATCCGCGCGCCGTGGATCGGTGAAGTGAAGGCCGTTCTTTCGGGCTATTTCGGCAATGCGGCGCAGGCACGCTCGGTTGCCCGGCTCGTGACCGCTTTGCGCGAACGAAAGCCGGAATTGTTTTATGTCTGCGATCCGGTGATGGGGGACCTGGGTGGGCTCTATGTGCCGCAGGCAACGGCGGAGGCGATCAGGGATCATCTGATACCCCTCGCGTCGCTTGCGACGCCCAATCGCTATGAGCTTGCCTGGCTCGTTGGCGCCTCGCTGGATGACAATACGGCGGTCATGGATGCCGCCCTGTCGCTGGGGCCGTCTCGCATGCTGGTAACGTCGGCCGTGCCGATGATGGCAGGCGGCACAGGGAACCTCTATCTTTCGGGGCGTCACGCTCTGTTGGCGGAACATCGCCTTATCGACAAGCCGCCGAATGGTCTTGGCGATCTCCTTGCGGCCCTGTTTCTATCGCGGCTTCTCTCCGGCATGGAGGACGAAAAGGCGCTTCAGCTTGCAACGGCAAGCGTCTATGAGGTGCTTGCCCGCGCTGTGAAGCGGGGCAGCGATGAACTGACGCTTGCGAGCGACTCCTCGAGCCTGGCAACCCCAATGGCAATGGTTCAGATGAGGCGTCTCCTGCATCCGGCTCAAAGGCGCAAGGGCTAGCGGCTATCGTGTCGTGCGATATTGATCTTGTATTGCGCAGGCTGTAATCGAAGATCATGCAGCATTTTCCAAGCACCCTTCTGGACGGTTACCGCAACTTTATGAACGGGCGTTATGCGGACGCCCGTGATCGCTATCGGACACTGGCGGAACACGGGCAGAACCCCAGTACGCTCGTGGTAGCCTGCTCGGATTCCCGTGCTGCGCCCGAACTGATTTTCGACGCCGGCCCGGGCGAACTTTTCGTCGTCCGCAATGTTGCCAACATGGTGCCGCCGTATGAGCCGGATGGGCATTTCCACTCGACGTCTGCCGCGCTGGAATTTGCGGTTCAGGCCCTGAAGGTTACAGATATCGTCGTCATGGGCCACGGCCGTTGTGGTGGCATCAGGGCGGCTCTGGACCCGAGCGCTGAACCCCTTTCTCCTGGTGACTTTATTGGACGCTGGATGTCGCTCGTGAAGCCTGCGGCAGAACAGATCGGCGCCAACGACGTGATGACTGCCGCCGAGCGTCAAACTGCGCTCGAGCGAGTATCGATCCGCAATTCGATTGAGAACCTCAGGACATTCCCGAACATCAAGGCCTTGGAAGAGGCCGGCGAGATCGCGCTTCATGGAGCATGGTTCGACATTTCGACCGGCGAACTGTGGGTGATGGACGCCGAAACCCGCGACTTCATTCGACCGGACGTCTAAGCCCAAATAAAAAAGCGCCGAACCTCAGTTCGGCGCTCGTGGCTCAGTGTTGAATTCTCAGTTTCCGTCGATCTGCTGGCCGATGTAGGCAATGGCCTGCTGATAGACCGTCGCGGCATTCCAGCCGGCGATCGCTGCAAAGTTGGGCTCGCCGGGCTGATAGCCGGCGCCGGCCTGCCAACCATGGCCCTTCAGGAAATTAGCCGTCGAGGCCAGCGCATCCGCGCGCGAGCCGACCATGTCGACGCGACCGTCGCCGTCGCCATCGGCGCCGAAGCGCACGACGTTGCGTGGCAGGAACTGCGTCTGGCCAATCTCGCCGTGCGCGGCGCCTCGCGCCTGCGGGCTGAGGTAGCCTTCCGAGACGAGTTGAAGCGCTGCGTAAAGCTGATCGGTGAAGTAATCAGAGCGCCGGCAATCGTAAGCAAGTGTCGATACGGCCGACATGGTGTGCTGGTTGCCCATGTAGCTGCCGAAGCCGGTCTCCATGCCCCAGATCGCGATCAGCGGGCCAGCGGGAACACCATATCGGCGTTCGATCGATGCAAAGAGCGTAGCATTGGCACGCTTCATGCCCTTACCGCGGGAAATGATTGTCGCACCACCGCGCTTCTGCATGAAAGCGTCGAAGGAAAGCTTGAAGCTCTTCTGGCCGCGGTCTGCGGCGATGGTCGGCCTGTTATAGGAAACGTTCGCAAAAGCGCGATCAAGAACCGACGGGCTGACGCCGTTCGCAGCAGCCTCTTGCTTGAACTCGCCAACCCAGGCGTCGAAGCCGGCACCGTTATTGCCGCACTGGGCGGCTGTGGCCGCTGCCGGAACTGCGTGGAGAGTACAGGCCGCCGCAGCAGCCAGCAAAAATTTCGTCATGCGCATGGAGATACCCCGATCCCGATCTGACTAGCCTTCAAACCGGGCCAGCTGCCCGCTTCCGGCAATATTGTCACCGTCTTTGAATTGGCAAGCGCGGGAAGCCGAAAACGGCAAACCCGCGCCCAGCAAGCCCTACCTCAATAAGCGGGACTTAACAAATCACAGTTAACAGTTGGTTAGGCCGCCTTCTTGCGTGGCTTCACAAGTCCGCGATTGATCAGAAGCTCGGCGATCTGGATCGCATTGAGCGCAGCCCCCTTGCGAAGGTTGTCGGAAACCACCCACATGTTCAGGCCGTTCTCGACCGTCGCATCTTCGCGGATGCGCGAGATGTAGGTCGCGTCTTCGCCGGCGGACTCGTATGGCGTGATGTAGCCACCGTTCTCGCGCTTGTCGATGACGAGGCAGCCCGGAGCTTCGCGCAGGATATCGCGTGCCTGATCGGCAGTGATTTCGTTCTCGAACTCGATGTTGACCGACTCGGAGTGGCCAATGAAGACCGGAACGCGAACTGCCGTGCAGGTCACCTTGATCTTCGGATCGAGCATCTTCTTGGTTTCGGCGAGAACCTTCCACTCTTCCTTCGTGTAGCCGTCTTCCATGAAGCTATCGATGTGCGGAATGACGTTGAAGGCAATACGCTTCGTGAACTTCTTGTTCTCGATCGGATCCGCTACGAAGACGGCGCGGGTCTGGTTGAACAGCTCGTCCATACCATCCTTGCCGGCTCCGGAAACCGACTGATAGGTCGAAACGACCACGCGCTTGATCTTGGCGAAGTCGTGCAGCGGCTTGAGAGCGACAACGAGCTGGGCGGTCGAGCAGTTAGGGTTGGCGATGATGTTGCGCTTGCTGAACTGGGTAACGGCGTCCGGGTTCACCTCCGGAACGATCAGCGGCACGTCCGCGTCGTAGCGCCATGCTGAGGAATTGTCGATGACAACGCAACCCTGAGCGCCGATCTTGGGAGACCACTTCTTGGAGACCTCGCCGCCTGCCGACATCAGGCAGATATCGGTGTCGGAGAAATCGTAGTTCTCGAGATTTGCGACCTTCAGCGTCTTGTCGCCGTAGGACACTTCGGTGCCCTGCGAGCGCGCGGACGCAAGTGCTACCACTTCATCGGCAGGGAAACCGCGCTCGGAGAGGATGTTGAGCATTTCCCGACCGACATTTCCGGTGGCTCCCGCAACTGCAACTTTAAAACCCATTTCTCAAGCTCTCTTTCTCTTCTCTCCTCTTGTCAGTTGAGGGGGGAAGCGCGAAAACATCGCGTCTTCCTTGTCCCCAGCCGGGCCGGGGAGAGAGCGGCAGGCCAGAGACGTCAGACGGTTTTCGTCGTCGTTTTGGCCTTGGTTTTGGAAGAAGCCGGAACGGCAATATCCATCCCGGCACTAAGTGCCCGGTCATTGCATGCAGCAATGGCGTGTTCGTGGCGAACCATGGATATTCCTTTTCCGCCGTTGCTCTTAAAAGGTTTTCCACAGGAGTCAAGGTTTTTGCAATTGGAGTCCGCAGCAGGATAGCGGACTGAGAGCAGTCGAACTGCCGAACGCGTCTCGCCTCCTAGCGCCGATCCCTAGAACGATCGACGTGCACGGGAACCGGAACCAAGCCTCGGTCGGGCAACCGCCTGTGGTTCCCGGCGTCCAATTTGCGCTTGCGCTCAAGATGATAGGCATAGGCAAACTGGACAGCGATGCCGATCACCACAAAGATCGGGCCGACGATCCGATCGTGGTTGTTGATGTAGAGCACCACCTGCCCCACCATCGCCAAAATCGTGCCGGCGACGAAAATGCTGAGCGAATGGCGACCAAGAATGGTCAGCGGGTTGTCCGTGGACCTGCGAAGCAAGCGCGAGATCGCTGGAATATTGATGACGAGATAGGTGAGTGCCAGGATGTGCAGCAGCCTCGGCAGCGACAGGAATGTTTTGTCGAAGCCTGTCAGCACCGGCGGCAGCCCCAACGAGGCCAGCGCAATTCCGAAGCTCCAGAGTTGACCGACAACCCAGGCAAAGGACAAGGCGACATAGGCAGCCGCAAGTCCAAAGAGAACGGGATGCTGCGGCAGTTTGCCGCCGCGGCGCACATGCATCATTCCGACAATGCCGATGGTGAAGAGGAATTGCCAGGACAACGGGTTGAGGAACCAGTAGCCCTCGATCAACAGGTTGTGAGGCGCGATCTCATATATGCCGGCAAACAGCCAGACGGCGCCCGAAAAGGCAAGCGCAAGGAGCGGGCTTGCGGCGTTGAGCAGCAGAATGACCGGCACCATCAGCATCAGCGCGCCATACATCGGCAGGATGTTATTGTAGCCGATCTGATGCCCAAGCAGCAGCAGCGAGGGAATGCCGTCCTTCAGATTGGTGAGAACGGCAAGGATGTTGATCTCACACAGAAGCCCAGGCCGATGGAAGATCCAAGCGCCGGTCAGAAAAAGAGCCAGAGTCATGAACGTCGTGATCATGTGAGCCAGATAAAGTGTGAACGATCGCTTCGTGGCCTTCATCGCCGTCTGCAACCAGGTGCCCGGTTGAAAGCGCGATCCATAGGCCAAGCCGACCGCAATCCCGGAGATCAGGACGAAGCCTTCGGCTGCATCGGAAAATCCAAAATTCTTGGTTGTGAGATTCTCAAAAATCTGCCCTGGGACATGATTGATGAAAATCGTGATGAGCGCGAGTCCGCGCAGAACGTCCAATCTGGTGTCACGTTTCGGCGTCGCTACCGACACAGAAATTTGCTTGGCGCTGATCTTTCCTTCAAGCGCTACGGCCATGGACTTCTCCTGCTTTCCGATTTGCAAACGCAGTTGCGGCCAAAAGGGTTCCCTTTTGGCCGCAACGAATCGCCGGATGATTAGCGTAGAAGAATGCTGTTATCCGACCGGATATCCCTCGCCGGGATCGGTGACTTCGCGTCCGTTGATGGTCAAATCGTAGCCCCTTGGTTGGGACGATTTTGAGACCGAAATGAGGTATTTAGCACCTAAATGTTCGATCTCCGCAGAGAAGCCATCCCAAGTGCTTGGCAAGGCCGGACGCACATACAAGCGGCTGTCCTTTATCCGGATACCGAGGATCCCCTCGGTCACCGCACGGTAGAGCCAGCCTGCGGAGCCGGTATACCATGTCCAGCCGCCGCGTCCTGTGAGGGAGCCTTCGCCGTAGACGTCAGCGGCAATGATATAAGGTTCGACGCGGTAGCGTTCTGCCGAGGCCGGATCCCGCGCATGGCTGATCGGATTAAGGAGTTCAAAGCAACGCAAGGCGTCATCGCCGCGGCCAAGCTCGGCCAAAGCCATCACCACCCAGGTCGCGGCATGGGTGTATTGGCCGCCGTTTTCACGAACACCTGGAGGATAGGCTTTGATATAGCCAGGATCTTTAGCCGAGTTAGCAAAGGGCGGGGTGAAGAGCCGGATGATCCGCGCTTCTGGATCGACCAGCTTGTCCAGCACTGAGTTCATTGCCTTTGCTGCGTGCGCCGAATCTCCCTCTCCCGAGAGCACGCTCCAGGATTGGGCAATCGAATCGATCTGGCACTCCAGGCTCTCCTTTGAGCCAAGGAGGCTGCCGTCGTCAAAGGTACCACGCCTGTAATAGCTGCCGTCCCAGGCAACGGTTTCAAGCGCAGCCTTAAGCTCGGTGAGGTGTTTGGTCCACCGCTCAACACGGACTGTATCGCCCCGCTCCTGTGCATAGACGGCGAAGGAGCGCAGCGCGCCAGCCAGGAACCAGCCGAGCCAGACACTCGTACCCTTGCCGCCGATGCCGACGCGGTTCATGCCGTCGTTCCAGTCCCCGCCGAGGAACAGCGGCAGACCGTTCTTGCCCTTCCGGGTGATGGCAAGATCTAGTGCGATGGCGGCGTGCTCATAAACGCTCACCGTGTCGTCGGACACCTCGGGCAAATAGAACGAGTCGTGCTGGCCCTCGAGTAGTGCCGGACCTTCGAGGAAGGCGAGTTGTTCGTCGAGGACGCTCTTGTCGCCCGTAACGCTGCAGTAGTGGTGGATCGCATAGGCAAGCCACACGACGTCATCCGAAATGAGTGTCCGAACGCCGGCGCCGGTACCGGGCAGCCACCAGTGCTGAACATCTCCCTCGCGGAATTGTCGCGAGGCGGCGTTCAGGATCTGCTTCCGGGCAATCGACGGCTCGTGCACAATGAAAGCCAGCGTATCCTGGAGCTGATCGCGGAAACCAAAGGCACCGCTGGCCTGATAGAAGGCGGTGCGCGCCATGATGCGGCAACCAAGGCTCTGGTAGGGTAACCAAGTGTTGATCAGATTGTTCATGCTCTGATCAGGCGTGGAAACCTGCAGCTTTCCAGTGAAATGCTGCCAGAAGCCGCGATTTGCCTGGACAACGTCGTCGAAGGCGACCTTGCGGATATCGTTGATTACCGCGCTCGCCTCCGCCCTCGTCTTGGTTTCGCCGAGGAAGAAGCAGACATCCCGCTCCTCGTCCGGCGCGATCTCGATATCGATCGCCAGTACCGCTGCCGGATCGCCGTCGAGTTCGGTGGCGCCGGAAAGGAGGGCGGCAGAGCTGACGGCGTGCGGTGCCTGGATCGTGCCCGTCTTGCCGATAAATTCCCGACGGCTGGCGGTAAAGCTCGACGGCTTTTCGCTCGCCACAAAGAAGGCGGTGCGACCGGAGTAGTCGATGCTGTAGTTGTTGCTGGCAAACAGCGCACCCGTTTCCGCGTCGTGCTCCGAGAGGATGAACGGCGCCGACTTTTGTGCATTGTTGCCGAGAATCCACTCGACATAGCCGTAGAGCCGCAGCTTCCTCGGCTTGGTGCCAGTGTTGCGTAGCCGGATTCTCTGAAGCTTGACCGGTTTTTCGCGATCGACGGTTTGCGTGACCTCAAGCGCGATTTCATTCTGGACGCTGGAGAATACGGAATAGCCCAGGCCATGCCGTGCTTCAAAGCGAATATCCTGCCGCTCCGAGAGGCTCGCAAACGGTGTCAAAACCGCTCCACTTTCGCGATCGACAACGTACATCGCCTCACCCGGCCGGTTTATGACCGCGTCGTTCGACCACGACGTCAGCTGGTAATCGCGCGAGTTTACACTCCACGTGAACCCTGCGCCTTCTGCAGATACATGGAAGCCAAATTTTTCATTCGAGATCACATTGATCCACGGATGAGGCGTCGCGTGGCCACCGGGAAGACGCACGACATACTCGCGACCATCGACGGTGAAGCCGCCGATGCCGTTCCAGAAATTGAGGTCGCCTTCCTCCTCGATCACCACCTTTGACGGACGTGGGGCGGGCGTCGGCGCAGTCCGCTTGACGGGCGCCTTTGCCCGATCGGCACGCTCCAGTTCCTGCTGTTCTTCCTTGGATGGAGCAAACAACGCGACGGCACGATTGATTTGGTCGAGAATCTTGCCGTTCTTGGCGTGGAAGGTGACGCGCGAGGCGGAGATGAGGGCGTGATACGTCGCCTCTTCCATCAGATCCTTGCGGACCGTGAAGATATGCTGACGCAAACCATCGGCCTGGCCCATGCGGCGGACGTTTTCGGCCATCTGGTCGACGGCATGCTGCATGTCCTGCGCATAAGAGGATGCGCGCTCGTTCATGATAACCAGATCGGCAGTGACGCCGCGCGAGCGCAGGTATTCTTGTGCGAGCAGGGCCTCCCTGACCACGTCGAGGTCCATGTCGTCGGTGACGCGCAGCGTGAAGATCGGGAAGTCCCCCGAAATCGCGAGCGGCCAAAGCGACGACTGCGACTGCATGCCGGCCGCGACTGCGGCGGCATCGGCGCGCAGGTGCATGTCCGGATATACGAGGTGACGGCCAAGATGCTGGAAGGCTGCGGCCTGTTGCGACGTCACGCCGACATGGCGCATCTGCACCTGCGTGCGGGTCCATGCCTGGACGAGTTCGTGGTTGAAGGCGTCAGCATGCCGATAGCGATTGACCGCCTGGTCAACCTCGTTACGGCTCGGGGCAGCAATGGTCCAGAAGATGACGCTGACCTTCTTGCCGGGGGGGACACGAACCGTACGGCGAAGCGAGAGAACCGGATCGAGGGTGAAGCCATCCGTTCCGGAAAGGGTCGCACCCGGATCGAAGGCAGCAGCGTTCGCTAGGCTACGGCCGCGACCGAGGAACTTGCGGCGGTCGGTTTCGAATTCGGTGTCGCGCGTAGAGCCGGAGGTATCGACGATCAGGTGAGCGACAGCCATGTTCGGCTCGTTCGGATCTCGCTTGTTGCGCTCGGCGCGGATGACGTCGCCGCGCTTGCCAACCTCTGTCTTGACGAACATGCGCGCAAATGCCGGATGGGCGTTGTCGACGTCATCTGTCGCGAGAACCGGCTCGAGATAGGACGTTACCTCGATAAATCGATCTTCCGTCCCCGAATTGACAAGTGTCAGGCGCCGCGCTTCGGCGTCATGCTCGGTGGCGACGATGCATTCGACTTCACTCGTGATATCGCCGACCGTTTTGGTGAACTCCGCCTTTTCGTCGGCAAAGAGAACCTTGACCTCTTCGCCTTCGACACTCTTCGGCTCCGTGGTTGCCGACCACCATTCGTTGGTCGCCGTATCGCGAAGGAAGAGGAAGGTGCCCCAGCGATCCTCGGTCGGATCCGCTTTCCAACGGGCAACCGACTGGCCGTTCCACCGCGAATAGCCGGCGCCTGTCGCGGTCAGCATCAGCGAGTAGTGGCCGTTCGAGAGGAAGACCAGCTCGCGGTCACGCGAGGCCGGATCGTAGATTTTGCGCAGTTCAGGGCGCAGAAGATCGTCCTGAATGCTGGCGGGGGTATCGGATTCGTGTTTGCCGCTCATGACAGGAATATCCCGTGGTGCCTTCTCTTGAAGAAGGAGCTCGGCAGCTTCGATCACTGGATCCGAATGGAAGAGTTCGCGCAGGTGACCATTGAAGGCGACGTTCGCGACGGCAGCGATCGACATGCCGTGGTGGTGAGCGTAGTAGTTATAGACGACCGCGCAAGTCTTGCCTTCCGGCACGCGGGTCGGCGTAAAGTCGACGGCGTCGTGGTAGCCGAACTTGCCGAGCGCGCCGAGCTTGCGCAGGCGCTGCAGGTTTTCAAGCGCCGCGTCAGGGTCGTACTGGCTGGCAAGGATCGAAGCATATGGCGCGATGACGGCGTTGTGGCCGAGGCCCCGCTTCAGACCCAATGATGGGACGCCGAAGTTCGTGTACTGGTAGTTGAGGTTGTGGTCGCGCGCATTGAAGGCCGCTTCCGAAATGCCCCACGGGATGCCTAGCTTGCGGGCATGGTTCATCTGCTCGACAACAACGAGATTGTTGGTCTGGTTGAGGATGCCTCCGCCACGCTCCTGCATGACGAGCGGGGGCATGAGGTATTCGAACATCGAACCGGACCAGGAGACAAGCGCGCCGCGCGACCCAACCGGGACGACCTGGCGGCCGAGACGGTACCAATGCTCCGTGGGCAGATCGCCCTTCGCGATGCCGAACAAGCTGGTGAGGCGGCATTCCGACGCCAGCAGGTCGTAGCAGGCCTGATCCAGCTCGGCGCTTTCGACGCGATAGCCGATTGAAAGCAGGCGACGCTCAGGTCGGAACAAGAAGCCGAAGTCCATCGAGAAGGCAAGGTCACGGGCCTTGTCGCGCAGCGCAATCAGACGAGGCCGCAGCGCGTCGATGTTGGACAGATCGAAGGTGCTGTCGGAGATATGGGCTTCGCAGACCTTGACCAGCGATTCCGCCCAGCGCGTGACCTCTGCGCTCAACGGGGACTTTACCTCATGGTCGAGGTTAGCGGCAAGTTTCTGAATGTCGCGCGCCAGGACGGCGAGGTTGATAATGCGGATCGATGCGAATTCATGCTCGCGTTTGACCGCAGCCAGCGCATTCTGGAAGCCGATGATGCGTTCTTCGAGGCGGCGGCGTAGCGGACGAACCGTCTTGCGATCATCCGGCAGCTCCGACAGCCCCTCGGCAAGAATACCCGCCGTATCGCCGACGCCGTCGAGGTTGCCCTGCATGTGAGCCGACGGCGCTTCTGCCCAGTCGCGGCAGGCGGACGAAATCGCGATCAGGTGGCCGGCAAGGTTGCCGCTGTCCACCGCTGAAACGTAGCGCGGTCCGAGCGTCTGGAGCGTATCGGTGTGATACCAGTTGAAGAGATGGCCGCGGAATTTTTCCATCTTGTCGATCGTCGCGATGGTCTGCTCAAGCCGTTCGATCGTTTCTTCGAAGGAGAACCATCCGAATTGGCGGCCGGATACGACGGACAGCAGATAGACGCCGATGTTCGTCGGAGACGTGCGTGTGGCCACAATCACATGCGGCGTTTCCTGGACGTTGTCCGGTGGCAAATAATTCTGCTCGGCGGTCGTAAACGTCTCGAAATACCGCCATGTGCGGCGGGCGATCTTGCGAAGCTCGGTGGAGACAGATTCCGCAACTTCAAGCCGGTCTTCGGTCTCGGCCGACTGGCTGACATAGTAGGCGACCAACGGCGAGAGAATCCATAGGCAAGCGAAAGGAACGCCGACGAGATACGCGTTGTCACCGGAAAGCGCCGCGAAGCCGAGCGCACACAAGGCCAATACTGGTGCGTGCCACATAGCCCGGTAATAAGACAGGATCGTTCCCTGTTTGCCCGCCTGGACGCTCGCCGCCGTGCGCCACTGCAGCATCAGCCTGTGGCTGAAAAACAGGCGATAGAGCGAGCGGCCGATCGCGTCGGCCATCATGCATGCGGAATCGGCGATAAAGATGATCCGCAAGGCGACTTGGGCATTGGCGGCACGAATGTCGGACCAAACGGTATAAAGGTGAGCGCTTGCGACCACATCGCTGCTGCGCGGAATGATGCCGTGAATGAGCGACAGCGTCGGAGCGACAAAGAGGCAGAAAATCAAGAGAATCTGCCACACGAGCGCGCCGAGCGGGCTCATGAAATACCAGCCGAGCACGGAGGCGAAGAACCAGGCGATCGGAGTCAGCGAGCGGCGCAAGTTGTCGAACATCTTCCAACGGCCGAGCCCGGTCACACCATGCTTCGGGTTGAACATATATGGCAGCAGCTGCCAGTCGCCACGCGCCCAGCGATGCTGACGCGAGGTTTCGACTTCATAGCGGATCGGGAAATCTTCAACCAGTTCCAGGTCGGTGACGAGCGCGCAGCGCGCCATTGAGCCTTCGAGGAGGTCGTGGCTGAGCACCGAATTTTCGTCGATTCGGCCCTTCAGAGATGCCTCGAAGGCGTCCACGTGGTAGAGCCCCTTGCCGGTGAAGGTGCCCTCGCCCGCCAGATCCTGATAGACGTCGGACACGGTGAAGACGTAGGGATCGAGACCGCGGTTGATCGAGAAGACGCGTTGGAAGACCGACGCGTCCTTGCCTGTCGTCAGCGACGGGGTGACACGCGGCTGCAGCACGCCATAGCCGCTTTCGACCCGTCCCGTAGCCTGATTGATGACGGGACGGTTGATCGGGTGGTAAAGCTTACCGGCAAGCTTGGTGACGGCATCGCGCATGAGGCGCGTGTCGGCATCGAGCGTCATCACGTACTGAATGTTTGCCGGCACGACATTGGCGCCCGGAAGGTAGGTCGTATCGCGATCACCGCGAAGCAGAAGGTTCAGTTCGTGCAGCTTGCCACGTTTGCGCTCCCAGCCCATCCAAGCGCCCTCGGACGGATTGTAGAGCCTGCGGCGATGTAAGAGGTAAAAGCGCGTCTTGCCATCAAAGGCATAGCGCGCTGAGAGGTTCGCGACCTCGCGACGGGCATAGTCCAGAACTTCGAGGTCGGCCGGCGTTTCCTCGACCTGGCTGTCCGGCCAGTCGCTAAGCAGCGCGAAGTAGATCTCGCCGCGCGGGTTGGCGAGGTAGTGTACCTCGAGATTGCGAACCAGCTCATCCACACTGTCACGGTTCGAGATCAAGCACGGAACGACCAGAAGCGTACGGGCCTCCTCGGGGATGCCCTCCTTGAATTCGTAGCCGACCAGTCGAGCCGGCGTCACGAAAAACGACAGCACGGTGTTGAAGAGGCCGGTCGCACCTTCGGAGGCCGGAAGCGAGAACATGATTAGCAGGATCGCGATCTCAAGCGGACCCATGCCTGCATTGGCCATGAACCTCCCGACGATCGCCATCGCGATGATGGTCAGAAGGATCACGGGAACGGCGATCGAGAGCCAGTTAAACCGACGAACGGTTCGAACAAAATGCTGCGTCAGAGTCGGGCGATAGTTTGACCGAGCTTCCAGCTTGGGTCTTTGCACGCCGGTCAGGAAACCGCCAACATTTGGTTCACGCTGCTGCGGTTCGTCGGAGGCCTTGGCCTCCTCGGTCATATCCAGCGCCAGCTGGGCGATCTCCATTTCCGACAGCGGCGAGCGCTTGGCAAGCTTTTCGATCTGCTTGCGGTATTTGTTGCGAGAGCCCGAATCGAGATCGCCATAATCGGAATGATCCCAGAGCAGCTTGTCGACGTGGCTGACCTGCTCCACCCAGACGGACCATTCTGTGTCGTCGATCTCGCGAAGACTGCGAATGATGTTGCCCATCGTGACGTTGCCGGAGGACAGGCGGCTGTGCTCCGCCATTGTCGTCTCTTCGGTGTCACGCCCGAGCGCTTCAAGCCGTTCGTCGAGCCAGGCGATCGCTACGCTGGACGCCTGCGAGCCGTCACGCATGCGGTAAAGGAACTGCGTCGCGAAGGTGTTGTCTTCCGCAAGCGATTCCAGCGACCTGAGATATTCGGCAGCCTTCGTCGGGTCCGTCAGCCGCACGAGCTCATCTGCAGCCTCATTGGCGCGTCGGCGCATCCGGCGGCTGCGTTCAACACGGATAGAGATGCGGCGCAGGTTCTCCACGAGAACGTAGCGTACCAGTGACGGCAGCGCCCAGAGCTCACCGATCTTCAGTGTTTCGCTCTGCTGAAATCCGTCGACGAGGGCTGTGAGGCTTTCCTGCGAGATTGTGCTGTGGGTGTGGGCTACATAGAGCCATGCAAGCGCGAGCGTGCGCGGCACTTGTACGCCGTTGACGTCGATCGTCGGCAGCTCTCTGTAGAAGCGCCGCGGGAAATCGCGACGCACTTCCTGGATCGCTTCCTCGACAATGTAGTGGTTATCGAGCAGCCACTCCGCCGCCGGAGTGATCGTTTCACCGGATTCCACGTCTGTTGCCGTGGTGCGGTAGACCCGCAGGATCTCCTTCTCGTTCTCCTTGTGCCGCGCGAAGAAATCGAAGGGCGCAAAAGCCGGCAGCGAGTCTATGCCGCGGGCAGCGACTGAGGCGCCTATGGCCTTGATATCCTCGATGGAAAGATATGTTGAGCGGATCGAGTCGTTATGATCGATCTGCTTCGTTTCGGACTCGCGGGACGGGTTCGGAGACGTGGCGGAAATGTTCATGGGTTCGGTTCTGGATCCAAACAAAATTATGATGATTTTGCGTTGCCTTTTGCACTGCCGAATATGACTGCCGCATGAACAGCGCCGGGGTTTCTGGATCCCGGACTGCAAGATCGGAACGGTAATCAACCAACGATGCGAAACGGTTTAAACGCGGACATGTGTGGGCGACGCGCGAACACGGCTCCGTTGTGCCCTCCACCTTTTGGAGCCATTCCGGGAAAGTTGGACACCATTGCGATAATTCAAGTCAAGATGTTTTAAAGGCGGCATTTCGGCCGCACGTGGGATCGCACTTACCGACAAAAGGAAACCGGCGCTTGGGCAAGCGCCGGCTTTCATTTGTAGATAGGTTTTCGTCAGGTGCGTCGCATGAGGCGCATGACCACAGACACGACGAACAGAATCAGGAACAGGAAGAAAAGAACCTGAGCGATCGAGGCGGAAGCGCCGGCAATGCCGCCAAAGCCCAATACGCCGGCGATCAGCGCCACAACGAGAAATACGAGTGCATAATAAAGCATGGCGATCTCCTTGTCTTAGCTGATGGAATTAACGGGAGGTCGCTCTATTGGTTCCGTCAAAGCTACAAGACCGCCCCAGCCAAAAAGAAAAGGCGCGCCAGTGACGCGCCTTGTCATAACCGCTAATCGATCGCAATTTTAGAATGCGTGGAAGAGGTAGAGCAGAATAATTACCGGGATCGGAATGCCGATCAACCAGAGTAAAATGCCTTTCATCGTCATTCTCCCTTTTCACAATGTCTGTGCGGAGAGAATGAGCAGCTAAGCGGATAGTTCCGCAACGGCACCTCTGGCTTAGCCTACGACGCCAAAGACGAGAGCTGCGACGAAAACAAATGCCGCCGTGACAAGCGTTGCGTTAATAGCAAGTTGGATCTTGCTGCGGGTCGTGCCCGGCTTTTTGGTTTGGACGGAACCATACTGATTCACATGAGCATGCGAGATACCTAGGTCTGCCATGTGTTGCCTCCGTTTCTCCGTGTTCTTTTTCGTTAGCGTTTTCGTATTTTCTCTATCTGATAGGTAGAGATAAAATTCTGTCCTGCTAGGGGGTGTTAAAAAATCCGCCCCTTTGGGTGGAACTAGACAAGAGTCCGCCAGGCCCAGAGCAAGGAGCGATCATCTTCCACCGCTTGGCGCGCGCTTCTTTTGGGTTCCGATTTTTCGAGGAGCCGCCGGTCTTTCTCCGCCGGAATCGAGGTCGAAGCTGCAGCTTTTCTATCGGTCTTGGCCGGTGGGTGCAGATATCCCATCGTCATGCCGCCGAGAAAAAACATGCTTGATCTCCATGATCACGAAAATTAACGGGCGTTAACGGGATCATGACAGAAGTAAGGCGGGTGTCAATAGTCTAGTTGAATGGTCGTGTTTTAGCGGATCGTTAAGGCTAAGGCTCGTCGAGCCCTAGCGAAAACAATTCATTGAAAAAGATTGCCTTTCACGCTTTGACGAAACCCTTGCTGGCCACCATCAGATTTCGCGTGTAGTCCTCGGACACGGCTGCCCCTGCCAGCTGTGTGGATGTTAATCGTTCGACGACGGATCCATTGCGCATCACAGCAAGGCGATCGCACATATGGGTGACCACGCCGAGATCATGGCTGACCATGACGAAGGTCAGCTTGCGATCTCGCCGCACCTGTTCGAGGAGGTTCAGAACCTCTGCTTGCACCGACGCGTCAAGCGCCGAGGTGGGTTCATCGAGTAAGAGAATGGACGGCTCGACGATCAGCGCGCGGGCAATCGCAACGCGCTGGCGCTGGCCACCGGAAAGCTGATGCGGGTAACGGAAGCGGAAACCGTTTCCAAGCCCAACCTCATCAAGAGCGCGGGCGATCCGCATGTCGCTGTCGCGGATGCCATGGATCGCCAGCGGCTCGAGCAGGAGGCGATCGATGGTCTGGCGTGGGTGTAGGGATCCGTACGGATCCTGGAAGACCATCTGAACCTGTCTGTAAAAGGCCTTGGATCGCTTCGCACCGACCAGGGGATCGCCGTGGATCTTGATGGAGCCGCTTGTTATCGGCGCCAGGCCGGCAACGGCACGGAGCAATGTCGATTTTCCGGACCCAGATTCGCCGACCAATCCGAATGACTCACCGGACTCGATATCGACGCTGACGTCCTTCAGGGCGTGGAAGTGATCATAGACCACGCTCAGCTGGTCGACTGAAAGTGCGACGCTCATGCGGCCCACTCCGGCTTGCGATCGAGGACCGGCAACGGGTGCCTGCTTTCGCCGATTTGGGGCATGCAGTTCAACAGGCCCTGCGTGTAGGGATGGCTCGCATTCTTGAGATCGGATGCCTTGAGTTCTTCCACGACCTTGCCGGCATACATGACGATGACGCGGTCGCAGAAGGATGAGACCAGGCGCAGGTCGTGGGATACGAAGATCAGGCCCATGCCGCGTTCCGACACGAGCCGGTCCATGATCCTGAGAACGTCGAGCTGGACCGTGACATCCAATGCGGAGGTCGGCTCGTCGGCGATCAGAAGCTCCGGATCGGCGATCAGCATCATAGCGATCATGGCGCGCTGACCCATACCGCCCGAGACCTCGTGCGGATAGAGGTCGAAGACCCGCTTGGGATCACGGATCTGCACGGCCTCGAGCATTGCGAGCGCGCGGTCGCGCGCCTCCGTCTTGCCGACTTTTTCGTGGGTCCTCAGCGTCTCGCAGATCTGCCGGCCAATCGACATGACAGGGTCGAGCGAATACTTCGGATCCTGCAAGACCATCGCGATGCGTTTGCCGCGCAGCTGCCGGCGCTGTTTGGCCGATGCGTTGAGAAGGTCGATACCATTGAAATCGAGCTTGTCGGCCGAAACAATGCCGTGCTTTGGGGTCAGACCCATGATGGCGCGCCCCGTCTGGGACTTGCCTGAGCCGGATTCGCCCACGATCCCGAGGCGTTCCTTGCCAAGCGTAAACGAGACGCCGCGGACGGCTTCGATCACGCCCGTGCGCGTGGGATAGCTGACCTTGAGGTTTTGAACGGTGAGGAGGTCGTTCATTGGCCGCTCTCCTTGGGATCGAGCGCGTCGCGCAGGCCGTCACCAAGCAGGTTGAAGCCGAGGCTGACGATGAGGATCGCAAAGCCTGGCATGGCTGCCACCCACCACTGGTCGAGGATGAAGCGCCGGCCAGAGGCGATCATCGCCCCCCATTCAGGAAGCGGCGGCTGCGCGCCGAGGCCGAGGAAGCCGAGACCAGCGGCCGTCAAGATGATGCCAGCCATGTCGAGCGTGACGCGCACGATGAGTGAGGAAAGGCAGAGCGGCATGACGTGCCGGACCACAATCCGCAGCGGCGATGCGCCCATCAGCTTGACCGCAGAGATGTAGTCGGAGCGGCGGACGGTCAGCGTCTCCGCGCGCGCAATGCGAGCGTAGGGCGGCCAAGAGGTGATCGCAATCGCGATGATGGCGTTCTGGATACCAGGTCCGAGCGCTGCAACGAAGGCAAGCGCCAGAACCAGCTTGGGGAAGGCCAGGAAGATATCGGTGATGCGCATCAGCGTCGCGTCGACCCAACCACCGGCGTAGCCCGACACCGTCCCGACGATCAGACCAATAGGTGCCGAGATGGCGGCGACTAGAACGACGACGAGCAGTGTCAGGCGGGAGCCGTAGATCAGGCGTGAATAGATATCGCGGCCCTGGTCGTCGGTACCAAGCAAATAACCCTCAGCGCCGGGTGGAAGCAGGCGCGCATTCTTCAGGTCGCCAACAATGGGCGAATGCGTTGCGAGGAGGTTTGCAAAGGCGGCCACGAACAGGAGGGCAATGATGATCAGCAAACCGACGACGGCCAGGCGGTGTGCGGTGAATTGGCGCCATGTCACATAGGCTCGGCCCAATTGCGCCTGTTTGCGCGATTGTGGCCGATCGGAAAGCAGCCACTCACGGCGGCTCATCGGCGCTGATTGATGTGCGGGAACCGTCATCGGCTTCGCGTCCTAGGGTCGAGTGTCCGATAAAGAAGGTCGGACAGAAGATTGATGCCGATGAAAACCGTGCCGATGACGATGGTGCCACCGAGAACAGCGTTCATGTCGGCATTCTGAAGGGAATTTGTGATGTAGAGTCCGATGCCCGGCCATGAGAACACCGTCTCTGTCAGTACCGAACCCTCAAGCAAACCGGCGTAGGAGAGAGCGATGACGGTAACCAGCGGCACGGCGGCATTGCGCAATGCATGGCCCCAGATCACACGCGTTTCGGACAACCCCTTGGCGCGTGCGGCAACCACATATTCCTGGCTGAGCTCATTGAGCATGAAGCTACGGGTCATGCGGCTGATGTAGGCAAGCGAGAAATAGCCGAGCAGCGAGGCAGGCAGAATGATGTGGCGGAAGACGTCATAGAAAACGTCCCACTGCCCCTGCATAGCGCTGTCGATCAGATAGAAGCCGGTCACCGGCGTAAAACTGTACTCGAAGACGATGTCGATGCGGCCCGGGAAGGCAACCCACCGCAACTGCGCGTAGAAAATCACAAGCGAGATCAGCGCAAGCCAGAAGATCGGAACGGAATAACCAATCAGACCGATCACACGGACAACCTGGTCGGCAATGCTGCCGCGCCGAACAGCAGCAAGCACGCCAAGCGGCACGCCGATAGCCGATCCGATGATGGTCCCGAGCGTCGCGAGTTCGATCGTCGCGGGGAAGACACGCCTGATGTCGACCATCACGGGATTGGTGGTCAACACTGACGTTCCGAAGTCGCCCGACAGGATGCTCTTCAGGTAAATATAGAACTGCTGGTAGAGCGGCAGGTCGAAACCAAGCTCGCGACGAACGCGCTCGACGACGTGCGTGGGCGCACGATCACCGAGGATGGCGAGGACGGGATCGATCGGGACGACCCGGCCGATGAAGAAAGTTACGGCCAGGAGGCCAAGATAAGTCGTGACGGCGGCGACAAGAAATCGCCCGACCGCCTTGGCAATGGGAACGGCACGGCCCCGTTTGGGCCGTGCCTCCATATTTGTTTCAACGATGCTCAACGGGTCAATCCTGCCGGATCATTCCTTGCCGATCGGGCCGACATAGTTGGTGTCGAAGCTCGGGCCGAGCTTGAAGTCCTTCAGGCTCTTGCGAGCGCCTGCGACTTCGATCTGCTGGAAGATGATCACGAACGGGCTGTTTGCGAGAAACTTCTTCTGAACATCCTCGTACATGGCAGCGCGCTTGGCGCCATCACGTTCCAGCAGGGCGGCCTTCGTTTCCTTGTCGAGTTCCGGCGCTTCCCAGGTGTTGCGCCAGGCGAGCGTCTTGACGGTACCTGCATCCGAGTTGTCCGGATTGCTGGTGAACGTATCGGCATTCGAATTCGGGTCGAAATAGTCCGAACCCCACTGGCCGATGTACATGTCGTGGGTGCGCGCGCGGAACTTCGTCAGGGTCTGCTTGCCGTCGCCAGGGATGATCTCCATCTTGACGCCGGCCTGGGCGAGCGACTGCTGCATGGATTCGGCAATACCGGTTACGGGCTGTGTATTGCGGACGTCCATCGTTACCGAGAAGCCGTCCTTCAGGCCAGCTTTCGCAAGCAGCTCCTTGGCCTTGGCGACGTCGAGCTTGTATGGGTTTTCATCGAGCGCGCCGAGCTGGCCCTTCGGCAGGAAGGTCTGGTGGATTTCGCCGATGCCCTTGATGAGCGTCGAGCCGATCGCATCGTAGTCGACGAGGTACTTGAAGGCTTCCTGGACTTCTGGCTTCTTCAGGTTCTCGTTCTTGGAATTGAGGCTGACGTAGTAGACAGTGCCCTTCGGCGCGCTGACGGTGGTCAGGTCGGCATTCTTTGAGACTGCATCGAGGTCACCGGGCTCGAGGTTACGCGCGATATCGATGTCGCCCGCTTCGAGCGCCAGGCGCTGCGCCGAGCTTTCCTTCATGAAGCGATAGATAACGCGGTTGAGTTTCGCCTTGTCGCCGTAATAGTTGTCGTTGCGCTCCATCACGACGACTTCATTGGCGCGCCATTCGCGGAGCTTGTAGGCGCCGGAGCCGGCGTAGCCGGTCTTCAGCCACTCGTTGCCGAAATCGTTGTCGTACTTGTAGTCAGCGCTCGGCGTCACGGACTTGACGTGATCCATGACCAGCTTCTTGTCGACGACGGATGCAACGGTTGCCGTCAAGCAGTTCAGCACGAAGCTAGGCGCATAGGGCTTGTCGACGGTGAAGACGAACGTGCTTTCATCCGTTGCCTTCGCCTTCTCGGTGACGTTGTCGCCGTTGATGCCGAATTGGGTGATGATGAAGGCCGGGCTCTTGTCGAGTTTGACGGCCCGTTCGAACGACCACGCGACGTCTTCAGCCGTGATCGGATTGCCGGACGCGAATTTCATGCCGGGCTTCAGCTTGAAGGTATAGGTCAGGCCATCGTCGGAAACCGTCCAGCTCTCAGCAAGGTCGCCCTTTACCTTCGACGTGTCGCTCATATCGAGACGGACGAGCAGGCTGTAGGTGTTGCTCGTGACCTCAGCCGTCGACAGCTCGAATGCTTCGCCCGGATCCATGGTGATGATGTCATCGATGGCGAAGCCTTCGACCAGCGTGTCCTTCGGCGTTTCCGCGAAGGCGACCGGCGCGGCTGCCATCATGATCGAGAGCGCTGCCCCTGCAGAGAGCGCGCGGAAAGTGCGGTTGAATTTGCTGACTATCATGGTTTTTGTTCCCCTGTTTTCCATTTCAACACAAAGCAATCGGCAGGCTTAGGCGTCCTGTTCTCCCCATGCCGAAGCCAGAATTCTCAGCCAGTTCCCGCTGGCCAATTTTTCGAGATCTCGGGCACCATAGCCAACGCGCTGGAGGGCGGCAATGAGCTTCTGATTGCCTGCGGCATCCCCTATTTCTTCAGGAATTGTCGCGCCGTCAAAGTCCGAACCGAGCGCCACGCAGTCGATGCCGACGCGCTCGACCAGATAGTCGATATGGCGCACCATATCCCTCAGCGGCGTATCACCATCGGAGCGACCGTCGCTGCGCAGCATCGCAGTCGCGTAGTTTACGCCGACGAGACCGCGGCTTTCTCTGATGGCGTCGAGTTGTTTGTCAGTGAGATTGCGGGCAACCGGTGTCAGCGCATGGGCGTTCGAATGGCTAGCAACGAGCGGCTGATCGGTCGTTTTTGCGACATCCCAAAAGCCTTTCTCGGTGATGTGCGCCAGATCGATCAGGATCCCAAGCCTGTTGCATTCGCGCACGAGCGCAAAACCAGCTTCAGTCAGGCCGGGGGCCGTGTCCGGCGACATCGGGAAAGCGAAAGGCACACCGTGGCCGAAGATATTGTGGCGGCTCCAGACTGGGCCGAGTGAGCGCAGGCCGGCGGCATGGAACACTTCGAGTGCTGCCAGATCGGGGCCGATTGCCTCGCAGCCTTCCATGTGCATCACCGCGGCGAAGACGCCGTCGGCCATGGCTTTGCGGATGTCCTTTACCGTGCGGCAAAGGCGCCAGGCGCCGGCGCGGTCGAGGCGAAGCGCGATTGCGGCCATCTCCGTCGCGATATTCAGCGACGAAAGCGGCTCGAGCGGCGCGGCAAGCGGAGTCACGTAATGACCGTTCTTGTCGGGATCGGCAAAGACAAGATCGCCGGAAGGAACGTAGATTGCACAAAGGCCGCCGGCCAGACCGCCGGCCTTGGCGCGTGGAGCATCGATGTGGCCTAGATCAGTTCCGTTTGAAAATTCAGCGATTGGATCGCCGCCATCCCGTTCATGTGTCCAAAGCCGGAGAAGGACGTCGTTATGGCCGTCGAATACGAATTGCATCTGCGTTCCTGTGTGCCCGAGCGGGCGATATGAAGAGCGCAGAATAGAAAAGCTGGCGGAATACGCTACCCCTTTTTTCAGAATTTTTGCGGTTCGGTAGCAATGGTTAGCGGAAACGAAAAACGGGAGCCGAGGCTCCCGTTCCAAAGTCCTTTTCGTCAGTGCTTGGCGCGTTTCTTTTGCCGGTAAACGTCGATCACGACGGCGGCCACGATGATCAGCCCTTTGACGATCTCCTGGTAGTAGGCGTCAACCCTGAGGAAGGTGAAGCCCGAGGTCATGACGCCAAGAATGATCGTGCCGATAACCGTGCCGGTGATCCGACCGACGCCACCTGTCAGAGACGTGCCGCCGATGACCGTCGCAGCAATCGCGTCCAATTCGTACATGACACCCATGCCTGCTTGCGCGGTTTGAGCGCGGGCTGCGGTGACCACGCCGGCAAGACCTGCCAAGAGACCAGCGATGGCGTAAACCTTGATGAGGTGCGCCTCGATATTGATGCCGGAAACGCGTGCCGCCTGAAGATTGGCGCCGATTGCATAGGTGAATTTGCCGTAGCGGGTATAGCGCAGGGCAATATGGAAGATCAGCGCGACGACGAGGAAGACAATCACAGGCCAAATGCCGGTGCCGATGAAATTGAATTGATCGGTGAGCCCCGAAACCGGCTGGCCTTTGGTGTACCACTTCGAAATGCCGCGTGCGGAGACCATCATGCCGAGCGTGGCGATGAACGGCGGGATCTTGGTCCTTGCGATCAGCTGTCCGTTGATGAAACCGGCCGCGAGGCCAATCAGGAGACCTACGCCGATCGGAATGAAGAATGGTAGGTCGGTTAACGACGGATAAAGCGCCCGAGGCCAGGTCGATGCCTGGGCAAAACTAGCAGCAATCATAGCTGTCATGCCGACGACGGAGCCGGACGACAGGTCGATGCCGCCGGTGATGATGACCTGGGTCACACCCACCGCGATAATACCGATGACCGATACTTGAAGGATCATGATCGTCAGGCGCTGCGAATTGAACAGGAAGCTCTGGCCGATAAAGATCCAGCCGAGAACTTCGTAGACAAGCGCAATGCCAATCAGAACGAGGAAAATACTGAGCTCCGGCGGAACGCGTCGTCTGCGCGCGCGCGTTGCGAGTGGGGCTGCCGCCTCAGCTGCGTTGGTATTCATGATATCCTCCCTTCGGCTCCCGGAGCCCGCGCGTCACTGCGCGGCAAGCTCCATCACCTTGATCTGCGTTGCTTCGTCGCGATTGAGAAAACCGGTTACGCGTCCTTCATGCATCACCATGATGCGGTCGCTCATGCCGAGCACTTCCGGCATTTCCGACGAGATCATGATCACTGCCACTCCATTCCTCGCCATCTCCGACACCAGGCGATGGATCTCGGCCTTGGCGCCGACATCGATGCCACGTGTCGGCTCGTCGAGAATGAGGATCTTCGGATTGGTGAGCAGCCAGCGACCGATCAGAACCTTCTGCTGGTTGCCACCGGACAGGTTCTCCACGCGCTCATCGAGGTTCGGCGTTTTGACGCGAAGCTTCTTGGCCATGTCTTCACAGGTTGCCTCGATCGAGCCTTCCTGCACGAAGCCACCCTTGACGAACTTGTCCTGGAGAACGGCGATCTGCATGTTCTCGAGAACGCTGAGGATCAGCAGGCAGCCCGTTTCCTTGCGGTCCTCGGTCAGGAACGCCATGCGGTTCTGGATCGCGACGGTTGGCGATGCGATATCTGTCTTCTTGCCGAAGAGTTCGATGGTGCCCGATGTCGCCGGCGTTACGCCGAACAAGGTCTCTGCGACATTCGATCGACCGGATCCCACGAGTCCGGCAACGCCGAGGATCTCGCCAGACCGGACATCAAAGGAGACGTCATGGAAAACATTGTTCAGCGAGAGATTCTTGACCGAAAGGACGACGTCGCCGATCGGCACCTCCTCCTTCGGGAACATCTGGGTGATCTCGCGACCGACCATCATGCGGATGATGTCGTCGCGGGTGACGTCCGTTGACGCATGGGTGCCGATGTAGCGACCATCGCGGAACACCGAGAATTCGTCGGCAATCTCGAACAGTTCGTTCATCTTGTGCGTGATGTAAACGATGCCGATGCCTTGAGCTCGAAGGTCGCGAATGATCCTGAAAAGATGCTCGACCTCGCGCTCGGTCAGTGCCGATGTCGGCTCGTCCATAATCAGAACGTCGGAATTGTAGGAAACCGCCTTGGCAATTTCGACCATCTGCCTGTTGGCAACCGAAAGATCGCGAACCTGGATCTCCGGGTCGATATCGATATTCAGCCGTCGAAACAGCTCGTCCGTCTGGCGGAACATTGCTGCGTGGTCAACAAAGCCGAACTTGTTCTTCGGCTCGCGCCGGATCCAGATGTTCTCGGCGACGGTCATGTAAGGCATCAGGTTCAGTTCCTGATGGATCATCGCGATGCCATTTTCCAGCGCATCCAGCGGTGATTTAAGCTGAATTTCGACCCCCTTGAGGCGCACTTCGCCCTTGTCCGGGATGTAGATGCCAGCAAGGATTTTCATCAGCGTCGACTTGCCAGCGCCATTCTCGCCCATCAAGGCGTGGACGGTGCCGCGCTTCAGCCGGAACTGAACGTCATCCAGTGCGATGACGCCGGGGAATTCCTTGCGGACACCTTCGGCGCTCAGCAGGTATTCCGCATTCGGAACAACGCCGCTTTGACGCACTGCAGCCATGGTAGACGGGCTGACAACCATCTCATTTCCTCCCGGACACGGACTGAAGGAAGGGATGCGGACCATGCCCGCATCCCGATTTCCGAACGTTAGTTCTTCGCGACGAAGTCCTTGACGTTTTCAGGCGTGACGAGCTGGAAAGGAATATAGACCTTCTTGTCCACCTTTTCGCCCTTAGCCAGCTTCAGCGCTGCATCGAGTGCGCCCTTGCCCTGACCTGCTGCGTCCTGGAAGACCGTCACGTCGAGGTCGCCTGCCTGCATCGCAGCGAGTGCGTCCTGAGTGGCGTCAACACCGCCGATGACGATCTTGCTGAGATCCTTGCCGGCCGCCTTGAGTGCCTGGATGGCGCCGATTGCCATTTCGTCATTGTTCGAGATGACGGCATCGAACTCGAGACCGCTGGAAAGCCAGTTGGTCATAAGGTCGGAACCTTGGGTACGGGACCAGTTCGCCGTCTGCTCTTCAATGATCTGGATGCCCTTGCACTCATCGGTCGCCACGACATCGTGGACGTCCTTGGTGCGCATGCGCGCAGCCTGGTTGGAGAGTTCGCCCATCATTACAACGGCCTTGCCCTTGCCACCGAGCAGCCGGCAAACTTCCTTGGCTTCGAGGGTGCCAGACTCCTGCTCATTCGAAGCAACGAAAGCCTGCTTGTCCGGAAGAGCGTCAACGTTGACCGGTTCGCGGTTGACATAGACGAGCGGAATGCCGGCTTCAGCGGCAAGCTTCGACATCGCCGCCGTGGCGTCGGTGTCAACCGGATTAACGACGATCGCGTCGACCTTGGACGCAATGAAGTTCTGGATCTGGCTCTGCTGCTTGGCCACGTCGTTCTGCGCGTCTTCAACCTGCAGCGTCACGCCGTTCATGGTCTTGGCGTAGTCCTGCATGCCGTTGCGTAGAACGGTCAGGAAGTTGTCGTCGAACAGCGCCATGGAAACGCCGACTGTTTCAGCGTGAGCGGCCGTCGACAGGACGAGCGCCATGGCAGTGCCCAGGATAAATTTCTTCATTTTCTTTCCTCCACAAAGCGGTGTCCGGCTGCACCCTCCTCACGCCGGAGCTCCGGGCCGTGCCCAAAAGCCAGTATATGTTCGTTGGGCCATCTCCCGTTGGCAGTCCGTCAAGAAACGGAACAAACGAACCGTAAAATCTGTATCACGGAATATTCATTCCATTTTCTGACAAAGGCGTCAAGTCCATTTCAATGATGAGGCCAAGGACCAGCCGCGAAAATCGCGCGAAGACACCTTGGCTGGCGCTGAAAAGCGTTCCTGCGCGAACTATATGCGCCAGCGGCAGCAGGTCGCTGCCTACCATTGGAGAAACCGATGCCTATTTCGATGTACCGATTGACAGTTCCCGTCTTCCAGCACGGTCTTGAAAGCTTGAAGACCTATCTCGACAAAGCCGAGAACTTCGCGAAAGAAAGAGGGATCGATGACGCGGATCTCGTTGCCGCGCGGTTGACTCCGGACATGCTGCCGTTCTCGGGCCAGTATCAGCGCGCGACCGATAGCGCCAAACTGGCGATCGCGCGGCTGACCGGCAGCGAGGCGCCTAAATTTGAAGACAACGAGGCAACGATCGCCGAGTTGCGCGAGCGCGTTGCCAAGACGGAAGCCTATCTCGCGACCGTCGCGCCGGCAGCGCTCGAGGGAACGGAAACGCGGGAAATCATTCTTTCGCCAGGAGGCAATAAGCTCACGTTCCGCGGCGACGAATACGTGATGACGTTCGCACTGCCGAATTTCTTCTTCCACCTTGCAACGGCCCACGCGATCCTGCGCAACCAGGGCGTACCCGTCGGCAAGATGGATTACCTCGGACGCCTCGGCTGAGAGGTCGGAGGGGCGCCGCGACCACCCGCCTATCGCGCTCAGCGTCGTCGTGCATGAGGACCGGCAACATACGTCAATCACCGCGCCTACTAAGCGTGGTGATTGACGTTACGTGTTCGACCGATCCTTGATACGTTTCAGTGCTGATTTGACTTCGCGTGCCAGTTCCACGCGGAGCGAATGATCTGAGATAGATCGTACTGCGGCGCCCAGCCGAGAATTTCCCGCGCCTTGTCATTGTTGGCAACGAGCGTGTGGGAGTCGCCTTCGCGACGGCCGACATATTCCACCGGAAACGGCCGCTCCGAGACGCGCTCGATTGTGCCGAGAAGTTCCTTTACCGTCGTTCCAGTGCCGGTGCCGAGGTTGAGGGCAACCGACTCCCCGCCCCGCAGCAGATGCTCGACGGCGCGAACGTGGGCGTCGGCGAGATCGAGGACGTGGATGTAGTCGCGGACGCAGGTGCCATCGCGCGTCTCGTAATCGGTGCCGAAGACCTTGAAGCCCTCACGGCGACCCAGTGCGGCGTCGATCGCCAGTGGTATGGCGTGGGTTTCAGGCTGGTGCCATTCGCCGATCCGGCCCTCGAAATCGGCGCCGGCTGCGTTGAAGTAGCGGAGTACGACCGATCGAAAGCCTGTGTACTTGTCATAGTCGGCCAGCGCCTGCTCGACGATGTATTTCGTGCGGCCGTAGGGATTGATCGGCACCTGGCGATGCGTCTCATCCAGCGGCACGCTCTGCGGCAGGCCATAGGTTGCGCAGGTCGACGAGAACACGAATGCCTTGACACCAGCAGCCTGGGCGGCTGCCAAGAGGGTCAAGGTGCCGATGACGTTGTTCTCGTAAAAGGCTACCGGATCCTTGACCGATTCACCGACCTCGATAAGGGCGGCAAAGTGCAGGATGGCTGCTGGTTTGTGCTTGGCCAGGACCTCGTCGAGGCGGGCCCGATCCCGGATATCCCCTTCCTCTGCGGGTCCCCATTTTACAAATTCGCGATGACCGTTGGAGAAATTGTCGAAAACGACCGGTTTGAAACCCTTATTCGCAAGATCGAGACACGTGTGCGAGCCAATATACCCAGCGCCACCCACGACCAGAACCGTTTCACCTGCCATGCACCACCTTTAATTCTCGTTTCGCTGGAGAGGAGACTTAGGACAGGTCGATGGCAAGAAAAAGAAAGAAACGAAGCGGGAGCGGCGAGGGCATCATTTTGTCAGCGATGGCATTAGCAAATTGATTGATCGAAGCTTTTCGGCCGGATTGACTGTCCGCCGGCTTAATGGCGGCGCGGGTCTCTCAATAGATCGCTGCATCAAAACTGCAAAGGCTCAAGCAACCTAATGCGTCTCTAAAGACATATTCTGCTCCAACTTAAATAGAATTGACTTATGTTCCTTTCTTCTGCGAAACATTGTCCCTCACGGGGGTTCTGTTGATGCATCGGAAGGCGCGGTGCCATGAATTCATCGGTCAGAAAATTCATATTCCATGATCTTCAAGCGATCGAAGGGTACATTGATCCGCCGGACGCGCTGGTCTTTCTTGCTATTTTGCGTTCCCAGCAATCGGCTTCCCTGCAAGGCGGCTTGGCCGAGATTGGTGTTTACTACGGTCGATCCTATTTTCTCCTGCGAAAGATCTGCGGAGACGGAGAGAAGATCGTCGCTATCGATCCGTTCGACATCGTGAAACCGGATCACGGTGTTACGCAGTATGAACGTTTCGCGGCGGGTGGCCGCCAACTCGGGCTTTCAGTAGATGAAGAGCGTGTCATCAAGAGCGACAGCACGCTACTCCGGCCAGCGGACGTCATCGAACGGGCCGGCCTGATTCGCTTCTTCAGCATCGATGGCGGCCACATGCTGCCCCATGTCGAGGCTGATAGCCGCCTGGCCGCCGCGTCGCTGGCCGAGCATGGCATCATCGTTTTCGACGACACGTTCAATCCGGCCTGGCCCGAGGTTACCGCTGGCGTGACCGACTTCCTGCGTGAAGAGGCCGGTCGCTATTCCGTCTTCTGCCTGACGAAATACAAGACCTACGTCTGCCGTCAACCGTTCCATGAATTTTACGCGCGGACGATCAAGACTTCGCCCGAGCTAAAGACTTTCGATCACATTGAAACCGAGTTTTTGGGTTCTACGGCAATCCGACTGCACAACCCGATGCGCCGCCGCATCGCCTATGAAGTGATGGTGGGGCTCGGTATGCGAGCGTGGTCTGAGCGCGCATACCGATGAACCGACTCAGGCCGGCGGCGGATCGGCTTCTTTCAACCTGTATCCGACACCGGTTTCCGTCGTGATGTATTGCGGCTGATCAGGGCTCTGTTCGATCTTCTGGCGCAACTGGCGAACATAGACGCGCAAATACTGGACATCGGCGGCCGGCCCCCAGATCTGCTTCAGCAGGAACTGGTGAGTCAGGACCTTTCCGGCGTGCTGGGCAAGGACCCTCAGGATGTCGTATTCCTTCGGCGAGAGTTTGATTTCCCTGCCATCGATCTTGACGATGCGCTTGACGAGGTCGATGGACAGGCCGCCGGCCTGGAAGATCGCCCTCTCACCCTGCTGTTGTAGACGGTGGCGCAAGGCGACGCGTAGCCGGGCGCCGAGTTCGTTCATGCCAAACGGCTTCGTCAGATAATCATCTGCACCCGCTTCGAGGGCATTGACGATGCCAGTTTCATCTGTGCGGCTGGAAAGGATGACGATTGGCAGGGTGAGACCCCCGTCTCGCCATTCCTGCAATAGTTCGTGGCCCGATTTGTCTGGTAGACCAAGATCGAGCACGATCAGATCAGGCGGATCGTCCTTTGCCGACTGCAGGGCGGTAGCGCCGTTCGGCGCCTCGTTCACCTCATAACCCTGCGCGGTGAGACCAACGCGAAGCAGCTTGCGGATCGGGGGTTCGTCGTCGACGACGAGAATTTTTACGGCTGAACCGGTCATTTGAGCTCATCCAATTTCGGAATTTCATTTGGTCTCGGAAGGCGGATGGTGAAGACGGCACCGGAGCGATCGGTGCGATTTCCGGCCGTTATTGTTCCACCCATGGCCTCGACAAAGCCGCGACAGATTGACAGGCCGAGGCCGGTTCCGGCGCGAACCTGGTCGCCTTTGCGTACGCGATAGAAGGTATCGAAGACCCGATCCACGTCTGCCGGCGGAAGACCCGGCCCCTCGTCCAAGACCTGAATCATGACACTGTATGCGTCAGCCCAGGCGTCAATGCGGATCGATGACCCAGGCGGCGCATATTTGGCGGCATTGTCGAGAAGGTTGAAAAGCACCTGCTCGAACAGCACCGGATCGACGCGGACCATCGGTAGATCGGTGGGGATTTTCATCACAGTCTGGTGGTGTGAAAGAATTTTCTCGGCGCGCCGCAGCGCACTTCCGGCAATATCGCCGGGATAGTGCAGCGCATAATTCGGTTCCATTGCGCCCGATTCGATTTTCGTCATGTCGAGGAGGTTGGCAATAAACCGGTTCAGCCGTTCCGATTCGTCGACCACGGTGGACAGAAGATCAACGCGATCTTCCGGAGGCATGGAATCGAGATAGTCACGCAGTGTGCCCGCGGCGCCGAGGATCGCGGCTAGTGGCGTCTTCAGATCGTGCGAAATCGACGTCAACAGGGCAGAACGCAAACGATCGGCCTCAGCGGCAAGCTTCGCACGGTCGACATCCGCCACGAGTTGAATGCGTTCAATCGCAAGAGCGGCTTGGTCCGCCAGCGCGTGGAGAAGACGCTGTTGCTCGGGTGTCAGCAATGGCCCGTCTCGCCGGTCATTGTCCAGGCCGATCACGCCGACGGCAGCGCGTCCGGTTCGCAGCGGCACATAGAGACGCCTGGCGCCGGGTAGGGTGTCGGCACCGCGGCCGGCGGCGTGATTGTGCTCCCAGGCCCACCGGGCGGCGGCGATATCTGCCTCATCGAGCGTATCGTCCGGCGGGTAGCCGGCTTTGACGGCAATGGTGCCTCCTTCGGGCAGCAGCAGGACGACGCGGACTTTGAGCATTGAGGCAAGCTGGAATGCCGTGGCCCAGAGAACGTCGTCTAGTGTGCCGGTGCCGGCCAGCTTCTTGGAGAAGAGATAAAGGTCTTCCGTCGTTCTGGCGCGCTGTCGAGCCGCCGCAGCCTGGCGTTGGACCGTTGCGGTCAGATTGCTCGCTATCACCGCAACGCCCAGGAAAAAGAACAGCGCGAGGACGCTTTCCGGATCGCTGATCGTCAGCGTGTAACGGGGCGGCAGGAAGAAGAAATTGAAGGACAGTGCGCTGAGGACGCAGGTGTAGAGCGCCGGACGAAGCCCGTGGATGACGGCCGCGGTGAGGACTGCCATCAGGAACACGAGCGCGAGGTTGCGGACGTCAAGAACCTGATCAAGCACAACGCCTGCGATGAGCGCGATCACCACATAGGCTGTGGCCGAGAGGTATGGCTGGATATTGAAGGCAGGCGACGACGGCGCGGTTTTGACACCGCGCGCCGACGTTCCATCCTTCTCGCTGCCGGAAATCACGTGGACACTGATGTTGCCCGAGGTTCGGATCAGATCGTCGGCTATGGAGCGGTGAAGCCAGTCCCGCCAAGTCGGCTTGCTCGGGGCGCCGATGACGATGTGCGTGACGTTGTTGGCGGTGGCGTGTCGAACCAGCTCTTCCGACACCTCGCGACCGGGAATGGTGAGAGCCTCGCCGCCGAGCTGTTCGGCCAGGCGGAGCGTTGCCGCAATCGTGTCGCGGTCGGCCTCGGTCAGACTGATCGATCGATTGGTCTCGACATAGACGGCCGCCCAAGGCGCGCGCAGCCGCGAGGCCATTCGCGACGCGTAGCGTACCAGTGAAGCGGAGCGCAGATGATGATCAATAGATACAAGTACCCTTTCGCCGGCGGCCCAGGGACCGGAGATGGCATGCGCCTGCATATGGGTCAAAAGCTGATCGTCTACACGCTGTGCGGTCTTGCGCAATGCGAGTTCGCGCAACGCGGTGAGGTTTCCGGCGGTGAAATAGTTAGTCAGGGCCTTTTCGGCGGTCTTTGGGACATAGACCTTGCCGTCATGCAACCGCTTGATCAGGTCTTCCGGTGTGAGATCGATGATCTCGACGTCATCGGCCATGTCGATGACAGAGTCTGGAACTGTCTCGCGCACGCGGATGCGCGTGATCTGTGAGACCACATCATTCAGGCTCTCAACGTGCTGGATGTTCAGCGTCGTGTAGACGTCGATGCCGCGATCTAGCAGCTCCTTGACGTCGAGATAGCGCTTCGGATGTCGACTGCCTTCGGCATTGGTGTGAGCGAGTTCATCGACCAGGACAAGGGAGGGTCTGCGGGCGAGAATGGCGTCGATGTCCATTTCCTCGAGAGGCCGGCCCTTGTAGTCGATCTTGACGCGGGGAATGACTTCGAAGCCGTCGACGAGCGCTTGTGTTTCCTTGCGCCCGTGAGTCTCGACCATGCCGATGACCACGTCGACGCCATCGGACATCTTGGCGCGGCCCGATTCCAGCATCTCATAGGTCTTGCCTACGCCGGGCGCGGCGCCGAGGAAGATCTTCAGTCGGCCGCGGGTCTCCTGACGCGCTTTCTCGAGCAGCGCGTCGGGTGAGGGCCTTCCAACCGTGTCGCGGTTGTCTTCCGGCATGCGTTTTATCTTTCCTTGACGAGCAGGCCCCGGGTGCACACAGGCGCCCCGGGGCTTTTGACCTTACTCAGACATAGAAGCATCAAGGGACTGGTTCAATGCCAGTACATTGACGGTCGCTTCGCCGAGAATCCCTAGTTCAGGGTGCTCGACGGCGGCATCGACAATCGTCTTGAGCTTGCTTTCATCGATCCCACGTGCCTTGGCAACGCGCGGTATCTGGAAGTAGGTGGCTTCGGGCGAGATGTGCGGATCGAGGCCGCTGCCGGAGGCGGTCACGAGATCGATCGGAACCTCCGCATTCGGGTTGGTTGCCTTTGCCGCCTCGTAGTCAGTCTTGACGCGATCCAGCAGCTTCTGGCTGGTCGGGCCAAGGTTCGAGCCCGAAGATGAGGCGGCGTTGTATCCATCGCCCGCGGCCGAGGGACGACCGTGGAAGTATTTGTCGCTGGCGAACGCCTGGCCGATCAGCGTCGAACCGATCACCTTGCCGTCCTTTTCGATCAGGCTGCCATTGGCTTGCGCCGGGAAGAGCGCCTGCGCGGCGCCGGTCATGGCGAGTGGGTAGAGCAGGCCGGTGATGGCTGTGGTGGCAACGATCATGACGATTGCCGGACGAAGTTCTTTCAACATGATGTCAACTCCTTAGGCGAGACCGATGGCCGTGATGACCATGTCGATCGCCTTGATGCCGATGAAGGGGACGATGATGCCGCCGACACCGTAGATAAGCAGGTTGCGGGACAAGAGCGCGCCGGCGCCGACCGCGCGGTATTTCACGCCTTTGAGCGAGAGCGGGATCAGCGCGACGATGATCAGCGCGTTGAAGATGATCGCCGACAGGATGGCGCTCTGCGGCGTGGCTAGGCCCATGACGTTCAGCACGCCGAGTTGCGGATAGAAGGCCAGGAACATCGCCGGAATGATTGCGAAGTACTTGGCGATGTCGTTGGCGATCGAGAAAGTCGTCAGCGCACCACGCGTCATCAGCAGCTGCTTGCCGATT
Organism: Rhizobium grahamii CCGE 502; assembly: GCF_000298315.2. GTDB lineage: Bacteria > Pseudomonadota > Alphaproteobacteria > Rhizobiales > Rhizobiaceae > Rhizobium > Rhizobium grahamii. The sequence continues at coordinate 450,894 of NZ_AEYE02000029.1, read as the reverse complement.
TCGACGATTTCGATGAGCTTGGTCGGATCGCTGTCGAGGTCGACCATGTTGCCGGCTTCGCGGGCCGCGACCGTGCCGGTGTTCATGGCAACGCCGACATCGGCCTGGGCGAGGGCGGGGGCGTCGTTGGTGCCGTCGCCGCACATGGCGACGAGCTTGCCCTTGGCCTGTTCCTCGCGGATCAGCGACAGCTTGTTCTCCGGCGTGGCCTGAGCGAGGAAGTCGTCGACGCCTGCCTCGGCCGCAATGGCGGCGGCGGTCATAGGGTTGTCGCCGGTGATCATCACCGTGCGGATGCCCATGCGGCGCAGTTCGGCAAAGCGCTCGCGGATCCCGCCCTTGACGATGTCCTTGAGCTGGACGATGCCGAGAAGGCGCCCGTCGCGCGCAACGGCGAGCGGTGTGCCACCTTCCTTGGCGATCTCATCGGCGATTGCCTGCAGTTCCCGCACGACCTCGGTGTTGCTTCGAATGGCGACGGCCGCATTGCCGGAGACCGGCGCCGGCGCCGCGCCAACATATGCAAGCACAGCATCGACCGCGCCTTTGCGGATCGACGAGCCCTCGACATCGACGCCGCTCATGCGCGTCTGGGCAGTGAAGGGCACGAAGGTCGCCTTCAGGCTCGTCATATCGCGACCGCGGATACCGTACTTTTCCTTGGCGAGCACGACGATCGAGCGGCCTTCCGGTGTCTCGTCGGCGAGCGATGCCAGCTGTGCCGCGTCGGCGAGGTCCTGTTCGGTGATGCCGCGAACCGGGCGGAATGTTGTCGCCTGGCGGTTGCCGAGGGTAATCGTTCCGGTCTTGTCAAGCAGCAGCGTATCGACGTCACCGGCGGCTTCGACGGCGCGACCCGACATGGCAAGCACGTTGAAGCGCACCAGACGGTCCATGCCGGCAATGCCGATCGCCGAGAGAAGCGCGCCGATGGTGGTCGGGATCAGCGTCACGAAGAGCGCGACGAGGATGATGATCGGGATCGAGCCGCCAGCGTAGCTTGCAAAGCTCGGGATGGTCGCGGTGGCCAGAACGAAGATCAGCGTCATGCCCGCGAGCAAGATGTTGAGCGCGATTTCGTTCGGCGTCTTCTGACGTTCCGCGCCTTCGACGAGAGAGATCATGCGGTCGAGGAATGTATGTCCCGCCGCGGCGCTGATGCGGACACGAATCCAATCCGACAACACCTGCGTGCCACCGGTAACAGCCGAACGGTCGCCGCCGGACTCGCGAATAACAGGGGCGGATTCGCCGGTAATCGCAGCTTCGTTGACGGATGCGACGCCCTCGATGACTTCACCGTCCGAGGGAATGATATCGCCAGCCTCGACGAGGACGAGGTCGCCCACCTTCAGGCTCGTGCCGGGGACCAGACGGTAACCTGTGCCGTTGTTGGCCGTCAGCAGCTTTGCCTGGGTTTCGGTGCGGGCCTTGCGCAGCGAGTCCGCCTGCGCCTTGCCACGGCCCTCGGCGACGGCTTCGGCGAAGTTGGCAAAAAGCACTGTGAACCAGAGCCACAGGTTGATCTGGAAAGAGAAGCCGAGATCTCCGCCGCCCATGACGAGATCGCGGACGAACAGGATCGTGGTCAGTGCCGAAACCGTCGCCACGACGAACATGACGGGGTTTTTGGCAAGGGTGCGTGGGTTCAGCTTCTTGAAGGCGGCGCCCACGGCCGGAATGAGAATGCGAGAATCCATGATGCTCGCTGATTTTGCCTGGCTCATAAGAGACTCCAGCTTGAAAGAGTAAGGCGACCGTTGTGGCGATCAGCCGTGTAGGATCCGAAATACCGCGACGATGACGAGGAGGCCGGCCAGCATCACCAGGATGATGTCGGAGGCGCGGGTCATCCGCTGGGTGTCACGTCCCGGCGAACCGGGACGTGCGTTGAAGGATTTGCGAAACTTGTGACGAAGGATCATTGCGTCCACCTCAGAAGGTCTGGCCGGCAATCATGACCAGATGCTCGACGACCGGGCCAAGCGCCAAGGCCGGGAAGAAGGTCAATCCGCCGACGATCAGGATCGTGCCCGTCAGGAGGCCGACAAAGAGCAGGCCATCTGTCGGGAAGGTGCCTGCGGAGGCGGGGACGGTCTTCTTGGCGACCAGGGAGCCGGCGATTGCGAGTGCCGGCACGATCACCAGGAAGCGACCCATCAGCATGCCGAGGCCGAGCGTGATGTTGTACCAGGGTGTGTTGCCGGTCAGGCCGCCGAAGGCCGAGCCGTTGTTTGCCGCAGCCGAGGTATATGCGTAGAGAATCTCCGAGAAGCCGTGCGGACCTGCCGTGCCGATCGAGGCAACGGCCGAGGGCAAGACGCTTGATATCGCGGTGAAAACCAGCATCGCAAGCGGAAGGCAGAGAATGGCGAGGACGGCCATCTTCATCTCCTTGGCTTCGATCTTTTTGCCAAGGTATTCCGGCGTACGGCCGACCATAAGACCAGCGACGAAAATCGCGATGATGACGAAGAGCAGAATGCCGTAGAAGCCCGCGCCGACGCCGCCGACGATAACTTCGCCAAGCTGCATGTTGATGAGGGGGATCAGGCCACCGAGCGCCGTAAAGCTGCCATGCATCGCATTGACCGCACCGCATGAGGCAGCCGTCGTTATGACCGCAAAGAGCGAGGACAGCGTGATGCCGAAGCGCACTTCCTTGCCTTCCATATTGCCGCCTTGCAGGCCGAAGGCGTGCATCAGCGGATTGCCTGCGGCCTCCGCCCAATAGGTCACAGCCACGCCGGCGACGAACAGGATCCCCATCGTAGCGAGGATCGCCCAGCCCTGACGCTGGTTGCCGACCATACGTCCGAAGACGTTGGTGAGGGCCGCTCCGATCGCGAAGATCGAGACCATCTGAATAAGGTTTGAAATCGCGTCGGGGTTCTCGAACGGATGCGCGGAGTTGACGTTGAAGAAGCCGCCGCCGTTGGTGCCAAGCATCTTGATGGCCAGCTGCGAGGCGACGGGGCCGAGAGCGATCGTCTGCTTGGCACCCTCGAGGGTCGTCGCATCGACATAGGGACCGAGGGTTTGCGGCACGCCAAGATAAACATAGACCAGCGTCAGCACGATGCAGATCGGCAGCAGGACGTAGAATGTGCTACGCACCATGTCGACCCAGAAGTTGCCTATCGCCTTACCCGACGCCCGCGAGAAGGCGCGGATGAGCCCGATCGCAATCGCCATACCGGTTGCGGCAGAAATGAAGTTCTGCACCGTCAGGCCGGCCATCTGCGTCAGATACGACATCGTGCTTTCACCGCCGTAGTTCTGCCAGTTGGTGTTGGTGACGAAGCTCGTGGCAGTGTTGAAGGAAAGCTCAGGTCCAACGGCTGCCATACCGGCCGGGTTATAGGGCAAAACAGCCTGCAAGCGCAGTAACGCGTAGAGAACGATGACACCGAGCAGGTTGAAGAGCAGCATCGAAAATGCGTAGGAAGTCCAGTGCTGATCCTCGCGTTCACTGGTGCCGGCTAGCGCGTAAAGTCCCCGCTCGATCGGAACGAGGACTGGTGAGAGAAATGTGCGCTCGCCGTTGAAGACGCGAGTCATATAACCGCCGAGCGGTTTGACGAGCACGATGATGATCCCGCAGTAAAGCAGGATCTGAAGCCATCCGTTGAGGGTCATGGGAGGTAACTTTCAATACCCGATTGGTTCCGCCTGTCGCGTAGTGGGAGAGGGCGCGATGCTAGAAGCGTTCGGGGCGAATGAGAGCGTAGGTGAGGTAAACCGTGAGGAACACGGTGACGGCACCACTGAGAATATAGTCGAGTGTCATGGCGCTTCTCCGGTTAGAGCCGGTCGCAGGCTTTGGTGTAAGCAAAGCACAGGGCGAAAAATACGATTGCTGTGGCGAGTAGAACTATGTCCATCATCGATCTTGACTCCTGTTGTTCTTCTGGAGTCAGACAAGACAAAGGGCGCCACCCACCGGATGGCACCTTTCATGCTTTCTGGCGTGGAGATGATCCTTGGATCTCTCGGACATTAATATGCGGCCGAAGCGCATAAGCGTTCGAGATTGGCGGCGGGGCGCGGATATAAAAATCTTATAAATACGGGAAAGAAAAATGCCTCGCCGAAGCGAGGCTAGTCCTAGGCCGCTTCGGGGAAAAGAAGAAGCGGCGTCGTTGTTCTATTGACCGCCCGCGCCGCTGCAAAGCGCACTTTCCGGCTTTTCGGTACGCCTGAGCAGGATTGAGCGGATCTCGTCAGTGGCCCGCTCGGCCAGCCTTCAGGCTTCGAACAACATTTCTGCCTCGTCGCAATGCCGTGAAGGCAGCGCCGATCGCGATCAGCCAGAGGGCTGTATGCAAGACCTGATTGTGCCCGTTCCACAGCGGCTCGAGGACAGAGAGAGCTGCCGCGGCCGTCATCGTTGCCATGCGGTGCTGCTTTGCCATCGGGCCTGAGAAGTCGCTTGGTGTCCCCGCTGCTCGTCCGAGCTCGCGAACGTAGGCGGTCAACACTGCAAAGGAGGCTGCTGCCCAACCGAGGCCAGGGGATCCAACGCCATACCCCACGCCGACCAGGATCATGATATCGGCGATGCGGTCGGGGAATTCGTTCCAGAACGGTCCGTCGCTTGCACCTTTGCCGCCTTCGACGGCAACCATGCCATCGAAGAGATTGCACAGCAGCCGCAATTGGCAGAAAGCGGCCGCGAGAACGAGGAAGACGGCCCGGATCCAGCCGGTCTCAAATCCGGCAAGGCAAAAGGAGCCGCCGGCCAGCGCGGCGGCGATCATGCTCGCCTGCGAAATCTGGTTCGGCGTGATCGACCGCGACGCTAGCCACTGTGCGACGCGCTTTGCCCATCGCGTGTCTCTGCTTGCCAGTGGCCGCCGATCGCCCGTTTCCGTCATGCCCCAATCGCCTTTTGGTAGAGAAAGTAGTTGTAGATGGCCGCATAGCTCGTCGAAACAGCCAGCGGCACCGCTATGGTCTTCAGGATTTCCGGCGTGCCGCTCAAGGCATGGATCGAGATCAGCACGCTAGTCGAGGCAAGGCATGCAATCAATGGCGGCGCCCAGAGCCTGGCGTGCCCCTTAAACTGCTTCGAGAGCCACTCGATCACGGTCTTGAGAAATAAGGTAAGACAGGCTGAGAGTCCGCCTTGCACAACGCCGGCCAGCAGGGCCTGTTGCAGCGGATGGCTACTGTTGGCGAGGACCGCCCAGCCGCCCATGGCTACGAATGCGAAGAGCACGTGAGTCAAACTGCTTTGGGCCAGGCGACGTGCCAACGCCATCATGTGGTCGACCACCAGTAGCGAACGATGTGAAAGAAGATCGGTGCGGAAAAGACCACGGAGTCGAGCCGGTCGATCAATCCGCCATGACCTTCGATCAGGTGGCCCCAATCCTTGACGCCGCGATCTCGCTTGATGGCTGACATGACGAGGCCGCCGAAAAACCCCATCATCGTGATAACGAAAGCCATGATCCCGGCTTGAAATGGCGTAAATGGCGTAATCCACCACAGAGCGGCGCCGATCAATGTGGCGCTGGCGACGCCGCCGACAAAGCCTTCCACGGTCTTCGAAGGGGACAGGCTTGGCGCGATCTTCGTTCGGCCGAACAGCTTGCCCCAGACATATTGCAGGACATCGCTGAGCTGCACGATGATCACCAGGAAGGCGATTAGAAGAACGTTGCGCCCTTCGTAGCCCGGGATCGTCAAGGTCAGCAACGCCGGAACGTGGGAGGCGCAGAACACGCAGATCATCAACGCCCATTGAACTTCGGCGATGCGGACGAGGAAGCGTTCGGTATCGCCACGCAGGACGGAGATGATCGGCATCAAAAGGAATGCGTAGACCGGAATGAAGATCGAGAAGATGCCGTATTGTCTCTCCCACAACAGCCAATACTGGAGCGGCAGGACGATGAAGAAAGCGGCCGCGAGGGCCCAGTGGTCGGCGCGCTTGGTGTCGGTCAGCGTGATGAACTCGCGTAGCGCCGCGAAAGAGCAAAAGCCAAACAGCAGCAGCACGCCAATCCTACCGGCAAGAAAGGCGAGGCCGATCAGGATGACCATGATCCACCAGGCCTTGATGCGTGCATTCAGGTTCTCGATCGCGGCATTCGACTGACCGGCCGGCAGTCGCCGTTGCAACAGATAGCCGATGGTCGAGGAAACGATGAGGAGCGTGAAAATGCCGAGGACGAGCGTCCACAGATCGGAGTTTGCGTTCATTCGTTACCGCCGAGGTGCTTGGGCGACAGATCGAGCAGCGCCGTGCGCGCCCTGTCGAGGAAGGTTTCCTTGCCCTCATCGGCTTCAAGTCGCATGGCGCTGCCGAAGGTCACGGTGCAGATGAGGGGAATCGGGACAATCTCGCCCTTAGGCATGACGCGATTGAGATTGTTGATCCAGACGGGCACGAGCTGAAGGTCCGGCCGGGTCGACGCAAGATGAAAAAGCCCGCTTTTGAACGGTAGTAGCTGCGCATCCGTCTGGTTGCGTGTGCCTTCGGGAAAGAGAATCAGCGACGCGCCGGAATCAATCACCTCGGCCATGACTTCAATTGGATCACTGGTGCGGTTCTCGCGATCCCGCTCGATCAGCACGGCCTGGAAGACATCGCGGCCGATGAAGCGATTGATCGACGACTTTAGCCAATATTCCGCGCCGGCGACGGGGCGTGTCCGGCGCCGCAAGCTCGGTGGCAGGACCGCCCAGACCAGAATGAAATCGCCGTGGCTGGAATGATTGGCAAAATAAACGCACTGCCCGTTAGGGATGCCGTCATTCGGCCAGATGGCGCGCACCGCCGTTATTGCTCGCGCGAATACCACGATGGCTGCCGCGACAAGCTTCGCGATTATCCTCCTCACCGATTTCCAGCCCCCCACTGCACCGACAAAGCAGTCTGCAGAACCTAGCGACATTTTTGACTATCCGGAAGTCCTGCCTATGGCGGAAGTGATTGGCGGCTTGATACTCCCATATCCACCCTTCAACCGGAGCTGGCATGATGTGCGACGAACCGACCGGGTGACTTTGTCGAGCATGAAAGGAAAGCGTTAACCATGGTCGGCTACGAATGAGTCGGACGCAACGGAATGAGTCGATGACAGTACAGTCAAACAAAACTCTGCAAGCAATGACGACGAGCGAGATCGTGCTTTTCCCGGTCGCTTCGCGCGCCGGTGACATCGAACGGTGCGCGGCCGAACTGGATCGCCGCCATGGCGAGGAAGCAGTCACCTTCTGGAAGACCGAGTGCCGCCGGCTCGCCGCTGAGCTGACGTCGCTTGGCTGCTCCGACGACGAGGTCCGTAACCAGGTCATGACATTCCAAGCCGAGGTCCAGGCTGAGCTGGTTCGTCGGCATCAAGTGCGGGCAATTGCCGAAAGCCGTAGCGGCCGCGCCATCAAGCGCTGACCGCATCACGATCGGTTCCGGCCGCATTTGGGCTGCCGCTTTGTCGGACAACCCTTGCGGTTGAACGCGTCGTCCCGACGACAAAATCTTTCCAAATTATGCGCGAGATGAACCGTCTTGGTTCAGAAATTCCGCGCGCCCGGTGCTAGCATCCCTTTGTTCTCGCGCGAATCTGCACAGATCCTGCGCGTATTCAGGTCGTTGCCTATCTCGGGAGGAAGGGCATGTGCCGGCGGCAGATCTATCGAATATTCGCGGGAGCAAGCTGGCGGTCAGAATTGTCTGGCCGCTCGGAAATGCTTGCCATTTTCGCGTTCTTCAACGAAATTTATCAGGCCGACCGGCAGTGGAGGAGCTGCCGACCAGATACGCGCGTGAAAACAATGACGGGAAAATAACGACACACGCATGCCGGACGCGGTAATCGCGCGCCGGACTTGGGAGGGAAGGCATGTATTCCGGTGGTTTGAGATTTGGTCTGGCGGACGAGATCGAGGCGCTCCGCGACAGCGTTCGGCGTTTCGCGACGGAGCGCATCGCGCCGCTGGCAGCCGAGACGGACAGTAGCAACAGTTTCCCAGCGCCGCTCTGGCGCGAGATGGGTGAGATGGGGCTGCTCGGGATCACGGCCGAGGAGACCTATGGCGGCGCCGGCTTGGGATATCTGGCCCATTGCGTCGCGATGGAGGAAATCAGCCGCGCTTCAGCTTCGGTCGGGCTCAGCTACGGCGCCCATTCAAACCTCTGCGTCAACCAGATCAGCCGCAATGGAACGGAAGCGCAGAAGTCAGACTATCTGCCGAAGCTTATTTCCGGCGAGCATGTCGGTGCGCTTGCCATGTCGGAGCCGGGTGCCGGGTCGGACGTCGTTTCGATGAAGCTTCGGGCGGAGAAGCGCGGCGACAGCTACGTTCTCAATGGTAACAAGATGTGGATCACCAACGGCCCGGATGCGGATGTGCTGGTTGTCTATGCGAAGACAAACCCCGATGCGGGACCGCGCGGCATCACCGCGTTCCTCGTCGAGAAGGTCTTCAAGGGCTTTTCAACCGGCCCGAAGCTCGACAAGCTCGGCATGCGCGGCTCCAACACCTGCGAGCTGATCTTCGAGGATTGCGAGGTTCCCGAGGCAAATGTGCTCGGTACCATCGGGGGTGGTGCGCGCGTTCTGATGTCGGGGCTCGACTACGAGCGCGTCGTCCTTTCGGCGGGTCCGATCGGCATTATGGCGGCCTGCATGGATGTCGTCATGCCTTATCTTCACGAGAGAAAGCAGTTTGGCCAGGCGATCGGCGAATTCCAGCTGATGCAGGGCAAGCTCGCCGACATGTACGTCACCATGAACACTGCACGCGCCTATGTCTATGCGGTGGCGTCCGCCTGCGATCGCGGCGAGACGACGCGCAAGGATGCGGCTGGCTGCATCCTCTATGCCGCGGAGAAGGCGACGCTTCTGGCTCTCGAAACGATCCAGGCACTCGGGGGCAACGGCTACACGAACGACTATCCCGCCGCCCGACTCCTACGCGACGCCAAGCTCTACGAGATCGGTGCCGGAACCTCTGAAATCCGACGCATGCTGATTGGCCGCGAGCTCTTTGCTGAAACGGCCTGATTCGAACGTTCATCCGACAACCATCCTGGTGACCAATGACGGTTTTGAAGTCGCAGATTTCGACGAATTCGGAGAGCTTCAGGACAAATCGCGCGGCAATGGCCGAGGCGATCCGTGCCATCGAAGAGGCGGCTGTAAGTGCCGCCAATGGTGGTGGACCTGCCGCGCGCGAGCGTCATGTTTCCCGCGGCAAGATGCTGCCGCGCGATCGGATTGCAGCTTTACTCGATCCAGCCACACCGTTTCTCGAGATCGGATTGACCGCGGCCCACGGCATGTACGGCAACGAGGCTCCCGGTGCTGGCCTGATTACCGGCATCGGCCGTGTTTCAGAGCGTGATTGCATGATCGTCTGCAACGATGCGACGGTCAAAGGCGGCACCTACTTTCCGATGACGGTGAAGAAGCACCTGCGTGCGCAGGAAGTTGCAGCCCAGAACAATCTGCCGTGCATCTACCTGGTGGATTCCGGTGGCGCGAACCTGCCGAACCAGGACGAGGTGTTCCCTGATCGCGATCATTTCGGCCGGATATTCTACAATCAGGCCAATATGTCGGCCGCAGGAATTCCGCAGATTGCCGTCGTCATGGGCTCGTGTACGGCAGGCGGTGCCTATGTACCGGCCATGTCCGACGAGGCGATCATCGTCGAGGGGCAGGGAACGATTTTTCTCGCTGGCCCGCCACTAGTCAAGGCAGCAACCGGTGAAGTCGTCTCGGCCGAGGATCTCGGTGGCGGCGATGTGCACACAAGGCTTTCCGGTGTCGCGGACCATCTTGCGCGCGATGACGCGCATGCGCTGGCGCTGGCGAGGCGGGCCGTCGCCAATCTCAATCGATCCAAGGCGGGCGCCGTCGAGCGCCAAGCGGTTGAGGCGCCACTGTTCGATCCCTCGGAAATCGCAGGGATCGTCCCGGCCGACCTGCGCGTGCCCTACGATGTGCGCGAAGTCATTGCCCGCATCGTCGACGGCTCGCGCTTCGATGAATTCAAGGCACGCTATGGGACGACGCTGGTCTGCGGCTTTGCGCATCTCCATGGCATCCCCGTCGGCATTGTTGCCAACAACGGTGTACTGTTCTCGGAATCGGCCCTCAAGGGCGCGCACTTCGTGGAACTCTGCTCGCAGCGCAGGATACCGCTCGTGTTCCTGCAGAACATCACCGGCTTCATGGTTGGCCGCAAATACGAAACCGAAGGCATCGCGAAGAACGGCGCCAAGCTCGTTACCGCGGTCGCAACGACCGGTGTGCCAAAGGTGACGATGCTGGTCGGCGGTTCCTTTGGGGCGGGCAATTACGGCATGGCAGGTCGCGCCTTCTCGCCGCGCTTTCTCTGGACATGGCCGAACAGCCGGATCTCGGTCATGGGTGGAGAGCAGGCGGCAGGCGTGCTTGCGACTGTACGGGGAGAGGCGCTTTCCCGCGCCGGCACGCCCTGGTCGCCAGAGGAGGAGAGCAGTTTCAAGCAGCCGGTGCTCGATCTTTTCGACCGGCAGAGCCATCCGCTCTACGCGTCGGCGCGGCTGTGGGACGACGGGGTGATCGATCCGGCAAAGAGCCGCGATGTGCTCGGTCTCTCGCTGTCTGCGGCGCTGAATGCGCCGATTGAAGAGACGCGTTTCGGCCTGTTTCGGATGTGAGGTAGCGATGTTCCAGAAAATTCTCATCGCAAACCGTGGCGAGATAGCGTGCCGGGTGATCCGGACCGCCAGGCGCATGGGGATCGCGACCGTGGCGGTCTATTCGGATGCCGATGTTGGGGCACTGCACGTCGAGATGGCGGACGAAGCAGTTCGCCTTGGGCCGGCCAGTGCGCAGGAAAGCTATCTCTCGGTCGAACGGATCCTTTCTGCAGCCGAGCGGACCGGCGCCGAAGCCATTCACCCCGGTTATGGGTTTCTGTCCGAGAATGCCGACTTTGCGGCAGCCGTGGAGGCCGCGGGGATGGTCTTCATTGGACCTCAGCCGTCCTCCATCCGTGCCATGGGATTGAAGGACGCGGCAAAGGCGCTGATGGATCAATCGGGCGTACCGGTTGTCCCGGGTTATCACGGTGAGGAGCAGAATGATGGGTTTCTCGCCGACCAGGCCACCCTGATCGGTTACCCCGTGCTCATCAAGGCCCGCGCCGGCGGTGGCGGCAAAGGCATGCGCCGCGTCGACAGCGAAGAGGATTTTCCCGAAGCGCTCGCTGCCGCACGGCGGGAGGCGAAGGCTGCATTCGGCGACGACGCCGTATTGATCGAGCGATATCTCATTCGCCCACGCCACATCGAAGTTCAGATCTTCGGGGATCGGCATGGCAACGTCGTGCATCTTTTCGAGCGCGATTGCTCGCTGCAGCGTCGCCACCAGAAAGTGATCGAAGAAGCGCCGGCACCGGGGATGACGCCGGAGATGCGCCGCGCGATGGGCGACGCCGCCGTACGTGCGGCGCGTGCCATTTCCTACCGTGGGGCCGGCACCGTGGAATTCATCGCGGATGTCTCGAACGGCCTCTGGCCGGATCGCTTCTACTTCATGGAGATGAATACTCGCCTCCAGGTCGAGCATGCGGTCACCGAGGCGATCACCGGGGTCGATCTGGTCGAGTGGCAATTGCGTGTCGCTGCCGGCGAGCCCCTACCGAAGAAGCAGTCGGAGCTTGAGATCTACGGATGGGCCTTCGAGGCGCGAATCTACGCCGAGGATGCGGTCAAGGGCTTCCTCCCCGCGACGGGAACGATCCGGCATCTGGACTTTCCTGAGGTTACGGCGCGGATCGATGCCGGAGTACGTCCTGGCGATACGGTCTCCGCCCATTACGATCCGCTGATCGCCAAGATGATCGTGCATGGACCAAACCGCAATGTCGCTCTGTCGCGGTTAACCCGTGCGTTACAGAGTTCACATGTCGTCGGCGTCACCACCAATTTGGACTTTCTGGCCAGGTTGAGTGCGCAGGAGGAATTCGTCGCCGGCCATCCCGATACCGGCCTGATCGATCGCGACCTTGCATTGCTGACGGCAATCGAGCCGCCGGTAGACACGGTTGTTGCTCTTGCCGCGGTGTTGTCGCTGGGCGCGCTTAGGCAATCATCGGATGGCGATCCATGGCTGACGCTGGGGCACTGGCAGCTTTGGAGCGAAATGCAACGCATCGTCACGCTGACCTACGAAGGGGGGCATTCTACGCTACGGGTTGCCGCAAAGGGGTTTGATTTCTTTGCGGTACACGACGGCCGGCGCGTCATTCCAGTGAAAATCGTCAGTCGGCAGGATGACGGATGCCGGGCGGAGGTCGATGGCCGGCAAGTCCACGTCAAGGCGAGCTTGGCGGCACATCACTTGGTGGTCAGTGTCGATCACAGAACCCATATTTTCCACCTCGGAAACCGGCTCGATTTCAGTGCGAGCGATGTTGCGGATGGCAACAGGCTGATCGCCCCGATGCCGGGCTTTGTGAAAATCGTGCGCACGAGTTCGGGAGCCGCGGTCTCCAAGGGCGATGCGCTTGTCGTCATGGAAGCGATGAAAATGGAACTCACACTCGTTGCGGCCCGCGACGGAACGGTGGAAGCGGTGGAGGTGAGTGAAGGCCAGCAGGTCGATGAAGGCGCGGTGCTTCTGACGCTTCGGGTAGAGGAGACGTGATTGTGCAGCCCGGAGAATCGTCATTGCTGCCGCGGGATGTCTCGATCGTCGAGATGGCACCACGCGATGGGCTGCAGAACGAGAAGGATTTAATCCCGACCGCCACGAAAATTGCTCTGATCGACATGATCTCGGAATGTGGTTTCGAGCGGATCGAGGCGACAAGCTTCGTCAGCCCGAAGTGGGTGCCGCAACTTGCTGACGCCGCCGAAGTCATGGCCGGCATTAAGCGGAGACCAGGTGTTCGATACGCAGTTCTGACGCCGAATATGAAAGGATTCGACGCGGCAATCGCGGCGGGCGCGGACGAGGTCGCGATCTTCGCGTCCGCCTCGGAAAGCTTCTCGCAAAAGAACATCAACTGTTCCATCGCCGAGAGTATCGAGCGCTTCAAGCCGGTTGCCGAAGCAAGCCATAGGCACGGCGTCCCGATGCGCGGCTATGTCAGCTGCGTCGTCGAATGTCCCTATGAGGGTGCGGTTTCGCCCGATGCGGCGGCGCGCGTCGTCGAGAGCCTGCATGGCTTGGGCTGCTACGAGATCAGCCTCGGCGATACGATCGGCAAAGGACGCCCTGAGGAGGTCGATCAGATGCTGCTGACGGTCCTCTCCTATGCGCCGGCGACCATGCTTGCCGGTCATTTCCACGACACTGATGGCTGGGCTCTCGACAATATCGAGGTGTCGTTGAAGCACGGGCTGCGGGTCTTCGACGCGTCAGTCGGCGGCTTGGGCGGTTGCCCCTACGCACCGGGCGCAAAGGGAAATGTCGATACGTTGGAAGTCGCCCAGTTCCTTGCCCGCAAGGGTTATCGAACCGGGCTCTCGCCGCAAAAGCTGGAAGAGGCGGCGCGCTTTGCCCAGAGCCTCAGGAGTGCAGGGTAATGCCGGAAACGCTGATGATTTCGATCGACGAACGCGGTGTTGCTCGGCTTACGCTGGCCCGCGAAGACAAACATAATGCCATGTCCGCCGGAATGATTGACGAACTGACGGAAGCGGCAAACGCTCTCGGATCGGACAGGAATGTACGCGTCATCGTACTTGCAGGGGCGGGCAAGAGCTTCTGTGCCGGCGGTGATCTGGAGTGGATGAGTGCCCAGTTCCAAGCAAGCCGGGCGGAGAGAATCGCCGAAGCGCGGCGGCTGGCGATGATGTTCAAGGCGCTGAACGAGGTTCCGAAGCCACTCGTTGGCTGCGTCCACGGGAGCGCCTTCGGCGGCGGGATCGGATTGATCAGCGTCTGCGATGCTGTGGTTGCTTCGGAAACCGCTCGTTTTGGCCTGACGGAAGTTCGGCTTGGCCTGATTCCAGCAACGATCAGCCCCTATGTCGTGGCGCGAATCGGCAGTTCTGCGGCGCGGTCCCTCTTTGTTTCCGGCCGGACATTCGATGCGTCCCATGCCAAATCGATCGGTCTTGTTGCCTCCGTCGTGCCGTTAGGTGATCTTGAATGGGCCATCAATCAGGAAGTCGTCGAATTCCTCGCAGCTTCGCCGCAGGCCGCAGCGCGCGCCAAGGCCCTTGCACGTTCGCTTGCCACGCCAATCACAGACGAGATCATCGACAACGTGATTACCCAACTCGCGGACACGTGGGAAACAGAAGAGGCGCAAGCCGGCATTGCCGCCTTCTTCGAAAAACGCCGATAGAAGTCCAGCGGGCGTCGACTGCCGGGGAAGACTGACTCAAGCCAGGTGGGAACTATGGCGGAGAGGGTGGGATTTGAACCCACGATACCCTTGCAGGTATGCCGCATTTCGAGTGCGGTGCATTCGACCACTCTGCCACCTCTCCGCGGTTTGGTCGGCGCTTGTTCGGCGCGGTGGGCTACATAGCGACAGAATGACGGGCTGGCAAGACGAAATCTCAAAGCTTTTCATCCTTTTGCCTTGACAGTGTTTTTGGCCTCGCGTATCCCGGCTTCGCAATAGGTGTGGATAAGTCTGCGCCTTGCCAGTCTCGCGCTCGCGCGGGGTGGATCACCGGCAGCGAGAGTTCTGGGCTAAAGCCTCTGAAATCCCTGCTTAACCTCGACTGATAAAAAGACGGCCACCTGCTTGTTGGGCGGGTATGAGCCGGAACGAACATGAAAGGATAAAAAATGTTCGCAGTCATCAAGACCGGCGGTAAGCAGTACCGTGTGGCGGCAAACGACGTGCTGACCATCGAGAAGCTTGAAGCAACCGCTGGCGACGCAATTGAATTCACCGAAGTCCTCGTAATCGGCGAAGGCGCCGACGCTGCGATTGGTGCTCCCTTCGTCAAGGGCGCTTCCGTCAAGGCCGAAGTGGTCGAGCACAACCGCGGCAAGAAGGTCATCGCCTTCAAGAAGCGCCGTCGTCAGAACTCGAAGCGTTCGCGCGGCCATCGCCAGCACCACACTGTTGTCCGTATCACGGACATCGTGGCTGCCAAGTAAGATTACGGGACTTAAGGTTTAAAGGAGAACACCAATGGCACACAAAAAAGCTGGCGGTTCATCGCGCAACGGTCGTGATTCCGAATCCAAGCGCCTTGGCGTGAAGAAGTTCGGCGGCGAAACCGTCATCGCGGGCAACATCATCCTGCGTCAGCGCGGTACGCAGTGGCATCCGGGCGCCAACGTTGGCCTCGGTAAGGACCACACCATTTTTGCGCTTACGGCCGGCAATGTGAACTACCGTACGAAGGCCAATGGCCGCGTGTACGTGTCTGTAATGCCGAAAGCGGAAGCAGCGGAATAAGCCGGTAGCGCTCTAAAACAGCCGGCGTCTCATCGACCCGGCTGAGCGTATCAGGTTCAGTCCAGAAAACAGGGGAGATGGGGCGCCATCTCCCCTTTTTTCTTGTCCAACGAAGGAGGACTGAACATGCAAGGCGAATTGTTGAGGGAAGGCCAATCGCGGTCTTTCAGGGAAGACCAGCGGTCTCCCAAGGAACGGCTGAGGCCGGAGCGGTTAAGGACCGATTGCCCTGTCTTACTGTCGGAGCGGCTCGTCATGCGCGCGCCGCACGAAGAAGACATCGACGCCCTTGCCCATCTTGCCAACAACGCCAAAGTCGCCACCATGGTGTCGCGTATGCCGCACCCGTATACGGCCAATGATGCCGCCGACTTCGTGCGACGCACGAAAAACGGCGAGATTGGCAAGTGCGTCTATGCGATCACGAAAGCCGAAAACGGTGCCTTCATCGGGTGCTGCGGAGTTGAGCCGCATCTTGATGGGCGGACCGTCGAGATCGGTTACTGGCTAGGCGAACCTTACTGGAATCAAGGCTTTATGACTGAGGCGTGCCATGCCTTGGTCGATATGGTCTTCCGCACGCGGCAGGATGTCGATCAGATCGATGCCCGTTGCCGGGTGATGAACGTCGCTTCGCGGCGGGTCATCCAGAAGTGCGGCTTCCAGTTCCAGGGATCGGGCCTTGCGGCGTCGCTGGCGCTGGGCAGTAACGTCCCGGTCGAGTGGTACAGGCTTGATCGGAAGACCTGGATGTCGCTGAGAAGCTGGGGGAGCGTCTTATGAACGCGATCAGTCTTCAAAGACCCAGGAGCCAGTCGATGACGCCCGGCCCGATGCCTGTCATTGCGACTGACCGGCTGGTTCTCCGGCCGCACCGGCTGAGTGATGCAGATGCGATCGCTGACACACTGTCCGACTTCGCCGTGACCCGCATGCTCGCGCGCGTTCCTGCTCCTTATGACAGGCAGGACGCGCTCGACTGGCTGGTACCGGTGACGGCTGGCGGTATGCCCGACTGGCAGTTTGCGATCACGACCGGCGACGACGCCCATATCGGCGTCGTCGCGATCGAGCTGCGCCATGGTCTCTGGCACCTCGGCTACTGGCTGAACCGTTTCTACTGGCGGCGCGGCTATATGAGCGAGGCGGTATCGGCTGTGTTGGAGCGCTTTTCGCGCCGCATGCCCGACACGACGGTTCATTCCGGCGTGTTTGCCGACAATCCGGCCTCGCTGAAGCTGCAGGAGAAGCTCGGCTTCCGCATGACCGGTTGCAGCGAGATCTACAGCTTCGCACGCAACACCATGGTCACGCACGTCGAGACGATGTTGAAGCCGGGCGCGTTGCAACAGGCGAGGATCGCCTGAACAAACAAGAGGCGTCCCGATGCGTTGGGACGCCTCGCTATTAACCGCCGATCTCGACC
Source organism: Rhizobium grahamii CCGE 502 (assembly GCF_000298315.2). Classification (GTDB taxonomy): domain Bacteria; phylum Pseudomonadota; class Alphaproteobacteria; order Rhizobiales; family Rhizobiaceae; genus Rhizobium; species Rhizobium grahamii. Next base: position 434,090 of record NZ_AEYE02000029.1, on the reverse strand, counting down.
CAGACGGGGAAGTGGTCGGAGCCTACCGAATCTGTATCGATCTTTGCCGATTTCAGACGGCCCGCTAGGCCGCAGCCGACAAAGATGTAATCGAGATGCATGCGTTTGCCATGATCCTTGGGATCCATCCAGCTATAGCTGCCGGGCGGGTAAGCCTTCAGCGCTGCAAGCGCGTCGACAGGCGTGCCGATGCGTGGGACGCGGCCGTAGTAGCCGTCCGTGGCTCCAGCAAGAAGGCAGTATTCGGGCGACTCCGGCGTCATGTTGAAGTCGCCCATGATGAGATAATCCTCGGGCAATGGCGGATCATCGACATCGAACTCGACAGCGCCCGTGACCGAGCCGCCCTCGGAAACGAAGGCGTTGATGCGCTCGTTCAGATGAACGAGTTGCCGGCTGCGCTCGTCGATCGAGACGTGATCGAGATGCACCGAGTAGACGCGCAGCGTCCCCTCCGGCGTTTCGATAACGGCCTCCGTTGCGCCCCGCTGGAGGTTGACTTTCGAGATCGTTCGGCTGCGCGGCAGAAGCAGCGTTCGAGTCGAGAGGATCGGCCAGCGCGAGAGTACCATGTTGCCGAATTGGAAGCGCGTTCCGTGTGTCGGCCAGCCATCGGAGCCCTCTTCGATATGCAGGTCGCAAGCCGGCCCATAGACCCAGAAATGGTTGGGAAAAAGCGCTGCAAGGTCGGCAACCATGTCGGCATAGTCGTTCCTGGCGAAGCCACGAGTGACCTCCTGGAGCGCGATGATGTCGGCGCCATCGAGGCTCGCGGCGATTCGGTCGAGGTCGTAGATGCCATCAAGACCAAAGCCGTACTGTATGTTATAGCTCGCAAACTTCACGATAATCCTTTGACCTCCGATTGAACCGCCTATATCGAAAGCGGCAAGAGGGGCGATGAACAGCCACCGGACATGGAAGTAAAATGAAATTTCTCGACGAAGCAAAGGTCTATATCAAGTCCGGAGACGGCGGTGCGGGCAGCGTCTCGTTCCGGCGCGAGAAATTCATCGAGTTCGGCGGCCCGGATGGCGGTGACGGCGGACGCGGCGGCGACGTCTGGGTCGAGGCGGTCAATGGCCTCAATACGCTGATCGATTTCCGCTACCAGCAGCACTTCAAGGCCAAGGTCGGCACGCACGGGATGGGCAGGGACCGTACCGGGGCCAATGGCGACCACGTGACGCTGAAGGTGCCTGTCGGCACGCAGATTTTCGAGGAAGACCAGGAAACGCTGATCTGTGACCTCACCGAGGAAGGCCAACGCTTCCGGCTCGCTACCGGCGGCAACGGCGGCTTCGGAAACGCGCACTTCAAGTCCTCGGTCAACCAGGCGCCGGACTGGGCCAACCCTGGTCTTCCTGGTGAGGAAAAGACGATCTGGCTGCATCTGAAACTGATTGCAGATGCCGGTCTCGTCGGATTGCCGAATGCCGGCAAGTCTACGTTCCTTGCGGCTGTCACTCGCGCCCGGCCGAAGATCGCTAATTATCCCTTTACGACATTGCACCCGAACCTGGGCGTGGCGACCGTTGATGGACAGGAGTTCATCCTTGCCGACATTCCCGGGCTGATTGAAGGCGCACATGAAGGTGTCGGGATCGGTGACCGCTTCCTCGGCCATGTCGAGCGCACGCGCGTATTGCTGCATCTCGTATCCGCGCAGGAAGAGAAAGTTGGCAAGGCCTACACGACCGTGCGCCGCGAACTCGAGGCATATGGCGGTGATCTTGGCGACAAGCTGGAGATCGTCGCTCTGTCGCAGATCGATGTTCTCGACGACGACACGTTGAAGAAGAAGACCAAGGAGCTTGCCAAGGCCTGCGGCAGGACGCCGTTCCAGATTTCCGCGGCGACGGGCAAGGGCATGACGGAAGTGTTGCGCGCCTTGCGGGATGTCATCGTCGAGGCGAATGCGGGTACAGCGGAAAAACTCGCGAAGGCACCGAAACTCCGCCACCGCGATATGGTGTCGGATGACGAAGGCGAGGCCAATGACGACGCGTAAGTCGCTCGAGCGCTATCGCCGCGTCGTCATCAAGATCGGTTCGGCCCTCCTCGTCGATCGCAAGATGGGCCTGAAGAAAGCATGGCTTGACGCGATGTGCCGCGATATTGCGGTCCTGAAGGCGAAGGGCGTTGATGTCCTCGTCGTTTCCTCCGGTGCGATTGCGCTCGGTCGCTCCGTTCTCGACCTGCCTTCGGGTGCCTTGAAGCTCGAGGAAAGCCAGGCCTCGGCGGCCGTCGGCCAGATCGCCTTGGCGCGCGCCTGGTCCGAAAGCCTGTCACGGGACGAGATCGTTGCCGGCCAGATTCTCCTGACGCTCGGCGATACCGAAGAGCGTCGTCGCTATCTCAACGCGCGTGCCACTATCAACCAGCTTCTGAAGATCGGCGCGGTGCCGATTATCAACGAGAACGATACTGTTGCCACCAGCGAAATCCGCTACGGCGACAATGATCGCCTAGCCGCGCGTGTCGCGACGATGACCGGCGCTGATCTGCTGATTCTGCTCTCCGACATCGACGGGCTCTATACGGCACCGCCGCACCTCGATCCGCAGGCTGAGTTTCTTCCCACGATAGCCGAGATCACGCCTGAGATTGAAGCCATGGCAGGGGGGGCGGCATCCGAGCTGTCGCGGGGCGGCATGCGTACAAAGATCGATGCTGGAAAGATCGCGACGACGGCCGGCTGCGCCATGATCATCGCATCAGGCAAGACGGACAGCCCGCTCTCGGCAATCGAGAACGGTGCGCGGTCCTCGTGGTTCGCGCCTTCTGGGACCCCTGTCACGGCCCGGAAGACCTGGATTGCCGGCCAACTGCAGCCGGCGGGCGAACTTCACGTCGACGAGGGCGCTGTTGCCGCGCTCGGCGCCGGCAAGAGCTTGCTGCCAGCCGGCGTGCGCAGGGTGGTCGGGCTTTTCAGCCGCGGCGATACCGTGGCGATCGTCGGCCCGCACGGTCGGGAGATCGCCCGCGGGCTTGCCGGCTACGATGCCGAAGAGGCACGGCAGATTACCGGCCGCAAGTCGACGGAGATCGAGGCAATCCTCGGCTACGCGGGACGTGCGGCAATGATCCATCGCGACGACATGGTGATGACGTCGCAGATCGGTTCGAAATCGGAAAGGCAGAAGAAGGACACAAGCTATGCTTGATACCGTTGCGCAGAGCCCTGACATTGACGCGCTGATGAATGACATCGGCCGCAAAGCCAAGGCTGCCGCGCGACCGTTGGGCTTTGCGTCCACCGAGGCGAAGAACAAGGCGCTGAACGCCATGGCCGATGCGATCCTCGACAACAAGGATCATATCCTCGCCGAGAATGCGAAGGATCTGAAGGATGTCGCCGGCACGGACATGCTGGCATCCTTCGTTGACCGCCTCACCCTGACTGACAAGCGTATTGCCGAAATGGCTGACGGGATCCGCGCGATTGCGGCCCTCAAGGATCCGGTCGGCGAAGTGATCGCGGCCTGGGACCGGCCAAACGGTTTGAAGATCGAGCGTGTCCGTACGCCTCTTGGCGTTATCGGCGTGATTTTCGAGAGCCGCCCGAATGTGACTGCGGATGCGGGTGCCCTGTGCCTGAAGGCCGGCAACGCCGTCATTTTGCGGTGCGGTTCCGATTCCCGGCGTTCGTCGCAGGCAATTCATGCCTGCCTCGTGCAAGGCCTGAAGGCTGGCGGACTGCCGGAGCACGCCATTCAGCTTGTGCCGGTGACCGACCGCGCGGCTGTCGGCGCAATGCTCCGAGGACTGGATGGCGCGATCGACGTTATCGTTCCGCGCGGCGGCAAGAGCCTTGTTGCGCGCGTCCAGAACGAGGCGAGGGTGCCTGTCTTTGCGCACCTCGAAGGGCTTTGCCATATCTATGTGGATGCCTCGGCCGATCTCGGGATGGCCAAGGAGATCGTCGTCAACGCGAAAATGCGGCGCACGGGTATTTGCGGTGCGGTCGAAACGATCCTCATCGACAACGCTGTCGCCAGCACCCATCTTCGTCCGCTGTTGGAAGCCCTCGCAGGCGCCGGTTGCGAGATCCGCGGCTCGGCTGCCGTCGTTCAAGCGATGCCCGGTGTGAAGGCTGCGACCGAGGAGGATTGGTCGACGGAATACCTGGACGCCGTCGTTTCGGTTACCATTGTCGATGGCATTTCGGGTGCGATAGAGCATATCCAGACCTATTCCTCCAACCACACCGAGGCGGTGATTGCCGAGAATCCCGATGTGGTTGAGCGGTTTTTCACTGAGGTCGATTCCGCGATCCTGTTGCACAACGCATCGACGCAGTTCGCCGATGGCGGCGAGTTTGGCATGGGTGCCGAGATCGGCATCGCGACCGGCAAGATGCATGCGCGCGGCCCGGTCGGCGTCGAGCAATTGACATCCTTCAAGTATCGGGTGCGCGGCACCGGACAGACCCGGCCCTGACGTGATCAACGACGAGATCGACCGACCTTATCTTCGCATGCCGCATACGGAGCGCGGCATGGTCGTCGGTCTTTTCGGCGGCTCCTTCAATCCGCCGCATGACGGGCATGCGCTGGTTGCCGAAATCGCGATCAAGCGGCTTGGCCTCGATCAGTTGTGGTGGATCGTTACGCCCGGCAATCCTCTCAAGGATCGTAGGCATTTGCTGCCGCTTGCAGAGCGGATCGCCTTGAGCGAGTGTCTTGCCCGACACCCCTCGATCAAGGTCACGGCGTTCGAGCGCGATTTTGCGACGAGCTTCACGGCCAACACGTTGGCGCGCGTCAAGGCGCGCAACCCGCATGTCCATTTCATCTGGATCATGGGGGCGGATAGCCTGAAGACGTTCCATCTGTGGCAGCGCTGGCAGGACATCGTCAACACGTTTCCGATTGCCGTCATCGACCGGCCGGGTTCCACGCTGTCGTTCCTCTCGTCGAAGATGGCGCGGACGTTCGATTTCGCTCGTATTGACGAGGATGATTCTCAAGCCCTCTGGAAACGGCGCGCACCTGCCTGGACTTTCATACACGGTCCGCGCTCGGGCCTCAGCTCGACCGATATCCGCGCCACGAACGGCGCCTTGAAATAGTTGGATTTTCCGGGATCGAACAAACGAAAAGCCCGACGGGGGAGGAGATCCGTCGGGCTTCGTAAACTTGATCGACAACTGGGAGGAGGAGTGTTGCCGATCCATATCAAACGACTTTGGGAGGAGGAGATCGTCGTTTGATGAGTGTGTTGTACCACATTCTTCGGATTTTTAAAGCTAGCGTATTGCATTGCAGCAATGCGTATACGGCATATCTCTCGACAGAAGTCATTTCTGTGATGCCCATTTCTTTTGCATTCTCAAGGATTTCGGCCAAGCCTCCGCGTTTTTGGCACGCACTTATGCGGAATTTCAGCTCCTTTAGCGGACGGTGGTGCCCAGCCATGCGCTTCACGAATGCGTGAAGTCCTCCGATTGAGCAAAATGGTTATGCCCTCGAAAATATAACGGTAGCCAAGGCGCTGGCTACGTTATATTTCTCCGGATATTGCGAAACTCGGGGAGAGATCATGTACAGTCGCCGCCAATGGATCAACGTTGCCGCCGCTACCATTTCGGCGGTTCTTTTAGGTGTTGCAGCAACGCCGGCAATCGCCGCGGAGAAGGTTACCGTTTTCGCGGCAGCCAGCTTGAAGAACGCCCTTGATGCGGCGAATGCCGCCTGGGCGAAGGAAGGCGGCAAAGAAGCGGTTGCTTCCTATGCTGCGAGTTCGGCGCTTGCAAAGCAGATTGAAGGCGGTGCGCCCGCCGACATCTTCATGTCGGCCGATCTGGACTGGATGGACTATCTCGCAAAGAAGAACCTGATCAAGGCCGACACTCGGTCAAATCTCCTCGGCAACAAGATCGTACTTGTCGCACCCAAGGATCACGCCAAGCCGGTCGACATCAAGAAGGGCTTCGACCTTGCTGCTCTGCTCGGCGATGGCAAGCTCGCGATGGGCGAGGTCAAGTCTGTTCCGGCCGGGAAGTACGGCAAGGCGGCGCTTGAGGCGCTCGGCGTCTGGCCTTCCGTCGAAGGCAAGGTAGCTGGGGCGGAGAGTGTTCGGGCGGCACTTGCTCTGGTCTCGCGCGGTGAGGCACCGTACGGCATCGTCTATCAGACCGACGCGTCTGCGGATCCGGGCGTTGCGGTTGTTGGAACCTTCCCGGCGGATTCGCACCCACCAATCATCTATCCGATTGCTGTGCTCTCCGAGAGCAAGAACCCGGATGCCGCTGCTTACCTGGAATTCCTGAAGTCGGAAAAGGCGGCCCATTTCTTTGCCGATCAGGGTTTCACCATCTTGAAATGATTGCGAATTTTCGCACGAGGACTTAGCGTGAGAAGGCCCGTCCGACGGGCCTTCTGTTTTTGGAGAAATGGCTTGAACGCACTCGGCCTGAGCGATGACGAATGGACAGCAATTTTGCTCAGCCTGCGCGTGTCAGTGGTCGCGATGCTGGCGAGCCTGCCGTTCGGGATCGGAGTAGCCCTTTTGTTGGCGCGCGGGCGGTTTTGGGGCAAATCTGTTCTCAACGGTGTCGTTCATCTGCCGCTGATCCTGCCGCCGGTGGTCACGGGTTTCATCCTGCTGATTCTCTTCGGGCGACGCGGACCGATTGGCACCATCCTCGATCAATATTTCGGCATTGTCTTTTCGTTTCGTTGGACGGGTGCGGCACTTGCCTGCGCGGTCATGGCCTTTCCCCTGATGGTGCGCAGCATCCGGCTCTCTATCGAAGCGGTTGATCGAAAGCTGGAGGAGGCGGCCGGCACGCTGGGTGCCAGTCCGTTCTGGGTCTTTTTGACCATAACGCTGCCGTTAACGCTGCCGGGAATCATCGCCGGAATGATCCTTTCCTTTGCCAAGGCGATGGGGGAGTTCGGGGCAACAATCACCTTCGTTTCCAATATTCCGGGGGAAACACAGACACTCTCGGCCGCGATCTATTCCTTCACGCAGGTTCCCGGCGGTGACGCCGGTGCTCTGCGGCTGACGCTCGTCGCAGTCGCCATCTCCATGGTCGCCCTACTCGCGTCGGAGTTTTTATCGCGCATCGCCGGTCGGAGGATCGATCCGGAATGACGCTCGTTGTGAACGCAAAGCAGCGTCTTGGCGCGTTTTCGCTCGATGCCGCCTTTACCTCGGAACGCGGGATCACCGCGCTGTTCGGCCGGTCCGGTTCCGGTAAGACGTCGATGATCCGCATCATCGCCGGGTTGACACGACCCGATAGAGGGCAGGTTATCCTCGACGGGCAGACGATGACGGACACCGACCGGCGGATCTTCGTCGCGAAGCACCGCCGAAGGTTCGGGTATGTCTTTCAGGAAGCACGACTGTTTCCGCATCTCAATGTTCGCCACAATTTATCCTATGGCAAATGGTTCGCCAAAGCTGCCGGCTCGCCGGAGGGCCTGGACCGCATTGTTGCGTTGCTCGGTATCGAAAGCCTGCTTGAGCGCCGACCCGAAAAGCTCTCAGGTGGCGAAAAGCAGCGCGTGGCGATTGGCCGGGCCCTGCTCTCGGCTCCTCGTTTGCTGTTGATGGACGAGCCGCTGGCGGCGTTGGATGATGCCCGAAAGGCCGAGGTCATGCCCTATCTCGAGCGGTTGCGCGACGAGATGGACATTCCGATCGTCTATGTCAGCCATTCGATCGCCGAGGTAGCACGCCTTGCCAATCAGGTCGTGGTCATGCGGGACGGCAAGGTCGAGGCGGTCGGCTCGGCGGCGGACGTGCTCAGCCATCCGCCCTCTTCGTTCGAGCGACGCGAGGCAGGTGCGCTTCTCGAAGGAAAAGTGGAGAGCGTCGACCCCCGGCATCGCATTGCGACGATTGCCCTGAAATCGGCGAGACTTCACATCCCGGGAGCGATGTTGGTACTGGGCAAGACCGTTCGGGTGCGGATCCCCGCGCGCGATGTGATGCTCGCAATGAAAAGGCCCGAGGCTTTGAGTGCTCTCAATGTCCTTGAAGGTCTAGTTCAGGCCATGACTCAGGCCGACGACGCGACAATCGACGTGCTCGTTGATTGCGGCGGAGATCCAATCCTTTCCCGGATTACCAGCTTTTCGGCAGAGCGGCTGGGCCTGCGAGTCGGGGTGCCGGTTTTCGCCGTCATAAAGACGGTTGCCCTAGAGCCGTGATCAGCGACTGTTTTGGGTCGATCGGTTGGCCTCCAGCCATGCCAGGTCATCCGCGAGGGTCGCCTTCATGACTTGTTCCATCTTTCGAAAGCGGGCAAGCAGTTCGTCGCCAAATGGCGTCAGTGTCGCCCCGCCTCCCTTTTGCCCTCCCCTTTGCGATTCGACCACGGGCTCGAGGAACATCCTGTTCATGTCGCTGACCAATAGCCAGGCGCGACGATAAGACATGTCCATCGCCCTGCCGGCTGCGGAAATCGATCCTGTTTCCCTGATGTGCTCGAGCAGCTCCATCTTGCCGCGCCCGAGCCGGTCTTCATGGGGAAAGCTGATGCGGAGAATTGGAGTAAGGGTTTCTACTGAGGGGCTTTTCATGGCGGGGGTCTTCGCGGTCGGAAACGGAACTTACTTTACGTGCGGGCGGAAGCACTGTACACAGCCGGCAACATACAGTCTTCCATCTAAAGATGAGTTCTCGTACCAAAGCGGATATTCACGCTTTGTGATTGTGCGCGTCTTGAAACGTTAATGGTTTGGTGCCTATCTTAACTATGATTTGGTCACCCAAATCAGTGATGTGCATGTTTTGTCATTCCGAGAAAGGGAAAGCACTGACAACAGTACACGCCAAGGGAAAAACGCTTGCCGTTGTCCCGAAGAGCCCGGAACGTGGCGCCGATGCTGCCGCCCGCGCCCTGCACGCCGTCCTCACAAGTCTTGAGGACTCTAAGGCTGAAGATATCGTCACTATCGACATTGCTGGAAAATCGGCACTGGGGGACTTCATGGTCGTCGTCTCCGGGCGCTCGAGCAGGCATGTCATGGCGATCTCCGATCACCTGTTGACTGATCTGAAAGACGAGGGCCTTGGAAGCGCCCGTGTCGAAGGTCAGGAAGGCGGCGATTGGATCCTGATCGACACCGGTGATGTCATCGTTCATGTCTTCCGTCCTGAAATACGCGAGTTCTACAACATCGAAAAGATGTGGGCCGCGCCCGATATGGACGAAGAAACGGTGCACTAACAGGCTGCCTGGACGCTGTGTCCGGTGCCTGATAGACGGCAATTCAATTGGGCCGGATGATGGGATCCGGCCAGGTGGCATATGTGCGCCGCCCTATGCCGAATTGCAGGAGCGGATAATGCGTGTTGGTCTTTTTGCAGTGGGGCGGCTGAAGTCAGGCCCCGAGAAGGACCTTGCGGGCCGCTATTTCGATCGTTTTTCCAAGGCTGGTCCCGCTGTCGGCCTCGAATTCTCCCGTGTCGCCGAAGTTGCTGAAAGCCGCGCGTCGAATGCCGATACGCGCAAGCGCGACGAAGCGGCAATGCTGCAAAAGTTGCTGCCCGACGGGAGCGTCCTCATCCTCTTGGATGAGCGCGGCAAGGCGCTGGACAGCGAAGGCTTTGCAAATCTCCTAGGAAACTATCGCGATCAGGGAAAGCGCGACCTCACGATCGCCATCGGTGGTGCTGACGGTCTCGATCCGTCGCTGTACGATCTTGCCGAAGCCACGCTTTGCCTCGGCAAGATGACCTGGCCGCATCAGCTGGTTCGTACTCTGATTGCTGAGCAGCTATATCGAGCCGTCACGATCCTTTCCGGCCATCCCTACCATCGCGTTTGATGGGCTCCGTTGCTCACGCGAGCGTGTCCATCCTGGGGCGCGCAAACCCTCAATCGATCTGGCAAAGAATGTCAAATCAGCTTAATCTCCGCGCGATTTGAAAGGGATCTCGAAGCTCATATGCCGACGCGCGTGTTCAAGCCAAAATACGTCATTTTGTCGGCCCTGGCCGCAGGCTTGAGCATGTCTGTGGCGGCAGTTGTAAGCCGCCCCTTCGCCGCCAGCGCCTTCGCGCAAGATGCGCCGGAAGTTGCAGGGATGTCGCCGGGCGATGCGCCTACTGTGGCAGGTGCAACCGTTGCCCAGCCGCCACCCGATCCGGCGGCCGACCTTGCGAAGAAGCGAGACGAGACGCGAGCCGAGCTTGATGCCTTGTCGAAGAAGATAGGCCTCTCATCCGACAAGGTTGCCGAGTTGGAGAAGAGCATCGCGGATCTGGACAAGAGCAGCGGCAGTGTTCGTCAGGCGCTGATCGATTCTGCGACGCGGCGCAAGGCACTCGAGAAGCAGATTTTGGAGAGTGAGAAGAAGCTTGCCGATCTGGGCGTGAAGGAAGATACGGTTCGGCGTTCCCTGTATGAACGGCGCGGCTTGCTGGCGGAGGTGCTAGGGGCCTTGCAGCGGATGGGCCGCAATCCGCCACCTGCCCTGCTCGTCACACCCGACGATGCGCTCGCCTCAGTGCGCAGCGCGATCCTGCTCGGCGCCGTGGTTCCCGGCATTCGAAAGGAGACAGACAAGCTCGCTGGCGATCTCGCTAACCTTTCTGCATTGCAAGCAGCAAGTGCTGCGGAAAAATCAGCGCTCACCACGACGATGACGAACAACATCGAAGAAGAGCGCCGCATGGATCTGCTTCTTGCCGAAAACGAGAAGCTGAGCCGCAGCAGCGCCGCAGAACTGAACGCGGAGAAGAAGCGCTCGGAAGATCTTGCCAGCAAGGCGACAAGCTTGGAGGGTCTGGTGGCATCGATGGAAACCGAGATTGCATCGGTGCGCGAAGCCGCGGCTGCAGCTCGGCAGGCCGAGGAGAACCGCAAGCTCCTGACCGAGGAGCAGCGTGCCCAGGCCAAGGCGCTCGCGGAGAGCGGTGTGCCTGATAAAAACCGCATTGCGCCCGCATATCCCTTCGGAGAATTGAAGGCGAAGCTGGAATTGCCTGTGGCAGGCGATGCTCTCCGCCAGTTCGGCGATGCCGACGGAACCGGCCATGAGGCATTGGGAATGACGCTTGCCACCAATCCGGAAACGGTGGTTACCGCTCCCGCAGATGGCCTTGTTGTCTATGCGGGCGCATTTCGCAGCTACGGCCAAATGATCATCCTAGACGCCGGCGACGGCTATCATCTCGTCCTCTCCGGCATGGAGACGATCAGCACGCGGCAGGGCAAGTTCGTCTTCGCTGGCGAGCCGCTTGCCGCAATGGGTGCAAAAAGAGTGGCGAGCGCGACTGCATTGGCGCTGGAAACCAACCGTCCAACGCTTTACATTGAATTTCGAAAAGATGGAAAACCGGTCGATTCCCGGCCTTGGTGGACCGCTAAAGACACTGGAAAGGCACGCAATGATTCGTAGGGCTTCTCTTGTTCTGGTCGGCGCATTGATGGGTGCGACCGCGATGAGCGTCATCTATTCGGCGGGCGTGCCTGCGGAAGCAGCTGGAGCCTCCACCTATAAGGAGCTTTCCGTTTTTGGTGACGTCTTTGAGCGCGTGCGCGCACAGTATGTGACGCCGCCGGCCGAGGACAAACTCATCGAAAATGCCATCAACGGCATGCTGTCCTCGTTGGATCCGCATTCGAGCTACATGAATGCCAAGGATGCAGCCGACATGCAGACCCAGACGAAGGGTGAATTCGGCGGCCTCGGCATCGAGGTCACGATGGAAGATGAGCTTGTCAAGGTCATCACCCCGATCGACGACACGCCTGCGGCAAAGGCCGGCGTTCTTGCTGGCGACTACATCTCCGAAATCGACGGTCAGTCGGTTCGCGGCCTGAAGCTGGAAGACGCTGTCGAAAAGATGCGTGGTCCGGTCAATACGCCGATCAAGCTGACGTTGATCCGCAAGGGTGCCGACAAGCCGATTGAGCTGACGATCGTCCGAGACGTTGTTGCGGTCCAGGCCGTTAAGTCGCGCGTCGAGGATGATGTCGGTTATCTGCGTGTCATCTCCTTCACGGAAAAGACCTATCCCGACCTCGAGAAGGCGATCGAGAAGATCAAGAAGACGGTCCCGGCCGACAAGCTGAAGGGCTATGTGCTCGACCTTCGCCTGAACCCCGGCGGTCTGCTCGATCAGGCGATCCAGGTATCGGATGCGCTGCTGCAGCGGGGCGAGGTGGTGTCCACCCGCGGCCGTAATCCGGACGAAACCCGCCGCTTCAACGCTGGCCCGGGTGATCTGACGGACGGAAAGCCGGTGATCGTTCTCATCAATGGCGGTTCGGCGTCCGCTTCGGAAATCGTTGCCGGTGCGCTGCAGGACCTCCGCCGTGCGACGGTGCTCGGCACGCGTTCGTTCGGCAAGGGCTCGGTCCAGACGATCATCCCGCTCGGCGAAAACGGCGCGCTGCGACTGACGACTGCACTTTACTACACGCCGTCGGGCCGCTCCATCCAGGGCACCGGTATCACGCCCGACATCAAGGTCGAGGAGCCGCTGCCGGATGATCTGAAGGGCAAGATGGTCACCGAGGGCGAGTCCAGCCTGCGCGGGCACATCAAGGGTCAGAGCGAGACGGACGAAGGCTCCGGCTCGGTTGCTTATGTTCCGCCGGATCCGAAGGACGACATCCAGCTCAACTACGCGCTTGACCTGCTTCGCGGCAAGAAGACCGATCCGGCCTTCCCGCCCAATCCGGACAAGGCCGTCAGCGCCAAGTAATTGCAATTTGAGGCGTCAGGCCGGATGGTATGTCCGGCCTGACGCCTTTTTTCTGTCCTGATTCTCAAGCGGAAAAGAAGTTTGAATACCGATCTGCACGCCCCTCTGGGACAGAACCGAAAGGCCAAGCGCCAGCGGCCGGGTATTCTGCGCACCGGGCGCGTTGTCGCCGGGATTTGTCTCGTGCTGATCGGGGCGTCATCGCTCTACACTGCGTTTCGCGGTGACGGATTGAAACGAGAAAAGCCGCCGGTGCAAAACCAGACGGCTGCCCCACCTTCTGAGACAGTTCAAAATCAGGTGCCGCCGCAGCCCCCATCCGCTGCAGCTCCTGGCATGGCGCCATCCGGCCCTAGGTCGGGCGCGAATGTGGAGCAGATGGTCACCGGCGACGGATCGGTGGTCACGAAATACTCCCCAAGACAACGCGATGGAAATGGTCCAGTACTGGTCGATGCCTCGCAGATCGGACAGGATCCACGGGTGGCAGCCTTGCCGAACGACGCGCTTCTGGAGGAGACGCCATTTGGGCGACTGCCGATCGTTGGGCCGGACGGACGGCGCCCGATGGAGCAGTATGCGCGGCCATGGTCGGGCGCTCACGGAACACGCATCGCGATCGTTGTCAGCGGTCTCGGGCTTAGCCAGACGGGCACGCAGCGGGCCATTCAACAATTGCCTGAGGAGGTCACGCTCGCCTTTGCCGCCAGCGGCAACAGCTTGCAGCGCTGGATGCAGGAAGCGCGTCGTGGTGGCCACGAAATCCTGTTGCAGGTTCCGTTCGAGCCTTTTGATTATCCGGCAAACGATCCTGGACCGGATACGCTCCTGACCTCGACATCGGCTGCGAAAAATATTGAAAACCTGCACCGGGCGATGGGCGAGATCACCAACTATACCGGCATCATGAACTATCAGGGCGGGCGCTTCCTTTCCGACCCCAATGCCATGGAGCCGGTTATGCGGGACATCGGAAAGCGCGGGCTGTTGTTCCTTGATGACGGAACGTCAGCTCAGTCCAAGACCGCCGCGATCGCCAAAGGAACAGAAACGCCCTACGCGTTCGCAGATGTTCAGTTGGACAAGCAGCTTGACGTGAACGCCATCATCCAGAAACTGGACGAGCTGGAGCGTGTTGCAAAGCGCAACGGCCAGGCGATCGGCGTCGCTGCTGCTTTCGACGAGAGCATCGACGCGATCGCGCAATGGACGCAGGAAGCGGCGATGCGAGGCATTGAGATCGTTGGTGTCGCAGCACTCACCAATGATCTCAAAAGACCTTGAATAGAGAGAGCCGATGAGCAAGCCGATCGTCAAAGCCGAGGACCTGCCGTACCGCCCCTGTGTCGGCGTCATGATCCTCAACCGCCAGGGCCTCGTGTGGGCAGGGCGACGGATTCCGGAAGAGAATTCCGAGTATGATGGATCGCCGCAGCTTTGGCAGATGCCGCAGGGCGGCATCGACAAGGGCGAGGATCCGCTTGAGGCGGCCTACCGCGAGCTTTACGAGGAAACAGGCATTCGTACCGTGACGCTGCTCGCCGAGGCGCGGAACTGGATCAATTATGATTTGCCGCCCCAGCTGATCGGCATTGGGCTGAAAGGCAAGTTCCGCGGCCAGACGCAGCGCTGGTTCGCGTTCCGCTTCGATGGCGATGAAAGCGAGGTTGCAATCAATCCGCCGCCAGGCGGGCATGCGCCTGAGTTCGATGCTTGGGAGTGGAAGCCGATGGAGAGCCTGCCTGGTCTTATCGTGCCCTTCAAGCGGGCTGTCTATGAGCAGGTCGTCGACGAGTTCAGGCACTTGGTGGATTTGAGTGCCGCAGAGTGAATGACCGACGGCCGGGGCCGCCGGTCACGATTGGGATTACTCGGCCTCGTTGGCGGAGTCGGCGTTGAGTTGGCCGTACTTCGATTCGCCGATCTTGCCGAGCAGCTCCAGCTGTGTTTCGAGGAAGTCGATGTGGCCTTCCTCGTCCGCGAGGAGTTCTTCGAAAAGCTTCATCGAGACGTAGTCGCCGGCCTCATGACAGATGTCGCGTGATTTCTTGTAAGCCGTGCGCGCATCGTATTCGCCGGCAAGGTCGGCTTCCAGAACTTCCTTGACGTTCTGGCCGATACGAAGCGGAGCGAGGGTCTGGAGATTGGGATGGCCTTCGAGGAAGATGATACGTGCAACCAAGCGATCGGCGTGGTGCATTTCCTCGATGGACTCGGCCCGCTCCTTCTTGGCTAGCTTGGTGTAGCCCCAATCTTCAAGAAGTCGGTAGTGGACCCAATACTGGTTTACGGCGCCGAGTTCGAGAAAGAGGGCCTCGTTAAGCCGCTCGATGACTTTTTTGTCGCCTTTCAATGTCCGCTCTCCTGTTTTCTTCGTGGAATTCTCTGAGGCGGGACATGAAATCAAATATTTCGTCGTCCGTCGAGTGGTGACGGGCGTGATATTCTTCGGTTGTCTGGATGATGATATCGACCACATTCGGGAAGCAGCCGCAGCAACGGCCCCGCTTTTCCATGGCGTGGTAGACCTTTGCTGGAACAATGAGCTGCCAACAGTCCTGATCGAGAAGCTCATTGATGACTTCCCTGATTTCGTGATCAGTTATGTAGTTGCAGCTGCAGACAAGCACGGCATCATTCCAAACATGACATTCACTATCCCCTTTTCTGCAAAAGAAGATGATAGGTGTCAAGAAAAATCGAGTTGCGGGGGTAGTCCATTGGTCGCAGGCCGTGTGGCGCTCGGAACGATTGCGAATCCGCTAGATCGCGATCTCAATGAAAATTGCGGCCCCTTGGCATAATGTTAGCTGTTTCTCTCGCTTCGGAATGGCTTGAAGTCAGCCTCTTCTCCATGGCAGCCTTTTCAAGTGAGTTTGCGAGTTTCCTTTGTCGCGGGTCCATCGTCGGATTGAGCGCTTCGTCCGAACGATCGCTCACGCCGAAGCGACGGGCTTCCTTCTGGAGGATGCCAAGCGCAGGGGTCATATCCTCGATATGGTCGACGACAGTGTGGATCACGCCGCTCTGGCTCTGAAGCTTGCCATATATTTTCACGAGCCGCGCACCCATGACGATCGGGCGATACTTCTCGAAGACCTTCTTCCAGACAATCGCATTGGCAACGCCCGTCTCGTCCTCCAATGTCATGAAGATGACGCCCTTGGCCGAGCCGGGACGCTGACGTACCAAAACCAGGCCAGCGATGGTTACTCTTCTCCCGTTTGGGACGGTCAGAAGATCGACATTCCGCACCACCCCGGCCTTGTGGAACTCGTTACGAAGGAATGAGACGGGGTGGCCTTTCAAAGAAAGCGAAAGGTAGCGATAGTCTTCAACCACCTGTTCACCAGCCAGCATTTCCGGCAGACGCGTCTCAGGCTCGACCTGTAGATCGATGTGACTCACTTGGTCGAACAGAGGGAGTTTTTCAGCGGCGCTTTTCGCATCGAGTGCCCGCACGGCCCAGAGTGCTTCGCGTCGTGATAGTCTTATGGAATGAAAGGCATCCGCATCGGCGAGCCGTTCTATATCCGCTTTATGCAGGCCTGAGCGTAGCCAGAGATCGCGAATCGAGGAATAGCCCTTGCCTCTATTTATGACGAGCTGCTGCATGCTCGCTTCCGAAAGGCCTTTTATCTGCCTGAAGCCAAGCCGAACGGCTCGCTTCGTCCGGATGATTTCCCGCATGGCGGCATGCCGGAAATTAACGGTCCGTCTGTTGAATTCGGCCTCCTCAAGCAGGCAATCCCAATTCGATTCATTGATGTCGACCGGCCGAATCTCAACGCCATGCTCCCGGGCGTCCCGGACGAGTTGAGCTGGGGCATAGAAGCCCATTGGCTGTGAATTCAGCATCGCTGCACAGAAGATGTCGGGGTAATAAGCCTTTACCCAGGAGGAGGCATAGACGAGCAAAGCGAAAGAGGCAGCGTGGCTTTCCGGGAAGCCATATTCGCCAAATCCCTTGATCTGGTTGAAACATTGCTGGGCAAACTCACGAGCGTAACCTTTCGCGACCATGCCTTCGATGAACCGCGTTTCGAAATTGCCGATGGTGCCTGTCCGTTTGAAGGTCGCCATGGCTCGCCTCAGTTGATCCGCTTCGGCTGGCTTAAATCCCGCAGCTGTAATTGCGATCTGCATGGCTTGCTCCTGAAAGAGTGGCACGCCAAGTGTTCGTTCCAAAACCCCCTTCAGTTCCTCGCTCGGGTAAGTCGCTGGGATGCCACGTGCCTCGGCTTCTCTGCGCTTCAGGTATGGGTGCACCATGTCGCCCTGGATGGGGCCTGGCCTGACGATGGCGACCTCGATGACAAGGTCGTAAAACTTTTTTGGCTTCAGACGCGGCAGCATACTCATCTGCGCCCGACTCTCGATCTGGAAGACGCCAAGCGTGTCGGCTCGACACATCATCGCATAGACAGGCTTCTCGTCCTCATGCGTAGCGTTGCCGAGATCGGCGAGCGTCTTCTTGACGTCGTAGTGCAGGAGAAGCAAGTCGAATGCCCGCTTCAGGGCCGTCAGCATTCCAAGGGCCAGGATATCCACCTTGAGGATTCTCAGATTGTCGAGGTCATCCTTGTCCCATTCGACCATGTAGCGTCCGGGCATTGCCGTTTTCATGATTGGAACGACTTCATCCAGCCTGTCCCTGGTGATGACAAAGCCCCCGACATGCTGGGTGAGGTGCCGGGGAAAACTCAGAAGCTCGGATGCATATTTCAGCACGTTCTTGGTCATCGGATCGAAAGTATCGAGCCCAGCGGCTCTTGCTTCCCGCTCGGAGAGCTTCTCATCCGACCAGCCCCAGACCAGGCTGCCGATGGCAGACTGGACATCTTCTGAGAGACCGAAAGCCTTCGAGACCTCGCGACCTGCGGATCGGGTGCGGTAGGTCGTAACCCCCGCCGTCAGACCGGCATGTTCCTTGCCGTACGTCTGATAGATATACTGGATGACCTCCTCGCGCCTCTCGTGCTCGAAATCGACATCGATATCCGGCGGCTCGTCGCGGTCCATCGAGAGGAAGCGGTCGAAAAGCAGGGTGCTCTTCTCCGGATTGACCTCGGTTATCTCCAGGCAATAGCAAATCACCGAGTTTGCAGCGGAGCCGCGCCCCTGGCAGAGGATCCTCCTCTCGTGCCGGGCATACTGGATGATCCGATGGACCGTCAGGAAGTATGATTCATATTGCTTCCGGCGAACGAGATCCAACTCGTATTCGATGTTCTTCTGAACTTTCTCAGGTACGCCGTCGGGGAAGCGCTTTGCTGCACCTGAATTGGTCAGGCGTTCCAGTGTTCCATAAGGCGTTTCCCCCTCGTCATTCTCGGAGGGGTAGTTGTGCTCCAGTTCGTCGAGCGAAAAGGAAAGGCAGCCAAAAAACTTCGCTGTGTTCGTGACGGCGTGCGGATAGTCTCTGAATAGGCGCAGAATTTCGTTGCCACTCTTGAGATAGCGTTCGGCATTCGGAGCCAGAAGAAAGCCAGCCTCGGGAATGGAAACGTGCTCCCGGATCGATGTTACGATATCGGCGAGGGGGCGGCGGGCCGTATTGTGGTAGAGTGGCTGGTTGGTAGCGATCAGCGGGATGCGGCTGCGGTCAGCCAGCATGGAGATGGTCGCAAATGTACGCTTGTCGCGGCCGTCATAGGCGGGGGCGAGCGCCATGTGGATGTTTTTCCGGAAGCGTTTTCTGAACCGCTCCAGACAGGCTTCGAATGCGGCGTGACTGTTCTCATCGGCAATGGACGGGTGCGGAATGATTGCAAGCATCATGTCCTCGCCCCATTCCATCAGATCCTCTTCCGACAGAATGCACTTACCCTTCTCAGCTCTCAGGTTTCCGGCACTCAGCAGCCGGCAAAGATGCGCCCAGCCTTGACGATCTCGGGGGTAGGCAAGAATGTCAGGCGTTCCATCCGCAAAGACAAGGCGGGCTCCCGGCTGGAAACGGATCGGATCGGGAATGATGTCCTTCTTCTCGCGCTCCTCCAGAAGCCCGGCTTTCTTTCGTTCGAACTTCTTCCGGATCGCCTCCGCCTGGGCATGCGCGCGAACGACACCCGCAACCGAATTGCGGTCGGCAATGCCAAGTCCACCAAGCTTCAGAACAGCAGCCTGGACGATCATTTCCTCGGGTTTAGAGGCACCCTCGAGAAACGAGAAATTGCTCCTTGCGCCGATTTCGAAGAAGGCGGACATCAGGCAATGATCCCATGCATGAACCAGCTCTGTGCGGTGTCCCGCTCATAATGGCCCTGGCGATAGATCCAGAAGCGCCGCCCCTTATCGTCTTCGATCCGGAAGTAGTCTCTATCCTCAGCATTCGACCCATCGAGCCACCATTCCATTGCCAGTCGCTCCGGTCCCTCACTTTTCAAAACACGATGCTGCATGCGCCGCCAGTGAAAGCTCGCTGGTGCGCCATCAGGGATTTCGATGGCAAAGGCATCCACCGGTTCTGCATTCCGCAATAACCGGATGGGTCGCTCGTTCCTGGACGGCGGAGGATGTCCTTCCCGGGTTTTCGGGGCGGATAGGTGATCGATTGCCGGCACTGCAATTGTGGCTCTTTCCGGTACGTGGCTCTCCCGCAATTGGAAAGTTTGCAGGCAGTCTTTTCCAAGGCGGGCGGAAACCCGGTCCACGAAGGCAGCAAGAGAGGCATCCTTCTGTTGATGCTGTTCGAAATCACCCTGCAAGGTCACGAAATCTTCGTGCAGGAGCACGTTGAGACGGAGGATCTCGAATCCGTAACCGGCATCGAAATCGTCGTGAATTGCCTGCAGGCGTTCGGCAAAGAGGGCGGCGATGCGCTTGGGCTCCCGTAAGGGCTGTGCTGTCCCGGCAGAAATCCGAAACACCTTGCCGTCGACACGGAACAGCACCAGTTCGAAGATGCGGCCGCCGACGCCACGCGCTTCGAGCGAGGGCTTCAGGGAGATGGCAATCTGATCGGTGAGCGCAAGGATATCGTCTTCGGCTCCGATTGGCTCAATCAGACGACGTTCGACCGAAAGGCTCGCGACGGGCAGGCGCGGAGAGACCGGCTCCTCATCGGCTCCAAGCGCCTGATCGAGCCTCAAGAGCACCGCTCCTCCAAAGCGGCGGGTGAGCGGCGCGCGTGGGGCGGTCAGCAGATCGCCGACATATTTGAGCCCCATCTTGTTCAGGCCTTCTATCGTTTCTTCCTCAAGGCGCAAGGCCGCGACGGGCAGGGGAGCCAGCGCCTGTTCTGCCTCCCCGTGCTCGATGATGCCGCCTTGGCCGAAATGGCTGATGGCCCAGGACAATCCAGGCGAGGAAGAGATGGCGCCGCGGGCATCAATTCCCATCTGGAAGAGCCTTGTGAGAATATCCTTGAGAAGGGAGGCCTCGCCGCCGAACAGATGGGTGCAGCCGGTTATGTCGAGAAACAGGCCATCCACACCGTCGAGAGCGACAAGTGGGGTATAGCGATCGCACCAGTCAGCAATCGCTTCCAGGAAGCGTTGGTTGGCAGCAGGGTCGTCCTCGATCACATCAAGCGTGGGGTAGATGGCGCGGGCTTCGGCGACGCCCATGTTCTTTCGGAGATTGAGGGTTTCGGCTGCCTCGTCGAGCGCTGTCAGCCGCATGGTATTGTTGAGACGGCTAGAACAGACGATCGGTGCGGCTTCAGGACGTCCGCGCGAACGCCAGGAGAGCCCCCATTTCTTTCTTGATATCCGGTCGGTTGGAAGATGCGGAAAGTGGAGTGCCAGAATGCGCTGCGCGTTCGTCTGGAAGGCGAGGGTTGACTGACTGTGAGATGGCGAAAAAACGGCGGTCATGAGGATTCCACTCCAGTAGAAAGGAGAGGGGGGCCGGGTTGCGGCTCTTCTCCAGGGTCAGATGAAAAACCGGATTGCCGATGCTACCGCCCAGCATCGTGCCATCCGGCAAGGGGCGCGCCTGTGCCGGCGCGGGTGCCACAAGGAAGCGGAAGCAAGCGCTGCTGGCCTCTTCCTCTCCAGCCTGCCGCAACAGGAAAAGCGGGCGTTTTACTGCTTTCGCCCGCAAGCTCAAACGGCGGCTCTCCGTCAGGCCGAAGGGCTTCGGATTGCCGCGCACCTCCAGAATTGTCGCAGGAAAGACGCCGCTTTCGATTGCCGCTTCGGCAAGCCAAAGGGCATCTTCAAGCTTGCGTGGACTGGCATAGAAGAACTGGTCCGGTCCCAGACCGAAATCGCGTAAGCCCACGGCGTAGGGGATGCCTGCTTCCATCGTGGAAACCATATCTGCGATCCACAGGATCGGCAGGGATGCAGGGTTCTCTCCCGTCTGGCGCTGCAGCATGGCGGCAAGCGCCAGCACGAAGCCGCTGCCGGCGCCAGCTTCGCGCAAGAGGTCGGAACGAACCTCGGTGATCCCGTCGAGCGGCAGGCCGCCATCAACTGCCTCGTCGAGCGCGGGGATTCCAAGAGGAAGACGCAGGCCACTGTCGTTCTTGGTGGAGAGGTCCTTCTCGGCCAAGGCTTCGCCTTGCGCTGCAGCCAAGGCCGGCGCGGGCTTTCCTTCAAGCTTTGCAATGGTTTCGCGGAGCGCAAAAAGGCGCTCGCGCGTCACGGCCGACTGTGCCATGACGTTCTCCAAGTCTCATATGTTCCTGTTATGTTCTTATGGATTCCAGAGGCGGGCGAAAGAGTCAACAGCCATTTGATGTGAATTTATTCCTGCCTTTGATTCCGCTCTCGAAAATCGTACGCAAAGGTTCTATATGGGCCGCAAAGGAAGGGAATTTTTATGGCCCGCATAGACCAGAGCGATAATTGGCAGGATCGCCACGCTCCGACGATCAGCACTTTCGAGTCCCTGGCGATGGAAGCTTATAGCCATCTGCCGGAAGAATTCCGCTCGCTGACCACCAATCTGACGATCGAGATTGAGGATTTCCCTGACGACGACGTGTTCGAGGACATGGCGCTGGAAACGCCGTTCGACTTGCTCGGCCTCTTTGAAGGCCGAGGCATCTCGGAGCGTTTTACGATGGAAACCGGCGAATTGCCGAACCGTATCCGTCTCTATCGGCGGCCGATCCTCGACTATTGGGCCGAGAACGACGAGACGCTGGGCGATATAATCACTCACGTCCTCATCCACGAGATCGGCCACCATTTCGGTCTTAGCGATGACGACATGGAGCGGATCGAGGCGAGCGCCGAAGAGGCGGCCGAACGCTAAGCTTTCGCTTACTGTTCGGACAGCTTCATGTCCGGGTGGTAGTCCTTGCCTTCGACTTCCTTGACGATCGCCTGAGCGCACATCACCTGGCCGGTCTGCGTGTTGAAGGTCATCGACGGCGAGCCGTTCAACGACCAGCCCTTGTTGAGGGCGTCGGTTACGCGGTGACAGAAAGCGGCATCATCCTGGCCGGTCAGAAGGCGATAAAGCTTCATCTAAAGTCGTCTTTCACTTCGCCGTTTGGCGTTCTGCAATCAGGCGGGCTTTATGAACCAGACTTTCCGCCTGGACAAGGTGTAGCCGCTCGATCATCCGACCATTGGCATTGATGACATTCAGGCCATTTGTAGCGGGGTCGGCAAAGGCGGTGATGATCGCCTCCGCCTCGGCAATTGCCGCCTCATCCGGGCCGAAATGCCGGTTGGCGGCTTCGATCTGAGCCGGATGAATCAGCATCTTGCCGTCGAAGCCCATGGCGCGGGCGTGCGCGCATTCGGCATCGAAGGCATCGGCATCCTTGAAATCGTTGAAGACGCTGTCGATCGCGTCGAGGCCATAGGCGCGCACGGCAAGTACCACCTGCATCAGCCAGGGCACGAGATAGGTACGGCCCGGCTGTGGCAAGACGCCGGTCTCCTTGCGCAGGTCGTTGAGGCCGACGACGAAACAATCGAGCCGTGAGCCCGGCGTGCGCCCGGCCTCGGCAATCGCGGCCGCGTTCAGAATGCCACGGGGCGTTTCGATCATCGCCCAGATGCGGAGACTTTCCGGCGCGTCGGCATCGGCAAGCCGGTCGCTGACGGACATCACATCCTGCGGCTCGTCCACTTTCGGCAGGAGCACGGCATCCGGCTCCAGTGCCAGGACCAGTTCCATGTCCGTATTGCCGAATGTGGAATCAAGCGCATTGATGCGGATGATCCGCTCCTTGTTCACAAGGGGGGCGCCCGAAAAAAACGTCTTCAGATTGTCGCGGGCTTCCGCCTTCCGTTCCGGGGCCACGGAGTCTTCGAGATCGAAGATGACGGCGTCGCAATCGAGCGCATGGGTCTTTTCCAGGGCGCGCGCATTGATGGCAGGGACGCTCAGCACCGAGCGGCGCAGGTTCAAGGAACGAGTCGGAGAATTGCGGGTCATCACAAATGTGTGCCAAGCTTTGTGATGGGTGGCAAGACAACAAAAAGCCATGCTCACCTTGCAGAGAAAGAAAAGAAGGACCACATTCCTTTCCGAAGAAAGGTCTAAAACCATGCAAAGCATTCGTTCCGTCTTCCTCCTGCTCGCAGGCATCACCGCCTTCGTTGCGCTGGCGTTCGTCACCTTTTCCGTGACGCTGGCAGTCGGTGGTATTCTGACGGTGCTTATGGTCGGCCGCGCGCTTTCGCTGAAGATGAAGCCGGCGCCGGTGCGCGCCACAGCCAAGGCAAAGTCACATTCCGGCGAGAACATGCGCATCTGGAATGATGGTCGCGGTACGATCATCGACCTCTGATTTTCGCGTCAGTTCCAGAAAAATTTCGAGATCACTGTCGGCTCGACTGATCTTCCCGCGTCCTTGAAAGGTCTGGGCTTTGGCCCGAACCAATCAAATCATGGAGGACAGTATGGATACCGCAACGGAAACCGGCACGATGCAGATGCCGCCGGTCAAGAATGGCTTGCTGCCTTATGTCACGGTCGACGGCGCGCTGAAGGCCGCGGAGTTCTACAAGCGTGCGTTTGGTGCCGAGCAGGCCTTTGTCGTTCCGCCGGATGAAAACGGCCGGACGATGCATGTTCACCTCTACATCAACGGAAGCTCGCTGATGTTGTCCGATGCCTATCCCGAGCACGGTCATCCGTTTCAAAAGCACCAGGGCTTCACGCTTCAGCTTGTTATCGACGATATCGATTTCTGGTGGGAGCGCGCCGTTGCCGCCGGCGTAGAGGTGATCATGCCTGTTCAGCTGATGTTCTGGGGCGATCGATATGGCCAGGTGCGTGACCCGTTCGGCGTGCTCTGGGCCATGAATGCACCAGCGAAGGCAAGTTGATCTCACCGTGATCATGGCTGGCTGCGCGTCGAATCCGCGCGCAGCCACTCCCGCGATATAAATTTTCCTTCATTTCGGTCAAAATCTGGACTAAACGCTGATCAACAAAACTACGTCTGCTGACATTGGAGCCAGGCCATGGACAAATTCGTAAAGCTGACGGGCGTCGCTGCCCCTCTGCCGGTTGTCAACATCGATACCGACATGATCATTCCAAAGGACTACCTGAAGACGATCAAGCGCACAGGTCTTGGCAAGGGTCTTTTCGCCGAAGCCCGGTACAATGAAGACGGCTCCGTGAACCCGGACTTTGTGCTGAACAAGCCGGCCTATCAGAATGCAAAGATCCTCGTTGCCGGCGACAACTTCGGTTGCGGCTCCTCGCGCGAGCATGCGCCGTGGGCGCTTCTCGACTTCGGCATCCGTTGCGTCATCTCGACCAGCTTCGCCGACATCTTCTACAACAACTGTTTCAAGAACGGCATTCTGCCGATCAAGGTCAGCCAGGAAAGCCTCGACAAGCTGATGGACGACGCCTCCCGCGGTTCCAACGCGATCCTGACGGTTGACCTGGAAAACCTCGAAATCACCGGTCCGGACGGCGGTTCGATCAAGTTCGATCTCGACGAATTCAAGCGTCACTGCCTTCTGAATGGCCTCGACGATATCGGCCTGACGCTGGAAAAGGGCAAGGCGATCGACAGCTTCGAAGCCAAGAACACGGCATCGCGCCCCTGGGCTGCGTAAGTCTGATAAAACATGGCATTTCGTCAAAGCCGGGCTTTTACCCGGCTTTTTCTTTGGTGGCTTACAGCAACCGTTCTTTCCAGGCCTTCAATTTCTCCAGCGAGACGCCGATGCCACCGCAGACCTCGATCAGCGGATTTTTGAAGCGAGCTAGGACGTCGGCATGCACGTCAGCGACCGCCAGGGCAGCCCCACAGGCGGGCTCGACCAGAATGCGATAGGCGTCGGCGAATTTCAGGCAAGCGGCGACAGTCTGCGCATCGGTGACCGTGACGCTCTCTATCGGATGGTGCTTCGGCAGATCGAAGACGTGCTGGGCCACCTGGCGGGCACCGAGAGAGCTGGCTATTGAGGTGATCGCTGGCAAGGTGATGCGTTCGCCTGCGGCAAGGCTGGCATGAAGCGAAGCGGCTCCTTCGGTTTCGACGGCGATGACCGGCAGGTCAGACAGACCGTTTCGCTTGAGACCGGCAACGATGCCCGCGAGCAAGCCGCCACCGCCAACGCTCGTGATGACGCAATCAAACTCGGTGCCTTTTGCGACAACCTCGTCGATCAATGTGCCATGCCCCTCCCATAGAAGAGGATGGTCGAACGGATGTACGTAGGCCGCTTCTCTGGCATTCGCTTGCTCAATTGCAAAAGCGTTGGCTTCGTCGAATACCGTTCCATGGACTAGAACCGTGGCGCCGGTTGCCGCGATTGATTGGCGAACTTCCGCCGACGTCGTCTCGGGCACAACGATGGTCACCGGAATGCCGAGCGACCGGCCGGCATAAGCGGCAGCGATCCCGGCGTTGCCGCCGGAGGCACAGAAAATCTCGCGGGCGCCGTTCTCGATTTCATGCTGGCAGAGCCTGCCAACGCCGCGGAGCTTGAAGCTTCCCGAAGGCTGCAGCGCGTCGAGCTTCAGCCATAGCGGCTTGTGGCTTGCGCTGTAATCGGCGGAAGTGCGGAAGAGCGGCGTGTCGAGGTGGAGTGGTGCAGATGGCATGGTGGTACCCGATGAGCTTGGCGATACAGGCTCTCCTTGTGGACCCGCTTGCGCTGGTCGGTCAACGAGGGATCTCGCCGTAATTCCGCAACCGTACCGAATCGGCCTCGCGCTCGCTTGAAATGCCGTTTTTGCAGGTCTAAGAAGCCGCAACTTGTTTTTCCGCGGAGGGTTTCATGACAGCGCGCAATCTTTTCCTGCTGCCGGGCGACGGCATCGGCCCAGAGGCCATGGGTGAGGTCCGCAAGATCATTGCCTATATGAATGAGGCAATGAATGCCGGCTTCGTCACCGACGAAGGCCTGGTCGGCGGTAGCGCCTATGATGCGCATGGTGCCGCGATCTCCGAAGGCGACATGCAGAAGGCGCTTGCCGCCGATGCCGTTCTCTTCGGTGCTGTCGGCGGCCCGAAGTGGGATGACGTTCCCTATGAAGTGCGTCCGGAAGCCGGTCTGTTGCGCCTGCGCAAGGATCTGGAGCTGTTCGCCAACCTGCGTCCGGCCATCTGCTACCCGGCGCTCGCTGCCGCTTCCTCGCTGAAGCCGGAGCTGGTCGAGGGCCTCGATATCCTGATCATCCGCGAGCTGACCGGCGGCGTCTATTTCGGCGAGCCGAAGACCATTACCGATCTCGGCAATGGCCAGAAGCGCGCGATTGACACGCAGGTTTATGACACCTACGAGATCGAGCGCATCTCGGCCGTGGCCTTCGAAATGGCCCGCACGCGTCAGAATCGCGTTTGCTCAATGGAAAAGCGCAACGTCATGAAGTCGGGCGTGTTGTGGAACCAGGTGGTCACCGCTACACACAAGGACAAGTATTCCGACGTCAAGCTTGAGCACATGCTGGCGGATGCCGGCGGCATGCAGCTGGTTCGTGCGCCGAAGCAGTTCGACGTCATCGTCACCGACAACCTGTTCGGCGACATGCTGTCCGACGTTGCAGCCATGCTGACGGGCTCGCTCGGCATGTTGCCCTCGGCCTCGCTCGGCGCGCCGGATGCCAAGACCGGCAAGCGCAAGGCCCTCTATGAGCCGGTGCACGGTTCGGCTCCTGACATCGCCGGCCAAGGCATTGCCAATCCGATCGCGATGATTGCGTCCTTTGCCATGTGCCTGCGCTATTCCTTCAACCTCGTGCAGGAAGCCGACAACCTCGAAAAGGCGATCGCCAACGTGCTCGAAAAGGGCATCCGCACCGGCGACATCATGGCCGAAGGTGCCAAGAAGGTTGGAACCACCGAGATGGGTGACGCGATCCTCGCCGAATTCAGGGCCCTTTCTGCCTGATATTTCACGTGAAACACGCTTTTGGCCTTCCGCATCGACCGGTGCGGAAGGCCTTTGCTTGAAGGCGGATGATGCCGTTCCTATTTCCGTTCTGCACTGAGCAACGAGCGGGAGTAGAATGAACGAAGCCATCGATCGTAAGCCGAACTGCTGGAGCTATTTGCGAAAGCGCTACACTGCGCGGCGCTCAATCCACCGTCGGGTTCCCTGGCAAGGCTTCGCGCTTTTTGCCATCAACGCTGTTGCCATTGCCTTCTTCGTCTTCGACCGCCCGTTGGGGCAGGCAGTCAAAAGCCTTTCGCCTCCGCTGGTGTCGATCGCCGGGGATGTCACCGACGTCGGCAAGCTTGTCTGGATTCTCGTCGGTCTTTTGACAATACTAGCGACTGGCTATTTCGTTCGTCGACGACTATGGAAGGTGCGCGGCCGTTTCCGGCTCGCCTATTTCGGGCAGATGACAGCCTATGTCGGGTTCTCGGTTCTGTTCGCCAGCATCGTTTCCAATCTGCTGAAGTTCGCAATCGGGCGTGCTCGACCGCTGCTTTATGATCAGGAAGGCATTTTCAGCTTCGTCCCTTTCAGCACTGATTTTCTTCATCAGAGCTTTCCGTCGGGTCACTCCTCCAACGTCGGCGCTCTGTTCATGGCGCTGGCGCTTCTCTTTCCACGGTTCCGCCTCGGCTTCATCGGCATCGGTCTTTGGCTTGGAGCCACGCGCGTCATCATTGGCGTGCACTATCCCAGCGATGTGGCGGCCGGCCTCGCATTGGGCGCGTGGTTGGCTTTTGCGACATCCATTTTGTTTGCACGCTTCGGACTGGTCTTCTCGATCGGTCGTGATGGTTGGCCGACGCCGAGGCTCAGCCGCCTTCTCTAGGCTTGGCCAGACACGAAAAAGCCCGGCGTCTTGCGGGCGCCGGGCTTTCTTAGATTTCGGTTACCTGGATCAATCCATCGCGTGGATGTCGCGATCCTTCGTTTCCGGCAGGAAGATGAGACCGATGACCAGTGTGATTGTGGCGAACACGATCGGATACCAGAGACCGTAGTAGATGTCGCCGGTTGCCGCGCTCATTGCGAAGGCCGTTGCGGGCAAGAGGCCACCGAACCAACCATTGCCGATATGGTAGGGCAGGGACATGCCGGTGTAACGGATTCGGGTCGGGAAGAGTTCGACCAGAAGCGCCGCGATCGGGCCATAGACCATCGTAACGTAGATCACGAGCACGAAGAGAATGGCAATCGTACCGATCCAGTTGACGCGGGCCGGGTCGGCCGTCATGGCAAAGCTGCCGCCATTGGCGATGCTATAGACCGCCATATCGGTGGCACCCTTCGCTTCATCAGCCGTTAAGAGCTTGTCAACGACGAGCTTGTCTGCCGGCACGGTCTGCTTTTCACCGGCGCGGACTGCATCGGCGTTGAGAGCAAGCTCCGGGTTGGCTGCAATGAAGGCGTCCAGTTTTGCATCTGGAACCTTGATGGCACCGCGCTTCAGCGGATATCCGGCATCATGAAGGGCGATGTTGACGCCTTTTTCAAAGGCGCCGGTCATTGCCTTTGCCTTGTCGCCGGCGGCGACGGCGTCGAAGCTGGCGATAGTTTCGTCACCGATTTTTACGGTTGCGGGCTGCCCCGCCGGGCCAGGCACGACGTCATAAGGCACCGAGTTCTTGGTCAGGAAAGCCGTTGCCACATCGCAGGAACTCGTAAACTTCGCGGTTCCGGTCGGATTGAACTGGAATTTGCAATCCGCCGGGTCGGCTGTGACCGTGGCCCGTACGGAAGCCTGTGCTTCGGCAAGCGCCGGATTGGCCGTCCAGGTCATGGCCTTGAACAGCGGGTTATAGGTCACTGCTGCGATCAACAGGCCGGCCATGATGATCGGCTTGCGGCCGATCCTGTCCGACAGGCCGCCAAAGACGACGAAGAAGGGTGTGCCGAGGATGAGGGCAATCGCCACCATGATGTTTGCCGATTGCAGATCGACCTTGAGGACGTTCTGCAGGAAAAACAGCGCATAGAACTGACCGCCGTACCACACGACTGCCTGACCCATCGTTGCGCCGAGAAGCGCGATCAGGGCGATCTTCGCATTTTTCCATTGGCCGAAGGCTTCGGTCAGTGGCGCCTTGGACCCCTTGCCTTCGGCCTTCATGCGCTGGAATGCCGGCGACTCGTTCATCTTCAGACGGATCCAGACGGAGACGCCGAGAAGCACGACCGAGAGCAGGAACGGGATACGCCAGCCCCATGCTGCAAAAGCTTCCTTGCCCATCAGAAACTGAACGCCGACGATGACGATCAGAGAAAGGAAGAGGCCGAGCGTTGCAGTGGTTTGGATCCACGAGGTGAAGTAGCCGCGGCGCCCATTTGGCGCGTGTTCGGCCACATAGGTTGCCGCGCCACCATACTCACCACCGAGCGCCAGACCCTGCAGGAGGCGAAGGCCGATCAGGATGATGGGTGCTGCGATGCCGATCGATGCAGCACCGGGAAGAATACCGACGAGGAACGTCGAGAGACCCATGATGAGGATCGTGACCAAGAACGTGTATTTGCGGCCGACGAGATCGCCGAGGCGCCCGAAAACCAGCGCGCCAAACGGGCGCACCAGGAAGCCGGCGGCGAAGGCCAGAAGCGTGAAGATGTTGCGCGTCGCTTCCGGATACTGGGTGAAGTAGGTCGCGCCGATATAGGTGGCGAGCGAACCATAAAGATAGAAGTCATACCATTCGAAAACCGTGCCGAGCGACGAGGCGAAGATAACCTTCTTCTCCTCGCCCGTCATCGGACCGGCTTTTGTGCCGTCGACGCTTGCGATATTTGCCATTTTCTGTCCTCCACAGAACGATCTGAAACGCGGCGCGCGACCTTGCTCTCCTCAAAGCATACCCCGGGTCGCGGTTCGCCTGATGAGAGTGTGACAGAAAAGCTCATCCATACAGAGAGCGGCTTTGGGATTATGACTTTAGTCTAACGCCTTTGCAGGGACGGCCGACGCCGTGCGACGGTGCCGGATCGGCTGGACTTTTGATCTCCTGGCCTGTGCGAAAGGATATTTACGACTGTCCCGAAGGGATCGCGCACATAGAAGCGACGAACGCCCCAAGTCTCGTCGGCTGGGCCGTAAATGACCTCGAATGCCGATGAGCTCATGGCCACGAAGACTTCATCGACGTCGTCGACTTCGATCGAAAGACCCGGGACGGGCGTCCCGGAGCCGCCCTCGCTCGCGAAGCTTACCTGGACGGGCATTGACTGGTTTGAGCCAAAGGTGGAGATCCAGCCGTGATCCATGAGGATGTCGAGGCCCAGAATATCCTGATAGAAGACCTTCGCGGCAAGAGGGTCGGCGGTCTCGATGTTTGCTACGATTCGCAGGACCTTCATGTCGCCTCCTCAGCCACACCAGTTTTGCCTAAATTATGCGTGAACTCCCAAGCGGCAAGAAAAAAGCCGGGCGGCGAAGTGCCGTCCGGCTGTTGTTCATACGATCCCTTCAGCCTTACGCGGCTTCGGTCGTGTGTGCCTTGCGAACTTCTTCATCCGTCAGGATGCCGCTAGCGCGCAACAATGCCGCAAAGCGACCGTTGCTATGGCTGAGCTCATCGAAGCTACCTTCTTCAACGACGCGGCCGCCATCCAGGAACAGCACCTTGTCAGCTTCAC
This sequence comes from Rhizobium grahamii CCGE 502, assembly GCF_000298315.2. Lineage (GTDB taxonomy): Bacteria > Pseudomonadota > Alphaproteobacteria > Rhizobiales > Rhizobiaceae > Rhizobium > Rhizobium grahamii. Next base: position 403,470 of record NZ_AEYE02000029.1, on the reverse strand, counting down.
GAACCGTGGAAAGACGGTGCGCGATGATGAAGGTCGTGCGGTTCTGGCGCAGGTTGTCGATTGCGGCCTTCACGCGGTTTTCCGTTTCGACATCAAGTGCGCTTGTTGCCTCGTCGAGCACCAGGATCGGTGCATCCTTGAGGATGGCGCGGGCGATTGCCACACGCTGACGTTCACCGCCCGAGAGCTTGTTGCCGCGCTCACCGACGTGGGTGTCATACTGGTCCTCACGTGTCTCGATGAAGTCGGCTGCGGCGGCAGCTTCGGCTGCACGGCGCATGTCTTCATCCGAAGCGCCTTCCCGGCCGAGGCGAATGTTGTCGCTGATCGAACGGTTGAGCAAGCCGGCATCCTGGAACACGGTTGCGATGTAGCGGCGAAGCGACTTGCGGGTGATCTTCGTCGTATCATGACCATCGACCAAGATCTGGCCGCTGTCCGGATCGTAGACGCGCTGCAGAAGGTTGATCATCGTCGTCTTGCCGGAGCCGGTCGGGCCGACGATCGCAACCGTCTGGCCAGCCTTGGCGGTGAACGACACGTTGTGCAGACCCTGCGCGGTGTTGCCGAAGCGGAACGACACGTTGCGGAACTCGACCTCGCCCTTGACGTCGGTGATATCGGCATTGCCGGCCGGCTCTTCGCGGTCGCGGACAGAGTCTTCAAGCGAATAGAAGTCTTCGAGCTTCGAACGGGCTTCGAAGATCTGCGTCGCGAACTGGCGCATCTGGTCGAGGCGCGAGATTAGCAGGTTCGCAAAACCGATGAAGGCAATGACGTCACCGATGCGCAGTTCGCCGGACTGAACCATCAGCGTACCGATCACCAGGATGATCATCATGGCGATGGTCGATGCCATGCGGTTCATGGCGCCGGCCAGAGCCCACCAGTCGAGAACCGGATACTGAGCCTGCAGCAGACGGTCGGCAAAGGACCTCAGGGCCTTGGTTTCCGCCTCAATACGGTTGTAGCTGTGCAGGACCGATACGTTGCTGATCGAATCGCTGACGTGCGAGAAAACCGTGTGGTAGTGGTTTTCGACCGAAGCCTGCCCGTCTTTGGTGCGGCTCATGACGAGACGACCGATAAGCCAGTAGGCAATACCGAGCACAACCAGCACGCCCGAAAGACGCAGGTCCATGGACATCGCAGTCGGCACCAGAAGCGCGATGGCTACGACCGTCGCCAGGTGATTGCGCATGAACTCCAGCCACAGGCCGAAAAGCGTTTCACAGGCGCGAAGCAGCGTATGCAGCGCATTCGACGTGCCGCGCTGGTGATGCCAGGAGAGCGGCATGGAGATAATGCGGCCGAATGCTTCCGTCAGCAGCGTGGCGCGACGGCCATGAGCCAGTCGGTCAGCCTCACGAGCGACAAGAACGAACGCTATGGTGTTGAAGACGGCAAAGCCGGCCCACATGAAAAGAATGGGTTTGACTTCACCCTTGCCTGAAATCGCGTCGATGATGCGACCGAACAAAATCGGTTCAGCGATCGTGATCGCGGCAAGCACGATGTTCGCAATAACGACCAGGGATACGCGGAGCTTGTAAGCGCCAAGATAGCGCAAAGCTCGAGCATAGACCTTGAATAGCGACACGGCGATACCTCTTGTGCATGTGCGAAATAAGGGACGCTGCAACGCTACAAAAAGATACCTGAACCAGCGATTAACAGAGCGTTCAGGCAGGCGGCAATGGCCAGATTCTTTTGCTTGAGCGGCGATCTCTCAGGGGCTATTTCCGCCAGCCTTTTGAAATTTTTTGGGGCGCATAGCAATTTTCGCAATTTTCGCTTGCGCCCCGGGGTCGGGCTGGCACACCATAGATTGACGCTTGCTTTGCGTCGAAGGGCCCCAGGCAAGCACGTCCCACTGGTTCGTGACATTCGGCGCGGAGCCCAATTGGGGTAGGGGCATTTCCGTGAATATTCATTCTTTAATTCAATTGCTTGTCGTTTTGGAAGAGTGTCGCAGACCTGAAGGAGTTGTCGCCGAACTGGAGCATGCCATCCACGCCTACGGGTTCCAGTACTACGGCCTTTTGCGACATCTGAAAGCGACTGAAGATCCAATCAGTCTGATGTTTGCCGGTCATTGGCCGGAGAAGTGGCCACAGATCTATATTTCGAAGAAATACGTTTTGACTGACCCGACGGTTCGCTATCTCGCATATGCGCAAAGACCGTTTCGTTGGAGAGACAGCCTGGCCGCCTTCCGCAAGGATCCGCACTATCGCCGGATGGAGCAGATGATGGCCGACGCACATGGCCATGGGCTTAGGGACGGCTACATTTTTCCTATCCACGGTCGAAACGGCATCCTCGGTACCATGAGCGTCGGCGGAACGCAGGTCGATCTGTCTCCGGTCGAAATCTCACTGTTTGATGCCATAGCGCGAAAAGCGTTCTGGCGACTGCTCGAGCTCAAGGGTGAGATGCACACGCTCGAAGAAGTTTCCGGCATCGACACGCGGTTGACGCGCCGCGAGATGGAGATACTGCAATATCTTGCAGAGGGCATGACCTCCGTTGAGATCGGAAAACGCCTCAAGATTTCCAATCATACCGTCGACTGGTACATGAACGGCCTGCAAGACAAGCTGAAGGCAAGAAACAGACAGCACGCCGTTGCTGTCGCCTTTCGTCACGGACTCCTCACTTAGTCTGAGAAATTCTATCTTAGTCGTTTCTGGAAATTGAACTTTCCGTGACAGCACGTTAAGACTTCTCTTCGCGGGTGCAGCAATTGCCCGTTTCGATGCCGTGAGGAGACAGCATTGCCCATTTCCAAGATACTTGTTGCCAACCGTTCGGAAATTGCCATCCGCGTGTTTCGCGCGGCCAACGAGCTCGGGATAAAAACGGTCGCGATATGGGCGGAAGAAGACAAACTGGCACTGCACAGGTTTAAGGCCGACGAGAGTTACCAGGTCGGCCGTGGACCGCATCTTGCCCGGGATCTCGGCCCAATCGAGAGCTATCTGTCGATCGACGAAGTGATCCGCGTCGCCAAGCTTTCGGGCGCCGATGCGATCCATCCGGGTTACGGCCTGCTGTCGGAAAGCCCGGAATTCGTCGATGCCTGTAACAAGGCAGGCATCATCTTCATCGGCCCGACGGCCGACACCATGCGTCAGCTCGGCAACAAGGTTGCGGCTCGCAATCTGGCGATCTCGGTCGGCGTGCCCGTCGTGCCGGCAACCGAGCCGCTGCCTGACGATATGGCTGAGGTCGCCAAGATGGCGGCGGCGATCGGCTATCCCGTTATGCTCAAGGCTTCCTGGGGGGGCGGCGGGCGCGGTATGCGCGTCATTCGCTCGGAAGCCGATCTTGCGCGCGAGGTGACGGAAGCCAAGCGCGAGGCGATGGCTGCCTTCGGCAAGGACGAGGTCTATCTGGAAAAGCTCGTCGAGCGCGCTCGTCACGTCGAAAGCCAGATTCTCGGCGATACGCACGGCAACGTCGTGCATCTCTTCGAGCGCGACTGCTCGATCCAGCGCCGCAACCAAAAAGTCGTCGAGCGCGCGCCGGCGCCTTACCTCAGCGAGGCGCAGCGCCAGGAACTCGCGGCCTACTCGCTGAAGATCGCGGGTGCCACCAATTACATCGGCGCCGGTACCGTCGAATATCTGATGGATGCCGACACCGGCAAATTCTACTTCATCGAAGTCAATCCGCGCATCCAGGTCGAGCACACGGTCACCGAAGTCGTTACCGGCATCGATATCGTCAAGGCACAGATCCACATTCTTGACGGCTTCGCGATTGGCACGCCAGAGTCGGGCGTGCCCGCGCAGAATGACATTCGCCTCAACGGCCACGCTCTGCAGTGCCGCATCACGACCGAAGATCCCGAGCACAACTTCATCCCTGACTATGGCCGCATCACCGCTTACCGTTCGGCATCCGGCTTCGGCATTCGCCTTGATGGCGGCACCTCCTATTCCGGTGCGATCATCACCCGCTATTACGATCCGCTGCTGGTCAAAGTCACGGCCTGGGCGCCGAGCCCGTCTGAAGCGATCTCGCGTATGGACCGTGCGCTGCGCGAATTCCGCATCCGCGGCGTTGCCACCAACCTGACCTTCCTGGAAGCGATCATCACGCATCCGAAGTTTAGGGATAACAGTTACACCACACGCTTCATCGACTCGACGCCGGAACTCTTCCAGCAGGTTAAACGTGCTGACCGTGCAACCAAGCTGCTCACCTATTTGGCGGACGTGACGGTCAATGGCCATCCGGAAGCCAAGGATCGCCCGAAGCCATCGGCTGACATCGCCGAGCCGGTTGTCCCCTATACCAACGGCAATGGTATTCCCGACGGCACCAAGCAGCTTCTCGACAAGCTCGGCCCGAAGAAGTTCGGTGAGTGGATGCGCAATGAGAAACGCGTGCTGATGACCGATACGACGATGCGCGATGGCCATCAGTCGCTGCTTGCCACGCGCATGCGTACCTACGACATTGCCCGGATCGCCGGCACCTACGCGCATGCGTTGCCGAACCTGCTGTCGCTGGAATGCTGGGGCGGCGCGACCTTCGACGTCTCCATGCGCTTCCTGACGGAAGATCCATGGGAGCGCCTGTCGCTGGTCCGCGAAGCGGCACCAAATCTGCTGCTGCAGATGCTGCTGCGCGGCGCCAATGGCGTCGGCTACAAGAACTATCCTGACAACGTCGTCAAATACTTCGTCCGCCAGGCCGCTGCCGGCGGTATCGATCTCTTCCGCGTCTTCGACTGCCTGAACTGGGTCGAGAACATGCGCGTCTCGATGGATGCGGTGGCCGAAGAGAACAAGCTCTGTGAAGCAGCGATCTGCTACACCGGCGATATCCTGAACTCCGCGCGCCCGAAGTATGACCTCAAGTACTATACGGATCTCGCCGTCGAGCTCGAAAAGGCCGGCGCGCATATCATCGCACTGAAGGACATGGCCGGCCTGTTGAAGCCGGCTGCCGCCAAGGTCTTGTTCAAGGCGCTGCGCGACGCTACCAGCCTGCCGATCCATTTCCACACGCACGACACTTCGGGCATCGCCGCCGCGACGGTTCTCGCCGCAGTCGATGCTGGCGTCGACGCCGTCGATGCCGCGATGGACGCTCTGTCCGGCAATACCTCGCAGCCCTGTCTCGGCTCGATCGTCGAGGCGCTGCGTGGTTCAGAGCGCGATCCGGGTCTCGATCCGGAATGGATCCGCCGCATCTCCTTCTACTGGGAAGCGGTGCGCCATCAGTATGCGGCCTTCGAAAGCGACCTCAAGGGGCCGGCATCGGAAGTCTATCTGCACGAAATGCCGGGTGGCCAGTTCACCAACCTCAAGGAACAGGCCCGCTCGCTCGGCCTCGAGACTCGCTGGCATCAAGTGGCGCAGGCCTATGCCGACGCCAACCAGATGTTCGGCGACATCGTCAAGGTGACGCCGTCCTCGAAGGTCGTTGGCGATATGGCGCTGATGATGGTTTCGCAGGACCTGACGGTCGCCGATGTTGTCAGCACCGACAAGGAAGTCTCCTTCCCGGAATCAGTCGTCTCGATGCTGAAGGGCGATCTCGGTCAGCCACCATCGGGTTGGCCCGAGGCGTTGCAGAAGAAGGCACTGAAGGGTGACGCACCCTATACGGTGCGTCCTGGCTCGCTGCTTGCCGACGCCGATCTCGATGCGGAGCGTAAGACGATCGAGACCAAGCTGGAGCGCGAGGTCAACGACTTCGAATTCGCCTCCTACCTGATGTATCCGAAGGTCTTCACCGACTTCGCGCTGGCATCCGACACCTACGGTCCGGTCTCCGTTCTGCCGACGCCTGCCTATTTCTACGGTCTTGGCGATGGCGAGGAGCTGTTTGCCGATATCGAGAAGGGCAAGACGCTCGTCATCGTCAATCAAGCGATGAGCCAGACCGACAGTCAAGGCATGGTCACTGTCTTCTTCGAGCTCAACGGCCAGCCGCGCCGCATCAAGGTTCCGGATCGCGCTCATGGTGCGACCGGTGCCGCCGCCCGCCGCAAGGCGGAACCCGGCAATGCCGCGCATGTCGGTGCGCCGATGCCGGGCGTCATTTCCCGCGTTTTCGTCTCGCCGGGCCAGACGGTCAACGCCGGCGACGTCCTCGTCTCCATCGAGGCGATGAAGATGGAAACGGCGATCCATGCCGAAAAGGACGGTGCGATCGCGGAAGTGCTGGTCAAGGCGGGCGATCAGATCGACGCCAAGGACCTGTTGGTCAGCTACGCCGGCTGACGAATATCGGAATCAAACGATGGGGCGGCCTCTGGGCCGCCCCATGCATTTTCATGAAAAGGATTTGATATGAGTAAGCTCAAGATTGCTGTCATTGTCGGAAGCACGCGTATCGGCCGCTTTGCGGACCATCCGGCCAAGTGGATTGCCGAGATCGCCGCAAGCCGGCCTGAACTCGAGGTCGAGATTCTCGATCTGTTGGATTATCCGATGTCCTTCCTCGGTCAGGCAAGCGCGACCGAAGCCCAGAACGAAACGGCGGAGCGTTGGAAGAAGAAGCTGCGCGAGTTCGACGGCTACATCTTCACGGCGGCCGAATACAACCACGGCCCGACTGCCGTTCTCAAGAATGCTATCGACCTCGGTGAGTTCATTCACAAGCCGGTCGCTTTCGTCGGTTACGGCGGTGTCGGTGGCGCCCGCGCGGTAGAGCAATTGCGACTGATCTTCGTCGAAATGAGCGCCGTTTCCGTGAAGACCGGCGTTCACATCTCCTTCCCGGAATACCTCTCGGTTATCAAGGACGGAAAGGGCCTGAGCGACTACGCTCACCTCGCCGAGGCCGCCAAGAACCAGCTCGACCAGCTTGTCTGGTGGGGCGAGGCATTGAAGGCTGCCCGCGCAGTCTGACGCTCTAGCCGCCGCCCGTGTCTAAATGTCGTAGGTATGGGCGGCGTTGATTGTCGAGATGAAGCGCTTGGTACGCTCGCGCTCCGGCGCGGTAAAAATGTTCCGTGCACTTCCCGTCTCGACCACGCTGCCGGCCTCGAGAAAGACAACGTCGTTGGCAATCTTGGAGGCGAGACGCAGGTCATGCGTCGCCATCACCATCGTTGTTCCCTCCTTGGCGAGGCGACCGAGAACATCGACGACTTCAGCCGAAAGTTCGGGATCGAGCGCCGATGTCGGTTCATCGCAAAGAAGAACCCGCGGAGACGGGGCAAGCGCGCGGGCGATTGCGACGCGCTGCTGTTGACCGCCCGAGAGCGTCGAGGGCCATGCGTCAGCCTTGTGGGCCATGCCGACCTTCGTCAACAGCTCCATTGCCCGTTCCCGGGCTCTTTCCTTCGGCCACCGCAGAACCGTGATGAGGCCTTCCATCACATTCTCGATGGCGGTTTGATGCGGAAAGAGCTGAAAGTTCTGGAACACCATGCCGGTCTGCCGGCGGATCTTCTGGATTGCCTGCCAGGCAGTCTTCTGCCCCGGTGCAAAGCTCAGCTTCTCCTCACCGAGGCGGATCGTGCCCGCTGTTGGGATTTCCAGCAGGTTGATGCAGCGGAGCAGCGTGCTTTTGCCGCCGCCGGAGGGACCGACGAGCGCCGTGACGCTGCCCTCGGGAATGCGGATGCTGATGTCCTTCAGGATGACGGTGTCGCCGAAGCGCTTTTCGATATGGGAAAGCTCGATCATGCGTTTGCCTCCAGCATGCCGCCATAACGCGCGAAGCGGCGCTCGAGGCGTACCTGCATGGCCGATAGGACGGAGCTCAGCGCAAGGTATATCAACGCAGCTTCGATGTAGAGGATAAGCGGCTCGTACGTGGTTGCGACGATGCGCTGTGCGGCCTGAAACAGTTCGGGTACCGTAATGGCAGCCGCAAGCGAGGTGTCCTTGACCAGCGAGATGAACGTGTTGGAAAGCGGCGGCACCGCCACGCGTCCGGCCTGCGGCAGGATCGTGCGGCTCATCGCCTGGCGCCAGTTCATGCCGATCGAATAGGCCGCTTCCCATTGGCCCTTCGGCACGGACGAGATGACGGCGCGGATGATCTCGGAGCTATAGGCGCCGATGTTGAGCGTAAAGCCGATCAGCGCTGCCGGAAAGGCATCGAGCAGGATGCCGATGCTTGGCAGGCCGTAAAAAATCACGAAGAGCTGCACCAGAAGCGGGGTGCCTCTGATAACCCAGACGTAGAAGCGGGCGATGGCAGCAACCGGCGCCGGTCCGAAAAGCCGGGCGATCGCAGTGATCAGGCCTAGGACGAGGCCGAACGCGAAGGAGAGGAGGGTCAGCGGGATCGTGAAGATCAGGCCGGCCCAGAGGAGGGGTCCGAGCGAATCCGCCATCAAGTGAAGCCAGTTCGGCAAGGTGCAATCCTCAAAGAAAGGCGCGTCCAGCGAGGGTTCGCTGAACGCTTTTCAGGCACATATAAAGGATGTTGCGGCGGCAGCAAGCCGCCGATCGTGACGGGTTACTTCGAAACGTCCTGGCCGAAGTATTTGTCAGAGATCTTCTTGTAGGTGCCATCGGCCTTGATGTCGGCCAGCGCCTTGTTGATAGCTTCGAGCAGTTCGGGCTCGCCCTTGCGGATGATGATGCCGGAGTAGTCGGCATTTTCCTGCTGGGCGGCGATCTTCACCGGAGCGTCAGGCTTGTGCTTCTTGAAGTCGAGGAAGGAGAGGCTGTCGTTGATCGTCGCGTCTGCGCGCTTGGTCAGGACAAGCTGGATCGACTGGTCGAAGCCGTCGGTGCCGACGAGTTCAGCGCCGGACTGTTCGGCAAGCTTGCCGAAGTTGCTGGTCAGCGACTGAGCGGACTTCTTGCCCTTCAGATCTGCGAAGCCCTTGATGCTGTCGTCGCCATCGCGAACGATGAGAACGGCCTTCGATGCGATATAGGGCTCAGAGAAATCGTACTTCTGCTTGCGCGCATCGGTGATACCGACCTGATTGATGACCGTGTCGTAGCGCTTCGCGTCGAGACCGGCGATCAAGCCGTCCCACTTGCCCTCGACGAATTCCGGCTTCACGCCGAGCTTGGCGGCAATCGCTTCGCCGATCTCCACGTCGAAGCCGACTAGTTTGCCACTGTCGTCATGGTAGGTGAATGGAGCATAGGTTCCCTCGGTGCCAATCTTGAAGACACCCGCGGACTTGATAGCGGCGAGGTTTTCAGCGGCAACGGCGGGGAGGAGCGCGGCGGCCTGGATCAGTGCTGCGGCGGCGATGGTCTTCAGGATGTTCATTTTCTTATCCAATTCACCAGAGTGTTTGCTGCGGCGAAAATCGCAGAAAAGCCCGCTGTTGCGAAGCGTAGAAAACTGCAAAGACAATCGGCATCTGCAAATATTTTTCTCATTTATCACGGATTCGGCGCGGCATGTTTCAGTTTGTGAAGGCTGACCTGCGGCCGGACCCTTGCCTGCAAGTTTGTATCCGTTTATGCATGTTTGTAACGATTTTATCTAAACCGGGCTGAAGTCGGCATGAACACGAATGAACTCCTCCTGCAGGAGAGACAGAGCGTCATCCTGCGGAAGCTGCAAGCCGAAGGTCGAGTGCTTGCAGCAGATCTTGCGATTGAATTCGGCGTGTCCGAAGACACGATACGTCGGGATCTGCGTGAAATGGCAGCCGCCGGCCTTTGTGAGCGCGTGTATGGCGGGGCGTTGCGCGTTTCGCCTGCCGGTGGAAGCCTCAATCATCGCGCGGGTATCGCGCGCGATCGTAAGCTGGCGCTTGCCACTGCTGCGGTGTCGCAGATCGCCTCTGGCTCGATGGTGTTTTTCGATGCGGGCAGCACCAACCTCGCAATCGCGACGGCCCTGCCGATGGACTTGCCCTTGACTGCCGCAACAAACGCTCCTGCCATCGCCGCTGCCTTGATGGAGAAGCCTGCCGTCAATGTGATCCTGATCGGCGGCTTGATCGACCGCCAGGTTGGTGGCGCACTTGGCGCGAAAGCGATGCGCGACATGGAAGCCCTGTCGCCCGATCTTTGCATTCTTGGCGCCTGCGGGATTGATCTTGTGGCCGGCGTAACAACCTTCGGCTTCGAGGACGCGGAATTCAAGCGGTTCGCTGCATCGCGAAGCAAGAAGGTTCTTGTCGCCGCAACGTCCGACAAATTCGGTACCGCCGCCCCGCATGGCGTACTTCCGGTGGCGCAATGCGAATGCCTGGTGGTCGAACGCGACACGGATCAGGAAATGTTGGCGCGCTATCGCGACAATGGCTGCAGAACGATCGTAGCCGGAAGCATAACGTAAGCATCATTCAACAACGCGTCGTGTCCGAGTGCTGGCGCTGAGACATTTTGGGAAGAAAAATGGACAACCACGTTAATACGGCACCGATTGTCAGAAGTGGCTTCATAACAAAGAACCGGGCTGCGGTTTCGCTGCTGTTCCTCATCAACGGCTTCATCGTCGGCTGCTGGGCGCCGAAAATTCCCGAATTTGCTGAGCGCCTGCAACTCAGCAAGTTCCAGTTGGGGCTAATGATTCTGGTTCTTGGTGTCGGTTCGCTTACTCTCATGCCAATCGCGGGATCACAAATCGCCCGCTATGGCTCGAAGCTTGTCGCGCAGATTGCTGCCGTTTGCCTGCTGCCCGCACTTCTGGCGCTGACGCTTGCGCCCAATGTTGTGACAGGGGCGATCTCGATCTTCCTGTTTGGCGGGTTCATGGGCGCCATGGACGTTGCCATGAATGCCAACGCGGTTGCAGTCGAGCAATCGATGCGCCGCTCAATCATGTCCTCGTGCCACGCTTTCTGGAGCTTGGGCGGTTTGATAGGGGCTGGCCTTGGCGGCTTGCTGATCGCCACTGTTGGTGTGCTCTGGCATGCGGTGATTGCGACCTTATTGGCAGCGCTCGTGCTGGGCCTGGCTTGGAACATGATCCTCGCAGATCCTCCACATCCGGACGAGAAGAAGGAAAGGCTCCGGCTGCCAATGGTGCCGCTGCCCTGGTTGATTGGTCTGATGGCACTATTCTCGATGGTTCCGGAGGGCGCCGTGTTGGATTGGGGTGCGCTCTATCTGCGTCAGGAGCTCGGCGCGTCGGTGGCACTTTCCGGCTTCGGCTTTGCGGCGTTTTCGCTGACGATGGCTGTGATGCGGTTTGGCGGCGACCTTGTTCGTGACCGGCTTGGCGGCGTGATGACGCTTCGGATCTGCACGTTGTTTGCAATCTCAGGCATGCTGCTCGCCGCATTCGCACCCAATGCGGAAATTGCAATCCTCGGCTTTGCACTGTGCGGGATCGGCATTTCGAACATGGTCCCAATCGCCTTTTCGGCTGCCGGCAATATTCCCGGCCTCCGCGCCGGCATCGGCCTCTCGGTTGTTACAACAATGGGCTATTCGGGCATGCTGGTGGCACCCTCCGCAATTGGCTTCGTGGCCGAACATATCGGCTTCAGCGTCGTGTTCATGGCTTTGCCTGTCTTGCTGGTCGTCGTCCTGCTGTTCTCGAACCTTGCACGTTATGCCGACGGCATATCGGGCGGCGGTCACTGAACGGCTCCAAGCAAAAGTGATGCGCGGGGCGGGTTGACAACAAAGCAGGCATGATCCACCTGAAAGACACAAATTTCAGGGGTTCAAGAACTCTCTATGTCTTCTGCTGCAGATTTTGATCCGAAGCCGCGCCGCGCATCCGTCGCCGTCGATGTTGGCGGCGTCATCGTGGGCGGCGGTGCGCCCGTTGTCGTTCAGTCGATGACGAACACCGACACGGCGGACATCGACTCCACGGTCGCCCAAGTGGCGGCTCTCTTCAAGGCGGGATCGGAGATCGTCCGCATTACCGTCGACCGCGACGAAAGTGCGGCAGCGGTTCCGAAGATCCGCGAGCGACTGTTGCGACTTGGCATGGACGTGCCGCTCGTCGGTGACTTCCACTACATCGGCCACAAGCTTCTTGCCGATCATCCGGCCTGTGCGGAAGCGCTGGCGAAGTACCGTATCAATCCGGGCAACGTCGGCTTCAAGGACAAGAAGGACAAGCAGTTCGGCGACATTATCGAGATGGCGATCCGCTACGACAAGCCGGTGCGCATCGGTGTGAACTGGGGTTCGCTGGATCAGGAATTGCTGACGGCACTGATGGACCAGAACGCCGAGGCCGGCTCGCCGCTTTCGGCGCGCCAGGTGACCCGCGAGGCGATCGTGCAGTCCGCGCTGATCTCGGCCAATCTGGCCGAAGAGATCGGTCTGCCGCGCAACCGGATCATTCTGTCGGCCAAGGTCAGCCAGGTACAGGATCTGATCGCCGTCTATTCGATGCTCTCCGAGCGCTCCGATCACGCCCTGCATCTCGGTCTTACCGAAGCCGGTATGGGCAGCAAGGGGATTGTCGCCTCATCGGCTGCCATGGGCTACGTCCTGCAACAGGGCATCGGCGATACCATCCGCGTATCGCTGACGCCGGAACCGAATGGTGACCGGACCCGTGAAGTGCAGGTCGCCCAAGAATTGCTGCAGGTCATGGGCTTTCGCCAGTTTATTCCCGTGGTTGCGGCTTGTCCCGGCTGCGGCCGCACGACCTCGACCGTCTTCCAAGAATTGGCGCAGAACATCCAGAACGACATTCGCAAGAACATGCCGGTCTGGCGCGAGAAATATCCTGGTGTCGAGGCGCTCAACGTTGCGGTCATGGGCTGCATTGTCAACGGGCCGGGTGAAAGCAAGCACGCCGACATCGGGATCTCATTGCCTGGTACCGGTGAAACGCCGGCTGCGCCGGTGTTCATCGATGGTACCAAGGCATTGACGTTGCGCGGACCGAATATCGCTTCGGATTTCGAAGCATTGGTCGCCGACTATATCGAAAAGCGCTTCGGGCAGAAGACCGCTGCGGAATGAGGCTGGAGAAAGCCGTCAAATACGGCTGGTCAGCAGCTTCAGTCCGGCGACACAGTAGAAGGCTGCCATAGCCCCTTCGATCCAGCGGCGCGGATTGCGGTAAATCTTCAAGGCGTGTGGTGTCGAGAAGATCACTGCGTAGCCCATGAAGATGGCAAAGCCGGTCGTCATGCACATGCCGATGATCAAGCCGGCGACGGATGCCGGCGCGCCCTGAGGCATCCCGAGCGCGATGATCGCCAGCCAAGCGAAGATGGCCTTCGGGTTGGTGACGTGAATGCCATAGCCGCGCAGCAACAGGGCGCGCGTCGTAAGGCTCTTTTGCACGACCGCCTGCGGCAGATCATCGTTGCCGCGCACAGCCCTGAAAGCCTTGTATGCGAGATACAGTAGGTAGATGCCGCCGAAGATCTTCAGGATCTGCAGCGCCATGGCATAGATCTGGAGGATGGTTGCCAAGCCGAGAGCGGCGGCACAAGCCCAAGTGAACGAGCCCGCAAAGATGCCGAGCGAGATCGTCATGCCTGCCTTTCGGCCATGCGTCATCGACGTCGACACGATTGCCATGATCGCCGGGCCAGGGCTGATGACGGCAATCAGATAGGCGACGTAGGCCGGCAGGATCTGCGGCAAATAGGTCAGGATCTCACGCATCTGCGTCTCTTGTGGCCGGCGGTCAGTTGTTTCACCCGTTTGTGACTTGGCTCCCGACAGTCGGCAAGTGACTGCGCCCGATGTGTTGGCGGAAATATTGTCTCGGTGACGCTTTTCAGCTCTTTCGACCGGCGATGAAGCGAGCCGTCTCGGCCAGAATGGTGCCGCGCTCCGAGTAGGGAGCCACCAATGCCTCGGCCGCGAGCACCTGCTCGGCAAGCTTGGCTTCCGCCCATGCCATGCCGTGCATTGCCACCAGCGTTCCTTTGCCGCGGCCGGCATCCTTGCCGGTCGCCTTGCCCATCGTGGCGGCATCGGAGGTGAGATCGAGAATGTCGTCGGCAAGCTGGAATGCGAGGCCAATCCGCTCGCCGAACTGGCGCAATCGCACGCAATCCTCTGACGAGGCGCCGGCGATAATGGCGCCGGCCTCGCAAGCAAAACGGATAAGGGCGCCGGTTTTCATCGCCTGTAGGGTAACAATGCCTTGTTCGTCCGGCGCCTGTCTCTCGGCCGCTAGGTCGAGAGCCTGCCCGCCTGCCATGCCTCCAATGCCGGCTGCGCGGGCCAGCGCCAACGTCAGCGTCACCTTGGCCTTATCCGGCAGGACGGTTTCGGGGGACGCGATGATGTCAAAGGCATAGGTCAGCAGGCTGTCGCCGGCGAGAATGGCGGTCGCCTCGTCATAGGCGATGTGCACGGTCGGTTTGCCTCGACGCAGATCGTCGTCATCCATTGCCGGCAGATCGTCGTGAACGAGCGAATAACAGTGCACGCATTCAAGCGCCGCGCCCACACGCAGAGCCGCATCCCTGTCGCCTCCGAGCAGCGATGCCGCCTCGATGACAAGGAAAGGCCGAAGTCGCTTGCCGCCGTTCAGGCTGGCATAGTGCATGGCTGAACGCAGCCGTTCCGGCCGGGCAATCTCGCCCTTCAACGCGGAAGGCGACAGCAGCGTCTCGAGCACAGCCTCGATTTCGCGCGCGGTGGCCGTCAATCTGGCTTCGAATGTTTCAGTGCTTGCGTCCATGGCGCGCTGTTTGGCACGAGCCGCCTTCTACTGGCAACGGAATTGTCGATGGCGCGGTGAAGATTTCCTTTGTCTCTGGCAATGCCAGTTCGCAAACGGTATGGAGGAGAAGGGCAAGAGACTGGGTCGGGGAATTGGACATAACGCCGGAGAGAGAGGAAAGCATGACCGTGCCGCTTCACAGGCACGCGTATCTTTGGCTTAAGAGTCGTCCCGTGATCATGCGGATCGTTCTCGCGCTGGCGGCGCTCGTCATCCTTCCCTATGTCCTAATCGTCCTCTACTTACTGCCCTTCATTCACCCCGTTTCCACGCTCATGCTGCGCGATCTGCTGTTGCTGCGTGGCTACGACCGTCAATGGGTGTCGCTCGATGACGTTTCTCCGGTTCTGGTTCAGTCGGTGATGATGTCGGAAGACGGGCAATACTGTTTCCACGGCGGCGTCGATTGGGGCGAGATGCGGATGCTTCTCGAGGATACATTGAGCGGCCAGGCGACCCGTGGCGGCAGCACGATCCCGATGCAGACGGTGAAGAACCTGTTTTTGTGGAATAGCCGGTCCTTCGTTCGCAAGGCGTTGGAGCTGCCATTGGCTGTGACGGCGGATTTCATCTGGTCGAAGCGGCGCCTGATGGAGATCTACCTCAATATTGCTGAATGGGGACCAGGGATCTACGGCATCGAGGCCGCGGCCCGCCACCATTTCAAGGTGCCGGCATCGAAACTGACCAGCCGGCAGGCCGCTCTTCTTGCCGTGTCGCTTCCCAATCCCTTTGATCGCAACGCGGGCAAGCCCGGTCGGGGATTGCGACGACTCGCCGGCCTCATCGAGCGACGCGCTCGCGGGTCGGGCGATTACATCAGATGCATTTATGATTGATATCGCAATAAGTCGTTGGTGTTGACGAGTGCCATCTGGCATTCGTTGCTTCAACACGATGGACGGAAATCCCGCTACCAGCGACTGGACTACCAGCGATGATTTCTGCTTTTTCGCCCACGCTTGAAGTTGCCGGCCTTCTGCGCTTTCAACGATATGAACCATTTCGAGGAGCGGCTCGTGTTCGCGCCTGTAATGTAAACGGGAGATTCCATGGACAAACTCACGCTCTATATCGGCAACAAGAACTATTCCTCCTGGTCGTTTCGGCCATGGATCGCCCTGACGGCTGCCGGCATTCCCTTTGAGGAGGTACTGGTTCCTTTCGATTTCGCCGCCGGCAATCCGCGCTTCAAGGAGTTCTCGCCGACCGGTCAGGTCCCCGTGCTTCAGCACGGCGATGTTCGCGTCTGGCAGTCGCTGGCGATCATCGAATATGTGGCCGAGCTTTTCCCGGAAGCCGGGATATGGCCGAGGGAACGTGAGAGGCGAGGTGTTGCACGCGCGGTTTCCATGGAGATGCTGGCAGGTTTCAGGGCGCTGCGGAACGCTTGTCCGATGAATATCCGGCGGCCGAAGGGTAAGATCGTGCTTGCGGACGGCGTCATGGCCGACGTCGCCCGCATCGAGACGATCTGGCGGGACTTGCGGGCTCACTCCGGCGGACCGTTCCTGTTTGGCGGGTTTTCCGGGGCCGACGCGATGTTCGCGCCAGTTGTCAATCGTTTCGAGGTTTATGACCTAGTATCAGCCGGCGACACACTAAGTTATATGGCAGCCGTCAAAGCGCATCCCGCCTGGAAAAAGTGGGAAGAGGCGGCGCGATCCGAGCCCTGGATTGTCGAGGAAGACGAGGTCTGAGCCGGTGAATCGCAGGAATCTCAAAAAATAAGCTTGGGGACTGGTCAAGTACCCCCAAGGCATGTATAAGCGCGCAAAATTTCCGAAATCGCGATACGTCGTTTCGGCCGCCAGTCTGGCCGTTGGATGTGTTTGCCCGTGAAGTGGAGTAAGAGAAATGGCTGTACCGAAGAGAAAAACGAGCCCGTCCAAGCGCGGTATGCGCCGCTCTGCCGACGCGCTGAAGGCTGCGACCTACGTTGAAGACAAGAACTCCGGCGAACTGCGCCGTCCGCACCATATCGATCTGAAGACCGGTATGTATCGCGGCCGTCAGGTTCTGACGCCGAAGGAAAGCGCATAATACACGGGCGTTCTGCCTGCGTAGGACTTACGAGGTCGGCCCTGTGCCGGCCTTTTGCTTTTTCGATCGGCAAATACTCGGCAAATACATTGTCGTGATGTCTTGAAGTGATGCGGTTGTTTACGGCACTATTCTCCGGCTGAGGGGAGCTATGCCATATGTTCAATGCCGTACCACTGATGACTATTCCATTCATTCTTTACAATATGTCGATGCTTGGCCTGATGGGCGGCGGCGGGCTTCCATCGCTCGAAAACGACGTCATCGTTCTATCGATGATTTCGGGAGCCATGTGGAGCATGTCGCTCGGCGATCTGTTCATCGTCGTCGCGCTTGCGGTGCTGTTCTTCGAAATACTGAAGGCAACGCGCAGTGACGGCAGCCTGACAAATCACATGTTGTCGATGCTTGTCTTCATCGCGTTCTTGGTCGAGTTTCTTCTCGTCCAGGATGCGGCCACCCAGGTTTTCTTCATCCTGATGACGATTGCATTGATCGATGTGATTGGCGGCTTTGCCGTATCTATTCGCACCGCCGGCCGCGACGTTTCGATCGGTCTCTGAGCTTAGAGGTTATCGAGTTTGTTCTGAAGCGCGCGCAGCTGTTCTTTCAGCTCGTCGATGTCTTTTGCTTCCGCCTTACGGCTTTCCTTGGCCGGTGGGGTCATGAACGGCGAGAACATCTGCATGGCCTGCTGGAACATCTCGGTATTGCGGCGGACCTGATCTTCGACCATCTGCATCGGCAGCTGCAGATTCTTGCCCATCGGTGTTTCGCCGAAGGCGCGCGTAACCTGCTCGCGCATCTGAGACTGCTGCTCGGTAAAGGCGCGCATGGAATGTTCCAGGAAGCTCGGAACGACCATCTGCATCTGGTCGCCATAGTAGGTGATCAGCTGGCGAAGGAAGGAGATTGGTAGCAGCGTGTTGCCCGTCTTGGATTCCTGCTCAAAAATGATCTGCGTCAGTACGGAGTGGGTAATATCGTCGCCGCTTTTCGCATCCTGGACCGTAAAATCCTCGCCCTTCTTCACCATCTCCGCCAGGTCTTCCAGTGTCACATAAGTGCTGGTGCCTGTGTTGTAGAGGCGGCGATTGGCGTATTTCTTGATTACGATCTGCCCGTCATTCTTCGCCATATCAGTCTCCCGAAGCCCGTCTGATTGTTATGGAAATTCCTCCACCTAGGAATGTAGACGCAAACGAAGCCCGGTGACAATCTCTTTGTGCGATGCGGCAAGCCCTTTTGCAGCAGAGATAATTTGCTTCAGTGTAAGTGATCCCTAAAATTGAATGACGCAGTCTTGTCGTTTGACTCGGCGATGAAGCTTTGTCAGTTTCCTCTAATCTGATGGAGCTAACGAGGAGATTGTCATGTCGAGTTCATCCATCGTCATCGCTAGTGCGGGCCGCACTGCCGTTGGCTCATTTAATGGCGCCTTCGCGACTGTCCCGGCCCACGAACTGGGCGCGGCTGCAGTCAAAGGCGCATTGGAGCGTGCAGGTGTCGACGCCGGGGAAGTCGATGAGGTCATTCTCGGTCAGGTTCTCCCGGCAGGCGAAGGTCAGAACCCGGCCCGCCAGGCGGCGATGAAGGCGGGTGTTCCCAAGGAAGCGACTGCCTGGGGTGTCAACCAGCTCTGCGGTTCTGGTCTTCGCGCCGTCGCGCTTGGCATGCAGCAGATCGCCCTCGGCGATGCAAAGATCATCGTCGCTGGCGGCCAGGAGTCGATGTCGATGGCACCACATGCCGCGCACCTGCGCGGCGGCGTCAAAATGGGCGACATGAAAATGGTCGACACCATGATCAAGGATGGTCTGACGGACGCTTTCTACGGCTACCACATGGGCATTACTGCCGAGAACATTGCTCGCCAATGGCAGCTCTCCCGCGACGAGCAGGACCGATTTGCCGTCGCGTCGCAGAATAAGGCAGAAGCCGCGCAGAAGGCCGGCCGGTTCGCGGATGAAATCATTCCCTACGTCATCCAGACGCGAAAGGGCGACGTGACTGTCGATGCCGATGAGTACATCCGGCACGGCGCGACGCTGGACTCGATGGCCAAGCTGCGTCCGGCCTTCGACAAGGAGGGCACGGTTACCGCGGCGAATGCCTCCGGCCTTAATGATGGCGCCGCCGCAGCCGTTCTGATGACCGAAGCTGAAGCCGCTCGTCGTGGCATCCAGCCGCTCGTCCGTATCGTCTCCTGGGCAACCGCAGGCGTTGATCCGCAGGTGATGGGGACCGGCCCCATCCCGGCATCGCGGAAGGCGCTGGAAAAGGCGGGCTGGTCCGTCGGCGATCTTGATCTCGTTGAAGCCAATGAGGCCTTTGCCGCACAGGCTTGCGCGGTCAATAAGGATCTCGGCTGGGACCCCTCGATCGTCAACGTCAACGGCGGTGCGATCGCGATCGGCCACCCGATCGGTGCATCCGGTGCGCGCGTTCTCAACACGCTTCTCTTCGAGATGAAGCGTCGTGGCGCGAAGAAGGGACTGGCGACTCTTTGCATCGGGGGCGGCATGGGTGTTGCAATGTGTTTTGAAGCTCTTTGAATAGCAGGCAGTCCAACTATAACCTGAGCCCCGCGAAATAGCGGGGCCTTCAAATGAGGGAGCGGAACATGAGCAGAGTGGCTGTTGTCACTGGTGGTACGCGCGGTATTGGCGCCGCGATTTCCGTCGCACTGAAGAATGCAGGCTATGCAGTTGCCGCCAACTACGCCGGCAATGATGAGAAGGCGAACGCCTTTCACGGCGAGACCGGCATTCCCGTCTTCAAATGGGATGTTTCCGACTACGCCTCATGTGGCGAAGGCATCGCAAAGATCGAGGCGCAACTGGGTCCAGTCGATGTTCTCGTCAACAACGCGGGCATTACCCGGGACGCAATGTTCCACAAGATGACCCCTCAGCAATGGCATGAGGTCGTCAACACCAACCTCACCGGCCTGTTCAACATGACGCACCAGGTTTGGGGCGGCATGCGCGACCGAAGCTACGGGCGGATCGTGAACATCTCCTCGATCAACGGCCAGAAGGGGCAGATGGGGCAGGCGAATTACTCGGCCGCTAAGGCTGGTGACCTCGGGTTCACCAAGGCGCTTGCGCAGGAGGGTGCCGCCAAGAACATCACCGTGAATGCCATTTGCCCCGGCTACATCGGCACGGAGATGGTTCTCGCGGTTCCGGAAAAAGTGCTGAACGAACGGATCATTCCGCAGATTCCGGTGGGCCGTCTCGGAGAACCTGAGGAAGTCGCGCGCTGCGTCGTCTTCCTGGTTTCCGACGACGCAGGCTTCATCACCGGATCGACGCTTAGCGCGAATGGTGGGCAGTTGTTCGTTTAGCGGATGGACGCCGTAAGGCCGTTATCGTGGCTCTCGACCTGCTGCGAATAGCGGCCTTGCTGGCTGCGCGTATCGTACGGATTCAAGTATGCCGCATAGGCCGCCATAGCGATGGTCAACATTGCGGCCGCACCGATAATTCTGGTCATTGCCCTGCACTCCAAATTCCCCACGACGCATTCGTCGTTCAAGCAGGTGTCGATATTGGGGCCGATTTGAGGAATTATTTGGCTGTCTTTCAGCCCTTTGGGTGGCGTCTTGCCTTGGCCCTGACTGGCACCCTCTGCAGAGCGCGGTTTTCACCGCGAAGGGCGGCTGTCGCTGTTGTCATGAAGGCGGCAGCAATGAGGATGGTGATTGCTGAATTCAAGATGATCTCGGCCATCGGATCGTTCCTTTCAAAGCCGGCGGGACGTGGGCTCGCCGTGGTTGTTGAAAGAAATATGCGCCTCACCCCTCCGGCGAGGTAGATTGAACTTTGACGACCGACTGTCAGCGTGGTGTTGACAATCGGGCGTCAAATGGACCTAGAGGTGAGGATTGCGCGGCCGATACTTCTTTACCAGTTGCTCGTTTACCGCCTTGGCGCCGGGCATGTTGGCGCTCAGATAAATCGGTGCGTCGCCCTCTTTTGAGAGTTCGGAAGCCACCTCAGCCAGGACGGCGTTGAGGACCGTTGCACCAATGGCGGTCGAAACGGGGCCGACCTTCAGCTCCGTACCCGGCAGTTCAATCACCGCATCGCCAGGAGGAAGGCCGTTGTCCAATACGACGTCGGCAATGTCCGCCAAGCGGCGCCGGCCATTTGCGACTGCACTGGAATAGGAGACCGAGGTGATCGCGATCACTTTGGCCCCAATCTCACGGCCATAGTCGGCGGCTTCGATCGGCGCTGCATTGACGCCAGAATTCGACGCGATGATGATTACGTCTCCAGGCTGCATGCCATAGCGTTCCAACACCGGTCGCACCAATCCTTCCGTTCGCTCGTAGACGGAGCTGATCACCGCGCCCTCGTGCAGCATGGCAGAGCCGACGAGAATCGGAACGGTGAAGGCAAGCCCGCCCGCGCGATAATGTACCTCTTCCGCCAGCATGTGCGAGTGGCCGGTGCCGAATACGTAAACGCGCTTGTCGTTGCGTGCGGCCTCGAGGATCGCATCGGCCGCCAACGCCATCGGCTCGGCGATTTCCTTCTTTAAGGTCTCGAGCCGGCCGATGAGGTTGGAAAAATAGGCATCGGTGATCGCAGTCATCACTTCCTCGCTTTTACGCCGGTTGGCCACTGATAAAGGTCCGCGTGACCTCCAGAGCGTCAGTCAGGTGGACGAGATCAGCGCGCGCACCCGGCGAAAGGTGGCCGTAGCCTTCAAGGTTGAGAAAGCGTGCAGGATAAAGCGTCGCCATGCGAAGCGCTTCCGCAAGTGTTAACTCGAGATAGGTCACGCCATAGCGGATGGTGGACGCCATGTCGACGTCGGAACCGGCAAGCGTGCCATCCGATAGGACCAGTTTTGAACAAAAGCCGCCGCGTTCGCGCCGGACGGTGCGGCCGTTCAGTGTAAAGGAGTCCTTCTCCGAGCCAACCAGCGACATCGCGTCGGTGACGAAGAAGAGCTTGCCTTCGCCGCGCTTTGCGCGAAGAGCAGTCCGAAGCGCCTTCGGATCGACATGATGGCCATCGGCGATGATGCCGCACCAAACCGAAGGATGATCGATCGCCGCGCCGACGAGGCCGGGCGCTCGGTGACCGAGTTGGCTCATGGCGTTGAAAAGATGGGTGACGCCGCGCGCGCCGGCATCAAAGCGCACCTCTGCTGCTTCGCTGGAGCAATCGGAATGGCCGATGCTGATGGTGACGCCGGCTTCGCTGAGTTCGCGCACCTGCTTCGCGGTGACTTGTTCAGCAGCCATTGTTACCAACAGGGTGCCGATTGCCTCCTTGGCCGAAATGAAGGCTTTCACGTCCTTGTCTTCGACCGGCCGCATAAGCTCGGCAAGATGGGCTCCCTTGCGCGCCGGTGCCAGGTGTGGACCTTCGAGGTGGAGGCCCGCGACGCCGCGGTTTGTCTTGACGGCTTCCTTGGCCGCTTCGATCGCTGCTGCGGTCGCATCCGCCGTATCGGTGATCAGCGTCGGTAGCAGTGCGGTCGTTCCGTAAGGTCGATGGCCGTCGGCTATCATGTACATGGAGGCGGGCGACGGCTCGTCGTTGAGCATCCTGCCGCCACCGCCATTCACCTGAGCGTCAATGAAGCCTGCGGAAAGCACACCACCGTCGAAGCGTATGTGATCGCCGTCCGGCAGTTCACCTGCCGCTGCAATGGCCTCGACGCGTCCGCCCGAGATGATGAGGGCTTTGTCGTCGTGAAAGCGCTGGCCGTCGAAGATCCGCGCGCCGGAGAAGATCTTGCGAACCATCACATCGTCTCCGTGACCTTGAGCAGGTTGGCCGGCTTGTCCGGGTCGAAGCCCTTGCGGCGCGTTACCGACTCGATCAGGCGGTAGTAGACCAGCAGCGAAACGAGCGGGTCGAGCAGGCCACTTCCGGTCGTCGGTACCTGCAGATTGACTCCGGACACCGGCTGGCCGGATAACGGCACGGTCGTCGCGCCGAGCTTGCGTAGCCGCTCAAGCGCCTGGACGTTGTTGGCAAATGCCGGATCGTCGGGCGTGAAGGCGACAATTGGGAAGCCCGGTTGCACAAGCCGCATCGGACCATGCATCAGTTCGGCAAGCGAGAAGGCTTCCGCATGCAAACCGGCCGTTTCCTTGGCTTTCAGTGCGGCCTCGAGCGCAATAGCGAACGCGGGACCACGACCCGCCGTATAGAGCGAGCTTGCCTCAAACAGAATGTCCTCGGCTGCCTTCGTATCGATTCCGTTGGTTGCCTCGAGGGCGTCCGGCAGCTTTTCCAGCGAGGCGTGCAGATCGCGCTTGCCGCTGATGGCGGCGGTGACGCCTGAAAGGGCGGCGACCGAGGCGATGAACGACTTAGTCGCCGCTACGCTCTTTTCCGGGCCTGCGTTGAGGCCGAGCACAATATCGGCCTGCTTGGCGAGTGCGCTGTCGGTGACGTTGACGACGGCGATGGTCGTTGCGCCGCCGTGCTTCGCAGCCTCCTGCAGAGCGATGATGTCGGGGCTTGCACCGGATTGTGACACCGTGAAGTGAATGCCGCCCTTCAGATGCAGAGACGCGCCGTAGACCGATGCGATCGACGGACCGATCGAAGCGACCGGCACTCCACAGGTGATCTCGAACAGGTATTTGAAGAACGTCGCGGCGTGGTCCGAAGACCCGCGCGCTGCCGTGGTCACGACGCTCGGAGCGCCAGATGCAAACAGCTTCGCAATTGCGTCAAAGGCAGGCTTTTCCTTCTGGAGCAGTGTTGCGACGACCTCCGGTGATTGGCCGGTTTCCTGCAACATCAGCGAATGGTTTTCACTCATAAGTCATCTCCAATTCTTAATTCCGCAACAAAATCATATGCATCACCACGATAGTGGGAGCGGGTGTATTCGACGACCCGCTGGTCTTCCAAGCGCGATACACGTTCGATCAGCAACGCTGGCGCACCGGCATTCACGTGCAGTGCAGCGGCCGACGACGGATCGAGAGTGACCGCCGTCAGCCTCTGCAGCGCTCGAACGGGGCGGTGACCGCTTGCCGTAAGCGCTTCGTAAAGGGACCCCTCGCCGCCGCCATTTTCACCAAGGAATTTTATCGGCACGACGGCGCGTTCGATGGCCAGCGGCAGCCCGTCGGCAAGGCGCAGACGATCAAGCCGAAGGACGGGTTCGTCGAGCCCTAGGCCAAGCAGGAACGCTTCTTCGGGAGATGGTGTATTGACCGTCCGCGACAAGATCCTCGCGGCCGGCGCGCGTCCGCGTGAGCGCATGTCCGCGGAGAACGAGGAAAGTCGCCATAGCGACTGCTCCATGCGCTCGACCTTGCTGGAGACGAATGTGCCGCTTCCGTGTCGCGACTCGAGCACGCCTGAATTCATCAAGTCGCGATAGGCGGTCCGAACGGTCACGCGCCCCACCTTCAACGCTTCAGCCAGATCACGCTCGCCAGGCAGGGCCGTTCCAGGCTTCAACAATCCTTCCTGAATGAGGCCGGTCAGGGCTTGCCCCAGCCGCTTGTAAAGCGGTCCGGTCAGCGCTTCGTCGCGCAGGCCGCGGCTCTTCAGTTCCGCCATCAGACTGGTTCTATCCATGTCGTCATAATAGAACCTATTTAGAACCAATCACAAGCACGAAAATCAGCTTGAAAAGAAAAAACCCTCGCAGGTAGCCTGCGAGGGTTTGTTTCTTCCAGTACGTGGAAGAGCGTTAGCTCTTCGAGAAAATGTAATCCGTTTCCTGACGCAGCACTTCGCCCGGGCGCAAAACCGCATTGGGGAAGCCTTCGTGATTGATTGCATCAGGCCAAACCTGCGTTTCCAGGCAGAAGCCGGCGAAGGGACCATACTTGCGTCCTTCAAGACCCGGCACGGGCACGTTCAGCTTGAACGCGGCGTAGAACTGCACGCCAGGCTCTGTCGTGCGCACTTCCAGCGAAACGCCTGAATTCAGGCTGCGGGCAAGCGCAACCGAGCGCTTGGCCGTCCGGTCCTTCGAGAGGCAGAAATTGTGATCATAAAGCGCCTGCTCGCCATCGTCGAACCGCTTCATCGGCGACATTTCGCGGAAGTCGAAGGCTGTTCCGGCGACCGGCCGAACTTCGCCTGTCGGGATCTGAAGGTCATTGGTGACGAGGTAGCCGTCGGCCGCGATCATGATGTCGTGGCCGAGTGCATCGTCACGGCCGTCAAGGTTGAAGTAGGTGTGCTGGCAGACATTGGCGATCGTCGGTTGATCGCTGGTCGTTTCGTAGGTGACGGACAGTTCGCCGTCGCCATGCACACGGTAAGTAGCCTGGATGGTGCAATTGCCGGGGTAGCCGGCGCGCCCGTCCGGATCGACGATCTTAAGGACGACACGGTCGACGTCATGCTCGACGATTGTCCAGTTTTGCTGCGCGATATTGCCGTTGCCGCCATGAAGATGCGTCACGCCCTTCTCGTTGAGATCGAGCTGATACTTCACGCCGTCCAAGGTGAATTTGCCGCCACCGATGCGGTTCGCGCAGCGGCCTGGTGTCGCACCAAAATAGGAGGAGTGAGTCGGGTAGCTGTCGAAGTCGTCGAAGCCGAGCACGAGGGGCGCCTCGTGGCCGTCGAGGCGGAGATCCTGAATAACGGCGCCCCAGGTGAGGACCTTGGCCGTCAGCCCACCGCCTTTGATCTCGACGCGATGGACGGTTTCGCCCGATTTGGTCTGCCCGAAAACTTCCCGTTTCAACATTTCCGCCATTGCGACTGTCCTGATATTCCTTCAAGTGAGGCAGGAACGTGCCCCCATTTGCCGCAAACCGCAACGGGTGTGCCGCAAAAAAGTAATACTTTCAGTTCGCCCCGCGCTTCTTCAGCGTTGCGCTGACGCCGGCACGCGTTAGCCGTCCTTGCCGATATCGTTGAGATCGTAGGGGGTGGTCTGGTAGATCTCGTTGATCCAGTTGCCAAACAGCAGATGAGCGTGGCTGCGCCAGCGGTTCTGCGGTGCCAGGGAGGGATCGTTATGGGGAAAATAGTTGTGCGGCATCTTGATCGGCACGCCGGCATTCACGTCGCGGAAATACTCGTCGGACAGCGACGTGGAGTCATATTCCACGTGATTGAACATATAGAGCCGCTTCCCCTTCCGTTCATGCACAAGGCAGACGCCCATTTCGCTGGATTCCATCAAGACCTCCAGGCTTTCCGACTTCTCGATGTCGTCACGGCGAACCTCTGTCCAGCGCGAAACAGGAACCTCGAAATTGTCTGAGAACCCATTCAAGTAGACCGACGATGGTTTCAGGTTCCGGTGGCGGTAGACGCCGAAAGCCTTCTCCTTGAGTTCGTACTTGGGAACACCGTGGAAGTGATAGATGGCGGCCATCGCTCCCCAGCAGACGTTCATCGATGAATGGACGTTGGTTTCAGTCCAGTCGAAAATCTGCTGCATTTCGCCCCAATAGTTCACATCCTCGAAGGGCAGCGTCTCGATGGGCGCGCCGGTAGTAATGAAGCCATCGAACCTGCGGTGCTTCACTTCCTCCCACGTCTGATAGAAGGCGAGAAGATGGTCTTCCGAGGTGTTTTTTGCTTTATGGTTGCCGACGCGAATGAGCGAAAGCTCGACCTGCAGCGGAGAGGCGCCGACCAGGCGAGCCATCTGCAATTCCGTCTTGATCTTGTTCGGCATGAGATTGAGCAGACCGATCTGCAGCGGTCGGATGTCCTGACGGATCGCCGCCGTCTCGGTCATCACGCGCACGCCTTCCTGAACCAGGGTTTCGAACGCAGGCAGGGTATCGGGGATCTTGATTGGCATTGCGGTCACTCGATCAAAACAAAGAATAGATCGCTATCGGTCCGCACGCGGCCCTTTAGCAACTTCTTTAACGTGGCTGCAAGCCGGCCGGCCAAATCACCACAGAGCATCCTAGATAGCGCCAGTCCTTCGGCGAATCAATTGCCTAAACGAATGGATGGGTCGATGCGAAGTCACCGCCGCGTTAATGACTGCTAGAATCTGTTGGTGGACACGGCGAGTCACCATGGTTATTGAAATAGAATGACGGCTAGGGACACGTAATGGCAGATGACCTCGAAGGCAGGCCAAGCATTCAAGGGCAGGACAGAGTAGGGTACGACCTGAGCCTGGGCTATCGCTTGAAGGTGATGTTCTCGGCTTTCTGGCATTCACCGGTCCGAGGAAAGGTGTTAGTGATCGCGCCGGCGCTGATTGGCATCATTCTCGCCACTGCCTATGCGACCGTGATCCTCAACCAGTGGAACGCCCCGTTTTACGACAGCATCGCTCGACGAGATCTGCCTGGGTTTTTCCATCAGTTGAAGGTCTTCGCAGTGATTGCGGGCATGCTGCTGCTGCTCAACGTCGTGCAGGCCTGGCTCAATCAAATGACCGCAGTCTACATGCGCGAGGGCCTGACGCGGGACCTGGTCAGCCAGTGGCTTCAGCGCAAGCGTGCGCTCCGCCTTTCAGCCAGCGGCCTGATCGGCGTCAATCCCGACCAGCGTCTGCATGAAGATGCGCGCAACCTCGCCGAAAGCACCACAAGCCTCATGATCGGGCTGGTGCAGGCGACGATCCTGCTCATCAGTTTCATCGGCGTGCTATGGGATCTGTCCAGCGGCTTTGTCTTCCGTTTCGGCGCGCATTCCTTCTCCATTCCGGGCTATATGGTCTGGGCCGCTATCTTCTATGCGGCGTCAGCATCAATTCTCAGCCAGCTCGTGGGCCGTAAGCTTGTGAAGCTCAATGCGGATCGCTTCTCGAAGGAGGCGGAACTACGCTTCGCGTTGATGCATGCCAACGAGAACATGCCGGCGATCACCGTCGCTCGCGGGGAAGAAAACGAGCAGAAGCGGATCAATACCGACATTAGTGCGGTGCTCACCGTTATCAAGCGGGTAGCGATGGCCAATGTCAATCTGACCTGGGTATCGGCCGGTTACGGCTGGCTCGTCGTTGTTATCCCGATCATCGTCGCAGCACCGGCCTATTTCTCTGGCGGACTGACGTTCGGGCAGTTGATGGTGTCGGTCGGCGCCTTCAACCAGGTCAATACCGCCCTTCGCTGGTATGTCGCGAACTTCGGTCCCATTGCCGAATGGCGTGCCACGCTGATGCGTGTCACCGATTTTCGTCAGGCTCTTACCAGCATGAACGACGAGATCAACATGAGGGGCACGATCAAGTACGAGCGGAATCCTCCCGGAACTCTGACGCTCGATCACGTCCGGATCGCCGCCAAGATCGGCGAAGAGATCGACCAGTGCGGTGGCTTCCGTATCCAGGAAGGCACGGTGACGATCAAGGCCGGTGAGAAGATCATGATCAACGGCGATCACAACGTGAACCGCAAGCTGCTTTTCCTTGCGCTTTCCGAACTCTGGCCGTGCGGTGGCGGCAAGATCGGGCTGCCGCCCACGGATGACATGCTGTTCGTCCCGCAGTCGGCCTACATCCCGGGCGGCACGCTTCGCGAAGCGTTGGCGTTTCCGGAGCCTGTGGAGACTTATCAAAATGCCGACGTCGTGGTGGCATTGGAGAGGGCCGGCCTTCACAATCTGGTTTCCCGGCTTGATACGCGAGCCCGCTGGGACAAGCTGCTCGATTCCGATGAGCAGCGGGCTATAGGTTTCGCGCGCTTGCTTCTTGTACGACCGAAGTGGATTGTCTTCGATGAAGTGCTGGAAGGCATGGAGCCGGAATGGCAGTCCACAATGATGGAGGTTCTTGCGTCTATGCCGGAGGCGGCGATGATCTATATCGGCCGGTCAGACACATACGTCGAGACCTTCAAGCCTCGTGTGCTGCATCTGGAGGCTTTGCACGCGAAGCCGGAGGCGAAGGTGGTGACAAAGGCAGCGAACGCGCCCGCGCCTGTCGTCTGACGACCTACATCGGCGGGACGACACCGTTTGTGCCGACCGTTACGTTTGTGGCGGACACTGTCCCGTCAGGTGCCTTCTGACCCATCACGATCACACGCGCGCCGGCGACGAGGTCGGTCTTGTCAGCCGGAGCGAAGGTGACAATCGGTGTATCATCGGCGATGGATATCGTCTTTTCCTTGCCCTGATAGGTCAGCGTGATCATATGTCCATCGACTGCCTTGACGGCCTTAGCGACGGTGGCGTTGGTCATCGTGCTGTTTGGCTTCAGGTCCCAGGGGCGGCTGCCTTCTCCGGTGCCCTTCATTGCGGCTGGGAAGATCAACACTTCAAGAGCGCCGTCGCCGCCCTCAGCTTTTGGCAGTGACGCAACGCCGACGAAATCGCCCGGCTTGATGTCTTCCACGGAAGCTTTCTTGATGCCGCGGACCTTCCAATCCGGCTTCAACGTCACCGTTTGCTCTGTACCTTCTCGCGTCTTGACTACCAACGTGTTGCCGCTGAGGCTCTCAATGGCACCACGCACGCGTTGCGCTTCCTGCGCAAGCGTTACGTGCGATGCAATAGTTAGAACACCCGCGGCCCAGATGAGCGCGGTCGATGTTTTGAGAATGTGTGACAAGACGTGCTTCCTTGCCTCGTTCAAATTGCGGATAGGCAAGCTTAATCTTGCCAATCGCGGACTGACGAATCAATGAAACGTGAAAATCGAATCACGCAGGTACAGCGATAAGGTCGAAGGGGCGCAAAGGCTCAGCCCTCCAATTCCTCCCGAAGCATCTCGAGTTCCAGCCATTCCTCTTCCATCTTCGTCAGGCTGCCACGGAGCTTTTCCATCTCCGCCGCAAGCCTGTTGAAGGTTGTGGGGTCCCTGGTGAACAGGCTGGGGTCGGCCATGCGCTCCTCGCGTTTGGCAATCTCGGCCTCTGCCTTGGCCATTTCCTTCGGAAGATTCTCGAGCGCGAACTTTTGTTTGAAGGAAAGCTTGCCCTTTGCTTTTGCCGTCTCGGAGGAGGCGGATGTTTCCTGGGGCTTAGCTCGCTCCGCCGCCTTTTCGGCCTTCCTTCGCTCTTCGACGGCGCCTTTTCGTTGCGCGAGCATGTCCGAGTAGCCGCCTGCATATTCAATCCAGCGACCGTCCGGTGCATCCGGCACAGCAGGTGCAATGGTCGAGGTCACCGTGCGGTCCAGGAAGTCGCGGTCGTGGCTGACAAGGATCACGGTGCCGGGGAAGCCTGCGACGATTTCCTGCAGCAGATCCAGCGTCTCGATATCAAGGTCGTTGGTCGGCTCGTCGAGGATCAATAGGTTCGCCGGGCGCGACATAATGCGGGCGAGCATCAGCCGCGCGCGCTCGCCGCCGGAGAGGCTCCTGATCGGCGTGCGGGCCTGTTCCGGCTGAAACAGGAATTCCTTCATGTAGCCCGTCACGTGCCGCTGTTCGCCGTTCACGAGGAGGTTCTCGCCGCGGCCATCCGTCAGGTAATGGGCGAGCGTCTCTTCCGGATTGAGGTCCTCACGCTTCTGATCGAGCGTCGCAATCTCCAGATTGGTTCCGAGCTTGACGGTGCCGCTTTCGGGTTCGAGCTGTCCGGTCAGCATTTTCAGGAGTGTGGTCTTGCCGGCGCCGTTCGGGCCAACGAGACCGATGCAATCACCGCGATGGACGCGAATGGAGAAGGGGGTAACAATCGGCCGGTCGCCGAAGGTTTTCGTGATCTTCTCGGCCTCGATGACGAGCTTGCCGGACTCCTGCGCGTCCGAAACCGTAGCCTGCACGGTGCCCTGGGGACCTTTGTGGCCACGATATTGCGAACGCATCGTCTGCAACTCACCAAGGCGGCGCATGTTGCGCTTGCGCCGGGCCGTAACGCCGTAGCGCAGCCAATGCTCTTCGCGCTCGATTGCCTTGCCGAGTTTGTGCTGCTCGAGCTCTTCCGCCTCCAGCACCTGGTCGCGCCAGGCTTCAAAATGAGCGAAGCCCCTGTCGAGCCGTCGCGAGGTGCCGCGGTCGAGCCAGACAGTTGCCGTTGAAACCTTCTCGAGGAAACGCCGGTCGTGGGAGATCAGGACGAGCGCACTGCGGCTCTTCTGCAGTTCGCCTTCCAGCCATTCGATGGTCGGCAGGTCGAGATGGTTGGTCGGTTCGTCGAGGAGGAGGATGTCGGGCTCCGGCGCAAGCACACGCGCGAGCGCTGCGCGACGCGCTTCGCCGCCTGAGAGGTTTTTGGGATCCTCCTCGCCGGTGAGGCCGAGATGCGAGAGCAGATACGTGACACGGTAGTGATCGTCGCCCGGGCCGAGGCCGGCCTCGGCATAAGCCTGCACGGTCTTGAAGCTGGCAAAATCGGGCGCCTGTTCGAGATAACGCACGGTTGACGAGGGATGGCGGAAGACCTCTCCCGACTGCGCTTCGACGAGTCCGGCAGCGATCTTCAGCAACGTCGACTTTCCGGAGCCGTTGCGGCCGACGAGGCAGATCTTGTCCCCGGGCTCGACCTGCAGCGCGGCACCGGCGAGCAACGGCGTGCCGCCGAAGCTGAGAAAGACGTCGTCGAGTTTCAGGATGGGGGGCGCCAAAGATCAGACTCCGGAAAGATCGTAGGGGCGCGCGAGCACAATGGCGCGGCCGCTCTCGAGCGAAAGGCGCACCTTGCCTTTCGCGACATTGGAAATGGTGCGTGACGAGCCGAAGGGCAAATGGAAAACGGCAAGCGGGTAGCGCGCGTTCTCGATTGACAGGCCGCGAAGCTCGCTAAAACCGGGAACAGAAAATAGACTGTCAGGCGGCAGGTCCAGTTCTATTGCGCCTGAAATCAGCGGCACGGCCTCCTCGCCGCCGGATGTCAGAAGCACATCGTAACCCTGCTCTGCCAGGCTGACGGCATAGAGCAGGTGCTGGATGGCATGGTCGGAACGCTCGCCCGCAAGGGCGCCGGCCAATACAAGACGTTTCGCGCCGCGCGCGATCGCTTCCGCAACCGCAATCTCGCCATCGGTGGAAGCCTTCGCAGCGGGATAAGGTTGCCTGGGCACGTCGGGAAAGGCACCCTCGAGATCTGCGGGCGTCGAGTCGAAATCACCGACCCACAGCTCTGGGATGACGCCGAGTGCTGCCGCGTGACGCATGCCACCGTCGGCGGCGATGAAACGGCTGCCAGAGACGGCATTTCGCAGGCGATCGGTTACCTGCAGCTCGCCGCCAAGCAGAATGGTGAAGGTGGATTGGCTCATGGGCACTGCCCATAGCGCAAAGCAGGGGGGAAGGGAAAGGGCCGTCGCTCAGGCTTCGTCCGCGATATCCTTGACGCGTGCCTCAAAAACACTCTCGAAGCCGGAAATGAACTTCTCGAACAGTTCTCCGAACGCCTCGATCTCTTCGGGTTTCCAGTCTTTGACCACCTCGGAAACGAATGAGAGCTTCTGCGCACGTATTTCCGACAGCAGCCTTTGTCCGAGAGGCGTCATCACGACGATAATCCGCCGCGCATCCGCCTGAGATGCCTTTCGCCGCAGGATGTTCCGCCCCACCATCTCGGCGACGATGCGGCTTGCGCGCGACGGGTCGATCCGCATCATGTCAGCAATCGTCCCGACCGTTACCTCGCCGTTCTCCTGAGCACGCCGCACTGCGTCCAGCACGTCGAGGTGCGATAGCTCAAGACCAGGGGCCACGGTTTGA
The DNA here is from genome assembly GCF_000298315.2 of Rhizobium grahamii CCGE 502. Taxonomy (GTDB): domain Bacteria; phylum Pseudomonadota; class Alphaproteobacteria; order Rhizobiales; family Rhizobiaceae; genus Rhizobium; species Rhizobium grahamii. The sequence goes on along the minus strand of NZ_AEYE02000029.1, from coordinate 371,325 downwards.
ATGGCAAGCCGCCCGATCAATCGACGTCCGGTCATCAGGCGCATGCGGGTCATACTTTGACCAATGCGCAAAATGCCGGCGTCTTCGTTCGCGTCAGGGTCGTTCAGTTTCATCAGGCTCTCATTCATTCCGAAACCATAACACGCCACGCGCCGATTGAGAATATGCCAAAGTCAAGTGCGTGACATTGACAAATATATGCTGATAGCACATAACTAGATCAACTCATCATTTGGAACGACGCTTTATGGACACTCAAATTGCTGCGGCGCCGCTTGTGACCGATCATCGCCGGCGGTTCATTCTCTTCCTTTTCTTGATGGCCGCAATGTTCATGGCAACGCTCGACAATCAGATCGTCGCAACGGCTCTGCCGACGATCGTTGGCGAGTTCGGCCACCTCGAGCGGTTCAGTTGGGTCGGCTCTGCCTATCTTCTCGCCGTGAGCGCCGTGATGCCTCTCTACGGCAAGCTCGGCGATCTCTTCGGCCGCAAATATGTGATGATGGCCGCGATCATGATCTTCACCGTCGGCTCTGCCGTCTGCGGACTGGCTGTATCGATGAATACGCTGATTGCGGCTCGCGTGCTGCAGGGACTTGGCGGCGGTGGCATCATGGTGTCGATCTTTGCCGTCAACGCGGACCTGTTCGAGCCGCGAGAGCGGGCGCGGTACCAGAGCTATTCCAGCCTCGTGCTGATGGCATCGGGCGCCATCGGGCCTGTCCTTGGTGGCGCAATGAGCGATCTCTTCGGCTGGCGCTCGATCTTCCTTGTCAACGTTCCGATCGGTTTCGTCGTCCTTGTCGGTCTGGCCTTGATGCTGCCTTACCGGAAACCAAACCGCCGCCCGAAGATCGATTACGCTGGCGCCCTGCTGCTCGCCTTGACGACGGCAAGCATCGTTCTGGCCGCCGATGGCGCTCAGGTCTTCGGCTCGCTCGTTGCTCCTCAAAGCCTGGCGATCATGGCGCTCGGCGTCGCGGCGGCCATCGGTTGGGTCTTCGTCGAGCGTCGCGCCGCAGAGCCGATCGTTCCCCTGTCGCTGTTTCGCAATTCGACGTTCAGCCTGTTGCTCATCATGTCGATCATGAGCGGCGCGATTGGTATCGGGATGGTCAATTATTTCGCATTGTTCCTACAAACGACGACCGGTCTTTCGCCGTCGGCGGCTGGAGCGTTCTTTATTCTTCTGACCGGCGGGATCGTTTGCGGGTCACTCTCGGCAGGCCGCATCATCTCCCTCACCGGTCGCTACAAGCCGTTCGCCATCGCAAGCCTGACCTGCAGCGCCATTGCGTTTGTACTGCTGACGCAGGTTCATGTCGGAACACCGGTCCTGCTGATCGGGGCGGTGATGGCCCTACACGGCTTCGGTGTCGGTCTTGCACAACAGGTTCCGGTCATCGGCGTCCAGAATGCTGCCCCGGCGCGCGACGTCGGCGCCGCAACGGGATCGGTGACGCTGTCGCGTATGGGCGGAGCATCGATCGCCATCTCCATTTACGGCGCGATCGTCGGCTCGCAACTCGGCAAAACGGGCGTTTCCATTCCAGGGGTAACCGACATTGAGCAACTCACTCCAAAGATGCTGGCAGCCTTGCCGGAGCAGGCGCGTCAAGCCGTTGCCGAAGCGTATGGCAGTGCGTTCATGCCGCTTTTCATGGCATCCTGTGCCATCGCCCTCATCGGCCTTTGTGCGGCGGTGATGCTGAAACCAACACAGCTGCCTCGTGTCGTTGAGGTGCGGCCGGCCGCCAACGCCGAAGCCGCGGAGTAAAACGCCGATGGCGCCGCAAGGCCGCCCCTTGCAAGACGCCAAGCGTGGCGATACATCTCAAACGCTCTAACGGGGTGCCCGTGCCATCAGGCGCGCGGCTGAGAGGCTCAAAGCCAACCCGCGGAACCTGATCCGGCTAACACCGGCGGAGGGATTAGACGCGTGACATCTGGCACCGCCCTTTTCCCCTTCAAGCAAACCAGAGGAGAGGTGCCATGTTCAAATTCAAGTTCACGAGCCGTTCGTTGCTTGCCACGATCTTTGTCGCGACCATCGGCTTGGCCGGCCAGGGCGCACAGGCGGCAGACAAGACGCTCACCGTCTACACCTATGAGAGCTTCACATCCGAATGGGGTCCGGGACCGAAGGTCAAGGAAGCATTCGAGAAGACCTGCGGCTGCAGCGTCAAGTTCGTAAGCGTAGCCGATGGCGTGGCGTTGTTATCGCGTCTGAAACTTGAGGGCGCTGGGACTAAGGCGGATGTCGTGCTCGGGTTGGATACGAATCTGACCACCGAAGCGAAGGCGACCGGCCTCTTCGATGCGAGCGGTGTCGACGTCAGTGCACTCAAGGTGCCGGGAAACTACAAGGATGAGGTATTTGTGCCTTATGACTATGGCCACTTCGCCGTCATCTACGACACCCAGACGATCAAGAATCCTCCGAAAAGCATGAAGGATCTGGTCGAAGGCGATTCTTCGCAGAAGATCGTCATTGAGGATCCGCGCACCTCGACACCCGGGCTCGGCCTCTTGCTGTGGGTGAAGTCCGTCTACGGCGACAAGGCGCCTGAGGCCTGGGCAAAACTCAAGAAGCGGGTGCTGACGGTGACTCCCGGTTGGTCCGAAGCCTATGGGCTCTTCACCAAGGGCGAGGCGCCGATGGTGCTCTCCTACACGACTTCGCCTGCCTATCACATGGTTGCGGAAAATACGGACCGTTATCAGGCGGCTGCATTCTCGGAGGGCCACTACATCCAGATCGAGGTGGGGGGCCTCCTGAAGAATGCACCGGACAAGGAGCTTGCACGCGAGTTCCTGAAATTCATGGTGACGCCGGGCTTCCAGGATACGATTCCGACCAACAACTGGATGATGCCGGTTTCGGCGACATCGCAGCCGCTACCGGACGCGTTCGACAAGCTTGTGAATCCATCAAAGACCTTTCTGATGAGCTCGGATGAAGTTGCTGAGAAGCGCAAGGCCTTCGTCGATGAGTGGCTGGCCGCCATGAGTATGAATTGATGCTTTTGACCGAGGCTGAGATGCGACGGGCGATGCTGGGTGGGGCTGTGAGTCTCGCCGGCATTGCCCTTTTCGTCGGCTTTGCAGTCTTCGCATTGCTCCTTTCGAGCGGTTTTTCCTACATTCTGGCAGCGGTGCTTGAACCCTATATCCTGCAGGTCCTGCGTTTCACCTTGTTGCAGGCCTTGCTCTCGACGCTGCTCTCGATCGCTTTTGCCATTCCGGTCACGCAGGCCCTGGCGCGTCAGCAGCATTTCCCCGGTCGCATCTGGATCATTCGGCTGATGGCCGTGCCGATGGGGCTTCCTGTCCTAATCGGGGCGCTGGGGTTGATCGGTATCTGGGGGCGGCAGGGCCTTGCGAACGCGCTGCTGCTCAAGCTCGGCATGGCGGAGCCGATCAGCATCTACGGGCTTTCCGGGATCCTGTTGGCGCATGTCTTCTTCAACATGCCGCTGGCTTGCCGCCTGATGCTCGCGGCGTTGGAGCGGGTACCGGCGGAATACTGGCTGATGGCGAGTGGTCTCGGCATGCGGCCCGGTTCGATTTTCCGTTTCATCGAATGGCCGGTCCTGCGCTCTGTCATTCCCGGGATCGCCGGCCTGATCTTCATGCTCTGCGCCACGAGCTTCACGCTGGTGCTGACACTGGGTGGCGGACCGGCCGCAACGACCGTCGAGGTTGCCATATATCAGTCGCTGCGTTTTGATTTTGATCCGGGCCGGGCCGTCACGCTTTCCCTGCTGCAGATCGCCCTTACATCGGTCATCCTTGGGGCGCTGTCATGTCTTCCTGCGTCCGCGGATGAAGGGATGACTGTCGGCAAGGCGATCAGGCGCCCGGATGGTGGGCTGTTGGGTGCGCGGCTCGTGGATGGAAGCATCCTGCTGTTCGCCGCTCTGTTCCTTGGTTTACCTTTGATGTCGGTGCTTCTGGCTGGCCTTCGGTCCAATCTCATGAAGCTCATCAGTGAACCCATTTTCTGGCAGTCGGCTGCGACCAGTCTTGCCATCTCGATCTCCGCGGCCACTAGCGCCTTACTTATGTCGATGATGCTGGTGGGTGCGCGCCGGGCGGCGCTTCTCCGGCGTTCAGGGATCCCGGGCGCAGGAGCGTTCTTTGCCGCCATGGGTGGCGCATCATCGTTGGTCTTGCTCGTGCCGCCGATCGTCTTGGCGACGGGCTGGTTTCTAGCGCTGAGAAGCTTCGGTGACGCCAGCGCCGTGGCTCCGCTGCTGATTGTCGCGATCAACGCTTTGATGTCCCTGCCCTTTGTGATGCGTGTCCTCGAGCCGGCTTTCATCGTCCACAAGCGCCGAACGCAGAAACTTGCGGCGAGTCTTGGTGTCTCGGGTTGGGTGCGGCTGCGCCTGATCGATATGCCAGCCCTGATTAGACCAGTGCTCACGGCATTTTCGTTCGCGATGGCGCTGTCGCTCGGCGATCTTGGCGCCGTCGCATTGTTCGGCTCGGACAGTTTCGTCACGTTGCCTTGGCTCGTTTATAGCCGCATGGGGAGTTACCGGACGAACGATGCGGATGGTCTAGCGCTGATCCTTGGCATCCTCTGCCTGCTGCTCACAATCGCCGGCACCATGGGGCCAGCGCGGCGAGAGGTGGCTTTCCATGGTTGATCCGCGGTTCTCGGTCGAGATGCGCGACGTCGGTCTCCAACTTGGCGTGCAGGAGTTTCACTTCGATTGCCGGCTTCCTGCCGGTGCTGTGATTGCTGTGACGGGCGCGTCCGGTGCCGGCAAGTCAACCTTCCTCAATCTGCTGGCTGGCTTTGATGTGGCTGAGCGAGGGCAGATCGTGATCGCAGGGAAGGATGTGACCAGCGAGTACCCGGCCCGGCGGGCCGTCTCTCTCGTCTTTCAGGACAACAATCTGTTCGCGCATCTCGATGTCGTTACCAACATCGGCCTTGGCATCAACCCGTCGATGAAGCTGACGACTGCCGACCGCCAATCGATCACGTCTTCGCTTGAAAAGGTCGGGCTCCGCGGGTTTGAACGACGAATGCCGGCGACGCTGTCCGGCGGGGAACGGCAGCGGGTGGCCTTTGCACGTGCGCTTGTTCGCAACCGGCCGGTGCTCCTGCTGGACGAGCCTTTTGCAGCGCTTGATCCCGGCTTGCGAAGTGGAATGGCGGCGTTGCTGCTCGACATGCATCGCGAGACGAGCAATACCGTCGTCGTCGTGTCGCACGATCCGGACGAGGTCAAACGCATCGCAGACTTTGGTCTTTTCATTGAGAACGGCAGGATCGCGGTGGCCGCTCCGATCGATGAATTTATGGGCCGCCAGGATCATCCCGGATTGACGCAATTTCTCCGCAGTTAACGAATCTGGCGGTTGCAACGGCACTTTCGCCATAATTTGAGGCGACCGAGGAAACTCAAAAGCACGTTAGGCTTGCTAAAATACAACGGCGCCACATTTACTTAGAGTCTCGCTATGCAACCGATGCGGAAATCAGTTACAGCAAAGACTTGTGTCCCCGATTGTGCAGTGCAAGGACGGGGACGGACGCCTGTTGAATCACCATGAGACCGACCGGGTCGCGGAAGCGGGCCGGCCGACAAGCAAGATGACCTGGAGAGCCAGACTGGACAGTATACCGACGTGGAAATTCCCCGCGCCTTCCAGTGATGTGCTCTCGTCGGCGTGCCGTCTGGTACGACGAGCCTCGGTTATCTGTGCGACAAGCATGGCGCTATATGGCTGCCAATCCATTCTTGAGCAATCCTATCAGCCAAGTGTTGCGCCGTCCTCTAATCCGCAGATTGTCGACGAGGTGCAGAAGAATGATCCGCGTGCCGCCATGGGTGCACGCGAGCATCCGCGCATCGTGGCGAGCTATGGCGGCGAGTATAAGGATGCGAAGACCGAGCGTCTGGTTGCCCGTATCGCGGGGGCGCTGACCGCTGTCTCCGAGAATCCGAGCCAATCCTACCGCATCACCATCCTGAACTCCCCGGCCATCAACGCGTTTGCCCTGCCGGGGGGCTATCTCTACGTGACGCGTGGCTTGCTGGCGCTCGCCAAAGACGCATCCGAGGTTGCCGCGGTTCTCTCGCACGAGATGGGTCACGTCACGGCAAACCATGGCATCGAACGGCAGAAGCGCGAGGAGGCAGAAGTCATCGCCAGCCGCGTCGTGGCCGAGGTGTTGTCGAGCGATATTGCCGGCAAGCAGGCGTTGGCGCGCGGCAAGCTGCGATTGGCAGCTTTCTCGCGACAGCAGGAATTGCAGGCCGACGTTATCGGCGTCCGGATGCTCGGGGAAGCAGGGTACGATCCCTACGCGGCCGCGCGGTTCCTCGACTCCATGGCCGCCTACAGCCGCTTCATGTCTGTCGACCCCGAGGCGGACCAGAGCCTCGACTTCCTATCCAGCCATCCGAATTCCGCCCAGCGCATCGAACTGGCGCGCGATCATGCGCGAGCCTTCGGTCAGGAGGGCAAGGTCGGCGATACGGGCAGGGACTATTATCTCGACGGAATCGACGGCTTGCTATACGGCGACAGCCCCGAGGAGGGCTATGTGCGCGGGCAGACCTTCCTCCACGGCGGGCTCGGCATTCGCTTCGACGTGCCGCCTGATTTCAAGATCGACAACAAGGTCGAGGCGGTCATGGCGACTGGGCCCGGCGATGTTGCAATCCGTTTTGACGGCGTGGCCGACAATCAGAACCAGAGCCTCACGAACTATATCTCGAGCGGGTGGGTTACTGGCCTCGATCCCTCCACCATTCAGCAGACCACGATCAATGGAATGGAGGCGGCCACGGCGCGGGCGAGCGCAGATCGTTGGGACTTCGACGTCACCGTTATACGCAACAACGCTCAGATTTTCCGTTTCCTGACAGCTGTGCCGAAAGGTAGTGCCGCGCTCCAGCAGACGGCGGACGTATTGCGAGCAAGCTTTCGTCGGATGACCCCGGAAGAGACGGCATCGCTGAAGCCGTTGCGCGTCAGGGTCGTCAAAGTGCGGCCGGGCGAAAACATCACGACGCTTGCTGCACGGATGATGGGTACGGATCGAAAGCTCGATCTCTTCAAGCTTATCAATGCGCTGCCGACCGGCGCCTCCGTTTCTCCCGGCGATCGCGTCAAGATTATTGCGGAATAAAAAGAGGCCCGGCTTTCACCGGGCCAAGTCCATCACTGGGGGAGTAAGCTCGTTCAGGCCGATGCGGCCATGTAGGGGTCTGCGCTCACGAGTGCGCTGCGTAGCTTTTCCATCGCCCGACTTTCGATCTGCCGAACGCGTTCCTTGGAGATGCCGAGATCTGCGCCGAGTTCCTCGAGCGTAGCGCCATCTTCAGCAAGCCTCCTAGCGCTGATGATCTTCATCTCCCGCTCATTGAGGTGCTTCAAGGCAGAAGCGAGCCAGTTGCGCCGGCGCTCGCCGTCGATCATGTTCGATACTTGCTCATCCGGCAGAGGCTCGTCGCTGACGAGGAAGTCCATCTTCTCGGCACTATCCGCATCGCCGGAGACCGACGGGGCCTGAAGCGAAGCGTCGTTGCTCGAAAGCCTGGCATCCATCGTTTGGACGTCGGAAAGGCTGACGCCGAGTGCTGCTGCGATTTCTTGATGAATGGATTGAAGTGTCAGCTGCGTGTCGCCTCTGGCGAGCTTGGCGCGCAGGCGGCGAAGATTGAAGAACAGGGCCTTCTGCGCCGAACTCGTACCGCCGCGAACGATCGACCAGTTGCGAAGGATATAGTCCTGGATCGAGGCACGGATCCACCAGCTTGCGTAGGTAGAGAAGCGGACGTCACGCTCGGGCTCGAAGCGCGCAGCCGCCTCCAGTAGACCGACGTAACCCTCCTGCACGAGGTCGCTCATCGGCAGACCGAAGTTGCGGAACTTTCCTGCCATCGAGATAACAAGGCGCATATGGGCCATGGCGATCTGATTGCGAGCGCCACGGTCATCATTATTCTTCCAGCGGATTGCGAGATCGTGTTCCTCTTCTCGAGCAAGGTAGGGAGCCGCCATGGCGATTTTAATCATGCGCCGGTCTGCAGACATGTTCTTCATATCGGTCTCCTGAATTCAGGCGTGACGCCAAAAAAGGGCAAAGAATTCTTGCTTCCGGACATTGCTGCCCAGACCAAATTCATGTCTTGAACGTATAAAGGCCCCGAACTCTGGACGTTTCCAGATGGGGCCCTAGCTTAGGGTTATGCGCCGGTAGTACAGCGGGGTGGGATCAAGTTCCTCAAGTTGCCCGCTAGGCAGAACGTGGAAAGCATGATCCGCTCCTCATCGAACGTTTACAGATATGCGAGCGTTCGAGGGTGATGTCAGTTCCCGACGCGGTCCGCAGCTACATTGTTGAAACGTGCCAAGAGAGAAAAAGTTCCAAAAAAAACCCGGCACAAGGCCGGGTTTTTTTGCAGGAAAAACAGGGAGCTTATGCAGCTTCGTCCTGAGATTCGTCTTCTTCGATCGCCTTGCCACGCTTCGGACCCTTGTTGAGATTGGTCTCTACGAGGCGGACAGCTTCCGTTTCCGACATCTTGTTCACCGCAGCAATTTCGCGTGCCATGCGGTCAAGCGCAGCTTCATAAAGCTGGCGTTCGGAATAGGACTGTTCAGGTTGGTTCTCGGCGCGATAGAGATCGCGCACAACTTCAGCGATGGAAATGAGGTCGCCGGAATTGATCTTTGCATCATATTCCTGAGCGCGACGGGACCACATGGTACGCTTGACGCGCGCCTTGCCCTGCACAACCTTCAATGCACGCTCGACGAAATCGGTCTCGGAGAGCTTACGCATGCCGATACTCATGGCCTTGGCGACCGGCACTTTAAGGCGCATCTTGTCCTTCTCGAAATCGATAACGAAAAGTTCAAGCTTCATGCCTGCTACTTCTTGCTCTTCGATAGCGCTGATGGTACCGACGCCATGTGCGGGGTACACGATCGATTCACCGGTCTTGAAGCCGTGACGTGCGGAAGAAGGTTTTTTCTGCTGGGTCGTCATTCTATTCAAACACTCCCTGTTACGCTTCCGGCTGCAGCCGGAGCCGGGTCAGTCAGGCCCGGGTGAGACGGTCAGATCCGTCGGGTGACTTACTTCTGGTCCCACCGGATAAAAGCAAACTTGTCCATGCGCACAAGCTTGGAACCTCACGGCTCAAGGCGTTGATATGTCACGGAAACCGCGTTTTTGGATTTGTTTTGCTTTCGTGGTGGTTTGGGCACGCTTCATGCCGCAAATGGATCAGTGTCCGAAAGCTATCACAAAAATATGAGGAAATCAATAATTTACTGCGCCTGAGTCATGCGCGCAACACATGACACCCATATGCCGCGGACACACTTCAGGCGTTTTTTGGCTCACTGAACCCGGTTTCAGGCCCTAGTAGCGAGAATGAGGGATCAGTCACCCGATCCCGGCTTCTCAGAGAAGTACTTCTCGAACTTGCCGGTCTCGCCGTCCATTTCCTTCGCTTCGGGCATGGCGTCCTTCTTGACCGTAATGTTCGGCCAGATGCTCGCATACTCGGCGTTGACCTTGAGCCACTTGTCGAGGCCTGGCTCCGTATCAGGCTTGATCGCCTCGGCGGGACATTCCGGTTCGCAAACGCCACAGTCTATGCATTCGTCAGGGTGAATGACGAGGAAGTTTTCACCCTCATAGAAGCAATCGACGGGGCAGACTTCCACGCAGTCGGTATATTTGCAGCGAATGCAATTGTCGGTCACGACATAGGTCATGAAGAACTCCAGGACTTCCATACAACGGGGCCGGGCAACCTGGAACGTCGCGCCTTTCCCCAACCGGAAAGGAAGCAGTGAGATGCTTGGGAGGCATTCACGCTATCCGGCAAGTTGATTGTGACGTACCGGCTTTGCCCGAGGATTTCAAGAATAAAGAAATCGCAAAACCCGGCAGTTCGGATAGAGTTTTCTAATCCTCGTCCGACATCAGCTTGTCGATTGCACGACGTTCCTTTTTGGTGGGTCGTCCCGCACCTGTGGCCCGCATTGCCTGCTCATAAGGGGTGAGGCGTTTTGTCTCGTCGGGCGGAGGCGTCAGGTCCTCATAAAGCAGCCGAGCTTCCTCGTAAGGACCGCGCCGCTCACCGCCCGACCTGACGACAAGGACAATGTCGCGGCGCTCGAGAGCCAGCTCGATCTTGTCGCCGGCTTTGACCATTTGACTCGGCTGGACGGCCCGCTCGCCGTTGATCCTGACATGTCCGGATTGAATGTGGCTTTGTGCCAGCGAGCGCGATTTCACCATGCGCGTGAAGAACAGCCACTTGTCGATGCGTTGCCGCGAACCGCTTCCTGGCTGTGTCTCCCCGCCCATGCCCTTACTTCTTCATCTGCTCCTTCAAGGCAGCGAGCTTTGCGAAGGGAGAATCCGGATCGATCGGCTTTTCCTTGCGTGGGGGCTTTGCCTCGAAGCGCAACGGCTGCGGGCCGCCGCGGTTGTTGTTGCGATCCTTGCGATCGCCGCGGTCCTGACGGTCGCCGCGCTGCTCGTTGCGATCGCCCCGTCCCTGCTGCGGCTTACCGCCATCCTTGCCGCGATGTTGGCGGTTGCCGTCACGGCCTTCGCCACCTTCACCACCTTGGCGACGCTGGCCATTTCCGCGATCTTGGCCGCGATTGTTGCCGCCGCGGCGTTCGCCACCCGGGCTGCGGGCCTGACGCTGATTGTCCGTACGGCCACCGAGGCGCCAAAGAAGAACCGGCTTCGGTTCCTCAGCTTCTTCGGACGTTACGGCAACCGGCTGTTCTTCAGCCGCGACCTCAACGGCGGGAGCCTCCGAGGCAGGCTCCTCCGACGCGCTGTCGGCATCGTCGTGATCGGCCTTCTCCGCGCTGTCGTCGGAGGTGGCCTCGGCCGTCGGCGCCGCCGAGGCGTCCTGAACCGACAGATGAGCTGCTGCCTCTTCTGCCTTTACGGCATCAGCGCGATAGCCGAGCCCCTTCAGGATCTCTTCCATATCCTCGAGCGTTGCACCGAGGATGGAAAGCATAGCGGTCGTTGTCGTGAAGCGACGGCCGTCATATGCGCCTTCAGGACGGTTGGCCTGGCCAGGCTTCCACTGAAGCAACGGGCGGATGATATCCGCAAGGCGCTCCAGGATGTCGATGCGAACTGCGCGTTTGCCAAGGAATCGGAAGCCAGCCAGCTTGTAGAAGGTGCGCTCGAAAGCTGGATCTGTCACCACCGACGTGCGGCCTGCAGCCAGAACGGGAATGAGATCGCCGTAGCCGGGCTTGTCGAGACCGTCGTTCTTTAGCGCCCAGAGAAGCGTGATGAGCTCGGCTGGAGCAGGCTTCAGAAGGGCAGGGACGAAGATGTGATAGGCGCCGAACCGGACGCCATAGCGGCGCATCGAGGCGCGCGCATCCTGATCCAGCGACTTCACCTCTTCGGTCACATCGCGTCGGAACAGGACGCCGAGATTCTCGACGAGCTGGAACGCCAGACCCTTTGCCAGGCCCTGCAGGTCTTCTGCGCGCGACAAATCGTCGAGCGGCTTCAGAACCGTACTGATGTGATGATTGACGAACCGCTCGATACGAGCTGCCACGTGGTCGCGGGCATTGCCGGTCAGCTGCTCGTCGGCGAGCAGGATGACGCGCGGGCGCATCACATGATCACTGCCCGCAAGGCGCGCTACCGGATCGCCCAACCAACGGATCGCGCCGTCGGAGCTGATCGCGAGATCGCCGTTGCCGGCCGCATGGAGGCGCGCGGCACGTGCCTCGAATTCCAGAGCGAGCGCCTTTTGCGAGGCAGACTGAACAGCCTTGGCGTCCGGCCCTTCCGCTCCCGAAATGGGCGTGAACCGGAATCCCGACAACTGCCCCACATGATGTCCTTCAACGAAGACATCGCCATTTACACTGATTTCAGCTTCCAGCATCGCATTCTCTCTCAGGCGCTTCATGAGCACAGATGTCCTGCGATCAACAAAGCGTTTCGTCAACCTTTCATGTAACGCATCGGACAATCGATCTTCGATTTCCCGCGTCTTTTCCTGCCAGTGTGTCGGATCGGCAAGCCAATTGGGCCGATTCGATACATAGGTCCAAGTCCTTATCTGCGCGATTCGCGCCGAAAGCGTGTCAATCTCGCCGTCCGTTCGATCTGCGCGATGTATCTGCTCGGCGAGGAAATCCTCGTTTACCGTGCCATAGCGAACGAGATCGGAAAAGAGGGTGGAGATCAGATCGGCATGTTGCGCCGGCGCAATGCGCCGGTAGTCCGGAAGCGCGCAGGCCTCCCACAACTTCTCGACGCGCGATGGATTGGTCGCAAGGTCGATGATTTCGGGGTAGCGCGACAGGTGTTCCAGCGCCTGCTGGTCGACCGCAGGCAAAGCGCGCGTCAGGCCGGGAACAGTGGGTCCGGTCTCAAGGCTTGTGCGTAGCGCGTGAATGGAAGCGAAATCGAGGTTCTTCGTGCGCCATTGCAGCACTTTCACGTTGTCGAACTCATGGCCTTCGATGCGTTCGACCAGCTCCTCGTCGAAGGGATCGACCTGGCCTGTGACACCAAAAGTCCCATCGCGAACGTGCCGGCCGGCACGGCCTGCAATCTGCCCGAGTTCGGCGGGGTTCAGGTTGCGGAACTGATAGCCGTCGAATTTGCGATCTTGAGCAAAGGCGACGTGGTCGACGTCGAGATTGAGCCCCATGCCGATCGCATCGGTCGCGACCAGATACTCGACATCTCCAGCCTGATAAAGCGCTACCTGCGCATTGCGCGTACGCGGGCTAAGGGCTCCGAGAACGACGGCCGCTCCGCCGCGCTGTCTGCGGATCAATTCCGCGATCGCGTAGACTTCATCCGCCGAGAAGGCGACGATTGCCGAGCGCTGCGGCAGGCGCGTGATCTTCTTCTGTCCAGCATAGAAAAGGTGGGAAAGTCGGGGTCGCTCGACCACCGTGATCCCAGGGAGAAGCTGCTGCAAGATCGGTCGCATCGTACCGGCGCCAAGCAACAGCGTTTCGTCGCGACCGCGCAAATGCAGAATACGATCGGTGAAGATATGCCCCCGCTCCAGATCGCCAGCGAGCTGAACTTCATCAATGGCGACGAACGCTGCCTTGGTCTCGCGTGGCATTGCCTCGACCGTACAGACCGAAAAGCGGGCATTGGGAGGCGATATCTTCTCCTCGCCCGTCACCAGTGCAACGTTCTGAACTCCGACCTTTTCGGCGACGCGCGTGTAAACCTCACGCGCCAGCAGTCGCAGCGGCAGGCCGATCACGCCGGTGCCATGTGCAACCATGCGCTCAATGGCATAATGCGTTTTGCCGGTATTGGTTGGCCCGAGCACCGCGGTTACCCCGCGTCCACTCAGTATCATCGGCTGCGATGTCAGTGTCATGGTCCTGCAGATGAGGCCGGGGAGCCCCAGATCAAGTCAGCTCCTCTCCGAAGCAGACAACACATGGACAGCCGTTGTCGCAAAGGCAAGGGCTGATTTGAATTTCCTCCGCAGTTTCTGTTGCGCGAATAGCTTGCAGATTGCTCGTTTTCCGATTCGGAACAGCTTGAGAACGAATCGGAGACGAATCGCTGACTCCGCCTGATTCAGTGTTTGTTCACGGCTAAGTATTGATTTTGAATCGCTTTTTCCCACAAGATGCTGAATCGGAAAATTCACGTCCTGCGTGCAGCGTGATTTGCATCCGCTCTGTCAACCGCCCTTGCCGAAAATCTTAAGGCGAATTTCTGCCGGAGCCTTTCGCGATGTTACCTGCATTCCACGGAGCGGCAGAAAACGATGTGGTTCGAATGATTTTGCTGCCAAAGCTAAACATTTGATACGCACGGAACAAAAATCGGTGATGCGTGTTTCTCGTCCATTCCTGGTGTAATGACGTCGAGGACTTGAACCATGCTTGGAACCATACTTCTCATTATCCTTATTCTGCTTTTGATCGGAGCCTTACCAAATTGGGGTTACAGCCGCGGCTGGGGCTATGGACCTTCTGGTGGTTTAGGGCTAGTTCTCGTGATTATTATTATTCTTGTGTTACTCGGTCGTATCTAAGCGACGGAAAAAACTGGGAGTTATGTCATGATGAAGAAGATTGTGCTCATTGGCGCCCTCGTTGGCGCGCTTGCTTCCTGCACGGCGACGGAACAGGGCACCGCAATCGGTGCAGGTACTGGCGCTATCATTGGTGGTGCTGTCAGCAACAGCTGGGGTGGCGCTGCAGTTGGCGCCGTTGCCGGCGGTCTTGCCGGTGCGCTTATCGGTCAGTCGGTCGAACGCCGCGGCTACTGCGTCTACAGAGACCGGTATGGCCGCCGCTACGAGGCACGTTGCCCGCGCTACTAAGTCGAGCGGTCTGGGCTCAATCTCAATCCGAAACTCGAAGCGCCGGTTCTGCCGGCGCTTTTTCATTTGTTTACCAGCTCTAATCCGCAAGAAAAAAGGCCGCGTTTGCTACGCGGCCTTTGCTTTCACATATCGATGAACGATCAATTCTTGGCGCGTTCGACGTAGGAATTGTCTTCCGTTGCAATGACGACGCGTGTGCCGGCGTCAATATGCGGGGGTACCAAGGTGCGGATGCCATTCGAAAGCATTGCCGGCTTGTAGGAAGACGACGCCGTCTGGCCCTTCACAACCGGTTCGGTTTCGGTGATTTCGAGAATGACGTGGCGCGGAAGCTCGAGCGCCAGCGGAACACCTTCATGGATCGACAGGATGCAGGTCATGCCTTCCTGCAGGTAGGCCTTCTGATCGCCCATCGTTTCATCGTTCACGACCACCTGGTCATAGGTCGCCGGGTTCATGAAGTGGAACCCCTCGCCGTCCTCGTAAAGATATTGGAAGTTCACGTCTTCGACGAAGGCGCGCTCGACTTGCTCGGTCGTACGCCAGCGTTCGGAAACCTTTACGCCGTCGACGATACGACGCATGTCAACCTGGGTGACCGGCGTGCCCTTGCCCGGATGAAAGTTCTGGGCAGTCAGAACGACGTAGAGTTTGCCATCTACGTCGAGAACGTTGCCCTTGCGGACGGAAGAGGCGATGACCTTGACCATTAAGACTTCCTTGTAACTCGGCTTTTGGCGTCGTAGAGGACTGTCGATACGGCCTCCGAGACGCAACTGATTGTTCTTTGGGGGCGCAACTAACCTAAAATCCGGCAAATAGCCAGCCCCAGCGTTGGATAGACCGGTCAGGACGATGTCAATGAAACCCTCGATCGCCAAAGTATCGCCGTGGTGGACGCCGAGCGTGCATGCGGACCGCCGCCCGTTCCTGCTCGGGCGGAATGCGATCCAGACGGCCCTGCGCGGCTATTTCCTAAGCGAGGACTTTCTGGAGGTCGACACTGCCACCCTGCAAGTGTCGCCAGGCAACGAGGCGCATCTGCACGCCTTTGCTACCCAAGCGCTGACGACCGACGGCCAGACAGCAGCACCGCTATATCTGCACACTTCGCCTGAATTTGCCTGCAAGAAACTGCTTTCGGCCGGAGAACAGCGCATCGCCTGCTTCGCTCACGTTTATCGCAACCGCGAGCGCGGTCCGCTGCATCATCCGGAATTCACCATGCTTGAATGGTATCGCGTGGGCGAAAGCTATGAGAGCCTGATGATGGATTGCGTTCGCATTCTGGCCCTTGCTGCAGAAACCATGAAGACAACGCGGCTCACCTATCGAGGGAGCGAGTGCGATCCGTTCGCGGGGCCGGACCGGATAAGCGTTGCCGCAGCCTTCGACCGCTACGCCGGTATAGATCTGCTGGCGTCCGTGTCCGCCGATGGCACGACGGATCGGGCGCATCTCGCGGACCAGGTAAAGCGGACCGGCATGCGCGTTGCCGAAGATGACGGCTGGGCGGATTTGTTCAGCCGCGTGCTGGTCGAAAAGGTGGAACCGCATCTAGGCTTTGGCCGTGTCACCATTCTGGACGAGTATCCGGTATCGGAAGCTGCGCTGGCGCGTCCTTCCGCGAGCGATCCCCGGGTTGCCGAACGTTTCGAGGTCTACGCCTGCGGCGTCGAGCTTGCAAACGGCTTCGGCGAGCTTACCAATGCGGCCGAACAGCGCCGCCGCTTCGAGATCGAGATGTCCGAGAAAGTGCGCATCTACGGCGAAAGCTATCCCCTCGACGAGGATTTCCTGGAGGCGCTTGCCATCATGCCCGAGGCAAGCGGCATTGCGCTCGGTTTCGATCGGTTGGTGATGTTGGCAACCGGGGCGTCGCGGATCGATCAGGTAATGTGGGCGCCGGTCGCGGAGTACGGCACATGAACAGCATCACAGCCATCAAGACCGTCGAGGGTCTGGAACGCGCCGGGTTGCTTGGCGAAAGAGACCGGGACGCTTTGGCGGATGTCGCCGCACGCTACGCCATCGCATTGACGCCGACGGTCGTGGGTCTGGTTGATCCTGCGAATGATGCCGACCCGATTGCCCGGCAGTTCGTTCCTGACGCGGCCGAGCTGATCGTTGCGCCTGAAGAACGTGCGGATCCGATCGGCGACGAGGCCCATAGTCCCGTGCAAGGCATCGTTCATCGCTATCCGGATCGCGTGCTGTTGAAAGCCGTGCATGTGTGCCCGGTCTACTGCCGCTTCTGTTTTCGCCGCGAAATGGTCGGTCCACAAGGCTTGGGGACATTGGACTCTGAGGCGATGTCGGCAGCTTTTGCCTACATTCGCGACCACCAGGAAATCTGGGAAGTGATCCTGACGGGCGGCGATCCGTTAATCCTCTCCCCGCGACGGCTCGAAGAGATTCTTCGGGAACTGGCACTGATCGATCAAGTGAAGATCGTGCGGTTCCACACGCGCGTTCCTGTCGTCGATCCATCAAAGATTGATGCGGCCCTGATTGCGGCGCTGAGAGCGAGTGGGAAGAGCGTTTATGTGGCTTTGCACGCCAATCATCCGCGCGAACTGACAGACGAGGCACGAGCGGCATGTGCGCGCCTGATTGATGCCGGGGTGGTCATGGTCAGCCAGTCGGTGCTGCTCAAGGGCGTCAATGACGATCCGGCCGTGCTCACGGAACTGATGAAGGCTTTCGTCGAGACGCGCGTGAAGCCCTATTATCTGCACCATCCTGACCTGGCTCCCGGGACGAGCCATTTTCGGCTCACGATCGAAGAGGGACAGAAGATCGTCGCGGCTCTGCGTGGTCGGATTTCTGGTCTCTGCCAGCCCACCTATATACTCGACATACCTGGTGGCCATGGCAAAGCCGTGATCGCTGAACAGTCGATCAGAGCGATGGGCGAGGGCTGCTATTCGGTTTCGGATTATCGTGGGACCGAGCACCTGTACCCGCCGCTCGTCTAGTAAAAAATCGCGAGAGAAGTATTGTTTCTGAACAATGTGTCAGAAGACCCCTCTCCTGGCGCGGCGATTGCAATCACGGCAAGAATTTGAAATATCAGCTAAATTTCGCCTCCTCTCGTTTTCTCTTCTAAGAATTTAGCTGACATCATCAGTTCGCTTTAACTACGTCATTTAGCAGAATTTTGTCTTTTCCGGACTACGCCTATCGCGAGAACAAGGCACTTTTCGCCACTCGAGATATGATCATCTTGGAGAAGTCATAATGAATACTACGATCCGTGATCTCCTGGTCAAATTCGGAAAGCTTCCCGTTTCTGTTGACCAAGTTGCCGACGATTCCGACCTCTATGCCGTCGGCCTCACGTCCTTCGCTTCGGTGCAGCTTATGCTTGGCATCGAAGAGGCTTTTGACATCGAGTTTCCCGACAATCTCTTGAATCGAAAGTCTTTCGCCAGCATTGCAGCGATCGCGAGGACTGTCGACCAGATCAAAGATAGCCGGAAGGTCGCCTAAATGAACTTTCCGGTCAAAATCGCGCAAGAGGATCTTGCCGCCAGGGTCGCCCGCGTGGCAGCGATCGCGGCAAAGCATGCAGACTCCGTCGATTTTGATGGGAGGTTCCCGCACGAGGCCGTGGAGGCCATGAGAGCCGAGCGGTTGCTCGGAATTCAGGTCCCACTCCACTTTGGCGGCGAAGGCGCGACGATCGCTGAGATTGCCGAGTTGTGCTCGATGCTTGGTCAGGCTTGTTCTGCGGCTGCCATGGTCTTCGCCATGCACCACATCAAGCTGTGCAGTCTTGTCGAGCACGGCGGCGAGAGCGAATGGCATCGGGCCTTCATGCGGCGCGTGGCGGTTGAGCAATTGCTGATCGCATCGGCGACGACAGAAGGCGGCATAGGCGGCAACCTCAGGAACAGCATCTGCGCGATCGAGGTCGAGGGCGATACCTGCCGTCTGGAGAAGGACGCGACCGTCATATCCTACGGTTCGTACGCCGATGCGATCATGATTACCTCGCGGGCCCACGCAAATTCGGCTTCTTCCGATCAGGTCCTGACCGTTTTCGTCAAGGAGCAGTACGCGCTGGAAAAGACCCACGCGTGGAACACCCTTGGCATGCGTGGCACGTGTTCGGATGGCTTCCTGTTCAAAGGAGAGGCGCCGGCCGAGCAAATTTTGCCGAAGCCATTTGCGGAGATTGCAGCCCAATCGATGCTGGCATCGTCGCACCTTCTTTGGAGCGGCGTCTGGTATGGGATCGCCGTCGATGCTGTGGGTCGTGCCCAGGCGTTCGTTCGTGCTGCCGCACGTAAGTCGCCCGGAGTGCCGCCGCCCGGTGCCCTGCGGTTGGCCGAGGTCTCCAACCTGCTTCAGATGGTTCGCTCGAACGTCGTCGCCGGCCTGAAGGCCTACGAGGATGCCAAGAGCGACGCAGACAAGCTTTCCTCGATGGGCTTTGCCGTCACGATGAACAACGTGAAGATCGCGTCGTCGGAAACGATCCTCGAAATCGTCAATCATGTGATGCTGATCTGCGGGATCATGGGCTACAAGAACGGCACGCCGTTCAGCGTCGGGCGCCATTTGCGCGACGCCCATTCCGCACAACTCATGATCTCGAACGACCGCATCCTCGGCAACACGTCGAGCATGCTTCTTGTCCACAAGCAGGACACTAGCTTACTGGGGTGACGACATGGACGTGCAGACAACGTTTTTGGACAGGCTTTTTGAATCGGGCCTTCTAATCGATACCGGCGTTGACGGTCTTTATGGGCGTAGCGGACAATTCGAAGATGTGATTTCCGCCTTCGAGCGGTTGATCGACAAATTCGGTGGCGCCGACGGCGCTGAGGCGATGCGCTTCCCGCCGGGCATGAACCGCGCCTTCTTCGAGAAAAGTGGTTACATGAAGAGCTTCCCGCAGCTCGCCGGCACCGTCCATAGTTTCTGCGGCAGCGAGCTCGACCACATCGGCCTGCTTCAATGCATGGAAGTGGGCGACGACTGGACAAAGGATCAGCAGGCAACCGACATCGTGCTGACGCCTGCGGCCTGCTATCCGCTTTATCCGACTGTTGCTCGTCGCGGCAAACTGCCGATGAGTGGCGGCCTTTTCGATCTGCAATCCTACTGTTTCCGGCACGAGCCGTCGCAGGACCCGGCGCGCCAGCAGCTCTTCCGCATGCGCGAGTACATCTGCATGGGCACAGAGCAACACGTCACGGATTTCCGGCAGCGCTGGATGGACCGCGGCGTCGAAATGATGAAGGCGGTCGGCCTGGATGTGGCGATCGATGTCGCGAACGATCCCTTCTTCGGCCGGGCTGGCAAGATGCTGGCCAACAATCAGCGCGACCAGAACCTGAAGTTCGAGCTGCTCATTCCGATCACCTCGGTTGCAAAGCCGACGGCCTGCATGAGCTTCAACTATCATCAGGACGCGTTCGGTACGAAATGGGGCCTGTATCTCGAAGATGGCAGCGTCGCTCATACCGCCTGCGTTGGCTTCGGGCTTGAACGCATTGCCCTTGCTCTCTTCCATCACCACGGGCTTGAGGTGAAGCAATGGCCTGCCAAGGTGCGGCAAGCGCTGTGGGGCTGAGCGGTTTGATGACAGCCGTCTTCCCGCGGGCGCGCCCGGACGGCTATCAGTCGCATCCGTTGCACTCCAGCGAGCGCATGTGGCCGGAAACCAATTGCTACGTCGACCTCTGGATCGAAGTATTGAATGCTGCTGGTGCCGCACCGGAAGCGATGCTTGGCTTCACGTTGACGCAGGATTTCGAGGGCGACCAGTTCACCTTCTTCAAGGTGCCCCTCGAGGATCTCGAGTCACTCTACGACGTCCGGGTCACCGAACTTGCCATCTTCGACCGGGTCGAACGGCATGTCGAAACACAGATTGAGCGAGGTCGCCTCTGCCTGATCGAGATGGACTCGTTTTACATGCCCGATACGCAGGGCACCGCCTACCGTACGGAGCATGGCAAGACCACGGTCGCAATCAACAGGCTCGACTTCACCGGCAAGCGCATCGAGTACTTTCACAACGGCGGCTATTTTCAACTCGAGGGAGAGGATTTCGACGGGCTGTTCCAGCTGCATCTATCCGCAGAGGATCCACCGTTCCTCCCCTACACGGAGTTTGCAAAGTTTCCCGTTCGCATGCCTGACGCCGCTCATGTCGGCACTACGGCGCGCAAGCTTCTCGGACCTCACTTCCGCCGCAGACCGACCACCAATCCGATCCGCGCCTTCGCTGAAGTGTTTCCGCAGCAGGTGGAAGCCGTGGCAGAGCGTCCCTTCGGTTTCTTTCACAAATACGCATTCAATACGTTGCGCCAGTTCGGCGCCAATTTCGAGCTTGCCGGAGATTACCTGGCGTGGCTCTCGGCCAGCGAATTCTCCTCCGCCATTGACGATGCGCGTCGAATTTCCGAAGTCGCAAAGTCGGTGCAGTTCCAGCTTGCCCGGGCGGTGACCCGGAAGAAATACGATCCGCTGCGCACGGCGCTTGATCCGGCAGCCGATGCATGGGATTCCATGATGGCTTCTCTCAAGGAGCGCTTGTGAAGCCGGGAGTCTGAGGATGCGGGGACGGTTGGCGAGTGTCGGTGCGGAGGAAACCCTGCTTGCCGAAGGGTGGAATCTGGTCCTGACGGAACCGGGCGCTTGCGCAACGCCCCATGACATTCCCTTGTCCGCGCAGTTTATTGCTGCCGAAGTACCAGGTACCGTCGCCGCAGCTTTGGAAAAGGCGGGGCAGTTCGACCGGGATAATCCGGAGCCGCTCGACACCCGCGACGCATGGTATCTCTGCCGGCTTTTTGACGTCCAGCCCGGTGATGCGATCCTTCGCTTCGAGGGATTGGCGACGCTGTGTCATGTCTTTCTCAACGGCCAGGAGATCCTGTCGTCGGAAAGCATGTTCACAATGCACGAGATACCTGTGACGCTCTCCGGCGGCGACGAGTTGGCGCTGTGCTTCCGAGCCCTTGCGCCGAGGCTGGCCGAGCCCGGCCCACGCGCCCGCTGGCGCCCGCAGATGATCACGCCGCAAGGCTTGAAGAATGTCCGCACGACGCTTCTGGGCCGCATGCCCGGGTGGTGTCCGGAAATTCATGCTGTCGGTCCCTGGCGACCCATCACGGTCGTCCGCCGTGATGTCGTTTCGATCGATAATGTTTCTGTGCGCGGCGTGCTCGAGGCGGATGGCACTGGGCGACTGAGCGTTTCCCTCCATACCAATGTCGACAATCCGGACATCGTGCTTCGGTGCGGAGATATTCAGCAGGCTTTCGAAAAAGTCGGAGAGAAGCACCATTCGGCAATCCTCAGGCTAGAGAACGTCGATCTCTGGTGGCCGCACACGCACGGCGTACCGCAGCTCTATGATTTCTCGATCGTCATTGACGGCGTCGAGCACCATGGGGGCCGAACGGGCTTTCGGCGCATCGACGTCGATCGCGGATCGGGTGGTGATGACTTTGCGCTGGTGGTCAACGGCGAGCGTGTCTTTTGCCGAGGCGCTGTCTGGACGACGGCGGATATCGTTCGGCTGCCGGGCGGCAAGGCGGATTACGAGCCGTTCCTGCGCCTTGCCGCCGAGGCAGGCATGAACATGATCCGCGTCGGCGGCACCATGGCTTACGAGACGCCGGCGTTCTTTCAGCTCTGCGACGAACTCGGTCTGCTCGTCTGGCAGGACTTCATGTTCGCCAACTTCGACTATCCGAAGAACGACAAGGCGCTAACCGCGCACGTCCACGCGGAGGTCGAGGAATTCCTGCACGCCGTTCAGGGATGCCCATCAGTGGCCGTTCTCTGCGGTGGCAGCGAAATCTATCAGCAGGCGGCTATGCTCGGATTGCCGCGTGAATATTGGGCGGGCCCAATCACGGAGGAGATCATTCCGGCGATTGCCGGCCGCATAAGGCCCGATGTGCCGTATGTCGTGAACTCACCCTCGGGTGGTGCGATGCCCTTCTCTCCAGATGCAGGTATTACCCACTACTACGGAGTGGGCGCCTATATGCGGCCGCTCGACGATGCCCGCCGCGCGAATGTTCGCTTCGCAGCTGAGAGCCTGGCTTTCGCCCAGGTGCCGCAGCAGCGAACGCTGCAACGATACCTGGATGTTCCTCCGGTCCACAGCCCGCTATGGAAATCGCGTGTTCCCCGCGATCGAGGCGCGTCCTGGGATTTCGAGGACGTTCGTGACTTCTATCTGACCGAACTTTACGGCGAGGATCCAGCAAGACTTCGTCGTGAAGATCGCGATCGCTATCTGGACCTTTCACGCGTCGTTACCGGCGAAGTTGCGGAAGCGACCTTTGCCGAATGGCGACGCAGCGGGTCGACCTGCAACGGCGCCTTGGTGTGGACCCTGCAGGATTTGATGCCAGGCCCCGGTTGGGGAGTGATCGATTCGACCGCCGAGCCGAAGCCCGTCTGGTATGCTCTGCGCCGCGCCTTTCGGCCGGTTCAGGTGGTGGTGACCGACGAGGGGACCAACGGCCTCGACGTCCATGTGCTGAATGAAACCGAACATACCTTGCAGCTTGATCTCGAGCTGGTTTGCCTGCGACACGGCAGGCAACACGTCGTCAGCGGTGGTCGCATTCTGACTTTGGCGCCCAGAAGCTCCGAAACGTTTGCCGCAACCGATCTCTTCGGTGCGTTTTTTGATACGACCTATGCGTTTCGCTTCGGACCACCGTCGCACGACGTCACTGTCGCCCGGCTACGCCTACCGGACGGTGGCCCTGTGGTGGCAGACGCCTTCCACTTCCCCTTGGGCCGTGCCAAGGCCTTCCACTACGCCGAAATTCAGGTATCCGCAATGCGGCAGGACGACGGGTGGGCCCTCGATCTGTCAACCGACAGGTTCACGCAGTCCGTCCACGTCAGTGTCGATGGCTATCGACCGGATGACGACTGGTTTCATCTTGCGCCAGGTGCCGCCAAGCGCGTCCGACTGCTTCCGCTATCGGGATCTGCAGATAAAAAAGCGCCATCCGGTCAGATCACAAGCCTTGGCAGCTCGCGAACGGCCTTATTTTAAGGCCCAATACCGCGGTCGCCGGGCCGAAGGGGTTTTGAAACGGCTTCCTCAGAAAGCCTTGAACGTAAGGGTCGTAAGCGAGCGCACGATGCCGGGAATGTTGGCGATGTTGTCGTTGATGAACTTGCCGATGTCCTGGCCTTCCTCGATATAGACTTTGAGCAGAAGATCGTAGTCGCCGCTCGTCGAATAGAGCTCCGAAACGCGCTCGGTCTGGTAGATAGCATCGGCAACCTCGTAGGTTTTGCCGGGTGCACATTGGAGCTGAACGAAAATGGGCTTCATGGGGATTTCCTGCATCATATTTTGGTTTGCGGCATAATGGTCGAAAGCACCATGCCGGCGCAAGCTGTTCCGTCAGATGGCGGCTTCCCGAACGATCCAGTCGCGAAATGCCTCCAGTGGCGCGTAGTCGGCGCGCTCTGGCGGATAAACGAGATAGTAGTGCTCGCTGCTTTCCATTTCGCGGTCAACGGCTGCAACTAGGTCGCCGCGTTTAAGTTCATCTTGAATGAGGAACGTCGGAAGCAGCGCAACACCGAGACCGGCCATCGCTGCTTGCGCCGCAGTCGCGAACTGATCGAAAAGCATGCCGTGCACGGTTTGAAAGCTCACGCCGCTGTCTGCGAACCAGCGCTCCCATGCATCCGGGCGCGTTGTCAGGTGCAGTAGCGGAGCTTCGAGCAGATCCTGCGCTACTTTGATCGCGCGTCGGCTGCGGAATTCGGGGCTGCAGGCCGGCACTGTTTTCTCCGACATCAGAAATGTCAGCTCCGCGCCCGGCCAATGGGCGTGGCCGAAATGAATGGCCGCATCAATCGAATCGAGCCGGAAGTCGAAGGGCGACAGCCGGGTGACAAGATTGATCGTCACTCCCGGATTGGTCGCCAGGAAGCCTCCTAGCCGGGGGGCCAGCCAACGTGTTCCGAAGGTGGGAAGAATCGCGAGATTGAGCGTGCCGCCGTGCGGATTGGCGCGCAGGTTCAGCGACGCACTCGAAATCCGTCGCAACGCTTCGCGGATCTCCCGGGCATAGCCGTCTCCGGCAAGCGTCAACCGCACGGTCTGGCGCTCGCGCACGAACAGCTCAACGCCGAGCTGCTCTTCCAGCGCCTTGATCTGGCGGCTGACGGCGCTCTGGGTGAGGTCGAGTTCACGGGCGGCGGCTGTTACACTGCCGGCACGCGAGACGGACTCGAAGGCCACAAGCAAGGACGTTGACGGAAGAAAGCGTCGTGATGGCAGCATCTATCATTCCATTTCAGAATAAGCTGTTTCCTAAATGTCGATATTTACGGCTTATCCGGCTTTGTAAAGTCATTCATCTGACAGAATCGGAATGAACTGAAACTACGATCGGACTGCCCGGTACGGACGCCTGGCTGCGATCGGCAACCTGATCAGCGGTTTAACAAGCAATCGCACGGCGCTAGAATGCTGCCTGCTTAACGAATGGATTTTGATCGATGCTGAACGATCCCCGCTCCCACGGCCTCTGGGAAAAAACCGCTCCTCAGCCGCCGGTTACCTCGTCGCTCGTGGGCAATGTGACTGCCGATGTCGTGGTTGTGGGGGGCGGCTATACCGGTCTTTCTTCCAGTCTCCATCTGGCCCAGGCGGGCTCGAAGGTCGCGTTGCTGGAGGCCAAGGAAATCGGCTTCGGCGGCGCGGGCCGCAACGTCGGCCTCATCAACGCCGGCATGTGGGTAATGCCGGACGATCTTCCGGGCGTTCTCGGCCCGGTCTACGGCGAACGTCTGCTCGACTTGCTGGGCAACGCGCCACGGCTTGTGATGGAGTTGATCGACAAGCACGGCATCGCCTGCGAGCTTGAACGAAACGGCACGCTTCACGTTGCGGTTGGCGAAAGTGGCCTCAAGGAGATCGAGGATCGCGCGCGCCAATGGGCGGCGCGGGGTGCAGCGGTGATGTTGCTCGATGCGGCGGAGACGGCCAAGCGCGTTGGGAGCAGCGCCTACACGGGTGCATTGCTGGACATGCGCGCCGGTACACTGCAGCCGCTCGCTTACGCCCGCGGCCTTGCGCATGCGGCGGTTAACGCCGGCGTTTCAATCCACACGTCGAGTCCCGTCATCGGGACCGAGAGAAAAGGCAATCGCTGGACCGTTAAGACCGCCAAAGGCGAGGTGACGGCGGACTGGATCATAGTGGCGACCGACGCCTACAGCACGGGCCCTTGGGAAGCGGTGCGCAACGAGCAGGTCCATCTGCCCTATTTCAATCTTGCGACCCGACCACTCAGCGACAATCTGCGCCGCTCGATCCTTTCTGGGCGCGAGGGCGTTTGGGACACAAAGGAAATCCTCTCCTCTTACCGCATGGACCAGGCCGGACGTTTGGTCTTCGGCAGCGTCGGTGCTCTGCGCAATACCGGGCTGGGGATTCATACGTCCTGGGCCAAACGGTCCTTGAAAAAGCTGTTCCCGCAGCTTGGCGATGTCGAGTTCGAATGCGAGTGGTACGGCAAGATTGGGATGACCGACAACGCGCTCCCGCGGTTCCACAGGTTTGCGCCGAATGTCGTGGGTTTCTCCGGCTATAATGGTCGCGGGATCGCGCCCGGCACAGTGTTTGGCCGCACGCTTGCGCAGCTCGTCCTGGGGCAGACGACGGAAGCAGACTTGCCACTGCCCCTGACAGCACCGTCCGAACCTAGCTTCCGCGCCGTGAAGGAAATGTGGTACGAAGCCGGCGCCCAAGTGGCCCACTTCGCAGACGCCCGATTTTGAGAACCGAGGTTGAAACCATGACCATCTCCGCACTTGATCTCGCCACCGAGACGAAAAACCTGCTTACGGAACTGGGCGTCGGCGCCGACCGCTATACCGGCGGCAGCCTTCGCGTTACCTCGCCGGTAACCGGCAAGGAGATCGGTGCGCCGAAGGAGCATTCTGCCTCCGAGGCAAAGATCGCGATCGAGGCAGCACACAAGGCATTCCTCGAATGGCGAGCTGTCCCGGCTCCGAAGCGTGGCGAACTCGTCCGCCTGCTCGGCGAAGAGCTCCGCGCGGCAAAAGCCGCGCTCGGTCGCCTCGTCTCGATCGAGGTTGGCAAGATCACCTCCGAGGGGCTCGGCGAAGTCCAGGAAATGATCGACATCTGCGACTTTGCCGTCGGCTTGTCGCGTCAGCTCTACGGTCTGACCATTGCCACCGAACGCTCAGAGCACCGGATGATGGAAAGCTGGCACCCCTTAGGCGTGGTCGGCATCATCTCGGCCTTCAATTTCCCGGTCGCCGTCTGGTCGTGGAATGCTGCCTTGGCGCTGGTTTGCGGTAACTCAACCGTGTGGAAGCCGTCTGAGAAGACGCCGCTGACTGCGCTTGCCGTTCAGGCCCTTTTTGAGAAAGCATTGAAGCGATTTGTTGCCGAAGGCGGAGTCGCACCTGCGAACCTCTCGACGTTGCTTATCGGCGGTCGCGATGTCGGGGAAGTCCTCGTTGACCATCCCAAGGCGCCGCTCGTCTCGGCGACAGGTTCGACGGCCATGGGCCGTGTTGTCGGTCCCCGCTTGTCACAGCGCTTTGCCCGATCGATCCTCGAGCTCGGCGGCAACAATGCCGCGATCATCTGCCCGACGGCCGATCTTGACCTGACGCTTCGGGGCGTCGCCTTTTCCGCCATGGGGACGGCCGGTCAGCGTTGCACGACGCTGCGCCGCCTGTTCGTTCACGAGAGCGTCTATGACAAGCTCGTTCCGCGCCTCCAGAAGGCCTATGGCTCGGTGTCGATTGGCAACCCGCTCGAAGCGGGAACGCTTGTTGGACCTCTGATCGACAAGCAGGCCTTTACCAACATGCAGTCGGCTCTTGAGCAAGCGAGGGCTGGCGGTGGTAAGGTCACGGGTGGCGAGCGCGTCGAAAACGGTGCGGCAGACGCCTTCTATGTTCGTCCGGCGCTCGTTGAAATGCCCAATCAAACCGGCCCCGTCGAGCATGAGACATTTGCGCCGATCCTCTACGTGATGAAGTACACGGATTTCGACCAGGTGCTGGACCTGCACAACGCAGTGCCGCAGGGGCTGTCCTCTTCGATCTTCACGAACGACATGCGCGAGGCCGAGACCTTCGTTTCTGCTCGCGGTTCGGATTGCGGCATCGCCAACGTCAACCTCGGTCCATCCGGGGCCGAAATCGGTGGTGCCTTCGGCGGGGAAAAGGAAACCGGCGGCGGCCGCGAATCCGGTTCGGATGCCTGGAGAGCCTACATGCGTAGGGCGACGAACACCGTCAATTACGGCAAGACCTTGCCGCTTGCGCAAGGCGTAAAGTTCGACGTCGAATGACCGTTGCTGCATTGCAGCTGTAGGGGTGATGGCATAACACGTCATCACCCCTTTTTCTTTTTGCAGGTTGCCATGCATTTCACCCTAGCTGCGGCGGAGACGCTGGTTGTCGACGCCTTGATGCGCAATCGTGTGGCCGAGGCCAATGCACACTCGGTTGCCAAGGCACTTGTGGCGGCCGAAGCCGCCGGGCAGGGCGGTCATGGCCTGCGGCGGGTTGAGGCCTACGCAAAGCAGGCGAAGGCAGGCAAGGTCGACGGGTTTGCCAAGCCGCGGCTCGAACGGCCATTTCCCGCGGTCGTGCGGATCGATGCCTGTCATGGCTATGCCTATCCGGCCTTCGATCTCGCGGCGACGGCGCTTCCGGAGATTGTCCTGCAGCAGGGGATCGCCCTAGCTGCGGTTCACCGTTCGCACCATGCCGGCGTCCTTGCCTTAACCGTCGAGCGGTTTGCGGAAATGGGCCTTGTCGCTCTGATGGTCGCTAACGCCACTGCGTCTATGGCCGCTTGGGGTGGACGGAAGCCCGTCTTTGGAACGAATCCCATAGCGTTCGCTGCGCCGATCCCGGGTGCTGACCCTCTTGTCATTGATCTTGCTTTGTCACGCGTCGCCCGTGGCAAGGTGATGGCTGCGCGCCAAAAAGGCGTCGCCATTCCTGCGAATTGGGCTTTTGACCGCAATGGCGAGCCGACGACGGATGCGATTGCGGCACTCGAGGGGACGATGGCTCCCTCTGGAGAAGCCAAGGGCGCTGCATTGGCGATGATGGTGGAGTTCCTCGCCGGCGCATTGACTGGGGCCAATTTTTCCTTCGAGTCCTCCTCGCTCTTTGATGACAAGGGCTCAGCGCCCGGCCTTGGTCAGATGCTTATGGTCATCAACCCCGCGGCCAGCGGTGGGAAAGGCGTCGCCGATCGGGTGGCTATGCTGGTCGGCGAGATTTCCTCCGATCCCGGTGTACGGCTTCCAGGACGTCGCGGCCAAACGGCCCGACGGCAGGCACTGGAACATGGCATTGACGTGGAGGATGAAGTCATCGCCGCAATCGGCGCGCTCTAGAACGATTCTAAAGTTGACGAATGTTTTCAAGTATTTGTGATGCCAACAGCATCACTAAAACTTGAAATGCGAAATCAACAAAAATATACGGGCTCCATCACCCTGGGGATCTCGGGTGAAACACCATGGAGGGCTTCATGAAAACTTCCCTTAACCGCGTTTCCGGCGCGCTGGCGCTTGCCGCTTCGCTCGTTGCCGCAACGTCGCTGGCTACCGGCGCAGCCGTGGCACAAGAATCCGAAGGCATTGTCGTCTACAACGCTCAGCATGAGAGCCTTGGCCGCGAGTGGATTGATGCATTCACCAAGGCAACCGGCATCAAGGTGACGATGCGCCAGGGCAGCGACATGCAGCTCGCCAATCAGATCGTCCAGGAAGGCGACGCGTCGCCGGCCGACGTTTTCCTGACGGAGAACTCACCGGCCATGACGCTGGTCGATGCCGCCGGCCTGTTTGCGCCGGTTGACAAGGAAACGCTGGACCAGGTCCCCGAGCAGTATCGTCCGTCCGACGGCATGTGGACCGGCATTGCCGCCCGCTCGACGGTTTTTGCTTACGACAAGACGAAGCTCACCGAAGATAAGTTGCCGAAGTCGTTGCTCGACCTAGCGGATCCGGCCTGGAAGGGTCGCTGGGGCGCTTCGCCGGCCGGTGCTGACTTCCAGGCGATTGTCAGCGCCTTGCTCGAGCTCAAGGGCGAGGAAGCAACTGCGGCTTGGCTCAAGGCGCTGAAGGAAAACTCCACGCCATACAAGGGCAACAGCGTCGCGATGAAGGCGGTCAATGCCGGCGAAGTCGAAGGTGCCGTGATCTATCACTACTACTGGTTCGGCGATCAGGGGAAGACCGGTGAAAACAGCAAGAACGTTGGTCTGCACTACTTCAAGAACCAGGATCCGGGCGCTTTCGTCAGCGTCTCGGGTGGCGGCGTTTTGAAGTCGAGCCAGCATGCCAAGGATGCTCAGGCTTTCCTCAAGTTCGTAACCGGCAAGCCTGGTCAGGACATCCTGAAGAATGGCACCTCCTACGAATATGCTGTCGGCAAGGATGCAGCATCGAACGACAAGCTGGTCCCGCTGGCTGACCTCGATGCGCCGAAGGTCGATGCGGCCAACTTGAACAGCAAGAAGGTGACGGAACTGATGACCGCCGCCGGCATCATCTAAGTCCTTCTGACACATGTCCGGCTGGTCAAAACTGTTGCTTTTGGCTCAAGAAAAACGTAGGGCATGACGAAATCGGCAACCGCCTTCCGTGGGCGGTTGCCTTCCTTTTTCAGCGTGTGAAGGCGGCGGCCTTGCTGCAGGACAACAGATTGCTTGTTCCCGGCCATGAGAGGCCGATGGCACGGCCGGTGACAGGAATAGATCGCCTGCGGGCGCGTCTGCCTCACGCTTCCGTCATTCTCTTTGCTTCCGTGGTGGCGTTGTTTAGCCTGGTTCCGCTCGGATTTATCGGCTGGATCAGCTTTGATGTCGGCTGGCAGACGGTCAAGGAGCTGGTATTCCGCGCTCGTGTCGGCGAACTGCTCGTCAACACGGTGCTGTTGGAAGCCTTCACCATTCCTCTGTCGATAGCTCTTGCTGTCACGCTGGCCTGGCTAGTCGAACGGACGGACATACCCTTCGCACGGCTTTGGTCGTGGCTGGCTGTCGCGCCCCTCGCGGTGCCGGCCTTCGTCCATAGCTACGCCTGGATCAGTCTCGTACCGGGGATGCATGGGCTGCAGAGCGGTGTCTTCGTTTCCGTCCTGGCGTACTTTCCGTTTCTCTATTTGCCGGTTGCCGCCGCGCTTCGCCGGCTTGATCCTGCCATTGAGGATGCGGCTTCTTCGTTAGGCCTCGGGCCTTGGCGTCTGTTCTTTCGCACGATCCTGCCGCAGCTGCGCTTCGCCATTTGCGGCGGTTCGCTGCTGATCGGGCTGCACCTGCTGTCGGAGTACGGCCTCTTCGTGATGATCCGTTTCGACACCTTCGCGACCGCGATCGTCGACCAGTTCCAATCCGCTTACAATAGCCCCGCCGCCAACATGCTGGGTGGTGTTCTGGTCGCTTGCTGCCTGCTTTTGCTGGGTCTCGAAATCCTGTTGCGCGGTAACGAACGATATGCCCGCGTCGGATCCGGTTCGGCGCGGCCGGCGGATCGCCGTCGACTCGGCTGGTTCGTGGTACCGGCGATCGTGCTTCAGGTGGGGCTGGCGGCATTGACCCTCGGGGTTCCCCTCGTGACGCTCGTGCGGTGGCTCTATCTGGGTGGGCTTGAGGTCTGGCGCGTCGACACGGTCGGCAATGCGTTTGTGCAAACCATCATTCTTGCCATCGCCGGCGGCATTCTTGCCACGATTGCCGCCACACCAATGGCCTGGCTTTCCGTCCGAGCGCCGGGGCGTCTTCAGCGCCTGCTCGAGGCCTGCCATTATTATGTCGGCTCATTGCCTGGCGTGGTCGTCGCACTCGCGCTGGTTACGATTACGGTTCGCCTCGTTCTGCCGCTCTATCAGACCTTCGCGACACTTGTTGCCGCCTACATCCTGCTGTTCCTGCCACGGGCCATGGTGGGCCTGCGCGCCAGCATCGCCCAGGCGCCGGTAGAGCTTGAGCGGGCCGCAATGGGCCTTGGGCGGACGCCTGCCCAAGCTGTGCGACAGATCACCATGCGACTTGCCGCGCCAGGCGCAGCCGCCAGCGTCGCGCTCGTTGGTCTCGGCATTACCAATGAGCTCACCGCGACATTGATGCTTGCACCAAATGGGGTGGAAACTCTGGCAACGAAGTTCTGGTCGCTGACCAGCGAGATCGACTACGTCGCGGCCGCGCCTTACGCATTCATGATGGTCGTGCTATCGCTGCCGCTCACCCTCCTTCTCTATGCCCAATCGAAACGGACTGCCGGACAATGACGCTGCTTACGATTGATCGCATCAGCAAGCGCTACGGGCATGTCCAGGCATTGCAGAACATCTCACTCGATGTCGCCGCCGGAAGCCGCACCGCCGTTGTTGGACCTTCAGGGTCGGGAAAGACGACGCTGCTGCGCATTATTGCCGGCTTCGAGCAGCCTGATAGCGGTCGCGTCACGCTGAATGACGAGCTTCTGGCCGACGGTCCGGCAACGGTGCCCGCGCACAAGCGAGGCATCGGTATCGTCTCGCAGGATGGCGCGCTGTTTCCGCATCTGAGTGTCGCCGACAATATCGGCTTTGGCTTCGAGCGCGGCGCCCCCGATCGCGACCGACGCATTCTCGATCTGCTCGATATGGTGGAACTTGACCGCAACATGCTCACCCGCCGGCCGCACCAGCTTTCCGGCGGCCAGCAGCAGCGCGTGGCGCTGGCCCGCGCGCTTGGCCGCAAGCCGCGCCTGATGCTGCTCGATGAACCGTTTTCGGCACTCGATACCGGTCTGCGTGAGAATATGCGCAAGGCTGTGGCGCGTGTCCTACAGTCAGCGGGCATCACGACGATCCTCGTCACCCATGACCAGGCGGAAGCTCTCTCTTTTGCCGATCAGGTCGCCGTCCTGCGGGAAGGCCGGTTGATCCAGGCCGGGTCACCGCAATCGGTTTACCTGCAGCCGATTGATCGCGAGACAGCCCTGTTTCTCGGAGACGCGGTTATGCTTCCGGCCATTGTTCGCAATGGTTTTGCCGATTGTGCGCTCGGCCGCGTCGCCGTCGACGGCGGCCATAAAGGTAAAGTCGAGATCATGCTGCGGCCTGAACAGATCCGCGTCGTTCCCGATGAAAGCGCGCAGACCTACCGCGGGCGGGTCGTCGAGGTGGAGTTCGGCGGGGCGACCTGCACCGTTGCCGTGTCGCTGGAAGGCGTTGCCCTGCCGCCGATCATGATCAAGACGTCAAGCGTGGCGCTTCCGGAGCGCGGAGATCATGTGCGTCTCGACATCGCCGGCAAGGCGCACGTTCTCGGAAGCCGCTGATCAGGCGATCTTGCGTTCAGAACTCTCGTCTTCTGACAACCAGCCGCCGCTAAATCCCGCTAGCTCAAGACCGCGCCGGATAACCGACGAACGCCGCATAAGGCTCCAGATGAAATCGGACCGATCGTTTTCGATCGTCATCACCAGTAGGCCCTGGTCGATGCCGACGCAGCGGTCGTCGACCCAGCCCTCAGGTCGCTTGGTCTTGACCGTCGGGTTGAATCCACCGGGGAAACGATCCTCGTAGAGCAGGTTCGGATAGGTGGACATCAGGGCGCGAAGACCGTCGAGCGAGGCCTGGCGGTCATATGGGAGCGATGCCAGCGCTGCCCAGGGAGCGATCGTGCCGTCATCCGGGCCGAGTGGTGCGCCGCGCGCGGCATAGCCGAGCACGCGCGGATGGCGACCGCCGCGCATGTTGCGGGTCGGAGGCGGGCCATCGGAGGCGGATAGACCCCAGACGTCCTTGCTGTAGCCGACGAAGTGGCCGGGATTGCGCTCGGCATAGTCCCGCTGCACGGCGATCGATACTTGGGTGTTGCGGAAGTAATCCCAGTTGCGCTCGGCCATTGCCTTGTCCTGGATCCCACGGAAATCGATCCAGGCATGCGAGAACAAGTGAATGAAGAGTGGGCCGGCATAGACGTAAGGCTGGTCGCCGAACAGCATCCACGAATAGCTCGCGGTGAAGGCATCGTAGCTCGACGGTGGGATCGGATGCGTCGGGGAAGCAAGAGCCAGCGTATAGAGCAGGATCGCTTCGTCGTAGCCCTGCCAGCGCCAACGCAGGAAGCCGCTGCCCGGCTTCCAGCCCATGCAAACGGTTTGGCCCTTGTTCAGCGCCCAGTGCCAATCGATTCTCTCGTAAACCAGGTTCGCGAGCCTGCGGATCTCCGTTTCGGCCTCGGTGTTACGGTCGAAATAGGCGGCGGCGGTCAACATGCCGGCAACGAGAAGCGTGGTGTCGATCGTCGACAACTCGCTGTTCCAAGCGCGGTGACCGGTGTCCATGTGCAGGAAGTGATAGAAGAAGCCCTTATAGCCGATCGCGTGCCGCTCACGACCCTGGTGGCCGTTGGCAAAGAAACAGAGCGTCTTCAGCGTGTACTCGATCGCATCGGACCGCTGCATCCAGCCACGCTCGACGGCGACTGGATACGACGACAGGGAAAAACCGACCGCGGCGATGCTGCAGGGGACCCCCGCGATGGACGTGTCCGCGACGAGCCCGTTTTCGGGATTGTAGTGTTTCGGGAAATAATTGAAAGCGCCTTGCTGAAGCCTGTCGATCAGCGCGGCATCCGTTTCCTCGGTCCGTTGTAACATGCGTGCCAAGCCCAACTTGTTGTCCAGTCCCCGGTTCAACATGGTGAAGCACGACGCGCAAATCAATCATTTTTGAAAGGCTTGCGATCGAACGACCCATCGACCGTTTTGCTTCAGCACCGGCCCAATGGCATTTTCACACCGCGCCAAGATGCGGTGGCAGCGAGCCACTGCCGCGTTCGTGCCTCCGGATCGGGGTTCAGGCTAATATCGGTCACGACAGCAGCGCTGTCGGCGCCCTGAGACAAAACGCCCTCGATTCGATCGACGTTCAACCCGCCGATGGCGACGAGCGGCATGTCGCCGACGCGCGACTTCCATAGGCGCAGACGTTCCGGTCCTTGCGGCGACCATTTCATCTGCTTGAGAATGGTCGGATAGATCGGACCGAGCGCGATATAGTCCGGCTTTGCCGCTAGCGCCGTCTCAAGTTCCGCATCGTCGTGGGTGGACAGCCCGAGCTTCATGCCGGCGGCACGAATGGCGCCGCGATCGGCCGCCTCCAGATCCTCCTGGCCGAGGTGGACGAAATTGCATCCTTCTTCAATGGCAAGCTGCCAGTAGTCGTTGACGATAAGCTGACAGCCGTGCGCGACACAAATCGCCTTCGCCGTTCGGATTTCGGTGCGCAGCTCGGTCGTGTCCTTATCCTTGATCCTGAGCTGCACGAGCTTGACGCCGAGCGGCACCAGCCGTGCGATCCATTCGGCGCTATCGACGATGAGATAGAAGGGATCGAGCTTCATGCAAATACGGCCTTTCCGATGATGGGTGTCGAGGGAACCGCGACATCACGCGGTTCGAGCATGCCCGCACCGAAAGCCTCGCGGCCGGACTCGATCGCCTTGGCAAACGCGCCCGCCATGGCCACGGGGTCGCCAGCGCCGGCAACAGCGGTGTTCAGGAGGACGGCATCGAAGCCGAGCTCCATGACAGCAGCCGCATGTGATGGCCGACCGATGCCGGCATCAATAATGAGCGGAATGTCGGGGAAATGTGCGCGCATCGAACGCAACGCCGAGAGGTTGAGCGGTCCCGCGGCACTGCCGATCGGGGCGCACCATGGCATCAATACCCGGCAACCCGCTTCGAGCAGCTTCTCGGCCACAACGAGGTCGTCGGTCGTGTAGGGAAAGACCTCAAAGCCCTCGCCGGAAAGAATGCGGGCGGCTTCCACCAAGCCGAAAACATCAGGCTGAAGCGTATCGTGATTGCCGATCACCTCCAGCTTGATCCAACTGGTGCCGAAGAGCTCGCGCGCCATCTTGGCTGTCAGCACGGCCTCGGAGACGCCATGGCAGCCCGCGGTGTTCGGCAGAACCCGAACGCCGAGTGCCCGTATCATCTCGAAGAAGGCACCGCCGCTCCGTCCGCCCGCGGTCTCGCGGCGGAGCGAGACGGTGACGATCTCCGTTCCCGATCGCTTGACGGCCTCTGCGAGGATTGCAGGTGAAGGGTATCGTGCGGTGCCGAGAAGCAGGCGGGAGGAGACTTCGGTGTCGTAGAGCGTCAGCATGGTCAGCCCCCCTGCATCGGCGACAGGATTTCGATCCGGTCGTTGTCGTTGAGCGCGTGGTCGGCGCGATCCTCGCGGTGGACGATTTCGCCGTTGACGGCGGTCGCCAGCCAGTCGCCTTTGTATTCCATCAGCGTCAGCAGTTCGGACAAGGTTGGCGCAGTGAGGTCGTGATGCTCGCCGTTGACGATCAGTTTCATCAGCAATTTCCTCCCGATTCGGTTCTGGAGACGACAAGGTTCACAGCTTCCTGCGCCATGACAGGCGCCAACAGGAAGCCGTGGCGATAGAGGCCGTTGAACACCACTGCCTCGGCCTCGCGGGTCACGCGTGGAAAGTTGTCGGCGAATGCCGGCCGGATGCCCGCGCCGGTTTCGACAACGGCCGCGTCCGCAAAGGCGGGATGCACGGCGTAGGCGGCGTTCAGCAACTCCATCATCGAACGCGCCGAGATCGGACCGTCGAACTCGGTCTCGATCATGGTGGCACCCACCATGAACAGGCCATCTCCGCGCGGAACGATATAGACGGGGAAGCGGGGATGCAGCAGGCGTACGGGTCTGGCGAGGTCGACCTCGGGCGTCTGCAGATAGAGCATTTCGCCGCGCACGCCGCGAAGTCCGCTCATTTGCCCAATGCGTGCTGCGCCCGTGCAATCGATAATGTCATCGTAGCCGGTGGTTTCGGCCACGTGGTCGATGAATGCGACATATCGAGCGGCGAGCTTTTCTCGCAGCAGACCCAGCACTCGTCTCGGATCGAGATGTCCTTCCAGCGGGAAGAACAGCGCCCGCCTGAACCGGTCTGCCAAGCTTGGCTCCAACGCGGCGATTTGCTCTTCATCTAGCCATTCATGGCTGCTGGTACGAGCGGCGAAGCGATCGAGTTCGCTTTGGTCGCGCGCGGGGGCGACGACCAGGGTGCCGTTTCGGTGTACCTCGCCCGGTAGCATCCTTTCCCACCGGTCGATAGCGTCGCGGCCGCGCAGCAAGACGGCTTCGTCCGCGCTTTCACGTTCACACCAGGGAGCCAGCATGCCACCCGCGAGCCAGGAGGCCGTCTGGCCGAAACCGGGACGCGGATCCATGACGGTGACGTCGGCACCACGAAGGCTGAGTTCGTGCGCCACCGTGAGGCCGGCAACGCCGGCCCCTTTGACGAGGACATGCATCTCAGTCACCCGACCGTTCGACGGCGTCGATCGGCATGTAGAGATCGCCGCCTTCGCGGTATTTCGCTGCCATGGCGTCGAGTCCCTCCTTCTGCGCTTCGGCACGGATGTCGTGCGAGATCCGCATCGAGCAGAACTTCGGGCCACACATGGAGCAGAAGTGCGCGACCTTGTGGGCTTCCTTTGGCAGGGTCTCGTCGTGAAAGCTGCGGGCGGTCTCCGGATCGAGCGACAGATTGAACTGGTCCTCCCATCGGAATTCGAAGCGCGCGCGCGAAAGCGCATCATCGCGCAATTGAGCCGCCGGGTGACCCTTGGCGAGATCGGCGGCGTGTGCAGCGATCTTGTAGGTGATGACGCCCGTCTTCACGTCGTTGCGGTCGGGAAGGCCAAGATGCTCCTTCGGCGTGACGTAGCAGAGCATTGCCGTGCCGAACCAGCCGATCATTGCGGCACCGATGCCCGAGGTAATGTGGTCGTAGCCCGGTGCGATATCTGTCGTCAGTGGTCCCAGCGTGTAGAAAGGCGCCTCGCCGCAGACGGCGAGCTGCTTGTCCATGTTTTCCTTGATCTTGTGCATCGGGACATGGCCCGGGCCCTCGATCATGACTTGGCAGTCCTTGGCCCAGGCGATCTTCGTCAGTTCGCCGAGGGTCTCCAGCTCGGCGAATTGCGCGGCGTCATTGGCGTCGGCAATCGAACCTGGACGCAGGCCGTCACCGAGCGAGAATGAGACGTCGTAGGCTCGGCAGATGTCGCAGATCTCTTCGAAATGCTCGTAGAGGAAACTCTCACGATGGTGATGAAGACACCACTTGGCCATGATCGAGCCGCCGCGCGAAACGATGCCGGTAACGCGGTTGACGGTCAGCGGGATGTAGTGAAGCCGGACACCGGCATGGATGGTGAAATAGTCGACGCCCTGCTCCGCCTGCTCGATGAGCGTGTCGCGATAGACCTCCCAGGTCAGGTTCTCGGCGATGCCCTCGACCTTCTCCAGCGCCTGGTAGAGTGGGACAGTGCCGATCGGCAGCGGTGAGTTGCGGATGATCCATTCGCGAATGTTGTGAATGTTGCGGCCGGTGGAAAGGTCCATCACGGTGTCGGCGCCCCAGCGGGCCGCCCAGACCATCTTCTCGACCTCCTCGGCCATGGAGGAAGTGACGGCTGAGTTTCCGATATTGGCGTTGATCTTCACGAGGAAGTTCCGGCCGATGATCATCGGTTCGGATTCGGGGTGGTTGATGTTGGCGGGGATGATCGCCCGACCCGCAGCCACTTCCTGGCGGACGAATTCCGGGGTGACGTGATCGGGAATGCGAGCGCCGAAGCTTTCACCGTCGCGCTTGACGGCCTCAGCCTTTGCCTTGCGGCCGAGATTTTCGCGGATCGCGATGAACTCCATCTCAGGCGTGATGATGCCGGCACGAGCATAGGCGAGTTGGGTGACTGCCTGGCCGTCCTTGGCGCGGAGTGGCTGGCGCTTGGCGGGAAATTCCGGCGTCAGCCGTTCGCCGCTGGCAAACCCGTTGTCCTCCGGGCGAACTTGTCGGCCCTGATAGGCTTCGACGTCGCCGCGAGTGAGAACCCAATTGCGTCGCAATTCCGGAAGCCCTTGCTCGATGCGGATGTCGGCATTTTCGACGGTGTAGATGCCCGATGAATCATAAACCGTGACCGGCGGCTCTCCTGACGTCGGATGGACGCTGATCTCGCGCATCGGTACGCGGATTTCGGAGTGAATTTCTCCAGGGATGTAGATTTTTTTAGAAGCCGGTAGCGGACCCGTTGTAACGGTCGGGGTGATGTTCTTTGCGGCAATATTCATGGTTTGAGGCTCCAAGTTTTAGGTTTGGAGACCCAGTCATCAGCCGGAATGATGAAAAGACGCCGGCACGGATTCCACGCGAGAACCCAATGCCTTCGAGCGCTTGCACCGTCCCTACGCCAGTATGAACTGGATCAGGTTCAACGGGTCACTGCGCGCGATAGCAGTATCTCAGCCCCTTGCCGGGACCCCCCTGGTGAATGCGAAAAGGTTAGAGCCAGAGCGGCAAAGCTGTCAAGCCGACCGCCGCAACTACATGGAGAGGTCCAGCGCGCGACCTTCGAAGAGGCGGCTCTGCGAACCCTCAAGATGCGCCTTCATCAAAGCGCGCGCGTCTTCCGCGCGGCCTTCGACGATCGCGAGGTAAATCTTGTTGTGCTCCTCGTAGACCTGCTCGAGGCCCTGACGCGGACCAAGGAGCGATAGGCCGTGAAGGTGCATGCCGACGGCGATGTGTGCCTTCAGGGCGTCGATCGAGGCCGTGTAGTAGTGATTGTTGGCGGCCTCGGTGACGGCACGATGGAAGGTGAAGTCGGCGTCGGTGCGATGGAGCTGGTGGCTGGTCGCATCTCGCAGGTCGGCGAGCGCCGCGGCAATTTTCTGGATTGCCGTCTCGTCACGACGCTTGGCTGCGAAATAGGCGGCGGCCGGCTCGATCGTCAGGCGAAACTCGTAGCAGCGCTGGATATCGGCAATCGTCTTGACTGGTGAATAGGACAGCTGGGTCGTTGGCGAACCATGGGCGCTGACAAATGTGCCGGCTCCCTGACGGGCATAGACGATCCCCTGATCGCGTAACCGCGCCAGGGCGTCGCGCACGATCGGACGCGAAACGCCGAGCATCGATGCAAGCTCATGCTCGCCGGGAAGACGCGAATCCGGCGGATAGTTCCCGGAGCGAATGCGCTCCTGCAATTGATCGAATACCCGATCGACCAGTTTCACGGCCTTGCCGCGCTCCGGCTTGCCTTCCGGGGCCGCCGGGGCTTTCGCCGATACACCGTTTGCTTCGTCCACCTTCATTCTCCCCGTCGGCATTTCTATGCCGCCTGATTCTGCGCAATCAGTCTTAGCAAACTATCTGGATTCCCAAAGCCCCCCGACTTGACCGCGCAGCGCAGACACAAGCCATCGGCTGTGGTAACCTCAAACCACGGAATCCCTGCTTCGATCTCGCCCTTTGGTCTCAGGGTACGAATTCCAAGTTCGCGAAAAACCGCCAGCGCGGTATCGCCGCCGCCGACCATCAGCAGCTCCGGACGCGTCGCGTCAATGACTGACCTTACGCCTTTGGCGAAGCGGTCGGCAACTGCCGCAGCATCGCTGGCCATCTCGCCGCTGCAGCGCGTGAGCATTGGCAGGCCCAGCCGCTCCCCGAGTGTCAGCGCGCCCATGGGCGCGTCGATCGTCGCGGCCAAAGCGCCGGAAGCTTCGAGCATTGCCATCTGCACTGCCGTGATCGGATCGCGAGAGCCGAAGGCAAAGACCGTTCGTGGGGACGCCACAAGGGTTTCGCTTACCCGGTTTGGTCGACCAATCTTGCGGGCAAAAGCAAGCCCAATGCCCCTGGCGCCGACGGCAAGGCTTTTTTTCCAGTCATAGGCGTCAACCACCCGGTCGAGATCGCCATCGGTTTCGGCATCGCGAACGAACACCTGGCGACCGCTGGTCTCGAAGAGGACAGCGATGGGCAGCGGCCGGTCAACGCCGCGACCGACGACATGAGCATTTCGAGTAGGCCGTTCCTGATCAGGAATGGCGGGCGCCACCACGATCGTCTCGTGTCCGAAGACGGTGGCTAGGGCTTGGCTTTCCACCGCGACATTGCCCTTGAGGCGAGAGTCGATCTTCTTGAGAACGATACGAGGCGAGGCGGCAAGAAAGGCCTTCGCCGCAGCGCTGACCCTCCTTGCCGCTTCCTCCTCCGGGAGAGCCCGTGAGGCCGTGTTGATGACAACCACATCGCAACCGCTGGCGAGAGCGTCGGCAATTGCGTCGACCTCGATCGCGACCGCGACTGACAGCCCGGCGTCGACAAACGGTGTTCCCGTGTCGAGCGCACCGGTCAGATCGTCAGCGATGACCGCGACCTGAAGCGTCATGCATTTGTTCCCGTGTTGACCGCATGGCAGGCGACGAGATGGCCGGGCCTTGCTTCCTTCCACTCGGGGATCATCTTGCTGCAAACTTCCATGGCGATCGGGCAACGGGTATGGAAGCGGCAGCCGGTCGGTGGACTAAGCGGGCTCGGCACATCGCC
Organism: Rhizobium grahamii CCGE 502; assembly: GCF_000298315.2. Lineage (GTDB taxonomy): Bacteria > Pseudomonadota > Alphaproteobacteria > Rhizobiales > Rhizobiaceae > Rhizobium > Rhizobium grahamii. The sequence continues at coordinate 330,505 of NZ_AEYE02000029.1, read as the reverse complement.
CTGCAGGATCTGGCGCTTGCGAGTACGCTCCAGCTCCGGATCGGTTTCCGGAACGGCGGAGAGCAGCGCTTTGGTGTAGGGGTGCAGCGGGTTCTCGAACAACTCCTCGCGGGTCGCAAGTTCGGCAAGACGACCGAGATACATGACGCCGACGCGTGTGCTGATATGGCGTACGACCGCCAGATCGTGGGCGATGAACAGATAGGTAAGCCCGTATTTTTCCTGCAGGTCGAGCAGCAGGTTGATGATCTGCGCCTGAATGGAAACGTCGAGAGCGGAGATCGCCTCGTCGCATACGATGAACTTCGGCTGACAGGCCAGCGCCCGGGCGATGACCACGCGTTGACGCTGGCCGCCCGAGAGCTCGTGCGGATAGCGTTGCGCAAAACGCGTCGGCAGACCGACATCGGTCAACAGCGTTGCGATCCTGTCCTTCAGTTCGGCCTTGGTGCAGAGCTTGTGGAACAGGATCGGCTCGCCGATCGCTTCACCGATCGTCATGCGCGGATTGAGGGTCGAATACGGGTCCTGAAAGACGATCTGCAGATCGCGACGGAACGGCCGCATCTGCTTTTCATCAAGCGTCGCCAGATCCTGCCCCTTGTATACGACCTTGCCCGATGTCGCTTTGTAGAGGTTGAGGATGGTGAAGCCGGTCGTCGACTTGCCACAGCCGGATTCACCGACGAGCGAAAGCGTCTCGCCTTCCATGATATCGAGGTTGACGTTGTCAAGCGCATAGACCGTTGCCGCACGCTCGCCGAAGGCGCCGAGCTTGACATGGAAATGCTTAACCAGGTTTTCCACCTTGAGAAGCGGTTGTGCACCCATCACGCAGCCTCCTGCATCTTCTGGACAACAAAACAGGCGGCCCGGTGATTTCCGGCTCCGGCGAGCGGCTCCAGTTTCGGCACGCGCTCGTGGCACACCGGTTCGGCCAACGGACAGCGTGGCGCAAACGGGCAGCCCTTCGGTCGGCGACCGGGTTCCGGTGGCGTTCCACCGATGGAGGAAAGTCGGCTTGCCGGTGCATCGGAGAGCTTCGGAATAGAGGCCAGAAGGCCGCGCGTGTAGGGATGGCTCGGGCGCGCATAGAGTTCGTCGACCGGCGCATCCTCGACCACGGTTCCGGCATAGAGCACGGCGACGCGATCGACGAGACCGGCGATCAGCGCCAGATCGTGCGTGATCCAGACAACGGACATGCCGAGCTTGGCACGCAGATCCTTCACCAGGTCGACAATCTGCGCCTGGATGGTCACATCGAGCGCGGTCGTCGGTTCGTCCGCAATCAAGAGCTTCGGATTGCAGGCAAGACCGATCGCGATCATGACGCGCTGGCGCATGCCGCCCGAAAGCTCGTGCGGATAGGCTTGCAGCCGCTCTTCCGGTCCGGGAATGCCAACGAGCCGCAGCAGTTCGACAGCCCGCGTGCGGGCCTGCGCCTTGCTCATCTTGCGATGATAGATCAGCGGTTCGCAGATCTGGTCACCGATGCGCATCACGGGATTGAGCGATGTCATGGGATCCTGGAAGACGAAGCCGATGTCGCCACCACGCACCTTGCGCAGTTCTTTGTTCGACATCTTCTGCAGATCGTTGCCGTCGAAGCTTGCGGAGCCCTTGGTGACCTTGATCTTGTTCGGCAGCAGCCGCATCAGGCTCAGCATGGTTAGGCTCTTGCCGCAGCCGGATTCACCGACGACGCCTAGCGTCTCGCCCTTGTTGACGTGGAGATCGATCCCGTCGACGACAACGGCAGGTCCATTGCGCCCATCGATTTCGACCGTCAGGCCGCGAACGTCGAGCAGTCGTTCATTGGATTTGGTTGTGTTCATCACTTGCTGCCCCGCGGATTGAGTGCGTCGTTGAGGCCATCGCCGAGGAAGCTGAAAGCAACCGAGGCAAGGCCGAGAACGGCTGCCGGTGCGGCCAGCAGATGGGGATAGTGCTGCCAGACGCGCAGGCCATCCGAGATCATGTTACCCCAGCTCGGGGTCGGCGGATTGACGCCGACGCCTAGGAAGCTGAAGGCGCTTTCCAGAACCATGGCGGTGCCGAGACCTGCGCTGACGGAGACGATCAGCGGACCGAGCGCGTTCGGCACGACATACCGCTTCATGATCACCCAGTTGGAGAGGCCAAGCGCCTGCGCCGCGGTGATATAGGGACGGCTGCGGATCGACAGCACCTGTGCGCGAACGAGACGGGCGTAAGGCGGCCAGGAGATCAGCGCCATCGAGCCGAACACAAGGAAGAAATCCACCCAGATCGTCTGCCGATAGAAAGGATTGAGGGTCGCCATGTATTGCGCCTCCATCCATTTTGCGATCGGCGTTTTCAGCGAAGCGTTGATGACGACGACGAGCAGCAGGTTCGGCACCGACATCGTCACGTCAGTCAGCCACATGATGGCGCTATCGAACGGGTTGCCGAAGAAGCCGGCGATGGCACCGAGCACGAGACCGATCGCAACGGCGATGAAGGTCACGACGATAGCGACCAGGAAGGCCGTGCGCGTTCCGAAGACGACGCGGCTGAAAACATCGCGACCTAGATCATCGGTACCGAACAGGTGGTGAAGTGACGGAACCGCGTTTCGCGCCTGCAGATCCTGCGTCAGATAATCGTAAGGCGTCAGGTATGGACCGAAGATTGCGGTGAAACCGAGGATCAGCACGACAACCAGACCGAAAAGGGCAAGCTTGTTGCGCTTCAGACGGTACCAGGCGTCACGCCACAGGTTGACCGGCGGCTCTTCCTGCGTTGCTTCGATCGTGGAGAGAGGGATGGCGGACATGGTCAGCGGCTCCTTCTTGCATCGTTGGCGCGCGGATCAAGCAGCGGATAAAGCACGTCGACCAACAGATTCGACGCCATGACCAGGAATGATCCGATCAGGGTGATCGCCAGGATGACGGGATAGTCAGAATTGGTCAGCGCCTGCACCGTCAGGCGCCCGAGGCCCGGCAGACCGAAGACGAGCTCCACGAAGATCGCCCCGTTGACGATGGTGATCATGATCAGGCCGAGCTGGGTGACGACAGGCGTCAGCACCGGGCGCAGGATGTGGCGCAAAGCGACGACGATCTCAGGCACGCCCTTGGCCCGGGCCGTGCGCACGAAGTCCTCCGAAAGCACCTCGATGACGGCGGCGCGAGTCTGGCGCACGATCAGCGCGATCGGCTGGAAGGAGAGAACCATCAGCGGCAGCAGGATACGTACGTCGAAGACGCCGCCCCAGCCATAGGGCACCTTGATCATCGGCAGCAGCACGATGAGCGCGACCATCAGCAGCGGACCGGCGACATAGGCGGGGATCGCCCACAGAAAGAGCGCGCTGCCAAGGATCGTGTAGTCGAGCCGTGTGTTCTGGTTCAGCGCTGCGATCATGCCGAGCGGAATGGCGACGACGGCGGTCAGAATGATGGAACAGAGCGCCAGCTGGAAGGAAACGGGAGCGGCGGCCGAAACCATGGCCCAGACCGAGCGGCCCGAGGTCAGCGAATTGCCGAACTGGCCATGCAGAATGTTCCAGATGTAAAGGCCGAACTGCTCGATGAAGGGCTTGTTCAAGCCAGCGCTCTCGCGGATGGCTTCGATGCGCTGCGGGTTATAGGCAACATCGCCGGGTGCGCGCAGAAAGATCAACTTGATCGGATCGCCGGCGCCGTAGAAGGCCAGCGCGTAGACCGCCAGCATGACTATCAGGACGGACGGAATCCAGATGGCAAACCGGGTTAGCACGTAGCGTAACAAGGTCATCTCCCACCGGTTGGCAGACACCTTTCCGCATCAACGCGGACATGCGATGTCTTCTTGAAACTTGCGCGAAGGCCTTGCGGTCTTCGCGCGGTTGCTAATTTGCCAGAAGGCTATCTATTCGTGACGTTCGACGGCTCAGCCGACGGAAATGTCCCAGGGCGCAACGACCTGCCAGTCGAGGTTCTTTTCCATGCCCTTGACCTCCTTGGTGGCCCAGCGCGACATCGCCTGAGAATACCACGGAATGAACGCCCAATCGTCACGGAATGCCTTCTGCGCATCCTGAGCGAGCTTGACGCGCTGCGGATCGTCGGCAGCCTTCGTGGCCGCTTCGGCGAGAGCAGCGTCGACCTTCTCGTTCTTGTATCCGCCAAGCTTGTTCTGCGCGTTCGACGAGGTCGAAGCGATGCAGCCCGCGAGATAGGAGACAGCGTCCGGCACGCGCGTACCGACGTCGTCACGGAAGATCTGAACGGCGTTTTGGTCAGGACCGGCGTAGGAGTCCTGCTGCGGCTTCATGTCGACGGCGGTGATGCCGAGATTCTGGCGCCACTGCTCGGCAATGAACTGGGCGGCAGCTTCGATCGCCGGCGCCGAAATGCCGACGAACAGGATCTTCGGCAGACGCTCGGGACCACCGTAGCTCGACTCGGCGAGCAGCTTCTTGGCGGCTGCCGGATCGTACGGGTAGGGCTCGAAGCCGGAATTGTCGGCGCCGGGCACGGAATTGAGGATCTGATCCGCCTTCTTGTGCGGACCATCAGGATAGGACGCCTTGAAGAGACCGTCGCGGTCGATCGCCATGATCAGTGCCTGGCGGACCTTGGGGTCGTCCATCGGGGCACGAGTGACGTTGAACCAGAAGTGCTGGCTGGTCGGGATCAGCGGACCGGAGGAGAATTCCGGACCGAGGTCCTGGATGATGGTGGAGGTCACGAGTTCGGTGTGAGCGTTGAACTCGCCCGAATTGATCAGCGAGGTCGCGGTGACGTTGTCTTCCACCGAGGTGATTTCGATGCGCGCGAGCTTCGGCTTCGGCCCGAAGAAGTTCTCATTCGGTTCGAAGACCAGCTTGCCGGCATCGATGTCGAGGCTGGTCAGCTTGAACGGGCCGGAGAAAACCGGCTTGCTGTCAGGCTTGTACCAATCGGCAACTTCTTCGCCGTCACTGCCGCGCGACTGCGCCGCCTTGGTGATGGGGGCAATGTGGTTGGCAAGACGCATGAAGAAGATCGGGTCGACTTCCGTGAGCGTGACGACAACAGTGCCTTCATCGGGCGTCGCGACGCCGGTCAGTTCGTTGCCGGAGCCGCCGCTGATTTCCTTGTAGCCCTGAACCTTGGCCAGCACTTGGTCGGCGCGCTGGCTCTTCGTATTGGGCATGGAGGCAACTTCCCAGGAGCCCTTGACATCAGCCGAGGTGATTTTGCTGCCGTCGGAGAAGACCGCCTTGGGGTCGATCTTGAAGGTCCAGACCTTGTTGTCAGGCGAATCCCAGCTGGTGAAAACGTATGGCTTGATCTTGCCTTCGCTGTCGAAATACATCGGCGAAGCCCACCAGATCGAGTTCCAGCGGAAGGGGCGCCCGCCGCCGCGCAGCGGTGACCAGTCTTGGTCGAAAGCCGGATGCGCGGCCTTGAGGACCTGTCCCTCATCGGCGAAGACGATCCGGGCGTTCATCCCGAATACGGTGAGGCCAACGCCAGCGGCGAGGCCGAGCTTCAAAGCCTCGCGGCGTGACATCTGCGTTCCCTGCGCAGATTTCCCTTCATTGCGGTCAGTCATAGTGTCCTCCCATGGCAAAATTGATGGCGTCTCCACTTTCCACTCTATCCCGAAAGTGCATCACGACATGGCGCAGACACTCGCTCGATAATGTAAATATGTCAATCAAAATTAATCCATGTCTTGAGTTTGAGAAAGGCATTAAATATTTTCGTTTTTATTTTCAGTATGTTATAAATATGGCGAGCTGTTGCCGCACATTGTCATATTGACAACATCTGCTGTGAGGAAGATGAAAACCGCATCTCGCGGGCTCGAGTTCCCGCCTTGGCCGCCAGCTGTGCGGCGTTCATCCGAGGAGGACGATATGAACGATCACAAGATTTCAGGTGTATTCAGCGCGGCGACGACCCCGCTCAACGCGGACGGCAGCCCGGACCTGGGCCTTTTCACCGAGCACTGCCAACGCCTGTTGCAGGAAGGATGTCACGGCGTCGCGCTGCTTGGCACGACCGGCGAAGCAAATTCCTTCTCCTCCAGCGAGCGCCGGTCGATCCTCGAGGCAGCCCTCAAGGCAGGCGTGGCCGCCGACAAGCTGCTTCCCGGGACTGGTGTCGTAGCCACTCCCGAAACGGTGGAGTTGACCAAGCATGCGCTCTCGCTTGGCGTGACAAAGGTCGTGATGCTGCCGCCGTTCTACTACAAGGGCGTATCCGACGACGGGTTGTTTGCTGCCTATTCGCAGGTTTTGGAAAAGATCGGCGATGTCAGGCTGCAGGTCATTCTCTATCATATCCCGCAAGTCTCAGGCGTTCCGCTTTCGATCCCGTTGATCGGCAGGCTGATCGAAGCGTTCCCGAACACGGTCGTTGGAATCAAGGAATCCGCAGGTGATTTCAATAACATGCAGGCGATCATTGCTGCTTATCCGGGCTTTTCCGTGCTGGCCGGAGCTGATCCACTGCTCTTGCCGCTCTTGAAGGCGGGAGGTGCAGGCTGCATCACGGCAACCTCCAATCTCGTCGCGGACTCGCTGCGCACCGTATACGACAAGGTCCACGATGAGGCGTGCGCCGGCGAGGTCGAGATTGCCCAAGCTCGCATCAATGCCTATCGAACGCTCTCTAACTCCTATGTCCAGATTCCGACGATCAAGGCGATGGTCGGCCTCAAGACCGGTAACGCAGCCTGGCGGCGGACCCGTGCGCCGTTGATGCCAATCAGCGACGCCGACTATGCGGCGCTTTCCGAAGCCTATGCCAAGCTGCCGTGAGGGACGGAACATGAGCTTTACAGGTTTGCCGCCCGAGGCGGTTCCGGCGTTGATGACCGGGGACATCGCTGAGCATTCCGCCGAGAAGGGTCGTGCTGAAGCGTATCTACCCTCTCCCTGTATCCAGAACCACGCGGCCAATCTCGCATTTCTGCCAGATGGAACCCTGACTTGCGTTTGGTTCGGAGGCACGATGGAGGGAATGGGCGATATTTCCATTTACATGTCGCGGCTGGCGACGGGAGCGGCGTGCTGGTCGCAGCCGGAGAAGATGTCGGATGATCCAACGAAATCCGAACAAAATCCTTTGATTTTCAATGCGCCAGACGGAAAAGTCTGGCTACTTTATACCTCGCAGACCTCGGGCAACCAGGACGGCTCGATTGTAAAATGTCGTACCTCGGAGGATGGCGGAAAAACGTTTGGAGACGTGCGTGTTCTCTGTGACATTCCTGGAACGTTCGTGCGCCAGCCGATCATCTTCAATAAGACCGGCACCTGGCTGCTGCCGGTCTTTCGCTGCATTGGATTGCCCGGAGAACGCTGGACGGGAGACGTCGATACGGCGGGCGTGCTGATCTCGCGCGACGCCGGCAAAAGCTGGGTCATGACGGAGGTTCCGGATAGTATCGGCGCGGTTCACATGAATATCGTGCCGATCGACGGCGACAACTTTGTGGCCTTCTATCGCAATCGATTTGCCGAATCGATCTTGTCCAGCCGCTCGAGTGATGGCGGTGCGCATTGGAGCGCGCCTCGACCGATTGATCTGCCGAACAATAACTCGTCAATCCAGGCGACGCGACTGGAAAATGGCATGATCGCAATGGTTTACAACCATTCCAATGCCTCGACCTCGGATGCGCGCCGCCAGTCGCTTTACGATGAGATCGAAGGCGACGAGGAGACAAAGGTGGCGCCGGTGCAAACAAGCGAGCGACGCAAGGCTGTCTGGGGCGTCCCTCGCGCGCCGCTCAGCCTCGCTCTCTCCGGTGATGGTGGCGTAAGCTTTCCCCGACGTGTCGATCTTGATACCGGTGACGGATACTGCTTGAGCAACAACTCGAAAGACTCGGTGAACCGTGAGTTTTCCTACCCCTCGATTATTCAAGGGGCTGATGGCGTGGTGCATGTCGCCTACACTTATTATCGCCGCGCCATAAAATACGTGCGGCTTTCCGCTGATGCGATAGCGTAACGCCCTTCATAGGTTGTCAGTTGTGAATTTTCCTCGATCCGATTCCACTTCTTGACGAAAGAAGTGGGTTGGATCGCGCGCTCATTTAACAACTTCCGATGATCTTAGGGCCATTCGGCCCCCAACTCCACCTCAGTGCCCCCAATTGCCGGTTCTCGTAATTTTTATTTGCGAAATCAGTAATTTGAATGGTGAAACGGCATTGATGGCGTGCGGACGTGATTGGCAAAAGCGCGATTTCCTCGTCGCGGACGATCTGACTGCTTGCCAGATGCAGTAGCATTGTATAACAAATTTACATCTTATGCGACGGAGATAAGTCGCCAGCACTTGCAGGGAGGAGTGGTCCAGTGGTCAGCTTGGATTCGCCTATCACAATCGTCCGGCCGCATCTGATCGAGTTCGGCGTCGGCACGGCAGAGCGGCTCGGCAAGTGGGCGAGCGAGAAAGGCTACAGCAGGATTCTCGTTATCTCCGACGCCTTCAACGCGACGCGCGTCGATACGCTTGCCCTCAAGGGCGACGTCACGGTGTTTGCCGATGTAACCCCAGAACCGGATACTGCCAATCTCGACAAGGTGCTGGCCGTGGCCAATGCGGCTGACGCCCAACTGGTGGTCGGCTTCGGCGGCGGCAGCGCCATGGACCTTGCCAAGCTTGCTGCCGTGCTTGCCGGTTCGTCGCAGACATTGCATGAGGTCGTGGGGCCGAACAAAGTCAAGGGACCGCGCCGTGTTGCGCTGGCACAGGTGCCGACGACGTCAGGCACTGGCAGCGAGGCCGGCATCAGGGCCCTCGTCACCGACCCCACGACGATGGCCAAGCTTGCCGTCGAGAGCATGCATATGCTGGCCGATATCGCGGTTGTCGATCCGGCGCTGACCTTCAGCGTGCCCGCGCGCACGACCGCGGCAACCGGTGTCGACGCGATGGCGCATTGCGTCGAGGCTTTCACCAATCGCAAGGCGCATCCGATGATCGACCTTTATGCGATCGAAGGAACGCGGTTGGTCGGAAAGTATCTTGCTCGCGCCGTTCAGGATGGCTCCGACGCCGAGGCGCGTGCCGGCCTGGCGCTTGCGTCCCTTTATGGAGGCTTCTGTCTCGGCCCGGTCAATACTGCCGGTGGTCACGCGCTTGCCTATCCGCTCGGCACGCGTTGGCATGTGGCGCATGGCGCGGCAAATGCGCTGATCTTCCCTCATGTGCTCGCCTTCAATACGCCAGCGGTACCTGAGAAGACCCGTATCATTATGGAAGCTTTGGGTCGCCAGAGTTCAGTCCATATCGAGTCTGTTTTCGATGCCGCCTATTCCTTTTGCGCCGAACTCGGGATTGAGATGAAGCTCTCTGGCCTCGACGTGCCGGAAAGTGATCTGGATGCGATGGCTGACGATGCCTTTGCCATCCGTCGCCTGCTGGACAACAACCCGCGCGACCTGTCGCGCGCCGATATCCGCTCGATCTACCAAGCCGCTTTTTGAGGCCGCTTTCATTCAAAGAGGACCGTGAGTGATGGACAGGAATGCGAAAGTTGCCGTGACGCTCGGCGATCCGGCCGGTGTCGGCCCTGAGGTGATCGTCAAGGCGCTTGCCACGATGCCGGAACAGGAGCGGCGCGATTTCGTCATCGTCGGCAACACGGAAGCGCTCGAGCGTGCCAATCGCGCTGCAGCAACCGGGCTTTCCTTCGCGCCGGCAGATACAGCTGGTGCGGGCAAGATCGCCGTCGATGAGGTCGAGCTCGGTGCGCCGCTGCCGGAGATCGGCAAGGTCAGTCCAGTCGCGGGCGACGCATCGGTGCGCTACATCAGCCGTGCCGTCGATCTTGCGATGTCAGGCAATGCCGATGTCATCGTCACCGCGCCGATCAACAAGGAAGCGATGAATCTTGCCGGCCATCATTATGACGGTCACACCGGCCTGCTGGCGCATCTCACCGGTTCGAAGAGCTCGTTCATGCTGCTCGCTTCGGAGCGGCTGAACACCATCCACGTTTCTACCCATATCTCGCTGAAGGGCGCTATCGAACGCGCCAAGACCGAGCGCGTTCTGGCAACGATCGAGGCGGGACACAATCATTTCATGCGCCTGGGCAAAAAGGCGCGGATCGCGGTTGCCGGCCTCAACCCGCACTGCGGCGAGAACGGCTTGTTCGGCACCGAAGATGCCGAGTTCCTCGCGCCTGCCGTCGAACTGGCGCAGGCGAAGGGCATCGATGTCGTTGGTCCAATCTCGGCCGACACGGTCTTTGCCCGTGCCTATAATGGTGCCTTCGATCTTGTTATCGCCCAGTATCACGACCAGGGCCATATCCCGATCAAGCTCATCGCATTCGACACGGCGGTCAACGTCTCGCTCGGCTTGCCGATCGATCGCGTGTCGGTCGACCACGGCACGGCCTTCGATATTGCCGGCACTGGCAAGGCAAACCACGTGAATATGCTCTCAGCCATCGCCTATGCGCGGCTTATGGCGCGGTCTCCACGCCAGCGGGCGGCTTAGGGCGTCGGTTCTTGCGGCATTGTGTGGGTGGTGCCGTTGGACCGCCTGCTGCTTTGCTCGTTGGAGGAGTTGAGCGATGGAAAAGACTGTTGTCATTCTCGGTGGCGAATTGGCGCCCGAAGGTCGGGCGCTTTTGGAAAATGCTGGGGTACGCGTCATCGCCACGCCGCCCTACATCGACCGGCAGGCCGTCATCGAGGTCATGAAAGCCACAAGCCGGATGCAGTCATCGTGCGGCTGCTCGCCGATTTGCTTGGGGCCGAGGAAATGCAGGCCGGCGGAAAGCTCCGACACATCGCCAAGCACGGGGTCGGAACGAACGACATCGACGTGAAGGCGGCCACAGCGCTCGGCACCCCCGTGTCGATGACGACGGGCAGCAACGGACACTCGGTGGCCGAGCATGCGCTCGCGCTGATCATGGCACTTGTCAAGGACTTGCCGCGCCAAGATGCGCTCATCCGGGACGGTATCTGGGACAAGAACCAATATAACGGGCGCGAGTTGCGCGGCCAGCGGCTTGGTCTTGTCGGGTTTGGCTTCATCGGCCAGACGCTCGCCCGGATGGCGGGCGCCATCGGGATGATCGTCTCGGCCTTCGATCCACATACCCCCGGTCACGCGTTTCACGATGGGGTCACCCGAGAAACCGACCTGGATACACTTATTGCGAACTCCGACATTGTCAGCCTCCACTGTCCGTTGACGCCGGAGACACAAAACCTCATCGATGCTCGCCGCATCAGGCTGATGAAGCGGGGCGCGCTATTGATCAACACGGCGCGCGGCGAAGTGGTCGACGAGAAGGCATTGATTTCCGCGCTTGAAGATGGGCACCTCGCCGGAGCCGGATTGGACAGTTTCGCCGTCGAGCCGCCCGGCATCGACAATCCCCTATTCCGACTGCCGAATACGCTGGTGACCCCGCACGTCGCCGGCGTCACCCTCGACGCGAAACGCGCCGTGTCGATCATGTCTGCCGAGAACGTGCTTGCGGCGTTCGATGGCAAGACATTGGAACCCCGCTTTCTCGCGCGCTGACCGGCTCGCTGCCGCCAAATGATGGAGAACAACATGGGCGAGGCTCCCGATATCCGCTATGCACCGGATACGCTGCGCATGTTCGCGCAGACCTTGTTTGGCGCCGCCGGACTTGAGGAGGAAAAGGCGGGCGCCGTTGCCCACTATCTCGTCGAAGCCGATTTGATGGGCCACACGACGCATGGCCTGGCATTGGCCGGCTGGTATCTGCAAAGCATCGCCGATGGTGTGATGAACCGTGAGGGCTTGCCGGATATTCTGTCGGATCGTGGGCCAGCGGTTGCCTGGCGTGGGCGCCGCCTTCCCGGTGCGTGGCTGACATCCGAAGCGGTGAAACTCGCCTGCGAGCGCGCAGCCACTTACGGCACAGCCACGATCGCGATCGCCGACAGTCATCATATCGGTTGTCTCGCCGCCTATCTCACCATCGCGACGGATCGCGGCTACATGGTCAGCATCGCAAGCTCCAGCCCATCCGGCGCTCAGGTCGCGCCTTTTGGCGGGCGAAAGGGGATCTATACGCCCAACCCGGTCGCCCATGGTATCCCAACGCCTGGCGATCCCATCCTGATCGATATCAGCGCTTCGATCACGACGGTCAACATGGCGCAGCGACTGGTGCGCGAGGGCCGGCAATATGAGCACGAGTGGTTGATGGATGAGAACGGCGAGCCCAGCCGTGATCCGCGGGTGATCGACCGTGGCGGCACGCTCATGCCGGTCGGAGGGCTCGATCATGGCCAGAAGGGCTACGGCATGGCGCTTCATGTCGAGGCCTTCACGCAGGGGCTTGGCGGTCTTGGCCGTGTCGACGAATTGACGGGGACGAACGCGGCCGTCACCGTCCAGGTTTTCGACCCTGAAGCCTTTGGTGGCCGGGATGCCTTTCTACGGCAGACGGGCTGGCTTGCCGAGGCGTGCCGCAGTAATCCCCCGCGACCGGGTGTTGCGCGCGTTCGGCTGCCGGGAGAAAACGGGCTGGCCCGCAAGCGCGACGCTCTCGCTCAAGGGTTAGTGCTCCACCCCAATATCATGGCCTCACTCGCACTGCATGCCGAACGGCTAGGGGTGGCTATCCCCTAGCCCCAGGCGCTTGTCCATTCCCCGAAAAAGCACGTGGAGAGTTCGATCAAACCATTTCGATCGGCGCTGCGAGCGGCTAAATGTTTACAAACGGTAAACGGCGTGAGGGAAAAGATGAGAAGCTTTGCAGGCGGTCTGACGGCAGCTCATTTGGAGCAAATGCTGGCACCTTACATTGCCGACCGGCAGGCGGAAACGGATCGCGGCAATGCCGAGCAGCGTGACGAGCGCGACCCTGCACCGGCAAAGAAAGCCGCGGAAAATGCCTGGACGTCGCCCCGCAACTAAACTCCGCAGACCGCCTCTAGGTATCTAACGACCGACGATTCCGGCATTGCCGAAAAGAGCTTTCGCTGCCCGGCGATGTCGGCAAATTCCAGTGCGGTATTTCTAATGTCTTGAAAAGACAGGCGTCCTCCAGGTCAATGGTGCCTGAAAGAAATCACCTCTGATAAGGAAACTGGAGCGGGCGAAGGGATTTGAACCCTCGACCCCAACCTTGGCAAGGTTGTGCTCTACCCCTGAGCTACACCCGCTCAATCCGCATCGGTCCGGGGTAGTTTGTGAGGACCGTGGGCGCCACCTTGCGGCGACGGGCGCTATATCGCCCAAACGATTTTCAAATGCAACAGGGAAATGACGGAATTTCGAAGAAAAATTTCCGGGCCCTGTTGGAAGACATCGGAAGTGCCGCAAATGCAGGGCAAAGCGTCAACCACGAACATTGCAAAAGACGACGGTGGAACGTAATCAGGCACCTTATCGCTCTCCAGACCCACGGATTTTACGATGACCGACGTGACGCCGAAGACCAGAGATGACCTTTTTGCCTTTCTTGACGGCCTTGAGATCAAGCATAGCACCAAGGATCATCCGCCGGTCTTCACGGTCGCCGAATCGGTGGCGCTGCGCGATGAGATTCCCGGCGGCCATACCAAAAATCTCTTCGTCAAAGACAAGAAAGATCAGTTCTTCCTGCTGACGGTGGAAGAGAATGCAGCCGTGGATCTAAAGACGGTGCATACGCTGATCGGCGCTGCCAGCAAGGTCTCATTCGGAAAGCCGGAAAAGCTGATGGAGTATCTGGGGGTCGCGCCAGGTTCGGTCACGGCTTTCGGGGCCATCAACGACACCGGCGGAAATGTAACGTTCGTTCTCGACGCCGACCTGATGAAGGAAGAGATCGTCAATTGTCATCCGCTGTCGAATGATGCCACGACATCGATTGCCAGCGGCGACCTTATTCGCTTTATGGAAGCAACCGGACACAAGCCGCTTGTCTTGAAAGTGACGTCCTGACATACGATTTTAGCGCTACACAAGCCGGCTGACCGGCACGGCGGGAGATATCCATGAGCGGCAACGACAATCCTTACAGCAATTCCTTGGGCCAGATGTCGGCAACGGCAAACTACGGGGCAGCGCCGACACCCGGCGCGGGCGGCTATATCAAGGATACGACGACTGCGAATTTCACGAAGGATGTCATTGAGGAATCGCGCAACCAGCCGGTTCTCGTCGATTTCTGGGCGCCTTGGTGCGGTCCTTGCAAGCAGCTGACGCCGGTGCTGGAAAAGGTCGTCAACGAGGCGCAGGGGCGCGTCAAGCTGGTCAAGATGAACATCGATGACCATCCCTCGATTGCCGGGCAGCTTGGTATCCAGTCGATCCCGGCCGTGATCGCCTTCGTTGGCGGTCGTCCCGCCGATGGCTTCATGGGCGCAGTGCCAGAGAGCCAGATCAACCAGTTCATCGATCGGATCGCCGGTCCGGCCGGCGCCGACCAGGCGGCAGAAATCGAGGGCGTTCTCAAGGAGGCCGACGAGCTGCTGGCTTCAGGCGATATCAACGGTGCCGCACAGCTTTTCGGCGCCGTCATGCAGGCCGATCCCGAGAATGCCAAGGCGTTGGCCGGAATGGCCGAATGCATGATTGCCGCCAACCAGCACGAGCGTGCGCGCGAGGCGCTGACAGAACTGCCGGAGGAAATGGCGAAGGATCCGGCCATCCAGGCGGTCTCGAAGAAGCTCGATCAGATCGAGGAGGCGCGCAAGCTCGGTGATCCCGTAGCCCTGGAGCAGGAGTTGGCGCGAAATCCCGACGATCATGAAGCGCGTTTGAAGCTTGCCAAGATCCGCAACGTCGAGGGCCGGCGTGACGAGTCGGCAGATCACCTGCTTTACATCATGCGCAAGGACCGTGCTTTTGACGACGACGGCGCGCGCCGCCAATTGCTGCAGTTCTTCGACGTCTGGGGCTTCAAGGATCCCGCTACTGTTTCGGCACGCCGCAAGCTTTCGGCGATGCTGTTTTCATAATTCGGACTCCAGTTTCGATTCGTCGCCCTTGCGTTTTTAGAGGCGGGCACCACATTTCCGTTTGTGCGGGCGTGTCGCGCCCGCCGGCAATGCAGGACCAGTCTCTATGCAAGTGGGGAATGCACGATATCTGAAACCCGGTGATCTGCCTGATACGATCGCGGTCTTTCCGCTGGGCGGTGCGCTGCTGCTGCCCACAGGGCAGTTGCCTCTCAATATTTTCGAGCCGCGCTATCTTGCCATGTTCGATGCGGCCTTATCAGGCAATCGATTGATCGGCATGGTCCAGCCCGCGCTGGGCGACCAGGAAGGGCAGGGCGAGGCCAATCTGGCGCCGGTTGGGTGCCTCGGACGCATCACTTCTTTTGCGGAGACCGGCGACGGCCGCTACATCGTGTCCCTGACGGGCATTTGCCGTTTTCGGCTGCTGGAGGAGCGGGAGACCCACAATCCGTTCCGGACCTTCCGCATCGCGCCGTTCATTGCCGATCTTTCGGCGCGCGACGAGGAGGATGCCGTTGATCGCACAGCGCTTCTGGCCGCCTTCAAGGCCTATCTCGACGCGAACAAGCTCGAGGCGGATTGGGAAAGTGTCGAGCGCGCCAGCAACCTGACGCTCGTGAACTCGCTGGCGATGATGTCTCCCTTTGGGCCGGCGGAGAAGCAGGCGCTACTGGAGGCACCGGATCTGAAAACACGCGCGGAAACATTGATCGCGATCACCGAGATCGTCCTGGCACGCGTCTTCGGTGACTCGGACACCGTTCTGCAGTAAGACCGGTTCATGGACGAAAAGCTCAGCCGTGTTGACCCGAAACTGCTGGAACTATTGGTATGCCCCCTGACCAAGGGCCGGCTAACATACGATCGCGAGCACAATGAACTCGTGTCGGAGAAGGCGCGTCTCGCCTATCCGATCCGTGACGGCATTCCGATCATGCTGGTCTCCGAGGCGCGCGGGCTGGACGACTGACTAGATCGTCTGTCCCGCGAGCAGGCGGGGGTTGTCCTTGGCGGTCGTGCCGGCCGCCTGCCCGATAAAGAACGATTTGAGGCCCGGCAGGCGATCGACGATCCCGAGGCCAAAGTCGCGGGCGATACGCAGTGGCCCTATGTCGTTCGAGAAAAGTCGATTCAGCACATCGGTGGTAACGCCCATCCGGAAGGTGTCGAAGCGTCGCCAGGCCTGGTAGCGCTCGAGTATGTTGATCGAGCCGATATCAAGTCCAAGCCGATCTGCCTCGACGACGGTTTCGGCAAGGGCGGCGACATCCTTGAAGCCGAGGTTGAGGCCCTGACCCGAAATCGGATGAATACCGTGCGCCGCATCGCCGGCGAGCGCCACACGTGGAGCTACGAAAGCCCGCGCAAGCGTCAGCCCCAGCGGGAAGGCGCGCTTGTCGCCGGCAACCCTCAATGCACCGAGCTTGTGACCGAAGCGGCGCTCCAGCTCCTCCTCGAAAATCAGATCGTCGGATGTGACGAGACGATTTGCCTCCGGCGTCGGCTCCGTCCAGACGAGCGAGGAGCGGTTGCCTTTCAGGGGCAGGATGGCGAAAGGTCCGGATGGGAGGAAGTGTTCTTCCGCGCAACCGTGATGTGGACGCTCATGCTCGACCGTCGTGACAATTCCTGACTGTCCATAGTCCCAGGAGACGGTCTTGATCCCCGCCAGGTCCCTGAGGTGTGAACGGACGCCGTCGCAGGCGACGACGAGCCGGGCTTCCTGCATGCTGCCATCCGAGGCAGTGACTGTCGCATGCGTATCGGCAATCGAGAGGCCGGTTGCGCTGAAGCCGTGATGAATTTCGATCCCAAGCCGTTCGCATACGCCACGCAGCGCCCGCACGAGCACGACATTCGGAATCATATGTGCGAACGGCCTGCCATCCTCCACCTCGCCATCGAAGGTCAGGAAGACCGGACGTACGGGATCCGATGTCTTGGAATCGGTGACGATCATCTTGGTGATCGGCTGAGCGTCGGGCTCGATCTCATCCCAGATGCCGAAAACCTCGAGCATCCTGGTCGCGGCGGCGATAATGGCCGAGGCGCGCATGTCTTTCTGCCATACGCCGGCAGGAGCAGCCTCGACAACCGCGACATCAAGGTGAGGTGCCGCCTGCTTGACCGCCACGGCCGCGGAAAGCCCCACATAACCCGCGCCTACAACCAGCATGTCCCGCATGGAGTTCCGTTCCGTTTCTTGTGAATATCGTATTGATCTATATAGATCATCGCTGCCGTACTTCCTACCGCCCGGAGCCGTACAAAATGACGCGTGACACCGAAAAGCCGACTGCGATGGAGACCCTGCTTTCTACGCTGGATCTCGAAGCGATCGAGGTCGACATCTTTCGGGGTCGCAGCCCGCAGGTCGGCTGGCAGCGCGTCTTCGGCGGCCAGGTCATCTCGCAGGCCTTGATGGCGGCACAGCGCACGGTGGAGCGCGACCGGGTCGTGCATTCGCTGCACGCCTATTTTATGCGACCGGGCGATCCCTCCGTGCCGATTGTCTATCAGGTGGAAAGGATTCGCGACGGGTCGAGTTTCAACACGCGCCGGGCCGTGGCCATCCAGCATGGAAAGGCAATCTTCGCCCTGTCGGCCTCGTTTCAGATCGAGGAATCTGGTTTCGATCACCAGATCGTCATGCCCGACGTGCCCGCTCCGGAAAAGCTTCTCGATGAGCGGCAGATCGCGACGCAATTTCTTGCCAACGCGCCCGCGCCGATTCGGAAATACTGGGAGCGCGAGCGGCCGATCGAGATTCGCCCGATATCGCTCACGCACTATTTCTCTGACAAGAAGCTCGATCCGGTGCAGCATGTTTGGGTTCGGGCGACGGGGCCAGTTCCCGACGATGGGCACTATCAGGCAGCCATTCTTGCCTACCTCTCCGACATGACCCTGCTCGATACGTCGCTCCATCCGCATGGAACGTCGATTTTCGATCAGAGCATCCAGGTGGCCAGCCTCGATCATTCGATGTGGTTCCATCGGCCCACCAAACTCGATGATTGGCTTCTCTATACCCAGGACAGCCCCTCGGCTTCCGGCGCCAGGGGGCTCACCCGCGGTAGCCTGTTTACGAGAGACGGTGTCTTGATTGCGTCGGTGGCGCAGGAGGGGCTGATTCGTAAACGGGCAATTGAATAAATCGTAGGCATATTCGTTCATTTGAACATTTTTCGAGCGATTATTGGGCAATCAATTGCCCGTTTATTAGCGCCGTTATAAATAACGTATACTTTTCAATATATTAGATCGTCATATCGAATCTGGCACGTCCTTTGAATGTGTAGTCTTGGTCGCTGTTCGTGAACGTCAGCGGCAAGGAGAGTCGGCTCCGTGCCGAGGATAACGAAGGATGGGAAACCAGATGAAAATTGTGATGGCCATTATCAAGCCGTTCAAGCTGGATGAGGTGCGCGAAGCCCTCACGGCGATCGGCATCCAAGGCCTGACCGTGACCGAAGTGAAGGGCTACGGGCGCCAGAAGGGGCATACTGAAATTTATCGCGGCACCGAATATGCGGTCAGCTTCCTGCCGAAGCTCAAGATCGAGATCGCGGTCGCCTCCGAACTCGTCGACAAGGCTGTCGAAGCCATCGCCTCATCTGCCAAGACCGGCCAGATCGGTGACGGCAAGATCTTCGTATATTCGATCGACCATGCCGTGCGCATTCGCACCGGCGAAACCGACACAGAAGCGCTTTAAGAGCCGCAGAGCAAGGGAGCCTGTTTCAATGTCAATTTCGAAGTTTTCTTCCACCTATGCGCGGCTTGGTGCTGCGTCGGCTGCGCTGCTCGCGCCCGTCGTCGCTTTCGCGCAGGATGCTGCTGCTCCTGCTGCCGCTGCTGCTGCTCCTGCGATGACGGTCGACAAGGGCGACAATACCTGGATGATGATCTCCACGGTTCTCGTCCTGCTGATGACGATCCCGGGCCTCGCCCTCTTCTACGGCGGTCTGGTTCGCGCCAAGAACATGCTCTCCGTTCTCATGCAGGTCTTCATGATCACGGCAGTGGTGATGATCATCTGGGTGACCTACGGCTACTCGCTCGCCTTTACGGACGGCGGTTCGCTTAACAGCTTCGTCGGCGGCTTCTCGAAGGCTTTCCTCGCAGGCGTCGACACGACCACCCTGTCCGAAACATTCACGAAGGGCGTTGCCATTCCGGAGCTGACCTACGTTTGCTTCCAGATGACCTTCGCCTGCATCACGCCTGCCCTGATCGTCGGCGCTTTCGCCGAGCGCATCAAGTTCTCGGCCGTCATGCTGTTCGTCGTTCTGTGGGTCACCTTCGTCTACTTCCCGATGGCACACATGGTCTGGTTCTGGGGCGGTCCGAGCTCCTACACCTCCCCGTCGGGTCTGATCTTCTCCTACGGCGCACTTGACTTCGCTGGTGGTACGGTCGTCCACATCAATGCCGGTATCGCCGGTCTGATCGGGGCCATCATGCTCGGCAAGCGCACCGGCTATAAGAAGGAAATCATGGCTCCGCACTCCATGACCCTGACCATGGTTGGCGCATCGCTTCTGTGGGTCGGTTGGTTCGGCTTCAATGCCGGCTCGAACCTCGAAGCCAACGCCTATGCCTCGCTCGCGATGATCAACACCTTCGTCGCAACGGCTGCAGCGGCTGTGTCCTGGTGCCTCGTCGAAAACTTCACTCGCGGCAAGGCGTCAATGCTCGGCGCAGCTTCGGGTGCAGTCGCTGGTCTGGTTGCCGTTACCCCGGCAGCAGGTTTCGCGGGCCCGATGGGTTCGATCGTCCTCGGCCTCATCGTTTCGCCGGTTTGCTACTTCTTCGTCGACGTCGTGAAGAACAAGTTCAACTATGACGACTCGCTCGATGTCTTTGGCGTGCATTGCGTTGGTGGTATTCTCGGCGCCATCGGCACTGGCATCCTGGTCAATCCGGCGCTCGGCGGCGCAGGCATCGTCGACTATTCGACGGCCGACTTCGCGGCCAGCTACCCGGGCACGGCAACGCAGGTTTTCGCCCAGCTGAAGGGTGTCCTGACGACGATCGCATGGTCGGGCATCGGTTCCTTCATCCTCTACAAGATCGTTGATGTCGTCATCGGTCTGCGCGTCTCTGTCGAAGCGGAGCGCGAAGGTCTCGACCTCGCAACCCACGGCGAAGCCGCCTACCATTCGTAATCTAGGCATTGCGGCGCTTGCACAACAGGCGCCGCTGAACAGCCCGTCGCGGCCTATTCGTCCGAATAGTCCGCCTTTAGCCCGGACCTCCATAGGTTCGGGCTTTTTTATTTTCAGATGCAAGATGTGGGGGTGGCATGGTTAACACCGCTTTAACCGTCCTTTGATTAGGTGGGGCGAAGGTACTGGGCGCAGACGCTTGGCGATTCGCACGCTCTCACGCATTGGACGGGTACACACATGGCAAGAAGCACATCGCCTGCAATGGATGGCCGGCCTGACCGTTTTTCCCTTTCGGGCTTCATGTTCCGGCAGGCGCAAACCCTTGTTGGCTTCGGAATCTTTCTGCTGCTCGCTTTGGCAGTCGCCGCGCTTGCCACCTGGAATGTTGCGGATCCGAGCTACTCCTATGCGACAGGAAACGAGCCGACCAACATTCTAGGCTATAGCGGCGCTGCCTTTGCAGATCTTGCAATGCAGTTCTTCGGACTTGCCAGCGTCGTCGCGCTTTTGCCTGTGGTCGCCTGGGCGCTTGCATTGATCTCGGGACGCCGCATCAGTCGCATCCCGGCGCGCGCCGCCGCCTGGGGTCTGGGATCGGTGCTTTCTTCCGCCGTAATAGGTTGCTTCCCGCCGCCGCTCACCTGGCCGATTCCCAACGGTATTGGCGGTGTCATCGGTGACATGATCCTGCGGTTTCCAGCGCTGTTTGTTGGAGCCTATCCGACCGGCGCTTTTGCGACAGCGGTTGGCTGCGTGTTCGCCATCCCCACCGTCTGGATGATGCTGTTTTCTGCCGGTCTCGTCGGTCGCAACGAGGAGGATGAGGATGAAGCGGCGGAAGACTACGCAAAAAGCCGCTCCAAGCTGCCCTCGGTAGGTGACGAGGAAGAAGATGACGATGAAGGCGGCTGGCTGGCGTTCGGAGCGCTGACCCATGCCTGGTACATGAGCCAGGCTCGCATGCGTCGCTTGCTCGGCATGGGCCCCCGCAAGCGGCGGCAGGACGATTTCGAGTCGCCCTACGACTTCAATGATGACGAGTTTGGCAAGCTGAATGAGCCGGTCCGCGCCAAGGTGTCGGTGGCCCGTGGAGAGCGCATGGATCCATCGATGGATCCGCGCGCTGCCTCGCAGCGTCGTGTTGTTTCCGCGCCGTCCATTTCGCTCAACGACGACGACGATGACGATCTGCCGTTCGATGACATGCCGCCGCGTCCAGCCGACATTCTGCCTGATGACGACGACGACTGGATGATGCGCGCTCCCTCCAAGCCTGCCGGCGGACGTTCGGAGCCGCGCGTCGTACAGCCGACGGCGCGGCCGAAACCCGGCGCCCGCGTCGAACGCGAGCAACAGGGATCGTTCATCCGCCCCGAGGGCTTCCAGCTTCCGTCGATGCATCTCCTCGCCGAACCGAAGAATGTCGTGCGTGATTCGACGCTGTCTGCCGATGCGCTGGAACAGAATGCGCGCATGCTCGAAGGCGTGCTCGAGGATTTCGGCGTCAAGGGCGAGATCATCCACGTTCGGCCCGGCCCGGTTGTCACGCTCTACGAACTGGAGCCTGCTCCCGGTATCAAGTCGTCGCGCGTCATCGGCCTGGCTGACGACATCGCCCGTTCGATGAGCGCGATTGCCGCGCGCGTCGCTGTCGTGCCGGGCCGCAATGCCATCGGTATCGAGCTGCCGAACTCCACGCGCGAAACCGTCTATCTGCGCGAACTCATCGCCTCACGCGATTTCGAAGGCTCGAAGGCGAAGCTTGCCATGGCGCTCGGCAAGACCATCGGCGGCGAAGCTGTCATAGCGGATCTGGCCAAGATGCCGCACTTGCTCGTTGCGGGTACCACAGGCTCGGGTAAGTCGGTCGCCATCAACACAATGATCCTGTCTTTGCTTTATCGCATGACACCGGAGCAGTGCCGTCTGATCATGATCGATCCGAAGATGCTCGAACTGTCGGTCTATGACGGCATTCCGCATCTTCTCTCGCCTGTCGTCACGGACCCCAAGAAGGCTGTCGTTGCGCTCAAATGGACCGTCCGCGAGATGGAAGAGCGCTACAAGAAGATGTCGAAGATCGGCGTCCGCAATATCGACGGCTTCAACAGCCGCGTCGAACAGGCCCTTGCCAAGGGCGAGGTGATCTCGCGCACCGTGCAGACCGGCTTCGACCGCCACACGGGCGAGGCGATGTACGAGACGGAAGAATTCGACCTGCAGCCGATGCCTTATATCGTCGTCATCATCGATGAGATGGCCGACCTGATGATGGTTGCCGGCAAGGACATCGAAGGCGCCGTGCAGCGACTGGCGCAGATGGCGCGTGCCGCAGGCATCCATGTCATCATGGCGACCCAGCGCCCGTCCGTCGACGTCATCACCGGCACCATCAAGGCAAACTTCCCTACCCGCATCTCCTTCCAGGTGACGTCGAAGATTGACAGCCGCACCATCCTCGGCGAACAGGGCGCGGAGCAGCTGCTCGGGATGGGTGACATGCTCTATATGGCCGGCGGCGGACGCATCCAGCGCGTCCACGGCCCGTTCGTTGCCGATATGGAAGTCGAGGAGATCGTCTCCTACCTGAAGACGCAAGGCGCGCCGCAATACCTCGATGCCATTACGGCTGACGAGGACGAAGATGGCGACTATGGCGGTGGTCCGGCGGGAGCGTCCAACCTCTCTGAATCCGACGATCCGTACGATCAGGCCGTCGCGATCGTTCTACGTGACGGAAAGGCGTCGACGTCGTATATTCAGCGTAGACTTGGCATTGGATACAACCGCGCCGCATCCTTGATCGAGCGGATGGAGCAGGAAGGCATCATCGGTCCCGCCAATCATGCTGGAAAACGCGAGATCCTGGTTCCGACCGAGGGCGATATTCTTGACCGCTGAGGCCGGCAGCATTGAATGATGCCAACCTCACGGAAACCTGATCGCATTGAAACCGTTAGTTTATGCAGGCCTGCGAGCTCCGCCATGAAGGCGCCGCGTTTCCGCAGCATTCAAAATGCATAAAGGAGACATAGATGAACAACTCCAATTCCGTCATGGACCGCATCTCGCTGACCCGGCGCCATCTTCTTGGCACGCTGGCCGTCGCTGCGGCGTCGGCAATCCCGATTGCTGCCTATGCACAGGCGGCCGCCGCTGCTTCCAGCTCCGCTACCGCGCAGGCGATTGCGGACCACTTCTCAAGCGTTGCGACGATGCAGGGCGAATTCGTCCAGTTTGGCCCGCGCGGCGAGCAGACCGGCGGGAAGTTCTATATCCAGCGCCCCGGGAAGCTGCGCTTCAACTATGACAACCCATCGCCGATCCGTGTCATCGCGGACGGAAAGAACGTTGCCGTTGGCAATATGAAGCTCAAGACATGGGATTTGTATCCATTGTCGAAGACGCCGCTCAGCCTGCTGTTGGCACAGCGGATCGACCTCTCGGCAGGTTCCGTGAAGAGCGTGAAGCAGGAATCGGACCTGACGACGATCGCGCTTGGCAACAACACGATCTTTGGTAACTCGACGATTACGATGATGTTCGATCCGAAGACCTATGATCTCCGTCAGTGGACGATCACCGACAACCAGGGCAAGGACACCTCGGTTATGGTGTTCAACGTCAAGACCGGCATGCAATTCGACAACAAGGTGTTCAGGGTGCCATACGAGGTGATCCCCGGAACGGCTGCCTACCGAGACTGATTTCTGCTGTGTTTTGAGGACAACGCCCTGCGATCTCGCGGGGCGTTTTTCTTTTCGCGCATCCGTTCCATAGGAGCAGCCTTTGCTCTAAAGCCAGTTCGTCCGGTTTTGAAAGGCAATGGAATGGGCTTCTCAGTCACGACTTGGAATATCAACTCTCTGCGGTTGCGCATGCCGATCGTCGAGCAATTCGTCCTCAAGCACAAGCCAGACATCCTTTGCCTCCAGGAAACGAAGGTTCCGAACGACCTGTTTCCTGCCTCGCCGTTGCGCGCAATGGGCTATGAACACATCATCATCCATGGCCAGAAGGGCTATCACGGCGTTGCCATTGCCTCGCGTGTCCCGCTCGTCGAGGATCACCGTCAGGACTACTGCAACGTCGGCGATGCTCGGCACATCTCAGCGGTCTTCGAGCACGGTGGCCGCCGTATTCGCCTGCATAACTTCTATGTCCCGGCCGGCGGCGACGAACCGGATCGGACGATCAATCCGAAGTTCGGGCACAAGCTCGACTTCATCGAGGAAATGAAGCAGCTCAAGGCGAACGGCGAGACGAATACGTCGGCGATCCTTGTCGGCGATCTCAATATCGCTCCGCTCGAGCACGACGTATGGTCGCACAAGCAGCTGCTCAAGATCGTCAGCCACACGCCCGTGGAGACCGAAGGCCTTCTTGAGGTCATGCAGCGGGGCGCCTGGCTCGACCTGATGCGCCAGCACGTTCCGGAGAATGAAAAACTCTATACGTGGTGGAGCTATCGCGCCAAGGATTGGCAGGCAGCTGATCGCGGCCGTCGGCTCGACCATATATGGAGCTCAAAGGACCTCGGGCCGCATCTGCAACGCATCGATATCTTGAAGGAGGCGCGCGGTTGGGAACGGCCATCCGACCATGTGCCTGTTACCGCGCACTTCAATCTCTGATCTGCTCAGACGAAGCGGTGGAGATGTGCCACTGCTTTGGCCGCAAGCTCGGCGATATTGTCCCGAATGCGGCTCTCGATTAGCCGGGCAGCATCCGGATATTCTTCGATTAGCCGGTGGAACAGCGAGCGAGTGATGCGAATGATGCTCGTGTCTTCCGTTGCAACGGCCGTGAACTTCCGCTCGACCAACGTGATCAGCGCAAGCTCGGATAGAAGCGTGCCAGGTCCAACCGTATTCTGGATTTCAGCTTGGCCATCGCGGCCAGTCCGGCTGAGTTCGACGCCACCAGCGAGGATGACGTAAGCGCTTTCCGCCGGCGAGCCTTCGCGGAAGAGCATCTGGCCTGCCGAAATGACGCGTCGATCAGCGCCGAAGGCGATCAGCCGCAGCTGATCCTCCGACATGCCGTGGAACAGCGGCAGCTGCGACAAAAGCCGGATGTCATCGTTAAGAGCCATGCTACGGAATGATCTTGTAGCCGCCGTTTTCTGTTACCAGAATCTCGGCGTTGGATGGATCGCGTTCGATCTTCTGGCGCAGGCGATAGACGTGGGTTTCCAGCGTGTGCGTTGTGACACCGGAATTGTAGCCCCACACCTCTTCCAAAAGCACGTCGCGGGTGACGACCTTCTGTTCGGCGCGATAGAGGTAGCGAATGATCGCCGCTTCCTTCTCCGTCAGCCGGATCTTCTGGCCGCTGTCCATCGTCAACAGCTTCTGGCTCGGCTTGAAGACATAAGGGCCGACGCTGAAGGTGGCGTCCTCGCTTTGCTCGTGCTGGCGCAGTTGCACGCGGATGCGGGCAAGCAGGACGGCGAAGCGAAAGGGCTTCGTGACGTAGTCGTTGGCGCCGGCTTCGAGGCCGAGGATGGTATCGGAGTCCGTGTCATGACCGGTCAGCATGATGATCGGGGCTTTCAGCCCGCCCTTTCGCAGCAGCTTGACGGCCTCGCGTCCGTCCATGTCGGGCAGCCCGACGTCCATGATGAGCAGGTCAATCGGCGTTGATCGCGCGCGCTCGACACCCTTGGCCGCCGTCGTTTCCTGAAGCACCGTGAATTCGTCGTAGAGCGAAAGCTGTTCCGTGAGTGTCTCGCGGAGGTCGTCATCATCATCCACCAAGAGAATGGTGCGTGCGGTCATGCGGCTCTATCCCTCGCCTGCGGTCCCTCACTCCTACGCCAATTCGCTAGCATTGGCAAAGATTGGGCAACCGAGCTGTTGTCGTATACGATGCTATATGATTTCAGTCGTAATCCTAGCAATCGCAACCACATGTGAGAAAAATGGAGAAAACAAGGCGTCCGAGACCGATACAGTCGACGACCCTCGTTGTTCGGCCTGCACCAGGCAAAAAAAGCAGGGCCCTGATCAAGTTCGGTACGATTATCGTGCCGGCCGCCATCGGTCGGTCTGGCCGCACGGTGCTCAAGCGTGAGGGAGACGGGGCCACCCCTATTGCCTCGATGAAGCTATTGTCCGGCTTTCGTCGCGGCGAGCGACCCACGCGTCTTGAGTCACCGCTTGCGGTTCGCCGGATTCGTGGCGATATGCTGTGGTGCGACCAACCAGACAATGCGAACTACAACAGGCTAGTCAAAGCGCCGTTTCGCCCGAGCCATGAGGAAATGAAGCGTAAGGACGCCCTCTATGACGTCTGCCTCGTCATGGACTGGAACATCACCTCGCGAGCCCGCAATCGCGGCTCGGCGATCTTCTTCCATCTGATCAAGCCGGGCTACGAGCCGACCGCGGGATGCCTCGCCGTTCACCCGCGCGACATGCGACGCCTCCTGCCGTTCATGCGCAAGGGGACAGTCGTGCGCGTTCTTTGATCCGCGGGGGTGATAAACCAGCCCCGCCGACCTATATGCCCTTTCGACCGGCGCACGGGCTGAAATGCGCGCAGGGAAATCCGCAACCGCGGCTTCAATCACGCCCCGTCCAATTCTTCAAACTTCCGGAGACATATTGTGGCACAGCAACCCATCATCACTTTCCATGACGGACATTCCATTCCCCAGGTTGGCCTCGGCGTCTGGCAGACGCCCCAGGAGATCGCCGCACCGACGGTGCGTGCGGCAATAGCCGCCGGTTATCGGCACATCGACACGGCGTCCGGCTACGACAACGAGGAAGGCGTCGGCGAAGGCATCCGCTCGTCCGGCCTCGACCGCAAGGACATTTTCGTTACCACCAAGCTCCGCAACACCGACCAGGGCTACGACGCGACCATGCGCGCCTTCGAGGGCAGTCTGAGGAAGCTCGGCATGGAGTATGTCGACCTCTACCTCATCCACTGGCCGTCGCCGCACCGCGGGCTCTATCGCGAAACCTGGAAGGCCTTCGTGAAGATCAGGGAAGAGGGCCGTGCTCGTTCGATCGGTGTTTCGAACTTCTATCCGGATCATCTCGAGCAAATCATCGGCGATACCGGCGTCGTTCCGGTTATCAATCAGATCGAACTGCACCCCGATTTCCAGCAGCAGGCTGCGCAGGAAGCGCACAAGAAGCTGAACATCGCCACCGAATCGTGGAGCCCGCTCGGTCAGGGCAAGTTGATCGCGAACCCCGCGATCGGCGAGATCGCCAGGAAACACGGAAAAACACCGGCTCAGGTGATCATTCGCTGGCATATCGACAGCGGCCTGGTTGTCATTCCGAAGTCGGTTACGCCGTCGCGGATCGAGGAGAATTTCAAGGTCTTCGATTTCAAGCTGGATGCGGCCGATATGGCAGCAATCGCCAAGCTTGACGACAAGAGCGCCCGCATGGGGCCAGATCCATATACGGCTAATTTCTGATCGAAACACTGCTCTCCCTTCTCTCGATTTCGAGGGAGGGGAGAGACGCCACCTCAGGCGAGCGAGCGTGGCGTGATGAAGCGTTCCAACAGGCCGCTTCGAGGTCTAAGATCCTCCCAGCGATCGGCATCGAACTCGATCACGGCGAGCGCGGCCGTCGGGAACTTCTCCCTGATGCGAGCGCATGCCTCCGGATCGCCTTCGCCGATCAAGCCGTCTGCGAGATCCTGAAAGCCGGGATTGTGCCCGATCAGCATAAGCGTCCGAACCTTGGGATCGATGGTTTGTACGACAGCCGCGATCTTCGCGGCAGAAGCTTCGTACAAGTCCTCGGCATCACGCTTTGCGATCGAAGACGGAAGCTTTTTGGCAAGGAGCCCCCAGGTCTCCTGGGTGCGCCGAGCCGACGAAACAAGCACGAGATCGGGAATGAGCTTTTCATGCGCGAGATAGTGGCCCATCAGCGGTGCTGCCTTCTCTCCGCGACCCGCTAGCGGGCGATCGTGGTCGGGCACGTTCTCCGGCCATGCGGACTTGGCATGACGAAGAAGGAGCAGGCGTCGTTTTGTGGACGGTTTTGCAGCGCTCATATGCTCACCTGAAAGGAGCCAAGGGGTCGAACGCGGCTATTGTTCCACCGAATGCGTCCGGTGTCTGCTGAAATGGCCTCCCCTCGTTTCCGAGGGGAGGCCATCATGTTTTAGTTCCATTCGCGGATATCGACGAAGTGGCCCGCAATCGCAGCTGCGGCGGCCATCGCTGGGGAAACCAGGTGCGTGCGGCCCTTGAAGCCCTGACGGCCTTCGAAGTTACGGTTCGAGGTCGAGGCGCAACGTTCGCCGGGCTTCAGGCGGTCGTCGTTCATGGCGAGGCACATGGAGCAACCCGGCTCGCGCCAGTCAAAGCCGGCTGCCTTGAAGATCTTGTCGAGACCTTCCTGCTCCGCCTGTTCTTTCACGAGGCCGGAGCCCGGAACGATCATGGCGTTGACGGTCGAGGCGACGGTCTTGCCTTCGACAACCTTGGCAACAGCGCGCAGGTCTTCGATGCGGCCATTCGTGCAGGAGCCGATGAAGACGCGGTCGATGTTGATCTCGGTGATCGGGGTGCCGGGCTTCAGGCCCATGTAGTCGAGCGCACGCCACTTGGAAGCACGCTTCGTCTCCTCCGGGATTTCGTCCGGGTTCGGAACGACGCCCTGAACGGAAATGACGTCTTCCGGCGAAGAGCCCCAGGACACGATCGGGGGCAATTCGGCGGCGTTGAGCTTCACAACACGGTCAAAATGCGCGCCTTCGTCCGATTTCAGAGTCTTCCAATACGCGATCGCTTGCTCCAGCGCCTCGCCCTTCGGGGCGCGCGGCTTGCCCTTGATGTATTCGAAGGTGGTTTCGTCCGGCGCAATCAGCCCGGCGCGGGCGCCGCCTTCGATCGACATGTTGCAGATCGTCATGCGGCCTTCCATCGACAGCGCGCGAATGGCTTCGCCGGCATATTCGATGACGTAGCCGGTGCCGCCGGCGGTGCCGATTTCACCGATGATTGCGAGCACGATGTCCTTGGCGGTGACGCCGGCCGGCAGCTGGCCGTCGACCTGCACCAGCATGTTCTTCGCCTTCTTCTGGATCAGGGTCTGCGTGGCGAGCACGTGCTCGACCTCAGAGGTACCGATGCCATGGGCGAGCGAGCCGAAGGCGCCGTGCGTCGAGGTGTGGCTGTCGCCGCAGACGATCGTCATGCCGGGCAGGGTGAAGCCCTGTTCCGGCCCAATGATGTGGACGATGCCCTGGCGCTTGTCGTTCTCCGAGTAGTATTCGACATTGAACTCGGCGGCATTGATGGCGAGCTGCTCGACCTGGATGCGGCTCTCTTCGTTCTTGATGCCGAGATGGCGGTCGGGCGACGTCGGAACGTTATGGTCGACGACAGCCAGCGTCTTTTCCGGCGCGCGAACCTTGCGGCCAGTCATGCGCAGGCCTTCGAAAGCCTGCGGCGAGGTGACTTCGTGGACCAGGTGGCGGTCGATGTAGAGAAGACAGGTGCCGTCAGCCTGTTCATCAACCAGATGGTCGGCCCAGATCTTGTCGTAAAGGGTACGCGGTGCGCTCATGGCGTTGTGTCCGTATTGAATGCGTATGGAGAGATAGAGTTTGGGCGGACAAGGCTCCGCCGGCCGTCATTCGATCAACGAAGTCGGCTGTTGAGTGCACCGGACACGGACGCAAAGAAGCGTGCCGGCAGGCGGTAATGATCCTGCAGCACGAAAATATGCGCGCCAATGCACTTGAACTTGGATTCCATGGGCCGTCACATATCAATTTTTGGCGACGGCGGCAATTCGAATCATGACGCCGTTATCGCCCGTCTCTTCTGCGCATCCGCTTCTCCACCTGGCGCAATGCGAGCGACAGGCCGATCGTCAGGATGAGATAGATGTAGGTGACGATCGAGTAGGTTTCAAAGAAGCGGAAGGAGCCGGAGGCGTAGATTTTTCCCATCTGGGTGATGTCGGACACACCGAGGACCGATACCAGCGACGAGTCCTTGACCATCGCCACGAAGTCGTTCGATAGCGGCGGAAAAATCACCTTGATGGCCTGAGGGAAGACCACGAAGCGGAAACGGTGATAGCGCGACAGGCCGAGCGCCTTGGCGGCCTCGATCTGTCCCTGATCAACCGACTGGATGCCGGCACGGAAGACTTCGGCGATGAAGGAGGAGTAACCGATCATAAGGGCGATGATCGCTCGCCACATCAGCGAGAAGTCGCGCACCATTAATGGTTCGCTGAAGCCTGCCTGGATCAGCGGACCGGTCAGGAAGTTATAGGCGGCGACGATGCCGGGGGCGCCGACGAAGGCGACATAGAAGAGCAGCACCAGCATCGGCACGCCGCGGATCACCTCGATGTAAAAACGCGAGATCTGGCGGAGCGCGACACTGTCGGACAATCCGAGCAGCGCGACGCCGAGGCCGAGAAGGGTCGCCAGCGCAAAGCCCACCAGCGTCACGAAGATGGTAACGCCGACGCCATTGAAGACGGTGCGGAAGACCTGCGCATAGATGTCGTTGGCGATGATGACGACGGCAAGGACGATGCCGATCGCGACAAGGGCGACCAGCCACCAGGGGTAGTCGCCCTTACTATGCCCGCCTGGGGCTGGCTGAGGAGCCATTACGTGCTAACCGAAGATGGGATCATTGTCCCATCTTGTAGTCGAGGAACCACTTTTTGTTCAGCGCGTCGAAGCTGCCGTCCGCCTTGAGGCCGGCAATCGCGGCGTTGACGGGAGCAACGAGATCCGAGCCCTTTGGAAAGATGAAGCCGAAATCTTCGGTGCCGAGCGGGCCACCGACGACCTTGAGGCCACCGCTCGATGCGTCGACATAACCCTTGGCGGCGACGCTGTCGGTGAGGACGACGTCGACGTCGCCTGCCTTCAGGGCCTGAACCGTGGCGCCGAACGTTTCGAACAGTTTGATGCGCGGGTTCTGTTCATTGCCGTCGAGGATTTCATAGACAGCCGTATAAAAGGGCGAGGTGCCGGGCTGCGCGCCGACGAGGCCTTCATCGAAAGCGCCGAAGGTCTTCGCGTCACTGAATCGCTTCTCGTCGCCACGCACTAGCATGAACTGCTGCGAGCGCATGTAGGGATCGGAGAAATCCACCTTGGCCTTGCGATCGTCCTTGATGGTGATACCGGTCATGCCGATGTTGTACTGGTTGTCGGAGACGGCCTGGATCATCGCGTCCCAGCTGGTGTTCTGGTACTCGACCTTGAAATTCAGCCGCTTTGCGATCTCGTTCATCGCGTCATATTCCCAGCCGATCGCCTTGCCGGACTTCGGGTCGACAAATTGCAGCGGTGGGTAGGCGTTCTCGGTAACGACGACGACTGCCTTGCCTTTAAGGTCGGGAAGGTCGGCGGCAAAGGTCGCGAGCGGCGACAAAACGAGAGCAGTCAGTCCTGCAAGGACGGTGCGACGGAACGGCATTAAATATCTCCCCGAAAAAACTGACCGAAATTGTCATAAGTGCCAATCAGTTGGCAAGGCAGCTGTTTCATTCAGCGTAAACCACACAAGACGAAATTACTGCGCGGCGGTTTCAGAGCGCAATCCGATGCTGCAATTGTGCGATTTGCTCTTGAAGCAACCTCTTGGGAATAACGATGCCTCGCACTGTTCGCTTTTTTGTCGGAGTAGCTATCGCGGCTCTCGCAACGCTTCTCGTTCTTGAGTTTGCGCAATCCATCTCTGGACGGCGAGTTCCACGCCTAGTCGAGCGCATTCTTTCGCTCGAATTTGTGCCTGCATCTCTTCGGAATGCAGAGTGCCGATCCGGAGCAACTACCGACGTAATTGCCACATGTGTTTTTGAGATTTCGCAATCCGATTTCCCTGTCCTGCTCAGGGGGCGGGCGTTCAACAAAGAAGTCGTTTCGGGCACGAACCACGACTTTGCAGCCTACGCGATAGGCCAGGCGTTTTCCGCGTCCGCACGTTATCTTGTTCAGCCGGCTGAGTTTAAGCACGGCGGCTATGTCTCGCTCGTTGCCAACGCAGAACGGACCAGAGTGCAGGTCGAGATATACCAGGAATAATGCGGTTCTGGGCGTGCAGTTTGAACGGAAAGGCGGCCCAAGAGAGACCGCCCCAACTTCTCATGGGACCCGATCGCTGATGCCTGCTTCAGAGAACATGTCGCCTGGATCCGGGTCTAGAGCTAGCTCACTTTTGCCGATGCGATGCCGTTCAATTTCGCAATCGCATCCGCGGGCAAGCCAATGTCTGCGACCGCGAGGTTCTCCCTGAGGTGGGCCCGTGACGAGGTGCCGGGTATGAGCAGAATATTCGGTGCGCGCTGCAGGAGCCAGGCAAGTGCAACCTGCATCGGTGTTGCGCCAAGATCTGCGGCAACGTCCGAAAGCGTGGAAGATTGCAGCGGCGAGAAGCCCCCGAGTGGAAAGAACGGAACATAGGCTGTCTGTTCCGCGGCGAGCTGGTCGATCAGTGCATCGTCCTCCCGATGCGCAAGATTGTATTGGTTCTGGACACACACGATCTCCGTGATCTTTCGGCTATCGGCAATTTGCTTGGCGGTGACGTTGGAGAGGCCTATGTGTTTGACAAGGCCCTGGTGCTGAAGGTCGGCGAGGACCGTGAGAGGCTCCTCCAGAGATCTTTCCGCGGGGCCATGAACATCGAACATGGCGCGCAGATTGACCACTTCGATCACGTCGAGGCCGAGGTTCGTCAGGTTGTCGTGGATCGCCTTCGTTAGCGCTTCCCGAGAGAAGGCCGGGTTCCAGGATGCATCCGGGCCGCGTGTTGCGCCGATCTTGGTGACGATCACGAGACCGTCCCTGTAAGGATGCAGCGCCTCCTTGATGATCTGATTGGTGACGTGCGGGCCGTAGAAATCACTGGTGTCGATGTGGTTGACGCCGCTTTCGACGGCTTCACGCAGAACGGCTATGGCCTCAGGGCGATCCTTCGGTGGCCCGAAGACACCCTTTCCAGCCAGTTGCATGGCACCA
Source organism: Rhizobium grahamii CCGE 502 (assembly GCF_000298315.2). Lineage (GTDB taxonomy): Bacteria > Pseudomonadota > Alphaproteobacteria > Rhizobiales > Rhizobiaceae > Rhizobium > Rhizobium grahamii. The sequence goes on along the minus strand of NZ_AEYE02000029.1, from coordinate 297,439 downwards.
TAACCGAGCCGCATCACTGCACGGTCGCCGAGTGTGAATGTGCCCGATTTTTCGAGATTGGACATTATCTGCTCCCTTTGAAGACGGGGTAGACATAGGGCAGTTTCGCCACGGTGATAACGCCATGCATTCCGCACGGGCTGTTCGGAATTTCGGACAGTGGCTACCGAAGGCGGAAATTGCCATCGGTCGCGCGCAATAAAAAAGGCGACCCGAAGGTCGCCTTTTCCAACAATCCGTGAGGATTGAAACTTATTCTGCTGCCGGCTCGGCCGCTGCTGCAGCTTCTGCTGCTGCCTTGGCTTCTGCGGCTTCCTGAGCTGCCTTTTCGGCTGCGAGCGCCTGAGCTGCTGCAACCTTTTCGGCTTCCAGGCGTGCCTTTTCCTCGGCAACGGCCTGACGCTCGGCGTCGTTGAGCTTGCGGGCGCGGGTGCCGGTGTTCTCGACGATACGAGCCGACTTGCCGCGACGATCGCGCAGGTAGTAGAGCTTCGCGCGACGGACCTTACCGCGGCGAACGACTTCTACGCTTTCGATTGCCGGGGAGTAGACCGGGAATACGCGCTCGACGCCTTCGCCGTAGGAGATCTTGCGAACCGTGAAGTTCTCCTGCAGACCGCCGCCAGAGCGAGCAATGCAAACGCCTTCGTAGGCCTGTACGCGGGTACGGTTGCCTTCCTTGACCTTGACGTTGACGCGAACGGTATCGCCCGGGGAGAATTCCGGAAGTGTGCGCTGGGCTTCGATCTTGGCGACCTGTTCGGCCTCAAGCTGCTGAATGATATTCATGACTCAACCTCTTTGTTGGTTCAACAGCCAGAGCGCTCTGAACGATCTATCCTTGGTCGAGCCGCAGATATTTGCCGGTGAGGGCAGGAGCGAATTCGTCTGTTTTTCTTTACGTGGTTGATGGGAGTTTTCCCATTCCGGGCGTGCGCATACCGTATTGCGTAGGCTTTGTCACCCCTTCGGCCCGGAAATTTCGCTGCGTCGGCCGACAAAATGCGACCCTTAACGGCGCTGCACAATATCAAGCCTGTGACTCATTTGATTAAATATTTGTCAAATGCCCAACCGAGGAGCAGATTCTGTGTCGGATCAAATTGTGATCCGTTGGAGTTTTCGGAGGGGAATGAATGACAGTCAGCAATCCGTCGCCCTCGTTATATAACGAGGACCTCGCGCCCGCTCAGGAGAGGAAGTGGGGCGCCTTCAGCATCTTCAATGTGTGGACTTCTGATGTTCACAGCCTTTGGGGCTATTATCTCGCCGCCAGCCTTTTCCTGCTGTGCGGCAGCTTCATCAATTTCGTGATCGCCATCGGTCTCGGCTCGCTGGTCATCTTCTTCCTCATGAGCCTCGTCGGTAACGCCGGCGTCAAGACGGGCGTGCCGTTCCCGGTACTTGCGCGCGCCTCGTTCGGCACGTTCGGGGCCAATGCCCCGGCTCTGGTTCGCGCCGTTGTCGCCTGCTTCTGGTACGGCGCTCAGACGGCGGCTGCATCCGGCGCGATCGTCGCTCTTCTCATCCGTAACGAGAGCATGCTGGCGTTCCATCAGAACAACCACATGCTTGGTCACTCCACGCTTGAGGTGATCTGCTATGTCATCGTCTGGGCACTGCAGCTCCTGATCATTCAGCGCGGCATGGAGACCGTGCGCAAGTTCCAGGACCTCGCCGGCCCCGCCGTCTGGATCATGATGCTTGTTCTCGCCGTCTATCTCGTTACCAAGGCCGGCACTTTCTCCTTCGGCAGCGAGATCCCGCGCGACGTCCTGCTTGAGAAGACGAAAGACGCAGGCATTTCCTACGAACCCGGCACCTTCCCGGCTCTCGCCGCCGTTGCCGCCACCTGGATCACGTACTTCGCAGCGCTCTACCTGAACTTCTGCGATTTCTCCCGCTACGCCAAGGACACGAAGACGCTGCGCACCGGCAATCTTTGGGGTCTGCCGATCAACCTCCTTGCCTTCTGCCTGGTTGCAGGCGTCACGACGACGGCCGCATTCACCGTCTACGGCGAAGTGTTGCTGCATCCCGAAGCAATCTCGGCGAAATTCGACAGCTGGTTCCTGGCATTGCTTGCCGCCTTGACGTTCGCTGTCGCAACGCTTGGCATCAACGTGGTGGCCAACTTTGTTTCGCCAGCCTTCGATTTCTCGAATGTCTTCCCTCGCCAGATCAGCTTCAAGGGCGGCGGCTATATCGCAGCCCTGATCGCGCTGGTGCTCTATCCGTTTGCACCGTGGGAGACGGGTGCCGCACACTTCGTCAACTTCATCGGTTCGACAATGGGTCCGATCTTCGGGATCATGATGGTCGACTATTATCTGATCCGGAAGGGCGAGCTGAACGTCCCAGACCTCTATCAGGAGAATGGCGAGTTCCGCTTCCAGAATGGCTGGCACACGAATGCGTTCATTGCCTTCATCATCGGGTCGCTGTTCTCGTCGGTTCTGCCGACCTTCACGTCGATCCTGCCGGAATGGTGGGGCACCTATGGCTGGTTCTTCGGCGTCGGCATTGGCGGTGTCGTCTACTACGTATTGCGCATGGGCACACGTGGCTCCGCAGTCGGCGCTACGAACTGACACCAAATTATGCAATGCCCGGCTTCGGCCGGGCATTTTTCATTCTTCCAACAGGTCCGGGCGCCGTTCGCGAGTCAGCTGCAGCGCCTGCTCGCGGCGCCATTTTTCGATGGCGCCATGATTGCCCGACGTGAGGATTGCCGGGATCTCGCGGCCCTCCCATTCCTGCGGACGGGTGTAGTGCGGATGCTCCAGCAGGCCGCCTTCGAAACTCTCATGCAATCCGGAAAGATCGTTTCCCATGACGCCAGGCAGAATGCGGACGATCGCGTCCAGCACGGTCAGTGCAGCCGGTTCGCCGCCCGACAGCACGTAATCGCCAATCGAAACTTCTTCCAGCTCGCGCGCTTCGATAACGCGCTGATCAACACCCTCGAAGCGACCGCAGACGATGATGACGCCATCGCCGGACGCCAGTTCGCGCACGCGCTCCTGGGTCAGCGGCTTACCACGTGGGCTCATCAGCAGACGCGGACGGCTGTCGTTCCTCGAAGCGCTGTCGATGGCGCGGGCGAGGACGTCGGGTTTGAGCACCATCCCGGCGCCGCCGCCGGCGGGCGTATCATCGACAGTGCGGTGCTTGTCGGTTGCAAAATCGCGAATCTGCAGGGTATCGAGCGACCATTGGCCACGCTCCATCGCCTTGCCGGCAAGGGAATAGCCGAGGTGACCCGGAAACATTTCCGGGTAGAGAGTCAGCACGGTCGCGCGAAACGCCATCGACCACCTCACTTCTTCTTTTTCGGCGTGTCTGGCGTGAATTTCGCGCTGTCATCCTCGGTATCGACGAGGCCGGCAGCCAAGGGATCGATGGTGATCCTGCCGCTTTCGAGGTCGATGTCGAGAACCGAGGCTTCCGAGAAGGGGATCAACACGGGGCGCTTGCCGGGACCCTTCAGTTCCAGGAGGTCGCCGGCACCGAAGTCGAAAACGCCGGTCACTGTGCCATAGCTGACGCCCTGGTCGTCGAGCGCTTCCAGGCCCTCGAGGTCGGCGTAGAAGAATTCGTCTTCCTCCAGTTCCTCGTCCGGCAGGTTGTCGCGCTCGATATAGAGCTCCAGTCCGTTCAGTGCCTCGGCAGCATTGCGATCGTTAATCCCGCGGAAGCGGACGACAACGACGTTCTTCATTTCTCGGATGTCGAGGATTTCGAAGGTACGGCCATCAAGGCTGTGCAGGTTGCCATAGTCGCCGAGCGCCGTCGGGTCGGCAGTGTAGGCCTTGGCGCGCACTTCGCCGCGCAGGCCCTGGGCGCCACCGATCGTTGCCATCAGAACAGGATTTTCAAGCTTTGCCATGACGTCCTTCACATGAAGCCGCAAATCTGGGCTTCTCTTAAACGAAGTGCGGCGGAATGGAAACGAAAACGGGCGGCATGTCGCCATGCCGCCCGTTCGATAAGGGAAAGTCCCCGATTATTCTGCGGAAGCAGCAGCTTCGGCAGCGTCGGCGGCCTTCTGAGCCTTTTCAGCAGCGCGCTCCTGAGCCTTCTTGCCCGGCTTTGCCTTTTCCGGGTTGCTCTTGGCGTCACGCTTTGCGAGGCCGGCTTCGTTGAGGAAGCGCAGAACGCGGTCGGTCGGCTGTGCGCCCTGATCGAGCCAGTGCTTGATGCGGTCGTTGTTCAGGGTGATACGAGCGCCGTTGTCCTTGGCGAGCATCGGGTTCCAGGAACCGAGGTTTTCGAGGAAGCGACCATCGCGCGGCGAACGGGCGTCAGCGAGAACGATGTGGTAGTACGGGCGCTTCTTGGAACCACCGCGTGCGAGACGAATTTTCAGTGCCATTTTCTTTACTCCTTGGACTTTTCTGGACCGCCTGATCCGGCGGTATGGTTCATTTTGCTGCGGCGCCGTTTTCGGCGTGGTCTGCAGCGATCTGCTCATGATGCCGGATGACTTCCTTGATGATGAAGTTCAGGAACTTCTCGGCGAAATCCGGATCCAGATTGGCATCCTTCGCCAGATGGCGGAGGCGTTCGATCTGGTATTCTTCGCGCGCCGGGTCGGCCGGCGGCAACTTGTACTTGGCCTTGAGAACGCCGACCTCTTTGGTGCAGCGGAACCGTTCGGCCAGGATATGGACCAGCGCGGCGTCGATGTTGTCGATCGACTGGCGATAGTTCGAAAGCTGGGCTTTGATTTCAGGATCAATCATTGTCTACGCGACCCTTCACTTCTTCTTTGGCAGGCCGGGAAGGCCCGGGAAACCACCACCGAGACCCGGCAGCTTGGCGCCGCCCAGACCCGGCAATCCAGCCGCGCCGAGACCGGGTAGCCCGCCGCCCTGCTTGCCGAGGCCGGCGGCTTCCGCCTGCTTCTGCAGCGCTTCGAGCTGTTTCGGATCGATGTTCGAAAGATCAGGCATGCCGCCGCCGAGGCCGCCAAGGCCCATCTTGCCGGCAAGGCCGCCCATCATCTGCTTCATCATGCCGCCTTTGCCCTTGCCGCCCATCATCTTCATCATGTCCGCCATCTGGCGGTGCATCTTCAGAAGCTTGTTGATGTCGGCGGCATCGGTGCCGGAGCCGGCGGCGATGCGCTTCTTGCGCGAATGCTTGAGCATGTCAGGGTTGGCGCGCTCGGCCTTGGTCATCGAACCGATGATGGCGAGCTGGCGACCGAACAGGCTGTCGTTGAGGCCGGCCGAAGCCATCTTGTCCTTCATGCCGGCCATGCCGGGCATCATGCTCATGATGCCGCCCATGCCGCCCATCTTCTGCATCTGACGCAGCTGGTCGGCGAGGTCGTTGAGGTCGAACTTGCCCTTGGCCATCTTGGCGGCCATGGCGGCTGCCTTTTCGGCGTCGATGTTTTCGGCGGCGCGCTCGACCAGCGAAACGATATCGCCCATGCCGAGAATGCGGTCGGCGATACGGCGCGGGTGGAACTCTTCGAGTTCGCCCATGCGCTCGCCGACACCGATGAGCTTGATCGGCTTGCCTGTCACGGCGCGCATCGAAAGGGCCGCGCCGCCACGACCATCGCCGTCCATGCGGGTGAGCACCAGGCCGGTAATGCCGACGCGTTCGTCAAAGTTGCGCGCCAGATTGACGGCGTCCTGACCGGTCAAGCTGTCGGCGACCAGCAGGATTTCATGCGGGTTCGACTTCTTCTTGATGTCGGCCATTTCGACCATCAAGGGCTCGTCGATATGCGTACGGCCGGCGGTGTCGAGAATGACGACGTCATGGCCGCCGAGCTTGGCTGCCTGCACGGCGCGCGCGGCGATATCGGTCGGCGACTGGCCGGCGATGACGGGCAGCGTGTCGACATTCGTCTGCACGCCGAGCTGGCGCAGCTGCTCCTGGGCGGCCGGGCGTCGCGTATCGAGCGACGCCATCAGAACCTTCTTCTTTTCGCGGTCGGTGAGCCGCTTGGCGATTTTCGCAGACGTCGTCGTCTTGCCCGAGCCCTGCAGACCGACCATCATGATGACGACGGGGGCAGCAGCGTGCAGGTCGACGCCCACGCCTTCGCCGCCGAGCATCTCGATCAGCTCGTCATGGACGATCTTGACGACCATCTGGCCGGGCTTGATCGACTTCAGGATCTCGGCGCCGACGGCCTTTTCGCGGACGCGATCGGTGAAGGCGCGCACCACGTCTAGCGCGACGTCAGCCTCCAGAAGCGCACGGCGAACCTCGCGCAGCGCTGCGGAAACATCGCTTTCCGAAAGCGCGCCACGGCCTGTCAGTCCATTCAGAATGGATCCAAGACGGTCCTGGAGGTTCTCAAACATCGGCTCTTCCTTGTGATTTCCTGAAGACGGAAACCTTGTGCTTTTCCGTGACGAAAACAAGACGCATAGCCAAAAAGCACCCGAGGGCGCATCGCGCTGTCGGGTGTGGACCTCCGGGATCGATTTATACCTTTGCGGGTCCCGGTCGGTGGCTCGAGTCTTGAAGCTCGTCGCAGATTGAGCGGCGGTAAACAGCAAAAAGCGTGGCGAGTCAAGGCAAACCCGAGAAAAGACGGCGTTTCGGCCTTTCAAAAGCGCACGCACGATCCCAGATCTGCTTTTCCTTCAACGGAAACGCTCTTGCATGCCCACGGCCAAACGACGCAATCCCTATTATCAGGGTCCGGTCTCCGATCACTTCGACGGTACGCATTTCTTCAATCCTGACGGTATCGAGCCTCTCGGCTTTCGCGATCTGATGCGTTGGCAGTTCGGCGGCGGCCGGGATCGCTGGCCGAAGTCGGTTCCGAGCCTTTTCCAGCCAGCCAAGCCGGATTTGCATGTCGCCGGCGAGAACATCAGGGTAACGATGGTCGGCCATGCGACTATGCTAATTCAGGTCGCCGGGTTGAACATCCTGACCGATCCCGTCTGGTCCGATCGAGCCAGCCCCTTTGGCTTCGCCGGGCCTAAACGCGTCGTTGCGCCCGGCATCGCGTTCGACGATCTGCCGCCGATCGATCTCGTGCTCGTTTCGCATAACCATTACGATCACCTCGACGTTGGCACACTTCGCCGTCTGCAGGCGACACACCGGCCGCATGTCGTCACACCGCTTGGCAACGATGTGATCATTCGCCGTGCCGCCCCCAAGATGCAAGTAACGGCGATGGACTGGGGCGAGCGCATCTCGCTTCAGGGGATCGATATCTACGCGGAGCCGGCGCACCACTGGTCGGCTCGCGGTACGGGGGATCGTCGCATGGCGCTCTGGGCCGCGTTCGTGTTGGCGACGCCGGCCGGGAAAATCTATCACATCGGCGATACCGGCTTTCACGACGGCGTCAATTATAAGGCCGCCCAGCAGAAGCATGACGGCTTTCGCCTCGCCATCCTGCCGTTCGGCGCCTATGAGCCGCGCTGGTTCATGAAGGGGCAGCACCAGAATCCTGACGAAGCGGTGATGGGAATGAAGCTTGCCAATGCCGCCTATGTTGCCGGGCACCACTTCGCCACATTCCAGCTGACGGACGAGGCGGTCGATGCGCCGGTCAAGGCGCTCACTACAGCGATGATCGAGCACGGCATATCTCCGGAGCGGTTCCGGCCGCTCCGGGCAGGCGAGGTCTTCGACGTGCCGCCGGCATGATCAGTGCGTCTGGGCGCCTGAACCATGTGCATTGATGATGCTGTCGGCTTCCTTGCCGTAGAGCTCTTCGAAATGATCGAAGGTCTTGGAGAAATGGCCGATGCCCTGCGTTGCGGACTTGAGCGACCGGGCGAGATCGTCAAGCACGCCTCCCGGTACCAGCGCTCGAAAGATGTCCCAGCCCTTGGCGTTCTCGTCGCGGTCGAAGCCGAGCACCTGTCCCTTGAGCGAAGAAACGAGTGTCACCATGCCGCCTGAGTAGACCGAGGGGATATGGATTTCCACCCTGACGACGGGCTGCATGAGGACGGCTGACGCCTGCGACAGCGCCTGCTTGACCCCCATCTTTCCGGCTGTCCGAAAAGCGAAGTCGGAGCTGTCGACCGAGTGATACTGGCCGTCCGTCAAGGTGACATCGACGTCAATGACCTGGAAGCCGAGCGGCCCCTTTTCCATCGCTTCGCGGGCGCCGGCCTCGACAGCCGGGATGTAGTTTCGCGGCACGGTGCCGCCCTTGACGTTTTCCGCAAACGTAAAGCCGTGGCCGCGCTCGTTCGGCCTGACGCTGAGCTGAACATCCGCGAACTGCCCCGCGCCGCCTGTCTGCTTGCGGTGTCGGTAGTGGACGTCCGAGGGCTTGGAGATCGTCTCCCGGTAAACCGGGTTGGGTGCGCGTTCCGAAACCTCGACCCGGAAAACCTCGGAAAGCGTCTTGCGGAGATCGCGCAAATGAACCGGCCCTTGGGCACAGATCAGTGCCGCGCCGGTTCCTTCCTCCTGCATGACCTTCAAGCCGCGGTCGGTTTCCGCCAGCTTTGCAAGCGTCGCCGAGAGCTTGGTCTCGTCGCGCTCACTGCCGGGTATGAGGATCCTCTCCAGCATCGGTGTCGGTGGGGTTGTCCAGTCGGGGGGCTCGAGGCTTCCGGCTTGCGTCAGCAATGCGGGCACGGGCAGATGGTCCGATTTCAGAGCGGCAAAGATACTGCCGGCCTGCACAGGGCCACTGATCGGTTTTCCGTTGCCGGCTTCCTGCAGCGGACCCAGCGTTGCGCCGGCCAGCGGTGCGCCTTGCTTCAGGCCGTCGGCAAGTGCACGCACGAGGACGGTCTTGCCAACATTGGCCTTGTGGTAGGCGTGGAAACTCACGCCTGAAAGTGTCGCTTCGTCCGCAGCGGAAGAGGCCGCAAGCCGGGTTCGAAGCGCCGTTGCCGGCGGCGCCTCGTGGCGGAGCGCCTTCATCAGACGCATAATGCCGTTGCTATGCGAGGCGGAACCGAACAAGACGGGGATGATCCGATTTTCCTTGAGGATGCGCGAGGAGATCGCAAACAGCGTGTCGCTTGCCGGCTCCCGGTCTTCGATAAGTTCCTCGAGAAGCCAGTCATCGAATTCCGAAAGCTGCTCCAGCATCTCCGTTCGTGCCTCGTGCTCACGCTCGGCAATGTCCTTCGGCAGCTCGATCAGCGCGGAAGGCTGACCTTCCCGATAGCGCCAGGCGCGCTCGGAGATGAGGTCGCAACTACCGACGACCGTGTCGCCTTCGCGGATCGGCACCTGCCGCAGAACGAAGGGGTGGTTTGAGTAGGCCTGGAGCGCGGCGATGACGTCGCGCAATCGGCCGCGCGGCTCGTCCATGCGATTGATGAAGACCAAACAGGGCGTGCCGGATGCCTCGATGGCACGGAGATAGGGTGCCACGAGAACCGCTTCGTCAGGCGTTGGTGATATGCAGAGAATACAAGCGTCGCTGGCGAGCAGTGCATCCTGCGCCAGCGCCAGCGCCTCGTTTGCTCCGGGTGTGTCGATCGCACACCATGCTTCATCCTTGAAGTCGAATTCCGTCAGGCTTGATCCATATGGAGAGGCTGACTTTCTGGGCGTTCCCTCGAGCGAGGCCAGCTTTGCGACGAGTGTCGTTTTTCCCGTCTGCGAGGGCCCAAGTACCGTGAAGCAGCGCATCGGCGATCCTCCCTGCCAAAAGCACGCATCCGAGAGCAAGAATGCCTGGAAGCGGCGAAAAGCGCTAGATATGTGCAGTCATTCTTAAATATGAAGTCAGTACAGCTTCCCATGAATGTGTCGCTGTGTCCGGGTCCGTCAAGCCACTGGTAATTCCTCGGCATTTCCGCCATATACAGCCCAAACAGAGACGGACATGACACTATGAGCGCAACGGTCGAATTCGCGAAGATGAACGGGCTTGGCAACAACATCCTGGTCGTTGACATGCGCGGCCGCGCCGACAAGGTGACGCCCGCCGCAGCGATCGCCTTGAATGCCGTGCCGGACACGCAGTTTGACCAGATCATGGCGATCCATGATCCGAAGGCAGCGGGCACGGATGCCTGGATTGATATCCTGAACTCCGACGGCTCGAAGGCGCAGGCCTGCGGTAATGGCACGCGTTGCGTCGTGCAGGCGCTTGCTTCGGAAACCGGCAAGAAGGTTTTCACCTTCCAGACGGTTGCCGGCATTCTCAATGCCGTCGAGCATGATGATGGGACGATCTCCGTCGATATGGGCAAGCCGGTATTCGCCTGGGACAAGATCCCGCTTGCCGAAGAATTCCATGATACCAGCCGAATCGAGCTGCAGATCGGGCCGATCGACAATCCGGTGCTGCATTCGCCCTCCGTCGCATCGATGGGCAATCCGCATGCGATTTTCTGGATCGACCGCGATCCGATGTCGTTTGATCTCGGGCGTTTTGGACCGCTGCTTGAAAACCATCCGATGTTCCCTGAGCGCGCCAATATCACGCTGGCGCAGGTGACTTCTCCCAGTTCGATCACGACGCGCACCTGGGAGCGGGGAGCGGGACTGACGCTTGCCTGCGGTTCTGCCGCTTGCGCGACGGCTGTTTCCGCTGTCCGCACCGGACGGACCGGACGCGAAGTCGCGGTGAAGGTCGCAAGCAGCCCCAACCAGGGCGTACTCAACATTGAATGGCGCGAAGGCGATGGCCACGTCATCATGACCGGTCCGGCTGAATGGGAATGGTCCGGCACGCTCGATCCGTCGACGGGTGCGTGGTCGCGCGATGCGGCGCCTGGAGCGGAAGCGCGGTGAGCGGCGTCGAAGTCATCACCTTCGGCTGTCGTCTGAATACCTACGAATCCGAAGTGATGCGGGCGGAGGCCGAAAAGGCCGGGCTCAACAATGCCATCCTCGTCAATACGTGCGCCGTTACCGGAGAGGCCGTCCGTCAGGCTCGCCAGGCAATCCGTCGCGCGCGGCGCCACAATCCTCATGCCCGCATTATCGTGACCGGTTGTGCCGCCCAGACGGAAAAAGAGACTTTTGCCGAGATGGCCGAGGTCGATGCCGTCCTCGGCAATGAAGAGAAACTGAAGAGCGCTTCCTATCGCGCCCTGCCGGATTTCGGCGTTTCGGCGGAAGAGAAGCTGCGCGTCAACGACATCATGAGCGTGCGCCAAACAGCGCCGCAGATGGTCAAGCACATCGATGGTCACGTGCGGGCTTTCATCCAAGTCCAGAACGGCTGCGACCACCGCTGCACCTTCTGCATCATTCCCTATGGTCGTGGCAACTCGCGTTCCGTGCCGATGGGGGCGGTTGTCGATCAGGCGCGCAAGCTCGTCGAAAGCGGCTACCGGGAGATCGTGCTGACGGGGGTCGATGCGACCAGTTACGGCGCTGACCTGCCCGGCGAACCGACGCTCGGGCTGCTTGCGAAGACGCTTCTGAAGCAGGTGCCCGATATTCGCCGCCTGCGGCTTTCGTCGATCGACAGCATCGAGGCGGACAAGCATCTGCTGGATCTGATCGCCGAGGAAGCGCGGTTGATGCCGCATCTTCACCTGTCGCTGCAGCACGGCGACGACATGATCTTGAAGCGGATGAAGCGCCGCCATTCGAGCGCGGACGCCTTGGCCTTCGTCAACGACGTGCGCCGCCTGCGGCCGGAGATGAGCTTCGGCGCCGATATGATCGCCGGGTTCCCGACCGAGAGCGAAGAGATGTTCGCCAATGCCGAGCGGCTCGCGGAAGAGGCCGGTATCGCCCACCTCCACGTATTCCCGTACAGTCCAAGGCCGGGGACGCCCGCCGCGCGCATGCCGCAGCTCGATCGCGCGCTGGTCAAGGAGCGGGCAGCGCGGCTTCGCGCCACTGGACATCGCCTGCATCAGTCCCATCTCGACGGAATGGTCGGAACGCAGCAATGGCTGCTGGTGGAAAACAACGGTTTGGCGCATACCGAGAACTTCACGCTTGTCGCAGCGGCGGGACTGGCGCCCCGAAGCTTCGTGCAGGCTGCGATCACCGGGCACAACGGCAAACACCTCGACATGCAATTGACGGCCGCCGACGCGGCCTGAGTTTACGGAATCCTCATGGCGTTCAATTTCATCAAAAAGGTCTTCACCTTCGGCCCGAAGCCTGAGGAAGAGCAGGCGCCGGAGCCGGTCGAGACGAAAGCGCTCGAAACCGAGCTGGAGCCGCATTCGCGCGAGGAAAACCTTCCTGTCGCTGCCGACCCGGTCCTGGCCGAAGAGATGGATACGGCTGGCGGGCCGGCCGATGACATTGGCGCGGATGCCTCGATAGAGGACGTTGTCGAGCAGGCCGAAGCGCTCGTGCCCGTCGAGGAGGACGTTTCCGAGGTCTTGCCGCCGGAGGTACAGACGAGCGACATCGGCATTGTGCCGCTTTCGCTGCTCGAGGCCGAAGCCGAGGTCGAGGCACCCGCTGAAAGCACGCCGGAAGAGACCGTTCCTGTCGCTGCTTCGCTGCAGCCGGAGACCGGCGAGCAGGCTGAAGAGGACGACCGCGCGCAGACGGCATCGGCTACCCAGGTCGAAGAAACACTGGCTACCGAGCTTGAAGCGGACACTGATTCGGAACAGCAGCCGATCGTGGGCGAGACCGCCCCCGCTGAGCAGGAGATATCCGCTCCGGTGGAAGATGGCGCCGCTCCCGGCGATGCGTCTGCCACGCCAACTCTGCCGAAGGGATTTGCCACCGGCCCCGCAGTTTCCGAGCCAGCACCTCTGGTGCCTGCGCCCAAACTTTCCTGGTTCCAGCGCCTGCGTGCCGGCCTCGCGCGCACCTCGTCGCAGCTTACCGGCCAGATCGCCGCCCTCTTCACCAAGCGCAAGCTCGATGACGAGACGCTGCAGGATCTCGAGGATCTGCTCATCCAGGCCGATCTCGGCGTCGAGACGGCGATGCGCGTCACCGATACGCTCGCCTCCGAGCGCTACGGCAAGGATGTGACCGGCGAGGATGTCAGCCGCATCATGGCAAGCGAGATCGCCAAGGTGCTGAAGCCGGTCGCCAAGCCGCTACAGCTCGACCTCAGCCACAAGCCGCACGTCATCCTTGTCGTCGGCGTCAACGGAACCGGCAAGACGACGACGATCGGCAAGCTGGCGTCGAAGCTCTCGGGCGCCGGCCTCAAGGTGATGGTGGCAGCCGGCGATACGTTCCGCGCGGCTGCGATCGAGCAGCTGAAGATCTGGGCTGACCGCACCAAGTCGGAGTTCATCGGCACCAAGCTCGGCGCCGATGCTGCCGGTCTCGCATATGATGCCTTCGAGCAGGCCAAGGCAAAGAAGTGCGATGTGCTGATCATCGATACCGCCGGTCGCCTGCAGAACAAGGCGGAGCTGATGGCAGAGCTTGAGAAGATCGTTCGTGTTCTCGGCAAGCTCGATCCGGATGCGCCGCATACCGTGCTGCAGACGCTCGACGCGACGACGGGCCAGAATGCCCTGTCGCAGGTCGAGATTTTCCGCAACGTCGCCGGCGTCAACGGGCTGATCATGACGAAGCTCGACGGTACGGCGCGCGGCGGCATTCTCGTGGCGATATCCGCCAAGCACAAGCTGCCGGTTTATTTCATCGGTGTCGGCGAAGGCGTCGATGATCTCGAACCCTTCGAAGCCGAGGATTTCGCGCACGCCATTGCCGGGCTCGGCCAATAATGCCACAGATATGCCGACAAACACGGGCAAGCGTCTCGTGTGGCACAACCGGATTTGAGATAGAATGACGACAGAGAGCGATATCACCCCAAGCGCGGCCGACCGGCATCACCCGATGCTGAAGCTGGCGCTGGAGCTTGGCCCGCTGCTGATCTTCTTCTTCGCCAACCTGCGCGGCGCGTGGCTTGTCGAGCGCTTTCCCGTTCTCTTGGAGCTTGGCGGACCGCTGTTCGTGGCGACGGCTCTCTTCATGGCCGCGACGGTGATCTCGCTGATCGTGTCGAAGGTCATGCTCGGGCATCTGCCGATCATGCCATTCGTATCAGGCATCGTCGTCGTCATCTTCGGATCGCTGTCGATCTACCTGCAGAACGAGACCTTCATCAAGATGAAGCCGACCATCGTCAACGCGCTCTTCGGCGTTTCGCTGCTTGGCGGGCTGGCTTTCGGCAAGTCGTTGCTCGGCTACGTATTCAATGCGGCTTTCCAGCTCGATTCCGAGGGATGGCGCAAGCTGACGGTTCGCTGGGGCATCTTCTTCCTTTTCCTCGCCGTGCTGAACGAAGTCATCTGGCGCAATTTCTCCGATGACTTTTGGGTCGCCTTCAAGGTTTGGGGAACGATGCCGATCACCATCATCTTCACAATGGCGCAGATGCCGCTCATCATGAAGCACACGGTAACGCCAGCGGGAGAGGCCGAAAAGTGACAGTCGCAGAAACGCAGACAAGGGTTCGCCATCAGGCGTTCTGGTTTGCAACGTGTCTGCTGGTTCTGCTGGCGCAGGTGGTCACCGAGTATCTGATGGGCCGCACGCCGATCTGCACCTGCGGCTATGTCAAGCTGTGGGAAGGCGTCGTCAACTCCAGCGGCAATTCCCAGCACCTGTCGGACTGGTACACGCCGTCGCATATCATCCACGGTTTCATCTTTTATGGCGTGGCGCATCTCGTCCTTCGCGGAAAGCCGTTTGCGGCACGCCTGCTGCTGGCGCTGGTCATCGAGTCCGGCTGGGAGTTGCTGGAGAATTCACCCATCATCATCGATCGCTACCGTACGGCGACGATCTCGCTCGACTATTACGGCGACAGCATCATCAATTCAGCGATGGACACAATGTTCATGGTCGTCGGCTTCGTCTTCGCCTCGCGCGCGCCGGTGGCGCTGACGGTGGCGATTGCAATCTTCTTCGAGCTTTTGACCGGCTACTTGATCCGCGACAACCTGACGCTTAACGTCTTGATGCTGGTCTGGCCCATCGAGGCGGTCAAGACCTGGCAGAGCGCGATCTGATCAGGAAGCGGGCTTGCCAAGGGCCTTTGCCATAGCGGGCAACAGACCTTCCTTTAGGCTGATATCGTCGAACGGGCCGACGCGCTTGTAAAGGATCGTGCCGTCAGGCGCGACGAGATAGCTTTCCGGAATGCCGTAGACACCCCAATCGATGGCGGCCTGCCCCCTGGGGTCGACGCCGATAGCGGCAAAGGGATTGCCGAGTTCGCCGAGGAAGCGAAGCGCGTTGTCGTTCTTGTCCTTGTAATTGATAGCAACCACGTTGAGGCGGCTGTCCTTCGCGAGCTCCTTCAGGATCGGATGCTCTTCTCGGCAGGGGATGCACCAGGAGGCGAAGACGTTGACGAGCGTCAGCTTGCCCTTGACGGCAGTATCGGTCAGCGCCGGCAGGTTGGCGCCTTCGAGCGGCGGCAGGTTCAGAGCAGGGGCCTTCGTGCCGATGAGGGCAGAGGGGATTTCGGAGATATCCTTGCCGTGGACATCCTGATCGTAAAGCATCTTGGCCGCAGTGCCAGCAATGACGGCAAAGACCGCCAACGGGATCAAGGCGACGGCATAGCGTCCGAATCCGCGCTTGGCGGGGTTCATTTCAGGCGTGGGGCTCATACGCCATCCTTTGTGCGCGCCGAGCGGCGGCGAATACCGGAAGCCTCGAGAGCTGCAAGCTCCTTGCGGCGAGCGCGGCCATCGGCCCACGTCCACAGCGTCACGGCCACTGTCACAAGTGCGGCAAAGGCATAGGAGCCGTAAACATAGAAAGCGTGTGTCATGGCTATCCCTCGCGGCTCGCGAGCCGGGCTGCCATACGGCGTTGGGCGGCGACACGGCGACGCCAGATTTCGTTGCGCATCGCCATGATGTGCAGGGTGAAGAAAAGCGCGGTGAACGCCACGGCCATCACCAGCAGCGGCCGCAGGAATTCCGGATCGATGGCCGGGCCATCGAAGCGCAGAACGCTGGCGGACTGATGAAGCGTATTCCACCAGTCGACCGAGAACTTGATGATCGGGATGTTGACGAAGCCGACGAGGATCAGCACGGCGCTGACGCGTGCGGCCTTGGACGGCTCGTCGATTGCGCGATTGAGCGCGATAAGCCCGAGATACATCAGGAACAGAATGAAGACCGACGTCAGTCTGGCGTCCCACACCCACCATGTACCCCACATCGGCTTGCCCCAGAGCGAGCCAGTGACGAGAGCAATCAGGGTGAAGGCAGCGCCGAGCGGGGCGGCAGCCTTGGCGGAGACGTCGGCCAGCGGGTGGCGCCAGACGAGCGTGCCGATCGCCGAGAGGCTCATGATCGTGTAGCCCATCATCGAAAGCCACGCGGCCGGGACGTGGATATACATGATGCGAACCGTCTCGCCCTGCTGGTAGTCGCCTTCGGTCGTGAAGCTGAGATACAGCCCCACGATGAAACAGAGGGCCGTGAAAGCGGCCATCCAGGGAAGGATGCGCGCGGCCAGCGCCAGGAACCGCGTCGGGTTGGCGAGATCGCTGAATTTCGTGATGGCAAGGCTCGTTTCGCTCATGCCGTTTCCTTACCGCGATATGCCTTATGCCGCAATCGAGCGCTCCATCAATCCGACGTGTTGCGCAGCGCCAATGCCGCCGCGGCCGGGCCGATGACGGCGAAGAACAGCGTCAGTGCGATCAGGATGAGAAACGGCGGCAGGAAGGGCGACGGTCCCTCGACCGCCGAATAAGTGGCGCTGACGCCGAAGATCAGTACCGGAATGGTCAGCGGCAGTACCAGGATCGAGACCAGCAGACCGCCGCGCGGCAGGGCGACGGCAACGGCTGCGCCGACGGCGCCGATGAAGGTAATCGCCGGTGAACCGACCAGCAGCGTCAGCATCGTCGCGCCGATCGCCGTCTCGCTCATGTTCATGAAGAGGCCAAGCAACGGCGAGGCAATCACGAGCGGCAGGCTGGTGGCGATCCAGTGTGCCAGGCACTTGACCAGCACTGTCAGGACCAGCGGGGTTTCCTGCATCAGCATGAGGTCGAGCGAGCCATCGTCGCGTTCGGCCTGAAAGAGCCGGTCGAGGCCGAGAAGTGCCGCAAGCAGCGCGCCGATCCAGACGATGGCCGGGCCGATACGGGACAGCAATGCCAGATCGGGTCCGACACCAAAGGGAATGACCGCAACGACGGTCAGGAAGAAGAGGACGCCGACCAGCGCACCGCCGCCGGCGCGTATGGAGAGCTTGAGGTCGCGCAGCAGAAGTGCGGTCATGCCCACACTCCCGATCCGGCATGGGCAAACCCCGTCATCCGCAGTTCCTGCACGCCTTCCAGGCCAAGGGGCTGGTGGGTCGCCGCAAGCACGATGCCGCCATTGCGCCGATGCGCTTCGATGAGCTCGGCAAAGAGGCGGTCGCCGCTTGTGTCGAGCGCCGCCGTCGGTTCATCGAGGATCCAGACCGGCCGGTAGGCGATCAGCAGCTTGGCGAAGGCAAAGCGACGCTGCTGGCCAGCCGAAAGATAGCCGAAAGGAAGGTGGGTGATACCTTCGAGCCCGACCGCGGCTGCGGCCTCATCGATGGAAACGGAGGGGCCGTGCATCTGTCCCAGAAAACGGCGCCAGAACTCGAGGTTTTCAGCAACGGTCAGTTCGCTTTTCATCGCATTGCGGTGGCCGAGATAGTGGCTGATTTCGCCAACGCGTTTGTGTGTGTCGCCGTGCGAATCGGTAAAGCTCACCGTACCCCTTTCCTGACGGAGGAGACCGGCGACGACGCGCAGCAAAGTTGACTTTCCCGATCCATTTTTGCCAGTCAAAACCAGCGCTTGGCCTGCTTCCAAGCCGAATGAAAGCCCCTCAAAAATCAGGTCTTCGCCCCGGCGCGCAGCCAGATTGGCAGCCTCAAGATGCATGACTTTTCCGTGGTTTAATTTTTCAGTCATCGCAATGCAAAAAAATCCGAAATGGGTCACGCACTCTCTGGCACCTTTCATAGAAATTATCTATAAGACCCGCAACCACGCCAGCGGTCGGCGTGAATTTCATCCTTGCGCCGAACATGGGCTTCGCTCCACGTGCGGACAGCGGAAATGGCCGTACCCGCATCCTGATGTGCATTACGTGCATAGGCGTCCGCACGATTGTGTTCGCTATCAGAAACGGGGTCTCTCGTGTCTAAATCTCTTGACAGCTTCAATTGTCGTTCCACGCTCACCGTGAACGGTAAGGACTACGTCTATTACAGCCTGCCCAAGGCTGAGGCGAATGGCCTGCCGGGTGTTTCGAAGCTCCCTTACTCGATGAAGGTTCTGCTCGAGAACCTGCTGCGCTTCGAAGACGGCCAGTCGGTGACGAAGGAACACATCCTTGCTGTGGCCGAATGGCTGAACAATAAGGGCGCTGTCGAAAACGAAATCGCCTATCGTCCAGCGCGGGTGCTGATGCAGGATTTCACTGGCGTTCCCGCCGTCGTCGACCTCGCCGCGATGCGCGACGCGATGGTGTCGCTCGGTGGCGACCCAGAGAAGATCAACCCGCTGGTTCCCGTCGACCTCGTCATCGACCACTCGGTTATCGTCGACGAATTCGGTACGCCGCAGGCATTTGCCAAGAACGTGGAACTGGAATACCAGCGCAACGGCGAGCGCTACCGCTTCCTGAAGTGGGGCCAGCAGGCATTCAAGAATTTCCGCGTCGTTCCTCCGGGCACCGGCATCTGTCACCAGGTCAACCTCGAATATCTCGGCCAGACCGTTTGGACGAAGGAAGAGGACGGCGAGACGATCGCTTATCCGGATACCTGTGTCGGCACCGACTCGCACACGACGATGATCAACGGCCTTGGCGTTCTCGGCTGGGGCGTCGGCGGTATCGAAGCGGAAGCGGCCATGCTCGGTCAGCCGGTCTCGATGCTCCTGCCTGAAGTCATCGGCTTCAAACTCACCGGCAAGCTCAAGGAAGGCGTCACGGCGACCGATCTCGTGCTGATGGTCGTGCAGATGCTGCGTAAGAAGGGCGTTGTGTCGAAGTTCGTTGAATTCTTCGGCCCTGGCATGGACAACATGCCGCTCGCCGACCGCGCGACGATCGGCAACATGGGTCCGGAATACGGCGCGACCTGCGGCTTCTTCCCGGTTGACGGCGAAACCATCAACTACCTCAACATGTCCGGCCGCACGAAGGACCGCATCGCGCTTGTCGACGCTTATTCGAAGGCTCAGGGCATGTGGCGCGAAGGCGACGGCTCCGATCTCGTCTTCACCGACACGCTGGAACTCGACCTCGGCGACGTCGTGCCCGCCATGGCCGGCCCGAAGCGCCCGGAAGGCCGCATCCCGCTCGAAAACATCGCGTCGGGTTTCGCCGGCTCGATGGACGCCGACTACAAGAAGCCCGGCCAGCTCTCGAACCGCTATGCGGTTGAAGGCACCGACTTCGATCTCGGCCATGGCGACGTGGCCATCGCAGCCATCACCTCCTGCACCAACACCTCCAACCCGTCGGTTCTGATCGCCGCAGGCCTTCTCGCTCGCAATGCCGTTGCCAAGGGCCTGAAGACGAAGCCGTGGGTCAAGACGTCGCTAGCGCCCGGATCGCAAGTCGTTGGTGAATATCTGGCGAAGTCCGGCCTGCAGGCCGACCTCGACAAGCTCGGCTTCAACCTCGTCGGCTTCGGCTGCACGACCTGCATCGGCAACTCCGGCCCGCTGCCGGCGCCGATCTCGAAGACGATCAACGACAAGGGTCTGATTGTTTCGGGCGTTCTTTCGGGCAACCGCAACTTCGAAGGCCGTATTTCGCCCGACGTTCAGGCGAACTACCTGGCATCCCCGCCGCTCGTCGTTGCCTACGCGCTCGCAGGCTCGGTCCAGAAGGATCTGACCAAGGAGCCGATCGGCGAAGACCAGAACGGTAAGCCTGTTTACCTCAAGGACATCTGGCCGACCTCGCACGAAGTGCAGGACTTCATCCAGAAGTACGTCACTCGCGAACTTTACGAGACGAAGTACGCCGACGTCTTCAAGGGCGACGAAAACTGGCAGGCCGTCAACGTGCCGGCCGGGCAGACATATGCCTGGGACGACAAGTCGACCTACGTGCAGAACCCGCCCTATTTCGTGGGCATGGGCAAGACCGGCTCGGGCATTTCGGACATCAAGGGTGCTCGCGTTCTCGGTCTCTTCGGCGACAAGATCACCACCGACCACATTTCGCCGGCCGGTTCGATCAAGGCTGCGTCTCCGGCTGGTGCTTACCTACTCGAGAACAATGTCGGCGTCGCCGACTTCAACCAGTACGGCACGCGCCGTGGCAACCATGAAGTGATGATGCGCGGCACGTTTGCCAACATCCGCATCCGCAACCACATGCTCGGCCCGAACGGCAAGGAAGGTGGCTACACCATCCACTACCCCTCCAAGGAAGAGGAATCGATCTACGACGCGGCCATGCAGTACAAGACCGAGGGCGTTCCGCTCGTCATCTTCGCAGGTGTCGAATATGGCAACGGCTCGTCGCGCGACTGGGCAGCGAAGGGCACCAACCTGCTTGGCGTCAAGGCCGTGATCGCGCAGTCCTTCGAGCGTATCCACCGGTCGAACCTGGTCGGCATGGGCGTCATCCCCTTCGTCTTCGAAGAGGGCACGACCTGGCAGAGCCTCGGCCTGAAGGGCGATGAGATCGTCACCATCGAAGGTCTCGAGAACATCAAGCCGCGCGAAAAGAAGATCGCCAAGATCACCTATGGCGACGGTTCCGTGAAGGAAGTACCACTGCTGTCGCGCGTCGATACGCTCGACGAAGTGATCTACCTTAACAACGGCGGCATCCTGCAGACGGTTCTGCGCGATCTCGCTGCCTGATTGTTAACAGACTTCCATGACAATGACCGCCGGAAAGAGATTTCCGGCGGTTTTCGTTTGAGCGAGAAGTCTGAATACCTGGTCACGACGATGTGTCTCAGCTTGGCTTGTCCGAAGCATGCTCTCACCCGTTCGTGACTTTCCGTTTCGACCGAGAACCACTATCTCTACCCTCAGATATCGGAACCTGCAGTGAAACTTGGCGGCAGGTACTGAAGAAAAAGGTGCAGTGAATGTCCGCGAGGTTTTTGATTTCTGTGGTTGCAGGTGTGGCGCTTGCCGGCCCACTTTTCGCCCAGGAGACGCCGAAGGGCGTAGTCGAACTTTTCACCTCTCAGGGCTGTTCTTCTTGTCCGCCCGCGGATGCGGTTTTCCGTAAGATTGTCGAGGCTGGTGGGGTTATCGCGCTCGCCTATCACGTCGATTACTGGAATTATATGGGCTGGGCCGACACGCTGAGCTCGAAGGAAAACACGGAGCGGCAGTATGGCTACGCTCAGACGATGGGTCGCGCCAATGTCTATACGCCGCAGGTCATCATCAACGGCCGTGACCACGTGGCCGGCGCCGACCTTGGCGCGATCAACAAGAAGATCGATGGCTATGCCGCCGAAGGAATGGGTCTTTCCGTGCCGGTGAAGGCCGAGATGCGCGGCGACCAACTCGAGATCAAGATCGGAGCAGGGCAAGGCAAGGCCAATGTCGTCATGGTGTATTTCAACCGTGAGAAGACCATCGATGTCGAGAAGGGCGAGAACAGCGGCCAGAAGATTGCCTACCTGAATAGCGTTGCCGATGTGGAGACGGTCGGCATGTGGGAGGGCAAGGAAACGAGCTTGACGCTGCCGGCAAGCGTGATGCAGAAGCCGGACCTCGAGGGCTGCGCGATTCTACTTCAATCCTCCACCGCCGATGGCAATCCATCCGCGATTCTCGGAGCGACGGTCGTCATGGCCGGGAAGAACATCTAGCCGTTTCATCTGCTTCTGTGGATGGAAAACGGGGCGGCCCGGCTGATCGTATTCGGGGCTGGGGTTAAGGTCGATACGGTCAGCCGGGCCCTTTGGCGCGCTGGCGCCAAACTCAGGCATAACCTTTTATGCCTATAAAATCAGGCAAAGATCATGCACGAATCGGGTGCGACGTAGGTCCGAACGGGCCCGCGGCGCAGTCGTGAGGGAATTTCCCTTGCAAATGAGGCGCTGTTTTGACTGAATTGCGGCGCTCGGGAGATTGCACAGAGTATGATTAATGTGACCGATCGCCTGCTTGCAATTTGTAAACGCTAAGGCAAACTGTCATTTACCTGTCACGAGTGGAGGCACCGGGAGACTGATGACAGATCAGCCGGATTTGCGGCGCGGCGAAAGCCGGTCAGCCGAGAGCAGTTCCTCAGTCGTCGTGGATCTCAAGGAATACAAGCAGAGCAAGGATCCCGCTCCGGTCACGTTCCACCGGCGCGAGCTCGATGCGATTCTGTGGATCTATGGCCGCATGGTCGGCGAGGGGGAATGGCGGGACTATGCGATCGATCATCTGAAAGACCGGGCGGTCTTCTCGGTTTTCAAGCGATCGGGCGAAATGCCGCTCTTTCGCATCGAGAAGAATCCGAAGCTTGCAGCCAAGCAGGGCGCCTACTGCGTTATCAACACGCACGGCGTCATCCTGAAGCGCGGGCACGAGCTACAGCAGGTCTTGAAGGTCTTCAATAAGGCTTTGAAGCTGGTCGAGAAGTAAAGCGACTCAGGCTTTGAACAGAGTGCCGGGATAGGTCGAAGCATCCGGGTCCGAGGCCGCGCCCTCGCCAAGGGCACGTTGCATGATCATCGTGTCGAGCCAGCGTCCGTGTTTGTAGCCTGTTGCTTTCAGACGACCGGTCTCCTCAAAACCCAAGGCGCGATGCAGGGCAATTGATGCCGGATGCGCGCCACCGATCACGGCTGCCATCTGACGAAAGCCGAGATCGCTGCAGCGTTGGATCAGTTCGGTAAGCAGCAGTCTTCCGATTCCCCGACCGCGTGCCTCAGGCCCAAGATAGATGGAATCCTCCACCATCCAACGATAGGCCGGTCGTGTACGGAAAGCCGAGGCATAGGCATAACCAAGCAGGTTGCCACCCTCGTCGATCGCGGCGATGTACGGATAGCCCTGGCCCGTGATTGCGGAAAATCGCGCCGCCATCTCGTCCTGTTCGGGCGGGACGAGCTCATAGCTTGCGACACCATTCAGAACGGATTCTCGATAGATCGTCGTAATAGCCGGGAGGTCGGATGGGAAAGCGTCGCGCAGTGAGATGGGCATTCGGTCAGCCGGCGGATTTGACTAAGGACGTTTCCAGAAATCATTCTCAGGATGATCTAGCAACAAAAAAGGCGGCCGAAGCCGCCTTTTCGATAGTGTCCCTGTTCCTTATTTGCGGTTGCCCATGAACTGCAGGAGGAACATGAAGAGGTTGATGAAGTCGAGATACAGGGTCAGTGCGCCCATGATCGCCTTGCGGCCGGCAACGTCTGCGCCGTCTGCTTCGTAGTACATTTCCTTGATACGCTGCGTGTCGTAGGCGGTGAGGCCCGCAAAAATCAGCACGCCGATCACGGAGATCGCGAACTGCATGGCAGACGACGCCAGGAAGAGATTCACGAGCGACGCGATGATCAGGCCGAAGAGACCCATCATCAGGAACGAGCCCATTGCAGAGAGATCACGCTTGGTCGTGTAACCATAGAGCGAGAGTGCACCGAAGGAAGCGGCCGTTACGAAGAACGTCTGCGTGATGCTCGACTGTGTGTAGACCAGGAAGATCGACGAAAGCGACAGGCCCACCAGCGCGGCGTAGACCCAGAAGGTCGTCTGCGCAGCGGCAACACTCATCCGGTTAATCCTGAAGCTCAGGAAGAACACGGCAGCCAGCGGTGCGAGAATGACCACCCAGCGCAGCGGCGATTGGAAAAGCAATACGCCAAACTGCGTCAGTTGGCCGTTCTGGACGGCGAAATTGAAGCCCAGATAGGCCGCTACACCCGTGATCGCCAGACCCAGCGCCATCAGGTTGTAGACCTTGAGCATATAGCTGCGTAGGCCCTGGTCGATCATCTCGCCAGTCTGTACGCGGCCTTGGTAATTACGAAGGTCAGCCATAGTTTCCTCTTACAAGCTCCGGTGTGGACACGGTGTCGGGCGCAAAAACCCGGGCGCCGCTGCGGAGCCCAGCATGCCTGCACACAATATGAGCCTTTCGGCTTTCGCAAACAAGGCCCTTGCAACCCGAGATCGGGTTAAATCGCCGTAAGGTGAAGGGAATTTCTCCGTTCGGTCAATCAGAGTTCGCGCAAAACGGGTGCTGCCTTCTGCCCTAAGATACGCCACGTGCCGACGAGCCCTATGCCCACGGTGAGCACCAGGGCAGTGACGAGCGTCAGCCCGGCGACGTCAGGCAGGAAATGGGATGGGATACGCATGATCCGGGCAGTGATGAACCATGCCGCGACGCCGCCGGCAAAGAGAGCGAATACCGCAGTCGCGGCGCCAAGGATGAGGTACTCGTAGCAGAATGCGCGGATCAGCATTCGCCGCGTCGCGCCAAGTGTCTTGAGGACGACCGCGTCATGGGTACGAGCGCGGTTGCCGGCGGCAAGTGCGCCCGCGAGCACGAGGACCGATGCGATGAGGGCAACGGAGGCGGCGGCGCGGATCGCTGTGGCCAGTTGCCCCACCAACGCATTGACGATGTCGATTGCGTCCTTGACCCGGACGCTGGTGATCGTCGGATAGGTGTTCGTTACCGACTTCAGGATTGCGGCCTCCGCGGCGGAGGTTGCCGTCGGGTCGGTGAGTGTCGCCAGCCAAGCATGCGGGGCGCCGCGGAACGTATTCGGCGAGAAGATCATAACGAAGTTGATGGAAAGCGATTCCCATTCGACCTTGCGGAGATTGGCGATCTTGGCGGTGATGTTGCGGCCAAGCACGTTGACGGTGACGGTGTCGCCGATCTTCAAGCCGAGTTCCTTGGCTTCCTCGGCGGAAAAGGATACTAGCTGCTCGCCGCTGTATTCCTTCGGCCACCACGAACCCGCGGTCAATGATGCATTTTCCGGCAGCGCTTCCGAATATGTGATGCCGCGGTCGCCGCGCAGTACCCACTGGCCGCCAGGTGGGACCTTTCGCTTCGTCACATCCTCACCGTTGAAGGCAAGGATGCGTCCGCGCAGCATCGGCACTTCGACCAATTTGCCGTCCGGGGAGCCGGCTTTGACAACGCTCCGGAATTTCTCGAGTTCGGATCCCTGAATGTCGACGAAGAAGAAGTTCGGCGCGCCGGCGGCCATGCGTCCGGTCAACTGCTGCCGCATGTTGCCGTCGATCAGGGTGAGGGTGACGAGCAGCGCGAGCCCAAGACCGAGCGACAGCACGACGGAGGGCGTCAGCGCGCCGGGGCGATGGATGTTGCCGATCGCGAGGCGCAGGGCCGGCGAGTTGACACGCGGACTGCGGCGCGCGAGCCACGCAATACCGGCCGCGACCAGCCGCAGGATAACGAAAGCGAAGGCGATTGCCCCGACAAAGATGATGGCAATAAAGCGATCGTAGGCGGTGGCGATGGCGAGACCGGCAAGCGCAAAGAGAAAGGCTGCGGCAAGGAGGATGTAAGGCCAGGAGGGAAGGCCGCGCGCTTCAAAACCCTGCTCGCGGAACAACGCTGTTGCCGGAACCTCGCGGGAATGTCCGAGCGGCATGATGGCAAAGGCCAGCGTTGTCAAAATGCCGAACAGAACCGCGAGGGCCAAGGCTCCGGGGTAGAATGTGAGGTCGGTGGAAACGGGTAGGAATTGCGCCAGAAATTGCGATGCGACGATCGGCGCCAGCGCACCGATGACCAAGCCGACGACAATGCCGCCGAGAGCAATGATTGCAATCTGAAAAAGGTAAATCAGAACCACCGTCGCCGCCGGTGCGCCGAGGCATTTGAACGTTGCGATCGTCGTGCGCTTGGAATCCAGGAAGGCGCGGACGGCATTCGCGACGCCGACACCGCCGACAATCAGCGCCGTCAGTCCGACCAAGGTCAGGAACTGCGAGAAACGCTCGATGTTTTCAGTCAGTGAAGGGGCCGCGCGATCGCTCGTACGAATCGACCAGCCGGCAGACGGAAATTCCTTCGTCGCCCGATCGCGGATCGTGGATCTCTCGTTGGGATCGTCCATGCGGATCTTGTAAACGTGTTCCACCAAGCTACCCGTCTGGATGAGGCCCGATGCCTTGAGAGCGTCCCTGCTCACGAGAAGGCGCGGCGCGAAACCGAAGCCTTCCGAAACTGCGTCCGGTTCGGTCTTGATCGTCCCGGTAATGTTCAGAATGGCACTGCCGAGCAGGATTTCATCGCCAATGGAAAGACCGAGACGCTCCAGGAGGAGCGGCGCCGCCACCGCGCCAAACGTCCCGCTCTGTCCGGATAGAAGCGTGTGTAATGGGTAATTCGGGGCGGCTTCGAAGGCGCCGTAGAGTGGATAGGCGCCGTCGACCGCCTTGACTTCTACCAAGGCCTGATCCGAGCCGTCGGGCTTGCGCGCCATCGAACGCAGGCCAGTCGAGACTGACACGTTTCCGAAGCCGCGCAGGAAGCCCATTTCTGCTTCCGTCGCCTCGCGGTTATTGAGCTCGAAGCGCACGTCGCCGGCGAGGATCTCCTGGCCCTGCGTTGCGATCGTGTCGGCAATCGACTGCGAAACGGAGTTGACCGCCGCAATGGCGCCGGTGCCGAGAGCAATACAGGCGAGAAAGATGTAGAAGCCACCAAGCCCACCGCGCAGCTCCCGAAGCGCGAGGCGAAAGGCGAGCGAGACACGCGCGGTCACCAATGTCATGCAATCGCCGCCTCAGGCTGCACTGGCGCGCTGTCGCCCTCGATCTGGCCGGACCGAACCCGAATCTGCCTGGAGCAGCGTTTGGCGAGTGCCGCGTCGTGAGTGACGAGCAGCAGCGTCATGCCACGCTCAGCCTGCTTCGAAAACAGCAGATCGGCAATCTGGCGGCCGGTGTCGGTGTCGAGGTTGCCGGTTGGTTCGTCGGCGATCAGCAGTGCAGGCGAGGGTGCGAGCGCGCGTGCAATGGCCACACGTTGCTGCTCGCCCCCGGAAAGCTGGCCGGGATAGTGGTTCAATCGATCGCCGAGCCCCACGGATTTAAGCTCACGCCGGGCGATATCGAAGGGATTGGGAAGGTTGGCGAGTTCGAGCGGTACGGCGACGTTTTCCAGCGCCGTCATGTTGGCAATCAGATGAAAGGACTGGAAGACGATACCGATGTTGCGCCCACGGAAGTCGGCCACCTGGTCTTCACTTAGCGCATGTAATGGCGTGCCGCTGACGTTGATCTCGCCACTATCAAGCTTCTCAAGTCCCGCAAGCACCATCAGCAATGTCGATTTGCCGGACCCCGACGGCCCCACGATACCGACCGACTCGCCGGCGGCAATCGTCAAGTCGATGCCTTTCAGGACATGGACGGAGGCGGCGGCACTGCCAAGCGTCAAATCGGCGCGCTTCAACTCGATGATGGTTTTTGCCAACAGTATTCGCCCTATATAGATGCCGATCGTGCTGCCAATCTAGGGAAAGCAGAATGAGATTTAAAGTTGCCGGCCTTCACATCGCCGTCATTGTTGCTTCGCTGATCTTCGCGGTCGCCGCCAGTGCAAGGACAATCAGCCTGGTTGGCTTTGGCGACAGCCTGATGGCGGGCTATCAACTCCCGCCCGGCGACGGCTTTCCAGAGAAGTTGCAGGCAGCCCTGAAGGCCAAGGGAGTGGATATCTCGATCGCCAATGCAGGCGTGTCCGGGGACACGACGACCGGCGGTCTTGCACGCATCGACTGGTCTATCCCTGGCGGCACCGATGGCGTTATTCTCGAGCTCGGTGCCAATGATGCGCTGCGCGGCATCCCTCCACAAGAGAGTGAAAAGAATCTTGATCAGATGATTGCCCGGCTAAAGGAACGAGGTATTGCGGTCCTTCTTGTCGGCATGCTGGCGCCGCCGAACATGGGCGGAGACTATGCGGCACAGTTCAACTCCATCTACCAGAAACTTGCGCAAAAACATGGCGTTGCGCTTTATCCTTTCTTTCTCGATGGGGTTGCTCTCGATGCCAGTCTGAAGCTTGATGACGGCATGCATCCGAACAGCAAAGGCATCAATGTGATGGTCGAAAAGATGGAGCCGGCTATCACGCAATTCTTGGGAACGATTTCTACTGTGAAGAATTAGGGACTTGCGCAGGTGTTCAATGCGTGATTCCGTGTGAGCACCTGCAAAAGATTCGGGGAGTGCTCGTTATGCCGAGACTGTTTACCGCCCTCGAAATTCCGCGCAATGCCGCAATGAGCCTCTCATTGCTGCGCGGTGGTCTCCCTGGTGCAAGATGGATCGATGTGGAAAACTACCACATCACTTTGCGGTTTATCGGCGATGTCGACGGCCGTACGGCAGACGAAATTGTCGATCGGCTCGACCGCATTGACCGGCCCGAATTCCAGATACGTCTTGATGGTATCGGCGCCTTCGGATCCAAGAAGCCGCATTCGGTTTGGGCCGGTGTTTCGCCTTCGCCTGAGATGCATGCTCTGCAGGCGGAAATCGAGCGGATCTGCCAGCGCATCGGATTGCCGCCGGATCCCCGTAAGTTCACGCCGCACGTCACGCTCGCGCGGCTGAAATCATCTCGCGTCGATGACGTGGTGCACTATCTGGCGGGTCGCGGCAATTTCCAGACTTCGGCCTTCACTGTTCCGCGTTTCGTGCTGCTGTCGTCACGGGAATCGGTTGGTGGCGGTCCCTATCTGACTGAAGAGATTTTCCCCCTCCATGAGGCATTGTCTGTTCCCAGCCCCTCCAGCAGCTTTCTGCAGCCGGTGAAGAGCCTGGCGTAGACAAGTTCGAAGTCCTCCCGGTCGCCGTAGTAGGGGTCGGGAATGTCCTCGCCGGTTTCAAGCGCAATGTCACCGAACAAGTGGACATTCATGGCTTCTGGATGCCTGCGACGAAGTTCGGATAGGTTTTCCTGATCCATCACGAGGATCAGGTCGAAATGGCCGAAATCCTCCATCGTGATCTGGCGAGCGCGTTGCCGAGAAATGTCTATCCCGTGTCCTTTCGCTGTTATGATCGAGCGCCGATCGGGATGATCACCTTGATGCCAGCTGCCCGTGCCGGCAGAATCGATCTCGAAACGACCAGCAGAGCCCGCCTCGTCGACAAGATACGAGAAGATGCCCTCGGCGAGAGGTGAACGGCAGATATTGCCCATGCAAACAAACAGGATGCTAATGCGTTTCATCTGTGGTCCATATTACAAAAGAGGAGGGACGATCGCATGAAACGGGAAAAACTGGAACGCCAAGCTATCGCCGTCGAACTTTCCAAACTTGACGGCTGGTCGCTCGATGAAAGCGGCGCAGCGATATCGCGAAGCTTCAAATTCCGCAATTTCGTCGAAGCGTTCGGCTTCATGACGGAAGCTGCGCTCGCGGCGGAACGGCTCAATCATCATCCGGAGTGGTTCAATGTCTATTCGCGCGTCGACATCAAGCTGAACACGCACGATGCAGGCGGTCTGACCGAGCTGGACTTCAGGCTGGCCGCGGAAATGGAGAAAGCGGCGGCACGCCGGCTTGATTGAATCCGGTGCCATCATCACCATTTGTGCGCGTGAACAAGAGGACCAATCTGGAATGGACGACGTCAAATTCGGTGAGATCCTGCTGCCGGGCGACGAGGATACGCAAAGCCGGCGAGAGCAGACTGTGCGCAAGAAATTCTGGCCGACCTTCAAGAAGGCCGTGCGGCAGATTCCATTCACACGCGATGTCGTCGCAGCATTCTATTGCGCAATGGATCCACAGACGCCCACGCGGGTGCGTGGCGTGCTTCTTGCCGCGCTTGCCTATTTCGTCATGCCGATCGACATGATCCCGGATGTGTTCGCGGTGATCGGTTTTTCGGACGACGTTGCGGTTCTTTCGGCAGCCTTCGCCATGGTCAGCAGGCATTTGCAGCCAAGGCACTATGAAGCAGCGGATCGCGCGCTTGCCGACAAGCCCGAAGGCATGAAGACGATCTAGCCGTGTCGGCGCATCAGGCGCCCTCGGCCTCAAGTATCTTCCTGAGCTTTCCAAAGGCCAACCGGATACGGGACTTGACCGTTCCAAGCGGCAGGCCCGTCGCTTCGGCGATCTGCGAATGCGATTGACCGAGAAAGAAGGCGGCGCGCAGCATTTCCCGTTGCTCTTCCGGCAGTTGACGGACAGCGGCGCGCACGTGGGCGTCACGGTCGTCGTTCGCAAGGATTTCGTCCGCGCCGGTTTCCGCAACCGGTCGCAAAGCCGGATCTGCATGATCGAGGACGCGTGCATTGGCCCGGCGCTGCAGATCGATTCGGCGGTTGCGGGCAATGCGAAAAAGCCAGGTCGACAGCGACGATCGGCTCGCATCGTAGAGCCCGGCCTTGTGCCAGAGTACGATCATCACTTCTTGGACGAGTTCCTCGGCCTCGCTGCTCGCCATTCTCTGGCGTAACAGCCAAGATTTTAGCCGCGGCGCAAAGTAGTCGAACAGCACGGCGAATGCCTCTTGGTCGCGGCGTTCCGCAACGGCCCTGACGAGGGCGGCGAAGCGCTGTTTCTCCTCGGCATTCATATCCCGTGCAAAGTCCCCTGCCGCAGCGAATTCTCCAACGGATTTCCAACGCTTATTGACCTACAACGGTTTCTGAAAAGGTCAAACTCTTGCCTGAATCTTTATGTCTTAAATCATTCGTGACGATGGTCTGCGTGCGCACACAGTACTACGCCACCACGGGCGAGGCGCCAGCGCCCGGCGTTGACACTTGGGTGAGAATGGCACAGGCAGGGACTTCTCGCAGTCCCTGTTGACGCTTTGGTAACCTGAATTAAGTCAAAATAAAGCAGATCGTGATTATGCGCCGCCCGCTCGCTTCGGGCTCGAATCGCAAGAACCGGCAGGATATCCATGTTTCGTAAAACTACCGCAATCGCCATTTCCCTCGTTCTCGCCAGCGCCGGCATTGCATCCGCTCAAACCAAGAAGACGCAGCCCGCGGCACCGGCAGCGCAGCAGCAGGCTGCTCCGGCTTCGACAGCGCCGACGCGGATACAGCAGTTCCAGGCCTGGGGCGCCTATTCGTACAAGTCCGGCGCGAGCACCGTTTGCTATGTGTTGTCCGTACCGACGGAAAAGAAACCAGCGAACATCGATCACGGTGACAACTTCTTCATCGTCTCGCAGCGCCCCGGGCAGAACATTTCCTACGAGCCGCAGGCAATGATGGGCTACATCGTCAAGGAAAACTCGAAGATCGATGTCGTTATCGACAACAAGACCTTCGTGATGTTCACCAAGGACAAGGCCGGCTGGGTCGAGAATGCGGCCCAGGAGCCGGCGCTCGTCGCCGCCATGAAGAGCGGCCACTCGATGACCGTCAACGCCACATCGCGCAAGGGAACATCGACGTCGTACAGCTACTCGCTGTCCGGCATCTCCGCCGCACTGAAGCAGGTTGAAGGCTGCAAGTAAGCGCCTGCCTCGGTAGCGAAATTTCAGGAGGCCGGCCTTGCGCCGGCCTTCGTCGTTTCCATCTATAGTGACGCGCGGTGAAAATGATGCTAAAGGCCCGCGCAACAGCGGATAGATCGCGGCTTTGCCGCCGGTTCCGCATTCAATTTCTGCCATCATGCCTG
Organism: Rhizobium grahamii CCGE 502; assembly: GCF_000298315.2. Lineage (GTDB taxonomy): Bacteria > Pseudomonadota > Alphaproteobacteria > Rhizobiales > Rhizobiaceae > Rhizobium > Rhizobium grahamii. Next base: position 265,978 of record NZ_AEYE02000029.1, on the reverse strand, counting down.
TCGTGCCCGCAAGTCATCCGGCTTACCGGGGCGATCGCATGTTGAATTCGGGATAAGAGACTATGTCCGTCATGGATGCGATGACTGTTACCAAGCCTGCCGGCACGCTGCCGCAGCTCGACGCGGGCCAGAAGCCCTCGCTGATCGGCCTCAGCCGTGAAGAGATGGGCGCTGCGTTGCGCGAAAAGGGCGTGCCGGACAAGCAGATCAAGATGCGCGTTGCCCAGCTCTGGAATTGGATCTACGTGCGCGGTGTGTCCGATTTCGATCACATGACAAACGTCGCCAAGGACATGCGCGAGATGCTGAAGCGGCATTTCACCATCGCGCGTCCCGAGATCGTCGAAGAACAGGTTTCCAATGACGGTACGCGGAAGTGGCTCCTGCGTTTCCCTCCGCGCGGAGCCGGGCGTCCAGTCGAGATCGAGGCGGTCTACATCCCGGAGGAGGGCCGCGGCACGCTTTGCATCTCGAGCCAGGTCGGCTGCACCCTGACCTGTTCCTTCTGTCATACCGGCACGCAGCGGCTGGTACGCAATTTGACGGCCGAGGAGATCCTTTCACAGCTTCTCCTGGCGCGCGACCGGCTGGGCGACTTCCCCGATCGCGAAGCGCCGCAGGGCACGATCATGCCGGCGGAAGGCCGCAAGGTCAGCAACATCGTGATGATGGGCATGGGCGAGCCGCTCTACAATTTCGATGCCGTGAAGCAGGCGCTGCTGATCGCGACCGATGGTGATGGGCTGTCGCTCTCCAAGCGTCGCGTGACGCTCTCGACCTCGGGCGTCGTGCCTGAAATCTTCCGTACCGGTGACGAGATCGGCGTGATGCTGGCGATCTCGCTGCATGCCGTGCGCGACGACCTGCGCGACATCCTGGTGCCGATCAACAAGAAGTATCCGTTGAAGGAGCTGATCGACGCCTGCCGCAAGTATCCAGGGCTTTCGAACGCCCGACGCATCACCTTCGAATATGTGATGCTGAAGGACGTCAACGACAGTCTGGAAGACGCCAAGGGTCTGATCCAGTTGCTCAAGGGCGTGCCGGCGAAGATCAACCTCATTCCGTTCAACCCCTGGCCGGGCACCAACTACCAGTGTTCCGACTGGGCGCAGATCGAGAAGTTCGCCGATTTCATCAACTCGGCCGGATATGCCTCGCCCATCCGCACCCCGCGCGGCCGCGACATTCTCGCCGCCTGCGGTCAGCTGAAGTCGGAGTCGGAGCGCATGCGCAAGACCGAGCGGCTGGCCTTCGAGGCGATGATGATTGCCAATCACGGCGCGGATGATTGATCAGCAAGTTTGATCTTTCAAACACCTCCGGACGATTGATTTCATGGCCTGCTTTTCCTAGAAGCAGGCCAAAATCATATCTGGAGGATACCCAATGCGTTCAATTCTGCTTGCTGTCGCGGCCACGCTGGCCCTGACCCTGCCTGCCAAGGCCGAAGATGTCACCGTCGCGGTCACGGCGATCGTCGAGCATCCGGCTCTCGATGCAGCGCGCAAGGGTGTCCTCGATGTACTGACGGCCGCCGGCTACAAGGAAGGCGAAAACCTGAAGTTCATGTTCGAGTCGGCCCAGGGCAATCCGGCCACGGCTGCGCAGATCGCACGCCAGTTCGCTGGCGAGGGCCCGAACGTCATCGTTCCGATCTCCACGCCGTCAGCTCAGGCCGTCGTTTCCGCGACGCGCGACATTCCGGTTGTCTTCACGGCCGTTTCCGATCCGCTCGGTGCGCAGCTGGTGAAGAACATGGACAAGCCCGGCGGCAACGTCACCGGTCTGTCCGACATGTCGCCGGTTGCCGAGCACGTTGCGCTGATCAAGGAAATCCTGCCGAACGCCAAGACGATCGGTTACCTCTACAACTCCGGTGAAGCGAACTCGGTGTCACTGCTTGCCGTCCTGAAGGTGGAGGCCGAGAAGGCCGGCCTGAAGGTTGTTGAATCAGCCGCCACCAAGTCCGCTGAAGTGCAGGGCGCTGCCCGCGCGCTCGTCGGCCGTGCCGATGCGATCTACATCCCGACCGACAACACGATCATCTCGGCACTCGAAGGCGCCGTTGCCGTTGCCGAGGAAGCCAAGCTGCCGCTCTTCACGGCGGATACCGATTCCGTTTCGCGCGGCTCGGTCGCGGCGCTCGGCTTCAACTACTACGATGTCGGCAAGCAGACCGGCGAAATCGTCGTTCGCATCCTCAAGGGCGAAAACCCGGGCGACATTCCGGTGAAGGTTGCCGCTGGTAGCGATCTCGTCATCAACAAGGGCGCGGCCGCCAAGATGGGCGTTACGCTGCCGGAAAGCGTGCTGAAGCGCGCAACCAAGACGATCGACTGATCACCGCATATTTAGAGAAACTTGCCATCCAGCCGCTCCCGTTTTACGCGGGGGCGGCTGATGGTATTAAAAGCTTGAGCCCGGCAATAGGCCGGACAAGTCAGAAGAAAGGGCAGGAGCCTTGAGTCAGATCGCATTCTGGGGAGCCGTGGAGCTGGGGCTGGTCTATGCCTTCGTTGCGCTCGGCGTTTACCTCGCATTTCGTGTGCTGGATTTTCCGGATCTGACGGTTGACGGCTCTTTCCCACTCGGTGCTGCGGTAACGGCGGTTCTCATCATCGCTGGCGTAAATGCCTGGCTTGCTGCGCTTATTGCGATGGTTGCGGGCGCTGCGGCCGGTCTCGTAACCGCGATGCTCAATGTGCGCTTCAAGATCCTGAACCTGCTTGCGTCGATCCTGACGATGATTGCGCTCTTCTCGGTCAACCTACGCGTCATGGGCAAACCCAACGTCGCTCTGATCAATGCGGATACAATGATCAGCCCGTTCTTCGGTCATGGTCTGCGTGATTTCTATGTACGGCCGCTCTTCGTCGGCGTCCTCGTCGTCGTTGCCGTGATCGTCGTTTGGCGCTTCCTTGAAAGCGACTCGGGTCTGGCGATGCGCGCGACCGGCGCAAATGCCCGTATGGCCCGCGCGCAGGGCGTCGACACAAGCCGCCAGATCTATCTCGGCATGGCGATCTCGAATGCGCTGGTTGCCTTCGGTGGCGCGCTCTTCGCGCAAACCAACGGTTTTGCGGACGTTACTTCGGGCGTGGGAACGATCGTCGTCGGTCTTGCGGCCGTCATCATCGGCGAAACGCTGCTCGGTCGCCGTGGCCTGCTGATCGCGCTGGTCGGCTGCGTGCTCGGCTCGATCCTCTACCGCATCGCCATCCAGCTGGCACTCTCGACCGATGTCATCGGGCTGCAGGCATCGGACCTTAATTTCGTGACGGCCGTTCTGGTTACAATAGCGCTTATTCTTCCCCGTCTTCGCCGCGGAGGTGCCGCATCGTGATCACGCTCAAGGATATCAAGGTCGTCTTCGGCAAAGGTACGCCGCTGCAGAAACAGGCGCTGAACGGCGTCAGCCTGACAATCGAAGAAGGCTCGTTCGTCACTGTTATCGGCTCGAACGGGGCGGGCAAGTCGACGCTGCTCGGCGTTCTTGCCGGCGACGTGCTCGCCAGCGAAGGTCAGGTTCTCATCGGCAAGACCGATGTCACGCGCAAATCGACTGCCGCGCGTGCGGGCCTCGTTGCCCGTGTCTTTCAGGATCCACTGACGGGAAGCTGCGGCTCGCTCTCGATCGAGGAAAACCTTGCACTTGCCGCGCGTCGCGGTGAAAGGCGGGGGCTCGTCTCCGCGCTGGGTCCGAAGCGGCGCGAGCATTTCCGCGAGCGGATCGCCGAACTTAATCTCGGCCTCGAGAATCGGATGCGGGACCGCATGGACCTGCTTTCAGGCGGTCAGCGTCAGGCGGTGTCGCTTGTCATGGCGACGCTCGCGGGCTCCGAAGTGCTTCTGCTCGACGAGCATACGGCGGCGCTCGATCCTGGCATGGCCGAGTTCGTCATGGGGCTCACGCAGAAGATCGTCTCGGAGCGCAAGCTGACGACGCTGATGGTCACCCACTCCATGCGACAGGCGCTCGATTATGGCCACCGCACGATCATGCTGCATGGTGGCGAGATCGTTCTCGACGTCAGCGGCGACAGCCGCAAGACGTTGCAGGTCGAAGACTTGATCGCGATGTTCCGCAAGATGCGCGGCCAGACGCTTGACGACGATGCGTTGCTGATCGGCTGACGATAGACAATTTTCCGGGAAGTCAGACTTCCCGGAGATCTCTTAGCGCGCCTGCGTCAGCAGGATTTTTGCCGCGAAGACGGAGAAGACGCCGGCGAAGGTAAAGTCCATGCCGCGCAAGACCTTCTTGTTGTTCTGCAGCCAGCTGGCCAGCCAGTCGGCCGCAAAGACCACAGCAGCGTTGACCGGCATGCCGATCAGGATGAAGCAGAAGCCAAGAAACAGCAGCTTCTGCGTCACCGTCGGATCGCCGGCGCTAACGAACTGCGGCAGGAAGGTCATGAAGAAGATGATGACCTTCGGGTTCAAGAGGTTGACCCAGAAACCCGAGGAGATGTTGGCAAGCGGCGTACCTGCTGCCGCTTCCACCTTGTTGACCGAAAGCTTCGAGCCGTAGCGGACCGCCTGGACGGCAAGCCAAAGCAGATAGGCGGCACCGCCGGTCTTCAGGATCAGAAAGGCGGTCGGCGACGCGGTAATCAGGGCCGAGACACCGAATGCGACCAGCATTGTGTGGACGACGATGCCAAGACTGGTGCCGAGCACGACGAACAGCGCCGCCTTCTTGCCCTGCGCCAGAGCGCGGCTGATGGACAACGTCATGTCTGGCCCGGGCGTTGCCGCAAGCAGCAGAGTCGCGGCAGCAAAGGCGAGAAGCGTGGCGAAGCTGGGTAGAAAGTCCATGATACACTCTGAAAGCCGGAAAAACGTTGCCTGCTTTTACCCGGCTCCCGGAAAATGTCTAATCAAACCTTCTAATACAACCTATTCCTTCCGCTCGAGATAGGCCTTGAACTTGTCGGAATAGTCCTTGTGCCAGCGCGAGAGCGGCGGGCGGTTTTCGATGACGTCCCCCATTGCCCAGGCCATGCGGCGTTCGTCCACCGCGCGAGCCACGTCGTTATCGGGGCAGAGGATGTAGAAGTCGCCGCGTTCCAGGCTTTCAATCATGAAGTCGACGGTCTGTTCCGCGGTCCACGCGGCGGCTGGTTTTTCGGCGCGATCGCCCTTGGTGAGACCGGTGAAGACGAAGCCGGGGATTAGTAGGTGGGCTGAGATCTTCGAGCCCTCGGTGTTGCGCAATTCGTGCTCGAGCGCTTCGGTGAACACCTTCACGCCGGCCTTCGAGACATTATAAGCCGGATTGCCGGGTGGCGTAGTGATGCCCTGCTTGGAACCGGTGTTGATGATCAGGCCCGGTTCGCCGTGGGCAAGCATGTGTTGGCCGAAGGTCCTGACGCCGTGGATGACGCCGAGCAGGTTGACGCCGAGGAGACTGTCCCAATTCGCCTGGGCGCTGAAGATCGACGTTTCGGGGCCGATACCGGCGTTGTTCATGAGAATGTGTACCCGGCCGAACCGCTGGATCACGGTCCGTTCAAGGGCTTCCAGAGACTCCTTCTGAGCGACGTCTGTTTCGACGGCGAGTACATGCTCCTCGCCCGAGATGGCTTTCAGTTCCTCTGCGGCCGTTGCCAACCGGTCGCCGCCGAGATCGGCGATGGCAACGCTCATGCCCGCACGGGCGAAGTGCTTTGCCGCCGCAAGCCCGATGCCGGAAGCACCGCCGGTGATGACGGCCACGTTGGATTTCTTGATGATGTCTTGGATTTTCGTCACGGCCAGCCACTCCTCAGCATTGTGCGGACGCTGGCAGATATGGGCTGCGCTCTCGGCCTGTCAAACATTATCCGAGCCGCGTAGGGCCGCCGTTGCCCTTGCGTCCTGCGCCGATCTCGCTAAAAGTGCCGAGCCATACCGGGCTTGGCGGGCTTGCCGCTGCCCTTTTGCAACGGACCTCATCATCATGGCATCGCACAAAGACGTAAAGAAAGTCGTCCTCGCCTATTCCGGCGGTCTCGACACCTCGATCATCCTGAAGTGGCTGCAGACCGAACTCGGCGCAGAAGTCGTGACCTTCACCGCCGACCTCGGCCAGGGCGAAGAGCTGGAGCCGGCGCGGAAGAAGGCCGAGATGCTCGGCATTAAGGAAATCTACATCGAGGACGTCCGCGAAGAGTTCGTGAAGGACTTCGTGTTCCCGATGTTCCGCGCCAATGCCGTCTATGAGGGCGTCTATCTGCTCGGCACCTCGATCGCCCGTCCGCTGATCTCCAAGCACCTGATCGATATCGCCCGCAAGACCGGCGCCGATGCGATCGCGCATGGCGCAACGGGCAAGGGCAACGACCAGGTTCGTTTCGAGCTCTCCGCCTATGCGCTGAACCCCGATATCAAGATCATCGCGCCTTGGCGCGACTGGTCGTTCAAGAGCCGTACCGATCTGCTCGCGTTTGCCGAAGCCCACCAGATCCCGGTCGCCAAGGACAAGAAGGGCGAAGCGCCGTTCTCCGTCGACGCCAACCTGCTGCACTCCTCGTCCGAGGGGAAGGTTCTGGAAGATCCGGCACAGGAAGCCCCCGAGTACGTGCATATGCGCACGATTTCTCCGGAAGCGGCTCCCGATAAAGCAACCACCATGAAGGTTGGCTTCGAGAAGGGTGATGCCGTTTCGATCAACGGCGTACGCATGAGCCCGGCAACGCTGCTTGCGGCGCTCAACAACTACGGCCGCGACAACGGCATCGGCCGCCTCGACCTCGTCGAAAACCGCTTCGTCGGCATGAAGTCGCGCGGCGTTTATGAGACGCCCGGCGGCACTATCCTGCTTGCCGCGCACCGCGCCATCGAATCCATCACCCTCGACCGCGGTGCTGCGCACCTCAAGGACGAGCTGATGCCGCGCTACGCCGAGCTGATCTACTACGGCTTCTGGTTCTCGCCGGAGCGCGAAATGCTGCAGGCTCTGATCGACAAGAGCCAGGAGCATGTCGAAGGCGAAGTGACGCTGAAGCTCTACAAGGGCAATGTCATGGTCACCGGCCGCGAGAGCCCGAAGTCGCTCTATTCCGACAAGCTGGTTACGTTCGAAGACGACCAGGGCGCCTACGACCAGAAGGACGCTGCCGGCTTCATCAAGCTTAACGCGCTGCGTCTGCGCACGCTGGCCAAGCGCAACCTCTCGAAGTAATCGAGAGCTGCCGCAAGAGATCGAAGGCCCGCCTCGTGTGGGCCTTTTTCATTCGTCTGCTGTGGCGTGGGAAAGTGTTGCGGCGCGTTGCGAGGCGCGCACGAACCAGACGTAGCTCACGATCGAAATCAGCGCCATGATCGGGATCACGGTTCCGAACGCAAGCAGCGGCATGCCGATCAACGAACCCGCGACGCCGCCGGCAAAGCCGCCACCCATCTGAATAAAGCCCATCATCGCCGAGGCCGAACCGGCGATATGCGGGAAGGGGTAGAGGCCCGATGTCGTCATATGCGGTGTCAGGAACGCCAATCCGAAGGCCAGAAACGCGATCGGCCCCATGATCGAGAGATAGGAGGGCGTTACAAAATGGACTGATAGCGCGATCATGATTGCGGCGAACCCTAGCAGGCCAAGCCCGCCGCGCACGGAACCGTCACCGCCCAAGCGGGGTGCGGCGTACCGAAGGCAGACGGAGCCGAGGAAGTAGGAACCCGATTGCATCATCATGCCCAGGCCGAAGGCGGTCGGTGAAAGGCCGACGACGTTGATCAGGATGAACGGGAGCAGCGTCGCCTGCGCGTAAAGCGCGCCGATCGAGCCTCCGAGAACGAGCGAGGCGGAGACGAAGCGGGTTTCGCGTGCAAGTTCCAGATAGGCGCGAAGCAGCGGGACCGGGCGCGCGCGGCGTGGATCCGGCACGCTCGTTTCGCGCATGAAGACGATCACGCCGAAACAGATCAGCAGTCCGAAGCCGATCAGGAGGAAGAAGACGGATTGCCAGCCGAAGGCGGCCAGGGCCAGCCCGCCGATCGTCGGCGCCGCGGCCGGTCCGATGGCAATCATGATGCCAATCAGGTTCATGATGCGAGAGGCTTCCGTCCCGGTGAATTGGTCACGCACGATGGCGCGCGCCACAGTTATTCCGACAGAGGCGCCGACGCCCTGGATTAGGCGGCCGGCAAGCAGCCACTCGATGCCGGGCGCAAAGGCGGCAAGCAGGCTGCCGACCACATAGATGCCGATGAAGAGGAGGGTGGCGGCGCGGCGGCCGAAGGCATCGGAGAGCGGACCGGCAAGCAGCTGCGCAACCGAGAAGCCGGCGAAATAGACTGACAGCGTCATCTTGATCGCGGAGTCTGATGTCTGGAACGCATGGACGAGCTCCGGCATTGCCGGCGTATAGATCGACATCGAGATCGGGCCGATGGTTGCGAGGAGCGCGCCGAGCATGCTCGTTCGCCGTTCGCTCATCCGGAATGGGGGCATAAGGGTATTCGGTTCTGGTGACATGCACGGTCGGTGCGAAGGCTGCGGCTTTTCTTCTGTCGGAAGCCGCGTGATCCGGCAATTCAAAAATATGATGGATCGCCATGACAGCTTGACGCCTTTCGATTGGCGCATAAGCTGCGGCTGACCTTTCCGGAGTTTCTCGATGACGCAATCCTTGCTCGCGGGCGCCTTTCTGGCAGCCCTTCTCTACGTGCTCATTCCAGGTCCTGCCTTCCTGGCGTTGCTCGGCATCGGCGCCGGGCAGGGCCGCCGTGCCGGCGCAATGTTCGTCAGCGGCCATCTGGTCGGCGATCTGCTGTGGGCATCGCTGGCGCTGATCGCGATAATCGGGGCGAAGACGATAGGGACCTTCGTGTTCGACGCGCTCGGCCTTCTCTGTGGTTTCTATCTTGCCTGGATCGGCTGGAATGCCGTGCGGGCAAAGCCGAAGGGTGAGGGGCAGGCGCTGATGGTGGTGGAGCGACCATTCCGTCGCGGCCTGATCTTCGGCGTCACCAATCCCAAGGGATATCCGGTGGCGCTGGCGACGTTTACCGCGCTCGTCGCGGGCTCGGCGAGCGCGCTGCAATTTCACACCCTGCCCATCCTGCTGGCGGTTTCGTTCCTTGGCTTCATCGTTGCCGACATGATCCTGATCACCATCATCGGCGCGGGAACGGTCCGGCGGTTTTACCGTTCGCACGAACGGCTGATCGTGCGCTGCTCGGGCGTGCTCTTCATGGGTTTTGCCGCGCAGGCGCTCTGGCATGCAACGCCCGGGCTGCTCGGGTGGCGCAAGGCCTGAAATCAGACGTCGAGGAAGCTGACGACGGAGTCGAGCCGTGCCACCGTTTCCGGGTCGCCGATCGAGATCGCGATCTGCAGCTGATCCTTGTAGTAGTCCCGGAAATTGAAGCTCGTCGCGTCGGTCACATCGGACAGGTCGAGGATGTTGCCCGACGGATCGATCGTACGCATCGGCAATGGCTCGGAAATCGTAGCAAACGTGTCCTGGTTGATCGCGCCGGCGTCGAAGCTCTGCCTAGCATATTGCCGCAATTCGTTGGCGCTGATCGCGGAAAAATCCGGTGTATCTGCGTTGGTTTCATTCACTTGGAACGCCGCCGAGGGCGTCTGCTCCGTGCTGAATAGCGCGTCTAATTCACTGTAATGACTGGAGCTATCTGAGTTTCTTCGAAAAAGAAAATTCGGCGAAGACCGCACAGAAAGGATTTCCATGGCGCGTATCCACTTGCAAAGAGATGATGCGCGAAATTACCGCGCGTGGCGAACGTGCGTCAATCCTTAACGATTAGTTAATTCTCACGCATGATTTCTTGCCATGAACTTTTCGTAGTCCGGCCGGGAGATGTGCGTCTGATCTGCAATACCAATTGCCAATGCGCGTCCCTATATTGCCTGTTCAGTTGCCTGCGACAAAGGATTTCCGAATGCCTTCCACACCAGAATTCAACCCGGCACTCGTCGAATGGAACGGTCTTCACGGCTTGCCGCGTTTCGATGCTCTCAATGATGGCGACTTCGCTCCTGCCTTCGATGCAGCGCTCGCTGCGCACGAGAAAGAGATCGACGCGATCGCTGGTAACGCCGAGGCGCCGACATTCGAGAACACCGTCGCTGCTCTCGAGGTCGCGGGCGATGAACTGTCGCGCGTGTCGGCGCTGTTCTGGAACCGGGCGGGCGCGCATACCAACGATACGATTCAGGCGCTGGAGCGGGATATCTCGCCGAAGATGTCGCGCCACTATTCCAAGATCGGCATGAATGCGGCGCTGTTTGCTCGCATCGATGCCTTGTGGGAGGCGCGCGAAAGCCTTGGCCTGACACTGGAGCAGACGCGCGTGCTGGAGCGGCACTGGAAGGGCTTCGTCAAATCGGGCGCCAAACTGCCCAAGCCTGAGCAGGAGAAACTCGCTGTCATCAACGAGAGGCTAGCCGGTCTCGGCACCCAGTTCGGCCAGAACGTGCTTGCCGACGAGAAGAGCTGGGCACTGATCCTTTCCGATGGCGCGGATCTCGACGGCATTCCGGAATTTCTCAAGGATGCGATGGCGGCGGCTGCGCGCGAGCGTGGCGAAGAGGGCAAGTTTGCCGTCACCCTGTCGCGTTCGATCATCGAACCTTTCCTGACCTTCTCCGAGCGGCGTGACCTGCGGGAGCAGGCCTTCAAGGCCTGGGTTGCGCGCGGCGAGAACGATGGCGCCACTGATAATCGCGGCATTATCAGGGATACGCTTGAGCTTCGCGATCAGGTCGCGAAGCTCCTGGGTTACGGCAACTTCGCTGAACTGAAGCTCGACAACACCATGGCGAAGACGCCCGACGCCGTAAACCACCTGCTTCGGGAAGTATGGGCAAAGGCGGTCAAGCGCGCCGGCGAGGAAGAAGCCGACATCGCCAAGCTGATCGCGGACGAAGGCAAGAACCATGACGTCATGCCCTGGGACTGGCGGCACTATGCCGAGAAAATCCGGGCGCAACGGTTCAATTTCTCCGAGGCCGAGCTGAAGCCCTATCTGCAACTGGAGAAGATCATCGATGCCTGCTTCGATGTTGCCGGCCGGTTGTTCGGCATTCGCGCCGTCGAGAAGAAGGGTGTTCCGGCCTACCATCCCGATGCGCGCGTGTTCGAGATCCGCGATCGCGAAGACCGGCTGGTCGCACTCTTCCTCGGCGACTACTTCGCGCGCAGCTCGAAGCGCTCGGGCGCCTGGATGAGCTCGTTCCAGTCTCAGCACAAGCTGCCGCTGAAAAACGGTCGCAGCGGCGAACTGCCGATCATCTACAATGTCTGCAACTTCGCGAAGCCCGCCGAAGGCAAGCCGGCGCTGCTGTCGCTCGATGACGCGCGCACGCTGTTCCACGAGTTCGGCCATGCCCTGCATGGAATGCTGTCAAACGTCACCTACCCCTCGGTTTCGGGCACGGGTGTTTCGCGCGATTTCGTTGAGCTGCCGTCGCAGCTTTACGAGCATTGGCTGACAGTGCCGGCGATCCTGAAGCAATATGCCGTGCACTTCGAAACCGGCGAGCCGATGCCGCAGGCCCTGCTCGACAAGGTTCTCGCAGCGCGCACCTTCAACTCCGGCTTCAACACGGTCGAGTTCACCTCGTCCGCGCTGGTCGACATGGCATTCCATACCCGCGACAAAGTCGAGGATCCGATGGCCGTGCAGACCGAGGTGTTGTCGGAGCTCGGCATGCCGAAGTCCATCGTCATGCGCCATGCCTCGCCGCACTTCCAGCATATCTTCTCCGGTGGTTATTCAGCCGGCTACTATTCCTACATGTGGTCCGAGGTTCTCGATGCGGATGCTTTCGCCGCCTTCGAGGAAACCGGCGATGCGTTCAATCGCGAGATGGCGGCCAAGCTCAAGGATAACATCTATTCGGTCGGCGGCGCGATCGACCCTGAGGATGCCTACAAGGCTTTCCGCGGCAAGTTGCCGAGCCCGGATGCCATGCTGGTGAAGAAAGGGTTGGCGACGTTAGAAGAACTGTCGGGCAGCGACGCCTGAGACGACAGCTATCGCGCGTCAACGATGCGCGAGGGCTAAAGTATTGACGGAAGACTGCATCTTGCTGCTTCGTCACATGACTGTCACTGAACGTTAATAAGCAACCGGCATCGATTTTCAACCGATGCCGGTTTTTTCATGGCCCCTCAACCTTCAGAGACCAATGCGGCCGTTTCGACGGCCGGCGTGGAATTGCACTATGGGGCGACGCCCGTTCTGAAGGGCATTGATATCTCGCTTTCCAAGGGCAAGACGCTGGCGCTTCTCGGGCCGTCCGGCTGCGGAAAGACTACTCTGCTGAGGCTTGTCGCCGGGCTGCTCGCGCCGACAAAGGGCTCGATCGCGATCGCCGGGCGCACCGTTGCCGATGCCGCAAGCGGCGCCTTCTCGCCGCCGGAAAAGCGCAATCTCGGCATGGTGTTTCAGGATTATGCGCTGTGGCCGCACATGACTGTTGGCGGCAATGTCTCTTTTCCCCTCGAAATGCGCGGTGTCGGCAAGTCCGAGCGGGAATCCCGGACGATGCGGGCATTGGAACGCGTCGGCCTCGGCGCCTATGCGGACCGCAGGCCGAGCGATCTCTCCGGTGGCCAGCAGCAGCGTGTCGCGATCGCGCGAGCGATAGTTGCCGAGCCGCAGCTCATTCTCTTTGACGAACCGCTGTCCAATCTCGATCGCGAACTGCGCGAGAACATGGTGGGCGAACTTGCCGAGCTGATCGCGACACTTGGCCTGACGGCAATTTACGTCACGCACGATCATAGCGAGGCGCTGACGCTGGCGGACGACGTCGCTGTCATGCGTGGCGGGTTGATCGAGCAGCTGGCGTCGCCCGATGAGTTGATCGAGAAGCCCGCAACGCCTGAGGTCGCTGACTTCCTGCGCCTCGGCGGTGTCGCCGAGCTCGAATATCGCGACGGGCACTGGTTCTTCAAAGGCAGCAGCCTCGCGCTGCTGCGCGGTGTCGATGGCGTCGATTGCGCCGTTCGCGTCCTCATCCCCACCGGATCGATCACCGCAGGCGAGATCCTGCCGGGTACGCTTGCCGCAACCGTTCTGCGTTCGCAGTTCCGCGGCGATGGCCATCTGGCGACCGTCTCCCTGGTCGGCGCCGAAAAGATAGAATTGCAGGTTTTGAGCCGCGCCAAGCTGCGACCCGGCGAGGGCATCGGCCTGTCGATCGACGCCAGCCAGATCCGCTGGTTCGGCAAACAGGTTTATTCGTCCAAAGAGGAGAATTTGGAGCATGTTTAAGTCGTTGAAGAGCATCACTTTCGGCGTTCTCGCCGCAACGTTGATGGCGGGCGTCGCCCATGCCGACATCACGGTCTACACCGCCGGTCCGCAGGGGCTGATCGACAAGCTGTCCGTCGGCTTCACCAAGCAGACGGGCGTCAAGGTCAACGTCTTCCAGGCAACGACCGGCAAGGTCATGGCCCGTATCGAAGCAGAAGCCTCGAACCCTGTCGTCGACGTTCTCATTTCGGCTTCCTGGGATACAGCGACCGACTTCGCCAAGCGCGGCTGGCTCGTATCCTACACCAGCCCGAACGCCGCCAAGGTTCCTGACTTCCTGAAGACCGACACGGCTGTTGCCCAGGGCATCTCGGCGCTCGGCATCGCCTGGAACACCAAGAGCGGCACGCCGAAGCCGGCCGAGTGGGCAGACCTGACGAAGCCTGAATACAAGGACATGGTCAACATTCCGGATCCGGCGCAGTCCGGCTCGTCCTTCGAGTTGACGGCGGCTCTTGCCGGTCAGGACGGCTTCAAGCTCTTCAAGGACCTGAAGGACAACGGCGCAATCATCGCCGGCGCCAACGCCGAAGCCCTGAACCCGGTTCTGCAGGGTGCGAAGGCTGCCGTCTTCGGCGCCGTCGATTACATCACGCTCAATGCCAAGGAAAAGGGCGAGGCCATCGATGTGATCTTCCCGGAATCCGGCACCGTCATCGCGCCACGTCCGGCCATGATCCTCAACTGGTCCAAGAACCAGGACGAGGCGAAGAAGTTCATCGATTACATGCTTTCTGACGAGGGCCAGAAGCTCGTTGCCGACCAGATGCTGATGCCGGCCCGTACCGACATTCCGGCAAACCGTCCGCTGATCAGCGATCTGAAGCTGCTGAAGTACGACACCGCTGCCGTTTACGGCAAGCGGAAGGAAACGCTGAAGCAGGTCACCGACACGTTCGGCGGCAAGTAAGGGCAGGGCGATGAGGACGAACGATAGTAGCGGTGCTGCGCCTGCCGCCTGGCTGGCGATCGCAGGATTGACTGTTATCGTCGTCGTTCCATTCATCGCCGTTGTACTTCAGGGCATCTTCCCCAACATCGGACAGGGCTCGTTCGCGGGCCCTTTCTCCTCGTTTGTTGCGACGCTTTTCGATAGCGCATTGATCGGCATGGCCGGCAACACCATTCGGCTCGGCAGTTGCGTGGTATTGGCCTCAGCGCTGGTAGCGGTGCCGCTCGGGGTGTTTCGGGCGCTTTATCGCATCCCGCTCGCGCCGCTCTGGGATGTGCTGCTGCTCGTTCCATTCATGATCCCTCCCTACATCGCGACGCTCGGCTGGATCATGACACTGCAGCCGCGCGGCTATCTTCAGCAGATCGCGGGATTCAACCTCGCGCCCTTTCTCTTTTCGCTTTTCGGCATGACCATGGTCATGGCCTTCAATACCTTTCCAGTCGTCTATTTCGCCGTATCGCGCACGGTCGAGGCCGTCGGTGCACGCTATGCCGATGTCGGCCGGGTGTTTGGCGCGTCGCCGGCGCGCGCCTTCTGGCGGATCACGCTGCCGCTGTCGGCGCCGGGGCTCGTTGCCAGTCTGATGCTGGTGTTTGCTGCGGCGATCGAGGAATACGGCACGCCGGCAGCGCTTGGTCGCCGCGCCGGTTTCCAGGTGCTGGTCACCGGCATCGACCTGCGGATCTCGGATTGGCCGATCGATCTGCCGGGAGCGGCGATCCTGTCGATCCTGCTCGTCGTCATGTCCCTGCTGACATTCCTGCTGCAGCGATGGATCCTGGCCCGCCGGTCCTACCAGACCGTAGGCGGCAAACCTGCTGCCAAGGACAAGCGACCGCTTGGGGCGATGAAGGTTCCCGTTATGATCGCCTTTGCCGTGGTTGCCTTCCTGGCGACCGGCGTGCCGCTGCTCTCGATTCTGTTCACGGCGCTGTCGCGGACGATTTCCGGCGGTCTGGCCCTCGACAACATCAGCGCCGAGAACTTCCTGTCCGTCTTCAACAACAGCGCCGGTGCTCTAGTGGCGCTTCTCAACAGTTTCTCGCTGGGCATTGGTACAGCGTTGATTACCGGCCTCATCGGCGTTCTGGCCGCCTATACCGTGGTCAAGACGAAGATTCGTGGGCGCGTGGCGATCGACACGATGACGATCCTGCCAAATGCGCTGCCGGGCATCGTCGTTGCCGTCGGGCTGATCCTTGCTTGGAACATGCCCTGGTTGCCGGCGACCCCCTACAACACGGCATTCATCCTGCTGCTTGCCTATTGCTGCATCCTGCTGCCGCAGCCGGTGCGCTACACGACGGCAGCCTTCCAGCAGATCGGGGACAGTCTGGAAGCGGCAGCCCGAGTCTTCGGCGCCAGCGGAGTGATCGCCTTTCGCCGCATCCTCCTGCCGCTCGTCTTCCCGAGCCTTGCTTCGGCGATGCTGCTGGTCTTTGCGCTTGCCTCGCGCGAACTTGTGGCCTCGGTTGTCGTGGCGCCTGTCGGCATGCAGACGATTGCCACCTTCATCTGGCGTCAGTTCGAGCAGGGATCGATCGGGCTCGGCATGGCGATGGCCTTCATCGCCATCCTCATCACGACGCTATTGCCGCTTCTGCTGCTGACGCTGCCTCGCCGCAGCGGATTGGTGGCGGAGTAGCAATTCTCTCTCGGCCGTCGTTGCACGTAACAAAACTGTCGCTGAAGTTTCGAAAAACCGTCATGCCGTCTTCAAGTGGATGACATGACAGCCGCCATAGGTTCGGCCCTCCCGTTAGCCGGATAGACCTTGGCATGACATTGACTGAAACGACCCGCCGACGCTTCCTCTCATCCATGGGCGCCGTTGGCGGATTTGCACTGGCGGGGCTGGCTATGCCCTACTACGCTCGAGGCTCTTCCAGCCGCCGGTCTTTACCGCAGGCGTGCAATCAGGCGATGTCGATGCGAATTCCGGCGTGGTCTGGGCGCAGGTAAACCGGCCGGCGCGGCTCTATGTCGAATATTCGACGAGCGACCGGTTCGCCAATGCGGTGCGTGTCGCGCCTCTAGATGTGACGCCCGATACGAATCTTGCGGGAAAGCTGCTGCTTCAGGGCCTCCCTAACGATCAAGAGATATTCTATCGCTTCCGCGCGGTCGATCTGCAGGACGTCAACGACCTGTCGGAGCCCATCAATGGACAGTTTCGTACGGCGCCATCGGGCAAGCGCAGCATCCGTTTTGCATGGTCCGGCGATACGGCTGGCCAGGGCTGGGGCATCGACGACGAGGGAATGCGGACCTATTCGACGATTGCCTACCATCGCCCCGATTTCATGATTCACTCCGGCGATACCATCTATGCCGACAATCCCATTGCCGACGAAGTCAGGCTTCGAGACGGCGGCGTCTGGAAGAACCGTATCGTCACCGAGGCAAAGCGCGATATTGCGCAGACACTCGACCAGTTTCGCGGCCAGTGGGCCTATAATCTGCTCGACGATCACGTGAAGGCGTTCAACGCGGTCTGTCCGGTGTTCTACCAATGGGACGATCACGAGGTGCTGAACAACTGGTCGCCCTCGACCGACCTTCGTGATGACGATCGCTACAAGGAAAAATCGATCGCCACGCTTGCGGCCCGCGCCAGCCGTGCTTTCCACGAGATGACGCCGATCCGCGACGTGGCCGATGAGCCTGGGCGGATCTACCGAAAGGTGTCTTACGGTCCGCTGCTCGACGTCTTTTTCATAGACCTTCGCTCCTATCGCGGCCCGAACAGCCATGGGCTCGATACCGAGCCGACGCCGGAATCTCGGCTCCTGGGTGAGCGCCAGGTGGCGTGGCTGAAGCGCGAGCTGGTCCGCTCGACGGCGACCTGGAAGGTGATCGCCTGCGATTTGCCGATCGGGCTGGTAATCTGGGACGATTACGGCAACCGCACAGGCGGCGAGTCGATCTCCAACGGGGACAATGGCGCCCCGCGCGGTCGCGAGCTGGAGTTCGCCGATCTGCTGCGCTTCATCCGGGATGCCGACATAACGAACATGATCTGGCTGACGGCCGACGTGCACTATACGGCTGCGCATTACTACGATCCCGGCAAGGCCAAGTTCCGCGAATTCCTGCCGTTCTGGGAGTTCGTGGCGGGTCCGTTGCATTCCGGAACCTATGGTCCGCAGGAACTCGACATGACTTTCGGGCCGCAGGTGAAGTTTATGAAAGCCGCACCCGGCGGTGCGGAGCAGAACCTGCCGCCGTCGGCCGGCATGCAGTTCTTCGGGCTTGTCGACATCGACGGGCAGACCGAGCAACTGACCGTGAGGCTGATGGATCGGAACGATACCGAGCTGTGGCGGACGACGCTCGATCCGCAGATATCGAGTTGACGTCCATGCATGGCAGGCAATCCGGCCTCCCCCCTTTCGCATTCGCGAAAAACACTGTAAGAGCCGCCCAAATGAAATTGGCGCCTTCTCCCAGCGCGGCGCCCCAGCTTCAGAGATATAGACATATGGCACTTCGCAACATCGCGATTATCGCGCACGTTGACCATGGCAAGACGACACTGGTTGACGAGCTCCTGAAACAGTCCGGTTCGTTCCGCGAGAACCAGCGCGTTGCAGAACGCGTCATGGATTCCAACGATCTGGAAAAGGAACGCGGTATCACGATCCTTGCCAAGGCGACCTCGGTCGAGTGGAAGGGCGTTCGCATCAACATCGTCGACACCCCCGGCCACGCCGACTTCGGCGGTGAAGTCGAGCGTATCCTGTCGATGGTGGATGGCGCGATCGTTCTGGTTGACTCGTCGGAAGGCCCGATGCCGCAGACGAAGTTCGTCGTCTCCAAGGCGCTGAAGGTCGGCCTCCGTCCGATCGTCGCGATCAACAAGATCGACCGTCCCGATGGCCGCCATGAGGAAGTCATCAACGAAGTGTTCGACCTCTTCGCCAGCCTCGACGCGACCGACGAACAGCTCGACTTCCCGATCCTTTACGGTTCCGGTCGCGATGGCTGGATGAACGTCAACCCTGAAGGTCCGAAGGACCAGGGTCTCGCGCCGCTGCTCGACCTCGTGCTCAGCCACGTTCCGGAGCCTACGGTTGCCGAAGGCCCGTTCACGATGATCGGCACGATCCTGGAAGCCAACAACTTCCTCGGCCGTATCATCACCGGCCGCATCAATTCCGGCTCGATCAAGCCGAACCAGGCCGTCAAGGTTCTCGGCCAGGATGGCAAGCTGATCGAAAGTGGTCGTATCTCGAAGATCCTCGCCTTCCGCGGCATCGAGCGCACCTCGATCGACGAAGCACATGCAGGCGACATCGTCGCGATCGCCGGCCTCTCCAAGGGCACGGTTGCCGACACCTTCTGTGATCCAGCCATCACCGAAGCGCTGACCGCGCAGCCGATCGATCCGCCGACCGTTACCATGTCCTTCATCGTCAACGACAGCCCGCTCGCCGGAACCGAAGGCGACAAGGTCACCTCACGCGTCATCCGTGACCGTCTGTTCAAGGAAGCCGAAGGCAACGTCGCGCTGAAGATCGAAGAAGCCGAAGGCAAGGATTCGTTCTACGTGTCCGGCCGCGGCGAATTGCAGCTCGCCGTTCTGATCGAAACCATGCGCCGCGAAGGCTTCGAGCTTGCCGTATCGCGTCCGCGCGTCGTCATGCACCGCGACGAGAACGATCAGCTGATGGAGCCGATCGAAGAAGTCGTCATCGACGTCGATGAAGAGCATTCCGGCGTCGTCGTGCAGAAGATGTCCGAACGCAAGGCTGAAATGACCGAGCTGCGTCCTTCGGGTGGCAACCGCGTTCGCCTCGTGTTCAATGCTCCGACCCGCGGCCTGATCGGCTACCAGTCGGAACTGCTGACCGACACGCGCGGCACCGCCGTCATGAACCGCCTGTTCAAGGACTACCAGCCCTTCAAGGGCGAAATCGGTGGCCGCACGAACGGCGTTCTCCTGGCGAACGCTCCGGGCGAAGCCGTTGCCTACGCCATGTTCAACCTTGAAGATCGCGGTCCGATGATGATCGAGCCAGGCGAAAAGGTCTACATGGGCATGATCATCGGCATCCACAGCCGCGACAACGACCTCGAGGTCAACGTCCTCAAGGGCAAGCAGCTGACCAACATCCGCGCCGCCGGCAAGGACGAAGCCGTCAAGCTGACGCCGCCGATCCGCATGACGCTCGACCGCGCTCTCTCCTGGATCCAGGACGACGAGCTGATGGAAGTGACGCCGAAGTCGATCCGCCTGCGCAAGATGTATCTGGATGCCAACGATCGCAAGCGCTTCGCCAAGGCAAAGACCGCCTAAGTCGAGCAGGCTCATCCAAGACTTCGAAACCCCGGCCATCGCGCCGGGGTTTTTTATTGTGTGCCGCGTCGAATCTCGCTTGTCGCAATAGTTAAAGAAGCGTTAAATTTCAGTTGTCGTCCACATGTTAAGTCTGTGGGCAAGCAACCTGAATGCGCGGTGTGCGTATGGTTAATTGCCGGCAATCGGACCAGAGTACGCGTTATGAAGACGTTGTCGATCGATGTTCGGCGGGCCGAGCCGCACGATTCCCGAGCCATTTCGGAAGTGCATCGGCTTGCGTGGCAGCACACCTATGCGGGGATCATCCCGCACCGTGCGTTGCGGCAGATGATCGAGCGTCGCGGTGAGAATTGGTGGCGCAAGGCCACCCGAGGGCCGGCAACGCTTCTCGTTCTCGATGTGGCCGGCACCGTCGCGGGCTATGCGACGCTTGGCCTCAATCGCGCCCGTGCTCTGCCTCAGGAAGGTGAGATTTACGAACTCTACCTTCGCCCAGAATATCAGGGCATTGGTCTCGGACATATGCTTTTCGGCGAAGCGAGACGCCTTCTGAAGTCATTGGGCTGCAAAGGGCTGGTTGTTTGGTGCCTTGAGGAGAACGAGAACGGGGCTCACTTCTACCGCAGCCACGGTGGTATCGACTATTGCGAAGGCATGGAAACCTTCGACCGGAAGCAGCTAAAAAAGATCGGCTTCATCTGGGGTTGAGGGCCCGCCTCGCCTTATCGCTTTTTCAGCGAAAATGACCGCTGTGGTCGTCACGAAAACTTGCAAATAACATTCAACTTATATAAGTCGCGGCTCACGTTCTTGGCGCGTGAGGGGGACAGGCATGTTGGATGGCTTTTGGACGCGTCTCGACTGCGGCGGTGACCGGGCCGCGCTCCTGCTGCCGTCCCGGCCTGCCGTCACTTACAGAGAGCTTGCCGATCGCGTAGCAACGCTGAGCCGCGCTCTCGGTACCAGCAAAAAGCTGATCGCCGTCGAAGCAGCGCAATCCGAGCATTCGATTATCGCCTATCTCGCAGCCCTTGCCGGCGGGCATGCCGTCGCGCTGCTGCCGTCCGAGGACCGCGTCGCCTGGTCATCGTTCCTGGAGCGGTTTGCGCCCGAGATCGTCTACCGCCGCGAGGGCGGGCGCTGGCGGCTCACCGAAACAAACCTTGGTTCCGGTGGTGTGCCGGTGCATCCTGATCTTGCCCTGATGCTCGTGACGTCGGGTAGTACGGGCAGTGGCAAGGCCGTGAGGTTGTCAAAGACAGCCGTCGCCGCTAATGCAGAGCAGATCGCCGGCTATCTTGGCCTGCAGGCAAGCGACGTTGGTGCCTTGGTCCTGCCACTTCATTACTCGTACGGTCTGTCGGTTCTGAATTCCCACCTTGCCGTCGGTGCCGCCGTCTGGATGCCCGGGACATCGGTCCTTGAGTCGACCTTCCTCGATGATTTCAGAACAGCGCGATGCACGAACTTCGCAGGCGTTCCGCATTCCTACGAGCTCCTCGAGCAACGCGGGTTTCGCGAGCAGCACTATCCCGATCTCCGTTTCATGACGGTTGCCGGCGGACGTATGGAGTCGGAGGCGGTGCGGCGCTACCACGGGTGGCTGCAATATGAGGGCCAGCGCTTCTACGTGATGTATGGGCAGACAGAAGCGACCGCACGAATTGCTTACGTCCCTCCTGAGCATCTGCCTGGGAGTGCAGATCGGATCGGGACCGCGGTGCCGGGCGGTGAGCTGTGGCTGGTCGACGAGAAGGGTGCAATAATCACGGACACCGACGTTGCCGGCGAACTGGTCTATCGTGGGCCCAACGTCATGCTCGGCTACGCCGACACCCGTCAAGATCTGGCGCGCGGTGCTGATATTGAGGAGCTTCGGACCGGTGATCTGGCCGCGCGCGACGCGGACGGACTGTTTCGGATCACGGGCCGTTTGCGGCGGATGTCTAAGATCGGCGGTGTCCGTCTCGGCCACGATGCGCTTGAAGCCGCGCTGGCTGCGAAAGGCATCACAGCCGCGGTCGTGGGCAACGACCAGCAGCTGCTTGCGGCCTTTGCAGGGTCGCAACGCGAGGAGGATGTTCGTGAGGCGCTGGCGGTGATTGCAGGCATCGGCTTGCCACAGGTGCGCGCGATCGGCTTTGAGGAGCTGCCGCGGCTTGCCAACGGTAAGATTGACTACGAACACCTCCGTTTACGCATGGAATCCCCGACGGCGTGCGAGCAAGCCACGGTCTTGAGCCTGTTTCGCGAAGTGTTTTTTCCCCGACGCATCTCGCCCAACGACAGTTTTGCAGAGCTTGGCGGGGATTCATTGCGTTATCTCGAGCTTACAGTTGGTCTCGAGCGGCTGCTTGGCAGGGTGCCGGATGGTTGGGAAAAGATAACTGTCGGTGTGCTGGCGGGTCTATCGCATTCGACGAACCCCCAACGAACGATCGCCAGTGACATTCTCCTGAAATCCATTGCAATCCTGCTGGTGGTGCTCCATCACGCCACGCCGTGGCCCATTCCTGGCGGTGCGGGCACAATGTTGGTGCTGTGCGGATACGGGCTGGCGCGCTTCCAGTCCAGTGCGCTTTTCGCCGGGGACCTGAGGCGTTTTCTGCTGCCGCTTAGCCTAGTTCTCTGGCCGTACTATCTTGTCGTCCTGGGTTTTAGTATTGCCTGGGGTGCAATACCGTGGGCCTCGGTCTTCCTGGTTGGCAACCTTGGCTTCGCTGAGCCTGATCGCCATGAAATGCTGCCTTATCTCTACTGGTTCGTGGAGGCTTTCGCGCAGCTTCTGATGCTTTGGGGAGCCTTGTTTGCTGTGCCGAGCATTCGCCGTTCTGCGGCAAGGGATCCTTTCCGTTTCGGCATGCTGTTTTTGGCGTTTGCCGTCCTCGCGCATTTCGCGGTCCCGGTGCTCTCGCCAATTGGGCAGCGGCAGATATTCACCCTTGCCTGGGTGTTGCACCTTGCGGTTTTCGGATGGTGCGCGGCTTTTGCAAATTCGAGGAGACGACGACTTGCGGTAATCGCCGCCGGATGCGCGGTGATGCCGCTTATGGCCTATACCGGCGGAAACTGGGCAGGGTCCTGGGTCCTCTATGGTATGCAGTTACCGGTACTTGCCGTCCTTCTCTACGTGCCTCGGGTCAAGCTGCCCACGACGCTTGCCGCCGTGCTGGTTGCGGTCGCGGCCGCGAGCTATCACATTTACCTGCTACACCGGATTCTGCCGGAGGCCTTGTTTGATAGCGCCGATCCCGCGACCTTTAACGCGCCGCTACCGGTCGCAGTATCGGTCGTGTCCGGTCTATTGAGCGGCATACTTGCCCATCAGCTCCAGCGTCGCGTCATGCTTGGCCAACGCTTGTGGGCAGGGTTGAGCCGGTTCGGCGATTACCTGCGCCAGTCAGGCCGACAGGGGATGTCGTTCGGATCGAGTCGGCCCCTTGTAAGGGAACAGCAGAGAAGCCGCGTGTCGCCTTGATGACCTCCTAGAGGGGCCCAATCCACATTGGCGTGTTGCGTTGCGGGATGATTCCCAGTATCTGGCAACCATCGACTTAATCTTTAGAGGGAAGCTCTATGCGCATCGACGCCGTTTCCATTGGCAAGAACCCGCCGGAAGATGTCAACGTCATCGTTGAGGTGCCCGTCGGCGGCCACCCGATCAAGTACGAAATGGACAAGGAAGCCGGTACGCTGGTTGTCGATCGCTTCCTCTATACGCCGATGACTTACCCGGGCAACTACGGCTTCGTGCCGCATACGCTCTCCGAAGACGGCGACCCGATCGACGTCCTCATCGCCAGCACCCGTCCGCTCGTTCCGGGCTGTGTCATCAACGTGCGCCCAATCGGCGTTCTGAAGATGGAAGACAATTCCGGCAAGGACGAGAAGATCATCGCCGTACCCTCGCCGAAGCTCACGCTGCGCTACGAGAAGGTGAAGGACTACACCGACCTTCCGGATATCACGCTGAAGCAGATCGAACACTTCTTCGAGCACTACAAGGATCTTGAGCCCGGCAAATGGGTGAAGATTTTTGGTTGGGGCGATTCCAAGGAAGCCGGCGCATTGATCCTCGAGGCGATCGAACGCGCCAAGAAGGAAAAAGCGTAATCAGCTTCCGAGAAGAGCACTCAATTTCCTGATCAAATCCTCCGGGTCGCCATCGATCCGGAGGATTTTTTTACGTGATGTGTCGCCGGAGGCGATACTGACGGATGATTTCGCGACCGCAAGCGACTTCGCTATGAGCGCGATCAAGGCTTTGTTCGCCTTACCCTTCTCGGGAACCGCAGCCACCCTGGCTTTGAGGCGAGACTTGCCCTCGGCGTCTACTTCAATGCCGTCAATGGCATCGCGCCCGCCGTTGGGCGTCAAGCGAACTGCCAGAGATATGTGGTCGGTGAAAGCAGCCCAGGGCCGGCTCACGCCACCAGCGGGAAGATCGAATTCCACATCAGCGAGCGCACGAAGAAGATGATCAGCAGCAAGATGATTGGCGAAATGTCGATACCGCCAAGGTTCGGCAGCACGCGGCGGATCGGCCGTAGCAGCGGTTCGGTGACGTTGTAGAGGAACATGCCGACCGAATTGACGAACTGATTGCTGGAGTTGATTACGTTGAACGCATACAGCCAGGAGAAGATAGCGCTGGCGATCAGCACCCAGGTATAGAGATTCAAAGCCAAATCAATGGTTTGAAAAAGCGCAAGCATTGCAATCTCCAGTTCGTTGTTGACAGACATGTAGACATTGGCGACTAAACGAGCAAGTGCTGTCTCGAAACGCATTGTAAATCATGTTTAACAGCGGCGTCGTGCGTTGGCGTCTGGCCTGTTGTCCTGGAAAGCCCTCATGTCCTTTTCGCCAACCGGAGACCGTTTTGCCGCGTTCCGGCATCCTTCATATACTCGGTTCTTCTTCGCACGATTTCTCCTGTCCTTTTCGCAACAGATCGTCAGCGTGGCGGTTGGCTGGCAGATGTATGATCAGACCGGCAGCGCGATCTATCTCGGCCTGATTGGCCTTGTGCAATTTCTGCCGTCCCTGGTCCTGATCCTTGTCACGGGGTCGGTCGCCGACCGGCATAACCGGCGTGCGATCGCTGCCCTTTGCTCGCTTGTCAGCGCGCTGTGCACGCTCGCACTGTTGTTGATGACGATTACGGGCACGTTCTCGCCACTGCCGGTCTTTGCTGTGCTGCTGGTGTTTGGCATCGAACGCGCCTTCATGTCGCCGGCCGTTCAATCGCTCGCACCAAACCTTGTGCCAGCACAAGACTTGTCGAATGCCATCGCCTGGAATTCGTCCTCATGGCAACTGGCGGCGATTACAGGTCCGGTTCTCGGCGGTCTCTTGTATGGCATCAGCCCTCACACGGCCTACACGGTCGCTGTTGTCTTCGCCGCGCTCGGCGCAGCACTGCTCTACACGATCCCCAAGCCGCCGCAGAAAACGACCGGCGAAGCCAAGAGCTGGGATATGATCCTCGGTGGCTTCCGCTTCATCCGCGCCGAGAAAGTCGTGCTCGGCGCCATATCGCTGGACCTCTTTGCGGTGCTGCTCGGCGGCGCGACGGCACTGATGCCGATCTTTGCGCGGGATATCCTGACCCTCGGCCCGTGGGGGCTTGGCCTTTTGCGATCGGCACCGGGGGTCGGTGCGATTGCCATGGCGATTTTTCTCGCTGCCTATCCACTCAGGCATAGTGCGGGCGTTGCCATGTTCATCGGCGTTGCCCTGTTCGGTATCGGCACGATCGTGTTCGGATTCTCGACCAGCACGGAGCTATCCATCGCGGCGCTGGCTATCATGGGGGCGGCCGACATGATTTCCGTCTACGTGCGAGAAAGCCTGATCGCCCTCTGGACGCCGGACGAGTTGCGCGGCCGGGTCAATGCCGTCAACATGGTCTTTGTCGGCGCATCCAACGAACT
This sequence comes from Rhizobium grahamii CCGE 502, assembly GCF_000298315.2. Lineage (GTDB taxonomy): Bacteria > Pseudomonadota > Alphaproteobacteria > Rhizobiales > Rhizobiaceae > Rhizobium > Rhizobium grahamii. The sequence continues at coordinate 240,510 of NZ_AEYE02000029.1, read as the reverse complement.
CGGCGAGTTTCGCGCCGGCACCATGGCTTCCATTTTTGGCGCCGTCCCCGCGGTTGTCATTGGTGGCATTGGGACACTTGCTGTGGCGGCAATTTGGGCAACGAGCTTTCCCAAGCTGCGCAAGATCGACAGCCTTGATGCGCCCGAGCGGCTTGAACAGGCGTGACAGTCTTCAGGTCGAGATAATGACCTCTGCTTCGATTTCGACGGGAAAGTTCAGCGGTAGGCCGGCAACGCCAATCGCTGATCGGGAGTGGCTGCCGACTTCCGGTCCGAACACTTCGATGATCAGCTCGGTAAAACCGTTGATGACGGCCGGCGAATTGGCAAAGCGCGGCGCGCAATTCACCATACCGAAAACGCGGCACCAGCCAGTAATGCGATCAAGGCTTCCTAGTTCCCGCTTCAGACTGCCCAACATGGAAAGCGCTACTTTCCGAGCGGATGCCTTGGCCTCCTCAATGGAGATGTTCTCACCAACCGCTCCGAACGGGCCTGCAGGCGTACCATCGGTGTTCTGTGGGCCGTGACCCGAGACGAATGCGCGATTACCGCGCACGTTCACCCACGGAAATGGAAGGACCATGTTGGAAGGCAGTTTCAATGGCTGCGGTAGAACCAATCCCAACGCGGCAAGTCTCTGCTCGTAATTGGCCATGGAATTCCTCCGGAGATAGCTTTGCTCGTCATTGCTCGGGTACGGAAATCCCAAGATCTGATCTTGGATCGGAACATTCTTAACTGGGGGTATCGCCAAAGTGGTCGTAGGCGATCCTAGCACGCCGCGGTGCAGGGCGCACGCCGCTAAGCGGAAAGGACGGCTTTGGAGGTTGCGACGGATTTCTTGGCCTCGAAAACAATGTCGAGGAACTCACTCAGCCATGCCTTCAGCGGCGCGTCGAAGAGCATCCGCCCTTCCAGATGTTCGCGACCCTGCTGGGCGTTTGGAAGAATGAAGCGATGAGCGCCGTGGACCACCCAGCGGTGCATCATCGCGCGTGTCAGTTCGGCATGGAACTGGAGGCCCCAGGCATGGCCATCATAACGAAAGGCCTGATTGGGATAGGTGTCGCCTTCGGCCAGCAATTCCGCCCCGCGTGGCAGGTCGAAGCCTTCGCGGTGGAAATGATACACCATCCTCGGCCAGTGCATCAGCAGACGGCCTTTCTCGGTCGGGCGTAGCGGATACCAGCCGATTTCGGTGGAGCCGTCGGCATTTGCCTGAACCTTGCCGCCGAGTTGCCGGACAAGCATCTGTGCGCCAAGGCAGATGCCGAGCAGTGGACGCTTTTCTCTGAGGGGCACATCGAGCCAATTGATTTCGGTCTTGACGAAGTCATCCGTATCGTTGGCGCTCATCGGCCCACCGAAGACGACTGTGCCCGCATGTTCGACAAGTGTAGACGGAAGCTTGTCGCCGAGAACCGGGCGTCGGATATCGAGCCGGTATCCCTTCTCGACCAGCAGCTGACCGACCCGTCCGGGGCTTGAACGCTCCTGATGGAGAACGATCAAGACTGGACGTTTGTCGTGCTTCGGTAAGCCGTCAGTCGGCATCGTCCTGCACCACCTCGGTATCCGTGACCCGTCGCGCGGCCTCCTGCCGCTTCTGGATCCGCTCGCGGGCGGAAACGCCGAGAAGTTCGGCGATGCGCCAGATCGCATCGTCCTCCATTTCGCTGCGCTCGCCATCGGCATAAACGATGTCCCAGAGAACCCCGATCAGCTCCAGCCGCTGTTCGGTGTTGAGGTGACGCTTGAGATCCGAGGTGAAGCGGTAGTAGTCGACGGCATCGCTTTCCGCTTCCTGGCCGGCGGCCATCAGTGCGTCGAGTTGCTTGCGATCGAGCCCGTACTGATCCTTCAGCAGTTTGCGAAGCCGCTTTGTTTCACTGTCCGTGACCTGCCCGTCGGCCTCCATCACCTGCATGCAGAGCGCTGCCACCGCGATGCGCGGATCGTCGGGCGCGAAGCCTTTCTTTGTGTTGTCGGAAGTCAGATTCTGAAAGAATTCCTGGAAGCGTTCGAACATTTAGGTCCTGTTTAATTAGAAAAGGCGGAGCCGTGTCTTGGGTTCTGGTTCCGCTGCTGGATTGCGAACGCCGGGATCGTCCGGCAGGCCGCCAAAGAAGGGGCGCGGTTCGGGTGAAGGGGCTGCGTCAGTCGGCTGTTTGCTTGGCCCGGGCGGCTTCGGAGACGGCCGCGCCGCCTCGGCGATCGTCGCAGCCCGCTCGAGTTCGATGATGCGATGATCGCTTGACAGGCCATCAGAACGGGCCGCTCGCACGGGCGGGAGCGTTTTCAGCGCGCTGTCGATCGAGATCGTTGTGCTTTCGTCAACTGCCTTGTCCACGTGGTCGAACGGCGCTTTCCAGACAAAAGCGTCCAATCGACCGCTGACTGGCGAGAGCGGCAACCATTTGTCGGAAACGAAACCGTCCGCCACCCACGCCGGATCGCGCGGAGCCTTCAGGGCTTGGGCAAGCCAGTGGCGAATACGACCTTGATCGCCAGTTTCGGCCTCCTCGATGTCGGCAAGCAGCAGGAAAACGGCTTCGCGTGGCTCGATGCGGGCAGCGGCCTCCGCCTTGGCGCGGGCCTTGGCAAAATCCTGGGTGTCGAGAGCGGCCTGCGCCACGAGAAGCAGAGATTCGACGTTGTTTGGCCGCATTGCTTCCAGGCGCTCGGCGCGCTTGAGGCGGTCGGCAGCAGAATCGCCGCTGCGCGCACGCACATAGGTGCGGCCGATGTCCGGATGCGGGTTGGACTTCCATGCCTGTTCGAGGATGGAGGCCGCCTTGCGCAGCTTGTCTTCACGGAACAGGGCTTTAGCGGCGATAATTGCGGCAGGCTCGAAGTCGGCTGATAGCTTGAGGGCGTGTGTGGCGTCGTCGCGCGCGCCTGCCGGATCGTTCTCGAGTTTCTCGGTGGCGCGAGCGGTCAACAGAACGGCACGAAGCCTGTCAGCCTCGGCCTTTTCGATGACGTGACCCGCCTTTTGCTGCTCCAGCAACCGCATCGCATCATCCCAGCGCCCGGCCTGGCTGCGATACTCGAGCGTTGCCTGGGCGGCCCATGGCAGATAGGGCGCATTGTCGGCAGCCTTTTCGGCATATTGCCGGGCCGCTTCGTTGGCGCCGAGGCGCTTGGCTTCGAGATACAGCCCACGCAACCCGAGTTCGCGAGTCTCGGGATCGTTGGTCATCTCCTCGAACTTGGCACGCGCTTCGTCGTGGCGGCCCTCGATCAACGCGGCCTGCGCCTCGAGAAGTGCGATCAGCGGCTCCTGATCGGCGCGGATCAAGCCGCGGGAGCGGGCGGCCATTTTGCGAGCCATCAGCGCATTGCCGGCGCCTGCCGCAATCAGGCCAGTCGACAGCGCCTGATAGCCGCGATCGCGCTTGCGGGCGCGAAAATAGCGGGTGACGGAATAGGGCGACGTCCAGATTGTTCGCAGCAGCCACCATACAATCATCACGACTGCAATGAGCGCAATCAGGGCGCTCGCAGCGACGATGAGCCGGGTCTGGTAGAGTTGGCCCTCCCAAATCAGCGAAAGATCGCCCGGGCGATCGGCCAGCCATGAAAATCCGTAGCCAAGCGCGAGGACCAGGAGGGCGAATATGACGAGTCTGACCATGCCTCAGCCCTCCTTGCCAGCGTTGGAAACGGCCTTGGACAAGGCGCTGCTCACGAGATCTTCGACGCGGATGCGGGCTTCCAGAGATTGCTTGAAGGCGGCGGATGCCTGTTTAGCCTCAGCCGGCAGGTCGGTCCATTCAGATGCGGCACCCTGCAGGTCGCCGTTCTTCACCTTGTCTTCCATGCGTGCGGCGATCGCTTCGACGCTTTCGCCATCGACGTTGCCGACAGGCCGGACCTTTATAAGCGACTTGGCGCCCGCCATCAACCGGTCGGACCAACTCTGGTTGGCGTCGGTCTGATTGACGGAATCAACGATCGCTGTTGCGACATCCGGCACCTGGCGGGCCAACTCGGCACGCGAGGGAACGCCGGTCGCTGCAAAATTGCGCAGATCCGCGATCGCCGGGTCGTCGGGGGAGACCCCTGCTAGGGTGTCGAGTTCGGCGACGAACGGACCACCGCGATCAATTGCCGCCTTCAGCGCGGCGGCGGCGATCGCCTGCGCAACGGCGACATCCTGCCGTGGCTCGTTGAGTTTCTTTTCCGCCTCGGCAAGTCGTTGCTCAATATCCGCGCTGTCGGAGGATTTCTGCTCCGAGGCTTGAGTGACGGCGCCACGCAGTTGATCAATCTGGCCGGTCAAATCGGCAATCTTTTGATTGAGAGCATTGACCGCAGTCGTGTCGGCGACCGCGGCGGGCGGGTTTTTAGCCGTCGCCTCCAATGCGGCGATACGCTGCTCCAGCGCACCTGTGTCGGAAGTGGGCGGAGCGGCGGCGAGATTGGCGACCGATTGCTTAAGGCCGTCGATCTCTGCTGAGAAATTGGCGACGTCAGCCGATGGTGTCGGAGGCGCGGACGAGCTTGGCAGGTAGCCTGCATATTGAATGGCGCCTGCGCCAACAAGCGCAATCAGGCCGCCGACGATCCCGGCTGCGATCAGGCCCGACGTACCGCTGTGCGATGGGGCGGCGGGCGGTGCTGGCGGAACGGGATTGCTCGGCCCGTGCAGCTCTGGTGGGGGTTCGGCAGCGGCCACCGGCGTTTCGTCGGGCAACGGCTCGCTGGTCAGGTCGGGCTGTGCTGGAGGCTCGTCCGCAGCGCTCGTATCCGGCTTATCGATCGGCTCTTCGGCTTTCGCTTCGGTATCCTTGGCAGAAGCAAATTCCTGCGTATCCAGATCGATGGTGACCGGCTTTTCGGTGTTCTTCGAGTGGCGAGGCGGATTTCCTGGTGCCATGAGATCCTCTTACTGATGCATTGCAACGAAACTAGTCAGTGATGCTATTCAAGGAAAGAGGTTAGATAAAATTTGGGCGCGCTCGCATTCAAAGGAGCGACAAAAGGCTGCGCTCTTCCGGCATCTCCGCAATGCTTACGGTACTCTGCAGCGACGCGGGGATCACCTCCGCGACGGATTTGCTGAGGCAAAGGAAGCGCATTCCGTCCATACTGCCGTCCTGCATCTGCGCCGCGGCCGCGCGGACGAAATTTTTAGCCGTTTGGCGCGAATAGAGGAGGATCGCGTCGGGCCGCTGATGGGTGAAGATCGTTTCCAACGTTTGAGGTGCGGGGTCGATCGGCTCCATCCGATAACATTCTACGACGACGATCTGCAGGCCGATTTCATTCGCGCGCTTCTCGAAGGTCGCTGCTCTTGGCGACCCGGCGAGATAGACGACAGCGCCGCCCGCCTGTTTCGCGATTGTCTCGGCAAGCTCGATGCCACTGCCGCTCGATGCGGTGACGGAGGTAAAACCGATCGTCCGCGCTTCTTCGGCCGTTGCATCGCCGACCGCAAAGACGGCGCGCGCGCGATGGATGGCAAGTTCGGCTGCATGCGATGTAAGCGCCCTGATTGCTTCGGCACTGGTGATCGCTATGCTGCCCTTGGTCGTGCTTAAGCCGCGCAGCGCCGCACTGGCGTCGTGAACCGGTCGCGACAGGGGCAGCAATATCGGCTCGTGTCCTAGCTCGCGAAGGCGCTTGGCGGTGCGCTCGCCCGAATGCTGAGGACGGGTCACGAGCACGCGCATCGGAAGCTAACTCCAGTCGTTGAAGAAGCTGCTGCCGGCGCGTGCGCGGATTTCCTGCCCCGCACGGGTGCCCAGGGCCGCCGCGTCGCGCCTGTGGCCGTCGACGCTGACAGCGTGCTGATTGCGACCGTCAGGTGTGATGATCAGGCCGGAAAAGCGAACCTGGTCGCCTTCACAAATGGCATAGCCGCCGATTGGCGTGCGGCAGGAGCCATCCAAAGCGGCGAGAAAAGCCCTTTCACAGGAAACTGCGTCGAAGGTCGCCGCATCATTGATGGGAGCAAGCAGGTCGTCGATGCGGGCGTCGCCGATACGGCTCTCGATGCAGATTGCCCCTTGAGCCGGCGCGGGCGGAAAGGTCTCCGCCGAAAGAATATCTGTGATCACCTCAACCTTGCCGAGCCGCTTCAAGCCGGCGAGCGCAAGCAGCGTGGCATCGACCTGGCCTTCCTGCAACTTTCTCAGTCGCGTATCGACGAGGCCGCGAAAGGTAATGACGTTGATGTCGGGCCGCATTCTGCGGATCAGCGCCTGGCGGCGGAGCGACGAAGAGCCAACGGTTGCGCCGTGCGGCAAATCAATCAGCTTCGGTGCCGTTCGCCCGATCACCGCGTCACGGACATCCTCGCGTGGCAAGTAAGCGGAAAGACAGAGCCTCTCCGGAAGTCGCGTCGGCATGTCCTTGGCGGAATGCACGGCGATGTCGAGGTCGCCACTTGCAAGCTGCTGTTCCAGTTCTTCGGTGAAAAGCCCCTTGCCGCCGATCTCGGCCAGCGAGCGGTCGGTGATGCGATCGCCCTTGGTGCTGAGAACGACGATTTCGAACATCTCTGCGGGAAGCCCGTGCGCTGCCATCAGCCTGTCACGGGCTTCGTGAGCCTGGGCGAGCGCCAGCGGGCTGCCTCGGGTGCCGATCCGGAAAGGTTTTGTTTGCATCCGCATTGATCCGTTGTTACCGGAGTTCCTCGTAAACGGGTTTAAGACCCATCGCAATCAACGATCAGGTTTCATGGCGCCCTTTCTACGCATCCTCGGCATCGAAACAAGCTGCGACGAAACCGCCGCGGCAGTGGTCGAGCGTGCCGTCGACGGCCAGCCGACGGTGCGCTCGGACGTTGTCTTGAGCCAGCTCGAAGAGCATAGCGCTTACGGCGGCGTAGTGCCCGAGATCGCTGCGCGCGCCCATGTCGAGGCCCTCGATACGCTGATCGACGAGGCCTTGAAACGCGCCAATGTGTCGCTCTCCGATATCGATGCCATCGCGGCAACCTCGGGGCCTGGGCTGATCGGTGGTCTGCTCGTCGGGCTCATGACCGGCAAAGCGATCGCCAAGGCGTCCGGGAAACCGCTCTATGCGGTCAATCACCTCGAAGGGCATGCATTGACGGCGCGGCTGACGGACGGGCTTGCATTTCCCTATCTGATGCTGCTCGTGTCCGGCGGACATACGCAGCTTATTCTCGTGCGCGGCGTCGGACAATACGAACGCTGGGGCACAACGATCGACGATGCGCTCGGTGAGGCTTTCGACAAGACGGCGAAATTGCTGAGCTTGCCCTATCCTGGCGGACCCGCGGTCGAGCGCGCCGCCAAGAGCGGTAACCCCGATCGGTTCAACTTTCCGCGACCGCTGGTCGGAGAAGCAAAGCTCAATTTCTCGTTCTCCGGTCTGAAGACGGCCGTGCGTCAGGCGGCGAGCGACATCGCACCGTTGACGGAGCGGGATGTCGCGGACATCTGCGCCTCCTTCCAGAAAGCGATCTCACGGACCCTGAAGGATCGCATTGGTCGTGGGCTCGCGCGCTTCACGGCCGAGTTCCCAAATGTTGACGGCGGACCGGCACTTGTGGTTGCCGGTGGGGTTGCGGCCAATCTGGAGGTTCGCAGTACCCTGCAGTCGCTTTGCGACAAGCATGGCTTTCGTTTCGTCGCGCCGCCGCTGCATTTGTGCACGGATAACGCGGTGATGATTGCCTGGGCAGGTCTGGAGCGCATGGCAACGGGCGTCGCACCGGATGATCTCGATGTGCAGCCGCGCTCGCGCTGGCCGCTGGATTCAAATGCCGAGACATTGCTTGGCTTCGGCAAGCGTGGAGCGAAAGCATGAGCGAAAAGATTGCTGTCATCGGCGCTGGCGCCTTTGGAACGGCGCTTGCCGCAGTGATTGCCCTCACCGAGCGCAATGCGGTGACGCTGGTCGGCCGCGATCCTGAGTTGATCGCCGACCTGAAGGCCGAGCATCGGCATGACGCGGCCTTGCCGGGCATTGCCTTGCCGGAGTCGCTTGGCTTTTCCGCCGAACCGGATGCGATTTCCGATGCTGACATCGTGCTCTTCGCGATGCCGTCGCAGGCACAGGCGGATGCGGCGAGGCAGTACCGACCCTATCTCGCAAGCAATGCCGTTGTGGTGACCTGCGCCAAGGGCATCGAGAGGGCGACAGGCAACCTCTTGACCGACATGCTGGAGCGCGAAATTCCGGGTCACCCCGTTGCCGTGCTATCGGGGCCTGGCTTTGCTGCCGATATCGCAAAGGGATTGCCGACAGCGATGGCGATCGCTGCATCGGACATGGATGTGGCCGAAAGGCTGGCCCACGCCATTTCCGGGCGGACGTTCCGGCTCTATGCCTCATCTGATCGGATCGGCGTCCAGCTTGGCGGTGCGCTGAAGAACGTTCTGGCGATCGCCTGCGGGATCGTGGAGGGCGCGGGGATCGGTGACTCTGCGCGCGCGGCGCTAATTGCCCGAGGGCTTGCCGAGATGTCGCGGTTTGTCGTCGCCAAAGGCGGGCAGGCGGATACTGTGCCTGGCCTCTCCGGCCTTGGTGATCTGGTCTTGACGGCGACCAGCCACCAGTCGCGCAATCTTCGCTTCGGCATTGCCCTTGGTCGTGGCGAGACCGTCGACCCCTCTCATGGCGAACTCGTGGAGGGCGCTTTTGCAGCGGCCGTGGCATCGCGTCTGGCACAGTCGCTTGGTGTCAGCATGCCAATTACCGATGCCGTGTCCGCCATCATCGAAGGCAAGCTCGGCATTGCCGAGGCCATCGATCAGCTTATGACGCGTCCGATAACGACTGAATAGGAGTTCCGATATGCTTTTTGCTCTCCTCTGCAAGGATAAACCCGATCATCTCAACGTTCGCATGGAGGCGAGACCCGCCCACGTGGAGCACCTCAACAAGCTCAGTGCCGAGGGTGTACTGAAGATGGCCGGCCCGTTTCTGGATGCCGAAGGCAAGCCCTGCGGCAGCCTCGTCATCATTCATGCAGATACGATCGAAGCAGCGAAGGCGCTGGCCGACAGCGATCCCTACACCAAGGCCGGCCTCTTTGAGAGTGTCGATATCAAGCCCTTCAATTGGGTCTTCAACAATCCGGAGGCATGAGCGTGGCGCATTGGCTTTACAAATCCGAACCCGCCTCCTGGTCGTGGGAGCAGCAAAAGGCTGCCGGCGAGAAGGGCACCGAATGGACCGGCGTCCGGAACTATCTCGCGCGCAACAACATGCGGGCGATGCAGCTGGGCGACAAGGGCTTCTTCTATCACTCCAACGAGGGCCTCGAGATCGTCGGTATCGTCGAGGTCTGCGCACTGTCTCATCCTGACTCGACCGCCAAGGGCGATGACCGCTGGGACTGCGTCGATATTCGCGCCGTCTGCGACATCCCCAAGCCGGTCTCGCTGAAGGACATCAAGGCCAACGAGAAGTTCGCCAAGATGTCGCTCGTCACCTCCATGCGACTTTCGGTCCAGCCGGTCACGGACGAGGAGTATCTGGAGATCTGCCGCTTGGGCGGGCTCGACAATCCGCCGCGTTGAGCGACCATTGAAGACCGATCCAGAAATCTTCATCCGCGCCAATACCGGCGTGATGGCGCCGCCGCATGTGCCGGAGATTCGGCTGCATCTGGCAGACGAAGCCCATGACTTGTGGCTCAAGACGGAAGATGAACTCGCGGAGATCGGTCTGCCGCCTCCGTTCTGGGCGTTCGCCTGGGCGGGCGGTCAGGGACTGGCGCGGTACATACTCGACCATCCCCAGACTGTTGCCGGCAAGCGCGTTATCGATTTCGCCACGGGCTCCGGCCTTGTCGCGATCGCGGCAAAAATGGCCGGAGCGACGAAGGTTATTGCCGCCGACATCGATCCGTGGACCAAAACCGCCGTGCGGCTCAACACGGGACTGAACAAGGTCGACGTCGACTTCAGCGATGCTGATCTGATCGGCACTCACGTCGACACAGATATTCTGCTCGCCGGCGACGTCTTCTACGACAGCGATTTTGCTGCGGCGATCGTTCCGTGGTTCGAGACGCTCAGCCGCCAAGGGATCACGGTCTTCGTCGGCGATCCGGGCCGCGCCTACCTTCCCAGGAAGCGCCTGGAATTCTGCGCAGCCTATCAAGTCCCGGTTACGCGGGCACTTGAGGACAGCGAGGTGAAGAAAACAACTGTTTGGCGGTTCACGGCCTGATCACACAAACACCTGCCTCGTAGGAGCAAGCGCTGCTCTTTGCCGTCACGCTGATGACCTTGGCCATTGGCGCCAGACCGGTGGTTTGGACTTGCACCGGAAAGCCATAGTTGCTGCCGACCGCGTAAGTTCCGCCATCGCTGTCGTAGACGTAGGATGATCCCGCATAGGTGCCGCCTACGCTTCCGCCGCTCTGTGGTGCAACGACGACGATGACATTGCGTCCACCATAACCGCCGTAACCGCCGCCATAGCCGTTGTAGCCGCGATAAGGAAACGAGGCGCGCTTGATCAAAGGTGTGCGCCTGTGGCCATAGCCGAACCGGCCATATCCATCGGCGAAATGTGGTCGGCCATGGTTTAAGCCACGAAACGGCCGGCCGAGGATCATGGGAGTACGATGCCCAATGAAAACCTTGCCACCGTGGCGAGAGAACGAATTGTGGCCGAAGTCGCCGGCGGAGGTCGGCATTGCGATCAAAGCGGCAGCGGCAAGGGAAACGAGCACGGAGGCAAGCTTCAGCATCGCGCGGATCTCCAAAATGGAACTGTTAACAAAGCGTTAACAGCAAAATGCGCCAAAAGCAGCTAATTGTCCAGAAGACACCCCTACATGCCGGTTGCGTCGGGAAACAGGCCGGCCGTCAAGCGCAGTTCGCGCCACCCAGAGACGCAAATCGATTAAATTAAATTGGGGTTGCAATTATACTTGTCGTTAGGGGCTTACGTGATTAAACGTCGCCATTGATGCGACGCACACAAACAAATTTGTCCTTCGTGTGATCGCCTTGAATGCTTCCTGATGTCGGGAGCGCAGAGAAGACGCCGCGAGGTTCTGATGGCGAATGTGACAAATAACCGGCCCCTGTCGCCGCATTTGCAAATTTACAAACCAATCCCCACCATGGTCATGTCGATCGTTCACCGCATTACCGGTGGCGCTCTTTACGTCGGCACACTGCTGGTCGCCTGGTGGCTGATCGCGGCTGCGACCGGTCAGGCCTACTATGATTGGGTGAACTGGATCCTCGGGAGCATCGTCGGCAAGCTCGTGCTGCTCGGCTACACCTGGGCGCTTCTGCACCACATGGTTGGTGGTTTCCGTCACTTCGTCTGGGATCTCGGTCACGGCTTCGACAAAGAAGTCTCGACCAAGATGGCCCAGGCCTCGATCGTCATATCGCTCTGTCTGACCGTGCTGGTCTGGGTGATCGGCTTCCTTATTCGCTTCTGAAGGTTGTTCTCATGGATATGCGCACCCCCCTGGGTAAGGTTCGCGGCCTTGGCTCGGCCAAGGAAGGAACCGATCATTTCTGGCGTCAGCGCGTCACGGCGGTTGCCAATGTGCCGCTTTTTCTCTTCTTCATCATTTTCATGATCGTTCACGCAGGCGAGCCGTACTCCGATGTCGTTCACGCTCTGTCGAACCCGCTCGTTGCGGTCGTGATGGGCCTGATGGTCGTTTCCGGCGTCATTCACATGCGGCTCGGCATGCAGGTCATCATCGAGGACTACGTTCATGGCGAATTCGCCAAGATCGGCCTTCTGATGCTGAACACCTTCTTTTCGATCCTGATGGCGGGGCTCTGTCTCTTCGCCATTCTGAAAATTGCTTTCGTAGGATAACCGTATCATGGCACCGACTTCACCCGCTCAGAATAGGAAGGCCTACAAATACGTCGATCACTCTTATGATGTGATCGTCGTCGGCGCCGGCGGCGCTGGTCTTCGCGCCACCCTCGGCATGGCCGAGCAGGGCTTCAAGACTGCCTGCATCACGAAGGTATTCCCGACCCGCTCGCACACGGTCGCCGCCCAGGGCGGTATCGCCGCTTCGCTGCGCAACATGACGCCTGACAGCTGGCAGTGGCATCTCTACGACACCGTCAAGGGCTCCGACTGGCTCGGCGACGTCGACGCCATGCAGTATCTGACCATGGAAGCGCCGAAGGCGGTCTATGAGCTCGAGCACTACGGCGTCCCCTTCTCGCGCAACGAAGAGGGCAAGATCTACCAGCGCCCGTTCGGCGGCCACATGCAAAACTACGGCGAAGGCCCGCCGGTACAGCGCACCTGCGCGGTTGCCGACCGTACCGGCCATGCCATCCTGCACACGCTCTATGGCCAGTCGCTGCGCAACAACGCCGAATTCTTCATCGAGTATTTCGCGCTCGACCTGATCATGTCGGATGACGGCAGCCGCTGCACCGGCGTTGTCGCCTGGTGCCTGGACGACGGCACGATCCATCGCTTCGCCGCCAAGATGGTGGTGCTGGCGACCGGCGGTTACGGCCGCGCCTATTTCTCGGCGACCTCGGCGCACACCTGCACCGGCGACGGCGGTGGCATGGTTGCCCGCGCCGGCCTGCCTTTGCAGGACATGGAGTTCGTTCAGTTCCACCCGACCGGCATCTACGGTTCGGGCTGTCTGATCACCGAAGGCGCGCGCGGCGAAGGCGGCTACCTCGTGAATTCCGAGGGTGAGCGCTTCATGGAACGCTATGCCCCTTCGGCGAAGGACCTTGCCTCACGTGACGTCGTCTCGCGCTGCATGACTTTGGAAATCCGCGAAGGCCGCGGGGTCGGCAAGGCCAAGGACCATATCTTCCTGCACCTCGACCATCTCGATCCAGCCGTTCTGCACGAGCGCCTGCCGGGCATTTCCGAGAGTGCCAAGATCTTCGCCGGCGTCGACGTGACGCGCGAGCCGATCCCGGTTCTGCCGACCGTTCACTACAACATGGGCGGCATTCCGACGAATTATTGGGGCGAAGTGCTGAACGCCGACAGCTCCAACCCCGAGCGGATCATTCCGGGCCTGATGGCGGTCGGAGAAGCCGGCTGCGCGTCGGTGCACGGCGCCAACCGCCTCGGCTCCAACTCGCTGATCGACCTCGTGGTCTTCGGCCGCGCCGCGGCGATCCGCGCCGGCGAGGTCATCGACCGTGCTGCGCCGATCCCGCATCTCAACGTTGCTGCCTGTGACAAGATCATGGATCGCTTCGATGGTCTGCGCCATGCCAGCGGCGGTACGCCGACGGCGGTGCTGCGCGAAAAGATGCAGCGCGCCATGCAGGAAGATGCTGCCGTGTTCCGTACACAGGAATCGCTGGAGTCGGGCTGCAAGCGCATCTCCGCCATCTGGCAGGAAATGCGTGACATCAACGTCACCGATCGCTCGATGATCTGGAACTCCGACCTTGTCGAAACGCTCGAGCTGCAGAACCTGATGGCCAACGCCATCACCACGATCTACGGGGCCGAAGCACGCAAGGAGAGCCGCGGTTCTCACGCCCGCGAAGATTACACGGAAGGCGCATTCGCCGGCCGCGACGACGTCAACTGGCGCAAGCACACGCTCGCCTGGGTCAACGACGCAGGCGACGTCAAGCTCGACTACCGCCCGGTTCACACCGAGCTCATCGCAGAGGGCATCGATCCAAAGAAGATCGCGCCCAAGGCTCGCGTGTACTAAGAGGAACTGGACATGGTTGAACTCGCTCTTCCCAAGAACTCCCAGATGCGCGAAGGCAAGGTGTGGCCGAAGCCGGCTGGCGCCAAGAATACCCGCGAATTCCGCGTCTACCGTTGGAGCCCCGACGATGGCCAGAACCCGTCGATCGACACCTTCTATATCGATGTCGATAATTGCGGCCCGATGGTGCTCGACGGTCTCCTCTACATCAAGAACAACATCGATCCGACGCTGACGCTGCGCCGTTCCTGTCGCGAGGGCATCTGCGGTTCCTGTGCGATGAACATCGACGGCACCAATACGCTTGCTTGCACGAAGGGCCTGGACGAGATCAAAGGCTCGGTGAAGATCTATCCGCTGCCCCACCTACCTGTCGTCAAGGATCTGGTCCCTGATCTCACCAACTTCTATGCCCAGCATCGCTCGATCGAGCCGTGGCTGAAGACGGTTTCGCCGACGCCCGCCAAGGAATGGAAGCAGAGCCACGAAGATCGCCAGAAGCTCGATGGCCTCTACGAGTGCATCCTCTGCGCCTGCTGCTCGACCTCCTGTCCAAGCTACTGGTGGAACGGCGACCGCTATCTCGGTCCGGCCGTTCTCTTGCAGGCCTACCGCTGGTTGATCGATTCCCGCGACGAGGCAACCGGCGAACGTCTCGATAATCTGGAAGATCCTTTCCGCCTCTACCGCTGCCACACGATCATGAACTGTGCGCAGACTTGCCCGAAGGGTCTGAACCCGGCGAAGGCGATCGCCGAAATCAAGAAGATGATGGTCGAGCGTCGCGTTTGATCCATCCAGCAAAGGGCCGCAGATGCGGCCCTTTTCTTTATCCGGTCACGAAGCCTTGATTTGCCCGGGATTGCGCCAAATTTGTCTCGGGGTTACGGCGATGCTCCCACATCGACACAATTTCTCCTCGCGCTGGCTTGATTCAACACAGCCTTTCAAGATAATTCCGCCGTGATTGCGCGGCAACTTCAGGACAATACTGGAAAGATCAGGAGTATCATGATGCAGTTCAGACATATGGCGACAGGTTTCGTGGTTATTCTGTCGTTAGCTGGCTGCCAGCGCACCGCATATAATGACGCAAGCTATTCTGCCCCCGCGCCGCTGACGGCTCAGCCCGTTCCCTCGGTTCAGGGCGGGCAGCTTCCTCCGCCTTCCGGCTCCGCCCAGTTCCCAGCCGCGCCGACGACCTCGGCACCTGTCGCTGGTGGTCAGCCGGGTGCGATGGCTGCGAATGCAATGGACGTCACCAAGGAATCGATGGTCGGCAGCTGGCGCGTCAACGGCTCCTGCGACATGTTCCTGACGCTTACCAATCTCGGCAGCGGCTCGCGCGGCGGTACGCGCGGTTGCGTCGGCGAGTTGACAGCGATGGGTTCCTGGGAAGTCTCCGGCAAGCAGGTCCTCCTCAAGGACCGCAGCGGCAACCAGATCGGCAGCGTCTATAAGACCGCCGACAATGCCTTCAGCGGCCAGACCAATACCGGACAGCCGATCAGCCTCAGCCGTTAAAAGATTGGGCGGCGAAGGCCGCCGATCCTGCATAGGCGGACCTCCTTTATGCAACCCATGCCAGACTACACCCTGAGCGTCAGCGAACAATTGAAGTCGCTGACGGCTTCGGGTGCGCTTCAAATCGATTCAGCCCAGATGCACGTGGCGAAATGCCTGGATCGGGTGCTGTCGGGGCTGAAACAGCGGCGGCCGGCGGCGAAGGCGAGTGCTCTGGGCTGGTTGTTTGCCAACAAGAAGAAGCCGTCGGAAACGGTCAAGGGGCTCTACATTCACGGCAGCGTCGGCCGCGGCAAAACCATGCTGATGGATATGTTCTTCGCGATGGCACCATGCGCGAAGAAGCGGCGCGCGCATTTTCATGAGTTCATGACCGATGTGCACAATCGCATCGCAGCGCACCGGCTAAAGCTCAAGCAGGGCGAGACCAAGCAGGCCGACCCCATCCCGGTCGTCGCGGCAGCTCTCTATGATGAGGCCGAACTGCTTTGCTTCGACGAGTTCACGGTGACGGACATTGCTGACGCGATGATCCTATCGCGGCTTTTTTCCGAACTCTTCCGGCGCGGGTGCCTGCTGGTCGCGACCTCGAATGTCGAGCCCGATAACCTATACAAGGACGGCCTCAATCGAAGCCTGTTCCTGCCCTTCGTCGATCTCCTGAAGCAGAATGTCGAAATCGTGACGTTGGACTCTCCGACCGACTACCGGATGGAGAAACTCGATAGCCAGCCTGTCTACCTGACACCGATCGATGACCGGACCGACATGGCGATGGATGCGTCCTGGATGCAGGCGCTTCATGGCCGCAAGGCGCAGCCCTTGGAAATTCCGATGAAGGGACGATCGATCCATGTGCCGCGGGCGGTCGATCGCCTGGCGCGCTTCACCTTTGCCGATCTTTGCGAGAAGCCGTTGGGTCCAGCGGACTTTTTGGCGGTTGCCGAACGTTTCGACGCCATCTTCGTCGATCATGTGCCGTTGCTTGGTCCGGAGAAGCGCAACCAGACGAAACGTTTCATTATCCTAATAGACACGCTTTACGATCATGCGGTGCGGCTCTATGTGTCCGCTGCAGCGATGCCTGAAAATTTGTTGACACAAGCGCGTGGTACCGAGGGCTTCGAATTTGATCGTACCGTCTCGCGCCTTTTCGAGATGCGCAGTGCCGAGTATCTCGCATTGCACCACGAGCGGCGGGCTGCCGAGTAATTTTTAGTGACGAATTATCTTACGTTTACGTAAGAATTTTATGATCTAAACGATTGAAATTCCTCGCTCAAAAATAATCGTTTGCCATTTTTTGGCTTTGGGTCTATGCGATTGCGGCATTGGGCGATGCCCCCTCCGCGCGTCGCCTGACGAATTTTGATCGCAAAGGAAACAGCGAAATGGCGCGTAACAAGATCGCACTCATTGGTTCTGGCATGATTGGTGGCACGCTGGCACATCTCGCCGGCCTGAAGGAACTGGGTGACATCGTTCTCTTCGATATCGCCGATGGCATTCCTCAGGGTAAGGGCCTCGACATCGCGCAGTCCTCGCCGGTTGAAGGCTTCGACGCCAACCTCACCGGCGCCAGCGATTACTCTGCGATCGAAGGTGCCGACGTCTGCATCGTCACCGCCGGTGTTGCTCGCAAGCCGGGCATGAGCCGCGACGACCTTCTCGGTATCAACCTCAAGGTCATGGAACAGGTCGGCGCCGGCATCAAGAAGTATGCCCCGAACGCCTTCGTAATCTGCATCACCAACCCGCTCGACGCCATGGTCTGGGCGCTGCAGAAGTTCTCTGGCCTTCCGGCCAACAAGGTCGTCGGCATGGCCGGCGTTCTCGATAGCTCGCGCTTCCGCTTGTTCCTCTCCAGGGAATTCAACGTTTCAGTACAAGACGTCACCGCATTCGTTCTCGGTGGCCACGGCGACACGATGGTGCCGCTCGCACGTTACTCGACCGTTGCCGGCATCCCGCTCACAGACCTCGTCACCATGGGTTGGGTCACCAAGGAGCGCCTCGAAGAAATCATCCAGCGCACCCGTGATGGCGGAGCTGAAATCGTCGGCCTGCTGAAGACCGGCTCTGCCTACTACGCGCCGGCCGCTTCGGCGATCGAGATGGCTGAATCCTACCTCAAGGACAAGAAGCGCGTCCTGCCTTGCGCAGCGCAGCTGACCGGCCAGTACGGCGTCAAGGACATGTATGTCGGTGTGCCCACCGTCATCGGTGCCGGTGGCGTCGAGCGCATCATCGAGATCGATCTCAATAAGGCTGAGAAGGAAGCGTTCGACAAGTCCGTCGGTGCTGTCGCCGGCCTGTGCGAAGCCTGCATCAACATCGCGCCTGCGCTGAAGTAATCAGTTGCGCGCCGACGCAATCCAAACAGGAACAAATCCATGAACATTCATGAATACCAGGCCAAGGCTCTCTTGAAGGGCTATGGCGCTCCGGTCGCCAAGGGCGTGCCGATCCTCAAGGTCGAGGAGGCCGAAGCTGCCGCCAAGTCGCTGCCGGGTCCGCTCTATGTCGTCAAGAGCCAGATTCACGCCGGTGGCCGCGGCAAGGGCAAGTTCAAGGAACTCGGCCCCGACGCCAAGGGCGGTGTTCGCCTCGCCAAGTCGATCGACGAAGTCGTCGCTCACGCCAAGGAGATGCTCGGAAACACGCTGGTCACGGCGCAGACGGGCGAAGCCGGCAAACAGGTCAACCGCCTCTATATCGAAGACGGCGCCGACATCGAGCGTGAACTCTACTGCTCGCTGCTCGTTGATCGCTCGGTTGGCCGCGTTGCCTTCGTCGTATCGACGGAAGGTGGCATGGACATCGAAGCTGTCGCCCACGACACGCCTGAGAAGATCCATACGATCGCCATCGATCCGGAGGCTGGTGTCACGGCTGCCAACGTTGCCGCGATCTCCAAGGCTCTCGAACTGACCGGCGCTGCCGCCGAAGATGCCAAGTCGCTATTCCCAGCGCTCTACAAGGCGTTCGGCGAAAAGGACATGGCGCTCCTCGAAGTCAACCCGCTGATCGTCATGAAGGACGGCCACCTGCGCGTCCTCGACGCCAAGATGTCCTTCGACGGCAATGCGCTATTCCGCCATGACGACGTCAAGGCGCTGCGCGACGAGACCGAGGAAGACGCCAAGGAAATCGAGGCCTCGAAGTGGGATCTCGCCTACGTCGCTCTCGACGGCAACATCGGCTGCATGGTCAACGGTGCCGGTCTCGCCATGGCGACGATGGACATCATCAAGCTCTACGGCAAGGAGCCGGCAAACT
Organism: Rhizobium grahamii CCGE 502; assembly: GCF_000298315.2. Lineage (GTDB taxonomy): Bacteria > Pseudomonadota > Alphaproteobacteria > Rhizobiales > Rhizobiaceae > Rhizobium > Rhizobium grahamii. The sequence goes on along the minus strand of NZ_AEYE02000029.1, from coordinate 222,071 downwards.
TCTGTGACGTCGGCGGTGGCGCTGGCAAGGAGAAGGTCGCGGCGGCTTTCAAGATCATCACCGCAGACCCGAAGGTCGAGGGCATCCTCGTCAACATCTTCGGCGGCATCATGCGTTGCGACGTCATCGCTGAAGGCGTTGTCGCAGCTGTGCAGGAAGTCGGCCTGAAGGTTCCGCTCGTCGTTCGCCTCGAAGGCACCAATGTCGAGCTCGGCAAGAAGATCCTCAACGAGTCCGGTCTGGCGATCACCGCTGCCGACGATCTTGACGACGCGGCGAAGAAGATCGTCGCGGCGATCAAAGCCTAATCTGGAAGGACCGGAAAGAATGTCTATCCTCGTCAACAAAGACACGAAGGTCCTCGTTCAGGGCCTGACCGGCAAGACCGGCACCTTCCACACCGAACAGGCGCTCGCTTATTACGGCACCAAGATGGTCGGCGGTATTCACCCGAAGAAGGGCGGAGAATCGTGGTCCTCAGGCGTCGACGGCACTTCCCTGCCGATCTTCGCGACCGTTGCCGAAGCCAAGGAACGGACCGGCGCCGACGCGACCGTGATCTACGTCCCGCCGGCAGGCGCTGCGGACGCGATCATCGAGGCGATCGAAGCCGAGATCCCGTTCATCACCTGCATCACCGAGGGCATCCCGGTCATGGACATGGTGCGGGTGAAGGCCAAGCTCGACAAGTCGAAGTCGCGCCTGCTCGGGCCGAACTGCCCGGGCATCCTGACGCCGGAAGAGTGCAAGATCGGCATCATGCCGGGCTCGATCTTCCGCAAGGGTTCGGTCGGTATCGTTTCGCGCTCCGGCACGCTGACCTATGAAGCCGTGTTCCAGACCTCGAACGAAGGCCTCGGCCAGACGACGGCTGTCGGCATCGGCGGCGACCCGGTGAAGGGCACCGAGTTCATCGACGTGCTGGAAATGTTCCTGGCCGACGACGCCACGACCTCGATCATCATGATCGGCGAAATCGGCGGCTCGGCTGAAGAAGACGCAGCACAGTTCCTGATCGACGAAGCCAAGAAGGGCCGCAAGAAGCCGATGGCCGGCTTCATCGCGGGCCGTACCGCGCCGAAGGGCCGTACGATGGGTCACGCCGGTGCCGTCGTGTCCGGTGGCAAGGGTGACGCGGAATCGAAGATCGCGGCCATGGAATCGGCTGGCATTCGCGTTTCGCCGTCACCAGCTCGCCTCGGCAAGACGCTGGTTGAAGTCCTCAAGGGCTGATCCGATCTATATCCCGGGCAGCCTTAGCGTCTGCCCGGGCCTCGACTTCGAATGAAATGAGCCGCGGGCAGGCGGCTAACGACAGATGCGGCAAGCCGGTCGAGTATCCGGCGGAATCACAAGTCAGGAGGCGGACGAAAGCGTCCGCGTGTAACCATGGCACGGCAAGAAGCCAACGAGCAGTTTCAGATCACCTCGTTCCTGGATGGCGCCAATGCTGCCTATATCGAGCAGCTCTATGCGCGCTATGAAGAAGACCCGAGCTCGGTCAACGAGGAATGGCAGTCCTTTTTCAAGGCACTGGAAGACAATCCGGAAGATGTGAAGAAGGCGGCCAAGGGTGCATCCTGGCGCAGGACGAACTGGCCCCTGCAGCCGAAGAGCGACCTTGTTTCGGCACTCGATGGCGACTGGGGTACAGTCGAAAAGATCATCGAGACCAAGGTCAAGGGCAAGGCGGAAGCCGCTGGCAAGCCGACCGATGGTGCCGACATCCTGCAGGCCACGCGCGATTCCGTCCGCGCCATCATGATGATCCGCGCTTATCGCATGCGCGGTCACCTGCATGCCAAGCTCGATCCGCTGGGGATCGCGGCACCGGTCGAAGACTACAAGGAACTGTCGCCAGAAGCCTACGGCTTCACCCAGGCTGACTATTCCCGCAAGATCTTCATCGACAACGTTCTCGGCCTCGAATACGCGACCCTGCCGGAGATGATCGAGATCCTCGAGCGCACCTACTGCTCGACCCTCGGCGTCGAATTCATGCACATCTCGAATCCGGAAGAGAAGGCCTGGATCCAGGAGCGCATCGAAGGTCCGGATAAGGGCGTCGCTTTCACCCCGGAAGGCAAGAAGGCGATCCTTGCCAAGCTGGTCGAAGCCGAAGGCTACGAGCAGTTCCTCGACGTGAAGTTCAAGGGCACCAAGCGTTTCGGTCTCGACGGCGGTGAATCGCTGATCCCGGCGCTGGAGCAGATCCTGAAGCGCGGTGGCCACCTCGGTCTGCGTGAAGCCGTGTTCGGTATGGCGCATCGCGGTCGTCTGAACGTGCTTTCGCAAGTCATGGGCAAGCCGCACCGTGCCATTTTCCACGAGTTCAAGGGCGGTTCCTACGCGCCTGACGAAGTCGAAGGTTCGGGCGACGTCAAGTACCATCTCGGCGCCTCCTCGGACCGCGAGTTCGACGGCAACAAGGTTCACGTCTCGCTGACGGCCAACCCGTCGCATCTTGAAATCGTCGACCCCGTCGTGATGGGCAAGGCCCGCGCCAAGCAGGATATGGGCGCCACCGTCTGGGACGGTGACACCATTCCGTTGTCCGAGCGTGCCAAGGTTCTGCCGCTGCTGATCCACGGCGACGCGGCGTTTGCCGGCCAGGGTGTGATTGCCGAAATCCTTGGCCTGTCGGGTTTGCGCGGTCACCGCGTTGCCGGCACGATGCACGTCATCATCAACAACCAGATCGGCTTCACCACGAACCCGGCCTTCTCGCGTTCTTCGCCTTATCCGTCCGACGTTGCCAAGATGATCGAAGCGCCGATCTTCCACGTCAATGGCGACGATCCGGAAGCGGTTGTCTATGCCGCCAAGATCGCCATGGAATTTCGCATGAAGTTCCACAAGCCCGTCGTCATCGACATGTTCTGCTACCGCCGCTACGGCCACAACGAAGGCGACGAGCCGTCCTTCACGCAGCCGAAGATGTACAAGGTCATCCGCGCCCACAAGACGGTTCTGCAGGTCTATGCCGATCGTCTCGTTGCCGAAGGCCTGCTGACAGACGGCGAAGTCGAAAAGATGAAGGCCGACTGGCGCGCGCACCTCGAGCAGGAGTTCGACGCCGGCCAGAGCTACAAGCCGAACAAGGCCGACTGGCTGGACGGCGAGTGGTCGGGCCTGCGCACGGCTGATAACGCCGACGAACAGCGCCGCGGCAAGACCGCCGTTCCGATGAAGTCACTCAAGGATATCGGCCGCAAGCTTTCGGAAATTCCGGAAGGCTTCCATGCGCACCGCACGATCCAGCGCTTCATGGAAAACCGCGCCAACATGATCCAGACGGGCGAGAACCTCGACTGGGCGATGGCGGAAGCACTTGCTTTCGGTTCGCTAGTTGTCGAAGGCCACAAGATCCGCCTCTCCGGTCAGGATTGTGAACGCGGCACCTTCTCGCAGCGTCATTCGGTTCTCTACGATCAGGAAACAGAAGAGCGCTACATTCCGCTTGCCAACCTGTCGTCCAACCAGGCCCGTTACGAAGTCATCAACTCGATGCTTTCGGAAGAAGCCGTCCTCGGCTTCGAGTACGGCTATTCGTTGGCTCGACCGAACGCGTTGACGCTCTGGGAAGCCCAGTTCGGCGACTTCGCCAACGGTGCACAGGTCGTCTTCGACCAGTTCGTCTCGTCGGGCGAACGCAAGTGGCTGCGCATGTCCGGCCTCGTCTGCCTGCTGCCGCATGGCTACGAAGGCCAGGGTCCGGAGCACTCCTCGGCTCGCCTCGAACGCTTCCTGCAGCTCTGCGCCGAAGACAACATGCAGGTCGCCAACGTCACGACGCCTGCGAACTACTTCCACATCCTGCGCCGGCAGCTGAAGCGCGACTTCCGCAAGCCGCTCGTCCTGATGACGCCGAAGTCGCTTCTGCGTCACAAGCGGGCTGTGTCGACCCTCGCGGAACTGGCCGGCGAGTCCTCCTTCCATCGCCTGCTCTGGGACGATGCGGAGGTCATCAAGGACGGCCCGATCAAGCTGCAGAAGGACGCGAAGATCCGTCGTGTGGTCATGTGCACCGGCAAGGTCTATTACGACCTTCTGGAAGAGCGCGAAAAGCGCGGCATCGACGATGTCTACCTGCTGCGCGTCGAACAGCTCTATCCATTCCCGGCAAAGGCACTCATCAACGAGCTTTCCCGCTTCCGGAACGCAGAGATGGTCTGGTGCCAGGAAGAGCCGAAGAACATGGGCGCATGGTCGTTCATCGACCCGTATCTGGAGTGGGTGCTCGCCCATATCGATGCGAAGTACCAGCGCGTCCGCTACACCGGTCGTCCGGCCGCCGCTTCGCCGGCAACGGGTCTGATGTCCAAGCATCTGTCGCAGCTCGCCGCATTCCTCGAGGATGCGTTGGGCGGCTAAGGGATCGGGGCGATGGCATATTTCTTTCTGAGACTTGCGCCGCCTCGCCCCCGTTTCCCGCACGATGCGACCGGGGAGGAAATGGCCGCGATGAAGCGTCATGTCGCCTACTGGCACCAGAACGCAGAAGAGGGATCGGCGATCACCGTCGGTCCCGTCTTCGAAGGCGAGGGGGCCTGGGGCATGGCAGTCGTCTCGGTGGAGGATCAGAAGGCGGCGCAGGCGCTCGCCGACGCCGATCCGATCATCCTTTCCGGTTACGGTTTTCGCTTCGACATATTGCCGATGCCCTCGATCATTCTCCGGCCATCTGCTGCCGGAAACGAATAAACGAACACAAGCAAATCAGGATTTGAACAATGGCCACAGAAATCCGCGTTCCAACTCTCGGTGAATCCGTCAGCGAGGCAACCGTCGGTACCTGGTTCAAGAAGGTCGGCGATGCCATCAAGGCCGACGAGCCGATTCTCGAGCTTGAGACCGACAAGGTGACCATCGAAGTACCGGCTCCGGCTTCGGGCACGCTGTCCGAGATCGTTGCCCAGGCTGGCGAGACCGTCGGTCTCGGCGCGCTGCTCGGTCAGATCGCCGCGGGCGCCGGTGCTACCGCTGCCCCGGCTGCTGCTGCCCCCGCCGCAGGTCCGGCAAAGGTAGCCGAACCTGCTGTTGCAGCCGCCGCTGCTCCGGCAGCTGCCGCTTCCGCGATGCCGCCGGCACCGGCTGCCGCCAAGATGCTCGCAGAAAACAACCTGTCGGCCGATCAGGTCGATGGATCAGGCAAGCGCGGCCAGGTTCTGAAGGGCGACGTGATCGCCGCTGTTGCCAAGGGCATCTCCGCTCCTGCAGCAGCTGCAGCACCCGCCGTTCCGGCTGCTGCTCGTGGCCCGTCGACGGTCGAGGATGCGGCACGCGAAGAGCGCGTGAAGATGACGCGCCTGCGCCAGACGATCGCCAAGCGCCTCAAGGACGCTCAGAACACCGCCGCCATGCTGACCACCTACAACGAGGTGGACATGAAGGCCGTCATGGACCTGCGCGCCAAGTACAAGGACGTCTTCGAAAAGAAGCATGGCGTGAAGCTCGGCTTCATGGGCTTCTTCACCAAGGCGATTACCCACGCGCTGAAGGAACTGCCGGCTGTCAACGCCGAGATCGACGGCACCGACATCATCTACAAGAACTTCTGCCACATCGGCATGGCCGTCGGCACGGACAAGGGCCTCGTCGTCCCCGTCATCCGCGACGCCGACCAGATGTCGATCGCCGAGGTCGAAAAGGAACTGGCGCGCCTCGCCAAGGCTGCCCGCGACGGCTCGCTGTCGATGGCCGACATGCAGGGCGGCACCTTCACGATCACCAATGGTGGTGTCTACGGCTCGCTGATGTCCTCGCCGATCCTGAACGCCCCGCAGTCAGGCATCCTCGGCATGCACAAGATCCAGGACCGCCCGGTTGTCGTCGGCGGCCAGATCGTCATCCGTCCGATGATGTACCTCGCGCTCTCCTACGACCACCGCATCGTCGATGGCAAGGAAGCCGTGACCTTCCTCGTCCGCGTCAAGGAAAGCCTGGAAGATCCGGAGCGTCTGGTTCTCGATCTCTAAGCATTCGACTGGGCCGCGTGAGCGGCCCTTTCCACCTCGGCGGGGCGCGCAATGTCGCTGGCAATCTCCACAGGGCGTATGATCAAGAGGCCTCCCTTTGCCAAGGGTGGGGTCGGGGCGTTGCTCGCATTCTTGCTAGCACTACCAGGAATCGCCATGGCCGCACCCGACTGCCGGCAGGCGAGTGCGGTCTACGCAGATCGGGACGGAGCTTACGAGTTGCGCTTTACGCCGATCAATTCTGAGGCGGCTGCTGCCAACAACCGGTTTACGCTGAAAGTCTTGAAAACCTCGATCGAACTCGACGGCTATGTGATGCCGTCCGACGACCCTGAACGCGCTGTCGGTATTCTCATGTTCAAGTGCCCAGGCGGCGATGTGACCGGCGCGGACCTGGACGCCTGCACCATCTGGCGAGGCACGGTCTATAGCGCTAACACCAGGGGCGAGATCGATAATTTGCAGCCTGAAGCGGCGGCTGCCGCCGACAGCATCCTGTTACCTGGCCTTGGTCGGGCGATCCGCCAATCGCAGATATGGGGCAATGGCAAGGCGACGGTTGCGCCGTGGGATGTCCTGGCATTCAAGGAGTGCGCGAAATGACACAACGACCCGTCCTTCTCGTTACCGGCGGCAGCCGAGGCATCGGTGCGGCTGTCTGCCGCCTCGCTGCCCGCCAGGGCTGGGACGTTGCCGTGAACTACGCCGCGAACCGCGCTGCCGCCGACGCTATCGTCTCTGAGGTTGAGGCAGAAGGTGGCGATGCCATCGCGATCAAGGGGGATGTCGGCAGCGCGCAGGATATCATTTCGATGTTCCAGACTGTCGACAAGCACTTCGGGCGGCTGGATGGACTGGTCAACAATGCCGGCATCGTCGATGCCCAGCAGCGCGTCGACGAGATGAGCGTCGAGCGGCTTGAGCGGATGATGCGCGTCAACGTCACCGGCTCGATTCTCTGTGCGGCCGAGGCCGTTCGCCGCATGTCGTCGAGGCATGGCGGCAAGGGCGGGGCGATCGTCAACATCTCGTCAATGGCGGCCGTTCTGGGCTCGGCCTCGCAATATGTCGACTACGCCGCCTCGAAGGCCGCGATCGATACGTTCACCATCGGCCTGTCGCGAGAAGTGGCAAACGAGGGCGTGCGCGTGAACGCCATCCGCCCCGGCGTCATCGATACCGACATTCACGCATCCGGCGGCCTGCCGAACCGCGCACGTGACCTGGCGCCAAGCATTCCGATGCAGAGGCCCGGCACGGCAGAGGAGATCGCCGACGCTGTCCTCTACCTTCTCTCGCCGACGGCTTCCTATATAACGGGCGCCATACTCAACGTCAGCGGCGGCCGTTAGGGCGCGGAGACCATATCGCCATGCAATATTTCTTTGAGTTTCTCGGCCTGATGGCCGTCTTTTCGATCTTCATCGTCGTGCCGGGCGCCGACTTCGCCGTCATCCTGCGCCAGAGCATCGTGCATGGCCGTCGTGCCGCCATGATGACCGGCCTTGGCATGGGCTTCTCGCTGCTCTTTCACATCAGCTACACGATCCTCGGCCTCGGCCTGATCGTCTCCAAATCGCTGATGCTATTTGCCATGATCAAATGGGCGGGCGTCGCCTATCTCGTCTATCTCGGCATCAAGTCCTTTCGCGAGCCGGGCTTCAAGGTGAATGAGATCGAGGTGACGGAGGAAGACCGCAAGCCGATCTCGGCGCTCAAGTGCCTGGGGATGGGCTTCATCACCAACGCGCTCAATCCGAAGCTGGTCCTGTTTTTCCTGTCGCTGTTCTCGACGCTGGTGCATCACGATACCCCTGCACTGATCCAGTTCAGCTACGGCATCGGCATGGCCACCGCGCTCGTCGCCTGGTTCGTCGGCGTCTCCACCTTCTTCACCGTAAAGCCCATTCGCGACCGCTTCATCGCAAGCGGCAAATGGTTTAACCGCATCACCGGCGCCGCTCTGGTCGGCTTCGGTTTCCGCCTCGCGCTCGCCCGCGCGGCTGACTAAGCAAATAACGAAAAGGAAAAGAAACAATGTCCTACGATGTGATCGTTATCGGAACCGGCCCCGGCGGCTATGTCTCTGCCATCAAGGCAGCCCAGCTCGGCCTCAAGGTCGCTGTCGTCGAAAAGCGCGCAACCTTTGGGGGCACCTGCCTGAACGTTGGCTGCATCCCGTCCAAGGCGCTGCTGCATGCTTCCGAAATGTTCCATCAGGCTGGCCACGGCATGGATGCGCTCGGCATCGAGGTCGCCGCTCCGAAGCTGAACCTTGAAAAGATGCTGGCGCACAAGGATGCGACGGTGAAGGCCAACGTCGACGGCGTTGCCTTCCTCTTCAAGAAGAACAAGATCGATGCTTTCCAGGGGACCGGCAAGATCGTGTCGGCTGGCAAGGTTTCCGTGACCGCCGAAGACGGCAAGGTCCAGGAAATCGAAGGCAAGAACATCGTCATCGCGACTGGCTCCGACGTCGCCGGCATTCCGGGCGTGAAGGTCGATATCGACGAGAAGGTGATTATTTCCTCGACGGGCGCGATCGCTCTCGAGAAGGTGCCGGAAACGATGATAGTCGTCGGTGGTGGCGTCATCGGCCTCGAGCTCGGTTCCGTCTGGTCGCGCCTCGGCGCCAAGGTCACCGTCGTCGAATATCTCGACACCATCCTCGGCGGCATGGACGGCGAAGTTTCAAAGCAATTCCAGCGGATGCTCGCCAAACAGGGCGTCACCATCAACCTGAGTTCCAAGGTCACCGGCGTCGAAAAGGGCGGCAAGGGTGCCAAGGTGACCTTCGAGCCTGTCAAGGGCGGCGATGCGCAGACGCTGGAAGCCGAGGTCGTTCTGATCGCGACCGGCCGTACGCCCTACACGGCCGGCCTTGGTCTGGAAGAAGCGGGCGTCAAGCTCGACAATCGTGGTCGCGTCGAGATCGACGGCCACTTCCGCACCAACGTTGCCGGCATCTACGCAATCGGCGACGTCGTGAAGGGACCTATGCTCGCCCACAAGGCGGAAGACGAAGGCGTGGCACTCGCAGAAATTCTCGCCGGCCAGCATGGGCATGTGAACTACGACGTCATCCCGAGCGTCGTCTACACGCAGCCGGAAGTCGCTTCCGTCGGCAAGACCGAGGAAGAGCTGAAGGCTGCTGGCGTTGCCTACAAGGTCGGCAAGTTCCCGTTCACGGCCAATGGCCGCGCCCGCGCCATGCTGGCGACCGACGGCTTCGTTAAGATCCTCTCCGAGAAGGAAACCGATCGCGTTCTCGGCGGCCATATCGTCGGCTTCGGCGCCGGCGAAATGATCCACGAGATCGCCGTTCTGATGGAATTCGGTGGTTCTGCGGAAGATCTCGGCCGCACCTGCCACGCGCACCCGACGATGTCGGAAGCGGTCAAGGAAGCGGCTCTCGCCGCCTTCTTCAAGCCGATCCATATGTAATATTAAATTTCGGCAATGTGCGAACGGCTGCTTGTCTCCCGACAGGCGGCCGCTTTACTTTTGAACGATTCTAAATTGTTCGAAAGGAGAGCCGATGCAAGCCGCACCTGTCGATGCATACAGCTTGCCGCAACGCCTTCTTCACTGGGGTATGGCGCTACTCATCTTCTTTAACCTGCTATTTCCCGACGGCATGAACGAATGGCATCGGGCCATGCGTCGCACCGGCATTGCCACTGCCGAACAGGTCACGGCTGCAAACATTCATGCCTATGTCGGCATTGCCATTCTGGTGCTTGCGATCATGCGGGTTTGCCTGCGTTTTTCCCAGGGTGCGCCGATCGAAATCGCGGACGAGCCCGCGATATTCCGCCTCGCCTCAAAGGTTGTGCATTTCGGTCTCTATGCATTCATCTTCGGGATGCCGCTGACCGGAATTGCTGCCTATTATTTTGGAATGGACGCAGTCGGATCGCTTCACGCTGAAGTGCTGAAGGTTATCCTCTGGGCGTTTATCGCGGCGCATGTTGCCGGCGCGCTCGTTCACCAGTTCTATTGGAAGACGAATGTTCTCAGGCGCATGACCGCTGGACGCTAGGCCTGTAAGGCTCTAGTTGACGGCGGTGACGGTGAAGCCCTGCTTACGCAACAGTTCGATGACGCCACCGTCGCCTGGGAGATGCAGGGCGCCGACAGCCATGAAAACGTTGCCCTTGGCGAGGATCGGCGCAGCGCGCTCGGCCATCACCTTGTTGCGGTCAAGGATGATGCGCTGCTCGAAGGCGGCATAGTCGCTGTCTTCGTCCTCGCCGCCGGGTGAAACGGTCTTCAGCATCGGGATCGTCATGCCGATATCGCCGGAAAGATAGAGATCGGTCATCGTCTCGACGACATCGTTCATCTTGGAGCCGAGCGCCAGCGTCTCGATCAGCGATTTCAGGTGGAACTCGGTGGGCAACTCAGCCATCGCCTGCAGCTGTTCGGCCAGCGTTTCGAGACCTTTGACCTGCTTGCCCGAGGCGACGGCATCCGTCGCGATCTTCTGGTCGAGGAATTGAACGCCTTTCGCCTTGCGAGCCATTTCGCAGCCGGGAAGCGCAACCACGCTCGAGATCATCCAAGGGCGCATGCGAGAGACCGCTGCAAGCGGGATGCCGCGCAGCTTCAGGCCGGATTCCAGCCGCGTATAATCGTCGCGGGAAAGAAGCTTCTCGATCGTCGTGCCGTCGGTGAACATCGTCAGTTCCGGCCGCATCAGCAGCGCAGCCGACGCCTTCTTTTCGTCGAGGATCTCATCGGATTCGATGATGATAGTATCGGCAGCATCATGGGCAGCCTGCGCGCGCGGCGGCAGATTCAGCACGCGAGGATCGGTCACATGCATACTGCCGAGCAGCCAGGACGGGGCGATCCCTTCCTTTTCGATCTTCCAGAAAATGCCCTTGCCGTTCGGCACGGCATCCGCCTCTTTCATCACTTCGGCGTATCGGGCGGGGTCGCTCTGTTTGAGATCGGTCAGGATATTGTGGCCGGTACAGGCATCGTCGCTAGCGGCTGCCGCCGGGGACACAGAAAACAGCACGGCGATCAAGGTCGCCGCAAGCAGCATGTGAAACGCGGCGATCAGCCAGAGAAGGACATTGCCCGGCGATGGGATGTCGAGGCTGCGGTCGCCGATGGAGATCGTCATGATGGTGTTCCGGTCACTATGATCGCTAAGCCTACGCCCAGCGTGCGGATATTCCTTTAAGAGAAGCCGTTAACAAAAGATTACGCCCGAGGATGGGCACGGTCGTAAACTTCAAGCAATCGTGAGGAATCCACACCTGTATAGACTTGGGTGGTAGAAAGGCTGGCATGGCCGAGCAGTTCCTGGATGGTCCTGAGATCCCCGCCGCCGGCCAACAGGTGAGTTGCAAAGGAATGGCGCAGCGCATGCGGTGTCGCCGTTTCCGGAAGGCCGAAGGCGCTGCGCATCTTCTGCATGGTGCGCTGAATGATCGCAGCTTGCAGCTTGCCGCCGCGCGCGCCGCGAAAAAGAGGTTCTGCGCCTTCGAGATGATAGGGGCACAACGACCGGTATTTCTCGACGGCGTCGACGACCACGGTCAGCAGAGGCACAAGACGGGTTTTGTTGCCTTTGCCGGTGATGCGCAATGTAGCTGCGCCGCGATTGAAGTCGCCGGGCGTCAGGTCGAGGGCCTCGGAGATACGCAGCCCGCAGCCGTAGAGCAGAGCAAAGACGGCGGCGTCGCGGGCGGCAATCCAAGGCTCTTCATGCAACTGAGCCTCGTCGCTGACGACGGTGATGGCTTGCCGGTCGGATAAGGGTTTAGGCAGTGATTTCGGCTGTTTAGGTGAACGGACAGCGCTGACGCCAGCGGCATTCACCAGTCCCTTCTTTTCGAGGTAACGCAGCAGTGATCGCAGCCCGGCGAGATTGCGTCCCAACGAACGGGCGCCAGAGCCTTCCTTGCGTCGTGCCGCAAGAAAAGCGCGGAAGTCCGCAGGCCGCAATGCGTGGATATCTTTCAGCGTTGCGGGGCCGCCGAGGTGCCCGGTCAGAAAAGTCAGGAACTGACGCGTATCGCGTTCGTAGGCATCGAGCGTATGCTCCGACAGACGTCGCTCGCGAGCCAGGCTATCGAGCCATGTCGAGCGCTCGGCCATCAGGCTGGGGTCAGCGATGATCAGGAGTTCGTTCACGTGTTCGGCCTTGAATTTGCCAATCCTGCCGCCAATTCTGAGGGAGCGATAGTTATGGAATTCCTAATGCCGGCCAAGTGCTTGTCATGCTTCCATCATATCATTCCGCGTAACCGGTTTCCCAACGACGCAGGATCTTGAATGCCACGGCGCCAACCCACGACCGCTTTTGGACAGTTCGCGGAAGCGATCGCACTCGTCTCCCATGGCAAGCCGGGTCACATCGTCGATACGTTGATCGCCGAACGCGGGCAGCGGATCGTGAAGCATCCGCTTTGGCCGGTCATGCGGCCGTTTCTCTATACGCTGCTCCGCTACAACCGGGCGGTCAGCTTTGCCAACGATGTTGCGAACATGCCGGGCTTCCAGTGCTTCGAGTATATGAGCAACCTGCTGAAGCTCGACATCAATGTCAGGCATGGCGACCGCATTCCCGAGACCGGCGGCTTCATTCTCGTCAGCAATCATCCGACCGGCATTGCCGATGGTGTCGCCGTCTTCGACCTCCTGAAGCACAAGCGACCGGATGTGATGGTGTTTGCGAACCGCGACGCCGTGCGCGTCAATCCGCGTTTTGCCGAGGTCATTATCCCCGTCGAGTGGCGGGAGGAGTACAAAAGCAAGCTCAAGACTCGCGAAACGCTGCAGATCACCAACCATGCGGTCAGGGAAGGCAAGGCAACAGTGCTCTTTCCCTCTGGTCGCATCGCCTACTGGGCGAACGGACGGCTGAATGAGCGCCCGTGGAAGACCTCGGCGGTCGGTCTTGCCCGCAAGTACAATCTGCCGATCTTGCCGGTGCATTTGACAGCGCGGAACTCCGGCCTGTTCTACTGGTTTGCGAAGTGGTCGACCGAGCTTCGGGACATGACCGTCTTCCACGAACTCCTCAACAAGCGCGGCGACCGCTTCGATTTCGTGGTCGGTAACCTGATCCCCGTGGAATATCTCGATGGCGATATCAACGAGGTAACCAAGGCGCTGGAAGAGCACACCGTCCACGCGCTTGCCGCAGATGGCGGAGCACAATTCCTGCCGCTGGTCCCGCCCGCGGAACGGGAATTGGTCAGCGCCCATTCAATTCGCTGATTGGATAGGCTAAAGCGAGGCATGCTGCTCCGCTCGATGTTTGCACAGAATTACCGGTCCCTGCGATCGATCCGTATGGATCTTTCCGGGATTAACCTCTTCATCGGCGAGAACGGCGTCGGAAAATCCAACCTCTACCGCGCTCTCCAGCTCATCCAAGCGGCAACGCGAGGGCGCCTGGCGCATGAGATCGCCGCCGAGGGCGGGATGTTTTCGGCGCTGTGGTCCGGCCCGCGCCGGGATGCCGACGGACCGTTCCGGATTCGCCTCGAAGCCGAAGTTGTCGACGAGGAACGAGCGATCACCTTCCGTTATCGCGTCGAGGCGGGGTTGCGGCCGGCGGCGGCTGCGGCGGGATTTCCCTTTGAGCCTCAGATCAAGGCTGAAGAGTTGTCGATCGAGACGGGGACGCGGCCGGTGACGATGATGAAGCGTGCCGGCCCGGCCATTTCCGTTCGTGGACCGAATGGGCGGATGCAGGATTATCCGGAGCAGGCGCTGACATCGGAAACCGCGATCGCGCTGCTCGGTGATGCCGGCCACTATCCCGAGATCGGAACGTTCCGGCGTGCAGTCGACGGATGGCGTTTCTTTCACGGCTTCCGGACTGATCGCCTGTCACCACTGCGCTCCCCCTGTCTTGCTGTCACCGCGCCGCTGCTCGATGAGGATGCCAGCAACATTGCTGCCGTCTTCGCGACGCTGGCGCATACGCGGGAGGATACGGTCGAACTCGATCGTGCCGTCGCCGCGGCCCTTGGCGGTGCGCGGCTCGTTGTGCCTTTGCCCGAGGAAACAGCGTCGTTCGGTCTATCCTTTCCTGAGTTTCCAAACCGCGTATTCCAGCCGCGCGAATTGTCGGACGGGCAGATACGGTTCCTCGGTCTGGCCGCAGCACTGATGTCCTATCGGCTGCCGCCGCTGATTGCGCTCAACGAACCAGAGGCAAGCCTCCATCCCGACATGCTGCCCCCTCTGGCCGACATGATCGCGGAGGCCGCCCGCAGCAGCCAGATCTGGATCGTTACGCATTCCGAAGCGCTGGCGGTCGCCGTGCGCGAAAAATGCGGTGCCCGCGCCCGCCACGTGGTGCGCCAGGACGGCGCAACGTGGATCGAGGGCATGCGGCTAACGGGCGTTATCGATGACGACGAGTAAACCGGTGGCACCAGTCTTGCAGGTTTTCTTTTGGTGCCGATCCGGGCATGGTCTCGCCCGATGAGCACAGATTCGTCCGATCTCTTTGGAGCGCTGTTCGAGACGCCACCGGCAAACCGCACGGTTCCGGTGCTTGTTCCGATGCCTGCGCCGAAGCCATATTCATATGCCGTGCCGGAAGGGATGGCGGTCGAACCCGGTTCGGTCGTACAAGTGCCGCTCGGTCCACGGCAAGTGATCGGCGTCGTCTGGGACGGAGGAGAGGACGGTGTCGATCCGAAGAAGCTCAGGCCGATCAGCCATGTCTTCGATTGCCCGCCGCTGAGCAAGGAGATGCGCGAATTCATCGATTGGGTCGCGAGCTACACGTTGTCGCCACCTGGGCTCGTGGCGCGGATGGCGTTGCGCGCGCCGAACGCCTTCGAGCCGGAGCCGATGGTGGAGGGGCTACGCTTCGTTGGCGGCGCCCCGGAGCGGATGACCCCAGCGCGCGCCCGGGTACTCGATATTGCCGGCGACGGTCTGTCTTGGACCAGAAGCGGACTTGCCCACGCCGCTGGCGTGTCGACCAGCGTCGTCGACGGCCTGGTCAGCCAGGGTATTTTCGAGACGGTGTTCCTGCCGCCCCCGCCGGTGGTCGCCAGACCGGATCCGGATTTTGTGGCCGCGCGGCTCGAAGGTCCGCAGAAGGAAGCGGCGGACGAGATTCTCTCTGAAGTTCGAAAGGGCGCGTTCGCCGTTTCGCTGATCGACGGAGTTACCGGTTCGGGCAAGACCGAAGTCTATTTCGAAGCGATCGCAGAAACGCTGAAGCGCGGCAAGCAGGTGTTGATTCTCCTTCCGGAGATTGCCTTGACGGCGAGCTTTCTGGAGCGGTTCCAGGATCGCTTCGGCGCCAAGCCGGCGGAATGGCATTCCGATCTGGCGCCACGCATGCGCGAAAAGGTCTGGCGTCAGGCAGTCACGGGCGAGGTTCGCGTCGTCGCCGGCGCGCGCTCGGCGCTGTTCCTGCCGTTCGAGGACCTAGGCCTTATCATCGTCGATGAAGAACATGATCCGGCCTACAAGCAGGAAGACCGTGTCTATTACAATGCGCGCGACATGGCGGTCGTGCGTGCGCGCATTGGTGATTTCCCTGTCGTTCTCGTCTCCGCCACCCCCTCGGTCGAAAGCCAGGTCAATGGGCAGAGCGGGCGCTACAGCACCATTCACATGCCGACCCGCTTCGGCGACGCGGCGCTGCCGGATCTGCATCTCATCGACATGCGCCGTCATGCGCCCGAGCGCGGCGGCTTCCTTTCGCCAGTGTTGATTCGAGCGATCGGTAAGACGGTCGAGAAGCAGCAACAGGCTCTCCTTTTCCTGAACCGGCGGGGTTATGCGCCGCTGACGCTTTGCCGCGTTTGTGGTCACCGCTTCCAATGCCCGCAATGCTCTAGCTGGCTCGTCGAGCATCGATTCAAGAGGCAGCTGCAATGCCATCAGTGCGGTCATGCCGAGCGGACGCCGGAAGCCTGTCCCGAATGTGGCACGCTTGATCACCTCGTTGCTTGCGGGCCGGGCGTCGAGCGTATCGCCGAAGAGGTGGAACGTCATTTTCCCGAGGCACGGACGATCGTGCTCTCGTCCGACATGATGGGCGGCGTCAAGCGGTTGCGTCTTGAGCTCGAAGCCATCGCCAAGGGCGAGGCCGATATCGTCATCGGCACGCAGCTTGTCGCCAAGGGTCACAATTTCCCGCTGATGACGCTGGTCGGCATCGTCGATGCCGATCTCGGCCTCGCCAACGGCGATCCACGCGCCGCCGAGCGGACCTTCCAACTCCTGTCGCAGGTGACAGGCCGCGCCGGGCGTACCGGCCTGAAGAGCCACGGACTGCTGCAGACTTACCAGCCGCAGCATCCGGTTATGCAGGCGATCGTCTCAGGCGATCCGAGCGCCTTCTACGAACGCGAGATCGCCGAGCGGGAGCGCGCCATCCTGCCGCCGTTCGGACGGTTGGCGTCGATCATCGTCTCGGCGGAAGCGCGCCACGATGCAGAAAACCATGCTCGTGGCATCAGGAACGCGGCACCTCATGTCTCCGGTATCTCCGTCCTCGGGCCGGCGGAAGCGCCGCTCGCGCTGGTGCGCGGCCGCTATCGCTTCCGGCTCCTTGTGCACGGGCGGCGGAACTCCGACATGCAGGCATTTCTCAGGACCATGCTTGCACAGGCGCCGAAGGAGCGCGGGTCGGTACACGTGCAGCTCGATGTTGACCCTCAAAGCTTCTTGTAGATCGCTGGCTTGCGGGCTTTTGCCCGGCACGCCAATCATGCCATAAGGACGGCGAAGCAGGGGATTCGGGGTCGAATATGGACTTTTATTTTCCAACGGAGTTTGGCGAACAGCTCGCCTTTGGCGCGGCCGCATTCACGGCGCTAGTGGGCTTCGTCATCATGTTTGCGCCAGGTTACGCGATGCGGCTGTTCGGCGTCATGCCGCGCGAGGGTCGGCGTGACGGTTATGCCGAGCAACGCTCCGTCGGGGGCTTCTATCTCGGCTTCGGCCTCTCGGCCATCATGCTGGCACAGAACTGGATTTACATGGCGCTTGGCGCCGCCTTTGCCATGGCGGCGTTTGCACGCATCATTTCGCTCCTTTCAGATAAGGGGAGTACAATTCTCAACTATTTACTCCTGGTTGTGCAAATCATTCTGGCGGCGCTTCCGCTCGCCTATGTTTTCGGTTTCTTTTCCGCTTGAGTTGAGCGGATATCGCTCGCGCTGAGCTCTTCGCTGCCGGGCCTCGAGCATTTTTGCGCTAGAAATCGATGGGAAAGCAGTATTAGGGCGTTACGCGTGTTGCGAGTCCGAACATCCTATGTTAGACGGACCCCGAATTTCGGAAGAAGCAAGAGGCTTCTCTTGCGATTTCTGGGGGAAATCATAACGAATTCAAGATCATAGGTCAGGCGCCCGCCGACGACCGGATTCTTGGGTTGAAATCAGGGAAATTTGGGCCAGTGGCAGACACATCCCAGCTTACTTCTGGTGTTGCAGAGCGCTATGCCTCGTCGCTGTTCGAGCTGGCGCTCGAGCATGGCGCCGTTGAAGTCGTCACCAAGGACCTTGACCGGTTCCAGGCGATGCTCGATGAGAGCGAAGACCTGAAGCGTTTCGTTTCGAGCCCTGTTTTCTCGGCCGACGATCAGCTCAAGGCAATCACTGCCATCAGTGAGAAGGCTGGCATCAGCGGCTTCTTTGCGAATTTCCTGAAGGTCGTGGCGCGTAACCGCCGCCTCTTTGCCCTCCCGGGCATGATCAAGGCCTTCCGCATCATTGCTGCAAACCAGCGTGGCGAAATCACTGCCGACGTTACTGCGGCGCATGCGCTCACTGCAGCGCAGGAAACTGAATTGAAGGCGGCGCTCAAGGGCGTCACCGGCAAAGACGTGGCGATCAACGTCACGGTTGATCCGTCAATTCTTGGTGGTCTGATCGTGAAGGTCGGGTCCCGTCAGATTGATACGTCTCTTCGTACAAAACTCTCTACCCTTAAGCTTGCATTGAAAGAGGTCGGCTGATGGATATCCGCGCTGCGGAAATTTCCGCAATTCTCAAAGACCAGATCAAAAACTTCGGTAAAGAGGCAGAAGTCTCGGAAGTCGGTCAGGTTCTCTCCGTCGGTGACGGTATCGCTCGCGTTTACGGTCTGGACAATGTTCAGGCAGGCGAAATGGTCGAATTCCCCGGTGGCATCCGTGGTATGGCGCTGAACCTTGAATCTGACAACGTCGGTGTTGTTATTTTCGGTTCTGACCGCGACATCAAGGAAGGCGACACCGTCAAGCGGACCGGCGCCATCGTTGACGTTCCGGTTGGTCCGGAGCTGCTCGGCCGCGTTGTCGACGCTCTCGGCAACCCGATCGACGGTAAGGGCCCGATCAACGCGACCCGCCGTGCGCGCGTCGACGTCAAGGCTCCTGGCATCATTCCGCGTAAGTCGGTTCATGAGCCGATGTCGACCGGCCTCAAGGCTATCGACGCGCTCATCCCGGTCGGCCGTGGCCAGCGCGAGCTCGTCATCGGTGACCGCCAGACCGGCAAGACCGCGATCATTCTCGACACGATCCTGAACCAGAAGGCTATCCACGACAACGGCCCAGACGGCGACAAGCTGTTCTGCGTCTACGTCGCTATCGGCCAGAAGCGTTCTACCGTTGCCCAGTTCGTCAAGGTTCTCGAAGAACGCGGCGCAATGAAGTACTCGATCGTCGTTGCTGCAACGGCTTCCGATCCTGCTCCGATGCAGTACCTGGCGCCGTTCGCCGGCTGCACGATGGGCGAATTCTTCCGCGACAACGGTCAGCATGCTCTGATCGGTTATGACGACCTGTCCAAGCAGGCTGTCGCATACCGCCAGATGTCGCTGCTGCTGCGCCGCCCGCCGGGCCGCGAAGCTTATCCGGGCGACGTTTTCTACCTGCATTCGCGTCTCCTCGAGCGTGCTGCAAAGCTCTCCGACGAGAAGGGCGCTGGCTCGCTGACGGCTCTGCCTGTCATCGAAACCCAGGGTAACGACGTTTCGGCGTTCATTCCGACCAACGTGATCTCGATCACCGACGGCCAGATCTTCCTTGAAACCGACCTGTTCTACCAGGGCATTCGTCCGGCCGTTAACGTCGGTCTGTCGGTTTCGCGCGTTGGTTCCGCCGCTCAGGTCAAGGCCATGAAGCAGGTTGCCGGCTCGATCAAGGGCGAACTCGCCCAGTATCGTGAAATGGCTGCCTTCGCCCAGTTCGGTTCGGACCTCGATGCTTCGACGCAGCGCCTGCTCAACCGCGGTGCACGCCTGACCGAACTCCTGAAGCAGCCGCAGTTCTCGCCGCTGAAGACGGAAGAGCAGGTTGCGGTGATCTTCGCAGGTGTCAACGGCTACCTCGACAAGATCCCGGTTAACCAGGTCGGCAAGTTCGAACAGGGCCTGTTGTCGTACCTTCGCTCGGAAGGCTCGGCTATCCTCGACACGATCCGCACGGACAAGGCAATCAGCGACGATACGAAGGGCAAGCTCACGGCTGCCGTCGATAGCTTCGCGAAGTCCTTCGCCTAATCGGACCCAAAGGACGGATAACGGATGCCTTCACTTAAGGATCTGAAAAACCGGATCGCCTCCGTCAAGGCGACGCAGAAGATCACCAAGGCGATGAAAATGGTTGCCGCGGCGAAGCTTCGGCGTGCCCAGGAGGCGGCCGAGGCCGCCCGTCCGTACTCGCAGCGCATGGGTGCCGTTCTGGCAAACATCGCTGGTGCGATGACGGAAGCCGACGGTGCTCCTGCGCTGATGACCGGCACCGGCAAGGACCAGGTTCACTTGCTGGTCGTCTGCACTGCCGAACGCGGTCTGTGCGGCGGCTTCAACTCGCAGATCTCGCGTTTCGCGCGCGATCACGCTCGCAAGCTCATTGCTGAAGGCAAGACCGTCAAGTTCTTCACCGTCGGCAAGAAGGGTTACGACGTTCTGCGCCGTGAATTCGCCTCGCTCATCGCCGAGCGCAAGGAATTGCGCGACGTGAAGAAGGTCTCCTTCGAGAATGCGGATCAGATCGGCAAGCGCATCATCGAGATGTTCGAAGCCGGCGAGTTCGACGTCTGCACGTTGTTCTATTCCGAATTCAAGTCGGTCATTTCGCAGGTTCCGACGGCACAGCAGCTCATCCCGGCATCGGCCCCCACGGCAGTTGTCCAGGATGCGGAGCATGCCGGCGCAGTCTACGAATACGAGCCGGATCCGGCATCGATCCTCGAGGATCTGATTCCGCGCAACATCTCGGTCCAGATTTTCCGCGCGCTCCTTGAGAATGTCGCTGGTGAAATGGGCGCCAAGATGAGCGCCATGGACAATGCAACGCGCAACGCTGGTGAAATGATCAACAAGCTGACGCTTTCCTATAACCGTCAGCGCCAGGCTCAGATCACCAAGGAACTCATTGAAATCATTTCGGGCGCGGAAGCGCTCTGAGGTTAGGGAAAGAGGGTAAGAAGATGGCTAAGGCAGCTACCCCCAAGAAGGCCGCGGCAGGCTCCGCCGGCAAGGTTACGCAGGTTATCGGCGCCGTCGTCGACGTTGCTTTCGAAGGCGAACTGCCGGCGATCCTGAACGCACTCGAAACAACGAACGGCGGTAACCGTCTCGTGCTCGAAGTCGCTCAGCATCTTGGTGAAAACGAAGTCCGCACGATCGCCATGGACTCGACCGAAGGTCTGGTTCGCGGTCAGCCGGTTTCCGACACCGGTGGCCCGATCACCGTTCCGGTCGGTCCGGAAACGCTCGGCCGCATCATGAACGTCATCGGCGAGCCGGTTGACGAAGCTGGCCCGCTGGTTACATCAGGCAAGCGCGCGATCCACCAGGATGCGCCTGCCTACGTCGACCAGTCGACTGAAGCACAGATCCTCGTCACCGGCATCAAGGTCGTCGACCTTCTCGCTCCTTACGCAAAGGGCGGCAAGATCGGCCTGTTCGGCGGCGCAGGCGTCGGCAAGACCGTTCTCATCATGGAACTGATCAACAACGTCGCCAAGGCGCACGGTGGTTACTCGGTATTCGCAGGCGTGGGTGAACGTACCCGCGAAGGCAACGACCTTTACCACGAAATGATCGAATCGGGCGTGAACAAGCATGGCGGCGGCGAAGGCTCCAAGGCTGCGCTGGTTTACGGCCAGATGAACGAACCGCCGGGCGCCCGCGCACGCGTTGCTCTGACCGGTCTGACGATCGCTGAAGACTTCCGCGACAAGGGCCAGGACGTTCTGTTCTTCGTCGACAACATCTTCCGCTTCACGCAGGCAGGTTCTGAAGTGTCGGCTCTGCTCGGCCGTATTCCTTCGGCCGTTGGTTACCAGCCGACGCTCGCTACGGACATGGGTCAGATGCAGGAACGCATCACGACCACGACGACCGGCTCGATCACTTCGGTTCAGGCCATTTACGTTCCCGCCGACGACTTGACCGACCCGGCTCCGGCAACTTCGTTCGCCCACCTGGACGCAACGACCGTTCTGTCGCGCTCGATCGCTGAAAAGGGTATCTACCCGGCAGTTGACCCGCTCGACTCCACGTCGCGCATGCTCGACCCGATCGTTGTCGGCGAAGAGCACTACGAAGTGGCTCGTAAGGTTCAGTCGACGCTGCAGCGCTACAAGGCCCTGCAGGACATCATCGCGATCCTGGGCATGGACGAACTGTCCGAAGAGGACAAGCTCGCCGTTGCCCGCGCCCGCAAGATCGAGCGCTTCCTGTCGCAGCCGTTCTTCGTTGCTGAAGTCTTCACCGGTTCGCCGGGCAAGCTCGTAGCGCTCGAAGACACGATCAAGGGCTTCAAGGGCCTGGTCAACGGCGAATACGACCACCTGCCGGAAGCTGCCTTTTACATGGTCGGCTCGATGGAAGAAGCTATCGAGAAGGCTAAGAAGCTGTCCGCAGCTGCCTGATGAGCGACGCTCTCAACGAGATCTTCTGCTGCGACGCCCTTCGGGAAGTCGCAGCAGAGCTTCCCGCCCCTGCTGCCCCGACGATCTACAGATCGGACGACGGCAAGATGATGATGGTGGTGGGATTGATCCAGACCGAAGAGGGTCTTGGGTATCTTGATCAGGCGATAGTGCACTGCCCGTTCTGCGGGACCAATTTGCAAGATACAGAAGCTGCCGAGAAGGTAAGTCACTGATGGCTGACAATTTCAATTTTGAACTCGTATCTCCCGAGCGTCTGCTCCTTTCGGAGATGGTGACCGAAGTTGTCATTCCGGCAACCGACGGCGAGATGACCGTTATGGCGAACCACGCCCCGACGATGACGACGATCAAGCCGGGCATCGTCAGCGTTCGTTCGGCCAACGGCTCGAAGCAGGACTACGTTGTTTTCGGCGGTTTCGCCGACATCCTGCCGACAGGCTGCACGCTGCTGGCAGAGTCTGCCGTCATTGTTCAGGATCTCTCCAAGGACGAACTGACGCTGCGCATTGAGGCGGCACAAAGAGAAATCGCAGATGCCGTTCATCACGAGCACAAGTCGCGCCTCGAACACTACATCATGGAACTGACGCACCTTCGGGGTGTGATCGACCAGGACTGACCCGTGCCCGTCACGGTGTCATGAGGCGGCCTTTAGGGCCGCCTTTTTGTTTTCCGGGACCCCTTGGCTCCCGGTGTTCCGATGGCCTTTCGGTCACGCGAACGTTCGGCTACAACACCTCAAGTCACATTGAGGTCGATGTCATGGAAGAGGGCTCCCCTAATCCGTTCCGAAAGCTGCTGACGGTTGGCGAAGTCGCGGAGCGTAGTGGTCTTGCCGTCTCTGCACTGCATTTCTACGAAGCGAAGGGTCTCATCTCGAGTATTCGTTCGCGTGGCAACCAGCGCCGCTTCGGCCGTGATGTGCTTCGTCGCCTCGGGATCATCAAGGTCGCGCAGCGCGTAGGCATCCCCTTGGCGGAGATCCAGGCGGCTTTCGAAACATTGCCGCAGGGCCGCACGCCGACCGCGGGTGACTGGCAGCGCCTGTCTCTCCTATGGAAGCAAGACCTCGATGTTCGCATTGATCGGCTCGTCGCCCTGCGCGATCGGTTGACGGATTGCATCGGCTGTGGTTGCCTCTCGGTTGAAAGCTGCCCGCTGCGCAATCCGTATGACCGGCTGGCTAAAGATGGGCCGGGTCCGCGTCTGCTGGAAACCAACGACGTCTAAGCGACGTTCCCCTTGCGTATCAACACACTATGGAAGCCGCAGACGGCGCGTCCCGGAGGAATGAATGTTTCACCCTAAGCTGTTTGAAAACCGCAATGTGGTGGTCACCGGCGGCGGCAGGGGCATTGGCCTCGAAGTCGCGCGGCAATTTCTCGATTGCGGCGCCCGCGTGCTGGTGCACCTCGGCCGAAGCGCCGAGCGTGATTTGCCAGACTTCTTGCTGACGGCGGAGGAGGACCGCAGGGCGTTTCTCGTTACGGCCGATTTTTCGACACCGGGCGGCACGACAGGATTCGCTGAAAAGGTGCGCGCCACGTTCGATCGCGTCCACGCATTGATCAACAATGCCGGCACCATGGTCGGCCGGTTTCCCGCCGATACGTTGACCGACGAGCAGTACGAGACGATCGTCCGGTTGAATCAGACCTCGGTCGTTGAGGTAACGCGAGCTCTTTTGCCGGCTCTACGCGCATCGCACGAGGCGGCGATTGTCAACACGGTCTCGATTTCTGCGCTGACAGGCGGCAGCCCCGGTTCCGCGATCTACTCGGCGTCGAAGGCATTTGTAGCAACCTATTCGAAGGCGCTAGCAAGAGAGCTCGCGCCGGACGGCATCCGGGTCAACTGCGTTTCACCGGGAACGATCGAAACCGACTTCCACCAGCGGTACTCGTCGACAGAAAAGCTTGAGCAGACCCGCAAGACGATTCCGCTGCAGCGATTGGGCACCTCGGAAGATTGCGCACCCGCCTATCTCTTCCTTTCGGCGCCTTCGCTTTCCGGTTACATCACGGGTCAAGTGCTTGAGATCAATGGTGGTCAGCTCATCTGCTGAGCTGGCGGGACTTTTTTTGGCATTTTGACAGATCCAAACAGCTGGTTGCTGCGAATATGTTATTGTCGCGCTTCATACATATTGTTTATACAACCAGAGATAAACAATGCACTTGCCTACACCGGGGTCGGGCATGGCCGATCGGGATCTGCAGAAGCTCTCTGCTAGAGCGCGGGAAGCCAGCGACTTTCTCAAGGCACTCTCCCATCATACGCGACTGATCATTCTCTGCCTTCTGACGGATGGAGAGAAGACTGTGGGCGAGCTTGAGGAGAGCCTTGGCATTCAGCAAGCGATGGTGTCGCAGCAGCTGGCGCGCTTGCGTTTGGACGGTCTGGTCTCCAGTCGTCGTGACGGACGGCTCATCTACTACAGCGTCGCCCATCCCGATACGACGGCGCTGCTACGTTTCCTGTTGGCGATGTTTCCGGGGAAGCAGGACAACTGACAACCGGCCTTGCGGACCGGTCCGCTGGACGTGAAGATGACGGTGTGCCGCAGTTCGGCGCGGAGGCCGGATGATCGACAAGCTGGAATTCTTTATCGCGCTCGCCAACGAGAAACATTTCGGCCGCGCAGCCGAGGAATGCGGCATTTCGCAGCCGACGTTGTCCGCCGCCATTCGTCAGCTCGAGGATCAACTCGGCGTGATGCTGGTGCAACGCGGCTCGCGCTTCCAGGGGCTGACGCCTGAGGGCCAACGCGTGCTCGAATGGGCGCGGCGCATTGTCGGCGATGCCCGCACGATGCGCGAGGAGATGCGGGCGGCGCGCAAGGGGCTTTCAGGCCATATCAAGATCGCCGTCATCCCAACAGCGCTGGCGATGCTGCCGCGCATTACCACGCCATTTCAGGAGCGGCACCCCGATGTGACGTTTTCCATCGTCTCCCGCAATTCCCTGCAGGTGCTCAGTATGCTGGAAAATCTCGAGATTGATGCGGGGATCACCTATCTGGAGAACGAGCCCCTTGGGCGGGTGACGAGCGTGCCGCTCTATGCCGAGCAGTACAACCTGATTACCGCCGCCGGCAGCCCTTTGTCCGATCGCGATAGCGTTACCTGGAAGGAAGTGGGTAGTCTTCGGCTTTGCCTATTGACGGCGGACATGCAGAACCGTCGTATCATCAATCATCACCTGGCTGAAGCCGGCGTTACGGCACATCCGACGCTCGAGTCAAACTCGATGATTGTGCTCTTTTCCCATGTTCGAACTGGACGCTGGGCGAGCATCATGCCGCGCAATGTCGCGAAATCCTTTGGCTTTCCAGCAGAAATCCGGATGATTCCAATCACCGAGCCGCAAGCGCATCATCTTGTCGGCCTGGTTGCGACGCATCGTGAGCCGTTCACGCCGTTGGTCTCGGCTCTGTTGCATGAGGCCCGAGTTCTCGCCGAAGAACCGGAATTTTGATAGGAATCTTCTATCGTTTGACGGAACAGCATTATTGATCGTTTCGTCTAACCCTGAGAAAGTTCTATAATGAACACACGCGAGCGGTTCTGTCGGCCATAGGGTTCTGAGGAAAGCCCGCCTGCCCAGCGTCGCCACGTGCAATTTGCAGGCCGTGGGAGGGCTGCTGATGAACATCCACGTCGCCAAAGGCGATATCGCAACGCGCACGATCGCGATCATCGATCAACTCAAGCATCTCGAAGGGCCGTTGCTGCCGATCCTGCACGAGATTCAGGATGAGTTCGGCTATGTCCCGCAAGAGGCACTGCCCGTTATCGCAAGCGAGCTGAACCTTTCGCGCGCCGAGGTGCATGGTGTCGTCAGCTTCTATCATGATTATCGCGATCATCCCGCCGGCCGGCATGTGCTGAAGCTCTGTCGTGCGGAAGCCTGCCAATCGATGGGCGGTGACGGGCTGGCCGAGCGCGTGAAGGTTCTGCTTGGCGTCGACTGGCACGGCACGACGCCTGACGGAGCGATCACCCTCGAACCCGTCTTCTGTCTTGGGCTCTGTTCGTGCTCGCCGTCCGCGATGATGGATGGCGAGGTACATGGCCGAGTAGACGCTGCCGATCTCGAGGCGCTGATTTCGGAGGCACGTCGATGACCGTCCGGATTTATGTTCCCTGTGATGCCGCTGCCCTGGCGTTGGGTGCAGAACGCGTCGCTAGCGCGATCGCCGAGCAGATTGCCGCTCGCGGCCTCGACGCCAAGATCGTGCGCAATGGCTCGCGCGGCATGCACTGGCTGGAGCCGCTGGTCGAGGTGGAAGTCGCTGGCAAGCGGATTGGCTATGGGCCGGTGAAGGCGAAGGACGTCGTTTCGCTGTTCGATGCGGGCTTGGCCACTGGCGGGGATCATCCGCTCTGTCTTGGCGAAGTGGCGGAACTGCCGTTTCTCAAGCGCCAGACGCGCCTGACCTTCGCCCGCTGCGGCATCACCGATCCGCTCTCGCTTGACGATTATGAGGCGCACGGCGGGCTCGCCGGCTTGCGCCGTGCGGTTTCGATGCTGCCTGCCGATGTCGTCAAGGAAGTTACCGATTCCGGCTTGCGCGGCCGTGGCGGCGCAGGCTTCCCGACCGGTATCAAGTGGAAGACGGTGCTCGACGCGCCGGGCGAGCGCAAATACATCGTCTGCAATGCGGACGAAGGCGACAGCGGCACCTTCGCCGACCGGATGATCATGGAAGGCGATCCCTTCGTGCTGATCGAGGGTATGGCGATCGCGGGCCTTGCGACGGGCGCCACCAAGGGCTTCATCTACACGCGGTCGGAATATCCGCATGCGATCGCGGCGATGAGCCGGGCGATCGATATTGCCCGCAGTGCAGGGATACTCGGTACTTCGGTTCTGGGCTCGGGCAAGACTTTCGACATGGAAGTCCGAACGGGTGCGGGCGCCTATGTCTGCGGCGAGGAGACGGCGCTTCTCAACAGCCTTGAAGGCAAGCGCGGCATCGTGCGCGCCAAGCCGCCGCTACCGGCCCACAAGGGGCTCTTCGACTGTCCGACCGTCATCAACAACGTCATTTCGCTCGCTTCCGTGCCTGTGATCATGGACAAGGGGGCAGCCTACTATCGCGACTTCGGCCTTGGCCGTTCGCGCGGCACCATTCCGATTCAGATCGCCGGCAACGTGAAGCATGGTGGTCTGTTCGAGACCGCATTCGGCATTTCCCTCGGCGAACTCATCGATGACATTGCCGGCGGAACCGCATCCGGTCGGCCGGTGAAGGCAGTTCAGGTCGGTGGTCCGCTTGGCGCCTACTTCCCGCGCGCCCTGTTCGATACGCCGTTCGACTACGAGTCTTTCGCGGCCAAGGATGGGTTGATCGGCCACGCCGGCATCGTCGTGTTCGACGAAAGTGCCGACATGTTGAAGCAGGCCCGCTTCGCGATGGAATTCTGCGCCGTCGAAAGCTGCGGCAAGTGCACGCCCTGCCGCATCGGCTCGACGCGCGGCGTCGAGACCGCGGACAAGATCGCGCGCGGCATCGAACCAGAGAAAAACCGCGAGCTGCTTGCCGATCTCTGCAACACCATGAAGTTCGGGTCGCTCTGCGCGCTCGGGGGCTTCACGCCCTATCCGGTCATGAGCGCCATGACGCACTTCCCCGAAGATTTCGTTCCCACACCTCTCATCGAAGCGGCGGAGTAAGACTATGCCTCTCGTCCATGAAACCGATTACGGCACGCCGGCCTCGACCTCCGAAACCATGGTGACGCTCACCATCGACGGCAACCAGGTGACGGTGCCCGAGGGAACGTCCGTCATGCGCGCCTCGATGGATGCGGGCATCGAGATCCCGAAGCTCTGCGCCACCGACATGATGGATGCCTTCGGCTCCTGCCGGCTTTGCCTGGTCGAAATCGAGGGGCGGGCGGGCCTTCCTGCGTCCTGCACGACGCCGGTTGCTCCCGGCATGGTGGTCTCGACGCAGACGAACCGCCTGAAGGATGTCCGCAAAGGCGTGATGGAGCTCTACATCTCCGACCACCCCCTCGACTGTCTGACCTGTGCTGCTAACGGCGATTGCGAGCTGCAGGACATGGCGGGCGCCGTCGGCCTGCGCGACGTGCGCTATGGCTATGATGGCGACAATCACGTCAAGGCGCGCAACAACGGCGATCTCAATCTCAAATGGGCGCCGAAGGACGAGTCCAACCCCTATTTCACCTTCGATCCGGCAAAGTGCATCGTCTGTTCGCGCTGCGTGCGCGCTTGCGAGGAAGTGCAGGGCACGTTCGCGCTGACCATCGAAGGCCGTGGCTTCGATTCTCGTGTTTCGGCCGGCATGCACGAGGACTTCGTCTCGTCTGAATGCGTTTCCTGCGGCGCCTGCGTGCAGGCCTGCCCGACAGCGACGCTGATCGAAAAGTCGGTAATCGAGATCGGCCAGCCCGAGCATTCCGTCGTCACCACCTGCGCCTATTGCGGCGTTGGCTGCTCCTTCAAGGCGGAGATGCGCGGCGAAGAGCTGGTGCGCATGGTGCCTTGGAAGGACGGGCAGGCGAACCGCGGCCACTCCTGCGTCAAGGGCCGCTTCGCCTATGGCTATTCCAGCCACAAAGATCGCATCCTCAATCCGATGATCCGCGAGAAGATTACCGATCCCTGGCGCGAAGTGAGCTGGGACGAAGCCTTTGCGCATGTCGCCTCCGAGTTCCGCCGCATCCAGTATCAGTACGGCCGCGATTCCGTCGGCGGCATCACCTCGTCTCGCTGCACGAACGAGGAGACCTATCTGGTGCAGAAGCTGGTGCGTGCCGGCTTCCGCAACAATAACGTCGATACATGCGCTCGCGTCTGCCATTCGCCAACCGGATACGGCCTCGGCCAGGCTTTCGGCACCTCGGCCGGCACGCAGGACTTCGACAGCGTCGAGCAGAGCGACGTCGTCGTCATCATCGGCGCCAATCCGACCGACGGCCATCCGGTCTTTGCCTCGCGCCTGAAGAAGCGGCTGCGTCAGGGCGCCAAGCTTATCGTCATTGATCCGCGCCGCACCGATATCGTGCGTTCGCCACATGTCGAGGCGTCCTATCATCTACCGCTGAAGCCCGGCACGAACGTCGCGATCCTGACGTCGCTGGCGCATGTCATCGTCACCGAGGGATTGTTCAACGAGGCCTTCATTCGCGAGCGTTGCGACTGGTCCGAATTCGAGGACTGGGCAACCTTCGTCGTCGAGCCGCATCACAGCCCTGAAGCATCGGAGAAGTTCACCGGTGTTACGGCCGATCTCGTGCGCGGCGCTGCGCGTCTCTATGCCAAGGGCGGCAATGGCGCAATCTACTATGGTCTCGGTGTAACCGAACACAGCCAGGGGTCTACGACCGTCATGGCGATCGCCAACCTTGCGATGGTGACCGGCAATATCGGTCGTCGCGGCGTCGGCGTGAACCCGCTGCGCGGCCAGAACAATGTGCAGGGTTCGTGCGACATGGGCTCCTTCCCGCACGAACTGCCCGGCTATCGTCACATCTCCGACGACGCGACGCGCGACATCTTCGAGAAGCTCTGGGGCGTCAAGATCAGCAACGAGCCGGGTCTGCGCATTCCAAACATGCTGGACGCGGCGGTCGATGGGTCGTTCAAGGGCCTTTACGTCCAGGGTGAGGATATCCTGCAGTCAGACCCCGATACCAAGCACGTCGCGGCCGGCCTTGCCGCCATGGAGTGTGTCGTCGTTCACGACCTCTTCCTGAACGAGACGGCGAACTACGCGCATGTCTTCCTGCCGGGCTCCAGCTTCCTGGAGAAGGATGGGACGTTCACCAACGCCGAGCGCCGTATCAACCGCGTTCGCAAGGTCATGAGCCCACGCAACGGCTATGCCGATTGGGAGGTCACGCAGAAGATGGCGCAGGCCATGGGCCTTGGTTGGAACTATACGCATCCTTCCGAGATCATGGACGAGATCGCGGCGACGACGCCAAGCTTTGCGCTCGTCTCCTACGACTATCTCGACAAGATGGGTTCTGTGCAGTGGCCATGCAACGAAGCGCATCCCGAGGGGTCGCCGATCATGCATGTCGACGGCTTTGTTCGCGGCAAGGGCAAGTTCATCCGCACCGAGTATGTCGCGACCGACGAGCGGACGGGGCCGCGCTTCCCGCTACTGCTGACGACTGGACGCATCCTCAGCCAGTACAATGTCGGAGCCCAGACGCGCCGTACTGACAACGTTGTCTGGCATGCCGAGGACCGCCTGGAGATCCACGCGCATGATGCCGAACAGCGCGGCATTCGCGATGGCGACTGGATCAAGCTGATGAGCCGCTCGGGCGACACGACGCTGCGAGCGCTGATCACCGACCGCGTGGCGCCCGGCGTCGTCTACACGACCTTCCACCATCCAGACACGCAGGCAAACGTCATCACGACGGACTTCTCCGACTGGGCCACCAACTGCCCGGAATACAAGGTCACGGCGGTGCAGGTTTCGCCCTCGAACGGCCCGACCGATTGGCAGCGTGACTACGACGAGCAGGCACGCCAGAGCCGCCGCATCGTCAGCAAGCTGGAGCCCGCAGAGTGATGATCGACCGGCCGAACCGCATTGCCGTGAAGCGCACCGCCTGTAGCGGCGGTGTCGTCACGCCCGGCGAGCGGATCGTTCCGGAGGAGGTGCCGATCGCCTTTTCCTATGGTGGCAGCACGCATGCCGTGATGATGGGAACACCTGCGGACCTCGAGGATTTTGCGATTGGTTTCAGCCTCACCGAGGGAATCATTTCCGAAGTCGACCAGATCGCGGGGGTCGAGATTGTCGCGGGCGATAAGGGCATCGACGTTCAGATCACGCTGGTCGACGAGGTCGCTACGGCACTGACAGCACGGAGACGCAGCATGGCCGGACCGGTCGGCTGCGGCCTCTGCGGCATCGAGTCGATCGAGCAGGCTGTTCGCAAGGTGCCCGATGTGGCGGCAGTCCCTCTTAAGATTACCCATCGAGACATCATCGAATCCGTTTCACTGCTGAATGGCGCACAGACGTTGCATCGCGAAACGCGCGCGGTCCATGGAGCCGGCTTCTACCTGCCGGGCAAGGGACTACTTGCAGTGCGCGAAGATGTCGGTCGTCACAATGCACTCGACAAGCTTTGCGGCGCGGTGATTGCTCAAGGGCAGTCGGGAGCCGAGGGTATCGTTGCTGTCACCAGCCGTCTGTCCGTCGAGATGGTGCAGAAGGCGGCCATCCTCGGCAGTCCGGTGCTCGTTGCTATCTCAGCACCGACCGCGCTTGCTATCCGAACGGCCGATGAGGCCGGCATGACTCTCGTCGCCTTGGTGCGCGGTGAGGATTTCGAAGTTTTCACGCATCCACAGCGCATCCAACCGGGAACGATCTCCGATGTCGCATGATACGCAGTCCAAACTGGTTTATATGGCCAACCAGATCGCGACGTTCTTCAAGAGCCAGCCGGAGAGCGAAGCCGCGGAGGGTGTGGCGACGCATATCAACAAATTCTGGGAGCCGCGCATGCGGCGGCAACTGTTCGAGATCATGGAACGGGAAAGCCATGGCCTTAATCCGCTCGTCGTGCAGGCCGCCCCTTTGATCAAACGCCCCGAGGCTGCGGCGACAGTATCGCACTAGTGCTTCGGTAGGTGCAGAGAAGCCGGCAGCGAGCCTTCGCTGCCGGTCGTTTTTAGTCGGGCGTTTTGCGCTGATCTAGAATTCTTCCCAGCTGCCGGCGGCCGGAAGCGCTGCCCCATGCGCCTTCGCAACGCGAGCGATCAGATGACGCGCCGGAGAGGCCGGATGTTTCTGCACGGTCCTTGGACTATGCGCTTCGTCAAGGCGGAATTGAGCCAGCAGCCCGCGCAGTGCCTCCGCTTCGCCAGCCAGCTTGTGGCTTGCGGCCGTGCTCTCTTCGACCATGGCTGCATTCTTTTGTGTGGCTTGGTCCATGGAATTAACGGCCTGATTAATTTCCTTGAGACCGGTCGCCTGCTCTTTGGAACCCTCGACGATCGCTGCCACATTCACGTTGATATCGCCAACCTGCGCCACGATCGTCTCCAACGCCTTTCCGGTCTCGCCGACCAGGTTGACGCCGTTTCTCACCAGCTCACTTGACGTCGTGATCAGGGACTTGATCTCCTTTGCCGCACTCGCCGAGCGTTGCGCGAGTTCGCGGACTTCCTGAGCGACGACGGCAAAGCCCTTGCCAGCCTCACCGGCGCGGGCTGCTTCGACGCCCGCATTCAGCGCTAGGAGATTGGTCTGGAAGGCAATGTCGTCGATCACCCCGATGATATTGGTGATCTCACGTGACGATTGCTCGATCTGGTCCATGGCAGAGACGGCATTGCGGACAACCAGGCCGGATTGTTCTGCGCCCAGCTTCGTCTTGGCAACCAGTTTCCCTGCTTCGTCGGCGCGATGGCTGGAGTCGTTGACTGTCGTGGTGATCTGTTCGAGCGCCGCGGCGGTTTCCTCAATCGATGAGGCTTGCTGTTCCGTACGCTTTGAAAACGAATCGGCGGCGGAACCGATCTCGCGGGAGCCGGCAGCAATCGCATGGGCGCTTTCGCCGATGGTCTTCACGGTCTCGGCGAGCTTGGCGACTGTTGCGTTGAAGTCGTGGCGAAGCTGTTCCATTGATGGCACGAAGGGCGAGTCGACCGTTTTCGTCAGATCGCCTTCCGACAGATGGCGCAGCGCTTCGCCGAGTTGGCTGATCGCGCTCATTCGTTGGGTCACGTCGGTCGCAAACTTCACGACCTTGTAGACCCTGCCGTTTGCGTCCTTGATTGGGTTATAGGCTGCCTGGATCCAGATTTCCTTGCCGCCCTTGCCGTAACGAACGAATTCATTGGAGATGAATTCGCCCTGTGCGAGACGGCGCCAGAAGTTTGCGTATTCGTCCGTCCGGATATACGCCGGGTCACAGAACATGCCGTGATGCTTACCGGTGATCTCAGTGAGCGAGTAACCCATCGCACTGCAAAAGTTCTCGTTTGCCGTCAGGATTTCACCGGTAGGGGTAAATTCGATGGCAGCCTGAGACCGCGAAATGGCATCGAGCTTACCTGCATCCTCGACGGACTTCTTCTTCACGTCCGTGATATCAGCCGCGAACTTGACGACCTTGTAGGGCCTGCCGTGCTTGAAGACCGGGTTGTAGGAGGCTTGGATCCAGATTTCGCGGGCACCCTTTGCAAGCCGCTTGTAGGCGCCTGCATCATATTCGCCACGGCCCAGACGGGCCCAGAATTCGCGGTATTCCGCAGTGGCGGCGTAAGCTGGATCACAGAACATGCTGTGATGTTTGCCGACGATCTCCGTTAGGCTGTAACCAAGCGCACCACAGAAATTCTCATTGGCCGCGAGTACGTTGCCCTTCAGGTCGAACTCGATGATGGCCTGTGACTTCGAAATGGCATCAAGAACATGCTTAGAATCAGGCGATAGACCGAACATTCCCCATCCCTCGTGATGCAGGCGCCGATTTTGGCGTCAGCCAATGAAGAAGCTCGCGGGCACATCGACCTCGAGACATGCACAAGGGCGGACCGATCCGTCCTGCGGCGCCTACTATAGAGGGAGAATAACCAGCGACTTCTCAACCGATGATGAAGTGGGGACGGTTAATGAGATATGTATAAGAAATAGCGAATTTAATATTCGTTCTACAGTAGAACTTGTGATCGATTTCTTATAATGATTGTATCTGTCAACAAAAAAGCCCCTCTCGAAGAGGGGCTTTTTATCGTTGGGTCAGTGATGATGTCAGGCGGCGAGGTCGTCGGTTTCGCTTTCCTTGAACATCTTGGCGAGGTTGAGGAAGCAGATCATGCCATTTTCGGAGGCGATGATACCTTCGCAATAAGCCCGGTCAAAGGACGCTGTGACTTCCGGAACCGGCTGGACCTGGCCGGAAGAGATCGTCAGGATATCCGAAACGCGGTCGACCAGCATGCCGATGACCATGTTGTGGACTTCCGCCACGACGATAGCGCTGCGCTCGTTCGCCACGGTGCTCTTCATGCCGAGTTTGAAGGCGAGGTCGATGATCGGGATGACCGAGCCGCGAAGATTCATGACGCCGATGACATCAGCCGGCGCATGCGGGATCGGTGTCGACGGTGCCCAGCCGCGGATTTCGCGGATTGTCGTCGTCTTAACGCAGAATTCCTGTTCGTGCAGTCTGAAGGCAATGATCTCCAGCGTATCGCCGCTGAAGTTCGTGGAATTGATCGTAGCCATTCGTATTGTCCCAACCGTCAAAAGCCAGGGCAGAAGCAACCGCGCCACCATTGGCGCAGATGGACTTTGCCTTCAAACCGCGCGTGTCTCCCGAGGAAGGATTAACGATACGGTTACTCCGGACCTTAACGGAAGAGTGTTGCCCAAATCTAAATTGAGGCATCCAATTTTTGGTCAGGCGAGGGGTTGGGTTGGATCTCGGAATTAGGAGAAACTACGCGGGAACGGCGGGATGACACTCCCGCCGCCGTATCCGTTCGTCGCCTCAGGCGAGAGTCTTTTCGATCTGCTCTATGGCCCAGTCGACCTGGCTCTTGGTGATCACCAGCGGCGGGGCGAGGCGGATCGTGTTCTCGTGTGTGTCCTTGGCGAGCAGGCCGCGATCCTTGAGGGTGTAGCAATACTGGCGGGCGCCGCCGGCTTCCGGCACGAGCTCGACCGCCATCATCAGTCCGCGACCGCGCACGTCCTTGACGATGTTGGAGCGGATGGAGCGCAGCCCTTCCAGGAAATAGTTGCCCATCTTCTCGGCGTTCTCGATCATGCCTTCCTCGGTCAGCACCTTGAGCGCGGCGCGCGCCACGGCGCAGGCAAGCGGGTTGCCGCCGAAGGTCGAGCCATGTTGCCCTGGCTTCAGGACACCGAGCACCTCGGAATTGGAGAGCACGGCGGAGACCGGATAGAAGCCACCGGAGAGCGCCTTGCCGATCAGCGTCACGTCGGCCTCGATTCCCTCGTGCTCTTCCGCCAGAAGCTTGCCGGTGCGGCCGAGGCCGGTCTGGATCTCATCGAGGATCAGCGTCACCTTGTTTTCGGTGCAGAGCTCGCGCACGCGCTTGAAGTAGCCGCTCGGCGGGATGATGACGCCGGCTTCGCCCTGGATCGGCTCGATCAGGGCTGCGACGGTGTTTTCATTGATGGCAGCGGCAAATGCGTCGATATCGCCGAAAGGAACTGTCCGGAAGCCAGGCGTGTAGGGGCCAAAGCCAGTACGGGCATCGGGGTCGGTGGAGAAGCTGACTATGCTTAGCGTGCGGCCATGGAAATTGTCGGCGCAAACGATGATCTCGGCCTTGCCTTCAGGCACGCCCTTCACTTCATAGCCCCACTTTCGCACGGCCTTGATGGCGGTTTCGACCGCTTCGGCGCCCGAGTTCATCGGCAGGATCTTGTGCGAGCCTGTTAGCGCCGCCAGTTCCTCGTAGAGATGAGCGAGCTGGTCGTTGCGGAAGGCACGCGAGGTAAGCGTCAGCTTACCTGCCTGCTCGACCATCGCCGCCAGAATTTTCGGATGGCAATGGCCCTGGTTCACAGCAGAGTAGGCAGAGAGGCAGTCAAGATACTGCTTGCCATCCGTATCCCAGACATAGACGCCTTCGCCCCTGGTCAGCACGACATCGAGCGGCTTGTAGTTGTGGGCGCCGAGGCGCTGTTCGGTATCGATGAGGTTCTTGGAATTGCTCATGTCGGTTCTCCTCAGGCGGCGCGGGTCGGACGGTCGAAGATGCGGCGGCCGAACAGGCTTGCCGTCAGCTCCACCAGAATCCGCGCGCTCTTGCCGCGATCGTCGAGGAAGGGGTTGAGTTCGACGAGATCAAGCGACGAGACGAGGCCGCTGTCGCAGAGCATTTCCATGATCAGATGTCCCTCGCGGAAGGTTGCGCCACCGGGCACCGTGGTGCCGACGCCGGGGGCGATCTCGGGATCGAGGAAATCGACGTCAAGGCTCACATGCAGCAGACCGTTTACATCGGAGACCGCGCCAAGTACCTGACGGATCGCCGCGGCAACGCCCTGTTCGTCGAGCCAGCGCATGTCGAAGACGTTGACGCCGTGTTCATTGATCAGATCCCGCTCCGGCGCATCCACCGATCGGATACCGACCTGGAAGACGTTCTGGGGATCGACGAACGGACGGTCCTTCGGCAGGATTTCCGCAAGTTCGGCCTTGCCGCAGAAATAAGCGACCGGCATGCCGTGAATGTTGCCGGAGGGCGACGTCGCAGGCGTATTGAAATCGGAATGGGCGTCGAGCCACAGCACGAAGAGCGGCCTACCTTGCTCTGCCGCATAGCGCGCCATGCCGGATACGGTGCCCATCGACAGGCTGTGATCGCCGCCGAGAATCAGCGGAAAGCGCCCGGCGGTCGCGGCTTCGTAGACGCCGGCTTCGAGCGCGCGAGTGAATGCGCCGACGACGCGCAGATTATGTGCTTTCGGATGGTTCGGCAGATCGCGTGCCGGAACGACATGCACGTCACCGGCATCGACGACATCATGACCGAGATCGATCAGCGTCTGGTCGACGCCGGCGATGCGAAGTGCGGCCGGCCCCATGGCGGCGCCGCGGCGTCCCGAACCCTCTTCCAGCGGTGCTCCGATGAGCGTGACCGATCTTGCTTGTGGCTGCATGCGTCTTCTCCAGCTCGCGTTTTCGGAAGGCATATTGAAATATCGGCACGGCGACAAAAAGATGAAAAAGTGCCGATAATGCGCTACGATTGATCAGTTTGATAAGTGCATTTTGACAAAGTGACGGTCATGGACGATCTCGATCAGGAACTTCTCAGCGCTTTGCGCCATAATGCGCGCACGCCAGTCTCTTCGCTAGCGGCAATGACGGGTGCATCGC
Organism: Rhizobium grahamii CCGE 502; assembly: GCF_000298315.2. Taxonomy (GTDB): domain Bacteria; phylum Pseudomonadota; class Alphaproteobacteria; order Rhizobiales; family Rhizobiaceae; genus Rhizobium; species Rhizobium grahamii. The sequence continues at coordinate 185,324 of NZ_AEYE02000029.1, read as the reverse complement.
GTGCGACGGTCGCGGCGCGCATCGACCGGTTGGTTGCCAATGGCACCATCACGGCATTCACCGTGCGCACCGGCCATGAAACCCGCGCGGCGGGCGTGCGCGCCATTGTCATGATCGAGGTGCTCGGCAAGCTTGCGGACAAGGTCGCCGATCAGCTTCGCGGTCTGCCGCAGGTGCGCGCACTGCACAGCACCAACGGCAGATGGGATTTCATTGCCGAACTCGAGGATCGCGATCTCGTCTCCTTCGACGAAACACTGCGGCGAATCCGGTTGGTCAACGGCATCAATACGACAGAAACCAATATCCTGCTGAAGACCAGCAAGACCAGCTTTTAATACTCGTGCTCGTAGACGACGCCCGCCTCTCCCTCGCCATCTCCACCTGCGCCGGCGCGCAACTTCACGCCGCGGCCGACATCGAAATTGATGATCGCCTTGGCGCCGCCCTTGCCGGTGGTCTGCTGTAGTTCGAAATAGGTCCGGTCGTTGAGATAGCGGCCAACGCTGACACTGGTGCGGCCTTTGGCATCGGTACTGATGTCGAAGTCATCGACGCCGAGCTGGTTGCGAAGGCCCTGGAACAACGATCCGGAACGGCCGCCGGCCAGCTGACTGACGGCATCGGCGAGCTGAGCGATTTGAACCGGCGACAGCTTCGACATCGACTGACCGAAGATCAGCTGTGCCAGAACCTCGTCCTGCGGCAAGGCGGGCGACGACGAGAACGTGATCGCCGGGTCGGTGGCCAGTCCCGCCACATTGACCGTCAACGTCGTCGAGCCGGAGGTCGAGCTGGCTTCCATATCGAGGGCGGGGGTGAGATCGCCGGCAAAGCTGATCCGGCTTCTGTTGGTGAAATCGAGGCGCCGGTTGAGAATCGTCATGCGTCCGCGCCGCATTGTGAAACCACCCGAAACGATCGGAGCTGCGGCGGTTCCCCGGATCGTGACGCTGCCGCCGAGTTCAGCATCGATGCCGCGACCGCGCACGAAAATTTGCGAAGGAGCATCCAGCTGAAGATCGAGATTGATGGTGTTGGACTTCGCGCGTGCCCCTTGCTGGGACTCGTCTCGCAGTTGGGCGAGAACAGCTTTCGGAGCATTTATATGTCTGATGTCGATCTCGCGCAGCGAGGTCGGCAATCTCTCCGGGACGGTGATCGAAGCCCTGTCGAGCCGCAGCCTGCCGTTCAGGGTGGGATTTGCGAGCAGCGGACCGCGCAGGCCGATCGTGCCATCGACGGTCGCCACGACGAGCGTTCCATCGACATAGACGGCCCGATCGAGCCTGACGTCGATGTTGGCAGGGAAATTGGAAGCGGGTTGTATCCCGATGCTGCCGGACACCGAGATGCTGCCGCCGCTGGCGAGCTGACCGGTGAGCCGCGAGATCACGGCTTCATTGCCCGTGAACCGGATGTCTGCTGTCAGATTGTTGATCGCGAGGTTGCGGCGGACATCGACGAACCTCGCGCCGCTGGTCGCCACGGTCCCGTTGATGGACGGCGCGGCGGCGGTTCCGCCGATCTGCAGATTGACGTTGGCAGTACCATCGGCGACGAAACCCTGGGTCGCGAGTTGTGAGCCGAGGACAGCGAATGGCAGACTGCCAGAGAAGCGCATGTCCAAGGCGCGATTGCCGGTAATGGTGACGCTCCCGCCGCCCCGCAAGGACAGCCCGCTATCGCCGGCCACATTGGTATCGATGGTCAGCCGGTTGTCCTGCAGTCTTCCGTTCGCAGCGATGCTAAGCGGTGAAAGGCCGGCACTTCGGGTCTGGCTAGTCGCTGCCCCCCTCCAGTCAAGGTTGAAGTCCACGGCGGGCATGGGCAGCCTGCCCGATGCCCTGACGGTGCCCGAGATATTGCCTTCGGCGGCAAGCCCCGGAACGAAGGCGTTGGCAAGCCCGGCAGGAAGATTGGAGATGTCGGCATTAACAGCTAGCGATCGGGCATTCTGCCCGGCGATGACGAGGTTGCCGCCGGCCTTCATCGACACGCCGGTACCGCTGAGATTTGTCGTGAAGTCCAGCCGACCGTCCGCAAGCCTTCCGCCCGCGTTCGCCGAAAGCGGCCGGATGCCGGATGCCCGTGTCTGGGTCGTTGCGGCGTCCTTCCAATCGAGGTTGAAATCGATGATCGGATTGGTGGGCGTCCCTGACGTCTTGGCGGTGCCTGAGATGGTTCCTTCCGCGCCGAGGCCAGGGACAAAGCCGTTGGCGAGGCTCGCGGGCAGATTCGCGATATCGGCATCGACCGAGAGGCCCTGGACGCTTGCCCCCTGCAGGTTTGCCGTCCCCTTTGCCCTCAAGAGGCTGCTGCGACTGCTGGTCAAGGTAGCATCGAAGGCGATCTTGTCATCCGCGACATTGCCGGACGCATTCAGCGTGAGGCCCGAAAGGCCGGCCGCCCTGGTCTGGCGGGTCCCGGCATTGTTCCAGTTGAGCTTGAAGTCGACGGCGGGAATCGGGAGGGAGCCGGACGCGGTCGCCGTGCCCGATATCGTTCCCTCGGCACCAAGATCGGGGACAAAGTTGTTCACCAGCGCGGCGGGAAGGTTGCTCAGTGTCGCATCCGCCTGCAGGCTTTTCACGGCTGTGCCTTCGAGCATGACTTTACCGTTCGCCGTCAGAGCGGAGCCGGCGTCGCCATTCAGATTTGTCTGGAAGTCGAGCGTGTTGTTGGCGAATGTGCCCTTGGCGCCGAGCGTGAGGGCAGAGAGGCGTGCCGCCTTGGTATGGGCAGTCGCGAGGTCCTTCCAAATCAGGTCGAAGCTTGCCGTCGGCTGTTGCAGTGTTCCGGACGCGGATGCCGTGCCTGAGACCGTGCCGCTGGCGCCGAGACCAGATACGAAGGCGTTTGCGAGGCTCGCTGGAACGTTGCGTATCGTTGCGTCAGCCGTGAGGTTTTCGATTGTCGTTCCTGCCAGCGAGACATTGCCCGAGGCGTTCAGCGCCATACCGCCGTTGGCCGTAAGGTCGGCCTGGACATTCAATTTCTCATCGGCAAAGTTGCCCTTTGCTGCCAAGCTCATGCCCGAAAGGCGCGCTGCCCTGGTGTGGCTGGTGGCGGCGTCTTTCCAGGTGAGATCAAAGGTTGCCGCTGGCTTCGGCAACTTGCCGGTGGCCGATATGGTTCCCGATATCATGCCTTCTGCGGCAAGATTCGGAACAAACCCGTTGGCGAGAGCGGCCGGAATGTTGGCGATCTGCCCATCGAGTTTCAGTGTTTGAGCATCGGCGCCGGCAACGACGAAATTGCCGTTGGCCTGCAGCGACATGCCGCCGCTGCCTCGCGCGTCGGCATCGAAGTTGAGAATGTTGTCCTTGAGATTGCCGCTCGCCGTCAGCCCAAGCGATGAGAGCTTCGCACTTCGGGTCTGGCTCGTTGCGGCATTCTTCCAATTCAGTTTGAAGTCGAGCGTCGGTGCTGGCAGCTTTCCGGCTGCGGTCACGTTGCCCGAGATCGAACCTTCGGCAGCCAGGTCCGGAACGAATGCGTTCGCCAAGCCCGCTGGGATGTTGACGATATCCGCATCGACCTTCAGCGATTGCGCATCCGGGCCGCCGGTCACCACACTGCCGCCGGCTTTCAGTGCGACGCCGCCTTTGCCGCTGGCGTTGGTTTCAAAATTCAGCGTGTTGTTGGCAAACGTCCCGCTTGCATCGATCGCCAGCGGCGAAAGGCCGGCGTCCTTTGTCTGGCTGGTCGCCGCGTCCTTCCAATCCAGGTCGAAGTTGGCAATCGGCGCTGCGGGTGTTCCAGTCACGGCAGCCTTGCCCGAAATCGTGCCTGAGGCATTGAGTTTCGGAACGAAACTATTGGCGAGGCTTGCGGGTAGCTCCCGGATATCAGCCTTAATATCGAGAGTTTCGCCAACCGTGCCGGTGACGCGAACCGAGCCGTCGCCGGTCTTCAGTTCGACGGCGCTCAGCGTCACGGTGCCGCCACTGATCGACACTTCTGACGGTGATGCAAGTTCTACCCGGATGTTGCGGGGTTCGGCCAAGAAGCGGTCCAGGCGAAGCAGCGTCGTGCCGGCGTTCACTTCGACGCTGCCGGATGCGACCAACGGATTGGCGTCATAGGTGGCGCCGAGATCGAAGTTTGTCCGGTTCTGCTGCTGCGTGAAATTGAGCGCCAGGCTCTCCGCCTTGTTGGGCCCGGAGGCAAGCTCTTGCGCCGTGATTGTGCCCGTCGCGGCAAAGGCCTTGAGGTCGGTAACAGCGACGTTGATATCAGGGCCGACGATGGCAAAGGTATCGCGCTTCAGGCCGCTGCCGGATGCGACGACTTTGAGGGCGATCTTACCGTTGTCGTTGGCAATATCGACCGATCCCTTCAGGTCACCTTCCGCCTTCTGTCCGCCCAGTGCCGCGAGCAGACCGATATCCGGAAAGTCAAACGTCGCCTGTCCGGTCGGCTCGAAAGCAGGTGACAGTTCGAGGTTGCCCGTCAGTCGGTTTTTGCCAACGTCGCCGGCTATCGACGGAAGCTGCAACTTCCCGTCAACGATCTGGACAGCCGTGGCAACGTTGATTGGCTGGTTGTCGATCGTGCCCCTAGCCGTGATTTCCGCTTTTGGTGCCTTTGGATCGGCCGTTCCCGAGAGATTGAGCTCAAGTTGCTTGACCTGACGCCCGGCCATCACGAGCGACGGCCCCTTGATATTAGCCGCTACCGCGAGAGCAGAAACATTTCCCTTTGCGCTCAGCTGATAGTTCAGTTCGCCCGATGCGGTTTCCAGCAGCGCCTGAACATTGGGAATGCGGCCGGAGAGATTGGCGTCGAGGTTCTCCTCGTCGAGCACCACTTGGCCGGTCGCTTCGAGAGCGTTCGACTTGATGGAGAGGTTCGAGATGTTGAACTTCGAGGGAATCGTTCCCGCAACCTGCCCCTCGATGACGATCGGAGCATTGAAACGGGTTGCGACTGCCGGCGGCAGTGCGGCCGGTTGAGCAGTCAGCTTGACGTTGCCCGTAATCGCGCTGGCGCTCAGCTTGTAGGAGCCGTTGAGATTTGCATTCGCTGCCGCGCTTTCGATCGTGGCACCGTTGAAGCCGAGTGCGTCCGGGGAGATCTGCAACGGCAGCGTGATCGTGACCGGGCCTTTGATGGCGCGATTGATGTCGGGATTGACGAATGACGTGTCACCTGCGGCAAGCGTAATCTGAACGCTTCCCGTGCGACCGGCGAGATTGAAGTTGTCGCTCTTGGCGGTCAGCTTCACGTTGCCCATCGTCGCCTGCGGCAAGGCGGCCGAATCGAGCGAGGCGCTGGCATTAAGGCGCGAAGCCTTCGCGTCGCCCGTCAACGAAAGATTGATACCCGCTACCAGGAGACGGGCTTCACCGTCAGCCAGAGGCCAGCGGAAATCAACCGGCCCGGACGTTCCCAACAGATTGGCGTTCAGACTGTTGTTGCCTTTTGGATCGAGCGTGCCTGATGCCGCGATGACAACGGCGCCGGTCGCCAGATTGCCGGTCTGGATGTCGATCTTGCCCCTATTGTCAAAGTTCGCGGCGACGTCGATGTTCGTCTGTCCCGCAAAGAGCGGACGGAAGGCGGCCGGCAGCAGCGAGCTGAGGTCGCCGCCGCCCTTCAGGTCAAGGTGATGCAGGTTCTCCGGCGTCAGGGTGTGATGCGCCTCGATCGAGGCGCGCTGCTGTCCATCGAGAGCGGCCTGCAGCTGTCCCCGCCAATCCGAGAGGGGTCCGTCTCCCGTCAAGCCGATCTCCACCGCCGGGTTGCCAGGCAGCCCCAGCAGGCCGGCGAGCAGCCCACCCTTCGGTTCCGTCAGCTTTGCCTTGAGCCGCAACTGATTGCGGTCCGGCAGGAAGGCGGCATCTGCGATCAGCTTGGCATCCGGGGCATCGTGCCGATGGACGTTGATCGACGCATTGCCCCCGTCATTGTCGGCCCGCACGCTGCCGTCCGCGGCAAGCGAGAAAGCCCGTCCGATCAGAGGTTGAGCAAGGTTGATTTCCGGTAGGGCGATCTTGTCGATGTCGATCTTGATCGGCAACGAAAAGCCTGTGTCCGCTTCGCCTGTTGCGGCCGGGCGCGACGGTAGCGTGCGCACCGGCTGCCGCAGCACGTGAATAGCCGTGGCTTCAATGCTTCTTGCATGGAACCTGCCGGTAAGAAGCGCGAGCGGATTCCAGCTTATGGCAAGGCCATCGACCTGCGCGAAGACGCCCCTGGTGTCGGAGAGCACAATCTGGCTCGCCCGCAGCCCACCCGTCAGCAGTCCCTCCGGCTCCTGAACCTTGATGGTCATGTCCCGGTTGGAGATGCTGGAGGCGACCCTGTCGGTGATGATGCGCGCGCCAAAGGATGTGAAGCCGAAAACACCGATGGCGACGGCAAGCAGGATGAGGAGGGTGCCGACGGAATAGCCGAGCAGCCGCACGATCCAGTTCAAGATTTTCGCCAGTGTCTGCATGGGCGCGGACATTACTCCGTTTCTGTTGCGGCTCAAGGCACACGAAGGCGCCGCGGGTTGCCAGTATGTTAGAATGCCTGGCCGATGCCGGCGTAGATACCGTAATCCGTGCCATCCTCGTACTTGTTGAGTGGCACGGCAAAATCAAGCCGCAATGGACCAAACGGCGTCGCATAGCGAATGCCGATGCCTGCACCCGCCCGAATGTCAGAGAAATCGGGCGCGATGTCCGCTGAAACCGTCCCCACATCGATGAACGGCACTATGCCGATCGTATCGGTGATCTTTACGCGGGTCTCGAACGACGCAGTGACATAGGATGCTCCGCCGGTCTCTTCGTTGTCAGCGTTCCTCGGCGAGATTTCCTGGTAGCTAAAGCCGCGAACCGAGCCGCCGCCGCCAGCGAAGAATCGGCGTGTAGCAGGAATGTTCTGGAGGTCGTCTGCCCCTACGAGAAAGCCTGCCGAAAGCTTGCCGGCAAGAACGATGCGGTCCTCCGCTCCCAACGCGTGATATCCGGTGATCAAGCCCTCGAAGCTCGAGAAGAAGGTCCCGTTGTAGGCCTCGTAGCTTGGCGTTGCCTTGAGCATTCCCCGATAGCCTTCGGTCGGGTCGAACTTGTTGTCGCGTGCGTCGCGGTCGTACTGGAAGGGCAGTGAGAAGGTCAGATAGCTGTTGCTGCCAAACGCATCATCATCGCGTTCCCAGCTCACCTCGCCCGCGCCGGTTATCGTATCCAGGTCGGACAGTTCGTAGGAAAGGCCGAGGGACGCAGTGACGAGCTTTGCAGTGTAGGCATCGGGGTTCTCGGTTTTGGCAAGGATGCTGGCCCGGAGGGTCGCGGCCGGAACGAACGCGCCGGGTTTGGTGAAAGTGACACCTGCTGAATAGTCGAGATCGCCAACGTTGGTCGTTTCGCCCAGGCGGCCCACCGACCCTTCGATGCGCAGTGCTTCCGCTTCTCCGAAGAGATTGCGGTGACCCCAATAGCCGTTGATCCCGAAGCCGTCCGTGGTCGAATACTGAGCGCCGATACCGAGATAGCGTTGCTTTCCCTCCGATACCTCGATCGTCATCGGCAACGTGCCATCCGGTGCCAGAGCGTCTGCCTCGTGAATGGTCACGCTGGAGAAGACCCCCAATGCGCGCAGTCGCTCACCGGCTTTCCTCAATGCTTCCGGCGAATATTGCTCGCCCCTGTTCAGCCGCGAGTAGCGCTGGATGAAGTCTGGCTTTACCGCCTTTGCACCGGCGACATCGACGTCGCCGACCGGCGCTACCGGACCGCCTTCGGCGGCGAGAACAATGTCGACAGTGTTGGTCCGATGGTCAGCGATGACTTTGCGAGTCGTCAGCTTCGCCAGCGGGCGGCCCTCGCTTTTCAACTGTTCGACAATCGTGTCGCCGGCCTTGATGATCGTCAACGATCCAGCCGTCTCGCCTGGAGCAAGATCGTAGTCCGCGGGGTTGCGGCGCGCGGCGTCGCCGCCGAACTGCACTTCTTGGACCTTGAAGACGGGGCCGGCGGCGACGTTGATCGTAACTGGGACAGGGCGTGAGCGATTGAAGGTCGGATTGGGCGGAAGAGCGTCGATATCCCTGCCATCGACTCTGATTGTCACCACGCCGCCGTAGCGCGCCTTCTCATAAAGGGCGGCGATCAGCCGTTCGCGATCGTCTCTGGCCTTGACGACGACGCCGAGGTCGCCCGACACGGGCCGGTCCTTGTCGCCCACCAGACGTGAACTGTTTTCCAGTGCTTCCTTGAGATCCGGATCGCTGCTGTCGGTCGTCAGCGTGACATCGTAGCGGACAGGATCAGGCACCTGGTCGGCCGCCAAGTCGTCATCCTTGCCCCACAATGTGATGCCGAAAAGCTTGAAGGCGAAAGCCTCCGAGATCAGAGCCGGCGAAAACGCGAATGCAACCGCGACCACCAAGATGGTGCCTACGCGCCGATACGCTATACCCGGTTTCGGTGCCGTCCCTCTAATTTGCATCCGCCGCTTTTGGTTACACTAGAATTGCTTCGCGCCCCCCGGCCGGCGGCAACCTTAGCGGCAAATTTCCTCGGCGTGTACCGTTTTAAATCGCCTAGCCGCTGAAATGGTGGAAAAAATGAGAAATCCCGGGCGTGGAGCCCGGGATTTCGAGACGCATTCTGCCGCTCAATAGCCGCCGCGGCAATCGTCGATATAACGGCGACCGTACTGGTCGCGGTAATAGCACTGTCCGGGCTGCTCGGCGACGCGGCCGATGAGGGCGCCCGAAACTCCGCCGATCGCTGCGCCAACGGCAGCTCCACGAACGTTGCCCGTCACCGCACCCCCGATAATCGCGCCGGAGGCAGCGCCGATGCCGGCGCCCTGCTGGGTTGGTGTGCAGCTTGCAATCGAAAATCCAATCAAAGCGAGTGCAACAATCTTCTTAATCAAATTCTTCTCCTAGGTTGGTCGCCCTCCAAGAGCGGTGGCCGTCCCTGATTCTTGTTTTTGTCATGCTAGTCGTCAAACTGTGGCGCAAAAAGAGCAGGCTGCCTTCGAAGCCTGTTTTTCGCACAATGAAGGTGGAGCTTTGGTCCGAATTCGGAGCAATCGGACACGGGGAATTTAATTAACCTCCCGAAAGTAGCGGTTGATCCTAAAGCGAAAACATCAAATGATACCGTCCGCGCCTGGAGGAGGCGCGAGGAGGAAATCATGGCGAAAGTGAAACTGACGGTGAACGGCCGGGCAGTCAGCGGTGACTGTGAAGAGCGTACGCTTCTTGTCCATTTTATTCGCGAAAAACTCGGCCTGACGGGAACCCACGTCGGCTGTGATACAAACCAATGCGGTGCCTGTGTCGTTCACATGGATGGCAAGTCGGTGAAGAGCTGTTCGATCCTTGCTGTCCAAGCGTCGGGTTCCACCGTCACCACTATCGAGGGGCTCGCCAGCAACGGTGAATTGCATCCGGTTCAGGCGGCCTTCAAGGAGCATCACGGTCTGCAATGCGGCTTCTGCACGCCTGGCATGGTGATGACGGCCGTCGACATGATTTCGCGCCACGGCGGCCAGCTGGACGAACAAACGGTCCGTCATGAGCTCGACGGCAACATCTGTCGATGCACCGGCTACCACAACATCGTCAAAGCCGTCCTATCTGCCAACGAGCAGATGCACGGCGCTGCCAAGCAGGCGGCCGAATAGCTCTCAGGAATTGTCTGGCTGACTGCCGAACACGATTCTCTTTGGCAAAATGCCAGGCCCGAAACCCCATTGGGAGGACATCATGGGTGTTGAAGGAATTGGTGCACGCGTCGCGCGCAAGGAAGACAAGCGGTTCCTGACCGGCAAGGGCCGCTATACGGACGACATGGTCGTGCCGGGCATGAAATTCGCCTATTTCATCCGCAGTCCGCATGCACACGCCAAGATCAAGGGGATCGATGCAGCCTCGGCAAAAGCAATGCCGGGCGTTATCGACGTGCTTGACGGCAAACAGCTGCTCGCCGACGGTATCGGCAACCTCATCTGCGGCTGGATGATCCATTCGAAGGATGGGTCCCCGATGAAGATGGGAGCTTGGCGCCCGCTCGCGACCGAAACCGTTCGTTATGTCGGCGATGCCGTCGCGGTGGTCGTCGCGGATTCGCTTGCGGAAGCAAGGGACGCAGCGGAAGCCGTCGTCGTCGACTATGAGGAATTGCCCGTGGTCGTCGAGGCGGTTGAGGCGTTGAGGTCCGGAGCGCCGCAGATCCATCCTGAAGCTCAGAACAATCTGATCTTCGATTGGGAACTTGGCGACGGCGCCGCAACCGACAAGGCGCTTTCCGCAGCGGCGCATGTCACGGAAATAGAGATCCACAACAACCGCCTGTCGCCCAATGCGATGGAGCCCCGTGCTGCGCTCGGTATCTATGACGCTGCCGAAGATCACTACACCTGCTACACCACCAGCCAGAACCCGCATGTCGCCCGCCTCGTGATGAGCGCGTTCTACAATGTCGCGCCCGAGAACAAGCTGCGGGTGATCGCCCCCGATGTCGGCGGCGGATTTGGATCGAAGATCTACATCTATCCAGAGGAGATCGTCTGTCTCTGGGCTTCCAAGAAGACTGGCGTGCCGGTGAAGTGGAACTCCGATCGCACCGAAGCCTTCCTGACGGATGCGCACGGCCGCGACCATGTCTCGACGGTGAAGATGGCGTTTGACAGCGACCACCGCATCATCGGGCTAAAGGTCGACACCATCTGCAATCTCGGCGCTTACATGTCGCTGTTTTCGTCGGCGGTTCCGACCTACCTCTACGCAACGTTGCTGTCGGGCCAGTACGATATCCCGGCCATCCATGCCAATGTGCGTACGGTTTATACCAACACCGCGCCGGTTGATGCCTATCGTGGCGCTGGTCGCCCCGAGGCCACCTATCTGCTCGAGCGGACGATGGAAACGGCAGCCCGTGAGCTTGGCATTTCGCCGGCCGAGCTGCGGCGGAAGAACTTCATCCGCTCCTTCCCGCACCAGACGCCTGTCATCATGAACTACGACGCCGGTGACTACGAGGCATCGCTCAATGCCGCCATGCAGGCCGCCGATTGGAACGGCTTCGCGGCGCGCAAGGCAGAGGCGGCGAGCCGGGGCCTGAAGCGCGGCCTCGGCATGAGCTGCTACATCGAGGCGTGCGGCATCGCTCCCTCGCAGGCGGTCGGCTCGCTTGGTGCTGGCGTCGGTCTGTGGGAATCCGCCGAGGTACGGGTCAACGCGGTTGGCACCATCGAGGTGCTCACCGGGTCGCACAGCCACGGACAGGGGCATGAAACGACCTTCGCGCAGCTCATTTCCGATCGTCTCGGCGTTCCGCTGGACAGCGTGTCGATCGTGCACGGCGACACCGACAAGGTGCAGATGGGCATGGGCACCTATGGCTCACGCTCCGGCGCCGTCGGCATGTCGGCCGTGGTCAAGGCGCTCGACAAGGTCGAAGCCAAGGCCAAGAAGATCGCTGCCCACCTGATGGAAGCCGACGAGGGCGATATCGTCATCGAGAATGGCGAGGTGAAGGTTGCCGGTACCGACAAGAGCCTTCCGTGGTTCCAGGTGGCGCTCGCCGCCTACACCGCACACAATCTTCCGGGAGGAATGGAACCGGGGCTGAAGGAGACTGCCTTCTACGATCCCTCCAACTTCACCTTCCCGGCCGGCTGCTACATCTGCGAGGTCGAGGTCGATCCGGAAACCGGCAAGACGGAGATCATCCAGTTCGTCGCGGCGGACGATTTCGGCAACATCATCAACCCGATGATCGTTGAAGGCCAGGTACACGGCGGTATCGCACAGGGTATCGGTCAGGCTCTGCTCGAGGCTGTGCATTATGACGAGAACGGTCAGCTGTTGACGGCAAGTTTCATGGACTATGCCATGCCGCGTGCCGACGATCTGCCGTCGTTCAAGGTATCGCATCAGGTAACGCCATCCCCGAGCAATCCGCTCGGCATCAAGGGCTGCGGCGAGGCCGGTGCGATCGGATCTCCGCCGGCGCTCATCAACGCCATCACCGATGCCATCGGCAACAACATGCTGACGATGCCGGCCACACCGCAGAAGGTGTGGATGGCAGCACGTGCGGTTCATTGAGGAGGAACGACGATGTATCAGACCAACTATCACCGCGCGTCCTCGGTCGATGAAGCCGTCAGGATGATTTCGGGGACGTCGGAAGGCAAATATGTTTCCGGCGGCATGACATTGATCCCAACGATGAAGCAACGCCTTGCCGCGCCGAGCGATCTTGTCGATCTCAGGCATATTCCGGCAATGCAGGGCATCAGGGTCGATGGCCGCAAGGTCACCATCGGGGCCGCAACGCCGCATGCGGAGGTCGCCGCGTCGGCGGCTCTGCGTGCGGTTTGTCCCGCGATCTGCGATCTCGCCGGCATGATCGGCGATCCGCATGTGCGGCACATGGGCACGATCGGCGGCTCGATCGCCAACAACGACCCTGCGGCGGACTACCCTTCGGCCATGCTGGCGCTGAATGCACGCATCATCACCAACAAGCGTGAGATCCTCGCCGACGATTTCTTCACCGGTCTTTTCGAGACGGCATTGGAGGAGGGCGAACTGCTCACGGCGGTAAGCTTCGAGGCTCCCGACAAGGCCGGCTATTCGAAGTTTCCAAATCCGGCGTCGCGCTACGCAATGATCGGGGTTTTCGTTGCCAAAGGTGCTGGGGGCGTAAGGGTCGCCGTCACCGGGGCTGGCTCGAATGGCGTCTTTCGCGAGTCGGCGATGGAAACAGCTCTTAACGCCAACTGGTCTCCCGGTTCGGTCGCTGGCGTCGATGTCAAACCTGCCGGGTTGATGTCCGACCTGCATGCCAGTGCGGAATACCGCGCCAACCTCATCAAAGTGATGGCCAAACGCGCCGTTGCCGCCGCTGGTTGACGAAGCCGACCAATCGCGAGGCAGTCAGACTGCCTCGCGATTTTCATCGCATCTGCCTCAAAATGAGCTTTTTCGAATTAAAATAATTCAAGACTATGGGCCTTTTGACGCAGTTAATGGTAAAGCGAGGGCGAAGGGTTGACGTGCGCGCGTCCGTTGGCAAAAAACGCTCGCACGATACTGGAGCAGATGATGGATTTCGAAGCGTTCTTTAAAAACGAGCTGGATGGGCTTCACACGGAAGGCCGCTATCGCGTTTTTGCCGATCTTGAGCGTCACCGCGGCAGCTTTCCGCGCGCCACGCGACACACGGCGGACGGTCCGAAGGACGTCACGGTCTGGTGTTCCAACGACTATCTCGGCATGGGCCAGAACCCGAAGGTGATCGAGGCGATGAAGAACGCTATCGATCACTGTGGCGCGGGTGCGGGAGGCACCCGGAATATCTCTGGCACTACCCACTACCACGTTCTGCTCGAGCGCGAGCTTGCCGATCTGCACGGCAAGGAAGCGGCGCTGATCTTCACCTCGGGCTATGTCTCGAACTGGGCGGCACTCGGTACGCTCGGCGCCAAGATCCCCGGCCTCATCATCTTCTCCGACGCGCTAAACCACGCCTCGATGATCGAAGGCATCCGCTATGCCAAGTGCGACAAGGTGATCTGGAAGCACAATGACGTGGCCGATCTCGAAGCCAAGCTGGCGGCCGCCGATCCGAAGGCGCCGAAGCTGATCGCGTTCGAATCCGTCTATTCGATGGATGGCGACATCGCCCCGATCAAGGAGATCTGCGATCTCGCCGACAAGTACGGCGCGATGACCTATCTCGACGAAGTGCATGCCGTCGGCATGTACGGACCGCGCGGCGGCGGCATTGCCGAGCGCGAGGGCCTGATGGATCGCCTGACGGTGATCGAGGGAACGCTCGGCAAGGCGTTCGGCGTCATGGGCGGCTACATCGCCGCCTCGACGGCGCTCTGCGACTTTATCCGCTCCTTTGCATCTGGCTTCATCTTCACAACGGCGCTGCCGCCGGCGCTTGCCGCCGGTGCGGTTGCCTCGATCCAGCATCTGAAGGTCAGCCCGTTCGAGCGTGCGCGGCACCAGGATCGTGTCCGCAAGCTGAGGGCACTGCTCGATCAGCGCGGCATTCCGCATATGCCGAACCCGAGCCATATCGTGCCTGTGATGGTTGGCGATGCCGCCAAGTGCAAGTGGATCTCGGATCTGCTGCTCGACAATTGCGGTGTCTACGTCCAGCCGATCAACTACCCGACGGTGCCGAAGAAGACCGAGCGCCTGCGCATCACCCCGACGCCGCTGCACAGCGATGCGGACATCGAGCATCTGGTCGAGGCGCTGCATTCGCTCTGGTCGCGCTGTGCGCTGGCCCGGCACGTGGCCTAAGGTTCGCTATTTGGGAAAGCAAGGCCGCCGTCAGGCGGCCTTTTCGTTGAAGGCTACCAGTTCCGCCGCAAGCCTGCGGGCCTCGGCGTCGGCAGCAAAGACGTCGTCCATCGTCTTCGCTTCGCCTGACGCGATCATCTTGTCCATCACCGCTTCGGCAATGTCGGCCATAGCAAGGAAACCGATCCGTTCCTCGACGAAGGCATGAAATGCAATTTCCTCGGCCGCGTTCATGATGGCGCCCTGCAGCCCGCCACGTTCCAGCGCTGTGCGCGCCAGCCTCAATGCCGGGAAACGCTCTTCGTCAGGTGCCTCGAAGTCCAAACGCGAGAGCTTGGCGAAATCCAGCCGTTCGACGTTCAGCTTTGGTCGGCGCGGGTAGTCGAGTGCGTAACCAATTGCCGTCCGCATGTCTGGGCAGCCGAGCTGGGCAATGATCGATCCGTCGGTGTAGCCGACCATGGAGTGGATGATCGACTGAGGGTGGACGATCACTTCGATCTGATCGGGGCGCACGCCGAAAAGATGTTTCGCCTCGATCATCTCCAGCGCCTTGTTGAACATCGAGGCGCTGCCGACCGAGATCTTCAGTCCCATTGACCAGTTGGGGTGCGCTCGCGCTGTTGCTGCGGTCACATTCGCCATGTCGGCCCGCGACCAGGTACGGAAGGGGCCGCCCGAGGCCGTCAGGATAATCCGTTCGACGGCATGCCGTTGATCCTCGTCCAGAGACTGGAAGATCGCGCTGTGTTCGCTGTCGACGGGGATCAGCCGTCCGCCGCCCTTTGCCACGGCATCGACGAACAGGTCGCCGGCCGACACCAGGCATTCCTTGTTGGCGAGCGCGATCGTGGCGCCTTTGCGGGCCGCAGCCAGGGTCGGCGCCAGTCCGGCCGTCCCTACGATTGCGGCCATCACCCAATCCGCCTCGAGGTCCGCGGCTTCCGCCAAGCCCGATACGCCGGCAGCCACGGCGATACCGCTGCCGGACAGTTCTTCCTTCAGCGAGTGATACTTGTCGTCGCTTGCGGTGACCGCAAACCTGGCGCCAGACGATTTCGCCTGCTGCGCCAGCAACTGGACGTTCTCGTTGCCGGTGACGACAGCGATCTCGTAGCAGTCCCGTCCACCCAATTGCTCGACAACGTCGAGCGTATTTTGTCCGATCGAGCCGGTTGAGCCAAAAATACTAAGGCGCCTCGGCGCGCTTTCGCCTGCTGTCATCGGTGATTTCGCCAAAACACTTGCATTGGCTCTGGCTGTACAGGGGATTGAAATAGGCGGCAAGTGTGCGGCGCAGCAGAAATCTAACGCCCAGCAGGATGCCACTGCTTTCGTCAGCGATCTCTTGCCGCGGAGCGAAACCAACTGGCTGGTTGCCGCGTTTTGTTATGGTCGAAGCAGGAGGAAGGCAGATGGTTTTCAAACAACCGACGTTCTTTGGCGAGCCTTATGAAGCGGAGTCCGGGGCTGAGAAGGATGCAGCGCTCGAGGAGGCCGTGGCGAACGCTCTGGCCGTCGCTGGTGGGATTGATGCTGCGGATGTAAACGTGACGCTCGATGATGGCGCTGTTGTATTGACTGGCCTGGTTGCCACCGCGGCAGAAATCGAGCGCGCAACGGCCGTCGCACGAGCCATCGCCGGAACACGACCCGTCCGCAATGAAATCAAGATAGCGTAACTAACCCTCAGCCAGCGAAACGTTCCATTTCGAAAACGGCCACTCTGTCCGTCTTCGGCGTGGTAATTGGCCCTGTCGATTTGTAGGCGGTCGCGAGCAGCAGGCCGCTGACAATAAGATATGCGAATGCAAGCAACGTCAGCTTCATACGCATGGCGAGCACTCCTCTCTTCTACGCCTCAAACGCAGTACAGGTCAGAAAGTTCCGACTTCCGATGGCCGTCAGAAAATGTGATCTGCTCGCCTGGCACTGGCTTGTGTCGCCGCTCCTGTCGTAAAGGGAAAGATAGGGCCACCTGTTTCAACGCCGTGGCTTGATGCATTTGCAAATGGAGGTGGGTATGCGCAAAGCGATTATCGTATGGGGCGGCTGGAGCGGTCATGAACCTGAAGCCTGTGCGCACCGTGTCGGCGAGCTGTTGCGCGAGGATGGCTTTGCCGTCGAGGTGACCGCCGACCTGGGCATATTTGGCTCAGCCGCGATCGCTAAGGCCGATCTGCTTGTGCCCGTTATTACCGGCGAGAAGCTCGAGAAAGCGCATGCCCACGGCTTGGTGGAGGCCGTGCGTGGCGGTCTCGGCCTCGGCGGACATCACGGGGCGCTTGCGACCTCGTTTAAGGAAAGTGCGCCGTTCCGCTATGTTTCCGGCGTTACCTGGGTCGCCCATCCCGGCAACATCATCGACTTTCGCGTCAACGTGACGCGCCAGCACGACCCGGTGATGGAAGATATTCCCGATTTCGATTACCGGTCAGAGCAATATTACCTTCACTATGATCCGTCGGTCGATATTCTGGCGACGACGAGCTTTTCCGGGGAGTATGATGCGGCCGCCCGCAACGTCACGATGCCGGTCGCCTTCAAGCGCCACTTCGGTGCGGGACGCGTATTCTATACGGCACTTGGCCATGTCGCGAGCGAGTTCGATCACCCTTACATGCGCCTCATTCTTCGTCGCGGTCTTTCGTGGGCGGCGCGCTCCTAGCTAGGAGGTCCGGCCTGTCCTGCATCCGGCAAAGACGTCGAGCTTCGCGTTGTAGGCGGATGTCGAGACATTCATCATCCCGAGCACGCTGTGGAACAGGTTGTCGTGGGATGTCGGCTGGGCAGCCGACTGGCCAAGACATGTCTTATCGAGCGCCATCGAAGCCGTGAAATCGGGGTCGAGCCAGACGAGGAACGGAACGTGTGTCTGTTCCTCGGGAGCAAGGATGTAGGGTGTGCCGTGAAGGTAGAGACCCTTTTCGCCGAGCGACTCGCCGTGATCCGACATGTAGATCAATCCGCTGGCGATCTTGTCGCTGCGGGCCTTGAGCCTATCGATGACAGAGGAAAGGAAATGGTCGGTGTAGAGGATTGAGTTGTCATAGGCATTGACGATCTCGTCGTCCTTGCACTTCCCTAGCTCGGCCGTCTCGCACTCAGGCATAAACCTCCGGAATTCCTTTGGATAGCGCAGATAGTAGGCTGGCCCGTGGCTGCCGATCTGATGCAGCACAAGCACGCTATCCTTCGTCACGCCGTTCAGCCATGCGTCCAGTTTGTCGAAAAAGATGCCATCCTGGCATTCACGGTTCTTGCAGAAACGTGGGTCGGTCGAATTCGCGAGGTTGACGAATTTGATGCGTGCTGCGGCGCCCTTGCTGCCGGTGTTGTTGTCGAACCAGGCCACATCGATCCCGGCGTGGGCGAGAACATCCATCAAGCCCTCGTTCTCCATACCCTTCGTGTGGGTGAAGTTCGCGCGCGTTAACTGCGAGAACATGCAAGGGATCGACGTAGCCGTCGCAGTGCCACAGCTTGTCGTCTGCGGGAAGTAGGTAACGCCCTGCTTCCGAAGCTCGGGGTTGGTGTCGCGACGGTAACCGCCGAGCGAAAAGTTCATCGCCCTTGCCGTCTCTCCAGCAACGATGATCGTCACGCGCGGTTTTTGGGCGTTCATGACTGGAACGACTTTGGCGTCGGTGCCGAGCGGCTTGACGATAAGCCGCGCTTCCTTGCGCGCCTGGATGAAGTATCGTGTGGTGCTAACGATCGGGGTGACAGGGTTCAGGCTCTTAACGATATCGCGGTGCTGCCGGATTGCCGCGGTGTATTCCTTGGCGTAGACGCCCGCGACGGCGCCGAATATCACGAGGCAGCCGACGATCGTCACACTGTTCCACCAGAGCTTCTGCAGCACCGGGCGGTGAACCACCCTGACCCACAGGATCAACGCGATCGGGATGACAGCGAACAGAAGGACGTGCCAAAGGAAATCCGGCGTGATCAGGTGATTTGCTTCGGCAGGTGTGGTTTCCATTGCGTTTCGGATCATGTCCGAATCGACAATCACGCCGAAGGAGTCGGTAAACCACGCGGCAAGCGAAGCCGCGAGAACGAGGAAGATCAGGACCGGCTTGATGACGTACTTTGCCGAGAAGGCCGTGGCAAAGGCCACGAACAGAACAGATACCGCGAGGTAGAGGGCGGCGACCGCGATCGGTGTCGCGCCGACGTAAGCGTGAACCTTTCCCCAGAAAGTCCGGTTGGTGAACAGGACGAGATAGAGCGCCGTGATGGCGGACAGCGAAATGCTGCCAATTTGTGGCCGATAAGGCGATTGTCGTTTCAAGAGGCGGGGGCCCTCGGTGTCTCGTTGTTCGCACGGGCGAACTTCAGTCCACCGCAGCAGCCACCTACCATGTGTCATAAAACTGACGCATACCTGAAAGGGGCGAGCGCAGTCGAAATGGTTGAGAGCAGCTAGATATTCTCTGACGTGTAAATGTCGAACGGCAGAAACGACTGTCCGGGGACCGCGTCGCCTTCTGATCCGATGGATGCCGTCATCAAGGTAACCAGTTCGCTGCACAGGCTTTTGACGGGCGTGGCTATGGCCATGGTCACCACATCATCGGCGAGGGCCGAGTGCGAATCCGGCGTCAGTTCGTTGACGACGACGACGAGCTTGCCTGCGAGGCCCTCTTCGCGCACAGCAGAGATAGCGCCCTCCATTCCGCCACCGCAGACGTAGAATCCGACGAGATCCGGATGTTCCTTAAGGAGATTGACGGTGGCCTCATGGGTTATCTCGGGCGTTTCGAGATTGATCAGCGTCTCGAGAACTTCGAACTCAGGAGCGTTTTCGCGGAAATACGAGCGGAAGCCGATCTCCCGCAACTCGTGTCCGTGATAGCGGTGGCTGCCGACGAAACAGACGACCTTTCCTGGCCTCTTGGCGGCCTTTGCGATCATCCAGGCTGCGGTACGACCGACCTTTCGATTGTTCAATCCAACATAGCCCTGCCGCACGCCGCTTGCGAGATCGGACAGGATCGAGAAGGTCGGGATTCCCCTGGCCTTTAACGCTTCCACTTCGGCGGCGACGGCAGGATAGTCGGGGCCGACCAAGGCGATGGCCTGGTTGCGGCTGGCAAGAAGCTTCAAGGTTTCGATGATCGCGGCTGGCGTCGATGCGGTCGCATATTCTACCTGAGCGGTGATGCGAGACGTTGTGTGGGCATGCGCGGCATGTTCGATTTCGCGGGCGAGCGTCTGATAGAAGGATTGCGTCGGACGCTGCAAAAGAAAGCCCAGCCGATGGTGCGGGAGATCCTGAAAAACGCGCTGTCTGAGCAGGCCGACCGCATGGTAGCCGATTGAGGCAGCCGCGTTATAGACCCTTCGCGCCGTCTCCTCACGAACGCGATGACGACCGTTCAGCACGCGATCGACTGTTGCGACGCTGACACCGGAGGCATCCGCCAGATCCTGGATCGTTGGTCGCTTCACCGTCGGCCCTTTGCAAGAATCCCTCATTGTGATGTGTCGCAATGATAGGTTTTGATAGAATACATCAAGGCTGCATTGTCGCTCGATGAAAGTCAACATATTCTCGTCTGCACAGGCCGGGAGGAACGACGTGCGGGAGGTTGCGATGGCGGATCAGATGAGGAAGCGAGACTACAGCCTGCTTGGCGAAAGCGGCCGGACGGCCGTCGACATGGGGCTGGCGGCTGCGGAGTGGTATCACACCGAGGTTCCGCGCAAGGAGATGAAGGCGCTGATGCAGCGCTCCGACGCGCCGGCCATTCGCGACACGATCATTTGGCTCGGTGCGATGATTCTCCTTGCCGGGCTTGGCGTCTATTTCTGGGGCTCCTGGCTCTGTGTGCCCTTTTTCCTTGCCTATGGAGTTCTCTACGGTTCGGCATCGGATAGCCGCTGGCACGAATGCGGCCATGGCACAGCCTTCAAAACGCGCTGGATGAACGATGCGGTCTATCAGATCGCCTGCTTCATGATCATGCGCAATCCAGTGATCTGGCGCTGGAGCCATACGCGCCATCACACCGATACGGTGATCGTTGGCCGAGATCCCGAAATTGCCGTGATGCGCCCGCCGGATCTGCTGCGGCTGGTCCTCAATTTCTTCGGCATTCTCGATGTCTGGCATGCGATGGTGGACATGCTGCGCAATGCCTTCGGGGTCATCAGTGCCGAAGAGAAAACATTCATCCCCGAGATGGAGCAGCCGCGCACGATCCTGATCGCCCGCATCTGGCTTGCTATTTATGTCGTCACGATTGCCGCCGCGATTGCCATGGGGTCTATCCTGCCGCTGGTGCTGATCGGTCTGCCGCGGCTCTACGGGGCATGGCATCACGTATTGACCGGCCTGCTGCAGCACGGTGGCCTCGCTGACAATGTCATCGATCATCGCCTGAACAGCCGAACGGTCCATATGAACCCGATCAGCCGGTTCATCTACTGGAACATGAACTACCACGTCGAGCATCACATGTTCCCGATGGTGCCCTATCATGCGCTGCCGCGCCTGCATGCGATGATCAAGCACGATCTGCCGGGCGCGAATCCGTCGATGTGGTCAGGGTATCTCGAGATGATCCCGGCGTTCCTGCGCCAGCTGCGCAACGAGGACTATTTCCTCAAGCGCGAACTGCCAGCGACAGCGCGACCCTATCGCGAAGAGTTGCACGCCGAGCTAGCGCCGGCCGCCCAATAGAGCAGCGAAGACATCAAGCATGGGAGGACAAGATGAGCGGAAATTGGATCGAAGTCTGTGCCGTCGAGGACATCGACGAGGAAGATGTCATGCGGTTCGATCATCAGGGCAGGACCTTTGCGGTCTATCGCAGTCCGGACGATGAGTTTTTCGCAACAGATGGGCTCTGCACCCACGAGCAGGTCCATCTGGCTGATGGCCTTGTCATGGACGAGATCATCGAATGTCCCAAGCACAACGGCCGTTTCAACTACAAGACGGGGCAGGCCAAGGGGGCGCCGGTTTGCGTCAACCTTGCCACCTATCCCGTGAAAGTCGAAGACGGCGCTGTCTTCATTTCGATCTGAGGTGGTTGCGATGACCCATTTCGTCATTGTCGGGGCGGGAGAATGCGGCGGGCGCGCGGCGTTTGCTTTGCGCGAAAAGGGGTTTGACGGCGAGATCACGCTAATCGGAAGCGAGACCCTCGCCCCCTATGAGCGACCGCCGCTTTCCAAGGCGGTTGACGGAGGTGCATCAGCGCCGAAGTTTATCGCCGAGCCGGAGAGATATGCGGCGAGCGGCATCAGCCTGCTGACGGGCGTGACGGTCGAGGACGTTCATCCTGATGCAAAGGCGGTTACGCTTTCCGATGGCAGCTCTATCACTTACGAGAAGCTCCTGCTCGCGACCGGCGCTCGCGCGCGGGCATTTCCCGGGATTGCCGAGGATAGCAGGCACATCCGCTCGCTCCGCACCCACGCGGACGCGGAAGCCCTCCGCAAAGCGATGATGCCCGGAAAGCATATCGTGATCATCGGCGGCGGTTTTATCGGTCTCGAGCTTGCAGCAACGGCGCGCGCGCTCGGAACCGAGGTGACGGTTCTCGAAGGCCTGGATCGCGTCCTGAAGCGCGGGGTTCCGGAGGAGGTCGCAGGCGCGATCTGCGAGCGGCATCTGCTGGAGGGCGTCGACATCCGCTGCGGGGTGGCGATCACTGCGATGGCCGAGGAGGGTAGCAAGGCGATCATCCAACTCGCCGATGGCGACACGATTAACGCGGATCTCGTGCTCGTCGGGATTGGCGCCACGCCGAATACGGAGCTTGCGGCGCGCGCCGGTCTCCAGATCGACAACGGCATTGCCGTGGACGAATTTCTGCGCAGCTCTGCGCCCGACGTGTACGCAGCCGGCGACTGCTGCTCTTTCCCGCTGGCGATCTATGGTGGCCGGCGGGTACGGCTCGAATCCTGGCGGAACGCGCAGGAGCAGGGAGCCTTGGCCGCCGCCAATATGATGGGGCTCGGCGAAGCCGTGTCCGCCGTTCCCTGGTTCTGGTCTGACCAATATGACGTAACGCTGCAGATTGCCGGTCTGGCGGAGGGCGCCGTCCAGCATTTGCGCCGGGACCTCGGTGACGGTGCCTTCATTCTCTTTCATCTCGATCAGGCCGGCAGGCTGCTGGCGGCGAGCGGCATCGGTCGCGGTAACGTGGTTGCCCGTGATATCCGGCTTGCCGAGATGCTGATCGCGGCGCGCGCACATCCGGATCCAGCCGCGCTGGTCGCAAGCAGCGTCAAATTGAAATCCCTCCTGGCCGCCTGACCGGCGGTGGCATTTTCAAGGTATTGGTGATGGGCAAACAACTCAGACCGACTGTGCATGATCTCTTGGCGATGAAGGGCAAGCGGCAGCTCAGCATGCTGCGCGTGGTATCGCTCGAGGAGGCCGAAGCAGCCGAGGCTGCCAGAATCGACCTGATTTCCATTCCGCCCGAACTTCTGTTCGATCCGCGATTTCGTGATGCTGCCCCAGGGCGATTCGCGATTCCCGGCGGCGAATACGGCCAGAGCGGCGCCACTACGGATGAGATACTGCGTTCGGCCGTGAAAATGCGAGCAGCCTCCGCCGATGCGGTCTATTGCGCTGCCAGCCTGCATACGATCAGGCGGCTGCGCGACGAGTATATTCCTGTCTGCGGGCACACCGGGCTCGTTCCATCGCATTCCACCTGGACGGGCGGCTTTCGCGCCGTGGGCAAGACGGCCCAATCCGCCGCATTCGTCTACAAGCAGGTGAAGGATCTGGAGGCCGCCGGTGCCTTCAGCGCCGAGATCGAGGTCGTGCCGGCCGAGGTCGCGGCGGCGATTTCTGAGCGCACTTCTATGCTGATGATCTCGATGGGCGCCGGCAGCGGCTGCGATGCCCAGTACCTCTTCTCCGAGGATGTGCTCGGCCTCAACCGCGGGCACTATCCGCGCCACGCCAAGGTCTACCGCAACCTTGCCGCCGAATACGACCGCATCCAGGCGGAACGGATCGTGGCATTCCGCGAATACTCCGCCGATATCGCAAACGGCTCCTATCCAGCGGAGCAGCATCGGGTGCCCGTCGATGCTGAGGAGTTGGTGGAGTTTCTATCAGGGCTCTGAGCAGTCGGCCCGGCGCAGCCCTGTCAGCTCATTGCCACACCACCTGGTCGGCGAAGTCGGGGTCGGCCTTGACCTTCTCGGCCGCCGCGCAGGCTTCCGACGGATCGTCGGACAGCGCTGCCAGTTCACCGCCGACGAGAATGCCGTAGATCACCAGGATGTGCTTGTCGTGATAGTCCTTCTGGGCGTCGCTCATCTTGGCCGCGTCGGCCGGGGCAAGCGCCTCGAAAGCCTTTCCCATTTTTGCGTCGTCGAGCGTAAATCCCAGGCAGACATCGGCGATCGCCGTCTGGTAGGCGACAAGTTGGAGTTTGGTCTGCTGTTCCTGCGTCAGCGCGCGTTCCAGCAGGTCGATCGCGTGCAAGCGAACGAAGCCGCTGGTCGGGCTTTCGGCAAAGGAGGGCGAAGCGGCTCCCAGGCATGCGGCGAGTGCTGCTACCAGTCGTCTCATCTCGGTTTCCTCGCAATCAGAATAGCCGGTTGGTCCAGGTCGGCAGAAAATCGCCGTCGGGATTGAAGCAGGCGCCCTGCCTTGGATAGCAAATGACGTCGCGGGCGGGACTGAAAGGCGCGCTGCGAGGCGGATAGGGCGGCGGCGGAGGAATGTACTGGTTTTGATGCACATGATCATGCGATGCGGCCGAAGCGGCAATGCCGCCGAGCAGCAGGCCACCGACCAGTGCGGCAGTATCATCGGAATGCCAGCTGCGTGCCGAACTGGATGCCGGCAGTGCGGTCGTTACGAGTGCGCAGAGAAGCAGTGTCATCGAAGTTCGAAGCATGGAACGTCCCCCGGGGAAACAATGACGCCGTGCAATCTAGGTTGCTAATGCAATCGAGGCAAGAATTGTGTGGGGAAGGATGTCAATCGAGAGATGATAGCGATAGCTGGCGCGAGGCGCCAAAACCTCGTCTACCAGCGAAAACATTGGTGATCCCGACGCGATTCGAACGCGTGACCCCCAGATTAGGAATGTGTTAATAACCCTATAGTTTGCAAGGCCTCTAGCCTATCGTGCGCCATTTATGCGCCATTGGCGAAAATCGACGATGCGATCGCGTCCATGGCGTGGCGGTGGTCATCGCTCGGAAATAGGTGGCCGTATCGGTCCATCGTGACGGCAAGCGACGAGTGGCCGGCGAAGGTTTGGACCGTCTTCGGCGCCAGGCCAGCCTCGATCCAAGTCGAGATTGCGAAGTGGCGCAGAGCGTGCCAGCCAAATGGTGAGAAGCTTTTACCTTGCTCTTTCATTGCTTCGGCCGCGCGCTTCAATGTCGGGGCGAGAACGCGCGTGCGCATGTTTTTATGGTTCTCGAATTTTCCTTTCGAGTTCGGAAACACGAGATCGTCGTCCTTCTTGAACGCTGTCTTCAAACGCCATTCCTTCATGACCTTTATGACGTGCGCTCCCAGCGGGATCTCGCGAAGGCCGGCTTTGCTCTTTGTGGTATCTTCCTGGCGTTTAGAATCGACGCGCGTTTCAACGGTAACGGTGCCCGCTTTCAGGTCGAGATGTTGCCAGCGCAGCGCGTGAAACTCTGAAGCGCGCACGCCTGACGCCGCAGCGAAGATAAGTTTGACGGTGAAGGCATCGTCCGCAGCTTTGATAACAGCGGCAATCGCGTCCTTTGACGGCGGGACGATCTTCTTTGCATCCTCGTTCCGCTTACCGACGACGCGGATGCCCTTTGCCACATTGACGGCCAGTAGGTCGTTTGCGATGGCGTTCTGTAGGACGCGAGAGAGAGTGCCTAGGATCTGACGGGTGGTAACGACGCTGACGCCGGATTTTCGAACCTCGTCGCGAAATTCGCTGACGATCCTGGCGCTGAGCTGGGACAGCTTTTTGTCGCCGATGCCCGACTGAAAGAGATCGGGACGGCGCTTGTTCTTGCCTTTTTGGTTCGCTCGTCGCTCCTCGTCGGGAGCGATGTAGTTCCACATATGGCCAGTGACGTTGTCGAAGTACTCGGACGTGACCTTTTCACCTCGATCCTTCCGGGCGCTGAGATCTTTCTCATACTGCTCGCAAGCGGCGCGGACCGTGGTCGTAGCTGCGTCCGGCCTATAGGTGCCCTTGCCGATCTGCTCCTCGATCTCCTTGCGACGGGCTTCGGCGTCCCGCTTCTTATCGAACTGCTCTCTGTGGCGCTTCCCGTTGGCGTCCATGTAGTTGAGCAGCCATGCCTCGTGCTCGCCGCTCTTGTTTGTCCATTGACGCTTTCGGATTGTCGCCACGTGTGACCCTCACATTCGAAGGGCGCACGCTAGCTGGCTGCGCGGTTTCCTTCAAGGCCTTCCATCCATTTCGTCAGGCTAGACCGACGGGCCGCGACGGTGCCGCCAAGCTTGAATGACGGGATGATCTCGTCATAGACCAGACGATAGACCTGGCGGCGCGTTACTCCAAGGAAACCTGCGATGGCGTCGGCGCCCATCAGCAGGTCACCTTCACGAATAGCTGGAGCGGTCATTCCGAGCTTTCCTCCCGGTGCGTTGGTACGGCCGCGTGAATTCGGCTTAAGTGGATTTCGTAGGCCTTGTGGAGGGAATAGCTCAGAGCCCCGATCGTTTCCTTGTCCCAATCCGGACCCATGAACATGACCATCCATTGCCATTTGTTGAGCGGCCGTTTGTCGATCTGCCCCATCATGCCGGTTGGTCCCTCGGTGTGGGTGGTGGGTAGTTGGGATCGTCGACGGCATCACCGAAATCGTCGTCGTAGGTTGGATCTATCAACCCTTCGCCCTCGCACTCCCAGCATGTGTCTTCGTCTTGGCCGCAGATGCAATCGCCTGGCCAGCAGTCGCAGCGGAAGTAACCGAGCCCGCCACAAGCTGAGCATTTCGCGAGCTTGTCGGTCATGAGGCCTCCTTCGACAGGCTGTCGATATTCTGGCGATGGACGGTGAAGGTGTAGGCGACGACCCATGGGTTGAGACCCCACGCTCCTTCGCCGTTGATGTAGTCCCACAAGTCCCAATAGGCGTTGGAGGGATTCGGCCAGATCCCGCCGTCTGGACGGCCAGACCACCCGGCATAGCCGCCGACATGCTCTTCAGTGATGCCTTCGGCTATTGCGTCATCATCGCTGATGTCCTGCAGGTGCTCGACGCGAACGTCAGTGACTATGAGGGTGAGCCGTGATGCCCAGCGGGGCATATGAATGGAGGGTTGCCAGCGCAGAGAGCCATCAGTGTTGTGGCTCTTACTTGGAAATACCGACGGCGCCTTTCCGTCGCGAATGCCAGTGCCGCATGTTGGCAATTGAAGCCATCGGCCAGATTCATCCTCGTCAGCTAGGTACGAGACCTGATGCTTGTCGCCATCCTCGTGGTGCCAGCTTTGATGGCGCACGGCGGCATTCTCACGCACCCAGAGGCGGTCGCCCACGTTTATGCGGGTCTGTACCTTTGCGAGGCAACCGCTGATTTCCGCGCAAGCATATGGGCCGTCATCGTCTATCTCGAGGGTGCCCGGCACCGCCCAGTTCGGCAGTTTGAAAAGGCGACGCGTCTGGGTTTTGGTGCCGACGAGGAGAGCTCGAACCATCGGCGAGGAGAACAGGATCGGGCGATCTGTCATGCTGCTGCCCTCGCGATAGGCCACTGACGGACGAGGAGATCAGCTGGGATCTCCTGCTTCCGTGGCATTTGCTTCATGAAGAATGCTCGGTTGAGTTTGGCGCTCTGGTCGCGCAGGTGGCGGAACCACTGAGGATCTGTGAACCGGGCCTTGTGAGAACCCTGATCTGTCTCGCCGCCGGTGATTATCCAGTCGGGCGCGAAGCTGTCCAGCGCGACGCGGCTTAGGAGCGGCTCGAAGCTTCCGAATGTGAATAGCGGATCCAGCCCCTGCTTGACCTCCCAAAGCTTCAGGCGGTCCCGGTCGTACTCATCCTGGTTGGCAATGGTCGCGCCGATCGCCGCGTTGCGCGGAAGCATCCGATGTCCGCGAGCAGGATCGGTCATCTTCATGACGTTGCCGATGCGCTTTGTCAGTAGCAACCAGACGAGGTTTGGCGTCGCATCGATCAAGTCTATGAGGTCGTTGCGCCAGCGGTCATCGACCTCGTTGTCGAAGACGTCGGCGAGGGAGGCGCAGAAGACGTAGGGACGGGTGCCACTGGCCTTTGCTTCCTTGTCCCATGCGATCGGCTTCCGCCAGTTGGCCGCGCCGGTACGCTGGCGATCCTCTCCCGCGCCCCACTGAACCCGTTGGTACCGATTGGCCATAAGGTTTTCGGCGTAGCAGCCGTCACATGCCGGCGACACCTTCGTGCAGCCAATCCACGGATTGAAAGTGTGCGTGGTCCACTCGATCTTACTGTTCTCAGCCATCTTCTAAGCCTCCTCGCAAAGCATTGCGCGCTTTGCCTCTTCGCGACGGATCGCGTTGCGTTTCCTGGTCACCATTTCCAAGTGTTCGGGATGAGGGCGAACGCACAACCGGTTGCGGCATACGTGATCCAGTTCTTTCTTGCCGGGGATGAAGCCGTGCTCATTCGTCCACATGACGATGTGGACGGCCACTGTCTGCCCCGCGAGAGACATGCGCGGGTAACCAGCTCCTCGGCCTTCGGTACCGGAGGTCGGTCCGGTCCATATCCAGCAACCTGTCCCCTCGTCCATGCGGACGCGAGCCATCACCTTCTCGCGGATTTTGTCGCGCCGGTTCATCAGATCCAGAACTCCAGCTCATGCTTGAGATCTCCATAGATCGACGAGTAGCGTTGACCGTCGTCGTCTTCCGTGAGGCATTCGATTGCGATCTTGGCTGCGTCCAAAAGCTTCTCGACAACATCGATATCGCCGAAGGTGCCCTTTATGTCCGACCCCTCGCGACTGAAGCGCAGCAGCTCGGTTACAGCTTCAGACGCCTGGTGCGCTGCGGTGATGGCATGTGCCTGCCGATCGGCGTCTGACATGTTGTAGATATCCACCGTCATTCGGCGTTCCTTTTCCAAGCTTCGAACTCGGCGCGCAGATCGAACCATCGATTGCGGGCGCCGGCGGCGGTGTTCAGTTCATTGCGGCTGTCGATCTTCAGGAGGTAGCGAACGTGCGAGTCCACGCGGACGGCGTCACTGACATCGGCCGCGCCCGTTTCTTCGAGCAGGAAGCGGCGGAACATCTGATCGTTTGATCGCATCGCGCACTCGGCAGCGTAATTCGCGTTCTTGTGAGCGTGCTCTACCTGTTGCTGCTGGCGAGGTTTCCAGCGCCTGATCTCGGCAAAGGCCTCCTGGAGCAGCCCCAGGACAAAGCGTAAATCGTCATGGGCGTGAAGCAGAAAGTCGCGGTCGATGTAGCCGCATTCGACGGTGAGCTGGGCAACGGCGACCGGCTGCGTATTCGGCACGATGACGGCGAGCAGCTCCGTTCCGGTGCTGCCGAGCTGCCAGTTTGTGCTGGCCTCAGCGTGTCGGGTTCTGATCGTCGCCAGGCGCTGGGCGTCTGCTTTCGAAGCCATTATTCCGCTGCCTCCCGATACTCGACGAGATGCTGGCAGTTGGCTCCAACGATTGCGGCTGCGACTGGAGGGCAGACCGAATTGCCGACACACGACACCTGGACGTTCTTGGGAAACGGGCGCCCATTGAGATCGGAATCAATCCGATAATCCGACGGAAAACCTTGGGCGTTGTAGAGCTCGCGCGGCGTGAGCATCCGCATGCCGATATCTACGATGACGAACTCGGAACCGGCGATCGTGATGGTGACGAATTCGCGAGCATCCCAGAAGCCGTAGGAGCGCATGAAGTCGGCGACCTGGCGGGCTCGATCGGCTTGATCGTACCTGAACGGTGGAGCATCGATCGTCGCCTCAACGTGGCCGTGGCGATCCTTCGTCGTGATCGTGCGGCACGGCTTATCTTCCTCACCACCGTCGCCGGTGCCGTAGTAGGCTTGAAGGTAGGGAGCGACGAGGAGCGACTTGCCGCCGCCGTCTGCTGTCGTCGTGCCGAGAGGCTTTTCCACCTCGTGGCCTGTCGAGGTGCCGAACTGGCGAGAGACGAAAGCCGTGACGGCTCCCTGCTGCGCTCCCGACGCCGTTACCGTCGACATCGGCTCGTCGGCAGATCGGCCTGGATTCACGCCACCGATGCGCCTGCTGTCATTGTTGTTCTGGGCCACGAAGGCGACCGCAGCGCAGGTGTCGGCCTTTGCCGTAATGGTAGCCGATGGCTCGTCGCTTCCGCGAGGACGGCTCTGCCCTGCCCGTCCGCCGCATCCGACCAGTGTCGGGATGATGACGGCGTTCTGGTCCTTCTTGCTGGCGCAGATCGTGTGGTGGGGCTCTTCAACAGATCGATTGGCTCCGCCCTGTTGAGCGTAGGTAAGAACCGGAGCAACAAGGGCGTGTCGGTTCTCGGTCGTGACCACACGTACCGGATCCACAGCGCTAGCGGATCTGTCCTTGCTTCCTGCACCAGGACCATAGAAGGCAGAGAGATGCGGTGCGACCACCGCCTTTTCGCCTCGGTTGGCACCGGTGATAGTCTTAAAGGGAACCGCGCAGTCTTCGACCCGGCCGCCATGCGTCAGGTTGACGAGGAAGGGGCGCTCGGCGTCTAGAACGTATCGCTTCATGCCGCGAGCGACACGGGCCATAGTGTTTTCAGCGAGGGGACGGATGGCGCGGAGCTGATGCTTCTGCCAAACCTGCTCGGTAGTGTCGAAGATCGATGGAGTTGGTAGTGACCAGTCAATGCACTCCGCCGCGGTCCGCCACGGCTTCTTGCGGCCTCCGATTACTTCTCGATCATCTGGCGCTCCGTGCGTCGGCTTTGGCCAAACAATGGCCTTGCCGTCCCGGCGCGCGATGAGAAACAGGCGTTTGCGAATGGTCGGCGCGCCATAATCACAGGCGCGCAGCTCGCGGTGCTGGATCTTGTAACCGGCCCGCTTCATCGCCTTGCACCATTTCCGGAAGGTCTCGCCGCGGCTGTCCGGGCACGGCATCAGTCCGCGCTCGGTCTCGATCAACGGACCCCAGTCCTTCCATTCCTCGACGTTCTCCATGATGATGACGTCGGGCTTTGCACGTTCTGCCCAGAGGACGATCACCCATGCGAGGTCGCGAATGTTTCGCTCGACCGGCTTGCCGCCCTTCGCCTTGGAGAAATGCTTGCAGTCGGGAGAAAACCACGCCAGCCCGACATGCTTTCCCGCGACGTGGTCGAGCGGGTCAACCTTGAAGATGTTCTCGGAGAGGTGGAGCGTCTCCGGATGGTTCGCCGCATGCAGCGCCAGCGCGGCGGAGTTGTGATTGATCGCAATATCGGGAGAGCGGCCGAGGGCCATCTCGATACCGGTCGATGCGCCGCCGCCACCGGCGAAGCTGTCGACGATCAGAGGGAGAGAATGGTTCATCACAGGCCACTCTCCTGCAGAGCGGCTGCGTACATCGCGTTCCAAGGAAGTTTGAAATCCACATAGGCAATGCCGCCGTGATCCCCTGCGACGACGCGCCTGTTCACTGTGATCGTCTTGATCACAAGCGGACGATCGAGCGTCTGACGGCGAAGCTCTCTGCCGGTCGGTTTCTTCGGCTTAGTCCGCACTGGCGCTCTCCATCCGCTCGATTGCCTCGTTGAGGAGGCGGCGCAGCGGCAGATCGGCGTTACGGCAGCCGAGAGCATCAATGACATGGACCATCGCGTGCGCGAGGTAGGCCATGGTGTCGTCGGTCAGGCCTTCGAGGCCGGCTTTGCCGCAGAGACTGTCGACTGCGAGATCCATGTTTGCGATGGCGACATGTTCGAGAGCTCTCTGAACGTTTCGGCGCCTAGCCTCGGCCATCTCGATCTCGATCGCTTCGATGACGCTGGGGCTGAAGTCATCAGACACCAAGCGAAGCTTCCGGGGGAAGGTGACGATTTCCGCCATCACATATCCCTCCATGGAGAGTTCTCCCACGTGTCGTCTACCCTCAACGAGCGCAAGCGACGCCACTCGATGAGGCGGAGCACAGCCCGTGGCAGCTTTCCAACGAGCAGTGCGGTGCCGAACAGCATTCCGGCGCAGAAGGCTGCGCCGACGCCAGCAAGGATGGCCGTCGTCGCCGTCATGCCGGCACCTGCAGGAGGATGGCGATCGGGAGAACGATCGCGATGATAAACAGTAACGCGAACTCCATGCGGCGCTGATGCTCAACAGGCATCCGCGTTAGGCGCAGAGTAAGCGAACCCGGTTCCGGCAGCGCGATCGCTACCGGACTAACTGTCCGAACTGTTTGCATGATGGGAGCCCTTTCGCTTCCGTTTCGGAACCCGCTCCGTTCCTGGTCGGAGCGGTGACCGAAACCGGAAGGTTTCAGGCGACCCGGCGCAGGGAGCGGCGGGCGAAAATGGCAGCAGCGGCGTCGCTGTGACGCTGGATCTGGGCTTCGGTGAAGCCGAGGCGCTTGTAGTCCTTGAAGGTCAGGCCCTCGCCGCGCTCAAGCGCGTGATCTGCCATCTCGCTGGCGATGTCTCTGGCAATGGTCGGGGAGTAAGGGGTCTGAGTCTGCATTTTCGTCTCCGTGCTTCCCGGTCTCGCCGCTGCTCAGGGAGGAGGTTGAGCAGCGGCGCACCCTTGATGGGCGACCCGGCTTGGGAGGATCGAGACCGGATGAGGCGAATATATACGCATACGTATACAGCGCAAGGCAAAAAATACGTTGACGAATAAAATCTCACCGAAGGAAACGCGTAACGCCCCGCCTTTTAGGGCGGGGTTTTTGTTGGTGGCGGCGAATCAGTCGAGAGCTAGAGCCGAGTCCACTCTTCCCGTGGGATGCGAAAGCGATATGGGGCGGACCACTCGATCACGACATCGTCGATGTCGGATGCGTTCGAGCTCACCAGAGTGAAAAAGCCTGGCGAAGAGCCGCGTTTGATCTTCTTGATGTACATTCTGCCGTCGCTCAGCCGAACGACGCACATCTTTCCGACCAGGTCTTCCGGTGGCCGCCCGGCCTTATGGTAGCCGATGAGATCGCCATCCTCGAATATCGGCATCTGCGAATCGCCTCGAATAACGACCGCACCCGTACCTTCTGGAATAGGGAAATCGACTTCTACCGTGTCGAAGCCTTCATGCTCGACGTCATTAAAGGGAACAACTTCGGCACCGGCGCCGACATACCCGAATATACGCACAGTCTGAGTCCAACCTGTTTCCCAACCAGTCTCAGACAGATCGAACTCTAGGCCGCGTTCTTCCGCAAAATTCTTCAACTTCGCGATATGTTCGAACTCGGGTTTTGCGCCGGTTTCCCATCGAGACACGGTTGGCTGCGTCGTGCCGAGGGCTTCGGCAAACGCGCCTTGTGTCATGCCAGCAAGCGTTCGCAAGCGGCGGATGGCGACTTTAAGCTCCATACGCCAGCGCATATCAAGGGGTTCCATTAAATCAAAATACACGAACGCATATCCTCTTGCATTACTTCATACGTATACGTATAAATGCGCCATGAGCACGATAGCCCACATCCGCAAGGCGGTGTTTCGCATCAATCAGGATGAGTTCGCAGCAATCGCTGGCGTAACTCAGCCTACCGTTTCCCGTTGGGAGCGCGGCGCCGAGGAGGCTATGACTCTGGAGCAAATGACGCGCATTCGCGCAGCCGCAACTGCTCGAGGACTGGTCTGGCAAGATCAGTGGTTCTTTGATCCGCCGGAGTGCGCGGCATGATGATTTATAGTTCCCCGCGCGGACAGTTCCTCCGCGCCACTTCGCACCGGATCGGCGGACCTCTGAGATCCGGTGCGCTTTCTCTACGTTGGTTTGTCCAGGCATGCGGACCTCCGTGATGTCGATGCCTGATCTCTAAGCCACGCTCGCGAGGCTGACACGGAATCCCTTCATCAAACTTTTTTCCTTGACTACTTTCAGGGGTGTTTTTGTGCGCGCATATCTCTCTCAATCAGATGCTCTCTTGAAGGCGGCGACTGTCGCTGCTGTGGATGCAGTGGGCGGTGTCTCTCGTGCTTCGCAACTTCTTGGTATGGGTACCTCCGCGCTTACCAAGTACTGCTCGACCGCCGAAGAGTGGTCGAAGAACTTCATTCGCGTCGACCTTGCCGTCGCTCTCGATAGGGCAACCGCGCATCCTTTCATATCAACCGCAATAAGCCAGTTGGTTGCCGACCAAGCTCCGGCAAGCGTTGGTGAATTGACGGCCTCGGCGGTCCTCCGGTTGGACGGTGTGTTGGACGAGGTGGTGCGGACGATCGCGGTGGCGATTGAAGACGGCCACTTAGACGCGGCAGAACGGCAGGCGGTCCGCAGCCGTATCGTACCAGCGATGCTGTTTCTAGCGCGTCTCGACGCCATGATGGCGGGTGCATGCTGATGGAAAGAGATGCGGACCTTACGCAGATTGCCGATCAAATAATCAACATCCTCCCTCAAGGCGATGAAGATGCTGCGCAGGTTGCGCTTGCCGTGGCGGCCGCGAAATGCATCGACGCTGGGCTAACGGATGATCAAGCGAGCGCTGGATTAGTCTCGGCGCTTCGCAGCATACGAAAGCGGCTTTTGCGGGGGAGGTCAAACTGATGATCACCGAGCCCGGCCTCGATAGTGCTGGATGCCGGCTTCTGTACCGCGTCCGCCTCCACGCCCAGCAAAACAGGCGCGCCTATCCACTTTCATTAGATTGCGACAAGCGGGGCGTCGGCTCGGCCGTTGAAGGCGGCTATCTGGTCCGGCTTCACGACGACCCGCACTTCGTGACGATGACCGAGAAGGGAAACGCCTTCCTCGACCGGTTGCTGAGGTGCGAATGATGGTCGAAGAAGATTACCAGCGCGCCGTCGCTTTCGTCCGCTCAGTTGGGAAATGCTCGGCTTCATTTCTGCAGCGCCGCATGCAGATTGGATATAACGCGGCTGCTCAATTCGTAGAGCGGATGGAAGCTGAGGGGCTCGTCGGGAAAGCTGATTCCAGCGGAAAGCGCGCACTCGTTTCCAATGCAAACGACGTTGCCAAGGTGGAGCATCACGATGCGTCGAACCTTGCCGCAACCGTGGAACGTGCCCGCGCTCTTCTCGACGATGGCGACTATAATGCCGCGCTGATGCTGTCCTCCGGTGCCTATGATCAGGCGAAAGCAGCGGCGGGTTACGCCAAGCGACTACAGGCGGGCGATCAGTTGATCGCCAAGGCGCGTCGCATGCAGGCCGACGCGCTGCTGATCGAGAGCCGCGCCAAGATCGCGCTTGCCAATCAGTTTGACGAGGCCCAGGCAGCTGGGTTTGTCGCAACACCCGGTCGCCCCAAAAAGGTTTCAGACGAAAACCTTTTTCGCTTGGAGGATGTCGGGCTCTCAAAGGCGCAAGTCCATGAGGCGCGAAAGTTGCGCGATGCAGAGGCCGATCAGCCTGGGCTTGTCCAACGAGCGATCGATGCCCGCATTGAGGCAGGGCTCGAGCCGAGCCGGGCGAACCTGCGAGCCGCCATCGGTACGGCTTCAGCGCCGAGGGAAGATCGAGGCGACAATTTCTACCAAACGCCAGCGGTTGCCACGCGCACGCTGCTAGCCTTTGAAAGCTTCTCTTCGACCGTATGGGAGCCATCCTGCGGACTTGGCGCGATCTCCAAGGTGCTGCAAGAACAAGGATATGACGTCATCCTGTCGGATCTCGTCGATCGCGGAACGGCCGACAACGACGGCGAGCTGCAGGCGGTCGGTGATTTCCTCGCGAGCGGTCGCGACGAAGGCAATAGCGCCGATATCGTCACCAACCCTCCCTACGGCGAAGTGCTGAACGACTTCGTTGCGCACGCGCTGCGCGTCCATCGCCCTCGCAAGATGGCGCTGTTGCTGAACCTTAACTTCATGTGCGGATTTGCCGACGAGGCGCGTAACTTCGTCATGGACGAAAACCCGCCGGCGCGCGTCTACGTGTTCAAGCGTCGTCTGCCGATGATGCACCGAGAGGGCTGGGACGGCAAGAAAGCCTCCAGCCGCATGAACACTGCGTGGTTCGTGTGGGAGCTGCAGGAGGATGGCACCTACGGCAGCGCGACGACTGTCCGCCGTGTCGACTGGGCTGAGTTCCAGGATGCTGACGCGGTCGAACCGGGTGAAAGCACTCACGTCGGTGACTTCTATTTCAACGATGAGGATTTTACCCGCTCGACGCCGCGCAAGACGCTTGACGAGCGCGTCGACGAGGAACGGGCGCGGGCGCTGGTTTGGGCCGGCGAGCATGATCGCTTCGACGCGGTCGAAATGCGCCGCGGCATTGGTGTTCGGCCAACCACGGCAGACGGTCTGATCCTGTCATTGCATGCGGATGGGCTAATCCGTGCCGACGACGAGCCCGGCCGTTGGCTGGTCTCAGACGACGGCTGGCGGTCGCTCAAGGCGATGGCAAGCGTCGTCGTCGGCATGAAGATCATGGAGGCTGTCGATGGCGGTCGCTGACGATTTCTCTCCGCTTATGCTGAAGCGCTTTCTGCGGCTCCGCGTCGAAAAGATGGCCCGTACAGCTTATCCGGCTTTCGGCACGACCGGTGCGCGGGCAGCGAAGGTGGAGCTTCGAAAGCTAAGTGGACTATCGCGTGAGGCCTTCGACTTGGCATACGATGGTCGGCTTCACGATGTCGAGCCTCGGCGGCGGATCTGGGCGGCACTTTGGGTCGACCCGGAGGCTGTCGGCGTGACCTTGACCGACGAGGCGCTGTCATGAGCGACATGCTGCCCCTCGTCGACATTCTCGCGGACGCCGGAACGGACGCAGAGCGGGCCGATTGGCTGTTCCGCTGCCCGTACTGGGTCATCAATCGTGAACACATGAACATTCGGGAAATCCTCCGGCAGGCAGGGCTGCATGCTGGTGTCGCATACCTCGACGCGATGCTTTCGCTAACGAGCGCACGGCGCCTCCCGGATGGTTCGATACCTCAGACCATTGTCATGCCGGTGCATATTGCAGCCCATGACCTCAGAGAAGCGGCGCGGGGCGGCGCCACGGAGGCACAATGAGCAATCCGCGTTTCTCCATAATCCCGGCGTGGATTGTCACGGACAGTCGTCTCAAGGGCAGTGACCTGCGGGTGCTTTGCCTCTTGGGAACTCACACCAACAAAGAGGGCTGGTGCCGTCGTAGCCAGGTGACAATGGCGAAGGAGCTCAATTGCGGGCGTTCAACGGTTCAGGACTCACTCAATCGTTTGGCAGAGATCGGCGCCGTGGAAAAGCGCAAGGTTGACAGCGCGAGCGGCCGCGACAGTGCCCACTACTATCGTGTCATCCTCGATCGCGTCATCGCGAGCAATGCGTTCGATGCATGGGAAGCCGAGGGTGGAGAGGAATTCGATCCTATCCCGAGCGACTTCGACGAGGCACCCCCTGCCGGTATACCGGCACCCCCTGCCGGTCCTAGGGCGGCACCCCCTGCCGGTTCTGGACCGGCACCTATTAACGACAGTTCTCTAACTTCCAATCTTAACGAAGAAGAGAGAGAGCGCGATCGCGATGATGAAGGGGAGGAAAATCCCAAGGCGCTGGAAAAGCGATTCCGCAAATGGTGGTCGACATGGCCAACCTATGCGACCGATACGGAGGCCACGACGCGGCGCGCCTGGCTGGACCTGACGGACGAGCAGCGAAAG
This sequence comes from Rhizobium grahamii CCGE 502, assembly GCF_000298315.2. GTDB lineage: Bacteria > Pseudomonadota > Alphaproteobacteria > Rhizobiales > Rhizobiaceae > Rhizobium > Rhizobium grahamii. Next base: position 148,331 of record NZ_AEYE02000029.1, on the reverse strand, counting down.
GCTTGTGAAGACCGCACCGCCGACTACCTTGCTGCGGCGAAGGCGTCTGGACGCAAGTTCTCGAAGGCGGCTGCGACTTACCTCTCGGAACGCGCTTGGGAGCGGCTGGGCGAAAAGGCCGGCTTTGCAGCTCACGCGGCGCCGGAGGCCTATACGGCCTATTCGCGGGCCGGCCGTGCCTTGTTGCTGGCGGAGCTGCTGAGGCCAGAGCGCAGCCTTACTCTCAACCCGATCGAGCAGAAGATCATCGATGACAAGCCTGAAAAGCGGGATCTGATCTGGCGCGACAAGCGCGAAAAGCAGGGATGGCCGGAGGCTTCGAGGCTCATTGACACGACAACGCAAAGGAAGCGTTTCAACGTCCCATCTCGCATTGTGGCGATGGCCCAGACCTTCGACAAGGTGAAGGTAGGCGGCGACGTCTGGAAGGCGTGGCAGCGCCTGCACCATCGTCGTTGCTGGCCATGGCTGATGGCTCCTGAGGGTCTGGAATGGATGCAGTTCCCGCGCCTGCCTGATGCGATCGAGGATCTCGATGAGGCTTGTGAACTGGCACTGAGCGAATTTGAGGCGGCACTGAGAGAGGTCAGGGGCAATGACAATGCAGCGTAAGATCACCGGAAGGAAGATCAACTATCGGCCGATGATCGAGGCCGAGCTGTCGCACCTCGAGAAGTTGCGAGCCTATCAGCGTTCGACGAGAGCAGACCGGATCGCAAGAATCGCAGCGGACAGGTTGCGGTCGGCATCCAAGGAAATGTGTGAAAGGAAGCCGAAAATGGCGAATTGGTACTGCCTACGGGTGGAGAGCGGCAAAGAGTTCATTGTGGAAAAGTATCTTGAGGCCGCGAATGTCGAGGCTTTCATGCCGTCGGAAAAGATCTTTCGCGTTCACAAGGGAACGAGAATCGAGGGATCGAGACCGTTCTTCCCGTCATATATGCTCGTCCGTTTCGTGCCATCAGGCGATGCATTTCAGGGGCTAAAAAACGTCAAGCACGTGATCGATATCGTCGGCGGGCCGAACGGCTATCATGTCGTCAGAAACGAAGATATTGAGCGTTTCAAAGCGCTTACCAGCAGCGGAGATATACCTTACGTGAAGACGGACAAATCGATGAAGGAGGGTGACATTGCCGAGATTACCTTTGGTCCCTTCTCCGGACTCTCGTGCCTAATCGTGGCTGTGAAGTGGTGCCGACAGGCACAGGCCAGGGTGAAGATCGACGTTTTTGGAAAGCGCTTCGATGTCGAGAGTATGCCTCTTGCTTTCCTGAAAAAGTCATGACAGCAATTATGTCACTGGACGAGCCGGACAAGCGAACCCTCTGATCTCATCGCTGGACGATGTGGAGAGTAGGCGAAAGCCGCAGGGAACATCGCACCCGGCCCCAGCCTTGACCGCCTCAAATTCGAGGCACTGACTCAAGGCCAGTGCTACTGCTATGACTTCTCTGTTGCATCCAACTAGGCGGCCTGATGGTCGCCTTTTCTGTTTCTAGGTTATGGGCTGTCGTGCTGGGCTCATGAAATCCTAGATCAGGAGATCGCAATGGGTATCCGTTGCAAGATGACGCTGGAGAACGTTTACGCGAATGCATGGGGCGGCTCGAAGGCAATCTTCCGCTGCACCTATGACAAGGCGATAGCTGAGGACCTGTCGTTCTCGAAAGCGACGCCGAGCGGGTTTGCCGAGTACAACATCGACAATCCCGCGGCTGCTGAGCAGCTCGTCATCGGAAAGCAATACTATGTCGACTTCTCTCCAGTGGAGTAGCATCACGGACAGGGCGGCCTTCGGGTCGCCTTTTCTGTCTAAGGGTATGGGCAAGCTCACATCTCTGAAGCCAAGGCTCAAGACGCTTGGCTCTCGCCTCTCTCCAATATCGCCATCGACGCGACAGGAAGCGGAAGCTCAACGCAGTCGTGAGCGTGACCAGAGCCAGCCATGGCGGGCCTGGTACAAGAGCAACCGATGGCGGAAGCTGCGGGAGGAAGTGCTGAGGCGTGACCTCTACACCTGCAAGCAAACGGGTGTTCTCTGCAGCGGCAAGCATCCAGCCGATAACAGTCCGGTGGTTGACCACAAGATCCCGCATCGCGGTGACGAGCGGCTGTTCTGGGATGTGAACAACCTGCAGACCGTAAGCAAGGCTTACCACGACAGCGAGAAGCAGAAGCAGGAGCGGGCTCGGCCCGGTTGGTGATATGGCCAAGGATGCAGGCGAGATCATTGTCGACGGCAGCGAACTGCTACGAACCCTGAGGATCGGTGTTCGCCTGCCCAAGGGCTTCGCTCTCCGGATGTGGATGGCGACAAAGCTCTTCGAGTTAGCAGGCACCATAAGTGGCACGACCGTGGTCATCGAGGTCGATGACAGCAACACCGACGAGGCCGGAGCCTGAAGACATCGGAGGCCCAGACCGCTCAAGGGGGGTGGGTCAAAAGTCTGAAAGGCCGCCTCGGCCCGGACCCGCGCCCCTCTCACGCACACGATTTTTTTCCGATGACCCAAGATTTTGACCTCTTCGGCAACCCTCTGCTGACTGTCGACGCCAAGCGCGGCAGGCCGGAGCATGAGCCATCGGAAGAAAACATCATATTTGTCATGGTGTTACTGGCATCTGGCCAAACAAACCAAGAGGTTGCAAAGCGCCTCGGCCTTTCGGTCCCGACTTTTCGGAAACATTATTTGCATTTGATCAAGCATCGCGAGCTGATGCTTGATCGTTTGAAGACAAAGCTGCGGGTGACGCAGATCCAACAAGGCCTTTCCGGCAATGCCTCAGCTCTGAATGCTGCCTTGTCTATGCTTGATAAGGTCGGATCCGAAGGGGCTGAGGCCAAGTTCAAAGGCAGAGAGAAACCCAAACAGCAGGAGAAGACGAGGAAGCTCGGGAAGAAGGAGGAGCGACAGCTGGCGGCGCAAAAGGTCTCAGGGAAGTTCGCTCCACCATCAGCACCGAAGCTGATCGTCGATAACCGTTGATGAAGTGGTCCACTGCCTGTCTCGATTGGGAAGATCGGATTGTTAATCGTCGTTCGCTCATTGCGTTCGATCCGCTTTTCCCGGATGAGGCCGAGGCAGCGCTTGAAGTCTTCAAGTCGCTCCGCATCGTCGATGTTGCAGGGCAACCGACATTTGGCGAGGCCTGCGGCGAGTATGTTTTCGACTTCGTGCGGGCGATCTTCGGAGCCTACGATGCCGAGACAGGCCAGAGGTTGATTGAGGAGTTTTTTCTCCTTATCTCGAAGAAGAACATCAAGAGTACACTGGCCGCCGGGATCATGTTGACGGCACTGATACGCAACTGGCGACACTCCGCCGAGCTGCTCATCTTGGCTCCAACGCAGGAAATCGCGGGAAATTCCTTCAACCCAGCGGCCGACATGGTCGATGCTGATCCGGAGCTGAAGGAGTTCCTCGATGTAAATCGGAACCTGAAGAAGATCACTCACCTTCGGACGAAGGCGGTTCTCAAGGTAATCTCCGCCGATTCCAAAACATCATCCGGCAAGAAAGCAGCATTCGTACTCATTGAGGAGTTGTGGCTGTTCGGCAAACAGGCCGGGGCCGGCTCGATGCTTCAGGAAGCGACCGGGGGATTGATATCTAGGCCGGAGGGCTTCGTGATCTACATCACGACGCAAGCCGACGAGCCGCCAGCCGGAGTATTTCGGGAGAAGCTCGATTACTTCCGTAAAGTCCGAGATGGGAAGATCGATGATCCGCGCAGCTTGCCCGTGCTGTATGAGTTCCCAGATCAGTTGGTCGAGGACAGGGCTTACCTGGACCCGAAGAACTTTTACATCACCAACCCGAACATGGGGCGCTCCGTTCGCCAGGACTGGCTGGAGCGGAAGTTCGATAAGGTACAGGCTGGCGATGACGAGGAGGGCGATACGATCCAGTCCTTCCTGGCCAAGCATCTTAACGTCGAGATCGGCATGCGCCATCGCGCCAATCGGTGGGAAGGCGCGCCTCTCTGGATTGGTGGCGCTGATAATATTCTTTCGAAGCTTCCTCATATCGAGGCGTTTCATAAGATCTTGCGACGCTGCGAGTGTCTGACTGTCGGCATTGACGGCGGCGGCCTCGATGACCTCTTCGGCTTCTCGATCGTCGGGCGGGAGCCTGGTGAAATCGAGGTTGATATCGAGGTGGATGGTGTCAAGCGCAAGGCATTCATGAAGCGGTGGCTGGGGTGGTCCCATGCTTACTGCGACGAGGATGTCCTTCGCATAAGGAAGAAGATCGCTCCGAAGCTTCTCGACCTAAAGGGCTCAGGTCACCTCACCATCGTCAGCGATGGTTTGAGCGACATGGGTGAGATCGTCGAACGCATCAACCAGATCAAAATGGCCAACAAACTCGGCGGCGTCGCCGTCGACCCAGCGGGTATTGGTGACCTGATCGATGCCTTGGCAGAGATCGACGTCACGATCGACAACGGCCTCCTGATCGGGGCACCTCAGGGGATCGGTATGATGAACGCCCTGAAGACGACGGGGCGGCGCTTGAAAAGTGGGCTGTTTAGACACGCTGGCGGCCCGCTCATGGAGTGGTGCATCTCGAACCTGAAGATCGAGCCTACCGCCACGGCGATCCGGGCAACAAAGCAGACGGCCGGTGACGCAAAGATTGATCCGGCGATGGCGATGTTCAACGCCGTCACGCTGATGAGCAGAAATCCGGAACCATTCAGGCTCGAAAGCCTGAATGACTTCCTTTCCAACCCTGTCATGGTCGGTGCTTGATGGCCTCACGTACGAAGAAACGTTCTCGCCAGGAGGTCGCCCCGGCGAACATGACGAATGACCAGCTGGCCGCGAAAGAGCGTCGGCTGACGCTTAAGAATGGCGCTGGATGGGCGGCGGCGTTCGGAACGGGAAACCACGCAGGAAAGAGCGTCAATCTTCATTCCGTTCTCCAGCTCGCCACCGCCTGGGCATGCATCCGGCTGACCGCGCAGGCTGTGTCGTGCCTTCCTCTGGCGATGTATGAACGTCGCGGCGATAATGACCGGGTCCGCATCGACGATGACGATGTTGCAGAAGTCATCTGCGACAGCCCGAACGAAGACCAGACGCCGCTCGAGTACTGGGAATCGCAGGTTGCTTGGATGGCGGCGACCGGAAATGCGTATTCTGAGAAGGTCGAGACTGGTCGACGCCTCAGTGCGCTACAGCCGATGGCGAGCACGCATTGTTGGCCGTTTCGGGATGCCGAAGGCGTCTTGAAGTACAACTACTCGGATCGAGGCAAGAACGAGGTTCTCCCCCGCGAAAAGGTATTCCATCTTCGTGGCTTTGGGTTTGGCGGTGATGTTGGTCTCTCGCCAATTCAGTTCGGCGCGCAGGCCTTTGGATCTGCGATTGCCATCGACGAGGCGGCAGGGAAACTTTACGGGAATGGGCTGCAGGCCAGCGGCGTCCTGTCCTCGGACAAGACGCTGGAGAAGGATCAGCGCGAGGCTCTTCAGAAGATCATGGAGAGGTTTGTCGGGTCGACGAACGCCGGCAAGCTGATGGTTCTTGAGGCAGGCCTGAAGTACGATCGACTAGCTCTCTCTCCAGTTGATGCCCAGATGCTGGAGAACAAACGGTTCAGCGTCGAGGAGATATGCCGCTGGTGGGGCGTGCCGCCAATTATCATCGGCCACGCTGCGCAAGGGCAGACGATGTGGGGCTCCGGGGTAGAGCAGATCCTGCTGGCTTGGCTGACCCTCGGGATTGATCCTCTTTGCGACCGGATCGAGGCGCGGATCAAGAAGCAGCTTATCCGGCCGACAGGCAATCGCAGACGTTATGCCGAGTTCAATCGCGAAGCGCTGCTGCAAATGGACAGCAAGTCCAAGGCAGCGTTCCTGTCGACGATGACGCAGAACGGCCTGATGACCCGTAACGAGGGTCGCGCCAAACTTAACCTTCCCCGTGTCGCCGGGGGCGATGCGCTGACAGCTCAGACGAACCTCGCACCACTTCATCTGCTTGGAAACGCAACCGACAACAATACCGCACGCGCCGCAATGCGCGCCTGGCTAGGTATCGAACAGAGCGAAAGGCTTCCTGATGACCATACGTAGTCTCCCCGCCGCGAACATAGCGGTTCGCCCTGGTCTGCGTTCGGAAGTTTCTCCGCATGTGCTCGATCGTTGGAACTCCAGCATTCGGGCTGCTGCCAAGGAAGATGAGGAAAACACGATCTCCATCATGGAGCCGATCGGAGCAGACTGGATGGGAGATGGGGTAACAGCCAAGCGGATCTCCGGGGCGCTCCGTGCCATCGGCAAGAAAGATGTCACTGTCTCGATCAACTCCCCTGGCGGCGACTACTTCGAAGGGCTGGCGATCTACAATCTCCTTCGCGAGCACCCGGCGAACGTCACCGTAAAGATCGTCGGCATTGCCGCCTCGGCTGCCTCTGTCATCGCAATGGCCGCCGACGAGGTGCAAATTGCTCGCGCCGGCTTCCTAATGATCCACAATACGTGGGTCTTTGCGATGGGCGACAGAAACGAACTTCGAAATGTCGCCGACTGGCTTGAGCCATTCGATCTCGCCGCGGTCGATATCTACGCTGCCCGCACCGGCATTGATCCGAAGGAGCTTGGAAAGATGCTCGATCGTGAGACTTGGATCGGTGGCGCGGACGCCGTCGCTAAGGGCTTCGCTGATACGCTATTGTCAGCCGACGAGATCGACAGCAAGGCCAAGAACTCGATTGAGGGCAAGGTCGTGGTTGCGTCTCACAAAATCGAGACTTTTCTCGCCCGTGCGGGCGTATCGAAATCTGAGCGGCGGGAACTACTTGCCGCGATGAAAGGAGGCATGTCTAGCGCTGCCTCAACCGGCATGTCTGGCGCTGCCGTTTTGTCGGGGGTCGAAGACCTCCTCTCATCCATCAAAGCGATCTCATCGAACGCCTGAGCGCGTTCCTCTCAAAAGGTAGATGTCATGATCAAGAAACTCGCATTTTGCGGGGCTCTCGCCGTATTGGCTATTGCAGCCGTTATGCTCAGCGCCCCAATTGCCGATGTCCTTCACCCGATGGTCGCCGTTGCGACTCATCACCTTCCCACGCCGGCAATGGCTATGGTCGCTGTTCTCGGCGCTCAGCGTCCTGCGCTGATGTCCCGCAAGGCATTGATGCCTGGCGTGTCGCTGGCGTCTCTTACGGCCAACCAGCCTCTCGGTGTTTGCGGTTCTGTCCGCAACGATATCGATGCAGGAAAGATCGAAGCTCTTCTAAAGGATGTGAAGAGCGAACTTTCCAAGGTTGGCGACGACGTAAAGCGCACGGCGGAAGATGCTCTGAAGCAGTCCAAGGATGCGGGCTCTCTCTCTCAGGAGACCAAGCAAAAGGCTGATGAGCTTCTCATGGCGCAGGGCAAGCTCTCTGCGGCCCACGACAAGCTGAGCGAAAAGCTGGAGCAACTGTCGACGCGCAGCACTGATCTTGAGCAGAAGATCGCCAACCGCCGCCAGGGTGGCGATGCAGCGCCGAAGTCCCTCGGCCAACTGGTTGGCGAGAACGAGAAGATCAAGGCTTTCGCAGCAGCTGGTGGCGCTGGCACAGTCAAGGTCAGCGTACAGAACGCCATCACCAGCGCGGGCAATTCTGGTGGTGCGTTGATAGTGCCCCAGCGTGATACCGAAATCGTTGGTCTGCCGCGTCGCCGCATGACGATCCGTCAGCTCCTGCAGGTCGGTTCAACGAACTCGAATTCAATCGAGTATGCTCGCATGATCACCCGCACCAACGCCGCGGCGGCGGTTGCGGAGGGGGCGCAAAAGCCGGAATCCAACTATGTATGGGAGCCGCGCGACGCGCCAGTTCGCACCATCGCTCACTGGGTCGCGGTTTCTCGTCAGGCAATGGACGATATCCCGCAGCTGCAGAGCGAAATCGACGGCGAACTGACCTACGGCCTGGACTTTGTCGAAGAGGCGGAAATCCTCAAGGGCGACGGTACCGGTCAGCACCTTCTCGGCCTCGTGCCACAGGCCACGGACTACGTTGCACCCGCTATCACGGTGCCGAACATGACGAAGATTGATGTTCTGCGTCTCGCTCTGCTGCAGGCCTCGCTCGCCGAGTACCCCGCTGACGGTATCGTTCTGCATCCTACCGATTGGGCAGACATCGAACTGACGAAGGATGGCGAGAACCGCTACATCTTCGCCAACGTCATTCAGCTCGCTGGTCCCCAGCTCTGGGGCCGCCCGGTCATCGATACGCAGGCGATGTCGCTCGACGAGTTCCTTGTCGGCGCCTTCAAGATGGCGGCAAAGGTCTGGGACCGCATGGATACTGAAGTTTTGATCTCTTCGGAAGATCGCGACAACTTCATCAAGAACATGCTGACGGTCCGCGCAGAGAAGCGCTTGGCACTCGCTGTGAAGCGCCCTGCTGCCATGGTGACGGGAGACTTCAGCGACATCCTCACCGCAGCTGGCGGCTGAGGCTTCGGCTCATCAAGGCGGGCGGCTTCGTTGCCGCCCGCTCTATGAACCGAAGGAGAAAGACCATGAAAATTCAGGCATTGCGTGGGACCTACGGCGACAAGGGTTTTGTCCATCGTGGGCAAGTCATTGACGTACGCGAGGACAAGGCGCGCGAACTTATCGAGCGCGGGCTCTTCGTATCCGCCGCTGAGGCAGCAGACGCCCGCGCCAAAAAGGCAAAGGAAGAGGCTGACGCCAAGGCAAAGAAAAAGGCCGACGCGAAAGCCGCTAAACAGACCGAGGCCGATGCGGGAAAATCTGCTGCTGATGCGAAGGCAAAGGCAGACGAAACGGCGAAAGCTGACGCAGACGCAAAGGCAAAGGCGGATGCGGAGGCGGCTGAAAAAGCCAAGGCTGAAGCTGACGCCAAGGCAAAGGCGGACGCCGACGCTGCTGGCGGCAAGAAAGAGTAATCCATGGATCGGCAGGTCAAGGTCATCGAGGCGCCCAAGCCGTTCGTGTCGTGGGAAGATATGAAGACCCATGGCAAGATCGAGGAGGAGTCGGAGAAGTCGTATGTCGAAACGCTGGTGAACGGCGCGACGACTTGGCTCGACGGGCCAACGGGCTGGTTGGGTCGATCTCTGGGCGTACAAATCCTCGAGTTCTCGTCGTCGAACTGGCCTTGTCATGTTGATGACTTGCCATACGGGCCCGTGATCGAAGTTATCTCTGCCGAATACGTAGACCCAAATGGCGACAGCCATAGCATAGTCACTGAAGATCTGACGGATTTCAGCGACATGCCTGATGTTCGAGGCGATGAGGGCGACGTCAAAATCCGCTACCGTGCTGGTTACGGGGTGCAGGACAGTGACGACCAAACGAAGTGGAACAACGTCGTTCCATCGCCAATCCAAGTCGCGGTCATGATGCTCGCCACGCAGTGGTATCAAAACCGAGAAGGTGTCTCGGTTGGCTCCTCGGTGGACGAGCTTCCGTTCGCGGTGAAGGCATTAATTCAGCCGTTCAGAATATATCGGTGAAACATCATGGCGAAGCCTGCGACTGGCGATCTTGACCGGCGCATTACCTTTCAACGCGCCACCAAGACGAACAACGAGTTCAACGAACCTGTCGAGGTGTGGGGCGACATCGGGTCCGTATGGACTAAGCGCCATGACTTTTCTGACAGTCAGCGGATCGAGTTCCTGGCGGCGGGAAAGGTCAGTGCGTTTGCGGTCTCCCGCTTTACCGTACGTTCCACGTCATTGACGCGATCGATCACACCCATCGACCGCCTCACTCATGAGGGTGCCGTTTGGCAAATCAATTCGGTCAAAGAAGTGGCTGAGGGCGGGCGCCGAGGCTACCTTGAAATCACCGCGTCGCGGAGCGCCGACTGATGGCAAAGGTGACGGTCAAGATCGAAGGTCTGAAAGAACTAGACCGAGCACTCGGGCAGCTCCCGAAGTCGACCGCTAAGGCAACCTTACGCCGGGTTCTCAAGGAGGCTGGTGAGCCGATGGCGCGAGCAGCTCGCGCAGGGGCGCCGGTCGACGAGCATTATTTGTATGAAAGCATCGACGTGTCGACGAGGCTCAACCCTCGGCAGCGCAGCCTCCACAAGGAGGAAGGCGGCAGGGCATTTCAGGAAATGTTCGTTGGCACCAACAACCCCGCAGGCATCCAACAGGAATTCGGCAACGAGCATAATGCGGCGCAGCCCTTCATGCGGCCCGCCTGGGACGCGACCAAGCAACAAACCCTCGATCTGATCGCCAACTCCCTTTGGGGTGAAATCGAGAAGTCGGCGCAGCGCCTCGCCCGAAAGGCAGCAAAGGGCAAATAGATGGAAGAGACGCTTATGGCGTTGCTGCTGGGAGCGACTGCGGTCACTGCCCTGGCCGGCCAGCGCATTCGCTTAGGACGCGCCGATCAGGCTGACGCTCGGCCCTACGTCGTCCTGCAGAAGGCGAGCAGCCAGCCGAACTATCACATGCAAGGGGCATCCGGTTACGTCGCCACTCGCGTCCAGATCGACTGCTATTCAGACACCTTCACCCAGACCACCAAACTTGCTCGCGCCATCAAGGCGGCTCTGTCAGGCCATAGTGGCGGGAGCATTCAGGGCATTTTCATCGAGAGCGAACGGGATCTGCCTGCCGCGGATGCGGGCAGCGTCTCCAATCTGTTCCGCACATCCATCGACATCACGGTCCACTATGGAGAACCATCATGACTGACGCCCGCATCGGCTACGGCACCAAATACAGCATCTGGGACGCTACTCTGACGACCCCGGCCTTTGTGCCGATCGCGGAGGTCACCAGCGTCACACCAGGCGCAGCGCAGGCAGACCGCATCGACGCAACCCACATGCAGAGTCCCGGCCGTCGCCGCGAATATATCGCCGGCCTGATCGACAGCGGTGAGGCCTCGTTCGAGATCAACTGGGTTCCGGGCAACGCTACTGACGAGCTGCTGCGCGATCTCATGAACTCGGGCGCCACGGTCGAGCACAAGATCGAATTCCCGAACGGTGTGACGGTCACCTATGATGCCGTCATCACCGGTTACGAGAAGGCCATCCCGGTTGACGACCGCATGACGGCGACGATCACCGTTGCCGTATCCGGCGATGAAACCTGGGGCGAGGCAACTCCGTAATGGCAAACAAGAACCGTGGGGAGGTCTCATTCGAGGCCTCCGGCAAGATGTGGACGATGAAAGTCGGCACGAGTGCCATGTGCGAGATCGAAGCAGCGACCGGCAAGAGCATTGCCGAAGTCGGGCAAGCTCTCGGCGATCAGAAGACGGCCACCATCACGCTGCTTCGAGCCGTTTTCTGGGGCGCGCTGCAGGATCAACATGAAGGCACTACGCTCAAGGAAGCCGGAAGCCTCATGGACGAGGTCGGAGTTCAGCGCGTCGGCGAGTTGATCGGCGAAGCGTTCCAACTTGCCTTCCCGCAGAAGACGGCAGGTGCTTCGGACCCTCGGAAGGCGACGGCGGCATAGACTGGCCGTCGCTTATTTCCTTATGGGTCGAAGCAGGTCAGCCGTACGAATTGTTCTGGCGGCTCACGCTTCGCGAAATCAGCGTCATCATCGCTGGCGTGACGAACCGGAAAAACAGGGAAAGGGACGAGCGAATGTCCCTTGCCTGGCACATCGAGGCATTGGCGCGGCAGAAGAAGCTGCCGAAGCTAGAAACCATGATGACCGGTGCGAATAAGTCGACCGGCAAGCAAATGTCGGCCGAACAGATGGAGGCCGTCACCCGTAGCTGGATGGCCTCCCGTCATAGGAAGAAGTAGATGGCATCAGCAGTGATCGGCGCTCTTCGCGTCAACCTCGGCATCGATAGTGCCGAGTTTCAGGACGGATTGAAGAAGGCACAAGCCAGCTTGGCGGGCGCTGGCAAGTCGATGCAGTCGGTAGGCAAGAACATGTCCACCTATCTGACGGCGCCGATTGCGGCTCTGGGCGCGCTGACGATCAAATCGGCCGGCGACTTCGAGGCGGCCATGAACCGCGTCGGCGCTGCGTCTGGGGCAACCTCCGAGCAGCTCTCTACCTTACAGAAGATGGCGCTCGACCTCGGCGCGAACACCTCAAAGTCGGCTTCTGAAGCTGCCGATGCGATGGAGATGCTGGCGAAGAACGGCGTTTCTGTCGAAGATATCATCGGCGGCGCTGCTGCTGCATCGATCAAGTTGTCGGAAGCGACGGGCGGCGATCTGTCCAGCGCGGCGGACGTCGCGACCAACGTCATGGCGCAGTTTAAGCTGGAGGTCACGGATCTCGGCAAGGTCGTCGACGGCATCACCGGCGTGACGCTGCAGTCGCAGTTCGGGTTTGAGGATTACAAGAATGCGCTGGCGCAGGCAGGCGGCGTGGCTGGGTCACTCGGTGTCAGCATTGAGGAGTTCAATGCGGCCATCGCTGCTACATCCTCCGTCTTCAACAGCGGCTCGGATGCTGGCACCTCATTCAAATCTTTCCTGACGACACTAACTCCAAAGAGCAAGGAAGCCGCGGCGGCGATGCAGGAGCTCGGTCTCGAGTTCTTCAATGCCGATGGCTCTATGAAGTCGATGTCCGCAATCGCTGAAGAGCTGAAGGGAAGCCTGTCTGGCCTCAGCGACGAGGCGAAGATAAATGCTCTAAAGGACATCTTCGGCGTAGATGCGATGCGAACAGCTATAGCCCTAGCCGACCAGGGCGCCGCAGGCATCGATAAGATGTCGGAAGCGGTATCCAAGCAGGGAAGCGCAAACGAACAGTCTGCCGCCCGCATGAAGGGCTTCAACGGCGAGATGGAGAAGCTTTCCGGCGCGCTGGAGACGCTCGCAATCAACATTGCCAACAGCGGTCTCCTGAAGTTCGCAACGGATCTTGTTAGCGGACTGGCGGGTATCGTCGACAGCCTTTCAAAGGCAAACCCCGAACTCCTGAAATGGGGAGCGGTCATAGCCGGCCTGACTGCCGTGCTTGGTCCGATCGTTCTCACTGTCGGTCTGTTCGTGACCGGCATCGCGGCAATCAGCTCGCCCGTTCTCGCGGCTGTAGCAGCTATCACCGCCATCGGCGTGGCGCTTGTTGCTCTCTATCAGGGACTCCAGATCGCGTGGCCCTATATCCAGCAGTTCGCGGGCGACGTTTGGGCCAAAATCACTACAGGAGTCGAGAGCGCCAAAGAGGCATTCATTGGCTTCAAGGATCGCGTAGTGCAGATTGGGGCCGATATCATAGCCGCCTTCGTCGCGCTTCCCGGAAAAATGATCGAGATTGGCGGTCAGATCATCGACGGGCTCTGGCAAGGAATTCAAGCCAGGTGGGAGGGCGTGAAGGCCAATATCGCCGGCATCGGCGATAGCATCGCGACCAGCATCAAAGAGACACTCGGCATTCATTCGCCGTCCCGTGTCATGCACGAGGTCGGTACCAATGTAATGGAAGGCCTGAACAACGGGATAACCAACTTCTCGGGCACCGTTGTGAACACAGCGACGGGGGTTGCCTCATCGGTTACCGGCGCTTTTTCCAAAATGGAAAGCATCGGCCAGACGCTTTCGAGCAGCCTTTCTAGCGCATTCAAGGGCGTTATTGACGGTTCGAAGACGGTCAAAGAAGCGCTCTCGGATGTGCTCGGCAGTCTCGCCGATATGGCTTTGAACTCGGCATTTCAGGCAATCTTTGGTGGCGGCGGCATTGCCGGCTCGTCTGGCGGCATCTTCGGTTCGCTCTTCGGAGGGATTGGAAAGCTGTTTGGCTTTGCCAGCGGCGGTTCGTTCCAGGTGGGTGGCGCAGGAGGTATTGACAGCCAGCTTGTCGCCTTCAAGGCGTCGCCGAACGAGACGGTGTCTGTCACCAAGCCGGGGCAGGAGCGTGCAGGTGGCGAGCTACATGTCACGGTTGGCGTATCTGCTGACAATAACGGCAACTTGCTCCCGTTCGTGCAAAGCGTTTCGCGCGATACGGTGGCGAAGGCGGCTCCGAATATCGTCAGCCAGGCCAATCAAAGGGTTGTTCCTACGATGGCGCAATATCAGACCCAAAAAGCCGGCGGCGATTATAGGACATCGTAATGACAGACATGATTGTGTGGCCTCGTGATCTGCTAATCCCGAAGGAGTGCCGCCCGAATATCGTGCCCTTTACCCGTACGGGCGGCCGGTCACTCGGGGGTGTGCAACCATCGATCCGCACTGATCTGGGATTCTGGACTGTCGAGTTGAACAGTGTGCTGCTCGATACCCCCGCGCGGCTGAAAACCTTTGAGGCAATCAAGGATTTCCTTTCCGGATCTGCTGGTCGCGTCGCCGTGCCTGTCTATGCGTTCAAGCGGGCGCCATATGAAACTGGGGCCTACGAGCCTCCAGTGGAGGTGCCGCATGACGACAATGCCACGTTGGAGGACGGGACCGAGTACCTTCAGGGGGCTATCTCCGCGATCAGTGTTGGCACAACCGCCATCGGATCGACGACCATAAAAATCAGGGTCATCAAGGGCGGGGACGATATCACGGGCGCGCTGTTCTCCGTTAATCACGCGCTCTATCGGATCGGGCAGACGCTCGATCGAACCGGCGATGTCTTCACTGTGAAGATCAGCCCCACCATCCGCGAGCTCATTCCCGATGGGGCGGATCTGGATTTCGATCAGCCTACCTGCCTCTGCAATCTTTCGGAAGACACCGGCATGAACAGCGGCGAAAACATCGAGGGTTATGAGTTCGTGAGCCTCTCCTTCACCGAGGATACGAACTACTGGAGCCTGCTGGCGTTGGGGCTGATCTGATGGTTTCAAAATCAATCCGCGTCCTGGTCTCTGTCGACCTACCTTCGGGAACGATCCGCATGTGGGACGGGTCGGGCGGGCCGTTCATGGATGCCGATGGCGAGATTTGGAGGTCGTGTACCCTTACGGATGACGCCATTGATCAGATCGAGATGGCCATCAATGCGCAGGCGTTTACGCTCTCGCTCGCAATTTCGGGAATCGATACTGACACCTCGAACAAAATCTGGGCGGACTACGAGTCGGGCCAGATAATTGGTTCCCGCGTGCGCGTCATGCTCCAGGAGCTGGATGACTTCGAGCAGCCGGTAGGCGCAGCCGACGTCAAGTTTACTGGCTCAATCGACAATCTTGTTTTCGGGGATGATGTCTCTGGAGGGCAGATCAAGTCGGTCATTGCGGTAGAGATCACCAATCGCTTCACGCTTCGCAAGCTCACAAACGGTTCAGTTCTTTCGGATGTAGACCAAAGGGCAAGATCAAAGATCCTCAACCCAACTGGCAATCCGGACCGCTTCTGTGAGCGAATTCCCCTCCTGGTGGACAAGACAATCGCATGGCCGAACTTCGGATGACTGAGCTCCTTTCGGCCTTCCTCGATGAGTACCGTATCAGGCCGTGGAATCCTGGCGTTGATGTGGATTGCTGTCTGTTCCTGGCAGAATGGGCGATGGTGATCGGCCATCCTGACCCGGCTGCGCACTTGCGCGGCACCTACAGTGACGAGGCTGGCTTTCGCGAGATCATAATTCAGGCCGGCGGGGCCGTCGCAATAGTCGAGGGCTGCACCGCCACAATCAATGCGAAGCGCGTGCAGCAACCGGCGCCCGGCGATATCGGCGTCATAGGCAGCCCGACGAACATTTTTCGTCAGTTCGGCGCGATCTTCGACGGCGAACGTTGGCTCGTTCGCTACGAAAACAGCATTGGCCCCTTGGCAGCCACATCGTTGGCGATCTGGAGATTATAACCAGCATGCCCGGATTGATCGAAATTCCAGCGTTGATCATTTCCTCGCTGGCGACAACGACGCTTGCCGCAAACGCTCTATACCTCGGCACCTATGCCTTGGCGTACGCTGGGCTTGCTTTCGGCGCGACCGCCTTGCAGGGGCTGTTTGTAAAGAAGCCCGACGTGCCCACGCCTGAGGATGGCAATTATAACCTCAAACAGGCTGTGCCATCACTGGCCTATGTTCTCGGGCGAGCCAAGAAAGGAAGCGATTACGTTTTCCTTGAGGAGGCAGACGGTACGGCCTATCACATTCTTGTTTGGGCGGGGCACCAGATCAACGGCTTCGTCCAGCACTACCTTCACGATGAGGCTGTTACACTCGATGTGAATGGGCTCGTCGTGACGCCGTCGCACTTCGTGGTTCGCGGATCCTCGCGGGTGTCGATCCACACGCGTGTCGGTTTTCCCGTTAGCACCGTCTACTCCGATATCGCCATTGCCTTCGCATCCATCTGGAACAGCGACTTCCGCGGCGACGGCCTGGCTACCGTCCGCATGGCTTGCGAAACCGTTTCTTCTGAAGACTACATGGGATCTTTCCCAAATCAGATGCCGCAGCACTCCGCGATCGGCGAGGGTGCGCTCCTGTATGATCCTCGAAGCGGCATAACTGCTTTCTCGACGAACCTTGCCCTCATGCGGTTATGGCATCTCACCAATCCCGTTGGAGGCAAGATGGCACTTGCTGACATGTATCTTCCGGACTGGGTCAACGCTGCGAATGTTTGCGACGAGTTCGTGACGAACCGCTTAGGCGAAACCGAGCGCCGCTATCATGGTGGTTTCTGGTTCCGAGCTGAGAACGATCCCGTCGAGGTCGGGCGAATAATGGACCAGGCAGGGGAGCTCGTGGTCTACGAGCGGCCTGATGGGTTAATTGGCGTCCATGCCGGTAAGTATGTCGACCCGGACATCAGGCTGACGGCATCGGCGATCATCAGTTGCGCTCATGATGTCAATCAAAGGCGAAGCTCAACCGTCCTTGCGGTGCGCGGTCAATGGACCGATCCGGCGAACCGGTACAACACCGTCGATGCGGCGATTTATGGAGACCCGTATATCGGCGAGGATACCGAGCGTTCAGCCACTATCGAAAATCAGGCTGTCCAGTCTCACAACCATATGCAGCGACTGCAAAAGATCACCTACACAAGGAAGAACGCGGCTCGCCTGACGATCAAGGCGCACTATTCCGATGCCAAGAATGTTCCCTACCGGCGTTTCGTACGAATTCACTACCCGCCGCGGCTCAATGAGGTCGTCGTCGAAATCACCGAGGCCCCGAAGATCTCGCTCAGAAACATGACTGTCGAGTTCTCGGGAATCATCGTGCCGTCGACGCTGTACAATTTTAACGCGGCGATCGAGGAGGGAGCTCCCGGTGCGAATGCGATCATCCTTCCGCCTGGCAGTGTTCCAAGCCCTGTCAACTTCAATGTTGTCATACAAAATGAAGTCATAGCCGGAGGATCTACCGCAGCCTATGCACTGGCGACCTGGAATTACATTTCGGATTCGCTGATCTATGAGCTGGAATGGGAGCCAACTTCTGGCTCGGAGCCAGCTCGATCGGTGAACTCAAAGACTGGGGAACTCTCCGTCCGCTCGAACTACCTATCTGATGGCGTCCAATATCGGTTCCGCTTGAGGTCTTGGTCGAACGGCAAGAGCTCTGCTTGGACGAGCTATGAAATCAGGACCGCGACAGCAGATCCAACGGCGCCAGGAGTTGTGTCCAGCGTCGCAGCTACAGGCGGAGCTGGCCAGATAGCATTCAGCTGGGTTGCTCCAAACAGCGCGAACTATGCTGCCGCCCGGATTTACACCAACACTACTAACTCGATGACCGGGGCGACGCTCAGGAGAACCGAGTACGGCCCGCCGGCAACCGCGGACAGCTTCACGGTGACGGGCCTCAGCGCCGGGACCTACTACGGATTTGTCGAGGCCATCAATGCATCCGGCGTCGCCGCGACCGCTGTCGCGACGGGTGCCAAGACCGTTACCTAAGCATCCAGAGGAAGCCCCATGCCTTTACCTTTCGCACAGATCATGCGCGATTTCGTCACCGATGGCGTTCCCTCGTCGGGTAATAACAAGCCGAAGAAGAGTGAACTTCGGTCCTGGGGGCAGTGGGTCGAGTCCCTGATTTCCGCGTTTACGTCAGGTAGCGACGGGAACGTTTTCCTCACTCGCGCTTCCCTGTTCGGTACGCTGACGGGTTTCGTCGACTTCGACATGGCTTGGGTCGTTCAGGATCCAACCGCCGCCTACAACGGCATTTACCAAAAGAATGGTGGCTCCGGGACTGGCTTCTGGGTTCGGGTTGCTGATCTCCCGTATAGCTTTATCGCGGCTTCTGACGTTGGGGCGGGCACGGCGAACGCTATTCAAGCGTCTTCAACAATTCCGATCAGTTCATCTGCACTGGTGATCATGAACGTGTTTAGGGCGAACACCGGGCCGGTCACCGTATCGTTCAACGGGGGCGCCCCGCTGACCATAAAGAGCAATGCCGGCAACGATATACCCTCGGGTGGGTTGGTCCCAGGTCTGTTGCTTTTGGGCACGGTTTCGGGATCTGCGTTTCGCCTTGCGAGCGATATCAACTCTGCTGCCAGCCAAGCCGCGGCTGAGGCGGCTGCTGCGGCTGCATCAGCGTCTGCAAGCCTTGCTCAGCAACGGTTTGTCAGAACAAGGGTCGTTGCCACGTCCAACGTCAACATCGCAAATGGTCTGGAGGCGGGTGATGCCATTGACGGAGTGACGCTTGCTGCCGGCGATTTAGTTCTGCTTACGGGCCAGACGGCGCCATCGCAGAACGGAATCTACGTCGCGGTAGTATCTGGCGCTGCATCGCGATCGCCTCAGTTCTCGGCGTTCAATGACCATCCGGGAACTTATGTGACGGTCCTTGAGGGAGCGGTGAATTCCGGATCTCGGTGGCAGTCGTTCACGCCTATGGGCGGCACGCTGGGAGCAGCCGCGATAACATTCGCGCTTACGTCTCTAAGCGGTCAGGACGGGGAAGGATTTCTTCGTGGTGGCGGCTACGCCAACAACGCGACTGACGCGAACAACGATATCGACTTTGCGCCGCTCTACTGCCGCGACCGAGACAACACTATCACCTTCAGTCGCGCCACTTCACTCACAAAGCAATTGGATGCTCTTTGGGTCGCGGGAACGAATGCCGGTGGCCTCGACGCCGGCACGAAAGCAATCAACACATGGTATAATTTCCACGCGATCAAAAACCCGACGACGGGCGTCGAAGACGTGGTTTTCAGCACGTCGATGACCAACCCCGACATGACGCGACCGAACGCGGCGGGCTTCACTAAACGTCGTTGGCTAGGCGCTGCGTTGACGGACGGGAGCGGCAATTTCATTCCGTTTACAAACGATAACGAGTGGTTTCGTTTCAAGACCGACGTAGTGTCCGCATCGACTGTTGCAAACGGAAACGTCGCGACGCTTCGGCAGCTCGCTATTCCGTCTGGCGCGAAAGCGGAGGCGGAAGTCTACGTTCAGGCCTTCTCAAGTGGTGGGACAAATACCGGTTTCCTGTCCGTCCGAGACCCGGACAGAGGAGCATTTACGGCGTCAGCCACGACGGCCATCGGCTTCTACGGAACCGGTACTGCGCAATTCATACAGTCGATAAGGATATCCACCGATAACGTTGGGCGTGTCTACACCGGGGACTCCAACAATGTCGACGGTAGGCTCAACCTGCGCACGATCGGTTGGCGAATTGATAGGACACAAATGCGATGAGATGGGATGCCTTTGATGTTGCCTTCATGGGCACCAGCCTCACTGCAAGGCTGACCGCGAAGAAGTGGATCGACGCGTTTCAATCTCGAACGCAACTACAAACGCAACGACCGTTTAGAACCTACGATTTCGGCTCTCCTGGGAAGGCCTCTGACTATGGCGTCACTATAGTTAGTCAGGTGGTTGCTATGAAGCCCAAGGTGGCCGTCATCGAATATGCGATGAACGATGCTGTTACCACCTCGGGCATCTCGGTCGCTGCGTTCCAGAGTAATCTGGTCCTGATGTTGCAGGCCTTCTGGGCAGGATCGCCCGCAACCAAGCTGTTTCTAATGACAATGAACCCGGCAATCTCTCCGGGGACAGCCCTCGTGCCCAGTCTAGCGAGCTATTATCAGGGAATGCGGGCTGTTGCTGCTGCGCAGGGAGTGAGTCTTATCGACAACACGCCCTCGTGGGGAACTCCCGCGCCTGGAGATATGCTGCCGGATGGAATCCACCCTCTCGATGATCCCGCCGTGGCGGTGATTGTGCCTAACGTAACTGCCGCGATCGCGCCGCTGATCGTTTAGGTGCGAGCCGAGAGATGAGGCGATCAAAAATGGATGGCTGGACGGGAAGGCCGATGTATTGGCGTCCTTTGTTGGTAAGGCGGAAATAGCGATCCTCGCCCCATCCCATCACGACCTTGACCAATCCGTCCTGCTCGGCGCTCTCGGCTAGCTTTGAAAGCTCCTCATCGGGAACGCCTGCGCTGTCCCAATTGTTGAACCCGTCGTTCTCGTGGATCGCGCTCAACAGCTGCCGATAGGTTGTGATCTTGCTCATGGATATCCAATAGCAAGAACATGCAGCGGCTGCAACGCAGTTGGCGGTGTCACTCTGCCGGAGCGAGTTGGCCGGCGACGGCTGGTCGTGATTTCAGCCGCTTTGCGAGTTTCTGGGTGGGCTTCTCTACGAAACGATGCAGCAGGTAGGCTGCGCCAATGGCGAATGACGTCGCGACGATCAAGGCCAGCGACGACCTCATGCCGATATTTTGCAGGACAAGGAGAAGGCTGTAGCCGGCGACGGCATGCACGACGTAGAGCGGATAGCTGATGCTCGCGAAGAATTTCGTGAAGGCATTGGAGGCGAAGTACCGCTGAAATGTGAATGCCGTCCAGAAAACAAGAAATGCTGCGGCGTAGTTCCACGCCTGCGCCAGCAGGACGCCAACTGGCCATACCGTCCAAAGCGAGAAGAAGCCGATCGCGATAGCGCTGGCGACCAGAAGGCCAGCCCTCTCGGTCAGGAGCCCGGCATGAATGTAGTAGAACGCCGTGCCAACGAACATAAAAGAGATGAACTCGGAGGCAAAGACCATCCGGCCGAGTAAGCCAATCATGCTTGGGGCTGTGAGGTAAGCGAGGATCTGGATGCCAAGCACGATAGCGGCCGGCACAAGGAAGACGGCGGCGGAGCCTTTCCGAAACAGTGGCGCGATCAGGGCGCAGACGAGATAGAACTTCATCTCGATTTCAAGCGTCCAGATGATGCCGTCGATGTTCGTGGTGCCTAGGATATCCCGAAGACCTGGGACCATGTGGATAAAGACGTGGGATAGTGGTGTTGGCCAAACTCCCCCTTGTCCAACGGTATTGAGATAAATGGCCGCGAGCGAGATGAGAAACCCAACGACATAGGTTGGCACGATCCGGAAGAGCCGAGCCACCAAGAATGCGGGACCAGTCGAGCGGCTCAGCGACATTGGTATGACGAACCCACTGATCAGGAAGAAGACGGCAACGCCGAACGCTCCAAAGTCGACCGGCGGGAGGTGAAGCCACTGGATGTAGATCGGCACGCTGATGTTTTCGGAAAGCCCTTGCGCCCGCGTCAGCCCCAGCACTGCGGCGCGCTGATACCAGTATACCCCGTAAAAATGCGAGATGACGACGCTAACCGCTGCCAGTCCCCGCAGAGTATCGGCGAATTGAACGTGCTCTCGTCGAGCGGGAGCAGATTGCATGCGTCTGCCTTTCAAACCTGTTGCTCGTGGCGGTTCTATTGGAAACGCCCAGCCATGAAAACAGTCCCATCTTCACCTAACAACAGTTTTTGACCCCTGCGCGCGCAGGCGGCCCTTTAAATCCCAACAATCTGGAGCGTCCTATGGACCGCAAGCATTTCTTCGATGCTGTGCGAGCGTCGATCTTTGCCTGCTCGCTCACTGTTCCTCAGGTAGAGGGCATGGAGGCGCTATTCGACGCCGCGGCAGCCTATCAGGTGGTTGATCAGCGTCACGTCGCCTACATCCTAGCCACGCCGATGATCGAGACGGGCGGGACGTTCGAGCCGATCGTCGAGAACCTGAACTATTCGGAGGCGGGTCTGCTTCGGACCTTTCCGAAATACTTCTCGGCAGCAGATGCGAGAGCCTATGCTCGTCAGCCCCAGCGAATTGCGAACCGCGCCTATGCGAGCCGCATGGGCAACGGCGACGAAGCCAGCGGCGACGGCTGGCGGTACCGAGGCAGGGGATATTGCCAGATCACCGGGAAGAACAACTACCGGCGATTCTCGGATCTGCTCGGTGTCGACCTCGTAACCAATCCGGATCTCGCGTGCCATGACGACATCGCGGCTAAGATCATCACCATCGGTATGCGCGACGGCCTGTTCACAGGCAAGAAGCTCCACGACTACTTCACGGCAACCTCATCTGATTGGGTGAACGCTCGCAGGATCATCAACGGCCTCGATCGGGCCGACGAGATTGCTCTGTTCGGCAAGAAGTTCAACGCAGCTCTGCAGGTAGCCTCCCAATGAAACTCTTCATGGATCATATAGCCTCGCCTGATTGGGCGGTTCGCCGTCGCATCATTATCCTAGTCCTCACCTGGTGCACCGGGATAATTACTTATCTCGCGGTGTGGGGCCGACCGATCGCTCTGAGTGACACAATCGCGATGAACCTCATCCTCCTCATGGGTGGCATCATCGGCTCGTATGTCTTCGGCGCGGTCTGGGAAACGAACGTCGCACGCAAGTCGAGCATCGCGCAGCAGGCAGTCGAGCAGGGCGATGCTGACACCACGGTCGAGGTGAAGCCATAAGCGCACTCTCTAAAAAGCTTCGTAGCGCGAGCGGGGGCAGAGTTATGTTTTGGTGCCCCGGTTGCGATGGTGCCCACGTCATCACGGTCGAGGATGCGCCTAATCGCCAAGGTCCGATCTGGGGATATAACTGCAATCCCGATGCGCCGACATTTACGCCATCCATCCTTGTTCAGGGATCTATGCGGAAAGGACCGATCAATTGCCATTCATTCGTGACGGACGGGAAGATCCAATTTCTCTCTGATTGCCACCATGCGCTAGCCGGCCAGACCGTCGATCTCCCAGACTTCGACAAGGAGTGAGAGATGCCAGATTTCATCACCGGTCCGGTCGGCAAGGTGCTGGGCGGGGCGCTTCTCCTCGCTGCTTTATATGGCGGGTTCCGCCTTTGGCTGCACAACCACGATGCGGCAATCCTCTCCGGCTACGTGCTCCTGTCGGAGAAGACAGCAGCCGAGGCAAAGGTTACCGAGATGGAGCGCCAGCGCAATGCGGCGTCTCAATCTCTCGACGAACTCCTGAAACGCGCCGCTGCTGACGACATCGTCGAACACCAGAAGCAAGCCACCCTCGAACAAGATCTAAAAGCCAATGAGCTACTCCTCAGCGAGAAGAACCGTTCCTGTGCTGCTGACGTTGGGGATGTTGATTTCATCAACCGTCATTAGCGGCTGCACCACGACCAAGCGTATTGAGGTTGCCGCCGCGACCCAAGGCAAGATCGACGCCGGCGTTGTCCTGCCGAAATGGCCGGAAGACTGCCGCCGCCAGGAAGCTCACGCTGCCGTCGAGGTTGGTGCAGAGCTTCGATCAGTCATTGTCAGGGAGCGAAGCGCCCTCGATCGGCAGAACGCACGAACCGAGCGTTGCTCGATCTTCTACGATGACGTGAAGACGCGTTACCGCGCAAAGTAGGCAAGGGCCCGACCCTCACAGGCAGGCCGGACCCTCCCATTTGCCGCCTCGGGGGGCAATGAGCACGGCGGCGGGCGAAATAGTCGATCGGCTACGACCGGTCAAGTGAAACCATTGCATTGGAATGCGCATTCACGGGGTAACGGGGCTGATGGGAAATTCCGAAATGGCGAGCAACGGCTTCGACCCCATGACCTCATGGGCCCGACTATCTGAGCGAGTAGAGAACCAAGGCAAGGACATCGTCGATCTTCGGTCGAACATGAACACCGGGTTCCAGACGATCAACTCGGCGATCAGCACCCTCTCGAACGAGCTGCGCACGAACAGCAAGACACAGTGGCCGGTCATCTGGTCGGCCGCCGGTGTCTGCTTCACGATCCTCGCGGCTCTGGGGGCGTTCTTCTATGGCACCTTGAGCAAGGGACAGGATCGGCTCGATACCGCGATCGTCGAGACCAGCAAGGGCGTTCAGGCTTCACTGGAGAAGATGACCGAGAAGATGGTCACCCAGAAGGAGCTCGAATGGCGGACGGCTCGATCCTCAGAGGATCGCCAGCGGACCGACATCGCCATAAAGGATATCCGCGACAACCTGGTCCCTCGGGCAGAGCATCAGCGCGTCTGGCAGAACTATGACGATCGAAGCAAGGACTTCCAGCGCCAGATAGATGAGATCAAGCAGGCTCAGGGCAGTGTCTATGGCCAGCGCGATTTCATGCTCGACATCAGAGAGCGGCTCGATCGCCTCGAACGGGATAGGGCGAGGGCTGCCGCTACGCCATGAACCGTGATTAGGCCAAGGACTGAATTCAACGCAGCCCTTGGCCAAGGATCTTACGACCCTGCGCCGCGGTTAACCAAACCCGTGCTCGACGCCCAGCAACGATGCCTGCTGGGGTGCCGAAAAGATATCCGTAAAATGTCGTATTTTTTGCCCGGCGGGTAAGAAAAAGCCCCACCTTGGAGCGGAGCAGGCGGGGCTTTAGTTCGAGGAAAACAGAGAAGGGCGTTCATCTCCTTCCCCGCTCGCATAACAAGCCGCTTCAGGTTTGGTTCCCGTTATCCATCGTACAAAAAGCGCTTTTCGGCTGGAAGGAAGGCTCGGGCGGTACAACCCCTATGGGTTAGACCGGGAGGCTTCGACGGGTTCATGCAACATTGCTCGAAGCCTCCCGGCGTCCGACAGGATCGGACAGGCTCGAACAAAGCATCCGGCCCTCTTGTTCCAAGCAAGTTCAATTTCCTATAGCAACACTATGACCCGGTTTCTCACCCACGACATTTTCCTTCGCATCTCCGTGTGGAAGGTCAGAGCCGTGGGAAAAGAGGAGGCGCATTGCCCGCATGGCCGGACGCTTGCAGATATGTTGGAAATCGGCATAGTTGTCGCAAGGACACTAGTCTTCGGCCGGTTCGTTATGGCTTCTCTGTAGAGCTTAGGACCACAACATGTGCAGCGCACGCGTAAGGATGAGTGCAAAATTCAGGGTCGCGGAGAGCCCCGTCTACGACGGCAAGTGGGCTGTAGTAGAGAACTCCACCGATTGTCCAGCAATTGTCGAAGGCACTCCCCTGGATTGCCTGACTGTTCAGGAGGCGCGGGACCTTGTTGACCTTATGAACAATCGCGACATCAGAGCGCACGAGCCGTAGGGTGGTTCGTCCACATACACTGCGAAAAAAAACCCTGCGCAGGCAGGGCTTAGATGATGATCACTGAGGGGTTTCAATTCTCAGGACGTAAGCAAACGCGTCACCCTCAACTTTAGTCCCGAGTAAGCCGGATCAGTTGATCGGCGCCCCCTGGGATATTCGTAAATGGTCTTATCTTTGCGCGCCGAGAAAAAAGCCCCGCTTTGGCGAGCGGGGCAGGTGGTGACGGGGAAAGGAAAGAGGGGTGTGCGTCCCTCCTCTGAGCCCATAACAATCTGTCTCACCGTTGGGTTCCCGTCATCTAGCGTACAAATTAGAAGAGGCTAATACCTTGCCGACCTGGCTCGTAGCTTGCTCTATCGCTGGTGGGACGTGAGACGCTGCAGCGCGGAGGCCATGAGGGGGTTTCCGCGACACCTCATGGCCTCCGTGTCCTTCGCCGGTCACCCGGTTGGAAGAACAACGGTAGAGTATTGGCGATCAACACACACGACAATCGGACCTTGGTCCGAAGGTAAGCCTGAAGTGACCTATCGTACTTCTAAGGAACTATGCCCCACATCACGCGTTATATCCTAGCTTCGTAGCCCATCGAAGCTAAACTCCACCTCATGCCCCGCCGACTTAACTGGCACGCAGGGGCTTTTTTTCTAGGACAGATTGATGGAGGAGGATTTTCGAAGACAGAAGTACCAGGATCTCGTCGAGCGGAAGCTTCTTGAGCAGCTCCCCGGCCCCGGACAGGTCCAATCGCTTTGCGATCTCGGTCAGCCATTGATGAAGATGGGATTCACGGAGACAGAAATTGTTCGAGCGCTCGTCGCATTAACGCATGCGAGGACGATTCAACTGCTTCCAGGCCGCCAGCTTAGAGTTCTCAAGCACTCGGTTTAGCGTTTGTCTAACGATGCGCTGCCCCATCTTTCCCGTCCAGTATCACGATCGTGAACCGATGGGTCGCTCAGAAATTTCTACCGAAACAGCCTGAGGCAAACTGGAATCGCTGTCGGCGTCGGCTAGGTTCTCGCAGCTTGCCACACACACAGGCTCCTGAACCTTCCCCCTCGGTTTCCTTAGGACCTTAGTCCGTCTAGACTGCCCCTCCGAGAAGAGTACCCTCCCGCTTGTCCTTCGCTGAGCAGAGCAAGGATAGAAGAGAAGCACTCGCCCCCCGTGGAGTCACGTGCAGAATGAACCCACTGAGTGCTTCTCTTCGCCTTTAAAAGCGATCTAGCCCCACGGTTATCTCCTGATTTCATTGTTCTCGAGGAGGCGATCATAATACTCCTCGACCTTCCGCATGGCCTCCCGGCCTTCGGCTTCATAGCCCTGATGCGGCAGATGCCGTTTTGCCACGTTATGGCCGTGCCCGGACCAGAGCCAAAAATCTTGCTTCAGGCCGTGCGCCTGCAGCTGGATCCTCCCCACAACAACCTTCCCGTCATACCCAGACCAGTCGTTATCGGTCGGCACGTCGCGCTCGTCGATCTTCGTTCGACGCCATTTGTATTTGGGGTGGTACGCTTCGCTCATATCTTCTACTGCAAAAGGTGAGCTCAAAATCCGCGAAACAGGCTTAAACCGTGAGACATTTCTCTAGAAAAGCATAACGATCCTGTAGACGAACCGTATGCCTCACAATCTCCAAGATTTTGTTTTTGCTCACATGCCGTACTCCGGCATGGGGCGCCACCCGCATTAGTCCGGAAGAGGCTCCAATAGCCTAGTCACTTGCCTTTGTGCAGCCACGATCGCCGATCGAAGGGTGACAACACATAGGCTTAACTTCTTCCGCTCCTCGAACTCTTTGAACGCTCGATGCGTCCCGTCTGTTTTTTTGTTTCCAGGCATAGCGCGAAGCACCTCGTTGATCACTTTCTTATCTTCCTTCGCAAACGAAGAGTAGAAATTGTCGGCGTCGCTGTTATCGAATTTTGCATCGAGCTTGTGTGCGAAGTCGTTTCTGAG
This sequence comes from Rhizobium grahamii CCGE 502, assembly GCF_000298315.2. GTDB lineage: Bacteria > Pseudomonadota > Alphaproteobacteria > Rhizobiales > Rhizobiaceae > Rhizobium > Rhizobium grahamii. The sequence continues at coordinate 121,142 of NZ_AEYE02000029.1, read as the reverse complement.
CTTAGCTAGGGCTTTGAGCGGTGTCGCCAGCCGAGGATCCATGCCCAACCCAATCACCAGACCAACCTTCTGGGCGTACGTCAACTTTAGGTCAGTGATCGCAGAAGGATCAGCGAAGGCTAGCCGAAAGATCTCTTCGATTTCGGTCTCAATCACGATGGCGCTTCTTATCACCGCTTCGAAGGGAGTTGCATCCGCCATCATGGCATAGAACTCTTCGTCGGAAATACGCTTAAGTGGTTTTGCCAATTTCTCTTCCTCTCATCACGCCTTGGACATGCATTCGATTCGGCGAATTAGTCGAGTGCCATCGTCATCAGCAGAGACCAAATGCCCAAAAGCATAAAGTTGCGCATAATTCAGTCTTGTTTTTGTAAAAGCGATGTGAGACGCTCCTTTAAATTCAGGAGACGACTCAATGCCTTTGCCGATGCGAACTGTTGTCAATGAACTCCTTGTCAAAAATGATCGGGCCACGAAGATTTATGAAGCTGTTCATCGTGCGTGGGATCGCGCGGTGGAGCTTTACCCGCAGCGAGCAGTATGGCTCCGCAAGGCAACTTTTCGCGGAATAGTGTGGGAGCACGTGGTTCGCGAGTTGAACTCCTTGGCATCCGCCGATCCTGGTATCGCCCCGCTCTTTCACCGTGATACCGCGTCATTCATTATCGACAACGTCATTTTGTTTCGCTTCAAGCACGCTAGCGTTAGCCTGGCAACTGCGAACTATCCCACGCCGGAAGCCGTCGCCTACGATGATCACGAGATGGATCTCTACGGTTATGAAGGCTTGCAGCGCGTGGAGCTTTGCTATGTCTTGAACGAATTCGAAACTGAAGTTATCTGGGTCGGTATATCGGCACGGAACAACGGCGAGTTCCTGTGGAAAATCGAGCTAACATCGGATGGCATCGCAATCCCGATGCAACCGGAATTCTTCAATGATGACGAGTTTGACCCGCTCCGTATCGCCAGCTTCAAGCAACCCAAATCTGATGAAGCCGAACAGAATAAAGACAAGAAGAAGAAAGATAATGGCTCATCATGAGCAGCACATTCAATCACGAGCTACTGCTTCTCGCGAGGCAGTATCGCGGAAAGAGTCAAGCTGAGGTCTCCGAGGAGGCCGGGCTCGATCAGGGCCACTATTCGCGAATAGAGCGCGGCCTCCTCAATGGAGAGCCGCTGCAGTCAACAATCGAGGCAATCGCCTCCGCCCTTCGATTTCCGATTGATTTCTTTACGCAGGACGATGAGCTGTCTGGCTTGCCTCTCAGCGTTCATGATGTGGCGTGGCGGAAAAAGGCCTCGGTTACAGCGGGAGAGATGAAAAGGCTTCATGCCGAGCTCAATCTTCGCGTAATGCATCTTCGGCGTCTGTTGACCTCTATCGACATCAAGCCGGACCTTCCCCTTCCGCGCGTGGACGCTGACGAGCTCGGCGGAGCTGACAAGGTCGCCCAATTAATCAGGCGCTCCTGGTTGATTCCTGATGGCCCGATAAAAAACCTGACTGCCCTTTGTGAGCGGGCGGGAATCTTAGTTGTGATCTGCAACTTCGTTGAGAATGTCGACGGGGTAACGATGCGATTGCGGGATGTTCCTCCAGTCGTGTTCTTGAATAGCAAGGCGCCAGCAGATCGCATGAGGCATTCACTAGCGCACGAGCTTGGCCATCTGATCATGCACTCAGTGCCTACCGATGAGATGGAGGCAGAAGCCGATCTGTTTGCGGGCGAACTATTAGCTCCGGCAGCTCAGCTTCGTTCCGACATTATCGGTGGCCGAGTAACGCTGGAGCGCCTTGTTCAGTTGAAGCGTTATTGGCGCGTCTCCGTGGCATCCCTCTTGTATAGAGCCGGGGCTGCCAAGCTGATTAGCGACAATCAGTCATCGTATCTGTGGAGACAACTCAGCGCACGGGGTTGGCGCAAGACAGAGCCTCCGGAGACACAGTTTCCTCCGGAGCCAACCCGCCTGTTCGTGCACGTCCTCGATCTTCACAAAAGCGAACTAAATTATACAGCGTCGGATTTTTCTAAGCTTTTACGATTCGACGAGGACGAGGTAACCACTGTTTACGGCGTCGAACGTAGGGAGCGGGAAAAGCCCACGTTGCGAGTTATTAAGTAATATCACGGGATTTCAAATCCCGCGCCGGCTTAGGTGATCAAGGACTTTCCGGTTGATATTTTGCCGCGTTTGCAGCTGCTTGCCGGAAAGTACCCGCTTGAGCATTGTGTCGCTTTGAAACTTGTATTCCCACGGTGTAATCACGCCCTTCTCGTAAAAGAAGACTGTGGCATCTGCGTTTAGGCTCTTTGAAGAGTCTTCTCTGATCCGCTTGAGCCCGGCAAATATGAGGTCCGACCTCAGTCCTAGGAACCGCTTTACACATCGGTTGCCGACTTCGACCCTGCTGCCATTTAGTGTGTTGGCCAAAACGCAAACCTCGATGATGGGGGTATGACCGCACAAGCAGGTGTCCGGCTCATCGGCCTCATATATACCGACGAGTTTCCATTCTTTTTTTGCTAGATCCCAATCCTGTGCCTGGCTTCGGGCAAGGATTTTATCTCGTAGCCTTTTGAAATTGTGTCCGCCCTCGTCGACCATTCGCGATGCGCCCCCTTCCGTTTGCGCAATCTATTTAGGTGCTTAGCGACACTGTATCAATAAGAAGAAACAATTTCCGGTAGAGGGGCCTCGGTGCTCCCGCAGGTGCAACTGTCTGCCAAGAGCCAATGCTTCAGCTGCAAAAGGCCCTAAGGGAAGGCAGTCCTGTGAGCCACCGTGCGCCAATCATGCGCCACCGAATCCCCGCTAACTCACAGCAATGACTGTAAATGCTGGTAAAATTGGTAAAGCGATGGCGCACGAGTGCGGAGTGAAAATTCAGGCTATATCCTTGAAAATATTGGTGATCCCGACGCGATTCGAACGCGTGACCCCCAGATTAGGAATCTGGTGCTCTATCCTGCTGAGCTACGGGACCACTTGAGCGTCATGCATACAAAAGGCTTGGCCGGAAGCCAAGCTCTTTTGCATGTGTCTGATGAAGTGAATTTCAGTCGCCGAGGCGCTGTTCAGCGAGCCGCACCCAGTAGGAAATGCCGTGGGCGATGGTTTCATCGTTGAAATCGTAGGCGGGGTTGTGCAGGCCCGCCGTATCGCCATTGCCGATGAAGATGAAGGCGCCGGGGCGGGCGTTCAGCATGTAGGAGAAATCCTCGCCGCCCATCAGCGGGTCGATTTCGGCGTTTACGTTGCCTGTGCCGGCAATCTCACCGGCGATACGGACGGCGTGTCCGGTTTCCGTCGCGTGATTGTAAGTGACGGGGTAGTTCCGGTTGAAATTGATATCGACTTCGGCGCCGTGAGCGGCAACGAGTCCGTTGACGACCTGCTTCAATCGGGTTTCGGCAAGATCGCGCACCTCTTCGTCGAGCGTGCGCACGGTGCCGGCGATCGTTGCGTCGTTCGGGATGACGTTGTGCGCGAAGCCCGCGTTGAACTTGGTGACCGAAACCACGATCGAGCGCAACGGATCGACATTGCGGGAGGCGATGAGCTGCAGGTTGCTGACGACCTGGGCGCCGATGGCGATCGGATCGATCGTGCGGTGCGGCTGAGCCGCATGGCCGCCACGGCCCTTGATGGTGATGGTGAATTCATCGGTTGCGGCCATGATCGCGCCGCTGCGGATGGCAAAGTGTCCGACCGGAAGACCCGGAAGATTGTGCATTCCGTAGACTTCTTCGATGCCGAAGCGCTCCATCATGCCGTCCTTGACCATCAGGTTGCCGCCGCCGCCGCCCTCTTCGGCCGGCTGGAAGATGACCGCGATATTGCCGTTGAAGTTGCGCGTTTCAGCCAGATACTTCGCCGCACCGAGCAGCATGGCGGTGTGGCCATCATGGCCGCAGGCGTGCATCTTGCCGGGCGTGGTCGAAGCCCAGGGTTTGCCGCTGATTTCGGTCAGCGGCAACGCGTCCATATCGGCGCGCAGGCCGATCGTGCGGCTGCCTTCGCCCTTGCCCTTGATCAGGCCGACGACGCCCGTTCTGCCGAGCCCGGTGACGATCTCGTCGACACCGAATTCCTTGAGTTTCTCGGCCACGAAGGCGGCGGTGTTCTCGACGGCGAAGAGAAGCTCCGGGCGCGCATGAATATGCCGGCGCCACTCTGTTACCTCGTCCTGAAGTTCGGCGGCTCTGTTCAAAATCGGCATGTCAGCTTCCTGTCGTGAAATCGAAACGGGGACGGAACCGGGTCGCGGAGACACGATGCCGCAGAAATAACTTAATCAAGGCCCTTTGCCATGTCATGGCCATATACGTTAAATAGGGGAAACTTTCGAGACTTCCGGACATCTTTAAGGACGAACCGTGTCGACGCGCCAGAATCGTTTGCTTGCCGCCCTGCGGCCGCTTTCAATCGCAGCTTCCGCAGCCGCCATCGCTCTCTCGGCTTCCGCGCAGGCTTATGCGAACCCGCACATCCTAGTCGACGTGCAGAGCGGCCGCGTGCTGGAGCATGACGAGGCTTTCCGCAAATGGTATCCGGCGTCGCTCACCAAGCTGATGACGGTTTACACGGTCTTTGATGCGGTTCGCGCCGGCCAGATCAGCCTCGATACCCCCATCGTGATGAGCAAGCGAGCTGCAGCCCAGCCGCCAGCGAAGATGTATTTCAAGCCGGGACAAAAGCTGACGCTCGACAGCGCGCTGAAGATCCTGATGGTCAAATCCGCAAATGACATCGCGGTTGCGGTTGCCGAGGCCGTTGGCGGCACGCAGGAAGCCTTCGTCTTGAAGATGAATGCCGAGGCCGCGAAGCTTGGCATGAACGATTCGCATTTCGTCAATCCGAATGGACTGCCCGGCAAGGGCCAGTACACGACGGCGCGCGATCTTGCGGTTCTTTCCGTGGCGCTGCGCCGTGACTTCCCGCAATATGCCGGATACTTCTCGCTTGAGGGCATTACGACCGGCACGAAGAACGTACCGAGCATCAACGTCCTGATTGGACGTTTCGCCGGCGCCGACGGCATGAAAACGGGCTTCATCTGTGCTTCGGGGTTCAACCAGATTGCTTCGGCGACGCGCAACGGCCGTACCTTGATCTCCGTCGTGCTCGGCACCGATAGCCTGGCCGCTCGCGCGGATGCGTCCGCTGACTTGCTGCAGAAGGGCTTCACCTCGCAATTTTCCGCCCCCGATACGCTCTCTTCCCTGCAACCCTACGGACCTGGCCAGGACCAGGTCACGGATATCACCGCCGATATCTGCAGCGCCAAGGGCGCCAAGGTCCGCAGTGAAACGCGCGATGAAGTCGGTCGCATGAAGGTTCAGTCGCCTTACATCCAGGAAATGGACCACGAGCCGAACTTCGTCTTTGCGGGCCTCATTCCAGGTCAGAACGAGCCGCAGCCCGACAAGCTGGCAACCGCCGAGACTGCAGGCACGATTGCCAACGTGCCGGTGCCGCTGCCGCGTCCTGCCACCTCCTTCTAAGGTCAATTCGCGATGAGCGCTGCTTCCAATCGCATCCCGGTCACCATCCTGACCGGCTTTCTTGGCGCCGGCAAATCGACGCTGCTGAACCGTATCCTCAAGGATCCGGCGATGAAGGACGCTGCCGTCATCATCAACGAGTTCGGGGATGTTGGCATCGATCATCTGCTGGTGGAAAGCTCCGGCGACGCGATCATCGAACTGTCAGATGGCTGCCTTTGCTGCACCGTGCGCGGCGAGCTGGTCGATACCCTGGCAAATCTGATGGATGCGGTGCAGACCGGCCGGGTCAAGCCGGTGAAGCGTGTCGTCATCGAGACCACAGGGTTGGCTGATCCGGCACCGGTCATGCAGGCGATCATGGGCAACCCTGTCATCGCTACCAATTTCGACCTCGATGGCATTGTGACGGTGGTCGATGCGGTCAACGGTTCGCAGACCCTCGACAATCACGAGGAGGCGGTGAAGCAGGTCGCGGTTGCCGATCGGCTGGTTCTCTCGAAGCAGGCCATGGCGTCGCAGGAGGCATTGCGCGCGCTGGAAGCGCGCCTCACCGTGCTAAATCCGCGCGCGGCACTGATGGATGCCGATGGCGCCGAGGCGGGCAGGGCAAGCCTACTTGTCAACGGCCTCTATGACCCAGAGAGCAAGATTGCCGACGTGGGCCGCTGGCTGCGGGACGAGGATGCCCACGACCTGCACCACCACCATGACCACCATCACCATGGTGCCGACGGAAACCATCACCACCACCATCATCATCACGGACACGACCACCAGGATCCGCATGATCTGAACCGCCACGATGCCTCGATCCGATCCTTCTCGATCGTCGAGGACAAGCCGATTGACCCCATGGCGCTTGACATGTTCATCGATCTCCTGCGGTCCGCGCACGGCGAGAAGCTGCTGCGGATGAAGGCGATCGTTGCGGTATCGGACCGTCCGGATCGCCCGCTGGTGCTTCACGGCGTGCAGAGCATCTTCCACCCGCCGTCGCGGCTGCCGGCCTGGCCGGACCCTCAGGACCGGCGCACGCGCATGGTCTTGATTACCAAGGATCTGCCGGAAGCCTTCGTCAAGGATCTGTTCGATGCGTTTCTTGGCAAGCCGCGCATCGATACGCCGGATCGGACGGCGTTGAACGACAATCCGCTCGCCGTGCCGGGCATGCGATTCTAGTCGGCGGTCCGCTTCATCTGCCTTGCGGACACTAAATGAGCTCTTGGTCAATTTGGGTCGTCGATTTCCTCCGGAATGAAGCCGCCGGTCTGGCGCTTCCATAGCCGGGCAAACAGGCCATCTTGCTCGACCAGCAGCTCCGGCCTGCCTTCCTCCACGATGCGCCCGTGATCGAGCACGACGATCCGGTCCATACTGGCGATGGTCGATAGGCGGTGGGCGATCGCGATCACCGTCTTTCCCTGCATCACCAGATCGAGCCTTTGCTGAATGGCTGCCTCGGACTCGCTGTCCAGGGCGGAAGTTGCTTCGTCGAGCACCAGGATTGGCGCGTTCTTCAGGAGAACACGGGCTATGGCGACGCGCTGGCGCTGGCCGCCGGAGAGCTTGATGCCGCGGTCACCGACGAAGGCCTCATAGCCCTTTCGGCCTTCGCCGTCGGCGAGGTCGGCGATGAAGGCGTCGGCGCTCGCCATCCTCGCGACCTGTTCGATCTCCGCCTGCGTCGCCTCCGGGCGCCCGTAGCGGATGTTGTCGCCGACTGAGCGATGCAGCAGCGCCACGTCCTGCGCGATGACGCCGATCGCGCGGCGAAGGCTTGCCTGTGTGACGGCGCGGATATCCTGTCCGTCGATCAGGATCGCGCCGCCCCCGATGTCGTAGAAGCGCAGCAGCAGGTTGGCGAGCGTTGTCTTGCCCGCCCCCGAGAGGCCGACGAGCCCACTTTCTCTCCTGGCCGGATAGTCAGGGACAGATCGTCGATGACTGGCTTGCCGCCCTTATAGGCGAAGCGGAGGTTTTCGAACCGGATCTCCCCGCGGGCGACCACGAGACTGCTAGCATCCGGCCGGTCGATGATGGTGGGTGGCGTCGTCATGACCGGCATTGCGTCCTTGATCGTGCCGATCGCCTGGAAGATCTGCTGGCCCATCTGCAGGAAAGTGAAGATCTGCGTCGACAGCCGGTGGAGAATGTAGACTGCCGCGACGAACTCGCCGACGGTGAGAAAGCCTTTGACGAGACCGGAAAAGCCGATCGACATCATGGTGATCCACAGCACCGAGTTGAGAATGACGACGGTCACTTCCGAACTGCGATAGATGCGCTGTTCGTTGTGCTGTGTCTGCACGGCCTTCTGGATGATACGGCGGATGGCGCCGGCCTCGCTGTCTTCGGCCGCAAACTGCTTGATCATCTGCATGTTGGTGTAGAGATCGGTGATGGCGCCGGCCACAAGGCTCCGCTGTTTGGCGGTGCGGCGGGAACGCTCGGCAAAGGTGGGCACGACCTTGGCGGCAAAGATCACGTTGAGCATGATCCAAATGATGACAGGCAAGGCAAGCTGCCAGGACAACGTGCCGAGGAGAACGACGGACCCGACCATCTGAAAGATGAAACGCGGAATGGACTGGAAGGCGGCGATGATTTGCTGCTGGACGGCCGACGCCACCTGCTGCAGGCGCGAGGAGACCTGACCCGCAAACAGGTCATGGAAAAAAGCGAGGTCCTGTCGCTCTACCGCCTTGTGACCCTGCCATTGGATGGCCGCTGGCATGCCGACACCGAGCGTATGCGAATTAAGGGTGTTCAGCACGAACGACACGACCGGCATCACCGGAAAGATTAGAAAGCCGAGAAAGGTGAGTAGCGGCCAGTCGCTCCGCAGGAAGTCGGCGGCGCCCTGATGCGTCACTCCATCGACGATAACGGAGAGCCCCCAGATGATGGTCAGGTTGATGGCCTCGAACATGATGGAGGAAAGCGCCAATGCGATCAGCACGCCGCGAAACATGGAGATGAAATGCAGGAGCACCCTTACCGGCCCCTTGGAGGGGAGCGGCCGGTAGGGGATGTCAAGTGGGCGGATTAACCGCTCGAAGGGGCGATAGATCGTATCTGAAATCGACATGGGCCTCTCGGATCAAAGGTCGGGAGGTGTGTGATGGGACTCAGCGAAATCAGCCACATCGGATCATCTTCCGGTCACGATCTCAACCGCAAAGTGCAGGTGCATGTCGTAAAAATAGCGGGCGCTATCCCTTGCGGATCAGGAAGCGGTGGCCAGCGTCCGTCTTTTCCGCTTCGATCAACTGGTGCCCGTCCTCGTTGCAGAAATGAGGAATGTCGATGCCAGCAAGTGGATCCGTCGTCTCGACCTGGATCAATGCGCCGCTCGGCATGGAGGACATCTTGCGGCGTGTCTTCAGCACGGGAAGCGGGCATTTCAGCCCGCGCAGATCGTAGAGAATGGCGCTCAAGCCATCAGTCCTTGGCCCAGAACTTCCAGAACGGCTTCTTTGAGGCGACTTCGACAGGCTCAGGCTGCTCCACCGGCGCGAAGGCGAGCGGGCTCGGCGTGGGGACTGGAACCTGGGCCGGAACAGCAGCAGCGACGGCAATAGCCTTTGCTTCCGATGTTGCTGGTGCCGCACCCGGCGCCGCGTTGGCGGCGACGGTGGATGCGGTCTTGCTAGCCATCATCTCTTCCAGATCCGCGACCTTGACCATCTTACCGGCTTCGAGCGAGGTGCCGGTCGGTGCGTAGGCCAACTCGCGACCCTTCCTGAGCTTTGCGACCACCGCCTTGCGTTCGGCTTCGCTCGGGTCGTACCAAGCCATGCCGTCGTATTTCTTTACGGCCTTGGCGTAGTCGGCGTCATAGGTCTTGCCGTAGGAGGCAAGGGCAGCGGTCAGTGCCGGCGGCGTCGACATCGCCGGGCATGCGCCGGCTGGACTGAAGGAGCCGTTGCCGGTTGCCTGCTGGTTGAAGACGTACTTCTTCTCGCAGACGTTCACTTCCGGAGGACGCTTGGTGACCTCGAAGTTGTCGTAGCCGACCTTCAGCATATTCCAGAATTCGATATTCGAGTTCAAGCGATGCCGGACCATGTTTTCCGCCGTCATGCGGAAGGGGAAGGCTTGAAGCTGCACTGTCGACTGGCCGCCGGAAAAGGCGTCACGGGCGAAGGCGTAGATCTCGAGCACCTGCTGGTCGGTCATCGAGTAGCAGCCCGACGACGAGCAGGCGCCATGGATCATTAGATTGGTGCCGCTGCGGCCATTGATAGCGTCGTAGCGGTTCGGAAAGCCGGTATTGATCGCCAGATAATACTTCGAATTCGGATTCAGGTTGGCGCGCGTCAGCTCGTAGAAGCCTTCCGGCGCCTGCCGGTCACCCTCTTTCACCTTCGGACCGAGGCGACCGGACCAGGCGCAGATCTTGTAGTCGGCGATCTTGTCGAAGCGATTGTCGGTCTTCGCCTTCCAGATCTCCAGCGCGCCTTCTTCCTTGAAGATGCGGATCATGATCGGCGAATTGCGTTGCATCCCCTTGGCCGACATTTCGGACAGGATCTTCGGCGGGAGCGGCTGCTCCACCTTGTTCTTGACCTTTGAAAGATCGACCTGGGCGGTTTCCAATGCATCGTTGCAGCCGGCCAGAGCCAGCGCCATCAGGGAAACATATGCAAAATGACGAATGCGCATTCAAAATAGCCCATCAACAGTATGCAGCCCGGCCTCAACGAGCGCGGAGCGAATCATAGGCTGACTATGGTTCACAAACTCTTAGCAGCCTATGAAGCGCGCTCGCGTCCCCCGCAAGTAGGAATGTTACTGATAACATTATTGTGGCCAAGGTTTGGCCTCATTCACAGCGCAGCCGCGCGCTTGTGCACTACAAATTGCGGCCCATGTTGAGAAACTTCTGCCGACGGTCGTTGCGGAGCTGTTCGCCGGTGCGGTTGGAAAGCTCGCCGAGCGCATTGGCGATGACATCGCCGGTCGCGGCAATCACGCTGTCCGGATCACGATGCGCGCCGCCGAGCGGCTCGCTGATGATGCCGTCGATGATGCCTAGCGCCTTCAGGTCGTCGGACGTGATCTTCATGTTGGTGGCGGCTTCCCTAGCGCGGGCGGAATCGCGCCAGAGGATCGAGGCTGCACCTTCCGGCGAAATGACGCTGTAGATCGCGTGCTCGAGCATGTAGACGCGGTTGCCGGTGGCGATCGCGATGGCGCCACCCGAGCCGCCTTCGCCGATGACGACGGAGACGATCGGCACCTTCACTGAAAGACACATCTCGGTCGAACGGGCGATGGCTTCAGCCTGGCCGCGTTCTTCGGCACCGACGCCCGGATAGGCGCCTGCCGTATCGACGAGGGTGATGACGGGGAGACCAAAGCGATCTGCCATCTCGAGCACACGGATTGCCTTGCGGTAGCCTTCCGGACGGGCGCTGCCGAAGTTGTGCTTCAGGCGGCTCTTGGTGTCATTGCCCTTTTCCTGGCCGAGAACGGCGACAGGCTGGCCGCGGAAACGGGCAAGGCCTGCCTGGATCGCGGCATCCTCGGAAAACTTTCGGTCGCCGGCAAGCGGTGTGAATTCCTGAAACAGCGTCTTGGCATAGTCGACGAAATGCGGTCGCTGCGGATGACGCGCGACCTGTGTCTTCTGCCAAGCGTTGAGCTTCGAATAGATATCGACCATCGCCTCGCGAACGCGAACTTCGAGCCTGCCGATTTCATCTGACGTGTCGATGCTCTCGTCTTCGGTCGCGAGCTTCTTCAGTTCGATGATCTTGCCTTCGAGGTCGGAGATCGGCTTTTCGAAGTCGAGATAGTTGTGCATGAGGTGCGTTTCCGTTCCTTTTGCCGGGGCTGCTATTTCTAAGCGCGCCCTTTGTTGCCGGTCCTATTCCTGCTTTTTGGCCTGTTTGGCAAGGGGGTGGTGCGTTTGGACCAGTTGTTGAAGCCGTTCCTCCAACACATGCGTATAAATTTGCGTGGTTGAAATGTCTGAGTGACCGAGCAGTTCCTGAACGACGCGAAGATCCGCGCCATTGGCGAGCAGATGACTTGCGAATGCATGCCGCATGACATGCGGCGAGATCATAGATGGGGTGAGACCTGCCCGGATCGCAAGATTTTTCAAGTCTCGCGCAAAGACCTGACGCGGCAGATAGCCTTCCTTGGAGGCTGCGGGGAACAGCCAGGGATTTTCCTGCGGCGCTTTGGCGGCGGCGTTCTCGGTTGCAAGCATCCGGCCGTAGAGCTTCATTGCAACGATCGCCGACTGCGACAGCGGCACAAGCCGTTCCTTGTTGCCCTTACCACGGATCATCAGGAAGCGTCCGTCCTGGTCGAGTACGCGGGCAGGGAGCGAAACGAGTTCGCTGACACGCATCCCAGTTGCGTAGAGCAGTTCGAGAAGGGCCAGCATCCGAAGCCGCTGCAACTGGCCCGGCGCTGGATCCTGCGCCTCCGTTTCCGCCTGCTCCAGCAGCCGGCCGACTTCGTCGACCCCCATCGTCTTCGGCAGCGCGCGGCCCTTCTTCGGCGCGTCGAGAATGCCGGTCGGATCGTCGGTGCGTAGGCCCTCGGCATAGAGGAACTTGTAGAACTGGCGCATCGCCGCCAGTCGTCGCGCCTGGGAAGAGGGCTTGAACCCTTGCGCGGCAAGGGAAGAGAGATAGGCGGAAAGATCTGCCGACGCCGCCTCCAGCAGACGCACACCCTTGCCCTTCAGGAAGCCGTGCAGGTCGTCGAGATCACGCGCATAGGACGAAAGCGTATTGGCCGCCGCACCCCGCTCGGCGCTCATCATTTCCAGAAATGCTTCGACGTGAGCCCAGCCGAGATCCTTCATGGTCTCACTTCTTGGATGGGTTGATGGCGCCGGTGGCCGGCGGATTGACCCGCTCGGACGGAAGGCGGATCGTCACGTCGCGCTGCTGCGGCTCGACAAAAACAACCAATGCCCACATCGTTCCGTATATCGCACCGGCGATGATCGCCAATATGGCGAGAAAACGGAACAAACTCGGCATTCAGTAACTCCATGGCTCTGCTTCTTTATGAAGAAGCATGTTTGCAAGTGCAAGAAGCTGCATTTGGACCACGTTTCCCTTGCGCGCGACTTGACGCTACACCTGCATTTGTCGATACCGTTCGCAAACAAAGTGTGAATGGACCAATGAGCGACCCAGTTCTGACCGTTGCCGAAAGCTTGAAAGACAGGGCTCGCGCTGCGCTCGGTTCTCGCAACCTGATCCTGGTCGGACTGATGGGCGCGGGCAAATCTTCTGTCGGACGGATCGTTGCGCATCAGCTTGGCATTCCTTTCGTCGACAGCGATGCCGAGATCGAGAAAGTCTCGCGCATGTCGATCACCGAGCTCTTTGCCGCTTACGGGGAAGAAGAATTTCGCGCGCTGGAAACCCGCGTCATGAAGCGTCTTCTGAAGAACGGCCCGCGCGTGGTGTCCACCGGCGGCGGTGCCTTCATCAATGACCGGACGCGCAAGCATATCAAGAAGGGTGGTATTTCCGTCTGGCTGAAGGCGGATCTCGACGTTCTCTGGGAGCGCGTCTGCAAGCGCGATACGCGGCCGCTGCTCAAGACCGAGAACCCCAAGCAGACCCTCGAAAATCTGATGAACGCGCGTTATCCGATCTACGAACTCGCCGACCTCACCGTTCTTTCGCGCGACGTGCGTAAGGAACTCATGGCGGAAGAGGTGCTCCAGGCCGTGATCGATGCCCGAACCGAAAGTGCAGCCCGATGAATGCGATTGCCTCCGAACGCAAGGTCCATGTTCCGCTCGGCGAGCGCGCTTATGACATCCTGATAGGGCCGGGACTGATCGCCCGCGCCGGTGCGGAGATCGCGTCGCGCCTGAAGGGCCGCAAGGCAGCTATCGTCACCGACGAGCATGTGGCACCGCTATATTTGGATGTGCTGGTGCAAAGCCTCGAGGCGGCGGGCATCGCCTCGGCAACGCTTGTGCTGCCGGCAGGCGAGAAGACCAAGAGCTTCGAACACCTGATGACGGTTTGCGACAAGGTCCTTGAAGCGCGGATCGAGCGCAACGATTACGTCATCGCACTTGGCGGTGGCGTCATTGGCGATCTCACCGGCTTTGCGGCCGGCATCGTGCGCCGCGGCGTGCGTTTCGTGCAGGTGCCGACCTCGTTGCTGTCGCAGGTCGACTCCTCGGTCGGCGGCAAGACCGGCATCAACAGCCGCCACGGCAAAAACCTGATCGGCGTCTTCCACCAGCCCGACTTGGTGCTGGCCGATACCGACGTCTTGAATTCACTGAGCGCTCGGGAGTTTCGCGCCGGCTATGCCGAGGTCGCGAAGTACGGCCTGATCGACAAGCCAGACTTCTTCGCGTGGCTGGAAGCCAACTGGCAGGCGGTTTTTGCCGGTGGTGCCGCACGCATCGAAGCGATCGCCACGAGTTGCCAGGCGAAGGCAGATGTCGTCGTTGCCGACGAGCGCGAGACCGGACAGCGCGCGCTTCTCAATCTCGGCCACACCTTCGGCCACGCATTGGAGGCGGCAACCGCCTATGACAGCGCGCGCCTCGTCCATGGCGAAGGCGTTTCGATCGGCATGGTTCTGGCGCACGAATTCTCGGCGCGCATGAACCTCGCAAGCCCGGATGACGCCCGCCGCGTCGAAACCCACCTGAAGGCCGTCGGCCTGCCGACCCGTATGGCAGAAATTCCAGGCGCGCTGCCGCCCGCCGACGTGCTGATGGACGCGATTGCCCAGGACAAGAAGGTGAAGGGCGGCAAGCTGACCTTCATCCTCACGCGCGGCATCGGGCAGTCGTTTGTCGCCGATGATGTTCCCGCCTCGGAAGTGCTGAGCTTCCTCAAGGAGAAGCACCCGCAATGACAACAGACGGCACGCTGGCATTTCTTTCCGTATACTGGCCGGAAATTGTCTCCATCGTGGCCCTCGTCCTCATGTCTGCGTTCTTTTCCGGTTCGGAAACGGCGCTGACGGCGGTTTCCCGCAGCCGTATTCACACGCTCGAAGCCAATGGTGAGGAGCGCGCAGGGATTGTGCGCCAGCTGATCGAGCGCCGCGACCGGCTGATCGGTGCGTTGCTGATCGGCAACAACCTTGCCAATATCCTCTCTTCGTCGCTGGCGACCAGCCTTTTCCTTGGCCTGTTCGGCAATTCGGGCGTTGCGCTCGCGACGCTGGCGATGACCGTCATCCTTGTCATCTTCGCCGAAGTCCTGCCGAAAAGCTGGGCGATTTCGACGCCGGATCGGTTTGCTCTGACCACAGCCCGTGCGGTCAAGATGTTTGTCGCCGTCGTGGGTCCGGTGTCGTCTTTCGTCAACGCGATCGTCCGCCGCATCCTGGCGCTCTTCGGCATCAATCTTTCCCGGGAGGTCTCGATGCTCTCCGCACACGAGGAACTCCGCGGTGCCGTCGATCTTCTGCATCGCGAAGGGTCGGTCGTGAAAGCCGATCGCGACCGCCTGGGCGGCGTCCTCGATCTTGGCGAACTGGAACTCTCCGATATCATGGTGCACCGCATGGCAATGCGGGCGATCAATGCCGACGATCCACCCGAGGTCGTTGTGCGAACGATCCTCGAAAGCCCCTTCACCCGCATGCCGCTCTGGCGTGGGTCAACGGACAACATCATCGGCGTCGTGCACTCCAAGGATCTGCTGCGCGCGCTTGCCGAGCGCGACGCGGAGCCAGAGCACCTCGATATCAGCAAGATTGCCCAGAAGCCTTGGTTCGTCCCCGACAGCACCAGCCTTGAAGCCCAGCTGAACGCCTTTTTGCGTCGCAAGCAGCATTTCGCCGTCGTCGTCGACGAGTATGGTGAGGTGCAGGGCATCGTGACGTTGGAAGACATCCTCGAAGAGATCGTCGGGGATATCGCCGACGAACACGACATCGACATTCAAGGGGTGCGCCAGGAGGCGGACGGTTCGATCGTGGTCGACGGCAACGTCCCGATCCGCGATCTCAACCGTGCCCTCGATTGGCATCTGCCGGATGAGGAGGCGACGACGATCGCCGGCCTCGTTATCCACGAGTCGATGACAATCCCGGAGGAGCGACAGGCCTTCACCTTCCACGATAAACGCTTCATCGTCATGAAGCGCGAGAAGAATCGCATCACCAAGCTTCGAATCCGGCCGGCAGAGGAAAATGAGGCGGGTCCGGCCTGAGGCGAGCATCCACTCTTGTTTGCGGTGGAAAGACGTCCGCTGCGGCATCACGATTATGGATTTGATATGTTTGATATTTTCTGGCGAGCTGTCGGCATCGGCATCGGCGCGACAATCCTGATGGACATCTGGGCAATCGTGTATGCAAAGGCTACCGGCACGCCGTTGCCGAACTGGGCGCCGGTGGGGCGCTGGTTCTGGCATCTGAAGGACGGCAAGGTCTTTCACGACGATATCGCCACGGCCACGCCTTACGAGCATGAACTCGCGCTAGGATGGATCGGCCACTATGCGGTCGGCATTCTTTACGGCATCATGCTCGTACTGCTCATGGGGCCGGCCTGGTTGGCGGAGCCGACGTTCCTGCCTGCCTGGGTCTGGGCGATCGTCACTGTCGGCGCTGGCTGGTTCCTGCTGCAGCCGGGCCTCGGAATCGGCTGGGCCGCCTCGAAGACGCCGAACCCGAACAAGGTGCGTTTCCTCAATCTGGTCGCGCACACGGTCTTCGGCTTTGGGCTTTATGGGACGGCGCTGCTGATCCGCTGACAGATGAGGTGTCCAGCCGCATTGGAAATTTGGGCGGGCTCACCCATATAGACGCGGTGCCCGCTACCAGCGCACCGGTTCGCCCGGGGCGGCCGGCTCAACCGAGAGCGCATGCAATCCGGCATCCAACTCTGGCTTCAAAAGCTCCGTGATCGCACGGTGCCGCGCCAGCCGCGGCATGCCGGCAAACTTGGCGGATACGATGCGAACCCGCATATGGGTCTCGCCGGCCCCCGTCATATCAGGCTGATGACCTGCATGAAGATGGCTTTCATTGATGACGCTGAGGCGCTCCGGCGCGAACGCGGCGGTCAGCTTTTCTTCGATACGGGTCTGCAGGGTCATGGTCTCGTTGCTTTGCGAAAAAGGTTCCCACCAAGCCAGCAACATTCCGGTTTGTCAATTCTTGTTGTCGCCTCTTCGGAGGCCTAAAATTAGTGCCGTCATGAGACTCGATTCCAAATATTTCGACCGCATCCGCACCCGCCGCAAACGCGAGCAGGAACCCGAACAGGCTCCCCCTTCCTGTCAGTGGGACGGCTGCGACAAGAAAGGCGTGCATCGCGCTCCCGTCGGACGCAATGCCGAGGGGCAGTTCTTTCTGTTCTGCTTCGAGCACGTCAAGGAATACAACAAGGGCTACAACTACTTCTCCGGCCTCTCCGACGGTGAGATCGCGCGCTATCAGAAAGAAGCGATCACCGGCCACCGCCCGACGTGGACGGTCGGCGTCAACAAGTCTGCCAAGAACAGCCCGCTGCATTCCGATATGCGCTCGGGTACTTACCGCGTCCGCGATCCCTTCGGCTTCGTCAACGGCACCAAGGGAAACGGCCCGCGCTTCCCTGAGCAGCGCAAGCTGAAAAGCCTCGAAGCCAAGGCCTTCGACACGATGGGCCTTGATGCCAGCGCGACCTCCTCGGAGATCAAGAGCCGGTACAAGGAACTGGTCAAGAAGCACCACCCCGACGCCAACGGCGGCGACCGTGGTTCGGAGGAACGGTTCCGTGCCGTCATCCAGGCCTATCAATTATTGAAGCAGAACGGTTTTTGTTAGTTCCCGTCCTTGCTCTTGGTCTTCAATCAGGTATGGTCCCAAATCGGCTGAGGCCGCAGGCAACCGCGGCACAACTTTTTGCGTTTGTCCCACAGGCGCCTCGGCCACTTCCGGGCGCGGCGTTTCTTGTCCGGGACTTTGTTCAAGAATGCTCGCTAGCGGTAGTTTATCGCCCCCGAGGTTTCGTTTCAGTCCCGGAGAAGCATCGCCGACGTTCCGACATGAACGAGCGCAGTGTAGACTTGCGGCGTCATGGTTGTGAAATGGGCTGATACAGTATGGCCGGGTGTCGGGCACCCGCCTTGGAGACATGATGAGCAAGATTGACCTTGATATTTCGGAGATTCCGGACACCACCGTTTCGGTCAGGGAGGTCTTTGGTATCGATTCCGACATTCGCGTGCCGGCTTACAGCCAAGGCAGCGCCTATGTTCCGGACCTCGACCCCGACTATCTCTTCGACCGCGAGACCACGCTCGCCATTCTTGCCGGCTTTGCCCACAACCGACGCGTGATGATCTCCGGCTATCACGGCACCGGTAAGTCCTCGCATATCGAACAGGTCGCCGCTCGCCTCAACTGGCCGTGCGTGCGTATCAACCTCGACAGCCACGTCAGCCGTATCGACCTCGTCGGCAAGGACGCGATCGTCGTCAAGGACGGCCTGCAGGTCACTGAATTCAAGGACGGCATCCTGCCCTGGGCCTACCAGCATAATGTCGCGCTCGTCTTCGACGAATACGATGCCGGCCGCCCGGACGTCATGTTCGTGATCCAGCGCGTGCTGGAGTCGTCCGGCCGCCTGACGCTGCTCGACCAGAGCCGCGTCATTCGCCCACATCCCGCCTTCCGCCTGTTTGCAACCGCAAACACGATCGGTCTCGGCGACACGACCGGCCTCTATCACGGCACGCAGCAGATCAACCAGGCACAGATGGACCGCTGGTCGATCGTTACGACCCTGAACTATCTGCCGCACGATCACGAAGTGAACATCGTCGCTTCCAAGGTGAAGAGCTTCGGCAAGGACAAGAACGGCCGCGACACCGTGTCCAAGATGGTCCGCGTTGCCGATCTCACCCGCGCTTCGTTCATGAATGGCGACCTCTCGACCGTCATGAGCCCGCGTACCGTCATCACCTGGGCCGAGAACGCCGAGATTTTCGGCGACCTCGCCTTCGCCTTCCGCACCACCTTCCTGAACAAGTGCGACGAGCTGGAGCGTCCGTTGGTGGCCGAGCACTACCAGCGCGCTTTCGGCGTCGAGCTGAAGGAAAGCGCCGCCAACATCGTCCTGGAGGCCTAAGGCCGACCGATCATGGCAGCTCGCGGTGACAATTCGAAAGCAAAGCCCGGCTCGCCCGTCGACGTCGAACCGTTGCGCCGGGCGATATCAGGCAGTGTTCGCGCGATCGCCGGCGACGGCGACGTCGAGGTAACCTTTGCCAACGAACGCCCTGGAATGACGGCCGAGCGCGTTCGCCTTCCGGAGCTTTCGAAGCGACCGACTAGGCATGAGCTGGCGGTGACGCGCGGACTTGGCGACTCGATGGCGCTGCGGCTCGCTTGCCACGACGATAAGGTGCACGCGACGATGGCGCCGCAGGGTTCCGACGCCCGCGCAATTTTCGACGCTGTCGAGCAAGCGCGTGTGGAATCGATCGGCGCGCTGCGCATGGAAGGTGTGGCCGCCAACTTGCGTTCGATGACCGAGGAGAAATACGCCAAGGCGAATCTTTCTGGCATCGAGCGGCAGGAGGATGCGCCGATCGGCGAAGCCGTCGCCATGATGGTGCGCGAGAAGCTGACCGGCCAGAAACCGCCAGCCTCCGCCGGCAAGGTGCTCGACCTCTGGCGCTCCTTCATCGAGGAGAAGGCCGGAGCCGACCTCGACAACCTTCCCGCCGTCATCAGTGACCAGCAGGCCTTCTCGAAGGTGATACGCCACATGCTCTCCGCCATGGAAATGGCCGAGGAGTATGGCGACGACGACAGCCAGCCGGAATCCGACGACGAGTCTGAGCAGGAAGACCAGCCGAACGGCGACGAGCAGGATCAGGACGAAGTCGATGACGACGCCGGTTCCGATGCCGCACCCGTCGAGGACAGCGAAGTCGCCGACGAGCAGATGGAGGACGGCGAGACCGAAGGCGCCGAAATCTCCGACGACGACATGCAGGATGAGGGCGAGGAAGATTCCGAGACGCCGGGCGAAACCCGCCGTCCGAACACCCCCTTCGACGATTTCAACGAGAAGGTCGACTACCACGTCTTCACCGAGGAATTCGATGAGACGATCACGGCCGAAGAGCTCTGTGACACCGCCGAGCTTGAGCGCCTGCGCGCCTTCCTCGACAAGCAGCTGGCGCACCTGCAGGGCGCGGTCGGCCGTTTGGCCAACCGCCTGCAACGCCGCTTGATGGCTCAGCAGAACCGTTCCTGGGATTTCGATCTCGAGGAAGGCTATCTCGACCCGGCACGCCTGACGCGCATGATCATCGATCCGATGCAGGCGCTGTCCTTCAAGATGGAGCGCGATACGCAGTTCCGCGATACGGTCGTGACGCTTCTGATCGACAACTCGGGTTCGATGCGGGGTCGCCCGATTACGGTTGCTGCCACCTGCGCCGACATCCTTGCCCGAACGCTGGAGCGTTGCGGCGTCAAGGTCGAGATCCTGGGCTTTACAACGAAGGCCTGGAAGGGCGGACAGGCGCGCGAAAAGTGGCTCGGCAACGGCAAACCGCAGACGCCTGGCCGCCTCAACGATCTCCGCCACATCATCTACAAATCGGCAGATGCTCCCTGGCGCCGCGCGCGGGCCAATCTTGGCCTGATGATGCGCGAAGGCCTGCTGAA
The DNA here is from genome assembly GCF_000298315.2 of Rhizobium grahamii CCGE 502. Taxonomy (GTDB): domain Bacteria; phylum Pseudomonadota; class Alphaproteobacteria; order Rhizobiales; family Rhizobiaceae; genus Rhizobium; species Rhizobium grahamii. Next base: position 100,989 of record NZ_AEYE02000029.1, on the reverse strand, counting down.
GGAAAACATCGACGGCGAGGCGCTGATGTGGGCGCATAACCGCCTGATCGCGCGGCGCGAACAACGCAAGATCCTGATGATGATCTCCGACGGCGCGCCGGTCGACGATTCGACGCTGTCGGTCAATCCGGGCAACTACCTGGAACGGCACCTACGCGCCGTCATCGACCGCATCGAGACGCGTTCTCCCGTCGAGCTTCTGGCAATCGGTATCGGCCATGACGTGACGCGTTATTACAGGCGTGCCGTAACCATCGTCGACGCCGATGAGCTGGCCGGTGCGATGACCGAGCAGCTTGCATCGCTCTTCGAAGACAAGACCGTCCAGCCGCGGGGCGGTCGCCTCCGCCGCGCCGGCTAACCGCGGAAGGAAGCTTTCTGGATGCTCGGGAAGCCTTTCGCCAGCCTGATCGCGATCGCCGTTAGTCTGGCGGCATTCGTGCCGCCAGCACTTGCCGATGGCAGCGTCGAGGTTCGCAGCCGCGCTATCACTGAGTTCAAGATCGGTTCCGACGAAACCCGGTTCGGTCCGCTGGAATTCCTCGGCGGGTTGGAAATGGTCTCGCCGCAGCGGTTGTTCGGCTCGCTATCGTCGATCCGGTTTCGACAGGACAAGACGCATTTCGTCGGCGTACTCGACACCGGGCACTGGATGACCGGGCGCGTCGAGCGCGATCCACAGGGGCGCCTGTCTGGTCTCGCCGACGTCGCGATCGCGCCGATGAGGAATCGTGCCGGGCGGACGTTCGAAGGCAAGGGACATATGGATGCGGAGGGCTTGGCGTTGCACGGCAACGAGATCATGGTCTCCTTCGAACAGGATCACCGCGTCGACGTCTATCCCGATCCGGGCTTTGAGGTGTCGCGTGCAATCGACATGATTCCGATCCCGTTTCCCAAGAAATCCCTGCGCGCCAATCGCGGCTTTGAAACGATCGCCGTCGCGCCCGTAGAAAGCGCGCTGAAGGGCGGCACACTGATTGTGGCCGAGCGCAGCTTGGACGCCGATGACAATGCCTACGCCGCGATCCTCGACGGGCCATTGAAGGGACGTCTTGCGCTCGCCCATTATGGCGACTTCGACGCGACGGACGGAGCGTTTCTGCCGAATGGTGACCTCTTGCTCCTCGAGCGGCGCTTCAATGTCGCAGAAGGCATCGGAATGCGGCTCCGCCACATCAAGGCCGCCGACATTCGTCCCGGCTCCGTGATGGACGGAGAGATCTTGCTGCAGGGCGATTTCGGCTACCAGATCGACAACATGGAAGGCTTGGATGTCTTCGCAGCCGAGGACGGGACCACGCATGTGGTGATCGTCTCCGACGACAATCATTCCATCCTGCAGCGCAACCTGATGCTGGAATTTCGACTGGTCCAGCTACCATCTGGCGACACGGCTCACCTGCAGCGGTGACTGCGGCGTATCACCCGCCGAAATCGACTTTCCGTTCAATGCCGGCGATAGTCCCGATCCGCTGCCCGCCGCTCTTCGGACGCTCGTCGCCGGAGAGCCTATTTTGCTGCGTCGCTCGAATTGGGCTTGGGGCCGCACACACTTCCCCACGAGAATTTTCCCTGACTCGGTCTCAGTAACAGGTTCGGCGGAGCGATAGACTCCGCCGAACAGCTGGAACTCGAATTAGGGGGAGCGCGCTCAGCGGGCGGCGGCAGCCTGCAGGGGACGCAGCACGTTCATCAGTGCGCCGTATGGCAGCAGCATTACGAGGCCGACGACTACCTTCACCGTAAAGTCGCCGATCGCCCAGGAAATCCAGCGCGGGGCTTCGGCCGTGAATGCGCCGAGGATCGGGGCGGATTCCAGCGCGAAAGGATCATTCGGGCCGAAGAAGACGAAGAAGGCAGCAAACGCGAAGGAGAAGAAGATGATCGTGTCCAGCATCGAGCCGATCAGCGAACCGACGAGCGGCGCGCGCCACCAGGCCTGACGGCGCAGGCGATTGAAGACCGAGATATCAAGCAGCTGACCGGCCAGGTAGGCCGAGCCCGAGGCAATCGCGATGCGCGGCACCGAGGTATAGAAGGATAGCGCTACACCGACAACGAAGCCGGCGAAGACGACCTTGCGGGCCGCCTGCGGTCCGAACTGGCGGTTGGTCAGATCGGTGATGAGGAAGGCGACCGGATAGGTAAAAGCACCCCAGGTCAGGATGTCAGCCAGATTGATGCCGGCGAATTCGGCATTCAGAGGGAACTGCACGAGGAAGTTCGAGGCGACGACGACCAGCGTCATCAGGGTGACATAGATAAGCGTAGAGCGCGTCGTCAGCATTTTTTTATCCTGGGGTATGCCACCAGTTGGAGGAACAGGCCGGCAAAGCAAAAGGCCTGTCCGGAGTTCATCCGTGCAAGCCTTCTGAAGCCGTATGAAAAAGAAGCAGTCGAAGCTTACGCAGCAGCGGCTTCGGCAGTCTTCTTGACGATCTGGCGACGCAGCAGACGAGCGCGCATCGACAGTTCATTTTCGCTTGCCTTGATCAGGAAGGCATCGAGACCGCCACGATGCTCGACGGAACGAAGAGCAGCAGCCGAAACGCGAAGACGGTAACGCTGGCCGAGCGCGTCGGAGATCAGCGTAACCTGGCACAGGTTCGGGAGGAACCGGCGCTTGGTCTTGTTGTTGGCATGGCTGACATTGTTGCCAACGAGGACTGCCTTGCCGGTCAATTCGCACATGCGGGACATGGAACACCTATTCTTGTTTTTCTCGGCCATCGGTTGCATGCCCGCGCAAAATCGGGTTAGCAATCCAACAGGCCATGATTGGAAAGTTGCGGTTCTATAGTCAGACAGGCCGTTCGCGTCAAGCCAATCCTTGGCATTTCCCGCAATTCTGTCAAAAAGCTCGTGTTTGCTTCACCGAGAGACAGGCGTATAGACCGTTATCAACGGCGTTACCAGCCGCCTGAACAAGGTTCATTTCATGGCTCATCTGGGCAAACGCATTCTTATTTCCGCAGTCGCAGCGCTGGTGGCCATTCCGGCCAGCGCAAGCGAGATCGTGCATCGCACCGAGTACAGGGTTTCGCTTGGAATCCTGACGATTGCGCGCGCCGCCTTCCTGACGAAGATCGAGGACGACAAGAGCTACAAGGTATCCGGCGACATCAGCTCGGCCGGACTTGCCGATCTTGTCACCAATATCTCTGCAAAGACCAGCGTTGACGGCGTCCTGCGCGGTGACCGGCTGCAGGCGTCCCGCTACTATCTCTATTATAAGAGCGGCAAGCGCGCCCGGACATACGAGGTGCGTTACAACAACGGCAATATCACTTCTACAACCGTCAGGCCGCCACGGAAGCCGCCGAAGAACTGGGTCGACGTGCCGGCAAGCGACCTGCGTTCCGTCCTTGACCCGATCTCTGGGCTGATCTTCCCTGCCGACGCCAACGTCTGCGCGCAGAAACTGCCGATCTACGACGGTGAAATGCGTATGGATCTGGTGCTCTCGCCCAAGGGCTCGCAGGATTTCTCGACGTCGGGGTTCAGCGGCAAAGCGACCGTTTGCAGCGTGCGGTTCGTCCCGCGCTCCGGCTACAAGAAAGGCCGCAGCGATATCGACTATCTGAGCAAGAGCAGCCGGATGGAAATCTGGTTTGCCAAGTCGGATGCTGCAAATGTATATGCTCCGGTCTACGTCCGTATTCCGACGCAGTACGGTCCGGTGACGATCACGGCGGTGAAATACGGCGCGAGCTGACGGAGCAAGTGTCTCCGTAAAGGGGGACAAGTGAAGCTTCGGGCAACGTTAATCGGCTTTACGGCTATACTTATGTGGTCGTTTTTGGCGTTGTTCACGGCTGCGTCAGGGACGATGCCGCCCTTCCAGCTGTCCGCGATCTGCTTTGCCATCGGCAGCATCCCCGGCATCGTCGTGCTGATCCTCAATCCGTCACGGCTGGCGCTGCTCAAGCAGCCGGCCAAGGTCTGGACAACAGGGATTGCCGGCCTGTTCGGATATCATTTTCTCTATTTCACGGCGCTCAGAAATGCGCCGGCCGTCGAGGCGGGTCTGATTGCCTATCTCTGGCCGTTGCTGATCGTTGTCGGATCGGCGCTGCTGCCGGGCGAACGCCTGCGCTGGTATCATGTCGCGGGAGCGCTGGCCGGTCTCTGCGGCACCTTCCTGATCGTCGGCCGCAACGGCATCAACTTCGACGGCGCCTATGCCGTCGGCTATGGCGCGGCGTTCCTCTGCGCCTTCACGTGGTCGGGCTATTCACTGCTGACGCGCCGGTTCGATGCCGTCTCGACCGATGTCGTCACCGGCTTCTGCCTCGCGACCGCGATCCTGTCGCTCGTCTGCCATCTCGGCCTTGAGGCAACAGTCTGGCCAGCGGGGGCCTCGCAGTGGGTTGCGGTTCTCGGCCTCGGACTCTTCCCGGTCGGTGCAGCCTTCTATGCCTGGGATTACGGCGTCAAGAATGGTGATATCCAGATCCTCGGCGCTGCGAGCTATGCCGCGCCGCTTCTTTCGACATTGAACCTGACGCTGTTCGGCTTTGCGGAGCCGAGCTGGCGGATCGCGCTTGCGTGCGTGCTGGTTACAGGCGGTGCCGTGCTCGCCGCAAGAGACATGTTTCGTCGGAAGGCCGCGGCAGCCGAAAAGCTGGCTCCAGCGGAATAGCATTCAGCCGGTGGGCTTCCAGTCCGGCGGTGCCATCTCGAAGGATGCGAAGTCGAAGCCGGGTGCAACCGTGCATCCGACCAGCGTGTAATCGCCTGTCGTTTCGGCCGACTGCCACCAGTTGGCGGGAACGATCGCCTGCGGACGCTGGCCGTTTAGGATGTCTGTCCCAAGCATGAGCGTTTCGCTGCTGCTGCCATCCCGCGAACGGTGGAGAGCAAGCGGAGCCCCGGCATAGTGATGCCAAACCTCCACCGCATCGCGGACGCGGTGCCAATGGGAACGCTGCCCGGCTTTCAGCAGATAGTAGATCGCCGTCGAGTGACCGCGCGATCCGCCTTCCGTATCGCGGAAGGTCTGCACGTACCAGCCGCCTTCGGGATGAGGCTCCATGCCAAGTTCGCGAATAATATCGTCCGGCGACATTAGAAATTGTCCTTACGCCGGCGGATTTCCGCGAAGACTTCCTCGTTGGTCTTGGTTTCCATCAAGAGGTTGCGGCGGATGGCGGGATCGGCGGCGCGCAGGAAGGGGTTGGTCTCCTTCTCCAGCGCCAGCGTCGTCGGAATCGTGAACTTGTTCTCGGCCCGCAGTGCCTCGATCTCGGCTGCACGGCTGATCAGGCGCTGATTATCAGGATCGATGGTGAGTGCGAAGCGCGCGTTCGACAGAGTGTATTCGTGGCCGAAATAGACGGCGGTTTCGTCGGGCAGAACGGCTAGCTTCTGCAGCGAATGCCACATATCGGCGGCCGGTCGCTCGAACAGGCGGCCGCAGCCGAGCGCAAAGAGCGTATCGGCGGCAAACAGCAGCTTGTCGTCGACGAAGTGGTAACAGATGTGCCCCGCCGTATGTCCTGGCGTCTCGATGACAGCAACCGTGTGGTCGCCGAACAGGAACGTGTCGCCGTCGGCCATCGTCTTGTCGAGGCCAGGGATCGCCACCGCTTCGTTGACCGGACCGATGATTTCGCAGCCATACTGCTCCTTGAGCGCCAGATTGCCTTCAACGTGGTCGGTGTGATGATGGGTCGTGAAAATATGCGAGATCGTCCAGCCGCGGCGGCTTGCCGCCTTTTCGACGGCATCTGCATCGGGCGCGTCGATTGATGCGGTCAGGCCGGTTTCCGGATCATGCACCAACACGCCGAAATTATCGGAACGGCAAAGAAAAACGTCTAAATCCAAAGGTTTCATAGTCTCAAGCAGCCTCTTTATCGCGGGTTTACCGGGAATGTAGAGGGTCGTGCCTTGAAGTCCAACCGCCCATTGATAACATTTGCCTCGATGCACGCTGATATCGTCGACCTTCGCCAGTTCTATCATTCCGACCTCGGACGTATTGCCGAGCAGTCGATCGCCATGGCGCTTTCCTCGCTTTGGGTCCGGCTGCCGCAGGAGCGCCTTGTGGGTCTGGGCTATGTCGTTCCCTTCCTCGATCGCTTCCAGCCCGACACAGAGCGGACCTTTGCCTTCATGCCGGCGGGGCAGGGGGCGGTAAACTGGCCTGTGGGTGCATTGTCGACGACGGCCCTGATCTTCGACGAGGAGCTGCCGCTGCCGGATTCATCGATCGACCGGGTGCTGATGGTCCATTCGCTCGAATTCGCCGAGAGCCCACGGGAAACTCTGAAGGAGCTGTGGCGCGTGCTGGCACCTGGCGGTCGGCTGGTCATTGTCGTGCCGAACCGTCGCGGTGTTTGGGCGCGCATGGAACACACACCGTTTGGGTCAGGGCGCCCGTATTCGCGCGGGCAGCTGACAAGTCTGTTGCGCGAGACCAATTTCACGCCCGGCGCGACAGCGGAGGCGCTGTTCTTTCCGCCTTCGAAGCTGCGGACCATGATGCGATTGCGCAGCGTTTTCGACCGCGTGGGGCGCACCTTATGGCCCGCCTTTTCCGGCGTCATCATCGTCGAGGCGCAAAAGCGGCTCTATCAGGGCCTGCCCGTTGCCGCGCGCGCCTCGCGGCGTGTCTTCGTGCCGGTGCTGGCGCCGCATGGTGTTCCGACGACGCGCAGCCGCTAGCCAGTCCTGACCCAGGGCCCCGCGGCACTCGACAAGATCGCCTTTCCGTTCTATTGCCTCTTGGCAATTTTCAGCCGAATTTTTCCCGGTATTTTCCCAAGGTCGATCTGATGAGCGAAGACAAGAGCAAGCCCGTTCCGCGTTCCGGTATCCTGGATATCGCAGCCTATGTGCCGGGCAAGGAACATGCGCCGGGCGTCGCCCGTGTCTACAAGCTCTCGTCCAATGAGACGCCGCTTGGCGCGAGCCCGAAGGCAATCGATGCCTTCCGCAATGCCGCCGACAGCCTCGAACGGTATCCGGACGGGCAGGCCCTCGAACTGCGCGAGGCCATCGCGGCGGTTCACGGGCTTAACCCGGCTAACATCATGTGTGGCAATGGCTCGGACGAGCTGCTCGGCCTGCTCTGCCATGTCTATCTCGGCGCTGGCGACGAAGCCATCATCACCGAGCACGGCTTCCTCGTCTACAAGATCCAGATCATGGGTGCGGGTGCCACCCCTGTTACCGTCAACGAGAGGGACGCAACGGTTGACGTCGATGCGATCCTTGCTGCGGTTACGCCGAAGACGAAGATGGTCTTTATCGCCAACCCCGGCAATCCGACGGGCACATTCGTGCCGGTCAGCGAGATTCGTCGCCTGCATGCCGACCTACCCAAGAACATCGTGCTCGTCCTTGACGCCGCCTATGCCGAATACGTCCGCCGCAACGATTATGAGGCCGGCATCGAGATCGTGTCGTCCAACCCGAACGTCGTCATGACCCGCACCTTCTCGAAGGTCTACGGCTTGGCGGCGCTGCGTGTCGGCTGGATGTATGCGCCGGCCGATATCATCGATGCAGTCAATCGCGTCCGTGGTCCATTCAACATGAACTCAGCGGCCATCTCTGCCGGTGCTGCTGCCATCCGCGACCAGGGTTTCATGCAGGAAGCGGTCGCCTTCAATCTGATGTGGATCGAGAAGATGACGGTCGCGCTCGAGGCTATCGGTCTCAAGGTGACGCCATCGGTCACCAATTTCGTGCTCATCCACTTCCCCGATGTCGATGGCAAGCGTGCGCCTGAGGCCGATGAGTTCTTGACCAGCCGTGGATATATCCTGCGGGCGGTGAAGGGCTACGGATTCCCGAACGCGCTACGCATGAGCATCGGTCCGGAAGAGGCGAACCGTGGCGTCATCGAAGCGCTCGGCGAGTTTATGGGACGGAAGTCATGACGGTGCAGTTCGATCGCATTGCGCTGATCGGGATCGGCCTGATCGGTTCCTCCATCGCGCATGACATCAAGCGGCTTGGCCTTGCGAAAGAGGTCGTCATTGCCACGCGCAGTGCCGACACGCTGAAGCGGGCCGAGGAACTGCAGCTCGGCGACCGCTATACGACATCATCTGCCGAGGCGGTGAAGGATGCGGACCTCGTGATCGTCTCGGTGCCGGTTGGCGCGTCGGAGAGTGTTGCAAAGGAGATCGCCGGCAGCCTGAAGCCCGGTGCGATCGTCACTGACGTCGGCTCCACCAAGGCTTCGGTCATAGCGCAGATGCAGCCGCATATGCCGCCGCATGTCCATTTCATTCCGGGCCATCCGCTGGCGGGTACCGAGAAGTCCGGTCCGGACGCGGGTTTCCCGGGGCTCTTCGAAGGGCGCTGGTGCATTTTCACGCCGATCGCGGGCACGGATGAAGCAGCGCTGAAAAGGCTGCGGCAGTTCTGGGAAGCATTGGGCTCCAAGGTCGACGAGATGGATCCGGAGCATCACGACAAGGTGCTGGCTATTGTCTCGCACCTGCCGCACATCATCGCCTACAACATCGTCGGTACGGCGGATGATCTTGAGGCCGTAACCGAATCGGAAGTCATCAAATACTCCGCCTCCGGCTTCCGCGACTTCACCCGTCTGGCCGCCTCCGATCCGACGATGTGGCGCGATGTCTGCCTGCACAACAAGGATGCGATCCTCGAAATGCTGGCGCGTTTCTCCGAGGATCTCGCCTATCTGCAGCGGGCCATTCGCTGGGGCGAGGGCGACAAGATCTTCGATCTCTTCACCCGCACCCGCTCGATCCGCCGCTCGATCATCCAGGCGGGTCAGGATGTCGATGCGCCCGACTTCGGTCGCCCGCATCCGCTCGAGAAGAATGCCTGATTTCAGATTGGCGGGATCGATCCCAGCGGGATGAAGCCGCCGACCGTGGCATTGCCACGGGCCACCACGAGATCGACGGACACCTTGTCGCCGCCGCCAGCTAGTGCCTTCAAAAGCTTGGCGGCGGTATCGACGGTCTTGGCGATCTCTGGGAATGTCTGCTTGATGCTGTCGCGCCATGGGCCGAGCTGTTCGATCTCCAGCTTGAACTTGCCTGAGAGATAGCCCTCTTCGTCGAAGGAGAAGGGGCCGCTCAGTGTCATGAGCTTGCCGTCACCGATATCGGCAACAACCTTGCGCAGTTCGCCGCTCGAACCATAGAGCCCTCGTTGATCGCTGCCATCGATCATGCCGGCCTTGCCGGCGAGCGTCACGTCGGCGCTCGCCGAGAGCTTGGGGAAGGCCGGCCAGTCCTTGATCGCGGTATTGGCGTCCGTGACGGAGATCGCGCTGTCGAGATCGCCGCCGTTCTGACGGAGGTGAATTTCGGTATGAGCGGCGTCGAAGTTGATCGACTGGCCCGTCTGCGAGGATACTGCCGTTCCCTTCAGCCCTTCGATGACGGTCGAGGAACGGTCGATGCCCTTCAGCTTCGTGATCAGGCTGGATTGCAGGCTAGCCCATTCAGCGTTGAGGGTCAGGCCGTGGGCGCTACGGATCTCGGCAGGCGAGTCGAGTTCCCACACGATATGGCCTGGAGCGTAGACTTGGGCTGCTGAGCGCAACTGGCCGAAACTCGCCGACACGCCGTTGACGCTGTCATCGACATCGACTTTCGAGCAGAACAGCCCGATCCGGAACGGATAGCCGCGGAAGTCGATATCCGCGCACTCGCCGCTGACGCCGGCTGTATTTCCGGGTGCGATCGCCCTCAGCACCGTCGTCTTCAGCTGCGAGGCGGCATAGAACCAGCCGCCGGTGTAGAGCGCGATCACCAGAACGATACCGCCGCCGAGCAACCAGAATTTTCTGCCGCTACGGGATTGGCTTGACGATGCCATGATGTTCTCCAATGGTGACTCGCGAGTGGGAATGTCGGTCTGGCGTGCGATATGGACGAATTTTGGGTGTTTGGCTACGGCTCCCTGATGTGGAATCCGGGCTTCGAGTTTTTGGAGCGTTCTCAGGCTCTTGTCTATGGCTACCGGCGTTCGCTCTGCGTCCGTTCCTGGGTGCATCGCGGCACCGAGCAGAATCCGGGCCTCGTGCTCGGCCTCGATCGCGGCGGTTCCTGTCGTGGCATGGCGTTTCGGATCGCCCCGTCGCTATGGGATGAAACGATCGACTATCTCCGGGAGCGCGAGCTCGTCACCAACGTCTATCTCGAGCGCTGCCTGCCGCTTCAGCTGGCGGACGGCCGGACAAGCAAGGCGGTCGCCTATGTCGTCGATCGCAGACACACGCAATATGCCGGCAGTCTCGATGCGATTGCGGCCGCCTCCGTGGTCCACCGTGCGCATGGCAAGTCGGGCCCGAACGACGCCTATGTCTTCAATACACTGGCGCACTTGCGGGAAATGGGCATTCGCGATCACTGGCTGGAGCAGGTGGTCGGCGAAGTGGAGCGGCTGAAACAAGCGGCCTGAATTCAGGCCGTTGCGGTCTCACTCTTTTGCAATTCCGCGAGACGGTTTGCGGCAGTCGGCGGGAGCGGTAGATCCGGGTTCCGCTTGATGGTGTCGATCAGCAACTCGTCGCTTGCCTTCTCGGTCACCTCGATCAGATGGGCAAAGAAGGCATCCGGATCCATGCCAGGATGGATCGGCGGCAGGATTCTTACCTTGAAGTGGCCGGGATAGCGCATTGTGCTGCGTCGCGGCCAGAACAAGCCGGGATGCATGGCGACCGGCACGACCGGCAGCTGCAGGTCGCGGTACATGCGGGCGATACCATATTTGTAGAGCGGTTCTGCACCCGGCGGACGTCGCGTCCCTTCGGGATAGATGATCAGCTGCCGTCCGGTCGCCAGTTCTTCCTTGGTCCGGCGCAATGCCTCGACCATCACCTTGCCGCGCGCGCCGCGGTTGATCGGGATCATCCGCTGCTTCTTGGCATACCAGCCGAAGAGCGGAATCCACATCAGCTCGCGTTTGAGGATGTAGACCGGATCCTTCAGCCACGGCAGCAGGGCGTAGGTGTCCCAGAACGACTGGTGCTTCGGCGCCAGGATGTAGCCGCCGTCAGGCAGGTTCTCCATGCCCTCGATCTCGAAGGTCGTGCCCACGATCTTTTCCATCAGCCAGTGGCAGGACAACGCCCAGTTCTTCGGCACGCTATAGGCTTCCTTGCGTGGTGCGAGGAAGTAATAGGGGGACAGCACGATCATCCGTAGGATGAGGTTGGCGTAGAAGATCGTGTTGAAGAGAACGGAACGCAGGGCGATCATAAATTTTCCCGAGACCAATATCCGCAAGAGGCGGTTGCGCCCTCCTACACGATATTGGCTCTCAGAAAAAGGTTTCCGTCGGCCTTAGCCGGAGACGCTGGCCGAGCGCAGCCCGGGATGACGACCGAGACCGGTCAGGTTGCGCGCGCCGGCAAAGAGCACCTTCGCATACTCGGCCAGCATGACGCGCACGGCGTTGGGGTCCGTGAACCAGTCGCTCGTCTTCAGGTCCGTATTCACGACGGGATAGGGAATGAACTGGGTTTCGGAATCGACGTAAGCGAGCTCGGCTAGGCTGCGCGGCATATGGTAGTTGTTGGTAACGACAAGGACGCTCTTGTAGCCGCGCTGATGGATCCAGTTCGATGCTTCCTGCGCGTTGCCGATCGTATCCAGCGCATCGTAGCCGACGTCGACGCAGCAGGAGAAAAGCTCAGGCGAGGCTTGGGTCATTCTGCGGATCTGCTTTGGCGTGGTTGCCGGGTGAACCCCCGAAATCAGCAGGCGCTTTCCGGCGCCTTTCTGCAGCAATTCCACGGCCTGGTCGATACGCTGGTAGCCGCCCGTCAAGACGACGATCGCATCCGCCCGCGGATCAAGCGGTGGCTTCAGCGTCGTGACCGAATCGGCAAACCGTAGAAACCCGCCAAAAACGAGGGCGATGGCAAGGATAAAGGCCATGCCGCCCCAGCGCAGCATACGCCGCACGGGACCGCGCACAGGCCGCCCTTCGGAGCGGGATAGCTCCGTTTCCGGGCGAATCGGGGTGCGCGACATGTGGCCCATGCTCATGAATCGGAAAATATATGCAGATTGCGGCAGCGAACAGACGCTTTCATGGCAAAAAAGGCATGTAAAGCTCAATTCACCAGCCCGTCCGCGCGTGTCGGATCGGAACGCAACGTGTCGATCTCGTAAATCGTTCGCATGACGGTGAGGCGAGCTGTAAAAGTCGTCAGGAGCGCGATGACGATCATGGTGGCGAAGATGCCGGCATAGCCGAGGGCGCCGACCGAAAACGTGCCGAAGAGAGCGGTTGCCTGGTCGGTCTGCGGAGTTGCCAAGGTACGGCTCTGCAGGAAGCCGGCGGTCATGAAGAAGAGCGCGGCGAGGGCACTGCCGACGGCTGATCCCTTGAGGCTGATTTTCAGAAAGTGCTTCTGGAACTCGGTGGCGACAAACGAGCTTTCCGCACCGACGAAGTGCAGAACTTCAACGATGTGGCGATTGCCGGACAGGGCGCCACGGGTCGCGAAGACCACGGTCAGCACCATCGCCGAGAAAACCAGCAGCAGGATGCCGGTGCCGATCATCACGGTCGTGTGGGCCATCGAAACCAGCCTGTCGACCCAGGTGCGGTGATCGTCGAGCGAGGCCTGAGGAATGCTTTCCTTCAGCAGCGTCCGCATCGCCTCGAAATCCGGTGGGTTGTTCTCGTCGATGGTGATGATGATAAGCCGCGGAACCGGCAGTTCCTTGATGTCGAGCCCAGTGCCAAGCCAGGGTTCGAGGAGGCGAGCGGTTGCCGCCTCGTCGACGATCTGGCCGTCCTTGGTGCCGACGAAGGTGAGCGCGAGGTCGCGCGCCTGCGCCAGCGTCTTCTCCATGTCCAATCCCTCGTCGGGCTTGATCTGGATGGTGACCTCGCGGGAAATCTGGCTTTCCCAGCTCGCCGCCGTGGAGCGCACCATGCTGACGCCGCCGAGTGTCAGGCAGGCGAGGAAGGCCATGATGGCGATGACCACCATCAGCGCATTGCCCTGAATGTTGGCGGAGGGCAGGATCGGGGCCGTCGGGCGCACCTTCATCTCCGGCCGCTTCTGGCTTTTCTGGGCGGCCTCTGCCGGCGGTTTGGGCGCAGCTTTAGTCATGGATATCGAGGTGCCCTTCCGAGAGAATCATACGGCGGGCTTCCACCTGGTCCATCAGGGCCAGATCATGGGTCGCGATGACAACCGCCGTACCGAGGCGGTTGAGCTCAAGGAAGAGATTGAGCAGTCGGCGGGCCATCGGCGGATCGACGTTCGCGGTCGGCTCGTCGGCGAGAAGAATTTCGGGACGGTCGATCAGGGCGCGCGCGATTGCGGCGCGCTGCTTTTCGCCGCCCGACAGCACCGGTGGCAGGACATTGATGCGCTCGCCGAGGCCAACCCACTTCAAAAGCTCGAGTACGTCCGTCTTGTAGGAGCTCTCGTCCTTGCCGCGGACGCGCAGTGGCAAGGCCACGTTTTCGTAGGTGGTCAAATGGTCCAGCAGCCGGAATTCCTGGAAGATGATGCCGACACGGCGACGCAGCAGCGGCAGTTCGGGCCGCGGAATGTCGGAAATGTCGCGTCCGAACATGCGGATCAGCCCGCGGGTCGGCTGCAACGAAAGGAACAGCAATCTCAGCAGCGTGGTCTTGCCTGCACCCGAAGGGCCGGTCAGGAATTGAAACGATTTCTTCGGAATGTCGAACGTCAGGTCCCGGAGAATTTCCGGTCCCATTCCATAGCGCAAGCCGACATTTTCGAAGTGGATCAACGGGAGATCAGTCTTTTGTTTGTTCACCGCACGACTTGTTAACCAACACCATTAACAACCAGTAAATTTACCGGAAAGACGCCGCTTTGATGGCGATCTTTGCGAAGCATTAACCATTAAAATTTACGACTGAGCAGGATTCGTTTCAATGCCGGATTTCTGTCCGGCCCCGAAACCATGTGGACACCGGAAAGGCCGTCATCATGACTTCCTCCTCGTTCAGACGCCAGGCGCCCGGCCGTACCTATGATTTTCTGCCGCCCGAACCGATCAAGCGCGAGGCGCGCCGAACTCGACCAGCTGATATCGCCGATGCCGAATTCGTGGTGATTTCGAACAACCGCGCTCAGGGCTTTGACAAACGCAGCTTCAATGACAATCGACGGCGCCCGTCACAGCCGTCGAGCATATCGAGCGTAGAACCGCGGTCGCTTCCATCCGCGCTCGCTCGGGCAGGCGAGGCTTGGTTGCAGCAGGCATCGGTCAGAACCTTCATCGCGCTGGTGCTCGCGCTATCGGTGCTCGTGTTCGGCCTCGTTGGGGGATTTGCTGGCTTTTCGCAAGGCGAGGCGGCATCGACGGACTCGCCGCTGCATTTCGCGCATGTAACGATGACGCCCCGCGATGCGAACGGCATGCGGGTATTGCTGATCAACGGCATCATCGACAATCAGAGCGGCACGACACAGGTCGTGCGCCCGATCCGTGCCGACTTTTTTGCCGATGAGCAGCTGACCGCAAGCATCGTCATCAATCCGCCAGCGGATGTCATTTATGGCGGGCAGAGCCGCGGATTCTCGACCAGGGTGCAGTACGCGGGTGGAAAAATGCCGGAAGTCCGGCTTTCCTTCATGCCCTAAGGGGTGTTTCGTCCCGCTGTTTGTGGTAACGGCTTGTGCTTCTAGTCATGGAGCAAGCCTTCTTATGCCCGTCGTGCGCGGAAAAAACATCGAGCCACTCTTCACCGCCGAGCAGATCGCCGAACGCAATCATGTGATGGCGAAGCAGATTGCATCGGGACCGACAAAGGACCTGCTGGTTATTGCCGTGCTGAAGGGCTCCTTCATCTTTGCCGCCGACCTTATTCGCGCGCTGCATGACAGCGGGTTGGCGCCCGAGGTCGAGTTCATCACGCTGTCGAGCTACGGCACCGGCACGGTCTCGCAAGGTGTTAGGATCGTCAAGGATATCGACAGCGACGTGAAGGATCGCGACGTTCTTCTGATCGACGACATTCTGGAGTCTGGCCGCACGTTGCTGTTTGCCAAGGAATTGCTTTACGAGCGCGGCGCCCGCAACGTCACCATCGCCGTGCTCCTCGACAAGAGCGTCAAGCGCAAGGAAAAGCTGGAGGCCGACTATGTCGGTTTCGAATGCCCCGACTATTTCGTCGTCGGCTACGGCATGGACGTCGCTTATGCGTTCCGCGAACTTCCTTTTGTCGGCGTCGTTACCGGCGACGCCTGACTGTGTCAGGATAAGACGGGTTGTTAACCATCCCGTCCATCCCTTCCTGCCGTTTACCGATCGCAAAGGAAAGTCGTGTGATTTCCGTTGCGGGGCATGAAACGGAGTGATGCACACCATGGCAAAAATTCTGATTACGGAAGACGAGGATTCCCTGCGCTCTTTCGTAGCCCGCGCTTTGCGTCTTGACGGTCATGAGACCGACGAAGCCGCCGACGGTGCGGAAGGACTGGAAAAACTGAGAGACGGCGTCTACGACTTGCTGCTCTCCGATATCCGCATGCCCGTGATGGACGGCATCGAACTGGCGCATCAGGCGAAGTCCGCCTTCCCGGCATTGAAGATCCTGCTGATGACCGGCTATGCGGAACAGCGCGAACGCGCTGACGACTTGGCGGAAAAGATCGTCGATGTCGTCTCGAAGCCCTTTGCCTTGCCTGACATTCGCAAGGCCGTGGCGCGTGCGTTGGCCGCCTGAGGCGGCTAACGGCACGCTCTCGACAATTCAGCCCTCGTTGGGGATGAATTTACCTTCATAGCGGACGCGAAAATTGCGTCGCTGGAAGTCCTGCTGGAAGCACACAAAGATCAGTTCGATATCGGCTAGGCTGTCGCGCTTGTGAAGCAGGCTGAGCGTGACGACAATGACGCCGGCATAGCCGCGTGTCAGCCTGAACGCCGCATTGCGAATGGCGTTCGCCTCGGCATCCTGTCGATCGTCCCGGCGTTCGTAGATCACCCAGAAGCGGCAGATGTCCCAGGTCGAACGGAGAATTTCCGTGATTTCCGCCTGGAACTGCTCGGCATGCATGCCGGGTGACCAGGGGAGGGTCTTCTCGCCTTCGTCAGCCACGACGTTGAGGTAGCCATCATATTCGCCGGTTCTGGCAAGCGCATTCTCGATCAACTCAAATGCCGCGCTTTCGCTGATTACCGTCTTGAAGAGAATTGCCATCGAATCGCTATCGTTATTCACCTGCAGGGTGACATACGAAGCTTTCGCCAGGCAAGGCTAGCCTCGGCGTTCAATTTTGGAGCTTGGCGTCGACAATGGCATCGGCACACTCTGTCATTGCTTCACCAAGACGGAGGCGATGGCACAGTCGGTGAGAAGCCGCAGCTTCTCAATAATCGGGGCAAGCCGGATTTATCGTCGTTCCGCTGTTCCCACCCTGCGTCTGCAGCGTACCGGGAACCGGCCGCGGCGGGCAATTCACCGGTCGCCGTGCCTTCGAGCCATTGGACGAGATGCTTCCCGTCGTCTCCATGCTGTAGGGAGCCGCTTGGTAGCTGCGCGACCCATGCCAGTTCGACTCGTAGCCATCGGCCGCAAGGGTCTTGCCACCGCTGTTGGTCGTTGCGAAGCCACCGATATCCCATGCGCTTGCCGTGCTTGCGGCCATGCCGAATCCAAGAGCGACAGCTGCGATCAGCTTCAATTCCGTTTTCATGGAAATACCCTCAACTCGTGCCCAAACGACGCGCGATTTCGCGTCACATTAGACATAGGCATCTCCCGCGTGGTGGCGCGGAATCTCACGCTATTGTGACCCGAAATGGCACAAACGCGCTACTGGATGTCTAGCAGTCGTTCCAGATATTGCCGCTCGATCGCCTGCGTCGGGTTGTTGCCGAGCTTTTCGCGAATGGCGTCGAGGATTTCTCGGGCCCGCTGGACGTCAATCTCGTCAGGTACCTTCACCTGATCGCCGAAATCAGGTCCTTCGGCGCGGCGCGGGCGGCCAAGCGGATCGCGGCCGTTCTGGTTGCCTTGTCCCACCTGACCCTGCGGGCCCTGGCCCTGCTGACCCTGCATTGCCTGCATCATCTGGTTCATCATGTCGCGCGCGCCTTGGCGCAGCGCTTCCAATGCGCGGCCCTGGCCCTGTATGGCGGGTTCGCCGTGGCCCTGGCCGAGTTCGCGCCCGGCGCCTTCCATTTCGCGCTGCGCCTGGCCGAAGCCCGGGCCGGGCTTGATACCCATGTCGCCGAGCCCCTTCTGAAGCTCGCCGAGCTGCTTGCCGAGTTCGTCCTGGCGCGAACGGAGTTGCTTCAGGGCTTCGCGCAGCTGCTCGGCGGTCATCTGATCCGAAGGCTGCTGACCCTGCTGGTTCTGACCCTGCTGGTTCTGGTTCGGATTCTGACCCTGATCTTGCTGGCCCTGCTGTTGATCCTGTTGCATGCCGTCGTTGTCCATCGGCATGTCGTCGAGGAGCGGATCGCTCATGCCCATGTTGGGATCGCCGCGCTGCATGCGGTCCTTCAGCTGCTGATCCAGCTTGAAGGTTTCCTCCATCAGCTTCTGCTGGTCACGCAGGATCTGGCCGAGTTTGTCCATCTGCTGCCGCATCTGGCTGTTGTCCTGGCCTTGCTGCCCCTGTTGTGGCCTGCCGGCCTGCAGATTGTTCATCATCCGTTGCAGCTCGGAGAGCATCTGCTGGGCAGCATCGCGATTCCCCGACCGCGCCAGATTCTCGATCTGATCCATCATCCGCTCCAGGTCCTGCTGGCGAATGATGTTCTGCGCGTTCTGGTTCGGCTGCATCGGCGCATTCTGCATGCGCTGGGCGAGCTCCTTCATGTAGTCCTGCATTGCCTTGCGCAGCTCGTCCATGAGCTTCTTGATCTCGGCATCCGGTGCATTGCGCTGCAACGCGTCGGCCAGGTTCTGCTGTGCGTTGCGCAGGTTACGTTCGGCCTGCGAGAGGTCACCATCCTCCATGCCGATCGCAATGTCCCAAAGATAGTCGGCGGTGTCCTTCATCGCCTCTTCGCCCTTGGTGAGCTTCATCCGTGTCAGCGCCGATTGCAGCAGCAGGTAGTTGGTCAGGTTCGGGATCGTCTCTTCCGGGCGCAGGGTCAGTGCTTCGTTCAGTGCAACCGCCTCCGGCATCTTCCGCGTATCGAGCGAGAACACCTGCCGCTCTTCGGCTACGGCAGCGGCAAGCGGCTCGTTGAACGGGCGGGCTGGCAGCGTCATTTCATGCGGAGGGCTACGGCCGGTCTGGCCTGCAGCGTCCTTGGCAACGAGCGTAATGCGGACGCGCTTGCCGGACAGCGGGTGTTCGGTGAGGTTCTTGCTGGTTACGCCTTTCGCATCTCGCGAGTTGCGGCGAGGGATGTCCAACCGGAAATCGGGCAACGGATAGAGAGGTGTTGCGGAAGGGTCGGCATCAACGGGAACGATCTCGGCACGCGCTTCCTGCACGCCGTAGTCGTCCTTGACGGTGAAGCCGATCTCGAGCGCCCCGTTGACCGTCGGCTTCGGCATTCCATTGAAGGCGATTTCCGGCGCCTTGTCGGCAATGACATCGAAGCTCCACGTCCGGCCGTTGACCTCAAGCTGGCCGTTTTCCTCGAGCTTCATCTGATGCGTGGCAGCCGACAGAGCTGTATGTGTAGCGCCTTCAGGCTGCGGAGTTGGGGCGGTCGGCTTGCCCGCCTCTTGAGACGCGATCTCCTGCCCCTCGCCGTTCTCGTTCCTGAAGATGACTTTCTCGGCGGTCTTGCCGCCGCTGACGCGGATCGTCAGATTCGAGAGTTGAGGAACGCGGATCGCCGCCTGTTCGGTGCCATTTGCCGTCAGATAGACCGGGGCGCGGCCGGTGTACGAGGGAGGCGTAACCCAGGCATCGATGCGCACGGCGGGATCGGTCGCCTGCGGTGTCGGTCGCGGCTGCAGCGCGTCCGTAATCGAGCCGCCGTTCATCGATAGCGAATAGGCGAAAGCCATCACAACAAGCAGGGCCGGGACGGCGCGCAACGCCATCCGGTCGTGCGAGGCGATGTCGGGACGCGGAAAGCCGGTATCGAGCGCCGCGATCTTCTCCGCCATACGCGTCTGGTGTTCGCGCCAGAGGGCGCGCGCAAAGGGGGTGTCGGTGGCCGGCTCGTCTTCCTGGACGGCTACCGGCTGATGCTGCAGGCCGTTGCGCTGTTCGAGCAGCCGGTCGGCAGCGGCCGTGTCGGGCCAATGAAGCCGACGCAGTGGAAGCAGCGTCAGAACGGCGGCAATCGCGAAAACGACCAGCAGCGCCAGGCGGATCCACTCTGGCGCGTAGCGGAAGACGCCGAACCACGATGCCGCCAGATACAGCGCCACGACGGAAAGGATCGGCAGGAAGAGCGGCAAGATTTGCTCGGACAGCAGCACCAAGCGCGCCAGAAAGCGCTTTGCCGCAACCAGCCTTGCCAAGGATGGCCTCAGGGCAAATGCACCGTTTTTCTCCCTGCTGGAGCTCCTGTTCAATCCGTTCTCCGCGAGCTGGCGTTCAAGGGCAGAGGGCGCTTCGGCGATTGCTAGCGCAATTCGCTCTCAATCAAGGATAACATTCTTTGTGGCGAAGACGAGGGCAAGCGCCGATCGATCCCGGTTTTTCAGGGCTCTTCGCCAAAAAGTGAAGTCATCGTCGAGCGCGTGATCAATCCAGCCAAGCCGGAACGGAATCGAGTCCGATCAGCTCTTCATAGGTGCCGCGCGGGCGAATCACGTGGAAATCGCCGCCTTTTACCAGTACTTCGGGAACCAGAAGGCGGCTGTTGTACGTGCCTGCCTGAACCGCCCCATAGGCGCCCGCGGTGCTAACGGCGAAAAGGTCGCCCGGCTTTGGAATGGCCATTTCGCGGTCCAGCGCCAGGAAATCGCCGGTTTCGCAGACAGGGCCGACGACATCCGCCTTGATGCGGGGCGCGTTCGCCGCCGAGATCACGACCGGGCGGATCTCGTGATAGGCCTCATAGAGCGTCGGGCGGATGAGATCGTTCATCGCGCCGTCGACGATCACGAAGGTCTTCTCGCCGCCATCCTTCACATAAACCACCTCGGTCACCAGAATGCCGGCATTGCCAACGATCAGGCGGCCGGGTTCGGTGACGATCTTGCAGTTGAGTTCGCGCAGCGCGCTCGTGACGACTGCGGCATAGGCTTCCGGTGATGGTGGTGGGTTGTTGTCATCGCGGTAAGGAATGCCAAGGCCGCCGCCGACATCGACGTGGTGTATGGCGTGGCCGTCGGCGCGCAGCGTGCCGACCAGCTCACGCAGCAGCTTGAAGGCGTCCTCGAACGGCTGCAGGTCGGTAATCTGGCTGCCGATATGCATGTCAATGCCGGTCACTTCGATCCCGGGCAGGGTCGCGGCACGGGCATAGACGGCGCGGGCGCGCTCCCATGAAATGCCGAACTTGTTTTCCTTCTTGCCGGTCGAGATCTTCGCATGCGTCCGTGCATCGACATCGGGATTGATCCGGAAGGAGACCGGTGCCTTTTTCCCGGCCTTGACGGCACGCTGGTTGAGGATCTCGAGTTCCGGCTCGGACTCGACGTTGAAGCAGTAGATACCGGCCTCGAGCGCGTAATCCATTTCCCGCGGCGTTTTGCCGACGCCCGAGAACATGATGCGCGATGCCGGGATGCCGGCGGCCAGTGCGCGGCGCAGTTCGCCTTCGGAGACAACGTCGATCCCCGCGCCGAGATTGCCGAGCGTCTTCAGCACCGCCTGGTTGGAGTTCGCCTTCATGGCATAGCAAACCATCGCGTCGACACCGCTCAACGCTTCGGCGAAGACGCGGTAATGGCGCTCGAGTGTCGCCGTGGAATAGCAGTAAAACGGCGTGCCGACGGCCTTGGCGATCTCGGGAATGGGAACGTTTTCGGCGTGGAGGACGCCGTCAAGATATTGGAAATGGTTCACGGTCTTGGCCTCTTAGAGAAGCGGATCGAGAATGAATGGCCTGTTCGCGGTGCCCGGCTGCGGCGTCGGCTTCGACGAGTCGCCGGTCTTCGTTGCATTCGCGCTCGGCGGATCGAGATCGCCTTTTCGTCCGCACCCGGCGACGGCAAGGCCGATCACGGCAAAAACAACCGTCAGGCGGACGATCTGCGGCAAGCTCTTCTGCATGGAATTCCTCTTGGGAAGCGGCACTGGTGGACATCTTCATAGCGAAGTTTATCCAGCTTGTGCACCCTGATTGTTGAGGTCAGTTGCGGGCGCGCCAGTAGGCGATCTGCTTGCGCACTTCCGAAGGCGCTGTTCCGCCGAAGCTCTTGCGGCTCGCAACCGATGCCTCGACCGTCAGAACATCGTACACCTTGTCGGTGATGGCAGCGTTGATGGCCTGCAGATCGGCAAGCGGCAGCTCGGCTAAATCGCAGCTTTTGCTCTCGGCCAGCGCTACCGCGCGGCCGGTCACATGGTGGGCGTCGCGGAACGGCAGTCCGGCTTCGCGCACGAGCCAGTCGGCAAGGTCGGTCGCCGTCGAATAGCCGGAGCCGGCCGCGGCCTTCATGCGCGCGGTATTGATCGTCATGTCGCGGACCATGCCGGTCATGGCTGATATTGCCAGTTCCAGGCTTTCGGCGGCGTCGAAGACCTGTTCCTTGTCTTCCTGCATGTCCTTGGAATAGGCGAGCGGCAGACCCTTCATGATCGTCAAGAGCGCGATCAGCGAGCCGTTGATGCGGCCGGTCTTGGCGCGCACCAGTTCGGCGGCATCCGGGTTCTTCTTCTGCGGCATAATTGAGGAGCCGGTGGAGAAGGCATCCGAGAGACGCACGAAGCCGAATTGCGGCGTCGACCAGATGACGATCTCCTCGGCCAGACGCGAAAGGTGCATGGCACAGATGGCGGCGAGGGCCAGGAACTCGATGGCGAAATCGCGGTCCGAAACGGTGTCGATCGAATTGCGCGTCGGCTCGCGGAAGCCGAGCGCCTTGGCCGTCATGTGGCGATCGATCGGATAGCCGGTGCCGGCGAGTGCCGCCGAGCCGATGGGGCTTTCGTCCAGGTGCTCGATGGCGTGACGGACGCGCGAGCGGTCGCGACCGAACATTTCGACATAGGCCATGCAGTGATGACCGAAGGTGACGGGCTGCGCCGTCTGCAGATGCGTGAAGCCTGGCATGACGGTTTCGGCATGCTCCTCGGCGCGGTCGAGGAAGGCGGCGATCAGGTTGGTCAGCAGCTGTTCGGTCTTCTGCAGCTCTTCCTTCACCCATAGGCGGAAATCGAGCGCCACCTGGTCGTTGCGCGAGCGGGCAGTGTGGAGACGACCGGCAGCGGGGCCGATCAGCGTCGCGAGGCGGGCCTCGACATTCATGTGAATGTCCTCGAGCTTGCGGGAGAATTCGAAGTTGCCGCTCTCTATTTCTGACAGGATCGTGTTTAGCCCCGCGACGATTTTGTCTTTATCGTCAGCGGAAATGATGCCCTGGTGGGCAAGCATGGTGGCATGGGCGATCGAGCCGCGGATGTCCTGGGCAAACAGCTTCTTGTCGAAACCGATCGAGGCATTTATCTCCTCCATGATCGCATCGGGACCGGAGGCGAAACGGCCGCCCCACATCTGGTTGGAGGATTTGGTATCCGTGCTGTCGGCCATGACGATGCCTGCCTTGAAGAACGCGTGTCTCGGAGAATGAAATGACGACAAGAACGCCCCTGCGCCTGCCATCCCTGAAGCTGATCGGGATCGCGGCCGTCGCAGGCATTATTGCCGGTGCGGCAGCGGTTTACATCAGGGAAGCCGGGTCTGGCAATGGCGGGACGCAAACGGCCTCGGGCGAATGCGCGGCGACAAAGGAGATTGCCACGCGGATCGCACCGCTGCTCAAGGGACAGGTGGCGGCGATGGTTGCCCCCGACGAGCATCGCAAGCTCACTACCGTCGCCTTCAAGGGCGCAGACGGCCAGCCGATGACGCTCGACAGTTTCGCCGGCAAGACGGTGCTCTTCAATCTGTGGGCGACGTGGTGTGTGCCCTGCCGCGAGGAAATGCCGGCTCTGAACACATTGGAGAAGGAGCTAGGCAGCGACAAGTTTCAGGTCGTGCCGGTCAACATCGACACCGGCGATGACGAGAAGCCAAAGGCCTTCCTCAGCGAAATCGGCGTCGATGCGCTGAAGCTCTATCGCGACAACACCATCGAGGTGTTCAACAGCCTGAAGAAGGAGGGCCTTGCCTTCGGTCTGCCGGTCACGCTGCTGATCGACGGTAAGGGCTGCCTGATCTCCGCCATGAACGGCCCTGCCGCCTGGGACAGCGACGACGCCAAGGCGCTGATCAAGGGCGCGGTGGGCTCTTAAGGCATTCCGTCGTTTCCATCGGTGTCCAAAGCAGATTCGACCGCTTTTGGTTGTCGAAGCGTGAAATCGCTTCCCTCAACTGGAGAAAGCCGGTTTGCCCCTTATGTCAGGAGGACACGGCAACCAACAGCGAAGGAACCGCGACATGCCCAAGAATACGATCTGCGTATGGTACGACAAGGAGGCCGAGGCCGCCGCGCGCTTTTACGCCGAGACCTTTCCGGACAGTGCGGTCGGTGCCGTCATTCGCGCACCGGGAGATTATCCGGACGGCAAGCAGGGAGACGTGCTGGTTGTCGAATTCACGGTTGCTGGTATCCCCTGCATCGGCCTGAACGGCGGCCCCATTTTCAAGCACAACGAAGCCTTTTCCTTTCAGATCGCGACTGACGATCAGGAGGAAACCGATCGCTACTGGAATGCCATCGTCGGCAATGGCGGTCAGGAAAGCGAATGCGGCTGGTGCAAGGACAAGTGGGGTGTTTCCTGGCAGATCACCCCGCGCGTTCTGACCGAAGCGCTGGCGGTCGGTGGCGCCGAGGCCAAACGTGCGTTCGACGCGATGATGACGATGCAAAAGATCGATGTTGCTAAGATCGAAGCCGCCCGGCGCGGCTGATCACCATCGCTTCGGTCACGACTTGGCGGAAATCGCGCTGAGCTCCTCGAGATCCAGGTCCCGTTCCAGCTCATGGAGTGTCTCGTCGTCGATCTCGCCAGCGCGGTGGAGCCTTATCAGCTCGCGACGTCCTGTCGCTACCGCCTCGAGAACGACATCGAAATGGGCGTGGAGGATCGGCGAGTAGTGGTCGGTGCGTGCGGCATAGTCGATAATGGCCACGGCCCTGCGCTGATAGCGCTCCAGCAACTGGGGATGGATGAGGTTTCCCTCTTTGTCGTAGGCCAGGCTTTGGACTGTCGCGAATTGCGCCTGGGCCATGGCAGCTTCGGCCTGGCTCATGGAGAGGTGCGCCCTTTCCGCCTCGGGCTCGGTCAGCCGTGCCCAACTGATGACGTGTCCGAGCGTCGTTCCCTGCACAAGCACGGTTCCGACAATGACGGCAAACGACGTAACCAGAATGAGGTCCCTGCCGGGGAAGCCTTCCGGCACGCTCAGGGCAAGCGCCAGCGTCACGACGCCGCGGACGCCGGCCCAGCCTATGACAGTTACGCCGCGGCTGCCGAGCGGCGTGTATCGATCAAAACCCAGAAGGTTGCAGAACTTGATCACGAGGTCTGATCCGAAGAGCCAGGCAAAGCGTGCGAGGGTGAGTGCGACAAGAATTGCAAGGATGGGCAATCCCATCGTTGCAGCCACGACACCAAAGCCGCCGCCACGTTCGACGACCCCGCGCAGCGATAGCCCGATCAGTATGAAGACAGCCGCTTCCATCAGGAAGACGATCACGGTCCAGAACGACGTGCCACGCATGCGCGTTGAGGCCGAAAGGACCGTGTGCTGATACCAACCCATGATCAGGCCGGCGGTCACGGTGGCAATGACGCCCGAAACATGGATGAGCTCGCCGAGCAGATAGGAGGCCCAACACAACAGCGTCGTTCCGGCGATTATCAGGTACTCATCGCCGAGTCGCCGCACGAACAGCACCCAGACCGTTCCGACGACGATGCCGACGAAGGCGCCGCCTGCTGCCAGAAGCAGGAAGCTCCCTGCCGCGTCGACCGCGCTGAAACCCCCGGTGACCGCGGCAGCGACCGCGAAACGGAACAGCACGAGGCCGCTCGCGTCGTTGAGCAGGCTTTCGCCCTCAAGCAGGATTTGCAGGCGCCGGGGCAACCTTACCCGCTGCAGGATAGCGCGGGCGGAAACGGCGTCAGGTGGCGAAACGATTGCACCGAGCGCCGCGCACGCTGCCCAGGGCAGCGACGGAAACAGGAGATGGGTGACAGCGGCCACAACGGCGCAGGTGAAAAACACCGCTCCGATGGCAAGCGAGGCAATGCCGATCACATGACGGCGCAGCGGATGAAGAGCGATGGACCAGGCACCGTCCATCAGGAGTGGCGGCAGGAAGATGACGAGCACCAAACCGGGGTCGACCGTAATCGTCGGCAGGCCCGGCAGGAACGCGAGCAGGGCGCCGCCGGCAAGCAGTGCGACGGACGGCGGCAACCCAAACCGGTCGGCGGCATAGTGCAGCGCGATGATCGCCACGAACATACCGATAACCAGTTCGAACAAGTGTGTGGGATCCATGCGCTTGTGCCCTGATACACCGCTTGCCACGACCAGCTCTACTAAAGGGCGCGTTCCCGCGAAACGCAATTGCCAAGCGATGCCCACCAAGCACAACGCAACGAAAATTCGGACCAGCCTCTCCGGCGACGATCGCCAAGGGTTGCTCTTCGTATGAGATCCTGCGCTCGCCGCTCGTAGTACCAGGCGGTCCACTAGACTTCGGCAGTCCGTGATCTACATTCATGCTCAGTAGGCCGACATTGCATCCGGGCTCCGCCCCTTCGCATTGTTGTCGCAAGAATTGCGGTTCGGGCCTGCGTTCCACCCCTCACAGCTCGATTGATCTGACCGCGTAAGCGGAAAGGAGTTTTTATGGCCGATGCCCAATGCGCCTGTGGCGCTCTCAGACTGGCCGTTAGCGAACCACCACTATTGACGGCGCTGTGTCACTGTCTCGCGTGTCAGCGAAGAACGGGCGCACCGTTCAGCGCCAATTCGTTCTATGCGATCGATTGTGTCGAAATATGCGGGACGTCGACCGAATTCATTCGCGCTGCCGATAGCGGCCGCAAGGTTCATATGTATTTTTGCCCGACCTGCGGTTCGACCGTCTATTGGAAGGCCGATGGTGCACCGTCCTGGATCGGTGTGGGGGTCGGCGCGTTTGCCGACCCTGCCTACGCGCCGCCTACCATGTCTGTCTTCGAGCAATCGAAACATGCGTGGGTGCAGCTCGACGACACTTTGAAGCATTTCGAAGGTCTTCCAGACCGCCGGGATTAAGGGTGTGTGAAGCCTTCCTTGTCCTCATTGCAGCAGCGTCGCTCCGTCGTCTTCTCGGCCCGTTGGGACGACTGATCCGCTGGGAGCTGAGTTTTCGCCGCCGGATGCAGCTGTCGCACCAGGCGCCTGGGTTCCGCGGCGCAAAGATACGGCGACTTGGCTCCAGTCCAGGTAGTAATCCGCAGCGCATACGCCGGAGTGCTAGGGGGGCAGTGTCAGGCGTCAAGATTTCTATCGGGGCGTTCCCGTGTTATGATTTTGGCTCCTGCGCCGCACGTCGTGGGACCAGGCGCAGAGAGGCTTGTCTGATGAGTGAAATGGACGCGCTTTTTGCCGCCCTGCGACAGGTGGCCGACCGGCAGACGGTCGAGTGCATCGAGAACGCAGTCATGCGCGGCTCGGATCGTGATCTCAATCGTATCAATGCGCTTGCCTTCGCAAAGGCACATCATCTCGATGAGGAGAAAACGATCGCGGCGCTGCTGCATGCGGCCCGTCTGGGCGTGTTCGAGATGACCTGGAATGTCCTTTGTCCAGGTTGTGGTGGAGTCCTTGACACCGGCGCGACCCTCAAAACCGTCGACCAGGAGAGCTACCATTGCGCGCTCTGTGCGGCTGGCTACGAGCCAACGCTCGACGAGATGGTCGAGGTGACCTTCACGGTCAGTCCCCGCGTGCGCCGGATCGCTGCTCACGATCCCGATCGGCTACCTCCGCTGGAGTACTACCGTCAAATCTTCTTCAGTTCCGGGGTCGATTTGCCAGAGGACTTCGAGGCGATCTTCGGACGCATCCTGTTGGAGATCATCGAGCTGGATCCGGGCGAGAAGGCTTTCGTCTCAGTACGACTGCCGGCTCAATTCGTCATCATTTTCGATGCGGTAACACATTCGGCGCAGTTCATCGACGTGCAGGGAGAGCCGACCGGCGAACGGCAGAACCTCTCGATGGTCATCAGTCGCGGGCATGCGTTGAGCGATACGCTAACGCTCCGTCCAGGCCCGCTGCGGATCGCCCTCGAGAACCACACCGATCGCAGAGTTGTACCGAATATCTGCGTTGCGGGAGACGACCTGCATCATCTTCTCGGCAGCAGGCGACCATTCCTGACGGCCAAGCGATTGCTGACGAACCAGAGCTTCCGCGACATCTACCGGACCGACACGCTTGACGTCGACCAGCGTCTGAAGATCACAAGCCTGACGTTCCTTTTCACGGACCTCAGAGGCTCGACCGCCCTCTACGAGCGTGTCGGGGATCTTGCCGCTTTCGATCTCGTGCGGGCGCATTTCAGGGTTCTTCACGAGATCGTCGCCACGGAGGCCGGAGCGGTCGTCAAGACGATTGGCGATGCCGTGATGGCGACTTTCCCGAGCCCCGACCGCGCGATTGCGGCCGCCCTGCGGATGCGGGAGGCGATGCTTCAATTGAATGCCGAACATGGCAGCGACGATCTCCTCCTGAAGATCGGCATCCATGAGGGGCCATGCCTTGCCGTCAACCTGAACGACCGGCAGGACTACTTCGGCCAGACGGTCAATATCGCGTCGCGCGTACAGGGCCTTGCTGATCCCAACGTGATCCTGACGACGGAAGCGGTTGTCGGGGATGCCCACGTTTCCGAGATCCTGCGAGATAGCGGCATCAGTTCGGTCTCCCGGATGGAGGAGCTTCACGGCATCGGGAGAGAGGTGAGGATCTTCGCCTTGTCGTGAGCTGAGGAGCCAAGGTACGCTGCTCGTCGCTTGTCATCTCAGCAACAGCGATTTCTTCCGGACGGCGGGCTTCCGCGGCGTCAATGGCAAGCCGGCATCGCAATTGCGCTGGATCAGGGTCTCCGTGATCGACGCGTCCGCGTAGGTCTCCTGCATCCTGATGTAGACTGCCGACAGACCGGGATCGAGCGAAAGCGCCTGCCGGACCAGAAGCTCAGCCCGTGCCGTGTTGCCGCAGGCCATGCAGGCAGCGATCTGGTAGAGCGAAGTCCTCCTCGTCTGGAAGGGCAGTGTGAGCGCGACGCGCAGCATGTCGTCGAAACGGCCCAGCGCGTAGAGGGCCGCCACTCGCTCCTCGGTGATCCAGACTGGCAGGAAGGGATCGAGCGTCTCGGCGCGATCAAGCATTTCGAGGGCGCGCTCAGGCTCGCCGGCATAAACATAAAACGCCGCGCTACGGCCAAGAATATAGGCGTCGTTCGGGGCGAGTTCATGCGCACGGATATGATGGTAACGCGCCGAAACGAAGTCGCCTGACTTCATCTTGATCGCGCCCATGATGCGATGGGCCTCCGGGTCCGTGGGATCGAGAGCGAGCGCGTGCGCAACCTGCTGTTCCGCCTTCTGGAGGTCAAAACTTGGCAGGTTGCTCCATGAGCAGACATGCATGCCGAAAGGCCGGCCGAAGCCGGGGTCCGTGGTCATGGAGCGCTCGAACCAGGCCATGGCTTCGTGGATGTGACTATCAGAGACGCCAATCAGGCGGTGATGGTCAAGTCCGCGCAGATAATACTCGTAGGCCGTCATGTTTTCCGGACGCTTCAAACGAGCCGCAGCAAGTTCCGACTGCTCGACCCGTCCAGATACGGTGGCTGCAACGCGCGCGATGATCTCGTCCATGACATCGAGCAATTCGCGAAACGGACGCGTAATGCGATCGCACCAGATGACCAGACCCTCACCAGTTTCCGTCAACTGGATGTTGATCCGCATCTCGTCACCCGCTTGCCGGATGGAACCGCTGATGACATAGCCAACGCCGAGCAGGCGGCCGATCTCGACCGGGTCTTTGGTCGTCAGGGCGGTTGCCGCGGAGCGGGAACTGACAAACAATCCCTTCAGGCGGCTAAGCTCCAGTGTGAGGTCGTCGGTAATGCCTTCCGCCAGGAAAGATTGATCCACGACAGCGCCGGGCGCAATGTCGAAGCGCGCCACTGCGATCGAGTTCGTACGAGGAGATTGGGCCGCGTTCGGCGTGGAACGCGTTGGAGCGAACTGAAACACGTGGCGGTCCACCAGTTCAGTGACCCGGTAAACCCGGATCGGCTCGAGAATTCCCTTCAGCTGCCGTTCGCCGATATCTTCGAACCCGCACGGCGACACCCGCCGGACCTGGTCGTATAGCAGGCCTGAAACCTCGATTGCGCCAGGTTGAGCCGACGCCTCGATGCGGGCGGCGATGTTCACCCCGTCGCCGCGCAGGTCCGTACCGACGACGACGACATCTGCGACGTGGAGGCCGAAACGCATCTCGCCACCGCTCGATCCAGGCATGGCGGCGATCTCGGCACGCGCCGCGATCGCGCACCTCAGCGCGTTGACAGGGCTGCTGAACTCGGCGAGCAGGGCGTCGCCTGCGGTGCCGAAGACACGGCCGTCATGCCGCCGGACGACCGAGCGAACCGTGTCGAGGACGGCATCGATTCGGACAATTGCCCCCTCCTCGTCCGTTTCCATAGCAGGGGTGGAGCCGACGAAATCCCCGACCATGATCGTGGCCAGCTTGCGCTGCATTCTCGATCCCTCCCGCAACGGAAGCACGTGATGATGCAATCTAGCACAATAGCCGGGCTGGGTGTTTTGCGTTTGGCACGGATAGCGACGGAGCGGCAAGCCGGTCCGCTTGTGGCGATGACATCGCCCCGCACGCTGTTTGACTCAATTTATGCGCCGTCATTGGGTTTCCAAAATCGCTGCGCGCTCTACCTCAAGAATTCTTCTCGAAGGGGTAAAGGGAGACCTCGGTGGTTGTCGCGGAACCCCCGCCGAGGTCTCTCCTCAAAAAAAGAGCGGCAACGCCGTATTCTTGCCCGCTCGCGTCGGCTCACGACACGCCTCAATCGGCATTTGCACCACGACCGAGGAGATGGACGGCCGCGCGCCAGGCGTGATGAGCGACCCGGTCCAGCCGTCGGGCAGCATCGATCCGAGCAAATGCGTCCGCCGCCGTCAGCTCGCCTGGGGCAACGGATGCGAGGATGGCGGCGCGATGGTTGCGCTGCAGGACTTCTAGCGCGCTTGCAGCAGCCTCGGCGTCAGCGAGCGCCACGGCGACCTCGGCCGAGACGTTCCAGCCGATGGGGGCGGCTTTTATGCTCAGAGCACATTCCGAGGTGATGGAACCGGCGATTGCCTCCACCGCACGCATGGTGCGTGTGCAAAGATCGGTGGTGCGGAGGCCATCTGTCGCCTCGGCGGGATGTCTTAGCGGACCACCGTCGGCCAAGGTTTCGAGGAGGCGGGAGGCGTGGTCGAGTGCGTGGAGCGTGCTCGTCATCCGCTGGCGCTCAGCGTCCGTCTCTGGACCGGCACTCAGTTCGGAGAGGAACGCCCGCACTTCCAGAAGCGCGGCCGCGTCGCCGGCCTCGGTTGACCCCGTGCCTCCGCCGGAAAGCGTTGCGGAAACGGCGGCCGCGATCCTTCCGAGAACGCCGGCTATGACACGCCGCGCGGTTTCGACGGCGATCACCGGACTGGCGAGCGCGCTCGGATCGAGAGCCTGCTGAAGTGCCGTCTGCTTGGAGGGAAGGAGGCGCTCGACCGTGCGGGTGAACCACTCCGTCGCCGGAAGGAGCACTGCGACGCCGACCACATTATAGGCCGTATGGTAGGCAGCCAGTAGCGTCATCCCGTCGATCGATGCGGTAAAGGTCTTCATCAACGGCGCCGTGACGGGAAAGGCGATGATCGCGATGAGTGCTGCGATGAGCTTGAACAGGACATAGGCAAGGGCCAAGCGCTTGGCCGTTGCGCTGGCGCCAATGGCAGCCAAAGCAGAACTGGTCGCCGTCCCGATGTTTTGACCGATAATCAGGGCCGCACCTTGCTCGAGGCCGATCGCGCCGGCGTAGAAAGCCGAGATGGTGACGGCGATCGATGCTGTCGAGGACTGCATGACCGCCGTCATCGCCAAGCCGACGACGATCAGGCTGAAGAGGCCTACCGAGCCTTCCATCCAGCCGACGCCCGGCGTGCCGAGGACAGCGGGAAGGTCGGACGGATGCAGGGTTTCGGCCAGGCCGCCCATGCCCTGCTGCAGCGTTGTCAAGCCATAGAGGACCAGCGCAAATCCCGCGAGGGCGCCGCCGATGGCCGCGATCCGCCGACCTCCAAGCAACTTCGCCAGCGCGCCAAAGAAGATGATCGGCAAGGCGTAGGTCGAAAGCGAGACGCGCACACCGATCAGCGCCACCAGCCAGGCGGTGCCCGTCGTGCCGACATTTGCTCCAAATACGAGGCCAAGACCTTGCGGGAACGTCAGGAGCCCGGCGCTGACGAGGCCGATCGTCGTCATCGTCACCGCACTGGACGACTGAACGAGCAGGGTGACGATCGCGCCCCAAAAAGCTCCCGAGAGCGGCGTCGCGGCGGCTTTGCCTAGCACGGTGCGCAGCGCCGATCCCGCCAGCGCCTTTAGACCGTCGGTCATGACGGTCATACCGAGCAGGAACAGCCCGATACCCCCCAGAATGGCAACCGCTGTCGACATGCGCGCTCCGCGCTTCGCCTCAAACCGCCCTCAAGTCATAGCACCGGAAATAGAATTGTCCAAAAATCTCGCGTCGCCACTTGCGGCACCAGGGCACAACAGCGGCCAAGCCCTCTGAACCCCGTCAGTTCTGTTCGTTCCAATATCGTTGCCAGAGATCAAGCCTGCGTTTCAGCGGATCGGGCGCTACAATCGCGCCGTCATTGGTGAAGTTCATGACTTTATCGACATTGGGATCGTAGATCGGCCAATTCGGCCGTGAGCCGCCGTTGGGATCACCCTTCGTTGCAAAATCAACCCAATAAGCACTCGCCAGCGCAGCCATGGCCCAATCGGCGGGCGTAACTTTGCCTTTCACCAACGCGGCAGGAATATCGAACGTATAGGGAAATTCGGAGCCGTGCGGAGTGCCTTTCCATGTCGGATCGTTGCGCAGGGCCTTGGCGACATAGGAAAAACGATACCACCACGTCGGCTGACCCGCACGGAGCATCTCGTCAGCGAGGTGACGAGACGGTTCAACAACCGCCTTGTCGGCGAGGACCTGCTGTTTCAGCTCATCAAGCGTCTCCCGATTGCCAGGGTCATAAAGCGCACGGGCTTCCGCTGCGTGCTCTCCGAACATCTGGAAGAGGTCGTCTTTCGACGCCGCCTGACCGATACCGAGATCAAGGCTATTCGCACCCACAATGACCGGCACTGACGCTTGCCGTCCTGCTGCGAAGGCCGCTTCGGGCGTTTCGAGTAAGAACCGCTCATCCACGATCGGACCGGAGACGCCGACAACGGGCCTGCCCGTCGACATTCCTGTCAGCACCGCTTGGGCCGACGCACCCTCCGTCAGCTTTTCAGCAGGCAGCGCCCGGAGCGCCGCGAGAGCGGCTGAATCGCTGCCAGCAATTCCGAGAGAATTTGCATAGTCCAACGCGATTTTCTCGGCTTGTTTCAACGACGGCAGCGGCAAGCTTCGCGCACGCGCGGTGGGGAGGGTCGGCGACTGTAAAATGGCTGCCTGGAAAAGTCCTCGTGATAGCGGCGATATCATGTGTGCCATCACCGAGCCGCCACCTGCGGACTCTCCGAATATGGTCACTTTTGTCGGGTCGCCACCGAAGGCTCTGATGTTTTTCTGCACCCACCTCAAGGCTGCCAGCTGGTCCATGTAACCATAATTGCCCACCGGTTCGCCGGGCGATTCCGCTATGAGCCCGGGATGGGCAAAGAAGCCCAGCCGTCCCATGCGGTAATTCATGCTGACGAACACGACTCTCTGGGCGGCAAGCTGGTTGCCGGGATATTGAGCGGTGTTTCCGTGAACAAGCGCGCCGCCGTAAATCCAAACCATCACCGGAAGCGATCTCTCGAAGTGCTTGGCGGGTGTCCAGACATTGAGGGTCAAGCAATCCTCGGACTTCGGCACGTCGTCAGTCTGCATGCATGAAGGACCGAAGTTGCGCGCGTCCCTGACGCCGGTCCATTTTTGTACTGGTGTCGGATTGCGCCATCTCAGATTGCCGACCGGCGGCGCCGCGTAAGGTATGCCTTTGAAGCTTATGACGGTGCCTGACCTCTCGCCTCTCAGCATTCCGCTATCAATTCGAACGGTGAGATCCGCCGCATCGCTTCCCGATGCAAAAATCGTCGGAAGCGTTGCGACCGCCAACACGAAGGGAAGTTTGCTACGGCTGCCTACCGACACGAGCTCCTCCAATCGCCAGGTTAGGGGTCCTGGAGAAAAAATAGTCCCCGCGAGCGGCATCGAGAAGAGTTCGCCGGGCGGCGACTCTCGTCCGCTGTCGGCTTCGTACCTCAAGCGCTGTCGCCTTCGCCCCGCAGCGGTTCATCTGACTGCACGGCGTTTCGTTCGACGCCGTGCAGTCCCTGTCAGACTACGATTTGCTCTTGAAGACCCCAAGATTGATGAGTTGCACGCGCCTGTTGTTCGACCCGTTCACATCGGTGCCTTCGATCGGCAAGTGTTCACCAACGCCGACGGCGTAGAGACGTTGAGGATCGACTGCGAAGGTTGTCGAAAGGGCTTCCTTGATGGCCGCCGCACGTTGCTCACTAAGCTCGAGATTGTGCTTTTCATCGCCGGTCGCGCTTGAGTGACCGACAATGAGGAAATTGTAGGCCCATAGGTTTGGATGATGCAGCGCGTCGGCGATCATCCCGAGTGTGCGGTAAGACTTCGGCTGAATGGAAACGGAGTCATTCTCGAAATTGATCTCGACAATCATCTGCGGCAGCTTCGCGATCCGCTGCCAATTTGGAAGTGCCGACATCGGCTTGTTTCCGCCGCTGATCGCCTCCTGGCGCAAAATCACCAGATCGACCGCAGGGGCCGCTGCCGTCAGTTTCCCCAGTCCCTTGACGATCCGCTCTTGTGACACCTCCTGTGCGGCGGCAAGTCCGGGAAGGAGAACCGCGACGGCGATGGCCAGGGACATGCTTGAAAAAATGCGCTTCATTGGTTCATCTCCATCCCGCATCGGTAATGACCTGGTTGCATTCCTTGCTGACGCGCTTTTCCTTCTTGACGAGGCAGGCGAGAACAAAGCCGTCACCCATGATGCCGGAGCAGCTCTTCGACATGTCCCTCTGACAGACTTGTTTGTACGACACCTGGGCATGTTCGCGCTGGGTGATCGACTGGAAGGCGGTGCTCAACGAGCCCTTGCAAGTTGCCGACACCTTGGCGGCGTTCTGCTGCAGGCAATCTGCAATTCGCCCATTCCCGAGATTTAGCCCCTTGCAGAGCTTCTGGATGTCAGCGCCGCAGTCGTCCGCCAGCTTCGTCACCGCGTCTGCGTAGCTCAAGGTCTGGGCGCTCGCTGCTCCAGAGTGAAAGGCGGAGGCAACTAGGACGATCGCCACCGTTAAATTGCGTTTCAACATTTCGCACTCTTTCTGTGAGGTCGGATTGAGATTGAACGCGCAGATCATGCATAAGATGGCATCATTTGGGACGTATATTACTGTAAAGAACGCCCCCTAAGATGGGATCGCTTTGCCGGTTTCGCTCGGCAACGATATGGAATGCATTGCTCGGATATGGAATGCATTGCTCGGCGCTGCTGAATGGACCGGCCCAGGCTGGTGCCAAATATTTCAATCCAGTTGTCGGATTGACCGTAGCAGGTTCGTCCTATGCGTGTTCTCAGAGTTCAATCCAAAGGAGGAACGTCATGCCCAACACGATACGTCTTCACCGCGTCCTGGCGACCAGTCCCGAGAAAGTCTATCGCGCATTCCTGGAACCGGACGCGCTGGCCAAGTGGCTTCCACCCAATGGATTTACCTGCACTGTCCACCATTTGGAGGCGAAAGTCGGCGGAACACACCGGATGTCGTTCCGGAATTTCACGACCGGTGGGAGCCACTCTTTCGGGGGCAGCTATCTCGAATTGGCGCCGGGCGAGAAGCTACGCTACACCGACAAATTCGACGATCCGAACTTGCCCGGCGAAATGGAGGTCACCGTCACTTTTCGAAAAGTCTCGGTCGGCACCGAAGTCGACATTGTCCAGGCGGGAGTGCCGGACATTATTCCACCGGAGGCTTGCTATCTCGGTTGGCAGGAATCGCTTCGCAACCTGGCGAAGCTCGTCGAGCCCGATATCAAGGAGTAGACCTCGAAGGTGCTGGGCTTGGGTCGATTGCGTGGTTGGCAACCAGGCCGACAAGCAAGGCGGAGCTTAACTGGCGCCGCCTGCCGTCATCGACCGGCCGTTAGACAAGCCGATCTTGCATCTTCCAATCGAGCGGACTGTGCCGGGAATCCACAAGCCAGGCTATCGCGTCGACCCGCTTCCGGCGCAACCTGCGCCATTGTAGATATCCGTCGTCGGCGGGCTTGTGTGGCTTGGTCCAATCGGGCAACGTCCGTCTGGATCAGACGAGGGAGCGGACATGGAGGACATCGCTGAGCGCTATCGCCGTTTTGCCAGGCTGGAGGCTGCGGGACGGTCCGCCCTCTATGAACAACTTGCCCTCCACGTAGCTAAGTCGCCCGACATCCTGACGTTTCTGTCTCGTATGCCGCCGGAAAAGCAGCAACCTAATCTTCTATTTGCCGCCGTCCGCCTCGTAACGGGAACGCCGTCTTCGGCTGTTGACTTCGAAGATGCAGTTAGCAACCATTCCGATGCCGTTACCGCAGTGATGATGACGCGCACGACCCAAACCAACGAGCCGGGAAGGTGCGCAGGCCTTCTGCCCTCACTCGCACGCTTGCAGGGCCCCCTGGCGTTGATCGAAGTCGGCACATCCGCAGGGCTTTGCCTCCTCCCGGATTACTACGGTTATGATTGGGGTCGGCGGCACCTGCAACCACCCGCGCCATTTCAAAGCATCGCTCCGATATTTAATTGCCGGGTCTCGGAAGAGGTTCCGTTGCCGCAACAGCATCCAGAGATTGTCTGGAGGGCGGGGTTGGACCTAAATCCGCTGGACGTCTCCAAGGACGACGATGTGCGATGGTTGGAGAACCTCGTGTGGCCTGAGCATCATGAACGACTATCACGCCTGCGCAGGGCGATGCGCCTCGCTCGCGAAAACAAGCCGCGCATCGTCGCCGGGGATCTGCGAACCGATCTCGGATCGCTACTCGATGAAGCCCCGCGGGATGCAACGGTGGTGGTGTTCCATACCGCTGTATTGGGCTATGTCTCCAGCCAGGACGACCGCGATAACTTTGCGCGTAGCCTGATCGGGACGAGGGCAGTGTGGCTCTCTAACGAAAGTCCGACGGTGTTCCCGGAACTTGCTGCAAAAGCGGGAGCGCTACGCGAAGATATGTTCCTGTTGAGCGTCAACGGTGAACCCCAGGCGTGGTGCGCACCTCATGGCCAAGAGCTTAGCTGGATTTGATTTGTTGTCCGGCAACGATCGATCGCGGGCGCACAGCAGTCGTGTGTCAATGTCAGCTATCGGCCCGAAGCGGACTTTAACGCTACGATTTACAGTAACGTACTTCCCTCAAGTCAATAATCGGCGTCAGTTACCGTGACGTCGAGACAGGGCATGGAGAAGATGTGATGTCGAGCAGTGAGTTCATCGCACAGTGGTTTGTCAACCGACGTGAACTGTTGAAGCAAAGTGCGACTACCGCGTCGATTGCGGCATTAGCCGCAGCCGTCCCGACGCTTGCATCGCCGACCCTAAGTCTTGCTCAGGATGGACAGAACACATTAGGCGGACAGCCCGCAAAAGGCTCAACGCCTTCGGTTAGGGATTTCGACTACCAGATCAAATACCAGCGTGCGTTCGAGGCGGTCCTCTGGAATATGCCTGCGATTGCGATTTATGCATTTCGCCGTGCCGCCTTCACGGACCTCGACATGAAGGACAACGACATCATTGCCTATTCGGCGGTCGCAACGCCAAAGCTTGAAGCCATCACCGCGAACAGTACCACGCCCTATATTTCCGCGTTCACGGACCTGCAAAAGGGACCTGTGGTTCTTGAGGTACCCGTGGCGGGGCCGGACGGGAGTCTCTACGGTCAGGTTGTCGATGCTTGGCAGTTCACCATAGCGGATGTTGGCCCGGCTGGCGTCGATCAGGGCAAGGGTGGAAAGCTGCTATTCACGCCGCCAGGTTACACTGACCCGATACCGGACGAATACATTCAGGTGGTCTCGCCGAACTATCGCGTTGCTTTTGCGTTCCGCTCGGTACCGGCGGCGGGCAAGACGACCGCCGACGCCTATGCATATGCAAAGCGGCTCCGTATGTACTATCTCAGCGAGGCAAGCAGCCCGCCTCAACAGAAGTTCGTCGATCCGATCAACCAGCGTTACCCGACCTTGCCGTTCTACGATGAGCGGCACTTCGAGGACATGCATGCCATCATGAGCGTCGAGCCTGTCAGAGAGCACGATAAGGTCATGATGGGGATGTTGAAGTCGCTTGGTATCGAAAAGGGCAAGCCCTTCGCACCGGATGATACGGCCAAGCGCGCGATGCATCAGGCGGCGATTGACGTCTGGTTCTACCTTCAGGATTGGTTCGACCACACGCCGGACTCCATGCGCTATTGGCCGGACCGACACTACGTCTCGCTGCTGCAAGCCGATAACAACAAAACCTTCTCATTTATCTACGACGACTATATCGACCTCATCCCACGTGCAGCCGAATACTTCTGGTGCACCTACATGCCGAAGATGCTGAGCGACACACCCGCGACTCAGTACATGATGGCAATGGCTGACAAGGACGGGCAGTTCTTGGAGGCAGGCAAGCTCTATAAACTCGACCTCCCCGCCGACATGCCCGTGAAGCAGTTCTGGGCGCTGACGGTCTATGACAGGGCTACGATGTCTTTCATCTACAGCGATCTGGAGCGAACGACCCTGTCATCTTACGATCTCGATAAGATGAAGAAGAACGCCAATGGGGGCGTGAGCATCTACGTCGGTCCGAAGGCGCCCGACGGCCTCGAGGCGAACTGGATACCGACGGCAGACAAAAGGCCGCTGCCAGCCATCCGTTTCTACGGACCTACCGACGCATTCAACAATAAGACGTTCAAATTGCCCGATTTCGAGTTGGCCGGATGACCGCATCTGGTGCTCCTGCGCCGTGACGGCCCTCGGCCCAAAGCGTCATGCAGGGCAGCGGCTTTTGCGCCTAACAGGCGGCAGCCCCGCCCCATCGAAAACATATGCCCGAACAGATAGCGTCGCGTGGTGCGGACAAGCTCTGTCCGCCTCGCCAACGGCATCTGAAAGGAAAAATAGGGATCCAAACCAGCGGCAACGGCACAAAACGGCCTGTGGCATAAATCATATCAACCACTTAGGACGTGCCATTTCCCCACCCTTCATCTCCATGCCTACAATCGTCCCGCTTCCGTCGCCGGAGTGTTTCGCGAGACGTTCGCGGGCAGGCGGGAGCCGGCGCCCTGTGCCAGGCTGTAACGTGCAGTCGAACGCGGGGAGGTGAAAGCCGGGCATCGGGGTCAAACCCGCTGCCGTTACAAGTCTCCCCCGGATGTTCCAGCATCCCTTTTGGTTCAGCCATGCAAGTCCGGCGAAAACGCCCGGGCGCAGCGAGACGAGGCGATCATCTGAAGGGAGCGGAAGTCTCGAAGAACGCCGAAGGCCACGCAAATGCGGAGCCACCATAAAACCAACCCAGTGAGGTTCCGCATTTGCGTGGGCTCTCCGGACTGCTCTTTGAAACCGCACGCATTGGCGCCGTGCGGAAATGAAGCCGTGTACGCTCGCCAGTCTCCTGACGTGCCCGAAGCCGAAGACTCGGCAAGCGAATGGAGCGTTCGTGTCGCTTAGCGCGTCGGGATCGGCGTCTCGCCGCGATAGTCGTAAAAGCCGCGGCCGGATTTGCGGCCGAGCCAGCCGGCCTCGACATACTTCACCAGTAGCGGGCAGGGGCGGTATTTGGAGTCGGCGAGGCCGTCGTGCAGCACCTGCATGATCGACAGGCAAGTGTCGAGACCAATGAAATCGGCAAGCTGCAGCGGTCCCATCGGGTGGTTGGCGCCGAGCTTCATGGCGGTGTCGATGGCATCGACGGTACCGACGCCCTCATAGAGCGTGTAGATTGCCTCGTTGATCATCGGCAGCAGGATGCGGTTGACGATGAAAGCCGGGAAGTCCTCGGCGACCGTCACGGTCTTTTCCAGCGATGCGACGAATTCCTTGGCTGTCGCGAAGGTCACCTCGTCGGTCGCGATGCCGCGAACAAGTTCCACGAGTTTCATGACCGGAACCGGATTCATGAAATGGATGCCCATGAAGTGTTCGGGCCGATCGGTGGTTGAGGCAAGCCGGGTGATCGAGAGCGAGGATGTGTTGGTGGCGAGGATTGCTTCCGGCTTCAGGACCGGACAGACCTGGGCATAGATCTTGCGCTTGACGCTTTCGTCTTCGGTTGCTGCTTCGATCACCAGATCGCAGGCGGCGAGATCGTTGAGGTCGGAGGAGCCTGAAATCAGGGAAAGCGTGGCGGAGCGCTCGTCGTCCGTCATCTTGCCACTCGTTACGTGGCGGGCGAGGTTGCCATTGATGGTGGCGAGACCGTGCTGGACGCGTTCGTCGGAGAGATCGTAGATTTGGACCTTGTAGCCGGCCGTTGCCGAAACCTGTGCGATGCCGCAACCCATCTGGCCCGCGCCGATTATACCAACCGTTTTCAACACCGCATTCATCTCCAAACCCCCGCTCGGCATGCGCCGCCGCGCCGCCGCATTTTCTAGCAAAACTGCCGGACGAATGATCGCCCGGCAGAAGTAGTAGCCCTTAAAAAGATAATTTTCCAGTCATTCGCAAGTGCGAAATGAAGGCATCTGCTCGTTTCAAAGGGCCTTCTGCAGTTCCGGTAGGGCATCGAACAGATCGGCGACGAGGCCGTAGTCGGCGACCTGGAAGATCGGCGCCTCTTCGTCCTTGTTGATGGCGACGATGACCTTCGAATCCTTCATGCCGGCGAGATGCTGGATGGCACCGGAGATGCCGCAGGCGATGTAAAGGTCAGGTGCAACCACCTTGCCGGTCTGCCCGACCTGCCAGTCGTTCGGGGCGTAGCCGGCATCGACGGCGGCGCGGCTTGCGCCAACGGCGGCCCCGAGCTTGTCGGCGACCGGCAGGATGACCTCCTTGAACTTCTCGGCCGAGCCGAGGGCACGGCCACCGGAGATGATGATCTTCGCCGAGGTCAGTTCCGGACGGTCGGAGGCCGACAGTGCGTCCTTGACGAAGGTCGACAGACCGGGATTGGCAGCAGCCGCGACGGTCTCAACCGCGGCGGAACCGCCTTCGGCAGCGGCGGCGAAGGAGGCAGTGCGCACGGTTATGACCTTCTTGGCGTCGGTCGCCTGTACCGTCTGGATGGCATTGCCGGCATAGATCGGTCGCTTGAAGGTGTCGGCCGAGACCACTTCAATGATTTCCGAGACCTGGGCGACGTCGAGCAGGGCGGCAACGCGCGGCATGACGTTCTTGCCGGTCGAGGTGGCGGCGGCGATGAGCGTGTCATAGCTTGCCGCGAGTGAAACGATCACGGCCGCCAGGGGTTCGGCGAGGTTGTTGGCAAGGCTTGCGTCCTCGGCAATCAGCACCTTGGCGACACCGGAAAGCTTGGCAGCTTGTTCGGCTGCAGCCTTGGCGCCGGCACCGGCGACGAGGATGGTGACGTCGCCGCCGATCTTCGATGCCGCCGTCAGCGTCTTGGCGGTCTGGTCGGAAAGGTGGCTGCCGTCGTGGTCAGCCAGAAGAAGAATGGCCATGGATGTAATCTCCCTTTCTCGAGCCCTAGAGGACGCCGGCTTCGGTCTTCAGCTTTTCGACCAGCTCGGCGACCGACTTGACCTTGATGCCCGCCTTGCGGCCGGACGGCTCTTCGGTCTTCAAGACCTTCAGGCGAGGCGCGGTGGAGACGCCGAAATCGGCAGGAGCCTTCTTGTCGAGCGGCTTCTTCTTCGCCTTCATGATGTTCGGCAGCGAAGCGTAGCGTGGCTCGTTGAGGCGGAGATCAGTGGTGACCACGGCCGGGAGCTTGACGTCGATGGTCTGCAGACCGCCGTCGACTTCGCGCGTCACGGTTGCCTTGCCATCACCGATCTCGATCTTCGAGGCGAAGGTTGCCTGCGCTGTGCCAAGCAGTGCCGCCAGCATCTGGCCGGTCTGGTTGGAATCGTCGTCGATCGCCTGCTTGCCAACGATGACAAGACCCGGCTGTTCGGCGTCGGCGACGCCCTTCAGGATCTTGGCAACGGCGAGCGGCTCGACGGCATCGTCGGTCTCGACCAGGATCGCCCGGTCCGCGCCCATGGCGAGGGCTGTGCGCAGCGTCTCTTCAGACTTGGCAGGACCGATCGACACGACAACGACTTCCTCGGCCTTGCCGGCTTCCTTCAGCCGCAGCGCCTCCTCCACCGAGATCTCGTCGAACGGGTTCATCGACATCTTCACATTCGCGAGCTCGACGCCTGTGCCATCCGGCTTCACGCGGATCTTCACGTTGTAGTCAACCACCCGCTTGACGGGGACGAGAATTTTCATGGGGTCCTTCCTTCAACTCTTTCGCCAAGAAAATGCGCGTTTCGGCGCTGCTCCGATTGTCGAATGGCGACATGGATACGCGTTTTTCCTCCAAACACAACGCTCACATGCCGCAGAATGGCAAATTGATCCCGTGAGTATATTACCTTTACGTTCACGTCAATAATGGGGTCATGGCTTATCCCAGGGCAGCCGCGGACGTAGCGGTTGGCCAGGTACCGCGACCATTGCCGGGTTGGGCGTCGGCCGGTCCCTGACGGCCCTGGGCATGACGACTTCGCGATCGAAAAGCGGAACGCCGCGGCGGCGCATGACAAGAACCAGAACGCCACCGGCGACGATGCCGCCGACATGCGCGCCCCAGGAAATGCCGCCGTTTGGCTCCAGCACCAGCATGACGAACTGCTGGCCGATCCACAGAAGCAACGGGACGAAGGCCGGCAACGGCAGCGGTACGCGCATCAGCACCAATACCCAGACTTTCACGCGGGGATGCAAGACGACGTAGGCGGTGACCACGCCGGAGATCGCGCCTGAGGCGCCTACAAGCGGCGCTTCCGACGTCGGCCCTACAAGCCCATGGACGAGGGCGCCGACAGCCGCGCAAAGCAGATAAAAGACAAGAAAGCGGAAATGCCCCATCGCGTCTTCGACATTATCGCCGAAGACCCAAAGGAAGAGCATGTTTGGCGCAAGATGCCAGAAACCGGAATGCACGAAGGAGTAGGTAATGTAGGTCAGTGGTTCAGGGATGAGGGCCAGCGCCGGCGCCAGCGTTGCGTGATGAAAGGACACCGCAGGAATGTAACCCAGGCCGACAATCGTCGCCTGCGACACGGACTGACTGGCGACGACCCCGGTGAATAGCCAAATCGCGAAGTCCACCGCGATCAGCGCCATCGTCACCCATTGGACCTTGATATGCTTTAGCGTATTGGCATCGTGCAGCGGTATGAACATGAAGCCTGCCCCCGGCGTTCGCGTCACATAGTCGCGGACGAACCTACCTGTTTTTTCCCGGAACCCAAAGCACATCCGCGTGCCCGCGGTCATTGGCATGGCGGGCGGCGACGAATAGGAAGTCGGAAACGCGGTTGACGTATTTCAATGCGGCTTCACTGACGACTTCGCCGTCGGTACGTGCAAGCTCGACCATCAGCCGCTCGGCCCGGCGTGCGATCGTGCGGGCGAGATGAAGGTGTGCCGCGGCTGAGTGACCACCCGGCAGCACGAAAGACTTCAAAGGCTGCAGGTCCGCGTTCAACTCATCAATGTCACTCTCGATGCGTGCGACCTGGCTATCGACGATGCGCAGCGGCTCGTGTGCCGGCGGCTTGCCATCGTCGGGCGTCGCAAGGTCCGCGCCGAGGTCGAAGAGGTCGTTCTGGATCAACATCAGCATCCGCTCCAGGACCGGCATGCCCTGCATATGCAGGCGCGCAACGCCGATCGCGGAGTTGGCTTCATCGATCGTCCCGTAGGCTTCGACGCGCAGATCGTATTTCAGCCGACGCGGCCCGGAAACCAGCGCAGTGGTGCCGTCATCGCCAGTCTTGGTGTAGATCTTGTTGAGCCTTACCATGCCTATCCCCTCTCTTCCCCGCTTTAGCTAGGGCGACCGCCACCGGTCAGCCAGAGCGTCAGCATGATCAGGAGCACGGCGATCGCCTGAAGCAGCACGCGCAGCTGCATCAGCTTGTTGGAAAGGTTCGGATTGCCGCCCTTCATCATGTTGAAGAGGCCGCGAATCAACACGAGGGCGACGATGCCCATGACGATGATCGCGAGGATATAGGTGACCGTGGACATGCTGGCTTTGGCTTTCTTGATCAGTCCACCCAGCGCATCAGGCGGTAGAAAAGGTCAGCAGGCAGCAGCCTCTTCAGCACCATGCCCTGCTTTGCCGGCGTGGTTACGGGGTAATGTGGTTTCGGATTGCTGGAGTTCAATGCGTGCTTCAGCACGGCATAAACGGCGTCCGGACCAAGCTTATGTCGGTTAGGACGGCCCGAGCCGTC
The DNA here is from genome assembly GCF_000298315.2 of Rhizobium grahamii CCGE 502. Classification (GTDB taxonomy): domain Bacteria; phylum Pseudomonadota; class Alphaproteobacteria; order Rhizobiales; family Rhizobiaceae; genus Rhizobium; species Rhizobium grahamii. The sequence continues at coordinate 57,201 of NZ_AEYE02000029.1, read as the reverse complement.
AAGGCGTGCAAGCTGACGGCGGTAATCTGCCGCATGCACCGAGTTCTTGACGTCGATGTGTTCATTGATCTTTGCGAGTGCGTTTGCCGTGAAGCGGGAGGCAATCGGCCCGGGTTCGATCAGGCTCACATGAATACCGGTGCCCTGCAGCTCCATGCGAAGGCTGATGCTGAGGCCTTCAAGCGCGAACTTGGAGGCGGTGTAGGCACCGCGGAAGCGATACGGCACGACGCCGAGGATTGACGAGCACTGCACAATCCTGCCCTGGCCGCGCTTGCGCATCAGCGGTACGACCTGCCGCGTCAACTCATGCCAGCCGAAGACGTTCGTTTCGAACTGGGCGCGCAGGGCATCCGTTGGTAGGTCTTCGACGGCGCCGGGCTGCCCATAGGCGCCGTTGTTGAACAGCGCGTCGATGCGTCCGCCAGTTCGCGCCACCACATCGCGCACAAGATCCGAGATCGTATCGGGGCGGGTATAGTCCATACGGAGCGCTTCGATGCCGTCGGCTTCGAGCGATGCCAAGTCATCAAACTTGCGTACGGTCGCGAAGACCCGCCAGCCATCGGCTTTCAGCGCGCGGGCGCAGTGCGCGCCGATGCCGGAAGAGCATCCTGTCACGATGATAGTGCGCTGATCCGACATGGAATGATTCCTGTACAAAATGGGAGTGGTTTCCCATATTCGAACGGGCGATACAACGACGAAAGCCGGGAGACGCAATGCCGAAGATAATGCGCATCTTCTATGATGTGGTCTACGATGCTATCTGCCACCTTATAGAGGACGACGGCTTCGCGATGGCGAGCCATGTCGCGTTGTCCACGCTCCTTGCGGTCTTTCCGTTCCTTATTTTCGGAACAACATTGGCGACCTTCCTGGGGGCCGATCAGTTTTCCGATAGGGCGATACATCTGATCTTCGATACCTGGCCTGAGGCGATCGCAAAGCCGCTCGTCGATCAGGTGATTCAGGTTCTGACGGTACCGCGCGGCGGCCTGCTCACCGTGTCCGTGCTGGCGGCGGCCTACTTCGCCTCGAACGGCGTGGAGGCCCTGCGAATCTCGCTCAACCGCGCCTACCGCGTCCAGGAAACGCGGCCATGGTACATCACTCGCCTTGCAAGCCTTGGCTATGTCGTCATCGCGGTCATCATTTTTGCCGCCGTCAGCATCCTTCTCGTCGCCGTGCCGCTTGCCCTCGATTATGCGCGTCAGTGGTTCCCGCTCTTTGCCGATACGCTGGAGGTTGTCTTCAGCTGGCGCGTCTACGGTACGCTGTTCATGCTGACCGTCGGCCTCTTCGTCGTGCATCTGTGGCTGCCGGCGGGGCGTCGGCGCGTGTTCGACGTAGTGCCGGGAGTCCTAGTGACGCTCCTGCTCTGGTTGGCAGGGGCACTGATCTTCGCCTACTACCTGGCGACCTTCGCCAACTACACCGCGACCTACGCCGGCCTGGCATCTGTCATGATCGTTCTGATCTTTCTTTATATGGTCGGCGTCATCTTCATCATCGGTGCAGAGCTCAATGCCGCGCTCCTGAAGTTCCGAGTGCGTGCGATCTTCAAGAGCAATTTTTTGGGCGGCGGGCAGGGCAAGACCTCAAAGCCCCACAAGGCGGCGGATATCGGCGGGTGACAGGCCGCGCTCGCGAAGCTCGGCAATCCCCGTGTCGTTGTGGCTCTTCGAAAGCTTGCGTCCGTCGTCATCGGTGATCAGCCGATGATGATGATAGATTGGCGCCGGCAGGCCAAGCAGGGTCTGCAGCAGTCGATGCACGGATGTCGAATGAAAGAGATCGAGCCCGCGGACCACGTGGGTGACCTCTTGCAGGGCGTCGTCAAGAACGACCGAGAGATGGTAGCTCGACGGCGCGTCCGACCGCGACAGGATGACGTCTCCCCAAGCACCAGGATCTGCAGCGATCCGGCCACGGTCACCGTCTCCTGTCTCCTCCCAGGAAATGGCGCTGCCCGCAGCCGTCAAAGCCTTCGCCATATCGAGACGCCAGGCGTGCTTCGTGCCGGATGCGAGCAGTTGCTGACGGTCGAGCGCGGAGCGCTCACGATCGTCGGGCGGATAGAGCGGCGAGCCGTCCGGGTCGCGCGCCCAAGGTTTGCCGGTCGCTTCGGCGGCAGAAACCCGCGCCTTGATGTCGCCCCGCGTCATGAACGACGGATAGGCGAGGCCGCGGCCGATCAGGTTGTCGAGTGCCGTCTGGTATTCTGCGAAATGCTCCGACTGACGCCGCACCGGGCGCTCCCAGTCGATACCGAGCCATTCAAGATCGGCGTAGATGCCCGCTTCCAATTCGGGTGTACAGCGCGTCAGGTCGATGTCTTCTATGCGCAGCAGGAAACGTCCACCCGGCAATGCCGCCATGTCTTGGTTGAGAAAGGCCGACAGGGCGTGGCCAAGATGCAGTGGGCCATTGGGGCTTGGTGCAAAACGAAAGACAGGCTTTTGACGGGGAATCGCGGTCATGGTTTCTTCTGCCACGGATTCGGGGGGATCGCGAGGAAGCGTGTTGATCATTCGCAGTGACGACGATGTGAGAGAAGGGCTGGAGAGCCTACTTCGCCTCGACCCGCGGCTTTCTACCATTGCAGTCGAGGCCGGGCCGCTTCCCTTGCGGCTGCGTGAGCCCGGTTTTGAGGGGCTTGCGCACATCATCGTCTCGCAAATGGTGTCGCGCGCCAGCGCCGAAGCGATCTGGAAGCGGATGCAGCCAGCCGAAGGCTTGCTGACCGCCGACAACTATGTGCTTCTTCATCCCGACGCATGGCGGGAGTTCGGCCTTTCGCGCGCCAAGGCCGAAACGCTTGCGCGCATTGCCGAGGCAGTGGCTTCCGGTCGCCTCGATCTGCTGGCGCTCTCTGCGTTGCCGCCCGAGGTGGCGCTGGCAGAGCTGACAGCTCTCAAGGGCGTCGGTCCCTGGACCGCCGAGGTTTATCTGATGTTTTGCGGCGGCCATGCGGACGTATTTCCATCCGGTGACGTCGCTTTGCAGAACGCCGTGGCTGCGGCATTCGGTCTCGGGGTTCGCCCACCGCCCCGCGAACTTGCCTCGCTGGCTCGTGCATGGTCGCCATGGCGCTCGGTCGCGGCAAGGCTTTTCTGGGCCTATTATGCCGTCAAGCTCGGTCGCGGCATATTGCCGATCGACTGAACTGCAGTGCTTGAACAACAGGATTGATGCCTGAATTTATTAGACTTCACAATGCCGTCACAACCGGCCTAATATAAGAGGGCAGATGCCGAATCGATCAGGAGAGTCCCTTGACGATTGCAGTCTCCCCACAGGCCCTGCCGGCGCTCGTCCTGAACGCTGACTACAGGCCCCTGAGTTATTACCCCTTGTCGCTGTGGTCCTGGCAGGACGCGATCAAGGCGGTATTTCTCGACCGTGTGAACATCATTGCAGAATACGAACATTCGGTGTCCTCGCCGAGCTTTTCGATGCGGCTCCCGAGCGTCGTCTGCCTCAAGACCTACGTCCAGCCTTCCCGCAATCCGGCGTTCACCCGCTTCAACGTGTTCCTGCGCGACAAGTTCGAATGCCAGTATTGTGGTGAGCATGACGACCTGACGTTCGATCACGTCATTCCACGTGCCCATGGCGGCGAGACGACGTGGCAGAACGTCGTTGCGGCCTGCTCTCCCTGCAACCTCAGAAAAGGCAGCAAGCTGCCGAAGCAGGCTGGCATGTTCCCGAATCAGAAGCCGTACCAGCCGACGGTGCAGGATCTGCACAATAACGGCCGGCTTTTCCCGCCGAACTACCTGCACGACAGCTGGCTCGACTATCTGTACTGGGATAGCGAACTGCAGCCCTGATCAGTCTCGAATCGGAAAGGCTCAAGCTGTCTTGCGGACGCCGATGAAGGCGAATGCCGCAAGGATGAGGCTTGCAATCACGTTCCAGCCCGCGAAGGACAGGCCGAGGACGCGCAGCGCGGCGTCAGTGCAGGACGGCCCCTTGATGCTGTTCAGTTCGCCCAACAGGTCACCGGCGTTCTGCGTCATGCTGCCTGCCGTGGTCGAACAGGTCGCCGGCCCTTCCCAAAACTGCCACTCGACGCCGGCATGGTAAACGCCCATGCCGGCTCCGACGATCATGAGAATACCGGCGGCGAGCAGGAACGCACGGCCGATCCAGCTCGGAAGGCCGACAGCGGAGGCGATTGCGCCAAGGATCGCGATCGGAATGCCGTAGTAATAGGGCTGGCGCTGCAACAGGCAGAGGGCGCAGGGAATATAGCCGCCGAGATACTGGAAGCCGAGCGCGGTGCCGACCACCACCGCCATGCCGAACGCGAGTGCCAGCGAATAGCCGATGACTGGGCGTGCAAGGGAAAGCGACATGTATGGACTCCGCGCAAAGGGCTCAGTGAGCAAGCAGTTTATAGGCGATCCCCAGGGCGATGGCGACGGCGGCAACAATGCCTGCGACCTGCCCCAGGCGCTTTTCAATGAAATGACGGATCGGCTCGCCGTAGCGGCGCAATAGCCAGGCGAGGAAGAAGAAGCGCGCGCCGCGTGCCACGATCGCCGAAATGATGAAGAAGCCGAGATTCATGTGAATGACGCCGGCAAGGATCGTCACCACCTTGATCGGCGGCAGATGCGCCAAGCCTGAGGTCACCAGCAGCAGCAGGAGAATTTCCCACTCGTCGTGGATATAGAGCCTCAACTGCTCGAAGGCATCGAGCTTGCCATAGAATTCCAGAACGGGACGCGCGATTGCATCGTAGGCATAATAGCCGAGCGCCCAGCCGGCGATGCCGCCAAGGACGGAGGCAACGGTCGCGACCAACGCATAGCGATAGGCACGTTCCGGCTTGGCGAGAGCCATTGGCAAATAGAGAACGTCGGCGGGAACGAGAAAGACGGAACTTTCAACGAAGGCGATAACGGCGAGCCAGACTTCGGCCGATTTCCGGGCGGCGAGAGACATGGTCCAGTCGTAGAGTCTGCGGAGCATTCCAATCCTTTCGCTTCGAGCGCATGAGCTTTATGGGGCGTCGATGCGGCTGTAAATGGTCGCTGTGTCGTTCGTAGGGTGGCGTGCCAAAAAATCTTCGTGATCACGCTCGGTGCGCGGAGGCGTCACGAAGCGACGCTGGAGGGTTGATTGCGCTGCTGCCGCATCACATTCATCTCGGTGCGTTCCCGCGCCATTTCGCTGACGGCCTGACGCAAGATGGGGTGCTTTGCCGTGAACATATTGAAGTCGCGCCGTTCGAGCACAAGGAACTGGCAGAAATCGACGGCAACGACATCCGCAGTGCGACGTCCACCGCTGAGAAGCGCCATCTCTCCAAAAAACGCCCCTGGCTCGAGCGGGATCGGGCCGTCCGGGAGTTGCACCTCGACGGCACCTGAAGACAGGAAATACAGGCCATCGCCTCGATCGCCCTTTCTGATCACACGTTCGCCAGGCAGCGCCGATTTCGGACGGAACAGGAGCAGCAACTCCTCCTGCGAGTCCTCGTCCACCTTGGCGAACAGCGGAAAGGTCTCGATAAGTTCCTGCATCTCGAGCTGATGCTGATGTTCCCGTGCCTCATTGATCGCCCGGATCTTTTCAAGTTCGCGACCGAGTGCCTCGTGCCGGCGGCGGCCAAAGTGATTGTTGAGGACCGGCCATCGTGTCTGCACCCGGGTATGCAGCACTTCGGCGCCTGCACAGACGAGCGGATTCAGGATGATTGAGATAATCGCCGATCCGAGGATGATATCCTTGCCGTCAGTCGGCAGCAGTCCAAGCGAAACGCCGAGACTGGCGAGAATGAACGAGAATTCGCCGATTTGCGCCAGGCCGCCCGATACCGTCAGTGCCATTCCGATCGGATAGCGAAGCAGGACGACGATGAGGAAAGAAATGATAGCCTTGCCGACGATGATCAATGCCAGGGCGCTGATCACCGCCATCGGCTGGCGCACCAGGATCGACGGATCGAACAGCATCCCCACGGAAACGAAGAACAGCACCGAAAAGGCGTTCTGAAGTGGTAGCGAATCGGCAGCGGCACGATGGCTGAGGTTGGATTCGCTCATCACCACGCCAGCGAAAAAGGCGCCAAGCGCAAACGACACGCCGAAGATTGCCGCCGAGCCGAATGCGATACCAAGCGCTATGGCGAGGACCGTCAAAGTGAAGAGTTCGCGCGAGCCGGTTCGGGCGACCAGCGTCAGGAGCCAGGGCACGATCTTTGGCCCGAGAAAGATTGCCATGACGGCAAAAGCGCCGACTTTCAGAAGCGTCAGCGCAATCGTCATGGGAAGCGGCAGTCCGGCGACGCCGCCATCGGCGGCATGGCCCCCGAGCAATCCGGCAAGGGCAGGCAGCAGTACCAGCGCCAGAACCATGGCCAGGTCTTCGACGATCAGCCAGCCGACAGCCACGCGGCCGCTGGCCGAATTCAGCAGGTTGCGTTCCTCCAAGGCCTTCAGCAGCACGACCGTGCTCGCCACGGACAGGCTGAGGCCGAATACAATTCCGGCTCCAAGGCCCCATCCCCACCAGTTGGCGAGTCCAATACCGATCAGCGTGACGATGGCGATCCTGGCGAGCGCGCCCGGCACAGCGATACCACGCACGGCAAGCAGATCAGCGGTGGAAAAATGCAGGCCGACGCCGAACATCAACAGGATGACGCCCATTTCCGCCAACTGACTGGCAAGCTCGGTATCGGCGACGAAACCGGGTGTCATCGGTCCCATGGCAATGCCGGCGAGAAGGTAGCCGACCAATGGCGGCAGGCGCAGCCGGTCGGCGATATAACCGAGGATCGCCGCGCAGACGAAACTCACGGCAATTGTGGCAATAAGCGATACTTCCTGATGCACGCGTGCGCTTTCCTTTTTTGGCGGCCGCAGTTTGGCGGAAACGTCTCAAAAGTTAAACAGTTGATTTGCAACCTCCAACCAAATGGTGGGTAGACCCAGATTGCGGCGGCAATGCTGCCAACGGGTCGGCTCAGCAAACGTTGCGTTGGAGCAACACTCACCGCAGGAACGGCGCTGGTAAGTCCCCGAAATTACAGGTGAACTGTTGTGCGGTTTATCAGAGGAATTGCATATTTCCGCCGCAGAGCATTGTCCAGGCGAGCGGAGATGGGGCCGAAATTTGACGGATACTACTAGTGGTTCATATGTTTCCCCTCGCCGTTCGACGCGGCTAAACGCACTCCTTCCCGTCCTTCTGCTGGCAACGTATTTCACCGCTAGCTTCGTCCTTCGGCTGCTGCGCGGCGGCGATCTCGCCTCCGACGAGGCGCAACAAGTCGCACTCTCGCATGCGTTGCAATTCGGTTATGGCGACCAGCCGCCTCTCTACAACTGGGTGTTCTACTGTTTCGCCAAGGTCTTCGGCGTGTCCGTCGATACGCTGGCATTCGTGAAGAATGCGACGTTGCTGATGAGCTGCCTCTTTCTGGGCTTGGCAGCTCGCAAAGTGGTGGGAGAGCGTGACACTGCCTGGATCTCCATTCTCGGCTTCCTGAGCCTGCCGGCGGTCTTTCTGCTGTCACAGCGGGATTTGACCCACAGCATTGGCGCCTTCGCTGTCGTTGCGCTGTTCCTCTACGTGCTGACGTTAGTGGCCGAGCGCCCGTCGGCTGGCAACTACGCGCTTCTCGGCGCGGCGGCCGGCCTGGGATTTCTGGCAAAGTACAACTTTGCGATCATCCCCGTGGCGACCGTGGTTGCGCTCCTGCTTGAACCCAGCCTGCGCCGACTGGTTCTCAACTGGCGGCTGACCGTGACCATTGCGGTTGGTCTCGCTGTTGTCGGCCCGCATGTTTATTGGGCGGTTACCCATCTCGATGCGGCAACCGGTGACACGGTGACAAAGATGCGGGCAGCATCGAGCCACGGGATGCCTCTTCAGCTCATCGCCGCCTTGGAGTTGGTGGAGTCAATTCTCAAATGCTGCGCGTTGACGATCGCTGTTCTCGCCGTTGTCTATCGCGGGCATCTCCGTACCATTTTCGCCGCGAGCAGCGAATGGACGCGGGTGATCGGCTGGACGCTTGTCATCAGCATGTTTCTGGTCTTCGTGATCATGCTGGCTGTCGATGCGACGATGATGCGCCCGAAGTGGATCTCGATCTTCTTCGTCGCATTTCCCCTCTATCTCGCGTGTAAGGTCGATGCGGCAGGGGTCCACATCCCCGGCGCAATCAGCAGGCTTACCGTGCTCGTTGGGGCAATGATCTTTATCTCGCTGGGCGTCGTTTTCGCCGGCAGCTTCCACTGAAGGTGTTGTTTGATTACGTGCTTGAGCACCGCTGAGGCGCAATCCGCGCCCGGGCGGTTGCTATTGGCGGGCAACATTGAGCGATCGTGCTGGAAACTTGTCGACTAGGGCCTGACAATCAAAAAACACCCGAGAGAAGCTGTCCGGTGGTGATGTCTGGCAGCAGCAGTAGGATTGTCGATGGTGCCCCATGCCGGGGTCGAACCAGCACTTCTTTCGAAACTCGATTTTGAGTCGAGCGCGTCTACCAATTCCGCCAATGGGGCAACGGATACCGACGAGGCGGCTGTCTAGCATGCGTTCGCCCGCGCGCGCAAGACGGCGGGCGAAGTTCTCGGCTTGATTTATTGGAGTTTCCGGCCCGCCATCGGCGGCCGGAAACCGTAGTGTGCGCCGGTGGCAGCGGGTGCGTGAAGGCCGGACTTCTTCAGCGTGATCGCGAGGACCGAGGCGAGCAGGCAGAAGGCGCCGGCGATGAAGAAGGCGGGTAGATAGCTCTGCAGTTCTGTGCGCGACAGGCCGGCGCCATAGGCGGCGGTGGCTGCACCCAGCTGATGGCCGGTGAAGACCCACCCGAAGACGATGCCGGCTTTCTCGCGGCCGAAGCGGTCGGCGGCGATCTTCACGGTCGGGGGAACGGTGGCGATCCAGTCGAGGCCGTAGAAGACGGCGAAGATCGACAGGCCGTAGAAAGTGAAATCGCTGAATGGCAGGAACAGCAGCGACAGTCCGCGCAGCCCGTAATACCAGAAAAGCAGCCAGCGATTGTCGAAACGGTCGGACAGCCAGCCCGAGCCAATCGTGCCAAAGAAATCGAAGATGCCCATTACGGCGAGAACGCTTGCGGCGGCCACCGGCAGGATGCCGAAATCGCCGCAGAGCGTCACGAAATGGGTCTGGATCAGGCCGTTTGTGCTCAGTCCGCAGATGAAGAAGGTGGCGAAGAGGATCCAGAAGGTCGAGGTCTTCGCGACCTCCTTGAGGACGACAACGGGTGCGGCGAGCATGGTGAGCAGGCCGCCGGTCCGTGCGGGCGGCGGCGTCACCTGTGCCTCTCCGAAGGACGGCAGGTTGAGATCGGAGGGGCGGTCGCGCATGAAAGCGAGCACGACGAGTGCCGCAAACAGGATCATGCCGCAGACGAAGAAGACAGTCGCGCGCCAGCCGTAGCTTTCCGTCAGCTGCGCCATCATTGGCAGAAAGACCAGCTGGCCCGTGGCGGAGCTCGCCGACAGCATGCCGACGACGAGCCCACGGTGCCTGGTGAACCAGCGGGCCGAGACGGTGGCGGCGAGCACCATGGCGGTCAGCCCGGTGCCGAGGCCGACAACCACGCCCCAGAGCAGCAGAAGCTGCCAGATCTCAGTCATGAACAGCGAGCCGACGAAGCCGCTCGAGATCAGGATCATCGCAAAGACGATGACCTTGCGGACGCCAAAATAATTCATGAAGGCGGCCGAGAATGGTCCCATGAGCCCGAACAGGATCAGGCGGACGGCGAGCGCCGAGGATATCTGCGATGTCTCCCAGCCGAATTCATCCTGAAGGGGCTTGATAAGGACGCCGGGCGCGCCCATAGCGCCGGCGGTCACCAGCATGGTGAGGAAAGTCGCCGCGACGACAATCCATCCATAGTGGATGTTGCGTCGCGCCAGCGATGAGGCAAGTGCAGTCGATACCATAGTGACGCTTCCGTCTGGGGTTTTCGGACGATCTGAATTTTAGATGATGGTCATCATAATTATTGCGTATTGATGATGGACATCATATAACTTGTCAAGCTGCTAATTGCGGAGAAATGAATGCGGGTCAGCCGAGAGAAATTTGCCGAAAATCGCGAGAAGATCATGCAGGTCGCAGGCGTGCTGTTTCGCGAAAAGGGGTTCGACGGTATCGGCGTCGCCGAGATCATGAAGGCGGCCGGGATGACGCATGGCGGATTCTACGGGCACTTCGAATCGAAGGAGGACCTGGCGCTCGAAGTTAGCCGTGCCCTGATCGAAAGGGTGAAGATCCGCTGGAACGAGATCACTGCCTCGGCACCGGGACAGCCTCTGGATGCGCTGCTCAATCACTATCTGTCCCGATGCAGCGTCGATGATCCGGGCGGCAGCTGTGTCTTTGCCTCGCTTGCCCAGGAGGTCAGCCGCAGCCGCGGGCCGATGCGCGAGACCTTCAATGACGGGCTTTCGATGCTCGTCGATATTCTATCCGGGATCGTTCCCGGCGAGACGCCTGAGGAGCGGCGCGCGAAGGGGTTTACGACTCTCTCAGCGATGATGGGAGCCGTCGTTCTTGCGCGCGCCGTCGAAAGCCGCGAGCTCTCCGACAGCTTTCTCTATACCACGCGCGATGCGCTCTCTCTTGCAAACCGGGTCGACGGCTAGCTGCGGCGTGCGATCAGGCCACCGATCTCCACCACCTCCGCGAAAGTGCCCTCCGGCGACAGCTTGAGAAGGCTGTGGCGCAGTTCTGCGTCGAAGGCGGCCGTTCTCTCGCCGAGCGCCTGTGGCGATGTCACAGAGGTCGAAAAGGCGCGGCCGACGATATCGTCAAGGCCGAGCTTGCGTTCCCTGACAACCGAGATCCGCTCCAAATCGTTGAACGGGGAGCGAAGCAGAATGCTTTCATGCTCTATCCAGTCCGGTGCCTTGCGTCGTTCGCGATCGGCATTGCGCTCGGGCGCGAAGGTTTCGGCAAGCGTGCTCACGGCCTGTCGCCAGTCCGGCGTCGAGGAGATGTGACGGTCGCCAAACAATACCACGCAGCCGTCGGCAACGGTGATCTCATCGAGCGCAGTCAGCGTTGCTAGTCGGTCCATCCAATGGAAAGAACGCCCCATGACCGTCATCTTCAGGGGTGCGAAGCGTGAATCAAGATCATAGGAAGAGCCTTTGACAAAGGTGACATCAACGCCGGCAGCGGCGGCATCAGCGTGGGCCACCTCCAGCATTTCGGGCTCGGGGTCGAGGCCTGTGACAGCCGCCCTGGCCAGTCGCGCGAAGGCGATGCCAAGTTGGCCGGGACCGCAACCGAGATCGAGCAGGCGTTCGCCGGGCGCAAGACCGCCGCGCTCAGCGATCCGCTCGATCAGTTCATCCGGATAGGGGACGCGATAACGCGTGTAGTAGGCGGCGGTAGATTGAAAGCGGCGGGCCTCGAAGGGAATGGTCGTCATGGTGGATCCTTGAGAGGAATGCGCAAACCGAATTGGCCGGTTGCCGGCCAAGGCCAGCGACCGACGCTTTCCCAACAATCGCCTTACTTGAAGCCTTCGACCCGGTGGGGTACGTAAGGATCTTCGAGGGCCGCAACGTCCTCCGGCGCCAGCTTGACGGCGAGCGCCGCAACCGCATCGGTAAGGTGGTTGGCTTTCGATGCACCGATGATTGGTGCTGTCACCGCGCTCTTCTGCAGGATCCAGGCAGTGGCGATCTGGGCACGTGAAACACCATGTTTCTCGGCCAGCTTGCCGACGACACCAATGATGGCGCGATCGGCATCTTCCGCCTGCTTGTAGAGCGTCTTGCCGAATTCGTCGGTTTCGCTGCGAGCGGTTTTCTCGTCCCAGTCGCGCGTCAGCCGGCCGCGAGCAAGCGGGCTCCAGGGGATCACCGCGATCTTCTGATCCTGGCAGAACGGAAGCATTTCGCGTTCTTCCTCGCGATAAAGCAGATTCAGATGATCCTGCATGCTGACGAAGGGCGTCCAGCCGTTGGCGCGAGAGGTGTAGAGCATCTTAGCGAATTGCCAGGCATACATGGAGGAGGCGCCGATATAGCGTGCCTTGCCGGCCTTCACGACGTCATGCAGAGCTTCCAGCGTTTCCTCGATTGGCGTTGCATGATCGAAACGATGGATCTGATAAAGGTCGACATAATCGGTCCCGAGCCGACGCAGGCTGTTGTCGATCTCGTCGAAGATCGCCCTGCGCGAGAGGCCGGCGCCATTCGGGCCGGGACGCATGCGGTTGAAAACCTTGGTCGCGAGCACGATCTCGTCGCGCTTGGCAAAGTCGCGGATCGCCCGGCCGACAATCTCTTCGGACGATCCGTCCGAGTAGACATTGGCCGTGTCGAGAAAGTTGATGCCGAGGTCAAGTGCCTGCCGGATCAGCGCACGGCTTTCCTCCTCGCCAAGCGTCCAGCTGTGGTTGCCCCGGCCGGGCTCGCCGAAGGTCATGCAGCCCAGGCAGATTTTCGACACTTCCAGCCCGGTGCCGCCAAATTTGACGTAGTCCATGAAATTGCTCCAAAGATTCGATCGCTACCCAGCGCGCTCCTTGATCTAGCGCGGTAAGCGCGAAAGTGTTGGTTGCTCGCATAAAAGTTTTGTGACCGATCAGAGGGTCGTCCGCTGGTCTCGCGCTTGCGTCGGCGGAGTTTCGGGTGTTAGCTGTTGCAGCATTTGACTGGATTTTCGCCGATGAGACTGCCGCAGCGCGATCGCTATGAAGACCTCTACCGCGATTTCGCGTGGGACCTACCCGAGGACTTCAACATCGGCCGCGCGGTTAGCGACGAATGGGCCGAGCGAGCGCCGGATCGCGTCTGCCTCGAGCACTTCAGCCCCGATGGCAATCACCTCTCCATGACCTATCGGCAACTGGCGGATCGGTCCTCGTCGTTTGCCAATGCTCTGATGTCTTTGGGGGTAAAGAGAGGCGATCGGGTCGCTTTGCTTCTGCCGCAGTCTTTCGAAACTGTTATCGCTCATGTCGCGATCTACAAGATCGGCGCGATTGCACTGCCGCTGGCTTTGCTCTTCGGTGTCGAAGCATTGGAATACAGGCTGCGCACAGCGGGCGCTTCCGCCGTCATCACCAACAGGTTCGGACTCGACCGCATCAGCCACATACGCGAGCGACTGCCTGATCTGGCCGAAGTCATCTGCGTCGACGGCGATCGGCATCGCGTGCGATCGTTTGCGGCGTTGGTGGAAAGCCATCCGCCGGTCTTCGAGGTCGCGAAGACAGCGCCACACGATCCAGCGCTGATGATCTTCACGTCGGGAACGACAGGCCCGCCGAAAGGGGCATTGCACGGGCATCAGGTGCTGGCCGGGCACATACCCGGCATGCAGTTCGCCCATGAAGGCTTTCCGCAACCGGGCGACAAGGTCTGGACGCCTTCCGATTGGGCGTGGGCCGGCGGCTTGCTGAATGCGCTGTTGCCAAGCCTGCTGTTGGGTGTTCCCGTCGTCTCGTCACCGGCACAGAAATTCGATGCCGACATGGCGTATCGCATCATGGCTGAGATGAAGGTGCGCAATGGCTTCATCCCGCCGACGGCACTCCGACTGCTGAAGTCGGTACCGGACCCGCGTTCCAAGTACGACCTTGTATTGCGCACGATTGGTGCCGCGGGCGAGTCGCTCGGTGCGGAAACACAGGAGTGGGTCAAACGAACGCTCGGGATTACCGTCAACGAATTCTACGGCCAGACGGAGTGCAATTTCGTGCTCTCGTCGAATGCCGCGATGGGCGTCAGCCGTCCCGGCGCGATCGGTCGTCCTGTGCCCGGGCATAGCGTGGCGATTGTCAGCGAAGCAGGCGAAGAGCTTGCCGTCGGCGAAGCCGGGCAGATAGCCATCCGCCGGCCCGATCCCGTGATGTTTCTCGGATATTGGAACGACGCTGCCGCGACCGAGCGGAAATTCCTTGGCGACTGGCTGCTGACGGGCGATATCGGCCGACAGGATGCCGACGGATATGTGACGTTCTTCGGGCGGGATGACGATGTCATTACCTCCTCGGGCTACCGCATCGGGCCAGCGGAAATCGAGGACTGTCTGATCGGCCATCCGGCTGTGCAGCTGGCCGCGACGGTGGGCAAGCCGGATCCTGTCCGCACCGAGATCGTCAAAGCCTATGTCGTGCTAGCGCCGGGGTTCGAGGCGAGCGATCGGCTGGCGTCGGAGATCAGCGATTGGGTGAAACTGCGGCTCTCGATGCACGAATACCCGCGCGAGGTGGAATTCGTTACAGAACTGCCACTTACGACGACGGGCAAGGTTATCCGCCGCCTGCTCAGAGAGCGGGCCAGCGCCAGTTGAGACTTGTGTGATCAGGGCTTACTGAGGAGACTTGCCGCGCCGTGCAAGCGACATGATCTTTTGGCGCAGCATCTTCGCAACATTTCTCGTGCTGCTATACATGTGAAGCTGGGCGGCCACCTGGCGCACGTCGCGGTCACCATTCTGGGTAAGTCCGATCACCATGGTTCCCATGTCCTCGCGCTCCTGCCAGAAGCGGTCCATGATCGGATGGTTGGGAACGGCGCAGGAGTCCGAGCGCACGATGTTGGCGTCGTCGAGGTGCCATTCCGTCAGTTCACCCATCAGCAGCTTGCCCGGCGAATAGCGGGCGTAGGCTTCGTCATAGGCGGTCTTCCACGTGTAGGCTTCGCCCCCCATCATCAAAACCACCGTGGCGGCGATTGCCTTTCCATTGAAATCGATCGTGTGGATGCGGACGGCGTCGACGGCGGCGAGATTGGAAACGGCCTCACGGGCAAAGGCGGTGTGGTAGCGATCGGTGACGAGCGCGCTGCGCTTCTTGCCCTTCCAGCCGCCAGCCTCGAGCGCGAGGAACTCCTCGAAGCGCATGTGGACTTCGCGTGGTTGGCGGGCGACGCTGTAGACGACCGTGCCCTGCTCCTCGAGTAGGCGCCACTGCCTGCGCATCTCGCGCATATGCGACGCGGAAATCGAGCTGCGAAGATAAGCGACGGCGTCTTCCTCGCTTTGCAACATGGCGCGTTGATAGGGATTGGTGATCGTGATCGGCAGGTTGCGGCTGATGGCGACCGCCCTTGCCATACGGGCAAAGATGCCGTTCAGCCGGACATCCGGCAGCACGAGGATCTGCGGCAGGCGCAGGTCTTGATGGGTCAGGCCGTCATAGAGATTGTCCAGCGTCTCGCCTGCATCCTCGGCATCGATCAGCGGCGTGCCGAGCGGCGCGAAACTGTTCGACCAGACACGGACGATCGAGGGGCCGACGGCGAAGCCCGGCTTTTCGACAGAGAACGGCATGAGAAAGCGCATCCGGCTGCGGGCGTCGTTCTGGTCCCGCAACAGGGCGAAGCTGACCTGTCTCTCGTCCAGCCGTGGCATGGCGGGCGCAAGAAAGCGCCCGGTGAAGAAGACATTCGGCTCCATCGCGCGGTTGGACAGGAAATCGAGTTCTTCCTGCAGTTCGTAGCCGAGCTTGCCGGAGTAAAGGCAGAGCTCGCGACCCGGGCGGCCGATTTCAACACGCGCATCCGCTTGCGGCGTATCGAAATCGAGAGCCGCAAGCTCATGGACCATGCGGTTCGTCGTGACATCGGTCGTTTCGGTAGCTGGAGGATTGCGGACCATTTTGTCAGGCTTCCATGTCTGTTTTGGCCGGGGACGCGGCAAATGCGAAGAGCGCGATGCCAAGCGCCCGCCGGACGGCAAAATGCAGGAGGATGGCTTCCACGCCCATGGCGGAGGCCGTGGCGATCGCAGCGCCCTCGATGCCCAGTCTGGGGATGAAGTAAAGGTTGAGGCCGATATTCGCTGCAAGCGCCACGGCATAAAGCAGGACACACATGTTCTGTTTGCCCGCCATCATCAGCAACGTTTCAGCCGGTCCCACCAACGCTTTGGCAAGAATGCCCGCGAGCAGGATCGCCATCACGACGTAGCCCGCCGTGAAGGCGCCGCCAAAGAGCGAGAGCAGCAGGTGACCGGCAGCGACCACGGCAAGGCCGATGGCAAGCGCAGGCCAGAAAGTCCATCTTGCCGCGTCGATCGCAGCAGCGGCGAGCTGCTGGCGTGTCCCTTCCGCGATGAGGCTTGAAAAGCGCGGGCCGGAGGCCGCCTTCACCGAAAAATTGATGAAGTGGACGAGCGCCATCGTCTTGGCGGCGGCGAAATAGATCGCGACGTCGTGAGGTTCGAGGAAGATGCCGACGACGACCACGTCCGAATTGGTCAAAAGGAACCCAACGCCCTCGATGAGGAAGATTGGGAAAGCGACGCCGAGCCAACCGAGAAAATCGACCTCACGCGGACCTTCCTGGTAATGACGGCGCAACCGCAAAAGCGTTGCGACGTACTGCCCAACGGTGGTGACATAGGTGGCGACGAGCGCGGCCTGCATCGCCGTCATCGCGGTATGTGGCGCGCCGAGGCCGATCGCAGTCAGCATAAAGAGAATGATGAGCACGGGCCGGACGATGTAGGCAGGGCTCAACGCCATGACAGGCCAGTGATTGGCGCGCGACGTGCCTTCCAAAATGTCGCCGAGCGCGATCATCGGCATGGCGATCAGTCCGAGGAAGATCGGCATGACGTAGTAGCTCTCGATCCTGTCGCCGAAGACGTGCAGCGCGATCATGCCGACCGCAAGGGCGACCGTACCGGAAAGCAAGCCGAAGATGCGGGCGGTGCCGGTCAGCCCGCGGATCTTCTCAAAGGCTCCTGCTGCCTTGTATTGCGGCAGGAAGCGCACGATCGCGGTGTGGAAGCCGAGGCAGGAAAGATCGCCGAAAAGGACGATCAGGACCCAGACGAATACAAAGATTCCGTACTCGTATTCGCCCATGAGGCGTGCCAGTACGATTTGCGACAGAAAGGCGAGGGCAGCACTGACAATCCGAATGGAAAAGGCGGTCAGCGCCATGCGCTGTGCGGCAGCCTTGTCGCCACGTGCAGTCATGACGGCGGTGAGTGTGCGCAGCATACGGCTAGCCGCCGGGCGCAGACCCGCAGGCAGCATCTTTTCCGCCGTCTCAATGACCGCCATCACAAACACGCAAAACTCTTCAGGCAAATCTTCGGGGAAGTCTTGGCAGAACAGCGTTAAGAAACGGTTGTAGATGTGCGCCGCCCCTTAACGCGATGCGCTGTTTCCACAAAAGAAAATGCCGCCCGGAAAGGCGGCATTTTCAGAGCGTTTGCTGCTGGCCTTAAGCCTGTGCGAAGGCACCGTGGCAATGCTTGAACTTCTTGCCCGAGCCGCACGGGCAAGGCTCGTTGCGGCCAACGTGACCCCAGGTCGACGGATCGGCCGGATTGCGGTTTTCCGGGGCAACGGTCACTTCCGAAGCCAGGAAGGCCGGCGCAAAATCATCTTCGCCGGTATCCGGATCCAGATGATGCGCCTGCATGAACGGCGGTTCCGGCTCGGCTGGCGCCTGCTGTACGAGTTCGACGCGCATCAGCTGGGCAGTGACGGCTTCACGCAGGTTGTTGAGCAGCGAGGTGAAGAGCTCGAACGCTTCCGACTTGTATTCCTGCAGCGGATCCCGTTGAGCATAGCCTCGGAAGCCGATGACGGAGCGTAGGTGATCGAGGTTGACGATATGCTCGCGCCAGAGGTGATCGAGCGTCTGCATCACGATCGAACGTTCGACGTAGTGCATGATGTCGTCGCCAAAGCGTTCGGCCTTTTCGGTGAAGGCCGCATTCGATGCTTCCGTCAGGCGCTCACGGATGTTGTCCTCGCCGATGCCCTCTTCCTTCACCCAGTCCTCGACCGGCAGGTCGAGGTTGAGCAGAGCGGCGGTCCGCTCCTTCAGGCCGGCGGCGTCCCACTGCTCGGCGTAAGCGCGTTCCGGGATATGCTTTTCGACGAGATCATCGATGACCTCACGGCGCATGTCGGAGACAGTCTCGGAAATGTTTGCCGCTTCCATCAACTCGAGGCGTTGCTCGAAGATCACCTTGCGCTGATCGTTCAGAACGTCGTCGTACTTCAGAAGGTTCTTACGGATATCGAAGTTGCGGGCCTCGACCTTCTTCTGCGCACGCTCCAGAGCCTTGTTGATCCAGGGATGGACGATGGCTTCGCCTTCCTTGAGGCCGAGCTTCTGCAGCATTCCGTCCATGCGGTCGGAGCCGAAGATACGCATCAGGTCGTCCTGAAGCGACAGGTAGAACTTCGAGCGGCCAGGGTCGCCCTGGCGACCGGAACGGCCACGCAGCTGGTTGTCGATGCGGCGGCTCTCGTGGCGCTCGGTGGCGATGACATACAGGCCACCGGCGGCGAGCGCCTTTTCCTTGAGTTGCTTGATCTCCTCGCGGATCGCTTCGATCTTGACGTCACGCTCGGGACCGGGCTCGACCTCGCCAAGTTCGCGCTCGATACGCATGTCGAGGTTGCCGCCAAGCTGAATGTCGGTGCCGCGGCCTGCCATGTTGGTGGCGATCGTCACCGCGCCGGGCACACCGGCCTGGGCGACGATATAGGCTTCCTGCTCGTGGTAGCGGGCGTTGAGAACCTGGAAGTCCTTGAAGCCCTGCTTGCGCATCAGCTCGGCGAGAAGTTCCGACTTTTCGATCGAGGTGGTACCGACGAGAACCGGCTGGCCGCGCGTCTGCGCGTCTGCGATCTCGGCGATGATGGCCTTGTATTTCTCCTCGAACGTCCGGTAGACCTCGTCGTCCTCGTCGATACGCTTGATCGGCAGGTTGGTCGGCACTTCGACGACCTCGAGACCGTAGATGTTGCCAAACTCTTCGGCTTCCGTCTGCGCCGTACCGGTCATGCCAGCGAGCTTGCCGTACATGCGGAAGTAATTCTGGAAGGTGATCTGCGCCAGCGTCTGGTTTTCCGGCTGGATCGTCACCTTTTCCTTGGCTTCCAACGCCTGGTGCTGGCCTTCCGAGTAACGGCGGCCCGGCATCATGCGGCCGGTGAACTCGTCGATGATGACGATCTCGTCGTTGCGGACGATGTAGTCCTTGTCGCGCTGGAACAGCTTGTGTGCTTTCAAGGCGTTGTTAACGTGGTGGACGATCGCGACGTTTTCGATGTCGTAGAGCGAGGCGCCCTTCAGTAGGCCGGCCTGACGGAGCAGGTTTTCCAGCTTTTCCGTGCCTACTTCGGAGAAGTTGGCCGAGCGCTGCTTCTCGTCAATCTCGTAGTCGCCTTCGCTCAATTGCGGAATGAAGGTGTCGATCGTGTTGTAGAGATCGGAGCGGTCGTCGAGCGGACCGGAGATAATCAGCGGCGTGCGCGCTTCGTCGACAAGGATGGAGTCCACTTCGTCGACGATCGCGAAGTTGTGGCCGCGCTGGACCATCTGGTTCTTCTCGTATTTCATGTTATCGCGCAGATAATCGAAGCCGAGTTCGTTGTTGGTCGCGTAGGTGATGTCGCAGTTATAGGCAGCCGCACGCTCTTCGTCCGACAGGCCGTGAACGATGACGCCCGTGGTCAGGCCGAGGAAGCCGTAGATCTTGCCCATGGTCGCAGCGTCGCGGCGGGCGAGGTAGTCGTTCACCGTGACGACGTGCACGCCCTTGCCGGCGAGTGCGTTCAGATAAACCGGCAGGGTCGCGACAAGCGTCTTACCTTCACCGGTCTTCATCTCAGCGATGTCGCCATCATTGAGGATCATGCCGCCGATCAGCTGTACGTCAAAAGGTCGCATGCCGAGAACGCGGCGCGAAGCCTCGCGCACAACGGCGAACGCAGGCACAAGAATGTCGTCGAGCGTCTTGCCGTCAGCCAGCATCTTGCGGAATTCGACGGTCTGGGCAGCCAGTTGTTCGTCGCTCAAGGCCTTCGTTTTTTCTTCGATGGCGTTGATGGCTGCGACTTTCGGCTGGAAGGACCGCACGCGGCGATCATTGGCAGAGCCAAATATTTTGCGGGCTATACCGCCAAAGCTGACCATATGACTGGTCCTTTCTCAATAATATTCCCCGGCTTTTCTTATCCGCTGCCCAGCCGAATTTCAGGCACACGTCTCGAAACGCCAGGAAACTGTTCTGGACGCGAGGTTGCGTGACAGATAAGAGGGGGGTCGAATGATGTCAACGGATTTGGCTGATATACAAAGGCCACATTCCGGTGTTGATGGCTGTTTCAGGCTGGATTCACGACGTTGAAGCCGGTGGGTTTAACTGTGAAGGGTTATTTGATGTTGAACTACAACAAACTCGCTGTAATGGCGTTCGCAACCTTCGTTGCGTTCCAGGCGCCGGTACATGCGCAAGACAAGCCGGACCCAGTCGTTGCCAAGGTCGGCGACGTAGAGATCCACCAGTCGGATCTCGATCTGGCCGTCGCCAATCTCGACCCGCAGCTCGCACAGCTGCCCGACGACCAGAAGAAGGTCGCCGCCCTGTCCGCCGCCATCGACGTCAAGCTGCTGGCGCAGGATGCGATTGCCGAGAAGCTAGACCAGACCGCCGAATTCAAGAAGCGCATGCAGTATCTCGCCGATCGCGAGTTGCACAATGCCTACTTCAAGAAGCATGTCGTCGACACTGTCACCGACGATGAAGTCAAGGCACGCTATGACAAGGAAGTCGCTGCGCTCCCGAAGCAGGAAGAAGTGCATGCCCGCCACATCCTCGTGAAGACCGAGGACGAGGCCAAGGAAGTCATCAAGCAGCTCGACGCCGGCAAGAACTTCGCTGATCTGGCGAAGGAAAAGTCGACCGATCCGAACAAGGCTGACGGCGGTGATCTCGGCTATTTCACCAAGGGCCGTATGGTCAAGGAATTCGAGGTGGCTGCCTTCGCGCTTGACAAGGGTACCTACACCAAGACTCCGGTGAAGACCGATTTCGGCTATCACGTCATCCTCGTTGAAGATAAACGCGACGCTCCTCCGCCGGCCTTCGATCAGGTCAAGGATCAGGTTCGCCAGCTGGTGATGCGCGACAAGTACCTTGCACTTCTCGCCGCTGCCAAGGAAAAGTCGAAGGTCGACATTACCGACGAAGCGCTGCGCAAGGGCTATGACGACGCCAACAAGCAGCCGCAGCCGGGCGACGAACCGCCCGCCGCGCAGCCGCAGCAGTAAGATCCAAAGTTTAGGGCCCGGTTCTTCCGGGCCCTTCACTATCGCAGTTGTCGTATTTCCGCAGGGCGAGCCGGCTTATATTTCGCCCTGAAAATCCTTCCAGCCACCAGGTCGATCGCCATGTCCGGTTCCGTTTCTCCGCTCGCTCCGAAATCCTATGCCGCCGTGCCCGCCTTGCGCGGCGTGCGCATGGCCACTGCATCGGCCGGCATCAAGTACAAGAACCGCACCGACGTGCTGATGATGGTGTTCGACAAGCCCGCAGCGGTCGCCGGCGTCTTTACGCGTTCGAAGTGCCCCTCCGCACCGGTCGATTTTTGCCGCGCAAACCTGCCGCATGGCACCGCACGCGCCGTCGTCGTCAATTCCGGCAATGCGAATGCCTTTACGGGCCTGAAAGGTCGTGAGGCGACTGCCTTGACGGCGAATTCGGCAGCGGCTGCCGTTGGCTGCGGCGAGAACGAGGTTTACCTCGCGTCCACCGGCGTCATCGGTGAACCGTTGGATGCTACGAAGTTTGCCGGTGTTCTCGATCAAATGCATACGGACGCAACCGGCGACTTCTGGTTCGAGGCCGCCAAGGCGATCATGACCACCGATACCTATCCGAAGGTCGCCACCCGCAGCGCGGAGATCGGCGGCGTGAAGGTGACGATCAACGGCATTGCCAAGGGCGCCGGCATGATCGCTCCCGATATGGCGACCATGCTTTCCTTCGTGGTCACCGATGCCGATATCGCTCCCGCCGCCCTGCAGGCGCTCCTGTCTGCGGGTGTTGATCCGACGTTCAATTCAATGACGGTGGACAGCGACACCTCGACCTCCGACACGCTGATGCTGTTTGCTACCGGCGCGGCTGCCGAAGATGGTCAAGTTCGTGCCGAGAAGGCCGATGACGCGCGCCTGGCCTCATTCCGCGCTGCGCTCAATGATCTTCTCAAGGATCTTGCGCTGCAGGTCGTGCGCGACGGCGAGGGCGCCACCAAGATGCTGGAGATCACCGTCACCGGCGCCGAAAGCGATGCGGCTGCGAAGAAGATCGCATTGTCGATCGCCAATTCGCCGCTGGTCAAGACCGCGGCTGCCGGTGAAGACGCGAATTGGGGCCGTATTGTCATGGCCGTCGGCAAGTCCGGGGAGATGGCCGACCGCGACCGGCTGGCGATCTGGTTCGGCGATGTGCGTGTTGCCGTCAATGGCGAGCGCGACGCCGGCTATTCCGAAGAAGCGGCAACCAACGTCATGAAGAAGCAGGATATTCCTGTGAAGGTCGACATCGGTCTCGGAAACGGCACCGCTACGGTCTGGACGTGCGACCTTACAAAGGAGTATGTCGCCATCAACGGTGACTACCGGAGCTGATCTTTCATTGACCGAAACGTTACTCAAGAAGCCAAATCTGCCGCTCGTGCGCAGGCTGGAGGCCGTCGGCTTCCGCGCCTGGCCGGCCTCGTCCGTACAGTATGACGGCAGCTGGCAGGTGCGGCTAACCGCGGGACATCCATCCAACCGGCTGAACTCGATCGTGCCGCTCGATCCTTCGGATCATCGCGATGTCGAGATCCGACTGGCGAAGGCAAGTCGCAAGTTCGAGGCCTATGGTCGTCCGGCGGTCCTTCGTCAGACGCCACTTGCTTCGCCGGTGCTGATCAACCTTATTCGGGCGCAGCAATGGGCATCCTTCGACGAGACGATCGTGATGACCTGCGATCTTGCCCATGCGGAGCTGCCTGATACGCTCGATCATTTGCCGACCCATGACATAGGCCGCTTCGTGGACGCCAATCTGGCAACCGACGGCGTCTCGTCCAAGCTGAAGCCGGCGCTCGCAGAGATCATCAACGCGATCAAGCCGCCATCCGGGCTCTTCATGATTGAAGACACGCAAACCGGCCCACTTGCGACGGTTCTTTGCGTTCAGGACAATGACCTTGCCGGCATTATGTCGCTTTCCGTCGCCAGGGAGCGCCGCCGCGAGGGGCTTGGGATGGAAATCCTGACCTCCGCATTGCGCTGGGCCAGAATGCGTAGTGCCCGTTCGGCGTGGTTGCAGGTGAAAGCGACGAACGCTCCAGCTTTGGCGCTTTACGAGCGACTCGGCTTCCAAGAGGCCTACCGCTATTCCTATTGGCGGCAGGAGCCGTCGCGATGAGTGACGCCACGCCCGCCCGAAACATCCTTCTTGTTGCCGCTTGCGCCCTGATCGATTCGGACGGACGCATCCTGCTGGCGCAACGCCCCGAGGGAAAATCACTTGCCGGACTTTGGGAGTTCCCCGGCGGCAAGGTCGAGCCGGGCGAGACGCCCGAGGAATCTCTGGTGCGTGAGCTGCATGAGGAACTGGGGATCACGACGAAGATCGCCTGCCTGGCGCCGCTCAGCTTCGCGAGCCATACCTATGAGAAATTCCACCTTTTGATGCCGCTCTATGTCTGCCGGCGGTACGAAGGAATTCCGCATGGGAAAGAGGGGCAGGCGTTGAAGTGGGTGAAGCCGCAAGCGCTACGCGACTATCCGATGCCGCCCGCGGACGAGCCGCTCATTCCGATCTTGCAGGATTTACTTTAGGAACTTCTGATTATTATTCCGCAAGCGTCCAATTTGGGTGTGGATATTAATCGATCGTTTAACACCTTCTGCCAAATATCGGCCTCAATCAAGCAACTGGCGTGTGTGTAGAAGGCTTGACGCATGGACGACGATTTCTGGAAAGCTGTGAGAGAGAAACAGCAGACCTCGACTGGCTCTAGCAGGACGGGGGCGCTGAACATCGCGCTGCTGTTCGGCACGGCTGTTGTAGCCTTGACCTTGATCTTGACGCCGATGCTTGCCGACAAGTCCAAGTCGAGCGTTTTTGCGAGCGCGCCATCTGAATTCGATACAATGACGACCGGCTCAATTCCGAAGACTGAGAACGGCAAACGCTACACGATCCGCCGGAGCGTCCTTCAGGAGACACCTGGTTCGGTCTGCGTCGTTCAGGGATACGGAAGCGGGGTTGGCTGCTGACACTGACGTTGTTGCTGCGGCAGCCGCAACGTGTTTGACGACTGCCGCTTGATCGCTGAGGTGGGCAATGCAAAAAGTAAGGGCATTTCTGGCTGACATCCGCGGCGCAACCGCAATTGAGTATGGCTTGATTGCGTCGCTGGTCGCGATGGCCATAATCGTCGGGTTTGGAGCGCTCAGCGGCAACCTCGCCAACCTCTTTGTTAACGTCGGCAACTATCTGAAATTGCCGAACTAGGAAAAAGCTGTCGCTACTGCTTCAGCTTATGCTCTTCGACCTTCAATGCGTCGGCGAGCCTGACTTTCGCCGATCCGGGACGAAGCGGCTTTTGCTGGCTTTCGTGCGGTGCCCAGCCAGAGACATAGATGATCGAGAAGGTAGCTCGGATCCTGCCATCCGCGTCGGCGTAGCGCTCTGCATAGATCTCTGCCGCACGCAAGAAGAAGGTGCGCGTTAAGGGCTTGCGGCTGCGCGCGACGAGCGGATTGGTCATCCCCATCGCCCGCAAGTCCTTCATGAGCGGGAAAATCGAGTCGTAACGCACCGTATAAGTCTCGGCATCGATGACGGGAAGGGCAAAGCCTGCGCGCTGCATCAGTCCGCCGACATCTCGCACATCAGCAAAGGGAATCACCCGCGGACTCGCGCCCCCGGTAAGCTCGATCTCCGTTGCCAGCAGTACGTCGCGCAACTCCTGCAACGTCCCCGCCCCTGGGATCGCGGCAAGAAAGAGACCATCGGCTTTCAAAGCGCGGCGAATCTGGATGAAGACGCCTGGGGTGTCGTTCGTCAGGTGAAGGCTGAGCGGTGCCAGCACGAGGTTCGCGGATTGCGGCTCGAGAGGAACCTCTTCGAGGCCAGCCTCAACAAAGGCTTCCTCAGGTCTCGCGTAGGCCTGCTCAGCCTCGACCCGTGTCAGTTGCTCGATCTTGCCGGTCGCAATCGCTGCACGCGCCGCAGCACCCGTGGCACCATGGAGTTCGACGGCATGGTCGAACGTCCGTTCAACCACCGCGAGGCGCTCGCCCAATTCTTCTGCGGCGATATCAAGGAGAAACGTCGCCTTCGGGTCATGGTTGAGAAGCGCGCGATGCCGGTTTGCAGCAATCCGGGGCTGGTCGAAGATGATATCCATGGGCAGTGCATAGTCCCACGAACCGGGTGTCGCAAGGCGATTTTCTCCAGACGCAAAACGCGCTAGTCTTGCGTAACGGGTTGAGGGGCAGATGGGATTTAGGGGATTACGATTGCCCGCGGAGTTGAATGGGGCGCTCCTGACGCGTCCCTTCCAGCTTGTGGCCGACCTCGTCTATCCGCCGGGATGCGTGGTCTGCGGTGTCACGACCGGCCGCCACAGCGGCCTATGCCCGACATGCTGGTCTGGCCTGCGCTTCATCGAGCGGCCCTATTGCGAGGTGTTGGGCGTGCCATTCTCGCACGATCTGGGCTCGGGTATCCTCAGTGCCGAGGCGATTGCCAATCCTCCGCCTTTTGACCGACTTCGATCCGCTGCTTTTCATGACGAGCCGGTGCGTCAGTTGGTGCATGGCCTGAAATATCGCGACCGAACAGATCTCGCGCCGATGATGGCCGGATGGATGTTAAGGGCAAGTGACGGAATGGTCGAGCGGTGCGACGCCATCTTGCCGGTGCCGTTGCATCGGAGCCGAATGTTCTCACGCAAATTCAATCAAGCGGCCGAACTGGCTCGTCATCTCGCACAGCAATCCGGGAAGGCGCTGCTGCCCGCGACGCTGTTACGCATCAAACGGACCCGCCCGCAAGTGGGGCTCGGCGCAAAGGCCCGCGAGGAGAATGTTCGCGGTGTCTTCGCGATCGCCAAGGCGCGGGACAACGACGTCTTCGGCAAGCGGCTCGTCCTTGTTGACGACGTCTACACGACCGGCGCCACAGTTGCCGCGGCAGCCAGGGTTCTGCGCAAGGAGGGGGCGGCCGATATCACGGTTTTGACCTTTGCAAGGGCTCTTTCAGAAACTATATGACGAAAAGATAACTTGTATTCTGTCTGGAGTCCTTATGGCACCCGTCACTATCTATACGCGCCAAGCCTGCGGCTATTGCGTGCGCGCCAAGTCGCTGTTGTCCGAAAAGGGCGTCGATTTCGTCGAGCACGACGCGACCTTCGCACCTGATCTCCGCCAGGAAATGATCGGCAAGTCCAACGGCCGTACGACGTTTCCGCAGATTTTCATTGGTGAGCAGCATGTGGGCGGATGCGATGATCTCTACGCGCTGGATCGCGCCGGCGAGCTCGATCCGCTGCTCGCGGCCTAAGGAAGAGAAATGACGTTCAGGGCTGCTGCCATTCAGATGTGTTCCGGTGTCGATCCCGAGAGGAACGCGGCGGCGATGGTGCGCCTCGTTCGTGAGGCGGCCAGTCGGGGTGCGACCTATATACAGACGCCGGAAATGACCGGCATGCTGCAGCGTGACCGGGCCGCCGCCAGGGCTGTGCTGCGCGACGAGGGCAACGACGTCATCGCTCGCACTGGTTCGGAGCTCGCCAGAGAGCTGGGCATCTTCATGCATGTGGGGTCGACCGCGATCGCTCTGGATGACGGCAAGCTCGCAAACCGCGGCTTTCTCTTTGGTCCCGACGGCAAGATCCTCAATCGCTACGACAAGATCCATATGTTCGATGTCGATCTCGACAATGGCGAAAGCTGGCGCGAGAGCGCGGCATACCGCCCGGGATCGGAGGCGCGTGTGTTGTCGCTGCCCTTTGCCGAAATGGGTTTTGCGATTTGCTATGACGTCCGCTTCCCGGCGCTTTTTCGTGCGCAAGCTGTCGCCGGAGCCGAAGTGATGACGGTTCCGGCTGCCTTTACGAAGCAGACTGGCGAAGCGCATTGGGAAATCCTGCTGCGGGCGCGCGCAATCGAGAATGGCGTTTTCGTTGTCGCTGCCGCTCAGGCCGGTCGCCACGAGGATGGGCGTGAAACGTTCGGTCACTCGATGATCGTTGATCCATGGGGCAGGGTGCTGGCGTCAGCCGGTCCGGAGGGCGAAGCCGTTATCATCGCCGACATTGACCCCTCTGCCGTCAAGGCTGCGCATGACAAGATTCCGAACCTGAAGAACGGTCGCGATTTCTCTATTGAGAGGGTTGCGGGGGCAGTCGCAGGAGGCGTCGCGGCTTGATCCGTTATTCTCTGCGTTGTGAAAATGCCCATGAGTTCGAAGGCTGGTTTTCCGAAAGCGCCGATTTCGATCGCCAGATCGCGTCCGGCTTCCTGACCTGTCCTAGCTGCAATTCGGCGTCGATCTCCAAGCTCCTGATGGCGCCCTCGGTATCGACCGCGCGCAAGAAGGACGAAATGCAGACGCTGGCGATGGATACGATGCGTCGGGATGCATTTCAAAAGCTGAAAGAGACCGTAGCGACAATCAAGGCCAATTCCGAGGACGTCGGTACGCGATTTCCCGAGGAGGCCCGCAAGATCCACTACGGAGAAAGCGACGCTCGCGGGATCATCGGACAGACGACAGCGGATGAGGCGCAGGCGCTTCTGGACGAGGGCATCGAGATCGCTGCCCTACCTGTTTTGCCTGACGACGTGAACTGACGAGCGCTAAAAGGCTCTTAATGCGCGCTGTAGGCGCCGTCGACGAGATGGTAGCTGCCGGTGACGAAACTCGCCTGCTCGGACAATAGGAAGCAGACCAGCGCCGCCACTTCCTCAGGCATGCCGCGCCTTCCCATGGGCTGCAGCGCCTCCATGCGCCGGCTGCTTGCAATGTCGCGATGTTCGGACGAGAGCGGCGTTTCGATCCAGCCTGGGCCGACTGCATTGATGCGAATGCCAAGGCGCGCATATTCGATCGCGGCTGCCTTGGTCAGGCCGACGACGCCGTGCTTCGCTGTCGTATAGGCGCATGCGAATGGCAACGCGACGGCGCCGAGAACGGATGACACGTTGACGATCGCGCCGCCGCCACCCAACATGGCGCCGATCTCGTATTTCATGCAGTAGAAAACGCTATTGAGATTGACGTCCATCAGTTTCTGCCAGTTGTCGAGCGGGTAGTCGCCGGTTGCCTTCCGCACGCCATCGACGCCGGCATTGTTGACGGCAAGATGCAGGCCGCCGCAGGTCTCGACAACCGCCCCAATCAGCTTTTCTACGGCTGCGGCATCGGTCACATCGACAGCAAAATGGCGCGATAGGCCTCCTTGGGCACGAATCTCATCGGCAACGCACTCCGCTGCCTCGGCATTGATGTCTGCGACGACGACCTGCGCGCCTTCCTCAGCCAAACGCCGCGAGATGGCCGCGCCAATGCCAGATCCAGCTCCGGTGACAAGCGCTACTTTTCCTTCAAAACCAAGGTTCATCGTTTCCTGTTATGCTCCCCTCCGGCAAGGCAAATGCAAACCTGGGCAGCACATCCTCCCTAAATCCCCTGATGCGCCGGCGCGCGTAACCGGCTCAAATTAGCTTTTTGACGCTTGCTACCGCAAGAGGCGCCTGCCAACGCGATACCGTTATGAAGGAATTATACAACGATAGGATGGTTTCTGCATGGTCGGGATTGGCCGAACGGCCGATTAACGCGCGCATATGCTATTTGTGGAGGCCTCAAATTCTCTGTGGGGTTGAGGCTTGGCCTGAAAACCACGGAATGCTAAAGGAAGGAAGTAGGGCTCACCAATCTTAGCAGGTAACAATGGATAACGACGACCATATTACGCGCCGTGGCCTTGTCTTGGGCTGTGTCGCTTTGATGACCTCTGGATGCACTACGGCGAGCTGGCCGATAGGGAATCCGTTCTCCTCGACGGGTTCTCCCATCCGTCGGCGGGAAGTTGCATATTCGGGCAGCGAGCAGCCCGGCAGCGTCGTCGTCAACACCTATGAGCGTCGTCTATACTACGTCGAGGGCGAAGGCCGCGCGACACGTTACGGTGTTGCCGTCGGTGAGGAAGGCCTCACGCTGAAGGGCAGCGCCGTTGTTGGCCGGAAGGCTGAATGGCCATCGTGGACGCCGACGGCGAGCATGATCGAACGCAAGCCGCGTTTGGCGCAATACGCAGGTGGTGTTCCCGGCGGCGAGAACAATCCTCTTGGTGCGGCTGCGCTTTATCTCTACCGCGGCGGGCAGGATACTTATTTCCGAATCCACGGGACAAACGAACCATGGCTGATCGGGCAGGCGGTGTCTAATGGTTGTATCCGTATGACCAATGAGGACATCGTTCATCTCTACGGGCGGGCACCCGTCGGGACGCCAGTTTTGGTCATATGATACTTACATTTTGTAACGATATTGCCACCGTCTGTTAGCTTTGCGCGTCGCTTGCGCGACGTGGGGGTAAGGTGTGCCCTTTCTGCACTTGGCTTGGGGCTATTTTACCGCTATTAGTAGAATCGTTGCCTTCGATAACCTATTCCATGCTAACGGAGAGGACTACTTTGATGAGCAGAATCCTAATCATGTGCCTGGTTGCGTTGTTTTCCGTTTCGAGCCTGACGGCTTGCGGAGCAGTTGGTAAGGGCAAGGGGAAGGCCCCGCCACCGGTGGCAGAAGCCCCGATCACCAAGTAACATCTGATCTTTGAGTTAGGGGGAGGGACTTCGTGGCCCCTCCCCCGAATCGTTTGTCGGAGCCGGGCCGCCTCTGCGCAAATGCGCAACCCTAGGCTGGCATTTTGCTTGAGGGTCCGTGCTCATTCGATGTCGGAGATAAAGCGTAACGATGACGCTTGCAAAAGGCCCCCTTTTCCTCCTGGTTCTCACCGCTCTCGCACTCACATCTTGCCAATCGGACG
Source organism: Rhizobium grahamii CCGE 502 (assembly GCF_000298315.2). Taxonomy (GTDB): domain Bacteria; phylum Pseudomonadota; class Alphaproteobacteria; order Rhizobiales; family Rhizobiaceae; genus Rhizobium; species Rhizobium grahamii. Next base: position 27,347 of record NZ_AEYE02000029.1, on the reverse strand, counting down.
ACAAACCGCCGCAGCCGAGGTTCACTTCGGATGCCAGCGGTTCGCAAGTCGGTAAGGCCTCCCAGCGCGAAGGCCAGTATTTCATCGAGTTCCGTTCACGCTATGCGCTGACCTATGGCCATACCTATGCGGTCTTCGGACGCCTGAACAAGGCCGGCGGGATGATCAATCCGCAGGTTGCCGGGCTTGCGCCGGCTTCTGCTGACGCTGCGCCTTACGTTCTCGGGCATTTCATTCCCGTTCCGGCTACGACCGGGGCGACGGATGGTGACCTTGAAGAAGCCTACCGTTCGGCAAGTTGGCGCATTCTGCTCACCGAGGCTGAGTACAACAAAACCGTCGCTTTCATTCGCCAATTGCAGGCAAAATCGAAGTTGTGGCAGGCCACGGTCGACAATTGCAACAATTTCGTCGGCGAGATTGCAGGTTCCATGGGATACAAGACGCCGAGCATCTGGCTTCGTCCGCAAGAGTTCATTACAAAGCTACGAGAAATGAATACGTGAGTGCGAAGCGAGCCGATCGGGTCATCGCCTTCGCATGATCGACGAAGGGACTCCGGTGATCTGAATTGAGCGTTGCTGTCATTGGTAAAATCGTGTGGGTGCTTGGCATCATCGCCTGGTATGCCATTCGTTACCCCTCGGAACGCCGCGCGAGGCGCACAAAGGTCGTTAGCGACCGTCGCTCTGGCGTGGAAATTGTTGGCCTTTCGGTCGCATTGCTCGGCCTTGCCTTTATCCCGGGCTTCTACGTCGCGACTGGGAAGCCGGAAGCTGCCGACTATCCGGCGCATTTGTGGGCGGTGATCATTGGTGCAGTCTTGTTTTTCTCGGCCATGTGGGTCTTCCGCAGGACCCACAAGGCGCTCGGCCGGAACTGGTCGATCTCCCTGCAGATACGCGAAAAGCACGAATTGATTTCCCACGGTCCCTACGCGCTCGTCCGCCACCCGATGTATACGTCCTTTATGCTCATGGCGCTCGGCCAGGCGTTTCTGCTGGCTAATTGGGTGGTTGGGCTGGCTGGGGTGATCGGCTTTGCAGTCCTCTTCTTTCTGCGGGTGGACAAGGAAGAGCGGATGATGCTCGAGATCTTCGGGCCGGAGTATCGCGCCTACATGGACCGGACAAAGCGAATCATCCCCTACATCTATTAGAGGACGCATGATGCGGGGACGTGCCATCAAGCTTTCGCCATCGCGGCGTCTCGTCGGGGACCTGATGAGGTTTTCGATCGGTGTGCCGCGCGTCACGGTTCAGAGGCAGATGAATCTCGGGCCGCTGCAACAGGCGAGAATGGCACAACAGACCAAGACATCGTGGACGGTGTTGTTTCTGAAAGGCTATGCGCTTCTCAGCCAGGACGTTCCGGAACTGCGGCGTGCGTATGTCAAGTTGCCCAGGCCGCAGCTCTATGAGTATCCGGTCAGTGTTGCCTCTGTTGCGCACGAGCGGGAGCATGACGGCGAGCGGATCGTTCTGCTGAGTACGATGAAGGATCCTGAGCATCAGTCCATCGCGGAAATCGAGGAACACTTCCTTGCCGCCAGATCGAAACCCATCCACGAGATTAAGGAGTTTCGCCGGGCACTGAAATTTGCCCGCGCGCCTGGCCCTATCCGCTGGCTGCTGATGTGGCTCGGGTTGAACCTTGGACGACAGCGCGGGCGACGCTTCGGCACATTCCAGTTGTCGGTCTATTCGGGCCTCGGAGCAGAATCCCTGAACCCACTGACGCCGCTAACCACCATTTTCAACTATGGGCCGATTTCGGACGACGGGACAGTCACGGTCCGCATCCACTATGACCACCGAGTGATGGATGGTGCAAACGTGGCGCGTGCCCTGGTTCGCTTCGAGAGCATCCTCAACGGCGCGATCGCCGATGAGGCCCGCGGTCTGGCCTCGAGTAGCGTGATCGCCGGTGAGATTGTGTCTGGAACGGTATCATGATCGAAGAGCAGCGTGAAACATTGCGCCCCGCCGTCGTCGTCGTCGGTGGGTCCCGGGGCATCGGCCGGGCAATTGCGAAGGTGGCTGCACGAGACGGGACGGCCGTCGTCCTTGTTGCACGGTCGCTGGATGGACTGGCTGCCGCGGCGAGCGATGTGAAAGAGGCGGGAGGCCAGGCATTCATGTTTTCGCTTGACCTGCGTGCAACCGACGCATCGGCACAATTGAAGGAATTCCTGGCTTCCAACGGCCTGTTTTGTGAGGTGCTGGTCAACAGCGCTGGCTATGGTTTGCGTGGGGCAGCAACGACGCTTCCTATTACCGACCAGCTCGGCATGGTCGACCTCAACATCCGCGCACTGACGGATATGACGCTGAATTTTCTGCCGGGAATGGTAGCGCGCGGGCGTGGCGGCGTACTCAATCTCGGTTCCATTGCCGGGTTTACTCCCGGTCCGAACATGGCGCTGTACTATGCCAGCAAAGCTTTCGTCCGCTCGTTTTCGGAGGCTTTGTATCAAGAGGTGAAATCGACCGGCGTGACGGTTACCTGCGTTGCGCCCGGGCCTGTGGCAACCGAGTTTCTTGAGAGTTCCGGCGCCGGTCGGGCCGCGCTGTTCAAGATCCTGCCGAAGCTCAGCGCCGACTACGTCGCCGAGCGCGCCTGGCGTGGATTTAAGTCCGGCCGTCGCCTGGTAGTGCCGGGCCTGTCGGCAAAGCTAGTGGCCTTCGTGGCGTCGTCGCTGCCATCGGCGGTGAAGGTGCCACTGATCGGTCGTCTGCAACGGCGCAGTCGCGACTTGTGTCCTTGCGGTTCGGGCAAGCCTTTCAAGGAGTGTTGCGGCTCGCGAGAGGGACGCCGGGCAAGCGCCTGATCGTGGATGTTATGGGCCGGCGCGTTTCGCCAGCAACATATAGTTCACGTCCATGTCCTTCGACAGATTCCACTGGTTTGACAGCGGATTGAAGAACACACCGGTGCGGTCGATAATCGTGAGGCCATTTTCCGTGACAGGCTTTTCGATCTCTTCTGGACGGACCAGCTTCTCGTATTGATGCGTGCCCCGCGGCAGCCACCGCAAGATGTTCTCGGCTGCAAAGATGGCGAGTGCGGCCGCCTTCATCGTCCGGTTGATCGTTGCGACGAACATCAAGCCACCGGGGCGAACCATCTTGGCGCAGGTGCTGAGGAAGAAATCGACGTCTGCGACGTGCTCGACGACCTCCATGTTTAGAACGATGTCAAAAGTCTCGCCAGCCTCTGCAAGCTGCTCGGCGGTAACTGCACGGTAGTCAACGGCAACGCCGGAAGCCTTTGCATGCGTCGAGGCGATTCCGATATTCTTTTCAGACGGATCCGCACCGACGACGGTTGCTCGCATCCGTGCGACTGGCTCCGAGAGGAGACCGCCGCCGCAACCGATATCCAGAACGCGAAGCCCTTCGAGCGGCCTTGCGCTGCGAACATCGCGGCCGAAGGTCTCGGCTGCCTTGTCGCGGATATAGGTGAGCCGGACGGGATTGAATTTGTGCAGCGGCCTGAACTTCCCCGTGGGGCTCCACCATTCCGCAGCCATTGCCGAGAAGCGGTCCACTTCGTCCTGGTCGATCGTGCTCTTTGCCGCTTCGCTCATATTTCCGTTCCTTCATTCGTTCTGAGTGAAGTCGGACGAAGTGTCGACGAAGTCAAGGGCTGGGCGTAGACGCTGCGTCATAAGCAACCCCAAGACGAGGCGAGAAAACGCTCGGCCTACACCAAGAAGATGAGGAGACGTTAAAGTTAACAATATGCTAATATAAAAAAAGTTTGTTGGGGGGCGGTCATGTTTCGCTTCTGTGGTGCTGTCGCTGCAGGTGTTTTTGCTGCGTTGTTTGGCCCGATGACGGCGTTTTCCGCCGAGCCGGTTGGTCAGGCGACATTGATCCGGACCGAGGTTTCGGGCGAGACCGGCCCACTGGTGGTGCGATCGCCTGTTCACAGAGACGAGCGTATAAAAACATCATCCTCGGGCCTTGGGCAGTTCATATTCAAGGACGGGACGAAGCTTGCCGTCGGTGCTGGCTCGACGGTTGTGATCGACAAGTTCGTTTACGATGATTCCGCTTCCGTGAAGCGGCTTTCGATCAAGGCGGCGAAAGGCACGTTCCGGTGGATCAGCGGCAATTCGGCATCGTCCGCCTACTCGATCGTAACTCCGGCAGGGACCATTGGTGTACGTGGTACCGCCTTTGACTTCTACGTCGGACCCAACGGGACGACTGCCATCGTGTTGCTGAGTGGTGCGGCGAGTTTCTGCGGTCCGGGTGGCTGTCGTCAGCTGCGTCAGCAGTGCGACTGCGTGGTTGCAACTCGCGGCGGCAGGATGACCGATCCTAGCAAGGTCGACCGTCGTACGCTGCAGACGCTGAGCAATCCACGCGCGCTGCCGTTCCTCTCCGGTGATCAGCAACTTTCCGGGGTGCTCGGCGGCATTCGTACGAGCTGCGGGCTGGCATCCTTGCGACAGGACCACCAGGATCGACCACAGCCGCAGCGGCAGCAGCAACCGACTCCACAAGCCCCCGCGCCGGCGCCACCTCCACCCGCACCTCAGCCGACCCCTCAGGCACCTCAGGCACCTCAAGCGCCAGAGCCACAGCAGCAGCCGCCGGACACGCCGGATCCGCCCGACGAGCCGGACAAGCCCGACCATCATCACCACCACCATCACGACCGGGATCACCACGGGCGCGACCACCACGACCGTGACCATCGCGGACATGGCGGTGACGACAGGGATCGAGATCGCGGCGGTCGCTATGGTGGCGGAGGCCGAAGCGGCAATTATTAGAGTTCGGGATGCACCTTGGCCTCGTGCGGTAGGCCCACGTGCGTGCCGTCATGATTGCCGCTGGGACTGTCACGGAAGTGGTCGGCCCGGCGCCCGAGACGGCTGTAGAACTGCGGCAGCGTCGCCGTTAGCTCCGCCGCCTTGAGCTTGGCGACGTGGAGCATCTTTCGGCTTTCCGCCGAATGGGTGCGCAGCGCCACAACGAGCTCTGTGTGGATGCGTTGCATGTCGGCGAAAGCACTCGAACTGCGAACCTCATCGCCGCCTACGACGGCATAGAGCCGCGCCCGGCTGCTTTTGCCCTTCAGTCCGAGCAGACCCGCGTCGAGCAGTGCGAAGTGCGGCAGTTCCGCGGCTGTGTTTTCCGAAACGAGGATATCGAAGCCGACCTCCTTGCAGGCGGATTCGATGCGCGCAGCGACGTTGACGGCATCACCGACCGCGGAATAGTTGAAACGTGTCTCGGCTCCCATATTGCCCACACAGGCAAGCCCCGTGTGAATGCCGATGCCGATGCCCACCTGATAGTCGGGGCCGAAGCCGAAGGCATCCGACGCGTTGAGCGAGGCAAGAGTGTCACGCATGGCAAGGGCGGCGCGAACCGCCTTGGCAGGATGGTTTATGACATCCACCGGGGCATTCCAGAAAGCCATGATCGAGTCACCGATGAACTTGTCGAGCGTGCCTTCGTTGGCGGTCACATGACGGCTGAGGGCGTCGAGCAGCGTATTCAGAAAGCGGACGACCTCGGCGGGCTGGAGCCGCTCGCTGAGTTCGGTGAAGCCGCGCACGTCAACGAACATCACGGTCAATTCGCGGTCATCGCCTCCGAGGCGCAGAGCATTGCGGGTGTGCTCGATCCTGTAGAGAAGCGAGGGCGAGAGATATTGCCCGAAGGCTCGGCGGACTTCACGCCGCTCGCGGTTGATGACGAGGATGCGAAACGAGGTGGCGGCGAAATGGATAATCGAGCCGGCAATGATCGGAGCCAGCGGATCCAAAAGCAGGCCCCAGGCCGAGAAGGCAAACCAGGAGGCGGCGAGCGCCAGCGTCGTGATACACAGGCCGCAAGCGAGTGCCACGGCCGGGCTGACGAAGGTCGTCAGCACGACCAGGATCGTGCCCAGTACGGCAATTGCGAGAATTTCCATTCCGTCCGCCCAGTCCGGTCGGGAGAGAAAGTGGCCGGACAGGATCTGTTCGACGGTCTGGGCGTGCATGGAGACACCCGGAACGTTCTGGCCGAGGGCGGTCGTGCGAATGTCCTGCAGACCGGCGGAGGACGTGCCGACGAAGACGATGCTTCCTTCGATAGCGGCAGCAACCTGTGGATCGACACCCTGTGGCGAAAGAATCTTGCCGGCGGAAATGTAGCGGTCAGCAATATCGGGGCTGGTGTAAAGCCACAGCTCCCCGCTCGCCGTAACCGGCACGACGAACTCGCCAATCTTGACCGATGTCAGCGTGTCGGGAGCCTCGGGAGCGGCCGCCAGTATATAGGTCGAGGCGCCTTGGGCGACGCGCAGGGCTTCGATCGCCAGATTCGGATAGAGTTGTTCGCCGTCGGTCAGAAAGAGAGGGACCTTGCGAACGACTGCGGAGGGATTGCCTGGATTGAGGCTGATATGGCCGAGACCCGTGGCATTGATCTGCAACTGCGGGCGTATCGGCGTTGCCGCGTCGAGGCGGGGAGGAGCGTGGAGAGGGCTCTCGCCGGTAAAGGCGAAGCCCGCCTTGACCGGTGGTCGATAGTTGCCCTCGGTCGTCAGGCCGAAGCCGAGCACCACCGGACGTCCGGCGATCGCCTCGGCGAAAAGCTCGTCATTGTCCGGCAGCCGGCTCAGCAGGCTAGGGTCGACACCGGCGACATCACGCATGACGGTGCGTGGCGAGAGACGGTCCGGCTCGGCGAACAGCACGTCGAAGGCGATCGCAGCTGCGCCCATGTCCGACAGTCGCTGCACGAGAAGGGCGAGCCGGTCGCGCGGCCAGGGCCACTGGCCGAATTCCTTGAGCGAGGCTTCGTCGATGTCGATGATACGGACCGGCGTCGGCTCGAAGGCGCGCGGGGAAATGCGCTGGTATTCGTCGAAGGTGATGTCACGGATCTGCCGCAGAAGCGGCGGATCGCTTGCCCGCAGCATCGTGAAGGCCGCGACAATGGCAAGGCCGATGATAACGCCGATTTGCTGCGCACGCGTCATGATCCGATCGAGGCCCTCGCGCCGGAGACCTGGCGGCACAACAGGACCGGAGCAAGCAAGCCTCCGTCAGCGCGTTTCCAGGCAAGTCTAGGCTGCCTTTTTCTGACACACTATGCAATGGCGAAGGCTGCGATGACCGCCGCGAGACCCGGCATCGCACCACGTTGTCAACTGCGATAGAGCATCCAGTCTTTGCGCGTGGCTCCCGAGAGGAACACTACCTTCTCGTTCTGTTCGTCAATCGCTGTCTGAAGAGCCTTTTCAGTGTTCGCCACCAGTTCGGATGCCGTGCCAGCCTGGTAGGTCGTGCTGCAGCCGAAGCGGGCAATAACTTTCGGCATAACGCCCTGTCGGCTGTCAAAAGCAGCGAGGCAACTTCTCTTCAGTTGATCGGCGATCTTCTGGACCTCCGTCTCGGCGCTCGTCCGGACAATGATGCCGATCTGCGGCCGGTCAAGCCACGCCGCGAAATCCATCGTCTGAACGGTTTGCGAGACGATAGCGCCAAGGCGCTCGAGGAATGCTTCCTTGAGCCTGAGGAATTCCGCGGTCTCAAAGGGCGTCAGAACCAACAGATTGCAGAAAAGAAGCGAAATATCGTCAGGGTAGCGTTCTGCGCCGTAAAGCTCGGCAAGCTTCTTATGGAATCCGCGCCGGTTGGCGAGCCTCGTGGTCGGATGCGTGAACTTCGTGCGCTCGAATTGCTCCACTTCGTCCGAAATGGCCGCAACTGTTGAAATTTGTGTCGAAACGTTTTCAAGCAACTTGGCACTCTTCGACTGCTGGACCTCGCTCAGTTGGCGAATGGAGCCGAGGTGGGACTGCATCGTCTTCGTGTCCCTTGGGTCGATCGAGGAGATTTTCCCGGTCGCCTGGCCCAGCATGTTCGTGAAGGTCGAGAGCGAGCTCTGGCCTGACTGCAGCGACTCTTTCAAACTGGTCAGTTCGTTTTGGAGGCGGCTTGCGGACTCGTCGTGGATCGATTTGCCGAAATGATGCGGTAGGTAGGTTCGAGCCAACGCCTCGACCTCATGTTCCGCAATCGGCTTGCGAAGGCGCGAAAACTTTTCGCGAAGCTCCGGATTGTTGCCGCTGATGACGTCGTACATGAGCTCGTAGTTCGCCGGCGAGGCTTCAATCTCCAGCCGGTTCAACGTCGCGAATACGATATTGTAGATTTCCTTGCGAGCCTGCTGAGCAGGTGGCTTTGTGGGCGGCATTACAACTGCCATGTGCAACGACTTTCGGTGGAAGCGTCACAGGCATCGCACCTGAGACGATGATCGGACAGGTAAACCTTGAAGAATGCAACGTATCTGATTGTCGCGTCCGATCCCACTTCATGCGGTTCACGTTGTGCCACAGCCCCTTATCGAACAACTTAGAGTACCTGAGGGCTAATTAAGAAACTGTGAAGTCAAAAGTTGGTATTGGCGCGAGTTGACGACTTCAGCGGGATTGTTCCGGCGATCGGGCGCCTTGGAGCGGTAGCTCTGCAAAGCGCATCGGAGCCCTCGTTCTTGGACCGGGTGCGCCGGTCCAAGAGAACTAGGCCGCTTGTTTTCTGGAGTGCGATGGAACTGCATCTTTCGAGCAGTTAGCAAACGTCATTCCGACGGCTCATGGCCAATTGCCGTGGCGAAAGCCCTCGATAGGTATTCGCGTCAGAACGGGTGGCTGCATCGTAACTATTCGCCGTTTGCCGTCCGTGGTCCGAGAAAGGGTTTTCGCTCGGTCTCTGCCGCCCGCAGGGTGCGTCGAAGACGCAGCAGGTCCTTCCGCGCAATCAAGCCGTCAAGCTTGGAGGTCTGTGGGTCGACGATCGGGATGCGTCCAGCGTCCGTAGAAAGCATCAGGTCGGCAACGTATCCTGCCGTATCGTCTGGATGAGCCGCAGGGATGGAGGCGTCCGAAACCATGTCGTCAAGACGCTGGTCGAAAAGTGCAGCTTCCTGTTGCCATTGCAACGCCTCGGCACGAGACACAAGCCCTTTGAGGGCGCCTTCCTCGTCGATAACGGGATAAACCCGGTGCGTTCTTGATGTCGTCGCGAAGAACGCGCAGACCTCGCCGACTGTCATCCTTGTCGAAAGCGTATCGACATCCTTGATCATGATGTCGCGCGCTCGCGTCAATTCGAAAGGATCGATGCCATATTCCCGGGTGATGTGCTGACCCCGTCTGGCGATCTTTTCCGTGAGGATTGACCGGCGAAGGAGAAGCACGGTCACGGCGTAGGCCGTTACCGTCGCCGCCAAGAGCGGTACCAGCACAGAAATGTCGCCGGTGAGTTCGACGGCGAAGAAGGTTCCCGTCAGCGGCGCCCGCACGGTTCCGCCCATCATCGCGGCCATGCCAAGCAAGGCCCAGAATCCAGGGTCGCCCGGGAGCGCCAGGCCGATTAGCCAGCCGAGAGCACCTCCGAAGATCAATAGTGGCGCAAGCACACCGCCCGACGTGCCTGAAGACAAAGCCACGAGCCAGATGGCTGACTTCACAAGCAGGATCGCCAGCACCGCTGGCGGCAAAAGCGTGCTGTTGAGCAATCCATCGATAATGTCGTAGCCGACGCCCAGGGCGCGAGGCTCGATCAAGCCACCGAAGCCGATGAACAGTCCGCCGATTGCCGGCCACCACATCCAATGGATCGGCAGTGCCTCGAAGAGATCTTCGATCTTGTAGAGCAGCGTCGTCAGGAGGCCGGATTGCAGACCGGCGACGATGCCCATTGCGGCACAAATCCCGATGCCCCACCAGGGAAGGTCCATGTGAAACTGCTTGGGGAAAAGGGGGCCAGCTTCAAAGAGGAAGGGGCGCCAGCAGATCGATACACAGGCAGCGATGGCAACCGGGATGAAGCTTCTGGGTTTCCATTCGAAAAGCAGCAGTTCGACGGCGAGCATGACCGCGGCAATCGGGGAGCCGAAGATCGCCGTCATGCCGGCCGCCGCACCGGCGACGAGGAGCGTCTTGCGTTCCGCTGCGCTCAAATGGAAGCACTGCGCAAAGAGCGATCCGATGGCGCCGCCCGTCATGATGATCGGACCTTCCGCACCGAAGGGTCCGCCGGTGCCAATGGAGATCGCCGAGGATAGCGGCTTGAGGATCGCCACCTTCGGCGACATACGGCTGCCGCCTATGAGGATCGCCTCGATAGCTTCGGGGATGCCGTGGCCGCGGATCTTTTCCGATCCGAAGCGCGCCATCAACCCGATGACCAGGCCACCGAGGACCGGAATCGCAACCATCCATGCGGAGCGGGGCGCATTCGCAAGCGACGTGGCAGCGATGCTGAAGCGTCCGAACCACACCAGGTTCGTGACCAGCGAGATCAGGCTCACCAGGCCCCAGGCGGCAAATGCACCACCGGAGCCAATGACCACGGCCATGCCGACAAGTGCGAGAACGCGTCTATCCGTGGTGAAATCTCCCGCCTCACGCCTTGAGAGGCCGCCGGTGAAGTCGTGTGGTCGGTGGGTCGTGGGTTGCTGGGGCATCGCGGGTCCTGTTGCAGCACTTTCGTTCGACGTCGCAAATATATCGTGATACGATATAAATCAACAGGGAAATTCAGGAGGCGAAAATGACGTCAAGCGGAAGCGGAGGCTTGTCGGAGGTTGACTACGAGGCGCTGGCGAACCTGAGGTACAGGATCCGGAAGTTTCGCCAATTCAGCACAAAAGCGGCCGAGAAGCTTGGATTGACGCCGCAACAGCATCAGGCGTTGCTTGCCATCAAAGGGCTACGGAGTGGAGCGCAGATGAGCGTTTCCATGCTGGCGGAACGATTGTTTGTCCCTACCGCATCCGCTGCCGACCTTGCACGATCGCTTGAGGAACACGCCTATGTCATTGTCGACGTGAAACAGAGGCGCCGGCCCATTCTGCGGTTGACAGACAAGGCGGAAGAGATATTGCGGCGGCTGACGCCTGCGCATCTCTATGAGATCCGGGAGATGGCACCCGAGCTCTTGTTAGCGCTTCGAGTCCTGCAGGATCATCGAAGAATGGAGGTCGCCGCCTGGATGCAATGATGGCTACGAGAGGACACGTGTTGAAGACTCCGAGGACAGGACTGACCGACGCCGACTACGAAGCCTTGTCCAACTTGCGTTATACTTTGCGCCGTTTCATGGACTTCAGCACGTCCGCAGCGCAAGAAGAGGGACTTCCGACACAACAGCATCAGGCATTGCTCGCAATCAAGGGGCATCGCGGCGAGGATGCGATGACCATCGGAATGCTTGCAGAACGACTGTTGATAGCGCCGCATTCGGCGACGGAACTGGTCGGTCGGCTGGTTAGCGCCGGCTATGTATCGCGCCGCGCCGATCCGAACGACAAACGGCGGCAAACACTGGAGCTTACTGACAAGGCTGAGGGGGTGTTGAAACGCTTGACCGCCATTCACTTGACCGAGATCAGGGAAATGGCTCCGCAGCTCATCCACATCCTCAAGAGGCTGCAAGACGAAATTGAACCTTAGGGAAGGCACGAAAGACCAGGCGTTGCTGGTCGAGGCTGGCAAAAATGCAAACAGGCGTGATGGCATTGGCGAACTCCTTTGACGGTCGGCCCGTCACGCCGGCATTCTCCTTTCGGCACCTTGCCACCCCCCCACAAACTCGCTAAGAGACGCGGCAACTTGGGCCCCGGGGGCGCAAGGCGTTAGAAGGGTTCCAGAAACTCCCAATTCCTGGCTCTTCAGCCGTGCGGCTCCATGCAGGGGGCTCGTGATGCCGGGTCTGGCTTTGGTCTCTCTCGGCACTAGGTCGTGGTAGAGGCATATGGCACGCATCGTAATGAAATTCGGCGGGACCTCCGTCGCTGATCTGGACCGCATCAAGAACGTTGCCCGCCATGTGAAACGTGAAGTCGATGCCGGCCATGAAGTGGCTGTCGTCGTCTCGGCGATGTCCGGCAAGACCAACGAGCTCGTTGGCTGGGTGCAGAATATGCCGAAGGTTGTCGGCGCCAATTCCCCGTTTTACGATGCGCGCGAGTATGATGCGGTCGTCGCTTCGGGCGAGCAGGTCACGGCCGGTCTGCTGGCAATCGCGCTGCAGGCGATGGATATCAACGCCCGCTCGTGGCAGGGCTGGCAGATTTCCATCCGTACGGACAATGCCCATGGCGCTGCCCGCATCCAGGAAATCGACGGCGCCGACATCGTCAAGCGCATGGGTGAGGGCCAGGTTGCCGTCATCGCCGGCTTCCAGGGCATTGGCCCCGACAATCGCATCGCGACGCTTGGCCGCGGCGGTTCCGATACCTCGGCCGTTGCCGTTGCTGCAGCGCTGAAGGCTGATCGCTGCGACATCTATACCGACGTCGACGGCGTCTATACGACGGACCCGCGCATCGTGCCGCAGGCACGCCGCCTGAAGAAGATCGCTTTCGAGGAAATGCTCGAAATGGCCTCGCTCGGCGCCAAGGTCCTGCAGGTTCGCTCCGTCGAGCTTGCCATGGTGCACAAGGTCCGTACCTTCGTGCGCTCCTCTTTCGAAGATCCCGATGCTCCGGGCATGGGTGACTTCTTGAATCCGCCCGGAACGCTGATTTGTGACGAGGATGAAATCGTGGAACAGGAAGTAGTCACCGGCATCGCCTATGCCAAGGATGAGGCTCAGATCTCGCTTCGCCGTCTTGCCGACCGGCCGGGTGTTTCCGCCGCGATCTTCGGACCGCTGGCCGAAAGCCACATCAACGTCGACATGATTGTCCAGAACATCTCCGAAGACGGCTCGAAGACCGACATGACCTTCACGGTTCCGTCGGGCGATGTCGACAAGGCGATCAAGGTCCTTGGCGAGAACAAGGAAAAGATCGGCTACGATGTCGTTCAGAACGAATCGGGCCTGGTGAAAGTGTCGGTCATCGGTATCGGTATGCGCAGTCACGCCGGTGTTGCCGCTACCGCGTTCAAGGCGCTGGCCGACAAGGGCATCAACATCAAGGCCATTACGACCTCTGAGATCAAAATTTCCATCCTGATCGACGGTCCTTATGCGGAACTCGCTGTCAGGACTTTGCATTCCTGCTACGGTCTGGATAAGAACTGATTCTGAACAGACCTGCCGCGCGTTCAAGTTGAGAAGTCACGCGGCTATCGGCTGTGTGACTTTGATGTTTGTTTTGGAGCTTGAGACGCAATGAGAGACCTTTCCGGCGGTCCGCGCGTGCTGCTCAAGCGGCTACGCGAGTTGATGGCGGAGCCGCTGGAGCCGCAGGAGCGTCTCGATCGGATCGTTCGCCAGATTGCAGGCAACATGGTGGCGGAGGTTTGCTCCGTCTACGTCCTGCGCGCCGACGGCGTCCTCGAACTCTATGCAACCGAAGGCCTGAAGAAGGAAGCGGTCCACCTGTCCCAACTCAAGATGGGTCAGGGTCTGGTCGGCACGATCGCCGCATCGGCGCAGCCGCTCAACCTCTCCGACGCGCAATCGCATCCCGCCTTCCGCTACCTGCCGGAAACTGGCGAAGAAATCTATCATTCCTTCCTTGGCGTGCCGATCCTGCGCACCGGCCGTTCGCTCGGCGTTCTGGTCGTGCAGAACAAGGCAAGCCGCACCTACCGCGAAGAAGAGCTCGAAGCGCTCGAGACGACCGCGATGGTGCTTGCCGAGATGATCGCCACCGGCGAGCTCAAGAAGATCACGAAGCCTGGCCTCGAACTCGACCTGACACGTTCGGTGACCATCGATGGCGATACCTATAACGAGGGTATTGGCCTCGGCTACGTCGTGCTGCACGAGCCGCGCATTGTCGTCACCAACCTTCTGAACGAGGATTCCGAGAAGGAAATCCGGCGTCTGGGTGAGGCGCTCGGATCGCTGCGCATCTCGATCGATGACCTCCTGTCGCAGCGCGACGTTTCGATGGAAGGCGAGCACCGCGAGGTACTCGAAACCTATCGGATGTTCGCTTATGACCAGGGTTGGGTGCGCAAGCTCGAGGAGGCGATCCGTAACGGCCTGACGGCGGAAGCTGCGGTCGAGAAGGTGCAGAGCGACACGAAGGCGCGCATGATCCGTATGACGGATCCCTATCTGCGGGAGCGGATGCACGATTTCGAAGATCTGGCAAACCGGCTGTTGCGGCAGCTGACCGGCTATACCGGTCGCACCGCGGGCGATGGTTTCCCGAGCGACGCCATCATCTTGGCGCGCGCGATGGGCGCTGCTGAGCTGTTGGACTATCCTCGCGCCAACGTGCGCGGGCTCGTGCTGGAGGAAGGCGCGGTGACGAGCCATGTGGTGATCGTTGCGCGAGCCATGGGTATTCCTGTCATCGGCCAGGCAGCTGGCGTGGTGGCGCTTGCCGAAAACGGCGATGCCGTGATCATCGATGGGGATGGCGGGCATGTGCATCTTCGCCCGATGCCCGAACACCAGCGCTCGTATGAGGAAAAGGTGCGGTTCCGGGCCCGTCGGCAGGAGCAGTTCCGGGCGCTGCGCTCCGTCGAGCCGCGCACCAAGGACGGGCAGCGCGTGTCCCTGATGATGAATGCCGGGCTGCTGGTGGACTTGCCGCAGCTTTCGGACTCGGGCGCCGAAGGCATCGGACTGTTTCGTACCGAATTGCAGTTCATGATCGCCTCAACCATGCCGAAGGCGGAAGAACAGGAACTGTTCTATCGCAATGTGCTGAAGCAGGCGGCCGGGCGGGTTGTGACCTTCCGTACGCTCGATATCGGCGGCGACAAGGTCGTTCCCTATTTCCGTGGCCATGAAGAAGAAAATCCGGCGCTTGGCTGGCGGGCGATCCGCCTGTCGCTCGATCGTCCGGGTCTGCTGCGCACGCAATTGCGCGCCATGCTGAAGGCGGCGGCCGGTATCGAGCTGAAGCTGATGGTGCCGATGGTGACCGAGGTTTCCGAGATCGCCGCCGTGCGTGAGTTGTTGCAAAAAGAGGTGCAGCACCTTTCCCGTTTCGGTCATGGTCTGCCGCGCAAGCTGCAGTTCGGCGCGATGCTTGAGGTGCCGGCCTTGCTCTGGCAGCTCGACGAGCTGATGTCGGCGGTCGACTTCGTCTCGGTCGGCTCGAATGACCTCTTCCAGTTTTCGATGGCGGTCGACCGCGGCAACGCACGGGTTTCCGATCGCTTCGATCCGCTTGGCAAGCCGTTCCTCCGGATCCTGCGCGACATCGTACGCGCGGGTGAGCGCAACAACACGCCGGTGACGCTCTGCGGCGAGCTTGCCGGCAAGCCGATCTCGGCGATGGCGCTGCTCGGCATCGGCTTCCGTGCGGTATCGATGTCGCCAGCGTCGATCGGTCCTGTTAAGGCGATGCTTCTCGGTCTCGATGCCGAGGCGCTGGCAAAAGTGATGAACGACGCGCTCGACGATACCAAGTCGGCGACCTCGATACGCGAGGTGCTTGCCCACTTCGCTGACGCTCACAATATTCCTCTATAGTTCAAGACAAGCAGAATCGGAGTGAAGGGTGGCGAAGCTTCCCGTTGAAAAGATGCGCGAGCTGGAACGCCGTTTCGGCGAGATCGAAGCGCGCATGTCGGCCGGCCCCTCGGCCGAGGTCTACGTCAAGCTCGCCTCCGAGTATTCCGAGCTGCAGCCTGTCGTCACGAAGATTCGCGCCTACGAGAAGGCGATTGCGGAGCTTGCGGACCTTGAGACCTTGCTGAACGACAAGTCCGTGGACCGCGAAATGCGCGACCTTGCCGAACTGGAACTGCCCGAGGTGAAGGAGCGGCTGGAAGCGCTGGAGCAGGAAATCCAGATCCTGTTGCTGCCGAAGGACGCAGCCGACGAGAAGAGCGCGATTCTGGAAATCCGCGCCGGTACCGGGGGCTCGGAAGCCGCACTCTTCGCCGGCGACCTGTTCCGGATGTATGAGCGCTATGCCGCCGCGCATGGCTGGAAGGTGGAAGTCCTGTCGTCGAGCGAAGGCGAAGCGGGTGGCTTCAAGGAAATCATCGCGACGATCACGGGCAAGGGCGTGTTTGCCAAGCTGAAGTTCGAATCCGGCGTCCACCGCGTCCAGCGCGTACCGGAAACGGAAGCGGGGGGCCGTATCCATACCTCGGCCGCAACGGTCGCGGTCTTGCCGGAAGCAGAAGAGATCGACATCGAGATCCGGCCGGAAGACATCCGCATCGACACGATGCGCTCCTCTGGCGCCGGCGGTCAGCACGTCAACACCACGGACTCAGCCGTTCGCATCACCCACCTGCCGACCGGCATTGTTGTCACTAGCTCCGAGAAGTCGCAGCACCAAAACCGCGCCAAGGCGATGCAGGTTCTGCGCTCTCGCCTTTATGATGCCGAGCGCCAGCGCGCCGACAGCGAGCGTTCCGCCGACCGCAAAAGCCAAGTCGGCTCCGGCGACCGTTCCGAACGCATCCGTACCTACAACTTCCCACAGGGACGGGTGACGGATCACCGCATCAATCTCACGCTCTACAAACTGGACCGGATGATGGTCGGTGAGATCGACGAGGTGGTCGATGCGTTGATGGCCGACTATCAGGCGAGCCAGTTGGCGCAACTCGGCGAGCAACAATGAGCATGGGCGGGAAACAGGCCGAGCCCACGGTTTCCCAAATGCTGTCTGAAGCTCGCCGTCTCTTCACCGAAGCTGGAATAGAGAGCGCTGCAGCGGATGCCCGCGTCCTTGTCGCAGGGCTGCTTGGACTTTCCACGACTGCCATCGTGACGCGCGGTGGCGAGACCGTGACCAATGAGCAGGCGACATTGATCGAACAAGGTATCGAACGCCGGTTGGCGCATGAGCCGGTTCATCGCATTCTCGGCGAACGCGAGTTCTATGGTCTGCCGCTTTCGTTGTCAGCGGAAACCCTCGAGCCAAGGCCCGATACAGAAATTCTCGTCGATACGGTGCTTCCATATCTGCGCGATCTTGCAAATACCGAGGGCCGTATCCATATCCTTGACTTGGGAACCGGAACCGGGGCGATATGCCTAGCTCTGTTGAGCGAATGTCCGGAAGCGTCAGGCGTTGGCAGCGATATATCGGCCGACGCGTTGAGGACGGCACAATCAAACGCGGAAAGAAACGGATTGCAGGATCGCTTCGAAGCCATTCAATCCAGTTGGTTTGACAGTATCCACGGCACGTTTCATGCGATTGTCTCAAATCCGCCCTATATCGCTTCTAAGGTCGTTCACACTCTCGCTCCCGAAGTGACGAAATTTGATCCCCTTGCCGCACTGGATGGCGGCCGGGATGGGCTTGACGCCTACAGAACCATCGCCAAGGATGCGGCAAGGTTCATAAAGCCGAACGGTGTCGTGGGACTTGAGATCGGCTACGACCAGCGAAACGACGTAACGGACGTTTTCGAGGCTGAAGGCTTCAAGCTTCTGGAATCCGTAAAAGATTACGGCCAGAATGACCGGGCGCTTGTGTTCGCGCTCAAGTGATGCGCGACAACTTAAAGCATCGAACAGGACATTGGTGTCATTGCGAAGAAAAGGCTTGGATTTCCACGGGAAGCAATATAGGTTGGCCCCACGCGTTGGAGAGATGGGACAGAACGGTGAGCCGTTCGATACTAGCTCGGCCTCGGGGGTCCGCTCTTTTAAACGAGAGCTTCAAAGGTTGAATACGACCCAATGCGTGAATCAGTCAAACTGACTTGAGAACAAGCGGCAGGTTGGCGCGAGGGCGCAGTATGCTTGCGGCACAAGGGCTCTGAGCCGGTGAACCGGCCACGGCGGTTGATGCCATAACTCCACAACAAACAGAGAATTCAGGTGAACGATCTATGAGGCCAGGACAGCAGAACAAGCGCGGTCGCGGGCGTGGCAATAACAACGGCGGCGGCGGCGGTGGAAATAACAATAACAACAATTTCAACCGCAAGGGCGGCAATCCGCTGACGCGGACATACGACAGCTCCGGCCCAGACGTTAAGATCCGTGGTACCGCGCAGCATATCGCCGAAAAGTATGCGCAGCTCGCTCGCGACGCGCAGAGTTCGGGCGACCGTGTTATCGCCGAAAACTACCTGCAGCACGCTGAGCATTACAACCGCATCATTGCTGCCGCACAGGCGCAGATGCAGGAACGCTTCCAGCGCGACGATCGCAGCGACTTTAGTGAAGGCACGGAGCGCGAAGGCGACGACATCGAAGGCGTCGACAACGATGATGTCGTTATCGTTCAGCCGCCGCGCCAGCAACATGAGCATCAGCAGCGCCGTTCGGATGAGCAGTCGCAGCGTCGCCACGATGAGCAGCCGCGCCGTCACGACGACCAGGCACGCCAGCCGCGGCGCCAGGAACAGCAGCCAGCTGCAGCGCCGGTTGAAGCCGTAGCTGCGGCGCCGCAGCCCGAAGTCAACGACGGCAGCGGTCCGCAGCCGGAGATCGAAGGCATTCCGGCAGAGGTCTCGATGGACGAGGAAAGTGCTGCAGGTCAGCCGCGTGAGCGTCAGCCTCGGCGCCGCGCTACTGGCAGCCGTCCGCGCCGTCCGCGTCGCGCTGCAGAAGGTGAGGCTTCGGCTGAGGGCGAGGACGCGGGTTCCAATGATGCCCCGGCTTTGGCCGATGCCGCTTCGGAATAAGCGGATCGTTTCACCGTTCCGTACTTGTGTATAGAAAGGTCGCTCTTCGGAGCGGCCTTTTTGCTTTTGGGAGCCGTTTCTCCGTTGGAATGCGGCCTCGACCGAACGTTAAAGTGCGGTGTATTTACCGTAACGTACTTATGTCCTCGTCGCGCCTGTGTCTCCATTGAAACGCGAATGCATCTCAGCACCACGTTTGACGGGAGACACGCGACATGGCTTGCGACGACAACGTACGAGCACCTTCCACCGACACCAGCAACCTCACCCGCCGCAATCTGCTGATCGGGTCGACAGCCCTTGCTGCCGGGGCTGTCACGGTCGCCAGCATGGCGAGTTCCGCGGCAGCCCAGGCGCAGACCGCGGCACCATCCGGCAAGAAGCCGAACATCCTGGTCATCTTCGGTGATGACATCGGCATTCCGCAGATCAGTGCCTACACGATGGGGCTGATGGGCTATCGCACGCCCAATATCGATCGCATCGCAAGAGAGGGCGCGATCTTCACCGACTCCTATGGCCAGCAGAGCTGCACAGCCGGTCGTGCTTCGTTCATTCTCGGACAGGAACCGTTCCGCACCGGCCTGCTGACGATCGGCATGCCGGGCGATCCGCACGGTATTCAGGACTGGATGCCGACGATTGCCGATGTCATGAAGACACAAGGGTACGCGACCGGCCAGTTCGGCAAGAACCACCTCGGCGACCAGGATCAGCACCTGCCGACCAAGCATGGGTTCGACGAGTTCTTCGGCAACCTCTACCACCTCAACGCCGAAGAGGAACCAGAAGGCTATTTCTATCCGAAGGATCCGGCCTTCCGCCGGCAATTCGGGCCGCGCGGCGTGATCAAGTCAAGCGCCGATGGCAAGATCGAGGATACCGGAGCGCTGAACACGAAGCGCATGGAAACGATCGACGAAGAGTTTCTTGGAGCAGCCAAGAATTTTATCGATCGCCAGGCCAAGGCTGACAAGCCGTTCTTCGTCTGGTTCAACTCGACACGCATGCACGTCTTCACCCACCTCAAGGCGGACTCGCTCGGCAAGACGGGGAAGGGCATCCATGCCGACGGCATGGTCGAGCACGACGGCCATGTCGGCCAGCTTCTCGATCAGCTGGATCAGCTCGGCATCGCCGACAACACCATCGTTCTCTACACGACTGACAACGGTGCCGAGCTTGCGCTGTGGCCAGACGGCGCGCAGACGATGTTCCACGGCGAAAAGGGCACGACATGGGAGGGCGGCTTCCGCATTCCGATGATGGTTCGCTGGCCGGGCGTCGTCAAACCCGGGACTGAGGTGAACGAGATCGTTACGCTGATGGACTGGATGCCGACGTTCGCAAGCGCCGCCGGTGTATCCGACATCAAGGAGCAGATGAAATCCGGGTTCAAGTCAGGGACCAAGGATTTCAAGGTTCATCTGGACGGCTATGATCTAATGCCTTTCCTGAAGGGCGAGGCGCAGAGCGGTCCACGCGACTCGGTCTACTATTTCGACCAGGGAGGCAATCTCAATGCGATCCGCTGGAACGACTGGAAGCTGAGCTTCGCCGTCGCCAGCCACGGCAATATCGCGACAGCCACACGCGAAGTGCCGGCATGGGCCAACATTGCCAATCTGCGAATGGATCCTTACGAGCGCGGCATGGAGGACGGCGGTGGAGCAATCGAGTTCCTTGCCCGGAACATGTGGCTGCTCGTGCCGATCCAGGGGAAGATCAAGGACTTTTTCTCCGACTTCGACCAGTTCCCGTATCAGGAGGGCAGTTCGCTGAACGCGAGCGGCATCAACTACGGACTGCTTCGCCAGCAAGCGGCCCTGAAGCGTCTGAACGACCTTGAGCGGCTCGCCCCGCAATAAGGCATCACAACGATAGCCCGCGCCGGCTGGAAACAGCACGGCGCGGGATCTCTCGTTGAACTGTCGCGTAAATCCCGACGTAAATGCCGGGCCTGTTACCGTAACGTACTTGGATTTGGCACTGGCTTCGACGCTACTCCGCTCATGACAAAAGGAGATGTCGTCATGAAAGCCAAGTTGGGCGCCTCGCTGCTCGTCGCATTTCTCATGAGTTCTACGGTCTGGGCAGAAGACGCGCCTCAAACAGGCTACATCTTTGACAAAGGCTTTCCGACCGCTACAACCACCGAAAAAGTGCGTGAGGACGCACTCTTCCAACGCGCCATCACGGCCTACCGTTTCTGGTATCCGACCGTATCGGTGGAAGGCATCTTCAACGGCAACCGCGTGGCCGGGATCAAGGACAACGAGGGTCTTGGCGCGGCCGCCGCAGGTCCGAGGCAGGTGGGCTTTACGCTCAACTCCGATACGCCCTATGGATCGGCAACGCTTGACCTGAAGGACGGCCCGATGGTCGTGGAGCTTCCGCCAGGCGCCTATATCGGCCTGATCAACGACCATAACCAGAGCTGGGTCCTCGACATGGGAATCCCCGGGCCCGACGGCGGAAAGGGCGGGAAGCATCTCATCCTGCCGCCCGACTACAAGGGTAAGGTGCCGAAGGGCTACTACGTCGGGAAGTCCGCAACTTACAAGGTTTTGCTTGCCGTACGCGCTCTGCCGGTCGGTGGCGATCAGGACAAGGCACTGAAGGCGCTGCATGCCATCAAGGTCTATCCGTTGAGCGCGGCCAAAAATCCGAAGCCGATGGCGATCATCGACACCACCGAAAAGGCGATGGACAGCACCTCTCTCAAATGGGAGGACAACATCCAGTTCTGGGAAGTATTGAAGCGGATCATCGACGAGGAACCGCTCGTCGAGAAATTCACGCCGATGTACGGACTGCTCGCGACGCTCGGTATCGAAAAGGGCAAGCCATTTACGCCGGATGACCATACGAAAGCTATCCTCGAAAAAGCTGCGAAGGCTGGTCGTGACCAGCTTATCGTATCGGCGTTCGATAGCGACCGGCCAGATCGTATTGCGTGGCCGGACCGCAAATGGGAGTGGGTCGAGCTCGTTCCCAACGTTACTCAGTTCGAGACGCCGATGGGCGTCGATCTGGAGGCACGCGATCGCTGGTTCGCGCAGGCGATTGTCACGTCGCCCGCCATGTTTCGGCGGTCCGCCGGTGCCGGATCGCTCTATTGGCTTGGCGCCCGTGACAGCAGCGGCGCGTTTCTGGACGGCGGCAAGAGCTACAAGCTGACGATTCCGCAACCGGTTCCGGGCAAGCTGTTCTGGTCGGTGACGCTCTACGACGCACAGACGCGTTCCGAAGTGCAGACGGATCAGGACAAGGCCGCGCTCCGCTCCCTTTTCGAGCTGAAGGATATCGACACGTCAAAACCAGTGGATCTGTATTTCGGTCCAACGGCGCCGAATGACGGCGAAAGCCGCTGGATCAAGACCCAACCCGGACGTGGCTGGTTCAGCTACATCCGTATCTACGGGCCAACGCAACCTGCGTTTGACGGCTCTTGGAAGCCCAACGATATTGTGGAGGTCAAGTAAACCGTTCTCGGTGAGCACGGGCATGCAACCGTTCGTGCGGACGAGTTTCAGAACGCCCGCCGTGGCACCAGTGTCGCCAATGGAGCCGAGAGGTCTGGGCCGAACTGGGTACTGACAATGGGAACGGGTCAGGACGCATCGAGGTGCACCGTCTCGGGTTCCGGCCGGGTCGTCAGCATCGATCCGATGTGAGCTTGGTTACGGAGTGTGAGGGCCGGTGCCGCGGATGAACCCTCGGTCGCATGGCGGCGGGTTTTTCGCGTCATCGCCTCTTTAAACTTTTGAAATCCTCTACCATATCCAGCCCAAGTTCGTCAGCCGCAAATCCCAAACGCGGCGGAACGATGAGCTTGCCGTTTGAGGGAGCTCAATCTCAGTCATCGGCCTGTGCCTTATGAGGGCAGGGCGATTTATGGAGGTACAGTATGAATATCGAAAAATACTCCGAGCGGGTGCGCGGTTTTATTCAGTCCGCCCAGACCTATGCGCTTGCGCAGGGGCACCAGCAATTCACCCCCGAGCATGTTCTGAAAGTCCTGCTCGACGACGACCAGGGCATGGCCGCTTCGCTGATCGAGCGCGCCGGCGGTGATCCCAAGGCCGCGCGCCTTGCCAACGACGCCGCACTTGCCAAGCTGCCGAAAGTCTCCGGCGGCAACGGGCAGATCTATCTTGCGCAGCCGCTTGCCAAGGTTCTTTCGACCGCCGAAGAGGCATCGAAGAAAGCCGGCGACAGTTTCGTCACCGTCGAGCGCCTATTGCAGGCTCTGGCGATCGAGACTTCGGCCTCGACATCCACGACATTGAAGAACGCCGGCGTCACCGCGCTTGCGCTCAATCAGGTCATCAACGAGATCCGCAAGGGCCGTACCGCAGACAGCTCGAACGCCGAACAGGGCTTCGATTCGCTGAAGAAGTACGCTCGCGATCTGACCAGCGAAGCCCGCGAAGGCAAACTCGATCCCGTCATCGGCCGTGACGACGAAATCCGCCGCACGATCCAGGTTCTGTCGCGCCGCACCAAGAACAATCCGGTGCTGATCGGCGAGCCGGGCGTCGGCAAGACCGCCATCGTCGAAGGCCTTGCGCTGCGCATCGTCAATGGCGACGTGCCGGAGTCTCTCAAGGACAAGAAGCTGATGGCGCTCGATATGGGTGCACTGATTGCTGGCGCCAAATATCGTGGCGAGTTCGAGGAGCGTCTGAAGGCAGTCCTGAACGAGGTGCAGGCCGAAAACGGCGAGATCATCCTCTTCATCGACGAAATGCACACGCTTGTCGGTGCCGGCAAGGCGGATGGGGCGATGGACGCCTCCAACCTGCTGAAGCCAGCGCTTGCTCGCGGCGAGCTGCATTGCGTCGGTGCGACCACGCTCGACGAATACCGCAAGCATGTCGAAAAAGATCCGGCCCTTGCCCGCCGCTTCCAGCCTGTCATGGTCGAGGAGCCGACTGTCGAGGACACGATCTCGATCCTACGCGGTCTCAAGGAAAAGTATGAGCAGCATCACAAGGTCCGGATCTCGGATTCGGCCCTGGTTGCAGCTGCGACGCTTTCCAACCGCTACATCACCGACCGCTTCCTTCCTGACAAGGCCATCGACCTGATGGATGAAGCCGCTGCGCGGCTGCGCATGCAGGTGGATTCCAAGCCTGAGGAGCTGGATGAACTCGATCGCCGCATCATGCAGCTGAAAATCGAGCGCGAAGCGCTGAAGAAGGAAACCGATACGGCGTCTGCCGACCGGCTGGTGCGGCTTGAAACAGAGCTGACCGGTCTCGAGGAAGAAGCCGATGCGCTGACCGCCCGCTGGCAGGCGGAAAAGCAGAAGCTTGGCCTGGCGGCAGACCTGAAGAAGCAGTTGGACGAAGCGCGCAACGATCTCGCGATCGCCCAGCGCAAGGGCGAGTTCCAGCGCGCCGGCGAACTCACCTACGGCGTCATTCCGGAACTGGAAAAGAAGCTTGGCGAAGCCGAACAGCAGGACAGCGATCGCAGCGCCATGGTGCAGGAGGTCGTGACCCCCGACAACATCGCGCATGTCGTTTCCCGCTGGACCGGTATCCCCGTCGACAAGATGCTGGAAGGCGAACGCGACAAGTTGCTCAGGATGGAAGACGAGCTGGCGAAATCGGTGATCGGCCAAGGTGATGCGGTTCAGGCCGTTTCGCGTGCCGTGCGCCGTGCGCGCGCCGGTCTGCAGGATCCGAACCGGCCGATCGGCTCGTTCATCTTCCTCGGTCCGACCGGCGTCGGCAAGACGGAGCTGACCAAGGCGCTTGCCCGCTTCCTCTTCGACGACGAAACGGCGATGGTGCGCATGGATATGTCCGAGTACATGGAGAAGCACTCCGTCGCCCGGCTCATCGGTGCGCCTCCCGGCTATGTCGGTTACGATGAAGGCGGCGCGCTGACGGAAGCCGTTCGCAGGAGGCCGTATCAGGTTGTCTTGTTCGACGAGATCGAGAAGGCGCATCCTGATGTCTTCAACATCCTGCTGCAGGTTCTGGACGATGGTCGCCTCACGGATGGCCAGGGCCGGACGGTCGATTTCCGCAACACGATGATCATCATGACGTCGAACCTCGGCGCCGAATACCTGACCCAACTGAAGGACGGGGACGACAGCGAAGCGGTTCGTGAACAGGTGATGGAGGTCGTGCGCGGTCATTTCCGGCCGGAATTCCTGAACCGTATCGACGAAATCATTCTGTTCCATCGCCTGAAGCGCGAGGAAATGGGCGCGATCGTCGATATCCAGCTGAAGCGTCTGGTTGCCCTGCTTGCCGAGCGCAAGATCACGCTCGAACTCGACGACGATGCTCGCAACTGGCTCGCCAACAAGGGTTACGACCCTGTTTATGGCGCGCGCCCGCTGAAGCGGGTGATCCAGAAGTACGTTCAGGATCCGCTCGCCGAACAGATCCTCTCCGGTCAGGTGCCTGACGGCTCCACGGTGAAGATCACCAGCGGCACCGACCGGCTATTGTTCCGCACGCGCAATTCCGCGGTCAACGAAGCGGCTTAAGCTCTGGATACCAGGAAGGAAAATGGCGGCCTCGGCCGCCATTTTTGTGGGATGCTATTTGCTTGCTACCTGCGGCGGCGGCTGGTTGCCAAGGAGCGCATCGATGCGCTGCCGCTCATCCTCGAACTTTGCCAGCGCCCCGCCCTTCAGCGACTTGCCGCCCGGCAAGCGCACGCGCAACGGATCGACCTTGGTGCCGTTGACGATCATCTCGTAGTGCAGATGCGGGCCGGTGGATTCACCGGTCGTTCCAACCCAGCCGATCACCTGGCCCTGGCGTACCTTGGCGCCGGGAACGACGCCCTTGGCGATCGCGCTCTGGTGATTGTAGGAGGATTCATAGCCGTTAGCGTGGCGAACGATCGTCTGGTTGCCATAGCCGCCGGAATCCCAGCCGGCCTTCTCTACGGTGCCATTACCGACAGCGATAATCGCCGTGCCGCGTGGGGCGGCCCAATCGACGCCCGTGTGCATGCGGGCGAAGCCAAGGATCGGGTGCCGGCGCATGCCGAAGCCCGACTTGAAGATGCCATTGGGCACGGGATTGCGCAGCAGGAATTGCCGAATGCTTTTGCCGTCCTGATCGAAGTAGTCAATCGAACCGTCTTCCGGATCCTGAAAGCGGTAGAAGGTGGTCTGTGTGTCGCCGAAGCGTGCATTCACATAAAGAAGCTCGGAATCTTCCGTTGCCTGACCGCTGGAATCGGCGACCGAGAAGAAGGCTTCCAGCGTATCGGTCGGGCGCAGCTCCGCCTGAAAATCGACGCTGCTCGCCAGCAACTTGATGATCAGCGCGGTCATGTCCTTGGTCATGCCGTAGGAGAGTGCGGCACGATAGATCCCGTCATACACGCGCGGCAGGTTCTGGTTAGACGGGACCGATGTCGAGTTGTCGTCGAAGGCGGTGGTGACCGCATCGATCTGCGGCGGTTCGCGGCCGGCAACAAAGCGATCGTGATCGTCGAGTGCCACGGTGACGAGATGACGGGTGCCGCGATAGACGCTGACGCGGATGATTTTCGCCTGTTCGCCCCTCTGCAAGATGCCGATGCGCAGCACGTCCCCCTTGGACAGTTCGTCGGATCCGATTAGCGGCGACAAATAGCCGGAGACGCCCTTGGCCTGCGGCTCGGGGTAGCCCGAATCCGCCATGGCCTTGGTGATCGACGTATCCTGACGCACCGGAATGATGTCGTCGGCGAACTCTTCTGTCTGTGGTGTGATCGATTCCGGCGCCGAGACCGTCATGTTCTGTTCGAGAACGCGCGCTGTCAGGCCGGTCGCCAGATCGACGTCGTTGTCATCATTGGAGAAACGGCGCGGATCGACATAGTAAAGGGCCGCCACCTGAGCCGCACCGTCGGTCAGGACCGAACCGTTGGAGCGGACGTTCTCCTCGATCTCATCGAGGGTCAGGCCGGCTGCAACCTGAAGATCGGATTTCGTCGTCGGATAAGCCACGGTCTTCAAGCTGACCTCTGACTCGACATCGGAGCCGTAGATCTGCCCGGTGCGAACAGCCGGCTGCGCGTCGGGCTCGTCGGCCGCGAAGATCGTCAGTGGATTGAAGCTTGGATAATCTTCGGTCGCCACGTGGTTGGCGGCGAGCGTCATCTTCACACGCGCGAAAGGCTGGCGACGGACGACCTCCTTGTCGCCCTCATGGACGACGGTGGAGACCTCCATGATTTTGCGGTCCGACGGTTTGGCGGCGATCGCGGACGCAATCAGCCGACCGCCGCGCGTCACATCTGTATCGTCCGCATGCGTGTCGGCATTGATCGTGGCGTAGGCTTCGGCGGGTATCGCCAGCTGTTGGCGTCCGTCGAGCGCCGCAAATAGCGCGACGCCCATCAACACGCTTGAGGTGATGCCGGTGAGGAACGTACCCGAAAGCCAACGCAATGAAACTTCGCGGCGGTCGGGCGCACGTCTGCCATCAGCGAGAAGCGGCGGCTCGTTGCCGAACGAGCGGATCATCATCTTCTCCGTCATCATGGCAGGTGGATCCGCGTCCTTTCGGTAGGCTTCTTCGGGCAGGTCTGACTGGCGCCGAAAAGTGCATAGTTTGGTAATGGAAGTCAAATGGGCCGCGTGCGCGCACGCAATCATTCGCCCTTGAGACCATCCGATTGTGAAGATGTGAGGGCGAAGGACCTCGTCATCGCGTTCCGCGCTGCTATTTCTGTAAAAATGACCCGGCTATCGGCGCATTCAGAGGGCAGAGAACCGGGCCTCCGAAAATCATGCTTAGAATTCAACGCGATGCGAGAAATCTCGTTTTTTTTGAAAA
>NZ_AEYE02000030.1 GCF_000298315.2 Rhizobium grahamii CCGE 502 | reverse complement strand
TTTTCTGGAGGTGCGGTTTTGGCCATTCTCACGGCACCGGAACGGCGACTCCCAGCTGTGCTTTTGGCGCGGTTTCCATTTTCAGCTGCAGAATCCATCTCTCTTACCTCTGTGGTGAGCCCTGAAGAGAGACGACTTGCGCAAAGGCGCGGTGTCAGTAGGTTCACAAGCGATGCAACCCGGGGAATAACCGCATGCCGATCCTGACGAAATGCGCCCCTCCCACGCTTATGAGATGAAGACGCGCACGTGACCCGCATGACTTTTCCGGACCTTCCGATCTCAGACGTTCTCCCGGATATCGGCGCGGCGCTCGCCGCACAGCGCCGCGCGGTGCTGTCTGCCCCTCCCGGCGCCGGCAAGACTACGCTTGTTCCCCTTTATCTGCTTGATCAGGATTGGCGTGGCGATGGCAAGATCGTGCTTCTCGAGCCGCGGCGTCTAGCTGCCAGGGCGGCGGCAGGCCGTATGGCATCGTTGCTCGGTGAGGCCGTAGGTGAGACCGTCGGCTATCGCATGCGCCTCGACACCAGAATATCGGGCAAGACCCGCATCGAGGTGGTCACGGAAGGCGTGTTCGCACGCATGATCCTCGACGATCCGGAACTGTCGGGCGTGTCGACGGTGATCTTCGATGAGTTCCACGAGCGTTCGCTCGACGCCGACTTCGGACTGGCGCTGGCGCTGGACGTACAATCCGCTTTGCGCGAAGACCTGCGCGTGCTGGTGATGTCAGCGACGCTCGACGTCGCGCGCATCATGACACTCCTGGACCAACCTCCGCTCGTCGAAAGCATGGGGCGCAGCTTTCCGATCGATATCCGCTATCAGGATCGACCTGCAGGCGAGCGCATCGAAGAAACGATGGCGCGCGCCGTCACCAACGCGCACGCCAGCGAAGGCGGATCGATCCTTGCCTTCCTGCCCGGCCAAGCAGAAATCGCGCGCACCGCCGAGCGGCTCGAAGGGCGCTTCGGGTCACAGACACTGATCGCTCCGCTCTACGGCAATCTCACACAGCGGGAACAGGACGCGGCGATCCGGCCGGCCGAGCCAGGAACGCGCAAGATCGTGCTCGCCACCTCGATCGCCGAGACATCAATCACCATCGACGGTGTGCGGATTGTTATCGACAGCGGTCTGCAGCGGCTACCGGTGTTCGAGGCGTCGACCAGCATCACACGGCTAGAGACGGTGCGCGTGTCGCGCGCCTCGGCGGACCAGCGCGCCGGGCGCGCCGGGCGAACCGAGCCGGGTATCGCCATCCGCCTGTGGCACCAGGGACAGACTGCCGCACTGCCGGCATTTACACCGCCACAAATACTCTCCAGCGATCTCTCCGGGCTTGTCCTCGACTTGGCGCATTGGGGCGTTCACGACACGCGTTCGCTCTCCTTCGTCGATCAGCCGCCGGAGACGACGCTTTCCGAAGCACGCACGCTGCTATTTCAGCTCGGTGCACTCGACAAGGAAGGTGCATTGACGCGGCGCGGAAAGATGATGCGCGATCTTGCCCTGCCACCGCGTCTGGCCGCCATGGTGATTTCGGCAGGCGAGACGGGGCATGCAAGAGATGCAGCGGAGCTTGCGGTGCTGCTGACCGAACAGGGGCTCGGAGGCCCCAGTATAGACCTCGAAGAGCGGATGCGGCGCTTTCGCTCGGAGCGTGGCGATCGCGTCGAAGGCGCGCGTCAGCTAGCGGCTCGATTGGCCAAGGGTCTCGATGTCGCCAAAGCAACGGAACCGAGCCAGACGGGACGGCTGTTGCTGCACGCCTTTCCGGACCGCATCGCACTGCAGCGCGGCGGCAGAGGCCGCTTCCTGATGGCGAACGGGCGCGGCGCCGAACTGCCGGAGACCGAACGGCTCGCCGGCAGCCCGATGCTCGTCATCGCAGATTTGACGGGTCGGGCCGCGCAAGGGCGCGTTCTGTCGGCAGCCGAGATCTCACGCGCCGACATCGAGGAGGACCTGCCCGACGCCATTTCGACCGGCGATCAGATCTTCTTCGACCGGCAGAGCCGGCAGGTGAGAGCCAGGCGAGCGACACGGCTCGGCGCCATTGTCTTCGACGAGACGCCGCTGCCGCGTCCGGCCGGTGAAGCCGTCAGCCGCGCGCTGGCGGAAGGCGTGCGCGAGCTGGGGCTGGAACTGCTGCCATTTTCCAAGGAAGCCATCCAGCTTCGCGAACGCATCGGCTTTCTTCATCGCAGCATCGGCGATCCTTGGCCTGATGTGAGCGACGCGGCACTGCTTGCGCGGCTGGACGAGTGGTTCATTCCCTACCAGATGGATGCCCGAGGGATTTCCGACATTTCCTCATCCGGTCTTTCGAACGGGTTGTTGGCGCTGATCCCGCACGACCTGCAGCGCGATCTTTCCCGCCTCGCCCCGACACATTTCGAAGCGCCGACCGGACAGCGGCATCCGATCCAATATGACGGCGAGGAGCCTGCTCTGACAATCCGTGTGCAGGAGCTGTTTGGTCTTAAGCAGCATCCGGCGATCGGCGGCGGGCGGCTACCGCTGCTTCTCGAGCTGACCTCGCCGGCGCATCGGCCGATCCAGACGACGCGTGATCTGCCCGGATTCTGGGCGGGATCTTGGAAAGATGTTCGGGCCGAGATGCGCGGCCGCTATCCCAAGCATCCCTGGCCCGAACGACCGGAAGAGGCCATGCCGACGACACGGGCGAAGCCGCGTGGTACATGAGCCCTAGCATGGCCCATGGGGATATCAGATGGTCGATAATGTCGTGAGTTCGCCGGAAGAAGACAGGCACAGCAGCAGGCGCCTGAGACTTCAAACGTTGGTGCGGCTGCGATGGCTCGCCGTGGGCGGCCAGGCCGTGACCGTGTTCATCGTTGCCTTCTGGCTCAAGTTTCCGCTTCCACTTGGTGCCTGCGCCGCGCTGATCGCAGCCCTGGCGGCGGTCAATTTCTACCTGATGATCCGCTATCCGCCGACACACCGGCTCTATCCCGGCGCGGCCTTCGTGCTGCTCGGCTTCGACCTTCTGCAGCTCTGCGCACTGCTCTTCATCACCGGCGGCCTGGCCAATCCCTTTGCTGCCCTCGTCTGCGTTCCCGTCATCATTTCCTTCGCATCGCAGCCGATCCGCTTCAGCACCGTGCTTATTCTGATCGCGATGGTCTGCATCACCATCCTCGCCTTTTCCCCCTTTCCCTTGCCGTGGTTCGATGGGGTCGAGATCAACGTCCATACCGTGATGCAGTTCGGTGTCTGGTGTTCGATCGCATCGACCATGGCTTTTGCCGCTTTCTATGCATACCGGGTCTCCATGGAGGCGAGCCAGCTGGCCGATGCGCTGGCGGCCACCGAGTTGGTGCTGCAGCGCGAGAAGCACCTTTCTCAACTCGACGGTCTTGCCGCCGCCGCAGCACACGAACTGGGAACGCCACTCGCCACCATCAGCGTCGTTGCCAAGGAAATGGAGCGCGAACTGAAGAATGACGACCGCTTTCGCGAGGATGTGCAACTGTTGCGCAGCCAGAGCGAGCGGTGCCGCGACATCCTGCGGCGGCTGGCAACGCTTTCCGCGGAAGGCGAAGCTCATCTCCGGCGGCTGCCTTTGTCGTCAATGATGGAAGAGATCGTGGCGCCTCACAGGGAATTCGGGATCAAACTCGAACTAGTCGAGAAGAGCCCGCGCAAGGGCGAGCCAGTGACCGACCGCAACGCCGGCATCATGTACGGGCTCGGCAATTTGATCGAAAACGCTGTCGATTACGCGCGCGACAAGGTGATCGTGACCGTCGAGCATGATGTGAGAAAAGTTCGCATCACGGTAGAGGACGACGGCGACGGTTATTCCCCCGATATCCTGACCCGGATTGGCGAGCCCTATGTGACCAAGAGGCAGCGGGAAGACCGGGCGGGTGGTTTGGGGCTCGGTCTCTTCATCGCCAAGACTCTCCTGGAACGATCGGGCGCGTCGCTGGTGTTCGAGAACCGTATGCCCGAGACGGCTGGAGCGCGGGTGCGTGTCGAATGGCCGCGCATGCTGATCGATGCAAATTCGACAAAATGACGCTATCGGCTTAATGAAATGCGGGACATTTGACTTTTATCAGGCAGGCAGCTGCCGGGATTGACGAACATGAACGAGCTTGACCACGACTCCTCCCTCGCAGATGCGGATCATATTGGTCCGGATGCCAGCCTTCTGATCGTCGATGACGATGGCCCGTTCCTGCGCCGACTGGCGCGCGCGATGGAGACACGTGGCTTCAAGGTTGAGACTGCGGAATCGGTCGCGGAGGGCGTTGCCAAATCAAAGAGCCATCCGCCCAAATACGCAGTGGTTGACCTGCGACTTGGCGACGGCAACGGGTTGGATGTGATCGAAGCCATCCGCCAGCGCCGGGATGACACCCGGATCATCGTCCTGACGGGGTACGGAAATATTGCGACCGCTGTTACGGCCGTGAAACTTGGCGCCGTCGACTACCTGGCGAAGCCCGCCGACGCCGACGACGTTTACGCCGCCCTCACCCAGCGCGCCGGCGAGAAGGCGGAACTGCCGGAGAACCCGATGTCGGCCGACCGTGTGCGCTGGGAGCATATCCAGCGGGTTTATGAGATGTGCGAGCGCAATGTTTCGGAGACTGCACGGCGGCTCAACATGCATCGCCGCACGCTGCAACGGATCCTTGCCAAGCGTGCGCCGAAGTAGCGTCAGATATCGTCGACCTCAAACGGCTTGCCGTTTGCCCATTCGGCCATCAGCAGGCGCTGGGCGGCTGCGCGAGTGAAATTAAGCGTCACGGATTTTCGCGTCGCTGGCGCAAGGCGATGCTCTGGTGCCTCGCGGATCATATGCGCCCCGTAGCCATCCGATAGAAACAAGCCGCAATCCTCCGGGAAGATATCGAGCGGAACATCCTTGTGGGTGGCGAAGAATAGTCGATCGCAATGGAGGCGATAGTCCGGCCATTTGTGGTCGACGCGGAAGTCCTCCACCGAGGTCTTGATCTCGATGATCCAGATCTCGCCCTTCTCCGAAATCGTGATCAAGTCCGCCCGTCGTCCGCTGGCAAGCGACAGCTCCGGCAATACGGCGTGACGCATCTCATGAAGTAAAATCTGAGTCCCGCGGCGGACCAGCATAGCTCTGTCCGACTGTCGTCCGTCTATTAACGGATTGTTATTGTAAACGCTCAAAATCGTCATGGATAACCGTCGGTCTGGCGCGCGCGTTGTTGCAAAAAAACCATGCGCTTCTAATTTGCCGCTGCGTATTGGTTTTGCCGCACTGCAACAGCTTGCAAAGGCAAAGTTAATCGAAAATAAACCATAATCAAAGATGGTTCAAAAGACCGTTCTCCCCTTGCCCATTTCCTAAGAGACATCCATGCGCATCCGCAATGCATTTCCTGTATTCGGCCTGATGGCGACGCTCGCTCTGGCCGGTTGCTCCTCGACTATCGAGAGCGCTTCCGTCGAAGACAAGGTCGCGCCGGGGCCGACCGTTCAGACCGCGCAGATCTTCGACGACGCCTATGGCGTGACGACGGATGCCGGATATTCGCTGCCGGCGATCCCGATCCAGAGGGTCAAGCCGCAGTTCCGCCGCCAGATCGTCTCCTACGAAACCACCGAGCGCCCGGGCACGATCATCGTCAACACCCGCGAACGCTTCCTCTATTACATCCTGCCCGGCGGCAAGGCGATGCGTTACGGCATCGGCGTCGGCAAGCAGGGCTTCGCATGGGCGGGTACGGCCTACGTCGCATGGAAGCAGGAATGGCCGACCTGGCATCCGCCGAAGGAAATGGCCGAGCGCAAGCCCGAGGTCGCCAAGTATGTCGAGGAGGGTATGGGCCCCGGCCTCAGCAACCCGCTCGGCGCGCGCGCCATGTATCTCTTCAACGAAAAGGGTCAGGATACCCTCTTCCGCCTGCACGGTACGCCGGAATGGGCTTCGATCGGCACCGCTGCCTCCTCTGGCTGCATTCGTCTGATGAACCAGGACGTCATCGATCTCTACAGCCGCGTACGCCCGGGCAAGACGACCTCGAAGGTCATCGTTATCCAGTAAGCTGAAAATGGGCATTAAAAAGGCCGCCGAAACATTGTTCCGGCGGCCTTTTCCATTGATTTGTCCTTGTCAGATCGTCTGCTTGGCCTTCAGTTCGAGGCGGCGACGATGGAGGACCGGCTCGGTATAACCGTTCGGCTGCACCCTACCCTTCAGGACAAGATCGAGTGCCGCCTGGAAGGCGATCGAACCGTCGAAATCGGCGGCCATCGCCGCGTAGGCTGGATCGGATGCATTCTGCTGGTCGACGATCGCGGCCATGCGCTTCATTGTCTCGACGATCTGCTCTTCGCTTGTCACCTTGTGATGCAGCCAGTTGGCCATGTGCTGGGCGGAGATGCGCAGCGTCGCACGGTCTTCCATCAGGCCGACATCGTTGATGTCCGGCACCTTGGAGCAGCCGACGCCCTGATTGACCCAACGGACAACGTAACCCAGAATGCCCTGGGCATTGTTGTCGAGTTCGCGCTGGATTTCCTCCGGCGTCCAATTCGGCCTGATAGCAACAGGCACCGAGAGGATGTCGGAAAGCTTGGCGCGGGCGCGATCCTTCAAGCCCTGCTGGACGCGGGCGACATTGACGCGGTGATAATGGGTGGCGTGCAGCGTCGCGGCGGTCGGCGACGGAACCCAGGCGGTATTGGCGCCGGCTTTCGGGTGCGCGATCTTCTGCTCGAGCATCGCCGCCATCAGATCTGGCATGGCCCACATACCCTTGCCGATCTGTGCGTGGCCGGAAAGGCCGCATTCGAGACCGATATCGACATTCCAGTTTTCGTAGGCGCCGATCCAGGCGGCCTGCTTCATGTCGCCCTTGCGAATCATCGGCCCGGCTTCCATCGACGTATGGATCTCATCGCCGGTGCGGTCGAGGAAGCCGGTGTTGATAAAGACGACGCGTTCGCGGGCGGCGCGGATGCATTCCTTGAGGTTGACCGTAGTGCGTCGTTCCTCGTCCATGATGCCCATCTTGATCGTGTTGCGCGCCATGCCCAGGGCATCTTCGACGCGCGAGAAGATCTCGGCGGCGAAGGCAACTTCCTCGGGACCGTGCATCTTCGGCTTGACCACATAAACCGAACCGGCGCGGGAATTCTTGCGGCGGCCGTTCGGGCCGACGTCGTAAAGGGCAATCATGCCCGTAATCATTGCGTCCATGATCCCTTCGGGCACTTCATTGCCGTCGCGATCAAGGATAGCCGGATTCGTCATCAGGTGGCCGACGTTGCGAACCAGCATGAGCGAGCGGCGATGCACTTCGAACGGCGCGCCTGACGGACCGCTGTACTGCAGATCAGGATTGAGTTTGCGAATGAAACTCGAGCCGCCCTTCGACACTTCCTCCTGAAGATCGCCCTTCATGAGGCCAAGCCAGTTGCGATAGACGACGACCTTGTCTTCGGCATCGACGGCTGCGACAGAGTCCTCGCAGTCCATAATCGTCGTGATTGCCGATTCCAGCCAGAGGTCGGAAATATGGGCCGGGTCGCTCTTGCCAATGGCGGTCGAGGCATCGATGACGATGTCGACATGGATGCCGTTGTTCTTCAACAGGATGTGAGACGGCGCCGCGGCATCGCCCTGATAGCCGGCAAAATGCGCTGGATCGGTCAGCAAAACATGCTCGCCGTCGGTCGAGGTGATCGCGAGAGCCCCGTTCTTGACAGCAAAGGTCGCAACATCCTTCCAGCTCCAGCCATCTAGCGGCGCGGCCGTGTCAAGGAAATCGCGAGCCCAGGCAATAACCCTTTCGCCGCGCTTTGGATTGTAACCCTTGCCCTTCCCGGCGCCGTCTGTCTCGGAAATCGCATCCGTGCCGTAGAGTGCATCGTAGAGCGAGCCCCAGCGGGCATTGGCGGCGTTGAGCGCGTAGCGCGCATTCATGACGGGAACGACGAGCTGAGGGCCGGCGATCGAGGCGATTTCCGGATCGACGTTGGTCGTCGTGACGTGGAAATCCGAGCCTTCCGGCAGGATATAGCCGATGTCGCGCAGAAACACCTGATAGGCTTCGATATCGGTCGGCGCACCATGCTGGCGGTACCAGTCATCGATGCGGAGCTGGAGTGTATCACGCTTTGCGAGCAGTTCGCGATTGCGCGGCGCCAGATCGTGAACGATCGCCGAGAAATCGGTAAAAAACTTTTCGGCATCGATCTTCAAGCCGGGCAGCGCTTCCTTGACCAAGAAATCATGAAGGACGGCCTCAACAGCAAGACCGTTTTTATCGATGCGGCTCATTCAATATCTCCTTAGACCCACACGGGGTTTTGCATGCTGCCACTTTGCCCGGCTTTCATTCATAGTCAATTATGCAATAGTTCTAAAGATTTATGTCCGTTCAGGAACATATCTCGGCGTGACGATCATCGGCAGACCGTTTTGCGGCTGTGTCGTTAGTTTCTGCACCGGCCACGGATTGGTCTGGTCTGTCACATCGAAGCGGAAACGGCGCATCAGCACGGCGAGAGCGATGACAGCCTCCTGCAGCGCAAAGGTCGCGCCGATACAGACACGCGGCCCGGCACCGAACGGCAGGAACTGGAAGCGCCCGATGCTGCCACGGTTCTCCGGCAGGAACCGCTCCGGGATGTAGGCGCGCGGCTTTTCCCAATAGAGTTCGTGGCGATGCAGCGTCCACGGCATGATGAGGACGGTGACACCCGCCTCGATCTCCACCGTTTCTCCTTTCGCGTCGGTCCAGCGATCGGCGGTGATGGCGGCACGATTGATGGACGGCGCCGGTGGATAAAGCCGAAGCGCCTCCTCGAAGGCGGCACGCGTATAGGGCATCAGATCGAGCCACTTCACCGGTTCGACATCCTGGGCCAGAACGCGATCGATTTCCTCCTCCATCGCCCCGCGGATGTGCGGCGTGTTGGCCACGCAATAAAGCGTCCAGGCAAGTGCGCGTGCCGTCGTCTCGTGGCCGGCGCCGATAAAGGTGAGGATATTGTCCTCTATTTCGTCGTTCGTCAGTCCGCCGGTCTCAGCCTGATCAAGGAGCAAGGTCAGAAAGTCGTCCGGTGCGGAGACTCGATCGGCCTGCATACGCGCGAGCCGGGCATCCATGGTCTGGCGCACGATGTTGCGGAATTTGTCGAGCACTTTCTGCCCGCCGATACGCGTGACGCGCGGAACCCAAGACGGGGCGCGCAGCAGGTCCATCGGATCAACGCGGCCCATGCGATGCAGCAGGGCGTTTACGTCGTCGGCAAAGCTGTCGGAGGAGGTGACGATCTCGCCCGAAAACAGCGTATCGGCAAGAATGGCGAAGGTCAGCTCCGTCATGTCGGCGGCAATCTCGAAGACCTTGCCGTCACTGCCGGCTGCTTCGTATTTCCTCGCATAATCTTCGGACTGGCGCAGCATTTGCCCGGCGAAACCGTTTGCGTGACGAGGGGTGAAAACCGGCGCCACCGCCTTTCGAGAGCGCTTCCAGACATCCCCCTCCGCCGTCAGCAGCCCGTCGCGCAGGATCGGACGCAAAATAAGCTGGCGAATATCCGACATGCGGTAGTTCGCGGCGTTATCGACGAGAACATGACGGATCAGGCCGGGATCGTTGACGATCAGGGTTCTTTCGCGAAAGAATCGTGTCTGAATCCACGGCAGCGTGTAGGAGGGCTCGCCCCAGAGCTCCAACGGGTTGCGCAGAATGGTTCGAATTATCTGAAGACGGCTCGGCGGCACCGTACGAGGT
The DNA here is from genome assembly GCF_000298315.2 of Rhizobium grahamii CCGE 502. Classification (GTDB taxonomy): domain Bacteria; phylum Pseudomonadota; class Alphaproteobacteria; order Rhizobiales; family Rhizobiaceae; genus Rhizobium; species Rhizobium grahamii. The sequence continues at coordinate 38,297 of NZ_AEYE02000030.1, read as the reverse complement.
AACGGTGCGGGCGGTACGAAGGGATCCGGACGCATGTCCATCAGAATTCAGCCTTTTCGCAGGAGATCTAGGCTCTCCCGGCAAGGCGAAAGCTAGAGCAGACGCTCCAGCTCGTCCAGCTTGTCGTTGACTAGCCAGCCGTAATAGTTTTCTTCCGGCCAGACGGTTTCACCGGAAGCACGGTTCTTGGCAGCGAGAGCCGCCGCGCGCTGGCGCGAATTGCCAACATTGTAGAGCGTCGCGGTCAGTCCCGGGTTCTTCGAGATATCCATGTCGGCGATCTGCTTATAGTCGTCGATCGACCGCCGGATGGAGGCAGCAACAAAGGCGAGTGAGATATCCGGCTGCATGATCGCCTTGTAAACGGAACCGGCGTCCTTCTCGTTCAGCTTCTCGTAGCCCGAGACCTTGGAGACCAGATCGGTCAACATCAGGGCGGTCAGCGGGTTGATCTGCCCAAGACCGAAGGTCTGGCCGGCGTAGAAAGGCTGGAAGAAGACTGCGCTGAAGCGGTTGTTCGGGTAGCCCTTGCCATCGACGGTCTTGCCGCGGAAGTCGCTGTCCCAGATATCTTCGCGGCAGCTCCACAGCGTGTAGGAATCGCCCTTGCCGTTGCATTCGGCAAATTGCGGCCGCCTGACGAAGTCATCCACATCCTCGCCGTTGTAGGCGAAGCGGAAGCTCTCACCCGCGTAGGACGCAGCCTTCACGTAGTAGGACTGCAAGCGGTCATAGGCGTCGACATTATAGGTATGCTCGCCGACGATCGCGCCGATCACATGGATCGGATCGATGCCGTAAGCGGCCGACACCTTTTTGATCTTGGCCATCAACTCGTGATCGGACGCCAGGAGGTCATGGACTTTGTCATACTTGCGATCGAACGAGCTCTTCGTGCCCTTGGTGCGGCGAACCGAGGCACCCGGAATATCCGGCTGCTCGACGTGACGGTTGCCCGGCGGCACCACCTGCATGGCGAAGGCAGGCGCCGACGTCAGCACGGCAGCAGCAATCATAAGGCTTGTCAGAAGGCGTCGCACGATCAGCGTTCCCATCGATTCATGGCAATGTCGCGAAGCGCGCTGACTGGACCACAATCTTGGCCGAATAATGCTGGCGCCGACAACAAAACGGGCCTTTCACTAAAAAGTAAAAGGCCCGCTGTCGAGAGTTGAAGCTGTCAAAATCGTGGCATCACATCAGTAAGACGCGCCCCGATGCTTGTCCATCACAGGATGAAGCGTGACAGATCGGTGTTTTGCGCCAGATCGCCGACATGCTTGCGGACATAGTCGGCGTCGATCGTCACGCTTGAGCCGCCGCGATCCGGGGCATTAAAGGAGATTTCGTCCAGAACACGTTCCATCACCGTCTGCAGGCGGCGGGCGCCGATGTTTTCAACGGACGAATTCAAATGAACAGCAACGTCCGCCAGGGAATCGATGCCATCGTCAGTAAATTCGAGGCTGAGGCCTTCAGTTTCCATGAGAGCCTTGTACTGCCTGATGAGGCTCGCCTCGGTCTCCGTCAGGATACGGCGGAAATCTTCCTTGGTGAGCGGGCGCAGCTCGACGCGGATCGGCAGACGGCCCTGAAGTTCCGGCAGCAGATCGGACGGCTTGGAGACGTGAAAAGCACCGGAGGCGATGAAAAGGACGTGATCCGTTTTCACCGGGCCGTACTTCGTTGACACTGTCGTGCCTTCGACCAGCGGAAGCAGATCGCGCTGCACGCCTTCGCGCGAAACGCCGGCACCCATGCCGCCGTCGCGAGCGGCAATCTTGTCGATCTCGTCGAGGAAGACGATGCCGTCATTCTCGACGGCGCGGACCGCCTCACGCTGGATGACCTCATTGTCGATCAGCTTGTCGGACTCGTCGCGGATCAGATCGGTGTAGGACGCCTTGACGGTCGTCCGGACCTTCTTGGTGCGACCGCCCATGGCCTTGCCGAACATTTCAGAGAGATTGAGCACGCCGATATTGGCACCCTGCATGCCGGGAATGTCGAAGCCGCCCATCCCGGTGCCGGTGTCGGCGATCTCGATATCGATCTCCTTGTCGTCAAGCTCGCCGCTGCGCAGCTTCTTGCGGAAGCTGTCACGGGTCGCCGGCGAGGCCGTGGCACCAACGAGCGCATCGAGAACACGTTCTTCCGCGCTCATATGCGCCTTGGCTTGCACTTCGCTCCGCTTCTTCTCGCGGGCGAGCCCGATGCCAACCTCGACGAGGTCGCGGATGATCTGTTCGACATCGCGGCCGACATAGCCGACTTCGGTAAACTTCGTGGCTTCGACCTTGATGAACGGCGCGCCGGCGAGCTTGGCGAGACGGCGGGAAATTTCCGTCTTGCCGACGCCGGTCGGGCCGATCATCAGGATATTCTTCGGCATCACCTCGTCGCGCAGATCGGGATCGAGCTGGTGGCGGCGCCAACGATTGCGCAACGCGATTGCCACGGCACGCTTGGCCTCATGCTGGCCGATAATGAAGCGGTCGAGCTCGGAAACGATCTCGCGGGGGGAAAATGTGGTCATCTGTCCGTTACTCCGGGTGCGTCCAGCGCCATGAAATGGGCCGGACCGTAAATGGAAGTTCGTGTATCGACGTAGTGGAAGCCTGCTTTTTCGTAAGCCCTGATCGCCTGGCGGTTCTCGGGATCGGGATCGATCACGATGCGCCTGGCGCCATTGGCGAAGAGTTCGGACGCAAGCTGGCGGATGATCGCGGTACCGTGACCCTTGCCTACAAGCTCCGGAATGCCAATCGAGATATCAACGCCCAGCGTGCCTTTCGGCTGGTCCTGATAGGGATGGCCGTCTTCCAGATGAGGATCATAGCTTTGCAGGTAGCCGATCGGCTGCCCGTCCATTTCCACGATCATCGGTCTTGTCTCGACGCTTTCCATCGCCTCTTCGATCGCTGCAAGCTCTGTGTCGGGCGCGCCCCACCATTTCGCGACATGCGGCTCTGCCAGCCACTTGGCCACGAGGCCAAAATCCTCACGGCCGATGTCGCGGAAACGGTAGTTCGGGGCGTGCTCAGCTCTCGGCATCCAGGGTTTCCACCACCACGTTATGGTTCGTGTAGACGCAGATATCGGCGGCAATATCGAGGGCGCGGCGCGCAACCTCTTCGGCCGACTTGTCCGTGTCCATCAGGGCGCGGGCCGCGGCGAGCGCATAGTTGCCGCCCGAACCGATCGCCATGGCGCCGTGCTCGGGCTCGAGAACGTCGCCGTTGCCCGTGATCGCCAGTGTCACCGTTTTGTCGGCGACGAGCATCATCGCTTCGAGATTGCGGAGATACTTGTCCGTACGCCAGTCCTTGGCGAGTTCGACGGCGGCGCGCATCAGCTGACCGGGATATTGTTCGAGCTTCTTTTCGAGGCGTTCGAGAAGCGTGAAGGCATCCGCGGTGGCGCCTGCGAAACCGGCAATGACCTCGCCCTTGCCGATGCGCCGCACCTTGCGGGCGTTGCCCTTCATCACGGTCTGGCCGAGGCTCACCTGACCATCGCCGGCCATGATGACCTTGCCGCCCTTTCGAACTGTAACAATCGTTGTCATCTACTAAACCTTTGCCCGTCTGCCGGGCTCGTTGCGTCGGGCCGAACGCCGGCCCTGTCGAGCCCTATGTAAGTGCGTGAAAGCCGATTGCAAATGGCGTCGTTTTCTGCCGCCGCGGTTCTGGATATTTCCCGGCTTGCCTGATAAGGAACCCCCGTATTTCCCGATGGAGCAGCCATATGGCCGAGACCGCAGCAAGCCGCACGGGTACCGTGTCCCGCAAGACGAACGAGACTTCGGTTTCCGTTTCCGTCAATCTCGACGGCACCGGGAAGTCGAAGATTTCGACTGGCGTCGGCTTCTTCGACCATATGCTCGACCAGCTGTCACGACATTCGCTGATCGATATGGAGATCGAGACCAAAGGCGACCTGCACATTGACGATCACCATACGGTGGAAGACACCGGCATCGCGATCGGCCAGGCGATTGCCAAGGCGCTCGGCGACCGCCGCGGCATCACGCGCTACGCATCGATCGATCTCGCCATGGACGAGACGATGACAAAGGCGGCCGTCGACCTCTCCGGTCGTCCCTTCCTTGTCTGGAACGTCGCCTTTAGCGCGCCGAAGATCGGCACGTTCGACACCGAACTCGTTCGCGAATTCTTCCAGGCGCTTGCCCAGAACGCCGGCATCACCTTGCATATTTTCAACCACTATGGTGCCAACAACCACCATATTGCAGAGACATGCTTCAAGGCCGTTGCCCGCGCGCTGCGTACGGCGACAGAGATCGATCCGAGACAGGCGGGCCGTGTTCCCTCGACGAAGGGCACGCTCGTCTGAGCCCCCTGAGGGAGCTTGACGACATGACTTCCAGCTATCTGGTTCTGACTGCGCCTGGCGGAACGGACACCAACCACGAGAAGACGCGCTTCATTCGCGACGGTTTTACCGTGCTCGGGTTTCTCTTCCCCTGGATATGGCTCGCCTTCCACCGGCTGTGGCTCTACGCCATCGCGGCATTTCTCCTGCAAAGCCTCGGCGGCGCGTTGGCCGACCGGGCCGACCTCTGGCCAGTCGGCGTCGCAATTACTTTCGGCACCAGTCTGCTGGTAGCGCTCGAGGGTCAGAATTTGCGCGCCGGCAATCTGGTCGCGAAAGGTTGGGGCGAAGCCGATCTCGTTTCGGCCGATTCCCTTGGGACCGCGGAGGAAATCTACTTTTCGAATGTCCCGACCGATGCCGGCGAGAGCCGACCGGCGCCCTCGCCGCAATGGGATCCTGCAGCCCATGCGCCGCGACACGGCAACGCCACTTCGCTCGGTCTCTTTGGTTTTGATGGAGGACGCTGAATGCGCGTCGCAATTATAGACTACGGCTCCGGCAATCTGCGTTCGGCGACGAAGGCCTTCGAACGCGCTGCGCGGGAAGCCGGCATCGACGCCGTGATTGACCTGACCGACAAGGCAGAGGCTGTCGCGACAGCTGATCGCATCGTGTTGCCGGGCGTGGGCGCCTATGCCGACTGCCGCCGTGGGCTCTATGCGGTTTCCGGCATGTCGGAGGCATTGATCGATGTAGTCGAGAAAAAGGCCCGGCCGTTCCTCGGCATTTGTGTCGGCATGCAGCTGATGTCGTCGCGCGGTCTCGAGAAGACCGTCACCGATGGCTTCGGCTGGATTCCCGGCGATGTCGTTGAAATGACCCCTGATGATGCCAATCTGAAGATCCCGCAGATCGGCTGGAATACGCTCGATCTGAAATCCCCTCACCCGCTGTTCGACGGCATTCCGACCGGACCGAACGGGCTGCATGCCTATTTCGTGCATTCCTACCATCTGGCGACGAAAAACCCTGGCGACGTGATCGCGACGGCCGATTACGGCGGTCCGGTCACCGCTTTCGTCGGTCGCGACAACATGGCCGGAGCCCAGTTCCATCCTGAAAAGAGCCAGAAGCTCGGCCTCGCCCTGATTGCCAATTTCCTGCGCTGGAAGCCCTGAGCTCGCGCACTGCAAGGACTGACAGAATGATCCTATTTCCTGCAATCGACCTCAAGGATGGCCAGTGCGTCCGCCTCAAGCTCGGCGATATGGAACAGGCGACCGTCTACAATCCGGATCCCGGCGCGCAGGCGAAGGCCTTTGAAGATCAAGGCTTTGAATGGCTGCACGTCGTTGATCTCAACGGCGCCTTCGCAGGCGAAAGCGTCAATGGCGCCGCAGTCGATGCGATCCTGAAGGCAACGAAGAACCCGGTTCAGCTTGGCGGCGGCATTCGCACGCTCGACCATATCGAAAACTGGCTGTCGCGTGGCCTCGCCCGGGTTATTCTCGGGACCATCGCGGTGCGCGATCCAGCGCTCGTGATCGAAGCCTGCAAAACGTTTCCCGGCCGCGTTGCCGTTGGCATCGATGCCAAGGGCGGCAAGGTCGCAGTCGAAGGCTGGGCCGAAGCCTCCGAGCTCGGTGTCATCGAACTCGCGAAAACTTTCGAAGGCGCCGGCGTTGCCGCGATCATCTACACCGACATCGACCGCGACGGCATCCTTGCCGGCATCAACTGGGCTTCGACGCTCGAGCTTGCCGAAGCCGTGTCAATCCCGGTCATCGCGTCCGGCGGCCTTGCTTCGATCAACGACGTGAAACGGATGCTGCAACCCGACGCACGCAAGCTCGAGGGTGCGATTTCCGGTCGCGCGCTCTATGATGGACGCATCGACCCTGCAGAGGCGCTGGCGCTGATTTCGGCCGCACGCGCAAAGGAGACTGTACAATGACCCTCAAGGCTCGCGTCATTCCCTGCCTCGACGTCAAGGACGGCCGCGTCGTCAAGGGCGTCAATTTCGTCAACCTCGTCGATGCCGGAGATCCGGTCGAGGCTGCCAAGGCTTATGATGCTGCTGGTGCTGACGAACTCTGCTTTCTCGACATCACCGCATCCTCGGACAATCGTGAAACGATCTTCGATGTCGTCGCGCGTACTGCCGAGCAGTGCTTCATGCCCGTTACCGTCGGTGGTGGCGTTCGCACGATTGCTGACATCCGCAAGCTGCTGCTCTGTGGCGCGGACAAGGTCTCGATCAACTCGGCGGCCGTCAACAACCCCGATTTCGTTGCGGAAGCCGCCGACAAGTTCGGTGACCAATGCATCGTCGTCTCGATCGACGCCAAGAGGCGGACCACGCCCGCCCAGGGCGACGTCAGCGCCTGGGAGATCTACACGCACGGCGGCCGCAACGCGACCGGCATCGACGCCGTGGATTTTGCTCGGAGGATGGTCGAACGTGGGGCCGGCGAACTGCTTGTTACCTCGATGGATCGGGACGGGACCAAGGTCGGCTACGATCTCGACCTGACGCGCGCTATCGCGGATTCGGTTCGGGTGCCTGTGATCGCCTCGGGCGGCGTCGGCGATCTCGATGATCTCGTGGCGGGCGTCAAACAGGGACATGCCAACGCTGTGCTGGCCGCTTCGATCTTCCACTTCGGCACCTATTCCGTCGGGGAAGCGAAGCGCTATATGTCGTCTTGCGGCATCGACATGCGTCTGGATTGAGTGGGAAGCAGAATCATGAGCGAATTCACCCTCGCCGACCTCGAAAAGATCGTCGATGCCCGGTCGAAGGCCTCCCCGGATGAATCCTGGACGGCAAAACTCGTTGTTGCAGGCCAGCCGAAAGCCGCGAAAAAGCTCGGCGAAGAGGCGATCGAGGCCGTGATGGCCGCGATCACCGACGATCGCGAAAACCTCACCTATGAAGCCGCCGACCTGCTCTATCACCTATTGGTCGTATTGAAGGTCGCGGGCATTCCGTTGCAAAGTGTGATGGCGGAGCTTGAGCGCCGTACCGCTCAATCCGGCCTGAAAGAAAAAGCGAGCCGGCAAAGTTCATGAGTATCGCAAGACAGCTCATCGGAGCGCCCGAGACGCTCGATCATTTTCAGGCGAATGCCTATTCGCCCTACCACTTCTTTTCTTCCGAGGAATGGGCGCGCTTCCGTGCCGATACGCCGCTCACGCTGAAAGGCGACGAGGTCAAGCGGCTACGCTCCATGGGCGACCCGATCGACCTCGATGAAGTGCGGCGGATCTATCTGTCGCTTTCGCGCTTGCTTTCGGCACATGTGGAATCGTCGCAGCTGCTTTTCGAGCAGCGCAACCGCTTCCTCAGCCTCTCCGACGTGGCAAAGACGCCGTTCGTGATCGGAATCGCGGGTTCGGTTGCCGTCGGCAAATCCACCACGGCCCGTATCCTGAAGGAACTTTTGACGCGGTGGCCATCCAGCCCGAAGGTGGACCTTGTGACCACCGACGGCTTCCTGCATCCGAACGCCGTGCTGCAGCGTGAAAACCTGATGCAGCGCAAGGGCTTTCCCGAGAGCTACGATACCGGCGCGATCCTGCGTTTCCTGGCGGCGATCAAGGCGGGCCAGCCGAACGTCAAGGCGCCGTCCTATTCCCATCTGGTCTATGACGTGCTGCCGAACGAATACAAGATCGTCGACCGGCCCGATATTCTGATCTTCGAGGGCATCAACGTCCTGCAGTCGCGTGATCTGCCGGCCGGCGGCAAGATCGTGCCGATGGTTTCCGACTTCTTCGATTTCTCGATTTACATCGATGCGGATGAAAGCCGAATTCATGATTGGTATGTGGCGCGATTCATGCGACTGCGTGAAACAGCGTTTCGCGATCCCCATTCCTTCTTCCACCGCTATGCCTCGATCAGCGAGGAGGAAGCGCTGACGATCGCCGAAGGCCTTTGGGAAAACATCAACCTGAAGAACCTGCGGGAAAACATCCTGCCGACGCGCCCGCGGGCCGATCTGATCCTGCGCAAGGGCAATAATCACCTGATCGAACAGGTGGCTCTGAGAAAGCTCTAGGGCGTTACCCGGCGAAGCGTCAGGTTGATGCGACCACCGTTCTTCAGCAGCGTCGATGTCGACGGATAGATCTTGTCTACGCCGTGGAAGCAAAGGCGCCCTTCCGCTCCCAAGACAACGACATCGCCGCTTGAGAGCTTGAAGGAAAGCGTCCGGTCGTTGCGCCCGAGACCGCCGACGCGAAACAGGCACGTATTCCCAAGCGAGATCGACACGACAGGCGCCGCGAGATCCTGCTCGTCCTTGTCCTGATGCAAGCCCATGCGCGCCTCGTCGGAGTAGAAGTTGACGAGACAGGCCTCTGGCGGCTTGTCGTAGCGGGAGACATCGTTCCAGATTTCCAGCAGTTCCGCGGGCATATCCGGCCAAGGTTTACCGGTCACGGGATGGGTCGACTGGTAGCGATAGCCACGTTCCTTGTCGGTGACCCAGCCGAGCGGGCCACAATTCGTCATGCGAACCGACATCGGCTTGCCGGTGCCGGGCATGACCGGCACGAAGAGCGGTGCGTCCGCCACGATCGACCTGATGATCTCGACCAATGCCTGCTGCCGTGGGCGGTCCAGATATTCGGGGCAGTGACTGACGCCGTTCGGCAGCTTCAGCATATCAATCTCCGAGCGGTCGCCCGCGCATCTTCTTTACCTCCGACCGACCCGACTTCGCTTTCAGCCGGCGTTCGATCGATCCCTTTGTGGGCTTGGTTTTCTTGCGGGGCGGCGGCGGTGGCTTTGCTGCTTCGAGAATAAGCTCCTTCAGCCGCTCGCGTGCATCTTCGCGGTTGCGATCCTGGCTGCGAAAGCGGCTCGCCTCGATCATCAGCACGCCTTCCTTCGAAAGGCGCTTGCCGGCGAGCTTTACGGCATTCCCCTTCACGCGCTCGTTGAGCGAAGGCGAGTTTGGAATGTTGAAGAACAGCTGGACGGCTGTCGAAACCTTGTTGACGTTCTGCCCGCCAGGGCCGCCTGCCAGAACAAATTGCTCGGTCAACTCCCATCCGGCGATGGTGATTCGATCGTTGATGTAAAGGGGTTCGCTGGCCATGCGATTTCTATCTCACATCGGCCGGCCCTTGGGAACAGACAAAGAAACCCAGCGGAGACCGCCGGGTTTCACGTGAATCATCAATGTTTTGGCGCGTCACTCAGCGGCGGCGCGAAACCCCGGGGCCGCATCGCGCACCCCACCATCGACATGGCCTTCGAACTTCGCGAAGTTCTCGATGAACATTGTCACCAGCTTGCTGGCCTGTGCATCGTAGGCGACCGGATCCTGCCACGTGGAACGCGGATCGAGGATAGCCGTGTCGACACCCGGCACCGTAACAGGAACGGCGAAGCCGAAATTCGGATCGACGCGGAAATCCGACTTGCCGAGGTCACCCGAGAGTGCCGCGGCCAGCAGCGTGCGGGTCGCCTTGATCGGCATGCGCTTGCCGGTGCCGTAGGCGCCGCCGGTCCAGCCGGTGTTGACAAGCCAGCATTCGACGCCGTGACGGCCGATGAGATCCTTCAGGAGATTACCGTATTCCGAGGGATGGCGTGGCATGAACGGTGCGCCGAAGCAGGTCGAGAAGGTCGCTTCCGGCTCGGTTACGCCGCGCTCGGTGCCTGCCACCTTGGCCGTGTAACCGGACAGGAAGTGGTACATCGCCTGATCAGGCGTCAGCTTGGCGATCGGCGGCATGACGCCGAACGCATCGGCTGTCAGCATGATGATCGTCTTCGGATGACCGGCAAGACCGGTCTTGGAGGCGTTTGGAATGAAATCCAGCGGGTAGGCGCAACGCGTGTTTTCCGTCAGCGACCCATCGTTGAAGTCGGGTTCGCGCTGGTCGTTGAGGACGACGTTTTCAAGGACGGTGCCGAAGCGCTGCGTCGTCGCGTAGATTTCCGGTTCCGCTTCGGCCGACAGGCGGATGGTCTTGGCGTAGCAGCCGCCTTCGAAGTTGAAGATGCCGTCCTCGCCCCAGCCGTGTTCGTCGTCGCCGATCAGCGTGCGGGCCGGATCTGCGGAAAGCGTCGTCTTGCCGGTGCCCGAGAGACCGAAGAAGACCGCGGCATCGCCGTCAGGACCGACGTTGGCCGAGCAGTGCATCGGCATGACGCCCTTTGCCGGAAGGAGGTAGTTCAGCACGGTAAAGACCGACTTCTTCATCTCGCCAGCGTAGAACGTACCGGCGATCAGCACCTCGCCGTTCGTCAGGTCGCAAGCGATGACGGTTTCAGTGCGGCAACCGTAACGGGCCGGGTCGGCCTTGAACGTCGGTAGGTTGATGATCGTCAGCTTCGGAGCGAAGGTCGCAAGTGCCGAGGCCTCCGGACGGATCAGCAGGTTGCGAATGAAAAGCGAATGCCAGGCAAGCTCGGTAACGACACGCGTCGGCAAGGCATTGTTTTCGTCGGCACCGCCGATGAGATCCTGAACGAACAGGTCCTTGCCGGCAGCGTGCGCGAGCATGTCCTGCTTCAGCAACGCGAAGTGCTGCCGCGACATCGGCTTGTTGTTGTCCCACCAGATCTGGCTATCGGTGTTGCCATCACGAACGACAAACTTGTCCTTCGGGGAGCGGCCGGTGTGCTGGCCGGTCAAAGCACGCAGCGCACCATGGGCGGTGAGTTCAGCCTCTCCCCGGCGAATCGATTCTTCATAGAGGGAGGCGGCCGTAAAGTTATAGCGAACGCTATTTGCGCTCCCCAAACCGATCGTCGCCAGCTCTATCGCCGGGTTGTGGACTCCGAACAGCTCCATGGTCTTTCCCTTCCCTTGAGGCTCGTGCCGTTAAGAACTGAGGGTGACCGTACGGGCGGTTTTTTTAAAACGCAAGAGAAGAAAATGGATAAAATGCAGCAATATCAAACTATTAATCGATTTAAATTTTCCCGCCTTATTTTAAATCGTTTGAATCAGAAGTGGCCGCGCAGATTTTCGACACATCTCTTGGTTGCGATCAAAACTTTAGAACAATCCAACCCTTTATCTTTGCCACAATTTGTTCCACCTTTATCCCGATAAGCGCATCCGGTTCAGAGAGGCCGCCTGGGGACCTTCTAAAATCCTGGAGACGCGCATAGATGACGGAGACGAATACCATGCCGACAATCGCGCTCGTTGATGACGACCGCAACATCCTTACCTCGGTATCGATTGCACTCGAGGCAGAAGGATATAAGGTCGAGACGTATACGGACGGCGCCTCAGCCCTCGACGGTCTTCTTGCTCGCCCACCGCAGCTTGCCATCTTCGATATCAAGATGCCGCGCATGGACGGTATGGAGCTCCTGCGCCGCTTGCGGCAGAAATCCGACATACCGGTCATCTTCCTCACGTCCAAGGATGAGGAAATTGATGAGTTGTTCGGCCTGAAGATGGGCGCCGACGACTTTATTACCAAGCCGTTCTCGCAGCGTCTGCTGGTCGAGCGCGTCCGCGCCGTCTTGCGCCGGGCATCGAGCCGCGAGGCTGCCGCCGCCGCCGGTGGTGCTGCGCCAAAGCCCGGCACGGCACAACAGCTCGCTCGCTCGCTGGAGCGCGGCCAGCTGGTCATGGACCAGGAACGCCACACCTGCACCTGGAAGGGCGAGCCGGTGACGCTGACGGTGACCGAATTCCTTATCCTGCATTCTCTGGCCCAGCGTCCGGGCGTCGTCAAAAGTCGTGACGCATTGATGGATGCGGCCTATGACGAGCAGGTCTATGTCGACGATCGCACCATCGATAGCCACATCAAGCGGCTCCGCAAGAAATTCAAGATGGTCGATACCGACTTTGATATGATTGAAACGCTCTACGGAGTGGGCTACCGCTTCCGCGAAGCAGCCTGATGCCGAAGCGGCGCGGCATCTGAGAATTGTCGAGAGTGATGAACGCGAAAGCGGTCCGCTCTCCGAAAGGGCCTGTGGTTGGCACAGTTGGTGCAGGAAAGAGATCTGGATGAGGCGGAAGGCGTGAGCAGCCGCCGCGTCAGGGGACGACGTTGGTCGCACCCCTTCACGATCATCCGTCGCATCTTCGGCAACGCCGTCTTTTCGAGCCTGACGCGCCGCATCCTTTTCTTCAATCTGGCCGCGCTAGTCGTTCTCGTCGGCGGCATTCTCTACCTCAATCAGTTCCGCGAAGGGCTGATCGACGCTCGCGTCGAAAGCCTTCTGACGCAGGGCGAAATCATCGCCGGCGCGGTTTCCGCGTCCGCGTCCGTGGACACCAACTCGATTACCATCGACCCCGAGAAGCTGCTCGAACTGCAGGCCGGCCAGAGTATTACCCCGGTTCCGAACGACGAGGATCTCGAATTCCCGATCGATCCGGAGAAGGTCGCGCCTGTGCTGCGTCGGCTGATTTCTCCGACCAGAACCCGCGCACGCATTTTTGACGCTGACGCCAACCTGCTTCTCGACTCTCGCCATCTCTATTCACGCGGCCAGGTCTTACGTTTTGATTTGCCGCCTGTGGATGACGAGGAGCAGAGCTGGAGCCAGTGGTTCACGACGATCTTCAACAAGGTCCTGCAACCAGGAAACCTTCCCCTCTACAAGGAAGCCCCGGGTGGCGACGGCTCGATTTATCCCGAAGTCATGAACGCACTGACTGGTGTTCGCGGCGCTGTGGTTCGCACTACGGAAAAGGGCGAGTTGATCGTTTCGGTTGCCGTTCCGATCCAGCGGTTCCGTGCTGTTCTGGGCGTGCTGCTCCTATCTACCCAAGCCGGCGATATCGATAACATCGTTCACGCCGAGCGCCTCGGCATCATGCGCGTCTTTGGCGTCGCGACACTCGTCAACGTTCTCTTGTCTCTCGTTTTGTCGTCAACAATCGCCAACCCGCTGCGGCGCCTGTCGGCTGCCGCCATCCGCGTGCGCCGCGGCGCGAAGGAACGCGAAGAAATTCCCGACTTTTCCGCCCGCCAGGACGAGATCGGCAACCTCTCCATTGCGCTGCGCGAAATGACGACCGCGCTCTACGACCGCATCGACGCGATCGAAAGCTTTGCGGCCGACGTCAGCCACGAACTGAAGAATCCGCTGACGTCGCTCCGCAGCGCCGTCGAAACGCTGCCTCTGGCAAAAACAGACGAGTCCAAGAAGCGGCTTCTTGATGTCATCCAGCACGACGTTCGTCGGCTCGACCGTCTGATCAGCGACATTTCCGACGCCTCTCGTCTCGATGCTGAATTGGCGCGCGATGACGCCGGCTCGGTCGATCTAGAGATTCTGCTTCGCGATTTCATCGACGTATCGCGGCAAATTCGCAGCCGCAGAAAAGAAGTACAAATCGAATTCGCGATCGAGCGCAAGCCGGGCGTGAAGACACGTTTCGTCGTAAACGGCCATGACCTGCGCATCGGACAGATCGTTACCAACCTCATCGAAAACGCCCGCTCCTTTGTTCCGGAACACGACGGCAGGATCACCGTGCGACTGGTCCGAACGCGGTCTCGCTGCATTGTATACGTGGAAGACAACGGTCCGGGCATCCAGGCAGAAGACATCGATCGCATCTTTGAGCGCTTCTATACCGACCGACCGGAATCCGAAGGCTTTGGACAGAATTCGGGCCTCGGCCTGTCGATCAGCCGTCAGATCGCCGAAGCACATGGTGGGTCGCTGCGCGCGGAAAACATCATCGATCCCGAAACCGAAAAACTGCTCGGAGCGCGCTTCATCCTCGCCCTTCCCGCCGACACTACCTTGTGATGGACAAGCCATCAAATATCCACGCAACGGCCATCGTCGTCGGCAAGACCGGCCTTCTCTTCATGGGGCCGTCGGGCTGGGGGAAATCGATGCTGGCGTTCACCTGCATCAATGAAGCACAACGCCTCGGCATTTCCTCAGCGCTCGTCGCCGACGATCAAGCACTGCTTTCGGAAGTGGATGGATCGGTGATTGCAGCGTGCCCTGCCTCGATTGCCGGTTTGCTGGAATTGCGCGGCACCGGCCTCGTTCGCCTGCCGCACATTGCCAGCGCCGCGATGCACTACGCTATCCTTCCTGCGAGCCCTACTGGCGAGAAACGGTTGCCGCCAGAAGGCGAGCGAACAACTATTGCTGGCAGCATAGAACTGCCGGTCATTCGGTTGCTGGCTAATACTCCACTACCGCTGGCGATATTGATGGCAAAAGCACCGGACATCGGACAGTAATGCCCGCAGAATCGGCAAAACCGGCCCATAAAGTCGTATTTTTGTCTTGCACTTCGGGTTTTCATCGCCAAGATGTGCCCCCACGGTGGACGCGATTGCTGCATTGCGATATTGGGGCCACCGTTTGGAATATGCCATTAGGAGCAGTAATATCATGATCGGACTTGTGCTTGTCACTCATGGCAAGCTGGCTGAAGAGTTTCGTCATGCGGTCGAACACGTTGTCGGTCCTCAGAAATTCATCGAAACGGTCTGTATCGGTCCCGAAGACGACATGGATCAGAGGCGACAAGATATTCTGGAAGCAGTATCCCGTGCCGATGACGGCCATGGAGTTGTCATCCTGACAGACATGTTCGGTGGTACCCCCTCCAACCTGGCAATCTCAGTCATGAGCAGCGGCCACACGGAAGTCATTGCTGGCATGAACCTACCGATGCTCATCAAGCTCGCGGGTGTACGCGGCGAGAACAACATGGAGAAGGCGCTCGTCGAAGCCTCCGAGGCCGGCCGGAAATACATCAACGTCGCGAGCCGCGTTCTCAGTGGCAAATAGTGAGCACATCGCGCCCATGACGGCACTCTCCCGTGAAATTCTGATCATCAACAAGCGCGGATTGCACGCACGCGCTTCGGCAAAATTCGTACAGCTGGTCGAGAATTTCGATGCCGCCATCACTGTATCGAAAGACGGAATGACGGTCGGCGGGACATCGATCATGGGATTGATGATGTTGGCGGCAAGCCCGGGCTCCAGCGTCTTGATCTCGGCCAGCGGCAACCAGGCTGCACAAGCGCTCGATGCGCTCGACGAGCTGATCCAGAACCGGTTCGGCGAGGAAATGTGAGCTTCTCCCGGCTCATATAAACATATAAAGACTTCTTTATATCATTATTGCCTTCGTCATAGAAGCCTGCTAAACGGCCTTTCATCGCCGCGCAGACTGCGTGGACGCATGTGGTGCCCTTTGTGCGCCTTTGAATTTTTGAGCCGCTTTTCAGCCTGGAGAAAACCCAATGAGCACTGAAAAAGATTATATCGTCGCCGATATCGGCCTCGCAGACTTCGGTCGCAAGGAAATCACGATCGCTGAAACCGAAATGCCGGGCCTGATGGCCTGCCGCGCTGAGTTCGGCGAGGCGAAGCCCCTGAAGGGCGCGCGCATCACTGGCTCGCTGCACATGACGATCCAGACTGCCGTTCTTATCGAGACGCTCGTTGCACTCGGTGCTGAAGTCCGCTGGGCATCGTGCAACATCTTCTCGACGCAGGACCATGCTGCCGCCGCGATCGCCGCTTCCGGCGTTCCGGTTTTCGCCATCAAGGGCGAGTCGCTGCATGATTACTGGGTCTATACCGACAAGATCTTCCAGTGGACCGATGGTGGTTTCTCCAACATGATCCTCGACGATGGCGGCGATGCCACCATGTACATCCTGCTCGGCGCTCGCGCCGAAGCTGGCGAAGACGTACTGTCGAACCCGCATTCAGAAGAGGAAGAAATCCTCTTCGCGCAGATCAAGAAGCGCCTTGCCGCAACGCCTGGCTGGTTCACCAAGCAGCGCGACGCGATCAAGGGCGTGACCGAAGAAACCACCACGGGTGTCAACCGCCTGTACCAGCTGAGCCAGAAGGGCCTGCTGCCGTTCCCGGCAATCAACGTCAACGACTCCGTCACCAAGTCGAAGTTCGACAACAAGTACGGCTGCAAGGAATCGCTGGTCGACGGTATCCGCCGCGGCACCGACGTGATGATGGCCGGCAAGGTTGCCGTCGTCTGCGGTTACGGCGACGTCGGCAAGGGTTCGGCTGCTTCGCTTCAGGGCGCCGGCGCCCGCGTCAAGGTCACGGAAGTCGATCCGATCTGCGCGCTGCAGGCAGCCATGGATGGCTTCGAAGTCGTCACGCTCGAAGACGTTGTATCTTCCGCCGACATCTTCATCACCACGACCGGCAACAAGGACGTCATCCGCATCGACCACATGCGCGCGATGAAGGACATGGCGATCGTTGGCAACATCGGCCACTTCGACAACGAAATCGAAGTCACTGCGCTGCGTAACCTGAAGTGGACCAACATCAAGCCGCAGGTCGACCTGATCGAATTCCCGAAGGGCAACCGCATCATCCTGCTCTCGGAAGGCCGCCTGCTGAACCTCGGCAACGCGACCGGCCACCCGTCCTTCGTGATGTCGGCTTCGTTCACAAACCAGACGCTGGCGCAGATCGAGCTCTTTACCAAGCCCGGCCAGTACCAGAACCAGGTCTACATCCTGCCGAAGCACCTCGACGAGAAGGTCGCACGCCTTCACCTCGATAAGCTCGGGGTAAAGCTGACGCAGCTTTCTGAGGAGCAGGCTTCCTATATCGGCGTAAAGCCGCAAGGCCCGTTCAAGGCTGACCACTACAGATATTGATCGCAGGATTGATATCCACAACATCTAGAGGGCGCCACATTGACAAATGCGGCGCCCTTATTTTTTGGCACACACCTTCCCGCCGATTCCCTTCCGAAGTATTGTTTTAACACTCGATTCGTAGCCACGGACGTGTCCGTTTGCTTCGAAAATGGGATGTCTTGTCGTGATGCGGCACATTAAAGGACGGAGACATACCGCGCATGTCGGAAATGACGCACAGCCTGGTCGAACAGGCAGAGGTTGGCGCTTACGCTGACCACTGCCCGGTCCAATCGGGCGAACGAAACCCTGTCAGCACCGGCATCGTGTCTCGCGTGGCACGGATTTTTGCCGCTGGCACGGCCATCGCATCGATTGCGCGGCCGGTTTTCGCGCAGGTCGAGACCGAGACTGTTGCAGCGGCGCATCTTTTCACCTCATCGCAGGTTGTTGGTCTCTCCGTGGTGATCGGTGTGATTTCGGCCGCGCTGCTTTCGACCCTTTGGGTTGTGCGCCAGCGCGGAAACCTCGAAAGCGAAAGCCGTGAAATCCGCTCGGCCCTCTCTGACGCGCAACAGCGTATTTCGCAGTATCAGGCCCTGATTGCGGACAAGAATCGTCGGATCGTCATCTGGGACGGCGGCGAGCGTCCTGAACTGATCGGTCAGCTGCCGGCCGAAACCGGCGCGCCGCAAGACAGCGAGTTCCTGGCCTTCGGATTGTGGTTGAAGCCGCGGTCGGCGTCTGAGCTTGAGCGTGCGATCGATCGCCTGCGCGGATCGGCCCACAGCTTCGACATGGTTGTCGAAACCCATCGCGAAGAAATCCTCGAGGCGCAGGGCCGAGTTTCGGGCGGACGTGCATTCGTCCGCTTTGTCGCGCTGAACAATCTACGGGCCGAGCTTGCCGAACTGAAGATCGAACGGGACAGACTATTGTCCTCGATCTCGGCATTCCAGAGCATGCTCGATGCAATCGACCTTCCAGCCTGGCAGCGTGATACCGAAGGCCGACTGACCTGGGTTAATCAGGCCTACGGCGAAGCCGTCGAGGCAACCACGCCGGAGCAGGCCGTCAACGAGGGTCGTGAGTTTCTAACAACCGTTGCCCGTGAGCGGATCCGCGCGACGGCGACAACTGAGTCGCCATTCCACGACAAGATCTCCACCGTGGTGTCCGGCAACCGAACCTTCTTCGACGTCGTCGATGTAAAGGTCCCGAGCGGCTCCGCCGGGATAGCTGTCGACGTTTCCGGCATCGAAGCTGTTCGCGCCGAGCTCGAGCGCACGCTAAAGAGCCACGCCGAAACACTCGACCACCTCGCAACGCCTGTCGCGATCTTCGACGGTGACCGTCGACTGCAATTCTATAATCAGGCTTTCGTTTCTCTCTGGCAACTTGATATCGCTTTCCTCGAGAGCCGGCCCGACAACGCGGAATTGTTGGAGCGCCTGAGGGCTGCCAAGAAGCTGCCGGATCAACTCAACTGGAAATCCTGGAAGGAAGCCGCGCTTTCGGTCTACCGTGCCCTCGATACCCAATCTGACCTCTGGCACCTGCCGAACGGCCAGACATTGCGGGTCTTTGCAACAGCACATCCTCAGGGTGGTGCGACTTGGGTATTCGAGAACCTCACCGAACAGGTCGACCTCGAGACACGCTACAACACGCTTCTCAAGGTACAGGGCGAGACGATCGACCATCTATCAGAAGGTGTGGCGGTCTTTGGGGCCGACGGGCGCATTCGCCTCTCGAATCCCGCTTTCCGTGCACTCTGGGGAATTACCGAGGCCGAGGCGAAGGCAGGGACGCACATCCGTGCCCTTGGAGAGTCTTGCTCTCAGTCCTATGACCGTCCGGACGGATGGAAGACCTTTGGCGAGTTGATCACCAGCTTCGACGACGAGCGCCGTTCCAGCCAGGGGACGCTCGAACTATTTTCAGGCCTCGTGCTCGACTATGCAGTCATTCCGTTGCCTAACGCGCAGACGATGCTGACCTTCGTCAACATGACCGACAGCGTCCGTGCCGAGCGCGCCCTGACGGAAAAGAACGAGGCGCTGCGCAAGGCGGACGAGCTTAAGAACGACTTCGTCCAGCATGTTTCCTACGAGCTACGCTCGCCGCTTACCAACATCATCGGTTTCACCGATCTGCTGCGCACGCCGGGGCTCGGACCGCTGAACGACCGGCAGGCCGAATATATCGATCACATTTCCACGTCCTCTTCGGTATTGCTGACGCTGGTCAACGATATCCTCGATCTAGCCACCGTCGACGCCGGAATCATGCGGCTCAACTATTCGGCGATCGATCTTGGCGACCTGCTTGACGACGTGTCGATGCAGATTGCCGACAGACTGCAGGAAAGCGGCGTAACACTGGAGATTACGGCTCCCGCACATCTGGGCTCGATCGTTGCTGACCCGCAAAGGCTGAAGCAGATCCTGGTGAAGCTACTTTCCAATGCCGCCAACTTCTCGCCGGAAGGCTCGTCAATCTCGCTCGAATGCAAGCGTGAGGGCATGGATTTCGTCTTTGCCGTCAGTGATCGTGGCCCTGGCATTTCGCAGGATATGATCGCCAATGTGTTCGACAGATTCGCCACCGGCGCAAAAAATGGCAAGAGGGGCGGCGCCGGCCTTGGGCTTTCGATCGTCGACAGTTTCGTCAGTCTTCACCACGGGACGGTCACCATCGACAGCCAACCGGGCAAGGGCACCATCGTGACCTGCCGGATTCCTTCGGTCGATCTTCCGACGTCCGTCGCAGCCGAATGATGGCTCCCGGCATTTCCCTCTTCCTGAAGGATGAGGCGGAAACAATCCGCTTTGGCGAGGATTTGGCGCTGGCGTTGAAGCCAGGTGATTGCCTTGCGCTGTCCGGCGATCTTGGCGCCGGCAAATCGTCGCTTGCCCGCGCATTTCTGCGCGCCATGGCGGATGACGACGAACTCGAGGTGCCGAGCCC
This sequence comes from Rhizobium grahamii CCGE 502, assembly GCF_000298315.2. Taxonomy (GTDB): domain Bacteria; phylum Pseudomonadota; class Alphaproteobacteria; order Rhizobiales; family Rhizobiaceae; genus Rhizobium; species Rhizobium grahamii. The sequence goes on along the minus strand of NZ_AEYE02000030.1, from coordinate 18,383 downwards.
CACCTTCACGCTTGTGCAGGCGTATGACCTGCGCATTCCGGTCGCGCACTTCGACCTGTACCGTCTTGGCGATCCGGCCGAGCTGACCGAACTTGGCTTCGATGAGGCGCTCCAGGACGGCATCTGCCTCGTGGAATGGCCTGAGATGGCCGCCGGCGAGCTGCCGGCAGACCGGATTATGCTGAAGCTAGAGCACGAGGGTGCAGGTCGGCGCGTAGCCATTGTTGCGCCGAGAAAACAGGCGGCACGAATCCGCCGTGTCCTCGCAATACGTGATTTCCTCGATGACGCAGGATATTCCGACGCAAAGCGTCGTTTCCTGACGGGAGATGCCTCACTGCGAGCCTACGAGGCCGTCTACGCCGAAGACGGGAAGCGACGCGTGCTGATGGATTGGCCGCCGCTGCCGGAGGGACCACCGGTTCTGGATGGCAAGCCATATCCAAAGGTCGCGCATATCGCGGAAAATGCCTATCCCTTCGTTGCGATTGCCAATGTGCTTAGGAGAGAGGGTTTTGCAGCCCCCGAAGTCTACAAGGTGGATTACGATCAGGGTATTCTGCTCCTAGAAGACCTTGGCGCGGACGGTGTTCTGGACGCGGAAGGCCGGCCTATCGTCGATCGTTATCGGGCAAGCGTCGCGTGCCTCGCACATCTCCATTCGCTGACAATCCCGCAGGACATCCGCGTCACGGTCAACCATGTCCATCACATCCCGGATTTCGACCGGACGGCGATGAAGATGGAGGTGCGCCTCGTTCTCGATTGGCACCTGCCTTGGAAGCGTGGCGGCACCGCAGCCAGTGATGCCGAGCGGGATGACTATCTTGCCATCTGGGATAGGCTGATCGACGAATTGGACACGGCGGAAAAGAGCCTTCTCCTCCGCGATTTTCATTCACCCAACATCATCTGGCGCGAGAACGAGACAGGCATTGAGCGCGTTGGACTGATTGATTTCCAGGACGCAATGATCGGCCCAACGGCCTATGACCTTGCGTCTATCGTGCAGGATGCGCGCGTCACGATCTCTCCGGATCTTTTCCGGCAATTGATGGACGACTATCTGTCACTGCGCAGAGTAGAAGGCAGCTTCAATGAAATCCGCTTCCTGAAGAGCTGGGCGATCATGTCGGCGCAACGCAATTGCAAGCTTGCCGGCCTGTGGGTTCGCTTGATGCAACGAGATGGAAAACCTGGCTATATGAAACATATGCCGCGCACCCTCTCGTATCTTTCCGTTGCGCTGAAGCATGAAGCGCTTGCCCCCTTGCGCGACTGGTGCGTAAGGGCTGGAATAGTACCAAGCGAATCATAATTTCTCGGATCAGATGAGTATCAAACAAGCCATGGTTCTCGCTGCAGGTCTCGGGACCCGCATGCGGCCGATTACCGACACGATCCCGAAGCCGCTCGTGAAGATCGACGGCAAGGCGATGATCGACTACGCGCTGGATTCGCTTGCCGAAGCCGGTGTCGAGAGGGTCGTGGTCAATGTTCATCACCACGCAGACCAGATGCTGGCTCATCTCGCTTCATACCGAGACCTCGAGATCATTATCTCCAATGAGCGCGAGAAGCTGATGAACAACGGCGGTGGACTTGCGAAGGGCTTGAAGCTGCTTGCTCCCGGCAAGGTTTTCGTCACGAATGCGGATCTCTTCTGGATTGGAGAGCGGCCAGACGCGCCGAGCAACCTGACACGCTTAGCCGGATTCTTCCGACCGGAAAGCATGGACATGGCTATGCTCTGCGTGAAGTTGGAAGATACCACCGGTCACAACGGCAAGAATGATTTCAATATGGCCAGCGACGGCGCGTTGATGCGTTTCGCCGATGGCGGGCCGAGCCCGGTCGTGTACGCCGGCGCCATTGCCATGGACACATCATTCCTTGACGACGCTCCGGCCGATCCCTTCAATCTCAATCTCTATTTCGACAAGGCGATCTCTCGCGGCCGGCTTTACGGCACGGTGCTCGAAGGACACTGGCTCACGGTCGGTACGCCCGAAGCGATCGGCGAGGCGGAGGAAACGATCCGGCGATACCGGACGTTTGCATGACGAATGGCCGAGCATCACCGGCCAAGGGTCTTAACCATCCCCGCGGGGCTTCCTTTTCTGAGGACCCTTGCCGAAAGCCTTTGTGAGGGCCGGCTGACACCGCATTTCCGGTATGATCCCGACGATCCTCTATCGCTTTCCAAAACCACGATCTATCTGCCGACGAGGCGTGCCGCACGTGTTCTTCGTTCGGAATTCGTCGATCTTCTGGGCGGCCGGTCTGCGATCCTGCCGGTCATCCGCCCACTCGGCGAAACCGACGATGACAGCGGCTATTTCGACGAGGCCCTACCGGCAACCCTGGATCTTGCCCAGCCGCTCTCGAATACCGCCCGGCTGCTGGAACTCGCCCGGCTCATCCTCGCCTGGCGAAACAAGCTTCCGGAGATTGTCCGCAGCATCCATTCCGATTCGCCGCTCGTTGCGCCCGCAAGTCCTGCCGACGCCATTTGGCTCGCGCGCAACCTTGCAGAACTCATCGATGCGATTGAAACCGAGGATCGGGATTGGAGCGAACTGTCCCGATTGAATGCCAAGGATTATGCGCTTTGGTGGCAACTGACGGCGGAATTCCTTCAGATCGCTAGCGCCTTCTGGCCGGAGAGACTGAACGAGCTCGGCAAGTCGTCGCCGGCGAGGCACCGAAACGCAGTCCTTCGGGCGGAAGCAAACCGTCTTGCGACAACCCGACCGATGGGACCCATTATCATAGCGGGATCCACCGGCTCGGTGCCGGCGACGGCCGACCTCATTGCTGCGGTCGCTAACCTTCAGGAAGGCGTCATCGTGCTACCGGGCCTTGACCTCGGGATGCCGGACGAACACTGGCGAATGGTGGCACCGGACGAGCCAGTGGATCCCGCGAGCCGCAGTCACTCGCAATACGGCCTGGCACAGTTGCTGAAGCGCCTGAAATTGACGCGCGAGGACGTTGTGCCACTTGCGGAGCCAGCAGAGGAGCTGCAGCAACGCGCTGAAATCCTGTCGCATGCGCTCTCCCCTGCGGAGGCAACCAGTGACTGGGGAAGCTGGAAGGCGAAGGTAGCCACTACGGCAGTCCCGACAGCGTTTGCCGATGTCTCGCTGATCGAGGCAGGCAACGAGCGAGAGGAGGCGACCGCGATCGCGATCGCCCTGCGTTTGGCTCTCGAGCGACCCGGTAAGGATGGCGAGAGCCGGGCGGCATTGATCACGCCCGATCGAAACCTCGCCCGCCGCGTAACCACCGAACTCTCGCGCTTTGGCATCGTTGCTGATGACTCTGCCGGCACTCCGCTTTCCGCAACACCACAGGGAACATTGCTGCAGTTGTTGCTCGAAGCAACGCTTCGGCCCGGCGATCCGGTCGCCATAGTCGGACTGCTCAAGCATCCACTGGCCCGCTTTGGGCTGGAGCGTAGCACGCTTGTCGAAGCCGTTGCGGCACTGGAGCTTCTCGCACTCCGAGGTGGCGTAGCCGACGTCGACATCTCTGCGCTCGAACCGCTTCTCGAGCAGCAACTGTCCAAGCAGGCCCACGATCGTCACGCCCCCCAATGGCGAAAGGCGCTCCCTGCCAGTGCAGTCGATCAGGCCCGCGCCCTCGCCAATCGCATTGCCGAAGCCACCGAACCACTTGCCTCGGCGCTCGTTCGAAGCCTATCCGAAGAGCGAGGACTGACGACCAGTTTTGCCCTTTCCGACTGGGCGAAGCGCACCGGGCGCGCCCTGGAGGCTGTAGCCCGCGACGATCGCGGTGACCTTGCCGGGCTCTGGTCGGGGGAAGCGGGCGACACGCTGGCGTCAATGTTTGGCGAAGTCATTGAAACCGAAGGACAGATCAACGCCGACGGGCCGCAGTGGATCGATATTGCCGCGGCACTTCTCGCAGGCCAGGCGGCAAAGCCGAGGGCGCTAAGTCATCCAAGGCTCTTCATCTTCGGTACGCTGGAAGCGCGCCTGCAGAGCGTAGACACGCTCATCCTTGGTGGACTGAACGAAGGGTCGTGGCCCGGACAAACGTCCAACAATCCCTTTGTTTCCCGCACCATGAAGACCGAGATCGGGCTCGAACCGCCGGAGCGACGGATTGGCCAACTGGCGCACGACTTCGAAATGGCCAACGGCACGCGTCATCTCATCTATTCGCGTGCGCTCAGGCAAGGTTCTACGCCAACTGTTGCGTCGCGGTGGCTGCAGCGACTGCTCGCGTTTGGCGGGAAGGAGTTCGAGGCGGAGCTGAAGGATCGTGGAGGCCATTTTGTGCATTGGGCAAATCTGATCGATCAGGGCAGCGATCGTCAGGCGCCGGCACAACGGCCCAGCCCAACGCCGCCACAGGAAATGCAGCCGAAGTCCTATTCGTTCAGTGAGGTAGGGCGGCTTCGGCGCGACCCCTACGCCATCTACGCGCGCCGGATTCTGCGGCTTGACCCTGTTGCGCCCTTCAACCGGGATCCCGGCGCCGCCGAACGAGGAACGCTCTATCACAAGGTCATCGATCGCTTCATCCGCGAGGGCCACATTGCCGGAACACCCGCGGCGGAAACGGCGATGGAGGTCATTTTGACGGAGCTGTTCGATACGGAACAACTGCCCGCACACATCGATACCGTCTGGCGCCCGCGCTTTCGCGAGGTTGCTCGCGCCTTTCTCGATTGGGAGGCGCGACGACGGCCGGATATCCGAAGAACGCTGACCGAGGTTCGCGGCGGCGTCGAGTTGGAGCACGTCAATCTCAGGCTCAGCGGTATCGCCGACCGGATCGACATTACGGGGACAGGAGCTGCCGATATCATCGACTACAAGACCGGATACAATCCGTCTCCGTCTCAAGCACGCGCCCTTCTCGATCCCCAGTTGGCGCTGGAGGCCGCCGCGCTTCACGCCGGCGCATTCAAGGATGCCGGCAGTCTCGTTCCGCAGAATCTTCTCTATGTGCGACTTCGCCCGGGAGATCGCTTCCAGGTCGACACCGTCAACAACGAGACGTCGACCAGGAACGACAAGACAAAGTCGGCTATGGATCTGGCCGCTGAGTCGATCGATCAGCTCATAAAGTTTGTCTCACTGCTACAATCCGGTGAAAAGGGCTTTACCTCGCGGCTCTTGCCGGCACAGCAATTCGATTTTGGTGGCGACTACGATCACTTGGCCCGCGTCTCGGAATGGTCGGCGGCGGAGAGCGACGAGGAAGCCGGCGATGAGTAACGAAACAACATTGCCCGAGGGCGACGATCCCGTTGCCTGGACGAGCTGGACGACGATCCAACAGTCCATCGCATCCGACCCTCAACGGTCTGCCTGGGTTTCGGCCAATGCAGGATCCGGGAAGACCCACGTCCTGACACAGCGCGTTATCCGCCTGCTATTGGCCGGGGCCCGCCCGTCGGCGATCCTCTGCCTGACCTATACGAAGGCGGCAGCATCGGAAATGTCGAACCGTGTGTTCGAACGGCTCGCCGAATGGGCCGTTTTGACCGATGCGGAGCTTGAGGAGCGCATTGCGCAGATCGAAGGCAAAACACCGGAGCCGGCAAAGCTCGCGGAAGCGAGGCGGCTTTTTGCCAAAGCGCTCGAGACTCCGGGAGGACTGAAGATCCAGACCATCCATGCATTCTGCGAGGCGCTGTTGCATCAGTTTCCACTGGAAGCGAATGTGGCCGGCCACTTTTCCGTGCTCGACGACCGCGCAGCCGCGACGCTTCTTTCGGACGCGCGACGGTCACTGCTCACCGCAACGACACCAGAGGATGACCCGGCGCTGGCGGAAGCCTTCGCCTATGTGCTCAATCTCGGCGATGAGTCAGGCCTCGAAAACCTCCTCGGGGAGATCATCGCCAACCGCAATGCGATCCAAGCGTTTGCCCAGGATGCCGAGCGTAGGGGCGGCATCGAAGCCGTCCTGCGCACGAAGCTCTCTCTCTCCGAAAATGACACTACGGTTGGCATTGCCGAGGCCTATTGGCCCCTCGCGGGGCTGCGTGGCGAGATGCTTAACCAGTATCTAAGCCTTGCGGACCAGAAGGGCGGTGCCAAGGCACACGATATTGCAGCCGCCTTGCGGTCGGCCGCACGCGAACGCGACTATGCGAGGCGTGCTTTGCTGCTGGAGAAAGTCTTCCTTAAGGGAAAGGGAGAGCCAAAGGCGGATTCACAGTTTTTCGTGAAGGCGATGTTGAAGGAGGCGCCAGAACTCGCTGATGCCGTCGCAACGGCGCGAGCGCACGTCATATCGTGCCGGGATCGATTGAAAACGGTGCGCATGTACGAGGCCACCCGCGCCGCGCTGGTCCTCGCCGACCGTCTCAACAAGGATTACGACGACCTTAAGAGGCAGCGTAGCCAACTCGACTTCGAGGATCTGATAACGCGGACTGCAGAGCTGTTGAACAAGAGCGACGTTGGCCCGTGGATCCACTACAAGCTCGACCAGGGCATCGACCATATTCTCGTCGACGAAGCACAGGATACCAGCCCGATCCAATGGAGCGTCATCCAGTCGCTGGCCGAGGATTTCTTTTCGGGCGAGAGCGCCCGCACCGCGGTGCGGACCCTGTTTGCCGTTGGTGACGAAAAGCAGTCTATCTACTCGTTCCAGGGTGCCCGCCCCGAGCGCTTTTCCGAAGAAAGCCAACAGACGCGCCGGCGCGTTTCCCAGAGCGGACTTGCCTTCTCGACGGTGCGATTACCGCTGTCCTTCCGCTCAACCTCGGACGTCCTTGCCGCTGTTGATCACATTTTCACGCCAGCTGAGAATGCCCGTGGGCTGAGTGCGACAGGTGAACCAGTGGTTCACCGTTCCAACCGTATCGGTAACCCCGGCGCGGTCGACCTCTGGGAGATGGTGGCGCCGGAGGCGACGATAAAGGAGGAAGACTGGACCGCACCCTTTGACGCTACACCGGAGAGCGCGCCGGCGTCCATTCTTGCGCGTCGCATCGCCAACACGATTGGCAATCTGGTTGGCAAGGAAACGATCGTCGAGAAGGGTAAGGAGCGACTGATCGACGCCGGCGATATCCTCGTGCTCGTTCGGAAGCGCGATGCCTTCGTCAACGCGCTGACACGCGCCTTAAAACGTCGCGGCGACATACCGGTCGCCGGTGCTGACCGCCTGCGCCTGACGAGCCACATCGCGGTGCAGGACTTGGTGGCTCTCGGCCGCTTTCTGCTGTTGCCGGAAGATGATCTCTCGCTGGCCGCGCTGATGAAGAGCCCGCTTCTCGATCTGAGCGAGGACGACGTCTTTGCAGTTGCTGCCCTTCGTGCGGAGGGCGAAAGTGCCTGGTCTCACGCGCAGAAGTTCGCCGCCGATGGCAATTCGCGCTTCGAAGTGGCGGTTTTACGTCTCAAGCTTTTCCTCGATGAATCGAAAGCACTGTCGGTTCACGATTTCTACGCGCGCGTGTTGGGATGCCACGGTGGCCGACGACAGTTCCTTGCCCGCCTCGGGACCGAGGTAAGCGACATTCTCGACGAGTTCCTGACATTCGCGCTCGATCACGAGAACTCGGGCCTGCCCGGCCTGCAGTCCTTCATTTCGACGCTCGAGATTGAGGCGCCGGAGGTTAAGCGCGAGCAGGACAAGGGGCGGAACGAAGTCCGGATCATGACCGTCCACGCTTCAAAAGGTCTGGAGGCGCCGATCGTGTACCTCGTTGACGGCGGATCAAAGGCCTTCATACATTCGCACATGCCTAAGCTTCGGCTTCTTGAACAGGAGCATGGCGAACCGCCGATGCCAGCCTGGGTTCCGCTCGGCGATCTCAGCAACTCGCTCACCCAAATTGACGCGACGCGCCTCCAATCGCTCGCGGAACAGGAATATCGCCGGCTACTCTATGTCGCGATGACGCGAGCTGCGGATCGCCTAATCGTTTGCGGTTACCGGGGCATTCGTCCGAACACTGATACCTGGCATGCAATGATCTCGACAGCGATGACGGACAGTCATCCGCATGTCTCCGCTGCGACATTCTCCGGACCGGACGGCACCTGGGCCGGTATCGAATGGCGCGTGCCCCGAATTGAGCGCAGCTTCGAACGGCTGGTGCGCACCGAACAGACCGCAAGGCCGGAGAATATCCCCCCAAGCCTGGCAAAGCCGCTGCCGCCGCGAAGACAGTTGCCCCGACCGCTCAGCCCTTCCGGCGTCGGGACCATTGTGGACGATGGTGCTGATGATCTTCTGGTCGCCTCGCCGCTCTTTGACGAAAAGGGCAAACCGGATCGCTCCCTGCAAAAAGGGCGGCTCCTACACCGCATGCTGCAGACGCTGCCGGATGTGCCGCGCGGCGAGCAGGCCGATGCAGCGGCGCGCTACGTCGAGCGCGCCGCGCGCTTCTGGCCGGAGAGCGAGCGTCGGCGACTCGTAGATTCGGTCCTGAAACTATTGGGGGATCCCGATCTAAAGGCCGTGTTCTCAACTCACGCGCAGGCGGAAGTCGCGGTCATGGGCACCCTGACGATCGCCGGACTCGACCACGCCGTTTCCGGCCGCGTTGATCGAATGGCAGTTTTCGAGGATCGGGTCGTGGTGCTCGACTACAAGACCAATCGCGTTCCGCCACAGACGGCAGAGACGATTCCCTTTTCCCACAAAGCTCAGCTTGCAATTTATCGTGAAATCCTGGCGCCGCTCTATCCCGGCAAACGCATCGATTGCGTGCTGGTTTACACCGAGAATGGTTCCGTTCACACCCTGACGCCCGATGCATTGGCGTCGGCGCTTGCGCAGCTCGAAACAAAGTGAAATACCGGGCATTGAAATTCCCGCACCGCACGCTCACATGTGTTTCAACAGGAATCCGTAAAGGAGCAGCCATGGCTACCGTAAAAGTCGATATCAACAACTTCCAGTCGGAAGTTCTGGAATCCGTAGAACCCGTCGTCGTCGATTTCTGGGCTGAATGGTGCGGCCCGTGCAAGATGATTGCCCCCAGCCTCGAAGAACTCGCTGTCGAGTTTCAGGGCAAGGTGAAGGTCGCCAAGCTCAACATCGATGAGAACCCGGAACTGGCCGCTCAGTTCGGCGTCCGCTCCATTCCGACGCTCGCCATGTTCAAGGCCGGCGAAGTTGCTGACATCAAGGTTGGCGCTGCCCCGAAGACCGCTCTTTCGAGCTGGATCTCAAGCGCCGCTTAAGCATTGCCTATCAGCACATAAGAAGAAGCCCGGCATTTGACCGGGCTTTTTTCATTTCGGGGGTGTGCCGTTGTCGGCAAGCACATCGCCGACGAGATAAAGAGAACCGCCGATCAGGATGCGTGGCGGGTGGGCCTGTTCGAAGGCGCCTTCCTTGACTGCTTCCAACGCGTCGCTGACAGTCGACATCGGCTCCGCGACTAGGCCCGCATCATATGCGGCGTTTGCCAGGATAACCGGGTCAATCATCGAGTCGCTGCCGCGGATCGGCACGCAATAGACCTTTTCGGCAAGTCCCTTGAAAGCCTTGAAGTAGCCGATCGGATCCTTGGTGTTGATCATCCCAATGATCAGGAACAGCGGCCGTGACTGCTTTTCCTCGAAATTCGCCATGGCTTCGGCGATGACTTCGCCAGCGCCAGGATTGTGGCCGCCATCGACCCAGATTTCCGCTTTGGCCGGGGCACTGGCCATCAAATGCCCGTCGTTCAGTCGCTGAAGGCGACCCGGCCACTCGACCGACAGCAGCGCCTTTTCCATCATGGTCTCGGTAACCGTGAAGCCGGCAGCCTTGACGGCGCGGATCGCTGCCGCAGCATTGGCATACTGGTGGCGACCCGGAAGACGCGGCAACGGCAGGTCGGCGAGGCCAAACTCGTCCTGATAGACGAGGCGTCCATATTCCTCGTGTGCCATATAGTCCTGGCCGAAGACGGCCGTCGGGCAATTCAGTCGCTCTGCAGTCGACATCAGGACGTCGAGCGCGGCATCATACTCCTGCTTGCCGATAACGACCGGGCAACGGCGCTTCATGATGCCGGCCTTCTCGGCCGCAATCAGTTCGACGCGATCGCCAAGATAAGGCTGATGGTCCAGCGAAATCGGCATGATGACGGAGACGGCGGGGTCGGAAATCACGTTCGTCGCATCGAAACGGCCACCGAGGCCGACCTCGATGATAGCCGCGTCCGCCGGATGCTCGGAAAAAAGGATGAAGGTGACGGCGGTCAGGATCTCAAAAACGGTGATCTTCTGACCATCATTGGCGGATGCGACGCGTCGCACAGCCTCGGCGAAAACCGCATCATCGACCAGCTGGCCGCGACCACCTTTGACGCCGATCCGGTAGCGCTCGTGCCAGTTTACAAGATGCGGGGAAGTATGGACATGCGCGCTGTAACCGCCGGCTTCCAGCAAGGCCCGGCAAAAGGCCGTCACCGATCCCTTGCCGTTCGTACCCGCCACGTGAATAACGGGCGGCAGCTTCTTCTGCGGGTCGCCGAGAACTGAAAGCAGTCGGGTAATGCGGTCGAGGGACAGATCAAAGCCCTTGGGATGCAATCCCATGAGCTTGTCGATTTCCTGCGCTGCTTCGCTCACTGCGGCCTGGCCCCTTGGTATCATCGCGCGACCCGCCCCAGTTGGCTCAGGCGCTCGCGGCGATCGCGAGCGTCCCGCTTTCCTTGTTGAGGTTTGCTGCAGGCTTTTTGGTCAGGATCTTCAGGACGCGCGCCAGCGTATCCGGAATATCGTGGCGCTTGACCACCATGTCGACCATGCCGTGTTCCAGCAGGTATTCCGACGTCTGGAAGCCTTCCGGCAGCTTTTCTCGGATCGTCTGCTCGATGACGCGCTTGCCGGCAAAGCAGATTTCCGCGCCGGGCTCTGCCAGGTGCAGATCTCCGAGCATCGCGTAAGACGCCGTAACACCACCCGTGGTCGGGTTCGTCAGAACGACGATGTAGGGCAGCCCCGCTTCCTTCAGCATGTCGACGGCAACGGTCGTGCGTGGCAGCTGCATGAGCGACAGGATGCCTTCCTGCATGCGAGCACCGCCCGAGGCCGGGAACATGACCAGCGGGCACTTCTCCGCAATGGCACGCTCGAAGGCCTTCACGATTGCCTCGCCGGCGGCAATGCCGAGCGAACCGCCCATGAAGTTGAACTCGTGAACGACGGCGACGAGCTTCAGGCCACGAACCTTGCCGACGCCGGCAACGATCGTGTCTTCCTGCTCGGTCTTAACGCGGCTGTCCTTCAGGCGGTCCGTGTATTTCTTGGAATCGCGAAACTTTAGCGGATCCTGTGCGACCTTCGGCTGGACGAGCGCTTCGTAGGCGCCGTCATCGAAAAGATCGGCAAGACGAGCCTTTGCCGGCATCTTCATGTGATAGCCGGAGGCCGGAATGACCCACTTGTTGCTCTCCAGATCTTTATGGAAGACCATTTCACCCGTTTCCGGGCACTTGATCCAGAGGTTCTCCGGCACTTCGCGGCGGCCCAGCATGGAATTGATGCGGGGGCGGACGTAGTTGGTGATCCAGTTCAAGTCGAAAACTCCTGATTGACTCTTGCCAATGTGGGGAAACTATTCGGCAGCAACAAGGCGCGCCGAACGTGTCCCCGTTGACAGTCCACGAACAAGGGCGGCGACGGCCTGGACGGTGTCGGCGGTCGCCTTCCCATCCCTGGTGAGGCTCGTTGCCACCTGATTGACGATTGCGGTGCCGACGACGACGCCATCGGCCGAGCTGCCGATGACCTTCGCATGGTCGGCGGTCTTGACGCCGAAGCCAACGCAAACGGGCAGCTCGGTATGCTGCTTGATGCGCTTGACGGCGCCGGAGACGAGAGATGTATCCGGTAGCGCCGAGCCGGTGATACCCGTCATCGACACGTAATAGACGAAGCCCGATGTGTTCTTGAGAACAGTCGGCAAGCGCTTTTCATCCGTCGTCGGCGTTGCCAGGCGAATGAAATTAATCCCCTTCTTGAGGGCGGGGATGCAGAGTTCGTCATCCATCTCCGGCGGAAGATCAACGATGATGAGGCCATCGATGCCGGCCGCCAGCGCATCATCGACGAACTTGTCCACGCCATAGATATAAATCGGGTTATAGTAGCCCATCAATACGATCGGTGTTGCGTCATCGGCTTTGCGGAAATCGGCTGCAAGCTGCAGTGTCTTCTTTAGGGTCTGACCGCCCTTCAGAGCGCGCTGGCCAGCCATCTGGATCACCGGGCCATCGGCCATCGGATCGGAGAAGGGCATGCCGAGCTCGATGACATCGGAGCCCGCTTCCGGCAGGGCCTTCATGATGCCGAGCGAGGTCTCGTAGTCCGGATCACCGCCCATGAAATAGGTGACGAGTGCCGGCCGGCCTTCCGCCTTCAGATCGGCGAAGCGTTTATCCATACGTGCGGTCATGACTTACTCACCCATTCCCAGAATCTTGCCGACAGTGAAGATGTCCTTGTCGCCGCGGCCGGAGAGGTTCATCACGATGATCTCGTCCTTGCCCATCTTCGGGGCGCGCTTGATGACTTCGGCGAGCGCATGCGACGGCTCCAGCGCCGGAATGATGCCTTCGAGGCGGGTGAGCGTCTGGAAGGCATCGAGCGCCTCATGGTCCATGATCGGGACATATTCGACGCGACCGATGTCGTTCAGATAGGAATGTTCCGGGCCGATGCCGGGGTAATCGAGACCAGCGGAAATCGAATGTCCTTCCTTGATCTGGCCGTCACCGTCCTGGAGCAGGTAGGTGCGGTTGCCATGCAGAACGCCGGGCGAACCTGCGGTGATCGAGGCGCAGTGCTCGTCGCCATTGAGGCCCTTGCCGCCAGCTTCAACGCCGACGATCTTGACACTCTCATCGTCGAGGAATGGATGAAAGATGCCGATCGCATTCGAACCACCGCCGACGGCAGCGATGACGAGATCCGGCAGCCGACCTTCCGCTTCCAAAATCTGCTCACGAGCTTCGGTACCGATCACGGCCTGGAAGTCGCGGACCATTTCCGGATAGGGGTGCGGGCCGGCAGCCGTGCCGATGAGGTAATAGGTATCATCGACGTTGGTGACCCAGTCACGCAGCGCCTCGTTCATGGCGTCCTTGAGCGTGCCATGGCCGGCCGTGACGGGCTTCACCTCGGCGCCAAGCAGCTTCATGCGAAACACATTCGGCGCCTGACGCTCAACGTCGGTTGCGCCCATGTAAACGACGCAAGGAAGGCCGAAGCGGGCGGCAACGGTTGCGGAGGCAACGCCATGCTGACCCGCACCTGTTTCCGCGATGATGCGGGTCTTGCCCATGCGCTTGGCGAGCAGGATCTGGCCGATGCAGTTGTTGATCTTGTGCGAACCGGTGTGGTTCAACTCTTCGCGCTTGAAGTAGATCTTCGCGCCACCGAGTTCGGCTGTCAGGCGTTCGGCGAAATAGAGCGGGCTTGGGCGGCCGATGTAGTGGGTACCAAGCTGCTTCAGCTCCGCCTGGAATTCCGGATCGTCCTTTGCCTTGTTCCACTCGTCCTGAAGGTCGAGGATCAAAGGCATCAGCGTCTCGGCGACGAAGCGGCCGCCGTAAATGCCGAAACGGCCGTCTTCATCAGGGCCGGAACGGAAGGAATTCGGTTTTGGCGTCTGGTTCACTCTCAACTCCCTGAGGCCGCTTCGGGCTGGCAAGCCCATTCGACCGCATCGAAAAACTCGTCGATCATTGCCACGTCCTTGACACCCGGCGCACTTTCGACACCGGAGGACGCATCGATCCCAGGCGCCTTGGTCATGGCGAGCGCCTCGGCAATGTTGGCTTTGTTCAACCCACCGGAAAGCATGTAATCCACATTGTCGTCAAGCCAAGAGAGCAAGCTCCAATCGAAGGAAACCCCGTTGCCACCGGGCAAATCGGATCCCTTCGGGGGCTTGGCGTCGAACAGGAAACGATCGGCAATGCCTATGTAAGCCTCGACCCGCTTCAGGTCGTCAGCCGTCCGCACGGAGAAGGCCTTCATGACAGGCAGTCCATACACCGCCTTTATGGTCAAAACGCGCTCTGGGCTCTCGTCGCCGTGCAACTGAAGAATATCGGGTTTCAGCAGTGCCACGATCTCATCGAGATCGTCGTTGCTCGGATTTACGGTTACGGCAACGATCTTGGCTTTGCCGCGAACCGGTTCCGCAAGCTTGCCAGCGATATCGGGCTCGACATAACGCGGGCTCTTTTCAAAGAAGATGAAGCCGATATGCGTCGCACCGCGCGCAACGGCGCGATCGATTGTTTCAGCCGTGCTCAGCCCACAGATCTTGATATCCGGTTTCATGGCAGCGGAGTGACATGAAAAGCGCTTGGAGTCGAGCCAAATCGCGACAAAAGCTGAATTTTGCGAGGCTTTGATCAGTCAAAATCGATGGCGTGAAGCTGGCTGCCATGACGCTTCAGCCAGGCCTTTGCCTCTTCCATATGGGGGCAGAGCTTCTTGCAAAGCGTCCAGAAACGCGGTCCGTGGTTCATCTCCCTGAGATGGGCCACTTCATGGGCCGCCAGATAGTCGACGACGGATGGCGGCGCCATGACGATGCGCCAGGAAAAACTCAAATTTCCCTCAGACGAACAGGACCCCCAACGGCTGCGGGTGTCCTTCATGGAAATCGACCTGATCGGCGTGTTGATCGAACGAGCATGCAGCGTTGCCAGCCGCTCGAGATCCGCCCGCGCTTCCTTCTTCAGGAAGTTTGCGATGCGTCGACCGACATGCTCGGGCATGCCACTGACCTTCAAGACGGGCTTACCATCGACGACAATCGCTTCCGTCAATCCGCGAAGACTGCCCGTGTGATGAATACGATGCGAAACGCCACGAAAGAGGATGATGCCTCCGTCGTGTAGGCCGGCGTCCGTGGAGAACTTGGCAAGCTTGGTGAGCAACCAACCCTGGTGACGGTCGAGAAATGCGTTGACCTCACGTTGTGCCAGTCCACTCGGGATCGTCATCTTCAGTGCCCTGCCACCCGGCTCGATGCGCAGGGTAATGCGGGTCGCCCGCTCGTGCTGCTTGATCGTCAGCGGCATCAGGCGACCAGCCACGTCAAGCGTTCGGGTCTCCGGCGGAGCCGGCTTTCGAACGCTGCGGCGTGGCTTTGCGAGAAGCGGGAACATGGGTTCTTTCTATATGATTCGCCAGTCCTGCAGACAAAGAAAAGCCGGCATCAACGATGCCGGTTCAAGTTTCAGTGCTGAACAGTGCTGGAATTACGGCGTCTGGTATTCTGCTACCGGTCCGTTGTCGTCACGCTTGGCGTTCTTGCGATCGCGCATGAAGCGGTCGAACTCTTCCTGGTCCTTGGCGCGGCGCAGTTCGCTTACGTAGGAATCGAACTCTTCGCGCATCTCATCCAATTTGCGACGTTCTTCTTCGAGCCGATCGAGCTCGGCCTTCCGCCAGTCGTCGAAGGCGACATTGCCCGTCGAGAAATGCGGGCGATAGCGGCTATGCGAACGTCGGCAGCCGGCAAAGAATCCATCTGCGGCATTGTTGGCGTCGAGCTTGAAACCGCGCAGGCGCTCCCCGAAGATGATGTAGGCGAGCATGGCGAGACCCAGAGGCCAGAAAACCACGAAGCCGAGGATCATCAGGGCAATGGTAGCCGGAGTCCAATCCGGGCGAAGCAATGCTGACTGGTTCATCGTGCGGTGTCCTCGCATTTTCCGCGCCCGGCAAGATGCCGAACGCTGGAATCGATGTGGTTACACGGCCAGGAAGCTTCAAGACGGGGCACGTCCAAATCGTACAACGCCTTGAAATGCAATTACTAATTCAGAATCACCTAAATCAACTAGACTTACCGCCTTTGATCACCCGCTTTACAGCAGGCTTTCCTGTGCGCGCATGTTCCCTGACGAAATTGACGATGCGCGGAGCGATTTCGCGGCGGAAGCGCGAGCCGTTAAAGACGCCATAGTGGCCGACATCAGGCTGCAGGTAGTGCATGCGCATGTTGTCGGGGATGTTGACGCAGATGGTCTGAGCAGCCTGAGTTTGGCCGACGCCCGAGATATCGTCATTCTCGCCTTCTACGGTCAGAAGGGCAACGTTGCGGATCGCGGCGGGATCGACAAGCTTGCCGCGGTGGACCAATTCGCCCTTCGGCAGCGCGTGCTTGATGAACACCTGTTCGACCGTCTGAAGGTAAAACTCGGCCGTCAAATCCATGACCGCCAGATATTCGTCGTAGAAATCGCGGTGCTTCTCGGCCGGCTCACCGTCGTTCTTCACGAGGTGCATGAAGAATTCCTTGTGCGCGATCACGTGCCGATCGAGGTTCATCGACATGAAGCCTGACAGCTGCAGGAATCCTGGATAGACCGGGCGCATGAAGCCCGGCTGAGGCCACGGCACGTTCATGATCACGTTGTCGGCAAACCACTCCAACGACCGCTCCTTGGCTAGCTGGTTTACCGCCGTCGGATTGATGCGCGTATCAATCGGCCCGCCCATCAATGTCATCGAAGATGGTGAAAACGGATCGTTTTCCGCCTCCATCACCGCGGCCGCGGCCAGTACGGGTACGGACGGCTGACAGACGGCGATGACGTGGGTGTCTGGACCGAGGAAGCGCAGCATTTCGATGATATAGTCGACATAGTCATCGAAATCGAAGGTGCCTTCGGTCATCGGCACCATGCGAGCATCCATCCAGTCCGTGATGTAGATGTCGGCACTTGGCAATAGCGCCTCAACGGTGCCGCGCAGCAGCGTCGCATAGTGACCGGACATCGGCGCAACAACGAGAATGCGCGGGTCCGGTACATGACCACTCGGAACATTGCGAGCGAAATGGAGCAGATTGCAGAAGGGGCGTGACCAGACAATCTCTTCCCGGACAGCAACCTTTCGGTCGCCGATGACGGTCTCTTTCAGATCGAATGAGGGTTTGCCGTAGCGGCGCGTTGTGCGCTCGAACATTTCGAGACTTGCCGCCATAGTGCGGCCCCAAGGCGTCTGCGAAATGGGATTGAACGGATTGGCATAGACCATGCGCATGATATCGGCGAAAGCGCG
The DNA here is from genome assembly GCF_000298315.2 of Rhizobium grahamii CCGE 502. Taxonomy (GTDB): domain Bacteria; phylum Pseudomonadota; class Alphaproteobacteria; order Rhizobiales; family Rhizobiaceae; genus Rhizobium; species Rhizobium grahamii. The sequence goes on along the minus strand of NZ_AEYE02000030.1, from coordinate 1,353 downwards.
ATAAGGCGCCAATGCAGCATGGTTCAATTCATAAAGCTGATAGAACATGAGATGCGCCACCTTTCTCTAATCTGGAAGACGACGCCGATTGAAAAGGCATCGGATTCTTTCCAACGACGTGCTGGCACCTCAACGCAGATTAACAGGTTTTTGTTGCGCAGCAACATTGGCATCCGCACCGCAAAAAGAAATGCCGGGAAAATTATCCCGGCATGATGGTGCGCTCGAATGCTTAATGATCTCGGAATGGGGTCTCAGCGATCAGCCACGAAGGTCTGCATCTGTGAGCCCAAACCCTCGATGCCGAGCTCGACGACGTCACCGGACTTAAGGAACCGCGGTGGCTTCATGCCCATGCCGACGCCAGGAGGCGTCCCGGTCGAGATGACGTCGCCCGGATGCAGGGACATGAACTGGCTGAGATAGGACACAACGTAGGCAACGCCATAAACCATCGTCTTCGACGAGCCGTTCTGCATGGTTTCGCCATTGACCTTCAGCCACATCCCGAGGTTTTGTGGATCCGCGATTTCGTCCTTGGTGACGAGCCAGGGGCCGATCGGACCAAACGTGTCGCAGGACTTGCCCTTAGTCCACTGACCGGCACGCTCCGTCTGGAAGGCCCGCTCAGAGACGTCATGGGACACACAATAGCCGGCAACATAATCAAGCGCGTCGGCTTCGCTGACATACTTCGCCGTTTTGCCGATGACGACGCCGAGCTCCACTTCCCAGTCGGTCTTCTCGGAGCCGCGCGGAATGAGGACATTGTCGTTCGGCCCCACGATTGCCGATGTTGCCTTCATGAAGATGACGGGCTCCGGCGGGACGGTCGCGCCAGTTTCCACAGCATGGTCGGAAAAATTCAGGCCGATGCAAATGAACTTTCCGGTTCCGGCAACGCAGGCGCCGATACGACCGGGTGCCAATTCCGGCAGGCTCTTCGGGTCAATAGCCTGAAGCTTCGACAAGCCTTCGGGCGAGATCGCTTCGCCGCCAATATCCGCAACATGCGCGGAAAGATCGCGGATCCTGCCATCTGAATCGAGCATGGCGGGCTTCTCACGGCCAGCCTCTCCAACACGCATAAGCTTCATGAAATTCCTCCTCAGAAAAAGCGAAGTCGTCATCACCTATGAACGAGATATTCACCGGTGTCATTACGGCTTTTTGGCGAAGCGGTACGCAGCTCCACAAAATTTCCGTAGATCGGACCTTTCCGACACGATCAATTTTTGACCAGTCTTCGCCTGTGAGAAGACCCGCCTGTTTTCATGAGTGTTTTGGCCAACCCGACCTGCCGTTGCGGCGTGAGACTCAGCCAGTGGCAAGCGAGACTTTGCACTGTCCTCC
>NZ_AEYE02000031.1 GCF_000298315.2 Rhizobium grahamii CCGE 502 | reverse complement strand
ATTTTGGATTCGACAAGTTCCCCGGCCTGATGTACGCAATGATTAAACGATTAATCTCCGTATGTCGGAAACCATGCCTCCAACGCGACCTGGACCGAACCTGAGCAGAATTGCGACGTCGCTCGGCGTATCTGTCGCGACGGTTTCCAATGCGCTCTCTGGCAAAGGCCGCGTTTCCGAACAACTGGCAGAGAGGATCAAGGAACACGCCGCCGAACTCGGCTACGTTCCGAGCCAAGCCGGACGCGCGCTCCGCACCGGGCGCAGCGGCGTCCTCGGCCTTGTTTTGCCTGACATCGCCAACCCACTTTTCCCTAAGCTCGCCCAGGCGATCGAATTCGCCGCCACTGCCGCCGGTTACGGCGTGCTCATCGCCGACTCCCGGGGGGACGTCGCCACCCAGACCGAGGCGATCAACCGCTTGGTCGAGCGCGGCGTCGAGGGCATGGTGATCATACCGCGCCGCGCGACACGAATTTCCGCCGCTGCCTGCCCAGTCGCCGTCATCGACACAGCATCCACCCCTGGCAACACCGTTGCCGCCGATCACATGCAAGGCGGCTGGGTGATCGGCAACCATTTGGCCGAGCTTGGACATCGGCGCATCCTCATCATCGGCAACAATCCGGGCTCTAACGTTCAGAACGACCGCGTGGGCGGCATCCGCTCGGGTCTCCGCCCCGGAATGAGTTCGGCAACGCTCTGGATCGAGACGCTGGAGCGGCAAAGCGGCAGTGGCTGCAGCCTGGGCCTCGCTGAGAAAGTGCGCGAGGGCTACACGGCATTCGCAGCGCTGTCGGATCTGCAGGCCTTGCGAGCCCTCACCGAATTGCAGCGCGACGGCATTGATGTGCCAAGCGTCGCAAGTGTTACCGGCTTCGATGATCTCATCTGGTCGCCGGTCATCACCCCTTCGCTGACCACGGTGGCGATGGATATGCACACGATCGCCGAGATCGCCATCTCGTCGCTGCTGCAGACCATCCAGACGCGTGGCAGCCGCGAGGGCGTACTTGTGGAGTCCGAGACCGACCGAGTTCCGATGCAACTGATCGTTCGCCAGTCCTCCGGGCCGGCGGACCCGACACGAATATCCTGACAGACGGAGAACAGCTGACATGAAGAATGCCCTCATCGCTTCGGCCGCGCTATTGGCGCTGTCGCCCCTCGCTGCGAAGGCAGAGGAAAAGACGCTGACGATTTCCGTCTATGCCTTTGCCCAGGATGACTTCAAGTCGATTGTCTACGATCCCTTCGAGGCCAAGTGCGGCTGCAAGCTGGTTGTCGAGACAGGCAACAGCGTCGAGCGTCTTGCCAAGATGGAGGCCAACAAGGCGAACCCGGTCATCGACATGGCTGTCGTCTCCATGGCCGATGCCCTGTCGGCCACGCGCAAGGATCTGATCGACAAGGTCGATACCGCAAAGCTCTCCAACTTCGGGAAGCTCTACGACCTCGCCAAGGATCCGAACGGCGACGGCATGAGCGTCGGCTACACCTTCTACGCCACCTCGATCGCCTACCGCTCCGACAAGATGAAGATCGAGTCCTGGGCCGACTTGCTGAAGCCTGAATATGTCGGCCACGTCGCCTTCCCTAATGTCACCACCAACCAGGGTCCGCCAGCACTCTTCATGCTCGGCCAGGCGCTCGGCAGCGACAACCCGGACCTCAAGGCCCCGATCGAAGCGCTCGGCGAAAAGAAGGACGAGATCGTCACATTCTATGAGAAGTCCTCGCAGCTCGTACAGCTGATGCAGCAGGAGGAGATCTGGGCCGCCCCGATCGGCCGCTTCTCCTGGGCCGGCTTCACCAAGCTCGACGTCCCCGTTGCATGGGCAACACCCAAGGAAGGCCAGACGGGCGGCATGAATGTGATGGTCGTCACGAAGGGCTCGAAGAACCGCGATCTCGCCCTGCAGTTCATGGACTTCTGGCTCTCCACCGAAATCCAGACGAAGCTTGCCGAAAAGCTGGTCGACAGCCCGGCGAATAAAGAGGTCAAGCTCTCCGACGAAGCCGCCAACAACCTGACCTATGGCGAAGAAACCGCCAAGAGCCTGAAGCTCATCCCGTCCGCAGCCGCGCTCGACAACCGCGCCGCCTGGCTGAAGGAATGGAACGAGAAGGTCGGCCAGTAATCTCCAGGCCGGCTCGGCTGTTTGCCGGAGCCGGCCCATCCATTCGTCGAAAGTCCTTTCATGTTTCAGAACCGCGCAGAAGCCTTGGCGCTTGCCCTGCCCGCAGCAGTCTTTGCCGCGCTGGTCTTCCTGCTGCCCGTCATCGTCCTCCTCTCCGAAGGCTTCCGTATCGATGGCGGCTGGACGCTTGGCGCCTACACCGACTTCTTTTCCGAGTCGCTGAACCGTACGGTCTTCTTGCGCACCTTCCGTCTGGGGCTTGAGGTCACGGCGGTCTCAACGGTGATCGGCTATGCCGCCGCTTTCGCGATCGTCAACCTGCCGCCCAAGGGCAAGGGCCGGATGATCGGCCTCATCACCCTGCCGCTGATGATCTCGCCGGTCGCTCGAACCTATGCCTGGATCGTCATTCTCGGCCGGACCGGGATCGTCAACCAGGCCATCCAGGGCCTCGGTCTCAGCAACGGGCCACTGCGCCTGCTCTTCACCGAGACCGCCGTCTTCATCGGCCTGCTGCAGCTCTTCCTGCCGCTGATGATCCTGTCGCTGATCAGCGCGCTTGAAAACATGCCGAAGGATGCCATTCCCGCCGCCCGTGTGCTCGGCGCCAACTGGTTCCAGGTGTTCTGGAAGGTAATCCTGCCGCTCACCCGCGAAGGTTTGGTTGTCGGCGGCACGCTCGTCTTCACCGGATCCCTGACCGCCTACATCACGCCCGCCGTGCTTGGCGGCTCGAAAGTGCTGATGCTCGAAACGCTGCTCTATCAGCAGGTGTCGGTTGCCAACAACTTCGTCTCGGCAAGCGTCATCGCCTTCATGCTGATCGTCATGAGCTTTGCCGCCAACATCCTGCTCAAGCGCCTTGCGACCGCGAGGAACAAGCGATGACCGCGCGTATTCTCTCTCCGCTGGTTCTCGGCCTGTTGCTGATCTTCCTGATCGGCCCGTTCCTCATCATCATCGCCGCATCGCTATCCGCCGGCGACACGCTTGCCTTCCCGCCGCAGGGTCTTTCTCTCAAGTGGGTGGCCAAGGTCTTTACGATCGACAGCTTCCGCGAGAGCTTCGCGATGTCGATGTTCCTTGCCGTCTTCGGCACGCTGACCGCGCTCATCCTCGGCATCCCCGCCGCCTATGCGCTGTCGCGCTACAAGCTACCTTTCGGCGAAACCGTCCGCACGATCGTATCGCTGCCGATCATTGTGCCCGGCATCATCGTCGGTCTGGCGCTGCTGCGCTATCTCGTCGTGCCGTTCGGTTTCAACATCACGCTGGCGCTGTTCATGGCCCACACGGCGCTTGTGCTGCCTTATGCCGTCCGCGTCGTGTCAGCCAGCCTCAACAACCTGCGGTCGGATATGGAGGAGGCAGCCGTCCTGCTCGGTTCCTCACGCGTCGGCGCCTTCTTCCGCGTCGTCATGCCGAATATCCGTGGCGGCATCCTCGCCGCCTTCATCCTCGGCTTCGTGACCAGCTTCAATCAGGTGCCGGTCTCGCTCTTCCTTTCCGGTCCCGGCGTGCGCACGCTGCCGATCGACATGCTGGGCTACATGGAGACCACCTACGATCCGTCGATCGCGGCCCTCTCCTCGCTGCTCGCCTTCCTTTCCATCGGCATCGTCTTCCTTGCCGAACGCTTCCTGGGATTCTCTCGTTATGTCTGACGCCTATCTCAAACTCGACAAGCTGACGCTTGCCTACGGCGATACGGTCGCGGTGAAGGATCTCGACTTGCAGATCGCCAAGGGAGAGCTCGTCGCCCTGCTCGGCCCTTCCGGATGCGGCAAGACGACGACGATGCGCTCGATCGCGGGGCTGCTCTCCCCGGCATCCGGCCGCATCATGCTCGATGGCGACGAGATCACCCGCGTTTCCGCCAACAAGCGCAATGTCGGTCTGGTCTTCCAGTCCTACGCGCTCTTCCCGCATCTGACGGTCTATCAGAACGTCGCCTTCGGCCTGCGTCTGAAGGGCATTGGCGGCAAGGATCTCGATGCCAAGGTCAGCGCCGGCATCAAGTCCGTCGGCCTCGCCAAGTTTGCCGATCGCAAGCCCGCCGAACTCTCCGGCGGCCAGCAGCAGCGCGTGGCCCTTGCGCGCTCCATGGTCATGGAGCCGAAGGTGCTGCTGCTCGACGAGCCTCTTTCCAATCTCGACGCCCGCCTGCGCCTCGAAATGCGCGCCGAGCTGCAGCGCGTCCAGAAGGAAACCGGCGTCACGATGATCTTCGTCACCCACGACCAGATTGAAGCGCTGGCGCTCGCCGACCGGATCGTCGTGATGCTGAACGGTGGCATCGAGCAGATCGGCACGCCGGAAGAAATCTACAACAAGCCCGTCTCGGCCTTCGTCGCCGATTTCGTCGGCTTCGAAAACGTCTTTGCGCTGGAGAACGGGAAGCTCGCGACATCCAACTCACTCGTCGAGCTTTCCGCTCCAGCGCCGCAGGCCGCAAAGGGCCTGGCCTGGCGTCCGCGCATGGTGAACCTTGGTTCAGGTCCTTTCCAAGGCACCGTGCGCGGCACCTCGTTTGCCGGAAACACCCGCGAATATCTGCTCGACACGCCGCTTGGATCAATCAAAGCCGAGGTCGATGCCGAGCTGCCGACGCATGCGATCGGCTCGACGCTTCCCTTCGACCTGCCGCTTGCCGCTGCAGCGCCCCTCTCACGTTACAGGTAACATCATGGGCGTCTGGATCGACACCGACATGGGCTTTGACGACATCGCCGCGATCCTCGTGGTGGCGTACGCAAAGCTCGACATAGCAGGCGTTTCGCTCGTCTTCGGCAACACGCCGCTGCCACAAGTGCGCGTCAACGCCGCAGGTGCTGCCAGGGCCTTCGGCTGGACTTTCCCGATCCACAGTGGTCGCGCCATGCCCGTCCTCGGCTCGCTTGAGACCGCGCAGGCGATCCTCGGAGAAACAGGCATTCCAACCGCAGGCCAAGGCCTGCCCCCCGCGCCGGCCTTGCCGGAAAGCGACGCGTTCACTGCCCTCTGCAGCTGGCTGGAAACTGAGGGCCCGCATCGTATCCTCGCGCTCGGCCCGTTGACCAACCTCGCGGCTCTCGCACTGGCACGCCCGGACCTCGCCGCCCGCATCACCGAACTGACCTGGATGGGCGGTGGCATCACCGCAGGCAACCACACGGCATCGGCCGAGTTCAACGCGCTGGCCGACCCGGAAGCACTTGCCATCGTTCTCGCCCATAATCTGCCGCTGCGCATGGTCGACCTCGATCTCTGCCGCAAGGTCATCGCGACACCTGACGACGTTGGCCCGGCGCGAAATGCAGGCGGTGCAAACGCAGCGTTGATCGCCGACATGCTCGACGGCTATATCGGCATCGGAACCAGCCGCGGCAGAACGGGAATGGCGATCTACGATCCCTCCGCCGCCGTCGCCTTCGTCTCAACCGAGATCGTGACCTTCCGTCCCGCGCGGATCGACGCCGAACTGCAGGGCCAGCACACGCGTGGCCGCACCGTGGTCGAGACCCGGGCGACGCATGCAACCTTCAACGCCGAATACGCCGTCGATGTCGACGCTGAAAAGGCACGCGCCCTGATCCTCGGCGCACTGATTGATGAGGCAAGCCGATGATCGCGGAACCGAAGGATCTCAACGATCCCACACTTCGCGCCCGTGCCGTCGCCGCCGCGCGCGGTGATGCGCCTTTCGACCTGCTGATCTCGGGCGGGCGTCTGCTCGATGTCGTCACCGGACTGACCCGGGAAGCGGACATCGGCATTGTCGGAGCGCTGATCGCAAGCGTCCACGCGCCGGGCAGCCGGACCGATGCAGCCAAAACAATCGACGCAGCAGGCAGCATCATTTCGCCCGGCCTCATCGATACGCACATGCATATCGAAAGCTCGATGGTGACGCCCGCCGCCTATGCGGAAGCAGTCGTTCCGCGCGGCGTTACGACTGTTGTCTGGGATCCGCACGAGTTCGGTAACGTGCATGGCCTCGACGGCGTGCGCTGGGCGATCGAAGCGTCCCGATGCCTCCCGCTCCGCACGATTGTGCTTGCGCCGTCCTGCGTTCCTTCCGCTCCAGGCCTTGAAGTCGCCGGCGCCGATTTCGACGCATCGGTCATCGCCGAAATGCTGCGGTGGCCCGGCATCGGCGGTGTTGCCGAAGTGATGAACATGCGCGGCGTCATCGACGGCGATCCACGCATGACCGATATCGTGAATGCCGGCCTCGCTTCGGGAAAGCTGGTCTGCGGCCACGCGCGCGGGCTCGAAGGCGCCGACCTGAACGCCTTCATGGCTGCCGGTGTCAGCTCCGACCACGAATTGACTTCCAGCGCGGACCTGCTGCAGAAGCTCGCCGCCGGGCTCACCATCGAATTGCGCGGCTCGCATGACCATCTGCTGCAGGAGTTCGTAACCGCGCTCAACGGCATCGGCCATTTGCCATCGACGGTCACGCTCTGCACCGACGACGTGTTCCCTGATGAGCTGAAGGACGGCGGGGGTCTCGACGATGTCATCCGCCGGCTCGTCAGCTATGGCATGAAGCCGGAATGGGCGCTAAGAGCCGCCACCTTCAATGCCGCGCAGCGATTGAAGCGCTCGGATCTTGGCTTGATTGCCGCCGGTCGACGCGCCGATATCGTGCTCTTCGAAGATCTCGTTGGCTTTGCCACGAAGGCGGTCATCGCCAATGGCGCAATCGTCTCGACATCCGGAGAAATGAACGCCCACTTGCGCTCGTTCGATACCGTAGCCCTGCAGGACTCAGTCAAGCTGACGGCCCTGACTGAAGATGACTTCAGGGTTCCCTCCACCGGCAAGCGCGTTCGTGTCGCCACGATCGACCGCCCCCGTTTCACGCAGTGGGGCGAGGCGGAAACCGGCGTCGACGATGGCTTCGTCGTGCCTCCGGCCGGAAGCACCATGATCGCCGTCGCGCATCGGTACGGCAAGATCGACGGTCGGCCGCGGGTCGGCTTCCTGACAGGGTGGGGAGAATGGCGGGGGGCCTTCTGCACAACGGTGTCCCACGACAGCCACAACCTCACGGTCTTCGGCGGCAACGCGCGCGACATGGCGGTCGCCGCGAACGCGGTGATATCGGCCGGCGGCGGCATGGCTGTCGCCAAAGATGGCCAGATTGAAGCGCTTCTGCCCCTCCCGGTATCCGGCCTCGTCACCGAAGCCCCTCTGGAAGAAACGGCCGCGTCTTTCCGGGCGATCCGGAAGGCAATGGAAAAGATTGTCGACTGGAAGCCACCCTACCTCGTCTTCAAGGCCTGCTTCGGCGCCACTCTTGCCTGCAACGTCGGCCCGCATCAGACGGATCGGGGGATTGCCGACGTCCTGACCGGCAAGGTGCTCGAAAGCCCCGTGATCGAGATTCTCGACAGCGAATGACGGCAGCATCCGGGTGTCGCTCCCCGGCTGCCCAGTCTATCGCTGAAGGCAAGTGATCTAGAGCGCGGCCTTCAGCTCGCGCTCGACCAGCGTTGACCAAAAGGCCGCGCCATAACCGATGGCATGGTCGTTGAAGTCATACGCGGTATTATGATGCAGGGCACCATCGACAGCGGGACCGTTTCCGAGCCAGACATAACATCCCGGCGCATTCTGGCCGAAGAAGGCGAAATCATCACCTGCCGTTGACGGCGGGAAGCTGGTGCGCACCTTCTCCCCGAAGACGGCTCCGGCAGCGCCTAGCGCACGCGCGGTCGCATCGCGGTCGTTGACGACGGGCGGGATACGCCGTTCGAACTGGTAATCAACAGCAATGCCGAACATCGCCGCCGTACCCTTCGCAAGCCGTCCGATCTCTTCCTCGAGCTGGTCGCGGACCTCAGGCGAATAGGCCCGGGCAGTCCCCCCGATTTCGACGATATCGGGGATCACGTTCAATGCCTTGGGGTCACCCGCCTGCAGCGAACAGGCGCTGACGACGGCAGGCTGCAACGGATCGACCACGCGCCCGACAATCGTCTGCAACGAGGTCAGGAAGGTGCCGGCAGCCGTGATCGGATCCTTGCCGAGATGCGGCTTGGCGCCATGCGTTCCGGTACCCCGGAAGATCACACGCCAACTGTCCGACGATGCCAGTTGCGGCCCCTCGACCACGGCGATTTCGTCGACGGCCAGACCCGGCATGTTGTGAAGCCCATAGACGGCATTGCACGGGAAGAGTTCGAAAAGACCATCCTCGACCATCTTGCGCGCCCCGCCTCTGCCCTCCTCGGCCGGCTGGAAGATGAAATGCACCGTTCCGGAAAATTCGCGCGTCGCTGCCAGATGCCGTGCGGCGCCGAGCAACATGGTCGTATGCCCGTCATGTCCGCAGGCATGCATCTTGCCGGCGAATTTGGACTTATACGGGCGATCCGCCATCTCCGGCATCGCAAGCGCATCCATATCGGCTCGCAGCCCGATCGTCCGCGTCCCATTGCCGACCTGCAGCGTGCCGACAACACCGGTACCACCGAGACCGCGATGCACCTTGATATCAGCCTCCTCGAGCAACCGCGCGACGATGTCGCTCGTGCGCTGCTCCTCGAAGCCAAGCTCGGGATGGGCGTGCAGATCGCGACGCAGCGAAGTCAGGAATGGCAGATCGTTTTCGATCCGGGCTGGAATGGGCATGTGCCGGATGTCCTATGAATGCAAGCAGGCGCCAAAACGGCGCCGGCTGTGGTCCATCTTATTTAGCAAATGCCCGGGAAATTCAATCTCTTCGATGGGCCTGCATCGTCAACGGCCGACCTCGGCAGGTGTTGCCGTGACCCCGCGCTTGACAGTCCGCGAAGGCGAATGGCCTAATTGCCGCAACGCGAAAGGGCCACCGATGAGCGACGATCAAACCTCAACCGACAGCAAGCTCACGACATCGAAGCGCCGCTGGGCAGCTGAAGGAAAGTTCCTCACCGGTCGCATCAGTCGGCCGGAAGCAGAGCGACTGCCGCCTGGCCAGCATCTCGTCAAGAATTGGCCTGTCCTTGATCTCGGCCAGCAGCCGATGATCTCGATCGACAGTTGGCGTCTGGAGGTGCGTGGGCTCATCGAATCGCCACTTGACCTCACCTGGGCCGCCTTCCAGGCGTTGGACCAGAGCCTGAAGGTCACCGACATTCACTGCGTGACGACGTGGTCGCGCTATGACAACAAGTGGAAGGGCGTATCGACCCGCGACCTGCTCGATCAGGTAATGCCCAAGCCGGAAGCCCATTACGTGATGCTGACGAGCTACGACGGCTACACGACAAACCTGCCGCTCGCAGATTTTGCCGCGGAGGATGCGATCCTGGCGACATCGTGGGAGGGTGTGCCGTTGACTCGTGACCATGGCGGCCCCATGCGGCTCGTGGTTCCGCATCTCTATTTCTGGAAGAGCGCGAAGTGGTTGCGACGGATCGAGTTGCTGCCGGTCGATGCGGCGGGTTTCTGGGAGCAAAACGGCTATAACATGCGCGGAGACCCCTGGCGCGAGCAGCGCTATTCCGGCGATTGATACCAGTCGCGATTGCTGCTCCGCGCGGGGCGCGCAGAACCACACGCATCACCTGCCCGCTATGGTTTTGCTGGCCTCCTGTCGTCGCCTCTTCAAACAGGCTTCGAGGACCCGCATAAAGGGTAATTAACACGAGAACAGATTCACCTCAGAATTGATATCGAAAGTGATATATTCGACAAATTAATACCTTACGACAATTTAGGTGTTGCCGCTATTGAACCTTTACCCATTTTGGGTTGTTGTTGCATACCGATTCCGGATATCGCGTATGGGTTGATGAACAAGGACACGTCATTTCACACTATCACGCAGAAACTGCTGGACGCCTGGCTGCATACCACGTCGCAGATGCCCGCTGCACCTGACGACATCTATCGCGATGTTGTCGATCTGCTGACGATCCGGATGAGGATGACGCTTGTGGTTCTCGATGGAGAGGACCCGCTGCAATGGCATCTCAAGGTCGTGCGCCCCTCTGGCTTCAGTTCACGCCTGCTGAACATCAACAAGCTGTTCGCCGATCAACGCATCGGGGAGTTTAGGGATCGTGCGTACATGGAAACGGCCGTCATCCCGCGTTATCGCGAGGTGATTGCCACGCAGAAGCCGTCTATGGAACTGGTCAAGACAAGGGTCCTTGGCGTCAATCTCGGATATGAGCGGCTGATCCTTCCGCAAAAGACAACGGCGCGGCGCCCGTCCTGGCTGCTGACAGTTTCGAACGGACGGTTCATGTTCAACCCGCCTCAGCAGCAGGCTCGCATGGATGCGACCGACGAAGCGGTGATCCAGCTTTTGACCGAAGGGGCTACGGCCAAGGAAATCGCAGCTGATCTCGGCATTTCGCATCGAACCGTCGAGCACCGGCTGGAGCGCATGAAAGAGCGCTACGGCGCAAAGAATACCGTGCACCTTGCCGCCATGCTGGTGGCGACGCACTTCGACCGCGATGTCGAGAAAAGTTAGGGTGCGATCCGTCGGAGCAGGCGCCGCCCGCCATAGACCGCAGCCATCAGCGCCGCGGCGAGCGCCGTTAACGTCGCCAGGCTGGCAGGATGCCGCGGAACAGCGCTCCAGGAGGGACGAACGATATCTGCCGTGTTGAACGCCTCGCCGCTGAACTCGCAGGTGATCAACGCCAAGCCGCGCAACACCATGCCGGCATCGATTGTCGAGACGATGGCCTCGGCTTCGACAGCCTCGCCGCCCATGCTCCGCATCGATAGCAGCACGGCCTTCGTTGCCGCGAGATAGGCGTGCGAGCATTCGTTGAACGGGCTGGCCTCGTCGGTCACCCCACCAGGCATTTTGCCCCACAAACAGTAGGCATGCTGAATTTGGGCGTAGTTCAGCACACGCCGGAATGGCTCTGTCGTGTCCGTCGCGCGCGCCGCGAGACCGATGATCCGATCGCGATACTCGGCGATCATGATCATTTCGCCATGTGAGATTTCGGCAATCGCAATGCCGGTATGAGGTCCGCTGCCGCTGCGCTGGTGAGCTTCCGCAACCGAGCAAAACTGCAGCAGCGCGAGCAGGGACAAAAGGAAAATTGAGTGCCGAAAGATCATCCCTTGAATGAGGCTCCGGATCGCTCCAGAGCCCCTCCGATCAATGGAAGGCCGGCGCGCGAGCGCGCAGCTTTGCAACGGCGCCAAGCTTGCGTTCGGCGAGCACACCGAAGGCCATACCGAGGACGCTCCACAAGATCAGGTGCATGCCGATCGAGGTCGTACGGAAACGCCAAAGGACCGCCGCCGAATAGTTCTCCGGCACCTCGTTGATCGGCGGAAGCAGATACTGCACGACACCGATGAAGACGATATAGGCGATACCCGCTGTGATCGCCGCGTTCCAGGCACCGAACCGTAATGTGAGGCGGCGTGCAAACGCAATTGCGGCAACGAGCGCGGCGATCGAAACGACGATCATCAGGAAGAACAGTTCAGTCCTGACGCCGATCGTATCCGGATTGCCGACCGCCGGCGGATTGGCCGGGTATTTGATATTCGGCACGACAACAACCGAGACGAAGGCCGCAACCGCGATGACTGCCGACGTTCCACGTGCCCCGAGACCACTGAAGCGGCCTTGGACAAAGGCAAAAACCAGTGCGAACAGCCCACCGACTGCAATGCTGTAAGCCATTACGCCTGTGAAGAGACCAATGCCGGCCTGCGTGGCGCGGCTGACGACCTCGGGTTCGGCCGTTTCGCCGGCTGCCTGCGCTGCGGCTTCCTCAAACGCAATCGCTTGGTCGACCAGCGGCTCACCAAAGGTGTGGGCAAAGGCAAACACGAGGATGCCAGCGATCAGGCCCGCGAGCATCCCGCGAAGCAAAAGATTTCCAACCATGTTCGGAACTCCCTTAGTGGCAGGGGAAGCCGAGCAAATGCCGGCCGTCATGCACGAACTCGTGCACGTACATACCGTTGAAAAGCGCCATCGCGCCCTCTTCGGTGCCGACGAAATAGATGGCGATGAGCATCAGCAGACCGCCGAAGATGGCCCAGGGCAAAAGCTCGCCAACCGGAATCGGAGCCGGTACGGCGACGGGCGTAAAAGTAGAGTCAGACATGTATTCCTCCTGGAATGACGCGTTCAGTCGAGAATTGTTGCGTGGCAGGGTCTGACTTCCAGTCCGAGGTATCCTCATCCTGATCACAGTGGCGCGACCGCACCGGAATTTCACCGGTTTCCAAACCCACAACATAACCGTTATATCTGCGGCTTCGAACCTGTCAACGAAACTTCATAGAACGACAGTTCTCCTTCCCCGGTATCCGGAGACGATCGAGTGATGACGCGCCTGACCTGGATCTGCCATGGTTCCACTGCCGCCAACCGAGAGGCGCGGTTCCCGAAGGACGAGCCGTTGAACGACGAGGCGATGATCGCCACGCAGGCAATCGCCCCGCGCCTTCGACGGGCCGATCGCGTCTTTGCCAGCCCGACATTGCGCGCGCAGCAGACGGCCGATGCGCTTGGCCTGCAAGCGGAATTTTCCGAGGCACTCGCCGATTGCGACTTCGGCCGCTGGGCGGGACGCTCGATTGCGGAGATCCAGCAGGCGGAACCCGAAAATCTGGCGGCCTGGATGGCGCGGCCGGAAGAAGCGCCGCACGGTGGCGAGGCAATCGCCGCCGTTTGCATGCGTGTAAAAGCCTGGATGAGCGAGCGCCTGCAGGCCGGTGGCCATATCGTCGCCATCACTCATGCCGCGGTCATCAGGGCAGCGATCATCAACACGCTACAAGCTCCGGTATCCTCCTTCTGGATCGCCGATATCGAACCACTCGCTGTCGTCCACATGACCAGCAATGGCAGCCGGTGGTCGCTGCGCGTGGAAGGCGCGGCATCCTAATTTTGCGAGCATTAATTTAGGCCAGCCTTACGCAAGCGAACAATGCCATAGCTTTCCGACCCGACATATTCGCCGTGTTCCTTGCCCCTAGGAGGACCAAATGCCTTATGATTGGAGTGGCGCCCAGATGCGGCGCACGCGCCTGCTACGCATGACCGCCGCCGGTACCCTGCTTCTGCTCGTCATTGGCGCGTCTTTATTGATCCGCTGACAGCGACAGGCGGGCGGCCGCGCCGCTCGCCTTTCGAACCGCTCTCCTTTTCCGGTAAGCGCGGATACCAAGAATTCGCCCCTTGGTTTCAACAAACGCTTCAGACTTCAATGATACACCGGCGCTCGGGTGGAGATGGAGTGAAGCATGCCGGTATTCTTCCAGAGCAGAGCCGGAAGGCAATGCCTGTTGGTCATGGCGTTGGGAGTAACGCTGTGGCTCGTCGGCGCGATCCTGGAATTGGATAACTGGCTCGTCGCCTTCGTCGGCGCTTACGAGAGCTATGGTGCGGACAAACTCGTCCTCGCGCTCGGCATAGGCGGCGCGATGAGCTTTGTCTATTCGATCCTGCGCATCGTCGACCTGCGCAAGGAAATGGAATTGCGGGCCAGCGCCCAGGCCAAGGCCGACTGGACGGCAACTCACGACCACCTCACCAAGCTTCCCAATCGCTATGCCTTCGAGCGCAAGGTACTTCCGCGAAGGACCAAGACGGACGTCGAGGGCGACGAATGGGAGCAGAATGTTACAATTTTCTCCATCGACCTCGATGGCTTCAAGAAGGTCAATGACCTTGTGGGCCACAATGGCGGCGACGCCCTGCTGATCGAAGTGGCAAAGCGCATCTGCGCGATCGGCAACGCTGACTGCGTCTACCGTTTTGGCGGTGATGAGTTCGTCGTCGTCGCGCTCGGCCTCTCGCCGCGGCACGAGGAGCGCTTCGCATGCCTGCTTATCCAGGCCGTAACGCGCCCCATCCATATCAATGGGGTTGCCGCCGAAGTCGGCGCCAGCGTCGGCTACGATCGCTGGCAACAAGGTCGGGAGCCGTTGGAGGACGCCGCCCATCGTGCCGATCTAGCCATGTACGAGGCCAAGTCACGCGGTCCCAATCAGAACATGGCGTTTGAAGCCTCGATGCAGGATAAGGTGGCAAAACGCGCCACTCTGGAATCGAAGCTCCGGATTGCGATCCAAAAGAAGGCTATCCGGCCGTTCTATCAGCCGCTGATCGATCTCAAGACCGGCACGGTCTGCGGCTTCGAGGCGCTGGCGCGCTGGACGGATGAAGAGGGCGTTGCCATTCCGCCGCCGGTCTTCATCGGCATTGCCGAAGAAACCGGCATGATCACCGAGTTGTTCGAGGATCTTCTTGCGCAGGCCTGCCGCGATGCCTTGGCTTGGGATGATCACGTCATGCTGTCGTTCAACGTCTCTCCGGTACAGATGGAGGACAAGCTGCTAGCCTCGCGCATCTTCAAGGTGCTCTCGGCAAACAGCCTGCCGCCACGCCGCCTTGAGATCGAGATCACCGAGAATGCGCTGATCCAGGATCCGGCGGTTGCCGCCATCATTCTGGATGAACTGCACGACGCCGGCGTGCAGATTGCCCTCGACGATTTCGGCACGGGCTATTCCAGCCTCGCCCAGCTCGCCCGATACCGCTTCGACAAGATCAAGATCGACAAGAGCTTCATCGCGACCTACCGCGATGACGATCGCCAGGAGAAGATCATTCGCGCCATGCTTGGCCTCGGTCGCAGCCTCAACATACAAACGACCGCCGAAGGCATCGAGGAGCATCGCCAACTCGGTCACCTGCTTCAGCTCGGCTGCGATGTCGGCCAGGGCTATCTTTTCGGAAAGCCTATGCCCGCCGAAGACACACGCTCCTTCATCTTCGATCGGGACGCGGCGCTGGCCAACGGATGAGCAAGGCGCAACGTACGCCACATCTGTAATGCTAGCATTCCCGCACATCAGAAGTTCGTGATGGAACCTTCTCGGATAGGGCGGCGTTAGCGCCTTGGTCCTGTGGGCGGACATTTCCACTGAAAGTGTGATGCATGCCGCATGGCCACGATTATCGATCGGGGCTGGCCTTGGTCGGCGTGTAACTTGAGTGGACCCTTGTCATAGGAGAGGGATTTATCATGTATTTCCGTATAGTTGGCGTCTCCGCAGCTATGATTGCTCTCGCGGGAACCGCATGCGCCGCGGACCTTGTGAGCGAACCGCCGGCGGCCCCGGTTGCCGAAGCGGCGCCCACATTCACCTGGAACGGCTTTTATCTCGGCCTGCAGGGTGGCGGCGCGTGGGGCAACGGTGACTTCTCCGGCATCGGCGACGCCAACCTCAACGGCGGCCTCGTCACCGGCTTTGCCGGATATAACTGGCAACTCGACAACAACATCGTCCTCGGCGTCGAAGGCGACGCTTCCTACAATTGGGACGAGGAAACGGTTGGCGGCAATGAATACAAGTTCAACACGACAGGCTCCGTTCGCGCCCGCGTCGGTTACGCTCTCGATCACGCGCTGTTTTATGGTGCTGCCGGCTGGACCGGCGCCAGGGGCCACGTAAGCACCCCTGTTGGCGATGATGATGCGACGTTCTCCGGCTGGACCGTTGGAGCCGGTCTCGACTATGCCTTCACCAACAATATCATCGGGCGGGTCGAATATCGCTACAACGACTATAGCAGCAAGGACTTGCGCGGCGTCGACACCGACTTCAACCAAAACGTCGTGACCGTCGGCGTTGGCTACAAATTCTGAGAGTGCTGGCTCTACAGAAGCAAGCGGCAGGAAATGACCAGGCCCGGGCGAATGCCCGGGCTCTGACTTGACAGCGGTCGCCGCAACGGCAGTCCGTTCGTAGTCTAGTGGTTTCCACCGTGGCTACCGTCACCCTGGCCGCCACCGCCTTCGCCGCCGCCACCCTGGCTATTGCCGCCTTGGTTGCCGCCGCCCTGGCTGTTGCCACTCTGATTGCCGCTGGTTGCCGCCAGGCCCTTCACGCATCGCGTTCGATCGGAGCGCCGATTGGCTTCCCTCCGCATGCGCGCGCCATTCTTGGCTTTGCCATGGCGGGGGGCGCGAGATGACCGACCATGAGGCTATGCCCTTGCTCCAAAAGGTAACCGGCAGGTCAACGCCGGCGTAACGCCGGCAACGGACGCACAGACATCAGGAAAGTCCGAGACTGGTCTCTGCCCATTAACAGCAAAGGCGATTGCGAAGACTATGCCCCGCTCAAGGTGAAAACGTTGCTCAGCGTCGGCTTTGCGCCAAACAAACTGGCGCTGTCGGTCGTCATCGACCACGGCGGCAGCAACCATGTTGTCCTGCTGGCGCGACTGAAGTCGGGTGACTATGTCCCCAATTTTCAGAACCTAACCCATCTAGGGCGCGATCCTCCGTTGCCTAACCAGCCGCATACCTACACGACCCCAAAGGAGCTAGTGGACCGACGGGTCCTCGTCTTCCAGAAATGTCTTGATCCCCTCACGGGCGACCGTAGCCAGAAACTCGTCGAAAGCCTCGCGATCGGTCGCGAAGGGCTCTTCCCATTCGATGAGGTCCTCGTGCTGGGTCACCACCTCCATCTTCCAGTCGCCGTTCGAGCCGGCCGGGCGGAAAATATCGACGAGTACGGTCACACCATCCTCGGTAAACTCGCCGGCGAGCTCGGAATGTTCCAGTTTCGGTTTCTTTGCCATTCTCAAACCCGATCTGTGTTGCGCGCTGCTATCGTGCATATCGTGGCCCAATGAGAAAGGCGTACGGCCGAAGTTTATTGAAGGTTCCACGGAAGAATATGCGCTGGTAGGTGCGAGCCGGGCTAGACAGCGATCAAACCCCGGTCAATCAACGCAGGCAAATTTTCAAGCTTCGACCGCTTTGGTCCCTTTTGCGTGGAAGTGCGCGGCTGGATCATTGCCGCATCGTGCAGACGGTCCTGCCAACTGGACATGCGGCCGTGGCTTCGTAGCTGAAGGTAATTCTGAGTGTCGTCGTCGCTTTTGCTGAGAGCCTCAGCTCCATGATCGGGAGAGAAGCTCAGGCGTTGCCTCCGAAGAGCTAAGCTTCTCTCCCTCTGGCAGTCGAGATTTCGTCCTGTACAGGATGCTCGGTCCCCGCTGCGCCCTGTGTAAGCCGCACCGTTCGGTTTGCCATGAGGTCACATTAGCGACCTCCAAAATAATTGAAATAGATTTTTGAATGTCCCCGGGAGCACTATGCGAGCTGCCACCCTTTAGGGACTTTGGCCCAACTATCCAATCTAGACCACGTAATCGTGTGTAGTCCAAACCCATGGACACCGGAATGCTCGGGATTGCCCCCGCGGGTGCACCCGAGCATTCCGGACCCCAATCCCTATTTTTCTTCCAACGAGATTCCTTTTTCACCAATAGAAATGTCCACACCCGAGGGCTTGCTCTGCTCGCGATAAATGTAGACCCCCATGCCCACCACGACGACGAGCAAAGCACCGATAATTAAGAAGAGACCGTTACGACTGTTCATGCCAACTCCTTGCTTGCGGACCCCTTGAGATAGGCGGAAACATCCGCTTGGCAACCGCGTTGCGGCCAAGGCTGCCTCCCTATACTGGCGCGGTGACACCATTAGTTCATACACCGTTGGCACCTGCAGCGGTCGCTGCACTCTTTGGTCTTTCGAACTTTGCGCCTGCTGCGGCGGCGTCATCGGCTGCGAAGAAAGGCACCCCAACAGCTGTGAGCAAGCAAACGACTGGATCCACCACACCGATGACCAATCGGTTTCTGACTCCCCGAATGATGGATCGCAAGCGCCCTATGAATCCGGTTTGCGACCACGGCTTCAAACCTGGCGCCCCTTCGAGCTGTCACTATTGACTATCAAATCCACCCTGATGAAGAGAGCCCACAGCCCCAAGAGGGATTAGCTTTACCATGGGCCAGCAAGGTGCGTGCATAGCAGTTACCGGATATCCGTCGTCTCAATATCCACGACAATCCGCCGCCGCAACATCAGCGCCGCACCCCTCGTCATGAGGGTGCCGAGGCAGATTGACGGCGTCTGGCTGCGCGATATCGGCAGAATGCTTGCCCGATGCCGTTAGAGAGGCGGAACCGCGACCGTAGGGCCGAGGATCGAAGCCGTCACCAGCAGCACGCAGGTAAGACCGACCAACACCGTAATGCTTAGACCGACGAATTGCTTCTTATTCATGCTTTAGAGATGGGACGATCCATAGTGCTCTACCAGTGCGGCTTCTCGTCACGCTCGATCGCCAGCGTCCTGTCTAGTCTGAAAATCAGGCCTAGGGCGCCTTTTGCTCCGACCTAAGTCCAACAAATCGTTCGACTTTCGAAAGACGGCAAGGAGCAATTGATACTGTAGCCTTCCAAACGTCCTCATACCCTAGGACACAGTGCATCCCGGATATTGCGGACTTGATCCCTCCACAATATCCGGGAACCTTTTTGACTGCGAGTAGACATCCTTGATCCGGCCTGCTGTCCTGCTCATCCTGCAAGTCAGAGGAGAAACAGTCGTGAACGACAAACCCGCCTTTCTCGCATTCCGGTACTCTGATGGTACCTGGACTGTCATGATTGTCAGCGAGGACACGATCTCTGAAGTTCAAGATATGACGGCCGCCAAGCTAATCGAGATAATCGAGAATTTGGAGATGATGAACGAAGCGGAAGAGAAAGACTGGTGGGATGTCTTCCACTAAGAAGACGCGAGCTGCCGTTAACAGTTCCGCACCACTACCATCGGCAGGAAGGCGCCGCCGTGGAAACCTATCCTATCGGGCGGGCCTGTTACGCCGTGGCGACATAACGATGGTAGGCCGATCGAGCCATGGAAGTCGAACTAATGGCTACTGTCCAACTTGGCTAACACGGAAGCGCCAGTGATAAAGATGGTAGCGGGGGGCGGAATTGAACCGCCGACCTCAGGGTTATGAATCCTGCGCTCTCACCAACTGAGCTACCCAGCCATCTGCCAACGATGCCATTTGCTAAACGCCCGGCCCGTCGAATGAGCGGCTTATATGGTGACCCTTGCGGTCATGTCAAGCGCATGATCGAGAAAATACCACAGGCTGTTTCAGGCAGCGATAGGGCTTGCCAGCAACGCCTTCAGCGAGGCCTCCGCCGCCGGTTCGCGCTCGGAGCGCTCGATAAAACCACCGCCGTAGACGCGTGCGTCGTCGCCGGGCGCCGAATAGAGCGCGCAGGCCTGGCCCGGTGCAACACCGGCCTCGCCGACCGCGAGGTCGACGTAGATACCGGTCACATCGGCATGCAGGACGGCCGGCGTCGGCGCGCGTGTCGAGCGCACCTTGGCGAAGCATTCGAAGCCCCCGCCCGAGGCCGCTTCGGCGAGCGGCTCGTCTCCCAGCCAGTTGACATCCCGCAGATAGACGCGGTGCGTCTCCAGCGCTTCCTTCGGTCCGACGATGACCCGACGTGAGCGGGCATCGAGATAGACGACATAAAGCGGCTCGCCGGTGGCAATGCCGATGCCGCGGCGCTGGCCGATGGTGTAGTGCAGAATGCCGTCATGCTGGCCGAGAACGCGGCCGTCCAGATGGACGATTTCGCCTGCGAGTGCCGCATTCGGCTTCAACTTGTTGATGATGTCGGAGTACTTGCCCTGCGGCACGAAACAGATGTCCTGGCTGTCCGCCTTCTTGGCGACCACAAGACCCATGTCCTCGGCAAGCTTTCGGGTTTCGGCCTTCGGCAGGCCGCCGAGCGGAAAGCGCAGATAGTCGATCTGCTCCTGCGTCGTCGCGAAAAGGAAGTAGCTTTGGTCGCGATCGGAGTCGGCCGGACGATAAAGCGCGCGACGACCGGGGTCGCCAGGCGCGGGATTGGGCCGCGAGCGAATGTAGTGGCCGGTTGCAAGCGCATCGGCGCCGAGCTCCTTGGCCGTTGCCAGCAGATCCGCGAACTTGACCGTCTGATTGCACGAGACACAGGGGATCGGCGTCTCGCCGGCGACATAGCTTTCCATGAATGGATTGATCACCGTGTCGCGGAAGCGCTTCTCATAGTCCAGTACATAGTGAGGAATGCCGAGCGTCTCACAGACCCGACGGGCATCGTCGATATCCTGGCCGGCACAGCAGGAGCCTGCGCGATGAACGGCCGCGCCGTGATCGTAAAGCTGCAGCGTAATGCCGAGCACGTCATAGCCCTGGCGTTTGAGAATGCCTGCCACCACGGAACTATCGACGCCGCCGGACATGGCGACGACAACGCGGGTATCTTCCGGCTTCTTTTCAAAATCCAGTGTGTTCACGGGTGACTGCCAATTCTAAGCTTGTTGTGATCCACCCATAAGATGCGGCGGATTTCATGCGTCCGCGCGGGATCGGCCGCCGGACTTTCGTTGGCGAGGATATAGAAAGGATTGGGTTCCGGCGCAAGAGGATGCAAGTTTCATCAGTGAGGTGTCGCTTGGCACATGCCCTGTGCTGCCGCTGTTACAGCGCCGCCCCGAGCAACTTCCAAAGCATTCCGGCCACGGCACAAGCGAGCAATGTGGGGATCACCGACAGTCTGAACCGGAAGATGGCAACGGCAGCCGCGATGCTGAGAACGAGCGACGGCAGAGCCAGCGATGACCAGACGGGCACCTCAATCCATATGAGGCCAACCCGATGGATGCGCGTCTCGGTAAACAGGAAATGCAAGCCGAACCAGATTGCGAGGTTCAGGATGACGCCGACCACCGCAGCGGTAATGGCCGACATCGCGCTTGCGAGCGCTGCATTTCCCCTGAGCTTTTCGATGAAGGGCGCACCCAGAAAGATCCACAGGAAGCACGGCACGAAGGTCACCCAGGTCGTGAGGATTGCGGCCAAGGTCGCGGCCACCATCGGATCGAGACCACCTGGATCGCGGTGAGCTCCCATGAAGCCGACGAACTGGAGAACCATGATCAGGGGGCCGGGCGTCGTCTCGGCCATGCCGAGCCCATCGAGCATCTCCGTTGGGCGCAGCCAACCATAATGCTGAACGGCCTCCTGGGCGACATAGGCGAGCACGGCGTACGCGCCCCCAAAAGTCACCACGGCCATCTTGCTGAAAAAGACGCCGATCTGCGTAAACACATCATCGCCGCCTCGGAACACGTAAAGCAGCAAGAGCGGTCCGAGCCACAACGCCAGCATGACGGCCGAAATCTTCAATGACCATAACAAGTTCGGCCGCGCGTGGACCGGCGTTTCCTCGCCGAGCGCGGAATCGACGTCGGCCAGCACGCGACCGGCAGCGGCCTTATGGCCATTGCCTGTCTGGAAGGGCTTCGAGCCGGTTGCCGAACCCAAAAAGCCGATGATCGCCGCCGCCAGGATGATCAACGGAAACGAGATATGCAGAACATAGATCCCCACGAACGCGGCGGCCGCGATGGCGACCATCGCCGAATTTTTCAGCGCCCTGCCACCGATCCGGATGACGGCTTGCAAAACGACCGCAAGGACAGCGGCCTTGAGACCGAAGAACATGCCTTCGATGGCATCGACGTTTCCAAACAGTACGTAGACGTAGCTGAGGGCAAGGATGGAAAGGAAGCCCGGCACAACGAAAAGGATGCCGGCGACGAGCCCACCCGCCGTCCTGTGCATGAGCCACCCGATATAGATGGCGAGCTGTTGCGCTTCTGGCCCCGGCAGCAGCATGCAGTAGTTCAGGGCATGCAGAAAACGATGCTCGCCAATCCACTTCTTTTCGTCGACGACGATCCTGTGCATGACGGCGATCTGCCCCGCCGGGCCGCCGAAGCTCAGCGCCGCCACCCGCAACCAGACGCGAAAGGCGTCACCGAAGGAGACACCGTGACCCGTCCCGCCCGCGGTATCGTCGGCGGGCGTATCCGTGACAAGGTTGGCCATCTCAGCTTCCCCTCTTCGCCGAGGGCCAATTGTGTGTCTCGTCGGTCGCATCCCTGCACCATCGATAGAAGGCATCGTATAGGGTCATGCCTGCTTCCAATTGTTCAAGGTCGTCGGCAAACATCCGCGAAAGCCCGAGTGAAGCCGCCAGCAATCCGGCCGCTTCGGGCGCAAGATCGAGTCTTGCGGTATCGGCCGCCCGGACAACTGTCGCAAGCCTGAGGAGCGCGTCGGATTGAATGGCAAATTCCTCCACCATGATGTCGAAGGAGCAACGATCGCCGCGATGGCTCCAGAAGACGTCCTCGATATCGAAGGGTGTCGCCCCGAAACGGTCGGCGACCATCAAGACGTCCGCGGTGGGAACAAACAGAAAGACGGCCGACGGATCGACGAAGCGACGGATCAGCCAGGGGCATGCGATACGGTCGATCTTCGGGCGCGCGCGCGTGACCCAAACGGTTCGTCCCTTGGTATCACGAGACGGCAGCTTGTCCGAGGGCACAGCAAGGCCGCTCATCTTGATCCACGCTTCGAACCCGCCTTCCAGCGTTTCTGCCTGCACGCCCATGAAGCGAAGATGCGCGGCAACGCCGTGGCTGAGCTTGGCGCCATGGTGACAGATGATCACTGCTGGGCTTTGGATTTCATGGCCCCATTGATCCACATCCCTGAACGGCCTGCGGATTGATCCGGGAATGAGACGAGGATCGGCGGAAAAATCCTCATCGTTGCGCACATCGATCAACACCGGCGCACCGGGCGTGCCAATGAGACGGTTCAGTTTATCGGCTGAGATTTCGGTGAATGACGGCATTGCGCGTCCCTCCGTGTTAGCGGCTTCGTTGGACGCGACTCTTCGGCTGGCGCCTCGTGGGGTGATCGCGACCCCATGAGGCGTATGATCCATGGTGGATCCGGGTATGTCAAACACTTTCCAACCGCGCGTTGCTTGCGAAGGTCCGAGATGCAGCGACGTTGCGAACACCGATTTCACGCCGAAAACGGCTCTTCAGAGTCCGTAGGAGCAGGAAGCGAGCCGTGACGCGCGCGCCTCCTGAACAGAACCTAGTCGAACTTCTCCGTGGTATCGGCCTTGCCCTTGATCCAGTAGCCGGAAGCCTTGATCCAGTGCAACGGATAGCCCCGCTCCGTAACAAGATAGGCGCGGATTGCGCGTGTAACCGACGCCTCGGCCGCGACCCAGACGAAAGTTTCCGGCCGAATATCGACCCCCCGCAAAATGCTCAGAAGCGGTCCGGCATCCGTCGCATCCGAAGGCGATCGTTCCGCCCAATGCATAAGTAGTTCCGCCTTGGTTTCGAAGATCTGCCTCTCCGCCTGCCCCGCCACCGCCCCGATGGCGGTGATCACTATCCCGACATCGCTTTCCTCGATCCGGCGTCCCATGGCAGGCAGCGCGGTTTCGTCGCCGATCAGCAGCCACCGGGTCACGCTTGAGGACACCACCGCTGAGCCTCGCGGCCCGCCGATCGCAAGGGTATCGCCCACGGATGCCTCAATCGCCCACTGGGTCACCGGGCCGGCTTCATGCAAGGCAAAGTCGATCGTCAACGTGCGGGCATCGTTGTCGTACCGCCGTGGCGTATAGTCGCGACGGGCCTCGCCCTCGAGCGCAGGCACAAAGACTTTCACGTGATCATCCGGCGCTAGGCTGATGAAGTCCGCAAGGTCGTCGCCCGTCAGGACGATGCGGCGCATGCCCGGCGTGATATCCGTGACTTCGGCGACCGTCAGGGAGCGGCGACGTAGTTCATGACGAACCCGTTCGATCTGTGGAGCCGGCAGGCTGTAAGTTGAGTTCTGATTGCTATCCATCGTGTCCTTCAGAGGCTCTTCACCTCGATCCGCAGGACACAGTCGCGCAGATCGAAGCCGCAGAGCCGTTCGATCATACGCGTTGAGTGACGTTAACGCTTACGCGGCCGAGCGACGCCCGACCGTTGAAGAACCGGATGTAACCGACATCTCAGGGCCGTGCAACAACGCCTGACGGTAAATGGCGATTGTTGCCAAAGTTTAACTTTCATGCCAGCGACTGCCGAGCAAAACTTGTCAGCAGGGCCGCGCATGTGGGTGTCTCAACTCGGGCACCGCCTCGAGGAGTCGAAGATGGACGGCAAGATTCAGGACGTGCTTGATACCTACCATGTCATGATCCGCGAGGAGCAGAACAGTCCTCGCCAGCTTGCACCCGGCGGCCGCGACGGAGGGCAGGACATGCGTTTGCGCGCGGTCGGTCGGGAAACCGGGCAGCTTATCAACATTCTCGCCAAGAGCCTCGAAAAGCCGGTCATTCTCGAGCTTGGCACTTCCTTCGGCTATTCCGGCATCTGGCTGGCGGAAGCGGCGCGGGCGGCAGGCGGCAGGCTGATCACCATGGAGTTGCACGAGTATAAGTCGGCACATGCCAAAGGGATGGCGATAAAGGCTGGGCTCGCTGACTGGATCGATTTCCGGATCGGTGACGCGGTAGAAATGATCGGCCACCTCACCGATGGCATCGACTTTGTCCTCGTGGATCTCTGGAAGGACTTGTATCTGCCTTGCCTCGAGGCCTTCTATCCCAAGCTCAATCCCGGCGCGATCATCGTTGCGGACAACATGCTGCGTCCCGGCGACGAGAACGTCAGGCAATACGGCAAAGCGATCCGGGCCAGGCCCGGCATTACCAGCGTGCTTTTGCCGGTCGGCAGCGGAATCGAGGTCAGTCGCTTCGACCGATGAACTCAAGCCTTACCGGGTGAGGCCCGACGAAGCCCCGTCAGCCAAACTAGGATCTACAAAAAGTGTGCCGTCCACGGCCCCGAAGCAGGTTCTGACTGCAACGACAATCCAGATCGCCGCGAGCACGATCACAAGAACGGCACCGAACATCGCGAGCGCCGGAAAATGGAGCGCCGCCGCAAGACGCATCGTTGCAACCGCGTAGACACCGATCGGAAAGGTGTATCCCCACCAGCCGAGGTTGAATGGCAGGCCATTCGCCACGTAGCGGGCAGTTATGGCCAGCGCCATGCCCAACCACCACAGGCCATAAGCCCAAAGTAAGATCGCGCCGAGGAATGCGGCACCCGACATTGCGCCGGCAAACAGACCGAGACCATTGGCGGCGAGCACCGCGTTCCCGTTCAGCGCAAAAAGGCTCAGTCCGAGCGCGCCGGTCCCTATCGGGCCGAGCGACAGGAAAGCGGTCGACGCCATGCTGGCCGGAGGCAGTTTGTGAAGCACCATCCGCAGGAAGAGGATGCTGAGCAGCCCAAGTGCCAGCGGCACGGAAGCGGCCCAGAGCACGTAACTCGCAAACAGCACCGTCATCTGGTCACTCGCGCCGGGAATGTGAGGAAGCAGCAACCCGCCGCTCGCCGCGGTGACTTCGCAGGCAACCACCGGTAACAGCCACACCGCACTCATCTCTTCGAGCACATGCGTCTGCCGGGTGACCATCGCGAACGGAATCGCAAGACCGGAAAGCACCGCAAGTGCGGCATCGAACCACCAGAGGCCGATGGCAACAGGAACAGCCGCGTCGCCGAACCGCGCGATGCCGAAAATGACCGTCCCGTTGACGATCGTGGCAAGCCCCATCGGAATGCATCCAAAGAACATCGAAGCGACCGGGTGAGCAAAAATACGCATAGCCTCGCGCCGGTGTCGTATCAATTTGGCGGCATAGAGCAGCGCCAGACCGACAAACAGCACGATGTTCGACAGCCACAGGACTTCTCCGACGGCGGTGAGTGCTGGCGCATTTGGAAACTGTGCGAGGCAGATTGCAAGGATGCCCGTACCCATCGTCGCCGCAAACCAGTTCGGGGTAAAATGCAGGACGCAGCGTGACGCAGATGGACTGGACGCAATACCGGAAACAATGAATGCGGCCATGGGCATATCCTCTTGAGGTTGCCCCACTGATACGCCGGCAAATTAATCGATTCCAACGAATTGTAATTATCGTTATGTTCGATAATATCGAATGATAATGCGGACAACCCATGACCCTTGAGCAACTTCGAATTTTCGTTGAGGTCGCCGTACGCCAACATATCACCCAGGCGGCTTCTCATCTCAACATGACGCAATCGGCCGTTAGCGCGGCAATCACTGCGCTCGAAAGCCGGCACCGCGTTGCGCTGTTTGACCGCGTCGGTCGCTCTATCGTGCTGAACCAGGCTGGGCGAATGTTTCTGAAGGAAGCGCAAGCCGTTCTTGCGAGCGCACGCGCTGCCGAAGCCGCCTTGATGGACCTTTCCGGTTTGATGCATGGCGAACTATCGATCATGGCAAGCCAGACCGTCGCCGGCTACTGGCTCGCTCCGCGCCTTGCGGAATATCGCAAATGCTACCCCGGGATCGCGCTGGACATCAGGATCGGCAATACGGAGGAAGTGACTGATGCCGTGGCCGACGGGCGAGCAGAGATCGGCCTGATCGAATGGCCGCAGGAACGTCGGGGCCTGTCGATGAGGGAAGTTGCTACCGACGAGATGATCGCGATCGTAGCGCCCGAACACGCCTGGGCTGACGGAAAACCACGAACCGTCAGGGATTTCCCCCAGACAGCCTGGATCCTGCGCGAGCCAGGGTCCGGAACGCGCCGCGCATTCGAAAGCCTTCTCCAAACGGCAGGGCTGACGGTCGACACGCTTGATATTCCGATGTCGCTGCCGGGCAACGAAACGGTGATCGGCACTGTCGAGGCTGGACTGGGCGCGACGCTGATATCACGAAGCATCGCCACCCCGTTTCTCCGCGCCGGAACTCTCAAGGAGGCGAACATTCCAGCCCTGCCTCGGCCATTCTTTCTGCTGCGCCATCAGGAACGCTATCGCAGCAAGGCAGCGGACGCGTTTGACGCGATGATCTCAGCGGGCAATTCCGGCGAGCAGGCGTAGAGCGCCTCGCTGAAACCTTGAAATAGTTTTGAGCGGCAAACCGGCGGAGCCTCGTAGTGCTCCGCCGCGCGGGCGCGAGGCCACCGCTTACTCTCGCAGATAGGCGGCTTCGCCGTGCGCCTCAGCAATGGCGCGCTGGAGATCATCGATCGGCGTTGCGTTGACCATCTTGTTGCCTTCGAGCTCCTTCGGCATTTTCCAACCCGGATCAACGCCCTCCATGTTCGGCAATTCGTGCGCAATTCCTTTATGGCAATCAATGCAAGTGGCCTTGCCGGAAAGCAGATATTTGGAGTGAATGTCGGCGGCACGCTGCGTTTGCTTCTGGAAATCCATCGCTACGGACGAATGACAGTTTCGGCACTCCAAACTGTCATTTGCCTTCATGCGAGCCCATTCGTGTTGAGCAAGCTCGAGACGCTTTTCGAGAAACTTGGGTCGCGTATTGATCGTGCCGAAGATTTTACCCCAGACCTCCTTCGAGGCCTGCATCTTCCGAGCAATTTTGTCCGTCCATTGGTGTGGGACATGGCAATCCGGACAGGTGGCGCGCACGCCCGACCGGTTCGAAAAATGGATGGTTCGGCTGAGTTCCTGATAGACGTTGTCGTGCATCTCATGACAAGACGTGCAGAATTTTTCAGTGTTGGTAAGCTCAAGCGCCGTGTTGAACGCGCCCCAAAACATCACGCCGCCGATGAAGCCGCCGAGGGTGAGAACCCCCAAGCCGATGGTTGCGGCCGGGGTGGTCAGGATCGACCATGCCCACAAGAGTACCGTCTTGATCCAGGCCATTGGTCACTCGCTCCCCGCCGGTTTGAAGCCGAGTTCGCTCATGTCCTTGAACTGATTGACGACGAGGTTGCGGGTATCCGCTTGCGGAACATGGCATGCCGTGCAGAAGTACCGTCGAGGAGACACGTCGGCGAGCATCTGGCCATCACGCGTCATGTAATGCGTGACACTGATCATCGGCGCACCCGAATCCTGAGTGAATTCCCGTTTATGGCAGGAAAGACACCTGTTGGCGTTGACCGACAATTCGTAACCCTCGATCGAGTGTGGAATGATCGGGGGCTGATCGGGATAGGCACGCATTCGCCGCTGGTCGTCCGTCACCCATTTCGGCAGGGGCTTCGCTTCGCCGGTGGCCATCGACTGCGCTGGCCCCTCAAGCTGGGGCACGTTCTGCTGTATCATCTGACCGATCGCAGCCGTCGACGCGAAAACGAGAAGACCAGCCACGACTGTCATCCACTGCGGCCGCCTCAAATGGCGGAAACGACTTTGACCGCGCATTTTTTGAAATCCGTCTGTTTGGAGATGGGATCGGTTGCGTCGAGCGTCACCTTGTTGATCAACTGGCTGGCGTCAAACCACGGGACGAAGATGACACCGGGCGGCATTCGGTTCCGACCGCGAATGTCGATGCGTGATCGAATTTCACCACGTCGGGAGATGATCCGGACTTCCGCTCCCTGGTTGATGCCGCGTTTGCGGGCATCCTCCGCGTTCATGAAACAGCGTGCACCGGGAAAAGCTTTATAGAGTTCCGGGACGCGCATCGTCATTGAACCGGAATGCCAGTGTTCCAGCACACGGCCGGTCACCAGCCAGAAGTCGTACTCCTGGTCCGGGGATTCGGCTGGTGGTTCGTAGGGCACGGCAAGGATCACGGCCCTGCCATCCTTCTGACCATAGAACTTCAGACCCTCGCCCGGCTTGACGTAGGGATCATATCCTTCCCGGAATCGCCAGCGGGTCTCCTGGCCGTTCACCACGGGCCATCTTAGCCCCCGCACCTCATGATACATGTCATAGGGCGCAAGATCGTGCCCGTGCCCACGGCCGAACGTGGCGTATTCCTCGAACAATCCCTTCTGGATGTAGAAGCCGAAGGCATTGGACTCGTTGTTGTCGTATTCCTTGCTGATTTCGCTCAGCGGAAACTTGTCGACCTGGCCATTGCGGAACAGCACGTCGAACAACGTCTTTCCGCGATACTGCGGATTGGCTTGAAGAATGTCTTCAGGCCAGGTCTCATCCGTCGTGAAGCGCTTGGAAAACTCGGCGATCTGCCAAAGATCCGAGCGTGCCTCGCCCTTCGCCTGGACGAGTTGATGCCAGACATGCGTTCGGCGCTCAGCGTTTCCGTACGCTCCTTCTTTTTCCACCCACATGGCGGCGGGCAGAATGAGATCGGCGCTCATTGCGGTGATTGTCGGATAGGCATCGCTGACGACGACGAAGTTTTCGGGGTTGCGGTAGCCCTGCCAGGTTTCATTGCTGGTGTTTGGACCGGCCTGCACATTGTTGTTGATCTGAACCCAGTAGAAATTCAGCTTGCCATCCTTGAGCATCCGATCCTGCTGCACGGCATGGTAGCCGGGTTTTTCAGGAATAATCCCCTCGGGTATTTTCCAGATTTCCTCGGCATGCTTGCGATGTTCCGGATTGGTAACGGTCATGTCGGCAGGCAAGCGATGGGCGAACGTGCCAACTTCGCGCGCTGTGCCGCATGCCGAAGGCTGGCCAGTCAATGAGAACGGGCTGTTTCCGGGCTCCGAAATCTTGCCCGTCAGTAAATGGAGGTTGTAGACCATCTGGTTGGCCCAGACGCCGCGGACATGCTGGTTGAAGCCCATGGTCCACAGCGACATGACCTTGCGGGTCGGATCGGCATAGAGTTCGGCCAACTGTTCAAGAAAGCCCGCATCGACTCCAGACAATTCCGCAGTTTTTTTGAGCGTGTAGTCGGCAACGAACGCTTTGAAAGCCTCGAAGTCTATCGGGTCCGTCTTGCCGGGATCAGCCGAATTGGCTGCCTTCGTCTCCACGACATTGTCGGGTCTGAGACCGTAGCCGATGTCGGTGACGCCACGTGCAAACTTGGTGTGCTTGTCTACGAAGTCCTGATTGACCCGCCCGGTCTGAATGATGTGGTTGGCGATGTAGTTCAGGATCGCAAGATCGGTTCCGGGCTTGAAGACGATCGGAATGTCGGCGAGGTCCATGCTCCGATGCGTGAACGTCGACAGAACCGCAACGCGCACATGCGGCTGGCCCAGTCTGCGATCTGCCACCCGCGTCCACAGGATCGGATGCATTTCCGCCATGTTCGAGCCCCAGAGCACAAAGGCGTCCGCGTTCTCGAAATCGTCGTAGCATCCCATCGGTTCGTCCATGCCGAAGGTGCGCATGAACGCATAAGCAGCAGATGCCATGCAATGGCGCGCGTTGGGATCGAGATTGTTCGATCGCAAGCCGGCGCGCATCAGTTTCGTCGCGGCGTAGCCTTCGAAAATGGTCCATTGACCGGAGCCGAACATCCCGACCGCCGTTGGTCCCTTTTCCTTCAGCACCTTCTTGCACTGCTCGGCCATCACGTCGAAGGCCTCGTCCCAGCTCACCGGTGTGAACTCGCCGTCCTTGGCATAAGCGCCATCGCGCTTTCGCAGCAGCGGCGTCTGCAGTCGATCCTCGCCGTACATGATCTTCGATAGGAAGTAGCCTTTGATACAATTCAGGCCGCGATTGACTTCCGCCTGCATATCGCCGTGAGTGGCAACGACCTGTCCCTGCTTCACGCCGACCATCACACCGCAGCCCGTGCCGCAAAACCGGCACGGTGCTTTCGACCACTTGATCTGCAAGGCCTCCACGCCACCAGGAACGGGCTGGGCCGCCGCTGGAAGCGTTACCCCGGCGGCCGCAGCGGCTACCGCGGCCGCCTGGGCCTTTAGAACGTCACGCCGGGTCAGCAATTCGGTCGTCGACATGCTTCCACTCCGTAACTTGTTCAAAAACCATATTGGCGGCAATCACGCCGTCCAATAGCGAGATTCTGGAAAGCACCTCGCCCAACATCCCCGTGCTCGGGCCTTCGATCACGACGACGATCTTGCCGCGGTCGTGACCGTAGACCTCCAAGCCATCGATCTCTTCGAGGAGGGTCAAAACGGCGCCGGTGTATTCGGATCGTGTCGCGATTACCGCGCTTGATACGTGCCAGAGTAGATTTTCATCCATCGGTAAGCTCCCTCAGGGGTCGCATCGAGATGGCGTCCACCGGACAGACCTGCAGGCATGCACCGCACCCCGTGCACGTCGCCGCTTCGATAACTGGCTGAAACGGCCCGCCGATGCGTGGCTTGAAGCGGATCGCGTGTTCAGGACAGGTTTCGCCGCAGGACTGGCAGGCAATCCCCCTTGTCGCAAGGCAACTGCCTGAAACCTCTGCCACATGATCGAACCGAAAGCGCGTGGCGTCGAACACCGGCTGCGGGCAAACATCCAGACACGCCCGACAGAAGGTGCACTCACCGACCGACAGATCCACACTGGGGACACCGGCGACCAGTCGAATGATGGAGGTGGGACATCGCTCCACACACCGGTTGCACCCGGTGCAGTGATCGAGAGAGGAATAGGACACGCCCGGAGGTAGCATTATCGGAGAGGGAGCGACCTGACCCCTAAGAAAAGCGCGACGAGAAATCGAATTCGCGTCCATGGGCCACCTCAGTGCACGCTTGGAGGCGGCCCGGGAGGGCCAAAAATCATCTGGTAAAACCAGACGAGAAAGCCGTAGCTCGCCACGATTCCAACGGCAACGACGGGCCAGACACCGAACGCAAGGATGACAAATGCCAGCAACTCTCCTCGCCGGGAAAGCTTCCGTTCATTCTCTGGGATTTCACGCAAATAGGTCATCCGAGCACCTGTCGGCTTCGCTCAATCCTCGACAATGATCATAGCGCCCTGCGTCGGCCGTGAGGCGTAGCATCACGTAGTCTCTGTAGTACATTCAGATTTCGACGAGCCACAGGGCGGCAGTGCGGGTCAAATGTCGAAGATCGCAGCGCGAACGGGAAGTACGTTACGGTAAATTTTACTGCAAAACTCAGAGATGGCAGCCATTAGCCGGCGATATCGACCGTCTCTCGGCCGCTTCGCAACAGGCAACAACAGCACAGAAAAGCTAGTTCGTATCGGCACCATAGTCGCACAAACTGTGTGCGGAGCGCCTTCACATTGCGGCATCGAGCCCGCTGCTGGCTTTAGAGAACGCTTTGCTCCGCGATCCACCGTCAGTGATGGGAATGACTACACTGACCGTGATCGGCCAACACCTCGATGACGCGGCACTGGTCGACGCGCCCGTGCCCGCAGCCTTCAACCATCAGCTCAAGCTCAGCCTTCAACGCCATCAAGCTCCGAATCCTCTGCTCGACTTCGATCAGGCGAGTCTTGGCGATCGCATCTGCGGACGCGCAGGACTGGTGCGGATCGTCCTGCAGGGTGAGGAGAGCGCGGATCGCCTCCACCTCGAACCCAAGCTCGCGGGCGTGACGGATGAAGGCAAGCCTGCGCAGATCGGCCGGCTCGTAGGAGCGTTGATTGCCCTCGCTACGATTTGGCTCCGCAAGGAGGCCGATGCTCTCATAGTAGCGGATTGTCGGTACCTTGACGCCGCTTTTCCGGGAAGCTTCCCCGATCGTGATCTTTTTCATGATTTTCCTCTTGCACCTCTAGTCGCTAGAGGATGTAGGAAAGATGCTTCGAACTGACAAGGAAGCGGATCATGGGTGAAACGGTCGAAAAACGGTACAGGGTCGGCGGAATGGACTGCGCCAGCTGCGCGGCCAAGATTGACACGGCCGTCCGACGAATTCCGGGTGTCGAAGATGTTTCCGTCTCGGTGACCGCTGGAACAATGACCGTGCGCCATGACGGCAGCAGCGATCTCATCGCTATCGAGAAGAAGGTGGCGAGCCTTGGCTATACCGTCTCGCAGGTGGCTGGAAGGTTGCAGGTAGATACGCAGGCAGACCATTCCCACCATGACCATGACCACAGCGACCACGATCACGCCGGGCACAACCATGAAGCTCACGATCATGCGGCGGAGAAGGCGCCAGATCCACTAGAAGGGCTCCACGGCCACGACGCGCCGATGGCCGGCCCCTGGTGGCAAAGCAAGAAAGGTCGCCTGACCATATCCTCCGGTGTGGCGCTCGTTGTCGCCTACATCATCGGCCACCTCGTGCCGACCATTGCGCCCTATGCATTCATCGTGGCGATGCTCGTGGGGCTTGTGCCGATCGCCAAGCGTGCAGCTACCGCTGCCCTTTCAGGCACGCCCTTTTCGATCGAGATGTTGATGACCATCGCTGCGGTCGGCGCGGTGATTATTCATGCCGGAGAGGAAGCCGCAACCGTGGTTTTCCTGTTCCTGGTTGGCGAACTGCTGGAAGGCGTCGCCGCAGGCAAGGCACGGGCCAGCATTCAGTCTCTGACGACTTTGGTTCCGAAACGAGCCTTTCTCGAGGAAGGTGGCACGACCCGGGAAGTGCCGGCCGAGAGCCTCTCCGTCGGCGCGATCATTCTGGTTCGACCTGGTGACCGCATCGCGGCGGATGGCGCCATCCTGTCTGGCGAGAGTGCCATCGACGAAGCGCCCGTCACCGGCGAAAGCACACCAGTGCGCAAAGGTGAAGGCGACGCGGTGTTTGCCGGCACGGTCAACGGTGACGCGGCACTTCGCATCAAGGTGACGGCAGCGGCTGCCGACAATACAATCGCGCGTGTCGTCCGACTGGTGGAGGAGGCACAGGAGTCGAAGGCTCCGACCGAACGCTTTATCGATCGTTTCTCGCGCTACTACACGCCGGGTGTGGTCGTCGTTGCTGCTCTGGTTGCCATCCTGCCGCCGCTTCTTATGGGAGCCGCTTGGGACGAATGGATCTACAAGGGCCTCGCCATACTACTGATCGGCTGCCCCTGCGCCCTCGTGATTTCGACCCCCGCCGCGATTGCCGCCTCGCTTTCTTCGGGAGCGCGCCGTGGCCTGCTGCTGAAGGGCGGCGCAGTGCTCGAGACGCTCGGCAAAGTCACCGCCGTCGCCCTCGACAAGACAGGCACGCTAACCGAAGGCAAGCCGCAGGTGACTGACGTGATCGCTTTCGGTAGGGATGAAGCCGACGTCCTGAAGTATGCCGCCGCCCTGGAGACAGGCTCGAGCCATCCACTGGCGCTCGCGATCCTGGCGCGGGCAACAGCAGCGGGGATCACCCTCCCCGCGGTGACAGGCGCAAAGGCCTTGGGCGGGAAAGGCATTACCGGGACGGTCGAGGGGCAACCGCTATTCTTCGGCTCTCCGAAGGCTGCCGCCGAGCAAGTGCCACTCTCATCCGATCAGACCGCGCGTATCACGGCACTCAATGACGATGGGAAAACAGTTTCGGTGCTGATCGTCGGCGACACGCTGGCAGGAGCGATCGCCATGCGCGACGAGCCGCGCGACGACGCCAAGTCGGGTCTCGAGGCGCTGACTGTGGCGGGTATCAAGACTGTCATGCTCACGGGCGACAATCACCGCGCTGCTGAGGCCATCGGCAAAGAACTCGGCATCCAAGTCCGAGCCGAACTAATGCCGGAGGACAAACAGCGCATCGTGAACGAGTTGAAGCGCGGCGGCTCGATCGTTGCCAAGGTCGGCGACGGCATCAATGACGCCCCTGCCCTTGCAACCGCCGACGTCGGCATCGCCATGGGCGGCGGTACCGATGTTGCGCTGGAAACGGCCGATGCCGCCATCCTCCATGGTCGCGTCAGCGATGTCGCAGCAATGATCGCGCTCTCGAAGCGCACCATGCGCAACATCGTCGAAAACATCACGATCGCGCTTGGCCTGAAGGCTGTCTTCCTCGTGACGACCATCGCCGGCATCACCGGCCTGTGGCCCGCCATCCTGGCCGATACCGGCGCGACGGTGCTTGTCACCATCAATGCACTGAGGCTCTTGAAGCCGATGACATAGAGGGCGCGACGAACGGCAAACGGAGACGTCGGTTGGGCCCGATCTACTGTTTCTCGCCGAGATACTGAAACAGTGTCCGCTTCCAACGCTGATCGTGAACCGCCTGAAGGACGGCGACATCGATCGCCTTGCGATAGGGCCTTCCAAGGGGCATCGCGAGCCCGTAACTCTGAGGTTCGAAATCGACATCCAGCACTTGAACCGTGCTGGAGAAGCGCTGTTCAACGGTCCAGGCAAGCAGCGGCTTGTCGTACACGAAGGCGTCGATAGATCCGGTTTCCAGCGCCTTGAGTCCGTCGGCCACCTGGGGAAATGTCCGATGCTTGATGCGTTCGCCGTCCAGGAAGCCGATGGTGGCCGAGTTGGCAAGCGTCCCGACGCGCACACCCGGCAGATCCTCGACGCCGTTTACCAGCCCCCGCATCTGCCTCGTCGTCAGCGCCGAGGTGACACTGGCGGTAAAGACCGCGATCGTGATGATCGAGACCACCATCCAGATAATCGCGAGCGCCCTGCCGGCGATTGTGATCGGTCCGCGGTGACCAGTGCTTGCCTGCGTCATGGCCTCGGCCGACCACCAGATGCTTGCCCCCAAACCACGTCCAGCCGGCCCGCCGAAATCGTCGTTATGACGCCGCTCGAAGAGCCATACCAACGCGCCGACCAGCAGCGAGATGCCAATCAATGCGCCCGCCGCCTGCAGGAAGCCCGCCGAGATCATTGTCCGGATGATCTCGCGCCATACCGACACACTGTTGACCGACACGGCTATCCCCAGCCCGGTATCATAGAATGGCTGACTGAAATCGACGACACGCTCGCGATCGGCGGTGATGGTGATCGCCGCCACGGAAACATCGTAGTCGCCTCGCGACGTCGCTTCGACAAGCTTCTGGACGTTGGGTTCCTCGGCGAGACGAAACGTCAGGCCGAGCTTCTGGGCAACTTCCCGCCAGAGGTCGATCGAAATGCCTGTCCAATTGCCATCGGCATCCTTCATCGCAAAGGGTGGCGCCTCCTTGGTGCCGATCACCAGTTCCCGCTGAGGAAAGCCCTGTCTGTCAGACGGCTGCGGCATTTGGGCGTGAGTGCTTTCGCTGCCCATCACTGCCAGGAACATCACAGCTACGCATGCACAGCACCCCCGGTGGAATGCGGCATGCAGCCATGCCTGTGCGTTGCGCGCGAAGAGGGCCGCAAAGGGGATTGCCATCATGCTCGTTCGCACCCGGCCTCCAACATCGAAAGGTTCTCTGCAACCGCTGTCGAGCCGGTCGCGGCCTCACCCCCGAGATCCACATCCACGCGAAGAGGCGATCCGAAGGGAGACACGAGCAGGCGTAAATTGGAAGTACGTTACCGTAAAATTGCTTGGAATGGGACCTGCAGGCGCGGCTTGAGCCCAAGGTGATCCGGGCGTTTGGTATCGGCCGTTCATGCGGACTCACGCAAATTTGCGCGCATAGGAACATTTTTCTCGCCAAGGAGTTAACGTTTAGAGGAGGAGTAACATGACGAACGACTTCAACAGACCGAACCCGGTGAACACGTCAGCATCCAAGAGCAGGACGATCTGGATTGTGCTCGCAGCGATCGTCGTCGTCGTTGCCTTGGCGGCTACATATTGGCCAAGATCACAGAGTTCGTCGACAGCGACAGCCCCGGCGCCGACGGCGTCCGAGCCGGCTTCGCCACCTGCATCGACTGCACCGGCATCGCCGCCTGCAGCAAACCCGCCCGCGAGCGCTCCGGCGGCCCCTGCCGCTCCGGCCGCTCCGGCCCCCGCTGCTCCGGCTCCGGCGACGCCGCAGTAACGGCAAGCCCTCTTGATCTGGCGGCCGGTGCTTCGTAAGCGCAGAGGGCCGGCAGCGTCTCTCAGTTCGCGCCGGCCCTCAGGATACGATGCGTGCTTTGATCCAGAGCACTACTCGCCTCCCGGCCGTCCTTGGCAAGACCATTCGCCGTGTTTGCGCAGGATGACAGGCTCATAATGGATGAGAGCGCAAGGACGGTAATGACGACTGACTTTGTCATAGAAGCACCCGAATTGGTGAAAGGAACGATAGTCGCTCGCGACAGTGATCAGCGCGAGTGATCAACAGGCAAAACGAGAAAACCCGGCGCAGGTTCCCGCGCCGGGTTTTCTCATTGCCTTGGGAGCAAAACTCAGTCGACTGCGAAAACCAGCGGCTTTGCCTGGCGGATTGCGGGGTTTGCCATCAGCTTGGCAAGCACCTCGTCGCCAATCGGACCGTCGACGTAAAGCAGCGCGATCGCATCGCCGCCCTGCTTGTCACGGCCGAGTTGGAAGTTCGCGATGTTGACGCCAGCGGCGCCAAGCGTCGTGCCGATGAAGCCGATCATGCCGGGAACGTCGGTGTTCGTGAGGTAGACCATGTGCGAACCGACATCGGCATCGAGGTTGATACCCTTGATCTGGATAAAGCGCGGCTTGCCGTCGGAGAACACTGTGCCGGCGATCGAACGGGTCATCGAGTCGGTCTTGACGGTGAGCTTGATGTAGCCGTCGAAAACACCGGTCTTGTCGCGCTTGACCTCGGAGAGGACGATGCCCTTTTCCTTGATCATAACGGGAGCAGAGACCATGTTGACGTCGGCGACCTGCGGCCGGATCAGACCGGCAAGCAGCGCGCTCGTCAACGCCCGCGTATTCATGCCAGCGGTGGCACCGTCGAAGAGGATCTCGATTTCCTTGATCGGCTCTTCCGTGACCTGGCCGACGAAAGCGCCAAGAACGTCTGCAAGCCGGATGAACGGCTTGAGGATCGGTGCTTCCTCCGCCGTGATCGACGGCATGTTGATGGCGTTGGAAACGGCGCCTTTCACGAGGTAGTCCGACATCTGCTCGGCAACCTGGAGGGCCACGTTCTCCTGGGCTTCCGTCGTCGACGCCCCGAGATGCGGGGTGCAAACGACGTTCGGCAGGCCGAACAGCGGGCTTTCCTTGGCGGGCTCAACCTCGAAAACGTCGAAGCCGGCGCCGGCGACGTGACCGGACTTGATGGCTTCGGCAAGTGCTGCCTCGTCAACCAGGCCGCCACGGGCGCAGTTGATGATGCGAACGCCGGGCTTGGTCTTGGCGAGGTTTTCCTTGCCGAGGATACCACGAGTCTTGTCGGTCATCGGCACGTGCAGCGTGATGAAGTCGGCCTTGGCGAGCAGCTCGTCCAGCTCGACCTTGGTAACGCCCATTTCCTGGGCGCGCTCAGCCGAGAGGAAGGGGTCATAGGCGAGAACATGCATGCCGAGGCCGATGGCCTTCTTGCAGACGATGCCGCCGATATTGCCGGCGCCGATGACGCCGAGCGTCTTGCCGGTGATTTCGACGCCCATGAACTTCGACTTTTCCCACTTGCCGGCCTGCGTGGAGGCGTCGGCCTGCGGCAGCTGGCGGGCAACGGCGAACATCAGCGCGATGGCGTGTTCCGCCGTCGTGATCGAGTTGCCGAAGGGCGTGTTCATGACGATGATCCCGCGCTTCGAAGCAGCCGGGATATCGACGTTGTCGACGCCAATGCCGGCGCGGCCGATGACCTTGAGGTTAGTCGCAGACGCGATCAGCTTTTCCGTCGCCTTGGTGGCGGAGCGGATGGCGAGACCATCATAGTTGCCGATGATTTCGGCGAGCTTGTCCTTGTCCTTGCCGAGCTGCGGCTGGAAATCGACTTCGACGCCGCGATCACGGAAGATCTGGACGGCGGTTTCCGACAGTTCGTCGGATACGAGAACGCGAGGTGCCATTGGGGGCTTCCTTCAAAAGGTTCAACGATGGAATGTAATCGGGATTGCGAGGCTCCGCTTTTTCAGCGGAGCCGGATGCGATCAACTCAGGCTGCGGCCTGGGAAAGCGTTGCCTTCTGGGTCGCGAACGCCCAGGAGAGCCACGGCATCAGCTTCTGCATGTCAGAAGTTTCGATCGTGGCGCCGGCCCAGATGCGAAGGCCCGACGGCGCGTCGCGGTAGTGGCCGATGTCATAAGCGACACCTTCTTTGTCGAGCAGGCTGACGATACCCTTGGCGAAGTTCGCCTGGCCGTCGGCGTCGAGCGCCAGAACGTCCTTGTCGGTGATCTTTAGGCAGACCGAGGTGTTGGAAGCCGTCTCGGCCTTGACTGCCAGGTTGGCGATCCAGTCATTGGCGGCGACGAAGTCGGCGATGACCTTGGCGTTGGCGTCAGCGCGAGCCATCAGGCCCTTCAGACCGCCGACGTTCTTCGACCACAGCAGCGCATCGATATAGTCCTCGACGCAGAGCATCGACGGCGTGTTGATGGTTTCGCCGGTGAAGATACCCTCGATCAGCTTGCCGCCCGAGGTCATGCGGAAGATCTTCGGCAGCGGCCAGGCCGGTGCGTAGGTCGTCAGACGCTCGACGGCGCGTGGGCTGAGGATGATGACGCCATGAGCGCCCTCGCCGCCGAGAACCTTCTGCCAGGAGAAAGTGACGACATCGAGCTTGGCGAAATCGAGGTTCTGCGCGAAGGCGGCAGACGTCGCGTCACAGATCGTCAGGCCCTTGCGGTCAGCGGGAATGAAATCGCCATTCGGAACGCGAACGCCCGAGGTGGTGCCGTTCCAGGTGAAGACGACGTCGCGGTCGAAATCGATGGTCGAGAGATCGGGGAGTTCGCCGTAACCGGCTTCGATCTTGCGAACGTCCTTCAGCTTCAGCTGCTTGACGACGTCGGTGACCCAACCGGCGCCAAAGCTTTCCCAGGCGACCATGTCGACGCCGCGCTCGCCGAGCAGCGACCAGAGCGCCATTTCTACGGCGCCGGTATCGGAAGCGGGCACGATGCCGATGCGGTAATCCGCAGGCACTTCGAGAACTTCGCGTGTGAGATCAATGGCTTGCTTGAGCTTCGTCTTTCCGATTTTCGCACGATGCGAACGGCCGAGCGGCGCGTCGGAAAGGGCTTCGAGCGACCAACCGGGGCGCTTCGAGCAAGGGCCAGAAGAAAAATGGGTGTTGTTCGGACGGACGTCCGGCTTCGCGGTGGCAGTGGCCATATGTATACCCTTCCAGGTAATTAGCCTCTCGTTGGGGAGAGGTGTCCCGCCGCCGTGGATATAGATCGGGCCTGACATAGTCAACGGAGAAGTGTCGCAGCTGGAGGATTTTTTGGTCTACACGCGTCATTGCGTCACGGACTACCAGCCGGCCATCCGCAAGCCGATACGGATCTCATGCCGAGTCAATCCGTCGTCGCGGCCGCTTGTCCCGGAGGGGCCGGCAAACATGCTGCCGCCGGCAATATCGGAGAAGCGATAGCCGAAATCGACCTTGATGTTGTTGGTGATTTCATAACTGAGGCCGGCCATCAGTGCATAGGTGAAGCGCCAGTTGTTTTTGCCGTTGAAATCTTGGGGGAGAAACGTGACCCCAGAGCAGGCCGAACCACCATCGACGCACTCGGGTTGCGAACGTACGCTACCCCATCTGACGTTGGTTATCCCAATGCCGGCGCCGACATACGGCGTGAAGCCGGCAACCGTCGCAAGGTCCGCATAGCCGTTGGTCATGACGCCATAGGCCCGAAGATCGGCGCGCACACCGGAGGCGCAGCCGGTCCCAGCAGGCGCGGAAGCGGCACAAGGCAGATTAGTGTTGGCCGTGCCGGTAAAATCGCTTTTAAAGAAATCCCCGGTCAGGTCGGCGCGCCAGATGTCGGTGAATTGATAGCCAATCCCCGCACCGCCAGAAACAGGCTTCGAGAAGCGTGCCGAATCGAACTCGTGGGTCGCCCCATCATCGAAGCGGTAGTCCGGCGTTTCGTTGCCGGTCCATGGAGCATAACCAAGATCACCGCGGAGATACCAGCCGGTCGTGGATGAGTCGCCCGGAATGCTTATCTCCGGTGCCTCATCAATCGGGGGCTCCTCCGCCATCGCCCGCCCACCAAGCAGAACAAGGCTTGCCGCAGTGGCGAGGATCGTGATGGACGATTTCATTGCAATTCCCGACCGGGCAAAGCGGTGCCCGCATGACTGACCATGCGGTATTATTCCAGCGAGATGCTAACGCGCGGTTAACTATATTTGTTAACTGCGATTGAGGTTAAAACCACGAAAAAGGCCGCCGTGACGGCGACCTTGAAGTCGAAAGCTCGTGCAGCGATGAATGAATTGGCTATTGCAGGGAGTAGCGCAGGCCGAGCTTGAAGTCGTGCGAGGTAATGTTGTTGAAGTGCATCGGGCCGGTGTTAACAGTGTCGTCATAGGAGCGGAGCCGGCCGCTTTTTGCGTCACCAAGGTCAACGTAGCTGTAGCCAAAATCGACGGTCAGGCGGTCGGTCACTTGATAGCCGATACCAGCATGCAGCGCCCAGGCAAAGTTCCAGGTGGAGTCGCTGTCGCCGTATGCAACTCCCAAGGTAGGGACGTTAACATCGCGGAAACGAGAGATCGTATTGCGTGAGGCACCGATACCGGCGCCCACATATGGCGTGATGCCCTCCCAAGTGCCGATATCGACATAGGCGTTGGCCATCAACAGCCATTCCGACTTGGCACCGTCGTAGTCATTCGTGGCATCCCAGACAGCCGTGCCCGTTGCATCAGTGTGCCCATAACGATCAAGCGCAGAGAAATCAGTCTTGCCCCGATACTGGACGATCGCATCGCCACGCAGCCACTGGTTGAATTGATAGCCAACACCAAGCGCACCGAGCGGCCCGCTGTCAAAGCTGCCGTCATCGACAAATTCGCGAATATCCACGTCGTCAAACAGCTCGTGCTGCATTCCGCCAAGACGCTGATTGGTCATGCCTATATCGCCGCGCAAG
Organism: Rhizobium grahamii CCGE 502; assembly: GCF_000298315.2. GTDB lineage: Bacteria > Pseudomonadota > Alphaproteobacteria > Rhizobiales > Rhizobiaceae > Rhizobium > Rhizobium grahamii. Next base: position 330,856 of record NZ_AEYE02000031.1, on the reverse strand, counting down.
TACCATCCGCCAAAAGCGGGAACCGGTGGCGGCGCCGGGTCGACGTAAAGATCGGCAGCGAGAGCCGGGACACCTCCCATCAGCGCCGCAGCCGCGGCAATCAAAAATCGCTTCATAGTATTCTCCAGGAACAATCAATACCCAGCACGCGCCACGAGACCGCGTCTGACCTTTATTCAGCCTGGATTCTTGCAAACTAGAGTTAATGTCCGATTAAATTTACAAGATATTTATCATGATGTTACGGGAACGGAGGCGCGCCAGTTGGACGCTGGCGGCACCCGACCAAAAGCGTGCATGTCGACTTCACGCCGCAGAGCGCACGTTCGAAATCGTGCCGATCAACTCGTTGACGATCCGCTCGATCTGCGAGCGATCATCACCCTCGGCCATGACGCGGATCAGAGGCTCCGTTCCGGACGGGCGGATAACCAGGCGGCCATTCTTTGCGAGCTCGGCCTCCGCATCGGCGATCGCCTTCTGCACCTGAATATCCTCGAGCGGCTTGCCGCCGGAGATACGGACGTTGCGGAGGAGCTGCGGCACGGGGTCAAAGCGACGGCACACTTCGCTGACGGTCCTGCCGGTCCGCTTGACCGCAGCAAGGATCTGCAGCGCAGCCACCAAGCCGTCGCCGGTCGTGCCATAGTCCGACAACACGATGTGTCCGGACTGTTCGCCGCCGACATTGTAGTTGTGCTGGCGCATATGCTCGACAACGTAGCGGTCACCGACCATCGTACGCACGAGACCGAGTCCCTTGTCGTCGAGGAAGCGCTCGAGGCCGAGATTGGACATCACAGTCGCGACAATGCCGCCGCCGCGAAGCTGTTGGCTCTCGGCGTAACTTTCGGCAATCACAGCCATCAGCTGGTCGCCATCCACAACCGCACCGTTCTCGTCGACGATGATCACGCGGTCGGCGTCGCCATCAAGCGCAATGCCGATATCGGCGCGCACTTCATCGACCTTCTTCTGCAGTGCGACCGGGCTGGTGGAACCGCAATTGAGATTGATGTTGGTGCCGTTCGGCTCGTTGCCAATGGTCACGACATCGGCACCGAGTTCCCAGAGAACAGCTGGAGCGACCTTGTAGGCAGCGCCGTTGGCGCAATCGATCGCAATCCTTAATCCCTGCAACGTCACGTCGCGCGGCAGCGTGCGCTTGGCGTGCTCGATGTAACGGTCGTGAACGCCGTCAACGCGCTTGGCGCGGCCGATGTCATCCGACTTTGCAAGCTGCGTGGACAGATCCTTCTCAAGCAGGTCCTCGATCTGCGATTCCAGATCGTCGGACAGCTTGTAGCCATCCGGCCCGAAGAGCTTGATGCCATTGTCCTCGTAGGGATTATGCGAGGCCGAAATCATGACACCGATATCGGCACGCAAGGACCGTGTCAGCATGGCCACAGCCGGCGTCGGTATCGGACCAAGAACGAACGCATCGATGCCGGCAGCGGTGAAGCCCGCAACCATGGCGTTTTCCAACATGTAGCCAGAAAGGCGAGTGTCCTTGCCTATGACGACGCGATGACGGTGGTTGCCTCTTCGGAAGATCGTTCCAACTGCGATACCAACTCGCATCGCAAGATCCGGTGTCATTGGGAACACGTTGGACTGACCGCGAATGCCATCCGTACCGAAATAGCGTCTTTTCATATGCACCCCTGTGCCTTGGCGCGCCTTCAGGCTGCGCATTACCACTTGCAAAAAATGAGCCGCCACAGGCGGAATTATCGCTACAAGAGCCCCAAATGAGGCCTCGCTATGTCACCGGCATGACATAAATCGCGGTGTCCATCACGTAAATTAGCAAGAAAACCCATTACATCGCGTTACCGACGCGAAAGGCCGGCGTCCTAACGGACCCGGCCTTTCGGTCATTCTGCAAGAGAAATCAATGCGGCTGCGGCTCCAGGCCAGCCTCCGGCTCGTCACCCTTTGTCGCTGGGCGCGTGCCGGTCTTCGGCACGGCCGAACCGCGGCTGGGCGGCGCGTCATCGCCGAGATCACGCGACGGCTTCTCGCCGCGAATCAACGCCTTGATCTCTTCGCCCGTCAGCGTCTCGTATTCGAGCAACCCCTCGGCGATCGCCACGAATTCCTCGTGGTGGTCGGTGAGAATGCGGCGCGCTTCCGAATAGGCGTCGTCGATCAGGCGACGGACTTCGGTGTCGATCGTCTGAGCGGTGGCCTCGGAAACATTCTTCGACTGCGAAACCGAGTGGCCAAGGAACACTTCCTGCTGGTTTTCACCGTAGGAGACCTGGCCGAGCGCATCCGAAAAGCCCCACTGCGTCACCATTGCACGCGCAAGCTTGGTGGCCTGCTCGATATCGGACGATGCGCCGGAGGTGATGTTTTCCTTGCCGAAGGTCAGCTCTTCTGCAACGCGACCACCCATCATGATGACCAGGCGCGACACCATCCACTTGTAGCTCATGGAGTAGCGGTCGCCTTCAGGTAGCTGCATCACCATGCCGAGCGCACGGCCGCGCGGAATGATGGTTGCCTTGTGCAGGGGATCCGCAACGGGAACCTTCAACGCGGTGATGGCATGACCGGCTTCGTGATAGGCCGTCAGCTTCTTCTCCGCCTCGGTCATCGCCGAAGAGCGGCGCTCGGCGCCCATCATGATCTTGTCCTTGGCGTCTTCGAACTCCTGCATGGTGACGACGCGCTTATTGCGGCGCGCGGCCATCAGGGCAGCTTCGTTGACGAGGTTCATCAGGTCAGCACCGGAGAAGCCGGGCGTACCGCGAGCCAAAACCTTGAGATCGACATTCGGTGCCAGCGGCACATTGCGGGCGTGAACCTTCAGGATGCGCTCGCGACCGACGATATCGGGGTTCGGAACGACGACCTGGCGGTCGAAACGGCCCGGACGCAGCAGTGCCGGGTCGAGAACGTCGGGACGGTTGGTCGCAGCGATCAGGATGATGCCTTCATTCGCTTCAAAGCCGTCCATCTCGACCAGCAACTGGTTCAGCGTCTGCTCGCGTTCATCGTTACCGCCGCCGAGACCGGCGCCACGATGGCGGCCGACGGCGTCGATTTCGTCGATGAAGATGATGCAGGGCGCATTCTTCTTGGCCTGCTCGAACATGTCGCGGACGCGGCTCGCGCCGACGCCAACGAACATTTCAACGAAGTCGGAACCCGAGATCGTGAAGAACGGAACGTTCGCTTCGCCGGCGACAGAGCGGGCGAGCAGCGTCTTACCGGTGCCGGGAGGGCCGACCAGCAACACGCCGCGCGGGATCTTGCCGCCGAGACGCTGGAACTTCTGCGGATCGCGCAGGAATTCAACGATTTCCTCAAGGTCCTGCTTGGCTTCGTCAACGCCCGCGACGTCATCGAAGGTCACCCGGCCGTGCGCCTCAGTCAGAAGCTTGGCCTTAGACTTGCCAAAGCCCATCGCGCCGCGCGAACCACCCTGCATCTGTCGCATGAAGAACAGCCAGACGCCCAGGATCAGCAGCATCGGCAGCAACGTGCCGATATAGCTCAGAAAGCCCGACGAGCCGTCGGTTTCCGGGCGCGCCGAAACGAGGACATTCTTCTGCTGCAGGCGATCGAGCAGGTTGTCATCAACGACGGGGGTATAGGTCTGGAATGTGGTGCCATTTTCAACATAGCTGCCGGAGACACGGTTGCCCGTGACGACGACTTCCTTGACGCGGCCCGCATCCACTTCACGCAAGAATTGCGAATAAGGGATTTCGCGGGAGCTGGTCTGCGCCGGCGACGTCTGGAACATGCTGAACAGAGCAATCAGCAGCAGAGCTATGATTGCCCACAAGGCGAAATTACGTAAGTTAGGGTTCATCGAACTCCCCAGCACTGGAACAGCCGCCTCATGGCGACCGTCTTATTTGGCCTCTAACATAGGATTGCCTCAGGTGAATGCCAAGGCAAACTGGACTGTTAGATAGATTTTCCGTCAATAAGACCTAAAGGCGGTTTTGGATAGGGGCGTGTACCAAAGGCAGCCGCAAGGCTATCTGCGAAGATGAAATCAAATCGTGTCAAAAAACGGTCGAAGGGCGAAAAATAGGGGCTGATCCGTACTTTCTCGCTAACACTGGCAAGTGGATCTTCTCCTGCGAAATCAACGATGCGTGGTGTCGCCGCGAAGGCTCGTCGAACAACACCCCTGGGCAGTCGACCGCTGACGGGCCCGGGTTGACCTGCAAGAATAGTGATGTCGGCCGGAGATCCGTTTTCAACGAGGAACCGGCTGTCCCAGAGACCGCGCGCACCCGGCGACAACGTCAACGGCAAAATGCCGCGGCTTTCGCGGACGAGAAAGAGCCCGTCGCGCCGAAGGTCGAAGACCACCCTGCCCGCGGTCATCCGGCCCGGCCTTCCACGTTCAACAAGCCCGAGCACATCGTCCGTTTGCTTTCGCCCGAGCGGGAATGCCTGCCCGCCAAACACTGCCGCAAGGCGTGGAACGGCATAACAAAGCGTCTCTCGATCGGCGAGCCCGGCCGGCATCACCTGACCTATCCAAGGAGAATGCAGGGCAAAATACTGATGCAACCACCGGCCCGCCGAAGTGGCGAGCGCCGCGCGCATATCCGCCCCGTCCGCATCAGACGCGACCTCAGCTTCCCCCGCCAGGCGCAAGCGCACCCGAACGCGCTCATATTTCGGATCGTCGTTGCTCGGGTCATCGATCCAGGAAACCTGTCGCGCACGGAGAAAGTCGCGAATAGCTTCCCGTCTGCAGCCGAGCAGTGGCCGGGCTATCCAGAGGTTTCGATCGAAAAGAACGAGGTCGGCAATACCCGTGCTCGCTTGCTCAGAGCGCTCCTTGCGCATGGCAAGCGTCTCGCGCTGATCGTCTGCCGTATGCGCGGTCACGACAATGTCGGCCTTCAGGCTTTCGGCGACATCCGCAAGCAGCTGGTAGCGAGCGTCGCGTGCTGCCGCCATGATGCCTGATTTGGCCTTCTCACCCTGCCACACCTTGACTAAGTGCGGGATACCAAGCGAGCTGCAGAAGGCTGCAACCTCGCGCGCCTCCTCGGCCGATTCTGCCCGCAAGCTATGGTCGACAGTTGCCGCACAAAGAGAGATTCTTGAATTGGATGTGGCCTTGAGGGCTTCAACAAGCGCCAGAAGCAGGCCGGTTGAATCGCTTCCACCCGAAATAGCGACAAGAATGCGCGAGGGCTTGGTCAGCGAGTCAAGAAAACGGCGTGCTGCCGTCTCAGGTAGAAGCGGGCCGTCCGGGCACAAAACCGGAAGACCTTAGCAAGCGAGGCGTTTTTGCTCGCTGGCGACCTTGGTTATGACGGCCCGCGAAGCCTTGGGGTAACGCTTCGGGACTTCCCGCAGCGTGGCGCATGCGGTTTCCGTGTTGTCGAGCGCTGCGAGCGACATGCCGAGCTTCAGCAGCATTTCCGGCGCCTTTTCAGAGCTGCCGTACTTCTTGTGCGCATCGAGGAACCGCTTGGCGGCTTCGTTGTACTTGCCCTGCGAGTAGAGCGCCTCGCCAAGCCAGAAATTCGCGTCGGCTGCCCGTGCGCTGCTCGGATATTGAGCGATATACTGGGTGAACTCCTGCTCCGCCGTCGAGTAGTCACCGGACAGAACGTGGCCATAGGCAGCCTTGTACTGATCGGCTTCGCTGCCGAGCGACGCAGTCTGCGACGAACGACCGGAATCGACACCCGGAACCGGGCCTGATCCAACCGCGGCATTCTCATTGACCGAGCCGCCGACCGGATTGCCGTTCTTGTCGAACTCCATCGAGCCGAGCTGCTTCGGCGGCTGACCGAGACCCTCGTTTGCCGGAACATCGGTCGAGGGAGCCGTTTCGGCTCCCTGTGGTGCTTGGATCACGCGGGCGACATCATCGCCGCCGCCCTGACCTTGAGCCGGAGGAGGCACATCGGCCTCGCTTTTCTTCATCGTCTTGGTGCTACCGCCGGCACTGCTGCCGCCGCCCTTTTCCAGTTCCTGGAACCGGAATTCGTTGTCTTCCTGGGCCTTGCGGATCGTTTCCTGCATCTGCAGGAGCTGGAAGCTCATCTCTTCGATGCGGCCGTTCAGCTGACGCAACTGCTCTTCAAGCTGCTGGACGCGAACTTCAGCTCCGCCGGCCTGCACGTTTACGACCGGTGCCTGAGGCTGCCGATCCGCGGCTTTGCCGCCGATCTGCCAACCCAAAATCGACGTCGCATTCGCCGATTGGCCCGCCCCGGCCACGGCCGCGAGGCACAGCATGCCCGCAACGACAAGTTTTTTCATATGGTTCGTCCTGTCCCAGTGATTCTTCGCACCCTTTGGCACGAACAGGAGATTTTTCCAATTGCTTTCAAAAAGCAACGGAAACTGGCCAAAGTGTGTTCAAAAAGAAAAGGCGGCCCGCAATGGAGCCGCCTTTCGAAATTGTAATATTTCCCGGCAATTACATGCCGGCACCACCCAGAACGGTGACCGCGCGGCGGTTCTGCGACCAGCAGGAAATATCGTCGCAGACGGCGACCGGGCGTTCCTTGCCGTAGGAGATGGTCTTCATGCGCTGAGCCGGAACACCGCGCGAAGCAAGGTAATCCTTGGTGGCGGCTGCACGGCGAGCACCGAGGGCAAGGTTGTATTCGCGCGTGCCGCGTTCGTCGGCGTGACCTTCGACGGTGATGGCATACTTCGGATAGCGAGCGAGCCACTGAGCCTGACGGTCAAGCGTCTGGGCGGCGTCGGCGCGGATCGAGGTGGAGTCGGTGTCGAAGAAGATGCGGTCGCCGACGTTGACGGTGAAGTCCTGGGCCGAACCCGGCGTTGCGGCGCCGGCGCCAAGGCCGAGGTCACCGGCGCTGTTGGCCATGTTCTTCTTGTTGGCGCAACCGGCCAGAGCAAGACCGGCGACAAGCGCGATCATGACGGGGTTGCGGGCGAAATTCTGCATGCGGCTCATTGCCGGGGTGTGAATTCGGCTCATGGCCGGTCTCCTTGCGACTTGATTAAGGTTGCCGGACTGTAACCGTATTGGGTTAATCGGCATTCAAGAATTATGGTTAACAGATGGTTGATTTGTCCCTCAGTCGCCCCAATCAGGGATTTTTGCGGCGACAAAAAGGCACGTCCACAGGCTTTTCTACTCGAGAAGCGGCGACCAGGCCGGGTCGGAAGCGTAGGTCGGGGTCTTGATAAGTTGCTCATTGTAGCCCGTCAGATCGATCGAGTAGAGCTGCGGACCACCCGCACCGGCGGCCTGGCGGAAGAACATGATGACGCGGCCATTCGGTGCCCAGGTCGGGCCCTCGTTGTGGAAGCCCGTCGTCAGGATTCGCTCGCCCGAACCGTCCGGCTTCATCACGCCGATCGAGAACTTGCCGCCCGACTGCTTGGTGAAGGCGATCAGATCGCCGCGCGGAGACCAGACAGGCGTGGAGTAGTTGCCGTCGCCGAAGGAGATGCGCGTCTGGCCGGAGCCGTCGGCATTCATGACGTAGATCTGCTGCTTGCCGCCGCGGTCGCTTTCGAACACGATCCGCCCACCGTCCGGCGAATAGGACGGCGAGGTATCGATGGCGGCCGTCGAGGTCAGGCGCGTCGTCGTGCGCGACCGCAGGTCCATCGTGTAGATGTTGGCGTTGCCTTCCTGTTGAAGGCTCATCACGACCTTCTGGCCATCAGGCGAGAAGCGCGGGGAGAAGGTCATACCCGGGAAGTTGCCGACAACTTCGCGCTGTCCCGTTTCAAGCTGCAGCAGGTAAACCCGCGGCTGCTGGTTGGCGAAGGACATGTAGGTGACTTCCTGCCGGTTCGGCGAGAAGCGCGGCGTCAGAACCAGGTCGCTGCCGTTCGTCAGCATGCGGACGTTGAAGCCGTCCTGGTCCATGATGGCGAGCTGGCGCTTGCGCTCCTGCTTGGTCCCAGACTCCGAAACGAACACGACGCGCGTATCGAAGTAGCCTTCCTCGCCGGTGATCTGCTTGTAGATCGCGTCGGCGATGATGTGAGCAACGCGGCGCCAGTTCTCCGGCTGCGTGTAGAATTGCTGCCCGGTCATCTGCGTGCCGGCAAACGTATCCCAGAGACGGAACTCGGCGCGCAGACGTCCGTCGCTTTCCTGCGTCACCCGACCGGTCACGAGTGCCTGCGCATTAATGACCTTCCAGTCCTCGAAGCGCGGGGCGGCATCCGGGTTGGAGATCTTCTCGATGAAGGCGTTCTTGTCGATCGGCTTGAAAAGGCCGGAGCGCTGAAGGTCGGCGGCAATCACCTGTGAAACCTGGGCACCCATGTCGCCCTGCAGGAAGTCGGTGATCGCGATCGGCAGCGGCTCGACGTTACCTTTGTTAATGTTGATTTCGACAAGCGCGTTGGCCGGCGTGGCGACAACCGCAGTGGTTATCATGCCGACGGCGACCATCAAGGCGCGAATGAGGGAACACTTGGTCATGGAGGACAAGCCTTTCAGCATTTTAAAGTGCTAGATCACTGGGATCGAAGTTGACGATAACTTCGCCCCAGGCGTCATATTTGTCTTTCGGGAGACTGGTGAAGGGCGACGACTTCATGACGGCACGCTTGGCACCGCTTGCCAACGCCATGCGCGTCGCCTCGTTGGTGCCGCCAACTGCTTCGACCTCGGGCGAGCCGATGATGTTACCGTCAGGGTCCAGCTTCATGTGGACCTTGATGCGAACGTCGCTAGCACCTTCCATCCCCGGGATAACCGACCAGTTGCCGGCGATCGCGCTACGCAGCGCATCCATCTCGCTCATCGAGAGCTTGGAGCCACCGGTGGCTTTCTTGGCACCGAGCGAAGCAACCTCGGTCGAACTCTTGGCTCCGCCATTCGACGGGTCCTGCTTGTTCAGCAGCGCCGCGATATCGTCGGCGTTGAAGTCGCTCTGCTTGGAGGAGGCGGACTTCGCTTTCTCCTGCTTCTTGTCGGCCTTCTTCTTGTCCGTCGGCTTTTCGTCCGCCTTCGCCTGATCCTCGGTCTTTTTCTCCGGGGGCTTTTCGGCCGGCTTCTGTTCCGGCGGCTTGGCTTGCGGCTTCACGACCGGAGTCGGAACCTTGTCCGGCAGCGCCTCGGCGTCCGGCTTCGGTGGCTCCGGCTGTTCCTGTGGCGTTTCCTCAGGCTTTGGCGGCGTCGGCGGGGTGATTTCGGGCTTTGGCGGGGTGATGGACGCGACCTGCTTCGGCTCGACGTCCGTCTCCTCCTTCATGATCTCCTTCACCTCGTTGGGGACGGGATCATTCTGAGGAAGAGGCTTTTCGACGGCCTTGGGGGCAGCAGCGCTCTCGTTATTGCTGGGCTTGGCGTTCGGGACCGGCGGCGTCTTGAGGTCGACCTTGTTCTCGCCCATGTTCTCGGCGTTTTCGACATTGGTCGGCTTGGCCGTCGGCTTCGGCGCCGGCTTTTCGCTGGGCTTGGCCGTCTTGTCGCCCTGCTGCATCTGCGTCATTTCTTCTACGGGCACGAGGTCGACGGGCATCGCCTCGAAATCCTCGACCTTGAACTGCTCCGGGGAGCCGATCGAGATCAGCGCCCAGGCAAGCAGTGCACAGTGCAGAGCCGCAGATGTGACGATACTGGCCTTCATAGCGTTCGCTATTGGTCCTTCTTCTGCTGCGTCACGAGGCCGATGTTCTTGTAGCCGGCACCCTGGATGCGGGCCATGACGTCGGCGATCACGCCATAGGGCGCGGTCGCGTCGCCGCGAACGAAGATGCGTTCATTGTAGCCGGTCGTTGCGATCGCCTCGAGCTTCGCGGCAATCTCTTCGACCGGGATCGGTGTTTCCTGCAGGAACACCTGGCCGTCGTTCTTGACCGAGATCGTGATCGGCTGCGTTTCGGAATTCAGCGCCTTGGCCTGTGTCTCCGGCAAGTCGACCGGGACGCCGACCGTCATCATCGGTGCTGCCACCATGAAGATGATCAAAAGCACGAGCATGACGTCGACGAGCGGCGTCACGTTGATTTCGGAGATCGCGCCACCTCTGTGGCCACCACGACGACGGCCACCGCGGCCACCGCCGCTACCGCCACCGCTTGGAGCACCCATACCCATATCGTTGACTCCGTTCCCGTCGATTACTGCGCGGCCTGGCGCGGCTGCAGTTTCTCGTCGATCTGGCGCGAAAGGATGGCGGAGAATTCATCCGCGAAGCCTTCCATACGGCCCGAAAGCTTGCCGGCGTCGGCAGTGAACTTGTTGTAGGCGATAACGGCCGGAATAGCGGCAACGAGGCCGATTGCGGTTGCAAGCAGCGCTTCGGCGATACCGGGAGCAACGACCGCGAGGTTCGTCGACTTCGAGCCGGCGATCGCCTGGAACGAGGTCATGATACCGACGACCGTACCGAAGAGGCCGATGAACGGACCGGCAGAACCAATCGTCGCGAGCGAGCCGAGACGGGCTGAGAGGAATTCGGATTCACGCGCCAGCGTAACGTCCATGGCGCGGTCGATACGCATCTGCAGACCGATCGGGGAGCGCGCACCGCGCTCGAACGACTTCTTCCATTCGCGCATGGCCGCAACGAAGATCGCGGCAAGGCCGGTATTGTTGCGTTCCGACAGCGTCCGATAAAGCTCTTCCAGCGACTGGCCCGACCAGAATACCTGCTCGAACTTCTCGAACTGGCGCCGTGCGCGACCATACGCCAGATACTTGTCGATGACGATCGCCCAGGTCCAGACCGAGGCTGCGATGAGCCCGAGCATGACCAGCTTGACGACGAGACCTGCCTGCATAAACAGCGACCAGAGGCTGACGTCGGCCGTTGCTGCTGCCAATCCTACTTGTTCCATTGATCCAAAATCCCCGAATCCAAACGCCCGGCACTTGACCGGGCGGCACAAAGTGATCTCGCAAGAAGTGTCTGGCGGCCGCCGCCCAAAGCCCTGGTCAAGCTTCCAAGCTCTTATCCGCCTTCCTTGCCGTCAAATTTGGTCAAAGGAAGGCGTGCACCGCACAAACTCTGACAATCCGAGTAAGACACTATTATGGTTAACAGTTCGTTAGCGCCGGATCATGACAGCGAAACTATCGGCGAAAGATTTATCCCTTGGATTACTTGGTCAGATCTAGGTCGATGACCACAACAGCGCTTATCTTCCAGCGCGCAAATTCCTTCACACAAAACTCATGTTTATGCAAGACCGGAAATCCCGCGTCTTTTCAGCGTTCGCGATCGACCCAGGCGAATCACCGCGCACAAGCCGCGTCGATCGCATTGCGCGCGGCAAGGGCTCAAGGCCCGCGGAGCGGCTTGCTGCCTTCGAGAAATTTCTCGGCGAGTGTCTCCGGCAGTCGTCGCGGCCTGGCATTGGCGTTGATAACGGCGATGATTACCTTGGCGGCGATCAGCAGCGTTTCACCGCGCCGAATCTCCTGATTGAGGACCATCTTGGCGCCGCCGGCTTTTTCGGTGTGGGTCAGCACGGTCAGGATGTCGTCCATCCGCGCCGGCTGCTTGAAGTCGATCTCCATGCGGTGAACGACGAAGACAAGCCCCTCCTCGTCCGCATTGATGAGTTCGCGCTGCTCGACGCCGAGACAACGGAGGTAGTCGGTGCGGCCACGCTCGAGGAAGTGAAGATAACGCGCATGGTAGACGAGGCCGGAAAAATCGGTGTCCTCGTAGTAGACCCGCTGCAGGAGCCGGTGACCCGTTTCCGTGAGTTCACCCGAAATCGAAAACCCGTTGTCCGCCATAATTTTCTCCAAAGTCACGCGCCCTCTTTGGCGGAAGACTTTCCGCCTTGCAAGCATTGAACAATTGTCACGCTTCCTAAGTAATTTTTGACAGAGACATTCAAGCAGGAGACGATGCGATGAAGATTGCAGTGATGGGCGGAGACGGATTCATCGGTTGGCCGACATCATTGCATCTCTCCGACACGGGACACGATGTTCATATTCTCGACAACCTCTCGCGGCGCTGGATCGACACTGAACTCGGGGTTCAGTCGCTGACCCCAATGGACTCGATCCAGGAGCGGACGCGCATCTGGCACGCGGAAACCGGCCGGCGCATTCATTTCAACCTGATCGACCTCGCCAAGGACTACGAGCTGCTGAAGAAGTGGCTAGCCGAGAACCGGCCGGATGCCATCATTCATTTCGCCGAACAGCGCGCGGCGCCCTACTCCATGAAGAGCGACCGCCACAAGAACTACACCGTCAACAACAACGTCAACGCCACCCATAACCTCCTGAATGCGCTCGTAGAACTTCAACTCGACGCGCATCTGATCCACCTCGGCACGATGGGCGTCTACGGCTATTCAACGGTCGGCGCAGCGATCCCCGAGGGCTATCTGCCGGTTGGCATCCAGACGGCGAATGGCGAGACCGTCAGCCAGGAAATCCTCTACCCGTCCAATCCCGGCTCGATCTATCACATGACCAAGTGCCTGGATCAGCTGCTATTCCACTTCTACGCCAAGAACGACGGCCTGCGCATCACCGACCTGCACCAGGGCATTGTCTGGGGCACCCACACCGAGCAGACGTGTCGGCATCCGCAGCTGATCAATCGCTTCGACTATGACGGCGATTATGGCACAGTGCTGAACCGCTTCCTGATCCAGGCGGCGATCGGCTATCCCCTGACCGTCCACGGCACCGGCGGCCAGACCCGTGCCTTCATCCACATCCAGGATTCGGTCCGCTGTATCGAGCTTGCCTTGAACAACCCGCCTGCCCGAGGCGCCCGTGTCGAGATCTTCAACCAGATGACCGAAACGCATCGGGTGCGCGATCTAGCGGAAATGATCGCCAAGCTGAGCGGCGCCGAGATCGCCTGGCTGCCGAACCCGCGCAAGGAAGCGCCGGAAAACGAACTCATCGTCAAGAACGAGAAATTCCGCAGTCTCGGTCTCGATCCGATCACCCTCCAGGCAGGTCTTCTGAGCGAAATCGTCGACGTCGCCAAGAAATTTGCCTATCGCGTCGATCGGTCGCGCGTCCCGGCAGTCTCTGCCTGGACGAAAGACATTGCGGCCACGATCAACCGTGATCCGGAAGGCAAGAGGCTGAAGTCCGTTTCATGAGTGAGCCTCGGCACGCCTATGTCACGCTCGTCACCAACGACGACTACGCCATGGGCGCCAAGGCGCTTGCGGCATCCTTGCGCCGAACCGCCACTCCAGCGGACATCGTCATCCTCCATACGGCAGGCGCCGACCAAGCCAACCTTGGCCCACTCCTGCAGCTCGACTGCCGTCTCGTGCCGGTCGAACATCTGCCGCTGTCAGCCGCGTTCAATGAGCGTCATGCTCGATCCAATCTGCATACCGCGGCCCCCTTCACAAAGGGACGCAAGCCGGCGTTTCACTCGCCGCTCGACAATTTCTGCAAGCTGCGCCTATGGCAACTGACCGAATATGCCAGCTGCGTCTTCATCGACGCCGACGCGCTCGTGCTGCGAAACATCGACAAGCTCTTCCGCTACCCCGAGTTTTCCGCCGCCCCGAATGTCTATGAGTCCCTTGCGGACTTTCACCGGCTGAACTCCGGAGTCTTCGTCGCGCAACCGTCCGAAGAGACATTCCAGCGCATGCTGGAACGGCTGGATCAGCCGGGGGTGTTCTGGAAGCGGACGGACCAGACCTTCCTGCAGGAGTTTTTCCCGGATTGGCACGGCTTGCCCGTCTATTTCAACATGCTCCAGTACGTGTGGTTCACCATGCCCCGGCTTTGGGACTGGCAGAGTATTTCCGTCCTGCATTACCAGTATGAGAAGCCGTGGGAGACGAATCATCCGAAGGCCGATAAACTGCGGCCGCTGATCGACCTTTGGCATGCGTTCTATGCCGGCGATGACCTGCCGGATCCATCGACAATGACCAACCCTGACGAGGCGGCATGAAGGTATTGGTATCGGGGGGAACAGGTCGCGTCGGACGTTATATCGTCGAAGAACTGCTCGCCGCCGGCTATACCGTGATCATCGGCGGCCGCCACGCTCCCCTGCCCCGCTTCTTTTCAAGACCGGTCGAATTCGCCCCGCTTTCGCTCGATCCGACGCACGATCATATCGAAGCCTTTGACGACGCCTATTTCTTCGTGCACGCCGCCTTCCACCACCTGCCCGGCAAATACCGCGGCGGCGAGGGCGATGATCCGGAGACCTTCAAGCGCCTTAACCTTGACGGCAGCGTCCGGCTTTTCGAAGCGGCCAAACGCGCCGGCACACGCCGCTGCATCTTCATTTCGAGCCGCGCCGCCTATGGCGAGCACGCACCGGGAACCACGCTGATGGAAGGCATGCCCGAGAAACCCGAGACCCTCTACGGCCACGTCAAGCTCGACGCCGAACGCAGCCTCGCGCATCTCGCGGCGCCCGGCTTCGCAACGGCCAGCCTGCGCTTGACCGGCGTCTACGGCGACCTTCGGCCGAACAAATGGGACAAGCTGATTGAAGATTACCTCGCCGGCCGCCATCTGCCATCACGTGCCGGCACCGAGGTTCACGGAAGAGACGTCGGCGGGGCCGTACGGCTGATGCTGGAAGCGGACGCCAATCGTATCTGCGGTGAGACCTTCAACGTCTCCGATGTCACCCTCGATACCTGGGACATCCTGGAACACATTCGCTGGGAGCGCGATTGCCTGAACAGGCTGCCGCTTCCTGCCGACAAGTCACAGCTGACGCCGATGGACACTGCGAAAATCCGCGCCCTCGGTTGGTCACCGGGCGGCATGCCGCTGTTCAATGAAACGATCCATACGCTCGCCACCCGTACATAGGTGGCACAGGCCCACGCAAGCCTGAAGTTGCAGACTACACCGGATAGTGCAATCCGGAGGATAGTATGCAAGTCGGTTCCGCATCAGCGCTCAACATCCTGCGCACCACTTACTCCGCCGACAATCTCAATACGTCGACCGACAGCACCAGCGCGCGCCTGAAGATCTTGCAGAATGCGGCAAAGGCACAGGAAAGCCTGCGTGAGAGCATGGCGACATCGGCCGAAGCGGCCAAAGCCCGTGCGGCACGCAAGCTTGAGGAAGCCAAGCAGCAGCTCGAAATGCTAAAGAGCGGCGGCTACCCGCCAGAAGTCGTCGCCCGGCTTGCAGCCGAACTTGCCCACAAGATCAGCGCCGCTGCGGCGGAATTTGCCTCGGCTGTTGCGGCCAGTGCAACAAACATTGCTTCCGCAGCCAATGCCTCTGCGGCAACGGCCGATACCGGAGCGGCGTCGGCAGATGCCGCAACCAATACATCAGCCACAGACGCGGCGGCGGCGTCGGACAGCTCCGACGCGAGCGCTGCCCAAGCGGACGAGCCCGACGGCGCAACTGCGGCGCGCAACGCCTACCAGAGCGTCGTCGAAGACGGACAACAAGCATCCGCAGGCATCTCCACCGAAGATCGCAAGACGATGGAAGAGTTCAAGGCCATCCTGCAGGAGGTTCGGCAGCTCATGGACAAGGCGATACGCGACTTGCGCGCAGGAACCGGCCAGCAGGCATCAGGCGTCAACGCCTACTCGTTTGAGGCACAGGCCGACGCCTCAGCCATACCGGCCAGCATCACGATTTGATCCGATTGGCTAAGGCGGGCGGTCAAAGGTCGTATTGTCCCGTTGAAATGATCGGCAAGAGCTTTATCGTCTGCTGAAAACAACGTGATGGACGGCATGACCCCGAAAGAACTGAAAGCCGAAATGCGTGCCGGCCGCCTCGCATTGCGCGACGCGATCCCGGAAGACATTCGAATCGAGATGAGCCTGGCCATGGCCGAGCATGCCGGCGAGGCCGTCGCGTTCGATCCCGGCACTGTTGTCTCCGGCTTCCTGCCGATCCGGTCGGAGGCCGACATCCGACCGCTTCTGGCGCGCTTCCAGGCGCGTGGTGCACGGCTTTGCGTGCCCGCCATCCTCGACAAACAGACGATTGTATTTCGCGAGTTGGTGCGCGGCGTGCCATTGGTCAACACCGGCTTCGGCACCTCGGGGCCGCCGGCGGACGCCGCCGTGCTCGATCCAGAAATCATGCTGGTCCCCCTCTCCGCCTTCGACAATCGCGGCCACCGCATCGGCTACGGCGCCGGCTATTACGACCGCGCCATCGAGCGTTTGCGGCAAAAAGGCCAGCATCCCAAGCTGATCGGCATTGCATTCGACTGCCAGGAAGTGGCACATGTGCCCGACGAGCCGCACGATGTCAGCCTGGACGCCCTCCTGACGGAAAGCGGGCTTCGCTTTTTTGCCTCTTGGATTGGATAGCAATGCGACTGCTTTTTCTGGGTGACATGGTGGGT
This sequence comes from Rhizobium grahamii CCGE 502, assembly GCF_000298315.2. GTDB lineage: Bacteria > Pseudomonadota > Alphaproteobacteria > Rhizobiales > Rhizobiaceae > Rhizobium > Rhizobium grahamii. Next base: position 314,609 of record NZ_AEYE02000031.1, on the reverse strand, counting down.
AAGACCGGACGCACCGCCGTCTGGAACCGCCTCCCCGGCCTCATTTCCGACTTGAAGCTCGATTTCGTCGTCGTCAACGGCGAGAACGCCGCCGGCGGCTTCGGCATCACCGAGGATATCTTCCTCGAGACGATCAATGCCGGCGCCGATGTCGTGACGACGGGCAACCACGTCTGGGACCAGAAGGAAGCCGTTGCCTTTGCCGGGCGTCACGACCAGTTCCTGCGGCCCGCGAACTACCCGCAGGGCACGCCGGGTCGCGGCTCGGGGCTGTTCTATGCCCGCAACGGCGCACGCGTGCTTGTCGCAAATGTCATGGGCCGCGTCTTCATGCATCCCGAACTCGACGATCCCTTCAAATCCGCCGAAGCGATCCTTGATGCCTGCCCGCTCAAGGAACAGGCCGATGCGATCATTTTCGACTTCCATGCTGAAGCGACCAGCGAGAAGCAGTGCTTCGGCCATTTCGTCGACGGCCGCGCCAGCTTCGTCGTCGGTACGCACACCCATGTCCCGACGGCCGATCACCAGATCCTGAATGGCGGCACCGCCTACATGTCGGATGCCGGCATGTGCGGCGACTACGATTCCTCGCTCGGCATGGACAAGGAAGAGCCGCTGAACCGGTTCATCTCCAAGATGCCGAAGGGTCGCATGGAGGCCGCGACTGGCCCCGCCACCATCTGCGGCGTCGGAGTGGAGATTTCGGACGCAACCGGGCTCGCTGAAAAGATCGCTCCGCTGCGGCTCGGTCCGCGTCTCGCTGAGACCATCCCGGAGTTCTGGCGCTAGCATAGGCAGCCGCCTGCCATGACGCAAAAGTGAGCAGCGGTCCCGGCATTTCAACTGGACCGCTGCGGCGCCTTGCCGCATCCTCCGAGCGCACCCGTGAGAGCGCTGGAGGAAGTGGCATGAAGCCGCGTTTTCTTGTCTTCGCAATTGCCTGCGTGATGGTCTTGGTTGCCGTGGAAGTGGCCGCCGCTCAGGAGGAACGGCGAAACGTCAGCCAGTGCCAGGCTATTGCCCAATCGATCCCGCAAGCAACCTTCGCGAGTTTCACAGGCCCGGCCCCAGTCATCGACGCCGGCGCCACCAACCAATCGGTTACGCTGACCTACATCGGGCACTCCACCTTCCTCATTGAAACGCCGGGCGGTGTGACGATCGCGACCGATTACAGCGGCTGGTACTCGCCGACGCAGGCGCCGATGGTCGTCACCATGAACCGCGCCCATTCCTCGCACTATACTCTGGTCACCGACCCGGCCATCAAGTATGTGCTGCATGGATGGAGCGACGTGCCGGGCGAAAAAGCCAAGATCAACCTGGTCGTCGGCGACACCTACATTCGCAATGTCACCACCGATATCAGGGGCGGTTTCGGCGCGCCGCAGCAGGATGGGAACTCAATCTTCATCTTCGAGGTTGCCGGCCTCTGCATCGGCCATCTTGGCCATCTGCACTACGAACTGACGGAAACCCACTACACGGAAATCGGCCGACTGGATGTCGTGATGGTGCCAGTGGATGGTGGCCTGACAATGGGCTCCGACAGCATGAGCCGCGTCATCAAGCGTCTGCGCGCCTCGCTGATCCTGCCGATGCATCAACCGAGGCCCCTGCAAAGCTTCCTGTCGATGTTCGGGCCCGATTTCGACATCAGCTACGCACCGACGAACACGATCTCCGTGTCGCTGCTCACCTTGCCGAAAAAGCCGCTGATCTACGTCGCGAAGGGCATGCAGTAAAGGACCCGGGCTGCGCCGGGTCTGTTCTTTCAAGCAAACTGCAAGTGCTGCCTGATGCCGACATCGGGCATCTTGTCGTCGTCGAGATTGGCCTTGGCGATTTCCCAACCGAACTTCAGCTTGCTGCCCGTCGACACCCAGATCTCCGCGTCGTCGACATGCATTGCGAGCATCGTGAGCTTCGGATCCTTCTTGCCGTCATCATACCAGGCGGCGACAACGGAGTTCCAATACTCGTCGATCTTTGACGGGTCGAGCCGCACCTCGATCTTGCCGGCGAGGCAGGCATGGTAATCATGATCCTTTCCGACCACGCAGAAATGCGCCCGCGTGCCTGGCTTGATGGCACGTACGATGGCCGCATCCGACTTCGTGTAGAACCAGATCGTATTCGTCTTCGGATCCGCGTTCGGCGCCATCGGCTGCATGTGCATGTCAGCCCCGTCCACGCCGAGCATGCCGGCATGAATGTCGTTCACCTGGTCCCAGAGCTGGCGTGCCGGGTGTTCCCGCGCCTCGTTGAAACTAGCCATAGCACTTCCTTCCGTTTCGAGGGTCCGTGCTTTGAAACGTCAACTTCCGAGCTTTGTTCCGCCTTTCGGGCGGAGCCGTTTTCCCTTGAATACGGCCCATTTCGCTCTTATAAGGCGCCCATTCCTAACAATATGACGTGAACAGGGGTGCCATGGCTGGCCATTCACAGTTTAAAAACATCATGCATCGCAAGGGCCGTCAGGACGCCGTGCGGTCAAAAATGTTCTCCAAGCTCGCGCGCGAAATCACGGTAGCCGCCAAGGCCGGTCTGCCTGATCCTTCGATGAACGCCCGCCTGCGCCTTGCGATCCAGAACGCCAAGGCGCAGTCCATGCCTAAGGACAACATCGACCGCGCCATCAAGAAGGCTGCGGGCGCCGACGGCGAGAACTACGATGAAGTCCGCTACGAGGGTTACGGCCCGGGCGGCACGGCGATCATCGTCGAGGCCCTGACCGATAACCGCAACCGCACCGCCTCCAACGTCCGCTCGATCTTTACGAAGGCCGGCGGCGCTCTTGGAGAAACAGGCTCTGTTTCCTTCTCCTTCGACCACGTCGGTGAAATCACCTACAAGCTTGAGGCAGGCGATGCCGACAAGATGATGGAAGCCGCCATCGAAGCCGGTGCCGACGACGTCGAGACCGACGAGGAAGGCCACTACATCACCTGCGGCTTCGAAGCCCTCAGCGAAGTTGCCAAGGCGCTCGAAACCTCGCTCGGTGAAGCCGAAACCGTCAAGGCTGTCTGGCGCGCCCAGAACAACGTGCCGGTCGATGAGGAACGGGCCCAGTCGCTGCTGAAGCTGATCGACAGCCTCGAAGACGACGACGACGTTCAGAACGTCTACTCGAATTTCGAGGTGGATGAAGAGGTTCTGGCCAAGCTTTCGGCCTGATCGATTTCAAGCATTTATTCAAAGCCGGTCCCGGAAACGTGGCCGGCTTTTTTTGTTTTTGGGCTATCCATTCACATCAGACGACCGATCGGTCACACGTTCGTTACCTCCAGCCCGAATTAAGGTCTCGGTAACCCTCTCCGCCTTGAATGCCCCGCATTCGCTCCAGCCGGTCTGTTCCAAGGCCAGCACCTCTCACACTTTCGGCGGGGAAAATGCCCATGAAAAGAATAGCTCTCGTACTCTCCTTCACAGTTGCCGGTGCAATTTCAGCAAACGCGCAGCCGACGATGGTCAAGCAGTTCGAGGACTGGGGCGTCTATTCCTACAGCAAGGGCGGGGAGACCGTGTGTTATTTGCTGACAGGCCCGACAACCAAACAGCCGGCAAGCGTCGATCATGGCAGCAATTTCTTCGTGATCGGCCGGGCGCCGAGTGCCGGGTATGAGCCGCAGGCCATCATGGGCTACGAACTGAAGCCGGGCTCGCGAGTCAAGGTCGCAATCGGCGACAAGACGTTCACGATGTTCACCAGGGGCAAATCCGCTTGGGTGCTTGAAGCGTCCCGCGAACCTGACGTCATCAGCGCCATGCGCTCCGGCAGCGACATGACTGTCGAAGCCGTCTCCCAACGCGGCACGGCGACGACCTACACCTACTCCTTGAATGGGGTGACCGCGGCCCTGAAGCGCGTGGCATCCTGCAACTAAGCGATGGCACGCCGTCCATATCGTGCCGCACGCCGGCTCGGCGTGCTGTCCGCCGGCTGTTTGCTCGGCATCATGCTGTCCAGCCAAACGACTGCAGCCAATCCAGCCCCGCAGCAGTCGATCCAGTCCAACGGCTCCCCAGGGCGCGAAACGGGGCTTCGCGTGCCCCGTTTCGTTTCTGTGAAATCGAAGGAAGCCCGCATGCGCGTCGGGCCCTCGCTCGACTACGCAACCCAATGGATCTACCAGGCACCGGGACTGCCGCTGGAAATCATCGCAGAATACGACAACTGGCGTCAGGTGCGGGATTGCGATGGCATCTCCGGTTGGATGCACCGCGCGCTGCTCTCCAGCCACCGCACTGCGCTGATCGGCCCGTGGATCACCTCACCGGTGCCGATCCGCGCCGCGCCACGCGCCTCCGCCCAACGCCCTTGCGAAGCTGGCGGCCCGTGTCCGCGTCGCTGTTCGCTCTTGCGACGGCACATGGTGCAACGTCGAGGTGACCGGCCATGAGGTTGGTGGCTTCGTTCGCCAGTCCACCCTGTGGGGCGTCTATCCGAACGAGAAGATCACGTAAGCCGCGCTGGTCCACCTAGGAACCGGCGCCGCCGAGGAAGGTCAGCCGGGTGAAGATCGTATAGTGCGACTCCGATGCCATCATCGCCACGAAGACCAGGACGAGTAGCGGTGGCAGCAGGATCGCATAGACCAGCGCCAGCCGCTCCCACGCCATGTGCATGAAGATGGCAACGATCAGGCCGGCCTTCAGCATCATGAAAATGATGATGAGCGTCCAGCGCGGATAGCCCTGGATGCCGAGATAATCGACCAGATAGGAGAAGGTGCTGAGGACGAACAGCAATCCCCAGACGACGAGGTAAAGCCTGATCGGATGCTGTTGGCCGGAATGGGCTTGTGCCTGTGCCATGATGCGCCTCACCACAGATAGAAGAACGCGAAGATGAAGACCCAGACGAGGTCGACGAAGTGCCAGTAGAGGCCCATGATCTCGACGACCTCATAATTGCCCTTGCGGCTTGTGAAGAAGCCGCGACGGCCCGTATCGAAGTCTCCGCGCCATACCTTGCGCGCGGTGATCAATAGGAAGATCACGCCAAACGTCACGTGCGTACCGTGAAACCCGGTGATCATGAAGAAGGATGATCCGAACTGTGCCGCACCCCACGGGTTTTCCCAGGGACGCACGCCTTCGGTGATGAGCTTCGTCCACTCGAACGCCTGCATTCCCACGAAAGAGGCGCCGAGCACCGCCGTCAGAAGCATCAGTGCTGCCGTCTTCCCGCGCTCGCGGCGATAACCGAAATTGACGGCCATGGCCATCGTGCCGCTGCTGCTGATCAGGATGAAGGTCATGATGGCGATCAGGATCAGCGGGACCTGCTGCCCGCCGATTTCAAGTGCAAAGACCTCGCTCGGATTGGGCCATGGGATCGGTGTCGACATCCGAGCCGTCATGTAGGCAAGCAGGAAACAGCCGAAGATGAAGGTGTCGCTGAGGAGGAAGATCCACATCATGGCCTTGCCCCAGGACACGTTCTTGAACGCTCGCTGATCCGAGGCAAAATCCGCAGCCACACCACGCAGACCGCCGGTATGGCTGCCATGGGCAACGGGTTCTGTTTCAACTCGGGTGAGTTCGGCCATTGGCTACCCCTTAAGAAACGAGTTGACGGCAGAGATCGACAAAGTCGTTTGCCCAGCCGGTGAAAAGCGCAAAGAGAAGCAGCCACACGACGAGCATGAAGTGCCAGTAGGTGGCGCAGAGCTCGATGCCGAGGCGCAGTCTTGCGGGTGCCATGCTGGTGCCCGCGAGCAGTCTCACCCGTGTCCGCGCAAGCACCGCCAGCCCGCCGAGAATGTGGAGACCGTGCAGCCCGGTCAGCATGTAGAAGAAGCTGTTTGCAGGGTTATCGGCCAACACATAACCCGCCGCAACAAGCTGCAGCCAGGCGACGATCTGCCCCGCGAGAAACAGGACTGCGGTCGCCAATGCGGCATCGAGGCCCAGCCGTACACCGTCATCCGCGCCTCGCCGCGCTTGAACCACGGTCCACTGCAGGGCCGCACAGCTGGCGATCAGCACCGCGGTATTCGCCCAAAGAAGCCGCGGAATGGGGACCGCCCACCAATCGGCGCCGCTCATCCGGGCGAGATAGGCGCTGGCCAGCAAGGAGAAGAGAGCCCCGACAACCGCAAGAAAAATACCGAGGCCGATCTTGGCAGTCGGGATCGGCTGCTTGGCCGGTTGGTGGATATCGTCGAGCGTGCCGATCTCCAGCCACGGCTTCGACATCAACCGCTGTCCGGACATCCACCAGATGACGATGGCGGCGACGCCTGCGAGGAAGATCAGAACGACGCTCATGCTGGCGCCCTCGACAGACCGGCCGGCGGCGGCTGGTTCTGCGGTATGAAGTCTTCGGCAGCACCGGGGACGCTATAATCGTATGCCCAGCGGTAGACGACCGGAAGCTCCTTGCCCCAATTGCCGTGTGCCGGCGGCGTCTCGGGTGTCTGCCATTCCAATGACGTCGCCCGCCACGGGTTGCCGCCGGCCTCTCGACCATGGAACAGGCTCCAGACGACATTGAACAAAAAGACGAGTTGAGCCGCACCGACAATCAGCGCTGCGACGGAAATGAACATGTTCAAATCATGCACGGACGGCGGAATGAATACCGTGTCGCCGAGCTCGAAGTAGCGGCGCGGCACACCGACAAGGCCCACGTAATGCATGGGAAAGAAGATCGCATAGGCGCCGATGAAGGTGACCCAGAAGTGAATCCGTCCGAGAACCTCGTCGAGCATCCGCCCGGTAATCTTCGGATACCAGTGATAGATGGCGCCGAAGACCACCATAATCGGTGCAACGCCCATCACCATGTGGAAATGCGCGACGACGAACATCGTGTCGGACAGCGGCACATCAACCACGACATTGCCGAGGAAAAGCCCGGTCAACCCGCCGTTGACGAACGTCACGATGAAGCCGATGGCAAACAGCATCGGCAAAGTCAGGTGGATATCCCCCCGCCAAAGTGTCAAGACCCAGTTGTAGACCTTGATCGCGGTCGGCACGGCTATGATGAGCGTTGTCGTGGCGAAGAAGAACCCGAAATTCGGGTTCATGCCGCTGACATACATGTGGTGCGCCCAGACGATGAAGCTCAGCGCCCCGATGATCACGATCGCCCAGACCATCATGCGGTAGCCGAAGATATTCTTGCGCGCATGCGTGCTGATCAGGTCGGAGACGATGCCGAAGGCCGGAAGCGCAACGATATAGACCTCCGGATGCCCGAAGAACCAGAAGAGGTGCTGGAACAGGATCGGGCTTCCGCCATCCGACTTCAGCTGTTCGCCCATCTCGACAATCGCAGGCATGAAGAAGCTGGTGCCGAGCAGCCGGTCGAACAGCATCATGACGGCGGCGACGAACAATGCCGGGAACGCCAGCAGCGCCATGACGGTGGCGGTGAAGATGCCCCATACGGTCAACGGCATTCGCATCAATGTCATGCCGCGCGCCCTTCCCTGCAGCACGGTGACGACATAGTTCAGCCCGCCCATCGTGAAGCCGATGATGAAGATGATCAGGGAGGAGAGCATCAGGATGATACCCCAGTCGCGCCCGCCCGGCGTACCGGATGTCAACGCCTGCGGCGGATAGAGCGTCCAGCCGGCACCCGTCGGCCCGCCGGGCGCAAAGAAGCCGGCGACAAGCACGATCACGGCGAGCAGGTAGAGCCAGTAGCTCAGCATGTTCGCATAGGGGAACACCATGTCGCGAGCGCCGACCATCAGGGGAATGAGATAGTTGCCGAAGCCGCCGAGGAAGAGCGCGGTCAGCAGATAGATTACCATGATCATCCCGTGCATGGTGATGAACTGATAGTAGTGATCGGCGTCGATGAAGGAGAAATAACCCGGAAAGCCGAGCTGCAGGCGGATCAGCCAAGACAGCACCAACGCCACGAACCCGATCGCGAACGCCGTCATGGAATACTGGATGGCAATGACCTTGGCGTCCTGGCTGAAGACGTATTTCGTCCACCAGCTCTTCGGATGGTAAAGTTCGACATCCGCCACTTCGGCGGGCGGAATAACGTCGCCGGCACTGGTTGGAATATCAACCATCGCATGCCTTCCTTCCTCCTCCCATTGCGACCGCTCCCCCGGTCGCAACGCCGGCCTAGTTGGCCGGTTCAACCGCTGCCATCAGCTGCGAGAACGTCTGCTGCTGCGCGAGCCACGCCTGATAGGCGTCCGCCTCGTCGACGACGACAGTCCCTCGCATCTGCGGATGTCCAACACCGCAAAGCTCCGCGCAGAGCACTTCGAATGTGCCCGTGCGCGTCGGCGTGAACCAGAAATAGGTGACCGAGCCGGGGATCATGTCCATTTTCGCCCGGAACTCGGGAACATAGAAATCGTGCAAGACGTCAACCGAGCGCAGGTGCACGCGGACCGGTTTTCCGATGGGCAAATGCAGTTCGCCACCTGAAATGATGATGTCGTCGAGGCCAGCCGGATCGCTTCTGATCACGCCGAGCGGATTGTCTGCGGTCACCGCTCGGTTGTCGGCCCTGCCGAGCTTGCCATCCACTCCGGGCAACCGGAAATTCCACAGCCACTGCTGCCCGACGACTTCGATTTCGCCAGCATCCGCGGGGACAGTCACGAACTGGTGCCATACGAAGAGACCAGGTGCCAACATCGCACCCACCCCGAGAGCAGTGCTGCCGGCAAGCCACCATTCCAGACGCTTGTTTTCTGGTTCATAGGCCGCCCGGTTCCCCGGCCGATGGCGAAAACGAAAGATGCAATAGGCCATGAACGAGATCACCGCGACGAAGACGACGCCGGTGATCCAGAACGTGATGATGATGGTATGGTCGATATAGCTCCAGTTCGAGGCAATCGGAGTCCACCACCACGGGCTGAGCAGATGGAATGCCACCGACCCGATGACGATCAGAACGAGAACAAGCACGACAACCATGCGTTCCTCCCAAACCACCGTCTAGGCGGAAATTACCCGCAATCCGTCGGCAGTTGCGTTAGGACTATCTCATAAACAAAGCATCACGGCAATGGCGCGAGCGAGCCTCCCAAATCAGTCGGCCCGGTCGCAATCGGCTGATTTCATTTCGAGAATTGTTTGAGGTAGGCGATCAGGTTGGTGATCTCGCCATCATCCTTTAGGCCGACGAACACCATCTTCGTTCCCTTTACCTTCAACTTGGGGTCGTGAAGATAATCGCGCAGCGTCGCGTCATCCCAGACCAATCCGGCTGTACCCGCAGCCTTCATTGCCGACGAATAGGCAAAGTTCGGATGGGTTCCGGCGGTGCGACCGAACACGTGGTTCAGCGACGGCCCGACCTTGTTCTTGTCGCTGTCGGCAATGTGACAGACCGCGCATTTTTTGAATACCGTTTCCCCGGCCGCCGCATCACCCTCTTGGGCGATTGCAGCCGAGGTGGAAAGACAGAGCACTGAAATCAAAGCAGCAAGACCGCGGTAACGCATAGCAATCCTCATCCTCCAAAGGTTGCTCGAAACCGGCCGCGCCATTTTTGGCGCGCCGTCCAATCGCACCTGCATCGCCGCAACTCTGCAAACGATAGTGCAATCAGACGAAGCTATGGTGCGACTGCGTTAAGTCAATTCGCACAAATGGCTGTGTTGCCTGACCCAGCCGCGCACGCGACATTACGCCGCAGCGCTAAGGAAGTTTCCAAGCCCGGCAAAAAGCTCCACCGAGGTCAATCTCGCTTCTATATCGTGAATAGGCATCGAGATGATGACTTCGTCGGCCTGTGTCTCCGCCAGGAACCCGGTGAGCTTCGCCTCTGCCGTTTTCTGGGAACCGACGACCGCGTAACGCAGCGTATGTTCCACCGTCAGCTTCTCCATCGGCGACCAGAAGCTCTCCATGTCCTTGACTGGGCGTGGGAACTGGCCGCGCACATTTCGGCGCAGATTGACGAACTGCTGCTGGGCAGAGGTGAAATGATACTGCGCCTCCTCGTCAGTCGCGGCGACGGAACCCATGACTCCGACCATGACATACGGCTTGTCGAGCACCGCGGATGGCGTGAAGCGGCTGCGATAGATGTCGATGGCATCAAGCAGGGAATCCGGCGCGAAGTGGGAAGCGAAGGCATAGGGTAGCCCAAGCATTGCCGCGAGCTGTGCGCTGTAGAGGCTGGACCCCAGCAGCCAGATCGGCACATTGGTATTCATGCCGGGAACAGCGAGGATCGCCTGGTTCTCGATCGGCGCTCCGAGCAACTGCTGCAATTCAACGACGTCATTCGGGAAGCTCTGCGCCCCGGCGTCCAAATTGCGCCGCAGCGCCTGGGCAGTCCGCATGTCGGTGCCGGGCGCGCGTCCAAGGCCGAGATCGACCCGCCCTGGAAAAAGAGCCTCCAGCGTTCCGAACTGCTCGGCAATCACGAGCGGTGAGTGATTCGGCAGCATAATGCCGCCCGAGCCGATACGGATGCGCTTCGTCGCCGCGCCGACGTGGCCGATGACGACCGCAGTCGCCGCGCTGGCGATCCCCGGCATGCCGTGATGCTCCGCAAGCCAGAAGCGGTTGTACCCGAACTCTTCGGCCTTCTGCGCCATGCGCGCCGAACTCTCGAACGACTGGCGGACCGTCCCGCCGTCTGGGACCGGAGAGAGATCGAGAATGGAAAAGGGAACCATGACCAAGCCTGTCGCTAGTTGAAAGGACAGGTCTATGTAGGTGTGCTCTTCTTCCGCTCCAAACGAAGCGGGAAAGAAAAAGGGCCGGTCACCCGGCCCCTTGTTTCGCCACCGCTCGGTTCAGGCCCGACGTCTCAGCACGTGCACCTCAGCGCTCGGATGTTCATGCGCCAATGTGAAATTCGCCAATTGCCGATCCATTTCGACCGCTTCCGTTGCAAGTCGGTGGATAGCCGCGGTGGTTTCCTCGACCATTGCCGCATTCTGCTGCGTCATCGCGTCCAGCTCGGACACCGCCGCGTTGATCTGGCGCAGGGTGTCCGCCTCTTCACGGGTCGTTTCCATGATCTCGCTGATCTGGCCGTTGATCGCCTCGACGTGGCTGCCGATCCCGGTCAACGCGTCGCCGGCACGCTCGACGAGCGATACGCCGAGCTCAACCTCATGCGTGGATTTTTGCAGCAGGCTGCCGATTTCCTTTGCGGCACTCGACGAACGCTGCGCCAGTTCGCGCACTTCCATGGCGACGACAGCGAAACCCTTGCCGGATTCCCCTGCGCGCGCCGCTTCGACGCCGGCGTTGAGCGCCAGCAGGTTCGTCTGGAAGGCGATCGAGTCGATCACGGCGATGATAGAGTTGATCTGGCGCGACGATGCCTGGATCGCTTCCATTGCAGCGATCGTCTCCTGCATGATCTGGCTGGAGCCCGTCGTTTCGCGCTTGGCGTCGCGGGCAATACGTTCGGCCTGCTCGGCGCGCTCGATCTGAACCCGGACCGACTGGGTGATCGCATCGATCGCGTTTGCAGTCTCCGTGATCGAAGCGGCCTGCCGCTCGGTACGACCGGCAAGCTCGTCGGCGCCGGTGCGCATTTCCTCCGAGCCCGCACGCACCGCCATGGAGTTGCCGCCGATCGCCGTCATTGTTTCGCTGAGCGCTGCCAGCGCCTCGTTGAAATTGACGCGCAGGCCCTCGAGCTCGCTCGGGAAACGGGTCTCGATCTGATAGGCAAGATCGCCACTGGCGAGATGATGCAGACCTTCGTCGATTGCCTGGACGACTTCCTGCAGTGTCCGCGCTTCCGCCTCGCGCTCGGCCATATGTTGTTGGCGATCACGCTCGGCGCGCGCCCGTGTTTCATTGCTTGCAGCTTCCAGCTCGCGGCTCTCGACGAGCGATTGCTTGAACCGCGCCAGGGCCTTGGCCATCGTGCCGATCTCGTCGCCGCGGCTCTGGCTACCGATCTCAACGTCGAGCTTGCCGTCGGCAACATCACGGGTGACGCCGGCAAGACGGGCAAGTGGCGAGAACAGCAGTTTGGTGATCATCCAGGTCGCCACGGCCATCACGATCAGAACACCAAATGCGATCATCGTCAGCAGGGTCGCGATTTCGAGCGACCCAGCGTTAAGCTCGCTGAGGCGTACACTTTCCACCACGAGGAAGCGGGAACCCTGATAGTCGATGCCGCGGACGTAGGCGCGCGCCGAGCCGTCTGCGCGATCGAAGTCGTCAACCGTCATCCCTTTTACCGAAAGAGCGTCCTTAACGAAGGTGAAGGGCCCCGTATCCAGCATCACGAGCTGGCCGGTACTGTTCACGCCAATAGCGGAGCCGTCTTCCGAGATGATCGCTGCCTGTGCGGTGCTGCCGGCCACGATACCCTTGGCGAGAATGCTGGTAATGATGTCATCGCGTACCTTGAAAAGCATCACGCCCTTCGGGGCACCGAGTTTGACGATCGGCACGGCGTAGAAGATGGCCGACTTGCCGCTTGTTGCATCGACGCGAAGACCTGAAAAGCCGGTCGGCGCGGAATCGTCCTTCGCCTTGGCGGTGTTCTCGATAGCCTTAGCAAAAGCGAGACCGGCACCGGTCGACTTCCACGCATCGGTCTTCAGGTTTTCAGCGAAGTCGTCGTTCTTCTTGTAGGAATAGAGAACGTTGCCATCGAGATCGGCAATCAGCAGGTCGCTGAAGGCGGTGTTCTCGAGGTCGCGGGCCACCTCGCCCTGCGTTGTTTCGTGGTTGGAGAAGTAGAAGCCGCTCGGTGCTTCTGGCTTTATCAGTTTTTCGCGCTGATCTGCCGGATTCGGATTGTTGGTGATGAACACCTTCTTCAATTCGGCGCGAGCATCACCCGACGTCTTCTCGATGGTCTTCCAACCGCTCTTCAGGCTCGTGATCGACATCTGCAGCGCTTCGATGCGCGCAATCGAGTTCGCCTGGTTTTCTAGCTGCTCAAGCTGATCCCGCAGCATGTCGCCGCGGAAGATCAGGACGCTCTCCTTTGCCTTGAGCGCCTGCTCGCCGGAAGTGCGGCTGCTAGCGAAGTAAGCGAGGACGTTGATGACCGCGATCGACAGCGCCGTGAGCAGGATGAATGTAGCAATGACCTTAAAGGACAGGGATTGAAATCTCTGAACCATGAACGACGAACCCTTCCGGAACGGCTCATACAGGCAGAACGGAAACGCCCTGCCGGCTGACCTGTAAACAGAACACGGGAGCCTTGCCTCCTGAAGAAGGGAGCTCCTCTGACATTTTATGGATCAAAAGTCGGCTACGGAGCTTAAATTGCCGTAAACAGCGGGGCTGAAAAACAAGGCATGTTTTTGTTTTGTTCACATATCGATGGCAGTTATTTTGCGAGTGCAATAGGGTGAAGCATGCAAAATACGATTCGCATCATCGGCGTTGATCCGGGCCTGCGCCGCACCGGCTGGGGAATTATCGACACGCTCGGCAATTCCTTGCGCTTCGTCGCCTCCGGTACGGTGACCTCGGACGGCGACATGGACCTGGCCTCACGCCTCTGCCAACTGCATGACGGCCTGGCGGAAGTCGTCCATAGCTACAAGCCGGATGAGGCCGCTGTCGAACAGACCTTCGTCAACAAGGATGCCGTTGCGACCCTGAAGCTAGGCCAGGCGCGCGGCATTGCCATGCTGGTCCCGGCCCGCGCCGGATTGCCGGTCGCTGAATACGCGCCGAACGCGGTCAAGAAGGCGGTCATCGGTGTCGGCCACGGTGAAAAGCAGCAAATCCACATGATGCTGAAAATCCTGATGCCGAAGGTCGAATTCAAAGGCAATGACGCCGCCGACGCCCTGGCGATCGCCATCTGCCATGCGCACAACCGCGGCAGCAACCGCATGCGGCAGGCAGCACTTGCCGGCTAATCTTCACTGACAACCCACCGAACGGACCATTTGCATGATCGGCAAGCTCAAAGGCACCATCGAAGAAATCGGCGACGACTATGTCCTCGTCGATGTCCACGGCGTCTGCTACGTCGCCTTCTGCTCGGCGCGTACCCTGTCTCGTCTCGGCTCGGTGGGCGAAGCCTGTGTGCTCTTCATCGAAACCTATGTTCGCGAAGACCAGTTGAAGCTCTTCGGCTTCATGACCGCGCTCGAGAGGGAATGGTTTACCCTCCTGCAAAGCGTCCAAGGCGTTGGTGCAAAGGTGGCTCTCGCCGTGCTTTCAACACTGCCTCCAAGCGAACTGGCGAACGCCATCGCGCTGCAGGATCGCACGGCGGTCGCCCGCGCTCAGGGTGTCGGACCCAAGGTCGCAGTGCGTATCGTCACCGAACTGAAGAACAAGGCGCCGGCCTTTGCCGGAGAAGCGTCCGGCACGATCGGCCTCAAGCAGGAACTGGGCGAAGGCATCGCAGCTGCTCCGGTCGCCGACGCGGTCTCGGCACTGACGAACCTCGGCTATTCCCGCGACCAGGCGGCCAACGCCGTTGCCGCGGCAATGAAGACCGCCGGGGAAGGCGCCGACAGCGCCAAACTCATCCGCCTCGGGTTGAAGGAACTGGCTCGCTGATCCGATTGCCCGAGCGGGTGCCAAAAGCCGCCGGCTTGGTGTATTGGTCACGAGCGTTTGAAGATTGGGAAATGCCAGCATGAGTGAAGCCGCGCGCCTGATATCGGCCGAAAAACGAGGCGAAGACCTGGATGTGACGCTGCGGCCGCAATCGCTGGACGAGTTCACCGGCCAGGCCGAAGCACGCGCAAACCTGAAGGTGTTCATCGAGGCGGCGAAGAACCGCGGCGAGGCACTCGACCACGTTCTTTTCGTTGGCCCGCCCGGCCTCGGCAAGACCACCCTGGCGCAAATCATGGCGAAGGAACTCGGCGTCAACTTCCGCTCGACCTCCGGCCCGGTTATTGCCAAGGCGGGTGATCTCGCCGCTCTCTTGACCAATCTCGAAGAGCGCGACGTGCTCTTCATCGACGAAATCCACCGGCTCAATCCGGCTGTCGAGGAAATCCTCTATCCTGCGATGGAGGACTTTCAGCTCGACCTCATCATCGGCGAAGGCCCGGCCGCGCGCTCCGTCAAGATCGACCTGTCCAAATTCACCCTCGTGGCCGCAACGACACGCCTTGGCCTTTTGACCACGCCGCTGCGCGACCGTTTCGGCATTCCCGTCCGCCTGAGCTTCTACACCGTAGAGGAACTGGAATTGATCGTTCGCCGCGGCGCTCGCTTGATGAACCTGCCGATGACCGACGAGGGTGCGCGCGAAATCGCCCGGCGTGCCCGCGGCACGCCGCGTATCGCCGGTCGCCTGCTGCGTCGTGTGCGTGACTTCGCCGAAGTGGCGAAGGCCGAAGCCGTCACCCGCGAGATTGCCGATGAGGCGCTGACCCGGCTGCTCGTCGACAACATGGGCCTCGACCAGCTCGACAAGCGTTACCTCAACATGATCGCGGTCAATTTCGGCGGCGGCCCGGTCGGCATCGAAACCATCGCCGCCGGTCTCTCCGAACCGCGCGACGCGATTGAGGACATCATCGAGCCCTATATGATCCAGCAGGGTTTTATTCAGCGTACGCCGCGCGGTCGCGTGCTCACGGCAACGGCTTGGAAGCACCTCGGCATGCAGCCCCCGAAGGATCTCGAGGCCGCGCAGTTCCGCTTGTTCCAGGAAGACGACTGATGCTTGCGGAAGGGGCGTCAAGAAACGGAGTTAACCGATGCCCACGTTCGACCCCTGCAGAACCGCACGCAAGCTCGCCTACAACAATGCGCTTGCGAACCATCGACTGCATGAAGCCTGCAGCAAGTTGATGCCGGGAGAGTTCGAGGCATCTCGGGTGAGCTTCTTCCCGTCGATCAAGGCAACGCTCAACCATATTCTGACCGTCGACTGGTTTTACGTCGATGCGCTCGAAGGCGGGACACTTGGCCCTGCCGCCTGGGACGTCGAGGAGCCGTTCGACGATATCACGGCGCTTGCCGCTGAGCAGGCCAAAGTCGATCGTCGGCTGGTCGCGCTTTGCGAGGCGGCGACGCCGGAAAAGCTGGCGTCCACGACCGAGATCCATCGTTCTGGGCGCATTCAGCACGAGCGGATGGAAGACGTTTTGAACCACCTGTTCCAGCACCAGACACACCACCGCGGCCAGGTCCATGCAATGTTGGCGGGAACGAGCGTACCGCCACCACAGCTCGATGAGTTCATCGTCGCCGATGATGGCCGCTTCCGGAGCGCCGATATCGCCGCTCTCGGCTGGAGTGAAGATTATTTGATGCGCTAGCCGGAGTGCAGCCTAGTCCTGAAGTCGCGCCTTCAGCCCGTCGATGATCGTCTTGCTCAAGAGTTCGTAGTTCTCATCGAAGTGGTGGTCGCCGGCAAGCGCGATCACATCGACACCGCTATCCTTGAGTTCAGGGCAAGCCACCTCGTCGTCGTCTTCCTTGCCGTAGATGCACTGGACGATCTTCGCGTCGACCTTCTTCAGGTCATCAACAGGATCGCCGCCGGCACCCTCCGTCTTCTGCCCGAGCCAGCCCATGACGGAGATCTGGTAATCCACCTCATGCGAGAGCGACAGGAGCGACATCTGCGCGACGGCAGCCTTGGTCGCAGGCTTCAACCGCGAAAAGGCAGCAGGCACGACATCGGCGCCGAAGGAATAGCCGATCAGCAGAACGTGCTTCACCTGCCACTGCTTGCGATAAAGCTCGATGATCTTGCCGAGATCGTCCGCAGTTTGCTGCGGCTGGCGTTCCGACCAGAAGTAATGCAGCGAGTCGATACCAACGACAGGGACGCCCTGCTTCTGCAACGCCGCGCCGACCTCCTTGTCGATGTCACGCCACCCGCCATCACCGGAGTAGATGATCGCCATTGTATCGAAAGCCGGCTTGGCATCGAGAATGGTGAGCGGCAAACCGAGCGGATTATCGGCGCTGCCGGAGGCGTCGATCAGGTCCGAGAGCGTGTCGGCGAGCGTCGTCTGGGCATCGTCGCCGGAATCGCGGATATCGATATCCGAGTGCTGCTTCTTGAGTTCTTCGACGTGCGCACGACCGTCCTTGTTCGCCGACGCCGTGAACGAAGCGATGATCGGGTCCGGAAGCGCTATATCGCTAAGCCCGTAGACCATACGATCGCCGACCGTCTGCTTCTTCGCCGGCGTGCATAATTCCTTGGTGAGCGGAATGCCGGCAGCTGGATCGATCGCCAGCGTCTGGCCGATCGTCGCATCCGGCGTCTGCGCCGCGATCGCCAGCGCCAGCGCGCCGCCCTCGCCGATGCCGGCAACGATCGGCAAATGGTACGCGCTGTTGCCCGCCGCGCGCTGCACCTGCTGGCTCAGCGATTCAATATCGGACACCATGTAGATGCAGCCGTCATTCTGGCTGACATCGTAATTCCTGAGCGCATCCATGTAGGTCGTAAAGTCGATGCCAATGACGACGGCGCCCTGTTCGACGAGCCGATCGGCCTCCGCCTTCTCGTTGTCGCCCCAGCGGGCGCCATCGGAAATCAGGACGACCGCCCCCTTCACATCTCCATTGGGCAGGAAGATGTGCGGGGAAGGAATTGTCCCTGTCTCAAAGCTCTGCGTCGTCTCGGTCGCGGCCATTGCCGCCGTGGCGGACAGCGACAGGGCGAAGACGGTTGCAAGAAGGTGTCTCTTCATCATTTTCTCACTACCCCTCTCAATCCGCCGCCGATCAGGAATGTCGCGTCCATGAGAGCGATCATCGGATTGCCTCCACCGGAAACCGCAAGATACCGCGGATGCCAGTGCGGATGGAACTTTGATTTGAAGGCCCGAAGACCCTTGAAGTTATAGAAGCGCTCACCGTGCTCGAAGACGGTGCTGCCGACACGGTCCCACACAGGCGCAATCTCGCGCTTCGACATGCCCGAGAGCGGCGCCATGCCGAGGTTGAAATGCGCGAAACCCTCGCCGCGCAGATGCTCCATGATCTGGACGAAGAGGAAATCCATCGATCCTTTCGGCGCATCCGGCGAGAAGCGCATCAAATCGATCGTACCCTCGTCCTTAGCGGCCGTTATCAGGATGTTGGCGAAGGCCACGATCCTGCCCTCGAGCTTGAGAATGCCAACCGGCTGCGCAAGGATATAATCCGGATCGAACGCTCCGAGCGAGAAACCCTTCTCCTTGGCATTGTGGTCCTCGAGCCAGGCATTCGAAACCGCTGCAAGCTCATCCATCACCGCCGGAACGCCTTCGGGCGCGATCACCTCGAATTCCAAGCCGTCACGCTGGGCGCGGCTTGCGGTCTGACGCAGGTTTGCCCATTTGCCGCCCTTCATCTCGAAGGTCTTCAGATCGGCGACGGCAAGCTCGCCGAGCTTGAAGGCGCGCAGCCCCGCATCAGCGCAGTGGGAAAGAAGCGCCGGGGAGATCTGATAGAACACAGCGCGACAGCCGGCGGCGCGCGCCGACTCCACGAAGCGCCAGACGAGTTCCGGAATCGCGCTGCGCTCGCCGATGGGATCAAAGAGAGCGATCCAGGAGCGACCCTGCCTTCCGTACATGATGAAGGCGTCGCCCTTCTCGGAGAACATGATGCTTTTGTCGCCCATGCGCACCAGATTGGCGTCGGCATAGCGTTGCTTTTCGACGATCTCGACCGCCCGCTGCAAGGAGTCCGCCGAAGCCGGCTCCGGCTTGATCGCTACAGGGCGAAGCAGGCTGAAGATTGCGATTGCCGAGGAAATGATCGTCAACCCGAGCACGGCACGCAGGCCGCGGGGCGCCTCGCCGGCAAATTCGAACTGCCACCATAGCTCGCTACTGTACTCGACGTCACGATAGACGAAGAGCAGGATGACGATGGCGCCGACGCAGATAACCGCGATGGCGGTCAGCCACGAGGCCGTCAGCGTCTGGTTAAGAAGGGACGCGTGCCTGCGGAACAGCCGGCGGCTGACGAAAAGGCCGAATATCAGGAAGCCGAGGAAACAAGCTTCGACGAGCGCGATCGCCTTCAGTAGCGACAAGGTGAGCGCAGCCGCCGCCGACAGAATCGATACCCACCACGCGCCGTCAAGCTTCTGGCCGAGGCCGCGGGCGGCAACGACCAGCGCTAGCCCGAGCAGACTCGACAGGAAATGCGCGCCTTCGACGATCGGCAGGGGCAGGTAGTTGGCAAGAAACTCGAGATTCTGGTCGGGTGTCGGGGTGACGCTCGAGAAGATGAGCATGACGCCGAGAAGCAGCGACAGCGCCGAGAGCAATTGCGGCATCAACCGGATGCCGATCCGCCGGATACCCGACGCAACCGGATGATCCGCGAACCGGCGAAGCTCCGTCGCCGAAACGGCAAGGACCGCGATCAGCAGCGGCAAAACATGGTAGATCAGCCGATAGAGCACCAGCGATCCAAGCACCGCGTCGATGTTCACAGCGCTGCCCAGCGAGGCGATGATAACGGTCTCGAACACACCGAGACCGGCCGGCACGTGGCTGAGGACGCCAAGCCCGACGGCGATCGCATAAACCGCGAGGAACACCGGCCAACTGATCGCCGCCTGCGGCAGCAGGACATAGAGGACTGTCGCCGACGCCGCGATGTCGAAGGCGGTGACCAGGAATTGCCGCGACCACGTCCGCGAGTCCGGCAACCGGACCTCAACTGGGCCGAGATGAATTGCGCGCCCGCCGCGCCCCATGAACGTAATGACGCCAAGGCCGGCGATCACCGCACCGGCCAGCAGCCGCAGGGTAAGGCTACCGACATCAATCAGGGGCGCAATCTCGTCGGCTATGATCAGAAGCGCGATCGCCGCGACACCGGCAAGCCCGAGTCCGAACGACAGCGTCACAAATGCAATGACGCGGCCGATTTCCTCGGGGGTCAGGCCAAGGCGCGAGTAGGCGCGGTAGCGGATCGCGCCGCCGCTCAACGCGCCGAATCCCGCCGTGTTACCAACCGCATAGGCGCTGAAAGCCGTCAATGCCACCTGCGGAAATGGCAGCTTACGGCCAACATATTCGATGGCATTCACATCGTAGAAAACAAGGGCAAGGAAGCTCAAGCCGGTGAACACCAATGCCAACAGGATCGAGCTGACCTTGGTGTCGGCCAGTGCCTGCACAACGTCATCGTAACGCACTTCGTTCGTCAGCTGTACGATCGCAAAGCCGACGAGGCAGAAAAGGGCGAGCGTCACCAGCGCCGTCAGGTGCGCGCGATAGCGCCTGAAGAACCCGCGGAATGAAGATTCGTCGGCGTCGTCGATTTCATCTAATTTGCCGTGCCCCGACATCTCGTACCGTCACAATTTCCTGTTTAGCGGGATGATGTTCGAAGCACGTAACATAGGCGGCATGCAAGCTCTATGAATGTGCGTCTGCCCCGACCTAAGCCCGTCCGTTGTCGCCTCCTTCATCTCCAATTGGGGCAAATTTGGCGCAAGACGCAGGTCTGCACATTGCAATTTCGTAAGGTTGATAGGACTGGGGTCGAGCGCCGGGCTATGCCGCTGGCTCACCCGAACCCGAGAGCTGCGACAGATGTCGGGCAGCGGCCGCATGATCAGCCTCGTGGCTCTCGCTCGATACCTGCACGGTCGGCACAGCGAACTCGATGCCGTTTTCCTTGAAGGCGTTGCGGATCATCGCCAATGCGTTGCGCCGGATGACGAACTGCTCGCCGGGCTTGGTCATCATTGCCAGCCGGATGACGATCGCGAAGTCGCCAAACTGCTCCACGCCCTTCATCTTCAACGTCTCGATGATGTGCGGGCTGTAGTCGGGATTGTCGAGCAGCTGTTGCCCGATCTGTTTGATCACCTTCTTCACCTTCACGAGGTCGGTGTCGTAGGTCACGTTGAGGGTGATCTTGTCGATCGTCCAGTCGCGGTTCAGGTTCTTGACTGCGCCAAGCTCACCAAATGGTACCGTCGTCAGTGGTCCACGGTGATGCCTGAGCCGAACCGATCGCAGGCTGAAAGCCTCGACGACACCCTTGTGGCTGCCGCTTTCGATATATTCACCGACGCGGAAGGCGTCGTCCCACAGGTAGAACATACCGCTGATCACATCCTTCACGATGGTCTGCGCGCCGAAACCGACGGCGACGCCGACCACCCCGGCACCGGCTATCAGCGGACCGATCTCGACGCCGAGGCCCGACAACACCATCAGCACAGCAATGACGGCGATGACGACGGCAAGAATATTGCGGAAGATCGGGAGCAGCGTCTGCAACCTCGCGCGGCTGGCCTTGTCCTCATCCGTAAGCGCCCCGTCGATACGAGAGTCGTCGAGCTTGCCGTTAATGTAGGCCCGCGCCAGATGCCACAGCAGATCGGCAGCAAGCAGGATGACGATGCCACCGATCGCACCACGGGCGATACGATCGATCATTGTTTCTCCCGCCGCCATCCTGTCGGCGGCAAGCCCGATCATGCGCCCCAGCCAGAAAGCTGCGACTGCGATGATGAGGGCTCGAACGCCGCGATCAAGCAATACAGTAGCGATGCGTCGCCCTGCAAGAAAGCCTGCCTCCGCCTGATGTAGGGAGCGAACGGCGAGCGTCGCAACACTAAGCGCACGCGGCAGAAGCACGACATAGATGCCGATCCAGAGCAGTACGTTGAATCCCGAAACCCAGAGAAGCCAAAGCAGACCGAAATAGAGCGTCAGCCCCCAGGAAAGGGACAGGCTACGGTGCTGTCCCTCTTCCACGGGGCGGGACCAAACGGCCTCAACCGCGATAGCAAACAGTCCAAGACCGAGGATGTAGCCGACGAAATAGCGTGCACCTTCGGAAAAGCCGAGCGGCGCCATGAGTTGGATCACTGCCCAGCCGAAGGCGAAGTAGATGACGAAGACCACGCAGCGGCGGAACCAGAAAAGCGCCCGTGCCCGTGAGATCTGGCGTTCGCCATCCGCGCGTGGCAAGGTGACCAAAGCTACCAGCAGCCGCCCCAATGCGACGGTAAAGCGGGCGACGATGAGCGCAATCGCGATTGCGATCGCCATGGAGCGCGTGATCGGCGGCCAACTGAAGGCAAGCAGCGGAACAAGCGTCGCAATGGCAAAGACGATCGCCGGAACAATGCGGTAAAGCAGATTTGCCGTCGCATGGTGGGCAACGGTCACAGCACCGTCGTCTGTCTGCCGGATCCGTGGTTTGGGCACGATAAGGCGAAAGACCAGCTCGACAGCCAAGCCGGCAAGGAACAGAGCAACGACCTCCGCGGTTATCAGCAGCCAGCCGCTGGGAGCGACCTCCTGCTCAACGACCTCTGAGGCAGATTCCACTTCACCAGGAAACTCCATCGCTGCATCGGAGACCATCTCGACATGGCGGCGAGCGTGACCGAGGAGGTCGGAAAGCGCTGACATTTCGCCGGTAGGCGGCTGCGTGGGTGCGGTCGGCGCAGGCTTCGTCTGCGTCGCCATCCACTCTTTCACCTGCGGTTTCTGCATCAGTTCGAGTATCTGCCGCACTTCCGCTGGCGGTTGGGCAGCGGTCGTCGCGGCGGGTGTTGAAGCGGGAGCGGTCTGGGCGGCGGAGGCGCCGGCAAACGCGAACAGGAACATCATTGACATCAGCAGTTGCATCATGCCGCGCGCGCCAATTGCAGGACCCATCATTCCTTGCCCCCTCGATACGATCCTCCGACAATATATCGTGCTGTTTAAAAGAAAAGCCCGCACAGGCACCGCTGCGCGGGCTTGGAAAACGAAAAGTTTTTCATCTAGCCCTTCGGCTTCTCGACGTGGCCACCAAACCCTGCACGCATCGCCGAAAGCACCTTGTTGGCGAACTCGTCATTGTCGCGAGACGAGAAGCGACCGTGAAGCGCGGCGCTGAGCACGGGCGTCGGCACGCTTTCATCGATTGCCGCCATGATCGTCCAGCGGCCCTCGCCGGAATCGGAAACGCGACCGGCATACTTGGTGAGGACCGGATCGGCATGCAGCGCGTCGGCGGTCAAATCGAGCAGCCAGGATGTGATCACGCTGCCACGACGCCATACTTCGGCAATATCAGGCAGGTTGAGGTCATAGCGGTAATACTCGGGGTGGGCCAATGGCGCGGTTTCCGCGTCAACCTCGTGGGTCGTCGCACCGATGTTCGCATGTTTCAGGATATTCAGCCCTTCCGCATAAGCGGCCATGAGGCCGTATTCGATGCCGTTATGCACCATCTTGACGAAATGACCGGCGCCGTGCGGACCACAATGAAGGAAGCCTTGTTCGGCAGTGCTCTCCGGATGCGCGCTGCGCCCCGCGGAAGGAGCAATATCTCCCTGCCCGGGCGCCAGGGATGCAAAGATCGGCGACAGCGACTGGACGATTCCTTTTTCGCCGCCGATCATCAGGCAATAGCCGCGTTCGAGACCGAATACGCCGCCGCTGGTGCCGACATCGACGTAGTGGATGCCCTTGGTGATGAGTTCGGCGCCACGTCGGATGTCGTCGTGATAGTACGAGTTGCCGCCGTCGATGATGATATCGTCGTCGTGCAGCAACGGCACGATCTGGGCGATGACCTTGTCCGTGATCGCCGCCGGCAGCATCAGCCAGATCGCGCGCGGGCGCGACAGCTTCGAGACGAATTCCTCAAAAGAGGCGGTCCCGACAGCCCCCTTGCCGACGAGATCGGCAACGCTCTCCGGCTTGGCGTCGTAGACGACGCATTCATGGCCGCCGCGCATCAATCGCTGAACCATGTAGTTGCCCATGCGGCCCAAACCCACCATGCCAAGCTGCATCTCAAATCTCCTGGAAATTAAATCGATATGATGCGGAAACTAGCACTCGCTATGCGGCAAGCAAGAGAAGTCTCTGTCACATTTGGATATGACGCGAAGCAAGAAGCCGACGCAGAGCGGTAGGTGCACGGCAGAAGCAAAGCCCACACCTCGTCGATATGGGATTGGTGAAAAAATATCACGTTCGCGCACGGAGCTCACGAATGGCAGGGGCGGAGGAGACGGAGGGGAAAGCGCGATCCACGGCAACCGATGGATGTTTACGATCCTGGGTGCCTACAAACGTAGGTGGGCACCGTGTGTCCAGGCCCACGAGCCTGGTCAGGGACAGCTCCCTTTGGATCGAGTATGGCCCCAGGGATTGTGGTTCCTGTCGAGAGGCGCAGACCGCACCCGATATATAAGACTGATTTCCGCGGCGCGCCAGAGGGCGCCGGGACGCCCTTCCGATTTAATTGAGCTCGGCTGGCGCCCGGCCGTTCAGCTTGTCGGTGATACCGCGGATGCGGCTCGTCACCTCGCTGAGTGCTGCCGCCAGGTTCTCTTCAGTGCGTGCATTCGCCGCCAGCACCGTGTCGCTGCTGTTGCGCAAGGCGCCCTGTTCGGATTCAAGATCCGCAATCCGGCGGGTCAACTCGGAGATCTCGTCCATGACCATTATGCCTGCCATGACGGTGATGCGCAGGTCGCCGATTTCACCGAACTGGCCTTTGAGGTGGCCGACGTAATTGTCGAAGCGCGTTGCGAGATCCGTCAGGTGATCTTCCTGCCCTTCCTCGCAAGCCATCCGGTAGGCCTTGCCGTCGATCGTTACCGTTACCTGCGCCATCTGCCGCGCCTTTCTATCGGTCGAGAACCGCGCGAATAGTCTCCATGGCCGTCACCAGCCGCCGCGAGACCTCGCGATTGACTTCTTCCAGCCGGTTCGCGCGGAATTCGGCTTGGTCCAATTCCTGGGCAAGCTTCGAGCGATCCGCGTGGATCCGGCGAACCTCGCCTTCGACCTCGCCCTGCTCTCGCTGTTGCTCGATACGCATGTCGACTGCGTTCTCGAGTCCCGAGATCGCTTGCCGCAGCTCGTTCAGTGCCGCTTCCATGATTTTGCCTGTAGGCGTCATGTCTCTCCGGTTCCCCGCGCAAGACCCGCGAATCGGCGCGTGCGCCCGATTCAGTATTTTCAAAAGGATACGCACCTCGCAAACGGCGCGTCAATAAAGCCGGTACCGCAGCCGCAGACCTATTCTGTGGATGACAAAAATCAATCGCTGTCGCGCACGGTATTCAACTTTTGTAAAAATTAATGGTCAAATGTCTAAAATCGATTGGAGCGGCCTTTGGTGCGCCTTCATTTTATTGACTTGGCCGATCCAACTGCTATGTGTCACCCGCTCTCATTGATGGTCTCCACAGGCTTGAGGCCATCCCCCGACACCGGAACCCCGTGGAACAGCCATGACCTCTCCTGAACAAAACGACCGGATGGCAAATGCGATCCGTTTCCTCGCCATGGATGCAGTCGAAAAGGCAAATTCCGGGCACCCAGGCATGCCGATGGGCATGGCCGACGTAGCGACCATCATCTTCACGAAGTATCTCCGGTTCGACCCGAAGAAGCCGCATTGGCCGAACCGCGACCGCTTCGTGCTGTCGGCCGGCCACGGCTCGATGCTGCTGTACTCGCTGCTCTATTTGACCGGCTATCCCGACATGACGGTCGAGGACCTGAAGCAGTTCCGCCAGCTCGGCTCGAAGACCGCCGGCCATCCCGAATATGGCCATGCGACAGGTATCGAAACGACGACCGGACCGCTTGGCCAGGGCATTGCCAATTCCGTTGGCATGGCTATCGCCGAGCGGAAGCTGCGCGAGGAGTTCGGCGCCGATCTGCAGGATCACTACACCTATGCGATCTGCGGCGACGGCTGCCTGATGGAAGGCATCAGCCATGAAGCGATTGCGCTTGCCGGCCACCTGAAGCTCAACAAGCTCGTTCTCTTCTGGGACAACAACTCGATCACCATCGACGGCGCCGTCTCCTTGTCGGATTCCACCGACCAGATTGCCCGCTTCAAAGCTGTCCACTGGAACACGATCGAGATCGACGGCCACGACCAGGCTGCCATTGCCGCCGCGATCGAAGCCGCCCACAAGTCCGACCGCCCGACCTTCATCGCCTGCAAGACGATCATCGGCTTCGGCGCTCCGAACAAGCAGGGCACTCACAAGGTCCACGGCAACCCACTCGGCGCCGATGAAATCGCAGCCACCCGCAAGGCGCTGAATTGGGAATACGAGCCCTTTGTCATTCCCTCTGACATCCTAGACGCATGGCGCGCAGCCGGCAGCCGTTCGGTTGACCTTGTCAAGTCGTGGGAAGACGGTCTCGCCAAATCCGCACACAAGGCTGAGTTCACTCGCCGTTTTGCCGGCGACCTGCCGGAAGGCTTTGACGCCGCAATCAGCGACTACAAGAAGAAGCTCGTCGAAACCAAGCCTGTCATCGCCACGCGCAAGGCATCGGAAGATGCGCTCGAAGTCATCAACGGCTTCCTGCCGGAGACCCTCGGCGGCTCAGCCGACCTGACGCCATCGAACAATACTAAGACCAGCCAGATGCATTCGATCACGCCGACGGATTTCGCCGGCCGCTACATGCACTGGGGCATCCGCGAGCACGGCATGGCTTCGGCCATGAACGGCATCGCGCTGCACGGCGGTCTCATTCCCTACGGCGGCGGCTTCATGATCTTCTCGGATTATTGCCGCCCGCCGATCCGCCTCGCCAGCCTCATGGGCATCCGGGTCATCCACGTCCTGACGCACGACTCGATTGGCGTCGGCGAAGACGGCCCGACGCACCAGCCGGTCGAGCAGATCGCCGGCCTGCGTGCCGTTCCGAACCTGCGGGTCTTCCGTCCGGCCGACCCGACCGAGACGGCCGAGTGCTGGCAGATCGCCATCAAGTCGAAGACCCACCCGTCCGCACTCGCGCTGACGCGCCAGAACCTGACGCCTGTGCGCGCTGAGTACAGCGAGAAGAACCTCTGCGAGCTGGGCGCCTACACGCTTGCCGGGAACGCCGACGCCAAGGTCACGATCTTCGCTTCGGGCTCCGAAGTCGAACTCGCCGTTGCCGCCCGCGCAACGCTCGAAGGCAAGGGTATCTCCACCCGCGTCGTCTCGGTTCCCTGCACGGAACTGTTCTTCGACCAGCCGGCGGCCTACCGCAAGGAAGTCATCGGCAACTCGCCGGTCAAGGTTGCCGTTGAGGCCGCCGTCCGCGAAGGCTGGGATGCGTTCATCGGTCCGGAAGGCAGCTTCGTCGGCATGAAGGGCTTCGGCGCATCGGGCCCTGCAAAGAAGGTCTTCGAACATTTCGGCATCACCGCGGACGCCGTGGTCGCGGCCGCAGAAGCAAAACTATAAAGGGAGCGCACAAGCGCTCTCCAACTCAATCCGCAAGCCCCATCTCTAGGGAGTGAATGCACATGACTGTAAAGGTTGCCATCAACGGCTTCGGCCGCATCGGCCGCAACGTTCTCCGCGCTATCGTCGAATCCGGCCGCACCGACATCGAAGTCGTTGCCATCAACGATCTCGGCCCGGTCGAGACCAATGCCCACTTGCTGCGCTACGACTCTATCCACGGCAAGTTCCCGGCCGAGGTGAAGGTCGAAGGCGACACGATCACTGTTGGCGGCGGCAAGCCGATCAAGGTAACGGCGATCAAGGATCCGGCGACGCTGCCACACAAGGAACTCGGCGTCGACATCGCGATGGAGTGCACCGGCATCTTCACCGCTCGCGACAAGGCCGCTGCCCATCTGACAGCAGGCGCCAAGCGCGTCATCGTTTCGGCCCCTGCCGACGGCGCTGACCTGACCGTCGTTTTCGGCGTCAACCACGACCAGCTCACCAAGGAGCACCTGGTCATCTCCAACGCATCCTGCACGACGAACTGCCTCGTGCCGGTTGTGAAGGTTCTCGATGACGCGGTCGGCATCGACCACGGCTTCATGACCACGATCCACTCCTACACCGGCGACCAGCCGACGCTCGACACCATGCACAAGGACCTGTACCGCGCCCGCGCCGCAGCCCTGTCCATGATCCCGACGTCGACGGGCGCAGCCAAGGCCGTTGGCCTCGTCATGCCGCATCTGAAGGGCAAGCTTGACGGTACGTCGATCCGCGTTCCGACCCCGAACGTCTCGGTCGTCGACTTCAAGTTCGTCGCCAAGAAGGCCACGACGGTCGGCGAAATCAACGAAGCGATCAAGGCGGCCGCAAACGGCAAACTGAAGGGCATCCTCGGCTATACCGACGAGCCGCTCGTTTCCCGCGACTTCAACCACGACAGCCACTCCTCGATCTTCGCAACCGATCAGACCAAGGTCATGGAAGGTAACTTCGTGCGCGTCCTGTCCTGGTACGACAACGAGTGGGGCTTCTCCAGCCGCATGTCCGACACGGCCGTGGCTTTCGCGAAGCTCATCTAACAGCCCTGCCGAATTATCTCGGAAAGCGGCCCGGGCAACCGGGCCGCTTTTCTTATGGCCAGTCCGACGGCCGTGGCGAGTGGGTCCTTCTGCTTGCGTCCCATCGTCAAACTGGCTAGCGTCACAGGCATAAGAGATGCCGGATTGCCGACGGGTCCCCCATGAAAATTCTGATGACGATCATTGTTGTTTGCATGATCGCGAGCGTGCTGAGCTTGAGCCTTGTTGGCGGTCGCAGTTCCAAGCAGATCGCCGAGGGGCAACCGCTGCTGGCGTCCACGCAGGTCATGGGACCGCGATAATCGTTATCCTTAAAGGATAGGGCTGGCGCGGGGTGTTCGATCACCGTACTGTCGCTGTAGACGCGGATGGTGCGCAGGCGAAGGAATTCTGATGGACTACTTTACGATCGAAATCGATGGACAACCAGTCGCAAGCTTTCGCTCCGAGAACGCCGACGATGCCAAGACTTTCTTCGAGGCTGAGGATTTCAGGGAGGACCTCACGGTCCTGAAGTCTCAAGGCAAGCCGGTTTGGGACGGCGTCGCGGCGCTCAACCTGCGCAAGGCAACTGCCGAAGAGGCGAGCGAAGTCGAGCACGCCTACGAGTTCGACGACGATCCGGAGCGCACCATCGATGACGAATTCGTCGTCTTCCTGGTGCCAATTTCCGACATCGGCGATGACGAAGGCGATGAGGACGACGACGTCTGAGCTGAGGCCTCGACGCGGTTCACTTCCGACAAGAAACTGATCGCCAGGAAAAGCGCGCGAGCGCTGCTTCTGCCCTGCTATCGCCCGATTTGCTCATACACTCTTTTCAAGCTCCTTCGTGAGCGCTCATCCGGCTTTGCCGTTCGGCACGCCAAAACAGCAGCATGAAGCCGCAAAACAGCAGGGGTTCGACCGCAAGGCCTACCCATCCCGTTTGTTTTGCCGTTTACTCGCAGCAAGCTTGGATGACGACGAAAGGGCGACTGGGAATGGGCTGCGGGACCGGGGGCGGTCTGCATTGAATTGCAGGTAAGGGGATAGGCATGGAAGCGTTCTATATCGTCGTACTGGTGTCGACGACGCTCGTGCTCCTCGCCGCATTCTCCAGCCTGCTCGCGTTCCGCTTCGGCGCCCCCCTCCTCCTGCTCTTCCTGGCGATCGGATTGCTTGCCGGAACGGATGGCCTAGGCATCGAATTCACCAACAACTATCTCGCCTATATCCTCGGTTCGATCGCGCTCGCGATCATCTTGTTCGACTCCGGCTTTGGAACGCCGGTGCAAGCTTTCAAGCTCGCCGCCGTGCCCTCACTGACACTCGCCTCGGTCGGCGTGCTGATAACGGCCGCGTTGGTTGGCGTCGTCGCCATGTGGTTGTTGAATTTTACGTGGCTGGAAGGCCTGCTGCTCGGCTCCATCGTTGCCTCTACCGACGCGGCGGCGGTCTTCTTCCTGCTGCGTATCGGCGGCATCAATATTCGCGACAAAGTGCGCTCGACCCTTGAAGTGGAATCCGGCTCCAACGACCCGATGGCGATCTTCCTGACCATTGCGCTCGTTGAGGTTCTTGCCAGCGGCGAGCGGTATCACGGCATCAACATCGGCATGCTCGCCATGTTCGTGCAGCAGATGGGCCTCGGCGTCATCCTCGGTCTGCTCGGCGGCATGATGATCGTTCTGATCGTCAGCAAGCTGGAGACGGATCGCGGCCTGACGCCGATCTTCGTGCTGGCCCTGGCACTACTGGTGTTCTCGGCGACCGGCGCGGTCGGCGGCAGCGGCTTCCTTGCCGTCTACGTTGCCGGCATCTACGCAGGCAGCCGCAAGCTCCATGGCTATGCCGCCATCAAGCGCTTCCAGGACGGCATGACCTGGCTTGCACAGATCATCATGTTCCTCGTTCTCGGGCTCCTTGCAACTCCGTCGCAGTTTCCGTCGATCGCCATTCCGGCAATACTGCTTGCCCTGTTCCTGATCTTCATTGCACGCCCGCTTGCCATTTGGCTCTCGCTGTTGCCCTTCGACTATACGCAGCAGGAGATTGGCTTTGTTGCATGGGTCGGCCTGCGCGGCGCAGTGTCGATCCTGCTTGCGATCATGCCCATCCTTGGCGGACTGGAGAATGGGCAGGTCTATTTCAATACCGCCTTCATCATCGTGCTCGTCTCGCTGCTCGTACAGGGATGGACGATCAAACCGGTTGCAAAAAAGCTCGGGCTCATTACCCCACCGCGGATGGGTGCCGTCGACAAGGTGGAGGTGGATCTGCCGGGCGCGGCAAACCACGAACTTCTCTCCTACCGCGTCGTCAAGGATAGCCCGGTCCTACGCGGTGAGCGCATCCCGCGTTGGGCAACGCCCTCGCTCGTCATCCGAGATGGCAAGTCGATGCGCTATCAGTATGCCGGACGGCTGCGCGAAAACGATCTCGTCTATCTCTTCGTCGTTCCCTCCTATTCGCGGCTGCTCGACAAGCTCTTTGCCAGCCGAGTTCCCGTCGAGGAGGACGATGCGGATTTCTTCGGCGCCTTCGCACTCTCACCGGCTCGCCCTGCCGCAGATCTCGACGCCGCCTATGGCCCTGGACTGCTGAACGAATCCGAGAAGGGACTGACGATCGCCGAGTTGATGAAGCATCGTCTCGGTGGCAAGGCCGACTATGCCGACCGAGTGCGCCTCGGTTCCATTATCCTGATCGTCCGCGATCTCGACGACCAGGACCACATCACTTCGGTCGGCATGTCGCTCGAGGCTCTGGAGCCTGCCACCGCCCTGCCGATCTTCCTTAATCTGCATGACATCATCGACCGCGTCCGTGACCGCTTCAAAGGCCGCAAGAACCGCGAAGCAGCCGCCGCGGCGGCATCCGGCAAGGGTGATGAAAAGCGGCAATGACCGCCTTGCGTCTGCAGTCATCCTTGCTATGGTCCCCGCATCTTTTGGGCAATAACGAACGGACTTCTCTATGCCTTCCTTCAAGACCCTCGACGACCTCAACGACATTGCCGGCAAGCGCGTCCTCGTTCGCGTTGACCTGAACGTTCCGGTCAAAGACGGCAAAGTGACCGACACCACGCGCATCGAGCGTGTTGCCCCGACGATCCTGGAACTGTCGAAGAAGGGCGCCAAGGTCATCCTGCTCGCGCATTTCGGTCGCCCCAAGGATGGCCCGTCGCCAGACCTCTCGCTGTCCCTGATCGCGCCTTCGGTCGAGGAGGTGCTTGATCGCGCAGTCGCGACCGCCAGCGACTGCATCGGCCCTGCGGCCAGCGACGCCGTTGCTGCGATGAAGAACGGCGACATCCTGCTCATGGAAAACACCCGCTTCCACAAGGGCGAAGAGAAGAACGACCCGGATTTCATCAAAGCGCTCGCCGCGCAGGGAGACGTCTACGTTAACGACGCCTTCTCCGCCGCCCACCGCGCGCACGCCTCGACGGAGGGCCTCGCCCATCATCTTCCTGCCCATGCCGGCCGCACCATGCAGGCTGAGCTCGAAGCGCTGGAAAGTGGCCTCGGCAATCCGGCAAGACCTGTCGTTGCGATCGTCGGCGGCGCCAAGGTTTCGACCAAGATTGATCTCCTGATGAACCTCGTGAAGAAAGTCGACGCGCTGGTCATCGGCGGCGGCATGGCGAACACCTTCATTGCCGCCCGTGGCACCAATGTCGGCAAGTCGCTCTGCGAGCACGATCTGGCAGAAACCGCCAGGCAGATCATGATCGAAGCCGCCACGGCGGGCTGCGCCATCATTCTCCCGGAAGACGGCGTCGTCGCCCGCGAGTTCAAGGCAAACGCCGCCAACGAGACCGTCGCGATCGATGCGATCCCCAGCGACGCGATGGTGCTGGATGTCGGTCCGAAGTCGGTTGAGGCGATTATGGCCTGGATCGAGCGCGCCAATACGCTCGTCTGGAACGGTCCGCTTGGCGCGTTCGAGATCGAACCGTTCGACAAGGCAACCGTCGCGGCAGCGAAGTTTGCGGCCGAGCGCACCAAGGCCGGCAAGCTCACCTCCGTCGCCGGTGGCGGTGATACGGTCTCTGCGCTGAACCATGCCGGCGTTGCCGATGACTTCAGCTATGTATCGACGGCGGGTGGCGCCTTCCTTGAATGGATGGAAGGCAAAGTCCTTCCGGGCGTCGCGGTCCTGAACAAGGTCAAGTGATCCGAACAGCCGAATTTAACAGATTTTACATGTAGATAGGCCGCGGCGCGAAAGCGTCGCGGTCTTTTGCTCAATGAGAGGACAAAAGCCCGAACTTTCAAACGATTAAAAAAAATTCAAACGTTTCAAAGAATTTTGCTGCCGTTTTCCCGCCCATAAACTTCTGTTATCCGCGACCTATATTCATCGGTTGACGATTTTTCTTTGCTGTGGAGAGAACGATATGAGCGAACGTTTGGAAGACATTGCCGTGCGTATGGTAGCTGGTGGCCGCGGGCTGCTTGCAGCGGATGAATCGACAGCCACGATCGGTAAGCGGTTCGACACGATCGGACTTGAATCGACGGAAACGAGCCGTCGTGACTACCGCGAGATGCTGTTCCGTACCGACGAGGCGATGCGTCAGTATATTTCCGGCGTCATTCTCTACGAAGAGACCCTCCACCAGAAGGCAGCAGACGGCACGCCTTTCGTCGACATCATCCGCGCGGCAGACAGCATTCCGGGCATCAAGGTCGATATCGGCGCAAAACCGATGGCCGCCTATCCCGGTGAAACCATCACCGAAGGTTTGGACGGTCTCGCAGATCGCCTGGCGAAGTACTATGAAGCCGGCGCTCGCTTCGCCAAGTGGCGCGGCGTCATCGCAATCTCCTCCACGCTGCCGACCTGGGGCTCCATGAAGGCCAACGCCCACGCGCTCGCTCGCTACGCGGCGCTCTGCCAGCAGGCCAACATCGTTCCGATCGTCGAGCCGGAATGCCTGATGGATGGCAAGCCGGGCGACCACAACATCGATCGCTGCGCTGAAGTCACAGAATGGACGCTGCGCACGGTCTTCGAGGAACTGGCAGATGCCCGCGTCAGCCTCGAAGGCATGATCCTGAAGCCGAACATGGTCATCGACGGCAAGAACGCCCGCAAGGCGTCTGTCGCCGAAGTCGCCGAGCGTACCGTCGAAGTTCTGAAGCGCACCGTTCCCTCGGCCGTTCCCGGCATCGCCTTCCTCTCGGGCGGTCAGTCCACCGAAGAAGCAAGCGCCCATCTTTCCGCGATCAACTCCGGCTACGACCTGCCCTGGGCGGTCACCTTCTCCTATGGCCGCGCCCTGCAGGATACGGCCCTCAAGGCCTGGGGTGGCAAGGCGGAGAATGTCGCTGCCGGCCAGCGCGCTTTCGCCCATCGCGCCGAGATGAACAGCCTCGCCGCAAAGGGCAGCTGGAAGAAGGACCTCGAGCAGGCCGCTTAAGCCTTTCTCGACTTGGAAGACAAACAGAACCGGCCGCCCAAAGCGGCCGGTTTTCTATTGTAACAGCGACAAGTTTCCAGCTTCTGCAGCCCTCCGATCGCAAGTAAGGATCATGGCATCAGCCCGTTCGGAGCCGCCATGAAAACCGTTGCCTTCACGACCGTCGATGTTTTCACCTCCACCCGTTTCGAAGGCAATCCGCTGGCTGTCATGACGGACGCGCGTGGTCTGACCGATACCGACATGCAGAACATCGCCGCGGAGTTCGGCTATTCGGAGGTCACCTTCGTGCTGCCGCCGGAGGATCCCGCCAATACCGCCCGTATCCGTATCTTCACGCCGACCATGGAGGTGCCCTTTGCCGGCCATCCGAACGTTGGTACCGCCTATGTGCTCGGGCGGCAGGGCGAGGTGTTCGGGCGCCCCACTGGAGAGAAGCTGCGCTTCGAGGAGAAGGCGGGCCTCGTCGAAGTTGACCTAAAGCGGGACCGTGGCGAGGTGCTGTCCGCATCCATTCGCGCGCCGAGACCGCTTGCTGTCGGCGACACAATCTCGGAGCACACCGTTGCTCGCTGCATCGCCATCGAACCAGACGAAATCCGCGTATCTACGCATGAACCTGTTATCGCATCGGTTGGGCTGAGTTTCGTGGTTGCCGAACTCGCGAGCCTTGCCGCCCTCGGCCGCGCCCGACCGAACCTTGCCTATTTTCAGGATGCGGCCGGGTCGACCCTTGAAGGCAACCACGACTTCTCGCTGTTCGTCTACGTGCGCTCGCAGGAAAATCCGTGGATGATCCGCGCACGGATGTTTGCGCCACTCGACAACGTGCCCGAGGATCCGGCGACCGGCAGCGCCTCTGCTGCACTTGGCGCCTACCTCGTTTCGCTGGAGCCGGATGCGAATATGAGCGTTTCGCTGACCATAGAGCAAGGCGTCGAGATGGGACGCCGCAGCCTCATCGGGATCGATGTGGTCAAGCAGGACGGGACCGTCACCGACGTAACGATTTCCGGCAGTTGCGCGCCCGTCATGCGCGGCGAAATCGCGTATTAAACGAACAAGTCGCGCCCGATCAGCGCCAGCGCCCATATTGCGAAAGCGATCAGCGCGATCTTCCAGAAATCCATGCGCCGACGTAGCCCCGGGACACCCAGCGGCTTGATCAGCTGGATCGCCATCGCCAGGATGAGCAGCAGAGCGATCAGCTTCGTCATGTCTTTATTTTTCCATCTCTTCTGATTGTCACAGGACGGACATTTTTTCGCGTCACGACTGCAATTATTCATGCCGTAGCGGCATTTGGGGGCACAATCAATCTTCTCGAGGCTGGGCGACACTCGCGTGTTGCCATATGTCCTTTGACATTCAACGCATAGAGTCTGGGTATATGAAAAGAAATCTGCTGTCCGTCGCCTCACTTCTTTTCGGGACGCTCTTTCTCTTCATGGGCAACGGCTTGCAGGGCATCCTGCTTCCAGTGCGTGGCAACCTGGAAGGTTATGCAACGACCACCCTCGGGCTGCTCGGCACGTCCTGGGCGGCCGGCTTCGTCATCGGCTGCCTTGTTGCCCCCAAACTGGTGCGCCGTGTCGGCCACGTTCGCGCCTTCTCCGGCTTCATTGCGATTATCGCGATTATCGCGCTCGTAAGCGGTATCATCATCCATCCGGTCTGGTGGGTCCTGTTGCGCGCCGTCACCGGCTTTGCGACCGCCGGTACGTCGATGATCATCGAGAGCTGGCTGAACGAGCGCGCCACCAACGAAAGCCGCGGCGCGATCTTCTCGCTTTATATCTCCATCACGCTCTTCGGCGTCGTGGCCGGCCAGATGATGATTCCGCTGGAGGATGTGCGCACGCCCGTGCTCTTCATGATCTGCGGCATCTTCTACTGCATCGCGATGCTTCCGACGACGCTCTCGACCGCGGCCTCGCCACAGCCGCTGAAAGCCGTCAAGCTCGATCTGCCGGCCCTTTACCGCAACTCTCCCGTCTCTTGTCTTGGCATTCTCCTCGTCGGTATCGCCAACGGCGCCTACGGTACGCTGGGCGCCGTCTTTGGTGCTGGCGCTGGCCTGTCCGATACCAGCATCGCCATCATGATGAGCTCCACGATCTTCGCCGGTGCCGTGATGCAACTGCCGGCCGGCCGCCTCTCGGACCGTATCGACCGTCGCTACGTACTGGCGGCAATGTCGGCGATTGCCGCTCTCGCCGGCCTGCTGCTGGCGATCCTGCACCCCGACTCGCCCTACTTCATTATCGGTCTCGTCGTTCTCTATGGCGCCGTTGCCAACACGCTCTATCCGATCGCCGTTGCGCACGCGAACGACTTTGCCTCCGCCGAGGACTTCGTAAAAGTCTCCGGCGGGTTGCTGCTCCTTTACGGCATCGGCACGATCATCGGCCCGACCATCGGCGGTCCGGTGATGTCGATGATCAACCCGCACGCCCTCTTCCTGGTGACGGCGATCGCCCATGTGCTGATCACCGCCTATGCCATCATCCGCAGCCGCATGCGCGCCGCCGTTCCGGTCGGCGATCGCGACGCCTTTACCACAATTCCGACGGCCACATCGCAAACGCTGACGCCCGAAAGCATGTCGCTTGCCGATCGCGGAACCGCCAAGACTCCCGAAACCGGCGATCCTGCCCTAAAATATAACTGAGGCAGAAAAGGGAGGAGCACATGAGCTTCATCGACGACGACCGGCCGCAGAAAAAGGTTGCGCATGAGATCGGTGGCGATCTCTCGACCGTCTCGGTCGACGAATTGAGATCGCGCATTGAGCTGCTCAAGGCCGAGATCGTGAGAATTGAAACTGAGGTGGCCAGCAAGACCTCGACAAGATCAGCGGCGGAAAGCCTCTTCCGCTCCTGATCGGCGGCTGGCTAAAGCAGCAAACCATGCTTCCGTAAAGGACTAAACTGGGACAGGTTTAAGCGGCCATTAAGCTTTATAAGGTATTACTGTACTCATCCAGATCTTCTCTGGATCTCAGACAGTTTTCCATGCGGTGAATTGGTCTGATTTTTCTCCCTGTTTTACCTTGAGAGCCGCTTTTGCGGCTCTTCTTTTTTATTGCGTTGGGGACCATTTCCATGAAACTGTGGAAGTTAACCCTTTCTTAAGAAACGCCTTGCGCAATTCCGCTAAAGCTACCATCTTAAAAGCATAAAGAGCGGCCGGAGAAACTTTTTCCCTTCGGCTGACGTTACCTGACCATAAGTAGATGCGTGCAACAGGGACTATTTAAATGTCAGAGCTTGGATTGAACACGATCAGTTTTGCAGGTCGCGCTGCCTCATCCTCGCAGTTCAAGACACTGTATTCGGAAGGCATGTCGCTGGTTGAAGAAACCGCCGCCTATCTCGATGGCCAGGGTCGCGCAGCCTCGAAGGTTCTGCCGCGCATGGCATCCGTTCTGTATGCCGCTGAGTCGATGCGCCTCACCACCCGCCTGATGCAGATGGCGTCCTGGCTGCTGCTGCAGCGCGCTGTCAACAATGGCGAGATGTCACGCGATCAGGTTCTGGCCGAGAAGAACAAGGTGCGGCTCGACGGTTTCAACGTCGATCGCAACGCGCCGGGCTGGGGCGACCTGCCGGAATCCTTCCGCGATCTGATCGAACGTTCGCTGCGCTTGCAGAACCGCGTCGCCCTGCTCGATCGCGAAATCTACCGTCCGGCCGAAGCCCCGATCGTTCCTGACAACCAGAATAGCGTCCAGGCTCAGCTTAGCTTGCTGCAGACGGCTTTCAGCAACAACTAAGCCGCCTCGATACCGCATTCATGAAACCGGCTGCGTCGTGCGCGGCCGGTTTTTCTTTTGCGCGCCACGGGCATTCAGCCCGCTACGTTTTACCCAGATGCTTTGGCCAGAATTCCTGATGGACGGCAGCAGCTTCGCCTTCTATGTTCGGGCCATCGACGGCGATAATGCGCGCGCCGGTTTCCAATATTGCCCGGCTCGGAACGTTCAGGCCTATCCCGGCAATCTCACCCAGTCGCGTCTCGGAGCACGCAAACACCATGCGCCCGATCCCTGACCAGTAAATCGCCCCTGAACACATCGCACACGGCTCGGTGCTGGTATAGAGAGTGCAATCTGTCAGGAAAGCAGCATCGTACTTCTGCGCAGCGAGCTTGATCAGGTTCAACTCGGCGTGGTTCGTCATATCGCGGCCGGTGAATACGCTGTTTTCGGCGCGCAGAATGACCCTGCCGTCCTTAACCAGCACTGAGCCAAACGGCTCGTCACCGCGTTCCATCGAAGATTTCGAAAGCGCGATCGCTTCTCTTAGAAACGGCTCGTGGTTTTCCATCCCAGTCCCCTTCAAAGCTGGAGCTGGATGATCTTGTCTTGGATCGAACGGATTTCCAAGAGGCCGTAACGTATTCAAGAAGGGAAACAGTGTCGCGGCAACCACCGAAAGCACGCAATAAAAAACCCCACCGAAGTGGGGTTTTTCAAATTCTGCCATCCAGCAGCGATTAGAGGCCGAGGCCGCCGAAACGCTTGTTGAACTTGGAAACGCGGCCGCCACGGTCCATGAGCTGCTGGTTGCCACCAGTCCATGCCGGATGCGACTTGGAGTCGATTTCGAGGTTCATGACTGCGCCTTCAGAACCCCAGGTCGAGCGGGTTTCGTATTCAGTGCCGTCGGTCATGACTATCTTGATCGTGTGA
The DNA here is from genome assembly GCF_000298315.2 of Rhizobium grahamii CCGE 502. Lineage (GTDB taxonomy): Bacteria > Pseudomonadota > Alphaproteobacteria > Rhizobiales > Rhizobiaceae > Rhizobium > Rhizobium grahamii. The sequence goes on along the minus strand of NZ_AEYE02000031.1, from coordinate 276,363 downwards.
TAGTCGGGATGGATATCTGCCTTCATAACAATCTTCCTGCGAAGCAACGTCCAATTTGACGCATATTCGTTGCGACAAGAGGACCGATTGAATAAATGAAGCCGCAGACGCAAAGGCTACGGCTTCCCATTAGGATGGGCTGCCTATACATGAAGGCCGGCAGGATAACAAGAGCCATCAGCCGCGGTTAAGCGGTGTTGTAGGGGATCGGAGACGAATTGGCATACGCGGGTCAAGCAGGGGAAAAGAAGTCGCGATCGCTGAAGCCGCTAGGCCGGCTTACGCCCTATGTCGTGCGCTATCGCGGCCTGGTCGCCGGCGCTCTCGCTTCGCTTGCGCTTGCGGCGGTCACCTCGCTCGCCCTGCCGCTTGCCGTCCGCCGCATGATCGATCACGGCTTCACGCAGGCCGATGGCAGCTTCATCAACAGCTACTTCCTCATGCTGATGATCATGGCGGTCGTGCTGGCCGTCGCCAGCGCCCTTCGCTACTACTTTGTCATCACGCTTGGCGAGCGGGTCGTCGCCGACCTTCGCCGTGATGTCTTCAGTCACGTGACACGACTATCGCCGGCCTTCTTCGACATCAATCAGTCCGGTGAGATCGTCTCTCGCCTGACGGCAGATACGACGCAGATCAAGTCGGCCGTTGGTGCCACGGCCTCTGTGGCTCTGCGCAACCTCATCCTCTGTCTCGGTGCGATGGGCATGATGATCGTGACCTCTCCAAAGCTGTCCAGCCTGGTGATCGGTGCGATCCCGCTGATCGTCTTCCCGCTCGTCGGCTTCGGCCGCTCGGTACGGAAACGCTCTCGCTTTGCTCAGGATACGCTGGCCGATGCCTCCGCGTTCGCCAACGAAACGATCGCCGCCAGCCGCACCGTCCAGGCTTTTGGCGGAGAAGACGCTGCGGCGGACCGTTATGGATCGGCCGTCGAAACGGCCTATGCCGCCGCCCGTGCCGCGATCCGCTCACGCGCCCTGCTGACCGGCATCGCCATCACGCTTATCTTCGGCAGCGTCGTTGCCGTCCTCTGGGTCGGAGCCCACAACGTCCTCGCGGGCACACTCTCTGCGGGCACGCTCGGCCAGTTCCTTCTCTACGCCGTCATCGCCGCCGGTTCCCTCGGAGCCCTGTCGGAAGTCTGGGGCGAGCTTTCGCAGGCCGCGGGTGCTGCCGACCGGCTGACGGAACTGCTCGACGAGGTTTCTCCGATTGCGGCGCCGGCAGCGCCTGTTGCGCTGCCTGCTCCTGCCCTTGGCCGTGTGCAGTTCAGTAATGTGCACTTCGCCTATCCATCACGCCCCGAACGATCGGCGCTGCATGGCCTGAGCTTCGACGTCGCTCCCGGCGAGACCGTTGCGATTGTTGGTCCCTCGGGCGCCGGCAAAAGTACAGTCTTCTCTCTGCTGCTCCGCTTCTATGACCCGCAGCAAGGCTCCGTGACGGTCGACAGTGTCGAAGCAACCAGCACCGATCCCGACGAGCTGCGCAAACGCCTCGCGATCGTGCCACAGGATGTCACCATCTTTGCGGCTTCGATTCACGACAACATCGCCTTCGGTCGTCCGGAGGCTACGCGCGAAGAGGTGCGTGCCGCCGCGATCGCCGCCCAGGCCGACGAATTCGTTGCCCGCCTGGAGAAGGGATACGACACGGAAGTTGGCGAGCGCGGCATCACGCTCTCCGGCGGCCAACGTCAGCGGATCGCGATCGCCCGTGCCATCCTGAAAGACGCACCAGTGCTCCTGCTCGATGAGGCGACTTCGGCGTTGGACGCCGAAAGCGAAACACTTGTGCAAAAGGCCCTCGATGGGCTCATGACCGGGCGCACGACGCTTGTCATTGCTCATCGCCTCGCCACCGTGCTGAAGGCTGACCGGATTCTCGTTATGGATCAAGGCCGCGTTGTCGAGGAGGGAACGCATCAGACCCTCATTCGTGATGGCGGCATCTACGCCAAGCTTGCCAAGCTGCAGTTCGAAACTGGCGCCGGCGATTTTCTCGCCGCCGTGAAGTGATCATCGAATTACACGCCCCCTCTCAGCGAGCAGCCTGCGACGGTTGTATCGACGTGTAATCTTTGCGTGTATATTGACATGATACACGCAAAGATTACACTCGGTTTCATCGACAGATTCATGTCGCGGCACTCTGAGGGAGGCTCTGGTGAATTCGATAAATTTTGCCGATATGCTGATCGTACTCGTCGCCATCGCCGTGGTGATATCGATGCTGCTGTGCTACCGCTCGCTCCGGGAGGCCCACGATTGGTCGCTGACCGACGCCCTGTCTGAGGAAGTCGAGTTGACGAAAACTGACGCAGCCGGAACCCCCATCGACGCCGCTGGCATCCCCCTCGCCGCAGGGCAGCTCCCACTAACCATCACGATGATGAAAGCGAGTTCGAGCCGTTTCATCGCCCTTGTCGGAACCGTCGCAATACTAATGCTATACGTCGGTTTCGGCCTCGCCTGCCTTTATCGCTTTGCCAGCGTCAACGAGATACCCGACATGACGAAGGCGGCGAACTTCTTCTATTCCGGCCTCGTGCTTTTCGCGCCATACCTGATTAACAAGTTCTCGTCGGTCTTCTCGATCTTCAAGCCGTGATACCAGCGATTTCCTTTGCAGGACCCGTCAGTCGCGTCGGTTGCAAAGCGCGCAAATATCCCGATGGAATAGTTGCGTTTTTTGTTCTACGCTGCGGCTGTAGATAGGACAACATCCTGATTCCGGGAGAAAAATCGATGTATAAGTTCGAAGTTTACAAGGACAAGGCTGGCGAGTTCCGTTTCCGTTTCAAAGCGCCGAACGGCGAATCCATGTTCGGCTCCGAAGGCTATAAGGCCAAGGCATCGGCGCTGAGCGCCATCGAATCCATCAAGAAGAATTCTCCCGGCGCAGAAGTCGTCGACACGACGAAGGCTGAGGCCTGACCCATCAGGCGGCGCCAAAAGCGCCGCCTCTACACTGCTCGTCCGGCGACCCTGCCGGAAAAGATGCAACCGCCGAGGAAAGTTCCCTCGAGCGCATTGTATCCGTGCATACCCCCACCACCAAAACCTGCTACTTCGCCCGCAGCATAAAGCCCTGGAACAGGATCACCGCCATGGCCGATCACGCGCGCGGATAGATCCGTCTCCAGACCACCCAGCGACTTGCGTGTCAGGATGTGCAGTCGCACGGCAATGAGCGGCCCAGCCCGCGGGTCAAGCAGCGCGTGCGGCTTCGCCGTGCGCATCAGTCGATCGCCGAGGTAGCGTCGCGCACCGCGAATCGCGGTGACCTGCGCATCCTTGGAAAAGCCGTTGGCGATCTCCCGGTCACGCGCCTCGATCTGCGTCCTGAGGCGGCTCGCGTCCACACGCTTCTCGCCGGTCAGTCCGTTCATACCATCAACAAGCGCTTCGAGCGTGTCGCGAACGATGAAATCCTCGCCCTTATCCATGAACGCCTGAACCGGCCCTGGCGGCTCCTTGCCCAACCGCTTGAGAAGCAGGCGAAGGTCCTTGCCCGTAATGTCAGGATTCTGCTCGGAACCCGAAAGGGCAAACTCCTTCTTGATGATTGCCTTGGTGAGGATGAACCAGCTGTAGTCGTGCCCGGTCGCGCAGATGGTTTTCAGCGCTTCCAAGGTATCGAAGCCTGGCATGGCAGGCGCAGCAAAGCGGTTCCCATTGGCATCACACCAGAAGGAGGAGGGACCCGGCAGGATACGTATCCCGTGATTGCGCCAGATGGGATCCCAGTTCTTCAGCCCCTCCGTATAGTGCCACATTCGGTCCGAATTGATCTCGCGGCCACCTGCACGTTCAGAGATCTCGATCATTCGACCATCCACATGGGCAGGCACGCCAGCGACCATATCGGCCGGGGGCCGTCCGAGTCTGTCTACCGGCCATCTCCTGCGCACCGCGTCGTGATTACCCCCGATACCTCCTGATGTGATGATCGTCGCATCGGCCCGAACCTCGAAGAGTCCCGAAAAAATACGGTTCGTCTCCCGCCCTCGCACGGAGTCGTCGGGCTGAAGGACGGTGCCGCGGGCGCCGCAGACGATACCATCCTGAATAAGGATATCATCCACCTGATGCCGGAACAGAAACGTGACAAGGCCCTTCGCCTCCGCCTCGCGTACACGGAGAATGAACGGCGCAAGCACAGCAGGCCCGGTTCCCCATGTCACGTGGAAGCGTGGCACGGAATTTCCGTGGCCGTGCGCCAAGCCGCCTCCCCGCTCCGCCCAGCCGACGACCGGGAACCAGCGCATGCCCTGCTGATAAAGCCACGAACGCTTTTCGCTTGCGGCGAATTCGAGATAGGCTTCCGCCCAGCGGCGCGGCCAATAATCTTCCGGCCGGTCGAACGACGCTGACCCCATCCAATCCTGGCGTGCCAGGCCAAGGCTGTCGCGGATGCCCATCAGCCGCTGTTCCGGGCTGTCGACGAAAAACAGTCCGCCCAGCGACCAGAACGCCTGCCCGCCAAGGCTCTGTTCGCCTTCCTGCTCGACGATGCAAACCTTCCGCCCGCGATCCGCGGCCTCCGCTGCCGCCACCAGCCCGGCAAGACCCGCGCCGATGACCAGCACATCGCATTCAATCAAAAGCATTCTCCCCCAAAATCTCCGCGAGCCTACGCGGAGCCCCGCTCACCGACAACGCCACTTTTTCGTCGCCAAGATTTTTTCCGCCGAATGTCGAAATGAGCTGATGTCACGTCTCATTGTATCGGAACGGTTTTCCGCCGATCCCCGAACGTTGCAGCTTTTCAGTTTTGGTTCTTAGATGCCTGCACGCCGGTCAACGCAACGAATCTGGAGGAATGCCACATGCAATACGCGCTCATCGTTCGTGAATCATCGCGGGATTTTGCCCGCCGCACCGACCCCACCTATCGCGACGGCTGGATCGCCTACACGCAGGCCCTGATTCAGGCCGGCATCATGACCGGCGGGGCCGGCCTGACCGCACCCGAGACCGGCACGGTGGTGCGACGCAAGGGCGAGGATCACGATGTGCAGGACGGCCCCTACCCTGAAGGCAAGGAACAGTTGGGTGGCTTCTATTTGATCGACGTGCCGGATTTCGATACGGCGCTCGAATGGGCGACCCGGGTCCCGGTCTCTGCGGAAGGCTCGGTCGAGGTTCGCCCTCGTCTTCAGATGTGAGGCGGGCATGACCGTCGAAGCCGAGCGCGCCGCCGAAAGGGTGGCGCGCCAATCCTATGGCAAGTTGGTCGCCTTTCTGGCGGCCCGCTCCCGAGATCTCCCCGCCGCCGAGGATGCGCTGTCGCAAGCGCTCATCGATGCCCTGCGTGTCTGGCCGGAGCGCGGCATTCCCGACAGGCCGGAGGCGTGGCTGCTGGTCGCTGCGCGGCGCAATCTCATGCAGGGGACGCGCCACCGAAGTGTCCAGAAAAATGCTCGCCCGACCATCGCCCTGGCCTTCGAGGAGGCAGAGGCGAGGATGAACGACGCGACCGCCGAAGCATTTCCCGACGACCGCCTCAAGCTGCTTTTCGTCTGCACCCATCCGCAAATCGACAAGAGCGTCCACACGCCGTTGATGCTGCAAGTGGTCCTCGGCATTGACGCAAAAGCAATCGCCCAAGCCTTCGTCGTATCTCCGGCTGCAATGGGACAGAGGTTGGTCCGGGCCAAGGCGAACATTCGCGATACCGGCATTGGATTTGCTATACCCGATCGACGCACCGTGCCCGAGCGTCTATCCGCCGTGCTCTCCGCAATCTACGCCGCCTACGGGCTTGGTTGGGACGATCTCGATGGCGCCGATGGCGGTCGTAGCGCCCTTTCCAACGAAGCCATCTGGCTCTGTCGCGCGTTGCTTTCGATGTTGCCCGACGAACCGGAGGTCATTGGACTACTTGCCTTGATGCTCTATTGCGAGGGCCGGCGTGCCGCGCGACGCAATGCCGAAGGTGACTACGTCGCGCTGGAACAGCAGTCGACGGACCGCTGGAATGCGATCATGCTTGCCGAAGCTGACGCGCTGCTTCGCAAGGCAGGTGCGGCCAACCGCTTCGGCCCGTTCCAGTGCATGGCCGCCATTCAGTCCGTACATGCTGCGCGTCGTCAGACAGGCATGACGAATTGGGACGCTCTCGTAACCTTCTATGACGCGCTTCTGATGATGCAGCCAACAGTCGGCGCCCGCGTCAGCCGTGCTGCCGTCCTCGGCCGCACCAAAGGTGCCCAAGCCGGGCTGGATTGCCTGGCCAGCATGGATGCAAAGGAAATCAAAGCCTATCAACCCTATTGGGCCGTTCGCGCGCATCTGCTGACCGAAGTCGAGAATTATCGGGAAGCGGAGACCGCCTACCTCTCGGCAATCGGCCTCAGCGACAGCCCCGCCGTGCGGGGATTTCTCCTCTGTCGCCTCGCGAACGTTCGATCGGGCGTCGCATAAACCTACTTTTCGGTCAGCTTCAGCTCGATACGACGGTTGGTGGCGCGCGCCTCCGGCGTGTCGCCTGGGGTGATCGGCTGGAACTCGCCGAAACCAGCCGCGACAAGGCGGTCGGCCGGCACGCCGCGGGAGATCAGGAATTTGACGACCGAAATCGCACGCGCCGACGACAGCTGCCAGTTGTCGATATAGCGTCCGGTGCCGGCGAGCGGTACGTTATCCGTATGCCCATCAACACGCAGAACCCAGTTGATCTCGGGCGGGATTTCCTTGGCGACGTCGAGAAGCGCTGTTGCAAGCTTTGCCATCTCGACCTGCCCATCCGGATTGAGATCAGGGCTGCCCGAAGGGAACAGCACTTCCGACTGGAAGACGAAGCGGTCACCGACGATCCTGATGTTCTCGCGATCAGACAGAATCTCGCGCAGGCGCCCGAAGAAATCGGACCGGTAACGGTTAAGCTCTTGCACGCGTTGCGCCAGCGCGACGTTGAGGCGCCGACCGAGATCGGCGATCTTTGCCTGCGAGCCCTGGTCCTTCTGCTCGGACGCCTGTAGGGCCGCTTCAACAGCGGCGATCTGGCTGCGCAACGCGGCGATCTGCTGGTTCAGAAGCTCGACCTGGCTCATCGCCCGGTCGCTCATCTGCTTCTGCTCATCGAGTTCTTTCGTCAGGTTGCCGACACGCGCTTGCGCGGCGCTCTGGCCGCCCGAACCGGCGTCAAGGAGCGCCTTCAGACGGGATTGCTCGCTTTCGGCCGACGCCAAGGACGCCTGCAAATTCGCGACGCTATCCTCGAGGTCCTGCTTGCTTCCCTTCTCCAGGGCCAGAAGCTGCGTCAACTCGTTGATTTGGCTATTCAGACGGTTGAGCACTTCATCCCGGCCGGTAATTTCGCGGCTCAGTATATATTGGCCGACCACGAAGACGGTCAGCACGAACATGATTGAGATCAGCAGCGTCGACAATGCATCGACGAAACCTGGCCAATAGTCTATCGCGCGCTGAGGGCGACGATTGCGGGCGAGAGCCATGGCTTACTTGCCCTCGGTCTTTTCGGTTTGCGGCACGCGTTGAGAACGTTCGCTCGATCCGTGCTTTTCTTGCGCGCCGATCCGCTCGGCCAGGCGATCCAGCGTACGGCGCATCGCTTTTGTCTCGTCCTGTTGGGCCTCGATCCAGTCGCGCAGCATTTGCTGCTCATTGCGCATGTTCTTGACCAAGCCCTGAATTCCTTCGGCAAGGTTAGCCATCGCCGCAACGGACCTCTGGGTTCCGCCGCTGCCCTCTTCCGAGATCCTGCGCATATATTCCGAAAGCGCGCGAACGTCGTCCGGCGAGACTGCCGAGTTGGCGCCGATGGCAGGCATGGCCACGTCGGAGCCGACATCGGTCACCGACGAAAGCCAGTTTTCGAGCTCCATATAGAAACGGTTCTGCGCCCGGCCTGCCTGCAGGTCGAGGAAACCCAGGATGAGCGAGCCGGACAGACCGAGCAGCGACGACGAAAACGCCTGGCCCATGCCCGAAAGCGGCGTCGAGAGCCCTTCCTTCAGTGCACCGAGTACATCGGTCGAGCCGTTCGCGCCCGCGTCGAGCGTCTGAATGACCGAACTGATCGAGCCGATCGTGCCGATAAGACCCCAGAACGTACCGAGCAGACCGAGGAACACCAAGAGGCCGATCAGGTAGCGCGACACGTCACGCGATTCATCGAGGCGATTGGCAATGGAATCGAGAATGGACCGGAATGCCGCGGTCGAAATGCCTGCCGAAGCGCTGCGGTTGCCGATCAGAGTCCGCATCGGCGCGAGCAGCTTCGGGTTGCGGCCGACCTTGTCGGCGCTGCCCGCAGCACGGAATGAATTGAACCACCGCACTTCCGGCCTGAGCGACAGCACATGGCTGAAAACCAGGATGATGCCGACGGCCAGGACGCCGAGGATCAAACCGTTGAGGCCGGGATTGTGCATGAAGGCAGTCTGGGCTTGCCGGAATAGAATGGCGGCAATGAACCCGACGATGATCAGAAACAGCAACATCGTCCAAAGAAACGGCATCGGACTGGAAAGTTTATAGCTGTAATTGCCCGTGGTTTTTTCGGTCGAGCCGAACTCCGCCACATTCACATTTTCCATAGGTTCCGCAGCCTCCGGATTCATTTCAGCCGGAGACTAGAGCAACATTGCGCCGAATTGAAGTATGCGGGAACGAAAACCGTGTCTTTACAACAGCGATTTACCGCGCGGGAACCGGACGCTTGGCTACTTCAAGTAGTGCCTTCTGAATATATTCGTTGCCCGCGACAACCGAACCGGTTTCGAGAATGGACGAACCGCCATCCCAATCCGAGACGTAGCCGCCGGCTTCGCGGATAAGGAGGATGCCCGCCGCAATATCCCAGGCTGACAACGCCGTTTCCCAGTAACCGTCGAAGCGACCAGCGGCCACATAGGCAAGATCAAGCGACGCCGCGCCCATGCGGCGAATACCGGCAACTTCCCCCATCACGTGGCGAAGCTCGACAAGGAACTTGCCGTGATTGCCGCGACCGAGATGCGGGACACCGCAGGCAATGACGGAGTCCGAAAGCACGCGCCGAGCGCCGACGCGCAGCCGGCGATCGTTCAGGAAGGCGCCGCCGCCGCGCTCGGCGGTATAGAGTTCGTCTGTTGCCGGATTGAAGACAACGGCGGCAACGATCTCGTTGTTGCGCTCAAGCGCGATCGACACTGCAAACATCGGGATGCCGTGCAGGAAGTTGGTCGTGCCGTCGAGCGGATCGACGATCCAGCGATGCGCGCCGTCCGTGCCCTTGATCTCCTCGCTCTCCTCGCCGAGAAAGCCGTAGGTGGGGCGCGCCTTCAGGAGCTCATCCTTAACGATCTTCTCCGCCTTGCGGTCGGCATTGGAGACGAAGTCACCCGGGCCCTTCACCGAAACCTGCAGGTTCTGTACTTCCCCGAAATCACGCCCCAGCGATTTGCCTGCCTTGATGGCAGCCTGAACCATGACATTGAGGAGAGCTGAACGAGCCATGTGAGTACTTTTCCTTGAGCGAGAATACGGTACGCGCTGTCAGGGCGGGATGGGTCCCTGATCGCCAGATAGGGCAGCGCTTATAAGATTGGCGGCCTCAAGACCACAAAATAGGGAAAATTTCAAGAGGAGACCGCCGGGTCGCCTATCACCGACACAAATGACCGCAATAATATTCTGGACAGAGCAATCTAGAATCGCTATTTGTGCGTCCATGGCTAGGCACAAGGAATTCGACAAGGACAATGCTCTCGATGCCGCGATCGGCGTCTTCGCTCAGCATGGCTACGAGGGAAGCTCCACCGACGCCCTGCTGTCGGCGATGAAGATCAGCCGCCAGAGCATGTACGATACGTTCGGCGACAAGCGCAGCCTCTATCTGCAGGCTCTGAAACGCTACAATACCGCCAGCATTCAGCGGATCATCGCCGACATGCAGGACAGCGACCAGCCGCTTGACGCGCTGGAGGGCGCCCTCCTTGCCTTTGCATCGAGACCAACGTCGGAGGCGTCAAAGGGCTGCCTTGGTGTCAGCGCGATTTGCGAGTTCGGCCGGACCGATACCGAGGTGTCGCTTCTGACCGACAGCGCCTCCACCGTGCTGGGCAAGGCAATCCATGCGGTCCTCGTGGACAGCCGGAAGAAAGGGCAGCTTTCGGTCGAAATCGACCCCGAGGCCGCTACCCAGTTCCTCGGTGCTACGCTCTCCGGCATGAAGGTCAGCGCCCGCAACGGCGCCAGCCCCGAAACGCTGCGCGCCATCGCCGGTCTCGCTATCCGTAGCCTACGATAACAGATCGATCGAAGAAGGATGGCTTTCCATGTTCAATTCTAGACTAAACAGTCCAATAAGGAGAAAATCAAGATGACCAAACCACTTGAAGGAAAAGTCGCAATCGTGACAGGCGGCTCGCGCGGGATCGGCGCGGCGATCGTGCGGAGACTGGCTGCGGATGGCGCCTCGGTCGCCTTCACCTTTGCCAACTCAAAAGACAAGGCCGACGCGATCGTCAGTGAAATCGAGGCGAAGGGCGCCAGGGCATTTGCAATTCAAGCCGACAGCGCCGACGCGGCTGCGGTGCAAAAAGCCATCGACGCGGCCGTCGACCATTTCGGCACACTCGACATTCTCGTCAACAATGCAGGAATCCTGTTGCTGAGCAGCCTGGAAGATTTCCCGCTTGAGGACTTCGATCGCATGTTTGCAGTCAACGTCAGAGCGGTCTTTGCCGGCACGCAGGCGGCGGCAAAACACATGCAAGACGGCGGCCGCGTCATAAACATCGGCAGCGTGGCGGCCGAGCGCAGCGGCTTTCCGACGTCCTCCGTTTACAGCATGACCAAAGGCGCTGTCGCCGCCATGACACGTGGCCTCGCACGCGATCTCGGTCCGCGAGGCATCACCGTCAACGCCATTCAGCCCGGCCCAACAGAAACCGACATGAATCCTGACCCGCATTCAAACGACATGTTGAAGGGCTTGATGGCACTCGGCCGCCTCGGGGAGGATCGAGAAATCGCAAGCTTCGTGGCCTACCTTGCAAGCTCGGAAGCTTCCTTCATCACCGGCGCCGGCCTGACGATCGACGGTGGCTATCTCGCCTGAGCAATGCCGGCGGCCCAGGCCGCCGGACGTTCAAAACTTCGGCTGCGTGATCAGGTCCTCACGGGCAATCTGGTCGAAGACCTCTTCGCACACGCCCTCTTCTAAATTATTGGAACCGGCGGAACTTGTTGGCGGCGTCGATGGCCGCCTTCTGCTGGTCTTCCTCGATGCCGAGGTAGAAATCTTCCAGCGCCGGGTCAGGCAGGCCGGCGCGACGGGATAGCACATACCATTTCGCGGCCTCGACCGGGTCCGGCTTGGTACCGAGGGCGTTGATGTAGAGGTGCGCCAGCTTGTTTTGAGCCACCACGTTGCCGCGATTGGCCGCAAGCCGCAACCATTGGAAACCCTTGACGAAATCGCGCGGTCCATTCTGGCCGTTGACCAACCAGATGCCAAGATCGACCTGGGCAGTGTCGTAGCCCGCATGCGCAGCGCGTGCCATCCATTCGCGGGCCAGCTGCTTCTTTTCTTCCGGCAGGTCGGGCAGCGAGGCGTAAATCTGGGCCACCGCATACTGCGCGTCGGCGATGCCCTGTTCGGCAGCCCTCTCGTAGTACGGCAGTGCGAGCTTCAGTCCCTTGTCACCCGGATTATCGGCCGTCAGGATCTGGCCCCAATTGAACTGTGCAGACGAATTTCCGGCGTCGGCCGCCTTGTGCATATATTCGTCGGCCTTGGCCTTATCGCGTTTGACGAACCGCCCCTCGATCAGCATCAGCGAATACTTGAACATCGCCGCAGGGTCGCCGCCTTCCGCACCCTTGCTGTACCAGAAAGCTGCGTTCTTCATGTCGCGCTTGACACCCAGACCGTCCGCCAGGAGTTCGCCCATCAGCGTCTGCGCGGCCGGATCGCCGAGCTGGGCGCGCGGCAGAGCTCTTTCCATCGCCGTGAGATAGTAGCCGCGTTGGTAGGCGCCATAGGCCTCGTCAACTTGTCCCTTATAGTCCTTTTCCGGTGGCAGATCGGGCAGCTTGGCGCCCATGCGGTCAAAGACCCCGACGCCCGTCGATGGACCAGTGCCGTCTGCCTGGGGCCGTCCTGTCTTCAGTGTCTCCGGGGCGGTCGAGAGCGGCCGCGTCACGACGTTGTCGACCGTCTGAGCGAAAACGCCATGCGTCAGCCCCGCCAGGATTACGACGGCAAAGACAGCGGAAACGCGCAGGGAGCGGGACAGGATCGGCATGTGCGCGATATCAATCCTCAAACCGTGGCGCTTTTTCGTCCAACAGCGCATTGACCTCGGCGACGATGATTGGCGCACGTCCGGCGTCGCCGAAAACCGCAAGCCGTAGCGCCACGAACTCAGCCCCAGTCTCCGCCACCGCGAGCGCGGAAGCCGGATCCGTGCCACCCATCACGATGCAGGGAATCTCGATCATGGATGCCCACCACTCACCGAGTGCGAGGTTCTTGGGATGCGCCTCCGGCTTGATGTCGCCGTCGAGCTTGCCGAAGAAGATATAATCCGGGCGCTCCTCGCCAATCTCCAATGCATGATGCCGGTCGGCGGCATTGCCGCCGCCGACGATCAGCTTGTCGGCATACTTGTCGATCGCTTCAGAAATTTCGCTGGCCGGACCGGTCAGATGCAGGCCATCCGCCTTGGTGCGCCCAACAACGCGGCTGTCGCCCGCAAGTAGCGCTGCAGCGCCCGCGTGCTGGATGATTGGAACCAGCTTTTCTGCGTGCTTCTGAAACTCGCCATCGTTGAGACCGTATTGCGGCACGATCACCGAGGCGACGTCACCGCCCTTCAAGGCATCGCCGACGACCTTTGCCTGCTCATCGGCATCGGCAAGGTCGGGAGCAATCAGGACTAGGCGGCAGCGGTTTTCCGGTTCGGTCATGAACTCTTTCCATTTACAGCGGAACAGGCCGTTTTGCGGCCGATCTGCACTCGTCCTGTGTGAGTAATTCCGTTAGACGGGGCTGGCAAGGGGAGGATTTTCAAAAGCATGCCGATGGACCTGTCATTTTATTACGCCGCCGTTCCCGCCGTCATTCTGGTCGGACTTGCAAAAGGCGGCATGGGCGATGCGCTGTCACTGATCGGACTACCCTTTCTCGCCCTCGTCGTCTCACCCGTTCAGGCAGCCGCGATCCTGCTTCCGATCCTCATTTTCATGGACATGATCTCACTCGTGATCTGGCGCAAGCACGGCGACTGGACAACGCTGAAGATCATGCTGCCGGGAGCGCTGTTCGGGATCGCTCTCGGCTGGGCAACCTCCGCCCTGGTGCCGGGCAATGTCCTTCGCGTCGTCATTGGCGTCGTCACTATCCTCTTTTGCCTGCGCTATTTCTGGAACAACTTTGGCCCCGCCGCGGGAACGCACACACCGCCCCACGGCCAGCGACCGCTGCTGGCGACGATCTGGGGCAGCCTGTCCGGCTATGGCAGTTTCGTCGCTCATGCTGGCGGCGCTCCGTTCCAGATCTATGCGCTGCCGCTGCAGATGCAACCCCGCGAATATACCGGCACGAGCGTCCGCTTCTTCGCGATCCTCAATGCCGTGAAGCTCATTCCGTACTTCGCGCTTGGCCAGCTCGACACGCAGAACCTCTCCACATCCGCCACGCTTCTGCCGTTTGCCCCGCTTGCGACAATTGCCGGCGCCTGGTGCGTGCGTCGTATGAAGCCGGCGGTCTTCTATCCTTTCATGTATGCCATGGCCCTCATTGCGGCCGTACTGATCGCGAAAGAAGGTGCCGGTTTCTAACAATTTTGGGTTTCGTTGCGCCGCACAATTTCCTTGCCCGATTGCGCCGTTTGACGTAGCTTTCCGGCATGTCGAACACGGATCCCTTCACTGCGATAGCCGATCCCCACCGGCGCTTCCTGCTGGAAGAACTTCGACGTGCGCCGAAGACCGTGAACGAGCTTGCCGAGGGGCTTCCCATCAGCCGCCCCGCCGTCTCTCAGCACCTCAAGGCGCTGCTGGATTGCAATCTGGTTTCGGTCACCGCAGAGGGCACGCGACGCATCTACGCGGTCAACAATCGCGGTTTCGACAAGCTCAATCTCTGGCTCGATCAGTTCTGGGCCTGACAGCTCCCTCAAACGAAAAACGCCGGCTCGCGACTTTCCGTCGGAACCGGCGTATATTTGCCTGTCGAGCACGAACTCATCTAAACTTCTGATGAAATTGGCCTTTTGCCTTCTCCGTTTAGGACCGCACTCGGTAATTCATGCATCGTTCTCAATGGAAAGATGATTTCAGGCGCTCAATCTCGTCCTTGATCCGCAATTTTCTGCGTTTGCACTCAGCAACTTCATTATCGTTTCGGGAGGGGGATATCATTAGCGTATGCAACTCCTCCTCGAGAGCAACATGCTTTTTCTGGAGTGACTCAAGATGAGCTTGAACAGTCATTTGACCCTTCCTTCCTCTTACCTCTCCCCGGCCAACACCGCCGGAGATCCAAGGCGTCAACCTTTTGACTGTGACATATTTTTGAAGGCTTGTCGAAGGTGAAAACAAGGAGAACACGTGGCAAAATCATGACGAACAGCCGCTAGCCGTTACCTCCATTTGGTGATAGGAGCTTGCGGAAATCATCGGCAAAACGGACGATGTCCGAAGACGGTTATGGGGAATGCATATGGCCGATCAGGAACAGGCAGAAATCAGGCTCATAGTGGCGCGACTGCGCCAGGAGCACGAAGATTACGATGCCGCGATCAATGCCATGATTGCCACCGGATGTGACGCATTGCGCGTCCAGCGCATGAAAAAGAAGAAACTGGTGATCAAAGACAAGCTGACGAAGCTCGAAGACCAGATCATCCCTGATATCATCGCCTGAGGGGAACGCCGTGACGATGACAGACAGACCGCCCGTTGCCATCATCATGGGAAGCCAATCCGATTGGGAGACCATGAAGAATGCTGCGGACACGCTTGAGGCGCTCGAAATTCCCTATGATGCGCGGATCATATCGGCCCATCGCACGCCGGATCGCCTGGTAAATTTCGCCAAGACCGCACGCGATGAAGGCTTCAAGGTGATTATCGCCGGCGCGGGCGGCGCAGCTCACCTGCCGGGCATGGCCGCAGCCATGACGCCGCTTCCCGTTTTCGGCGTCCCCGTTCAATCGAAGGCGCTGTCCGGTCAGGATAGTCTCCTCTCCATCGTCCAGATGCCGGGCGGAATTCCGGTCGGCACACTTGCCATCGGCAAGCCCGGAGCGATCAATGCAGCGCTTTTGGCTGCTGCAGTCTTGGCATTGTCGGACGAGGACATTGCCGAGCGGCTTGATGACTGGCGCGAGCGCCAGAGCGCGGCCGTTGCCGAATATCCAATGGACGACCTATGACTGTAAGAACAATCGGCATCATCGGTGGCGGCCAGCTTGGCCGTATGCTTGCCATGGCCGCGGCGCGACTGAATTTCCGCACCGTCGTCCTGGAACCCCAGGCCGACTGTCCGGCAGCGCAGGTCGCCAATGGCCAGATCGCAGCCGCCTACGACGATCCTGCCGCGCTGGCCGAACTTGCGAAGGCTTGCGACGTCGTCACATACGAGTTCGAGAACGTCCCGGTTGCCGCGGCGGAAGCGCTTGCGAGCACGGTCCCGGTTTATCCGCCGCCGAGGGCGCTAGAGGCCGCCCAAGACCGCCTGGTGGAAAAGCGCTTCATCAACGGCTGCGGCATCCCAACAGCTGGTTTTCACGCCATCGACAGTCAGGCCGACCTCGAGGCCGCGCTCAAGGATTTCGGCGGCCGTGGTGTTCTGAAGACTCGCCGCCTGGGGTACGACGGCAAGGGGCAGAGGGTGTTCCGCTCGCCACCCGATACGGCGGACGGCGCTTTTGCAGCGCTCGGCAGCGTACCACTCATTCTCGAGAGCTTGGTTTCATTCGAGCGCGAGATCTCGATCATTGCGGCGCGTGCGACCGACGGCGCTATTGTTTGCTACGATCCTGCCGAAAACGTTCACCGCGGCGGCATCCTGCATACCTCGACGGTGCCGGCTTCCGTCTCAGCGACTGCGGCAGCAGCCGCCCGCGAGGCGGCCGGAAAGATCCTGACGGCTCTCGGTTATGTCGGCGTTATCGGCATCGAATTCTTCGTGCTTGCGGACGGCAGCCTGATCGCCAATGAAATGGCGCCTCGTGTTCACAATTCCGGCCACTGGACGGAAGCCGCTTGTGTCATCTCGCAATTCGAGCAGCATATCCGCGCCGTTGCCGGCCTGCCGCTCGGCAATGCCGACCGCCATTCGGACTGCGTGATGCAGAACCTGATTGGCGACGATATTCTGGCGCTCCCGGACTGGTTACGCCAGGCGGACACGCTTGTTCATCTCTACGGCAAGACGGAATCCCGTCCCGGGCGGAAGATGGGACACGTCACGACGTTGACCACAAAATTGCCGGTTTCCCCCTGAGAAAGCCGCTCCGGCCATGGGAAAAACACCGTCACGTGGTTGACACAGCGGAGCCGCCGGGTTATCTGCACGCCCAACCTGAAGAGCGCGCCCTGAGCGCGCTTTTGAATGTAATAGATACGGGCGAATGTGAATTCCCCCTCAAACATCGCGGATCAAAACAATGAAGATCAAGAATTCGCTCAAGTCGCTCAAGGCTCGTCACCGTGACAACCGCCTGGTTCGCCGCAAGGGCCGCATCTACATCATCAACAAGCTGAACCCGCGCTACAAGGCTCGCCAGGGCTGATTTAGCGCGCCTGGACGGTTCGTGGCATTTGCCCATGGCTGCCTAGGGATTGCCTCGGCAATCAAATCAAATTGCTTTGATCTTCAGCGATGGCGGGCTACTATGCCCGCCATGCGCTTTTTTGCTATGACGTGCGCGGCGCTGCCGCTGTCCCTTGCCCTGATCGCTCCTGCTTTGCCTGCCGCTGCCGCGGATAAGGAAGTTATTGTCGAGCAACCGGACGCAAACCTTTCCCCCAAGCAGCACCTCGATCAGCTTTATGCGCAGCTGAAGCGCGAACGCGATCCGGACAAGGCGAGCGGCATCGCCAATGAAATCCGCACCGAGTGGAACGACTCGGGCAGTGCGACTGTCAACCTCCTGATGCAATGGGCCGACAAGGCGATTGAGGAGAAGCGCACTGCGGCCGCCCTCGATTTCCTCGACCAAGCGATCGCTCTCAAGCCAGACTACGCCGAAAGCTGGAATCGCCGCGCGACCCTCAACTATGCCAATGACAGCTATCGCAAGTCGATGTCTGACATCGAGCATGTGCTTGACCTCGAGCCACGCCACTTCGGCGCGCTTTCCGGCATGGCAGCCATTCTTACTGAAACCGGCAACGACCAGTTGGCCCTGAAAGCCTGGGAACGTTTCCTGGAGATCTATCCAGCCAATCGAAGCGCCCAGGAGCAGATGAATACGCTCTCTGAAAAGCTGGCCGGCAGCCGCACCTGATCTTGACGCCAGCGCCAGCAGCCCAATCTTACGCGTCGGTTATGTGATCTCAGCAGATATTGCCATGCTTGCCGAAGCTTCCGTTTTCATTGCCTCTGTTGCCGCCGCTCTTGGCTACTCCGCCTACAAGGAACGGCGGTTCGAGGCCGATTGTCCGAACATCGGCCAACTGACGGATATCGGCGGATATCGGCTGAATGCCTTTCACGTCCCTCGTCCCAAAACTGCCGATCTGCCGCCGCTCGTATTCATCCACGGTGCGGCCGGAAATCTGCTTGACCAAGTCGGTGCCTTCCTGCAGCCGTTGGAGGGCCGTGCCGAAATGCTGTTCGTTGACCGCCCGGGTCATGGTTATTCGGAGCGCGGCGCTTCCGAGAATGCCCTGCCCTCGGGGCAGGCGGACGCGATCGCGAAACTGATGAAAAAACGAGGCATCAAGCGGGCCATTATCGTCGGTCATTCCTTCGGCGGCGCTATTGCCGCCGCTTTCGGCGTCCGCCACCCCGAGATGACCGAGGGCCTGCTCTTCCTCGCTCCAGCGACGCATCCCTGGCCTGGCGGACTGGACTGGTACTATAATGTCGCGGCGATGCCCGTACTTGGCTGGCTCTTCAACCACACAATCGTCGTGCCGCTCGGCCTGCGGCGCCTCGAACAAGCGACATTGAATGTCTTCCGGCCCAATCCACGCCCGGATGATTACATCGCGAAGACGGGACCGACCCTGGTGCTTCGCCCGACTGCCTTCTACAATAACGCCGTCGATTGCATGCGCCTCCTGCCTTATCTCAAGGCGCATTCTCCGCAATACGCCAGCATCACCGCGCCAACCGTCATCGTCACCGGCGACAGCGACGGCATCGTTTGGGAACACCTTCATTCGCAGGGTCTGGCCCGTGATATCGCCGGTTCGGAGCTGGTCATGATCCGCGGCCTTGGCCATAAGCCAGACTACGTGGTCACCGATGTCGCCGTTGCCGCCATGGAGAAGATCGGCGGCGCTGCTCGTGACCTGCAGGCCCTCGCGCGCCAGGCAGAACGTCGCCTGATCGTTGAAGAACCTGCACAACCGGCGGACACCGTTGCGCCTTTCGGCCACCCGGCCGGGCTGACACCGCCGGTAACAACGGGAAACTGACAAACAGCACGTTCTAATGTACCAACCTCGGCGGATGCCCACATTGCCGAGCGCTCGCTGCGTCCCATATCCATTGCACTATCATGCTTTGAGGGAAGTCATGGATCACCCCTATTTTCGGATATCTGCCGTCGTCGCGGCGCTCTCATTTGCTCTCGCGCCATCGGCGTTCGCCGCTTCACCGGCGCCGGTCGAGGCCGAGCACGGTATGGTCGTAACCGCCCAGCACCTGGCAACCGATGTCGGCGTCGATATGCTGAAAAATGGCGGCAATGCCGTCGATGCGGCGGTCGCCGTCGGCTACGCGCTCGCCGTCGTCTATCCGACGGCCGGCAATCTCGGTGGCGGCGGCTTCATGACGATCCGGCTGAAGGACGGCAAGACGACATTCCTCGATTTCCGCGAGCGCGCGCCATTGGCAGCTACCAAGACCATGTATCTTGACGGCAAGGGCGATATCGTTCCCCGTGCCAGCCTCGACGGCTATCTCGCCGTCGGCGTGCCAGGATCCGTCAAGGGCTTCGAGATGGCCCGCGAGAAGTACGGCACAAAGTCGCGGCAGGATCTGCTGGCGCCCGCCATCCGCTACGCCAAGGAAGGCTTCACGCTGGAACAGGGCGACGTCGCCAGTATTGGCGGTAGCGCGAAGCGGCTCGCCAAGGACGAGGCCGCGGCAAAGATTTTTCTGAAAGCGGAGGGCAAACCGTACGCCGTAGGCGAGAAGCTTGTGCAACCCGACCTTGCCGCCGTTCTATCCGGCATCGCCGACACCGGGCCCGACGCCTTCTACAAGGGCATGCCGGCAGAGGCGATCGTCAAGGCGAGCCAAGCGAAGGGCGGCATTCTCGCCAAGGAGGATTTCGAGCAGTACGCGGTACGTGAGCTGAAGCCGATCGAATGCAATTACCGCGGCTACGACATCATCTCCTCGCCGCCTCCCTCCTCGGGCGGCGTCATCATCTGCGAAATCCTCAACGTTCTGGAAGACTATCCTCTTTCCTTCCTCGGCTACGGCTCAGCCGAGACGGTGCACCTGATGGTTGAGGCGATGCGCTACGCCTATGTCGACCGCAACGCCGCCCTTGGCGACCCTGACTTCGTCGACAACCCCGTCTCGACAATGCTCGACAAAGGTTACGCCAAGGCGATCCGCGCCAAGATCGATCCTTACAAGGCGGGCACCTCCGCCAACCTGAAACCTCTGGGCGCTAAGGAAAGCGTCGAAACCACGCATTATTCGATCATCGACGGCGAAGGAAATGCCGTCGCCGTCACTTACACGCTGAACGGCAACTTCGGTGCCGGCGTCGTCGCTCCCGGTACCGGCGTTCTCCTCAACAACGAAATGGACGATTTCACTTCGAAGCCCGGCGTTCCCAATCTTTACGGGCTCATCCAGGGCGAGGCCAATGCGATCGCACCGAAGAAGACGCCGCTCTCCTCCATGAGCCCGACGATCGTGACCAAGGACGGCAAACCCTTCATGGTCATCGGCAGCCCCGGTGGCTCGCGCATCATCACCATCACGCTGGAGGCCATCCTCAACGTCATCGATTTCGGCATGGACATCAGTCAGGCGGTCAACGCTCCGCGCATTCACCACCAATGGCAACCGGACAAGATCTACTTCGAGCCCTACACCTTATCGCCCGATACGATCCGGGCATTGATCGCCATGGGGCACACGCTGGACGATGGCAGCGGCCCGCCGCAATGGGGACAGGCCGCTGGCATCCTTGTCGGCGGCAAGAGCCTTGCCGATATCGCGAAGGGCGGCGGAGCACGCTATTACGGCGCGATGGACAGCCGCGCCGCCGAAGGTTCCGCCAGCGGATACTGATCACCGGATACGCGCGTGGACGAAATCGCCTTTGATGCTGACGCGCGGCCGGGCGCCGGGCACACTTGGCTCCAGGCTATCGACATAGGAAGAGATCGCCAACGCGCTCGAAAATCTGATGCGGTCCCGAGAGCTCTACCGTGATCCCGACCTCAATCTCGGCCGCATCGCCCGCAAGATGAGTCTTCCGGCCCGGCGCGTTTCGATGGCGGTCAACCGCGTCCATGGTGTCAGCGTCTCGCAATATGTGAACGACTTTCGTATCCGCGCGGCTTGTCAGGCACTTGTGAACATGGACGAGCCGGTTACGCGGCTGATGTTCGATTGCGGCTTCATCAGCAAGTCGAATTTCAATCGCGAATTCCTGCGCGTCACCGGCACCAACCCGACCGAATTCAGGCGACGCAGCCGTCGCAAATCGGAAGCCGTCGCTACGCAACCGACGCTTTTTGTGTCACGGTGACAAAGTCACCGTTCACAAGCGTCGCGTGTGGTCCTATGCAGGGGGCGTACCGTCATTCGAAAGAGTCTCCATGGCCAGTATTGAAATGATCGTTGCCGCCCGCGCCCGCCTGCGCGGACATGCGCGCCGCACGCCGCTTCTTTCTTCTCCCTTCATCGATGAGCTTGCCGGACGGCGGGTATTGGTGAAGGCCGAGTGCTTGCAGCACACCGGCTCCTTCAAATTCCGTGGCGGCTGGTCCGCCGTCTCCGCGCTCGATCCTGTCGTTCGCAGCCGCGGCGTCATCGCTTTCTCGTCAGGCAATCACGCGCAGGGCGTGGCGCTCGCCGCCAAGCTGCATGGCGTGCCGTCCGTCATCATCATGCCGTCGGACGCACCAAAACTGAAGATCGCCAACACGCGTGCGCTCGGCGCGGAAGTCGTGCTCTACGATCGCGCCACGCAGGATCGCGACGCCATTGGCGCTGAACTCTCCGCTGCGCGCGGACTGACGCTGATCAAGCCTTTCGACGAACCGCAGGTGATCGCCGGACAGGGTACGACAGGTCTGGAAATTGCCGAACAGGCAGACGAGGAAGGCATCAACTCGGCCGAGGTATTGGTCCCCTGCGGCGGCGGCGGCTTGTCCTCGGGGATAGCGCTTGCACTCGAAGCCAGTGCGCCTGCGTTCCGCGTGCGCCCCTGCGAGCCAGACGGGTTCGACGACTTCACGCGGTCGCTGGCATCAGGCAAGATCGAGCGCAACGCCACCATGACCGGCTCGATCTGCGATGCCATCATCACGCCGCAACCAGGTAACATCACCTTTCCGATATTGCAGCGCCTCGCCGGCGCCGGCATCGTCGTGACGGACGAGGAGGCGCTTCGCGCCATGGCGCTCGCCTTTGTGCGACTCAAGATCGTTGTCGAGCCCGGTGGGGCGGTGGCACTTGCCGCAGCACTCTTCCATGGCGATCAGCTGGAAGAAGACAACGTCGTCGTCGTCACCTCGGGAGGCAACGTCGACGCCGATATCTTCGCCGAAGCACTCGCCCGGCACGGATAGAGGCAGGCCAGGCCTGCCTCACCCGTTCTATTTAAGCGGCCTTGTAGCGCGCCGCCGGTGCGGCGCGTGACAGGTTCGGCATCAGCGCCTGGCGAGCATCCTCGTAGGCCTTGAGCAATCCGGCATCCTCGAGAGCCGGAATGGTCGCGAACTCGCCCTGGTCGAAACCGGCAAGGGCGGCGTCCACCATGTCTTCGGCCTGCATGACGATTTCGGTCGGCAGATGCTCGACCGGCGTGCCGGCAATGCCCCAGAATTCGGTCGCCGTCGCTCCCGGCAACACCGCCTGGATGCGGATGTTCTTGTCCGCCAGTTCGTGCTTCAGCGATTGGCTGAAGGCGAGAACGAAAGCCTTGCTCGCCCCATAGACGCCGTTCAGCACCTCGGGCGCGATCGCCACGATCGACGCGATGTTGATGATCGCGCCACCACCGCGGGCAACAAAGCCGGGCACGGCGGCATAGGTCAGCCGCATCAACGACGTGACGTTGAGATCGACCATCGCCTGCATCTTGTCGACATCGGAGGCCAGCAGCGGCGCGGTGCCACCGACGCCGGCGTTGTTGACCAGAAGCGTGATGCTGCGGTCACTCTTCAGCACCGCCTCCACGCGCGCCAGATCGGCCTTCTTGCCGAGATCGGCCGGAATGGTTTCAATCGTCCTGCCCGTTTCCCGGGTGAGCTTGGAAGCAAGCTCCGAAAGCCGCTCTGCATTGCGGGCGACCAGGATGAGATCATAGCCGCGCTTTGCGAGCCGCTGAGCATAGATGGCACCGATCCCCGACGACGCGCCGGTAACGAGTGCGGTTCCTTTGTGCTGTTCGGTCATTGTCGTTCTCCGTGTTGGCAACAGCGCCTGCTGTTGGCTTGAGGAGAGTCTTACGCCTGATTGCCAATGTCTTGAATGTCATATAAACCACCTTTTAGGACAAATGGAGTTTCGAGCGATGCAGCGTATAGCCGTCCTGCTCTTTCCTGGCTTTCAGATGATGAGCCTCGCCGCCATCTCCGCCTTCGAGTTCACCAACTTCGAACTCGGCGAACAGGCCTATGACATCGCCTATCTCTCCGAGACCGGCGGACCGATACGGGGCTCCTTCGGCGTCACGATGGAAACCACGCGGTTCGACGATCCCGCTTTCGATACGTTGCTGGTATCGGGTGCCGTCGGCATCAAGCTGCCGACTCCAGGAGAAGGCGAGTTCATCCGCAACGCGCTTGCCGCCTCCCGCCGCGTTGCTTCGATCTGTACCGGCGCCTTCCTGCTTGCCGACGCGGGCGTGCTGGACGGCCGTCGCGCCACGACACACTGGCTCCTCGCCCGCGAGCTGCAATCGCGCTACCCCCAGGTCAGGATCGAGGAGGATCGCATCTTCATCATCGACGGATCCGTCTGGAGCTCGGCCGGCATGACGGCCGGAGTGGATCTGGCGCTCGCCATGGTCGAGAAGGATCACGGCGCCGATATCGCCCGCGCCGTCGCTCGCAAGCTGGTCGTTTATCATCGCCGCGCCGGCGGCCAGTCGCAGTTCTCCGCGCTGCTCGAGCTGGAGCCGAAATCGGACCGCATTCAGAAGGCGCTGGCGCATGCGCGCGGCAACCTGAAGAACACGCTGTCTGTCGAGGAGCTGGCAGAGGCGGCCGCACTCAGCCCCCGTCAGTTCAGCCGGACGTTTCGTGCCGAGACAGGGCAGTCGCCGGCCAAGGCGGTGGAGAACCTGCGCCTCGAGGCGGCTCGCCTGATGATGGAACAGGGCCGGCACCCGATTGATGTCGTTGCCGCAGAAACAGGTTTCGCGGATCGCGAGAGGATGCGCCGCGCCTTCCTGCGCGCCTTCGGCCAGCCGCCGCAGGCGATCCGCCGAAACGCACAGCGCGAATATCAGGCATAGGCTGTCGCAGCCGGCTGGATGGCCGAGGGCACCGCATCGCCGACAGCCTCCCTGACCGATTGCAACATGATGGCCGCAAGCCGCGCCGTCGCCGGCCCAGGCTCCGCTTCGGCCCGATGCACGACGAGGCCGAGCGATGGAAGCTCGGGCAGACCGGCATCGTTTGCGGCAAGCGGCTTCACCTTCCGCGGCAGACCGATCGGCGTGCGGATGCTGATACCGAGCCCGGCAGCCGTCGCCGCCCACAATCCCCCAAGGCTCGGACTGACGAAGGCAAGCCGCCAGGGAATGCCCGACGTATCGAGCGCCTTGGTCGCCGCCGTCCGCAACAGGCACGGAGCCTCGAGCGAGGCAAGCGGTACCGGCTCGCCGCTACCGAGGCTCCAGTCGACCGCCCCATCCGCTGGTCCGATCCAGCGCATCGGCACCTCTGCGATCTTCTCGCAATGCGGCGTCAGCGTGCCATCGCTCCATGCCAGCGCCAGGTCGAGCTTGCCCGAGGTGACCCGCTCTATCAGCTCGACATTGCGCACCACCCGCGCCTCGATACGGACCTTCGGATGCGCACGCGCAAAACGGCCGAGCACCTCGGGCAAAAGGGTCTCGCCGAAATCCTCCTGCAATCCGAGCCTGACCCAGCCCTCGAGCTCGATACTCTGCACGGCTGCGGCCGCCTCGTCGTTGAGCTCCAGCAGGCGACGCGCATAGGCCAGCATCGTCTCGCCGGCATCGGTGAGCGCGAGCCCCCGCCCCGCCTTGCGAAAGATCGGCGTACCGGCCTGCTCCTCCAGCTTCTTCAACTGGGCGCTGACCGCCGAGGTCGAACGCCCGAGCCGGTCGGCTGCCCGCGCGAAGTTGCCGAGCTCCATTCCGGTCGCGAATGTCCTGAGCACATCGAGATCGAAGATCGTCCGCCGCATCGAATCATCCTGTTTTTCTGGATCATAAATTCATATAATTCTGATTTTCTGCATCATCGTGGCGTGCGATGCTCCTCCTGTCAAGAATTCACTCAAAGGAGGCCGTCATGCCTTTCGTTCGTATCTCTCTGTTGCGCGGCAAGTCGCCGGACTATCTTCGCGCCGTTTCGGACAGCATTCATCGCGCCATGGTCGAGACATTCAACGTGCCGCCTGCCGACCGTTTCCAGGTCATCCACCAGCATGAACCGGGCGAACTGATCTTCGACCCGAACTATCTCGCCGGACCACGTTCCGACGACTTCGTGCTTTTCGCCATCACCGCCGGGAAGCCTCGCTCGACCGAGACCCGGCAGGCCTTCTTCAAGCGCGCCGCCGAACTCCTCGGGGTATCGCCGGGCATCCGGCCGGAAGACATCATGATCGTCGTTACCACCACCTCACCGGATGAGTGGTCGTTCGGCGATGGAACGGCGCAGATGAGCGAACCCGGCTGGGAAGCCCGCGCCTTCGGGAGCGCCGCATGATGGGCAACCCTGAACAGATGACGATCCAGCGTCCGGGCAATGTCGTCCGCTCGCCCGTCGATATTGCGACCGCGCCCTTCTGGGTCGAGATACTGCTGGGAGGCGCAGCCGATGGCGAGAACAC
This sequence comes from Rhizobium grahamii CCGE 502, assembly GCF_000298315.2. Classification (GTDB taxonomy): domain Bacteria; phylum Pseudomonadota; class Alphaproteobacteria; order Rhizobiales; family Rhizobiaceae; genus Rhizobium; species Rhizobium grahamii. The sequence continues at coordinate 250,935 of NZ_AEYE02000031.1, read as the reverse complement.
CGCGGTGCGGGCAAGCCTCGATCCCGGTACGATCACGCACTGGCACACGCATCCGCGCGGGCAGCTGCTTTATGCTTTATCGGGTAAGGGCCTAGCGCAACGCGAAGGCCGCGCGGTGGAGGAATTGCGTGCCGGAGATGCAGTCTGGTTCGCCGCCGGCGAAAAGCACTGGCACGGCGCGACGCCTGACAGCCCTTTCAGCTACATCAGCATCCAGGCAACTGAGGCCGGCCGTATCGTCGACTGGCTGGAGCCGGTGGAGGTTCTCTCATGATGGCAATGCAATACAGCTTCACCCTGCCGGCCGATTACGACATGTCGATCATCGACCGGCGCATCCGCGACAAGGGACCGATGCTCGACGGCTTTCCCGGCCTCGGCTTCAAGGCATACCTCAGCGCCCGCAAGGGCGAGTTCGGCTCCCGCGAAAACCTCTACGCGCCCTTCTATCTCTGGCAGCAGCCGGAACGCGCCAGCGACTTCCTCACCGGCCCCGGCTTCGAAGCACTGACGCAATCCTTCGGCTGGCCCCGGGTGACGACCTGGATTGTCTGGCAAGCGCAAACCACGCCTCCAGTGGCAGAGGCCAAGTTCGCCACCGAGGAGACGATCGCCATCGAACCCTACGCCTCGCTTGCCGAAATCAGAGACGACGAAATCGGGCGCGCGCAGAGACAAGCGCGGCAGGCCGATATCGTCGCCTCGGTCACGGCCTTCGAGCCGACAAACTGGACGGCCGTGCGCTTCAGCCTGCATCGCTCCGCACCGCTCATTGCGGGAGCCGGTCAGGTCTATCGTGTCGGGCATGTGTCCCTGCCCTAGGGCGTCAGGTCGTTGCCCGGCGGTAGAGCGCAAGCGACCCCGCCAGCGCCAGCATCGCCCCGCCGCAGGCGCGCTCCAGCCAGACCGCGCCCGCTGTCTTCAGCAGCCGGACGGCCTGCGAACCAAAGACCGCGTAACCGAGCATGATCAGAAAATCGAGCGACGCAAAGACCACCGCCAGCACGGCATATTGGGTCGCCTGCGGCAGTGCCGGATTGATGAACTGTGGCAGGAACGCCGAGAAGAAAAGGTAACCCTTGGGGTTGGTGACGGCGACCATGAAGCTCTTGAGGCCGATCGAAAAGGCGGTTCCGCCAGTCATCTCGTTGTCAGGCTTCAGCGCCGCGTTGAAGCCGCCCTTCGTGCGCAGCATCATGATCCCGAGAAAGGCGAGATAGGCAGCGCCTACATATTTCAGCATCGAGAACCAGAATTCCGACGCTGCGAGAAGCGCGCCGAGACCGATCGCCACGGCACCGAGCAGCACGAAGTCGGACAGCATCGCGCCGATCATGCCCGGGATCGCCCGGCGAACGCCGTAGCGCGAGCCGTTGGTCATCGCCAGAAGCACGGTCGGCCCGGGCGTCGCAATCGCGACGAAGGAGACGGCTACGAATGCGAGAAGTGTAACAATGTGCATGATGCCCTCCCGAACATGGAGGCCGACCCTTGCATGTGCACCCGCCAGCCGCAAGACACCCATGACTCAGGACAGCAAAAAGCCCGCCGTCTGTTAAGGCAGCGGGCTCTATGATTATTGGCTAGTGCGCCTTAGATGCCGCTCTGGCCGTCGGAGCCGATATAGGCGATGCGCAGCATGTTGGTGGCACCTGGCGTGCCGAGCGGTACGCCAGCCGAGATGATGATGCGGTCACCCGGCTTGCCGAAGCCTTCGTCGGCAACGATGCGGCAGGCGCGGTTGACCATGTCGTCGAGGTCGGTCGCGTCATGCGTGACGACACAGTGCAGGCCCCAGACGATGGCGAGACGGCGAGCCGTCTGGATGACCGGCGACAGCGCCAGGATCGGCACCTGCGGACGCTCGCGCGAGGCGCGCAGGCCCGTCGTGCCCGACGAGGTGTAACAGACGATAGCGGACAGACGCAGCGTTTCGGCGATCTGACGAGCAGCCAGCGAGATCGCGTCGGCGCCGGTTGCTTCCGGCTGCGCGCGCTGCGCGTAGATGATGCCAGGATAGTGCGGCTCGCGCTCGATGGTGCTGGCGATCGAGGCCATCGTCGAGACCGCTTCAACCGGATAGTCGCCAGACGCGGATTCGGCCGACAGCATGACCGCGTCGGCGCCTTCGAAGACGGCGGTCGCGACGTCGGAGACTTCGGCGCGCGTCGGGACCGGTGCGGTGATCATCGATTCCAGCATCTGCGTGGCGACGATCACGGGCTTGCCCGAACGGCGGCAGGCGCGGATCAGCTGCTTCTGGATACCCGGAACGGATTCGAGCGGCATTTCGACACCGAGGTCACCACGGGCAACCATGAGCGCGTCGGAGAGCTCGATGATTTCCTCGATGCGCTCGATCGCCTGCGGCTTTTCGATCTTCGACATGATGCCGACGCGACCGCGCGCGATCTTGCGCACTTCCGCCAAGTCTTCCGGACGCTGCACGAAGGAGAGCGCAACCCAGTCGACGTCATCGGTTTCGAGAACGGCTGCGAGGTCGGTGCGGTCCTTGTCGGTCAGAACACCGACGGTCAGTAGCGTGTCGGGAAGGCTGACACCCTTGCGGTCGGAAATCTTCGTGCCGGAGATAACCGTGGTGACGATGCTCTTGCCGTCGCACTTTTCAGCGCGCAGGGCGAGCTTGCCGTCGTCGATCAGCAGGCGGTGGCCGGGCTGTACCGATTCCAGGATTTCCGGATGCGGTAGGAATACGCGGGTCGCGTCGCCGGGAACATCCTTGTTGTCGAGCGTAAAAGTGTCGCCCGGCTTCAAATCAACCTTGCCTTCGGCGAACTTGCCGACGCGCAGCTTCGGGCCTTGCAGGTCGGCGAGGATGCCGATCGGGCGGCCGGAGCGGGCTTCGACGGCGCGGATCCGCTTGATCAGCATGCGCATCACGTCATGGCTGGCGTGGCTCATGTTGATACGGAAGACATCGGCACCAGCCTGGTGCAGCTTCTCGATCATCGATTCCTCGGACGAGGCGGGTCCAAGGGTAGCGAGGATTTTAACTTTGCGGTTGCGCTTCATCAATTCGGGCTTTCTTGCGTGCCGGGGGTATCGGAAAGTTGAACCATCCAGCTGCCCTGGCGGCCCGTGTCATATTCCTTGAACCCCATCTTCTGATAGCCACGGGCGTAGCAATCATTGACACCCGTGATCTTGAACTCGTTTTCCGCTACGCACATCTGCACGTCACCCGTCCATCGGCCTCCCCGGGCAGCGTCCTCGGCGTAGAGATAGTAGTATCGGGACTGCAGCTCCCCCTCGATCAGCGTCGCGCAGGTCGTTGCCGGCACTTGCCACCAGCCTTCCGTCATCCAGCCATCCTTGGCTCGATACCCAATCGCCACGCCCACCAGATTCTGCGTTCCGTTGCATACGCGGAAATCGGCACGAGCCGCATCAGCAATAAAAAACGGCGAGAAAGCCGCGAGAACAAACAGTGCAAAACGGGCAAGCGGCCCGGAACGCATAAGGAAACTTGGCGCGGTCTGAATCAACACGACTTCCAATGGGCTCCCGATTATTTTATTTTAGGTGTGCCTTCTTGCGCTGCCTCCCGGCGAATGTCAACGCAATGCTAATCGATTATATTCTGGATGGCTGACTGTACTTGGACCACGCCGTCGCCTTTGCTCGCTGGTACGCTTGAACGCGCCCGCGGCCCGTGCGATCAGAGGCTGCCCCGTAACCACGATCGGCCATTTCCCTCATGAGCTCTTTCAAATCCTTTGAACTACTAGCCGGCGATCATGACAAGGGCATGGTGCTGCTCGGTGATCATGCAATGAACCGGCTGCCGGAGCGCTATGGCAGGCTGGGCCTGCCGGACAACGCGTTCGAACGACATATAGCCTATGACATCGGCATCGAGGGATTGGTCCGCAAACTCTCCGCGAGGCTCGATGTGCCCGCTGTCCTGGGCGGCTTTTCGCGACTGTTGATCGATCCGAATCGAGGCGAAGACGACCCCACGCTGATCATGAAGATTTCGGACGGCGCCGTTGTTCCCGGCAATCATCCGATCACCGCCGAAGAGTGGAATTATCGGATCGAGACGTTCCACAGGCCCTATCATAACGCCGTCAGCGAAACGATTGACATGGTCGCGAACAAGACCGGCAAGGCGCCGCTCGTTCTATCCCTTCATTCCTATACGCCGTTTTGGAAAGCCTTCCCACGCCCTTGGCACGCTGCCGTTTTGTGGGACACCGACCATCGTGCCGTCGCGCCCCTGCTTGATATGCTACGCAGCGATCCCGATCTCGTGGTCGGAGACAACGAGCCTTACGATGGCGCACTGAAGGGCGACACGATGTATCGGCATTGCATGCTGACCGGTATCCCCCACCTTTTGCTCGAGGTGCGCCAGGATCTGATCGGCGATGAGGCCGGCATTACGGCATGGGCCGAGCGTCTGGCACCGATCTTCCAGACAATGAACGCTGATCCGGCCCTGCACGAGTATAATGTGCACGTGTCGCGCACCGGACCGTACGAATGAAGGAGACCAGGATGGTTGCACTAAGCAAGCAACAGCAGACCGAATTCGAGGCTGCGGCTTTTCGTCGCCTCGTGGAGCATCTGCGTGAACGTGGCGACGTCCAGAATATCGACCTGATGAATCTCGCCGGCTTCTGCCGCAACTGCCTGTCGAACTGGTACCGCGAGGCGGCTGAGGCGGACGGAGTTCCGCTCTCGAAGGACGAATCGCGCGAAATCGTCTACGGCATGCCGTACGAGGATTGGAAAAACCTCCACCAGAGCGATGCCTCGGCGGAGCAAAAAGCCGCATTTGAACTGAACAAGCCGCACAAATAATTCCCTCGCGTCTCGAATCGGCTTGACCCCGGGCACGCTTCGCGGCAGTCAACGCCATCCGAATTTTACACCCCCAATCAGGAGAACACGATGTCTGATGCTCATGGCGTCGCCCGCGATCAGCTTCGCGCCTTTGTGGAGCGCATTGAACGCCTGGAAGAAGAAAAGAAGACCATCGCCGACGACATCAAGGACGTCTACGGCGAAGCGAAGGGCATGGGCTTCGATACCAAGATCCTCAAGAAGGTCGTTGCGCTGCGCAAGAAGGACGAGCAGGAGCGTATGGAAGAAGACGCAATCCTCGACACCTACCTGCATGCGCTCGGCATGATCGAGGCCCCGCCGGAAGGCTGATTTCTCAGAGCAGTGCCTTTAAAGCCGCCGACCCGCTCGGCGGCTTTTTTTGTGCCGGAGTGACGCTCGAGCAGAGCTTATTTTCCGGCTTCCTTGGCGGCCTTCTCGATCACATCGGCGACCTTCTTCGGCTGTGACGCGAAGACGGCATGACTGGCCTTGATCTCGGTCGCCGCGCTTCCGGCGCGCTTTGCCATCGTCCGCTCGAGTTCGGGGTTGATGGCACGGTCCTCGGTCGCCACGATCGACCAGCTCTTCTTTGACCGCCAGGCTGGATCGCCGACTGTCGCGCCAAAGACCTCTTTGGCTGCAAAGACCTGCGACTGGGCGAGAAAGGCAGCGTCCGCCTTTGGCACATCGGCGGCGAAATCGGCGTGAAAGGCGCTTGGGTCCAGATAGAGGTACTTGGCGTCCTTGGTTTCCTTGATGCTGTTTGAAGCGGGTGGCTTTGAGCCGGCAAGCGTGCCTACATTTTCGCCCTTGTCAGGCTGGAAGGCCGCTACGTAAACGAGCCCCTCGACGTGCGGATCATTCCCCGCTTCCGTGATGACCATGCCGCCGTAGCTGTGACCGACCAGTAGTGCAGGTCCATCCTGCAGATCCAGCACGCGTTTCGTTGCCGCAACATCGTCGGCGAGCGATGATAGAGGCTCTTGCACGACGGTCACATGAAAGCCGCGCCGCTCCAGGATTTCCGTGGCCTTGCGCCAACTGGACCCGTCGGCGAAGGCGCCGTGAACGATGACGATATTCTTGATCTCCGCGGACTGCGCGGCGAAAGCGATGGCACTGGTGGCGAAGGCAATTGCAAAAGTGGAAATGATACGACGGTTCATGCGGTCGCTCCTTTTGGGTTTATGACACACCCCGTCCTGAAAACATTGGGAGGTATCGACTGGGGGGCGTAGGCAATCTGGTCGGCCGACGTATTGTCGATATTTCAGATTTCGGACTAAATGTATGACAATGTAGCTTGAGGCATTGCGGCTCGGCCCAATCCTCTCTCAGACGATACGGTGCGCCAGCGCTGGCGCACTCCCGATCCCCTGGCTACCAATCAGAGATCTGCAGGCTCCGGTATCATTCAGGCCGCGATGCGCGGCGTCTGTTCCGGCAGCATATGGGCCATGGCGCTCAGCAAGTCCGTTTGCGAGATCAACCCGAGCACGTAACCGCCGGCATCCACAATGACGACGGCGTGGGTGCGCCCATCCGTCAAGTCGGGCAGCAGGCTGATGGCCGGTGCATCCGGGGAAGCGGTCGCGGCTGTCGCAATGTGATCGGAAAGCCGCTCGGCCTGCACCAGTTCCCGCAGCCCGACCGTGCCGATCAAACGCCCGCTTCCATCCTTCACGGGCAATGTGCGAACGTTGTGCTTCAGAAGCAGTGCGCGCGCTTTCTCCGCCGTGGCGTTCTCTTCGACCGCGATCACATCGCGCGACATGATGTCGGCGCAGCTGACGGTGCCGTGCGAACGAACCACCGCCTCGACCTCGACCTGCCGCAGCAGGCGGCTGAGGTCGCCGCGGTCGATGTCGAAGGTTTCCTCGAACTTCGCCAATGCCGCATCGACGTCTTCTTCGCGGAAACCGATCCGCACCGCGGACGGCGGATCGATCGTCTGATGCGTATTGACCGGGGCCGGGGTGGTGACGTGCGGATAGTTTCGCCGTCCGAGCTTGTGAAAGAGAATGCCGAGCGCGACCAGGATGCAGGAATTCAGCGCCACCGGCACGAAAGGAAAAAGCAGGCCCCAACTTGCCACCGCGGGTCCGCCAAGCACAGCCGTCAGCGCCGCGGCGCCGCCTGGCGGATGCAGGCAGCGGGTAAACGACATCGCGGCGATGGCCAGCGATACACCGACGCCGATCGCAATGATCGGCTCATGGATGAAGTGCGCTGCGATAATGCCCATCATCGCGGAGATCGTGTTGCCGCCGATAATCGACCACGGCTGCGCCAGCGGACTTGCCGGCACGGCGAAAAGCAGCACGGCCGAAGCGCCCATCGGCGCGACGATCAGCGGCAGGTGCGAGCCCTGCCCGAAGAAATAGCCACACACCAGGCCTGTCAACGCAATCGCGATCAGAGCCCCAAGGCAGGCAAACATGCGTTCGCGCAGCGTGGCACCGGCAAGGATCGGCGAGAACAGCCGGCGGCTGAAGCGATGACCGGGATCGGCTTTTGGAGTGTTGGAATTTGTCATGACGAACCGACGGTTTGTGAAACGAATTGTTTGGGGTGCGGGCCTGTTAGCCGCTTGAGAGTGAAAGGCGGTCCCTGCCTCGCGACGCAACGAGGACATCGTGAAACGCCTCGAACGAGTCCGATCGACTGCCCTCACGACGAACGAGAAACGTCTCCACTGCGCCGATTTCGCGGGTAACGATATCAGCCGGCCATCGCAGGAGGTCGAATACGGAGCGCGGCATGACACCGAAGGCATTGCCGGCGACAATGCTGGCCAGGATCGCATGATAGGAGCCGAGCTCGAGGGTGTGCAGCGAGGCAGCACCTTCAGCCCACTCCTCGGCCATCCGCCGATAGGTGCAGCCTGGCTCCATGACGGCAAGTGTGTCGACGCGAAGGTTCCTTGCATCCCTGACGTCAGGATGCTTCGGCGGCAGGACGAGGATCAGCTCCTCGACATAGATGCGTCGCGCATCGAACCCGCCGAGGTCGAGATCGGCATAGCGCGCCTCGTCGAGCGCAGCCTCGGGCGGTCTTGCGACCAATGCGCAATCCACTTCCTCGGCCAGCACGCTCTGCATGAGCTCCCGTGTCGCCCCCATCGTCAATTGCAATGAGACATCTGGCCACAGCGATCCGAAACGCCTGATGACATCAGGGAGTCTGCTCGCGGCCGTGCTTTCCATCGTTCCGACACGCAGCGCGCCCGAGGCAGCGAGCGGCCGCACGGCCTGCTTTGCTTCTTCGGCCAGGTCGACAAGACGTGTAGCGTAGGAGAGAAAGACCGTGCCTTCGCGCGTCAGCGACATCTTCTTGCCATCGCGCGAGAACAGCGCCACCCCGAGACCCTCTTCGAGCTGCTGGACGCGCGTCGTGACATTCGACGGTACCCGGCCTATCGCCGCCGCGGCCTTCGTGACGCTGCAGGTCGATGCGACCGCCTGAAAGATTTCGATTGAGGACAGATCCATATCTTCACTTACAGAGAATATCGGAGGCGCTTTATTCTCGATCTAGAAATGAAAATCAACCCGAGCTCTTGTTTAAGCCGCACCTCGCCGCGCGACTTTCCGTCACATCGAAGAAACGAAAGAGCCGCCGGATCGCTCCGGCGGCTCTTTCGAAATTCCTTGTGGAACCATCAGTTCGATACGAACTTCCGCACTTCCATGAAGTTGACCGCACTACCGCTGAAGCGGCCAGGATCAATGGACGCCGTCTTGGTGAAGCCTTCAGCATAGACTGCAGTCGGCTGGGCGCGAAGTGTCTGGCTGACGAAACGCGGCGCCTTCACAGGCTTGGTGACCATCTCCATACGGGAGTTGGTGAGCGCCCACTGCGAGATGATCTTCTGCGTCAGCTTCGGTTCGGTCCGAACGGTAGCCCGGCTGGCGTCGGCCTCCGCGGCCTCATGCTTTGTCGGGCGGCCACCCTTGGTCGGCAGACCCTGAGCTACACCGCTAGCATCGGATGGCTTCGGCGCATCGAAGCCATCGCCAAAACTTGCTGATTTCGTAGCCGGCGCGAGTGCAGCGAGCTGCAGCGGAGCCTTTTCGCTTGGAACCTTTTGCGGTATCGCCGCGTTAATAGCCTGCTCGACGCTCGTGACCGGCGGCTGGTTGGACGCGACCTGACGGTCGCCATCACCATTCTGCTGGTCAAGGGCATCGGCAACGGCCGGAGAAAGCGTATCTTCCTGGTCTGCCACATCGTCGTCGGCTTCAGCATCGGCATCCGCCGCAGCCAGAAGCTTTTCGGCAAGCGCCGGTCGTTCACCCGGCGTTGGAACCGCTGCGAGATTCCCCGTCATCGCAGACGGGTCGGCTGAAGCGACTTCCGCATCGCCTGGAGAGCGGCGCGGTCCGAGCAGAGATGGAACCGGTACGCTGTAGGCGCTGAGATCCGCAAACTGCTGCTGACCTTGCTCGGTCACAGCAGAGAGGGCTTGTTGGGCTGCATTTCCGGACTGTGGAGCAACGAGGGCGCTGGCGACTTCGCTACCGCCCGGCTGATTGGCGAACGCCGGACGCACCTGCGGAACCGGCGCATTTACGCTTGCGACTTCAGTAGCCTGCGCGGGCGCCTGCTCGCCGGGATTGGCGGCGTTTGGCATATTGGCCGCCGGCGGCGACGCCTTGGCGACAGCCACTGCTACGCTGCTATCATCATCAGAACTGTCTTCGGCCTCATCGGCACCGCCACCAAACAGGGCGGCAAACAATGTCTTATGCTTCGGCTGATCGCCTGACGACGAGCCCGTATAGGCACCCGAGCTTGCCATCTGCACCTGCGTCGAGCTCACGCGGCGCTTGTAATCCGCCACGGCCTGCTCGTAACCCGGCAGCGGACGGCCATCCGCAGGAATGTGCATCGTGTTGCCGTTCGGGAAGAGCCGAACCAGTTCCTCGCGGCTCATGCGTGGCCAGGCGCGAACGCCGCCGACGTCCATGTGAACGAAGGGGGAGCCGGATTTCGGATAGAATCCAACGCCGCCGACCTGCATTTTCATGCCGATTCCGCGCAGAGTGGCCAGTTTGACGTCAGGAATGAAGAAATCCATCGCCTTGCCGAGCATATGCTGGCTCTTCTCGGCGACGCCGGAATTGCGGGAACGGCCCTTCAGCATGGCATTGGTGGCAGGCGAGCGGAAGCCGCAGACGACGTTGATGTAGTCGCGCGAGCCGCTCTGCCGGTAGACTTCCCAGATGAGATCGAAAAGGCGCGGGTCCATCCTCGTCGGCTGGTTCTTGCGCCAATCGCGAAGGAAGCGGTTCAGCTGCTCGAGACCCTTCGGGTCGTATCGGCCGTTGCGCTTGTAGGTGATGACGGCCTTTTCGCCGGTGTGAATGAAGTAGAGCTTGAGGCTACGTGTTTCGCCGGCCGCCTCGGAAGGCGAACTGACCAGAACCGGCGACGAAACAGCGAGTGCGAGAAGGGCGGCCATAGCCGTCCTAAACACCTTTCCGCAAAGGTCCGTGAACCTAGTGCGCCCGTTCAAGCGCGAAGGTTTCGTATTCCCATTCAGATCCGGCAAACTCAATCCCCGTCAGACAGCCGATAGTCCCTCTTTGACACCGTTGGCCGTTAAATGCGGTCACACGATGGCAAAAATGCCACACGTGATCAACCTTTTCCTTACATAATGAACAGGCCACTAACAAGTGGTTTCTGATTGGTAACAAAAGATGATTGCCGGAGTGTTAATTTAGGCGATTATGCGGCGTCCTTCTGCGGATTGTCCGGATCTATGCCGTAATCCTTGAGTTTTCGGTACAATGTGGATCGTCCAATGCCCAATTTCCGAGCCACTTGACTCATCTGCCCTCGGTAGAATTTAAGGGCGAATCGGATCAATTCCTCTTCCACATCCGCAAGCTTTCGCACTTCCCCGGCCGGGTTCGTGCTGGCAATCGCGTTATCGGGCGCCTCCGTGATTCGGGCGACGGCCTCTTCGACGCTGGCCTGATGGGCCGGATAGGTGGCGGCCGAGGCGTCACTCTGGCGGTCGAGGCGCGTGTTATCGGCGACGAGCGCCAGATGATCGACGACATCGTATTCCGGTAGCTGGGCGGCAATCTGCGGGAAGTCCGCTTCGGTGAGTTCGCCGCCCTCGGCAAGCACGACCGCACGGAAAATCGCATTCTCGAGCTGACGAATGTTGCCAGGCCAATCATAGGCAGTGAGCAGAGCCAGGGCGCCGGCGCTCACCGACATGCGGTGGCTACCCTTCTGCTCGCTCGAGAAGCGCTCGGTGAAGACCCGCACGAGATGCGGAATATCTTCCTTGCGCTTGCGGAGTGCCGGAATGGTGATCGGGAAGACGTTCAGACGATAATAAAGGTCTTCACGGAAGTGGCCGCTCTTGACCTCTTCGATCAGATCCTTGTTGGTCGCCGAAATCAGCCGGACATTGACCTTGTGCGCAGTGCGCGCACCAACGGTCTCGATTTCCCCCTGCTGCACGGCGCGCAACAGCTTGACCTGCACGTCGAGCGGCAGGTCGCCGATTTCGTCGAGGAAGATGGTGCCGCCATCGGCTTCCATGAACTTGCCGATGTGCTTTTCGGTGGCACCGGTGAAGGCGCCCTTCTCGTGGCCGAAGAGAATGCTTTCGACCAGATTGTGCGGAATGGCGCCGCAATTGACCGTGACGAACGGCTTGCCGGAGCGGTCGCTGCCAGACTGGATCGCACGGGCGACCAACTCCTTGCCTACACCGGACTCGCCTTCAAGCACGACCGGAATGTTCGATTGGGCTGCGCGCTGTGCCAGATCGATGACGCGGAGCATCGCCGGGCTCGCGGAGACAATATCCTCGAAGCCGACGCTGCCGGACCGGGAGCGGCGACCGGCTCGTGCCTTGACCTCTCGCTGATCGAGCTTCAGGGCATTGGAGATCGAATTGGCAATCCGCTCAGGCGAAACCGGCTTGACCACGAAATCGAAGGCGCCTGCGCGCATCGCCTGCACCACGGTCTCGATACCGCCCTGCCCTGTCTGGACAATCACCGGAACATGCGTGCCGAATTCGTGCAGTGCCTCAAGGAATTCGAGGCCCGTCATCTCAGGCATCATCAGGTCAAGAACGATGACATTATAGAGGCCGCTGCCTCTCTTCACCATCTCCAGCCCGATCCGGCCGTTTTCCGCCTGATGTACGACGTGGCCGTGACGCTCTATCGCGTTCTTGAGCAGTCGACGCTGGATCGGGTCGTCCTCGACGACAAGTATCTGCGCTGCACCCTTGAGCTCATGGTAACCGGTCATTGCTGCCTCACTTCATGCGAAACCTGGAGGCACTCTCGCAGAAAGGCTTGAACATCCAGTTTTGAGAAACAATTGCATTTTAACGTTTGTGACGAAGCCGAATCCGACCCGAAACGGAGCTTCTGGGCAGCCGAAAGCCCCTTGATGCCAAGCCTTTAGCGGCATAGACAGTCAAGCCTGTCGCAAAAGAGGAAGAGGACCCTGATGATGAAAAACATGCTCCCCGGCGCCACCATTAAGTTTTCGGCAAGTTCTGCCGCCTCCGCGACCGATGCCGCTCTCGGCGAGCTGCCGACCTGGAAACTGCAGGACCTCTACCCCTCCGCAACCTCCACTGCCTTCACCGGCGACATGGAAAAAGCCGGCAAGCAGGCAATCGCCTTCGAAGAGAAGTGGAAGGGCAAGCTTGCCGACGCCGCGACCAAAAAAGGTGCCGAGGGCATCGGTCAGGCACTGAAGGAATATGAGGCGCTGGACGACATCATCGGACGCCTCGGCTCCTTTGCTGGGCTTACCTATTTCTCCGACACGTCGAACCCGGTGAACGGCAAGCTCTATGGCGACGCCCAGGCGAAGATCACCGAATTCTCCAGCCACCTCCTGTTTTTCGCGCTCGAGCTCAACCGCATCGACGACGCGGTGATCGACGCCTGCATGGCAAACGACCCGGATGCCGGCCACTATCGCCCCTGGCTCGTCGATCTGCGGAAAGACAAGCCCTACCAGCTGGAAGACAAGCTGGAACAGCTGTTCCTGGAAAAGTCGATGACCTCGGCCGCTGCCTTCAACCGCCTGTTCGACGAGACGATGGCGGAGCTGCGCTTTGACGTCGACGGCGAGAAGCTGCCGCTCGAAGTCACGCTGAACATGCTGCAGGAAAAGGATCCGGAAGTCCGCCACAAGGGCGCGATGGCGCTGGCGCAGACCTTCAAGGAAAACCTTCGTACCTTTACCCTCATCACCAACACGCTCGCCAAGGACAAGGACATCTCGGACCGCTGGCGCGGCTTCGAGGACATTGCCGACAGCAGGCACCTTGCCAACCGCGTCGAGCGCGACGTCGTCGATGCGCTGGCGGCTGCCGTCAAGGACGCCTATCCCCGCCTCTCGCACCGCTATTACAAGATGAAGGCGAAATGGCTCGGCATGGACCAGATGAATTTCTGGGACCGCAACGCGCCGCTGCCGGAAACCTCCAATGCCGTCATCCCCTGGGATGAGGCAAAGGACACGGTTCTGTCCGCCTACGGCAACTTCGCGCCGGAGATGGCCGCGATCGCCAAGCGCTTCTTCGACGAACAGTGGATCGACGCTCCCGTTCGCCCCGGCAAGGCGCCGGGTGCCTTCGCCCATCCGACCGTTCCGTCAGCGCACCCCTACGTGCTCGTAAACTATCTCGGCAAACCGCGCGACGTGATGACGCTTGCCCACGAGCTTGGCCACGGCGTGCATCAGGTACTGGCCGGTGGCCAGGGTGCGCTGATGTGCCAGACGCCGCTGACGCTCGCCGAAACCGCTTCCGTCTTCGGCGAAATGCTGACCTTCCGCGCCCTCCTCGACAAGACCAAGGACAAGCGCGAGCGCAAGGCGATGCTTGCCCAGAAGGTCGAGGACATGATCAACACGGTCGTGCGCCAGATCGCCTTCTACGAATTCGAGCGCAAGGTCCATACCGCTCGCAAGGCCGGCGAACTAACCTCGGACGATATCGGCGAACTCTGGCTCTCCGTTCAGTCGGAAAGCCTCGGGCCGGCGATCAAGATCTCGGAAGGCTACGAGACCTACTGGGCCTATATCCCGCACTTCATCCACTCGCCCTTTTATGTGTACGCCTATGCCTTCGGGGATTGCCTGGTTAACTCGCTCTATGCCGTCTACCAGAAGGCCGACAAGGGCTTCCAGGATAAGTATTTCGAGCTTCTGAAGGCCGGCGGCACCAAGCACCATTCGGAACTTTTGAAGCCGTTCGGCCTCGATGCCACCGATCCGTCGTTCTGGAGCAAGGGGTTGTCGATGATCGAAGGGCTGATCGACGAGTTGGAAGCGCTTGATAAGAGCGCATAAGCTCTCGATCCAAAGGCAGGCATGACCAAGGCTGAACGCTACGTTCTGTTCCGGGATGACACGACCGGGCAAGTGATGCTCTTTTCCGATCCGTCGGAGATCATCATCGCCCAGACGCGCGCGGAATTCATCGCCGGCCTTGCCCGTATGGAAGAAGCAAAAGCCGCCGGCAAATGGCTGGCGGGCTACATGGCCTATGAAGCGGGTTATCTCTTCGAGGAGAAGTTGGAAGCGTTCCTGTCGGAAGGCCGGGAAACACCGCTGCTGGCCTTCGGCATCTTCGATGCACCCGAAGCCGATACCCATCCGCTTGCCCAGCCGAAACAGCGCGGAGAGAACGGCGAGTTCCTCAGCGAGCCCAGGGCCGGTTGGGGTTTTGCTACATATAGAGAGCGCTTCGATCGCCTGCATTGGCACCTGCGCCAAGGCGATTGCTACCAGGCAAACCTCACCATGCCGATCACCGCCCGCTGGGACGGCGATCCCCAGGCTGCCTTCTGGTCGCTGATCTCAAGACAGCCTGTGAAATACGGCGCGCTGGTCGATCTGGGCGGGCCCACCCTTCTTTCACGCTCGCCCGAGCTTTTCTTCCGCACCGACGAGCAAGGCTGGATCGAAACCCACCCGATGAAGGGAACGGCAAAGCGCGGGGCTGATGACGCAGAGGACGCGGCGATCATCGCCGCCATGCGCGAGGACATCAAAACCCAGGCCGAAAATCGCATGATCGTCGACCTGCTGCGCAATGACATCTCGCGCATCACGGAGGTCGGCACATTGGATGTTCCGAAGCTCTTCGACATCGAAACCTATCCGACTGTCCATCAGATGGTCAGCCACGTGCAGGCGAAACTTCTCCCGGATCTGAGCATTCGCGATATCTTCGCCGCGCTCTTTCCCTGCGGATCGATCACCGGCGCTCCAAAACTCAGCGCCATGCAGATCCTGCACGCGCTCGAAGACACACCACGCGACGCCTATTGCGGCGCGATCGGCATGATTGCTCCATCAGGCGCCATGCGCTTTTCCGTGGCGATCCGCACCATCAGTCTGTTTTCGGGCGGCAAGGCGGTCTTCAACGTCGGCGGCGGCATCGTCTTCGATTCCACCGCCGAAGCCGAATACGAGGAATGCCTGCTGAAGGCACGGTTTGCGATCGGCGATCAGGAGATCGCGCGATGAACGACTTCTCGCTGATAGAAACGCTGCGCTGGGAGCCGGATTTCGGTTTCGTCAGGTTGCGCCTGCATCTTGCCCGCCTTTCCCGCTCTGCCCGCCGTATCGGCTTTCCCGACCCGACCGGCGCTGCCTCGAAACTGGAAGAGGCCGTTGTCGGCGCCTCGACCGCCCAGCGAACGAGGCTGACGCTTGATCGGCTGGGGCAAATCGTGGTCACCACGGCTCCTTTCGTCCCGACACCGGCGGACACCGGATGGAAAGTTCGGATTGCCGAAACCCGTCTCGATTCCGCCGACAAACTGCTGCGGATGAAGACGACGCGCCGTAGTGTCTACGAGACTGCGCGCGCCGAATATCCGGCATCCGAAGCCGACGAAGTCCTGCTTCTGAACGAGCGCGGCGAGGTCTGCGAAGGTACGATCACCTCGGTCTTCCTCGACGACGGATCAGGCGTGTTGCGTACGCCGCCAATCTCCTGCGGCCTGCTCGCCGGCGTGTTGCGCACCGAGCTGATCTGCCAGCACAAGGCGCGCGTTGGCCGCATCTCGGTCAACGATCTGACAGCCGGAAAGCTCTATATGGGCAATTCGTTGCGCGGACTGATCCCGGCGCGGCTCGTCGGCTAGGCCACGATCTTCAACCGATCGCGGCCGCTCTGCTTGGCATTGTACAAGGCTTCGTCGGCACGGGCATAGACTTCCCGTGCCGTCTCTCCCGGACGCAACTCCGCCAATCCTGCCGAGCATGTATAGGAGAAGGACGCTACCGTGGGTATCGGACGGGCGCCACGCACCATCCTGATAATGCGGTCGACGATCAGTTCCGCCTGCGCAAGCGTCGTATCCGGCAGGATCAGCATGAACTCCTCGCCGCCGATCCGCCCGAAACTGTCACGCCGGCGAATGACAGGCTGCACGCGGCGTGAGAAATCGATCAGCACATCATCACCGACCTGGTGGCCGTAAATGTCATTGATGCGCTTGAAGAAGTCGAGATCGATGATGCAGATGCAGCCGGCAATGCCGGCATTGGCAGAGGTCTGCCCCGCGATCAGGCTTTCCAGCGCGGCCATCATGAAACGGCGGTTGGAAATGCTCGTCAGTTCGTCCGTCTGCGAGGCGCGCAGCGCAAAGTCGCGATCCTGCCTGACATCCCGCCCGCTCTGCTTCAGATGGGTGATGTCGCTGGCGATGCACAACATCCAGCCATCTTTCTGTACCGTCTCCGTCATCCAGAACCATCGGCCATCGACGACATCGGTTTCGAAGGCCCTGAACGGCAGTTTGCCGCGGCGCGATTGCGCGGAAACGAGCCACACTTCGAAATCGGCGGTGCGAATGATCGTCCCTTTGCCGGCGCGCGTATTGCGCCGCATCAATTCTGACCAAAAGGGTGTTTCGTCGGGTTCGATGGCGAAGGTCGAACGAAAAGCCGGATTTGCATAGCGTAGCCGGTCTTCCTGATCGTAAAGGGCGATCAGGACAGCGCTGTCTTCCTGCAACTCGGCAAGCCGCTCCGATATCTGGTTCATCCGATTGTTCCGGGCGTCCTGACTTCAACGGTTCGCACTTTGGAGCAGAATTCTAAAAAGAATATGGATGGCTCCTCAGCAATTGAATATCCACATACGTCGGAACGCAACACCCTGAAAGGAAATTCTGCGATGTTCATCCTCGCCCTGACCTACGTGAAGCCGAACGAGGAAGCCGATAAGCACATGGAGCCGCATATGGCCTGGGTCAGGGAAGGCTATGCAAGGGGCTGGTTTCTCGCCTCCGGCCGCAAGGTGCCGCGCACCGGCGGCGTCGTCCTTGCGGTCGGCCAGCGTGCCGAAATCGAGGCCTATGTCGCCGAAGACCCGTTCACGGTGCACGGCATCGCCGAATACGAGATCACCGAGGTCGCCATCACAACCACGACCCAAGGGCTGGATATCCTGAAGAGCTGAACGACCACGACAGGAACGGCATGAGCGACCTCACCGAGCATCTTCGATCTCTGGAACAACGGCTGTTTGAGCCGAATGTCCGCACCTCGGCAGCTGCGCTCGAGTCTCTTCTCTCGCCCGAATTCAGGGAAATCGGCGCATCCGGCCGCCTCTATGGATACCAGGATGTCATCACCGGCCTGCTCGCAGAGCCGCTGGATGGGACGACACGCACATTGACGGACTTCGAGCTGCAATTGCTTGCTCCCGACCTGGCGCTCGTCACCTACCGGGCGATACGAACCGTTCCAACCGGCCCGCAAGTCAGGTCACTGCGCAGCTCCATCTGGCGGCATGACGCCGATTGCCAGTGGCGCATGGTCTTCCATCAAGGGACGTTGACCGGATAGAGTGCGGTCATGACGCTTCCGATCTACACGCCCTATGATGGTTCCGCCCGCCCGTTCACCATCGGCTTGATGCCGCTCGATCTCGCTCGCTGGATCGAACCGGACGGCGATTGGGGGCGCTATGTCGGCGAAAAGCGAAGACTGCTCGAAGCCCATCGCGATGAGATCTTCATGGCCGAGGGCGGAACCGAAGGGACACAACAAGAGACGTACGATCTCTTGCGGGCTCACCTTGCCGAGCGCCATCCCGGGCTTTCGGACGACACGGCGAATGCCGCCGACACCAACGCCCCGCCCCTCCTGCGCGCCGGCCTGCTGGTGCAGGACGACCTTGTCATCATGCGGCGCAAGGAAGATGGCTGGCACCTCGTCGCCGGCTTCGTCGCCTTCCCCTCCTCCTGGTCGCTGCAGGAGAAGTTCGGTCGCCCGATGCAGGCGATCCATGCCGACGTACCCGGTTTTGGAGAAGGCACTCGAAATGCGGCGCTCATCACCCGCATCTTCGATAACCTGCAGATCTCGCAGCCGGTGGAACGACTTAACTGGTCCGTCAATATCACGGACGATCTCTTCCTGCCGGTTTCCAAGCACCGCCGCCCGCCGTCAGCCGAGTCTTTCACGCTCGCCGATCGCTTCGCTCGCGTCGAGCGCCAGACCTTGCGCAAGCTGCCGCGATCGGGCGATATCCTTTTCACGATCCGCATCTATGTCGATCCGATCGCGGCAATCGCTCACCACCCCGACGCCGGCAAACTCGCCGAAAGCTTCGCCGCACAACTCGATTGTCTCGACGAGCATCAGGCCGCCTACAAAGGCCTGGCGTTGCAAAAAGCCGAGCTTGCAGCCAAACTCCGGGCGCTTGCGGACGCCCTCTCGCCTGTCTGATATCTGCGTTCCGGGACCAACACTCTTTATTGTGACGCGGTTTTGTGGTTAGAGCCGGTAATCTCGCATTATCTGCGCATTTTCAAATAAATTCTTAGAGGCTATCGCCTTCGTCGCCTTCCACAGGAGAAAAGAAAGAATGACGGAACACACCCACCCGGTATATGCCGAAATTACCGGCCCGATCGTGATGATCGGCTTTGGCTCCATCGGCCGTGGCACCCTGCCGCTGATCGAGCGCCACTTCAAATTCGACAAGAGCCGGATGGTTGTCATCGACCCGCGAGACGACGCAGATCACACCGAAATCATGGCAAAGCATGGCGTGAAGCACATCAAGGCTCACGTCACCAAGGACAACTACAAGGAACTGCTGAAGCCGCTTCTGACCGAAGGCGGTGGCCAGGGCTTCTGCGTCAATCTTTCCGTCGACACCGGGTCGGTCGACCTGATGAAGCTCTGCCGCAAGCTCGGCGCCCTCTACATCGACACCGTTATTGAGCCCTGGCTTGGCTTCTATTTCGACAAGAGCATGAAGAATGCCGACCGCACCAACTATGCGCTGCGCGAAACCCTTCGCAAGGAAAAGGCCAAGAACCCCGGCGGCCCGACGGCCGTCTCCACCTGCGGCGCAAACCCGGGCATGGTCTCGTGGTTCGTCAAGCAGGCGCTCGTCAACCTCGCCAACGACATCGGCCTGAAGTTCGAAGAACCGGATCAGCACGACCGCGAAGGCTGGGCGAAGCTGATGAAGAAGGTCGGCGTCAAGGGCATCCACATCGCCGAGCGCGATACGCAGCGCACCAAGCATCCAAAGCCGCTCAACGTCTTCTGGAACACCTGGTCCGTCGAAGGCTTCATCTCCGAAGGTCTGCAGCCGGCCGAACTCGGCTGGGGCACTCACGAAAACTGGATGCCGAAGAACGGCAAGAAGCACAAGAAGGGCTGCAAGGCTGCGATCTACCTCGAGCAGCCCGGCGCCAACACCCGCGTCCGCACCTGGTGCCCGACACCCGGCCCGCAATACGGCTTCCTCGTCACCCACAACGAGGCGATCTCGATCGCCGACTTCTTCACCGTTCGCGACAAGGACGGCGAAGTCACGTTCCGCCCGACCTGCCACTACGCCTATCATCCGGCAAACGACGCGGTTCTCTCGATGCATGAGATGTTCGGCAACGGCGGCAACCCGCAGCCGGTTCACCACGTTCTCGACGAGGACGAGCTGGAGGACGGCATCGACGAACTCGGCGTCCTGCTCTACGGCCACGAGAAGAACGCCTACTGGTACGGTTCGCGCCTGTCGCTGGAAGAAACCCGCCGCATCGCGCCTTACCAGAATGCGACCGGCATGCAGGTAACCTCCGCCGTTCTCGCCGGGATGGTCTGGGCACTCGAAAACCCTGATGCCGGAATCGTCGAAGCCGACGAAGTCGACTACAGGCGCTGCCTCGAGGTGCAGAGCCAGTACCTCGGCCCGGTCGAAGGACACTACACCGACTGGACGCCGCTGGAAGGTCGCCCGGGACTCTTCCCGGAAGACATCGACACCAAGGATCCCTGGCAGTTCAAGAACATTCTCGTTCGCTGATCTCAGCCGAACCCGCATTCGAAGATGCCCGCCGAAAGGCGGGCATTTTTGTAACGCCTGCTGTATAAATGCCGTTGCACGACCTTGAAGTCTTGCCTTCAAGGTTGGCCCGCGCCATGTGTCTCACAACCAAACGGATAGTTCTCGTTCCGAATCCCCGGGAGAAGCTCATGAAAATCAGAACCCTCCTTGTCCTTCTCGGCGCAGCTGCAGCCCTGACTGCTTGCAATACGTCGTCGCCACGCCCGATACCGGTTGCCGCGAGCCCGGTTCAGACAGGTGTTGAAGGCTCATGGGCTGATCCGAATGGCATCATCTCCACCTTCCAGGCCGGCACCTTCACCACCCGCACCACCGACAGCAATCAGCTTCTGGCATCGGGCACCTATGTGAACACCTCTCCGTCACTGGTCGAAATCAGCATGACGTCGCTGGTGCGCAAGACACAGTCCAAGGTCAATTGCGCGCTGGTGACCCAGAGCCAGCTCAACTGCACCTCGGATGCCGGGGCGCAATTCACGCTCACGCGCCGCATGTAGCGCTGTAAAGTTCGATTTGCGTTGGACTAAATGGGTCTGGTCTGCCAAAAGGCCCGAGGACGCGACTGCCGTTATTTATAGAACGGGGTCGGGCGACCGATTGACGTCACGTTGCTGCCGCGAGATCACGCTGGCCGTCCTCAAATTCTCAGCAAGCCCGTTTCAGAGGATGACTGCTTTCGCAGCCTGAGCGGATTTTCGTCGTTCAAAAAAAGAAAGCAGCCTCTCGCGAGGTTTTTCGTTTACCGCCCTTGGAATGCGCCGGGCCTGTCACAGCTTTTTCTCTTGCCGCCGTTAAGGGCTTGATGGAAACATCGATCGTGCAGGGACGGCGGAGCACAGGGGTCAAAGGCTTCGCCCCAAAAATCAGGAGAGCAGGATGACGAAATCATTTCAATTCGGTCTGCTGACCGCGTCGATGCTGGCGCTGTCAAGCAGCGCCGCTTTTGCCGATTACGAACTCAATATTCTTCACATCAACGATTTCCATTCGCGCATCGAGTCGATCAACAAGTTCGATTCCACCTGCTCCGCCGAGGAAGAAGGCAAGAAGGAATGCTTCGGCGGTGCCGCCCGCCTGAAGACTGCTATCGACCAGCGCCGCAACGCCCTTGATGGCAAGAACGTGCTGCTGCTGAACGCTGGCGACAATTTCCAGGGCTCGCTTTTCTACACGACCTACAAGGGTGCCGCCGAGGCCGAAGTGCTGAACGACATGAAGTTCGACGTGATGACCGTCGGCAACCACGAGTTCGACGACAGCGAGGATGGTTTGGCAACCTTTCTCGACAAGGTGAAATTCCCTGTCATTTCAGCCAACGTGCTGGCTGGCGACGGTTCCAAGCTCGGCGACCGCATCAAGCCCTCGCTGGTGCTCGATGTCGGCGGCCAGAAGATCGGCATCGTCGGCGCAGTGACCAACGACACCGAAGAACTTTCCTCGCCCGGCCCGAAGGTGATGATCGCCGACGACGTGCAGACCATCACGGCGGCTGTCGAAGACCTGAAGAAGCAGGGCGTCAACAAGATCATCGCGTTGACCCATGTCGGCTATCCGCGCGACCTCGCAGCCATCGCCAAGATCCCCGATGTCGATGTCGTCGTCGGTGGCCATTCGCACAGCCTGCTGTCCAATACCGACCCGAAGGCAGAAGGCCCCTACCCGACGCTGGTCGACAATCCCGGCGGCTACAAGGTGCCGGTGGTGCAGGCCGCGTCCTACAGCAAATATCTCGGCGACCTGGTCGTCACCTTCGATGACAACGGCGTCGTCAAGGACGCCAAGGGCGACCCGATCCTGATCGACTCTTCCTTCACTCCCGATCCGACGCTCACCGCGCGGATCGCGGAACTCGCCAAGCCGATCGAGGAACTGCGCAAGAAGGTCATCGGCTCCAGCGAAGCCCCGATCCAGGGCGACCGCACTGTCTGCCGCGTTGAGGAGTGCTCGATGGGCAACCTCGTGGCCGACGCCATGCTCGACCGCGGCAAGAACCAGGGCATGACGATCGCGATCCAGAACGGCGGCGGCCTGCGCGCATCCATTGATGCCGGCGACGTCACGCAGGGCGAAGTCATCACCGTTCTGCCGTTTCAGAACACGCTGGCGACCTTCCAGCTGACGGGCGCCGACATCCGCAAGGCGCTGGAAAACGGGCTCAGCCAGATCGAACAAGGCGCCGGCCGCTTCCCGCAGGTATCGGGCCTGAAATACAGCTTCGACAAGTCGAAGCCCGCCGGCAGCCGCCTTGTATCGGTTGAAGCAAAGGAAGGCGACGCCTTCGTAGCGCTCGATGACGCCAAGACCTATGGTGTTGTCACCAACAACTTCATGCGCGCTGGTGGCGACGGCTACTCCATCTTCGAGACAGCGGGCAAGAACGCCTACGACTTCGGACCCGACCTTGCCGACGTGGCGGCCGAATACCTGGCAGCGCACTCGCCCTACAAGCCCTACACCGACGGGCGTGTAACCGAGGTCGCAGCCTCCGGCACCGACGCGCCGGCCACAACGGAACCCGCGCACGCCTCTCCGGCAGCCCCGGCCGCGCCGGCCGCGCCCACCGCTGAAGCTCCGGCAGCACTTGCTCCCAACACTCCGACCAACCACGTGATCGCGGCCGGCGACACGCTCTGGGATCTCGCCAAGCAATTCTACGGCGAGGGAGCGCTATGGCAGAAGATCTCCGAAGCCAACGGCAAGCCGGCGCCGCGCCATCTGACGATCGGCAAGGAACTGCAGATTCCGTCGAAGTAAGACGATTTGTCTCGATACGACGAGCCGGTCCGGGGGTTTCCCGAGCCGGCTTTTGTTCTATAGGGTGAACCATCGTGACCCGGCTGCGTATGAGCCGGGCAGACAAGATACCGGGGCTCACATGACGACCGTTGATACTGCACGCCGCCCGGCGGATCACCCGCCCGTGAAATCAGGCAAGGTGGGCGTCCTGCTCGTCAATCTCGGCACGCCCGATGGCACCGACTACACCTCGATGCGCCGTTACCTCCGGGAGTTCCTGACCGACAAGCGCGTCATCGAATGGTCGCCCTGGAAATGGTACCCGATCCTCTTCGGCATCGTCCTCAACACCCGCCCCGGCAAGGTAGGCAAGGCCTACGAGCTGATCTGGAACAAGGACAAGAACGAAAGCTACCTGCGTACCTATACCCGCAGCCAGGCCGAGCTGATGGCCGATCGTCTCAAGGACCTGCCCAACGTCAAGGTAGACTGGGCGATGCGCTACGGCACCCCGTCGATCGCGTCGCGCATCCAGGCGCTGAAGGACGACGGCTGCGACAGAATCGTGCTGTTTCCTCTCTACCCGCAATACGCTGCGGCAACGACGGCAACTGTCAATGACAAGGCCTTCCAGCATCTCCTCAAGATGCGCTGGCAGCCGGCGCTGCGCACCGTTCCCGACTATCACGACGACGACGCCTACATCGAGGCGCTGGCGAACTCGGTCACCAGGCATCTGGCGACGCTCGACTGGGAACCGGAAAAAATCATCGCCTCCTTCCACGGCATCCCGATGTCCTACTTCCAGAAGGGCGATCCCTACTATTGCCAGTGCCAGAAGACCGGTCGCCTGTTGCGCGAACGGCTGGGACTACCCGAAGACAGGTTCATGGTGACCTTCCAGTCCCGCTTTGGGCCGGAAGAGTGGCTGCAGCCCTACACCGACAAGAGCGTCGAGAAGCTGGCGCAGGACGGCGTCAAGAAGATCGCCGTCCTCAACCCCGGTTTCGTCTCCGACTGTCTGGAAACGCTCGAAGAAATCGCCGAGCAGGCCGCCCATTCCTTCCACGAGAATGGCGGCGAGAAGTTCGCCCACATCCCATGCCTCAACGACAGCGAGGACGGCATGCGGGTGCTAGAAAAGGTCGTCCGCCGCGAACTGCTCGGTTGGGTCTAAGAGTTAGACGCCGCGCTTGTTGCCCCACAGCAGCACGTGCAGCTGGGGCAGCACGCGAGCCTCGAACCACCGGTCCTCGGTCACCTTGTCGACCAGCCACAGCATCCTGTCCATGATGCCGTCGATGTCGACGCGCGCGTCGTCGTCATCCGGCGGTGGTGGCGTATGGTTCCCCGGCTGCAGATAGACGGAGAGATCCGGATAACGCGCCGACGCCTCTCGCGCATAGGCATAGTCGCGATCGTCGAAAACGACGATCTTCAGCGCGATCGCAGGCCCGTTACCCGCCAAGCGAAGACAGTCCTCGAAGGCGTCCCAATCCGTCGCCATACCGCTCGACGGCGGCTTCGGGCTCAGCACCAGCACGTCAAGATCGGCAAACCATTCCTTGGTGACGCTGCCCTGCGTCTCCAGCGCGAACTTGTAGCCTTGCGCATGTCCATGCGCGATGAGACCGCCAAGCGGCTGGATCGCCGGGTTGCCACCCGAAAGCGAGACCATCAGCGGCTTGCCGCGGGAGAGCCGTGTCACATCAGCCCATATGCCATCAACAGTCATCGGCAGCCATTGATCGCGATACTCGCTATCGACAGCATGCAGGCTGTCGCACCACGAACAGCGGTAATCGCAGCCGCCGGTGCGGACGAAGACGGTCGGCAGGCCGATCAGCACGCCCTCCCCCTGGATCGTCGGCCCGAAGATCTCGCTGACGCGGATCTGCGCCTGGCGAGCCCCGCTCATGGCCGGTATTCCGCCCAGGTCTTCGGCGTCTCGCTGACACGCACGGCAGACGTCTCCGGCAGCCGCTCCTTGCACCAGTCGTAGAAGTGCCTGGCGAGATATTCCGACGTCACACGATCATGACCGAACACCTCGTTCAGATGCCGATGGTCGAAGCGCTCGTCGATGTAGCGCTTCAGCGGCGAAAGCTCGTGATAGTCGCGAACGAAGCCGTTCTCATCGAGTTCGGCAGCAGCCAGCTCGACCACGACGATGTAGTTGTGCCCATGCAGCCTGGCGCACTGGTGATCGGCAGGCAGATGCGTCAGCTGATGGGATGCGGAGAAATGGAACTCCTTGGTGATGCGAAACATCACTTCACCTCCCTTGCCGCGTAGCCTGACGTTGCCGCCTTCCAGAAATCCGGGTCCTCGTATTCCGTCGGATCGGCGACCCCGGCCAGATGAAAGGCCTCGCGCCGCTCGACGCAGGTGCCGCAGCGGCCGCAATGGCGCGTGCCGCCCTTGTAGCAGGACCACGTCTCGGCAAAAGGCGTTCCGTATTTCGCGCCATCGGTGACGATATCGGCCTTGGAGACGGTGACATAAGGAGCAAACAGCGAGACGCTGGCATAGCCGTCGAGCGCCTGGTTCTGCATCTCCTGGAAGGCATCGATGAAGCCCGGGCGGCAATCCGGATAGATGAAATGGTCGCCGCCATGCACGGCAACCGCGACGGCATCAGCCTTCTGGGCCGCCGCGAGGCCGAAGGCGATCGCCAGCATGATGGCGTTGCGGTTCGGCACCACGGTCGTCTTCATCGTCTCCTCGGCATAGTGCCCGTCTGGCACGTCGACGTCGTCGGTCAACGCCGATCCCGTCAGGTGCCGACCGATGGTCCGGATATCGATGATCTGATGCGGTACGCCGAGCCGCTTGGCGCAAGCCGTGGCGAAGTCCAGTTCCTTGCGGTGGCGCTGTCCGTAGTCGAAGGAAAGCAGGCCGATAAGCTGATGCTCCGCTGCGACCCTATGGGCGAGCGAAATGGAGTCCAATCCGCCGGAGCAGATGACGATAGTCTTCATGATGAGGATCCCTTGTTTTGACCGGGTGGGCTGCGACCGGTATTTCCTGCGGGTCTTCTAGGCCAAAGCAGCCCCGTTGTGAATAGCCAGCAGACTCCCCATATCGAATCCATCAGTAAATGCCGTTGCCGGCCCAAGGATACTGGCGTTTGAGGTCGGCTCGTTTAAGGTTGCGTCAGTCGATTCTATCGCGGGGGAGTTTTATGGTTCTGGGCGGCTTCGATATCGTCGTCATTGCACTCGTAGTCTTTGTCATTCTCGTGCTGTTTGCCGGGATCAAGACGGTACCGCAGGGCTACCGCTACACGATCGAGCGCTTCGGTCGTTACACCCGAACCCTCGAGCCGGGCCTCAATCTGATCACCCCATTCATCGAGCGCGTGGGCGCCCGCATGAACGTCATGGAGCAGGTTCTCAATGTGCCGACGCAGGAGGTCATCACCAAGGACAACGCCTCCATCTCAACCGACGCTGTCGCCTTCTTCCAGGTCCTCAACGCTGCCGAGGCGGCCTATCAGGTCGCGCACCTCGAGAATGCCATTCTGAACCTGACGATGACCAACATCCGCACGGTCATGGGTTCCATGGATCTCGATGAGTTGCTGTCGAACCGTGACGCAATCAACGACCGGCTGTTGCGCGTCGTCGACGATGCGGTGCAGCCTTGGGGCATCAAGGTGACGCGCGTCGAGATCAAGGACATCCAGCCGCCGCGCGACCTCGTCGACGCGATGGCGCGGCAGATGAAGGCCGAACGCGAGAAACGTGCTCAGGTTCTCGAAGCGGAAGGCTCCCGCAACTCCCAGATCCTGCGGGCCGAAGGCGCCAAGCAGTCCGCTATTTTGCAGGCCGAGGGCCAGCGCGAAGCAGCCTTCCGCAACGCCGAGGCGCGAGAACGTCTGGCCGAGGCTGAAGCCAAGGCAACGAAGATGGTGTCCGAAGCGATTGCGTCGGGCAACGTTCAGGCAATCAACTACTTCGTAGCTCAGAAATACACCGAAGCGCTGGCCTCGATCGGCACCGCTGGCAATTCCAAGGTGGTGCTGATGCCGATGGAGGCTTCTTCCCTCATCGGATCGCTTGGCGGTATCGGCGCGATTGCCAAGGAGGTCTTCGGCGATAACCCGACCCCGCCGCCTGCGCCGCGCGCGCAGTCAACGCCGCGTACTGCTCCGGCCGTCAACCCTTTCAACCCGCCAACGGAGCGTTGAGCCATGATCGCCGCCCTTGTCGCGGAGCTCGGACCCTGGAGTTGGTGGATCGCCGGCCTGATCCTGTTGGCCGCAGAACTGGTCGCGCCGGGCTTCTTCCTTGTCTGGATCGGCCTTGCCGCTTTGATCGTCGGCATACTGTCGCTGCTGTTCTGGGATAACAGCTTCTGGTTCTGGCAGGTGCAGGCCATCCTGTTTGCGGCCCTTGCCGTCGCAGCAACCGTCATTGGTCGCAAGCTGACCCTCCAGCATGGCGAGACCGACCAGCCTTTCCTCAATCAGCGGGCAGAAAGCCTCGTCGGGCGCACGGCGACCTTGGCAGAGCCAATTCTCGAGGGGCGCGGACGTATTCGCCTTGACGATACAGTCTGGCGCGTCAACGGCCCCGATCTGCCGATCGGCACCAGGGTAAAGGTCGTGGCAAGCAGCGGCCGCGATCTGACCGTGGAGCCGGCCTGATCAGGCCACGCCGATCCGCAGCAGATCGTGGAAGTGCACGAGCCCGATCGGGCGATTGTCATCATCGACGACGATCAGGGCACCGATGCTGTGCTGGTTCAGCATTGCAAGAGCAGCCGTCGCCAGCACGGTCGCCTTCACTGTCTTCGGCGTCCGCGTCATGATGTCATCGACCACCAGTTCGGAGAGGTTGCGCGTCAGATTACGCGCCAGATCGCCTTCCGTGATGATGCCGCAAAGGCGCTCGTTTTCGTCGAGAATGCCTACGCAGCCGAAATGCTTGCGAGACAACGTCGAGATCGCCACCGGCACCGGCGTTCCCTTCGCCACCAGCGGGACACGATCGCCCGTGTGCATGATATCAGCGACATGGCTGAGGCTCGCGCCGAGTTTTCCGCCCGGATGGAACACATGGAAATCGCGCGCCGTGAAGCCCCGTGCCTCGAGCAATGCAATGGCAAGCGCATCACCCATGGCAAGCTGCATCAGCGTCGACGTCGTCGGCGCAAGACCATGCGGGCAGGCTTCCTCTTCGTTCGGCATCAAAAGAATGATGTCCGAGGCGGCGGCGAGCGACGATTTCTCAGAGCAAGTGACGGCAATCAGCGGAATCGAAAACCGGCGCGTATAGGCGATGATGCTGCGAAGCTCAGCGCTCTCTCCGCCCTTGGAGAGGGCAAGCACGACATCAGTCGTGCC
Organism: Rhizobium grahamii CCGE 502; assembly: GCF_000298315.2. GTDB lineage: Bacteria > Pseudomonadota > Alphaproteobacteria > Rhizobiales > Rhizobiaceae > Rhizobium > Rhizobium grahamii. The sequence goes on along the minus strand of NZ_AEYE02000031.1, from coordinate 222,613 downwards.
GATCATGCCGAGATCGCCGTGATTGGCCTCTGCAGCGTGAACGAAGAACGCGGGCGTGCCTGTTGACGCCAGCGTCGCCGCGATCTTCACGCCGATGTGGCCGCTTTTGCCGACGCCGGTAACGATGACGCGACCGGCGATCCCGGTGATCGTCTCGACTGCGCGCATGAAGGAGTCTGCAAGGGCGTCGTCAAATGCGCGCTCCAATGCTTCAAGCGCCCGCCTCTCGGTATCGATCGTCCGTCTGGCGGACTCCAGGACACCGTTTTCGATGACATTTATCGCTCTTTTGGTCATGGCACTGCGTTAGCGGTTTTCACCGGCTGAGTCCATTGGCTGATCCGCAGGGCATACCGGCGCAACGAATGGTTAACCACAAGCCTTTACGTTCGGGTAACGCTTCGAAGCATGCCAGGATAGATATGGGCCATTGGAAGGATACGAGCAGTCTCACGCCGCTCCGCGCGGCGGGCTTTGCCATATCCATAGCTCTGACTGTTGGCGCCATCTTCGCGTCCCAATCCGCATTTGCCCAGTCGACGCCGGTCTCCAACAGCGCGATACGCTCGTCCAATGCACCGGTTACTGCGGCGGCGGAAGATGAAAGCGATATCCCTGAAGGACCGACCGCCATCCCGACGGCAGCCGAGAGTCCGACATCAGGCGCAAACGCCGCCCCCATTGCTGCTGGCGATCAGAAGCCGAGCGATGAAACCACCGGCGCAATTCTCGACGAGGACATGATACGCCTGAACACGCGCGAGGCGCCGCTCGACGAGCGGCTGCCAAGCCGCAAACCGGAACCCAACCCGGCAACCGAGGAAACGCCCGGCATCCATATCGGCACCTTCGTTCTGCGTCCGACCGTTACCCAGAGCATCAACGCCGAGACACAGAAAGACGCCGGCACCAAGCAGACGCGTGCGTTCCTCGAAACAGACATGCACGCGACGCTGACGTCAGACTGGGCGTTGCACCAGCTTTCGGTGACCACCGACGGCGCCTGGCAAAAGAACGTCAGCGGCGAAGGCGAGGAACAGCCGGATTTCAGGATCGATGGCGACTTGCGGCTCGATCTTCCCGAGGATACGACCGCGCATATCATCGGCGGCTACCATTTCTACCGCGAAGACACTGATGATCCGAATGCCATCCAGAATGCGGACCAGCAATCGGATGTCCAGGAATTCAGCACCGGCGCATCGATCGAGCGCGACTTCGGCATCCTGCGTGGCAGCACCGGCATCGATCTGGTCCGCACGATTTACTCCGACGCCACCTTGGCGGACGGCACCACGGTTTCCCTGAGCGACCGCAACGAGACCAGCGGCACGATCCGCGGCCGTATCGGCTATGAGCTGTCCCCGGCCTTGATCCCGTTTGTCGAGGCCAATGTCGGCAAGACGGTCTATGACCAGAGTGTTGACTCCGCCGGCTTCCGCCGTTCGGGGGACAGCTATGGCGCCAAGGTCGGTGTCGAGCTCGACATGGGCGAAAAACTTCGCGGCGAGGTTGGGGTCGGCTACGAGACTGCGACCTTCGACGACGACCGCCTCTCGGACATCGATACAGCCGTCGTGGACGCTCAACTGCTGTGGTCGCCGCTGAGGGGTACCGACGTTAACATCGGCCTGCTGACCAGCATCAACCCGTCGACGACATCAGGAGAATCCGGCTACGTATCCCATGCCTTGACGACGGGCATCACGCATCAGCTACGAGACAATCTGACGGGCACCGTGCTTGGCGGCATTACCTATCGCGACTATCCTTCGGACAGCCCGACCAGTGATGAAACCGTCTACACCACGAGTGCCGGCCTGACCTGGAACATCAACCGATATCTCGATCTGACCAGCACCATCGGCTACGAGCTGACGTCACGCAAGACGAGCAGCGACTCCGAGCAGTGGCGGGCCGGAGTCGGCCTTAAACTCAAGCGCTGAAACGAAATCCGCCTCCAAGTGGGAGGCTTGGAGGCGGATCCAGTTCGTTCAGTCGGCGGCCCTGCTTCAGAGGCCCTTCAGCAGTTCCTTGAAGCCGCTTTCGACCGTCGGGCGAATATCCGCACGTTCCAGCGCGAAGGCCACGTTGGCGAGGATGAAGCCGTCCTTGGCGCCGCAGTCGTAAGTCGTGCCGCGGAAGTGATAGCCCGCGAAGGTCTGATCCTTGAGCAACTTCAGCATGCCGTCGGTGAGCTGGATTTCGTTGCCGGCGCCGCGTTCCTGGGTTTCTAGGATCTTGAACACCTCAGGCTGCAGGATGTAGCGACCGTTGATGAAGTAGTTCGACGGAGCGGTGCCCTTGGCCGGCTTCTCGACCATGCTGGTGATGCGGAAGCCCTCGCCGACCGCGTCGCCGACACCGACGATACCGTACTTGTGAGCCTGATCGGGGGCGCATTCCTCGACGGCGATGATGTTGCCGCCGCTCTGGGCATAGAGATCGATCATGCCCTTCATGCAGCCCTTGCCTTCGCTCTTCATGATCATGTCGGGCAACAGCAGCGCGAACGGCTCATTGCCGACGATCTCGCGGGCGCACCAGACGGCATGGCCGAGACCAAGCGGCTCCTGCTGGCGGGTGAAGCTGACCGTACCAGCCTTGGGAAGCTGGCCGGCAAGCAGCGTCATTTCCGCCTGCTTGCTGCGCTCGCGCAGGGTCTGCTCGAGTTCGAAATGGATATCGAAGTAATCTTCGATGATGTGCTTGTTACGGCCGGTGACGAAAACGAAATGCTCGATGCCCGCTTCCAGTGCTTCGTCGACCACATACTGAATAATCGGTTTGTCGACGACAGTCAGCATTTCCTTCGGCACGGCTTTCGTGGCCGGGAGAAAGCGAGTCCCGAGACCCGCAACCGGAAATACAGCTTTGCGAACTTTTTTATGCTCTGCCACACAATCCTCCTGCGATGATTTCATCGCTTGAAATAAAAGGCAATTTTGATTGAACTAGATGAGATTTGCTACGGTTTTGCAAATGGTGACTGCGTTCCTAGGTCATGGTAAAGAATTTGTTGACTTCGTTCAGGTAGTCTCAGGCCTGAGCGGAACCTCGCGCTCTGCTGTGCCTGAAACGAAAGGACGGATGACCGCCGATGACTCAAAATCACAGAAACTCCCTTCGTGGTCTTGCTCTCGCACTCATCGTGACCGCGTCCGCCAGTCTGGCTCCGCTCAACGCGAAAGCCGATCAGCGGTTCCAGAAGTGGATCGCGGACTTCTATCAAACTGCCGCTCAAAATGGCATCAGCAAGGCAACCTATCGCAAAGCCTTCGCAGGCGTCAGCGATCCGGACCCGACGGTCCTTGAAAAGGCGGCCTATCAGCCTGAATTCACGACGAAAATCTGGGACTATGTCGATTCCCGTGTAAATCCGTACACGGTGCAGATCGGCCGCCAGATGGCGGTCAAATACGCCTCGACATTGAATTCAATTCAGCGCCAGTTCGGCGTCGACAAGACGATTCTCCTCGCAATTTGGTCGATGGAATCCAACTACGGTGCGGTTCTCGACAAGGATGACCGCCTGCACTATGTGCCGCGGGCGCTGGCGACACTTGCCTACGCCGACGAACGGCGGGCGAAATTCGCCAAGAAGCAGCTGATCGCAGCGCTGAAGATTCTGCAGAACGGCGATATCTCGCCGGATGGCATGACCGGTTCCTGGGCGGGTGCGATGGGCCACACACAGTTCATTCCGACGAGCTACCTGCTATACGCGGTCGATGCGGACGGCAACGGTCACCGCGATATCTGGAACTCCGTGCCGGATGCCCTGGCGACGTCCGCCAACCTGCTGATGAAGAACGGCTGGGATGCGGGCAAGACCTGGGGATATGAGGTCGTCGTGCCTGCCGCTGCGCGCAAGCAGGCCGGCAAGACCCACACGCTGGCGCAGTGGGCCTCCCTTGGCCTGACCCGCCCGAACGGCAAGAGCTTCCGTGACGGCGGCAGCAACGCCGTGCTAAAAATGCCTGCCGGACCAAACGGCCCGGGCTTCCTGATGACAGCCAACTTCTTCACCATCAAGAACTATAACGCCTCGGACAGCTACGCTATCGCGGTCGGACTGCTGGCTGATGAGATCGCCGGCTACGGCGGCATGAAGCAGCCCTGGCCACGACCGGACGGTACGCTTGATATGAAGCAGAAGTTCGAATTGCAGACGCGCCTGAAAACGCTTGGCTATTACGACGGCGAGGTCGACGGGAACTTCGGCAGCGGTTCCAAGGCGGCAATTGCGGCGGTTCAGGCACGAATCGGAATGCAGCAGGATGGCGAGCCATCGCTGCCGCTGCTCAACGCGCTTCGCAAATAGACGGAATAGTCGGCAACATGCATTTTGGGGTGTGGACGCGAGTTCCCGCTCCATGCCAGAATACCGGCAGATGCGAGGCTGCTGATTATGCGTAAACGAGTAAACCGGGTAACGCTCCGCTGGGGTGCGATCGGCACTGCGACGCTGGTGGTTTTCTTCAGCGCCCTCCCGGTGCATATCGCCGATGCCCAGGAGCGCTATTACTATCGCCGCTCCATCCTCGATTTCTTCTTCGGCCGCCGCTACATCCAGGAGTATCCGCCGCAGCAGGCGCCGTCTCAGAACGCGCCACAGCGACAGCCTGCGCCGAGGAAAAAGGCCGTGGCGCCGAAAGCGGCGGCTGCTCCCCGTCCCGCCGCTCCCGCCGTCGTTGAGGAAAAGGTCGTCGAGAAGCTTGCCAACGCCCAGAAGATTCTCGTCGTCGGCGATTTTCTCGCTGGCGGTCTCGGTGTCGGCATGGACGCCGCTTTCAGGGATTCTCCGGGCGTCGTCGTCGAGACACACAGCAACGTCGCCTCTGGTCTGGTCCGAGACGACTATTATGACTGGCCGCAGCAGCTGACAAAGTTCATGGACGAGGCAAAGCCCGCCATGGTCATCGTCATGCTCGGCGCGAATGACCGTCAGCAGATGGTGACCGATATCGGCAAGGAGAAGTTCAGGACCGATGGTTGGTATGCCGAATATCAGCGCCGCGTTGTAGCCTTTGGCCAGCAGGTCACCAGCCGCAAGATCCCATTGCTCTGGGTCGGCCTGCCGGCCTTCGATTCGCCTGCGATGACCGCGGATGCCGTGCAGTTGAACCAGCTGTTCCGCAAACAGATGGAGGGCGTCGGCGGTGAGTTTGTCGATATCTGGGACGGTTTCGTCAGCGAAGGCGGCGAGTTTATCGTCACCGGCTCTGACATCAACGGCCAGCAGGTGCGACTGCGCACGTCGGATGGCATCAACCTCACCGAAGCCGGCCGGCGCAAGCTTGCTTTCTATGTCGAAAAGCCCGTGCGCCGCATACTCGGCGTACAGGCAAGCCCGGACCTCGTTCGCCTCGACACCGGCAACACACCGGCGATCGACGCCGTGGCGATGCCCGGCCGCACCGAACCGATCAGCCTCTCTGACCCCAACCTCGACGGCGGCGCGGAACTTCTTGGCGGCAGGGCCTTCCCGGTCAGCGCCACCAAGTCACCACGCGATCTGCTGGTTCAGGACGGCGAGATGGCGGCTCCTCCCGCCGGCCGCGTTGATGACTACCGCATGGCGCCAATGAAGCCCACGGCTCAGGTCACCATTAAATAGTCCGGCCGCCTCATGCAGCGGAAGCGCCGGCTGAATCCGGGTCCGGATGCGACGAAAAAGGGCCGCTCAAAGCGGCCCTAAATCCAACCATCAACTATGTCGTTTACCGCGGCAGAACCGTCGAGCCCATCAGGGCTTCGTCGATGGCGCGGGCTGCCTGGCGGCCCTCGCGAATCGCCCAGACCACCAGCGACTGGCCGCGGCGCACGTCGCCCGCCGTCCAGAACTTGTCGACCGAGGTCTTGTAGTCCTTATCGTTGGCAACGACGTTGGTCGAGCCGCGACGGTCGGTGTTGAGCGTCAGCTTGCCGTCCAGTTCCTTCAGGACGCTGTCCTTGAACGGGCCGCTGAAACCGATCGCGATGAAGGCGAGATCGGCCTTGATGATGAACTCCGTGCCAGCGATCGGCTTGCGGCGCTCATCGACTTCGCAGCACTTGACGCCGGTCAGAACGCCATCTTCGCCGACGAACTCAAGCGTTGCGACCTGGAACTCGCGGATGGCGCCTTCGGCCTGTGACGAGGAGGTGCGCATCTTGGTTGCCCAGAACGGCCAGACAGCGAGCTTGTCTTCCTTCTCCGGCGGCTGCGGGCGGATGTCGAGCTGCGTGACCTTCACTGCACCCTGACGGAACGCCGTGCCGACGCAGTCCGACGCGGTATCACCGCCGCCGACGACGACGACATGCTTGGCGCCTGCCAGGATCGGATCGGACGCCCAGCCGACGCTGTCGATATTTTCCCGACCGACGCGCTTGTTCTGCTGTACGAGGTACGGCATCGCATCGTGGACACCGGAAAACTCGATGCCCGGAATGCCAGCTTCGCGCGGCGTTTCCGAACCACCGCAATAGAGCACCGCGTCGTGGTCGGCGAGCAGCTGCTCGACCTTCACGTCGACGCCGACATTGACGCCACAGTGGAAGGTGACGCCTTCGCCCTTCATCTGCTCGACGCGGCGATCGATGAAGTTCTTTTCCATCTTGAAGTCAGGGATACCGTAGCGCAGCAGGCCGCCCGCCTTGCTTTCGCGCTCGTAGACATGAACCTCGTGACCCGCACGACCGAGTTGCTGGGCAGCCGCCATGCCGGCCGGGCCGGAACCAATGATCGCGACCTTCTTGCCGGTGTGAACCGTGGCCGGCTGCGGCCGGATGAAGCCGAGTTCATAGGCCTTGTCGGCAATCGCCTGCTCGACGGTCTTGATCGCAACCGGCGTATCTTCGAGGTTCAGCGTGCAGGCTTCCTCGCAAGGCGCCGGGCAGACGCGGCCGGTGAACTCCGGGAAGTTGTTCGTGGAATGCAGGTTCTGGATCGCCGCTTCCCAGTTGTTGTTGTAGACGAGGTCGTTCCAATCAGGAATCTGGTTATGCACCGGACAACCGGTTGGGCCGTGGCAATACGGGATGCCACAGTCCATGCAGCGCGCGGCCTGTTTCTGCACTTCCTGGTCCGACATCGGGATCGTGAATTCGCGGAAATGCCGGATGCGATCCGAGGCAGGCTGATACTTTGCTACCTGCCGGTCGATTTCCAGAAACCCTGTGACCTTACCCATATTTTCGTCCCTCATCATCTCAAAGCCCAAGACCCAGAGGTCCCCAGTACCAGTAGGCGAGTCCCATGACCGCACCCAGGGCTATAAATTCCGTTTTCAGGTCACCGCTGAGATATGAAGTCCCGGCGAAAACTGCGACGGCGAGGCACAGAGATATAAAGAGGTGGAATAGTGACCATCGATTCTTCATCAGCGTCCTTTCCGGTATCTCTGTGCCCCTCGTCTGAGCAGCTGTAGACCTAGCGATTCAAGAGCATTACTCCGCCGCAATTCCCATGCGGGCGCGTTCCATCTCTTCCAGGGCACGGCGGTACTCGACCGGCATGACCTTGCGGAACTTCGGACGGTAGTCGACCCAGTTGTCCAGGATCTGCATGGCGCGGGTGGAGCCCGTGTAGTGCAGATGGTTGGAGATCAACTGGTAGAGACGCTCCTCGTCGTGGCGCGTCATGTCACCGGAGACGTCGACGCGTCCCTTGTGCATGAGGTCGCCGCCGTGATGATGCAGCTTCTCGAGCATGTCGTCTTCCTCAGGGACCGGCTCGAGCTCGACCATCGCCATGTTGCAGCGCTTGGCGAAATCGCCGGCCTCATCAAGCACGTAGGCCACGCCACCGGACATACCGGCCGCGAAGTTACGACCCGTTTGGCCGAGAACGACAACGACACCACCCGTCATGTATTCGCAGCCGTGGTCGCCCACGCCCTCGACAATGGCAATCGCACCCGAGTTGCGGACCGCGAAGCGTTCCCCCGCGACACCCCGGAAGTAGCACTCGCCTTCGGTCGCGCCGTAAAGAACGGTGTTGCCGACGATGATCGACTCTTCCGCCACGATCTTCGAGTTCTCCGGCGGACGCACGATGATCTTGCCGCCCGAAAGGCCCTTGCCGACATAGTCGTTGCCGTCGCCGATCAGGTTGAAGGTGATGCCGCGTGCCAGGAAGGCGCCGAACGACTGGCCGGCCGTGCCCTTGAGCGTCACGTTGATCGTGTCTTCCTTCAGGCCACGGTGGTTATAGCGCTTGGCGACTTCACCCGACAGCATCGCGCCCGCCGAACGGTCGACGTTCTTGATATCGACTTCGAAGGACACAGGCGTCTTCGAAGCAAGTGCCGGCTCGGCTTCCGCGATCAGCTTGCGATCGAGAATGTCGTCGATCGGGTGCTTCTGGCGCATCGTCCAATAGGTGGCTTCCTTTGGCGCCTCGACCTTGTGGAAGATGCGGCTGAAGTCGAGCCCCTTGGACTTCCAGTGCGCCAGCATCTCGTCCTTCTCGAGCAGCTCGGAAGCCCCGATGATCTCATCGAACTTGGTGAAGCCAAGCGATGCCAGGATCTCGCGCACTTCGTTGGCGACGAAGAAGAAGTAGTTGATGACGTGCTCCGGCGTACCCTTGAAGCGCTTGCGCAGGACCGGATCCTGGGTGGCAACGCCAACAGGACAGGTGTTCAGGTGGCACTTGCGCATCATGATGCAGCCGGCGGCGATGACAGGAGCCGTCGCAAAGCCGAATTCGTCCGCACCAAGAAGCGCACCGATGATGACGTCGCGGCCGGTCTTCAGGCCACCATCGACCTGCAGCGCGATGCGCGAACGAAGGCCGTTCAGCACCAGCGTCTGCTGCGTTTCGGCGAGGCCGATTTCCCACGGAGAGCCCGCATGCTTCAGCGAGGTCAGCGGCGATGCGCCGGTGCCGCCGTCGAAGCCGGAGACCGTGATGTGGTCGGCGCGCGCCTTGGCGACACCTGCGGCAACCGTGCCGACGCCGACTTCCGAGACGAGCTTGACCGAGACATCGGACGTCGGGTTGACGTTCTTCAGGTCGTAGATCAGCTGCGCCAGATCTTCGATCGAGTAGATGTCATGGTGCGGCGGCGGCGAGATCAGGCCGACACCCGGCGTCGAGTGACGGGTCTTGGCGACCGTCGCATCGACCTTGTGGCCGGGCAGCTGGCCGCCTTCGCCGGGCTTGGCGCCCTGCGCGACCTTGATCTGCAGCATGTCGGCGTTGACGAGATACTCGGTCGTCACACCGAAGCGTCCCGAAGCGATCTGCTTGATCGCCGAGCGTTCCGGGTTCGCCGAACCATCCGGCAGCGGGAAGTAGCGGTCGCTCTCTTCGCCGCCCTCGCCAGTGTTCGACTTGCCGCCGATCTTGTTCATCGCGATCGCCAGCGTCGTATGCGCCTCGCGGCTGATCGAGCCGAAGGACATGGCGCCCGTCGAGAAACGCTTGACGATCTCGACCGCAGGCTCAACCTCATCGAGCGCGACCGGCTTGCGCCCGATCTGCTCGGCGCTCTTGATCTTGAACAGACCGCGAATGGTGTTCATGCGCAGCGCTGAATCGTTCACCATCTCGGCGAACTCGCGGTAGCGATCCTCGGAGTTGCCGCGAACGGCGTGCTGCAGCGTCGCCACCGCATCCGGCGTCCAGGCATGGCTTTCGCCGCGCATGCGGTAGGCATATTCGCCACCGATATCGAGCGTGGTCGCGAGCAGCGGATCCTTACCGAAGGCCGACGTGTGGCGGGCAACGGTCTCTTCGGCGATCGCCTTGAGATCCACGCCCTCGATCATCGTCGCGGTACCGAAGAAGTACTTGTCGACCAGCTCCTGCTGCAGGCCGATCGCATCGAAGATCTGGCCGCCGCAATAGGACTGATAGGTCGAGATGCCCATCTTCGACATGACCTTGAGGATGCCCTTACCAACCGCCTTGATGTAGCGGTAGACGACTTCAGAGGCGTCCACTTCCTTCGGGAACTCGCCCTTGGCATGCATGTCGAGCAGCGTGTCGAAGGCAAGGTAAGGGTTGATCGCTTCGGCGCCATAGCCCGCGAGCAGGCAGAAGTGGTGCACTTCGCGCGGCTCGCCGGTCTCGACGACGAGACCGACGGAGGTGCGCAGGCCCTTGCGGATCAGGTGATGGTGCACGGCAGCGGTCGCGAGCAGCGCCGGGATCGCGATGCGATCCGGTCCGATCTGGCGGTCTGACAGTACGATGATGTTGTAGCCGCCCTTGACCGCCGCTTCCGCGCGCTCGCAGAGACGATCGAGCATCTCCGGCATACCTTCGGCGCCACGCTCGACGTCATAGGTGAAGTCGAGCGTCTTGGTGTCGAAGCGGTCTTCCGTGTGACCGATCGAGCGGATCTTTTCGAGATCGCCATTGGTCAGGATCGGCTGACGCACTTCCAGGCGCTTAGCGTTCGCCATGCCGGTGTGGTCGAGAAGGTTCGGACGCGGCCCAATGAACGAAACGAGGCTCATGACGAGCTCTTCGCGGATCGGGTCGATCGGCGGGTTGGTGACCTGCGCGAAGTTCTGCTTGAAATAGGTGTAGAGCAGCTTCGACTTTTCCGACATCGCCGAGATCGGCGTGTCTGTCCCCATCGAGCCGACAGCTTCCTGACCCGTCGTCGCCATCGGCGACATCAGGATCTTGGTGTCTTCGGTCGTGTAACCGAAAGCCTGCTGGCGGTTGAGCAGCGACACGTCGCGGCGCAGCGCACGCGGCTCCACCGGCTTCAGCTCTTCCAGGATCAACTGCGTGCGATCGAGCCACTGTCCATAGGGATGCTTGGTCGCAAGCTCAGTCTTCAGCTCCTCGTCGGAGATGATCTTGCCCTTTTCCATGTCGATCAAGAGCATCTTGCCCGGCTGCAGGCGCCACTTCTTGACGATATCCTCTTCCGGCACCGGCAGCGTGCCGGCCTCCGATGCGAGGATGACGCGGTCATCCTTGGTGACGAGATAGCGGGCAGGACGCAGGCCGTTACGGTCGAGCGTCGCACCGATCTGCTTGCCGTCGGTGAAGGCAACAGCCGCCGGGCCGTCCCACGGCTCCATCAGGGCGGCGTGGTATTCGTAGAACGCCTTGCGCTCCTTCGACATCGACTGGTTGCCGGCCCAGGCTTCCGGGATCAGCATCATCACGGCATGCGCCATGGAGTAGCCGCCGCGCACGAGGAACTCGAGCGCGTTGTCGAAGCAGGCCGTGTCCGACTGCCCTTCATAGGAGATCGGCCAGAGCTTGGAGATGTCGTCGCCGAAGAGCGGCGAGGAAACCGACGCCTGACGCGCCGCCATCCAGTTGACGTTGGAGCGCAGCGTGTTGATTTCGCCGTTGTGGGCGACCATGCGATAAGGATGCGCCAGCTTCCAGGACGGGAAGGTGTTGGTCGAGAAGCGCTGATGCACGAGCGCGACCGCGCTTTCGAAACGGGGGTCCGACAGGTCCTTGTAGTAGGCACCAACCTGATAGGCCAGGAACATGCCCTTGTACACGATCGTCGCCGACGACAGCGATACCGGGTAGAAGTGGCTCTCCTCACCGTCGAACTCGTCGTAGATGCGGTTGGAAATCACCTTGCGCAGCGTGAACAGCCGGCGTTCGAATTCATCGGTGGTCGCAGCGCTGTCGCCGGCGCCAATGAAGATCTGACAGTGATGCGGTTCGGTCGCCGCGATATCCGGCGCCTTGGAGAGCGACGAGTTGTCGACAGGCACATCGCGGAAGCCGAGCAGGACCTGGCCTTCCTCGGCGATGACGTCGTGCATCACCTTCTTGAAATGCTCGATCTGCTTCTCGTCGCGCGGCATGAAGATATGACCGACGCCATACTCACCCGCCTTTGGCAGGGTAATGCCCTGCTTGGCCATTTCCTCGCGGAAGAAGCGATCCGGGATCTGCACGAGAATACCGGCGCCGTCGCCCATCAGCGGATCGGCGCCGACGGCACCGCGGTGCGTCAGGTTCTCGAGAATGAAGAGACCGTCCTTGACGATCTGATGCGACTTCTGACCCTTCATGTGGGCGACAAAGCCGACGCCGCAGGCGTCATGCTCGTTGCGCGGATCGTAGAGGCCCTGTTTGGCCGGCAGACCGGAGGCGAATTTACGCGCATTGGCCGTCGCGCGCGTCGTTGCTGCTGCGAACTGGTCAAAACCCGTGGATGGCGTCTTCGTCATCTTTCCCTCCTGTCAGAGCCCGCGGGGACTGCGGCGGCTCTTTGCCCCGCACCGTCCCTGATCCTAGGTTCGGCGCGTGACAGCGCTGTTGCATTAATCGAAGATCCGGTCGCCGGCGGCAGGCTCTCCAGGGAAAGCAGCCGTTGCGCTCCTGCGCCTGCCATTCCGCCTCCGCACACGGGCATCCGCCCGTATTTTGGAGAACTATAGCGTGAAACCCCACAAGTGTAAGGTTTTTTGGCATCTCCTCGGCCATCGCGGCCAAATAGGACAGCAACCCTGTCCTAATTGACTCGATCTATGCCAGAAACATATGGTCCACGCAAGACGGTAAAATCAAAAAATCGGCGCATCGCGACCGAATATTGCCCACAGAATCGTTTCTGGCGACAGAAAATTACGCCGTCTCGCATTATTTTGTTTATTGATTGCTGAAGTCAATTTTTGTGATGGATTCCGCGCCGGCCCTTTGACCAGCCGAGATGTTGGCGTAATGTCGCCGCCCGAACCTGATCTACCACCACATCCCAAGCGGTCCCCATCCATGTATTTTGCATCCGACAACTGGGCAGGCGCCCATCGATCCATCGCCGAACGTCTGCTCAGGGAGTCCGACGGTTTTGCCGCAGCCTATGGCGCAAGTGATCTCGACCGGCGTGTCGAGCGCCGTTTTGCGGAAGTTTTCGAACGCGACATCGCAGTTCTTTTCGTTGGCACCGGCACGGCAGCGAACTCGCTTTCGCTCGCGAGCGTTCAACGGCCAGGCGGCATCACCTTCTGTCATTCCGAGGCGCATGTGATTGCCGACGAATGCGGCGCCCCCGACTTCTTCAGCGGCGCCCGTCTGCTTGGCGTTCCAGGTGCCGAGGGAAAGATCGACCCGGAAAAGCTCAAGGAGAAGATCACAGCCTTCCCACAGACGGCCGTGCAACACGGCCGGGCAACGGCCATTACCATCACACAGGCAACCGAGGCCGGCACCGTCTATTCCCTCGCCGAAATCGATGAGATCGCCGAGATCGCCCGGAAGGACAAGCTGCCTCTCCATATGGACGGCGCACGCTTTGCCAATGCGCTCGTCTCCCTCGGCGTCAGCCCGGCGGAGATGACGTGGAAGCGTGGCATAGACATGCTCTCCTTCGGCGCCACGAAGAATGGCTGCTGGTGCGCGGAAGCGATCGTCTTCTTCAATCCGGAGAAAGCGAGGGAGATGCCGTTCATCCGCAAGCGCGCCGCCCAGCTCTTCTCGAAGTCGCGCTTCATCGCGGCCCAGTTCGACGCCTATTTCGAGAACGATCTCTGGCTCGATCTCGCTCGCCATGCAAACGGCATGTCCGATCGCCTGCGCGCCGGCATCACGGAAAGCAACGGGTCACGGCTTGCCTGGCCAACCTCGGCCAACGAAGTCTTCGCCATCATTCCGAAAAGCGCTGCGAAACGGGCAGAGGAAAAAGGCGCCAAGTTCTATGCATGGCCGGTCCCGCCGGCGACACCCGAGCTTGTCGGCCCGGATCAAACCTTGGTCCGGCTCGTCACCAGCTTCGCGACTGAAGAGGCGGACGTCGACGACTTCCTTCGCTGCCTTGCAGGCTGAATTCCCGGACTCAATTCTGATGGCCCGTCACGGCGGATTGCGGCTTGCCGCCATCCGTCGTTTTCGCGTCGTGTCCCGCCACGACAATCAGCATCACACAGGCAACCAGCCCGGATACGAAGAGTACGCCATACGTCATCGGTCCGTTCTCCTTGCCCCGAAGATCGACCATTGGAGATGGGAGACTAGGCGCCGAACCTGACCAGATGACTAAGCTACAGGGTTGAGAGCGCCTTAAAATGGTAAGCGGCCCATTAACTTTTATGCGGGAGTACGATCGAAACTTGCGCCCCTGAGAGCGCCCTGGCGTGTGCGGTGCTGATTATCGGCCCACTGGCTGCCATCCCAAAACCGCGCTATCTCGGACTGCGCCCTGATACCGGAAAGCGAGAAATACTGATGAAAATCCGTCCTGAACAGCCTAGCGACATCGTGGCGATCCGCCAGCTGACCAAAGCGGCCTTCGCGCAGATGGAGTACAGCAGTCAAACCGAAGCCGAGATCGTTGACGCACTCCGCAAAGCGAACGCCTTGACAATCTCGCTCGTCGCTGTCGAAGACGCTGCCGTCATCGGACATGTCGCCTTCTCGCCCGTTACGATCGATGGTGAACACATGGGCTGGTATGGACTTGGGCCGGTTTCGGTGATGCCCGACCGCCAGAGCCAGGGCATTGGCGGAAAGCTCATTCGCGACGGCCTGGCGCGGCTCACAGATATCGGCGCGAAGGGTTGCGTCGTTCTCGGCGATCCCGGCTACTACACCCGCTTCGGCTTTCAGAATGACGCCAACCTGATCTTTGAGGCAGCTCCTCCCGAATATTTCATGCGCTTAGTGTTCGACGGCCCCACGCCCGCAGGTAAAGTCAGCTACCACGACGGTTTCAACGCCACGTGACGGGGACGCTGATCTCGCTAGACAGGTCATGAAACCGGCTTCCAACGGTTTGTTCGGCAGCCAACCGGCTTCTTTCTGTCATGCGTTGGTGCGAAGACTACGCACCTTGCCGAGAATATCGTCCGATAGCGCTGACACCAGTGCCTGGTCCGCTCCTTTGCGCGGCACCAGCACGAACTCTACATCCTCAAGCACGGGCAGCCTGCCTTTGCCGATTTCCTTCAACCCGGACGGCGCCATGCTTCGCGGCTGTACCAGCACCCCCATGCCCGCCCGCGCCGCCGCAGTCAGGCCGCTCAGGCTGCCGCAGGTGCAGACGATGCGCCAAGCGGTTTGGGTGCGGCCCAGCGCCTCGAGCGCAATGCTGCGCGTCACGCTCGGCGGCGGGAAGGCGATCAATGGCAGCGGCCCGGCGCCCAAGACGTGCTCCGGATCGCGCGCCAACCAGACGAGCGGCTCGCGGTAGACCAGACGCCCGCGGGCGTCGCCCAGCCGGCGCTTCGCCAACACCAGGTCGATCTCGCCATTGTCCTGCATCTCGTAGAGCGTACCGGAGAGCGCCACCGTCAACTCCAGGTCGACTGAGGGGTGCGAACGCACGAAATCCTCGAGCACAGCCGGAAGCTGGCTGGTCACGAAATCTTCCGACACACCGAGCCGAAGATTGCCGCGCAGCTTCTGCCCTCTGAATTGTGAGTGGACCTGTGCCTCGATCGCCAGCATCGCCCGGGCATGGCTAAGCAGCGCCTCGCCGTCGGTGGTCAACAGGACCTTATGGGTGTCACGCGCCAGCAGACGCCGGCCCACGGCGCTTTCGAGCCGCTGGATATGCTGGCTGACCGTCGACTGTCCGAGGCCAAGCCGCTCCGCGGCAAGCGTGAAGCTTCCCATGTGTTCGACGGCAACAAAACTGCGCAGTTGCGTAAGATCCAGCATGTTAATCCAGAAACACGATAACTGTTATTCGTTGCATCCTGTATCATAATGGAAGAAAGGCAGATGATCCACTGCTCACAAAGAGTATTCGTCATGCGCCGCTTTCTGCCCGATAGCTTCACAACCCTATTGGTTTGCACGGTCGTCCTTGCCTCGCTGTTACCGGCGAGAGGGGCGTTCGCCGGCTACTTCGGGATCGCGACGAACCTGGCCATCGCCCTCCTCTTCTTCCTGCACGGCGCCCGCCTCTCCCGGGATGTGGTGATCGCCGGTCTCCTGCACTGGCGCCTCCACCTCGTCATCCTGCTGACGACGTTCGGCCTCTTCCCGATCCTTGGCCTCGGTCTCGGTTTCGTGCCGGACTGGATCCTGCCAAAACCGCTCTATCTCGGGCTCCTGTATTTGAGCGTCCTGCCCTCGACGGTACAATCCTCGATCGCCTTCACCTCGATGGCGGGCGGCAACGTGCCGGCGGCGATCTGCTCGGCCTCGGCATCGAACATCTTTGGCATGTTCCTGACGCCGCTGCTGGTCGGCCTGCTGTTTTCCGTCGGCGGCCATGGCGGCTTCTCCTGGGATGCGCTGCAGCAGATCCTCTTGCAGCTACTGCTGCCCTTCGTCGTCGGCCAGGTGCTGGAGCCTTGGATTGGCGGCTGGATCCGCGCAAAGAAGAAGCTGTTGATGCCTGTCGACCGGGGCTCGATCCTGATGGTCGTCTATCTCGCCTTCAGCACCGCCGTCGTCGAGGGATTGTGGCACACCTTCTCGATCGGCGACATCGCCGCGGTCATCGTCGCCGACACCGCCCTGCTCGCCTTCGTGCTCTGCTTCACCATGTACGGTAGCCGCCTACTCGGCTTCAACAAGGCCGACGAGATCACCATCACCTTCTGCGGCTCGAAAAAGAGCCTCGCCAGCGGCGCGCCGATGGCGAGCGTGATCTTCGCCGGTCAATCGATCGGCGCGATCGTGCTGCCGCTGATGCTGTTCCACCAGATACAGCTGATGGTCTGCGCCGTGATCGCCCAGAAATATGCGGCAAAGGCCGCGCACCGGATCACCGAAGAAGAAGCCGAAGAAGCAGCAAGCCCCGCCTGACTTTGGCCAATAAAAAAGCGGCGCTCGGACGAGCGCCGCCTGCACGATTGGTCTTGGGAGGACCGATTAGTTGGCGACCTGCGCCTCGATGGCCTTCGGCGCGCTCACCGGCTCAGCCGCAATCGCGATCTTGCGCGGCTTCATGGCTTCCGGAATGCTGCGAAGCAGGTCGATGTGGAGCAGACCGTTCTTCAGCGAAGCGGCAGTGACCTCGACGTGGTCGGCAAGCTGGAAGCGGCGCTCGAAGGCGCGCTTGGCAATGCCGCGATAGAGGAACTCGCTACCCTCAGCCTTTTCTTCGCTCTTCTCGCCCTTGACGGTCAGAGCGTGGGCCTGCGACTCGATGGAGATTTCGGTCTCATCGAAACCGGCAACGGCCATGGTGATGCGGTAGGTGTTTTCGCCGGTACGCTCGATGTTGTAGGGCGGATAGGTCTGGCCCTGGTCAGGCTGACCGAGACTGTCGAGCATGGTGAAGAGTCGGTCGAAACCGACGGTCGAACGATAAAGGGGAGAGAAGTCTACGTGACGCATGATGTCCTCCTGAGGAAGCGACGTGTTGCGATAATTGCCCCTGAAACCCCTTGTTCGGCAGCTCCGGGACGGTTCGGCGGGCCCGTTTGGCGCCTGCAGAAATGAGATGGGGATGCCTTTTGTGGAGTTCAAGGCCCTTTGTTCGAGACGCGAACTTACCTTGCGTGAACCGCGTATGAACATGCAGTTCGGAAGCCGTTCATGACGAGAAGAATACGAATAATGCCATCGGGTGACACTGGCCCGATGGCTGGAGTGTATCGTCCCTTCGTCTTCAGCCCGATCTCCGGCCGGCATCGCGGAACCTTCAAGTTTCGCATGCCGGTCTTTTTTTTGTGGTCTAACTCGAAGACGAGGAAGCTTGCAGCCCTTCAGATCGACAGTTCTTTGGCTCGCGTATTAATCGCCTCGCAGGCGTCCCCGAATGGATCGCGCATCGGCACTAGAGGCGAAGCGCCAAGCAGAAGAAGCGCCTTCAGATGCTTCCAACCACCTTCCTCGCCCAGCACCGTCGCGTAGGATGTCATCACGGTGCGTTCCTCGGCATAGAGGCGCTTGTACTCCGCAAAATTGGAGAAGTTCTCGTGATTACTCTCCGACGGATGGAAAGTCTCGGCCACGGCGCCTTCTGCGAGAATGACTTCGTGGGTACTAAGCAGGACGGCATAGTACTCAATCGACGTGTCATCGGCCGGAACGACCGGCGCGATTGTCGTGCCGTTGACGAGATCCCTCACGCGGATCAGCACACCATTCAGAAACAGCGCGTGGCCTGGCGACAGGTAGAGATCGGAATGTGGTGTGCGGCTATCCAGCGCGTGGCGGGAAACGCGGATCGGCACGACGCCTTCATGCCAGCGCGCACCGCTCTTCTTGAAGACCTGGCGGCCGACCCATTTGACCGGACGGGCGCTCCCGTCCGGAAGGGCAACGTTATCGCCGACGCGCAAATTCTCGACAGGCTTTTCGCCGCAATCGGTGAGGATCGCCGTTCCACGCAGGAAGCACTGTGCTCCGCCGCCGCCACCACCACCACCGCCGGAACCTCCGTGTCCACCGGAACCGTTCCCGCCTCCACCGGAGTGACCCCGCCCCCAGCGCCGCCCCATTGCGTTCGCGGGAGACTTGGAAGCTGCCGTCGCCAAAGCCGCAACACCGGCGAGCCGCGCACCGGCGGCAGCGGCAACACCTAGAAAATGTCTGCGCGCGGTATTGCGTGGCAGCTTCGGATCTTCCGTGGATGACATGCTGGCGTCCTTTGAAAAGAGTAATACCGACCTACGTTACAATAAGTTGTATTGGATTGAACTTCTCAGAATAGCGCTAAGCCCTACCGAAAAGGGAGTAGGCAAGGCATACGGGCTGCGAGAGAAGTTGCGGCCAAATTGACTTATTCAACCTGGAATAGGTTTGGTACGCAGGTTTTTTTCTTTGATTTGACAGGACAATCGCCTATCCGCTTTACTCGATAAGCAAATCCGCGAAGGACACGATCGATCGACCATGGAGCAGGTCCTTTTTTCGACCCCCGAAAACCCGGCACCCGAAAACCGCACCGAAGGCTACTTCGAAACCCATGACGGCCTTCGGCTGCGCTATGCGGTCTTCCGCAGCGATGCGCCGGTGGCAAAAGGCACCGTCGTCCTTCTCCACGGCCGCAACGAATTTATCGAGAAGTATTTCGAGACCATCCGCGACCTGACGGCCCAGGGTCTTTGGGTCGCAACCTTCGACCTGCGCGGTCAGGGCGGCTCCGACCGGGTGCTGAAGAACCGTCCCTACGGCCATGTCCGCCGCTTCGTCGATTACGAGCATGACCTCGACACCTTCCTCGAGAAGATCGTGCTGCCGGATACTCGTCTGCCGTTCTTCATCCTGGCGCATTCCACCGGAGCGCTGATCGCGCTATCCGCCGCGCCCTACCTCTCGACGCGCATCGAACGGATGGTGCTGACCGCACCTTTCATCGGCCTCTCGGGCCAAGCAGCATCGGAAGGTACCATCCGCGCCCTTTCCGGGTTTGCCTGTTCGCTCGGGCTCGGCAACTTTCCGCTTGCACGCAAGCTCAAGGAACTGCCGTTCCGCGACAATCCGCTGACCTCCGACGAGGCGCGGTTCGAACGCAACGTCGCCGTTGCCACGGCGCATCCGGAACTGACGCTGGGACCGCCGACGGCACGCTGGCTACACGACTCCTTCCGCACGATCGACCGCGTCACGTCTCCGAGCCATCTGTTCTCGATCACCATTCCGACGGTGGTCATCGCGCCGACGCGCGACACCATCGTCCCCTACATCGCGCAGGAGCGCATCTCGCGCTATTTTCGCGCTGCGCAGTTCGTGCCGATCAACGGCGCGCGGCATGAGGTGCTGCAGGAGCGCGATGTCTACCGCCAGGCCGCCCTTGCGGCTTTCCACGCTTTCATTCCCGGCAGCGATGCGGAAGCCGTCGAGGAAGTCGAGGGATTTGGCACTTAAATGTGAGCTTGGGCTTGCCTGCTACTTATTGAGGATCGCCATTGCCTGCTCGTAGACGGCGCGGCTGCCGGCAGCGATAATCGAGCCGCCATTTTCCGGGCGCCCGCCGTCCCAGGTCGTGATGATCCCGCCGGCGTTTTCGATGACCGGAATGATGCCGCCGACATCGTAAGGCTTCAGGCTGTTTTCAATCACCAGATCGACGTGACCCGCGGCAAGCAGCGCATAGGCATAGCAATCCGTACCGTACCGGAAGAGCCTCACCTGGCTCTCGATCTCCCGATATTTCTCCATCTCTGCGCCTGCGAAGAGATGCGGCGAGGTGGTGAAAAGGATGGCGTTCCCCAAAGTGCCGCAATCGCGAACCTGCAGCCGGCGCTCGCCCTCTGGACCGCTGTAGATGGAACCATTCGCATCAGCGAAGTAGCGCTCGCCGGTAAACGGCTGCTCGATCATGCCCATGACCGCACGACCGTTTCTCTGCAGTCCGATCAGCGTCCCCCAGACAGGCACGCCTGATATGAAGGCGCGCGTGCCATCGATCGGATCGATAACCCAGACATACTCACGGTCGAGACCGACATTGCCGTGCTCCTCGCCGAGAATGCCGTGATCGGGAAAGTGCTCCTCGATCAGCGCGCGAATGGCGACTTCCGCCGCCCTGTCGCCCTCGGTGACCGGATCGAAGCCGCTCGACAGCTTGTTGGTGACGTCGAGGCCAGAACGGAAACGCGGCAGCGTTTCGGCCTTGGCGACTTCGGCGAGACGATTGAAGAACGAACGGTCAGGCAACATGGCGAAATCCATCTGTGGCGCGCGAATGGCGCTTTTCATAGCGGAATTGCAGCCAGTTGCAAACGAGAGCGGCAGCCTTTAGCCGGCTGCACAATAATTTTGCACCGCAAAATTTTGATTGACAATTGTGCACCGCAATAGTAGCGTTTGCTCACAGTCTTCTGACTGTAAATGCCCTCCTTGGGTGTTTCCTCCCTAGACTTGGACCGCCGCGAGGCGGTCTTTTTTTGGCAATCTGGGAGGCTTACTCGGCAGCGAGCGCGGAGTCGGTCGCGAACTGCGCCACGTAGACCGCCATCTGCCGCATGAAGGCAGTGATCGCGCCCGCAACCAGGGCAAAATCGGCATGCTTCTCCAGCGTGATTTCGTCGACATAGATCGACCGGTTCACTTCGATCTGCAGCGCATGCAGCCCACGCGACGGGCGACCGTAATGTTCGGTGATGAAGCCGCCGGCATAAGGCTTGTTGCGGATCGCGGTGAAGCCCATTTCTTCGAATATCGCGACAGCGGCACGCGACAGGTCCGCCGAGGCGCTGGTGCCGTAGCGATCGCCGATGATGAAGTCCGGCCGCGCATTGCTGCCGGCAACACGGACATTGCCCGGCATCGAGTGGCAATCGATCAGCACACCGAAGCCGAACTGAACATGCGTGCGGGCGATCAGCCGCCGCAGCGCCGCATGGTAAGGCTTGTAGACGGCCTCAATGCGGTCCAGCCCCTCCTGCACCGACAGCCGGCGAGTATAGATTTCCATGTTCTCGGCAACGATGCGCGGAATAGTGCCGAGCCCACCCGCAACCCGCAACGAATTGATGTTCGCATAGGGCGGCAGGAGCCCGTCGAACATGCGCGGATCGAGCTCGTAGGGCTCGCGGTTCACGTCGAGATAGGCGCGCGGAAAATTGGCAAGCAGAAGCGGCGCACCGAGGGCGCTTGCATCCGCGAACAACTCGTCGACGTAATGATCCTCGGAGCGGCGTATGGAAACGCCTTCGAGCCGCGACTGAGCGATGAATTCCGGAGGATAGATGCGGCCGCTATGCGGCGAGTTGTAGACGAATGGAATGGTGTGCGACAAGGGCTCCCGGACCTCGAAAAGTGCGTATTCGGGGATTTCGTGCACCCTTTTTCCCTCTTTACCATGCCTGCAGATCGCTTCTCCGCTTATGTTGCCAGTTGCCGCACGGCAAGTCCATACTATCTCATGGGGATGACGGCCCAGACAGCCTCTTCACTGGTTGTTTACTGGCCGAATTCTAGTGTAATTGGCTGGAGCCCCACGCATAAATTACGGATTAGCGGTCTGGATAATGACTCAGAAGATACTTCTTGCAGAAGACGACAACGACATGCGCCGCTTCCTTGTGAAGGCGCTTGAAAAGGCAGGCTACAAGGTCCTCTCATACGACAACGGCGCCAGCGCCTATGACAGGCTTCGCGAAGAACCCTTCTCGCTGCTCCTGACCGATATCGTCATGCCTGAGATGGACGGAATCGAACTGGCGCGCCGCGCGACCGAACTCGATCCGGACCTGAAGGTGATGTTCATCACCGGATTCGCGGCCGTGGCATTGAACCCTGATTCGAAGGCACCGAAGGATGCGAAGGTCCTTTCCAAGCCTTTCCACCTCCGCGACCTCGTCGAGGAAGTGAACAAAATGCTTGCCGCCTAAGGCTTCCGGCAGCGCGCGTCACAAAACCGAAAAAAGTCTATTGACGACAAAAACGGTTTGTGGTCTATGCGCCGCCATCGGATGGGCGTGTAGCTCAGCGGGAGAGCACTACGTTGACATCGTAGGGGTCACAGGTTCAATCCCTGTCACGCCCACCATTCGAATTCAAAGGCTTAGCGAGAAATCGCTAGGCCTTTTTAGTAAGCAGCTAGCAAGCAAAGCACTGGGAAGAGGCGTGAACTGATCAGCCTCACCTTGGAGCGCGATCTAAGCATCCCATGCTTTATCCCAAGGGTATCTTCCCCACGATCTTGCTTAACAACTCCCCATTCCGCGAAGAATCCGTAGCGGCGCCGTCGACGACGTTTGCCTCGTCAACCAATCACAGCTTCGATGAGTTGGCTTGCGCGGTGTACGTCAAACGGCGGAACGGGGTCGTTATATCCCCGACCCGTCGAGTTCCTGGTCGTCGTCGCCTTCCCATGGCGTAGGCGTGGAGGCTCGGCTCACCGATGGCATCGGCATCCAGCACTTCAACTCCGGCTCGGCATATTCAACGACGCGACCAGGGGAGGAATCGGAGGCACGCCAGCCGTCAGCACCGAACTGATCGCCATTCGACCAGTAGACGAGGTCAACTTCCGCCGGCCCCTGTTCGGATGGGCGGACCGTGACGAGGATCCGACTGCCGTCTTTCGGCGCGCTTGCCATGTGGCGCCACCGGTCTGGCTCGTCCATCGTTTTCCCTCCCGCCTTGCCGTTGTCGAAGTGTCTCCTCGCCGTCGAAAGCGGTCAACCCAAACTTTGCACAACCCAACGACTTTCGTTTGCTTGCCCGATCCAGCCTTCGTCGTCGCCATGTACCCTACTCTTGCTGCTCTCGCCGGGGCCAAGCTCGACCATACGCAACCACTCGACGGCATGGACCTATGGCCGACGACCAGCGAGGGCCGGTGCAGTGCGTGACGGCGATTGGAAACTGGTGTGGAAGGCATCGTTGCCTCCAAGCGTCGAGTTGTTTGATCTCTCCAAGGATAAATCCGAGATCACCAATCTTGCAAATAGCAATGCGGGCAAGGTTCGAGACCTGTAGGGTCGGGTAACGGCACTTGCTGCTGAAATGAAACCGTCCCTTCTCGTTACGGAGCGGTGCGCCTGGCGTTCTTTGTTCCACCCGTCAATCTCGGTGACTGATTGACCGAAGTCCATCCGATGGAATGCGGTAAACCGTTGGAGATGCTTGGCAAGCCTATTGGGTCAGATAGGGCGGTGGCTTGTTGGCGTAGTATTTGGCTGCCTGCTCGATCTCTTCCGCGCTCATAGCACGAGCGACGTTGCGCATCTGCTTGCTGATGTCGTTCTGCCTGGATCCAGACACGAACGCCTCAAGCTGCGTTTTGAGATACAGATCGGACTGCCCCTCCAGCCATGGGCTGCCAAGTTTGTTCTCGATATTGCCGTGGCATGATCCGCACGGAGCAATGCCACGCAGCGGAGCGCCGCTTTCAACGATTCTCGGCACCTCCATGCTTTCCGGTGGATGGAACCCTGGTAGTCTCGGCAGGTAGGCGTAGTAGGCGGCCAGATCCTGCATGTCCTGTTCCGACAATTTCAGGGCGAAAGGAGTCATTACGGCGTTGACGCGCACGCCATCCTTGAAGTCGCGGAGTTGTTTATAGACTACGCTTGCGTACTGCCCGGCGAGATTGGGCGAGTCGGCGCGGCTGACACCCGTCGGCCCATGACAGATGGCACATTGTTGCGCCAGGGTTGCGCCTCGACCGATCGCCTCCTCGTCGCGCTTGTGAGACACCGCGGTCGCAAGTTTTACCAATGATGTCTTATAGTCTGCGGTTACAACCTCGCCCGGATCCTGTTGCCGCGGCAGGCCTGCAGCGCGGCAAATCGAGTCCCAAATACCTGCGACCTGGGCCCCGGCCTCCCATCGGGGCAGCAACACAAAGCCAAGGACTGCGGACACAAGGAAGATTGCGGCCGTTATGGCAACACTGGTGGTTGTCCAGCGGTCCCGCGACGTCGTGACCTTGCGGCTATCTCCCATCAGCGTTCTCCAACGTAGACTGCCGGAACCGATGTATCGTTGCGAACGGCGAGTTGAAGGATCGGATAGCCGTAATTCGTAACGGTCAGTCCGACCATTAATGCAATCCAGATCCCATGGCTGTTCAGGGCGGCAAGCACCCTGACCGGCGGATGGACAGCGACGGCGAAGCGGTATTCCTCAACCTTGCCAGGTGCCCCCAGCTGCGACCTCACCAGGACGGCGATGAACAGGATACCCGACGCCACGAGGATGAAGCCACCGAATGCCGACAGCACAACAGAAATGGCGTCGATCGCTAGCGCCGGGTCGGAGTAGTCGAAGTACGACATTCTGCGGGGCATGCCGAGGATTCCGACCCAGTGCCAAGGGAAGGTCGTGACGATCATTCCGATGAACCAAAGCCAAAGCTGCAGGCGAACAAGGTGCAGGCTCGCGAGAGGCCGGCCCGTGAGGTGGGGCCAGAAATCATAAGCGATCGCAAAATACATGATCACGATCGCGCCGCCGAAAATGAGGTGAAAATGCCCGGTGATCCACTGCGTATTGTGTATCGAGGTGTTGAGCTGGTAGCTCATGTTGATGAGACCACCTGCTCCGCCGAACCCGAGCATGATGAACGAAAAGGCCATCGCGAGCATGATAGGGTTTCGCCACGGCAGCGCCTTGATCCAGCCGAACGCCCCCTTCCCTCCTCGCAGCCTTGCGGCGATCTCGATGGATGCGCAAATCGTAAAGACCGTGAGAAGCGTCGGAAGCGCGACAAGCGCCGTGAACGCCGAATGGATGAACTTGAAGCCGGCGCCGACCTGTGGATCCTCGAACGCGTGATGGATGCCGATCGGCATCGCCACGATGAGAAAGAGAATGAAGGAGACCCTCGCCATCGTATCGCTGTAGATGCGTCCGCCAATGGAGCGCGGCACGATCGTGTAGTACGCGATGTAGGTGGGCATCAGCCAGAAATAGACGATCGCATGCAGCGTCCACGAGAAGAAGACACGTGCGAGCCCTGCGTCTATCGTGGATCTGAGGCCGAGCGCGACAGGAATGATCTGCAGCAGAAGTTCGAGCGCCGCGCCGACGGCGGTCCAGGCCCAGAGATACGACCCCGCGACATTTGCAAACATGGCCAACGGCACCGGCTTTGCTGGATTTGCCCGCTTCCAAATACTGAGGTTGATGGACATCAGCGCAACCCAGAACCAGGAACCCACCACGACCATCACCACGCCGATATAATAAAACGGGTTGCCGATGAGTGGCGGATAGAAGGTATAGAGGACCGAAGCCTGACCGAGTGCCACCGGGATCATCGCGACGACAGCACCGACGGCGATCAGCCAAAAACCTGCCCAAGCCCACCGCCCTCCGACGAGCTGCTGCTGGAGCGCGGCTTCACTGATCGCGTATCCGAAGCCCATGGCGACGAGCGTCGGAAAGACATAACCCATGACAGTGCCATGCGCAGTCAACGACCGGTAGTACCATTCCGGATTGCTGATCCACGGGGAAAGCGGGCTGCGGATATACATCTGCCATGCGCCGAGCAACAGCGCGAGCGCGAACACCGCGAATGCCAGCCAGAAATGTGCAAGGATCAATTTCCGGTTATGGAGCACAGGAAAGCCTCCTCTTGTCCCCCATCTGCGAAAGGAACTGCTCTTTCGTGACAACCTGGACCTTGCCCCACATACCCTCATGGCCAACGCTGCAGAATTCCTGGCAAGGCATCAGATGCTCGCCGGGCGCGTCAAACGTCGCCCTCTGCACCGACACGTAGCCCGGCACCAGCATCGTGTTGATGTTGGTGCCTTGGACAAGGAAGCCATGGACGACATCGGCGCTTGTCGCGCGGAAGGTAATCGGCGTTTCTGCGGGAACGAGAATGCAGGGCGGCGAGAAAGAATACTGCTGCCCGATCGCTCGCACCGTCACCGTGCCATCGCCCTCGACGGCGCTCCCGAGGTTGGATTCGATAAATTCTCCGGCCAGGTGGATACTGGTGGGATCAATTGTCTCAACGGTTGCCTGCGGCATCGTCGCCTGATGGATGCCCGCAAATGCGGCCATCCCGGCCAAAAAGACGACGATGAGGACCGACACCGATGCCCATTTACGTTCAACCCGTTCGGCGACGCCGGCGGAGGGATTGTGACCGTTGGTCATCAGCCGCTCCTCGGTATGAAAACAAGCAGATAGAAGAGCACCCAGATCAGCACCACGATAGCGGTCGCGATACCCGCAAGTGCAATGGCACCGCTCGGTCCCTCCGACACGATGCGCTCGACCGTGGCATCATCTGGACCAGCGTTTGGTTCTTCCGAATTGATCATCGCGTCCTCACTGAAGTGGAGCCGATCGAAGCTTGTTTGCCTCTGCCGCATTGACGGGCGTGCCCCGGTTGCCCCAAGCGGTCCGGATGTAGGAAACGACCGCGGCGACTTCGTCGTCCGAAAGGCTCACGGCAAAAGGCGGCATTCCATGCGGCATCGGATTCTTGTAGGTCGCGGGTGGATACCCACCGTTCAACACCATCCGCACAGCGTTTACGGAGGATTCCATCTGGATCGACTGGTTTCCGGCGAGCGGCGGATAATGCGGCGGCCTGCCCTCGCCTTCCGCGCCGTGGCAGCTGGCGCACTGCTTGTCGTAGACGGTCTTCCCCAGGCTTCGAAGCAGGCTTGCTTCCTGCGATCCGACGGAGGCGCGCGGTGGTTTCGGTTCGTCTTGCGCTATGCTCTTCAGATAAACGGCCATCGCGCGCGTATCTTCGTCGGTCATGTATTGAAGGCTGTTGTAGACCACCTCGGCCATAGGGCCGTAAACCGCACCACGTGCCGAAACGCCCTTCTGCAGTAGGTCGGAGATTTCCTCGATGGACCAATCGCCCAAACCCGCCTCCTTGTTGGAAGTCAGAGAGGGGGCGTACCAGTCCTGCATGGGTATCAGTCCACCCTGAAAGGCTTTGGATTCCGAGCTACCGCCCAAGGCGTTGATCGGTGTGTGACACATTCCGCAGTGTCCTAGCCCTTCGACCAGATAGGCTCCACGGTTCCATTCATCCGACTGCTTCGGGTCCGGCTGGAACTCCCCTTCCGTGAAGAACAGCGTTCTCCAGCCGAGGATCAGCGATCGGTTGTTGTAAGGGAACTGCAACTCGTGTGGATGGTCCGGCTGGCGCACAGCGGGGACGGTCTTCAAATAGGCAAAGATGGCGTCGCTGTCTTCGCGCGTCACTTTCGTGTAGGACCCGAACGGCATCGCCGGGTAGAGCAGTCCTCCATCCGGGAAGCGGCCGTAGTGCATGGTCTTGTAGAAGTCGTCTGCCGTCCATTTGCCGATTCCGGTTTCCGGATCCGGAGTAATGTTGGAGGTGTAGAGCGTACCGAACGGGGTTGGCATGGCGCGGCCGCCGGCAAACAGCTTGCCCTCCGGTGCGGTATGACAGGCGACGCAATCCCCTGCCCGCGCGAGATACTCACCTTTCTTGACGATAGCCTCAGGGGGTTGCTGGGTTTCCGAGTTCTGTGCGCCGGCGGGAACTAGCATTCCAACAACAAGCGCTGAAATCGTGGTGAGGAACAGTTGCCAGCATCGATTTTGCCCGCTCATGGCTTGTGTCCCCCATCTGGCTGGCTGCCACAAGCAAAGGGCAAGGCGAACGAACCGGCAGGTGCTGGCACCGGGTCCGTCGGAAGAGGCTGCCCCGCGAGATAGGCGGCAACCGCTCTGACATCGTCCTCGGTAAGCCTGCCGGCCACGAGCTGCATACAGTCGGGCGCGTTCGCGGTTCTGGTGCCGTAGCGCCAGCCACCCAACTGGGCACTGATATAGCTCGCGCGCAGGCCGAGAAGACCGGGAATTCCCGGAGACTGACCTGTTAGCGGCCCGCCGTGACAGCTGACGCAGGCTGGAATGGCCCTATCCAGATCCCCTTGGGTGACCAGCGCTTGCCCATGTTCGAGGACACTTTTGCTCGCGTCGGTGGCAGGGGGCCCGGGCAGCGCGGGGTGTTGATCGGCGAAGTAGTCGGCGATTTGTCGGAGATAGTCGTCAGTCAGAAAGGCCAACAGGTAGTTCATCGGCGGGTATTTCCGCCTGCCGCTCTTGAACGCTTCCAACTGGTTGTAGAGGTATCCGGCGGGCTTCCCGGCCAAACGTGGAAAGTACGGGTCGTTCGTCCCCCTGCCTTCCTGCCCATGGCACGGGGTGCAGGCCTGCACCCGATCCGCCATATCGGCAGGATAGCTCTTGCCTTCCTGGGCAAGTCCTACGTCAAGACCCAGGAAGCTGAGACAGCACGTTAAAAGAAGCGCCTTCACGAACACCGCATACCCTCCGTAGCAGCATCACATGAAATTTTCAGGCTTGAGCCGTAACAATATTCCCTTCCGCTAAAGCTGCAAGAGCCAATCGCCGGCGCAAAACACGCCCCAACGCGGGCGTACTGGCCTGCTCCGTCGGCGCGCTAAGGGTTGTTGTAGAACGATCCGCTGTCGTAGGTGCAGGCGTAATCTAGGACGCACTGCTTGCCCGCCGCATCCCGGAAGCTGGTAGTGGTGCGCGCATAGCCCAAACCGCATTTCGCGGGTGGATAACGGAAGCTGCTGCCGCCGAAACCGGACCGGACGAACACCTTCTTGTTCTGGCGGATGATCTGCGAGATCTGGTTACAGGTGTAAGAGCGCGCATCGACGTTCAGCGCCGCGGCCGAAAAGGCTGTCGACGGCATCCAGAACGCGGTGGTTAGTATCGCAGCATTGATGACAGTACGGGATGCGGCGCCCATTTCACCCCTCCGAGAATGAGCATGGCGGGATAACTATACTCGTTTTTGGCGAGCCGATAAATTGGCTAACGGAATCCCCGAAGCCGCGACATGGTTCGAGGCTCGCCGGCGATGCGGAGCAATCGCAGAAAGCAGAGCGCCCGCCAATGCGCGGGCGCTTCGTTCGATTTCATACGCAATGCGAGCCGCACTACATGCAGGCGGATGCGGCCTTCATGGCCGCCTCGGCAAGCGCCTTCGTCTTGTACGCACTTCCGACCGCCATCGCGTTCTTGCCGTCAGGACGTTTCGACACGACGCTGCATTTGTTGCTGTTTGCAGCGTGCTCGACATAGTAGTGGCTACTTGCGGCCAGCGCCGGAGCGACGCCAAAGGCAAGGATGGCAACACTCAGAGCAATCTTCCTGATCATCGCATTCCTCCATCTTAGCTAGACCGGCAGTCTTGCTGCCGGTCCAACCGGTAGCTATCGCGCATGCTGGCTTTGACCAAGCGTCATTTCACCGCATGCCCAGGCTACCGAGATCGAGAGTCGTGCCTGTCGACCAATTTCGAACACAGAAGAGTGGCAAGTCGCTGCCGATACAACAGCCCTGCTGAGACATGCATTACGAGGTAAACACATGAGACTGGCAACTTTGGCCGCTGCTTCGCTGCTCGCCGCAACACTGACCACGACGGCGGGCGCGGCGCCGCAGAATTTCCCCGGCGCCCCCGGCGCGCTGACGCTTGCCGGCAAGTGCGCCAAGCTCGTCGTCGGCAAGGTCGATGCGACGAAGGGCTGCGAAGGCGAACTCGCAAGTGTTACGCTGGTAAACGGCCAGGTCACCTTCATCTTCACTTCAGGCGGCAAGATGCTCGGCTTCCAGGGCGATGGTACTGCCATCAAGCCAGCCTCCAACGGCAACGCCCGCATGCCGCTCAACCTCGTGGTGACGGGCGTCGGCCAGAAGATGACAGGTCAGGTAAAGGTCGCCGGAACCTGCACGATGGGCAACCCGTACGGCGGCAAGCCGGTCGCGATCGAATGCACCGCCGAAAGCAAGGACACCGCCTTTACCGGCAACTTCCGCACCAACGGCAAGGCGCCGAAGCAGAAATAGGCTGCCTATCGCGATTTGCTGGCTGCGCTCAGGCGCACCAGCCGTTGCTCGCACCGGGTTTGCGGGCCAGCCCCTCATTGATCATCTGCACACCGATCGATCGGCCGTCGCGCGAAACGACATGGGGCGCGCCTGCTTTGCCTGGCTGTCCAGCGGGATTCATCGAGAAGGATCCGGAGTTCAGAATGTTGAGGAGGCGCAGCTTGGCGGCGAAGCCCAGCCGCTTCTCGTTGTCGCAACGGGCTGTCTCGATGCCGGGGCTGACGACGTCGGCGATCGCGACCTTCTCGCCCTTGTACCAGAACGTGCTTCCATCGGCGACGCAGTTGATGTGCTCGCCCTGCCCGCAATAGCCGAAGGCCGCGCGGCCGGTCTGTGCCTGCGCCGGCGAGATGGAGACCGGGATCGCCTTTTCAGGCACGACAGGTGCCTTCGCGGGAATGGGAACGGCAGCCGGCGGCACCATACGCGCCGCCGTGGTGATCGAAGCCGTCTGCCGTGGGCTGGGATCGCTCGCAGGCTCGCTTCGCGCGTTCGAGACCGGTCGGGAGACAATCGAGGCTGGCGCATGCGCGGCCAGCATCGGCTTCACGCTCTTCCAATTGTCATAGGTCGCAATGCCGCCCACGGCGATCGCCCCGATGACGGCCCAGGGGAGCGCGCTGCCGCCTCCTCCCCTTCCCTTTGATCGTGCCGGTGATTTGCGGCGGCGTGTCGCAGTCTTTGCCATCTATCCGATTCCCGTGAGCGCACGGGATTATCGCCGGGCAATCCTTTCCGAAAGGTTGGCAGCCGCTTCATTTCCAGCACTGATGTGATGATACTGATGCTCCAGGGCGCTGCGACGACACGGCCGCACGGTCGCCACGGCTCTTTAAAGCCGCGCCACGGCAGATGCCGTGTCCGGCTTCAAGCGTGTTGCCGGTTCCCAACGCGAACCCAGCGAATTCGTGATCTCGATTCTTTCCAGATCGATCTGAATATCTGCGGCTGCGCGAAGCGCCTGCCATTCGATTTCATGCTTCATGTAAATGTCGTGCGGCACCAAAGTCGTTTTCATCTTTTCTCACCGGTTGTCGCGAGTGGAAGCGTCGAAGTTAAGAACACCGAGACCTCAGCGGATGGGCTTGGCGATCGTGGAATCGCCATCCGTGGCGGGCTTTGGCCCGCCCTTCGAAAGGTCGCCGCCGGTGACGTGGGCGGGAACGTGGACGTCATCGAAAACGCCGTGTGGCAATGTCAGGTCGACGTGATGCGGCGGCAAGACCTGCGCCTTCTGCATGCGGTTCGGGCGCGCCCGCTTCATTCGGTCGGATTTTTCCGTGCGCTTGTCGGGGGTATGGGTCGAGGGATGCATCATCGGCCTCCTTGTTATTGCGCGTGACACTGGGGAACCAAGGACTAACGACCGCGCCGTCGGATGGTTCCAAAGAAAAGAACAAAGCCCATGGTGTCGACCTTGACTGGCGTGGCAAGATCACTACCTTCGCCTTATCCCGCGGCCTCGGACATCGGCCGATGGGTCAACCTGGTGCCGGGCCCCTCTGGCGAGAGTTTTTACGGCGCTCTCGTGATGTCGGTACCGCCTGCAGCTTAAGCCGGCGGATTTTTCATCGATGAAAAAGCTCACCATGCCTCACGCGCATGCCCTTTGTGGTATGCCGCGTTTTTCACGCAAGCATTCTTTGTTGGACATCGTTCTTGGCTGCGAGGTGCAGCCATGACCAACGGTTCACCGCAAAAATCGGCGCTCAGCTATTTCACCTGGGCCTTCATTGTCACCGGCCTCGGCCTTATCCTCGGGGCGGCCCTTGGCTGGCAGACGACCGGCACCATCGGCGGCATGGCGACCGTCTTCTTCATCTGCACGGTGCTCGCCGTGTTGGAGATTTCACTCTCCTTCGACAATGCCATCGTCAATGCCAACAAGCTCAAGGAGATGACGCCGGTCTGGCAGCATCGCTTCCTCACCTGGGGCATCGTCATTGCCGTCTTCGGCATGCGTATCGTCTTCCCTTTGGCGATCGTCGCGATCGCAGCACAGATCGGCCCATGGGAAGCCCTGGTGCTCGCGGCGCGGGAGCCGGCGGAATACGCCCGCATCATGAACGACGCGCACCTGCCGATCGCAGCCTTCGGTGGCACCTTCCTGATGATGGTTGGCCTCAACTACTTCTTCAACCATGAGAAGGATGTCCACTGGATCGCTGGACTTGAAAAGCTGATGGCCCGCTCGGCCACGATCAAGGGTATCGAGATTGCCTTCGTTCTGGCGCTGGTCCTGGTATTCTCGTCGTTCCTTGGTGAGGAGGAAGCCACGACCTTCGTACATTGCGCCATCTATGGACTTCTGACCTTCCTGGCGGTCGAGGTGATCGGCGGCCTGCTCGATGCCTCGCAACAGACGATGAGCGCTGCCGCCAAGGGTGGTCTCGGTGCCTTCATCTATCTCGAAGTGCTGGATGCCAGCTTCTCCTTCGACGGCGTCATCGGCGCCTTCGCGTTGACCCAGAACCTCTTCGTCATCGCGATCGGCCTCGGCATCGGCGCCATGTACGTGCGTTCGATGACGATCATGCTCGTCGAAAAGGGAACACTTGCCGAATATCGCTATCTCGAGCACGGCGCGTTCTATGCGATCCTGATCCTCTCGGTGATCATGTACGTGCAGACGATGTTTCATATCCCCGAGGTCATCACCGGCCTTGGTGGCGCGGCCCTGATCGGCATCTCGCTCTGGTCGTCGATCCGCTACAACAAGAAGGAGCAGGCGGAAGAACGCGCCGCGGCGCACAAGGAACTGCACGCCTAATCCTTGCAAGCCGCGTCGATCGATGCGGCTTCATTACCAAAAAAATAAAGCCCGCGACCATTCGGTTGCGGGCTGCTTCGTATCTGGCGATGGCAGATTGCCAAACCCCGCCGAAGCGGGCGGCTCAGTTAGTGGTTGATTCTGCCGAACATGCTGGGATCGATGCCGAGCTCGCGCAGATCGCGTGCTTTCGGACGGCGGCCAGCTTCGACCGAGGCGCTTACAGCATTTGCAGCACCGATCATCGCAAAGGCGCGGCCAAGGAAACCATCGCGAATGGACTTACGGAAGGACATTTTCTTTCTCGCTTTTCTTTATGATTGACTGCTCACATATGGCGAGGCACCGGCTGGCCGACAAGCAACGGAAATTCAGCCCTGCCATGCAAGAACAAGCGATCGTGGTCGATTCGCGACATGCGCCAGCAGTGAGCACGAATCTAGCCAGACGGGGTTTGTTACTCTAGCATCCACAACAATAAGGGGAGCTAATCTATGACATTGCACTTAGCGACCGGAGACCCGGCGCCGCGCTTTACTCAGCGTACACTTTCCAACCCGCGTTATGTCTTCGACGTCGCCGCCGGGCGATACATGGTCCTTTACTTCTTCGGCTCCACGGCGAGTCCCAACGTTGCCCAAGCGCTGGAAAAGATCCGCTCGAGACCGGCGACCTTCAACGGAAGCAAGGTTGCTTTCTTCGGCGTAACCGTCGATCCGAAGGACGAAACTCATCAGCGCATTGCCGATCAGAAGCCCGGCATCAAGTTCTTTCTCGACTTCGATTTGAGCGTCAGCAAGCTCTACGGCGCAGTCAGCGCCGACGCGCAGCAAGGCGGCGTCGGCGTGAGCTACCGTCAGGTGTGCGTGGTTCTGGATCCGACGATGCGAGTGCGCGCGACCTTCGTGCCCGGCAAGGAAGCAACCGGCATAGACGAATTGATCGCCTATCTCGAAGCACTGCCGCCGGTGGAGCGGTCGAGCGGTCTGGAAATGCAGGCCCCGGTCATCGTACTGCCCGATGTCTTTGAGGCCGACCTCTGCCACGAGCTGATCAGCCTCTACGAACGGCATGGCGGCCAAGAGTCCGGCTTCATGCGCGAGATCAACGGAAAAACCGTACTCGTCTCGGACCACAATCACAAGCGCCGCAGAGATCACACGATTGAGGACGATGCGCTGATGGCCGAATTGCGCGGACGGTTCATCCGGCGCGTCATTCCCGAAATCAAGAAGGTCCATCAATTCGAAGCCACGCGAATGGAGCGATACATCGTCTCCTGCTACGATGCCGATGAAGAGGCTCACTTCAGGCCGCATCGTGACAACACCACGAAAGGCACCGCGCATCGGCGCTTTGCGGTTTCGGTCAATCTCAACAATGTTTCGACGGCGGCGAGGTCAGTTTTCCCGAATATGGCAACCGAACCTACAAGGCCCCTCCGGGCGGCGCGGTCGTCTTTTCCTGCTCGCTCCTGCATGCCGTATCGAAGGTCACCCGTGGCCGCCGCTATGCGTTCCTGCCCTTCCTCTATGATGAGGCTGCCGCCAAAGTGAGAGAGGAAAACAGCACCAACATCGAAGATGGCACCAACGCTACGGCGTGACCCGCGGCGAAATCCGCCGAACGACAACAAAGGGGAGTGCAAGCCGTCCGTCTTGACGAGGCGGCGGGTCATTCGGTACCTGCGCTCGTGGATTTATCGAATGCCTGCCATAGCTTATGTGTCAGGAGGCGTCTGATGGCTGAGGTCTTGCTATTTCATCACGCACAGGGATTGACCGCTGGCGTGCACGCCTTCGCTGAGCAATTGCGGCACGTCGGGCATATTGTTCATGCGCCGGACTTGTTCGACGGACAGACCTTCCAAAGCATCGACGAAGGGCTTTCCTACATCAACGACATCGGGTTCGAGGAAATGCGCGAGCGCGGCGTCCGCCTGGCGGAGGAACTGCCCTCCCGGCTGGTCTATGCCGGCTTTTCCTTCGGCGTGCTGCCGGCACAGAAGCTCGCACAGACGCGATCCGGGGCGCGGGGAGCGTTGCTCTTCTATTCCTGCCTGCCCATCAGTGGCGAGTGGTCCTTCGGACCATGGCCGGAGGGCGTCCCAGTTCAGATTCACGGGATGGACGCCGACCCGATCTTTGCCGGCGAAGGCGATATCGATGCGGCCCGCCAGATCGTCGCAACAGTCAAGGATGCCTCGCTCTTTCTATACCCCGGCGACCAGCATTACTTTGCCGACAGTTCGCTGCCCTCCTACGATGCCGACGCCACCGCATTGCTGACGCAGCGGGTGCTTTCGTTCCTGGAGCGCCTGTAAAGCACGCGGCTGCCGAGGCAAACGCACGGTATGGGAAAAATCCGCCGTTCAGCAGCTATGAGCGTGTTTTTCTTCAACCAATTAAATAAGTGACATTTTTTACAAATGCGCTCAATTAGCGAAGCCCCAGCGAGATAAGAGATTGGCCCGGTCGACGTAGCTGCCTTCCCCCTGAGGGTCGACCTTGGTCTCAGGTTTGCCGCGACCAAGGTGCCAGACCGCTCACTCCTTGGTCGCAAAGACCGCGGGACCTTGTTCTCTACAAGGATCGCGCGAGCGATGCTGAAATACGGGCAACGTTTCAAAAAAACCTCGTTGCTGAGCGGAGGGCCACCGCCTTCCGAGCGGTTTGCTGCGTCCAAATCCGGAGAGCAGAAATGGCTACGTTCAAGTTCAACGTTCAGGACACGATATTCAGCACAGCACGGACCGGAAGCCCGGAAAGTACGCGCCGGGACGAAGGTCCGCCATCCCCTCAGGTGGCGAGCATAGGAGCCTATTTCACCCCGCTCCTCCTCGAGGCAACACTCTGCATTCTCGCGATAGCGACGTTGATGGTGTGGTCAACGCCCGCCGAAGCGCATGTCAAATGGTTCACATCATTTGACATAGCGACACCCGCCCGGCCAATTTCAGAAACGCTTTCAAGCCCCTGGTTCTGGCTTGCCGTCGGCATCGCAGTCCCACTTTTCGCACTGACTGCGGCTCTTGAACGGACCGTCATCGGCACCAGAATTCTGATCCTGATGGACAGCGTGTCGGAACCGCTGTGGAATCGGGCCGACGACTTTGTTCGCGCCATAACCGGAGGATTTTTTGTCGCCATCTTCGTCATTGGTGGCGTCTACCTCACCCCTGATCTGCCAACGCCTTCGGAGTGGGTTTCATGGAGCCAGCTGGTCATTGCAGCCGGTCTCTTTTCTCGCCGAACAATGTGGGTTTCTGCGATCGGTGTACTCGGGCTCTGGATTGCCGCGCTTCACCAGTATCAGATTTTTCATCTTCTCGATTATGTCGTGCTCGGGTTGGGCGTTGCCGGCTATCTCGTATTGTTTTCGCTCAACGGGTCCTGGTGGCACAAACAGCGCTTCAACGTTCTACGCTGGGCGATCGCCATTACACTAATGCGCTCAAGCTTTGAGAAATTCGCCTATCCGGAATGGTTCCAGCCGCTGGCGCAGCAAAGGCCGTTCCTGACCTTCGGGATGCCGACCGAAGTATTTCTGCCAATGGCCGGTGTCGTCGAATTCACCCTTGGTCTTGGCTTGCTGTGGACACCGCTTATCCGGCGCTCTTCGGCGATCGCTTTGCTGATCATCTTCAGTGCGGCGGTTGTGCCGTTCGGAAGGCTGGACCTGGTAGGGCACAGCCTGATCATCATGATGCTGGTGATCGCGACCGTCGACCCGACGCGCGATACGCAGGTCGCACCGGCATTCAAAAGGGCGATTGTCGGTGTTCCCGCCGGCTTTGTAGCGGCCCTGGCAATCTTGGCACCGACCTATTGGAGCCTGCACATGGCGCTCTATGGTCACTAGGCCAAAAGCGGGTCGGCACGCTCCGGCATCCCCCTTACCAGGTGAAAAGACCGGCGAAAGTTTCCCATCGCCGGCCGCAGTAGAGAGAGAGGTTCGGGCAGTCTTTTTCTTCTAGTCCTCGTTTGCCGCAAGCTGCGACAGAACCTCGCCGCGTCCACGCAAGCGCAGGATCAGCGGAATGATGAAAGCCGCCGCAGCGACGATCAGCAGGCCGGCCGCGATCGGCGACATCACCAGCGTCGTCACGTCTCCCTGGCTGATCGCAAGCGCACGACGCAATTGCTGTTCAGCCAGCGGGCCAAGGATCAGGCCGACGACCGCAGGCGCGATTGGATAGCCGAAGAGCCGCATGATGTAGCCGAGGACGCCGAAGCCGAGCAGCATGCCGAGTTCGAAGACCGACGGGTTGGCGCCAATCGTGCCGAGCGTCGCAAACAACAGGATGCCGGCATAGAGCCACGGCTTCGGGATCGTCAGCAGCCGCACCCAGAGACCGATCAGCGGCAGGTTGAGCACCAAGAGCATCGCATTGGCGATCAGCAGGCTGGCGATCAGGCCCCAGACGATCTGCGGGTTGTTCGCAAACAACAGCGGACCGGGCTGCAGGCCATACTGCTGGAAGCCGGCAAGCATGATCGCCGCCGTCGCCGTCGTCGGCAGGCCGAGCGTCAACAGCGGCACCAGCGTACCGGCGGCCGACGCATTGTTGGCGGCCTCCGGACCAGCAACACCTTCGATCGCACCGTGGCCAAACTCCTCGGGGTTCTTCGCCAAACGCTTTTCCGTGGCATAGGACAGAAACGTCCCGATCTCGGCACCGCCTGCCGGCATCGCGCCGATTGGGAAGCCGATCAGCGTGCCGCGCAGCCACGCCTTCCACGAGCGACCCCAATCTTGCGCTGTCATCCACAGCGAGCCTTTGACCGCCTCGACCTTCTCCTCGCCGCGATTGCCTTGAGCAGCGATGTAGAGGGTTTCACCGATCGCAAACATCGCGACCGCAAGCGTCGTCACCTCGACGCCGTCGAGCAGATCGGGAATGCCGAACGAAAGGCGCGCCTGCCCGGTCTGCTGGTCGATGCCGACCATCGCAAGGGCAAAGCCGATGAAGAGCGAGGTCAGACCGCGCAGTGCCGAATCCCCGAAGGCCGAGGAGACGGTGACGAAGGCGAGGACCATGAGGGCAAAATATTCGCGCGGCCCGAAGACCAGAGCGAGTTTGACGATATAGGGGGCGATAAAGGCCAGGCCGAGTGTTGCGATCAGGCCGGCGACGAAAGAACCGATCGCCGCGGTCGCGAGCGCCGGTCCGCCGCGACCCGCCCGGGCCATCTTGTTGCCCTCCAAAGCCGTCACGATCGAGGCGCTTTCGCCGGGCGTATTGAGAAGGATCGAGGTCGTCGATCCGCCATACATGCCGCCGTAGTAGATGCCGGCAAACATGATCAGCGAGCCGGCCGGATCGAGCTTGTAGGTAACCGGAAGAAGAAGGGCGACGGTCAGGGCCGGGCCAATCCCCGGCAGCACGCCGACCGCAGTGCCGAGCGTCACGCCGACCAGCGCATAAAGCAGGTTCATCGGCTGCATGGCGACCAGGATGCCCTGGAAGAGGAATTCGAAGGTGCTCATCGCATCCAATCCTAGAAGAAGATGTGTTCGAACGGCCCGGCAGGCAGGGTGAGCTGCAGGAGCTTCGCGAAGATCACCCAGACGACGAAGCTGAAGGCAATGCCGGCGGGGATCGAAAGCCAGAGCTTGCGACGGCCGAAGCCGGCGGCGGTGAACGCAAATAGAATGCCGGTCGCGATCGAAAAGCCTGCTGTCTTCAGAAGCAGCATCTGCGCGGCGAGGCCAGCGACGACCCATACGACGGGTGCGATTTCCTGATGTTCGCGCTCCGGAAATTCGCCGCGCCAGGCTTCGAAGATCGTCCAGATGCCGAGGCCGATCAGCCCGAAGGCCACGACCTTGGGCGCCGTTGCCGGGCCGATGCGGGCATATTGCGCGATCGCCTTCATATGGAAGGCATCCCAGAGCATGACGGCAGCGACCGCGAAAAGACAGATGGCAATAATCAGCGCCGCCCAATCGGGGCGGCGCTTCGTTGCCAAGGGTTCGTTACCCCTGCTCATTGAACGAGTCCGATCTCTTTGAGGATGCCTTCGGTGGCCGAAACATCCTTGTCGAGCTGCGCCTTGAAGGCGTCGCCAGCAAGGTAGGTATCAGCCCAACCCTTGGTCTTCAGGATCTCCTGCCAGCTGGCGGACTTCGAAAGCTTGTCGAAATCGGCCGTAATCGCCGCCGTCTGCTCAGCCGAAAGGCCGGGAGCAGCGGCAACCATGCGCCAGTTCTGCACCGCCACGTCGAGGCCGGATTCCTTCAGGGTCGGAGCGTCGACGCCGTCTAGACGCTGCTCGCCGGACACGGCCAGAAGCCGCAACTGTCCGGCCTTTACCTGCGATTCGAATTCGCCGTAGCCGGAAATGCCAGCCGTGACCTGGCCGCCGAGAATCGCGGCAAGCGCTTCGCCGCCGCCGGAGAAGGCGACATAGTTGATCTTCGTCGGATCAACGCCGGCGGCCTTGGCGATCAGGCCGACCGCGATATGGTCGGTACCGCCCGCCGAACCGCCGCCCCAGGAAACCGAGCCCGGATCCTGCTTCAGCTTGGCAACGAGATCGGCCATGGTCTTGATGTCAGACGCAGCCGGAACGACGATCGCTTCATACTCACCCGTCAGGCGGGCGATCGGCGTAACGTCCTTGAGCGTCACCGGCGACTGATTGGTCAGGATCGCTCCGACCATGACGTAGCCGCCGACGATCAGCGCGTTTGCATTGCCGTTATTCTGGCCGGTGAACTGCGCCAGACCAATGGTGCCGCCGGCGCCCGGAACGTTCTGAACCTGAACATTGCCAGAAATGCCTTCCTTCTGCATGACCGTTTGCAGCGAGCGGGCCGTCTGGTCCCAACCGCCGCCGGGAGCGGCCGGCGCCATGATGGTGTAGTCAGCCGCATAAGCCGGCAGCGCGATCGCAGCCGCGAAAATAGTTGCAAGAAGAGTATGCTTCACAAGTGTGTCCTCCGTGGGCACGGCTGAGAAACCGCGCATTGTTCTCGATAGAATCAGGAAGGACACCGCAGACGGACTCCGAGGTCCGATACGCTGGCAAGTTCCTCCCGAAACTTCATCTCTCCGCCTCCACGGAGCTGAAGTTCTGCAAAGCGGACCACAACAAGCTGTCATTTAGCTGACATTGCTCAGGTATCCACCCTGCAAAGACACTTTTTTGCCGCAATCTTTGCCGGACGCGAAAAAGATAAAACTTCAGAACCGATGGAACCCGAGTGCCATTCCAGCGTTAAGGGCGCTGAGGAGGATTGCCCCATGAGTTCTCACGTCGATACCAGTCACATCGAAAATGAGGGCTTACGCCAGGTGTGGAGTGTGCACGATTTCGCACGCCGACACCGGCTGGATAAGGAGGAGGAAAAACGTCTCCTCGCGCTCTTCGGATCCTTCGCGACGAAGCAGGAATTGCTGGCCAACGCTCAGCGGCCCTGCTCTTTCCGCTAACTCAATGCGCAGCTCCTATTGTGTGCGCAGCACTTCGTTCCAGTGCGCGATCAGTCGCGCACGCTTGACCTGATCCAGATACACCATCAGCCCAGGGCTGACGGGCACCGGACGGAGTTGCGCACCAAGAAGTTCCTGCATGGTATTGGCCGTATTCTCGCCGGCGACTTCCGGGCTGACGGCCGGAATCTGCAGCTCGCGCGCCATGATAGTCTGCCCCTCCTTCGACATGAAGAAGGAGAGGTAGCGCCGTCCGAGTTCCGGCTCGCCCGCCGCCTGCGGCACGAGGCCGATGCGCGACATCACGACGGTATAATCCTTCGGCAGCACGATCCCGACATCCGGATGACGCTTGGCCCAATCGGCGGCGTAGGAACCAAGAATATTGTAGCCGAGAACGAAGCGACCATCCGACACGCGCTCCAGAATGGCCGAACTCGTCGAATACAGCTTGACGCCCGCGGCCCCCATAGCGCCGATGACCGACCAGATATCTCCGAACTGCTCCTGGTCGCGGGCCATGAACAGAAAGCCGACACCGGAACGCTCGATATCATAGGTGCCGATCCGCCCATGGATCGCATCGCCCTTGCGCTTGAGGTAATCAACGAACTCGGCGCGCGAACTCGGCGGCGGCTCCGTCGCGAAGCTCGGCTTGTGATAGACGAATACCGCCGGCTCGAAGGTCAGCGCATAGGCGGTGTTGCGCCAGTTTGCCCATTTCGGCCAGCGCGCGCTCATCGGCAGGTTGCTCACCTGCGCATAGCCGTCGTTGGAAAGCTTCACCTGCAGGTCCATCGCCGAGGAGAAGGCGAAATCGGCGGTGCGTTTGCCGGCATCCGTCTCGCGCACGATGCGGTCGTAGATTTCCCCGGTCAGCATGTCCTCATACTTGACCGCGACATCCGGATTGGCCTCTTGAAATCCGCGGATCATCGGCTGCGCAAGCGGCTCGTCGAGCGAGGAATAGACGACCAGCGTCGGAGCCGCAGCATTGCCGGACCGCGCCGAATAGAACACCTCGTCGGCCAGCGCCAAGCCCGGACAAAGCAACAGGCACGCAAGTAAGAACAGTCTCCTCATACCCCTAAGATGCATGACCGCGAAGGGCGACACAAGGCACCCGCCAATTGCGTAGCCGATCGATCCTCGTCCGGTGGCTCAAAACACGCTAGAATTCTGTGGGTTCGACCGGAGAGCACCTTGGAACGACGTTTGACCGCCATTCTTGCCGCCGATGTGGTTGGCTACAGCAGGCTGATGGGCATCGACGAGACCGGGACGCTTGCCGCGGTCAACCGTCACCGTAGGGAACTGATCGAACCTGCTCTCGCCGGGCATGGAGGTCGGCTGGTCAAATTGATCGGCGATGGTCTGCTGGCGGAATTCTCCAGCGTCGTCAACGCCGTGGCATGCGCCGTCGACATTCAGCGCGGAATGCAGCAGCGCAATATCGGGGTGGAGCAGGAGCAGCGGATCCAGCTTCGGATCGGCATCAATCTCGGTGATGTCATCGTCGAGGATGGCGACATTTTCGGCGACGGCGTGAACATCGCCGCGCGGCTCGAAGGCATTGCTGCGCCGGGCGGCATCGCCGTATCCGCCTCGGTGAACGATCAGATCGGTTCGAAGCTCGATCTGCGCTTCGAGGACATGGGCCATCAGACACTGAAGAATATCCGTCAGGCGGTGCGCGTCTATGCCGTGCTGTTCGACCAGCCAACCGAGCGCCCGGCGCCAGCGACCAGCGTCGGCCGATCGAACAGACAATCGATCCTTGTCTTGCCGTTCACCAACATGAGCGACGATCCCGACCAGGAATATTTCTCGGATGGCCTGACCGAGGACATCATCACTGATCTCTCGAAAATCTCCGACCTCGAAGTCACACCGCGCAATACGACCTTCACCTACAAGGGCCAGCAGGTGAAAATCGGCCAGATCGCACGGGAATTGTCGGTGCGCTATGTGCTGCAGGGCAGCGTTCGCAAGGTGGGTGCGCGCGTCAGGATCAGCGCTCAGATGATTGATGCCGGAAACGAGAACCATCTATGGGCCGATCGCTACGACCGGGATCTGAACGACATTTTCGCGATCCAGGATGAGATCGCCCACGCCATTGTCCACCAGCTGAAGATCAAGCTCCACCCTGAGGAAAGGCGAGCCATCGAAAGCGACCCGACGACCAGTGCCGAGGCCTATACCTACTACCTGCGCGGCCGCAGGTTCGCGCGGACGATGACCTTGCCCTATCTCAACCTGGCGAGACGCATGTTCGCAAAGGCGGTGGAACTCGACCCGTCTTACGCCCGCGCCTATGCTGGCATCGCCGATTGCGATTCCGCCCTGCATATCTGGTACGCCGCACAGCTGCCGATCAACGACATCCTGGCGATGAGCGCCAAGGCGCTGGCGCTCGACCCCAATCTCGCCGAGGCCCATGCCGCCCGTGCGATGGCGTTCCACCATGACGGACAGGACGCGGAAGCGCTGGGCTACTTCGAAAGCGCCCTCGCCCTCGATCCCGACCTCTTCGAATCGAACTTCTACTTCGCCCACAGCCTCTTCCGGCGGGGCGCCTTCGAGCAAGCCACCGTCTATTTCGAGCGCGCGGCAGCACTTTACGAAAACGACTACGTGTCCCCAATTCTGTTGACAGCAGCCTACCGCTCCCTCGGCCAGCCGGACACGGAGCGACGATGGGCCGAAGAGACCGTCCGGCGCTGCAACCGGGCGGCCGAGCAAAGCCCCGACAGCTCATCGCCGGTTGGCCGTGCGGGGCTGGCATACGCCCATCTCGGCGACCGCCAGCAAGCCCTGTCATGGACGGAACGCGCCCTCGCGCTCGACCCGAGCGACGCGATCACGCGCTACAATGCCGCCTGCGTCTACGCCATCCTCGGAGATACCGAGCGGGCGATCGACCTCCTGGAGCAGCTGCGACCGAGCAGCTCGTTCTACCAGCTCGAATGGTTCGCCAACGATTCCGACCTCGACAATATCAGGTCCGATCCGCGGTTTCAGGAGCTGCTCGCGGACATCGCCGCGCAGAGATAAATGCGGCGCGCGGGCGGTGACAGCCTCTCGGCCACCCTGTATCCTTTTCAAAAACAAAGGGAACATTCGTGCGCATTCTACTGGTGGAGGACAATATCGCGCTGGCCGACGGGCTTTCGGCCATTCTGCGCGGCACCGGCCACGCCGTCGATGTCGTGCATGACGGCGCCTCCGCCAATGCCGTGACGGCAGCCGAGAATTTCGATCTCGTCGTGCTCGACCTGAACCTGCCAGAGATGGACGGCCTTGAGGTGCTGCGTGCCATGCGCGCCCGGCAGAACCAGTCGGCAGTCCTGATCCTGACGGCGCGCGGCACACCGGAAGAGCGCGTCAAGGGCCTTGATCTCGGCGCCGACGACTACCTCATCAAGCCCTTCGATATCTCCGAGTTCGAAGCCCGCGTCCGCGTCCTCCTGCGCCGCCAGGCCGGGCTCCATTCAGCAACGGT
Source organism: Rhizobium grahamii CCGE 502 (assembly GCF_000298315.2). Classification (GTDB taxonomy): domain Bacteria; phylum Pseudomonadota; class Alphaproteobacteria; order Rhizobiales; family Rhizobiaceae; genus Rhizobium; species Rhizobium grahamii. The sequence continues at coordinate 178,737 of NZ_AEYE02000031.1, read as the reverse complement.
CAGTTTCGGCGGTCTTTCGCTCGATCTCAATTCACGCGCCTTTTTCTCCGGTTCGACGCCGCTTGACATTCCCGCCCGCGAGCTGGGCCTGCTCGAAATTCTCTTCATGCGTGCCGGCAAGGTGGTCGCCAAGGAAGCGATCATCCAGTCGCTGACCGCCTTCGACGACGACATTTCCGCGAACGCCATCGAGCAATATGTCAGCCGCCTCAGGAAGCGACTGTCGCCATACGGCCTGACGGTGAAGACGGCGCGCGGCATCGGTTACTATCTCGACAAACTGCCCGAGGCCTCATGACGACGGCCTATTCGCTCCGACGAAGACTGCTGTTCTGGCTGCTGATCTCGACCGCCATCATCGGCATGGTCGCCCTTGTCGACACCTACCGAGAGGCCGTGCAGACCTCAAATATCGTCTCGGACCGCGTGCTGGCAGGCTCGGCGCTCGCCATCGCCGAACGCGTGGTCGTGGCGGAAGATGGCACGCTCGAGGTCGATATCCCCTATGTGGCGCTGGAGATGCTGACCTCGGCGGCGCAGGACCGGGTCTTCTACCGCGTCGACGGGCCACCCGGAAAATTCATCACCGGTTACCAGGCTCTCCCGGTGCTTGCCAAAACTGTGGGCGACACCGCCGCCTTTGCCGATGACACTTTTCGCGGCGAGCCGATCCGGGTGGCGACGCTGAAGCGCTCCGCCTCGACGGGCATCCGCTCCGTCCCCTTCGCAGTGACCGTTGCGGAGACGACGATTGCCCGCCGCCAGCTGGCCCGCGCCATCCTCTTCCGCTCGGCGCTTCGCCTCTCCTTCATGATCGCAGGTGCAGCTGTGATCGTCTGGATCTCCGTCACCGTTGCGCTTCGCCCGCTCTACAAGCTGCGCGACGCGATCGGCGAGCGCAGCCCCGACGACCTGCATCCGATCGAGCAGTCCGTGCCGAGCGAGGTCCAGCCCCTGGTCGATACCGTCAACGGCTTCATGGTGCGCCTGCAATCGGCGCTCGATGCACTCAGGAACTTCACCGGCAACGCCAGTCACCAGCTGCGCACGCCGCTCGCGATTATCCGCACCCAGCTCGCCCTCTCGGCCCGATCAGGCACCTTGGCGGAAGCGCAGGGCTCGGCCTTGAAGGGCGACCAGGCCGTCGCCCACGCCGAGCGTATTCTTGCTCAGTTGCTGCTGATGGCGAAGATCGATGCGGCAACGGCAAAGGAAGCGCTGACCGCCTCTGCGATCGACCTGACGGCCATTGCCCAGGAGATAACCGGCGAATTGATCCCGACGGCCGCCGAGGCAGGTATCGACCTCGGCTTCGAAGGCGACCGCCCTGCTCTCGTCCGCGCCGAGCCACTGCTGATCGGCGAACTGCTGCGCAACCTCGCGGGAAATGCCATCGCCTATGCCGGCACGGGTGCCGAGGTGACCGTCCGGATATCCGAGACCGACGATGCCGTGCGCCTGGAAGTCGAGGACAACGGCCCCGGCATTCCCATAGAGAAGCTCGCGGCCGTCCGGCAGCGCTTCTCGCGCGGCAGCAACTCCGGCGCACCGGGCGCCGGGCTTGGGCTGCCGATCGTCGAGGAGATCGCCGGCCTCTTCAATGCAGCGCTGGCGCTCGAGCCCGGCTGCGGCGGCAGAGGCCTCAAGGCCTCGGTGACGTTTGCAAAGGCAGCGTAAAGCCTTAGCCGGCTTGGGCGTTCCGCCTTGCATTCTTTCGCTGCATTGCACACACTGCTTTTGGGAACAGCAAATGCCGCACAACGATGCGGCGCCGGACAAGGCGAAATATGTCGATCAAGGCCAGCATCTATCACCTGACGCATTACAAATACGACAAGCCGGTCCGCCTCGGGCCCCAGATCATCCGCCTCAAGCCCGCGTCGCATTCCAAGACGCGGGTGATCAGCCATTCGCTGAAGGTCTCGCCGGCGAACCATTTCGTGAACCTGCAGCAGGACCCCTACGGCAATTATCTGGCCCGCTACGTCTTCCCCGACCCGGTGACCGAGTTCAAGATCGAGGTCGATCTCGTCGCCGACATGACGGTCTACAACCCCTTCGATTTCTTCATCGAGGAGAGCGCCGAGATGTGGCCCTTCTCCTATCCGGAGGAGATCAGGGACGACCTGAAGATCTACATGCAGCCGCAGCCGGTGGAGCCGGCGCTGGCAGCCTATCTCGCCGGCATCGACCGCACGCCGATGCGCACCACCGATTTCATCGTCGGCCTCAATGCCCGGCTGAAGAACGACGTCGAATATGTCATCCGCATGGAGCCCGGCGTGCAGTCGCCGGAGGAGACGCTGAAGCTGGCGCTCGGCTCCTGCCGCGATAGTAGCTGGCTCTTGGTCGAGATCCTCCGCAATCTCGGCTTCGCCGCCCGCTTCGTCTCCGGCTATCTCATCCAGCTGACACCGGATCTGAAGGCGCTCGACGGCCCCTCCGGCACCGAGGTCGATTTCACCGACCTGCACGCCTGGGCGGAAGTCTATATCCCCGGCGCCGGCTGGATCGGCCTCGACCCGACCTCGGGCCTCTTGACCGGCGAAAGCCACATCCCGCTTGCCGCAACCCCGCACTATAGCAACGCCGCCCCGATATCAGGCGCGCTCTATGGCCACGCCAACACCGAATTCGATTTTGACATGAAGGTCACGCGCGTAGCCGAACATCCGCGCATCACCAAGCCCTTTTCCGACGACAGCTGGGAGGAGCTCAACGCGCTTGGTGCCAAGGTCGATAGCATCCTGCAGGCGGGGGATGTTCGCCTCACCATGGGCGGCGAGCCGACCTTCGTTTCCATCGACGACTTCGAATCCGAGGAGTGGAACACTGCCGCCGTCGGCCCGACGAAGCGCGAGAAGGCAGATGTCCTGATCCGCAAGCTGCGCGAGCGCTTCGCGCCCGGCGGCTTCCTGCACTACGGCCAGGGCAAGTGGTATCCGGGCGAAAGCCTGCCGCGCTGGACCTTCTCGCTCTACTGGCGCAAGGACGGCAAGTCGATCTGGCATAACCCGGACCTCATCGCCGGCGAGGGCAAGGACACCGGCGTAAAGGCAGATGACGCCGCCAACCTTTTGAATACCATCGCAAGAGAGCTGGCGATCGAGACCGGGATGGTGCTGCCCGCCTACGAGGATCCAGCCGAATGGATCATCAAGGAAGGCAGCCTGCCTGAAAACGTCGATCCCTCCAATTCCAAGCTGAAGGATCCGGAAGAGCGCAGCCGCATCGCCCGCGTCTTCGAGCGCGGCCTGACGGTACCGACCGGCTACATCCTGCCGGTGCAGGCCTGGAACGCGCGCGCATCGGGCAGGCGCTGGGTCAGCGAGAAATGGAAGACCCGTCGCGGCAAGATCTTCCTCGTGCCCGGCGACAGCCCTGTCGGCTATCGCCTGCCGCTCGGCACGCTGCCCTACGTGCCACCGGCGCGCTTCCCCTACATCCACCCCGCCGACCCCTCCATCCCCCGCGCGCCGCTGCCCGATGTCTTCGTGCCCTCGGGCCGCGCCATGCCGGAGGCCTCGCGCCATAGCGAAGAGGCCGGCCAGAGCCGCGTCGAGCAGACGCTGGGCGAGATCGGCGGCGCCGTGCGCACCGCGATCTCGGTCGAGCCGCGCGACGGCCGCCTTTGCGTCTTCATGCCGCCGGTCGAGCGCATCGAGGATTATCTCGAGCTGATCGCGGCGGCCGAAAATGCCGCCGCCGAGCTCGGCCTGCCCGTCCATATCGAAGGCTACTCGCCGCCGCAGGACGAGCGCATCAACGTCATCCGCGTCGCCCCCGACCCCGGCGTCATCGAGGTCAACATCCACCCGGCCTCCAATTGGCAGGACTGCGTGGCGATCACCAGCACCGTCTATGAGGAGGCCCGCCAGTCGCGCCTCGGCGCCGACAAGTTCATGATCGACGGCCGCCACACTGGCACCGGCGGCGGCAATCATGTGGTGGTCGGCGGCGCCAATCCCGGCGACAGCCCGTTCCTGCGCCGTCCTGACCTGTTGAAGAGCCTGGTGCTGCACTGGCAGCGCCACCCCTCGCTCTCCTACATGTTCTCGGGCATGTTCATCGGCCCGACCAGCCAGGCCCCGCGCATCGACGAGGCCCGCCACGACAGCCTCTACGAGCTGGAAACCGCGCTCGCCCAGATCCCCGCGCCCGGCCGCGGACCCACACCCTTGCCGTGGATCACCGACCGCCTGTTCCGCAACCAGCTGATCGACGTCACCGGCAACACCCACCGCGCCGAGATCTGCATCGACAAGCTGTTTTCGCCCGACGGCCCGACCGGCCGCCTCGGCCTTGTCGAGTTCCGCGGCTTCGAGATGCCGCCGAACGCGCGCATGTCGCTCGCCCAGCAGCTTCTGGTCCGCGCCCTCATCGCCCGCTTCTGGCAGAACCCCGCCGATGGCCGCTTCGTGCGCTGGGGCACCACGCTGCACGACCGCTTCATGCTGCCGCACTTCGTCTGGCAGGATTTTCGGGACGTGCTCGCCGATCTCAAACAGAACGGCTTCGATCTCAGCCCGGAATGGTTCAAGGCGCAGCTCGAATTCCGCTTCCCCTTCTGCGGCGAGGTCGAATACGAGGGCTCGAAGCTGGAGCTGCGCCAGGCGCTGGAGCCCTGGAACGTCATGGGCGAGGAAGGCGCGATCGGCGGCACCGTGCGCTATGTCGACAGCTCCGTCGAGCGTCTGCAGGTCAGGCTCGAGACCAGCAATGCGGCCCGCTACACCGTCACCTGCAACGACCGCACCGTGCCGCTGACGCCGACGGGCACATCAGGCGTCTCGGTCGCCGGCGTTCGCTTCAAGGCATGGCAGCCGGCGTCGGGATTGCACCCGCTTCTGCCCGTCAACACGCCGCTCACCTTCGACATTTATGATACATGGTCCAAGCGTTCGATCGGCGGCTGCATCTATCATGTTGCCCATCCGGGCGGGCGTAACTATGACACCTTCCCGGTCAATGGTAACGAAGCCGAAGCAAGGCGTCTGGCGCGATTCGAGCCGTGGGGGCATACAGCGGGCGGCTATATTCCGCCGGTCGAAAACGCCTCGCCGGAGTTCCCGCTGACGCTGGATCTGAGGCGACCGGCGGGCATCTAGACTTTAGGGCGACATGGGCAAAAAACCGACGGCAGAACTGAGGGAAGAGCCAGCGATCCGCACCGGAAACGATGCGGTGCTCGACTATGCCCCGCTGCCTGGCGTTGCCGACGAAATGGTCGATAGCGACGGCGCCATCCGGCCCGTCTGGCAGCGCTTCTTCGCGCATTTGAGCGGCATGCCCGAGAAGGATCTGACCGAGCGCTTCGCGCGCGCCGATCGCTATCTGCGCGATGCCGGCGTGTTCTATCGCGCCTATGGCAGCACCGGCAGCGCCGAGCGCTCCTGGCCGCTGTCGCATGTGCCTGTGCTGATCGATGCCAGGGAATGGGAAGCGGTGTCGGCTGGTCTGGTGCAGCGCGCCGATCTGCTCGAGGCGATCGTTGCCGACATCTACGGTGAAAACCGGCTGGTCGCCGATGGCGTCCTGCCGCCGGCGCTGATCGCGGCCAATCCTGAGTACCAGCGTCCGCTCGTCGGCGTTACCCCGGCCGGCGGACACTACCTGCATTTCTGCGCCTTCGAGATCGGCCGCGGCCCTGACGGCAACTGGTGGGTGCTCGCCGACCGCACCCAGGCGCCGTCGGGCGCCGGTTTTGCGCTTGAGAACCGCGTTGCAACGACCCGCGCATTCTCCGACATCTATGCGGAGACGCCGGTTCATCGACTGGCCTCCTTCTTCGGCGCCTTCCGCGACGCGCTGCAGGGCATGAAGCACAGCGGCGACGACCGCATCGCCGTCCTGACCCCCGGCCCCGCCAACGAAACCTACTACGAACACGCCTACATCGCCCGCTATCTCGGCTTCATGCTGCTGGAAGGCGAGGACCTGACCGTCGTCAACGGCAAGGTAATGGTGCGCACCGTCTCGGGTCTGAAGCCGATCACTGTGCTCTGGCGCCGTCTGGACTCGGCCTATGCCGACCCGCTCGAACTGAACCAGAACTCGCATATCGGCACGCCCGGTCTTGTCGAGGCGCTACGCGCCGAAAGCGTGACGATCGTCAACGCGCTTGGCAGCGGCATCATCGAAACTCGCGCGCTTCTCGCCTTCATGCCGACGATCTGTCGCCGGCTCTTCGGCGAGGAACTGAAGCTCCCCTCGATCGCGACCTGGTGGTGCGGCCAGAAGGGCGAGCGCGAGCATGTGGCCGAGAACATCGAGAAAATGGTCATCGGCCCGGCCTATTCACGCGCCCCCTTTTTCGACGACAGCGGCGAATCCGTGCTTGGCTCCAGCCTGCGCGCCACCGCCAAGGATTCGATCGGCGACTGGCTGAACTCCGACGGCGCAAAGCTCGTCGGCCAGGAGGTCGTGACACTCTCGACGACGCCGGCCTGGATCGGCGGCAAACTGACGCCGCGACCGATGTCGCTGCGCGTCTTTGCCGCCCGCACCGCCAATGGCTGGCAGATCATGCCCGGCGGCTTTGCCCGCATCGGTGGCAGCGACGATGTATCAGCGATCGCCATGCAATCGGGTGGTGCGGCCGCCGACGTCTGGATCGTCAGCGACAAGCCGGTGGAACGCCATACACTGTTACCGGCCGAGGGCAGCTTCACCCGCAACATGCCGGGCAGCCTGCCGAGCCGCGCGGCCGACAACCTGTTCTGGCTCGGACGCTACATCGAGCGTGCGGAAGGGGCTCTGCGCATCCTGCGCGCCTGGCACGCCCGCTTCGCCGAAGCTGCCGATCCGAGCCAGCCGCTGCTGGCCGACGTGTCGGCCTATCTTGCAGCCGTCGACATCGATACGGAAGATGCCGTCCCAGAAAATCTCCTGCGCAACATCGACAGCGCCGTCTATTCCGCCAGCAACATCCGCGACCGCTTCTCGCCGGACGGCTGGCTGGCGCTGACCGATCTGGCCAAGACCGCGCGGCGCTTCCACGAGACCATCCTGCCCGGCGACGACGCCAGCCATGCCATGACCGTGCTCTTGCGTAAGCTCGCCGGTTTCGCGGGCCTTGTGCACGAAAACATGTATCGCTTCACCGGCTGGCGCTTTCTCTCGCTTGGTCGCCATATCGAACGTGGCCTGCACATGACGCGCCTGCTCGGCCACATGTCGGGCCCGGACGCCCCCGACGGCGCGCTCGACATGCTGCTCGAGATCGGCGACAGCGTCATGACCCATCGCCGCCGCTACAACGTCAACACCGCGCGCCTGACGGTCACCGATCTCTTGGCGCTCGATCCGCTCAATCCGCGCTCGATCCTCTTCCAGATGAACGAGATCCACCGCGAAGTGGAGCAACTGCCGAACGCCCTCGTCAACGGCCAGATGTCACCCTTCTATCGCGAGGCGATGCGGCTGCACTCCGGCCTTGCCGTGATGACGCCGGAGACGATGAGCGTCGATGTCTATCGTCGCTTAGAGCGCGAGCTGGAACAGCTGTCCGACCTTCTTGCCCACACATATCTCGGGTGACCCTGGTGCTCTACGATCTCTCGCTGCACATGGGTTACATCTACGACACGCCGGCTTCTGGCGCGCGTCACATCATGCGGCTGATGCCGCTATCGCTGCCAAACCGCCAGCGGCTGATCGCCGGTTCGATCAAGGTCTTACCGACACCCGACGAGCAAGCGCATTTCACCGATTTTTTCGAGCATCCGGCAACCTCCTTCCTAGTGAGGGCGCCACACGAAAAGCTCGACATTCGCATGCAGGCCCGTGTGCAGGTGGAGAGCCATTCGATCACGGCTGATTTTTCTCCCCTGCTTGCGGAGCTTCCGGATGAGATCGCAGGGGTCTGGTCGTTGAAACCCGACGCGCCGCACCACTTCCTCGGCAACAGCCCGCGCCTGTTGGAAACCCGCGCCATCTCGGACTATGCGAAGGTCCGTGCCGAGTCGTCATTGACCGTGCTGCAGATCGCCACCGCGCTCTGCACGCAGATCTATCGCGACTTCACCTACGATGCCGAGGCGACGACGGTAGACACCACTCCGCTCGAAGCCTTCCAGTTGAAAAGCGGCGTCTGCCAGGACTTCGTGCACGTAATGATCCTTGCGCTGCGCAGCCTCGGCATTCCGGCAGGCTATGTCTCCGGCTTCCTGCGCACCATCCCGCCGCCCGGCAAGGAACGGCTGGAGGGCGCCGACGCCATGCATGCCTGGGTCAGGGTCTGGTGCGGCGAAACGATCGGCTGGGTCGAACTCGACCCGACCAACAACATCCCGGCCGGCACCGACCACATCGTCGTTGCCTATGGCCGCGACTATTCGGACGTGGCCCCGGTCATTGGCGTGCTGAAGAGCTACGGTGGGCAGCGCGCCGTGCAGGCGGTGGATGTCGTTCCGCTGAGTTGACACACGCCATAAGCGCACACATTGACTCGAAAGATCGCTCAGAAAGCGCATTTCACCCAAGCGGCGCGCAAGAAAGCGACATTCCGTTAAAATCCTAACGACTTGATAAAGGTGAACTCAAGAATTGCCAGGCATGAATGAGGCATTATTGGGGCACTAACTCAGGTGAACATGATGAGCACCTTTCAAGGACTGAAGTCGAGCCTGTCTCGGCTACAGAAAGATCGCAGTGGCAACTTCGGAATGGTGACCGCCATCGTCGTCCCGGTTCTGATCGGGACCGCCGGCGTCGCAATCGACTTTTCCAACATGGTCCTGCAGCAGCGCCAGCTTCAGGAGGCTTCCGATGCGGCCGCGCTTGCAGCGGCCACGGCGCTTGCAAAAGGTACGGTCGCTGATGGCGCCGCGGCCGAAGCTTTGGCGAAAGATTTCGTCGTCGGTCAGATGGCGAACTATATGAGTAGTACCGACGCGGCCTCCCTGAAAAACTCAACAACGGCTTCTGTCACGACGACCACAACGGCCACCAGCAAAAGCTATAAGGTCAAGGTCGATGCTGCATATGCGATGAGTTTGACTCCGCTAATGAATGTGCTTGGCAAGAAGACGGTCAACATCGCGACCTCCAGTTCAACGAGCAGCGGCACGAGCGAAGTAAAGAGCGCTTTGTCTATGACCCTTGCCCTCGACGAGTCAGGTTCGATGTTGGCTGACACGACGACCAAGCTGAACAACAACAAGTGCGACCACTACAATACCAGCGGCACCAAGACCGGCAGTTACAGTCCGTGTTACGTCAAGAAGATTGATGCCTTGAAGACGGCTGCGAATTTGCTTCTGGATCAGTTGGATAAAGCCGATCCCACCTCCAAGTATGCGCGCACGAACGCAATTGGCTGGAGCAGCAAAATTCAAGTATCAAGCAAGTTTGCCTGGGGCACCTCTCAAACGAGAAGCAGCGTAATTAACGTCTTGTCGGCGGGTGGCGGCACGGAATCGGCTGCGCCTATGAAAGCGGCGCTTGACGGGCTGACAACCACCGGCTCCACGTCAGAAACGCAGATTCAACAGCAAGCCGGAAACGAAAAGCTTACAAAATATATTGTATTAATGACTGACGGTGAAAACAACGCTTCGTCGTCCGATACCAAAACCTTGGAATACTGCACCGACGCGAAGCAAAAGGGCATCAAAATCTACTCGGTGGCCTTCATGGCGCCCACCGCCGGAAAGAACCTCCTCCTCAGTTGCGCGAGCGGTGCCGGCTACTACTTCCAGGCGGAAAGCATGACCGACCTGCTGGGAGCGTTCACGGCGATCGGCTCGGAAGCTGCCTCGGACAAGGTGCTGGTCACCCAATAGACGGCAAGCTATCACCCTCAAACGAAAAGCCGCTCCGGAACAAACCGGAGCGGCTTTTCGTTTGCCTGCGAAATCGCGCGCATGAAAATCGGAAAACCGATTGAAATCAAGTTCTTTCCGCTGCCGGGCGGCGCGCTTGGCCAATTTTTTCGTTTGGGTAATTCCTTTGTTGCAACTGCGTAGTAACGATGCATAAACTGCGTCTTTAGTGCGCGGTAAACCGATTGAAATTGGCATAACGTACTGAAACCGAACCGAAATTGGCGAGGACTAACGATGAATACCGTTTCGAAGCCGACGATCCCCTCCCCCGCGCCCCGCAGTTCCAAACCGGAAATTCTCGCCGAAGAAATCATTGAACGCCTGACCTACCGCATCGGCAAGGACGCGAAGGTCGCCAAGCCGCATGACTGGCTGACCGCCACCATTCTCGTCATCCGCGACCGCATCATCGACAAGTGGATGGAATCGACCCGCAAGGTCTATTCGACCGGCGACAAGCGCGTTTACTACCTGTCCCTCGAATTCCTCATCGGCCGCCTGATGCGCGATGCGGTCTCGAACCTCGGCCTGATGGAGCAGGTTCGCGATGCACTGACCTCGCTCGGTGTCGATGTTTCCGTCATTGCCGGCCTCGAGCCGGATGCTGCGCTCGGCAATGGCGGCCTTGGCCGTCTCGCCGCCTGTTTCATGGAAAGCATGGCGACCGTCGATGTACCGGCCTATGGCTACGGCATCCGTTATGTGCACGGCCTCTTCCGCCAGCAGCTTGCCGACGGCTGGCAGGTAGAGTTGCCGGAAAGCTGGTTGGCGCACGGCAACCCTTGGGAGTTCGAGCGCCGGGAAAGCGCTTACGAAATCGGCTTCGGCGGTACGGTCGATGTCGTCAACAACCCCGAGGGCGAGCCGCGCTATGTCTGGAAACCGGCCGAGCGCGTCATCGCCGCCGCCTTTGACACCCCTGTCGTCGGCTGGCGCGGCAAGCGCGTCAACACGCTGCGCCTCTGGTCGGCCCAGCCGATCGACCCGATCTTGCTCGATGCCTTCAACGCCGGTGACCACATCGGCGCGCTGCGCGAAAGCAACAAGGCCGAAAGCCTGACGCGCGTTCTCTACCCGGCTGATGCGACACCCGCCGGCCAGGAGTTGCGTCTGCGCCAGGAGTTCTTCTTCTCCTCCGCCTCGCTGCAGGACATTTTGCGCCGTCACCTGCAGCAGTACGATGATTTCACCTCGCTGCCGGACAAGGTGGCGATCCACCTGAACGATACGCATCCCGCCGTCTCGGTCGCCGAACTGATGCGCCTGCTGTGCGATGTTCACGGCCTCGACTTCGACCAGGCCTGGGATATCACCCGTGGCACGATTGGATACACCAACCACACGCTCCTACCAGAAGCCTTGGAAAGCTGGCCAATCCCGCTCTTCGAGCGCCTGCTGCCGCGCCACATGCAGATCATCTACGCGATCAACGCGAAGGTCCTCGTCGAAGCGCGCAAGACCAAGACATTCTCGGAGACGGAAATCCGCTCGATTTCCCTGATCGAGGAAAGTGGCGAGCGCCGCGTCCGCATGGGCAATCTCGCCTTCGTCGGCGCCCATTCGATCAACGGCGTTTCGGCTCTCCACACCGATCTGATGAAGGTCACGGTGTTTGCCGATCTGCACAAGCTCTATCCCGACCGCATCAACAACAAGACGAACGGCATCACGCCGCGCCGCTGGTTGCAGCAGTGCAATCCCGGCCTGACCTCGCTGATCCGCGAAACGATCGGCGACGACTTCCTCGACGACGCCGAGAAGCTGAAGCCACTCGACAAGTTCGCAAACGATGCAAGCTTCCAGGAGAAGTTTGCGGCCGTGAAGCGCGCCAACAAGGTGGCATTGTCCAATCTCGTCGCCAGCCGCATGGGCATCAAGCTCGACCCGTCGGCGATGTTCGATATCCAGATCAAGCGCATCCACGAATACAAGCGCCAGCTCCTGAACATCATCGAGGCCGTCGCGCTTTACGACCAGATCCGCTCGCACCCCGAGCTGGACTGGGTTCCGCGCGTCAAGCTTTTCGCCGGCAAGGCGGCGCCGAGCTACCACAACGCCAAGCTGATCATCAAACTGATCAATGACGTGGCCCGCACGATCAACAATGACCCGGCCGTCCGCGGCCTGCTGAAAGTGGTCTTCGTCCCGAACTACAACGTCTCGCTCGCCGAGGTGATGGTGCCCGCCGCCGACCTTTCCGAGCAGATCTCGACCGCCGGCATGGAAGCCTCCGGTACCGGCAACATGAAGTTTGGCCTCAACGGCGCTCTGACGATCGGAACGCTCGATGGCGCCAACGTCGAAATGCGCGATCACGTCGGCGAGGACAACATCATCATCTTCGGCCTGCGTGCCGACGAGGTCGCCGCCGCCCGTGCCGATGGCCACAATCCCCGCGCCATCATCGAGGCGTCGCGCGAGCTATCGCAGGCGCTCCAAGCCATCAGCTCCGGCGTGTTCTCGCATGACGATCGAAACCGGTACTCCGCGTTGATCGAAGGCATCTATGCCCATGACTGGTTCATGGTGGCCGCCGATTTCGATGCTTACGCCCAAGCCCAGCGCGAAGTCGACCAACTCTGGACCGATCCGTCCACCTGGAGTTCGAAGGCGATCTGCAACACGGCCCGTATGGGCTGGTTCTCGTCCGACCGCACGATCCGTCAATACGCCAAGGAAATCTGGAGAGCCGGATGAAAACGCCGAAAGCCACCCCTGAAGTCAGACTTCCCTGGGAGATTTCGGCAGACGAGATAGCGGCAATCCTCGCAGGGTCGCATTCCAATCCATTCGCGGTTCTGGGCGTCCACAAATCAGGCGACGTCTATGTGGCCCGCTGCTTCATTCCGGGCGCCGAAGAGGTGACGGCGATGACGCTCGACGGCAGCGTCATCGGCGAACTGAAGCTACAACATCCTGACGGCTTTTTTGCCGGTGCGGTCTCGGTGACGAAGCAGCGGCCGGTGCGCTACCGGGCACGGCGCGGCGATGCCGAATGGGCGGTCACCGACCCCTACAGCTTCGGGCCGGTTCTCGGGCCGATGGATGACTACTACGCGCGCCAGGGCTCCCACCTTCGGCTCTTCGACAAGATGGGCGCACACTGGATCAACCACGAAGGCGCACAGGGTATTCATTTCGCCGTCTGGGCGCCGAACGCCCAGCGCGTCTCAGTGGTCGGCGATTTCAACGGCTGGGACGGCCGCCGTCACGTCATGCGGTTCCGCTCCGGCGCCGGCATCTGGGAGATCTTTGCGCCCGATGTCCCGACCGGCGTTGCCTACAAGTTCGAAATCCGCGGCCAGGACGGCGTCCTCCTGCCGCTAAAGGCCGATCCGTTCGCACGACGCAGCGAGTTGCGCCCGAAGACCGCCTCGGTCGCAGCCCCTGAACTGCTGCAGGAATGGGACGACGAGGCGCACCTGAAGCACTGGGGGACGACCGACAAGCGCCGTCAGCCGATCTCGATCTACGAGGTGCATGCGGGCTCCTGGCAGCGGCGCGACGACGGTTCCTTCCTCTCTTGGGACGAACTTGCCTCTCGCCTGATCCCCTATTGCGTCGACATGGGCTTCACCCACATCGAGTTTCTGCCAATCACTGAACATCCCTATGATCCATCCTGGGGATACCAGACGACCGGGCTCTATGCACCGACCGCCCGCTTCGGCGAGCCCGAGGGTTTCGCCCGCTTCGTTAACGGCTGCCACAAGGTCGGTATCGGCATCATCCTCGATTGGGTACCGGCCCACTTCCCGACCGACGAACACGGCCTCGGCTGGTTCGACGGCACGGCGCTCTATGAGCACGAAGACCCGCGCAAGGGCTTTCATCCCGACTGGAACACGGCGATCTACAATTTCGGCCGCACCGAGGTCGTCTCCTACCTCGTCAACAATGCGCTCTACTGGGCGGAAAAGTTCCATCTCGACGGGCTGCGCGTCGATGCCGTGGCCTCGATGCTCTACCTCGATTATTCCCGCAAGCACGGCGAATGGATACCGAACGAGTACGGCGGCAACGAAAATCTGGAGGCGGTGCGCTTCCTGCAGAACATGAATACCCGCATCTACGCCGAACATCCTGGTGTCATGACCATCGCCGAGGAATCGACCTCCTGGCCGAAGGTCTCGCAGCCGGTACACGAAGGCGGCCTCGGCTTCGGCTTCAAGTGGAACATGGGCTTCATGCACGACACGCTGAGCTACATGAGCCGCGAGCCGATCCATCGCAAGCATCACCACAACGAGCTGACCTTCGGCCTGCTTTATGCCTATTCCGAAAACTTCGTGCTGCCGCTCTCACACGACGAGGTGGTACACGGAAAAGGCTCGCTGATCGCCAAGATGCCCGGCGACGACTGGCAGAAGTTCGCCAATCTGCGGGCCTACTACGCCTTCATGTGGGGCTATCCGGGCAAGAAGCTGCTCTTCATGGGTCAGGAATTCGCGCAGTGGAGCGAATGGAACGAAGCGACGTCACTCGATTGGAACCTGCTGCAATACCGCATGCACGAAGGCATGCGGCGGCTGGTGCGCGACCTGAACTTCAGCTACCGCAGCAAGCCGGCACTGCACGCCCGCGATTGCGAGGGCGACGGCTTCGAGTGGCTGATCGCCGACGATCATGAAAATTCGGTCTTTGCCTGGCTGCGCAAGGCACCGGGGGAGAAGCCGGTTGCCGTCATCTGCAATCTGACGCCGGTTTATCGCGAAAACTATACGGTGCGCCTGCCGATCGAGGGACGGTGGCGCGAAATCCTGAATACCGATGCCGACATTTACGGCGGCAGCGGCAAGGGCAATGGCGGTCGCGTTCAGGCCGTCAACGCCGGCGGCAGCATTGCCGCGTCGGTCACCTTGCCGCCCTTGGCGACGATCATGCTTGAACCTGAGAACTGACGACTGGTGGGAGGATAAAAATGGTAGAAAAACGCGTTCAGCCACTTGCCCGCGACGCAATGGCCTATGTTCTCGCTGGCGGCAGGGGCAGCCGCCTGAAGGAACTCACCGATCGCCGCGCCAAGCCGGCGGTCTATTTCGGCGGCAAGACCCGCATCATCGACTTCGCGCTGTCCAACGCCTTGAACTCGGGTATCCGACGCATTGGCGTCGCCACCCAGTACAAGGCGCACTCGCTGATCCGACACATGCAGCGCGGCTGGAACTTCTTCCGCCCCGAGAGAAACGAAAGCTTCGACATTCTGCCGGCCTCCCAGCGTGTCTCCGAGACGCAATGGTATGAAGGCACGGCCGATGCCGTCTACCAGAACATCGACATCATCGAGGATTACGGCGTCGAATACATGGTCATCCTCGCCGGCGACCATGTCTACAAGATGGACTATGAATACATGCTGCAACAGCATGTGGATTCCGGTGCCGATGTGACTATCGGCTGCCTGGAGGTGCCGCGCATGGAAGCCGTCGGCTTCGGCGTCATGCATGTCGATACGACCGACCGGATCATCGACTTCGTCGAAAAGCCCGCGGATCCGCCCGGCATCCCCGGCAATCCGGATTTCGCCCTTGCCTCGATGGGCATCTACGTTTTCCACACCAAGTTCCTGATCGATGCACTGCGCCGCGACGCAGCCGACCCGAACTCCAGCAAGGACTTCGGCAAGGACATCATCCCCCACATCGTCAAGAACGGTAAGGCCGTCGCCCATCGCTTCGCGCAGTCCTGCGTGCGCTCCGATTTTGAGCACGAGCCCTACTGGCGCGACGTCGGCACGATCGACGCCTACTGGCAGGCCAACATCGACCTGACCGCAGTGGTTCCGGAACTGGACATTTACGACAAGTCCTGGCCGATCTGGACCTACGCCGAGATCTCACCGCCGGCCAAGTTCGTCCACGACGACGAAAGCCGCCGTGGCTCGGCGACGTCATCGGTCGTCGCCGGCGACTGCATCATCTCCGGCGCGACCCTTCACAGAAGTCTGCTTTTCACCGGTGTGCGCGCCAACTCATATTCCAAGCTGGACGGCGCGGTCGTGCTGCCGAGCGTCAAAATCGGACGGCACGCGCAACTCAGCAACGTCGTGATCGATCACGGCGTCATCATTCCGGAAGGTCTGATCGTCGGTGAGGATCCGGTCCTCGACGCCAAGCGTTTCCGCCGTAGCGAGGGTGGCATTTGCCTGATTACGCAGCCGATGATCGACAAGCTGGGTATGTGAGACATGAAAGTTCTTTCGGTTTCGTCCGAAGTCTTCCCGCTCATCAAGACAGGGGGCCTCGCCGACGTGGCGGGCGCCCTGCCGATCGCCCTCAAGCGTTTCGGCGTCGAAACCAAGACCCTCATGCCCGGCTATCCGGCTGTGATGAAGGCGATCCGCAATCCCATCGTCCGGCTTCAGTTCGATGATCTGCTCGGCGAGCCCGCGACAGTCCTCGAAGTGGAGCATGAGGGGATCGATATCCTCGTGCTCAATGCGCCCGCTTATTACGACCGCACGGGAGGCCCCTATCTCGATGCGACCGGTCGGGACTATCCCGACAACTGGCGTCGTTTTGCGGCGCTGTCGCTGGCAGGCGCCGAGATTGCCGCGGGTTTGATGCCGGATTGGCGACCCGATCTCGTTCACACGCACGATTGGCAGTCGGCGATGACCTCGGTTTACATGCGCTACAACCCGACGCCGGAATTGCCGAGTGTTCTGACGATCCACAATATCGCGTTCCAGGGACAGTTCGGCGCGGACATCTTTCCGGGTCTTCGCCTGCCGCCGCACGCCTTCGCAACCGAAAGCATCGAATATTACGGCAATCTCGGCTTCCTGAAGGGCGGCCTGCAAACCGCCCACGCCATCACGACCGTTAGTCCCTCCTACGCCGGCGAGATCCTGACCCCGGAGTTCGGCATGGGCCTCCAGGGCGTCATCGCAAGCCGAATTGATTCCTTGCACGGCATCGTCAACGGCATCGATACCGACGTCTGGAACCCGTCGACCGATCCCGTTGTCCACACCCACTACAATGGCACGACACTGAAGAGCCGCGTCGAAAACCGTACCTCGATTGCCGAGTTCTTCGGGCTGCACAACGACAACGCACCGATTTTCTGCATCATCAGCCGCCTCACCTGGCAGAAGGGCATGGACGTCATCGCCGCTACCGCGGATGAGATTGTCGACATGGGCGGAAAGCTTGCGATACTCGGTTCCGGAGATGCGGCAATCGAAGGTTCGCTGCTTGCCGCCGCGGCCCGCCATCCGGGTCGAATCGGCGTCTCCATCGGTTATAACGAGCCGATGTCGCACCTCATGCAGGCCGGTTGCGACGCCATCATCATCCCTTCGCGTTTCGAACCCTGCGGCCTGACGCAGCTCTACGGGCTGCGCTACGGCTGCGTGCCGATCGTCGCACGCACCGGTGGCTTGAACGACACCGTCATCGACGCCAATCATGCCGCTCTTGCGGCGAAAGTGGCAACCGGGATACAATTCTCGCCTGTGACGGCATCGGGCCTGTTGCAGGCCATTCGCCGTGCGTTACATCTTTACGCCGATCAAAAAGTCTGGACCCAATTGCAAAAGCAGGGCATGAAATCGGATGTCTCGTGGGAAAAGAGCGCCGAGCGCTACGCTGCCCTCTATTCAAGCCTCGCCCCCAAAGGCAAGTGAGAGAAAATGATAAAATCCGTATCCACTACGCCCTACCAGGATCAGAAGCCGGGCACGTCCGGCCTCCGAAAGAAGGTTCCGGTATTCCAGCAACCGAACTATGCCGAGAACTTCATCCAGTCGATCTTCGATTCGCTGGAAGGGTTTCAGGGCAAGTGCCTCGTCATCGGTGGCGACGGACGCTACTACAACCGCGAAGTCATCCAGAAGGCGATCAAGATGGCCGCAGCCAATGGCTTCGGCAAGGTGATCGTCGGCAAGGGCGGTATCCTGTCGACCCCGGCGGCCTCGCACATCATCCGCAAATACAAGGCCTTCGGCGGCATCATCCTTTCGGCCAGCCACAATCCCGGCGGCCCGACCGAAGACTTCGGCATCAAGTACAACATCAGCAATGGCGGCCCGGCACCGGAGAAGATCACCGACGCGATCTATGCGCGCACAAAGGTGATCGACACCTACAAGATCGCTGATTTCGCGGACGTCAACCTCGACCGCATCGGCAAGGACGAACTGCCTGGCGGCACGATTCTCTCGGTGCTCGATTCGGTGGAAGACTACACGGCACTGATGGAAGAGCTGTTCGACTTCCCGGCGATCCGCAACCTTATCAGCCTCGGCTTCCGCATCGCCTTCGATGCGATGAGCGCCGTCACCGGCCCCTATGCCAAGGAGATCTTCGAAAATCGCCTCGGCGCGCCGTCCGGCTCGGTCCGCAATTTCATGCCGCTGCCCGATTTCGGCGGCCACCACCCGGATCCGAACCCGGTTCATGCCAAGGAACTCTACGACGAGATGATGGGCGACGACGCGCCTGATTTCGGCGCGGCGTCCGATGGCGACGGTGATCGCAATCTCATCATCGGCCGCGGCATCTTCGTCACGCCCTCCGACAGCCTTGCGATTCTCGCCGCCAACGCCAACCTTGCCCCCGGCTACTCCGGCGGCCTCGCCGGCATCGCCCGATCCATGCCGACATCGGGAGCGGCCGACCGCGTCGCCGAAAAGCGCGGCATCGGCATGTACGAGACCCCGACCGGCTGGAAGTTCTTCGGCAACCTGCTCGACGCCGGCATGGCGACGATCTGCGGCGAGGAAAGCGCCGGCACCGGCTCCAACCACGTGCGCGAGAAGGATGGCCTTTGGGCGGTTCTGTTGTGGCTGAATATTCTCGCGGTGCGTGGTGAAAGCGTGCAGGAGATCGTCACGCAGCACTGGCAGACCTACGGCCGGAACTACTATTCGCGTCACGATTACGAGGGCGTGGACACCGAGGCAGCAAATGGCCTGGTGACAAACCTGCGCAGCCAGCTCGCTTCGCTGCCCGGCCAGAGCTTCGGTCCGCTGAAGGTCGAGAAGGCGGACGACTTCGCCTATCACGACCCGGTCGACAAGTCGGTCAGCGAGCATCAGGGCATTCGCATCCTGTTCGAAGGGGGCTCGCGAGTCGTCTTCCGGCTTTCCGGAACCGGAACATCGGGCGCCACTCTGCGCGTTTATCTCGAGCGGTTCGAGGCGGATTCCACCCGTCACAACATCGAGACGCAACATGCGCTCGCCGACATTATCGCTGCCGCCGAAACCATCGCGGATATCCGCAGCCGCACGGGCCGCGATGCTCCCTCCGTGATTACCTGACCGGAGCGGCATGGCGGCGAATAAATCCGGGCAAGGCGGGGCAACCATCTTCGAGACCGGCGTTGATTTCGCCGTCTGGTCGCACAACGCCGGACGGATCGAACTGTGTCTGTTCGGCGATGACGACAAGGAATTGGCCCGCTTGCCGATGCAGCGAGGCGATGACCACGTGCATCGCCTCTTCGTCGACGGACTGAAGGAAGGCGCACGCTACGGCTATCGTGCCGACGGTGTCTACGCCCCCGATAGCGGCCTCTGGTTCGATCCGTCGAAGCTTCTCGTCGATCCCTACGCCAAGGAACTCGATCGCCCGTTTAGCCACGATCCGCTGCTCGGTAGCTTCGGTGCCGACACGCAGCATCTGGTGCCGAAGGCTATTGTCACCCGCGACGTGCCGGTGAAGCAAATAAAGCCGCTCTTCAAGCCGGGCGGCTTCGTCTACGAGGTCGCTGTTCGCTCCTTTACCAAGCTGCATCCGGATGTACCCGAAGCCCAGCGCGGCACGGTCGCCGCCTTGACGCATCCCTCGGTGATCGCGCATCTGAAGCGCATCGGCGTCAATGCCGTCGAGCTCATGCCGATCACCGCCTGGATCGATGAGCGCCACTTACCGCGGCTCAGCCTGAGAAACAGCTGGGGCTACAACCCCGTCGCCTTCATGGCACTCGATCCGCGGCTCGTGCCGGGCGGCATGGCGGAACTTCGCGACGCCGTTGCGAAACTCCACGGAGAAGGCATTGCGGTCATTCTCGACCTCGTCTTCAATCATACCGGCGAGAGCGATCGCTTCGGCACGACGCTGTCGCTGCGTGGCCTCGACAATCTCTCCTTCTATCGCCATTTGCCACAGCGCCCCGGCGATCTGGTCAACGATACCGGCACCGGCAACACCGTCGCCTGCGATCACCCCTATGTCAGGCAGTTGATCATCGACAGCCTGCGGAATTTCGTGCTCGGCGCCGGGATAGACGGCTTCCGCTTCGACCTCGCCCCCGTCCTAGGCCGCACCGCAAGCGGCTTCGAGGGCAACGGGGAAACGCTGACGGCGATGCTCGCCGACGAAGTGCTCAAAGACCGGGTGATGATCGCCGAGCCTTGGGACATCGGCCCCGGTGGCTATCAGCTCGGCAATTTCCCGGCGCCATTCCTCGAGTGGAACGACCGTGTCCGCGACGATATCAGGTGTTACTGGCGCGGCGATGACTGGAAGACCGGCCCATTGGCGACTGCACTTGCAGGATCCTCCGACATCTTCGGCCGCAACGGCGGACAGGCGACGCGCAGTGTAAACTTCCTCGCGGCCCATGACGGCTTCACGCTCAACGATCTCGTTTCCTACAGCGGCAAGCACAACGAGGCGAACGGCGAGGAAAACCGCGACGGCCACAATGAAAACCACTCCTGGAATAACGGCGTCGAGGGCGAAAGTCGCTATCCTGATATCATCCGCCGGCGACGCGACGACCTGAAGGCGCTGCTCTCGACGCTCTTTGCCAGCCGCGGCAGCATCATGCTGACGGCGGGCGACGAAGGCGGCCGCACTCAGCGCGGCAACAACAATGCCTACTGCCAGGACAACGAAATCACCTGGATGGATTGGCCAGCGCTCGACGACGAACTCGTCGCCCACACCGCCTTCATCTCCGGCCTGCGCAAGCGCTTCTCCGTCTTCTCTCAAACGGGCCTCCTCAACGGCAACGGCGATGTCGAATGGATATCGCCTTCAGGCCGGCCGATGACCGTCCAAGAGTGGGAGACCCCGAATTTTTCGACGCTCGGCATGGTACTTGCAACCCGAGACGAGCAAGGCGGCAAGGCCACGCGCTTGGCGGTGCTCTTCAATCGCTCGGGCGGCGAGGAAGTCTTTACGCTCCCTGGCTCCGCCTCTTGGCGGCATCTGGCCCCCGATGCTGCCAAGAAATCGGTGGCATCGGCCATCGTGCCGCGCCGTTCGGTGGCCTTCTATCTCGAAAGTTGATCAGCCGGGTTCAACCCTGCAATTCCTTGTCGCAATCGTCACAATCCCATTGTAAGGCTTGCGCAGCCGCTTTCTCATGAGGAATCAATGGTCAAGGAAATTTCGCTCGCGGACGTCCGTGGGCTGGTCGGCACTGAAACCGGCCTCTCGGACTGGATCGTCGTCGATCAGACAATGATCGATGCGTTCGCGCATGCGACCAACGACCATCAGTATATCCACGTCGATCCGGAGCGCGCCGCCGCGAGCCCGTTCGGCGGCACGATTGCCCACGGCTTCCTCACCCTGTCGCTGCTCTCGGCCATGAACTACAACGGGTTGCCGAAGGTCCGCGAACAGACGATGGGCATCAACTACGGCTTCGAGAATGTCCGCTTCCTCTCGCCGGTCAAATCAGGGGCACGCATCCGCGGCCACTTTGTCCTTGCCGAAGCCCGTTTCCGCGGCGCCGGCATGTTGATGACGACCTATGAAGTCTCGATCGAGATCGAGAACGAGAAGAAGCCGGCATTGACCGCACGCTGGATCACCATCATCCAGTTCGACCCAAAGGATCGGCCTGAGGACGCCTAGCCCTACGAACCGACTTCCGCGGTGTCGCTATGGCGCACCGTTGATCTCGACGATGTTGCGATCGGGATCGAGCAGATAGGCTTGCGGAAAGCCCGCCGGTCCTTCGCGTCTGAGGCGTAACCGCCAGGGATCGCCCTCGGGCGCATCCTCGCGAAAGCCCTTGGCGATCAGCCCACGAATGCATCCCTCGAAGTCATCGGTGCGGAACGCGAAATGTCCGTCCGCCGTGTCTATCGTAGCTGCGCGCCGAAAGCTCCCGGTCGGATGGACGATGAGGTGGACCTGCAGCGCCCCACAGGCGAACCAAGCTCCAACGGTACTGAACGCTGGCCGCTCAATTTGTTCGAGACCGAAGACATCGCGATAGAAGGCGACCGAACGGTCGATATCCGTGACGACAATGGAAACGTGATGCAGCTTCATCGAAGACACCCCGCATTCGTTGCGATGGCGCTCAGATCAGGACCACGCCCAGCGGATGATGGCACAAATGTCGGCAATCCTGCAATGTGAAGCTGATCGCGGGACGGCACAAGAGCACCGTCCCCCGATCAGTAATTGCATCTTGGTTGCACTTCAGTGCCCCGCGTCTTCGGCGCCCTCGGCCAGCAGGCCAAAAACGAAATCCGCGAACGAACGCCAGCACTCGACGCGGAAAGTATCGTCCTCGGTGCGGAAAAGCACGATCTCGGCTTTCCCGAACAGCGTGCGCGAGCAGGCGCCGACCGGGAAGGCCTCGAGCGACAGATCCTGCGGGCAGCCCGCGGAAATTGTCGCTTCCGCCCCGGGACCGGAGACGACGATCGCGACGTTGCGGTGCGAGACGTCGGTTGCCGAATGCAGCACGGCCGACTTAGCGAGCGGCGCCATCAGGTCTGCACCGGCCTCGTCGATGACAAGCCATTCGTCCGGCCCGAGCCAGAGGGCTGCACGGCCACCCTTGCGGCCTGACGTCTTCGGGGAGGCCGGAACCGTGACACCGAGCGCGGATGAAAGAGCCTTCAGCGACTCCGCGGGTGCGCGGAGCGCGATGCGGGTGGCGGCAGGTGCCGCCGTCAACCGTACTGTAGCCGAGCCACCATGACGACCTGAGAGCACCGACTTGCGAACTGCCGTATCAGCCATTGATGCGGCCTCCTTCCTTGTCAAAGAACACCATATCAGTCACCTCGACGGCGATCGTCTTGTCGGGCATCGGCACGTAGAGCGTTTCGCCCATCCGTTTGCGACCGCCGGCGACCAGCGCGAAGGCAATCGACTTCCCGAGGTTTTCCGACCAGTAGGACGAGGTGACGTGGCCGAGCATCGTCATCGGCTTCGGCTCGTTCGGGTTGGCGACGATCTGCGCGCCCTCCTCGAGCACGATCTTCGGATCCTTGGTGACGAGGCCGACCAGCTGCTTGCGGCCTTCCTTGACCAGATCCGGGCGCTTCAGGCCACGAATGCCGACGAAATCCGTCTTCTTCTTCGAGACCGCCCAGTTGAGGCCGGCATCGTCAGGCGTCACGGTACCATCCGTGTCCTGGCCGACGATGATGTAGCCCTTCTCGGCGCGAAGAACGTGCATCGTCTCCGTGCCGTAGACGCAGGCGCCGAGCGGCTCGGCATTGGCCCAGACGGCTTCGAGAACCGACTGGCCGTAATCGGCCGGCACGTTGATTTCGAAGCCGGTTTCGCCGGTGAACGACACGCGGAAGAGACGGGCCGGAACCCCCATGACCGTGCACTCGGCAACGCTCATATGCGGGAAGGCTTCGTTGGAGATATCGACGCCCTCGACCAGCGGCGCGATGATCTCGCGCGCCTTCGGACCCTGCACGGCGATAACCGCCCACTGCTCGGTCACAGACGTCAGCCACACCTTCAGATGCGGGAATTCGGTCTGCAGGTAGTCTTCCATGTGGTTCAACACGCGCGGCGCGCCGCCCGTCGTCGTCGTCACGTGGAAGCGATCGTCGGCCAGACGCCCGACGACACCGTCGTCGTAAACGAAGCCGTCGTCGCGGGTCATGATGCCGTAGCGGCACTTGCCCGGCTTCAGCGTGTCCCAGGCGTTGGTGTACATCAGGTTCATGAACGCGGCGGCGTCGGGGCCAACGACCTCGATCTTGCCGAGTGTCGAGGCATCGAACACACCGGCCACATCGCGCGCCGTCCTGCACTCGCGGGCGACCGCCTGGTGCATGGTTTCGCCGGCGCGCGGGTAGAACCACGCACGCTTCCAGTTGCCGACATCCTCGAATACGGCACCCTGGGCTTCTTCCCACTGGTGCAGCGGCGTCTTGCGCGTCGGGTCGAACAGCTCGCCACGAGAATGCGCGATCAGCGTCCCGTAGGTCACCGGCGTGTAGGGCGCGCGGAAGGTGGTGAGACCGACCTGCGGGATCTCCTTGCCCAGCATCTCGGCGGCAATCGCCAGGCCGTGCATGTTGGAGAGCTTGCCCTGGTCGGAGGCCATGCCGTTGGTGGTGAAGCGCTTGATGTGCTCGATCGAGTGCATCCCTTCGCGCACCGCAAGGCGGATATCCTTGGCGCAGACGTCGTGCTGAAAATCGATGAAGGCCTTGGCGCTGGTCTCAGGCCCCGCCCCTTCCGCCGCACCGATCATGCCACCCGTCCACTGATGCGCCTGCTCGGACGAGATGCTGATCTTGCCTCCCGCCTTCTTGCCCGCCGCCTGCGCCATCAGTTCGCCGGCAGCAAGCGATTCCTCGATCGTCTGCTGCAGGTCGTCGGTGCCATTGCAAGCGCCGACGGAGAGGCAATCCTGCGCATAGGTGCCGGGCAGGAAGCGCTGTGTTTCCGGCTCGAAAGCGACCTTGCCGCGCGATTGCGAGAACAGGTGCACCGAAGGCGTCCAGCCGGCCGAAACCAGCAGCGCATCGACCGCGATCTTGCGCGGCGAGCCGCCGCCGTTGCGGGCAACGGTCATCGAATTGATGCGCAGCTTGCCCGAGGTGTTGACGACCGACTGGCCGGCGAGAACATCGATGCCGAGCGAACGGGCTTCCGCGAGCACGGCCGCGCCTGGCGTCTGCCTGCAATCGACGATCGCCGCAATCTCGACACCTGATCGCTTCAGGTCGAAGGCCGCCTCGTAGGCCGAGTCGTGCGCTGTATAGACGCCGACCTTCTGGCCGACGGCAACACCGTACTGATTGAGATACATGCGCGCGGCCGATGCCAGCATGATGCCCGGACGGTCGTTGTTCGGGAAAACCATGTGGCGCTCGATGGCACCGTTGGCGAGGATGACGCGCTTGGCGCGCAGCTGCCACAGACGCTCGCGCGGCAGATTGCGGCTCGGGTTTGCGACATGATCGGTCACGCGCTCGGCGAGACCAATGAAGTTATGATTGTAATAGCCGAAAGCGGTGGTGCGGGTCAGAACCTGCACGTTGCTCATCGCCTTCAGGCTGGCAACCGTCTTCTGTGCCCATTCATAACCATCGAGGCCGTCGATCTTGGCGCCGCTGTCAAAACGCAACGCGCCGCCGACATCGGCCTGCTCGTCGCAGAGGATGACCTTGGCCCCTGACTGCGCTGCCGCGAGCGCTGCCGAAAGACCGGCAACGCCGGCACCGACGACAAGCACGTCACAATGCGCATAACGGCTGGCATAGTGGTCCGGATCGGCTTCCTTGGGCGCGACGCCGAGACCGGCCGCACGGCGGATCATCGGCTCGTAGACATGCTTCCATGCCGCCTTCGGCCACATGAAGGTCTTGTAGTAGAAGCCGGCGGCGAAGAAGGGGGACATCAGGTTGTTGATGCCGCCGATATCGAAGGAGAGCGAGGGGAAACGGTTCTGCGATTCGACGATCATGCCGTCGAACACTTCCTGCACCGTGGCGCGCACGTTCGGCTGCTTGCGGGCGGCGTCACGCGACACGTCGATCAGCGCGTTCGGCTCTTCCGCACCGGCAGAGAGAATGCCGCGCGGGCGGTGATACTTGAACGAGCGACCGACGAGATGGATGTTGTTCGCGATCAGCGCCGAGGCGACGGTATCGCCCTCGAGCGCCGTGTAGCTCTTGCCGTCGA
The DNA here is from genome assembly GCF_000298315.2 of Rhizobium grahamii CCGE 502. Lineage (GTDB taxonomy): Bacteria > Pseudomonadota > Alphaproteobacteria > Rhizobiales > Rhizobiaceae > Rhizobium > Rhizobium grahamii. The sequence goes on along the minus strand of NZ_AEYE02000031.1, from coordinate 153,047 downwards.
AGGTGAAGCGCGCGGTTCTGGCCGGCGTCAGGCGACCCTTGCCTGCGATACGGTTCGTGCCGCTCATTTCGCTTCTCCTTCGAGCTGCTCATAGGTCTCGACGGGAGCATGGGGCGCGGCCGCAGCACCGATATCGGGCTTCGGCTCGCCGGCCTTGTACGTCATGATGAACTTGTCGCTGATCGTGTCGCGCGCCGCGTTGAAGAAGCGGCCGCATCCGTGCTGGTGGCGCCAGCGTTCGAAGATCAGCCCCTTCGGGTTGTCGCGCAGGAAGAAGAACTCCTCGAACTGTTCGTCGGAGATCTCGGCGATATTGGTCGGGCGGGCGATATGCGCATCGCCGGCGCCGCGAAACTCGAGCTCGGAGCGCTCTTCCTGACAGTATGGGCAATAGATAAGAAGCATGATGTCCTCGTGTCAGTGCGCGACGGCTGCGGCGGCGGCTTCGTCGATCAGACGGCCGGTGCGGAAGCGGTCCAGCGTCAGGCCGGCATTGAACTTGTGCGCCTCGTCGCGGGCAATGAGGTGCGCGAAGAGATTGGCCGAGCCCGGCGTCGCCTTGAAGCCGCCGGTGCCCCAGCCGCAGTTGACGTAGAGCCCCGGAACCGGCGTCTTCGACTGGATGGCCGAGCGATCCGGCGTGTTGTCGACGATACCGCCCCACTGGCGCATCATCTTGACGCGGCGGAACATCGGGAAGAGCTCGCAGATGGCATCGAGCGTATGCGTGATGATCTGCAGGCCGCCGGTCTGGCTGTAGGAATTGTACTGGTCGGTGCCGGCGCCGATGACGAGCTCGCCCTTGTCGGACTGCGAGATATAGGCATGCACCGTGTTGGACATGACCACGCAGGGGAAGATCGGCTTCAGCGGTTCGGAGACCAGCGCCTGCAGCGGGCTCGATTGCAGCGGCACGCGCACATCGGCCATCTTCATGACCGTGGTGGTGTGGCCGGCAGCCGAAACGCCGACCTTCTTGGCGCCGATGAAACCGCGCGATGTCTCGACACCGGTGACGCGACCGTCAGGGCCGCGGCGAATGCCGGTCACTTCGCAGTTCTGGATGATGTGGACGCCGCGATCGGACGCCGCACGCGCATAGCCCCAGGCAACCGCATCGTGGCGCGCCGTGCCGCCGCGACGCTGGAGTGCGGCACCGTTGATCGGATAGCGGGCGCTGGCGGAGATATCGAGCGGCGGACAATAAGCCTTGGCCTGCTCCGGCGTCAGCCATTCATTGTCGATGCCATAGAGACGGTTGGCATGGATATGGCGCTTGAAGGACTGCTGATCGTGCACATTGTGCGACAGCATCATCACGCCGCGCGGAGAGTACATGACATTGTAGTTGAGATCCTGCGAGAGGTTCTCCCAGAGCTTCATCGAATGCTCGTAGATGTGCATGCTTTCTTCATAGAGATAGTTCGAGCGGATGATGGTCGTGTTACGGCCGGTATTGCCGCCGCCGAGCCAGCCCTTTTCGAGCACCGCGACATTGGTGATGCCGTGCTCCTTGGCCAGATAATAGGCCGCGCCCAGGCCATGTCCGCCGCCACCGATGATGATGACGTCGTATTCGGCGCGCGGCTCCGGCGAAGTCCATTGCTTGTCCCAGCCCTTGTGGCCTCTCAGGGCCTCCCTTGCCACCGCAAAAACCGAGTATCTGCGCATCCGCCTTCATCTCCTTCAAGGGAAAGTTCCCTTCTCGTCGGCCATACAAATCGCAAATCAAAAAGCGGCACAACGTTTCTTTTGCGACGCGGACCGGCTTTTGTTTTGACACTCGACAAGAATGAATGGGGTCACGCAGTCTTGCCGCGTCAAAGCAAACGCCAGCCGGGATGCTGCACACGCCAGCAATGTCTTCTCCCTGTCATACCCGTTATTTTAGACTGTTTGCACTTACAATTTTTAGGCGCATAGTTCACGCGCTGCCACGCGCTCCTTTTGCGCGTTGAGGGTTTCGAGTCGGCAGCAGTGACAACATTCATAGGCCAGACGTCGGCGCCGCATGGGTTAGTGTCCGATCTGGCATAAATGAAACCGGCCGACACGGCACGATGCCCGCTGTCCGGTCTCTGGGAGGATTAGTCATGCGATCGCATTTCATCACCCTTACAATTGGCCTGCTTTTATCCGGCGCGTGCCTGAGCGACCAGGTCGCCGCAGAGGACACCCTGACAAAAGAGGAAGCATCAGCGATCGGCGTCGATGCCTATCTCTATCTCTATCCGCTGGTCACCATGGATCTAACCCGCGCACAAGCCACGAACGTCGAAGCCGGCAAGACGATGGGTCGAGGTCCGGCCAACACGTTCACCAACGTTCCGGAGTTTCCGACAGCGGAATTCAGGGATGTCGTTCGGCCGAATTTCGACACGCTCTACTCGGTCGCCTGGCTTGATATGACCAAGGAACCGATGATCGTTTCAGCTCCCGACACGAACGGGCGCTACTATCTGCTGCCGATGCTGGACATGTGGTCCGATGTGTTCGCCTCGCCGGGCTGGCGCACGACGGGAACCGCGAAGGCCGATTTTGCGGTTGTGCCCCCGGGCTGGACGGGCAAGGACCTGCCCGCCGGAACCCAAAGGATCGACGCGCCGACACCCTATGTCTGGGTCATCGGACGCACGAAAACGGATGGGCCGCCCGATTACGACGCCGTTCACAAGATCCAGGCCGGCTACACGGTCACACCGCTGTCGCAATGGGGCAAGACGGCCGAACCCGCCAAGGTCACGATCAATCCTGACATTGACATGAAAACCCCGCCAAAGAAGACGGTGGACGGGATGGCGGCGGAGGACTTCTTTGCCTATGCGGCGGAGCTGCTGAAGGTCAATCCGCCGCACGCCACCGACCAGCCGATCATAAGCCGGATGAAGCGGATCGGAATGGAACCCGGCAAGAGTTTCGACAAGAGCAAGGTCAGCCCTGAAATCGCCGCCGCCTTGAAGGATGTCCCGGCCGAAGCACAGAAGCTGATGGAGTGGAAAATCCCGACGCTTGCGCGCGTGGCCAACAACTGGTCGATGAACACCGACACGATGGGCGTCTACGGCAATTACTATCTGAAGCGGGCGATCGTCGCGCAGCTCGGCCTCGGGGCGAACCTGCCGGAGGACGCAATCTATCCGCTCAATCTCGGCGACGAAAAGGGAAACCCGCTAAACGGAATGAACAGCTACAAGATTCATTTCGACAAGGCGAACCTGCCGCCAGTCAAGGCGTTCTGGTCGATCACGCTTTACGATCCGGAGGGATTCCAGGTCGGCAACAGCCTCAACCGCTTTGCCGTCAGCAGCTGGATGCCGTTCGTCTACAACGCTGACGGGTCGCTTGATCTCTATTTCCAGAACAAGAGCCCAGGCGAGGACAAGGAAGCGAACTGGCTACCGGCACCCGCCGGGTCATTCAACCTGACCATGCGCCTCTACGGACCGGCAAGCGAAGCGCTCACAGGGAAGTGGAATCCGCCTCCGATAGAAATGGTGCCTGCGCTCCAACAGGTTACCGCACAGTAGTGCATCCGCACCTACGGCATCTCGCGCTCCGAACCTAGGTCGGCTCGACCAATGAGAGCCCTCGCGCTCAAGAGCGCGAGGCTGCCTGGGGATCAAGCCGACTTTGGCACTGTCCGACGCTTCTTGGCCGGGGCGGCGGCCGGCGGCGCTTCGGCCTCCTGCTGCAGGCGCAAGGCCTTCAGTCGCTCCGTTTTCTTTTCGCGCGCCGCAGCTTCGGCCGTGATGATCGCTTTCGCGGTCGTATCGGTGGCAGCTGCCTTGTCGCGCGGAGAGAGCTTGGCCGGATTGAAGAGTTCGTCTTTTGAAGTCATCTGCTTCCTCTGTCTACACCTGCCAGACGGCAGGTCAGCGGGCCGGGCGCACTGCCTTCTTCGGAGCCGGAAGAAGACCTTCACGCTGAAGCTTCTTGCGCGCCAGCTTGCGCTGACGGCGAACGGCTTCGGCCTTCTCGCGAACACGCTTCTCGGAGGGCTTTTCGTAAGCGCTGCGCGCCTTGAACTCGCGGAAGAGACCTTCGCGCTGCATCTTCTTCTTCAGGACACGGAGCGCCTGGTCGACATTGTTGTCTCGAACGAGAACCTGCAAATTCTTTCCTTTCGTGCGGCAAACTCATTTGCCGATTGGTCAGAGTGGAGAACTACTTCCTTACCCTGAGGCTTGACGTTTTCAGCCAGGATCCGCCCTGGATATCAGCAATGGCGTCGTCTCTCGGCGTAGGGGATGCCGACTGACTCATGTCGATATCGCTCTCAAGGATCCGCCGATCAAAGTTTTCGCCTTCAAAGCGAACTCGATATTGTGCGCGACTGCCGTCAGACGGAAGAATCGCCGCGATCCTGCAGGTCCTGCTCGCCTGTTCGGTACGAACAAAACCGCCCTTTAAAACGATGCTGTCGCCGATAGCATATCTTGGCATGGATGCCATTTGGTTTCACCGAACTGTCTTGATCATCAAAAGCATAAAAGGCCGGGTTTGATCCCGACCTTCGCCATCAGGCTCTCGGCTGCCAGTACATCCGTGGTCAGCCAGGCCGAATGAGAATTAAGCTGAGCGCAGGTTGTCGGCAGAATTCTTGCCGGACTTCTTGTCTCGAACGAGATCATAGGTGATCTTTTGGCCGTCGGACAGGTTTCCTAGACCAGCACGTTCAACCGCGGAGATATGAACGAAAACGTCCGTGCTCCCATCGTCCGGCTGAATGAAGCCGAAACCCTTGGTGCTGTTGAACCACTTAACGGTACCTGAATTCATAACGATCTCCTTTCAATAGTCGTTACTGCCCATGCGTTTATTCACAAGGCTTAAGATCGATTTTGAGAGGAAATCTGACGGAGCTTCGCGCTCTTTGACAAAGGTCACAACCAACAGTCGATGGCTTACATATAAGGCAAACTACGGAATAAACAAGGCAAGGAACCGGGCTTTTGATCCCGACCCGTGCACAAGGCCGCGGTGCACCACCCATCGGCGACGCCCCAGCTATGCTGATGTCGCCGTCTTCGGCGCTCAAAAAAAGTGGTTTTTGCGGCGCCGCGCGCGGTTTTTTGCGGCAAGACTTGTGAGACCATATGGACTTCCCCCCGCCATTCTGCTATCCGCATCCTCAATCGCAAGGCTCCGGCCGCGCGAACCGTATATTTTTTTGCCTCTGGCGTCTTGCCGTCGCCGGCATCAACCAAACCAAAGGAACGTGATTCTCGTGCAGGTACTTGTCCGCGATAACAATGTCGATCAGGCTCTCCGCGCTCTCAAGAAAAAGATGCAGCGCGAAGGTATTTTCCGCGAAATGAAGATGCGCGACTACTACGAAAAGCCGTCGCAGAAGCGCGCTCGCGAAAAGGCCGAAGCTGTTCGTCGTGTTCGCAAGCTGGCTCGCAAGCGGGCACAGCGCGAAGGTCTCGTCGCACGCTAAGCGTAGCTGTCGTTATTTCGACGTTTTCAGATGCATGTTGGCGGGGGCGATCTGTTCGCCACCGCTTTTTTATTTGCTGCTGAAGCTTGCCCGTCCTTGAAACGGACCGGCTGCACTGGGGGAAAACGAGCCCGCATGGCTGACATCACCAAGACCCGCTCTCTGCGTTCGCCGAAAATCGCTGTTCTGCCGGTTTTCGCAATCGTCACCGCGCTAGGCCTTGCTGGCTGCACGACAAGCAACACGACCGATGCTGTCATCCGCATCGACAAGGCACAGGGTTCGCAGGAAAACATCGCCTCGCTGACCTCTGTCATCAACGCCAATCCGAAGGATCCGGAAGGCTACAACGTCCGCGGTTCGGCCTACGGCCGTGGCGGCGATTTCCGCGCGGCACTGAACGACTTCAATACGGCGCTGCAGCTGAACCCGCGCTTCTACCAAGCCTACGCCAACCGCGCCTTGGTCTACCGCAACATGGGCCAGCAGCAGCAGGCGATCCAGGATTACAATTCCGCGCTGCAGATCAACCCGAACTACGACGTGGCTCTGATCGGCCGCGGCAATGTCTACCGCTCCGCCGGTCAGGACGATGCCGCCTTCAACGATTTCAACAAGGCGATCCAGAACGGCACGACGGACGGCCGCGCCTATCACAATCGCGGGCTGATCTATCAGAAGCGCAATCAGCAGGACAAGGCGATCGACGACTTCTCGAAGGCGATCTCGCTCTCGCCGAACGCGCCGGAACCCTATAACGGCCGCGGCATATCCTATATCGCCTTGAACGACGACGACAACGCGTTTGCCGACTTCAATCACGCGATCGAACTCAACGGCAACATTGCCGAATCCTGGGCCAACCAGGCGCTGGTCTACGAGCGCCGCGGCGAAAAGGACAAGGCCGCCCGCTCCTACCGCCATGCGATCGGCCTCGATCCGAAGTACCAGCCGGCCAAGGACGGTCTTGCCCGCGTAGGCGCAGCGACCACCGGCTAAGGCATAGCAAAGCAGGAGAACGACGATGGCAGCCAAGCAGCATGTGGTCGTCGTCGGCTCCGGCATTGTCGGCGCCTCCATCGCCTGGCACCTGACGCGTGACGGCGCCGCCGTCACCGTCATTGCCGAGGATATCGGCGGCGTTGCAACGTCCAATTCCTTTGCCTGGATCAATGCCAGCTGGGGCAACCCCGAGTTCTATTTTCATTTTCGCCGGCGCTCGATGGCTGAATGGAAGCGTTTGGCGCGCGACCTGCCCGGACTGCCGTTGTCCTGGTGTGGCGGCATTTGCTGGGATCTGCCGGTTGACCAACTTGAAGCCTTTGCTGTCGAGCACTCTTCGTGGGGTTACGGCATCGAACGGCTGGACTTCAAAGCAATCGCAGCGCGCGAACCGTACCTGAAACAGGTGCCCTCTACTGCGCTCCAGGTCGCGGAGGAAGGGGCCGTCGAGCCGGTCGGGGCGGCGCGCCTGCTCCTCGCCGACGCGGAGGCCAGAGGCGCGAGGTTCGTCAGCGCCGCCGTGGAAGGATTTATCCGCAGCGGAGAACGGATTACCGGCGTGGTGTCCTCAGCAGGCATCGTCGACGCCGATCACGTCGTGCTGGCGGCCGGCGCTGGCAGCATACCCCTGGCCGCCTCTGTCGGGGTCAAGCTTCCCTTGGAGGCGCCGCCCGGCCTGATCGTTCACTCACGTCCCTTCGAGCGGCGGCTGAATGGCCTCGTGATGGCAACCGAGCTCCATATGCGCCAGACGGCCGACGGCCGCATCATCGCAGGATCCGATTTTGGCGGCACCGATCCCGGCGCCGACCAGCATGCCACTGCTACTGCACTCTTTGCGACGCTGAAGCAAAGCCTAAAAGAGGGCGAGCGGCTGAGCATGGAGTTTTTCACTGTCGGGTACCGTCCGACACCAAAGGACGGCTTCCCGATCATCGGTGATTGCGGCCAGGACGGCCTCTACCTTGCCGTGATGCATTCCGGCGTGACGCTAGCACCCCTCGTCGGACTACTCGCGTCTGACGAGATTCTTACCGGCGACATCGAGCCATCACTCGCCCCCTTCCGTCTCAAGAGATTCGGCTGAGACGCGGTCGAACAAAAATTTGCGAATTGCCGGACGACATGTTTTAGTGTGTTGCAAGCGGCAGCACCTGTCCCTAACATGCAGCGATTTCGATAGCAGGCTATCAGGAGGGTCCGGGGGCGCATTGAAGGCAATTGCGGTGGTCCAGTTTTTTGCTTTCATGCCTGTAAGTGGCGCGCGCACCGGCGTTTCCGGCTGCGCAAGTGTGCGAAGTGTCGGCTCATGAAGGGCCGCTTCCGATTCTTTCCGAAAGCATCGATCGGGACCTACCTGATTGCGATGGCCGTTGCCACGGCCCTGCCGATTTTCGCCCTTGTGGCACTTTTACTCGCGCAGCTGGAAGACAACCAACGGTCAATTCTGAGGCGTGAGACTGCCCAGGATGCCACTGCCCTCGCCCGCTCCATCGATCGCCAGCTTCAAGACATGGCCACAACCTTAAGGTTGCTTTCGAACTCACCGGAATTGGAGAGCAACGACTTCGCGTCGTTCCACGCCCGCACCGAAACATCTTTGCGGGCGGATAACCTCTACGTCCTCGCCGTCGATGAGAACGGGCAGCAGCTCTTGAACACGCGTCGGGACTACGGCGAGCCGCTCGGCAAGGCGGGCAATCTCCCCTCGATCGAAGCAGCCATCAAATCGGGGCGGATCGAGGCCTCGGATGTGTTCATGGGACGAACGAGCGGCGAATTCGTCTACAACGTCACGATGCCGATGCAGGCCGGCAGGGTCAGGGCGTTGATCATCACGCAAAATGCCAGGGACCTTGCGAAACTGGTCACCACGGAAGGCCTGCCGAACGATTGGTCGGCGGCTGTCATCGATCAGAGTGGCCATGTCGTGGCATCCGCCGGCGCTACGAATATCGGCTTCGGCCAGCCTTTCAATCCGAGCATTCTTCCCTCACTCGTCAGTTCCAGCGGCGTCTATGAGAACAAGCAGGTCCTGCCGAGGGCGATGCTGGGCTACGCGCAGATTCCCGGTTGGTCCTGGAAGGCCGTGATATGGGGGCCAGTCGCCACGGCGCAGGCGTCGATACTGACGACGTGGCGTTTTCTGATCATCGGAGGCCTGGCACTGATGCTCGTCGCGATTCTGGCCGCCTATGTGGTGGCGCGCCAGGTCCGCACGACGATCCGCTCCATCGCTGAGATGGCCAATCGCATGGGCGAAGGCCACATCGTGGCGCCGATCGAAACCAGCGTGATCGAGGCCAACCAGGTCGCGGTCGCGCTCTCCAATGCCTCTTTCGACCGGAGCCAGACCGAGGACCGCCTGCACTTCGTGATGAACGAACTCGTGCACCGCACCAAGAACCTGCTGACGCTGGTTCAGGCGATGATGCGCCAGGTCGCGAAGCGCGCCGACAGCGTTGAGGCGTACCAGGCTGCGGTTGCCGACCGCCTTGAGGGCCTGTCGCGCTCGATCGACCTTCTCACCAGCGAGCAATGGGCGGGTGCATCGCTGCGGCGGGTGATCGACATCCACTTTAAGAGCTTTCCCCAGGCAACCGAACAGGCCGAGGTTTTAGGCAAGGACTTCACCCTGAAGCCCGATGTCGTCCAGAATTTCGGCCTCGTGCTGCATGAACTGGCGACCAATTCGGTAAAGTACGGGGCCCTTTCCGTCCCCCATGGCCGCGTTCGGCTGAGCTGGCGGGACGCCCAGGACGAAACGCGCAAGGAGCCCCTCATTCTCTTTACGTGGGAAGAACGCGACGGCCCGCACACCCGCGCGCCCGAGGGTTCGGGTTTCGGTACGACGATCATCAAGAACCACGCTGCCGCAGCCTTTTCCGGAACGGTCGAGATTGAGTTCCGGCCTGAGGGCTTCTATTGGACGTTGACGGCGCCACGCCGCTCCTTCGAGCGCGCCTAGCGCGGAACAAACCATGCAAACGTTCGTTTCCGACAGGCTACTCGAAAGGAGAAAACCATGTTCAGGGAAACGATGATTGCCGCGGCGGCTGCCGCAGTAGCCGCCATCGCCAACCCGGCAAGTGCAGCAAACTATGTGACACTCGGCCGGCTTGTCTGCGGATCGCAGGGCGGCCAGGGAATGATCGTCACGTCGCAGAAGAACCTCCTCTGCACCTACACGCCGGCGGAAGGCGGACCGAAGGTCGTCTATGCCGGGACGATCCAGAAATTCGGGCTGGATGTCGGCCAGACGGGCAAAACCGTGATGATCTGGCAGGTTCTGGCCAAGACTGGAACCAATATTCCCGATTTCGCGCTGGCCGGTGAATACTTCGGCGTAGGCGCCGATGCGAGTTTCGGCGCCGGTGCTGGTGCCAAGGTCATCGCCGGCGGCACCAACCAATCCTTCATGCTGCAGCCGTTGAACGTGCAGGCCCAGGAGGGTCTTAACCTCGCGCTCGGCGTGGAGAAACTGACGCTGGCGCCGGCTGCCACCTGATTTCAGGTCGCGCCGAAAGGGAGAGAGGCCGGTCGGTCTCTCTCCTCCTTGTCAGGCGGAGCGGTGTGTCAGGGCAAGAGCGCCCCCGAACAGCATCATCATCGTACCGCTGATGCGATCGACCAACCGAACCGCCCAGGCGTTGCGCATGACGCCACGAAGTCGGGAACCGACGAAGGCATAGATGGCGATCGCCACAACCTCCAAGACCAGGAAGATTGCCCCAAGCGTGAAGAAACTCTGCCAGTAGGCACTGGGTTCGACGAACTGCGGCAGGAACGCCGTAAAGATCAGGATCGCTTTGGGATTGCTCGACGCGACGAGAAATTCTTGCCGCAGATAGGCCCTGAACGTTGAAGGGTGATGGGCAGCCGCCAGTTCCGACACATCCACCTTGGCGCGGAACAGCTTGAAGCCAATCCAGAGCAGATAAGCGACACCCAGCCACTTCACGATCGAGAAAGCCACTCCTGATGCCATCAAGAGGGCGCCGAGACCGAAGGCTGTGATCGCGATCATGATGGCGAAGGCAACGATGCGGCCGGTCGAGGCCGCAATCGCCATACCCATTCCAGCCCGGGCGCCGATCGTCACCGAGAGCAGGTTGTTCGGACCAAATGCCATGTTCAGCGCAAAACAGGCGGGAACGTAGAGGAGCAGCGTTTCGAGGGACATGACATCACCGTGCAAAACAAAGGGCGCAGACCAAGCCTGCGCCCTTCTAGTTTAATCGAGATCAAGCACGCTGGCGATGCCTCAGTGGCCGATCGCCTTGTTGATTTCCTCGGTGACCTTCTTGGCATCGCCGAGCAGCATCATCGTGCCGTCCTTGTAGAACAGCGTGTTGTCGATGCCGGCGTAACCGGAGCCGAGCGAGCGCTTGACGAAAAGGCATGTCTTGGCCTTGTCGACATCGAGGATCGGCATGCCGTAGATCGGCGAGGTCTTGTCGTCGCGAGCAGCCGGATTGGTCACGTCGTTGGCACCGATGACATAGGCAACGTCAGCCTGCGCAAATTCCGAGTTGATGTCCTCGAGCTCGAAGACTTCGTCATAAGGCACATTCGCTTCCGCCAGCAGCACGTTCATATGGCCCGGCATGCGGCCCGCGACCGGATGGATCGCGTACTTCACCTCGACGCCGTTCTTTTTCAGATTGTCGGTCATTTCGCGAAGCGCGTGCTGCGCCTGCGCCACCGCCATGCCGTAGCCGGGAACGATGATCACCTTGGAGGCATTGGCCATCAGATAGGCGGCATCCTCGGCCGAGCCGAGCTTGACCGTCTTGTCTGAATTGTCAGTGCTACCACTCACTGTCTCGCCGCCGAAGCCGCCGAGGATGACCGAGATGAACGAACGGTTCATGCCCTTGCACATGATGTAGGACAGGATCGCACCCGACGAGCCGACCAGCGCCCCGGTTATGATCAGCGCCAGGTTGCCGAGCGTGAAGCCGATGCCGGCGGCGGCCCAGCCCGAATAGGAGTTCAGCATCGAGACGACGACAGGCATGTCGGCGCCGCCGATCGGCACGATCAGCAGAACGCCGAGCGCCAGCGACAGAACGACGACCGCCCAGAAATCGAAATGGCTTTCCGTCGCGGCGAGGCCGACGATGAAGAGGACGATCAGCACCAGCAGCGCGATGTTGATGACGTGCCGGAAGGGCAGCATGATCGGCTTGCCGGACATGCGCCCATCAAGCTTCAGGAAGGCGATGATCGAGCCGGTGAAGGTCAAGGCGCCGATGGCGACCCCGAGCGCCATTTCGATCCTCGCCTCGGTGTGGATCTCACCGATGTTGCCAATGCCGAAGGACGACGGCGTGTAGAGCGCCGAAGCCGCGACCAGAACGGCCGCGAAGCCTACCAGCGAGTGAAACCCGGCAACCAGCTGCGGCATCGACGTCATCGGAATGACCCGGGCAATATAGGCGCCTGCGCCGCCGCCGATCGCGAGACCGAGGACGATCAGCACGAAGCCACCGAAGGATGGCGTCGCCAGCGTCAGCGTGGTGAGGATGGCGATCGCCATGCCGGCCATGCCGTAGAGATTGCCCTTGCGGCTGCTGGCCGGATGGGAAAGCCCGCGCAATGCCAGGATGAAGAGAACGCCGGAGACAAGATAAAGGAAGGCTGCGATACTGCTCATGCGGTCCTCACTTATCCTTCTTCTTGTACATCGCCAGCATGCGCTGGGTGACAAGGAAGCCGCCAAAGATGTTCACCGAGACGAGAACGAGCGCGACGAAGCCGAAGCCGGTTGCAAGCCCGCTCGTCGAAATGCCGACCGCCAGGAGCGCACCGACAACGATGACCGAGGAGATCGCGTTGGTGACCGCCATCAGCGGCGTGTGCAGCGCCGGCGTCACCGACCAGACGACGTAATAGCCGACGAAGATCGCCAGTACGAAGATCGCGAACTGGAACACGAAGGGGTCGATCGCGCCGCCTGTGGCGGCACTTGCGGCCTCCGGCGCGTGGGCAGCAGCCGACGTCACGGCATTCACGGCCTGGTTCAATTGCTCCAGCGCCTTGTCCATTGCTTCACTGGCCATCAGTTATCCCCCTTCTTCGTGCCGCCGAATGTCGGGTGCACGACATTGCCCACATGCGTGAGCATCGTCGCCTTGATCAATTCGTCCTCGAGATTGAGGGCAATCGTCTTTGTTTCCTTGTTGACCATGGTCTCGAGGAAGGTGACGAGGTTCTTGGCGTAGAGAGCCGAGGCGCTGGCCGCGATCCGACCGGCCATGTTTGCGTAACCGATGACGCGCACGCCATCGACGTCGGCGACCTTGCCCGGCTTGACGCCTTCGATGTTGCCGCCGCGCTCGACGGCGAGATCGACGGCAACCGCACCTGGCTTCATCGACTTCAGCATCTCACGCGAGACCAGCTTCGGTGCCGGACGCCCCGGAATCAGGGCTGTGGTGATGACGATGTCCTGCTTGGCGATGTGATCGGCCACGAGTGCCGCCTGCTTCGCCTGGTATTCCTTGGACATTTCCTTGGCGTAGCCGCCGGCGGTCTCGGCCGCCTTGAATTCCTCGTCCTCGACGGCGATGAACTTCGCACCGAGCGAGGCAACCTGCTCCTTGGCGGCCGGGCGAACGTCGGTCGCGGACACCGCAGCGCCGAGACGACGCGCCGTGGCAATCGCCTGCAGGCCGGCAACACCGGCGCCCATGACGAAGACCTTGGCCGCCGGAACAGTGCCGGCCGCCGTCATCATCATCGGCATGGCACGATCATAGACCGCCGCCGCTTCGATCACCGCCTGGTAGCCTGCAAGGTTAGCCTGTGAGGAAAGAACGTCCATAGACTGCGCGCGGGTGATGCGCGGCATCAGTTCCATGGCGAAGCTGGAAAGCCCGGCCTTGGCCATGGCTGCGATCGCCTCGTCATTGCCGTAGGGATCCATGACCGCGATCACGATCAAACCGCTCTTGTAACCGGCGATCTCCTCGTCGGTCGGGCGCCGGACCTTCAGCACCACATCGGCGGTCGCTGCCGCACCGACCGAACCGATCCGTGCACCGACTGCCTCGAATTCCGCATCCGGAATTTTCGACTTCGCACCGGCGCCAGCCTCGACGACGACGTCGAGGCCAAGGCCGATCATCTTCTTTACGGTTTCGACGGACGCGGCGACGCGCGTCTCATCCCCCGTGGTTTCCTTCGCCACAAAAACAACGTTGCCCAACCGCCCCCTCCTCCGGGTCAGCCAGTCTGCCGCAGGCTTCGCCTGCCCAGCCCGAGCATTCAGTCAAAGCTTTGGAAAAGCGCCCCCTCCCCGCGCTGCGTCTAGCGCAGCAGAACGAGGCCAGCGATGAAGACGATCAGCAGGACAACAAGGCCACCGAGGAAGCCAGCACCGGTGAAGAAGCCAGCCGTCATGCCAAGCAGGAGAGCCACAAGAAACAGCGTGCCGTACTTCGTCGCGGCAAGGAACATGTTGTAAGTCTGCTCGTGTTCGTTGTAGTCCATCGGCGCGCCGACCTCGGCAGGTCCCGTGTGATGCTCGGCCATGAATATCGTCTCCCTCAAACTTCCCGGTCAGCACGCAAGCAGCACGACCGTTCGACTGTCATGATTCCCTCGATCCCACGAGGAAATGTCCCTGCAGAGGGATTACACAAAGCTTCGAGAAAGCGCAATGCATGAGAATGCCGCAGGCGGGCGACATTCTCAGCCAAATTCAAGCGGATGGGATCACAGGGGAAGATCGGTCCCGAGATCGCCCTCAGCCATGAAACGCGCCGTCGGTATGATGGTCAGCGGCGGCAGCGTGTGATTGGGCGTACGCGAGAACATCATCCGCTGTTCGCTGGCGCTCGAAATGAAGAACGGATAGCGCGTCAGCAGCTTCCGGCCGACCTCGATGACGTTGGTCGCCATCAGCGTCAGGTCGAAACCATAGGTCTCGGTCATCCGGCTTGCGACGACGGTGTCGGCGTAGAAGACGCGCTTGTAGAAGGCCGCATGCGCCGGGCGCACATGCTGCATCACACGGTCCGCGCGAAAATGTGCTGCAGCGACGATGTTCGGACGCAGCGTCAGATAAGGGATCCACGGCATTTCCGTGCTGAGTTCGGGGTCGGCAGCAAAGCGCGCCGGATCGATCAGGCTCAGCCCCGCGTCCAGAAACGCATCCATTTCGGCCGGAAAGATACCGCCCGATTGTGAGACACGATGGTCCGGCGTCACGTGATGGATGCGAATCGTGCTGACGAGCTGTTCATAATAGTACAGTCCGAAAACATACGCCTGGCTATCGAAATCGGCTTCGTCGATCATGCTTTTGGCGGCGACCGGAAGCACTTCACGGGCCTTGTAGGCCTTGTAGCGCAGGCGTTCCACCTCTTCCATGTCCTCGCCGCTTTCGACGCGGCGGTATTCGACATGGTCCATTATCTCAAGAAGTTTACTGCTGAAATCACTCGTCTTTAAAGGGCTGTCTGCCATAGTTACCCGGTCCGCCTGTTAACGAAGCATTAATCATACGGAACCGGGCGAAGGGCAAGAATGCTGCGAGGATTTGCGTTATATTTGAATTGTTAAGGTTAATGGTCCGCTTTTGAACGACAGAGCCGCCGGCCGAAACGACCGCTCGGATCATGCAACTTTCGGGCGACGACGTGGGGCCGTGCGGCGACTGAGGCTTTGGGAGAGGATGGCGATGTTCTGCGCCGGAACGGCCGGCGAGAAGACGTAACCCTGCACCAGATCGGTGGCACGATATTTGTTGAGCAAGGCCAGTTGCTCGGTGGTCTCGACACCCTCGGTGACGATCTTGAGGCCGAGTTCGCGCGCTAGGTTGACGGTGCCGCGCAGCAACTTGAGGCGGCGGCCGTCCTCGACAATGTTGCGCAGGAACGAGCGGTCGATCTTGACGATGTCAAGCGGCAGCGTGTCGAGATAGCTGAGGCTCGAGAAGCCGGTGCCGAAGTCGTCGATCGCTATCGTGATCCCGCGCGCCCTGAGTTCGGCGAGGATCGCGCGTACGGCGGCCGGCTCATCGATCAGGCAGCTTTCGGTAATTTCGAGATGCAATCGCGCAGGCTCGAGACCCGACGCCTCAAGCGCTTCGGAAACGACGGCAAGAATATCCGCGTCGCGCAGATCGCGCGCCGACAGGTTGACGGAAACGGCGATATGATCCGGCCAGCTCATGCAGTCGGCGCACGCCTTCATGAGGATGAAGCGCGTAATCTCCGAGATGATGCCCATCTCCTCTGCAAGACGAATGAAGACGTCAGGTGGGATCGCGCCCTTCTCGGGGTGGACCCAGCGCGCCAGCGCCTCGGCGCATTCGATGCGTGTTCCGTCGGCCTTGAACATCGGCTGGTAGGCGATGCTGAGGCCGTGCTTGCCGATCGCCTCGCGCAGATCCGCCTTGAGCTTCTGCTGCTCAATATAGCGGCCATCCATCTCGCGTTCGAAGCCGGCAATGCCGCCGCGCTGTTTCGACTTGCTCTCGAAGAGCGCGAGATCCGCCTTGATGCTCCACTCCTCCATTGCGAAGGCATCACTCTCGAGAATCGCAAAGCCGGCGCTCAGCGAAACGAGGAAGGTGACGTCATCGGCCTCGTAGTTGCCCTGAATGCTCTCATGGAAACGGTGGATCTCGGCGTCAAGCGCGGCCATGTCCTTCGCGTGCGGGAAGAATAGGATGAACTGGTCGCCCATCAGGCGACCGACAATGGCCTTGCCCGCCTGCTTGGCGATGCGGGCTGCGATGGCACAGAGCAGGCGGTCGCCAGTGATGTGGCCCCGCATGTCGTTGACATGCTTGAACTCGTCGATATCCAGAACCATGAAGCCGACGGGGCCACGCTTCTTCGGATGCTTGCCTAGGTAGTCTTGCACGAGATGGCTGAAGTACTCGCGGTTCGGCAGGCCGGTCAGCGCATCGAAGCGAACCATGTGCAGGATCTTCTGCTCGGCCTTCACGCGGCTCGACACGTCTTCAAAAATCAACACGGCGCCACCGTCGGCACGGCGGCTGGCGGAAAACTCCAACGACAGGTCTTCAGGAAAGTGGATCAGCGTGCGCGACAGCTTGCCTTCGGCGACGTGCGTCATCTGCCGCAGGATAAGCTCCGGCTGCGTGGAATCCATAAAGCTGTAGCGGGCGCCGTAGCGCAGCACCGCACCGAGGTCGCGCTCCTTCAGCCGGTCCGGATCGCCGATCTTCAGGAGGTCGCAGGCCTTGCGGTTGATGACCTGAATGCGGTTTTCCGGATCAACCATCACCAGGCCGTGCGGCATGTTGTTGAGCGCCGTATCGAAGCGATCGGCGATCATCGAGATCTGGCGGCGCGCAATGACGTTCTCATAGAGGAACTCGCGCACGCCATTCGCCATTGCTCGCGTCGTCAGACCGAACGGAATGAGGAAGGCCGACAGGATCGCACGATAGAAGTCGAGCGCCATCAGGCTGCAAATGATCATCGGCAGGCAGCACGCCAGCGTCTGCAGGTCGATCGCCTTTTGCGATCCGTAGTTTCGGCCGACCACCGAGACCATCGACGCCATGGTGACGGCGATGCAGGCCAGTTCGGCAAACGGATCCTGCAGGAAGAAGATCGCGTAACCGCTGCCGATGCCAAGGACGGCGGCCGTCGAGGCGGCACCGATAACGTAGACCGTTTCCCAATGTTCGATCTCGTCGCGCGACAGCGTCGGCTTGTCGACCTTGTCGAACATGCGGAAGGTGACCATGCGGCCGGCGAAAACCGCAAGAAAACCGAGCGAAAGAACGACGTAGAATGGGGAACTGGTTTTCAGGGCAACAGCGAGGAAGGCAACCACATGCACGACGACACCCGCGACGAGTGTCATGCGATTCCCGAAGAGGGAACTGACAAACGACAGATAAACGTCGGTAGGGACCCTGTTCGGGTTATGTGGCTTCATCCATACTTTCCCTGTGCGGCGAAACCTTATCCCCAACCCTTTAAAAATTGATTTCGTGTAATCCATACATTTTGTCGAATTTTCCAAAACCCTGGCGTGATTTTTAGCGATTGCAAGGACTTATGCAGCCATGCGGGGAAGTTTTCGCCGTTTCCCGCCTAGCTTCAGGTTGTTTAGATGCTTCAGCACTAACGCCAAGCGGGTTGCGAAAGGCTTATACTACTATATTCCAACATACCCCCTTTGACCTTTCAATTTAAAAAACCGTGGTCTAAACCGGTGGAAAGATAAAAGGCGCATAAAACCGCGCGACATAACAGGGGGAATGGCATGCCGGCTTTGCTGACCGTCAGCCGGCTGATCGATGCGGTCAGCCAATTCATGGGCAAATTGTCCGAATACATGGTGCTGCTTTGCTGTCTGATCAGCGCAGCCAACGCGCTGATCCGTTACTCTTTCAACTACAGCTCCAACGGCTGGCTCGAGATCCAATGGTATCTCTTCGCCTTCATCGTCGTGCTAGGCGCAGCCCATACGCTGCGCATGAACGAACACGTGCGCGTGGACCTTATCTACGGCTCCGTCTCCGACAAGGCCAAGATCTGGATCGACATCATCGGGCTCATTGTCTTCCTGATCCCCGCCTGCATCTTCCTGACCTGGCTCTGCTGGCCCTTCTTCCTGGCCTCTTATCTGCAGCATGAGATCTCCGCCAATGCCGGCGGCCTGATCCGCTGGCCGGTCAAGCTCGTTCTGTTCCTCGGCTTCGGGCTGCTGACCCTTCAGGGCATATCCGAGTTAATCAAGCGGATCGCGGCCCTCACCGGCTACATGCAGATCGACACCACATACGAAAAGCCGCTGCAGTAAGCCGGACCGGGAGGAATACCATTGTTTGATTTCGGCATCATTCCGCCGGCCATGTTCGTGGGCATGGTCCTTTTCATGCTCTACGGCTTTCCGGTCGCCTTTTCGCTGGCTGCCGTCGGCCTGTTCTTCGGCATAATCGGCATCGCCACCGGGCATTTCAGCGAAGCCTTCTTGCAGGCTCTGCCGCTGCGCTTCTTCGGCATCGTCTCCAACGATCTACTACTCGCCATCCCGTTCTTCACATTCATGGGCGCCATTCTGGAACGCTGCGGCCTTGCCGAGGACCTGCTCGAGGGAACCGGCAAACTGTTCGGCCGCATTCCGGGCGGCCTCGCCTACGCGGTAATCCTGGTCGGCGCCGTGCTTGGCGCCATCACCGGCACGGTCGCAGCCTCCGTCATCACCATGGGCGTCATCTCGCTGCCGATCATGCTGCGCTACGGCTACAGCCCAAGGCTCGCGACCGGCGTCATCGCCGCCTCCGGCACCATCACCCAGGTCATCCCGCCGTCCCTCGTGCTGGTCGTCCTTGCCGACCAGCTCGGCAAGTCGGTCGGCGACATGTATCTCGGCGCCATCGGCCCATCGATCCTCCAGGTCGCGATTTTCATGGGCTATATTCTGGTCCTGTCGATCCTGAAGCCGGCCTCCATGCCGCCGCTGCCGAAGGAAGTGCGCGGCGACTTCAACTGGTCCCTGCTGTTCAGGGTGCTCTCCGGCATGGTGCCGTCGATCGTGCTGATCTTTCTCGTTCTCGGCACGATTTTCATGGGGCTCGCGACGCCGACGGAAGCAGGCGCGCTCGGCGTCGTCGGCGCCATGGTGCTTGCCGCCATGCATCGCCGCCTCACCTGGCCGCTGATGCAGGAGGCGATGCGCTCGACCATGCATATCACCTCGATGGTGGTGATGATCCTGATCGGCTCGACCGTCTTCAGCCTCGTTTTCCAGGGCATGGACGGCTCGCGCTGGATCGAGCACATGCTGTCGGGCATCCCGGGAGGCCCGGTCGGCTTCCTGATCTTCGTCAACATCTTCATCTTCGTGCTGGCCTTCTTCCTCGATTTCTTCGAGATCGCCTTCATCGTCATTCCGATGCTGGCGCCGGTGGCCTCCGCTCTCGGCATCGACCTGATCTGGTTCGGCGTGCTGATCTGCGTCAACATGCAGACGAGCTTCATGCACCCGCCCTTCGGCTTCGCGCTCTTCTACCTGCGCTCCATTGCCGATCGCAACGTCAAGACCTCAGACATCTACATGGGCGCCCTGCCCTGGGTCTGCATGCAGCTGATCCTCGTAGCGATCGTGATCTTCTGGCCGCAGTCGGTGACCTACTGGCTGGACAAGGGGCCGAAGGTCGATCCGAACTCGATCAAGATCGAGGTGCCGGGCTTCGGCAACAACGGCCTGGGGCTGCCGCCGCTCGGAGCGCCGGGTGGCTCGCCACAAATGCCTGGCTTGACCTTGCCGCCGATGAACGGCTTGCCCGGCCAACCGCCAGCACCGGCCCCCGCGCCGCCGCCGGCAACGGATCTCAGTCAGCCGCCCAAGATCAACTGATAACAAAAAAGCCCCGGATCGAAATCCGGGGCTTTTTCCTTGTCCTTACTGAGCTGCCTGTCAGATCTTGCCGGCACGCTGCTGGATCATCATGAACGTGTCGAAGGTGTACTCCGACAGCTGCGCCCAGAGATAGGCATCGCGCTTGAACGCGGTCTGGTCCTCGTAGATCTTCTTGAAATACGGGTTCGATGCCGAAATCTCGGCGTAGATGCCGAGCGCCGCCTGGAAGCAGGCTTCCATGATTTCCTGACTGAACGGACGCAGCGTGGCGCCCTCCGATACCAGCTGCTTCAGCGCCGGCGGGTTCTTCATGTCGTACTTTGCCATCATGTTGGTGTTGGCAAAGGCGCAGGCATCCGTGAGCGCCGCCTGATAGTGCTTCGGCAGGCTGTTCCACTTTTCCAGATTGAAGAAGGCATGGACGGTCGGTCCACCTTCCCACCAGCCCGGATAGTAATAGTACTTCGCAACCTTGTGCAGGCCGAGCTTCAGATCGTCATAGGGCCCGACGAACTCCGAGGCATCGATCGTGCCCTTTTCGAGCGCCGGATAGATGTCGCCGCCGGCGATCTGCTGTGGAATGACGCCGACCTTGCTGATGACCTGGCCGGCCAGACCGGCGATACGCATCTTGACGCCCTTCAGGTCGTCGAGCGTATTGATTTCCTTGCGGAACCAACCGCCCATCTGGGCGCCCGTGTTGCCCGCCGGCAGGCCGTAGATGCCCTGCGTAGCGAAGAACTCGTTCATCAGCTTGTTGCCGTTGCCTTCGTAGAACCAGGCATTGGTCAGGCGACCATTGAGACCGAACGGGATCGCCGTTCCGATCGCATAGGTTGGATCCTTGCCGACGAAGTAATACGAGCAGGTGTGGGCTGCCTCGACGGTGCCGGCGCTGACGGCGTCAGCGGCCTGCAGGCCCGGAATGATTTCACCAGCCGCGAACGGCTGAATGGTGAAGTTGCCGTCGGTCGCCGCGGCAAGGTGCTTGGAGATATCGTCGGCCGCGCCATAGATCGTATCCAGGCTCTTCGGGAACGACGACGTCATACGCCAGGAAATCTTGGGGTTCTCTTGTGCAATCGCAGGCGCTGCGAGTGCGCCCGCGGCAGCAACCGCACTGGCGCCGGCGGTCCCTGCCTTCTTCATGAATGAACGACGATCCATCAAAAACCTCCCGTATAGATGGTACTGCGAGGTGAACCCTCATCTTTGCCCGCAGCGATAGGCGAACTAAGCACGGTGGCGACCGTGTTTCAAGCACTGTCCCATTAGTCTTTGGCATCACGACGGCAATATAGCGGCGAGAAGCATTTCCATCAAAATCAGCGAGTTAGGCAGGCTTCGCCGGAGCCGGTGGCCGACAATGCCGTAATTCTGCCTGCGATTGCGCCGAGACGTTGACTTCCAAGCCGTTCTCGGCTCTCACAATAGCAACCGCATCTTATGACCGGGGTCAAAATGACGAAGCCGATCGTCGCCGTTCCTGCCGATATCCGCACCTTCGACGGTGCGACGTGGCATGCCGTCCAGCATCAATATGTGCGCGCGGCGCTCAATGCCGCCGGCGTCATGGCCTTCATCATTCCAGCTTTCGAGGAAGGCTACGGAACGGACGCGATTCTGGACCGCGTCGACGGCGTCCTTGTCTCCGGTTCGGCCAGCAACGTCCACCCGTCTTACTACGGCGCAACCGCGACCGACGCCGACGGGCCTTTCGATATCGCCCGTGACGCCACCACCCTGCCGCTAATCCGTCGTGCCATCGACCGGGCCATTCCGCTGCTCGCGATCTGCCGCGGCATTCAGGAACTCAACGTCGCCTTGGGCGGCACGCTTGCCAGCGAAATCCAGGACCAGCCAGGCATATGGGATCACCGCACGCCGGCCGAGGTTGACCGTGACGGCAAGTACGCGATCCGCCAGAGCGTCTTCGTCAAGGAAGGGTCCTGCATCGCGGGCATCGTCGGTCCGGGCGAAATCAGGGTGAACTCGTTGCATCGCCAGGCCATCGCCAAGACGGCCCCGCGCCTGCAGACGGAGGCGGTGGCCGAAGACGGGACGATCGAAGCGGTCTCCGTGATCGATGCTCCGGCTTTTGCGGTCGGTGTTCAATGGCATCCGGAATACTGGGCCGAGACTGACAAGCCATCGAACCAGATCTTCACGGCCTTCGGCGACGCCGTCAGGGACTACGCGGCAAGCAAGCTACTAAGGGAAAAGACACCTGCCTGATCGCCGACCGATCGGTCGCTTCTAGCGGCGCATCGCCCATCGCAATCCGGCAGTCACGGCTAGGCCCAGAAGCGGCCATATGGCCCAGAATACGCCGTGCCATGACAACAGATTGATCATGACGATCCCGATGCCGACAACCGCGAATCCGGCTATGCGCCGGTCAAAACGGTTCTGGCTGCGGACCCACCCCATGGCGACCACGAAGGCAAGGGCAAGCAGCGGCCACGCCGCCCAGAACACGCCCTGCCACGACAGCAGGTTGATTACCAACAGAGCGATGGCGACAACCGCGAACACGCCGGCCATCTTCCGCACCCTGGGGTCAGACAAGCGGACCGGCTCGGACGCTGCGACTGCCGGCGACGGACCGGCCGCCGGAGCTGGTCCTGCAGATGGTTCTACTCCGATCCGAACGGCATAGCTTGGCACCGCCTCGCTGACGTTCTTTACCGTCAGCGCTCCTAGAAAATCGAAGCCGACGGCGACCTTGTTGCGAACCTGATCATAGACGGTATTGGAAATCACGATGCCGCCGGCCGGTGCGGAAGCCTGAAGCCTGGCGGCGATATTGACGCCGTCGCCGTAGATATCGTCGCCCTCAGCGAGGACATCGCCGAGATTGATGCCGATCCGGTAGAGCATCCGCCCGTCCGCCGGCCGAGCTGCGTTCATGCCGACGAGTTCGTTTTGCACGTCGATTGCGGCGCGGACTGCTTCGACGACGCTCGGAAATTCGGCAATCAGCCCGTCGCCCCAGGTATTTATCACCCGGCCGCCATGCGCGCCGATCAGTCGCGACATCGCATCGCGCGACCACTTCAGCATGGCAAGCGTGCCCTCTTCGTCGGCACCCATCAGTCGCGTGTAATCCTGAACATCCGCAGAGAAGATGGTCGTCAGCTTGCGCCGCATTTCGTTCATGATGTCTCGCCTTTACCCAATCAACGCAAGGCCGTCCGAGAAGCGAAATGAATATGCGCGATTGTGATTGATGTAAATTGACGCGACCGAACGTTGCCGAAAAACCTCTCGTGCACGCCCCGCTGACCGCGACATTCCGCCGCAGACCCATGATCGCGGAACAGGGTGTCCCGATGGAGCGTTTCTATCAGTTAGATCGGGCACTACCGGCATTCCGCCGGCGCTCCCGAGTGGGAGGAAATTATGAAAACGCTGTTGCTCTCAATGGCCGTTCTGGCCACGAGTGCCCTCTCGGCATTTGCCGCCGAACCGGCCAAGATGGTCGATACCAAGATGGGCAAGATCCTGGCAACCGAAAAGGGCATGACCCTCTATACCTTCGACAAGGATGCAAAGGACAAGTCAAATTGCGATAAGGCCTGCCTGAAGAAATGGCCAGCCTTCCATGCCGCGGCCAAGGCCAAGGCGGAAGGCGACTGGACGCTGGTCAAGGCCGCGGACGGCAAGGAAATGTGGGCCTATGAAGGCAAGCCGCTCTATATGTTTGTCGACGACAAGATGGAAGGCGACATGAAGGGCGATGGCATGGGTGGCGTCTGGCATGTTGCCAAATAGCTGAGTCGCTATTCGGACGGGCGAGTTACGCCTCCACCGGAGTCTCTGGCACGGGTGTCAGCGGCTTGCCCTTCCCGAACCACTCAACGAGGTTGTCGACAACCAGATCCGCCATGGCATTCCGTGTCGGCACCGAGCCTGAAGCGAGGTGCGGCAGAAGCACGGCGTTCGGCAGATCGAGCAGCCGAGTAGGGACGTTCGGCTCGTCGTAGAAAACATCGAGCCCGGCGGCACCGATGGTTCCGGACTTCAGCGCCTGAGCAAGTGCATCCTCGTCCACTGTCCAGCCGCGCCCCACGTTGATGAAGACGCCGTCAGGTCCGAGTGCGGACAGGATTTCCGCATTTATGGTCTTATGGGTCTGTGGTGTCTTCGGGACGATGGAGATCAGCGTATCGACGGCCTCGGCGAGATCTTTCAGCGACGAATAATAGCCATACGGCGCATCGGGGTGGCGCGTGCGCGTGTGATAGCTGATCTTGACCTTGAACGGCTCCAGGCGCTTGGCGATTTCCTGGCCGATCCGCCCAAGGCCGTAGATTCCGACATGCCGCCCCTTGAGGGAGAAACGCGACAGCGGATAGTTTTGCCCCAGCTTCCAGTTGCCGGCACGCAGCCAGTTCTCCGCACGCGGAAACTCGCGAATCGTGTTCAGTAAGAGCCCGATCGCCGTATCGGCGACCTCGTCGTTCAGCACGTCGGGCGTGTTCGTGACGATGATGCCCTTACTCGCAGCATGCTTGGCGTCGACGCCATCGTAACCGACGCCGAAGCTGGAGATCAGTTCCACACTCGGAAGACTGTCGATTGCAGCCGCATCGAACGTGCCGGAGACGGCGACACCGCGAATCTTTCCGACCGCCTCCGCGCCAAGCGCCGACGGATTGCCTTCGATAACATCGAAGCTCTCCTTCAGGCGTATCAGGACGCGCTCGTGTATCTTCCCTGGAACGAGAACAGCGATGCGGGACATGGCATTTCCTTTTGGCTTGCTATGGGCGCGGGCGATGAGGACTGGTCGACTGGCGGATGCGCATCTCCGGCTTGATGAGATGGAGCCCGTCAGGCTCGTGGCTGCCGGCGAGACGATCAAGAAGCGCGCGAGCCGCAAGGCGTCCAACTTCTGCCTGGCCATTCCATACCGTCGTCAGCGCCGGCATCGAGATCGAAGCTTCCTCCAGGTCGTCGTAGCCGGTGACCGAGATATCCTTGCCCGGGACGAGACCAGCGCGGGCAATGCCGTTCATCAGGCCGATCGCGACGAGGTCGTTCCAGCAGACGGCAGCCGTCGGCTTCTGCGGCAGCGACAGGAAGTGCACCGCCGCTTCGAAGCCGCCCTGCATCGAGCGCGGGCCGGGGATGCGCAAGCCCGGGTCGACGTCTATGCCCGCCTTGCGCAGCGCGTTGACGTAACCCTGGTAACGATCGCGCCCCGTCGAGGTCTGGTCGGTGCCGCCGATCATCGCGATCGAGCTGTGGCCCAGGCCGATCAGGTGATTGGTGGCGAGCGAAATGCCATAGCTGTCGTCGCCGCGGTACGTCGGAAGGTCCAAGCCGTCCAGCGAACGGGCAACCAGGATCGCCGGCATGCCATTGTCTTCGGCAAGCTGCATGTCCTCCTGCGGCGTACCGATCGCCGGCGACATGATGACGCCGTCGCCGCCGAGCTGCAGCAACGTCTCGATGAAGGTGCGCTGCTTTTCGACCGAGTCGTAGTGGTTCGACAGAATGAAGGTGTGGCGGCTGCGATCGAGTTCGCTTTCGATCGCCTTCAGGATTTCGCCGTAGAACGGATTCATGATGTCATGCACAACGACACCGATGATGCCTGAACGAGACGTGCGCAGGCTGGCGGCGCGGCGGTTGTAGATATAGCCGAGCGCCCGCGCCTGTTCCTTGATTTTGTCTCGGGTGGCGCCAGCCACGAGCGGGCTGTCACGTAAGGCAAGAGATACGGTTGCTGTTGAAATGCCGAGCGTTTCGGCGATCGTCGAAAGCTTGATCTTTTGTGCCACGTGTCCTCCCCAGGCAACGCGCGGATTTCTGTGCACTCAGCCGATGGAGCGGCCGAGCCTTATTAAAATGTTTAATTAAAAGATTAAACGCAGCGAGGCAATTCGTAATTTCACAAACTTGTCAGATTTCCTCAGGCTCGTCGAACGGGATCGCGGCCGACTGCAGATTGGCATCGATGGCCTTTAAAAGACGGACCAGATTGCGGATTTCCTTCTCGGAAAACTCCTGGGTCGCCATGTGGTCGCAGGCCGACCCTGCCGTTTCGATTGCCTGCACGCTGCCGCGACCAAGCTCGGTGAGGTAGACCTTGGTCAGGCGGGCATCTTCTGCGTCCGGCTTGCGCTCGAGGAAGCCTTGCGCCTCCATGCGTCCGATCGTGCGCGTCATGGTCGGCGCCTTGACGCCGAGCTTGTGGGCCAGCCCGCCGGCCGTCATCCCGTCGCTTTCAGCCAGAGAAAGGATCACGCCGTCCTGACCCGCATAAAGGCCGCTTTCGAGGAGATTGCGTGAAAGGACGGTTCGCATCGAGCGTGCTGCCTGCGTCAAAGCCGGCGAAAGATCGACGACGGTATATTCGGTCTGGTCCTTTTTCTTGGACTTCTGCTTCTTTCCGTCCTTGTGCTTCTTCCCCATCGCCATCCCTTTGACTTTGCTGCGTTGCGCACCCCTTCCGTGTGGGGAGCAGGAACATTTCATGATCACCTCCCCCAAATCGATTTCGATTTAAGGGGTTATGCGCTAAGCATTGAGAACGCTGCACAATGACATCGCGCATCATTTCGTCATAAACAAGAGGTCTTAGCCGGATGACGGAGCCTTCTCGCGACTTCGCGGATAACGATCCGAACCTGACGCCCGCAGACCGCCGTCAATGGATCGCCGTTCTGCCGCTTGGCGCGCATGAACAGCATGGTCCGCATCTGCCTTTCGATACCGACACCCTGATCGCGAGGGGCATCGTTGCCCGGCTCAAAGCCGCACTTCCCGCCGCCTTGCCGGCGACGTTTCTGCCCACGGAAGAGGTCGGCTACTCGGTCGAGCATATGGACGTGAAGGGTACACAAACGCTGACATATGGCGAGGCCGTCGAACGCTGGCTGGGCATTGCTCAAAGGCTCGCGGAGACGGGTATTCGCAAGTTCGTGATGCTGAACGCCCATGGCGGCAACTCGCCGCTAATGACGATCGTCGCGACCGAGGCCCGGGTCCGGTTCGATATGCTGGCCGTCGCCACCAGCTGGACGCGCTTCGGCGTTCCCGCCGGTGTCATCTCGCCCAAGGCGAAGGCGATCGACATCCACGGCGGCGATATCGAGACCTCGGTGATGCTGGCGCTTCATCCCGACAAGGTCGACATGAGCAAGGCCCGCGATTTTCCCTCCCGTCAGTCCGATTTTGCCGCCCGCTTCAAGCATCTGCGTGCCTACGGCCCCCATGCTTTTGGGTGGAAGATGCAGGATCTCAGCCCATCGGGTGTCGCGGGCAACGCATCGCTTGCGACAGCGGAGAAGGGCGAGGCGCTGATCGCGCATTCCGTAAAAGGCCTGGTCGAACTGCTCGAGGATGTCGATGCATTTGACGCGGCGGAGCTCGATTGAAACCCTTGCCGTCGCGATGTGATCTTATAACATACGAATCCCTTTGAACTGCCGCGCGCAACTCCTTATATGAGACCGACGAATTTTCAGCCCCGCCCCCGGGCGTGCCATCTCTCGAGGTTCTTATGACCGACGCGATCCCCACCCAGCAGAAGCCAATCCCCGTTACCGTCCTCACCGGCTACCTCGGCGCCGGCAAGACGACCTTGCTCAACCGCATCCTGTCGGAGAACCACGGCAAGAAATATGCGGTCATCGTCAACGAGTTCGGCGAGATCGGCATCGACAACGACCTGATCGTCGAATCCGACGAAGAAATCTATGAAATGAACAACGGCTGCGTCTGTTGCACCGTGCGCGGCGACCTGATCCGCGTCGTCGAAGGCCTGATGCGCCGCCCCGGCCGTTTCGACGGCATCATCGTTGAAACCACCGGCCTTGCCGACCCAGTACCGGTCGCCCAGACCTTCTTCATGGATGATGACGTTCGCGCCAAGACGGAACTCGATGCGGTTGTCGCCCTCGTCGACGCCAAGCACCTGCCGCTACGCCTGAAGGACAGCCGCGAAGCCGAAGACCAGATCGCCTTTGCCGATGTCGTACTGATCAACAAGACGGACCTCGTGACGCCGGAAGAACTGGCGCAGATCGAGGACGTCGTCCACGCCATCAACCCATCGGCCCGCGTCTACAAGACAAGCCGTTCGGGCGTCGATCTGGCGCGCGTTCTCGATCAGGGCGCCTTCAACCTTGAGCGCGCGCTGGAGAACGATCCGCATTTCCTCGATCATGACCACGACGATCACGTCTGCGGCCCGGATTGCGACCACGACCATCATCACCATGCGCATGATCACGACCACGATCATGACCATCATCACCATCATGATCATGACCATGACCACCATCATCATGGCGCGATGTCGCCGATCCATGACGTGACGGTCCAGTCGGTCTCGCTGCGCGGCGGCGAGATGAACCCTGAACGCTTCTTCCCCTGGGTCCAGAAGATCACCCAGACACAGGGCCCGAACATCCTGCGGCTCAAGGGCATCATCGCCTTCAAGGACGACCCCGAGCGCTATGTCATTCAGGGCGTCCACATGATCGTCGAAGGTGATCATCAGCGTCCGTGGAAGGATGGCGAGAAGCACGAAACCCGCCTCGTCTTCATCGGCCGCGAACTCGACCGCGAAAAGCTCGAAGCCTCCTTCAAGGCGTGCGAGGCGGCAGCCTGATGCCGACAGTTGCCCCGTTTGATCTCGACGGCCATATCCTGGCCGTCGAATTTTTAGGTGACACCCCTTTCTTCGCCAATGCCGCTGGCACCTTTCACCGCCTCGACGGCGGCGAGAAGGTGACCGAAGCCCATCACGGCATGCTGAGCTGCATCCGCGACCCCTATAGCGATAGCCTGATTTCCGGCGGCGAAGACGGCAAGGTGCTGCGCATCACGGCCGACGCCAACGTCACAGAACTCGCCAATGCGCCGCGCAAGTGGATTTCCCAGCTTGCCGCCGGCCCGCAGGGCGCCATCGCCTACTCCTACGGCAAGAGCGCCTTCGTCCGCCTCGCCGATGGTACGACCAAGGAATTTACCGAAGAGCGCACTGTCGAAGGCCTGGCCTTCGCGCCGAAGGGCATGCGCATTGCGGCGGCGCGCTATAACGGCGTTTCGCTGCATTGGGTCGGCACCGCTGCCAAGCCCGCCGATCTCGAATGGAAAGGCGCCCACACCGGCGTCACCTTCTCGCCCGACGGCAACTTCCTCGTCACCACGATGCAGGAAAACGCGCTGCACGGCTGGAAGCTCGACAGCAAGGTCGGCGCGGACGCACGCCACATGCGCATGACTGGCTACCCCGCCAAGGTGAAGTCGCTGTCCTGGTCGGCGAAGGGCAAGTGGCTCGCCTCCTCGGGCGCACCGGCAGCCATCGTCTGGCCCTTCCAGGGCAAGGATGGCCCGATGGGCAAGGCGCCGCTCGAACTTGGCACCCGCGCCAACATCATGGCAACGTCGGTCAAGTTCCATCCGGTGGAGGACATCCTTGCGATCGGCTTCATCGACGGGATGATCCTCGCCGTACGTCTCAACGACAGCAAGGAAGCGCTGCTGCGCCGCCCTGGCAAGGGCGCGATCACCTCGATGAGCTGGAGCAAGAACGGCAAGCTGCTGGCCTTCGCCTCTGAAGCCGGCGATTGCGGCGTCGTGGACATCGCGGCCTAGCCGCCATGCGCCGCGGGATGCAACAGCCCGACATTATCCGGCTTGAGGCCAAACATATGCGAGACGCCGCAATGCTGCGTCGTCTCGCGCTTTGGGGGCGGCTCCCCTGGTTGCCGGATGTTCATACCCCGGAAGAAGACGAGGCTTACTGGCGCACGCAGCTTCTTCCCAACCGCACGATACTCGGGGCCGTCTCAGCTCAAAGACTGGTCGCTATTATCGCTTATGGCGAAAATGAAATCGATCAGCTCTACGTCCTTCCCGACTTCCAGGCCAACGGCATCGGCACGATGCTCCTTCGTCGGGCTCAAGAGGAGATGGACGAAATCGAGCTCTGGACGTTTCAAAGAAACACGAGCGCGCGACGGTTCTACGAGCGTCACGGTTTTGTCGCCATGAAAGAGACGGACGGCGCTGGCAACGAGGAGCGGGAGCCTGATGTTCTGTATCGCTGGCGCCGCCCGCCGTCATTGAGCGACGAAGGGAATCCTTCAGACACTTAGTCCCTCGCCGCATCCAGCCTACGCCGGTGTTTCTCGCGCTGAAGCCGTAGTTGCTCCCAGAGCGACGCGAATGCTGGAGAGTCGAAGACGAGTCTGCCTAGATCGTTGATCAGCTCGGGCGGCTGGCGGCGATGATCTCGGCCAATACACCATGCAGGGCATCGCGATAGCCGGTGCGCGCGGATGGGCCGGTTTCCTCCGATGTCATCACAACAGTCATTCCGAGCGAAGGGACGACATAAAGCATCTGGCCGCCATAGCCCCAGGCGAAATGGACCTCTTCCCCGCCGATCTGACGCGAAAACCAGCCATAGCCGTAGTCATCGCCAGAGAAGCGCGAATTGGTGCGATGCTGCCAGGACTGCGTGATCCAGTCCGCCGGAACGACCTGCGTCCCGCTCGGCGTCTTGCCGCCGTTGCGGTAGAGTTCCCCGAAGGCCAGCAGCGAGCGCGCGGTCATCGCCATCTGGTTGCCCCCGAGATAGATCCCTTGCGGGTCCCGTTCCCAGGCCCCGATCCGAAAACCATCGACGGGTGCCAGCCATTCGCGGGCGAGCGCCAGCGTCGACTTGCCGCTGATCTTCGTCAGGATCGCTGAGAGGAGGTGCGTGGAGGCAGTCGAGTAAAGCATCCGGCCGCCGGGCTCGTCGTCGAAAGGCTGCGCAAGCGCGAACCGCACCCAGTTGCGCGAGGCAACCCAGCGGCCGTAGTTGGGACCGGAGAGCCGCCCGAGCCCCGCCTGCATGGAGAGCAAATTGCCAATCGTGATCTGGTTGAGGCGCGGATCGGGATCGGCAGGCAGGTCGGCTTTCAAGATGGGAGCGATCGGCTGATCAGGGCCCTCGAGTAGCTTCTTCTCGATCGCAATGCCGACGAGGCTTGAAATGATCGATTTCGACGCGGACTTGATGTTGACGGACTCGGTCGTCGTGTGGCCGCGATATCCTTGCTCCGCCACGGTCCGCCCGTCTCTGGCGACGATCACGGCCTTCAGTGGCTTGAGATCTGCGCGTGACGATAAACTCTCCAGGAGAGCCACCGTCCGGCCGTATTCCTGCTGCGCGAAGGCAGCAAGTGGCGACAGCAGGACAACGACAACAAGAGCGAGGCGCGTAATCATTCCGCTGAGCTAACGCGGGCGCGCCGCAAAATCATCGCCCGCGCGATGCGGCTCACGCGGACGTGAAAGTTTATGATCGGTGGGCGTTCACTGATGCACGCAAGTGCGGCTGATCGAGGTCCGTTTCGGCGCCTTTCTGTACTTGGCGATCATGCCGCTCGGACATTTCTTGTCGTCATAAAGCACCGATTGGCCCGGCGCCAACGACTCCAAGGTCGGCTTCGATGTGACGGTCCGGATCGCGGCGCTTGCCGGCGCGGAACTGGCGGCGGCGAGGAGCAACGAAGTGGACATCAGAACCAATATTAAACGTCCCATTTGCACACCCTCAGGCTCAACATTGCTAATTTACTATCTTACCGAAAGAAGGCCGGCACAACGAAGCCGAAAGGCGTAAGCCGGCACTCGCGCAGGCAACCCAAGCGACGCGCGGAGAGTGCTTCGCGACGGTTTTGCTGGATGGGAGGTGGGCAGGCGATTGGAGTGATGGAGTGGAATGTCAGGTTGGATCACCTGCCCGATTGCGGCGGCCTTCCGGCTTCTCGGGATCGGCAGGAGCGTCTCCCGATCCCAATTCACCGGCGAATCTTCAACCCTGACGGTATCCGACCCAGCCCTGGCAACCATCATCGAGCGCCGAAATATGAACGGAAAGCGGACCGGTTCATGAACCCGGCTCCCTGCCCGATGACGAGGAGATCATAGAGCGGCCCGGTGTCAACGAGGAAAACTTCTGCCCAAACTTTCATCTATATGATTGACATTATTGCACATTGGCCAGAACAAACCGGGAATTTCATCCCCTTCGGGGTGAAACTCAGGTGTTGCTAAAATATCATTAATTTTTGCTCTCACAGTTTTTTGTTCATCTGGCGTTCAGAAAACTCTTGGGAAAGCCGCTTTTTGAGCCCACATTGAACTCCTGAGAATAGGAGTGCATGAATGATTCTAAGGGCCACTGCCGCAGCGACTATATTCGCGGTTTATGCTTTCACGATGTTCTTCATCGCCGCTATACCTGAAAATGTCGTTCAGACTGCCGGAACTCAAATGATCGACGCAAGCGTCGTGAAATGATTTGAAGCCTGAGGGGGCAAGCAGTCGTAAAAGTTTAGGCTAAGCGTTCGCCGGTTCTTCCGGCGTCTCTAAACTCGAATTCCCAAAAACAGGAAACAAAAAGCCCCTCCCCATCAGGGGAGAGGCTCTGCCGATCACGCCGCCCTGCGGACCGGGGCGCTTGTCAGCATCCGTCCCGAGGGGACGATCATGCCGGCCGCGCCGTCAAGCCAGCCTTCGACCAACTCCAACGCCAGAAAGCGCGCGCGTTCGAAGGGACCCGGCATGACGAGATGTTGAGCTTTCTCGGCAAAGAAGCCGAAACGCTCGTAGTAAGGGGCATCGCCGACGAGCAGGATCGCGCCGTGCCCACGGTTCTTCGCTTCGAGGATGGCGGCGCGCATCAGCGCCGAACCAACGCCCTTGCCTTCGAAGCTGCAATCGACCGCCAGCGGTCCGAGCAGCAGCGCGTTGATCGCGGTCGCGTCCGCGTTTACGCCGGCCTCGACGTTCCAGAGGCGAACGGTGCCGATGACGTGACCGTCGCGGTCACGCGCAACCAGCGCCAAGCCTTCCGCGGGCACACGGCCGCGTCGGATCTTTTCCGACGACTTCTTGCGGCGGTTCGGGCCCATGGCGCGATCAAGCAGGTTTTCGCGCGCCACGACATCGCCGGGGTTTTCGGCGTCGATGGTGAAGACAGAAGGCGCAAAATATGCGCGGACAGAATCAAGAACAGCGGCCATCGTGGCCTCCCGAACTCAAAACCGTTTCAAACGGTATCGTCAGATCATTGTGAAGGTGCCGCCCCGGCTGGCTACGGGGCGAGCTTAATCAGATGATATAGGCCTTCAGCGGCTCAAAGCCGTTGAACGCGACCGCCGAGTAGGTGGTGGTATAGGCGCCGGTGCCTTCGATCAGGATCTCGTCGCCGATCGAGAGAGTGAGCGGCAGCGGGTAGAGATTCTTCTCGTAAAGCACGTCTGCGGAATCGCAGGTCGGGCCGGCAATCACGCAGGGCTCCATTTCGTCGCCGTCGCGCTCGGTGCGGATCGGGTAACGAATGGCTTCGTCCATCGTTTCGGCCAGACCGCCGAACTTGCCGATGTCGAGGAACACCCAGCGAGCGGCGTCGTTGTCGGACTTCTTTGAGATCAGCACGACTTCCGTCTTGATGACGCCGGCGTTGCCGACCATGCCGCGGCCCGGCTCGATGATCGTCTTCGGCAGGTTGTTGCCGAAGTGGTCACGAAGGCTCTGGTAGATCGCACGACCGTAAGCTTCCGCCGACGGAACGTCGCGCAGATACTTGGTCGGGAAGCCGCCGCCCATGTTGACCATCTGCAGGTGGATGCCCTGCTTGGCCAGCTGGACGAAGACGCGCTTGGCATCGGCAAGAGCCGCATCCCAGGCATCGACCTTGGTCATCTGCGAACCGACGTGGAACGACACACCGTAGGACTCGAGGCCGAGCTGATGCGCGTAGACGAGGACATCGACGGCCATCTGTGGCACGCAGCCGAACTTGCGGCTGAGCGGCCATTCAGCGCCTTCGCCATCGGTCAGAACGCGGCAGAACACGCGGGCGCCGGGAGCGGCACGCGAGATCTTCTCGACTTCCTCGTGGCTATCAACCGCAAAGAGGCTGACGCCGAGCGCATGCGCGCGGGCAACGTCGCGTTCCTTCTTGATCGTGTTGCCGTAGGAGATACGGGCAGCGGTCGCACCGGCGTTGAGCGCCATTTCGATTTCAGCGACGGACGCGCAATCGAAGTTGGAGCCCATGTCGGCGAGCAGCTTCAGGACCTCAGGAGCCGGGTTTGCCTTGACGGCGTAGTAGATCGCGCTGTCCGGCATTGCATGACGGAAAGCGGAGAAATTGTCGCGCACGACGTCGAGGTCGACCACGAGGCAGGGACCGTCGGGACGTCGGGTTGCGAGAAAGTCGCGGATGCGCTGAGTGGTCATATCAATCCCTTTTCCAATTCCAGAGCTCCGGAAAAACCGGAGGACAAAGGGCAGCCGCTCACTCGCCTAGGAACCAGCCGGTGGAGACCCCGGAACCTTAGCAAGCGCTCGAATGCGCGAATGATGAATCAACGCCGCGTAAGCGACATGGATCCGGCTTTGTCTGCCATGGATTGGAGGGGATTCCCTACCGCACTTCCGGCAATGAAGGTGTGCCTCTTCAGTAACCCCCGCTGATGGAAAGCAGGGAGAGAACAAAAAGGCCCGCACCGTCGTTGCTTCAGGCGTCCTCGCATTTTCCGGTTGGCCGGAATAGCGACTGGAGGGGTTAATTCCAGGTACCTTACCGAATTTCCTCACCAATTCGAGGGTTCGGCGGACACCCATGGGCACGTGCGACTTTGGGCTGATCCCGAAATAGGAATATTCGCGGACATAATCAAGCGGTTTTTTCGCATCTCCCGGCAGAAAATATTTGAACAATACACCGCAATTTGTTCAACGTGGCGAAACGACCCGCAACTGACTGATTTGAATGGCGGTTCGGCGCTTTTTTGGGGAGACCACCATGGACACGCTCACTCGCATCCGCGCCTTCATCGATGTCGTTGAAGCGGAAGGCTTTTCGGCCGCGGCGCGGCGCACTGGCCGGTCCAAGGCGCTGCTGTCCAAATATGTCCGCGAACTTGAAGACGAACTCGGCGCCCTGCTGCTCAATCGCACGACCCGCCAGTTCTCCATGACGGAAGCCGGCCACACTTACTATCGCACCGCTTCCGACATCCTCAAGGAGATCGACAATCTCGCCGATCTGGTGCGCGAGAACAACGCGCAGCTGAAGGGCCGGCTGAAGGTTTCCGTGCCGCGAACCTTCGTCGATGCCGATGTCGGCCAGTCGCTGATCGATTTCGCCAGGGAAAATCCCGATCTCGCGCTGGAGATTGCCGCCGACGACCGATTCGTCGATCTTATCGAGGAAGGCTTCGACGTCGCCATCCGCGTGACCAAGCTCGAGGACTCCGGCATGATCGCCCGAAAGATCTCGGATTTCCGCGTCCATCTCTGCGCGACGGCCGATTTCGTGGAACGTCATCCCGATCTCGCGCATCCCTCGGACCTCTCGAACGTCCCCTTCATCATCGACACGAATTCGCGTAGCCAGGGCAGCATCCGCTTCTACAATCCGGACAACACCTCTTTCGCGGTTGCCGTCACCGGCCCGATGGAGGTCAACAGCCCGCATGCAACGCTGCGTGCAGCCCTTGCCGGCATTGGCGTTGCGCTGATTCCCGATTTCATCGCCCGCAAGCCGATCGAGAATGGCGAACTTGTAACGCTCTTCAACGATTACATTCCGACAGATCGCGGAATCTATGCCGTCTATCCGCATCGGCGGTATCTGCCGGCCAAGGTGCGCATCTTCGTCGACTATCTTCACAATTGGTTCAAGAAGCACTCCTGATCCGCCGCCCGCCGGGGCCGGTCCCAATTCCGTCCCATTTTCTGGCGAGGAATCAGGAGAGTTTGGGATCCCGCAACAAGAGCACGCATGAAGAAATCGACATTCCTGATGGCGTCGCTCCTGTCGCTTCTGCCAGCCGCCGCCTTTGCGCATCCGCATGTATTCGTTGAGGCAAGGCTTGAGGTCGTCGCCAACGACGACGGCAATATTGCCGAACTGCGGAACGTCTGGCGTTTCGACGAGGTCTTCTCGTCATCGGTCGTCATGGATTTCGACAAGAACACCGACCTGAAGCTCGATCCGAACGAGCTGGCCGAGGTCGGCAAGACGGTACGGGATTCGCTGGTCGATTACGACTACTACATGAACCTCACGATGGACGGTAAGAATATCAAGGTCGAGAAGCCCGACCTGATCCATGTGGACTACAAGCAGGGCCAGCTCCTGATGTTCTTCGCGGTCAAGCCGGCGGAAAGGATGCCGCTCAAGGGACGGCTGACTTTCGGCGTCTACGATCCGACGCTCTACACCTCGATCGACTTTCCGAGCGACAATGAGCTCGTCCTGGTCGGAGACAGCTTCAAGAGCTGCAAGCACCAGGTTGTCCGCCCCGATGCTGACCAAGTGATCGCCGAAAACAAGCAATCCTTGACCGATGCCTTCTTCAACGACCCGACGGGGACGAACATGTCGAAGCTCTTCGCGACGCGGCTCGATCTGACATGCTGAGGCACGAGCTTCGGCCGGTTGCGCTTGGCGCCGCATTGGTGCTCGTCGCGGGCATGGCCGTTGCCCATGCGCAGTCGCCACTCGGCATCGGCACGTCGGAGCCGAGCTTCCAGCCGACAGGCGGCCCGCTCGCTCCCGTCCTCCTCTACATCAACGCCCAGCAGCAGGCCTTCTATCGTGCTCTCACGAGCGCCCTGCGCGCCATGCGCGAGGATTCCTGGCATCTCTGGACACTGATCGGCCTCTCGTTTGCGTACGGCGTCTTCCATGCCGCCGGTCCGGGACACGGCAAGGCTGTCATTTCGTCCTACATGATCGCCAACGAAATCGAGCTGAAGCGCGGCGTAACCATCTCCTTCGTCTCGGCCTTCCTGCAGGGACTGGTCGCCATCGCGTTGGTCGGCGGCGCATGGCTGGTGCTTCGTGGCACCGGCATAACCCTGACCGCAGCGACGCAGGCGATGGAGATCGCCAGCTTCGTCATGGTCATCCTCTTCGGCTGCTGGCTGCTCTTTCGCAAACTGCGGGTGCTTACCGCCGGCATATCGAACCGCGAGGCCATGGCAACCTCTTCCGGTCCCGTCAGCATGATGCTGGACTGGAAGGACAATGAAGCGCAGACGCAAGGCTCGGGCTACGCCTTCGGCGAAGCCGACGCGCTTAGGGCCGGCCACAAATTCATCGCGGGCATGGCCTGCGAGACCTGTGGGCAATCGCACATGCCCGATCCATCGCTGCTCGGGGGAGAGAAGTTCAATATCCGCGAAGCCTGGTCAGCCATCATTGCGGTCGGCCTGCGCCCCTGCTCCGGCGCATTGCTTGTGATGACCTTCTCGCTTCTGAATGGCCTCTATCTCGGTGGCATGCTGTCAGTGATCGCCATGTCGCTCGGCACTGCGATAACGGTCGCGATCCTGGCGACGCTTGCCGTCACCGCCAAGGGCACGGCGATGCGGCTTGCCGGCCGCGGCTCGGCGGCTTCGGTATGGGTTGGGAATTCGATCGAAATTCTGGGCGCCCTGCTGGTGATTGCCATGGGCGCGCTGCTGCTCGGCGCCTCGCTACAAGGCTAGTCGAACGGCTGCAGCGCTACTTGCCGCGCCGGCGCTGATAGCGTGCTCTCAGCCAGAACACGACGAAGAAGGCAAGGATCAGGCAGGCGCCGACACCGGCCGCAAGATACGGCGAGTAGCTGCCGAGTGCGAGCACGATAGTCGGCATGAAATAGAGGACGATGCCGGCGGCCACGAGGATGATGGCCGCCGCAATTGCCTGCGAACGGCCTTCCGATTTCGGAGCCGTCATGCGGCTGTTTCCTTGCTGATCTCAGCGCGAAGATCTTCCAGCCGGCGCTTCTGCTTGCCGTCCGCGTCAAAATTGTTGGGAGACAGCCATGCCTCGAATGCCGCGTTCAGGGCGGGCCATTCGGAATCAATCATCGAAAACCACGCCGTATCGCGGTTGCGGCCCTTGGAAATCATGTGCTGGCGGAACACGCCTTCGAAGGTGAATCCGTAGCGGGCAGCCGTCGTCTTGCTCGCCTCGTTCAGATTGTCGCATTTCCACTCGTAGCGCCGGTAGCCAAGCTCCTCGAAGACATGCTTGGCCATCAGATAGTGGACTTCCGTGGAGAGCGGCGAGCGCTTCATATCAGCGCCGTGCGCAACACCGCCCACTTCGATCACGCCATTGGCTGGATCGGCCCGCATGTAGTTCGCCATGCCGACGATCTTGCCGGAGGCATTGTCGCGGAAAATGTGCGTCAGCCAACCCGATTTGGCGACCGACTGCAGCCAATTGGAGAAATCTTCGACGCCGGTGAAATCGGGCTGCGCGAAGTAGCGCAGCAGGGGGTTGATCGCCATGCCGCCCAGCCCATCCCACAGCTCTTGCAGATGCTGCTCGCGAACATAGGGTTCGACCGTGACGAACCGGCCCTTGAGGGTTACCGGCTGGGGTGCCGGGCAACCCTTGAAATTCGATAGATCGCGCATGCGCTCCTCCAGATTAGGAGACATGGCTTAGGCCAGCCGCCCGGGAAAGGCAACTGGCCGATTGGTACCCTTACAAGCTGATCTTGGCGGATGACACCGTTGCCTCGATGTGATCGACAAGCGCATCGGGAAGGCCGAGGCGGCCGGCCAGCAGATCGAGATAGCCACGCTCGGCGCGTGAATCCGGCTCAATGGTCAGGCGCGATGCGGTATAGAGTTCGACCCGCTGCTCCTCGGTCGCAGCGGCTGCAACCAGCGCATCGATATCCGTCGGCTGCGACAGCTCCCGTTCGATGAAGGCGGCGGCTTCGCCACTGACATCGGCAGCCTTGATCTTGTCGAGAATGAGCGCGCGCTCGCCGTCGTCGATATGGCCATCAGCCTTTGCCGCTGCGATCATGGCGCGGATGAGAACGAGGACGAATTCGTTGCTTTGAGCCGGTGAAGCCGCCCCGAATCCGGAGTCAGCGGGCGGCGGCAGCACTGCTGTCTTTGGCGGCGGCGCATCGGAGGGTGTTGCTGGCGCCTGCCCTGCCTGGTAATTTTTGTAGGCCTGATAGCCGAGGCCGGCGATTGCCGCCAGGCCACCGATCGTCAGTGCATTGCCAGCGATGCTGCGGCCAGTCTTGGTTCCAAGGAGCACGGTCGCAAGCGCGCCTGCCTTCCACGGATTGTCCTTGGCCATCTGGATCGCGTCGCCGGCACGGTCCTTGACGGAGCCGCCGACCCCCGGCACCTGCGAACCCAAGAACTGCTCAAGAAGCTTTTTCGCGTCGAACATTCCTCATCATCTCCCTGTCTAGAGGCCAGAGGGGAGATAGGTATTGACGCTGGAAATACAAATGCAGGCGGAGCCTCCGCCTGCATCGCGTGCGAGTTTCCCGCGAAATCAGGCCTTCAGGGCAGCTGCTTCCGATGCGAGCTTGGTGATGCTGTCCCAATCGCCAGCGGCGACCAGTTCCTTCGGCGCAACCCAGGAGCCGCCGACGCAGATGACGTTCGGCAGCGACAGGTAATCCCTTGCATTCTTCAACGAGATGCCGCCCGTCGGGCAGAAGACCGTGCCTGATAGCGGCGAGGACAGCGCCTTGAGATAAGCAGCGCCGCCAGCCTGTTCTGCCGGGAAGAACTTCAGAACCTGATAGCCTTCCTCGCGCAGCGCCATAACTTCACTTGCCGTCGCAGCACCCGGCAGCAGCGGAACCGACGACTTGCGCGCAGCGTCGAGCAATTCCTGTGTTGCACCCGGGCTGACGACGAACTTGGAGCCGGCGGCAACCGCAGCATCCCAGTGAGCGGCATTGAGGATGGTGCCAGCCCCGACCTCGGCACCTTCGACCTCGTCGGCAACGGCACGAACGGCATCGAGCGCAGCGGGCGTGCGCATGGTGATCTCGATTGCCTTCAAACCGCCTGCGACAAGAGCGCGCGCCAGAGAAACGGCGGACTTGACGTCATCGACAATCAGGACCGGAACAACAGGCTGGAGTTTCAGGATGGAAAGGAGCTTTTCTGTCTTTTCGCCCATGGCCGCGTGATCCTTTTGAAACGATTGAATTCCGGACCCGAAATAACCTCAAGGGTAAGCTTTGTCGAGCCGAAACACATCTTTGGAATACTATGGGTACCCATCGCGATAAAATTAGGCTAGCGTAATAAAATCGTCACACAAGGTTCACCGGAAATGGCGAAGGAAATCGAGCGGAAGTTTCTGGTGCACGGCGATTCCTGGCGCGCTGGAGCTGAGACAAAATCCGTTTTCAAGCAGGGCTATATCGCCTCGATGGACGACCGCTCGGTGCGCGTGCGCGTGCTCGACAATGTGAAGGCACGACTGACCGTCAAGATCGGCCGGAGTACGCTGACTCGCGACGAATTCGAATACGACATCCCCGTCTCCGACGCCGAGCAACTGCTCGACGACGCAATCGGCATCATCATCGAGAAAACCCGGTATCGTGTTCCCCATGGCGGTTTCGTTTGGGAGGTTGACGTGTTCGCCGGGCAGCACCGTGGCTTGGTGATCGCCGAAGTGGAGATGCGCTCGGAGGGTGACAATCCTTCGCTTCCCTCATGGGTCGGCCGCGAGGTCACAGGCGATTTCCGTTATTCAAATCAAGCGCTTGCCACTGAGTACGAGCACGATCGGCATGCCCTTTCGCATACGGCCTGACCACAGTTTCACGGCAGAGTTCAGGAAGGCTGCCGCCGGCCAGATGTCTCATGCGATCCGTACACTTGAAGAAAGACCGGAGGGCAAGCACGAGGCGATCCATGCCTTTCGCAAAAACCTGAAGCGCGTGCGCTCCCTTTATCGCTTGGTGGCCAGCGAAGTGCCGGAGTTTCGCGAGCGTGAGAACGCCCGGCTTCGTGATCTCGCAATGTTACTTTCCGCTATCCGGGACGCGACTGCCCTGATCGAGACCGTCGGCTACCTGAAAACAACCGCCCGCAATGCGGCAGAGGCGAAAGCGCTTGGCCGCATTGTCGCGGCCCTGGAAAGCCGGCGCGACCACATGGCCGAAGCAGAAGCGGACATCGACGGGAAACTCACCGAGGCGCCGGGAATCCTGAGGGACGCGATAGCGGCCGTTGAAGCGGTCCACTTCAACGGCGGTCCGCGCAGGAACGCACGGCTTGTTGCCAAGGGCTGGCGCGATACAACATCGAAAGCGAGGAAGGCCATCGAGCATTGCCGGGCCGAAGCCTCGGCGGAAACCTTTCACACATTGCGCAAGCGGGCGCAGGACTACCGGGCTTACCAACGGCTGCTTCGGCCACTCTGGCCTGCTGCAATGAAGGCGAAATACGAGGTGACGAGCAGCCTGATCGATCTGCTCGGCCATATCCATGACCTCGACGTGCTATGCGCACTGGTGGAGGCGGAACCACAACACTTTCCGAATGCCGACGACCTCGCACGTCTGCTCGATGCGATCATCTTCCGCCAGCAGGAAGATCGACGTGCGGCACTGGAGCGGGCAGAAGACGTCTTCGGCGATGATCCGCAGGAGGAAGCGGATCGGATCGAGTTGCTCTGGCGCGCACAGGTGAGCTGAATCGCCCCAATTGCGCGAAAACCCGGAAAGCTGTATTTGCAGCCGTATGACAGACACGCTGACACACCCAACGTCTGCGACGAGCCCGTTCCTCGTTGCGGCTCTCTACCATTTCGTTTCTTTCCCGCGCTTCGAAAGCCTGCGCGAGCCGCTGCAGGCACTCTGCGAAGAGAACGGCGTGAAGGGCACGCTGCTGCTGGCTCACGAGGGGATCAACGGCACGATCGGCGGCCCGGATACCGGCATCAGGACCGTGCTCGCGTTTCTGCGGGCTCAGCCGGAATTTGCCGCGCTCGAGCACAAGGAAAGCCGTGCGTCGAAGATGCCTTTCCTGCGCATGAAGGTGAAGCTGAAGAAAGAGATCGTCACCATGGGCGTCGAGAACATCGACCCCAACCAGGTGGTCGGCACCTATGTCGCCCCCCAGGATTGGAATGCGCTCATCTCCGATCCCGATACGATCGTCATCGACACGCGCAATGACTACGAG
Organism: Rhizobium grahamii CCGE 502; assembly: GCF_000298315.2. Taxonomy (GTDB): domain Bacteria; phylum Pseudomonadota; class Alphaproteobacteria; order Rhizobiales; family Rhizobiaceae; genus Rhizobium; species Rhizobium grahamii. Next base: position 111,247 of record NZ_AEYE02000031.1, on the reverse strand, counting down.
ACGGCCATCGGAATCTTCCGCGGCGCCGTCGATCCGAACACCAAGACCTTCCGCGAGTTTCCGGATTGGGTGCGCAACAACACCGGCCTGCACAACAAGCCGAAGATCGCGATGTACTGCACCGGCGGCATACGCTGCGAGAAGGCAACCGCCTTCATGAAGGAGCAGGGCTTCGACGAGGTCTATCACCTCAAGGGTGGCATCCTGAAATACCTCGAGGAGATTCCGCAGGAAGAAAGCCTCTGGGACGGTGCCTGCTTCGTCTTCGACGAACGCGTCTCGGTCGAGCATGGCCTCAAGGAAGGCGAGCACAAGCTCTGCCACGCCTGCCGCAATCCGATTACGGCCGAGGAGATTTCCTCATCTCACTACGAGGAAGGTGTTTCCTGCAGCAACTGCTACCACACGCGTAGCGAGGATGACCGCCTGCGCTACCGGCAGCGGCAGCACCAGATCGCGCTTGCCAAGAAGCGTGGCCAGAAGCACATCGGAAGCTGAAAACCTACTTCAGGCGGCGTTGGTGCGGCGGCTCGTGACCTTCGCCGCGCGGACGTGCATCAGCCGTTCCGTGATCTGCTCGGCGGGCATCGGTCGACCGAAGAAATAGCCCTGCAGCGTATCGCAGCCGAAGAGCCGCACCGCAATGCCCTGCTCCTCGGTCTCGATGCCTTCCGCCGTGACCGGAATGTCGAGCGAGCGGGCAAGCGCCACGGTCGCCTGCAGCATTTCGCGCTGGCTCTCGCTTTCGAGGATGTTCATGACCAGCGAGCGATCGATCTTGATGCGATCGAAGCCAAACTGCCTGAGATAACCGATGGACGAGAATCCCGAGCCGAAATCGTCGAGCGCAACCTTGACGCCGAGCGCCTTCAGGCGCTCGATGGCCTGCCGGGTGCGCTGTGGGTTCTGGATCATGTAGCCCTCGGTGACCTCGAGTGTCACGCGTTTGGCCTCGATCTCGGTCTGCTTCAGAACGTATCGGACATAGTCCGCGAAAGCCGGGTTGCGGAATTGCCCTGGCGAGACGTTGACCGAGATGCGCAGCTCCGGCCATTGCTTGGCGGTTTCGCAGGCCTTGCGCAAAACAAAAAGACCCAGGGCCTCAATCAGCCCGCTGGTTTCCGCGATGGGGATGAAGACCTCGGGTGAGACGGGGCCGTGGCCCGGGCGATTCCACCGCACCAATGCCTCAACGCCCGTCATTTCATGGGTCGCGGCGTCGATCAGCGGCTGATAGGCGATCTGCAGGTCGCCGCCTTCGATCGCCATCCGCAAATCGAGTTCCAGCGCGTTGCGTTCCGCGCGGTCGGCATCCATTGCCGGGTCGTAAAGCGTCATGCGCGCGCGGCCAGCTTCCTTGGCCTTGTACATGGCAAGGTCGGCACGACGAACCAGTTCCTCGCGGTCGATCGCGCCGCCTTCCGACATGGCGATGCCGATGCTTGCGCCGATGACAACGACGCGCCGGCCGATTTCCAGCGGCTCGGCCAGGAAGTCCAGGATCTGTTCGGAAAGCTGCAGAGCAACCGCATGCTCACTTTCGGAGACAAAAGCGATGGCGAACTCGTCGCCGCCAATGCGGGCCAGAACAGCGCCCTCTGGAATGAGCACGTTGAGACCGGCGGCAACCGCGCGGATCAGCTGGTCGCCGGTCCCATGACCATACGCGTCGTTGACTTCCTTGAAGCCGTCGAGATCGAGGTAGAGGATGAGCACATTGCGGCGGGTATCAGCTGCTTCCGCAACGAAGGCGTCGATCGCCGTTCCAAGCCCGTCGCGGTTCATCAAACCGCTCAACCTGTCGCGATTGGCTTCCTCGCGGGCATTGATTTCTTCCGCCTTGAGGCGTCGCAGCGCCAGCCAGCCGATAATGAGGAGGACGATGAAGAACAGGCCGACGAGCCCGACCGCCTTCACGACCATCGGACGAACCTCGCCGTAGCCGATATCGCCGGGCACTCGCGACACCCAGACCAGCTTGCCGAGAGCGACCGATTGCGCGTCGGTGATCGTCACGGAATAAGGAGTTTCGAATTCCGGCGCGACCAGCTTCAATCCGCCAATAACGTAGGTCGCACCAAGCTCCGCAACCTTGTCGGCGTTGAGATGCCTGGCGAAGATGAGGTAGCGATGCTTTCCTGCCGGAATATCGAGCGCACCCGATTTCTCGCGCACCAGCGCCACGCCGACGACGGCGATCCCGGCTTTCGTGCTGACAAAGCCTGTCGCCTCCGGGTTGTCCTGCGGGGCCGCAGCCTTCACCTTGTCGAACAGCGTCCAGAGCGAAGGGGAGAAGAACTCATTCAGCGCGCCGTCCATCGGCTTGCCTTCCTGATAGGCCATGATCGGCTTCTTCGCGTCATCGATCACGATCGCCATGTCGAACAGCGAGCTGTTGACCGACATCTCACCATAGTTGCTGATCGTCCAAGCCATGCCATCGGCGGCATAGACGTTAACGGCAGCGTCATCCCAAGCCGCGTAGTCGTTGAGCGTCGCGCCCAGCTGCATCTCGAAGGTCTTCAGCGCGCCGGACATCGTTTCCCGTGAGCGCTCGTCGTCCAGCACATTCGAACGGTCCGCGACGCGTTGAAGCGCGCTTAGCACGAGCAGGGTGACGATCGCGACGACTATGGCGAAGGAAAAGAGTACGCCGGCGACGGTCGCATGGCGACCGAAGCTCAAACCTCTTTTGTTTCCCCCGAAAATTACCCGCATTCACTGCTCCCCGATTGAGGAAGTCTGCCAGCCAAGGGCTCAAGAAACGGTTAAAGACCGATGTAACGATTAATCACCCGCCATCCACAGTGACGGCCACAAAAACGCAGAATATTTTTAAATATTTCAAATACTTGTCTGACACGATCAGGTCTTTGGGATATTGATTGCAGCACAGAATTTTACAAGTGCTGATACGAGAGGACCGCTTATGGTGCTTTCGGCCAAGGCCGCCGCCAGCGCGTCATCTGATTTTCCGAGCAACGGAAGCCTGAAAAAGGCGCCATCGACGAGGGCGAACGACATCGTCCTCAACACTTCGGTCAACTGCTCTAGCGCGAAATCGCCGCGATGCGAGGCATGCGCGATCATCACAGGCTTGAACGGCACCTCGTCGCGGGAGACGAGCCAATCGAGCGCATTCTTCAATCCGCCCGGCAGGCCATGGGCATACTCAGGACACGCGACGATGATGCCGTCGGCCGCCCCGATCTTGGCTGCGAACGCTTTAACGATCGCTGGCGTTTTTTCGCCCTCGCGGTCCGGGTTGAAGATCGGCAGCTCGCCGATCAGCTCTGAGATCTCGATCGTGACGCCTGCGGGCGCATTGTCCCGCAGGGCTTCGAGCAGCCGGCGATTGGTCGAAGCCTTTCGCTGGCTGCCACAGAGCGCATAGAGGAAGAGCGGTTTTTCCATGCGCTTGGGTTTAAGGCACGGCGCCGATTCGCGCCATGCGCCGTCAGCTGGTCTTGTGGTTGCCCTTCGGAAACTGCGCGGCAAGCTCGCTGTACCATTTGCCGCTCTTCTTCACTGTCCGGACCTGTGTTTCGTAATCGACATGCACGAGGCCGAAACGCATCCGGTAGCCCTCGGCCCATTCGAAATTGTCCATCAGGCTCCAGGCGAAGTAGCCGCGCATCGGATAGCCGTCCTTGATCAGGTCGGCGACGACATCCAGGTGCTCGCCGTAGTAATCCAGGCGCATCGCATCGTTGACTTCGCCCTGTTCGATGCCCGTATTGTCACAGGCGCCGTTCTCGGTGATGTAGCACTCCGGCAGCTCGTAGCGACGATAGAGGTCCTCGACGACGTTCTTCAGACCGGGCGCATAGACTTCCCAGCCGATATCTGTCTTCACGTCGCTGACGCGCGGCGCCTCGACCGTCCAGGGGAAGTCGCCGCTCTTTGCAGGATCATCGGCGACACGCAGCGGCGTGTAGTAGTTGAGACCCCACCAGTCGAGCTTCTGGTTGATGATCTTCAGATCGCCCTCTTCCACAGCAGGCATGCGGTCACCGAGCGCTTCCAGGAATTCCTTCGGATACTCGCCCTTGAAGACCGGATCGAAGAAGGCGCCGTTGTGGAACTGGTGGGCGCGTTCGCCAGCCGCCTGGTCGGCGGCGCTGTCTGAGCCCGGCATGACGGACATGGCGTTGAGCACGAGGCCGACAGGCACGTTGGGCGCTTCCGAGCGGATCGCCTCAACGCCGAGGCCGTGCGCAAGGTTCATGTGGTGCATCGCGTGAAGGGCCGCCTGCATGTTGCGTTCGCCCGGCGCGTGGATGCCGTAGAGGTGGCTGAGCCAGACGATGCACCAGGGTTCGTTGAAGGTCGCGACACTGTCGAGACGGTCGCCGAGCCGGGCCATGACCGTCTTGGCATAGCGCTGGAATGCATAGGCCGTCGAGCGCGCCGTCCAGCTACCGTCACCGGCGAGAAGCAGTGGCAGATCCCAGTGGTAGAGCGTCGCGAAGGTCTTGATGCCGCGCGCCTTGCAGCCATCAACGAGGCGATCGTAAAAATCCAGACCTGCCTCATTCACCGGACCGGTGCCGTCAGGGATGATGCGCGGCCAGGCGATCGAGAAGCGGTAGGCTTCGACGCCCATGGACTTGATGAGATCGAGATCCTGATCGAGCCTGTTATAGTGATCGCAGGCGACATCGCCGTTGTCGCGATTGAAGACGCGACCAGGCATATTGCAGAAGGCATCCCAGATGGAGGGCTTGCGGCCGTCTGCCTTGGAAGCGCCTTCAATCTGAAACGCTGCCGTCGCAACGCCAAAGGTGAAATCGCCCGGGAAGCGGGCAGCAAGGGTCTTCGGATCGATCATGGAAATCCCGTTCTTCATGGTTTCGAGGGGCGGTTTAGCCAAGCGGACCGATGTTGTACAGGGTGGAAGTGACAAAGCTGTAACGTTTCAGTGAGGCCATTCGCAAGGCTCCAGGTACGGCGGGCGCTCCTGCCTTGCATTGCGCGCCTTTTCGCGGAACAACCCTCCCATGAGCATCCCCAAGACACATCCTTTCGCCTTCGATCCCACCTACGGCATGACGCTTGCCGACCTCCGGGCAATCGTCCCTCCCGAGGCACCGCCAGGTTTCGACGCCTTCTGGAAGGCCCGATACGAAAGAGCGATCGCCACCGATCCGCAGCCGGTGCTTCGAAAGAGCAAGCTGGCCCATCCAGACTGGCGGGTCCTCGACATCACCTACACCTCGACCGGCGGCTTCGAGATCGGCGGCTGGCTGCTTTTGCCACGAGCAAGACCGGTGCGGCGCGGGTTGGTGGTCGGCCACGGCTATGGCGGCCGCGATGCACCGGATTTCGATATGCCGGTCGAGGATGCGGCCATTCTCTTTCCCTGCGCGCGCGGCCTGTCGCGGAGCGCCTGTCCGCCGATCCCGGCCGATGCGTCCGGCCACGTGCTCCAGGGTATCGATAAACCTGAGACCTACATTATCGGCGGCTGCGTCGATGACCTCTGGCTTGCCGTCTCGACGCTTCTGGCACTTTACCCCTGGCTCTTGGGCCATATCGGCTACAGCGGCGTCAGCTTCGGCGGCGGCATCGGCGCGCTGGCGATCCCGTTCGATCCGCGGATCGAGCGCGGCCACCTCGTCGTCCCGACCTTCGGCAACCGAGCGCAATGGCTGACGTTGCCGACGGTCGGCAGCGCCGATTCCGTGCAAAGGTACCAGAAGACACATGGAAGCGTGCTCGAGACCCTGCGCATGTTCGACGCGGCCAGCGCCGCAAGCCGGATCACGGTGCCGGTGCTGGCGGCCGTCGCCCTCTTCGACCCCGCCGTCGCACCGCCCTGCCAGTTCGCGGTGGCCAACGCCCTGCCGACATCAAAATATAATGAAACCTTCATATTAGATGCGGGACACTTCGACTATCCCGGAAGCACCGAGCAGAACGCGATTCTGCGCGAGAAAGTCCGAGATTTTTTCAAGGTGTTATGAACCGGGAATATCTGCGCTGGCATAGTCCGCGCCTGCATCGCGAGATGGAGCTGCTGGTGTTCGGCCACGCCGGCGCCAAGGTGCTGATGTTTCCGACCCGCGAGGGACGCTTCTGGGAGTACGAAAGGCTCGGCGTTGTCGAGAGCCTTGCCGGGAAGCTGCAAGCCGGCCAGCTGCAACTCTATTGCATCGAGGGGCTGGCCGCCGAAACCTTCTACGGCTTCGACCGGCATCCGGCAGATCGCATCCGCCGCCACACGGTCTTCGAAGATTACATCCTGAACGAAGTCCTGCCGCTGATGGCCTCGAAGAACGGGCATGAATGCACGATCGTGCATGGCTGCAGCCTCGGCGCCTTCCAGGCCGCGAGCCTGGTCTTCCGCCATCCGCACCTCTTTCGCAAGCTCGTCGCCTTCTCCGGCCGCTACGACCTGACGATCAGGGTCGAATCCTTCGGCGATCTGTTCGACGGCTATTACGACGACGCAGTCTATTTCCACACGCCGACGCACTTCCTGCCGGGACTGAACGGCGGCTGGCAGCTGGAAAAGCTGCGCGAGGTCGAGATCGTCCTGACCATCGGTGACGCCGACCCCTTCCTCGACAACAACTACCACCTCAGCCGACTGCTGGCGGAAAAGCAGGTCGGCCACCGGCTGCATGTCTGGAACGGTCGCGCTCACCGGGCCGGCGCCTGGCGCAAGATGGCCGGCCTCTACATCTGATCCGACAGCCAGCCGCCTAGAGCAGAACCTCTTCGCCAAGAGGAAGCTGAAGCCGGCGCGATATGCCGATATTCTCCAGAAACACCTCGTCGTGACTGACGACCAGCAGCGCACCGTCATAAGCCTGCAGCCCCACCTCCACCGCAGCGATCGAATCGATATCCAGATGGTTGGTCGGCTCGTCCAGGATCAGCAGGGGCGGTGGTTTCGCCCCGCCGAGCACGCAGGCGAGCCCTGCGCGCAGCAACTGCCCGCCTGATAGCGTTGAGACCTGCTGCAGCGCCGCATCCGCCCGGAACATGAACCGTGCCAACGCCGCGCGGCAGGCATTCTCATTCGCGCCGGGATTGAGATTGCGGAAGTTCTCGCGGATCGACAGCGATCGATCGAGAAGACTGACGCTCTGATCGAAAAGAGAAAAGCCGGTCATGAGGGAGACGGTTCCGGACGACGGCTGTAGCGCGCCCGTGATCAGCGCCAGCAGTGTCGTCTTGCCCGAGCCGTTCGGCCCGGCGATCGCGATGCGATCGGGGCCGGTCATCGCAAAAGAGAGGTTTCGAATGATCGGAGCCTCTGGCTGATAGCCGGCGGTGACGCCCTCCAGCCGGAGGACATCTCTGCCGGGCGGCAGCCCGGTTGATGCGAGTTGGGCCGAAAAGGGCTGCAGGATCTCGATCCGTTTCCGGGCAGCGGATGCCTCCTCCATCGCCTCCTCGCGGCGTTTTTCGCCAAGGCGAACCTTGTTGCCGCTGGTGTTCTCAGCCGCCCGCTTGAGACCGCCAGCGACGATGCGGGGCATGTCGCCTCTTGCCGCCTTCTTGCGGCCGTTGCGGTCGCTGCGGGCCTGCCGCTCCGCCGCAACCTGGGCGCTGCGGACCACATCGGCAACGCGCCGCTCCGCATCCGCAAGATCGTGTTCGGCGGCGGCGAGCTCAAGCGCCTTGCGTTCCTGAAAGGCGCTCCAGTTTCCACCGTATCGCCGGGCGCCAAGCGTGGTGATCTCGACGATCGCATCCATGGTTTCGAGCAGTTCGCGATCATGGCTGACGACGATGGCGCCGGCGCGCCAGCCGGCGAGCAAGGCGATGACGGCCTCCCGCCCATCGCGGTCGAGATTGTTGGTCGGCTCGTCGAGGATAAGGAAATCAGGATCGGAGAAGACAAGGGCCGCAAGACCCACGCGCGTCCGCTGCCCACCCGAAAGCGAGGTCAGTAGCGTTTCCGGCTCCGCATCCAACCCGACGCGCTCGATCGCCGCGGCCATCCTCGCCTCGATCGTCCAATCGGCATTGGCAAGTTCGTCGCCAGTGGCATCGCCGGCTTCGGCGCGGCGAAGGATGGCCAGCGCGTCGCTGGCGCCGAAGAGATCGGCGACCGTTGCCCGCTCCTCGACCTGAACCGACTGACGCAGGATGCCGAGCCGTCCGCCAAAGGCAATGCTGCCGGATTGCGGCTGCAGTTCGCCGGAGACGAGCTTCAGCAGCGTCGTCTTGCCGACACCGTTACGGCCGACAAGTCCGGTTCGCTCGGCGCCGAAGCTCACATCGAGATGGGAAAGAAGGGTACGCCCGTCAGGCGTGGACCACGAAAGATTCGACAGGGTAATGGATGCAGGCATGGATAAAGGACTCCCGAATGGCAAGGCGAACTGGCGTTGCGATTGGGGTGAAATCCATTGCTGCACACATCCTGTTGGTATTGGCGATGACCGCAATCTAGGCGGGCACCACGCCGAAATCAAGGCAGCGGACGGTAGAAGTCGAATCTCGGGACATCCCCGGGGACGCTTTCACCGGTCCGCATATGCACATCAGCGTGCCGGGAGGCGGGCACATCAATCCGAAGCCAATCGAATGCTATCATATTGAAAACGCTGATAACGCCGATGTCAGAAGTCGTGAATTTGCGATCCCTGGAAGCCACGCTAGAGAGCAGGGACGACATCACCACGAAAGGAACCCGATGCTCTCCTCGATCCACCTGGCGCAGCCACATCTCCTCAGCCTGCTGCGTGTCGTCTCCTCGCTCGTGCTGTTCAGCTATGGCACGCAGAAAATCCTGCATTTTCCGGCCGCCGAACGCGTGCCCGATGTGGGCTCCATGTCCTGGATCGCAGGCCTGCTCGAACTGACGCTCGGCTTCCTCGTGCTGGTCGGCTTTAAGACACGCGCCGCCGCCTTCGTTCTTTCCGGCCTGATGGCCTTTGCCTATTTCATCGGACATGCCCCGAAGGGCTTTTATCCGGCGCAGAACGGCGGTGTCGCCGCAATCCTGTTCTGCTTCGTCTTTCTCTATCTGGTTGCTGCCGGTGGTGGCCCCTTCAGCTTCGATGCGCTGATCAAGCGCAAGCAGGCGGCGGCCTGATCATTACCCGGGTCGAGGCGGCGCGCTCTGCCGCTTCGGCCCACTATGCCGGAGAACGCTAGGGGTTCGGCTTGGCGTCCTTGAGCTTGACCGCCATCGTCACCGTGCCACGCACGATAATGTCGTTTCGCGAACCGCGATTAAGATCGGCGCTGCTGGTGAGGTTGATGATCTGGCAGCTCTCGGCCAGCGTCTGCAGGATGAGATCGCATTGCCCCCCAGCCATCATGTAGAAGCCTTTCTGGGCGGCCTTGATCTGTTCCCCGGCTTCCTCCCCGGCCTCGACAGGCACGGATAGGGATACCGTCGTCTGCACGTTCACGGTGCCCGGAACACGCTGGCCGGCATAGAAGTTCGGTGTGCGATTGGGGACCTCCTGCGACAATGCCGGAAACGCAGCGAGCGCGGAGATGCACGTCAGAATTCGGGCAGAGGCTTTCATCGACCGTTTCTCCATCTGGTTGCGCCCATTTTGCCACGGCATTGTTAAACGACAATGGGCGCGCTCCCTAATATTCTAGGAAGCGCGCCCATTAGTTGTATCCGTGAGCCTAGTGGACCGACGATCAGACCTTGACCCAGGCGCCATTCTTCTTCGAGGAAGCGACGCAGGCATCAACGAAGGCAACGCCCTTCACGCCGTCATCAACCGTCGGGTAGACCACGGCCTTGTCGACCGCCTTACCCTTCTTGTGGGCGTTGATGGCGCGCGCGGCTTCCGTATAGATCGTCGCGAAGGCTTCGAGATAGCCTTCCGGGTGACCGGACGGGATGCGCGAGACACGGGCCGCCGCCGGGCCGGAGCCGGCGCCGTTGCGGGTGATCAGGCGCTTCGGCTCGCCGAACGGTGTGAACCAGAGATAGTTCGGATCGGCCTGAACCCATTCCAGACCACCCTTGGTGCCGTAGACGCGGACCTTGAGGCCGTTCTCGTGGCCGGGCGCCACCTGGCTGCACCACAGCATGCCCTTGGCCGGCTTCTCGGAGCCCTTGGCCTTGAAGCGCAGCATCACGTGGGCGTTGTCGTCGAGGCGACGACCTTCGACGAAGCTGTCAAGGTCGGCTGCAAGACTATCAAGCTCGAGGCCCGACACGAAGGAAGCGAGGTTATAGGCATGAGTGCCGATATCGCCGGTGGAGCCACCTGCACCCGACTGCGCCGGGTCGGTGCGCCAAACGGCCTGCTTGGCACCCGTCTGCTCGACGGCCTCGGTAAGCCAGTCCTGCGGATATTCGGCCTGGACCAGGCGGATATCGCCGAGTTCGCCATTGGCGATCATCTCGCGTGCCTGACGAACCATCGGATAGCCGGTGTAGTTATGCGTCAGGATGAAGAGCGCGCCGCTCTCGTCGGCCACCTTCTTCAGCTTCTTGGCGTCGGCAAGGTTCGAGGTCAGCGGCTTGTCGCAGATGACATGGATGCCGCGACGCAGGAATTCCTTGGCGACGTCGTAGTGAACATGGTTCGGCGTAACGATCGAAACCGCTTCGATGCCATTCTTCAGCTTCGCTTCGCGGATCGCCATCTCGCGGTAGCTGGAATAGGTGCGCGACGGATCGAGACCGAGATCGAGACCCGAAGCCATCGCCTTCTCCGGCGTTGATGACAGGGCACCGGCGATCAGGTCGTACTGGTCGTCGATACGGGCAGCGATGCGGTGCACTGCGCCGATGAACGCGCCGGCGCCACCGCCGACCATGCCGAGACGGATGCGCGGTTCGCGCGCCTGTTCTGTAGATGCTTCAATTGCCATTGGTTCCTCCAAATTTGTTCCCTGCGGGAAAGATCCCCTCTGCCTGCCGGCATTCCCCCACAAGCGGGGAGAAAACTCGCGGCAGCCCTCCCCTTGTGGGGAGGGGTTAGAAAGGAGTTTTAGCTGATCAAAGCCCCAGCATCCGGCGGTTGGCAGCCTGGTCCGTACCGCCGGCTGCAAAATCGTCGAACGCCTTTTCCGTGACGCGAATGATGTGCGCCTTGACGAACTCGGCACCTTCGCGTGCGCCATCCTCGGGATGCTTCAGCGCGCATTCCCATTCGACCACGGCCCAGCCGTCGAAGTTGTTGGCCGTCATCTTCGAGAACACAGCGCCGAAATCGACCTGACCGTCGCCGAGCGAACGGAAGCGGCCGGCACGCTCGACCCAGCCCTGGTAACCGCCGTAGACGCCCTGGCGGCCGCTCGGGTTGAACTCGGCATCCTTGACGTGGAACATCTTGATCCGGTCTTTGTAGATGTCGATGTTGTCGAGGTAGTCCAGGCACTGCAGGATGTAGTGCGACGGATCGTAGAGCATGTTGGCGCGGGGATGGTTCTTCACGCGCTCGAGGAACATCTCGAAGGTGATACCGTCATGCAGGTCTTCGCCCGGATGGATTTCGTAGCAGACGTCGACGCCGTTCTCGTCGGCGTGATTGAGGATCGGCGTCCAGCGCTTTGCAAGCTCGTCGAACGCGGTTTCGACGAGGCCCGCCGGGCGCTGCGGCCACGGATAGATGAACGGCCAAGCGAGCGCGCCCGAGAAGGTCGCATGCGCCTTGATGCCGAGGTGCTTCGACGCCGTCAGCGCCATCTTCACCTGTTCGACAGCCCATTCCTGGCGCGCCTTCGGATTGCCGCGCACTTCAGGCGCGGCGAAACCGTCGAAAGCTTCGTCATAGGCCGGATGCACGGCAACCAGCTGGCCCTGAAGATGGGTGGAGAGTTCCGTCACTTCGACGCCGTTCTGGCGGGCAACGCCGGCGAACTCGTCGCAATAGTCCTTCGAGGAAGCCGCCTTCTTGAGGTCGATCAGCTGGCCCGCCCAGGTCGGAACTTGCACGCCCTTGTAGCCGATATCGGCTGCCCATTTGGTAATCGAATCCCACGAGTTAAAAGGCGCGGCATCGCCCGCGAATTGTCCAAGGAACAGGCCCGGACCCTTGATCGTTTTCATGTCAATTCCTCCCTAAAAGATGACCGTAAACGTTTCTGGTAGAGTTCTACCACGCGATTTGAAGTCTGCAAGCCGATTTCGGCGAAACTGCAAATTTGCCCCGCGGGGCGGAAATCGAAGGCGGCCGACTTAACCACGGCCTGCTCCGGGCTGCAAGATGTACGTACCGCATTTCCCATTCGCCGGTGACGACTTGGGCATCTCGTCTCTGCCCCCCGCGACCGCCACGGTAGACATCGCGTCGTCTCGTGCTACTGTCTTCAGACCAGGAGGTTGGCGCATGACCCGGCGTCTGGCAGCAATCTTGGATGCGGATGTTGTCGGCTTCTCCCGGCTGATGGGCCTTGACGAAAGCGGTACGTTCGCGACGCTGAAAGCCCACAATAGCGAAATCATCGTCCCCAGCATCGGCAAGCATCACGGACGCGTCGTCAAATTTGTTGGCGATGAAGCGCTCGCCGAATTCGCAAGCGTGGTCGATGCCGTCGGCTGCGCCATGGAGATCCAGAAAGCACTGCTTCAACGCAACGAGGCACTCGAACCAGATCGGCGCATGCTGTGGCGGATCGGCATCCACGTTGACGATGTGCTGGTTGAGGAAGAGGACATCTTCGGTGATGGCGTGAACGTCGCCGCAAGCCTGCAGGCGCTGGCGCCGCCGGGCGGTATCTGCGTGTCCCAGCAGGTCAACGACCAGATCCGGTCGAAGCTTGACTTCCGGGCAATCGATTTCGGCAATCGCAAACTTAGGAACGTCGATCGACCAATCCGGGTCTGGCGATGGACGGCGGACAGCGAGCAGCTTCCATCGGCTACCGCATCGAAGCACAAGGGAACGAGGCCTCTGCGCAATCGGCCCTCGATTGCGGTTCTGCCGTTCAGCAACATGTCGAGCATCGAGGAACAGGAACATTTCTCTGACGGCTTCACCGACGAGCTGATCGCCACGCTGGCGCGCTGTCGCTGGCTGCTGGTGGCAGCCCGCAACTCCTCGTTCAGCTACAAGGGCCGCAAGCCCAATGCGCAACAGGTGGCGGAGGACCTTGGCGTCAAGTACGTGCTGGAGGGGAGCGTGCGCCGCGCGGCAGATCGCGTTCGCATTACCGCGCAATTGCTGAACGGCACGGATGGCAGTCTGCTCTGGGCGGAACGCTACGACCGGACGTTGGCCGACATCTTCGAGGTTCAGGACCAGCTTGCTTCGGAAATCACTGGAACGATCGAACCGGAACTCGGTTCCATCGAATTCGCCGCCCTTCGGGGCCGCACCGTGTTGGACATGGATGCCTGGGAAATCTACCTGAAGGGCCTCTGGCATCTCTACCGGTTCACGCTCGACGAATTGAAGACGGCCAAGGCGCTGTTCGAGCAGGCAATCGATATTGACCCGACCTTCGCGCAGGCGCAGGCGCGACTGGCTTATGTTCACATTCAACTCGGCTGGTATGGCCCACTTGATGAACGCGCCGAGCGGATTTGTGATGCGATCGACCTTGCCGAACGCGCCATCATATCGGACCAGAGAGAGCCTGCCGCGCACCTCGCCTTGGGCAGGGCACTGGCGCTTGATGGTGCGACGGAGGCCGGACTTGCGCACCTACGCAACGCCTTGCAGCTCGACCAAAGTTTTGCGCAGGCGCACTTCGCGCTTGGACAGGTCCTCTGCTACGTCGAGCGCCCCGCTGAAGGGATTGAAGAGGTCAAGGAAGCGTTCCGGCTCAGTCCTCGCGATCCGCATCTGTGGACCTTCCATAACGTTCTCGCGCTCGCGAACTATCAATTGGGCAACATGGCGGAAGCGGCAAAGGCAGCGCGTGCATCACTCCGCTCCCCGAACGCAACCTTCTGGCCGGCGATTTTTCTGGCCGCTGCCCTTGGAAGGCAAGGCGAAATGAACGAAGCGCGAGAGGCAATCTCCAGGCTTCATCGCTTCCGGCCGGGTATGACGTGCCGTGACGCCCGCCGAGAATTCTATTTCGGCGACAATCCAGTCATGACCGAAGCTTTCATCGACCGCTGCATCACGGACCTCGCCAAGGCCGGCCTGCCGGGCTAAAAAGCGACGTTGTCAAAAAAAGACGCCCGTCCTTTGGAACGGGCGCCACATTGGATTAGATCAGAACGGAGAATCCGGGAAGTAGAAGTCCTTGGCATTGTCCTTCGTGACAAGCGTCGCGTCGAGGACGAAGGTGCCGCGAACAGGAACCTGGCCGTAGAGACCAGCAGCCGTCAGTTCCATGGCCGTGCCGACCATTGCCGGCGGATAGAGAACGTCAACCGGGATCAGCTTGTCGCCGTCCATGACCTTCTTGACCATGTCCTTGGAGCCGGCGCCGGCGACGACATACTTGATGTCGGTACGCTTGGCCTGCTCGATTGCCTGCAGCACGCCGACAGCCATGTCGTCGTCCTGGCACCAGACCACGTCGATCTTCGGGTACTTCGTCAGGTAGTCCTGCATGACCTTGAAGGCATCGTCGCGGTTCCAGTTGCCGTACTGGCGGTCGAGAACCTTGACCTTGGAGCCGGCGATGCCCTTGTCGAAGCCGTCCTGGCGCTGCTGATCGATCGGGATCGGCAGACCGCGGATAACGACGACTTCGGCATCCGGCGTCTGAGCCGCGATGTACTTGCCGGCGACTTCGCCGAGCGCCGGGTTGTTGCCGGCAACGTAAAGGTCGCGGACAGTATCATCGTTGGTCGACGGCGCGCGGTCAACGAGAGCAACGTACTTGCCCTTGCCCTTGACTTCCTTGATGGCGTTGACGAGCGGATCCGGATCCGACGGCAGGATGACGAGGGCGTCGATGCCCTGTGTATCAAGGTCCTGCACAGCGTTCGCCTGGCTGGCGGCATCCGGCGAAGTCTTGACGATGACGTTCAGCCCCGGATGCTGTTCCATCAGTTTCTTGGCGATGCGTTCGGCGTGGAACACGACGCCCGAGGTCCAACCATGGTCGGCTGCCGGAATCGAGACGCCGATGGTGAACTTCTTGTCCTGTGCGTATGCGGTACCCGCCAGCGTGACGGCCGCAACCGCAAGACCCAACATGAGTTTGCGCATTCTATTTCCTCCCAATAAACGTCAGGGACTTTTCCTACCCGTCAACCGGACGCCCTGTGATCCCGGCCAATTTCTGGAGCCAGTCCGCTTATGATTTGCGGACCAGCGAGCGCTGCACCAGCATGGCGATGATGATGATCGCACCCTGGATCGCACCGATGAGATATTCGCTGATGAAGTTCGACAGCAGCATGATGTTGCCGACGAGCTCGAGAATGAAAGCGCCGCAGATGGTGCCCCAGACGCGACCGGCGCCGCCCTTGAGCGCCGTCCCGCCGACGACGACGGCGGTGATTGCCTGCAGTTCCCAGAGAATGCCCGTCGTTGCCGAGGTTGAACCAAGGCGCGGCACATAAAGCAGCACGGCGATGGCGACGCAGAGCCCCTGGATGACGAAGGCGATCGTGCGCACGCGATTGACGGCGATGCCGGAATAGCGCGCCACGTCACTGTTGGAACCGACCGCGACGACATGGCGTCCATAGCGTGTGCGGTAGAGAATGAAGGCTGCAACCGCAGTGACGGCAAGGATGACGACGATCGGCACCGGCACGCCGAGAATGCTGCCGAAATAGGCCGGACGGTAAAGCGTCTGGATATCGGCCGAGCGCAGCGTGATCGCGCCGCCCTGGCTGAGCCATGTTGTTAGGCCACGATAGATGCCCATGGTGCCGAGCGTGGCGATGAACGGCTCAATCCTACCGACCGTGGTGATCAGGCCGTTGGCCAGTCCACAGAGCGCACCGGCGACGAGTGTGAACACGACCGCAGCCGCCAGCATCAGCGTCGGATCGGCAATCACGCCGGAATTCATCAAAAGGATCATCAGGCTGGCAACAAAGGCCACCATCGAACCGACAGACAGGTCAAGATCGCCGGCGGAGATCACGAATGTGGCGCCGACGGCGATGATCGCGATGAAGGCGCAGCGGGTCGCGACATTGGCAAGGTTGGTGATGCCGATGAAGTTCGGATTGACCAGCGCCCCGACGATCAAGAGCAATATCAGGGCTGCAAAAGGCGCAACGGCCCTGAGATCGATATCCCGCCAGGGGCGACGCCGGATTTCCCTGGTCTCCTCGTTCACGCTCATTTCCAAACCAACCTCCCGCCCCAAATTCGATGGGCATCATATTCTCGCAGCGCGCTTGACGCAGCCGCTTCCCGCCAATCTCAGGCGGCTTTTCTCTTCAATCCGGCGGCGTAGCGCATGATCTCCTGCTCCGAGATCTCGTCACCCTCGAGCACGCCGACGATCCGTCCCTCGCGCATCACGGCGACGCGCGTGCAGAGGCCGATCACCTCAGGCATTTCCGAGGAAACGACAATGATGGATCGACCGTCTCGCGCCAGCGCCGAGATAAAATGATAGATCTGCTGCTTGGTGCCGACATCGATGCCGCGTGTCGGCTCGTCGATGATGATGATCTCCGGCTCGGTCTCCATGACCTTGGCAAGCAACAGCTTCTGCTGGTTGCCGCCCGACATGCGGCCGGCAACGATGTTGGTGTCGCGAACGCGGATATCGAAGCGCCGCCGCGCCTTGGCAAGCGCCTTCGCCTCGCTGCCCGGGCTGAGATAGCCGTGCCGCGAATGCTGGCCGAGCGACTGCAGCGTCAGATTGGTCATCATGCCGGAACGCAGGAGCAAACCCTTCGACTTGCGATCCTTCGTCATGTAGGCAAGCCCGGCGCGGTTGGCGGCATGGACATCGCCCGAAAGCACGGCTTCACCGCGAATGACGACCTCGCCGGACGCACGCGCCCGCAACCCGGCGATTGCTTCCATCAGCTCCGTGCGACCAGAACCGATCATGCCGGAAAAGCCGATGATCTCGCCCTTGCGAACCTCAAAGCTCGCATCCTGCACATAGCCGGTTGAAACACCTTCGACCCGGAGGACGACCTCCTCGTCGACATTGGGCTCCACCTTGGTGGGATAAAGGCTCGACAGTTCGCGCCCGACCATCAGCTGCGCAATGGATTCGCCGTCGAGCATCGCCGTCGGCGCCGTCTTGACCCACTGGCCATCGCGCAGCACGGTGACCCGGTCGGTGATCTCCATCACCTCGTCGAGCTTATGCGACACGAAGATAAAGCTTGTTCCCTTGTCGCGCAGCTTGCGCACCTGCCGGAACAGGAAGTTCGTCTCCTCGCGCGACAGCACGGCGGTTGGCTCGTCCATGATGACGACGCGGGCATCGCGGCTGATTGCCTTG
Organism: Rhizobium grahamii CCGE 502; assembly: GCF_000298315.2. Classification (GTDB taxonomy): domain Bacteria; phylum Pseudomonadota; class Alphaproteobacteria; order Rhizobiales; family Rhizobiaceae; genus Rhizobium; species Rhizobium grahamii. The sequence goes on along the minus strand of NZ_AEYE02000031.1, from coordinate 93,976 downwards.
GCGATTTCCACCATCTGCTTATCGGCGATCGACAATGTGCTGATAATGGCATTCTCGTCGACGTGGGAGCCGAGGAGATCAAGCGCCTTGCGGGTTTCGGCGCGCATGTACCTGCGATCGAGCACGCCGAACCGCGTGACTTCGCGACCGAGGAAAAGGCTCTCCGTGACCGTCAGATGGTCGGCGAGATTGAACTCCTGATGGATGAGAACGATGCCGAGCGCTTCGGCCGCGCCGTTGGCAGGCAACACGACCGGCTTGCCGTCGAGTAGGATCTCGCCCGAACTCGGTTGCTCGAAACCGGACATGACCTTGACCAAGGTCGACTTGCCCGCGCCATTTTCACCCATGAGGGCGTGGATCTCACCGGCACGGAGATCGAAATTGACACTGAAGAGGACTTGCACGCCGCTAAACGACTTGCAGATGCGCCGCGCGGACAACACCACAGGCGCAGCGTCGGCAGAATCCACACTCATTGACTGACTTCCTCCCTGCGGCTCCCATCCGCTTGAAGCCATATGTAAACCTTTACACGACGCATGTAAAGGTTTACATCACTGTTACACACAGATCTGCGGGCCCCGGCATTTGACCTCCCGGCAAGTCTGTGTAGTGTCGCGGCGAAGGCATCCAAGGCAGGACGCAGTGTCGAATTCCACGCCCGCAACCATAGAAGACGTCGCTCGGATCGCCGAGGTTTCGATCGCGACGGTATCGCGGGCGATCCACACGCCGGAAAAGGTCGCCAACTCGACGCGACTGAAGGTCAATCAGGCGATCGCCATCACCGGCTATACGACGAACGCCATGGCCCGCAGCCTCCGCCTCGGCCGATCGAACATGATTCTGGTGGTAGCGCCCGATATCGGCGACCCGAACTTCTCCAACATTCTGGTCGGGCTTGAGAACGAAGCCCGTGCCCATGGCTACGGTATCCTGATCGGCCATACGCAGAACGACGCACAGCGTGGCCTCGAATATCTGAAGTTCCTGAACTCCAACCAGGCCGCCGGGCTGATCCTCTTCACCGGCATTTTGCCCTTCGGCCATCAGACGATGACCGCGCGCCTGCCGCCGAGCGTCGGCGTCTTCGAGCCGGTTTTCAATGGCGGCATCCCTTATGTCGGCGTGGACGACGTCGAGGGCGCCCGAAAGGCGGTCGACCTGCTGTTGGCCGAGGGCCACCGCAAGATCGCCTTCATCGGCGATTCACGCACCCGTCTTGCCTACAGCCGCCGACGCCAAGGCTATGACGCCGGGCTCGATGCAGCGGGGGTTGCGCCGGACGTGCGTATCGTACTCGAAGGCGACGGAACGCTGGAAAGCGGCCGTCACGCCGTCGAGCAACTGTTCATGCGCGACACCCTGCCGACCGCCTTCATGTGCGTCAACGACCAGACGGCGATCGGCGTGATGATCGGCCTTGGCGCCCGCGGCTACGACATCCCGACCGACTTCTCGGTAACCGGCTTCGACGACGTGCCACAGGCCGTCTTCATGTCGCCGCCGCTGACCACGATCCGCCAACCGCGAACGTTGATCGGCAAGCAGGCCATGGCGCTGCTATTGGAGTTCCTGTCTGACGGCCAGCCGGCTGAAACCGAAATCCTGCTGCGTCCAGATCTTGTCGTGCGCAATTCAGTTGGCGCGCCGTCGCGCCGATGGACGAAACGTTGAAGGCGAGTCGACCGCGGGACGTTATTCCGCCGGCCGGAAAATCCACTTCACAACATATTGCCCGTTTCGCTTCAGTTTTGTCTTGGTCTCGACCTCAACCGGTCCGCCGAGTACGGCCTCGGCAGCCTCAAAGGCCTGGCGGGCTTCAGCCATTGCCTTGTGATAGACGCTGTTGTCGCGCTTCGGGCTGTCGGCAACCGCTTGTGCGATGGCCGTCAAATCTTCTTCTCTGCCGACCATAGGCCCAGCCCTCCTGATTTGAAAACGACGGTCTAAGCTTATCGGCGTCCGCTGCGCAAGCGGAGCGAAAAAATTGGCTCTTGGCTGCACGGCCGTGGCTCGCACGGAATCGATGCGACGCCACCACCGCTACCGACTGCGCTTGAACGCCTCCCACCGCTCGTCCCCTTCAAGGCCTTTCTCGACAGGCAGGGCATCCCCTTCGACGTGTTCCGCGCACAACGGCAGCCGATGTCGATTGCGCACAATAAGGGAGAAACGCCCCTTTTTGCTGCGAGCATCGAGCGCGCCGCGTTTCGCAATTAGGCATCTCGGAGCGTCAAACTTGGGAGACAGACATGTCACAGCCGAACGACAGCAAGCAGGCGACAGCGGTACCCATGACCTTCGAGGTCATGGTGTCGACTGACGACAAGACGAAGTTGCATATCTATGAAGTCCACGCTGATGCCGCCGCATTCGGGGCGCATCTGAACAACTCCCTCCATCAGGCAGTTTCGCGAAGAAACCGTAGGGATGGTAGCCGGCATCGTTGTGGCGAAGCTCACGCCGGCGCAATAGGGCCAATTGGGAGAAACGGCGGCGCCGCCTTTCGCCGCCGCTCCGGCCATGCGGGCGAACGCTGGAAACGTCTGAAAATTTCTATGTTGACATCATGTTGCATATACACCATACCTTTATCCACGCGCCAACTACCAAGATCGCTCAACGCTGACACGCAATCTCGCCCTCCTCCTGAATGAGGGCTGGGTCGAAGAGAAGGTTTCCGAAAAGGGCGGCCGGAGCCGTCCGATCATCCTCTCACAAGCCGGCGAGGACCTGCTGACTTCGGCAGCTCCGGCGTGGCGACTAGCCCAGACGAAGGCGTAGGCCTTGCTTGGCGCGGAAGGCGTTACTGCCGTGCTCGATGTGGCCGTCAGCCTGCCACTCGGCGAAGTCGAGTAATGGAACCACAAATGTTGCATATGCAATACAACATCAACTTGAAAAGGAAAGGTATAGATGAGTAGCACTTCTCCCACGCTCGCGCACCGCATGCTGCTTGCGAGCTCGGCTGCGGCAGGCCTGCGCTGATGATACGCACCGAGGCGGCCAAGGCCGAGACCGTTGCCACAAACGCGTCCGGCGCGATTCGCCCCTTTGGGTGGAGCGCATAGGATGAGCTTCGAACTGATCCTCATAGGCCGCTCACCCGCTTCGCTTTTTGCAGGGTATGCAACCGAAACCGTGAGCTATGAAGAACCTCGCTTGGACGTCATTCGCGCGTCGAGGACGACACGTGGCATTGCGAGGCATCTTCAATGTTGCATATGCAATTAAATCACCGAATACGCTCAACTGAAAGGACAATTATCATGAGCACCATCGTCAAGGCCGCCGCCGTGCAGATCAGTCCCGTGCTCTACAGCCGGGCAGGCACCGTCGACAAGGTTGTCAGGAAGATCCGTGAACTGGGCAAGCAGGGCGTTCAGTTCGCAACCTTCCCGGAAACCCTCGTTCCCTACTACCCCTACTTCTCCTTCCTGCAACCCGCATTCCACATGGGCAAGGAGCACCAGCGCCTGCTCGAAGAGTCGGTGACAGTGCCTTCCGCCGAAACGCGTGCCATCGGCGAGGCGGCCCGTGAGGCAAAGATGGTCGTCTCGATCGGTGTCAACGAGCGTGACGGCGGATCGATCTACAATACGCAGCTCCTCTTCGATGCCGACGGTACGCTGATCCAGCGCCGCCGCAAGCTCACGCCAACCTATTACGAGCGCATGATCTGGGGCCAGGGCGACGCCTCGGGCCTGCAGGCGGTCGACAGTTCCGTCGGGCGCATCGGCCAGCTTGCCTGCTGGGAGCATTTCCTGCCGCTGGCCCGCTACGCCCTCATCGCCGACGGCGAGCAGATCCACTCGGCGATGTATCCGGGATCGATGTACGGCCAGCCTTTTGCTGACAAGATAGAAGTCAGCATTCGCCAGCATGCGTTGGAATCCGCCTGTTTCGTGGTCAATGCCACGGCCTGGCTCGACGCCGATCAACAGGCTCAGATCCTGAAGGACACGGGGTCCGCCGGAGGACCGATTTCCGGCGGTTGCTTCACGACCATCGTCAATCCCGAGGGGCAGATCATCGGCGAGCCGCTGACCGCAGGCGAAGGCGACGTGATCGCCGATCTCGATTTTGCCCTGATCGACGCACGCAAGAGGCTCATGGACGCCGCCGGCCACTACAGCCGTCCGGAATTCCTCAGCCTGCGGATCGACCGCACGCCGGCCCTCCATGTCCATGATCTGAGCGCACAGCCGAAGGCCGAAACCTTCAGTGCAAGATCTGTAGAGGAAGAGGCCGTCGAGGTACTCTGAACGCGCGCTAAATTTGAAAGAACGGAACGAAGGCAAGTATCATGACCACTCAATCGTCTCAGGACAGCCCGATCCTCGTAACCGGTGCGGCCGGCGACGTCGGCGCCATTGGCCGCAACCTTACAGAGATGCTGCTCGCGAAGGGCCACAGGGTGCGCGCCCTGGTCCGCCGGGAGGATGAACGTGCCGAGGCCCTGAGGCACCTCGGCGCCGAGGTGGTCCAGGGTGACCTGACCGACCTCGCCTCGATGCATCGGGCGATCGAAGGCACAAAGCGTATCTATTTCGGCATGTCGATCTCGGCTGCCTATCTGGAAGCGACGATCAATACCGCGGCCGTTGCGCGCCATCACGGCGTCGAGGCGTTCGTGAACATGTCGCAGATGACCGTTTCGCAAATGAGCATCACCGAGACAACCGACAGCCCGCAACACCGCCTGCACTGGCTTGCCGAGCAAGCCCTGGCCTGGTCCGGTCTGCCGGTGGTTACCGTCCGCCCCACGGCCTTTCTGGAGGGCTTCTTCCTGCGGCTCGCCGCCGACAGCGTCCGGGAACGAGGCGAACTCGCATTGCCGCTCGGCAGCAGCAAGACGTCGCCCATCGCCGCTGCGGATGTTGCAAGGGCCGTCGCCGTGATCCTCGACGATCCGGCAACGCACATCGGAAAGATCTATAACTTGACCGGCTACGAGTCGGCCGATCTTGACCACTATGCGCGTAGCTTTTCCGAAGCCCTCGGCCGGCCTATCCGCTACCGTGACATTCCGCTGCCCGCGTGGATTGATGCCCTGAAGAATGCCGGCGTACCGCCGCATCTTGCCAGCCATCTTGCCGTGATGGCAGACCTGCACAAGCAAGGCAGCTACGATCGTATGACCGATGATCTCTTCCAACTCATCGGCAGGGCACCTGTCAGTATGCAGGAATTCGTAAAACACCATGCCAGCGCGTTCACGCGCGGCGATGCCACGGGCTGACGCTACTTACTGAAGCTGGGATGCGATGGCGGCCTTGTCGATGACAGACCAGACCGCCTCGATCCGCCCATCTCGAAATTCATAAAACACGTTCTCGGTGAATGAGATTCTCTTGCCATTCACCGGCAGCCCAAACAGCAGCCCTATCGGTGTGCAGTCAAACCGGAGGCGGCTTCCGACGCGCGGCGGCTCGGAAACCAGGAAATCGATATCGAAGAAGAGGTCCGGAATCGTTTGAAAGTCACCCTCTAGCATCTGGCGATATCCAGACAACCCGATCGGCTCTCCGTTGTAGCGAACATCCGGATGAACGAACTGTCCGAGCGCCGACCAATTCCGGCCGTTCAGGCAGACGATGTATTCCCGATAGATGGCGGCAAGGTCGGCTTTGGACACGACTCTCCTCCGGTTCTTATGGTACCGGGGCCAATTAGGATGACGCGGAGATTTGGCAACCAGACATGGGCACGATCCGAATGCCCTGAATGCGGCTCATCCTGTGCGCTATTCGACAAGACCGAGCATCGGGCCGAAGCCGCCATGCCAAGACTTGTCATTACGTCCCAAGGCGGGACTGTAGAGCCCGACACCCCGGCCGCCATCGAGAAACAACGCATTCCGACAGGCCAGATGGTCGCGAAACAGGCGCGCGAAATCGTGGAAATTCACTCTGTCTTCGCTGATCGCGAAGCGCACCACATCATCGCCGCAGATACCGACGCCGCCGCGGCGGGTCTTGTCGGTCGAGCCGACTATAAAGATCGGGTTCAGCTTGTTGTTGATGACAAGCATCGGACCGGACTGCGTGGCGATCCGCACATCCGGGCGGCGCTTCAGGAATTCCTGGGTCGGAAGTATTCCCGCGGACGTCCCGTTGATGAAGAATACGCCATTCGGTCGCTTGTAGAAGTTCGGCACCGGACCGTCGACCGGCCCATCGCTTCGCGCGGTGCTGGCGGGCCGTAATTCCTTGCCGTCTTCTATATAGAGCCCGATCGGTGAGAAATCGGTCAGATACATGCCGGCATTGATCGCGAACACCAAGTTCTGCCCGCTCTTCCTGGTAGCCGCGGCAACCCCGGAGAAGTCGCGATAGGGTTGTCCGTCCTCGTTCTTCCAGAACAAGCGAAGGTGGTCGCTTCCTTTCTCGACCGTGCAGACGATATAGGCCTCGTCCTCGAATGTATCCTGCACACAAGGCTCTGCAGCGGCCGCACCCCCAAACGCGGCAGCGCACAGCATCGCGGCTCCCGCAAGCATACCCTGTTTGAAGTTCATCGCGGCCCTTCCAGTGAGATCGCTGAGCGTCCTGCCGATGCCGGCGATCACGCCTCCTTCAGAACATGGAGACGGCATCGCCTCAATCAATAAAAAAGGCCGGGAAACCTTCGCTCCCCGGCCCTCTCCTCCACAGTCAACCGCCGATTAGACGTAACGGTTGACGATGTTTTCGAGCAGTTCCTGCTTGCCGGACTTCGGCTGCGGGTTGATGTCCTTGGCTTCGACCCACTCGGCGATCTGCTCGAGCGAGTATTCGCCGCGGGCGAGCTTCTGGCCTTCGGCCGATTCCCAGCCGGCATAGCGGGCATCGAGCGGACCGGACAAAGCCTTGTCCTCGATCATCTTGGCAGCAGCCTTGAGACCGCGGGCGCAGGCATCCATGCCGCCGATATGGCCGATCAGCAGATCTTCCGCGTCGAGTGACTGGCGGCGCAGCTTGGCGTCGAAGTTCGTGCCGCCCGTCGTGAAGCCGCCGCCCTGCAGAACCTGGTAGTAGGCGAGCGCCATTTCAGGAACGTTGTTCGGGAACTGATCGGTATCCCAGCCGGACTGGTAGTCGTTGCGGTTCATGTCGATCGAGCCGAAGATGCCGAGCGCGTTGGCGAGCGCCAGTTCGTGCTCGAAGGAGTGGCCGGCGAGAATCGCATGGCCCTGCTCGATGTTGACCTTAACCTCGTTTTCGAGGCCGTGGTTCTTCAGGAAGCCGTAGACCGTCGCGACGTCGTAATCGTACTGGTGCTTGGTCGGCTCTTGCGGCTTCGGCTCGATGAGGATCGTGCCCTTGAAGCCGATCTTGTGCTTGTACTCGACGACGAGGTTGAGGAAACGGCCGAGATGGTCGAGCTCCTTCTTCAGGTCGGTGTTGAGCAGGGTTTCATAGCCTTCGCGGCCGCCCCAGAGAACGTAGTTGGCGCCGCCGAGCTTCATCGTGGCGTCCATGCAGGTCTTAACCGTCGCGGCGGAGTAGGCGAAAACATCCGGATCCGGGTTGGTGGCGGCACCCGACATGAAGCGGCGGTTGGAGAACAGGTTCGCCGTGCCCCAGAGCAGCTTGGTGCCGGTGGCGGCCTGCTTCTCCGCGAAGTAGTCGACGATCTCGTTCAGGTTCTTGGTGTTTTCGGCAAAGTTCTTGCCTTCCGGGCGCACGTCGGCGTCGTGGAAGCAGTAGAACGGTGCGTCGAGGATCTGGAAGAGTTCGAATGCGACGTCAGCCTTCAACTTGGCGGCCTTCATCGTATCTTCAAACCAGGGGCGCAGGAAGGTCCGTCCGCCGAAGGGGTCGCCGCCCTCCCAGGCAAACGTGTGCCAGTAGGCGACGGCGAAGCGCAGATGGTCTTCCAGGCGCTTGCCGAGAACGACCTCGTCCTTGTTGTAGTGGCGGAAGGCGAGCGGATTGGTGCTCTCAGGGCCCTCGTACTTGATCTTCTGGATGTCGCCGAAGAATCCGGTGCTCATCTCGTGTCTCCTCAGGTTTCGGTTTGTCGTTTTGGGTTCAGTGCTGCAGCGATTTGATCGCCGGGTAGAGAGCGCGGTAGCGCTTGTAGGCATCCTCGTAGGCGCCGGAGAGCGCCGTGACGGGTTCGATCGTGCCCGCCGTCTTCGGCGGTGTGCAGACGGCAACCGGATCTGCCCCGGTGGCGGCGATCAGGCCGAGACGCGCCGCGCCGAACGCAGCGCCGAAGTCGCCGTCGGCGGGCAGGTCGACGGGAACACCCAGCGCCGTTGCGATCGAGGCCAGCCAGTAGCGCGAGCGCGAGCCGCCTCCGATTGCCGTGACGCGGGAAATATCCGTACCCGCCGAGCGCAGCGCTTCGAGATTGTCGCGGATGGCGAAGGACACGCCTTCGAGAACCGCCTGGGTCAACACCACGCGGCTGCTCTCGTGCTCGAGGCCGATGAACGCACCGCGGATGACGGCATCGTTGTGCGGCGTGCGCTCGCCGGAGAGATAGGGAAGGAAGGTGACGCCTGACGGAGCTTTCAGCGTCTCACCGAGTTCAGTCGTCAGGTCCGCAGCCGACTTTCCAGTCACGCTGGAGTGCCAGTTCAGCGCGTCCGTTGCCGAGAGGATGACGCCCATCTGATGCCATGTATTGGGCAGCGCGTGGCAGAAGGCGTGTACGGCGCTTTCCGGCTTTGGCAGATAGGCGGCATTGGCCGCGAAGAGAACGCCCGAGGTACCGAGCGACACGAAGGCCGCGCCATCGCTGACGGTGCCCATGCCGCAAGCCGAAGCCGCGTTGTCGCCGGCGCCGCCGGCAACGACGACACTTCCCGACATGCCCCACTGGCCGGCCAGTTCGCCGCGCAGCTTGCCGCCCTGCTCCGTGCCTTCGATCAGATGCGGCATCTGCTTTTCATCAAGACCGGTTGCCGCAAGCAGCTCGGAGGACCAGGCGCGCTTGCCCGTATCTAGCCAGGAGGTACCGGCCGAATCCGACATCTCGGAGATGTGCTCGCCGGTCAGCCAGAGGCGCAGGTAATCCTTTGGCAGCAGCACCTTAGCGACCTTGGCAAAGATCGCAGGCTCATGCTTGGCAACCCAGGCAAGCTTCGGCGCGGTGAAGCCGGGGAAAACGATGTTGCCGGTCAGCTTGCGGAAACGCGGATCGGAATCGAGCGCCGCCGCTTCGACGTAGGAGCGCGTATCGTTCCAGAGAATGCAGGGGCGCAGCACCTTGTCGTCGGCATCGAGCAGCGTCGCGCCATGCATCTGGCCGGAGAGACCGATGCCCGTCACGGCGGCGAGCTCCTTCGGATGCTTTGCCTTCAGCCCGGCAACGGCTTCTTCCGTCGCGCGGATCCAGTGCGAAGGCTCCTGCTCCGACCAGCCGGAATGCGGGCGCGAGACGTCGAGCGAACCATTGGCCGAGCCGATGATCTTCTGATCGCCGTCGATCAGCATGGCTTTGACGCCGGAGGTTCCGAGATCGAGACCCAGATACATGTGCTTCTCCCTTTGCCGTTACGGCAGATTGTCTTTTAGAAAAATATCGAGGCGGATGCGCTCCTGCGCCTCGATGACGGCAAGCCCGTCCGCCTTCGCCTTGAGGACGCGGATGGCGCTGCGCACTTCATGGCCCGCATTCTGGTTGAGAATTGCGTCAATGGTGCCGTCAAGCAGCGCAGCGCGGGTATGGGCAGTCAGTTCATGGGCTATGACCGTCAGCGACCGATCGACCGCCTTTTCCTTCAGCGCCCTGATCAGGCCACGATTACCAGCGCCGAGGCTGTAGACCCCGATGATATCGCCTTTCTTCGACAGCGCGTCCGCTACCAGCATATACGCCATCTCGGGATCGTCACGGCCTTCGATGACAGGCAGAATGGAGAGCGATGGAAACTCCGCCGCGATAACGGCGGCAAAGCCCTCGAGGCGTTCGCGATGGTCGCGCACCAGCATCGAACCGGCGAGCACGGCGATCTCGCCCTTTGCGCTACCGAGGAAACGGCCCAGCAGCCGCGCGGCTGTACGGCCGGCAGCGATGTTGTCGACACCGGCATAGTGATGGCGCTGCGAGCCGGTAAGATCGGAGACAAGGGTCACCACGGGAATGCCGTCTTTCACCAGTCGGTCGACGGCGTCGCGCACATCAGGCGCATCCGTGGCGACAAGGGCGATCCCCGCAGGCCGCTCCTCGCAAAGCTCATCCAGGACCGTGACGAGCGCAGTCGGATCGAAGGCCGGCACCTCGATCGTGCGAATATCCGTCCGCTCGGCGGGCGAGCGGGCGACGGCGGCGCGTACCTCGTCGTTCAGACCGTGCATGAAGGAGTTGTCGCTGGCCGGGAGGATGAAGACGAGGGGGTAGGTCCGGCCCTTGGCAAGGTTAGCGGCAGCAACGTCCCTGACATAGCCGATCTCTCGAATGGCGTTCTCGACCTTCTCGCGGGTCACGTGGCGTACGCCCGGCCGCTGGTTCAAAACCCGGTCGACCGTCGCCAGGCTGACGCCTGCCGCAGCAGCGATATCGTGAACTGTTGGCCTCATCTTTCCTCCTGACGAGACCTTTAGCTCCAAATTTGATGTACGTAAATCAAAAACTGCAAACGTTTCCGTTCACGTCAAATCTTTGTGCGAAAGCAAAGGCCGGCCCGTTGTCCGGACCGACCTCGCAAGCTGGTTTGATATGCCTTGTTAGTGACCTCCACCACCACCGCCTCCGCCTTGTGGCGCAGGCTTGTCCAGCATCAAGACACCGAAAATCATCGCAAGGAATAACACGGTCAGCATCAGGAAGACGTCACTGAAAGACAGAACGATCGCCTGCTTGGTGACAAGCCCGACCATCTGCTTGATGGCGACAGCCGCACCGTCCATGCCGTAGGTGTTGAAGTTCGCCGTCATGTTGTTCATCTGGTCGATCGCGGCGGGATTTCCCCAGTCGACGTTTTCGCGCAGTCGCTCGTAATGAACATCCTGCCGGTTCGTCAGTACCGTGTTGATGATGGCAAGACCCACCGCGCCGCCAAGGTTGCGAGTCAGATTGAAGAGGCCGGACGCGCCGCGCATACGGGCGGGCGGCATCGTACCGAGCGCGATGTTGTTGATCGGCACCATGCACATCATCAGCCCGAAGCCGCGGAAGATCTGCGGAATAAAGAGTTCGTAGAAGTCCCAGTCCTGCGTCAGGTGCGTCATGATGTAAGTGCCGCACGCGAAGCTGACGAAACCGATGACCATCATCAGCCTGAGATCCATCTTCGTCGACAGCTTTCCGGCGATCGGTGCCGTAAAGAACATCGCGAGGCCAGACACGAACATGGTCTCGCCGATCATCAGCGAATCGTAGCCGCGAATGCGCCCGAGATAGACCGGGTAGATATAAGTCAGACCGTAAAGGCCGATGCCCATGACGAAGGAGAACACCGAGCCGAAAGCGAAATTCCGGTTGGTGAAGGCTCTCAGGTCGACCACCGGAAATTCGACGGTGAAGGCCCGATAGAAGAAGACAACGGCAGCAATCGCAGAGGCGATCGCGCCCATGAAAATATAACTGTCGTTGAACCAGTCGTTGGAGTTGCCTTCTTCGAGCACGTATTCCAGCGCACCGAGGAAGACACCCATCGACAGTAGCCCCCACCAGTCAAACTTCTTGATCAGCGCGAATTCCGGCTTGTCGAAATCGATGAAATTCCAGGTAACGATCGTGACGATGATGCCCGGCACTATGTTGACTAGGAACAGCCAGTGCCAGGAGAAGGCGTGGCTGAGATAACCGCCGACGGTCGGGCCGATCGTCGGCGCAAGCGTTGCGATCAGACCGATGATAGGCGACACGATGCTGCGCTTGGACGGAGGGAAGATGGTGAAGGCGGCCGCGAAGACCGACGGGATCATGCCGCCGCCGATGAAGCCCTGGATGGCGCGGTAGACGATCATCTGGTCGATGTTCGTCGCCGTCGCGCAGAGCGCGCTCGCCATGGTGAACCCTGCAGCCGAGGCCGCGAACAGGTATCGCGTCGAGACGATGCGCGCGAGCGTCCCCGACAGCGGAATCATGATGACTTCCGCGATCAGGTAAGATGTCTGTACCCAGCCGATCTCGTCCGAGCCGGCGCTGAGGCCTGCCTGGATTTCGGCGAGCGATGCCGAGACGATCTGAATGTCGAGGATCGACATGAACATGCCAAGCACCATCGCGAAGAAGGCGATGAGTTTGCGTGGGTCCATGTGCTCCGCGGCCGCCGGAGCGGCCGGGATGGTTCCAACTGTTGCGCTGCCGGCCATGGGCCTACCTCGTCAGGATCTTACTTGCCGGCATCCGGCGCGGTGCGCGTATCAACATCGACGACGACACTAAGGCCGGCCCGCAGGCGGCCGCTGTCGAGAGCATCCTGCGGCAGGGCGATACGCACCGGGACGCGCTGGATGATCTTGGTGAAGTTACCGGTGGCGTTTTCCGGCGGCAGCAGCGAGAAGACCGAGCCGGAGGCCGGAGAGATCGACTCGACCGTGCCAACGATCGGATGATCGCCATAAGCATCGACGTGGACATTGACCTTCGAGCCTGGAACCAGATGCTGGATCTGCGTTTCCTTGAAGTTCGCGTCAATATAGAGCTGCCGAACCGGAACGAGCGCCATCAGACGCTGACCGGGAGACACCAGATCGCCTTCCTGCACCGACCGGTTGCCAACGACGCCGTCGTAGGGCGCCTTCAGGATCGTGAAGGAGAGGTCACGGGCAGCCTTATCGCGCGAAAGCTCCAGCTGGCGGATCGTACCCTCGGCTTCACGGCGCTGCGCCTGCAGGAGTGTGATGTTGGCGTGCGCGGATGCAATCGCGGCATCGCCGCCAACGAGGTTTGCCTTGGCCTGATCAAGCGCGATGTTGGCCGCATCGAGGTTGGCGGTCGTGCCAACGGACTTGGATTGCAACTCGGCAGCGCGGGTCTGGGTGATCTGCGCGCCGCGGACGGTGGCTTGCAGAGCCGTCTTCTGCGCTTCGGCCTGATCAAGACTTGCCTGCCCGCCAGCGATCTGTGCATCGATGCGCTGCAGCGAGAGCTTTTCCGTCTCGAGGGAAGCGACGGCCTGATCGAGGGCGAGCTTGTAGTCGCCGTCATCGAGCGTCGCGAGCACATCGCCTGCCTTGACCTTCTGGTTGGCAACGACGTCAACCTTGGCGACATAGCCCGTAACCTTCGGCGAGATCGTCGCGATGTCGCCTTCGATATAGGCGTCATCGGTCGAGACCATGAAGCGGCCCGTCGTCCACCAATCATAGCCGTACCAGGCAGCCCCCGCGAGTAGCGCAAGGCCGATGATCGGCAGAGCGAGACTGCGTCTTTTCTTCTTCTCGGCAGGAGCGGCCTGTGTGTCGGCAGGAGCCTGCGGCGCGCGCGGTGCTTCTGCAGCGGGAACTGCTGCTTCCTGAGCCTTGCCTTCGGTTTCAGCGGCTTCGCTGACGATACGGGCAACATTGGCTTTTGAATTGGACGACATGGGCGGCTACCGGGCAAATTGAGTGAATTTAATCGAACCGAACGGTTCAGTTCAGTTGACATAGAACCTTTTTCCATTCATATCAAGATATATCGAACCGATTGGTTCGGTTTTATTAACGAAAAATTCGCTGATGCGAACATGGTTAAGGAGCGATGACAGAGCTTTCCGATACGCGCGTGGACGACGCCCCTTCGACGGGCGGCCGATGGGCCGCAGGCGAGGATCCCGCCAAGCGCAAACAGATTCTCGACGGCGCCCGCTGCGTTTTCATGAAGCTTGGCTTCGATGCCGCGAGCATGAACGATGTAACGCGGGAAGCCGGAGTTTCAAAAGGAACGCTCTACGTCTACTTCGCCAACAAGGAAGAGCTGTTCACGGCGATAATCGAAAGTGAACGGGCCGCCTTCATCGCATCGATGCGCACGACGCTCGAAGAACATGATGATGTCGAGGAAGGCCTTCACGACTTCGGTGTAAGCTTCATCGCGCACATGACCGATGAAAAGGTCATCAGCGCCATGCGCACGGTGCTCGGGGTTCGCGAGCGTATGCCGGCTCTCTGTCAACGCTTCTTCAAGGGGCCGGAGAACCTCCGGACTATCCTGCACGACTATCTCGAGCGCTACGTTCAGACCGGGCAATTGCAGATCGAAGACATCGACTTGGCGGCGGGACAGTTCCTCGATCTCTCCAGTGGCAGCTTCTTCAAGTTTCGGCTCTTCGGCAGCATGGAAAAACCGCCGTCAGCGCCCGAGATAGAGCGTGTCATCTGTGGCGCCATCCGTGTTTTCATGGCCGCCTATGGCGCCAAGCGGAGCGATCGCGCCTGACCTTTTGATTTCTTTCTCCATCCGCGCCAGAATCCCGCAACTGGGATCAAGCGCGGTCTGCTACCCTTCGCTATGAAGGAAATGCAGCCAAGGGAGAAAGAATGAGTGCCGTCGCACGAGCGATCTGGTTCATCGAAAGTCATTTCGGCAACGACATTACTCTGGAAGAGATTTCCGACGTCGCCGGGCTTTCACGCTTCCATCTCTCGCGTGTCTTCGGCGTCGTCACCGGGTATTCGATCAGCAGCTATATCCGAACCCGCCGCCTGAGCGGCGCCGCGCGGACGCTGGTCGATCGGCCGGAAAGCATTCTCGAGGTTGCCCTCGACGCGGGCTACGGCTCGCATGAGGCGTTCACCCGTGCCTTTCGCGATCAATTCGGCGTCACGCCAGACGCCGTGCGCAAGCAAGGGCACATACGCAACCTCGCACTTCTGGAGCCTATCCGCATGGACCCCGCTCGCCTTCCCGAACTCGAACCGCCGCGCTTCGAAACCTTGCCGCCGATGCTCTTTGCCGGCTTGCAGGAGACCTACCCCTACGGCGGCAATGCCGCGATCCCGTCGCTATGGCAGACATTCAATACGCATTTCGGCAGCATTCCCGGCCAGATCGGCAATGTCGCCTATGGCGTCTGCACGCATATCGAAGGCGAGGCGGAAAAATTCCGCTACATGGCAGCAGTGGCAGTCGACGACAGCAGCGACCTGCCCGACGGCTTTGTCACTTTGAAAATCCCCGGCCAGCGCTATGCGGTCTTTGCCCATCGCGGCCATGTCTCGGGTATTCCCGCGACGATGCACCGGATCTTCGGGGAATGGGTGCCGAACTCCGCTATGGAATTCAACAGTCTGCCCGACATGTTCGAGCGCTACGACGAGCGTTTTGATCCCTACACCGGCATGGGCCTGACGGAAATCTGTATCCCCATCAAGGAATAAAAGGCGTCCGGCTTTCGTATATCCCCTTGCGCGCTTGCCAAGGCAGGGTGCGTCCGTACATTGCGAGCGTCAGATTCTGTGGCGCAAGGGGATAAACGCCGATGCAAGACATCATGATGCTCGTTCAGGACCCGGCCGCATGGGTGGCTCTCGTCACCCTCGTGGTGATGGAAGTGGTCCTCGGGATCGATAACCTCATCTTCATCTCGATTCTTACAAACAAGCTTCCGCCCGAACATCGCGAGAAAGCGCGCAAGGTCGGCATCGGTCTTGCCCTCATCATGCGTCTTGCCCTCCTCGGCACCATTGCCTGGATCGTGAAGCTGACGACGCCGATCTTCGAACTGTTTGGCCACGGCTTCTCCTGGAAGGACATCATCCTCATCGCTGGCGGTCTTTTCCTGCTATGGAAGGCGACGAAGGAAATCCATCACAACGTCGATCCGGCCGATCACAACGAAGCTTTCATTGGCACGGCGGCGACGGCCGGCTTTACAGCCGCAATCGGCCAGATCCTGCTACTCGACCTCGTCTTCTCGGTTGACAGCATCATCACCGCTGTCGGCATGACACCGCACCTGCCGATCATGGTCGTCGCCGTGATTGCCGCCGTGACCGTCATGCTGGTTGCCGCAACGCCACTCGCGAACTTCATCGAGAGAAACCCGACCATCGTCATGCTGGCCCTCGCCTTCCTGATGATGATCGGCACGACCCTGATCGCCGAAGGCATGGGCTTCCACGTTCCGAAGGGCTACGTCTATGCCGCGATGGCCTTCTCCGCCTTGGTGGAAGTGCTCAACATGTTCGCCCGCAATGCCCGCCAGCGGAAAAAGCAAGGCGGTCACTAAAGTGCTGCGGGCGCGGTTCTATGCCGCGCCCTACAACATGTCTCCCAAACTCCAGTGGTTGCCCCAACGCGCGTCGATCTCGTCATCGACGTTCTGGTAGCGGATATCGGTGGACAGTCTGATCCGGTTCGAAGCACTCTGGTTGGTGGTCGAGGCGTGGATCATGTAAGGGCTGTGCAACACCACGTCGCCGGCCTCGTAGTCGGCGATCAGCCACCGCGTGTCGAAGCGCTCCGCCATCTCGGGAAGGTCCTTTGAGACCCAGCCACCCTCCGTCATGTTGCGATTGAAGGCGCTGATCCGCTCTTCTGCCGACAGGTCGAGGCTGTTCCTGGAGAACTCCTCTTCCATGCGAACGCCGATGGCGTGGGAGCCCTCGAGATAGACGAGCCCGCCCATGTCAACCGACGTATCGCCGATCGGGATCCACGCCGTCACCAGCCGGTTGGTGCCACCGCGCAGATAGACGAGATCGTAGTGCGCCGGTGTCGCGGTCGTCGTGTTCGGCTGGGTAAACCGCATGATCTTGCG
The DNA here is from genome assembly GCF_000298315.2 of Rhizobium grahamii CCGE 502. Taxonomy (GTDB): domain Bacteria; phylum Pseudomonadota; class Alphaproteobacteria; order Rhizobiales; family Rhizobiaceae; genus Rhizobium; species Rhizobium grahamii. The sequence continues at coordinate 77,343 of NZ_AEYE02000031.1, read as the reverse complement.
CTTATGCAGGTAGGAAATGCCGGAGAGGAACTCGTCCATGAATTGCGCAAGCCGTGGCTGTGCGCAAAAACCCTCGAAGGCGACCGAGCGGACGAGCGACATCAAGATGCGATCCACCTGGCCTTTGTCCAACACCGTGCCGGCCGACAAACCGAGGATCGGATCGGAACCTACTGGGATCAACCCGCCCCGCGCCAGATGCGAGAAAACCCAACCACGAAAGCCATTGACCACGTCAGGATCGAGAAAGCGCTTCAACCACACATAGCCGTTCTCGCGATAGAGCCCACGGATCGCTGCAACACCTATCGACGGGTCCGTCGGCACGAGTTCGCCCAACCGGTTCGCCGCCATCGAGAGGATTTTCCCGTTGGCGACCAAGTCGACCGCCGGCTGACCTGGCCTGAGATCCACAGCAAGACTTGACATTTCGATCACTCCCAAAGCGAAATAGGTACTGCAAATCTGCTATAAAAATCATTGTCACTCCATGGACAGAAGAAACGCCTGGACTTTTCGCTCATGACTGAGGAGCCAATTGCCCTCTATCGCTCGACCTCCGGCCCCACTGCGCTCGCGGTTATCGGCTTCGGTCGGCAACGAGTCGGCACGCGGATCGTTGGCCGTCGGCTGCCGATGCACGCGGTCGTTCTCGTGGAGGCCGGGCACGGTACGCTGCAGACGGCGAAGGCTGGTGTTCACGAGGTCAACGGCCCGGCGCTCTTCTGGCTGCCCGCCGGGACTCTGCATTCCTACGGCCCGAGCGAAGGGGAGAGCTGGGACGAGCGATGGGCGCTCTTCGAGGGCACGCTGATGGCGGACATGATCCGGCAGCGTCTAGTCTCACCAGCAGAACCGGTGGTGCGACTGCAGAATCTTCGCGAGATGCAGCGTCTTTTCGGCACCCTTCATTCTGATTTTGCGACGGCCGATCCGATCAGCCTCGCATCGGCCGCTGCCACGCTTCACCGCATCGCCATCCAGTCCGCCCGGCAGGCAAACGCGGACAGCGGCGACACGGCAGAGACGAGGATCGAGTTCGCCATCGAGACCCTGCAGCGCCGTGCGTTCGAGCCGACGGACATGCAATCCGTCGCGCGCGAGCTCGGCATGTCTCCGGCAACGTTGCGGCGGCGTTTTCAGGCAGCCATCGGCCTATCGCCGAAGGGCTTCCAGCTGCGCCTGCGCATCGATAGGGCAAAGCAGTTGCTGACGACCTCCGATCTCTCGATCGAGGCGATTTCGAATGCCGTTGGCATCGACGATGCATTCTATTTTTCGCGGCTGTTCCAGGATCGCGAGCGTTGTTCGCCGAGCGAGTTTCGTCGCCAGCACCGTAGAACATGACTGCGGCAGGTTGAAACCGGCCGCAGTCACCCATCAATTGACCGAACTGAGCTTAGTGCGCACCGGCACCTCCGGCCTGCGTCTTCCGCGTGAAGAGGAGGGCGAACGCGGCGATCGCAAGCACGACGCCGATGACGGCGAACGTATCGCTGAAGCCGAGGATCAGCGCCTGTCGCTTGACGATCTGGCCCAAGGCGACGATGGCTTTTTGGGTGGCGACGGCCGGGTCCGAAACGCCGTGCACCAGGAAATAGTTCGTCGTCTGGGTGAGCCGGCCGCGAACCTCATCGCGGGCAAGTGTCACCGACTGACCGATGATGTTCGAATGGAACTGCTCGCGCTTCGTCAGGATCGTACCGAGCGAGGCCGTGCCGACTGCACCACCGAGGTTGCGCAGCATGTTCGTCAGGCCCGAGGCCGCCGCGGCGTCAGCCGCTGCGATACCGCCCGTCGTGATCGCAGTGACCGGCGTGATGACCAGTGCCTGACCCATGGCGCGCACGATGTTCGGGATCCAGAACTGGTCACCGGCATTGTCAGGCGACAACCAGATGTTCATGAAGCAGCTGATCGCAAAGACGCTCACGCCGACGACGGCGAGCATACGGACATCGACGCGCTTCATCATCCATGGGATGAGCGGGATCAGCATCAATTGCGGCAAACCAGTCCAGGCGAGAACGTTGCCGATCTGCTCAGCGTTGTAGCGCTGCACCTGGCCGAGATATTGCGGAACGATGTAGACGGACCCGAACAGGGCTACGCCGACCAGCACGTTGACGAAAACACCGATGCCGAAATTGCGCTGCTTCAGCAGGCGCAGCTTCACCAGCGGCTTTTCGACCTTGAGCTCGATCCAGATGAAGGCTGCAAGGAAGACAACAGCAACGATGCTGAGCTTGATGATGAAGGGCGAGGAGAACCAGTCATCCTTGTTCCCTTCCTCGAGCACCGTCTGCAGGGCAGACAGGCCGATTGCCATGGTGGCGATGCCCGCCCAGTCGCCTTCCTTCAGCAAATGCAACTGCATCGGTTGCTTCTGCAGCGTCAGAGCAAGAGCCACTGCCATGATGGCACTGGGAAGGGTATTGATAAAGAAGATCGTCTGCCAGCCGTAGTTCTCTGTCAGATATCCGCCGATCGTCGGCCCGATGGCAGGCGCGAAGGTCACGGACAGCGCAAAGAGCGCCAGGCCGAGCGGCTGCTGGCTCTTGGGCAGCTTGGTCAGCACCATGGTGAAAGCCATGGGGATCAAGACGCCGCCGGCGAACCCCTGGAGGCCGCGAAATAGGATCATAGTGCCAAGGTCGTGCGCGAACGCGCATGCCATTGAAAACAGCGGAAAGAGGATGGAATTGACGAGGATGTAGCGGCGAAACGAGAAGACGCTGCTGAAATAGGCCGTCAGCGGTATGACGACGATCTCGCCGATCAGATAGGAGGTGGAGATCCAGGCGCCGTTGTCGACGCCCGTTCCGATGCCGCCCTCGATGTTGAGCAGCGAAGCATTGGTGATCTGGATGTTGAGAATTGCCATGAACGCGCCGATCATGCCGGCGCAAACGGCTATCCAATCCTTCGTGCTGGCTCGCGGCTGGGAGACTGCAATTGAAGTAGACATGACAAGATCCTCATCCCGCGCCCGTTACGCTCCATGAGCCGTATCGGCGGCCTTGGTGTCGATGCTTGGCTGCACCGACATGCCGGGGCGAAGATCACCGTTGGCAGTGTCTTTGCCATCGAGCACGATCTTGACCGGGATACGCTGCACAACCTTGGTGAAGTTGCCCGTAGCGTTATCAGGCGGCAGCAGAGCGAATTCCTGGCCACTTGCCGGCGCGATACTGTCGACATGACCGCGATAAGTTCGGCCCGGGAACGTATCGACTTCGATTTCGACCGGCTGGCCGGCATGCACGTCGGTCAGCTGTGTTTCCTTATAGTTCGCAATGATGTAGGCCGCGCTGACGGGAACGACCGACATCAGCTGTGTGCCTGCCTGGACGTATTGCCCAACGCGCAAGGTGCGGTTGCCAACGGTGCCATCGACCGGCGCGACGATCGTCGCGTAGGAAAGGTTGAGTTCGGCCTGATGCTCGATCGCCTGGCTTCGGGCCAGAGTGGCCTTTGCCTGCGCAAGCTCGGCGTTCAGAAGATCGACCTGCTTGACCGCGGCGTCGAGGGCGGCGGTATCGCGCACGATGGTCGCCTGAGTGGCGGCGATCTGCGACGCGGCCTGCTGGGCAGTCTGGACCGGGGCATAGCCGCTTGTGGCGAGGCTCGAATAGCGCTTGTTGTTCTGTTCGGCGAAAGTCTCGTTCGCCTTGTCGACCTCGACGGTGGCGCGGGCGGCCGCGATCGTCGATTGCTGGATCTCGAGGGCGGCCTGCTTCGCGCTCAATGTGGCCGTAGCGGCGGCAACGTCCGCCTTTGCTTGATCTAGCGCTGTGCGGAAATCGCGGTCGTCGATGCGTGCAAGCGGCTGACCAACCCTGACCGGTTCGTTGTCCCGCACAAGCACTTCGGCGAGATAGCCAGAGACCTTGGGGGCAATCGTGCTGTTATCTGCCTTCACGTAGGCGTCGTCGGTCGACACGTGGAAACGGCCGACCGTCCAGTAATCGTGTCCGTAGTAAGCACCGGCGGCGACGATTGCGAGCGCGGCCGCGCCGAGCAGCAACGACCGGCCCGGTCGGCGCTTGCGGGCCGCCGCGCTGGTCGCGGCAGCGGCCGGCGCTGCAACAGGCACCGGCTTGCCGGCATCGAGTGTTTCCGGCGCTATCTCCGCCACTGTTTCGGTGGTTGGGGCGTTGTTGTTGAGAGCATGCAGCTTCTGGACAGTCATCGTTTTCTCCGGATCAGGGTCGCTGTCAGAGGAAGCTGCGGCCGTGATGTATAAAAGGAAAATTGACGTTTTCCAAAATATGCTCTATAAAATCGATGTCAACACGAATTTGGAAAATAGTGATGGTCCAAAATCACGAAGTCGAGAGAAAGCCACGTGGCAGACCGCAAATGCGCTGCGACGAGGACACCAGGAGCGTCATCATCGAGGCTGCAAGCCGGCAGTTTCATGAGAATGGCTTCGCAACAGCCAGCATCGCGGCGATTGCGCTGGAAGCAGGCGTATCGACGAAGACGCTCTACCGCCTCTTTCCAACGAAGGCCGACCTCTTTTCGGACCTTATTTCTGATCGAATTGGCCGTTTTCTGTTGGCGCTTGACCCGACGACGCTTGCGGCAGCCGATCTGCGCCAAGGGTTGGAGCGGATGCTGATGGCCTACGGCATGCTGACTCTCTCGGAAGATACGATCACCATGATACGGCTTGTGATTGGCGAGTCGGACCGCTTCCCGGAAATCGCTAACTCGTTCTACGAACGAGCAGTGGTCCGAACGAATACGTTGATGGAGGGATGGCTGCGCAGGCAGATGGAGCGCGGCGTGATCACCCTTGAGGATCCGCATGCAGCATGTGGCATGTTGCGCGGGATGATGACGATGGAGCCGCAGCGCGCGACAATGCTGCGCCAGCGGCCCGCGCCTGGGATCGAGGAGATCGCCGCCCGGGCGAAGATGTGCGCTGATCTGTTTCTGAACGGGGCCGCCGTCGTTCGGGTATGACGGCCGCGCTGGCTAATTGGGCATCAGGCCGATGCTGACAGTTCCTTGTCGACCGCAGAGACCAGTCGCTGATCTTCGGCGGTGACATCGGGCGCAAACCGCGCCACGATCTTGCCATCGCGGCCAATCAGAAACTTTTCGAAATTCCAGAGGATATCGCTCTTGTCGCCGGTCTCGATGCCGTGATTGCGCAGGCGCTCCCGCATCGGGCCATCACCCACCGCAGTAACCGCCGAACTGGTCAGCAATTGATAGAGCGGATGCTTGTCATCGCCCTTGACCGAGATCTTCGAAAAGATCGGGAACTTCACGTCGTATGTCAGAGTGCAGAACTCGACGATCTCGGCATCCGTGCCCGGCTCCTGCCCCTTGAAATTGTTCGCCGGAAAGGCGGCAATCACGAAGCCGCGCTCGCGCTTGTCCTCATAGAGCTTCTCAAGCCCTTCGTACTGGACCGTCAGACCACATTTTGAAGCGACGTTGACGACCAGGATCACCTTGCCGCGGTGATCGTTCAGCGTCGTTTCGCGACCGTCAGCCAGCTTCACCGGTATGTTCAAAAGATCCGTCATCGCTATCTCCAGTATGAATTCCGCGGCGGAAGCTATACCCACCAGTGCATTTGTCCAGCCGTCCGATAGCGTCCACTGGCAAAATCAAACAAAACAGCTAGTTTGCCGGGAGAGCACGGGAGGGCGCGACGAAAGATGGGGCTGGAATTACTGGTGGCGGCCGCTGTTTTCGCTCTGCTCATGACAGCCTCGATCGGAACGATGCTGACCTACTCGAAGCTGCCGGTTCATCACCGCCAAGACGAGACCAACACGGTCGTTCGGCTCGTCGCCAACATCTTCGTCGTCATGACGTCGCTCGTCTTTGGCCTGATGATCAACTCGTCAAAGAATACCTTCGGCGAGATCGACAAGAACGTTCACGCCTTCGCGACGCAGATCATTCTTCTCGACCGGACCTTGCGCACCTACGGCCTCGAAGCCACCGAGACTCGCAAGCGGCTGCAGAATTACGTCGAGAAAGCCCTCACCAATCCGGCACGCACGGCGCCGGATCCACTGGTCAAGAGTGACCGCACGAGCGAATTTGCGCTCAATGCCGTCGGCGACAGTCTTTCACTGATCAGGCCATCCGACCCCGGGCATATTGCGCTGTGGAACGATGCCCGCCAGCAGTACCAGAGGATCGTCGAGCAGCGATGGGTCATCGTCGAACAGTCGGAAGGCGTCATTCCACGGCCACTTATCAGTATGTTGACGGCCTGGCTGACGTTGATCTTTGCGAGCTTCGGCTATCGAGCGCCGCGAAACACCATCGTGGTGCTGATGTTCTCCATCTCGGCGCTGCTGATATCTCTATCGATCTTCGTAGTGCTCGATATGGATATCCCATTCTCAGGCTGGATCCAGATCTCCGACACGCCTCTGCGCAGGGCGCTGGCCGAGCTGCAACAATAGCGGCTCCGAATCCCGTGCCGCCGCCACGAGACGGCACGACTCGCCTCGGCTTCAGCGAACGGCAACCGTTGGCCAATCAATGAAATCGGCCTTGGCCCCGGCAAGCGTATCGCGACTGCGGGAGACCACGTCATGCGGGAAGCCGAGCGGTATGGCGCTCGCTTCGTCGAGGCGACGGACCTGCTCGTCGGTAAGCCTCACCTCAAGCGCTGCGAGGTTATCAGACAGCTGCGCCGCCGTGCGAGGTCCGATGATCGGCAGCGTGCCCTTCTGCAAGACCCAGGCGATGGCAACCTGGCCGGCGGAGACACCGGTTTCCTCGGCAATGGCAAGCACGGCGTCAACCGTTGCGGTCTTGCGGGCATCGCTTTCGGCATGAATGACGACGCCAAGCCCCTGCTGGCGGCCGGTTTCACCCTTGCGGTACTTGCCAGTCAGTAGTCCGCCGCCGAGCGGCGACCAGCCGACGGTACCCAGACCAAAGGCGGCCGCCATCGGCAGAAGCTCGCGCTCGGACGTGCGCTCGACAAGGCTGTATTCCAGTTGCAGGGCCGACAGCGGCGCCCAACCCCGCAGTTCCGCAAGCGTCGCACCCGTCGCGACGCGCCAGGCCGGAAAATCGGAGAGGCCAGCGTAAAGGATCTTGCCCGAGCGGACGAGATCGTCGAAGCCGCGCATGATTTCGTCGATCGGCGTCACCGCATCAGGCATATGGGCCCAGAGGAGATCGATGCGATCGGTGCCGAGCCGCTTCAGGCTCGCTTCGACTGATTGCACCATCGCCTTGCGGCTGTTCCCGGTAGCCTGCAGGCGGGCTCCATGACGATCCCCGAGGGAGAACTTCGTCGCGACGACGATGTCATCACGGTCGCTGGCGATGAATTCGCCTAGCATCGTCTCAGACTGGCCGAATTGATACTGATCTGCCGTATCGACAAAGTTGCCACCCGCATTGCGGTAGCCATCAAACACGACTTTAGCCTCCTCACGGCTCGAGCCGTAGCCCCAGCCGGTTCCGAAGTTGCCCGTGCCGAGTGCCAGGCTGGAGACGCGAAGGCCGGTCCGGCCGAAGATCCTGTAGCGCATTGTTATCGTCCTCTTTCCATTGGTCATCAATTTTAAATGACGATCGTCATTCATTTGCATTTAAATGACGGACGTCATATAATTTGTCAAGAGCAAATTAGGAGAGACCAAAATGCGCCCAACCAAGGAACAGGCAGACCAAAACCGCCGGCGGATCATCGAGGCGGCCGGAAGGCTGTTTCGCGAGAAGGGAATCCATGCGGTCGGCGTCGATGAGGTTATGAAAACGGCCGGACTTACACATGGCGGCTTTTATGGTCATTTCAAATCGAAGGGCGACCTCGCGACCGAGGCTTTGAGCCACGCCATGGATGAAAGCCTGAGATCGGAGCAGGATTTTCCCTCGGTCGCGGCTTTGGCCGAGACCTACCTCTCCAAAGCGCATCGAGACGAAGCCGAAAACGGCTGCACAGTGGCCTCCCTCGGCCCGGAACTTGCGCGTCTGCCGAGCGGAAAGCGTGGCGTGATCGCTAGTTATGTCAGGAAGCGCATAGATCAGATGGAGACATTGCAGGAAAAGACCGGCGGCCAAGCCGATCGCGGCAAAGCGATTGCCGATCTTGCAAGTCTAGTCGGCGCCCTTGTCATGGCGCGCGCGGTCGATGACGAGGCTCTCTCTGACGAAATTCTCGCGGAAACCATCCGCGTCGTCGGTAACGGCTGAGATCGTTATCCCCATCCCGATCGCTGACGTCTGTCCGAGCTTTTGCGCACCGCCGGGGATTGAATAGCCGACGGCGCGGTACAGTTATGACTTCACGGCAGGAGGTTCTCTGCTGCCGAGTTTCAGTTTTCGGAAGAGCATGACGACCCAACAGATACTCGCCTTCGGCGTCATCGGCCTGATGATGGCGGTCTTCATCTGGGACCGGTTTCGCTATGATCTGGTTGCATGTTGCGCTTTGGTGCTGGCCATCTGTGTCGGCATTGTGCCTTTCGACAAGGCATTTTCCGGCTTCAGCGACGATATTGTCATCATCGTCGGCAGTGCGCTCGTGGTCAGTGCCGGTGTGGCGCGTTCGGGCATCGTCGACAGTACCATCAAGCGCTTCTTCCCCAACCTGACCAAGCCGCACGCACAGCTCGCCTTGCTGCTCATCGTCGTTGCGATTCTATCGGCCTTCATCAAGAATATCGGCGCGCTGGCGATCATGATCCCGGTCGCCTTCCAGTTTGCCCGAAAAAGCGGGAGGTCACCGTCGCTTTACCTGATGCCGATGAGCTTTGCCGCGCTTCTCGGCGGGTTGATGACGCAGATCGGCACCTCACCGAACATCGTGGTCTCCCGCCTGCGCAGTGAAATCACCGGGGCGCCCTTCACGATGTTCGACTTCACACCCGTGGGAGCGACGCTCGCTCTGGTTGGCATCGTCTTCTTGATCCTTTTCCACTGGCTCGTTCCCGAGCGGCAGAACGAGAACCCATCGCTTGAAGAAGCGTTGGATTTGAAGAACTATTTCTCCGAAGCAACGGTGGTGGAAGGCTCCGGCTTCGAAGGCAAGAAGCTCAACGAAATCCTCCAGCTCGGTGATGGCGAAGTGGTCGCAACCGCGATCCTTCGCGGGCATTCGCGCCTAGCGCCGTTCCCCGACATTCTCCTGAAGCCGGGCGATACGATTCTGCTGGAGGGTCGTCCTGAAGCCCTGGACCGCGTCGTTTCCAACGCAAAGCTCAAGCTTTCAGGCAAGCCGATCCCCGAAGCAAAGACGGAAGGCGACGTGACTTCGATCGAAGCAGTGGTCTCCTCCGAGTCCATGCTGATCGGCTGGTCCGCGCGCCAGCTCTCGCTCTGGAACCGCCGGCGCATCAACCTGCTTGCGGTCAGCCGACACGGCCACCGGCTGACGGAACGGCTAAGCGAAGTCACGCTGCGCGCCGGCGACGTTCTTGTGTTGCAGGGCAGCCGTCGAAACCTGCCGACCTTCCTCCAGGAATTCTCCTGTCTTCCGTTGGCGCAGCGCGAGATCATGCTTGGGACGCCGCGCAGGGCCTACGTGCCGCTGCTGATCCTCGCGATTGCCATGGCGGTGACGGCGGCCGGAATGATTCCGGTTTCGGTCGCCTTCTTCTGCGCGGCGCTTGCGATGGTGGTTTTCCGGGCAGTCCCCCTCGCCGAGGTCTACAAGGCGGTGGACGGCCCGATCCTCATCATGCTTGCCGCCCTGATCCCCGTCTCCGACACATTGCGAACGACCGGCGGCAGTGATCTGATTGCCGGGTGGCTTGGCCATTTTGCGGCCCAGATGCCGCCCTTCGGCGCATTGGCGCTGATTGTCATTACCGCCATGGCGGTGACCCCGTTCCTCAACAACGCCGCAACGGTTCTGGTCATGGCGCCGATAGCGGCGAGCTTTGCCCACACCCTGGGCTATAGACCGGAAGCCTTTCTGATGGGGGTCGCCATCGGGGCAGGCTGTGATTTCCTGACGCCGATCGGCCACCAATGCAACACGCTTGTCTTCGGCCCGGGCGGCTACCGTTTCAGCGATTACCCCCGTCTCGGCCTGCCGCTGTCCTTGATCATCGTCCTCGTCAGCGTACCGGTTCTTCTATACGTCTGGCCGGTTCGTTGACCCAACTGCCCATTTTCCTTGACGTGCGCGGTCGAATATGGCCTTAAGGCCAGCCAAATGGGCAATCGGCGGATGAACGGGGGCAGTGCCCTTTTCCGGCCGGTTTCCTGATCCAGTTATCTGCATTCTTTCCGGCCGAACGTCGCTTTCTCAGGAAAAGCCGTCCGGCATTCATTTGACGGGCACATAAAATGACAGCTTCCGGCGTCCGCGTCCGCATTGCTCCCTCGCCGACCGGCGAGCCGCATGTCGGCACTGCTTACATCGCTCTCTTCAACTACCTTTTCGCCAAGAAGAACGGCGGCGAGTTCATTCTGCGCATCGAAGACACCGATGCGACGCGCTCGACCCCGGAATTTGAGCAGAAGGTATTGGACGCGCTGAAATGGTGCGGCCTTGAATGGAAGGAAGGTCCTGATATTGGCGGCCCCTACGGCCCCTACCGTCAGTCCGACCGTAAGGACATCTACACGCCGTACGGCCAGGAACTGCTCGACAAGGGGCATGCATTCCGCTGTTTCTGCACGCCCGAGCGTCTGGAAAAGATGCGCGAAGAGCAGCGCGCCGCCGGCAAGGCGCCGAAGTATGACGGCCTTTGCCTGAAATATTCGGCCGAAGAAGTCAGCTCCAAGATGGCCGCTGGCGAAGGCTCCGTGATCCGCATGAAGATCCCGACCGAGGGCTCCTGCGACTTCACCGACGGCGTCTATGGCGATGTCAGCATTCCGTGGGATTCCGTCGACATGCAGGTCCTGATCAAGGGCGACGGCATGCCGACCTATCACATGGCAAACGTTATCGACGACCATCTGATGCAGATCACCCACGTCGCGCGTGGCGAAGAGTGGCTGGCATCCGTGCCGAAGCACATCCTGCTGTACCGCTACTTCGGCTGGGAACAGCCGGTGTTCATGCATCTTTCCCTGATGCGCAATGCCGACAAGTCGAAGCTCTCGAAGCGCAAGAACCCGACGTCGATCTCCTATTACTCCGCTCTCGGCTACATCCCGGAAGCGCTGATGAACTTCCTCGGCCTGTTCTTCGTGCAGATCGCCGAAGGTGAAGAGCTGCTGACGATGGAAGAGCTCTCCGAGAAGTTCGATCCTGAGAACCTTTCCAAGGCCGGCGCGATCTTCGACATCCAGAAGCTCGACTGGCTGAACGGCCGTTGGATCCGCGAGAAGCTGTCAGAACAGGAATTCCAGGCCCGTGTTCTCGATTGGGCGATGGAAAACGACCGCCTGAAGGCTGGGCTGCGCCTGTCGCAGTCGCGCATCTCCAAGCTCGGCGAACTGCCCGATCTCGCTGGTTTCCTGCTGAAATCCGATCTCGGTGTCGACCCCTCGGCTTTCGCCAAGATCAAGTCGCCGCCGGAAGAGATCCTCGAGATCCTCAACACCGTTCAGCCGGATCTCGAAAAGATCCTCGAATGGAACGTCGAGACGATCGAAGCCGAGCTGCGCGCCATTGCCGATCGCATGGGCAAGAAGCTGAAGGTCATCGTGGCGCCGCTCTTCGTCGCCGTCTCCGGCTCGTCGCGCTCGCTGCCGCTGTTCGACTCGATGGCGATCCTCGGCCGCTCGGTGGTGCGCCAGCGGCTGAAACTGGCTTCTCAGGCAGTCGCCTCCCTCGTCGGCCCGAAGAACTGAACCGGACGTTTGCATCATGACTGAAAAGACCGAAACAGCGACCCTTTCCTCCGACGCAACCGAAGTTCGCGCCCAGAAGCTGAAGCTGCTGCGCGAACAGATCGGCGACGTCTATCCGGCGCATTTCCACCGGACGATGACGAACGCCGAGCTGGCGGAGAAGTACAGGGATCTCGAATCCGACGTCGAGACGCAGGATGTCGTGACCGTCGCCGGTCGCGTCTATTCCTCGCGCAATTCAGGCATGTTCATGGATATCCATGACGCCGGCGGCAAGATCCAGATCTTCAGCCACAAGGATGTGACGCCGGAAGAGGCCCGCAACATGCTGGGCATGATCGATATCGGCGACATCATCGGCGTCACCGGCACGGTGCGCCGCACGAAGCGCGGCGAGCTGTCGATCAACGCCCGCGAGATCACCATGCTCACCAAGTCGCTGCTCCCGATGCCGGAGAAGTGGCACGGCATTTCGGACATCGAGATCCGCTATCGCAAGCGCCACCTCGACATCATGACCAACGAGGAATCGAAGCTTCGCTTCCAGCAGCGTTCGAAGATCGTCTCCGGCATCCGTCGTTTCATGGAAAACGACGGCTTCATGGAAGTCGAAACACCGATGCTGCATTCGGTCTATGGCGGCGCAACCGCCGAACCCTTCAAGACGCATCACAACACGCTGAAACTCGACATGTACCTGCGCATCGCGCCGGAACTGTTCCTGAAGCGCACGCTGGTTTCCGGCCTTACCGACAAGGTGTTCGAGATCAACCGCAACTTCCGCAACGAAGGCGTCTCGACCCGGCACAATCCTGAATTCACGATGATGGAGTGCTACTGGGCCTATGCCGACTACGAGGACATCATGGACCTCGTGGAGCGGCTGTTCGAAAGCCTGGCGCTGTCGATCCACGGCACGACGGACTTCCCCTTCGGCGACAAGACGATCTCCTTCAAGGGTCCGTTCAAGCGTGTTCCGATGCCCGACGCCGTCAAGGAAGTGACCGGCCTCGACTTCCTCGCCATGAAGACGGACGAGGAAGCCCGCACCGCTGCCAAGGCCGCCGGCTTCGAGGTCGAGAAGGACTGGACTTGGGGCGAATGCCTTGCCTTCATCTTCGAAGAGAAGGTCGAGGGCACGCTGATCCAGCCGAGCCACGTCACCCACTTCCCGAAGGACATCTCGCCCTTCGCCAAGGAAGTGCCGGGCGAGCCGCGTCTCGTCGAGCGCTTCGAGACCTACTGCAACGCCTGGGAACTCGGCAACGCCTTTTCGGAACTCAATGATCCGGAAGAACAGCGCCGCCGCATGGTCGAGCAGCTGGAGCAGGCACATGCCCGCGGCGAAAAGGAAAAACAGCTGGACGACGAGTTCCTCGATGCAATCGACCAGGGCATGCCGCCGGCAGGTGGCCTCGGTATCGGCGTCGACCGCCTGATCATGCTCCTGACGAACGCCCCGTCGATCCGCGACGTCATCCTCTTCCCGGCTCGACGCAGCAAGGCTGACTGAGCCGGCTCAACGGAATGAAAAGGCGGCAGCCAGCGGGCTAGCCGCCTTTCTTGTTGGATAGATCAGTGACCGGCAGCGGGTGCGGCTTCCGCCGCAGCCGGTTCTGTGGCGGGTGCTGAATCATGCCCACCGCCTTCCACCGGCTTTTCTTCCTTTGCCTCTTCTTTCTTCTCGGCCTTCTTGCCCTCGCCTTCGCCACCCTTGGTGGCGGCAACGGCGATGGGATCGATACAGTCCGAATAGTCTCTGAAGGACGCGTTCAAAGCGGTGATTTCGTCCTCCGGCAGATCGACGCGCTCGCCGAAGAACAGTCCGTTGGCAGCGGCCTCCCCGTCATAGTAGCGGGCGGTGTAGGTTTTGGCTTCCGCGCTTTCGAGGACCGGATCGGGATGCGGAATGTAGACGACGTCGGCGCCGATCGCCCGGCCGCGAATATCGGACCTAAGCGTCGGGCCGTTGGTGTCGAGTACCACGACCTGCACGAGATCGGGCTTTTGCGCGTCATAGATCGCCTTCGCCACGCGAAGAGCTGTCTTGACCCGCGTCCTGCCATCGGTCGGCTCGGTCTTGATGTACTTGCGGATCCAGACGCGGCTCTGTTTCTTGATGGTGACGAGGTTGACGTCGGTGCAGGCGAGCCCGTTGCTCGCTTCGACAGAGGGACCGAGGATCTTGTCCTTGCCGATATAAAGCGCGGCACCGCCGGAGACGCCCCCAAGGAGGGCGACGCCAGCGATGATAAACACCAATTTCCGGGAAGGCCGGAAGATGCGCAGTAAGGCCTTCACGCCAACTGCTCCGCCATTAACAAACTCCAACGCAATACGAATGGTGTCGACGCTAGAGAAATGACGTTTCCGAATACTTAAACGCGGCCTCCAAGTTTGCATCATTACGGGATTAGTACCAAAAAAGGTCCAAGCTTTCCCGATGCTTGCCAACGTCCTCGCGGCCATGCTCTAACGGCGCATGGCCTTCACGCTTCGTCAAATCCAGTATTTCGTCGCCGTCGCCGAACAAGGCTCCGTAACGCGTGCCGCGCAGAACCTGTCGATCTCGCAATCCTCGGTTACCGAGGCCCTGAAGGAACTGGAAACCGACCTTGGCGTCGAGTTGTTCGAGCGCCATCCACGCGGCCTGACCATCACCCACAACGGCCACCAGTTCCTGCGCCATGCGACCAAGATCCTGGCAAGTGTCTCGGATGCGCGCACCAGCTTTTCCGGCAAGCAGAACGAGTTGTCGGGCAAGCTCAACATCGGCGTCACCTCGCTGGTTGCCGGTTACGTGCTCTCCGACCTTCTGGCCCGCTATCGGCGCGCCTGCCCAGGCGTCGAAGTCAGCGCCATCGAGGACAATGGCGGCTATCTCGAACACCTGCTGGTCGGCGGCGAACTCGACGTCGCTGTCATGGTTATCTCCAACCTGCGAGACCGTATGGCTCTTCAGGCAGAAATCCTGGAAACGTCGCCCTATCGGTTGTGGCTGCCGATGGGCCATCCGCTCGTCTCCGCCGACATCATTTCCGTGGCGGACATCGCCCGCGAACCGCTGATCATGCTGACCGTCGACGAAATCGAGGAAAACACCGGCAAGCTCTTGTCGGCGCTCGGCGCGCGGCCACATGTCGCGTTCCGCACGCGCTCGGTGGAAGCCGTGCGCAGTCTGGTTGCGACCGGCGCCGGCGTGGCGCTGTTGCCCGATCTCGTCTACCGCCCGTGGTCGCTCGAAGGCGACCGCATCGAGAGCCGCGATGTGTCCGGTTCGCTGCCGGTCGTTCAGGTTGGCATGGTCTGGCGCAAGGGCTCGAGCCTGCCGCAAGCGGCGCGCGATTTCGTCGGCATAGCCGAAGCGCTGCGATCAGGTCGGCCCCGCTGACGATTCAGTGCGATATCGGAAATTCCGATATCGACTTTCTGATAAATGAATTTGCGAAACCGAAGAATTCGGCGCACTTTTTCAACCGGGAACATAACGCCACGAAAAGTGGCACAACCGGGAGACATCAGATGAAATATCTTCTGAAATCGTGCACGGCTGCCGTCGCGAGTTTGAGCTTCGTGACTCAGGTCGCGGCCGCCGAACCGCTGAAAGCACTGGGCAAGGGTGAAGGTGCGGTCAGCATCGTCGCTTGGGCGGGCTACATCGAACGCGGCGAAAGCGACAAGAGCTACGACTGGGTCACCAGCTTCGAAAAGGAAACCGGCTGCAAGGTCTCCGTCAAGACGGCGGCGACCTCGGACGAAATGGTCTCGCTGATGAACGAAGGCGGCTTCGACCTCGTCACCGCCTCCGGCGATGCGTCGCTCCGCCTGATCGCCGGCAAACGCGTCCAGCCAATCAACACCGATCTGATCCCGAGCTTCAAGAACGTCGACCCGCGCCTGCAGAAGGGCCCTTGGTATACGGTCAAGGACGTCCACTACGGCGTTCCCTATCTCTGGGGACCGAACGTCCTGATGTATAACACCGACGCCTTCAAGGGGAAGGCGCCGACCAGCTGGAAGGTCGTTTTCGAGGAAGAAACGCTTCCGGATGGCAAATCCAACAAGGGTCGCATCCAGGCCTATGACGGCCCGATCTATATTGCCGATGCCGCCCTTTACCTGATGGCGCACAAGCCGGAACTCGGCATCAAGGACCCCTATGAGCTGAACGAAGACCAGTACAAGGCCGCCCTCGACCTGCTGCGCGGCCAGCGCAAGCTCGTTTCGCGCTACTGGCATGATGCAATGATCCAGATCGACGACTTCAAGAACGAAGGCGTCGTTGCTTCCGGTTCCTGGCCGTTCCAGGTCAACCTGATGCAGGCCGACAAGCAGAAGATCGCTTCCACTTTCCCGGAAGAAGGGGCGACCGGCTGGGCTGACACGACCATGCTGCACGTCGACAGCGAGCATCCGAACTGCGCCTACATGTGGATGGAGCATTCGTTGCAGGCCAAGGTCCAGGGTGACGCCGCCGCCTGGTTCGGCGCCGTGCCATCCGTTCCCGCCGCCTGCAAGGGCAACGAACTGCTGACTGATGAAGGTTGCGCAACCAACGGCTACGACCACTTCGACAAGATCAAGTTCTGGAGGACGCCGACCGCGAAGTGCACGACGCAGAACGAATGCGTACCGTATCACCGTTGGGTATCTGACTATATCGGCGTGATCGGCGGACGATAGTTTCGTCCGCAACCTCTTCTTCTCCTCACTCGGGGAGAGACGCCCTGCGAGGGCAGACGAGGGGGCAACCGAGCAAAAGAGCGGACGTCAGCGCGGGGGCGCGATGACGGAACGCCGAGTTGCCCCCTCGTTGGAGCCTTTTGGGCCACCTTCTTCGCACTGCGAAGAAGTCAAAACAACAGTATATTCCGGAGCTTATCATGACCCCCGCCGTCCGTTTCCAAAAGGTCTCGCGCCATTTTGGTCAGGTCCGCGCCGTCGACGGCGTCGATCTCGAAATTGCGCCGGGCGAATTCTTCGCCATGCTTGGCCCTTCCGGCTCGGGCAAGACCACCTGCCTGCGGCTAATCGCCGGCTTTGAGCAGCCGACGGGCGGGCATATCGAAATCTTCGGCGAGACGGCTGAGGGCATTCCGCCTTATCGCCGCAACGTCAATACGGTCTTCCAGGACTACGCGCTGTTCCCGCATCTCAACATCCTCGACAACGTGGCTTACGGATTGATGGTCAAGGGCGTCGGTAAGGCTGAACGCACCAAAGCCGCCGAGCAGGCGCTTGAGCTGGTTAAGCTTCCGGGCTATGGCGCGCGCAAGCCCGGTCAACTGTCCGGCGGCCAGCGGCAACGCGTGGCGCTCGCCCGCGCCCTCGTCAACAAGCCAAAGGTCCTGCTCCTTGACGAACCGCTCGGTGCGCTTGATCTGAAGCTGCGCGAGCAGATGCAGGAGGAGCTTAAGAGCCTGCAGCGTGCGCTCGGTATCACCTTCATCTTCGTCACCCACGATCAGGGCGAGGCGCTGTCGATGGCCGATCGTGTCGCCGTCTTCAACAATGGCGGCATCGTGCAGGAAGGCACGCCGCACGACATCTACCGCCGTCCGAAAAACCGCTTCGTCGCCGATTTCGTCGGTTCCTCGAATGTTATTGCGCCTGATCTGATGACCTCACTCGGCGGCGAGAAGCGCTGGGCGAGCTTGCGTCCGGAAGCGATCCATCTTGCTGGCGAAGGCTTCGAGGCGCGCGTGGAGCACGCAAGCTTCCTCGGCGCAGCAACCCGGCTCTCGGTCGATATTCGCGGCGCTCGCCTGCACGTCATGCTACCGGCCGGCGCCACCGTTCCTGACGTCGGCGCGCGCGTCCGGCTCGCCTGGCAGCCAGTCGACGTGCATTACATGGATGACGCCGCATGACCGCCCTTGCTTTGACCAAGCCGGTGGAACTTCGTGAAACCTCGATTCTGCCTGGCCGAGGTGGCTTCTTCGGACGCCTTTCCGATGCCTTCTGGCGGCACCCGAAGCTGCTGCTCTTCCTGATGCTGACGCCGCCGCTGCTGTGGCTCGGCATCATCTATATCGGCTCGCTGATCGCGCTGCTGCTGCAGAGCTTCTTCTCGATCGACGATTTCTCGGGCCTGGTGAATTACGAGTTCACGTTTGCGACCTACGCGCAGCTCCTCAGCCCGACCAATTTCGACATCATCATCCGCACCATCATCATGGCGGCGCTGGTGACGCTGGCCTCAGCCGTCGTTGCCTTCCCGATCGCCTACTATGCGGCGCGTTATGCGCAGGGCAAATGGAAGGCGCTGTTCTATCTCGGCGTCATGCTGCCGCTGTGGTCCAGCTATCTCGTGAAGATCTACGCGTGGAAACTCATCCTTGCGAAGGAAGGCATCCTGACCTGGATCTTCGACAAGCTGTACCTGTCCTGGCTGCTCGACGGTGTCCTCAACCTGCCCGTCATCGGCGGCAACTCGCTGTCGGTCAGCTATCTCGGCACCTTCCTCGTCTTCGTCTATGTCTGGCTGCCCTACATGATCCTGCCGACACAGGCGGCTCTCGAACGTGTCCAGGGCAACCTGATCGAGGCCTCGTCCGATCTCGGCGCAACGCCGAGCCAGACCTTCCGCACGGTTCTGTTCCCGCTGGCGCTGCCCGGCATCGTCGCCGGCTCGATCTTCACCTTCTCGCTGACATTGGGCGACTACATCATTCCGCAGATCATCGGCTCGTCGCGCCTCTTCATCGGCCAGGCGGTCTATGCGCAACAGGGTACCGCAGGCAACGTCCCGCTCGCCGCCGCCTTCTCCGTCGTCCCGATCGTCATCATGGCCATCTATCTCTGGCTAGCAAAGAAGCAGGGGGCCTTCGATGCGCTCTGACCGTTCACAGCGTTCGCCGCTGCTCCTGAAGATCGCCGCCGGCGGCGGCCTGCTCTTCCTGCATCTGCCGATCCTTCTGATCTTCGTCTACGCCTTCACGACGGAAGAGAAGAGTTATCAATGGCCGCCACCGGGCCTGACCCTGCAGTGGTTCCCGATCGCATGGAACCGGCCGGATGTCTGGGCAGCACTTGGCCTCTCAGTGCAGGTCGCCGTTATCGCCACATCGATCGCACTGGTGCTCGGCACGCTTTGTGCCGCCGCCGTCAGCCAGACGAAATTCTTCGGCCGTGAAGCGATCTCGCTGCTGGTCATCCTGCCGATTGCGCTGCCCGGCATCATCACCGGCATTGCGCTGCGCTCCGCCTTCAGCCTGTTCGACATTCCGTTCTCGGTCTGGACGATCGTGCTCGGCCACGCCACCTTCTGCGTCGTCGTCGTCTACAACAACGCCGTCGCCCGCTTCCGCCGCACCTCGGGATCCCTGATCGAGGCATCGATGGACCTCGGCGCGGACGGCTTCCAGACCTTCCGGCACGTGATCCTGCCGAACATCGGCACGGCGCTTCTGGCCGGCGGCATGCTCGCCTTCGCGCTGTCCTTCGACGAGGTCATCGTCACCACCTTCACAGGCGGCCAGCAATCGACACTGCCAATCTGGATGCTCGAAGAACTCATCCGCCCGCGCCAGCGCCCTGTTACCAACGTGGTCGCAATGGTCGTCGTGCTCGTCACCTTCCTGCCGATCCTGGCAGCCTACTACCTCACTCGCGACGGCGACCAGGTCGCCGGAGCCGGCAAATAAACAGGAAGCGGGATAACCCCCATCCCGCCCCTCAAAGACAAGGGAGAACAGAATGGACACCGCGATGCTGATTGGGTCCCGCTTCGAAGCGGGTACGGAAACGGAAGAGCACATCCTGAACCCGAAGACGGGTGAAACAGTGCTTGACCTGCCGGAAGCCTCGCTTGGCCAGATCGACGCCGCCGTTGACGCAGCAGAAAGCGCGTTCAAGCATTGGTCGCAGACGACGCCGGGCGAACGCTCCAGCTACCTCCTGAAGATCGCCGATGCGATCGAGAAGGATGCCGCAGGCTTTGCAGCCCTCGAAGCTTTGAACTGCGGCAAGCCGATCAATGCCGTGCTCAACGACGAAATCCCCGCGATCGTCGATTGTTATCGCTTCTTCGCCGGTGCGGTGCGCAACCTGCACGGCCCGGTCGCCGGCGAATACCTGCCCGGCCACACCTCGATGATCCGCCGCGACGCCGTCGGCATCGTGGGCTCGATCGCGCCGTGGAACTACCCGCTGATGATGATGGCCTGGAAGCTTGCCCCAGCGATCGCGGGCGGCAACACGGTCGTCTTCAAGCCCTCCGAACAGACGCCGCTGACGGCGCTGAAGATGGCGAAGCTACTCTCCGAAATCCTGCCGGAGGGCGTCGTCAACGTCATCCTCGGCCGCGGCGAAAGCGTCGGCAACGCGCTGATCAACCACCCGAAGATCTCGATGGTCTCGATCACGGGCGACGTCGCAACCGGCAAGAAGGTGCTTCAGGCAGCCGCCAAGACCGTCAAGCGCACACATCTCGAACTCGGCGGCAAGGCGCCCGTCATCGTATTCGACGATGCCGATATCGATGCTGTCGTCGCCGGCATCCGCACCTTCGGCTACTACAATGCCGGCCAGGATTGCACCGCCGCCTGCCGCATCTATGCCGACGCGAAGGTCTACGACAAATTCGTCGCCGACCTCTCCTCGGCTGTCTCATCGATCAAGTTCAACCAGGCCGATGACACTGAAAACGAGATCGGCCCGCTGATCTCCAAACGCCAGCGTGACCGCGTCGAAAGTTTCGTTGCCCGTGCATCCGAGCACAAGCACATGGAAATCACCACCGGCGGAAAGACCTCCGGCGACAAGGGTTTCTTCTACACGCCGACCGTTATTGCCGGCGCCACGCAGGACGATGAAATTGTGCGCCGCGAGGTCTTCGGCCCCGTCGTCTCCGTCACCCGCTTCACCGATGTCGAGGATGCCGTCACCTGGGCTAACGACAGCGACTACGGCCTCGCTTCGTCGGTCTGGACCAAGGACATCAGCCGCGGCATGAAGATGGCGGCCCGCCTGCAATATGGCTGCACCTGGATCAACACCCACTTCATGCTCACCAACGAGATGCCGCATGGCGGCTTAAAGCAGTCCGGCTATGGCAAGGATATGTCGGTCTACGCCTTGGAAGACTACACGGCCGTCCGCCACGTCATGATCAACCACGGTTGATCCGCGCGGCTGGGCAGACAGTCCGGCCGCAATTCAAAACAACAATATACAAAGGGGAGTCCACATGAAACGCCGTACCCTTCTTGCCGCCTTTGGCGGCATCTGCCTCGCCTCGACGTTTGTCGGAGCACCGGTCCATGCCGCCGAGCAGACGCCGCTTGAGGTCGTCCAACAGTATCTCGCCGCATGGAACGCGCATGATGCCACCAAGGCCGCTTCCTACTTCGATGAGAAGGTCAGCTACTACGACGCATCCGTCGGTAAACCGACAGTCGGCAAGGCAGAAGCCAAGGCTGCCGTGATCGACAGCTTCATGGCGGCGGTACCAGACTTGAAATGGGTGATGCGCGGCGATCCGATCGTCAGCGGAAACAAGGTTTCCTTCGAGTGGACCTTTTCGGGAAAGAACAGCGGCGCCTGGGCGGATGGGACCAAGGCAACCGACAAGTCCTTCTCCTTCGACGGCGCCTCCGTCTTCGTCATCGAGAACAACGCGATCAAGCAGCAGTCAGATTATTACGATGCCCTTGGTTTTTACAAGCAATTGGGCCTGATGTAACGGCCCATACGGAATGGCGACGCGCCTCGAGGGCGTCGCCACGAGCCCTCCGCTGCATCCGCAACCTGCGCCCGCGGGTTGCGGAAAAGAGCGTATGGAACAAATTTCCTCGCACTGCGTCATCTAAGCGATGAACAAAGAGGAAAAAATCCATGCTTAAATGGGCTCTTATATTCTTCGTTATTTCGCTGATTGCCGGTTTCTTCGGCTTCTCCGGCGTATCGGCCACGACGGCGACAATTGCGCGCGTTCTTTTCGGCATCGCGCTGGTGATCTTCCTGATCTTCCTGATTTTGGCGCTGATGGCCGGCAATGCTGTGCTTTAGCCTGACGTTCTGCGTTGGGCAGCAAACAGAGGCACAGGGTCCTTGAAGCCTTTCAGGGATACAGCTCCCAGACCTTGGAAGGCGAGACCGCGTACTGCCGCTTCGGCGGCAGTACGCGTATTCAGGCAGACAAGAGTTTGAGACGGCCCGGCAACCAATCGGGTTAGAGAAGGCTTGCACCGACATTGATCGCGAGCGCCAGGATCGTGGTGTTGAACAGGAATGACAGGATGGAATGCAGCAGCGTCAGCTTGCGCATCGTGACCGATGTTGTCGCAACGTCGGCTGTCTGCGAGGCGACGCCGATGGTGAAGGAGTAGTAGAGGAAGTCCCAGTAGATCGGCTCCCGCCTGCCTTCCGGAAATTTCAGGCCCTCTCCCTTCTCGGAACCGCCATAGAAACGGTGCGCATAGTGAACCGTGAACAGGGTATGCAGGAACACCCAGGAAATCAGGATGGTGACGATCGCCACGAGCGCTCTCGTGAGCGCAACGCTTGGCGTTACGTCCTTCACAGAATGCAGCTCGAGGCCGATGCCGGCAATGCTGGCAAGCGCCGCCGAGATCGACAGGAAGAGCAGCAGCGAGTCGGAAAAATCCAGATCCTCGGACTTTTTCCGGATCGTTTCCACACTCGCCCGCAGCATCCGCCACCATGTCGCAGCAATGAAAACGACAGCAGAAACATTCCAGCCTGCGAGCAAATTGCGGGCATTGACCTCGCGCGTCGTCAACAGCAGGAAGACGAGGAGGCCGGCGCAAAGCGACACCAGCACGACGACATGCTTGTGCGCCAACTGCATCGCGCGGCTTGTCCGGCCCTGTCGTTCGTCAGCCATGCATTGCTCCGCCGGTTCGAGATTGCCTTTGATATCAGCTTGATGGCAGCGCGAGCAATATGGCCTCAGCCAGTCCAGCCCCCATCGACGACATGGATCTGACCGGTCGTAAAGCCTGCCTCGTCGCCAGAAAGATAGGTCACAAGGGCAGCGATCTCCTCTGGTGTCGCAATGCGTCCCATCGGCTGGCGAGCGATGAAATCCTTTAGCGCCTTGTCGTAGTCGCCAGTGGCACGCAAGCGATCGTGCAGCGATGGGCTATCCACCGTGCCGGGGCAGATGGCGTTGGCGCGAATGCCCTTCGCCACAAAATCCGAAGCGATCGACTTGGTGAGCCCGATGACGGCCGCCTTCGATGCACTGTAGGCGAAGCGATTGGGAACACCCTTCACGCTGGAAGCGACTGAAGCCATGTTGACGATCGACCCTTTGCCTTTCTCCAGCATGCCCGGAAGAAAAGTACGGCAGGTCGTATACATCGCCTTGGCATTGAGGTTGAAGGAGAAATCCCAGTCCTTCTCCTCGCACTCCAGGATCGTGCCGGCATGGACGAAACCGGCGCAATTGAAGAGAACGTCAACAGGGCCGATCTCGGCCGCGAAAGCCCGGACGGCGTCGCCATCGAGTACGTTAAGAATGTGCTTCTCGGCGCCCTCAAGCGTGGAAAGCGTCTTCTCGTTGATATCAGTCGCATAGACATGCGCGCCGAGCGACAGGAAACGCTCTGCGCTCGCTCGACCAATACCCTGCCCTGCCGCCGTGATGACGACCTTCTTGCCTTCCAGACCGTGGTTCATACGTCCTCCCAAAGAATCCAGCGCTTGCGACGCATTCATTCATATGCAAACAATATATTCAGATTGGCGTCAACCTGAGTGGAGCAGAGTTGCACGCCGGAGGAAGCCTAATCAATCTCATGTCGCCTGGCATGACAAATCTGGTCGCGAACGCCGTCCGACCGATATGCTTATGTCTACGGCAAATACCATGCACTGGGAGAAACAGCATGCTTTTCGACACACACCTGCACATCGTCGATCGGCAGGCGCTTGACTATCCCTGGCTTTCGAGCGCCGGAGATCTCAATCGAGATAGTCTCTACGAAGACTATGCACGCGATGCGATGCGGTGCGGAATCTCCAACGTCCTGCACATGGAAGTGGATGTCGCACCCGCGCGCATCGATGATGAGACGAGCTACGTCAGGGACGTCAGCCGTCGCCCGGATAGCCTCGTACGCGGCGTCATCGCCGCCTGCCGACCGGAGGAAGATGGGTTCGCGGCATATCTCGAGCAATCGCTCTCTGATCCCTTCGTCAAGGGGTTCCGCCGCGTCCTGCATGTGGCACCCGACGATACGGCCATGCGACCGCTGTTTCGCGAGAATGTCCGGCGTCTCTCTGGCACCCGGATGACGTTCGACCTCTGCGTCTTCCCGCATCAATTCGAAACCGTCCTCGCACTTGTCGATTGTTGCCCGGACGTTCGCTTTATTCTCGATCATTGTGCCAATCCGCCGATCAAGGAAGGGATGAGCAAAGTCTGGCGCAAGGGTGTCACGGATTTTTCCCAGCGCCCGAACGTCACCGCAAAGATCTCCGGCGTCATCGCGTATGGTGATCTCAAAAAATGGTCGGTCGACAGCCTGCGCCCCTATGTCGAGCATACGATCGGGAGCTTTGGTTGGGATCGTGTCGTCTGGGGAAGCGACTGGCCGGTCTGCACGCTGGGTGGCGGGCTGACACCCTGGGTCGCGGCCACCCATGCTCTGACTGCAGGCTGCAGCCCGGAGGAGCGCGATAAGTTCTATCAAGCCAATGCCAAGCGCATCTGGTCGATATGAAACAAAAAGGGCGGCACCATCGGCGCCGCCCTTTCAGTTTAGTTCGCCCGATAACCTTAAGCGGCTGCGAGCTGCAGTTCCTTCTGAACATTACCACGCAGCGTGCCGAGGTCCTTGGCGAAGGCACGGATGCCTTCAGCAAGCTTTTCGGTCGCCATCGCGTCTTCGTTCATCATCCAGCGGAAGGTCTTTTCGTCGACGGTGATCTTGGGAGCAGGCTTCGTCACGTCAGGCGACAGCTTGCGCTCGAGCTTACCCTGGTCCTTGGAGAGTTCGTCGAGGAGGTTCGGCGCAATCGTCAAGCGATCGCAACCGGCCAAGGCTTCGATTTCGCCGGCGCTGCGGAACGACGCGCCCATGACGATCGTCTTGATGTCGTTGGCCTTGTAGTAGTTGTAGATGTCGCGAACGGAAATGACGCCCGGATCTTCCTCGGGCGTGAACTCCTTGCCGGTCGACTTCTTGTACCAGTCGAGAATGCGACCGACGAACGGCGAGATCAGGAACACCTTGGCGTCGGCGCAGGCGATCGCCTGGGCCTTCGAGAAGAGAAGCGTCAAGTTGCAGTCGATGCCTTCCTTCTGCAGGATCTCGGCCGCACGAATGCCTTCCCAGGTCGAAGCCAGCTTGATGAGGATGCGGTCACGCTCGATACCACGTTCCTTGTAGGCAGCGATGATCGAACGTGCCTTGGCAAGCGATGCTTCGGTATCGAAGGAAAGGTCAGCATCGACCTCGGTCGACACGCGTCCCGGAACGAGTTTGACGAGCGCAGCACCGACGGAGATCGCGAGGCGATCGGCAACGGCTGCGGAAACGGCCTCTGGATTGCCGCCCTGCTTCTTACCCCAGGCAACGGCTTCCTTGACCGTGTCTGCAAACATCGGCGTGCCCAGTGCTTTGAGGACGATGCTTGGGTTCGTCGTGCAATCAACCGGCTTCAGACGGGCAACAGCTTCGATGTCACCGGAATCGGCAACGACGGTGGTCATTTCGCGGAGTTGGTCAAGCTTGGATGTCATGGTTACTGGTCCTTTTGACTTGAGCTGCGAGCCGGCGCGTATTCGACCGGCAAAATAATCTACGAACAAGCGGTCAGTATGCTGCACATCGGGCTGCGCTCGTCTTGCTCAAACGAACTGCAACGTGAGGGACAGTTGCACCTTACCTCCTCGGACGCATAAGGGCGACTTCTTCGCGGCGACTATCGCTATTACCGCCTAGATATGTCAAGGACATTTGTGCATTTCAATTGACATAAGTGTCACACCCGTCATTATCAGGCGCAACACCGAACCCGTCCTGGCTTAATGGTAGATCTAGGGCGCATTTCGCTCCGGAGGAGATGTGGTCAAGCTCAAACGCGGCACGCACACGGCCTATTCCGAGGCCTCCTCTCTCAGGCTGCGTGCGGCCTGGCTCTATTACAACCAGGGCCTGACCCAGAAGGATGTCGCCGAGCAGCTCGGCATCAGCCGCACCACGGTGATCCGACTGCTCGACGAGGCGATGAAGCGCAGCGAAGTTCAGATCTGGATCAACGACTCGATCGGCGACTGCGTCGAGTTGTCCGTCAAGCTCGAACGCACCTATGGTCTCGATGAGGCGATTGTTGTGCCGGCGCCGGCAAGCCCTGACGCCAATTCAATGGCGAAGAGCGTCGGCTTAGCGCTCGGCCAGTTCCTCTCCGAAGCCGTTCCTGACAATTACACGATCGGCGTCGGCTGGGGACGCACCATGACCGCTTCCCTTTCCAGCTTCCGGCCGCCCCGCCGCGACAATTGCAAGGTCGTCTCGCTGCTCGGCGGCGTCGTCGCCGTCCACCAGACGAACCCGATCGACTACACCTGGCGGCTGGCGAGCCAGCTCGGGGCGGAGTGCTACATGTTCCTCGCCCCGCTGCTGGTGGATTCGACGGAGACCAAGCGGAACCTCATCGAGAAATGCGGGCTCGATACGATCTATCGTCTGGCCGAAACGCTGGATCTCGCGATCGTCAGCTGCGGCGATATCGGGCCGCATTCCACCTCTCTATCGGAAGGCTGGATCTCGAAAGCGGAGCTGCAGCAGCTCATCGACGCCGGCTGCGTCTGCGACACGATGTTCAATTTCCTCGACAAGAACGGCAACACGATCGATCACTCGATCAACAGCCGCGTCATGTCGGTGGACCTCGATACCCTGAAGAAGGCCAAGCACATCGTGCTGTCATCGGGCGGTGCGCATCGCGCCGTGGCTATCCGGGCGACGATCAAACGGATCGGCTGCAACACCCTAATCACCGACGAGAGCGCCGCCAAGGCGCTGCTGGACTTGGCGGAAGCGTCTTAACGGCGCGGGAGGAGCCTTCACCGCAACTGGCAGAGACGCGACAATTGCGATTGCGCCCAATTCCGCCCGAAATCCTGGGTATCCGGCAATTCCGACAGGAGGCTTCCGATCTCGCCGTCGATTTCTATGTGGGTGTCGGTGATTTTGCACGCTCCCACATCGAGCGAGACCGTAGCAACGACCTTGCCCTCCACCGGTGCCATCTGAAAGAGCGCATTGTCGTCGGTCTCGCAGGTCAAAAGCGCCGTCGCCTTCACGGATGCGAGATTGGCCCCCGTCGAACAGACATCTGCGGACACGACCTTGAAGCTGCTGGTTCGATTGGGGCCCACTGGAAGTTGCTCGCATAGCTGCGCGGTCGATATCGCTCGCGCGACCTCCGGCCATAGCGGACTGCTCGTCGCCGATTTACAGCCCGCCCAGGCTGGAACGAGCGATAGCGTGAGCAGGCCAACGGCAATGCCCGCGATCTTGCATGGCTTTTCTCCAGAGTTCATTTCCGCCTCCTCGAGTCCCAGCCAAGGAATCAAGCCGGTGATTCCCGAGTTTTTGATGGCGGGACTCTCAGGGGAGGTAACGTATCCACAGCTTGGATGGATGCGCGACTGCGGTCAGGCGTGCGCCGCTTCCCAGCCCAGCATCGCCCGCTTGCGCGTGAGGCCCCAGTGATACCCCGTCAAAGCCCCGCTCTTGCCGAGTGCGCGATGGCAGGGAACCACGAAAGAAATCGGATTGGCCCCGACCGCCGCGCCAACGGCGCGCATCGCCTTCGGCCGGCCGATGTCATTGGCGATATCACTGTAGGTCACGGCTCTGCCGAAGGGGATCTTCAGCAAGCTTTCCCACACCTGCACCTGGAAGTCGGTGCCGATCAGGACGACTCGCAACGGCTGATCGCAGGCCCAGCGGCCCGGCTCGAATATTCGCTCTGCATAAGGCGCCGTTGCTTCGGCGTCCTCGACATAACTCGCATTCGGCCAACGGCACGCCATATCATCAAAGCAAGCCGCTTCGTCTCCGAGATCACTGAAGGCAAGTCCCGCAAGACCACGGTCCGTTGCCATCACCAGCGCAACGCCGAACGGCGAACGGCGAAGCATGGAAGCCATAGCGGATCGTCAACCCGCCACCTTTCGCCTTCCATTCCCCGGGCGACATCGCCTCATGCGTAACGAAGAGATCATGCAGGCGGCTTGGTCCGGAAAGTCCGACTTCGATAGAGGTCTCCAACAGAGGCATTGCTTCCTCGCGGAGCAGCCGCTTCGCATGGTCGAGCGTGACTGCCTGCAGGAAAGCCTTTGGAGACAGACCGGCCCAGCGGGTAAACGTCTTTTGCAGCTGCGTCGGCGATTGGTTGAGCCGCGCCGCCATCATTTCGAGAGACGGCTGATCGCGGTAGTCCTCGGTGATGAGTTCGATCACCCGGCGTACCGTCTCGTAGTCGGAACCGTCAGGGGTGATGTCGGTGTTCAGCTTGGCTACCATGTTCATGATCTTTCTCCTTACACCAAGGAGATAGTCAAGTGGGCGCCCGCAAGCCACCCGTTTCTTGCGCGTCGATCAAATCCGTTGCTTGACGGTGGCAAGCGCGCCTTTGAAGGCCTTGGCAAAGCTCTCGCGGTCGTCAGGGTTCAGGAAAGAACCGATATCCGTGCCCTTTCCCTCGCCTGTTATATGCATGGAAAGGATGCCGATTTCCTGATGCCGGCGAACGAAGAAGCGCGTCCAGAAGGGATTGAAATGATGTTCGACCATCCGCCCGGAGGGCGCGAACTTGCGCACGGAGATATCGCTCCGCGACACGGTCACTTCCTCCCGCGCACGACCGGCACGGTAGTTCAGCCAGAAGGCGCCGTAGAGCAGCAGGAAATCCAGCCCGAAAAAGAAGCCTATCGGCCAAGCGCCAGTCGCGACGAAGAACATGCCGTACATCAAGCACACTGCACCGGTCAAAAGCAGCAACACCTTAAAGCCTTTGCGACCGAGCGACCGGTACGGAAAAAGCTCGGCAGCAAAAACAGGTTGTTCGTTGGCCCTATCAGCGTTGCTTTCCATCATGGCTGGCAAGTATAGATTTTACATGCCAACTCCGAAACTCAAATCATCAGCCACATCGCCGCAGAACTCAAAAGTGATCATTCGCCGCAAGAAGGCGGCCGCCGTCCGTTCGGCCTATTCCGAGGCTGAACGCGAGGAGATTTTCCGCCGTTTCTCCATCCAGCGGCCGGAGCCGAAGGGCGAACTGGAGCACACCAATCCCTTCACGCTGGTCGTTGCCGTGGCCCTCTCCGCCCAGGCGACAGATGCGGGCGTCAACAAGGCGACGCGTGCGCTTTTCCAGATCGCTGACACGCCTGAAAAAATGCTGGCGCTCGGGGAGGAAAGAGTACGCGATTACATCAAGACGATCGGGCTTTACCGCAACAAGGCGAAGAACGTCATTGCTCTGTCGCAACTGCTGGTCGACAAATTCGGCGGCGTCGTGCCGCAAACGCGCGACGAACTGGTGACGCTACCTGGCGTCGGCCGCAAGACCGCCAATGTCGTGCTCTCCATGGCCTTCGGCCAGCCAACCATGGCGGTGGACACCCACATCTTTCGGATCGCCAACCGCATCAAGCTGGCACCGGGCAAGACGCCTGACGAGGTAGAGGAACGCCTGATCAAGGTGGTGCCAAAACACTACCTCTATCATGCCCACCACTGGCTGATTTTGCACGGCCGTTATACCTGCAAGGCGCGCAAGCCGGAATGCGAGCGGTGCGTGATCGCTGACATCTGCAAGTCTCCCGAGAAGACCTGCGACGTGCCGGCGCCGCTGGTCGAGTTACCGCGCCAGGTGATCGGAGAGGCCGTCGACTAAGGCGGCAATCGCCTGCTCATACTCGCTGCGTTCCTCACCGGCTGCGATTGCGATCGCGGCACGGTCGAAGGCGGCCGAAAGAAGCCGCGCGATCGGCTGCAGCACGGGGCCTCCGCCTGGAAGATGTGCTTCGAGGCCCCGTCGGAGCGTGGCTTCAGCGTTCTCCTCGTCGATGACGCCTGCATCGCGAAGGCCAAGGACGGCGGGTGCCTCCAGCAGGAGCAGTTTCGTTCGCCCCTCTTCCGCCAATGCATCGAAATATGCAGAGCCGCCCTCCAGCAATGCCTGACGAGGGGTCAGATCGCCGGAGGTTCGCGCTTCGATCGCCTCAGCAACCGCTGCGGCTTCCCTTTCGACCACCGCGCGAAACAGCGCCTTCTTGTCCTCGAAGTGATGATAGAGTGCGCCGCGCGTCACCCCCGCGGCGGCGACGATATCTGGCGTTGCCGTATCGCCATAACCTTTCTCCACGAACAAACGGCGCGCGGCATCGAGCAAAGCCTGTTTCGTCTGTTCAGTGCGCTCGCGATTGCTTCTGCTCATAGGATTCTCTTTACATACAATCTGCACGTATGTTAATTACAAAACATGCAGATTGTATGAAAAAACGAGCAGAGGGAAAAGAGATGAAATCGACAAGCTACTATCCCGTAATCATGACTGACCGAGTCCACGAGACAGCACGCTTCTACATCGGGCATTTCCGCTTCAAGGCGCTTTTCGAAAGCGATTGGTACATTCACCTGCAGTCGATGGACGACGAGCACGTCACCCTCGCAATCCTCGACGGCAGCCATGAGACGATCCCGGAAATCGCACGCGGCAAGGTCTCCGGACTGCTTCTCAATTTCGAAGTAGACGATGTCGACGTTATCTATGCGGCCTGCGGAGAGGCGAAGTTGCCGATCCTGAAGCCGATCTGCGACGAGGATTTCGGACAGAGACACTTCATCACGGCCGACCCGAACGGTGTTCTGATCGACATCATCAAGCCGATACCGCCGAGCGCCGAATACGCTGCAATGTACGACGCCTCAGCGCTACCAACCTGATTCAGCAGCGAAAGCTCGCGTCCTCGCGGGAGATCAGCTTGTGCAGATGAACCATTAGCCCTGCCGCAAACAACGGCGTCAGCAGGTTGACGACCGGGACAGCAAGGAACGCGGCAATGACGAGTCCTGCGAGAAAGACCGTCGCCGCATGCTTCGCGCGGAATGCCCGCGCCTCCTGCGGCGAGCGGAACCGCATCGCTGCAAACTCGAAGAATTCGCGGCCAAGCAGGTAACCATTGACCAGGAAGAAGGCAATCAGGTTGACGCCGGGAAGGAAGAGCAGAAAAAGCGCGACGACATTGCCGAGGACGATAACGCCGAGAAACTTGATGGAGCTTGCGAGCGCTGGACCGAGCGGCATCGCGGTGCCGGCTTGGTCCGCAGGATAGTCCCGCTTTTCAACAACTTGGGCCACGTCATCGAGAAACAGGCCGGCAATCAGCGCCGTTACCGGGGACAGCAGCAGGGCTAACCCGAGTGCCAGTCCAATCCCGGCCGCGATCGCAAACACGAACCCTAGCCACCCGGCCCAATCTGGCATGGCCGGAAAGAAGCTCGCAATCCACGGGAAAACGAATGACATAAAAGCACTTCGCAATGCTAGCCAAAGCCCTACGAGCACCAAAAGAGTCAAACCCAGGACCTTCCAAAAGACTGAACGTGTCTCCGCTGCAAAAAGGTTGACAAGGGATAGTCGAGCGGCCTCTAAGATCATCCTGGGGTCTCCGGTTGCAATAACCATGTAGGAATCTGAAGTTTGAACGGCAAGGCTGAAATAAATCCGGCCGATCGCCCCAAAACTTGTCGGGAAACCTATGTTAATATATAGTAATTTATCATCTAAGATTGCTTTATCCTGAGGCGCAGCTTTCGGAATAGTTGCAAGCCACACTGGTTGCCCTGCCTATCCGGGAATTGCTTGGGAAGATCTGGACGGCTGACGTGGAAGATTTTGTTCAAAAGCTCCGCCAATATGCCAAGTCCGGCACCCCGGCCGAGCGACGAATCGCGAAGTACTTCTCCGAACACCTGAACGATCTGCCGTTCGAAACAGCCGCTTCGGTTGCCGATCGCCTGGATCTCAGCCCAATGACGGTGGGCCGCTTTTTACGCGCACTCGGCTATCAGGGACTCGACAGCGTCAAGGTCCACATCCGTGAAACAACGGCCATCTCGCCGACGCAGATGCAGGCATCTCTCACTGAGCTGCAAACCGATGCTACCGCCGGCAAGCCGCTCGCCGTACTCGTCTCCGAACAGATCCAGGCATTGCACCACATATACCACCTGACCGGCCAGCAGCAGTGGACCGAAGCCGTTTCGATGATCTCAGCCGCTCATGAGGTCTTTATCGCTTCGCATGCGCGCCTGTCCGGTTTCGCATCCCACTTCGCCCAGCGATTGACCTATGCACGCGATGGCGTGCATGCGCTTGATGGTACGGGTAGCCGTTTCGCCGAGCTCTTCGCACGGCTCGATGGCAATGATGCCCTGCTGGTGGTGATCGATAGCCGCCGTTTCGGCAAGGCCCGCCTGCTCGCCCGCACGGCACGGCGCTACGGATACAAGGTCATCCT
Source organism: Rhizobium grahamii CCGE 502 (assembly GCF_000298315.2). GTDB lineage: Bacteria > Pseudomonadota > Alphaproteobacteria > Rhizobiales > Rhizobiaceae > Rhizobium > Rhizobium grahamii. Next base: position 45,080 of record NZ_AEYE02000031.1, on the reverse strand, counting down.
GATTACCGCGCAGGGCGCCAATTGGATACCGGATCAGGCCAATCTGGTGCTTACCCTTCCGCCTGCCCGCTCCGACGACACCGACAATCTGCCGCCATTGATGGCCTTGCTCGACTGCTTGTCGGAAACCGTCATCGCCGCCGCCGGCGACGAGGCAAGTGCTCGCACCCGCCGGATGACCGAGTTCGGCAGCATGCTTGGAGAAAGCGCAAACCGCTAGATCAAGGCCGCGACAGCTTGTCCTCAGGCGAGGGCGATTGACCGGCGCCTACTCCATCGCCTCCAGTTCGGCGCGGTGACGATACATGGCAAGCAGCCTGCGATAGTCGCGGTCGTAAAGAGCCTGCTTGGTCGCATTCGGCAGCCGCTCTTCGCCTCCGGGATACATCGCTGCTCCCGCTTGTGCGAGATCAGGATAGAGACCGCATGCCACGGAAGCCGCCATCGCCGTGCCGAGGAGTACGGCCTCATTCATCTTCGGCACCACCACCTTGCAGCCGGTGGCATCCGAATAGAGCTCCATCAGCACCGGGTTTTTAACATGGCCGCCGGCGACATGCAGGGTATCCGGTACATAACCATACTCTTTCATCCGCTCCAGGATGTGGCGTATCCCGAGCGCTATCCCCACTGCGGTACGCCAATACAGCGCGCAGAGCCCGTCGAAGGAGGTGTCCAAGGTCAGGCCGCTTACCGTGCCGACGGCATGCGGATCAGCGAGCGGGGAGCGGTTGCCGTGAAAATCCGGCAGGACGAAGATCCGCGCACCGAATTCGTCCCCCTCGTCGGCGCGGAGCTGCGCGATCCTAAGGACGATCTTCTGGTGCAATGCCGCGCTCGGCTCGCCGCCGGCCGCGTGCATCCGTACGATATGGTCGAGCAAGGCTCCGGTCGCCGATTGCCCTGCTTCTACCAGCCAGGTCTCCGGAAAGACGGCTTCGTAGTAGGGTCCCCACATGCCGTGGCTCGGCTTGCGCTCGCGCGAGAACGAGACGATGCAACTCGACGTGCCAGCGATCAGGGCCAGCTGGCGCTCGAGCCCGCGGGCATCGCCCGCCTCGCCGCCGAGTGTGCCGAGTGCTCCGGCATAGGCATCGATCATGCCCGAGGAAACGTGGCACGCCGTCGTCAATCCCAGCGCCGAGGCGGCCTCCTGCGTCAGGGTCCCGACACTCTTGCCAACCGCCACCGTTTCCTCCGGCAGCCGTCCGCGTTCCAGCAGGTCGTCGAGCCCGATCTGCTCGAGAAAGTCCTTCTGCCAACCTTTTTTGAGATGCGCCAGGTAGTTCCATTTGGCTGTCAACGTGCAACGCGAGCGGGCCAATGCACCTGTCGCCTTCCAGGTCATGAAATCCGCCAGATCGAAGAGATAGCCGGTGTTCATCCAAGTGCCGGGCAGCTTCTTCTTCAGCCACATCAGCTTCGGCATTTCCATTTCCGGGGACATGAAATGGCCTGAGTGCTCCAGCACCGGATGCTGCGTCGCCGTGCAGAAATCGGCCTCCCTCAGCGCCCGGTGGTCGAGCCAGACGATGGTGTCGAAACGCCGTTCGCCGCCAGTCGAAACACTGATCTGGTTGCCCTCGACATCGCGCACGACGAGCGAGCAGGTGGCGTCGAAGCCAATAGCGCCGACCGATGCGGGCGCAGCCCCCGATTGCTCCATTGCCTTGCGCACAGCAATGCAGACTGCCGACCAGATGTCTTCGGAATCGTGCTCGGCGTGGTTTTCACGCGGTCGGTTCATGATGATCGGGTGTTCGGCCTTGCCCAGCAGCGCGCCGCGAGCGTCGAAGACGCCGGCGCGCGCACTGCCCGTGCCGATATCGACCGCAACCACATGCTGAGGCATTAAAGGTGCATCCCGTCCTGCTTATCTTTGCGGACAAGGTGTATCAATTCCGGCATCGCGTCAAACACGGCTTCGGGCGAAAGCCGATCCAGTTCAGCGCGATAGCCGGAAAAATTGGCGTGTGAACCACCGGTGAAGGCGAACACCCTCATGCCAGCGGCCTTTGCCGCCTCGATCCCGGCGGGGCTGTCTTCAATCACGACACAACTTGTCGGATCGACGTTCATTTCACGCGCTGCATGCAGGAACAGGTCCGGGGCTGGCTTGCCATGCTTGACCATCGTCGCACTGAAGATATTGGGCAGTCGATCGATCAAACCGGTAACCGTCAACGACAGTCGGATGCGCTCGACCTGGCTGGAAGAGGCAACGCAGCACGGAATGCCGAGGGTGTCGATCGTTTCGGCGATCCCGTCCATCGGCTTCAGCTCCTTGCGAAAACGGGCGTAGAGATCGGTGCGGATCTGCTCCAGGAATTCCTGGCCCGGGTGGACGTTGTATTCGCTCTTCATCGTCTCGATCACCGTTGCCAGACTGCGTCCGAGGAAGCGGCCGTAGACCTCTTCCTCGGTGATCGGGATATTGAGATCGTTCATCGCCTTGACGAGAACGCTCACCGATATCGGTTCGCTATCGACGAGGACGCCGTCGCAATCAAAGATGACCAGCCGTGTTTCAGCCTCTGCCATGGCAGACCCATTCGCAATTTGGTGCAGGAAAGTTCCAGCCGCCGGACTTGGCGGACGCGGCGGCAAGAATGCCGCCACTAGACCTTACACAGCAAGCTTGTTGTCGAGATAAAGCTGCAGGGTTTCGCGCGTGCCTTTTTCCCACAGCGTCTTCAGCGCGTGGGCAAAGCGCTTGCGGAACAGTTCGGATTTCGACACTTCGCCGAAAATGTCGTCGAATGCGAGAAAGGCCATTGGATCGTCCTTGGCTTTCAGCGCGGCCGCGTGCAGGCGATCGGCGCTGGCGTCGTTGAAGACGATGTCCTTGCCGCTATCGGTCTTGCCCGCGAAGTAGCGGCACCACAGCGCCGACACGAGCGCCAGCCCGACGACATCCCGGCCCTGGTTGAGGTTGTCGAGTGTGGACGGCAGGATGAACTTTGGCTGCCGGTTTGATCCATCCTGCGCCAGGCGCGGGATGGTGTCGGCGATCTTCGGATTGAGCAGGCGATGCTCGATCAGCGCAAAATAGTCGGTCAGCGAGGTATTCGGGACCGGCGGAACGATCGGGATGATCTCGTCCTTCTCGAGCTTGGCCAGGAATGCCCGGATCAGCGGATCCTCCATCGAGTCGTGGACGAAGTGGATGTCCATCAGCGCTGCCGGATAGGCGATCGCCGCGTGGCCGCCGTTGAGGATGCGGATCTTCATGTGCTCGTAGGGCGTCACGTCTGGCACGAAGGTAACACCGACCTTTTCAAGCGCCGGACGCCCTGCCGTGAACTTGTCCTCAAGCACCCACTGCTTGAACTCTTCACAATAGACCGGCCAGTTGTCCTCGATGCCGAAGGCGTCCTTCAAAAGGTCGATCTCACGCTGGCCTGTCGCCGGAGTGATGCGATCCACCATGGCATTCGGGAAGGCGACGTTGGCCTTGATCCAGTCCGCAAAGGCAGGATCGGACAGGCGTGCTGTACCAACGACAGCATTCGACGTGACGACGCCGTTGTGCGGAATGTTATCGCAGGACATGACCGTGAAAGGCACGATGCCCTTTTCCTTGCGCGCCTTGAGGCCGGCGACAACAAGACCGAAGACGGTCTTCGGCTCGGAAGGGTTCTGACCGTCCGCAGCGATTGCCGGATGGCCTGGATTGAACTTGCCGGATGCGTCGATGAAATAGCCGCCTTCGGTGATCGTCATCGAAACGATACGAATCGTTGGATCGGCGAGCCTAGCGATGATCGTCTTGGCATCGCCAACAGGCAGAATGTCGATCATCGGAGCGGTAACGCGCGCGGCCGTCTTGTTATTGTCCTGCTCGACGACGGTCGTCAGGAAATCCTGGGCGGCGAGCTTTTCGCGCATGGCTGCGTCGGAAGGAAGAATACCCGCGCCGATGATCGCCCAATCGTGATCCTGGCCCTGATTGAAAAGGTCGTCGAGATAGATCGCCTGATGGGCTCGGTGGAAGTTGCCCACGCCGAAGTGCACGATGCCCGCTTTCAGCGACGCCCGCTCATAGGTCGGTACGGCTGCCGTCTTTGCCGCCTCGGAAAGCGTTGCCAGGGATAGTTTGCACGTCATCTTTCAGTCCTCTTGAAGGTCTTCGGGATCGGCTATGATCCCGATATCGGCACGCCGGGCACTTGTCCGGCGCGCGCTCTCGTCCCCAACCCGGCACGAATGCTCTCAGATGGCGAGGCCACCCTCATTGAATTTGTGGATCCGCGTCTTGTCGGGCGTCAGGTAGACAATGTCGCCGGCCTTTGCCGGAAAATCGCCCCCACCGCGCGCAGTGACATGGCCGATACCTTCGACATCGACATGGAGGAAAGTGTCGGCGCCGAGATGCTCGGCGACCGTAATCTTGCCCTTCCAATCACCGCTTTCCGTTGAAAGCAGCATATGCTCGGGTCTGACGCCGATCGTGTGCGCGCCGAATTGCGCCGCATACTGGCCACTAACGAAGTTCATCTTCGGCGAACCGATGAAACCGGCGACGAACAGGTTGCGTGGCTTGTGATAGAGCTCGAGCGGAGAACCCACCTGCTCGATATTGCCGCGGTTCAAGACGACGATCTTGTCGGCCATGGTCATGGCCTCTACCTGGTCGTGGGTGACGTAGATCATCGTCGTCTTCAGCTGCTGGTGGAGCTCGCTGATCTCCAGACGCATGTTGACGCGCAGGGCAGCATCGAGGTTGGACAGCGGCTCGTCGAAAAGGAAGGCCGACGGTTGGCGAACGATGGCTCGGCCGATTGCGACGCGCTGGCGCTGGCCGCCCGAAAGCTGGCGCGGCTTCCGCTCGAGGTAGTCGGTGAGGTTCAGGACCCGGGCAGCGTCTGCGACTTTCTTGTCGATCTCGGCCTTGTCCATGTTCGCCATCTTCAGGGGAAAAGCGATGTTGTTGCGCACGCTCATATGCGGATAGAGCGCGTAGGACTGGAACACCATCGCAAGCCCGCGTTCCGATGGTGCTCTCTCGGTCGCGTCCTTGCCATCGATGACGATCTTGCCCGCCGATACGTCCTCGAGGCCGGCAATCAGCCTGAGAAGCGTGGACTTGCCGCAGCCCGAGGGGCCGACGAAGACGACGAACTCGCCGTCCTTGATGTCGAGGTCGATCGACGGGATGACCTTGGCTTCGCCGAAGACCTTCGAGACTTTCTGAAGGGTAATGCTGCCCATGTTTCTCTCCCTGATATCTTATTTCACCGCGCCGAAGGTCAGGCCGCGGACGAGTTGTTTCTGCGAGAACCAGCCGAGGATCAGGATCGGGGCGATCGCCATGGTCGAGGCAGCCGAAAGCTTGGCGTAGAACAGGCCTTCGGGGCTGGAATAGGAGGCAATGAACGCGGTCAGCGGCGCCGCTTTCGAGGCACTGAGGTTCAACGTCCAGAAGGCTTCGTTCCAGGCCAGGATGATATTGAGGAGCAGCGTCGAGGCAATGCCCGGCACCGCCATCGGCGTCAGCACGTAGATGATCTCCTTGGCAAGCGAGGCGCCATCCATGCGGGCAGCTTCGAGGATCTCGCCGGGAATCTCCTTGAAGTAGGTGTAGAGCATCCAGACGATGATCGGCAGATTGATCAGTGTCAGGATGATGACAAGGCCCGTGCGGCTGTCGAGGAGCCCGGAATTGCGGAACATCAGATAGATCGGGATGAGGGCGCCGACCGGCGGCATCATCTTCGTCGACAGCATCCACATCAGGACGTCCTTGGTCCGCTTCGTCGGCGAGAACGCCATCGCCCAGGCAGCCGGAATGGCGATGATCAGGCCGATCAGCGTCGAGCCAAAGGAGATGATCACTGAATTCATGAAGTGGCTGAGATAGTTGGAGCGGCTCTGTACTTCCGAATAGCTCTCCGTCGTCCAGTGGAAGAACAGGAACTGCGGCGGCGAGGCGATGGCGTCCGCTTCCGTCTTGAAGCTCGTGAGAAACGTCCAGAGGATCGGGAAGAAGATCAGGATGCCGAGCGTCCAGGCGATGGCGGTCATGACGACCTTGCGCTGGGTTGTGACTTTTCTAGCCATCTCAGGCCTCCAGATTCTTGCCGACGAGGCGCACGAGGAAGATCGCAACAATGTTGGCGAGGATGACCGCCACGATACCGCCCGCAGAAGCGCCGCCGATATCGAACTGCAGGAGCGCCTGCACATAGACGAGATAGGTGAGGTTCGTGCTCTGCGTGCCGGGACCGCCGTTGGTGGTGACCAGGATTTCGGCGAACACCGAAAGAAGGAAGATCGTCTGGATCAGGATCACAACAGTGATGGCGCGGGCCATGTGCGGCAGGATGATGTAGATGAATTTCGAAACGACGCCGGCGCCATCCATCTCAGCGGCTTCCTGCTGCTCTTCGTCCAGCGATTGCAGGGCGGTCAGCATGATGAGCGTGGCAAACGGCAGCCATTGCCAGGCGACGATCAGGATGATCGAAAAGAGTGGTGCATTGGCAAGCCAGTCATAGGGCTGCATTCCAAGCGCCTTGGCGAGATGCGCGAAGAGCCCGTTGACCGGGTTCATGAACATGTTCTTCCACACCAGCGCGGCAACTGTCGGCATGACGAAGAAGGGAGCGATCACCAGGATGCGAACGATGCCCTGCCCGTAGATATCCTGGTTCAGAAGCAGCGCGAACGCGATGCCGCCCACGACGGTGATCAGGAGCACGCCGAGCACCAGCAGCAGCGTATTGATGAGCGCGGAGAAAAAGGCCGGATCAGTCAGGAAGTATTTGTAATTGAGGAAGCCGACGAAGGTTTCCATTCCCGGGCTGAGCAGATTGTAGTTCAGCGTCGAGAAGTAGATCGTCATCACAAGGGGGACGATCATCCACAGGAAGAGGAGCACAACAGACGGTGCGATCATCATTCGCGCTGCGGAGCGGGTATGTAACGTTGCCATGGCGATGACCGATCCTGTTCAAATGGGTAGCCGGCTGCAGGGCAGCTGAGAAAAAAGGGGGTCGCCGACGCAGTTTGGGCAATTCGGCGACCCAGACGGGCGGGGATGTCAACTTCCCCGCCTTCTCAGGAGGTTAGTTATTTGATGTAACCAGCCTTGGTCATTTCGCGGGTCGTCAACTGCTGTGCACTCTGCAGTGCCTGATCGACCGAGACCTGGCCGGCAAGAGCTGCCGAGAACTGCTGGCCGACGGCGGTGCCGATCCCCTGGAATTCAGGGATAGCGACGAACTGGACACCGACATACGGCACCGGCTTGACGGTCGGCTTGGTCGGGTCAGCTGCATTGATGCTGTCGAGCGTCATCTTCGCGAAAGGTGCTGCCTTCTGATAGTCTGCATTCGCGTAGAGCGACGAGCGCGTGCCGGGGGGTGCATTCAGCCAGCCTTCCTTCTCGGCGACGAGGTTGGTGTAGTCCTTGCTGGTTGCCCAGGCGACGAACTTTTCAGCTGCTTCGACCTTCTGCGAGCCTGCCGGGATGGCGAGGTTCCAGGCCCAGAGCCAGTTGCCGCGCTTGCCGAGGCCCTTGTCCGGAGCCAGTGCGAAGCCGACCTTGTCGGCGACGGTGGATTCCTTCGGGTTGCTGACGAAGGAGGCGGCAACGGTCGCGTCGATCCACATGCCGCACTTGCCGGTCTGGAAGAGCGCAAGGTTCTCGTTGAAGCCGTTCGAGGACGCGCCTGGAGGGCCGGCTTCCTTCATCAGGTTGACGTAGAAGTTCAGCGTGTCCTTCCACTCGGCCTGATCGAACTGCGGCTTCCACTGCTCATCGAACCAGCGTGCGCCGAAGGAGTTCGACATAGCCGTCAGGAAGGCCATGTTTTCGCCCCAGCCCGCCTTGCCGCGCAAGCAGATGCCGTAGATTTCCTTGTCCTTGTTGGTGATCTTCTTCGCGGCATCCGCGATGAAATCCCAGGTCGGCGCGTCGGGCATCTTCAGGCCAGCGGCATCGAACAGGTCCTTGCGGTACATGACCATCGAGCTTTCACCGTAGAACGGTGCGGCATAGAGCTTGCCGTCGGCGGTCAGACCACTGCGGATAGCCGGCAGCAGGTCGTCGGCATCGTAATCCTTGCCGAGATTGTCGAGCGGCAGCAGCCAGCCCTGCTTTGCCCAGATCGGAACTTCGTAGGTGCCGATCGTCAGAACGTCGTACTGACCGCCCTTGGTCGCGATGTCGGTCGTAACCTTCTGGCGCAGGACGTTCTCTTCGAGGGTTACCCACTCGAGATCAATATCGGGGTTCTTTTTCTTGAAGTCGTCCGTCAGCTTCTGCATCCGGATCATGTCGCCGTTGTTGACGGTCGCGATTGTCAGCGTCTCGGCCGAAGCCATGCCGGCAAACGCCAGTGCTGAGCAGGCGCCCAGCAGGAGAGTTCTCAATGTCATATCTTCCTCCCAGAAGATGAGTGCGAGCATTCGCTTTGCTCATGGGCAATTACTCGCTCAAGGGAAGAAAATGTCAATCACCATTCGTTGCTGCATGAGCGAAGAACGATGTTATCTTGTTGAATTTAAATAATTAAATATTTGCTCAGATCTTGAGCAAATATTCGGCCGTGTCCTCATCCGTGATCAGCGCGTTGATCTGATGGCCTGTTACGGCAGCCCTGATCGCCTTGAATTTGCGCTTGCCCTTGGCGATTCCGATAACGGTCGACGACTCACGTGAGGGGATCGACGCGGAGGCCACCCGCTCGTTGATCGGATTGTCGAGGAGCTTCCCCTCGCTATCAAACACCCAGCCGCAGATCTCGCCAACGGCACCGTTGCGCATCAGCTCCATCATCTCGTCCTTCTCGAGAAAACCGTCGATGCAAAGTGGTCCGTCGATGCCGAGCTCACCGATGCCGACAAACGTCACGTCTGCCTGCGCGCTGATCTCCAGCGTCGAGCGAACGAGCTGCTGGCCGTGCAGGGTTTCCCTCTCATCCGCCGAGGTGACCAGAACCGGCAGCGGCATCGGAAAGTGTCGAGCCTTCACTGCGTCAGCCATGCTGAAGATGACGTTGTAGTAAGCAGCCGAGCCATCGGGCGCAATATTGCCGGTCAGCGATACGATGCGGTGACTGGGACATTCGATGGCGGGAAGTTGGTCGACGGCCGCCTTCAAGGTTCGTCCTGTCCCAACCGCGAGCACGATAGGGTCAGGGCGCTTGAGCCAGCGCTCGATTTCCGCTGCGGCGGCCTCAGCGATGCCGACCGTCGTCGAACTGGAGCCCGGGTCACTTGGCACAACCTCGACATGCTTCAGGTTGAACTTCTTGCGCACGGCATTGGCGAGTTCGAGACAGGCAGCGATTGGATGGTCGAGCCGCACTTTTATCAGCCGTTCGGCAACCGCGAGCGAGACAAGGCGCTGTGCCGATTGCCGTGAAATCCCCATGGAAGAAGCAATCTCATCCTGCGTCCGCCCCGCCACATAGTAGAGCCATCCCGCGCGCGCCGCGTCGTCTAGCCGCCCCGAAGTCTCGGATTTTCTTACCATCAGTCTCTACCATGCTGAAAAGATCGGCCGTGGCCGACGCGGATGCTTATTGCGGCAGATCAAACCAGAATTCGGGCAAATGTCGAGAGCATTGAGAAATTGCACAGCCTATTTTGACATCGCTGGCGAGGGCCAGCATGCCATCGGCTTGTCATCTTTGTCGATCAAGCCTTGCTTGACCGACGGTTGAACTGCAAGCTAACTGGCACCGAGGAAAAAAGCTGTGCGAATTCTGCTGGTTGAAGATGACAGAATGATTGGTGGCGCGGTGAGGGATCACGTCGCTGCGGCCAATCATGCCGTCGACTGGGTGCAAAATCTGGGCGACGCCGACGCAGCAGCGGGACCTGTCGATTACGGGCTCATACTTCTCGATCTCCAGCTCCCGGATGGCAGCGGCGTCGCGTTTCTCCGCGGCCTTCGAGAACGCGGCCTGAAGACACCCGTCATCATCCTGACCGCACGAGATCAGATCTCGGACCGCATCGACGGACTGAATGCGGGCGCCGACGACTACCTGGTGAAGCCGTTCAACCTCGACGAGTTGGAAGCGCGCATCATGGCGGTTGCTCGCCGCTATGATGCCAACCCGCATCCGGTCGTCCGCATCTCGGACATTGAAATCAACCGGCCCCTGCATCAGATCTCGGTCGCCGGCGAAACGATCATCCTGACGAGCCGTGAATGGGCGGTACTCGATCTGTTGACGGCGCGCCCAGGCGCGATCGTCCCCAAAGACCGGATCGAGGAAGCGCTCTACGCATTCGGTTCGGAAATCGAAAGCAACACCGTCGAGGTCTATGTGAGCCGTCTGCGAAAGAAGATCGGCAAGGACCGGATCCGCACTGCCCGCGGCATCGGCTACACACTCGGATGAAGATGAAACGCGAACGCAGCATCACTGGCCCGCTCATTCTCGCTCTGACGACTGTCATGGTCGTCTTCTGGCTTGCCGCGATCGGCCTCAGCGTCCGCGTGATGCAGCACGAGTTTGATGAGATTTTCGATAGCGCGCAGCAGGAGACCACCGAGCGTCTCCTGGCTTTGATCCTTGACGATTTGAACCAGCGTGCGGACGTCGATCCGCGCAGCGTCGCCATGCTCAACACTGCCGCCAGTCGAGAATATCTGACCTATCAGGTCCGCGACGCCAGCGGTAAGGTAGCACTGCGTTCGAATGATGCTCCGGCAGAGCCTTTCGCTGCACCGCTTCGCACGGGCTTCTATGACACGACGACAGCACGAATCTACACCGAGATGACGGCTGACGGCTCCCTTTTTCTGCAAGTGGCCGACCGGTTCAAGAACCGCCGCGAAGCCGTTCGCGAAAGTTCCGTCACCTTGCTCATACCACTGGTCGCCCTCATTCCCGCCAGCATCTTTGCGATCTGGTTCATCGTCGGGCGGGCGCTGCGGCCGATCGAGGAACTTCGGCGAGATATCGGGACGAAAGACAGTGGCAACATGGCTGAGGTCGACGATCGGGGTCTGCCGGTCGAACTGAGGCCGATCGCAAGATCGGTCAACCTTCTCCTCGGACGCCTGCGTGCCGCCCTCGAAGCAGAGCGCGAATTCACCGCCAACAGTGCTCACGAGTTGAGAACGCCGATCGCCGGAGCGCTTGCACAGACGCAGCGGCTTATCGAGGAACTGCCGTCCGGCGCAACGCAGGACCGCGTCCGGCAGGTTGAGGCTTCGCTGGTCAATCTCGGCCGTCTGGCAGAGAAACTCCTGCAGCTTTCCCGCGCGGAAGCCGGCATCGGCGGAAGCGCAAGTGCAGTCGACCTGCGCCCGGTCCTCGACATGGTGGTCACCGATTTCCAGCGCGACAGCCGCACGAATGGAAGGCTTCAATACTCCGCGGCGCCGGACGCAAAGCTCGTCCGCACTGCCGACATGGATGCCTTCGGCATTGTCACGCGAAACCTGATCGAGAATGCCCTGCTCCACGGTGATCCGGACCTCCCCGTCAACGTCAGTCTCGAAAGCGGCGGCATCGTCCGCGTTGTGAACGGCGGGCCATTGATCCGAGAGGCTGAGATGGCTGGACTGAAAAAGCGCTTCAGCCGCGGCAAGACGACTGCATCCGGCTCCGGCCTCGGGCTCGCTATCGCCGACCGTATCGTCTCCCAGATGGGCGGGACACTGGAACTGCTGTCACCGGCGACGGGAGCGAAAGCCGGCTTTGAAGCAAAAATGACCCTACCAGCCTAGCCCGGATTCGGCTTGCAAAACCTGCCGAAGGGTGCGAGCAGACGCAGAGGCCATCCAAACAGCAGAACCCAAATGATCATCTCTTTTGACATCGGCGGCTCCGCCATCAAGGGCGGAGTGGCGCACTCCGAAGCCAACATCACGCCACTTGGCCGGCGCCCGACCCCCAAGGACGATTTTGCCGCCTTCGTCGAGACGCTGCGTGCCATCATCGCCGAAACCGGCGAGAAGCCGACACGCCTTGCCTTCTCCATCGCAGGCGTCGTCGACCCGGACACGCAAAGGCTGACCTGCGCAAACATTCCCTGTATTCACGGCCGCGATCTCGCCGCCGACCTTGAAGCTGAACTCGGCCTGCCGGTCGTAATTGCGAATGATGCCGACTGCTTCGCCATGGCCGAGGCCGATCTCGGCGCCGGGCGGGGCCACCGCATCGTTCTGGGCGCCATTCTCGGAACCGGCGTCGGCGGCGGTGTCGTTGCGGATGGACGACTGATCAATGCCGCGGGCGGCTTTGCCGGTGAATGGGGACATGGTCCGGCCCTGGCGTCTCATGCCGGCAACCCGCCCGTCGCCATTCCAGCCTATCCCTGCGGCTGCGGCCAGAAGGGATGCGTCGATACCGTCGGCGGCGCTCGTGGTCTCGAGCGCTTGCATAAGACGCTCCACGACATCGATCTCTCCAGTCAGGAGATCATCGATGATTGGTTGAAGGGCGAGTCCCAAGCGGCGCGCACGATCGATGTCTTCATCGATCTTGTCGCATCGCCGCTCGCGCTAACAATCAACATCACCGGCGCGACCATCGTTCCGGTCGGCGGGGGGCTTTCCAATGTCGAAGAGCTGCTTGCGGAGCTGGACAAGGCTGTTCGGCAGCGCATCCTGCGCAAGTTCGACCGGCCGCTCGTGGTCCGCAGTGAATGCCGCGTCGAACCGGGCCTGATCGGCGCCGCATTGCTCGGCCTGAAGGCGGAAGCCCACCTCGCAGCTTGAGCCAAAAGAAAATGGCGCGGTTCTCACCGCGCCATCGTTCCCGTCATTCCGCCGCGAGGGCCGGCGGGCGCATCGCCTCCGCCTCTTCCGCTGCATTGCCGTTCGCTGCACCCTGCGCCGCCGCCGTCTTCGGCTCCTTGCCGAAGAACAGCGCATAGGCCGCAGGCAGCACTAGGATCGTCAATACCGTGGCAACCAGAATGCCGCCCATCATGGCGTATGCCAGCGGCCCCCAGAAAACGCCACGCGAGATCGGGATCAGCGCCAGAACCGCCGTCAGCGCCGTCAGCATGATCGGGCGGAAACGTCGTACCGCAGCACCAACGATCGCTTCCTGTCGATGCATTCCCGCCTTGATGTCCTGGTCGATCTGATCGACGAGAATGATCGAGTTGCGGATGATGATCCCGAGCAGTGCGATGACGCCGAGGATGGCAACGAAGCCGAACGGCGCACCCGATATCAGCAGGGCCGCAGCCGCGCCGATGATCCCGAGCGGGCCGGTCGCCAGCACGAGCATCGCCTTGCCGAAGTGCTGCAGCTGCGCCATCAGCAGGAGAACGATGACGACGAGCATGATCGGCGCCTTCGCGGCAATCGAAGCCTGGCTTTCGGCGGAATCTTCCGCGCCACCCTGGATCTCGATCTTGTAACCGGCCGGCAGGCTGTCGCGCAGCGGCTGCATGTCGGCATACATTTTCATGACGACATCGTTGGACTGAACGTCGTCAGGCAATGTCGCCCGGACGGTGATGGTCGGCAGACGGTCGCGCCGCCATTCGATCCCCTGCTCCAGAACAGGCACCACCTTGGCAACCTGGGAGACGGGGACGAAGCCGCCGAAATCCGTCGGCACGTAGACCGAATTGACGGCCGACAGCAGCGAACGATTAGCTTCCGGTTCGCGGGCAACGATCGACACCGTCTCCTCGCCGTCGCGGAAGTCATCGAGCGGCGCACCGGAGACTGCTGTCTGCAGCATCTGGCGTACTCGCTGTGAGGTGACACCAAGCGCACGGGCACGGTCCTGATCGATCACCAGCTTCATCGCCGGCACTGGCTCCAACCAGTCGTCATGGATCGCACCGAGTTGCGGATTAGCCTGGAACTTCGCCTTCACCTCATCGGCGATCTTGCGGACCTCCTGGCGATCCGGGCCCATGATGCGCATCTGCACCGGCCAGCCCGTTGGCGGACCAAGGAACAGGCGATCCACCTTGCCGCGGATATCGGGGAAGTCTTCGGCAAGGATCGTCCGCAGCTTGACGATCAGTCGCTCACGTGCCGGCTCATCGTTTGCCATGACGAGAAGCTGCGCGAAGTTCGGATTGCGAAGCTGCTGGTCGAGCGGCAGGAAGAAGCGCGGGGCTCCCTCACCGATATAGGTGGCAACGAACTTCTTGTCCTTGTCGTCCATGATCTTGGCTTCGAGCGCCTTTGCCTGCGTCTCGACTTCCTTGATGCTCGTGCCTTCGGGCAGCCAAAGGTCGACAAGGATTTCCGGGCGCGACGACTGCGGGAAGAAGTTCTGCGGGATGAACTGAAACGCCCAGAGACTGGTCGCGAAGGTTACCAACGTCATGGCAATGACGATGATGCGATGGCGCACAGCCCAGCCGACGGTCGCTCTCAGCCGGTGGTAGAAGCGCGTATCAAAGGCATCGTGATGTTCGCCGGCATGATGGCGCTGCTTCAGGATCATGTAGCCGAGCCATGGCGTGAAATAGACCGCCACGAACCATGAGACGACGAGCGCGATGCCGACGACGTAGAACAGCGTGCGTACATATTCGCCGGCTGTCGACGCCGCAAAGCCGACGGGGATAAAGCCCGCGGTGGTAATCAGCGTGCCGGTCAGCATCGGGAAAGCAGTCGAGGAATAGGCGAAGCTGGCCGCTTCGATCTTTACGAGGCCTTCCTCAAGCTTTCGTTCCATCAGCTCGACGACGATCATCGCGTCGTCCACCAGCAGGCCGAGTGCGATGATCAGTGCGCCAAGCGAGATGCGCTGCAGATCGATACCGAGCTCGTACATGATGGCGAAGGTCGCAGCCAGCACCAGCGGGATGGCGATCGCGATGACGAGACCCGAGCGCCAGCCAATCGACAGGAAGGAGACGATCAGCACGATGATCAGTGCCTCGCCAAGCGCATGCATGAACTCGCTGATCGCGTCGGTGACGACATCGGGCTGGTTGGAGATCTGGTCGACGGCAACGCCGTACGGCAGTGATCCCTCGAAGCGTTCATAGGTCGCTTCGACATCTTTGCCGACGTCGGTTACCTTGAAGCCCTTTGCCATGACGACGCCGACCTGGACGCTCTCGTGACCATTGAAGCGATACTTGCGCTGATAGGGATCTTCGAGGCCCGAATAGACGGTGGCTATATCGCCGAGGCGCGTCACCTGGTTGCCGGCCTTCAGCCGCAGCTCGCGGATGTCGGCCGCCTTCGTGACATCACCTTCGACGGAAATGCGCACCGAACGCGTGCCGGTATCGACAGAGCCGGCCGGATCGACGCTGTTCTGCCCCTTGATCGCATTCTGCAGATCGAGCACGGTCAGCCCCCGCTCGGCCAGAGCCTTCGAGGAAACGTCGACGTAGATCTTCTCCGGTTGGTCGCCGATAATGACCGCCTTCTCGACACCGGTTGTCGTCAGCAGCATGTCGCGCGCTTGGATCGCGAACTTCTTCAGTTCGGGATAGCTATAACCATCGCCACTGATCGAATGCAGCGTGATGTAGGTATCGCCGAATTCGTCGTTGAAATAGGGTCCGAGCAGCCCTTCCGGCAGCTCATTGGAGATATCGCCGACCTTCTTGCGCACCTGGTAGAAGGCGTCGGCCACCTGCTCTCCATTGGTGTCGCCCTTGACCTGCAACGTGATGATGGCGCTGCCGGCCCGCGTATAGGACTTGACCCAATCGATATGCGGGGTTTCCTGCAGCTTTCGCTCGATCTTGTTGACGACCTGGTCTTCCATTTCCTGGATGGAAGCACCCGGCCAGATGGCCTGCACGACCATAACGCGGAACGTAAAGTCGGGATCTTCCTTCTGGCCCATGCGCATCAGACCAAGGACACCGGTGATCAGGATCAGACCGAACAGGAAGCGTGCGATGCTCGGATGGCCGATTGCCCAGCGCGACAGGTTAAAGGGGCGCTTTTCGGCGTTGGAGTTGTCCATGGTCATAATCCTCTCCTGACCAGGTCTCAGCGAATGACATCGCCGGTTTCGGCTTGCGCCGACTGCTGCTCCGGCAGCTTGACCTTAAGGTTCTCGGCCATGAACTGCGTGCCAGCCGCGACGACGAGATCGCCGTTTTTCAGGCCGTCGGCGACATGGACGCCGCCTCCCGTGAAGTCCGCCACCTTGATTTCGCGGGCGTGAACCGTCGACGCGTTGCGATCAACGACCCAGACGATCTTTTTGCCTTCCCGCTCGGCGAGCGCGCTCAGCGGAATGGCAACGTCGCTCTCTGCGTTACCAACGGCGGCTTCGATCGTTGCCGTCATGCCAAGCAGCACCCGATCATCTGTCGGGAGGCTGACACGAACAGAAAAGGTGCGCGACTGTGCATCGGCGCTGCCGGAAACCTCGCGCACCTTGCCGTCGAGCACCAGCTTGCTGTCGGACCAGAAGGTGGCTTTCACCGTCTTGCCTGGCTTGAACTGCGCGATGTCGTTTTCGGGAACGGCGATCTGCACTTCCTTCTCGCCGTCGAGCGCGACCGTGGCGACAGGCGTCCCGGCAGCAACAACGGCGCCGGTGTCGGCGCTGATCGACGTCACGATACCATTCCGGTCAGCCTTCAGCTCGGTATAGACAACCTGGTTCTTTGCCTGGTCGAGCGACGAAGCAGCGGCATCGCGCGTGGAGACTGCCTGATCGTAGCTAAGAGCCGCCTGCTCCATCTGCGATTTCGCCGTGACGCTCTTGTCGAACAGCTGCTGGGCGCGCTTGTTGGCAAGGTCGGCGGTCGCCACACCCTTTTCGGCAGCGGCAAGGTTTGCTTCGGCGGTCCTGACCGCCAGCTCGTAGTCGGTCGGATCGATTTCGGCGAGCAGATCACCAGGCTTGACGCGATCCCCAATGTTGACACGACGGTCGGTGATCTTGCCGGCGACACGGAAGCCGAGATTCATCTCGACGCGGGCCTTCACAGCGCCGGAATAGTCAAGCGCACGCGTATCACGAGCCTCGGCAATTTCCACCACCTTGACCGGACGGATGATCTCTTTCGTTTCGGCCTTCTTCTCCTCGCTGCAGCCGGATACGGCAAGCGCAACGGCGCCGAGGAGCGCGAAACTGGCAAACGACGGCAACTGCACTGTCTTCAGCGAAATCATCTTTCGCACTCCTGAAATCGTTTATCTGTTGATCTGCGGCTTTTACCGCTCGTTATTTTTTCAGCGCCCGAATCGAGAACTCGACCAGTTCGTCGACAGTGGCGCGGTTGGTCTTGGCGAGACATTGCGCCACCATCTGCGGATGACAGAGGGTGACGGTGGCCGCCCCGAAGCAGCGTGAGGCGACATCCGCATCCTGCTCGGCAAATTCGCCGGCAGCGATCCCTTCGCGGATCACATCAGCGAGCAATTCATGAATACTGTCGACATGCTTTTCGATGACGTGCCAGTCGCGCTCGATGGCAACGACGACCATCTCGTGCACCTTTTCCTGGTCGAGCATGGTGTCGACCGTCATCTGGTATTGGCCTTGCACGAACCTGCGCAGCCGGTCGGAGGCGCTGATCTGCAGATGGCAGGCATCGTAGGCCATCTGATAGCTGGCAGCGAGCATGCGGCCGCAGATCGCCTGATGGATTTCCACCTTCGAGGCAAAGAAACGGTAGACATTCGCCGGCGACATGCCGAGATCGCGCGCAATGTCGGCAACGGTGGTTTTGGAGTACCCATAGTGACGGAAAAGCCGCTCGCCGGCGTCAAGAATGCGCGTCACATTCTCCTGGCGAGCCAATTCGATGGTGTTTTCCGCTGCATCGGCAACCAACTTCATGCACCTCATTTACGACTGACGATTTTTGAATTTCGTCAGTCGTAAAATAACAGTCGTAATATGTCAAGGTTTTCTTGGGAACGGGACAACGTCCAAGGTAGGGAAGTCACTGCGTTCCCGTGGGCGATGTATGCAGGATGCGGTAGGCAAGCGGTATCGCCCGCTGGCTAAGCAACGGCGCAATTGCCTTCAGATGTATGGGTCTGGAAGAGCCAGGCGGACGACAAAGTGCCGACGCTGACGCCCGGCACTCGGTCTTAGGTCATCGCTCAGGCGAGCTTGACATCAAGCGAGATCGGGACTGCCGAGAGTGCCTTCGATACGGGGCATCCGGCCTTGGCCTTGTTGGCGAGTTCGATGAACGTCCTCTCATCGGTGTTCGGAACCGTTCCCGTCAGCGTAAGGTGGATCGCCGTGATGGCGAAGCCGCCTTCGACGCTTTCGAGCGTCACCTTCGCCGTGGTCTCCATGTCGGTCGCCTTGAGACCGGCTTCCTCGAGGATGAGCGAGAGAGCCATCGTGAAGCACCCGGCATGCGCCGCACCGATCAGCTCTTCCGGATTGGTGCCGGGGATACCTTCAAATCGACTCGAGAACCCATAAGGATAGTGCTTTAGCGCGCCGCTCTGCGTGGAAATCTGGCCCTTGCCGTCCTTCAGTCCACCGGACCACTGCGCTGAACCTGTACGATTGATCTGCATGCCGTCCTCCTGTTTGGATTAGAGGAAGCGGGCTATCGCCGCTTCGCCAGCCGAGAGAGGCAACCTGCCTCTTCGACGCGATATAATCCTCTATCGGCGGAAGGCGACAACGCCGTGAAATTTCTTCGAGCGAGAAGCAGGCAGGAAGCTGTCAGATCTCGATCCGCGCGGTGTCGAGCGTATAGAGCTCCTGCGCGCGCTTGACGCCACGAAGTGCGTAACGGCCGATGCAGGCCAGGGCCCCGCGATCGCCTTCCGGGATCGTCGCCGCAAACTCCGACGACATCAGCACGTTGAGATCGACCGATCGGCACATCGAGGCAATCCGGCTGACCTCGTTGACGGCCGGTCCGATGACGGTGAAGTCCAGCCGCTCGCGACTGCCGATGTTGCCGTAGAAGACATCGCCGATGTGCAGGCCGATATAGACCTCCGTCGTCGGGCGCCCTTCCTCCGCCCGCTCCTCGTTCAACGCCTTCAGCTTCTGCCGCAGCAATCGCTCTGCTTGCAGCGAGGCGGCGCAGGCCTCGGCGGGCTGGTCGGCCTTAAAGATCGCCAGTACCCCATCGCCGATCAGCTTCAACACATCGCCGCCTGCCTCGTGTATCGCGGAAATGACCACATCGCTGTAGGCATTCAGCATCGGCAGAATCTCTTCAGGCGGTGCGCTGTCAGATATCTTGGTGTAGTTCAGAAGATCCGAGAACCACAGGGCCGCGGAGATTCGTTCCGACTTACCACGCGTGATCTTGCCTTCCAGCACCTGCCGCGCAGCATCGTCGCCGAGATATACCTCGGCGATAGTGCGCGCGATCCGCGCCAGCGCGATGCATTTGATCGCAAGCGCCAGGACCGGCACCAGCTTCCGCAGGATGATAAGGTCGTGGTCTGAGAACCCCTCGGGACTGCGCGTTGCGAAGTGAGAGAAGAAGCAGTCCATCTCGCCAATTGTGCCCGCCTTCTCGAACCGATGGACCATCGCGACGAAGTCGGTGTGGCCCTGCTGGAGCATCGATTCGAGCATGACGAAGTCGGTCGGATCGCCAAAGCCGATACGCCGTCTGACCTCGTTTTCTTCGCCGGCCCAAAGATAGTAGAAGGCGGATCGCTGCCAACTCTCCAGCGCCGCGCCATCGCTGGAGGGGCCATACTCGAATTCGGCTTCGATCTCCTCGCGGCTATCCCAGCGAAACGCCCTGCCTTCGTGCACGGGATGAAGCGTGTCCATCAGGGCCATGCCGCGATCAAGTGGCAGGCCGCGCTCACGGCAGGCCTCACAAAACCCGATCAGCAGTTCGGCTTCCGAGGCACCCTTCAGCCCCTGCTCGGTCAACCAGGCCGCAACGGTCCCTACATCACTGTATTCCATGCTGTTTCCCTCGCTCGTGCGAAAGCTGTATCGCGATTTCGCCGACAAGGGAAAGGCAAACCTCAACCCATGGCAGGCATGTTGTAAGGTGTGACAATTTCCACCGACGACAATGCGCGAGCCGCAATTCCGCCCCTCGCCGAGCGGCTCATCACGGCGCGAAAGGCCGAGCGGGCATCCGTGCGCAGATCATGGTGCAGCACGAAGCTGATCTTGCGAGCTGTGAGCAGTGCGCGATTGTCGGCGTCGAGATCATGTGCGACGAAGATCCTGACCGGCCGTTGCGCCGCCTCGAAGGCCGCAAGCACCGCCCTGTTTCCGCCGCCGATGGAATAGACAGCGTTGATCGCCGGATCTGCCGCGATTGCTCGAGCCGCCAGCGTGCCCGTCGCCACGTCCGTGCCATGCCCTTCGCTGATTTCGGTTACCGAGATGAGCGGATAGCGTTCACGCAGAACACGACGAAAGCCGATCTCCCGCTCTTCCTCGCCGCGAAACCGCCCGCTGGATAGCGTAACGAGGACGCGCCCCGGCGCTTTGTCAAAATGCTCGCCGATGAGATAAGCGGCCGTCTCTCCGGCTGCGCGGTTGTCGGCCCCGGCGTAAGCGCTGCGCGACGAATTTGGCAGGTCCGTCACCAGCGTGACCACCGGAATTCCAGCATCCGTTGCCCTGGAAACGGCAGCGGCGACCTCAGGAACATCCGGGGCCTTCAAGACGATGCCGTTGGTGCCGCGCAGCCGGATCCGGTCGAGCAGTTGCACCAGTTCAGCCTGCTTCATCACCTCAGCAAAATGGAAGCGGCACCGAAAAACCGTTGGCAGGAACGTGGCGACCTCCGCTTCGAAAGCATCGCGAACGGCCGTGCTGAAGCGTTCTGGCGTTTCCATGACGACGTCGATGGCGAGCTTCCTTCCGCTCACCTCTCCACCGATCTGCTGCTTTTCGAGCTCCGCGATCGCAGCCTGCACCCGCATCGTCGTCTGATGCCTGACGCCGCTCCTGCCGTTGAGAACGCGGTCCACAGTCGCGGTGCTCAGCCCGGCTTGGAAGGCGATATCCTTGACGAGAAACCGATGTGCCACGCAGACCGTCTTGATGGTTTTTTGATGGGTTCCTGATCTATAACACGCCAGTCCGCGGCGTATAGTGCCCTCATCGGAACGGGAGGAGCACCTGATGAAAACCGACAACCTACAGAAACTGCGCGCCGATCGCGTCTGGCTGACCGAGGATTCCTGCGATCTCGCCGACTTTCGCAAGCTTGCCGAGAAGACGACGGTTCTGGCCGACTATCCGACAGCTGACGCCGTCGAGAAGAACATTCTGATCTATGACAGTGCCAAGGTCATTACCGCGATCGCCAGCCCCGAAGACCGGAGAGCCGTTCTCGCCGAGATCTGCGAAGCCTTTGGCGAAGGTCCGGGTGTTGTGGTTTTCAAGCGCGCTTATAAGGATACCGGTATCATCGACCGTGCCAGCGCAATATTCGACGAGATCATCGAGGAGCAGCATCGGACCGCAACCGGCGGCGGCGATCACTTTGCCAAGCCAGGCGCCAATGACCGCATCTGGAACTCGCTGGAAAAGCACTGCCTCGCCGATCCCGAGAATTTCGCAGAATACTATGCAAATCCAATCGTCGCGATCGCGAGCGAGGCCTGGCTCGGCCCGAGCTACCAGATGACCGCCCAGGTCAACCGGGTCAATCCGGGTGGCGCGGCACAATCCGCGCACCGCGACTACCATCTCGGCTTCCAGTCCTCCAAGGTGATCGAGCAGTTCCCTGCGCACGTGCACAGGCTCTCGCCGGTGTTGACGCTGCAGGGCGCGGTCGCTCATTGCGACATGCCACTCGAAAGCGGCCCTACCCTCTTCCTGCCGCACAGCCAGACCTATGAGCCCGGCTACCTCGCGCTGAAACGTCAGGAGTTCAAAGACTACTTCGAGACGCATCATGTCCAGCTGCCGCTTGAAAAGGGAGACGTGGTGTTCTTCAATCCGGCCCTCTTCCACGCAGCCGGCACGAACCACTCGACCGACATCAAGCGCGTCGCCAATCTGCTGCAGGTCTCTTCCGCATTCGGTCGCGCAATGGAAACCGTGAACCGCGAGCGCATGAGCGCAAAACTGTTCCCGGCATTGAAGTCGCTGAGGGGGAAACTGTCCGGAGCCGAGGTCGGCAACGCGGTTGCTGCTTGCGCCGAGGGCTACTCGTTCCCGACCAACCTCGACCGCGACCCACCGCTTGGAGGTCTTGCGCCAAAGACGCAAGCGCAGCTGATGCACGAGGCGCTGCAGGAGAATTGGGACGACGCAAGGTTCACATCGGCACTGGCGCAACAGAGCGAGCGGCGACTGAGCTGACGCATCCACATCAACACAATTAGCTCCCGGCGCCCATGGTGTCGGGAGCTTTCGGCATACTGACCATCATTCAAAGGAGGAGTGCATGACAACAGACCACAGCCGCCTCGACGGCAAAATCGCGATCGTAACAGGCGGTACGCAAGGGCTTGGCGCGACAATCGCCCGCCTCTTTGCCGAGCGCGGGGCCAAAGGCCTCGTCATTTGCGGGCGCAACGAGCAGAAGGGTAAGGCGAAAGCCGACGAGATCGCCGCCGCCACCGGAGTCAAGGTCGTTTACGTGAAGGCCGATCTTGGCAAGGTCGAGGATGCGAAAAACGTCGTTCATGTCTGCGACCAGACGTTTGGCCGCGTCGATGCGCTGGTGAACGCCGCCGCCATCACCGACCGCGGCACCATCCTCGATACCAGCCCGGAACTCTTCGACGCCATGTTCGCCATCAACGTCCGCGCGCCGTTCTTTCTGATGCAGGAAACGGTGAAGGTAATGCGGCGCGAGAAGATCGAGGGCACCATCGTCAATATCGGCTCCATGTCGGCCAAGGCAGGGCAGCCCTTCATCGCCGCCTATTGCGCCTCCAAGGGCGCCTTGGAAACCCTCACGAAGAACACCGCCTACGCGCTTCTTCGCAACCGCATCCGCGTCAATGGCCTCAACATCGGCTGGATGGCATCCGAGGGTGAGGATCGCATTCAGCGGGAATTCCACGGAGCACCGGCGGACTGGCTCGAAAAAGCGGCGGCCAGCCAGCCGTTCGGTCGCCTCGTCGATCCCGAGGAAGTGGCACGCGCCTGCGCCTATCTTTCCTCGGCGGAATCCGGCCTCATGACCGGATCGATGATCTGCTTCGACCAATCGATCTGGGGTGCCTATGACGGTTCGCCGCATCCGGACACAGCCCTCTGAAAAAATGCGAAGCCGGACGCCTTTGCCGGCGCCCGGCTCTGGAACACATCACCGTTTACGTTTACGAAGAGCGTCATCACATCGCTTTGGGAGGAGCTGGCCTGTGTCGGAAGATGCGCTCTATGACGTCCGTGACGATCGCTTCAGTGGCTTGATTGCAGGCAGCGCCCGGCTGGAGGAACTCTATAGCGGTTGCCGCTGGGCAGAAGGCCCCGTCTGGTTCTCGGACCTGAATTGCCTGATCTGGAGCGACATCCCCAATGAACGGATGATGCGTTGGGTGCCCGATGGCAGTGTCACGGTTTTCCGCTCACCGTCCAATTACGTCAACGGCAACACCCGCGACCGCCAGGGCCGGCTGATCTCCTGCGAGCATGGCGGCCGGCGCGTCACCCGTACCGAATTCGACGGCCGCATCACTGTCCTGGCCGACAGCTATGGCGGCAAGCGCCTGAACTCTCCGAACGACGTCGTCGTCAAGTCGGACGGTTCGATCTGGTTCACCGATCCGAGCTACGGCATCATGTCCGACTATGAAGGTCACAAGGCCGAGCCCGAACAGGAGACCCGCAATGTCTACCGCATCGACGCTCCGACGGGGGAGATCGAGGCCGTCGCCACCGATTTCATTCAACCCAACGGCCTCGCCTTTTCGCCTGATGAAAAGCAGCTCTACATTGCCGATTCTGGTTCCCGTAACCACGAGGTTCCCCGCCACATTCGCGTTTTCGACATCGTCGATGGCAAAAGGCTCACGAACAGCCGGTATTTTTGCTCGATCGACAGCGGCGTGCCGGATGGTTTCCGTTTCGATGTCAGCGGCAACCTCTGGACCAGTGCTGCCGATGGCGTTCACTGCTTCGCGCCCGACGGTACACTGCTCGGCAAGATCAAGGTGCCGCAGACGGTCTCAAACATCGCCTTCGGCGGCGTGAAAAAGAACCGCCTCTTCATCACCGCCACCCAATCGCTCTATTCGATTTACACCACCACCAACGGCGCCCAGTATCCATAGGATAGCACCACGCGCCATCGAACCAGGACGTCAGCGGTGCCTAGCAAGCTAGGCATCTCCACGCGGAAAGACCCACCGATGCTTGAATTTTCCTGCGCCCTTCAACGGCGCCAATCCGTTCGCAACGCTTTTTCCATGGGAGCCTGATATGCGTTCCGTCGTTTCTTTCAACGAGAGTTGGAGTTTCCATGAGGGCTTCGGCCAGCGTCTGCTCGAGGGCTTCGACGGCGCGGCGACCGTCAGCCTGCCGCATACGGCCGTTGAGCTGCCTTTCAACTACTTCGACGAGAAAAGCTACCAGCGGGCATTCACCTATCAAAAGATCCTGCGCTGGATGCCGGAGTTCGAGGGTCGCGAGGTTTCGCTGGTCTTCGACGCCGCCATGGCCGATGCCGTCGTTTATCTCAACGGCGACGAAATCATCGCCCACAAGGATGGCTACACGCCATTCGAGGCCCGCCTCACCGGCAGGCTGGTCATCGGCGACAATCTGGTCACCGTAAAGATCGACGGGAGCGAAAACCCCGCGATTCCGCCCTTCGGCGGTCGTATCGACTACCTCACCTATGCCGGCATCTATCGGGACGTCTGGCTAAAGGTCACGGACCCTATCTCGGTTGCCAACCTGAAGATCGAAACCCACAACGTGCAGGCGGAGGAAAAGTCGGCAAGCGTGCGTATCGATCTTGCCAATCCGCAACAGCTCACCTTCCTGGGCTCCGTATCGGCATCGCTGAAGGATGGAGATGGGCGCGTGCTCGCCACCGTGTCCGCAGAAACGACCGGCGAAAATCCTACGCTCGTTTTCGACGGCCTGACCGGCATATCGCTCTGGGACATCGACGACCCGGCACTCTACGAAATCACCGTCGAATTGAAGACAAGCCATGGGTCCGACCGGGTCTCGTCGAACTTCGGCTTCCGCACCGCCGAGTTCACGACCGAAGGTTTTCTTCTGAACGGCCGTCCGCTGAAGCTGCGTGGTCTCAACCGCCACCAGGCTTTCCCCTATGTCGGCTATGCCGCGGGCAGATCCGCCCAGGAGCGCGACGCGGACATCATGAAATCGGTGCTGAAGTGCAACATCGTCCGCACCTCGCACTATCCGCAATCGAAGTGGTTCCTCGATCGGTGCGATCGCATCGGTCTTCTGGTCTTCGAGGAAATTCCGGGCTGGCAGCATATCGGCGACGAGGAGTGGCAGCAGGAATCGATCCGCAACGTCCGTCGCATGATCGAACGCGACTGGAACCATCCCTCGATCATCATCTGGGGCGTTCGCATCAACGAGTCACAGGATAGTCACGACTTCTATGTCGAGACGAACCGACTTGCCCGGGAGCTCGACCATACGCGACAGACCGGCGGCGTCCGCTACATAACGGACAGCGAACTTCTGGAAGACGTCTATACGATGAACGACTTCATCCTCGGCAACGAGGAGCTGCCCGGCAATAACCGCCCGCGCACAGCGCTTCGCCCGCAGCAGGAATCCACCGGCCTGTCGTATAAGGTGCCTTACATGATCACCGAGTTCGGTGGCCACATGTATCCCACCAAGATCTACGACCAGGAGGCACGGCAGGCCGAGCACGTACGCCGGCATCTCGAGGTGTTGAACGCGGCCTATGGTGATCCTGATATCGCGGGTGCGATCGGCTGGTGCATGTTCGACTACAACACCCACAAGGACTTCGGCTCCGGCGACCGCATCTGCTACCACGGCGTCATGGACATGTTCCGCGAACCGAAGTTTGCTGCCTATGTCTATGCCAGCCAATGCGATCCATCTGACGAGGTCGTCATGAAGCCGGTCACCTTCTGGGCGCGCGGTGAGCGCAATATCGGCGGCGTTCTGCCGTTGATCATTCTGACCAACTGCGACGAGATCGAATTGCGGTACGGTTCGCTGACGAAGAGGATCGGCCCGGACCGCGAGAACTACCCGTATCTGCCACACCCGCCTATCGTCCTCGATCATCGTCATTTCACGGCTGATGAGCTTGGCACCTGGGGGCTTGAATGGATCGATGGCGAATTCACCGGCTACATTGCCGGCGAACCCGTCGCAAGCATGACCCTCGCGGCCGATCCGCTGCCAACAACGCTGCAGGTCGTCGCCGACAGCACGACGCTGAAGGCCCGCGAACGCGATGCGACTCGCGTCATCATCCGCACGCTCGATCAGATGGGACAGCGCCTGCCCTTCATGAATGACAATGTCACCGTGCAGGTCGATGGACCGGCAAGGATCGTCGGACCGGCATCGATTCCGCTACAGGGCGGCACTGCCGGCTTCTGGTTGGAGGCAACCGGATTGACAGGTACGATCGGCGTACAGGCGAACTCCAGCCGTTTCCCCGCGGTCAAGATCGAACTGACTGCCGTTTGAGGATATTGCCGGCACGCCCGATCTCGCGGGCGTGCCATCAGCCAGACTGCGCCGGCTGCACCGACCGGACGGTGCCATTGTTGTCAACGACACACGAGAACTTCTTGCCGCCGGCATCGAGATCGACGCCGAAGGTCCCGTCAGGCAATTGCCGAGAGGCCGTGGGCAGTACCTTGGCGTTCGGACCGGCAACCCCGGCAGCGGAATTGGCGCAGAGCAGCTGCAGATCCGCCGGTGCCGTCTGCAGCGTGGTGCGTGCCATGCTTTCAGGCGCCGGCGGCGTCGGTGTGCAGGCGCCAAGTAGCGCCGCACTCGTCATTGCGGCCATCAGCCGACCGATCGAAATTCCCCTCGCGGTGTTCTGCAACAAAATCCTGTCCCCCGACTAGATTGTCTATTTCCGGCGCGGCGCCGTCCCCATTCTCAGACGCCCTTGTAGAGCGCGGCCCCCTGCATCAGCACGATGACCTTGGCGCCGATCTTGATGCGCGACGCGAGGTCGACGATGTCGTTATTGTTCATGCGGATGCAGCCGGAAGACACATCAAGGCCGATCGTCCAGGGCTCAGCGGTTCCATGGATGCGATAGATCGTGTCCTGATCGCCTTCGTAGAGATAGAGCGCCCTGGCGCCCAAGGGATTCTCCGGCCCACCGGGCATGCCGGCCGCCCATTTTGCAGCATTCGGGTCGCGCGCCACCATTTCAGCGGGTGGTGTCCAGACCGGCCACTCGGCGGTGCGGCCGACACGAACGATCCCCGCCCACCCGAAACCTTCGCGCCCGACGCCGATACCGTAACGGATTGCCTGCCCGCCCGGCTGGACAAGGTAAAGAAAATGCTGGTTGCCATCGATGATGATCGTCCCCGGCGGCTCTGCCGTTCGGAAAGTCACTGTCTGCATCCGGAATGCTTCCGGCGCCTGGTTGTTGCGGGCGTAGTACTGGCGTGCTTTCTTCTTGTCGTAGTTCACCCAGGTGTGTGTTTTGGAATCATAGATTTGCGTCTGCGCCCAGGCGGCGAGAGGGCCAATGCACACGCCCGCTGCAATCAGAGCCACCGCCAGCTTGCGAGCTTTTTTCGCTTTCGAGAGTCCGTTGCGCGTCCTCATTTGCCTGCCCACCCATCCACGCGCTTTGCATTGTCTGCAACCCACTTTGTCGCGTAGTCGTGCGGCGACACGCGGTCGACTTCGAGTGCGTAGCTCATCGCCGTCGCCTCTTCTGGCGTGAAGTCGACCTTTTCCAGGAACGACGCGATGTCAGGGTGTTTCTTTGCGAAAGCGGCCGCGTAGCCAATGCGGAAATTGGCGGTGTCCCAGGCTGTCGATGCCGTCGACTTGGTAATCCAAAGCGGATCGTTGGCGCCAACCAGCTGCCATTTGCTGGCATCGTGCGGCGGCTCCGCCAGGCGCACGATCTTGTGCAGGTCAAAGATGAAGTGGGGTGCGTAGCAGGCAAAGACCAGCGGCTGGTTCGTGGCGATGGCGATGTCCAGTCCCGCCAGCGCGACTTCCTCTTCCGATTCGACCAACGTCATGTCCTTGGCATAGCCGTAGGTGTTCGCTCGGACGCGCTCGATCCCCGTCGAGGCCCATGCCGGTGCGCCAAGCCACATCTCGCCCTTGCCATCACCATCAGTGTCGAGAATCTTCGTCTTTTCCGGATCGCTGAGGTCGGTGATCGACTTCAGGCCCTTTTCGGCGGCGGCGGGCGTCGCGCAGATGCCCTGCCATGCCGGCACGCCATGCTTGGCAAGAACCACGGCGCCCTTCTCGGTGACGAAGGTCTTGATGACGTTCTCGAGATTGGGCTGCCAGACCTCCGGCTGTATGTCGACGGTGCCTTTCTCCATGCCGTTGAAGGCAAGCAGCGTTCCGAGCTCCTGCACATCGGCACTAAGCCCGAACTCCTTCGCAATACTGACCTTGAGGATATTCGCCGTCGCCTGCCCCGAGGGCCAGTTCGGCATCGCGATCACCAGATCGGCACCGAAGGCTGCACTGCTCACTGCGAGCGCTGCGGCGAAAACAGATGAAAAGAGCCCTGAACATGCTACGCACTTCGTCATGCCTGCCCCCAAAACATGCGAGAAAGGTAGAAATGCACGTCACATCTTGCAGGCGAACATGCATAAAGCGCTTACATCCGTCAAGTCGAGTTGACGTTCACGTTTGACCCTACCGAAGGCAGTTTTCGTCTGCCCAAGCGCTGGTGCGGGCGGCCATGGTGGCGAGATGATCGGCGACAGAGAAGCCCGAAATTTTCTTCCTCGGCGCAAGATCGTGATCGCCGTCTTCAAGCCAAAGGATTGATATTGCCGGGGAAAGCGGATAGGTCGAAACCTCTTCACGAGTTCCGAATTCGTCGCGCGTCCCTTGGCAAATGAGCGTTGGCGTGCGCAGATTTTTGAGGTGCGCCGTGCGCAGTTGCTGCGGCTTGCCGGGCGGATGAAAAGGATAGCCAAGGCACAACAATCCACAGATCGCGCCTTCCGCGTACAGGTCGTCGGCAACCATGCTCGCCACTCGCCCACCCATGGACTTGCCGCCAATAATGAGCGGTCCGGAGCTCGCAAGCGCCCTTACCGTGTCCCTGTATTCCGGAATCAACGTTTCCGCTTTCGGCGGTGGTTTTCGAGCATCGGACGTCCGGCGCGCGGCCATGTAGGCGAATTCGAAGCGGGCAATCCGGAACCCGACCGTGGCGAGAGCTTCGGCGGCGGCGGTCATGGACTTGGAGTCCATAGGCGCACCAGCGCCATGTGCAAGCAGGATCGTCGCTGCAGGATTGTCCGGGCCAGTGATCAGGAAGTTTTCGCTCATTGCGATGTCATAGCGCAATGAGCGAGGCACCACCATCTTGGTGGAAGAAACAGACGCTGTCAGTGAAATTTCGGCATGTCGGGAAGTGCCGAAAATTCTTCGCTGATCATTTCGCTCATCGCGACCAGAATCTCCTTGCGGGAGAATCCCGACCGCTCGAGTTGCAGGATCATCTGGTCGAGATCCAACTCTAGTTGACCACGGCAGCAGGCCACCCGATCGGCAGAAACGAGGAGAATTTCTTCAAGGATCAGCATCGCTTCGCTCCTAATTTCCAGAAGCAACCTGCGACAGCGCTAAATGTTCCAACCCCACGTATCAACAATCCGCGCGGTGCGACTGCTCGTCTTATTATCAATACATGATATATACATCGCCGATCCTCCACCGGACGCCAAATGTCTATGCCACACTTGCTCCAATCCTCCCATGAGATCGCTGTTGCTAGCATGATCGTGCCGGCCTCTCGGAGCAGCACGATGCGTTAGGTCGAAATCGTGCTCAGTTGAGCCGTTTTCCCTTCGACCGAAAAGAGATGCGCCTTGGACAGATTGGGCGCCACCTGTATCCGGTCACCGGGGTGCAACGCGACCCGGTCATGCAGCACCATCGCTGCCGTCTGCGTCCCGATCTCAATGATTACATGGGTTTCTGCTCCCGTCGGCTCCACCACCACAACCGTCGCCGGGACGCCCTGCTCGGCAATGGTGAGATGTTCCGGTCGGATGCCGTAGGTGTGAACGTCAGCCGGCATCTCGCAGCGCGGCATAGGAAGCTTAACACCCTGGTCCAGACAGAATTCCTGTTTCACGGCTCTGCCTTCAAACAGGTTCATCGCCGGCGAGCCGATGAACGTTGCAACGAAAGTGTTGATTGGCCGATCGTAGAGTTCAAGCGGTCTGCCGACCTGCTCGATCTGCCCGGCGCGCATGACGACGATCTTGTCAGCCATCGTCATTGCCTCGATCTGATCGTGGGTGACGTAGACGGTTGTCGTTTTCAGCCGCTGATGCAGTTCCTTGATCTCCGCGCGCATCGTCACTCGCAATTTGGCATCGAGGTTTGAAAGAGGTTCGTCGAACAGGAAGACCTTCGGGTGGCGCACGATGGCACGCCCCATCGCTACGCGTTGCCGCTGGCCGCCGGAAAGTTGCTTCGGCAGGCGGTCGAGCAGCGGCTCAAGTGCCAGAATGTCGGCAGCCTCCCGCACTCTCCGACCTATCGCCGCCTTGTCCTGCCCTTGCAGCTTGAGCGCAAACCCCATGTTCTCCGCCACCGTCATGTGCGGGTACAGCGCGTAGCTCTGGAAAACCATCGCGATGTCGCGTTCTTTCGGCGCCACATCATTGACGACGCGCCCACCGATGCGGATCTCTCCGCCGCTGATGTCCTCCAGTCCGGCAAGCATACGCAGCAAGGTCGACTTGCCGCAGCCGGATGGTCCGACCAGCGTGACGAACTCACCATCCTCTATATCCACGGACACGCCATGAATCACGGGGACGGCGCCATACTGCTTGCGAACCTGTTGGATTGCGACGGATGCCATGTTTCTTCCTCCCCTCGTTCAGAGCTTGATTTGCCAGACGCGCGCGGCGGCGACGCCGCCGGTCCCGGTCTTCATCGTTGCCGATCGTACCGCCGCAAAGCTCGGAATACGCTTCGTCCCGACCCATCGGCCATTATCCGCGAATACTTCGATTGAGCCGGTATCGATGAAGATCCGCACCTGCGCCGGCTTGGCGCCGGCAGCCAGGTAGCGGGGAGACGGCTTTCCCGTTCGGGCGTCGAAGAGGATCTCCAACCCTTCCTCGCCCAATCGCACGCCGAGGCTAATTTCGGGATGGTCGAGACTGAGCTCGAAAGGTGCTCCCGCTTGCGTCAGATCGAGCAAAATTTCGGCAGCTCCGTCCACAAGCTCCACGGCCTCGCCGGCCAGCAAACTGGTGTCGTCGAGCAGCTTGTGGCGCAGGCCATCGACAGCCTCTAGGGGCGGCGTCAGGATCGCGCTTCCATCCAGGAGAACGCGACGCGGCAACGTCATGGCGGTCGGAAAATCGACGCTCTTAGAAACGTCCGTCCAATTCGCCAGCCAGGCCAGGCCGACAGGTCCATCATGGTCGATGAAGGCCTGGAAGGCGTAGGCGTCCGATCCGAAGTCGAGTTCCTGCTCAAAATCCGGTTGGAATTCGCGACCATCGAACCGACCGACAGTGACGGACGACATGTTACGGCGCCCCGTCGCCGGATCGCGGCTGGTCAGCAGACCGAAGATCAGAGCCCAACGCGTCTCATCGCTTGCGACATCGCCGAGAGGCAGTATGCATGGGCATTCTGCAGCCGTCATGCCGAAGCGATCCTCACGATGCACGACGCCGACAAAGGTCCATCCGCCGGCGGCATCGTGATCAGATGTTTCGTAGAGGAGGATCACGCCGCCGGACCTGTCACGACTGCCGAGCAACATCTTCCAAAGGCCGTCGGGTCCCTTGAACACATAGGGATCGCGAAAATCCAAAGTCAGTCCCAGTCCTTCCGGGCGCGCCGGCAGGGCAATCGAGGGATTGCCCGCAGAAATCTGGTCCGCGCTGGTGGCCGAAAGCTGTATCTGCTCCTCTGGCTTCCGATCCCGCACCTGTTCGGTGAAAAAGACGCGGATCTCATCACCGGCGTCTGCTGCGACCGGGATGGCCGACCCGGAGAATGCTCCGCCGCGGCCATCATCGCGCATAGAGAGTTCGGCCGCGGGAAACAGGAAGATCGGAAGGTGCGTCCAGTGCAGGTAGTCCTGCGAGACGGCATGCCCCCAATGCATGGTGTTCCACCGCGAGCGATGCGGGTAATGCTGGTAGAAAAGGTGTGCCTTTCCGCCGAAGCGGCCGAAACCATTGGGGTCGTTCATCCAGCCGAAGGGTGGACGGAAATGATATCCGGATTGGAGTTGAGGCGGTGCATTAGCTGCCGTGCAGTGAAGCACGCGAATCCCCTCTTCCAGAACACGCCCAGGATCGAAGCTGTAGATCACCGAAACGGCCGTGGTGGACGGTTCATAGCTGAGGACAACCTTCCCGCCGTCGGACACGACGATGTGCTGGAACTCGAATTCTTCACTCCTGGCGGAAGCCACCCTGGCAAGCTCGACGTCTTCAACGGTGACTGAGACAGAAGCCTCAGTCTCCGCAATGAGCGCCTTGAGCCAGATATGGATCACGTCCCCTGCGTGGAGGTAGGCACTCACATTCTCCCGAGACAGCGAGAGAGTTCCTGTTTGGATTGTCATCAATCAACCTTTCACGGCAGAGCCGACGAACGAACTCACGAACCAGCGCTGGAAAGCGAGGTAGAGAGCAAGGATCGGGATCATCATAAGAACGGAGGCAGCCATGGCACGGTCCCAATAAATGCTGTCCTGGCCAAAGAAAGTGGCGATGGCCACCGATATCGGACGCGCATAGTCGGTCTGCGTCACAAGAGTCGGCCAAAGATACTGATTCCAGCTCTCGATCCCCATGAGGATCGAGACGGTGGCGAGCGCTGGCAGGCTGAGCGGCATATAGATCGAGCGATAGATACGGAAAACCGAAGCGCCATCGATCTCCGCCGCCTCATAGAGCTCCTTGGGGAGCTGCGCGAAGAACTGGTAGAACAGGAAGATGTAAAGAGGACTCGCCACCCAGGGAAGAATCTGTACCGCGAACGTGTCGGTCATCCCGGCCCGCGAAACCATCACGACTAGCGGCATGATGATGCTCTCCTGCGGAATGACGTAGAGCGCGACGACCAGCGCGAGCAGCACGGCTTTGCCGCGCAGCGAGCCCCAGGCCAGCACGAAGCCGGCCATGGAATTGACAACGAGGCCGCCGCCGACTGTGACCGCAAGGATCAGCAGCGAATTCAAGAGGTAGCGGCCGAATGCGAGTTCCCCGGAAAAGTGCGCGACTTCCTTGAAATTGGCGAGGGTCGGATCGGACACCCAGAAGGCACGGAAGCTACCCATATCCGCCAGAATCTGGAAGCGGTCGTCCTTCAGGCTCGCGATCAGCAGCATGAACAGCGGTGAGATCACCACCAGCGCAATGATAAAGATGCACACGGCCTGGACGAGGTGGAGAGAGGCCTTGCCGGAAGCCCAGGGCTTCACGACTGGCGTCGCTTGGGTCATGACGAGATCAGACATCGAAGCGCCTCAAGAGTTTGCGCTGGATGAGCGCGATTACGAGTACGATGACGAACAGGATCACGGAGACGGCGGAAGCATAGCCGAGCTTCTGCTCCTCGAATCCGGCTCGCACCATGTAGTGCACGACGGTTTCGGTGCTCCCCTTTGGTCCGCCCTGGGTGAGGATGGCGACCTGGGTATAGAGCTTGAACGCCTGGATGGTGGTAATGACGAGCACGAAGACATGGGTTGGGCGCAGGCCCGGCATCGTCACATGCCAGAAGCGTCCCAGCGCGTTCGCGCCGTCGATCTTGGCTGCATCGTAGAGTTCGTCCGGGATGCCCTGAAGTCCGGCAAGATAGACGATCATTTGGAAGCCATAGGCCTGCCAGGCGGAAAGCAGCACGATCGAGAACATCGCCCAGTTTGGATCCCCCAGCCAGTCGATCGGCTGGATCCGACCTCCGGACAGAAAGCCAATGATCTGGTTGAACGGGCCACTGGGATATTGGAACAGCGTACCCCAGATCACGCAGACGACGACCATCGAGGTGATCGCTGGCAGGAAGAACATGCCGCGCAGGAGATTGCGCCCAGGTATCTTCTGGTGAAGCAGCAGCGCCGTTGCGAATGCAAGGCCGCACTGGACCGGCAGGACCCAGAACGTAAAGCGCGACACATTCCACAACGAGGTCCAGAACAACGGATCTTTGAAGATACGCTGGAAGTTCAGCAATCCTACGAACCGAACCGGCGTCGGCCGCGGCACCAGGGGCTGGTTCGTCATGGACGTCCAGAACGACAACAGGAACGGCGCGATCAAGAAGAAGGCGAGGAGCAGGACCGCCGGTGCAATCATTAGCGCTTCCTGTGCCAGCCGGCGCGGATCCCGCCGCCCGCCGGGGCGGAGCCGCCCGGCGACGGGCGATTGTTGCAAAGTCATGATCTCCTCCTCCTGAAAACTAAGGGCATTGCCGCCAGGCTGCCTTACAGGGACCACCCGGCGGCAAGGGGCTTACTGCTGTGCGTCGAAGGGCGGGTAGCCGGCGTTGTCTTCGATGTCCTCGTCGATCTTCTGCGCGGCTTCCGACAGCGCTTCCTTGGCGTCACCGCCATTGAAGACCTTGTCGACGGCCTGCATGAAGGCAGATGTGATCGTCGGATAAGCGGGATGCGGAGGACGAGCGACAGCCGTCTTCGACGCCTGTTCGAAGGCAACCGCCATCGGCCCACCCGGGGCGTAGACCGGCGAGTCGGCGGCAAAGCTCTTCAACCCCGGGAAGCCGGAATTCTCCTTGGCAAACTCACGGTAGGCTTTGTCCTTCAGAAGGAAGCTCAGGAACTTGCCGGCAACGTCGGGATGCTCTGATGACTTCGTGATACCCCAGATCCAGGTCCCGTTCGGGCTGACCCCTTTGTCCCCGAGCTTCGGCAGCGGCATGACGACGATATCGTCCTTCATCGCTGCGGCCGCCTCTGCGTAGAACCAGTGACCGCCGAGCGCCAATGCCGCCGGCTTGCCATCGGCGTAGAACTGGTTTGTGCCTGAAGAGCCCGGAACGACCCAGCCGTTCTTGACCCATGCCTGCATCATCGTCATGGCATTGACACAGGCCTCGCTGTCGAGCGTACCCGTCGCCTTCCAGGATGTCCGGTCGATCAGGTCGCAACCTGCCGAGTCGAGAAGCGGCCCATAGGCATAGGTGATCCACTCTGTCTTGATGCCATAGCCACGAAACGTGTCGATCGGCCATTTGACACCGTCGAGCTTGGAGAGCTTTTCCAGGTAGCCTTCGAATTCTTCTTTCGTCCAGGCATCATCGACGGACTTCGGAATGCGCGCGCCGATCGCCTCGAGGTACTTCTTGTTGCCATAGAGCACCACCGAGGAGTCGGTCAGACCGACTGCATAGAGGTCCTTGTCGATCGGATAGGTACCCTGCGCGACATTCGACGGCGTCATGTCGTCGAGAATATCTTTCTCTATCAATGGCTTGATCGGTTGCAGGTATCCCGACCAAACATAATTGGCAAGAAACGGCGCATCGAGTTCCATGATGTCGGGCAATTGCTTGGCCATCACAGCCGCGCTGAACTTCTCATTGTAGGCATCGTGCGGCGCGTAGATGAGCTCGACGTCGACATCCGGATTGGCTTCCTCGAACCGCTTCGCAACATCACCGTAGGTTTTCACCCAGCCCGGATCGCCCTGGTGCATCATGTGAATGACGGTCTTGGCTTCTGCCAGACCAGCGGTGACGGCAAGAGAAGCCGATGCCAGAAGCACTGAAAGTAAACGTTTACCCATTTTAGTTCTCCTCCTTGAGTGGGACGCTGTCTTGATTTCAAATGGAAGATCGATCGATAAGTTGGAACGGCAGCCGTCGCGTCTCGGGCGGCGGCGCGTCATCACTGAGCAGTATTTCCGCTGCGAGCCGACCCATAGCGCGATGCGGAAGGGCCATCGTCGTCAGCGGCGGATCGAGCCGCGTGGCGATCTCGACCTGATTGTCGAAACTCCCCACGGCGACATCATCGGGAATGCGCGCACCCGCGCGCCGCAGCGCGGAATACACCTCCATGGCGACACGATCGTTACCGCAGATAATGGCGTCCGGGCGCGTGCCCGCACTCATGAGTGCTGCAACATGTGTTGCGACCAGGCTGGGCGCGCGATCACTATAAACAGGGCGACGAACAGCCGGCATCACGCCGATCGGGGCAAGGCCTGCTTCATCGAGTGCCTTCCGAAAGCCTCGCTCGCGCAATTCGCCGGCGAGAAGGCCCGGAAGATTGATGAAGGCAATGCGGCGACGCCCGGCGGCGACGAGGTGACGCGTGATCTCCACGGCAGCCCCCTCTTCGTCAGGCACCAGCGAGGTCACTCGACCGTTGGCTTCGCTACAGTTGATCATGATGCCGACATTTCCGACCAGTTCTTCCGGCAGCGCCACAGTCTTGTGGTACATCGCCGCATAAGCGATGGCGCGGGGGCGAAAGCGACGAACTTCCTCCAGAACCGAGCCAACGTCGCGGGTACCGTTGAGGTTCATTGCAAAGACGGCCATTTCCGCCGTCCGGGCAGCACCATCCAGGCCGCGGATGATCTCGGTGGCAAAGGGTGACGTAATGAGTTCATCGGCAACGACGCCGATCAACGGCAGCCACCCCTGCCGCATGCCTCTGGCAGCAAGGTTGGTGACATAGCCGAGTTCGTCGGCGATCAGCTTGATCCTCGAGCGCGTCTCTTCCGACATGCGGGCGGAACCGCCATGCAGGGCGCCGGAGACAGTCTTGATCGAGACTCCCGCCCGTTCCGCTATGTCTGAAAGCGATACCGTCACCCCATCCTCCATTGGGTTATCGTTTACCCAATAGAATTACCACGCCGCTTTGTCAAGCATGAAGATGGCATTGGAATCGATTGCTGTGATCGCGAACCTGTGGCCCGCCGCGTAATATACCGTATACTACCGCACGCGACGCGTATCTTACTGCCTAAGCGCCCATAGTCATTTTATCCTTTGGAAAACTTGGAGGACATGGCGATGACTGCAAGCGAGACCACCCCTCAACCAATGACCAGCGCTGAAGATCTGCGCAAGCGTGCTCTTGAGCTTCAGCTCGCGGAGATGGAACGCGACGAAAAGATCAAGGCGCGCGAAGCGAAGAAACACTCAGAGTTCCTCGAGGACTTCTTCCAGAAGCACGTTGGCGAAAATGAGCGTGCGATCATCAAGCGCCTGGTGACCAAGGCGGCCGCGGACGGAAAATACGAAGCAATGATTTACAGCTTCCCGTCCAGCCTCTGCTCGGACAGCGGTCGCGGCATCAACAACAACCTTCCCGGCTGGCAGAATACCCTGCAGGGCAAAGCCAAAGAACTCTACGATCTGTTCGAACAGGTCGCGAAGCCACAGGGTTACGGCCTGAAAGCTGCGATCATCAATTTCCCGGGAGGCATGCCCGGCGACGTCGGCTTCTTCCTGACCTGGGAGCCGCCTGTCGAGTGACGGGGCGGGTGGGGTCCTGAGATACCGGATGGATAGCGCATCGGCAGATCTATCGAAAGTCCTGGCCCTCGGGACGGGCGTTTCGGTCGGACATGTTGTACTGTAAGCCCCCGTTCGGGCAACGAGGGCCATCGCGGCATGTCACAAGCGCATCTGCTTCCCGTATCGTTCGTCGCAGTACACCACCACTTCCGCCTCGATCTCGCGACAGAGTCCCTCATACTCGAGGACCCGCCGTTCATCCGTCGGGCTTGCCGTACGGAAGCGTTCGAGGCTATCGGCTGCAAGATCGTACGATTCGAAGAGATCACTCAGTGTCTCGCTTGCTGAGGAGGCGAGAAAATGACGGATCTCGGGGATCCTCAGCATCAGTTTCTTGCGCCCGCGCTCACGGCTCATCGATTGCCTCCGGTCCTTATCGCATTCTAGAGTCTGCATACGTAATCATTGAAAGGTCGGATCGTTCCATTTGGAACCAGCAACCGGGAGGATCTGGCAAGTGGTGGCATTCGGCAGACCCCACATCACTGAGGTAATTGACCCGGGCGATGCTCTCGGTGAAGTCCTCTTCGGACTGATTATGGCGCTGACATTCACGGTCGGCTCGCGACTCATCTTCACCCAAGAGGGCCTTGACGTTCGGGAACTGATTGTCGGGACGATCGGCTGCAATGTGGCATGGGGCATCATCGACGCAGTGCTGTTTGTCTTGGGCACGGTGTTCTACAAGAGCCGGCGCGGGCGCGTTCTT
Organism: Rhizobium grahamii CCGE 502; assembly: GCF_000298315.2. Taxonomy (GTDB): domain Bacteria; phylum Pseudomonadota; class Alphaproteobacteria; order Rhizobiales; family Rhizobiaceae; genus Rhizobium; species Rhizobium grahamii. The sequence goes on along the minus strand of NZ_AEYE02000031.1, from coordinate 6,872 downwards.
CGACAGATCAGGTCCGCCAGAAGCGAGCAGGATGCGATCTCCGCGCTCAGGAAGGAATTTCCGCTCGACGACGGACCGCTTGTCTCTGTGGCTGCGGATGAAGAGGCGCTCTACAAAGCCATGCTCGACCTCGCACGGCGCGGAAGCCCTGCCAAGCTTCGCCTGTCCAAGGACGACCTTCTCGCCGCCTTCATTGTCTTTCTGCTGGTATCGGCGACCTCACTCCCAGCGGTTATTCCTTTTTTCATGATCGGCAACGCGGACCTTGCACTGAGAGCCAGCAATTTCCTGCTGATTGGACTGCTCTTCCTGACAGGCTGTGCTTGGGCGCATTTTTCGGACGCGAGACCGCTCAACGCAGGCATAACGATGACGTGCCTCGGCCTCGGGCTGGTCGGCATCGCGATCGCTCTTGGGGGTTAGGAATGGAACACCGCGACAGGCCCGAGATGGAGACGAGGACGCCATTGGGCTGGGCATTTCCCCTGCGCTTGCATCTCAGCGTCATTATTGTCGGGCTACTGGCCTGCACGGCACTGCCGCTCGTTTGGATGGCCTATACGCAAGGTAAGGTAACCGCCCTGTCCGCGGGTGAAGCGCAAATGCGTCAGCTCGGCCTTCGTACCATCGAGGATTATCGCAATGTTTTCAGCAGCGGATATGCCGCCATCGAGACGGCCTCGGCAGTCCCGCAAATGCTTACGCCGCCTCCCCGGGACCTGCCAGCGAAGCGCAACCTCCTGCTGCAACTGCTGAAGTCGTCCTTCCGGATAGACGCGGTCCACATCGGATATCCGGACGGGACCTACGTACAGGCAATCGATATTGGTGCAAATCCGGCTTGGCGCGACACGTTGAATGCGCCGGCCGGCGCCGCATTCACCATTCGCACCATCACCAAGGTCCTCGGCATCCCGGTGACAACATGGACGTTCTTCGACAAAGACGCCCGCCTTCTCACGCGGCGCGCCGATCGTGACGATGTCTTCGACCCACGGTTCCGGCCTTGGTACACCGTCCCGCTTTCAGAGGGGCGCACAACCTCGGTCGGTCCCTACATTTCAGCCGCGACCAATTATTTGACCCTAACCTTGGCCAAACCTGCGGCGGGCAGGAATCGCATCGTCATCGGTGCCGACGTGATGCTCGTGACGCTCGGGGAAGTCGTCGATGTCGGCACGGTCTCGGAACATGCGCATGCCTATGTATTCGATGATACGGGCCGTCTGATCGTGCATTCCGACAGTGCGGTCATGACAAAGCTGCGCGATCAGCTTCGACGCGGCCGGACGCTGACGGCTGCGGACGTAGCAACGATGGATTCCGCCATCCCAGCGGTCACGAACATGGCGCACGGCGGTGGTGTGGCGGACGGCGAAGTCGTGCGCTTTGCAGTGAACGGTCGTGAATATCTCGCCCAAGGCTTCCATGCCGAAGTAGCCAGCTTGCTGAAAGACTATACGGTCATCATCGCCGCGCCACTCGACGATCTCGTCGGGCCGGTCGAGCGTACGCTGAGACGAAACCTTGCTGCCGCGGCGGCCTTCCTGGCGGCTGGTGCGATCGCCGCGATCATCATCTCCCGATTGATCAGCCGGTCACTCTATGCATTGGCCGACGAGGCGAGGCAATTGGGCAATCTGGAATTTAGAAAGAGTCGCGTCGCACGCTCCTGGATCTCAGAGGTTAACGCCCTGGCAACGGCGCTGGGCTCCGCCCGTGATGCCATTCGGACGTTTGCGCTCTATGTTCCGCGCGAACTCGTTCGCAGGATCGTTATTGCCGGCCAATCAGCCGTAGGCTCGGCCTCCAGGCAGGAGATCACCGTCCTCTTCACCGACATCCGCGAGTTCACGACGATCTCCGAGCAACATTCGCCTGAAGACGTCGTTGCGTTGCTTTCCACCTATTTCGAAGCACTCAATGTGATCGTCGAGCACCACGGCGGCACGATCGTGCAATATATCGGCGACTCCATTTTCGCGATGTGGAATGCGCCCATCCGCGACGGCCGGCACGTCGAAAACGCCTGCCGTTGCGCCCTGGCGATGAAAGCGGCGATCGACACGATGAATGCTTCCAATCGCGCCGACGGTCGCCCCGAACTCATCACCCGCTTCGGCCTGCACACCGGCCCGGCCGTCGTCGGTAGCGTCGGAGCCGAAAGCCGCCGGCAATATACCGCCATCGGCGATACTGTTAACATCGCCTCGCGCCTGGAGGGCCTGAACCGGGACTACGGAACCTCGATCCTGGTAAGCAGCGCGATCCGCGACGCGGTCGAAACAAATTTCAGCTTCGCGTTTATCGGCGCTGTCAGCGTCAGGGGCCGTAGAGGTCAAACCGAGCTTTACGAGCTTCGCGGGTGACGCAGCTCGGTCTTTGCCTGCGTCTTTCCCGTGGGCACCTTGATCGCGAGGTGCGGCTCCGCCCGGAAGCGTGAAGGCACTCACATTCGTGGTCGCCTATGAAATCACGCAGGAACGCCTTGCCGCTCTTATGCATGACCGCCCGGAACCTGCCGACGAACTCGGGCGATCCTGTCGCGCCGCCTGCAGGCAGAGCGGCTCCAATCGACGGAACCTCTGTCGCGCGATAAACAAGCGACGACGTTCGCGGCTCGAATCCGGCACATTTTCCAGTTGTCTTAGGTCTGCAGCCGGACCGCTGCACGCGAGAGATGACCGATGGTCGGCGTGTGCATACTGCTGTCTCGCAACCGTGGCCCGAGACAACATGATAAAACATCAATGCGCTCCATTGCTCCCAGCTTGCGTCCCGTTTGGTGTCAGAGGTCCCGGAGGTGCAGAACGCATGAGGCTAACCAGCAATAGCCCGGCGATAGCGCCCCAGAAGGTCAGACGCTGGCCGAGGGCCTGCGCCAGCGCGATCGGGATGAAGTCGTCCAGCGACCACGCCCCGGTGACGCGGGTTCCCATCCAGGCTGCGATAGCAAAGCTCGTCAGCCCGAGGATCATGACAAACCGGGCGTCGATCCGGCGCAGGAGATAGATCGCGACCAGCACGACGACGCAGATCGGCAACGCCGTATACACGAGGAGCAGGCTGCCCATCTGTTCGGGCCGAAGCCCGGCGACAGCGGTCAGGAAGGTCGGCACCAGCATGGTGTTGGAGAGATTGGTGATCATGTAGGTGATGAGCGTCGCCACCCCTAGGAGGACGTTGCGCGACATCAGCACGGTCGGGCTTGCCCATGGCTCGGCGACGACCGCCTCGTTGATAAGGAAGCAGACGACAAGCGCTGCGCCGCCGGCAAGCAGGGCGGTAACGGTACCGGAACCGAACCAGTCCAGTCTTTTGCCCTGGTCGAGGCCGGCATAGATCAGCGCCAGGCCCCGGGCCGAACAGCAGCATGCCGCCCCAGTCGGCCTTGGCAAGAAGCGCGCGGTTGATGCTTTCGCGTGGCGTACCCAAAAGGGTCAGAATCACCATCAGCAGGGCGACGACGGCATCCGACTACTGCCGACCAGCTCGTACACCAGGAGTTCTTCCATCCGGCCCTTAGCTCGAGCTGTGCCCAAGGCTCGGAACTCGAAGAGTTCGGAGACGGCGGCCCGAACAGCGCCGCTCGCCAGGACGGACGTGCCGAACTCCTTGTTCATTCCTTCGAGGCGCGAACCAACGTTTACGGTGTCACCCATGGCCGTATACTGCCGCCGCGCCTTCGCGCCCACGCTGCCGACGACGGCCTGACCGGTGTGCAGGCCGAACCGGGTGACGAGTTGCGGACGGCCAGCCTGGCGGTTCGCGGAATTCATTCCGTCGATCGCCTGCTTCATCGCCAGCGCGCAGCGACAGGCCTTTGCTACGTGGTGCTCGTCACGCGTGGGGGCGTTCCACATCCCAAAGATCGAATCCCCGAGATACTGGACGATCGTCCCGTCGTGTTGTTCGACGGTTTCGTTCAGAAGTTCAAAGTATGTCGAGAGCAACTCAACGACCTCTTCCGGCGAATGCTGTTCGGAGATCGTGGTGAAGTCCTGAATGTCGGTGAAGAGGACTGTGATCTCCTGCCGTCCGGCCAGCCCGATGGCCGCCTGCCCTGATGTCACGATCCTTCGGACAAGTTCTCGGGGCACATACAGGGAGAATGTCGCGATGGTATTCCGGGCCGCTTCAAGCGTACGCGCAAGAATGTTGATTTCGGCAATCCACGAATGTGGAAGCCGGCGTCCCTCGAATTTCAGGTCTCCGATGCTTCGTGCCTCGTCCGCCAGGGCGAATAACGACTTGCTGATCAGTCGCGCCATGACGATTGCGGCGGCGATGCCCACCGCCACGAATGCAGCCGCAATCATTAGATTCTTGAAGAGGAGCCGGTCTGTTGGGCCTACCAAGTCAGCTAAAGGCGCCGCGATGACGACAGCGTTTCCCTTTAGAAGACCTGAGAATTCGACGGGGGAAATCTGTGCCACGTAGCTAATGCCGTTCACATTGAACGGCACGATGCCCCCACCGGTCCCCTTGTGAGCCGAAAGCAGTGCGCGGATCGGGACGATCGCCGGGTCGGCGTCGTCAGGGACGGAGGCGTCTCCGGAATCGCCTCGAGACAACGTCTGCAGTATCCTTGCCATGACAGCGGCATCGGAGTGTACGATCAGTCGCCCGCGACCGTCGAATACGTAGCCGCGCGCGTTCTCCGATATGGCCTCCTTGTTGAGCAGGCGGCTGATCGTCTGAAGTAAGACGTCAACTCCCGCGACTGTCTCGTGATCCCTGGTCATCGGTACGGCGAGTGTGAGGCTCAGGGATTTGGTCGTCGCCGTCACGTAGGGTCCGACGGAGACCTGTTGACGGGTATCGCGAGCGGTCTGATACCATGAGCGGGTTCTCGGGTCGTAGGGGTCGCCGGGATCGTTTCGTTGTTCGATCTGGACGCCGTTTGCTCCGAGGAAGTGCCATCGGGCTGACTGTTCAGCGGGTGACTTATCGATGACGCGGATTGCGAAGGCCGTCTCTTCTGGAGCCGACAAGACCTCACGCCAGGCGAGATTGGCGGCGACATTTACAGCCTGGATGAAACTTCCATCCGGGTAGCCCGCATAGATGCCGTCGATATAGTCAGCACTCTGAAGTACTTTCAGCAGATAGTCACGCTTGGCGTCGAAGTCCCGAGAAGGTGGCGTCAGCATCTGCGGCAAGACGGATGCCGTGGCCGCCGCCGAGTAGCCGTCACCAAAGACGTTCTGGTAGTTTTCCACAACGCGAAGCCCCAGTTGGCGCATCTGGGTTTCGCCTGCTGCCAACGCTGTCGCCCGCCCCTGCTCGTAGGCCATCCACATCAGCGGCGTTGAGATACAGATCAACAGGCCTACGATAACGACGCTGAGATGCACTCTCAGCGGCTTGGACCAATTACTCAACTGCGCCCCCTTCCGCCAGACCTTTGGTCGGTCGGCAAAGACGGGTCACGCTCGACTTCACTTTCATCGCATTTGGCCTGGCCGTTAACGCGCCACAATAAGCGCATCTAACCATGTCGCGGGGCCGTCGAGTAAGTACGTTACGGTAAATCGGAAATCTGTTACCGAATACTTCTGCCCGACTTTGTGCCGCTCTTGCATCGGCGAACATTCTTCGGACCCGCGAAGGCGGATCGGGAAAATCAGCAACTCTTCAATTTTGATGTCTTCGTCCAGCGTTGGCGATGGATTGGCATCGGGGGCGAGCAAGCCCCGACAGGTTGGGTGAATGGCCATCATACGGCGAGCAAAGAGAACCTTCGCTTGAAACACGTCTGGAGCGAGCAACACTGCTCTCGGCCCCCATGGATATGCTATCAATCACGGCAATCTGAGGATGATGCGCCTTGAGCGATGCATCATGTGTGAGATTTGTCACATCGACAGAGGAACGACCATCTGCAGCGGAAACTCATAGCTGGCGCCGCCCGGAAACGGGTGGAAACGCTGCCGACGCCTGGGACGACAATCGCTCAGAACCTCACTAATCGCCGCGTTCCGGCGCCGCAGGAACAGTACTGGCGCGACGACACGATCCGTGGCGACGGCAAGCGGCAGGCCGGCATCCTCCACAACGAGCTCTATGTCGGCCGGATGATCTGGAACAAGCAGAACTACCGTAAGAACCCGGAGACGGAACGCCGCACCGCCCACCTCAACGACAAGCGCGAATGGGTCGTAACGGAGGTTCCGTCCATGCGCATCGTCAGTGACGAGCTCTGGGCGCGCGTGAAGGAACGACAACTGACAACACTCGAGAACTTTTCCCGGACAACGACCAACCGGCTGAACAGGACACACCGGCCAAGCTATCTGCTGAGCGGCATGCTGGAATGCGCCGAGTGCGGCGGCTCCTACGCCATCATGGCCAAGGAACGCTACGGCTGCTCGAACCACAAGAGAAAGCTGCCAATCGACGGGCTCGGTGGCGCCTGCTGTTCCAACCAGAAGACCATCCTGCGCAACAGGAGCAGCGCCAGATCATCCAGCAGATCAGCGACCGCGCCTCCGAAGGCCGCCCTCGCCTCGCCGCCCTCGACGATCTGCTCGACAAGCTTGAGGGACGCCGTGCCGGGCTCGAGGGACTGCTGAAGCGGGCACCGACGGAGGAAGATTTCGGGGAGAAGATCAAGAAGCTGAAGGCGGAGGTGAGCCCAGAAGCCGTCGAATTGATCATCAACTCCACCTTCTATTACATGCGCGAGCACGCCGACACGGAAACGAAACAACCTTCATCAACACCGTGCGCCAGTTCATCCAGAAGGTGGTCATCGGCAAGACCCCAGGCCCACTAGCCAGCATCACTCGAAGTGCACGGCCGGATCGCTTCCATACTTGCGGCGATGGAGGCAGCGACGATCATGGAGAAGCAGTTCGAGGCACTCAAGC
>NZ_AEYE02000032.1 GCF_000298315.2 Rhizobium grahamii CCGE 502 | reverse complement strand
TTTTCCGGAGGGAGGTATTCACAAGGGAGGATCGCGTGGAAGCACGCCGCGAAATCCCCTTACCGACAGGTCGAAGAGCTCCGTTCCCACCCCTCCAGGTCCCTTACAGAACGCCCAAAAGCGGTGCCAGAGGGTTGAAACTCGGCCAAAAAGGATCATTTGCCCCTCACGGCCCTGCAGATCCGACCACCCGGAACCTATCGCAGCTCTTTTGAGTTCTCGTTTGTGTAAAGGAAAGGAGAAAGACATGGCTGTCACCACCGACGACATCAAAGCTTCCGTCAGCAAGGACATCGCCGCACTTCAGCAGGACGTATCCCGCCTGCAGAAAATGATCTCGGCGCAAGGGGCGGAAGCCTATTACGAGGTACGCGAGCGCGCCGGCAAGGCTTATGATGATGCCCTGCCGCGAGCAAAGGGTGCCGTAGCCCAGATCCGCGCCGAGAGTGTGGCCGCCGCAGGCGCCGCCCGTGAGCATGCGGCTGCGACGACGACGGCCCTGGCGGTCGCCGCTGCGATGGGCTTTCTAGCCGGATATCTCCTAAGTGGCAGCCAGCAGCCTCCACGCCATTGGTGGCACTGATCGACGCCGGTAGGGCGCCCGCCTTAATATCGGGACCGCTTTGATCCGAAGATCAACGCGGTCCGTAATACTTTGGTCTTAGAAAAACCAAGTTTCGTCGTTACTACCGCCGCTGGAATAAAGGGAGGACTATTGATGGAGAGCAAGCAAGCACATTTTATAGTCGAAGTCAGTGTTGATGGCGTCAACGGCCGTAAGGCGGTAGGCATCATGAACACGCGCCAAGCCCTTGAACTGCCCGAATTGCCGTTCCTATCCTATACGCATCCCGATCCCGCCAAAGCGGCAGCGGGCATCGTGATCAGCCGCCAGGAGCTCGCCGGTTTCATGGCCCGCCACTGAGATGTTGCTGACCTAGCCTGAAGACACATTGAAGATGGCGCCATTGGCGCCTTCTTGTTTCTTCAGCCTTCCCCTCGCCTCTCGCTCCATCCATTGAACGTCAATTCATCGTCTCGTTGTCCCCGGTTTTGATTGGCGCTTGCTGGCATAGTGCCCCTGTTCGTGTCATTACGACTTCTCCGAAACCGACAGGAATAAACAGGGTGAGGCAGCGGCGCCCAATACAGACATCGCGCGACCGCGCGAGACCAAGTGATGAAGCGCTGGCAAAGCGTGTGACGCTGCCGCGCGCGCTTTCAAAGCTCGGTTACTGTTCGCGAACGCAGGCTGAACGGCTGATCCTCGAGGGTCGCGTTTCGGTTGACGGACGAAAAGTCGCCGACGTCTCCGCCTGGGTGGACCTGACATCGGCAAGGATCCGCGTCGATGGGACCAATGTGGTTGCCGAGGCGAAGATCTATCTCATGCTGAACAAGCCGCGTGGGCTGGTGACCACACGCGATGACCCGGAAGGCCGCCCGACCGTCTATGACCGTCTCACGGATTTCGACGTTCCGCACCTGTCGCCCGTCGGACGCTTGGACAAAGCGAGCGAAGGCTTGCTGCTCTTTACCAACGACACCGTGTTCGCCCAGGCTCTGCTTGATCCCCTCACCCACGTCAGCAAGACCTACCATGTGCAGGTCAATCGGATCATGGACAGCGAGATGCTAGCCGAGATGACCTACGGCGTCCGCCACGATGGAGAGGTTCTCAAGGCGATCTCGGCAAGATCATTGAGGAACGGCGAAAAGAATGCCTGGATCGAGGTCGAACTCGATGAAGGCCGCAACCGCCAGATCCGCCGCATGCTGGAAGCCCTGGATGTCGAATGCCTTCGTCTCGTGCGGGTCGCGATCGGCGATTTGGCGCTCGGTGACTTGCCGAAGGGAGCGGTGCGTGCCTTGACGGACGCGGAATTGAGGGAACTGCGCCAGCGCGCGGGTATGGAAACGACGAGACGGAAGTAACGGCATGACGGAATTGGCTACGCACGAGTTTTGGCAGGAGATTCACAATCCAGGCACCTTCCCGAGCGGCGGCGACGTCTCGTCTTGCTATGTTACCGAACTAGAGGATGGCCGACAGCTTCGCCTGCCGGTGCGCGTGCTGGCCGACGGGCAGCATGCCTTGGCGTCTCTAATCATCAACCAGGCGAGCTTCGCAGTGCTCGATGTGCTGGCTCAATCGCTTGCCGAGAAGATGGAGCGCTTCAAGGTGGAGGTTGTCGCCGGCCTGCCGACGCTCGGGCTGACGCTTGCTGCGGCCGTGGCGCAGAAGTTGGGACACACGCGATATGTGCCCCTCGGCACGTCTCGGAAATTCTGGTACCGGGATGACCTTTCCGTTGCGCTCTCGTCGATTACCACACCCACCCAACAAAAGCGTCTTTATATAGACCCGCGCATGTTGCCGCTGCTGGAGGGACGACGCGTGGCGCTTATCGACGACGTCATTTCCAGCGGCGCCTCGATCGCTTCGGGGTTGCAGCTTCTTGCCGGCTGCGGGGTCGAGCCCGTTGCCATCGGTGCGGCAATGCTGCAATCGCAGCGCTGGTGCGAGGCGCTCGACACTGTCGGTCCGCAATGGCGGGAAAGAACAGCAGGCGTGTTTTCGACTCCGATGCTGGAGATCACCGAGACCGGCACCTGGCGCCGGCCTGCGGCCTAGGTCACGACCTAAGCACCTTGGCGGAGCACCGACTGCAATATTTCGCTCTATACAGCACGGCCCGAGCCGATACATTCTACCGGTGGATTGAGGTTCGGGGCAAACCATGACGTTCGAGCAAGCATCCTTGCTGATCCTCCTGCTCGCGATGCTCGTCCTGTTTTCGTTGGAGCGTTTCCGCATCGAGGTGGTCGCAATCGCCGGACTGCTCGCCGGCTACGCTCTTCGCCTGTATTCGACCGAACAGGTCTTTTCTGGCTTTGCCAGCCCTGTCGTCATCACGGTCGTCGAGATTCTCCTCATCGTGCAAGTGCTCGCGCGGGCGCAACTCTTCGATCAGCTCGCGGATTTTTTCGTGCGGGCCAGATTTTCGAATACCGCTGTCATAGCCACCCTGTCGGGAGCGGCCGGTTTCATTTCCATCTTCATGAATGACATCGGCGCCTTTTCGATCTCCTTGCCGGCAACGCTGCGCGTGAGTGCCGCGCTGGCGATACCGAAACGGCAATTGATCATGCCGATTTCCTTTGCGGCCCTGTTGGGCGGGATAGTATCGCTGATCGGAACGCCGGCGAACATGCTCGTCGGCAATGCCTTGGCAGAGGCAAGCGGTACGGGCTTTCGGCTTTTCGACTTTGCCTATGTCGGCCTGCCGGTGGCGATCGTCGGCATCATCATGACCGCTTGGCTGGCGCCGAGGCTTTTTCCGAACGAGGAGAGCGATCCGCCCGAGCCCACCTCGTCGTCGAGACGCAGGATTGCCGAGCGACGCATCCCCGCGGGCTCATCGCTGATCGGTACACGGCTTTCGGATCTGCCGGGTCGATTCTCGCTGCAGCCGCATACGCTCATTCGTGATGAGAAGTTTCTTTTCGGCATGCCCGACAAACTGGTCATCGAGGCAGGCGACCTGCTATTGGCTGAAGCGGACCACATGGTCTTTGAGGGGCTGCAATCCGCCGGGACACTGCTTCCGCAGCGACATCCCAGCCTGGCCCCTGCAGATCTCGACTATGTCGAGGCCGTCGTGATGCCTGAGAGCACGCTGGTCGGCTCACGATTGCATTCTCTCGAGGTGTTCAGCAGCCGCGACATTATCGTGTCGGCCCTCTCGATGCGCTCACCGCGGATCGAGGGGCGCTTTGCCGATCTGCAGCTCTCAATAGGCGACATTCTGGTATTGGAGGGCGAGCGGGAAGCGATCGCCCAGGCGCTGGACGAGTGCGAATGTCTACCGCTTGCGGCGCAGCGACCGCCCTCAAAGTCGGCGTCCTGGCGGCCCTTTGCCATCTTCGCCGTGGGCGTCGCGGCAACGGGCTTCGAACTTGTCACGCCTGACGTTGCCTTTGCCGGCGTCGTACTTGTTCTGGCTCTTCTCAATTACCTGAACATTCGCCAGGCAATGGCGGACCTCAACTGGCCGATCATCATCATGCTTGGCGCGATGATTCCAATAGGTTCTGCGGTCGCGACAACTGGCACTGCCCAAGTCATCGCAGCGGCACTCGGTTCGATGGCGTCGCTAACCGAACCGACCGCAGGGGTAGCACTCGTCCTTTTTCTGTCGATGCTCCTGACACCGTTTGTCAACAACGCAACCGTCGCGATCGTCATGAGCCCGATCGCTGTTGCCTTCGCGGCAACCGCGCATCACTCTCCATCGGCGTACCTGATCGCGGTCGCCGCAGGCGCCTCACTGGATTTCCTGACGCCCTTCGGCCACCACAACAATACCCTGGCGATGGGCATCGGCAGCTACCGGTTCAGCGACTTCCTGAAAGCCGGCGCCCCGCTGACGCTGGTGAGCTATGGTCTTGCGCTTCTTCTTATCTATCTCTTCTGGCTTTAATAGCGGCTTTGCTTGACATCCCCGGTGATGGAACTAGAGCAAGGGGAAAGTTCACGATCAATGCATAAGGATGGTCGAGACCGTGCGAATCCTCTCCGAAGCCCATTTCCCAGAGCTCCCCAATTACTATCGTGGCAAGGTGCGCGAGAACTATGACCTTCCGGACGGGCGGCGCATCATCATCAGCACGGACAGACTGAGCGCCTTCGACCGCATCCTCACCTGCATTCCCTACAAGGGACAGGTTCTCACGCAGACGGCCCGCTACTGGTTCGAGGCGACGAAGGACATCTGCCCTAATCACGTTCTCGACTATCCCGATCCGAATGTTGTCATCGGCAAGCGTCTCGATATCCTGCCGGTCGAAATCGTCGTTCGCGGCTATCTCGCCGGCACGACGGGAACTTCGATCCTCACTCTTTATAAGAAGGGCGAGCGCGAGATGTACGGCATGCGACTGCCGGACGGCATGCGCGACAACCAGAAACTCCCAACCCCAGTCATCACGCCGACCAGCAAGGAATTCGACGGTGGCCACGACGAACCGCTGACGCCTACCGAGATCGTCGAGCACGGGCTCCTGACCAAGGAGCAATGGGAAGCGCTTTCGCGCTACGCGCTGGCTCTCTTCGCCCGCGGTCAGGAACTCGCGGCCAAACAGGGTCTGATCCTCGTCGATACCAAATACGAGTTCGGCACCGACGAGAACGGCAATATCATCCTCGCAGACGAAATTCACACGCCGGACAGCAGCCGCTACTGGCTCGCCGACAGCTATCAGGCAAGCTTTGAAGCAGGGACACGACCAGCAAGCTTCGACAAGGATTTCGTGCGCGCCTGGGTCGCTGAACGCTGTGACCCCTACAAGGACGAAATTCCCGAGATTCCGGTCGAGCTGATCGAGCAGACCTCCGACGTCTACATCAAGGCCTATGAGACCATCACAGCGCAGCGTTTCGTTCCAGACGACAGCGACGCGACACCGCTCGAGCGTATCCGCAAGAACTTGTCACCCTACTTCTCGTAGACCGCCTGGCGAGCAGACTGCAACATTGGCTTGCAGGCTTTCCGTCCTTGGCGGTAGCATCGGCCAAAACGGGATGCCGGCCGCGAGCCGGCGGGGGAATGGATGGCACGCAGGCCAAGACGCAAGGCCGAGGAAACTCGCGAAGACATTCTGTCGATGGCAGAATTGTTGTTCCGTCAGCGCGGTTTTGTTGCCGTTTCGATCGCCGATATTGCCGCTTCCCTCGGCATGTCGCCTGCCAACGTCTTCAAGCACTTCCGTTCGAAGACCGCCCTTGTCGACGCCATTGCAGAACGACATCTGGGCGACGTCGCGGACCGCTTTGCGGCCTTCGATGAAGGCTTACCTCCCAACGAACAGTTGCTTCGCTTCGTCCTACGTCTGCTCGATAGCCACCTGCAGGACATCCAGCAGAACCCCTATATCTTCGAAATGGTCCTGATGACGGTGCAAGCCAAGCTCGAGGCCGGCAATCGATATAGGGAGCGCATCGTCCAGAAGCTGGACGACATCATAAGAGAAGGTGTCGCCAAGGGACGCTATCGTTGCAGCAGCCCAAAGGATGCCGCCACCACGGTTGCCGATGTCTTGGCGAGCGTCCTGCATCCCGTTCTGATCGCCCGTGACGACAAGGACACCCTTGTCCACCGCGCAAAGCAGATCGTCATTTTCGTCGATGCCGCACTGCAAAATAGCGCTTGCTAAGTGACGATTCATAAATTACGTCACTTCGTAAAGTCTTTCTTAAATTCGGATCAGTGGCATTTGATTCTGGATCGATGACCGGACTTCATCGTTGAGGTAGGTCATTGGTTCGCACGCCACGGCACAAGGAATTCATTATGATACGGCGCTTTTTCCTGGTTTCATCTGCTCTTGCCATCGGCGGCGTGCTCGCCGCTTGCAGCGATAGCGGCAACAAGCAGGGGGCTGCTGGTGTTCCCGGCGCCGCGGCACAGCAAGCCGCTCCGGTTGGTGTCGTATCGCTCACCAAAGGTACCTTCCCCGTCACCACGATTCTCCCCGGCCGCGCCGAGGCATCGCAGATCGCCGACATTCGCCCGCAGGTGAGCGGCATTATTCGCGAGATCCCTTTCAAAGAGGGTGGCGAGGTCAAGAAGGGCGACATCCTCTATCAAATCGAGGACGCTCCATATCTGGCAACCGCGGCGCAGGCGCGTGCCGCGATTGCCAAGGCGGAAGCCAGCGTTCCGAGCGCCCAGAGCAATTTCGACCGCTATCAGCGTCTGGTCGGGTCCGGCGCGACACAGATCGAGCTTGAGACGGCGCGCACCAACCTGCTGCAGGCGCAGGCCGAGGTCGAATCCGCAAAGGCTGCACTGACCGCCGCCGAGATCGATGTTGACCACACCAAGATCACCGCACCCTTCGACGGCGTCATCGACCAGACAGCATACAACGTCGGCAACGTCGTCGCTGCCAACCAGACGACGGCGCTCACGACCGTTCGCCAACTCGATCCGGTCTATATCCTCCTGACGGAATCAAGCACCAATCTGCTGCGACTTCGGGACGCGATCCGAAGCGGCGAGGTCAAGGGCAATGCCGGCAACGCCGCCTTCCGTCTCATCCTGGAGAACGGCAAGGAGTATGACCAGAAGGGCACACTCGATATGTCGAAGTCCGTCGTCAGTGAGACGACCGGCACGTTCATTATCCGTGTGCGTTTTCCGAACCCCGACCACGTCATCCTGCCGGGCATGTACGTCCGCGCCACGCTGGAACTTGGCGCCGAGCAGGGCTACGCGCTGCCGCAGCTTGCCACCAGCCGCAACGCGAATGGCGAGTTGACCGCGCAGTTCGTCTCGGCTGACGGCAAGGTGGAGACCCGCATTTTCGAGAATGCGTCGCCTTCCAACAACGCCTGGCTCGTAACCGAGGGCATCAGTGATGGCGACCAACTGATCGTCAGCGGCCTGCAGTCGATCACGGCAGGCATGCCCGTCAAGCCAATGCCGATGAAGATCAACGACAAGGGCATCGTTGTGCCCGCTGACCAGGCCGCATCCGGTGAAGCGCAAAAGCCCGCCGCGAAGTAATCGCGACGAACCGTGATCAGAGCCGCACAGGAACAGTAAGCCAATGGCCAAGTTTTTCATCCGACGCCCAATCTTTGCTTGGGTCATCGCGATCACGATCATGCTCGCGGGCTTGCTCGCAATCTTCACGCTGTCGATTTCGCAATATCCCGACATCGCGCCAACCACCGTGCGTATCAACGCGACCTATCGTGGCGCGAGCGCCGAGACGGTCGAAAAGTCGGTGACGACGATCATTGAAGACGGCATGACCGGTCTGGACGACCTGACCTATATGACATCGACGTCGTCGACAGGGTCGGCCAGCATCTCGCTGACCTTCGGCACCAGCGCCGACCCCGACATCGCCCAGGTTCAGGTTCAGAACAAGCTCCAGCTGGTTCAGTCCAAGCTGCCGGGCGACGTCATCGATGCCGGCATCAGCGTCACCCGCTCGACCTCCAGTATCCTGCTTGTAGGCTCGCTCGTTTCGACCGATGGCAAGCGCAGTTCGGTTGACCTCGGCAACATCATGTCGACCTCGATCGAAGACCAGATTCAGCGTATCGAGGGCGTCGGCAGCATCAACATCTTCGGTTCCGGTTACGCCATGCGCGTCTGGCTGGATCCCTACAAGCTGTTGAAGTACCAGCTGACGACCGGTGATGTGACCTCGGCGATCGAGGCGCAGAACACTCAGGTTTCGGTAGGATCGCTCGGCGCTCAGCCGTCCGTCGACGGCCAGCAGCTCAACGTGACCATCACCGCGCAGAGCCAGCTCACCACCGTTTCCGACTTCGAACACATCATTCTGAAGGTCGAGAAGGACGGCTCCACCGTCCGCCTCAGTGACGTCGCGCGCATCGAGATCGGCCAGGAAAGCTACGGCGGCTCATCGCGCTACAACGGCCAGCCGTCGAGCGGCTTTGCCGTCAACCTCGCCATCGGCGCCAACGCCATCGATACGGCCGACCGTGTCCGCTCCGCCCTTGACACGATCAGCCGCGGCCTGCCGGAAGGCGTGGAGATCACCTATCCCTATGACACGACCCCCTTCGTCGAACTGTCGATCGAGAAGGTCGTCCACACCCTGATCGAAGCCATCGTTCTCGTCTTCATCGTGCTACTGGTCTTCCTGCAGAACCTCCGGGCGACAATCATTCCGACGATCGCTGTGCCAGTGGTCCTGCTAGGCACTTTCGGCATCCTCGCGATGGCGGGATATTCGATCAACACATTGACGATGTTCGCCATGGTTCTCGCCATCGGCCTTCTCGTCGACGACGCGATCGTTGTCGTCGAGAACGTCGAACGCATCATGACGGAAGAAAAGCTTTCGCCGCTCGAAGCAACAGAGAAGTCGATGGGCGAGATCACCGGCGCTATCGTCGGCATCGCGCTTGTGCTCACGGCGGTCTTCATCCCGATGGCATTCTTCGGCGGCTCAACCGGCATCATCTATCGTCAGTTCTCCGTGACGATCGTCTCCGCGATGCTGCTTTCCGCACTGGTCGCAATCGTACTGACGCCGGCGCTGTGCGCGACGATGCTGAAGCCGGTGAGCGAGCACAAGAAGCACCGGATCGGCGACTGGTTCAACCGCAATTTCACACGTTCTACCAACAGCTATGTCCGGTCCATCGGTTATCTGCTGAAGCGGCCCATTCGTGTCATGCTCGTCTTCCTTCTCATTGGCGTCGGTTGCGCTTATCTCTTCAACCGCCTGCCAAGCTCCTTCCTGCCGCAGGAAGACCAGGGCGTTCTTCTCACCATCGTCACTACGCCTCCCGGCTCGACGACGCAGCAGACCCAGGCTGTGGTCGAGAAGGTCGAAAAATACTACCAGGAGAACGAAAAGGACGCCGTCCAATCCGTCTTTGGTGCGCTTGGCTTCGGCTTCAACGGCTCCGGTCAGAATAGCGCGATCGTGTTCACCAAGCTCAAGGATTTCAAGGAGCGCACCGATCCGAACCTGCATGCGCAGGCCGTCGTCACGCGTGCGCTCAAAACCTTCTTCACATACCGAGAAGCGCAGGTCTTCGCCCTGCTGCCGCCGGCCATCCAGGGCCTCGGTGTCTCGAGCGGCTTTTCCATGTATCTCGTCGACACTGGCGGTCATGGCACCGAAGCGCTGGATGCGGCGTCGAAGCGGCTGATCCAGATGGCAAACGCCAGCGGCAAAGTCGTCGCTCTGCGCAGCAACAACAAGGAAGTCGAGCCGCAGATGAAGATCGTCATCGACCAGGAGAAGATCGGCGCGATGGGCGTCGATATCACCGCGGTCAATTCGATGCTCTCGGTCATCTTCACAGGCCGCGACGTCAACGACTTCACGCTGAACGGCGAGATCAAGCCGGTTTACGTGCAGGGCGACGCTCCGTTCCGTATGCAGCCGAACGATCTGGATCATTGGTACGCCCGCAACTCGAGCGGTGAGATGGTGCCATTCTCGGCCTTTACCCGCACCGAATGGGTCAAGGGCGCTCCGACGCTGGCGCGCTTCAATGCGGTGAGCGCCATCCCGCTCGACGGTGCCTCGGCACCCGGCGTCAGCTCCGGCGACGCTATGAACGAGATGGAAGCTCTGACAGCACAGCTGGGCGGTGGCTACACCGTGGCCTGGCAGGGTATCTCCTACCAGGAGCGCCTGTCCGGTTCACAGGCGCCGATGCTCTATGCGATCTCAGTGCTCGTCGTCTTCCTCTGCCTGGCAGCGCTTTACGAAAGCTGGTCGATCCCGTTCTCGGTCATCATGGCCGTGCCGGTGGGTGTGCTGGGGGCTCTTGCCGCCGCTACGCTCTTTGGCCAGGCAAACGACGTCTATTTCAAGGTCGGTCTGCTGACGACCATAGGTCTAGCGGCGAAAAACGCGATCCTGATCGTCGAGTTCGCAAAGGACCGAATGGAAACGGGAATGGGGCTCTTCGAGGCAACGCTCGAGGCAGCGCGCCTGCGCCTGCGTCCTATCATCATGACATCGCTTGCCTTCATTTTGGGCGTCGTACCGCTGGCGGTTGCGACCGGAGCGGGCTCGGCGGCACAGAACGCAATCGGCATCGGCGTCCTTGGCGGCATGCTTGCAGCAACCGCTCTCGGCATCTTCTTTGTGCCCTCATTCTTCGTTGTCATCCGCCGGCTCTTCTCGCGGGCGCAAAAAAATGAAGCGTGAGTGTTGTATAAATGCACTGTGAGAAAATGAGACTCGTTGTTACATTGCCGCCAACTGCTTCGGGATGGTGTTTCTCGTACGAGCGAAGCGCGGCCGATAGCGAAGCATGAAGGCTTCTGACAAGAATAGATTTGGTCGAGTTACAGGAAGATTTTTAATGGCATCTTTTCGCTTCGCCTCTCCGGCGCTTCTGCTCCTACTCGCGGGCTGTGTGAGCGGCCCGGACCACGTTCCTCCGGAGATGCCGCTTCCGGCGAAGTTCAGCGAGGGTGGCGCCAAGGACATTGGCGACGTCTCGA
>NZ_AEYE02000040.1 GCF_000298315.2 Rhizobium grahamii CCGE 502 | reverse complement strand
ATTTAAGCGAGGTTCACGCCGACCGCTTTCTTGAGCATCGTTTCAAGCACTGGAAGCCCGACTCGGGCGATCGATCGGCACTCCGCCGCTTGCTTTTGGCGTTACGGGAGAAAGGCTTAATACCAGCCGCGCTTCCGATTCAGCGCAGTGAGCACGAGAAGATCGTCGATGTATTCGGGCAATATCTCTCGACTGAGAGAGGGCTCGCCGCCGCGACAGTGGGGAGCCACAAGCTTCTGTCGCTTCGATTTCTCCGGGAGGTGTGTCCTTTAGGCGCAGACGGGTTTGCAGCGCTCACCCCGCAGATCGTGATCAGTTATGTCGAGCGACATGCGCTCGACGGTTCCGCCGACAGTGGCAAAGCCATGTGCGGGGTTGTGCGTGCCTTCCTGCGCTATTTGCATCTGAAGGGCTTAATCTCGACGGCGCTGGCCGACTGTGTGCCGTCCATCCGCCGCTGGCGACTTGCCGGCCTTCCAACATTCCTGGCGCCGGAGAAGGTGCAAAAGGTTCTCGATGCCTGCGATCGGACGACGGCAATGGGACGTCGGGACTATGCGGTTCTGATGATCCTCGCCAAGCTCGGTTTGCGCGCCAGCGAAGTTGCCACCCTCAATCTTGACGATATCGACTGGCAGTCGGGCACGATCCTCGTACACGGAAAGGGACGACGGCAAGCGACTATGCCGCTGCGTCACGACGTCGGAACAGCGATCGTCGCTTATATCCGACACGGGCGTCCAGCCTCGGCATGCCGGCGAGTTTTCCTGCGAACACTCGCCCCGCACGTGGGTTTTACATCTGGCAGCGCCATCACGTGGATCGCCAAGCAAGCACTCGAACAGGCAGGCATTGAAGGCTATGCGCATCACGGTGCCCATCTTTTCCGCCACAGCCTTGCGACTGACCTTTTGCGGTCGGGCGCCAGCTTCGCCGAGATCGGCCAACTGCTCCGCCATCGAAGCATCGACAGTACAAGAATCTATGCCAAGCTCGATATTGAGAAGCTGCGTGAACTGAGCCTACCCTGGCCGGGAGGTGTCCAATGAGCCGGCTTCGCACCGCGTTTGAGCGCTACATCGGCATGCGCCAAGGGCTGGGATATAAATATGACGGTCCGGCAAAACGATTGTCGGAGTTCGTCGCTTTCATGGAAGCCCGCGGCGCCGAGACCATCACGAATGATCTGGCAATGAAGTGGGTCACCTCGATGGGCCGGCAGCCGAGTTGGTCAATTCGACTGGTTGATGTGCGATGCTTTGCCCAGCACCTCAGCCATTTTGATCCTTTGACGGAAGTGCCCCCGAGCGACGCTGTAGCGCCGGCACGGCGGACAAAGCCCTACATCTATAGCGAGATCGAGATTCAGACACTTCTGGCGGCAGCACTGTCGTTGCCGCCTGCCAACGCCCTGCGGCGCTGGACATATCACTGCCTGTTCGGGCTGATAGCAGTGGCCGGACTACGCCATTCCGAAGCGCTCAGCCTGCTCCGGGCCGATGTCGATCTCGACCAGGGCGTCCTCACCATCCGAGAGACAAAGTTTGGCAAGTCACGGCTGGTGCCGCTGCATGCCACGACAATTGCTGTCCTTTCAGGCTATGCCGCCCGACGCGATGCACACCTTGGTACACCGCGCAGTCCCTACTTCTTCGTCGCCGAACAGGGCGGCAGATTGCTGCATCAATACGTGCACCGCGTGTTCTGGCGACTATCCCGGCAAATCGGATTACGGCAGGAGGGGAATCGCGATGGCCCACGGATTCATGATCTTCGTCACCGTTTCGCTGTCCAGACCCTGATCAACTGGCATCGCGCCGGCGAAGATGTGGAACGCGAGCTGCCGGTTCTCTCGACCTTCCTCGGCCATGCCAATGTTCGCGACACCTATTGGTACCTGTCCGCCACGCCGGAACTGATGAACCATGCCGTACGGCGATTGGATAAGCGCTGGGAGGTTCGGTCATGAGACGCACGAACGACCTGGCGGTGCTGATCGAGCGGTGGTTTACGGATCGGCTCATGAAGCATCGAGGTGTAAGTTCCAACACCATTGCCTCCTATCGCGACACCTTCAGGCTGCTGTTTGCGTTCGCACAGACGCGCCTTGCGAGATCCCCGTCTCAGTTGAGTCTGCGGGATTTGGACGCTCCGTTCATCGGCGCATTCCTGGAAGACCTTGAGACTCAAAGAGCCGCCTCAGTGAGGACCCGGAACCTGCGCCTCACAGCCATTCGATCTTTCTTCCGATATGCGGCGTTCGAGGAGCCGGCACATAGCGCCCACATTCAGCGTGTGCTTGCGATCCCCAGCAAGCGAGGCGACAAGCGGCAGCTTCAGTTCCTGACCAGGCCCGAGATTGAGGCGATCCTGGACTGCACAGATCGAAGCACGTGGTTGGGACGCCGCGATTACACCCTGCTATTGCTGGCCGCGCAAACGGGGCTGCGGGTCTCGGAGATCACCGATCTCGACCGAGACTCGGTAATGCTCAGCCGCGGCGCGCATGTGCAATGCGTCGGCAAGGGCCGCAAAGAGCGAAGTACGCCGCTCACAAAGGTTGCACAGCAAGCCCTCCGATGTTGGCTCAAGGAACCAGGAAGGCGAGGCGCAACGGCTCTTTTTCCAAATATGCACGGTGGCAGGCTCAGCGCCGACGGCGTGCAGGCGCTGCTGAACAAATATGTCGCCAAAGCCCGCCATCACTGCGTCTCCCTTCGCTCAAAGCGGGTGTCGCCCCATGTCTTGCGGCACTCCGCTGCCATGGAACTGCTACATGCAGGCGTCGATTGCTCAGTTATTGCCCTGTGGCTGGGCCATGAGGCGATGGAAACGACGCTGACCTATCTTCATGCACATCTTGAACTGAAGGAATCCGCACTCGCAAAGCTGAAGCCGTACGAACGCGCTAAGGCCGAGCGATTTCGACCGAACGACCGGCTTCTGGAATTCCTGAACGCCCTCTGAGCATCAGAACTATGCCGAGTGTCAACCACCAGCGCCCGGCCGAATTGGCCGGGAATGCGCGGTGTAACGTCCTCATCAAAAGAAGCACTCGGCATAGTTCGCCGGTC
>NZ_AEYE02000041.1 GCF_000298315.2 Rhizobium grahamii CCGE 502 | reverse complement strand
GGTTTCCAAGCATTGTGATAAGGTATCTGCACCTGAATAAAATAGGGTGTAAGAAGCGAACGCAGGGAACTGAAACATCTAAGTACCTGCAGGAAAGGACATCAACCGAGACTCCGCAAGTAGTGGCGAGCGAACGCGGACCAGGCCAGTGGCATTGGAAGTTAAAGTGGAACAAGCTGGAAAGCTTGGCCGTAGTGGGTGACAGCCCCGTACGCGTAAACACTTTCAATGTCCTAGAGTAGGGCGGGGCACGTGAAATCCTGTCTGAACATGGGGAGACCACTCTCCAAGCCTAAGTACTCGTGCATGACCGATAGCGAACAAGTACCGTGAGGGAAAGGTGAAAAGCACCCCGACAAGGGGAGTGAAATAGAACCTGAAACCGGATGCCTACAAACAGTCGGAGCCCGCAAGGGTGACGGCGTACCTTTTGTATAATGGGTCAACGACTTAGTGTAACAAGCAAGCTTAAGCCGGTAGGTGTAGGCGAAGCGAAAGCGAGTCTGAATAGGGCGATTTAGTTTGTTGCATTAGACCCGAAACCGAGTGATCTAGCCATGAGCAGGTTGAAGGTTGGGTAACACCAACTGGAGGACCGAACCCGCATCTGTTGCAATAGATTGGGATGACTTGTGGCTAGGGGTGAAAGGCCAATCAAACTCGGAAATAGCTGGTTCTCCGCGAAATCTATTTAGGTAGAGCGTCGACCGAATACCCCCGGGGGTAGAGCACTGGATGGGCTATGGGGACTCACCGTCTTACTGATCCTAACCAAACTCCGAATACCGGGGAGTACTAGTCGGCAGACACACGGCGGGTGCTAACGTCCGTCGTGAAAAGGGCAACAACCCTAACCTCCAGCTAAGGTCCCCAAGTCATGGCTAAGTGGGAAAGGATGTGAGGATCCCAAAACAACCAGGATGTTGGCTTAGAAGCAGCCATCATTTAAAGAAAGCGTAACAGCTCACTGGTCTAAATAAGGGTCTTTGCGCCGAAAATGTAACGGGGCTGAAGCCATGCACCGAAGCTGAGGATGTGTAGCAATACACGTGGTAGCGGAGCGTTCCGTAAGCCTGTGAAGGGATACCCGTGAGGGATCCTGGAGGTATCGGAAGTGCGAATGTTGACATGAGTAACGATAAAGAGGGTGAGAGACCCTCTCGCCGAAAGACCAAGGGTTCCTGCTTAAAGTTAATCTGAGCAGGGTTAGCCGGCCCCTAAGACGAGGCGGACACGCGTAGTCGATGGGAACCACGTTAATATTCGTGGGCCTGGTGGTAGTGACGGATTGCTCAACTTGTAAGGTCTTATTGGATTGATCTTGCAGGGACGCGGTTCCAGGAAATAGCTCCACCGTATAGACCGTACCCGAAACCGACACAGGTGGTCAGGTAGAGTATACCAAGGCGCTTGAGAGAACTATGTTGAAGGAACTCGGCAAATTGCACGCGTAACTTCGGAAGAAGCGTGACCCCTTCGCACGCAAGTGTGGTGGGGTGGCACAGACCAGGGGGTAGCGACTGTTTATCAAAAACACAGGGCTCTGCGAAGTCGCAAGACGACGTATAGGGTCTGACGCCTGCCCGGTGCTGGAAGGTTAAGAGGAGAGGTGCAAGCTTTGAATCGAAGCCCCAGTAAACGGCGGCCGTAACTATAACGGTCCTAAGGTAGCGAAATTCCTTGTCGGGTAAGTTCCGACCTGCACGAATGGCGTAACGACTTCCCCGCTGTCTCCAACATAGACTCAGTGAAATTGAATTCCCCGTGAAGATGCGGGGTTCCTGCGGTCAGACGGAAAGACCCCGTGCACCTTTACTATAGCTTTACACTGGCATTCGTGTCGGCATGTGTAGGATAGGTGGTAGGCTTTGAAGCGGGGACGCCAGTTTCCGTGGAGCCATCCTTGAAATACCACCCTTATCGTCATGGATGTCTAACCGCGGTCCGTTATCCGGATCCGGGACAGTGTATGGTGGGTAGTTTGACTGGGGCGGTCGCCTCCGAAAGAGTAACGGAGGCGCGCGATGGTGGGCTCAGACCGGTCGGAAATCGGTCGTCGAGTGCAATGGCATAAGCCCGCCTGACTGCGAGACTGACAAGTCGAGCAGAGACGAAAGTCGGTCATAGTGATCCGGTGGTCCCGCGTGGAAGGGCCATCGCTCAACGGATAAAAGGTACGCCGGGGATAACAGGCTGATGACCCCCAAGAGTCCATATCGACGGGGTTGTTTGGCACCTCGATGTCGACTCATCGCATCCTGGGGCTGGAGCAGGTCCCAAGGGTATGGCTGTTCGCCATTTAAAGCGGTACGTGAGTTGGGTTCAGAACGTCGTGAGACAGTTCGGTCCCTATCTGCCGTGGGTGTAGGAATATTGACAGGATCTGTCCCTAGTACGAGAGGACCGGGATGGACATATCTCTGGTGGACCTGTTGTCCTGCCAAGGGCATAGCAGGGTAGCTACATATGGAATGGATAACCGCTGAAGGCATCTAAGCGGGAAACCAACCTGAAAACGAGTATTCCCTATCAGAGCCGTGGAAGACGACCACGTTGATAGGCCGGGTGTGGAAGCGCAGCAATGTGTGAAGCTTACCGGTACTAATAGCTCGATTGGCTTGATCGTTCTCATTGATCAATGCTCATAGGGCAAGCGCAAGGCGCTTGTCCCGACAGAGCGAAGGCGCAAGCCTTTGCGACAGGCCCGGCGAACACGCAGTGTTCGTCCGGTTCTAGCCTGAGACGTGTTCAAGATTAAGAAGAGGGCTCTGCCCTCACCAGCTTCTCAATTTGTTGCGCTTCGCTGACCTGGTGGTTATGGCGGGGCGGCTGCACCCGTTCCCATTCCGAACACGGCCGTGAAACGCCCCAGCGCCTATGGTACTTCGTCTTAAGACGCGGGAGAGTCGGTCGCTGCCAGGTCTGCTAAACGCAACAAACAATCTTCTCATCACGTCACGGCGATCACAAGATCGTCCGAAAACGGCCCAAGCCGATCAAAAAGGGCCGCCCAAAAGCGGTCCTTTCTGCTTTCCAAGGGCTAAAATGCGGAGC
>NZ_AEYE02000042.1 GCF_000298315.2 Rhizobium grahamii CCGE 502 | reverse complement strand
GTCGCTGGTGGTGGTGATCATCGCGGTGTTCCCCTGGAGCCTTGCTGGCCTTGTTGTCCTGTCGTCGTGGTCTGCTGGCATTGTCTTTCTGGCATTGTCGGGAGAGGCCGGCCTCCCGGGGGAGAGGCCGATGGCCTATCCCCCGGGACAGGCGTCACGCCTGTCCCATCGTCTGGCTGTCGACCGTGACCTGGCCGGGCTCGATGGCGGCGAGGATGAAGTCCTCAGCGGTCAGCTCGTGATGGCCGCGCAGCAGGATCTGCAGGTCGTCGTCATGGTCGAGGTCGACGATGGTGCGCACGACGGTGCGGGTGTCGTCGCCGAGCGCCTCGTAGATGAAGGTGACCGAGCCGATCTGCGGCGTGTCGCCGTCGATCTGCAGGCCGGCGAAGGTCAGCGTGCCGTACTGGCCAAGCGCGGAGAGATCGATGCGGTCGCCGACGCCGAAGTCGAGGATCTCGTCATGGCCGGCGCCGTCGTTCTGAAGGCTGGCGACCGACTGGAAGACGAAGACGTCGTCGCCGTCGCCGCCAACCAGCACGTTGACCCTGGCCGAGGCGATGATCGTGTCGTCGCCGGAGCCGCAGCTGGCATTCTCGACGTCGAGGAGTGCGTCGTCGCCGATCTCCGCACCGGAAGCCTCGCCGCGCTCGAGATCGATGACGACACCGAGCACGGTGGCCGAGGCATCGTAGCAGTCGCTGCCGCTGCCGCCGTCCATCCGGTCGTCGCCGTCATCACCGCCGTTGCCGCTGCGGGCGAGCACGATGAAGACGTCGTCGCCGCTGCCGCCGTCGAGCCGGTCGTCACCGTCGCCGCCGACCAGGTGGTCGTCGCCACTGCGCCCGGCCACCTGATCGTCGCCACCCCCGCCATAAAGGATGTCGGTGCCGCTGCCGCCGGAGAACCGATCGTCGCCGGAGCCGCCATGAATGGTCTCGAAGCCAAGGATCGTATCGCGGCCGATCTCCTCTCCCTCGGCATAGCCGGCCTCGATGTCGGCGATCACCATCTTGACCAGCGCCGACAGGTCGAGCGTGTCGCAGCCCGCACCCCCGTCATAGACGTCGTTGCCATCATGGCTGCCGGCATCCAGTCCGCTGGCGGCGGGAGGGCCGAGCACGATGACGACATCGTCGCCAGCCCCGCCCGAGACCACATCGTCGCCGGCCCCTCCGGTCATCTGGTCATCACCGGCGCCGCCGGTGATCTGGTCGGCCCCGTCACCGCCAATCACCGTGTCGTCGCCGGCTCCGGCAGTCATCTGGTCGTCGCCGGCGCCGCCCTCCAGGCAGTTATCGGCGGCGTCGCCGCCAATCGTATCGTCACCGGCGCTGCCGATGACGTTCTCGATGCCATCAAGGCTGTCGCTGCCGATATCGGTACCGGTGGCGGTGCCTGATGCAAGGTCGACATCGACGGCTGACGTCGCGCCGCTGGCGTCGTAGGTGTCGCTGCCCTCGCCGCCGACATAGGTGTCGTTGCCGTCGCTGACAGGCGTGCCCGCGGCCTGCTGCGTCAGGTCCTCGCCAAGCAGGCCGACCCTGAAGGTATCGTCGCCGGCCTCGCCGAGCGCCACGTCCGTGCCGAGGCCGCCCGTCAGTGCGTCGTCGCCCGCGCCGCCTTCGATCAGATCGTCGCCGGCCTTGCCGGCAAGCTGGTCGTCGCCAGCCCCGCCCTGCAGATGGTTGCCGCCACCGTCGCCGCTAATCGTGTCGTCATCGCCGCTGCCGATGACATTCTCGATGCCATCAAGGCTGTCGCTGCCGATGTCGGTACCGGTGGCGGTGCCGGATGCAAGGTCGACGGTAACGGCGGCCGTTGCGCCGCCGGCGTCATAGGTGTCGCTGCCCTCGCCGCCGACATAGGTGTCGTTGCCGTCGGAGGTGGAGGTTGACGTGCCCGCCGCTTCCTGGCGCAGGTCCTCGCTGAGCAGCCCGACCCGGAAGCTATCGTTGCCCGCGCCGCCGAGCGCCACGTCCTTGCCGAGGCCACCGGTCAGCAGGTCATTGCCGGCGCCGCCTTCCAGCAGGTCGTCGCCGGCCTCGCCGAAGAGCTGATCGTCGCCGTCATCCCCCATCAGGTGGTCGTTGCCGGCGCCGCCGAACAGCCGGTCGTGGCCCCCCTCGCCGATCAGGCTGTCATTGCCTTCGTCGCCGAACAGGTCGTCATTGCCCTCGCCGCCGAACAGCACGTCGTTGCCAAGCCCGCCGAACAGACGGTCGTTGCCGGCCTCGCCATGGATCAGGTCATCGCCGTCGCCGCCGAAGACGGTGTCGTCGCCGGACCCGGCAAACACCACGTCACGGCCCTCGCGAGCATGGACGAAGTCGTCGCCATCCTTCAGCGAGATGATGTCGTTATCAGGCGTGCCGAGCAGCCGGTCGTCGCCGTCGGTGCCGGCAATCTCGTGCGGCCCGCCCTTCAAGAGCGACAGGCTCGACTGCGTGACGATGCTGCCCTTACCGTCGCTCACCTGGTAGGTGAAGGTCACCGGGCCGCTCACCCCGCGCGCCGGCGTATAGAGCCAGACGCCGTCGCCATAGGCGGTGATCGCCCCGCTCGAGGCCGTCAGGTTGCGCACGCTCAACTCATCGCCGTCCGGATCGTAGGTCTTGGCCAAGAGATCGTCGAGGAAGATCAGCATCGACAGGTTGACCAGGCCATTGGCCAGAACGTTGCGGCCGAGCGACACCGGCAGCCGGTTGGCGCGGGTCTCGTCATCGTCGTCGTCGCCGCCATCGCCGCCATTGCCGCCATGCTGGCCAGGGCCGCCCGGCAGTGGCCCCCCGTCATGACCGTCGCCGTCGCGGCCGCCGGTGTCGCCGGGACCGCGGCCACGACCTCCACCATGGCCGCCGCCACCGTGGCGGGCCCGACCAGGATTGGGGAAGTGGAAGCTCTCGCCGTTGATGCCGATGCGGCCGTCATTGTCGTTGGCGTTGAAGGCCCG
>NZ_AEYE02000044.1 GCF_000298315.2 Rhizobium grahamii CCGE 502 | reverse complement strand
GTAAGCGTCTAGCCGACCCCATCTAGCGGCGGTGGCGGCTGGTCCGGTAATGCAGATATACGATTTCACGAAGAGTGAGCTTCTATGTCTGCGCCTAGTTCTGAACCTAGAACTTTCCACATGATCGAGGCTGTGCCGGAACGGCTTGAGGGTGCTCCGCGACAGTTTCGGCGGCGCTGGTCTGATGAGTTCAAGGATCGGGCGGTGGCTGAAGCGATGGAGCCCGGCGCAAGCGTTTCGGCGATTGCGCATCGCCTCGGGATACATCCGTCACAGCTATTTAGTTGGCGTCGTGATGCTCGGGACGGGCAACGACGTTGGTCGCGAGATCCGGCTGCAACGGTTGATAAAAGGTCGGTTGGCACAATTGACGTGGTGGTTGGCGACGTCGTTATCCGTGCTGGTAGCGACTTCGACGAGGCCCATCTGCAGCGGATTATTCGCGCGGTGCGGTCGGCATGATCCCGTCGGGCGTGAAGGTCTTTCTCGCGAGCCATCCGATCGACTTCCGCAAGGGACCAGACAGTTTGTTGTCGCTGGTGCGGGATACCGGCAATGATCCATACAATGGTGCGCTTTATGTCTTTCGGGCCAAGAGAGCGGACCGGGTGAAGATTGTGTGGTGGGATGGTTCGGGCGTTTGCCTCTATGCGAAGCGGCTGGAGAAAGCCCAGTTCTGCTGGCCCCGGATTGGTCATCATCGCGTCCAGCTCAACCATGCCCAGCTTCTGGCTCTTGTCGACGGAATGGATTGGAAGCGCGTTCGACAAACGCCGGTGAAGCCTCCTGAGATTGTTGGGTAAAACCACTGCGGCGAAGTGAATCAGCAGCCTGAAACTGCGGGCGGATGGCGGCAAAATATGCTCTGATCGGACCCATGACGCGCCCCGAGATCGAGCTTCCGGATGATGTAGAGGCCTTGAAAGCCATGGTTCTCGCCATGGCCGAAAAGGCAGCCCGCGTCGAAGTTTTGGAAAAGCAGGTCGATGACCTCGAGGCCCGAAATGCAGACGCCGACGAGCGTATCGAGCGTCTCACGCAGATCCTGAAGGCTTTCGATCGCGCCCGATTTGGCCGACGCTCGGAAAAGCTTGCATCATCCACCGTCGATGACGAGCAGCATGCCTTTGTCTTCGAGGAGATCGAGACCGGCATTGCGGCAATCAAGGCTCAAGTTACGAAAGGCCGCGAGAGAGCAGATAGCAAACGCGCACCGCGACCGCGCAAGGGCTTCGCGCCGCATCTTGAGCGCGTCGAGGTCGTGATCGAGCCGGAGGAGCTACCGGAACACGCGGGCAAGCAGAAAATCCTGATCGGAGAAGACATCTCCGAGCGTCTGGATGTCGTCGCAGCGAAGTTCCGTGTCATCGTCACCCGTCGTCCTAAATACGCTTTTAGGAACGAGGACGGCGTCATCCAGGCCGCGGCTCCGGTACACATCATCGAAGGTGGCATTCCAACGGAAGCGCTTTTGGCCCAAATCGCTGTGTCCAAATATGCCGACGGCCTGCCGCTTTATCGCCAGGAAGCCATCTACGCCCGCGACAAGGTCGAACTCGATCGCAGGCTGATGGCCCAATGGATGGGTAAGGTGGGGTTCGAGCTCGACATCCTCGCCAATTACATCCTGAACGAGATCAAGAAGGCAGAACGGATTTTTGCCGACGAAACGACCTTGCCGACACTCGCACCTGGCTCCGGATCAGCAAAGACGGCGTGGCTATGGGCATATGCCAGAGACGATCGGACCTTCGGAGGCAGCGGTCCGCCGATGGTGGCCTATCGCTTCGAGGACAGTCGAGCCACCGAGTGCGTCGCACGGCATCTGAGCGGCTATCGTGGCATCCTGCAGGTTGATGGGTATGCCGCCTACAACAAGCTCGTCCGGAAGGATGGAGGCAATGACAGCGCCACTCTGGCTGGCTGCTGGTCACATAGCCGCCGGAAGTTCTACGAGTTGCATGCCGCAAACAGCTCAAAGGTCGCTACAGATACCGTCCAGCGGATGGCAAAGCTGTGGGAGATTGAGGAGACCGTTCGGGGTCAAAGGCCTGAGGCTCGTGTCGCCGCACGTCAGGAGATCTCCGCAGCGATCGTCAGTGACCTCTTCACTCTCTGGCAAGCGACCCTGCCGCGGGTCTCCGGCAAATCGAAACTTGCAGAGGCTCTCCGTTATGCCATCTCGCGTCGCGACATCTTCGAGCGCTTCCTGACAGACGGTCGCGTTGAGATCGACTCCAACATCGTCGAGCGGGCAATCAGGCCCCAGGCAATCACGCGCAAGAACTCACTTTTTGCGGGCAGTGACGGTGGCGGCAAGACCTGGGCGACCATCGCGACGCTTCTGCAGACGGCATTATGCCGCGCGCGGCATAAAGCTGTTTATGCC
>NZ_AEYE02000045.1 GCF_000298315.2 Rhizobium grahamii CCGE 502 | reverse complement strand
ACTGGACGGGGCTGGGAAGGTCTTTGACCACAATCCAGTCATCGACGCTGATGAGAAGTCGGATACGCCCATAGTACCGGAGAAGTTGCCGAACAAGGGAGATGATCCTGCGGAGGCAATGGAGGGAAGGGGTGTAATCGGAGGGAACGTCATCGAAACCCCAGCGTACCGGACCCAGAGCCGGATCAAACACGCTTCGATGGGGATCGAGGGCGTACGGGAAGCCGCCAAACGGGACCCGAAGATGCGTTTCACGGCGCTGATGCACCACATCACTCCGGCGCTATTGGTGAAGAGCTTCCATGCGCTTCGCAAGCAAGCGGCAAGCGGTGTGGATGGGGTGACGTGGTACGACTATGAGAAGACCCTCGAAGGGCGCGTGCACGAACTGCACCGGGAGATTCAATCCGGTGTATATCGTGCACAACCGTCCCGACGGGTCTACATTCCGAAGAATGACGGAAGACTCCGTCCTCTCGGCATTGCAGCGTTGGAAGAAAAAGTCGTGCAGATGGCCGTGTCCACGGTTCTGAACGCGATCTATGAACAGGACTTCCTCGGCTTCTCATACGGGTTCCGGCAAGGAAGGGGACAGCATGGCGCGCTGGACGCCTTGTGGGTTGGGATCGACAAGCGGAAAATCAACTGGATACTGGATGCGGATATTCGCTCGTTTTACGATGAAATCGATCACGAGTGGATGGTTCGTTTCCTGTCGCATCGAGTGGGTGACCGCCGGCTGATACGTCTGATCCACAAATGGTTGAAAGCGGGCACGATTGAGGATGGCCGTCGCGTTGCATCAACGCGAGGAACTCCTCAGGGCTCTGTAATCAGCCCAGTGCTATCGAATATCTATCTGCATTACGCATTGGATTTATGGGTCCAGCAATGGCGTACTCGAGATGCCAAAGGCGACGTGATCATTGTACGATATGCCGACGACAGCGTAATTGGGCTCCAGTACGAAGGAGAGGCGCAGCGCTTCCTGCAAGCATTGCGGGAGCGTCTCGCTCAGTTTGGTTTGCAGCTACACCCGGAAAAGACGCGGCTAATACGCTTTGGGCGGTATGCTGCGAGAAACTGCCGGGAGCGTGGTATCCGCAAGCCAGAGACCTTCGACTTTCTGGGATTCACACATTGCTGTGGCAGGCGGCGCAATGATGGAGGCTTCAAGATTGTCCGTCTGACGATCAAGAAGCGCATGCGCACGACGCTGGAGGCCATTCGAGGAACGCTAATGCGACGACGCCATGAACCGGTGGCAGTAGTAGGTCGGTGGCTACGGCAAGTGTTACAGGGGTATTTGAACTACCATGCGGTTCCCGGCAATCTACGAAGATTGGGTGGGTTCCGCTGGGAAGTCGGTCGCGCTTGGCGACACGCTTTGATGCGTCGAAGCCAACGAAACCGCCTGTCTTGGGAGCGTTTCCAGAGACTGCTTCGCAAATACCTGCCGCCATGCCGGCTGGTGCATCCCCATCCAGATGCTCGGCTCACCGTCAAAACAGCCGA
>NZ_AEYE02000046.1 GCF_000298315.2 Rhizobium grahamii CCGE 502 | reverse complement strand
ATTGGAGTGGTGTAGCTGACGGCTGATTGCCGTGCTTTCCGACGTCGGGTCGGAGGGGACATCAGCGTGCCACAGCGGGCAGACTGATTTGCGGATCATCGCTCATTTGGGCCATGGTCTCAAGGGTCATGTACCGGGCGCGTTGGACGGCCCATTCGTCATTTTGTTCGAGCAACAGTGCACCGACGAGGCGGACGATGGCTTCGTCGTTCGGAAAGATGCCAACGACCTCGGTGCGGCGTTTGATTTCGCCGTTAAGACGCTCAATTGGATTCGTTGAGTGGAGCTTTGCCCGGTGCTCTTTCGGGAAGGTCATATAAGCGAGCACGTCCTCTTCGGCGTCGTCCATGATGGTGGCAAGCTTCGGCACTTTCGGTCTGATCTGATCGGCAACACTGCGCCATTGAGCGCTGGCTGCCTCCGGCGTCTCTTGGGCAAAGGCCGTTGCGATGAACGCGGATACGACCCGCCTGCCGCTCTTGCCGGCATGCGCCAGTACGTTCCTCATGAAGTGAACCCGGCACCGTTGCCAGGTGGCGTTGAGAACCTTCGTGACGGCGGCCTTGAGACCTTCGTGCGCATCGGAGACGACAAGCTTCACGCCACGCAATCCTCGACGTGTCAGCCTGCGCAGGAATTCCGTCCAGATCGGCTCGGCTTCCGACGTGCCGACTTCCATCCCCAGAACCTCGCGTCGACCATCGCTGTTGACGCCGACGGCAATGATAACGGCAACGGAAACGATGCGGCCGCCGCGCCGGACTTTGAGGTAGGTCGCATCCACCCATACATACGGCCACTCACCTTCAATCGGCCTGTCGAGGAACGCCTTCACCTTGACGTCGATTTCTTCGCATAGACGGCTCACCTGGCTTTTGGAAATGCCAGACATGCCCATGGCCTTGACCAAGTCGTCGACAGAACGTGTTGATATCCCTTGGATATACGCCTCCTGGATAACCGCCGTCAGGGCCTTTTCCGCCATCCGACGCGGTTCGAGAAAGCTGGGGAAATAGCTGCCCTTGCGTAGCTTCGGAATGCGAAGCTCGACGGTTCCAGCCCGTGTCTCCCAATCGCGGTCACGGTAGCCATTGCGTTGAGCAAGCCGCATCGGGTTCTTCTCACCAAAGTCAGCACCCGTGGCCGAGCCGACCTCCAGCTCCATCAGCCGCTCGGCCGCAAAACCAATCATCTCACGCAATAAATCTGCATCCGCGCTCTTCTCAACGAGGGAGCGCACGTTCATCATGTCATTGGTCATCGGTGGTCTTTCCGTCAGGTTGGTCTTGAACAACCCGACCCTAGCGGAAAACACTGATGGCCGCCCGCAAAGCCGATCACCCGCTACAGCGCAACGAGAAGCGCGCGGGCACTCGGCTTCGCTATCTCCCGCCAGTTACACCATCTGCTGGGACACGATC
>NZ_AEYE02000047.1 GCF_000298315.2 Rhizobium grahamii CCGE 502 | reverse complement strand
CGCCGCTGCCGTCATTATCGGCTTTGGCTACCGATAGCGGCCATAAAAAAGCCCCGCGATTGCGGGGCTCTTGTCTCGTGTGGCTCAGCTCGCCTTGGGCGGTGTTGTCGTGCGTGGTGCGCCCGGATTGTAGCCGCCGCCGATGGCGACGTTGAGGGCGACATAGTCCTTGGCCATCTGCTGGATGGAGGCGGCCAGGCTTGCCTGGGCGAGCGATACCTGACGCTGCGCATCGAGCACGTCGAGCAGCGAGGAGGCGCCGTCCTTGTAGCTGGCGGTCGACAGTTCCAGGGTTTCCTGCGTCGTCTTCACCTGGGCGCGCAACGCTTCCACTGTCTGGGCGTCGCGGCGCACCGCCGACAGCGCGTTCTCGACCTCTTCGACGGCGGTCAGCACGGTTTGCTTCCAGGCGAGATACTGGGTCTTGGCATCCGACTTGGCGATGTCGACATTGGCGCGCAGACGGCCGCCGTCGAAGATCGGCAGCGTCAGCGTCGGGCCGAACGACCAGGTGGTCAGGCTGCCGCCGGAGAAGCCGGCCGGCTTGACGTAGGAGGGCGAGATCGAGCCCGACAGGGTGATCGTCGGGTAGAGCTGCGAGATGGCAACGCCGATATTGGCGGTGGCAGCCGCGAGATTGCGCTCGGCGACGCGAATGTCGGGCCGGTTGCGGATCAGGTCGGCCGGAATGCCGGAGGCGATGCCACCGCGGAAGATCGGCTGCGGCGCGCCCTTCAACAGTTCGCCGAGCAGCGAGCCGGCCGGCTGGCCGAGCAGCGTGGCGATGTGGTGGGCGGCAACGCGGATGTTGGTCTCCAGCCCCGGGATTTCAGCCTGCGTCGACTGCACCAGGCCCTCGGCCTGGACGACGTCGAGGCGCGAGGCAGCACCGGCTTCGAGCTGGAACTTGGTCAGCTCGTAGGTTTCCTGGCGCGACTTCAGGTTGGCGCGCGACAGCGCCAGGCGCTCCTGGAAGAAGCGCAGGTCGATGTAGGAGTTCACCAGGTCCTGCAGATAGGTGAGCTTGGCGACGTCGGCGCTGGAATAGGCGGCATCGAGCGTGGCCTGGGCGCCTTCCTTGGCGCGGCGGTACTGGCCGAACAGATCGAGCAGCCAGGAGACGCTGGCTTCGCCGGCGCTGATGTTGGTGGCGCCGTTCGCGGTGCGGCGTTCGCCCATGGTGCCGCTGGTCGTGTGGCTGGCGCCGACCAAAAGGCTCGGCAGCGAGCCGGCCCCGGCCACGGTGACGCCGCCGGCCGCCGCATTGATGCGCTCCAGCGCCTGCAGCACCGTCAGGTTCTCATTCAGGCCCTGCACCACCAGACCGTCCAGCTTCCGGTCGCGATAGGCCGTCCACCAGGCCGTCG
>NZ_AEYE02000048.1 GCF_000298315.2 Rhizobium grahamii CCGE 502 | reverse complement strand
CCTTCTCTAGTTCCGGCAGGGCTTCGAACAGATCAGCGACGAGGCCGTAGTCGGCGACCTGGAAGATTGGCGCCTCTTCGTCCTTGTTGATGGCGACGATGACCTTGGAATCCTTCATGCCGGCGAGATGCTGGATGGCACCGGAGATGCCGCAGGCGATGTAGAGGTCAGGTGCAACCACCTTGCCGGTCTGCCCGACCTGCCAGTCGTTCGGGGCGTAGCCGGCATCGACGGCGGCGCGCGAGGCGCCGACGGCGGCCCCGAGCTTATCGGCGACCGGCAGGATGACTTCCTTGAACTTCTCGGCCGAGCCCAGCGCCCGGCCACCCGAGATGATGATCTTCGCCGAGG
Organism: Rhizobium grahamii CCGE 502; assembly: GCF_000298315.2. GTDB lineage: Bacteria > Pseudomonadota > Alphaproteobacteria > Rhizobiales > Rhizobiaceae > Rhizobium > Rhizobium grahamii. Next base: position 859 of record NZ_AEYE02000048.1, on the reverse strand, counting down.
TCAGTTCCGGACGGTCGGAGGCCGACAGTGCGTCCTTGACGAAGGTCGACAGACCGGGATTGGCAGCAGCCGCGACGGTCTCAACCGCGGCGGAACCGCCTTCGGCAGCGGCGGCGAAGGAGGCAGTGCGCACGGTGATGACCTTCTTGGCGTCGGTCGCCTGTACCGTCTGGATGGCGTTGCCGGCATAGATCGGTCGCTTGAAGGTGTCCGCCGAGACCACTTCAATGATTTCCGAGACCTGGGCGACGTCGAGCAGGGCGGCAACGCGCGGCATGACGTTCTTGCCGGTCGAGGTGGCGGCGGCGATGAGCGTGTCATAGCTTGCCGCGAGTGAAACGATCAGGGCCGCCAGGGGTTCGGCGAGGTTGTTGGCAAGGCTTGCGTCCTCGGCAACCAGCACCTTGGCGACACCGGAAAGCTTGGCAGCTTGTTCGGCTGCAGCCTTGGCGCCGGCACCGGCGACGAGGATGGTGACGTCGCCGCCGATCTTCGATGCCGCCGTCAGCGTCTTGGCGGTCTGGTCGGAAAGGTGGCTGCCGTCGTGGTCAGCCAGAAGAAGAATGGCCATGGATGTAATCTCCCTTTCTCGAACCCTAGAGGACGCCGGCTTCGGTCTTCAGCTTTTCAACCAGCTCGGCGACCGACTTGACCTTGATGCCCGCCTTGCGGCCGGACGGCTCTTCGGTCTTCAAGACCTTCAGGCGAGGCGCGGTGGAGACGCCGAAATCGGCAGGAGCTTGTCTGTCGAGCGGCTTCTTCTTCGCCTTCATGATGTTCGGCAGCGAAGCGTAGCGTGGCTCGTTGAGGCGGAGATCAGTGGTGACCACGGCCGGGAGCTTGACGTCGATGGTCTGCA
>NZ_AEYE02000049.1 GCF_000298315.2 Rhizobium grahamii CCGE 502 | reverse complement strand
CGAAGCTTACTCGACGATCGAGGCGACGATGCCGGCGCCGACGGTACGGCCGCCTTCGCGGATCGCGAAGCGCAGCTTTTCTTCCATCGCGATCGGAACGATCAGCTCGACAGCAACGGTGACGTTGTCGCCAGGCATAACCATTTCCGTGCCTTCCGGCAGCGAGACGATACCGGTCACGTCAGTCGTACGGAAGTAGAACTGCGGGCGGTAGTTGGTGAAGAACGGCGTATGACGGCCGCCTTCTTCCTTCGTCAGGATGTAGGCTTCGGCCATGAACTTCTTGTGCGGCTTGACAGAGCCCGGCTTGCACAGGATCTGACCACGCTCGACGCCGTCACGGTTAACACCACGAACCAGAGCGCCGATGTTGTCGCCAGCCTGGCCCTGATCGAGCAGCTTGCGGAACATTTCAACGCCGGTAACCGTCGTCTTCGAGGTCGGGCGGATGCCGACGATTTCGACTTCTTCGCCAACCTTGACGATGCCACGCTCGACACGGCCGGTCACAACCGTACCACGGCCAGAGATCGAGAACACGTCTTCGATCGGCATCAGGAAGGGCTGGTCGATCGGACGCTCAGGCGTCGGGATGTAAGCGTCAACAGCTGCCATCAGCTCGCGGATCGCGTCTTCGCCGATCTTCTTGTCGCTGTCTTCGAGAGCGGCCAGCGCCGAACCCTTGATGACCGGAATGTCGTCGCCCGGGAAGTCGTAGGACGACAGAAGTTCGCGAACTTCGAGCTCGACGAGTTCGAGAAGCTCGGCGTCGTCAACCTGGTCGACCTTGTTGAGGAACACGACGATCGCCGGAACGCCAACCTGACGAGCAAGCAGGATGTGCTCGCGGGTCTGCGGCATCGGGCCGTCAGCAGCCGAGCAAACCAGGATCGCGCCGTCCATCTGGGCAGCACCGGTGATCATGTTCTTGACGTAGTCGGCGTGGCCGGGGCAGTCAACGTGGGCATAGTGACGGTTCGGGGTCTCGTATTCGACGTGTGCCGTCGAAATGGTGATGCCGCGAGCCTTTTCTTCCGGCGCAGCGTCGATCTGGTCGTACGCCTTGAACTCGCCGAAGTACTTCGTGATCGCTGCCGTCAGAGACGTCTTGCCGTGGTCAACGTGGCCGATCGTGCCGATGTTAACGTGCGGCTTGTTGCGCTCAAACTTACTCTTTGCCATTT
>NZ_AEYE02000050.1 GCF_000298315.2 Rhizobium grahamii CCGE 502 | reverse complement strand
GTCTTATGTCACCGTCGACGACACCGGCGCCCGACATTCCCATAATCCATGTTACGCCACACACATCGGCGGCCCTAATTTTACTGTCTTTCGCACCACAAAATCGAAGTCCCGCCTGAATTTCCTGTCGCTACTGCGCGGCGGTTACCAAGATTATGTGCTGAACGATGCCGCGTTCGAATACCTGAAAGAACGCCGTGCAGATGCGGCCGTTACTGCCGGACTTCGCGCTCTTGAACCGCAGCGCTTCTGCAATCAGGTGCCATTCCTGGCGCATCTGGCCGACAAGGGTATCAACATCTTTGACCGGCAGGAGATTGGCACGCTCGCCGAGGCCGGCCTCTGGGGCGCCATCCGCCATCATGGCCTGGTGGGCAACATGGTGATCGTGTCCGACGACGCCGGCCAGTTCCGAGTGGGCAATCACGCCCTGTGCTGGGTGCATGGCGAGCGCCTTCTGCAGAAGCTGATGCCGGCGACCGCGAAGGAAGAGCGGATGCTTACGATGGTTCGCGATCTCGTGTGGCGCTTCTACAAGGCGTTGAAAGCCTACAAGCAGAATCCTTACCCTCAGTCCGCTCCCGCGTTCCGACGACGTTTCGACAGGATCTTTACCCTGCGCACCGGGTATGAGGCTCTCGACAAGTTGCTCGAACGGCTGCATCGACGAAAGAATGAGCTGCTGAAGGTCCTCGAACATCCCGATATTCCGTTGCACACCAACGCATCGGAGAATGACCTGCGAACGTTTGTCACGAAGCGGAAGATCTCCGGCGGTACGATGAGCGAGGATGGACGTGTTGCGCGCGATGTCATGCTCGGCTTGATGAAGACGTGCCAGAAGTTGGGGCTTTCCTTCTACCACTTCCTCGGTGACCGGCTCGGCATTGGCAAAGGTCACGCCGTCCCGCCGTTGCCGGCGATCATTCTCGCTCGGGCCTGACCTCCGCAGCCGCTCGGACTGGCCGCACTCAGCGACGTTGCCCAACGAACCGCCAGTGCCACCAAATCTGCTCCACGTACCGC
>NZ_AEYE02000051.1 GCF_000298315.2 Rhizobium grahamii CCGE 502 | reverse complement strand
GACGACACCAGACCGGCATGCAGCACCGCCGCGTCCTCGGCAACAAAGCCATCCAGCTGCCGGGTCAAAAGCCGTACGATCTGGCGTTTTGAGATGTCGAGACCAATGTCATTGAGCAATGTCGTCAGACGCGCGGTCGTTACCTGTCCTTGTGCATGCAACATCAGGCACAGTCGTCTGAGATTGGCGCCATAGCCACCGATAGTCCCCGCCGGCAAGGCTGCCAGTACCGTCTTCCCATCCGGCGTCACCCAGCATTCGCGACGGTAATGCACGAGCTCCGCCTTGAGCACCAGGTCGCGAACATAGACGCTTTTGTACCCCTTGAAGCGTGAGCCGGCCGGGGCATTGATGCGCAGGATCTCCTGCCGGCTCACCCGCTTTACGTCCAGCTTCGGGCCACGTGGCTTTTTCTTCGATAGCTGCTTGTCGCCAAGCATGCTGTCGGTTGCCTTGTCCATGCCGGAGGCCCGAAACGGCGGTCGCGGTGGCAGGTTCTTCAGTCGGGCGATCTCGTCGCGCAAAAGCTGGTTCTCGAGTTTCAGGCGGGTGTTGTCCAGCCGAAGGGCGGCGTTTTCCTCCCGCAGCTGGATGTTGTGGGCCTCGAGCTTCGCGAGTCGGGCTTCCGCCTGCTGCGACCGTTCCAGCAAACCCGTCACCAGACTGCGCAACGCATTCAGTGAAAGCGTGTCGGCATGCTCGGGTGAGGGGAGCCGCTTCTTTGCCATGCCCGGAGCGAATCTGATTTGCCCCGTCTTAGGAATCCCTGCGCCGACCAGCCGGATTCAAAGCGCCGGCTTATGCACACTTTTTATAAGCGGCCGCTAAAATTCTGCCACCGA
>NZ_AEYE02000052.1 GCF_000298315.2 Rhizobium grahamii CCGE 502 | reverse complement strand
CGCCGATGACCACCGACTTGCCCCAGCCGCGATGGCTGGCTTCCAGCGCCTGGCGCATCACCTTGGTGTTGCCGGTGCAGTCGAAGGTGTAGTCGGCGCCACCGATCTGGTCGGCGCCGCGCTTCGTCATGTTGACGAGGTAGGGCACGATGTCGTCGCCGACCTCCTTCGGATTGACGAAATGCGTCATGCCGAAGCGCTCGCCCCAGGCCTTCTTGTCGTTGTTCAGATCAACGCCGATGATCATGTCGGCGCCAGCAAGCCTGAGACCCTGGATGACGTTGAGGCCGATGCCGCCAAGCCCGAAGACGATGGCGGTCGAGCCGATCTCCACCTTGGCGGTGTTGATGACGGCGCCGATGCCTGTCGTGACGCCGCAGCCGATATAGCAGATCTTGTCGAAGGGAGCGTCGGGATTGACCTTGGCAACGGCAATCTCCGGCAGCACCGTGTAATTGGCGAAGGTCGAGCAGCCCATGTAGTGATGGATCTTGTCCTTGCCGATCGAAAACCGCGAGGTGCCGTCCGGCATCAGCCCCTGGCCCTGGGTGGAGCGGATGGCGGTGCACAGATTGGTCTTGCGGCTGAGGCAGGACGGGCATTCGCGGCATTCCGGCGTATAGAGCGGAATGACGTGGTCGCCCTTCTTTACCGAGGTCACGCCTGGGCCGACATCGACGACGATGCCGGCACCCTCATGGCCGAGGATGGCCGGAAACAGGCCTTCCGGATCGGCGCCCGACAGGGTG
>NZ_AEYE02000053.1 GCF_000298315.2 Rhizobium grahamii CCGE 502 | reverse complement strand
AAGCGACAGGGAGGCGAGGTAGTAGGGCTGGCCGGTGGCGCGGTCGAGGGTGGTTGCGGCGGCGACGACGTCGACGGTGCCGTGGAGTTCCGGGGTGGTGCGCTGGTTGAAGGCGGTGAAGCGCATGCGGGCCGGCTGGCCGGGCGAGACGCGGTCGATGTCGACGGGGGGAATGCGGACCTCGACGCTGAGGTGCTCGCTTTTCGGGACGACCGACATGACGGTGGCGCCCGGCGCGATGATGCCGCCGATGGTGTGGACCTGCAGGTCATAGACGAAGCCGTCGACGGGGGCGCGCACCTCCATGCGGGTGAGGCGGTCGCGGGCGGCGATCTCGCGCTCGTTGAGCTCGGCGATCTTGGCAAGCAGGTTGACGATCTCGGTCTGCGCCTCCTTGCGGGTGGTCTGGTCGATGGAGATGAGCTTCATGTTGAGCTCGCTGATCTCGCCCTCGGCCTCGGCGACCTTGGCGATCAGCTCGCCGCGGCTGCCCTCGATGCGGGCGCGCTGGCGCAGCAGGTCGCGCTTCTGCGAGATCGGCACCAGCTGGCTTGCGAGCAGCTTCTCGGTCTTGGCGAGCTCCTGCTCGACGATCTCGGCCTCGCTGTCGTTGGAGCGGCTCTGCGCCTTGAAGCCGCGCACCTGTTCGTCGAGCTGGACGATCTGCAGGCGCAGCTGTTCCTTCTGGTTGGCGACCATGCGGCGGTTGGCCTCAAACAGCCTGGTCTCGCCC
>NZ_AEYE02000054.1 GCF_000298315.2 Rhizobium grahamii CCGE 502 | reverse complement strand
AGAAAGTGGGATATCTTCTTACTCACAACTCCTATGGGATTTATTCAACTTCCTGGTTATTCTCCACTGATTAGTTGTTCCCAATGAAGCTTCTTATATATTGGTTCATCCTGGTTTGATAAGAATCATGAAGATATTGCCATATGTCCGAATAGGCTAATCTGGAATCATCTGGATAGAAAGTGGGATATCTTCTTACTCACAACTCCTATGAGATTTATTCAACTTCCTGGTTATTCTCCACTGATTAGTGGTTCCAAATAAAGCTTCTTAGATCGTGGTTCATCCTGGTTTGATAAGAATCATGAAGATATTGCCATATGTCCGAACAGGCTAATCTGGAATCATCTGGATAGAAAGTGGGATATCTTCTTACTCACAACTCCTATGAGATTTATTCAACTTCCTGGTTATTCTCCACTGATTAGTGGTTCCAAATAAAGCTTCTTAGATCGTGGTTCATCCTGGTTTGATAAGAATCATGAAGATATTGCCATATGTCCGAACAGGCTAATCTGGAATCACCTGGATAGAAAGTGGGATATCTTCTTACTCACAACTCCTATGAGATTTATTCAACTTCCTGGTTATTCTCCACTGATTAGTAGTTCCCAATCAAGCTTCTTACATATTGGTTCATCCTGGTTTGATAAGAATCATGAAGATAATGACATATGTCCGAACATGCTAATCTGGAATCATATGGATAGAAAGTGGGATATCCTCT
>NZ_AEYE02000055.1 GCF_000298315.2 Rhizobium grahamii CCGE 502 | reverse complement strand
CGAGTTCACGGTGATCCACGGCAATGTCGACAGCAACACCGATGCCGACTTCGTGCTGATGCTGAAGGGCAACTACAACCTGACGGCCAGCGACTTCAACGGCGTCTCCTAGAGGGGACGAGCGCGCCTCCCCGACCGGGGCAATCCCGGTCGGGGACTTTCTGTTCAATGCGCCGGGTCCGGGCGACGGGTTGATGCCCTGATGGTCCGCGGTGCTGATGTGGGGGGTATGCGATGACGAAGAAGAAGAGCGAGCCACAATACAGGATCCCCGGATTGCGCGGCATCCTTGCCTATCTGTTCGGGCTGTCGGGGATCATCAACATCCTGGCGCTGACGGGCGCCTTCTACATGCTGCAGATCTACGACCGGGCGCTGACCAGCGGCTCGATCTCGACGCTGGTGGCGCTGTCGATCCTGGCGATCAGCCTGTACCTGTTCCAGGGGATGTTCGACATCATCCGCTCGCAGATCCTGATCAGGCTCGGCGCCCGGCTGGATGCCGAGCTTGCGCCGATCGCCCACAAGGTGGTGATCGAGATGCCGCGCTACGGCTATTCGACGTCTGAGGCGATGGAGCGCGGCCGCGACGTCGACACGCTGCGCGGCTTCCTGTCGAGCCAGGGCCCGGTGGCGCTGTTCGACCTGCCGTGGATGCCGGTCTATCTGGTGTTCGTCTGGCTGCTGCATCCGATGCTGGG
>NZ_AEYE02000056.1 GCF_000298315.2 Rhizobium grahamii CCGE 502 | reverse complement strand
CGTGTCACGATCCCCCAGAGGCGGGATTTGCGCATGCGCCATTTCCGCCTGCAGGCACGTCAGCGCACGAACGAGGACGCCAAACGGCAAATGATGCCGACTGTGCGATCGTTCATCAATAAAGTGGTGATCGGCACTCCCCGAGGCCACCAGCCCGCCACCTTGGAGGCGTACGGCCTGATGCATTGCAGCGGAGCATATTGATGGCCAATCCTTCGGCCACCATCGCCCGGTAGCGCGCAGCAAGGCGCTCCGCGACGGATACGAAAGTCCCACCCGCAAGGTCGCCGCGGATCGATCCTGCTCCGTCTGCGAGACTGGGACACGGGTGTCAACTCGACCCAATCTTGTCGCTAGCAACGACCATCTGCTCGTGCAAGGCGCGGATAGCCCTCCGAGGCACACTTCGCTCTGTCGGTCTCGGCCAGACAAACACAAAAAGCCCCGTGAGGGCTCGTTGAGTATGTGTCCGATTGGGAAAGGTTTTGGTTGCGGGGGCAGGATTTGAACCTGCGGCCTTCAGGTTATGAGCCTGACGAGCTACCGGGCTGCTCCACCCCGCGTCCTCCAGGTGAGGCTGTTTGGCCTCATCCTGACATCCAGGTGAGGCTGTTTGGCCTCATCCTGACATCCAGGTGAGGTTGTTTGGCCTCATCCTGAGATCGACGAACCGCGCT
>NZ_AEYE02000057.1 GCF_000298315.2 Rhizobium grahamii CCGE 502 | reverse complement strand
CGTCAAGGAGGACACCGCGCCTTCGACGGTTTACGGCAACCTGATGCAGGGCGCCGTCGACGTCGATCATCTCGCCCTCCTGAGCGTCAGCAAGGTCAACAACCAGACGAACGGCTCGGCCGGCGTCGACGGCACCTACGGCAAGCTGACCTGGAGCGCCCAGCTCGGCCTCTACAGCTACAAGCTCGACAGCAGCAAGGCGGCCGTGCAGGCGATCGCCGACGGCGAGACGAAGACCGAAACCTTCACCTTCACCGTCCGCGACCAGTATGGCGCCGAAAGCACCCAGACGCTGACGATCAACGTCCATGGCACCAATGACAAGCCGACCTATGTCTCGGCTGGGTCGATCGTCAGCGGCGGTGTCGTCGAGGACGGCACGCAGCAGGCGACCGGCACGATCAACTTCAACGACGTCGACCTGATCGACACCCACACCACCACGGTTGCGGCACCAAGCGGCTCGCTGCTCGGCACCTTCGCGCTTGCCCCGGTCACGGAATCGCCGACCACCGCAGGCGGCAGCGTCGGCTGGACCTACACGATCAACAACGCCGCAGCACAGTTCCTCGGCCAGGGCGAAACCCGCCAGGAAACCTACCAGGTCACCATCACCGACGGCCACGGCGGCACCATCACACAGCCCGTCACCGTCACCATCACCGGCACCAACGAC
>NZ_AEYE02000058.1 GCF_000298315.2 Rhizobium grahamii CCGE 502 | reverse complement strand
CGCCGAGCACCCCGAACAGCAAAGGCAGCGAGTAGATCCGCCGGTCGGCGCCCTTGTCGGCGGCAAGCCGGAACCGGTTGGCAGGCGCAACGGCCGCCTGGCCGTCGTCGGGCAGTCCGAGGATCAGTTTCTCCTCCATGACGCTCTCCAATCCTTGCTCTATCCTTTTTTAGGCTTGGCCCTCTTTGGGCCCGGCCCTGTTCAGGCCATTCCTCTTTGGGTCTGGCCGCTATTCGGCGGCGGCATTGGCGATCCGGTCGCGGTCGGCGGCCGGCGGCGTCTTGCCGACGACCAGCGGACGCTTGGCGGTGGGCTGGATGATCTCGTCCTTCGGCCCGAAGGCGGCAAGCCGGCCGTTCTGCACCAGCCCGACCATGTCGACGGCGGAAAGCGCACTCGGGCGATGGGCGACGATGATGACGATGCCGCCGCGCTCGCGCACCTTGGCGATCGCCCTGGTCAGCGCCTCCTCGCCCTCGGCGTCGAGGTTGGAGTTCGGCTCGTCGAGCACCACCAGGAAGGGATCGCCGTAAAGCGCCCGCGCCAGCCCGATGCGCTGGCGCTGCCC
>NZ_AEYE02000059.1 GCF_000298315.2 Rhizobium grahamii CCGE 502 | reverse complement strand
ATCGTTTTCAACGAAACGCTGAAACAAGAACACAGCTCTTGAGACCATCGAAAGGATGGTTGGTGCACCAATCGGACAAAATTGCGAACGCAAGTGACCGACGGAAATTGTGGGGCTCGCGAGCTCTCGCCTACGAGCGGAAGGTACTAGCTCATCTTAAGCCTGGAATGAACTAGTCTGTGAACCAACTGTTCCGCTTCATCAGAGGACCGTTCTACCCGAGCCAACTCCTCCAGCATGCGGGACAAAGTATCGATATCCAGATTGCGGGATTTCATCCAAGGTCCAATATCGGCTTGTGGCACTTGCTCGAGGAAGCAATTGACGGCCTCACTGAGCGCGTGAACAGGGACTGGACCCTGGGTAGCCCGGTCTATCGCCAAAGCAGCCGCGCCTATGGCTGCTGATGCGGCTAACCCCGCGGCCGTATGCGAACACAACTGGATCAAGCGATCGGCACCGCTGTTCCCGAGCGGCATTGTTGCAGCTGTGCATTGTAAAAGCTGCGCAAACGCGTCCGTAAAGACGAATCCCGAACTCGCACGTCGATGATGTCCCA
>NZ_AEYE02000060.1 GCF_000298315.2 Rhizobium grahamii CCGE 502 | reverse complement strand
GGCCGACAGCGCCGTGCCGTGCGGACCGAGCTCGGTCTGGTAGCCGTCGCGCAGGTGCACGACCAGCTCGTGGATGTCGGCGGCCTTCGCCGCCCGGATGATCTTGCGCGCATCCGGCACCTCGGCAAAGCGCGAGATGTTCTCGGCAATCGTCCCCTCCATCAGCGCCACGTCCTGCGGCAGGTAGCCGACATGCTCGCCGAAGAAGGCCTCGTTCCACTGGCTGAGATCGGCGCCGTCGACCCGAACCGAGCCGCGCAGCACCGGCCAGATGCCGAGGATCGAGCGCGCCAGCGTCGTCTTGCCGCCGCCTGACGGACCGATCAGGCCGAGCGCCTGGCCGGCCTTCAGCGTGAAGCTGACTTCGCTCAAAAGCACCGCGCCGCTGGTCGGCGCCACCGTCGTGATGTTGTCGACCGTTAGGCTCTCATGCGGCGCCGGCAGCTCGACATAGCCGCTCTTGTCGTTCAGCACCGCCAGCGTCTCGTTCAGCCGCTGGTGGCTGC
>NZ_AEYE02000061.1 GCF_000298315.2 Rhizobium grahamii CCGE 502 | reverse complement strand
GGTTCCAAATAAAGCTTCTTAGATCGTGGTTCATCCTGGTTGATAAGAATCACGAAGATAATGGCATATGTCCGAACATGCTAATCTGGAATAATCTGGATAGAAGGTGGGATACTTGCTCACAACACTTATGAGATTTATTCAACTTCCTGGTTATTCTCCACTGATTAGTCGGTTCCAAATAAAGCTTCTTAGATCGTGGTTCATCCTGGTTTGATAAGAATCATAGAAGATATTGCCATATGTCCGAACAGGCTAATCTGGAATCATCTGGATAGAAAGTGGGATATCTTCTTACTCACAAATCCTGTGAGATTTATTCAATTTCCTGGTTATTCTCCACTGATTAGTGGTTCCAAATAAATCTTCTTAGATCGTGGTTCATCCTGGTTTGATAAGAATCATGAAGATAATGGCATATGTCCGAACAGGCTAATCTGGAATCATCTGGACAGAAGGTGGGATATCTTCTTGCTCACAAAACTTATGAGAT
>NZ_AEYE02000062.1 GCF_000298315.2 Rhizobium grahamii CCGE 502 | reverse complement strand
GTAAGCGACAAGCTGGGGCCGTTCAGGCGGCATAGTTCCACGGCATGAGGGCGTCGATTTCGGCGCTGGGCCATCCATTTGCGAGGCGCTCGAGTGCCTGAGTAAGCCAGGCTTGCGGATCGACGTTGTTCATCTTTGCCGTTTATGCCGACCGTCGAACTATGCCGATTAATCAACTTTTTGCCAACGTTTCCGGCACCATAGCGGGCAGCCAGTCGGCATAGTTTAGGGTCTCTCCGTCGCAATTGACGCGAAGGAGAGGACACATGAACGCAACTGACTATTTGAATCGCAGCGCCTTATACCGGAAGCTGGTCTACGGTCCGTATCGGGAGTTTGCGGGCGTTTACGCCGCCAAAATGTCGAACGAAGGTTTGGGTCGGCAATGCACGTGGCGCTCGCTGAGCCTGTTTCGGGATCTGATGGACTGGCATGTTGGCAATGGACATGCTCCGCAGG
>NZ_AEYE02000063.1 GCF_000298315.2 Rhizobium grahamii CCGE 502 | reverse complement strand
TCTGCCGGTGACGGCGACGACCAGTACTGGGGCGGCGACGGCACCGACACGCTGGACTATGCGGTGGCGACGGCGAACCTGACGGTCGACCTCGGCAACGGCTTCATGCAGCGCGGCCAGGTGTCGGGCGGCACGTCGGGAGGCACGACCGGGACGGATGTGGTCTACGGCTTCGAGAACGTCATCACCGGTTCCGGCCATGACACGATCACGGCAACGGCCGCGGTCAACGTCATGGACGGCGGGCTCGGCAACGACACCTTCCGCTTCCTGTCGGCAGGCGCCGCCAATGGCGACACGATCCACGGCTTCCAGCCCGGCGACAAGATCGACTTTGCGGCGATCGACGCCAACAGCGGGATGGATGGGGTGCAGCACTTCACGCTGGCCTCGGGTGGTGCGCTGACGGCGGCCGGCCAGGTGGTGGTGACGCACGAGGTGCTTGATGGCAA
>NZ_AEYE02000064.1 GCF_000298315.2 Rhizobium grahamii CCGE 502 | reverse complement strand
TGATATCACCGAGGCGGACAGGTCGAGCGCCGCAAAGCCGACGGTTTCTGCCTCGTCGCGCTCGGCCACCAGCCTGGCATGGGCGGCGGTCAGCTGCTGCAGCTGCGCCCTGACGATCGACAGTTCGACGCGGGTCTGGGTGTCGTCGAGGACGATGAGGACGTCGCCCTTCCTGACGACGGTGCCGTTGTCGACGCGGATGGCGGCGATGATGCCGCCGTCGCGGTGCTGGATGGTCTTGACCTGCTCGGAGACAACCACCTGGCCATGGGTGATGACGGCGCCCGACAGCTTCGCCTGGGCGGCCCAGCCGCCGATGCCGAAGACCAGCACGCCTGCCAGTGCCGAGGAGGCGATAATGCGCGAGGTGATGCCGAACTGCCGGGCGTTCTGCCTGGCCTTGTCGCTGCCGGTCTTGTCGGTGCCGGCCTTGTCGCTGCCGGTTTT
>NZ_AEYE02000065.1 GCF_000298315.2 Rhizobium grahamii CCGE 502 | reverse complement strand
AAGACCGGCAGCGACAAGGCCGGCACCGACAAGACCGGCAGCGACAAGGCCAGGCAGAACGCCCGGCAGTTCGGCATCACCTCGCGCATTATCGCCTCCTCGGCACTGGCCGGCGTGCTGGTCTTCGGCATCGGCGGCTGGGCCGCCCAGGCGAAGCTGTCGGGCGCCGTCATCACCCATGGCCAGGTGGTCGTCTCCGAGCAGGTCAAGACCATCCAGCACCGCGACGGCGGCATCATCGCCGCCATCCGCGTCGACAACGGCACCGTCGTCAAAAAGGGCGACGTCCTCATCGTCCTCGACGACACCCAGACCCGCGTCGAACTGTCGATCGTCAGGGCGCAGCTGCAGCAGCTGACCGCCGCCCATGCCAGGCTGGTGGCCGAGCGCGACGAGGCAGAAACCGTCGGCTTTGCGGCGCTCGACCTGTCCGCCGCGGTGATCTC
>NZ_AEYE02000066.1 GCF_000298315.2 Rhizobium grahamii CCGE 502 | reverse complement strand
TCGAGCGGCTTCTGCCACCAGGCGAGCTGATCGAAATTGTCGGAGACGAGGCCGCGCAGCGGGAACCAGTCGTAGAAGGATCCGCCCGCAAAGAGCACGATCAAGAGGATGCCGAACAGGAAGCTCGGAACGGCATAGCCGATGATGATGACCCCCGAGGTCCAGACGTCGAAGGTCGAGCCGTCTTTGACAGCCTTGCGGATACCGAGCGGGATCGAGATGCCGTATGAAAAGATCATGATCCAGACGCCGAGCGAGGCGGACACCGGCAATTTGTCCTTGATCAGTTCGAGAACCGTGGTGTTGCGGAAGAAGCTCTCGCCGAAATCGAAGCGAATGTAGTTCCACATCATCTCGCCGAAGCGCGTCAGCGGCGGCTTGTCGAAGCCGAACTGCTTTTCGAGCTTGGCGATCAATTCGGGATCGAGCCCTTGGGCGCCGCGGTA
>NZ_AEYE02000067.1 GCF_000298315.2 Rhizobium grahamii CCGE 502 | reverse complement strand
GGCGCGCCCCGACCACGCCCTTCCACTGGCCGATCGCCAGGTCGACCGGCGCAAGTGCCCGCGCCGTGACGATCGACGAGGCGATGATCGAGCCCGACGACAGCTCGCCGCGGATCGTCAGATAGGCGCCAAGCCCGAGGATCGCCGACTGCAGCATCATCCGCAGCACCTTCGACAGCCCCGACAGCGTGCCGCCGACGTCGGACGTCTTCGTCTGACAGTCGAGGTGGCGGCGGTTGGCCTTCTCGAAGCGATCGACGGCCCGCCCGGTGATCCCCATCGCATGCATGATGTCGCTGTTGCGGGCGTTCGAATCGGCAACCGAGTTGCGCGCCACCGAGGCCTTGATCATCGACTGCGAGTGCCGCCGCGTCAGCACCTCGGCAACAACCGTCAGCACCGTCAGCACCACGGCACCGCCGACCGTCAGCAAT
>NZ_AEYE02000068.1 GCF_000298315.2 Rhizobium grahamii CCGE 502 | reverse complement strand
CTTTTGACGGTCGGCGGTGCCGTGGTGCTGACGGTGCTGACGGTTGTTGCCGAGGTGCTGACGCGGCGGCATTCGCAGTCGATGATCAAGGCCTCGGTGGCGCGTAACTCGGTTGCCGATTCGAACGCCCGCAACAGCGACATCATGCATGCGATGGGGATCACCGGTCGGGCCGTCGACCGCTTCGAGAAGGCCAACCGCCGCCACCTCGACTGTCAGACGAAGACATCAGACGTCGGCGGCACGCTGTCCGGGCTGTCGAAGGTGCTGCGGATGATGCTGCAGTCGGCGATCCTCGGGCTCGGCGCCTATCTGACGATCCGCGGCGAACTGTCGTCGGGCTCGATCATCGCCTCGTCGATCGTCACGGCGCGGGCGCTGGCACCGGTCGACCTGGCGATCGGCCAGTGGAAGGGCGTGGTCGGGGCGCGAC
>NZ_AEYE02000069.1 GCF_000298315.2 Rhizobium grahamii CCGE 502 | reverse complement strand
GCGCCTGTGATCAGCATCCCCGCTGGCGAGACGACGTCGACGACCATTCCTGGCTTCGTCGGCCAGGAAGCCGTCACCCGCAGCCTGTCGGAGACGGATGCCGCCTTGACGACGCAGGGCGACCTGAAGGTTCACGACGCCGATATGACCGACGTCGTCACTGCCAAGGTCCTGTCGGTTACCGGCGGCGGCGCTGGCTACAATCCGGCCGCGGCCGGCGCGATAGACTTCCTGCACCTGTCGACCAACCCCGTCGTCAACGGCAATTCGGATGGCACGTTGCACTGGACCTTCAGTTCCGGCAGCCAGACCTTCGACTTCCTGCCGGCTGGCTGGCAGACACGCCTCGACTACACGGTCGAGGTGACCGACAGCAACGGCGCCAAGGACACGCAGGTCATCAGCATCCTGATCACCGGCACCAATGAT
>NZ_AEYE02000070.1 GCF_000298315.2 Rhizobium grahamii CCGE 502 | reverse complement strand
TCGAAAACATCCACCGCCTAACAGAGCCGGATCTCGCTACTGATGCGAGGCGCGTTCAGCGGTGCCACAGCCGTCAATGCGCATCGAAAATCGCGCTTAGTGCGGCTGCAAAGCCGATGAAAGATAGTTGATGAAAGTTCAACACGGAGAAGAAGTGGCGAATCACTCTGACCCCGAGTCATGCGGGGCACATCGCGAGATGTGCGTCGAAGCGTTGACAGGGGAAACCGGCAGGCCGGCCATTGAGCCGCGAAATGATCAATTCGGGATGCCGACGCTGTTAAGCGAAGCGGAAGGCAACACGGTGCATGGCGTCAATCGCAAGCCATGCACCGATCCCGCGCGGTCGGAGACCCTGTGCATGCCGGGAAGTCTTTCATACGGAAGCAGCGAGATCTCATCAGTGTCCAGTGCAAATAG
>NZ_AEYE02000071.1 GCF_000298315.2 Rhizobium grahamii CCGE 502 | reverse complement strand
GGCATCAGAGCGTCGATATCCTGCGCGGGCCATCCGTTGGCCATGCGAACTAAGGTCTGTGTCAGCCAGGCGAGCGGATCGACGTTGTTCATTTTAGCTGTTTATGCCGACCGTCGAACTATGCCGATTAATCAACTTTTTGCCAACGTTTCCGGCACCATAGCGGGCAGCCAGTCGGCATAGTTTAGGGTCTCTCCGTCGCAATTGACGCGAAGGAGAGGACACATGAACGCAACTGACTATTTGAATCGCAGCGCCTTATACCGGAAGCTGGTCTACGGTCCGTATCGGGAGTTTGCGGGCGTTTACGCCGCCAAAATGTCGAACGAAGGTTTGGGTCGGCAATGCACGTGGCGCTCACTGAGCCTGTTTCGGGATCTGATGGACTGGCATGTTGGCAATGGACATGCTCCGCGGG
>NZ_AEYE02000073.1 GCF_000298315.2 Rhizobium grahamii CCGE 502 | reverse complement strand
TGATTAGTGTTCCAAATAAAGCTTCTTAGATCGTGGTTCATCCTGGTTTGATAAGAGTCATGAAGATAATGGCATATGTCCGAACATGCTAATCTGGAATCATCTTGACTAGAAGGTGGGATAGTCATCTTGCTCACAACACTTATGAGATTTATTCAACTTCCTGGTTATTCTCCACTGATTAGTGGTTCCAAATAAAGCTTCTTAGATCGTGGTTCATCCTGGTTTGATAAGAATCATGAAGATAATGGCATATGACCGAACAGACTAATCTGGAATCACCTGGATAGAAAGTGGGATATCTTCTTACTCACAACTCCGATTAGATTTATTCAACTTCCTGGTTATTCTCGACTGATTAGTGGTTCCCAATCAAGCTTCTTACATAT
>NZ_AEYE02000074.1 GCF_000298315.2 Rhizobium grahamii CCGE 502 | reverse complement strand
CGACTAACAGGGCAATGGTTGGTAAGTACACAGCTAGGTATGTTAACTCTCGCTATGCTGGAGGCTACCAGATATCCTAAAGAGCGACTAATCAAGCAGGGAGAGGGTTAAATGACATTTCAATTTGAGAAAAGAAACCGATGTATTTTTGTGATGCGACTACAGTGAAACACTGCAAATTGTTCCGATGAATTGAAAGAGACGTGTAAGGATTGTTAATTTACACATTGAGGATAATATAATATTTGTTTTAGAAATATTAATCAATTCCTGTTAACCTATCAATAGACCCATTTAAAATATTGTCTCCTCATTCATTACAGGCATTGTAGCTGGTGGTGGTCGTATCGACAAACCCATGTTGAAAGCTGG
>NZ_AEYE02000075.1 GCF_000298315.2 Rhizobium grahamii CCGE 502 | reverse complement strand
CGTCGCTTTTGGAAAACATTTCCTCTGCCACCTCGACCTCTGCCTCGTGCAGCTGAAATAAGATCAAGAATCAGTTAATTTATCTTGAAAACAACTTTTTTCGTCACCACTACATGCCCTCTCAAATAAAACAATTGAATTATTGATAATTGAGGAAAACAAGACTGGAAGATATCTAAAATGATTTTTTTTTTAAATGCACAATAGATTTAGTTTACGCAAACATGTGGAGACATAAACAAGTTTAACTGATACCGTTTCTATTGACTACAACGAAATTATGTTAATACGTCTATGAAAGCTTTGTTTACCCTGTGCACGAAGAATGGCAGATTTCCCTCTCC
>NZ_AEYE02000076.1 GCF_000298315.2 Rhizobium grahamii CCGE 502 | reverse complement strand
TGAGCTTCATCCGTGTCAGCGCCGATTGCAGCAGCAGGTAGTTGGTCAGGTTCGGGATCGTCTCTTCCGGGCGCAGGGTCAGTGCTTCGTTCAGTGCAACCGCCTCCGGCATCTTCCGCGTATCGAGCGAGAACACCTGCCGCTCTTCGGCTACGGCAGCGGCAAGCGGCTCGTTGAACGGGTCGGGCTGGCAGCGTCATTTCATGCGGAGGGCTACGGCCGGTCTGGCCTGCAGCGTCCTTGGCAACGAGCGTAATGCGGACGCGCTTGCCGGACAGCGGGT
>NZ_AEYE02000077.1 GCF_000298315.2 Rhizobium grahamii CCGE 502 | reverse complement strand
CTGGACCCTGCTCAGAAACGCAAAAAGCTCCTCGACGCTTACGCGGAGGAGTTATGAGGTGATCGTTGTCTTTTGGAAGTTTGGTTGCGGGGGCAGGATTTGAACCTGCGGCCTTCAGGTTATGAGCCTGACGAGCTACCGGGCTGCTCCACCCCGCGTCCTCCAGGTGAGGCTGTTTGGCCTCATCCTGACATCCAGGTGAGGCTGTTTGGCCTCATCCTGACATCCAGGTGAGGTTGTTTGGCCTCATCCTGAGATCGACGAACCGCGCC
>NZ_AEYE02000078.1 GCF_000298315.2 Rhizobium grahamii CCGE 502 | reverse complement strand
TATCACCGTGTCGGCAAGGTTCGGATTGCGCGGCAGCGGCAGGTCCTCGAAGCTCAGCCGCACCGAGGCGACATGGCGCTTGCGGATGACGCCCGAGGTGCTCGCCATCAGCTCATCGGTCATGTCGCGCAGGAAGGCGGCGACATCGTCGATCGCCGCCAGATTGGTGGCCTCGGGACCGGGCGGCTCCACCGGCGCCGGGCCGGCCGCCTTCTGCTCATGCGCCGGCTCGGGCTTGTCCTTGCCGCTGCCAAGCACCG
>NZ_AEYE02000079.1 GCF_000298315.2 Rhizobium grahamii CCGE 502 | reverse complement strand
CATCACCGTGTCGGCAAGGTTCGGATTGCGCGGCAGCGGCAGGTCCTCGAAGCTCAGCCGCACCGAGGCGACATGGCGCTTGCGGATGACGCCCGAGGTGCTCGCCATCAGCTCATCGGTCATGTCGCGCAGGAAGGCGGCGACATCGTCGATCGCCGCCAGATTGGTGGCCTCGGGACCGGCCGGCTCCACCGGCTCCGGGCCGGCCGCCTTCTGCTCATGCGCCGGCTCGGGCTTGTCCTTGCCGCTGCCAAGCACGG
>NZ_AEYE02000080.1 GCF_000298315.2 Rhizobium grahamii CCGE 502 | reverse complement strand
CACCGCCTAACAGAGCCGGATCTCGCTACTGATGCGAGGCGCGTTCAGCGGTGCCACAGCCGTCAATGCGCATCGAAAATCGCGCTTAGTGCGGCTGCAAAGCCGATGAAAGATAGTTGATGAAAGTTCAACACGGAGAAGAAGTGGCGAATCACTCTGACCCCGAGTCATGCGGGGCACATCGCGAGATGTGCGTCGAAGCGTTGACAGGGGAAACCGGCAGGCCGGCCATTGAGCCGCGAAATGATCAATTCGGG
>NZ_AEYE02000033.1:5000-181332 GCF_000298315.2 Rhizobium grahamii CCGE 502 | reverse complement strand
TCCGGCGGCAGCGGCACCGACATCCTTTATGGCGGGGGTGGCGACGATCAGGTGGCCGGGCGCAGTGGCGACGACCACCTGGTCGGCGGCGACGGTGACGACCGGCTCGACGGCGGCAGCGGCGACGACGTCTTCATCGTGCTCGCCCGCAGCGGCAACGGCGGTGATGACGGCGACGACCGGATGGACGGCGGCAGCGGCAGCGACTGCTACGATGCCTCGGCCACCGTGCTCGGTGTCGTCATCGATCTCGAGCGCGGCGAGGCTTCCGGTGCGGAGATCGGCGACGACGCACTCCTCGACGTCGAGAATGCCAGCTGCGGCTCCGGCGACGACACGATCATCGCCTCGGCCAGGGTCAACGTGCTGGTTGGCGGCGACGGCGACGACGTCTTCGTCTTCCAGTCGGTCGCCAGCCTTCAGAACGACGGCGCCGGCCATGACGAGATCCTCGACTTCGGCGTCGGCGACCGCATCGATCTCTCCGCGCTTGGCCAGTACGGCACGCTGACCTTCGCCGGCCTGCAGATCGACGGCGACACGCCGCAGATCGGCTCGGTCACCTTCATCTACGAGGCGCTCGGCGACGACACCCGCACCGTCGTGCGCACCATCGTCGACCTCGACCATGACGACGACCTGCAGATCCTGCTGCGCGGCCATCACGAGCTGACCGCTGAGGACTTCATCCTCGCCGCCATCGAGCCCGGCCAGGTCACGGTCGACAGCCAGACGATGGGACAGGCGTGACGCCTGTCCCGGGGGATAGGCCATCGGCCTCTCCCCCGGGAGGCCGGCCTCTCCCGACAATGCCAGAAAGACAATGCCAGCAGACCACGACGACAGGACAACAAGGCCAGCAAGGCTCCAGGGGAACACCGCGATGATCACCACCACCAGCGACAAAACCGGCAGCGACAAGGCCGGCACCGACAAGACCGGCAGCGACAAGGCCAGGCAGAACGCCCGGCAGTTCGGCATCACCTCGCGCATTATCGCCTCCTCGGCACTGGCAGGCGTGCTGGTCTTCGGCATCGGCGGCTGGGCCGCCCAGGCGAAGCTGTCGGGCGCCGTCATCACCCATGGCCAGGTGGTTGTCTCCGAGCAGGTCAAGACCATCCAGCACCGCGACGGCGGCATCATCGCCGCCATCCGCGTCGACAACGGCACCGTCGTCAGGAAGGGCGACGTCCTCATCGTCCTCGACGACACCCAGACCCGCGTCGAACTGTCGATCGTCAGGGCGCAGCTGCAGCAGCTGACCGCCGCCCATGCCAGGCTGGTGGCCGAGCGCGACGAGGCAGAAACCGTCGGCTTTGCGGCGCTCGACCTGTCCGCCTCGGTGATATCAGGCGAGACCAGGCTGTTTGAGGCCAACCGCCGCATGGTCGCCAACCAGAAGGAACAGCTGCGCCTGCAGATCGTCCAGCTCGACGAACAGGTGCGCGGCTTCAAGGCGCAGAGCCGCTCCAACGACAGCGAGGCCGAGATCGTCGAGCAGGAGCTCGCCAAGACCGAGAAGCTGCTCGCAAGCCAGCTGGTGCCGATCTCGCAGAAGCGCGACCTGCTGCGCCAGCGCGCCCGCATCGAGGGCAGCCGCGGCGAGCTGATCGCCAAGGTCGCCGAGGCCGAGGGCGAGATCAGCGAGCTCAACATGAAGCTCATCTCCATCGACCAGACCACCCGCAAGGAGGCGCAGACCGAGATCGTCAACCTGCTCGCCAAGATCGCCGAGCTCAACGAGCGCGAGATCGCCGCCCGCGACCGCCTCACCCGCATGGAGGTGCGCGCCCCCGTCGACGGCTTCGTCTATGACCTGCAGGTCCACACCATCGGCGGCATCATCGCGCCGGGCGCCACCGTCATGTCGGTCGTCCCGAAAAGCGAGCACCTCAGCGTCGAGGTCCGCATTCCCCCCGTCGACATCGACCGCGTCTCGCCCGGCCAGCCGGCCCGCATGCGCTTCACCGCCTTCAACCAGCGCACCACCCCGGAACTCCACGGCACCGTCGACGTCGTCGCCGCCGCAACCACGTCGACGTCGTCGCCGCCGCAACCACCCTCGACCGCGCCACCGGCCAGCCCTACTACCTCGCCTCCCTGTCGCTTAACGACCAGAACCTCCTCAAGGACAACAAGCTCATCCCCGGAATGCCCGTCGAAGTCTTCGTCCAGACCGCCGAGCGAACCGCCCTCTCATACCTCCTCAAACCATTCACCGACCAGATGATGAAGGCATTCAGGGAGGAATAGGGCCGCTTGTCGTACTCGGCATCAGGGTTCCATCCGCGTCGAGGAACATCGGCGCCTTGACTGGACGTCGACAGCCGCGGTGTCGCGCCCGTCCCGAATATCTTTGCCGGGTTCTGTTCGAATCTATCCTGGATGTCGCCACGGCCGGGACCGACATAGGTCCCTGTGAAAAAGTGATTTTCCCTGAAGCTATGTAGCCTCGTTAACAGAACATCGGCCGGAAGGGCGGCCAGTTCACTTGCCCGCTCCACAATCATGATGTTTGAGATGTAGCGCTTGCCGCTGCGCGGAAGGCGCCATCGGGCCCGACAGCGGATCTGGTCCTACTATCTCATCGGATTATCGGTCCCCTAATAACACCACTCGCCGGTCCGTTGCTAAATCACTAATCGCTACTACACGGTTCTGTCGATTTCAGGCTTTGCCGCGCAGCTTCCCAATTTCGAGAGCCCGCGTTTCGCGGCACCAGCGCGGCCATGGAGCAACCGTGGCGGCGCTGGCGCGTTCGAGGCCCCGGAGGCTTACAGATCGCGCTCTTCCAGCATCTCTAGTCGAATGTCCGTCCCCTCGGTCGAAGCCGGCAATGAGCCGGACGCTGTGATGAACGTATCGGCGACAAAGGCGTCGGCCTTGGTGGAAAGGTGCCGGTAAAGCCCGGAGAACAACCGCCGCGCCGCGCTACCCGGCCAGTTATCCGGGAGTGCGGAAGCAGGCAATCTCGGATCGTGAAGGTGAACGGTCCGGAAGCGATGGACGAGGAGCAAGCGCATCGTCAACGCCGTGGCTGGCGGTAAGATGAGAGCGGAGAGGCCATCAAACTGCGCCAGGAACTGGTCGTAGGCTTCTGCGTGTGCCGTCAGATCCCAATACTCCGATGCGAAATCCCTTAGCGCCTTTGGGTCGAGCGGCGCGTCTGCCCGGAATACCAGGCCAGGAACTGCTGTCGCCATCCCATTTGCAGGGCCGACGGCCAAGCGGTTGCTGAGACGCGCGTGCCCGGCGCGCGTGAGGACTTGCATCGCGTCTTCGACGGCGGGTCCACTTACGTGCACAAACTGCCATCCTTCATCCTCGGGAGCGCCGAATAGAACGCGTGCGGCAGCCGAGAATTCGCTGCGGGCCGGCTCTGACAGGCGGTAGTAGCTGCGCCGTCCTTCCCGTTCCCCAGACAGTTGACCGGCAGCAACGAGGCGGGAGACGGCAGTGCGAACGAGCGTCTCGCTGATGCCAACGCCTGCGCAGGTCTCGATCAGGTTTCCGATCCAGGCAATGCCGCCTCGCGGCTCTACGACATCGCCATAGATCGTCACGATAAAACCGGCTGCCTTCAGCGGGGTTTCCCCGATAATCCGCCTTATCAGCCTGTTTGCTTCTGCATGTGCCGAATTCGTCGCTACCGCCACCGGCTACTCCCTGTTGAAGGCTGTGCGACTATCATATTACGACGGCCGTTTGCACCCTCGTTGATGGACGAGGGTGCAAATGGAAAGCGCCTATCAAGACTGATCGTTTTTTCACATTTTCCCGGCAGGCGTTTATCACGGCTCACGGATTGCGCTGTCGAGCCCGCGCAGGATTGGATACAGGAAGTAGGAGATCACCGTGCGGCGCCCTACCATGATCTCGGCTGACACGGTCATGCCTGGAAGCAGACGGACGGGCTCGTCCGACCCTTTCAGTCTTGGATCCGCCAGCGGAATGCGCGCCTTGAAGTAAGGGGCCGCAGTTTGGGTCGCGGCCTCCTGCTGGGATGGCGTGAAGGCGTCGCGGCTCACGGTTCTGACAGTTCCCGATGCGGTTCCGAATTTTTGGAACGGATAGGCATCGAACTTGATGCGGGCTTCCTTGCCGGCCGTGATTCGACCAATGTCGCGGGTATTGACCGAGACCTCCGCCTCAAGCGGGACATTGAGCGGAACCAGCGTCACGATCGGCTCCGCCTCACGCACAACGGACCCGACCGAGCGCGCGGCGAGATCGAGCACGACTGCATCGGCTGGCGCTGTCATCGCCACCATGTCGCGCCGGAGTTCCATCTTCTTCAGTTCCTCGGAGGCGGTGTCGCGCTGACTGCGCAAATCGACAAGTTGTTCCATGGCCGCGCGCCGGAAGTCCTCGATGAATGCCTGCCTGTCGGCCTTGAGCTTGGCGAGGGTATGCTCGGCTTCATCAGCCTTGCCCTGCACGGCGGTCAGACTTGTCTCGACGTCCAGGCGCGCGTCGCGCGAGCCCAGCAATGTGATCAGTGATCCGCTCTCCCTGTTATAAAGCCGCTCCCGGGCGCCTTCGATCTGGGACAACGTGTCGCGTCGGTTCTCGAGAACCGCCTCCTGATTTCGGCTGGACGCGATGGTGGCGGCCTGTGCAGCGATCTGCTGATCATAATTTTGAAGTTGTGCGGCACGGTAGGCGCGACGCTGGTCGAACAATTGCATCTGCAGAAGTTCGTCCCGCGTGGATCCTGCCGCCTTTGCATAATCTGTCCCGTCAAGCTCCGCCTCCAGCCGCCTCACCTGCGCGTCAAGTGCCATGAATTTAGCGCGCTGTTGATCGACATCCGCCTGACTGAAGGTTGCATCGAAGGTCGCCAGCACCTGACCCTTCTTCACGATCTCTCCGGCCCTGACATTTATCGTCCGGATGATCGAGGTCTCGAGCGGTTGCACAACAATGGTTGGCTGGGTGGTTATCAGCTTTCCCGGTGCCACCACCACCTCGTCGATCGACGACACTGAAGCCCAGACGATGGCTGCGGTGATCAAGGCAGTGATGCCATAGAGGGTCATGCGCGCGATCCTGGGTGGAGCGCGCTCCTCAAGTTCGACTGCATCTGACTGGAATTCGGCGATGGCCGACGGCAAGGAACGCCTGAGGGCTGGTTGGGTTACGGGAGTGCCTGTCGGCACTGGCAGGTTTTCTCCAGGTTTTTGGGCGCGCGCGTTCATGCTACCTGCCTCATCTGCTGGGACCACAGGTGACGGTACGTCATGCAACGCGTCACCAATTGATCATGCCTGCCGATATCGGCGATCTTGCCGCGTTCGACGACGAGGATGGAGTCGGCGTCGACCAACGTCGAAAGCCGGTGCGAAACAATAACAACCGTGCGCCCCGCCGCGATCTGGCTGAGGTTCTGACGGATGATCGTCTCGCTGTCGGGATCGAGCGCGCTTGTCGCCTCATCAAGGATCAGGAGCTTCGGATCAGTGATCAGAGCTCGAGCGATCGCGAGCCGCTGTCTCTGGCCGCCCGAGAGGTTCGAGGCGTTTTCCTCCAGCATTGTGTCGAAGCCCCGCGGAAGCCGTTCGATGAACTCTTCGGCGCCGGCAATGCGTGCCACCTCCATGATTTCCTCGATACTTGCGTCGGGCTTTGCCGCCGCGATGTTTTCGCGAACGGTGCCACGGAAAAGGAAGTTGTCCTGCAGGACCACGCCGGTGCTCGTTCGCAAATGCACCAGGTCGATTTCGCGACTGTCGTAGCCATCCATTCGCACAATGCCCTGCTGGTTCTGATAGAGCCCCTGGATCAGCCGGGTAATCGTCGTCTTGCCAGAGCCGCTCTTGCCGACGACACCGAAGACCGAGCCTGCGGGTATATTGAAGGAAACGTCGTCGAGCGCAGGGGGGCCATCGGGACCGTAGCGGAACGTCACCTTGTCGAACTCGATGTTGCCCCTGAGGTGCGGGCGAATGCCACGGCCGCGACCGGCCTGTTCCGGGCGCTGGTTCATGATCTCGCCGAGCATCCGAACCGAAAGCGCAACCTCCTGGTACTCGTGCACCATCGTCACGATCTGGACAAGCGGGCCAGACACGCGGCCGGCGAGCATGTTGAATGCCACCAGTGCGCCGATGGTCATTGCGCCGTTGAAGACATCGAGGGCGCCGAGCCCGATGATGGCAACGCTCATCAGCTTTTCGAGGAGCCCGGTCATCGATTGTGCGACAGTCGAGATCTTGTCGACCCGGAAACGAACGGAAATCGATTGCGCGGAATAATCATCCCAGGCACGGCGCTGGCGGGGTTCAAGCGCCAGCGACTTGACGGTGCGCATCCCGTGCACGGTTTCCACAAGCAGTGCCTGCCGGTCGCCTTCGGCCTTGTAGAGGGCCTGGAGGCGACGTTGGAAGGGTCCGACCAGCAGCGCGACGACCAGGCCGACCAGTGCTGCAAAGCCGATGACGACCAGGGTGAGCTTGACGCTGTAGAGAAGCAGGATCGGAATGAAGACCAGCAGCGACACGCCATCGAGGAGCGTCAGAAACAGGCGACCCGTCAGAAACTCGCGGATCCTTCCCGTCTGTTGCATGTGCTTGACAAGGACCCCAGCTGACGCCTGTTCGAACAGAGCAATCGGCAAGTTGAGAAGATGCCCGAAAGTGCGGGTTGCAATTCTGATGTCGATCCTGTTCGTGGCATAGAGCAGCAGGTAGCGACGGAGGAAGCTGAAGGCGGCATCGAAGACAAGGGCAATGGCGATGCCAATCGTCAGGACCGTCAACGTCGCATAGCTTTGATGCACCAGCACCTTGTCGATGACGAGCTGGAAGAAGATCGGCGTCATCAGACCGAGGCCATAAAGGACGATGGCGGCGAGCGCAACGTCGCGGAAGAAACTGCGCTGCTTGATGATTTCGGGAATGAACCAGCGGAAACCGAATGGCTGGTCGGCATCGTTAAGGCCGTAGTTCCGCTTCATCATCACCACGGATCCGTGCCAGGATCGGGTGAATTGCTCTTCGCTCAGGTGAATGAAGTCGGGGCGCTCGGCCAGGGGATCGAGGACCCTGATCATCGGCTCCTCTTCGCCCATTGCAGGCCCGGCAATCACGACCCAGTTGCCGTTCTCGAGCTCCGCTAACACAGGAAAGGCTTCGGCGAGCCCAAGAAGCGAAGTCCAGTTGAGGCTAATATGCCGGGCGCGCAGCCCGGCATCTTTGGCCATGCGCAACAATTGTCGAAGCGCGACGGGTTGGTCATTGACTGCGTAATCGTGTTGCAGGCGCTCGGGTGACAGGTCAACACCATGGTGGCGTGCCACGAGAGCAAGGCAGTGGAGATTGGTGTGCAAAAACGTACTCATGGCCCACCCAGTTGTCGGCGTTGATGTTAGTCAGTTGAAATTCGGCGAGGCGTTGGCCGAGGCACCGGAAGGAGGGATGATCTCAGCCTTCTGGTTGGGGTCGTTGACGCGCCGCACGGCGCCGGCCTCGACCAGTCCGCCCAATGCCTTCTGCATCAGGTCGACTGCATTCGCGAACGCATCGACGGGCATGATGATCCTCTGCCGGAAGATCGGTTTCGGATTGTTGCTGGCATCCCGTTCGGTGGCCGACAGCGACATCAGGTCGATGCGGACGATCGTACCGGTTACCGTGATCTCGCCGATACCGTCGGCATAAAGTTCGTTGCTCATTGTCTGTCTCCTCGTTTGGAACGTGCTCATGGATGGTGATGGTGCGCCTGCTGCCAGGCAGGGAAGGGGTCGGCAAGCTGTCTGCCGAGTTCCGGGTCAAAGTGGGTCTCTTCCCCGATAAGGCAGTCGTCGAGCGCGGCGCTGATCGCTTGCTGGTCAAGCCCGGCGCCGATGAACACCAGTTCCTGGCGGCGATCGCCGAAGACCGGATCCCAATGGCGGTCAAGCAGTTGGCGAAACTGCGGATAACGCGGCCAGTGCGCCCGTGAGACGCTAGCCCACCAGAAGCCCTTGGTTTCTGTGCGGCACTGGGTGCCGGCGATGGACAAAAGGCCGATCTCGTTCGGGCGTGTCGCCAGCCAGAAGTGCCCCTTGGCGCGGATGAGGCCCGGCCATTGCTGTGCGAGAACGCCGTCAAGCGCGACGGGATCGAAAGGGCGGCGGGCGCGGTAGACAAAGCTCGAAATCCCGTACTCCTCCGTCTCGGGGACGTGATCTCCCCAACCGTAGAGTTCCTTGTGCCAGTATGGGTGGCGGGCCGATTTGGCCTCGCTGAAGAGGCCGGTATCGAGAATCGTCGACAGGGGAAGCGCACCGAAGTCGGTTTCGATGACACGCGCATCCGGATTGAGGGCCGCGACGATCCGGCGAACGGCCGTCCGGGTTTCGGCGTCCACTTCGGAGATCTTGTTGATCACCACGACATCTGCGAATTCGATTTGTTCGACGAGAAGGTCGACCAATGTCCGCTCGTCGTCGGTGTCGCGGATCTCGCCTCGGTCGCGAAGGAAATCGGCGCTTGAGTAATTTGCAAGCAGGTTTGCCGCATCGACCACTGAGACCATCGTATCCAGTCGCGCAACGTCGCAAAGCGCGTTGCCATTTTCGTCACGGAAAGAAAACGTAGCCGCAATTGGCAGCGGTTCGGCAATGCCGGTGCCTTCGATCAACAGGTAATCGAAGCGATCGTCGGCGGCGAGCCGGCGGACCTCGGTCAACAGGTCGTCACGAAGGGTGCAACAGATGCATCCATTGGTGAGTTCCACTAGGGTTTCATTGGTGCGCGACAGGTTTGCACCACCGTTCCGAACGAGCTCGGCATCGATGTTGATCTCGCTCATGTCATTGACGATCACGGCGACCCGGCGTCCTTCCCGGTTACGCAAGACATGGTTCAGGATGGTTGTCTTTCCTGCGCCGAGGAAACCCGCCAAAACCGATACTGGGAGGCGCTTGTCGCCACCTGTCATGTACACTCTCCCCACTCGCCGTTACGCTGCGAGTTGCTGCCTGAATGCGACGTCGACGTAATAATTCGTGCTGTTGAATGTGCTTGTCGGGAACAGCCCGCTGGAGCCGTATGCGTAGAGACCGTTGCCGCCACTGAGCGCCGAAGACATGGCCTCGAGATTGCCGTTGGTCGTGCTGTTGCTGAAGTAGTTGCCGGTTGCCGAGTAATTGCCGTTGGTGCTGTAGGACACGACATAAGTGGTGTTGGCGTCGATCGCCACCTGTTGAGCCAGGTTGATCGACTGCCAACCACTTGAGCTCTCGTTGGTGAAGGTTGCGCTTGCGAGGAGAGTACCGCTTGCCGTCCAGAGGTAACCTGTGTGAGAACCGGTATTCTCGGCGCTTTTGTAGAAGCGAATTCCGGTAATCCAGCCAACCGCATCTGACTGGAACTTCATGCCGAGATTGACGGGGCTGTTGTCGTTGACCGAGACGATTGCAGGGGTTGTGCCTGCGGCAAAGACGTTCTCTTCGGGGCCTTGGTCGGAGATGGTGAGGGATGCCTGAGCAGTGGCCGTTGCGCCCTTCGCATCGGTGATCGTGTACGAGAAGCTGGCAGCACCGGTGTGTCCGGTTGCCGGAGTGAACGTGATCATGTTCGACTGGCTGTCGAAGGACACCGTTCCGTTCAGCGCATTGCCAACGCCAGTGACTGATATCGCGTCGCCATCGGGATCGCTGTCATTGGCGAGCAATGCCGAGGCGAGGATCGTCATTTGGGTGTTTGCAACACCCGGAATTCCAGAGTCGTTGGCAGCGACGGGGGCAGCGTTTTGAGTCGCTGTTTGATAAAGAACGTCGACCCAATAGTTGGTTGAATTGTACGTCGCGCTCGGGAAGATGCTGCCTGTGCCATAGGCATAAACGCCGTTGCCCGTAGAAGATACGGTCAGAGTGCCGTTTGAGTGGCTAGTCGTGAAATAGTTTGGCGTGGCCGCATAGAAGCCGTTCGAATGATAGCTTGCCACATATGTCACGCCTGCCGAGATATTGACAGGCTGTGAGAAGGTTACAGTTTGCCAGCCACTTGCTGTTTCATTCGTGAACGTTGCGGACGCGAGCAAGACGCCGCTGCTGGTCCATAGCGAACCGACGTGCATACCGGTGTCTTGCGCGCTCTTATAGTAGCGCAAGCCAGTAATTTCGCCCCTTTCGGAAGTGGTAAACTTAACGCCGAGCTCCACCGATCCTGGGTCATTGCCCGTAACAATGGTGGGCGCGTCGGTCGATGAAAACAGCCCTGTGCCGCTTGGCTGTGAACCAACTGTCAAGCTGACGGTTGCAGAGGCGGTTCCGCCCCGGCCGTCCGCGATCGTGTACGAGAAATTTGCTGCGCCGACGTATCCTGCGGTTGGA
Organism: Rhizobium grahamii CCGE 502; assembly: GCF_000298315.2. Lineage (GTDB taxonomy): Bacteria > Pseudomonadota > Alphaproteobacteria > Rhizobiales > Rhizobiaceae > Rhizobium > Rhizobium grahamii. The sequence goes on along the minus strand of NZ_AEYE02000033.1, from coordinate 171,014 downwards.
GTGAACACAATCGTATTTGTGACGCTATCGAATGTGACCGTCCCGTTCGCACCGTTTGCAACGCCCGTGATCGACAGCGGATCGCCATCTGCGTCGCTGTCGTTTGCCAGGAGAGCTGCAGATGCGATGGACAGTGCCGTGTTCGAGTAGGTGCTGTAGCCGTTGTCATTGGCAGCAACGGGCACGGAATTCACGGTCGATTGATTGAATACGACGTCGACCCAATAATTGGATGCCTGATAGCTGGATGTTGGGAAGGTCGTGCCGGTGCCATAAGAAAAGACGCCATTGCCGCCGCTTGCAGTCGCAGAAACGCCGGTCAGAGCTCCGTTGGTATGTGCGGTATTGAAGTAGCCGACGGTCGCAACATAGGTTCCGGTTGTGTGATAAGACGCGACATAAGTCGCTCCGGCCTGAATTTGGATCGGGCTGGCGAACTTTGCGGTCTGCCAACCGCTGAGAGACTCGTTGGTGAATGTTACGGTCGTCAGCAGCGTGCCGTCAGTGCTCCAGATCGAACCAGTGTGCGCCCCAGTGTCGCCGGCCGCCTTATAGAAACGAATTCCGGTAATCGTACCGCTGCTCGATGAAGTGAACTTCATGCCCAACTCGACTGCGGATCGGTCGCTAAAGGCTTGTCCGGTCGGACCTTCATTTGGCTGAAACAGCGAAACGCCGGCAGCAATTTCCTCCACCGAGACGCTCACGCTTCCCTGGTCGGTGCCACCTCGTCCATCTGAGAGGGTGTAGCTGAAGCTTGCCGGACCAATGTAATTGGCGTTCGGTGTAAAGATCACGTTGCCCGTTTGAATGTCCAGCGCAACCGTTCCGTTGACTGCATTGCCAACCCCGGAAATGGTAAGTACGTCACCATTGGCGTCAGTATCGTTTGCTATCAGAGAGGCGAATGACAGTGTCAGGCTGCCGTTGCGTGCGATGGTGAACCCGCCGTCGTCGGTTGCCAAAGGTGCCGTGTTGGGACCGGCGTCAAACACAACATCGACCCAATAGTTCGACCCGCCAGGGCTATTGCCCGGGAAAGTACTGCTGGCGCCGTATGCATAAACACCGCCACCATCGACTGCCTTCAGCACGCCATTTGCGTATGTCGAACCGGGGCCAAAATAGTTCTCGGTGACAGAATAGTAGCCGTTGCTATGGTAGGAGGCGACGAATGTCGTCCCTGCGGGGATATGAATTGGCGAGGAGAAGTTAACTGTCTGCCAGCCCGAAATGGACTCGCCCGTCGATACGCCTGTGGCGAGCAACGTGCCATTGGCATCCCACAAACTGACCGTATGCTCACCAATGTTATAGAATCCCTTGTAGAAGCGAATTCCTTCAACGAAGCCACCGATGGTTGACTGAAAACGGATCCCGAGTTCGACACCGTCGCGGTCGATCGCGGTCTCGAGCGCTGGCTTTGATGCCAGTGTCCAAAGGCCGGTAGTATCCGGCAGTGTAATTGTGACCTGCTTTCCGGATGATGGCGTCTCCACGTTGACGCTGTCGTCGACGGCACGCGACATGACCGTATAGGTGCCGCTCGCCTGGACGACCCAATTGTAGCTCCAGTTCTCGCGTCCGGATGCCTTGAACCAATGTTGTCCGCCGTCAGTGGATACCTCGATACCGGCGATAATCCCCCCGCCGAAGTCCTGGGCCGTTCCAGTGATCGTGACGTGCTGGCCTTCGACAAAACTCGCACCGATGATTGGCGACGTAATCGCTGATGTTGGCTTGACGTTGTCAGTGGACTGCGTCGCGAGGATAAGGCTGGCATCCAGCGTCGTTGGCTGGATTCCCATGTCTGCAAACATGTTGACCATGGCCTGCTGGACGTTCGGGTCTGTCGGCGTTTCCGGTCCTTCATGCTGATCGTTCAATCCCCACGACCAGAATACGGTACCCGCGCCGAATACCAAAGCTCCGCTTGCGGCTCGATACATCGTCAGGCTATGATTTACGACGGCATCGCCAATGGTAGTGCCATAGTCCCGAAGATAGGTGTTCACTGCCACTGTGGACAGGGACAGGTTGATCATCCCGTCTGGTCGGAACCCATTTTCGACGTCGGAATCCCATTCATAACCAAGCAGGTTCTGAACGAGATTGTATGTTTCTCCGGGCTGGAGGTTGGCAACGTCGGTGTTCCTCCAGAAGCGCAGGTTCGAATAGTCGTAGGGGATTGAAATTGTATCAAGCCGGTAGCTGTCGACGGTGAACATGGTTCCGGTCAGCGAATTCTCCGGCTCCTGTCCGGGGTCCGCGTAGCGTGGATCGCGCCACGTGCCGGTACCGACACTGCTCGGATCGACGCTCGTTCCCCATGTTTCCTTGTAACAGACCATCGTCCGGTAGGCTTGGCCATTGCCGTCGATGCTGCTCTCCCATCGCACCTTCCAGTAGCACTCGTTGCCACTCCAGAAAGCAAGATTGACCCCGGCGTCGCGAGCGGCCTCGACGTTGGCACGTTGTTCGGCAGACCAGTATTCGTCATGCCCGACGGAGAGATAAGCCTGGTGGTTGAGGAGCAGATTGCCATTGCGGGCAGCATCGACGCCCGTCACATAGGAGACGTCGTATCCGTTCTGCTCCAACCACTGGATCGCCGAATGTTCGACGCCAAAGATGAAGTCATGCGTGCCGCCAACGGGGCTGGTGTTGGTGATGATGGGGCGGTTGTAGCTGATCGCCGATGCGCGGCCGATTGCCGTCAGACCGCAACTGCAATTGGGAGGCAGGTAGCCGATCATATCAGCCGGGTCGACAGGCACCTGTCCGTAGTAAAGGCTCGCCCCACCCCATGCATTGTAGGCCTGCCAGGTCGTGTCCGAGGTCTGGAAGACGATGTCGCTTGTTGAGGCATCGTCGCGCACCACAAACGGGATAATGCTGGCGTCTTCGACGCCATCCTCGCGGACCAGTCTGGCGAAATAAACGCCCGATACTGCGTCCCCTGGGATCTCCCAACTTGCCGAAACCGACCAGTTGCCGCAATCGATCAGGCCGAGCGACATATCGACGATCGGATGCGGCTGGATCTGAGCAGTCGTCAGTGACTTGTCGATCGAGGCAACCTTGCGCGCGCCGTCGCCGCCGTAATAGCCGAGACGATATATGTCGATGCGGTAGTGGGTCGAGTCCGTTGCGATCTTGAAGTCAACGGTCTGGCCGATATTGGTGCTGATCTCGGTCGCAAAGCCCTGGATGGTACCGCCGCCGTCGCCGTCGATGCCCCATTCGCTGATCGGGTTGCCCTGCTTCATGTTTTCGAGGGCAATCTTGTTTAGGGTCGGAGTAGCCGCTACCGTCTGAGTGACGGCCACCACCGTTGTTGTTGATGCGGTCGTAGCCAGGGTCATCGGCGCTGGCGCGGCGGACGCATCTTGCTCAGTGGTTCCCACGTCAGCCGTTGCCACGCCAGTGGTTCCGACGATTGCAGCCGAAAACGTCATGACCGGAATACTCGACGTATCGGTCGTGCTTGAGACCGGCAGCGTAACGTCAGAGGCAACCGACAGAGAGGACTCTAGCGAGATCGCGGCAAGCGGCGTGGAAGGATCGGGGGACAATACGGTACGGGGCTGAGCTGTCGTCTCTGGATCAGTAGTGGAGGAGCTTGCCGTTGATGTCGCATCGGCGGTCAGCGTCCGGCTGGCTCCACCGGTCGCGTCGCTTGTGGAGGTAGCGCTTGAAGCCGGCGACATTTGCGTCGCGGCTGGATCATTCGTCAAAGGAGACAGAGTGGTTTGCGATCCCGTAAGCGAGTTCACGGAGCCGACGGCGCTGGGGTCAGTAATCTGCGGAGCACCGGCCGACGAACCAACTGTTGCATTCGCGAGAAGAGAGCCGCCCGTGGCCGCTGCGCTGTAAACGGTCGACGTGCCGCCGAACGCGCTCAGATAGTCACGGTTCTTGATGTTGATCCTCAGCATGAAATCCACCCCCCAGTCGCAAATGCAGCAGGTGTCAATCGTGTCATGTTTACGGCGAAAGTGTACGACAGCAATGAGCGGTACTCGACGTTGCAGACCTACGCCGATAGGATGATATGGCAGTCCCCGACCTGAGCTAGCGAGGAATTGGTCGAGAAAACCGACATGCCTCTATGCTTGCATGTTGCCTCCGCGAAGTGATCCGGAAGCACGCTTCAGGCTCGTCTATAGTTCATTTTTCCAAGTTGCTCAGCCGCTGCTACAGATCGAGACTAGATAACTAAAAGCCTGTTGCCGCAGCTAGCGAAGGCGATGAAGGCGGGTTGCACAAATGGGGGGCCAAGTGCCGTATAACTTCGATTGGAGGCCAGAAATCGGTGATCCCACGATTGGCGGATGGATTACCGTTGCACTCTATTTTGTTGGATGCGTGAGCTGCCACAGGACGATGGTAACCGTCCTTTCGCCGCGCTCGAGCGAGCAATTTGACGGCTTCATCTGGCGTGGGATTGCCATCATGTTTTTCATACTGGGCATAAACAAGCAACTCGACCTCCTGTCCGCTTTTACGGAGATTGGCCGGATGATCGCTGCATCAGAGGGGTGGTATGACGAGCGTCGAACGGTACAGTTCTACTTCATCATTGGCGTTGTCGCCCTTTGCGCGGTTGCGTTGCCAATAGCGCAAGAAAACTCCCACGCCAAATTTGGCTGGCCCTCGCGGGATCGATGCTTGTGGTGGGCTACGTCGTCATTCGAGCAGCATCTTTTTATCATTTCGACCAATTCATCGGCAGCCGCTTATGGGGCGTCAAGCGGAACTTGATCCTTGAGATGACGGGGATTGTCATCGTGCTGCTCGCGAGTGAATGGCGGCGAGGAGACCTCCATCGGCAGATGCGGCGACGGATGGTGCTTCAATAAGACGATGCGATGATCAGCGCGTGTCGCGGCGCATGAACTATATTTGTTCACTCTCGTGTTTAGCCCGATGCAATCGAGTGCAAAAACGCGCACCGATCAAATAGCCGCGCGAACAAGGGGCGTTCATAAAAGTTTCATGAAACGCTGTGGATAGGATACTTGCACGCTTTTGCAGCAGCGTGCGAAAATCCTGCAAATGGAGATTGAGCCGTGTCCGCGAAAGAGTTTGTGAGCAGCCAGGAAGTGGCTGACAGGGCGGGGGTCTCGTGATCCGCTGTGTCGCGGACCTTCACGCCAGGCGCCAGCGTATCACCAGGGCGCGCCGGCGCGTACTCGAAGCAGCCGAGGCGCTTGGCTACCATGTGAATGAACTCGCTCGCGGTCTGATGCGGAATGAGAGCGGTATCGTCTGTCTTATCGTCTCCGACGTTGCAACGCCCCACCGTTCTGCACTGCTGCACGAACTGACACTGTTACTACAGAACGCTGGCAAGGTTGCGATGCTCGTTAATACAGATCGCTCCGACGGCAGCGTTGATCGCGCTCTCGGGCAGGCGATACGCTACCGCGCGGATGCTTCGATCATTCTCTCGGGCATGCCGGACAAATCCATCACGCAGCTGTGCCTTCGCAGCGGGCAGCGACTCGTCCTCATAAATCGCGACGATGAGCAACCCGGCTCGCTGCGGATCAACCTCGATGATTACGAAGCCGCCGGGCGCGTGGCGACGGCGTTCGTCAGAGCTGGATGCCGGAAGCTCGCCTTCGCAAATTCAAACGCGGGAACACCGAGCCTTATGGCCAGAGAGCACGGCTTGATGGCTGCGGCAACGGCGCTCGGGATGGAGGTTATTGTCGAGCGTCATAGCTGAACGGGCTACGAAGCAGGAAAAGTTTTGGCGCAGCGAATATTGACGCGCGCCGAACGCCCGGACGCCGTCTTCTGCGCAACCAATTTGCTCGCCCGTGGTTTCATGGACGCGGCCCGCCACCAGTTCTCGATCTCGATACCGGGCCAGTTGTGCATTGCGGGCTTTGACGATATCGGGCAAGCCCGTGGTCCTCCTACAACCTGACGACCTTCGCACAGCCGGTTTCGGCGATCGCTTCCTCTGCGGTCAATTGGCTTTCGCGGCCACAGCCAGAGGATGGGGAGCCACCGATCAAACTTCATGCCGAACTGATTTGGCGGGGCACGATCAGGGGCGCCTAGCCCCGGCTCTCAGAAGAGAGGGACATTGCTCCACTGCACCAGGTACCATCCGACCCAGGTCGCCGGTGCCAGAAACGAGGCGTAGGGGACGCGAGCCGATGCCGGCCAATGTCCTTGCTGCCTGCTTTTGGCCAGAACAAAGAGAAGTGCGGCAAGGGTGCCGAGAAAAACGACAAGAGCAAATTGCTGCCATCCGAGCCATACTCCGGCGGCCCCACCGAGCTTTACGTCACCCAGGCCAAGCCCCTCGATGCCGCGCAGCCGTAGGTAAACTTCCCGTACGAGCAACAGCGATCCGCCTGTGAGCGCAGCATCGGTGATAACATCGAGGAACGACCGCGTGACATCCTCACCCAGCGGATCGATACCGAGCAGGAATGCGGCAATCCCAAGTGCCGCCAATGAGAAATTCAAAGGATTGGGAACCCTGAAATTCCGCCAGTCCTCGATGGTAGCGGCCGTCATCAGGGCGGCAAGAACAGCGCCAAGCAGGGCACGGGGAAATGGCAGCGTTGCCAATCCGACAACAAGCGCGGCCAATGACGCGACCGCCACTGCTGCAAGAGGTGTAACGATGGTTTTTCGCCACTGCACTATTTGATCTTGCGCCCGCCCATTCCCCACATTTTCGACTGCAGCTCCTCGGCAACGCTTTGCGCATCCCGACCGTCACGAATGACCATTGGCCTGATCAGGATCAGAAGCTCGGTCCGTGTATTGGCCCGGTTCTTGCTGCCGAACAGGTTGCCGACGACCTTCATACGGTTGAGGCCGGGGATACCATCCTTTGCGCGCTGTGCCTGCTCGCTGATCAAGCCGCCGAGCAGCACGGTCTGACCGTCGACGACGGAAACGGAACTCGAAATGCTCCGGTTGGAAATTGTCGGCGTCAGGCTGTCCGGAGACGAAGACGAAGAGATCTCCTGTTCAATACGCATCGCCACGACACCGTTCTCGGCAATGCGTGGGCGTACATTCATTATGATGCCGGTATCGCGATATTGCACCTCGTTACTGACAGGCGCATCAGCTGCGTCAACCGGTGTAACGGTGCGTGTAATGATCGGAATCTGGTCGCCGACCTGGAATCGCGCAACCTCGTTTTCCAGCACGACCAGGGATGGCGACGACAGGATCTGAACGTCGGTGACCTTGTCCAGGGCACTGATGATGATATCTGGGCTGCTTTCGGAGCCCAGAACGAAATTGAAACCGGGCACTTCGCGCGCGATGTTGTCGGCTAGCACGTTGAAGAGGCCAACCGAACCGTTGTCGGATCCCGCTCCGAGGTGATGACTCTTGACGAAATATTGGACGCCGAAACGCATGTCATCGGTCAATCGCACTTCGGCCATCGTCACGCTGATTGCGACCTGCAACTGCGGCACATCTATCCGGGTCAGCGCTCCGAGCACCCGCTGACGCATTTCGAGATCACCGTAGATCACGATCGAATTGTTCGAAGCGTCAGCACGAATGCGCACCGCGTCAGCACCGAGTTCGTTTGATGTCGGCGCGCCGAAGCGCGCAGGATCTATCTCGCCGGTGTCTGTTCCGCCGCCGGCGGGGGCGGCACTTGCCTCCGTTGGCTGGTCGCCCGCATCGGCGGCATCAGCCGCAGCTTGGCTCGTCCCTGGCTTTTCTTCGCTATCTGTGTCGTCGCCAGTGGAGAACAGCTTTTGCAGCAGCTCGGCAATCTTCGTCGCATCCCGGTATTTCACGCGGTAGACGTGAACGCTCTGCCCGAAATCGGGGTTCTCCCGGTCGAGCCGGCGGACCCATGTTTGCGCCCGTTCAGCAAGCGTGCGGCTCTGCGACACAGCCAGAATTGCGCGAAGCCGTGGCATCGGCATGAACTGGATTGCGCCGTTCTCGCTTCCCTTGGCCGCAAAAATGCGTTCGAGCTCGGGTATGACCGCCTCGGGGCGCGCATTGTGCAGCGGTAGAATGGCGACCGCCTGGTCCTTCATCCAGTCGACATCGAAAGCGCCTGCCGTCTCGATCGCAGCCTGGCGGTCAGGACCGCTGCCGGCGACGACAAGGAGGTTGCGTGTCGTTTCAACGCGGATTGCGCCGGGTCTTGCGCCGAAGCCATCGATCAGACGGGCGAGGGTCTGTGCGCCAATATAGCGAACGGGAATGATGCTGATGCCGAAGCCAGGTCCACCTCCTCTGACCGTCGTCTGTCCAGATACAGCCGATCCGGCTTCAACGACCTGGTAGGCGTCGCCGCGCTTCACGAGGTCGGCGCCATTCATGTTCAAGAGTGTTTCCAGGATCGACAGCAGTTCGCCCTTTTCGACCGGGCGTGCGGTCGAAAGTGTCACTGAGCCCGAGACCTTCGGATCGATCGTGTAGGTCTTGCCAAGCGTGTCCCCGAGGATTGCCTGAACCACCTCACGCAACTCTGCGCCCTGAAAATTCAGGTTGACCTCGCCACCGGAAGCAGGCGTTTGCCCTGTATGCATCGGGTCAACGACCCCATCGCCCGGCGTCACAAAGGTGACAGCCTGGACAGGGCCCGAGGACGTTCCGTTGCTCGATGCCGCGGATCCATCAGGGCGCGGCGAACGAGCAGATAGGTCCGCATTGGTCACGGAACCGAGAATAGACTTCGGGCTGTCCATTGAGCCATGATCGGGCAATACGCATCCGGTGGCCAAGAGAGACAATCCGAAAAGCAAACCTGCGCGACCAATTGCACTGCTAGGTCCCATCTCCCCTCGACTGATTCTCTAGCTTCCAGTCACCGAACCTAGCATTTTTCAGGGGTGGAACTATCGCTAATGGCGGCTATGCACATCTTACAGTAGGCAACGCGTGCGAGGCTGATATCTTACCCGAAGGTCGGCATGGACTTGTCGTTCAACTTGGCGGACGCTGCAGCAATTGAAAGAGGGAAGCAAAGCAGACAAGGCGACACTCGGATGGCCACTGCAACTGTTTTGACGGACTTTGTCCGATATCTCGTGACGAACGATGACCTGGTCGGGCCATCCGAGAGGCTGTCGCTTGAGCGAATGCTCAAGGCGCCCCCCTCGAGCTACAGTGGAATCTGGGAGACCGGCGTTCTGTCGGGAGAGCAACTCGCCGAGGCGATTGGCGGATTTCACGGGCTCGGTCGCGCCGCCGTCGACCAGATAGAGTTTCGGCCGGAGCTCACCGCGGATCTGTCGCCGCGGTTTTTGCGCGCGGCATGGGCGCTCCCGGCGCTGGAGAAAGGCCGGCAGATATTGGTGATCGCCGACCCGACACGCGAGGAGGCGATCGAGGCCGCGGTGGCGGCGCTTGGAGAGCGCGTGGAGATGAGAGTGGCGACTTTTGAAGAGATGGCGATGCTCTTCGAACGGTTGCTCTCCAGGGATCAGGCAACAGTCTCAGCGCCAACCGAACAAACCGCCGCGCGGGCGCAGCGTGCGGCCGAGGAGGATCTTGATCGCCTACATGATCTCGCGAGCGGCGCCCCCATCGTTCGGGCCGTCGACCAGTTGCTGGAAACCGCATTGAATTTGTCCGCGACGGACATCCACATCGAGCCGCAACCGGATGGCGTCCGTGTCCGCATGCGAGTGGATGGCATGCTGAGGACCATGCAGCCGCTCTCGAACGATATCGCGCGAGGCGTCGTGTCCCGCATCAAGATCCTCGCTGGCCTCAATATCGCCGAGCATCGGCTGCCGCAGGACGGGCGTGCGCGCATCACGATCAACACCACGCGCGCCGATTTCCGCGTGGCGACGATGCCAACCTTGCATGGCGAGGCGCTTGTCGCCCGAATTCTCGTCAAGGGTGCTGAAGCACTTGATCTTTCCCGTCTTGGTATGGCGTCCCGCGATTACTCGGTCTTGAGTATCCAGATCGCGGAGCCGCATGGGCTGATCGTCGTTGCCGGCCCGACAGGGTGTGGCAAGACGACAACGCTGACGGCGGCGCTGTCCAGCCTCAACAGTCCCGAGCGCAAGATCATGACCATCGAGGACCCGATCGAGTATCAGATCGCCGGCGTCAGCCAGACCCAGGTGAAGCCATCTATCAATCTGACCTTCGCGAACGCGATGCGCTCTTTCCTGCGCCAGGACCCGGATATCATGATGGTCGGCGAGATGCGTGACAGCGAGACCGCCTCGATCGGAATCCAGGCCGCGCTCACGGGCCATCTGGTGCTGACGACCTTGCACACCAACAGTGCGTCGGACGCTATCATCCGGCTCATGGATCTTGGGGTCGAAACCTTCCTCCTTGCGTCCGCCTTGCGGTGTGTCATTGCTCAGCGGCTTGTCCGCAGGCTCTGTGAACGCTGCAGGGCGCCGGCGACCGATGGCGCGGGCGCTGAGCATTCCGCCCTTGCGCGTCGCGGCTTCGTTCCGCGCCCAGGGGATACGTGTTTCCGAGCTGTTGGTTGCCCATATTGCGGCGAAAGCGGCTATCGTGGACGCGTTGGGATTTTCGAGGTCTTGCCCGTCGATGCCGAGTTGAGCGGCCTCATCCGCGAGGACGTCGATCCGCAGAACATTCAGGCAGCGGCCGTGCGCGCCGGCATGACCACGATGCTCGACGACGGCTTTGCGAAATACCGCAAGGGCATCACGTCGATCGAGGAGGTCCTGCGCGTGACTGTCTGACCGGCGCTATTGAGACGGGGCAAACATCCGATAATCCTGGCGCCGGCCATCCTGTTCAAGCTTGACCGTGCGATTGTCGACGATGGAGACCACCCAGTTCTGAAGCCTGTCGCCGCTCTTCAAGCGATGGATCTGACCGCTTGCGGGGTCCTGCAGGAGCGCCTGGTGGTTTCCGCCGATCGAAATGATCCCAACGAGTTTTACCTCTGGTGCAGATGTCGATGCTTCGGAGACACTTGCAACAACCGGAGCAGCCACCACGACTGGCTCATCGGGGACCGGGGGCTGCCTTGACGGTGAAAACAGCGGGTGAAGTCGCGTCGCCTCGAGCTTCTCGAGGCTAACGCCGCTGAGCCACGGGGCCGGAGCGCTGGGTTCTGATTGGGGCAGAGCGGCGCCCGCCATCGCCAAAAGGGCGACGCCCGCCACAATTCCAAACCCTGGCCGGCCGTTCACAGCTTGCTCCTTCGCCAATAGCCCTCGACCGACGCCGAAACACGCAGTGCAGGCGGCTCTTTGCTGTTGACGCTCGTTTCTGCGCTCTCGATCGTGATGGATTTGAAGACCAGAGCTGTCGGGTTGCTCTCCGTAGCAAAGAGAATTTGCTGCAGCGGATCTGTGGTCGTCTCGAAAAGAACGCGCATCTCGACTGCGCCATCGTCAGATGCGTTTTCCCCGGGGTCGACGAATTCAAACTGGGCGATCTTTGCCCCGGTTTCGCCGATCACATCGGTCATCAGGCGTTGCAATTCGGCAGCTGCGACAGCCGGGGTGTCGCCCGGCAGGTAGATTGCGGCACCATCACCGTCTGCGTCGTTCGTGCTGCCTTCGAGTGCTGCGAGCTTCCCCTTCAGTGCCTCCAGGGACAGCTGCTGCTCTGCATTTGCCTGCGAAAGACCCCGTGCTTCCATCAAGCTCCATGCCGCAACCGCAGCGGGGACGAACAGCAGGCCAACGAGCACCGCGACCGCTGCTATTTTGACGTTTTTTGCGGCATTCCGTTTGCTGTTCATTGTGTTTTCGCTCCCGCAAGATGGGCAAGGATTTCGAACCGCTCCTTGCCGTTGTCGCCATCGCGGACGACCGGGGCCGAGAAATTTGCGGCTTCGAGCATCTCGGAACCCTCGATGATGCCAATCAGCCGCCCGGCATTGGCGGAAAACCCCGCGATCCGAACGTTTCGATCCGAGACATCGAGCGTGGTGAGATAGGTCGTCTCCGGAATGATTTTGGAGAGTTCATCCATCAGGACGACCATGGAAGCTGCATCCCATTTCCGCGCCAGCTTGGCGCTGGAACTCTCCGCCTGTTCAGCCTTCTGACGCGCTTTGTCGATCGTGCCGCGAAGATTGGTGAGGGAGGCTTCGATCCGCTTTTTCTCCTGGATTGCCTGGTGGAGTTGCCAGCCGCCAGCTGCAAGGATCGCCACTCCAATGCTTGCCAAGACGCACAGGGACGAAAGAGCGAGGCGCGAACGCCTCCCTGCAAGCGCCGCCTTCGCGCCTGGCAACAAATTGATTGTACTCAATTTCGCGAACGGATCGGCCGCCAGTCCGACAACAACGGCCTTGACCCCGGCAGCGTCAAGGGGATCGATTGCCGCCCGCATTGCGGCAAGAGACACCGCGACGACGCGGACACACAATTGATCGGGGGTGTCTGACGGTTCGCTGTTTTCAAGCTCGTAGTCGAACGTCATTTTGTCCGCGGGCCATGGAAGAAGCTGTTCGAGCTGATGACGGATGATCGCATCGACATGATGTTTGCTTGCTGCCGGCAGCTTAAGTGATCGCACGACAGGACGATCCGCGCCAAGTCGCAGTTCGACTGGCTGTGTTCCAACGACGTTGCTGAGCCAGGTGAGGTTGTCACGGGGTCCCTCGGCCTTGTAGATCGGCCCCGCTCTGGAGACACGGTAGCAGACGAGCTTTGCCGGCTCCTCGACAACAAGGAATGTTCCACGATTGCGGCGGGGGAGGTTCGCTGCGGCCTGCCAGGAAACCATCTCGCCCAGCAAGGCTGAAAAGCTTCGCTTGATCGATCTGGTCATCCCGGTCATTGAATACACCTCACCATCAGCGACCCACGGATCCGGTGAGCGCCCACGCGTAGACAACATAGCCTTTGGGGCTGTCATTTGCGTCGCCCACGACCATCTCGGCGGTTCCGATACGGCCGCTTTTGCTGTGCGCAACAAGCTTCACACGATAGACGGTCGGCCTTTCGTCCGTGAGAAAGCCTTCGTATTTCTTTACCAAGGCTTGCCGCTCGTCACTGTCTTTGTCGCCGCGCAGGTCTGCAAGTGTCGTGGCATCCGCCTCGCTCATGTCAGGGATCGCAAGCAGCGCCTTCCGGGACGCGGACGCCGGATAAAGCATGCCACTCCGATTGTGCACCGTGAGAAACGACTCGACTCTCATGTAATCATTCTCGCTCAGTCCCCTGAGGAAGCGCAACTCGCCCACAGACTGGAATTTTGCGTTCGTAGGCAGGCCACTGGTACCGTATCCCCTATAGTCGGAGCGCTCTGCGCCTTCAGGCGTCCGCTCATTGTCTCCGTCGCGCCAGTCAATGACCCGCGCCGCGAACGCGTCGGGGGAAAGTGACTGGCCATCCACTGCCTTGAAAAGTCCTTTCAGAAGGTCGGGCGGCGATGCATTGAGATCGAGCCGTCCAGCTTCTGCAGCAACCTGCAAGGTGACGGTGCCCGTCGGCAGACGGATGATGCGGCCATCGACAAATGAAGCGTCCTTGTCTTCCGTGAACAGAAGGTAGGCGGATGCCGTTGCGCCGCTGTCGAGCAAGTTCTCAGTTACGAGATCGTCTACTCCAAGGCGCGTAAGAACCAGGGTCGGCTGCGCCGACAGCACCAGCGTCGATACGATCCCAGCGAGCAAGCCGCAGACCACGAGGGTTGCCAGCGTGACATATCCGCCGTCACGTCGCATTGGCGCCTCCTTCGCAGCTCGCGCCTTCCGGGCACAGGCGCGGTGGATCGACATGTGGCGAGACCACGAGCGTCAAAGGCGCGCGTCGTGCATCTGACTTGCTCCATATCTGTAGGCGAATGATATCGGGAAGCCTTGGGCGATCGAACCACGAACTGCTCCACACAATGCCTTTCCCGGTGTTTTGCGCAAAGGAGAAGCGATAGTCCCAGGCTCCCTGCAACAACGCTGTCGGTGGAGCGGCGCTCACCTTCTCGAAGCCGGTCGCCGAGGGAAGCCTGGCGATTGCAGACCGGACGAGATCGCCAGATCTGGCCGAAATCCAGACCAGTTGATCCGTGGAGCCGGTCGCGAGGCCGATGGCTCTTTCACCGCCATAAAACAGCAGTGGCGCGCCGGGCCGCTCGCTCGTTTTGATTGCCGCGACCTCTGACAGGTCGCGTCGCAAGGCGGTGAGCCCGGTCGCAAGACGTTCGACGCTTCCCGCGTCCCGGCTGGCCGCCGCCGAAGAGCGGGTCACGAGATAGGCCGACAAAAGGAGCGCCTGAAAGATAAGGGTGCTGAGCAGGAGGACAACCAAGGCCTCCAGCATGGCAAAGCCACCGTCTCCGCTCTTGCGCCCTTTTCTCATTCAGCCACTCCGACCAACAGTCGATCGACGGCCAGCCGACGCGAGGACGATACGTCGACGGAGAGCCTTGCTTCGAGCAGTGTCTGTCCCTCCGGTCCGTGCCCGGCGGCCTCGGGAGACGGCGTGATGACGGCGCGCCACCGGCGACCATGGCTCACGCCGCCAAACGTGCCGGTGCGAACGGTCTTGCCCTGCAGTTCTTCGGCAAGGACTTCTTCGGCGACCATCCGTGCCTCGAGCCAGGCCCGGGACTGAACGATCGAGGTGCGCGCCGAGACGAGGCTGCGTGGCACCACGTAGAGCAAGGCTGCGAGGATGGCTACGGCGACCAGGACCTCAAGCAGCGTTAATCCCTGATCGCGCCGATCGCGGATTTTCGAAACGTTCTGCGTAAGGGGTGCACACATTGCCGGGCCTCATTCGAGCGTTGACAGCATGATGCCCGAGGTCAGCGGGTTCACCGATATTCGGAAGGTCGCGCGCGGCCCCTCAATATCGAAGGTCCCGCCGGAGGAACGGCCATTGGCCTGAAAGGCCACCCTACCGGCGTGGCCTGCGCGTTCCACCCGGATCGCGGATCCCTCCCTCAGCATGACCCGTCTCGCCGACGAACCGGACAGGACCGTGCCGCGGCGAGCGTCGATGGTCGACACGATGGTGCGGCCCTCCGCCATGGCCATGTTCCGATCCTGTCGCAGGAGTGCTGCGATCTCCGCAGCCTGAACCTTCAGGCTCATCGCTTGCGAGGTGTTGGCCATGTAGGGCAGGGCCATCGCCGCCACGAAAGCAATAATTGCAAGTGCTGCCAGGAGTTCCAGCAGGGCAAAGCCGCCATCGTTCGAAGGAGGGTTACTGGATCGTAATGTCTGCGGCATTGTCGGCCCCCCCTTCAACGCCATCGGCACCAAAGGAAATGATCTGGGGTCGCCCCTTGTTGCCAATGCGATATTGATACTCGTGGCCCCAGGGGTCCAGCGGGATCGAGGCCTGCTGGATATAGGGACCCTTCCAGCGCTTGATCGCCGGGCCGCTCACCAAGGCGGTGAGGCCCTCGCGTTCTGTCGGATAGCGCGACGTGTCGAGATAGAAGAGATCGAAGGCCGAGGTTAGGGCTTCGATCTGCAGCCGTGCTGCGCGCACACGTGCCTCCGAGAGGTAACCAAGGACGCGCGGAGCGGCAATGCTTGCAACCAGGCTCAGGATCACGAGCACGACCAGCAGTTCCAAGAGAGTGAAACCACCATCGCCTTTGTCCTTGCGGCGCCGGGGACGGTTGCGGACGGTCGGGAGCGGGTGTGGGGACGGCTTTTTCATGGCGATCACATCAGTAAGTCGTTCAGGCTGAGCAGTGCCGTGATGACCGAGACGATGATCCAGGCGATGAGGGCACTGACAGTCAGCAGCACCAGCGGGCCGATGATCGCGGTGGCACGGGAAATCGAGCGGTCGAGCCTGGCTTCGTAATAGGTCGCAACCCGCAGCGCGGCCTTTCCGGTGTCTCCCGTGGTTTCCCCGACCCGCAGCATCTGCAGACCGTAGGGGGGAAGGAAAGACACGTGGGAAAGGGCATCGGTGAGTTGGCTGCCGTCCCTTACCCGCGCCAGAACGTCGGCAACGACCTCCGCAGAATGCTTCTCGCGCATCAGGCCGCGGATAAGGCGAAGGGATGTCGGAAGATCGACTCCACTCTTGTTCAGCATGGCAAATGTCGAGCAGAAGACGACGGCGCGCTCCTGCATCAGCAGCGTGTCGATGCCGGGGAGGTAACCGAGCAGGGAGATCAGGATCGATTTTGCCGTCTTGCTACGGCTGATAAAGAGGACGCCGCAAAGTGCAACCACCCCAATGATTGACATCAGCGTGCTGTTGGCGGCGGTTGCCCGTGACAGAGCAAAGACCACCGAAGCCGAGCCGTTGGCTACCGCGCCCATGCCAACGAGCGCGTTGTCGAATTCGGGAATGACCGCCGTAAGGACGAAAAACAGAACGCCGATCGCAGCAAGCACCAGAAATGCCGGATAGGCGAGCGCCGAGGTCAGGCGTCGCCTCAGTTCCCGCCCGCGGCGCCGCTCCTGTGCAATTACCTGCAGCGTGATGTCGAGATTGCCGGCAACCTCGGCGACCTCGACCATCTTGACGTAGGTTTGGGGAAACGCCGCCGGATAAGCGCCAATGGCCTCGGCAAAACTGTGCCCCTTCGACACCACGTCCCAAAGCGATCTGGTCATGCTGGCGAGTGCATGCCGCTTTGTGGATTGATGGATGATCTGCAACGCCCGATCCAGAGCGACGCTTGCCGAAAGAAGGGCAGCGAGATCTTCAGTGAAGGCTGTTACGTCATCATAAGAAGCGGTCGTCTGGAACGACAGCCCCAGTCCCGCGCTTGTTTTCTTCACTTCCTCTATATCAATTGGAAACAGGGCCTGGCGTTCGAGCTCCGCGGCCATCAGCGCGCTGGAGTTTGCCTGCAAAACACCCTCGAGCATCTGCCCCGAGAGATCGATCGCTCGGTACCTGAAGTTTGGCATTTTCGTACATCGCCCCTGATGTGTCGAAAAATCATGGAGTATCGATGGAATTGTTGCTTTGATTTAAATAAGCGCAGGTTAACTATACGGAATTCGATAAAAAATTCAACCGTCTTACTATTTATAAAATATAAATCCGAACATCTATTTTTCAAAAATACTGAATAGTGCGCAGGTTACTACAATCTGCGTTTGTTATCAGAAGTTTTAAGGTGTATTGTGGTTCTGCCATCACACATTGAT
The DNA here is from genome assembly GCF_000298315.2 of Rhizobium grahamii CCGE 502. Lineage (GTDB taxonomy): Bacteria > Pseudomonadota > Alphaproteobacteria > Rhizobiales > Rhizobiaceae > Rhizobium > Rhizobium grahamii. Next base: position 153,967 of record NZ_AEYE02000033.1, on the reverse strand, counting down.
GGAGTTCATTACATTTGATTGGGGGCTGGTCGAATGTATATCTCTAAAACTGCGTCAAGAATCCGCCAACGAGAAGCACAACTTGCTCGAGATAATCGAGCGGAGATTGTAAGGGCACTGAACCAGGGGCAGGTCACCCGCCGAGAATTACTCAAATGGGGGATCTTCACTGCGAGCGGCTACCTGGCCTGCAAGAACGGACTTAGTCCTTTTGCAACCAGCGCCTATGCTGCCATTCCGACAGGCACGCCGCGAACGCCGCTCTATGGAATCCAGAAATTCTCTCAGCCGATGCATCGGCTGAATTACCTCAAACCGCTGCCGATCACCCGGACGGCCGAAGGGCACGCGGCGTTTCCGGCGAGCCTTGGTGAGCGGCCGGCCAAGCGGCTCTCCTATCACACTGAATTTTCCGCCGATCCAACCAACAGGGACTTCATCAATCCGCTTACCTATCGCGGACCGATCGAAGGGCGGCCGCCCGGCGAGGTCTTTGCGCACCAGCGGTGGGACGAATTCTTTCCGCAAGTGGGCTACATCATGCGGCTTGGCCAAATTTCGCAATCGGGGGGGCACAGTTACTTCCACGACCACTTCCCCGTTCAGCAGCCGGACAGCTGCTGGACCTATGCGTCAGGTCGAGGCGGCGAATGCGGCTTGCCGCCATTCCTGATCAAGGGTCGCTACGGCGAGCCTATTGTCACGCGGATATACAATGATCTGCCGACCGACCGGGCGAAAAACAACGGTTTCGGGCGCAACGAAACGCAATTGCATTTCCACAACGCCCACAATGGTGCGGAAAGCGACGGGGCCGCCAACGTCCATCATTTCCCGGGCACGTTCTACGACTACCGCTGGAGCACGGCGCTGGCGCGGCGCGACAAGATCAACACCCAGGCTGGCGACCGGCGCGCCTCCGGTCCCGACGACAATACCGGCCTTGTCAATGTTGCCGGCGACTTCCGCGAATTGCAGGGATCGATGTGGGCACACGACCACCGCTTCTTCTTCACCGCGGAAAATGTCTACAAGGGCAACCTTGGCGCGATCAACTATTACAGCGGTCCGGATCGCGGCAACGAGGAGCTGTCGGATGGCGTCAATCTGCGTCTACCGAGCGGCAAGCTGCTTGGATGGGGAAATACCGACTTCGACGTCAATCTGATCTTTTCTGATTGCGCCTGCGATGCCGGCGGCCAACTCTATTTCGACATCTTCGACACCGACGGCATGCTTGGCGACGTACCCCTCGTTAATTTCGGGTTCGCACCCTTCTTCGAGGTGCTGCCGCGCAAGTATCGCTTCCGTGCCTTGAATGCCTGCATGTCACGCTTCCTGAAGCTCGGTCTGGCGGATGCGAAGGGCAATCCAGTCCCCATCACGTTCATCGCCAATGACGGCAACCTCGTTGTGACACCGTTGACGCTGACGGCTCTCCCCGTACAAGGGATCGCCGAACGCTACGACTTCATCGTTGATTTTTCTGGCTTCAAGATCGGCGACCGAATTCAGGTGGTCAATCATCTGCGTCATGAAGATGGGCGTCGCCCAAAGGAAGAGCTTAGTCTTGCCAGGGCGTTGAAGGGTACGTCAGAAGATCCCGTCGTCGGTCCAATGCTGGAATTTCGCATTGTCGGTGCTGTTGAAAGCGTCGATGTACCGGGTGTCATTCTTCGCTCCACCGATCCCGACAAGAGCCAGGTGCCAGCCACACTGACGGAGCAGATCCCGATCGTAACGCCCGTGCGTACGCGCCTGGTTGAATTTGGAAGGTCGGGGACCGGGGACTCGCGTGGACCGAACGGCTGCACGCCGGATTGTGGTGAAACAGTCAATTTCCCCTGGACGATCCGCATCAATGGCGAGTCCTCGCACTCGATGAATGCCAACAGGATTTCCCTCCTCATTCCGAAGGCCGGGGAGGTGGAGCACTGGACCTACAAGAATGGCGGCGGCGGATGGGATCATCCCATTCATCTGCATTTCGAGGAAGGCATAACGATGTTGCGTAACGGCCAGACGCCGGGGCCGACCGAGAACCTGCAGCGAAAGGATGTCTGGAGACTTGGTGAAAGCGGCAGCGTTACCTTCCAGATCCAGTTCGGCGAGTTTGGTGGGTCCTATGTGAACCATTGCCACAACACGGTGCACGAGGACTTCGCGATGCTGGCACGCATTCAGCTGCTGACTGGGGTTGCTGGAACGCCGCAGGCAGCGGTGACGCCAACGCCCAATCCGACCGAGTACGGCGTCTACTTCACCACGCCAGAGATATTGCCGGAAGGTGCACCGAAAGGATGGACGAACACCCAACAGGTGCAGGCCCAGCTTAACACCAGTCCCAAACCATGATGGCTGCGCACATCGCGCAGCCTGTCTCCTCTATGAAGAGTTTCCGGAGGTACTCATGAAACGCTGGCCCGTGGCCATGCTGACTGTCGCTGCCGTCCTGTCCGCTTTGTGTGGCGGGGCTGCTACCGCGGGCTCGCGTTGGGGCAAAGACTATTTTCCCAACGTCGAAGTTGTCACCCAGAACGGTGAGCGGGTGCGTTTCTATGATGACCTGATCAAGGGCAAGATTGTCCTGATCAGCTTCATTTTCACCAGTTGTACGGACCTCTGTCCACTGACGACAGCGCGCATTACCCAGGTTGTTGACCGGATCCAGGACCAGATCGGCAAGACTATCTTCGTGGTATCGATCACCGTTGACCCCGAAAACGACACGCCCGAAAAAATGAAGGCGTTTGCCGATGCCTTCTACAAGGGACCGGGCTGGACGTTCATCACCGGCAAACCAGACGACATACGCGCTATCAACGCAAAGCTTGGGAACAAGAGCGACGTTGCAACCGACCACCGCAACGAAATCGTGCTTGGCAACGACAACACCGGAGAGTGGGCCAGGAATTCGCCTTTCGCCGACATTGAGAACGTTGAATTGGCGGTCCGCGACATGGATCCGGCTTGGCGCGAGGGGCATTTTGCCCCGATGGCCGCATTGGCTCCAGCCACGGATCATCAAGGTCTGACGCTGGATCGCGAGCCGGGACAGGTTCTATTCAAGAAGATCTGCGCACCCTGCCACACGGTAGGGGTGGGTGACCGCATTGGCCCGGATCTTCTGGATGTTACGGTCAAACGCGACCAGGAGTGGCTGAAGCGGATGATCATGAACCCTGTCCGGCTGAGGGCGGAGAAGGATCCAACGCTTGCCGAGCTCGACGCAAGGTTCCAGGGAGTACGCATGCCGTACCTCGGTATGTCGGCATCCGATGCCACAGATCTGATATCGTACCTGGCGACGAAATCGGCAGAGATAGCGGACCTGCGCGCCCAACCTGAGGCAACGCATGTCCACCGCCACGACGATGCCGCCGAGAACCACGATCATGGCGGGATGGTGCCGTCCAATCCTTGAGGCGGTGGGGCCGGCCTTTTCGGTCTGCCAGGCATGCAGTTGAACAATGCTGGCGGCCTTGAGAAGATAAAAGAGGATTTGTGGTCGTTCTCGTTGCGGGTCCGCGGCGATCAAATGACATGGTGGTATCGTCCCTGGATAAGGGCTGGACGAATGGACCGCCTCGATTGCTGAAAGAGCACCGCCCCCGCGCCAGTGGCCAGTGCCGGCAGCGCGATCAAACGATCGAGCGGCCGTTGTGATCGGGCTCGATGACAAGTCGAAGGTCGGCTTCTCCCGGCTCCAGCTCATTAACGCGCTTGGCCCATTGACAGCGCCTTGCAAAAGAACAAATAAGGAACATTCTAGAGGAGTCAGGACATCCAGCATGGGACCAGTCAAGATAGCGGTGGGGTCCGATGGTTGAGATCCATCCATTCAAGCGGCTCAGAGCCTGGACCCTGCTCGCCGCTCGCGATCAGGGCCAGCTCATATCCGTCACCTGCGATTACTGTAGGGTCACCCATCGCTATCTCGCAACGGATCTCATCGAGCTTTGCGGCAATGTGACGCTCGACAAGGTGTTGCGACGGTTCAGATGCGAGAAATGCGGGAAGAAAAACTACCTGAATATGACCTTGCATGTGCCTCATGGGAGCGAGTTCGGGGAGCTGCCAGTACGACGGTTGCGTGAGGTCCGCACGACGAGGATCCCGGTCTGGTCCGATGACGTCCTCCGTTAGAGCGAATGCGCGATGCCGCCTGAATTTTAGCGTGTTGCACCGAAAACGAAGGCGATAGCAGCAACCACAGCCATTGCGGTGATTGGTTTCTCGCGGATCGAGTTCTCGATGTCATCAAGGGCGCCCCGTGTTCTCGCCCTGACGACGTCGACGGACCCCGCCGCTGCTCCGGAAAGGGACTCCTTAAGCTTGGCGGCATCGTGGCGCACCGCGCGGACGTTCTCACGGACGGCGTCTTTCTTGTCGTGAGCCTCGGACAGGTCATCACCGGTTGGATATGGATCCGGTGCCGCGCTGATGCGATCGGCGCTCTCCGTGTCGGTCCTGCCGGCCGGGATCGCGGTATGAGTGACGGACACAGGATCGGACGCCGGGAAGGTGTCTTCCAGTCCCGCCTCAAGTTCTCCTTTGCGCGCGCGGCGACGTTGCTCAGCCTGCTCCTTGCGCATCGATTGAACTGCGGGGGAGTTCTTTGGATCGTCGGCCATGTCGTTCTCCTTTTTTAATGCTTGCGAACGAAAGCTCTAAGACCAATAGAAGTTCCCGGCGGCAAGGCAATTCGATGGAATTCAGGTGTTGGTTGCAGTCGTTAGATTGCTGGGCTGTGTAGGCGGGATTGTTCGCGGCTCAAGCGGGCTCCCGGACCCACGAGTATGTTTGCCGCAGGCGCATCGAGCGCGAGAGAACGGGCGGGTTGACACCTGCTGCGGCGAAAATCCCGATTGTCGTTGGTCAGGCCGCGTCGCCCACTCTTCTGCGTGGGGGTGTGACGGATCTGCCGGAGCCGGTGTTGTCAAAACCGTCGACGCGACCGTCAAGATGCGACCTGATTATCACCGAAGCGCAGGCTCGCAACCCTCAGCTGGTTTGTGAGTTAACGGCATTCACGATACCGGATCGAAGCATGTTCATATCATCGCCTGTACCAATTCTCCGGGTCGCGGTCTCCTTTCGCGGCGGCGATGATGGCCAGATCGCCACAACGGTTTCGGAAATGACCGAGTTGCTCCTGTCAAGCAGATGGCCGAAGAAGGCCAATGATACGCTTTGGCGCGACGCGCTTATGACATGCCTTCGCTCTCAGCAGGACGAGAAGAAGGCGAAGCGGGCTCGCAAGGCTTTCGTCAGAGCAGCGCGAGGGGCAAACATCACGGCAAAACACTGAAGAGCTGGCGACCTGCGGACGTCCATGATCCTGACACATGGTTCAATCGACGGTTATCGACGAGCAGAGCCTTCCGGGGTGCTTCTGCCGTGGTGCCTTGCACCTGCTGATAGAGTTCCTATCTCTGATCCGACCGCTTCGCGGAGATGTGAGATGGACAGTCAGACACGCCACCCAGTGATTGAAATCGTTGTTCCCCGACGGGCGCGCGCCCATTACCCCGATTCCGTCCGGTGCTTGTGTTGCAACGGCCCGCGTGCGCCATCCGAGATGGACGAGGACGGTTGTGGCATCTGTGACGAGTGCCTCGGAGTCAGTGATAATGACGTGCCCTCGACCATCGCAGCATTCGAAGAGGCCTTCGGACAATTGCCAAGCGGGTACATGGAGGGAAACTTCGAGGGGCGGCGCTGGAGCGCAACAGTGCGTCGATCCGCAGACGCAAGACGCATGTGGATGCTGGCCGAGGAACTTGGCGGGAACGAGATCGTCAGCTTCAACTGGTATCAGCTTTCCGATGGGCACGGTATTCTCAAACCATGTGAGATGTCGGTTTCGAGGGTGGTCGATTTTATTCTCGGATTTCGGATCGATCCCAGACTGGGCTGAAGCGCCAGGGTTACGAGGGCCGTTCCGCCACGGCAATGGTTGAACTGTGTTCGCACGCGAACGGTTCGAGCCGGTGCCCGGGGTTTCAGATGGCCCTCCGATCCTCACTGCCAGTCGATGTCGCCGATCGCTCCTGACTGGAAGACGATGATCGGGTCGCCCTCCTTCCCATCGACAGGCAAGCTTTCGCGCCAGACGATGACGCCGGCATGCCTCATGGCAAGTAACTTGGCCTCCTCCAACGCTTCCGGCTCGTCGTCTCCGACGACGGTTTCCCAGACAGGGACAACGTCGCCGCTAAAATCCCTGTCGAAAACAACAATGAACAGAGATGAGAATGTGCCCGGCATCGGACTTAAGCCGATCCGCGCCGAAGTCGTTCGAGCGTGAACCTCGTTCGGATGACGTCGGTGTGTCTCGAGGCGGGACCATGGCCCCGCCTTTGCGCGATGAAGGCACGGGGCGACTGCATGAGGCAGTGGCTGATACCGGGCAAGATCCTGATCATCGAAAACCTCCGTTGCTCGAAGAAAAACAAAGTCGGCGGCGAAAGGATCCGTAATTGGCGGGATCAACCCGCCTGATCGGCATGAAGGCGCTGAGCACCATTCCGTCAGCACGGCACGCGAGCGCCTATCTCCATTCAAAGAACCTGTCGGAGGATAAAGGCCGATGTTGCACCAGGATCTGCGCCCGCCCGGTTTCCTGCTGGTAGGCTGCGGCATCCTCATCACTGTTCAGTCCCACGAAATGCATCCTTGTCGATTCCGTGCTTGGGGCGCCCTTCAGGCGATAGACGAGATGCACCGCGCAAGTCGGATACTGCCAGCTGGCGGTCAAAAATTCGGCCAGCTGCCGGGCGTCCTGCTGTTGCGCCTGTCCGGAAATCGCCAGGAACTGGCCGAGGTCGAAGAACCCCTTAAACAATCCATAGGCGTTTTGCGGCTGCATCTGGAGAGCGCGACCGGTTGTGAAATCGCGGCGATAACAGACACCCTCAGTCTGTCCCTTCGCCTTTTTCTCGGTGTAGGTGACGAGATTCCTCTGGGCGAGAAGCTCCATCGTCAGCGCAAAGGTCTGATAGCGCTCCGCATCATCGTGCAACCGGTCGATCCTGGCTTTCAGGTCAACGACGTAGTCCCGGTAAAATGCGGCTGTCATTCTCAATGCTCCGATTGTCATCAGGGCGCTAGCTATCAGATAATCCGGCATTGCTAAACCGGCATGGAGAGCCGGCAAGAGACCGAAATCAGATGTGCACGGCGAGACCCAGTGCCTTTAGGGCTGCTTCCTGAAACGCTTCGCTGCGCGTCGGATGCGCATGGATCGTGCCTGCTATATCCTCAAGCCGCGCTCCCATCTCGATTGCCAGCGCAAAACTTGCCGAGAGTTCGGACACGCCGGCACCGACAGCCTGGACGCCAAGAACAAGACCGCTATCGGCTCGTGCGACCACCCGCACGAAGCCGTCCTCCGCCAGCATCGTCATTGCACGGCCGTTCGCGCTAAACGGAAATTGTCCAACGCGAATGGCAAATCCCTGTGCGCGTGCCTCATCCGGTGAAAGGCCCGCCGTGACGATTTCCGGATCCGTGAAGCAGATGGCGGGAATTGAGCGCTTGTCCCATGCACGCTTTCGGCCGGCCACGATCTCGGCGACCATCTCGCCCTGCGCCATTGCGCGGTGGGCGAGCATCGGTTCTCCAGTGACATCGCCAATCGCATAGACCCCACGCATCGAGGTGCGGCAACGATCATCGATGCGCAGGTAAGGCCCGCTCCGATCGAGGTCGAGTTCATCGATACCCGATCCTGCTGTCCTTGGACGGCGTCCGACCGTGACAAGCACGCGATCAGCAGGAAGATGTTCGGTCGCGCCACCCGACGTTTCGATCGAAACTGCGTCGCCATCCAGTCCGCTCGCCGTCGTATTGGTCGCAAGCCTGATGCCGAGTTCCCCAAGCCGCCGGGCAACCGGCCGCACCAGGTCCGCATCATATTGCGGCAGGATCTGTGGCGTGGCTTCGACGATGCTAACAGCCGATCCGAGCTTGGCAAAGGCAGTGCCAAGTTCGAGGCCGATATAGCCGCCTCCCACGACCACCAAGGATTTCGGCAGCTCGCGAAGGGAAAGTGCCTCCGTGGACGAAATAACCCTGCCGCCAAAAGGAAGCGCTGCAAGTTCGACAGGCTCTGACCCCGTGGCAATGACCACAGTGTCGGCACGGATCACCTGCAGGCCGATCTCCGTCTCGACCTCGACCGTCTTGCCATCGCGGAAGGCGGCGCGACCATGAACGATCTTTACCCTTGCCTTCTGCAACAGAGCTGTAACGCCGGCATTCAGGCGGCCGACAATGCCGTCCTTCCAGCTCATCGTCTTTGCAAGATCGATCGAAGCCGCCTCGACGCGAATGCCCATCGCGTTCCTGCCGGCAAGCATGTGTGCCGTTGCAAAAAACTCCTCGGCTGCGTGGATCATGGCCTTCGAGGGGATGCAGCCGACATTGAGGCAGGTGCCACCGGGCTTGTCGGCTTCGACGATGACTGTGTCCACGCCGAGCTGCCCAGCGCGAATGGCGCAGACATAGCCCCCGGGGCCAGCACCGATGACGAGGAGTTTGCAGGTGATCTCTTTCATGGACCTAGCCTTCGATGAAGATGAGTGCCGGTGTTTCGAGCAGGAGCCGGACGCGCTGAACAAAGGTGGCGGCATCCCACCCGTCGATGATCCGGTGATCAAAACTGGAGGAGAGGTTCATCATCTTGCGCGGCACGAACTGGGTTCCATCCCAATGAGGTCGGATGGCGATCTTGTTGACGCCGACAATTGCCACCTCAGGGTGATTGATCACAGGCGTTGACACGATGCCGCCGAGCGCCCCGAGCGAGCTGATCGTGATTGTAGAGCCGACGAGCTCGTCGCGCGTCGCCGTGCCGGTCCGTGCGGCCTCGGCCAGTCTACCCATTTCGATCGCGCAGTCGAAGATGCTGCGTGCCTCCGCGTTTTTCACCACCGGGACAACAAGTCCGGCGGGGGTTTGGGCGGCAATGCCGATGTGGACTGCGCCGTGCCGGGTCAGGATGCCCTTGTCATCATCGAAGGTTGCGTTGATGTTCGGTTGATCGGCGACGGCCTTCACGATCGCCCGCATCAGGAACGGCAGGACGGTCAGCTTGGGTTGTTCCGGCTTCGGGTCGCGGTTCATGGTGTTCCGCAATTCCTCAAGCGCTGTCATGTCGACTTCCTCGACATAGGTGATGTGGGGAATGCGCGAGGTCGACAGCGTCATCTTTTCGGCGATGCGGCGTCTGAGCCCGGTGAGCTTGACCTCCTTGGACGATGTCTTCCTTGCCATCGCAGGCGCCTGTGGCGGGCTCTCGCCGCGGGCAATGAACTGCTCGACGTCTTCGTGCAGGATCCGGCCTCCCGGGCCAGACGCCTTGATCTGGCGAAGATCCACGCCGGCGTCGCGCGCGACACGTCTGACGGAAGGCGATGCCAGCGGCTTATCGATCTCTGTTCTGTCCAGCCGCGCCCTGTCAGTCTGAGCCACGTCGGTATGGACTACGTCGGTATGAGCCTGTTCTTTCTTCGTCTGCCTGAGCTGCCGCCCGTCAGCGAGCGCCGCGTCAGTGCCTGCGGTGGCGGCAGGGGTCACCTCGATGCTTTCGCCAACATCGATCACCTGCGCCGTGCTGACGGAAGCGATCTCCGCAGCAGGCGCGTCGCCGGGCCTCGTTGCCCCGTCGTTTGTCTCGATGCGAACAAGTGGCGCCTTGACGGCGATCTTGTCGCCGACCTCGGCGCCGAGCCAGATGACCGTTCCTGTGACTGGTGAGGGGATCTCCACGGTCGCCTTGTCGGTCATGACTGCCGCGATCACCATGTCCTCGCGAACCGGATCGCCTGCCTTCACATGCCATTCGACAAGCTCCGCCTCGGCCACACCTTCACCGACGTCGGGCATCTTTATGGTGAACTCGCCCATTCCTTAGGCCTCCATGACTTCGGCAAGGGCTCGCCCGACGCGGCCGGGGCCCGGGAAATAGTCCCATTCCTGTGCATGCGGGTAGGGCGTATCCCAGCCGGCCACGCGCACGATGGGGGCTTCGAGGTGATAAAAGCAATGTTCCTGGACCAGAGAGGCGATCTCACCGCCGAACCCCGATGTGAGCGTCGCCTCATGCACCACCACGCAGCGTCCGGTCTTGTTGACCGAATTCACGATCGTCTCGAGGTCGAGCGGCAGGAGGCTGCGCAGGTCAATCACCTCAGCGTCGATGCCCGTATCCTCGGCAGCCGCGAGCGCGACATGCACCATGGTGCCGTAGGCGATGACAGTCACGGCGGAACCCTCGCGACGGATGGCAGCCTTGCCGATCGGAATTGCGTAATGGTCCTCTGGGACCTCGCCAAGCTCATGCTTTGACCAGGGGGTCACCGGTCGTTCATGATGGCCGTCGAAAGGGCCATTGTAGAGCCGCTTCGGCTCAAGGAACATGACAGGATCCGGGTCCTCGATCGAGGCAATGAGGAGCCCCTTCGCATCATAGGGGTTCGACGGCACGACGACCTTGAGCCCGCAGACATGGGTAAACAGCGCTTCCGGGCTTTGGCTGTGCGTCTGCCCACCAAAGATGCCGCCGCCCGTTGGCATGCGAAGGACGATCGGACATGTGAAGTCGCCATTCGAGCGGTAACGGATGCGGGCCGCTTCCTGGGTAATCTGGTCGTAGGCCGGGTACATGTAATCGGCGAACTGGATCTCCACGCAGGGTTTCAGTCCATAGGCTGCCATGCCGATCGCCGTGCCGACGATACCCGACTCGCTGATTGGGGCGTCGAAGCAGCGCGTCTTGCCGTATTTTGCCTGAAGCCCCTGGGTACATCGGAAGACGCCGCCGAAATAGCCGACATCCTCGCCGAACACGACCACATCATCGTCGCGCGCCATCGATACGTCCATGGCGCTGCGCACCGCTTCGATCATCGTCATTCTGGCCATGTCAGAAACCCGCCTTCTGTCGCTGCCGGCGAATATGCGGCGGCATCTCCGCGTAGACGCCCTCGAAGATATCACGCACCGAGGGCCTGCCTCCGGCATGGAGGGTACCATGCTGTTCGGCCTGCTTTTGCGCGTCGATGACCTCGTCCATGATTTCGGCCTCCATCTGCACATGGCGTTCCTCCGACCAGGCGCCTCTGACGATCAGGTGCTTTTTCAGGCGAAGGACCGGGTCTCCGAGTGGCCAGGATTCGGATTCGGTCTTTGGCCGATAGGCGCTCGGATCGTCGGAGGTCGAGTGGGCACCGACACGGTAGGTCACGTATTCGATCAAGGTCGGCCCGAGATTGCGCCTGGCACGTGCAGCGGCCCAGCATGCTACGGCATAAACAGCCAGATAGTCGTTGCCATCGACCCGCAACGCAGGAATGCCGAAGCCGAGCCCACGTGCTGCAAACGTTCCCGATCCGCCGCGCGCGATGCCCTGGAAAGTCGATATTGCCCACTGGTTGTTGACGATGTTGAGGATAACAGGCGCCTTGTAAGTCGAGGCGAAGACGAGGGCGGAATGAAAATCAGATTCGGCTGTCGAGCCGTCGCCGATCCATGCGGCGGCGATCCTGCTGTCATTCTTGATCGCGGATGCCATGGCCCAGCCGACCGCCTGGACGTACTGCGTGGCAAGGTTGCCGGAGATTGTGAAGAATCCATGTTCCTTTGATGAATACATGATCGGCAACTGCCGGCCCCGCAGCGGGTCGCTTTCGTTCGAGAAGATCTGGTTCATCATCTCGATCATGGGGTAATCGTCGGCAATCAGGAGGCCTGCCTGCCGATAGGTCGGAAAATTCATGTCGCCTTTTCTGAGTGCCTTGCGAAAGGCGCAACTGACAGCCTCCTCACCGAGATGCTGCATATAAAAAGACGTTTTTCCCTGTCGCTGCGCCATCAGCATCCTCGCATCGAAAGCGCGCAGCTTCATCATGTTGCGAAGGCCGACCAGCAGATCCTCGTCTGACAACAGGCCCGCCCAGGGACCGACGGCCTCTCCATCGCGGTTCAGGACGCGAATGATCGAATAGGCAAGGTCCCGAATATCCTCAGGGGCAACGTCGACGGCCGGACGCGGCACCGCGCCAGCCTTTGCGATCTTGACATTAGAAAAATCGGGTTGCCCGCCCGGCCGGACGGCTGGCTCCGGCACATGCAGGCTCAGTTGAGCGGTCTCCGTCATCGTCAATTTTCCCTCCCTTTGCGATGGTCGCTCCTCCCTGGACGCAGACATCGCACGATAATTTTTTACAGGTTGCGCGCGATCACCATTCGCTGCACGTCGCTGGTTCCTTCGTAGATCTGACAGATACGGACATCACGATAGATCCGCTCCACCGGATAATCGGCCATGTAGCCATAGCCCCCATGGACCTGGATCGCGGCCGAGCAGACCCGCTCGGCCATCTCGGATGCAAAGAGCTTGGCCATCGAGGCTTCCGACAGGCAGGGCAGGTTGCTGTCGCGAAGCGCTGCAGCGTGGAATACGAGCTGGCGGGCAGCTTCGATCTCAGTCGCCATGTCGGCAAGACGAAAAGCGACCGCCTGGTGTTCGATGATTGGTTTGCCGAACGACGTGCGTTCTCGTGCATAATCCCGTGCGGCCTCGAAGGCTGCGCAGGCCATGCCAACGGCCTGGGCACCAATGCCGATGCGTCCACCCTCGAGGTTCGCCAACGCGATCCTGTAACCCTCCCCCTCGTCACCCAACCTCAGCTCGGCAGGAATGCGCATCTCATTGAAGGCAATCTGGCACGTGTCCGTCGAATGGAGTCCGAGTTTTTCCTCGACCCGGACAACCTCGTAGCCTTGTGTGTCCGTCGGCACGATGAAGGCGGTGATGCCTTTCTTTGCGGCGGAAGCGTCCGTCACGGCAAAGACGATGATCATCTGGCCGTTCTTGCCAGAGGTGATGAACTGCTTGGCGCCATCGAGGACGTAGTGATCGCCGTCACGACGCGCGCGGGTGCGCAGATTGGACGCGTCCGAACCGGCCTGCGGTTCTGTCAGCGCAAATCCTCCGATCCACTCGCCGCTGGCAAGCTTCGGAAGAAAGCGCTGTTTCTGCTCTTCGGTGCCGAATTTCAGGATCGGCACACAGGCGACAGAGCTGTGCACGCTCATGATGGTGGAGCAGGGCCCGTCGCCTGCCGCGATCTCCTCCAAGGCTGCCGCATAGGCAAGCGTGCCGGTTTCCGATCCGCCGTATTGCTCGGGTACCAGCATGCCGAGGAGCCCAAGTCCGCCCATCTCTGCAAGTTCCTCGCGGGGAAACCTGTGCTCGCGATCGCGGGCGGCCGCGCCCGGAGCAAGCCGCTCGCGGGCAAAGTCTCTGGCGAGATCGCGGATCTGCTGCTGTAATTCGTTCAGGATCATGGTGCTTTTCCTCCCGCTTCCTAGAAGCGTTCGATCGCGACGGCAGTCGCCTCGCCACCCCCGATGCATAAAGCGGCCATCCCGCGCTTAAGGTCATAGCGCTCGAGCGCGGCAAGCAGGGTGACGAGAATGCGCGCACCTGAGGCACCGATCGGATGACCAAGCGCGCAGGCTCCGCCGTGTACATTCACCTTTTCTTCAGGCAGCTTCAGGTCGCGCATGGCAGCCATGGCGACAACGGCAAACGCTTCATTGATCTCGAACAGGTCGACCGTATCGAGCGGCCAGCCGGTGCGGTCCGACAGTTTCTGCAAGGCTCCGATCGGAGCGGTTGCGAATAGACCTGGCGCCTGGGAATGGGTGGCGTGGCCGCTGATTGTAGCACGGGGCTGCAAGTTTCGCCGCTCGGCTTCGGAGCGGCGCATCAACACGAGTGCGGCCGCGCCATCGGAAATCGAGCTCGAATTCGCGGCCGTCACGGTTCCGCCATCACGGAAGGCCGGCTTCAGCAATGGGATCTTGTCGATCTTTGCCTTGCCCGGCTGTTCGTCCTGGTCAACCAGCATCTCGCCCTTTCCCGAGGATATGGTGACCGGTGTCATTTCCGCGTTGAAGTTGCCGGCGTCGATGGCTTGTTGAGCGCGGGTCAGCGACATCACGGCGTATCGATCCTGCGCCTCGCGCGTAAACTGGTAGGCTTCGGCGCAGTCCTCCGCGAAGCTTCCCATGAGACGTCCCTTGTCGTAGGCATCCTCCAGCCCGTCTAGGAACATGTGGTCGGTCACGCGACCATGGCCGAGCCTGTAGCCGCTGCGGGCACGATCGAGAAGATAGGGTGCGTTGGTCATGCTCTCCATGCCGCCCGCGACTCCGACGGCAGCACTTCCCGTCGCCAGGAGATCATGGGTGAGCATGACGGCCTTCATGCCCGATCCACACATCTTGTTGATCGTGCTCGCGCCGGCGGAGAATGGCAGACCAGCCGTGATTGCGGCTTGTCTCGCCGGTGCCTGGCCGAGGCCTGCCGGCAGCACGCAGCCGAAGATGACCTCATCGACCGCCTCCGGCGTGAGGCCTGCACGTTTAAGGGCGGCCCCGATGGCGGCGGCGCCGAGCTTTGGTGCAGTTGCTTCCTTCAGCGCTCCCTGGAAACCGCCGATCGGCGTTCGGGCCGCTGCGACAATCACAACCGGATCCTCTAGAGCCATCCTTCATCCTCCCTGGTCAATGTGTCAGCGCGCGCTCATGCGCAAGGCGCCGTCGAGGCGAATGACTTCGCCGTTCAACATCCTGTTCTCGATGATATGGCGCACGAGCGCCGCAAATTCCGTTGGCCGACCAAGACGCTGAGGGAAGGGAACACTCTTGCCGAGCGCTTCCTGTACCTCGTGGGGCATGCCTGACATCATGGGAGTCTCGAAAATCCCAGGAGCGATGGAGGCAACGCGAATACCGTGCCGGGCAAGTTCACGGGCAACGGGAAGCGTCATGGAGGCGATGCCGCCCTTGGAGGCAGCGTAGGCGGCCTGACCAACCTGCCCATCGAAAGCGGCAATCGAGGCGGTATTGACGATGACCCCGCGCTCACCTTCCTCGTCTGGCTGCTGTTGCTGAAGGGCTAAGGCCGCAAGACGGGTCATGTTGAAGGTGCCGACGAGGTTGATTGAAATTGTGCGCACGAAGCTTTCGAGATCATGCGGACCGTCACGGCCGATTATCTTCTCGGCCGGTGCGACGCCCGCGCAATTCACAAGCCCATGAAGGCCGCCAAACACGTCGGTCGCGGTGGCAACAACAGCTGATGCATCATCGGCGAGCGTGACGTCGGCTCTAATGAAGCGCGCGTCCGACCCGAGCTCCAGGGCAATGGCCTCGCCGGCCGCCGGGTTGAGGTCGGCGATGACGACGCGTGCACCGGCTTCGATCAACAGCCTGGCGGTGGCTGCGCCAAGACCGGATCCACCGCCGGTGACTATGAATGTTCCTCCACGGATTTGCATGAATGTCCTCCCAATGCCTTCGCTGGTTTTTTCTCGACCGCGTCCACCCACTCTCCCGGGTGCTCATCGATCGCACCTATGCCTGCACGATTTTTCCATGCCATGGTCGCTGCTGTCGGCAAGACGCTTCGAAAGTGCCTCCATCACTTATTTTTCACCGGTCTCTGGTTGCGACATCAGTTGGAGTGACTTGCATCATTAGACTGCCAAAAAAAGCCCCAGCGCGCCAAGAAAAGTGGCGCAACTTTCCTGCGTATTTGGCCGCCGTTCGGTTGGAAACTAATGATTTTCTGCGGTTCAGCGAAAGCACGTTGCGGCGAACCAGAAAAGCATCATCAGAGAAAGACGATTGTCGTTCTGGCGATGCTTGAAGCAGTCCGAACAATTGGGTTCGAAAGCTACGGCCGGGGTTCCTCAGCAGCACGCCGATCGTTGAAGCTGCCGTCCTCTGGCAACGTCCTTGCGATCTGGTCGGCGTTGATCCAGACACTTCGAGCTTGGGGAAAGCTGAGGATTTACCGGAGCCGTTTGGCCGCGCGAGAAGGATGCACGACAACTTCGCCATGAAGCGGCTGCTACCTTACCGTAGCCGCAGCGGGATCATTGCGCTCGGTGGCCGACCGATCCTCGGCCTCGTTCTGCCTGTCCTTGGGGTCATTTCTCGAGGGCGTGACTGCCTCATTCACAATAATGTTCTTAACTGGCGGTAAGGCTGGAGCTCTCGCAATCGCCGAACGTTTTGCGTTGCCGGAAATTCAGTAGGGCGATAGGTTTGCACTTGCTGGGGAACTGCAGCTGTGGTCGAAACGAACACTGTCCAACTTGTGTTTGCGCTGAGCGTTGCTCGGGATCTTGCCTCCTGCGAGGGCCCGGACTTCGACCTCGTGGTTTATCATATTCAACAGGCTCTCCAGGCCGCGAAGGACGAGGCGCTTCGGAAAGGGATCCTTGTCGAGATCGACCGCGACGACACGATCCAGTAGGGGGCGGCCGTTGCTTGCGGACAAGGCATGGGCGGCCAATCATCCTACAGCCATAAAAGATGTTGCGCATTAAGAGGTGTTGCAGGGGTGTTATCCGCATCCTTGCTGATGTGGAACAACGGAAAAGAGCTGGCAACGCGTTCGTTGGGCCGCGCGAAAGAGGGAGGGTAAGGTAAACTGTCTGCGTTACACGAAGCAGGATTGGGCGTAGGATAGCAGCTAATCTGAACGATTGAAGGAGGCTGTCATGGCCTGGTTGTCGTTCATCTCCGCATTTGTAACCTTTACACTCTTCACCCCCTTACAATGTCGCCTCGAAGCGCATGATGCCGCACGCGGCTGGACCTACCCGCCTGCCAGCTGCAGAGGGCGCGGGCAGGGCGGCGATTGCGATGCTATCCCACGTTCAGACGTCAGCAAACTCCGACGCGGATACTCGATAATCCTACAGCCAGGGGATCATTTTCGCGCCACGCGTTCTCACCGTTTCTTCGTGCCTTATGGAGACGAGCTGCCGTCGGGAGACGGGGATTTCCATCTTTGCCTTCACCCCTCCGAGGATTATCTTAACTGCTTCTTTGCTCCGCCTGACAGTGTCTGAAGGTACCGGACCGTTGCATCTGGAGCCGGCCGGCCGACCATTACGTCGATGGATGGGCCAACGTCAAAGAGAAGCGCGGCGAAACACTGACCGAGAAGCAGGTGCGCAAGCGCGCACCAAGGGACCGGACATGACGATCGAGTTCTAGAACTTCCGCCGGGTTGCGAACCGATCGTTTCGGCCGAAGCGCGGTCGGCCCAAATTCGAGCTGCGAAACAATGCATTAGGGCGCTCGTGGGCACTGGACGAAACGAAATGCTCCACCATCTATTTGGTTTCAGGAATGGCGGATGAGGTCCCCTGATGTATCAGCCCGATGGATGTCTGATATGAAGGCAACTGGCAGCTCATCCTACTGATAAATCCGGGACCTCGCCGCCATGTTTTAGAAGGATACACGCACGAACGGGACGCGAACGTCCGCATTCGGCTCGGCTCTAGAGATCCAACATCGTCAGGTCGCATCAGGGGGCACCTGTTGGTGGGACGCGGATATGTCATCCGGCTCAGCTTCCCTCAGCATGCCGCGGTAGATCCCGGGAACGGAACCCTCAATCGGAATTGCACCAACGCTCTGGCGATAGAAGTCCATCGGTCCCGCGCCACCGATGATGCCGTAGGCATATCCCTGTGCGGACATGTCGAGCAAGGTGGTCAACAGCAACGCACGGCCGACACCTTGGCCGCGCGCTTTGGTGTCCACACCAGTCGGTCCGAAGAAGCCCTTCGCGGTCGCCTCATGGCAGGCAAAGCCGATCAACGTGCCATCCTTTATCGCGATGAAACATGTCGGCGGCTGCCGCATTGCCGCGGCTGTCGCCTCGCTGGACCACCCAGCCCCAAAACGGGGCGTAATCCAGTCTGTGAGTGTCTTCAACTCCGGCGGAAGCAGGCGGCGGAGGGTGACGCCGTGGCGCTCCATCATAGCGTCAATCGACGCATCCGGCCTGAGATCGTAGAGCTTGACGAGCATGTCCATGATGGGTCCTTTGCAATTACTATCCCTTGACGGCACCCGCAGTCAGCCCGGCCACAATCCGTCGCTGGAAGATCAACACGACGGCGATCAACGGCAGGGTCACCGTCACCGATGCCGCCATAATCTGGCCGAAGGGATACTCATAGCGGTTTGTGCCTGCAATCAGCCCGATGGCAACCGGCACCGTGCGGTTTTCATCCGTCAGGGTAAAGGTGAGGGCAAACAGGAATTCGTTCCAGGCAAGGATGAAGGCAAGAATGCCGGTGCTTGCAAGGGATGGGCCCATCAGGGGAAGAAGGATTTTCATGAGGATGCGAAAATGGGAGCACCCATCGATGATCGCTGCCTCCTCGAGCTCGCGCGGAAATTCCCGTATGAACGTCGTCAGGATCCAGGTGGTGAAGGGGACGGTGGACAGGAGATAGGTAAGCACCAGGGCGCTCGGGCGGTTAAAGAGGCCGAGCCAGTTGATCAGCTCGAACATGCCCGAAAGCACCACCACCTGCGGGAAAATCGATATCATCAGGATCACCATCAGCACCGCCCGGCGCTGCGGGAAATCAATTCGGCCAAGGGCATAGGCGGCGCTGATGCCGATGATGAGAGACAGGCAGGTGGTGGAAACGGCGACGTAGGCCGAATTCAAAAGCGATCCCATGAATACGGGATTGTCGATCAATTGCCGGTAGTAGGTGAAATCAAGGGCCGGCAGCAGAACCGAACGGTAGAGGGCTGCCCCCTGCTTCGTCGATGAAACGAAAGCCCAATAGTAGGGAAACAGCGTGTAAACGAGCACCAGGCCCAGCGCACAGACCTGCAGGCCCCGAAACGCACGGCGCCTTATCCGGTAGTGGGCAGTCGATTTGCGCAGCGGGCGGGCAAGTGTCAGATCAGCCATCATCAATGCCCCGCTGCCCTGTCGAGGCGCAGTGCGCCGATTAGAATGATGGCAACGAGGGCCACCAACATGAAAACCCAGGTCGAGGCCGCGGACCCGACGCCAAGTTCCTGGAAGCTGATCAGGCGATCGCGGGCGTAGATCGAGACGGTCATGACCTTTTCGTTGCTGCCGGCCAGGACATAGGACAGGTCGAACATGCGCAGTGCATCAAGCGAGCGAAACAGGACAGCGACGCCGATTGCGGGCCGCAACATGGGAAGGGTGATCGACCAGAACCGCTTCCAAGCCGGGATCCCGTCGACGGCCGCCGCCTCGAAGATCTCGTGGGACAGCATCTGCAGGCCAGCCAGGATGAGAAGGACCATGAAAGGCGTCGTCATCCACACGTCGATGAAGATCACCACCCCCATGATCAGCGAGCCGCTCGCGGTCCAGGCGACACCGTGATCGATGAGGCCGAGTTCGATCAGAACCTTGTTGATAACCCCGAACTGGTCGTTCAGCATCCATTCCCAAATCTTTGTGGCGACAACCACCGGAATGGCCCACGGCACCAGGATTGCAGCGCGGGCAAGACCGCGACCTGGAATCGCCTCGTTGATCAGGAGCGCGATCGCGAGACCAAGGACCGTCTCGATGGACACGGATACGACCGTGAATATCAGAGTGTTCCTGACAGCAAGCCACCAGCTGGGGTCGTTGAAGACCTCGAGGAAGTTTGCGATGCCCACCATCGAGTAAACGCTTGGATCGTCGAGATAGGCGTCCGTAAATGCAAAGAAGAAGGTTCGCCCGAGCGGCCAAACGGCCACGACGAGCATCGCTGCGATGACCGGCAGCAGGAAGAACCAGGCGGCGCGGTGGTCGCGGCGGGCAAGGCGGGCGCTCATCGGATGGCTCTCCTTGCATCCGCACCGTCCGACGAAAGGGCAATCCGTTGACCGTTGGCGGCAAAGAAGAAAATGGAGTGATCCTCAAAGTCGAGGGCGACAGTTTTGCCAATGAGAGTCTCGTCAGGGGATGCTGCAAGCCTGATCACCCAGATCGGGCCGCCAGCGATCCTGCAGTAAGCGAAATGTTCGTGGCCGAGGTCCTCGACCCGCTCGAGCACGCAGTCGAAGCGACCGGTACCGGCCGGAACAATGCGCAAGCCCTCCGGCCTGACACCGATTTCCGCCGGTGCCGCTCCGCCCTTGATCCGCGGGAGCGACAGGCCGCCCGGGCCGAATACGCCCTGTCCGTTGTCCGCTCCTGCCTCGACGGGAAGAAAGTTCATGCGCGGGCTGCCGATAAAACCAGCGACGAAGCGGTTGTCCGGGTGGTGGTAAAGCTCAGAGGGCGTCCCGACCTGTTCGATGCGGCCGTGGTTGAGCACGACGATCCGGTCGGCGAGCGTCATCGCCTCCGACTGGTCATGCGTGACATAGATCATCGTAGTGCGAAGATCCTCGTGAAGCCTGGCGATTTCCATCCGCATTTCCATCCTAAGATCGGCATCCAGATTGGACAGCGGTTCATCGAAGAGGAAGATTTCCGGTTGCCTGACCAGCGCCCTTCCTATGGCGACACGCTGGCGTTGGCCTCCCGACAGTTCACGCGGTCGCCGTTCCATTAGGTGGTCGACCTTCAGCATGCGGGCTACGGACTGTACCTTGCGCGCGATCGCGTCGCGCTTGATCCCCATCGTTTCGAGCGCGAACCCGATATTGCGGGCAACCGTCATATGCGGATAGAGCGCGTATGACTGGAAGACAAAGGCAACGCCTCGCTTGGCGGCGGGAACGTCGGTGACATCGTCGCCGCCAATCCTTACTATCCCTGACGAGGCGGAGATCAGGCCGGCGACGATCCGAAGCAGCGTTGACTTGCCGCATCCCGAGGGACCGACGAAAACGACGAATTCTCCGTCATTGATCGCCAGGTTTACATCCTGAATGACTTTATGTGTTCCGAAACTCTTCGAAACGGATTCCATCGAAACCGATGCCATTGTTCACCTTGGCTTGCGCGGGGCAGGGCCGGCTTGGCGCGCCGGCGGAAAAAAGACGCGGGAGAGGCGCCGCGGTTGCCCGAGCGTAGGACCCCGCGTCTTTGGCCGATCAGCGGCTTTCCTTGAGCTTCTCGAGGCGCTTGCCGAGCGAAGCGAAACCGTCCTTGGGATCGGTGGAACCCGACAGCATGTCGTGCACGGAGCGGTAGAAGGCCTGGGAGACGCGGTTATAGCTGGTGCCGGTATATCCTGATGGTCGCACAGCGCTATCGGCGAAGGCTTGCTGGTTGTCCTTCAGGAACGGGATCTTGTCCAGAACTTCAGGATCGCTGTAAAGCGACTGGATGGATGGATTGAGGGTTGCCTCGACGGCACGCATCTTCTGCATGTCCGTGCCAGTGATGAAGTTCACGAAATCTGCGGCGACCTGAGGCTTTGCGCTGTATTTGGAAACGCCGTAGTACATTGGACCAAGGCATCCGCTGGATTTCTGCCCATCCTTGCCGACTGGCAGTGGCATGACACCAACCTTGTCGATGATCGCGCTGCCCTCCTTATGGGAGGTTCCCCAGACGTATGGCCAGTTGCGATGGAACACGGCGTCGCCGGATTCGAAGACGGCCCGGGATGCCTCCTCATCGTAGTTCAGAACGCCTTCCGGACTGATCGACCCAATCCACCCCTTTGCCTTCTTGATCGCCTCGGCGGCATCGGCATTGTCGATGGTCACCTTTCCGTCGTCCGAAATGATCGTACCGCCACCGTTGGAGGCGATCAGCTCGATCGCGTCGCAGGTCAGGCCCTCGTAGCTTTTCGCCTGCCAGGCATAGCCCCACATCTTATCGTGCCCGTCAGCCCGCTCCTTATCCTGGATTTCCTTCGCCGCGCTGGCAAGTTCGTCCCAGGTCTTCGGTGGCTGCTTGCCGTACTTTTCCAGCAGGTCCTTGCGATAGAACATCAGGCCCACGTCCATGTAGGCAGGCATGGCGACAAGATTGCCGTCGAGCTTTGCCGCATTCAGCGTCGAGGCGAAATGCTTGTCCTGATCAGCTTGGGGAACCATCGTCTTGAGATCGAGAAGGTTGGCCTTGAACATGCCAAGCCAGATCACGTCGAGAAAAAGGACGTCGACGTCCTTCGATTTGGCCGCCAACAGCTGCTGGTACAGCGGGATCGCATCATCGAGCAGTGCTGGCATCTTGTTGATCTTCGCCTCGTTGCCGGTTTTTGCCTTCCAGGCGTCGGCAACCTTGGTGCAAAGTTCGAATTCCGTAGGTGAGCAGAAAGCCGAAATGGTTTCCGCATGAGCAGTGCTGGCCCAGAGGCCGGCAACGGCTGCAGCCGCAGCGAGGCATTTTTTCAACATGAGCTGTTCCTTGTCTTTATCACACTTGAACTGTGGGGAACTCTGTGGTTCCTGAGCCCAATAGGACTGGTTATGACCAGTCATGTCAACTGGACTCTCGCACTTACTGCGAGCAAAGTTGAGACGCCGGTTAATCCAGTTCGATCCGGGAGCGAGCGTGACGACACGACAGAGACTGACAAGGAAGGCCAGCGAAACGACGATCGACAGGACCGCTTCCCGTCCGCTCCATCAACAGGTTTATGAGGCGCTACTGTCGTCGATCCGCGAGGGGAAAGTGCCATTGCGCGGCAAGTTGCCGTCCGAGCGCGAGCTTGTGTCGCTGTATGATGTAAGCCGCATCACCATACGGCATGCCGTTCGCGAACTGATCCGCCAGGGCGTCGTGCAAAGCCAGGCTGGCAAGGGTCTCTATGTCGTCGACAACGGTGGCGGATTCGAGCTCGAAGTGCTCAAAAGCTTCACCAGCACCGCGCTTGCAAATGGTCACACGCCGGGGCAACGGCTTCTCGATATTGCCGTCGTCAGGGCATCGCTGGATATCACCCGACCGCTGATGATCCCACCCGGATCGGAGGTCATCATTCTCTCGCGTTTGCGCCTGCTCGATAAGATCCCGGTCGTCTTGCAGACAGACTGGATCGCGGCTTCGAGGGCGCCCGACCTTACCGGTCTTGACTGGTCGGTCGCGAATCGGTCGCTCTATTCTGAATTGCGAGAGCTCTACAAGATCCAGCCGCGGCGCGGCCAGACGACGCTCAGTGCTCGGCTGGCCAGCAGAGCAGAGGCAGAACTCCTCGAGCTTCCACAGCCGGGGGCCGTGCTGACCGTCGACCAGATCGCCTTTGATGAGCGTGACCGGCCGATAAACATGACATCCCTGATCCACCATCCCGAGCGGTATCCGCTGACACTGCTGCAGTCGGCCACGGGCGACTTCAAGCACTATGGCTGATTTTGATCGCTGGAAGGATGCCGGCCCACCCGTTTCAACACAATGGGAGGCCGCAGAGACCAATGACCAACCGTAGTGGCTTTTTAGAAGGCCCGGACACGGCTACCCGATGATCTGAGGCCTTCTCACAATCATCAGCCCGTCACCTCTGATTGCGGGGGAGATGGTCGTGTAGTCGTCGATCGAGGGGCGATTGCCAAAATCGTGCTTATGACCGGCAGCAGTAATCACCATGACGCCGGCTCCTGCCGCTTCACCCGCTTGTACACCGGCCTCGACGTCTTCAAAGACGAGGCATTCGGCTGGTCGAACACCAAGGACCTCGGCGCCAAGGATGTAGCATTGGGGATTCGGCTTGCCGATTGTAACGTCGTCTCCGGTGACCATGAAACGGGGGACGGGCAGCCCTGCTGCGTCAAGGCGGCGTAGCGCCAGAGCCTTGGTCGACGATGTCACGATCGCCCAGCGATCGGGTGGAAGAGCGGCGAGGAAGCTCACCGCGCCGGGAATGGCGACAACACCATCGACGTCGTCGATCTCGGCTTGCGTGATCTTGTCGGCTTCCAAGACAGGATCGATGCCGGGCAGGCCGAGCTGACGTATCGTGTCGACCCCGCGCTTCCCATGCATGGTTGGCAAGAAGCGCACGGGATCAAGCCCGTGGCGCTCCGCCCAATGACCCCAGACCCGCTCTGCCGCCGCCTTTGAACTCAGGATGGTGCCGTCCATGTCGAAGAGGAACGCGGCATATTGCTTTTGATCGGGAAACTGGGGCGGCACGGTCATCTCCTGGCTTGACGGGAATAGTCCACTATGTGGACTTTCTCGGGGAGTGGTGCAAGCGATGGCTACCCGGCCTGGCGATTGTCGAGAGAGAAAGAATAGGGCCGATTGCGGGTCAGGCGAAGCCGCTCAGCGTCAGCATGACCGAGAAGACCTGTAGCACCGCGGAGCCGCAGCGCCGGGCAAAACCGGGTATCTCCTGCCGGCGGCCGATTATTGCCCGCCCAAACGCAAGCCACAGAGCGCAGGGTGCGGCCGTGATTGCCGGACAATACCAAAATAGTCAGAACCACACCCGCTCGGACAGATGGCACCATGACCAGTCCAACGATGATGGCTTTCGGGTTGAGAAGCTTGTAACGAAGAGTTTGCGCGCACCGACCCTCATGCCTTCACACCTCCAAGAGGCGCCCACAGCGTCAATGCCAGGCCCAGGACCCAGGCCGCCGCCACAAACTTCACTGCCTGCGACTATGAGGGTCTTCGCAACCTGAAGCCGCATTTCTGCATGACACGCCAAAACCTTCGCTAAAAACTTATATTGGCATATAGATAGTTATAATGTATTGATGCTATATCCCCTTAAACCGGATATAAGCCATGGATGAGGTTCGCAATCCGTTCGCACCCGGGGCTGGGTCTCAGCCGCCTGAACTAGCTGGTCGCAATGGCATTCTTGAAGACGCCCGTATCGCCGTTCAGCGTGTCATTCGAGGCAAGCCTGCACGTTCACAAATCCTGCTTGGTCTCCGGGGCGTCGGAAAGACCGTTCTCCTGAACAAGATCGAGCAGATCGCCGAGGAGCACGGCCATCTGACATCGATGGTAGAAGGGCCTGAAGGGATTCCCCTGCCAACGCTTCTCTATCCGCGCATCCACCAAGTGCTTCGCAAGCTCAGCGTCGTTGAAAAGGCGAAAGCCAATGCCTTCAGCGCGATGCGGGCGCTCCGCAGCTTTGCCTCGATATTCAAAGTTGAAATGGGAGACTTCGCCCTTTCGGTCGACCCTGAAACCGGAACGGCGGATAGCGGCAACATCGAATACGATCTTGCCGAACTGTTTGTCCGCGTCGGGGAGGCAGCGAAAGCTGCAGGGCGCGGATGGACGCTGCTCATCGATGAGATCCAGTACCTCGGCGAACGGGACTATGCGGCGTTGATTGTTGCCATTCACCGGATCAGTCAAAAAGGCCTTCCGGTCCTGTTTTTTGGTGCCGGCCTGCCTCAGGTCGCGGCGCTTTCCGGCGACGCAAAGTCCTATGCCGAGCGGCTGTTTACCTATCCGTCAGTCGGCGCCTTGGACCAGCCGTCGGCCGAGCTCGCCATCAAGAATCCCATCGAGGAAGAGGGCGAAAGGATCAACGTCGAGGCATTACAGGCAATCATCGCGCAGACCCGCGGTTACCCCTACTTCCTGCAGGAATGGGGCTATCAGGCTTGGAACGCGGCGGATTACTCGCCGATAGACGCAGCAGACATTAATCAATCGGCGAAGAAGGCTCTGCACAGGCTTGATGAAGGGTTCTTCCGGGTGCGTTTCGATCGCCTGACGCCGCGTGAACGTGACTATGTTTTCGCCATGGCCAGGCTTGGTATGGGGCCCTACAAATCCGGCGACGTGGCCGATATGATGAAAGAGCCGCCGAGCAAGTTCGGGCCGGTGCGGGCAAGCCTCATCAAGAAGGGCATGATCTACAGTCCCTCCTATGGAGATGTCGATTTCACGGTGCCATTGTTCGGCGACTACCTGGTCCGCAACTGGATAAAATGAAACATTGCCGGCATACCGTGCGCTTGCCGATCGATGCCTGGAAATTGCTCCGATACGAGTGCCGCGACGCGCAGGAACGCCCTGCCGTTTTGTAAGGGGCACCGCATCATCGCTTGCTCCGCCTGTTGAAAATGTACGATCGAGCGCTGGACCGACGGCAAGCCGTGGAAGTGCCCCTTCGCGGCCCAAATCATTTGAGGGCGTTCTTGCCCTTTTTCAGCGGGGCGCTCTCTGTGGAAGCAGAATTTCACCGCGAGTTGGAGCCGGGGGTCCCAAGCCTATCGGGTCGGACGGCATTAAACACATTGGCGCTCGGCTTGCGTTAGACGGCCAAGGTCAAGCTGGTCGTGATTGCCACGGCGCGGCCTTTCTGACGAGAAGAATGAGGCGGTCAAGAGCGACACGCCTGGTTAGATGAGGCTCTTGCCCGTGCGCTGTGCTGCTTCCTTTCGCACCAGATGCCAGCATGCAAGGTCAAGCATCGCATCTGGCAGGGCGCGGTGACTTGCCGGTTTGCCGGATCTGCTGGTCATGATGACGTCCTCGACGAGGTTGATGAGTTCCACCTCGTCCGTTGCAGGTCCCATGAGATCACGCGCAGCAGCGAGAAATGCCTCCTTGGACCTGCTGACCCGGAGAGCGTGACGTGGCAGGTCGCCCGCGCGCAGAAGCACGCTGAGCCATTTTCCGTCCCATGACGGCGCGCTTGCGTAGAGGTCGTTGCCGGCGAGCTCTTTCATCATGTGCCGCGCTACCACTTCCGCGGCAGTGCCGTTCCTGTCGAGCTGATCTCGCGAAATTCCATGGATAGCTTCCGCGTCGGGCGACCAATCGGTCCAATCGGGCGCGGGGCGTATCAGAAAGGAGCGGGACCGACCATCCTGAAACACCCAGGCGACCTCGATCGGGAAGCTGTCCTTGCCGAGTGACGATGCTTCGAAGTCCAGGAATACGATCAAGGGGACGTCACAGGCGCCACTGCCTCCCGCCAGGTTATTGGAAAGGTTTCAGGCGCGCGTCAGACAGCGACGAGGCGACGCCTTGGAGCATCGGTATCATATCTTGCGGCGGTTGGCAGCCTTCCCATTGGAGGAAGAGATTGCTGCGAAAGAGGGCCGCAAGACCTATGGCATTCGGCCGGAACACATCCTGCTTTCCGAGACCGAGGGCAGGTGGCGAGGGACCGGCTCGCCGCTCCAGCGACGAACCCCGGTGGTGAAGCGCGACGCGACCTGCCCCCAAAGGACGCCCGTAGCGTGGCGTGGATTTAATCGCAACGGTGACGGTTGCGACAGAAGTGGCTGATCGCCCCCGGCGCCGATTTCAAGGCCGTCTTCCGCCTGGCGACAACCCCGTCTATCCGCAACGAGACGGCCCCGGTCCGCCTGATTGTCGCCGAAAGCTTAGCTTGCTGCCTTCAGACCCTTTGTCGAACGATCAGTGATCTCCTCGAGAGTCGAGAGGATCTTTCGAACGCCATAGTGCATCGTCGAATAATAGATCGTCTGGGCGTCGCGACGGGTTGTCACGATATTGCCCTCACGAAGACGGGCGAGATGCTGGGAGAGAGCCGACTGCGAAAGGCCAACGCGTTTCGCCAATTCACCGACGTTCAATTCATTGTCCAGGAGAAGGCTGGCAATCAGGAGTCTTTTTTCGTTTGCCAACAGAGTTAGAAGTCTAGCCTCTTCCTGGAAGTCCGTATCAATGCGCATTTCAGAGATTCACCTAGCTTTAAAAAACCGATCGCTTACTTAAACGTAAGATAGCGAAATAGCCATAACCCCGATTGAATTTGATTAATCTACTTTAGGCGAATAAAACGTTTCAGCAGATTCCGATCGGATACGGGGATTCTGAGCGACCAGGGGGAGCGCCATGCCGTGATCGACATTGCCCGTGCCACAGCTGGGCATTCGGACGTTTCCTTCGATTGACAGCACCAATGCTGTGACCAAGGCTCGCTCGCGAGGTCGTGGCTAGTGGTGTGGCAACATCTACCGGGAGCCGAAGCGCCAGCAATCGCTGCCGTCGGTGATGTCTCAGGGGCCTATGGCCCGGCGGGAATGGATGCGGTTGTCACTGCATCGAGCGCATGACGACCAAATGGATTGATGGCAACGAGTACCATCAATATGGCAGCAGCCGACCAGACCCTTATCAAAGCAATATTGGCTTTCATTCGATAACCGTAGGCGCGTACGCTAAACTGATCGCGCGAAAATCTACTACCATCGATTTGTCAAAAAAAGATTACTGCGGTGCGCTGACCTGACCGCCTTTGCCACGTGGAACCCTGCTGCCCCGAGAGTGCCACCAAAAAGGGGGCGACCTCGTCCCCCCGTAATGCCTCTCGCCTGACAGGACGCCAGCCTATCACCCTTGCCGTTATCTGTGGTCGACCACCCCGATCGGCTGCGATCGAAATCACGCGGCTCTCATTCGACGATGGCGCAGGTCTTAACCCTGGACGGTGCAGAAATCTGCGATCGCCTTTGGACTTGCGTTCAGCGTTCGAAGGGTTCGCCGAGCGATGCGACCCCGTTCAGCTTCAGGAGACGGCGGTCTGCCGAAATGATGCCGAGCACGAGGATCGTGACAAGGTAGGGCAAGCTTGCCAGCAACTGCGACGGAATATTCACGCCCGTTGCCTGCGCGGCAAGCCCCATCAGCGACACGGCTCCAAAGAGGCACGCGCCGAGGAAGATCCTGCCGGTAAGCCAGGTTCCAAAGACCACCAGTGCGATGGCAATCCATCCACGTCCCGCGATCATCCCGTCTGCCCAGAGTGGCGTGTAGACGACTGCAGCATAGGCGCCGGCAAAACCAGCCATGGTCCCGCCGAAGGCAACAGCCGCGACGCGGACGGCGATGACCGGATAGCCGATGGCGTGCGCGGCCTTCGGGTTCTCGCCGACGGCACGCACGATAAGGCCGGTTTTGCTGTAGGCGAACACAGCCCAGATCGCCAGAGTGACAACGAGTGAAAGCCAGACGACGATGTCCTGTACGAAGAGCGTGCCAACGACAGGGATCTGCGAGAGCCCGGGAATGCCAATCTTCGCGATCCCGGGAACGGTGAGCGCTTCATATGACTTGCCGAACAGCGCCGAAAGCCCTTGGCCAAGGATGCCGATGGCCAGCCCCGCCGCGACCTGGTTTGCACGAAATCCGATTGCGACGAAGGCGAAGATCAGCGACAGCATCGCACCGCCGGCGCCGGCGGCGACGAAGCCGAGTAAATGTCCGCCTCCATGGTAGACGATCACGAAGGCGAGCACCGCGCCAAAGGCCATCAGGCCCTCAACACCGAGATTAAGCACGCCGGCGCGTTCGACCACGAGTTCACCGAGAGCTGCGAGAAGAAATGGCGTCGCGGCCGCGAGCGTGCCGGCAAGGATGAACTGGAAGGCGTTCATGGTTGGCTCCGGTGAGCGGCGCGCGGCCAGTCGATGCGGTACCGCACGAAGGCGATGGCGATGAGGTAGGCGAGCAAAAGACTGCCCTGAAAGACGCGGACGGCGGCGATCGGCAGATTGGCCGAGACCATCGCATTGTCGCCACCGATGTAGAGAGCCGCCATGATCATTGACGAAACGACGATACCGAGCGGATGCAGACCCCCGAGATAGGCGACAATGATGGCCGCATAGCCGTAGCCGGTGGAGATC
The DNA here is from genome assembly GCF_000298315.2 of Rhizobium grahamii CCGE 502. Lineage (GTDB taxonomy): Bacteria > Pseudomonadota > Alphaproteobacteria > Rhizobiales > Rhizobiaceae > Rhizobium > Rhizobium grahamii. Next base: position 124,612 of record NZ_AEYE02000033.1, on the reverse strand, counting down.
GAGCGCTGCAACTGCCCGAGCGGCCCCGCGACTTCGGCGGCGCCGGCAAGTCCGGCGGCGAAACCGCCGATCAGCAGCGAAAGCCAGATCGCCCCGTTTTCATTGAAGCCGGCATAGCCGGCAGCGCGAGGGGCAAGCCCGCCCACCTGAAGCTTGAAGCCGGTAAAGCTCCGCTGCATGAAGATCCAGGCGAGCACGGACAGCACAAGCGTGATGAGGAGCGAGACGTTGACACGGGTGCCGGGAATGAGGGGGGGCACCATGGCATCGTACTGGAACATCACCGACTGCGGGAAGTTGAAGCCGTTCGGGTCCTTCCATGGGCCAAGCAGCAGGTAGTAGAGCAGTTGCGCCGCAACCAGGCTCAGCATCAGCGAAACGAGGATTTCGTTGGCATTGAACCGGACGCGCCAGAAGGCGGTTAGTGACGCCCAGAGCGCGCCGCCGACGGCACCGAGCAGCAGCATCGCCGGCCACATCCATTGGCCCGTGGCGTTCGGAAGCCAGATCGGGATTGCCGACGCGAAAATCGCGCCGAGGATGAACTGGCCCTCGGCGCCGATATTGAAGACCTTTGCGCGAAAGCCGATCGCAAGACCCTGAGCGATCAGGAGAAGCGGCCCCATCTTCAAAAGCACTTCGGAAAATGATGACCAGGAAAGAAACGGTTCGAGCAACATCGCATAGACGACCGCTGCAGGATCATGGCCCATCAGGACATAGAGACCGAGATTGAGAAGCGTCGCCACCACGAGGGCGATCAGCGGAGCGAGCAGGGTTGCTGAGAGGGAGGCACGCTCCCTGCGCACAAGGCTCGGGAGGAAACTAAAGGAGGATGCGCTCATGCAAAGGCTTTCTCGGAGGATTGTGCCCCGATCATGTATCGACCGATTTCTTCAGGCCGCGTATCGCGGGTAATGAGTGGCGGGCTCAGCGTGCCGTGGTAGAGCACCTGGATAAAATCGCAGAGCTCGAAAAGCTCCTCGAGCTCCTCGGAAATGACGAGGATCGCCATGCCTTCGTTGCGCAGGGTGATCAGCCGTCGGCGGATGGCCGAAGCTGCTCCGACATCGACGCCCCAGGTGGGTTGGGCGACGAACAGCAGCCTCGGCGACAGCATGATCTCGCGGCCGACGATGAACTTCTGCAGGTTGCCCCCTGAGAGTGAGCCGGCTTCCGCCTCCGGACCGGAGGCACGAACGTCGTACTGGCGCATGCAGTCCTCGGTAAACGCAGTGGCTTTCGCCTTGTCGACGAGGCCGTGCTTCAGAAGGTCGAGCGGATGCGCGGTCAGGAGGCTGTTAAGGGTCAGTGGCATTTCCGGTACGGCGCCGCGCCCAAGCCTATCTTCCGGGACGAAAGCGAAGCCGAGCCTTCGGCGCGCAGCCGCATCAAGCCTGCCCACGTCCGTGCCCATCATGAGCACGCGGTCCACGTGGTCGCGCGGCAGCATCGTTTCGCCCGATATCAGCGCGGCGAGTTCGCTCTGTCCGTTTCCGGACACCCCGGCGATGCCGAGAATTTCGCCAGCCTTCACCGCCAGGCTGATGTTGGAAAGCGAGGTGGCGAAGGGGTCATCAGGACGATGGCTGAGGTCGACGATCTCGAGCCGCTTTTCGCCTCCGGAGTGGGGAAGGGCCGGCATCGGCTCCGGACTGTCGCGCCCGATCATCATGCGGGCGAGGTCGTGTGCATCATGCTCCCGCGGGTCCACGTTGCCGGTCACCCGGCCGCCGCGCAAGATGGTCGCGCGGTCGCAGATTGCCCGGATCTCCTCGAGCTTATGAGAGATAAAAAGGATCGAAACGCCGCCGTCCCGCAGCCGCCTCAGGGTATCGAACAGCTTTTCGACGAGCTGGGGCGGCAAGACCGAAGTGGGCTCGTCGAGGATCAACAGCTTTGGGTTGGTCATCAGGCATCGAATGATCTCGACCCGCTGACGCTCCCCGACCGATAGCGCGTGGACATGGGCGAGAGGATCGACCTCGAGGCCAAAATCGCGGCCGAGCTTGCGGACGCGCTCGGTCAACTCGCCCTTGCGTCCAGGTACAACCAGCTGGATGTTCTCGATGACGGTCAGTGTCTCGAACAGCGAAAAATGCTGGAAGACCATGCCAATCCCACAACGCCGCGCCTCAGCAGGAGAGGCGAGGTCGAGGGCGTCGCCTTCCCAGGCAACGGTTCCGTCATCCGGTTGCTCGACGCCGTAGATAAGCTTCATCAGCGTCGACTTGCCCGCCCCGTTCTCTCCGAGAATCGCATGAATGGACCGCGGCGCCACATCCAGATCAATGCCCTGGTTGGCTTTGATCTGGCCGTAGCTCTTGGAAATGCCGCGGAGTGACAGGAGGGGCGCAGCCATGGATCACTTCGGCAGAGGCGTAGTGACGCCCTTGACGTGCCAATCCATGGCAATGATGTCTGCGTCCGAAAGCGTCGCGCCGACTGCCGCGGCCTGGCTGCCATCCGCCTTGGTTACCGGACCGGCAAAGGGCGAGCCGCTGCCATCGGCGAGTCTGGCCTCGACCTCCTTCATTTTCGCCGCCACGTCGGCCGGGATATCCGGGCTCGCATCGGCGATATGAACAACCTTTTCCTTCATGCCGAGGAATGCGTTGGCGCCCTTGAAGGTGCCAGCCAGGTGGGCGTCGACGGAAGCCTTGAAGAACGGGGACCAGTCGGTCGCGGCACAGCCAAGATAGAACTTCGGCGCATATTTCTTCATCGAGGAGTTGAGATTGAGCGAGTAGACCCCTGCCGCTTCGCAGGCCGAGACGACGGATGGCGTGTCCTGGGCGTTGGAGAAGATCACGTCGCAGTTCTGGGCGACGAGCGCTTTGGCAGCTTCCTGCTCCTTGGCCGGATCGAACCACGAATTCACCCAGACGACCGTAACCTCGGCCTTCGGGTTGACTGCCTGTGCACCCAGGGTAAAGGCGTTGACGGAGGCAATCAGTTCCGGAATAGCGAAGGCGGAGACGGAGCCGAGCTTGCCTGTCTTGGAGACGGCGGCGGCGGCCATGCCAAGCAGATACGTGCCTTCGAAGTTCTTGGCAGCAAAGGGCGAGAAGTTCGGCGCCACCTGATAGCCCGAAGCATGCAACACCGTGACTTTCGGGTTGCGGCGGGCGATCTGCAGTGCGCCGTTCTGATAGCCGAAGGAGCCGGCGATGAGGAAGTTGTTCCCGTCGGCTACCGACTTGGTCATGATGCGGTCGGCATCTGGACCTTCCGCGATGTTCTCGAGCACAGTGACCTTGACCTTGTCGCCATAGGCAGCCTTGACCGGTTCGAGCCCGTCCTGGAGCGCGCGACCCCAGCCCACGTCGCCGATCGGCGAGGGAACGACGAGGGTGATGCCGAGCGGGCCGTCGGCTGCCACGGCGGCTCGTGTGCCGAAGGTGCTGGCAAGGCCGGCAGCTGCAACGCCTTGCATCAGTGTTCTGCGGGTGATGTTGGTCATTTTTTGGTTCCCCTTCTTTGCGTGTCTTAGAATGTGACGGTCGCGAGCGCGGCTTCCGCCTCGGCAAACAGCCGTTTTTCGTCAAGGCCAATGAACTCGCCATTCTCCCATACGATACGCCCGTTGATCATGGTCATGTCGGTCGGCATGCCGATGCCTACCCTGGCGATGAGGCTCAGCGGATCATGGCGTGTGCCGACATAGTCCATGCGTCGCGTATCGATAGCAAACAGGTCGGCCGCCATCCCGGGCGCCACCTTGCCGATGTCTGCTCGACCAAGAAGCGCCGCGCCGCCGGTCGTGGCATAACCGAGGAAATCGACAGGGGCCGGGACGGGGTGTCTGCGTCCCGATGCCGTCAGGCATTGCAGCATGTAGGCTGAGTGCACGCAATGCAGCAGGTTCGAATTGTCATTCGATGCGGCGCCATCACAGCCAAGCCCGATACGAAGGCCAAAGGCCTCCATGGCCGGTATGTCGGTCACTTCCGCCCCGACCAGATAAACTGGCTCCGGGCAATGCGAAACCCCGGTGCCATCTGTCGCCATCCTCGACAGTTCGTCATGATTGAGCTCCCAGCAATGGGCGTAGAAGGCATCGGGGCCGGCAAATCCGAGCTCCGCGCAATAATCGACCGTTCGCATCCCATGGCGCGCAGCGATGACGGTGCTCTCGCCTTCGCCGACATGGGTATGCATCCGCACGCCGCGATCGCGTGCCAGTGCTGCCGACTCGACAAAGGTCTCGCGGTAGCTGTTGACGGGCTGACAGGGAGCGACCACCACCTGTCGCATGCTGAAAGGCCTGTTGTCGTGATAATTGTCGATCAGACGGGCGCAATCGGCGATGAACTCGTCCGTCGTTTCCAGCATGGCGTCGGGAATCGTCGACCCTTCCGATTTCGGCAGGGTGTTACCGCCACGCCCGGCGTGAAATCGCATGCCAAGGAGCTCGGCTGCCTCGAACTGTCGGTCGACCAACCGTTTGCCGGCATGTCTCGGGAAGCAATACTGATGATCAAAGGCCGTCGTGCAGCCATGCTTGATCAGCTCGGCCATGGCGGTGACGGATGAGTGATAGAAGCAATCCTCGTTGAGCCGCGAGAAAACTGGATAGATCCTGTCAAGCCATTCGATGACCGACAATTTCGTCCAGTCGAGGTCAGCGCGGTTGCGCACGAAGGTCTGGAAGAAATGATGGTGCGTGTTGACGAGCCCCGGATAGACGAACCAGCCGCTGGCGTCCCTTGTGATGGTTTTGGCCGGGAGCTCGCGCTCGCCGAGATTGTCACCGATCGCCTGGATGGCGGGGCCATCTGTGAGGACGTCAACGTTGCGACGGGTAGTCAGCCTCTTGCCGTCGTCAATTACGACAGCTGCGCAGTTTTTCAGGAGGTAACCGGCCATGTCATTCCTCACCCGCCTTGATCGATGGGTCGGGCTTCAGCTCATGCAGTCGATGGATGCCGGGCATCTCGATGAAGCCATCGAGTGCGCGAATGGCGCGCGACCAGTGGCGGATCGCGGGGTACGGATCAAGCAGGACGCCACCATCGGGAGCGAGCGCGACATAGGGGAAACAGGCTATGTCGGCAATCGTTGGCCGGTTGGATGCGAGGAACGGCTTGCCCCGCAAGGCTTGCTCGACCAGGCCGGCCTCCAGTTCCCGCAACGCCGCGATACCCTGTGCCTGAAGAACGGCGAGATCGCCCGGTCGCAGCAACATCTCGTGCAGGCGTGCCCCACCGAGATTGGCGGTCAGCCGATGTGAGAAAGACAGCCACTGCTGCAGGCGGGATGCCTGTTCGGCCGTGCCGTCACCCAGCCACTCCGGAGCGCTTTTCATTGCGAGATAAACGAGCATGGCCGATGATTCGGTCAGCAGAAGATCGCCATCCTCCAGGATCGGGATGGAACCTGCAGGGTTGAGCGCCAGGAGCTCCGCGCCCCGATGCTCGCCGCCCGGATGGAAATCCACGGGCCGGATCTCCAGGGGAATGCTGGTCAGGGCAGCCATGAGCCGCACCTTGTAGCAGCTCGGGGAAAGGATGTAGTCGTAGAGTTTCATTGCGCCACCAGCTGTGCACCGTAGGTGTAATTGTGACGTTTGAGCCAGCGCCGGTATGCCACAGACGTCATATCCGCGCGGGTGGGGATTTCCATGCCCGGATCGAGGGGCAACAGACGCGGGATCTGGTTTTCGAGGATCGACCGATCCTGCAGAAAGATGGTTTGCTGGAAATGGATGAGGTCGGTCATCGAGGTTTCATCGTCAAACAGCGCCATCCACGGCCAGACGTCGCAAAGGTCCTCGGCCAGCGGCTGCACGAAAAGGGTAATGACATCCCATTCGCTCGGCCGGGGTGGGCAGGTCTTGTAGAGCACCGAGCAGGTCGGGGCTGGGACGCGATACATGTATTCCGTGGTTATGCCGCCGCTCGCAGACTTCGCCGCCTGCGGCTGGTAGAACTTGACCTGAGTCGCCCAGACCTCGTCTTCGACGTCTCGAATCTCCGCCTTGTAATTCTGGACTTCCGTGTGCGGCTCGGCGCCGAGAATGTCGGTGTGCACGAAAGGAAAATGCGCAATGTCAAGAAAGTTCTCCACCGCGCGAAGGGGCGAGCAGCGGACGCGAACGACACCGACTTCGACAAACCGGCGGCCGGGCTGATCAGCCTCGGGAATGGAAAAAAGGTCCTTGTCGGGCACTCCGAGGGACGACCAGACATGGCCGAAACGCACGATGACGGGAAGAGCACGGCCCGCGGACGTCGTCACGACAGCATCTCCGCCCGCGGCGGCCGAGACCTCGATCGGTTCGCCCATCAGGGCCGTCTTGTAGATGCCCTTTTTGGTGTGGCTGAAAAGGCCAACGGGATACCACTCATTGAGCATCGCATTTTCGCCCATTATGCGATCCCTCCTTGGAGGCTTTCAGCGCGTCGTCGCACGCTCTCCGCGGCCCGCGATGCCATGATGCGTTCGAACGGCGTCGCGCTGTCGTCGACAAGAACATGAATGAGCGTGCAGTCCTGCTGCAATTCAACGAGCAAAAGGCGGATTGCCTGTGAATGCTCAACGGTCTGCAACAGGCCGGAAGCGTCCACGGTTGCATTGGCGGCACGCTCGATGGTGCCAATGCCCGCATTTGCCGTCAGCGAGCGCAGCGGAACAAGGCCGTCGAATCCGGGGGGGTGATGGGCGGGAGTTCCAATGGCCACCCAGAGCAGCCCGTCGACCTCCTCAACCTGTTGTGACTCGACGCGGATCGTCTCCGGCGGCGAGAGACCGGGATGGGCGGGGATGCGGAGACAGTGTCCCTCCTGTGCGTAGCTCCAGCCATGATAAATGCACGACAGCGCTTCGCCGCGTACGAACCCATGGGACAGGCGCATGCCGCGATGGGGACACCGGTCAGCCGATGCTGCGACGCGACCCGAATCGGACCTCCAGAGAGCGATCGAACCGGCCGTGGTGCGTGCGGGAATTACCGTTCCTGGCGGTAGATCCGCTGAGAGCGCAACTGGCGCCCAGAAGCCCGTCGTTTCGGCTGGCATGATTTTAACTTTCTTCGTATTATCAATGCTTTGCGCCGCTTCAAGTGCGACGGGTCATTCACGACTTGCAGCGGGCGAAAAGCAAGTTTGCATAATCTTTTCGCATTGGCAACGCTGATCAAATAACGTGCACCGGAAAATCAAGCCGGTGTTACCGGACTAGTTCACATCCTTGCCAACCGCCGTGCGAACGATGGTTTCCACCCAGACATCGATAGGCCCGAGAGAGCATCCCACTTCCATCATATCGATCAACTCTTCGGGGCCAGTAACATCCAGCTCGATCCGGTCCGCACTGGTATGGAATATGGATTGCGACAGGCCGAGTTTTTCCGCGTGACGCCTGATCCACGGAACGAAGGACGCTGCCTTGACGTCCCCGAGAATTGTTATCCGTTCCTTCAGTTGAGCCTGTGTTTTTTCTGCCATGGACGTCTCTCGCTGCGTTTGCTTGCAGCATAGCGTCTAATTGATCCAGCGGAAGCGCGATGTCGTCCCTGTGGACAATGCCGCGGCCCGGGAACGACGGCCGTCGCCGGCCGTCGAGGGTTTCGATGCCGATTTACATGACGCTGACCATTAGGCGCGCCCGTGCTTCGAGGATGGCGGCACAGGCGGCGGCAGCTTCCTTTCCCTTGGTCACGAAATGCTGCTCGAAGAAACGGACATGGACCTCGGTTTCCTGGAAGTGATGCGGGGTCAACACCACTGAGAGGATGGGTGTGCCCGTATCGAGCTGAACGCGCATCAGTCCGTCAAGGACGGTTCCAGCAACGAAGTCGTGTCGATAGATTCCGCCGTCGACGACGAAGGCGCAGGCAACGACTGCGTCGTAGCTGCCGGTGGCGATCAGTGACTGGGCATGAAGCGGAATTTCGAGGGCGCCCGGGACATCGATGATCTCGATGTCTGACCGGGAGCGCCCGATGGCTGTCCATTCGTCGGCGAACGATTGAACTGCCTCGTCAACAATATTGGCATGCCAGCGAGCACGGATGATTGCGATGCGTTTTTGCGTTGAAACGGTTTGAAGCATTGAAATGCCTTTCAAGGGTATTGCCGGTGGCCCGGCTGTGACGACAAAGCCCCGGAGGGCCTGATCCCTTGAGCGAACAGACAAGACGCGGCTCTTTCGCTGCGAAAGACGCGCCTGCCATGTCCTCTTCCATCCGGACTATACCGTCGGCTCCGGCATCGCACCGGATCTGCTGACCTTCCGGCTACACCGGAAGCGCTCGCGGGCTCCAGGCCTGGACCTGATACCGCCGGTGGGGATTTGCACCCCGCCCTGAGAACGGGACGAGATTAATCCGAGCGCCGAGAGCGATGCAAGCCCCTGTCCGTCTGACATTGTCGCAATCCTGCCAGTGAAATCCCGGCACGCCGGGTTTCGGCCGGGATCGACCACCGCCATCCTGAAGATTACGCATCGAAGGTGCGCAAGATTGCTTCGATCAGCACCACGGCCGACGCCGCGCCCGGATCCATGTGGCCGATGACCCGCTCGCCAAGCCGTGAGGAGCGTCCCTTGGCAGCAATCATGTCTTTTGTCGCTTCCGCGCCCTCGACTGCGGCCTCAAGCGCAGCGCTCAGGCATTGGCCAAGAGGCTTTCCCGCAAGGCGGGCGGATCTTGCTGCCGCCGTCGCCGGGACCCATGCATCGATCATCGTCTTGTCGCCCGGATCAGCCTTGCCGCGGTCCTTTATTCCGTTCGCCATGGCTTCGAAGGCATCGACCATGTCGTCGTCGGAAAGGATCGGCTTGCCTTTCACGCTAGAGCCCGCGCGCATGAAGGCTGTGGCGTAGAGGGGGCCGGACGATGCGCCGACAGCCGACAGAAACGACTTCGCCGCGCTGTTAAATACGGTCGTCGGATCGCTTGCGGCGGGATCAAGGGCCGCTACGGTGGTCGCCGCGGCGGAAAAGCCGATCTCCATCGCGATCCCGTGGTCAGCGTCGCCGATGACACCGTCGAGTTCGCACAAGCGCTCCTTCTCGCGCCGCATGGCTTCGGCAATCGCGCCGAACATGTCCTGCAGTTGCGTCACACCGATCTGCATCTTTGCGCTCCCCTACCGGGCCTTGAACATCGCGCAGTCGCAGGGATGATCGATCAGGCGCTGCAACTCGTCGTCAAGATGCATCAGCGTGATCGAGGCGCCCGCCATTTCCAGCGATGTGCAGTAGTTGCCGACAAGCGACGTGTGGATGGCAAGGCCAGCTGCATCGAGACGCTGACTGACGCGCCGCATGAGGATGTAAAGTTCCATCAGCGGCGTTGAGCCAAGTGAATTGACGAGGACGGCGACACGATCACCGGCGTCAGCCTGCATTTCGGAGAGGATCCTGTAGAGGAGCGTGTCGGCAACCTGGTCAGCGCTTTCGAGAGCGCCGCGTGCCACGCCTGGTTCGCCGTGGATGCCCATGCCGATTTCCATTTCGCCCTCGCCGATCGCGAAATTCGGCTTCAGTGTCTGGGGCAGGGAACAGGGTGAAAGCGCAACACCCATCGTATAGGTCCGTGTGTTGGCATGGCGGGCCACCCGCTCGACCTCGTCAAGGGAATATCCAAGATCGCAGGCGGCGCCAGCCGCCTTGAAGATGAAGACATTGCCAGCAACGCCGCGCCGCTTGTCGCGCTGACTGCGTGGCGCTGAGGCGATGTCGTCAGTCGTCAGGACAGTCCTTACCTCGATATCGTCCATTGCAAGCATTTCCGCGGCCATGTCGAAGTTCATGACGTCGCCGGCATAGTTTCCGTACATGAACAGAACGCCCGCGCCGCCATTTGCGGCGGTCGCACAGGCAATGATCGGATCAGGCGGGGGAGAGGCAAACACGTTGCCGACAGCGGCTGCATCGGCAAGGCCCTTGCCGACAAAGCCGAGAAAGGTCGGCTCATGTCCGGAGCCGCCACCAATGACGAGACCCACCTTGCCCTGGCGCGGCCCATGACGCGCGACGATCGCACGGGGCATGCCATCGACGGCATAAAGATGGTCGGGATGGGCACACAGGATGCCCTCCAGCATTTCGTCGACGGCATTATCGCCGGCATTGATGAGCTTTTTGGTCTTCACGCCAATCCTCCCATTGTCGTGCAATCGCTAGGCGAGGATCAATTCGCATGATGAGGGTGTTCGGTCACGCAAATCGGAACCGCCTTTTGACGGCAGCCGCGCCTGGCGCGACTGCCGACATGACTAGCGGCTGTGATACTTCGTATCAAGCTCATTGATTGCGTTGACGTTGCCCGCCGAGCGACCCTGTTCGTCGAAGGTCTGGTTGAGGAAGGCGTCGGCGATCGACTTTGCGAGTTCGCTGCCTATGACACGCGCACCCATGGTGATGATCTGGGCGTTGTTGGAGAGGGCGGCGCGCTCGGCCGAATAGGTGTCGTGGGTCAGCGCGGCACGGATGCCCGGGACCTTGTTTGCCGAAATGCAAACGCCGATCCCGGTGCCGCAGACAAGGATGGCACGGTCGTAGGTGCCATCAAGGACGCCCGAGGCGACGCGATCGGAAAGATTCGCGTAAAATGGGTCCGCTCCTTCCGTCGTCCGCGATACCTCCTTTACGTCATAACGGTCCTTGAGGTGCTCGGCGAGGACCTTTGCGAGGCCTTCGCCTGCGCTGTCTCCTGCGATTGCCAGCTTCATGATCTTTCTCCTCGGAGTTTGGCGGCGCATTTGGCGAGGATGTCGAGGTATCCTTCGACATTCCAGGCAGAACGGCCGATGAAAAGCCCGTCGATATGCGGGCACGAAATGAGATCTTCACAATTTGCCGGATTGACCGACCCACCGTAAAGGCATGGGATCTTGCGGCCGAGAACATCTTTCGCGACGGCAATGATCTCGGCCTGGCGGGCATCGGCATAGTCGGCACTTGCCGGAATTCCGTTCTCGCCGATCGCCCAGACAGGCTCGTACGCGAGAAGGATTTCTTTCGACATCTGATGCGTGGACAACGTGCCAAGAGCGCCACGGACCTGCCTTTCGAGCATCGTCGTGGCCTGACCGCTCTCCCTGTCGGAAAGCGTCTCGCCAATGCATATCAGGGGGATGAGGCCATGGCGCACGGCAGCCTCTGTCTTCAACCCGACTGTTTCGTCCGTTTCGCCGAAAAATTCGCGGCGTTCGGAATGGCCGAGCTCGACAATGTCGAGATTGCAGTCCTTCAGCATCACCGGTGAGATCTCGCCGGTCCATGCTCCCTGGTCTGCCCAGTGCATGTTCTGCGCCCCGACCTTGACTGACGTATCGGCGAGCATCTCCTTAACTTCGCGCACGGCGGTGAAAGGTGGAATGACAAAGCGTTGGATTTGGACGTCGCGCATCGCATCGGCGGCTTTCAAACCGGACGCAAACTGCCTCGCTTCTGCGAGCGTCTTGTTCATTTTCCAACTGGTTCCAATCCAGAACTGTGGTGTACCGGTCATGTCAAATCCTGCGTTGATGCGATCGTCAGCGTGATGCCCTGCCGATCGAACTCCTCCTGGACAGCCGCCTCTAGGGGGCTGTCGGTGATGACGGCGTCGAAGTCGGCTAGGTCTGCCATCACATGCAGGGCAGTGTGGCCAATGCGCTGGTGGTTTACCAGCAGGCATTTGCGCGTCGAGGACGACATCATCGCCCGCTTTGCCCGCACGACATTGTCATCCATGTGGTAGGCAATCTTGCCGCTTACGGCAGGAGTGGAGATGAAAGCGATATCCGCTCTCAGCCTGAACAGCGCTTCCTCCGTCACGACGCCCAGAAATGCGTTGAATTTCGGCGAATAAATGCCGCCGAGCGCGATTAGCGTGATGCCGGATTCGCTTTTCAGTCTTTCCATGACTGCGGCATTGTTGGTTATCAACGTCAGCGGACGTTTCTGGACAAGCATCTCGCCGAGCACTGCGGCCATCGAGCCATCATTGACCATGACGGTCATGCCCGGTTCGACAAGTTGGATTGCCTTTCGAGCCATTGACAGCTTCGCTTCGTGGCCTTGGCGCTCGCGGATGCGAAAGTCGCTTTCGAACTGGGTTCCTGCGTCGATCGTCGCGCCCCCACGAATTTTCCGAAGCACACCAGCATGCTCAAGATCATCGAGATCGCGGTGGATCGTCATTTTCGAAACGGTGAAGCGATCTGCGAGATCATCGAGATCAACGGTCTTGCTCTCGACAAGCAGGTTGACGATCGACTGCTGGCGCTCCTCGCGCTTCATCTGGTTCTCCCTGACGTCTCAATCGCAAAATAACACATACATTACGCGAATCAACAAAAATAATGTGATTTTGTTATTTTCTGTCGTGAGATTCCTCATGCCACTAATGATCGTGCCGTCCGCTCGTCGGTAATGAGCCCGAACAGCCGATGGCTGTTGAGGATTGCTCGGATAGCCTCCACCTTCGATTGGCCGCCTGCGAGCGCCACCAGTCTCTCTGTGCGCTTCTTCGGGAAGGACGCCGACAGCGTCCGGCCCGTCAGGGCCGTCTCCAGCACGTGGCCGGTGGCATCGAAGAAGTGCCCCAGGATCTCCCCGACGCCCCCCGCAGCGGCAATATCCTCTATCTCGCCGGGCTCGATCATGCCTGATAGCACGAGCTGGGCCGCAGCATCGACGGTTCCGAGCCCGACGAGCTTCAGGTCAGCCTTGTTAGCGAGTTCGAACACCTCCTTGACCCCGCGCTGTGCGCGCAAGACCTCCCGGTCTTCAGAGGTATTGGCGAAGAAGGGGACCGGCATGACGAATGCGTGCGTACCGGTCTTTTCGGCGATCCGATGCATCACGTCATAGGGGTTGGCGCCGTAGTTCCGGGTCAGTCCCCCAAGCAGCGAGACGAAGCGGACGTCCCTTGCGGCCACGCGCGGCATGTACTGCACGGCTGCGGCAAGCGTGCGCCCGTGGCCGAGGCCGATGACCTTGTTGTCGCCCCGCTCGATTTCCCGTTTCAGAAAGGTCGCTCCGGCGTGGCCGAGTGCACGAAGAGGGAGGCCGTCCTCGCCGAGATCGGGGGCCACTTCGCAGTAGCGAAGCCCGAACCGCTCAGCGAGCCTGTTTTCGAGCTCGACACATTCAACGATGTCACCATCGATCGTGACCTTGACCACACCATCGGCGACGGCTCGGGCGATCAGGCGATGGGCCTTCACCGAGGGAACACCGAGCCGCTTGGCAACGTCAGACTGCGTCAGCCCACCGGCGTAATGTAGCCAGGCGGCACGCACGGCAAGCGTGTCATCTGTGTCCGCCATTGGCTGCTCCTTTCCGTCGTGCGGCCCGCACCCTGCGCCGCTTCGTGAGAGCGACGTTTTAAATCGAAGGATCAAATGTTCAAGTCGTCGACGCCGGTGTCGAGATGTGCGGCCCAGAACGCCACGCTCTCGGCAATCTGCGGTATGACCTGCCGATCATTCGGCTCGCGTTCCTTGAAAGAGAGTTCGAGGCAGATCTCGTTGTCGACCGCTCCCCCTTCCAAGAACGCCTGAAGCAGCGGGGCCGGCTGGATTCGGCCTTTGGCGTTGAATTCCGCGGTAAATGGCCGGTGACCGCCCTTGTCCATGAGGCTCTGCTTGATGTGGATGATTGGCGAAACCTTTGGAACGGCCCGCGCCCAGGCATAGGGATCATAGTCAGCCGCGTTTGCGGAGGTAATGTCGCCATGGTCGATGTCAGCCATCATCCACATGGGGACCGCAAGCTTTTCCGCCGTCAGCCTTTCCTGGAGTGCCAGGCACTGAGATATCGTCTCGCCGAATTCCCGTCCAATGCTCATCGGTTCCCAGAAGACATAGGACAGGCCGGCCGAGTGGGCGTGGTCGGCGACCTCAGCCCAGCAATCGATTGCTATCCTGATCAATTCCTCGCGCCTTTTGGGATCGTCGTAGTCCCTGTAGGTAAAGATCGCAAACTGCGTCCCGACTGAATGGCCACCGAGGTCTGCGATGATGTCGGCAAAGGTCTTGAACCAGTCGATATAGTAGCGTCGCACATCCTTGTCCGGATGGCCAAAGTGGTTGAGGCGACCGTAGGGGCCGGTCATGCCTGAGGTAACGCGCACGCCGGTGCGCTTGAGTGCCGCGCGCATCGTCCGCGTCAGCCGCCTAATGATGGGGGCCTGCCAGCTCGGATTGATGAACTCGTGCGTCAATTGCAGGTCTCGCAGCCTCAGATCGCGCGCGACAGTTTCGATCAGGTCGTCGGGGTCTGCGAAGCGGTTCACCAGGGGATTGGTATTCAGGGATAGCGTGAGCGGCATGCGATCATCCTTCAGGCGGCGGCGACGCGATGAACTGACGCAAACCACTCGGCAAAGGCTTTGCGTTCGGCATCCGTCAGATGGATATAGTGCTTGGTACGGCGATACAGGACGTCGTCGGCTGTCTCTGCCCATTCCGTTGCAATCAGATATCGGGCCTCGGCCTCATAAAGCTGGCCCCCAAAATGGCGGCCGAGCCCTTCAAGGTTGGTTGCGGTCGAAACCACATTCCTTGTTCGCGAGCCGTAGAGACGGCCATAGTGATGCACGAGCTTGCGCGGCATCCAGGGGTAAGTGTCACGCAGGCCGTTGGCGAAGGTCTCGTAGTCGGCATTGGCAATATCACCGCCGGGCAACGGCGTCTTTTCCGTCCAGTCATGTCCCATGTTCGGAAAGATGTGCTTGAGGCGCTGGATGCCGCGTTCTGCCAGTTCCCGGAATGTCGTGATCTTGCCGCCGAAGACGTTGAGAAGCGGGGCGCCGCCAGTCTCGTCGAGATCGAAGACATAATCGCGGGTCACCGCAGACGGATTGCCCTTGCCGTCGTCGAACAGGGGCCGCACGCCGGAAAAGCTGTGCAGGACATCGGACCGGCGCAGCTTCTCCTTGAAGTAGCGATTGACCGCCTTTAGCAAATAGTCGATCTCGCGCTCCTCGGCAGAAACGTCCTCGGCCCGGCCCTCATAGGCAATGTCAGTCGTTCCGATCAAAGCCTTGTCGCCTTCATAGGGATTGATGAAAATGACGCGCTTGTCGTCGTTCTGCACCAGGTAGGCGTTGGCGCCTGCCCAGAACTTCGGCACGATGATGTGGCTGCCCTTGACGAGACGGACATTGCGGGAGGAATTCGAGCCTGCGACCCGGTTGATCACATCGGTCACCCAAGGGCCAGCGCAGTTGACGAGGCATTTGGCGCGAAAGGTTCTTGTGTCTCCGGTCACGCTGTTCTTGGTGACGATGGTCCAGCCGCCATTTTCCCGCCGGGCCGAGATGGCCGGCGAGCGGGTGAGTACGATGGCGCCCTTCTCGGCGGCTGCAAGCGCGTTCAGGACAACGAGGCGCGCGTCGTCGACCCAGCAGTCGGAATATTCGAAGCCACGAGTGTACTGGTCGAGGATCGGGGTGCCCTCGGGATCGCGCAGAAGATTGAGCGTACGAGTTCCCGGCAATTTCCTGCGTCCGCCGAGATGGTCGTATAGGAACAGGCCAAGCCTTACCAACCAGGCAGGCCGGTCTTGCGGGCTGTGTGGCAGGACGAAGCGCATCGGCCAGATGATGTGGGGGGCCGCATTGAGCAGGACCTCACGTTCGATCAGCGCTTCGCGCACCAGGCGAAACTCGTAATATTCGAGATAGCGAAGTCCACCATGGACGAGTTTTCCCGAACGCGACGAGGTTCCCTCGGCGAGGTCATCCTTTTCGCACAGTGCGACCTTCAGGCCACGCCCGGCTGCATCGCGCGCGATACCGGCACCATTGATGCCGCCGCCGATTACGAAGAGGTCGAGGTTATCGGATTCGGTCATGTCATGCTCCTTGGCGGTCGCTGCATCGCTATCGGATTTCGGTCTGTGCCGGCGACGTTACCGCCGCGCCGGCTAGTGTGTCCCATGCGGGCGGCATCGCCCGGCGGATGCCGGTATAGGCGGAAAACAGCCTGTCGAAGCGGGCGGCGTCGTCGGCCTGTGGAACCTCCGCCTCGCCAAGCAGGGGCGTGACCCAATCGGTGATGCAGTCGTCCATGTTTTGATAAACGCCAACCGCAACGGCTGCCATCATCGCAACGCCGGCAGCTCCGGTTTCCTCGCGTTGCGAAAGCCTGACGGGGGCATTGACTGCAGCCGAGAGGGATCGCCTCAGCGCGGTGGATCGTGTCGCCCCTCCGGTAATGCGAAGCTCCTCGGGCATGTTGCCCATGGCCGCGTAACAGTCGCGCGTTGCAAGGCCGAGGCCTTCGATGACGCTGCGCAGAAGATCGGCAAAGCCGTGCCTGACCGACAATCCGGAAAAGCCGGCCCGCGCGTTCGCATTGACGAAGGGTCCCCGTTCGCCTGCCTCCGAGATGTAGGGGTGATAGAGGACGGAGCCGGGGCGGCTTTGATCGTACCAGGCATCGATGCGGGCGACGAGTTCGGCGTGGGTAACAGACTTGCCGGCGTCCGACATCAGGGAACCTGCGAGACCGAGGATCCAATCAATGTTGATGGTGGCACCCATGTTCGTCTGAACCTGAGTAACGATGCCAGGGACCGGAAGGGCGATGACGTAGCCGGTTCCTTCTGCGTTGAGTGTGACGTCGGCTACGGGCTTGGCTCGCAGGTGGACCCCGGTGGAGCCAATCGTCGAACAGGCCGCATTGCGTCCCGAACTGCGCACGCCAGCGCCCAGGGCGGTCATCACCATGTCGACATAGCCCAGGCAAACGGGGGTCCCGGGCAACAGCCCACAGGATGTTGCCGCCTCCGCGGTCAGGCCGTGGGTTATTTCGGTGCCCTCGATGATTTCGGGAAGCAAGGCGCGGCGGCGTTCGAGCCCCAGTGCGTCGATCACGACCGGATCGTAGCGACGTGTACGGAAATTGCCGAAGGTGAAGCTCGCTTCGGAGGGATCCGTCGCGCGCACGCCTGTCAGATTGAGGTAAAGCCAGTCCTTGCAATGGAGCGCCACTTCGGCGCGATCGAGAAGCTCTGGGGCGTGGCGCTGCATATGCGCCATCTGGGCGCCTTGCTGACAGGTGTTGAGCCCAGTGCCGGTTGCCTCAAAGCGGGCGCGGTTGCGCTCCCGCGCCGCGAGTGCGGTGACTGTCGGCGCTGCGCGCGCATCAAGCCATAACCAGGCGTCGCCAACAGGTTCGTTGCCTGAACCCACAAGCCATGTCCCGTCGCCCTGTCCCGTAACGGCAATTGCTGTTGTACGCGAGGCGAGCCCCGGCACCTTCTCGCCAAGGCCACGAACCGCGCCGACACAGTCCTTCCAGGTCTGGGCGAGCGATTGTGTCGCCGAGCCGTCGTCGCCGGTCATGTAGGCATTTCGAATAGATGCGCTCGCAATCTGCTTGCCGGATAGTGCGAAGGCAACGGCTTTGATCACGGACGTACCCGCGTCGATCCCGATGATGATCTGGTCAGTCATCGTCATCGCAGCCCTATTCCTCAGACAAGCTCGGCGTGATCACAAGCATTGGCCACCCACGAGTTGCCAGACCGCGCATTGAAGTCATCTTAAATCCTCCCATTGCTAACCGCCGTTGCAACGGATCAGCGGGCCAACGTTTCTCCGCAGATGCCACCGCGTGAGGCATGTCCGCCCAGACGAGCATCTGGCGGGCCAAAATCAAAGATAACATAAAGATACCATTAGGCCAGTAAGAATTTTCTAGTGTTGAAAAATTCTTCATATATGATTGACATCACCAACTCGCCGGCTGGCGCTTTAGAGCCGAGCTGACCCAGCAGGCTTTGCCCGTGAGGCAAATCCAAATTGCCGGCCGAATCGGAGTAAATTTACATGTTGTATCAATTGCTTGTTGTCCTAATGCGTGTGGAGGGAATTGTGCATTGCGGCTGCAGTTTTGCTGCAGTGCGGTGGACGCATTAAAAGGAATTGCCGGCCGCGCTGATTGCGTTTCGCGAAAAGCCCCGTTGACAGGCCCCTCAAATTATAACATTGTTGTGGTCAGAAATAACACTTTTCTATCACGGCGGCAGGCTCGGATGGATTGGTTGCGGACCGAGCGGCGGAGGAGAGGCTGCCGGTTCCGGCGAGGAGGAGAACCCGATGGCGCTTTCGTTCACATCACCATTGCGAGCCTGCCCTGCAGCTCGGTGGAAACCGTGCGCGGCACGGGATGATCCTGGCGCGAGCGCCGTCATCCTCGCCTTCTAGGGAAGACCGACCTACCAAACATCAAGGGCCGTGCTGATATGAGTACACAGACAAGCGCAGCTGCAGCCAAGCCGGGCAGCTCAAACCTGAAGACTATGATCGGAGCGGCACTCGTTGTTGTCGTTGTCGGGGCGATCGCGCTCGATACGACCGTCGTGCGGATAGGGTCGGAAAACGATGTCAGGCAGCAGGCATTTTCCCCGGAATCCTATGGCGCGGACCAGTTTCCAAAAATCCAAGCGGCCGTGACCGACAAGGCGGTTGCTGCCGGCGAGCTTGCCAGCGCAATCGCTGCGGACAAGAAAGCTGCCGGCGAAAAATTCGGCGTGGCGACAAGCACGGGGCCTGTCATGCCGGTTTCCTTCACCGGCGTTTTTGGCGAGCACAAGTCGAATTACAACGAAGTGAAGATCGACGGCCTGCCGCCCGAGATCGTGGTTCGCGTGCAGACCGGGCCTGCCATCAACGGGACGGATCTTCGCGACGCGACCGGCACGATCGAGTTCGGTCAGTTCACCAACCAGATCCAGTTCCAGGACGCGGGATCGGCAATAAACAACGAAATGAAGAAGTCGGTTCTTGCCAGCCTCGACACGGCAGCGCTTTCGGGCAAGACAGCGTCCGTTGTCGGTGTCTTCAAGCTCATCAATCCCAAGAACTGGCTGGTTACGCCAGTGAAGGTCGACGTCAAATGAGCCAGCCATCGCGCATTCCCGCAGAAGGCGGGGAGGTCGTCCTCGCTGCACGCAACATCGCCAAGTCCTATGGCAGTGTCCACGCCCTGAAGGGTGTGAACTTCGACATCCATCGCGGCCAGATCACCACGCTGTTTGGCGAGAATGGCGCCGGCAAGTCGACGCTGATGAAAATCCTGTCGGGCGTCGCGCAGCCAAGCTCGGGTGACATCATCCTTGATGGACATCCGATCAGTTTCGTTTCCTCCACGCATGCCCGTGAATACGGGATCTCGATCATCCACCAGGAACTTAGCCTGGCGCCGAACCTCAGCGTTCGCGACAACATCTTCATGGGACGGGAGATCATCTCGGGGGGCGTGGTCGATTTTGCCGAAGAGGAACGGCAGACACGGGCGCTGATGGAAGAGCTCGAAGAGGACATCGATCCGTTGACCCCGGTCGAGGATCTGAGGCTCGGACAGCAGCAGATTGTCGAGATTGCGCGAGCCCTGTCGGTCAATTCGCGCATCCTCATCATGGATGAACCAACATCGGCGCTGAGCGCCACGGAAGTCGAAGTCCTATTCAAGGTCATTCATGACCTGACGAGCCGCGGCGTTTCGATCGTCTATATTTCCCATCATCTCGAGGAAGCATTGCAGATCACCGATCATGCCGTCGTCCTGCGCGATGGCAACATGACGGCTTATGCACAGCGCAAGGACATCGATCTCGAGTGGATCGTGAGAAACATGGTCGGTGATAATTTCGATCTCGGCAGCCCTCCGGAACGAGACAGGTTCGGCAGCGTCGCTCTCGAGATCGACAATCTCAGCGTCCCCGGTCCAGCGGGTGCTGCCTATAATGCCGTTGACCGCCTATCGCTCGAGGTGCGGGCGGGTGAAGTCGTCTGCATCTACGGTCTGATGGGCGCCGGGCGCACGGAGCTCCTCGAATGCGTGGCCGGGCGGCTGCGCGCCAATGGCGGCAGGGTCCTGCTCGAAGGCCAGGACGTCGGGCACTTCAGCATTGCCGATCGCATTGCGAGCGGTCTGGTCCTCGTTCCCGAGGACCGGCAGAGGGACGGTCTCGTGCAGACAATGACAGTTGGCTCCAATCTCTCGCTCGCCAGCATCCGCGCCTTTACCAAGGGACTGTTCACATCAGGGCGGCGCGAACGCGACCTCGTCAATGAGTCGATCCGCAAGGTTCATGTGAAGACCGACGGGGGAGAGGCCGCCATCGGCTCGCTGTCCGGTGGCAACCAGCAAAAGGTCGTCATTGGAAAGATGCTGGCCACCAAACCAAAGGTCATCCTGCTCGACGAGCCAAGCCGCGGCATCGACATCGGCGCAAAGGCGGAAGTTTTTAAGCTGCTTGCCGAGCGCGCCAAGCAGGGACTGGCGGTCATCTACTCGACGTCCGAAGTCAACGAATGCCTCAGCATCGCTCACCGCATCATCGTCATGCATCGTGGCAGGATATCGGCTGAGTTCGGCGCCGATGTCACCAAGGAAAAGATCATGGCCGCCTCTGGCGAAGCTGTGGTCGCGCACTAGCCTGGAACTATGGAGCACTGATTATGTCAGTCACGAACGTCACCGAGAAAAAGTCAGTATCCAACGGGCAGAAGCGCAACACCAACATCGTGCGCCTTATCCTGGAAGGTCGCGCATTCTTTGCGTTAATCGCCATCATCGCGGTCTTCTCCTTCCTGTCGCCCTACTACTTCACGCTCAACAACTTTCTGATAATGGCATCGCACGTCGCAATTTTTGGCATTTTGGCGATCGGCATGCTGCTTGTCATCCTCAATGGCGGCATCGACCTTTCCGTCGGTTCGACGCTCGGGCTCGCCGGCTGCATTGCCGGGTTCCTGATGCAGGGTGTCACCCTCAACCAATTCGGCATCATTCTCTATCCGCCCGTATGGGCCGTGGTCGTCATCACATGCGCGCTTGGCGCGGTTGTCGGTGCGGTCAACGGCGTGCTGATTGCCTATCTCAAGGTGCCAGCCTTCGTCGCATCACTTGGCGTCCTGTACGTGGCTCGCGGCATTGCCCTGTTGATGACCAACGGCCTGACCTACAACAATCTCGGGGGGCGCCCCGAGCTCGGCAATACTGGGTTCGACTGGCTGGGCTTCAACCGCCTGGCGGGTGTCCCGATCGGTGTAATCGTCCTTGCCGTGCTCGCGGTCGTCTGCGGCATCGTGCTCAGCAAGACCGCTTTCGGTCGCTGGCTCTATGCCTCAGGCGGCAACGAGCGCGCAGCCGACCTGTCGGGTGTCCCCGTCAAGCGCGTCAAGATCACGGTCTACGTGCTCTCTGGTATCTGCGCGGCGATTGCGGGCCTTGTTTTGTCGTCCCAGCTGACGTCAGCCGGTCCGACGGCGGGTACCACCTACGAACTGACAGCCATCGCGGCCGTGGTAATCGGTGGCGCGGCGCTGACGGGGGGACGCGGCACGGTTCGCGGCACGATGCTCGGCGCCTTCGTGATTGGCTTCCTCTCGGATGGCCTCGTGATCATCGGCGTCTCGGCTTACTGGCAGACCGTTTTCACCGGCGCGGTCATCGTGCTCGCCGTTCTAATGAACAGCATCCAGTACGGACGTCGCACCAGGGCTGGCTGACGATCATCAAGCAAACTTATCCTCGACGGCAAAGCAGATTGAACGCATCGCCGATTGCGGAAAGCACCGCCGGGACCCCGGCAATATCTGAGCTCACTAAGGGAGAGAGACTATGTTCAAGAGAGGCATGCGCATTCTTCTGGCCGCCGCCGCCGTGGCACCGATCTTCGTAAGTTCTGCCTGGGCAGCCGGGCAGATGACGATCATCGTCAACGATCCGTCCAACCCGTACTGGCTGACAGAAGGAAATGTCGCCAAGGCGACCGCCGAAAAGCTCGGCTACACAGCATCCGTCAGCGCTCACAAGGGTGACACCAACACCGAAAGCAACCTGATCGACACGGCGATCACCAACAAGTCCGTCGCCATCATTCTTGACCCGGCCAATGCGGACGGCTCGGTAGGCGCTGTGAAGAAGGCCGTCTCGGCAGGGATCCCGGTGATCCTCGTAAACGCCGAAATCAACCAGGAAGGGCTCGCCAAGGCGCAGCTCGTGTCCAACAATGCACAGGGCGCGGCTATTGGAGCGCAGCAGTGGGTCGAGGCTGTCGGCGACAAGGGTAAATATGCCGAGCTCTTCGGTGCCCCGTCCGACAACAATGCCGCTACGCGGTCGAACGGTTACGAGACTGTGTTGACGCAGTACCCCGATCTGCAGAAGGCAGCCAAGGAAGTGGCCAACTGGGATCGTACCCAGGGACACAACAAGATGCAGTCGATGCTTCAGGCAAACCCTGACATCATCGGCGTCATATCAGGCAACGATGAGATGGCGCTCGGCGCAATTGCGGCACTCAAGGAAGCTGGCAAGCTCGCCAACATCAAGGTCGGTGGCTTCGATGGTTCTCCGGACGCCGTCGCCGCCATCAAGGCGGGTGAACTTCAGTATACTGTCCTGCAGCCGGTTGCCATTTTCTCTGAGGAAGCCGTGAAGCAGGCCGACAACGTCATCAAGAACGGCAATACCGGCGCCAAGAGTGAAAAGCAGCTCTTCGATTGCCTGCTGATCACCAAGGACAACGTCGACAAGTACACGGGCCCGTTCGTCCTGTCGCAGTAAACTCCAAAGGCGCTCAAAGGGCGTCCCTCCCGAGCGGGGACGGGCAGGCAACTGCCCGTTTCCCTTCGTCTTTTTTGCCTTGTACCGGCAATCGCTGTAGGAAGCTGACACGGCCATTTCAGCAACAGGGGTCACTCGTGACACAGAAGACAAGCCAGGGCGACAATCTTTTGCACGAACTGACGAGCGATAGCCGCCAAACGCGCCAGATCGCCCGCCGTCGCATGATTGCCGAGGCCGTCATGGGCGAAGGCTCCATGCGCATCGAGGATCTGACTGATCGTTTTGGCATCAGCCTGATGACGGCCCATCGCGACGTTGACGAACTTGTCAGCAGAGGGCTTTTCAGAAAGACGCGCGGCATTGTCACCGCTGCCGCGACCAACCTGATTGAGTCAAGTGATGTCTATCGCTCCAATCGTCAGTCGGCCGAAAAGAAACTGATTGCTGCGGCCGCGATGCAATTTGTCGAACCTGGCCAGGCAATCTTCTTTGACGATTCGACCACTGTCCTGCAGATGGTCCCGCACCTGCCGGCAAAAGTCCCGATCACGGCGATCACCAATTCGCTGACCTTGATGAACGCGCTGACCGGCATGCATGATGTCACGCTCATCGGCCTCGGCGGGCAATACTACAACTGGTGCAACGCCTTCATGGGTCGAATGACGATCACCGAAATCAGTGCGCTCAGAGCCGACATTGCGTTTATATCGATGTCAGCAATCGCGAACAACACGGTGCTTCATCAATCGCCGGAGACGATCGACACGAAGCGGGCGATGTTCGACTGTTCCCAGAAGCGCATCCTGCTTGCCGACCACACCAAATTCGAGCGCCGGGCGCTTCACAGTTTCGCGCCTTTGCAGGAATTCGACGTCGTTGTCGTCGACGACAAGACGTCTCCGGTTCACATCGATCGCATGCGGTCGAAGGATATCAACGTTGTCATTGCCAGGTCTACGGGCGTCCGCTCTTGAGAGCGTTCGCCATGGTCCCGGCTGAAGCGAGCATTATGCCAAGTCTTCTCGGAATCGATAGTGGCCTGACGGTCACCAAGGCAGTTATTTTTGATCTCGACGGCACACCGCTTGCCACAGCGCGCCGCAAGGTCACACAGGTCATGCCGCACGCGCGCCATGTGGAGAGGGATATGGCCGAGCTCTGGCGGGCGACGGCCGACGCGATCAGGGAGGCGGTCGAAAGGAGCAACCGACCAGCCAGCGACATCAAGGCGGTCGGCGCCACTGCCCATGGCGACGGCATCTATCTCCTCGATCGAGAAGGCCAACCGCTTGGTCGCGGCATCCTGTCGCTCGACAGCCGGGCGCGGGCGATCGTGGACCGGTGGTGTGAGGGCGCGCTTGCCGACCAGTCGATCGCCTTGACCGGACAGGTTCCGCACGTGTCGGCGCCATCCGCTCTTCTCGCCTGGATCCGCGACGTGGAGCCTGAGCGCTTTGCCCGGATCGGCCATGTGTTGAGCTGCAAGGACTGGCTGCGTTTGTGCCTCACCGGCGTCATCGGCACGGATCGGACGGAAGCCAGTACCTCGTTCACCAACGTGAAGACACAGGAGTATGACCCCGACGCGCTGCGCCTGTTCGACCTTCATGACTTGTCACATGCCTTGCCCCCGGCGGCCGGATCCGACGAGGTCGTCGGCACGGTGACACGGGAGGCTGCGGATCTGACGGGACTTTGCGAGGGCACGCCAGTCGTTGCCGGATTGCATGACGTCACCGCCTCGGCACTCGGGGCAGGGGGATATGACGAGGGAATTGTCGCCGTCATCGCCGGTACCTATTCGATCAATGAAACCCTCTCAGCGCAGCCGCGCGTCGACAGGCGATGGTTTTGCCGCAATGGGATTTCTCCCGGCACCTGGAACAACATGTCGATATCGCCGGCCTCCAGCGCGAACTACGAGTGGTTTCTCGATCAGCTCTGTGCCGCCGACCAGGCAAGCGTTGAAGCGGCCAGTGGATCGATCCACGCTCTGCTCGGCCCCGAGATCGACGCAGCGCTGGCTCGACCCTCCACCGTTCTCTTTCACCCCTACCTCTTCGGGTCGCCCTACGGTGCGGCGGCAAGTGCGGGCTTCTTCGGTCTCCAGGGATGGCACGATCGCGGCGACATGCTTCGCGCCATCCTTGAGGGAATTGCCTTCAACCACCGGATTCACGTGGATGCGCTGCGCGAAGGCTTTGCGTCGACGCGTGCAAGGCTTGCCGGCGGCGTGTCGCGTAACCCCTCGGTCGTCCAGCTGTTCGCAGATGTACTGGCATTGCCCGTCACGACATCGCAAACGGATGAAGCCGCCGCCTGGGGGGCGGCATTGTGTGCCGGTGCAGGTGTCGGCCTCTATGCAGAGCCGTGCGGGGACCCAAGCCGGGATATCGCGTCGGCCAGGACCTGGCTGCCGGACCCGGGACGCAGTGTGGAGTATGAAAAGCGCTTTCGAGTGTTCAAGGAGATTGCCGAGGCGATGAGCCCGCTTTGGCCAAAGATTGCAGACCTTGCGCCCCATTCGACGTGAGCGCTGATCACTCGCAGATGCCCGGCCACCCTGCTCGGGCGACTTTAGGAATAGTGATACTACCATGACCGACCACATGAAGCAGCGCTTCGCCAACCACACACAGGCAGGAACTGACGTTCTCATCATCGGGGCCGGCGTGAACGGGGCGGGATTGTTCCGCGATCTCGCCCTGCAAGGCCTCAACTGTGTCATTGTCGACAAGTCTGATTTTGGCTCCGGCACGAGTGCTGCACCCTCACGCCTTATCCATGGCGGCTTGAAATACCTGGAGACAGGAGAATTCGGACTGGTGGCGCAGTCGGCGCTCGAACGTAATCTTCTGCTCAAGAATGCTGCCCATTGCGTGGAGGCGCTGCCAACATTTATCCCGGTCTTTTCCTGGACACGGGGAATTTGGGCGGCGCTTCGTACCCTGCTCGGGTCCAAGACGGCTCCCCGCAGCCGAGGTGCGGTTCTCGTCAAGATCGGTCTTTCTCTCTATGACTATTTTGGTTCACGCGACCGGGTGATGCCGCGACACCGCCTGGTCCTGAAACGGCGGGCCAGGCAGGAGATGCCGCATGTCACGCAGGACATCGTTGCAGGCGGCATCTACTTTGACGCAAAGATCAGCAGACCCGAGCGTCTGGTGTTCGAGCTCGTAGAAGACGGGTTGAAGGCCAACGAGAACTGCTTTGCTGCTGGATACGCCACGCTGGTCGCCAGCAAGGATGGCACGGTTACGTTTGCTCTCGCGGATGGCACCGAACTGTCGCTGCGGCCGGGACTCGTCGTCAATGCCGCCGGACCCTGGATCGACAAGGTCAACGATACGCTTGGCGAGCCCTCGCGATTGATCGGCGGGACCAAGGGATCCCATATCCTTCTCGATCATCCCGAACTGGTACGAAGCCTGAACGGTCACATGATCTACTTCGAAGCCGATGACGGGCGCATCTGCCTCGTATACGGCTATTTCGGTCTGGCGCTCGTCGGTTCGACCGATATTCCCGCCAGCAATCCGGACGAAGTCCGATGCGAAGGGCCGGAGATCGATTACTTCCTGGAAAGTCTTCGCTCGCTTCTGCCGACATTGCGCTTCGACCGCGGGCAGGTCACCTTCAGTTATAGCGGCATCCGCCCGTTGCCAGCATCCGATGCGACGGCCCCCGGTTTGATCAGTCGGGATCATTCTGCACCGATCCTCGAACCGCGTGGCGATCGGCCATTTGCGATCATGTCCCTTGTCGGAGGAAAATGGACGACGTTCCGCGGCTTTGCCGAAGAAGCGGCCGACACCGTCCTGGCGCGCCTCGGGCGCGAGCGGGTGCTGTCGACACGATATCTTGCGATCGGTGGCGGGCGGGACTTTCCGACAGATGAAGCGGCGCGCAGCGAATGGGTCGGAGCGACGGCCAAGGCGACCGGGAAGCCCGTAGAACGGGTTAACGAACTTCTCGGCCGCTATGGCACCACTGCGTCTGCCATGCTGACGTCAAGGTCGGCGCATAGCGATGATGAGCGCCTATCGGGCGCCTCCCATTACAGCTTTCTGGAGATTGATTGGATCGCGCGTCAGGAGCTTGTCGTGCACCTGTCCGACATCGTCTTGCGCCGGACGACCCTTGCCATTGAAGGCTGCCTGACAATGGAAGGATTGCAGGATATTGGCAGGATCGCCGGTGAGGCGTTCGGCTGGAGCGAAGACAGGATCACCAGTGAAGTCGCCGCCGTGGTTACGGTGCTGCGCGAATTCCATGGGCAAGACATTCGTGGCGGCCGCGGCGGTGTCGGGGAACGCCCGATGTCCCGGCCCGCATCGGCGTAGTCAATCTTTCAGGAGAAAGCGGGATCGAGCAAACCGCTTTTGTACCTCCGGGTCATCTCGGCAACGGAAAGCGGGCTGATGCGAAATGCTGCCTGGCCGGCTGTCCCGAACTGCTCGAGGCAGAGCGTCGAAAGTGCAAGGGAAGGTCCATGGGAAGAACACCCTTCATAGAGGCTTGTTCGGACGGTCCGTACGTTCCGGGCTTCAGATTGCATCCCGAGCGGCTGCACCAGGTCGTCGACCCGGGTTGGTGATTCAGCCCACCGCGACACACATGAGCTGGATCAAAATGAAAGGGAGAGGCCATCCCGGTCAACCTTGCGCCAAGGACTGTCCCTCGGTCCGAGAGGATAGGAAGGGATCGACGTCTCATGATGCCCCGGTAGAACGGACTTGCTGGTCTTGCTCGGCCCAATTGCTGTTTCATTCGCGTTCCAACTGGGGCGAAAAGCGAGGTTAGTATTCAGGAGGTGCGCATGCCTGTCCGCTCACTGTAACGAAGATCCCAGCCCGCCAACCGAGGGCTCGGCAACAACTAGGCTGTCACCGAATTTCAGGGCAAGGCGACGGCAATCGTCGCAGTCGAGCGTCATCCCTTCCACGACCACGGTGGCGTCTGCGGTCGTGCATACCGCCGCATCGAGCCTTGCTATGTGAAGGATGGCGTTTCCGAGAAACATGGTGTAGGGCGCGGCATCAACCGCTGGCCCACTGATGCTGTGAGTTACAACTCCACGCACCATCGCGAGCCTGTCACGCTTTTTGAAGATGTCCTGATCCCTATTCATCTGGGCTCAAATCCCGGAACGTCCCCCCGTCTGGCCTGACGTTCGGCATAGTCAACTGCGGCCTCGGGGTTCTGAACGTCTTCGCGCGATTTGAACGTGCCGAGGCTACTTCTGCGCTTTTTTGGTCGATGGATACACGTTAGGAGAGTAGAGTCGATATTTGCCCGGATCATGACATTCTCCAATGTACTCACCGGTTAATTCCAAAGGGACGAAGAGGTTCCCCAGGGGCTGTGCGATGATATGCTTTGAAAACGAAATGGGAGATGAGGAAGCGGACCGCGCGTCCATCTCCGATTTGCGACCCTGACGACGGTGTCCCGGGGCGAAGCCCGGGTATGATTGCGACTAGTCTGCTCCTGTGGTCGCCATCGGACCTAAGTCCCAAATCAGAACTTTATGGTCAGTCGGCTGTTTCCGTCTTGCATCCATATCGAAGGAAGGATGTCATGAAATGCGGAAACGCCGCCCCCTCCGGGGGGCGCGATTGCGGGCGTGCTGTGGGGGGCGACGAATTCGCCGGTGCCTGCGCACTGGAAACTCATTGGAGAAACAGCCGGATGAAATTAGCAGGAGCAGGAATCGAATGGCGTCTTTCGATCGAACTCTACGACCTCGTTGTTTCAGGCCTGTGGCGCGCCGCCGATGACTGACATTGAATTCAACCGAGGGCCGGCCAAAAGTGCAAAGCGGGACCGGCCCGAAACGAGTAGGGAAGTTTCGCCGTCTGTCGAAGCCCCTCCGCCACCAATTGTCGTCGAGCCCGATCCGGAGTTGACGCCAGAAGAGAAAGAGCAGGCGCGCAAGAAATATCTGTTGAGGCGGTTCTGGATAAGCGCCCGCGGTTACTGGGGTCGCCATGGTGGCAGGCTCGCCTGGCCGTGTTCGATCGGGTTGTTGGCGCTGATTGTCATCAATGTCGGCTTCCAGTACGGAATCAACGTCTGGAACCGTCAGATTTTCGACGCTATAGAGCAGCGCAATGCCGCGACCGTGTATTTCCTGAGCGTCGTGTTCCTGCCACTCGTATTTGGAAGCGTGGTGGTCGTCGCGGCGCAGGTCTCTCTTCGCATGATGATCCAGCGCCGCTGGCGTTCCTGGCTGACAAACACCGTGCTTGCCCGCTGGCTTGCAAGCGGCCGCTACTATCAACTGAACCTCATCGGCGGAGACCACAAGAACCCAGAGGCCCGCATTTCCGAGGATCTGCGAATCGCCACGGAATCGCCGGTTGATTTCATCGCTGGCGTCATGTCCGCATTTCTGGCGGCTTCGACATTCATCGTCGTGCTCTGGACGATCGGCGGAGCCCTGCATCTGACGGTCGCGGGCTCGACTGTCACCATTCCCGGCTTTCTCGTCATCACCGCCGTGCTGTACGCTGCTATCACATCAAGCTCGATGGCGGTCATCGGCCGCAATTTCGTTCACGTCTCCGAGGTTAAGAATCAGGCCGAAGCCGAATTCCGCTATACGCTGACGCACGTGCGGGAGAACGGCGAGAGTATCGCCTTGCTCGGCGGCGAAGAGGAAGAGCGCAGCGACCTCGACAAGACGTTTGCCAACGTGCTCAGGCAATGGGCGCTGCTTGCAGGCCAACATATGCGCACGACGATTGTGTCACAGGGATCAATGCTGTTTGCGCCGGTTGTGCCTGTCCTGCTTTGCGCTCCAAAGTTTCTCGAAGGCAGCATGACGCTTGGGCAGGTGATGCAGGCGGCCTCCGCCTTTGCGATCGTTCAGAGCGCGTTCGGGTGGCTGGTCGACAACTATCCTCGGCTTGCCGATTGGAACGCCTGCGCACGGCGCGTCGCGTCGCTGATGGTGTCGCTCGACGGGCTCGAGCGGGCGGAACAGAGCGACGCCTTGGGACGCATCAGGCACGGTGAAACTGATGGTGATGCGCTTCTCAGCCTGAACGATCTCTCGGTGTCGCTCAACGACGGCACCGCCGTGGTCAAGGAAACGCAGGTCGAAGTCGCGCCGGGCGAACGGGTTCTCGTCGCTGGAGAGTCCGGTTCGGGCAAAAGCACGCTGGTGCGGGCCATTGCGGGCCTTTGGCCATGGGGGGGCGGAAGCGTCAATTTCCGGCCTGATCGACAGTTGTTCATGTTGCCGCAACGGCCCTACATCCCCGCCGGGACGCTCCGGCGCGCCGTCGCCTATCCCGGCGCCGCCGATCGCTGGACCCTGGATCAGATCAAGGCGGCCCTCGACAAGGTCGGGCTCGGTTATCTCAACGACAAGCTCGAGGAGGAGGCGCCGTGGGACCAGACGTTGTCGGGTGGCGAAAAGCAACGGCTCGCGTTTGCGCGTCTCCTGCTCCACAATCCCGATATCATCGTGCTCGACGAAGCAACGTCAGCACTTGACGAGAAGAGCCAGGACAAGATGATGGAAATGGTGATCCAGGAATTGCCGAAGGTCACCATCGTCAGCGTGGCCCATCGCGCTGAGCTGGAAGCCTTCCATAGTCGTAAAGTCACGCTGGAGCGGCGCGAGGGCGGCGCACGACTTGTCAGCGATGTTGACCTTGTCCCGCACGAGAGAAGGCGGCCCCTGCTTTTGCGCCTGATGAAGAACCAGCAGTCCTTGTCGAAAAGTAGCACAAGCCTGCCTGGTTCGTCAGGAGCCGACTGACCGCCGCCGCCCGGATCGCAGCGACGGCCCGGCGGGACGGCCGGATCGTCGCGATCTTCGACGCGGGCGATCATGCGTGCTCTTCGGCATGAACAAGGACCGTGCCTGCGCAGCCGGCGATCATGGCAAGCGATACCGCGCCGGCATCAGGATGGCCGATGCTCTTTTCGGCGAGGGGTCGCGCGCGGCCAAGTCTCGGTGCGAGGTTTTTGGTTGCTTCCGCGGCCACCTTTGCTGCGCTGGCGGCCTCGGCCCATGCGATCGGAAGAGGTTTACCAGCATTTGCCGCCGTCTCGAGCCCTTCGACGAAGGGGACAAATGCATCGACCAGCGTCTTGTCGCCGATCTTGGCACCGCCCAAGCGGCAAACGCTGTCGAGAGCAAGGCGAGCACCTGCAACAACCGCCTTGTCGTAGATAGGATCGTGATCGCTGAGCGCAGTGCTCCATGCCCTCAGCAGCAATCCCCAGATCGCGCCGGAGGTTCCTCCAGCGCGGTCGGCCCAGGCATCGCCCGCGGCTGCAAGCACGCTTGCCGACCCTGCGCCAGCCGCTGTAGCGACCGTTGCCGCATCGAGAGCTGCGGATGCTCCCCGGGACATTCCCTGTCCGTGGTCGCCATCGCCGGCGCGGGCATCGAGACGTCCAAGTTCATCTTCGGCATCACGGAGCATCTGCGTGACGGCCTCAAGAAGGCGCTTGATGCAGATGCCGCCGCGCTTTCCATCCGGGCTTGCGGTCGGAAAGGACAGAGGGCCATCCGCGTCGGTTTCGATGTCGCGGCCAGGCGATGTCGCGATGGCGGCTCCGCGACGCAGGACCGGGCTGTCACAGGGTGCGGTCCAGAAGGTCTCCAGCTCGTCATCGAGCCAGATGAGCGAAAGAGAGCAGCCCTGCATATCGAGGCTGGTGACGAATTCACCGGCTTCGGGGGCGATAACGTCAAGCTCGGCGTCGGCCAGCCGCTTGGCAATGGCAGTCCAGAGAACGAAGAGTTCTTCGTACTTGGTCGCACCGAGGCCGTTCAGCACGACACCGACCCGGTGGACACCGGCAGGACGCTCCGACAACAGCCGGTCTGTCATCAGGCGCGCTAACTCGCTGGCGCTGACGATGCTTTCATCACGAATGCCGGGTTCGCCATGTATGCCAAGTCCGAGGGCCATCTGGCCGGACGCAACGGTAAACAGGGGGTGGGTGGCACCAGGAAGTGT
Source organism: Rhizobium grahamii CCGE 502 (assembly GCF_000298315.2). Lineage (GTDB taxonomy): Bacteria > Pseudomonadota > Alphaproteobacteria > Rhizobiales > Rhizobiaceae > Rhizobium > Rhizobium grahamii. The sequence goes on along the minus strand of NZ_AEYE02000033.1, from coordinate 93,096 downwards.
GCAACCGCCGAAAGCAACGCCGAAGGACACAGTTCGCGCGTTCGCGTGACGCGCAATGCGCTCGACCTCGTCCAGCGAACGGCCAGCTTCGGCCGCCGCACCAGCAATCTTGAACACCACGAGGTCGCCCGCAATACCGCGACGCTTCGCTGAGGTCTCGACCGAAGCACTGGCGACATCGTCCGTGACGGGGACGATCCGGACATCGATGCCTTCTGCACGCAACCGTTCCGCGGCGACACCGAAGTTCAGGACATCGCCCGCATAGTTGCCAAAGCCGAGCAGAATGCCGCCGCCATTGTCCGCCTGCCGGCAGATGCGTGCTATCGCGGCCGTCGATGGCGATGCGAAGACATCGCCTGCGACGGCTGCGTCGGCAAGCCCCGGCCCGACATAACCTGCAAAGGCCGGATAATGCCCCGACCCACCGCCAACGACGATCGAAACCTTTCCTTCCGGCCCGCTGGTCGAACGAAGGACGCCGCCCCTTACGGGACGGACATACCTGGCATAAAGCGCGGCAAATCCGCTGAGGGCCGTTGCAGCAAATTGTGCCGGATCGTCGAAGATTGTCGTCATATCAGGGGTCCTCGTCAGCGCGGCAGGATGCGCCGCAGATAGTCGCGGTTGGTGGCGCTGACGGAAAGTCCATCACCGCCGTAGTGTTCGCAAAGGAAGGGGCTGGAATAACCGTGCGAGAGTGCCATGCGGATCGCGGCACGGTAGTTGATAATACCCTGTTCAAGAGGTGCCGGATGGGTGACGATCACACCGGATGCGGGGTCTTCCATGCGGCTATAGTTCTTCACGTGCCAGTACTTGGCGTGAGGTGCGACCTTCTCCATCATCTGCTGCCAGTGCTCGACCGGCCGATGCAGTCGGATGAGATTCCCGAGATCGGCGTTGATGCCGACATTGGCGAGCCCGACGTCTTCGACAAAGCGCACAGCACTGTCGGCCGAGCCGAGATAGGTATCCTCGTACATTTCCAGCGATAGCTCGATCCCGAGCTCCTCGGCATGGCGGCCCAGTTCCCGGATCCGGCGAACGGCTTTCTGCCACGTTCCGGGATCGTCGGGGTTTCTGGCGCCGTCGACCGTCCAGAACCAGAGGGCCTTTTTCTGGGCGTCCGTGAGAGGCTCGAAAAGGCCAAACGAAACCGCCCCGGACCCGATGGCGCTCGCCGTATCGATGACGCGATGCCCGTAAGCCAGGTACTCATCACCGTGACGTGGGTCGATTACACTGCGGCGTGACGTGGAAATGGCTGGAACGGACAGGCCGAGCCTGCCAACGACGGTCATGAACGCGTCAAGTCTTTCGGGGGCGAGGTCAGCAAGGCGCAACCAGCTGTCCGTGGGATCGACCTCGGTGAAGCCGGCATCGACCACGTCGCTAAGCGTTGCGTGCCATTCGTCCACCGACTGGTCCTGTACCGATCGCCCGTTGGCAAGCGTCCCCGGGTACTGGATCATCGCCGCGGCGATCGGCCATGTTTCGTTGGTCCACTTAGCTGGTGTGGCGTTCATCGCAATCTCCATTCTGCACCGACAACGGGGGAAGGTCATCCCGTCAGGCGGCTGGCCTGCCGCCATGATCAATTTCGGCGGGCTCACCGTTGCGGCCGCGAAGACGGCCGACAAGCCAGAACACGAGCGGCGAGACGAGCAACGCCGTACCGATGAGCATGAGTGTCGTCACGAGACCATTCGACCAGAAGATCGCCAGGCTGCCGCCGGACATCAGCATGGACTGGCGGAAGGCGTCCTCCGCCTTGTCACCGAGCACCATCGCCAGGACAAGCGGAGCAAGGGGGTAGTCCAGTTTCTTGAAGATGTAGCCGAGGACACCAAAGCCCAGCACCAGCCACATGTCGAACACCGCGTTCGCGACCTGATAGGCACCCGAGAAAATGACCGCGACAATGATCGGGCCGATGATGGAGAAGGGAATTCTAAGGATCGAGGCGTAGAGTGGTACGGTCGCGATGACAAGGACGACGGCGACGATGTTACCGAGATACATGGAGGCGATGAGACCCCAGACGAAGTCAGGCCGATCGGTGAAGAGCGTCGGTCCGGGCGTTAGTCCCCAGATCATCAGGCCACCCATCATGACGGCTGCGGTTGCCGAACCGGGAACGCCAATTGCGAGCATTGGCAGGAGCGCGGACGTACCGGCGGAATGATCGGCTGTTTCAGGGGCAATGATACCACGGGGATCGCCCTTGCCGAATTGCGACTTGTCGCGCGCCGAACGCCTTGCAACCCCGTAGCTCATGAAAGAGGCCGCGGTCGGGCCTGCCGGCGTAATGCCCATCCAGATGCCGATCAGCGTCGAGCGCACAATGGTGAACCAGTAGCGGGGCATCTCCATCAGCGTGCGGCCGATCTCGCCCAGACGGACACGCGCCTTGATGCCATCGAAGCGCAGGCCCTCCTCGGTCGTGAGCAGGAGTTCTCCGATGCCGAACAAACCCATCACCGCGATCAGGAAGGATACGCCCTTGATCAGCTCGGGGATGTCGAATGTCAGGCGCAGGTTGCCGGAGATCGTATCCATACCGACCGAAGCCAGGGCAAAGCCGATCATCATCGACACGAGGGTCTTGAACGGCGATTGCGCGCCCATGGAAATGAAGCTCGAAAAGGCAAGGAAATAGACCGCGAAATATTCGGGCGAGGAAAAGCGGAGCGCGAAGTTGGCAACCCAACCCGACAAAAGAGTGATCATGACGACACCTGCCAGAGCGCCGAGGCCAGCGGACACGAAAGCAAGCGTCAGAGCCCGGCTTGCCTCGCCCTTCTTGGCCATGGGGTAGCCGTCAAAGGTTGTCGCGACGGAGGATGGCTCGCCTGGAATATTGAAGATGATCGAGGTGGTCGACCCTCCGAACAGCGCGCCCCAATACATGCAGGACAAAAGGATGATTGCCGAGATTGGGTCCATCGAGAAGGTGAGTGGCAGGAGCAGCGAAACACCGTTTGGGGCTCCGAGCCCGGGCAAGACGCCGACCAGGATGCCAAGCGTGACGCCGAGCATCATCAGCATGATATGGTTCCAACTCAGGATGTGGCCGAAGCCATCCATCAGCAGACCGATATTTTCCATGTCTTTCCTCCGAAGACACCCGGCAGCAGGGATCAGTAGATCCCGAGCCAGGCCTCGACTGGCCCCTTCAGGAGCGGAACCTTGAAGCCGATTTCAAAGATGATGAAGAAGAAGAGCGCGACGCCGATGCCGACCGGCAGACCGATCCACCACTTGTAACGACCCTGAAAGATCATCGCTCCGGCAATGTAGAGGGCCGAGCCGACATAGAGACCAAGAAACGTCGAGACCGCCGCAAAGGCCAGAAGCGGGAGGAAAAATCCGAGGACGGCCTTGAAGCGACCGGTCTCGACGAAGATCTCCTGCGAACCACGGTGCCTGACGAACCCGAAGACCAGATTGGCCAGGCTTCCGACGATGATCAACAGGCCGATGTAGAAGGGAAAGTAGCCGGCGTCCGGGCCCATGTCGGTCCATCCTGCGCCAGCTTCGATCGAGCCAATCGAGATGGCTGCCCCGAACGCGCCGGTCAGGACGGCAACCGCGACTTCCATGACGAAGCGCGACAAACCACTTTGCGGATGAACTTGCATTGTTTGAGCCTTTCCAATGGATGGCGGGCGCCTGGCGGCGTCCGCCCTGATCTTGGGAGGATCAGTTGGCCAGCCAACCTTCGCGCTTCAGCACCTGGCTTACGGCAGCCTCATCGGTCTTGATGAAGGCAGTGAGCTGTTCGCCGCTCATATAGGCCGGCGACTGCGACGTGTCGGACAGGTACTTTGCCCACTCCGGGGTTTCGGCGACCTTCTTGAGGATGTCGGCGTAATACTGCACCACATCGGCGTCCACCCCAGCCGGGAGCCATACGGTGCGCGGCATGGAATAGTTGTCGATGGCAATGCCCGTGTCTTTGCATGTCGGAATGTCGGCCCAGCCGAGGTCGCCATTGACATTGGCACCGCTTTTCAGCTTCTCCGACTTGAAGACGCAGAGCGGCTTGACCATACCGGCCTGCCACTGGCCGAGATTTTCGCTTGGATTGTTGACGTTAGCCGCGATGTGCTCACCGGCCAGTTGGACCGCTGCCTCGCCACCGCTCTTAAATGGAATATAGCCGAGCTTCGTGCCGGACGCATCGTTGATCATCGAGGTCAGGATCTGGTCGACATCCTTGGACTGACTGCCGCCGACCTTCATATCCGATGAGCCCTTCGCCTTTGCGACGAAATCGCCCGCGGTCTTGAATTCCGACTTGCCGTTGACCCAGAGAATGAACTCGTCTGCCGCGAGCGCCGAAACCGGAACGAGATCCTCTGCCTTGTAGGGGACCTTGGCGCGGACCGGCAGCAGATAGGCGTTGTTGGTGCCGAAGGCGAGCTTGTAAGCGTCCGCGTGGTAGCCGGCTGTGTAGACGAAGCCCTCGGCGCCACCAGCACTTCCCTTGTTGGTGACGATGACAGGGGCTTTCATCAGTTCGTACTTGCCGATGATGGCCTGGATTGTTCGAGCAAAAATGTCGGTACCGCCGCCGGGGCCGGCGGTGACCACGAATTCAACAGGGCGTGTGGGCTCGAACGCATGTGCAGGGGCGACAACCCCAAGTGCCGGCGCAACGACGCACGCGAGAGACAGGTATTTCTTCATAGTCAACTCCTCCGTTGGATCATCGGCACGAGACCTCCTGCGTGCCGCAATTTCAGGCAAGACGAGGGCGATCAAGCCGCCGCAGACAAGGCCGAAGCCCGTTTGGCCATGCGGGCAGCGAGCAGGATGGCTTCTCGGCTCGCACCGACATCGGCAATACCCCTCCCGGCAATGTCATAGGCCGTGCCGTGAGCAGGCGTGCAAAGAGGGAAGGGCAGGCCGCCCATCATCGTCACACCCTTGTCGAACCCCATGAGCTTCATGGCGATCTGGCCCTGGTCGTGATACATGGTCAGCACGGCCTGGAAGCCTTCCTTGAGCGCACGCAGAAAAACTGTATCCGCGGGGAAGGGACCTTCGACATTGTATCCCCGCGCTTTGGCAGCAGCGACGGCGGGCTCGATGATGTCGATCTCCTCCATTCCAAAGCTGCCACCATCACCGGCATGCGGATTGATGCCCGCAACGGCAATCTTCGGATCATCGTGGCCGGCGCGCTTCAGGCAGGCCCGCGCGAGCTCGAGCTCGCCCAGGATGCCATCGACGGTAATCGCTGAGGCGACTTCGGAGAGAGGAATATGGGATGTCACCCGCGCATTCCAGACCTTCTCCAGCACGTTGAACTCGCGCACCTTGCCGGAAAACCCAAGGACATCAGCAACAAAGCGGATTTCGTCGTCATATCCCGGATAGGCGTAGCGCATTGCCTTCTTGTTGAAGGGCGTAAAGCAGACCGCCTCGGCCGCGCCGGCGTTCGCGAGCTTCAAAGCTTCGCGAAAATTCTGCGTTGAAAAAGTTCCGCCAGCGAGCGTCGCTTCTCCACGCGTGACGTCCACGGGGGAAAGGTTCTCGAGGTCGACGAAGATGTGCCGGTCACGGCCCGCCTCACCAAGGCGATCAAGGCTGGCGGCGGTCAGGTCAAGCGTCAGCCCGGCGGCTTCTGCGCCTTCCTCGAGAATGCGGCGGTCGCCGATGGCAATGATGTGCGCCGCCTCGCGGACGTCATCGAGGACGAGCAGCCGCGCTGTCAGCTCGGGGCTTATCCCGGCCGGATCACCCATGGCGAGGGCTATTACGGGGCGGGTGTCGGCTGCTGCAGTCACGCTCATGATGTCTTGTCCTCCTCGATCGGGCTCGGCAACCTTCATACGGCATTCAAAATGCTGCATCAAGTCTTTTGTATTCTGTATGCAGCATTTTTGCGTTGACGAGCGGTTGCAGCCTTGCCATGCTTTCAATTCGCGGAGCCGCTGACTCGCGGCTTTGCGAGTGCGGCCAACAGATGGAACCACCATGGACAATACCAGCACGCTCGATCGACGAGCCGAAAGTGGCCATGGCCCGATCCGGCGGACGGCGTTGCATGACACGCTGGTCAATCACCTGCGTGACATGATCATAGAGGGTGAACTTGAGCCCGGAACCCGTCTCCACGAAGGGCAGCTCGGAGAGCAGCTTGGCGTGTCACGAACGCCTTTGCGCGAGGCGATCAAGTTTCTTGCCAGTGAAGGTCTTGTCGAACTCATTCCGAGCCGCGGCGCCGTCGTCAAGCGCTTCAGCGCCAAGGACGTTCAAGACATGCTGACGGTGCTTCGCAATCTCGAGGAACTTGCCGGCAAGCTTGCCTGTCAGTTGGCAAGCGATACCGACATCGCCAATATGCGCCGCTTGCACGACGAAATGGTTGCACGTTACCGCGCCGGGGATCGCCTGCAATATTACAAGCTCAACCAGGAGATCCATTCCGGGATTGTCAGGCTGGCCGGCAACTCGACGCTGAGTGAAGTGCACCAGATGCTGCAGACGCGGTTGAAGCGCATCCGCTTCATTGGCCACGAGGGCGCCGAAAAATGGGCCGCGGCCGTAGCCGAGCACGAGGAAATGATCTCTGCTCTCGAGGCGAGAGATGAGAGTGGACTCGCGGAAGTTCTTGGCCGGCATCTTGATAACGCCTGGGAGCGCGTCCGAAGCGCTATCTAGACCGCTATCAGGCGAGCCGGTGCGATCGTCTGGGTCACTCTGGGTCGCACTGGGCGCGCCCGGGATCCGGCATCGCCTGATCAGTCATGGTTGGTCTAAGGAACCGGATCGTGTCCGGGGTGGCGAGGCGGAAATACATGGATGACGGGGGACTAACCAATTCCGAAGGGCACCTTGGCGACCGGGGTTCGAATTTCGCGCGCGCGATGGCGTTGCGTTCGCCCTCTTGCGGCAAGAAGCCTGTCCATTTCCTTTTGGTGATTGCCAAAGCTGGCCATCAACCGCCGGGCCTCACCTCTGTTCAGGCAATACTGCTTCTGCAACGCGGCGAGGGAATATGACAGTTCATACAGGTCTTCAGTCATGGCCACTCCTTTCCCTTGGCAAACACCTCCGGGAGCGGACCGGTTCCGTCACACAATGAGACCTGTTGTAACCATTTAGTGAAGATCTTGGCCGGGCGTGCGTGCTGGCCAATTTGATTGCCTCGAGCGCAGAGATCATCAACCGCCGCTGATTGGACGGACGCTCCGCATGAGAGCGCCGTTCAACGTTCACTCCGGGTTTACTCCGGCTGACCACAAATAGATCGTCGTCAGAAACGGAAACCAAGTCGACGCAGAAGCTCGCCGGACTAGGCCGGCCGATGTGCTGGCCGCAGCATGAGGCGCTCGATCCGGCCCGCCACGGAGAAGATCAACACTTCGACATCCATGTCGATCCTGTCGCCGTCAAGGAGCCTGACAACGTCATCGATACCCGATGTCGGCTGGCCGTCGACTGCAAGCAGATAGTCTCCCTCGTGTAGTCCCGCGCGCGCTGCCGGACTGTCCGTTTCTACCCGGCGCAGGCGCACTGCGGTCGTCTGTTCAAGGCCGGATTGAAGCGCGATGCGACGATGCAATGCAACGGTGTCACCTGCAATACCGATATAGGCGCGTCTCACATGTCCGAAGCGGAGCAGCTCAGACACAACGTGCTGGGCGGTGTTGGATGCGACCGAAAACGCAATGCTCTGCGCGCCTTGGATCACGGCGGTATTGACGCCGATGACCTCGCCTGCCGACGATACCAGCGGCCCTCCAGAATTGCCGGGGTTGAGCGCTGCATCGGTCTGAATAATATCCTCCATCAGGCGGCCGCTAGCAGCCCGCATCGAACGCCCGAGCGCTGAGACGATACCAGCCGTTACCGTCCATTCAAACCCGAGCGGATTGCCGATCGCGATAGCGATGTGGCCTCGCTTCAATGATTTGGAATCGCCGAGCCTTGCAAATGCACCGGGCCAGTCATTGGCGCGAATGAGCGCAAGATCACTGTCAGGGTCGCGGCCAAGAACGATCCCTTCGATCGCAGACCCTTCCGGCGTCTTGATACGCACGGTCCGACTATCTTCGACGACATGATTGTTGGTGATCACAAGACCATCGGGCGAAATCGCAAAGCCGGATCCGTGTCCGGCCCGACCCCCTGTTCGTTCTATCCGGCTGACAGCGGGGCCAACCAGATCGACTGCGTGCGATACCGATTGTGAATAGGCATCCAGCAGCCCGGCGTCTGACGGCTGGATGTCACGATCATAGAATCCCATGAAAAACTCCTCGGACGCAGGAAGCGTCGAAATGAGGAACGGCAGCGGCTGCAGAAGCGAGGGGCTGTCGGTTCGACAGGTTGAACAATGATCATCAAATGAGGTGGCTCAAATCCCAAATCAAGTAGGCAGGGCCGTCGGCGGATTTGTCGCACGGACGCGCCACCATCACCGAAAGTTGACTTTCGAGCCAAAGGGCGAAGGCGACAATGTGCTACATTTCGAGCGGCCCAACGATCTAACGGGAGCCCGATGCTCGAAATCCTTGCAGTACTCCTGAGTATGTCCGGTCCGACCCCGGTTGCCGCGCAACCCGGAGGCGAGGTCGACGTCAAGCTTGTGCTGGCTGTCGATACGTCCCGGTCCATGGACCAGGAAGAGGTTCGCATCCAGCGCGAAGGCTACGTCGAGGCGCTGAGGCACCGGGAGTTCATCGACGCGGTTACGGCCGGGCTCAACGGCCGCATTGCCATCAGTTATTTCGAATGGGCAGGCTATGTGGTTCCGGAGTCGGTCATCGACTGGCAGTTGATTGCCACGGAACAGGACGCCATCGACTTTGCTGCAAAGCTTGAGCAGCGGCCGATCACCACACAGCGCCGGACATCGATCTCGACGGCCATTGCGCAGGGTGCGGCCATGATCGTATCGAGCCCTTATTCCGGTCAAAGACAAGTGGTCGATGTCTCGGGGGATGGAGCAAACAATTCCGGAAATCCGGTTGCGCCAACCCGCGACATGGCAGTTGAGGCCGGGGTCGTCATCAACGGGCTGGCGCTGATGCTGCGTCCCTCCAGCCCGCCTGGCGGCCTCGACAAATATTACGCGGACTGTGTCATTGGGGGGCCGGGTTCCTTCGTCCTGCCGGTCTACAAGATCGAGGACTTCGCAACCGCGGTGCGGCGAAAGCTTGTCCTTGAGGTGAGTGGCCTCGATCCTGCACCCTTCCACAGGATCGCGGGCCAGCCGAAGACGGATTGCATGATCGGAGAGCGGCAATGGCAGGACATGTTCGATCGCTGAGCGCTCGGACGGCTGGCTTGCTTCAAGGAAAACCTTCCAACGCCTCGCGCAAAACCTCAAAGACCCTGTCGTCAAGGGACTGGGAAACATTGAAGCGCATGTAGTTCGTCGCCGATTGGGACAGGCTGAACGCATTTCCCGGCGCCAGCACGATATTCCTGTCAAGGGCGGCGCGAGCGACGCCTGCAGCGTCAACATTCCCCGGAAGGCGACCCCAGAGAAACATTCCCGCCTGGGGTTCGACAAAGGGAAGGATGCCAAGAGGCTTCAGCCTTGCGCTTGCCTCAAACATCGACTTCGAAAGGCGCGTGCGCAGGGCTTCGATGTGCTTGCGGTAGCTGCCGTCACTCAGCACCTTGTAGACCAGTTCGGCCGAAAGCCTCCCGCCGCCGAACGAGGTTGCGATCTTGAGGTCGATGAGGCCTTCGATCCAGTCTTTCTTGGCCGCGATAAACCCGCACCGTGCAGAGGCGGACAGGGTCTTTGAGAAGCTGCCGATGTGCACCACCCGGTCAAGGCCGTCGAATGCTGCCAAGCGGGGCGCAATGCTGTGCTCGAAATCCGCAAAGATATCATCTTCGACGATGGTGAGATTGAACTGGTCGGCAAGTTTCAAGACCCTGTGGGCGACGACCGGAGAAAGTGTGGCGCCGGTTGGATTGTGAATTGCCGAGTTGGTGATGTAGAGGCGGGGGCGATGCTGCTCCATCGCCTGCGCGAAAAGTTCGATGTCAGGCCCCGATGGGGTATAGGGGACGCTGACCATGGTTGCGCGATGGGCCCGCAAGAGCGCCTGAAAATTGAAGTAACATGGGTCGTCGACGAGTACGGTGTCGCCAGGCTCGAGAAAGAGACGGCAGAGAAGATCGATTGCCTGGGTCCCCGACTCCGTCAGCATGATCTGGCCGGGCGATGCTTCCATTCCGCGGTCCGCCATTCGCCTCAAAATCAGCTGGCGCAGCGGCTCCAGTCCCAGGGGGGAACCATAGTCGGCGAGTGCCGTATCATCACTGCGTGACAGCGCGCGCAATCCCTTGCGAATTGCCTGATTGGGGAGCCAGGACGAGGGCAGCCAGCCGCAGCCGGGTTTCGGGTCACCCTCCTTTGCCTCCAGTGACTGTCGCGATACCCAGAAAGGGTCGACGGCGCGGTCGAGCTTGGGACCGGCAGCCGATAACGAGAATGGTGCGGCCTGTGTGGCAACAAAGAACCCGGAGCCTGGCCTGGAGAGGATCACGCCCTCTCCAACCAGGCGCTCGTATGCGTCGACGACGGTTGATGTGGAAACCCCAACAAACGTCGCCATGGCCCTGACCGAAGGCAGCCTTGCCCCGGTCGTCAGGCTTCTCCCCGCGATCCTCTGGCGGATTGTGGCCATGACGGTTTCCACGCGGGTGATGGTGTGCTGCCCTGTCTCTTCCATCTGTATGGGTGCCCCGAGCATAACAGTTTTGTCAAACTGTATCAGACTGTTGCTGGCATTGTCAGCGGTTTGGCGCGATCAAAGCGGCATCAACACGAGGAATTTTTATGAAACGCTCAACATCTGGATGGCTCAGCGGCTTTGTCGGTGTCGTGATATTCAGCGGATCCCTGCCGGCCACGCGGTTGGCGGTGACGCAATTCGATCCGGTGTTTTTGACCGCAACAAGGGCCGCGATCGCCGGCATCCTCGCCCTTTTGCTTGTGATCGCCTTTTCCGAGAAGCGCCCGGCAAGACGTGATATCCCGTCACTGCTGATTGTGGCGGCGGGGGTCGTTGTCGGTTTTCCGCTCCTGACCGCGCTGGCATTGCAGCATGTCACGTCAGCACATTCGATCGTATTCATTGGACTGCTGCCACTCGCGACGGCGGCCTTTGGCGTCATCCGTGGCGGCGAGTGCCCGAAACCGGCATTCTGGCTGTTTGCGGTCGCGGGGAGTGCGCTTGTCTGTACCTTCGCCATCCTGCAGGGTTTGACCGCCGCTCCGGCCGGAGATGGCCTGATGCTGGCGGCGATCGCGCTCTGTGGCCTTGGCTACGCGGAAGGCGCGACGCTTTCCCGACGACTGGGAGGATGGCAGGTGATTTCCTGGGCGCTCGTGCTGTCGCTGCCTGTCATGGGTGCCCTTTCGCTCTGGTCAATGCCTTCGAGCTTCTCCGGGATCGGTGCGCCTGCGCTGGCTGGTCTCATTTATGTGTCGCTGTTCAGCATGCTGATCGGCTTCATCTTCTGGTACCACGGCCTTGCCCATGGGGGTATCGCTGGCGTGGGCCAGCTGCAATTACTGCAGCCGTTCTTCGGCCTGATCCTGGCTGCGACATTGCTCAATGAAACCGTCACCGGGGGAATGTTTGCGGTAACGGCCGCCGTGATCGCCTGCGTTGGAGCCGCCCGCAGGTTCGCGCACTGACCATCGGCTGAATCGCCCGCAGTCCTCAGAAGCCTAGGCAGCGTCCAGATGGGGTGCTGCCGCTTCGCTTCCGATGAGAATCATCGCCTGCGCACAGTTCACACCTCTTGATGCCATGAGCATCAAGCTAAGTTCCACGGACCGCGGAACGGATACTTCGCCGCTCGCCCAACGACGGCACGTCATGTGATCCACCTGGAACAGCTGCTGGACGGTGCTCGCTGTCAATCCGACTACAGCGAGTGCCGCCTTGTATTCAGAGGGTTTCATTGTTGCGTCCCATGCGCGATTCGAGCGCGCTTTATTTCGTTGCTAGCGAGATTAGTTTCTTTTAATTTTAACGAACCCTTATATGCGACGTTATATGTTCTCAATGCGACGGAGAACCCTATCGGCCCTTCGAATGAAAAGTTTCGGGAGGTGATCAACAAGACCCGCCACTGTGAATTTTCGATTCCTCTCATTTAAGAGGGTTGAAAGGTCTTGCTGCAAAGATCAGATTGCTTAAAACGGGATTCAGTAATGATCAGCTCGATGCGAATGAAGTGGCTGCCCCTGGGACTGATTGTCCTGGCGCTCGCGAGTTGCTCGAGCGTCGAACCTCTCGATACGTCGCTGATTACACAATCCACGGCCCAAAACAGGCGGGCCGACACTTCGGTCATTGCCGAGACGGTCGGCCAGTCGACGGTCGGCGTCGAACCACTTGCCTGGGGAAATCCGTCAACCGGCAGTTCAGGGGTGATCTCGGAGATCACGGTTGCGCCGGGTTCGGATGGCGAGTGCAGAGGTTTCGTGACGACGCAGCGCTCTCTGCAGGGCGAATCTCGGTTCAAGGGGGTCGCATGCCACTCTGCCACTGCAGGTTGGAAGGTCAGGCCCGCAAATTGACTGTCACTGATCTTAGCGATCAGTTGAAGCTCTGAGCCGTCGCAGACATCGTCCTCCAGTCACGATGAAATTCGGTCGGAGCAAGACTTATCTGACGCAGACTGCAACGGTATCGTCGTCAAGGCTCACGAAGGAAACCCCACCGCTTTCGAAGGCAAGGCGCAGTTGGGCCTCCGTTGCCCGATGGATGTCATGCCGGTTGCCTTCGTAGTCACGCACCGTGCTACGGGAGACGCCAGATCGATCACCGAGTTCGCTTTGGGTCCAGTCGAGAAGCCCTCGCGCCCCGCGACAGAGTGCCGGCGTCAAAATCTTGGCATTGATAGCTTGACCCATCGTCCGAAGCTGCCCATATTGGTTGTTATCAAACATATATAGCAAATTTACATGTATTGCTAGGCAGGCCAGACGGGGCTCGCTGCTCACCATACGAAAACGAAGAGGATCAAGGTGTTGGGATAACAGGCGGACCATTTCTACTCGTTGTCCTGCTTATTCTGCCCTTTGTGGGAAGTCTTCTATCCATTTGTCTGCTGAACACGACGTCCCGCCGCCTTCCGGCCGGCCTTGCGGGCCTGACGACGCTCGCCGCCCTTCTTTTGACAGCCAGCGTGTACCCCGCGGTGTCCGATGGCGGAGTCGTCAGGTACAGCGTTGCCTGGTTGCCCCAGCTCGGTCTCGACTTCTCGCTGCGCATGGATGGTTTCGCATGGATATTTTCCATGCTCGTTACCGCGATCGGGCTGCTCGTCGTCCTCTACGCACGATACTACATGTCCGAGCAAGACCTGGTGCCAAGGTTCTTCTCGTTCCTGCTCGCCTTCATGGGCGCGATGCTGGGCATCGTGATCTCGGGAAACGTCATCCTGCTTTCGGTGTTCTGGGAAATGACGAGCATCTCCTCGTTCCTTTTGATCAGCTACTGGCATAACACCGCAGCCGCCCGCGACGGTGCCCGAATGGCGCTCACGGTGACGGGCATTGGTGGATTCTGCCTCTTGATCGGCCTGCTTCTTCTTGGAAAGATCGTTGGGAGCTACGACCTCGACAAGATCCTTGGTTCGGGTGACGTCATCCGCAGCCATGCGCTCTACGTGCCGGCGCTCATCTTCATTCTGCTTGGAGCGCTGACCAAGAGCGCACAATTCCCCTTCCACTTCTGGCTTCCGAACGCCATGGCCGCGCCAACGCCAGTATCTGCGTTCCTGCATTCGGCCACCATGGTGAAGGCAGGGGTTTTTCTTCTTGCGCGCTTCTATCCGGCGTTGTCGGGCACGTGGGAATGGTTCTGGATCCTCGGCGCTGCCGGCATGATAACGTTGCTGCTCGGTGCTTACTTCGCGATGTTCCAGCAGGACATGAAAGGGCTGCTGGCCTATTCGACCATAAGCCATCTCGGGCTGATCACCACCTTGCTCAGCCTTGGCAGCCCGCTCGCCACCGTCGCTGCGATCTTCCACATGCTCAACCATGCGACCTTCAAGGCATCTCTCTTCATGGCAGCCGGCATCATTGACCATGAGACCGGCACGCGTGATATGCGAAGGTTGAGCGGCCTGTTCCGTTTCATGCCGTTTACCGCGACCCTTGCCATCGTTGCGAGTGCGGCCATGGCCGGCGTTCCGCTGCTCAACGGTTTTCTCTCCAAGGAGATGTTCTTTGCCGAGGCAGTCGAGACGCACGCGGACTCGATCCTCGATCGGATCTTGCCGTACGTCGCCACCCTCGCATCCGCATTCAGCGTCGCCTATTCAATCCGCTTCATTCACAGCGTCTTCTTTGGTCCGCCTGCGATGGACCTCCCGATCGAGCATCCCCACGAGCCGCCGCGGTGGATGCGCTTTCCGATCGAACTGCTGGTGGTGCTTTGTCTCATTGTCGGCATCATTCCAGCACTTTCCATTGGACCATTCCTCAAGACCGCGGTGATCGGCGTGCTCGGCAGCGATACGCCGGAATACAGCCTGGCCATCTGGCATGGCGTCAATCTGCCGCTGATCATGAGCCTGATTGCTCTTGTCGCCGGGACGGCGATATTCCTGGCGCTGAAGGACTACTTCGCGCGCTGTGAGGACGGCCCCCCTTTGCTGCGGCGCCTCAGGGGGCAGCGCATATTCGAACGCATCCTGGTCGAGGTCTCGTGGCACTGGGCCCGTATTGCCGAGCAGCGTCTTGGGACACGCAAGCTGCAGCCCCAGCTTCGCTGGGTCGTGATCATGGGATTTGCTGCTGGTCTGGTGCCTCTTTATCTCAGGGGCTTTCAAAGCCGCCCCCTGGAGATTTCAGGTGTCGACCCTGTTTTTGCCATCCTCTGGACAATCGGCATCTGCCTGGCGATCGGTACGGCCTATCTTGCCAAATACCATCGACTGGCGGCGCTGGTCATGCTCGGCGGTGTCGGTCTTATCGTTTGCACGACCTTCGTATGGCTTTCAGCTCCGGATCTTGCGATTACCCAGCTTCTCGTCGAGATTGTCACCACCGTCCTCATTCTTCTCGGCCTCAGGTGGTTGCCGAAGCGAACGGAGGGATTTGGCGAAGCGATGACGCTGCGCGCACGCTTCCGTCGCTTTCGGGATTTGGCCCTCGCCGTCGTCTGCGGGATCGCAATGTCGTTCATGGCCTACGCTGTCATGACCACGCCCGTCCCCGACGCCATCGCAACCTACTTCCTGGAAAACGCCTATTCTGAAGGGGGAGGACGCAACGTCGTCAATGTCATCCTCGTCGACTTCCGCGGTTTCGACACGCTCGGCGAAATTGCCGTGCTCGGCGTCGTCGCCCTGACGGTCTACGCCTTGCTGCGCCGCTTCCGTCCGGCCGCTGACAGCATGGACATGCCGGAGCAGCAGCAAATACAGAACCGTTTCGACGAGGAGCGGCCGGAGAGGTCCGCCGGTGATACTGTCCGGGACTACCTGCTGATACCTTCCGTCATCATGCAGTGGATGTTTCCCGTCATCATCACCCTTGCCGTCTATATTTTCATGCGTGGTCACGATCTTCCAGGCGGCGGCTTCTCCGCCGGCCTGACGCTTTCGATCGCCTTCCTGCTCCAGTATCTTGCGGGCGGAACGCGCTGGGCCGAGGATCGTATTCGCATCCTGCCATTGCGCTGGATGGGGGCAGGGCTTCTGACTGCTGTCTTGACCGGTGCGGGCGCCTGGATCCTCGGTTATCCGTTCCTGACGTCTCATTCGAGGTATATCGAGCTTCCGCTCATCGGCAAGATGCCCGCCGCCTCCGCGTTGTTGTTCGACCTCGGCGTGTTCAGTCTGGTCGTTGGCTCGACGGTGCTCATTCTTGTCGCACTCGCCCACCAGTCAATTCGCATCAACCGTCTGCGTGCAATCGACGCTGCCAAATCCGAGGAGAGGTAATGGAACTTGTCCTGTCCATCGCGATCGGAGCGATGACCAGCTGCGGGATCTGGCTGATTTTGCGTCCGCGCACCTATCAGGTGATCGTTGGACTGTCATTGTTGTCCTATGCCGTGAACCTCTTCATTTTCGGTGTGGGCGGCGTAAAGGCGAATGTGCCGCCGATCCTCGGGGAAGATGTTCCGGCAACTGCCCTTGCAGACCCCGTGCCGCAGGCGCTCGTTCTCACGGCCATTGTTATCGGGTTTGCAACGACCGCGCTTTTCCTTGTCGTGCTGCTTGCTTCCCGCGGTCTGACTGGAAATGATCACGTCGACGGCAGGAACGAGCCGCGATGAACGGCTGGATGCATCACCTCGTCGTCGCGCCGATCCTGCTTCCGCTGGTCGCGAGTGCCGTCCTCCTCCTGGTCGACGAGCGTCGGCGCACGACAAAGGCGATGATCAGCCTCGGCTCAACGATCCTTCTGATCCTTGTTGCCCTTGCATTGCTCCGGACCGAAGTCGGGCAAGGTGACTTCGAAGGCGTATACCTCGTCGGCAACTGGGCTGCACCCTTTGGCATTGTGCTGGTGATGGATGCACTCTCGGCGCTGATGCTCGTCCTGACCGCACTCCTCGCCGTTGCCGCGCTCGTTTTTTCACTTGCCCGCTGGCACGCGGTGGGCGCCCACTTCCACAGCATGTTCCAGCTCCTGCTGATGGGGGTCAACGGAGCCTTCCTCACCGGAGACCTCTTCAATCTGTTTGTTTTCTTCGAGGTCATGCTGGCCGCCTCCTACGGTCTTTTGCTGCATGGTTCCGGACCGCTGCGGGTCAAGGCAGGCATGCACTACATCGCAGTCAACCTCGTTGCGGCTCTGCTCTTCCTGATCGGTGTCAGCCTCATCTACGGCACGGCCGGAACGCTTAACATGGCCGATCTTGCAGCCCGCATTCCCGAGATCGAACCCGATCGCCGGATGCTGATGGAAGCCGGTGCCGGAATCCTCGGCATCGTGTTCCTGATCAAGGCTGGCATGTGGCCACTGTGCTTCTGGCTACCCACCGCCTATAGCGCCGCCTCGGCACCCGTCGCCGGCATTTTCGCAATCTTGAGCAAGCTCGGCATCTACGTCATCCTGCGCCTGACGATGTTGCTTTTCGGTGAGGGCCCATCAGCCGGCTTCGGATCCGTCTTGCTGCTCTATGGCGGCATGGCCACCTTGATCTTCGGCGCCATTGGCGTGCTTGCCTCGCAGGCACTCGGGCGCCTGGCGGGTTTCTCCGTCCTGGTTTCCTCGGGAACACTTCTGATGGTCATCGGGATTAACGACGGTGCGGTTTCCTCTGGCGCGCTGCTTTACCTCGTCAGCTCGACACTGTCGATCAGCGCCTTTTTCATGCTGATAGAGCTGGTCGAACGCGGCCAGGACGCCGGCGCCAACGTGCTTGCCGTAACCATGGAAGTCTATGGAGACGCGGAGGAGGACGAAGAAGAAGAAAGTAATGGCGTCACGATGCCCGGCACCATGACCATCCTCGGTATCTGCTTTGCCGCATGTGCCATCCTGCTTTCCGGCCTTCCTCCGCTTTCCGGATTTGTCGCAAAATTCGCGATGCTCTCGACGATGATGGGAGCAGGGGCGATCGGCGTGCCGCCGACTGCGGCGGTCTGGGCGCTGACCGTTCTCGTGATCCTGTCCGGTGTCGCAGCCCTCATTTCGATGACGCGTGCGGGAATTCGCACCTTCTGGACCTCGCTGGAGAAAACGGTTCCACGCGTGCTGGTCATCGAGATGGTGCCGGTGATGTTCCTGCTTACGCTTACCCTTGCACTCACGGTCCAAGCCGGTCCAGCGATGCAGTACATGGACGCAACAATTCGTAGTCTGAGCAAACCCAGCCTCTATATTGATGCGGTAAGAAACGCGGTAAGAATTCCTGGCTACCCGGATTCAGCCACCGGCGGCGATGCGGAGGGAAGATAATGTTTCCGTATCCCATTTTGACCGTGTGTCTGGTCCTGATGTGGTTGCTACTCAACGGGTTCAGCATCGGCCAACTCGTGCTTGGCATCCTCGTCGCAGTCTTTGCCTCCTGGGGCATGGCATCACTGCGCACCGAGAAACCAGCCCTGGTGAAATGGTACCTTCTTCCAAAATTGTTCTTCCGGGTTCTTGTCGATATCGTGAAGTCCAACCTTTCAGTCTCATGGATCATCCTTCGACGCGGCAGGCGGCACGACCCGGGCTTCCTGACCATCGAACTGGAGGTTCGCAACCGGTTCGCCCTGGCACTCCTCGCGATCATTCTGACAAGCACACCGGGGTCTGCGTGGCTTGAATACGACTCCAACGACAACACCGTTCTCCTGCATGTCCTCGACATCCAGAACGAAGCGGTGTGGCGCGACACCGTCAAGAACCGCTATGAGAAACTGCTGATGGAGATATTCGCATGAGCGCCATCATTGTGTTCACCGCGGTTTCGATTGCGCAATTGATGCTGGTTGCGGCGATGGCGAGTGCATCGATAAGAATGTTCATAGGGCCACGTGCCCAGGACCGCATCATTGGCCTCGATACGTTTTACATCAACGCGATGCTTTTGCTTGTTACCTTCGCTGTCGGGACCGGACGGATGGTCTACTTTGAGGCAGCCCTTGTCA
Organism: Rhizobium grahamii CCGE 502; assembly: GCF_000298315.2. Lineage (GTDB taxonomy): Bacteria > Pseudomonadota > Alphaproteobacteria > Rhizobiales > Rhizobiaceae > Rhizobium > Rhizobium grahamii. The sequence continues at coordinate 74,493 of NZ_AEYE02000033.1, read as the reverse complement.
TCGGCGCTCTTGGCTTCGTTGCCACCGTTGCGCTTGCCAAGTTCCTGATGCGCGGGGAGGTAATTGAGTGATTTATGATGCAACAGATCTTTCTCTTCCGGTCGCCGTAGCCGTCGCAGCCTTCCTGCTGCTTGGAGCGACCCTCGCGTTGATAGGAGCGATTGGATTTCTGCGACTTCCGACCTTTTATGAGCGCATCCATGCACCGACACTCGGCACGAGCTGGGGGATCGGCGGTATCATGCTAGGCTCGATGATCTTCTTTTCGGTGGCATCCGAACGACTGGTAATTCACGAAATCCTTATCGGGATATTCGTTACGATCACGACGCCAGTGACCTTCATGCTGCTCGCCCGCGCCGCTCTGCACCGCGATCGGTCGGAGAGGAATCCGAAAGTTCCGGGCAAAGAGAGACAGGCGAGGCCGAGGTCTGAAGGTCAGTGGCGCTAAGCGTAGCCGTCGCAGCATGGATGGCGCAAATGACCCCAGTCGAGATCGGCCATACGAACAATCTCGAGCGGCGGCTGCGCTATTCAACCAATGAATCTTGATCGGTTAGTTCGGCATCCGCTGTAGGGACGGGTCGCGGGTCGAGTGGCAGGCGATCAACTCTTCGTCTGCACGAACAAAACCTCGCGGGGCGATCTTGATTGGACCTCGTTGTCCCCTAGCTCCATTCAAAGGGCGAAGATGCTAACGGGGCTGCGCAATTATCAGCCGGATGGAGCCCACTATGAAACATCAGACATTAGAACAACTGCAAGCTGTTGCGGAAGTCGACCAGGCGTTTCCGCAACGCATCATGTCGCGCGACGAACGCCTTGCGCGTTGGGTGGCGCTCCTCGAGGCTAGCCCGAATCGGCGGCTGGCGACGCTTTATCAGACGGAGCATCAGCCGACGTCAATTCTGTCGCGCCTGCGTAGCGACAATTCGCCGATTTCGGTCGCATTCGATGATCCGATCCTGCGTTTGTCCGGCCTTGAAGATGATACTTATGGCCAAGCCAAGACGTTCTTCGGTCTTACCGATGGCGAACTGCATAACGTTCTTTGCTATTGCCATTTCGGTGCAACAGTAAGCGCCGCAACGGCGGCCCACTATGTGCGAGGCGTGCTCGGCACAGAAAAGCCAAGCCTGTTTTCGCGGCTTCGGGCCTTGTTCATGTACTGACCGGGTGGCGACCGAGGTGCTCAGTAGATCGTTTTCCGGTTCGCCGTCCGTTAGAACGGCGGGCCGCCGGCGTCAAGGGATCAGTCCCCCTGGTCGCCGGACAAACCTGTCTGCTCTTGTAGCGCGCTGAGACACACGTCGTTGTGGGCAAAGCGGAAAATGCTGTAGACGGCCAGTCCGAGCTCATCGCTGCCGGAGATGGTGACGCTTGCCGATTGCGCATTCTGGTACTTTGCGCTCAGATTGTCCCATTGCTCGAAGACTTGCCGTTCCTGCGCCACCACAGCGTCCCGGAACATCCCATCCTTGCCGTATTTTGATGTGGCAGCGTGATCAACTTTTTCATCGGCAGGACCGAACTGCGAAGCGAGCAATGACGCAGCTTCCTTGTAGACCTCCCGGGTTGTGGTGCCGCGCTGGTCGTCATTGATATAGCGGGACACGGCAACGACATTGCATATTCCCATGCCTTGGACATAGGCGAGTACGTACTGATCAAACAGACCGTTTCCACCAGGCAGGGTGGAGCATGCGTACTGTCCAGTCGCATCGGTGACTTCGCCATACACCGGTTTGCAGCCCAACGCCGATGGTAGCGTATCCTGCGCAACACCAAACGGCCTAAAAGGCGGCGTTGCCATTTCAGCCGGCGAAATGGAGGCAGTGACAGTCGAGGCAGCAGCGAGGGCCACAGACGCCAGAATATCGATCAAGGCCATCGAATCTCTCCCGAGGAAGATCGGGCAATAGCACGCCAGCACCCAACAGCAACCCGGCCGACGCGCAAAGCGAGGAGCGAAACCAAAATTTCCACAGCCTTTCGCTCTGCGCAGCCGTTCGCGACCATTAAGGCCTCACCGGCCGAATGGTTCCATCACAACATTGTGGTCCCCTCGATTTCATCTTACGCACTATTGTCCCTGAGGCAGGATTTGCCTTCTTCGCTCGCGTATACCGAAGATTGGTTCAGAATGATGACTGACTCGAGTGTCGGAGCAAGCTCGGTCCTCAATCCAGGAGCGGACCAAACACCGACGGACGGCAATAAGGTCAGTGTTCCCACGGTGCATTCCAAACGAGCATGCTTCCTCTAAGAAGGTGACGCTATGCCGTGGGGCGTGACGATCGTCGGGAAAGCGAGGGGAGTGAGTGCAAGACGCATCTCCGCTGGCTGGCCATACTCTTGGGCCTGGCCGGACGCTCCAACAGACTGTTGCAGCACGGTCTGCAGGGCCACAAGAAAAAGGATGATACCCCCAGTCATTGCCAGTACAGGCAACGAGATCTCGAAGTTCTCCAGCATAGTTCGCCCGAGCACGCCCGCGACCGCCAACACTGCCGCCGAGAACAGAGCAGCCGTTGTGGCCAGCCGACGTCTGAGATGAGATCGGAGCCTCGTGTCATCGTCACAAGAGGATGAGGATCTTGATTGGTCCGAGCATGAGAAGCTTGAAGAATATCACTTGCGTGCGCAACTCTGGCGCCGGGGCATCCGCTCCAAGCGGAGCAAGGGATTGCATCGAATGTCCAGCGTTTAAATCCCGAGATCAGAACTATGAAAAGAGATTGAAAGCGGTGCCAGAGTGTTCTGAACCGAAGTCGATAACTGAACCACAATCCAGCGAGGCCCTGGCAAATGCCCAATGTCGTTCCCCCAACAGCATGTCCAAACCACCTTGGTAATCTAACCCAAGCCTCGTTCCATCTCTATCTTTGGACATCGGTCGTCGTGGGAGAGGCTGGAATGTGACTCAAGACAAGACCTAGCTTTCGGAAATCCGCCGCTCCTCGTCGGAGCCGGTGGCGAGTTGCTTCCAGTCCAGGTCCTCTTGCAATTCGAGGTATTGGCCCGGTCCAATCCGATCCGAATCCCGCAGTTCCTCAAGCCGTTCGCGTTGCGCCAGGACCGCCAGCCGCGACAGGACCTGCCGTCGGTCGACCTGATCGCCCTTGCCGGTGTCGCTGCCTCTCTCGCAATGCTCACGGTAGGCTTGGCGCAGTGTTTCGGCCTCCGCGCCATTCTCGCTCGCCAGCCGGACAAGCGCCGCCTCGGCCAACGACCTCCGCGCTGTCTCAAGCTCCTCGCGACCCTCTGCCTGCCGTCCGAGTTTCAGCACCCTGATCATCGGGGCCAAGGTCGCTCCCTGGATGACCAGTGTTGCCAGGACCACCGAGAAGGCGGTCAGAACGACGAGGTTTCGTTCCGGAAAATCGGCTGGCAGGGCAAAGGCCGTGGCAAGTGTCACGAGACCGCGCATGCCGGACCATCCTACAAGCAGGGTTTCGCCGGATGCGAAGGGCGCAAGTTTGTTTCCACGCCGATGACGCAAGCCCACGATGGCGTGAAAGAGGAAGGCGACCGAAAGCCGCGCTGCAATGACGCCGGCGACAACGATCGTAGCGAACTGAACCGCCCGGCTCAGTTCGGCAGCCGACATCGCTTCCACGATACGACGCGCCTGCAACCCCATCAGCAGGAATGCCACAACGTTCAAGAGGAAGACGACAGTTGTCCAGACGGCGAACGAATGCACGCGCATGCGCGGGGAATCATTGACCGAGGCAAGGACTGCAATGGTCATCGCCGACGAGACGGTCGCCAGCACAGCTGACAGATGCAGCCTTTCGGCGATCAGCCACGTCGCGAAGGCATAGACGAACTGAAGCAGGGTGCCTCCGACCGTATTGTCGGTGACGGGCCTCAGCCGAGAGACCAGATAGCCGAATACAATACCGAAGGCGATGCCGCCGGGAGCCGCAATGCCAAGTCGCGCGACGGTTCCCATGTCGACGCCACCACGGGCCTGGACGGTCAGCGCTGCGCTGAAGAGCAGAAGTGCGGTGGCGTCATTGAAGAGGCTCTCCCCCTTCAACAGGGCATCGACCCGACGGGAGACCGGCAAATTGGAGAGGACGGCAGTCGCCGCAGCGGCATCAGGCGGAGCGACGATTGCTCCAAGCGTGACCGCAACGGCAAGCGGCAGGCCGACAGTCAACGAACTGATCGAGACCACGACGCCTGTCGTAATCAGCACGGCCACCACGGCATAGACGAAGAGCGGCAAAGCCATGCGCCGAGCAGCGCCAAGCGGGAAATCATAGGCTGCATCGACGAGGACCGGCGCGATGAACAGGGCGAGCGCCGTCGGCGGGTCGATTGGAATGATCGGGGCGCCGGGCAGCATCGCGACGGCGACGCCGGCGGCTGCGAGAATGCCCGGGTAAGGCAGCTGCATTCGCCGCGTTACCTGCAAAAGCAAAATCGCGACCGCAAGCAAGGCGACGAGGGTTTCAAAGAACGTCATCGTTGAATAGTACCAGGCTTTCGCGCGCATTGAAGCGGTCGTGAATTGTCTATAAGGGTCGAAGGACCCACAGTCGATAGGTACCGCGGCGGCGGAGCGCGAAGATGGATTACGAGGTTGCGATTGTAGGCGCGGGTGCGGCAGGCATTGCGGCGGCGCGTCGGCTTGCGAAGGCCGGACGTTCGGTGGTGCTGCTTGAAGCAAGCGACCGCGTCGGCGGCCGCGCCTGGACAATCGAACTTGCTGGAATGCCACTCGACATGGGTTGCGGCTGGTTGCATTCGGCCGAACGCAATCCCTTGGTCAAACTGGCGCAGGCAGAGGGGTTCGAGATCGAATCCGGCACCACGGCCTGGCAAAAGCAATGGCATGATCTCGGCTTTCCTGCCGACGAGCAACGTGCTGCCGCGGCGGCATGGTCGCTCCTCCAGGAGCGCATGAAAAGCACGCCTCCGGCTAGCGACCGGGCATCGGATCTGCTGCCGCCAGATGGCGAATGGAACAATTATTGTCAGGCGGTGAGCGGATACATGAATGGCGCCGCCCTCGACCGCCTGTCGGTCGCAGATTTCCTTGCCTATGACAACGCGTCGACCGATTCCAACTGGCGGGTGCGTAAAGGATATGGGAGCCTGATCGCATCAAGCCTTCCTGACGTCGCGCTAAGGCTCTCATTGCCCGTGCGTCGCATTGCCCTGACCGATCATGGCGTCCGGCTTGACACCGAGCGTGGCTCTGTCATTGCGCGTACGGCGATTGTCACAGCCTCGACGAACATCTTGTCCAAAGGTGCAATCGCCTTCGACGCGGAGGTGGACGACCACCTCGAGGCGGCAAGCAGATTGCCGCTTGGCCTTGCGGACAAGCTGTTCTTCGAATTGCACGGCGACCATGGGCTTGAACCCGAGACACATTTGCTGGGCAATCCACATGGAAGTGATACCGGCAGTTACTATATCCGGCCGCTTGGTCGGCCGGTGATCGAAGGCTTCTTCGGTGGCTCGGGTGCGGTCGCGATCGAGCGTGCCGGGCTCCTTGACGCCTTTGCGTTTGCGATCGAGGAGCTGTCAGCTCAACTGGGCAATCATATCAGTCGCCATTTGCGGCCGCTTGCAGCATCATCGTGGTGTCGGACGGACTGGGTGGGTGGCTCCTACAGCCATGCATTGCCGCGGCATGCCAGCGCCCGCTTGACCTTGGCGCGGCCCGTTGCCGACCGGTTGTTCTTCGCCGGCGAGGCGACCCACCCCTTTGACTTTTCCACGGCGCATGGAGCCTGGCTGAGCGGGCTGAGAGCGGCTGAAGAGGTAATCGAGCGGCTTGCCTGAGCACGTGTCTCCTTCTGGTGTGGCAAACGGTCGCTGGATCCAATGCCGCTGGACAGGCGCGGGGCGAGCTGATTGCATGCCGACGGCTCAGGGTCAGGGGGACAGATCATGGACACAGGAATGAATGCATGACGCTCGGAAGCTTTGGCTTTCCGCCTGCGGACATTCGAGGACGCTCGCTCGGGGAACTCCATGCGCGGCCATACGCGCTCGTTTCCGCGTCGCGCGTCATATTTCAGCTCGCCTTTCTGACGGAAAGTGCTGGCGACAACGATCATGACACGCTTGCGGATCTTTCCCGGCCAAGCGGGGTTGCGCCACCCGCCCGCGAAATGAGCCATCACGCAATCAGTTGGGGGCCGGGAACCCTGCGCTGGGAGCGGCACACGGAATTTTCGACATATTTCTGGGATTGTCCGGCACCGGACAGGTTTGGCCAGACGATTGCCGTGCATCCTTTCGGCGCAAGTTTTTCACCACCGGGGCCATTCATCTCCGGAATAAGGCTGGAAATCCGACCTGACACGCCCGAGACCGAGCAGGAGAGGTCTGTCTTCGACCCGACCAGCCTGTGCCGAAGCGAACTGAAGAATGGCCAGGCTGCGATCCTCACCGATTTTCGTCAGGACGGAGACGGTTTGACGAAAATTCTGGTCATCGACCGTGGCATGTCCGACAGCGCTCGCGGCGCGCTTGTCCAGCGCCTTCTCGATATTGAGACGTACCGGACGCTTGCGATGATGGGCCTGCCACTGGCGCAATCACTCTCTCCCGAAATACGCCAGATCGAATCGGGCCTGACGGCGATTACCCAGCGCATGAAGCTGCATGCGCGAGACGAAGCGGACCAGATGTTGTCCGAGATTACACGCCTTGCCGCGGAACTGGAGGCGAATGCGGCGCTCAGCCTCTACCGGTTTGGCGCCAGCCGCGCCTACTACGAGATTGTCCAGGAGCGTATTCGGGCACTCGCGGAAACCGCGATGCCCGGCAGCGAGACGCTTGGCGCCTTCCTTGAGCGGCGGCTTGCTCCGGCAATGCGAACCTGTCAATCCGTGGAGGAACGCCAAGCGAACCTGTCGCGCAAACTGGCCCGCGCGACAGCGCTTCTGCGAAGCTGGATCGATGTCGAACTGGAGCGCATCAACACCACGGTGCTCAATTCGATGGACCGTCGTGCTCAACTCCAGCTGCGGCTGCAGCAGACGGTTGAAGGCCTGTCCGTTGCCGCGATCTCCTACTATGTCGTCGGGCTGCTCGGCTATCTGGCCAAGGGCGCACATAATGTCGGCCTGGAGGTTTCCCCGGAAACGCTGACCGGCCTGTCTGTTCCCGTTGTCGTCGCCGGCATGTGGCTTGTCGTGCGAAGCATCAGGCGCAGGCATGCCGAAGAAGACAAGCATTGATGCTATCAACGGCAGCACTGCTGGAGGGTCACACTGGACGATCCTTCGCTGACTGGATGAGCAATGGCGCGACGCCACGGAAACGATCCTGATCAACAAGCCCTTCGTGGTCGGGACGCGCCTGGCGCGGGCATCGGAGATGGTGCTGGAGATCCTTTGCGCCAGCAGGCGAGGGAATGGGCGGTGGGGGTTTCAGGCGAAAGACGTCACTGAACTTGCGCAGACAGCCTATCGATCGGCTGTCGAGCACTCATAAAGGACAGCGCCCGTTGAGCCATCGATACCACTGAGGCTCACATCGTAGCCCCACAGGTGGCGAATGTGCCCCAAGGTGGCATCACGATTGCTTTCCTGAAGAAGGATGCCATTCCTCACATTGTGCTGCAGCCTGAGTTGCCTGTCACCGAGGAGGTCGACATCGACCACCTGGATATCGGGTTGTCTGGCGCCGACGTCATAGCTGCGCGAAAGTGCCGAGCGGATTGACGCGTAGCCTCGTTCGTTATGGATCGCCGATACCTCGGAAAAACTGTCCGCCGCGCGATCGCTCAGCAGAAACAACCGAAATTTACGGATCATTGCCGGGCTGAGATACTGCAAGATAAAGGACTCGTCGCGGTGGTTTGCCCAGGCATCCAGGAGCGTCTCCTGCCAATTGCCATTGCCAGCAAAGGATGGGAACCAGTCACGATCCTCTTGGGTTGGCTCCATGCAGATGCGCTGGATATCCTGCATCATCGCAAAGCCAAGGGCATAGGGATTTATCCCGGGGAAGCGGGGATCATCGTAAGCGGGTTGGAAGACCACGTTGGAATGGCTTGCCAAGAGCTCCAGCATTGCGCCTTCACTGATCCGGCCCTGATCGAAGAGGCGGTTTATGATCGTGTAATGCACGAAGGTTGCGCAGCCCTCGTTCATGACCTTGGTCTGGCGCTGCGGGTAGAAATATTGCGCGATCACCCGAACGATCCGGAGGATTTCCCGCTGCCACGGATCGAGGATGAGACTATGCTTTTCCAGGAAGTAGAGCAGGTTTTCCTCGGGAAGATTGAGTACCTTCTTGCGTTCGGACGCATCGCGCTCGGCATCTTCCGGATCGCGGTTCTCGGCTGCGAGCGGTAGCGTACGCCAAAGGTCACTATAGGTCTGTTCCTCGTATTCCAGTCGTTCGCGGGCACGCTCCCTGACCTTCTCGGACGAAAGGCGCGGGGGCCGCCGGTAGCGGAAGACGCCCTGGTCCATCAAGGCGTGTGCCGAATCCAGGATCGCCTCGACGGCGTTCAATCCATGCCGCTCCTCGCATTTGGAAATGTACTTCTTCGCGAAATCCATGTAGCTCAGGATCGCACCGGCGTCGGTCCACTGCCGAAAGAGGTAATTGTTCTTGAAGAAATGGTTGTGGCCAAACGCGGCGTGGGCGGTCACCAGCGCCTGCATCGCCATGGTGTTTTCTTCCATCAGATAGGTGATGCACGGATTGGAATTGATGACCAGTTCGTAGGCAAGGCCACGCTGCCCCTTGCGATAGAGATTGTCCTCGAAGATGAAGCGTTTGCCGAACGACCAGTGCTGGTACATCAGCGGCATGCCCACCGAAGAGTAGGCATCCAGCATCTGTTCCGACGAAATGATTTCCAGCTGGTTGGGATAGATATCCAGCCCCATCTCATCGAGCGCCACGGTTTCGATGGCGTCGTAGGCGCGCGAAAGCGTCGTGAAATTCCAGTCGGAACCGTCAAAGAGCAGGCCTGGGCTCGAGCGTTTCGCCATTCGGTCTTCCTTACTTGCGCGTGCGCACGGCAGGCTGCCGGGTGAAGAGCCTGCGAAAAACCGGGTAGATGTCAGCCGGCTTGGAAATGCGGGTCATCTGAAAGTTCGGGACCGCGCCGTCGACCGTGCGGTAGGCACGCCACAATGAGGTGCCATTGTCAGTGCTTCCAAATATTTCCGTCTCGCGCTCATCAATGATTTCGACATAGGCGTAGTACTGGCAAAGGCGCATCAGGTCGCGAAGCAGCGTTGAGCAACGTTCTGAATCGCCACTGATGTTGTCGCCGTCGGAGGCCTGGGCGGCGTAGATGTTCCAGAGATTGGCGGGATAACGCTCCTCTATCACCCGCAGCATTTCCTCGAGCGCGGTCGAAACAACCGTGCCGCCGCTCTGCTTGCTGTAGAAGAAGGTCTCTTCGTCGACCTCGTGGGCCTCGTCGGTGTGACGGATGAAGACGATATCGATCCGCTCATACCGGCGCGTGAGAAACAAATGCAGCAGCACGAAGAAGCGCTTCGCGAGATCCTTCTCGCGCTCGCCCATCGATGCCGACACGTCCATCAGGCAGAACATCACGGCACTGGCATTGGGCAGCGGCTGGCGCTCGAAGCGGTTGAAACGAATATCGACGGGATCCACGTAGGAAATGCGCCGTCGCCTTCGTTCTAATTGCTCAAGTTCCTCGCGCAGCGCCTGCAGGCGACGCCGGTTTGGCGCAGAGAGCTCCTCGGCGGCCTCCAGCGCCGCGATCTCATCCGCAACCGCTTTCACGGTCGCCTCGCTTGGGCGTTGCAGCGCTATACGGCGACCGAAACTGTTTCGCATCGTGCGCCCGACATTGATGTTGGTGGGCGTTCCAGCGGTGCTGAAGCCGACGCGGTGCGGCTTGTAGGTAACCGTTTCCTTGAGATTGAGTTTCACCATGTCCGGAAGCTCGAGATCCTCGAAGAAAAGATCGAGGACTTCGTTACGCGACAGGATGAACTGGAAATCATCCTCGCTTTCGCCGTGACCAGCGCCGCGACCTCCGGCCCCGCCGCCGCCACCTTTTGGTCGTTGCAGCTTGTCACCGGCCATGTATTCCCGATTACCTGGAAGAATATATTCCCGATCACCGCTCCCGCTGCTCGGCTGGAAGGTTGGCTCGCCCGCTCCACGCTTGGGCATCGGGACGCCGTGTGCGGCGTCCACGTCGGCAATCTTGTCTGTCTTGACTTGCTCCTTGATCGCCCGCTTCAGTTCCTCCCGGGCTCGCTTCAGGAAACGCTGTCGGTTGCCAAGGCTCTTGTCCTTCGGGTTGAGCCGGCGGTCGATAAAATTCGGCATCTGCCAATCCCCCGGTTCGGCATTGTCAACCAGCCTTGTTGACCCGCATGTACCAGTCAACGAGTCGCCGGACCTGGCGTACAGTATAGCCTCGTTGCGTCATGCGCTGGACAAATTCGGCGTGCTGCTTTTCAGTCGAACTGTCCTTCTTGGAGCCAAAGCTGATGACGGGCAGAAGATCCTCGACCTGACCGAACATCCTTTTCTCGATCACCTCGCGAAGCTTTTCATAGCTTGTCCAGGAGGGGTTGCGGCCGTTGTTCCTGGCGCGGGCGCGCAAAGTAAACTTGACGACCTCGTTGCGGAAATCCTTGGGATTGGCAATGCCGGCCGGTTTTTCGATCTGCGACAATTCGCTGTCGAGAATTTCCCGATTGAGAATCTGGCCGGTGTCGTAGTCCTTGAAGTCCTGGTCCTCCAGCCATGCGTCGGCGTAGGAGATATAGCGATCAAAAAGGTTCTGGCCGTACTCGCTGTAGGATTCCAGATAAGCCTTCTGGATTTCATGGCCAATGAATTCCGCATAGCGCGCGGCCAGTTCCGATTTGATAAAGTCGAGATAACGCGCTTCCGTTTCCTTCGGGAACTGCTCGCGCCGGATCGCCTGCTCCATGATATACATCAGATGTACAGGATCAGCCGCGACTTCCTTTGTGTCGTAGTTGAAGGTCTCAGAGAGGACCTTGAACGCGAAGCGGGTGCTGATGCCCGTCATGCCTTCATCAACACCGGCCGCGTCGCGATATTCCTGAACGGACTTCGCCTTCGGATCTGTATCCTTTAGGTTCTCGCCGTCATAGACGCGCATCTTCGTGTAGAGCGGAGAATTCTCATGCACGTGAAGCCGTGTTGCGACCGTGAAGCGGCTAAGGTTCTCGAGCACTTCGGGAGCACAAGGGCTGTTTGCCAGTTCGCTCTCGCGAAGAAGCTTTTCGTAGATCTGCCGCTCCTCGGTGACGCGGAGGCAATAGGGGACTTTGACCACGAGAATACGGTCGAGAAACGCCTCGTTGTTCTTGTTGTTCTTGAACTGCAGCCACTCGGATTCGTTGGAGTGCGCGACCACGATACCCTGGAAGGGAAAGGCCCCGAAGTTTTCCGTACCGTTATAGCTGCCTTCCTGGGTCGCAGTCAGGAGTGGGTGCAGCACCTTGATCGGTGCCTTGAACATCTCGACAAACTCGAGAAGACCCTGAGTCGTCCTGTTCAGCCCGCCGCTGAAGGAATAGGCGTCCGGATCGGCCTGGCTGAAGTTTTCGAGTTGCCGGATGTCGACCTTACCGACCAGGGCCGAGACATCCTGATTGTTCTCGTCGCCCGGCTCGGTCTTTGCGATTGCAATCTGGCGCAACCGGGATGGGGTGAGCTTGACGACGCTAAACTTTGAGATATCCCCGCCAATTTCGTCAAGCCGCTTGGTTGCCCAGGGAGAGATCAAGCCGGTGAGGCGTCGCCTGGCGATGCCGTACTTGTCTTCGAGAAGGCCGGCCATCCGGTCCGGGTGGAAGAGCCCGAGAGGCGACTCGAAAACGGGGCTGACCTGGCCGTTGACCGCCAATGTATAGATCGGCCGCTGTTCCATGAGCCTTTTCAGGCGTTCTGCGAGAGATGATTTGCCGCCTCCGACGGGCCCCAGCAAATAGAGGATCTGTTTGCGTTCCTCGAGACCTTGGGCAGCATATCTGAAATACCCGACGATCCGCTCGATCGTATCTTCCATGCCGTAAAAGTCAGCAAATGTCGGGTAGATCTTCAGCGTCCGATTGGCAAAAATGCGCCCCATGCGTTCGTCGACACTGGTATCGATTAGCGTCGGTTCACCGATCGCCTCAACCATCCGCTCCTGCGCAGTTGCGTAGAGACTTTTGTCGTCGCGGCAAGCTAGCAGATATTCCTGCAGGCTAAATTCTTCCTGCGCAGCGCTCGTATAAATTTCAGAGAAAAGATCAAAGACGTCACTTTCACCTTTTTGCATGATGCTCTCCCGCGGCCGGCTGGTTAAAACGGGATAGCAGCCCTGTCGGCCCGCTCATCCCCATAACGGCACTGCGTAGTATTTGTTCCTTCAAATACTTACAGGAATTCGGATTTGGCTCGAATGCGCCATACAGCATCATATCGTCTCCATTCTAGCGCCGGGATTGCGACTCAAATGTTGAGCAGTGCTGGTGTTAATATGCCACGAAAGGCATCCAAGCTCCATGGTAAAGGTCATCACGCTGCCGCGACGACTATCCTATTTTTGGCCAGTCCAATCGTGTGCCGGTTAAGGAAACGACGCCGGTGAGACGAGTTTCGTTACGGCGAACGACGTAAAAGGGTCGTCCGCCGGCTCGCAAAAATGTGAAAATGAGCCGCGACGATCCGTCTATTGGATGCCGCCGAGGCAGACGTATTTGATCTCCATGAATTCGTCGATGCCGTATTTCGACCCTTCGCGGCCGAGGCCGGAGAGCTTCACGCCGCCAAAAGGCGCTTCTGGCGTCGAGATCAACCCGGTATTGACGCCAACCATGCCATATTCCAGGGCTTCGGCGACGCGGAAAACGCGCGCGAGGTCCTTTGCATAGAAATAGGATGCGAGGCCGAACTCAGTGTCGTTTGCCTGTGCGATCACATCGGCCTCGTCCTTGAACCGGAAAAGCGGCGCTACCGGCCCAAAGGTTTCCTCGCGGGCGACGGCCATGTCCTTGGTGACATCAGTCAGCACCGTCGCCTCATAAAAGGTTCCGCCAAGGGAATGGCGCCTGCCACCTTCCATGACGCTTGCGCCCTTCGATATAGCATCAGCCACATGCTCCTCGACCTTTTCCAGAGCCGGCAGGTCGATCAACGGACCAAGAATAACGCCCTCATCGAAGCCGTTGCCGATCTTGAGCTTGCCGACAGCCGTCGAAAGCTTCTGTGAAAAAGCTTCATAGATACCTTCCTGGACGTATAGCCGGTTGGCGCAAACGCAGGTCTGGCCATTGTTGCGGAACTTGGCGATCAGTGCGCCTTCAACCGCAGAATCAAGATCGGCATCGTCGAAAACAATGAACGGCGCGTTACCCCCTAGTTCCAGCCCGAGTTTCTTGATGGTGGGGGCGCTCTGCCTGTAAAGCTCGGCGCCGATTTCGGTGGAGCCCGTGAAGGTCAATTTGCGCACGATCGGATTGGCGGTCATTTCCGCACCGATCTCCCTCGCTGAACCGGTGATCACGGAGAACAGCCCGGCGGGCAGCCCGGCACGCCCTGCAAGCACGGCGATCGCTATCGCCGAGAACGGCGTCTGGCTGGCAGGCTTCAACACCATGGCGCAACCCGATGCCAATGCTGGACCTGCCTTGCGAGTGATCATTGCATTGGGAAAGTTCCAGGGCGTAATGGCGGCAACCACGCCGATTGGCTGCTTCATCACCATGATGCGCTTGTCCGGCTGGTGGCCGGGAACCATATCGCCATAGACGCGCCGACCCTCCTCTGCGAACCACTCGATGAAGCTTGCGCCGTAGACGATTTCGCCTGTCGCTTCGGCAACCGGCTTGCCCTGTTCCAGCGTTAGGATGCGACCAAGATCATCCTTGTTTTCGATCATCAGGTCGTACCATTTGCGCAGAATCATTGCGCGGTCCCGGGCCGTGCGAGCTGCCCAGGCCTTTTGCGCCGTGGCCGCCGCCTCGATTGCAGCTCTGGTCTCCGCAGCGCCAAGCTTCGGCACGCGTGCGATGACGTTGCCGGTGGCCGGGTTGTTGACCTCGATCGCGTTCGATGGATCGGCGTCGATCCATCGGTCGCCGATCAGGGCCGCCTCGCGAAAAAGTGCAGGATCCTTGAGGTTCATCTTGTTCATCCCATTCAGAAACGGTGTCGGCACTGTCGGCATCCTTTGTCCCCGTGTCAAATGACCATAAATTGTTGATCTGGTCCGGTAAGGCGATCCACCCGGAGCGCACCATGGACCAAGCCGGAAATCCTGCTGGTTGCAGATCCTGATGCTGGACGAGGTGTGCTTGGCGCTCCCGGTGTGCAGTGTATCACCAAGGCCCGATAGGCTGGTCGTTCCGCCGGCTCCGCCGCTTGTTAAAGCCGCAGACGCCACCTGGCACTGAGTGACTTACGCCGATCGCGACGCTGGAGTGTCGCCACCACGCAAGGCATGCGGGAGCAAACTGCGCAACTGCTTCGCGCTATCGAAGCCGCCAGAATTGACAGCTTCCGCGAGCAGCTCGCCTGTGTTTTCGAACCATCTGCCGGGCACACGAAGCGCAGCTGGTCAGAGTTTCTGCTGAGACTTTGGACACCGCTCCGCGCTTCCTGAATTTTCAGCTGAGGTTGAAACCATTTCAGCACCTGGGCGTTCATGTCTCTGAATTATAATGGAGAATGGAATGAACAAATTTATCATTGCTGCTGCTTTCGCGGTTTCGTCCTTTGCTGTAACGGCCGCCCCCTCTTATGCCGACAGCGTGACAATTCGTATCGGAGAACCAGGGTATCATGGTCACTCAAGCAACCGATATTACGACAATCGTTATTATCGTGATCGCGATCGCCACCACGTCCGCTACGACAGATGCTGGAAGCAACCCTATCAAGTCCGCAGTCACCATCACGAAATCACCAAGTATCGTACGGTTTGCCGCTAACAGCCAAATTTCCGCCGCCCAGCCCTAAAAGGTTGGGCGGCTTTTTGTGATTGGCCAAGGATCAAGTGCGTCCAGTCCGACAGCTTCATTGTCTTGCTACGAACTTTCCATGGTGACAAAGGTAGGGCGTCTGCAGCCTGCTTCTGACTGCTCGTAAGGGCGATGCCCGGTTCTATCTCGGATCGGATCCGCTGGTACCGGCTTTAACGAACGCTGCCGAACAATTCCGTAAGATGCTGAACACCATCGAGAGCAAAAAGCGTTATTGTAAGCACGCGAAGCAACCGTAGAAAAAGGCCGGCACTCTCAGTGTCGACCTTTCGACGGAGTCTTGCGAAGTTTTAGGTTACCGAACAGCGGTCAGGCCCAAAATAACGCCTGTGGCAACGCTCAACAGCACAAATTGGTTATCGACTCTGACCCATTGCTGGCCGCGCCCTGGTTCGCGCAAACCGTAACGACGGTATTCCCTCACGGCCTGATGGCGGCGCCAATCGGCCATGCGCTGACCTCTGGCCCAGCGGCGCTTTTCCTCGTAATCCCGATAATCCCGATAATCGCGCCTGTCGTCATATCTGCGATCGTGATGGGGTGGTTCGCGCCATTCCTGCGCCTGTGCAAATGGAGCTACCAACATCGTGCCAGCGAGGGCGAGAGCGAAAGGCTTCTTCATAGGGTATCCTCTTCATTGAACGGATGACACCTAGGGAGCGCCTGGTTAACGATGCGTTAAATTTTCTTACGGGAACTGATGTCGCCACCTCAAAATCCGTTCAGTTCCGAACTTGCCTTCGTGAGCGCATACTGCAAATCCCCACCTGCTTTTCCCGAAACCTGAGCAGCGCCGTTCTCAAATGGCCATTTGATCGAGGTCGATCCGTGGGCGGTTCAGTTTTCTGGCTGATAACGGGAACCTAATCGGCGGACCGACATCCAACACATGTACCGAGATAAAACTGTCCGGCCTTTCGGCACGGACGAAGGAGGTTCCATGCATATGCGACTGATGACAGCAGTGACCACGATCTGCCTGCTTGGACTAGCACCTTGTGCACCGGCTGCAGAAAAGCCGACAGACCCCCAGATCGCTCATATCGCCTATACGGCCGGGTCGATCGACATCGAGGCGGCAAAGCAGGCGCTCGCGAAATCCAAGGACAAGCAGGTTTTGAGCTTCGCAGAGGACATGGTCAGAGACCATGAGGCGGTCAACAAGCAGGCGCTGGACTTGGCCAAGAAGCTCAAAGTCACACCGGAGGACAATGATACGAGCAAGGCGCTCACCAAGGCTGCTGCCGATGAGCGGGCAAAGCTTGCCAAGCTGAAAGGAAAGGATTTCGACAAGGCCTATGTCGCCAACGAGGTTGCCTACCACAAGCAGGTCAATGGTGCGCTCGAGACGGTACTGATCCCCTCGGCCAGTAACGCGGACCTCAAGGAACTTCTCCAGACCGGCCTGAAGATCTTTCAGGGCCACGAGCAGCATGCCGAGCACGTTGCCGCCGAGCTGAAGTAGGAGGCCATGTTGATGCGGCATCGGTGGTCGATTATGGTATTCGTGCTGGCCCTCGGTGCCGCTCCGGCGCAGGCGCAGACAATCACGGTAACGATCGAGAAGATGATGTTTACCCCCGCTGAGGTTACTGCCGGGCCGGGCGAGACGGTCGAATGGGTCAACAAGGATATTTTTGCCCACACGGCGACCGTGGACGGTAGCTTCGAGGTGATCATCCCTCCCGGCAAGTCGGCGAGCATCGAGTTCAAGGGATCGCGGTCGGTTGACTACTAGTCGGTTTCATCCCAACATGAAGGGACGGATTGCAACGCCGGGCGGTGACGGGTAGGGGCCGTTCTGGTGCGAGGCCAAGCTCAAAGGAACCGGGATTAATGCCCTTCGCCAGGCCCCAATGGTGGCGTATACAGCTGCGATGTATTCACTAGAACGCCCCGTCGCCTTCGAGCAGATCGTCAAAAAGAGCAGGTTTCTGGCGCTGGGCATTCCGATTGCGAGCGAAGCCGACGCGAAGGATGCACTGGCGACTTACGCCCATGCCGATGCCAACCACAACTGCTTTGCCTGGCGAAGCGGTCAGACCTATCGGTTCAGCGACGACGGTGAACCGGGTGGGACCGCCGGCAAGCCGATCCTGCAGGCAATCGACGGGCAATCGCTCGACAGGGTCATCGTTATCGTCACACGCTGGTTTGGAGGTGTTCTCCTTGGCACGGGCGGCCTGATCCGAGCCTATGGCGGAACGGCTGCCGCCTGCTTGCGGGCTGGCGAGACGATTGAGATCGTCCCGACGCTAGAAGGAAACATCCGGGCAGCCTATTCGGACCTGGCGATCCTGAAGGCACGCCTGGCGGCTTTTCCCGGCGTCATCATCCTGAAGGAGACATTTCATGGCGGCGGCGCTGAGCTGACGATAAGTTTTCCCGAATGGAAGTTGGATGACGTCGAGCGCCTTGTCGCGGACACAACAAGTGGACGCAGCACGCTCTTTGTGAAACTCTGACCGCGGACCAGGCAACCCGCGCAGCCCACCCGTCAGACGGGCAACGGGTATTGCACCGCCCTGATGCGTGTCGATCAACGCCAGCCGAGTGCCGGCGCGACATGTTTCAGGATCGAACCGATGACATGGGCATTATAGTCGACGCCCAGCTGGTTGGGCACGGTGAGGAGCAGGGTATCGGCCTCCGCAATAGCTTCGTCCGATGCAAGCTGTTTTACGAGAGCGTCCGGTTCCGCCGCAAAGGATCGCCCAAATATGGCTCTGGTGGTCTGGTCGATATAACCGATCGAATCCTGTTCCCTGCCACCGCCGCCGAAGTAGGCACGATCGCGATCATCGACCAGCGCGAAGATGCTGCGGCTCACCGATACGCGGGGCGTTCTCTGATGGCCGGCGTCCTTCCACGCTTGCTTGTAGGCGCGGATCTGGGCCGCCTGCTGGACATGGAAGGGTTCACCGGTCTCGTCATCCTTCAAGGTTGAACTCTGCAGATTCATCCCGAGCTTGGCCGCCCAGATCGCGGTGGCGTTGGATCCCGCGCCCCACCAGATGCGCTCGCCGAGACCATCCGAGTATGGCTCGAGACGCAGGAGACCGGGTGGGTTTGGAAACATCGGTCGTGGATTGGGCTCGGCAAAGCCCTCACCCTTCAGCGCCCTCAGAAAGACTTCTGCATGGCTGCGGCCCATGTCGGCATCACTTTTCCCTTCGTCAGGCTGATAGCCGAAATAGCGCCAGCCATCGATCACCTGCTCCGGCGATCCGCGGCTGAGACCCAGTTGCAGCCGCCCCTTCGCAATGAGGTCGGCGGCACCGGCGTCCTCGGCCATGTAGAGCGGGTTCTCGTAGCGCATGTCGATGACCGCGGTTCCAATCTCAATGTTCTTCGTCCTCGCGCCGACTGCGGCAAGCAGCGGAAATGGTGAGGCGAGCTGCCGGGCAAAATGATGGACACGGAAATAGGCGCCATCCGCCCCGAGCTCTTCGGCGGCGACAGCAAGGTCGATTGATTGCAGGAGTGCGTCGCCGGCAGAACGGGTCTCAGACTGCGGCGAGGGCGACCAGTGGCCAAAGGAAAGGAAACCAATTTTCTTCATGATGACTACCGTGAGTGTGACGGTCTGCGCCGTCGGATCGTGATGGTCATAACATGGGAACCGGGGATCGCCATAAAAAGACGGTTGAACGATGCGTTCACCGTTTGCGGCGGTCCGCGCCATCGGACGCAGAAAACGCCGGATGACCACAATGATCAAAGCTCAGCGCGGCGCTTCGACCGGCTTTGCGAATGGAAGGATAAGCAATGCGCAGGTAGTCAGGACCGCAGCTATCATCCAGGCCTCGTTGATCGCCTGAACACTTGCTGCCGTTTGCACCAGCGGGTCGAGTGCCGCCACGGTATCCGGAGTGAAGGTCCCTCCGTGGCCGACGACCTCGTCAGCCGGCGCGCCGACAAAGGCAGCGGCCGCCTGGTCACCCGCGCGCAGCCGGTCCCACAATAATTGCGTCAGCGGCTCTGACCGGGTGTAGATGATCGTATCGATCATCGCGATGCCGATCGCGCCCCCAAGGTTGCGCATCAGGTTGAAAAGGCCGCTGGCATCCGGAACCTGATCAGGCGGCAGGGTCCCGAGGGCAAGTCGTGTCGGCGGAAGCAGACAGAACATGATCGCTGCCCCACGGACCACCTGCGGCCAGAACATCGCATCATAACCGGACCGGGGATTCTCAAACGCACTCATCCCCAATCCGAGCGCAAAGAGAAAAAAGCCGACGGCTGAGAGAAGGCGCGGATCCGTCCGCTTCTCGAGGTAGACGGCGATCGGCGCGGCAATTAGTTGCGTGATCCCGGTCACGAGCATCGTCCAGCCGATCTCGAGCGCGTTTTGTCCCCTGATGAAAGCAAGGAAAACAGGCATGAGATACACGGAACCGAAGAGCCCGATCCCGAGGACGAAACTCAGGGCGGAACCGATGAGGAAATTTCGATCCCGGAAATGACCCAAATCGACGATCGGGCGCTTCCGGCGAAGGGAGCGGACCGTAAAACCGGCCCCAGAGACCAGGCTGGCGACAAGCAGGCCAGCCACAAAGGACGAGGTCCAGCCGGCTGTGGGCGCCTCCTTCAATCCCAGTTCGAGGCTGGCGAGCGAGATCGCCAGCATGACGAGGGAGACAAGGTCGAGGCTCTTGAGTTCGCCGAGGTCTGCCTTGTGGCGCGGAAGGCATCGCCAGGCCACCAGCGCCGAGACAAGTCCCGGAATGATGTTGATCAGAAACAACCAGTGCCAGGAATAGGTCGATGTCAGCCAGCCGCCGATGATCGGGCCGATGGTGGGCGCCAGGACGGCCAGCACGCCTGCGATGGTCGTGGCGATCGCCTGCCGCTCGTTCGGAAAGAGGACGAACACCGCCGAGAACACGGCGGGGATCAGGGTTCCGCCCGAAAATCCCTGCAGCACCCTCCAGGAAACCAGCGTGCTGAAGGTTCCGCTCGCCGCGCATCCGGCGGAAGCCACAACGAACAGGAGGATTGAAACGATGAACAGCCACCGCATCGTAAGAACCCGGGTGAGAAGTCCCGTCAGCGGGATCGCGACCACTTCCGCGATCAGGTAGGCCGTCTGGATCCAGCTCATCTTGTCTGGATCGATGTCGATGCCTTGCTGGATCGTCGGCAGGGACGTTGCCACGACCTGGACGTCCAGGATGGCCATGAACATTCCGGTACACATCGCGATAAAGCCGACCCAAACCATCGCTGACGGCGCATGAAGGGAGGCGGGCTGTCGGTGCTGTGGCATGCGATGGCCTTGCTTTTGATCTATGGCAGAGGTCCGCTTCCGAGGTCATTCAGGACGGCGGAAAAAGGCCTCCAGGCGATAGCCATCGGGGTCGATCATAAAGGCTGCATAGTAAAATGATCCGTATTCGGGCCGGACACCAGGTTCTCCGTTATCGGTCCCGCCATTGGCAACGCCGTTTTTGTAAAAGGACCGAACAGCCTCTTCGCTGTTGGCGACAAAGCAGAAATGCAATCCTGAGTCAATGTCCGGGACAACTGGTCGTGCGGCCCGCTTGATCCAGAACTGCGGCTGTTCGGCGCCGTAACCGACCCAATTGTCGCTCGTTGAAAGCCTGGTGTATCCGAGAGGCGTAAGCGCCTGGTCATAGAATTTGCGTGCACGCTCGAGATCGGACACGCCGATGGAAACATGGTCGAACATCGTTTCTCCCCTGAAGTCGGCAGGTCGATCTCGCTGCCGCGGACATTGGCCCGCGGGGAGACTACAGTGTCGCACCCGCGAAGGAAATGACCTCGAGGGGTCTTGTTTCATCGACACTTTGGACGTGTGACGAGCAGCTGATAGGAAGTGGGAAACTACAGGTTCTGCATGAGCCAGATCTTGCCTGCCATCGTGATGCCGTAGACGGCTTGGTGCTCGTCTGCTTCAGGCGCAAGATTTTGGAGCAGTCCGAATTGTTTCAGATCTTCTACAGTCGCCGTGCTGACAACTTTGACCTTCTGCGGTCGTTCCTTGAATCTGTCGTTCTTCGCATAGGTAACGGTTGCATTCAGATGAGTCCATTTTCCGTTATCGCCACGGAACAAATCTCCATCCTTTGCAAGTTTTAGTCCTCTGACTTGCGCTGGCGTAAGCGTGATCGGCATTATTCCGTCCTTGAATTGTTGGTTCACCTTGCTGTGCAGGGCGATTTGACTGATTACATCTGGAGCCTGTCAGGCAGCTTTTGCTGCAAGGGAGGCTTCGCGAAAGGAAATCAGCTTCCCGTTCGCTTCGTCCCAGAGCACGAGCCTTACACATCTCAGGCTATCATAAAGCGTGATGCGGCCGAGAGTTCTAAGTTCCGGGTAGTCCCTCAATACTTCGGGCAGCCTGTAGTAAGGGATCCTGCTCGACAGGTGATGAACATGATGAATCCCGATATTCCCGGTTATCCATCGAAGCAACGGCGGCAGATCGTAGTGCGAAGCGCCATGAAGCGCAGCTTCGGCAAACTGCCATTCGTCGGCTTTCGACCAGTGAGTCTCCTCGAACTGGTGCTGTACGTAAAAGAGCCAAATACCTGCCGCACCTGCGAGCGTCACGATTGGCAGGTGGATTGCGAGAAAATGGCCAAGACCGACAGTCCAGATCATTCCGAACGAAAGGACTGCGATCGCGAGATTGGTCGTCATGGTGGAAATCCACGGCTGCGGACCTTCGCGCATCATTCCGAACGGCAGGCGCTGCTTAAAAAGGAACAGCCAGACGGGTCCGATGCCGAACATGACCAGCGGATGCCGATAGAGTCGATAAGCAAGCTTCTTCGATCTTGAGAACGAATTGTACTCAGCCACCGTCAGGGTGTGGATGTCACCCGTGCCTCGCTCGTCCAGATTTCCCGCGGATGCATGATGGGTGGCATGGGCCCGCCTCCAGTAGTCATAGGGGGTCAGGGTCAGAACGCCGATGGCTCGTCCGGTCCAGTCGTCGAGACGTCGGCGACCAAAAAACGCCCCATGCCCACAATCGTGCTGGATCATGAACAGGCGCAGCAGGAACGCAGCCGCCGGAACGAGCGCTATCATTCCCACCCAAATTCCTTGGGAGAGGGATATGAAAGCAACGCCCCAAAAAATCGCAAAGGGGATCAGTGTAACCACGATCTCAAAGCTGCTACGCCCGAGGAGGGGTTGGCGGTACGCAGAAAGCGCCTTCAACCACGCGCGATCATTGGCCCTCACCGGATCGGTAAGTACTGCGACACTGCCTTCCATTTATTCTAACTTGCCTTCCTGGGCGACGAAGCGATGCGGCAGCCTCGCCTGTTCTCTGCCGCCAACTTCTGCTTCAGGGACGTCGCCTTAACGAGTGACTGAACCTCGTATCGGGAAACTTGTTCCTTCCCGCGTGATCTTGGCCACACGCTGGGTGCTTTTCGACTTGTGAGAGGGGAAGTTCGTTACGAAGCGCCGAGCGCAGCAAAAACAAATATCGGCAAACAAGTTTCGATGCTGCGTCTTATAGTGGCCACCACTGGGCGTCAACCCTGCAGGAAGGGTCAGGGCGCTTGCCAGATAGGTGCCCCAAAAATGAACTTGCCGCTTCGCGATGGTGCGCGAAGCGGCAGGCACTCGGGCCGACCCAAAGGGTCCGGCATACTCGCGCCCTCCCCAGCAGGGCGCGAATGCTACGCGATACTAGTTTGCCTTCACCCTTCGAGCGAGTGCCATGACATAATCATCGGCAATGTCTGCCAACGTCAGTGCCACTTCTGCTTCCTTCCAGCCGGCACCCACGGCGCGCTGTACAAAGGCTTGGAAAGCCTGTGCAAGCACTTCCTCGCGCTCGACTACGCGATACGGATCATTCGCAGCATAATGAGGATTGTTAATCTGGATCGTAGGATTGGTCGGGTCCATTGCGTGTGCCTCTGAAAGTTGCCTTATTGATCGGAGGGCATTTGCCGTGCACTCCATCTCCGCTGCCTGCACTTGATTATGCTTGATTTTTAGAGGCTTACCCGACCCTTGTCGTTAGCCAAGCATCCGGAAACTTGCAGCAGCGTCCATTTCTGAAGTAGCAACCCCAGGTAATCATAATTTTGGATGGGGAAGGTAAGTCGGGCTCCTTGGGTTGAGCCGACCCCGTGGCCATGGACAGGTTGCCTGCTTACGCTCAATAGCAGCAACAGGCGGAGCGACGGCGAGCTGACCCCCGCGTCCTAACTCGCTGCGTTTTTGAAACGGAAGTGCCGTTAGTCCCGATTGCGATGGCCAAGTGACCTCAGCCACTTGTCAAAGGAATCTGCGCCTTCGACCCCGGAGACCGGTTCGACCGCCTGTCCGAGATAGGAAGGCACGACGATATGTCGCGCTTCGCGCGGGGTGTAACCGAATTCCTTGTTGAAGGCCCGGCTAAAGTGGGCGGCGGAGGAGAACCCGGCGGCAAAGGCGATATCGATGATCTGCTGTCGGTTGGCAGCATCGCTGAGAGCAGCGTGAGCAGAGAGCAGGCGCCGTCGCTGAATATAGTGATGGACGCCGCCGTCGCGCTCGAAAGCCTGGTAAAGCCTGGTCCGTGAAACCCCGAGTTCGCGACATATTCGCTCTGTCGTCAGGTCGTCAGCCGTCAGATTGGCCTGGACGAAACGGAAAACCCGTTCCTTCAAAGGTGGGGACGACGGCAGTTCTGCCGAAGGATGGTCCGCCGCCGACGGCGACACACAGGTCAGGATCATATCACGGACCGTCTGCACCACGTGAGGAAGATCCGTCTCCGACAATTGAGCAAGTTTCTCCTCGAGCCCGTCAAGATAATCGATCAGCAGGGTTGTGCGCGTTCCCGACAGCGTCGTGTTGTTCTTGATCTCGGTGGAGGTGAGATAGAGCAGTTCCCGCGGCAGGTAGAGAGAGAGGATCTGCGCATCCGTCGAACGGCCGCGGAAAGGATGTCCGAGGGTTCGCAACTCTACCTTGCCTGCTTCGCCATGGCAGACGCGACCGTCGACTTCGGTCCATGTCCTTCCACTGCGCACGACCATGACATGCCAGTGGTCCATGAGGCTTGACCGGACCTTTGCCTCCAGGCGCAGAAAACTATGTGCCGGGGCCGTTTGTTGAACAACCAGCATTCCGCCCAGGTTCCACGCTGCGTGGTCGGCAATGAAGCCCGGTTGGGGCGGGGCACTGTCTGGCAGTCGCACATCGACCAACGGCGCCATATATGCCTGCCAGGCAGAGAACTGCCGGGCCGGCTCGAATTCCCGCGTGGTGAAGCGGAGCGGCTTCAGGACCGAGGGCGGAGGGAGCGGCTCCGGCGGCTTTTCCTCACGCGGAAACCGGCGACGTTCGATCCCGGTCGTCTTGCTCTCTTCGGCCCGCTGGCCCTCACTTCCAGGCGGGGGGGCTGCTCGTGATGGTCCGTTGTCCGGCAATCATGCCTCCTTGACGAACCAGGCAAGGACCATCCTCGCCCGGTCCTGAACAGTTTACACCCTACGTCATCCTCAAATCGACGCCCGGGTGCAGTTTCTTCAGGTTCGGCAGGGATTTCATCTGCCAGGACACCTGAGACGAGCCAAGCACCGTCAAATGCAGCTCCGGACGCTTGCGCGCTTCTATTGTCAGTTTAGCAAGCAAATTTATCCCTGAAGAGTTGAGGAATTCAAGCCCGGTCAGATCCAAGGTAGTCTTGCCGCCACCTTCTTCAATAGCTTTCATCGCAAGCGCATGGACTGGCGCATAGGCATCGGGTCCGGCCAGTCTCATCGTGCCGTCGAAATAGACGGTGCCGCCCTCGGACCAGACGCGGTATGCTTCTTCTCTAATCTCCATTCAGCACCTTTGATGTTTCAGGACGGGGGAATTGCCATTGCGGCATAGATCTGGATCCTGGTCGGCCCGGAGTCATCCTCGCCTTCGAAAAGCCAGGCAAACTGCACCTCGTAGTCACTCATCAGCGTCAGGAGGCCGAGACCAGACGCATTCCCGCTCGTCGCGGTCGCACTGGCCTCGATCTGCTCGATGAGCAGCACGCCAGGATCACCGCTCGTTACGGTTGTGAGCAATTGCTGAAACCTGTCGGCGGTTTCGCGGTCGACGAGGTTGGACACGCGCAACCGGAAGCAGTCCGACTGCGCCAGCGCCTCCACGACCACCTCGCCGCGGCTGCGAAATTTGATGGCATTTTCGATCAACTCGTTTGCAAGATAGCCAATATCTTGTCGGAGCTGGTTGTAAAGCCGCTTTGATGGGCGAAATCTCGGCGTCATCATTTCTGCAATGAAGTCCGACGTCATGCCGGAGTGTTTCCAGGCAAGATCAAGCGGGCCGTCAAGCAGACGCAGTCGAACGGAGTGGTTTATCTCCGGCGACGCCAGATATTCCTGTCCAAAAAGCACGGTCGTCATCTATCACCTATGCCGCATCACAACCAGCGTGATGTCATCATGAATTTTTTGCGTTCCGATATAGGCCATGAGGCCGTCGATGATGCCGTCCTTGACCTCCTCGGCCGATTGACCGTGCAGACGACGCGCGCTCTGGCAAAGCCGGTCGATGCCGAACAATTCCCCACTGGAATTTTCGGCCTCGGTCACCCCGTCCGTGTGGAGCACGATCAGGTCGCCTTTCTCGAACGAGATCTCGCGCGTGTCGACGAATGGCGTGATGTCGGATTCCAGCCCGACCGGCAATCCGAGATCGCCAGTATCGATGCGCTCGACCTCGCCGGTCTGGCGAATGACGATCAAGTCTTCATGCTGTCCCGAGATCGTCAGGCGGTCGCCATCGTAATCCAGGAAGGACAATGTAAGGTGCTTGTCGGTTCTCGTCCGCTCGATGTTCTTGAAGATCGCGCTATTCAGATGGGCCAGGAATTTTGAAGGATCCGTTTCTCCAGCCTCCAGCAATGCGCGAGCCACAGACTGCACCATGAGCATCAGCACCCCGCTCTCCAGGCCATGACCGGTCACGTCGCCGATACCGATTTTCAGGCTCCTGCCACTCTGCAGCACGTCATAATAGTCGCCTCCGACCTCGTCTGCGGGACGCATGTAGGCAGCAATTTCCAGGTGCTCGACGGCACCGAGTTCGGCGGCGCGCGGCAGGACCATCATCTGAATGTGTCTTGCGACATCCAACTCCGCGCCGAGACGCAGGTTCTCGCTCTTCAGCTGCGTGTTCAGAGCCTGGATTTCCTCCTTGGCCTCTTCGATCTCCCGTGTCCGTTCGGCCACGATGTTTTCGAGGTTCTCGGTGTGGAAGCTGATCTGTTCGGCCATTCGATTGAAGGCGAGCCCGGCCTCTGCCACCTCGTCCTTGGTACGAATGTCGACCCTGACGGAATAGTCCTTGGCCTGAATGCGCCTGGCAGCTGCCGCAAGCGCACTGATGCCGCCGGTAATGCGCTTCGATGCGGCAAAGACCGCGGCGGTGACAATCAGAAGCGAGATGAGGACCGCAAGCACCTGGTAGATCAGGATACGATTGGTGGCCCTGGTGATTTGCTCCCTGGCCGCGATAAGGGACGCGTAAATCTCTCGCTCGGGAACGACGATGCCGAGTGACATGGCTTCGCGCTTGACCGGACCGTCCACCCACAGATTGGATGGGGTAAGCTGCTTGGTGACAAGGAGATAGGGCACGTCCTCGCCGTTTTCCGTCAACGAGATGCGCTGGACCTTTCCATCTTCGTCAAGCGGCAGAGAGGCGACGGCCTTTTGCGAGCTCTTTGGCAGGGAACGGTCAAGCCCGGTTACGCCGGTGCCGGTCGCTTCATTCGCCGCCCGCAGGCCCATCACCTTCTCGCCAGCCGAATTGATAGCCACGACATTACCGTTCGACATGGTGAGGAAACCGAAGCCGGTTTCTGCCACCTTCACATGCTCGACGACTTCGGCGAGCTGGTCGAGAGTGATGTCGGCGCCGGCCGTCCCGGCGACGCCGCGACGATCCGGCGTCCACAAAGGATGGAAGAAGCTGACGATCAGCTTGCCGGTAATGGCGTCAGTATAGGGCGCAGTTTGCGTGATGTTGTCTGGAGCTGGACGAGACGCGGGATCAAGCGCCCACCGTTCCCATGACTCGTATAGGCCGGGAAAGAAGAAATCCCAGAAGTTCTGGTCATTATGTTTCGGATAGAGGCGGTCGAACGTCTGCGCCTGATCCGTATAGGGCGCGGTTCTGAAGATTGGCCGGTCCTTCGGGCCGATGTAGTACATCTGCAGTTTCGATGCGCCCGTCCGCAGGAGGTTCGGCGCAACGAGATCAAGCACGGCGCTTGTTTCGATGTCGGCCTGGACCCTGGGCAGTGGACGGTGGTCCTTGTCGAGGAGATAGCCCCAGACACTGACAACGGAGGGGGACCCGGGAAGGTTCTGTGCCCAGTTGCCCGTCGCGTCGTAGGCAACCGTCACCCCATTGGGTTCGGCACCTGCCATCGCGGCGCCAACCGCATTATTCCTGGTCGGCTGATCGATCTGGTCTTGCAGAACGCCTGCGAGTGCTTTCACATCGGAATGGACCTGGCCAAGAAGCAGGCTGACCTGCGCGGCCGTCGAATCCGTGGAGGTGCGGATATAATCCTGGCTTGCCTTTTCCAGGCCCTGACCGACTTGTGCGGTCGCGTCCCTTGACAATCGCTGCACGTTCCACAGGGCGAGACCGCCGCTGACGAGAAGGTCGAACAGCACCGCACCACCGACCACGATGATGAATTTCGTGCGAAACGACCGAAGTCCCAGGCGTTGCCTGCCAGCGGTTTCCGTCATAGTGGCTTTTGTCCAGATGCGGCCCAGATCGGCCAGCCGGCATAGCCGCGCGGATGGAGGGCGGCGAAGATATGATCAGCGAACCCCTGCCTGAAACGCTCGATGAAATCCGGGGAGTCGCCGCGCTTTACGGCCATTTCGCCGGCATAGACATCTTCCCATGCCTGGATGATGTCAGCGAACTCCTGAGGATCGCCGTCGAGATTGGTGACCATGAAGCTCTCGATCTTCACATCGTCGAACCCGGCGTCCCGCAACAGGCGTGAGCCCTTCGGCCCCATCTCGACATCCATGTCAAAGTGACGAAACAGCCTGGCGACCTCGGTATAGGTCCACTGGATACTGTCAGCGCGCGGCTCTCCCAGGCAGTGGGAGTTCTTCTCGTTCGTGATGTAGACGCGGCCGCCCGGCTTGCAGATCCGATAGAGTTCCCTGAGGAGAAGTTCTGGCCGGTCGAAAATCTGCAGCGAATGGCGGCATGTCACGAAATCGAACTGGTCGCTTTCGAACAGCATCTGCGAGGCATCGCCGTAGGTATATTCTATGTCCCGGACGCAGAATTTCTCCGCGACGGAGCGTGCGTAGTCGAGGCTTGCCATCGAATGATCGAGTGCAACCATTCTGGCTGGGTTGAATTCCTTCCTGACGAGCATCGCGAAATCGCCGATGCCACAACAGATGTCGGCAATCGCCATGCCGCTACGCAAGCCGTGGCGTGGCAGGATTTCCCGTTCATGGCGCCAGGTCATCTTGGTCTGCGTTCTCAGAATTGGGATGAAACTCTGGTTCTCGACGAAGGTCTGGCCGGGATAGAAGGCGGAATCGTAGATCTCCATCGAAATGTTCGGGGAGAGGTCGCCGAGGTGCCTGAACATCTGCGTTGCCCAAGTCACGACGCTCGATACGACAACGACGATCTGGAGTTCCGGCCTCGAGTGTGACGCGTCAACCAGGACGCGGGTTAGCGCGTGAAAGGCCGTGCTGTTCATATGCGTCACGCGCTTCAGATTGACATAGAAAACGCCCTTTACGGTTTCGATGCCATCCCGCAGGAGCCTGAGGTCGTCGGCGATATCGGCGATGGAGCGAGGGCGGCAGACGCCCGCGGCGAGAAATTCCTGATTGCTGGTGTCGAACTGGGTCGTGAAGGCCGGCGAAAGATTGTTGGCGGTCAATTGAGCAACCTTTCGAGCGGCAAGTCCACGACGAAGGTTAGCGTGTCGGCAGCCGACGACCGCAGCTCGATGCCCGCGTCATAATTGACCGCCAGCCCCATCAGGACCGCTTGCTCGATAGGCGCCGTCTCGTCTGCAATGATCTCGACATAGCCGGCCAGCTTGTTCCCATCCTTTAGAGAGTCGACAACCTCGGTATAGTGCCGTTGCTGTTGCGACGGGCAGGGGAAGCTCAGCTCGATGCGCTCGACATGCTGGTGGCGATAAAAGCCGAAGACAAGTTCACCATCCTGGACGTCCGAGCGGAAGGACATCTCGAGAAGTTCGTTCAGAGCTGACGACAGCAGGTTGGAGTGGCGTAACGGGTCGCGCCGGTCATGGCTGACCATTCGGGCGACATAGTTCGACAGCTGGTCGCAATGCAGCCAATCAGCCGTGAAGGTTGCCATCTCCATTTCGAGTTTGAGCAGTTGCTCGAACGCGGGCTCTTTCATTGCATTCGGACCTTTCAATTGCTTCCCTGGCCGATGGCCATTTGCGTATCCTGGGCACGCGTTGTGCCCGCGGCTGCGCCCATCCTTGCCTTTTTGCCATGACGGATGAACGATCCAAGCCGGTCGACATGCAGCGGCGGGCTCAGGAAGTAGCCCTGCAAACGGTCGCATCCCTCTGCAAGGAGCCAGGACGCCTGTTCCGCGGTCTCGACGCCCTCGGCGGTCACACGCATGTCCAGACCGTGCGACAGGGAAATGATCGATCTAACGATCGTCTGGCTCTTTTCGTCATCAAGCAGATCGTTGATGAAATACTTGTCGATCTTGATGTTGTCGAAGGGAAAATTCTTGAGATAACTCAACGAGGAATATTCGGTCCCGAAATCATCGAGCGAGATCTGGATGCCAAGCACGTTGAGAGTGTTCAAGGTGTCCAGATTATTGGTCGTCCGCTCAAGAAGCACCGTTTCGGTAATCTCGAGTTCCAGGCGCTCGGCGGGGAAACCGACGAGGTCGAGCGTTTGCGAGACGCGATCGGTAAAGCCCACCGTCAGGAACTCGGCCGGGGACAGATTAACCGCAACCGTATAATGGTCCGGCCAGTTGAGGGCGGCCCGGCAGGCCTCCTCCAGCACCCATTGGCCGATTTCGCTCATCAGCCCATCGGCTTCGGCCATGGGAATGAAGGCGATCGGCGGGATGACGCCGAGCCTTGGGTGGCGCCATCGCAACAGGGCCTCAAACCCGGTGACCGTTCGGCAGCGGTCAACGAGGGGCTGGTATTCCAGGAAAAACTCCTTGTGCTGCAGCGCGACCCGCAGGCTCCGCCTCAAGAGCTCCCGCTGCTCGAGGACGAGAAGCATCGCCGGATCGAAGGTGCGTGCGCGTCGCCGCCCCTCTTTCTTTGCTGCATAGAGGGCGACGTCGGCGGCTTTCATCAGTTGCTCGCCCTCGTCGCCGTCGCGTGGTGCGATTGCGATTCCAACGCTCGCCCCGACAAAGACCGTGATGCCATCCACCACGAAGGGCTTCTTGAACTCGGCAACCAGTGTGTCGGCCAGTCTCTCTCCTGCGCTTGGTTGACCCTGTGCGATCTGAATGATCGCGAACTCATCACCGGCGAGACGAAAGGCGGTATCATCTGTGCCGAGTACGCTTCGGATGCGGTTGGCGGCAAGCTTGAGCACGATATCGCCGGCGCCGTGCCCAAGCGTATCGTTGACTGGCTTGAAGTCGTCCAGATCGATCTGCATCAGCGCGAGATTGCTTCCTTTGGTCGGAAGGAGGCGTGCGAGTTCGTCACTGAATCGACGGCGATTGGGAAGCCCTGTCAGCACATCGTGCGTTGCCTGATGCCGCAAGAGCGCCCGCTCGTCGTCCTTTGCATGTGTTTCCCCGGCGAGATCACCGGCGTCGATCTCGATGATTGCAAGCCCATCCTTGGCTGGAAGCAGCAACAGGTCGCAGGGCTCGTCGGTCGTCCTCATCAGGCGGACGGACCGGGGCCTGCCGGATTCGATGACATGCCTGACAAGCGCGGCGATCGGAGGATTAGCGAGCGCCGGATAAACATCCCATAGTTTCGCAGTGGATTGACCATCAAAGCCCTCTCGCTTCGTGAGTTCGTCGGACCAGTCGATAATGACGAGGTCGAGATCCCAGAGCGAGAACGTCGCCGCAGCGCGATGAAAAAATTCGGATCCTTGTGGAACCAGCTTTGGCCAATCCGGACGGTTTTCCGGCATATAGCTTGAACCTCCTCATCCCGCCGCGCTCGGGGTGTTGGCTTCTGAATGCTGCCGGTCGGGGCAGCTTATTTAAGAGCTAGCGTATACCGTGTCTCAGTCAACAGAAAACGCTACCTTAACACAGCATTCTGCACGTTTGTGGCGATCGGCCGGTCAATGCAACGCGAGCTCCCCGTGTGTTTCAGGGCAGGGTTGCATCCTATGACAACCGAATCTCGGTTTCCGCGGCCAGAGGAAGGATTTCATGCAGGCCGGTCCTAGCCCTCACTTGGGGGGCGAATCAGGCGCTTGGACGGAGGATGGCCTATAAAAGTCTCCTGGATTAGACAGCCGAGGGATTGCCTGCCGGTGCGTGAACCAGTGCGGGCCATCCTGTACCACGAAGATGTAATCCTCGAGACGAACGCCGAATGCGCCGGGAAAGACGACCATGGCTCATTCGAAAAACACATGCCCTTGACGAGCGGTGTGCAGTTTCCCCTGATGATGAAAGGTGCCTCGTGGATGTCGAGGCCAAGCCCATGGCCGGCGCGGTGCGGGAGACCGGGGAGGCGGTAGTCAGGACCGAGGCCATGCCGGGCAAAGACGGCGCGCGCCGCAGCATCAAGGTTTTCGCAGGGAGCATCCCGCTTCGCAGCGTCAAAGACAGCCTGCTGGACCGTCGAGCACGTATGTGCGTGTCAGATCGGAGTGATAGCCGTCAATGCGGCAGCCGGTGTCGCCGACAATTCATCCACCTTCAGCATCGTGTCGTTCGGCTGCCACCGCACTGGCCCATGGAGCGGACGGCGAGCAGTTTCTCGAGGCGGGTGACGTTATTCTCGTCGATTCCGGCGGCAGACCTGCCCGTCGCACCTATCCTTCGTCAATCTGTGCAAGCGATGCCGCGTGGTACCCATATTATCAGGCGACGCCCTCGCCCGCTCCCATTCAAAAACCAAGCACTGATTTGATGGCCGAAAGATCTCCCGTCAATAATGTTCCCGCCGGATACGAACTTCCGAAGGTCTGGACCTGGGAGAAGGGTGATGGCGGGCAATTCGCCAATATCAACCGCCCTGTCGATGGCGCGACGCATGATCAGGACCTGCCGGTCGGAAAGCATCCACTGCAGCTTTATTCATTGGCTACTCCAAACGGCGTCAAGATAGGCATCATGCTGGAGGAATTGCTGGCAAAAGGTCACGAAGGTGCCGAGTACGATGCTTGGCTGATCAGGATCGGAGATGGGGAGCAATTCGGGTCAGGCTTTGTGGAGATCAATCCAAACTGGAAAATTCCTGCATTGATGGATCGATCAACCCCTAAGCCGACCCGTGTTTTCGAGAGCGGCGCCATTCTTCTTTATCTTGCAAGCAAGTTGGATGCTTTCCTTCCAAAGGACCATCAGGCGCGCACCGAGGCCATGAACTGGCTCTTCTGGCAAATGGCGTCCGCGCCCTATTTCGGTGGCGGTTTCGGTCATTTCTACGCATACGCCCCCATGCATATAAAATGTGCGGTCGATCGCTTCTCGATGGAGGTCAAGCGTCAGCTCGACGTGCTGGATCGCCATCTTGCCGCAAACGCGTATCTGGCTGGCGACGAATATTCGATCGCCGACATGGCCGTCTGGCCCTGGTATGGCAATCTTGCGCTAGGAAGGGCTTACGGGGATGCGGGCACATTTCTTGATGTGCAGAGCTACAGCCATCTGCAGCGATGGACAAACGAGATCGCTGAACGTCCGGCCGTCAAACGCGGCCGGATGATCAATCGCATCTCCCTCGACCCGTCTGAACAACTGCACGAACGCCACGATGCCTCCGATTTCGACACCAGGACCGAGGACAAGATCAAGGCGGCGTGATGCGGTCCACTCCAAGAAGCGACGGATAGATCCGAAGCATATCTTCAGTCGGAGGACTGCCGGGAGCCGGTCAATGTCTAGGAGGAAACGGGGCTGTCTTGGCGGACGATTGATCCCTCGGGCCTTGCCCGGCTTGAACTAAAGCATTGTGGGTTCGGTCGGCTCCCCGGAGGGTGACACGATGGTCGATCCCCATTGCTCGCGTCCGATCACCCTGATCGCGTCGTCAGGTGCGGGGCGCACGAGCGCTTTTGCGTCCTCCCAAGGCGCATTCAGCCAGATGTCTGTTTCCTCCTGCGTCAGCAGCAGAACAGGCATCGCCCTTTCATGGATCGGCTTTACGACGGCATTGGGGTCCGTCGTCAGGAAGCCGTAAAGATCGTCGGTTGACAGTCCGTCCTTGACTTTGCGCACGCTTGTCCAGCCCGGCACGTGAAGACCGGCAAAGAACATCACGGGTCGCTCCTCATTGCGTGCAAACCACGCATTCGGAACACGGTCGCCGTCGCGCGTTGCGGCGGGATCAGGTTCCGCGAAGGACGTGACGGGGACAATGCATCGATGCTCCCGGCCAAGCCAGCGTTTCCAATGCGCCAGATGAAATTGCCTCACATTGGTTGTCCCACGGTCCGGCTCCATGCGGATCAGGGCGTCCATGTCCACGGTTTCACCCTTCTTCCGGAGCTTTTCGGCACGAGCTTCGGCAGCTTTCTTCTGCGCGAAAAAAGGGGATGGGAGCCCCCAGCGGGCATGAACGAGCTGCCTGCGGCCATCAAGGGTGTTCCTGACGATCGGGCCGGGCTGATCGGGATTCATCTGATAGGCGGGCATGAGATTGACGAGGCTCTCGACGTCGAGAGCCCACTTGTTGACCCAATCCTTGTCGTCCATGCGATACAAATTGCACATTTGCAGCCCATCCCGTTTCGAAGGCTATCACGGTAGACGAGGCCATGACCGGTGCCAACTGCTGCGATCGGTTAACGTCAGTAGGGCGGGCTGAGCGGCACTCTCATTGCCGTAGAATTGGATGTGACGGTTTCGATGCGCTCCATTCTTCCAGCGTCTTGACGAAGCGGGTCAACCACGCGTTCGTCTGATGAGCGTCCAACGCGCGGTGGTCGATCGTCAGGGAGACATAGGCGACCGGTCGGATCTGTATTGTGTCGGTCCCGTCGATAGTTCGCACGACAACCCGCTTTTCTATCTTCCCGACGCCAAGGATGGCTGATTGCGGCTGATTGATGATGATCGGGGCAGCGACAAGCGATCCCGACACGCCATGGTTCGAGATGGTGAAAGTGCCGCCGCGCAGGTCCGCGTTAGTGAGCTTGCCGTCCCGTCCCCTGGTGGTTGCGTCCTGGAGCCTCGCGGCGACGGCGGCGAGCTCCAGATCCTGCGCGTTATGGATGACAGGAACAACCAGCCCCCTGTCGCCGAGAGCGACGCCAATACCTATGTTGAGGTTATCGAAGATCTCCAGATGGTCATCGTGCCAGCGGCTATTGACCTCAGGCGCCGCCTGCATGGCTTCGACAACCGCCATGATGATGTAGGCAGAGTAGGAAAGATCGATGCCTTCGGCAGCAAACTCCGCCTTGAACATGTCACGGTGGCGCATCACGGCAGTGAAGTCGGCTTCGAAAATAGACGTGACGTGGGGCGCTGTTGTCACCGACTCCAGCATGTGACGCGCGATCGACAGCCTCATTGGCGTGTGAGCGACGATGTGCGACGCATGGCGGGCAGGCGGTCGATCAGATTGTCTGGGATCAATGCCGGGCGGCGTTTCGTCGCCGCCCGCCGATTTCCTCGCCTGGAAGGCGACGTCCATATCCACGCGCGTAACGCGACCATTCCGGCCGGTGCCGGCAATGGTTGCCGGATCGATGCCGTATTCCTTAGCGGCGCTTCCCACCGCTGGCGAGAAACGATCTCTGCTGCCCTTTGCGACGGATTTCCCACCCGTTGTCGATCCGTGGTCAGGTGCGGCACTGACCCTGTCGCCGGGGATCGCAACTTCTGTCCGAATTCGTGCCAACACGGCCCCGGGCACGGCATCGGCGCCTGGCATCATGAGGATTTCGGCGACAATCCCGGCAACGGGTGCAGGTATCTCCTGGGTCACCTTGTCGGTTTCGATCTCGACAAGGGGATCGTCCTGCGCAACGGCTTCTCCAGCCTGTTTAAGCCAGTTGCGAACAACGGCCGTTGTCCCCTCCTGTTCGAGGGGGACGAGAACCTCGATAAAGTCGACCATCGTTAGTACTCCAGCAGATCCTTGATTTTCTGTCTGATCCGATCCGCCGACGGCACCGCCCACTCGAGCAGGACCGGATTGTGAGGACTCGGTATGTCCGGCATCGTCAGTCGCGTAACCGGTGCGTCGAGGTCGATGAACGCCTCATTTGCGATGACGGCAGCAATCTCGGCGCCAAAGCCCGCTGTGCCAAGATCCTCGTGTACCACAAGGCACCGCCGTGTCCGACGTACCGAGGAGACGACGCTCTCTCGGTCCCAGGGCATCAATGTGCGAAGATCAATAAGATCCGCCGAGATTCCTTCTGCTGCCTCCTCGCAACGAGGAACCATCGCGCCCCAACTCACGATTGTGATCGCATCGCCCTTACCGGTGAACCGTGCCTTGCCGAAGGGAAGTGCGTAGTGGTCGCCAGGATAGGGTCGACGTGCCCACTGGTGATCGAGCATCGCGCGGTGCTCGAAAAAGATGACCGGATCATTGCCACGCAGCGCCGTGCGCAGTAACCCGACGGCATCTTCCGCATTCGAGGGAACCGCGACCTTCCAGCCCGGTTGATGGATGAAGGCGACTTCGTTGGTCTGACTGTGCCATGGGTCGCCGCATTTGAAGAATCCACCTGGCATGCGCAGGACAACAGGCGCTGCGAACCGGTTGTTGGTACGCCAGCGAATCGTCCCGCAATCATTGATCTGCTCCGTCGCCGGTTCTGCATATTTGCGGAACTGGATTTCCGGAACCGGAACAAGCCCGGCAAGCGCCATTCCGACGGCACGCCCGACGATCCCTTCCTCGGAGAGCGAGGTATCAAACACGCGCGCCTTCCCGAATTTTTCCTGCAATCCGAGTGTCACGGCATGGACGCCACCCTTCTGACCGATGTCCTCGCCGAACAACACGACGCGCTCGTTGATGCTGAGTTCGTGATCCAGCGTGCGTCTGATCGCCGTGACCATGTTGATGCGCTGGCCGTCCGGCGCAGCTTCGTCGCTCGACTCGGGAGGGCGATAGCCGGCGCTGTACTGCCCACCCATCGATTGCAGATCGCCCTCGAAGAAAACATGGCGCACCACGCTCTCGGGCGACGACACGTCCCGGCTCTCCGCCTCGATGCGCGCCTGTTCGGCAATATTGTCTGCTTCTGTTTTTGCATCATCCCATGCGTCTGCACTCATGACCGAAGGGACCAGAAAATCTCGCAGACGTGGCAAGGGGTCGCGAGCCCACTCCGCCTTGAGAAGTGCTTCGCTCTTGTAGGCCTGCGTATCCTGGAAGCTGTGGCCCTCAAGGCGCGGGACACTCAGGCGCAAAAGGGCCGGCATCCTCCGGCTGCGGACGAAGTCGACCGCATGCCGGGTCAGGTGGGCGACATCGACAGGGTTGCAGCCATCGCCTTCAAAAATGGCGAGGTTCCGCCAGCTCGCGAGGTTGGCGGCGATGTTTCCGCCGGGTGTCTGCACATCGGATGGCACCGAGATCCCAAAACCGTTGTCCTCGATGAAGAACAGCATCGGCAGCTTCTGTGTCGTGGCAATCGTCAAGGCCGACCAGAAGCCATTCGACGCAACCGATCCGTCGCCACCGAGAACGACTGCGATTGCGTCGCGGTATTCAGCCTTTCCCATTGGCCCGGCATAATACTGAAGCGCCTCAGCCCAGCCGGCTGTTGGTGTATACTGGGCGCCGACACCGCCGCACATCGGCAAGGCAGAGGCGCCGTTGCTGTTCGGATAGTTGAAGACCACGCCAATGTCGCGACCGTCGGAATAGCCGCCTGCCCGTCCCATGGCGGAGCCGAGGGCATCGGCGGGATCGACGCCAAGGGACAGAAGCAAGGGTCGAGACCGGTAGTAGCCGCAGGTGGCGTCATGCCTTTTTGTCAGTTGCAGGCCGAGAATGATTTGCGCCATGTCATGACCGCGGGCGGAAAACTGGTAGAGGACCTTCTTTTCGGGAACGAGGCGCGCTTCCTCCATTTCGTCGAGGCTGCGCGACAGATGGAGGAGATAGGCCACGCGTGGCCAGTCTATGCCTACGTCAGGCACCTCCCTGTCTCTGAAACGGGTCGCGACTACCTGTGCCATCTTCATTCCTCCCGAACTCATTGGTCCTGAGGAGAGTAACCCAATATCAGAGGCGGAACGTTTCAGGTTTCAGCCTGAATCACCGCCCATTGAAACGTTTATTTCAAGAACGCGTCCATGAGCGTAAGTGTTCAATCAGCCCCGCGCCGAGGGCAGCCAGTGCAGCAGCAGAAACTCGTCGTCCCTCGGCCATTGGGCTGAGGACGTGAAATGGTCAACTCCTCGGCCACACTGCTTTTGCGAACAGTCTAACGAGCGCACGCCCCACGTAAAAACTCCCGTGATGCACACCCGCAGGTCGAGGTTGCAAATTCGAGATGCCACATATGCGGTTTTCGAAGTGCTCATTTGGAAAGCAGTGAGCTATATATTTGTGCAACGCACAAGGAGTTTGACATGAAAATCGGCAACCGGATCGGAGAATTCCTACAGCTCCGCAAAGCATACAGAGACCTTTCCAGATTGGATGATGCAGCCCTCAAGGATATTGGCGTCACGCGCGGCGACATCAAGCGTCTGGTTTACGGTCGCTAATACGACAAGAATATCGAGACCTGCCTCAAGGCCCGCCCGAGCGGGCCTTTGTTGTGTTTAGGTCACCGCGTGGGTCCAGCCTGGACTATAGGCCACCAGATTGGCTCGCGCGTGCCGCCTTCGTCCATTCCGATATGGCGGCCACGGCCACCCCGTTTTGCGGTCAGGTCGACCATGCAACGAGCCGCGAATTCCTGGTGCCGGGGGCATTGTCAGGACGCCACGCGATCCCTTTCCGGGGCGTGGTGGGGCGACGCCAAAAGCACTGACCGCACCAAGCGCGCGTCGTGCCGGAACGGAAATTGTTAACGAGCCGGGCGTTGGATATTAACCATTTGTTAACCAAATCAGCGATAGAAATTGGTCAACGTTTTCTTAACATAGATGACCAAAGTGCTAACTGACGCTCGCTCTATCCGTATCAAGGGCCGCTCCTTCCTCGCGGTCATGCTATCGCCAGATCTTCCCTTCGACGACTGGCTCGTACGACTGGATGATCTTGCCGCACGGTCTGCCGGCTTCTTCCTGGGGCGGCCTGTCGTGCTCGACGTGAGCGATCTTCAGATCGACCGGGCGCAGCTGAAGGGTCTGATTGCCGAGCTTGCTCAGCGCAATGTCAGTATCATGGGAATTGAGGGCTGCCGGCCGTCCCTGATCGGACCAGGAATGCCGCCGGCTCTCAAGGGCGGGCGCCCGGTCTCGGATTTCGAGGTTCCGCAGCAGGAGCCGTCCATTGATGTTGAGAGCAAGACTCCGGTGATCGAAACGCGTGCGGCGTTGCAGTCGATCGTCATTCGCGAGCCTATTCGTTCCGGTCAGTCGCTGATTTTTCCAGAAGGTGACGTCACCGTTATTGGTTCCGTTGCATCAGGTGCCGAGATTATCGCTGGCGGCTCCGTTCACATCTACGGCGCCCTCAGGGGGCGCGCCATGGCCGGTTCGGTTGGCAATGCGTCCGCGCGCATCTTCTGCCGCAAGCTCGAGGCGGAGCTTGTTGCCATAGACGGCATCTACAAGACGGCCGAAGACATAGCGTCCAACTTACGCGGACAGTCCGTTCAGCTCTGGTTGGAGGGTGATTCGATCAAGGCAGAAAAACTTACCTAGGCCCGAAACTGGCTATCACACAGGAGAGAAAGATGGGGAAAGTCATCGTCGTCACTTCGGGCAAGGGTGGAGTGGGCAAGACCACATCCACCGCAGCCCTCGGAGCAGCCCTGGCGCAAAGAAACGAGAAGGTCGTTGTTGTCGACTTCGACGTCGGCCTTCGCAACCTCGACCTCGTCATGGGGGCGGAGCGCAGGGTTGTTTACGATCTGGTCAACGTCATCCAGGGGGACGCGAAGCTTTCCCAGGCATTGATCCGTGACAAGAGGCTTGAAACGCTCTTCCTTTTGCCGGCCTCCCAAACGCGCGACAAGGACAATCTGACCGCCGAAGGCGTCGAGCGCGTAATCAACGACCTGAAGCGCCATTTCGACTGGATCATCTGCGACAGCCCGGCCGGGATCGAACGCGGCGCCACGCTGGCGATGCGCCACGCCGATGTCGCTGTGGTCGTCACCAATCCCGAAGTCTCGTCCGTCCGCGACTCCGACCGCATCATCGGTTTGCTCGATTCGAAGACTGTGAAGGCTGAGCGCGGCGAGCGGATGGAAAAGCATCTGCTCCTGACGCGTTACGATCCAAACCGTGCCGAGCGTGGTGACATGCTGAAGGTCGACGACGTTCTGGAGATCCTCTCGATCCCGCTGCTTGGCATCATTCCGGAAAGTTCGGATGTGCTTCGCGCATCCAATATCGGTGCCCCCGTGACCCTGGCGGACAATCGCAGCGCACCTGCCCTGGCCTATTTCGATGCGGCCCGCAGACTGGCAGGTGAGGAGCTTGCAGTCGTTATCCCGGGAGAGAAGCGAGGCATCTTCGGCAAGATCTTTGGACGGAGGGCGGCCGCATGAGCCTCTTTAACTTCTTTGGGAAACAGCGGACCGCACCGGCGGCCCGCGAGCGCCTGCAGGTGCTTCTGGCGCACGAGCGCGTCTCTGCCGGGTCTGACCTTGTTTCGCTGTTGCGTGAGGAAATCCTTGCCGTCATCGCAAAGCATATCGACGTCGACAACGAAAGGGTGCGCGTGACAATGGACCGCGACGAGCACATGTCCGTGCTTGAGATCGATGTCGAAATTCCCCTTGGTACTTCCGTCAAGGCGGCGTGACTTCAAGGCGGCGTCCCTGACGCCGCCTTTTCATTTCAGTTGCTGGCCTCGTCTCGGATAGGCGAACGCCGTCGCCAGCTATTTCCTTCGCAAGCCGTCCATCAGAAGCCCGATGAGGCGGTTCGAGCGGTCGCGCCATTCCGGTGACGAAGGCAGGGAATAGATGCTTGAGAGGGCGTGCAACAGGTCCGTCGTGTCGATGTCGTTCCGGATCGTGCCCTCTTGCGCTGCTGCTTTCAGCAGGCCATCGGCGGCGCTCCTCAAAATCCCGCTTCCTTCTGCAAACAGGGA
Organism: Rhizobium grahamii CCGE 502; assembly: GCF_000298315.2. Classification (GTDB taxonomy): domain Bacteria; phylum Pseudomonadota; class Alphaproteobacteria; order Rhizobiales; family Rhizobiaceae; genus Rhizobium; species Rhizobium grahamii. Next base: position 34,113 of record NZ_AEYE02000033.1, on the reverse strand, counting down.
AGCGTTCGAGTCCATCAGGATTTTCAGACTGCTCGCCATGCCACGCTTGGCGGCGATATAGCCGACGAAACGGCGCATCCATTCTTCCAGTGCGATATCCGATGGGTGTTTTACCCCAAGCTCGGTAGCCGCCGCGGCAAGTGCCTCCAGCTCCCTGCGATAGATCACCTCGACCAGATGCTCACGTGTCGGAAAATGCCGATAAAGCGTGCCAATGCCAACGCCGGCCCTTCGAGCGATCTCTTCAAGAGAGGCTTCAACCCCACTCTCGGCAAAGGCGGCCGTCGCGACCTCGATGAGCTTTTCGCGATTCCGGCGTGCGTCGGCCCGAAGCGGGGGATGAAAGGACGATGCTGTCGCCGGCGGGGCCGAGGGCAAAATAAACTCCACACACGTTCAGGACTTGACGCGGGACGGCAAGTCACTAGATTAAACGGAGGCGCCTCCATTTATTTGGAGCGGCCTCCACTTCTTAACCCAGAAGGGGGCGTGATGTCATGCTGAAACGTGTCCGGACTTTGCTTTCAGGACGGTAGCTAGCGCACCGGGCTTGTTCGGCCACCCCACTGGTACCTCAATCCCATCCCGAGACGAGAGCAGGAGCTCACCATGACCCGGACGATCCACCTATCTCTGGACATCAATCGAAGCCGTTACGAACTCGATGTCGAGCCACGCGTGACATTGCTCGATGCCCTTCGCGAGCATCTGGGTCTGACCGGCACGAAGAAGGGCTGCGATCAGGGGCAATGCGGCGCCTGCACCGTGCATGTCGATGGCAAGCGTGTGCTTGCCTGCTTGACCCTTGCAGCGCAAGCCGAAGGCCAGCAGGTCACGACCATTGAAGGGCTTTCGTCTGACAATGGCGACCTGCACCCGGTGCAGGCAGCCTTTCTGGAGCAGGATGCCTTCCAGTGCGGTTATTGCACGCCGGGCCAGATCATGTCGGCTGTCGCGTTGATCGGTGAAGGGCGAGCCATGACGGACGACGAGATCCGCGAGGCCATGGCCGGCAACCTCTGTCGGTGCGGAGCCTACAACCATATCGTTGCGGCCGTGCGCCAAGCTTCGGAGATGGTCCGATGAGAGATTTCGACTATATCAGGGCCGGCTCCATCGACGACGCCCGAAAGCATGTCATGCAATCGGGTGCCGTGTTTCTTGCAGGCGGTACAACGCTTCTCGATCTCGCCAAATGCGGCGTTGCCGCCCCGGATTTTGTGATCGACATCAGCCATCTTTCGGACCTCGCAAAGATCTCCGCTGACGGCGACGGTGTCACGATCGGCGCGCTTGCGAAAATGGAGGACGGCGCTGCAAGTCCGGGCATTCGCGCAGATTATCCGGCCGTTTCAAAATCCCTGGCTCTTGCGGCCTCCGCGCAGTTGCGAAACATGGCGACAATCGGCGGCAATCTCCTGCAAAGGACACGCTGTCCCTATTTCCGTGACCCCGCCGTCTTCAAGGCCTGCAATAAACGTACGCCCGGTTCGGGCTGTTCGGCAATAGAAGGGATAACCCGCAATCATGCCGTGCTCGGAACCAGCAAGGCCTGCATTGCGTCCTACCCAGGGGACGTGGCTGTAGCACTAGTTGCCCTCGATGCCGTCATCGACCTTGGCGGGCGTCAGGTGGCTGTGGAAGACTTCTTCCTGCTGCCCTCGGAGACGCCCGAGCGGGAAACACTGCTGGAATCCGGAGAAATGATCCTTTCCATCAGGGTTCCCCGCACGCCGCTGGCGAAACACTCGACCTATCTCAAGGTCCGTGATCGCCAGTCCTACGAGTTTGCCGCCGCAAGTGCAGCCGTCGGATTGGAATTCGAGGAAGACGGCAAGACGATCCGGAACGCCAGTGTTGCATTGGGCGGAGTTGCGACACGGCCGTGGCGGGCGCGGTCCGTGGAGGCCGCACTGAAGGGGACGTCCCTTGACAATGTCGGAGCGATCGCCGCAGCGAGCCGGCTTGCAATGGAAGGCGCCGTCGGCCATGGCGCCAACAATCACAAGATCGAACTCGCCCCGCGTGTTGTGACGCGCGCCATTCTCGAGACAGGAGGTCTGGCATGACCATTGTGGAATCCCGCAGCAAACGTGGCGACTCCGCCGACGGCACGATCGGCGGGCGACTGTCGCGGTTAGACGGTCGCCTGAAGATCACGGGCAGCGCGCCCTATGCCCTGGAACAACCGATCAAGGGGGTTGCCTACGGTGTGCTGGTGCAGAGCAGGATTGCAGCCGGGCGTATCGTCGCCATCGACAGCAGCAAAGCCGAGGCGGCGCCAGGCACACTGATGGTCCTGACCCCGGACAGCGAACTCCATCTCACCGTTGCGTCGGACTGGTATGGAAACCGTCCGGACAATCAGCCCTACTATCCGCTGTCCCGCGATATCACCTTCAACGGCCAAGCCGTTGCAGCGGTCATCGGGGAAACGCTGGAGCAGGCGAGTGAAGCGGCAAGGCTGATTGACATCACCTATGAGGAGGCTCCGGCGATTGTCGGTTTTGACGACCCGGCGGCGAAAGAGGGAAAGCGTCTCGACGCACTGACGGTCACCTGGGGTGATGCCAGGAGTGCGCTTGCAGCTGCCCCTGTTCGCATCGAGGCAGAATACCGGACGCCGCGGGAATTCCATGTCGCGATCGAGCCGCATGGCCTAACCGCCGAGTGGGTCGGCGACACCCTGACCATCTGGGAGCCCAGCCAATGGACGCATGGGATGGCACGCACATATGCGGAATGGTTTGGGCTGCCCTATGAGAACGTGCGGATTATTTCGCCGTTCATCGGTGGCGGTTTCGGTTCCAAGGCGACAGCTTACGCGTATGGCGCAATTGCAGCGGCGGCTGCCCGAAGGCTCGCCCGCCCTGTGAAGCTTGCTGTGACACGTCCCCAGACCTTCACGGCCTTCGGCGGCCGCGCTGCCACCCGGCAGACGATTGCGCTGGGCGCCAATTCAGACGGTGTCCTCCAGGCCCTTGTCCATAGTGGCGCCAGCGAAACAGCGACCTACGCAGATTTTCCTGAGCAGACCAGCGCAGCAACGCCGTTGATGTATGCCGTCGAGAATTTCAGCGCGGAACATCGGCTGGTCGCCGTTAACACGATCGTGCCCGGAGCGTTGCGGGCTCCAGGCAAGAACCCGAGCACCTTTGGGCTCGAAGGCGCGATGGACGAGCTCGCATACGCTGTCGGTATCGATCCTGTCGAGATCCGGCTGCGCAACTATGCGGAACGCGATCCGCAATCGGGCAAGCCCTGGTCCACACGGCGGTTGCGGGAGGCGCTGTCAGCGGGCAGTGTCGCATTCGGATGGCCGCGTCGAAGCCTTGCTCCGCGCTCGATGAGAAACGGCCGGCATTTGATCGGCTGGGGCGTGGCCTGCGGAACGTTCCCTGTTCTGCGAGCCTCAAGCGAAGCGCTGGTCCGCATTCTCGCCGATGGTTCGGTAGAGGTCGTGAGTGGCGCGATCGACATGGGGCAGGGTACCTATACGATCCTTGCCCAGACGGCGGCCGATGCGCTGGGTGTGCCGGTCGAGATGATCAATGTCCGGCTTGGCGACTCATCGCTTCCTGGCGCGACGGTTGCAGGCGGCTCGATGTTAGCCGGCGCCATAACAGGGGCCGTTCACAAGGCAGCATCGGCTGCGCGTGAGGAACTCATCGCGCTTGCCCTGAACGATGGATCTTCACCGTTTCGCGGTACCGGAGCCAACACCCTGACGGTGGCCGAGGGGCGAATGGCGGTACCGCGTGACGGCGGCATGTCGATTTCGATCCGGGACCTGATGTCAGCGCTCGGTCGTCAGTCGATCGAAACGCGAAGGAACACGCTGCCGGATAACGAGCAGGGGCCGGACAGTCACCGGAAGGCATGGACGACGATGGGAAGCATCCGCGGACCAACGGCGGGGGACTATTCCATGCATAGCTGGTGCGCCCATTTTGTCGAGGTCAAGGTCGACGAGGACTTCGGGACGATCCGCGTCTCCCGTGTCGTATCGGCATTCGATTGCGGCAGGATCTACAATCCCAAGCTCGCGGAAAGCCAGTGGCGTGGCGGTATCATCATGGGGATCGGCCAGGCGCTTCTCGAAGAGGGACTGGTCGATCACCGCAATGGTCGCCTGGTCAACAACAACCTCGGTGACTATCTCGTGGCCACCAATGCGGATATCCCGGAAATAGAGGTTATCTCGGTCGGGATCCCGGACAAGGAAGCCTCGGTTCTCGGGGGTAAGGGGGTCGGGGAGGTTGGTATCGTCGGCGTGGCACCAGCAATCGCCAATGCGGTTTTCCACGCAACCGGCAAGCGGATGCGCGACCTTCCGATAACGATGGACAAAGTGTTGGGCTCGTCACCACCTTCCAAGGACTGAGCGGTCACGGCATGATGATCAGGTATTGCAAGGTGGCCCCGTCGGCCACCTGCTGCCCCGGCCCCCACCCGCCCGGGATCGCGTGAGTGCGTTGCAGCCGTTCCGGAAATTTAAAGCCACGAAGGCGCTGTTCGCCTTGTTGAACCATCACCCGCGACACGGAGGATATTCGCGAAGAGGAAAGTCTGGCACGGGAGGGAAGGCATGTCGTCGACAGCAAGCAGGATGCAAACCACGATGACAGAAAGTTCTGCTGCCGACGACAGATTCTACACGTTAGAATACACGCCCGGTTCCCCAAAAAGTTGCCGCTGCTGCATATGACCCTAGCCCCAAGGGAACGGCGACGTGCCGATTCCATCTGGTTCGACTTGTGGCGCAGCGACCTCCCCGGACCATTGAATTCAGCCAAGAAGGTTCAGGCTATCACGAGATGTCCTGGCGAAACGGTCCGGTACTCGCGCCGATCGGCCTCGTATTCCACCGGCCGGATCGGACTCCTCAACTCCTCGACAATTGCCTTGCGTTTCTGGTGGCGGCGGTCGGGAGTCGGGACTGGCACGGCGGCCATCAGCTTCTTGGTATAGTCGTGTTGCGGGTTGCCGAAGATGGCCGAGCGGGGGCCGATTTCGACAATCTCTCCCAGATACATCACGGCCACGCGATGGCTTACGCGCTCGACAACGGCCATGTCATGGGAAATGAACAGGAAGGCGAGACCAAGGCTCTGCTGCAGGTCGAGCATCAGGTTGATGACCTGCGCCTTGATCGACACGTCAAGGGCGGAGACGCTCTCGTCTGCGACGATTACCTTCGGTTCAAGTGCCAGCGCCCGGGCAATACAGACGCGCTGTCGCTGGCCGCCGGAGAACTCGTGGGGATACCGCTGCGCCATGTCGGGAGTCAGACCGACTTTCAGCAACATGTCGGCGACAACATCCCTTGCTTCTTTCGCCGAGCCCATTTTGTGCTCGAGATAGGGCTCCGCAATCGCCTGGCCAACGGTCATGCGGGGATTGAGCGATGCGAATGGGTCCTGAAAGATCATCTGCACCGATTTGCGCATCTCGCGCATCTCTCGCTTGCCGAGAGGGAGTATGTCGCGTCCCTCAACGATCACGGTGCCCGTATCCGGTTCGATCAATCGCATGATAGCGCGCCCCGTCGTCGATTTGCCACAGCCGGATTCCCCCACGAGGGACAGGGTCTCGCCGGCGCAAAGGTCGAAGGACACGTTCTCGACGGCATGCACCCGCCCGCTCACTCGGCCAAGCAGGCCCGAATGGATGTCAAACCGTTTGGTGAGCCCCTTGACCTCGAGGACCGGTTTATTCCCGACCACGGTATCTGACACTTCGACCCCTGCATCGGTTTTGCCGGTGGCAGCGTTGACGACTGGGAAGCGCAATGGCCGCGCGTAAGCCTGCATGGATCCGAGGGCCGGCACGGCCGACAGCAGGGCGCGGGTGTAGAGATGTTTTGCGCGATGGAAGATGTCACCGGTTGCGCCGGTCTCCACCTCTTCGCCGCGGTACATCACGACTGTCCGGTCAGCGATTTCGGCAACGACGCCCATGTCATGTGTGATGAAGAGGACCGAGGTTTTCTGTTCGTCCTGAAGCATCTTGATGAGATCGAGGATCTGCCCCTGGATCGTCACGTCGAGTGCTGTCGTCGGTTCGTCGGCGATGAGAAGCTTCGGTTTTGAGGCAAGGGCCATGGCAATCATCACACGTTGGCGCATGCCGCCCGAAAAACGGTGCGGGTACTCGCCGAAACGGGAGGCGGCTGACGGGATGCGAACCTTTTCCAGCAAGTGGATCGTCTCGGCCCTGGCCTGCGCCTTTGACATCGCCCTATGACACAGCAACGCCTCCGAGATCTGGTCGCCGATGGTAAAGAGCGGATTGAGACTCGTCATCGGTTCCTGAAAGATCATCGAAACATCGTTGCCGCGCACCTTGCGCATCTCGTCCTCGGAAAGGGACAGGAGGTCACGGCCATCAAGCGTGACCTTTCCCTCGATGCGACTTTGATCCTCCTGCAGGAGCCGCATGACGGATAGTGACGTCACACTCTTGCCCGAACCGCTCTCGCCGACGATGGCGACCGTTTCTCCCGGTGCCACAGAGAAAGAGACATTTCGCACGACTGGTTTCCAGCCGCCATCCACCAGAAACGAGGTGGTCAGGTTCTGCACGGATAGAACCGGGTCAACGGGCTGTGCAATGCTAGTCTCTCTGACACTCATTTTCGTTTCCTTCCCTTTATCCCTTGCCGCCCGCCCTTAGTCCGGCCAGCGCAGCATGCCGTCGAAGCGGTGCCTGCTGCGGTCTTCGAATGGGGTGGCGATGATCTCGTTCGAGGCGCGAGCCTTCTCGAGTTCTTCGTGCAGCCGCGCGGCGACGATCTTTTCCTGGCCAGGATGCAGGTTGCAGGGATCGAGATAGAAATGCCGATGCTCGACCTCATGGTCGCGTACGATCACTGGATGGTCGCCACGTGACAGTGCTGCCGCCAGATCCCATGCGGTGATATGTGCTTCGCTTGGCGACACAACGACCCGCAAGCGGTCGAGCGGATTGTTCGTCGGATCAGGTTCGATGAGTGCCGTCACGCCCGGGCGACCATCCAGTGTTTCCTTCCAGAGCTTGAGATAGCCAGTCTCACGTTCCCGAATTCCATGATGATCCCGCTTCTGCCACGCTTCCAGCGCGGCCATGACGCCATAGACGCTTTCCTTGCCAACCTTCATGCCGCGGCCGATCCCCATGTTCTGCAGGAAGGCGCTACGAACCAGTTCCTTCTTGCCGGCAACGATGCCGGAGGTCGGGCCGCCCAGGAACTTGTGGCCGGAATAAAGGGCAATGTCGGCCCCCTGGGCAAGAAACAGCTTGAGATCGTATTCGGAAGCAGCATCAACAATGACCGGAACGCCCCTGGCGTGGGCGATCTCGACGAATTCGTTAAGATGAAGCAAGCCGTAATCGACAACATGATGAGACACGACGTAGACCGCCGCTGCCGTCTTGTCGGTGATGGCATTTTCCATGTGGAAGCGATGCGTCGAGGTTGCCTGGCCGATCAGAACGACTTTCCCTCCAGCAATTCGGATGGCCTGATCGACAGGCGCTCCGTAGCTCACGACATGGCCCATCTGCACGAGGACCTCATTCTTATCGGGCGCCATATCGGGCAATTTTTCGATGGCGAGGAGATTGTTGCCGGTGATTGCACCCGCGACGGCAAGGCTGATGCCAGCAGAGCACGACGCAGTGACAAAACCTGCTTCCGCGCCCGTCAGTCTTGCGATGACTTTGCTTGCCATGCGCTGCAGATCATTGATTTCGACAAATTGCGGCAGGATTGCTTCCATCGCTTGGATCGCTTCCGGAACGACGATCGAGGCGCCGAGGCTGGTCATCGTGCCGGATACATTGATGACCGGGCGCAAGCCGATCTTGGTGCGGATATCATCGGACATTCTATTTCTCCAGAGTGGCGGCGGCTTGCGAATTGCCATCGACAGGTATGCCATAGTAATGTAATAGCGTCTCGCTATCAGACGAGGAACGCTGAAATTGGGCACCGAGACCTCCTCCATAACTCCCCTTGACGAGACGGTAATGGTTGGCGAGGCGGACACGAAGGGCACGCGGCGCTCTCGGGTGAGCGGCATCGATCGTGCGTTGCAGGTTATTGATTATCTTTACGAGACCGGTTCCCCGGCGGGCGCCTACGCGATTGCCAAGGCCGTCCGGGCACCGCTCTCGACGGTCTACGTCATCATTGACGATCTGGTCGAGAAGAACATGCTGGCCCGCAATTCCGACGGGTCGATCTGGCTTGGCTCGCGCCTCTATCACTACGGTCTCGCCTATGCCCGGTCGTTGGACTTCATGAGCGTTGCCACGCATGAAATGCACGATCTTTGCCGCCAGGCGGGCGAGACTGTCCAGGTCTGCGGTCGCGATGGTGACTACATGCTCGTCCTTGCAATGGCGGACGGGCCAAGCCACTTCCAGGTCGCATCGCGGGTTGGCACACGCGTACCATTGAACTGGACCGCATCCGGCAGGCTTCTTGTCGGCCACTTGCCGGAGAGTGAGCGGGTGGAACTCTTCAGGCGCTGTGCCCGCACGTCGCCGACGGGACGCGCCGAGATTGATGCGGCGACGCTCTCTGACGCAGCCGGGAAAGCCTTCGGGGAGCGGCTGTCGATCCAGATCGCCGAGTCGGACTATGCCGTTGCCTGCATTGCCTCGCCGGTCTGTGACCGGGAGGGACAGTGCATTGCCACCATCTCGATCGTGCTGCCTGAACAGAAGGTGCTGTCCGATGAAAGTCACTACACCGACCAGGTACGGGCTTCGGCGCAGCGGATCGAAAAATTGATGGGTTGGCGCAATCACTGATCAGGACCCCTTCAATCGTTCAGCGAGACGATCGCCTCGATCTCGACGGTGATGTTGCCGGGCAGGGACCCGAAGCCCACGGCCGAGCGCGCATGCTGGCCGGCCTCGCCGAAAATCTCGATAAAGAGGTCCGAGCATCCATTGATGACGCTTGGATGGTTTTCGAAGTGCGGCACGGCGTTGACCATGCCAAGCAGCTTGACGACCCGCTTTACCCGGGAGAGATCGCCGAGCGCGTCGTGCATGACGGCAAGCAGGTTGATACCGGTGAGCCGTGCGTGCTGATAGGCCTCTTCCGTACTGACATCGCTGCCAACCTTGCCGGCATGAAGCTGACCATCGGCCTCCCGCGGCCCTTGACCTGACAGGTAGAGAATATTGCCTTCGCGAACGTGGGTAATGAAGTTGGCGATCGGCGGTGGCGCTGATGGCAAGGTAATGCCGAGCGCCGCGAGGCGCTCATAAGGCGTTTGCACCGCTGCCGCGGCCTTTGTTGGTGACGTGGTCACTTCTGCTCCTATTATGCGGGGGTTGCCTTCCGCTCAACGCCACGAATAGCCGTGGCTGTGGCGGACAAGCTTGCGGGCTCGCGGAATATAGCGGCTGGCGGTGATTGCCTCGGGTCCGATCACCGTGTAGCGCGGTTCGAACAGCGTCTGCAGCCGGGAGACGTCGCCGTTGGAGTCGGTGGCTTCGAGGTCGGCATCGACGAGGTCGAAGATGGTGAAATCCGCCCTCGCTCCGATCGAAAGACGGTGTTCCATCGACAGTTTGATGACTGATGCCGGCGCATGGGTCACGGCTTCCACGATTCTGGCGAATGGCATTCCGACCGACAAAAGCTTCGACATTGTGGTTGCCAGGTCCCACACGGGGAAATTCATCGAATGACCGTGCAGGTCGGTCGAGATCGAGAACGGCAGGAGGCCGCGCGCGATCGCATCTTCTGCCACCTTGAAGGAGAAGGACGCGCCGCCATGGCCGATGTCTAGACGGATGCCTTCGCCAGCACAGCGCTCGGCGAGATTGAAGAGGTCCTCGTCTTCCATAATGCTCGATCCCGCCTTGCCGTTGAAGCAATGGGTCACGACATCGCCCGGGCCAAGGATTTCGAGCACCTCATCGTAGAGGGCAGGCGGTTCGCCGACATGCACCATCATCGGGATCTTCAGGATCTTGGCGATCTTCTTGCCGAGCTTGACGGGCGTGACGCCCCATGAGCCGGTGATGACATGGCTGGCACGCACTTTCAGCCCGACGATGTGCTCGCTGTTTTGTGCATAGCATTCGAGAATGCGGTCGAGATCGATGTCGCGAATATCGCGCAACTCAGCGACGCGATTGCACGCGACAAGGCCGATCGAGCCGAGGTTCAGGAAAGCCTTGATGCGCTCTCTGGAGGGCTCGATGATGTATTCGCGGAAGCCGTGGAAGTTGGCTTCTCCGGCGGAACCGGCATCAACGAGCGTCGTGACGCCTCGCTCGGCGCCGCATTCCGAGGGGCGGATCGAGATGTCGGTGCCGCCATGCCAGATATGGACGTGAAGGTCGACCCAGCCGGGTGACATCCAGGCGCCTTTCGCATCGATCCGAGAAGCGTCAGCAGGTGCTGCAAGCGACGAGCCGATCGCGGCAATTTGGCCATCGGCGCCGACAAGGATGTCCGTGGTGCCAGATGGTGCAGCGGCGCCAAAAGCCATGGGCTTCACGTTGGTGATGAGGAGCGGCTTGCCCGCTGTTTCACCGGTCATTCTAGAGGTCCTTTCGAAGTCTTGGATCGAGCATGTCGCGGAGACCGTCGCCGACCATTTGCAGCGACAGCACGGAGAGGATGATGGCGAAGCCCGGGAAATAGGTCATCCAGTCGGCCTGCCCGATATACTGCCGGCCTCCTGCGATCATGGTTCCCCAGGTCGGGATTTCGGGGCTGACGCCGAGGCCGAGGAATGAGAGCCCGGCTTCGGCAAGCATGGCGCTCGCAAACAGGAAGGTGCCCTGCACCAGGATCGGCGACAGGAGGTTTCGAAGCACGTGCCGTGTCATGATGTGGAAGGTGGAGATGCCAAGCGCCTGCGCTGCCTCGACGTAGGGGAGTTCACGGATCACGAGGGTCGAGGCGCGAACGATGCGTGCCAGGCGCGGCGCGTAAACGATCGACAGCGCAACAATGACGGTCGAAAGCGACGGACCGAGAGCGGCAACAAGTGCGATCGCGAGAAGGATGTCCGGAAAGGACATCATTGCGTCGATCAGACGGGCAATCGGCGTGTCGAGTTTCTTGAAGAAGCCGGCAAGCAGTCCAAGCGTGACACCGATCAATGCGGAGAGCATGACAACGGCGGCGCCGACCAGCAGCGAAAGCCTGCCGGCATAGATCGTCCGCGAGAACACGTCACGGCCGAATTCATCGGTGCCAAACCAGAACAGTTCACTGGGCGGCTTGAGCCGATTGACGATCGACAGCTTCGAGGGCGAGTAAGGCGCAATTAGGGGTGCCAGTGCTGCCAAAAGCACGAAGATCGTCAATACGATGATGCCGGCGGCAACCGTCTTGCGTTTAAAAAGGCGGCGAAGAAATCTGCTGCGTTGACTTGCTGCGGTTCGTTTTGTTGTGGTTGCGATATCGGCCATCAGTAGCGCACCCTTGGATCGACCAGCAGATAGAGCATGTCGATTGCGAAATTGATGAGGACGTAGAGGCCGGCAATCACCAGCAACGCGCCCTGGATGACGGGATAGTCGCGCCTGAGAACGGCAGAGACGACAAGATTGCCAACGCCTGGCAGGCCAAATACGGTCTCCGTCACGACTGCGCCTGAGATCAGCACGGCTGCGGTCAGGCCGAGGATCGTCATGATCGGTATCAGTGCATTCTTCAGCGCATGCTTGAGCACGACCTTGCGTTCGACCAGTCCCTTGGCTCTGGCAGTGCGGATATAGTCATCGCCGAGCACATCGAGCATCGAGGCACGCGTAAAGCGCAGGATCAGTGCGGAGGAGACGAGACCGAGCGCGAAGGCCGGCAATGTCAGATGATACATGCGTTCAGAAAAGGATGCACCGGGACCGCCATAGCCGGAGACGGGAAAGATGTTCAGGCGCACGGCGAAGAACTGCATGAAAATCAGACCGAGCCAGAAGCTCGGGATGCTTGCAGCCAGCATGGCGATTGTGGTCGACAACTGGTCGACGAAGGAACCGCGCCGGTAAGCGGCGTAGATGCCGATCGGCAGCGCGATCGCGCTTGCGATCAGGAGCGAGAAGATCGTCAGGAAGAAGGTCGGCTCGGCGCGCTCGAGAAGCGCTGACGTTACGGGCATATTGAGGAAGATCGACTGGCCGAGATCGCCTTTGAGAAGCTGGCCGATATAGAAGAAGTATTGGACGGGAATCGATTGGTCGAGACCCAGCCGGGCGCGCAGGTCGGCAACGTCCTGGGTCGTTGCATCGGGACCGAGCATGACTGCGGCGGGATCGCCGGGTGTCACGCGCACGATCACGAAGACAATCGTGACGACCAGAAACATCACAACGATCATGCCGAGTAGGCGCTGGAGGATGTAGCGTATCATGGAAAGCGGCTCCTGTGTCCGCTGGGAGCGGGATCATGGACGGATGCCGGCTTGAGGGCCGACACCTGCCGCACTTTCGGCCTACTTTTTGATCGACGCGTTCCAGAAGTATGGCCAAGGCGCGGGATTAACGCCCTGAAGCTTCGTCGACATGGCCGAGACGGCGTTGAAGTCGCCAATCTTCATGAACGGCACTTCGTCGTACATTGTCTTCTGGACACTGGCCCAGAGTTCAACGCGCTTCTGAGGGTCAACTTCTGTCGTGAATGCATCGACAACACTCTTTCGCGCCGGGGTGTCCCACCATCCTGGCGAGCTCGGGGAGAGGGAGCCGATGAGAGCTGGTTCCGGAAGGAAGGGGCTATGGCTGATATAGATGTCCCACAGCCCCTTGTCCGTACGGCGCTGTGTCAGTGTCGCCCAGTCGACGACCTGCAGGTCGACCGCAAAGCCTGCGAGCTTCAGGTATTCGGCCGCGACCTGGGCCATTTTGTAGTGGAACTCGTACTGGCGGCTGGTGAGGATGCGGATCGGCTCGCCGTTGTAGCCGGCCTCCTTGGCAGCGGTTGCGGCGCCTTCGGGATCTGCAATGTTGTAGTTGCCCTTGACACCGGCGTCCGTACTCCAGGCGAAATTGCCTGGGTAAATGTTGCCGTCGACCGTGTAGAAGTCCGTACCGCCGAAGGCCGCCGCCATCATGTCTTCCATGCTGAGTGCCTGGCGGATTGCCTTGCGGATCGCCACATTTTTCGCGACGCCGGCAGCGGTGTTGAAGACGAAGACCGGATAGCCGAACGGTTTCAGGAGCAGAGGCTGGGTTGCGGCGGACGACTTCAGCTTGTCAAAGGATTCGACTGGCAGTGAATCGATATAGTCGTACTGACCGGAGACGGCAGCCTCTACGCGGGTATTTGCGTCGGGCACGGGTACGAAGCGGATTTCGTCTAGATACTGATGGCGGGCGCCGCCGTAGCCATCGCTCTCGCCGGAGCGCGGTTTATAGTCATTGAAGCGGACGAGCTGAATGTACTGGTCAGCCTTTCGCTCCTTCAACATGTAAGGTCCGGTGCCGATGAATTCGCTCATCGTGTCGCCCTGTTTTTCCGCAGGAATGATGATCGCAGCGGAATTGTTGAAGGCAAGCAGCGAGACCAGCGGCGCGTAGGGCTGCCTCAGCTTGATAGTAACGGTTGACGGGTCGGTCGCAGTGATCGACTCGATAAAGCCCGCAGCCTGTTTGCCACGCGAGGCAAGCTTGGTCCAACGGTTGAGAGAGGCTGCGACGTCATCGGATGCCATGTCGCTTCCGTCGTGAAACTTGACACCGGTGCGCAGCTTGATCGTGTAGGTCTTGCCGTCGGGGCTGACCTCGGGAAGTGTCTCGGCCAAGAGAGGCGTTACGGCCCACTTCTTGTCGAAGGTGTAGAGCGTTTCGAAGATGTGTTGTGTGACAATACCGACGAGGTCGGCCGTCGAGGTCATCGGATCGAGCGTTGGTGGTTCGCCGATCGTTGCGACGTTGATCACGCCACCTTTTTCCTGCGCCAGCAGAAGGGACGGCGCTGCGATCAACGCCGTTGTGACGAGGAATGCGAGCTTCAATCTCATGTCTATCTCCCGGTTTGTTCCACAATTATGTTATATGCGCTTTTATAAAAGAATACATGGCGCGGCGATCCTGTCAATGCGGGATCGCCTAGCTCCTGCCGCAGTTTAGCAACGGCTGAAATAATATTGGAGGAGTCGCCTCATGGTTGCTGGCGCCGAAGGGGATTTAATCCCTACTGTGCCGCCGAGACGTCCGTTGAGGGGAGCTTGATGTCAATTGAAGCCCGACGTGCATTGATAGCCAAGGCTTTCACGCGCGTCAGACAGGCCGGATGCCCGGTAGAGGAGTCTAGGGAATTCGAGGGCTGGCTGGGGCAATGGGCCCGAGGCGATATTGACATCCGGACCCTTCGTCAACGCTATGTCGAATTGCTGCGTAGCCGGGATGCTGCCTGGCGAGAGAGGCACGTCTCGGTCGATTAGAGGCTTCGTAGGAGCTGGAGGAGGACACTATGATGAGTGATCGAGCGATGGGTTACCTGGTTGCGACGGAGGTTTGTGCCTTGTTCTGGATCGCCGTCGCGATGTTGGCGCTCGGCTCGGCTTAGGCCCGTCCGGACGGACCGAGGCCAGTAAAAACAACGGCGGCGGCAGTCGTCGTCCTGTTCAGGTCGCCTGCGTTGCCAGGCGAGCCGAAAGCTTGGAGTTTTGCAGCCGCTCTGCAACGAGATACTGTGCCGTAAGCCCGGCCACGATGGCTGCCGCCTCGAGAAGCAGCGGGAACGGATAGGCTTCCCGAAGAACCTGCAGTGCAATCGAGATCAGCGAACCCCAGGCAAAGACTGCTAGCCCATGTTTTCCGAGGAGAGTTAGGGCGCCAAGGCGCGCGTTGGCGGCAATCCGTCCACATGCCGGCAGCTGTGAGACGACGTAGGCCAGGGCAAGGATGTGGAGCAGCCGAGGAAGCGGAAGGATGCCCTTGTCGAAGCCGACGAGGAACGCTGGATGGTCGCCCCAGTTCGTCAACTCGTAGTGCTGTCCCTCAATCACGAAAAGCGAGAAGGCAAGGTAAGCAAGCGATGCTGCCATGAGTGTCGGATTGTATCCGACAAAGCTCTCCTGCTTCTTCGATGCCATGCCCGCGCATAGGCCGATGCAGAAAATGAGCTGCCACGAGAATGGATTGAGGAACCACATCCCTTCCGCCGGGAAGTTCGGAAGATTGATATTGAAACAGCCTGCCATGCCCCAGATGCCGACCGACACTGCGATCAATGCCGGACGGCTGATCGAGGCGATTGCCAGAAAGATTGGCGTTGCGGCAATGAGCACGATATAAAGGGGCAGGATGTTGAAATAGCCGAGCTGATGGGTCATGGCGACGAAGCCGGCTGCGGTTTTCCAGGGTGCATCGAGGTAGGAGCCGAGGTTGACGCGGTCAGACAACGTGTCGGTCGCGAGGAAATGGTGGCCGGTCATGAGGATGGCAACTGCAATGACCGTCGTCGCGAGATGCACGCCATAGAGATGGCGCGCACGGCGCAGAATGCGTCCGGTCGCCATCATCGCGTCTCGCTCATAGGCACTCGAATAGGCAAGCCCGGCTGACATGCCTGACATCAATACAAAGGCCTCTGCTGCATCGGAAAAACCGAAGTTTTTCGACGTTATGCCTTCGAGAAAGTTTCCTGGCACGTGATTGATGAAGATCATGACCAGTGCAACTCCGCGGAAGAAATCGAGACGCGGATCACGACCGGCCGATTGAGGGGCAGGATGAGGCATTGCTAGATTGTCCCGACGATTCATTGCGGATGTGACGATGGGGCAAGGGTAGACAGCCCCACCTGAAGCCGAGATGAACGCATGGTTCATGTTGGCTTCCCGAGATCTGCTGGAGACGCCCTCTCGGCGGTCGGCTATTGTTCAGGTCCGTACTCGAGATTAATTGGATATTCACCATACCGCTGCAGGCGCTGAGCAGGATATCATGTCTCAATGTAAATCTGCGGAGTTGAGTCTTTCGGGCAATCTACAAGGCGAGGGAACATGAGCCTACCTTTTCAGGAGACGGCGCTGGGGCGGGAGTTTGACGCTTTCGCCAATGAACTGGCGCTGCTGCCAAGTTCACCCGACGTCACTGCGCTGGAATTGCGCTTTGCGCTTCTGCGAGAAGCTGTCGCCGTGCGGCTGGCGGAGCCTGGGCGGTTCACGTTAAACCTGCCGGCCTCGCTTTTTGATGCCTGACTTGCCCTTCTCTTGGCGCTTGGAAGGATCATCGTGATCGATCTCACCGACAGGGTCTGCGATCACCGCAATCGAACCACTGAAAGAGGAGGGGTCGACCCATGAGAACCGAGCCTCCTGAACCGACGGACCTTGAGTTCTTCGAACTGTTGACGGGAAGCTTTCTCCGGCTTGTCGGAAAGCCGCTTCTAGAACAAGGCCAAGGCCCCGACTGGCTATACCGTGAGGTGTCGACGGTCATCCTTGCCCACGATACCGAACCCGATCCACGATTTATCTACGCCAACGTCGCGGCCCAGAAGCGGTTCGAATATGGGTGGGACGAATTCATTGGAATGCCCTCGCGATTGTCTGCGGAAGCGCCCGACCGGGCGGAGCGCCAGTTGCTCCTCGAGGCCGTCGAGCGTCAGGGCTTCATCGCCGATTACCGGGGCCTGCGGGTAAAGAAGTCCGGAAAACGCTTCTGGATGGAACATGGTGTCGTCTGGCAACTCGTCGACGGGAGCGGCGAAAGGCACGGCCAGGCAGCAGCGTTTTCAAGCTGGACCGACCTCTAGGGCTGAAGATCCGACGCCGATATCAGTAGGAGCCGAAAGACCGCTAACGGAACGCAGACCTTGGCCCGCTAGCCAATCGGTCCCTCTTTTCCAGTGATACCGACATGTTCCCTGCACCCGGCGACCTTGATCAGCAGATTGTCCAGTTCCCGGTCAAGGCTCTTCCAGAGCTCGGCATTGGCTAGTTTCCTGTTTCTCGCCCGCTGGTCGGCACGCCCGTTTCTCCCGCCATTGTTCCTCCAGATCGGTCGACGTTACAGCCTCTCATCGCGTAGACGAAGTCCGACCAGATCGAGCTGACCTGCCTCCTTTGCGAATGGGAAAGCTGGCGGCGTTGAACAGGCTAAGCAGCTCCATCCTGTTATTTGCAGTCTGGCTGCAGCCACCAAGGCCGTGGCCGATTTCGATGCCAATAGGCGACGAATGCCCAGCCTCCCATCGCCGTGTCAGGGTTGCAACAGCCGTCCCCGAAGAGATGGAGGCCTTCCTGAAGAATTGTTGGCCTGAGACTATTGGCCTGAAGACTATTTGCCTGAAGACTATTGGCCTCGACATGAGTGGCTTGACGTTACTGGCTCGGACATGGCGCGATGTGGGTTCGAAAGGGTTGATTTAGTCTAGGGAGAGTCATCTGCCTCAGTATCACTGACGGGCAACGACGAAACAACAAATATCCATCCGCTTTCCATCGTGTGAGCCGTCCGGTCGTGGCCAAGAAAACAATCATCTTATCTCTGGACAATCACACGCGTCCCCGGCTGGACCAGCTCGTAGAGCTCCTCGACATCTTCTCTGTACATGCGAAAGCAGCCGCTCGACGCGTTCGTGCCGATGGACCGCGGGTCGTTGGTACCATGAATGCGAAGCAGGCCGTCGGCAAGATAGATGGCGCGCGTGCCGAGTGGATTGGAGGGACCGGGTTCAACGACCGCAGGAAGTCTCGGGTTCTTGCGTCGCATGCCCGGCGTCGGTCGCCATACGGGGTGCTTGCTCTTCGACGTCACACGCGTCGTGCCGTACCATTGCTTGCCTTGACGGCCCACTGCAATTGGATAGGCAAGCTGTTCGCCTCCCGGGGTGGTGTAGACAAGGGTGTGCTCGCGGGTCGCAATCGTGATGGTGCCCCTTGTGCTCCTCCTATGGGTTCGGCGCTCGGGTAATGGCTCGCTATACTCGGGAGGAGGTAGGTAAGGGTTGTAGTAACCGTCGTCATCACCATAGACCTCATAATCGTCGTACGGCCCGTAGATCTGAGCGTTCGACTGGCACACAGACAGCAAAAAAGCTGCTGCAACAAGAACCAGAAACTTCATTTTCGCTATCCGCCCGTTTATCTGCAAGTTAACCGGGAATTCTGTGGCGGGATTGAGGCATCCGCCGCTCCGGGGTTGCGGGAAATTCGTATGAGGGACGCTGAAATCCATAAAGTGCGATGCAATACTCGGTACATACTTCCGAATTCGCCCCGGATCTCGAGTGAGGAGTGGTGCCGTTGCTCCGAGACCGCAGGTACAGATGATTGATCTTGACGAGCGTACGGTAAATCTTGCCGTGTGTTTGCACCCCGGAATTATCAGGTAGTTAACCGGCATTGATGCAGCGAATCCCGAACGCACGCTCGGGCGGACGACGTCGATATTTGAGGGACACTCACAAATGATATTGTGCCACTCGAATAGGGAACAGTCGTCAGCGCCTGTCACTTGCTGAGTGCTTCCCGTTTAACATCTCGTTTCCTGACATAAAGTTTGGGCCAACAGCAACGGTGGTTTGAGGTCGTCATTCGTCCTCTTTTGGCTCAGTCTGGCCAAGACGGGAGTCAAAACGACACGGGGGTTGCAGTCGGTTGCTGCATCCGTGCGACACGTCCCCCAGCCAGAAGGAGCGCAGGTGCCCAAAAGCAACCCCCCGATCCGGCGACGGCCGATGCCTGGCCTCCTGTCGATGCTGCGCGGTGGCGCACTTGGTATTGGCGTGACCAGTTGCCTCGTTAACATCCTGGCGCTCACGGGCTCGCTGTTCATGCTGCAGGTCTACGATCGGGTTATCCCCAGCCGCAGCCTGCCGACCCTGATCGGATTGATGGGAATTGTTGTCACGCTGTTTGCTTTCCAGTGGCTCCTTGACCTCACGCGTTCGCTGCTGCTCGGCCAGGTCGGGCGGACCGTGGACGAGCGCTTCGCCGGACGTGCCTTTTCCTTGATCGCGCTTTCCGCATCCAGAAAACCGAAGCAAGACGCGGGGGTTCAATCGATCCGCGATATTGATACGGTCCGAGGCTTTCTGTCAGGTCCGGGTCCAGGTGCCCTGTTCGATTTGCCATGGATGCCATTCTATCTTGCCTTTTGCTTCCTCTTCCACACCTGGATCGGTGTGACCGCCGCGACAGGAGCCCTGATCTTGACTGGCCTGGCGTGCCTGGCCGAGTGCAAATCCAGGGAACCGATCCGAAAGACGGCAATCCTCCTCGCCGAGCGGATGGCTTTTGCCGACGCTGTGAGGCACAATTCGGAAGTGGTGGTCGCAATGGGCTTTGCAACCATGCTCTCGACCAGGTGGGCAAGTCTCAACCAGCGCCACCTCGACAGTCACCAGCACAGTGCGACCCTCGTCAATACGCTTTCGACCCTTTCGAGATCGGCGCGCATGTTGCTTCAGTCAGCGGTGCTCGCGGTTGGCGCCGTCCTGGTCATCCGACAGGAAGCGACGGGGGGTATCATGATCGCGAGCTCGATACTCGTCAGTCGTGCACTCGCGCCAATCGAACTCGCCATTGCCCATTGGAGAGGATTTGCCGCCGCGCGTCAGGCCTGGGCGCGCCTGAACCACGAAGCACCTGAGGTCGACGATGCCGAACGTGACGTCGAGCTTCCTGCTCCGCGAGGCTCCTTGAGCGTTACTAATCTCCATCTGGGTGCGCCCGGGTCGAAGACCCCGATCATTCGCGGCCTGTCATTCGATGCGTATGCCGGCGAAGCGGTCGGCATCGTCGGCCCAAGCGCGTCGGGGAAGTCATCGCTCGCACGGGGCATCGTCGGCCTCTGGCCGGCCTTTGCGGGCGACGTCAGGCTCGACAAGGCCTCGCTTGGGCAGTGGTCACGAACAGCACTTGGCCGACATATCGGGTATCTGCCGCAGGATGTCGCCTTGTTCGATGGGACGATTGCCGAAAACATTGCAAGATTTGACGCGAATGCTCCCTCCGATCTGATCATTGCCGCGGCACGAGCAGCTGGCGTCTACGACATGATCGTCGGATTGCCGCTGGGTTTTGACACCGAGATTGGCGAAAGAGGTTCGATCCTGTCTGCAGGACAGCGACAGCGCATTGGCCTGGCAAGGGCACTATATGCCGATCCATTTCTGGTTGTCCTCGACGAACCGAACTCTAATCTCGACGCGGAAGGCGAATTGGCGCTTTCCCGGGCGATCGAGAGCGTGCGATCCCGCCAGGGTGTGGTGCTGGTCATTGCCCATCGTGCAACGGCACTGGCCGGGATCGACAAGGTGCTCGTTCTCGAAGGTGGACGCACCAAGGCCTTCGGCCCGGCGCAGGCGGTCGTCAACACGGCGCCAGGGTCCATGGCCGTTTCCGGCTCGTTCGTGCGGCTCTTGCGTGCCGGTGGGGAGTTGTCGTCATGATCAGGACATCAACGGAAAATGCAATCCGCCGCCTGACAGTGCTTTCGCTGGCAACAGCCGTCCTTCTCGTCGGTGTTCTCGGCGGACTGGCTTGCGCAGTTCGCATCAATGGCGCGGTGATTGCAGGGGGAACGCTCGTCGTCGAAAGCTACGTCAAGCCGGTTCAACATCAGAAGGGCGGGACGGTAAGACAGGTGTTCGTGCGCAACGGCGATCGCGTCAGCGCAGGGCAGGTACTCGTTCACCTCGATGATACGCAAACGAGAGCAAGCCTTGCGATCGTGTTGACACGGTCAAGAGAGCTCGCAGCACGATCGGCGCGCCTGGCCGCAGAACGGGACGGCGCCGATACCATCGTCTTTCCGGCAACCAATGGCGGCGAAAGTAAAGGCGAGGCTGCTGCGGTGGAGAGAGGCGAGCAGAGACTGTTCGACGACCGCCGCGCCTCTTTGAAGGGGCGTACGGCGCAATTGCGGGAAAGGGTCCGCCAACTCAATCAGCAGGCCGAGGGTCTGATCGCACAGCAGGACGGCAAACGCCGGGCGATCGGCATTATCCAGAAGGAACTGGCAAGTCTGGAACCGCTTCTTAGACAAGGCGTCATTCCCGCAACACGCGTTTATGCCCTGCAGCGGGATGCCGCTGACCTGACCGGCGAGCTTGGCAGTCTCATCGCGTCGAGCGCGGAAGTAAAAGGGAAGGTCGCGGAAACGGAGCTGCAGATCATTCAGGTGGGCGACGACCACAGAAGCGAGGTCTCAGAGCAGCTGAGGCAAGCGGAAAGCGACAGCAACGAATACGCAGAACGGCGTGTTGCGATCGAGGACGAACTTGACCATGTCGACGTCAAAGCGCCGCAGGACGGCATTGTCCATCAGCTGGCTGTTCACGCGGCCGGCGCCGTGGTCGGGCCTGCCGAAAAGATCATGCAGATCGTGCCCGATCACGACCTGCTCACCCCCGAGGTTAGATTGTCTCCATATGACATCGATCAGGTTGCCGTCGGCAAAGAGGTCATCCTCCGGTTTTCTGCCTTCAGCTCCAGGACAACACCTGAGCTGAGGGGACGGGTCGCCTCCATTGCGGCCGATCTGACGACGGACGCTCATTCGGGCCAATCCTACTACACCCTTCGTGTTGCTGTTCCAGCGGCCGAATGGAAGAGGCTCGGCGAGCTGTCACCGGTTGCCGGAATGCCAGTCGAGGCCTTCATCGAGACCGGCGATCGCACGGCATTGGCCTACCTTGCAAAACCGCTAACGGACCAGTTGGCGCGCGCATTTCGGGAGGAGTAGCCAGTTTTGGGAGGAAAAAACGCGTTGGGCACGTCATAATCCGAAGGAGTTGACAATGGTAAAGTCAGTACAGAACGCAGTGGGAAATACGCTGTATTATAGCGGCACGTCGACAGCATGGTTTTCGGCGACCGGCTCGGGTCCGGTGTTGAAGGGAACGGCGGGAAACGACTCCATATGGGGCGACAGTTCAGTCAACGTGACCATGAACGGTGGTACCGGCGATGACATCTATTACCTCTATTCCAGCATCAATCGGGCTGTGGAGTCGTCAGGCGCAGGTGTCGACACGATCAACACCTGGATGAGCTACACGTTGCCCGACAATTTCGAAAACCTGACGGTCACCGGCAATGGGCGCTACGCGTTCGGCAATGCAATGGACAACATCATCTCCGGTGCGTCCGGAAGCCAGACGATCGACGGGGATGCCGGCAACGACGTCCTGATCGGGGGAGGCGGAGCTGATACTTTCCTTCTTACCCGAGGCCACGGCAGCGACCTGATTGTCGATTTCAGCAGTGACGACACGGTCCGGCTCAACGGCTACGGGTTTTCGTCATTCGAGCAGGTTCTGGCGCATACCACCCAGGAGGGCGCCAACCTGCGACTGGATCTCGGCGGTGGCGAGAGCCTTGTCTTCGCCAATACGCAGGGTTCCGATCTCAAGGCGAGCCAGTTCCAGTTGACACTTGATCGTTCCCACCTGGCTCTGACCTTCGACGACGAGTTCAACAGCCTGTCGCTTCGCAGCGGCGACCAGGGGACATGGGACGCCAAATTCTGGTGGGCGCCTGAACGCGGCAGCCCATTGACCGGTAACGGCGAGCTGCAGTGGTACATCAATCCGTCCTATGCGCCGACCGCGGCGGCAAATCCCTTTTCGATCCACACCGGCATCCTGACGATTTCGGCAGAACCGGCATCGCAAGCGCTCCAGGCGCAGATCAACGGCTACGACTATACGTCCGGCCTTTTGAATACCCATTCATCCTTTGCCCAGACCTACGGATATTTCGAAATCAGGGCCGACATGCCGACGGAGCAGGGTGTCTGGCCTGCCTTCTGGCTCCTTCCCGAGGACGGATCCTGGCCACCTGAACTCGATGTTGTGGAGATGCGCGGACAGGACCCGAACACCGTCAACGTGACCGTCCACAGCGAACATGGTGGCGCGCATACGATGACGTCCTTTCCGGTCAAGGTGCCAAGCACCGACGGGTTTCACAATTACGGCGTCCTCTGGGACCAGGATCATGTCACCTGGTATTTTGACGATGTCGCCGTGGCGCAGAGCGACACGCCTGAGGATATGCATGATCCGATGTACATGCTGGTCAATCTTGCCGTCGGTGGTCCTGCGGGAACCCCGTCGGACGGCCTGGCGCACGGCTCGCAGATGCAGATTGACTATATCAGGGCCTACGCTCTTTCCGACAGCCCGGTGCTTTTAGCGTCAGACTGGCATATCTGAGCGGCGCGGAACCGCGAGACGCATGATGCCCACCACATGACGTCCTGCCGGGCCGCCACCCCTGGCGCTAGAGAGAGCATAAATCGCGTTAATCGACGGTACGCTGGCCGGTCAGCGCCCTGTCCGGCCAGTCCTGGAGACGACATGCATTCTACTTATGGTGAGTTGATCGACGGCAGGAAGAACTCCACGTCCTTGCGGCGCCGGTCCTCCAGTCGCTCGATACGGTCGTGCCAAAATCTCTCAGCGTCGGGCGGGTCGGCCTCCCAGAGGCGAACAGTCTGGTGATTGTCGTCAATCTTCACCCGTCTTTTTCCCCCGAGCCGGAGATACTCCTCGGCAAGCATGCGGCCTTCGGTGCTTTCCATTTCGGATCACATCCTCTCTGCTCGTGAACTATCGCGAACAGAGAAACGCGCAGTGCCCGCCAATCGTTCCGAAGATTAAGGACTTCCTGAGCATACGCCACGTTGCGGCTCGACTTGTCGTGCTCTGGGAAGATCGTGAGAAATGCACTTCCATTCTCACCAAATCGATTTCTCGATCACGACCTGAACAGTCCATACATTCATCAGGATAATTGCGTTAAATTTGATCACCTTGCTCCAGCCCCTGCAGCGTCCTCATGCCAGGGCCGCATTCCCCCAGGTCAGCGGGATAATCGCTCGGATTGAACGGTTAGTTCTTGTCTGGCCTGGAGAACGGCCGGCAGGACTCTCGTATCGTCAGGCGGCCGGCAAGCACGATCTGTCGCGGGGGCCGTTCCGCACGGTTGCTCAACCGGTCGAGAATAAGCTGGGAGGCATGTTCGCCAATAGCCTGCACCGGTTGGGCGATCGTTGTCAGGTTGGGCTGGAAGACATCGGCCCATGGAAAATCGTCAAAGCTCGAAACCGAGATGTCCTCAGGGCAGCGCAGTCCCATGTCGCGGATTGCCTTCATCACGCCGATCACCATGAGGTTGTTCGCCGAAAAGATCGCGCTTGGCAAATCCGGCAGCACAAGGAGTTGCATCGCGGCATTATACGCATCCCTTTCCCGGAAATTGCCAATGCGCACCAGGTCTTCCTCGCAGGCGAGGTTCGCGTTTTCCAACGCGTCGCGATAGCCCGAAAGCCTGCCGCGACCGGTCGATGTGTCCAGTGACCCTGAGATGTAGCCGATGCGTCTATGGCCGAGGCCGATAAGGTAGTCGATGGCTTCGCGAACGGCGCGCTGGTTGTCGAGGACGACGGCGTCTGCAGCGATGCCATTGCTGATGCGGTCGATCAGGACGACCGGGATGTCTGCTCGCTTCAGGACGCGCTCGAGCGCATGGTCGTCACCAGCCGGCGCGATGATCAAGCCGTCGACCATGCGGTCCAGCAACAGTGAAATCTGCTCTTCCTGCTGATCCGGATCCTCGTCCGTGCAGCAGAGCATCACTGCGTAGCCCGCCCGATGCAACACGTCCTGGATCACCGCGACGACGTCGGTGAAAAACGGGTTGGTGATGTCGGCAATCACAAGGCCGATCGTGTTGGTCGCGCCGGTCTTCAGGCTTCGTGCAATGGTGTTACGCTTGTAACCGATCGCGGCAATAGCGCTCCCGATCCTTTCCCGCAGTTCAGGGGAAACGGGCGCAGTGCCGTTGATCAGGGCCGAAACGGTCGCAGTCGAGACGCCGGCCTTGGCCGCGACATCCAGCATGGTTGGCTGCGATTTCCTGTGTTTGACCGAGGACCGGCTCATGATCGAAACGTTTAGATAGGAGTAATTGCCGATATGGTATGGGAATCCCGTGAAACTGGCAAGGTCGAGCGGTCCAGACGGCGCCGCCGCTTGACATGTTCGAAACGTTTAGACAATCTTTCGCCGTCGCTTGCACCGCGAGACAAAGATGGAAGGGAGGCCGTCATTGTCATGCAGGAAGAAGTCAAGACGTCCCCGACGCGTGGCGGGATCCCGTCGGCCACGCCCATTCTCGAGGCGATCGACGTCTCCAAGTCGTTCGGCGCAATGTTGGCGCTGGACCGGGTCGGGTTCGACCTTTGTCCCGGAGAAATTCACGCTCTGATGGGCGAAAACGGCGCCGGCAAATCGACGCTCATGAAGATATTGTCCGGCGTTTATACGGACTACGAGGGGCGCGTCCTGGTCGACCATGTCCCGGTTCAATTCGAACGCGTGCGCGATGCGGAAGCGGCAGGTGTCGCAATCATCCACCAGGAGCTCAATCTCGTTCCAGAACTCTCCGTAGCCGAGAACATATTTCTCGGCAGGGAGCCTCTGATCGCCGGTATGTTCGTTGACCGCCCGAAGAGCGTGCAGGCTGCGAAACAATTGCTTGGACGGCTGGGCATCGATCTCGATCCGGAAACGCGTGTGTCGTCGCTGAGGATCGGTGAGCAGCAACTCGTCGAGATCGCCAAGGCGCTATCACTTCATGCGCGCATTCTGATTATGGACGAGCCAACGTCCGCGCTCTCGCCCGGCGAATGCAACCGACTGTTTGCGATCATACGCCAGCTCTCCCTGGAGGGCGTCGGCATCATCTACATCTCCCACCGCATAGACGAGGTCATGCAGCTCAGCAATCGCGTGACTATATTCCGTGACGGCCGTCATATCTGGACAAGGCCGATGGCTGAGATAGACGAGAGGACCGTTATTGCCGCCATGGTCGGCCGCAATCTCAACCGCTCGGAGGTTGCCCGGCCTCAGTCCCCCACGACCGGTACCGCGGTCCTGTCGGTGCGCAACCTTGCCCTGTCAGTCGCCGACCGGCGAGGCGTCACGCAGGTTCTTACTGGCGTCAGCTTCGACCTGGCGGCCGGGGAGATCCTTGGGATCGGCGGTCTCCTGGGAGCCGGGCGCACGGAAATTCTCCAGGCAATCAGCGGAGCGACACAGGGAGAGGTCGCGGGCCGGATCCAGATCGATGGACGGCCGGTGACGATCCGCACGCCGGTCGAGGCCCGCCGGTTGGGCATTTCCTTCCTGACCGAAGACCGCAAGACACAGGGCTTGCACCTCGCAGACACGATCACGGACAATGTCGCGCTGCCTCTCGTCGGGCGGATTGCCCGTTTCGGCATCCGCAACGTTCCGGCAGAAAAGGCACTCGCCTCAGATGCGGTTACGAGGCTCGGTATTCGCGCGTCCGGCATTGCCCAGGTTGCCGGAACGCTGTCCGGCGGCAACCAGCAGAAGGTTGTCATCGGCAAGTGCCTCGCCACAGATCCTCGCATCCTGCTTCTGGACGAGCCGACCCGTGGTATCGACGTGGGGGCAAAAAGTGAAATCTACGACCTGATTTTCCGCCTTGCTGCAAGCGGCATGGCGATCATCGTCGTCAGTTCCGAAATGCCGGAGCTCCTTTATCTCGCCGATCGCATCCTCGTCATGTCCGAAGGGCGCCAAACCGGCCTTATCCAGCGCTCGGCAGCGACAGAGGAGAGGATCATGGAGCTAGCCGCCCCACGTTCGCAGAAGACACAGCATGCAGAGGCACTTGCATGACCGTGATGAAACTTGTTTCGCGCACGAAGCTCTACTGGGGACTGATCGCGATGTTCCTGATCGGCATCATATGGTCGCCGCTCACGTCGTCAGGCAAGAACATATTTCTGTCCAGCGGCAATCTCCTCGATGTTCTGCGCCAAGTTTCGACGACGGGCCTCATCGCGACAGGCATGACGGCGGTGATCATTACCGGCGGCATTGATCTTTCCGTTGGCTCACTCATGGCGATCTGCAGTGTTGTCTGCGCCATGCTACTCACCGTGCCAGGCGAGACGCCGGCCCTCATGCTCGGCGTGCCGTCGGTCCTCCTAGCGGCGCTCCTGATCGGGGCGTGGTTGACACGCTTCGTGTTCCTCAATCTGGAAAAGCGCCGCACCGGCATCAGTCATAGCCGCGACCTGACCCTCGATCGGCTGCGCGGCGTCTACATTCCGGCATTGGTCGGTATCGTTCTTTGCGCTGCTCTACTTTTCTACCTGCTGCCTCAGAGCCAGAGCAAGTTTGGGGTACTTGCCGTCCTGCTCGTCGTGCCGGCGGTGGGGCTGCTTTTCGGGGCGATCAACGGCATCATCATTGTTACCGGCCGTCTTCAACCGTTCATCGTCACGCTTGCTATGATGGTAACTGCTCTCGGGATCGCACGGCTTACAGCGGGGCAGAACAATGCTGTTCTTCCAGTCTATACTGGCTCGAATGCTACGGCGGATTTTGATTTCCTGCGCTCTCTCGTGTTCGGCATCATTCCAATGCCTGGCATATTCTTTCTCGTTGCAATCATTCTTTACGCCGTTGTGCTCAACCTCACCCCGTTCGGGCGTTTTGTTTATGCGATCGGTGGCAACGAGGAGGCCGCGCGGCTTTCGGGTGTTGAGAGCGGCAAGATCAAAATTGTAACCTATGCCATCTCCGGCCTGCTGGCGGGGATTGCCGCCATTCTCTACGTTGCGCAGTACAGGCAGGGGAAACCCGATGCCGGCGCTGGCCTCGAGCTTGATGCGATTGCTGCAGTGGTCATCGGCGGCACGAGCCTCATGGGCGGGCGTGGCAGCCTCGCCGGAACGTTCTGCGGCGTGCTGATCTTCGGGCTCTTGTCCAACATCCTGCAACTGCACAACATCAATTCCAACCTCCAGCTCGTGCTGAAGGGTCTTATCATCGTTGGCACGGTGCTCGTCCAAGAGCGCAATGCCCGGGAAATTCTGGCGCGCTTGCGGCTCATTTTTCCGCACCGCGCCAGATCGGAGGCGTCCGGGGAGGAGCGTCCGCGAAAGGAGACCATGTCTCTCAACACTGGAGGAAATGGAAATGAAACGTCGTGACACATTGAAGTTCGCGGTCGCCGCTGCCGCACTTTTCGCCACCACATCGCTTTATACCGCAAATGACAGCGTCGCGCAGGACAAGAAACTGCGCATCGGATTTTCGCAGGCCACCACGATCGAGCCGTGGCGCGCGCAGTTCAACAAGGACATCATCGCCGAAGCCGCCAAACATCCTGAAGTCGAACTCATCATTACTGATGGCGAGGACAAGACCGAAAAGCAGGTTGCGGATGTTGAAAACCTCATCCGCCAGGAGGTCAAAGCATTGCTGATCTCGCCCAAGGAATCGGCCGGCCTCACGGGCGTTGTCACGCAGGCAATCGACGCGAAAATCCCGGTCTTTGTGCTCGACCGCAACGTCGAGACCGACAAGTATGTCCAGTTCGTGGGTGGCGATAACAAATTGATCGGACGCGCGGCGGGTGAGTATGCCGTCGAGCTTCTCGGCGGCGCTGGCAAGGCTAAAGGCAATGTCGTCGAGATCTGGGGAGGCATGGGCACGCAGCCGGCGCACGACCGGCATGACGGGTTCCACGAGTTCACCGACAAGGAACCGGGCATCAAGAACTTGCTCGACCAGCAGTCAGGCGACTGGAAGCAGGACCAGGCCTATAACATCATGGCGACCGCGCTGCGCAACAATGAGAAGATCGACCTCGTTTACGGCCACAACGATCCCATGGCCTATGGTGCCTATCTCGCAGCCAAGGACGCGGGCCGTGAAAAGGACATCAAGTTCATCGGTATTGATGCGCTTCCGGGAGAGGGCGTGACCTGGGTCAACAATGGCGAACTCAGCGCCACCTTCCTTTATGCGACCCCTGGCGCGGAAGGCCTGCGCCAGGCGATCAAGTTTCTGAACGGCGAGAAGGTCGAAAAGAATGTCGTTCTGCCGACGCTAAAGGTCACCAAGGAAAATGCCTCGAAGATCATGAAGGACAATGGCCTCTGAACGCATAGACAGGCATTGATGGGTTGGCACGCTGTCGACCCCTGCCAACGGCTCGGCAGGTTTGAAGGCACCGCATCGGTATCGGGGCTGGCGCCACCATTGGTCGCGCCTGGTTTAGCGCCCGAGGCGCGAACTTGCAATGGTGGATAGTGCGACGATCTTACGGTCGGTCCAGTCTCAGGAGCTTTTGAAGGCGTCTGC
>NZ_AEYE02000034.1 GCF_000298315.2 Rhizobium grahamii CCGE 502 | reverse complement strand
TTTTTTAGCCAATACGGCGAGAGCCCCGCAAAATGCGAGTTTCTTGATCATGACATCTACCTTTTGAGAGGAACGCGCTCAGGCGTTCGATGAGATCGCTTTGATGGATGAGAGGAGGTCTTCGACCCCCGACAAAACGGCAGCGCCCCGACGGCGACGACCGGCTGCTCGGCACGCCTGATAACGACATCATCTCGCTGAAGGATGGCGACGACTTCGTCCATGCTCGCGAGGGCCGTGACGTGGTGTTTGCCGGGTCCGGCGACGACACCGTCTTCGGCGGCGACGGCGATGACCTGATCCATGGCGAGGCCGGCAACGACCGTCTGTTCGGCGGGCTTGGCAACGACGTGCTGTTCGGCGGCGAGGGCAATGACGACCTGTTCGGCGACGAAGGCAATGACAGCCTGATCGGCGAGGGGGGCCACGACCGGCTGTTCGGCGGCGCCGGCAACGACCACCTGATGGGGGATGACGGCGACGATCAGCTCTTCGGCGAGGCCGGCGACGACCTGCTGGAAGGCGGCGCCGGCAATGACCTGCTGACCGGTGGCCTCGGCAAGGACGTGGCGCTCGGCGGCGCGGGCAACGATAGCTTCCGGGTCGGGCTGCTCAGCGAGGACCTGCGCCAGGAAGCGGCGGGCACGTCAACCTCCACCTCCGACGGCAACGACACCTATGTCGGCGGCGAGGGCAGCGACACCTATGACGCCGGCGGCGCAACGGCCGCCGTTACCGTCGACCTTGCATCCGGCACCGCCACCGGTACCGACATCGGCAGCGACAGCCTTGATGGCATCGAGAATGTCATCGGCAGCGGCGATGACGACACGATTAGCGGCGACGGTGGCGGCAACCATCTGCAGGGCGGGGCTGGCGACGACCAGCTTGCCGGCAAGGCCGGCGACGATCTGATCGAAGGCGGCGCGGGCGACGACGCACTGACGGGCGGCCTCGGCACGGACGTGGCGCTCGGCGAGGCCGGCGACGATACCTTCAGGGTCGGCCTGCTTGGCGAGGACCTGACGCAGCAGGCCGCGGGCACGCCTGTCAGCGACGGCAACGACACCTATGTCGGCGGCGAGGGCAGCGACACCTACGACGCCAGCGGCGCGACGTCAGCCGTCGATGTCGACCTTGCATCAGGCACCGCCACCGGTACCGATATCGGCAGCGACAGCCTTGATGGCATCGAGAACGTCATCGGCAGCGCCGGTGACGATACGATTGGCGGCGACGCCGCCGATAACTGCCTGGAGGGCGGCGCCGGCGACGACCAGATGACTGCCGGAGCCGGCGACGACACGGTGATTGGCGGTGACGGGGCCGACCAGATCACCGGCGGCGCCGGTGATGACCAGATGACCGGAGGGGCCGGCGACGATGTGGTCTCGGGCGGGGCTGGCGACGATGTCGTCATCGTGCTCGGCCCTCCCGCCGCCAGCGGACTGGATGCCGGCAGCCATGATGGCAACGACGTCTATGACGGGGGTGCGGGCTGCGACACGCTCGACCTGTCGGCGCTGGTCAAGATGGTGATCGCCGACATCGAGGCCGGCTATGCCGAGGGAGAGGAGATCGGCCGCGATACGATCCTTGGCTTCGAGACCATTCATGGCGGCTCCGGCGACGATCGGTTCTCCGGCGGCAGCGGCACCGACATCCTTTATGGCGGGGGTGGCGACGATCAGGTGGCCGGGCGCAGTGGCGACGACCACCTGGTCGGCGGCGACGGTGACGACCGGCTCGACGGCGGCAGCGGCGACGACGTCTTCATCGTGCTCGCCCGCAGCGGCAACGGCGGTGATGACGGCGACGACCGGATGGACGGCGGCAGCGGCAGCGACTGCTACGATGCCTCGGCCACCGTGCTCGGTGTCGTCATCGATCTCGAGCGCGGCGAGGCTTCCGGTGCGGAGATCGGCGACGACGCACTCCTCGACGTCGAGAATGCCAGCTGCGGCTCCGGCGACGACACGATCATCGCCTCGGCCAGGGTCAACGTGCTGGTTGGCGGCGACGGCGACGATGTCTTCGTCTTCCAGTCGGTCGCAAGCCTTGCGAACGACGGCGCCGGCCATGACGAGATCCTCGACTTCGGCGTCGGCGACCGCATCGATCTCTCCGCGCTTGGCCAGTACGGCACGC
Organism: Rhizobium grahamii CCGE 502; assembly: GCF_000298315.2. GTDB lineage: Bacteria > Pseudomonadota > Alphaproteobacteria > Rhizobiales > Rhizobiaceae > Rhizobium > Rhizobium grahamii. Next base: position 82,883 of record NZ_AEYE02000034.1, on the reverse strand, counting down.
TGACCTTCGCCGGCCTGCAGATCGACGGCGACACGCCGCAGATCGGCTCGGTCACCTTCATCTACGAGGCGCTCGGCGACGACACCCGCACCGTCGTGCGCACCATCGTCGACCTCGACCATGACGACGACCTGCAGATCCTGCTGCGCGGCCATCACGAGCTGACCGCTGAGGACTTCATCCTCGCCGCCATCGAGCCCGGCCAGGTCACGGTCGACAGCCAGACGATGGGACAGGCGTGACGCCTGTCCCGGGGGATAGGCCATCGGCCTCTCCCCCGGGAGGCCGGCCTCTCCCGACAATGCCAGAAAGACAATGCCAGCAGACCACGACGACAGGACAACAAGGCCAGCAAGGCTCCAGGGGAACACCGCGATGATCACCACCACCAGCGACAAGACCGGCAGCGACAAGGCCGGCACCGACAAGACCGGCAGCGACAAGGCCAGGCAGAACGCCCGGCAGTTCGGCATCACCTCGCGCATTATCGCCTCCTCGGCACTGGCCGGCGTGCTGGTCTTCGGCATCGGCGGCTGGGCCGCCCAGGCGAAGCTGTCGGGCGCCGTCATCACCCATGGCCAGGTGGTCGTCTCCGAGCAGGTCAAGACCATCCAGCACCGCGACGGCGGCATCATCGCCGCCATCCGCGTCGACAACGGCACCGTCGTCAAAAAGGGCGACGTCCTCATCGTCCTCGACGACACCCAGACCCGCGTCGAACTGTCGATCGTCAGGGCGCAGCTGCAGCAGCTGACCGCCGCCCATGCCAGGCTGGTGGCCGAGCGCGACGAGGCAGAAACCGTCGGCTTTGCGGCGCTCGACCTGTCCGCCGCGGTGATCTCGGGCGAGACCAGGCTGTTTGAGGCCAACCGCCGCATGGTCGCCAACCAGAAGGAACAGCTGCGCCTGCAGATCGTCCAGCTCGACGAACAGGTGCGCGGCTTCAAGGCGCAGAGCCGCTCCAACGACAGCGAGGCCGAGATCGTCGAGCAGGAGCTCGCCAAGACCGAGAAGCTGCTCGCAAGCCAGCTGGTGCCGATCTCGCAGAAGCGCGACCTGCTGCGCCAGCGCGCCCGCATCGAGGGCAGCCGCGGCGAGCTGATCGCCAAGGTCGCCGAGGCCGAGGGCGAGATCAGCGAGCTCAACATGAAGCTCATCTCCATCGACCAGACCACCCGCAAGGAGGCGCAGACCGAGATCGTCAACCTGCTTGCCAAGATCGCCGAGCTCAACGAGCGCGAGATCGCCGCCCGCGACCGCCTCACCCGCATGGAGGTGCGCGCCCCCGTCGACGGCTTCGTCTATGACCTGCAGGTCCACACCATCGGCGGCATCATCGCGCCGGGCGCCACCGTCATGTCGGTCGTCCCGAAAAGCGAGCACCTCAGCGTCGAGGTCCGCATTCCCCCCGTCGACATCGACCGCGTCTCGCCCGGCCAGCCGGCCCGCATGCGCTTCACCGCCTTCAACCAGCGCACCACCCCGGAACTCCACGGCACCGTCGACGTCGTCGCCGCCGCAACCACCCTCGACCGCGCCACCGGCCAGCCCTACTACCTCGCCTCCCTGTCGCTTGCCGACCAGAACCTCCTCAAGGACAACAAGCTCATCCCCGGAATGCCCGTCGAAGTCTTCGTCCAGACCGCCGAGCGAACCGCCCTCTCATACCTCCTCAAACCATTCACCGACCAGATGATGAAGGCATTCCGGGAAGAGTAGTGCCGCTTGTCGCACTCGGCATCAGGGTTCCATCCGCGTCGAGGAACATCGGCGCCTTGACTGGACGTCGACAGCCGCGGTGTCGCGCCCGTCCCGAATATCTTTGCCGGGTTCTGTTCGAATCTATCCTGGATGTCGCCACGGCCGGGACCGACATAGGTCCCTGTGAAAAAGTGATTTTCCGTGAAGCTATGTAGCCTCGTTAACAGAACATCGGCCGGAAGGGCGGCCAGTTCACTTGCCACAATCATGATGTTTGAGATGTAGCGCTTGCCGCTGCGCAATTCCGCCCGCTCATCCGGGCTGTTCAGCACCCGGCTCAGCCAGCCTTCCGGCAGTAACGACTCAATGAAAGGAGGCAATCTGCCGGGCGTGGTTTGGCGCACAAGCGGCGGGGCGTCCGGTTCGGACGCCTTCCATCGCCACTCGAAGCCGTCATGGGCTAGGCTGCCTATCGGTTCCCCGTGCCATGCAACGGTCATTGAGCGCGGCCTGATTTGCCACGGCGACGGCGGCCGCCGGGTTTCGTCTCAGGTAGCGTTCCGCGGCGCTCCTTCGTCAAGCCAACCATTGTCGCGGGCAAGCTTAAAAACTGCGTCGGCGGCGTTTTCTGGGTTCCTGTGTTCTTCAATCAGTCGCGCGGCGATCCCGTCCTTCATTGCTTCGTCGAAAGAGGTCGCATGTTCGCTGCGGATGCGGAAGGCTTCCAAAAAGCGCTGGCGGATCGAAGACACGTCGACACGCAACTCGCCCATGTCGTCACCTATTACTGCCTGCGCGACGGAAGGGTGATCCGGCGCTTTATTCTGAATGATTTCCAGCGTCCTGATCCGCTGCCGCTGCACACGGCGGCCAGTCAGGAACAGGCGGCCATCACGCATCGTGCCAAGCAGAACGGCGCTGGCGGCCGACAGGTATGCATTCGGATATAGGTATTTGGCGATGCGTACGGCATGGGTCCGCACCGTTTCGTCTATGTCGGCGTCGGCATCAACGTAGATGCCGCGCATCAGCTGGACGAGCTTGCCGGCCTCCGCCTGCCGGTGAGCGCGGGTTTTATCGATGTTTTAGCGGACGAGATAGAGCGGCATAATGTATAATTTCGCGTATTTCAGATACGGGAAGCTACAAGACTATTTCTGGGTTTTCAATGAAAGCGTAACTATCCCGTATTTGAAATACGCGATAGTTCCACAATGCCATGCTCGAAACTTCCAAAGGTTCTTTAAACCATTGACGTAATGTGGGGCTTTTACGGCTTTGTGCGCAAGTACGAGGAGAGCCACCAAGCATAGCGTCGCCGGCCGCGGCCTTCGACAGCTTTGGCGATCACGTCGTCACCCGCGTGGGCCGAGACGTATCGGGCCTCAGGGATCTTGTCGGGTTGAAGCCGCGAGGCACAACCGGGCAAACCGTAGGGCCTCACTCACCACAGCTTCTTCAAGTGCAAATGCCGGTTGTTCTTTGCCGCGTCCCCTATTGCACCAGTATATACGCCTATCGGTGTAGGGAATGGTAGAGATTGGTGATTTTGCAACGGAGTGGCGAGTGCTATTATTAGGGAATTCTTATGAAATATTCTCGACAGGCTGTGGTCATCTGGGTCTGCCATAAGTACTGCCCGTCGTCTCAGTTGGTGTTCACCTCGCTTTCCAATGCCGCCTCATCCAGTTGTTCGCCGGGTGGAGTGAGTAACTTGCGAGAAGTGCGCAAAGTTACGTACAAACAAATCTGTTAAGGGAAAACACTATCCGATAGTGGGCTAACGTACTATTACTTAAGTATTAACTTCAAAATTGCATTCTGATGGACTAGGGTAGTACGTAACGGAAGAGGGGGGAGCTCAATGGCGATTTCAGTAGCGTTCGTCGATGATCATCCGATACTGCTCGAAGGATTGGTCAGTCTTTACTCGAACAAGGAAGATCTGGCCATTGTCGGCAAGGGCGAAAATGCCGTCGATGCATTAAAGCTTGTCGAAGAACTCGATCCCGATGTGATCGTGGTCGACCTGAGCATGCCTGGCGACGCAATTGCTGCAATCGAGATCATGTTGCAGCGCTATAAGCGCACTCGGATCATCGTGTTCACGGCCAGCTCGAGCATCGAGACAGCGATTCAGGTTCTGGGCCTGGGGGTTTCCGGCTATGTGTTGAAAGGCAGCACCGCCACCGATCTGCATGAGGCAATACGCACGGTCTACTCCGGCAACACCTTCATCACACCAGGCTTTGCCACCAAGGTGATCATGTCGATGAAGACCGAGGCGCTGCGCCGCAAGACGCAAGTGCATATGCGGTTGAGTGCCCGCGAGGAGCAGATCGTCGGCTATCTGATGCGCGGCAACACCAACCGTGAAATTGCGAGCGGTCTGGATATCAGCGAAAAGACAGTAAAGCATTACATGACTGTCCTGATGCAGAAGCTCGATGCGCGAAACCGCCTCGAGGTGGTGCTCGCGGCTCAGAAGCTGAGCATGGCGCATGAGGCCGGCGCGACGGCCTACAACTGACAAGATCAGTGACGGCAGAGCTATGCCGTCAGGCGGCGCGTCAACAGCATCCGTCGACGCTCCCACCACACAAGCGTGAGACTGGAGGCGACGATCAGCACGGCTCCTGCCACCACATTTGCCGTTGGGACTTCCGACCAGATAAGATATCCGTAGAGAAATGCCCAGACGAGTCCGCTGTACTCCATCGGCGCAAGTGTTGAAGCAGGCGCATGGCGGAAGCCCTCGTAGAGGAGATACTGCCCGGCGGCAGCCACGAGACCGAGCCCGATCATCAGGACCCACCCGAAGAGGTCCGGAGTTTTCCACAACCAGGGCAGCGTCGCGCCGCAGGCGACTACGAACAGAAAACTAGTCGCCATCATTTGGTTGAGTGTACTTTCGGTACGGCTGACCAGTCGTACAAGTACGGTGCTCCACGCCCAGCAGAAACCCGCGAAGATGACCATTGCGGCGGGCACGATGCTTGGCGATTGCCCAGGGTTGGCGGCGAGGAGAACGCCCGCGAAACCTCCTATGCAAGCCAACCAGCGCATTGGCCCGACGTTTTCCTTGAGCACGAGGATGGACAGGAACACCACCATGATCGGCGCAGAGAAATACATTGTGGTGATCTCGGCGAGACCGAGATGGCGTGCCGCCGAATAATAGGCCATCCAGGCGGCAAGCATCAGACCTGCGCGAATCAGCAGCGATTTCCGGTGCGGGCTCTTCAGTATCGAGGGATGGCGAAGCCGCCGGACCATGATGCCAGCAATCGCAACGATCATGATGCTACGCATGAACAGGATCTGAGGGACGGCGTAATCTGCGACCAACCACTTCACCACCGCATCCTGTAGGGCAAAAACCGAATAGCCTGAGCATGCAAGCGCAATGCCGATCAGCGGGCTTGTGGATGGGTCGGAGAATCTTGATTGCATCGACTTGCAGAGGGAGAGGGTGTGACTGACGGCGACGCCTATCAGGAAGCAGGCTATGTGACAATTGCGATATCTTAAGTCTGCGAAACTGGAGTGACGACATCGATCGCCGCACACGAGCGGTGAAGCATGGGGCTCGCATGCGCGCATTGTAGCTGTGGCCATCTGTCACAAACGACTGCGTTGGCTCTTGGCGGACAGCGAAATTTGCTATGTAAGATGCACTTCGGATTTTAAGTGTCAGGGTTGCTTGTGATGACTGAGGGCAAGTCGCAGGTTTACATCGCGGCGTCACGGATACTTTGGCCCGGCCTTTTTACTGGGGGACTGGTTGGGGCTGGATGGGCCTTTGCGTCGGACGCTCCATTGTTGTGGTTCAATGTGGTCTACCTCACGATCGTCGCCCTCATTGCGGGCTTCGAGCGGCTCATGCCCTATGAAAAGCAATGGTTGGAGCGTGACGGCGAAACCCTCAACGACATTGCTCATACGTTGCTGAGCAAGGGTGGCGTGCAGATCGCAGCGGCGATCGGAGCTTCCGCTCCAATGGCGGCTGCGACGGTCCTGCAGCCTTCGCTGAGCTCTCCCCTCTCCATATGGCCGCATGCATGGCCGCTTGCCCTGCAGGTGGCCCTCGGGTTGACCATCGCTGAATTAGGTCTCTACGTCGCTCATCGCGCCGCGCACGAGATCCTTTCCCTGTGGCGATTCCATGCGCTCCATCACAGTGTCGAACGCCTGTGGGTCGTCAATACGGGTCGCTTTCATATCGTCGACTCGCTTTTCAAGATCGCGCTCAGCCAGATTCCCCTCTATCTGATGGGGGCGCCCTTGCCTGTCTTTCTCTGGATCGGCGCGGTCACGGCCTTTATTGGCCTTCTGACCCACTGCAACATCGATGTGACCACAGGACCGCTCGACTGGGTATTCAGCACCCCGCGCTTGCACCGCTGGCACCATTCGAAGGTGCTTGCCGAAGGAAATACGAACTACGGTGAGAACCTTGTCCTGTGGGATCAGATTTTCGGGACATACTTCAATCCGGCGCGCAGACCGCCTGCCGACATCGGCATCAGCGGTCGAGTGGCCGAAGGATTTATCGGACAGCTCGTCCAGCCATTTTCGGCCAAGGGCTTCAGGCAAATACTGGGACGTCGAAAAGACCGGCCAGTGACTATCGTATCCGGAAAAGAGCAGCACAGCCACAGTGAGGTTGGGCGGTAACGCACCCTAATGCGCTGGGCGGGAGCGACGGTGGACTGGCTGCAGATGGCGGCAGTCTTACTGCGCGCCATCTGTAGAGAGGTTGTTCGATGTGCAGAAACACGTGCCGAAATGAGTTATTCGGCTGCAGTGCTCCATCGTCCGTCGTTTTGGAACATGTCGTTGAGCTTGTAGGCGACTTCGGTTCGGTTGGTTGCCTTGAGCTTCTTCATGATGTTCCGGATGTGAACCTTCACTGTACTCTCGCGCAGATTGAGCTCATAGGCGATGATCTTGTTCGCCTTCCCCTTGCGAAGCGCCTGCACGACCTCGGCCTGCCTCAGCGTAAAGATGCGCGTGAGTTCCTTTGGCCGTTGTTCCGGCTCTCGCTTTTCGACGCTCGCCGCGGCCGTCGAAGAAAACGCGTGGCCGGCGAGGATAAAGGTGCCACCTGCGACCGCCAGAGCGATTGCCTCGACACATACCTCGATCCCGACGGATGTCGGAATGAAGCCACGGGCGCCGTATTCGAGTATTTTCAATGTCTGGCCAAGGTCATCACCATCAGCCAGGATAACCACCGGAGCCGGTGCGACTTCTGCGGTGATGGTCGCGATTTCTTCGGACAGTGCGGCCTCATTTGCCATCCGACCGGCGATATTGAGAAGAACCGCCCCAACCGGCCGGTAATTTTCCTTCCTCCGCCGCCAATCAGCGATCGAGCCAGCGGCGACAGCGGCCATGCCTAGGCCATTCGCCATCAATGTGGTCGCAAGGCATTCGCGCTCGAGTGTCCGTGCGTCGATGATCAGCAGGCATTTATCTTCCTGCGCGACAGACAAGCCGGAGTCCGCGCCGGCTAACAGTGCCGCTGCGGGCCCAAGGCCATTCAACGCTATTCTCCCATTCTCAAATTCCGGGTGTACGTAATTCATACCAGCCTCATACCCCTAGATGCGCGACATGGCCCCGCAACAAGTATTGAAATACTTGAACGACAGTTACCTGAACGCTTTGATGATCCCCAATAGTCGGTCTAAAAGTAGAAACATGCCTCCAGCGCTATCACGGAACTGTGTATGCCGCGTTTCTACTTTATTAAGAAACTACATAGTCGATTACTAATACGCAATACAAAAATATTTCCAAAGGTTAACGGTGAAAAGCCCAACAAATAAATTTCTACCTAGCACGAGGTATTTCTGAAATTGCATTTCGCTATACTCCCCCAATGGCTGTCTACACCGGATGGGTAGGTAATAGGCAGGAATAATATTTCTGAAAAATGTTACGCTCCGACGCGCGAAGACATGAAGTTACGCCTTGAAAGAGCTTTTTAAACGGGTCTATGCTTTCAGTTGCAGCCGAATTTTCTACAATAAGCGCAGTTATTAACCGATATACAAAACGCGGATCGACTTCATTATTGACCGTAGTAGGGGGAAGATACGTGAAATCTTGGTTTGCCAGCGCTTCGTGTCGCCGTGAGGCTTTTCTTGCATTGAAGTATTGTTTTCTCGCAGGAATGAAATGTCAAAGTCTTGGAAGGGAGATGGTCTAAAACACAAATCCCATTAGAAGGTTATACAGTCGGGGCGCCACGTGCGGTGTCCGGCCGGTATAATTGGGAGGAGACTGAACATGGCGCAGCTTCATTTCGCGCTCAATCACATGGTTGCGCCGCAACTTTCTGTCCAGGAATTCTTTCGGCTCGCCACCTCGCTTGGTATCGATGCCGTCGAAATCCGTAACGACCTCGCTAACTCCGCTATCCTGGACGGTACGTCGCCAGATGCCGTGGCAAGGGCTGCCCGGGAGCACCGGCTGACGATCCTGTCGATCAACGCGCTGCAGCTTTTCAACGATTGGAGTCCTGAGCGCAAGGAGGAGGCGAAGGAACTGATAGGCTATGCCACAGCCTGCGGCGCGAAGGCGCTGGTTCTCGTTCCGAAAAATGATGGAACGGGGCGGGCCGATGGCGAGCGCCAGAAAAATTTGCGCCAGTCGCTGATCGAATTGAAGCCATTGCTTGACGCGGCGAACATCATCGGCCTGGTCGAACCGCTGGGTTTCGAGATTTGCTCGCTCCGGTCAAAGGCGGAGGCGGCCGCTGCCATCGACGCGCTTGAGGCACGATCAACCTTCAGGCTGGTTCATGACACCTTCCACCATCTTCTTGCCGGGGAGGACAGGCTGTTTGCGGACTTGACGGGGCTGGTGCACATTTCCGGCGTCAGTGATCCTAGTGTTTCGCTTTCCGAGATGCGCGATCCCCACCGTGTCCTCGTAGACGGGAAGGACCGGCTGGACAATCTCGGACAGATGAAAGCTCTGCTTGCGGCCGGCTACCGAGGGCCATTTTCGTTTGAGCCTTTCGCGGCGGAAGTCCACGGGTTGGAGGATCCGTCGAGCTCGCTTCGGGCAAGCATGGACTTCCTCACGGCGAGGACTTGATTCGACCCCCTCCCCTACTCCCGGCCGCGAAAGCGTCGCTGATATGAGACATCGTAGAGCGCGCTTTCGCGGAAGTCGGTAACGCCGAGCGATGGACCGACGAAAATGATCGCCGTGCGTTCGACTGGCGTCGCATCAAACTTTGCCTCGATGTCGCCAAGCGTGCCGCGGATGACCATTTCGTCCGGCCAGGATGCCTTGGCAACGATGGCGACCGGACAAGCGGTGCCATAAACCGGGGTTAGTTCTGCCACCACGCGATCAAGCGCGTGAATGGCGAGATGGATCGCGAGCGTCGCCCCGGTCGCGCCAAACTTTTCAAGCGTTTCTCCCGCTGGCATTGGCGACGCCCGGCCTGTGACACGCGTGAGCACGAGGCTTTGCGCCATTGCCGGGATTGTCAGTTCACGACCAAGTGTGGCGGCAGCGGCCGCAAAGGCCGGAACACCTGGTGTCATTGTATAGTCGATCCCATGCTTCTGCAGCCGACGAATCTGCTCGGCAACCGCACTCCAGATGGAAAGATCTCCCGAGTGAAGCCGCGCGACATCGTGGCCGGCCGCTGACGCAGCGATGTACTCCGCCTCTATTTCATCCAGCGACATTGGGGCGGTATCGATGATGCGGGCGTCCGAAGGGCAATATTGCAAAAGGTCGGGCGAGACGATCGAGCCGGCATAGAGACAGACTGCGCAGGACGCGATGAGATCACGGCCACGGACCGTGATAAGGTCGGCGGCGCCCGGTCCAGCGCCTATGAAATGAACCGCCATCTCTTTTCCTTTATTCCCTTGTCCAGCGCCATTGTGTGACGGGCATAGCAGGTCGCCAGCCGCTCATCGTGCCGACCGGTGCCACGCGCGCGATCTCGATACGCGTCAATGAACCGCCGTGTTTTTTGTGGAGCGACAGCAGGAGTGCCTCCATCTCCAGGGTGACCGCATTGGCGACAAGCCGGCCGCCGGGTCTCAGCGCGCCCATCACGGCCTCCATGACACCTGCCTCGCTCCCTCCGCCGCCGACAAAAATGGCATCGGGTTCCGGCAGGCCTTCAAGCGCCAGAGGAGCCGCCCCCTCGACGATCGACAGTCCCGGAACGCCGAAGGCAAGCGCATTGCGGGCAACCCTTGCTGCCCTTTCGGAAGACTGCTCGATTGCGATTGCGCGTAGCGACGGGTTGGCGAGCATCCACTCGATACCGATCGAACCGCACCCGGCGCCGACATCCCAGAGCAATTCGCCATGCCGCGGAGCAAGCGCGGAAAGCGTGAAAGCGCGGATCTCCTTTTTGGTGATCTGGCCGTCATGCTCGAAAAGGCTGTCGTCAAGCCCGGGCGTGAAGGCAAGCTGCCTGGCGCCCTCCCCTGCCACCACCTCGATGGCACAGACATTTAACGGGCTGACGTCGGAAAGATCGAAATCTTCGGCAATCACGCTTCGCTGCCGTTCATGCTGTCCGCCAATCGCCTCGAGAAGATGAAGTCGTGACCGGCCGAAACCGATGTCCCGCAGCATCTCCGCCAGGCGAAGCGGCGTCTTGCCATCAGACGTCAAGGCAATGATCCGCCTGTCGTGGTGGAGATGCGGCAGCAGGAGCTCCAAAGGGCGTCCGTGCAGGGAAATGGAAGCAACCTCCTGCAACGGCCATCCGAGACGGGCGGCCGCGAGGCTGAACGAGGACGGCGCGGGAATGGTCCGCATCTCGCCAACCCCGATCGATCGACAAAGGGTTGCCCCTATCCCGTAAAGAAACGGGTCTCCCGAGCCCAGCACGACAACAGGCCTTCCACGGCGCGCGATCACCGCCTCGATCGACCGTTGGAAAGGGCTTTCCCAGGTAAACGTAGTGCCCGAGATGATCGGTGATGCCAGTTCAAGATGTCGTGCGCCACCGAAGACGACCTTTGCAGCTGATATCAGCGCCTTTGCTTCGTCGCCGAGCCCGGCTGGACCATCCTCGCCGATGCCGATAATAGTCAGCCAGCATTCAGCGGGAGCGAAAGACACGTCAGACATGGAAAAAGCCCGTATCCTGATACTGGGTGGCACCGGGGACGCGCGGGTCCTGGCGCAGGCGCTTGCCGCGACCGGAAGATACGAGATCCTGCTGTCCCTGGCTGGTCGCACCCAAAAACCTGTTTGCCAGCCCGTGCCTTTCCGCATGGGTGGCTTTGGTGGCGCGGAAGGATTGGCATCCTTCCTCGGCAAAGGTGATTTCGATCTGTTGATCGACGCAACGCACCCATTCGCCACGCGGATGTCGATTAACGCCAGCCAAGCGTGCAAGGCGGCCCAGATTCCGGCTCTCGCACTGCGCAGGCCGGAATGGAGCGAAGAGCCGCAAGACAGGTGGACACATGTTGCGTCTGTGGCCGACGCAATCGATGCGCTTGGCCCCTCTCCTCGCCGCGCCTTTCTGGCAATTGGTCGTCAGGAGGCGCACCTGGCAGAAGCCCGGCCCCAGCATTTCTATCTCGTAAGAAGTGTCGATCCTGTTGATCCGCCGCTCGCTCTTCCCGATGTCGAGTTGATCCTCGATCGCGGCCCCTATGTCGTGGAGAACGAGATCGCACTTCTCAAGGCCAAGCGTATCGATGCGGTTGTCACCAAGAACAGCGGGGGTTCGGCGACATATGCCAAGATCGCCGCCGCCCGGCTGCTCGGCATCGAGGTCATCATGGTGAGACGGGCTGAGAGCGCTGACATGCAGAGGCTTGCCACGGTCGAGCTGATCCTCTCGGCGGTCGGTCACCTTTTTCCTCCTTCGAGGAAGCGGGGTGTGTAGACAAGATCCGGTTTGCCGGTCCGGGCAACGACCCGAGTTTCTTCCGACCCGATGATCACACAGGTCGCCATATCAGCCATGCCGGCGTCAGCGTCCTGGAGCGGTTGAACGGTGATCCTTTCATCGGGCCGGCCAGCCGCCCTTCCGAAAATCACCGGCGTCGTCGGCGGCAATGTCAAGCGGAGCAACTCAAGCGCCCTGCCGAGCTGCCAGGGCCGGGCTTTGCTGATCGGATTGTAGAGAGCGATAACGAAGCCTGCCATTGCGGCCGATTGAAGCCTGTTTTCTATTATATTCCAAGGCTTTAGGTTATCCGACAGGGAGATGGTGCAGAAATCGTGGCCAAGCGGTGCGCCTGTACGCGCAGCGACCGCCAACATGGCCGTAATACCCGGCAAGATGACAAGATCGATGTCGCGCCAGCAAGCTGGTCCATTGTCGATAGCCTCACAGACGGCGGCAGCCATCGCAAAGACCCCGGGATCGCCGCCTGATACGACGCAAACGATTGCGCCGTCGGCAGCCGCCTTCAGGGCGTCAGAGGCGCGGTCCAGTTCCTGACGGTTGTCCGAAGCTTGCCGACGCTGGTCTGGCCTGAGTTCCAGTCGATCGAGATACGGACCATAGCCGTAGAAATCCGTCGCCTCCGAAACGGCAGCACGACTTTCCTGTGTCATCTGCTCGGGGTTGCCCGGCCCTGTGCCGATCACGAAAAGCTTGCCCGTCATCGCCTGGATTCCCAACCCGGCACCAGTACCAGGGAAAAATATGGCGCCTCGCCGTCGGGACGGTCTGCGAGTTTGGTCATTGCCGCGTTTACCATCGTCCCACGTTCAACATAGACCGCTTCCGAAAGGCGCCCCGATGCCTCCAATGCGCGTCGGATCTTCGGAAGATTCCGCCCGACCTTCATGATCACCGCTGCCTGTGTGTCAGAGAGCCTGCGCCGCAGCTCGGCCTCCTCCATCGTACCGGGCAGTACGGATAGCACATCGTCACCCTGGACGATCGGCAGGCCTGCGAGCGACCAGCATCCGGACATGGCACTGATGCCGGGTATGACCTCAGTCTGGTAGCGGTTCGCCAGGCGGACGTGGAGATGCATGTAGGAACCGTAAAACAGCGGATCGCCCTCGCTCAGGACGGCGACGGTTCGGCCGATATCGAGATGGCCGCCGACTGCTTCGGCCGCCTCGTCATAGAAGGACGTGATCTGGTTGCGGTAGGTTTCGTCAGATGTCTCGATCTCGGTCGTGACCGGATAATAGAGAGGTAGCAGGATCTTGTCGCCAATCAGGTGCTCGACGATGGCCCTTCCGTTGCCTCCCCTGCCCCGCTTGGCAAAATAGGCAACGACCTCGGCAGCATCGATCGCCTTGATGGCCTTGACGGTCAGAAGTTCGGGATCTCCCGGTCCGGTCCCGACACCGATGAGGCGGCCAGCATTCGTCATAGACCCGGCCTCGCCAGAGCGTTGATGGCCGCGGCGGTCATGGCGCTTCCGCCAAGGCGACCACGCACGATCGCAAACGGCACGCCGTAGGCGTTCTCGGCCAGGGCATCCTTTGATTCGGCTGCACCGACGAAACCGACCGGCATGCCGATGATCGCAGCCGGCTTTGGTGCACCGTCGCGCAGCAATTCGAGCAGGTGAAACAGAGCCGTTGGAGCATTGCCGATCGCCACAACGCTGCCTGCCAGCCGCTCCAGCCACAGGTGGAGCGCCGCTGCTGAACGCGTATTGCCGGTTTCGCTGGCAAGTTCCGGTGTCCGTGGATCATGCAATGTGCAAATCACATCGTTGTGCGCGGGCAGGCGGGTACGGGTGATTCCATGGGCAACCATTTCGGCGTCGCAAAAGATTGGTGCTCCATCCTGAAGAGCCATGCGCGCAGCCTTCACCACACTAGGCGAGAACAGGAAGCTGTCTGCCGCCTGGACAAGGCCGCAAGCGTGGATCATGCGAACAGCGACATCCGCTTCCTCTGTCGAGAACCGCGACAGGTCGGCTTCACTGCGAATGATCGCAAATGATCGCTGGTAAATGGCGTCGCCACTGTGAATGTAGTCGTAGTCTGGCATGTCTATTCCTGTCGAAGCGCCCTGATGACGGCCGCCTTTCCTACCCGTGAAAGGCAGGACCTAGCCGATTCGCCAGCACGTCTCTCGTTTTTGATAAAGCGAGCGATGCTCTCTATAGCGGATTCGGCGGCGCCGCCAGCTATCTGTGCGTCTGGAGCGTCCAGGGAGGATCCATCAAGGATTAGGCGAGAGCCGTCGCTGGCGCCGACAAGGGTGAGGGCGTGCGAACGCCAGGCGCAGCCTTTGGCACAGCCCGAGAGATGAATGACCATGGAACCATCGAAAAGATCAGGCGCGCTCGTAATGAGCGCCTCGGCGAGTTTTCTTGTATTGTAGCAGCCGGACGCGCAGCCGCCGGCACCCGCGCAGGCGGCAATATGAGCCGAGGGATCATCCCTGTCCCCAGAAAGTCCGTGATCCACAGCAATTGCGGCGATCTCCGAGGCTGCTTGCGCCGATAGTCCGACCAGGAGCATGACGCGACCGGGTCCGAGCCTGGCCTGCCCGGCACCCATTGCCTCCGCACGGGTAATAAAAGCAAGCAGTTGATCGGCCCGGATCTGTCCAAAGCGTGGTCTCAGTCCGAGGGCGAGCGATCCGTCAGCAAGTGGACTGTAGCCAATCAGGGACGTGTCGGCTCTGTCCTTGTCGACAAGGTCCTGCGTTGGCATCAACGGGAACATCGACAGAAGCTCCGCGCGTGGAATGTCGCGGCATCGCCTGTGTCGGCCAAGTGAAATCAAAAGATCCAAAAGGTCGCCGAGCGCCTGGACACAGGCATCTGCGTCTCCCGTCAAAAGCGGGACGGCGTTCTTTCCATTGCCGTCGATTGCAAGCTGCCACCGGGCCGGTGCGGCCGCGATGATCCTGATATCGGCGAAAAGGGATGAGGCGCCATCGCGACCGCCGCCGTCGAGAAGAATGGACAGTTTCGGTGCGAGGAGGGGTGAAGTGAGCTGCGAAGCAAACGTTTCCCTCAGCATCGCCTCGATCTGCGCAGGGTTTTCGATTTCGCCTGGCGCGATTCCATGAAGCGGCGACAGCTCGATCGCCGGACCAGCGGGGATAGGGAATCCCGCAGCCTCAAGCTCGTGTGCAAATTGCGACGCGGTTTCCTGACGAAGGCCGCGAACCTGCAAGCTGCCGCGGGCGGTGATTTCCAGCAGGCCGTTTCCAAGACGTTCGGCCGCTGCCGCCAGGAGCGAGAATTGTCGGAGCGAAAGGGTTCCCGCAGGTGGCCTCAATCGAGCAAGTAGGCCATCGCCTGTTTGCATCGGTTCGAAAAGCGTGGGGCAGGCGCCGCGCCGGAGCCCCTGCGGGCGCGCAGTCCCGTGGCCCTCTTCCGCCAGCTGTCGGTGTGTCATCATCGTCATAGTGTCTCGACCACGTCTTTACATGACCGGACCGTGCAGCAAAACACGGAATGGGTCAAAGATCGTCGAAGTCATGCCCCTTGCGCAGCAGATAGATATCCATGATCCAGCCGTGGCGCGCACGCGCTTCTGCCCGGGACCTGACGATATCGGATGCGACATCCGAAAGCCTCCCCGCATGGGTGATCTCATCGGGGGTTCCAAGATAGGCGCCCCAGAAGATCTCTGCCTCCGAGTCATCTATCTTGGAAAAGGCGAGCTCGCCGTCTAGCATCACGACCGTGCTATCAGCCTGATTGCCGGACGCCGCAAGGCGGCGGCCCGTCGTGATTTCGACTGGCTTGCCTAAAAGGTTGAGAGGAATGCGATGGCTGGCAGTGAGCGCCTGTATGCTGGTTATGCCCGGAATGACGGTGAAATCGAAATCGACTGACTTGAGCGACCGCGCCCGATCGAGAATGCGGATTGTACTGTCATAAAGACCGGGATCTCCCCAGACGAGGAACGCGCCGACCCCCGGCTGTGGCAAGGTCTCGATCAAGCTAACATAGACGTCGGCGAGGGCTGCGTGCCACTCGCCGACGCTCTGCAGGTAGGTCTGCCCGGCGGTAAGCCTCTTTGGCACGGCGAATTCAACAATGGCAGTGTTGCCGGCGGTGAGGTAGCGGCCGCAGATCTCGCGGCGGATGCCGGCAAGCCCGTCCTTTTCCGCTCCCTTGGTGGGGATGAAGATCACATCTGCGCGGTTCATGGCGTTGATTGCCTGGACCGTGAGATGTTCGGGGTTACCCGTTCCAATCCCGATGATCTCAATTTGTCGCATGGCGGCTTCCTTCGATGAACCAGCTCCTTCTGACTGATTGCCATGGCAACGGCAAGGGTGGCGGACAAAAGTTGGCCGCGGCCAACTTGCTTCCTGCGCCTGATTATATTGTCGCGATTCGCGAATCATGGCATTCTCGATACGCTTCTAAGCGCGATGTTGATGAAAAAGCGCATTGATAGGGATCGGGTGTTTTGGACAACATTAGCGTATCTACGACGGACGTGCGCATTGAGCGGCATGCCACTCAGCTCTCGCGTCAGCTAAAGCTCCTGCGTGAGAAGCTTTTTCCGCCGTTGTCGCAGAAGACCCTGCGCACATTCACCTCGGGCGAAGCAGCGCAGATAATTGGTGTTTCCGACGGCTATCTGAGGCAGCTCTCGCTCGACGGCAAGGGGCCTCAGCCGGATATTGCCGTCAATGGCCGGCGATCCTACACGCTCGGGCAGATCAACGAGCTACGCCACCACATGGCGCGCGTCAAGCCGAAGGACGCGTTGTCCTATCTGCCGCGGCGCCGCCCCGGCGAAAAATTGCAGACCGTGGCTGTGACGAACTTCAAGGGCGGCTCGGCCAAGACGACGACGACGCTCTATCTAGCCCAATATCTGGCGCTAAGCGGTTACCGCGTTCTGGCCATCGACCTTGATCCACAGGCGTCACTGTCGTCCATGCTTGGCGTGCAGCCGGAATTTGATCTTGCCGATGGCGACACTCTCTACGGGGCCATTCGCTATGATGGCAGCCGCCGTACACTGAAGGACGTCGTACGAAAGACCTATTTTGACGGCCTGGATCTTGTCCCCGGCAATCTCGAGCTCATGGAGTTCGAGCATGAAACGCCGCGCGCTCTTGGAGACCGACAGCGATCCGGCGAGGTTTTCTTTCGGCGCGTTGGTGTCGCGATATCCGAGGTCGAGGCCGATTACGACATTGTGGTTATCGATTGTCCTCCGCAGCTCGGCTACCTGACACTTGGAGCCGTCTGCGCCGCGACCTCGCTGCTGATTACGGTGCATCCACAGATGGTGGACGTCGCCTCCATGTCGCAATTCCTGCTGATGACGTCGGACCTGCTGTCGGTGGTTCGAAAGGCCGGCGGCGATCTGCAGCACGACTTCATCAAGTATGTCGTCACGCGCCACGAACCATTCGACGCGCCGCAGTCACAGATCGTCGCCCTGTTGCGAAATCTCTTTGGGGACGATGTGCTGACGGCGACCATCCTGAAGTCGACGGCGATCGCCGATGCCGGGCTGACCAAGCAGTCCCTCTACGAGATCGAACGCGGCCAGGTGCGGCGCTCGACCTATGACCGGGCTCTAGAGTCGGTTAATGCGGCGAACGGCGAGGTGCTCGCAGGAATTCATAAGGCGTGGGGCCGGTCATGAGCAGACGGGATCGACTGAAGGGATTGTTCGATGATACCGCACAGGAGTTGGCCGCGGCCAACCTCGATGAAGACGGTTCCACTCGTGGGCCTGCCGGCCCGGTGCGTTCGATGGCGTTGACGCTTGGACGCATGGAGGAGGAAAGCCGCGCCATGCAGCAGGCGCTGCTGTCGGGCGAGCGCGTTGTCGAACTCGAACCTGATGCCATCGACATGTCCTTTGTCAGGGACCGGCTGGCGGACATGCCACGGAACCTCGACGACGAACTGGTCCATTCGATCGGGGAGAATGGGCAGGAGGTGCCTATCCTCGTTCGGGTTCATCCTGATGACGACAAGCGCTACCAGGTGGTCTACGGCCACCGTCGACTTCAGGCCGTTCGACTGCTCGGGCGAAAGGTCCAGGCCATCATCCGAAAGCTCGATGATGTCGACGTCGTTATTGCGCAAGGGATCGAAAACTCCGCGCGACGCAACCTGTCCTATGTCGAGCGCGCCGTATTTGCATTCAATCTCGAGAGCAAGGGGTTCGAGCGACCTCTGATTATGAAGGCGTTGTCAACCGACAAGACGGAACTGTCGAAGCTGATCTCGGTTGCCAAGGCCATTCCCATGGACGTCATTGTTGCCATCGGAGCTGCTCCAGCCGCCGGACGCCGCAAGTGGCTTGCCCTCGCGCAAGGCTGGACCAGCGCAACAGCTTCGAGGTTGCGGACGTTGCTCGCATCGGAAAGATTTGCGCGCGAGGACACGGATCGTCGCTTCGACCTGGTGGTCGCGGAGCTGGCAAGGAAGCCCGAGAAGCAGGAGGCGACCGAATTTGACTGGACGCCGAAGCAAGACAGCAAAATCAGGGGTCGTATCCGCAAAACCGGGGATTCGTGCACCATCGCGCTGAAGACGGGAGATGCGGCTGAATTCGGCGACTATCTCTCAGGCCGGCTCGATGAACTCTATGATGCGTTCAGAAACGTAAAGTAACGCAATCGCGTTGGCCTACTCGTGGCGTGTCCACTGCTCCTGCAAAATCGGCCACCGAACCCCTGTTCAAACACTGGCAAATCATGCCATCCATGAGTGAAGTTAAGGGTGATTTGAGTTCCGTTGCGGGGAAATAGAAATAGCTAACAATGCGCTATGAAATCGACAGTCCGCTGCTGATCAGCCTGGTGCCCGCTGTCGTTCAGGCCGAGGACAGTCTGGCGAGGTTGGACGAACGCGCGGCGCGTGCATCAGTCGCCGACGGTTTTGGCGAACGCAGACACTTCTTCGATGCGGTTGGTGCTCTTTGGGTTGCGGGCGAGCTTGTTCACGTGGAGGACCTGGTCCTGCACGACGCCCATATGGACACGCGCGCGCCCAGTCACGAATTGACGATCGCACACGCGGTCCTTCGTCTGCGAAGGCGCCTATGGTACGCCCCACCAGACTGGGCATTGAGCCCATCCGGTCTCGCAATCCTTGCCAGTGGCGTGGAAGGAGAGGGCAGCGGTGCAACGAAGTTCGCCGAACCGGTCGCCTGGCAGGCGGAGGAGGATGTCCATGACGATGTGCTTTCCGCCGAGTTGGCGGAGATCGATGCCATCCTGGAGCGCTCACAGCGGCTGTTGGACAGCCATCACAATGCTGCAGCGGCAGCACCGGCTGAGCAACGTGACCAGACCCAGGAAAAACGCATTGATGATCCGCTCGGCCTGTTCGACGATGAGGAATGGGACGAAGCTGCCCGGCTTCGCGCCTGGCGCAAGACGATCGCCATTGCAGACGCGCTTCCCGCCACATTGGGTGCGGCCGTGATCTTCGAAGCCTGGGAGCGGATCGAGCCGCTGCGTCGCCAGCACTGGCTTGGCGGCCTCCTTGTCTCGAGCTACCTGCGCTCCCGCGGCAAGGTCACCTCCCACCTCTTTGCCTTCTATGCCGGCCTGAAGATGGTGCGGCACGAAAAGAGGCGGGCGCGCGACCGGCTGACCAGGTTGCAGGCGTTTCTGGAAGCGATGGTGGAAAGCGCTGCTGCCGGCCTGAAGGAAATGGATCGTCTGGTCCTGGCGCGCACGCAGATGGAAATCCGCTTCAGGGACCGCCGTTCGAACAGCAGTCTGCCGCAGCTAGCTGATTTCGTCCTGTCGCGACCAATGGTGTCTTCGGCAATGGTGGCACGCGAGTTGCGGGTGACCAGCCGGGGGGCGCTCAATCTTCTGAACGACATCGGGATCCGCGAAATTACCGGGCGAGGGCGCTATCGCGCCTGGGGGATCATCTGATCGGACGCAAAAAAACGGCCGGGTAAAGCCCGGCCGTTTCCTTGAGGTGAGCACCCGGTCCGCCATCCTGTCACAGAGTGCGAACCGGGCGCCCGAGCGCTTCCATTGCCCCCAGAAGCGCTTGTCCCCTTACTCCCGCTCCCCCGTGAAATTGAGGAGAAGCTGGAAGATGTTGACGAAGTTCAGGTAGAGCGAGAGCGCGCCGAAGACGGCAAGCTTCTGGTTTGATTCCTGATCGTAGTTTTCGGAGTACTGCTCCTTGATATTCTGCGTGTCGTAAGCGGTCAGACCGACGAAGACGAGGATGCCGATGACGGAGATCGCAAACTGCAGGGCGCTTGAGCCCAGGAAAATATTGACGATGCTCGCGATGACGACGCCGATCAGACCCATCATCAGGAATGAGCCAAAGCGGGAAAGATCCTTCTTGGTCACGTAGCCGTAGACACTCGTCGCACCAAACATGGTTGCGGCGATAAAGAATGTCCGGGCGATGCTGGTGCCTGTGAACACCAGGAAGACCGACGCGAGCGACAGGCCCATGACTGCGCAGAACGCCCAGAAGGTCATTTGGGCGGCACTGGCTGACATGGTCTGGAGCTTGAAGGAGAAGAAGAAGACGAATGCGAGCGGGGCAAGCATGACGACCCACTTCAGCGGCGACTGGAAGATTGGCACGTAGAGTGCCGGCGTGCTGCCAACAACGAGCGCTACGATACCGGTGATGATGAGGCCAAGACCCATGTAATTGTAGACGCGCAGCATATGCTGGCGCAGGCCTTCGTCGAACAGCGCCTGCGAGCCAGCGGCCGAGCCGTAGCCAAAACGCGGATTGGTCGGGTTCATACTGATCTCCTCGGTTGAACTAGCTAATAGAGGGTGCGGGCGAGATTGTCGGCTGCCACATCCAGATTGATGTCACGATCGCCGGCCACCAGCGCATAGGCTACATCGCCGATCTGCCAGTAGGCCGCTTCCGCGCTATGAAGCGCGACATGGTGAACAGGCAGCACGGCAAAGCCACCTGGCCGTACGGCAAACAGCGAGAGCGGCTTGCCCTGTGCGGTCTTGATGGCCATCTCGACGCTCGGACCGAACTCGGACGGGAAAATCTGAACGTCGGTGATCGCCCAATCATCAGGCAGTTGCGGCATGACGATTGCCGTTGCGGCGCGAATGTCCTCCGGCTTGTAGCCTGCCACCGTCTGTGATGGGACGGATTGGCGCAGCAACGCGGTCTGATAGGCGCGCACCGCGTCCTCGACGTAGGCGGGCGCAGGAACAGAGGCAGCGACCTCAGTTGCCGTGAACGCACCGAACGAGGTGTGGGCAATCCAGCCGGCAGCCACCAGGATGCCGACGGCTGCAATCCGCTGGACCGAGTGCAGGAACCGGCCATAGGCAAGTCCACGCTCCAGCCGTCTCGCCGCGTCGCGGGTCTCCGGACGGCCGAAGGCACTTTCGCTGGCAAGTGCCAGGCGCAATTCCCCACGCATGCTGAGGTCTGCCATGACCTTTGCCGCGATTATCGGGTTCTCGGAGAGGAAGGTCTCGACCTGGATGCGTCTCGCCACGTCGAGTTGCCCATCGACATAGGCGTCGAGATCAACGTCGATGACAGGATCAATTGCCTTCATTGCCGTTCCCTCCGATCAGTCTCAAATTTGGCGCACGTGGTGTCTTTTCCTCGAATTCCCGCAGCTGGGCACGAGCACGCGAAATGCGCGACATCAACGTGCCGATCGGAATTCCAAGGGCTGCCGCCGCTTCCTGGTAGGAAAGGTCTTCGATTGCCACCAGGTGTAGTGCCTCGCGCTGCTCCTCCTGAAGCTTGAAGAACGCATCTCGCACCTGCTGCAGGCGCACGGCGTGTTCCTGGCCAGCTTCTATTGACTGGTCCGCGTCAACGGCTGCCTCGTCGTGCCTGCGGGCAAGCGAGCGGTTCTGGCGCACCCGATCGATGTGGGCGTTATGCATGATCGAAAGAAGCCAGGTCCTGAGATTGCCGCCGCGACGGAAGCTCTGCTTTTTCTCATAGGCCCGCACCAGTGCGTCGTGAACGAGATCTTCGGCGTCATCCGAATTGCGCACGAGCGAGCGCGCGTAGCGGCGAAGCGCTGCGAGCTGACCAATGACATCGAATGAGCGTTCTTTCCGTTCCATGATTGAGTATACGGATGCCCGCGCCGATTTATTCCCGCGCCCCGAAAAAAAGATGGAATTGGTCATGGGGCGCGCGGAGAGCGGGAAGCCCTGATGGTCGCCGCGCTATCTCCTATAGCCTGGCGTAGCGCAGGCGCAGCGCATTGGCAATGACGGACACGGAGGACAGGCTCATCGCGGCAGCGGCGATCATCGGGGACAAGAGAAGACCGAAGATGGGATAGAGAAGACCGGCAGCCAGGGGTACGCCGAGAGCGTTGTAGCCGAAGGCAAAGCCGAGGTTCTGGCGGATATTGCGCATGGTGACCGCCGCAAGCCGCCGTGCCCTGACGATCCCGTTGAGATCCCCCTTCACGAGGGTGATGCCGGCACTTTCCATCGCAACGTCGGCACCCGTCCCCATCGCTATGCCGACGTCGGCGGCTGCGAGCGCGGGGGCATCGTTGACACCGTCTCCTGCCATCGCGACGACGGCGCCTCTCGACCGCAATTGATCGACCAAGGCCTTCTTGCCCTCAGGCAGAACATCGGCATGGACCTCATCGATGCCAAGACTTGAGGCGACGGCACGTGCCGTCCGCTCGTTGTCGCCGGTGGCCATGATGACTTTCAGACCGGTCTGGTGGAGCGCTCTTATGGCTGATTCCGTGGTCTGTTTGACCCGGTCGGCAACCGCCAGCAAGCCGGCTAGCCGCTCATCGATCGCCACGAACATCACTGTCTTGCCCTCGTCGCGCAGCGCCTGCGCTTTCTCGCTAAGGGGCGCAAGGTCGATGCCCAGATCGCGCATCATCGCGGCATTGCCGAGCGTGACGCGTATTTCTCCCGCTTTGCCTGAAACCCCCTTGCCGGTCCTTGACTCAAAACCGCTGATGGCAATCGCATTAGCGTTGCGCTCCTGCGCGCCAGAGACAATGGCCTCCGCCAGCGGATGTTCCGACCCGCGTTCAAGACCGGCGGCAAGCGCAAGCAGGCGGGTCTCGTCGACGTCACCGAACGGCACCACGTCGGTCAGCCTGGGCTTGCCTTCGGTCAGTGTTCCGGTCTTGTCGACGATCAGGGTGTCCACGCGGGCAAAGCGTTCGAGCGCTTCTGCATCCTTGAGGAGGACACCTTCGCGTGCCCCGCGCCCGGTTGCGATCATGATCGACATCGGCGTGGCAAGTCCGAGCGCGCACGGGCATGCAATGATGAGAACTGCCACGGCTGCCAGGATGGCATGCGCCAAGCGCGGTTCCGGTCCGACCACGCTCCAGGCGACGAAGGCCAAGACTGCAGCGGCGACAACCGTTGGGACGAAGACGCTGGAGACGCGATCGACTGCACTTTGGATTGGTGCACGGGACCGCTGTGCTTTGGCGACGAGATCGACAATGCGTGACAGTGTGGTGTCGGCGCCAACCTTTTCGGCGATCAGCACGAATGTCCCGGTCCTGTTCATCGTCCCGCCAATGACCGCATCGCCGGGCTGCTTTTCGACCGGTATCGGCTCCCCAGAAATCATTGACTCGTCGACTGTCGATTGCCCCTCGCTGACGGAGCCGTCGACGGGGACACGCTCGCCGGGACGAACACGGACGAGGTCGCCGAGCCTGACGTCGTCGACCGCAATATCGGATTCGGAACCATCAGATCGGATGAGGCGGGCCGTCTTTGGCGCAAGATCAAGGAGCGCCCGTATTGCCGATCCTGTCTTCTCGCGGGCTTTCAGTTCGAGGACCTGGCCGACAAATACCAGGGCAACGATGACGGATGCCGCCTCGAAATAAACCGGGACGACGTCACCATGCTGACGGATCGAATGTGGGAAGAAATCAGGGGCCAGCGCCGCGATGACACTATAGAGATAGGCCGTACCGACACCGAGGCCGATGAGCGTCCACATGTTCGGGCTTCGGTTGACCAGGGACATCAATGCACGACGATAGAAGGGCAGGGCGGCCCAAAGCACGACAGGCGTAGCGAGGATGAGTTCGGCAAATGTGGCTTGCGGTTCGCCGATGGCTTCTCGCAATGGCAGCCCGACCATCGGACCCATGCTGATCGCGAGCAGAGGTAACGAGAACAGGGCGCTCACCCAGAGCCGTCGGGTGAAATCGAGAAGCTCCGGGCTTTTGCCTTCGTCCGCTGGTGGAACGCCCATCGGTTCCAGCGCCATGCCACATTTCGGGCAGTCGCCCGGTCGATCGCTGACGACTTCGGGATGCATGGGGCAGGTATAAGGCGTACCTTTCGGCATCGGCGTTGCGGAAGCGCTGCTTTCGTTGCGATATCCCGCAGGATCAGCCTCGAACTTTGCCTGGCAACCGGCCGAGCAGAAATAAACCCGTGTTCCGTGATCCTTCAGCATATATTTTGACGTGGCGCGACTGACCGACATTCCGCAAACCGGATCCGTTGATGTCAGGTAGACTTCCGGTGTGGCTTCAAATTTTTGGCGGCAGCCTTCAGAGCAGAAATGGTAGATGACCCCGCCGTACTGGAGAGAGGGTTTGCCGGCCTCTGGATCAACGGTCATGCCGCAGACTGGATCACGCACGACATGATGGATGTCTGCGGCGTCGTGATCATGGAAGTGATGGCCATGGTGGCCGTGCGGGGTCTTCATGCGCTTCTCCTGCTTGCCCGTGACCTGGGGTCAGACATGTTTATGGACCTTCCAGCCATTGGAAGGTCAAGGGACATATCGGGCAAATTGGCGGCAGGAACGATTGAAAAAACAAATGGCCCGCCAGAGGCGGGCCATAGTCTGTTCTCGAAACATTTGGCAGATACTGAAGTGATACCCGAAACAAATTCCGCATCTTGCCGGATCATAAAAGCACGACCGGGCGTTGATTGCACGTCAGGCAAAAGCGGTAGGGTACCCCACCCTTGCGCGAGTACGCGATCAGTTCGACCGATGTCGCTCCTCGTCCTCGGCGCTTCCTTTCACCTGGCGGAGAAGAAGCTTTCCCAAGGCCTTGGCGGACTCGCGGGGAAGGGCATAGTGCAACCATCCGAAACGGGGATCGCGAATGTGAAGGAGGGATTCTTCCAGCAAGACGTCGGGTTCCGAATGCCAGCGCGGATCGAGGACGGCGTCCACCATTTGGCCTCCCTGCCAGTCTTCAGAATGAGGCGTTCGCATTTTTGCCCTGACTTGGCCGGCACCCTCGATGAGTTCCGAAACTGCTTCGGCGTCCAGAACGAGGGCAACCGGCGGATCCGTCGGAAAGGTGATGGTCAATGTCGAGAGCTCTTCGTCAAGCTCCCACTCCGGTTCGTCGTTTTCGTTCATGCTCACCTCTTTGGGGCCGTGTTCCGGTCATGACGCGGGTGGTAAACAGAACGCAACAAGGGGAGGCAGAAAATCCCAACAGTCAACCGAGTAAGATGTTTTCAATATACCCAGAACACTTTTTCGTGACAGCTACCTCCTTCGGCTTACCGCAGCGTCAACGATGGTTAGGCCATTGTTCCAAAACAATAAAAACGGCGAAAACGACAAGGTGTCGATTATACTCGCCCAAAAATGGTTTCAGCACTTCAGCTGACTGGAGGCCGGAGCACTGGTCGGCTATCGTGCGCCTCATGGATCGACTGACAAAGGCAGCCGCGTGGCTGTGGCTTGGCGCTATTCTGTTCGTAACCGTTTCACCGATCGGCATGAGGCCGCATGACGTGATGCCGGTAAACTATGACAGGGCACTTGCCTTCACGCTGATGGCCGGACTTTTCGTGACCGCTTATCCTCGGCGGTTCTGGACCTGCGCGGTCCTGATGATCGTCGGTGCGGCTGCAATCGAACTGCTGCAATATTTGTCCGCCAGCCGCCATGCCAGGCTCGGAGATGCGTTTGTGAAGGCATTCGGCGCGATGGTCGGTGTTGCTTTCGGCTACGCAGCAAACCGTCTGCGCCGGCTTCGCCCGTTCAGCCGCTAGCGAGATGTTTTCGGTTGATCACAGCCACTGGCTGCGAAAACAGGCGCTTGGTTTGGAGAGCCGACCGTCCCTCATTCAATATAGACGCCGACGCTCGCCGCCCGACCTATAGCGTCAATCACCGTCAGCTTTGAGTAGCCGGCACCGTCGGGGATCCATTGGTTGGTACGCCGCCTGGACATATCCGGCAACGGCTTGCCGTTCGCAAGCCACCGGAAAGGACCTCGCCCGCCCTGCAGCTTCAACATCAGCGGCAAACCGTCTCCGGTTCGTGCCCCGAGATCGACGTGGGCCCCTTCGGGCGGATAAACGATCTGCGGTGCCTGCTCGCGGCTCGACATCGCAAGGAGACCACCCGCATTGATGGCAAAGCGGCGTTGGCTTATCGGCAGGTCGGCCTGGGCGATCCGTGCTGCACCTGAGGGCGGGCGGGGAAGGGGCGTCGTCGCAATCCCCGATTTTGCAAAACCTTCAAACAGGATGGGAGCAGCAGTTCCGTATCCTGTCAGCCCGGGAACGGAACCATTATCGGGTCGACCGACCCAGACGCCGAGCACGTAGCGGCCATCGTATCCCACGGACCAGGCATCGCGATACCCGTAGCTGGTGCCGGTTTTGTAAGCGATGCCGCGTCTCGGTGCGCCAGCTGGTGGAATGACGCCCGAGAGGATATCGGCGACATTCCAGGAGGCCACCGGATCGAGCATTCCCTCGCCGTCGATCTTGCCCGGCCGGTCGTTAACGCCATCGCCGATGCGAACTGGCTGGCCGCGATTGGCGAGTGCCGTGTAAAGCTGTACCAGATCCTTCAGCGTTATGCCGAGGCCCCCGAGCCCGATTGCCAGGCCGGGCGTTTCATTCGGCGGCAACAGAGGGCGCACCTCGGCGCGGCGAAAGCGGATCAATAGCTTGGCCGGATTGACGGCATCGAGCAACTTGACCGCCGGGACGTTCAGCGACAATTGCAATGCTTCGCGCACCGTGACATCCCCCTGGTAGCTCATGTCGAAATTCCGCGGCCGGTAGCCGAAAAAATCGGCGGGGCGATCTTCGATGATTGTCTCCTGGCTGACGAGACCTTCCTCGAATGCGAGGCCATAGATGAACGGCTTCAGGGTGGAGCCCGGCGAACGACTGGCGCGCGTCATGTCAACCCAGCCAGAGCGGCTGGCGTCGAAATAGTCGGCGGAGCCAACCTCACCGATGATGTCGCCCGTCTGGGCATCGGCCATGACCATGGCGATCGACAGTTTCGGGCCGAGCCTCAGGGCGGAGGCCCGGGCGACTGCTTCCAATCCCGTCTGCACTTGTTTCTTCAGGGTTGTCTGGTATCGCAGCGCTTTTGGATCCGTGCGTCGCGCTGTTTCGCCGACATGGGCTGCAATCGCCGGGAGCTGCATGCGTCGAGACGGCACCGGTACGACTTCCGCACGCGCCGCTTCACCCTCGCCGACAGCCTCTGCAACGGCGACACGCTCCAGCACCCGTTTACGCGCCGCCTCGGCTGTCGCTAAATTGCGATCCGGCCGGCGCCTTTCGGGCAGCTGTGGCAGCGCGACAAGGAGAGCGGCCTCCGCAACGGTTAGCCGCCGCGGTTCCTTGCCAAAATAAGCAAGGCTTGCGGCGCGCACCCCCTCGAGATTGCCGCCATACGGGGCATGCGTCAGATAGAGATCGAGGATCTGCTCCTTGGAAAGGCGACGCTCAATCTGGATGGCACGCGCCATTTGCAGAAGTTTTGCCGACAGCGAGCGACCTTGCCGCGGTTCGATGAGCCGGGCGACCTGCATTGATAGCGTCGATGCTCCGGAAACGATGCGGCCATGGATGACGAGCTGGAGCACGGCACGTCCGATGGCCTGCAAATCGACACCGGCATGGGTGTAGAACCGCCGGTCCTCGTAGGCGACGAGCATCTTGAGAAACTGCGGATCGACGTCGGCCACGGTAGTCTTCAGCCGCCAGAGACCTCCAGGGATTGCGAATGCACGCAGCAACTGACCGTCCTTGTCGAGCACTTCGGCCGAAACTATGTCTGCCATGGCGAGCGGCGGCGGATACGCTCCGTCGGCGACGTCGAGGACGACCATGCCGGCACCGGCAAGGAGTATGCCGGCAGCACTTCCGATCGCGAGCTTTCTTCCAGATCTCATTTCGACGCTGCTGTGACCTCCATCTTGCCGGTTGCGGTCCGCGCAAAGAGCTGCGGTCGATACATGTCCTCGACGACGGCGGCCGGATGATCGTAAGTGCCTGTAGTCACGGCGCGCACGACATAGGCGACATTGATTTCACGGTTGTCGGCCGCCGACCGATTGAATGCGGCCACGAACCGGTCGTTCCGGAATTCGGTGTGGGCAGCCGTCACCTCGCCGATCCAGTCGAAGTTCGTCAGTTGGGCGCTGTCGACCAGGCTCGGATTGTCGATCTGGAAGCCGGCGGGCAGAAGGTCCGTCACGACGATCCGCGACGGCCAGTTGTTGCTTTCCGTGATGTGGAGGACAACGACATAGCGTTGATTCTGCGTGGCCTCGGTGACATTCGTCTCCTCGCCATCCATCGTGTAGTAGGTACGCTCGATGGCAAAGCCATCGCCACCCGCGGGCGGCGGCACGACGGGGGCGGCAACCGTCGTCACGACAGCCGAGAGTGGCTCTCCGGTCTGGTTGGTGAGCGCAAGGCTGTTGCCGAGCAAGGCGTCGCCCGTCATCTTTGCCATGTAGGCGCCATTGTGAAACGCGCCGTTGACATCGATCTTGATCGAATCATCACCGCCCTGGATAGCGCGCGCGGCAAGCAGCATCCAGGCTTGTTCCTGTGTGCTTGTGTATTTGCTGCGGCTCCATTCCTTGGCGACTGCTTTCGCCAGTTCCGCAACCACGGGTGGAACCGGACGGCTCTCGGCGGCAAGCGCCAGGATTGCAGCTCCATCTCGCAGGATCGAGCCATAGTCCGTCCTCGAGAGATTGACGCGCGTTATCATCGACTGTTCCGACATCTGCAGGGCGTCGACGAAGATGTTTTTCGAACGGGTCGCATCGCCATAGAGGGCCAGTGCCGCGGCAATATGAGCCTTGGCAAGTGGCGTCGGGAAGTCGTTGATCATTGTATCGGCATAATAACGAAGGTCGCTGATCGCGGCTTTCTTGTTGCGGGCGAGAACATAGAGGGCATAGGCGATCTGGTCCCCTTGTTCCTTGACATTGACATCGTAGCTCAGCGCGTTCTGAAGGTTTTCCAGCGCCTGTGCGAAAGCGAGCTCCGGGACATCGTATTTCTGCTCGCGTGCGCGGGTGAGGAAATCGGAGACATAGGAATCGAGCCAGAGATCGCCGCTATCAGGTCCCCACAGGCCAAAACTCCCGGCCGAGGCTTGATAGGAGAGCACCCGATAGATCGCATCCTGTACCCGTTTCTTGACCTCTGCGTCATCCTCTAAGCCAGCCTGTCTGGCAAGCTCGCTCAGATAGAGCAGCGGCAAGGCACGGCTGGTCGTTTGCTCTGCGCATCCGAGCGGGTAGCGATCTAGCGACATCAGCAGGGCAGGAATGTCAAATGCGGCCGAACGCGTGACGCTGACGCTCACAGAGGCGCCTGGCAGCACGCTGTCGGCTAACAAGGCGCTGTCGATGGCGAGTTTCGTAGCGGGATTGAGCGCAAGCACTCGGCGTTCAGTCATCGGCAGAGCAGCCGGTCGGACGGGGACGTCGACCGTCTGATTCAGCGACAGGCCGGCGGCGTCAGCAAGATTGATCGAAACGCTGCCATTGCCCGGCTGCTTGCCGACAACAGCGAGCGTGACGGCTGATTTGGCTCCCGCCTCCAGATGGATCGTCTGCGCGGCCTGATTGACCCCCACAGCCTCATTACCGGCAACAGTCAGCTTGAAATCGCCTGCTGGCGCATCCGTATTGGCAATATCGAGCCGAAGCTCGGACGTATCTCCAGGCGCCAGGAAGCGCGGGAGGCTCGCCGTCACCACGACCGGATCGCGGATGACGACGTCCTTCGTTGCGTGGCCAACGCCGGCTTTCGACCAGGCAACCGCCATGAGCCGGGCCGTCCCGTTAAACTGCGGAATATCGAAACTCACCGTTGCCTTGCCTTCGGCATCGAGCTTCACTGGACCGGAGAAGAAGGCGACAAGCTTTTGCGTCGGCGGGCTTCCCTGAAGTGCCACAGCACCTCCGTCCCCGCCTGTCCTCAGCATGCCGGTAGCGCCGAGCGAACCGTCGATCAGCCGTCCGTAGAGATCGCGGATCTCAAGCCCAAGCTGCCGCTGGCCAAAATACCAGTCTTCTGGGTTGGGCGGTTCGTAGCGGGTCAGATTGAGGATGCCGACATCAACGGCGGCAACGGTCACATAGGCATCCTCATTGGCGCCAGAGCCGGCAACGGCAAGGGTGATCGGCAAGGACGCCCGCGGCAACATCTTTTCCGGCGCATCGATCGCAACCTGCAACGAGCGCTCCGCCGGATCAACCTTCAGCCATGTCACGCCGATCGAGCGCATCGGCATGTGGCTTTCCTGCGCGTCACCCGGGCGAAACAACGTGGCGGTCACATAGGCACCGGCACCCCAATTTGAGGTGACGGGAATATCGACTTCGCCGCCCTTCTCACCAATTGATGCGTTCTGCACGGCCACGAGATTTTCCGTTCCGGCTGCGATCATCAATTCGCCGGCGTAGCGCGACGAGACCTTAAGCCTGGCCGTCTCACCAATCTTGTAGCTGTCCTTGTCGAGCGCAATCTCGAGCCCATCCGGCGTTTCCGTCGACGTCGCCTGGACGAACCAGCCTGCGTCGAATTCCACGCTTGTTGCAGGTCCGTCGGTCTCAGTACTTTCGACTTCGAGGCGGTAACGCCCCCAGGCGACGGGAGACGATATCTTTGCTCCGTCCAGAGATGCATCGACATTGCCGTTGGCAACCTGCTCGGCGGTATAGATCGGCTCGTATTTCCAGGCGGTACCGTCGCGATACCATTGGTAGTCCCGATTTAGCTTATAGAGCTTCCAGCGCAGGCCACTCATAACCTGCTTCCCGCCGTCTGTATCGACCCCGATAACGGTGAAGTTCGCGATCGAGTTCTCGCCAAGGTCGCCGGAAAATTCCGGCTTGATGCCGATCATCGGGCCCTGGTTCCTAACGGGAAGGACAAGCGAACGCTCGATGGCACGACCACCGGCTTCCTGCATCCTTATGTAGACGGTGGCGCTCAGAAGTTGCGTCGTCGCGGGCAGATCGCCGACAGTCAGCTCAGTGACAGCATCGCCATTTTCGTCGAGGTCGGGCAGGCCTTCTATGGTCTGGCGTGTGTCTTCGCTCGCTTCCTCGTCGGCGAGGCCAAAGAAATATCCGGGGAAGGCCTCCGCCTGGCGGGTGGGCTTGATCACGACATCGCCTTCCAGCGACAGTCCTGCTGCTGGCGCGCCATAGAGATACTTGCCGCTGATGTTGATTGTCGAAGACGTTTCCGTACCGATGATTTTTGCTTCGGTCTTGATCTCCATGTCGGTGCGATCGGGCACGAAATCATCGACGAGGAAGGTTTTTGTCGCGATCAGCGAGCCTTTTGGGTCGGTATGAATGTTCATCGTCCAGGTGCCGCGCATGGCGCTTTCCTGAACGGGCAGGTCGACGGCATAGCCGCCGACATTGCTGGTCTGGCTGACGATCCGGCGGTCCTCGACACCATCGGGGCGCAGGAAGATGAAGGTCAGCGGCAGGTTCTCGATCGCCTTGCCATCGGTATCGCGGGCAAGGGCAGCGGCATGGACCGTCTCGCCGGCGCGGTATATGCCGCGCTCGGTCCAACTCAAGACGTCGATGGCACCGGGAGACCCGCGCCCTGTGACGCCCCGATCGGAGAGGTCAAATCCCGCTCGGGTCATGTCGAGGAAGACGTAGTCTGAGTCACTCTTCCTGGCGGTAATAACAGCGGGGGTCAGGGCAGCCGTGGCGCGCATCAAGCCGGCGGTGAACGTCGCGCGGCCGTTCTCATCCGTGGTCGCGGTGCCGAGCACCTCGTTGTTCTTCGCCAGAAGCTGCAGCTCTACGCCAGCGATCGGCCTTGCCGAAGCTAGCGAGCGGGTGAAGACATTGAGGCCATCCGTACCTGCATATGTCGTGATGCCGATATCGGAAACGACAAACCATTGCGTCGCCTGGGCATTCCAGTCCTGGTTCGGGGCGTTTGGCGCCGTTGCCGTCAGAACATAGACGCCCGGTTTGCGCTCTGGCAGCGCCTCATCCACCGGGAAGCTGGTGACGACATCCTTGTTGAGATCATTGGCGACATCGATCGACCCTTGCCAGACCAGTTCGCCGGTTTCGTCCTCGATCCGCTGCGCGCTATAGCCATCGATCTGTGTCAGGAACTGCGAGCTCGTCAAAAGCGACGCGATGCCGCGATCGCCAATGCGATAGAGCTTGAGATCGGCGGAAGCCATGTTGACCGAAACGATCGGGATCCCGCGACGGACGGTCGAAGGCAGGACGAAACTGTCCCCCGTGAAGCGTACGCTTGCCGTGCGATCCTTGACATAGATATCGAGGCTGACCGGCACCTCCAGGACTTCGTCCACGGAAGACGGAAGGCCAGTACGAAAGGTGATCTTGTAGTTCTCGCCGTGTGCCAGCCCCTCGATGCATATCTGCTTGTCCTTGGTCTCGAGAGCCTTGGGCGCGGCGCCGTTCAAGGTCACGAAGGCGGTGTAGTCGATCGTCTTGACCAGCGTTTCCGAGAATGTCGTACAGGCGCGAGGGTTTGCACCGTCGGCATCGACGGTATGCTCCGTCATGCGAAACCCGTGAGTCGCCTTCAGCTTCAGGAACGCCGCCTGGACATCCTTCGAGCTGACCAGTGCGAGGCTCGCCTTGTAGGCGTTGAGTGCGGCACGATAATTTGCATTCTTGTCGAGGGCGGCGGCAAGGACGGCCAGCGCCTCCGCACGGCTCGCCGTCGTCCGCGTCAGCTCATAGCCGTTGACGGCGGCAAGGACGGCCTGTCCGTAGAGGTCGCTGCCATTGTTGTCGTCGGTCTGGACGAAGCTGTCGGCCGCGCGGGCCGTCTCCAGCCACAGTGCGGCGTCATCAGCGGAGAGAGCGAGCGCACTTCGAAGAGATTTCACGGCGTCGATGGCGTTGCCTGACGTCAGGTCGAGGCGACCATTGGCGATCAGGCTGTCGGCACTCTGGCCCTGCTGATCGTCAGCCACTTCAAGATTGGACTTGTCGTCGCGGGCCTGCTGGATAACGTCGCCGGACAGGAAGGTGAGGCGGGGAGCCGCACCAATGTCCGGTTCCTTCTTAGCGGCGGAAGTCTCGACGATCTTGCCAGCGATGGCGCCGGGGAAAGCATTCATCGTCTTGAAGTCGGATTTAAGGAAGCACCATTTCACCTTCGGATTATAGGTGAAGGCCTTGCAGGACTTGTCGCCTATGCAGGACGACTTGCACTGATCCAGGGTGAGGTTCTGTTCCGTGCGCAGGTCGAAGCCGAAGTAATCGGCATCCTGAACCGTCTGTATGGTGCGTGTGGTCTCGGCAGCTGCTGTCGGTAAGCTGACCGAGATAAGGGTCACGGCAACGGCAAAAAACGCGCGTACAAACATACGTCCCCCAAGATGCTGGCGCTGATCAGGCCTGCACTCTCGGCACTCTCTATCCAGTTGTCAACACAGGCAAAACGCTGTCTGACAATCACCTTGCAGACCGCAAGCATGCATAGCCGGCACTCGTCCAATCCGACTGGTTTGGCAACAACAACTCTGCATGTCCGGAACCATTTCGCTTACGTCCCGTTTCCGCAAGGCCTACGCAAGGCGATCAAGTGGATGTGGATTTAAAGGGGCACTTATGTTCGGCCGGGCGGAAAACAAGTTCACCGGAGACAGCGCACGCAAGGTCATGATCGTGGAAGACGAATTCCTGATTGCGCTTGATCTGGAAGCAACCGTAACAGGAATGGGTCTCGATGTCGTTGGTCTTGCACGCGACACGGAGCAGGCTCTTACGCTTGCGCCAAAAGCCGATATTGCGTTTGTCGACGTCAATCTAGCAGACGGTGCGACGGGGCCTGACATTGGTCAACGTCTTGTCGACGAGTTTGGCGTTACGGTTGTTTTCATGACGGGAAATCCTGAGATGGTCGAGGGCCGCATCCGCGGCGCTCTCGGTGTCGTCAAAAAACCTGCGACGCCGTCAATCGTGCAAAAGTCCCTCCAGGAAGCACTCGAAGCGCGCCGCTTGGTGTAGAGTTCGGGTCGACGTGGGGGATCAGTATCGCCACATCAGATAAGTCCTGTGAGAAGGCCGAAGCCGGCCAGTGCTGCAATGCTTCCGCCCGCGCGGGTGACGATTTTCCCGTGGCGTTCGGTTGCCTTGCCTATTAGCCAGCCCACCAGGATCCCAAGGCCGTGCAGTATTGCGGTTGCCACCAAGAACCCGGCTGCATAGGCGATCCTGCCAGCCGCTTCGGGCATCTCAAGGCCATGGGCATGTCCATGAAAGACTGCAAATAGACCAACGGCGCCCGTCGCGAGGGCAACCGGCATCCATATTTCGATTGCAATAGCGGCACCAAGTACAATGACGGATAGGGCGATGCCGGTTTCAACGAAGGGCACGGAAATCTTCGCTGCTCCAAGCGCGCCGCCGAGAGCCATCAACGACACAAAAGCGGTTGGCACCGCGAATAGCGCACGACCGCCGAGCTGCCATGCGAGGATGCCAACGAGGACCATCGCGAGCACATGGTCAAGTCCCGCCACCGGATGAACGAAGCCATGAAAAAACCCGAGCGTTTGGCCGTCGCCTGGATGGGCGAAGGCAAGCGAAGGAACAAGAACGCAAGCCGCGAGTGCGATGTTGAATCTTTTCGTTTTTGAAAACATGGGTTGCCTCTTTCAATGCAGCTTTGCCGGGAAAATGGCACGGCGAACGGCAAGCATAAAGCTCAAATTGCCTCGCCACCGTTATTTGACGTAGGTCGCTCGAGGAGCTTACGTCGGTTGCAACGTGCCGAAGACGGCAACAAGGCCAAGGACAAGGAAGCCGAAAGCCATTTCCGCAATGGTGGCCCACTTCAACCATCCCAGGGTCGCGCTCCGGCCGAGCCTCGGAACAAGGATATAGCGATTGTTGATCGCGATCCCGACCAGAAGGCAGACGATCAAGATCTTGATACCGAGGAGACGTTGATAGTCTATCTGCCAGTCTATTGGAGGGGCTTTGACGACAAGTATGGTGTTGGCGATACCTGTTGTGATCACCAGCCCGACGGCCACATGTCCCGCTGTCGAAAACCGTGTCAATGCAAGACGAGCGTCCTGCTGCCACATTGGTTCACGAAGTTTAGGAAGGATAACCACGATGGCGGGAAGCGCACCGATCCAGGCGCCTCCCGACAGGAGATGAAGACCGTCGTTGATGCGGTGCAGGGGTCGTAGCCAGCCACTGTTCATGGCGGCGTGACCGGTCATCGTCGCGCTGATCAAAAGCGGTGCTGCACCGACGGCTATCGCGCGTCGCCCGACAAATGGCACCACGAACGACAGGAGGAGAAAGACGGTCGCGCAGGCCTGGCCAATCCAGGCCTGGCCAACGTTGGTCTCGCCCAGGATAGACTTAAGCATCTTCGGCTGAAACGCGTCGGTCCATCCCTCGCCGATCGTTGCAGCCTGCAGTGGAAGCGTCAGGGCGGTCGTGATGACGACCAGAAACAGTGCGAGGCGATACCAGGTGCGCAACTGCTGGCCCACCTGTGCAGCCAATCCCGATGGAACGAACCAGCCGAGGTACGCGGACGCTCCCCACAAGAACATGGCAGAGCCATAAAGGGAAAAGCGGCACAGAATGAGCGCAGCGTCGGGAGTCACGGCTTGACCACGAAGCTATAATTGCCGTTTGATTTGTGTCCGTCCGTCGAAAGAACGTGCCAGTCCACCGAGTAGGCCCCTGGACCTAGCCGCTCCGAAAGTGGGACCTTTAGCGTCTTGCCTTCGTCGACGAGAACAGGATCGCCTGTTTTGACAGATGCCTTGCCAGGGCCGGTGATCTTTGCGCCCGAGAACTTGATGTTGAGTTCCTCGGAAAAATGCAAATCGATTTCCGCGGGCGCTGCCGCGACAGTTGCCTTGTCGGCGGGGAGGCTGTCAGTCAAATGGGCGTGTGCCAAGGCGCGGCCTGCAAAGCAGAGAAGCGCTGCGAGCAACAGGGCTGTGAAACGAGAATTGGTCATTGAAATTCCCCTTGCTGAGACATTTTGAAACTCGCCGTCAAACACGCTATTGCGGCTTTGACATATCCATTCCGCCCATATCGTGATGACCGTCCGGAGAAGTCGACTTTACACCTCCAGCGTTTCCGACAGTGAATTCTACGTCGACGGAACCGGCCTTTTCGAAGGTCAGGGTCGCCCTGATCGTTTCGCCCTCCTTGAAAGGCTTAGCAACATCCATGAACATGACGTGATAGCCGCCCGGCTTGAGTTCTACCGTTTTGCCGGCTGGTATCGTCAGTCCGTCAACAACCGGCCGCATTGTCATCACTCCATTGGCGACGCTCATGTGGTGGACCTCCGCCGTTGCCGCGCGTTCGGATGTAATGCGGACAAGCCTGTCATCGATAGAACCGGTGTTGGTAAGTTCAAGGTAACCGCCACCCACCTTGGCACCGGGCACCATGGCCCGTGCACGGGGGTGTCCGATATCGATGGCGCCCACCTTGATGTCATTGGCGGTAGCGACTGCAGCAAACAGGCCGGTAAAAAACAGGCTTGTTATGAGAATCATCAGCTTTTTCAAAATGTGTTCCTAGCAGAGGGATTCCTCGCAACGACGGAAAGCGACGGTCGGAAGAAAAACGCCCCTTGTGAGATGGAATTGGATGCGGTTCGATCTACTAACGGCCGAACGGATGTCCACAGCGCAAATCAGCGCCTATTGTGCCAAGCATTGCGGATGAGCCGATTTGCCGGTTCAAGCAAATGCGGGCGAACCGGGTGGTGCCCGGGGCCCAGTGTTCGGCGATATGATCCGTCTGAAAGACACTTCAACGTCATAATGCCACAAAGCAAGGGTCGCGGCAGGAAGATGTTTGCTGCGATCATTGTCAGGAACCGGCAATAGAACCGAGGCGGCAATCCGGCAAGCTTCACAGCCATGCAATTGCTGCGCCGTATGCTTGTCCATCCCGGTTGCCTTGTCCGCTATGCAGATAACGGGAAGCGTGCCGTCAGGAAGGATATATTCTGCAAACTCGGCAGGAACGAACGCCTCTTTCGCAAGGGAGGGCATTTGATGGGCGAAGCTGACAAGCAGCAAGGCGATTGCGCAGGTCATGCGCAACATCCATAGCATGATCATCGCCTTTCGTGCCTGCAACCGCCTCTCCTTCGCTGACGCGCATGCTTATAGGGAGCAAAGCAATAGATCTCAATGCGGCAATTTGAAAGGGGCTCGAAACGGATATAGCTCGCGTCGTCGCAAACACAAATCCGGGTTTAGCGTGTTTGTGATATGGCCGACTAACTCCTTGACTGTTCGGAGGCGCAAACGGGCAACATAACTGGCTTGTTGTCGATGGCCTCGGCCGTCGATGGTCGCTGCTTGTTCGCGTTTTGGTGGCGCTAACATTGTATCAACTCAACAAGCGGCTTCTCGGCCGCGCGTGGGGTCTTTGCCCGACCAGACGTCGTTGTGCTTATCCGGCATGACAAATTGGTTCCGGTTACGACGAGACTTTATAATGGCGCGCCGGCGTACGCGTTTACTTTTCTTCATCTTGCGGACGTGCTCTAGGTCAAATTGCGTAGCAGCGGATATATTGAACAAAACAATATAAATTGATCTATTTTACGAAGAGGAACTAGGCGCCTGCTCTCAAAGAGAATTGCCACTGGAGAAAGCTTTCATCTCCCTTTTAAGGACAGTGATGGGTGCGATCTCTGAAAACAACGGTTCGTTAGAGAGCATGTCGATGCGCGGGTGACTATCACAAAAGTCGTCATCTAGAGTCCTTGGTAGAGGTTGATTGGGGAGGACCCTACAGCAACAATTGCGAAGGCAGTGACCGAGCCGCCGCAAGGTTACTAGAGCGGAGAAACGGGGAATGAAGGCAGTCAGATTCGGCCATCGAGTCATCGGATTTCTAGCGCGCAGATCGCGTAGAGCCGATGCCATTGGCAGCTGTCAGGCGAACAGACCGAGGTTGAGCCGATCGTCATGGGCCACCTTCCGACAGGCCAGGCTGCGCAATGCTGCGTGGGGGAGCATTGCCATGCTTATGTCGGCCACATTATCAGCGTCCGGCGCCTCCCTTGCCGAGGGCCAAGATGACGTGTGCGGCGGCTCGTCACCATGCCTGCCCGCCCCCGAACAGACGCATTGCGCCGAGCGCCCATCTGTATGCGGCTATCCCGATGAGACTAATACCGGGCCTGCACGCGGAACCGTCCTCCGACGGGTGCCGCAAGATGTGTCGTCAGGCCCAGGATGGGCGTGGGAGCCGAACATGGGCAGGCTGCGCGTCACGGGGCCGGGAGCAAAGATCGAAGCCGTCGAAGTGCGTGGACAGGTCGTCATCGACGCACCGAATGTCACACTGCGTGACAGTAAGATACTCGCGTGCGACACAGATTCCATCGTTGCCGTCCGTGCCGGTCGCCCCGCAGATGGCTATGACGCCGACGGCGCGCGTATCGAGAATAATCTCCTGGGATGCGATGGCGCGGCAGATCAGCGGGCTAGCCGCGGCGTAAGCGATGTTTATGGCAGTGCAAGGGGCTTGATCGTTCGCGGAAACAATATCTGGAACGTTTCCAACGGTATTACGATCGAGCGCGAGGGCCTAGTACAGGGAAATTTCGTGCGCGATCTTGGCCACAAGGCGGGCGACCATCATTCGGGCATCTCAAATCATGGCGGAGCGACCGATGTTATCTTCGACCACAATACGGTTCTGCTTTCTCAGGAGGGCGTTTCAGCTCCGATCGTTGTCTATTCGGATTTCGCCCCCGCGCGCAACGTGACGATTACACGCAATCTTGTTTCGGGCGGTTCCTACTGCGTGTACGGTGGCGAATCCGGGGCATTCGCACCCAGTAGTGGCCACATCCGGATCATCGGCAACCGTTTTTCAAAAATCTACGGCCACAATGGCCATTGCGGAATTTACGGTCAGATCGCGACGTTCGCTCCAACCAACCGCAGTGACTTGTCTGGCAATGCCTGGGACGAGGATCTTCGCCCCTTAAGCGGCGAGTAGTTCCCAGTCCAAAGCAAAATAGGAAGTCAAGTTGACTAGCAAAATGATGATTGGAACCAGCCACATTTTTCCCCTCCCTGATTTCCAAGGACAGTTCATTGTTTCGCGGGGCGACTGCCCGACGGCTGCGAGTGCCACGCGCCACTGTCTAGAAACGCTATGCGTTGACGTCTTTGAACCACTAAACAGGGTTGATGTGCTGGATGCGTCCGGCCGCTCAATAGGACTTCTTCTAGGAACCGTCATCGATACCGACGCGGAGGAAATTCTTACGTCCTCCATACGGTTGGACGATTCACTGGATCAGATCAACGATATCGACCAGTGGGTTGAGGAACAGATCTACCGGCTAGCGGGCAGTTTTGTCTTCGTACTCGATACAACCTTCGCGCGACGTATCTATCTCGATGCGAACGGCAGCAATTCCCTGGTTTACGACCCTCAAACCAAAACTGCAGCCGCCACGACCGCGTTGCTTCTCGACCCATCAGCCTACCGCCAACGGTTCGATAACGAGCTGTATCGAGGATTGACCGTTGATCAGGATGGCTGGTTTCCAGCAGGACTGACTGCACATACCGGCATCAGACGCCTGATGTGCAACCACTATCTTGATATGGTAACTATGCAGACGGTGCGGCATTGGCCTGCCGGCAAGATTGAGGAAGCCAAGGATCTTTCAGAGCCGGTCGCCTTGATAGCGGATAAAGTCGAACGCACAATACGGGCAATCCAGCGGACCGGACTTGGGACAATGGCTCTTACAGCGGGCAACGAGACGCGCCTTCTTCTCGGCTGTTGCCGTAGTTTTGCCGGAGATATTGACTTCGTCACGGTCAAGGCCCCGGGTGCGGAACTGGACGTCACGCGCTCGAGGGAACTAGCAAGGCGCTTCGACTTGAAGCATCGCCTGCTCGAATATGTAGAAGCGGACGCGAATGGAGCGAGAGCTTGGCAGATGCGCGTCGGCCATTGCATCAGCGGCTCCAATATGACGATGCATCCAAGCGTCGAGCCATTGAACGGCAGGATCTTCATCGGAGGGCTCGGCGGCGAGATAGGCCGCGGCTTCCTTTGGTTGAATTCTGAACAAGGAATAGCCATTGATGCGCCTGGCATCGTGTCGAGGCTGAAACTTCCGCATCATCCTTTGTTACTTAAGGAGGTGCAGCGTTGGCTCGAACCGCTCAGGCACTATGACAGCCTCTTCCTGTTGGATCTTGCCTATATGGAACTGCGGATGAGTTGCTGGGCTTTCTCGCAGTCGTACGCTGCGCCGCGGATAGTCGAGGTGAACCCGCTTGTTTCAAGAGATATCTATATGGCGATGCTGTCTGTGCCACCATCCCTCAGACGCAACAACGGCCTCATAGTACAGGGGATCCAACAAACGTGGCCGGAATTGCTATCGCTTCCAATAAATCGCTATGGCGATTGGCGCGACAGGGCGAGGATAGCGCGTAACGCAATGGCATCTCCGAATCGGGCGATTCGGAAAATCCGACAGCTGACCTCAGTCAAACTCGGCCGCATGCTCGCACGCCGCGCCGAGTAGGCAAGGCTGCGCAACCTGGGGACGGAGTGTATAGAGGGCGGCGACCATGTCGACATCGCGGTCCACGGGCAACGACCCATCCGTGCTGACAGCCTCAATGGCCGGCATTCGGCAATGACCCTATGCCGGCGCCATTCATGACCTCGAACGCAAAATCCCTGTCACTGTGCCTGCGTCACACGCGAGCCAAGTTCCGAAGAGATCGCCGCGACAATCTGTACTTCATCTCGTTGCCGAAACGTCGCCACCGGCCGCAATCGACAAGCTCAAGCCGTCCCATTCCTCCCTGTCCGTTTCGATAGGTAAAGTCAACGCCAGTCGACGGTGCCTACAATAGGCCGCCCGACTCGGTCGCGTACGGTCGTGATGACAGGCGGCCGGAAGGCCGACGGTTCGGAATGGCGCCAGGCCCGTCGCGGCTTGTCTTGCGATGCTGGTTGCCGGTATCGAGAAGCCAGCTGCCGCTTCCCAGGAAAAACAAGAAAAGTACGTAGGTGGCGTTCCAGAAATGCACAGTCCAACCAACGAGGAAATAACCGCTCATGACGGCCAGATAGGCCGTGCGATACTGGACGAGCCGTGGCTCGAGACCGCGCTTGAAAGCAACCGGAATGACCATCATGAGGAAGGCCAATATCATCAGCAGACCGGCAGGGATGCCGAACAGGACGGCATGATAAAGCCAGAACATGTCGATGCTGTTTGGCATCCATTCCGGTCGGTCCCATCGGTTGAAGCCAACCCCGAAGAGCGGGTGATTGAGGGCTGAACCGGATCCGAAGTGCCATATCAAGGTACGATAGTTAGCCGAGGCCGCATCAAAGGTGAAATGGGTCATGAGAAATTCTGGGACCGACTGGTTGGAGACCAGCGAGATCATCCCGTACATTGCGAGGAGAAGGATCCAGAGCACGCGCCAGCGCTTCGGATAAGCCTTGAAAACCCGGTCCCAGAACAAGATGAGAATCTGAACCATAAGGGCGGTTATCGGACCTGAGGACAGCGAAAGAGCTGCGGTCACGAGCACAACTCCGGTCGCACCCCAGCGCTGCACGGGTGACGCTCTCTCGCATACAACGAGGTGGACGAGGGCGAGGATGGCGCCGCAGGTTACGCCGAACAGTATCGGGTGTTCGAAGACGCTTTGCACGCGCCGCAACCCCCAGCGCGGAATGTTTTCCGCAACGACGTGAGTCGGGAAAAGTGTCGAAAAGACATCCAGCGATATGTTCGTGTTCGACACGGACTCAATGATCGCGAGGGGAAAGATCATGACGATGATCCAGAATAGCAGGCGGGACATCGCATGGAACTGCTCGGGCGTACGGATGAAGCACCGTCCCAAAAAATAGGCTCCGGCGGTTTCGATGGTCATCGT
This sequence comes from Rhizobium grahamii CCGE 502, assembly GCF_000298315.2. GTDB lineage: Bacteria > Pseudomonadota > Alphaproteobacteria > Rhizobiales > Rhizobiaceae > Rhizobium > Rhizobium grahamii. The sequence continues at coordinate 41,067 of NZ_AEYE02000034.1, read as the reverse complement.
TCCGGCGGGTTGAAGGGCAGCATCTACGCCATGCACGACGGACAGGCTGATGAAACACCACAGACAATAAAAGCATATGGAAATGTCGGCGGCGCGAATGGTGCCTGCTCGACCGCTCAACCACATGAAGATGCAGGGCACCGCGGCAAGAATCAACACGAGCCGGTACGGAGAAATCCAGACGGAGCCGATCTGCCATAGCCAAGGAAGGAATGCACAAATGATGAAAGCCTTAACGGCCAATGCCAGCCGGGTGGTGGGCGCAGCGGCAGTCTCTCGCTGGCGAAGCGTTTGGCGCGAAAGGGGGGCAGGGCCGTCCTCAAGGATGGCGGTGTCCCTATTTGCCCTTGTTCTGGCTGAAGCCCTCATAATAAACCGCAGTCTGGATTGCTGATATTTCACTTTGATATCACGGTCGCAGATCTCTGGCGCACTACGCACTAAGGATGAGGAGGGCACTTGGAGCGCCAGGTCCGCGATCCAATCGCTACGTCGAGCGAGTGTCCCACCCCCGAAAAAGGACTGTGCGTTGACATGGAATCTCCTTTGCCTGATCCCGCATCGCGTTTGTGACCTACGACCACACTAGCAAGGATTGGACCCGCCGCGTTGTCGTCCTGCAAGCCCTTCTCAAGAAACCTGTTCCGAGTAAAAGGCTATGAGCCGGATGATCCTTGAGACCGGCCAGCAGGAATTTCATGGCCCACCTGGGCTTGCCGACTTTGTAGAACGTGATGGCAAGATCGATGAGCATCCACGACCGCTGGTTTTTCCGGAGCGACAGGACCGCCCTATGCTTTCGCAAGATACGGAGCATACCGATCATCTGCTTGCGCGGATTGGAGGAAATGCTGTCTGCTGAAGCAAAGCCAAGAACGACCGGCTCGATATCCTCGTAAACCGTCGTGTGTTGGACGAGCCTGATCGCGAATTCCCAATCCTCGTTGGCGCGAGCGCAGCTATCAAACCAAGCGATGTACGGCAGGCAGTCACGCCGAAAAAGTCCGTTCTGCACACTAATTCGGTTTTCCGTCAGGAGATGGCTCAGTTGATCTTCGTCCACGCGCAGGCAGGTTTCTGGTTGCGGTGCGTATGCGACGCGTCCTGAGCCATAGTTGAAGCGGGCGTCCCGGCCGTAAACGATCTTTGCGCCCGTGAGAGCGCCAACATGATGCGGCATACCCGAGAGCAGTGTTACCTGTTTCATGAGCTTTCCGGGCAGCCAGAGATCGTCACTGTCCTGAAAGGCAATGAAACGGCCTTTGGCTTCCATAAGCCCGGTATTGCGGGCGGCCGCTGCCCCCCCATTGATCGACCGGCGTACATAGCGCAGCCGGGGGTCGTCGATCGCCTTGACGACCCCTTCCACATCTTCTCGCGAACCATCGTCAACGATGATCAGCTCGAAGTTGGTATAGGATTGTGAAAGAACACTTGCGATAGCTGCTGGAAGGCTGTGCGTCCGATTGTAGGTAGGTAGTATGACGGAAACCTCAGCAGTCATCGTGGCCCTCCGGGCGCATACTCTTTCATCGCTTCGATAGTGTCATGATTATACAATCTGGAATCTGTCGAAAAGACAGACCAAAGCGGACTATGCCCTATCCTTTAGAGGAACTGCTGTCTCGGCACAGGGTGATGGAAAGAGGGCGTATATAGACCACACCAAAGGTGGCATTGTCTCTGATCAAGCGCGCATCCATACTGCTTTACTAAATCCTCGTTTGAAGGGATCTCCACGGTTAAGCAAGGGAATAAATGACGTGGCGAAGATTGTGCTTGTAGCGCCAACGTGCAACGGGGAAGATGTTGGCGAGGCATGGGTGGCGTCTCAATGGGCGCGAAGGCTTTCCGAGCGTCACGATGTAACACTGCTGACGTATTTCAAACGCGGAGCCAGGCCCCCCAGCGAGCAAATGACCGGCATAAGGGTCATCGAGTGGCGGGAGCCGCCGTTGCTTGGCCGAGCGGAGCGATTGAACAGTCTCATGAAACCAGGCTACGTGCCCTTCTACATCAGGGCCCGCCGATGGCTGATCTCAGCGCTAGAGAGGGGAGAACGCTTCGACATCGTTCATCAACCAGTCCCGGTTGCCATGCGCTACCCGTCACCCGCGGCGAAGCTGGGGCTGCCGCTGATCATCGGTCCGGTTGGTGGCGGTTTGTCAACGCCAGCGGGCTTTGCTGCCGACGAGGCGTCCAGCCCTTGGTTCATGAAGCTTCGGCATCTGGACCGCATGCGGTTACGCTGGGACCCATTGTTGCGCGCCAGCTTCCAAAGCGCCGATTGTGTCCTCGGCATCGCCAGCTATGTACGTGAACAACTTGCCGGGGTTCCGTTGCAACGTTTCGAGGTGATGAGCGAGACCGGCCTCGACGGCATCCCGGCGCCTATCGACAGATCAGCGCGACCTAATCCGGTAAAGCTGATCTATGTCGGGCGCCTCGTGCGAACCAAGGGCGCGCGCGACATCATTCGCTCCATGAACCTGATTCGCGATTTGCCTGTTGAGCTCGATATCGTCGGAGAAGGTCCGGAGCGGTCAGAGTGCGAACGGCTCATCGCGGAACTCCATCTAGGCGACCGTGTGCGGTTGCACGGCTGGCGGCGGAAGGAAGAGTTACCGGAGCTTTATCGTAAGGCCGATATCTTCGTCTTTCCGAGCTATCGAGAACCGGGCGGCAACGTGGCGTTGGAGGCTATGGCGTTCTCATTGCCCTTGATCGTCGTCGATCGCGGCGGGCCGGGAAGTGCCGTGTCTTCCGGCTGTGCGATTAAGCTTCAAGTCACGACACCGGATGCTCTGGCTATTGATATCGCTGCGGCCATCCGAAAACTGACTGTGGATCAAGATCTGCGAAACAGGATGGGGGCGGCTGCCTACGCGCATGTGGGCCAGACTGCACTCTGGTCGGCAAAGCTCGACCGGATGGACGCAATTTACGCCGATCTTATCAACGCGTCTCAACGCGCCGGCGCGCTTTGAGGCCCCGCGGCCGAGAAGAGTGCGGCGTATAAGGCTGCCCGATGTCCGGGGCCAAGCGTCATGCGCATCGTCTCGCCGACGATGATGCCGAGGCGGAAAAACAAGGTGGCGAAGGCACTGTGATGCCGACGGAAGTAGCGTATCCGATTGGACGTCATAAGCCCTGAAAGATAGGCGTTCTGGTGATACTCGCCGCCGGAATGTGCTACACAGGCATCGGCCACATACGCGACCTCCATTCCGGCACTCCGCACCCTTTCCATGTAGTCGACCTCCTCGCTGTAGAGAAAGAAGGTTTCGTCCCAGGAGCCGACTGTTTTGCGCGCCTTGGCTGAAATCGCCAGGGCTGCACCGGTCGCCCAGTCGACTGCGCCGCCGCGCCTGTAAAGATCGGGTGAAGCAACGATTTCGCCGAGACCGAGTTTGGCTGCCAGCTTCGTTCCGAGAAGTGCGTCCGACCAGATCGTGAGAAGAGACGGCTCGCGCCGCACTGAATGGGCGACTGTTCCATCATCGTTGAGGAGTTTCGGGGCAACCACGCCGATCGCATCATCCGAAAGCCGCCGGGAGAGAGCGCGAACACAGCCCGCCTGCAACCGAATATCGGGATTGAGGACTAGGACATCGATCTCTGGGGCAATTGTCGCGACAGCAACGTTGATCCCACCTGCATAGCCGGCATTTTTACCCGTTTCTATCACCGTCGCGCCGATTGGATGCGCCTGCGCCAAGGCGACGGAATCGTCGTGAGAAGCATTGTCGACGATAATAATCTCATATCGATCTGTGCCTTCAAGGCCGCTCGCAAGAGAATCGAGCATTCCCGGTAGAACTTGGGCGCTGTTGTAGGTGACGACTACGAGAGCAATCCCCGCAAAGGTGCTGAAGCAGGGGTCAGCACCAAGCGGGACCTTTTTCGACATCGCATCCATCTGCCTTTTCTCACTTTCGTTGCAATTTGGCTGCGGGTAGGATGCCGCCACATTGTCCAAAGATGGCGTCTGATGGAAGACTGTCGAGAGAGGTAGGGATACGAGGTGCACACAGCCGCCGTTATCCTGAAAGGCTAGTCGGGCTTTAGAAAAGATCATCCTATTGGGGAATGAGAGGATGGTCTTCACCTGATGGGGACTACGGACGTAAGCCTTTGCCATGAGGATTAGGTGGCATACCCGTTTAGTATAGCACCCTATTGGTGCATCTACCCGCTGCCACCCTATTCACATGCGGCATTACGTAAGTCTTTGAGAGCGGTGGTTGGGGCCTTCGAATTTTCTAATATGATTTTATCGCAGCTGGCGTCTCGCCCATTGAGGCGGAGGGACCGTTCGGTTGTCCACTCTATCGTTCAGGGTTTTGTATGGCCAATGATCTTCATGACAGCCGATGGCCGAACGGGCGAACGCCCGGACAGTTCGCAGAGCGGCATGCAGCCGGCGGCTTCAATCCCGCGGATATGCGCTTGAAGGCACTCGCCGCCATATCCTTATCAGCCAGCAATCAGCTCGATCCGCTCCTGCAGCTTGCGTTGGATGGTTTGCCGGCCATGCACCGCAACGGCATTTTCGGTCACACGCTGCGCGGTTTGCATTCGACATCAGGATGGAACACGCGGCTGGAAGGGGAAAGCATTCGCTATGCGGCGATGGTCGCACTTGGCCTTTCTCGCGTGAGCGACGAGGTCCAGCGGCGTGTGCTCGGTTTCGGCAATGCTATCGATCTCGCCAGGATGACCGCCCAGCGCGCCGAGGCGTCGCAGGACATCGGTGCGTTAGCCGTTGCGGCATGGGCGACAGTCGAAGTTTCCGGCGACCGGCCCTCCGCTCTCTTTCTCAAGCTCCGGGACTACCTCGCGGCCGACGTTCCCATCGCGACGGTCGCGTGCTCCTGGGCCTTAACAGCCGCTGTCGCGGCGTGGGGATGGGGACCGGCAATTGAGGTGGCGCATCTGGCCCGCAGGAAGCTTCTCTCGGGTTGGTCGGGCTCGGGGATCTTTCCGCACGTGCTGCCATCCACCTCAGCCGGTTGGGTACGCGGTCATATCGGGTCCTTCGCCGACCAGGTTTATCCGATCCAGGCGCTGGCGCGCTTTCACGTCGTGACGAACAATAGGGAAGCGTTCACGATCGCCGAAACCTGTGCGGAGACAATATGCGCTCATCAAGGCCCGCAAGGACAGTGGTGGTGGCATTATGATGCGCGGACGGGCCAGGTCACGGAAGGCTATCCCGTCTACAGCGTGCACCAGCATGCGATGGCGCCCATGGTCCTACATGAACTCCATCAAGCCGGCGGCAAGGACCGTCTCTCGGCGATCGTCAAGGGTCTCCACTGGATCTATGTACATCCAGAAACGTCTGCGCAGCTGATAGATGCCGAACAAGGGGTGATCTGGCGGAAAGTGGCACGGCGCGAGCCGGGCAAGGCCGTTCGCGGGGCGGCCGCAATGACGACTGCCTTCTTCCCGGGCCTAAGGTTTCCGAGGCTCGTCAACTACATCTTTCCGCCGATCCGTGTCGACTACGAGTGCCGCCCCTACGAGTTGGGCTGGCTCCTCTACGCTTGGCTTTCAAGCGATGTTGTAACGGAGCTTGCTTTGCAAGCCGGCACCGAAAACAACCAAAAGGCACGGGAGGGCTGAATGTCGGGCGCTCGACAACTCTTATTCGGAATGTATCTAGACGCTATGCGCATGGATGAGGTCATCGACAAGTGCCGTGCGGCGCTTAGGACCCGCAGTCGACTGATGCTCGGTGTCGTTAACGCAGCCAAGATCGTCAACCTTCGCAAGGACACGCAGTTGAGGGATTCCCTGATTGAATGTGACCTTCTGCTTGCGGACGGCCAGTCAGTGGTCTGGGCGAGCAGGCTCTTTCGGCGCCCGCTTCCCGAGCGGGTGGCCGGGATCGATATATTTCAGCGATTGCTCCGGCTGGCCAACGACGAGGAACGCTCCGTCGCGCTCCTCGGCGCACGGCCAGAAATACTCAGCAGATTGGAAAAGGTCATCGCCGAACGCTTCCCTAAGGCGAGGATTGCCTACAGTCATCACGGCTATTTCGGAGCGGCCGAAGCCGTCGAAATCGCCGCGGGGATTCGCGACTCCGCCGCCGATATATTATTTATCGGCATGACTTCGCCACTCAAGGAAATCTTTCTTGCCACTCATGCTGCCTCGCTCGGTGTCCCAATTCTGCATGGCGTGGGAGGCTCCTTTGACGTGATGGCAGGCCTTACGCGCCGCGCACCGCTCGGCTGGCAGAAGGTGGGCATGGAATGGGCCTATCGCGTGCTGCTGGAGCCGCGGCGCCTCTGGTGGCGCTATCTGTCGACAAATACACGCTTCATTCAATTGACGGCCGTGGAGGCCATTCGTCCGGCCCGCGCCTTTCGGCACAGCTAATACGGACTCTAGCGACATTGGTGTTTTAAAGGGGTAGGGGTTTATGAGCGAAGTTTTCAAGGGCCGGCTGGCTATCCTGGGATTGGGCTACATCGGCCTGCCGACTGCTGTGGCAATCGCCACCCGGGGCGTCGATGTCGTCGGCGTGGACATAAACCCGGCGATCGTCGCGGCCGTATCGCGGGGGGAGGTGCCATTCACCGAACCCGATCTCGCCGTGGCTGTGAGCGGCGCCGTGGCGATGGGTCGACTGACCGCCACCTGTGAACTCCCGGAGGCCGACGCCTTTATCATTGCCGTACCCACTCCCTTCAACGAGGATCGCTCGGCAAACTTGTCTTACGTCAAAGCGGCGGCGGAACAGATCGCTTCTCGGCTCAAGGTCGGAAACATCGTCGTGCTGGAGTCTACCTCACCCCCCGGGACGACCGAGCAGGTATGCAGATGGATTTCGGCGCTCCGGCCGGATCTAAGGATGCCGCTTGACGGCGAGAACGGCGCGGACGTCTACATCGCACATTGCCCCGAGCGTGTGCTGCCGGGCCGCATCATGATTGAGATTGTCACGAACGATAGGGTCGTTGGTGGTCTCACGCCCAAATGCGCCGAAAAGGCGGCTTCGATATACCGTTTGTTCGCGCAGGGCGAAATCCTGCTGACGGATGCCGCAAGCGCCGAAATGGCGAAGCTGGTCGAGAACGCCTACAGGGACGTGAACCTTGCATTTGCAAACGAGATTTCGCTTGTTTGCGAAACGTTGCATATCGATGCCTGGGAGGTTATCCGGCTCGCCAACAGGCACCCGAGGGTCAACATCCTTAATCCGGGGCCCGGCGTCGGTGGACATTGCATTCCAGTCGATCCCTGGTTCATTGTTGGTGCAGCGCCCGAGCAGGCCCGACTTATACGGACAGCGCGAGAAGTGAACGACCAGCGGCCGCATCATGTAGCGGGTCAGGTTGTAGAAAAAGCCCAAAGGTTCCGTTCACCGAAGATCGCCTGTCTGGGCCTTACCTTCAAGGCCAATGTGGACGATGTCCGAGAGAGCCCCGCCATCGAGGTGGTCGATCTTATCGCGAAGTCTCTTCCCGAGGTGGAGGTGATGGTCGCCGATCCCTATGTTGACAAGCTTCCCAAGGAGTTGTCCGGCCGTGACAACTTGCGTCTCGAGGGAGCACATTCGGCTGTCGAAAAAGCGGATATCGTGGTGCTCCTGGTCGAGCACGATCCATTCAAAACGATCCGCCATACTCGGCTTGGAGGCAAAGTCGTCTACGACACGCGTGGCGCATGGCGCCAATAGGGGCGAGTGCCGCCAACCGATGCGGACGAAGAGATCCTGACACGCAGCCCAGCAAGGCAAACCACAGCCTCAGCTGATCGCGCATCATCTGGCGCTGGTGCGGTCGGAGTAAATGTGAAGCTGCGGGCTTCCATGCCGCCGCAGGCGCAGTAAAGCTGGTTGCCGACCCAGCGCTCCGTCGCGCGTGAGGTGACGACAAGGCTCGGATTGGCGCTCAACCAATGCCGCCTATTCGTAAGCGCGAATTTCTGCGCACCTTCTGAAGCGCAGTGCTCTCAGGCATGAAGTGTCCACCAAAATAGGTGGACACCAAATCATGGAAGAAGATGAGCAAAGACTGCGGGTGCGGCTTGTGGGTAGTGACGGACGACGTCGATATGACCCAGCTTCGGTAGATCGTCTTGTTGCAGCCTGTCTTGAACCGGGGGTCTCGGTATCGCGGCTTGCGCTTGAACACGGCGTTAATGTCAATCTCCTGCGGAAATGGATACAGAGGGCCAAGCGGCTTGGTCATCCTGTGCCTGCGGGTCCGGCGTTCGTTCCGGTTCAGGTCGGTCCCGATCGGAGCCTGGCAGTGCAGCGCAGCAGCTTGGATAAGAGGATCGAGAGGCTGTCTTGTGCAGCCAAGCTGAGCGCTTCATTGCCGAACGGGGTGAGCGTGTCGGTGGAATGCAGTGATGTCGATGGGTTGACAGCAATAATAGGAGCGCTGGGTCATGTTCAGGCTAGGCGCTGATCTCAAGGTTTACCTGCATCGCGAACCGATCGACTTTCGGGCCGGCATCAACAGCCTTGCGGTCCTGGTCCAGGAGACGATGGCGCTGGATCCCTTTGCTCCTGCGGTTTTTGCCTTCTGCAATCGCCGGCGTGACCGGATGAAGCTCCTGTTTTTTGATCGGTCCGGTTTTGTGATGGTCCTGAAGCGGTTGACCGAGGACAAGTTCCGATGGCCCCGTCGCGAGGTGCCGGTCGTTGTGTTGACGACAGAGCAACTGCACTGGATCCTCGACGGCATCGATATCGATGCGATGATCCGCCATCCGGTGCGGCAATATCAGATCGCCGGCTGAGGATGGCGAATTGAGCTGTTGACGCAAAGGGGCGGTTCAGATTCAAAACTAGGATGACTCGAACCGGCGAACCTAGTGTTGCAGAGCTGATGGCGCAGTTGGCGGCCAATGCTGCCGAAATCGCTGCGCTCAAAGCTGAGAAAGAGGCGCTCTCGCGGCGGGTCCTCAAGCTGGAAGAGGAGCTGGCACTGGCAAAGCTGCATCGCTTTGCCCCGCGCAGCGAAAAGCACATTGACCGTCTCTTCAACGAGGCCGAAGAGGCTGCGGTCGACAGCGAGGAAGGCGATGTTGTCGAGCTTCCAGACACCGGCCTGCCAGCGGTAGAAGGTCAAACGGGAAAGAAGCGTGGACGCAGACCTCTGCCGGAAGACCTGCCACGCGAGCGCGTCGAATATGACCTCCCCGACGATCAGAAGTCTTGTCCCTGCTGTCAGGGTCAGATGCATCGCATGGGCGAGGCTGTTACCGAACAGCTCCATATCGAGGTCAAGGCGAAGGTCCTACAGAATGTGCGGTTCAAGTACGCTTGTCGCCATTGCGACCGCACCGGGATCAACACGCCCGTCGTGATCGCACCGATGCCGACGCAGCCCCTGCCGGGCAGTATCGCTACCGCCTCGACGTTGGCCTTCGCGCTCGTCCACAAGTACGTCGACGGCACACCGCTCTACCGCGTGGCGCAAACATTCGAGCGTGCTGGTGTTCCGATCAGCCGCGGCGCTCTCGCTCACTGGGTCATCGGCTCAAGCGAGAAGCATCTGCACCGCATCTATGATGCGCTGAAACTGCGGCTCAGATTACAGCCTCTCATTCATGGCGATGAGACGACGGTTCAGGTCCTGAAGGAAAAGGACAAGGAGGCCACCAGCACATCGTACATGTGGGCCTATCGCAGCGGCGAGGACAGTGACGAGCCAATCGTATTGCTCGACTATCGGCCGGGGCGCGGCCAGATCCACCCGCAGACCTTCCTTGGTGACTACCGCGGCATATTGGTGAGCGATGGCTACACAGCTTGGCGCACATTGAATGGCGCAACCCATGTCGGATGCATGGCTCACTCCAGGCGGCGCTTCGTTGATGCCCTCAAGGCGAGAAAGAATGGCGGAGGCCCGCCGGAGCAAGCTCTCAGGTTCTTCGAGCAGCTCTACCGGATCGAAAGGCAGGCGCGAGAGATAAAGCCCGACGCCGGTGAAACGCAGGCCGAGTGCATTTACCGCTTCCGGCAACAGCACAGCTTGCCTGTCCTGAACGCTCTAAAGACTTGGCTCGATAACATCGCGCCGAAGGTCGTACCGGATACCAAGCTCGGCGATGCTGTGTCCTACACCCTGAACCAATGGGATTATCTGACCCGTTACACCAGCGACGGCAGGATGCCGATCGATAACAACATTCTGGAACGCGATATCAGGGTTTTTGCGACCGGAAGAAAATCGTGGCTGTTCAGCGACACGGTTGACGGAGCCAAGGCCAGCGCAGTGATCTATAGTTTGATGCTGACATGCCGCGCCTGTGGCGTCGACCCTCTGATCTGGCTGCGGCACGTGCTCACTGAGTTGCCGCAGCGAGACGACGACGCCGACATCGGCGACCTGCTACCGATCAACTTCTTGAAAACATCCACCGCCTAACAGAGCCGGATCTCGCTACTGATGCGAGGCGCGTTCAGCGGTGCCATAGCCGTCAATGCGCATCGAAAATCGCGCTTACGCCTATTCTGCTTTTCCAACGAGCCGCCCTTCGTCGTGTCCAGTTGCGCTTCATTGACCACAGAAGACGCGGGTCGTTTGGCCATTTGCATGGGACGACAGGCGAGGATGGCCAGCTGCGATCATGAGAAACTCCAGATGGAGTATATGGCAAGCAATCGTGTCTCGACGTGGCGTGACCGCCCGCGAATGACCATCTCCCAGATACGGACCTGCTTCAGCATGCGAACCAGTTGAGCTTGCCATCGCGCATGTCGGGCAAGCCTCGCGGATCTGCCCGACGATTCTCGACCGCGCCGGCGCTGGAATCGATGGTGGAGCAGCAGCTTGGCAGGCAGAGCAGCAAATAGCAGTAACAAGATCTTTAGTCCTGATCGCCGTGCAATGAGCTATGCGGGTTGTCGAGGTCGCGGACGATGTTGCCAGGCGGTTTGGTAGGGACCCCCAGGGAACAGCTGAAGGCCTACAATTGCTGGCCTCTTGGGGCCCGATGCTAAGGTGGCACATCGGCTCGCCAGGGGGCGCATGTGCAGACTATTCAACGTAGACTTGCCTGCAAACAACGCGAACAAATTCTTCGACAAAAGCATAGCATTGGGTCGTGCGTAGCTTGTCCCGATGATCGACATCCTCCATCACGGTACGCTATGCCAAACAAGCGTGCGGATCACGCCAGTCGACAAAACACGCGGCGATCCGATCGACGTCCATGGACACGTGGCGGAGTTCGGGTTAATCCAACGCCGTCGAAGCCAGCCATGGCTGTGTGGACGTCAAGGCGTTGAAATTTAGTTGGTCACAGCGATAGTGTGTCGGGGTCCGCTGTCTTTTGTAAAAGGCTAGGCGGTTAGCGGTTCTCCCAAAGGCCGATTAGCAGGGATTTGCTGTGCTGCGGCTGGCGTTCTCCGCCTGCGGGAGCGTAGAGCGGGCAGCATCGCGCCGAATTCCACTGGCCGCTCGGCGTGGCCAAAGAAATGTTCGATGGCGCACACCGCACGCTCTGATGCGCGTCCGTCGCCATAGGGGTTGACCGCCCGGGCCATTGATTGATACGCGCTCCGGTTCGTCAGCAGGCTCGCGACATTGGTGACGATTGCGTCTTCGTCCGTCCCTACCAGACGAACCGTGCCAGCCTCGACGGCTTCTGGCCGCTCCGTCGTGTCGCGCATCACCAATACCGGCTTGCCGAGAGAAGGCGCTTCCTCCTGCACGCCACCGCTGTCAGTCAAAACGATAGAGCAATCGCGCATCGCCCGAACAAAGTCGGAGTAGTCGAGAGGCTGCGTGACCGTGACGTTGTCGAGGCCTTCGAGCGGTGGCAGAAGGACAGATCGCACGGCCGGGTTAAGGTGTGCAGGCAGGAGGAAGTTGACGGTCGGAAACATTCGGGCAAGGCGGGCGATGGCGCCTGCAGTGCGTTTCATGGGCTCGCCCCAGGATTCGCGTCGGTGGGTAGTAATGAGAACGGTTCGCTTGAGTCCAAAGTCGCCGTTTTCGATGGGGGTGTTTCGTCCCGACACCTGAAGGAGAGCATCGATCACGGTGTTGCCGGTGACCACAATCTCGTTTTCGGGCACGCCATCGTTGAGGAGGTTTTGCTTCGACACCCTGGTCGGCGCGAGGTGAAGCCTGGCAAGCCGAGTGGTCAGGCGACGGTTAATCTCTTCCGGGAAGGGATTGGTGTCATCCCCAGACCGCAAGCCTGCCTCGAGATGGATGAGCGGAATTCTTTGATAGAAGGAAGCAAGGCCTGCTGCAAAACAGGAAGTCGTGTCACCCTGAACCAGAAGCGCGTCCGGCCGCTCCACATCGATCACCGCGGATACACCCGTAAGTACACGGGAGGTGATCGTTTCGAGCGTCTGGGATTGGGTAATGATGTTGAGGTCGTGGTGAGGCTCGATTCCGAAAAGACGGTTCACCTGATCAAGCATCTCGCGATGCTGGCCGGTTACGGCCACGATGGGGCGGCAGAAGGCAGAGCGGCCAAGGGCATCTATTAGCGGCGCCATTTTAATGGCTTCAGGGCGCGTGCCATACACGATCAAAATTTTCCGCATATACTTTTCCTTCTTTTCGTGAAAAGTGAGCAGGTCGCAGCGTCTTTCTGAGGCCCGCCCGCTCTCGGTCGTATTGGCACATGATCAGGCGATCGCGGGCGGGTGTATAGTTCCCCAATGGGCGTTACACCCGGTCCGCGCGGCAGGTTCGGATAATCCCTTCGGCGACCATCTGCCACCTATGGATAAGGTCCTATTCGGTAGGAAAATGATGCACGCGCGCCCGTCGGATCGCCCCAACGCGGAACGAGCAGCGCAGTCATGTGCCTGTGACCGAGAGCGGTTTAGCGATCCGTCGCGCCGCCTACCCGCACGATCAGATGAGGGTGGACTGGTCGACCGATCATCGAAAGGCGTAGGCAGGTTTCCTCCAAAGTTGGCGGCAGGCAAGGCTTCCTAATCCACAGCCTCCGATGCCAGAGTCTCGGTACTGATTTAGAGGCGTGTCGTCGCATAGGCTTGGCCGCCAGCGAGACTGCCATGCTGACGGGAGCCGTCATGGGTTATAATTTCCAACTAAGTGTGGTGATCCCTCATCTTAATGAGCCGGAGAATCTCAGAGCTTGTCTTGCAGCGCTGGATCTCCAGCGAGCGTCTGCCGGCCGAATAGAGATCATTGTCGTCGACAACGGCTCGCACGAAATGCCCTTTAATGCTTGTAGCGGAGTAAGCGACGTCCGCCTGGTGCGTGAACCTACCCCCGGTCCAGGACCGGCCCGCAATCTCGGCGCGTCACTTGCGACCTCCGATCTGATCGCATTTATCGACGCAGATTGCGTCGTGCAGCCGGGTTGGGCAAAGGCGATTGTCTCGTTTATGGAGGGGACGCCTGGCGTGGATATTGTGGGGGGGGATATTGGCATTTTGCGGAAGGATGCATCGTCGCCCACGGGCATAGAAGCCTATGAGGAGTTATTCAGCTATCGCGCACGCCTTTACGTCGAGAAGCATAGTTACACCGCCACCGGAAACATGGCAGTTCGAAGCAGTGTGTTCCATGCGGTCGGTCCTTTCGGGGGCATCATGACGATGGAGGATACCGAGTGGGGGAAAAGGGCGGCAGCAAAGGGCTACCGCATCGCCTTTCTGGAGGAGGCACGGGTTCTCACTCCCTCCTGCACGTCGTTCTCCGAGCTGGCGCGCCGGTGGGACCGTCACGTTGCCCATGCCTTCGGCGATGTGCGCCGCGGCAAGTCCTCGTTGATGCGCTGGCTAGCCTTGACGCTTTTGGTCGCGGCTTCACCCCTTGTGGAAGTTCAAAACGTATTGACCTCCAGGCGGATCGCCGGGGTCAGAAGCCGGGTTATCGCTTTCGCCTGGCTGACTCGGGTGCGCCTCTATCGAGCCAGAAAGATGCTGGCTCTAACACTGTCCGGAAAAGCCTCCCCACTTGTTGAGGGGTGGAACAGAGAAGCGGATACATAGGGCGCGACGGAGGCTTTTTAACGCAGCGAAACGTCAAGCCGCCCTTAGACGCGCAGTTACTTTGTCAGGGCGTTAAGCGCGCAATGTATCGTGCTGATCGGTCTTCTTCCTCGCTCATTCGTATGGGCGGAAAGGAAACTCTCCCGACGAGTTTCCGTGCTCACTTTCCCTGATCATCGTACCCAGTCAAAGTTCAACCAAATTCGCTCGCTGCCGCGATGTTAGGCCGGAGAAACAATCGGTCTGCGATTTAGGTCATGTAGGACGGCATTGAGATTGCGCGCGTGAACAAGGTTTCCATTCCCCATCGAAGCATATCCGAAGAAAGAATCGATGAAGCAATGTCGGCAACCACCGCCCGTGCCGTTAGTCTTGCAAAATGGGAGGCCAATTGCCGGTCGTGGCGGCCGCAAGCAGGCCCTTTTCGCGCCTACGATTGCGGCGCTTACGCAGCGGATTATGATTGGCTACTTCCAATGCGGCGGCCAGATAAGCCGCGCGCACAGCCTCTCGTAGCTTCGGGGAGGCGCGGCTTTCTGAGACGCGTCTGTAGATTTCAAGCTGGAAGGCCACAGCCCGCTCTAAGGAAAATCGCTTATCTACAAAATGCCGACCGAACCGACCAAGATCCGCTCGTCTGCTGGGCTGATCCATGACAGATCGAATTTGCGCAGCAAGACGATCGGTTCCACGGGCATTGTCGGCCAAGCCGTAGAACCCCTGCCTCATGAACAGTTCGGACGTCTCGGGACTGAACAACTCCGAGAACGCCTGTTCTCCCTGAACAACGAGCGGGCGTCCGATAGCAAGTGCCCGTAAGGCAGAACTTCCCATCCCGATGACAAGGTCTGCCGCCGCATAGGCTTGTCGCGGATCCAAATCTGCTCCTGTGAGGATAATCACTGTGCGTCCGTGACGGCGATTGACATCATCCGCCCGCTTTTGCAGAGCATTGCGGGCCGGGCCGTCGCCGACGAGGATCAGCTTAATTGGCTGGGAATCGGCGATTGTGTCCACTGCATCGATACCCCTGACCAATGCGTCCAACTTGAGATCCAACGCTAGTCGCGAAACGCTTACCACGAGGAACTCGTCGTCTTTCACGTTGTGCTTGCGTCGAAAGCCGTCACCATTGATCGTCGGGTTGTCACGAACGACGTCGATGGGTGGCTCGAGGACCCACACATCAGCGCGATGTCCTCTACGCGCCTCTTCGCCAAGTTCCGCAGTACCCATGATTAGCGGAACAGACGGGGGCACATATGGCATGACCTGCATGCTTAAGACGGTGCACAAAAGCGGGACATTTAGTGCCAGCGACGCGCCAAAATAGCCGTCGAGACAGGTCGACCATTCGTAGGTATGAATAAGGTCTACGCGTTCTCGACGCGCTATTGTAGCTAATTCAACAATGCGAGTTGGAGCTGGCCGATATCGCAGGCCGTGAGCCGGCAAAAACCGTAGTCCTTTCTCGCGAATGTAATCCACAAGTGGGCCAGGCACGCCGTAGACCAGTACTTCGTGGCCCCGCTCTGCCACACCAGCTGCCAGGTCAATTGCGTTGATCTGACTGCCCCCAATGGAAAGATCATGCGGATACACGATTAGACGCAAGTTTGACTCCACTTCCGCACTTCAGATAACACGATATTTGAGGAGGGAAGCATATTATATTCAGATATATTTCATCTATGCAATTACATCTTGCACTGTAGTAGTTATAGGAATGATCCGCCGGCTAAGTGCTACGACTTTTTGGTAGCATAATTACCGATTTTTGTTCCATTTACTGACAAGCGACAAAGTTGTTCTCTGAAAAAAGAGAGGGCACGGTTCCGGCGCGATCGCAGTCACCTCCTCCCTCCACGTACTGAGTAGGAAGCAAGGGAAGCGTCACGACATGATTGCACCAAGCGTTACGTTGGGTGACGGCGTCGTTATTCATCATCCAGATCTCGTCAATTTGTACGGCTGCACGATCGGGCGCGGTTCACGCGTCGGAACCTTCGTCGAGATCCAGAAGAATGCAACAATCGCGGAGAACTGCAAAATCTCCAGCCACTCTTTCATTTGCGAAGGCGTGACCATCGAGGACGGAGTCTTCGTTGGTCACGGCGTGATGTTCACCAACGATCTGCATCCACGCGCAGTGAACGTGGATGGTTCCCTTCAGTCCGATGCGGATTGGTCGGTCGTGCCGACGGTTGTGAAGCGATACGCCTCAATCGGTAGCAACGCGACTATCGTTGCCGGCATAACCATTGGTGAAGGCGCGCAGATTGGCGCTGGCGCCGTCGTTACCAAGGATGTGCCTGCCTACGCAATTGTTGCTGGAGTGCCAGCGAGAATCATCGGTCGCGCAAAAGATGCGCCAGTCGAAGTCATTTCATCCGGGAGAGCAAGATGATTGGGGTTGCCGTCGTCGGTTACGGGTATTGGGGACCGAACCTGGTTCGAAATCTTGCAGAGACACCCGGCGCAAAGCTTATCTGGGTGTGCGATCTCAAGAAGGATCGCCTCGCCGGCGTCCAGCTGCGCTACCCAACGGTCCAGATCACAGACGATTTTGACGAGGTGTTGCGCGACCCCCGCGTGGACGCGGTCGCGATCGCGACGCCGGTATCGGCTCACTACATGCTGGCTATGAAAGCCCTGATGGCAGGCAAGCATGTCTTTGTCGAAAAGCCGATGGCTTCGACTTCCGAGGAAGCTCGGCGGATGGTTGAAGAGGCCGCGCGAAGACGGCTTATTCTCGCGGTGGACCACACGTTTATTCATACGGGTGCAGTTCGCAAGATGCGTGAAATCATCGAGAATGGTCTCGGAGACATTTATTACTATGACTCGGTGCGCGTGAATCTCGGCCTTTTCCAGCATGATGTCAGTGTCATCTGGGATCTCGCCGTCCACGACCTGTCGATCATGGATTACGTCCTGCCTGAAAAACCGGTGGCGGTCTCAGCGACGGGCATGGGACATGTTGCGGGCGAGCCTGAGAACATTGCCTACCTGACGCTCTTCTTCGAGAGCAAGCTAATCGCGCATATCCATGTCAACTGGTTGGCGCCGGTCAAAGTGCGTCGCACGCTGATCGGGGGCAGTAGCAAGATGATCGTCTATGACGACCTGGAGCCGAGCGAGAAGATTAAGGTCTACGACAAGGGCATCACTCTCAACGGCAACCCGCAGACTGATGGTGAAAAGGTCTATGACATGCGCGTCGGATATCGGACCGGCGACATGTATGCGCCCCAACTCGATATGACAGAGGCTCTCGGCCGTGAACTCAAGCAGTTTGTGGACTGCGTTGTCACCAACAGCCAACCAATCGCGGATGGCCACGCAGGACTTCGAGTTGTCCGCATCCTCGAGGCCGCCACACAGTCGCTCGCTCAACGTGGGCGCGTTATCGAGCTCGAACAGGCGAGGCTAATTGCATGATTCCGCTTCTCGATCTACAGGCCCAGTACGCATCGATCAAGGATGAGATTGAACCCGCCGTGCTGCGTGTTCTCGCATCGGGTCACTACGTTCTCGGCGTGGAAGTCGCTCGTTTCGAAGAGGAATTCGCGACCTATTGCGATGCCAGTCATGCCATCGCTGTGAACACCGGTACAAGCGCATTGCATCTCGCGCTGCTCGCTGCTGACGTTGGTCCAGGAGACGAAGTGCTCACCGTGGCCTTCACATTCGTCGCGACAGCGTCCGCAGTCTGCTACACCGGCGCTCGTCCTGTCTTTATTGACGTCGATCCGGTCACACTCACCATGGACCCCGCCAAGCTGGAAGCCGCGATTACCTCGCGAACGAAAGCTATTATGCCTGTCCATCTTTATGGACAGATGGCCGACATGGACGCAATCAAGGAGATTGCTGACAGATACGGAATTCCGGTCATTGAGGACGCGTGCCAGGCTCACGGCGCCGAATACAAGGGACGGCGCGCCGGAAGCATCGGTGCCTCGGGCTGCTTCAGTTTTTACCCAGGCAAGAACCTCGGGGCCTGTGGCGAAGGGGGCATCGTCGTCACCAACAACGACGAGCATGCCAGGAAAATCAGAATGCTGAGGGACTGGGGCCAGGAACAGCGATATCATCACGCCCTCAAGGGCTTCAATTATCGCATGGATGAAATACAGGGGGCGATACTTCGCGTCAAACTCCGGCATCTCGAGGCATGGACCGAAGCACGCCGCGTGCGCGCTGAACATTACTCTGCTCTTCTGGCTCACTCGCGGTCGGTACTGGCCCCAGTTGCGATGATCGACCGCCGCCACGTGTACCATGTTTACGCCGTACGCACCCGTGACCGCGAACAGCTCCAGCATACACTCCGGTCAGAAGGCATCCATTCTGGCCTGCACTACCCAATTCCGGTGCATTTGCAAAAGGCGCATCTGGACCTTGGTTATCGGCCTGGAGATCTCCCTGAATCGGAGGCCGCAGCCCGGGAAGTCCTTTCGCTACCAATCTATCCGGAGCTGACATTGAAGCAGGTAGAACGGGTTGCTGCTGTCTTGGAGCAGGACGCTTATGTCAGTTGATCCCATCACGGGCGTGCGCCTTGTCCTTTCCGTTCACGGCCGCCAGAAAACAGTATCGGATCCAGAATATGTCGTCCAATTGGCCGAGGAACTGAAGCAATCCTATGGCACGGCGGGGCTTGTAGAACTCTACGGACGCTTTGCGACCGGCGACGGGTTTCTTGACAGTTTCATGCGAAGGGTGATGTGGAAAAGCCTTGCGCGCGAATGCGGCAGCGGCCTGCACGTCGGGAGCGGAGCTGGTTTCAAGCATCCAGAGACCTTCGACATTGGCGACGGTGTCTTTATTGGAGCACAGGCCTACATCCAAGGGCGCTTTGACGGAACTTGCCGGATCGGCAACAACGTCTGGATTGGGCCGCAGGCTTATTTTGACGCCCGTGACCTTGTCCTTGAAGATCATGTCGGATGGGGCCCCGGCGCAAAGGTTCTCGGCTCAAGTCATACGGCAATACCGGTCGACATGCCGATCATTCGCACTGATCTCGAGATAAAGCCCGTGCGTGTCGGCGCATGGGCAGACATTGGCACCAACGCGACAATTCTTCCCGGCGTGACCATCGGCAAAGGGGCGATCGTGGGCGCGGGTGCGGTCGTTGTCGATGATGTCGCCCCTTTTTCCGTGGTGGCCGGCGTTCCCGCGAAATTCCTCCGCTGGCGTGCGGAGCAGGATTCGAGCGAAACTAATTCGGAGTGTTGAGTATGAAAGACAAGAGAGTATTGATCACCGGCGGCGCGGGACTCATCGGCTCGCACATTGCAGATCTCGTCGCTCGCGAGGAGCCCCGGGAGATCCTAATCCTGGACAATTTCGTTCGAGGACGGCGCGAAAATCTTGCTGATGCTATCGCTATGGCTCCGGTGACCATCGTCGAGGGCGACATCCGGGACCGAGCGCTTCTCAAAGAGGTCAACCAGGGCATGGACGTTGTTTTTCACCAGGCGGCTATTCGGATCACGCAGTGCGCAGAGGAACCCCGGCTTGCATTCGACGTCCTTGCGGGCGGGACATTTGACGTGCTCGAAGCGGCGGTGCAGGCAGGGGTTTCGAAGGTCGTCGCGGCCTCATCCGCGTCTGTGCTCGGTCTCGCAGATACTTTCCCCACCACCGAAACGCATCACCCCTATAACAACCGGACGATTTACGGGGCCGCGAAGGCCTTCAACGAAGGGCTGCTGCGCAGCTTTGCGGACATGTATGGCCTGCGCTACGTCGCGCTCCGCTACTTCAATGTCTACGGCCCGCGGATGGACGTCTACGGCGCCTATACCGAAGTCCTGATCCGCTGGATGGAACGCATTGCCGGTGGCTTGCCGCCCATCATCCTCGGCGATGGGACGCAAACAATGGATTTCGTGCATGTGCATGACATCGCGCGTGCCAACCTACTTGCTGCAAAGTCGGACGTGAGCGACGAGGTGTTCAACGTGGCGAGCGGAACGGAGACGAGCCTTCGGGAGCTTGCGGCTCTGCTAACCAAGGTTATGGGTTCGTCCCTGGAGCCGCAGTTCGGGCCGGCGCGAAAGGTCAACGCGGTGCCGCGGCGCCTCGCTTCCATCGAAAAGGCGGAGACGATGCTCGGTTTCCGGTCCCAAGTGACCATGGAAGAGGGCTTGCGGGATCTCGTTGAATGGTGGCGTCAGGAGAAAAGCCCGACTGCAGGAGAAGCTGCATGAGCCAGATCCCAGTTGCCAAGCCTGTTCTGGACGAGCAGGAGGTCGAAGCTGTCCGCCGTGTCATTATGTCGGGGTGGGTAACGCAGGGCCCAGAAGTGGCAGCGTTCGAGCAGGA
The DNA here is from genome assembly GCF_000298315.2 of Rhizobium grahamii CCGE 502. Lineage (GTDB taxonomy): Bacteria > Pseudomonadota > Alphaproteobacteria > Rhizobiales > Rhizobiaceae > Rhizobium > Rhizobium grahamii. The sequence goes on along the minus strand of NZ_AEYE02000034.1, from coordinate 20,771 downwards.
GTTCGCCGCCTATGTTGGTGCGCAATACGCATGCGCGGTCTCAAATTGCACGACGGCGCTGCATCTTGCCCTGAGGGTTGTCGGAGTAGAGGCCGGCGATGAAGTCATCACCGTCAGCCATACCTTCATCGCCACTGCAAATGCAATCCGCTACTGTGGCGCGGTGCCTGTCTTTGTCGATATCGAAAAGGACTGCTACAATATTGACCCGGATCTTATCGAGGCTGCAATAACGCCTCGTACGAAAGCCATTATCTGCGTCCACCAGCTTGGAATGCCCTGCGACCTACATCGCATCGTTGCCATTGCTTCCCGGCATGAAATCCCCGTGATTGAGGACGCTGCTTGTGCGACAGGCAGTGAGGTTTTCTGGAAAGGGCATTGGGAAAAGATTGGCAAGCCGCACGGCGACATTGCGTGTTTTTCCTTTCATCCCCGCAAGGTCGTGACTACCGGCGATGGCGGCATGTTGACGACTGCCAATCCGGAGTACGACCGGAAATTCCGGCTCTGGCGTCAGCACGGGATGAGCGTCACCGACGCGGTTCGGCACGGGTCAAGGCAGGTTATCTTCGAATCCTACCCCGAATTGGGGTATAACTACAGGATGACCGATATGCAGGCAGCGGTCGGTCGCGAACAGCTCAAACGTCTTCCGGGCATCATAGCACGACGGCGCGAAATTGCGCGCCAGTATGCAGAACAACTCCGTTCAACAGCCAATGTGATGCCGCCGATCGAACCAGCCTGGGCGCGCAGCAACTGGCAGAGCTTCTGCATCAGGCTGCCTGGATATCTCGATCAGCGGGATGTCATGCAGGAACTGCTTGACCGAGGAATCTCGACGAGGCGCGGGATCATGAACATCCATCTTGAGGAAGCTTACGCCGAGCCTGGGCTGTCTCGCATTGCCGCGAGCCTGAAAGAGAGCGTCGCAGCGCAGGACTATTCCATTATACTTCCCCTGTACGCGCAGCTGACGGACATTGAGTTGACGTCTGTCGTCGATGCCATAAGGGCGTCGCTCTATTCGTGCCAGGTGGCGGTTGGCCGCGCAGGTTGATTCTCCGGTTCACCCTTGAGAAGAGAGCGGGCAGGCGTTGGTCGCGGCCGTAAACTCAGCGAACACGTAACCGCTTGTGGAGTTCACCTGCCACTCCGCGCTCCAGTTCCTGCAGCGTCGCGCCCGGCATATGACGGGTGGGCGCCAGATCTTCCTCGATAACCAGCTGACATCAATCGACTACCATGAGAGGCACCCCAGCACGAGCTCCTAGATCTGGAAGCGGGGCAGCGCTTTCCCCCACTTGTTGTCGCTGACTTTCACCGGCCCGGATTTAACTCTTAGCGACCGTCGACGTCGAAAATCCCTCAACCCTTCCAAGTGCAACCGATATCTGGGAGGCAGCGTCGAAGCACGGTTGCTGTGGGGGCTGTGTGGACAGGAGGATTCGTCGATTCTGTGGCCCGTTTGGCCTCTATGCTGGCCACCGCATCACCGCATCGCTGCCTTGTATCGTTGGGCGGAGCAGGAAACCTGCAATCACGTGGGGAGCCAGTGCGTCTTGTGCCTCTGCCAAATGCGCTCGGCTGCATAAGCGTAATTTCCGCTAGTGAAGCGGCGTTGTGTGTTCGGTTTGGTGCCCGCATGGCACGCTCAACCAGACACCAAACAGCCCGTCTTCCACGCAAGAGGAATTGCCGTGCGGTGCCCTTAGCCGCCACGAGGAACCAGGAGCGGACGGATCATTCGCGGAAAGGCGTGTTCTGGCAGAAGGCTGGCGAGTGTTCTCAGCGAGAAGAAACCCACGACAATCGTGATTGCCAGGCCGAAGGCCGTTGCCTCCCAGAGAGGCAGGAGCTGAAAAGCCCCGAAAACCGTTGCCGATATTGGAAGGTAGGCAAGTATCAGTCTGCGATTGGCAGGTGACCAGCGGAAACCGGTGTATCGCCGCGCGACGTAATACACAAGACCGCTGTGCCAGACATAAAGACCGAAGAACGCTAGGCCAGCTCCCGCTGGTCCTAGTGCCGGTACGCACAGCCATGCGAGGCCGACGTGGACAACGGTGGCAGCAACTTCCGACCAGAAGAATATCCCCTTGGCACCTTTCGCCAGGATAATGAATCCGATCGGCCAAGCGACTATTCGAAGCATCATTCCGAGACATATCCAACGAAGAATGTCGACCGCATCCCCAAACTCGGAGGAATAGAACAATGCCATTACCGCCGGGGCAAGGGTCAGTGTTGCGATGAGACCTGGGCCGGCCAACATGATGCTGACTTCAGTTTGTTCGTTGACGAGGCGGTTGCACTCAGGGTTATCACCGGAAACCGCAGTCAGCCGAGGGTAGAAGTCCGTTCCCATGGCCTGCAAGATGAAGCCGGCGTAGAGGCCTCCCAGAGACCATGCCGCCTGGTACAGGCCGGCTGCGTGCAATCCATCTTCGGACGCCACGATCAACCGGACCGCGTATGCGCTGCCCATCGTCAAGAAACCGCTTGCCATGAACACGATACCCAGCTTGAACAACGCGCTTGATTCCTGGAACGCCCGACGAGCCGTAAGAGAAATGCTCGGGACATCGATCCTCCGGCTGAACCACCAGGAGGCGACAAAGCTTGCGCAGGCCGCTGCCGCCAGCGATATAGCAATGCCTTGTGCTCCAAGAAAATAGATGAGCGGCACACCTACCACCAGGCTGAACAAGCCTCCAATAACGCTCATCCAGGCGAGGCCGGGGATGTCACGCGTCCCTTGCATGAGGGCCGTGCGGCCCCCGGCTGCTACCTGGAAGAAAAGGGCGAGCGAGAGAATCATGACGCCGGCCGTGTGTTGTCGGTCCCCAAAGGTCAATTGTGCCACAAGTCCGGAAAATGGCAGCAATAACGCCGCTCCTAGGAGCCCGAGAAGGAGCGAGACGCGTCGCAAAACTATTACGACCTCTGCGACCCGGCAAGCGTCTTGCGTATTGACAGCGGCGATTTGGCGAACGCCGCTTGCATTGATCCCCATTCCTGCAACGGTCTGGGACATGTCCACGATCGAGTTGTAGAGTGCCATCACTCCGATGCCTTCAGGCCCAAGGAGTAGCGCCATCGCCTTGTTGCGAAGTATCGAGAAGACCACATTTATGACGGATGATCCGCCAATGAGGATGGTTGATCTGATGATCTGGATGTAACTTCTGTTACCGTCGCCATCAGGGAGGGTCATAAACATTTGTCCCGATTTGACCGAGTTCGCCAGGATTTCGTTGCTACCTCACGTGTCTCATTGGCCCGCATCAGGCGTCGACACAGTGACTTCAACGGCGTCTGCGGATTTTGACGCCAAAGGTTGCGACGTCGCGCGCAGGGTCACCTTTAGCACGTCGCCGGGCGCCATTGCTGATGTTTCAGATGCGGCGACCTCCGCGCTCTTCTCAGTCTTGCCTGCTCGAACAATGGTGAACTGAAGCCTCGGTGGTTCGTCTGCTTCAACGGCGCTGCCTGATGACAGGATTTCCGTCAACAATTTCTGAGTGGTCTCTTTCTTCACCCGGAGCTGGCTCATGGTTGCCTGCTCCGACTGCAAGTCAGACGCAATTTGCGTTTGTCTCTTGTCGTAGAGACCCTCCAGATCCCGCGTCGTCTGACTTATGCTTTGGCGCGCACGCATGATTGCGACGGTCAGGTCGAGGCGATCGTTCTGATAACCTCTCATGACACGCTCGACTTCTGCTTGACGTGTCGCGACAATAGCACCTTTCTCGATGAGGGCGATCGTGCTGTCCAGTTGTTGTTGTACGGAAGCAATGTTGAGGTCTGTGCTCGTGGTCTTCTCCTCGAGGACTTTAATCTCCTCTGACAGGAGGTCACGCAGTGTAGTAAGAGACTTGGACTGTCTGGTGAGTTCATTAGCCCTGGCGGAAAAAATGGTTTGCTCCTGCGTGTAGATGGCATCCGAAGAGGCCGTCGCGTCAGAGCTTTCCTTTGGACCTTGAAAGGTCTTTTCTCCGGCCAATTCAGCCTTAAGGCGGGCAATCTTTACTGTGCTGCGAACGATCGAATCATCGATTTCCCTGAGGTCTCCCGCCATCCTCGTAACATCGGTGGAGCCCTGTAAGGAGCTGGCAGCGCGACGCTGGCCGCCGCCCAATGCCAAGGCCTGAAGAACCGTGATCCCGCCGTGGAAGTCATACTCACCGGGCTTCTCCACATCGCCAACAACATAAATTGGGGGGTACTTCAGGACCTCTACGGTGGCGGCTGGCTCATCTACCAGGCCGATCTTTTCCTTCAGCCGCTTTGCTATAGAAGATGCCAGGCTCACCTCATCTAACTGTTCGACCGAAATCGGGCCAAGGAGAGGAACTGAAATTGTCCCTTCCTCAGACACGGTATACTCGCCTCCTACGGTTGCCCATTGCTCGTAACTGCCCTTTGTCGGCATCCACTGCACAAGCGTCAGGCGGATTTTCGTATTGGGAAAAAGAGGGCCTGCAACAGCGGAACCGACACCGGTCAGAAAAGAAGCGGCCACGGCGAATGTTATGGCCCGCGAGATCCCGCTGAGAAGCTTGCTGCTGCGTACCCGACGTTGCTTTTCATGCATCAGCTAGGTTCCGGATTGCCTACAATACTCAAGATACTCGCCGGACATCAAACGGGTCGATGTATAGCAACATGATCTGGCGTTATATTAGTTTTTCCAGCATTCAATGCGCAAGTGCGCACCTATAACCAATAATGATTACAGAAAAGCGGAATAACAGCGCGGGTTTCATGCCGTCTAGCGGAAGTCGACTCTATAGTCACATGGCACCTCACCCAAATGGACTAACAAGAACCAGCCGAGGTCTCCACTATAGATCAACTATCGTCGCTCCCAAAACTAAATGAAGATGTCGGTCAGTACGCCGCTCTGGTTCTCAAGTTCGGATGAATTCGCAATGGGTGACATTGATGTTGGTTTCTATCTTTCCATTCTGCGACGGAGGCTGCCCTACATCGTCGCGTGCGTCATAGCGACCACGCTGATCGCTCTTGCTATCGCTGGGAACATGCCGCGAACCTACATGTCGGCTGCCAAAATCCTTGTCGAGGCGCCGCAGATTCCAGCCGCTTTGGTCCAGTCCACCGTTCCTACAAGTTCAGTTGGCCAATTACAGATCATCCAGCAGCAGCTGACAACCCGTGACAATCTCGTCAAACTAGCGGCTAAACTGAAAATCTTTGCCGGTGAAAAGGAACAGCCTCCAGTCGACTATCTGGTGAAGAATCTTCGTTCGAGGATCACTTTTGAGCAAACCGAAGTCAGCAGCGCCGATGGAGCATCTGTCTTCACGGTCGGTTTCGTGGCCGGCAGCCCGGCGCTAGCGGCAAGTGTCGCCAATGAACTCGCAACATCAATCCTCACCAGCAATCAGAAGCGAAGAAACGACAGTGCTGGCAACACGCTGCAGTTTTTCGATGACGAAGTGAAAAGACTCGACGGTGAACTCAATCACATCGAGGCGGACGTCCTGCAGTTCAAGAACAACAACAGGGACACGCTGCCCGAAAGCCTCACATTTCGCCGTACCGAGCAGAGTGGGTTGCAGGAGCGGTTGATATCGCTTGATCGAGAGCAATCGGACTTGCGCACCAGGCGTAGTCTCTTGGTCGAAACCTACATGGTGACCGGGAAATACCCGACCGGTGAGCCGCTGACTGCTGAACAGCAGATGTTGCTCGATCTGAACAAGGCGCTTGCCGATCAGCTAACGGTATTTGCAGAGACTAGCCCCAACATTATTTCACTGAGAGCTCGTATCGCGGCCTTGCGAGCGAAGGTCATTCCAGAGAAACGGGAGAACGGGGATGCCAAGGCCCAGTCCGGTCTTGACCTTCAGTTGTCGGACGTCGACAGGCGCATAGACGCAATCGACAAAGAAAAAGTGCAGATTACCGCAAGGATTGCGGCCCTCGATCAATCCATCGTCGCTACGCCGGCAACCGATATCCGATTAAACGCCTTGGAACGAACAGTTGCGAACACTCAAACCCTGTACAACACGGCCATCGCCAAGCGGGCGGAGGCATTGCTCGGTAAGCAGATCGAGACGCGGTCCGATGGTGGACGCTTCTCGCTTCTGGAGGAAGCCACCGAGCCGCTCGAACCGATGCGGTCCAAGCGTCGCCTTATCGTTTTCGGTGGTGTTGCCGCCGGGCTAGCATTGAGTTTTGCAATCATTGCACTGCTCGAATTCCTGAACAAGACGATCCGCCGGCCAACCGAACTCGTCCAGATGCTTCAGGCACAGCCGCTGGCAGTGATCCCCTTCATCCAAACACCTTACGAGAGTCGAACGCCACCTTTGAAAAGAAAGCTCAACAGCGTCACGCGAATGTTCAGCTGACGGAACATGCGACAGGGATGCCGTGCTGCAATGGTCAAAAGTAAAACCGAGTAGCGTCATGGTTCGACGCAGGGATTGAGGACATGCAATGGAATTTGTGGGCAGATCGTCGCGTAGTAGAGGAATTTCCGAGATGGACGATCGCGTCCCTGAGATGCCCGAACCGCTCGGAATCGTTAGAGGGGCATGGGAAGGGCTTTCGCCGCTGATCGTTGATCACGATGTAGCCGCCAATAATCGTGTCATCACGTTGAATCGGTCGTCTTCGGCCCACGCCGCTTTCGACATGATGCGCACGAAGCTGTTACGCATCCTCAGGCAAAACAACTGGACCTCGGTTGCGATAACGTCTCCCACGCCGGCCTGTGGCAAAACCTGCATTGGGCTCAACCTTGCCTTCAGCCTGGCCAATCAAAAGGATTGTCGGACGGTACTGATTGACCTCGACCTTCGGCGCCCGCAGATCGGTAAAACGCTCTCGATCAAGAATTCAGGCTCCATCGAGAGCTTCCTGAAGGGGGGCGCGGGCTTGCGAGAAACGTTCTTCCGGTACGGAGACAACCTGGCGATTGGGCCAAACCGGCATCCGGTGCAATTTTCAGCTGAGCTCCTTCAAAGCGCTGCGGCCGCCCAGGCTCTCGAAGAGATGCGTCAGGAGTTAAAGCCCACCGTCATCCTGTATGATTTGCCCCCGATGCTTTCAACCGACGACGTACTCGCGTTTCTTCCGAACGTGGACGGGGTCATCCTTGTTGCCGCATCCGAACAGAGCACGGTGAGTGAAGTCGATATCTGCGAGCAGAGCCTGCGCGAAAAGACAAATGTGCTCGGTGTAGTGCTAAACAAGAGTGCGTACAGCCAGGAGCAATACGGCTACTAGACCGGTACGGAATCCATCGATACGCACAACGGTGAGGAAGAAGGCCAAACACCTTCGGTTACATCGGGCAAACTAGTGCAGGGGCCACCCAGCTGCCGTGATCGTGTCGAGCCTTTGCAGCGATTTCGAGCAGTCAGCGAGCCTCGGCAATGTCCATCAGGCCGTCGCCCCGGCGCGGGAGACCAGTAGCCGTGGATTGCGCGACATTGATACGCGGTCCACTGTCATTGCCGCATTGATCCTGCCCCATTGGAATAATGTTCTCGACCACAATTCACGACGCCGGCGTTCGCTCACCCTTTTGATAACAGTAGCGTCCGCCACGCTATCCTGTCCGAAACACTTGAATGCGCAGAGTAGCTCGTGACCCGCACTTTCATTGAGATGATGGCAATGACTGGCGCGAGGCGGCCAAGAATAGGGCCTGAAATCACTATACACGCATTGTTCCCTTGTCCGGCGAGAGATGTTCGCATTGCGCTTACAAACTGCGTCGTTCTCTCCGATGTTGGCAACTCCCAGGGCCCTATTATCGAGGCCCTATACCGAGGCCAAAGTGTTCCGTTGATCCGGATCTGATTGTCAACGACCTCAGTCTCTCCTCGTCTCAAAAGCGTCGCCGCCTCGCGGAAATCGTCAGATCGGCGAATCGCCAAAAGACGGCCCTTTGGTCTCAGACCAAAGTCTCAACAAATAGCGACCTTCGTGCCGTCGGCTACTGGACAGTTGTCCAGCTGATTGTGCGACCTAGTCCCCTCGCACACTGATCCTCGGGCCTGCATAATGGTGGCAGGGTGGTCCTTGGGGACCTACCAACTGTCTCGGTCATAGCTTCGGCGACGTGTTCAGCCGGCACGCACTTCGTTTGTGCGAAGGGCGAAGCTTTGTCCAAGGCGTAGGGCAACTTTGGGGAGGGTATTATGGTACAATTCATTCGTTCAGACCTGGATTTCATCCTGCAGCAGATCATCATTGCGGAGCGGAATGCTCAGGGCGAGAGCCTCGCTGACATCTTGCCAAACGCCGAGGTGCCATTCGGCCTCCGAACCGTCGATGGCTCTTTCAACAATCTGGTCCACCCCGAATTCGGGTCTGCGGATCTGCCGTTTCCGCGCCTGACCGACCCGTCGCTCCGTCCTCCCTACGACACGTCGGGCACCGTGACAGACGCCCAGCCGCGCACGATCAGCAACCTGATTGTCGATCAGACGGACAATAATCCGGCAGCCCAGGCCGCGGCCAGTCAGACACCGGGATCAGGCACCGTCACCAGCCCCGGGCTGGACGGCCTGTTCGGCACAGCCGACGACACTCCAGTCAACTTCATCCCGAACGTCACCGCCGATGCGGGCCTGTCAGCGCCGTTCAACGCCTGGATGACCTTCTTCGGCCAGTTTTTCGACCATGGTCTCGATCTGGTCACCAAGAGCAGCACGGAATTTGTTTTCATTCCTCTGCAACCGGACGATCCGCTGTTCGTCGCGGGTAGCCCGACAAATTTCATGGTCCTCAACCGTGCCGAGGGCGGGCAGAACGCAACCAACACGACGTCGCCCTTCGTCGACCAGAGCCAGACCTATTCCTCGAGCCCATCGCATCAAGTCTTCCTGCGCGCCTATAGTCTGGACGCGGGCGGGGCGCATGCCACCGGCGAGCTGATAACCAACCGAAATCTTGGCACCGATGGGCACTTCGGCGGCGGCGATGATGTCGAGATTGGCGGCATGGCGACCTGGAAGGTCGTCAAGGCACAGGCCAATGACATCCTTGGTATCAACCTCACCGATGCCGATTTCGACAACGCGCCACTTCTCGCGACCGACGCCTATGGCAATTTCATCAAGGGACCGAATGGCTTCCCGCAGGTCGTGATGAAAGGGGCGGACGGCATCGGCGGCACCGGTGATGACGTCCTTGTCGAGGGCAATCCCCTTGCGCCGATCTCGCTCGCCAATGCTGTGCGAACCGGTCATGCCTTCCTCAATGACATCGCGCACGCGGCCGTACCGGTGTTCAACACCGGAGGTGGCGCAGACGGTATTGCCCATACGGCAGATGACCTGAATACGGCGGCCTATGACACCGCGCTTCTCGACGCACACTACATCGCCGGTGACGGACGCGTGAACGAGAATATCGGCCTTACCGCCGTGCACGCTGTGTTCCATTCCGAGCATAACCGGCTGGTCGAGCAGACCAAGGACGTTGTGCTGGCGAGTGGCGATCTTGCCTTCCTCAACCAATGGCTCGACACCCCGCTTGCCGCGAACACTGCATTCCCGCTGACGCAGACCGAGATCGATGCGCTCGATTGGAATGGCGAGCGCCTGTTCCAGGCTGCGAAATTCGGCACCGAGATGCAGTATCAGCACCTTGTGTTCGAGGAGTTCGCCCGCACGGTCCAACCTCAGGTCGACGAATTCCTGGCGCCGAACGGCTACGATACCACGATCAACCCGGCGATTCTTGCCGAGTTCGCACATACGGTCTACCGCTTCGGTCATTCGATGCTCACCGAGACGGTCGACCGCCTGGATCCAAACTTCAATACCGTCGGTGGCGACCCGCAACTCGGCCTAATCGCAGCCTTCCTCAATCCGCTTGCCTATGCCGAGAGTGGCCTGACGCCTGAACAGGCGACCGGCGCGATCGTACGCGGTGTAACCCGTCAGGTCGGCAACGAGATCGACGAGTTCGTTACCGAGGCGCTGCGCAACAACTTGCTCGGCCTGCCGCTCGACCTGCCGGCGCTGAACATTGCGCGTGGCCGTGACACCGGCATTCCGACGCTCAACGATGCGCGGGCCGAGTTCTTCGCCATGACCGGCGATAGTCAGCTCAAGCCATATATCAGCTGGGCCGATTTTGCCGACCACCTCAAGCATGCGGAGTCGCTTATCAACTTCATAGCAGCCTATGGCACGCATGATTCAATAACCGGCGCGGCGACGCTGGCCGAAAAGCGTGCTGCAGCCACGCTGATCGTGCTGGGCGGAGTCGGAGCGCCAGCCGACCGACTAGACTTTTTGAACGCGACCGGCACCTATGCTGCCGATGGTACCCTTGGCGGCCTCAACGACGTCGATTTCTGGATCGGCGGCCTTGCGGAAGAAAAAATGCCGTTTGGCGGCATGCTCGGCTCGACCTTCAACTTCGTCTTCGAGACCCAGCTTGAATCGTTGCAGAACGGGGACCGCTTCTACTACCTGTCGCGCACGGCCGGCATGCATTTCGGCACTGAGCTGGAAAACAACTCCTTCGCCAAGCTGATCATGCTGAACAGCGATGCGACTCATCTGCCGAACGCGATCTTCACAACCCCAGCCTTCACGCTCGAAGTCGATCAATCGCGCCAACACACCGGGCTAGGCCCCGATGGCCGTGCGGATCCGACCGGCGGCATCGAGATCAATGGCGTCGAAGTCGTTCCACTTGTCATTCGCGACAACCCGGAGACAAACGGTACGGACACGAACTACCTCCACTACACCGGCGAGGACCATGTGGTCCTCGGTGGCACCGCTGGCGATGACATTATCACCTCCAGTGAAGGTGATGACACGCTTTATGGAGATGGGGGCAACGACCGTCTCGAGGGAGGCATGGGCAACGACACGGTTCTCGGCGGTGACGGCGACGACATTCTGTCCGACTCCTTCGGCGACAATCGCATCGAAGGCGGTGCTGGCAACGACGTGATTGTCGTAGGCAACATGTCGGTCCTGGGCAACCTGATCCTCGGCGGCGACGGCCAGGACTTCATCATCACCACGGAAGACATCTCGACGACGTTCGGCGGCACCGGTGACGACTTCATCCTCGGCGCCAAGACCAATCTGCCGCCGACAGGCAATGAAGGCGACGACTGGATCGAGTTGGGCACCCAGGACGGGGCGCCCGGCGACAACTTCGCGCCGTTACTGGCCGACGACGTGATCGGCAATGACATCTTCATCGGCGGCGGCGGCTTCGACGAAATGATCGGTGAAGGCGGCGACGATATCTTCACCGGCAGCGACGCCCAGGACAAGATGGACGGGATGTCAGGCTTCGACTGGGTCACCTATCTGAACGATCGCTTTGGCGTGACCGTTGACCTCACGCTGGCTGCATTGGCGCAACCGCACGGCGCACCGGCGACCAACATCGGAGCTTTCCAGCCCATAGGTGCTTCGCCTGCCTCGATCCTCGACCGCTTCGCGGAAGTGGAAGGTCTGTCGGGTTCGAGATTTGCCGACGTACTGCGCGGCGACGACGTTGACGCCGTCACGATCGTCAACCATGGCGGCGCCACCGGTAGCGCACTCACCAACGTTGCACTCATCGACCAGCTCGACGCGCTGCTCGGCAATGCCGGGCTGTCGACGACGGGATTTGCGACCGGCAACATCATCCTCGGTGGTGACGGCAGCGATATCATCGAGGGCCGCGGCGGCGACGATCTGATCGATGGCGACAAGTGGCTGAACGTGCGTATCGGCGTCTATGCGGCCGATGACATAAATCACACCGGCACGCCGATTGCCTCATTCAACAACATGGTCCAGTTGATGCCGTTCATGCTGGCGGGCACCTACAATCCCGGCCAATTGCATGCGATCCGCGAGATCATGGATGGCAGCTCGACCGGCGGCAACGCCTTCGACACGGCCGTCTTCTCGGGCAACAGAGCAGACTATACTGTCACCATCGACAATAGGGGAACTGCAGACTTCAGCGATGATATCGTGACGGTCGCCGACGGTGTGGTTGCCCGCGACGGCAGGGATACCCTGACCCATATCGAGCGGCTGCAATTCGCGGACCAGGCCGTCGTCGTTGTGCCCGGCCTCAACGCGGAACCGGTTGGACTGCTTGAGATTCGCGATGCCACGACGCATGCCGCAGACGGCACACCGACAGCCGGCCAGTTGCTGGAGGTGTCGATTGCCGGCGTGACCGATGGAGACAATCCCGATTCCGGGGCAATCACAGAGTCCGTCTCCTACTACTGGCAAGTCGATCGCAATGGCGATGGCGTCTTTGAAGATATCATCCTCCTTCCGGCGGGCGATCTTGCTTTCCTGAGCGCTGATGGCGTCAACTTCCGCGTGACGCCAGACCTTGTTGGCTTACCTATCCGTGTCAAGGCCTACTACCAGGACGCCCATGGTGTGACCGAAACGGTCTTCTCGGCACCGACTGCGGCGATCGCCGCTGCACCGGTCGTCCCGCCGACGGTCGCAGCTCCGCTGAACGAAGTCACCGCCGGCGGCGCCGGCATTCATATGGCGGTTTCCGACCTGCAGTTCATTCTTGATCAGATCAAGATTGCCGAAGCTCACGCCAGCGGCGCGAGCCTCCTGTCCCTGATCCCGAACGTTCGCTCGCCGCTTGGCCTGCGCGCTGTCGACGGTTCAGACAACAACCTCGTGCATCTCAACGGTATTGACCAGAGCGAGTTCGGGGCGGCCGACAACACTTTCCCGCGGGTGGTACCACCTAACTTCCTGGACGAGCAGGATGAAAGTCCATTCAGCCTGGGACCAGGCGGCCCGCCGCCCGTCACCAACACCAACTACAATTCTTCCATCAGTGTGGTTGACTCGGATCCACGCACGATCAGCAACCTGGTCGTCGACCAGACAGCCAACAATCCGGCGGCCTATGCGGCTGCGTTCGATCCTGGCCTCAACGGCCATCTTGACTTCGGCGTATCCGGTCCCGGTAATGACGACGTACTGAAAGACGGCGTTTCGATCGTCAAGAGCCCTGGAATCGACGGCCTTTTCGGCACGCCTGATGACCGCGACGTGTTCAAGATTGACGCGGTCGCGCCTGATGTCGGCCTTTCGGCACCGTTCAATTCCTGGTTCACGTTCTTCGGCCAGTTCTTCGACCACGGTCTCGACCTCGTCACCAAGGGCGGAAACGGCACCATCTACATTCCCCTGCAGCCAGACGATCCGCTTTACGTCCCCGGCGGCAGTTCAAACTTCATGGTTGTGACGCGGGCGACACAGGCAGGGCCTGACGGCATCCTCCTCGACAACCCGAACACCAGCGTTGACGAGTCCGCCGACAATACTCACGCCGGCACCAACACGACCACGCCATTTGTCGACCAGAACCAGACCTATTCCTCGCATCCATCGCACCAGGTTTTCCTGCGCGCCTACAGTCTGGACGCGGGCGGGGCGCATGCCACCGGCAAGCTGATAACCAACTGGAATCTCGGCGCCGACGGGCATTTCGGCGGCGGCGATGACGTCGAGATTGGCGGCATGGCAACCTGGAAGGTCGTCAAGGCGCAAGCCAACGACATCCTCGGCATCAATCTCACCGATGCCGATTTCGACAACGTGCCGCTGCTGGCCACCGACGCCTACGGCAATTTCATTAGGGGGCCGAATGGCTTCCCGCAGGTGGTAATGAAGGGGCTGGACGGCATTGGCGGCACGGCTGACGACTTCCTTGTCGAGGGCAATCCTCTTTCGCCGATCTCGCTGACCAATGCGGTGCGCACAGGCCATGCCTTCCTCAATGACATCGCCAACAATGCGGTCCCGGTCTTCGCACCTGGCGGAGGCGCTGACGGTGTCCCGAAAACCGCCGATGACCTCATTGCCGATACCGACGACATTACTGGAAACCCAATCATACCCGACGCACAGGGCCACAATCCATTCTATGACAACGAACTGCTCGACGCGCACTACATCGCCGGCGATGGCCGCGTGAACGAGAATATCGGCCTCACCGCCGTGCACTCGATCTTCCACCATGAGCACAACCGGTTGGTCGACCAGACCAAGGAGACGGTCCTTGCGTCAGGCAACGTCGACTTCATCAATGAGTGGCTGGACAAGGATCATCATATCACCGGTCTGCCGACTCCCGCAGAGATTGGATCCCTGGTCTGGGACGGCGAGCGCCTGTTCCAGGCAGCCAAGTTCGGCACCGAGATGCAGTATCAGCATCTGGTCTTCGAGGAGTTCGCGCGCACCATCCAACCGAATGTCGACCTGTTCTTCGCACCCACCCAGGTCTATGACGCCGACCTCGACCCCTCGATCGTGGCCGAGTTCGCCCATACCGTCTATCGTTTCGGCCATTCGATGCTGACCGAGACTGTCGACCGCTACGATGAGAATTTCAACGTCGTGGGCGACGGGAACCCCAGCGAAGCCGGCAATCAGCAGACCGGCCTGATCGCAGCGTTCCTGAACCCGCTGGCTTTCGCCGCGAGCGGGGCGACTCCGGAGGATGCGACCAGCGCCATCGTGCGCGGCGTCACCCGCCAGGTAGGCAACGAAATCGACGAGTTCGTGACCGAAGCTCTTCGCAACAACTTGCTTGGCCTGCCCCTCGACTTGCCTGCGATCAACATTGCACGTGGCCGCGATGTCGGCATTCCCTCACTGAATGCGGTTCGCCGCGACATCTACAGGCAGACCGGGAACTCTGACCTGAAGCCGTACACGAGTTGGGCCGACCTGGTCCAGCACCTGAAGCACCCGGAATCGGTGATCAACTTCATTGCCGCCTACGGCACGCATAGCTCGATCGCCAGCGCTACGACGACCGCGGCCAAGCGCGCCGCGGCTGCACTCCTGGTGCTGGGTGGTGTCGACGCGCCCGCCGACCGGCTCGACTTCCTGAATTCCTCCGGTGCCTGGACGAGCCCAGCCAGCGGGGTCACTACAACGGGTCTCGACGCCATCGATCTGTGGATTGGCGGCCTGGCCGAGGAGAAGAACCCGTTCGGGGGCATGCTCGGCTCGACCTTCAACTTCATCTTCGAGAACCAGCTCGAGAAGCTGCAGGATGGCGACCGCTTCTACTATCTCGAGCGCACCGCAGGCCTGGCCTTCAACGCCGAGCTGGAGAGCAATTCGTTCGCCAAGCTCATCATGGCCAACACAACTGCAGCCCACCTGTCGGCGCTTGTTTTCTCCACACCAACCTGGACACTCGAGGTCGACCAGAGCAAGCAGTTCACCGCGCTTGGCCCAGACAATCATGCCGACCCGACAGAAGGAGGCACAGCGCTCAATCCGCTGGTGGTTCGCGACAATCCCGATACTGTTGGTCCCGACAGCAACTACATCAAATATACCGGTGAAGACCACATCGTGCTTGGCGGCACCAACCCTGGTAGCCTCGCCAATCCGAGCGGCAACGACATACTGATCTCGGGAGCTGGCGACGACACCGTCTATGGCGACGGAGGCGACGACCGCATCGAAGGCGGCTACGGCAACGACCAGCTTCGCGGCGGTGCCGGCAACGATATCATCACCGACATTGGCGGCGACGACAACATCCAGGGCGGCGATGGCGACGACGTGATCCAGGGGGGCAATGGTGTCAACCTGATCATCGGCGGCTTCGGCAGTGACTTCATCATCACCGGCGAGGACGCATCGGAAGCGATTGGCGGTCAGGGCAACGACTTCATCCTGGGCAGCAAGGCCAACGAACAGGATATGGGCAACGAGGGTGACGACTGGATCGAGAAGGGCACGTCGGACGGAGCGCCTGGCGACAATTTCGACCCGCTTGGCAACGACCCGATCATCGGCAACGATGTCTTCATCGGTGACGGTGAAAACGACAAGTTCAACGCCGAAGGCGGCGACGACATCATGGTCGGCAAGACCGGCTTCGGCGACCGCTACATCGGCGGCTCCGGCTACGACTGGGCCGACTTCAAGGATAACGACCGCGGCGTCTACATCGACATCTCGGATCGCTTCTTCGACTCGCCTCTATTGCCGGGTTCGGCCACGCCGCTGATCCGTTTCGATATCGTCGAAGGCATCTCCGGTTCGCATTTTGGCGACGTGCTGCACGGCGACAACGTCGACGCGGCAGCCCTGCCGACAGCGGGCGCAACGGGCAGCGTGCTGACCAACATTGCTCTCATCAACGGTCTGGGGAGCCTGCTCGATACAGCCTACGGTGAACATAAGACGTTCTACGATGGCGGCAACATCATCCTTGGCGGTGATGGCAGCGACATCATCGAGGGCCGCGGCGGCGACGACGTCATCGACGGCGACAAGTGGCTGAATGTCCGCATCGCCGTCTACGCGGCGGGCGACACAAACCACACCGGGCCGGAAATCGCCTCCTTCGACAGCATGGCCGATCTGGACTTCCAAGCGAAGATGCTGAACGGCACCTGGAACCCTGGCCAGTTGAACATCGTGCGTGAGATCAAGACAGGCACGGCTGCCTTCGACACGGCGGTCTTCTCAGGCAGGCAGGCCGACTACTCGATCACGACGGCTGGCGGCGTGACAACGGTGACGGACAATCTCGGCACAGACGGCACCGACCGGTTGATGAACATCGAACGGCTGCAATTCTCCGATGGGTCAGTCTTGCTCGGTGGCACGAATGCCGCACCTTCCGGAGTGATGTCGATCCTGGCTGGCGGAACGCCTGTCGACTCGGCTGCTGCTGGCACGGTGTTGACGGTGTCGTTCGCCGGGATCACGGATGCCGACAATGTGAGCGCCACCAATCCGACCGGAACAATCACCGGACCGGTCGACTATTTCTGGCAGGTCGAGACAGTTCCCGGATCAGGCGTCTATGAGGACATTCTCACCTTCGGTGCCGGCGAAGTCGAGCGTGCCCACGGCACGAGCTTTACGGTCACCGACGCTGAGGCGGGACTTGGCTTGCGCGTGCGCGCCATCTACCAGGACGGCCATGGAACGCTGGAGCAGATCTATTCAGCCCTGCCGCCAACACCGGGCGTCGGCCTCACCCTGGTCGGCACGCGTGGTGCGGACACACTCGTTGGCACCGCGCTTGCGGACACGATCACGGGCGACCGTGGCGACGACATTATCACTGGCCTTGGCGGCAATGACACGATCGACGCAGGTCGTGGGGCTGATACTGTCGACGGCGGCGACGGCGACGACACCATCCTCGGCGACCGCGACAACGACATCCTCAATGGCGGGGCCGGTGACGACACGATCGACGGCGGCCGTGGTGACGACACCATCAATGGCGGTCTGGGCAATGACACGATCCTTGGCGATCGCGGCAATGACCTGATCGTCGTCGGATCTACCGAAGGGCGTGACATCATCGACGGCGGCCGCGATACCGACACCGTTCAGGTCGTGGGCGACGCGACTGCCGAAGCCTTCCGGATCTATGCCCGGGTGGATGCGATCGCGGCCGGCATCACGGTGGCGGCAGCGACCGAGATCGTGATCACGCGCGGTACCGCGGTGGTCGCGGAACTTGCGAATATCGAGGAGATCCAGATCACCGGTGGCGGTGGCGGCGATACATTCCAGGTCATCGGAAATTTCGCACCGACGACATTGCTCACCAGCACCATTACGATCGATGGCTCGGCAGGAGACGATACCGTCAACATCAGTTCGCTGACGTCGGCGCACCGTATCGTCTTCACTTCGAATGGTGGCCATGACACCATCATCGGCACGCTGCGTCCGCAGGATATCGTGCGGCTGGCCCCCGGTTCAACCCTGGCCGACTACCACTCGACGACGGCCAACGGCATGACGACAATGTCGAACGGCACGCACTCAGTCACCTTCGCCAGCGCAGGAACGCCGACCTTTGAGGCCGGCTCCGGCTCTGGCAACGGAGGCGGCGACACCGGTGGAAACGGCAATGGTGGGGGCGGCAATGGTGGAGGCGGTGGCAACGAGGATCCGGGAGGCAGCGGCGCCTTCCATCTGACAGCCAGCGATCTCGCTGCTCTGAAAAATCTGGTGAATGGCTTGCCTGGCGGCGAAGACAATGACGCCGTCGGCATTCGTGACCTCGAAGGCACGGGCAACAATCGCGCGCATGCATACTATGGATCCGCCGACCAGCCCTTCATCCGTCTAACGGACGCGCATTTCGGCGATTACAACGACACCACCCACAACCGCGATATCAACCCGCTCTTCAACGGGCTGGACCCGCGTGCGATCAGCAATGCGCTCGGTGCCCAGGAAGCGAACCTTCCGACCAGCGCCGAACACGCCAACAGCCTGTTCACGGCATTTGGCCAGTATTTCGACCATGGCCTCGACTTCCTGCCGAAGGGCGGCAACGGTACGATCCAGATCGGTGCAGCAGGTGCCGGACATACGCCTGGTACCGACAACCCTGCGGATCTGACCCGCGGAACGGTTTCCGGCTTCGATGCCAACGGCGTTCCGGAAAACCTTAACAAGACCTCGCCCTTTGCCGACCAGAACCAGGCTTACGGCTCGGATGAGCTCGTTGGCCAGTTCCTCAGGGAAGGCGACGGCCACGGTGGGTTCAGCGGTCGGCTCTTGGCCGGCGCGCCCGATCCATCCAACCCGGACTTCAATCTGTTGCCCAATCTGCGTGAAATGATCATGCATCATTGGGCCAATAACACGGTCTTCACGGCAGCTTCGTTGCCGGGCGGCCACATCGGCTTCCGCGACTATTTTGCCGGGCTGGTCGATGCCGGCGGTCACATCGATGAGACGATGTTGCCGCAGATGACGAAGAACTTCATGGGCAGCGGCTTTGCGCTGTTGCTCGACACCAATCCGTTCATCAGCCTGCTCGATCACTATGTAGCCGGCGATGGCCGGGCCAACGAGAACGTCGCTTTGACGGCGATCCACACCATCTGGGCCCGCAACCACAATTTCCATGTTGCCGGGCTGCTGGAGGCGGGTTTCACCGGCACTACCGAGGAACTCTTCCAGGCCGCCAAGGTGATCAACGAGACCGAATACCAGCGCGTCGTCTATACCGAATTTGCCGACAAGCTGCTCGGTGGCATGAAGGGTGACGGCGAGCACGGCTTCAACGAGTACAACCCCGACACCGATGCCCGGGTATCGCACGAATTCGCGACGGCGGCCTATCGGTTCGGCCATTCTCTCATCGGCCAGAACTTGACCGTGATGGATGCGCAAGGCCATCCGACCCAGGTGGCGCTGTTTGACGCCTTCCTCAACCCGACGAACGACGTAAGCGCGTTCACGGCACCGCTGCCTCCCGGCTACGTGCCACAGCCGGGTTATGAACAGCTCGGTATCAACGGCATCCTTGCCGGTGGCGTCGTGCAGCCGGCAGAAGAGGTCGATGTCAACATCGTAGACGCTGTGCGCAACGATCTGGTGCGCAGCAGTGCTGACGTGTTCGCCTTCGACGTTGCCCGCGAATGGGACGTTGGTCTAGGCTCGATGAACCAGATCCGCGCGGATCTCCTGGCATCGACCGATCCCTATGTGCATGAAGCGGTCGGCTTTGCCGGCAACCTCTCGCCCTACACGTCATGGGAGGACTTCCAGAACCGCAATGGCCTTTCGGACACTGTCATCAACCAGTTCCGCCAAGCCTATCCAGACCTCGTGCTGCAAGCGGGTGACATCGCGAAATTCAAGCAGATCAATCCAAGCATAGAGGTCGCGATGCAGCCGGATGGTACCGGCGTCGTCAAGGGCATCGACCGTGTCGACCTGTTCGTCGGCGGTCTTGCCGAGAAGCACATCAACGGCGGCGTCGTAGGGCAGACCTTCTGGGTCATCTTGCACGAGCAACTGGATCGCATCCAGGAAGGCGATCGCCTCTACTACCTCGATCGCGTGGAGAACCTCGACTTCTACGACATCGTCGAGGAGCAGGGCTTCGCTGCGATCATCGCTCGCAACACCGGGCTGACCAACCTGCCTGAAGATATCTTCGGAACGAACCAGCAGGGCAATCAGGGCGGAGGCGACGACGACCAGAACCAGGGCGGTGGTGATGGTGGCGGCGACGGCGACGGCCAGAACGGCGGTGGCGATGATGGCGGCAACGGCGGTAACGGCGGCGATGACGACGACGGTGGCGACGATGGCGACAACAATGGTGGAGGCGACGATGACGGCCAGAATGGCGGCGGCGATGATGGCGACAACAATGGTGGAGGCGACGATGACGGCCAGAATGGCGGCGGCGATGATGGCGACAACGGCGGCAACGGCGGCGGTGACGACGACGGTGACGATGATGGCGACAACAATAGTGGCGGCGACGACGATGGCCAGAACCAGGGCGGCGGTGACGATGATGGCGGCAACGGCGGCGGTGACGATGACGGCCAGAACCAGGGCGGCGGCGATGGCGATGGCTCCGGTGACGGTGGCACGGATCCGCTTCCTGTCGCGGCGCGGACGTTGATCGGGACGGTTGCTGGGGATGTCCTGATTGGTGCGGCGGGGGATGACACGATCCTTGCCGGTGGTGGTGGGGATATCGTTGCCGGCGATGCGGGCTCCGACATCCTGCGCGGCGAGGACGGCGACGACGTGGTGACGGCCGGTGACGGCAACGACAGCGTCACCGGCGGGGCCGGCGACGACGAGCTGCACGGCGGGTCCGGCGACGACATGCTGTTCGGCAATGCCGGCAAGGACATGATCCATGGCGAAGCGGGCAACGACTTCATCGAGGGCGGTGCCGGCGAGGATCAGGTCTGGGCTGGTGACGGCGACGACACGGTGATCGCG
>NZ_AEYE02000035.1 GCF_000298315.2 Rhizobium grahamii CCGE 502 | reverse complement strand
TCGCCGGTGCCACGGCCACGGCGACGCTGACCGTTACCATCCACGGCGCCGACGACGCGCCAGTTCTTGCGGCCCAGACCGCCACCCAGAACGCCACGGTCGGCACCGCCTTTTCGCTCGGGCTGCCGGCCGGCACCTTCACCGATGTCGACACCGGCGACACGCTCGCCTACACGGCAACATCTGCCGATGGCACGGCACTCCCCACCTGGCTGAGCTTCAACGCCACGACGCGAACCTTCAGCGGTACGCCGACGGCAGCCGGCACGTCAGGCATCAAGGTGACGGCGACCGACCTTGCCGGCCTTGCCACCAGCGAGACCTTCAACATCACCGCGGCAGCGCCCTCGACCTACAGCCTGTTCAGCGCCACCAGCACACCGGCACAAACAAACCTGAACGACAATCGGCAGATCGAACTCGGCGTCAAATTCCAGGCAAACGTCGCCGGGCAGATCACTGCGGTGAAATTCTACCGAAGCGCGAACGACAATGGGCAGAACGTCGTTGACCTTTGGACCACGGGGGGCACCAAGCTAGCCACCGCCACCTATGTCGGCACCACGGGCAGTGGCTGGCAGACAGTCAACTTTGCAACCCCGGTCACCATCACAGCCGGCACCACCTACATCGCGTCGTACCACACCACAGGGGCCTATGTGGCGACCGGAAACTATTTCACGGCAGCTGTCACCAGCGGCCCGCTAACGGCTCTGTCGAGTGCGGCAGCCGGCGGCAATGGTGTCTACCGTTATGGCGGAACCGCATCGGCAGGAATTTTTCCGAATGCCACCTTCCAGGCATCGAATTACTTTGCGGATGTGGTCTTCCGGCCGGGGACGGCAAACAATGCTCCGCCGGCCGCGGTTGCCGATGCCGGCGATGCGACCGAGAAGGGCGGTGTTGCCAATGGTTCGGGCGGCGTGGTTGCGAGCGGCAACGTTTTGACCAACGACACCGATCCGGATGCCGGCGACACCAAGACGGTGACGGCGATCGTCTTCGGGGCGACGATAGGCACGCTCGGCACGGCGCTTGCCGGCACCTATGGCAGCCTGCTTATCAATGCGTCGGGCGCTTATAGCTATACGATCAACGAGAACAATAGCGCGGTGCAGGCGCTGCGGCTGTCGACCAACACGGTGAGCGACGCCTTCAGCTACACCATGCGTGACACTGCCGGTGCCACCGCCACGGCGTCGCTGACCATTGCCATCCACGGCGCCAACGACGCGCCAGTTCTTGCGGCCCAGACCGCCACCCAGAACGCCACGGTCAACACCGCCTTTTCGCTCGGGCTGCCGGCCGGCACCTTCACCGATGTCGACACCGGCGACACGCTTGCCTACGTGGCAACATCTGCCGATGGCACGGCGCTTCCCACCTGGCTGAGTTTCAATGCCACGACGCAGACCTTCAGCGGTACGCCCACCGCAACCGGCACGTCAGGCATCAAGGTGACGGCAACGGACCTTGCCGGCCTTTCCATCAGCGAGACCTTCAACATCTCCACCACGATTCCGGGCAACACGACGCCGACAGCTGTCGCCGATACCGGCGATGCGACCGAGAAGGGCGGTGTTGCCAATGGTTCGGGCGGCGCGGTTGCGAGCGGCAACGTTTTGACCAACGACACCGATCCGGATGCCGGCGACACCAGGACGGTGACGACGATCGTCTTCGGGGCGACGACAGGCACGCTCGGCACGGCGCTTGCCGGCACCTATGGCAGCCTCGTGCTCGATGCGTCGGGTGCCTATAGCTATACGATCAACGAGACCAACACCGCGGTGCAGGCGCTGCGGCAGTCGACCAACACGCTGAGCGACGTCTTCAGCTACACCATGCGTGACACCGCCGGTGCCACGGCCACGGCGACGCTGACCGTTACCATCCACGGCGCCGACGACGCGCCAGTTCTTGCGGCCCAGACCGCCACCCAGAACGCCACGGTCGGCACCGCCTTTTCGCTCGGGCTGCCGGCCGGCACCTTCACCGATGTCGATACCGGCGACACGCTCGCCTACACGGCAACATCTGCCGATGGCACGGCACTCCCCACCTGGCTGAGCTTCAACGCCACGACGCGAACCTTCAGCGGTACGCCGACGGCAGCCGGCACGTCAGGCATCAAGGTGACGGCGACCGACCTTGCCGGCCTTGCCACCAGCGAGACCTTCAACATCACCGCGACAGCGCCCTCGACCTACAGCCTGTTCAGCGCCACCAGCACACCGGCACAGACAAACCTGAACGATGGCCAGCAACTCGAGCTCGGCCTCAAATTCCAGGCAAACGTTGCCGGTGACATTACCGGCATCAGGTTTTACCGAAGCGCGAACGACAATGGGCAGAACGTCGTTGACCTTTGGACCACGGGGGGCACCAAGCTAGCCACCGCCACCTATGCCGGCACCACGGGCAGTGGCTGGCAGACAGTGAATTTTGCAACCCCGGTCACCATCACAGCCGGCACCACCTACATCGCGTCGTACCACACCACAGGGGCCTATGTGGCGACCGATGGCTTTTTTGCAAGCGGCGTCACCAGCGGTCCGCTAACGGCGCTGTCGAGTGCGGCGAGTGGTGGTAATGGCGTGTATTCCTATGGAGGATCTGCGACCGCGGGACTCTTCCCGACGAGCACCTTTGATTCAGCCAATTACTATGCCGATGTGGTCTTCCGGCCGCAGCTCGCCGCGTGAGTGCATACGATCGCTGCGACGAAGTCGAAACGCAAAACAGTGACGCAACTGCCAAAAACCGGCAGTGGAGTTATAGAGGGTACCGAGGGGCGATTTGCCGGATCGGTCACGTCCAGCAGCAGGCGCTGGTGCGTCGTTTCCCCGCCAGAACGGTGGTCCTCGTACCCTTTCGATCAGTTAGGACGAGGCGACACCCGCTTTCGGCTGACCTCTCGATCGCGTGGATAATGCGATGCACTGCGACCGCATCCTCGAAGGTTGGCGCGGTACGAGTGCCGGTCAGCAGATCCTGGGCCATTCTGGCGTAGAGACGGGCCACATTCCCACTCTCCACGTCCTCAGGCCAACCAGTGCGGTAAGAGGCGGGGATCTCCAGCGCTCGGAATGCGGTCTCGCCGGCACGCGCACCCATCAATGACAGCTGCACCATCTGCGCGTGTCCCGAGGAACCCGAAACCCGAATGTCGCCTTTCGTTCCGCGGATTTCCCAAAACAAACCATCGCCATCAAGCGGCGCGCCGCCGCGATAATGGATGGAGATGGTTGCGCCGCTGGCCAAAACTCCGCTCACCAGCACCTGGTCCGGTGCCGAAACGGGCAGTATTTCCCCGGTATCGACTGCGACGGCCGTGGGCCGCCGCCTCGCTACTACAGCGGAAATTTCCGCGGCATCGCCGACCACATCCCTGAGCGCGGCCAGGGTATGCCCAACGGGGATCGTCAGCAAAATTGCACCGTGGGCGCGATCCAGCAAATATCCGTAGGGTTTCCTGTCGGGAATGGTACCGCCGCGCAGTGCACTCCCGCCCCGCGCGACCAGAGTGGTCGACACAACCTCGCCGACAATGCCGTCGTTGATCAGATGTCTCAGATACTCGATCTCCGGTGCAATGCGCGCCTGGGTTCCCACCACTCCCAGCACTCCTTTTGCCGCCGCGAGTGCAGCCATTTCTCGCGCCTCTGCCAAGCCGTTGCCAAGTGGCCATTCGCAATAGACATGTTTGCCTGCTTCAATCGCAGCTTTCAGGATCTCGAAATGCGGGGGTACCTTCACCGCAACGGTGACGATGTCGACCTCCGGTGCTGCGATCAATTCGGCAACGCCGGCGAAGGCTTTGGACAGTCCCATCTCGGTCGCGGCTGCCTGAGCACTGGCCTCACTGGTATTTGCGATCCCTACGATCTCGAAGGTTTCGGACAGAGCCCGTAACGCGGGAATGTGGGCTCGCGCAGCCCAGCTCCTTCCGGGTTGCACGCCAACGATGCCGATCTTAAAGCGTTGTCCAGGCATGGTGTTCGATCTCCGTCTGATGAATCTCAGATGCCGAAAGTACGATGCGTTCCCTGCGAAAATTCGGTATATGTGCGGTCGATCCTGGAGATTTTGCACATATGGTGGATTGGGAAGACGTCCGGCATTTCCTGCCGTTGCGCAGAGCGGCACGCTATCTGGCGCTGCTCGCTACCTGAAAGTTGACCATGCGACGGTAAGTCGGCGTCTTGCTGCGCTGGAGGCGGCACTCGACGTGAAGCTGGTGGATCGCCTGCCGCGGGCCTGCCGGCTCACGAGCTTGGGCAGGCAGGTGTTCGAGCGCGCCGTAGAGATGGAGACGTCGGTCCATAATATCTCTCGTCTGGCGAAAGCCGCTTTTCGGACGGATCACGCTCAGCGCGCCGCCAGTGCTCGCAACACATCTTTTGACCGAGCGTTTGAGGCTCTTCAGGGAGAAGTATCCCGACATCCTGCTCTCACTTTCCGCGCAAGCACAGCGGGTTTCCCTCAGCCGCCGGGAGGCTGATGTCGCTGTACGGTTCGTCAGGCCAGATGAAACGGGCAGCGTGATGCGGAAGATTGGTACAATGGCCTTTGGCCTCTATGCGCATAGATCCTATGCCCACCTGGCCACACCCGAACGCTGGGAGTTCATAGCCTGGGACCAGACTTTTGCCGATACGCAGGCACAATCGTGGTTGCTCGGTATTGCCGGCGGACGTCAGGTCGTTTGCGAATTGACCTACTCAAGCGAGCAGCTGATTGCGGTGCGGGCCGGGGTGGGCGTTGCCGGGCTGCCTTGCTTTATCGGGGATCGCGACCGTGATCTCGTTTGGATCGACGAGCGTGCGCCATACTTCGCACGCGACATATGGCTCGTGGTTCAAAGCGACCTCCACAAAACTCATCCGGTACGCGCAGTGATGGACTTCATGGTGGCTGTCGTCTCCGAACATCCGGATCTGGCTAGCCGATAGACGTTGCCGCCAGAGCGATGAGCTAAATCGTGCTCGGGAGGCGGGCAAGATCAAGCTCCTCGCTGCGGAAGAATTTCGTCGGAGCGGGTCGGGGAGGCTTACAACGGGAGGTCTCGCGGGCGTCCGGTTGTAGATCTAATTATGCTCGTATGTCCGGCCGCTATTTCGCCTTCCGCGGATCGACCCGGCACGGCTGTCACCTTAAATGTCACAAAAGATCGAAGCAATAATGTTGATGCGTGACACATCTCATGCTAATAAATGACCGAACGGTCGGTGAATGGAGCGCTCAACCGCTTCGGGGAGGGTTGGAAGGATGCCGCAAACGTTCAGACGTGATGCAATGCGCAAGTCAACGTTGGTGATGGCGGCGCATGATGCACTGATCGCGCCGACGCGGCCGTTCCTGTCACCGAGGCGATGTCTTCGATGTATCACAACATCGGGCCAATTCGATAACATCTAAGCAAAAAGCCAATCTGCAAAGCCACGGGAGGGACGATGCAGTCACTTGTCACGCCAATCCATATGCCGGTGCCGGTGGAAATTCTGCAGGCTGAAATTCGAAAGGTCTGCGGAGCTTTCGATCTTGAGCCGATGCGAGGAACCGGCGTCGTTGCCGGCGACGTTGCGACGCGGCGGATCGGTCTCTTCGACACAGCCATTGTCGGCCTCGATGCCAGCAGCCATGTTGAGCGGGGTGCCAAGGCGATCCGGCAGGATCCCGGCGAGCATTTCTTTCTGCTGATCCAGGACAGCGGACAATGCCGCGTCGAGCAGAACGGTTGTACGGCCGATCTCATGCCTGGTGACATGTTCCTGGTGGATTCCGTCAAGCCATCGCGCTTTCTTTACGGTGGCGCTCGCTCCAGCCAGGTCTCGATCCATTTGCCGCGCGACGAAATGGTGCATCGCTTCGGCGATACCTGCGCCGGCGGCGTACCAATCAGCCGTTCTGATCCGCTTTGGCTTGCGATACGGGCTGTTGTGACCAAGATGCTAGACGCGTCGGGCGCGCAGCAGCAGCTTGGTGAGGCCTTCCTTTGTTTGATGGGTGCCTATCTGCAGTCGAGCCGGGGCTTGGTCCCCAATCGCGCGCCCGAGACACTGTTGTCGCGCGCATTGGCTCTGATCGATCGCTATGGCCCCGAACCGGCGTTTGGACCGAGCGAACTGGCGAGCCGGCTCAACGTCTCCGAGCGCATGCTGCAACGCCACTTCCGGCCAATTGGTGAAACGCCTGGGCAACGCCTTCTCAAGCGCCGTCTCGAGGTAGCCCATGGCCGGCTTGCCGCGCGGGCTGCCGACCAGACAAGCGACGGCATCGCCGCCATCGCCTACGATTCCGGCTTCAACGATCTTTCCTACTTCTACCGGGAGTTCCGCAAGAAATACGACACTACGCCTGGCGCTGTAGCGCGGTGTCATTGACGCTTTTGTCCAACGGACGGGACGCTTCCGTCCAAGTCTCAGGACCAGTTCTGGCCTAGGATCCTTCCATATCCGGGATCAACCGGATCTCAGCGGAGGAGGCTGATCATGACGTTCTATTCTGCAACCATCGACGGAACGCCAGTTACGGGCGAGGCAGATTTCGCAGTTCTCGATCCGGCAACGGGCGAACTGGCTGGACGCGCACCGAACATGGGCGGCGCCGAGCTCGACAGGGCCGTCGAGGCCGCGCGCGCCGCATTCCCGGCGTGGTCGGCGCGAAGTGACGAGGACCTGCAGCGCATTTGCGCGGCCGTCACCTCGCGCATCGAGGAGCATGCCAATGAGCTGGCCAACATCATCACGCGCGAGCAGGGCAAGCCCTTGAACGGCCTCGGATCGCGGTGGGAAATCGGAGGAGCTATCGCTTGGGCCGGATACACGACGGCTCTCTCGGTTCAGGTCAAGGTCCTGCAGGACAATAGCGAGGGTCGCGTCGAATTGCATCGCAAGCCGATCGGCGTCGTCGGCTCGATCACGCCATGGAATTTTCCGGTCATGATCGCAATCTGGCATGTCATGCCGGCCCTTCGCACCGGCAATACCGTGGTCATCAAGCCATCCCCGCTGACACCGCTGTCGACGCTAAGGCTGGTGGAAATTGTCAATGAGGTGCTGCCCCCTGGCGTCCTCAATGTCGTGACGAGCGATGACAAGAGCTTCAATCTAGGCGCGGCAATGGCGGCCCATCCGAGGATCAACAAGATCGTCTTCACTGGCTCCAGTGCGACCGGTCAGAAGGTCATGCAATCTGCCGCAGGCAACATCAAGCGCCTTACCCTCGAGCTCGGGGGAAATGACGCTGGCATTGTGCTGCCCGACGCAGATCCCAAGGCCATCGCCGAGGGCCTGTTCTGGGGTGCCTTCATCAACAACGGCCAGACCTGCGCCGCCCTCAAGCGGCTCTATGTACACGACAGCATCCATGACGCGGTCTGCGAAGCTCTGGTAGACTATGCCCGCACCATTCCGGTCGGCAATGGGATGGAGGAGACGAGCGTGCTTGGTCCGGTGCAGAACAGCATGCAGTTCGACAAGGTGTCACGTCTTGTCGCCGACGCTACGACGCGCGGCAAGGTCCTGCTTGGCGGCGCTCCGGGCGAGGGCCTGTTCTATCCCCCGACAATCGTATCTGGCCTGACGAACGGCGATCCGCTTGTCTACGAGGAGCAGTTTGGCCCGGCCCTGCCGGTCATCCGTTACCACGACGTCGAGGAGGCGATAACTCTCGCCAATGACAGCGCGAACGGCCTTGGTGGGTCCGTCTGGTCATCTGATATCGCCGCTGCAAAGGCCGTGGCGAGCCGCATGGCTTGCGGTTCGGTGTGGATCAACAAGCATGGCGCTATCCAGCCCAATGTCCCGTTCGGTGGCGTCAAGTCTTCGGGCCTCGGTGTGGAGTTCGGCGAGGAAGGCCTGCTCGAATACACGGACATCCAGGTGGTCTTCAGCTGAGCTTTGGCGAGGCGGGTCGTCTCGCGAAGCGGAATGTGACAGTCCTGCTTTTGCAGCGCAAGCAGGAACAATGAGGGCAGGCAGGTTGCCGCCCAATCATCAGATCAAGAGGGAGAGAGATATGAAACGAACAACCTATATAGCAGCCGCCGGCCTGACTCTGGCCCTTTCTGCATCCACTGTTTTCGCCCACCCACTGGATGGCCTGACTGCAGAAGAATATCGAAAAATCAATAGTATCCTGCGCGATGCGAAAGTAGTTGATGAGAATACGCTCTACCCGCTGATCGAGCTCAAGGAACCGGCCAAGGCCGATGTGATCTCCTGGAAGGATGGCGACAGGCCGCTGGACCGTGAGGCGCGCGTGCATCTGACGAGCCCTGATGGCTTCAAGGAAGCCGTCGTCAACATCACCACCGGCAAGGTCGAAAGCACGGCGCCGGCCAATGGCCAGCCAATGGTACTCTTCACCGAATTCATGGACGCGCTGCAGGGCGCGCTGCAGAACCCGGACATGGTGGCAGGCCTGAAAAAGCGAGGCCTGACACCTGAGCAGGCCTTTTGCCTGCCGCTGACGGCCGGAAACTTTTTTACCGAGGAATACAAGAATTCCCGACTGATGAAGGTACCCTGCTACAGGGTTCCCGACGGATCCAACTACTACGCGAAGCCGATCGAAGGCCTGTTTGCCGTCTACGATATCGGCAAGAAGAAGGTTGAGAAGGTCATCGATATCGGTGTGATCGAAGGTCCAAAGGACAATTGGGGCTACACCGAGAAGGAAGTCGAAGCGCGTGAGCCGCTGCGACCGAAGATGAACATGGCCAAGCTCTCCCAGGAAGGTGGCCCGAATTACAAGATATCAGGCAGTCATCTCGAATGGGACCTGTGGCGCTTCAACTTCCGCGTCGACAAGCGCCCGGGCCTGGTTCTCTCCAACCTCGACGTCAAGGACGGCGACAAGTGGCGCTCGGTCATCTATCAATCCCACCTGTCGGAGGTCTTCGTACCCTACATGGACCCGACCGAGGGTTGGTACTGGCGCACCTACATGGATAGTGGGGAATACGGGTTCGGCCTGTTCCTGAGCCCATTGCGCGCCGGCGTCGACTGCCCTGACTATGCTACCTTCCTGCCGGCGACGATAGCCGACGACAAGGGCAACCCGCTGACGATCCCTAACGCAATCTGCGTCTTCGAGCGCTCTATCGGCGACCCGGCCTGGCGTCACTTCGAAGTCTTTGCCCAGACGCCCGAAAAGCCGCTTCCAGCCGAAGGCCGTCCGGCCACCGAACTCGTGGTGCGCACCGCGTCCGAAGTCGGCAACTACGACTACCTGATGGATTACCGCCTGCAACAGGACGGCCAGGTTCGTATCATGGTCGGCGCAACCGGCCTCGATGCGGTCAAGGGTGTTGCATCGACCTCGATGAACGACCCGACCGCTGCTGCCGACACCGCTCACGGCACACTGATCGCGCCTAACCTTGTGGCCGCCAACCACGACCATTACTTCAACTTCCGTATCGATTTCGATGTGGATCAACCGGAGAACCATTTCGGCACCATGGACATCGTTCCTTCCAGGGTTGACCCGAAGAACCCGCGCCGGTCGATGTGGGAAGTGCAGCACACAATGCCGAAGACAGAACTGGAAGCCCGCTACCAGCTGTCTGCCACAAAGCCGCGCTACTTCATGATATCGGATCCGTCCCGTGAAGGTTATCTCGGCCAGGAGCCAGGCTGGATGGTTCATCACGGCGATGTGGCCTACGGTCCCTTCGACTTCGCCAAGGACCCGCCAATGAAGCGCAACGCCTATATCGAATATTCGGTATGGAACACCGTCTACAATGCGGACCAGCAATATGCGGGCGGCAAGTTCGCCATGCAGAGTGACGGCTCCGATACGCTCCCGGAATGGGTGAAGGCCAACAAGCCGCTGATGGGCAAGGACGTCGTGACCTGGTTTACCGCCGGCTTCCATCACATCCCCCGCATGGAAGACTGGCCGGTGATGTCGACAGAGTGGAAGACCATCCACATCGAGCCCCATAACTTCTTCGCTCACAACCCGGCGCTGACGATCCGCAACGCCGAATGAAGTCGACCGGGCGCCCCAATGGGCGCCCTTTTTGCTGGACAGCAACGCTAAAGAAAGAGAAGTGGGCGCTCGAATACACCAACACGCAACAACGATACTGTCGCCCAGACCAGAAACCGATCAGGGAAATCTGGATACGGCACGGATTTCCCCGATCCACATTGATATGCCCTGACGATAAGAGAATTACATTTTTTCCAGTTCAATCCTGGGATCTGCCTGTGCACGGTGCGCCGCGAAAGCGGCTTTGCTTTGCACCAAATTTACAGTAGCTCTTAAATGTCCGTTTTAAGCACCCTCGTTAAACCCTTCAAAACGCAGGCTTTCCAGCAGGGCCGCTGTTCTCAACGAGCGGGCGCCCTACGATGTTCTGGTTTTCGGCGTTGGGCCGGCTGGCGCAGCTGCCGCCATCTATGCATCCCGCAAGGGGAACGGACGTGGCTGGCTGCCGAGCGGTCTGGAGGACAGCTCCTCGATACAATGGCGATCGAGAACTTCATCTCCGTACGCCATACGGAAGGGCCGCAATTTGCTGGTGCTCCCGAGGCGCATGTTCGCGACTACCACGTCGACGTCATGAACCTGCCGCGGGCAGAAAGGCTCGTTCCAGGTGAGGATTATGTTTCAGTCGAGTTTGCAAATGGCGCGACGCTCCAGTCGAGGTGATCATCTCGACTGGCGCCCGCTGGCGTCAGATGGAGGTTCCTGGCGAAGATCTGTATCGAGGGGGGTGCCTACTGCCCCCATTGTGACGGCGCGCTGTTCAAGGGAAAGCGCGGTGCAGTGATCGGCGGAGGAAACTCCGGAGTAGAGGCTGCGATCGACCTTGCCAATATCGTTAGCCACGTGACGCTGATCGAATTCGACAGCAAGCTCCGAGCGGATGACGTCCTCCAGCGCAAACTGAATAGCCTTGCCAATGTCGACGTCCTTCTGTCCGCGAGAACGACGGAGGTCGTCGTGATGGCCAGAGGGTGACCGGTCCCGTGTATTAAAACCGCGTTGGCGGGAAACATCGTACGCTCGGGCTAGAGGGGTATTTATTCAGATCAGCCTCTCGCTCATGAATATATGTAGATCATTGACTTGCGATGACATGCTCCGAAGATGATGGAAAATGTTCACCTTACGTCAACACCAGCTTGACACGTTTCGGAACTGCCGAGGCAGGCACCAGTCCTTCCGGTGCGCGTGCCGCGCCAGCAGCCAGAGGCAAAATCGAACAAGGAATCTAAGACGCTACAGTCAACGCGCGGTGGCGTCCGCATCGAGCGTGTCGATCACCGATCCCCACAGTGCGCCAATCTCTGCAGTCGCATCGAGTGACGCGAGGCCACCGCGAGCCGCCTTCGACACCGCCTCGGCCACTGTACCCACACCTGCTTCGGTTGGTACCAGCCGGACCGCTCCGAGATCGATCAGTTTGCGAAACAAACTATGGTGAGCAAACGCGCTTCGCTGTCGCGGCGCATTGACGACGATCGGCTTTCCCGAGAAGCTTGCTGCAAGCACGCTTGCCCGGCGAGCCGTCAGCCCTTCCGAAAACAGGTAGCAAAATACATCGACGTGGTTGAGGATGCCATAGATATCTTCGGCGTCCTCTACGTAACCGGTGACCATGACACGGTCAGCAATGCCGAGCCTGTCGGCAAGGGCATAGAAATCGCGCTCAACATGGTCGAGGCCGCGGATGAATGAGCCGACAAAGACGACGCAAACGTCATGGCCGAGCGCCAGAAGGTGCGCGGCAACCTCGAGGACCGCTGTCGACTGTTTCCTCGGGTAGATCGAACCGAATTGCCCGAGAATGAGGCGACCCGCCTTGCGCTGATTTTCGAGCGCCTGGGCAACCGAACCCGATCGCAGTGAGGTCGGAAGAATGAGGTTTGGTGGAATCGGAATAACGGCGCGCTGACGAGTTGCATGGGCCGACAGGGGGCTTTTTGAAAACTCATCTCCAACTTCGGGCGCTGAAAACAGGATATGGGTAGCAAGAAGCAAGACTGGGACCAATACCAGCCTGCGCTTCCAATCAAGCGCGTCCCATTCATGCAGGACGACGACAAGGTCCTTCCGCCGAAGGCGGGTTGCCAACGCGACGGAAAAAGGCTCCGCGAGTTTCCTTTTCCACGCCACCACCGGGAAATTGAGAATAGCCGCGTCGGCGTCATCAAGGGCTGACATGAACGTCCGGATCTTGCCGTCGAGACGATGGGTCCGGCCCCGGTTTCCCAATCTCGACGCTGTCTGGCGGGCAAATTCCTCGACGCCGCAGGTCTGAACAGCGTCAGAGACGAGTGCAAGGTAGCGACGCTTGGACATTTCGGGCTTTCTGAGGTCAACGATCGAAGGCTTTGAATACTCCTTTTTCGTAAAGGCGGACTTACGATTTCGACTTTGAAAACATGTCTGTGGCGGCAGCCTCTTCACCGATAGCGGGGGTTAACTATAGCGAGAGGTTTTACAGCGGTTGCTCGCTAAAAGGGCTAATTGAAAGCCTTGTTCTTGACCGTTGCCGGTTTTCGAAGGTGAGTGAATGGCTAGGCATGGCGGTGCGTCGGCGCCTCTCAGTTACTCGATGGTGGATTGGCCAACAAATCGGCTCGGTACTCTTCCCATCGTACGGGCGGGAATGGACGATAGCGCGGACGCCTTCATAAGGCTGGCACTTGAACGGCGCGGTACGGGCGGACGCCCGTTCTATTCGACGTCGGCAAACGGGCAGGTGATCGCGCTTTGCGAACAGGATGCCGAATTTCGCTCGCTTGCCCGCCAGGCCGACCAAATCCACGCCGATGGAATGTCGGTTGTCCTCTTCTCCAGGCTGTCCTCGACCCAACCGCTTCCGGAACGCGTCGCGACCACCGACCTCGTCCACGCTGTTGCGGCGCGCGCAGTAAAGACGGGCGTCAGTTTCTATTTTCTTGGCGCGACCGAAGAGGTAAATGCGCGCGCGGTCGAAAACCTGACAAGTGCCTACCCCGGGCTCCGGTTTGCCGGACGGCGCAACGGCTATTTTGATCGCGCCGAAGAAGACGCAGTCATCGATGCAATCAACGCAGCCGCACCCGACATTCTGTGGATCGGCTTTGGAGTTCCGCTTGAGCAACAGTTCGTGGTCCGCAACATCGAACGACTGCACAATGTCGGCCTGATCAAGACGGCAGGCGGTCTCTTCGACTTTCTGGCCGGGAGCAAAAGCCGTGCGCCCCAGTGGATGCAGACGCTCGGCCTGGAATGGCTCTATCGCATGATCCTCGAACCCCGACGGCTGGCCGTGCGCTACCTCACCAGTAATCCGGTCGCCATCTATGCCATGCTGCGCACCATTGCCAAACGCGGCCACTGAGGGAAGGGACGTGCGATCATGAAGCATTCGATATCGCTCATCACGCCGAGCTATCGTGGTGATCGCGAGAGGTGCCGGCTGTTGTGTGACTCGATCGATCGCTATGTCACCGGTCATGATGTTCATTACATCGTCGTTGGCGACGAGGATGCCGACGTCTTCGCCGGCTTCGTGGACGAAAAGCGCCATGTCGTGGTTTCCTCCAGCCTCCTGCCGCCTCTCTGGTCGCTTCCGAAATGGCGTGGCCGGCACTACTGGTGGGCCCCATATATGCGCCTGCCGATTTATGGCTGGCATTTGCAACAGTTGCGCAAGATCGCCATGACCCTCGCACAACAGAGCGATCGGGTCATGTGCATCGATTCTGACAATTGTTTCTGCAGACCCCTCGACGTCGGTGCGATGGCAATGGAGCCCAAGGTTGCCCATTTCGTGGCGCGCGGCGATGTCAATTCATCGCGACCTAACCATGTCCGCTGGTGGGAGAATGCCCATAAGCTACTGGGGCTAACTGAACCGTCCCTGCCAGGTGACGATTTCATCAGCCAGATGGTGCTCTGGGAGCGGCGAACCGTCGACATCATGACGAAACGGGTAGAGGCAGCGAGCGGACTCCCTTGGTGGCAGGCGCTCTCACGCGTCAGGCACTTTTCGGAGTACCTGCTTTACGGTGTTGCCGTCGCAAACGATGAAGAGCTGGCCAGCCGCCACGAACGTACTTCGCAAGGCCGATGTCTGACATACTGGGAAGGACCGGCGCTCGACAAGGCCGGCCTGTCGGCGCTTATCCGGAAGATGGCGCCGGATCAGACCACCATTGCTGTCCAGTCTCATACGCGCACGCCGATCGAGGTTATCCGCGAAGTCGCGCTTGGCACCGCAGGCTAGTTGCTGGCCCGATAAGGCGTTGGAAGGAACCCGAGGCTCGCGAGCGTTCGACCTACAGATACCAGCAGCGGGTGGCTTGCCGGCAGCAGGCGCCGGGTTTTGACGAGCAGCGCCAGAGAGCGCATCACGCCCGCTCCAAGACTGAGGGCGTTCTTTGCTATTATCCTTCTGGCTGATCCGCTATGCATCCGATCGATCACATAATTGATGCTGCCCGTGCGCAAGGATCGCGTCATCAGGAAGCGGGCTGAGACACGTTCCTCGGGAACGAATTCGCGGATCACCGCCTCGGCACACCACCAGCTTTGGTAACCGGCCCGCCGGCACCTCGTGAAAAACTCCATGTCTCCGCCGCCGAGAAAATTGAAGCGAACATCAAACAGCGGCGAGGCGAGACCTTTAAATACATGCCGGCGAATGAGGCAATTGCCCGAACCGTGGATCTGGTCAATCGGGCGCGTCGTGCCCTCGATCGAGCCGAAAAGAAGATGCCGTGTGACAGCGGCGGTCACGGGCACCTCGAACTGCCGCACGACGGGTCCCCCGACGATATCGGCCTTCTCGCGCTGGGCCGTGCCGACCATCGCGGCAAGCCAACCGGGCAAGGCGATCTCGTCGTCGTCGATCATAAGCAGAAACTCGGCGTCGGGAAAGGCATCCATGGCTTCGCCGAACGCCCGGTTGATGGCATGACAGTTGCCCTGTCGCTCCTCCGTCAACACCAGCGATGGGAAGCTCCTGCTGGCAAGGAATTCCCGGGCATAGCGCGCGCCGACCGGGTTCGGCGCGTCGTTGTCAACGACGACGACGGCGAAGGCAAAGTCGGTTTCCTGGGCACAGACAGATTGCAGCGTCCGCGCAAGCCACGCGGATCGTCGAAACGTCGGGATGCAAACCACTGCCTCTACGGCGATCTTGCTTTCCTGCATGTTCCATACCTCGATCGCATCGAAGACCGTCCAGTTAGCCGGGCGGGCGGTTTTTCCCGTACGACGGCGAAGCTCTAGCCGGCTGAGGGATAATCTACAATTGCTGCCTGATCATGAGGTTAACAGGCCTTGTCGAGGTCGCTCCGTCGGGAGTGCGGCACCATTAGCGGGAAGCGCCGGGGCCGCCGCTGCATCACTGACGAGACCGGCATTTGCCTGCAGGCGCAGGCCGAAAACGGCAACAAGCATCGTAAACCAGATCGGTCCGCTATTGCCGAAAAAGGGGCTCTCGAGGCAGGCGAGAAAGAGAGAAAACAACCAGATCCGGAGGAAGAGGCGGGTCATTGCTGGGTCATTTCGGCCCTTCAAAGCGCGTTTCGCGTATCCGATCGGCAGGATGACAAGCCAGACAAACACCATCGCCAGAGCCGGTATTCCTCCGTTGATCAACTGCTCGACATAGCCGTTGTGAGAATTGGCCGCGGTCACGGCCCATGTCGTCATCGCCTGGCCGCTATTGAACAAGGCTTCGGTCTGCCAGAACGACTGGAAACCATAGCCAACGACGGGGCGCGCCGCGATTGCAGAGAGCGCCAGACGCCAGATCGAGCTACGATCCGTAAATGTCGGATCGACGCCTGCAGAGGCGAGAAGACTGCTGAAGGATGTCGATACCGCCGCGGTCAGCAAGACAAGGTTCAAGCCGACAAGGCCGGAAACCAGCATGACGGCGCCGGCCTTCGGCCAGCGCTCGAATATCCAGGCAAGTAGCAGAATTCCCGGCAGCATTGCCGCAGAAGTCTTTCCGCCGGCCTGGAGCACGAAGAAGGCTGCGGAAGCGGCCATGAGCAGGCCAAGCCGGGTGTGTCCGGTCCGCCTTGCATAGAGACCGAAGAAGACGGCGTAGACCATGGCGGCTGCAGCGACATTCTTGTGGCCGAAATGGCCGCGCCAGTCGCCTGCAAGCGATTGCTCGAGTGCGTCGGTTGCTTGGTGGATCGCAAGGTGGGGCAAGGCTATGACGCCGAAATACGAGAGCCCGATCGCGAAGGCCAGGCCCACTGACATCAGTGTTGCAAACTGGCGGCCGTCGCGGGGAATGAGGAGCACGGCATTGGCGCACAGGCACACCAATATCGCAAAGACGATCCTGCGGTAGGCTGCCGCCGGGTCACCGGCAAAGAGGCCGGTAAACAGCAACCAGATGAGCAGGCAGGCCAGCAGGCCGTGAGGGCGTAGCAACAGGTGGCGTGCCGGATTTCGCAGAACCTTGATCAGGACAACGCCCGACATGGCGACCACGATCAATTGGTTAAAAACATTCGAGCTTGCGCCATAGGGCCTCGAGAGGCTGGTAGTGTTCGGGTCGGGAAATGGATTGAGGCCGATCCAGAAGTAGCCGAGGACAAGTAGAAACAGGAAGGCCGCGAAGCCGACGCCGTCTCGGCTCATCCTGGAACTCTCCACCTTAGCCATGGGTCTTGTGCTGGCCTTCGCTCAGCCGGCGGTAGTCCCGCCAAAAACCGGAGAGGAGTGCTGCGAAAAGCCCCAGACCGAACCCGAGAATTCCGCCCGCACCGGCAAGCACGTAGCCGCGCGGCGGAAAGCTTCGCGCTGTCGGCACCACTGCGGGGGACACGATCCGTACGTTGGTCGTATCGATCTGCTGGCGCTCGGCTGCTTCGCCTGCCCTCGCCATGAAAGCCTCGTAGACCGTTGCCTTGGCGCGGGCCTCCCGCTCGAGTTCCCGGAGATGAATTTGTGCGGCCGTATCCTGGAAGACGGATGTTTTCATCTGGTTGGCTTGCGCATTGAGCGCGTCCAGAGCCGACTTCGCCTGGTCAAGCTCTGCTTTCGCCGACTGCACGATCCGCGCAGTCTCTGCATCGATCTGGCCCTCCAGCGCGCGAAGCTGGGGTTGGAGGGTGACGATCATCGGGTGCCTTGGTCCAAGAACGGCCGATTGCGACGTTACCCGTTGGCGCAAAGTCGAATACTGGGTCCGCAGCATCGTCATCGTTTCCGATTGCAGTGCCGACGCGTTAAGCCGGTTCTTTGGATTGGTCGATACCAGTTCGTTGTAGCGAGATTGTGCCTGGATAAGGCGCGCCTTTGCATCGATGAGTTGGGTGTTCGTCTGGTTCGACATCAGGGTGCTGACCAGTTCGCCGGAGCTCGATTGCAGGCCCTGTTCACGCTTGAACATTTCGACGGCGGCCTCCGCCTTGGCGACCTCTGCTTTCAAATCGCCGAGGCGTGCAAACAGCGAACTGGCTGCCCGTCCGGCCCCTTCCGACTCCGCCTTGGCGAGTTCCTCCTGGAACGAGGAGGCGATTGCGTTGGTGATTGTAACGGACTTTGCCGGATCTTGCGTCCACACCGTTATGTTGACGATGAACGATCGTTCGTCGCGACGGGCAGTGACGCGCTTGGCGAGAGTGCGAAGCGCGTCGGCGCCGGGATCCGTCGATGCAGGGGAAACGAACTCCGGATCCGAAGTAAGTTTCAGGTCACGGATGACGCGGTTCAACACGTTGCCCGACGTCAGGACACGCAATTTGCTTTCGACATCCAGGAGCTGGGTATCCCGCTGCATGCTTTCTGAAAATATGTCGTCGGCAACCACGCGCAAGTTTGATGGGTCTACCAAGAGGTCGATGCCGGCCGTAAAGCGGGGTTTAACCACGAAAACGGCAGCGTACCCGGCGATCGTCCCAAGGAACGCAAAAGCAAGGATGAGAAAGATGCCCCTTCGCAGCCAGGTGAGGATACGTGTCAGATCGAACTGAAGGAGCTCCTGAACGACTGCGAGACGGGTTTGCGGGGGAGCCTGCTCGACCAACGTCAAGCCTGGGCGCGCCTGCGCGACACCCCGCTCCCGGCCCGTTGCCCAGCCACGCGTGCTAATGACCGGAGTCTGATGTCTGGGGGCGGCTTCGTACATGGCGGCGAGATCTGACTGACACGGCGCGAAAAGCGCGACTTATGGTCAAAAGACCTGATTTTCCTTAACTATCCATTAATGGCGATTTCATTTGCCGCGTGCGCGCGATACCGGTGTTCGATAAAAGCCGGACTCTGAAGGCTTGGCTCGTGCGCTCGGCTGAACCCTGTCTCATTTGCAGACAAATCGAAGGATGTTGTTGCATGCGCCGGCGGGATTTCGTTCTCGGTGCCCTTGGGGCCGGTTTGGCGTCAGCAGGTGCTTTTGACGGCCTTGTTCGAAATGACACCGCTGCGCGAGCGGCGTTCTCAAGAGGGGGCATTCCCTACGGCGCTGCGGTGCGCACGGATCTTCTCGATGCGGAATTTGACTACAGGGACGCGATTGTCGATCACTGCCAGCTCGTGGTCGGCGAGGGCGGCCTGAAATGGTTCGATTTGCGTCCGAGCCAGGAACAGTTCGTATTCGACCAGCCCGATCGCCTGATCGACTTCGCTGACCGGCACGGGATGCAGATGCGGGGGCATACCCTCGCATGGTATGGTGCCATGCCGGACTGGACGAAGTCGATTTCCAGTGCCGCCGAAGCCGAACGTGAGCTCGTTCATCACATCACGACGGTTGTCGGACGCTATCGGGGACGGATCCAAAGCTGGGACGTCGTCAACGAGGCGATTGCCGAGACGCCGATACGTGGTGCGGTCATTCGCGATTCAATCTGGCAGGAACGTCTCGGCGCACGCTATATCGAAATAGCCCTTAGAACCGCTGCCGACGTCGATCCCTCCGCCCAGCTCGTCGTCAACGACTACAATATCGAGAACCCGACATCTCAATGCCGTGACCGCCGCAAGGCAATGCTTGATCTGCTGCGCAGTCTGAGGGATCGCGATGTTCCGCTTCATGGGGTCGGCATACAAGGACATTTGCCGGGAGACATGGAGATCGACAAGGAAGGCCTGTCAAGATTCGTCGAGGAACTGAAGGGAATGCAGCTCGAGGTTCTTGTCACTGAGCTCGACGTGATCGATGACAAGCTGCCGGCTTCGGAGTATGAGCGCGACCAGATCGTTGCCCAGCGCGCAGGCGATTTCCTCGCGGCAATCGGGGAGGCTGTGCGACCAGGCGCCATCCTCACCTGGGGGATCACGGATCGCTATACATGGGTCCCGATGTGGTTCAAGCGTTCTGACGGCAAGCCGAACCGTCCGCTGCCGCTTGATGCAGGGTGCCGACCGAAGGCGTTGATGAAAGTGATCGACGAGTTCACGCGCGCAGCTGAATGATGTTTCGCCAGATATCGACCTACATGATTGCGAATGCCATATCCGCAGCCTTCGGCTTCGTTTCGGTTGTGCTTTTCACGCGCATGCTCAGCCCTCATGAATACGGGATCTATGTCGTGGGGACAGGTGTTGCGGGTGTTATCTCCACGCTTCTCTTTGGCTGGATAAAATTCTCGGTGCTTCGCTTCGAATCCGAAGGCGGCGACAAGGATGTCCGCACGACCGCGCTCTATGCCTATGTGGGACTTGTGTTGGTCAGCCCGCTCGTCGTTGCCGCGACGTGGCTGATCACCGAAAATTCGTCGAGATATGTCGTACCGGCTGTGTTCGTCGCATTCATGGTTGGGCTCTTCGAATTTGTCCAGGAGATCTTCAGATCACGCCAGCAGACGGGCGCCTACATGTGGTCCGTCATCCTGCGCGCGGTGTTGACGGTGGTCTTCTCGGCGGGCCTGGTAATGCTGTTTGGCATGGGAGGGCAGGGTCTGCTCATCAGTGTTGCCTGCTCCTACCTCGTGACACTCCTTGTCTACGCACCCGGCGTCTGGCGTCGACCGCGCCATCCCTTCGATGCCGACCTTCTGAAGGAAATGTTGCGCTTCGGGGTTCCGATGACGGTGTCGTCCTTCGTCTTCGTCCTTCATACCGTGCTCGACCGCATAATCATCGTTACCTATATGGGCGAGACCGCCGCCGGCGTTTATGGTGCTGCTGCCGATCTTGTGCGGCAGATCATCCTGTTTCCAGGTGTTGCGATCGGATCTGCGACAATCCCGGTGGCGATCCGGCTGTTGACGCAGGACGGCCGCGAGGCGACCAACCGGCATCTGACCGAAACAGCCGAGATGCTGCTTGCCGTCCTGATGCCGATGGTCGTCGGGCTGGCGCTAGTGGCTCCGGGTTTCGCGTCCTTGATCCTTGGCCCAGAATTTCGCGACGCGGCCGCAGTGCTGATGCCGATCCTCGTCTTTGCCTGGCTATTTCGATCGATCTCCTATCAGTTCGTTCACGTCAGCTTCCAGTTGGCAAAGAAGCCGGGGCTGATGGGTGTCCAGGGTATAATCATCCTGGCGATCAACGTTGCCGGCATGTGTGCTCTCGTGCCGCGGTTCCAACTGGTCGGCGCGGCTTTCGCGCTGTTGATTGCCGAAATCGGCGGCGCGATTGCAGGCTATTTCCTCTCCTATCGGGCCCACCGCCTGCCATTCGAGCTCAGGCCGATCCTGAAGGTGAGCCTCGCAACCACAACGATGGCCGTGCCTACCGTTATCGTCGGGAGGCATCCGACCGGCAATGCGTTGTTTGACCTCGGAGCGCCGATCATTACCGGCATCGTCGCCTACGCGCTTGCCGGAATAGCGCTCAATCTCGCCGGCATCCGCGTTGCATTAACGCGGCGGCTGCGGCTTGCCTGATGGCCAACACGGTTGCTTGATTGGCTCCGATGCGCGGGGACGGGCGCAAGCTGTACAGATTCCGCTAATCCTTAGCGACTAAGAGATACACTGGGAAAAACGCACGGCAACGGCCGGGCTGGGGCATGGGACAATGACAGTGACAGACAGCGAGGCAACTTCAGTCACAAGAGTGCATTGCGCCTCGCGGCCGATCGCCTT
The DNA here is from genome assembly GCF_000298315.2 of Rhizobium grahamii CCGE 502. Classification (GTDB taxonomy): domain Bacteria; phylum Pseudomonadota; class Alphaproteobacteria; order Rhizobiales; family Rhizobiaceae; genus Rhizobium; species Rhizobium grahamii. The sequence continues at coordinate 586,496 of NZ_AEYE02000035.1, read as the reverse complement.
CGGCTCGACTATCGGCCTGTATGCGGAAGCACGGGAAGGGATGCGGCCCAGTGGTCTTGCCGTGCTTCTTCTCAATCCCTGGGGGATAGAAGAGATGTGCACGCGCCGGTTCTACCGGATCCTGGCCGAGCGACTCTCCGGCATCGGCGTTGCCAGCTTGCGTTTCGATTATTCGGGAACGGTGAATTCGCTCGACGAAACGGCCTGCGAACGTGGGCTCTCAGTCTGGCAGGAGCAGGTTGCAACGGCGGCGGAGACCCTCAAGGGGCTTTCGGGTGCGCGTAGTCTCGTTTTCCTCGGACAGGGGATCGGCGCGAGCCTCGCCCTATTGCTGGCCGATCAGGCGCCTAAGCCGGATGCCGTCGCCCTCCTTGCGCCTGTGCTAAAGGGGCGGGCCTACTTGCGCGAGCTGTCGCTCTATTCCAGGCTCATCGACGATGGCCTTGGTATCAGGCCAGAACTGCGAGACAACGCAGCCGGATCGATTGCCGGATTGCGCATGCCGCGGGCAGTGGCCGATGACCTCAGGCGGCTTGACCTTACACAATTGGAGATCGACGCAAAACCGAACGTGTTCTTTGCCGATCGCCCCGGTCTCGAAAGTGATCCCACACTCCGCAATCAGCTTGAGGCAAGCGGATGCCGACTACGTGCGATGGCTTTTTCCGGCTACGATGCCCTTGTTTCCAATCCCCTCAACCAGGAGATTCCCGACACGGTGATTGGGGAGCTGATCGATTGGGTCGAGTCACTTCCGCACTATCGCAGCGAGCGCATGCTGCCCAGGACTAGGCCGATGCCCGTCGCATCGGTTCGATCAAGGTCCATTCGTGAAACCTCCGTTCGCTTCGGTCCGGATGCGCGGCTATATGGCATCCTGTGTGAACCAATAGAAACGTTCGCCGGTGTGACGGCGGTCATTCTGACGACTGCGTACGATCATGCGGCAGGGTGGGGACGCTCCTCCGTCGAGCTTGCGCGTGAACTCGCCATGGCCGGGGTGGCGTCGTTGCGCTTTGACAGCGCCGGGGTGGGAGACAGTCCGCCCGTGTCCGGCCGTCGCAAGCAAGTTCTCTATGACGAAGCGCAGGTCGGCGATGTGGCGCTGGCGCGAGACTTTCTCGACGCTCACGGCACGGGCGGCCGGGCGATCCTGATCGGACGTTGCAGCGGTGCCTACGTCGCGTTTCGGAGCGTCCTTGCCGATCCAAGGTGGGAGTCCTGCATCCTTGTCAACCCGGTCGCATTTCGGTGGCGGTTCAGGGGGCTTCCAAAGACATTGAAGTCCTACCTTAAGAATGCCCTCGACCCTGAGAGCCTGCGCCGTCTGTGGGCGGGAGATCTCGACCTTGGTGCCGTGACGAGGAACATTTCCATGCGTCTCGTTGACCGAATGGCAGGGCGCCTGTCGTCTGTTTTTGCGCCAGCCAAGCCGCTGACGCAACTGACCCGGCAGGTGCACCGCGATTTCCAGGTTCTTGCCGACCGGCAGATGCCGCTCGCGATCGTCTACACGGAAGGGGACGAGGGCCAGGAGATGTTTCGGGTCAATTTTGGCGATGCGGGTGAAAAACTGTCTGCCTATCCCAACGTGCGGCTCCACCTATTTCCCGATGCCGACCACAATCTGACACCGTTGCCGAGCCGGGAAAGACTGATTGAGTTGGCCAAGGACGAGGCGCTCGCCCTTGGTGCCAGTTCTCATAAAAACGCATCACACGGCGCTGAGGCTCTTCGGCAATCGATTTAGGGATCGACCGCCCGGCGAAATCCTGACTGCCTGCGGGAAGCGTCGCCTCAAGTTTCAAATATCAGCAGGAAATATGCCACGAACAGGACAAGGTGCACGGCGCCCTGCATCAGATGAGTGCGACCGCTTGCAAAGGTGATGATGCTGAGTGCCAGCGTCAGGATAAGCATGACGGTATCCGTACGCTCCAGCCCAAGCACGACTGGGTGTCCGGTCATATGGCTGATCGCCAGCATTGCGGGGACCGTCAATCCGATGGTGGAGAGCACCGATCCCAGGAAGATATTGACGGATCGCTGCAAGTGATTGGCCACTGATGCGCGCACCGCGCTGATTGCCTCGGGGGTCGCGACCAGGATTGCCATGATCAGGCCGCCCAAGGCTGCCGGGGCATGAAGCGTCTCGATGAAGTAGTCGATCGGGGCAGCCAGTTCTTCGACCAGGAAGACGACGAGGGCCATGTACGCCACCAACAGGACGACGGGAAAAATGAGCCCTCCTTCTTCCCATTCGGCATCTCGCGCGTGAACCTCTCCGGCATCGTCGATGAAAAAGTCTCGATGGCGTCCGGTCTGCAAGATCAGAAAGACGGTGTAGAGCCCGACGGAAATAAAGGCGAGGACTGTCTGCTGAACGCTCGAGTAGGGCGGTCCGCTCGCCGAATGGGTAAAGTTCGGCATGATCATGCTGAGTGTGGCCAGTGGCACGATGACGCCGAGATAAGCGTTGGCACCCTGGAGGTTGTGATGCTGATCATTGCGCCGCCAGCCGCCAATCAGCAGTGACAGTCCGACCATGCCGTTGAGTATGATCATCACAACGGCAAAAAGAGTGTCGCGTACCAAGGTCGGGTTGTTTTCGCCATGCCGCATGACCGCCGTGATGGCCATGACTTCGATCGAGGTGATCGCAAGTGTCAATATGAGTGTGCCGTAGGGTTCGCCCAGTCGTTCTGCCAGATGATCGGCATGCCGCACGACCGACAATGCGCAGCCGAGGACGACTGAGAACAGCCATGCAAAGATGATAAACAGCCACACAGCATTGGAAAGGAGAGCGAAGATCGATTGACCGGAAGTCAGAAACACCACGCTCGTCAAAAGACCGAACCCAAGTAGCCATTCGCGGCGTATCGACGCCAGCCTTCTTTGTTGATGTACGGCTGCTTCCCGATCCATCCTGCCGTCCTTTTTGTGCTTTGGAGAATACGCCACAAGCCGACGGGTCCGTCCACTCCCATCGATAGTGGTAATGCCGCTGCCGTGACATTCATTGAAGGCGACATACGCACCGAGCCGCACGCCATACCAGCCAAGGACTTCCGTGAGCCGGCCTGCGCCGACCGCTATAACGCGTCGCCGTTGAGCGTACAGCGTGGGCAGTCGTTCATTTGTTTCTCTATTTTGGGCAGCCAAATGCCTTTACTTAGACAACCGGATTCATTGCTTAGAACAGAAAATGACTGTTGTAGCGATCCATATCACCGATCTTGGATCTGATTTCCGGCCCATGGAAATCCCTCCGATCCGAGGGAAGATCATCCCGCGCAACTCTTGGGGGGGCTCATGGAAAATCGGCAGCCGTTTCTGCGCGAGGCGATTGCGCCCTCGATATCCGCGACGGCAAACGGCGACGAACCATTTGGCTCGGTACTGGTAAAGCAAGGCGAGGTCATCCTGCGCGCCGAAAACAGCGTCTCCAGCGGCCATGATATGACCAATCACGCAGAGATGAATCAGGTTAAACTGGCAGCGCAGCACTACGACCATGCTTTTCTCGGTGACGCACGCCCTACACCACCACTGAGCCGTGGGCGATGTGCTCCGGGGCGATCTACTGGTCGGGTATCGGGCGTATGGTGTTTGCGTGCTCAGAAACGCGGCTCGGCGAGATTGCTGGGATCGGGTTAAACGTGCCTAGCCGGTCGGTGTTGCAGACCGGCGCGCGTGCGGTCGCTGTGGTTGGACGGGGCGTTCGCAGTGGCAGGGGTCTTGATTTTCCTGCGCCGAAGTGCGGGCACGGGGGTGTCAAAATCAATTGCGGGTGATCTGATAAACTTGTTGGACTCGCCGGCCCTCCTATGTGCTTCATGAGACTAATTCAACTTTATGTCACGGGTTGCGCCGGCAGTCGTGACAGGAAAGGGAAGAGCCATGCAGGAGTCGACCGTCGTCCACCGTGAAACCTACATCCCCGCGCCGCCATCTGCCGTTTTTGCGTTGTTGACCGATCCTGAGAAGATCCTGCGATGGATGGGGACGGAAGCCCAGGTCGAACCGCAGCCGGGCGGGCTTTATCTCGTCAACGTCACGGGGTCTCGCTTCGCTCGAGGATCGTTTCGGGAAGTGATACCTGTGCATCGGCTCGCTTACAGTTTCGGCTGGGACGGCAGCGAGATCGTGCCGCCGGGCTCAAGTCTGGTGGAGATCGATCTGATCGAAAGGCCGGACGGGACACTTTTGAAATTGACCCATTCGGGGCTGCCGAACGCCGAGCAATGCGCCGGCCATTCGGAAGGCTGGGAACATTATCTTGGACGGCTGGCAGAATGTGCAGCCGGGCGAACACCGGCTCCGGATCCCTGGAGTGGTCGCGTTTGATGGCCTCCGACAGGAAGGCCGTCAGTCAATCATTAAATGTCTCCCTTAGGACGGACCGGACGGCGGTAGCGCGATGACGGCATGATTATATGGAGCTATCACCCTCCCTCACATGGCTTCTCGATGAAGCAGGTACGGCGCCAACTCCTGAGTGGTTCCTTGCGGAACTGGGTCGCAGGCTTCTGTTCGACGGTCTGCCGATCGCCGGTGGCGCGCTCACGCTTGCTGCCCCACACCCGATCGTCACCCGCCGCACATGGCTTTGGCGTGCTGTGACAGGTGAGGTGATCGAGGCCCTGAGCTTTTCCGATGTCTTGTTCGGCGAGGCCGACGCCCAGTGGCTTTCGGGCCTCGGACCAGTTGAGGAAAACACTGTCGGCAAGCCTCCCGCCAACGCCACTCTTGGATGGGCCGGAGCCCGGCAATTTACCGACAGCGAGTGTCTTTGCCTTAGGGACGTGGCGCGCTTTGCCGCACCATCGGTGGCGGCACTTTCGGCAAGGGCAGGGCTGTCCGCTCTCCTCGAGGCCTATCTTGGTCGGAGAAGTGCCGCGCGCGTACAGGCCGGTGCGATGACACGCGGCGTCGGCGAGACCATACAGGCTACGTTGCTCTGTGCGGATCTGCGGGACTTCACGGCTCTCTCGGAGGAAACAGAGCCTGCGGTGATGATCGCGACGCTCGACGCGTGGTTTGAACGGATAGCCGGTGCGGTGCACGCATTCGGCGGCGAAGTACTGAAGTTCATGGGCGATGGTGTGTTGGCGATCTTCCCCGTTACCAGCACCCCCGGGGCCGCGTGCGAAGCGGCACTTCGAGCGGTCTCCTCGGCGCGCGCCGGCATGGCGCATCTCGACACTTTGCGTCAAAACGCGGGAGCTCCCGCCCTTCCTTTCGGAATCGCCCTTCACTTCGGAGAAATCCTCTGGGGCAACGTCGGTGCGGCGGATCGCCTGGATTTCACGGCGATCGGCCCGGCAGTGAACCTCGTCAGCCGGCTTGAAGGACTGTGCAAGCCCTTGGGACATACTGTGCTCGTTTCGGGAGCCGTGGCGACCGAGGTGACGGTGCCCCTTGTCTCTGCCGGACATCACCGGTTACGCGGAATTGCCGAACCATGCGCGGTCTTTACACTGGCCAAGGATTGAAACAGGCCGGCGGGCGAGGCGCCGGGCATCCAATACGCGCTCGCATGCTCAATCGCATCCTAAGCACTTCTCAGATCTAGAACCAGACGTCGGCGACGGTCCGGGTGTCGGGCGGCAGATCCTCGAAACTATGAAGCCCGTCGAACCGTTGAAGGCGGATGCCGGCGACATCGTCGGGGTCGGCCAGGCGAAGGTTGAGCGCAGTTCTCGCAAGCCCGTCGCGACCAGGCTTGAGCGCGCGCCAACTCACGAGGTTTCCGCAATGACTGCAGAAGTTGAATGAAAGCGTGGGCCTGCCGCGCGTATATGCCCTGAGCGCGCCGAACTTGTCTTCGAGCTCTATCCCCTGACCGTCATAATCATAGGCCCAAAGTGCGCCATAGCGACGGCAGACCGTGCAGTTGCAAATCGTTGCATCAGGAATTGCGCCATGAAATTTCCAGTGGACGGCTCCGCAATGACAGGAGCCGTGCGTTGTGGTTGTCGATGCGTGATTTTCGGAACGCGTGGACATTGACGTTCTCCCGACGATTTGCCCCGAAAACCTCTAACGCAGATCATCCGGAAAATTAAGGCGCAACGCGCGCTTGCATGTCGACGGTGGCCCCGGTTCCTGCACTGAGGCCTTCACTTGGCGGCAGCGTCGCCGGTTCCCCGCCCGAGCACGGTGCCAACGACAAGAACGATGTCCTGCCAGAGCCCGGCTTTCCTGATATACTGGGCGTCTGCTTCGGCGAGTGCCTGCGGCGTCGACATGTCTATTCCCTGGAGCTGTGCCAAGCCGGTTATGCCGGGGCGGACGGAAAAGACACCATGCTTGCGGCGCGCGGCAATGACCTCGCCTTGCGTCGGCAGGCAAGGTCGGGGGCCGACGAGGCTCATTTCACCTTTCAGCACGTTGATGAGCTGCGGCAGTTCGTCAAGCTTATATGTTCTCAACCGTCTGCCAAGCGGCGTAATCCAGGAAACTGCCGCGTCGTGGGAGCCGACATTGGGTGTCCCGGCGGCCATGGTACGGAATTTGATGCACACAAACGGCATCTCGTAGCGCCCCACACGCTCTTGGCGGAAGAGCGCGCCGCCCGGAGAAGACCTGCGAACAAGTACCACGAGAACGAGGAAGATCGGCGACAGCAGGATCAGTCCGAAGGATGCTGCACAGATATCGAACAGCCGCTTCATTAGTCGGTTAAAGCCGTAGAGCATGGAAAACTAGTGTTCCTGTCGAAGATCCGGGACACGAAGCGCTCAAAAACAGCGCTTCAGCGCCTGCCCCATATCAAAAGGGGGCGTCCAATCCAAGAGCGAGCGCGTTGGCGTGATGTCAACTTCCAGCCATTCGGTCAGGCGCGACACCAGTTCTTTCTTGCCGGCAACGGCTGCCAGCGTTCGCAAGGCAAGCGGAGGACATGGTAGCAGCCGCGCCGGGCACCCGATCGCGGCGGCAAGGTGTCTGACAAGCTCCGGAGTCGAGACAGCGTCGACGTCACCAGCAAGCAGGACCTGTCCAGCGGCGGCTGGATGCAGCGCTGCTGTCAAAACTAGGTCGGAGAGGTTTTCCACATAGACCATCGATCTGCGATTGCTGATCGACGCAAGGGGCAGTGGGATGCCGCTTTTGACAAGCTTTGCCAGGGCGCGAAAACTGCCGCCAACGCCTCTGCCATAGACCAGGGGCGGACGAATGATGACGACCTCCATGCCCGACGACCGGGACAGCTCGATCAGGCGTTTTTCGGCTTCGAGCTTGGAGGCCGCGTAGTCGGTCTGCGGGGCAGGCACATCGTCAGGCGTGAAGGGGTGCCCCTTGACGCTCCGTTCGCCATTCACCTTGATCGTGCTCAGGAAGATAAACCGCCTGACACCGGACGCGGCAGCCTGCCCGGCAAGGTTGATGGTTCCCTCGATATTGACCGTCCGAAGGAGCTCGCGATCCTCTCCGGATCCGGTGACGACATTCTGGTTGGTCGCGGCAAGATGAATGACGATCTCGATGCCGGACAGTGCAGCGCTCCAATCGGTGGCACCGTCGATGTCGCCGACCGGACTGTATCCCTGCCGGCTGGTGCGGCTTGTCGCCCTGAAGGCAAGGCCGCGTGTGCACAACTCTTGTTGCAAATCCTGACCGACGAAACCGGTCGCACCGGTGACCAGCAGCATCGTCAGCTCCTGGTTGGCCGAGGGGCCGCGCTGACATCGGCCGGGGATCGCCTCATGAGGCCACTCCCTGGCGCACTGAGACGAGGTCGACCACGCCGTCAAACGGACGGTAGTCCTGGACGAGGTCGCTTAAAATCCGTCGCAAGCCGTCGACATCTCCGTCCTCGGCGACTGAATTCAATTGCTCGAGCTTCGGCGTCAGCATCTTCCATGCCATGAACCGCTCCTGTGCCCGCATGATCTTGATGTGATCCGTTGGTTGGGGATCATCGCCGATCAGCAGTTCCTCGTAGAGCTTTTCGCCCGGGCGCAGGCCTGTCGTCACAATGCGAATGTCGCCTGACGGATTCCGATCATCCTGAAGCGTCAAGCCCGACAGTTCAACCATACGGCGGGCGAGATCGATGATCTTCACAGGCTCGCCCATGTCGAGGACGAAGACATCGCCCCCTTTTGCCATGGTACCGGCCTGGATCACAAGTTCGGTCGCCTCCGGTATCGTCATGAAAAACCGCGTGATCTCGGGATGTGTCAGGGTAATGGGACCGCCTTGCCTGATCTGCTGGCGAAACAGCGGAACGACAGAACCGGATGATCCCAATACGTTGCCGAAGCGGACCATCGTCAGGATGGTCGACGCGCCCTCTGCTGCCAATCCCTGAAGGGCCATCTCCGCAAGCCGCTTGGTGGCGCCCATGATGTTGGTCGGTCTGACGGCCTTGTCCGTGCTGATCAAAATAAACCGTTCGACACCCGCATCGATCGCCGCCCTGGCAACGGCGACCGTGCCGAAGACATTGGTCTTCACGCCCTCGACCGGATTTTTCTCGACCAGGGGGACATGCTTGTAGGCCGCGGCGTGATAGACGATGTTGGGCTTCCATGTCTCCATGATCTTGCGAATGCGCAGTTCGTCGCAGACACTGGCAAGAAGAGGCACGATGTGAACGGCCCCATCCGAATTATTGTCGAGCAGCTCGTTTTCGAGGGCATAGAGACCATATTCGTTCTGGTCGAGGACGAGCAGCGTGGACGGCTTCAGCTTCGCAAGGCCTCGGCATAGCTCGCTGCCGATCGAACCGGCCGCGCCCGTCACCAGCACGACCCGGCCGCGAATGTTTCGTTCCAGGAGAGCGGCATCCGGCTTGACCGGTGTTCGGCCGAGCAGATCCTCGATATCCAGTTCCTGCAGGTCTGTGAATTCCGCCTGGCCGCCGGCAAGCGCGTTCAGATCCGGAACCGTGCGCACGGCAACGCGCGCGCCGCGTAGTTTCTCGAGAATTTCATTGCGACGTGAGCGCTCAATCTTCGGAAGTGCAAGCAGGATCGTGCGGACGTTCAGCCGCGCGCTCAGTTCGACGATCTTTTCCGGATCATAGACCATTGCGCCGCCGATGAGACTGCCGTGCAGGCTCCTGTCATCGTCGAGATAGCCGACGACCTTGAAATCGGCGCTGCCGCTTAGCGCACCGGCAACCTGCCTGCCACCGGATCCGGCACCATAGATCAGCATGTTCGTCTGGGTGTTCTGCCTCAGGATCCGCTTGTAGGCCTCGCTGAAGAAATAGCGTGCCATGAACCGGGTCAGTCCAATGGCCAGCAAGAGCAGCAGAGGCTGCATGATCCCGATCGTGCGTGGTATCCCGGGAAAGCTGATGGCCGTGAATACGGCCATGAACGCCAGGCCATAGATCGTTATCGCCTTGATCACCGTGATGAATGCAGACCAGCCGAGGAAGCGGAAGATCGCCCGGTAGAGACCCATGGTGATGAAGATCGGCAGGGCGATCACAAGTGATACCGGGATCGTCAATAGCTGCAGCCCGGTGAGCGTCACCCAGTCATTGAGACGAAAACAAAAGGCCAGCCAGATCGTCAGGACGCAGAGGCAGCAATCGACCAGCACTGCCAAAGCGCGCTTTGTTGGCCTTGGCAAGTCGAGAATGCTTTGGACGTATTTGTCGGAAACCGCCCGCATCCGCCTTACCCCTGGACCGGCTGTGGGATCGACGAGCCGCCATTGAACGTGGACCCGTCACGACCATCGGCAACGGCGGCCGAGCGCAGCTTCATCGAGCACGCAAAACATGTGGCCGCAAAAAGCAGTGCGTAGGATTCGCCGATCGCAAGGCGATTGTTGGAGTTGCTGAGAATGGTGACGGCAAAGTAGATCGCGAACGTCAGATGGCATGCAAAGGCGCTTCTGCTGATGATCCCGGCCGCCGAAGCGCGATAGACACGGTAGATGCCTGAGAGGACGATCACCGCCAAAATTGCAAGTCCAACGAAACCATAGCGGATGAGGATCTCGAGGTATCCGTTGTGCATCAGGGTATAGGTGACCCCGCGGTAAGGCGTGGTCTGCCAGATCGCCAGCCATCCGTTGCCGCTGCCAAAGGCCGGCGAGACGGATATGACGTCGATCGCATTGGCCCACAGCTGCAGCCGCTCATCCAGCGATGGCGGTGTGTCGGGGGAGGAGATGGCGTCCTGCATGGCATGTTCCACGGAAACGCCGCTTTCCAGCCGACCGGCGATGCCCATGACGGATTCGAACGTGGAGGCTCCGAAATGCGCGATATTGCCACGAACCTCATAGGTACCCCAGGACAATATCACGAGACCGCCGATCGCGGCGAGAAGGACGGTCTTCCGCCTGAGATAGAACAATGTCGACGCAAACATCAGCGCAACAGCCGGCAGCAAGGCAATCCAGACACCCTTGGACTTGGCGCCATAGACATTGAAGATTGCAATGCCGATCACTGCCAAGGCGATCGCCGAAACGATCGACTTCGTGCGTGTTGAGCTTCCGGTTTCCCATTGATGCAGGGCCCAGTAGAAGGCTCCAATGAACAGAAAGCCACATCCGACCGCACCGTGGATAGAATTGTGGTTGAAGCCAGGCGATATCCGCTCGCCGGCCAGGAGCACGGAATAGGGCGTCGATACGATCAAAAAGATGAGGGCACAGCAGAAGAATGCCAAAAGGATTGGCCTGACGAGGTGCCAGCTCGCGTGCAGCGCCATGCCCATCGCTGGAAAGAAGATCGCGAAGGCGTAGAGCCACTCGGACGCTCCCTTTTCCCCGTCGACGATCAACCCAAAGAGGAATCGCACCAGCGCAAAAGCGCCCCAGGCGACACACAAGATCGCCAGCCAGTCGGACGAATTGGCGCGAAGGGGTGGCCTGCGATAGGCGAGGGTCAAACCCATCAGCAGGAGGGCGGCATATCGATAGAAATCGCTTTCTATGATCGTTACGGACATCATTCCGAGCCAAAGGATGGCGAGGACGACATCAAGGCTTGCCGACTTCACCTGAGCGCTTGATATGGGCATTGTCATGATAGTGCATACCGTATTCGGCGCGCATACTCGACGACGCGAAGGAAATGCGTTCCGAGCTTACGGACGCCTTTTAGCTTCACCGCACGGTATTGAGCCCTGTTGGCAATCTGGCTCACAGTGGAGCGTTCGGAGAGTTCGACGATGTTCTGCCGGACGGTGTAGATGCTGACGCCTGTCTTCCATCCGCGCTCGAGGGTCATGTCGTAGGGAAATTCGATGTCGTTACCGCTTCGGAGCAGCTTTCGGGCTCCTTCGCGGGTGACGAGATAGCAGGCCGCGGACCCCTGTGGGCCGTGAAGACAGCGCCCGATTGCATCTCCGTATTCCGAGACTGCAACCGTCCGACACCATTTTGACCTGTGATTGAGCAACTTGACGACCTCGGCAGACGGAACGGCCCGCAGGATCGCCTCCGCTCGGAGCGTAAGATCCTGCTGCAATTCCACGTCGTCTTCCATGATGATGGCGTTTTCGTAGTCACTCGAGAGAAAAGCCTGCAGTGCCTTCATATGGGCACGATAGCAGCCATACTCGCCGGGCAGCATGTGACGGCCATTCCGGCGCAGAAACTCCTTCTCGTTGAAGCCCGATCTCTCGATGGTAGGAATGGAGCGTCCATCGACGCCCGCCACGCGATCGATCTGCATGCCGGCCAAGGTAGCTTGCGACGACACTTCCGCCCATCGTTCGGAAGAGCCGTCCATATTGATCACGTACGCACCGATCGACCGTTGCAAACGCCTCTGTCCTGTTGCCGTAGTCAGTTCTAGCATCTAATTCGCGTCGTTTGTGGCGCCGCTCGGCCGTGTGTACCGCGGTCGGGGAAGTCGAGAATCGTCATCGTTCTACCTGCCGTTGATGGCGCCAAGCCATAGTATTTCCGCCTTTTCTTATCTACAACACCTTCTGCGTGTGTGTCCACAATTGTGACAACAGCTTTCCCCGAACGGCGCGGTAGGGAGTCGGCGCTCGCGGCCTCGAAACGCCGCAGTCTCTATCCTCGGATTGGCAAGCCATTGCAAGCCCGATAGCATCGCCTTGTACAGTTTTCGAGGACCGCGGGGATGCCCAGTCTTTGTGCGGCCTGCCCGATCGGACAGCTGCCACTGCCTGTTTGCCATCATCCGTCTTGCGCGCGTCTTCGCCTCTGTTAAGCATTCTCCTGTAGACCCAAACAGAAACGAAAGAGACCGCACTCATGTTCCTGAGCGATCGCCAAACGGAAATAGTCGGGATGGCAAGATCGAACGGACGCGTGTTCGTCGAGGAGCTCGCGACCCATTTCACGGTAACCCCACAGACAATTCGAAAGGATCTCAACGATCTCTGTGACGCACAGATCCTGACCCGTGTTCATGGCGGCGCTACGTTTCCGAGCGGGACGGAGAATGTGAAGTACGAAGCGAGGCGTCAGATCGCGGCCACCGAAAAACAGGCAATCGGTATTGCCGCTGCCGATCTCATTCCTAACAACAGCTCGCTTTTCATCAACATCGGAACGACTACGGAGGCAGTTGGCGAAGCGCTGACCAACCATCAGGAACTGATGGTGATCACCAATAATATCAACGTTGCCAACAGGCTGCGGCTGTTTCCTACCATCGAAGTGGTGATCGCCGGTGGTGTGGTGCGAGGGTCGGATGGCGGTATCGTCGGAGAGGCTGCCGTCGATTTCATCCGGCAATTCAAGGTTGACTATGCGGTCATCGGTACGTCTGCGATCGACGCGGATGGTGCGCTGCTTGATTACGACTTTCGCGAAGTGAAGGTCGCGCAAGCAATCATCGCAAATGCTCGCCACGTCATTCTCGTAGCCGATTCGACGAAATTCGAGCGGACCGCGCCCGTTCGCATCGCACAGCTTCCACAGGTGCACACCTTCATCACGGATCGATGCATTACCCCGTCGATTCGACGCCTCTGTCACGAAAATAGCGTGAAATTGATCGAGACATCGGCGACCCGTCCGTAGAGACCGGCACAGGGGGTTCATTTGCTTCTGATCCTGCGCTAGCTTCTCCCAATGAGTCTAGAAACCGTCCGGGCGTTCTTCAACGCCCACGCTCCCGATGTAGAAATCATCGAAACTGCTTCGAATTCTTCCACCGTGGCGCTGGCGGCCGAAGCGCATGGTGTCGATCCGGCGCAGATTGCCAAGACGATTTGCCTGCGGGTGGGCGAAGAGACCATGCTTGTTGTCGCCGGCGGCCTCTCGCGGCTCGACAACAGGAAGGTCAAGGACAGGTTCGGCGCAAAGGGCAGGATGCTCGGTCCGGACGAAGTCATGCAGGTGACGAGCCATCCCGTCGGTGGGGTCTGTCCGTTCGGGCTCCCGACGACATTGCCGATCTACTGCGACATTTCTCTCAGGCGATTCGACGTGGTCGTGCCCGCTGCAGGCTCGACCAATTCGGCCGTTCGGATTTCCACCGAGCGCCTGGCCGACCTCACCGGCGCGACATGGGTGGATGTCTGCCAATAGAGATTGAACGCCCAAAAGCTTCAAACCTGCCGAGCAGTCCCTATATATGTCCCTGACATCAGTTGGTCGTCACGACAGGAGAAGATTTGATGCCCGGTGCCGTTTCGCGTTTTGCCAAGATTGTGGCCATCGCCGTCCTGACAGGCGCTTCCGTTTTTGCCTCGATCGGGGAGGCTGACGCGCGCCGCGCGGGCAGCTCCGGCTTCGGCAGCCGCGGCACTAGGACATTCCAGGCACCGCCTGTCACCAGGACCGCGCCGGCACCGGCTTCTCCGATCGAGCGCTCGATGACGCCGCGCCCCCAGAACACTGCGCCCTATGCCGGCCAATCGCCTGTCAATACACAGCGACCAGGCCTTTTTAACGGCTTCGGACGGTCGATGATCGGTGGCCTTGTGGCCGGCGGCCTTCTCGGCATGCTGCTTGGCCATGGCTTTGGCGGCGGCTTCGGGTTCCTCGGCATGTTGCTGCAGTTCGCCCTGATCGCGATCGCGATCTCTTTTGCCATGCGCTTCTTCGCCAACCGCCGCCAGCCTGCTTATGGCTCTGCGCCAGGTCAGGCCGGGCGCAGCTCAATGGCTGCGAGCGGTAACACCTCATCGTTTCCCATTCCGTCGATCGGCTCGGGCGGTGGCTACGGCGATCGCCAGGCCAAGGTGAAGCAGGGCGACGAGGTCGGTCTTGGCGAACGCGACCTTGATCGCTTCGAGCAATTGCTGACGGACATCCAGACCGCCTATGGCAGTGAAGACTACGGCACCTTGCGTAGACTGACGACGCCCGAAGCGATGTCTTACCTTGCCGAAGAGCTGGGCGAGAACGCTACGAATGGTGTGCGCAACAAGGTCTCGAACGTCAAGTTGTTGCAGGGTGATATCGCCGAAGCCTGGCGTGAGGATGGGGCCGATTACGCAACGCTCGCGATGCGCTACTCCTCGATTGACTCGCTCGTCGAGCGCGGCAGCGGCAAGCTTGTCAGCGGCGATGAGAGCCGCCCGACGGAGACGACGGAAGTCTGGACATTTGTGCGCAAGGGCGGAGGCGAGTGGAAGCTCGCCGCGATCCAAGGGACCGAACAGCGCGCCGCCTGATCGGGCGACGCGAGCCGCCCTGGCCCTGTCTTAGCCCTCCTGGGCGGCGGATGGCACAACCCATAGCGGCCGGTCCTCGCGCTTGCGAAGTGCAGGCCCGGACTGGTCCTCGACGGCAAGGCCTTCTTCTTCGAGGTCCTGGACATCGACCTCATAGCTGTAGTCATAGATCATTTCGCACGCGCGTTCATTGGCTTTGATCTTGGCGTCCGTTTCGTTGATCGCTACCGCAATGGCCTTGATACGAGCCCGCAACATTGAGCCCAGGATGTCGGTGGTCGGTCGCTTTTCCAGCCGCTCAAGATGATGTTCGATGCGTTGGGCGTGACGTTCGAGTTCGCGTTTGCTGAAGCGTGCCTTGCGCATTTCCTCAGAAAGATCCGTGCGCATGCGCGCTAGCGGGTCGAAGGTCCCCGGCTCGCGTTCGTCGAGTGTCAGCTGATTGACCAGCTTCTCGACGACCATCAGCGCCTGCAGGTCTACCGGGTCCGCCAGTTCCACGTCATAGCCGGTATCGTCGAAGACCTTCCTGCGCACCGGGTCCTGCAGAAGTTCGTAGGCCTTCTGCACGCGGCTGAACGCATCCGGGCTGCCGCCCGAGTCCGGATGGGTCGCTTTGGCGCGCCGGCGGTATGCGCCCTTCACCTGGTCGTCACTGGCGTCGCGCCGCACACCAAGAATCTCATAAGGATTGGTCACTATCCCTCCGTCGTTGCTCGGACATTGCCGTGACATCCATGAAGGGCATTCGTCCCTCGAGGCCTTCTTCTATCATCAGTGGGGCGGAGTTTGGACAAAAAGAATAAACAAAATCCCTTAATCAACGGGGCAGTGAAACGGACGCTTGTTTGCGATCAGCCTTAGATCGCCGTGGGCATTGCGAAATCATACGGAGCCTGAGGTCCATTTGCGGCCAAACCACGAATTAAAGCATGCTGGCGGTTGCTCTTAATCGTTATAATGGCCTGGCCCGCGTTGACGCTGTCTGTCAAATCGAGTTCTATCCGCCACCGTTTGCCGGTCCGGCTCGCGACAGGCAAATTCGGAGGAGGTTATATGCGTACTATCAGCACGATCGCGGACCTGCGCCAGTACCTGGACACGCATAGGCGTGAAGGGCGTTCGATAGGTCTCGTTCCGACGATGGGCTATCTGCATGTCGGGCATATGGAACTGGTTACCCGTTCGCGTGATGATAACAACGTGAGCGTTGTATCGATCTTCGTGAACCCCCTGCAGTTCGGCCCGAACGAGGACCTTGCCAAGTATCCACGCGATTTGGCGCGGGATTCCGAAATGCTCGAAAAAGCCGGCGTCGACGTGCTCTTCGCCCCGGAGGTTGGCGAGATGTATCCGCGTGAGATGCTAGCGGTCGTCGACGTACCGCGAATTGGAAGCGTATTGGAGGGGGAGGTCAGGCCGGGACATTTTGCAGGTGTGGCGACCGTCGTAACAAAGCTTTTCAACATTGTGCAACCCGATCGTGCCTACTTCGGGGAGAAGGATTACCAACAGGTGGCGCTGATCAGGCGCATGGTCGAGGATCTCGCCCAGCCGGTAAAGGTTGTCTCCGTGTCGACCGTGCGGGAAGCTGATGGGCTCGCCTGCTCGTCGCGGAATGTCTATCTCAACGAGCGGGAACGGGCAGCCGCCGTCATCGTACCAAGGGCGCTTGTGGAGGCCGAAAGGATCTACGCGGCCGGCTGTGACAGTCCAGACGAAATGGAGAAACGTCTGAAAGCATTCATCGCCGCCGAGCCGCTTGCCACGCCGGAGGTGGTCGCCGTGCGCCATCCTGAGACGCTTGAAAAATTACCGTCGTTGCAGTCCGCGCCTGCTCTCGTGGCACTTTTCGTTCGAATCGGAAAGACGCGTCTGCTTGACAACCGCGTCATCGGGACAAGCCCGACCCAACATTCGAGGGCAGCATAGTGAGTGCTCACGGCAAGCAAAAGCGCCAGACAACGGCATCCATTCGCGCGATGAAAGGAAAGGACCGCGTCGTCTGCCTGACTGCCTACACGACACCGATCGCGCGGCTCCTTGATCCCCATTGCGACCTTCTCCTGGTTGGCGATTCCCTCGGCATGGTACTTTATGGCATGGAGACAACCGTTGGCGTTACACTGGACATGATGGCCGCGCATGGACGTGCCGTCATGCGGGGCGTTTCGCATGCCTGCGTCATTGTCGATTTGCCATTCGGCAGCTACCAGGAATCGAAAGAGCAAGCCTTTCGTAGTGCCGTCAGGCTGATGCAGGAGACCGGCTGCGATGGCGTCAAGCTCGAAGGCGGCGAGGAGATGGCCGAAACCGTTGCGTTTCTCACGGCGAGGGGAGTGCCGGTCTTCGGTCATGTCGGGCTCATGCCTCAACTGGTCAATATCGCCGGCGGATTTCGCTCGCTCGGCCATTCGGATGAAGAGGCCGCGAAGATCCACCGCGATGCCGAGGCTGTCGCCGAGGCCGGCGCGTTCGCCGTGGTCGTGGAGGGCACCGTCGAGCCGGTTGCGCGGCAGATTACCGCCAGCCTGAAAGTGCCGACCATCGGCATTGGCGCATCGCCGGCCTGCGATGGTCAGGTGCTGGTATCGGATGATATGCTGGGGCTGTTCAATGACTTCAAGCCGCGTTTCGTCAAACGCTTCGCAGATCTTAGCCCGCTGGTCTCACAAGCCGCACGAGATTATGCGGAGGAGGTTCGCGAGGGGCAGTTTCCTGCAAAGGAGCACACGTTCCAGCCGAAGCCTCGCTAGAGTCCGGGCAGCGGCAGCCATATAAAGGCAGCGGTCGAGTAAGCTTCAGAGCGCCGTCGCGCCAGGCTGGAGTCACTCCGAAACGTGCTAGAAGGCGTCCGGACGGTGTGATAAGGCGAGCCACTCCGTGATGCCGCGCGCTGCGGCGCGACCCGTGGCGAAGCAGGCGGTGAGCAGGTAACCACCTGTTGGTGCCTCCCAGTCGATCATTTCTCCGGCAACAAAAAGCCCCGGAAGTGCGCGCAGCATGTAGTTGTGATCGATGCCCGCCCAATCGACACCACCTGCAGAGGAAATCGCCTCGGCTATGGGACGCGGTCGCAAAACAGGCACATGCAGGGCCTTGATCAGCCTTGCCAGTCGATCAGCATCGTTGAGGTCTCCGCTGGCTGCAAACTCGTGCACCAGAGCGGTCTTTATTCCGTCGATGCCTGCACCTTTGCGCAGGCGATTGGAAAGGCTCGCTTTCGGATCCTGCCTCATCAGGTCACGTGCGATGCGATCGCGTGAACGGCCCGGCATAAGATCGACCACCAGCGAAGCCGGTTCGCTGCGCGACAACCTGTCTCGCAAGGCGGCTGCATGGGCATAGACAAGGCTCCCCTCTATGCCATGCTGGCTGATGACGAACTCGCCCGGAAAGGTTCCTGCTTGCGAGGTTGCCGTGATTGACTTGACGGGCGCGCCGGAAAAGCGTTGCCGCAAGACGTCGCTCCAGTCGACATCGAAGCCGCAGTTGGCAGCGCGGAATTCATTGACAGCGACGGCTTGCCCGCGCAGCCAGGGGACCCATGCTCCATCCGACCCTAGTCGGGGCCAACTCATGCCGCCGAGCGCGATGAGTGCGGCGTCGGGGCGAACGATCTGGGTGCCTTCAGGCGATGCGATCAGGTAGCCGCCGTCAGAAAAGCCCATCCAACGATGCCGCTTGAGAATTCGAACGCCTTCTGAGCCAAGCCGACGCAGCCATGCCCGCAGGAGCGGTGAGGCCTTCATGGCATTGGGGAAAACGCGTCCGGAGGACCCGATGAAGGTTTCTGTCCCGAGTGCCGCTGCCCAGACCCTTATGTCCGATGGCGTGAAAGCGTCAAGCGCATCGCGCAGGCGTGAATTCGAATGGCCGAACCGGGAGACAAAATCATGATAGTCTTCGGAATGCGTGATATTCAGCCCGGATTTCCCGGCGAGCAGAAATTTCCTCGCGACCGTCGGCATTGCTTCATAGACGGTAACGGCGTGGCCCTTTGCTGCCAGGAGTTCAGCGGCCATCAGTCCTGAGGGGCCACCGCCCAATACTGCAATGTCCTTTTTGACCATAAAACGGCGTCCAGGCTTTCGATTGAAAGTCCTCAATACCGAGCCGCGTGGAAACTGCAAGGATTCTGCTTCGAGAAGGTGGGGTAGGGTTGACTCCACGCGTGCGTTTGCTGATCACCTATGCCAATTTGCCGGAACAGCCGACAGGCATCGGGCCGTGGTCGCGGTTCGTCAGTCCACGATCCGGGGGGTGAATTTTGGCTGGGAAGCCTTCTCAGATTCCTTCATTGCCTCGTCGTGATACCAGCAGCTGTCATAGACGGAGGCTTCCATCTGGCTCTCGAGATCGACAGACATGCGCGGCTCCGCGGCCACAAAGCGCTTTGCTGGAAAGGAATAGATCGTCGCTGTTTCGTGATGCACACCAATGGTCATTTCTGACTCCTGCTCATCCACATCTTTCGGTCTCAACATTGATATAGCACGGATGCACAGTAAATGCGCGACATGATTGAAAAGAAGGCAATATTTGTTGGAATAATGGGCACAACGGTCTGCCGTCGTTTGTGTCAGTTTTTCGATGAGATTAAATAATACGCATTTGACCCAACTTTGTGCACTCCTGTCCCGCGGCGAAATAATCGTCCTTTTAAAAGTTCCTTCGCAGTGGCCCTCCGATCGACATCGGAGGTCATGTGTTTCCCAGACTAACCAATTGAGTCCGCTATCAGTTCCATTGCGGGTGTCATTGCAAAAACAGAGAACTCGATCGTCGGCGCCGGATAAAATGGCGTACCGAGCCCAAACTGGCACGCCACGTGCATATTAGATGACATCTCTTTGCGGGTGGTCTTTGTGTGGCCGTTTCGCTTGAGGATACGCTCACGGTTCATGTTTGAGAGACTCGCAAATGACAAAGTATAAGCTCGAGTACATCTGGCTCGATGGGTACACCCCGGTACCAAACCTGCGCGGCAAGACACAGGTCAAGGAATTCGACGCGTTCCCGACGCTCGAGCAGCTGCCGCTCTGGGGTTTTGACGGTTCCTCCACGATGCAGGCCGAAGGGCGCAGCTCCGACTGCGTGCTGAAGCCCGTCGCGCTTTACCCTGATCCCGCCCGTGCCAACGGCGTCCTCGTCATGTGCGAAGTCATGATGCCCGATGGCATTACGCCGCATTCGTCCAACAGCCGCGCCACCATTCTCGATGACGAAGATGCCTGGTTTGGCTTTGAACAGGAATACTTCTTCTACGAGAACGGCCGCCCGCTCGGCTTCCCGGAAACTGGATATCCGGCGCCCCAGGGTCCGTACTACACGGGCGTTGGATACAAGAATGTCGGATCGATCGCTCGCGAAATCGTCGAAGAACATCTCGACCTCTGCCTCGCCGCCGGCATCAACCACGAAGGCATCAACGCCGAGGTTGCAAAGGGCCAGTGGGAATTCCAGGTTTTCGGCAAGGGCTCCAAGAAGGCGGCGGACCAGATTTGGATGGCGCGCTATCTGCTTCTGCGCCTCTGCGAAAAGTATGGGATCGACATCGAATTCCATTGCAAGCCGCTCGGCGATACCGACTGGAACGGCTCGGGCATGCACTGCAACTTCTCGACCAAGTTCATGCGCGAAGTCGGCGGCAAGGCCTATTTCGAAGCGCTGATGGCGCAGTTCGACAAGAACCTTCAAGATCATATCGATGTCTACGGTCCGGACAACCACCTGCGCCTGACCGGAAAGCACGAGACGGCTCCGTGGAACAAGTTCTCCTACGGCGTTGCTGATCGTGGCGCGTCGATCCGCGTTCCCCATTCCTTCGTCAAGAACGACTACCGCGGTTACCTGGAAGATCGTCGCCCCAACTCCCAGGGTTGCCCTTACCAGATTGCCTCGCAGGTTCTGAAGACGATTTCGGAAGTTCCGACCGTCGACTTCGCTGCGGCTGCTGCCTAACTGCCGGTCCTCGACACCGGTTGGCGCCGATTTCGATCGGCGCCTTTTTTCGGCAACGCGCCGATGCATTCTCAGGCAGGGCAGCTTTCCGCAACGTGGCACGGTACGATCATCCACCGGTTGAAATATTCAACCTGACACGCATAATCCTTTTGCGTTGGCGGTGATTGCCCCTATAATTGAGGCAGATCCCCCAATCGCGAGTTGCCCGTGACTGGCAAAAAGAGCCGCTTTCTCCGTCTACTTGGTACGCCCGCTCTATTCGCAGACGGCAATGAGGTCGTCTTGCCTGAAAAGGCGTATGCGCTTCTCGCCCTATTGGTGACGGCTCCCCAACAGGCAGTGGATCGGGAGGTCCTGCGGGCGATCCTCTGGCAGTCGGACCAATCGAAGCAGCGCGCCGGCAGTTTGCGCCAGCTTCTTGCCCGCATTGATCGCGGCGTCCCCGAGGACATGCCACGGCTTCTGAAGGCGACCAACACCCACGTGTTCTTCAACCATGAGGATTGGGAGGCCGATGTCCTGACCCTCACCAATACTGCCGCGCCATTGCCGCGGTCTGCGTGGGGCCTGTTTCGAGGTGACTTCCTTGAAGGGTTCAAGGCGCCGACGATCGAAGCCGAAGAGCGGGTCGTCGTGGAGCGCCAACGCATCGAGCAGCGCCGCGAAACCCATATAGTCGCGCTCCTCGACGTGCCGGAAAAGCTTACCTCGGACGACATTCTTCTGCTTGCCGGTTTGCTCGTAGATGCTGATCCCGCGAACGAGATCGGCTGCCGGGCGCTGATGCAACGCCATGCGCAGGCCGGAGACATAGCTGCTGCGCGCCAAGTCTACTCGCGCTGCCGTAATGAACTCAAAAGCGAATATGGTGCGCAGCCGGACGGCCAGACCCAGGCGCTGGCTCATGAACTCGGCATCATCGTTCCGGCTGGCCTTGCCGGGCCCGCCGCCCCGACAGCGGCAAGTATCACATTTGATCCCCTTGGCCAGCCGCGGGTCCTCATTCTGCCACCGGATACTATCCTGTCCGATCCGGTGCTGCAGCGCGTGGGTCGCGCTCTGCTTGAGGAGGTGACCATCGGACTGAGCCAGCAGCGCGGTTTCAAGGTGATCGCTGCACATACCAGTCTCGAAATCGTCAATCGTAGCCTCACCGGTGCATTATCAGACCCGACGCCGCCTGAACTCAGGTTTGACTACACGGTTTACGTCACCATCCATGGCCGAGAGGACGACATCTACGCAACCTGCCGGCTGACGAAAACATCGACCGCCGAGGTGCTGTGGGCAATAGACCTGCCGCTCGCCATCCAGAAGGTCAACCAATCGTTCGGCCAGCTTGCACGGCGAATCGTGATGACGCTTGCCGATACGATCGAGCGACGTGAACTCCTCGACATGACGCATGACGTCAATCCGTCGGCCTATCGCCTGTATCTCGAAGGAAAGCGGCTGGTTTCGAAGACGGACCTGCAGCATCTGCGTCAGGCGAGAAAATGGTTCAAGTCGGCCCTCGCACGCCACGACAGGTTCTCGTCCGCAAATGCCGGAATGGCGCGGGTCCTTGGAATGGAATGGCTGGTCCGCGGAATGAAGGACAAGCAATTGCTCGAAGAGGCGGATCGTTTCGCGTGGCTTGCCCGTGACAATGATCCGAACAGCGGGCGGGCGATGCGTGAACTGGGTTTTGTCGCCCTCTATCGACGACGCTTTAGCGACAGCCTGGATTTCTTCGCCGAAGCACAGATGCTCAATCCGAATGATGCCGATATCCTGGCTGACCATGCGGATGCTCTCTTGCATGACGGACAGAGTGACCGGGCGCTCGAACTCAGTCTGGCTGCGCTGAAGCTCAATCCCCTGCCGCCCGATTACTACTACTGGAACCTGGGCGGTATCCACTTCGTGCAGGAGAATTACGCGAAGGCCATTGAAGTTTTGGATCGCGTCAAGGATCGTCCGGCAACCTCGCGCCTTCTTGCAGCCGCCCACGCAAAGAACGGGGACCGCAGGGCTGCGTCGCGATACGCCTCGGTCGTGCTGGAGAACTTCCCGGATTTCCGCACGGACGACGTCTGGCAATTCGTGCCGGACCGCAATCCGGATGATACACGCCAGCTGATTGACGGCCTCCGCATGGCCGGTTTGTCCTGAAGCGTTACAACTTCCGCCTTTTTGGCCCCTTCTTCGTGCTGATTGCGGTCACGCCGAAATAACGCCTCCCGAGGCATGTTTGCTCCTGTCCGCAGCATGATGCTGCCTTGAACAGGAGAAACCCAATGACGACGACCCACATCAAGCCCGTTGCAGTCCGCCTGTCCGCAGCCGCCCAGGCTGTTCTCAAGCAGGAATGCGTCCAGCTCGACACGAACGCCACGGCGAACATCGTTCACGCCCTGAAGTTTCGTTGAGGATCGTGCGAATGTCTGTTCAGACGGAACTGCAGCGTTTGGCTCGCGATCTCAGCCTGTCCTCGACGGGCATCAACAGCTATCACGACCGCTTGATGACGCCTGGACAGACATTTGCGGCGATCAAGCCGTATTTCAAGGAGCTTGGCATTACCCGCGTTGGGCTGCTGACGGCTCTCGATCTGCTCGAAATTCCCGTGGCGTTCGCCACGCGGCCGAACAGCTACACGCTGTCGGTATTTCAGGGCAAGGGGATCGATGAAGAAGCTGCAATGACCTCCGCAGCAATGGAGGCAATCGAGACCCGTGTTGCGGAAATTCAGCCAAGCGCGCCCGTGATGGCGACGCTCGAGGGCATGAAGGCCGAACGTGCGCCGATGATCGATCTTGATTCGGTCGCCCGGTGCGTGCCCTCCGAAATCGGTGACCAGCCAATTGCATGGAGTGAGGGTCTCGACATCATGTCCGGTCGCCCGATCTTCGTGCCCTGGCCTCTTGTCGGTCTCGACCACAGAGGAGCCAGGCCCTCCGGGTTCGAACAGTCGAGTGATGGTCTTGCCTCGGGTAACCGGCCCGCCGAAGCCGTTCTGCACGGCCTGTGTGAATTGGTCGAGCGTGACGCATGGGCGCTAACCCAACTGCGCCCCTATGATCAGCTGCGCGGTGCCCGGGTCGATCCCGCCGCGTTCGGTGACACCGTTCTCGATATCATCGTCGATCGCATCGAGCGCGCCGGTATGCGCCTGCTGTTGCTCGATATGACGACCGATATTGGAATCCCAAGCTTTCTTGCAGTGATCATCCCAGGCAATCTCGGGGAGCGCGTCGACGCGCGCTGGACCCATGTTTGCGGAGGGTGCGGGTGCCACCCCGATCCTGTACGCGCGGCATTGCGTGCCGTTACGGAAGCAGCGCAAAGCCGCTTGACGGCTATTGCCGGAAGCCGGGACGATTTTTCTCCCCGCATCTACCAGAGACTGGAAGAGGGCGGACCGATGCAGGATCTTGTCGATCTCTGCAATGAAAAGCCCGTCGCCGTCACTTTTGAATCTGAGCAGCGGACAATCCAGGAGAACATCAGTCACATTCTCGACCGACTGAAGGCAAGGGGCATTCAGCAGGTGGTGGCTGTCCCGCTGGAGCATCGGCATTTGCCGGTTTCGGTCGTGCGCGTCATTGTTCCGGGGCTCGAGGTCGATGTCAGCGGTGAGTATATTCAACTGGGGCTTCGCGCCGTGAGCGCCATGCAAGGAGCTTTGCAATGAGAATCATTTTCGCGGGGCCCAGTTTCGGCGCAGACATCGACAGGCTGCGGGCGGAAAATCCTTTGGTGATTTTCCGTGGGCCGGCTGCGCGCGGCGACATCCTGCAGGCCGTGCAGGACGGAGCACGAGCGATCGGAATCGTTGACGGTTTCTTTGGGGAAGTGCCGTCTGTATGGCATAAAGAAATCCTCTATGCATTGCAGCACAATGTGATCGTGGCTGGGGGCGCAAGCATGGGGGCACTGCGGGCTGCGGAATGTGCGGACTTCGGTATGGTCGGCATAGGTTCGATCTACAAAGACTATGAAAGTGGTGCTTTGGTGGACGATGAGGCCGTGGCGCTTGTGCATGCCCCTGCGGAGCTCGGCTGGCTGCCCCTTTCCATACCCTGGGTGGATTTCGAACCGACGATCAATCGGCTCTACCGGAATGGTGTGCTATCGCCTTCGGAGCAGAAGATGCTGCTGCTTGCCGGTCGTTCGCTGCATTTCTCCGAGCGCACCTACCCGAAGGCCGTCGAGTGCTGCAATTTTTCTCCCGAGGGCCGCGCGAGGGAAATCCTGCGGGCTATCCGCGCGGGAAAGGTCGAGCGCAAGCGTCAGGATGCCGATCTCGTGCTGCAGTTCCTGCGGGGCGTCCAATGTGTCGCACAGAACCGTGACTGGGGCTTTGCTGCCACCTCTCACTGGGAGCATTTGCGCGCCGAAGTCACGGGCACTGTCACGCCTGTAACGCCCGAGTAACGCCGCCTGTAAATGATGGATGTTATTGAAGCCCGGAAGGCTCAATATTGAAGAAGGCGGTGGCAATGAACATTCTGACAAGGGACGAAGGAACGGGGAAGGAGTACGCCAGAATCTTCCGGTTGCTGTCGGCCGCAAAAGATGAAGCCCATAAGCTCAAGCTGCATAATTTGACGCACTTGACCAACATGGCGCTTCTTCAGGTTGTCATCGACTGGGACGGGATTGATCCGGAGCGGGAGCTCGACGTCAATCTTGAAAAGCTGATTGGCGCCAAAACGCAGGTCGCAATGAAAGACGCAGCCGAAAACCTGGTGCTTCTCGACTGCCACTGACGTTCGGGATCCGGGACGATGAAGGTTATTCGTCGTCCGTCTGCTCCATGCCTGCAATTGCCTGTACGAGCTTCACGATCTTCTTGCGAACAGCTTCGCTCTTGATCGACAGGAAGGCGGCATTAAGGAGGACGCCGTCGCGCGAGACGACAAATTCTTCGCTGGGCGACGGATTGTCATTCGCCATACCCACGTTGACTTCCTCGAAAAACGAGCGGACGTCAACGTCAAGGGCGCTGGCTATTTCGACAAGCATGCTTGCCGAAACGCGGTTCGAGCCCTTTTCGTATTTCTGGATTTGCTGAAATGTGACGCCGACCCTGTCACCAAGCTCGGTCTGCGATACTTTTCTCATCAATCGCTTGATGCGGATCGTCTTCCCGACGTGAACATCGACTGCGTGCGGTCCATCTTTCATCGGTCTCTCCTTCGAACGCCGGTTGCTGCGCGACTATAATGCCAGTTAACAACCTAACGGAGATAATTGAACGGATCAATTGTGTTGATACGTTTTTTATCCCGCATAGAGCGGTGAACCCGAACATGGCAAAAAACGTCGGCCGGCTCGAAATGCTGACGCAGTGCACCGCCGTGACGTTAAGGAACCCCTCTAGATCCGCTCCATTCCCATCCATATTGTAATCCGCTTTCGCGCTTTCTCAATATCGGATTATTTTCCAACCAAACGAAGCCATCGATGGCTCAATCGGCGCTGATCACGCCATCCCCGACAATCGACCGCGTTGTTTTCTGTCCTTGCGCAATGTCGGAAGAACTCGATGCAGAGGTGGTTGTCCTTGCCGGGGCCCATATGCCGTGATCGTCGATCCGCTCGACCGATCTCCGCCCTCGTCAATGTCAGCGTCGGAAGGATCGTTTTGATGTGGAGGCAAGGATAGCGGCAGATCTACTCAAGAAGGGACGCAATCTGCTTGTGTCTGGCTATGCCGCTATGGAGCACAAACCAACGCGGTTCTTGCGATTGGGCCTGCGTTCAGATCTTTATGCTCGATGACAGGCCACCTATGTGTTGACAACGGCTGTGGTTATGAGCGATGGCCGCCTCGATAAGGAGGCGTGCGCTGCATTCGCAATTGAATTGACAGATGGCTGCGTCATCTACGTCGTAGATCAACGTGAGGAAACGGCATGAAGTCGACGATCATAATCTGTATCGCCTTCCTCGCGCTGGCCGGATGCGCCAATACAGCGTACGGCTTGAAACAGGACGGCGTTCAATCAAGCCACGCACTCGACGATGCAACACACCGTGTGCTGTCGGCTGGTGCGAAGAGGTAGCTATTTCAGGCGGTTGGCTGCCTTGTCACAAGAATCTCGATCCGAGCCATGCGTATTGATAATGCGCTTTGCGTCTACGGTGGCGATTCCGTGCTTCCTGGCAAAGAAAGCGACCTCGTACGGGTCCCGCGTTGCGAACCCACGATCGCCTTTGCCGCGGCGCGGCCTGGTATTCGACACCAATGTCTCCTCCTGATTGCATGGGCAGGCCATGGCGTATGGTCTTTCGGAGCAAAGGTCCAGCGAAGCCACGGCTTAGCGTCCTGCTACGGCCTCAATGCATAAAAGACGCAAGTGCGTGGCAATTGGCCAAACAGCCGCTTTGCGAAAGCTGTTTCGAACACTGCCTATGACGAGGCGCGCGGCGGTTAGGTGCTGGGCTTGTTGACGGCGCAACGCGTTTAGTCCAAAGTTCTTGCGGACGATTTTTTGGCAGGCCGCAGCCCGTGCATGTTCGGGCGATTGAGATAAAAGTCCATTGTGCCCGACGGCAGTAACCACTCGATGCTTCCTGCTTGAAGTTGCGCCAAAACTAGAGCCGCTGCAACGCGTACGGCGGAGGCGGCATCACTTCTTCCACTGTTGTTCAGCAGATGCAGAATCACAGATTCTCAGCATTTTGTTGATTTGATCACATAACACTACGAACGCTGCAGCGACCAGCTCGTTGGGCGTGTCGCCCATCTCGGCAATCAATCTCTCCACCTCGCGCAACGTCCGCGACGCCATGGGTGTGTCCGCTCCATGTTGATCAAGCGTGGCCCGCAGGTCGTGAATGCTGGCGGTGCCGCGGGCAACCATTTCTCTTCGCTCCTCGAGCGTCAGCAGATGGATTTGGTTGATCGCCCGAACGAGGTCCGACATAAAATCTGGTGCTGTTTGGATACTCGTCATCTTTCCCCTGATTTTGCCGTCGCAGTTGTACGTAAAGATAGCGATCCTGCTATCCGTTGGCGAGTTAGCCTTTCGACCGAAACTCCAGCAAGCGCTGCGGCTGGTGCTCGCGGCTGGGGCAAAATACGCTGTTGAGGCCCCGTCGCTTGGTGTTCAATGGCTTGGGGGGCGATGATAAATTTTGGACGGTGCGACGGACGTCATTTCGGAACTCGTTCGCGCAACGAACGAAGTCGACAAAATGCGGCCCGGCGATTTCACTTGGCTGATCCACCGTTCGATCGTCCTCATCCAGGACCTCCGGGAAATTGTCGGCATTCCTGGAAGTGGCACGCCGAGAAATATGGTCGTCCTGCATTGCTACATTGCACGCTCGCGCCAGAGCGAAGTAGGAATGATCTTGGCAAGGCACTCCTTCAGGCCGCCGACATGATTCGCACGCTCCATATTGTCGCCGACAGCGGTGTCGAGATCGGTCTGAAGGTCATGGAGCCCGTCAAATGGCTTCACGTCAAGCGAATGGTAACCGGCTATGCGAATGCCCTTGGTATCCTTGAGGCGAAATTGTGCGTGGCTCGGTTTCCATCCTGTTCGTTGCCAAATTCCTGCGCCTGCAAGAGGCATCGGCTTAACCGCCAAAATATGCGTCGTGTCGACCTGTCGAGTGCTTTCCGACACAATCTTGTTGTGCAACAAATCGCGGCAGTTGATAGAGATGGGATTCGTAATCAGTGACGATCGGGTTTGCCCACGCCGAATTGATAGCTGTCCTTGTTGCCGTTACAGGCAATGAACCGCGCGTCATGACCATTAGTTCGGGCGATGCATTACCGTCGGGCCCGTTCGAGATGGGCCATAGAACGCTGCAAAGCGGGCTGCGCGAATGGGTGCAGGACCAGACTGGCCATCCGGTTGGCTATCTGGAGCAGCTATACACCTTCGCTGACCGCGACAGGAACAACGAGATACTTGGCGGCAGAACGATTTCGATAAGCTATCTGGGGCTTGTCCATGAAGAGGCCACTCCGGGTGGAGGTCGGCCAGGCTGGCAAGGCTGGTACCGGTATTTTCCGTGGGAGGATTGGCGAGCAGGACGACCTGTGCAGCTAGACGGTATCGAAGCTCGTCTGACCGCATGGGCCGAGGGCGATCCGGACCGTCAACAAGATCGGATACGTCGCGCCCATTTTGCCTTCGGGTTCGGCAACGCGCGATGGAATGAAGACCTCGTATTGCAGCGATACGAGCTCCTCTATGAGGCCGGTTTCGTTGCAGAGGCGGGGGGCGAGATGGATGCTAGCG
The DNA here is from genome assembly GCF_000298315.2 of Rhizobium grahamii CCGE 502. Lineage (GTDB taxonomy): Bacteria > Pseudomonadota > Alphaproteobacteria > Rhizobiales > Rhizobiaceae > Rhizobium > Rhizobium grahamii. Next base: position 557,698 of record NZ_AEYE02000035.1, on the reverse strand, counting down.
GCGGCCGGGCAATGTTTGCCGATCACCGGCGCATCCTTGCAACAGGCATTGCGAGGTTGAGGGCAAAGATCAAATACCGACCCGTCGTCTTCGAGCTCATGTCCGAGAGCTTCACATTGCTGCAACTGCAACGCACCGTGGAGGCCCTTGCCGGGCTGACGCTCCATAAGCAGAATTTCCGGCGGTTGATCGAACAACAGGATCTTGTTGAGGAAACGGGCGAGACACTGAGTGAGACCGGCGGGCGGCCCGCAAAGCTTTTCCGCTATCGCCATGCTGTGCGTGAAGAGCGCGCACTGTCCGGATCCCGACTTCCCATTTCACGCGGTTGACATATGCTCACAGGGAGGATAACTGTTTCTTCCAAAATATACTCATAATGAGTATAAATAGGAGCAGGCCATGAACCGCAACGTTTCCGCGTCCTCCCTCTACGAGCGCGTCCAGCGTGTCATCCCGAAAGCAGAGTGGATGTCATTCGAAGACGACGTCGAAGCGATCCTGGATCTCAAGCAAAAACGCAACGCGGTGATCCTTGCCCATAACTATCAAACCCCTGAGATCTTCCATGGTGTCGCCGATATTGTCGGCGACAGCCTCGCTCTTGCACGCAGGGCGATCGAGGTCGAAGCCGACGTTATCGTGCTGGCCGGGGTGCATTTCATGGCCGAAACGGCCAAGCTCCTCAACCCGAATAAGACCGTCCTCATTCCCGATATGGGGGCGGGTTGTTCGCTTGCGGACTCGATTACGCCTGAGGACGTGGCGCTTTTGCGCAAGGCGCACCCAGGCGTGCCTGTCATTACCTACGTCAACACCTCGGCGGCCGTGAAAGCCGCGTCCGACATTTGTTGCACTTCGGGAAATGCGAAGCAGGTCGTTGAATCGCTCGGCGTACCGCGCGTGCTGATGATCCCTGACGAATATCTTGCCCGTAACGTCGCACGCGAAACAGACGTCGAGGTGCTAGCCTGGCATGGTCATTGTGAAGTCCACGAGCTGTTTACGGCCGACGATGTCAGGCAACTGCGGGAAAATCACCCGGGTGTGACAGTCCTGGCGCACCCGGAATGTCCGCCCGATGTCGTCGCGGCAGCAGATTTTGCGGGATCAACCGCGGTCATGTCAGACTTTGTCGGGCAGCAGCGCCCGGCTCGTGTCGTGCTGCTGACGGAATGCTCCATGAGCGACAATGTTTCGGTTCATCATCCCGATGTTGAATTCATTCGACCTTGCAACCTTTGCCCGCACATGAAGCGGATCACGTTAAAAAATATCCGGACAGCCCTTCAGGAAAATCGCCACGAGGTGACCGTCGACCCGGCGATTGCCGTCGCTGCAAGGCGGGCAGTCGAGCGGATGCTCGCGATATGATCGGGCGGTTCGACGATTTGAACGGCAAGGTCGTCATCGTCGGAAGCGGGCTTGCCGGCCTCATGACAGCCCTTACGCTTTCGCCGCAGCCGGTCGTGCTCGTTACCCGCGGGGCAATCGGGGAGCATACATCAAGCGCCTGGGCCCAGGGCGGGATCGCCGCAAGTCTCGGCGATGGCGATAATGCCGAACTCCATCTCCTCGATACGCTCGCGGCCGGCGACGGCCTCTGCGATCCCTCGGTTGCCGCCGATATTGTCGCTGAGGGACCGGCCGTCATTGCAAGTCTGGAGCGCGCCGGTGTCACATTCGACCGGGACAGCTCCGGGCAGCTTATTCTTGGTCTCGAAGCGGCTCATTCCTGTCGCCGCATCGTTCATGCGTCCGGAGACGGATCGGGCGCTGCCGTTGTCGCCGCACTTCTCAAGACTGTTGCCGCAACACCCTCCATCACCGTTCTGGATGGAACCGAGCTACGCTCGCTTCTGACAACTGACGGGATCGTTAGGGGCCTGATCGTCTCCAAGGGTTCCCAGATCGCGGCAATTGCCACGAACCGGGTGGTGTTGGCAACGGGCGGTATTGGAGGCCTCTACGATTCGACCACCAATCCGACCAGCAACTTCGGTCAGGGGGTTGCGTTGGCGGCGAGGGCGGGCGCGGTGCTCGCCGACATGGAATTCGTGCAGTTTCACCCAACAGGGCTCGATTCAGCGCGCCGTCCGCTCGCCCTTGTGAGCGAAGCGGTACGGGGCGAGGGAGCAATTCTCGTCAATGACCGGGGAGAGCGCTTCATGTCAGGTGTTGCCGGGGCGGAACTTGCGCCACGCGACGTCGTTGCGCGCGCCATCAGCGCCGAGCTGTCAAAGGGGCGGCGGGTCTTCCTCGATGCACGTCCAGCGCTCGGCAACCGCTTTGCCGAGCGCTTTCCAACCATAGACGCCTTATGCCACGAGGCAGGGATAAACCCGGCCGCTGAAGCTATCCCAGTGCGGCCAGCGGTTCACTACCATATGGGTGGCATTGCAACCGATGTGAGGGGGCGTAGCTCTGTTGCGGGGCTCTGGGCGGTCGGTGAGGCCGCGTCAACCGGCCTTCACGGCGCCAACCGCTTGGCAAGCAATTCGCTTCTTGAGGCAGCTGTCCTCGGCATGCGGGCAGCGCAAGATATCAGTGGCACCACTGCTGGTGTTGTCAGTCATGTTCTATCAATGTCTCCTCCTCAGGCGCCGGATACGTCGGTGGTGCGGGGGGCTGTATCGCTCAACCTCGGCGTTCTACGTAACAGGGTCTCGCTTCAGGGGGCCATTCGCACTCTGTTGCCGCTCGCCGAAGGCACCGCTGCGTGCGCCGATCCAGCTACCGTTGCCTTGGCGATTGGCGTCTTTGCGATGCTTCGCGAGGAAAGCCGTGGTGCGCATGCGCGCACAGACTTTCCATCCAAGCTGTCGGTTGCAACGCGCCGCTTCATGACGCTTGCAGATATTCTTGACGCCGCGCGCACCAACATCCAATCTTTTGCCAGGAGTGCCTGAGATGTCCCTTGCTCCCTTGCCGCGCATTGTCATTGAACCGATGGTCCGCGCCGCCCTTGTCGAAGATCTTGGACTTGCCGGCGACATTACGTCGGCAGCCGTGATCCCAGCTGACCATCAATCATCCTTCCTGATGGTCGCGCGGCAGCCCGGGACAATCGCCGGTCTCGACGCCGCGGAGCTGGCGTTCCAGCTCGTCGATCCGACGATTACAATGACGCGCGAGGTGGAGGACGGAACACGGGTTCGGACTGGTGATAGGATCGCCACGATAAGTGGGCCATCGCGCGGTATCCTGACTGGCGAACGCACTGCGCTCAATTTTCTGGGCCATCTGTCAGGCATCGCGACCGTGACGACGAGCCTGGTCGACGCGGTTGCCGGGACAAAGGCGTCGATTGCATGTACCCGCAAGACGACGCCGGGTTTGCGCGCCCTGGAAAAGTACGCCGTTCGTGCCGGCGGCGGCATGAACCACCGTTTTGCGCTTTCTGATGCCATTCTCATCAAAGACAATCACGTTGCGATAGCTGGAGGGGTGGTGAACGCAATTCGGCGCGCCCGCGCCGGCGCCGGGCACATGGTCAAGATCGAGATTGAAGTAGATACGCTTGAGCAGTTGCGAGAGGTCATGCAGGAGGGGGTCGATGCTGTCCTGCTCGACAACATGACGCCGTCACAGCTCCGCGAAGCTGTTTCGATCATCGATGGTCGCGCCATCACCGAGGCATCGGGCCGGGTTACGCCCGCAACCGTTGCGTTGGTTGCATCTTCAGGAATCGATCTCGTCTCGGTCGGTTGGTGTACCCATAGTGCGCCGACTCTTGATATTGGGCTGGATGCAAAAGACTGACGGGCGGTGAGCGGCGCCATCCATCAGTCCCTCCACGTCCGAAGGCAAGCCGGTCGTGAGCGTGCTCCGGCGCGGGGCAAGCGCGGCGTCCGTGCCACGCCGGCCAGTTGCTACAGCAAGCGGGCCGAGGCAGTGACGCGGGGGGCGACAAGCCTTGCGCAGAGAGGAGATTTTGACCGTCGGGGGTGCTAGGATGAGGGCATGACTGTTGACGAAGACAAGATAGACGATGCTGTCCTGGCGCTGATGTGGCTCACCATTCATGATGAACGGCGTGCCTGGAAGAGCTTCGATTGGGGGGCGACGGATCGGCTCTACAGGAAAGGACTAATTCACGATCCCATGAACAAGTCGAAATCGGTGTTCCTAACGGAGGAAGGGCTGGAGCGCTCGAGAGAGCTGTTTAGGTCAATGTTCACGCGGAAGGCGGAATAGCAATCTCGGCCATTCGCTGATTGGGCACGAAGGGCTGCCTTGACCGAGATATAGCCTATACTTTAGTTGCCTTCGATCCTCCATCGTTTTCCGAACAGAAGCGATCACGTAATTGAAAACGTTCAAAAAGCCGACGGAAGCAAGCGGTTGGTGGTGATGCCCTCTCCATAATTGAATGCGGCCTGTGGTCCGATCAGACAATGACGTATGTGTCGGTAAAACCGACGTGTTATCGCGAGTCCGTGGTGCCAAGCACATGCTACCAAGCAAAGAGGCTCGTTCATTGCAGCTGAACCTGGTTGCGTGCTCACCAACCCATGTATGATTGGCCCGAAGTCGGGAAGAGACCAATGCACGATGGGAGAGACTTCGCGAGGTTCTTCGTTCGCGCGGCGCAGGGGTGCCTGCCGATCTTGCCCGATCCACGGGGATCTTTCTCCCGTGCCGGGAGGCATCCTGAGCGGGGCCGGCAAGCGTCCGATCGGGCAAATCTGCCAGCGGACGAGATCAGACCGTATTTTGGTTACATCCGGGCTTTTCTCGCACAGGCAATGCTGGGGGGCGCTGGAGCTCGGTGTTGCGGATCACGTCAGCGCGTTGAGACAGGCAGTTACCGCCAATCGATCATAGCGGTCGCCGAGGGTGCCGCAGATGTCGCGGCAATCGACTGCAAGACATTTGCCGATGGCTATGGTCTATCGCAGGTTCGATGGCAGCCTTCGCCCCAGAGAGGGCAGAGCCAGGAAAAAAAGGGCCGACGGAAAACCGCGGCCCATAAGGTGTGAAGGTCAAAACCTCCAGAGGGAACAGCTGTTGCGGCGGAAAACTGGGAGGAACACCGCCATGTGCATCAGCTATGATCGTTGTGCCGCTTTTTTGACCAATTGGAAAACAATTTTTGTGCAATGCAGCTATGCAGTGGCTGCGATGCTTGCAAGCGTGCACGCCAGGCGGGCCGATCATCGCCGGATCTGATTTTTCTTTCAGGCGCTCCTAAATTGAAATCTGCTGGCATTTGCGCTTTGCGACTGCCCAAGATGGGCTGTTCGACGCCATGGATTCCATTTATGAGGGCGACATTCCATATACAACTAAGTCTACTCTTCGAACGTTTTGCCAGTTCGTGCCTCGAGCCTGTAGCGATTGCCTGGGTAAATGAGACGCGCGGTGGAAACGACGTTCCGGCCGGACCAGGTGCGGCGGCGGATTGCGAGGCAGGGTTCGTTCTTGAGGATTGTCAGCAGCTTGCATTCCCAGGATTGCGGCATTGCCGCCTCGACAATGTGCTCCGAACCGCTGAGTGGCGCGGCTGTCGTCAGATAGGCGTTGGGCGTCAGCGACGTGAAGTCCTGATCCAGGTAGTCGGGGGCCGTCGCCGGGTTCACAAAGCGGTCTTCGATCTGGACTGGAACTCCGTTTTCGCTGTGCACGATCAGGGAGTGAAATATGGGCGCGCCGATCTCCAGCTCGAGTGCGTCGGCGGTCTCCGGAGAGGCGGTTTCCCGGGCCAAAATAACCACGGATGCCTCATGAGCATGGCCTCGCTCGGTAATTTCCTCGGCAATGTTGCGGACCTCGAACAGCGCTGAATAGCCCTTGCGCTCCGCCACGAAGGAGCCGACGCCCTGGATCCGGACAAGCTCGCCCTCACTGGCAAGCTCGCGCAGGGCGCGGTTGGCCGTCATCTTGCTTACGCCGAGTTCCGTCACGAGCTCGTTTTCGGAAGGAACGCGGTGCTTCGGGGGCCATTCGCCACTATGGATACGATCGAGGATCATTTGCTTGACGCCGGCGTAGAGCGGTGCGGTATCGTTGTCCCGCTTCAACTCACTTTGACGCTTCATTGCCTATTCCTTTCGCAACGGCAAATCCGAACATGCCATCGACTTTCCACTTGCATAACACAAAATATCACATATGGTACCATATACAACCTCTCGAAAGATCGACCAGGCTAAGGTCGGCATCGGGCAAGCCGGCGAAGACCGGTATCGTACCGTAAGGTCAAGTTTCATTTCAGAGGAGAACCAACCAATGACTTTCCGTACGCTTCTTCTTTCCGGCGCCGTCGCGCTTTCTGCTTTTGCTGGTCCGGTGGCCGCCAAGGACTGGAGAACCGCAACGATCACGCTCGAGGGCGCCTACGCGCCGTGGAACATGACCAATGCCGATGGCACGCTTGGTGGTTTCGAGCCTGAGCTTGCAAAGATCCTCTGCGAGCGCGCCAAGATCGAATGCAAGCTCGTAGCCTCCGATTGGGACGGCATGATCCCGGCGCTCAACGCTGGCAAGTTCGACGTCATCATGGATGCACTGTCGATCACCGATGACCGCAAGAAGGTCATTGGCTTCACGATCCCGTACGCTGCGACGCCTGCGGCCTTCGCAACCGCCAAGGACAGCCCGCTCGCCAAGGCAGCTGGAACCGGGGCGACGATCAAGATGACGCCCGGCCAGACCGGCGTTAAGGAGGTCGATGCACTGAAGGAAGCCTTCAAGGGCAAGACGATCGGCATCCAGGCGGCGACCGTCTATGCGAAGTTCGTCTACGACAATTTCGGCGACATCGCAGAAATCCGCGAATACAAGACCGGTGCAGACCGGGATCTCGACCTGCAGAACGGCCGCATTGACCTCGGCTTCGACGATGCGGTCTATTTCGCCAATGCGTTCCAGTCCGCAAACGACAGCCTGGCCTTCACCGGCCCTGAAATCGTTGGCCCGATCTGGGGCGAGGGCGAAGGCCTCGGCGTGCGTCAGGCCGACACGGATCTTCGCGACAAGTTCAACGAAGCGATCAAGTCGGCACTTGCCGACGGGACTGTGAAGGAACTGTCGATGAAGTGGTTCAAGGTCGACGTCAGCCCGCAGAACTGATTTCCGGCCAATGCCGGACGTCACGGTCTCCGGCCATGATGCCGGGGACCGCATGCTATTCTGACACCGCCAGGACAGCGGCGGGCGCGGGGAACATGACATGGCAACACTGGAACTTATTGGATTCGGCTCGACCGGATGGGGTGCGCTTCTCCTGCTTGCAGCGCTCGTGACGTTGTGCGTGACTGCAAGTGCGCTGGCGATCGGGGCTGTGCTCGGGGCGATCATCGCTGCCGCAAAACTCTCCGGAAAAACGAGCCTCGTTGCCATCGGCAACGTCTATACGACCGTCTTTCGGGGCGTGCCCGAACTGTTGATCATCTATCTGATCTATTTCGGGGGCTCGTCTGCCGTCACCTCGATTGGCAAGGCAATGGGCTACGAAGGTTTCCTCGGTCTGCCCTCCTTCCTTGCCGGCGCCTTGGCGGTCGGCATCATATCCGGCGCATACCAGGCAGAAGTGTTTCGCGGCGCCTACCTCGCCATTTCCAAGGGTGAACTGGAGGCGGCCAATGCCATCGGCATGAACCGTGGCCTGCGGTTCCGCCGGGTGATCATTCCGCAGGTACTGCGTTTTGCCATTCCAGGTCTCGGAAACGTGTGGCAGCTCAGCCTCAAGGATTCGGCACTGATCTCGGTGACAGGCCTAGCCGAACTTATGCGCACCAGCCAGGTCGCCGCTGGCTCGACAAGACAGTACTTCCTCTTCTTCATTGTGGGCGGCATTCTCTATCTCGTCCTGACGAGTCTCTCCGACCGCATCTTCAACGGCGCCGAGCGGCGCGCCAATCGCAGCATGCCGACAGCGGCCATGGGAAAGGCGTGAGGTGGCATCATGGATTTTGCTTTTCTCTTCCAAACAATGACCACCTTGCTCAAGGCCGTTCCGATGACCTTGGCGCTGTTTTCTCTTTCGATCATCGTCGGTGGCCTCCTCGCGCTCCTGATCGTCTGGATGCGCGTCGGCGGCAACCCGGTGCTCTCGGCTTTTGCGAAGGGATACATCTTCGTCTTCCGCGGCTCGCCGCTGTTGATTCAGATGTTCCTCGTCTTTTACGGCCTTGGCCAGTTCGGGTTCATCCGCTACTCCTTCCTCTGGCCTTTCCTGCGCGAGCCATTCGTTTGTGCCGTGCTGTCTCTTGCGCTTTGCACCGCGGGCTACTCGGCCGAGATCTTCCGCGGGGGTATTCGCGCTGTCTCGCCACGCGAGATCGAAGCCGCCCGCTCGATCGGAATGTCGGGCGCACTGCTCGTTCGCCGCATCCTCGCGCCGGTCGCTTTCCGCCACGCACTCCCGGCATATTCCACCGAGATCGTCTTGATGATGAAGTCGACAGCGCTTGCAAGCCTGGTGACGGTTTGGGAGGTGACGGGTGTGGCGCAGCGGTTGATCTCGCAAACTTACCGCACGATGGAGGTATTCCTCTGCGCGGCCATCATCTACCTCGTTCTCAACTTCATCATCCTGCAGGCGATGTCCCTGCTCGAATATTCGCTCTCGCGACATCGCCGTGCGATTCCGCCGGCGCTGAAGGCCTGAGAGACTGAACGGACACGATTGGAGCTTCCATGCCAGGCGTTACCCGACTATCCGTCCGCAACATCCGCAAGAGCTTCGGCACGCACGAGGTTCTTAAAGGCATCTCGCTCGATGCAGAGGATGGCGACGTCATCTCCTTGCTCGGAGCCTCGGGTTCCGGCAAATCCACGTTCCTTCGTTGCATCAACCTGCTGGAGACGGCAACCGACGGCGAGATCTGGGTCGATGGCGAACAGATCCGGATGATCCACAAGGGCGGCACCAGCCGTCCCGCCAGCCAGAAACAGGTCGATCATATTCGCTCGGAACTCGGAATGGTGTTCCAGTCCTTCAATCTATGGTCCCACATGACGATCCTGCAAAACGTGATCGAAGGGCCGGTGCATGTTCTCAAACGCCCTCGGGCGGAATGCATCGCCGAGGCGGAGGTCCTGTTGAAGAAGGTCGGCATAGCCGACAAGCGGCATGCCTATCCCGCCCATCTGTCGGGCGGCCAGCAGCAGCGCGCCGCAATTGCCCGGGCGCTTGCAATGAAGCCGAAGGTCATGCTTTTCGACGAGCCGACTTCGGCCCTTGACCCGGAACTCGTTGGCGAGGTGCTGCGGGTCATGCGCGCTCTGGCAGAGGAGGGGATGACCATGCTTGTTGTCACGCACGAAATGAGTTTCGCCCGCAACGTCTCCAATCGCGTCGTCTTCATGAAGGAAGGGCTGGTCGAAAGCTCAGGCACACCCGACGAGATGTTCGGCGGGGCCGCAACCCCAGCCTTCCGCCAATTCATCGGTCACTTCGGAACCGGGCAATGACTGTGATCATCGAGACGCGCATCGGCTGGTGTGATGTCGCGCGCGTCGCCAACGGGGAGGCGCTTGCACTGTCTCCTTCGGCCTGGGGACGCGTAGAGAGTGCCAGCCGGATCGTCGAGCGGATCGTTGAGACCGGCGTGCGTGCCTACGGCATCAATACAGGCGTCGGCGCGCTTTCGGATACGGTCGTCGACCGCAACTCGCAAAGCCGCCTGTCGCGCAACATTGTCCTCAGCCACGCCTGTGGCGTCGGCGCGCTGCTGGCGCCACGCGAGGTTCGGGCGATCATCGCTGCGCAAATTGCAAATTTTGCTCACGGCCATTCCGGCGTCAGGACTGAAATCCTCCGGTATCTGACTGCCTTCCTGGACCATGATTGTATTCCGGACGTTCCGTCGAAAGGGTCGGCCGGATACCTGACGCATAATGCCCACACCGCGCTCGTTCTCATTGGCGCGGGAAGCGCAAAGGTGAACGGAAAGCCCCTGAAGGGCGGCGAGGCACTCAGCGCAATCGGCCTGACACCGCTCGTGCTTCGCGCCAAGGAAGGGCTCAGTCTCGTCAACGGTACGGCTTGCGCAACCGGTCTGGCAAGCGTTGCCCTTTCTCGGGCACTCCACGTGCTTGACTGGGCAGATGCCGTCGCCGCTCTGACCCTCGAGGCCGCTGGATGCCAGATGGCAGCCTTTGATGAAGCCGTGCTGGCCATGCGTCCTTCGCGCGGCATAGCTGAGGTCGGCGCGTCGCTGCGCCGTCGGCTGGCTGGCAGCGGCCTGGTTGCTGCCGCGCTTGGAAAGCGAACCCAGGATGCGCTCAGCCTGCGCTCGGTCCCGCACGCGCACGGTGCTGCCCGCGACGTCTTTGCGAATGCGTCTGAGGTCGTCGATCGCGAGCTTGCCTCCGTGACCGACAATCCGGCGGTCTCAGGCTCGCCCGCGGACCCTGTCGTTTCGTCTGAGGCGCACGCCGTCGCGCCGGCTCTTGCGCAGGCATGTGATAGTCTTGCGATTGCCATCGCGCAGATCTCGGCGATGAGCGAGCGCCGCATGGACCGCCTCGTCAATCCGCTGGTCAGCGGCCTGCCGCCGTTCCTTGCAAGTGACGCTGGCAGCAATTCGGGCTTCATGATTGCGCAGTATACGGCGGCCGCGCTCAGCAACGAGAACCGCAGACTGGCGGCGCCTGCTTCCACCGATGGCGGGTTGACCTCCGGCCTTCAGGAGGATTTTCTCGCCCATCCTACCGCTGCGGCAAACAAGCTTCTGGCGGTCATCGACAATGCCGAGTATATCGTCGCAATCGAACTGATGGCGGCTGCGCAGGCACATGATTTCCTCGGACCCACAGCAAGCCGGGCCACCGGGACCGATGCAATCCAGCGCACGGCGCGCAAGGTCGTTTCAAACTATGGTGACGATCGTCCGCTGGCTGGTGACATGGAAGCTCTTCGAACACTGATCCGCACCGAAGCGCCTCCGGATGTTATTTAAGGAATACGCATGACAGCTCAATTCGACGTTGCCGTGATTGGCCTTGGAGCCATGGGATCGGCCGCTCTCTCGTTTCTCGCCGAGCGTGGAGCCAAAACAATCGGCATCGATGCGTATTTCCCATCCCATGCACTGAGCTCGTCTCATGGAGACAGTCGCCTCATCCGGCTCGGGTATTTCGAGGATCCGTCCTACGTCCCATTGCTGCAGCGGGCGTATCGAAACTGGAGCGCGCTTGAAGCACGGCTTCGCGCTGAAATCCTGACAATAACAGGTGTTCTCCAGATTGGCGGCGTAGACAGCAAGATCGTGTCCGGAACCCGCGCCTCCTGCCAGATGCACGGCCTGGCGCACCAGGTCCTCGACAAAGAAGAAATGAACAGGCGATTTCCTGCCTTCCAGCTCGATAACGAGGAGGTAGCGGTCCTTGATCCGCAAGGGGGCTATCTCAAGCCGGAGGCGGCGGTCATGGGCTACCTCAAGCTTGCAGCACAGGATGGCGCTGTCCTTCATTTCGGCGAACGCGTGATTGCAATCGAGCCTGACGATGCTGGCGTGACGATCCGCTCGGCAGATGGTTACTACCGCGTCACGAAGGTCGTGGTCGCCACCGGATCGTGGATCGCCGAGCTTGTTCCGGAGTTGCGAACGCAGGCAACGCCAATCCGCCAGGTCGTCGCATGGTATCAGCCGCAGGACGGCACGGTGACAAAGCCGCAAGGCATGCCTTGTTTCCTGCGGGACGAGGGCGCGGAGGGGTCATATTTCGGGTTCCCGGCAATCGGGGTCGACGGCGTGAAAGTCGGACGGCACGCGCATTTCCGCGAGCCGATCGATCCCAACCAGCCCAATCCGCCGGTAAACGACAGAGATACAGCGCTTCTCGACGGTTTCGTCAGCAAACGTCTGCCTGGGGTCGTCGGTCAGCGCGTGAACGCGGTGACCTGCCGCTATACCATGCTGCCCAGCGAGGATTTCCTGCTGGATCTTGCTCCTGGCAATCCGAATGTGGTGGTCGCTTCGCCCTGTTCCGGACACGGGTTCAAGTTCACGAGCGTCGTCGGCGAAATCCTCGCCGATCTGGCGCTTCAGGGCGAAACCGGTCTTCCCGTCTCTGCCTTTTCGTTCGACGCCCTCAAGCGCTTCGTTGCTGCGGGCAAAGCAGCCTGAGCGCGTTAGTTTAAGCGCAGTCCGCTCTCGCCGTCGAAGATGTGAATTGCCTCTACAGCGTAGGATAGCGTCAGCGGCTGTCCGTTCTCCAACAAGGTGCGTGGCGGCAGGCAGGCCATGATCCGCTGCGTTCCGGCAAGGGCGGTCACGACAAGTTCCGGGCCGGTCAGCTCGGCAACCTCGCACGTCGCCTCAATCGCGTGCCCGGACGACCCAGGTCCAAATGCTTCCGGACGAATGCCGGCAATCAGCCTCTTTCCGTCGCCTGGCTTCGTTTCAAGGCCGGGTGGAATGGGCAGTACGGTGGCGCTGCCGTCTATCTGAAGCACATCGCCGCGCGCGGTCACACTCAGAAGGTTCATGGATGGTGCGCCGACGAAGGTGGCGACATAGAGGGTTGCCGGTCGATCATAAATTTCGGACGGCGTTCCGAGCTGCTCGATCCGCCCGTCGCGCATCACTGCGATGCGGGTGGCGAGCGTCATCGCCTCGATCTGATCATGCGTTACGTAGACGACGGTGGTCTTGAGCATCTGATGCAGGCGCTTGAGCTCGGTTCGCATCTCCATGCGCAGTTTCGCATCGAGATTGGACAGCGGTTCATCGAAGAGGAAGACTTCAGGCTTGCGCACCAGGGCCCGACCGATTGCGACGCGCTGACGCTGGCCTCCCGACAGCTGGCCTGGCTTTCGCTCGAGGAGGCTTTCGATCTGCAGCAACTTCGCGGCGTCGCGCACCGCACGATCGCGCTCCTCGGCCGGGACCTTCCGCATCTCGAGGCCAAAACCGATATTGCGGTGCACGGTGAGATTCGGATAGAGCGCATACGACTGGAAAACCATGGCGATGTCGCGGTCCTTCGGATGCACCCCAAGGACAGAGCGACCGCCGATGCGAACGTCCCCACTCGTTGCCTCGGCCAGTCCGGCAACGATGTTGAGCAAGGTCGACTTTCCACAACCAGACGAGCCGAGCAACACAAGAAATTCGCCGCTTTCGAGTGCGATGTCGATGCCCTTCAGGGTTTCGACATCACCGTAGGTCTTGCGGATGTTATTAATTTCGAGCGCACTCATCGAGTCATGTCCTTGGATGCGGGTTCACCGCCGTAGCTTCGTGGATGGGTGGAAATGGCCCGCGACGCGACCTCTGTTCCCATTTCAAGGCAATCGGCGAGCGGCTTTCCTCCTGTCAATGCCGCGAGAAAGCCGGCGTTGAAGACATCGCCGGCACCGATCGTGTCGACGACCGTGACGCTCGGGGCCGCAACCGATATGCATTCTCCGTCGGCACCGATCGCGAGCGCGCCATCCGGCCCACGTTTGACGACGACGATCGCGCCATCAGGCATATGCGACCGGATTTCTGCGGCTGCTTGCCCCGGATCGTCGAGGCCTGACAGCGTGGTCGATTCCACTTCATTGAGTAGCGCGATGGCGCAGCGAGATAGCCAGCGCCGCGTGGCATAGCAGTTCTTGCTCGTCCAGCCATCGAGCGGCCACCCGGTATCGAGGGCAACGTCTATTTGATGCGCGTCCGCCCAATCGAAGAAGGCATCGTAGTCGCGCGTCAGGTCCTCGGTCAGAAACGATCCGCAAAGCAGGAGACAACCTCCGGAGAGCCGGGCGCCTTCCAGCACCGAAAGGACATCGGGAAGGCTGAGGCGCGGGAGATGGCCGCGAGTGGTAAAGAAGGTGCGTTCGCCGTCGGGATGGGTGATGCCGACCGAGAGTGTCGTCTGCTCCGGGCGAACCGGCCAGTTCAGAGCACGATTCCCAAAAGCGTCGATCAGCCATTTGCCGAACTGGTCATCGCCGACATTTGCCGCAATCTCGAAGGCGACGCCGAGCCCGGCCCAGGCAAGGGCACTGTTGCCGGCTGCTCCGCCCACGCGCAATTCGTCATGGTCGACGATGATTTCGGTGCCCGCCTTTGGCCAGGGAGCCGCGGGGCCAAGGATGAGGTCAATATTGACATTTCCGACGACTGCAAGCGGACGCATTATTCGCTCCGGGTGATCTTGGTCGAGCGCACCGGAGTACCGGCGTTGTCAACACGGGCGTTGGCGAAGGCTATCATCAAGCGCTGGGCTGCGGGCAGCATCGCAAAGATCGCGGCAAGACCGGAAGCCGGCATGAAGGCGATGGTGACCGCGCCTGCGACCGGGTCTTCCCCGGAAGCGTCGAAAATGACAACAGGCGCGCCGGTTTCGACGGCGGATACGGCCATGGCTGTCACAAGAGAAGCCGTGCTGTCCTCTCCCTTGAACAGAACGACGCCGATCGAAGGGTCGAGCATCTCCATCGGCCCGTGCCGCAACTGCCCACCCTCCAGCGAAAAGCAGGGTCGACGGGAGAGCTCGGTCAGGCCGAGCGCCAGCGCTTCTGCGAGACCCTGCAGTCGCCGGCCTGACGTAACGACCGTCGCCACGGTACTGAGCGCAGTGAGTGCCGGATCGATACTCGGCGTTTCCGGTGCGATGAGTGCGCCAAGCGCTGCCGAGGGATCGACGCCAAGGGTAGCCAGCACTCTCAGATGAAGGGCAAACGACACCGTCAGGCTGCGCGTTGCAGCAAAGGCGAGTTCCGTTCCACCGGCGCCGACAAGGGACGGTGCGGTGCGCGCCAGGAAAGAACCGCCCTCGAGCGTCAGCCCGAACGTGTCGGGGCTGCCTCCCGTTTCGGAGAACCAGCGCACAACCTCGGCGCTCTCGCCGGATTGAGAGGTGATCATGACGGTCCTGCCGTCGAGCGTCAGGGGCTGTCCGAGCTGTTCGGACAGGGGCAGGGCGATTGCGTCGATGCCAGTCGCCCGATAAAGCGGTTCGACGGCGCGTCCGACGGCATGTGATCCGCCCATGCCGAGAAGCAGGAGTCTGCCGGTCTTCTTCAACGATGCTGCAATGGCCTGGGCGGTCTCCCTGGTGCTATCAAAGGACGCCAGGGCGTCGGCATGCTGACGTGCCATTTCGCGATCGATTGCAATCAGGCCGGTGGGTCGGGCGGTTTCCATGGTGCTTGTCATCCCTTGACGCCGCCGCTTGTCAGCCCGGAGATCAGGGCGCGTTGCATGATGAGACCGACGACCACTGGCGGTAGGGCGGCGAGCACACCGGCAGTTGCGATCAGTCCGTAGTCCGAAACACGTCCCCCAGCCAGATCGGCAATGGCGACCGTGAGTGTTTTGGCGCGCTGGTCGGACGTGAAGAGAAGCGCGTAGAAGAATTCATCCCACCCGAGCAGGAAGGCGAAGAGTGCCGAGGTCGCGACCACCGGCATTGCAAGCGGCAATGTGATGATCTTCCAGGTCTGGAACAGGCCCGCACCGTCGATCATCGCAGCCGACTCGATCTCCCTCGGAATGGAATCGAACCCGGATTTCATGAGCCACGTCGTGAAGGGTGCCAGGATCGTGAGGTAAACGAGTGCCAGGCCGAAAACATTGTTCAGCATGCCAAGATGAGCAAGGCCGATGTAGAGCGGCACGGCAAGCGCAACCGGGGGCAGCATGTAGGTGGCAATGACCATCGAAAGCGACCAGCCGACCGATGGCGTGCGTGAAACCGCCCACCCTGCCGGAATGGCAAGCGCAATTGCCGCGACGGTTGCCATGCCGGCAACTTCGATGCTGTTCCTCAGCGACGCGGTAAAAGCCGCGCCAGCGCTGTTTTCGAGGGTCGACAGGAGCACGCCGTACCGTGAAAAGTCGGCTGACTGCGGCCACCAGCGAAGCGGCTTAGCGGCAAGATCGGCAGCCGGCGAAATGCTCATGACAAAGAGCCACAGAACGGGTGCCAGGATGACGGCTGCAAGCAGCAAGGCGCAAGCGTAGACGAAGAGTGAAAAAACCAGGCTCTTGCGTTCCATCAGGCAGCACTCCCGGCAGTCTTGCGCACCAGCGCGGCATAGGCGAGAGCAAGCACCGTCACCAGCAACGTGACGATCAGCGCAAGCGAGGCACCGGAACCGGCTCGCTGGAACGAAAACGCTTCCTGGTAGACCAGGATGGAGAGCGTTCTCGTGCTGTTGGCGGGCCCGCCGCGCGTCATCACCCAGATGATGTCGAACACCTTGAAGGCCTCGATGGTCCGCAGCACCAGAGCGACCATCAGGGGGCCGGCGAGATAGGGCAGGATCACGAAGCGAAAACGGGCAAAAGCGCCGGCACCATCGACGAGCGAGGCCGCGGTGACGTCGCGTGGCACCGCCTGCAGGGCGGCTAGGGCGATCAGCGCCACCAATGGAAAATTCTTCCAGCAATCAGCCACGATCAACGCGGCAAGAGCCGTTCCTGGCTCTCCCAGCCACGAGCGATAGGTGTCGATGAAGCCGATTTGGGTCAGCGCTGCGTTAAGGGCGCCATATTCCGGATTGTAGATCAGTCGCCATAGCGTCGCGTTGACGACCGTCGGCAGAGCCCAGGGCAAAATCATCAACGCGCGCAACGCGGCGCGCCCGCGGAAATTCTGGTTCAGGAGGAGCGCCGCAAGAACGCCGATTACCATTTCGGCGGCGACCGAAATGACGGCAAACCAGGTGGTTGTGATCAGGGTTCGTTGGAAATTCGAGCCGGAAACCATCTTCACGTAATTGTCGATGCCGACGAAATTGCCGGCCGTACCGACAAGCTTGGCGTCCGTGAAAGACAGGCCGACGGTATCGACCAGAGGCCATCCGATGACGGCGACCATCACGACAAGCAGCGGCAACATCAAAAGCCACGCGCGGGTTGTCATCCAGGTGCCGGACATCGGGCGCCTCCTCAATTCGTCGGTTTGGCAAGGCTAAGCCAGGCGGCATGTGCCGCCTGGAGGTCGCTATCTGGTCAGAGGCCGCTGTTGTCTGCTGCCGACTTCAGGGCATCTTGCGGCGAGGACTGACCTAGAAGAGATTCCTGGATCGCCTGCTGGAGTGCAGTCGACAGTTCCTGGTATTTGGGCGTGGTTGGCCGCGGATACATGGCGGCGAGACCGACCTTGGCCGCAGAGATCAGTTCCTCCTGACCTTTGGTGACGGCCGGGTCATCATAGGAGGATGCCCAGATTGGCAGGCTGAGCTTCGCGTACTGGTTCTGCGTTGCCTGCGAAGTCATGAAAGCCACGTATTTCCAGGCCTCCTCAGGATGCTTGCTGGCCGTGGTGACGCCAAGCCCCATCGAACCGTTGACGGCCGACGCTTCGCTCTTGCCAGCCACACCAGGAGCTGGAACGACGCCGACCTTGCCTGCGACCTTGCTGTCCTTCGGGTCATTGGCCATGTTGTACATGTAGGTCCAGTTGAGCGCGAAGGCGGCATCACCGTTTTGGAAGACCTTACGAACGTCTTCTTCCAGAAATTCCTTGGAATTAGGATTGGTCAGCCCGGACTTGTAGCTGGAGACCATGTAGTTCAGTGCGTCGAGACCGCCGCCATTTTGGAAGTCCGGCTTGCCATCTTTCAAGAAGTCGCCCTTGTAGGCGCTGACGAGCGTGGTGTAGTCGCAGATTGCAGCTTCCGCCTGCGACCAGCTCCAGGCGATCGGCGTTGCAAGAAGGCCCTTGTCCTTGATGACCTTTGCCTGCTCGGTCAGCTCGTCCCAAGTCCTGGGCGGTGCCTTGATGCCAGCTTTCCCAAGGATTTCCTTATTGTAGAAGAGATATTTCGTGTCAAGGATCCACGGCATGCCATAGTATTTTCCGTCGTACTGGACGGTCGTCCACGCGCCTGGAAGGACACCTTTCTTCATGTCGTCGGTGATGCGCGAAGTGACGTCGACAAGCACGTTGTTTGTCGCGTATTCGGCCGGCCAGATCACGTCGAAGAGGACGACGTCGTAGCCACCGCCCGACCCCTGGGCGAGCACTGTCTTGTCGTGCAGGCCTTCATAAGGGACGAATTCGAGGTTGACTTTTACGTCCGGGTTTGCCTTGGAAAAAGCTTCGGACATAGAACGCACGTCGGCTTCGCTATAGGCCGCCTGGGCCATGAACAGCGCGTTGATAGTGGTTTCAGCAAAGGCATGCGGCGCGAAGGATGCGCCGATAAGTGCGGCGCCAAGCATTGTCTTGTGTAGTGATTTCGACATTCCAGCCTCCAGTTTTTGACATTCACCGTTTTCCGAGGGCGGCTGGCTGCCGCCGTCAGGTTTCGAACTGGTGCCGTCCTTGCGGCCCAGATACGGAGCGTCGTCAGAGCATGTTGCTCTCTGCGTTCCCTGGAACTCTGTGGTTCCTTATTAAGTCAAACTAATTTGTTCTTCAATATTCTACTGCTGTCAAGAGGAAATCAGGATGAATGACACGCTTCCCATACGGGCAAAGAGCGGCACCAATCACGAAGGCACCAGCTCCCATAACAGAAGAGTGCTGATGGACGCCCTTCGGATGAATGGTGCACTGTCGCGAGCCGACCTTTCACGCGCAACGAAACTCACAAAGCAGACGGTTTCCAACATCATCGACGAACTCGAGCAGGAGGGCCTGGTCACCGCGGAGGATGCAGTTCGCAAGGGGAGGGGACAACCATCGACACCCTATCGGCTGGTTCCGGAAGGTGCGTTTGCAATCGGGCTGCAGATCGATCGGCACGTGACGCGGGCAATCGCCGTCGATCTCGTCGGCAACGTATTGGCCCGGGCCGAGGCCAACCTACCGCCGAACGGTCCCGCGAACGGTGTACCGGTTATCTTGAAGCTGATAGAGAAGGTTCGCATCGACCTCGCTGATCTCTTTGATCAATCGGAGCGTCGGCTTGTCGGCCTTGGAGCCGCGATGCCCGGCCCGTTTGGGATCAAGACTGCGGGCGATGATCCGTGGATGATGGCGGCATGGCAGGCGTTCCCGCTGCTCGAGACGCTGGCGGCCGGCACGGGCTTGAGTGTGCGTCTGCAAAACGACGCGGCCGCATGCGCAACGGCAGAGCGCATGGTTGGTGCCGCAAACGGGCTTGATCATGCGGTCTGCCTTTATCTCGGATACGGCATCGGTGCCGGTCTGATCCTTGCCGGGGAACTTTACAGCGGAGCCAATGGAAACGCCGGGGAAATCGGCATGGCCCTTCTTTCGGCGAGCGGTAGCCCGACCCCTCTCGAGCATCGCGCCTCGCTTGCTTCGCTCTACCAGCATCTGAAGGTCGACCCGGCCGACCCTGGCGTCTACGCGACGATAAACATGTTGGCTCAATCGGACGACGCGAGAATTGAGAGCTGGATCGAGGAGGCCGTGATGGATCTGCGCTGGAGCGTGCATCTGATCGAAACAATCTTCGACCCGCAAACAGTCATACTCTGCGGCGGGGCACCGGAAGCCCTGGCGCGGCGGCTGGTCGCCGCAGTGCATCCCCTTGCACCGTCGATTGCAGATCGCCGGGATCGCGCCATTCCGCGGTTTCAACTTGGGATGACCGATCCTTGGGCCGTCGCTCGCGGGGCAGCCGCCGATCCCATCAGCCGCGCGTTCGATCCGAGCTTTGCGGCAATCCTGAAGGGATCGCTTTGAGGTGATACCTCGGCCCGCTCAGCTAAATCCGGCAACTCCCAGATTGCCGCAGCACGGACCTGCGCAGGGGATCGCCGTGACCACTTAGTCGCGGACAGGCTGATCTGATAAGCAAAAAGAAACCCGGTGCCGTGGGCATCGGGTTTCTTTCGACTGCAGTTGAGGGGGCGCAGCCAATGCAACAGGCGTTGCGTCTTTAAAACTCGCCTCGCCGCCATTGGTTCCCAGCAAAAAAGATTCTTCTCTGCAAACGGAATGACAGGCCGCCGCTGTTGACTGGGTTTCGTCAAACGCAAAGGTCAGACCGGGCGATCGTCGGGGGAGGAATAGCGGACGAGAGAACGTATCAACCGTCTCCGCCTCATCAGTTATGCGAGCTGCAGGTTGATGGCCTTTGGACCCTTGCCATTGCGGTCGAGCTCGGTGTCGTAGGAAACCTGTTGCCCGTCCCGCAATTCAAAGAGGCCTGCAGCCTGCAAGGCGGAAACGTGAACGAATACATCCTTTGCGCCGCCCTCTGGTGTGATGAAGCCGAAGCCTTTCGCGGAATTGAAAAACTTCACAGTGCCCTTGGCCATACATACTCCTCCTAAATGAGTAATAGCTAACATATTGACCATTTACGGTTGGGCAAGCGAAATCGCACGCTCTGCTGACGTAGCGCGGCAACCACGACCTGAAGAGAGGGCGACCGAGCGCGGCCGGGCGTCTATGGTCGCGACAACCATTGCCCACTGGCCGGAGATGAACGGCCCCTCGACCAAGGTCAGCAACGATGGCGGTATTTTCATCCTTGGGGATCGCGGTAATGGAGCTCTGGCTGCCGCCAGTAATATTGCAGGTTTCTTGTCAGGGCGACGTTTTGCAATTTTATCAGTCCTCTATGAGACTTTCCTTATAAATTATCGCGCGGCGTATCTCGTCCGGCAATCCCTGATTGGTTGAGCAAAGGCGCAATCCTGCACACCATCGGCCAGAGACCCTCACTCATCATGGAACCGGATCGCCAGCGGCCGGAGTTGTCAAAGGATTATCGAACTATCCTGCCAGATGCGAAATCCACCTTGGAATGCAAGCCGGTTATCGCCTCTGAGGCAGCCGTTGGGGAGCTCGTCAAGTTCGTCGATCTGTCCTCCGCCAATCACGGTATAGTCGGGCAACAAAGCGGCTTGAAACCGCGCGACAACATCGAAAACGGACGCCTTCCATTTCATGTGCCCACGTCTGACGAGGCCCCTTTTTCCAACATAATCCTCGAATGTTTGCAGCTTCTTGTAGGGCAGATGCGCGAGCTCAAGAGGTTGCGCCACGTTCTCGATCACCATAGCCGATCCCAGGCCGGTTCCGAGACCAAGAAAGAGGAGGCGCCCGCCCTTGTAGCTACCTATGGCCTGCATCAGTGCGTCATTGAGGAGTTTCAGCGGCTTTCCGAATGCCTCGACGAAATCAAATCCTTGCCATCCTGGCCCGAGGTTGGCTGGTTCCCGGGAGGGGGTGTTGTTGTGAACCGGACCGGGGTAGCCAATCGAGATGACATCGTACTCGATGTCCTTTGCCATAAGTATGATGGCATCGACAGCCTGCCGAGCCGAGAGCGTGGGTCCAGACTTGGTTTTTCGCTCCTCCACGCCAGGAGAAAGAATCTTCAGATTGTTGCCGCCAATGTCGACTGCAAGAATTCGACGTTCGATGCTTTCGTTGTCGCTGTTCATGCTCGCCCTTTTATCTATCCGGCTTGCGTAGATAGCGCGTCAGGCGTCTTGATAAAGGGCCGCCACTCCAAAAGCCACTTGTAAGATGGAGCGTGTCGTTGTCGGGAAGGGCTTCCCCAGAGTGGCGTAGACGACGAAAACGGGCCAAAGGCTGGCGCTGCTTCGACTACTCTCGACCGGACACTGAAAAACCGTTGACAGCCCCGCGCTTGGCCGAAACACTACCTGGGGCAGCCGTTCGATGTGAGCTGCTTAAATAGACCGATTTCGAGCACTACTCCACACTTCGCCGTTCGATCTCAGCCGAAATTCAGGTTCAAGCCCGGTCTGGTGCAACATCTTCGACACCGGGACACAGGCAAGCGTTACTCAAGGGGATGGAAATGACAGCAGATGAACGCATGATGTCACAGATGGCCAGCAAGAAAGGGTTCATCGCCGCTCTCGATCAAAGCGGTGGTTCCACGCCGGCTGCGTTACGCCTCTATGGCATCGCCGATACCGATTATAGCGGCGAGGAGGAGATGTTTCGCTTGATGCACATGATGCGTGTGCGCATCATGACAGCGCCCGCGTTCACTGGTGACAAAGTCATCGGCGCTATCCTGTTCGAGAAGACGATGGAAGGAGAGGCCAGTGGAAAGGACGTTCCTTCGTTCCTGTGGCAGGATCGCGGCGTCGTGCCATTTCTGAAGGTAGATAAAGGATTATCTGCCGAGGAAAGTGGCGTCCAACTCATGAAGCCGATGCCCGATCTCGACGCTCTCCTGGCCCGTGCAGTGAAGAAGGGAATGTTCGGGACGAAGATGAGGTCGGTGATCGCCCATTCTGACCGGGCTGGGATCGCTGCGGTAGTGAAGCAGCAGTTCGATGTGGGTCGGCAAATATTACGTCACGGACTTGTTCCGATCATAGAACCGGAGGTGTCGATCAAGAGCCCTACCAAGCCGGATGCCGAAGCGATCCTGCGCGAAGAACTTGTTCGCGCGCTCGACGATCTTCCTGAGGGCGAGCGAGTGATGATCAAACTCACCATTCCAACCGTCGCCGATTTCTATAAGCCTCTCGTCGACCACAAGTCGGTTGTCCGGGTCGTGGCCCTTTCTGGCGGCTACAGCCGCTCCGATGCCTGCGAGAAGCTCGCCAGAAATCACGGCATGATTGCAAGCTTCTCGCGAGCCTTGACCGAAGATCTTAGGATCGGAATGAGCGATATGGAGTTCGATGCGATCCTCGCAAGCACGGTCGAGGAGATTTACAACGCGAGCGCCTTTAAAATCTGAACTTTTCCGTACGGCGGGCTGAATTTGCGGAATGAAAGAACGACGTGAGATGGTGCCGTCTCCCGTCGGTGTCGGTTCAGGTGCTCAGGGAGCTATCGGTAAGCGACAAGTACCACTCCTTACCGATTGACTTTGATGTTCCTGCGCCGCGAACGACAATTCCGGTTGGCGACGCAAAATTGGCTGGCACTGCTTCTCTTCTCGGGTGAGGGCACCGAGCGGCCGAGTCCGGTCGGCATTCCCCACCCGCTATTCATTCCGATCTCTCGACGATTGGAATCGGTCCCCGGCTCCTCCTGGCGCCGTCTCACCCTCACCTTGGAAAATTACGCCTGCGGCCTCGAACGCTTGTCGCAGTCGTCGGAGATTGCTTCCGCGCATCCCCCCGCCTTTCTCGAACGCACGAATCGACGCCGCGCTGATGGATGTCCGCGCAGCGAGTTCATTCTGCGTCCAGTCTAAGAGCGCTCTCGCGGCGCGACACTGCGACGAGCCAAGCATCAAACTTTCTATCTTCGAAAGAACGATATTGAAGGAGTAAAAATTGCGGCTTGCCTCCCAACAATTATCTATCGCGGAGTGCCGTTGCAATGGTCGTACCTTTGTCGGAAAAGGGCGGCGCCGGCTCGGGGTCCCAAAAGGGCGGCCCGGATTGAGAATGGTTTGTCCAGTGGGCTTGGTTGCGGCGTGGCCTACTTTAACTCACGGCGGAGACGTAAGCGGGCTCCGGTATAATCGCCATTAGTGATTTCGACGTCATGAGAGGCATAAGCCGCCTTAATTTTGTCTTTCGTTGCCTCGGTCGCGCTACCGGTATTTTCAAAACGATGCAGGGTGGAGAACGCTATCCCAGCTCTATCTGCAAGCTCCCCCACAGACCACTTTAGAATAGCTCGTGCTGCTCGATTTGCCTCCGTGTGAGGATCCTCAGCGAGGTCGACCTGACGACCGAGCTGACGAGGGCCCGCCGGTGGGAGGAGCATCCGCCAGATCAGAATCGGCTCGATCTATCCGGCCACCATGGGCATGCTGCCGACCTTCCTTGCAAAGATCGCCCGAAGTTCCCCGATGTCCGCATCCATATTGCCTCGGGCAAAACCAGCGACATCATCCGCGGGCTGGAGAGCGGCCAGCTCAATCTCGGCTTCATCCGCCCGGTAGAAAACATCGGCTCGCTGCGCTTCTTCTCGATTGCTCATGAGATCTATCACCTGGCGGTGGCTCGAACCCATCCGCTGGCGGGCAAGGAGGAAATTGCCATCGACGATCTTAGCAATAAGAAGATCATCGTCTTCAAGCGCCAGAACCAGTCATTCACGGAGCGCTACTTCCAGAAAAAGTTCGAGGAACATGGGGTGACTGCCAACATCGCCTATACTTGCGACGACACCTATTCACTGGTGTCGCTGATCTCGGCCGGCCATGGCATTGGCTTTGCGCCTGTGAACGCTTGATCTTCCAGACCGGGCCTTCGAGCTCAAGGCGGTGAAGGGAATCGACTTCCGGATCGGCCTTGGCATCGCCTGGAACCGGGAAGATCCGACCGCCTCACGCGACGACATTGTCGATATCGCACGGTCGATGGCGCGGGCGAAGCGGTGAATATTGTTATCGAAACGAACACCGGACCGGTTGTTGACGAACAATGACTGTCCGGTGCTCCTTAGCAAAAAGACGCCAAGTCCGGCTTTTGAATTCGCAACCAACTAAGCCTTCCATTCACGGCTAGACTTTTCAGTGACGGGCGTGTCGCAGGTCACCAGTCTCAGAAACCCAGCGATCGCAAGCGTCCTTTAGTCTTGTCTTGGCCTCTTCAAGGGCTTCCTCGCCATATAGACTCATGAAGCTCTGCTCATAGTATCCGTTGGCTGCCAATCTCTGATGAATGTCCCTGGGGAGCGCGTGAGTGGAAAGGCGGCAGATTTCCTGGATATTGTCTTTTCCCAAGCGCTCCATAAGATGAAGGCTATGTCGTGCCTCAACATTGACATTCACAAGCACAGTTTCCCGATCGGCACCCGGCTGGTCGGTGGGAACAATACGGCACTCGACAGACATTTGTTCCGGTAAACCCAGTTGCCTACCCTTTTCCGCCTCGGGAAAAAGCGAATACTGCACAACCGTACCAGTGGCGGTAGATTGTCTGAACGTATGCTGGATCTGGGGCGAAGGATGCTCGCACAAGAGCGCGTTCAAACGAGCAAGAATAGCATCGGCGGACCCAATGAGCGCCTGACTTCCGAGTATCGTTAAGCGGAGCTGGCCGTCTTTGGCGCGCGGCACGCTGAAGATGTGATTGGGACTGTTGAAATTCCTCTGCACGATTTTAAACGCGATCTCGGAATCAACAAGATCATAGAAGAGGCTCGAAGGTATCACGGTTTTTCTCCTGATAGCTCTGGACTCAACAAGGGGGAAACGCGCGTCACGTTGAATCGCGGAAGCGAACTGTGCGATCCGAATCGCTGCTCCCTCAGGGTCTCCCCCGTGGCCCACGATGTCAAATTTATTGGTCCCGCGATCACGCGTTTCTACCCAATTGATGTTTAGCCGCGCGGTTTCCACGCTAATTGGGTAACAACTTGCGAGCAAATGGCTCAAGGGTCTTTGGGGCGTACCTCTCGCGCAGGGTTTCCGATGACCGTTGCGCCTTTCGCGACACTACGGGTGACGAGAGAACCGGCGCCGATGATGGCGCCATCGCCGATGATCACGCCGCCGAGAATAATAGCGCCGCCGCCGACCCAGACGTCAGCACCGATCTCCACTGGGCGGTCAATTTCCAAACCACTCCGTCTGAGAGCGGGGTCCCGGTGATGATCAGCGCAATTGGACACCAGGTCCGAGCATGGAGCCATCGCCAATCCGGACACTCGCGGTGTCCAGAATAGTGCAACCGGCATTGAGATAGACACGATGGCCGAGCGAAACGTTCAATCCATAGGCGCAATGGAACGGTGCCTCGATGAACGCATCTTCAGGCGCTTTCGGGAAAAGTGCCTTTAGCGCTGGCGCAATGTTGCCCCGACTTTCGGGATCAAGGGTATTGTGTTGATGCACCGCTTTGCGCGCAATCAAGCGCAGAGCATCGAGTTCCGGATCGAGGCAGCAGTACCACTCTCCGGCTGCCATCTTCTGTCGTTCACTTTTGCTCACGAGACGCCCCATCGATTCCATGTCGCCATCGATGATGGACGAGGTGTTAGCAACACCGCAAGACCGCAGTGCTTCTGCTCGGCTGTGTCGCTACGGAAGCAACCGTTGGCGCGTTAGCGGTGCACCCAGATCGACGGGTGGTGCGAACCGAACCGAATAGTGTGGGCGGCGATGATTGCACGGCAGCTGTGCGTCCGAATTCCGATATCTCGACCCACCATCGGGCCTCCGCATGGCGTAGGTGAATTCCGATTGGAAGGTCACGAGTAAGCACAGCAACCTCATGGACCTAACAGGTTACCCGATAACGCCACACGTATACGACCGGCACCAACCCGGTCTCGAGACACGCGAGCAATCGGTGGAACTGCTGATCATATTCGTCCGCCCTTCGCATCAAACAAGATCGAGACGTTGAGTTACGATTGGAAATATGGGGGCTTCACATCGAGTGACGGGTCTTTAAGTTCGCAGTAGCTTCATGAGTTAACGGCCGAGACTGGACGTTGGAGATCGGGAAAATGGCGCTCAAGCGGATGGATAATGTAGGAATCGTCGTCGAAGACCTCGGAGGGACGATTGATTTCTTTCGCGAACTCGGACTCGAGCTTGAAGGGATGGCGACGATCGAAGGAGAATGGGCTGGACGGGTCACCGGATTGGGCGATCAGCGCGTGGAGATTGCCATGATGTGCACGCCGGACGGCCATAGCCGGCTCGAGCTCTGCCGCTACCTTGCGCCGCCTGTCATCGCCGATCACCGGAACGCACCGGTCAACGCCCTCGGCTATCTCCGCGTCATGTTCGCCGTGGAGGACATCGACGAAACTCTTGAACGGCTCTACCAGCACGGCGCGCAGCTCGTAGGCGAGGTAGTGCAGTATAAGGACACCTATCGGCTCTGCTACATCCGCGGGCCTGAGGGACTTCTCATCGGGCTCGCCCAGGAACTAAGGTGAGCGCGCAATACGGCGACAGAAGATGGGGCAGTGGGCCTACTATCGGCCCTTGACCGAACTTCACGTTCCTCACGCTGAGGAGCAGTACTAGCGTTTCTGGTTGTTGATCGTCTTCGACGCTGGGAAGATCATCGCGGAGGGAGTGCTAGCTTTGGCGACGTCGCTGAATTGTCCTATGGTACTGGCAGACCAGCGGAGGTATGGGCCAATGACATTCGACCATCTCGCTAATCCGCCTTTCAACCTCGACAGTCACGGCATGGCTTGGGTCAAGGAGCGCATCACCTCCTTGTCAGGCGACGACAGGCTGCGTCAGCTTTTCAATCTCGTCCTATTCGGGACCGATTCCAGCAAGGTTGAGCAACTGAAAGCCTTCCGGCCGGGAAGTATCACGCGTTTCGACGGTGCGGATGCGGCTGCGGAGCGCGCGCTGATCGCCTCCTTGAACAACGACCTGCCGACGCCGCTCCTCGTCTCCGCCGATCTCGAGGGCAGTCGGCTTGGGCTTTCAGGCGCGGCGGAGATGCCGAACCCGCTCGGGCTTGCCGCACTCGATGATATTGAAGCGACCGCCGAGGTGAGCCGCATTATGGCCGAAGAGGCTCGCGCTGCCGGGATCAACTGGTCGTTCACGCCGGTCCTTGACATCAATGCGGCGTTTCGCAGCTCCATAGTTGCGACGCGCGGGTTTGGCTCGGACGTCGCCGTGATCGAGCGCCATGCGATCACGCAGATGGAGGTGTTCCAGAAAAACGGCATTGCCTCGGCCGTCAAGCATTGGCCTGGCGAGGGTTTCGACGATCGCGATCAGCATCTGCTGACCACGGTCAACCCGCTTGGCATGGAAGACTGGGAGAATAATTTCGGCCGGCTCTACCGGCAGGCGATAGAGGCCGGGGTGATGTCGGTGATGTCGGCTCATATCGCGCTACCAAGCTTCGTGCACTCCATTGTGCCGGACGCCGGGATCGAAGCCTTTCGTCCTGCATCGATCAGCCGTCTGCTGAACGACGAACTCTTGCGCAAACGTTTGGGCTTCAATGGTCTGATCGTCTCGGATGCTACCCCGATGGCGGGGCTCGGTTCATGGTCGAAACGTTCGGAGTATCTGCCGGAACTCATCTCTTCCGGCTGCGACATCATTCTCTTTTCTGACGATTGCGACGCGGACCTCGCCTATCTCAAGGCAGCGCTCGCCGACGGCCGGCTGAGTGAAGAGCGGGTTGACGAGGCGCTGATTCGCCAACTCGGTCTGAAGGCTGCACTTGGATTGCACAGACCGCAGCAGTCGGAGACAAGCCCGGCCATCGAAGTGGCGACGGAGAGGAACTCAGCCTATGCAAATGCGGTCTCGCGGCGAATACCCACTCTCGTCAAGGACATTGGCAGACTCCTGCCGCTTGATCCGCGAAAGCATCGACGCGTACTGGTTTTCAGCGGTGACATCGTTGTTCCGTTCTGGCCAGGGCCACAGCGATTTGTACTGCCGGAGATGTTGGAAGGTTATGGCTTCGAAGTAACGATGCACACGCCTGAAATGGAGGTGGAAACCAAAGATTATGACCTCCTGCTCTACCTCCTCGGCGACGAAACACTTTTGACACGCGGCCGCGTCTTTCTCGACTGGCTCAAGCTTACAGGCAATTTCGGCCAGGCCATGTGGCGGGGCTGGCACGATGTTCCGACTGTAATGATCTCATTCGGCTATCCCTATCTTCTCTACGACGCGCCGCGCGTACCGACCTACATCAACGCTTATTCGACCACCGAAACGATGCAGCGCGCGGTGCTGGACGCATTGCTCGGAAAGACGCCGTGGAACCGAAACAACCCGGTCGACCCCTTCTGCGGATTGGCAGATGCCCGCTTCTGATCGGTTTCATGAGTGTCTATAAGGTCTGGTCTCTCATGGCTTCAAACCGGAGTCAGCAGAAGCTTGTCCTAACTAAAGAGCCTCGCGATCCAGTAGAAGAGCGCGGCAATTGCGGCAGCGGCAGGCATCGTGATGATCCACGCAATCAGGATATTGCTTGCCAGGCCCCACCGGACCGCAGACAGGCGGCGAGCAGCACCGACACCCACAATGGCACCGGTAATGGTATGGGTCGTCGACACCGGAATTCCGAGCCATGTAGCGCCAAACAGGGTCAGTGCCCCGCCAGTTTCCGCGCAGAACCCCTGCATAGGATTTAGGCGCGTAATTTTCGAGCCCATGGTGTGGACGATGCGCCAGCCACCGCATAGGGTGCCCAGTGCCATTGCGGACTGGCAAGAGATAACCACCCAGAACGGCACGTAGAATTCCGAACCCAAGTGACCTTGGCTGAACAACAATACGGCGATGATGCCCATCGTCTTCTGCGCGTCATTACCGCCATGGCCGAGGGAATAGAGCGAGGCCGAGACGAATTGCATGACGCGGAACGTGCGATCGACGGCAAAAGGTGTCTGCCGCACGAACAGCCAGGAAACCAGAAGCACCAGCATCAATGCGAGGAAGAAGCCGATGGCAGGAGAGAAGAAAATCGCTCCGACTGTTTTCAGGAAACCGCCCCAGACTATCGAGACGAATCCGACCTTCGCCCAGCCTGCGCCGACGAGACCACCAACGAGCGCATGCGATGAGCTTGAGGGTATGCCGAAAATCCAGGTGACGATGTTCCAGATGATCGCGCCCATCAAGGCCGCAAAGATCACCTGCGGAGAGACGATGGCCGGATCGATGATTCCGGTTCCAAGCGTCTCGGCGACATGAAGACCGAAGAACGCAAAGGCAATAAAATTGAAGAACGCTGCCCAGAGGACCGCGTATTGCGGACGAAGCACACGTGTGGACACGATAGTGGCAATGGAATTGGCGGCATCATGCAAGCCGTTCAGAAAATCGAAGAACAGCGCAATGACGATCAAGCCAACGAGAAGTGGCAGAGCTATCGAGGCATCCATCAGACGTTCTCGATGACAATGCCGCTGATCTCATTGGCGACGTCTTCGAACCGGTCGACGACTTTTTCGAGCTCGCCGTAGATTTCACTGCCGATCATATAGGCCATTGCGTCTCCGCTGGTCCCATGACTTCTAAACAGCGTCTTCAGGCCCTCGTCATAGAGTTCATCGGACCTTCCCTCGACGCGAGTGACCTCTTCCGCAATTGCGGAGAGCCGCTGCGCGTTCGGGCCAAGCTTATCGAGAAGGGCAACTGCTTCCGCAACGAGTCTTGCTGCCTTAACGATCTCCGCGCCCATCTGCTGCATTAGCGGATCGAAGCTCGATTGCTCGAACAGCCGTATGGTTTTGACCGTCTTGTGCATCATGTCGACGGCATCGTCCATCGACTGGATCAGGTCCTTTATGTCACCACGGTCGAAGGGCGTAATGAAGCTGCGCCTGACAGCGAGCAGCACCTCGCGTGTAATGTCGTCGGCCTTGTTCTCAAGCGCTACAATTCGTCGGCAATTTTGATCAAGGTCCTTGCCATTCAGCAGGTCGTTTAATGCTTCCGCTGCATCCAGGACGGCTTTCGAATGCTTGGAAAACATATCGAAGAACCTGTCCTCCCGTGGCATCAGCTTGCGAAAAATGTTCATCATGCGAGGTTGCTTTCAGGGCCGGCGCGATTGTCATTAATGTGTCATAAATGCCTACTGGTGCTCAGGGCAATGAGAAACCACTGGTGAGGTCAACTTAATGGAGAAAATAACGCGCAAACAGGCCAACATGCGCTTCTTCCCTGTTCGTCACAGTCCGTGAGGCATGGATCAAGGGTGGAACTCAAGCTCAGACCAGCATTACGGATGTGTCGATTGGGCTATAGAAAGGCCTCAACTGACGCGGAAGGTCCGATCCATCGACAGAATACACGACTGATGATGACGAGGGAGGCCGACTATCTCCCACGCGTTCTTGTTCAGAGCCCGAAGGAGTATGTGCGGTTCGTCAGGCAACAGATCCACAACATCGAAGGCATCGCCTGGATCGACACGAGCTTCGCCTATGGCACCGTCAAAAAGACGACGGTGTTTCCCCCATGTAAGGGGGTGGTTAGACACGATCCGTATGGACACGCAGGAATGGACCATCCAACTTTTCCAAGTTGCGGGGAAATCGACGCTGATTGTTGAGACAGTCGCGACATTCGCTGCTGGGGAGGGAGACAATTTTTCCGCCGCTCCCCTTCAACACTTCTATGGTGCGACAGTTTAGCGTGTTCAAACAATGACAGTCGCAGAAGAACGAAGTCGCACCTCGCCACCCTGAGTTGCCTCTCGCGCCAGGGCCAGAACATCGTGGCGGATTTTCGCTTGCGTCGCCGTGTCGCTTTCGCAAGCCACGCCAACGACGGGTGCCGCGATGTCTGTCATGAAATCCCAGTATTTCTCCGGGGACTCGTGGGACATGGTGGATGAAAATTCCTCCTCGTGCAGATCTGTCAGGGCGGCCTCTTCGAAGGCGGTGCGCGCATCAATCTGCTTTCGGCGCAACGAAAAAGCCCAGGTGATCCAGGGGGCGGCGCGGGTATCTCCACGTGCCGGGCCACCGTAGACATGATCGTCGTTGCCCAAGGATTTTCGTCAGGGCTGTTCCAAACGGCCGCGCAAACCCGTGCACCTGGCTTTGACACCCGTGCAAATTCTCGAGCGGCGGTTGAGATGTCGGGAAAGAACATGAAGCCGAAGCGGCAGAGAACGGTATCGAACGATGCATCGGGAAAAGGCAGCGCGCCGGCATCGCAAACTCTAGTCTCAAAATTCGTCAGGCCACGACGAACGCGTTTTCGGTGGCTATCGCCAGCATGCGCTCGGAAAGATCGGTTACGGTCACATTTCCCTGCGGCACGCGAGCTGCCGCCGTCAGCCCAGGTTCACCGGTTCCGGCCGCAACGTCAAGGACATGGGAGTCCTCTCTCAAGTTTGAGAGCCGGAGCATCGCTTCGCCAAACGGGGCAAGCCGCGTTCAACTTTTCAAGGATCTGACCGATCTTTTTGACGTCCATCGGTCGAGACCATCCGTTGGCGATCATGGTCCGACAGGTTGTGCCCGACTTTAATCGAGGTCGTCACCAGACATGGCCAAGAAGGTCTTCCAGCGGAACGATTTTGGACAAATTGCGTTCACCTTTGGTTCAGGTGGAGGGGTAAATAATTCCTGCACTTTGAGCGCAGAGGAAACAGTCATGAAAAAGCTAGCCGTAATAGCGTTTGGCTTGGTCACAGGTGTTCCCGGCAATACGCCCGCTCAGGCGTTTCCGGCCATCAACCCACCCAAGCTCGTGGTAGAGCAGCAGACGGAGCCTGTGCAGTGGCGGCACGGAGGCGGCGGCCATTGGAACGGCGGCCACTACGGCGGCTACCACCATCATCACGGATCTGACTGGGGCTTAGCGCTGGGTGGCCTGGCTGTCGGGGCGATTATTGGTGGCGCATTGGCACAGCCCTACTACGGTCCTTACTCTGGCTCGTATTATGGCTCTCCCTACGGCTACTACGGCCGGTCTTATGGCTACTACCGGCCATATCGCCAGTATGAGCCTTCCGTCGCTTACGAAGGGGGAAGTCATGTGAGTTGGTGCTATGCGCGCTATCGCACGTACAGGGCGTTCGACAACCTTCCAACCCTACTATGGACCCCGTCGCCAATGCGTCGGACCCTACTGATGGCTAGGTACCTCTCGGCCTTCTCGCGGAGGGAAACTCCGGGAGCTAGGGCAGCGACTGTTGGCGACCTCGCCGCGATTGGACGAAAAATCGACGGACGATGAGCGCGCCGATGAACGTGATCAGGCCCATGCTCGATCGGAAACCGAACCAGCTGGACGACAAGATAGCGCTACGACACGGACGAGAGAGAGGTTCGGCCGCACCTAATCAGCCTGGCAACGCGTTCGGCTGAAACTCGCATAGCCGGGCACCGACACTATCAATCGGGTCTCACCAGCAACAGACGTTCCACGTCGGCTGGAGGAAGGGGCCTCGCGAACAAAAATCCCTGGAAAAGCTCACAGCCGGTATCCTTGAGGAAGCGAGCTTGCTCTTCGGTCTCCACGCCCTCCGCAACGACTTCCAGTCCCAGGAGTTTCGCCAACGAAACGATGGCGTTGGTGATTGCCATGTCTCCCGAATCGTTTGGGATGTCGGCGATGAACGAGCGATCGATCTTTAGCCGCGACAGGGGGAACCTCTTGAGCATGCTTAAGCTGGAGTAGCCGGTTCCGAAGTCGTCTATCGAAAGGCTAACGCCCAGGGCCTTCAACTCATGCATTCGGGCGATTGCCCCGTCTACATCTTTCATGATCAGACTTTCTGTGACTTCCAACTCAAGCCACTCCGGGTCAAGGTCGGCATCGGAAAGTGCCTGCCGCACCTGCGCGGTCAGCGAGGGCTCCAAGAATTGCCGGGTCGAGACATTGACCGCGACGCGCACCGCTGCAACGCCGCGTTTTTGCCAGTCTTTAGCCTGACGACAGGCCTTGTTGAGCACAATGTCGCCGACAGCAACGATCAGTCCGGTCTCCTCGGCAAGCGGCACGAATTCCGATGGTGCAAGCAGGCCTCTGATCGGATGGTTCCACCTGACGAGAGCCTCAACACCTATTATGGTGCCCAAAGCCGCGTCCCGCTGAGTCTGGTAATGGACGACGAATTCGTCGCTTTCTATCGCCCGACGCAGGTCATCGATACGCTCAAGCTTGTTTCTTACCTCAGCGGCCATCGCCGGGGTAAACATACGAATGCCGTTCCGCCCCGACTCCTTCACCTTGTAAAGGGCAAGATCGGCATTGGCGCAAAGTTGGGACGAGGTCTCACCGTGCTTTTCTGAACATGCTACTCCAATGCTGGCCGTGATGCGGAGATCTGTTCCGCAGACCGTTATCGGCGTGGCGATCGCGGCGCGAACCCGTTCGAGACGATCGGTGAAAACATCCTTCGTCTGCTCGAGAACCAAGATAAATTCGTCCCCACCTATTCGGGACACCAGCCCAGCGCCACCCACCTCACGCACGATCCTGTTGGCAACAACCTTAAGGAGTTCGTCGCCGGCGGCATGTCCGAGGCTATCGTTAACCAGCTTGAAGTTGTCCAAATCCAGGAACGCCACAGCTATACCGCTGCCACTTGCCTCGCTGTTAAGAAGCAGTGCCTGCAGAGTGCGATCTAGCAAGGATCGGTTGGGTAGGTCGGTGAGAGTATCGTGCTCGGCCAGATGGGCGATACGCTCGACGTCTCGATTTCTGTCTATCGCGATGCCGACCATTTGGGCGACTGTGGTCAAGAATTCCGGCACGCCGGTATCGTCGTCTGCCGCCTGCGAGACCGCCAAAACCCCATGCCGTTCTCCGTCGCGAGCCGCTATCGGGAATTCTAAGGCCTCGGGGGAAAGGACGGCTTGTCTATCGCCATGAAGTGATATCTGGGCCGTGCGAGAAGGAAGAACGTTACGAAGCATGATCGCGAGATCGGTCAGGAGCGACTGAATATCAACGCCTCGTGCAACGTCGTGGAGGAGCCTCGTCTGGGCTTTCATGAGCTCCTCGGCTCGCTTGCGGCTTGTGATATCGCGAGAGGCTCCGACAACACCGATGACGTTGCCGTCGCGATCACGCAAGGGGACGCGGGACATCATAAGCCAACCGTCGCCCTTGAGACGGGGTTCCTCGACGCCAAGATTGGCGCGCCCCGTGGTCATTACCTGTCGCTCGATCTCGTCAATTTCCTGTGCGAACGTCGACGGGTGAATATCGTAGTCTGTGAGGCCGACGATTTCATCCACACCGGAAAAGCCATTGTTGTGGACTACCGCACGGTTCGCAAAAACGAATCTTCCAGCCAGGTCCTTCGCATAGATGAAATCAGGCACATGGTTTATCATAGCCTCAAGCCATTCATGTCGCTCGGCGCAGGTTGATGCTCGCGTGGGCTCGCCCTTGTCAGGCAGTGTCTGACCAAACTCTTTCTGCCCTAGGTCTCTGCAGGCGCTCATCTCATTCCTCGTGGTAACCTGATGGGTTGAGGGAAGCTAGAAGCAACGGGTTATGCAACCATGAAGATTTGTGCGCAACGCAAGGGTTGAGCAAAGGAGCCTGAAGGATGGTAAATACGGGTTTAATCTGATCGTGGTCCGCGCAAGTAGGCATCAACGAGTTACCCCAGCGTCGATCAGTTTTCTCTAGGGGATACCGAGCGCGTAACCCATGCATAGCCGCGGGGATTTCGTCGGACTCTCTGGACATCGAAAGCCTTTCAGTCGCGCTTCGCGATTAAATGCAACGGTTGTCTTCCCATAGCGCCTTTCGCTTTTAGCGAATGCCAGAGCCGCGCGACGTAGTTTCCGGCTTATGACGCCGTCATCCACGCCGCGCTCAGACTGTTGGAAGATAGTTAATTTAAACGGCCGACAGCTTTTTCTCACACCGGAGGAGCATGCCATACAAATCGCGTGGGTCGTCTGGATCGGCCAGCAAATCGAGTTCTTCGAACATGTTCAGTTCGGCGATTTTCGCCCTGACATATCGAAGTGCGGAGAAGTCTTCGATTGCAAAGCCGACACTGTCGAACAATGTGATCTGCCCATCGTTCCTTCTGCCGACGGCCTCCCCTGTAATTACCTGCCAGACTTCGGTGACGGCATGATCTGACGGCAGTTGTTGGATCTCGCCTTCAATTCTCGTTTGCGGCGGATACTCGACGAATATGTCGGATCGCAGCAGAATGTCTTTGCTGAGTTCGGTCTTCCCGGGGCAATCGCCGCCCACGGCATTTATATGTACGCCGGGCCCAACGTGGTTGTCGGACAGGATGGTGGCGTACTGCTTATCTGCGGTGACAGTGGTAACGATGTCAGCGCCTTCGACCGCCTCTTCAACGGATCCGCACTCAACAATGGTGAACCCGAGCCCCTCAAGATTGCGGGCACATTTACGCGTTGCAGACGGATCGATGTCGAACAATCGGAGCTTATCTGTTCCGAGCAGTGCCTTGAATGCCCGTGCCTGAAATTCGCTTTGCGCGCCGTTGCCGATGATTGCCATTGTCCGGGAACCGGAACGAGCGAGGAACTTTGCCGCCACTGCGGACGTAGCCGCAGTCCGCAAAGCGGTCAGGATCGTCATCTCGGATAACAGCATTGGGTAGCCGTTACCAACGTCCGACAGGACGCCGAACGCGGTGACTGTCTGCCGTCCCTGGCGGGTGTTCTTCGGATGACCGTTCACATATTTGAAGCCATACAATGTGCCATCGCTTGTAGGCATGAGTTCGATGACGCCTTCGTGGGAATGCGATGCGACGCGCGGGGTCTTGTCAAAGGCCGGCCAACGCCGGAAATCCTCCTCGATTGTCGCCGCAAGTTCTATCAAGAAGGTGTCGATGCCAACCTTAAGAACGAGCTTCATCATGTGGTCAACGCTAATGAACGGCACCACGTTCAGCTTTTGATCGATTGTCATTTGTCCTCCGAAACGATGTGTGCAATCAGCCTGCAAGGGTTGGGCGGTCCATGACGCGCTTGCCCATCAAGCTGGATACGAGATCGACCAGAAGCTTGGCGGTTTTGCCACGCTCGTCGAGAAAGGGGTTGAGTTCGACGACATCGAGGCTTGAGACCAATCCGCTGTCATGAAGCATTTCCATAATAAGGTGCGCCTCGCGAAAGGTCGCACCTCCGGGGACTGTCGTTCCGACCGCCGGGGCGATTTCTGGCTCCAGGAAGTCGACGTCAAAGCTCACGTGTAGGAGGCCGTCGGCTGCCCGAACTTTTTCGAGGAACTCGCGAAGCAGGACGGCAACACCGTGCTCATCAATGGCTCGCATATCGTGAACCGTGACAGCCGAAACACTAAGCGCTTTGAGTTCGGCTGGATCGACACTGCGTATCCCGATCATACAAACATTTTCTGACGGAACGGCGTTTGACAGCGGCGGGAAATACCCTTCAAAACCAGCTCGGCCGGTATAGTAGGCCACCGGCGTGCCATGAAGGTTGCCACTGGCCGTCGTCTCCAAAGTGTGAAAATCGGTATGAGCATCAAGCCACAGCACAAAAAGCGGCCGGTTTTTGTCTGCTGCTCTCTTCGCCAAACCGGCAACCGTACCCGCAGATATCGCGTGGTCCCCGCCGAGGAAGATCGGCATCGAGTGTTGACTGTGTTCATAGGCGGAAGCGGAAATCGCTTCGATCCAAGCGACTGTCTCCCCAAGGTGATGCACAGCAGAGTTGGGATGTTCTATCTCATCAAATGCGCGCGACGAGAGGTTGCCTACGTCCGAAACCCGATGCCCAAGGTCTTCAAGCGCAGACCGCAACCCGGCAATCCTTAGTGCGCTTGGTCCCATTTCGCAGCCGAGCTGCCCGGCGCCAATCTGCAAAGGGGCCCCGATCAATGTGCAATCCATTTGGTACTCCATCAAATTTGATAGACTGTAATGCATTTGAGTGGCGGAACGAACATTGAATTTTGGCATCTCGATATGCCATACTGACCAATCTGATAAGTAGAATGGGCGATTTGCTAAGATGGACGATTTGAACCAGAAGATTATCCGGCTGCTTCGCGACGATGGACGTCGTAGCGTGTCGGACCTCGCTATCGAAACAGGGGCATCAAGGGCGACCGTGCGATCCCGCATTGAACGAATGGAGCGCGATGGGACGATCATCGGCTACACAGTGATCCTCCGCGCCGACGCATTGGAAGACGTCGTCCGAGGAGTGATGACAATCGAAATCGAAGGTCACGTGACCGACAGGGTAATACGGACGCTGGGCAGCTTTCCCGAAATTGCGGAAATCCATACGACAAACGGTCGTTGGGATCTCCTGGTCGGCTTGAATGCTGGAAGCTTGACTGAGTTCGATGCGGTTCTCCGAAAGATACGATTGGTGCCGGGCATAACAGCCAGTGAGACGAGTTTGCTTTTGTCTACGCCCCGCTCCACGCGAGCGCGGCTGTGATACCGGTCCTTGCGCCGATAGTTATCGCCGAGCTGACACACCGAGGAATTTAAACGCACTTCGGATTTCAGCATCGGAGACGTCGACCTAAGCTTTGCCAATTTTGACTTCGTTATATGTTTCCGGGTGCCGGCCCAGATCGACGTAAGGTCAGGTTCCGCCGCGTGGTCTCTGCCCTGTTGCTCCACGGCCTGTTGAAATCATCTCCTACTCGACCAGTCAGCCATTTCTCAGTTCGCGGTAATGCTTGGCAGACACATCACCGTTCAGGGTTTGGATTCGTCGCGTCAACCGGTGGCGTCTTGCCCTTGGGAAAGCCTTTTAATGATGACGTCCGCGATCGCCGATGTTGCTGAAACGGTGCGTTTCATGCGGGAGATTGAGCACGAAAAGTTGAGCAAGAGGTCATTTTGCCCGGCCGCAAGCTGGTTGCTTGGGACGGCCGTCTGCTAGATAAGGCTGGCTAGACGGCATCGCCGCACGATTGTGGAGACTGTCTATGACGATGACATCTACAGGGAAGGGGTCGGCCAGGACCTCGCTTCTATTGGCCGCGCTTCTCCTGGCGACGCCGGTCCGGACAACGCCTGTGCTCGTCGTGGATGGCAACAATCGCGAGGTGCTCTATCAGGAAGATGCCGGGCTCCCCTGGTTTCCGGCTTCAACCACCAAGTTGATGACGGCGCTTGTCGTATTCGAAGCTCTTCGCGCCGGGGAGGTGACGCTTACCACGCCGGTCACCATGACACGGAATTCGGTGAAGCAGGCTTTTCTGGATTCCGGTTTAAGCCTGGGCCGAACAATGACGCTGGAGGATGCGCTCTTTGCTACGATCACCGCTTCGGCAAACGATGTGGCAGTCGCCTTGGCAGAAGCGGTAGCTTTCGATGAACTATCGTTTGTAAAGCGAATGAACGATGAAGCTAGGCGCCTTGGAATGAGCGGTACCCACTTTGCCAGTCCGAACGGTTTGTTCGACAGGAGCAACTATACGACCGCCCGCGATGGCACCACACTCATCAGCGCGAGAGCGGGGACGAGCTCTGCCGCTTATCGAGCGACGGACGTGCACCGGTGACATGACATCGATTGCCGGGCCCGCTTGGAGGCCGGCAACCCCAGGAGCCGGATTGATCTAGGCCATCGGCAGGTTTGAGTGCGCCATGGTGACTATTTCGGCCGGCCAACTGATCCCCGAGAAATGAGGCTCGTCTGTAG
Organism: Rhizobium grahamii CCGE 502; assembly: GCF_000298315.2. Taxonomy (GTDB): domain Bacteria; phylum Pseudomonadota; class Alphaproteobacteria; order Rhizobiales; family Rhizobiaceae; genus Rhizobium; species Rhizobium grahamii. The sequence continues at coordinate 518,869 of NZ_AEYE02000035.1, read as the reverse complement.
CCTCGTATGCTCCGCTGGGCCACCAGATCCGTCGATCCTGGCTATCAACCTTTCGGCAGCCAACCGTCCCATTTCATAAACAGGCTGGTCGACGACGGTGATGGGTGGTGTGGTAACCGTTGTCCAATCCGCGTTGAAGAAGGAGATGATGGAAATGTCCTCCGGTACAGACATTCCCAGGGCATGAAGCGATCGGAGTACTTGTAACCCTACGAGACTGTCGGAGGCCAGAATGGCTGTCGGAGGAGCCGAGCCGTTGAGGAGATGGGAAACTACAGCATCGGTGTGCTTCTGGTCCGTCGCACCAAGCCGCACCAACTGGTGCGCATCCAACACGCCATTGGCCGACTGCGTGGCCAGGAAACCCTCGACGCGGCCGAGGACGGATGAGGTGGGCAGCTGGTACTCGTTGGTGAAAAACTCACCGACTGCACCTTCCTTTGCCGTTATATACGCGATCTGGCGGTGGCCAAAATCCTGAAGGTGACGGGTCGCAGCGATCGCCGCCTCCCGGTCGGCACCGGTAACCGCATCGACTTGAAGGGCCGGGATCGTCCGGTCGAACAGGATCAGTGGGACGCCCACGCGTATCGCGTCGCTGAGATGGTCCGACTCCCGGCAGTCCGAGGGCGTTACGATCAGCCCATCGACCCGCCTGCCGATCAGAAGATCGATGGCAGACTTTTCGGCCTGCAGCTCCTCTCCGGAGTTTGCAATGATCACGTTGAAACCGGCATTCCGCGCCGAGTCGCTTATCCCACGGACGGCGAGGCTGAAAAACGCATTCTCGATGTCGCCTACGATCACGCCGATCGTCCCCGAGCGGCCCGTGGTCATGCTGCGCGCAAGTTCGTTTGGTCTGTAGCCGAGTGCCGAAGCGGCAGTCGTCACCTGTTCCCGGATCTTGTCGCTAACAGTGCCGTAGCCGCCGAGAACGCGGGCAGCCGTTGCCTTCGAGACGTTCGCGCTTCTGGCGACGTCTGCTACCGTCACAGGTCGCCTTTGAGAATGCAAATCTTCCATGTCACAGGACTACAAGAGTCGTTGACGGCTCGTCAATTGCCGGATATCAATTTCGTTATGAGACCGGTCTCTTTACGAATGATACCGGTCTCTAACCCGGGAAGTGAGTGATTCAAATCCACTTTTCAAAGAAGCCGAAGTGCCAGAAAGAGCAACCTTCAGAGCGGAGAATGACATGATTAAACAGAGCGTATGGGCAGCCGTCGCGGCCCCGGTTCGGAGAGGGATTGCAGCATGCTTATTCCTTGCTGCTGCGTCCGGATCGACCTTGGCCGCCGAAAACCCTTATGGCCTTATTGATCCGGACGTCATCAGTGTCGGGACGATGGGAGACGCAAAGCCCTACACGTTCGCAACCGCAGACGGACAATTCACCGGGTTCGACATCGAACTGTTCTTGAACGTCGCCTCCAGAATGGGCTTCCCCAAGGAGAAGGTGACCTTCACCGGGCAGGAGTTTTCGGCACTCCTGCCTTCCGTTGCCAATGAAAGGTTTGATGTCGCCGTCGCCGCGATCGGCACCACCGAGGCCCGTAAGAAGACTGTTGACTTTTCCGACGGATATCTGGCTGGCTACCTTACGGTTTTGACTGCGGATCCCGCAATCAAGGATGCGGATGGTCTAAAGGGCAAACGGCTTGGCGTCGTACAGGGAACTCTCCAGGAGGGTTACGCCACGAAGAATTTCACGGGCACAGACCTTGTCAAGTTCCCTGATAACAACTCCGCCGTGGCTGCTTTGAACAACGGTACGATTGATGCTCATTTCCTCGATTACGAAGCTGCCAAGCAGTACGGCGAGCGCTATCGGGGCCTGAAAGCAGCCGTGAATATTCCATCCTTCGATGCCCCAGCCGGGTTCGTCGTCAAAAAGGGCAATGATGCGTTTCGGGCGGCACTCGACAAGGGGCTTCATGAAGCAATGCAGGACGGAACGTGGAAGACCCTTTACGAGAAGTGGTTCCCCGGTTCGCCCATGCCCGACCAGTATCTTCCCAAGAAGTGATGCCGCGAGCCGCCCGTCCGCACGGGCGGCTCCGAACCGACGCTCTATGAAGAAATAGGCCCGGATAGCGGAGCGCACCGTGGCGCGCCAACTCGTGGGTGTTGGATGAAGGGGGTATTGGATGAACTGGCTGGAAAATCTCCGCCGCAGCTTCCTCGATTTTGATGCCATGGCGGAAGTGCTGCCAAGCATGATTACGGTCGGACTGAAGAACACGTTGATCCTGGCCGCAGCGTCGACGGTCTTGGGCGTCGTGATCGGCATGGTCCTAGCCGTCATGGGTATTTCGCAGTCCCGATGGCTGCGAATACCGGCACGTATATACACAGACGTTTTTCGGGGCCTGCCGGCAATCGTAACCATTCTGATCATAGGACAGGGCTTCGCACGGATCGGGCGCGAGCTCTTCGGCCCCTCACCATTTCCGCTAGGGATTATTGCCCTTAGCCTGATCGCAGGCGCCTATATCGGTGAAATCTTCCGTGCGGGCATCCAGAGCGTCGAGCGTGGCCAGATGGAGGCCTGCCGCGCGTTGAGCATGAGCTACGGGCAAGGCATGCGCCTTATTGTGATTCCTCAGGGCGTAAGACGGGTCCTCCCGGCGCTGGTGAACCAATTCATCGGGAACGTAAAGGATTCAAGCCTTGTGTACTTTCTGGGACTACTCGCGTCGGAACGCGAGATCTTCCGGGTAGGCCAGGACCAGGCTGTCGTCACTGGCAATCTGTCGCCGCTTCTTCTCGCGGGCATATTCTACCTCGTGATCACGGTTCCCTTGACGCATCTCGTGAATTACATCGATCAGCGGCTCCGGACGGGCAGGCAAGGCAATTCCAGCGGCGCTGCGAGCGGACTTATGGAGGTCAGCGAGTTGAAGGCCGCCACCACGACGTCCAGCACTTGCAAGGGCGGAAATATGGTCGCTGGCGGAACGCTCGCTATTCGCCGTCTGAACATGAGCTACGGACACCTTGAAGTGCTCAAGGGCGTCGATCTGGTAATCCCACAAGGTTCCGTGACCTGCATCATCGGTCCATCCGGATCTGGCAAGTCAACACTACTTCGATGCCTGAACCGTCTGGTCGAACCGAAAGGCGGAGACATTCTCCTTGATGGCAAAAGCATCCTGACGATGAAGCCCGAGGCGCTAAGACGCCGCGTCGGCATGGTTTTTCAGCACTTCAATCTCTTTCCCGATCATACAGCGCTCGACAATGTGATGCTGTCGCTGCGCAAGATCAAGGGCATGCCCCGCGGCGAGGCGCGGCGCATCGGCGAGGCGCGGCTAGCCGACGTCGGACTGCTTGGTCGCAAGGACCATCGCCCGTCGGGTCTGTCGGGCGGTCAGCAACAGCGCGTCGCCATTGCCAGGGCTCTGGCGATGGATCCGGAAGTCATTTTGTTCGATGAAGTGACCAGCGCTCTCGATCCCGAACTCGTCAAAGGTGTTCTCGACCTCATTGCCGACCTCGGACGTCAGGGGATGACGATGGCGGTTGTCACCCATGAGATGGGATTTGCCCGGCGCGTCGCAGATCAGGTCGTTTTCATGGACGAGGGACGCATAGTCGAGGTCGGGTCGCCAGCGGATATCTTTGACGCCCCGAAAAGCGATCGTCTCCGACGATTCCTCGCAGAAGTACTTTGATTGGCGAAACAGGAGCGAGATTCACTTCCCGCGTTTCGACACATCCGATACCCGTTCACCAAATTAGGATCAGGACTATGAGAGAGCAGCCAAAACCAGGAAATGTGGTCGTCGTCGGAGGCGGGATCTTCGGGATGTCGACCGCCGTGCACCTCGCGAGGCTTGGCGTAAAGACGACACTAATCAATGATGGCCCTCTCGCCAATGGAGCATCCGGGCGTTCGCTGGCCTGGTTGAATTCGTCGCGGATGCGCTCCGATGCCTATCACCGCCTGCGCCTTGCAGGCATCGACAGATACAGGACGCTTTCCCACCGCTATCCCAACGCCGACTGGCTTCGTTTCGATGGGGGACTGACGTGGGACGCGGATGACCAGGAGAACCAGATCTCGGCCGTTTTCGACTATGAGCGGGAGCTCGGATATCACGCGATATCGGTCGACCGTGACAATGTCGGTGCGATAACCCCGGGTGTCGATGGCACCGTGATCACGAAGCAGGGTGCTATCTTCAATCCCGGTGAGGGGTGGGTCAATCTCCCGTCATTGATAGCAATGCTTGCAGACGAGTTCAAATTGCTTGGCGGTCAGATCGAAACCGGCGCAGGGCGCGCATCCGTCGTAGTCGAAGGCGGGCGCGCAATCGGAGCAAAGACTGCCGACGGCAGAAGCTGGCCGGCGCAAGCCGTACTTCTCGCCGCAGGTGGTGAGGTTCCCGGCATTGTCAAACAGGCCGGTGTGCACCTCGGTGATCAGACGCCGGTCGCGCTTCTCGTCCGCACGAAGCCAATTGGTCATCCCCTGAAGGCCGTTCTCAATACACCGCGCGTGGCGGTTAGGCCGACCCCTGATGGGGGCCTTGCGTTGGACTCCGCATGGTCGGAGGAAGAAGTCGGTGTCAAGGAAGACGGGAGCTACGATATCAAGCAGAGCACCCTGGATGGTTTGCTGCATGAGGCCTCCAAGGTGCTGGAAGGTCATCCCAAGCTCGAATTGCAGGACTTCGGCGTCGGTCCCAAGCCGATTCCTGGCGATGGTGACCCTGTCTTTGGTGAATTGGAACCGATCTCGGGATATTTCGTGGCGTTCAGCCATAGTGGCGCAACGCTTGGCCTGATCGCCGGCGAGCTTCTCGCGGACGAAATTGCAATGGGCAAGCGTCATCCGCTTCTTGCCGATTTCAGACCAGAGCGCTTCCAGAATGCGCAGTCCAAATCAGGGGAAACCGTTTGGGTTTGAGTGGGCGACGATGGCAGTTCGAGTCACGCTTTGAGCGGCCATCCAGCCGGCCGGCACATCACTGGCCGCAATCGGTCCATGTGCATGAAGCAGTCCTTGGTTTCCCCATCGCGAGGCTAGATAAGAATGTCGTCCACCGAGGTTATCCATCTAGTCCGGCGCGTCGATTCCAGACTGTTGTGGGAATCGAATTGCCGGATGCGCCCGAAGTTTAAACCGGTTTCCTGTTCAATTGTCGCAATCGTCGTCTGAATCTTCCGAGTCCGGAGCTCCTCGAAGCGATACGGAGCCAGTGCCTTGAAGACTTTGGCTTCATATAGCGCAGCCACGTATTGCGTTTGGCCGACGATGAAGGCGGCTGCGGAAACCGTGTTCGCCGTTTTCTGGACGACTGCAATCTTCCAAAACGAGAGAGGTATCTTCCAAGGGCCACCCTTTCGCTCCTTTCCATACGGAGGGTCGTCGGGACGATAGATCGGACCCTGCAAAACAGTCACTTTACGCTCGGTCAGCTGCGTCTGATTCAGAACGTAGTCTTCGAGATTGCCCCAATCGACGTTGTTGTAGGTTTGGAACTGCGGAGCGGCGTTCGTGTAGTGAAACGAATCCTCATCGCCTTCCCGAGCCTCCTCATCCCTTGCCCCCCACGCCGCGTCAAAGCGTCTGACGAGGTGGCCGCGGCTGAACTGAAACTTGTTTTTCCCCTTGGCTTTTTCGTAAAGCTCACCGTCCGGCTGATATTCCGCCGCAATTCGAGCGTCTCGCCGAAAGCTGCTCGGTCGATTACCGGGATATCTGAGCTGAGATCCGTTGATGTTTACTGCCGTGATCATCGCAAACTTCCGATCCTTGTGCATGATCACTGAAAATTTGTTGTAAACGAGCTCATGGCCTTTGCCGCTCAGAAGGGGTGCGGCCTGGTCCTTTATCGGCTCGACCACATCAACGAGCGGCAGCTCCTCGGTGAGAAAGTTGGGATCGTATCCGTATACTACGCTCTGCTTTGTCCAACGCGTAGGCTTGTAAGGCTTCCCGTCGGATTCCAAGACGTCGTCGGTTGAAATGGATATCTCCGGCACCATGGATAATGAATGAATGCTGCAAGGTTCAGACCTTTCAGATCGAGGTTCACGATCTGGTTTGCACCAATGCTGATCTGCTTTGGGCCGCCACCTGGGTGTTGGATGATGGTAACCCATTCGCCATCGACAGCCTTTCCTGACAAAGGCAGGAGGCTCAGCCAACCGAAGCGCTCGAGCGGAACCCCATTGTCCGACACGGGAGCAACTGAAACGAACGTAACGTCAGCCTGGGAATCTGAGAAGAATATCTCTTGCGGCATCAGGTTGAACTGAATCGGCGATCCAAGGACACCATCGATATCGTGCTCGAATCCAAACTCGGCTTCAGCTTGGCCAGCCTCGCTCCCGCTTCCGAGGACGTGGGCGTTCGTCATCAGCAGACGCGGGCCAACCAGGAAGCCCGTTCCGTACCACTCGCCACCCGGCGAGGGCACCCTGATCCGGCATACGGCAGCGGCAGCTCGCTTTCCACGTTCTAGGTAATTGATTGCAGTGAGGTCGCTCTTCCCAATAACCCGCTCGAACCCCGTTGGGTCCGACTGTCGCGGCTCCAGAAGATCGCGTCGAATTTGAAGCCTCTCAATTGACCCGACGGTTGGCGCGGCATTGCGGCTAACCGCAACGCCGGGGGAGGTGCCTCTTGCCGCTGCCATTGCTTCCGCCAGTTTCCGGTCGGTCGATGTGACCAGATCTAGACGTGGATCTGCGAGATCTGTTAGGTCTGACATTGCTTCCTCGATATGCTGGAGATCATGTAGGAATGCAACTCATGCGTTCAGCAATCACCCGGGGTGGGCCAATCACCTCGCACTACTTTAAACTGTATGGTGATTGTGACAAGCCGACTGGAGTACCAGAAAGCGGTTCACTTCATTCTCCGTCTGTCGAAAGCGTTTCGTCCTGCGATGGTCGTCTTTCGGGTAGACCAACTGGGAGGGATCCTTCCCAACGCCCTCTACCCTCTATCGCGCTCGCCCCGGGCGTGCCGCATCTCCAAACGGAGGTTGAGTGGATCGTGAATTGTTCGGCCAACAAGCCACTCTCCCGAGCCGGGCGATCAGGCTGAGGGCTTCCGAGTACGGCCTCTTAAGCGACGGGGCGCCGGTCTCCAGATAGACCGCAATAAAAAATCCGGCCTCACGCGCTGTACAACTGTCTGCGGTGGAGGGTAACCCGTTGGGAAAGACGACGGCCCGAGGGGTCCAGTCTGAGAGCCTTCGTCATACCAAATTGCCTGTTTTGGGAACGAGCCCCGGAAGTGTACAGTTCGAATTATACAATTTATAGTTACACCATATGAGGAGGTTATAACGCGAAAGTCCCCCACTTGCCGTCTAAGACGCTGAATGGGAATTAAATACGGCCGGATTCGCGCAGTCGTTCCTCATATCCTTGCCATGCTCAGTATGACGCCCGTCGTTGTATTGAGCAACACGAAATGATTATCGACCCGGAGCCACTGTTGCCCCGCTCCGGGCTCGCGCAAACCGTAATGGCGATAGTCTATTATGCTCTTGTAAAAGCGCCGATTCGGCATCGGCCGACCTTTGTCTAGCCGGTATCCCGCCTCGACTGGCTCGCGCCATTGGTCTGCTTGCGAGTGAGAAACTGCCAGCATCATGCCAGCAATTGCGAAAGCGAAAGGCTTCATCAGATATCCTCTTTCATCGGACGAGGTACCTAAGAGGCCATTCAGTTAATAGATGTTTAAATTCTGGACCGCCTTCGGCAGCAAACCCAATGACTATTCACTCGAAAGCATTGAAGTTTGCACTCGATTCCTGACAGTTTGGATCGGATCCGCTTCGTCTTCCGGACTTAATTCCAGCAGTCGTCCCCCCGCATGGGCGAATTTCCTTCAAGACCTAATTTCGCGTAGCGACGGAGATAATGGCCCGCGCCTTCTTCAAGCGCAGCAATGCCCCTTCTGTCTTGCTCGGCTCGTCGAAAGGCAGGACTGATCGAAAGGCCAGCCAGTCTGCCAACACGCGACCGCCGTGGGTTATCGGAACCCGAAGAAGCTTAGAATCGCAAGGACAATCACCACGGCGCCTACAAGCCAGATCAAGTTGTTCATGTGGAATTCCTCCTCAGTCCTCTTGTCGATCATCACCGCGGTAGCGGGATGAGTGACAAACGATGATGCGCGCTGGCTGTTCCACGGCACGGACCTAAGTCTGCGCACCCCGGACCAAAGTCCTAGGGACGGAACGGGTTCCTAGGTCATCCGTTGTCTCGCCGCGGTCGGTAGGATCGTGCTTGAGAACTAGGAGGTTCAAATGTTTCGTAAGGTTATCGTCGGTGCAGCCGTCTCGGCAGCCCTCATGTCGGGTGCGGCTTTTGCCGGGTCGTCCACGGTGAATGGCGCTGCGGGCGGCGCCGTTACTGGTGCGATTGTGGGTGGTCCAGTCGGTGCGGCCGTCGGTGGTGTCGCAGGTGCTGTCGTCGGCGCTGCGATTGATCCGCCGCCGGAGAAAGTCGTCACCTATGTCCGGGAAGCCCCGGCGCCGACCACGCGCGTCATTGTCAAAGAGAAGGTTGTCGTCGGTCATCCGCTTCCTGAAACTGTCGTCGTAACGCCCATTCCGGAGAACCCGAAATATTCCTATGCGATCGTGAATGACGAGCGCGTCATCGTCGAACCGTCTTCCCGCAAGGTTATCCAGGTCATCAACTGATCGATCCCTTCGGACGCGGCCTGCGCGCCGCGTCCGAACACTCCAGATATTCAAGCAGGAAGTCGCAAGATGAAGACCTTCGCTTCGCTGGCGTTTGGTATCGCAAGTTCCATAGGTGCATGCATCGCCGTTACCTCGCTTGCCTCTGCGATAGTGGCCGATCCCGAGGCTCATAAGCTCGATACTTTGTCGTCGCCTGATCTCTGGACGAACAAACCGGTCCGGATCGATGTAGTCAATCAACGGTACGAGCGCGTCCCGGCAGCACATTCAACCTATGTCACCGATCCGCTGCAGCTCAAGGTCGCGGCGAGCAATCCGGATTCCACTTTGAAGACATCGGTCACGGCGAAGCCGACGTTGTCGGCCGAACACCTGAACTGGTGTGGCGCACGCTATCGATCTTACGACCCCGCTTCCAACAGCTATCGGGCCCACAGCGGGGCGACGAAGACATGCTTGTCGCCGTACGCAGCATTGGAGGCCGTGGAGAGTGTGACAACTCAGGCAGGTTCTGCTTTGGCAGCGGGCGGCGCCGCCATGGCGTGGTGCGCGGCGCGCTACCAGTCTTACCGGGCCTCGGACAATAGCTACCAGCCTTACAATGGTCCCCGTCGTACGTGCGTTCCGCCTGCTCGCCAGGAGGTGGCCTCATCCAGGTAGGTGCCAATAATGGCCCGAGAGGCGAGGTAAACGCCGGCTCGTGCCCAGAGGAAGGAAGACGACATGCTGTGGTGGATACTCATCGGCTACCTTGCGTTGATTTCGACGTTGGCTACTGGCCTATTGATGATGGTCTTCCAAACCGTTCTGCAGGCGAGACGATCGAAATCGGCGGGATTGAGTGCTGGTGCCGAAGCGTTGGTTGCAGACAGCGGCCCCCAAGAACCGTGACGACCTCAAACTTCACCCATCATAAAGCGAGGTTTCAATGAGCGAGACGAGGAAGTCGAACGTCTTTGCCAGGTTCGCCACCGCAGCGGCCAAGTCGTCAGGACGACCCGCGACCTTTGTACTAGCGGTAGTACTTGTCCTTGCATGGGCCATCGCCGGCCCCTCCTTCGGCTTCAGCGAAACATGGCAGCTCGTGATCAACACGAGCACGACCATCATTACCTTCCTGATGGTCTTCGTATTGCAGAACTCGCAGAACCGTGACGGCAAAGCGCTCCATGCGAAGCTTGACGAACTCATCCTGACGTCGCAGGCCCAGAACAAATTTGTCGGCATTGAAAAACTCGACGAGCATCAGCTCCGTGAAATGAGCCGGAAGTTGGCCGAGAAGGCCGCATGCGTCGAGGATGCCGCGCAAGACAAGGTCGAGGAACGGGAGCGCCGACAGACGCCCGCCTGACCTTTCTCCGCGACGCGTGTCCGCTCTTCTGCTTCCACGCGCCATTATAACTGAATGCGAAGACATGGCCGACTACTACTTGAAATACATTTCGGTCGCGACATGTATGAGCCCACCCAAGTGAACCGATATGTCAAAGCAACTTTCTTCCATCCAATCCGCAGCGCTCTCCGCAGAGCAGACCAGCTCCATCCTCCTCGGGTTTGCGGAGACGCTATCGGCATTTGCGCAACAGCTCCCGGGCGACGATCGCGATCTGAGGACGATACTGCATGACGTTTCGGCGTCCATCAAAGCAATGGTCAACGATATTGCGCATGGGGATAGTGATGTTGCTCTTGAAATCATCCAATCGGCCGCAAGGCTCGTCAGTGTGATGCGACAGGTAATGTTGCGCCGTTCGCTTTCGCCGACCCTTCACTAGCAAACCTTGGATTGAGGTCTGGTCGCCGTTGGATCCGGATGCGACGGGTCCCCCCTTGGGACTGCCGTCAACTTCATAAAACCCATTTGACAACGCTGACGCGACGGAGCTCCATGTCCTCCTTGCAATCATTCCACGGGCGATGGATTAGCGTAGCGAGCTGCCATTCTGTCGATGCGGTCAAGTGAGTTCATCAGGTCTACGAATTCGCATGCCTCAGCCCAGGTCATACCAGAAACCGGTATTTTGCCGATCGTGGCGCCTGCATTGTCATCCCGTCAACAACAAGCCATCGATCATCGATCTCATGGCGCAGATTGTAGCGTCGCATCAAAAATCTCCCGTATGCGACGGGATCGCTATCATAATTTAGAACGTAGTCATATAGTAATTGGCTCCCGGCATGAAGAGCATGGCTATTCATGGAGCGTTACCCGCAACTCGACACGGACGGTCCATTGTCTGGAGCTTTCAAGTGGAGATGTTGCGTTCCACAATCAGCGACCGGTTCAAACTGCCGACGCCCAAACTTGCCTAATATCGAAGCGCTGCTCCAGGAATGAGAGGCTAGAGAACGTCGGCCGCCAGGTATGGCGACACTGCACTGGCTGGTATAAGATTTGCTTTCTCGCAAGATGAAGACGATCTAATGTTATGGACCCCAGCAAGTCGGCAAAACTAAAAATTGGGTTCTTGTTGGCAAAGAACTTTACTTTGAGTGCGTTTTCGTTGTTTGTCGACACGCTCCGCTTGGGAAGCGACGAGAGGGACAACTCCGGTCGGGTAGCCTGCGATTGGCTCGTGATGAGTTCCGATAAGCGATTTGCAACGTCCAGCTCTGGCGTGCAGGTCGTGCCCACAAGTCTTCTGCGACCCGCAACTGAATTTACCTACATCGTAGTCGTGGGTGGGCGACTTAACGATACGGAGGTTTTGGACGTTGATACCATTCGGTATCTACGAGGGGCTACTGAGAGCGGAGTACCTGTTATCGGGCTCTGCACCGGCAGCTTTATCTTAGCCGACGCAGGCCTGCTCAAGGGGAGGACAGCATGCGTAAGCTGGCTGCATCACGGGGAGTTTCGCGAATTATTCCCCGATATTCCGGTGATATCGCACGAACTTTTCGTGGAGGACGGCAATATAATCACTTGTGCAGGCGGCAGCAGCGCGGCTGATCTCGCAGCGTTCCTAGTGAACCGCCATGTAGGTGAGTTCGCCGAGAGGAATGCGCTGGAAATCCTGCAAATCGCCAGACGCCGCGACGCCCGGGAAATGCAAACCCGCAATCCACTTGGCCAAGTTGCTGATGATAAGCGGGTCGAGCTGGCGTTGCTAATTATGGAACAACATGTGGAAGATATCCTGGAGATCGAGGATATCGCGGCTCAGACCGGGCTGTCGCGCAGGCAATTGGAACGTTCCTTCAGAGCCAAACTCGGAGTTTCACCAGCTTCGGCCTATTTAAAGCTTCGGTTGGATGCAGCGATGCGACTGGTGAAGACAACGACCCTTCCATTGGCGGAGGTGGCCATCATGTCGGGATTTGAGAATTCTTCGCATTTCATTCGGAAATTCCGGGAACGCTTCGGCAATCCGCCCGCGACAGTTCGAAAAAACCTCAGGCTTGAGACTGTTCACTCGGAAAACATAAGCATTGCAGCGGCGAAACGGCGGATGGCGAAGGCATAGTCGCCGCGAAACAGTGGCGTGTATCGCGGGCGCAAAGAGGACGTCAGCGGCAACGACGCGATTATCGACGGTTCCCACATAGGCGACCAGCGAGAGCCTTGTCGATGGCGAACCGTGAGACTGCGAAACAAACCTCGATCACGAGAGCTTGGCTTATCGCATAAGAGCACCGGCGAACGAAGCGCTGTAGTAAGGCGATCTGGCAGTGCCAAAGGCAAACCCTCGAAGCCGATCCTTCGCAGATTGTGGTATGAGGCAGACCCTGGTCCCCCGGAACGTCGCGTCATTCAAACATCGCGATAATCTTGTCGGGATCGACCGACCATAGTGTAGGGCCAGAATTGATTTGACACTAAGTCATCCCAAGCGCGGAGTCTTTTTACACTGATGCGCGCATCTTTATAGGAGGAAAGCCCATGGAACTGAAGTGGCAAACGATTTCAGACCGTTCGAAGGTTAAAGATGGTCGCCAGATCATCATCGGCGCACAGGATGAGGCTGGATTCCACTATAACGTTGTGTTTTACCACCAACCGTTAGAGGTTTGGTATGGTGGCCCTGGCATTAAGGTGAGAGACGAAGATATTGAACGTTGGGCTGAAATACCGGCTCCTGAATAACTCAGAGGCGTACAGGTCTTTACACCCGGTCCTTGCTAATCGGCGAGCGGCAAGATGAGCAATGTTACTAGTCTATCCGTCGGCGAGAAATGGCGAATCTGACCAGCCGGCCAAAGGCCAAAATTTCGACCCAAGCCAACCAAAAGTAACCTCACTAGTCGAATGATGCTGCGTTGTGGAACGCTTCAACATAAGACATAGTAGAAAATTAGTTGGTGCTAATAGATCGGAGGGGATCTCATGCCAGCAAATTTCGATTCACCGCTGACAATTAATGGTGGCACTGGATTCGTTCAATGGCCAACCGGACCGTTGGGTTCCGTTGACGGGTATAAGCCGATACGGGTTGAGGTTTGGCTTATGCAGCAAAGTACCGGAGCCATACAAATGACCTACCAGGATGAGTTTATCCCAGGTGTGACGACATGGAAGGCAGATGATCCATATTTCCCACCGTCCGGGAGCTTGAGCGGCGGACTTTTCAAGCCCGGGGCGGCATTGGGAACAGCCGTTTTGATTACAAAGAAAATGGGCGGCACCGTCCAGCATGTTTATTGGTGGACAGAGGAAGTTGATCTTAAGTACTGACGCTGATGGCATGGGTAACTCGCTCGCAAGCAGGTCATAGCTTCGCCCTTAAAAGCCAACTTGAGATTGCCAATCGGCGGATTATTGATCGAGACCTTTTGATTTGCGATAAACCGGCGATCGACAGTACGGGGCCGTCTGCTGGCTGAGAAGTGCGCGACGCCTTAGAACGAAAGTATTTTAAGTCATGAATCGGCCGTCGAGTTACACGGGTGCCGAGATGGTAACAATGGCCGACAAGCTGCACCGCTTTCCAGCCAACGGCAATCGCGTTCGCTGAGCAAGGTCGCCGACGCCTTGCCGGGGCCGGCTATCTGCCACTCGCGGAGACCTTCTTCACGAGAGGAGGCGTAACCTAACCCGGATGCTGCGACGGAAGTCGGTGGCCTAAGGGTGCGGCCTCCGGGTTCGCCCTTTTCCGACGCGCATTGCAGGGTGAAGTGGAACAGCCCTTACGTCTCTGCCTTTTAAAGCATGCTTGACGCGAAGTATCGTAATGGCGACGGCAGCCATAACGATTGGGATCGAAACCAGCATTATCACTGGACTAAAATGATAGCCTGCGTGGTCACCGGTCTCGAACACAGACGGCGCCATTCGCACCTGCACGACGTTGCAGCCCGGCGGGGTTGACCGTCGTCTTGCGGCATAGGTAGCTCTGCCAATCTTGCGACGCTGCACGCGCGGGGTCTGGTCTCGGTGGGCGACATCAGGACATCGCGCTCGATTATCGGCGGCGAGTTCCGTGCGGAAGCTATCGGAGAGACCGAGGTTGCGGGCCGCAAGGCAGTACTGCCGCGTATCACCGGTTTGGGGATACGTCTACGGCCGGACCGAGCTTAGGGGGGCGGGTGACGATCCATTCAGGGACGGGTTCGCTCTTTCGGACACCTGGGGGCCGCAGGGCCGGCCTTCTGAAATGAGGTAAGGACATGAAAGCGGTGCTGGAAGGTCAAGTCATACTTGTCACGGGCGCATCGGGCGGGATAGGCGTGACGATTGTAAAGCAGCTTGCGCTGGAAGGAGCGAGGCCCGTCATTCATTATGGACGCGACAAGGCCGGCGAAGAAGCGCTGCTTGCCGAGGTCGGTGGGGGGCTGGATCGTTCAAGCGGACCTTGCAACGCAGGCAGGGCCGTTCGAACTGTGGGCGAAGGCTTTATCGGTCATTGACCGCATCCATGGCCTGGTCAACAATGCTGGCATCCGCACGGAGATCTCCATTGATGCCTCGGCGTCTGACTGGACGGCTGCCTGGCAACGCGAGTTCCAGATCAACCTTTTCGCCGCGGCCGACCTCTGCATGACGACACGGCAGGGCCCCGCAGCGTCAATTCCGCGGTGGCGGTGAGGCGACGGCTGATGCCAAGCCCTCAGGCGGGAGCTGCCAAGTTGCCGTTGGCGACCCTTATTCCTTGTCAGAGGTTCGCGCTGTCCGGGTTGAACGGGACGGCGGGCACGAGGTCGACCACGTCTAGATGTCCTTGGGATGGGCCAGGCCTGAGCAACACTCAAGACACCAATGCGGGTATGGACCTCGCACTACAATGTGAGCTGCAACTGCTCTGTCGAGCCTGCTACCTGTGGCTCTAACGAAGACAGCGTCACGCCCAGAAGGCGAATTCCTTTCCGGACAGGGAAGACAGCTTCCAGAAGGACACCAACCGTCTCCTCGATTTCTTCCGGCGATTGAAATCCGCGAACCGTACTTCTAGCCCGAGTGATCTGCGTGAAGTCCGAGTATTTCACCTTGAGTGTGATGGTCTTTCCAGTGATCCTGTTGGCCTCGCAGTAACGCCAGACCTTGGCGATAAGTGGCGTCAGATTCTCCGTGGCAGCCTGGTAGGCGTGAATGTCGTGGGCGAATGTGTCTTCGGCTCCGACTGACTTTCGCACCCGGTCTGGCTTGACCGGCCTTTCATCAATGCCGCGGGCGATGCCATAAAAGTAGAGCCCGGATTTACCGAAGTGGCGGACAAGAAATTCAATCTCCCTTTCCCTGAGGTCGGCTCCCGTTGCGATGCCGAGGCGATGCATCTTCTCGGCAGTCGCTGGCCCGACGCCATGGAACTTCTTGACCGGCAATCCAGCCACGAAACCAGGTCCGCTTTTGGGAGTGATTACTGCCTGGCCATTGGGCTTGTTGAGATCGCTCGCCATTTTGGCGAGGAATTTGTTGTAGGAGATTCCGGCAGATGCATTCAGGCCGGTCACTGCCTTGATTTTCTGCCGGATCTCGAGGGCAATCTCGGTCGCGATCGTCATTTGTTTCAAGTTCTCGGATACGTCGAGATAGGCTTCGTCGAGGGAAACCGGTTCGACCAGCGGTGTGTACTCGGCAAAGATTTCCCTGATTTGCGCGGAAATAGACTTATAGACGTCGAAGCGAGGCCTTACGAAGATGAGGTCGGGACATTTGCGTTTTGCCGTCACGGACGGCATGGCCGAATGAACGCCGAACGTCCGGGCTTCGTAGCTGGCCGCCGCGATAACGCCACGCGCCTCGGAGCCCCCGACAGCAACCGGGAGCCCGCGAAGCTCCGGATTATCCCGCTGCTCGACGGAGGCATAAAACGCGTCCATGTCGATATGGATGATCTTGCGTATCTGGTGCGTCGATGGGCTTTTAACAGGATCAGTCATAGAACAGGTTCGTATCCGGGGTGAGGATGAGAAAATGGGGCTGGCAACGGTCGATGCCCTAGGCTATTCATCCCTGGAGCACCCAACAACAAGTCGTCGCCCTGGCTTCCCGAAGGTAAGACTTGGGATTGACTTGAACAATACGACCTCGGAATCTCCGCTGACCTCGCTGAACGTCCGCGCTTTAGAAAATCTCCTTAAAAGCTCGTACCACCACTCCAGCAGGCGTGTCACGGCTATCAAGATCGTCATCTGCCCATCGCAAAAGAACGCGAACGAACTTGTTGCGCCCGGTCATATGGCACAGGCGACTTTACATCCTGATCGACTTGGAGTGGCGTCAGGACTGCGCAGGTTGTTATTCAACTTGTAACTGGTGAGGGTCCGACAGCAATCATCGGGGAAAGAGCTGTCTCATGATACGTTCGGTGAGCTGTTCGCATTGCCAGCCGGCAAAGGGAAATGCGTCGACAGCGATTGGCCCGATCATTCGATCCAACTTTCCCCTGATCACAGCGCGTGCGCGATGAAGGCGACTTCGAACCGTCTCCGGCTTCAATGAGAGCAGTTCTGCAGTTTCTTCGACGGTCATTTCCTCGATGACCCGGGCAATGAAGACAATGCGAAATTCCTCTGGAAGCTCGTCGGTAGCGGCTTCCACCAGCTTCAAAATCTGCCTCTGGGCCATCGTGATTTCCGGATTGTCGAGAGCAGCGCCACTTGGAAAGTCGAGAACACGACCTGGCAACCCTTCTTCACCGAGATGGACTTCGGGAGTCCGACCTGCCTTGCGCAAACGTCCAAGTGCTTCATTCATGACGATGCGTGTCAGCCAGGTTGAAAATGTACTCTTGCCATTGAAGTCGTCGAGATGACGAAACGCCAACAAATAGGCTTCCTGGAGCACATCCTCCGCCAGAGAATCGTCACGGACGATACCGCGGGCAATGCGATAGAGCCGGCGGTTGTATCGACGCATGATCAGGCGAAATGCAAATGGCTGTCCCGCACGAACCAATGCGAGAAGCTCCGGATCGGATTGGGTTGGTTCGGGTGCGGTTGCATTTTCTTCGTGTTTCGGCATCGGCTCCTCCATAATGTCTTTGATGTCTTGCAGCGAAAAAAGTTCCGACAAAAATTTTGAAGGGTGCGACCTAGTGCCTCGGCCTTACCTCCGGAGTAAAAACCGCTACACCGTTACAAATGCGCGGCCCTGTGGCTCTCTTTCATTCACCACCCTTCAAGATGGACGCCCACATTTCATCCACTGCGGAGACAGCAACCGATGGAATTGCTATGGATTATTCCCAATCGTGGTCTCCATTCGATCACCAGCTTCGGAAAGTGTTTCCGCGTGCGTTGCAGCAAGAAACTCGGTTGACGTCGAGGAGGGGCTAACGTGACTTCGGCAGGGTTCAGGAACTGCTTGGCTGCGATGTGCCTTTTGGTGGCGGGAACGGCCCATTCGAAAGAGGGGCCATCGCCCAAATGCCTCCAAATGGGATCAGAAGCATTTGAGAACCTCGTTGCTTCGCAGCTCCACATCTCTCCCGATGGCTCGGTCTTCGCTGGGGAGATGGCGGACGACACGCAGGCAGCCTTCGCCAATGTGCCGGAAAAAGCACGGGGCCTTGTCGAGCAAACGATCCGGGATGGAAAAGGATGGGCGGCTTTCGGGACCAAGACGAATGCCGAAAACCGACTGGAAGTTCAGGTCCTTTACCTTCTTGAGGACGGCGACACATGCGTGACGATACAGGACAATCCCGAAAGGATCAGTCCAATCTACCTCCCTGAGGCTGTATCCCGCTCGCTCCTCCTTTTTTTCCGGCTGTCGACCGATGGCGACGAAGTCGAACTTCGCTCGAGGCTTCAGGCTTTCCTGACAAAGACAAATGAGAATCGATCGACCTCGACGGCGCCCCGGGTCGTGAAGGGAGGAAAGCCGAGGAAAATCGACTCTCGGGAATACGTTCGAAAATGGGAGGGATTATTCCCGGCGCAGATGCTCGAAAGTATTGCCCGGCTGCAGGATGCATGCAACTCGCGCAACAACGGGTCTGAAATTGATCTTTCGGATAAATTCGTCACGGGCGCGGACCTCGATGGAGACCGTTACGAGGATTGGGTTGCGAATGGCTATGGCGTTTTCTGCAGAGGGCCGGATGGCGGCCGCCGCCAATTTGCAAGTGACGAGCACGGGGCCACCGTCTGGGTCATGCTGTCGAGCAACGGCAAGCTGGGATCAGTGGCTGAATTTCGTCTCGCGCCCGGAGACACGATCAGGCGATACGACGGCTATGTCATCATCGATTCCAAACTCGGCATCTATTCTTTAAAGGCCGGCTCGACCGTCAACGCTTTGAAGTCAATACCCGAGGGCGGGCGGATTGTATTCACCCTCGCCAGAACCTAGCCATGCTCGGTAGCGCCTAGTGAAGTGGGGACTGATATCGCGGATGTCCAGATCGACCTGAACTTGCACCAGGGGCATCAAGAAAATCGCTACTCCGCGGCCTGACGAAGCGAATGGACGCCTGGAGGCTCTGCCAGGGAAATGATCTCGAAATCGCTGATCATGTGGTGCTGTTCGGATCCGACGACCGCGAGAGTCCAATACTCAGGCTCTTCGCCGAAAACCATCGAGACCTGCACGATGGTCGCCTTATCGTCGGCATGCTTAGTGGATCTTGCCCAATAAAACGCGCCCGGCACCAAATTGCTTACAAACATGACCTCGACTCCCTACAACAGGTGGGGACGATATCAGAAAACGTAAAAATGAATATACCTCAGGCAGTGCGTACGATACCGGACGTTTTTGCGTTGCGGACGCCGGATGGCGTAGGCGCATTTCGGCAACAACGCCATGATCAACGCTTACGGCCTCCTCCACAATGTGGTTTGAAGCCAGCTTATAGTATCCGGGTTTCCTTGAGTAAGGTAGGGCCCTGTTGGATATATCGGTTACGACCACATCGGAGATGAGCAAGGCACCAATACATGTCACTCAGGCGGAACCTCTCGTTGGCCGACGCCGTCCGCGTCGCGAAAGATCCACCATCAAGGGGAGACGCCTACCAATTGGAGATTTTGGTGTAAAAATTGCGAACAGCGAATTCATCTGACGCTCGATGAGGGGGAGTGTTGTGAGATTGCTGACGCGCTTCTTCCAGAGATTGCTTGTGTTCTGCTTGGGAGGTCTCAGCGTTTGGCTGATAGTCTTCATTGTTTTCGATACGGCGGATCAAAGGCTTCCATGGGTCTTCGCAGTTTGCCTCACCTATGGTTTGGCAGCGTACGTCATCTTGCCGAACATCGTCCGCCTGAGTTTGAAGGTGCTCCATCGAGGACTTATCCCGAGATATACGATAACCGCCGATGGCCTGCCCGGTGACCCCGTCAATTTCGTCCTCATCGGCACGCTCCAGCAACTCCACGATGCGTTCGAAATCGCGGGTTGGTCCAAGGCGGACAGTTTGGGGATGGCAAGCTCGCTCCGAATGGCGCGAGCCTTTCTTATGAACTCTGCCTATCCCACGGCGCCGTTCAGTACCTTCTATCTTTTTGGTAGGCGACAGGACGTCGGGTTTCAGGAGCCCATAGACGGGAGCCCCCGCAAGCGCCATCATATTCGTTTCTGGGCCCTTAGTCTCACCCATTCCAGCGAAGATATGAGCGAAGCGAGCTTTTGGCTAAAAACGGACAAGCCATCAACCGACGAGCGCGTTCTGTGGGTTGGAGCGGGCACAAGGGATACCGGACTATCTCTGACTTGGCTAACGTTCAAGATCACGCACGCAACCGATTCCGATACGAATGCCGAGCGTGACTACATCGTCAACGAACTGAAAGAAAGATGCGTCATTGGGGAGGTCGCGTGGCATCAGTCAGGCTCGCGTCTGGTGACCGGCAAGGTCAACCATTACATTACCGACGGGGAGGTTGCAGTTGCAAAGCTAATCAGCCGAGAGAATACCGTGGCACCATTTGCCGGCTAAGATGGTTCCCGAGTCGGAGCGAGCCATTCCGCAAGGACGTAACGGGCCTCTATCGGCCGCGAAGCGGGACCGAGAAGACACCGCCTACCTCGTGCTGATTACGATATCGTCGCGAATGAGGTCTGAAAGCTCTGTCTCATCCGTCACGCCGAACTCGATCCACTGCGTGAGGCTTTTCACCTTTCGAGATGCTTCGATGCTTCCTTTCTTGTGCCCATGTTCATCGCACCAAATTCTGAGGATGCGATCAATCAGCTCTGCAATCGTAGATTTCATACTAATTTTAGTCATAATCCCATCGCATTGCGCCGGTTTCTCGACGCATGAGCCTATGTTCGGGTGCATGGCCCTGGCAATCTCTCGAACATAAGAAAGTACTTATATTCGGGCACATAAGGTCTGACCGTTGCAGAACGGCAATAGTGCCGCACTGGATTTTTTCAGCGAAATATGCGCTTTATCAATCGGATACGGCGAAAACCTTGCCTAAAAGGTTATACATTCGGTTTGCTATGCATGATCATAGGTCCGTGGCGGACCGTCGTCCACCTGGACAGACAGGAGATCCGCCCCAAAACGTGGCCGATGGCCTCGTAGCCGGCATGAACCGTCATTCGTACGCCGGACCAATCTTTTTATTGCGCTCTCGGCTTTGCCGTCGTTGTTCGTCGTGCTCATGTGTTCCTCGGGTCATAGCCAAGACGGGGTGCTCTCTCCGGAAGTATGCTGAGACAGGCAACTGATCGCTGGGGGCGATCAAAAGCGGGCGGCGACGGACACAATCGTTGCTTCAAAATAGCTTCCAAGGTGCTGACCCCGCATAGGATTTACGCCGTTGACGGCATGAGCAAAACCAACGTCCCGCTCTCCATTGAATCTCCATAGGCCGTTTGCCTCCCGGTGCTCCTGAAGCAGACACCGGGAAAGAGTTCGGCCGCGGGAGCCACGCCTCCAACGGAAACGGCGCGTTAGATCTCGCCTATTGAAGTGTATTTGTGCCGGGCGCGTTCATTATCATGGGCCATTCCCCGATGTAGTTCTCGATCAACATCGTAGCGATGCCTTCAACCGAACGATGGCCCTGATCGAAAAGCTCGATCGCTGCGTGGTTGAGAAAAGTCGATGCCTGTTCGTCCGGATCTACGTCGTAATACCGGTACCATTGTTGCACGGCCCTGGAGAGAATAAGAAGATCGGTGTCTTGCATTGCCGCCTCCCTTCGCGACACATCCAATTAGTGCCGTTTTTGCGATCTTCAATGGCCTGGTCGTTCAAATCGTCATTCGCACGTTACGTCGAAAGTTCGTTTGCTCTGCGACCACCTGTCCAATCGCCCAAAGAAAAGCTGCCATCTCACCGGCAATGGCGGTAACCGCGACGACCTTTGGCTTGCCTGCTGCCATCAGCTTGCGATAGCGCGCACAAAGCCGCACTTGGCCTTGCCAGGCAATTTCTCGAACGGTCCTTGGTAATCCGCCTAGCCTTGCCTGGATCGTAGGGCTTACGCGTGCAGGGAAGCGATATGTCCAGGCGCCTTCTATAAGGACCCGCCGCACCCTTGTGTTGCCTGCCTTGGTGATCCCACCACGCTTGACCCGTTCGCCCGTCGAGCTTTCCGACGGCACAAGACCAAGATACGCCATTAACTGACGGGGATTATCAAAGCGCCTGACATAGCCGATTTCGACGACAAAGGTGACCGCCGTCATGAATGCAACGCCGCGCATCGCTTGGTAGGCGGCCACAACCGGAGCCATCGACCAAGATGCCGCAGTCTCCACCACCAGCTGGGTCAGCCGGTCCAGACGCACACCGGCATCCTCGATGGCCTGGCAATATTCCGCCACCAGGATCTGGTGGGCGGGATGATCGAAGGCCTGGCACGTCGGCCATCTTATATGGGCGCGCGTCTATGGTTTGCGGCCGGTATAGATCCGGCCATGACGCAACAAGAAAGACTGAAGTTGCTGGCGCGCCTGTTTCAGGGCATCGCTGGCTGCCTCGCGAGCCCGCACCAAGTCGCGGATCGCCACATGAGCTTCATGTGGAACCCCAGACCGCGGTCAGCTCGCCCGGCTCGGAAGAGATGTCCCCGAAAAACCGAACCTCGCCGTTGCGTTCTCCTTCAGCAATGGCCACTGAAAGCTTCAACTTGGACGTATCCAAGCCGAGGAAAATTACGCTATCGTCTTTCAGCCTTCGCTTAAGCTGCCGGGTGGCTCCGGCCTATCCAGAGCAGCCCCCGAAATCAGCTCATCGTGGGGGCGGGCCACCTTCAGCCCACGAACATACGGTCTAGAGATATGAAGCCGCCTCTTCGCAAGAGCGGTATTGAAGCAAAGGAGGGAAAATGGTGGGCGATGAGAGACTCGAACTCCCGACATCCTCGGTGTAAACGAGGCGCTCTACCAACTGAGCTAATCGCCCCTCGCGAGATCGGTCCGGTTCGGCCCGCCGCGTCGGTGGCCGTGATCTATGCGGATCGTGGACAAACCGCAAGAGTGTTTGTGCAGAATTTTCAATTTTTTTTTAGATCCTAACAGGAAGCCTCATCTCGGAACTCACTTGCCACCTGGGAAACAAATTTTTGTGTGAAAGCCTGGTCAATTCGTCGCCGTCCGGGGCCAGTAGCTTTTCTCGTTCGTGTGAAGAACACGCAAAGCGGGGGCCTGTACAGTTTCACGCCAACTAATCGCCAACTCCGAAAGTCGCGGCCCAACAAAGGATGGACGCTCATGGCGTACGGCCATCCATTGACTGACGTCACCTCGCAGGCATCTTGTCGAATTTCGGCAAGGCCGGGTCAAGGTAGTCCCAAGCATGTCCGGCTGTGGTCCAGGACACAAGTTGTGGACTGTAGCGGCTTGGATCGTCCAGACTTGCCGGCGTTACGATAAACACCTCAGGCATATCGGGAAATGTAAGGTAAACCGACGAACCGCACGTCGGGCAGAAACCACGCCGTTTTACGGTACCTCCGTCCCCGACCGTCTGCCAATGCGATGCGGCCCCATGCAGTTTCACCTCTGCGGCGACGAATGTCAGGTGGGATTGGTGGCCTGTGCCACTGTCACGCTGGCATTGGCGGCACTGGCACTCGACCATGACGGCGGGCTCACCGGAGACGTCATAGCGGATTGCACCACAGGCGCATCCACCGGTGTAGGATTCGCTCATGCGGATCTCCTCTTTTCAATGCAGGGTTTGTGGAGACGCCTCGTCGGCGACCACAGTTTTGAGGCTTTTGACCACTTTCTTCCACCCTTCGCTCATGTTGCGATAAGCGGTGTCGTTTTTGGGAAGCACGAAACCTGAATGGACAAGGCGAAGGCGAGTGCCTTGCTCGGCCTTCGAAAGACTGAAGGTGACGACCGTCTCCAGTTTTGATCCATAGCCGTCGTTGCTCTCGTGCCCACCATGCCAGACGTAGGAGAACCGTTCATCTGGCAAGACCTCAAGGATTTCGCATCGGATGACCCCGTCCCGATTCACCAGACGGGGTTGTCTGGAAGGTGAAATGGTTACCGACGACGGGCTCGAAGCCCTTCGGCGGCATAAGCCATCGGCCCATCAAGTCGCCGGATGTCAGGGCTTTCCAAATAACGTGCGGGGCATGCGGAAAGACCTCATCGAGGACAATAGTCTCAGTTTGCGGACTTACAATTTCATTCACGGGTCGATCTCCTTCAGCAAATCTCTGAGGTCGGTGAAGCGTTCGCGCCAGAAGACGCGATAGTGGTTCATCCAGTCGGCCAGCGGCTCAAGCCCACCCTGATGGGCACGGTAGTAGACATTACGCCCCTCCGGTCGCTCGCTTACGAGGCCAGCCTTTTTCAGGGCTTTGAGATGCTGCGAGATGGCGCCCTGCGTAACATTACTGCCGCGGGTTAACTCGACGACGGTGATTTCTTCGGAGTTGGCGATACGCTCGAACACGGCGCGCCTCGTCGGATCGGCAAGGGCTCGCATGACAGCGGTGATGATCTCAGTATCGGCCATGCTACAACGATTAGCCCATACTAATTGATTAGTCAACGCTATTGTATTCCGTTTGCCGAGAACTTGATGGCGCCGCCGTCACCGGCAATGGGACGGTGTCCCCGAACTGACGCCGATTGAGCCGGCGACATCCCATCCGAATCAGCCAGCAAATTCCACTGACGAGATCTCAACCGACCATTCGAAATCACTAGCCAAAGGCTTGCCCGGCAATGTCTCAAGGCCTCGGTATTGGTTGAGGGCCCAGCAGGTCTCGAAGACGCTATGCGGTGCGATAATCTTATTGCTGGTGAAGTAGTCTGAATAGAGTTCGTTGCTGTAGCCTGGACGTTTCGCGATCAACCGGAAACGGACGACGTTTAATTGTCTGTCTGACGCATTCGACAGTTTGACGAGAACAGTTCGCGCCGGGTCATCGCAGGCACTTGCTCCAGTGCTGGTACCAGACACCATACCGGCTAGCCCACTGCTGTCGGATTGCTGCACATAGATATAAACGCCGACGACTGCGCCTACGCAAAGGAATAAAACCAACGCCGTCAGAGTAGGTCTGGGGAAAAGAAGAAAACATACAATAATTATCGGGACGGCAACTATTAGGAAAATCATTTTTCCTCCTCCATTTCCCAAATGAGCTAAAGCAGGTGCCAACTGGAGGCAAGGCTGGCTGCGATGCACCATATGAGGAAGGCCGCTCTGTCACGCAAGTAGCCACTGCATAGACTACGATTCCGAATCTATGACCGTATTCGTGCCATACGTGAATCCTCTTGCACCAAATATGCGCGGAAGAGCCCTTGATTGTCGTGCTGCACGGTCTCGATGTCAGCGTTGATAAACCCTGGTGTAAGCGGGGCAATTCCTTGACCGTGCAAGTCGCCTTGACAATCACCGTCGATCTCGCTCCGTAGAGTTGTGGGGTTCCAGGATTATCTTCTTCGACGTTGGAACGAAGGATGTCGCAACGGTCGGCAGCTTCTGTCCGAGATCAAATCCCAGGGATTTAAAGGAAGCCGTGCCACTGTTTACCGATGGACCGCAGACCTGAAGAAACAGCAACAATCCTCCAAGCGAGAAAGGAGCCGTTCCTGGCGACCGCCATCCCGGCGAAGACGTGCATGGCTTCTGGGTCAGCACCCGCAATCCTGTAATGCGAAGGCCAAGTGTTTCCCGAAGCATATTTACGAACATGCGCCGCAGCTTTCGGTTTCCGGGCATGCCCGTGTGGATCAGGAAAAAAGTTCAAGAAATGCTGCGGAATTGGCCCCTGAAAACCCATGGCGAAACCGCTAGCAGGCCGAGGTACATCGCAGACCTCGGCCTGCACCAAATATGCGGAAGAGCCCAATCAAGATGAGACTCGACTGGCGCGGTGGAGTCCGGCCGATTGGTGCGGCTGTTCCATCTGTCCGCCAGCAGAAGAAAGTTCTGGCGTGTCTATTCAGAGAACCGGCAGCACTCGCCCAAAGTAATCGCCTTCCGGGATTGGTTTCTGAGGGAAGCCAGGCGGTGAACTGTCCCAAGCCGGTCGCTTCCAGCTCTTGACGAAACCGGAATCACAACACTGACCCAGTCCTTCGCCATTCCGTGACGTCTTCCATCTGAACCCAGATCGTTTGCTCCTTTCCGGCGCGACCATGCTCCAACTTGAAAGTAGCAACCTTACCGAACGTATCGATGTACGATAGCAGCCTGTCTTGAGATGAGTCGGCCGGGGATGCTACTCCTTCAAGGGCCTCCCTTGTCACAATCACCAGCCAATTTGCCGTTGCGTCGGTCATTGGGATGTGACCGTTCTCGTCCTGGATGAATGGGGGGAGGTCTGGGCGCAGGTGTAGAGCCATTGGGAATCCGTCTCAGAGTACAAGCCCGGGTCGGCTGAAGTCTCATTACTATAACAGAGCCCGGTGCTGCGGGCAGCTCCGGGCTAGTGATTGACTGAAGTTGGGAAAACAGTCAGGTGCAACAACATCCGCCATGCGTCGAAAGCCAAAACCACTGATACGGCGGAAAGTTCCACGCTGGGATAAAGTCGCTGCAACCACGAGCCTTGCTGGCGTTCGGACGGTGGCGCTCGAAGCGGACGCTTGCTTCGGCCGATGATCGGCGGCATCGTCGATCCAGAGGGGCGCCCCACCCGAGGCAGGCTTTGGCGGTCATATGACAGTTTTGAATAGTGATTTTCGGGTTCGTGTCATCGACCTCGAAACCGCGGGCAATGGCAAGAACGACGTCTGCGAAATAGGTTGGCAGGACGTTGGCCTCGGGCCCGATGGCCGCTGGCGTATCGAGCAGGAGCGGGGAGCTTTAATGGTCAATCCCGGTCGTCCCATCGCTGTCGAAACCATGGCTATTTACCACATTGTGGATGCGGATGTCGCAACGGCACCGTATTGGCGGCAGGTGGCATCCAGCATTTTGCGACCCGGGGCCGGAGTCAAGCTGCTAACGGCACATCGATCAGCTTTTGAGCAACGCTACTGCACCCCGGGTCTCACCGGCGGGAGCCCCTGGATCTGTACCTGGAAATGTTCGATGCGGCTATGGCCCCAGCTTACCAGTTTCTCCAATCAGATGCTGCGGTATCAGCGCGTGCCGGTGGGGCTTGATCGCGATATCGGTCTCCCGGCGCATCGAGCAATGCCGGATGCATATGTTACGGCCCATCGCCTACGAGATATGCTCAACGAAGTCTCGATCGACCAGCTCGTGGCTTGGAGCCTGGAACCTGGATCGTTGCCTCGGGTGCCGTCGGGTGCCGAGCGCGGCAAAACCTGGGATCGTCTCAGCGTTGAGATGCTTCGTGAAATGTCACTCGCGCGAGACCCTGATATCAAGTTCAGCGCGGAAACCGAGTTGAGCCGGCGCGGTGAAAAGGAATTAGTCGTTGTCGTTGGACCGTCGCAAGGGAGACTATTCTAGTTCGCTCACCCATTCCCGACCACACGTTTCCATGGTGGATACATGCCGCTCAACGTAAGGCGGGTTCCACTACTACCACGATCGACAAAGATCAGAAAAAAGGCCCATCGAATTGCGAGGGCCGGAGGTGCGAAGGCCGGAACCTTCGAGGGGAACAACTGCTGCGGAGGTGCGAGAGAGACACCTAAGCGTTGCAGTCATACACGATATACGCGAATTGGTGGGTTCTGACAACTGCGTTTATCAAAAGTCTTTTCGGCGATCGCCCAGGCCTGAACCGTTGCTTCAAGGTGGGAGCAACGTGAATCGATCGCTCCGCATTCACGCGGGTCTTTCAGCACAATAAGGGCAAACAATGTGCTAAGGGCAGACAAATAACATCCGGAGTGTAATCGTGAGCGAACCGACCGTCGAAGATGCAACAAACCGCGTCTATGAAGCGCTTCATGCAGACAACGCCGAAATTGATGCGCATATCGCAGCTCTCAAGGCGGCGCTGACACGGGCGGGTTTGAAAGAGGCTGTATTCGACCCCGCTAGGCTCGTGCAGAACAATCGTTCGGGGAGGAAGCTGATGCAGGCCTACTTTCGTCAGCGCGGCGTGACGGTGAAGTTTTCGGCTTACTAAAGCCCCCGAGTGCCGTCAGAGTTCTTCGAGGCCGGATTTGGGCTTCTCCTGCGAAAATTGTACGCCCCTTTCACGTAAGACGGCTGTCTCCCTCAGCGCCATGTGCTGCCGATCTTAAAATCCAGCGACTGACACCACAACACCACGTGCTGACATAGCTCTCTCACTCACTCAGCCTTGCGAGAATTCGGCTCATTCGCGACTGACTTCATCAGTGCGTCTATGATGTTTCGTTGTTGCTCGGTCTTTTTACCGTGTTTCAGGTAAAGCGTGCTGTTGCCCTTGTGCCTCAGTGTTGTGGTCAGCTTTTCCTTGAGCCTACGCGATTGAAAGCAAGGCGTGCGGGGGCTCGAGAGGAAGGGGGTAAAAAGGAAACGATACTGCGGCTCACCTTGCCGCGTTCAGACCGCAGAGTATCGTCCGTCGTGCTCTTGTAGTTGTCGGCGATTAAGTATTTCTTCTGCTCATTGTTGATTCCGGTTTGCGGTGATTGCTATCCGTCGACTGGAGACGTTGCGATAATGCCCAGTGCCAGACAATATGATGCCGAATTGGGCCGAGGCTGACTTATCCTGGCCTCCTGAAACGAAGTCTCCCCTCGCAAAGATAAGGAATACCATGCCAAATCCTGTTCTTTTCACCCCTTTTCGCGTAGCCGGGCTGGAAATTGCAAACCGGATTGTCATCGCTCCGATGTGCCAATACTCAGCGGAGAATGGATGCACGACCGACTGGCATCTCATCCACTTGGGTCAGCTCTCTCTGTCAGGAGCAGGATTGCTAACCATAGAGGCTACCGCCGTAGTGCCAGAGGGGCGTATCACCTACGCTGATGTCGGGCTGTACGATGACGCAACCGAAGTCGCCTTGGCCCGGACGCTAGAGGGGGTGCGCCGGTATTCCGATGTGCCGATTGCAATTCAGCTCGCTCACGCCGGTCGCAAAGCGTCAACCAATATCCCATGGATCGGCGGCAAGCAGATCCCGCCTAATCACCCAAATGGGTGGCAAACTGAGGCGCCCTCCGCCGTGGCGTTCAGTTCAGACGACGTGCCGCCTACGGCTTTGGATCAGGGTGGTTTAGAACGCATTCGCAATGCCTTTGCCTCAGCGGCAATGCGCGCCGCCAATATCGGCATCGATGCCGTCCAGATACACGGTGCGCACGGCTATCTCTTGCACCAATTCCTTTCTCCACTGTCCAATTCGCGAAATGACAACTACGGCGGCACCATCGAAAATCGAATGCGCTTTCCATTGGAAGTCTTCGACGCGGTTAGAAGCGCATTCCCGGCGGGCAGACCGGTTACGATGAGGGTTTCGGCGACCGACTGGGTCCAGGGAGGCCTGGAAATAGCGGAAGTGATTGCCTTTGCGAAAGCGCTTGAGGCGAGGGGGTGTGATGCCATCCACGTGTCGAGCGGGGGGCTGCATCCCAAGCAATCAATCCCCGTGGGTCCAAGCTACCAAGTCCCACTTGCACGGACTATCAAGAATGAGGTCAAAATCCCAGTCGTGGCTGTCGGATTGATAACCGAGCCCGCCCAAGCTGAAGCGATTGTGTCTACTGGCGACGCGGATCTGATCGCAATTGCACGGGCCGCACTCTACGATCCTCGCTGGCCTTGGCACGCGGCCGCCGCCCTTGGAGGCCAGGTATCGGCTCCTCCACAATACTTGAGATCGCAGCCCTCCCAGTACAAGAATCTGTTCCGTACGTGAGTTGTACGAGGCTATTTTTCGTCCGACGGCCCTTGTCCGGCAGCCGCGGCCGGGGGGCGCCGATCTGCGCTTGGCACCTGGCAGCTCACGCAAAATCTCGGCATTTCCCAGCAAGGATTTCTCGTCAAAAAGAGGCATCAACAGAGCGGCGTAGCGCCTTGCGGGTGCCCGGATCTCCGTTTGCAAACCTGGAAAGGTAGCCAATGGATATCGAGCTGAAGCAAAAGCATCTCCCTACACTGGTGCAAGGCCCTGAGAGTGAACGCGACAGTTGCTTTAACGTGGCCCGACCGGCGCGTGTCGATATGCAAGGAGAGGGACTGACAGTACGCGTCGATCTCAAGGGCAAGGGAGGTCTTGCGGCGGATTACGGCCCGCGGCCTCGCCAAGCTCGTAGCGTCATGAGGACGTCAGATAATCATAGAGTTCCGTCAGGGTAGGGCGTGCGCGAGTAAAATTTACTTTCTCTCGAAAAGGAATGAGCGTTGTTGGGCTTCGAGGAAATCACTATGTGGAGGTGGATTTGTAATGAATTGGCGCGAAAACGCTGATTTTATCCCGCTGATGCATAGTGCGTGGTCACAGGCTCGCAAGCTCGCTCCGGGAGATTGCTGAAGCTTAGTGGTTGGCCTTTGGACGACGGCGAGGAATACGTGGCTGCCGCGAAGGCCTGTCTTGATGCGATCCAAGGCAACCTCACAGCTCAGGAGGCGCGTGCCGCGCTGACAAGAGCTGCAGCTGAAGCAGGTGTTCCGCTTATCACGGTCGTTCCCACCAACAGTGAGACGGAATCAAGCATCAATCGATTCCACTGCTGACGTTCAGCGAGCCTATCAAAGGGATCGTGAATGCGCGGCAGTAAATTCGTTCGCGATGGCCATGTCCTCCGGCTGAGAGGACGGTCTTCTGCCGTCTCAGTCAGGGGGAAGAACGAGGCAAGCCTCAAAGGCCGACGGTACCGGAGAGCTCGTCCAGCCTGCCGCGCAATCTGCGTTTTACTTCCTCGTCCTGTTCGGCCATGACGGCCAGCACGTCTCGGAGGGTCCCGCGCAGGCCGTGAATTTGATCGATGAGGTCCATGATCAGGTCGACGCCCGCGTCGTTGACGCCCATATCTTGCGTAAGATCGAGGATAAGGCGCCCACGGGCCACATCCGTGTCGCGAAAATCGCGTGCGCCATCTTGGCTCTGGGGCAGCAGCCATCCCTGTTCCACCCAAACCTCAAGAACGGTGACGTCGATCTTCAGGAACCGTCGGAATTCAAGATCATCCATGGTTATTCTCCCATGCCTTTTCTCGGATCCTGCGCTTCACCTGCCTTCCAGCTCATCATGAATTCGGTCAGTTGCTGGTCGGGTGAATCGGGCAGCATGATCTTCAGGGAAATATAGATGTCACCGGCTCCGCCACCTTTTTTTGGCACGCCCTTGCCTTTCAGACGCAAGACTTTCCCTGTGTTCGAATACGGAGGCAATGTGAGGTTGACTGAACCGGTGGGTGTAGGCGCCCGTACCTTGCCTCCGAGCACTGCCTCCCGAAGGCCAATGGGCAACTCGAAACGGATGTCGTCTCCGTCACGAACATAGAAAGGATGGTGGCGCACTCTGATTTCCACATAGGCGTCACCAGCCGGACCACCACCGATCCCGGGCTCTCCCTTGCCTTTCAATCGAAGGGATTGACCGTCCCGCGTGGCCGGCGGAATCTGAAGATCAAGGGCCGGTCCGTCGGGGAGCCTGATCTGGGTCTTCGTGCCGTTGATAGCGTCGAGGAAATCCACCTCCATGGAGTAGTTGCGGTCCTGACCATGCGCTCGAACGCCGCCCCGGGCGCGGCTGGAGAAGAAGCTCGAGAAAATATCATCCTGGTCGCCGAAGTCGGCAAAGCCCGCACTGTTTTGGTAGGGGTTTCCAGCACCTCCCTGGGAGGCATAGTCACGGTAATAGTTTCGAGGCGCTTGCTCGGCACCGGTGATGTCGATTTCACCACGGTCAAATCGTCCCCGCTTTTCCTCGTCGCTCAGTAACTCATAGGCGGTCGAGATTTCCTTGAACCGTTCCTCTGACTTCTTGTCGCCCGGATTGAGATCGGGATGAAGTTTCTTTGCCAGTTTGCGGAATGCGCTCTGAATGTCTTTCTGCGAGGCGTCCTTTTTCACGCCGAGAAGCTCATATGGATCGCGGCTCATTTATGTCTCCGGTTCAGCCGGCGGAAATCGTCGGGCTTTTTCAGCATTATATAGGTTGGATTCGTTGCTCCGACGAGAGGTTGCAGTCGCCCAAGTCAGTCGCGCCGCAGATTGATCTCGCTCGTAACAACCTGCTGTCCCGATGCCGGGTCCTTGTCGACGGTTCGGATTCTAATGGCATTGGCATCAACACGCTGGATGGTCATGGTGGCGCTTCGATCGCCGTTGATCACGCGGGACCAGCGCACGGCAAGGTTGATTGCCTCACCGCTCCGCTTTCCCTGCAATCCTGAAATGCCGCCTGACGGTCCGATATAAGTGCCGGCATATTGGGTGCCATTGGCTTTGATACTTGCAGAGACCGCGCGCGTGATGACGATCATCCCCCGGCATGTCCCTTTCATTGAAAGGGCCTCGCCACTCGCCTGGGTCTTAAAATTGCAGTCCAGATTGATTGGAGACGACGACGTCGACCGCTTCATCATGCCTCCGCCGATCCAATCTCCCGCGAGGGATTGAAGGAAAGGCGTTTCGTCGGCAAATGCCGCTCCGGTGATCCCCAAATACGTCAGAGCGATGGCGGTGTAGAGGCAGCACTTCATGGCGTTCTCTCCCTCGAGACGATCATGGATGCCACGATGCCTCAAAGTTCCCGGTTCTGCCAGAAGTTCCGAGAAGCCGTCGGCGCGAGCCGGCTCGATAAAATCACACGTCGGCGTTGCAAAAGTCGTTAGATTGCGGCTCTCCGAGCAGCCGATTTGAACGACGGGGACTTGCGGTCAGAGCCGTTCGACCTGCCAATGCCTGCCTTCGATCAAGTCGGCAAGCTCTACAGGGTCCCTCACGCCGAACTCAAACCATTCTACGAGTTCGCGGGCCTTCGCCCGGCTTTCCTCGCCATTGAAGTCACGCTGGTTTTGGCCACACCACCTCCGCAGGATCGAGGCCAGCACATTCATATCTTCCCCGAACAAGGGGTCCTTTGGCCAGTGTGTTGTACCCATTTGTTCCCCCAGCACCTCTGAATTCCGACACTACGCAACTGACGCTTATCGGCAAGACGGACCTTGGTCTGATTGCTTCAGGAATCGTAACGTCCCAGGCAGAGACTGTCGATCTCGCGCCGGTCGAGGAGCGATGGGGAACGGATTCGATTTCATTCCGTCGGGAGGATTTGTGTGAAACCTAGTTTACTTCCTAAGCGAGCGTTCGTTGTTGATCTCGACCTACATTGCCCGGAGGCCGGTCGAACCATTGAGGTCGGTGATTAGCGTCGCACTTGCTTCGTTCATACCCAGGACGTCGGCGGCAATGGAATGCGCCTTGAACCGCTCGACGACCTTGTCGAGGGCAGCGACAGCAGTAACGTCCCAGAAGTGAGCTTGCGAGACGTCAATCAAAACGGCCATACCGTTTGCTTCCTCGATATCGAACGCGTCGACGAAAATGTCTGCCGAGGCGAAGAATACCTGGCCCGAGACCCGATACGTCAAACGACCCGAAGCCGGATCCTTCTCGGCCTGGACATGAAGAAGTCGAGCCACCTTGAATGTGAAGAAAACACCGCTGAGGAGGACCCCGACCGTCACGCCCAGAGCCAGGTTCGAACTGAGCACTGTCACGAACACGGTTGCAATCATGACGACGCTCGACAATTTTGGGTGAACCATAACGGTTTTCACTGACGACCAGTCAAATGTGTCGATCGAGACCATCACCATGATTGCCACAAGTGCCGCAACAGGCACCTGAGAGACCCACGGCTTTAATAAGACCATCAAGACGAGCAGCAATGCTCCGGCAAATAACGTGGATAAGCGCCCTCTTCCACCATATTTCACATTGCTTATGGTTTGACCGATCATGCCGCAACCAGCGATTCCGCCGAAGAGGTTTGCGGCGGTGTTGGCGATCCCGAGGCCGGTGCATTCCCTATTCTTCGAACTTGGTGAGCCGGTGAGATCATCAACAACGCTGGCAGTCATCATCGATTCCAAAAGACCGACCGTGGCAATGGCAAGCCCAGGTCCAGCGATTATCTTGAGCGTGTCCATATTCAGGGGAACAGCGGGCAAAACGAAAATCGGTAGTGAATCCGGGAGCTTGCCGAGGTCGGCAATTGACATCACCGGAAGCTTCAGTGTGACTGAAGCGATGGTTAGGACGAGAATGCAGATCAGCGGAGACGGGATCGCCGTCGTCACCTTGGGAACTAGGTAAATGACGAGAAGGCCTGCGGCGAGCATGGCGTAGGCCAGCCAATCCCCCCCAATGATATGGGGAAGCTGAGCCGCAAATATCAGGATTGCCAAGGCATTGACAAATCCAGTCCTGACGGATTTCGACACGAAACGCATGAGGACGCCGAGACGCAAAAGTCCGAACGCGATTTGGAGTACACCAGCAAGCAAGCCGGCGGCGAACAAGTAGGGGAGCCCGTGCGTATGAACGAGTGGTGCCGCGACGAGTGCGACCGATCCTGCTGCGGCTGAGATCATGGCGGGACGGCCGCCGGTAAAGGCAATAACGATACCGATGATGAAGGACGCGAACAGGCCGACTTGGGGATCGACACCTGCGACAAAGGAGAAGGCGATGACTTCGGGAATGAGCGCAAAGGTCGCGACAGCTCCAGCGAGCATTTCGCGGATCGGATTGGCCGACCAATCCCGATGGAAAGTGGATAGTAGCATCTGGTGATCTCGCAAAGCGTGGCGAACGCGTAAGCGTTCCCTGAAAAGACAGGAGTTTTGCGTGGTCTGGCGGATCGGCGGCCAGAAGAGCCACCCGGAGTTTCACCGGGTCCGTGGTGAGTATGTCGCTTATGCTCAGAAATGCTCGGCGGATCAAGATCATTTTGATTTGCGCAGAACCGCCGGCGCGTTCCCATGCATTCTGCTTGAATTTGGTCACGTCATCAGCCGTTGTGATCGATTGCCCCTTGATCGCTCGGTTTCAGAACCGCATAGCGAAGGTGAAGCGCGCCGTTGCCTAAAGGTGCACATTCTATAAGCGACAATTCGACCTTCCCCGCCAAACCTTCCTCGCCAAACTCGATAACGCTGTCGCTTCCGTGCCTTGCTTCAAGTGCAGGGGCAACGATCAAGCTCAATTCATCGACAAGACCGGACGCCATCAGCGAACCGTTGATCCGCGCGCCGCCTTCGAGAACAATCCGGTCAACGCCAAATTCTTCGCCAAGCACATCGAGCATCTCGGCCACATCAATATCAGGTCCGTCAGAAACGACATAGGAAACACCGTCAGCAGTCAATTCCGCCAGGTGGCTATCCGACACATCGGAGCCAAGCAGGACGACAACATGGTCACCGTACAGTTCGCCGCTAGCAAAATGCAGCTTTCCGGACGCATCAAGCGCGATTGCAAAGCTTTCTGCATCCGGCTTGGCAAAGTGAATTGGTCTCTTGGTGTTTGGTGGATCGGCTAGAGGGTGAGCAGTCACTTTCGAGATCTCGGCCATCGTTACGCGCCCGACCATCCAGGCGGTTCCCCCAAGGTCTTTTTGAACCTTCTCATAGAGAGACGCCCAATCTGCTTTGGCTCCATCGGGGCTGGTCGTCCACCGGCTTGGATGAAGGCTTCCGTCTGGCGAGGTCAACATCAGACAAATGACATAGGGCAGTATTCGATCCTCACTTGGGCCGTCCCGGAGCTATATAGGACGCTTGCCGTGTTTCACTACCCAGGACGCAGTGCAATCTGCAGACGGGAGCGGGCGCATGTCATGCTTGGCCGCCCAGTGGCCCCGGCAGCGCCGCCGTGCTGGGACGGAGGGGTTCTCTAGGTGTCGCGATAAATTTTCTTCTACTTCATGGCGAACTTCGTTACATTGATTTGAAGTCGATGCGAGTGCGGACCGGAATGATGCAGGTGAAAGCGCGGGCGCATTAGGGGATTACCTTGCACCACGCGCCCATAAACCGGGGGGCGTGATGTGAAGTGGCTTTTTCGCATCCTTGTTGGCGTAGGTTTCATCCTTGTCCTGTCGGCTGGGCTCATTCTCTATCCTGCCATCCGTGACTGGTGGCATCCGCCGTTTCGCTCTGGCAATGTTGCCGACGAGGCGAAGGCTGCCGGCCGCAATGCGGCCTCATTCCATGCTGCGGACGAAGACTATTTTCATGACATGGACCGTGGCATTGCCCTGACAGGGGACGAGGTCAAGGGGCGTAACGCCTGGATCGCCTGGACAGGCGGCAATGACCGATTCTGGGATGGCATGACCAAGGCCACCTTTGGAAGCTTCGATCTCCTTAAGATTGTTTCCTCCGATCGCGACACGCGATGGAAGGTTCTTGGCCTCCTGAACGAGCCATGCTTCAATAAGGCGACTGCACCAGATCCGAAATATGGCCTGCTGCTCGACGTTCGTCGGTCCGATTGTCCGGCCGATCCATTTGCCAATGCGCAGAAATATCCGGGCGTTGCGATCGGCGCGCGCGGCAAGACCGTCCCGCTCGGTTCCTACTATGGTGAGCCGTCCGGCATCGTTGGCCTGCGGCTATTTTCCAATCCCGAATTCGACAAGGCTGCAGCCGAGCGCTGGGATGGCAATCGCTATTACAACGATCCCTCCTACTATAACGACAAGAACCTCGTGCGTCCCTATCGTGTCGGCATGTCGTGCGGCTTCTGCCATGTCGGGCCGAGCCCGGTTCACCCTCCAGCCGACCCTGAACACCCGCAATGGGCGGATCTGAGCTCGACCGTCGGTGCGCAATACATGTGGGTCGACAGGCTGTTCGTCTATTCGGCGAGCAAGTCGAACTTCATGTTCCAGCTCGTCCACACCTATCGACCAGGGGCAATGGATACCTCCTTGGTGTCCACTGACTATATTAACAATCCTCGCACGATGAACGCGATCTACAACGTTGGGAACCGCCTGGCGTTGGCACAGCAGCTCGGAAAGGAAACGATTGCCGGCGGCGAACTGAATAACAAGCAGTTCAAGGATTACTTGCAGGGCGGGCCTCTGACCAAGTCCTTTGTCGCGCCGGACACGGTGTTCACACCACGTGTCCTGAAGGATGGATCGGACGCCGTAGGAGCGCTTGGAGCGCTCAATCGCGTCTACCTCAATATCGGCCTCTTCAGTGAGGAATGGCTGCTGCATTTCAACGCGGTGGTCGGCGGCAAGCCCATCTCTCCGATCAAGATATCAGATGCCCAGAAGCAGTCGAGCTATTGGCAGGCCACGGAGATGATGACCCCTGCGACGGCGCTCTTCTTTCTAAAGGCTGCTCGGCCGGACCTTTTGAAGGACGCGCCGGGGGGTAATACCTACCTCAGTACCGATCAAGCTGTTCTCATGCGCGGAAAGTCGGCTTTCGCGACCACTTGTGCCCGCTGCCATTCGAGCAAGATGCCACCCTTGCCCGCGGGACTTGATCTGGCTGCATGCAATGGCCGAGGTTACATCGACTGCTTCAAGCAATATTGGAGCTGGACGAAGACATCGGACTTTAAGGAGCAGATGACCCAAATCGTCCTTCAGCCTGACTTTCTCAACGATAATTATCTGTCGAACGAACTGCGCATCCCGGTGACACTGCTGAGGACCAATGCCTGCAGCCCGCTGGCGACAAACGCAATTGCGGGCAATATCTGGGACAACTTCTCCTCACAGTCCTACAAGCACTTGCCCTCGGTCGGGACAATCACGGTACGAGATCCGTTTCAGGGTCAGCGTCGACCCTTTGCAATGCCGGATGGAGGGCGCGGTTATACCCGTGTCCCTTCACTTGTCAGTCTGTGGTCGACCGGGCCTTACCTTCTCAACAATAGCGTCGGACCGTTCGATGAGAGTCCTTCGGTCGATGCGCGCATGAAGGTCTTTCAGGCCTCGGTCGAACAGATGCTATGGCCTGAAAGACGGACGAAGGACACTGTGCTTGGAAAGGACGGCGTCTACAGGATCGACCGTACAACCGCACGCAGCCTCATTACATTGCCACAGGGTTTTGTGCCCGAAATCCTTCGACCACTTCAAGGCACACTCCATCTTTGGCTGCCATGGCTGGTGACCCAAGGTGGAGACATCACCATCGGGCCCATTCCGGAGGGCGTTCCTGTCAATCTTATCGCCAATCTCCGGCCGTTGGCGGAAACGAGCGATCCCGTCCAGGCCGCCAACCATACCGCCCGCCTGGTCGGATTATTGCACGGTCTCAAGGCCTCTCTTGCCTCCGTGCCGGAGAATGCCACTGACGAGGAACTTCGTCGCCATTTTGCCGACCAGGGACCAGCCATGCTGGCGCTCGACAAATGTACCGATTTCGAGGTCAACAGGGGCCACTATTTCGGAACCGGGGCCTTCAACGAGGTCGACGGCCTCAGTGATGACGAGAAGGCGTTCGGTACCGAGCCGCCGCTCAACGACGACGACAAGCGCGCGCTCATCGAATTCCTGAAGACCTTCTGATGGGATCGAGATGGAAGCAGCGAGCGGCATTGGTGGTGAGGAGTTCGACTATATTGTCGTCGGCGCAGGCGCAGGCGGCGGCACGGTTGCCGCGCGCCTGGCGGAGGCTGGATACCGCGTTCTGGTTCTTGAAGCCGGCGAGGATCCACGCTCTGCCGGTGGCGAAAGCCTGGCGGATGAGTACGATGTCCCCGCTTTCCATCCGTTCGCTTCTGAGAACCCGGCGATTGCTTGGAATTTTCGGGTCCGGCACTCGTCGGATGCCGAAGACGTGCTCTATCCGCGCGCGAGCGCGATTGGCGGGTGTACGGCTCACAATGCGATGATCTTCATCCAACCGCATGACGTGGATTGGGACGGGATCGCCGCTTTGACAGGGGACGAGACCTGGTCGGCGAAAGCCATGCAACGCTACTTCGCGATGATCGAGAATTGCCGTCATCGTCCAATCTGGCGGGCCCTGTCGCAGATCGGGATCAGAAAGACCGGTCATGGCTGGGGCGGTTGGCTGCAGACGGAGCGGGCGTTGCCCTTGCAGGCTGTCATGGACAACCTCTTGCGGGCTACCTTGTTCACCTCTGCGGTGGCAGCGATCGCCACCAGCAAGCAACCCTTGGCAGCTTTGCGCGCCCTGTTGGGCGGACGGGCAGATGCCAATGACCGATCCATGGTGAGGCGCGGGACAGAGGGACTTTTCTATACCCCGCTTTCAACCGCCGGACGTCGGCGCGTCGGAACACGCGAGCGGTTGCTGCAGGTGGCAAAGGATCATCCATCCCACTTGCGGCTCGAAACGAGCACGCTTGTTTCAAGAGTCTTGTTCGATGCGAACAACCGGGCAACAGGGGTCTCATTTCTTAAGGGGCGTGGACTTTACCGCGCGTGCCCGAGCCCGAGCTCTGAAAAGGGCGATTATCGAGAGGCGCATGCGCGTCTTGGCGTGATCCTTGCCGGCGGAGCGTTCAACACCCCGCAGCTGCTCATGCTGTCCGGGGTCGGTCCGGCCGCGCATCTTGAAGAACACGGCATTCCCGTGCGCGTCGATCTTCAAGGTGTTGGACAGAACCTGCAGGATCGTTACGAGATCGGTGTCGTCAACCGGATACGGTGGCCGTGGAAAGCCCTCAAGGGGGCGCGCTTCAAGCGTGGGGATCCCTTGTACGAAGAGTGGCTCAACGAACGCAGCGGCATGTACACCTCCAATGGCGCCGCAATGGCAGTCGTGCGACGATCGACACCGGACAGGGATGTTCCGGATCTCTTTACGATGGCACTTCTCGCCGATTTTCGAGGTTACTTTCCCGGCTATTCCGAGCTCGTCTCGGCAAGGCAGAATGTCCTAACCTGGGCAGTGCTGAAAGCGCATACGGAAAACCGGGCTGGTGTGGTGACACTGCGATCCCCTGATCCTCGCGATCCGCCACTCGTTGACTTCCGGTATTTCGAGGAGGGGAGCGGTGATGCGGCTTCTGACTTGAAGGCGGTCGTTGCCGGCATTCGCTTTGCCCGCAGGCTTTCTCGCCTGTTCAAGGCGCTCGGCCTGGTTGTGGCCGAAGAAACGCCGGGAGAGGAATTGCAGAGCGACGATCAACTCGCCCGGCATGTGCGCGCCAATGCCTGGGGCCACCACGCGTCGTGCACATGTCCCATCGGACCGAGGGAACAGGGAGGCGTTCTCGATCGTCGACTTGGCGTGCATGGTACGAAAGGTCTGTATGTCGCCGATGCATCGGTATTTCCACGTATTCCTGGCTTTTTCATTGCGAGTGCCGTGTGCATGGTGGGCGAGAAGGCAGCCGAGATGATCCGGCAAGGGGAGAGTCACTGGTTGGAGACAAGGCTTTGACGTGGAAACAGCTGCACGATGGTTTGGTAAGGCTTCTCAATCTGGAGCGCAGGATCGATCCTTTCATTCGTCCGCCAATCGACACGTTCCTGCGTCCGGCGATCGTTGGTCTGGTCCAAGCGTGGCTGAGGGCCGCGCGGGAGCGCGCGCCATCAATGCCCGCGATGGAGCAGGCTATTGCCGGGGAAGAGGAATGCAACGACAAGGTCTTAATGGACATGACCGCATACATGTCCACCCACTATCGCCCGGGCGGGTTTCAGCGCGCAGGCAACACCAAGACGCACGGCGTCGTCCGCGGTCGCTTCATCATCCGGGCCGACCTGCCCGATACGATGCGCCACGGAGTTTTCAGCGCCCCGCGGGAGTTCCCGGCCTGGGTGCGTTTTGCCGGGCCTGGTCCGGGTTTGCCGCCGGATATCGACGATGTCGGCGTGCTGAGTTTCGGCATCAAACTGATGGGGGTCGAGGGAGCGAAACTTCTCGACGACGAACAATTCACTCAGGATTTTACCGGCATCAGCACACCAACCTTCACCACCCCGAACGTGGTCGAAAATGCCAAGCTCCAGACGTGGATCAACCGCGGCCTGCCGCTCTTCTATTTCGTCAATCCGTCCGATACGCATCTCCTCGATGCAGTCATGCAGGGACTATGGGCGAGGACGCAGACGAGCCCTATCGAGACCGAATACTGGAGCTGCGTGCCGTATCTACTTGGCGAGGGGCAGGCAATGCGCTACTCGATCCACCCTGTCGATAACAGTCGCACGCGTGTTCCGAACCTGCCAAAGCGTCCGCCTGACAATTACCTCCGCGAAGCCATGGCCGCGACGCTGAATGCTGGTCCGGCCAGTTTTGAATTCCGGATCCAGGTCCAGACGCATCCGTCGTCGATGCCGATCGAGGACGCGTCGATCATCTGGCCGGCAAGCCTTTCGCGGCCGATACCTGCCGCAACGCTCGTCCTGGAGCGCCAGGTTTTTGACAGTCCCGCGCAGCTTGCATTTGCGGATCGACTGTCGTTCAATCCCTGGCATGCGCTCGCTGAGCACAGGCCGCTCGGAAACCAGAACCGTGCCCGCAAGCGCATCTACCAGGAACTGTCGACGCTGCGTCAGACGATGAATGCTACTCCCCATGTCGAACCGACTGGCTCTGAGACATTCCTTTGAGACCTTCGGTGTAGATGCAGCCATGCACGCCGAAATCGATAAATTTCTTAGGACAGCGCGGCAAGATATTGGAGTGCCCTTAGTCCTGGCAGGAAGAAATAGGCTCCGCCGCGCACGGTGACAAAACTCGGCAAGCTCTCAATCCGGATGGGCGCGCCGTCGGTCTGGCACGTGAAACTGTCGGTTCGCGATCCATCCAGGAGGGGCACACGGCTACCGACGATCGGGTCGGACTCGTTGGTCAGCCCGTGGAACTTCGAACTCTCCAGCCATGCGCTCTGGATGAATTCGAACTGCCGCGCGATATTGGCGTTGAGGCAGACGAAGTAGAGGCCGCGCGACGTGTCGTTGATCTCGTGTAATGGGTCATATTTCCGCCCCCGCCTGAGAATGCGGTGGAAGCGTACTGATGCCGTCACGTCAGTTCGTGGACCGGGCGGGGGAAGCCCGACCTGGCGAAGCAAGCCGGAGAGCCGACTTTGCGTCCCGCCGGGGACATCGGCATTGCGAGGATTGGCGCGGCGAATATGTGCCCCAAGAGGACAGATAATTCCTTCCGGATCACCATCGAAATCGAATGCGTTAGACGGCTCCTGTCCTGGCGGCACCTTGCTTTCGACCGGGGAAAGAGGGGTGCCTGATCGTGTTCGTCCGACCATCTTTTCGGCAAGCTGCTCGGCTGCTTCGCGCGAACCGCCAACGCCTTCCAGGAATTGCCAGAAGCCTGAGACGTCCTGTTCAAGCTGGCGTACCACCAGGTAGGAGCCGTTTGCACCGAGGTCGCGACTGTCGTCACCGACAAACGATCTGAGCAAGCCACGCGGATCGGTTTTCGGCTGCACGAACGGCCGGTCGGTGACGAGCCCGTATTCGTTGGTGTATCCTAGCACCGCTTCACCAGGGGCGATGCGGTCGTGATAATGATACTCGTCATTTTCGTGCGATGTAGGATCATGGGTCCAGTCGATATAAGGCTGGCTCAATCCGTCGGCAAACCCAAAAGGCTCGCGTCCGTCCATGAGGCCGGTCCGCAGCTCCCGCACCAGGTGAAAGCCAGCAGAAAAGGCCGGCGTTTCTACCAACCGACGCCAATCGGAAAGCGCCCCGGCTCCTGCGTAAAGCATGGCCACGACGTCGACCGGGGCGTTCTCTGGACCGCCCCAAGTCCAGCTTTTCGGTGCGCTTGGCCCAAGATCACCAAGCCGGCGGGCCCGGCTTTCATCACCCATTCCCGATTTGAACTCGGCTGGAAACGTTGAAAGCGCTTCTTCCGAAAGACCGATGCGGCGAAGGCCTCCGGCGGTCAGCGCGACTTGCAGGGCTCTTGGAATTTGTGTTTCAAACGCTGCATGCGTAACCGGCGCGCTGGCAAGCCATTCCTTGGCGGAGGCAGGGTCGGTAATCGTGAGGATCAGGAATACCGCTTCGGGTAGGGTGCCATATCCCGACCGGACAATTCCCTGGACATCCTCAAGTTCGACCTTTCCGGTCGTGACTGGCGAACGAGGTCCCATCCTTAAAGCTCCGCCAACCATTGCCGGGCGAGCACGTCGCTCAACCTCGCGGAATCAAGACCCTCCCTGACACGGGCGTTGCGGGCGATATCAGCGGTCGTCAGGCCGGGATAGGCTTTGTACCAGACCTCGGTCGGCAGCTGATGGCGTCTAATGTAATACTTGAATGCCTGCTCGTCCTTGGCTCCGTCGAGGATAAGGTAACGGGTCCTTGGGTAGCCAATCCCGTTGCTGAAGACGAGATTGAGACCGAAAGCGGCCTTGTTGACGAAGTCGTCCATGTAGGCCTCCAGGCTGCCGTCGTAATTGCTGCCAAAAAACAGATGCCTGTGGTTGTCAAAAAAGACCCAGCGCGCGAAGTGGATGGAGCCGACGCGGGCGAGCCTTCCTTTCGTGTATAAATGACGTGTCGTGACACCAAGCACCCAGAACACGAAGATGAGGGTCCACAGCCTGAACCGGCCCGGCTTCACGGTTCCATAGGCACTGAACTGGTTGGTCACTTGAAAGTCCTCGCGGACAACAAGCGACTTCAGGTGCTCTTCGGATGGTCGCGCCAGCATGCTCGCGTCCGTGGTTTCCCGATGCCGCAAAATGAGAAGAAATAAGGGCGCGACAAAGAGGAGCAGGGGCGAAAGCACCACAAGGAAGACAACGCTAATCGCGAGGTCCAGTGCTTCGCGCAATCGTTCCTCTAACGAAACCGCTTGTCGCGCCGCCGGCTTTCGCCCCTCCTTCATCGCCCGGTTGCGCAAACGCCGATGAAGATCCGAAGGAGAAGCAGCGAGCCCGCGTTCCTGCGGCAAGTAACTAATCAGGGCGGCCCGGAGTGCCGCCTCATCGTGGACCTGCCTGACCGTACGTCCCGGCCAGTTGCTGTAGTTGACGACGGGCTCGACATTGTGCGCTGTAAGCCAGGCGGCAAGCGGAACAGCCGGGTTGAAATCAAGGCAGTGGGAGAAGATCCTCGAAAGGCCGGGTCCCGCAAATCCCGCGAGATCCTTGACGAAGTCTTCCCCTCTACCATCGATGTCGCCAAGAAAGGCGAGTTTGGGAGGGGCCGGATTTGTCGCAATTCCGTAGGCGCCGTTGTCGGCCGCCGTGTTGTCGTCAAGGATGACGATCCGCGCGAAATGAAGTCCCGGCAGGCGCGCAAAGGGAACCACGGAATTGTTTGGATCCGCAAGTCCTGGCTCAGACGTCATCGTCGAGAGAAGGAGCTCAAGCGCCTCCCGGCGATCCGGATCAAGCTGGGAAACAAACATGAAGGTGGACGACACAGGCATCTCGGCGCCCTCAGAACTGCAATGCGAAATCGATCAGGCGGTCCTTTCCCCAATAAACCTTTCCAAGATAGAGACCAGGTCCGATCAATCGAATCTCGTCACGGATCCAGTGAGCAACGAGCGACGTTTCCGAATAGTCGAGAACGATGCAATCCTTCTCATCCAGCCAGCTCGACGCCAAATAGACCTTTGCAATGATAGCGCTTAGTCCAAAGGGTAGGATGCGGTTGCGCAATAAGCCCGACTTCGCATCGAA
The DNA here is from genome assembly GCF_000298315.2 of Rhizobium grahamii CCGE 502. Taxonomy (GTDB): domain Bacteria; phylum Pseudomonadota; class Alphaproteobacteria; order Rhizobiales; family Rhizobiaceae; genus Rhizobium; species Rhizobium grahamii. Next base: position 474,891 of record NZ_AEYE02000035.1, on the reverse strand, counting down.
TATCTTTCCCTGCCAGGCAAAAAGGTTGATGAAGCTCGCGATCTCGGGCGTAAATGACGTGCCAGCCGCGACGATTGCCGTTCCGGCGCCTTCGCCGTCCGGGATAGGTCCGGGTTCACTTTCACGGAAGAGCGTGTCGAGATCGGCCTGTGTCATATCGAGTAGCCGAGGAACCGTGTAGGCATCTGCAACTGATGGCATGGTCGACAAGCTCCTTTTTTCTACTGTTTTCCCTGAGTGAAGATCTGAAAGATCGTGAAGGACTGGAGTGAAATCTAAGATAGCATAAATCGCCGCTGCAAATCAGGAGGTTCAAGGCATGCTATAAAAAGTAACGACGCCCCGTCGCAGTGAGCGGTAGTGACCCATTCGCCCTTGATGACGCTGACATGCGTGTGGCGGCCTTTGCTGATCATTGGTTCACGGCAAGTTCAGGTTGAAATTTATGCACTACCAGGTTTTGATACATTAGAGTAAACTCAAGTAGATCTGCCGGTGGGGGCTATTTTGTCAAGCATAAGCACATCTATCACTGCGAGCCTTGTCATTGTTGCCGGGCTTGGCGCCCCTGTTCCTCATCAAGGTATCGGGGAAGGGCCGGCTGGAGACCGCGCGCCAATTGTAGCCATCAAATGTCAGAACACGTTGATCGCCCTTTTCAACGGAACGTTCTGCAGGACGACGAATGCGCCACCTGGGTTTGAAGGCAATCGCAACAATAACAGCAGCAGGAACCGCAACCAATCATCCTCGTCGACCTCATCCGGCAGTTCGTCAACAAGTTCGTCAGACGGCGGGAATTCCCCGATGGGTGGCTCGTCCTCCCCCATGGGCAATGACACCTCCAGTCCCATGAACTGAGGATCGTCAATGCCTCGCAAACTGTGTCGGTGGACATGAGTGAGAATTGGGCAATCTGCGTAGGTATCAACCGGTATGACAACATCAAGCCTCTTGCCTATGCGAGGCAGGACGCTGAGGCCATTGCTGACTTCTTCAGCAAGGCGGCCGGGTTCAAGGGCGTTTATTCCTTCGCCGAAGACGCACCGCCGATCGCTGCAGACTTTGGCCAGTCGTTGCAGTCCAGTCCGACGTTCATCAATTTGCGGCGATTTCTCCGGGTCCGTTTCGAGGAGCGGTTTCTGCAACCAAGCGACAACATCTGGTTCTTCTTTGCCGGCCATGGCAAGCGGGTGCGAGAGCAGGACTATCTGCTTCCCCTCGACGTTGATCCGGGAAATGTCGAGGAGACCGGGATACCCGTAAGATACGTGGTCGAGCGGTTGCGCAGGAGCGGCGCGGAAAACGTCATCCTGCTTCTCGACGCGTGCCGCAACGAAGGTTCGCGTGATGGACAGGGGGCTGGCCTCCAAAAAATCAAGGGCACTGTGACCCTGAGTTCCTGTTCGGCGGCAGAATTTTCCTACGAGATCGAGGAGCTCTCGCATGGCGCCTTTACTTATGGGCTGCTTGAAGCACTTCAGATTCAGGGAAAGAGCAGCTGTGCGACGGTCGAACGGCTCGACAACTACCTGCAGACGCGGGTGCCGGAGATTTGCCGACTATACGGGAAGCCAGTCCAGACGCCTTGTACGTTCGCCGAACCATTGTCGAAACGGAACTTCATTCTCCTGCCCGCGGCTGCCCGGGCTGAAGATATTGCAGCATTAAAGATCGATGCCTTTCAAGCAGAGACAATCGACGATTTTCTCCTGGCAGAGCAGCTCTGGTGGCGAATCCTGGCGGTAGATCCAGCCGATATGGACGCAAGGGCTGGAATCAAGCGGGTTGGCGAAGCACTCAGGGATCGGGCGAAGAAAAACCCCTGGTGGCAAACGATCACGCGTCGGCAAGTGCTCACCAGCGCCGGCGGCGGCCTGGCAATGGCCGGTGGGATCGCAGGCTGGCGCGCATGGAATGCGATGGGAGGTCTGCGACCTAAAGCTTTTGAAAGGCTGACAGAGTTCGTTATTGTGGAAACCGTGGATGCGCGCGGCGATCCGCAACCAATTGCCCGCCGCAAGATCAGCTATTTTGTCGAACAGATCGGCCAAAACGCCCGTATGGAGCTAAGCCTGCTGCCAGGCGGAGATTTCCCGATGGGATCCGCAATCGGGGAGTTTCCCAACAAGATGTCGGAAAGGCTGAGGGCGTCCCCGATGCGTGTCAGGCCGTTTGCAATCAGCAGAACGGCTGTTAGCCAGAAACAATGGCTTGCCGTCCAGGACCTTCATCCCGAAATAGTCGATCGGGCGATTTCGACCGATCCGTCCTCCTTTAAAGGCGATAATCTTCCGGTGGAAACCGTAAGCTGGCAGGATGCAACCGAGTTTTGTTCCCGGCTTAGCGCTATCACCGGACGGCTCTACCGGCTTCCGACGGAGGCCGAGTGGGAATATGCCTGCCGCGCGGGATCAACGACGGCTTTTCATTTTCCTCCCACCCTGACGGACAGTCTCGCCAACTATTGTGGCACGGGCGGCGCGGTATGCGGCACGAGCTTCACGCGGGAGGTGTCGAGCCTCGACTATGACGGCGTGAAATATCCGGACGGAGGTTATGAAAACGGACCTTCGGGTGGTTTCCTGGGTAAGACCACGCCTGTGCGAAGCTACCCCCCAAACGCATTTGGTCTTTTTCAGATGCACGGTAATGTGTGGGAACATTGCCTCGACAACTGGGCGCCGGATCTCGATCGTCTGCCAGACGACGGAGGGGCGTTCGAGGTCGGAGGTACTGACCTGCGGGTCCTCAGAGGAGGGGCATGGTCTCACAATCCTGCCCTTTGTCGCTCTGCTTCACGAGATCGCATGGCAGAGGCGACGAGTGGCTGGGAGGGGCGAGTAGGTTTCCGCCCGGTTTGTGAACTCAACGGAGAGTGATTGATGGACAAGGAAATATTCGTAAAAACAGAAACCCTTTCAGTGCATACTGGCTACAGGGGTGGGGAGGACATTGGTGGGAGTTTCGGCGCAGCCGTCGCGAGTACGGGAATGAAGCTCGTTGCGGTCAGCGCTGATGCTCTTCGCGAGCAGTTTTCAAATCTTGTCGAGGTCGTCGAATATGTGTTCGATCGGTCGACGCCGGCCGTCACACTCGACGAGGTCGAGCTGTCCGTCGAAATAACAGCCGAGGGAAAAGTCAGCCTGCTGGGAAGCGGCGCCACCGGTGGTGGGCGCGGGGGTATAAAAATGACATTCAAACGGAACAACGGCAGCGCTGCCGCCGCAACCAAAGCGAACGTGGGTTCGTAGTTGTTTGTGACGGTGGTGCAAGCACATCCATCATCTCATCCTGGAGATAAGCTGTGCCTGAAATCTGACGCGACACGGGCCGAGTTCGGAGGACCGTTGTCGACTTCTGGGCGTCTTGCGTGGCGAGGGGAATAGCGCGAGAATCTATTCGCCGGCTGCCCATCGTGACGCTCCTCTGTCACCAGGCCCGCTTCATCTGAAGGAGGATCTAATATGTCTACCGTCAGCGTTCGCTATATTGTCGACGACGTCGATGCGGCGATCGCCTTCTATAAGGATGCGCTCGGGTTCGCACTCGTCATGCATCCTGCTCCGAGCTTCGCCATGCTGAAATTGGGAGATCTACGCCTCCTGTTGAACGGAACGACGGGGCCAGGCGGAGCGTCTCAACCGATGCCGGACGGGCGCCGGCCGGAACCCGGTGGTTGGAACCGGATCCAGATAGAGGTCGTGAACATTGAAGGCGAGGTCGAACGCTTGCGTGCCGCAGGCGCCAGATTTCGAAATGAGATCGTTCCCGGAATTGGTGGCAAGCAGGTTCTTGTCGACGACCCCGCTGGCAATCCTATCGAGTTGTTTCAGCCGTCGAGCAACTAGGACGTCAGCGAGGCCATAGCCAGAAACCACTGCGACAACAGGGTCTCCCAGTGCGTCAGCGACGTTGCGAGCGAATGCTGCGGCTCCAAGCGCCGAACTTCCCACGCCTGCAATCGCCAAGGCTGCGGCAGAAGGAGCATCCTTGAGATATTCTTCGGGTGTCAGGTAAGACCTGTATCTTGCCTTTGTCTGTGGGAGGAACGAGGGCGATCGCTCCCTCCCGCGCGAGCCAGAAGGCCAAAACCTTCGTTTCATCCTCGGTGATCACATCGATATCGTAAAACACGGCATCGAGGACCGCGTTGCGCCGCTGCAATCCATCCAGCGTGGCCGCGCGGACAGGGTTGTCCTCGATGCTGCAACGCCCAATATAGAGTTCGCTAATTAACGCAACAGTCCTGTCCGGCATTTCCCAGTGGTAAAAGAGCTGCCTTCACCGGTTTCTTTGGCAGCAAATTGGTCTCCAAGCGCCTTTGCACGCACACGCGAACAGGGGCTCCGTGGCCTTCAGGCCCGCTCCATCATTGGTACCTGTTGATCGCCAGGTCGGTAGTGTCGATATCTGGCCTGCGGCCCGAGACGAGGTCCGCGATAACGCGCGCCGAACCACTGCTCATGGTCCACCCAAGCGTGCCGTGGCCCGTGTTCAGGAACAGCCCGCCGATCCTGGTCGCACCGATGACGGGAGTTCCATCGGGTGTCATCGGCCGAAGGCCAGACCAAAACGAACCGTTGCGCGCGTCTCCGCCCGGGAAAAGGTCCATGACGGAATGTTCCAGGGTGCGACGACGGGCCTGTCCCAGATCGTTGGTGTAGCCGGAAATCTCCGCCATGCCGCCGACACGGATGCGATCGCCGAGACGTGTGATGGCAATCTTGTAGGTCTCGTCCATGACCGTGGACTCCGGAGCGCGGGTAGCGTCGGTGATGGGAATAGTGAGCGAATAGCCTTTCACAGGATAGACAGGCAGCTTGATTCCATGTCGCTTCAACAAGAGCGGCGAGAAGCTGCCCAGAGCGACGACCACGGCGTCGGCAGCGAGCCAACCGCTGCTTGTGAGCACACCGCGTACCCGATCGCTCTCAATATCCAGCGCCTTGATCGTGGTATCCCAGAGGAAGTTCACGCCGAGGTCTTGCGCCTTTCCGGCAAGGGTGCCGGAGAACTTGTAGCAGTCACCCGTTTCATCCTTTGGTGTCAAAAGCCCGCCCACGATTTTTTCGCGAACATGCCTGAGCGCCGGCTCGACGCGGGTGCAGGCATCGCGGTCAAGGACCTCATAAGGGATGCCGTCGGCTGCCAGTGCCTTGACATCCTTGCCCGACGCATCGAGCTGGGCCTGTGTGCGGAAGAGTTGCAAGGTACCCTGCATACGTTCGTCGTAGGCAATGCCGGTCTCTGCCCGCAGTTCAGCAATGGAAATGCGAGAGTAGTCGGCGAGCCGAAGCATGCGGCTCTTGTTGATGGCGTAGCGTTTAGAGGTGCAGTTCGACAGCATCTTCACGAGCCAGGAGAGCATTGCCCTGTCTATCTTGGGTCGGAGAATGAGCGGCGCATGGTGCATGAAGAGCCATTTCATCGCCTTCATCGGAATGCCTGGTGCGGCCCAGGGCGAACAATATCCGAAGGATACCTCACCAGCATTGGCAAAACTGGTTTCAAGCGCCGGTCCCTGTTGCCGGTCAATGACGGTGACCTCATGACCGCTCTTGGCGAGCTGATAGGCAGATGTAACGCCGATGATGCCGGCTCCGAGTACGATCACTTTCATGATGCTTCCAAAAATTGAGATCTTGCGAGATCAGCGATATTGCCGGTGATAGCGACTTCCGAGGCCGGTGAGGATTTCGTAGGAAATGGTTCCGGCATCACGCGCCAAGTCCTCCAGCGATTGATTGGGTCCGAGAACCTCGACGAGAGTGCCATGTCCTATCGCCGTTGCCGGCAGCCCGGAGATGTCGACAGTGATGCTATCCATCGAAACCCGACCGACAATCGGAAGGCGAACTCCATCATAAAAGACGGCACCGCGGTCGCTTAGACTGCGTGGCAGCCCATCCGCATAACCCGCCCCTATCGTTGCCAGCCGCATTTCACGTGGTGTCACGAAGGCACCACCGTAGCCCACTTTGGTGCCTGATGGCACGATGCGTGTCTGGACCACCGCAACGTCGAGACTGACCACAGGCTCCATCGGGTTCTTCGTGCCAGCAGAAGGCGCGCCGCCGTAAAGTGCGATGCCAGGACGTGTGAGCGCGCCGTGATAGGAGCGTCCCAGGAAAGCACCGCCGGAATTCGCAAACGATACATCGAGACCAAGAAACGCGTCGGCCAGTCGCCGCATCTCAAGCAATTGATCCGCATTTTGTACCGAGTCGAGTTCGTCAGCGCAGGCGAGGTGGCTCATGATGAACCGAACCTCGACGTCGGAGGCTACGATCAGCCCTGCGAGTTGAACTTGTTCGCAAGGAGGCAGCCCAAGTCTCGACATTCCCGTGTCGAACTGCAGAACTGCAGGCAGCCTGCGCTTCGCGCTGCTCGCGGCCCTCGACCATTGATGCCATTGTGGCAAGCTGTTGATGACGGGAATGATATTGGCCTCGGCGCAAGTGATCTCATCTCCAGGCTGCAGGCCGTTCAGCACGTAAAGGTCAGCGTCGTCAGCGATGAATTCACGGAGGATCAGAGCTTCTGGCAACTGAGCGACGAAGAAATCGCGGCAGCCTCTCTCGTAGAGTGCATTCGCAACCTGCCTTGCGCCGAGGCCATATGCATCCGCCTTTACGACTGCTGCGGCTTTCGCCGGGGCGACGACAGAGGACAGTTGATCGTAATTTCGCACCAGTGCGCCGAGATCGATCGTAAGATATCCGCTCTGCCCGTTCTGACGTGAAGCTAACCCAGCGCGCGCATCGATCCCGACCATGTTCGTAGTGCCCCCATTAATGAACAAAGTTTATGAAATAAACGATGGAATTGCAGAGCTTATCGTGGTGGATAAATGGAGATATCCAATATAAATCGAATTTCCGATCAAGATTTGCACGAATCCATCATGTCCGCCCTAGACGCTATCGACCGCAACATTCTAAGGCTCCTTCGCGTCGATGCCCGCATGAGCAATGCCAAGCTCGCCGAGGAGGTTGGTCTTTCGCCGTCCGCATGCCTGCGACGCATCAAGATCATGGAGCGATCCGGTGTCATTCGCGGCTATACTGCTCTCGTTGATACGGGCAACGCCGAGGCAACGATCGCGGTCATCATAAACATCACGTTGGAACGGCAAACCGAAGACCACCTCGACAAGTTCGAGGCCGCAGTTCGCAAGCACCCTGAAATCAAGGAATGTTTCCTGATGACGGGAGGGTCCGACTATTTACTTCGCGTTGATGTCGCCAATGCCGGTGAATTCGAGCGGATACACAAGGAGATTCTCGCCAAGATGCCGGGCGTTCTTCGAATTCACTCGAGTTTTTCGATACGCAATGTGCTCGGCGCGCGGCCGAAGGGAAAGACCTAAGCGTTGTGGGATGCCCGAGAGTGCAATTCCGTTTTTGCGGCTTTGCCTGCCAAGATTGTCGATCGCACTCACGGTCAGAGGCCCGCCGGTGGCGTTGCTCTTGCGGACGAAGAGAGGCCAGCCCGTAAAGAGCTGGCCAGCGCTGGTCAGGCTGCACGGCTCAACGCGTCCGCGATGACCGAAACAATGGTGCCGATCTGTTCCTTTTCGACGATCAGGGGCGGTGAGAGGGCGATAATGTCGCCAGTCACGCGAACGAGAAGACCCTTGTTGAAACAGTCAACGAAAACGTCGTAGGCGCGCGCTCCGGGTGCTCCGTTTCGAGGCGCGAGTTCAATCGCGCCGACGAGGCCGAGATTGCGGATGTCGACCACGTGCGGCAGACCCTTCAGCGAGTGCAGTGCGGTTTCCCACTCACTTGAGAGTTCGCCCGCGCGGGTGAGCAGACCTTCTTCCTTGTATATTTCGAGTGTTGCGATACCAGCCGCGCAAGCGACCGGGTGACCGGAATAGGTATAGCCATGAAAAAGCTCGATAGCATTTTCCGGCCCAGCCATCAGGCTGTCGTAAACCTTGCGACTTGCAAACACGGCACCCATCGGGATCGTACCGTTCGTAAGGCCCTTAGCGGTCGTCACCAGGTCGGGAATAACCCCAAAGTAGTCCGTTGCAAACGGCGTGCCGAGACGGCCGAAGCCCGTGATCACTTCATCGAAGATCACGACAATACCGTACTTGTCGGCGATAGCACGAATTCGCTCGAGATAGCCTTTGGGCGGCAGGATGACACCAGCTGAGCCGGACATCGGCTCGACAATCACCGCTGCGATCGTTTCCGCTCCATGCAATTGGACCAGGCGTTCGAGATCCTCGGCGAGTTCAACACCATAAGCGGGAAGCCCCTTCGAGAAGGCATTCCGGTCGAGGTCGAGTGTGTGCCGCATATGGTCTGCCGGGATTTGCGGGAAAACGCGACGGTTGTTGACGAGGCCTCCCACGGAAATACCGCCGAAGCCGACGCCGTGATAGCCCTTTTCACGGCCGATGACACGACTCCGGGTGCCTTGTCCGATAGCACGCTGATACGCGATCGCGATCTTCAACGCGGTGTCGACGGACTCTGAACCGGACCCTGTGTAGAAGACACGATCGAGGCCGGCAGAGGGTCCGCCAGGCGAGATCGCAGCGAGCTTCGTTGCAAAATCGAATGCGATTGGATGCCCCATCTGGAAGGTGGGGGCGAAATCAAGCGTCGAAAGCTGTCGCTCGACGGCTTGTGTGATTTTCTTGCGCCCATGTCCGGCATTGCAGCACCAAAGCCCCGCCGTACCGTCGAGGACCTTGTTGCCGTCCACGTCGGTGTAATACATGCCGTCAGCGCTGGCCAACAGTCTGGGAGCCGCCTTAAACTGACGGTTTGCCGTGAAAGGCATCCAGAAATTTTCGAGCACCGGGCTATTTGACTTCGGCGTGTGATCCATTGGTGCCTCCGTTGAGATATCTTGCACTGGGCAATTTTTCACCTTCCGACAAGTCCTTTTCTTGAGAATTTTAACGCCTTGTTTTTTCAGTCGGAATGGTCGACATGTTTCGATATATAAAACACGTGAAACAGGAGATGTTGTTGTCTGTCGATATCGGAAACAGGCTTCGCTTTGTGAGGACAGCACACAACCTCTCCCAGCGCGAGCTCGCGAAGAGGGCCGGCGTGACGAATTCCACGATTTCGCTAGTTGAATCCAACTCTACAAACCCGTCTGTTGGGGCATTGAAGCGAATTCTGGACGGCATTCCGATCGGTCTTGCCGAGTTCTTTGCCTTTGAACCCGACGCGCCGCGGAAGGCGTTCTATGCGGCTGACGAGTTGGTGGAGATCGGCAAAGGAGCGATCTCTTATCGGCAGCTAGGGGAAAATCTATTCGGTCGTAGCCTTCAGATCCTGAAGGAATGCTATCAACCGGGAGCAAGCACCGGAAAGGTCCCGCTCGTCCATGAAGGGGAGGAGGGTGGCATCGTCCTGTCAGGCAGGCTCGAAGTGACCGTGGATAACGAGCGCCGTATCCTGGGGCCTGGCGATGCCTATTATTTCGAAAGTCGCAGGCCACACAGTTTTCGGTGCGTCGGTCCGGTTGCCTGCGAAGTTATAAGCGCCTGCACACCGCCGACGTTTTGATAGAACTTCTTGATGCCGGCACTCCGCCATCTTGATGTTCTCTGCGCGCTCCGGAGCCAGCATTCCAGTCAATCACGGCGATTTCCTCCGACCAGCCGCCGGTACAGAATTGTCTGAAGTTGCCTTGGGCATAGCTGTCGCATCCGTCGAGCAAGCGAGGCTATGGATTGGCTTCAACCTGACCTTGCCCGGGATGAGAACGATGTGTGCATCCCTGAAACTCAATTAAGGCCTCTCAGCGTAGCAGCGGGATCCAATTGAACGGTGCTGCAGCTATGCGCGATAAAATCATTTTAATCGTTTGTTGTGGGCGTATCTATGCGTAAGTTTATAGCGCATGGCTGAATTGCAGAAACACGCATTTATTTTAGGCGGGTTTCACGTAACGTTGCTGCCAGGGGAAGCAAAGCGAACCTGAGATGCCCGGGATGCGGGCATCTTCCGCAACTCCCGTTGGTGTTCTCGGATGCCCCCGCATCGATGGGCGTCTTGGCCTAGAGCGGAATGATGAATGTGCAAGCAGGAGTGCGGGTTCACGCAGGGGGAAAATCTTGAAACAGGAAAGCCTTGACCCAGAGCCTGCCGACGCCATTCTCGTGGTCGAGCCCGATATCGAACTCTACTCTCATATGGCCGCTCAAATAAGATCCGCTGGCCTCTCTGCCATCTCTGCAAGAAACGCGGCAGAAGCGCTTGGCCTTCTCGGCCAGAGGGCGGACATCGCCCTTGTGTTCACAGCTGTCAATATGCCCGGTCTAATCGACGGTGTTGCTCTTGCCGTGCGTGTTCATCGCGAGCGCCCCGACCTCGCTATCGTTATAACGTCTGCGGTCGTTAATCTCCGTCAGTCGACGCTGCCACGGCGCTGTCGCTTTCTCAGGAAGCCGTACGGGCCGGAAGAAGCAATCAAATGCTTCAGGTTTCTGTTGGATCTGGACCCAGCCATTTCGCAAGGCGGTTCTACCGTGGCGGATTGAGGCGTATTCAGCTGGCCGATATGATCCGAACTCTCCTTCGTAGGCGTCTTGCAACCGTGCCATCGACTAATTTCCCTTAACCCGGCTTAACCGCAGCGGTATGTTTTGGTCGTGCGACATTCCCCTTGGTAGTACAATCGTGCACCGCGTCCTTGATGACCTCGCCACCAGAGACAACAGATAATGATCGTCTCCGGAGAACCGGGCGTCTAGCTGCGCGTGAAGTGTTTCTCGGTGCGCTAACAAAAATCCCTGTAGCAGTTTGATCGTGTAAAACAGGTGGACCACTAAAACAGATCGGCTATCCCCTTGAGCGTCCTGCGGATAAACGAAGGCGTTGCCCAAAATTGCCCACCCTGGCGGACGAGTACAGTATCGCTGCCACTCGCTCCTATCATCCCCGGAGTCATAGGGTAATCAGGCTACGATCCTGTTCTATCAAGCGACCGCAAGGCAAAAACGGGTCGTTCCATCAAACACAATCTCAAGCTTTCCGGGCGTGAGAAGCTCGATCGCCCCACAGAGCGAACCGGTGGTGATGACGGCGCCGGCCTTGAGCGACGTCGCTGGTCGCAGTTTGTCGTTCGCGTAGTCCAGCAGCCATGACAGTACGTCGCTCTTCGGGTGCTGGGCGGGTGCGTCGTAAATTGACTGGCCATTCAACGTCACCAGAAGTGGCGTGCCACTTGCCGTATCGAGGACCGCTTTGGCGATACTCGGGCCGAGCACATAGCCACTGTTGCCGAGGCGATCCGCGAGGAATAGCAGGAACGATATCTTACCGCTCTCCTCGATGGCGCTGACGAGAAATTCTGCACCGAGATGTACGACAGAGATCGCATCGACGAGCTCCGCACGTGTGTAATCCGCGTTTGCTCGTGTCGGCAGATCATGCCCGAGACGAACGGCAATCTCCGCCTCGAACCTTGTGCCACGCCGCCAAGGGATTTGCGCGCCGGAATCACCCTGAACATAGGGATGGAGAGGTGCTGTCACCGCCTGCCCATCGGGTGAAACGGTTACCTTCCATGCATTGCTGGAGATCGCCTCATCGGCTGCTAGAAAATTTTGCGCGTTCATGGCATGGCGAAGATCCGTAGGGAGGACGAACGCGGAGGTCGGCGCCTGATCTCCGGCGCGATGCAGCGCGTGAAGCTTCGATGCAAGGGCACGCGGATCGAATACGGCGGCTGGATCTGCCATCAGGTCGTCTCCATTTTTGATCTGAGTCGCGAGTTTATCGAGCGCGAAAGGCTGGTGCGATAGGCTCGATGGAAAGACAGTTATGCCAGAGCAGCATACCAGTTCCGGCGATAGTCCAGAAGGCCAGGGATCGTGGCTGGCTCGATGCGCCGCTCGGCTCCCGGGCGAGGGGTGATGCCGGTCAACAGCGCAGCGCCTTGGCTCGTGCCAGTCGATCCAGGGACCGCAACGATGGCCCTGCCGGTCAACGCTGCAAGCAGCACGAGATAGGTTTCGTTAAGGGCAAACGGCCCTTCGACGATAACCGGGCCGCCATCAACGACGAGGTCGAGGCAGGTCTGGTTCATGAGAGCAAGATACAAGCATAACGCCGCGTAGCGGTGTTCGGCTCTCACGCCATCGGCGTTGATCCATCTGGCACTCTTGTCGGGAAACGGGCCAGAGCCCGGCACCACGTTGGGGAGCAGCATCACGCCAATCGAAATCACGTATTCGATGGCGCCGTGATCATATTCTTCGCGGACGCTGCCGATCTCACGCAACATGGTTTCAAACTCGCGACCTCCCATGAACCGCGACGATGGAACGGCGCGGCCATAGGCATCGACATTGGCGAGCGTATCGCGGCCGGGATCGAGACGATCGAAGTCGCCTCCCACCCCGAAAGTCACAACCCAGGTTCCCGTAGATACGACCGCGAACGGCGCGGCACGGGAAACCAGGTGCGGAAGCAGGGAGGCGTTGGAATCGTGGATGCCGCAATAGACGGGAATATCCGTCCCCAGGCCGATCTCCAGTGCGATATTTGGGTGGATCCTGCCGAGCGGGTCGAAGGCAGACCGGATCGGTGCCATCAGATTACGAATGGCAAGGGTGTCGACAAGTGAGGAATAGCGGCTGTGACGGGGATCCCAGAGGTCCGTATGGCAGCCGAGCGATGTCACTTCGTTCGAAAGGACGCCGGTCAGTCTTCCCGTCCAGTATTGTGGGTATGTGACGATTGTCGCGACCTTCGCGAATTCATCAGGAAAGGTGGTCTTCTGGTAATGCAGTTGCGCCCCGACATTCAGCCCCATCGTCTGATGTGGTGAATAGGTCTCCTCAAAGGAGGGGCGCAAACGCCCATAGGCCATTCTAACCGCTTCAGGATATTCGTGTTCGTAGTCGAGCACCGGCAATGCAAGTGCGCCGGCAACGTCGAGTAGGGCTGCAGATGCGCCATGCGTCGTCACAGAAATCGCATCGAAACCGGGTTCGTGCGCAAACGATCGAAACGCCCCAATCGCGAACGCCCAGAGACCGTCGATATCGTAATGGGGATATGGACCGTGCCTGAGGACCATATTCGGTGTCCTCGCAACGGCGATTTCCGCCCCGGATGCACTGTCGAGGACGACGACCTTGGCGTTGGTCTTGCCGATATCGAAAACGGCGACGCGTCTAAAACCTTGCCCGTTCATGGCAGATGGAAGACGGTAATGAGATCGCTCTGGACAGGCGAGTTGTCCGGATTGGTCGCCATGATGTCCGCCATATGCGCCCACCACCTTTTCATCACGGGATGATCGGGCAGGCTTGTCATCGAATGGTCGGCGCGACGGGATAGGACGCCGAACAATGTGTTTGTCTCGCGATCAAGGTGGATCGAGTAGTCGCTCGCGCCGGACTGATGCAGCAAGTCGACCAGTTCCGGCCAAATTTCGTCATGCCGTCTTCTGTATTCGGCTTCCATTCCCGGATTGAGCGTCATTTTGAAGGCGTGTTTTTCGATCGTCATTAGTCCACTCATTTTGAGCTCATGGCCTTGATGCGTCGCGCGATGATCGGGATTGCGATTGTTATGATGAGAAGCAGGCCGATGAAGATCGACATTACGATGCCCGGAACATTGAGGAGGCCGAGGCCGAAGGTCACCAGGCCCATGACGAAGGCAGCGATCACGACGCCGCCGATCTTGCCGGAGCCGCCGAGAATGGAAACGCCCCCGAGGACGACCATCGTGACGACCTCCAGTTCCCATCCCTGCGCAATCGAGGGACGGGTCGAGCCAAGCCGCGACGTCAGGCAGACGGCTGCAACACCGCTCATTAGGCCGGTCATGACAAAGAGGATGAACTTTACGCGCTCGACGGGAATGCCGGAAAAGCGCGCGGCGAAATCATTGTTGCCAATCGTATAGACCTGGCGACCAAAATTTGTCGCATGCAGCAGGACCGAGAATGCAATGGCCAGCACGAGGAAAAGGACGAACTCAAAGGAAAACACCCAGAACACGTAGCCTTGGCCGAAATAGGCGAAATCTTCGGGATACCCGCCGTAGGCCTGATCTCCGAGGACGATGTAGGAGATCCCTCGGAAGAGGCTCATCGTGCCGATGGTCACGACGATCGACGGCAGCTTCATGACAGAGACGAGAAAGCCGTTGAACATGCCGCAGACAAGCCCGACGCTGATGCCGATGAGCACGAGCCCAGGCACCCCGACGCCAACCTGGGCCGCCGCGCCCATGGCGGTCGAGGCGAGCGCAATGATGGCGGCAACCGATAGGTCGATCTCGCCGGCAATGACCAGCAACGCCATCGCAAAGGCAATCATCGCCTTTTCGGTAAAGTTGAAGGTGGCGTCCGAGAGGTTCCAGGCATCAAGAAAATAGGGAGATGCCACGGAGTTGAAGATGAAGATCAGAACCGCGACGCCGAAGAGCAAGACCTCCCAGCTCGACATCACACGCTTGAACGGTGTTCCGAGGCGATCGGGAATGACCCGTTTTTCGCTCGGCGTGGAAACGACGGTGCTCATGCTGCAACCTCTGCTGGGGCCTCGGCGGCGGCCTTGTCTCGCAGGATGATGCGACCGCGATTGCGTTCGCGCCTTGCGTTGAAGACGACAGCCAGGATGATGACGGTGCCTGAAATCGCCATCTGTGTGAACGGCGAGATGCCGATCACGGGAAGCGCATTCTTGATGACGCCAAGGAAAAGCGCACCGAGGACCGTGCCAATGACGGAACCAACGCCTCCAGCGATCGAAATGCCGCCGATGACGCAGGCAGCAACGCTGTCGAGCTCGAAGCCGTTGGCGATATCGACATAGGCAACCGCATAACGGGATACCCAGAGATAGCTTGCGAGACCAGCGAGCGCTCCCGACAGGACGAAGGCGAGGAATTTGGTCCAGCCCACATCGACGCCGGCATAGACCGCAGCTGTCGGATTGCCTCCGGCAGCATAGGTGGAGCGGCCAAACTTCGTATACTTCAGGAGGATGAAAATCAGGCAGACAATGATGATCGCAGCCCAGCTGAGGACCGGCAAGCCGAGGACAACGGTGCGCGGGACATTCAGAAACGTCGGCGTCATCTGGTGGGCATTCACCCATTCGCCGCCTGACAGAACGAAGGCCATGCCACGATAGATCGTCAGCGTGCCGAGGGTGACGACGATGGGCGGGATTTCGAGCGCCCAGACGAGGAAGCCGTTGATCGCCCCGAGAAATGCTCCGATCAGGATTGCGGCAACGATCAAGACGACGAGTGGCAAGTCAGGATAGGCAGCATTCATCATCGCAATGGCCATGCCGGTAAAGGCAAGGTTCGCAGCGACCGATAAGTCGATCGACTTCGTGAGAATGACCGTCATCTGCGCGAGCGCCAGGATGATGAGAATCGACGTGTCGTTGAAGATCGCGGCGAGATTGCCTGGTGTTGCGAAGTCCTGGGCTCTCGTCGAGAAGATCGCGACCATGACCGCAATGATGACAAAGAGAAGCGTTTCTCGTTTTTTCAGGAGTCTGGACATTCCGAATTCCTCAAGCGTTGCCGGTCGCGGCGCGAACCAGCGTTTCCGGCGTGAGATCCCTGCGCTCGAAAAGACCGGCCATCAGGCCCTCCTTCATGACCAGGACCCGGTCGGACATTCCAATGATTTCAGGCAGCTCCGACGAAATCATGATGATCGACAGACCCTCGGCGGCGAGCTCGCTAATAAAGCCATGCACGGCAGCTTTCGAGCCGATGTCGATGCCCTTGGTGGGTTCGTCGAGGATGATCACCTTCGGCATGGTGGCGAGCCATTTACCGATCACGACCTTCTGCTGGTTACCGCCCGACAGGGTTCCGACAGGGACCGAAAAGGCGGCAGCGCGAAGATCCAGGCGCTCGGCATATTTGCGCGCGAGTGCAAATTCGTTGGCGGCTTTCAGGAAGCCCTTGCGCGAGGTACGTCCAAGCGAGGGAAGTGTCATGTTCTGGTAGATCGGCATGGGCAGCGCCAGTCCGTGACGGCCGCGCTCCTCGGGAACATAGACGATGCCTGCCCTGATGGCGTCTTGTGGCGAGCGGATCGCAATCTCCTGACCTTCGAGCGAAAGCCGTCCGGAGGCGGGCGTGGTGATTCCGAAAAGGGACTGGCAGAGCTCGGATCGGCCAGCACCGATCAGGCCGTAGACACCAAGGATTTCCCCCTTGCGCAGGGTGAACGAGATATCTCGGAACTCTGTTTGATGACAGTATTTCTCGACCTGAAGCACCGGGCCGCCGATTGTCACATCGATCTTCGGGAAGGCATTCTCGACCTCGCGGCCGACCATCAGCCGAACGATATCATCCTGGGGCGTCTGTTTGAGTTGGCCGTGGCCAACCGCGCGGCCGTCGCGGAAGACCACGAAGTTGTCGGCAATCTCATAGAGCTCGTCGAACTTGTGACTGATGAAGAGGATCGCCTTGCCTTGCGCCTTCAGGGTCTCGACGATCCGGAAAAGGTCGTCGATTTCCTTTCGCGACAGTGCAGCGGTCGGCTCGTCCATGATGACGATGCGCGCCTCGATCGAGAGCGCCCGGGCGATGGCCACAAGATGGCGCTGTGCAATTGAGAGATCCTTGAGCCGGATCGTCGGATCTATATTGCTTTCAAGGGAATGCAGCAATTGTTTCGAGCGACTGTTCATCAGCTTCCAGTCGATCGTACGAAGCCTTGTTCGCGGCGCATGGCCGAGAAATATGTTTTCGGCCACGGTCAGTTCGTCAAAAAGGACGGTTTCTTGATGGATGGCGGTTACGCCGACGTCGATGGCTGACTGAGCATTGGTGAAGGTCGTAATCTTGCCATCGATGATGATCCCGCCTTCGTTTGGCCGGTAAATGCCCGTCAGGATCTTGACGAGCGTCGACTTGCCAGCACCGTTTTCACCGATCAGGGCGGTGACCTTGCCGGGATAGAGCGCGATGCTGACGTTATCGAGCGCCTTCACACCAGGGAAGATCTGCGAAATCCCACGCATCTCCAGGATCGGGGGGACCTCGTCCGCCTTGATGCCCGAGACGGATTGTTGAAGGGCAGTGTTCATCAGCGTTTACCAGTGTTCAGGTGGAAAAGTCCCGGCGGGAGAACCGCCGGGTTTTTGTTGTAGGAGCGCGCCTAGAAAACCTTCGAGAACTGGTCGATGTTCGAAGCGTTGTAGACAAACGGATCGGACATAGCGGCTTCGCCCTTGTCGTCGATCTTGATCTTGCCCATGCGACCGGCTTCGATTTCGGAGCCCGGCTTTCCAGTCGCGTCACCCTTTACGAGGTGGTAGGCGATCTGGGTGGCGGAATATCCGAGGTCGATGGGGTTCCAGATGGCGAACTCCTTCGTTGCACCCGACTTGATCGCTCCCGCCATTTCGGACGGCAGGCCGAGGCCGGTCACATAGACCTTGCCGACGAGGCCCTTGTCTTCAACAACCTTTGAGGCGGCCAGAACGCCGACCGTCGTCGGAGCGACGATGACCTTGACGTTCGGGTTGGACTTCAGCAGGCCTTCGGCTTCGCGATAGGACTTGTCGGACAGATCGTCGCCGTATACCGTGGTAACGAGGTTGAGACCCGGGAAGTCCTTGAGCTGCTTCTTCATCTGGTCGATCCAGATGTTCTGGTTTGTCGAGGTGGTCGTAGCCGACAGGATTGCGAAGTCGCCCTTGCCGCCATCAAGGTGGTCCTTGGCCAGCGTCAGGCACATCTTGCCGATCAGTTCGTTGGACGATGGGTTGAGCTGCAAGATGCGGCCGTCCTTATTGACGCCCGAATCCCAGGAGATGACCTTGATGCCACGCTGTTTGGCTTTTTTCAGAGCCGGCACGACGGCATCCGGGTCGTTGGCGGAGATGGCGATCGCGTCAACGCCCTGGGCGATCAGCGAGTTAATGACTTCTATCTGGCCTTCTGCCGTCGTCGACGTCGGGCCGGTGTAGATGACCTCCACGCCGCCGAGTTCCTTCGCAGCTTCTTGCGCGCCCTTGTTGGCGGCTTCGAAGAAGCCGTTGCCGAGAGACTTCACGACCAGACCGATCTTGACGTCCTTGGCGCTTGCCGCGCCCGCCATCAGGGCGACGGCAAAGGCAACGCCCACTGCCAGTGTCTTTGCGAGTTTCATGCTTTAATCCTCCCACGTTGATAAGACTTGACTACATCCTGACGGCGCCACTCAAGCGACCGACGAGGAATCCTCCTTGGCCTGCGAGATTGTGCTCGCAATCACGAGCTTGATGCCCGCATCCTCAATCATCCGTACGGAGTCCTCGGGAACGCCGTCGTCGGTAATGATCGTTGAAACGCGGTCGAGCGGGCACAGAATGAGGCTCGACCGACGATGAAACTTGCTGGAATCGACCATGACGACCAGTTCGTCTGCCTGGTGCATAAGCTTCTGCTCGCTTTGGATGATCTGCGCATCCGCCTCCATGACGCCGAGCGGACCGACACCCTGCGCGCCGATGAAGAAACGCCTGGCGTAGAAGTTGCGGATCGCATCATTGTCGAACGGTGAAAGGATGAGGCTCTGCTCGCGGTAGATCACGCCGCCGGGAACGGTCACGGTGTTCTTCGAATGCTTGACCAGGTGCTCGGCGATGGCAAACGAATTGGTCATCACCTGCATGCGATGGGCGGCCATGAAATGCACCATCTGGAACGTGGTCGTTCCGCCATTGATGATGATGGCGTCGCCGGGATCGCAAAGGTCGACAGCTGCCCGGGCGATCGAGCGCTTCTTATCGATGTTGACCGATTCCGAAACCCGAAACGGACGCCCCGCAAGATTTCCGAGCTGCGGCGGATGCACGGCCTCGGCGCCTCCACGGACGCGACGGATCTTTCCCTGCACGTGGAGGGCTGCAATATCGCGCCGAATCGTCGCCTCGGAAGCTTCGGTCAGCTCGGATATGTCCTGAACTGTCACGACCGACTTTTCCTGAACGGCACTCATGATAATGCGATGGCGTTCGCGTTCGTGCATGGGGTTCCTCCTAACCTGCTTATTTCGCAGTTACGAAAAACTGTCAATCAAAAACGATCATAAAAGTTCATATTGCGCTGCAACATAATCGAAGTTGATCGTTTTCGATTGACAATGCCAGCTTTGATGAGCGATATCGTCGGCGCAAAGGAGCGCAGAGTTCGTTCGCGCATCCACGAAATTTCATATGGGAGGATGACATGGCGGCAACCGTCCGGCTTCTTGATAACCGTTGGGACGATTCATATGCGGGAGGCCTCGATGAGCCTGGAAAGCTGCTGTATCGCTCCAATTTGCTTGGCGCTGACAAGCGCATCACCAACTACGGGGGAGGCAATACCTCTGCCAAGGTGACGGAGACGGATCCGCTGACTGGCGAGAAGGTCAAGGTCCTCTGGGTCAAAGGCTCGGGCGGCGATGTCGGCACCATCAAGCTCGACGGCTTTGCAACGCTCTACCAGGACAAGCTCGACTCGCTCAAAGGGATCTACAAGGGCGTCGCGGATGAAGACCGCATGGTCGGGTTCCTTCCGCACTGCACCTACAATCTCAACGGCCGCGCCGCGTCCATCGACACGCCATTGCATGGTTTCGTTCCCTTCACACATGTCGACCACATGCATCCGGACGCCATCATTGCGATTGCTGCCTCCAAGAACTCCCGGGAATTGACGAAGCAGATCTTCGGTGACGACATCGGCTGGCTCCCATGGCGCCGCCCCGGGTTCCAGCTTGGCCTCGACCTCGAGGCCTTCGTCCGGGCAAACCCGAACGCAAGGGGCGTGGTCCTCGAAAGCCATGGCCTCTTCACATGGGCCAACGACGCAAAGGCTTGCTACGAGCTGACGCTGGACATCATCAACAAGGCGATCGCTTGGTTTGCCGAGAAGACCGAGGGCAAGACGATCTTTGGTGGTGCAGCGACCGCGAGCCTGCCGGTCGAACAGCGTCGCGCCATCGCCGCGCGCCTGATGCCCGAAATCCGCGGCCGAATTGGCCAGGCGGAGCGCAAGCTTGGTCACTTCGATGACCAGGATGCTGTCCTGGAATTCGTAAACTCCAGGAACCTGCAACCGCTCGGGGCTCTTGGTACCAGTTGCCCGGATCACTTCCTGCGAACCAAGATCCGTCCGTTGATCGTCGCGTTCGATCCGGCAAATCCGGATATCGATGCTGTCGTTTCTGGCCTCGACGAGGCGCTCGAGGACTATCGCGCCGACTACGCCCGTTACTACAATGACTGCAAGCACGACAATTCGCCCGCCATGCGGGACGCGAATCCCGTCATATTCCTTCTTCCCGGGGTCGGAATGCTGTCATTCGCACGGGACAAGGCGACCGCCCGCATTGCCAGCGAATTCTACGTCAATGCCATCAATGTCATGCGGGGGGCATCGACCGTTTCAGAATACCAGGGCCTGCCCGAGCAGGAAGCATTCGACATTGAATACTGGCTGCTCGAAGAGGCCAAGCTTCAGCGCATGCCAAAGCCGAAGAGCCTTGCCGGGAAGGTTGCTTTCGTGACCGGCGGCGCCGGTGGCATCGGTCGAGCGACTGCCACCCGATTGATTGGGGAGGGTGCCTGCGTCGTACTGGCCGACATCGATCAGGATGCGCTCGAAAACACGCGGGCAGATTTTTCGAGGCAATTTGGTGGCGATGCCGTCCGCAGCATGAAGCTCGACGTGACCAGCGAAGATGCGGTGATTTCGTCATTCGCCGAAGCCTGCGTCGAATTCGGTGGGATCGATATCCTCGTGTCGAACGCGGGTATTGCTTCGTCAGCGCCAATCGAAAGCACGGAGCTCTCGATGTGGAACAAGAACATGGACATTCTTTCGACCGGGTACTTCCTTGTGTCGCGGGAAGCCTTCCGTCTCTTCCGCAGGCAGAACCTCGGGGGCAACGTCGTCTTTGTCGCGTCGAAGAACGGCCTTGCTTCCTCGCCGAATGCGGCTGCCTACTGCACGGCAAAGGCAGCCGAGATCCATCTTGCCCGTTGCCTGGCGCTCGAGGGCGCAGAGGCTGGCATTCGCGTCAATACCGTCAATCCGGATGCGGTGCTTCGCGGCTCGAAGATCTGGAGCGGAGAGTGGCGCGAACAGCGCGCGGCCTCCTCCAGGATCGAAATCGGCGAACTGGAGGAACACTACCGCAAGCGTTCGATGTTGAAGCTGAATGTCTTTCCAGAGGACATCGCGGAAGCGATCTACTTCCTGGCATCCGATCTTTCGGCAAAGTCAACCGGCAACATCATCAACGTTGATGCCGGCAATGCGCAGAGTTTCCCGCGCTGACATCTCCGGAGGCTCATCCATGTTGCATGGATGATCCTCCGGAATGTAGCCGCAAAGCGTCAGCAAAACATCGAGCCAGAGTGCAGGCCGAAACCGACCTGCAGAAAAGAGAGGCGGCAGGATGATAGGAAGAAGTATTCGTATGTTGTCCACTGCCGCTTCGTTCACGATGAAGCATTCCACGCATGAGAACGTGGACAGGAGCCGTGGTTCGTTGCGGCAAGGGAGGAAATTATGGCCGAAACCAGAATCGCGCAGGACCTGATCGCGCGGGAAAATGACAAGCGTGGTGCAGCGCTCCAATCCGACTACAAAGCTCTCGGCGCCAACTTGGCGCGGCGCGGCATCGACATTGAAACCATAACACGAGGTGTGTCCGAGTTCTTTGTCGCCGTTCCGTCCTGGGGCGTCGGTACCGGTGGTACACGGTTTGCCCGCTTTCCGGGAAGCGGCGAACCGCGGGGCATCTTCGACAAGCTCGATGATTGCTCCGTCATCAACGAGCTGACGCGCGCGACACCAAGCGTCTCCCTTCATATCCCGTGGGACAAGGCAGACGCGAAGGAACTGAAGGCGAAGGGCGATGCGCTGGGCCTTGGTTTCGACGCAATGAACTCCAACACCTTCTCAGATGCACCCGGCCAGGCACATTCCTATAAATTTGGCTCACTGAGCCACACGGATGCGGCGACGCGTGCGCAGGCTGTCGATCACAACATCGAATGTATAGAGATCGGAAAGGCGATCGGTTCCAAGGCACTGACCGTCTGGATCGGCGATGGTTCGAATTTCCCTGGCCAGAGCAACTTCACGAAAGCATTCGAACGCTACCTTGCGTCGATGGCTGACATCTACAAGGCGCTTCCGGACGATTGGAAGCTCTTTTCCGAGCACAAGATGTATGAGCCAGCTTTCTATTCGACGGTGGTGCAGGACTGGGGTACCAACTACCTGATCGCCCAGACGCTCGGTCCGAAGGCTCAATGCCTCGTCGATCTTGGTCACCATGCCCCGAATACCAACATCGAGATGATCGTCGCCCGCCTCATCCAGTTCGGCAAACTCGGCGGCTTCCATTTTAACGACTCCAAATATGGAGACGACGATCTGGATGCCGGTGCGATCGAGCCTTACCGCCTTTTCCTTGTGTTCAATGAACTGGTCGAGGCAGAACAGCGCGGCGTCAATGACTTCAATCCAGCACACATGATCGACCAGTCACACAATGTCACGGATCCGATCGAAAGCCTGATCAACAGTGCCAACGAAATCCGTCGGGCCTATGCCCAGGCGCTGCTTGTCGACCGTGAGGCGCTCTCCGGGTACCAGAATGAAAACGACGCGCTGATGGCGACGGAAACCCTGAAACGCGCCTATCGCACCGATGTCGAGCCGATCCTTTCAGAGGCACGCCGGCGTGCTGGTGGAGCGATCGATCCGGTCGCGACCTACCGTGCTAGTGGCTATCGCAAGAAGGTTGCAACGGAACGGCCTGCATCGGTTGCCGGGGGTGGCGGCATTATCTGATCCCTGGCCTCCATGAGCGTTGCTAGGGCCGCTGTCGGCGCGACAGCGGCCCTCTTCAATTCAAGGTTTCCATTCGCCGGCGATCTGCCGGGTGGCAATGTTCAACCGGTTCCAGACGTTGATGTTGGCGATGGCGATGACGAGCGCTGCCAGGCTCTTGCCATCGAAATGTCGCGTGGCTTCATCCCAGATGTCATCGGGTACCGGGTCGGCCCGATCGCTGATGCGGGTAACCGCTTCCGTCAGCGCAAGGGCAGCCCGCTCGGCCGGAGTGAAATAAGGCGTATCGCGCCAGGCACTGACGGCGAACAGTCGCTCATCGGTTTCGCCCGCCTTCTTGGCGATGCGTGGATGTCCGTCAATGCAAACGCTGCAGCCGTTGATTTGGCTGGCGCGCATATTGACAAGTTCCAGCAGGATTGGCGACAGACCTGATTTGGCAGGTATCGTTGCCAGCGCCTGCAGCGCTTGCATCGCGTCAGGAACAACGACGGCCGGATTTCCCATTCTTGCTTGCATCATGCTTCTCCTTGATATGTTTTCGAAATGACGTCGCCGGCCGTGCTTGTCACATCGGCCGGGTTTGGTTCGTCATGACGTTGACGGAACAGGTTGGAGGAATGTGACAATGACGCAAGAAAATTGGCTGGCTGAAGAATTCGAAGCGAACAGGGCGCACCTCAGCGCCGTTGCATTCCGCATGCTCAGCTCCCGCGCGGAGGCCGACGACGCGGTTCAGGAGGCTTGGCTTCGGCTCGGTCGTACTGATGTAACTGCTATCGGCAACATCAGCGGTTGGCTGACGACCGTCGTGGCGCGCATCTGCCTGGACATGCTGCGTTCCAGAAAGGCGAGGCGTGAGGAGCCGTTTGACCTGCCCGTGCACGGACGCATCGCAGACACGTCCAAGTCGGTGGATCCAGAGCGGGAGGCGGCCTTTGCCGACTCCGTAGGCCTGGCGCTACTGGTGATCCTCGAAACACTGGCGCCTGCCGAGCGCGTCGCCTTCGTGCTGCATGATATGTTTGATCTGCCGTTCGATGACATTGCGCCAATCCTTAACCGGTCACCTGCGGCAACGCGACAGCTTGCAAGTCGCGCCCGCCGTCGGGTTCAGGGCAAGACGGACGTGGCAGAGGCGGACGCCACGCGCAAGATGCAGATCATCAGTGCGTTCCTTGCGGCCTCGCGGCTCGGCGACATTAAGGCACTTCTGTCGGTCCTCGATCCGCAGGTGGTCTTCACCCCTGACGTTGCGGCGATGCGGTACAACCCTTCTGTACGCGAACTTCGCGGCGCCGATGCGGTTGCAGAGACCTTTAAGGGTCGGGCTCAGGCAGCACAACCGGCAAAAATCGATGGAGAATTCGGTTTCGTTGTTGTGGTCGGCGGACAACTTCGCGTCGTCCTGCTGTTGACGTTCGAGGGAGAAAAGATTGCCGCCATCGATGCCGTGGCGGACCCCGTCTATCTCGACAACCTGAAATATGAGTTGCTCTGAGAGAGCGGTTCAAACGGAAAGGGCCGCCGTTGGTCAACGGCGACCCTCCCAAGGGCAGGGAACCGCCCGGAAAACATCAGCAATAGCTGCACATGGCAGCCGGATCACTCGAAATCGACTTCAGAAAATTGCCCACGGGTGAGGTCCGCTGTTCGCGCGTCCTGGCCGCTGTCTCGAGGAGACTTTTGAAATCGTCAAGTTTTACACCGTCGGCGCGGAGCACCATGGCGATCAGGGGGTCGCGAAGGGCTTCGGAAATCGTCAATTCTTCTCTGGTCTTGCTCATGGTTTGCCTCCTTTCGTGGGCGGTAGCCCGTGTTCCACTCCGGCGGCGCCATGTGCTGCGGCATGCAGCCTCGTTGACTTCGGCCAAGAGTAGTGTTACCGGTAAGTAACAATGCATTTGTTACCGATCGGTCACATGGATGTCAAGGACCTTGTCCGCAAAAAAAGCTGAATCATTGGCTCTTCAATTTCCTGCCAACGACCAGAAACTCCCGCCACGCGAGCGTATTGTATCCACCGCCACACAGCTGTTTCGGGAGCACGGCATCCGCGGGATCGGGGTGGATGCGATTGCAGACGCGGCTTCAACCAACAAGATGACACTCTATCGCCATTTCGGCTCCAAGGACGAACTCGTCTGCGAGACGCTGCGCCGCGCTTCGGAGAAGGCCGAGGCGATCTGGCGCGACCTCGAGACGGCCCATCCTGGGGACCCAAAGAGCCAGCTGAGGGCGTGGGTTGAAGCACGCACCGAGAGTCTCTGCGGCAAGCACGTCGGCTGCGATCTCGCCAATGCGGCCATCGAACTCAAGGGTGAGGGGCATCCGGCCTATGGTGTGATCGAGCGGCATAAGGCTGAACAGCGTGACAGGCTCGAAGCGCTCTGCCTTGCAGCCGGTGCGCGCGAACCGACGCTTCTGGCCGACACGCTTACGCTACTTCTGGAGGGGGCTCGCGTGACGCGTCAGGCAATGGGCAACGCCACATGCTGCAATCACTTCTCCAAGGCCTGCAACGCTGCCATGACCGCCTTTGTGTGAACGCGGCCCGCCCAGGCGGGAACCATCTTTCGTTACGCTCGTTATTCACGACGTGGGAAGAATTGGTATGAATTACACCTACCTTCACCGTCTGTACGAAAAGCGAGCTGAGCTCGAAGCCAAGCTTGAGCTGTATGATGCGCGCAGCTGCTTCGGCGACGAGGAAATTGATGACGGCACGGATCGCGAGTTGCGAGAGCGGCTCAGCGAAGTCTCCAAAGAGATCGACACCCTGGAGCACTCGAACGCTCGTTATTAATTGCCCGCGTCAAGCAGCTGTATAGTCCTCTCGTCGAACTCTCCGAGATAGAATCGGTCAATGACCTGGTGAAAGGGTGAGCCATGGTCGCTGATCGCTGCGAACAGCGTCATCGATGAGCGAAGCTTGAGATCGTCGGGGGATCCAAACACCTCGCGGGCGGACAAGCCGTCGATGCCGAGGATGGCATCGACGCAGCGCCGTAAGCGACTGCCAAGCACTGGATCTGCGAGATAGGCGGCGGCCTCTTCGGCGGACCGGATCGCATATTTTTCGGCCATCGCGGATGTGCCCAGTCCGGCAATTTGGGGAAAGATGAACCACATCCAATGTGATCGCTTGCGCCCGGCCCTCAATTCGGAAAGCGCTCGCTCGTAGACACCATTCTGTGCGTCCACGAAGCGATCAAGATTGTAATCGAT
This sequence comes from Rhizobium grahamii CCGE 502, assembly GCF_000298315.2. Classification (GTDB taxonomy): domain Bacteria; phylum Pseudomonadota; class Alphaproteobacteria; order Rhizobiales; family Rhizobiaceae; genus Rhizobium; species Rhizobium grahamii. The sequence continues at coordinate 448,843 of NZ_AEYE02000035.1, read as the reverse complement.
CTCACCTGACATCGACGGTCCTCCCTTTGCGCATAACTATGCCGCAAGGAGAGCTTGTCCATGTTCGGACCGTGACCTGCCGCTAGCAGGACCTGTCGGGGTATGGGCTGTGCTCACGGCAGTAGTCCACCGATGGAAGCGTATCCGAGATTGATCCGACCGTTGCCGGGTCGAGGGATGCCATTGGCGCCGTAAAATGCACCGTCAATCCCGCGGCACCCAGGAGCACGAAGGCTGCAAGGACAATCACGCGGTCCGATATGGAAGGTCTATGCGCGTTCACTCGTTCGCCATATTCGCGTTCACCCATGCCGTTCAACTCGTCTTCCGTTGTATGATGATGCACCACGTCGCCGCGCGTCGTGTGCCAAGTCTCACCATCTTGCATTTTGTTAACTCCTACACTGAAGCGTGCATCGGCATATGATCGTCCTTTGCCGGCAGACAGCACGCGAAACGCATTTGTTATTTTCTGACGTCGGTTTGAAGAGCGGATACACAAACGCAGTGTTCATAAAATCGAACCAATCGGTTTGATCTGACTTTAAGGGCTTGGCTCATCGACAAAATTCGGTTTAGGTCTGCAGGACAATCAGATTGCGGATAGGCCCATGGCAAACTCATTTGGCGCGATGTCCGTCGCGCAGCTTTCCAGTCTTATTCAAACGGCAGCCGTTGACCCGATCGAGGTAACACAAGCCGTGCTCGAGGGTATTGATGCCTATGCGGATCGGGCGGTCTTCACGGCAATCCTGAGGGATCGTGCGCTCGAGGAGGCCATGCTGTCGTCCAAACGGCTGAGGGAGGGCCGCTCGCGAGGAATGCTGGACGGCATACCCATCGCCTGGAAAGACCTATTCGATATTAAGGGTCGGACGACGACCGCGGGCTCTACCGTTCTCGCGACCGGCCCGGCGGCCGAAGCCGACGCGGCAGTCGTGGCAGCGCTGAAACAGGCGGGGATGATTTCGATCGGCTGCACCGCGATGAGCGAGTTCGCTTTTTCGGGCCTTGGGCTCAATCCGCATTTCGGCACGCCCGGAAACCCGGCAAGTGTTGACGTGCCGCGCATCCCCGGCGGATCGTCATCAGGGTCCGGCGTCGCGGTGGCGGCCGGGCTTGTGCCGGTCGCCATGGGCACGGACACCGGGGGATCGGTGCGCATTCCTGCCGCGTTCAACGGCATCGTTGGCTACAAGGCGACACGCGGTCGTTACCCCATGGATGGCGTCTACCCACTGGCGAAAAGTCTGGATTCTCTTGGCCCGCTGTGCAGGACCGTAAAGGACGCCGTGTGGATTGACGCGGCTTTGCGCGGGGCGCCCTTTCCGTCGCTACCGGCTCGCCCGGTCGAGGGGCTTGAGATTGTCGTGCCAGAAAACGTCGTCTTCGATGGTGCTCAACCCGGAGTTATCGCATCCTTCGAGGCGGCGCTTGACCGGCTTTCCGGGTTGGGCGCATCGATCACTCGGATCACAATACCGGCCTTCGACAGCATATTGGGACTCATGAGCCGGTATGGCGCCCTCGTAACGGCCGAGGCCTATGCGCTTCACCGCGAACTGCTGACCGGGTCGGCCGCCGACGACATGGATCGACGTGTCGTCTTGCGTACCAGGCTCGGGGAGAAAACTACGCTCTCGGATTATCTTGCAATCCTGGATGCGCGGCAGCGGCTGATTGTCGATGTCGAACGCCTCGTCGGAGACAGCCTCGTCGCCTTTCCATCGGTTGCCCATGTCGCACCGCCAATTGCGCCACTCGAAGCCGACGATGAGCTTTTCTTTGCAACCAACGGTCAGACCTTGCGTAACACGATGCTCGGCAATTTCCTCGATTGGTGCGGTGTATCGGTTCCCTGCGGGACTGGTGAAGCCAATATGCCAGTTGGTCTCCTGCTCTCTGCGGTGGCAGGGCGGGATGAAGCGGTCCTTGGCGCGGCGCTTGGAGCGGAAGAGGTTGTGCGCGGGGACTTGAAATGAACAATCGGTGTTGGGAGAGATCATGACTGAAGGCATGCTAGAAAATGGACACTTTGCAGTTTCGACGTGGTCGCTCCATCGGTTGTTGGGGGCCGTCTATCCCTATGGCCCGGATCCAGACCAGAGCTCGGACAGCAAGGAGCCGTACGGACCGGGGCGTTCATCGCTCATCGAGATCCCGCGGCAGCTTGCGAGCAACCGTATCGGACGGCTCGAGATCTGTTCGTTTCATCTGCCAAGCCTGGATCGGGGTTATCTCCTAGAACTGCGGGCGGCGCTCCAGGATGCGGATATCGTGCTGCAGACGCTTCTTGTCGAGGATGGGGATCCGAGCCATCGGGCAACTGCCAAACGCGACATCGAATGGATTGCCGGCTGGCTCGAGATCGCAGAGGCGCTTGGCGCCAGGAACATGCGGGTGATCGCCGGCAAGCAGGCGCCAGTACGGGAAAATCTGGAGCGTTCGGCCGGTCATCTGGGCTGGCTTGCAAGACAGGCCGACAATAGCGGGGTTCGCATCGTCACTGAGAACTGGTTCGATCTCTTGCCGTCCCCGACGGAAACGAACTGGCTGCTTGATACGCTGGAAGGCAAGGTGGGCCTTAACGGCGACCTCGGCAACTGGGCAGCGCCCGACAAATACGAGGGACTTTGCGATATCATGCGACGGGCAGAACTATGCCACGCCAAGGCCAATTTCAGTTCGTCCGGCCTCGATGGTGATGATTATCGCAAGGCTTTGGAATCGTGTCGGACGGCAGGCTACGACGGACCATTTACGTTGATTTACGATTCAACGTTCTACGCCGATGAGTGGGATGGTATCCGGCGTGAAAAGGCGTTTATCGAGGAATTCCAACTTGACAGGCAGCGCGCGGTCGGCTGACCCGCAAAAGGAGCATGGAATGAGCGGCGGGACGATCGACAGCTTCGCACAGCGGATCAGAAGCAGTGAAGGCGGATTGATTTCTGCGTGGATTGGTATTCCCGATCCACTATTCGTCAATCATCTGGCGCAGGAGGCATTCGACGCCGTCGTGCTGGATATGCAGCACGGCGTCTGGGATCTGGGATCGGCTGCCGTCGGAATCGGTCAGGGAAGACTTGCCGGAAAGCCCGTCCTCGCGCGAATTCCAGTCGGCGATTTTGCTGCGGCCTCCCGCCTCCTTGATGCGGGCGCCTCGGGCATCATTGCACCAATGATCAACTCGGCATCGGATGCAGTCGCCTTCGCGAAGGCCACCAAGTATCCGCCGGTAGGAGAGCGTAGCTGGGGACCGACGCTGGCCCTTAACCATACGGGACTTCCCGCAGCCGAATATCTGACGACCGCGAACGATGCGACCGTCGCCATCGCCATGATTGAAACGCGCGCCGCGCTTGATGCCGCGGACGAAATCATGCGCGTTGACGGCATCGACGGTATTTTCGTCGGGCCATCGGACCTGTCGATCGCACTCTCGCAAGGCGCGACGGTGGCGCCGGATACGCCGGAGGTCGACGGCGTCCTGAAGCACTTGGTCGCTCGATGCCGCGCTCATAACAAGTTCGCCTGCGTTTTTGGCAGCAACGGCGAGCGGGCAGGTGAGCTGTTGAAAATGGGCTTCGATTTCGTCATTGCTGGCGCCGACACGCAGCAACTGCGCTCAGGCGCGGCAAGCGCCATTGCAGCCGCAAGACGAATTCACGCTTCGAGCTGACTACTTGACTGCTAGCCAGATGACGTGACGCGCGCCTCCTCGCTTGCCATTGGCACGCGTGTTGACTGCCTCGACGGCGAAACCGCAGTCGCAAAGCCGCCGGGTGAACCCGGCGTCAGGCCCGGATGACCACACCGCGAGGACCCCGTCAGGCAGAAGGGCAGTTTTTGCCGCGCGCAGTCCGGCAGCATCGTAAAGGCGATCATTGGAACGGCGCGTCAATCCGTCAGGCCCGTTGTCCACGTCAAGCAGGATGGCATCGAACGCATCTTTACGCCCCCGTAGCAGTTCGCCAACATCGCCTTGATGAATGGTGACCCTTGGATCATCCAGGCAGCCCTGAAAGACCTCTGACATCGCGCCGCGTGCCCAGTTGACGACCGCCGGCACAAGTTCGGCAACGATGACCGACGCGCTTTCGGGCAAAACCGAAAGGGCGGCGCGGAGTGTGAACCCCATTCCGAGGCCGCCGATTAGGATGGTCGGGCGCGGATGTTTCCTGATCTTCTCGTAGGTAAGAGTTGCGAGCGCTTCTTCAGAGCCGCTGAGGCGGTTGTTCATCAGCTCGTTTGAGCCGAGCATGATCGAAAACTCGCTGCCGCGTCGCTTGAGCCGCAATTCGCCGCTTTCTCCGGGGATGGGCGCCGAGTCAAGTTGAATCCAGGGAAGCATGTCTGTCCTACCTCGCTTTGCGTGCCCTCCCTAGCACAACAAGGCGGTCCCGCGAACCGAATCTCAGGTCGCCGGACAGGTGCGGCACTGCTTACTGGATATCGCGGCAAGCCTGGCTGGCTGCAGGGGTCCCCGGCTGCGCTCGCACGCGCTGGCCGCCTGGGCAAATGGTCCAATTGATCTGGTCTGAATAGATGGTGGTCGTGCCGAAATCGATCGGAATTGAAAGACCTCCGCCCCCCGTTCCCTCTGTGTCGGGAGATGTTCCTAATGGCGGAGAACCGTCAAAACGGCCGCTGCTGTCCATGCCCATGCTCGCTTGTGCGAAGGCCGAACCAGCAAAACCGAGGAGGAGCACTGAAGTCACTGCGATAAGCCTGCGCATGATCGAGATCCCTTCACGTTGAAGCACTTATGAATATAGAGCCAATTTTGATTTTCACCAGCAACTCGCAGCCATCCAGGAGTTTAAATTTGTGCCATGTCGATTGATGATTAACGGCACCGGGAGCTGTTCGGGCGTTACACCCTGAATTCCTGGTCGGCGGCGCCATATTGTCTTCAGGTAGGTGGACGGGAGGCTAGCATGGATACCGATTCGAAAGTGGTCAAAGTGCGAATATCCGGACGCGTCCAGGGTGTCAGCTTTCGCGTCTGGACGCGGATGCGGGCACGCCGATTGGGGTTGAAGGGGTGGGTACGCAACGAGGACGACGGTTCTGTCATGGCCCTTATCGCCGGTGAGGAATCCGCCGTTTCGAGCATGTTGAAGGATTTCTGGAAGGGGCCACCCGGGGCTTCGGTCGATGCCGTCAATGTCGAAACGACCTGGCCCGAGAGTCTTCCCGATGGCTTCGAGATCACAGCGTGACCTGAACAGCCTCCTTTGTCTCAGTCACCTGGCACGGCCTTCGGCGATTTCGCCGATATGTCGGCATCGTGGTTTCGACGGAGGTGGGCGCGGCGCGGGGCTTCTTGATCGACACGGCGAGCTACGCTGCCGGCCTTTACTCCGGTTTATCTGTCGCGGCAAACGCCTGGGTGTGAGATATTGAGTACGGGCAGGTCGCCCGGTCTGCCCGGTTGTTGAGGGAGGATATCCTATGCCACTGTTCATAATTACAGGGTGCTATTCAGCGACGGCAGCGAAGGGAATGATTGCAGATCCATCGGACCGGGAAGCGGCGGCGCGCGCCATCATGGAAGCAGCGGGGGGCAAACAGCATTCTTTCTACGTCACGACCGGCGAAACTGACTGGATGGTAGTCGCCGAATTTCCTGACGGTGTTGACTTGATCCCCGCACTCCTCGTCATCGGCGCATCGGGAGCAGTTTCGAATATCAAAACCGTGCGAGCATATACGGGTGCCGAATTCAAGGCCGCCCAAGTAAAGGCGGGCAAAATCGCATCTGCCTACAAAGCCCCGTCAAAATGAAGCAGGCCACTTGATGACATCAATGCTGGCAGCGGATGCTCGATCACTGCCAGTGCGTTTCTGCCTCCTTCAAATTCGGCTTCGAAAGGGGACTTCTGCTCGCGTCGAGCCGGTGTTCCGGAGCGGTTGTTGCTCTCCGGAAACAGTAGCTGGCAGAGCAGCGTCGTTCGCGCGATTGTGCACGCTCGTTTCACATTTCAGCCATGGTGTCGGCGAGTAGGACTGTCTCGCCCTGTCCAAACTCGAATCGGAACTTCTGAAATTGCATGCCACATCCTTGATCCGACCGCTCCTGATGGCGGCTGGCGCCTCTCTTCTTGCAGCTTGTACGCAAATTCCATCAGACCGCCTGGTCGTGTCCGTCAATGCTGCCTCGACCGAAGCACCTGTCCCAGAGCCCCAGCCTGCGCTTCAGCCCTCCGCCATGCCGATCGATCGACCTACGGAAAAGCCGGACTATTCAATCGCGTATGCAGAAGTGGACGATCAGGAATTCCGCTGGCCGGCGATCGACCACGCAGCTGTTCCTCCCGACTATCTGCGCCAGGAGGTGGACTACCCAACGGATGAGCCGCCGGGCACTATCATTGTCGAGACCGAGAAGAAATTCCTCTACCTCGTTCTCAAGGACGGACGTGCGATCCGCTACGGGGTAAGCCTGGGTGCGCAGGGACGTGCCTGGAAAGGGCGAGCGATCATCCAGTGGAAGAGAAAGTTCCCGACCTGGACGCCCACGCCTTCCATGATTGCCCGAAATCCAAAACTCGCGCAGTGGAAGGGGGGCATGCAACCCGGCCTGACAAATCCTCTCGGCGCGCGCGCGCTCTACATCTTCCAGGACGGCACGGACACGCTCTACCGTATCCATGGCTCTCCGGAGTGGCAAACGATCGGAAAGAATGCGTCATCTGGCTGCGTTCGGATGTTCAACCAGGATGTCATCGACCTCTACGAACGTGTTCGCGGAAAGGCACCCCTTCTCGTAAAATAGGGCCGGGGGACGAGAAGAGGGGCCGGCCGGGTCGATTACGGAAGGTCCGCACGAGCGCCCTTCTCTTCCGCTATTGCTGCGGTTGGAACGAGCGCTCGCGATCCCACCCGTCATCAATCACGGCATTGACTTCGCATATGACGCCTGCCGGATCATAGGTGATAGTCACGTCGCCCTTGAGCTCGGCGGCAAGCAAGTTCTCGATCAGGCGGGAGCCGAATCCCTTTCGTGCCGGTTCATTGACCTTTGGCCCGCCCGTTTCCTGCCATCGCAGGGTGAGTTGTTGCGGGTCGTCATTCGCGATTGACCAGTGAACGGAAATCTGCCCCTCCGGCACGGACAGGGCCCCATACTTTGCCGCATTCGTGGCCAGTTCGTGCAACGCGAGCGAGATCGACACTACTGCCCGTGGGACAAGGCGAATGCTGGGCCCCGATATCGAAAACCTTTCGCGCGCATAGGGAGACAGAGCCTCCTTCACGACCGATTCCAGCTCGGCCTGTTCCCAGTTTCCGTGCATGAGAAGGTCATGGGCCCTCGACATCAGGGCGATCCTGGCCTCGAATGCATCCACCCCTGCGCGGTTCGCTGTCTCACGCCCAAGGGTTTGTCGAGCGATGGCCATGACAGTTGCAAGCACATTCTTGACGCGATGATTGAGCTCTCCAACAAGAACGGTCTGAAGTCGTTCTGCCTCCTTACGGGCACTAATGTCGTGGGCAATTTTCGAGGCACCTATCGTCCTGCCATAGGCGTCAAAAATCGGGGAAACGCTGAGCAGGACATCGACCAGCTTGCCATCGCTGCGCCGGCGCTTTGTTTCGTAGGGATCGACCCTCAGGCCGGCGCTGACCTGCCTGATGATGGCAGGCTCTTCTTCAATCCTGTCGTCCGGAACAAGGATCATCACCGAACGTCCGATCGCTTCGTCCGCCGAGTAGCCGTAAAGCTTTTCCGCGCCACTGTTCCAACTCGTGATGCGCATGTTGAGGTCGGTGCCGAGAATAGCGTCGTTGGAAGAGGCGATGATCGCCGCAAGACGACGTTCCACCTCCTGGGCGCGCTTGCGTTCAGTGATGTCGACGACAACGGCGACGGCCTGCCTTATGTTCCCGTGCTCGTTGCGAAGGGACGAGACCGAATTCGCGACCCAGACAAGACTTCCATCCTTGCGTACGTACCGTTTCTCGATATCGAAGCTCTGGCCGGTTTCCAGCATGCGCCTGAACGAATGCACATAGTCATCGAGATCGTTCGGGAACGTTATGTCCTGTACCCGCATCTTCAGGAGCTCTGCTTCCGAATAACCGACGATTTCGCAGAAGCGTCGGTTTACGAGATGCAGCCTGCCAGCGAGATCGGATTGGCCGATCCCGGCCGCCGTCTGCGTGAATATGGCGCGAAATCGCTCCTCGCTGTCGCGCAATGCGGCTTCAGACCTGACGCGCTCGGTGGTCTCGTTCACTATACAGAATACGCCGCGGACCTTTCCTGTTTCATCGCGTATCGGCGAGTAGGAAATATCGAAGTGGACGGTCTCGGGATAGCCGTGACGCTCAATGTAAAAGGGTCGGTCCCTGGCAACGACCGTTTCCCCGAAATCGAGGACGCGGCGCAAGAGAGGCTCAAGATCGCTCCACAACTCTCCCCAGTTTTCGCGAGCGGGCCGGCCAAGAGCGCGAGGATGCTTGGTTCCGATGGTTGGCGCATAGGCGTCATTGTAGAGGGCGATGAATTCCTCACCCCAGAACAGAACGATCTGCGCCTTGGCCGCCAACATGAGGTCTACGGCCGACTTCAGACAGTGGGGCCACGTGCTTGGCTGTCCCAGACTGCTTTCGGCCAGGCCCTGACCGTAGATGCGACCCGACATCTCGTCGGATCCGGGTAACGGGTCGTTGCTGTGCAGGGTCTTCTCCTCCACCGGATGGCCTTTCAATTCAGAGGTTTGACGGGCAAACGTCAAGGGTAAATTAAGGTGAAGTCGCTTTACTTCTCGACGTGGCACCACGCCGCCAGGAGTGGTCGCGACGTGCACCGCATCGCGACGTTGTGGCCAGCTTCATTGAAGAAGATCGAACCGACCGTACCGCGTTGCCACCCCTTGTCGTCGCATGAGAATTCGCAGTCCGACAGAGCCAGAAAAACACGGGATCGAAACTGGATGTGATCGGGAAAACGGCTGTAGGGCGCCATGATGGTCAGACCGAGAGCGACGTCGCTTCGTTCCTCGATGCCCGACATACCAGCGATTACAGCATGAGCGTGGGTATGCTCGATATTGATGCTGGCAAACGGGCCGGTCTTGCTGGCGACCCATTCGAGACTCTTAGCGACATCGTTGATGGCGGCCGCAGCTTCTTCATAGGGCTCGCCCCTTAAGGCCAGGTTGCGGAGCGCGAATTGCAACTGGGAAGCCAGCGGCAGCGGGCTCGCAGGTTTCATTGCGACGGCACCGGGCTCCTGCAGCAGGTGGAATACCTTGCCTGCAACGAATTTTTCCATGAATGGAGCCGCGTCCGACATCAGGATGTTGCCCAGCGCACCGATGACGCGTGCCACGTTGGCAGGTCTGCGCGCGCGGCTCACGGCATAGTCGCCACTTGCCGTTCTTGTTCCACGATGCAGAAGGAGGTCGGCTTCCCTTCTCAACCGGGGTTTTGACATTGGTTTACGAAACTCCTGCTTGCTCCCGGATCCTTATCTCGGAGCGGTCAAAAAGCAAACCACTCGATAGGTTTTTCATGTGTCCGAAATGTCGACATGTTTTGCTACACCGTCAGCTGTCTGTCTCGCCCTCGATCCTCCTCAGGACGCGATCAAGCGCCGATAGCAACGCGGCACGTCCGCCCTTTGCCTTGAAGTCGGACAATACCTGTTCGTTCAGGCCACCCTTCGTCGCGAATTCGCTGCTGAGGTCGTCGAGTGAAACCCCGGAGCGCATGGCTGTTTGCGATAGGCTGGTGAATAACGGTGCGATAAAGGCGCGCCCCTTGCCGGCGGCGAGGCCTTTGTCTTCGAGCCACCCGGCCGAGATGTCCATGATCCCGAGAACGGTTGACATCAGCGAGCTCGCTGCTGCGAGAAGATCATATTCTTTCTTCGTATCGCATTCGATTGTGGTTCCAAGAACGGAAAAAAGCGCCGCGACGTCCCGATCCGGCGGGAAGATGGCGGTAACACCTTCGCGTTTTGCCACGAACGGCAATGGGATGGCCTGGACCAGGTGAACTTCCGCTCCGATCCATCCAAGCATGGTCTGGCGATCGGTCGCCGCGACGACGCTGAGAATGGACTGCCCGTTACGGAACGTCAGCTCACTCACGACATCCTGTGCAATTTGCGGCCGGACTGCGAGGACAACCATGTCACTCTGATCGATGACAGACTGGTTGTCGGTCGCGATCGAGACTTCTCCAAAGTCAGCCGCAAGACGTTGCGCAATCTCGGCGCTTCGAGGCGAAACCGTCACATGCGAGAGAGCAGGAGGTTCTATCAGGAGCCCCCTGACCATGGCCTCGGAAATCGTCCCTGTTCCGATGAAACCGATCTTCGTCATCCTCATGCGTCCCGTCCTCCCCAGACGCCACGACCGCCCTTCGTATCGCGCCTGTTGGGTTGGATACAGCCTCGCGTGATTGCCTGCAAGGTTGGCCGGAAAGGTTCAGGTTTGAAATCAAGCGAAGACAGATTGCCGCCAGGATCAATCCAATGCAGATTGCCTGGCATGGAACACTGGAGTCTAGCATTGCTAGAAAAGATGATCGGCGACTACGGTGTGCTCGCCGTGTTTCTCGGCGCGGGTATCGAGGGTGAAACAGCGGCATTTCTCGGCGGAATCTTTGCCCACCGCCACCTCCTCGCCTACTGGCAGGTGGCATTGGCCGCAAGTCTTGGATCGTTCGCCGCAGACCAGTTCTTCTTCCTGTTGGGCCGCCATGCAGCGAAATGGTCTTATGTCAAAAGGCTTCTTGCCTCGGCGCCGATCGCCAGGGCGACGCGGCTCCTCGAGGCGCATCCGACGAGCTTCATCCTGGCTTTTCGGTTCATCTACGGGATTCGCACGATCAGTCCTGTTGCAATCGGTGTGTCGAGCGTTTCCGGATTGAAATTCGTTAGCCTCAATGCAATTGCCGCATCAGCATGGGGTGTCCTGATAACAGGCGCCGGCTTTTTGGCCGGGCAGGCGATCGAAGCCATGCTCGGACGCCTGCAACTGGATGTTCACCTGTTGATTGCACTGGTCGCCGTCGCCATTTTCGTGTCACTTGGCGCCTATGTCGCCAAAAAGGAAATGACGAGGCGCTCGGCACGGCTTGGCGGGTGAGGGATGCCGTCGCCGGCATTGCGGAGCTGAACGCTTGGACTTGAGGGTATTTCGCGGCGCCAGCGGATCACGATACCTGGGCCTTCGAACTGGTGAACGCTACTGCCGGGATTTTCGAGGTTACTTTGATCTTCCAAAGGCAGAGCCGTCTGAGGATCGAGTACGGCACGCCAACCGGGGCGGGCATTCGTCGCTTGCAATCTGGCATCCATCGGGGGACGCGCACGCCGCCGAGACCTTGCCCGGCGTCGAAGGCCGTGCGCCGCACCTACCGGAATGGGCTTCGGCCAGGATCCCGGCAGAAACTAGGCAGCAAGCGTGACGATCACCGGATCGGAAGCAACGGTCAGTGCTTTGCCTCGGTCTGCGATCATTGAAGCAAAGAAACAGCCACCGCGATCGGATTGCCGCTGGTGTTCTCTCGGAGAATGCCTATGTTTCGCGTAGTTTCGACGTTACAGGGTTCCCATTTTTGCTTCTCGAAATATCAATAGTTGCCATTCTTACCATCTTGAATGGCGTCCTCGCCATGTCGGAGCTTGCTGTCGTTTCGTCCCGGCCGGCCCGTTTGAAAGTTCTTGCCGACCAGGGGAGCCGTGGGGCTGCCATGGCGATAAGGCTTGGCGAGGAGCCCGGACGGTTCCTGTCGACCGTGCAGATCGGGATCACGCTTGTCGGCGTGCTGTCCGGCGCGTTCTCGGGCGCGACGCTTGGCGCGCGATTGGCCGGCTGGCTTGGCAAGCAAGGTCTGTCGCCCGCCGCTGCTGACGCGCTTGGCGTCGGCTCGGTGGTCGTCGCGATTACATATCTCTCGCTGATCGTCGGCGAACTTGTTCCAAAGCAAATTGCCCTTCGCGCGCCCGAGACGGTTGCAAGCAAGGTCGCTCCGGCGATGATATTCCTGTCCCGCCTTGCCGCACCGCTCGTCTGGTTGCTCGACGCATCAGGGCGCACCATCCTTCGCCTTCTCGGCCAGGCCGGCAAGTCGGGCGATATCGTCACCGACGAGGAAATCAAGACGGTTCTCGCGGAAGCGCACAGTGCCGGTGTCATCGAGACGGAGGAGTCGGCGATGATTTCCGGGGTCATGAGACTGGCGGACCGAAATGCTCGAGCCTTGATGACACCGCGCCGGGACGTAGAGGTGATTGATATCGAAGACAGTTTCCCCGCAATCCGGGAGCAACTTCGCCGGTCCGCACAGGCGCGATTGCCTGTTCGCAAGAATAGCTCGGACGAGATCATCGGCGTGCTCTTGACCAAGGATTTCTATGATGCCCTCGCGTCCACGGGTCATGTCGACATTGGGACGCTTGTGCAGCAGGTCCCGATCGTGTCGGATCTGTCGGGCGCAATAGACATCATTCAGGCAATCCGTCGATCAAGCTGCCACATGGTACTGGTCTATGACGAATATGGTCACTTTGAGGGCGTGATTACCTCCGGGGACATTCTGGAGGCGATCCTGGGAGCAGTCCAGGAAGACTCGATCGGCGAGCGAGCCATTGTGCGCCGTCACGACGGCAGCTATCTCGTATCAGGCTGGACCCCGATCGACGAGTTCGCGGATTTCATGAACTTCCAGGTTGATGACTACAGGAACTATCAGACAGTCGCAGGTCTTGTCCTGGAGGAAATGAAGCATCTGCCCGAGGTCGGCGAGAGCTTCATCATGAATGGTTGGCGCATTGAAGTTGTCGACCTGGATGGGCGACGGATCGACAAGCTGCTTTTGACAGCAATCGCCGCTCCGGACGAGGGCGCGCGCCAGACGTTGCAGTAAGCCTCGAACGTGGCTGTTGGGGCGCAGACGGAACCTTCAAGCGGAAACGGAGTTCATCATCCAGAAACGTTGGAGGTTAATATGAAGGTGCATGCTACAGCCGCAATCGCGGCATTGATGTTGACCGGTACCGCAATGGCACAGACCACCGTCGTTACGGTGCCTGGCGAGGTGAGGACTTACATTACCGAGCAGGAGGTGCCGTCTGTCACTTATGACGGGGATATTATTGTCGGAACAGAGTTGCCGTCCTCGGTAGAGGTGCATACGATCCCGAGCAATGATGCATACGGTTACACAGTGATCAACAAGCAACGCGTGATCATCGATCCCCATACCCACCGCGTCATCGAAGTGATCAAGTAATCAACGGGATCTGCTAAAGGGAAGACATCTCGGCCGTCAGGGCCGCAGGGCGGAAGCTGCGTTGGCCAAGTTGGCTGCATGGTCGTCCGACAACCATCATCAGATAGATCGAACGACGCTCCTTGATGACGCTTCCCAGGCGGTATGGGCCCTATTCATCCAGCGAGAGATCTGCGGGCTTCGAAACAACAGGGAAGTCATCGATCGCTACCAGATTCCGGGCGAGGTCCTTGTAAGGCTCGGCGCTACTCGCAGGTGATACCGGAATTCGGGCGTTGGTGGGGATTCGTGGGGCGGTGACTGATGGGACAATTAACATTTCCATGAACTGCGCATAAAGGAGCGCTGTGACCTGCCGATATGATCCGATGGAAGGGGCGATCAGAAGGTGTCGTCAGGAGACCGGTCGACTTATGGGACCGGGCGGCGACGATGACCGGACTGCTTTTATGCATCGACTGAAGCGTGTTTAAAAAGGCGCAGCATATTGCCCCAGAATAATAGTATTCCCGAGTAAGATTCATGCGCATATCTTATCCCAAGCATTGAACGCATCGCGCGCCTGTCTTCATTGATCTCGGAGTCACCAAGAAGAAAACATGACGATATTTATCTGGTCGGATTTAACCTAGCCGAAATTGCCGAGATGGGACATACTTGCTGTGCAGTTGTTCTCTTGTTCATGTTGGAAGGGCGGATCGCCCGGTAGCGATTGGAGAGACGTATGCCAGCCAATTGGGATCCAAATCAGCAGATTGACTCCGAGACAGGCCGTATTGAATGGCCGACAGGTCCAATGACAGACATTGATCCGAACTTCGAGCCCAGGTGGGTCGAGGCCTGGGTTGTACAGGGTGGCGGAATAGGTCCAGGGCAAGTTTGGGCCGGACCAAGTCAAAGCTCTTCTCAGAGTTCCTGGACGGGCTTCGAGGACGGGCGGTGGACCGCGCCCGAGGCTGGGTGGAGAAACGGACGCTTTGCGCCCGGCCCAGCAGTCGGTATTTCACTCCTCGCATTGCGCGATGATCATGGACATTACCAGTATGATTGGTGGTTCGATGTTGTCACACTTCAGAACTAGCGCCGATCGGGGATGGTCGAGCGAGATGCAGATGGAGGATAACATGACCATCGATCAGCGCGAATTCATTGAGCGCTACAAGACCCAGGTCGACGTTCTGCGGACGTTGCAGAAGAGGGTCACCGAGGCGATCGGCAGGGCCGAGGAAAAGCTTGAGCGGGTGGCCAACGGAGAAGCGATAGACACGGTCTTCGGGCCTGTCCGGCCTAGTCCGACGGGTAAGGAGCGTGGTGGCTAGCCCGATCTCGGCGCGTGCGCTTCGGCGGTCATGCATTATCTAGGTCGACGACGCGACGTCGGGTGGTGGCAGCGCCCACCACGTTTCCCTTGCGCTCGTATAGACGTAAGGCCGCCTGCGCCGCGCCGACCGCGTCGCTGCGTCGGCTCGCCGCCTCGAGAACGTAAGACAAATCGACGAGTGCTACTGCCTTGTCGTTGATGAAGTCAGTCTTTTCGGCGAACTCCACTGCCGCGCGCGCAAGGGCCTCCGCATCCTGGATTTTTGCCCTCCTGGCGAGGATACGCGCGCGCACACGCCGCCAACGAACCTGTGTCACCAGATCATCAATCGCGGCAAGTTCCGAACTGAGGTTCGCAAACTCCTCGGCCTCATCGTCACGCCCTTGCTCCATGAGAACGGCTGCAAGTGAGGCGGCCATCGTCGAACGGAAGGCGCGCTCGCCCATCTCCTCAAGCGCGCGGTAGGAAGCGCGCGCGCTTTTTTCTGCTGCGGCAGGATTGCCGGCGAGGAGTTCGATGACGGCTTCATGCTCGGACGAAGCTACATAAAGGGTGTGGGTCAGGCCGAGGTCCGCGTACGCGGCATTGCTCTTTCCGATCTGGTCGCGGGCAACCGAAAAACGGCCGGCGATTGCGTTGAGGGAAGCAAGCTGACGCAGGATCGCCGCCTCGGATACCGGGCTTTCGGTCACCTCCGCGCGCATGGCCTCGCAACGGCTGATCCCTTCGGGGGCAGGGGTGGGGCCGAACCAGAGCGACGAAGCAATCCAGGTGAGGATCTCGTTATACTCGTGGCGGTCGTCGGCACGCCGGGCGTGAACAGCTGCGCGCTCCCACGCCTCGGCCGCCGCCTCGCCGCGGGCGCCGTTGAAGCAAAGCCATGCCTTGAGCCGGTGTGCACGGCATAGACCGAGGTCATCCCCCAGGCTTTCAAAGATCGGGACAGCCTTGATTGCTGCCTCTTCCGCATTTTTTACCCCGTCTTCCTTGGCCAGGAGGAGCTGCAGGAACTGGCGCTGGACGCTGACATGGGCAATCAAACTCCGGTTGTTGGTCGCGGTAGCAAGTTGCTCGGCTTCATCGAGCATGCGACCCGCATCGTCCAACCGACCGCTTTCGATCTGCGCACCGCTCAATTCGGCGAGCAGCACGATCCGGCGCGTGTCATCGCTCGGGATCAGCCGCAAAACCCGCTCCAGAAGGGAGATCGCCGCTGGAAGGTCGCTCCGAACAAGAGCGCGTCGTCCAGCTGCCTCGAGCCGTTCGCCGGCCCGGGCGGCAAGGGAAGCTGCATGTGTATCGCGTGGACCCAGCGATGTCCGGTATTGAAAGGCCTGCTCAAGGTGATAACCGACGAATTCCTCGAATTCGCGCAGACGGTCTGCGGTCGTTCGTTCAAGCCAGGCGGCGAAGTGCTCGTGCAGTTCGGCCCGCGCGTTCTTTGGCAGGGAGCGATAGGCGGCATCCCGGATGAGGACGTGCCGGAATCGATAGGCTTTGTCACCGGGAAAGGTCGGGGCCTCAGGCCGGATGAGATCACGGCGGACGAGCGCCATCAACCCGTTCTCGAGCCCATCAAGCAATGACCTTTCCAATTCGCCGACGGCGCCTTGATGGAAAACTGAGCCCTCCACAGCAGCGGTTCTGAGAATGGCACGTTCTAGGGATGGAAGCCGCTCGAGCCGGGCGGCGAGAAGAGCGTTGATCGACGAGGGGACCGGCAGATCGGCAAGATCGGATACAGAGACCCAGCCATCGGGCGCGCGGCGAAGATAGTTCTCGTCTATCAGCATCGCGACGAGCTCTTCGGCGAAGAGTGCATTGCCGTCGGCCGCATTGAAGATCCTCGACTCGGCAGCCGCCGGGAGTGGTGCGCCGCCGAAGAGGTTGGATATCAGTGTATGGCATTCTACATCGCTCAGCCGCTCGAGCGAGATCGAGGTTGCGTTGCGCTTGCCGGCTCCCCAGCCTGGACGAGCGTCGAAGAGTTCCGGCCGCGCCATGCAGACGAGGAGGATTGGGACGTCACGCGAGAAGTCGGCAATGTGCTCAAGCAGGTCGAGGAATGTCGGCTCCGCCCAATGAACGTCGTCGACCACGACGACGAGCGGGCTGGATCGAGCGAGCGCCTCCAGGAGCTTGCGCACGGCCCAGGCAGTCTCCTCGGTGGTCCCTTGTACCGCCCCGCCAAGCCCGAGGGCCCCAGCCACGCGCGCGGCAATGAGGCCTGCCTTTTCGTCGCCTGCCAGCCGCGCTTCGATCATCGTTGCGAGTTGCTCACCGGTATCCAGCCCCTCCGCCCGTATGAATTCCCGCACGATCTCGGCCAGGGGCCAATAGGTGATGCCTTCGCCATAGGGCAGGCAGTTGCCGTGCAAGATCGTAACGTCTGATGGAAGACCACGCGCGAACTCTCGCACCAGCCGCGACTTTCCGACCCCGGCATCGCCAAGGACGCTGACCATGTGGCAGGTCCTGTCGCCGACTGCGTTTTGGAAGACGGTTTCGAGCAACACACGCTGGCGTTCGCGCCCGACAAAGGGCGAATCGAAGCGGCGTGCAAGGCCGGGCGCGTGGGGGAGGACTTGTCTGACAACAAGTGCCGTGATGGTATCGCCGTGCTTGAGCAGACGCGGTCCGCTTGGCGACACGACGACTGCGTCGCGCACGAGTCTGTGCGTCGATCTGCCGATCAGGATCTCATCAGGCAGCGCTGCCTCCTCCAGCCGTTTGGCGACATTGACGGCCTCGCCGGCGACTGAGAGAAACCCCCTCAAATCGCCGCCTGCGATCACCTCTCCTGTGTTGATCCCTATCCGGTTTGCAAGGCGAACGCCCCACCCAGCCTCCAGCTGCTGATTGAGGTCGGCAAGTCTTTCTCGCATCTCCGCCGCCGCCCGCACGGCGCGCGTCGCGTCGTCCTCGTTGGCTAGGGGCACGCCAAACGTGGCCATGATGGCGTCCCCGATATATTTATCAACGAACCCGCCATGGCGCTGCACGACAGCGCTGATCTCGCCAAAGTAACGTGCGAGCAGGTTGCGAAGGGCTTCCGGGTCAAGCGTTAGTCCCAGTCGCGAGGAATCAACGATATCGGCAAACAGGATCGTGACCGTCTTGCGGGCGTCTGAGCTCGGCTCGCGCATCCTGGACGCCAGCGGCGTAGCCGCATCTGACCGGGCGGCCATCCGGTAGATCTTGACAGGCCGGCTGATGTTTTTCAGTTGCTGCTCGCCAGCATACTCGAAATCGACATCGATCTTGCCCAAGAGTTGATCGTAAGCTGAGCCTGTGATCAACACGCTTCCGGGAGGGCAGATCTGTTCAAGACGAGCCGCTACGTTGATGCCATCGCCCAGGAGGTCGTCATCCTCGACGACGACATCTCCGAGGTTTATCCCGATGCGTAAAACGATCCGACGCTCGGGATTAACCGGCCTTTGCCAGTCGGCGACTTTTTCCTGCATTGTCACCGCACAGGCCACTGCATCGACGACGGAGTTGAATTCCGCGATCAATCCGTCACCCATGACCTTGACAATCCGGCCATGGTGCTCGGAAAACAACGGCTCCATAAGGGATTGCCGTAGATGTTTTACGGCGCTAAGCGTTCCGGTTTCGTCCGCTTCGACGAGGCCTGAATAGCCGACGACATCTGCAACCAGTATTGCTGCGAGTTTTCGTCCGACCCGAGGCAATGGCATGATATCGCCCTTCTGCTGGCAGACTTGCCTTCATCACACGTCGTTCCAAGACGAAACAATAGCTTATTGCTGCGGATGCGACGACCAGAATCGGCGTCCGGTATCTGTTGTTCGCTTACTCCCATTGCGGACTGGGGTATCCGGACGTAGGTGTGCCCCTTGAGGCCTGGCAACGAGACGCGTACATTCACGTTGGCTAATGCATCATTTTGAGACGGGGGATCGAATGGACATCTGCTTGACGCGACGTTATGCCATGGTGAACGGCGTGCTACTCACCGCAGCCGTTGCCCTGTCAGGTCCGCGT
The DNA here is from genome assembly GCF_000298315.2 of Rhizobium grahamii CCGE 502. GTDB lineage: Bacteria > Pseudomonadota > Alphaproteobacteria > Rhizobiales > Rhizobiaceae > Rhizobium > Rhizobium grahamii. The sequence goes on along the minus strand of NZ_AEYE02000035.1, from coordinate 430,254 downwards.
TCGATCATACGTTCGGCAAGCGCTGGTGATCAAATCGACAAGCTCACTTGGGCCTTGCCCAGCATTGCGGACACGCTGTTCATTCCACATGCCTGGACAACCTATGTCGGAGCGATCATGTCGCTTGTCCAGGAGGGATCGCTGACGTTCGGGGATGACCTCGCTCTCGAACCCGCAGCCGCTGACTCTTGGGAACAGCCCGATCCGACGACCCTGCGCTATCATCTGCGTGGCGGTGTCACGTTCGGCGACGGAACTCCTCTTACGGCAGAGGATGTGGCTGCTACGATACAGTATCACATGAACCCTGACTCCGGCTCTCAGCTTGCCTCCTTTTACAGTTCGGTGGCAGCCGTTGAAGTGACGTCGAAAGATCTGGTTACTGTCAAATTGAAAGCGCCTGACGTGCAGTACATCTATACGGCTGCGCACATGGCGGGATTCGTCTTCAAGAAGGAACAACTTGCGGCCAAGGGTATCGGAACGCCAGAGGTGCTGCCACTTGGGACCGGCCCCTACAGATTGATCGAATTTGTACCGACGGATCGCGTTGTCCTTGAGGCCCGCGATGACTACTGGGGCGGGAAACCTCTCGCAAAACGCATCGTCTTCCAGGCAATACCAGACCGACAGGCCCGACTTCTTGCCATGCAGCACGGTGACATAGACGGCACCTTCGATGTCGCCATCTCCGACCTCAACCAATGGGAAGCCCTCGACAACGCCAAGGTCAAGACAACACCGTCTCTTGGCGTCTATGCACTCATTCTGGACCAATCGGCGCCACCCTTCGACGACATCCATGTAAGGCGCGCCGTGGCCCATGCTGTCGACCGGGAGGGCTTGGTCAAGGCGCTTCTGAAGGGCAAAGGCGAGGCTGCGACGGCTCTGAACCCTCCGCAGATGTGGTCAGGGCTGATGGCTGCGGATCAGGTTCGCGCCTTTTACGACACGTTGGCGGACTACCCCTTCGATCTTTCGCAAGCCAAGGCCGAGCTGGCAAAATCCGGCCATGCGGACGGTTTTGACCTTTCGATCCCGGCATCGACTGCCGATCCGTACATGATCAATGTCCTGCAATCCGTAGTGGAGAACCTGAAGCAGATCGGTATCCGTGCAAAAATCGAGGAACTCGACAACAACGCGTGGCTCGCACAGTATTTTCGCCATGAGAAGCTTGGCATGCAAATCATGGCCTACTACCCCGACTATCCGGATGCGGTCAGTTATCCCTACCTATTCTTGTCAAGCTCTACGGCGAGAAAGGACGGTCTGAACGGCTCGAACTTCAAAGATGCAAAGGTTGACGCTCTTCTAAAGATCGCTATCGAGAAGTCAGACCCTAAGGAGCGCACCAACGCGCTGAAGGAAGTGTTCAAGATAGTCAACGAAGGCGTCCCGCTGGTGCCGATATTTTGGCCCGATTCTGCTATGGCTCTCAGCAACAAGTACAGTCTCACCGGATATACGGCCTTCTGGTATAATATTCCCTGGGCCATGAGGGGGTTCGGCCCGGGATAGCAAAGCCGCTGTCCGGCCGAACGCGGATGGGTTGCTTTCGTCGCATCGATCGACACCGGCTGAAAATGGAAGGCATCGCCGGATGGACCTTTTTTTAGCGTGCATCATCGATCGACGGCAGATCACAGACCTGCGGGCGTCGCCAGAAGCTGGCTTTATTCGTTTGCGGGCCGCCGCTCGATCCGATCGCCTGCGCGAACGGAATCAACTTGATGCCTGCCGCTCAATAAGCGGCTGTTCCAGGCGCACCTGCGGGGCGCCTCAATGACGGCTTCCAGCTTCCTCATGTTTCTTGCTCGCCGGTGCGCGGTGGCAATCCCACTTCTTCTTATCATCTCATTTGGTGTCTTCGTGTTGGTCCATATCGCTCCCGGCGATCCGGTGCGCTCCCTGCTCGGCACGCGTGCGGCAGATCCGGCAACGATTGCAGCGATCCGCGCCCGTTACCACCTCGACGACCCCTTGCCTGTACAGTACGGGAAATGGCTATCGCAGGTCATTCAGGGGGACCTTGGCGTCTCGATTCAGGGCAACCGGGCGGTGACGCGAACCATAAGGGATCGGCTAGGTGTCACTGTCTTTCTAACCTTGATGAGCAGTGTCCTTGTTCTTGGCCCCGGGATAGTGCTTGGCGCCGTTGCCGCATATTGCCATGGCAGGCGCCTGGACCGGGCGCTTGTCATGCTGGGTGTCTTCGGGATCAGCTCTCCGGCTTTCGTCACCGGTATTTTCCTTCTTTACGTCTTCGGTGTTCTGCTACGCTGGTTTCCTATCTTTGGATCAGGTGAGGGCTTTTTCGATCGTGCCTGGCATCTGACACTTCCGTCGCTTGCGTTGGCGATTTCTGTCATGGCAATCGTCATCAAGATCACCCGCGCTGCAATGATCGAGGAACTTGGACAGGATTACGTGACGTTTGCAAAGTCACGTGGCCTTTCCCCGCGTCGCATTCTGTTTGCATACGTTCTGCGGAATTCCCTCATTCCTCTGGTCACAGCCGCGGGGATCATCGTTGTTGGTATTGTGGCCGGGGCGATCTACGTCGAAGTCACCTTTTCCCTCCCGGGCCTGGGCGCCCTGACGGTTGAGGCCATTCAGAAGCGTGATATTCCGACAATCCAGGGCATCGTTTTGCTCTTTTCCACCTTTGTGGTGCTGGTTAATCTTGTTGTCGACGTGCTCTATGCACTGATTGATCCTCGCATCCGCTTTGGGAGAGTTCGGCCATGAGCAGCCCAGCGGCCGGCGAGGTAGGAGGCAGGGAAGAACGGCCGCGCGTTCCAGCGGTCATACTCATTGCCTTGCTGGTTCTCGCGACGGTGGCGATCAGTGCCGTGTTTGGAGAAAAGCTTACCCCTGATTCCCCGTTCGTTCAGCGGCTTGGGATTGGAGATACACCGCCATCGCTCGCCCACATCGCTGGGACGGATCTGTTTGGGCGCGATGTGCTCTCGCGCGTTATCTACGGCGCAAGGACAGCGCTGGCGGGCCCGGTCGTCGTCGCCGCCGGCTCTTTTGCGATCGCCACCGTGCTTGGGTTGGTGTCAGGCTATTTCGGCGGCGTGGTCGACACGGCAATCATGCGCTGGGTTGACGTCATGCTCGCACTACCAGGGCCGCTTCTGGCCGTGGTTGTCGTCGGTGTCGTGGGAGGCGGATACTGGACCGCCGTCGCCGTTCTTGTCGTCCTTTTTTCCGCACCCGATACACGCATTGTACGCAGTGCAGTCCTGGAGCAACGACCCCTTCCTTACATCGAAGCTGCTCGCACACTTGGCTTATCGAAGACACGCATCCTCTTCGTGCACATTCTTCCGAATGTGGCGCCAATAATCCTTGCCTATGTGATCCTTGACTTCGCTTTTGCCCTGGTCAACCTCGCAGGCTTGTCGTTCCTCGGTCTCGGCACTGAGCCAGGTGCCCCCGACTGGGGCCGGATGCTTTTCGAGAACCGCAATATCCTGTTCTCAAATCCCGTTGCCCTGCTTTTACCTGCTGGATTGATCATATTGACCGCCATCAGCATAAACCTCATCGGCGACTGGCTGCTCGAGCGGTTTGCTAAATGAAGACACGCTCGATCTCGGCCGGCGGAGGTGGACCGCTTCTCGAGGTCGAGGGCCTTGCCATCTCGCTGGGCACGATGACGATCACGACATCCATGAGCATCGCGCTGGAGCGCGGCGAGAGCATTGCGATCGTTGGCGAGTCCGGATCGGGAAAGTCGGTGACTGCCCGCGCGATTGCCGGTCTGTTGCCGTCGGGCCTCGACGCGACCGGCGCGATCACCTTCGACGGTATGTCCCTGATGCCGCTTCCCGAACGCGAACGTCGCAAAGTTAGGGGATATCGGGTGTCGATGCTGATGCAGGATCCTTTCACGATGCTGAACCCTCTGATGTGCTGCGGCGATCACATAGACGAGATGCTTCGTGCGCGGCCGGAGTTCGCATCGCGGGCAGCAAGGGCGAACGAGGTGCAAAGACGTCTCGAGGAAGTCGGCATTTCTGACCCGGATGTGGCACGTCGCCTACCATTCCAGTTGTCGGGAGGCATGTGTCAGCGCGTCGCAATGGCTGCCGCCCTTGCGCGCGACCCGGATCTACTCATTGCCGACGAGCCCACCACGGCGCTTGACGTCACCAGTCAAGCCGAGATCATGAAGCTCCTCGCCGATGTACAGCGGGAGCGTCACATGGGCCTCATCCTTGTCACCCACAATCTGCGTCTCGCCTTCGCGACCTGCCAGCGCGTCTACGTCCTCTATGCAGGCTCAATACTCGAAGTCGGCGACGCCATCGCGATCGAGCGGCAACCTTTCCATCCCTACACTCTAGGGCTACTCCTGTCGGACCCCCCGGTGGATATACGCGTGCCCAACCTTGTCGCAATGCGGGGTTCCGTGCCTCGCGCTGCCGAGGTCGTTGACCGCTGCAGTTTTGCCGACCGCTGCGATTGGGCGAGTGCGGTTTGCCGCGCCTTAAAGCCGCCGCTTGTTGCTCGCGATGGTCTGCGCTTCACAGCATGCCTGCGTCAGGACGAGATCCAGAGCGAGATCGACGCCCGGCGCGCGACAGTACTGTCGGAGGAGCCGAAAAGGCTATCTCCCGGGGAAGCCAGGGAATGCCTGGTTCGTGTCAACTCGCTGGCAAAGACATTTTCTGGTGGTCGGGGACGACCGGTCCGTGCGGTAAGGGATGTTTCGTTCTACATAAGGTCCGGGGAATGTGTGGGTCTGGTTGGAGAATCCGGCTCGGGCAAAACCACGATCGGGAGATGCCTGGTTGGCCTCGAGAACCCGACCTCCGGTGACATTGTTATCGGCGGTATCTCGGCAGCTGACTACGGCGCAATGGAGAAGAGGGACCTTGCCCGCATCCGTCGGTCCATCCAGATGGTTTTTCAGGACGCCTATTCGACGCTCAATCCCCGACATAGCGTTGGTCGGGCATTGAGTGAGGCACTAGGCGCGTCGGTGGGCGCCACGAGCCCGGCGACACCCGAACGGGTCGCGTCTCTGCTTGCAGAGGTCGGCTTGTCTGCTGCATACGCCAACCGCCGTCCGGTGTCGCTTTCTGGCGGCGAACGCCAGCGCGTTGCGATTGCACGTGCTCTCGCGGTCAAGCCGGCAATTCTTGTCTGCGACGAACCGGTTTCGGCTCTCGATGTCTCTGTTCAAGCTCAGGTGCTTAACCTGTTCCGACGCCTGCAGGTTGAGCACGCCCTCTCATATCTCTTTATCACGCACGATCTTGCTGTACTGCGCCAGATCGCCGAGCGGATCTATGTGCTTTATCTCGGCGAGATCGTCGAACACGGACCGACCGAGAAGGTCATCGGCGACCCGCAGCACCCGTATACGCGGCGGCTCGTTCAATCGATCCCGCGAGGAACGATGCAACTGACACGCTGACGCGGACGAAAGCGCGCGAGACGCGCGCGCCCTCAGGTTTCCAGCCGCTGCTGGGTCTGTAGGTCGAAGAAATGGACCTTTGCCGTTTCCATCGAGAGTTTTACTGTTTGCTCGGGCGCAAGTTCGACGCGATCGCGCACGACCCAGGTTAGTTCCCTGCCATCGACTTCAACGGCGACATGGGTTTCCGAACCTGTTGGCTCCACAACCTTGACAGTGGCTTCGATGCCGGTTTCGCCCCCGAGCGAAATATCCTCGGGACGGATGCCGAGTATGACCGGCCTTTTGGTCGAATTGGCGGGCGCGTGTGAAAGCCTGATACGGGCACTGCTCGGCAGCACGAGCCAAGGGTTGGTGTCGACCTCGATCGTTCCTTCAAGAAAGTTCATCGCGGGAGAACCGAGGAACTCTGCAACAAACACGTTGCGTGGTCTGTCGTAGAGCTCCAGAGGACTTCCGATCTGCTCCACCTTGCCACCCTGGAGGACGACGATCTTGTCAGCCATGGTCATCGCTTCGATCTGATCATGCGTGACGTAGACGATCGTCGTTTTCAGGCGTTGGTGAAGGGCCTTGATCTCGGCCCGCATCTTGACGCGCAGTTTTGCATCAAGATTGGACAACGGTTCGTCGAACAGGAAAACTTTCGGGTCCCTGACAATTGCCCGTCCCATGGCGACGCGTTGCCGCTGGCCACCCGACAATTGAGCCGGCTTTCGGCCGAGCAGTGGTTCGAGGCCAAGGATCGCCGCGGCTTCAGCAACCTTCTTCTCGATCTCCGGCCGCTTCGTTCCTGCAAGTTCGAGAGCGAATCCCATGTTTTGCGCTACGGTCATTTGCGGGTAGAGCGCATAGTTCTGGAAGACCATCGCGATGTCGCGGTCCTTGGGTTGAAGATTGTTCACGACACGCCCACCGATGCTGATCTGGCCGGCGGTGATGTCCTCCAATCCGGCAATCATTCGCAGCAGCGTAGACTTGCCGCAGCCCGAGGGACCGACAAGAATGACGAATTCTCCGTTGGCAATTTCGACATCGACGCCGTGGATGATGTCGACCGCACCAAAAGATTTTTTGACTTTGCTGATGCTGAGCCCGGTCATGGTCAAACTCTCCTTTGCCTAGCGCTTCTTGCGCACACGTAGCGCCTGGTAGGGCTTGCGCGGGAGTTCAACGCCGAACGCTGCGTCCGGTTTGCCCCCACGCACGATCGCTCCGTGACGGGTCGGGTGAGGAACGGGAGCCTCCACCTTCTTCGCCGGCGTGATCGTCATGCCCCAGGTGTCGATGATGTCGACTTCGTAGTCGTCACTGTCCAATGGCAAGCCTGAGGACCAGATAATCGGCTGGTGTTCGCCGAGATAGATCAGCCGGAAATCGCCGTCGCGATCCTGTGCGCCGGAAACGCGCGACCACGGCCACTCGCCCACGGAGGCAATCGGCTCAAGCCCGTCCCTGACATCCTCCTCCAGGAGGTCTCTCAAGAAGCCGATGCGGTTCCAGGCTTCGCCACGTAACTCGCCACCCTTTGCCCACCAGATGAGGTCCTCCGGGTGTGAGTAGGTCTCGCCATGGCCGGCGTAGCCCCCTCGCGTCACTGTCGTCCAGAACCGATGCACGAGCTCGGAGGCGCTGATGTTGCCCCATGATTGAATGATGTCACCCTCATATTCGGGCTCGTCGTTGACGACAGGCTTGCCGTAGGCGTTGCGCCACTCCTGGGTGCGCTTGACGTCCCAGTTCTGGATGCAGGTGTGGGTCACCCACGGCTTGCGGTGATCGAAATTCGCGGTGACGTCGCCGTTGTGGATCGAGCGCAGGTGCCGGTACGGATCGTTCTCCTCGAGAATGTGGAAGTAGCGATCCCATTGCTCCATGGGCTTTGTATCGAGAAGGAAATCGTACTCGTTGGCAAGCGACCACCAGACGTTCCGGTAGGCTGACAGGCGTGCTGCGAGATAGGCTACGTAGCGGTAATCCTGATCGGCGGACATGTCGGCGTATCCCCAGCGATCGTAGGGATGGAAAATAATGATGTCGGCCTCAATCCCCAGCTTGCAGAGCGCTTCAACCTGTTTGTCGAAGTGCTGGAATAATGCAGGGTTCGGACGATCGAAATCTTCCTGGCCGTCAGCGCCCCGTTCGAAGCATGTGTGGAGTGGCTCGTTGACATTGTAGGGGTAGTCCTTCGGGAAGACACCCATGCGGATCTTGTTGAAGCGTGTCTGCTTCAGGGTTTCGAGGGTCTGTTGCTGCATGGCGACAGGTTGATGCGTCCAGGCATAGCAAGTCGTTCCGAAAGACAGGAACGGGGTTCCGTCTGCATAGGCGAAGTGGAACTTGTTTCTGACGCGAACAGGCCCGTGGTTGCCTGAAGACGGTGGAGACGCGATGAAAGCGCCAGTCATTTTATCCAGTGCGGCAGTCTTCGAATGCGTTCGATATGTCCATTCGCCTTCGGTATCGGGCATGAAACGGATGCGATACGTGTTTGCGCCATCGTAGAAACCGGGAACGCGGACCTCACGGCTCTTGTGCGTGAAGATGGCATCGAATGCCACGTCGAGATACGGATTGCCACCCGAGGGACCTTCGAAGGACATCTCGAACACGCCCCATTTTTCGACTGTTGCAATGGACATTGACATTTCTCCTCAAAGATTTCTGTAGCGGCTAGCCTTTGACCGCGCCGGAGGTGAGGCCGGACACGAAATAGCGCTGGAACATCAGGTACACGATCGTTGCCGGCAGCACGGTCATGACGATTGCTGCGTTGAGTTGGCCGTAGTTGCTTGAGAACTGTCCCTGAAACGACATAAGACCGAGCGGCAACGTCCACATGTGCTGATCCTGGAGCAGGACCAGCGCCATCGCGAACTCGTTCCAGGTCGAAACGAAGTCCAGAATGAGGAGGGCTGCAAGGACCGGCAGGCAGACGGGAAGGAATATGCGGCGGAAAATAGTGAAGTGTGTCGCGCCGTCAATGAGTGCGGCTTCCGACAACTCTTTCGGAATTCCCTTGAAGAACCCGTGCAGAATGAAGACCTGGTAGGGTACGCCGAATGCAATGTAAGGCAGGATGACGCCCGGGTAGGTGTCGATGAGGCCGAAGGAGTTCACGAGCGTAAACAGCGGAGCAAGCATTACCTGAAAAGGGATCATGGTTCCGAAGACGACGACAAGAAGCAGGAGTTTGGATATCCGCAGCTTAATCTTGGCCAACGCGTATGCAGCCATGGCCGATAGCGCCAATCCGAGAGGAACCTTGATGACGGTTATGATGACGCTGTTGAAGAAGGAGTTCGCGAAGTTGCCGCGGCTCCAGGCGCCGCTGTAGTTGTCGAACGCAAGCTCGGTCGGAGGCATGAAGGCTCCCGTACTCGTAACTGCAGCCGGTGTCTTCAGCGACGTGAAGACAATGAAGATAAACGGTGCGAGCCATACAAGCGCGACAAGAAATAGAGCGATCCAAAGACCGATCAGGATGGGATCGCGTTTCATGGACGATGATCTGGTCTGAAGGTCCGAAATGCCGGAATCGATGTGCACGGTCGTCACTCCCCGGTCTCCTCGTGTTTCTGCGTCCATCTGAGATAGGGAATGACGACTGCCATCGTGATCAGGAGCAGGACGACAGAGATCGCTGCCCCGCGACCGAAGTCGAAGATTTGCATTGCCTGCGTGAACGCCCAGAGAGCCAGCATCTGTGTGGATTGGGCGGGACCGCCGCCCGTCAGGCCATAGACGATATCGAAGGCCTTTAGCGACGAGATGATCGACAGAACGAGCACGATGGTGATCGTTGGCCGAAGCGCGGGCAATGTAACGTGCTTGAAAACGCCCCACCGTCCTGCGCCGTCAATCCTGGCGGCTTCAATAAGGGTCTGCGAGACATTCTGCAGTCCGGCAAGGAAGAGGACCATCGAGAATCCAACCGTCTGCCAGAGGTAGGCAATGAACACGGAATAGAGGGCAATATCCTTTTGTCCAAGCCAGTCCTTGATCCAGGCCTGCAAGCCCCATGAAGTGAGTATCTGGCTGAACAGGCCGAAGAAGGGATCGTACATCCACTTCCACATCGTCGCGACGGCGATCGGCGCAATGATGACTGGCAGATAGAAGATTGCTCTAAGGCTGTTGCGCCCGACAATCTTTTGATTGAGGCTAAGCGCCAGCAGGAGCCCAACCATTGGCGGAAAGACCAGGCTCATGAGGGTCCAGATCACCGTGTTGCGAAAGGCGACCCAGAAAACCGGATCTCGCGTGAATATCGCCGAGTAGTTGGCAAGTCCCACAAACTGCCGATGCGGATCCAGACCGTTCCATTTCTGAAAACTCAGGATGACGACGTTGAGCATCGGATAGAGCGCGAAGACGGCGTAAATTGCCAGCGCTGGGACGAGCAGGATGAGCGCCTGCACGCGGGGATCATGGGTCGTTTGGCGTATTGGCATGACGTCCTCCAGGCGCGTGATGGACACGGCCAGCCTGATCGGTGAGTTCGACGGCCGACCGACTTCAATGTCGATCGGCCGCGTCCTGGGAGGAGTTAGGTTCTGCTTGCGATGAAGGTCTGCAACTGCTTTGCCGCGTCGGCGGGCTCGATGCTGCCGGCGGCGACGTCGTTGACGACGCGGAAATATTCCGTCGTCACATCAAGCGGAAAGGCTTGATCCCCGTTCATGTAGATCTTGCCGTACTTCTTGAAGATATCCAGCCATTCGGCCTGGAGGGGCTTCAGGTTGTTGTATTGAACATCCTTGTTGACGGAAATCGAGCTGACCTGGCCGAGCAAGTCCTGCTGCACCTTCGTTGACAGGAAGTAATCGAGGAACTTCGCCGCCATGTCAGGATTTTTGCTCTTTGTACTGACATAATTGTACTCGGCAAAGCCGTACAGACGGTCCGTATTTGTCGGGAAGGGGAAGATCCCGTAGTCATCGAGCTTGGCGCCTGTGGTGTCGAGCTGGCCCACCAGCCAATCACCTTCCAGCATCATGGCCGCGCGTCCAGCCGTGAAGAGGCTGAACGACTGCTTGTTGTCGATGCCCATGAACGGCTGCAGCGTATAGTCCTTTGCCCATTTCGCGAATTCGGTGAACGCATCGGTCGCGCAAGGCTCTTTTGTCCAGTCGACCTTCATGGACTTCAATGCATCATGCTTGTCAGCACCGCATTTGGTTTCGAGGATCACGTCCATTAGGCGCATGACGTGCCAGTTGACGGTGCCGCCGAAGGTGAATGCCGGAATGCCTGCAGCTTTAAGCTTTTCAGCTGCAGCGAGAAGTTCATCATAGGTCTTCGGCTCGTCCTTGATGCCTGCCTGCTCGAACAGCTTCTTGTTGTAGTAGACGGCTTCACCCTTGAAGGTGAAAGGCGTGCCATGCTTGCCGCCTGGATAGAGGTCCGCGAAAGCCGCCGCCGAGGGAAGAAGCTCGTCGTTCCATTTGTACTCGGTGTAGTATTTATCGAGTGGGAGGGACAGGCCGGCCTTCACGTACTCACCGCCAAGTCCAAGTCCAGCCCAGCTGAAATAGATGTCAGGCCCCTTGTCGGAGCCCGCAGCTACACGGAGGGCTGTCTTATGTTCATCGACTGCACGCTGGACGATTTCGATATGAGTGCCTGGGTTGGCGGCCTCGAAATCCGCTGCGACCTTTTTCAGCGCAACGTTGGCGGCGTTGTTGTCGAAGTTGAGCGTCCAGAGCGTGATGTCGTCGGCGAGCGCTTGTGTCGCGGACAGTCCGGCGAGCACCAGTGCAACGAGGCTCACAGATTTAAGATTTGCAGAAAGGCTCAGCATTACGTCCTCCTCTAGTAAGCTTGCTCGTCCTCTTTTTACAGAAGCACATTAACATGTCAACTGGTATGACGAGATAACCTGCTTCTGGGGCGCGCGCGGGATGCAGTGGCGGCCTGACGACATCGGAAAGCACTGTGTGTCCGGTGCTAATTTGCCGACCTTGCCCTCCGATTGGATAACAAGAAGGCGAGCTTCGCGACTGCCGCTGTCAATTACGCCAAGGCGTGACTTGCGATGGCAAACGGAGAGATGGAAAATACAGACTCCGGGTTGTCACGCGCTAACTCGAATGAGGAGAGATCGACGACGCTCGCCTCTCTTGCAAGGTTGACGACGAAGAGCACCGGGCCCTCGGTCGTTTGTGCGACGAAGGCAAGAATCTTTGAAACAGGAGAATGGCATTCGCGCCAGATGGAGCCCGCCAGGCCCGACAGAAGCTTTACGGTATTAGCCAACGGCCTCAGGGTGCCCTCTGCAGCCGGCTCACCTTGTTCGGCAATGAGGCCGAAGTTCCCGGTCAAAGCAGAAAGCGCAAGGCTGTCAAGATTGGCGTCCAGGATCCGAGCTGCATATCCGAAGGCAAAGGCTTCGGCGAATTGTCCATTGTGGCGTGGGTCGCGGTTCGCCATTGCGATCCGGCGGCCGGACGGGTTTTCCATCGTGCGGCTGCCATAGGGGTTCTGCCTCATCGGGATTGTCGATGGGCCAATCCGGTAGGGCAAGTCGCCGTATATGGCGCGTACGGAGCGGGTGATGAACGGCAGCGCTTCCAGCGTTTGTATGACGCTCAGATCATCCGCCGCGTGCACGATCGGGTTGGTGCAGTGGCTGATGAAGCAAAGCTGCGAGGCAGGAACACGCTTCCGGTTGAGTTCGGTGAAGTAGCTCAACATGCCGCCGCCGATCTGAATGCCTGGAAAAGCGGCATGGGCAGCAGCATAGACCTCCTCCAGGGGAGGGCATTCCGGCCACTTGCTTCCTGGCGGAGTTGATTGACGATCGACTGAGGGAGAGATCATGATTGCATCAGGTGCAAACCCGGAAGCATCGATTTGCCGAGCGATTTCTGCTGTCTCTGTCGATGGAGATCGCTGGCAGGCAAGTGCAATCTCAAGTGTTGATCGGCCCGGATGGGCGTTAGCTATCTTGGCGAAGTTGCGAAGGGCAGGCTCATCATGTCCCACCTCCGGATCGAAATGAAAAACCAGGTCCTGAGGTCCAATTTCGGCAAGGATCGCCTTCGATCGCAGTGTTGCCTCGGCCTCTTCCGGCGTAATGATCAGCCCAATCCTGGGCATCGTGCCGGACCGGGCTCCCGGTTCGAGCTTGATCGCATTGCTCCCTCGGCGAGCCACACCTGGCAGCACGGTGCGCCGATCGTTCATGATCAGCGAGATCTTTTGGCAGACGATTTCACCTGATGCAATTTGGTAGGGCCAGGGGAGAGCCAATGGGCGCACATAGGTCTTGTAGGATGCGTCCGACCAATTGCGCTGGTCCTCCATCTCGAAGGTGTCTCCTTCCATCCGGCATTCTGCTGTCACCCCTTGCATTGCAGTGTGGGTGATGGCGCGCATCTCCTTGAATGGCTGCCAGGGATCGATGAGATCAGGAAACTGCGTTGACACCACCGTTCCGTCGACATGTTCCACAACGGCAGATGCACCCGCGACCCCGACGATCGGATGCAGGATGCAGAAGCCACAGCGGTTCGTTTCGAAGCCATTCCGTGACGTCGCGACGGCGTTAAAGTCGACGCCGCTGGACGTGCCGGCAATCCTGACGTCGATGACGAGATCAGTCCCAGCGGGGCCCGCAACCTCCGCGCGATAGAAAATGTCGAAGCGACTGCCATCTTCATCGATGGTCAGGTCGGAAATATGCGGAGAGTAGGTGCCCCAATCACGGTCGCGGACGATATAGGATATCGCCCGGAGAACCTCGACGCCGTCATAGCGGATATTACGCAGATTGCCGTTGGCGAGATCAACCTCAAGCTTTCCGGCACGCAAGAGGTTTGGTTCAGCTTCGACCTCTGACGTGCCGTAGAGCTTGAACACATCGGTCGTCATCGCAGCATTACCCCGATATCGACCGCCTGGTGCCTGGCGGCGCTGTCGTAAGCGGCCTCGACGAGAGCGAATGTCTTCAGGTTGTCGCTTCCCGACGTCGAATGTTCTGCGCCGCGTCGCAGCTGGGCAACCCAATGCTGCTGTATTGCATAGACGCTCTCCTGAATATTGTGCCAGGGTCGCGAGGCCCAGGACAACAGCTGCGGCGAGACGTCAACGTTACGCGAGCCCAGAGCGTTGGTCACTTCAAGCTGGTAACCCTGGCGGAGCCGGAGGCTTCCGCCGGTCCCGTCGAGTTCGATCAATGTCTCGGGAAAGGGCTCGCTCGATAACTTCGTCGCATAGCTGACGTCGACGATCGACGTTGCGCCATCTTCGTGATCGAGCAGCATGGTGGCGACATCTTCGCCTTTGATCTTTGGGTTGACGCGTCTTGTCCTGGCGGTGATTGTTCGCACATCCCCAAGAATGTAGCGTGCAATGTCGAGCGTATGGATACCAAGGTCCTCGATAATGAAACGATCCTGCTCGGCGAGATAGGGTTGGCCGGAAAACACATCATAGCCCGAACGAAACGAGAAGCGTCCCCAGAACGGTGTCCCGATCGCGTTGTCGTCTAACGCCTTGCGAACCGCCTGGATCGGGGTCTGCCAGCGGAAATTCTCGTGGACCATCAGTGGCACGCCTGCATCGCGACAAGCTTTTACCATTGCCTTCGCATCGGAAAGGGTCTTGGCGAATGGTTTCTGGCAAATGGCTGCAACCCTGTGACGGGCGGAAAGTTCGACCAGCGGACGATGACCCTGCACGGTTGTTGCGATGTCGACGAAATCGAAACCGCCATCAGAAAAAAGCGCCTCCGCATCTGCATACCGGCGTTCGATACCGAACTGCTCGCCAACAATGTCGAGGCGCTCGGGATCCCGATCGCAAATTGCGACAATCTCTGCTCCCTCGACATCGTTCCAGGCGTGCATCTGGTTGACCGCGAAGAACCCGCAACCGATCAGTGCGCCTTTGAAGTTCGTCATTTCAACCTGCCTTTGCCATCTGCATAAGAGTAACCCGTTGCTGCAAACGCCGCTGCGCCTGGTCAACAACCACAGCGATGATAATCACAAGACCCTTGATGACCATCTGCCAGAATGACGACACACCCATCATCACCAGGCCGTCGGAAAGAATGCCGATTACGAAGGCCCCGATGATCGTGCCGCCAATCGTCCCGCGGCCACCTGACATTGAGGTGCCGCCGAGGACGGCTGCGGCAATCGCATTGAGCTCGAAGCTCTCGCCGGTGGCCGGGTGGGCGGCCATCAGTTCCGACGAGATGATAACGCCGACGATCGCCGCGCAGAGGCCGGAAAACATGTAGACGAAGATCTTCACGATATCGACACGGATGCCAGACATGCGTGCCGCACGTTCATTGCCACCAACAGCAAAGATATGCCGACCGATCGGCGTCGAACGCGCGACATAGGCTGCCACCAGCGCCAAGGCGATCAGGATCCAGATCGAAACCGGCAGTCCGACGATGCGACCCGCACCGAAGAAGTCGAATCCGGTCGTTGCATATTCGGGGCGCCCCACGAGGTTCGGAAAGGTCTGGCCATCGGAGGAAAGCAGGGCCAGGCCGCGTGCAATATAGAGCGTACCGAGGGTCGCTATGAAGGGAGCAACATTCAGCTTTGTGATCAGAAGGCCGTTAATCAGTCCAATCAATAGCCCGATCGACAGCGTGATGAGCACGATCTCGAACAGGTTGAAGTAGATGGTATAACCGATCGGCAACTCGATGCCGTAAAGGATCAAGCCACCTGCAACCATGCCGCAGAGTCCGACGATCGATCCCACTGACAGATCGATGCCGCCGGTGATGATCACGAATGTCATTCCCATCGCAAGAAAGGCATTGAGTGCGACATGCTTTGACATGAGGATCATATTCGCCGTCGAGGTGAAGTTCGGAGCGAAGATCGCGAAGAATATGATCACCGCGAACAGCGCGATGAACGTCCTGAGCTTCATCAGCGTCAGGAGGACAGAGCCGTTCGCGCTCGTCGGCGAAGTAGTGGATGGAGTAGCCGCCGTCATGACGCGAGTTTCCCTTGATGTCCGTGTCCCTTGGCCGAAGCCGCGATGATGGCGTCTTCCGTCGCCTCGATTCGATTGAAAACGGCCACCAGCTGGCCGTTGCTCAAAACCGCTATGCGATCTGAAAGCGCCATGACCTCTTCGAGGTCCGAAGTCGAAAACAGAATGGCTAGCCCGTTTGCCGCGAGTCGGCGCATGGTGCGGAAGACGTCCGCCTTTGCGCCGACGTCGATGCCGCGACTGGGCTCATCCATCAACAGTACCTTCGGCTCGGTCATCAGGGCCTTGCCAATCACCACTTTCTGTTGATTGCCTCCCGACATCGACGTTACCTCGAAGTCGGGATTGGGGGCCTTGATCGAGAGATCCTTGATGGCGTCGCGAATGGCGGCTTTTTCCATTGTCGAATTGATATGGAAGAACCGGGCGAAGCGGTTGAGGCTTGCCAGTGACAGATTGCTGGCGATTGAAAGGACTTGCACCAGGCCTTCCCGCTGCCGATCCTCTGGGATCAACGCCAGCCCCTTGCGGATACGGCGGGTTACGTCTCGCGCGCGCACCTCTTCGCCATTGATGTAGATCTTGCCGGTGGAATGCATGTGGCGGCCCATTACGCATTCGAAGAATTCGCTACGACCCGCTCCCATCAGGCCATAGATCCCGAGGATCTCGCCCGCCTTGACAGAGAGCGAGACACGATCGACGGCAAGGCCGCCCGTCGGTCGAGGAAGACTGATTTCCTCCGCACGAAACATCTCCCCGCCGATCGCGTGATCGACGGACTTGGCGAAGTCCTTGGCATCGGACCCGATCATCGAGCGCACGATCCATCCTGTGTCGATGTCGCGGACGACAGCCTGGCCGGTGATTTGGCCATCACGCAGCACCGTGATGTAGTCGCCGATGCGCATCAATTCTTCCAGTCGATGCGAAATATAGACGATGGCGACACCCTGTGCCTTCAGCTCCGCAATCACCTTGAAGAGGATTTCGACCTCCGCAGCTGAAAGTGCCGACGTCGGTTCATCCATGATGAGGATCCGCGCATCAAGGGACATCGCCTTGGCGATCTCGACGAGCTGCTGCTGGCCAATCGGCAGGTCCTCCACCAACGCTTCCGCGTCGATGCCGGCATCCAGCCGTTTCAGGAACGCGTTGGCCTTTTCGATCTGTGCCATGTGGTCGATACCTCTCAGACGACGGGTAATCTCACGTGTCGCAAAGATGTTCTCGGCCACGGACATATTGGAGAAGAGGTTGAGCTCCTGGAAGATCATGCCGATGCCGTGCTTTTGTGCGTCGGCAGGGCTGTCGAAGGAAACGTGTTCGCCGTCGAGGATAATGCTGCCGAGCGTTGGCCGTTCGACCCCGGCGATGATCTTCATGAGGGTCGATTTGCCGGCTCCGTTTTCGCCGACAAGGACGTTGACTGCGCCGCGCCGCAGTTCGAGATTTGCGCGCTTGACCGCTACGATGCCTGAATAGACTTTCGATACGTCGTCGAGACGCAGGATGATGTCATCGCTGAGGGGCGTGCCACTCATGATCCCACCTTCAGCTCAGAGGGGGTAACGAGCGGGAGCTGGCCGCCGCTCGGGAGCGGAAAGGCACCAATCACCGTCACGGGCTTGCCGATCAGGCCATCGCGCGGGACAGAGGCGAGGAAGACGGTATTGGCCTTCTCGTTGAATGCCTTGCCGAACTGGGCCCATTCGATCTGGTTCTTGAATTCGTTGAAATTGACGAAGTCGAGTGTGTCGCGCAGAGCGGTGCCGCGAAGCGCCGGACCGATTTGAACCTTGGCGTCAGCCTTGCCATCGCCGTCGGTATCGACATCAAGCGTTCCGGCACGTGATGCGGTATCGGCGGCTATCACTTTTCCGGTAAATTTGGCCGCGTAGGTCCACGGCGAACTGCTCTGCTTACGGGGATTGCCGTATTTTGCTCCGGCTTGATCCGGACTGGAGCCGGCAAGCTGAACGACGTCCTTCAGGTCACCTGCGCGCTTCTCGAAGTAGGGAACCACCTGTGGCTGCCAGATCGCATCGACCTTGGCGGTCGGATCAAAGGCGTTCTTGGCCGCGGCCGCGGCCTTTTCTTCGGCGGTTGGCGTCTTGACGAACTTACAGCCCGGCAGCGCCACAACAATAAAAGCAGCGAGCAAAGTGCTCGTCATTCTCAACATGCAGCGAACCTCGGCGACATACGAATGAACAAAAGAGGGCGCGGTAGGGCGCCCTCTGCATGATAAAGGTGTGATGTCAGTTCGTCAGTGCAAAGGTTTCGAGACTGCCGGCGTTGTCAGCGTTCACGAGGATGCAGTCCATCAACTGCTTCTCTTCCTTCGGCACGGTCTTGTTCTTGATGTAGGCGTCAGCCTGTTCGACGGCCAGCTGTGCCTGGGCATAGGCCGGCTGGAGGACTGTTGCCTTGATGCCGCCTGACTTGATGGAGTCGCGCACGTCATTGGAGCCGTCAAAGCCGACCACGATGACATCCTTGCGACCCGCAGCCTGTAGCGCTGCGATTGCGCCCATGGCCATCGTGTCGTTGCCAGAGATCACACCCTTGATATCCGGATTGGCCTGAAGGATCGTTTCCATCTTCGAATAGGCTTCGGTCTGGCTCCAGTTCGCGGATTGCTTGGCGACTGACTTCAGATCCGGATAGTCATCAATCACGTCATGATAGCCCTGAGAGCGAATCCCGGCGTTTGTATCGGATTCCTTTCCGACCAGCTCGACGTAGTTGCCCTTTTCGCCCATGAGCTTGACGAACTCTTGGGCACCGAGCTGTGCTCCCTGATAGTTGTTGGAGACGATCTGCGCCACAGCAACGCCCGTCGCGTTGATTTCGCGGTCGATCAGGAAGGAGGGGATGCCAGCATCCTTGGCTTTCTTGACGGCGGCGACGGAAGCGTCCGCACCGGCATTATCCAGAATAATCGCCTTGGCGCCGCGTCCGATTGCCGTATCGATCATCTCCGACTGCTTGTTGGCATCGTCGTCATGGGTCATGACGAGGGCTTCGTAACCGAGTTCCTTGGCCTTTGCTTCGGCGCCGACGGCCTCAGCCTTGAAGAACGGATTGTCATGCGCCGGCGTGATGATGGCGATGAGATCGGCCGGAAAGGCAGGCATCGCTGTTCCGAGTGCCAAGGCACCGGCGAAGGCTGCAAGTGTCAGTCTGCGTGTAAATGTCATTCATTCCTCCCGAGTGTTGATAGTGCCCCTTCTCCCATGGGGCGGGTGACGGGGAGGCGCTTTTTCCTCCCCAATCCGGTTTACGTGATACGCCGGATGCTTTCGGCGATCTCCTGTGGCTCGAAGACCTTCTTCCAGTCATCGCGCATCAGCGCGGGGATTCCGAACTCAATTGCCTTGTTGCAGGCATCCGAGAAGACACCGTCGACCTCCTTGAAGATCACGGCGCCGAGAACGTTCATGTGGCCAAGGAGAAAGTCGCGGGCTGCCTCTTCGGGCACGCCGCGCGCCACGCACTCGTCCATGGCCTGACGCATGATAACCAGAAGCGATGCACACACCGTTTCGGATAGGCCTGGTTCCAGCATCGCCAACTGGTCGACGGTGACCCGGTGCGAGCGCATGACTGGAGCCCAGATGACTTTGGCGATTTCTTCACCAAGCGCGTAGGCGCTGTCAGGACCCTGCATCAATGCTGAAACGATGTGTTGCTTGGCGAATAGACCGCCGAAGTGGTCCTTCTTGGCCTGCATCTCCGTCTCGTCGTTGAAGATCGGCGGATGGCAGGGATGGGTGACGAAGTAGGTGAGATCGTCACGCTCGGGCAGATGGCCGGCGAAGGGTGCAGCCGCGTCAAGCGCGATCACCATGGTGCCCGGCTTCAGCTTTTCTACAATACCGTTCGCTACCTTGCCAATCGCAGTGTCGGGGACCGCCAGGATCACCACGTCCGCACCTTCGAGCCCGGCGTCGGCAGATAAGCAATCGAGACCCAGTTCGTTTTTCAGACGCGCTTTGCCTGTCTCACTGACCTCGATATGGCGAACCTCGAAGCGGGAACCCTTGAGGTTCTTCGCAAGCCGGTATCCCATTTTCCCGCCAGCGCCAAATAGGGCAATACTTGTCATGTTTCCTCACCTTCTCGTTAAAGCAGATAGACCACAACTGGTATGATGAGTCAATCACCATATCACCGTTTTCTTGGCTCGCGAGACCTCCAGATCGAGGCCATTTCGGCTCGGTCGACGAACCTGCTCACTCTCTTCAGATCTCTCAGGCCCGCCTTCCATCCCGGATCTGTGAAAAATAGTCGTCAGAGCCGATCTGGCCGCCCTTCAGTGCGATCTGCAGACCATTGGTCGGCTCGTAATTGCCATGCGCCAGGCAGAGTGGAGAGCCGGGCGTCTGCAAGAGCGGGAGGAGGGTGGTCAACGCCTCCACACGCAACTGTTTCAGGGCGTGGCTTGACGTGTCTCCACCCGCAATAACGGCTCGTGTCAGTCCTTCTGCTGCAACGAGCCGACGCAAGATCGTGCCGAGCGCAGCGCCAAGCTTATGGCGCGCGCCAGCAACCCTGTCGATGTCGGCTCCGCGGTCGGCTGCCGGGCCAAGTGCTGTATACAAGATAACGCTTCTGCCTGCCTTCAGCGTCTCGAGCGCAGCGGCGACTGCTGCCTCAATTGACTGTTCGCTGTCGTCATCGACGAGCGACAGTGGATCAAGCGCAATTGTGCCAAACCCATTGGCAACCGCGTGACGGATCTGCCGTTCCGTCGTCGGTGAGACGCTCCCGGAGACAACGGCAAGCCGGTCGACGGCGCCGGGTTCAGGAAACGTCGCCTCGTCGCCAACGACCTTGCGCTCGCGCAAGGCGCCCAAAAGCGCATACTCGACGCCGGAGGATCCCACAACGAAAGGGCCTGCTACCTTGGCCAATCGTATCAGCTGCCGGCCAGCCCTCAACTGGCTTTCGGCAGAGTCGACGTCTATCATCAGGATCGATTGAGGGCGGTCGATCAGGCGATCGATCCTGCTGTCGGCGTCAGTAGCCGCAACAGTCGCAAGATCAGCGAGAACAACGGGGATGTCCGTCTGTTTGGCGAGGTGGCGCGTCAGATCGGCTTCGTCCATTGGCGTAACCGGGTGTCGGCTCATCACCGGGTGACGATCGATCCTATATGTTTCGCCCTGATATGCGGCAAACAGATTTCCGAACGCCGTGTAGCGCTTCAACTGGGGCGCACCGACAACAATCGGCACAGTGGCTTGCGTAAAGGTCGAGCAGCCGATCTCGATTGCCTTTCCAATGCTGCCGACATCAGGACTGGAATCAAACGTAGAACAGACCTTGTAATGGCAAATTCCAGCTCCCCGGGACTTCAGCCATTCGAATGCCTGCCCGAGGTTAAGTTGCATCCAGGAAGGTGTTTCGCTTCGGCTTGTTCCAGCGATGCCCATGGCGCGGAAATCCCCAAATCGATCAAGTATCTCGGAGGAGGGGATGCCAAGAAAGAGCACGGTGGAGATGCCGCTGGAGGCGAGAGCCTCCATCACATCGGTCGAGCCTGTAAAGTCGTCGCCGTAGAAGCTAAGGAGGAGATCGCCCATGGCCGTCATGCGCCCTTGCCGTCGCTGAACTTCCTGATCGACGCAGCCAGCTCGGGGTGCTCCCTGGCATAGGTCTCAAGCGGAATGTCGGCAACAGCGGCCTGCCATGCCTGCTGAACGGCGCGAACTCCCGCGGCGGGGCCATCTGGATGGCTGACGATGCCGCCACCACACAGATAGAGAAGATCGGTGGTCCGGCCGGTCCGCCGGTACGTCTCGGGCGCTTGTCCGCCCCATTGGCCCGAACCAGCGACCGGCAACGGGCAGTCGGAAGCATCAAAGAGCGGAGTGCTCACAGCCTTGAAGGAAGCGACAAAGCTTTCGTCCGGTTCCCAATATTTCACACGGATGCCGTTGATCTGGAACTGGTCAACGCCGAGCAGCCGCCAGAACTGCTGGTAAACCTTGAAGTCCATGCCGGCGCCGGGGTCGCGTGTCAGAACGTCCCAGCCGTTTCGGTGAGCGTGGAGCACCAGGCCGGAGCGCTTGCGCAGGAAACTCATGCCGCCGAAACCGATCGAGTTGATGTTGACGACGGCGCAGTTGCCACCCGCTTCCAAAACGAGGTCGTGGTTGCGCATCATCTCATCCGGGTCAGCATGTGAAATGCCGAACGCATACATGACCTTCTTGCCCGTCCTCTGCTCGTGGTCAAGGATGAGCGGCATGATGGCGGCGACGCGCTCCTTGAGCGGTGAATAGGCCGGGCTCATGAGTTTCTCGTCGTCTTTGATGAAATCTACACCGGAACCGATCAACTCCCCGACAAGCGCTGCTGTCTCCCCCGGACGCAGGCCGAGCGCAGGTTTGACGATTGTCCCTATGATGGGGCGGTTCGTGACGCCGGTCAGGCGGCGGCTTCCCTGGACCCCGAACTGTGGGCCAGGATGGGCGCTTCTGAACGGGTCCGGTAGCTTCATGTCGACGATCCGGATGCCTGTCATTCCCTTGATGGAAAAGACGCCGCCGATTGCAATCGTCATCAATGCCGAGAGGTCCGTGCCGATTGCATCCAGCGGGAAGGCTATATCAACGTCGGCGCGGTGGAGTAGGGTGCCGGGCTTGGCCTCCGGCCAGGTTGGCCTCTCGGCATCCGGCAGCGGCCGGATTTCGAGGACGCGGGCAGCGACCCGTGCTTTCAATTCTTCGGTCTCGCCGGGAACTGCGACAAAGGTTCCCGTCGACTGATCACTCGCGATCTTGTTAGCCATGGCCTCGATGCTGCCGGGCGTCTCGATACGGTAGGTCAGTGTAATCATCATGAACCTTCGATTACCCTAAGGGATGCAAGTTTGTTATAGCAGGAACTCGTGATCTGGTATAATGAGTATTCCATTAAATGAAAAGCTGTTTTTAGGCACGGTGGCCGGCTTTGTCGCTATGCCTGAAGATGATAAGGAGGAGTCGGTTTGAGACAGCGAGACCTTATGACCCAGCCCATCGAGCAGATTGTTCGCCGAAAACTTTCAGATGAAGTCTTTGACAGGCTGGAGCGCATGATCACCGTCAAAGAATTGCAACCGGGTGACGAAATGCCTTCCGAGCGCGTTCTCATGGAGCGCTTCGGGGTAGGACGGCCGGCCATCCGCGAAGCCATGCAGTCGCTCGCCAACAAAGGTCTGGTCAGCATCTCCCATGGGGAGCGGGCAAAGGTGCTGCAGTTGACTGCAAAGTCAATTTTCCGGCAGGTCGATCTAACGGCCAAAATCATGCTGTCACAGTCATCAGATTCACTCGAGCACCTCAAAAGCGCCCGCATCTTTTTTGAGCGTGGGATGGCGCGCGAAGCTGCTCAACGAGCATCCGTGGCCGACATTGCCGACTTGAAGGCCATCATCCAGCGCCAGCGCAACTCGCTGGGGGATGCAGAGCGCTTTATTTCAACGGACATGGAATTTCATACGCGTATCGCGCAGATCTCGGGCAATCCTATTTTCGTAGCCGTCAGCGAGGCGATGCTCGCCTGGCTGAAGGAGTATCACACGGAGATGCTCATCTGGACGGGGAAGGAAAATTTCACCTTGGTTGAGCATGAAGAGATTGTGCACCGGCTCGAGGCGAACGATGTGGATGGTTCCGAGACGGCGATCCTGAAGCACCTCGAGAGATCCCGGGCGCTCTACGGAAAATGATGGGTGAGCCACCGATAGCCGATCGGCTCGACCAACGCACGACGCGGAAGGGTAGCTGTCCGTAGCCATGCGCACGAGCATCAAGGTGCGTTCTTTGGATCAAGGCGAGCCGCGACCGCCTCGGTCGGACTCTGTTCAGAGCTGCCGGAGCCCACGACGAAGAAAAAATTGATGGCCAGAGTTTCTCCCTTCGCCAAGGCCTCCCACGGTCGTTGGCGCATCGTCGAAATGGACAACAGGGACACTGACTTCCTCGATCTGGTCGCAGAGGCGCATCTCATATTCCACGGCACAACGGACGGTGTCATCACCTTCGGGCCGCTCAATGGCCTCCTCGATGTCCGCTATACCGCACGCGGCGGGTCAGGCTGTGCGGAGTTCTCATGGGAGGGAGCAGATAGGAGCGCTCCGGCCGGTAGTCGCGGATGGGCTGCTCTCGGCTCCGCTGGGCGCCTCGTTGGCCACTTTTACGTCCATAAGGGAGATGCTTCAAGCTTCGTCTGCGAACGCGACTTTTAAAGTCTTCCTTCTTAACTACTCCCTTATGTAAAACTTAAAGACAGTCCCTTAATTATCGAGAACATGAACCTTAGTTCATTCCTGCTGATCTCGTCCATCGCCCGGGGACAATATGGGACAGGCGTGGCAAAGACCTCGAATACACGCGCCAAAGCTGTACAATGAGCCTTGTCTCTAGTCACCTGAATCTGAAGGTCGGTTCATTGTCTTTTGGCAGAAGCGCTTGACCGACGCGAGGATTTGGTCGGCGGATTTGAGCCACTTGTATGGGTTTGGATTTTCGTTGTGGGTTTCGATGAAGGCGTCGATGTCGGCTTCCAGTTCTGCGGTGGAACGGTGTACGCCGCGCTGCAACTGCTTTCGCGTCAACTCTGCGAACCACCGCTCGACCTGATTGATCAAGGATGCCGACGTTGGCGTGAAGTGAACAAGCCAGTGTGGGCGGCGCGCAAGCCAGGGCTTGATCCTCGGCGTCTTGTGAGTCGCATAGTTGTCCATCTCCGGCATCGATCCGACAAGGAGCGCGGCGCTTTATGCCGGCGCACCTGAGATTCCAGAAGCTTCTATCCGCGTCGCTCAGAACGACGAGGCCTGCTTGCTGCCAACCATCAATCAACTCCTGCTCTTCTAACAGAAGCCGAACAAAATGAAGCTTATTTTGGTTCCAGGTGACTAGCCCTTGAACGTAACCTCGTCGTCGGGATGTCGCTCAATGCGCCAGCCTGAGTGTCAATCGCCAGAAAACGAGAGCTGGATGGATTTGCGCAGGGAGTCGAGCTGCCTGCCGAAACGCGCCGCATCGACGGCCGCCTGGTCGTCGCGTCGCAGTTCGCCTCGCAACCTATAAATTCGCCGGGGGACGTCATGGATCAAGCGAACACCCATGGATGGCCCTCCAAGGTGCCCCCAACGGCGCAGGTTCCTGATCGAGAACATCAATTTGTCTCCCTCTGATGGAAAATTAGGGCGGTCGTTTCGAGCCGGGCGGGACACGAACCCGAAAGGTTCAAGAATCTCCGCGGCCCTGATCAAGTTGGTGCGTGAGCGCGGATTCGAGACAACCGATCAGCCTTTCGATGTCGACTGGCTTGCCAAGAAATGCAAATGCGCCGGCGCTCATCGCTGCGTTGCGCGTTCTCTCGTCCTTGTAAGATGTGACGAAGATCACCGGCGGGTGGCTTGGGCGCTTGTTCAATTCGGCCTGCAACTCAATGCCGCTCAAGCCAGGCATCATGACGTCGACCAGCATACAATCGATGTCAGATCGGGGTTCAAACGCCAGGAATTCTTCAGCTGAAGCAAATAGCCGAGAGTCGTAGCCGCAGGATTTGACGAGATCATCCATCGCTTCACGGATGGCCTCGTCGTCGTCGACGACGGCTATGGTGGGAACTGAGGGCAAGGAAACAACCTTTTCTAAGTATTTTCTGTTGTTGTTATGCGCTGATCGCCCATGTTGAGGTATCATACTAAGATACAGGTTCTCCTGAGTCTTCGCCGAGCATTTCGGCCTTCCTCACCAGATCGGCTACCGACCGGACTTCCATTTTCCGCATGACGTTGCCTCGATGAAGCTTCACCGTGACCTCGCTAATGCCCAGCTCATATGCGATCTGCTTGTTCATCAAGCCCTTAACCACGGCTTTCATGACTTCGCGTTCTCGCCGCGTCAGGCTAACTGCCAGGGATGCAACGGCTTCGCTTTGCGCGATTTGCCGCCGCCGCGACGCATCTTGGTCGATGGCCGTCGACACTGCGTCAAGAATGTCCTGGTCCTTGAACGGCTTGGTCAGGAAATCGACAGCACCGGCCTTCATCGCTCGCACGCTCATCGGAATGTCTCCAAATCCGGTCATGAAAATGATCGGCATTTTGCAGCCCATACGGTCCAACTGCATCTGGAAGTCCAGGCCGCTTACCCCGGGCAGCCTGACATCGAGAAGAATGCAACCCGCTCGAGCGAAACTCGCCTGTTCCAGGAACGCGGTCGCGCTTTCGAAGGCCTCCGCCTCGAATTTCATTGAGCCGAACAAATCGATGAGGGCCTCCCGCATCGAGACATCATCGTCTACAATGAAGACAACAGGACCAGGTTCTTCCTTCGGCAGCTTGCGGATTTCAGGCATGTTCTACCTCCGGCTTGATTGGCAGGTGCATCTCGAAAACCGCGCCGCCATCGGAATGATTTCGTCCATCCAGCTTCCCACCCCGTGCCTCCAAGGTTGTTCGGCAAATGGATAGCCCCATGCCAAGTCCGGTCGGCTTGGTCGTGAAAAACGGGGCAAACAACTTGTCCCTGACATCCCCGGTAATCCCCGGTCCAGTGTCACGCACTGTAATATTGACGTGTTCACTATCCGGCCTCCCTGCGGATATCGTGATGTTCCTTTCACGACTCCCGGCGGCGTCCATGGCCTGGATGGCGTTGGTGACCAGATTGATCAGGACTTGTTGCAATTCGATTTTGACGATTGAGATCTGGGGAATATCAGCTTTCCTTGCGACGTGCACAGTAACCCCGCTCCGCTGTAGCTCGTGCTCCATTAGCGCCATAGTCTCGACAAGCACCTCGTCCAGATCGATAGGCTCGAGCTTGTTGCTGGACGGAGAGAGGAGACCGCGGGTGTTCTGGATAATCTCGCTAGCACGTTGGCTGTCGCGGATCATTCGCTCGGCCGACCGCCTTGCGGCGGAGAAATCGGGGGGATCTCGATCAAGCCATCGTAGTAATGTCTGTGCGTTCACTACGATGGCACCAAGGGGCTGATTAAGTTCATGCGCAAGCGATGCCGACATTGCGCCAACCATGGCCGCTTTCGAAGCTTTCGTTAGCTCAGCCTGTGCTTCCGCGAGCGCCTTCAATGCCATTTCGCGCTGCGTGATGTCGACCATGCTCACCACAACGCGGTTGAAAGCGGCCGGATCTTCGGGAAAGACGATACTGAGCAGCACGAGCTTGTCTTCGCCGTCATGCGTTCGTATCTCAACCCTCTCTTCGAAGATCCTGGCGCCGTTGATGATCGCCTGCAGGACGTCAAGAAATCTCTCCTGGCCCGGAATTATTGCGCGGCGCAGCGTTCCGTCCGAGGACGGATCCGAACCCAGCATCTCGTGCGCCGCTTCATTCGCCGCGACCACCCTGATCAAACCGACGCAACGGTCGACAAGCGTCGGATCGACTTGCGCTTGCACCTTGATGTCGGTAACGCCCCGCGCCTTCATGTCCATCAGATAAGTCCGCAACTTCGAATAGTCTCGCTCCCAGAGAGCGACACGGGTTCGATCGAAAATCGAACGATACCTTGCCTCGCTCTCTTTCAAGGCAGAGTTGGTCGAGACAAGTGTCAGACGGCCTGTCTCCGTCTTCACAAGCAACATCGTTGTCACGAACAGCGCGGCAAGTGCGACAGTCAGGCGGATTGCAGACGGGAGGTCGGCATCGTGCCCATGGGTCACTCCGTACGAAAAAAGGGTGAGGGCCCCACAAATGGCTGCCGCAAGGAAGAGCCCGGTGCCCGAGGTGGCTTGTGCAGCGAGCAGCATCGCGACGACATAGAAAACAGCAATGGCGCCTTCGATTTCGGTGAATGTGTCGACGTAAAACACCGCGGCTGAAAGCCCAACAGCAGTTAGGACAAAAGCCATGTTGTGGCCTCCATCCGGATCGCGCCCCCGAAGCAACAACTTCAACCCTATCGACATCGTTCCCCCATCCTATTGTGCCGCGAGCATATCCTGTTCCAGGGGCCACCTGACCTATACATAGGTCTGGTCTGTCAAGCCGCCGCGATGACCATATCGTTTCGGTTTTTGACAACGCAATTTCCGCCAATGGTATGTTTGGCGGGAGCCTGCCGAGCCCGCGCCGTCAGGGGCGTCTATCCTACGATACTAGGAAAACAACTGTCACCACTGATCGTGCAGTGACGCGGATATCGATGGGAGGTTCCCGTTGCAATTGACGCGTCCGCTGCACAGAACTGCCCCAGGAACAGTCTGTGTGCGTGGATTTCATTCTCGGCCAGTCAAACTCGCTCACTGTCCATAGTGGCGGTGCACGCGACATCAAGAGGAAGGCCGTCTCCGGGCGGATGGAGACGGCCTTAGCGGACCTTGGGAGGATCCGCGGCCTCGGTGGAGGGGAGGGACACCGAAGCCGTTAGCAGCGAGGACGCTACCCGCCTCATTGAGGGTTGAGGCAACGAGTACAAGGTAATTCATTCCTGGAATGGAGGTAACTAAACTTAGGTATTGCCCCGACTGGACCAGCGCGTGGTTCCAACCACCGATAAGACCTATCAATCCTCACCGGCCAGTCGGGCGATGGCTGATTGGGGCATTGTGCGATCTTCGGATCAGTTGATTTCACCTCGCCGCGGGCGTGCCCCAATCCGCAAGACGTTGAATTCAAGCCACTGTCGAGTGGCGTGAGGCAATATCAACAGCCCTGGCATCCCAATCAAGCAGTGCGCTGTGAAGTTCCTCTCTGTCTGGGGAACCGATACGGCCCCCGAACCTTTGGCATTTGATCGCGGCTGCCATTGAGGACGCGCGCATCATGTCTTCGATTGGTATGCCCTCGGACAGCATCAGCGCGAATGTTCCGTGAAAAATGTCCCCAGCCGCCAACGTATCGATGGCCTTGATACGGGGTGCTTCTAGGTGGCGGATAGAGGCACTGTTGCTGTCGAACCAGACGCAACCCCTATCTCCTAAGGTCACGCTGACAAAGGCGTAAGGGAATCGGTCCTGCAACAGCTGAACGATCGACCCCTGGTCTTCTGTTCCTGATAGCCGCTCTGCGGCCGGCTGCGAAAAGATAATGTGGCTTGCGGCCGGTGCCAACATCTCGATTACCCCGTCGGGCGCTACATCGCCGTCGAGGATAGCAGGGATGCCTGCCTCACGGGCAGCGAGCAACGTCCTTAACGCAAGCTCCGGCCAGCGAACGTCGACAAGAACGGCATCGAATGTATCGACATCTCGAGCGGTGACGGGATTGGTGGTCTGATGGAGCCGCTGGTCGTAGAAGGGAACGATCAGACGCTCGCCGGCATCGTCAACAAGGATCGTTGATACGGCTGAACGGGCGTCCACCACGCGACGCAAACCTCTGGTGTCGATGCCGCTCTCAGAAAGTTCGGCAACGATCCGTTCTCCCGCCATATCATCCCCAACGGCACCCCACAGACTTGCATTACCACCAAGCCTGACGATCGCGAACGCGGCACTCGACGCCATGCCTTCCGCAATCTGCAACATGTCATAAGGGAGGACTTTTCCTTGTCCGGTTGGCATGGTGCGGACTCTGAACAGCGTGTCCAGGACTGCGGCCCCAACGCAAAGAATATGCCTCGATGGTTTGGGGTCTTGTCCCACTGGCGTCACTTGACGGCACCTGCCGTCAGGCCCGCAACGATCTGACGCTGAGCGAATACGGTCAGGATCAGTACCGGTAAGGTGACAATCAGCGCTGCCGCTGCAAGCGGCCCCCAACTGACCTGCTCAAACGACAGCATATTGTAGACTGCGACGGGCAGGGTGCGCGTCTCTCGGCTGGCAAGGACAATCCCGAACACAAAATTGTTCCATGAGAAAATGACCGACAGGATGAAAGCGACTACAATGCCTGGCCTTGCGATCGGCAGAGCTACCAGACGAAAAACCTGCCAGGGCGTTGCCCCATCGATACTTGCCGCCTCCTCCAGTTCCATTGGTGTGGTCTCAAAGTACCCGATCATGATCCAGACAACGATCGGGACTGTGACAACCAGATGGATGATGATCTGTGGCCAGAGGGTGCCGAGCAGACTGAGCCACTGGAACAGAAGGAAAAGCGGAATCAGGAAGGAGAGGCCGGGTGTCATGCGGGCGATCATAATGACGACAGCTGACTTTTCTGCCTTCAGGCGGGCAATCCCGTATCCGGCCGGTACCCCGATAATAAGTGCCAGAAGTGTCGCCGCACCCGTAACCAGGACTGAATTCCAGAGATAGAGGAAGAAATTGTTCTCCTCAAACACCTTGATGTAATTCGACCATGCCAAGCGCTCGGGGATGAAGATCGGAGGATAGGCGCCATTATCTATCTCGTATTTCAGAGACAGGGAGATCATCCAGAGGAAGAACAGCACGACTGGCGATACCATGACGAGGGCGACAAACAAAAGTCCGAGACGGTCCAAAGTCTTGCGCTTCATTAGCGTGCCTCTCCGTCGGACCAGTTGGCGCGCTGTTTGACTATCAGGAGAATGAAGGAAAGCGCGACGATCAGGACGAAGAACACAACAGCCATCGCTGAGCCGTAGCCGATGTCGTAGTATGAGAAGGCGGTATTGTAAAGGTAGATGTTGATGGTCTCCGATGCCGTGCCCGGTCCGCCCTGGGTCATTGCATAGATGATGTCGAAGCTCTTAACGGCATCAATGCTGCGAATAATGACGGCAATCATCAGGAACGGTGCGATCATCGGCAGTGTCAGGTAACGAAACTTTTGCCAGACATTTGCGCCGTCGATTTCTGCGCTCTCGTAGGGTTCGCGCGGTAATGCGGCCAGCCCCCCGAGCACGATAAGCATGACAAGCGGCGTCCATTGCCAGGTTTCGACAAGCACAAGAGATGGAATGACGCTCGCCTGATTATAGATCCATTCCTGCGGCCCGATCCCGATATTGGAAAGCAGGTAGTTCAGAACGCCGAGCTGCGGATGGAACATCATCGTCCAGACGAGTGCGATGGCGACGGGGGTGGCCATCATCGGCATGACGAAGACACCACGCAGGATGCCGCGTAGAGGAAACTGCGCATCGAAGATGAGGCCGGCTAGCGTCCCGAGAACGACAGGAGCTGCAACCGACAAGGTCGTGTAGAGCACGGTATGCCACAGCGATTCCCAAAAGCGCAGGTCACTTGCGAGGCGGACGTAGTTATCCAGTCCGGCGAAAACCTGTGCCTGGCCAAGTGTCCAGCTGTTGATACTCATCCACAAGGTGAAGACCCACGGGAAGACGATCACTGCCGCCACGACAACCAGGGCAGGAATGACAAAAGGCCAATAATTGGGAGCAAACCTTCCCGGTTTGCTCCTCTGCTTTGCACTGGCATTGACCGCGGCCGTGGTTTCCATGCTCGCCGAAGCCATTATCCCTCGCTTCGTGCCAGGACTGGCTCGAACTGCGCCGTTGCGTTCTTCAGCTCCGCAGCTGGGTCGGACCCGCCGATCATGTTAGTCAGTCCGACACCATAGATGTCGCGGAACTCCGTGACCGGGATGATGATGGGCAACGCAAGTTGCGATACCTTCGCGGAACCCGCGACAGCATCAAGCCACGCGGCCGGCATTTTCACACCTTCGCGCACCGTCTGATCCTCGAGCACTGATTGACGGAAGGGAACGCCGGCACCCGCCTGAAGGAGGCGTGCGCCCATGTCGTGGGAAATGGCCCACTGGCAGAAAAGATATGCGGCCTCCTTCTTCTGGCTGGCAGCCACGACGCCTAGGCCGTCACCCGTGGTCGCCGCCGCCTGGGCCTTCGGTCCCTTTGGCATGACGCCGTATCCGACCTGACCGACAACACGCGATTTTTCCGGATTCTCGATCGGCGGTGCGAAGCCCACGCCGTCCAGCCACATGCCGATCTTGCCCTGCAGAAAGGCAGACTGCGCTTCGGCCCAATTGAAGCCAGAGACACCAGGGGGAGCCGCCTTGGTCATAAGCCGCTGGTAGAGCTTGGCGGCTTCCACGGCCTCCTCGGAATTCGTCCGCAGCTTGCGGTCCGGCCCGAGTGGGCTCGAACCATAGCCAAGCAACAGCGTGGTCCAGACGGGCGTGTTGGCGTTCTTGAGGCCTCTTGCGACGAACCCGTAAGTATTGGTAGCCGGATCGGTCAGAGCCTCTGCGGCAGCTGCCATCTCCTCGAACGTGGTCGGGTAGGACAATCCCTTCTTCTCAAAAAGCGCCTTGTTCCAGTAAACGATCCAGTAGTCCACCGAGAAGGGCAGGGAGCGGAGGACGCCATCGGAATCCTTGGCGAAGGTCATGCCCGCTTCCGCGAAGTCGCTCTCAACAAGCGAGGGATCGGTAAGCGAAGGATCCTTCAGGAAGCCACTGATATCGGCGAGCCAGCCGCCCTTTTCGAACTGGCGCTTCTGGACATGATAACTCATATGCACGACGTCGAAGCTTGGCTTTCCCGAGCTCAATTCGATTGTCGTTTTCTGGCGCTGCTGCTGTTCCGGCGTCGCCTCGGCATTGACCTTGATCCCGGTCAACTCCTCAAAATCCGAGAGATACTTAACGAGCGTTTCGCTCCTTGGGCTCTTGACCAGGTTGACTTCAAGCGTCGTGCCGGCGAAGCGCTTCCAATCAACCGCCGCTGATGCTGCACGGACACCCAGAACACCACTAGCGCCGAGTGCCGCAGCACCCGCGAGAAAGCCGCGCCGGGTGGGGTTGATAAATGATGATGGCATGTAACTCCTCCTGTTGTTGCCGTCGATCTCCTCATCGCCGGCGTCGTGTTCACTAGATCTTCAAGGCGCGATCGCGCGCGTGGTTGATGTGTGCGGCGAGGTTGTTCACCGCATCCTCTGCAGACCGCCTCTCGATCGCCTCAAGTACCTTCAGATGTTCTCCCATGACCGGACCAACCCGCCCATCAATTCGGAAACGCTCTTGGCTGATCAGCCGCATCTTGATGGAATTGACTCGATAGGCATTGGAAATGATCGTATTGCCAAGCGCATCGAT
Source organism: Rhizobium grahamii CCGE 502 (assembly GCF_000298315.2). GTDB lineage: Bacteria > Pseudomonadota > Alphaproteobacteria > Rhizobiales > Rhizobiaceae > Rhizobium > Rhizobium grahamii. The sequence continues at coordinate 397,857 of NZ_AEYE02000035.1, read as the reverse complement.
GAAGGCATCATGCATGCCCCAGTCGACAGCCTGCGCGCGAACTTCGAGCTCATGCGTCGCGTCACCGGCGGCAATGGCGTCTGCAATGTCGCGGTGCTGTTTGATAAGCTCGGCAATCGCGCCATCGGACGCAGACCGCGTAAAGAGCGCCACTGCCTCCTTCTCAAGAAACAGCCGAAGCTGAAAAGCCTCGCGAATGAGGTTGAGGTCGATATGGGCGATCTGAAGTCCGCGTTGCGGCACCGTCTTGATCAGACCTTCGGCTTCGAGCCGCGGGATCAACTCGCGGATTGCAGCCAACGTCAATCCCGTCAGTTCGACCAGCCGGCGCTGGGACACAAACTGGCCCGGACGAACGTCGCGCGCCAAGAGGTGACGTGTGAAGCTTTCATACGCTTTCTCCCGCAGCGTCGGCTGCTCCTCCATTCCATCCACTGTCTTCCCCTCGTACATAGCCCCTAGGCTGCTTTGGAGCGGAAAAGTGCATCGAAGGCAAGAGCCAGCTGGTGCTGTCCTTCGCCCGAAATGGCAACGAGTGGTGGACGAACCGCGAGCCACGCCTTCTCGTCGGTGCGGTGGGCGACCATGACCTTGACCGCCGCAGTCACCGGATACTTGAGCAGTTCCTCTACAAACTCCTCGATCCGCGTGTCGTCCATGCCGTCATCTGCCATCCTTTTCACCTCCCTGGGCAGAAAGTTCGCCATACCCGAGATCGCCCCTTGGCCTCCGAGGCGTACACCCCTTCCCAGATGACGCTCATCGCCGATCAGGATAATGAGGTCGCCATGTTCCTTTAGAAGGCTTTCCGTGAACGGCCAGTCACCGGAGGAATCCTTCACACCAGCCATCACCGCGGGGAAGGCCGCGCGCAAACGCCCTATCAGCGACACGGTTAAAGGGACCATGGTGACCGAGGGAATGTTGTAGGCGATGACGTCGCGCGCTTTGTCGCCGAGGATCGCGAAGACAGCAGAAAACCACTTGAAAAGCCCGTCATCGCTGACGTTCTTGAAATAGCAGGGTGGGGCCAGCAAGATGTTGCGTACGCCGCGCGAAAGAGCATGCCCCGCCTGTGCTGCGGCATCCTCGGCAGCATCGACCAGCACACCCGCGACGATTTGGTTCGCTGAGATACCGGCGCCAAGGAAGGCAGTCAGGACTTCTTCACGCTCCTGCGATCCGATCGATGAGCCCTCTCCGGTCGTGCCAAATAGCGTGATGCTCTCGCATCCGTCCGCAAGGCATTTCCTAGCCTGCGAAATCATCAGATTTGTAGCTATCCTGCCGTCGGCATCGAAGGGTGTAGCAAGCGCAACGGAAAGCCCGAATCTATTCGACAACACCAATCCTCCAAACTAATGTGTTAGGCATAGCAGACTGACATGTTAGTTGTAAACAAGTAATATCGAGACCTCTTTCCGGCGATGGAGGGGTGATAGTGTTATGCGCGGAAAGGCGGTCTTTCTTTCATACGCCGCTTTCCTTAACGGCCTCCATGGCCACGAAAGTTGAGGTGCTGGCAACGAAAGGAAGGCTTGATATCTTTTCACCGAGGACAAGACGATAGTTGGCAATGTCTGTGGTGCGGATCTTCATAAGATAATCGAATGCGCCGGCGATCATGTGGCACTCCTCGACTTCCTGCAGCCTGCGCGCTGCGATGTTAAATGCCTTAAGCGCGTGTTCGCGTGTGTCGGAGAGTTTTACCTCTGTAAATGCAACGTGGTTCTTGCCGAGTTTCTTTAAGTCCACGACTGCGCGAAAGCCCAAAATGTAGCCATCTTCCATCAATCGTTTTAATCTGACCTGGCAGGGTGTGTTAGAAAGGCCCACCTTTTTGGCAAGATCGGTTATGGACATTCGACCATCCCCGACGAGAGCTTCAATGATCCTGTGATCGAACTGGTCGATTTCTCTGCCGTTGGCGACAATATTCACAATTTTCCCTCAAATATTCCTGTAAATTGGGCAATTAGAGATAGTGGATGTCAATTTCAAGTGAATTTCCCTTTTCGGGAGCTGTTATGTGTTGGACAAAATTCCTACCTGGAGCACAGACATGGCGATCACCAGCGAGACGGTGGCGAGCAACATCAATAGCCCAATGACTGATGGGGCGAATCCGTTTGACGGTTTTGCACCGGCAGTGCGACCGCAAAGCGATTTGCGACGCGCGATCACTGCGGCGTACCGCACGCCGGAAACCGTCTGCGTTCCGGCCCTCGTTGAAGCTGCCGTGCTACCGGAAAAAGTCAGGCAGGGGGCGACGAAGACTGCCCGTGGGCTTATTGAGGCACTCCGTGCGAAGCATAAGGGAACGGGTGTTGAAGGCCTCGTGCACGAATATTCCCTGTCGAGCCAGGAGGGCGTCGCGCTGATGTGCCTTGCTGAAGCCTTGCTTCGCATTCCTGATACGGCCACCCGGGATGCCTTGATCCGGGACAAGATTGCCGAGGGCGATTGGAAGTCGCACCTCGGCGGCGGCCGTTCCCTCTTCGTCAATGCGGCAACCTGGGGACTGGTGGTTACCGGCAAGCTCACAGCGACAGTCAACGATCGTAACCTCTCGGCGGCGCTCACTCGACTGATCGCGCGTTGCGGCGAGCCGGTCATTAGACGCGGCGTCGACATGGCGATGCGAATGATGGGCGAGCAGTTTGTCACCGGCGAAAACATCGATGAGGCGTTGCAACGGGCAAAGCCACTCGAACAGCGCGGCTTCCGTTACTCCTATGACATGCTAGGGGAGGCGGCGACGACAGGCGCGGACGCCGATCGGTACTACAAAGACTATGAAGCAGCGATCCATGCAATCGGCAAGGCGTCAGACCGGCGTGGTATCTATGAGGGGCCCGGCATCTCGATCAAGCTTTCCGCGTTGCATCCGCGCTATTCTAGAGCGCAGAGCGCAAGGGTCGTGAGCGAGCTGCTGCCGAAGGTGAAGACGCTCGCCTTGATTGCCAAGTCCTATGATATCGGCCTGAACATCGATGCCGAGGAGGCGGATCGGCTCGAATTGTCGCTGGATATCCTTGAGACGCTGTGCCTCGACGAAGATCTCTCGGGTTGGAACGGCATGGGTTTCGTTGTCCAGGCCTATGGCAAACGCTGTCCGGTCGTGCTCGATTTTATCATTGATCTTGCCCGTCGCGCAGGTCGCCGCATCATGGTTCGCCTCGTCAAGGGGGCGTATTGGGATGCTGAAATCAAGCGGGCTCAACTTGACGGCCTCGAAGACTTTCCCGTCTTTACCCGAAAAATTTACACCGACGTGTCATATGTGGCCTGCGCAAAGAAGCTTTTGGCCGCACCAGACGCGGTCTTCCCCCAGTTCGCAACGCACAATGCCCAGACGCTTGCCGTCATCTATCACATGGCCGGTTCAGACTTCCATGTCGGGAAGTACGAGTTTCAATGCCTTCATGGCATGGGAGAACCGCTTTACGACGAAGTTGTCGGTCGTCAGAATCTCAACCGCCCATGCCGCATCTACGCGCCTGTCGGTACTCATGAAACCCTGCTCGCCTATCTCGTGCGTCGCCTTCTCGAGAATGGCGCAAATTCCTCGTTCGTGAACCGGATCGCCGATCCTTACGTGTCGGTTGAAGACCTCGTTGCCGATCCAGTCGACATTGTCGCCAGGATGCAAATACCCGGTATGAAACATGACAAGATAGCTTTACCCGGCGACCTCTATGGCACACGCAGAAATTCCGCTGGTATCGACGTCTCCAACGAAACCTCTCTTGAAGAATTAACTGAAGCCCTGAAGGGCAGCGCAACGGTACTTTGGAAAGCCGCGCCAACCCATGAAAAAGGCGCAGCGCCAACGCGGGACGTCGTCAATCCGGCCGACGGGAGAGACATTGTCGGGGTTGTACGCGAGGCAACGATCGAAGAGGCCGGTGCGGCGGCGGCAATTGCACTCCAAGCTGGGGCATCCTGGGCCGCGGTATCGCCGGCAGAGCGGGCGGCTCGCCTCGAGCGCGCAGCCGACGACATGCAGGCGAAAATGGAAACCTTGCTGGGTCTCATTATTCGCGAAGCCGGGAAATCATTGTTGAATGCCGTCGCGGAGGTCCGCGAGGCGGTCGACTTCTTGCGGTACTATGCAGAACAGACGCGCCGCACCCTTGGCCCCTCTCATGCTCCGCTTGGTCCCGTGGTGTGCATTAGTCCGTGGAACTTTCCATTGGCCATCTTTACCGGGCAGGTCGCTGCTGCCCTTGTCGCCGGCAACCCGGTTTTGGCCAAGCCTGCGGAAGAAACGCCGTTGATCGCGGCCGAAGCAATTCGAATCCTGCACGGAGCCGGCATTCCGACCGACGTCCTTCAGTTGGTTCCAGGAGATGGAAGGGTAGGGGCGGCATTGGTTACAGCTCCTGAAGCCGCAGCCGTGATGTTCACAGGTTCGACAGAGGTTGCGCGAATTATTCAGGCAGAGCTCGCTAAGCGACTCTCCAAGGAAGGGAGGCCGATACCGTTCATTGCCGAGACCGGTGGACAGAATGCCATGATCGTCGACTCATCAGCGCTGGCCGAACAAGTCGTCGGGGATGTCATTGCTTCGGCATTCGACAGTGCCGGGCAGCGCTGCTCCGCACTCCGCGTCCTTTGCCTGCAGGAGGACATCGCCGATCGCACCTTGGTGATGCTGAAAGGGGCGTTGCAAGAGCTATCCATCGCCAACACCAATCGCCTCTCTACGGACATAGGTCCGGTGATTACTGCGGAGGCCAAGGACATTATCGAGACGCACGTAGAGGCTATGCGTGGCGCCGGCTGCAACGTCGAACGCGTGAATTTGTCACAAGCGACGCAAATGGGAACGTTTGTAGCCCCCACCATCATCGAGATCAGCAAGATCTCGCAACTGAAGCGTGAGGTGTTCGGTCCGGTCTTGCATGTTATTCGATGGCGGCGCCAAGACCTCGGTCGCCTGATCGATGAGATAAATGCGACGGGTTACGGTCTGACATTCGGACTCCATACGCGGCTCGATGAAACGATCGCAAATGTGACTACTCAGGTGAAGGCAGGAAATATTTACGTCAATCGCAATGTCATTGGCGCGGTCGTCGGTGTCCAGCCCTTTGGCGGCCGTGGTCTGTCTGGGACCGGACCCAAGGCAGGTGGCCCTCTCTATCTCGGCCGATTGGTTTCATCTCCTCCCATTCCGCCGCAACACAGCTCGGTTTATAGCGATCCGTCTCTGCTGGACTTTGCCAAATGGCTGGAGCAGCAGGGTCTTTCTGAAGACGCGGAAATCGCGCGGCAACTTGGCGGCCAGTCCGCGCTGGGACTTCAAACGGAACTGCCTGGTCCGGTAGGCGAGCGCAATCTTTACGCACTTCACCCCCGCGGAAAGATTTTGTGCGCACCGTCGTCTCGCACGGGGCTCATCCGTCAAATCTCCGCTGTGCTTGCCACCGGCAACAGCGCGGTGATCGAGTGCGATGACAGCTTGCGTTCCACGTTCAAAGGACTTCCCGCCAGCGTCGGCTCGCGCATCGATTGGAAGGAAACGACCACGATCAATGAGCCGATGGCCGGAGCACTCATCGAGGGCGAAGACGACCGCGTTCTCGTGATGCTGTCGAAGATAGCGGCTATGCCAGGACCGTTGCTGTTGACGCAATCTGCGACGCCCGCACAAGTGAGGCACGATGTCGACGCCTACTGCCTGAATTGGCTTCTCGAAGAAGTGTCGACATCAATCAACACCGCCGCGGCAGGGGGCAACGCAAGCCTCATGTCGATCGGGTAAGACCAGCAACATCACCGGGATGCAAACCGATCCGCGTCGATGTCGATTGTGTCGACGACATCACGCGGGATCGGCGGACGCTTCTGCTCCGTTGCTGAGCAGGACCAATCCGACTGTGAAATCGCGAACGCAAGGCTTTCCAGTGCCGACTTCGTTGATGCCGACGGCCTCATCGGGCTCTCTTATAAAGGTCATCGACAGTTTCGAGGATCCTTCGAATGCCTTCGGGTGTTGTTGAATAGTAGACTGTCTGGGCGTCACGGCGGGTAGTTACCGCCTTGGCTTCACGGAACTTCGCAAGATGCTGCGAAAGCGACGACTGAGACAGACCGACCCTGTCGGCCAACACGCCGACGCTGACTTCCTCGCGCGAGATGAAGTATGCGATCAGCAGGCGCTTCTCATTGGCGAGAAGGGCAAGAAGCTTCGCCTTTTCGACGAAGGTAGCATCGTTACTCATTCCAATATCACCACAAATTGTTATAGGCTTTCAAGTTACCTAGACGTAAGATGGCGACGATGTTGTGGCGCGGAAGATGACATTTTAGACGGAATTGGCCGGGACGATGTGCGCAGGTTTTCTGAAATTCTTGAGGCACCGACGATCTGCCGCAATGTCAGAACCAAGCGCGAAAGCACAGTCTTGGGATTGACGTCCCCGTAAAAAACAAGCTGGGTTAAGACGTCATGGCCGCTAGTTATCATGCAATGTACGGCTCAGCACATCGCCAATATCAGCAAGCAAGACATTAACCTAACGGAACGCCACACGGGGCTCGGTGTATGTTCAATCCAACAAAGTTGGCACTCTCCGGGATGGCGGCCATTTTGAAAAGAGTGCAAGGCAATACATCTCTACAGACAATGTTGTTCAACGCGGTTCGGCTGAACCGACCACAGATCGCCGATTTGATCGTGAACGACGATGTGAGCTTCCTCAGTTATTGCCTGGCCAGGCGAGCGTGGTCCAGGGCGCAGATCCTGCAGGACTTGTGGGTTTGCTTCGAACTCTACGAGATGAGGGGCGGGTATTTTGTCGAGTTCGGCTCGACGAACGGCCTCAAGAACAGCAACACGTGGCTGCTTGAGACGAAGTTTGGGTGGTCTGGAATTCTAGCCGAGCCCAACCCAATCTGGCATTCCGAACTGGCATTGAACCGAATTGCTCACATCGACCACCGATGCGTCTCATCGAGGTCGGACACTACTGTGAAGTTCCTTGCGACCGATTTCTCCGATCCCGAATTGAGTTCGATCGTCGAATTCTCAGGGGATGATCATTTCTCCGAAATCCGAAGCCGTGGAACGGCGATCGAAGTCGATACAGTATCATTGGGCGACCTGTTGAATTCGTATGATGCGCCTGATGTCATAAACTACCTTTCCGTTGACACCGAGGGTAGCGAGTTGGACATTCTTTCTGCTTACGGGTTTGACCGACGCTTTGACCTCATTTCTGTCGAGAATAATCCAAAGACAGAGCAAATGATTGAGGAGCTTCTCCGCGGCAAAGGATATCGAAGAGTGTATCAGCAATTCTCGCAATGGGATGGCTGGTACGTGTCTAAGGAACTGCGGAAAAGGCAAACAATTGAAGTTGTTGCCCCGGCATCTTGACGCTGAGGTTCCGCGGATCTGTCAGTTCAGCGAACAGCTGCCACGATCAGTTGGAATTGCCGAAAAGCCAGCGCGCAGTTGTGAAAAGAGCCCGGCGGCTTATTCCCCAGGCCATAAGGCCCCGAAGTGCCCGGGCCCCTATTCGATCCTATTTCACGGTGGCGAGCTGACCACCAGTCACCGCCTCAGGAATACTCCATCGTGCCAAAAGGGGGATGAAACGGCTGAGGTTCGCGCCTGCAAAGAAGACGAAGGTGCTATTATGGTCCACGACACCCTTTGTCTCGGGTTCCGCTCCCTGATTGCCCAGATGTGCGTGGGTCATGCCATTGCCATCAGCATAGCTGCGGGTTCTAAGGCGTGGGCTGTCTAGCACAGTTCAACGTCGATTAGGCCTGTCCGATCGGAGGTGGGCGATGGATCTATTATCGCGTCGAGAGGTCCCTCAAGCGCCGTGCGCGGGGGCACGAGCTGCGGTTCGATCATGATGATCTGCGGTTCCGTATCGTCGTCCTCTAGCAAGTCGAACCCACGATCGAGCATCTCCGAAACATTTGGCCTGATCATGTAAACAGGGAAGGGAAGGAACGACCCGAACGGATCGTAGTCGAAGCAACCCACCACGATATCGCCGAAGGCCTCACCATCGTGACGTCCCATGAAACGTAAGAGTCCCTCGAAATTGATCGAGGAATTTACGAAGAAGCAACGTGGCAGCCTGCCATGTTTCTCATAGAAGCGCTCGAAGGCGAGGGCGGTCATGCCCGGTGAATATCCAGTGGTCTCAATGTCGTCCTTCGGGACATCACCCCCGAGGATAGATTGCTTTACCGCATGGAAACCGATCACTCGGTCATGGCTTGCGTGGTCGTCACGCCCACCGAATAAAAACACGTCTTCGGGAGAGAGTGGTCCAATCCCCTCGGCATGCCGAATGATAGCAGTCGTCAGTGCCTCCGCCCCCTGCCGGTTGTCCGAGATGATCGAAGGCGCGCATTTGCCTGGCAAGTCAATATTCACATGCGGCACACCTGCCTGGAGGCAGACTTGATGAACGCCGTCTGGATCCGTCGCGCCGGCAACGAAGAGCGAATCGATCGAGTACGCGATCAGAGATTCTACCGTTCGACGTTCCTCCTCCGGGTCGCGCCGTCCTGAAACAACCATGGGGACCAGCCCGCGCTGGCGCGCTTTCGCTTCAAAGGTCTGAGCCATCGATGAGAAGAACCGGGTGTCGTAGACAGGCAGGAGCAGCCCGGTAAGGCCGGATCGCGAGCTTCTCAACGCACGGGCCTGCAGGTTTGCCGTATAGCGGTGCGCTTTGGCCAGTGTCATGATCTTGTCAGCAGTCTCCTCGGAAATGCGCCGCTTGCGCCATGTGCCATTGAGAACCGCGCTGACGGTTGATGGCGACGCGCCGGACACGACAGAAAGATCGTAAATCGTTGCTTTTTTTTGCTCTCTTTCCGACATCCTGCGAATCTCCTCAGCGCGCTTCATTATCTAGAACAATCGGACCACTTGACGAAAGGCTTTTTGATGTTAAGGTTAGTGCACCATCGATTGTGCAAGATAGCAAGAACGGTTGTGCAACCAGATGGGCGCTTTGAGGAAAGCGGCAAGGGAGGAGGTTCTGTCATGGAGCCGAACACGCTTAGCACACAGGCATAGGGCTCGTGTGGCGCATCTCCTTTGTCAGTTGTTTGGAGGAGAGAAATCCATGAAGAGAATGCTCGCAATCACGCTCGGCCTCTCGCTGACGCTTCTTGCATCCACTGCATTCGCAGGGCCTAAGATCGGTGTCGTCGTCAAGATCGGCGGTATCCCGTGGTTCAATGCCATGGAAGCCGGTATCAAGGAGCAGAGCACAAAGCTCGGTGTCGAAGGCTTCATGGTCGGTCCGACCAGCGCCGATCCGGCTCTTCAGGTTCGCGCTATCGAAGACCTCATTGCACAAAAGGTTGATTACATCGGAGTGGTTCCGAACGACGCCAAGGTCTTGGAACCGGTTCTCAAGAAGGCCCAGGAAGCCGGTATCAAGGTCATCACGCATGAATCGCCCAAGCAGGTCGGTGCTGACTGGGACTTCGAGCTTGCTTCTGCCAAGGGCTTCGGTGAAGCGCATGGCAAGCTCCTGGCGGAGAAGATGGGTGGCAAGGGTTCCTACGCGGTCTTCGTTGGATCGCTGACTGTGCCGCTGCACAATGCCTGGGCCGACGCAGCTATCGCCTATATCAAGGCAAACTATCCTGAGATGAAGCTTGTGGGCGACCGCTACGGCGTTGCTGAAGACGTGGACAAGAGCCGCTCGACCGCTCTCGACCTCATGGCCGCAAACGCCGACCTCAAAGGCTTCTTGGCATTCGGATCACAGGGTCCCATCGGGGCAGGCCGCGCTGTCGAAGAGCGTCGCAAAGACGGAAAAGTGTTCGTCATTGGGCCGTTCTCGCCAGGACAGGGCGCAAAGCTCATCAAGTCGGGTGCTCTCACCGGCGGGTTCATGTGGAATCCCAAGCAGGCCGGCGAGGTCTTCGTGACCCTAGCTGATCGTATCTCCAAGGGCCAGGAGCCGAAGGCGGGCGATGACATCGAGGGTCTTGGAAAAATCAATCCAGAAGGCAATACGATCGTTGTGGATCAGCTTTTGGCGATCAACAAGGAAAGCATCGACAAGTTGGTGGGCATGGGCCTTTAACCTCCCGAGGCCTCAGCCTGGGGTCGCGAGGAGCTTGCTCCACGCGGCCCACCCCTTGAGATTTACTGGCACCTGCGCACTCCGCCGATTTGGGCGGCTGATCAGGGAGATACGCTATGAGCGCTAAAACGCTTCTCTCACTCAGGAATATCAAAGTTACCTTTGGCGGGGTGCGGGCACTGAAAGGTGTTTCGTTCGAGGTCAATCCCGGCGAGGTTCATTGCCTCGCAGGAGAAAACGGCTGCGGCAAGAGCACGCTGATCAAAGTGATCACCGGCGTTTACAAGCCGCAGGATGGCGCTGAGTTCTTTTTCGACGACCAGCCCATTACTGCGATGACACCGGCGCTAGCGCAATCGCTTGGCATTCAGGTCATCTGGCAGGACCTCGCGCTCTTCCCAGAGATGACGGTCGCCGAAAACATCGGATTTCAATACGCGGTCAACGGCAAATACGGCCTCGTCGACAAGAGGAAGATTGAAGACGCGGCCGAAAACGCCCTTGCCCGGCTGGGCGTCACCATCGATGCCCACCTGCCGCTCAAGGAATTGCCGATCGCACAACGTCAAATCGTGGCGATTGCGCGCGCGCTCGTCGGTGAGGCCCGCCTTGTGTTCATGGACGAGCCAACTGCGTCGCTGACCCAATCCGAGACTGACTATCTTATCGACATCGTCCGCAACCTGTCTGCATCCGGTGTCGCAGTCGTATTCGTATCGCATCGCCTTGCGGAGGTGCTGGAAATTTCTAATCGGATTACTGTCCTCCGCGATGGCGCGCTGGTCGGCGTTTACCCTGTCGAAGGGATGACCCAGTCGCGAGTGACTGAACTCATGACGGGCCGCAACTTCGACAACACCGTGATCGCCAACGATCATGACCAAAAACCAATTGTGCTTTCCGTTCGCGGACTTACCCGAGCTGGGGAGTTCGAGAATATCGCATTTGATCTTCGACGAGGTGAAACGCTTGGTATTACCGGCCTGCTCGGTGCGGGGCGGACGGAGCTGGCGCTTACCCTTTTCGGAATGCATCGTCCGCACGCAGGGGAGATCACAATCGAGGGAGAGCGCGTGAGTTACGGCTCCAATCGGGACGCCATTCGCGCGGGCGTTGCCTATCTTTCGGAAGACCGGCTTTCGCTTGGCCTTAACCAGCCGCAGTCAATCGCCGACAACCTCGTCATGGCATCCCTCGATAAACTTCTGTCGGGCGGTATGATCTCTCCAGCCAAGAAAGCCAGCGTCGTCGACCACTGGATTTCGGCACTCGGCGTCAAGATTGGGACGCCCGATGATCCCATTCGGACGCTGTCTGGTGGTAATCAGCAGCGTGTCGCGATCGCCAAGTGGCTGGCTATTGGCCCGAAGATTCTCATCCTCGATGCTCCGACAGTCGGGGTCGATGTTGGTGCCCGGGCAGGCATCTTCGAAATCGTACGCCAGCTGGCAACCCAGGGTCTGGCTATCATTCTGATCTCCGACGAGCCGCCGGAGGTCTATTTCAACGCCGACCGCATCATTCACATGGTGGAAGGCAAAATTCACGCGACCTACGACCCGCGAAGTGTATCGCTCGCCGAACTGGAGGCTGCCGTCTATGCGTAGGCTGATCCTTGGACACACGACAGAGTTCACGCTTCTGGCGGTCATGATCGTTCTTTGCGGGGGCCTGTCATTTCAGACAGATCGGTTTCTTACTGCCTCGAACGCGTTTGATGTGCTGAACGTCTCGGCCGTCAACATCATCTTTGCCGTCGGATTACTCGTTGTCCTGATTTCAGGTGGGATCGACATCTCATTCGCCGTGGCCGCGTCTGTCGTCCAATACATCACTGCACTGGCCCTAGGTGCACTGGGCGGCGGGAACTGGGCCGAAGCGTTCATTATCGCTGGAGCTATCGGGATCGGGTTGGGTCTGATCAACGCCGCCTTAGTTTACCGCCTGAACATAATCTCGATTGTCGCGACAATCTCGACCTTCAACATCTTCTTCGGGCTCCTGATGTTCTTCACCAAGGGCGTCTCGATCTACGACTTGCCTGAATGGCTGACCACCCGCGTGGTGTTCTTTGAACACGAGATGGCTGACGGCTCTTGGGTTGAGCTTACCCTGCCTGTCGTCGTCATGGTCCTCTGCTGCGTTGCCACGTGGTTCATGATTTCCCGGACGACGATCGGGCGACAGCTCTACGCGTTTGGCGACAACCCGGAAGGAGCGCGTCGCTTCGGCATCAACATCGGAGCCATGCATTACATCTCGTTCGGGTGGCTGGGTCTTATGGCAGGTATCGGCGGTCTGATGCAGGCCCACTACGCCGAAGAAGTCGTTCCTAACGCGCTTTACGGTCGTGAACTCGACGTCCTTGCCGCCACTGTCCTCGGCGGCGCACGGCTCGGCGGCGGTAAGGGATCAGTTATCGGGTGCGTACTCGGTGTTCTGATGGTTTCAATCACGCAGAACGGCCTGAATTTGATGGGTGTCTCGCCATTCGCATTCAAAATGATCGTTGGCGCGATCATTCTCATCGCCATAACGCTCTCATCGGCACGCATCGACAAGCTTCTGCCGTTCCTTGCAAAGAGCAACGCCAGACGGGGGAGAGCACGCTGATGAAAGCGATCGCTCAGAAGTTTAGCTCCACCTTCGGTGCGGATATGACAGGTCCCGCCATCGCCTTCCTCGCGGTGATGGTCATCTTCGGTCTTGCAGCAAACAATTTCATCTCGGCCGCAACGTTCGGATCGGTCGCATTCCAGCTTCCGGAGCTAGGACTGCTGACGCTCGCCATGCTGCTCCCGCTCCTGACAGGCGGCATCAATTTGTCCGTCACGTTCACCGCCAATCTGTCGGGTCTCGCGGCAGCTTGGGTAATGCAAATTTACGGTGGCGTCGACGCATCCCCGTCTGCGTTCTTGGTTGGGGTCCTTGCCGCCCTTGTCACCGGTGGTGCCGCGGGTCTGATGACGGGGGCTGCCATCGCCTACACAAGAGCGCACCCGATCCTCGTGACGTTGTCGATGATGATCTTCTTGCGCGGCTTGGGCGAGTTCCTCACTCGGGGCGGTGACGTATCGGGCTTCCCGAGCTTCATTGCGCCGATCGGACACGGTGAGATTTTTGGGCTGCCGATCCCGCTCTTGATCTTCATTGTATGTGTCGGGCTGTGGCAACTCCTGCTGACGCGCTTCAAGCTAGGTTTCGGCCTGCTGATGATCGGCTCCAACATCGATGCGGCCCGCTATTCCGGTCTGAATACGCGTCGCATTCTCGTCCTCGTCTACACGCTGTCTGGAGTGATGTGCGCCGTCGCCGGCGTGATCATGCTCGCGAGGTTCAATTCGGTACGCGTCGGGCACGGTGAATCCTATCTGCTGATTACGGTACTTGCCGCATTCCTTGGAGGCATCAATCCCTTCGGTGGTTTCGGACGAGTTTTGCCGGTTTTCGTCGCACTCATCGTGCTCCAGCTTTTGTCCTCGGGTCTTAATTTGATGGGAGCGAACCAACATTTGGCTACCGCGCTATGGGGCGTACTGATGATTGTCGTCATGGCCGCGAGAACCATGGCTTCGGCCTATATGGCCGCACGCAGAAAGAAGGGATGAATCTTGCAGGGTTTCGGAATTCACGCAAGCATGTGGACAATGAACTGGAACCGCGCAGGGGCGGAGCGGGCCATTGGCGGTGCAAAGAAGTATCAGCTCGGGTTCATCGAAATTCCGTTGATCGATGCGCCCTCGGTAGACGCCGGGCACACTCGCGCGGTTTTGGAGGAGAACAACATCAGAGCGGCATGTTCACTCGTGCTTCCCGAGGCAGCGTGGGCATCGAGACGACCCGATGCAGCTACCCTTCACTTGGAGATCGCAATCGACAAGGCCGCCGAAATGGGCGCTGAGGCACTCACCGGCGTCACCTTTGGCGGCACTAATGAACGAACTGGCTCATTGCCAACTCAAGCCGAGTACGACAACCTTTCCCGTGCCCTCGAGGCGGCAGCGAGACGAGCTAAGTCCAAGGGCATCCAGCTCGGTGTCGAAGCCGTGAACCGCTACGAAAACCATCTCGTCAACACCGCGGAGCAAGCGGTTGCGCTGGTCGAGCGGATTGGCATGGACAACGTCTTCGTCCATCTGGACACCTTCCACATGAACATCGAGGAGAAGGGCGCCGCCAACGGCATTCTCGCCGCACGCGATCACCTCAAGTACATGCACATGTCTGAGAGCGATCGTGGCACCCCGGGTGCGGGTAATGTCCCATGGGATTCGATATTCGTTGCCCTTTCGGCAATTGGCTTTAAGGGCGCTTTAGTCCTTGAGAGCTTTGTCAGCATGCCGCGCGAAATGGCCGGCGACATATCAACTTGGCGTCCGGTTGCCCGCGACGAAGAGGAGGTCATGGGAAGCGGTCTCTCGTTTCTGCGTGGCAAGGCAGCGCAATACGGAATGCAGGGCTTCGTCGCATAGTCCGCCAGTCCGATAGAAGGGAGGAATTCCTTGAGCAAGATCGATGAAAGCGCGAGTGAAATCGCCAAGGTCGCTGCTGAGCGGCTATCCGAGAGTAGCGGCAAGAGGGTCTTGATTGGCATATCGGGCGCACCTGGGTCGGGCAAGTCCACCGTCGCTCAAAAGGTGGTCCAGGCGCTCAACTCGGTCCACGGTTGTAATGCCGCCCTGTTCACCATGGATGGCTATCACTACGATGACGTCGTCTTGGAACAGATGGGCCGGCGGCCGTTTAAGGGGGCCATCGACACCTTCGACGCACATGGGTTTCGTCGGATGCTCGAGCGGCTCAAGGCAAATGAAGACGACGTCATCGCCGTCCCGGTGTTTGATCGTTCGATCGAAATCGCCCGTGCTGGTGGAAGTCTGATCCCGCAATCAACAGACATCATTGTCTGCGAAGGGAATTACCTTCTTTCCCGCCAAGCTCCATGGGACAGGCTCAAAGCCATTTTCGACTTCACGGTCTTCGTGGACGTCAGCGAGGGCAATTTACGGAAGCGACTACAGGATCGCTGGAAGTCCTTTGGGCTCGGTCCACAGGAAATCAATCGCAAGGTCGAAGAGAACGATCTGCCGAACGGTCTTGCCATCATATCGGGCAGCGCTGAGCCCGACAGACGCATCGACAACAACTAATTCGCCAAGACGGACCGAAGGCCTTTCGGTTCGCCGCTATTCGGCTTGAGGTCGCGCACCATTGCGTCTCGCCCAACAAGCCGCCACCAACACAGCTGAAACCTCAAGGAGGCTCTTATGAAACACGGAATCTACTACTCCTACTGGGAGCATGAATGGAGCGCGAAGTTTGGCCCGTACGTCGAAAAGGTGGCAAAGCTTGGGTTCGACGTTATCGAAGTCGCCGCGCATCACATCAACGAATACAGCGACGCGGACCTCGCGGCGATCAAGCAGAGCGCGAGAGATAACGGTATCATTCTGACCGCGGGGATCGGTCCTTCCAGGGCCAAAAATCTGTCGTCGCCCGACAGCACGGTACGGGCTGCTGGCAAAGCGTTTTTCGAGCAGACGCTCACCAACGTAGCCAAGCTTGACATCAAGACGATCGGAGGTGCACTCCACTCTTATTGGCCAGTGGATTACACACAGCCAGTCGATAAAGTCGGCGATCGGGCCCGTGGTGTCGAGGGGATTTACGGCATTGCCGACTTTGCGAACGACTTAGGTATAAACCTTTGCATCGAGGTGTTGAACCGGTTCGAGAACCATGTTCTGAACACTGCCGCTGAGGGCGTTGCCTTCGTAAATGACGTCGGCAAGTCAAATGTTAAGGTGATGCTCGACACCTTCCACATGAATATCGAGGAAGATAGTTTCGGCGATGCTATCCGCACCGCTGGCCCGTTGTTGGGTCATTTCCACACTGGAGAAAGCAATCGCCGCGTACCGGGGAAAGGCAGAATACCCTGGCACGAGGTGGGTCTTGCGCTTCGCAAAATACACTACACCGGTGTTGTTGTGATGGAGCCATTCGTCAAGACCGGCGGCACGATTGGCTCTGATATCCGGGTCTGGCGTGATCTGACAGATGGCGCTGACGAAGCCAAGATGGACGAGGATGCGCGAAATTCTCTCGCGTTTTCGCGATTTGTGCTTGGCGGTTGATCGAGGCGGCGTCATCGCGGCCGACACACGACCAAAGCGGGATCCCCCGCGTAGCCGGGTGCCGTAAGAAAAAACGAGGTGCATGATGCGCGTGCCGGGGAGGCCAACGTAGCCCCCGATCAAAGCCGCCGCCATTCCATCCACAGAGCGACAACCGCGATTGTAAAGCTCAATGGCGGGATCACAAAGTACTGACGACGCCCGATCGTCCCGGTCAACATCATGGACGCTCTCCGGAAGAGCGTCGAGGCGGATCTTAAAAGCCGGAAGGCGAGGTAGCTATCGACCTGACCCAGACGAAGGTGGCCCGTGGGTCAGTGGGATAGCGCACGACTTAATCGCAGATGATGGCCACGAGGTTGAGGCTACGTCGCAGATGCCCGACGAAAGCGCGGCGAGAAGGAAAATCGGAACTGCCTAGTCATACCTGGCAATGTTAAGGATCCAAGCTTTTACTGAAGAGCCGTCCAAAGACGAAGATGCATTTTGCCAAGCTCGTCATTTCCCCTACGCTCATGCGCTCAGACTGGCTCGCGATTTAGGATTCTAAGCGTCCGTATCTGATCCGCCAACGCTAAAAGCGCCTTCGCGACAGTTTCGTCGGACATGGCTTCCACATTACGCGCGATCTCCCCGATCACACGCTCAACAGTGCCATCGAAAGCCACAATCTTGCCGTTCTTCACCAACAGGCCTTTAAGTGAACCGGAGGCTCGCATACCTCGCTCCAGCAACTGTCGTCGTTCGCTAACCGGAAGCATAGGAAGACGGTTGGCCGCGCGGACGAACTCAATGATGAGGCTCGTGGTCACTGTCAAAGCGGGCAGACCTGCTTTCGGAGGAACACGGAGGGATCAAAAAAAGTTTGCCCAAGCAAAAGCGTACACCTAATTCACATTGTAATTCCCGTTTCTCGAAGACCTATCTTGTGCACGAGGTCGAAATTGGCAAGTACGGAAAAGCTATTATCGGGATGTCGAGCCTTCCGAAACGCACCGACCAATTTGTCAAAATTTTCCCAAAGCTATCTACCGACGTGTAACGGGAATGCCGTTCAGGCTTCTTCCCTATATTCGTTACGTCAATCATGTCGGCTATCGCGATGGAGGATTGGCGTAGCACGATCATCAGTATGAGCAAGACAAGCGGATTAAATACTCGTAGAACGAAAGATAGATCCCGGCGTAAAGCCGCCCCCGCTCTCGAGGATTCGCCGCATCCGCAGTGCGACCGCAACACAATATTCGAACATTAGGAGACCAAAATGGCCGACGAGATTCCATCAGAAGACGCGACTACCGCGGCTGCTGTGACACCACCGATCGAAACAAAGAAGAAGCGCGCTCCTCGCCGGACAAAAGCGGAGATGGAGGCTGCTGCTGCAAGCAAAAAGACTGGACGTGGAGCACGCACCGAGAACGCAACTGGCAATGGGGCCCGCAGAACAGCCAGCCGGAAATCACCGGCGAACTCGGCCAACGCTTATGTGCGTAACTCTTTGTCTCCGGATGCGGACGATGGTTTTGACGATTTGATCGAGTTGGAAGCCGAAAACCAGAAGCTTCGCAAGGAACTTGCTCAGAAGCTTCGTGTGGAGAACGCCAACCTCCGGTCCAAACTCGGTTTGCGTTGATTCCTGCCTAATTCAGCTGTGATAGATAGCACGCTGCCGTCGGGGCCATTCTCGGCGGCAGTGGCGTCGTCACTTCGGTTCACGAGGGCATTCATTTGCCGGTGCTATGAACGCCATCGCCCGTTAAGGACATTTCTCGTTACTATAATGGTCATTTGCCAACGTGGCGGATCTGCGGCCGGGTAGGGCCAGAGCCGCCGCGCTTCCACGAGCGCTCATAAGTAGGAAAGGGGATTGGCGTAGTTTTTGGTTATTTCGCGATCTGAAGAAACAGACAGCGCGAGCGCTGCTTCTTCGACACTTTGAGCTGCCGCAAGTGCCTCACGGAGCTTCGGATCACGTAGACGCCTCATTAACCCGGCCAACGATGGAAGGTAGCTGTTTTCGTGCGAAGTAGGCCATAGCAACGCGAGCAGGACGGATACGGGTTCGCTGTCGGGAGCGTCGAACCAGATGGGGTGTTTCAATATCGCTAGGCATTTGGCAGGTTCGGCTATGTCAGTCAACAAAGCATGCGGAACGGCGACACCGCCTCCGATGGCCGTCGACCCCATGCGCTCTCGGCCAAGAAGCGCTGATGATATGGTTTGTGTGGGAACTCGAACTTCGCGCGAAAGCACGGTCGCCAGATGATGGAGCGCGGACGCACGATCGCCTCCGGGAAGATTGATGACAATTTCTTCTGGGATGATGTCGAGACAGACAGCCATAACGCCTCTTCGCCGGGTATCCGGTCACACAGGATGAAACAGGGACATACCCCCGGACGACACGACCTTCGCGCGCCCGGGCTAGACTCCCGTTTTGAGCTTCTTAGGCTCCCTGTGAGTAGAGGCTGCTATCATGCTTGTGATGTAAGCCTTTCTTTTTGCCGATCAAGTGATAGAGGCTCCGGCCACATTCGGCCGCTGACATTCCGGTTGCGCGCCTAATGTGTCGCTCGGCAAGCGAAGAGGGAAGCGGTCCGAGTGCACCATTGCACCAGTGCACCGTCATGAACCAACAAACAGTGTCAACGAGATAGACTTAATGCGTCGCGGGTGGAGTGTGCGCCATATGTGCCGGTCTTTGCTCCTTGACACCGCATCTCTTCATAGAGATGCTAGTGGAATGTCGAAATCGCAGCGCCGTTCACTTTGTCGTATTTGTCCTATCGCAGGACAGTAGCCCGCTCCCGGCCGCCGTCGCGCCCCGGGTGACGGGGCCACGGCTTTTATGCTTTTGCGCGACTTCAAGATTTACCAATATTGGACGCGGTGCGTGAAGCCGTGGATATGGAGTACGTGCATGAACAGGAACACACCGACTTCGAGCAAACCCGTGATCGCTATTAGAGAAGCCGACTACGGTAGATTGACTGCCTTGGCCCAGGTTACCATTGACAAGGATTTGGCCGTCGGAGACGAATTGATGGCGGAATTGGAGAGAGCGACCGTTATCGTGGGCGAAGTGGCCGCGTGCCGGACAATCCAGATGGGATCGACTACGACATATAAGACCGGAACGAGCGAGCCGCGTACGGTCACGCTAGTCTATCCAGGCGAGGCCGATATAGAGGCGAACCGAATCTCCGTCCTCACCCCGATTGGTGTCGCATTGCTCGGACTGTCGAAAGGGCAGTCAATTAGCTGGATCGCTCGCGATGGAACAACGCACACTCTGAAAGTTGTTTCCGTTGGGAAATAACGCCAAAGCTGGCGGATGCGTGTTCCGCCCCAGCAAAGTCTATCTCACCGATGCCAGGCTCTCGGACTCCCATGTATTGTGTCGCTTGGCCAATAGTTCCATAAGATAGATTATGCCACATTTTTGTAGCCGGGGTGGGTTCAAGGATGTGCGACTTGCGAATGATACCAATGGGTTGTCACTCGCAAGGAAGACGCAATGAAACGCACCTACTCCCATATTGATTTGAATGAACGGCGCAAGATTGCGCGCTGGCGGCTGTCTGGACTGAGTGTTGAGATGATTGCCGAGAACCGGCGAATGCCGCCGGAGGCGATCTCGAACGTCGGCAGACGACCATCGGATGTAGCGCAGCTTGTCGCCCATGCCGGAGTGGACGGTCACTTGGGTCGCGAGGTCGCTTGCGGCATCGAGGCCGGCGCCCTTACCCGCTCCTGGTGCATGCTCGGAGGGGACGACCACTAGAAAGACTGACGAGACCTCCCCTCTCCCGGAAAAGATTTTAGGTACGGTATTTGTTTCCTGCATTTCTCACTCTCCATGCCCTTAAAGACAAATTGTGCTATCGCTTGGTCTGTTAGGTAGGAGGACACCAGCATGCTCGGTCGGAGAGACTTTACATACGAAGAATGGAGCTGCCTCTTGCATCTCTATCGGCACGAAAAAGCCGATGTCCCGAACGATCGTGTCCGCAGATTCAAAGAAGCGGGCGTCACTGAGGCAAACGGAGCTAGTCTCAGCCCAGCAGGTAAGCAACTGGTCGAGCGCGAGCTTCTTCTGGAGCGAAGGAACCGGCTCCAGCGATGACCTGACCACAATCACTTCCAGCAGAGAGCGCTGCCATATGGAGTGCTTATATCTGCTTGCCGACCCGTGCCTTTTATCGGTCAATCGTGGCAGCAAGAATGAGCCCGCGCGCCTCCATGGTGGGGTGAAGATTTGCCGATCGATGCCTTCAAGACGGTTTCAGCGGATCACTCTTCCTCGGCCGCCGGCGCCGGCGCGCTTCGCCGTCTCGATCAGTCATATCCCGTCCGCGGCAACAGCGGTGCTTTCGCGTACGACCAAGGAAAATCCCATGTCGATTTGCTGGATCTCGACGTTCCTGTTCGATCCGTCAAGAGCTGCAAGTACCTTGTCGGCCGCAAGCATCCCAGTTTCGTAGCGTCTCGTGGCGACGGAAGAAAGCGAGGGGGCCGCACAGGCTGCAAACTCGAGGTCGTGAAAGCCTATGATGGAAATGTCGTGCGGCACGCGAATGCCCCGTTTCCTGCACTCCTGCATAGCGCCGAGCGCCAAATTGTCGTCGGTACAGAAGATCGCCTCGGGCAGGTCGCCCCGCAAATACATTTCGGCGAAAAGATCTGACCCAAGTGCCACCGAACTGTGACGTGCCATTCGACTATTGAGCTCCAAGCTCTTGAACCCTGACGCTTGCATCGCCGTATGATAGCCGTCAAACCTGGATTGGGCACGATGGTCAAGATTGCCAGTCATGAAGGCAATGCGTTGAAAGCCGCGGGTAATGAGATGATATGTTGCAGTTTGCCCTGCAAGTTCCTGTGACATTCCGATGTTGAGGTTAATGGGATCATCCGACAGTTCAAAGGTTTCAACAACCGGAAGGTGGGCCTGTTTAAGGAGTTGACGCGACAACGGAGTGTGGTGAATACCAGCGATGATCACGGCCTCTACCCGCTGGCCGAGCAAAGCCTTTATCGCATTCTCCTCTTCGACTTCCGAGTACCGGCTGTTAACGACGATAACCTGAAACCCTGCCGGAACGAGTACCTCATGGAGAGCCAAAAGATACTCGGCAAAAATGACATTATAGAGTGTTGGCACGATGACGCCGACGGTGTGCGTACGGGAGGATGCCAGTCTGCTCGCTGCCAGGTTCGGCACGTAACCTAGCTTCTCAATGGCTTCGTTCACGCGCAGTCGTAATGCCTCTGATACAGAACCGGGTTGTCGCAGTACCCGTGATACTGTTATCGGGCTGACGCCTGCCAAGGTAGCAACGTGGTCCAAGGTTATTCTACGCATGCACGCATGATCCAAGTAAATCCTTTGCATCGCCTTAGGACCCGTAGACTAGATGAATATTCCGCAAATGACAGCGCTATCAATTTAATTTGACAGCGCTGTCATGTGTGTTAATTTTTTGCCGTTCCGCAAAGGATTGGAGGGAGACCTTTCGGACCAAGCATGCCAATGAAAATATTGGAGGGCGACTTGGTCGCCGGAGGAGGACAGCCATGCTTAGAAACGCGAAAGCGAAATCTGCCTGCCTTGCAGCAGTTTCTGTTCCCTTGTTTACCTTGTTATGCAGTGCAGCTTATGCAGAACCGAAGGTCGTAGCCGGACCGGCGGCAGATCCCGGCTGCATGACGCCATGGGCTTCCGACACGCAGTTCCTGCAGTACCCGAAAAAAGAAGGTCCGTACCGGATCGCTTTGGCCAACGGTTACATAGCCAATACGTGGCGCATCCAGATGGTCCAGACGGCAAAAGCCTACGCAGCTCAACCAGACGTGAAGGCAAAGCTGAAGGAATTCAAAGTCGTCTCAACTGGTGAGGACGTCCCAGCGCAGATTTCCGCGATCAACAATTTCATCGATGCCGGTTACGATGCGATTGTCGTTAACGCGCAGAATCCGACTGCTTTCGGACCCGTGATCAAGCGCGCCAAAGAGGCCGGTGTTGTCCTTGTAGCGTTCGACAATACGCTGGATACCAAGGATGCGATCAACGTCAATGTCGATCAGAAAGGTCTCGGCGTCACTTGGGCGGAGTGGCTTGTCAAACACCTGCCTAAGGGGGGTAAAATCTTAGAGGTTAGGGGCGTTGCAGGAACGTCGGTCGATACCGACCGCCACAACGGTATCAAGGAGACGCTGGCTGCGTCGGGAAAGAAATTTGATGTGACAGAAGTCGTCGGCAAATGGGACGACGGGGTCGCGCAGAAGGCGACTGCTGACGCGATCGCCACGAATGGTCCGTTCGACGGCATCACTGCGCAAGGCGGAGATACCGGTGTGGTTCAGGCGATGATCGACGCAAAGCATCCCTACGTACCGTTCGGCGGCGAGACAGAGAATGGCTTCCGCAAACTCTGCGCGGCACACGCGGGTGATGGATTGGTATGCTCATCTGCGGGAACCGGTCCGGCCCAGGTGGCCGTCGCCATCAAAACTGCTATAGCCGCGCTCGAGGGTCAAGTGGTTCCCCAGGCGGTCAAGCTTCCAACGGCACTTGTTTCGCACCCGGATTTCAAGAAGGATCAGGATTACTACCCTGAGCAGTCTGACAATTTCTTCGTCGGTAACTCCTTCCCAACCTGCGGCATCAACTTCACGGCACAGGAAATCATGGGACAGACTAAGGAAAACCAATAGCCACGATATCCCCATTACTGACTGTGGGCGTTGTGCGCCCACAGTCTGAATTTACTGCACCCGATGGGAGGTGGAGTGCGTGATCTTGCCAGACCCACTGTTTCGAATGGACAGTATATCGAAGCGATACGGCGGCGTTATCGCACTCAAGGACGCAACTATTGCCATCCGACCGGCAGCGATTCACGCTGTGCTCGGCGAGAACGGAGCCGGAAAATCCACTCTTATCAAAATCATGGCTGGTGTAACTGCGCCTGATGAAGGAAGGATGGTTCTGGAGGGAAAGGATGTTTCCTTCTCATCGCCTGCGGTGGCGAATAACTTAGGGATCGTGTCGGTCTTTCAGGAGCTGTCGCTTATTCCCGACCTTTCCGTTGCCGACAATATCGTGATCAGCAAACCACCGCGGCGCTT
Source organism: Rhizobium grahamii CCGE 502 (assembly GCF_000298315.2). GTDB lineage: Bacteria > Pseudomonadota > Alphaproteobacteria > Rhizobiales > Rhizobiaceae > Rhizobium > Rhizobium grahamii. The sequence continues at coordinate 374,507 of NZ_AEYE02000035.1, read as the reverse complement.
GGGAATGATCGACAGGCGCGCTCAGAGGCTGATCGCGGAAGAGGCGTTGGCCCGTGCCGGTGCTTCCGACATCCACCCGTTGTCGCTCGTCAGGGATCTGCCACTTTCGCGTCGACAGATGGTTGAGATTGCAAAGGCTCTTGCCCGCAAGCCGAGACTTATGATCCTCGACGAGGCAACATCTGCACTCACTAAATCCGATGTCGAAAAGGTATTCAGCGTCCTGAAGCGGTTGCGTTCGGAGGGGCTCGCACTAGTCTACATTTCCCATCGGATGCATGAAATCGCTGAACTTGCGGATGACTGCACCGTATTTCGGAACGGGCGCAGCATAGAATCTTATCGAGCCGGCACGAAGACGGACCAGCAGGTTGTCGAACTGATGATCGGGCGTGAATACAAGAGTGTATTTCCGGCCAAACCTGGCCCTCAGACCAAACAGGCACCTGTCCTCTCATGCCGGGGTCTGTCATGGGGCGAGCGCCTTGTCGATATCACCTTCGATGCAAGTCCCGGCGAAATTATCGGCGTTGGTGGACTGGACGGACAAGGCCAGCGGGAGCTCTTGCTAGCGATGTTCGGCGTCCTTCGCGATGTCAGGGGCGATCTGCTAATCGGCGGACGCAGCGTGCACTTGAGCAGCCCCAAGGAAGCCAAATCCGCCCCGACGTCGATTGCACTGGTTCCCGAGGACCGAAAGACCGAGGGGCTGATGCTTCCAATGACGGTGCGCGAAAATATCTCGATCGCCGCACTCGGCAATGTTTCGCGTAGCGGGATAATTGACCGCAGCGCGGAGGCCGCGAGCATCGACGAACTTTTGAAACTACTTGCTATTAAAGCCGCTACCATCGACATGCCAGTCAGCAGTCTGTCCGGTGGAAACCAGCAGAAGGTTGTTATCGCAAAATGGCTGATGAACCGACCCCACATCATCTTGCTTAACGACCCGACACGCGGCATCGACGTTGGCACGAAGCAGGAGATCTACCAGCTCCTGAGAAAGCTTGCAGATGGCGGGGCGGCAATCATCTTCTATTCCACCGACTACGACGAACTTGTCGGTTGCTGCGATCGCGTTCTCGTCATGTACGATGGGACAATTATTCGCACGCTTGAGGGCGACGAAATCAATGAACGCGAGCTGGTCGGCAGCGCTCTGAATATCACCGCCGATGCTGTGGCACAGAGGACAATAAAGTGACGGTATCTCACGGGGAATGGCGCTTCTGGTACGACCTGCACAAGGGAACCTTGCTCGCCGCCATGCTCTTTGTTGGAATGTTCGTGATCTATGCCTCGAACCATCCAGCGGGCTTTACGCCCAATGTGATCCAGACGGCATCCAATAAAGCGACCTTGCTCGCATTTGTCGCGATGGCGCAGTGCCTCGTCGTCATCACCGCCGGCATCGACCTTTCTGCCGGAATGGTCCTCGTGCTGTGTAATTGCCTCGCTTCCTGGCTGGTAGTGGGCACGCCTCTTCAGACTGGCCTTGGCATCGTCGCCGTTTTGGTTACCGGGCTTGCCTGTGGTGCCCTGAACGGGGTGATCATCATCTTCGGCCGACTACAACCGATCGTCACGACCATCGCAACAAGCGCGATATTCTTCGGGTTGGCGTTGCTGCTGCGTCCGACGCCCGGTGGATCCGTAAACGAAACCCTTGCAGATGCGTTCACCTCGAAGCTTTTCGGGGTGCTGCCTACGAGCCTTGTTGTACTTGCTGCCACCATCCTGCTGGTATGGCTTCCCTTCAGCCGCTCCGTCTATGGGCGGGCTGCCTATGCTGCGGGGTCCGCTGAAAGTGCGGCCTTTATGTCAGGGATGCCGCTAAAGCGAGCAAAGCTGTCCGCCTATTCACTTGCAGGGCTCCTATCTGCCATCGGTGGCCTATACCTCACGTTCTTTTCGTACACGGGGGAAGCAGCCTATGCGAGTGGTAATGCCTACACGCTTTACTCGATTGCTGCAGTTGTTCTCGGAGGAGTATCGCTCGCTGGCGGCAAGGGAAGTGCTATCGGAGCAGTGTTTGGAGCGCTGGCTTTCCGCACCATCGGCGACCTGCTTTTCGTCTTCGATCTCGATCCCCTCTGGCAGCCCCTGTTTCAAGGGTTGGTATTGATGCTGGCAATAAGTGTTGGAGCGATCGGACTGGCGCGGGTGCGAAACAGACTGGACTGGTTCCAATGAGCGAGGGCGCGTCAAGCATGCGTCGATCAATCGTTCCTATGCGGCTCCGAGGTAAAGACCCAGCGGTTCTGATCGCCTTCGCTTGCATTCTTCTCCTCCTGCTTTGCGGGTCTCTGTACTCTTCCAACTTCTTCTCGCCGGCGTACCTGTTGCAGCAGCTGAAAGTGGCGTCCTTTCTTGGAGTGATAGCGACGGGCATGATGATGGTCATCCTGCTTGGGCAAATCGATCTTTCGGTTCCCTGGACTGTCACTGCCGGTGCGATGATGGCGTGCGCCGCGACAGCCTACGGAACGAGTGGTTCGTTATTTGCGGTTCCCTTCGGAATTGCCTGCGGCGCGGCAGTCGGGCTCCTGAATGGCTTTGCCGTCGCCTATTTGCGGATACCCTCGATGATCGTCACGCTTGCGACGAACGCAGTCGTCCAAGGGCTGATGGTTGTCTATACCGGCGGCTTTTCACCGCAGGATTCCGCATCCGCGGCAATGCGGTTTTTAGCAACCGGCTATATAATTCCGTCTGTCCCAAATGGCGTCTTAGTGTGGCTTGTCGTCGGCATCGTCACAGTCCTTCTGTTGACCAGAACTACCTACGGCCGCTCGCTCTACGCCATCGGCAATCGGGAGCGGGCTGCCTATCTATCTGGGATAGACACGCGACAAGTCACCCTACTGGCCTTTGTTGCCTCAGGGGCCCTTAGTGCACTAGGTGGTGTATTATTGGCTGGATATGCGTCAAAGGCCTCTCAGTCGATGGGCGACGCATATCTGCTGCCGGCGATCGCGGCCGTCGTCCTCGGCGGGACCCATGTTCTCGGAGGAAGGGGATCGTACTTAGGAACCGTCGCTGGCGTCATCCTGATTACGCTCTTGCAGTCCATTCTCTCTGTCATGCAGATTGAGGAAGCCGGGCGCCAGTTAATTTATGGAGTGGTTATAGTAGCGATGTTGCTGCTCTACGGCCGCCAAAAACGTGAGTGACAAAAAATCAATGATGCGATCTCTTCCTTGCCCTCACGGACTATGGACCATTACGCAGGCACCGCCAATCATCCCCGCGCCGGCAGCGGCAAGAAGCAAGCGTTCACCGGGAATAAATGGTTTGGTCGCATGCGCGACTGACAAGGACAGCGGAATAGTCGCAGCGGATGAATTGCCGAAGGCCTCGAGGGTCCGCGCGGTCTTTGAGGGATCGATGCCAAGATCGCTACAAACGACATCGAAGATCCGGGCGTTTGCCTGATGGGGTACGAACCGGTCAAGCTCCGACGCGCTTAGATCAGCCCTTGCGAGTGCGTCTCGTGAGCAACGCGTCATGACGGCGACTGCACGCGAGAAAACCTCTCTCCCGTCTTTCATCGACATAAGAAATTCCTCGCCGGCTATGTCACCCTTAAACGGGCGATTGCTCCCGCCAGCCGGAATGGTGATCAGGTCATAGCCACTGCCGTCGGATGCGAGTTCGACCGCCCTCAGTCCAGCGTCGGGCTCGCTAGACGGCGAAAGCACGACAGCGCCGGCAGCATCGGCGAACAGGACGGCGCTGGCGCGCTCGTTAGGATTGATGCGGCGGGAAAGAATATTGGCGGCCACCACCAGGACGGAACGACCATGTACGCGCGCGAAGGCGTCTGCCAGGGTTAGCGCGTAGAGAAAGCCCGAGCACGCGCCGGCGAGATCGATCGCGCCGGATCGCGTGAGCCCCAGATGGTGCGCGAGCAGCGGCGCCGACGGCGGAAGCAGGTGATCTGGCGTCGACGTTGCGAGCAGGGTCAAGGCGATATCGTCCCGTGCGACACCTGAATTATCCAGGGCCATCCGGCCAGCTTCCGCTGCAAGCGCACTGAGTGTCTCGCCATCGCTTGCCCAATAGCGGCTGCGTATGCCAGTCCGGCGTTCTATCCACCCCGGCTCGAGGCCCAACGTCCTCTCGATTTCGGTGTTGTCGACGCGCCTGCCGGGAACTGCATGCCCGAACCCGGCCATGCGCGAGGAAGGTGCTGGTCTCATCGTGGTCTCCCGAGAATGATAGAGGCAACCTCGTCGATCGCGTCGTAGGCATGGCTGAGTTCTGGCATGCTGATGCAGTAAGGCGGCATAAGGTAAATGACGTTGCCGAGAGGACGAATGAGCAACCCACGTTCGCGAAAAAGCCGCCGCATGCGCGGACCGACATCTGCCAGATAGCCACTGGCGGTCACATTCAAGTCGAGCGCAACGATCGTCCCAATCCGTCTCACACCGGAAAACCGGTCGTCATCCTCAAACCTTGGCAAGTGCTGACCGTGGAGATTTCCCAAAGCCTGTATGCGCGCGCTCACGCCTTCGTGTTTCCACACTTCGAGGTTTGCGACACCGGCGGCGCAGGCAATGGGGTTAGCCGTATAGGAACTCGAATGGAAGAATGTCTTTCGCCGATCCGTGGAAAGATGTGCGTCGTATATATCAGACGTGCAGAGGGTTGCCGCCAGCGGCAAGGCGCCGCCTGTCAATCCCTTGGAGGTGCACAATATATCAGGCGAAACATCTGCGTGCTCGCAGGCGAACATGGTTCCGGTGCGCCCCCAACCTGTCATTACCTCGTCGGCGATGACCAAGCACCCATAATAGTTAGCGATTGCTCTGACGGACTTGAGAACGTCGGGGGCGTAGGTCTTCATGCCGCCTGCCCCCAGAACCAGCGGCTCGAGCAAGATGGCCGCGATGTGGCCGGTTCTGCAAAAAGCCTCTAAAGCGTCGAGCGTATGCTGCTCGAGACCTGGTTCAGGAAAGGGTATCTGGTCCACACCGTAGAGCAACGGCGCGTATGCAGCGTTGAAGACACCGCGCTCGCCTGCGGACATGGTACCAATAGTGTCCCCGTGGTAGCCGTGCTCCATCACGACAATGCGATCGCGTCTTTCGTCCCTGTTGTGGAAGTAGCCGAGCGCCATCTTCAAAGCGACTTCCACCGACGTCGAACCGCTGTCGGAAAAGAAAACATGCCGCAAACCGGGAGGCACAGCAGCAATCAAACCTTCCGCCAAACGTTCTGCCGGCTCGTGCGAATACTCGGCGAAGATGATCTGGTCGTAGGCTTCGGTTGCGGCGCGGATTGCCTGCATGATGACAGGATGCCGATGGCCGTGGGTGATCACCCACCATGACGAGATGGCATCGAGAATTCGATTGCCGTCTTCATCGACGAGATAGGCCCCTTCGGTCGAGACAATGCGCTTCATGCGAGGCTCCAGCGCATGCTGGGTGAACGGATGCCAGATGATCGAGGGCGTCATGGCCGGGCGCCTGCAAATGCGGTGAGATCAAAATTGTCGTGGAACACCCTCCTCAAGCGCGTTGCGGTCAGGCTACGGAGTAGCGGCAACCGCCCGAGTGATCGAACGCCGCCCAATGTGCTGATGATGCTCTCGGTTTCCAGGTTCTCATCACCAATAAAGGCGACGCCAAGGATCGGGATCGCACGATGGCGCATGGCTTCGATGGACAATAGCGTGTGATTGATTGTGCCAAGCGTCGTTCGCGTGCAGAGAATGACGGGGATCTGCCACTCGGCGAAGACATCGGCAAACACCGTTCTTTCAGAGAGCGGGACTAAGAGTCCCCCTGCCCCTTCTATTACGAGAGGCCCGTCGACATTGGGTGGTACAAGCCTTCGCGGATCGATTGAGGTCCCGTCAATTCGGGATGAGAGATGCGGTGAAGCTGGCGTTGAGAGTTTGTAGGCCTCAGCGACGATGCGCTCGGAAGGCGCGTCGGCCAGTCGGCACACTGTTTGCGAGTCCGTTCCGTCATCGAGGCCGGACTGCACCGGCTTCCAGTAGTAGCTGCCCAAAGCGTTCGTAAGGGCGGCAGCGAAAACGGTCTTGCCGACCCCAGTATCGGTGCCGGTGATGACAAAGGTTTCGGTCATAACGAATGTTCCTGCATTATCTCTGAGAGCCGTGCGAACATCGCTGCAATCTTCTGTTCATCGACATTCAGCGTGATTGAGATCCGCAATCGAGCCGTACCCTCGGGAACAGTAGGTGGCCGGATCGCGCGGATGTCGAACCCTTCAGCCTGCATCTTGCGGGCAATGGAGACGGCTCGACCATTGTCACCAATTGCGACCGGGATGATCTGCGAGCCGCTAGGTATCGTTGCCAGCCGCGATTGCAGTTGTGCGCCGGCATAGGTCGTGAGTCTCTCCAATCGGGTCATCCTCGCCGGCTCATCAGCCAGGATACGGAGCGCCTCACGTACTCCTGCGGCCATCAGCGGCGACGGTGCTGTTGAGTAGATAAAGTTTCGCGCGCGGTTGACGAGATAGTTCACCAGGGTCTTCGGGGCGCCCAGCAGCGCCCCGCTGGTGCCGAGCGCCTTGCCGCAGGTATGCAGCGTCAGGAGATTACTCCTAACCCCAAGATCGCCGGCGAGGCCCCGACCTTCTGCGCCAATGACACCGGTCGCGTGCGCTTCATCGATGACAAGGAAACCGTCATGTCGCTGGGCAAGTTCGGCCAATTCAAGGAGCGGCGCTTTATCACCATCCATGGAATAGAGGCTTTCGACGCCAATCCACGGAACCCCCTTCCCTCCCTTGTCGCGCCAGTCACGGATTGCCTGCTCGAAGGCACCGGCGTCATTGTGCGGTACGGCGCTTGTCATTGCCTTGCTGGCTGAAATTCCTTCCAGTGCACTCGCATGGATGAGGGCGTCGTAGACGATCAGGTCGTCGCGCTGTGGAAGGGTGGAGAAGATCGCGGTATTGGCGGCATAACCGCTGGCAAAATACAACGCCTTCTCCGCTCCGAAGAACCGTGCTGCTTCCGCCTCCAGTAACTCGTGCTCGATGTGGTTGCCGCGTAGCAACCGCGAACCGCCGGCGCCCACGGGCACACCTCGATCAACCGCTGCCGTAATCGCCCCCTTCAGCCGAGCAGAGTTGGCGAACCCCAGATAGTCGTTCGAGGCAAAGTCGATGCCCGTTCCGGCGGCTACGGAGCGAAAGCGAGACCTTCGTTCCAACCCTGCCATGGTCTTCTCATAACGGGCTAGCGCGGGCGCGCTCAAGGGTGACGCTCCAATGCCATCGGTTCCAAACCGAGGCGTTGAAACAACATGGCATCCTTGTCTTCGCCGGGATTGTCCGCCGTCAGCAGCGTCTCGCCCACGAAGATCGAATTGGCTCCGGCAAAGAAGCAGAGCGCCTGCATCTCGTCACTCATTTCTGTGCGCCCCGCCGATAAGCGGACATGTGACTTCGGCATCAGGATGCGGGCAAGGGCAATGGTCCGCACGAAATCGATCGGATCGACCGGTGCGGCATTTGCAAGCTTCGATCCGGGAATTGGGATCAGCATGTTTATTGGCACGCTCTCCGGCTGCTCGGGAAGATTGGCCAACGTGACCAGCATGGAAATCCGGTCAGCTGTTGTCTCTCCCATTCCGAGAATACCGCCCGCACAGACCTTGATACCAGCCCCTCGCACATTGGCGAGGGTTTCAAGTCGATTTTCAAAAACACGGGTGGTGATAATCTCCGGATAGAAACGTTCGGAGGTATCGATGTTATGATTGTAATAGTCGAGACCGGCATCTGCGAGGCGCTCAGACTGATCAGGCGTGAGCATGCCGAGTGTCATGCAGGTCTCCATGCCAAGCGCCCGGACGCCCTGAACCATCGCGACAAGCGTGTCCATGTCGCGGTCCTTCGGGCCACGCCACGCCGCACCCATGCAGTAGCGGGTAGCACCGCCGTCGCGAGCTTGGCGCGCCTCTGCAAGCACCCGCTCGACCTCCATCAGTTTGGAAGCCTTAAGGCCGGTCGGGTAGTGGGCCGATTGGCTGCAATAGCCGCAGTCCTCGGCGCATCCCCCGGTCTTGATCGACAGAAGCCGGCTCATCTGAATTGCGTTTGGGTCAAACCCCTCGCGGTGAACCTGCTGTGCGCGGAAAAGAAGATCGTTGAAAGGCAAATTATAGATAACCTTAGCTTCCGCGTAACTTGTCCTAACCGTGACAGCCCCGTCCACCTGCTTCATGCGATGCTCCTCGTCGGCATTGATAGATAGAATCTATTATTATCTATAAAAATAGACGCGACGCAGATGCGCAACAAACCACTCGGAGAATTTCGCCGGTGGAATCAATCTTGGCGGGAATTGAGAGGCATGCGGTTGAGCTGCCGACGCAACGACAGCGGGTTCCCACGCCGGACCGCAAGAAAATCGATAATCAGCGCTGAACGGGCTTTATCCGTTGCACATGTCGCTCAAGCACGACAGTGGCCTGACTGACCTCACCTTTTCGAAGATGGTCGAGAATTAGATGGTGATCGAAGTCGAGCCGCGGAACCCATTCCGCTCCGTAGGTTGCAAACGCATATCGCGAACCTACCATCTGGAGATCATCGATTGTTGCCAGCAATCGGGGCATTTTGCATGGAGCGAGCAACAGGTGATGGAAGCGCCGATTTGCCTCATCCCAGGTCCGTGCGTCACGCGCGGTATCACCGGCTATCATCGCCGACATCGCCTCGTCCATGATGGATGCAGTCAAATTCGGCGCGGCTTGGCGTAATGCCAACCCCTCCAGCACCGAACGCATGAGAGCGGCTTCTTCTACCGCAGCCCTTGAAAAGCTGGCAACGCGGACCCCCCGGCGGCTCTCGCTGATAGCAAGCCCTTGAGCCTCGAGTCGGCGGAATGCTTCTCGCACTGGTACGTGACTGGTATCAAATTCGTCGGCAATGTGGTCCTGCCTCAGCTTGCTACCAGGCTCAAGTGCACCTGTGATGATCCGGTCCGCGAGAACGCGGCAGATGCGATTGGCAATTGTGTCCTCGGTGGCAGCAGTCATTATTTATAGATAAAAGCTGCTGGACGCGCTGTCGAGCGTGCTAGCTGTTGACTCACTGAAATTAACAATGCTCTGATTGCCCGAGCACACGCCGTAGGAGGCTGACGGCTCGTTCTCAGCTTCTCGGCTCCATGTGGGGCTGCCAACGTGGCTTCACGTCCGATCGCTGCGACAACGTCATTAGCCCGGCGCGAAACCTCTTCCATACGGCCATGAAGCCCCTTGCCTCGATTTCCATCATCGGATTGTGGGGTGATAGTTGAGCGATTTCTTTTCTGCTCTTTCCGGCCGCCGACCAGGACAGGCATTCAACTTCACGCATAGAAAGGCTAGCCGAGTGGCGACGAGGCGGCTTGCCACAGAATAGTTGGACGGCGCGGACAGACCGATGATGTAACAGACCGATCTCCCCGGCTGTGAACGTTCGCGTCCCTCTTACCCCGTCGGCGACCATATATTGGGGTCTTTCCTATGTCGTGAAGCCGATGCCTGACAGACAATGTTGACCAGCTCGACTGTCAATCGATCTGGGCGCGTTATCCCGGATTTGTGCTGGCTTCGATTAGCGTGTGGGACACTGCGTGCACACCTGCCCGACCAAGCCTTTGCCCAAACTCTCTCATACGTCGGGTTGGTATGTGCATTTAAGGGATGACAGCCCCCTCCTTCTCTGCGAAAAGCATGGAGTGAAAGACAGGGGCGCCGACCTTCTGGTGGCTGAGAAGTACCCTTTGAACCTGAACCGGATAATGCCGGCGGAGGGAGTCGCTCGGGATTGTTAGCTTCTCGCATTGGTCCCCCGCGCCTTCCTTCCCCCGATAGAAAGGCGAACCCTATGCTGCTTCAAATACCACCAAGTACATTCCTGAAAGAACTGCGCGAGCAGATCCCGCTCGTCCATTGTATCACCAACTACGTTGCCATGGATATCGCTGCCAACGTGCTTCTGGCAGTCGGCGCATCTCCTGCCATGGTGCATGCAGAGGAGGAGGCTGGAGAGTTTGCGAAACTTGCCGGGGCGATCACGATCAACATAGGAACGCTATCATCAGGGTGGCTGCGCGGCATGGAGGCCGCGGCAATTGCAGCGACGCAATCTGGGAAACCATGGGTTCTCGATCCCGTCGCCCACTATGCAACGGCATTCCGCCGTGACGCCACAGAACTCCTTCTGAAACTTGGTCCCACTATCATCCGCGGCAACGCCTCCGAAATTATAGCCCTTGCCGGAGGTGCTTTCCGGGGTAAAGGCGTCGACACCGGAGACGATGTTGAGCATGCCAAACACTCTGCGCGGCTGCTTGCAGATAGGCACGGCGCGGTCGTAGCGGTAACAGGCGCCGTTGATTTTATTACCGACGGGAAACGGGCGTTTCGCATCGAAGGTGGCTCGGTGTTGATGCCGCGGGTGACGGCGCTCGGTTGCTCGTTGACCTGTCTTGTGGGAGCGTTTGCGGCAGTGCGACCCGGCGCACCATTCGAAGCCACGGTTGCGGCCGTTGCCACTTTTGCTGTTGCCGGTGAGCTGGCGGCCGACAAGTCTGAGGGCCCGGGATCTTTTTCGTGGCGGTTCCTAGACGCGTTGGGCGCTATTGACGGGCCTTGCCTCGATCACCGTGCAAGGGTTACGACCGCATGAAACATCTCGATCTTTCTCTCTACCTCGTCATCGATCCCGACCTTTGTGCCTCTTTCGGCATGGTGGAGACTGCGCGCGCAGCTGTTGCAGGTGGTGCGACCGTGGTTCAGTTGCGTCACAAGCGAGCCAATACCTCCCGAATGATCGAAACCGGTCGCGCGCTGAAGATGGCCTTGTCGGGCACAGGTGCGCTATTGATCATCAATGATGACGTCGAGGCCGCGCTCGCGGTCGGAGCGGACGGAGTCCACGTTGGGCAGGAAGATTTGGACGTGTGTATGGCCCGCGCCCGCCTTGGGCCCGACATGGTCCTTGGCCTTTCCGTGGAAACGCAGGCCCTGGCACGGGCGGTTGACCCCGTTGTCGTGGATTATGCCGGAGTCGGCCCGGTGTTTGCGACGCCGACAAAAGCGGACCACAAGCAGCCGATCGGCTTTGATGGCCTTGCCTGCCTGATCGCGGTTTGCCCCGTTCCCGCGATCGCGATTGGTGGGCTGAAGACTGACCATGTCTGTGATGTATTTGCTGCTGGAGCCAAGGGTATCGCGGTCGTGTCGGCAATCTGCGGATCCGCTGATCCTGAAGCCGCCAGCCGTCAGTTAGCCTCCAACATCAGAAAGGTACGCTCATGATCCGCAATGTTCTCTCCATTGCCGGTTCAGATCCATCGGGTGGCGCGGGAATCCAGGCCGACCTCAAGACATTCTCCGCACGCGGTGTCTATGGGATGGCGGTGTTGACTGCGCTGACAGCGCAGAACACCCAAGGGGTCTTCGGGGTACATCTGGTCCCCGCTGCATTCGTTGCCGATCAAATCAGAGCCGTGTTCGCTGACGTGCGTGTCGACGCTGTCAAGATTGGTATGATTGCCAACGCAGAAATCGCCAATGCCGTGGCCGATGTCATCGAAGAGCAAGGGCAGATACCGATGATCCTGGATCCGGTCATGGTGGCGAAGGGCGGGGCGGCCCTCCTCGACAAGTCCGCCATTGAGGTCATAACGCGACGCTTGTTGCCGCTCGCGGTACTACTGACGCCGAACCTGCCGGAAGCTGCTGCACTGCTTCGCGAAGATGTAGCGCAGTCGCGGGAGGAAATGGCGGATCAGGCAATCCGCCTTCGGGCAATTGGTCCAAAAGCTGTCCTGGTCAAGGGTGGTCATCTTGTTGGTGAGGACAGCCCGGACGTCCTGGTGTCGGCTGCGGGACTGACTTGGTTCGAAGCGAGCAGGATTGCGACCGCGAACACACATGGCACCGGCTGCACGCTCTCGAGCGCGCTGGCTGCAGAACTCGCAAAGGGTACTGCGTTGCCCACCGCGGTTGCGGATGCAAAGCTTTACCTTGCGCGGGCTATCGAACACTCGGTAATGTTGAGTGTAGGCTCGGGACACGGACCGGTTCAACACTTTCATGAATTATGGCCTTTGGCTGGGGGACATGTGGATTGACACTCAACTGCTCGGCGCGGTCAGGACTTGACCGCACCCGCCGTCAGTCCGGCAATGATGTGCTTCTGGGCAAGGAAGAAGACGACGATCGTCGGCATGATCGTCAACGTGATGAAGGCGAGTACCAGCTGCCAGGCCGTGCCGAACTCGCCGCGATAGACCATGATTCCCAGCGGCCAGGGATACATTGCCTCGGAGTTCAGCATGATCAGCGGTAGAATATAGCTGTTCCAACTGCCGACGAAGGAGATGATGCTCACCGTCGCAATGATTGGCCGCGAGAGGGGCAGCGAAATGTGCCAGAAGAAGCGGATGTAGCCGCACCCGTCGACGATAGCCGCCTGGAACAATTCTTCCGGAAGGTTGCGAAAATAGTTCCGGAACAGGAGGATGCTCATGCCAAGGCCGAAGGAGACCTGTGGCAAGACCACACCCCAGTAGGAATTCAGCAAGCCGAGGTCACGGATTCGGATGAACAGAGGCAGGATCGCGGTCGCAGCCGGGAACATCAGGCCGATCAGGAAATAATTGAGCAGGAAGCCGGCGCCGAAGAACTTTACATGCGCGAAGGTGAAGGCGGCCATGGCGGAGACCGAGACCGTAAGGCAGACCGTTAGCGTTGCAATGATCAGCGAATTCATCATCTGCCGCCAGTAGCGATCCCCAAAGAGAATGTCGGTGTAGTTCTCCGGGTGCCATGCGACGGGCAATCCAAAGGGGTTGGTGCGCAGGTCACCGAGGTCCTTGAAGCCACCAAGTGCCGTCGTCAGCAGGGGCACGAGCACGATCGCGGCGATGATCGTCAGCGAGACGTAGAGGTAGATCTTCGTGCCGGTCGCAATCCGGGCGGTAGAAGCCATATCAGTCATTGCGCATGAATATCCGTTTGTAGCCGAAGGCGAGCGTCACGCAGATGACGAAGAGTACGACGCCCACGGCGCTGCCAAGGCCGACCTGCATACGCGTGACGCCAAAGTTGAACAGGAAGGTGACCATGGTCTGTGTCGCATTGAACGGTCCACCACCGGTCAGCGGCATGATGAGATCGAAGAGTTGCAGCGAACCGACAACGGCGAAGAAGACGGACAGGCGGACAGTCGAGCCGAGAAGCGGCAGCGTGATATAGCGAAACCGCTGCCAGCCACTGGCGCCGTCGATTTCAGCAGCCTCAAGCACGCTCTTGTCGAGCGACTGCAGCCCGGCAATGAACAGCATCATATGGAAGCCAAAATACTTCCAGACGACTACGGCCAGAACCGCATAAATTGCCAGGTCCTTGTCGGCAAGGACATAGGGCGTCTCGACACCCAGAAGGTGAGCTGCCGAGGCAAACAAGCCGTAGTCGCCGTCGTAGACGAAACGCCAGATGAGGCCGGCCGCGACCTCGGCCAGGACGTAGGGCAGGAAGAATATCAAACGGAAGAGGACCACGCCGGCAATGCGGTGCGCCAGCATCGTCGCCAACCAGATGGCAAGCGGAATCTGGATCAGGATTGAAATGACGATGATCAGAGCATTGTTTTTCAGCGCCGTCAGGAAGGCGCTGTTCTTGAACAGAACCTCGAAATTCCGCAGGCCGACAAACTGCGTCGGCAAACCGTAGCCATCCCACTTGTAGAGGCTGTACCACGCCGCCTCGCCCATCGGCAGGATGACGAAGATCGTGAACAGGAGTAGTGCTGGCGGCAGAAACAGAAGCAGGACAGGCAGGCGCCGCGCGAGGCTGGGATCCTTGCTGCGCGCTGACAGTCTCGCAGTCGGGCGCTGACGGATGACGCTCGTCGCGGTGATGGTCGTCATGGAGGCCGATCCTCTTGTCTTGATTGAAGGCGGCGCGGAGGGTTCTCCGCGCCGCGATAGTCCTGATCAGAGCTGATCCTGCTCGAAGGCTTCCTGGATCTGCTGAGCTCCATCGGCAGGGCTCATCTGTCCGGACACGATGGCAACGGAGACATCGTTTACGACACGTCCAACCGACGGGCCGAGATCCTGATCGAAGAAGTTTTGGTGCCAGGTCGAGTGTGCGAGCTGTTCGGCAGACTGGTGCAGCAGCGGATTGGTGACACCATCCTCGGCACCAACGGCGACGGGGATGAGCATGCCGGCCTTGGCCATCTCGCGCTCATTTTCGGCGTTCGTCAGGTAGGCAAGGAAATCAAGGGTTTCAGCAGGCGCCTTCTTGGTCACCGCCCAACCGTTTAGGCCGCCGAGAGTGTCAGTGGCGGCGCCGGCGCCGCCAGTCACAGCCGGGAACGCGAAGCGACCGATGTTTTCAGGATCCAGCCCCTTCCCATCGCCGGCATTCGTGCGCTGGTTGGCCGCGGTGTTTTCGAACGCCAGGATCATCGCTGCCTTGCCGTCGCCGAAGACACCGAGCGTCTGCGGCCATGTGGCGCCGAGATAACCCGGCTGGAACGGCTCGAGCTTGCCGAGCTCGGCAAGCTGGTCGCCGGCCTTGATGATCGCCGGATCGTTGAAACCCTCGCCTTCGCCGGTCTTGGCAGTGTCGAAGACCTTCTGGCCGCCGTTGCGCATCACCAGATAGCTCCAGTAGAAATGGATCGGCCACTTCTCGCCGCCGCCGCCTGCAATCGGAACGATGCCGGCCCCCTTTATCTTCTTCACGGCAACCAGATAGTCGTCCCAGGACTTGATGCCGGCAGCATCGACGCCGGCCTTGGCGAAGAGCGCCTTGTTGTAGAAGAACGAGACAGTGCCCATCTTGAACGGCACGGCGCCGATCTTTCCGTCATAGGACAGGCCCTTGACCGCAGCCGGGTTATAGGACTTCACCCAGGCACCGTCCTTGGCGTTCATCGCTTCAGTGAGATCCATGAGCGTCCCGGTTGCCAGCTGCTGCTTCAGCACGCCGCCACCCCAGCTGTAAAAGAAATCCGGCGCATCGCTCGACTGCAACAAGGTCGGAAGCTTTGCCTTGAAGGCCTCGTTTTCAAGGAACTGCATTTCAATCTTCACGCCGGGATGCTCGGCCTGGTATTTGTCCGCAATCCTGCGCCAAATCGCGACGTAGTTCGGATCGAGCTCAAGATGTAGCCACTTGACGGTGGTGTCAGCTGCGGCGCTTCCCGCAGCAATTAGGAGCGCAAGTCCAGTGGCCGCAGAGCGGGCAATGAATCGGGTGCGAAGCAAGGCTTTTGCCTTCATATGATTAAACATGATTCTCCTCCAGGAACGGAAAAATCGTCCTCTTCAATTTTTCCCTTATGCGGAATAAATCATCGGGAGGTTTTGGCGAATGTCAACTCCCTGAGCGAAAATTGCCAAAACTGCCTTGACATAGTGGGTTGATGACGCGCTATTTAATTCGCGTACCGTTGAAAAGATAAGCCCCGCGTCTTGGGGAAGATTGAAGAGCCAGCAAGACCCTCATGAAGACCGCAGATCCGGAATTGATGCGCGCGATCAACCGCTTGAACGTGCTGGATACGATCCGCCGTCATGGGCCGATAGCGCGTGTCGAGATCAGTGAGCGAACACAGCTGTCGACCACCACGGTTTCGGCGATCACCGCGTCCCTGCTTGACGATGGGCTCATCCTGCCGCGCCACGAAGGCGATATTCGCAACGAGGCGGCCCGCGGACGACCAAGGGTTATGCTCGAACTTAATCCGGATGCCGCAAGAGTGGTCGGCGCCAAGATCGCTGCCAATCGCCTCGTTTTCGTCGTGACCGATTTTCGCGGCGACGTGCTGTCAAAACTCACCCTTCCCATTCGAATCGATCGCCAGCCGATCGGCGTTATCGCCGATCTGGTCGAGGACGGCGTCCGCCGCTGTGTCGTCGACGCCGGCCTTTCGCTCGAGGATGTCGACACGGTCTGTCTCGGCCTTCCGGGCGTGATCGAGCATCGCACCGGCCACATTCGCAGCAGTCCGATCTTTCGTGACACGAATGTTGATTTCGCCGGCGAGATGACGACCCGCCTGAATACGCCGACCATCGTTGAAAGCGATGCGCACGCCATCACCCTTGCGCACCACTGGTTTGGCAAGGCCCGCGATCTGGAAGACATGGTTTTGATATCGCTGGAGCAGACCCTTGGCCTCGGCGTGCTCCACGACAATCAGTTGTTCCGCGGTGCCGGCGGGCTTAGCCATAACCTCGGCGATCTGGTGCTCGGGATGGGGCCGCGCGGGGTCGTGCGACTATCGAGCCAGGCTGGAGAGAGCGAAATTCTCGGTGAGCAACCCACCAGCGGCCGATTTGCCGAGGCGATCCGGCTTGGGCGGGGGATGACGCATGCCCAAGCGCTTATCAAGGCTGAGGATAACACCCTGATCAGCGCCGCGATCCGCGCCGGAGAAGCCGTTGGCGTGGCGATTGCCAATATCGTCACCCTGTTTGCGCCGCCCCGCGTCATTCTTGTCGGCTCCAGCCTGGCGCTTGGGGAGCCATTTCTCGACAGCCTGCGAAATGCCTATGCGCTTGCAGTTCCCCCGTCTCTGAAAGGGGTTGCCGAACTTGTGTTCGACGATTCGACGGACGACTTCTGGGCGCAAGGGGCAGCCGCGGTAGCGCTTTACGAACTCTACGAGTCGCCGTGGAACACCACCGGTCCGGCGCTCTGAACAGTAAAAATCACGACATCCAACGGGAGGAAATCATGGAACGAGTCGGTATCGGCATCATTGGGTGCGGCAACATCTCCGGCGCCTATCTGAAGGCGATGGCGTCCTTCCCGATCCTTGACGTTCGCGGCGTGGCCGACCTCAACTATGATCTTGCGGTAGCAAAGGCTGGCGAATTCAACGTGTCCGCACGAAAGATCGATGAGCTGTTTGCCGACCCCAAGGTTGAGATCATCGTCAATCTGACGATACCGAAGGCGCACGTCGCGGTTGGCCTGCAGGCACTTGACGCCGGTAAGCACGCCTATTCAGAAAAGCCGCTTGGAATCAATTTCGAGGAAGGAAAGCGGCTTGCTGTGGCCGCAAAAGCAAGGGGCTTGCGCATCGGCGCCGCTCCCGACACCTTTCTCGGAGGCGGCCATCAGACCGCTCGGACGCTGGTCGATCAAGGCGTGATTGGCCAACCCGTCGGCGGAATAGCGACCTTCATGTGCCCCGGCCACGAGCGCTGGCATCCAAATCCCGGCTTCTATTATGAAGTGGGCGGTGGACCGATGCTCGATATGGGCCCCTATTACATTACCGATCTCGTCAATCTCTTCGGACCGGTCGCGCAGGTGGCGGGCATCGCCGTCACGCCGCGCAAAGAGCGGGTTATCACCAGCGAACCGCGAAATGGTGAGCATATCCCGGTGCATGTACCGACCCATGTCACGGGCCTCATGGCCTTCGCCAACGGTGCGGTCGTCCAGATCGGCATGAGCTTCGACGTCGCCGGCCATAAGCACGTGCCGCTGGAGCTTTACGGAACCGAAGGAACGTTGATCGTCCCCGACCCGAACCACTTCGGTGGCGACGTGGAACTGTTGAGGAAGGGTGGTGCATTCGAGCTGCAGCTGCCGACGGCGCCGTATGGCGATGGCAACTATCGGTCGATCGGTGTCGCCGACATGGCCCATGCCATTCGCTCGAACCGTCCGCATCGTGCAAATGGCGATCTGGCCCTGCATGTCCTTGAGGTTATGGAAGCGTTTCACACGGCCTCCGAAAGTGGCGGGACGGTCACCATAGGCACTCAAACAGAGCGGCCCGCACCGCTGTCAGAGTCTCTCGTCGATGGCAGGCTGGCGAATTAATTTATCAGGAGGAAAATATGCGTGAAGCACTGATCGTCTGGGGCGGATGGAGTGGCCATGAGCCGCAGGAATGCTCTGCAGTCATCAAAGACATGCTGGAGGAGGACGGCTTCAAGGTGTACGTCGAACATACGACCGAGGCCTTTGCAGATCCCTCTGTTCATGACCTCAGCCTCGTTGTGCCCATCGTGACGATGTCGAAAATTGAGAAGGAAGAGATCAAGAACCTCGCGGCCGCCATCGAAGGTGGGGTCGGCATTGCCGGCTACCATGGCGGCGCCGGCGACAGCTTTCGCGACTGCGTCGAATACCAGTTCATCATCGGCGGTCAATGGGTCGCCCACCCCGGCAATATCATCGACTACACGGTCAACGTGACGCGCCCGGATGATCCCGTCATGGACGGCATCAGCGACTTTCCCTACACATCCGAGCAATACTACATGCATGTCGACCCGTCGAACGAGGTGCTGGCGACGACACGTTTCACCGGCGACCATGCCTATTGGATTGACGGTGTGGTGATGCCCGTCGCATGGAAGCGCAGATATGGCAAGGGCCGGGTTTTCTATTCCTCCCTCGGTCATCAGGCCAAGGAGTTCCTGGTGCCCGAGATGAAGACGATTTTCCGACGCGGCGCGAATTGGGCGGCACGCTGAGGCAACGGGAAGCTACCGGTGCGGTTTTACCGCTCCGGTATTTAAGACGGATACCGTACGAAAGCCCGCACCTATCGTTATGGTCGATCGCAATGGTCTCGCCTTCACCGTCCGACAAAAGATGCCGGAACGTGCAAAGCAATCGGTGCCAAGGATTGATCCTTCCGCTTGTTTGAGACAACTGCCCTCAAACCTCTCTGCGTTTTTGGCGTGCCGCTGGCAATCGGTACCGAAAGCTGTCGCGCCAGTGTGCGCCAATCCTCCCGGAACGATTACTGCACTTCCTGCGTCGGGAGCGACTTCAGAAGACTGCTGATGAAACGCTGCGCGGCTGGCGACGGACTTGAGCGGCTGCGAGTGAGCAGGTACAGCGAGCGGATCAACCGGAAATCCGCGATCCGCCGAAAGACGATCTCTTCGCTTTGTATGACTTTCGCGGCCTGCTGCGGGAGAAGAGCTACACCGGCGTTGCGGCTGATCAGGGTCAGTTGCGCGATGGTACTAAACGTTTGTATGCGCCCAAACCGCAGCCTTGGAGGCAGATCAGGGCAGTCGGCCAGCATCCTCGCTATGCCGGCTTGTGCGTCCAGGGCGATCAGACTCTCGGGATTGATATCGTCCAACAGAACCGGCCGCGTGAGACAGGCAAGCTCATGATCCTTGTGGCATGCAAGACCGAAAGGATCTTCGCTTATTTTGCGTCCTTCCAACTCAGCCGATTCAAATCCGGGTCCGGCAAGGGCGAAATCAAGTGTTCTGTTTACCACCATGCTGGCTAACCGCTCGGCTACGTCGTCATGGATGACGAGGTCGATGTCTGGATAGCTAGCGCGAAAATTGGTGATGGCGTGCGATAGCGGGGTGAGCACAGCCGATGGCGCGGCGCCAATAGATACGCGGCCACGTTTTAGACCGCCGAGCTGTCGCAGGTTCGCCAGTGACAGCTCGAAGCGGTCGAGGAGATCTCGCGCGCCCTCGAGGAATGACTGGCCAGCTTCTGTCGCTCTCACGGGGCGCGTCTTTCGGTCAAAAATCGCCGTCCCACATTCGACCTCTAGCATCCGTATCGTCTCAGTGAGGGCAGAAGGCACCACACCAAGGCGTTGCGCGGCTCGGCTGAAGGAGCCCTCCTCCATGACCGTGAGTGCCGCACGAAGATGGCGGAGGCCTATGTTCGTATTTTCCGAAAAAACTTTCATATCTTTCTAATTATACGAAGGAGGCATGTGTGGTTCAATGCCCACTGCTCCCTTTCCCCGGACATACTTGCAATGCTGCACCAGACTATCCCGACGACCACATACCATACTGCCCTTGAGCGGCTTCCCAAGGAACTTGCTGACGCCGGATTTCGGGGCGACATAGGAACCGATTCCGCCCTGCTCGCAGCAATGTCCACCGACAACAGCATTTATGCGGTAATGCCAGATATGATCGTTGCTCCGCGTGACGGCGAGGATGTTCGGCGGCTCATGCGGGTTCTCGCGGCCGAGGATTTGCGGGATATTCCCGTGACAGCACGCGGCGGTGGCACTGGGACAAACGGTCAGAGCTTGAACTCCGGCGTCATCGTCGATTTCCAAAAGTATATGAATCGAATCGTCGGCATGAGCGTAGATGAGCAATGGGCGGAGGTGGAGCCGGGGATCGTCCTCGATGAATTGAACGACCAGTTGGCAGGAACCGGTTTGTTCTTCGCGCCGACGACCTCCACAGCCAGCCGATGCACAATTGGCGGAATGGTGAGCACGGATGCATCCGGAAAAGGTTCGAGGCACTACGGCAAGACAAGCGACAACGTTATTGGGATGGAGATTGTCCTCGATGGGGGACGAGTGCTGGACAGCGCTGCCCCCGCGCCCGAATGGGCGAACTCAATGCTTTCGCAGATCGAACTTGCCTGCGAGGCAGGTCGTGCTGCCTTGCTCGACCACGTCCCGGCACTTTCCCGCAGGTTCACCGGATATGACCTGGAGCGCGCAAAACAGCCTGAGCGCGAACTCGAATGGTGGCGCCTCCCGATTGGTGCAGAGGGTACCCTTGGCCTCGTTACGCGTGTTCGGTTACGTCTGTTGCGCAGGCCAAAATACAAGCGACTGATCGTTATCGGCTTTAAGACATTCGGCGCAGCCCTGGACGCGGGCAGCATGCTGCTAGCACATGATCCCCTGGCGATCGAAGTCATGGACGAGTGGGTACAGGACCTGGCAGCCAAGGCTGGAATTCTGCAAGCTTTGCCAGCATCCTTGCGCGCTCGTGACGGTCAACCGATCGCCTACAATTTCGTAGAGTTTGTCGGGGATGATGAAGCAGATTTGATCGTGAGGGTCGAAGCTCTGCGAGACACCGCGCAGAACCTTTCTGGAGCAATCGCAAGCCACATCGCAGTTGACGATATAGAAATGGCTGCCCTCTGGCAGGTCCGGGCGGCAAGTGTCGGATTGCTCGGGAAGGTCGATGGCACGCGTCGTCCGATTGCCTTCGTCGAGGATTGCGTCGTCCCCGTTGCAAACCTGGCTTCTTTCGTTACCGATTTCACGACGCTGTTGAGCAACAACGGGCTGAACTATGGAATGTACGGGCATGTCGACGTCGGCTGTCTTCATATTCGTCCCGCGCTCGATATCGATCGCGAACAAGATCGTGCCATCATGAAGACCGTTTCTGACGGAGTCTTCGAACTGACGCGAAGGCATGGCGGCATTTTCTGGGGGGAGCACGGCAAGGGTGTGCGTGGAGCATACCTCGAAGAGTTCGTCGGTGCTGCAGCATATGATGCGTTCCGGCGGGTCAAACAAGCATTTGATCCGTGGAACCACTTCAATCCCGGAAAGCTTGTCGGTGAGACAGGGTCGCTCATGGGCATTAAGACAACCCCGTTTCGCAGTGTCAACACCAAGGAAAATGATCCTCTCAGTCTTGCCTTCAAATGCAATGGCAATGCTCAATGCTTGAGCTATCAACGTAGCAACGTCATGTGCCCATCCTTCAAGGCGACACGCGACCTTCGTCACTCCCCAAAAGGCCGCGCTGACGCACTAAGGCATTGGCATCAAGCTTATCGGCAAGATCGTGCGGGCGAGAAGTTGGAGAGTGATGTGCTTTCTGCGCTCGACGGATGTCTTGGCTGCAAGGGCTGCGCGACGGGTTGTCCGGTACAGGTCGACATACCCGAGATGAAATCCCACTTCCTCGGAATACTTTATCAGAAACGTCGGCGGCCCCTCGCTGATCGTGTCGTGCTGCGCCTAGAAGAATACTCCTCCGTTGTCGTCCGGTACCGTAAGCTGGCGGCGCTTGCGGCTTGGGTCACCAACAGGGTGATGGAGAAAATAACAGGGTTGCGTGACCTGCCACGCCTCGCCTTCAGGGGCGCGGGAAACGGTGGCTATCGAACATTTCCCGCCGAGATAATCGCACAACGGCACTGGCCTGAGGATACGGTCTTCGTCTGGCAGGATCCCTTCACCGCATTGTTTGATACTCAAGCTGTATTGGCGGTTGCAGACGGTCTTCGCGCCTTCGGCTATCAGCCCGTGTTCGTCACCATGTGCCCGGGTGGAAAGGCAGCCCACGTCCTCGGCGACAGATCGCGTTTTGCCCGGCAAGCAGGCACGCTGAGGTCGGCGATCGACAAGGTGGCATCAACCGGGCGGTCAATGGTTGGTGTAGATCCAGCCTTCGTCATGATGATCCGCCAAGAATATCAGAAAGCCGGCCTGAGCGGGCCAACGATACAGCTGATCCAAGAGTTTCTGAGCGACGAAATCGCCCGAGAGCGATCCCTTCCTAAACTGGCCAAAAGTAAGCTTCCCCCCAAACTCTTCCTTCATTGTAGCGAAAGCGGAGGTCCCGGAGCGTCGGCATGGAAGAAGGTCTTCGCCGCACTCGGGGCTCCGGTCGAAATCGCCGCAACAGGATGTTGCGGCATGGCTGGATTGTTTGGCCATCAGAAGCGGCATCAAGGCCTCAGCAAGCGTGTTTTTGAATTGTCCTGGGCGGGCCAGTTAGCGGGACAAAAAGAGGCGATGGTCTCCGGTTTTTCATGCCGTTGTCAAACGAAGCGGTTTGCGCCTGTTCGCGGCGAGCATCCGATGCGATGGATTGCCGACGCCGCCGAAGCTGACCAGCGGTCGAGATGAGACACGCCAAGTCGGCAGACACGCCAAGTCGGCCGCCAAGTTTCACTCGGTCATTGGTCCGATGTTATGTCCGGTAATCGGATTTGCCTCGCAAAGACTTGCTGCGCTTTATCGTGTTTATATGAAACTCGGAAGTGGTTCGAGCATTTTCGCGCCAGTTGACACCAACTGGGAGCCAGTCAATCGCCGGTATCTCAAACATCACGCAATGATGTGGGTTCCGTCCGGTCGGCCGCAATCAAGGTGGCAGGGAGAGGTCGTTGAGCGACGTTTTGCGACATACCCCATAAGGATCGCAAGACGCCGTCACGCGGGGATGTTAGCCTGTGTCGACCGCGGGCCTATCCGTCGCACAGTTAGGGTATACCGAATGTATGATCATTGCATCATTGGGGGAGGCATCGTTGGGTTGGCAGTTGCCATGGCTCTGCAGGAAAGGCTAGCTGGCGCCAAAATCATTGTGCTGGAGAAAGAGCAGGAGCTGGCGAGACATCAGACGGGTCACAACAGCGGTGTCATCCATGCTGGGATCTACTACGCTCCGGGCACCCTGAAGGCGAAGCTTTGTCGGGATGGGGCAGAAGCGACCAAGCAATTCTGCCGCGAGAACAGTATCCCCTTCGAAACCTGCGGGAAGTTACTGGTTGCAACGACCAATGCGGAGGTGCAGCGGATGGAGGCGCTCGAGGATAGAGCGCAGCGCAATGGAATCGAGTATAGTAGGCTGACGATCGGTCAGTTGAAAGCCGATGAACCCAATATTGCCGGTCTAGGTGCCCTTCTCGTCCACTCCACGGGAATTGTCGACTACGCGGTTGTTTGCCGCGCCATGGCTCACAGGATCGTGGAGCGGGGCGGCAAGATCAAACGTGGGTTCGAGGTCCGCGCGATCCATGAACATGAAAAAGGTGTACGCATCGAAGCTTCATCCGAGGTCATAGAAACCCGGAAACTTGTTGCCTGCGCTGGCCTTCAGTCCGACCGCATCGCGTTGATGGCGGGACTGAAGCTCGATCATCGAATTGTGCCCTTCCGGGGAGAATATTATTCGTTGCCAGCCTCCAAGGCTAAGATTACGCAGCGCCTGATCTATCCAATTCCCGATCCTGACTTGCCCTTTCTCGGAATACACCTGACGCGAACGATCGACGGTAGAATGACCGTAGGGCCGAACGCCGTGCTTGGATTTGCGCGGGAAGGCTATGCCAAGTGTAGTTTTTCACTCCAGGACGTTGGCAGCATGGCGGGTTTTCCCGGGTTCTGGAAGATGGCGCGGAAAAACTGGCGTTCGGCAATGTCGGAATTTGCCAATTCCGCCTCGCGTGCGCGCTATCTGACGCAGTGCCAGAAATACTGCCCGTCGCTGACGATCAGCGATCTTCAACGTCCACAGGCTGGCATCCGCGCACAGGCGGTCATGGCCAACGGGAGCCTCGTGCACGATTTTCTCTTCAAACAGACAAACCGGATGCTGCATGTCTTCAATGCTCCGTCACCCGCAGCGACATCGGCCATTCCCATTGGCCGAATGATTGTCGATCGGTTGCTTGAGCGCGGTGAATCATTTGGCACCGTTCCCGCGCAAGCTGAAGCCTGATCGCTTGGCCCGATACACTCACGAAATCGCTAGACCGCCATCGACGGGCAAAGATATGCCCGTAACCATTGATGCTTCATCGCTCAGCAGGAAGAGGATCGCTTCTGCGACTTCAGTCGGGGCAAGGAATCGTTCGAGCGGGATGCGGGCTTTAACCGGACCCGCCTTAAGAGGGTCACTCCACGCCAGTTCCCCCATTGGCGTCAGGGTTACGGTCGGATTGACGCTATTGACGCGAACGCCTGCGCTGCCGAGCTCTACAGCCATGACGCGGGTAATCGCGTCAAGCGCCGCCTTTGACGCGCAATAGGCCGTGTGGCTGGCCAAGCCCCGACGAGCTGCGTCGCTCGAAACGTTCACGATTGCACCCTTAAGGCCGCGAGAAAGCCAGTCGCGGATGATGACCTGGGCCAAAACCATTGGGGCGACCGTGTTGACATTCAGGACATGGTTGAAGTCCTGAACATTGCTCGAAATGAAGGACTGAAGGATTGTGGTGCCGGCGCAATTCACCAACATATCGACGGGGAGCACCGATGTGACCTTCTCGCTGATGGCATCCACGTTGACTAGATCCATGCAGATCGTCTCGCATTGAATCTCCTGCGACAATGACGCCAGATCGTCGGGATTGCGTGTCAGCGCGACGACCGTGGCGCCTCGCTGCGCCAACATGATGGCTGTTGCCCGGCCAATTCCCTTCCCTGCGCCGGTGACAAGAGCCCGTTTTCCAGTCCAGTCCATTGTTTTCCTCGATTCTTGATGGCAATGCCCTGGGACGAGGTTTAGCTTGGAATGCCCCTTTGAGCATCAAGCCAGTTCGAAAACTGATCAGGAGCAGGTCGCACAATCGTCCAAACCGCGGTTGGGCCGGCCAAATGTCCACATCAGGTCGGAGGGATGAACTCTCGCAAGCTCGCCTTTCGCTCGGCCCGCGCGGGATTGCGCGACAAGTTTTTGGAGCCTTGCGACTTTGTTCGGAACAGGTTCCCTTCCCGTCAGTTTCCTCTTTGTTTGATGCAGCGGAGGATAAAATGGCAGAAGACTTTAAAGCAGGCTTTACCGGATCTCCGAGTGCCCCTCCTGAGGAGATTCGCAAAGCCGCAAAGACAGCCGCAGAGGTCGTGAGGCGTGAAACCACTGCGATCGCAACCGGCGCTGCTGACCATCCCGAAACCACGACCAGCCTCCTATTGGGAGTAGGTGCAATCGCCTTCGCAATCGGTTACTTCGTTGGCCGCGGATCACGGGATGAATACAGCTATTGGCGTTGAGCGGCCGCGTCCCGCGGGCGGGTGACTGGCCGAAGCTGTTTGGGACCCGCCCTCTCAGTGGACGGACGACGCTTACCGCCACGGGATTCTCGGATTTTCCGCCAAACGACTGATGGAAAGTATCCGTCGCCGGTGGCAAACCGCAACCGGTGTGAGTTACCGTGACCTGGCGCTTTCCCCCTCTCGCAGTAAGGGCTCTAGCGCCCCACGGCTTCCGCGGATGTTCTTGTCCAATTGGGAGGTTCGCCAGTCGAATTGCGGACCACCAGTGGGCCGTCAACCTTGATTGTCATTGGACGCAGCTTCTTGCCGTGGACAGCCATGTCGATCAGCGCCTCTGCAGCTTTCTGGCCCATTTCGTAGTTTGGAAGAACAAGCGTCGATAATGGCGGGTGCGTGTAGCGAGCTAGTTCCTGATCGTCATAACCCATGACCGACAAGTCTTCCGGCACCCGCAGGCCCATTTCTGCAGCTGCTTCCATGACACCAATCGCCATGAGATCGTTACCGCAAAGGATTGCTGTTGGGGGACAGGGAAGCGACAGGAGTTCAAGCCCAGCCTCGTAGCCTCTGAGTGGCAGCCAGTCGCCATTGCGAACGAGGTTTTCGTCGAAAGCGACGTCGACAGTGGCAAGCGCTTGTTTGTAGCCTCTTAGGCGATCGATCGCTGCGTCCATCCAAGGCTCGCCATTGATGAAGCCGATGCGTCTGTGACCAAGTGCTGTCAAGTGTGCAGTGGCGGAGAAGCCTCCGGCGACTTCGCCTGGAACGATCGCCATTTGCTGACGCGGATCCGCGTAGCAGTTCAAAAGAACGGTCGGCGTGTTCCTGAGCCCCGCCGGTACGCGAACCTTTCGCGTGAAAATCGTTGCATAGATCACGCCGATGATACTTGGATCGCGCAGAATCGATCGGAGCACGGCGTCCTCGAGATCGGGATTGGAGCGGGTTGCATGAGCAGAGACGAGGAAGCCCTGCTCGAAGGCGTAGTCGCGTGCTCCATCGAGGCTGACGACGGGATGCGGACTGGTCGAGATTTCGTCAACGATAAAGGCGATCGTATCCCTCTCGATCGTCTCTGCAGGCAGCTCGTTTCGGCCCCCTGGTAATTTATAACCAATTTTATTAGCTGCGTCTCGAACCTTCGCCTGGGTTTCAGGCGAGATCCGCGAACCCGACATTTCGTTCAGAACCAGTGAAACACTTGATTGCGAAACGCCGGCAATCCTGGCAATATCCGTCATGGTGGGCCGGGTTTTCGATCCCCGTCGACCGACATCCCCGCCATTCTGCTTGCCCATACTTTCCCTCCCGCGAATTTGCTGCGCCGCAAACCAGCCTTTCGCAACTGCTCATAAAATCGCGCTTGACTGCTAATATTATTAGCTACAATATCCGGATATGTGAAGCGTCTATTGCTCACGGCCGGTGGGAGGAATACCGGAAATTTTGGGAGGAGAAACTGAGATGGCTACATTCTCACGTCGTAGATTCATGCTTGCTGCCACAGCCCTAGGAGCGCTTGCCGTAGCCGGCGCCACCGCAATGGCGGACGTTCCGAAGCTGAAGCAGAAAGACAAATATAAGGTTGGTTTCGCGCAGACCGAGTCCAACAATCCATGGCGAATTGCTCAGACGAACAGCATGAAGGAGACGGCTGAGAAGCTTGGCTACCAGCTGGTTTATACGGATGCTGCCGGCTCCGCTGCCAAGCAGGTCGCTGACGTTAACTCGATGATCGCTCAGGGCGTCGACCTGATCTTCCTCGCACCTCGCGAAGAAAAGCCCCTTATCCCCGCAGTAATGGCTGCCAAGAAGGCCGGTATCCCGGTAATACTGCTGGACCGCAGCGTCGATCCCAAGCTTGCCAAGGCCGGCGAGGACTACCTGACCTTCATCGGCTCCGACTTCATCAAGGAAGGCCAGCGCGTCGCCGAATGGCTGGTCAAGAATGCGAACGGCAAGACCAAGATCATCGAACTCGAGGGGACTACGGGCGCATCGCCCGCCAACGACCGCAAGAAGGGCTTTGATGAAGCGATCAAGGCCGCCGGTGGCTTCGAAATCGTCGCGTCGCAGTCTGGGGATTTCGCTCGCGACAAAGGTCGCCAGGTTGCGGAGGCGCTGCTTCAGGCTCATCCGGACGCAGACATCGTCTACGCCCACAATGACGAAATGGCGATCGGTGCAATCTCGGCGATCGAGGCAGCCGGCAAGGTCCCGGGCAAGGACATCCTTGTTCTCTCGATCGATGGTGGCAAGGAAGCCGTAGGTCTCGTGGTTGACGGGAAAATCGGTGCGGTAGTCGAGTGCAACCCGCGCTTTGGCCCTAAAGCATTCGAAACTATGGCTCGCTATGCCAAGGGCGAAAAGATTGAGCCGAAGCTCATCAATGATGATAAGTTCTACGACAGCTCAAACGCCAAGGCGGAGCTTGCCGGCGCCTATTGATCTCGCAAGCTGATCGCTTCCGGCCGGTTCGGCTTTGCCGCACCGGCCGGTTTTCTGTCAAAGCGTATGCGGCAGGACGTCGTGGAGCGTATAGCGATGCTTCTATCCATGCAGGGAATATCCAAGTCGTTTTCTGGTGTAGCGGCCTTGCGCTCGTCCTCACTCGAGATTGCCGAGGGGGAAATCATGGCGCTTGTTGGTCAGAACGGCGCTGGCAAGTCTACGCTGATAAAAATCCTGACAGGTGCATATCATCGTGACGAGGGCTCGATCCGTTTCAATGGCCGGGATATAGCCTTTGCTTCTCCCGCCGAAAGTCAGGCGGCCGGCATCGCCACGATCTATCAGGAGATCAATCTGGCACCGCAGCGTTCGGTGGCTGAAAACATCTACCTGTCGCGAGAGCCCCGTCGATATGGATTTCTAGATCGCCGTTCCATGCGTGAAGGCGCGCAAAGGGTTCTGAAGGCCTTCAAGCTCGATATCGACGTCGAGCGGCCGGTCGCAAGCTTTAGCGCTGCAACGCGCCAAATGGTATCGATCGCACGGGCTGTCACGCAAAACGCCACACTCCTGATCATGGACGAGCCGACGTCCTCACTCGACGAGCGGGAGGTGGCCGTTCTGTTTGACACGATTAGGACATTGCAAGGGAACGGCGTGGCAGTCTGCTTCATCGGCCATCGACTGGACGAACTCTATGCAATTTGCGATCGCGTAACGATTATGAGAGACGGACAGACGGTCGCGGTTAGCACGATGGAGGATATGCCGAAGGTGGAATTGGTCCGGCATATGCTCGGACGCGAACTGGCGGCCTTTGCCGCGATCAGTCGAGATGGCCCTGAAGGACCGGAAAGGCCGGTCCGGCTTGACCTCGCCGCTGTCGGTTCCGGCGTGAGGGTGCGCGATGTGAGCCTTTCTGTCCGCCAGGGTGAGATTTCAGGTCTTGCAGGCCTTTTGGGTTCCGGTCGCACGGAGACGGCGCGGATTATTTTTGGCGTCGACAAGCTGGAACGCGGTTCAATCCGCTTCGAGGGTTCTGAACGACTGTACAGCGAACCGGCCAACGCGATCGCTGATGGTATCGGACTGGTATCCGAGGACCGCAAAGTTGATGGAATTGTACCCGATATGAGCATCCGTGAGAACATGACGCTTGCTCTGCTTCCGAAGTTGAAGAAGTCGGGAATTGTAGATCGGGCAAGGCAGGACGCTATCGTCGAACGTTTTATCAAGTCGTTGGGGGTCAAGTGCGCCTCCTCTGACCAACCTATCAAGGAGCTTTCCGGCGGGAACCAGCAGAAGGTTCTTCTGGCGCGATGGCTTTGCACGGATCCAAAGGTGCTGATCGTCGACGAACCGACGCGTGGTATCGACATCGGGGCCAAGGCGGAGATATTGAAGCTGCTTCGGGGCCTTGCTGACGAGGGATTGAGTGTTCTGATGATTTCCTCGGAGCTTGAAGAGCTCCTTGCGGCGGCAGACCGCGTTACTGTCCTTAGCGACGGCATGTCAGTCGCCGAGCTCCCGCGTCAAAAGCTGTCAGAGGCAAACCTTCTGACGGCCATGGCCCACCAGGTGAATTGACATGACGATTTCAGATACGACGGTCAAACCACAGTCTCAGTCGCGCGGCTCACTGCTTTTGATGCTGAGCCGTTATGGAACGTTCCTGGCCTTCCTCGCCCTTATTGTCTTCAACATTATTGTCACGCCTAATTTCCTGTCTTGGCAGACGCTGAATGTGAACCTGACGCAGGTCGCGACCATCGTGATCGTTGCGACGGGCATGACGCTCGTCATCGCCACAGGAGGGATTGATTTGTCGGTTGGTTCCCTGATGGCAATATCAGGCGCCGTAGCTCCCATGATCTTCATGGGGACGTTATTTCCGATCAACAGCCCGGCCTTGGCTGTCGCACTCGCCTTTACCATTCCCATTCTGATCGCGATGGGACTCGGATGGTTCAATGGCTTTCTGGTAACGCGGTTCGCGATCCAGCCGATCGTTGCAACGCTCGTACTC
The DNA here is from genome assembly GCF_000298315.2 of Rhizobium grahamii CCGE 502. Lineage (GTDB taxonomy): Bacteria > Pseudomonadota > Alphaproteobacteria > Rhizobiales > Rhizobiaceae > Rhizobium > Rhizobium grahamii. The sequence goes on along the minus strand of NZ_AEYE02000035.1, from coordinate 344,509 downwards.
TTCATTGCGGGTCGCGGTATCGCGCAGGTCATCACCAATGGCAATCTGCAGGTGTTCAAGAACGATATTTTCCAGTTCATTGCAATGGGGCGTGTCGCCGGGATTCCGACTCAGGTTGCCCTGATGCTTGTGATTGCGGCGCTTGCCTTCTGCCTCATCCGCTTTACGGTTATCGGTCGCCAGATCATCGCAGTTGGAGGCAACGAAAAGGCGGCACGCCTCACCGGTATTCCGGTCAGGCACGTCAAGACCGTTGTTTATGTCATCAGCGGAGGATTGGCTGGCCTCGCCGGGCTGATCGTGGTGGCTCGAAATTCTGCGAGCGACGCGAACCTTGTCGGTATGGGTATGGAGCTCGATGCCATCGCTGCCGTGGCAGTCGGCGGCTCGCTGCTAACCGGCGGACGTGCCAATATCATTGGCACCTTGCTCGGTGCCCTCGTGATTCAGCTCGTGCGCTACACGCTTCTCGCCAACGGCGTGCCCGACGCAGCTGCTCTGATCGTCAAGGCGGCGCTGATCATCATTGCCGTGTTCATCCAGCAACGCGCCGACAAATCCTGAGGAGATGGTTCATGCTATCTGCCATTTTCAAACCATTGGCGCCGAAGTCATCAGGGGATCTCGCGCGGGTTGGAGTTGTCGTTGCACTCTTCGCCCTCATCGTTTTTGGCGCGCTTCGCTATGATAACTTCCTGTCGCCATTTAATATACTGACGTTCCTCCGATATAATTCGATGTTCGCGCTGATTGCGCTCGGCATGGCGTTCGTGATCATGACCGGCGGCATTGATCTGTCAGTCGGCGCGGTGGCTGCGCTGGCGAGTGTCGTTTCGGCGCTCCTGTCGCCCTATCATTGGATCGCTGGACTTGGCGGCGGCATTGTCGCTGGGCTTGCCGTCGGATTACTGAACGGCCTGGTCATCACCAAGATGCGAATCCAACCCTTCATCGCGACACTTGCCGCGATGCTGGCAGCGTATGGTACCGCGCTCCTTCTTGCTGACAACCAGTCGGTATCGGTATCCTATGATACCGGCTTCACCATGATTGGACAGGATGACTTCCTTGGCTTTCCGATCCCCGCCTGGATTGCGGTCGCCGCCTATGTCGTCGGCTGGGTGTTTCTCGAGCGGCGGGCATTTGGACGACATGTTCTGGCGATCGGCGACGGAGAAGTCACCGCAGCGCTCATGGGGTTGAAGGTGGAGCGTACGCTTCTGGCTGTCTATGGCGGCTCGGGCCTCCTTGCGGGTCTTGCCGGTGTGATCCTCGCGGCACAATTTGGTGCCGGTCAGCCAACAGAGGGTGTGGGGTGGGAACTCTTTGCAATCGCCTCGGTTGTCGTTGGCGGCACATTGTTGACTGGCGGCTCAGGCTCGGTGGGTGCAACACTTGCGGGTGCGCTGTTGCTTGGCATGGTGTTCAATGTGCTCAATTTCGAAAATGGCTTGGGCTGGATTTCCTTGTCTGCCTACTGGCAATCGGTGATCCGTGGCTTGTTCTTGCTCGTGGTCGTGGTCCTGCAGGCAAGACTGACGGGACGCGGCGAAAAGGCGCCCGCCAGGGGATAGTCAAGAGCATTCCAGCAACCGAAGCCGCGTTCTGCAAGGCAGAGCGGACGACCTTGGCGGGGTCGATGATGCCATCGCGAACATGCCGCCATAGCTACCGGTTTGAGCAGTCGAGTATTTTGCCAATTACCGCGGCAGCATCGTCTCCAGCATTTGCCGCGATCTGAAGAGCGACGATGCGTAGTGCCCGTCTCACGATGTTGATGCCGGCGTCCTGGTCGTCGTTCTCGCCCCGATGATGAGGAGCGGCTTACCGGTCTGAACGACAGCTTCGAGAACCGGGAGCATGGCCTGGAGGTTCGAGAGCTTCTTCTCGTGCAGGAGGATGAAGGCGTCTTCGCGGTCCGCAATCATCTTTTCCGGGTTGGTCACGAAGTACGGGCTGAGGTAGCCGCGGTCGAACTGCATGCCTTCGACGACTTCGAGTTCGGTTTCAGCGGTCTTGGCTTCTTCGACGGTGATAACGCCTTCGTTGCCGACCTTCTGCATGGCCTCAGCAATGTCGAGACCGACCTGCTTTTCGCCGTTTGCGGAGATCGTGCCGACCTGTGCGACTTCTTCCGACGTGTTGATCTTCTTGGCCTTGGCCTGGAGATCCTTGACGACTTCGGCGACAGCGAGGTCGATGCCGCGCTTCAGGTCCATCGGGTTCATGCCGGCAGCAACTGCCTTGGCGCCTTCGCGAACGATCGCCTGGGCCAGAACCTCGCAGTCGTCGTGCCGTCGCCGGCGATGTCGTTGGTCTTCGAAGCAACTTCGCGGACCATCTGGGCGCCCATGTTTTCGAACTTGTCTTCGAGTTCGATTTCCTTGGCGACCGATACGCCGTCCTTGGTGATGCGCGGAGCGCCAAAGGACTTGTCGATGAGGACATTACGGCCCTTCGGTCCGAGCGTTACCTTCACTGTATCAGCAAGAATGTCGACGCCACTCAGCAACCGGCCACGCACCCTCAGCAGTAAGAATATCTTTCGGCGCCATATGCATCTCCTCACCCAGCGCTTCAATTTTAAAGCGCGTCGCCCGTTTTTTGATTCAGGTTTTCGAATCGGCCGGTTTGTGATTCCTTCTTAGGTGGAAGGAGACCGATCATGGGCAAATCACATCCGATCGAGTTGCGTTCCCGTGTTATTGCATTTGTTGAAGAGGGCAATACCAATCGCGAGGCGTCCCGTCATTTCCGGGTGTCACCTCGTTTTGTGAATAACCTTGTTATTCTAAAGCGTGAGACAGGCTCTCTGTCACCGAGACGACAGGGTCATATTGGCGGCGGCAAGTTAAGCGACCACGGTGCGTGGTTTCGGGAACGTATGGCTGAGAAGGGTGATTTGACGCTTGACGAATTGTGCATCGAGCTTGCCGAGCGCGGCGTCATTGTGCATCGCTCGAGCGTCGGCCGCATGTTGCACCGGCTCGGGTTAAGCCACAAAAAAAGCCTCATGGCAAGCGAGCAGCTTCGTCCGGAAATCGCTCGGGCGAGAAGTCTATGGATCGAAAGGCGCAAGCCTTTTTTTGATAAGGCTCTGGCACGCCTCACTTTTATCGATGAGACGTCGACAAACACAAAGCTGACAAAACGCTCCGGTTGGTCGTTACGGGGCCAACGTTACCGCAGCCATGCGCCTTTCGGATCCTGGAAGACGCAGACGTTTATCGCTGGCCTCCGATCGCATTCCATGGTCGCGCCATGGATAGTTAACGCACCAATGAATGCCGAGATATTCGAGACTTGGATTGAAACGCAACTCGTCCCAACTCTATCAAAGGGCGACATCGTCATTGCCGACAATGTCCGTTTCCACAAAAGCCAAAAGGCCGAAAAACTCATCCGACAAACCGGTGCCAGGCTGCTGTTCCTACCGGCCTATTCGCCCGACTTGAACCCGATCGAAATGGCCTTCTCGAAGCTCAAGTCGCTCCTACGAAAGAAAGCCGCAAGGAGCTTCGACGCAATATCGAACGCCCTCAGTGACATCTGCGCACTGTTCTCCGTTGAGGAATGTCGAAACTACTTCAAAGCCGCAGGGTATGAGGCGATTTAGACGCGACAAGCTTTAGTACTACAGTTGCGGTTTAGCGGAAATCATGATTCACTTCCCGCATTTGGCGGGAGGGAAGTTCAATGTCGGTTGCGGGTTGGTCCGGGTCGGTTCTGGCGTGGCATCGTGAGCTCGATGCCTTGAAGGTGCGGTTGGGGCCGGTCTTCGGTCGCCGAGAATTGCGCGCATCGTGCGGTGCCTTTCTGGATGGGTTGTTGTCGGGAGTAGAGCGCAAGACTGGCTGGCTGATGGCGGAACAGGCAGGACTGGAGCGCCCTTATCGGATGCAATCGCTGCTGGGGCGCAGCCATTGGGATGCTGACGCATTGCGCGATGCGGTTCGCGCTTATGCAATAGAGTCTCTCGGTGACGCGGACGGCGTTCTTGTGGTCGATGAGACCGGCTTCCTGAAGAAAGGCGCCCATTCAGTCGGTGTCGCACGACAATATTCCGGCACGGCCGGCCGGATCGAGAACTGTCAGATCGGTGTTTTCCTTGCCTATGCAAGCCGCTACGGTCAGACCCTGATCGATCGGCAACTTTATCTGCCGAAGGAGTGGGCCGAGGATGAAGCCCGCCGTGCTTCGGCTCACGTCCCCCAGTCCCAAGCCTTCGCGACCAAACCGGCCATTGCAGCCAAGCTCATTGCCGATGCGCTGGATGCCGGCGTGCCTTGTGCCTGGGTATTGGCGGATGCGCTTTATGGTTCGGATTCCAAGCTGCGCCGGATGCTGGAAAGCCGTGGCCAGCCTTATGTTCTGGCAGTGCGCTCCAATCATTGCCTGCGCTTTGTGCGTGAGCAAGGGATCGAGCAGACCGATCCCGAAACGATGGCTGATGAGTTGAAACCGGAGGTTTGGCAGAGCCATGCAGCAGGCGAAGGTGCCAAGGGTCTTCGGCTTTATGATTGGGCCCGTATTCCTCTCAGCTCTCGCCCGGATCCACAATGGGAGCGCTGGCTTCTGATCCGGCGCAGCCGACGCGAACCCGATGCGCGCGCCTATTACTTTGTCTTTGCGCCCGCCGGTACGGAACTGAGCGAATTGGCGGGCGCTGCCGGGCTGCGTTGGACCGTGGAAGAATGCTTCCAGCGTGCGAAGGACGACCTCGGCCTGGATCATTGCGAAGCGCGATCCTGGCATGCTTGGAAGCGGCACATGACGCTCGTCATGGCAGCCGCGGCATTCCTCGCCAAACTCGGCGCCGATCTACGCCGCACCGCTGCTGGCAAACCGAACGAAACGAGTCCAAACCCGCCAATCGCCGCCTGACCACCACCATGGCGTTCGTGCCCAGCGTCGCAGAGATCCGTTATCTGATCAAACGCCTCTTGCTACAGCCCCCGATTAGAGTTCGCCTCATCTTGGCATGGTCACTCTGGCGACGCAGGCATCAAGCATCCGCAATGCTCTCTCACTACAAAGCAAGGCACCAAACGCAACTGTAGTATTAGCATCGGAATCTTCATTCCTTGCCTTGGGAGCCCTATAGTTCGGTGCCGAGCATGACAAAATCAGACCGAGTTGAGGCGCATGCAATCGAAGGGACGTGCCAGAAGACGTCACGAGATATCAACCGGCTTGGAACGCAGCCGGTTGACCGTTGCCAGGTCGGCGCGCCTGCAGAGCTGGGGCGGTAGCCCGCGCATTATCAACTCAGCATCGGCAACCGCCATCGAACCCAGGGCATAGAACGCGTCGCGCGTTCCGCCGCTCCGATGGGCGGAAAGCAGGATGCCGGGTGCCTTTCGCACAGGATCGTCCAATTCCACCGGCTCTTGTGGAAACACATCGGTGGCGACGCGGATGTGTCCGGACGCAGCCGCCGCGATCATTGCAGGGAAATCGACGACCGCGGCCCTGCTCATGAGAAGGAAGGCTGCTCCCTTCTTCATCATGGCGAATTCAGCCTCGCCCAGAAAGGATTGATTTTCGCTGGTAACGCTTGCAAAGACGAATACCAGTTGGCTCGCGTAGAGCAGGTCTTCAAGACTGCTCGGCATGCAATCCAAGGTCGTAATAACCTCTGCGGGAAGCCATGGGTCAAAGACGCGAACAGGGTTCTTGAACGGGCGGATCAGTTCTCTGAACTGGCGTCCGAGATCGCCGAAGCCGATGATGCCGACGGGAGCCCCTGCAAAGCGGAACGTACCTTCGTTGCCGGCAAGTCCATACTGTTCGCGTCCAGCACGAAAGTCCCTGTCCGCCTCGGTAAACCCACGGGCAAGGTCAAGCCCCAACCCCAATGCTGCCTCGGCAACCGGCGAAGCGAAGGCAGCTGCAGGTGTGATAACCCAGATGCCGCGCTCGACGCAGGTCTTGTAGTCGATGTTTGGAAGGAAATTACTCTCGACATTGATGATTGCCTTGAGCCTTTGAGCACGGTTGAGGCGCTCCGTGTGCATATCCGTCTGCCCAAAGATAAGGACGGTCTCGGGAAGCAGATCGTCGATCTGTTCGGCGGACATGGGTTTGTCTTCCGAGATGAAAAGTTCGCCGAGCTGTTCCAGGCGGTGTCGCACGCCTGGCTCCATGATCAGGTCGAGTGTTCGCGGCAATGGGTCTACCAAGATCACGTCGCGGGGCATGATGTTCTCCTCTTCCTGCGAGGTAGTTACCACGCATCGCGTTGACAAACACCTGAGATCGACTGGTTCCTCACCGGCGCCAGGCGACATGATACGATGAGCGCCAGGCGATCAGGTATGGTTAGACGCGCGACGAACGCGAGCGCAATCAACTGATGTCATCGACGGTAGAGGTGCGGTAGGACTTTACTGACGCTACTTCTGCGGCTTGTTTTCTCGGGTCATGGAGTGTGGCGTTGTTTGACGTTCGGGAATTCCTTTTTGCCACTAATGACCTGCTCCTGGTCCATGACGCTGTTGAGATTGAAAAGCCACGCCAGCGGCTCGGACATGGTCTGTTGAGGAAACCATTTGTAAAACAGGGCTTCCGCCCCGGCGCGATGTGAAAACAACTCGTAGATCCGATGCTGAACGAAAGCGAAGAGAGCCATGTCCTGCGTGGCGATCAACAAGGCATACGGCTCGTATGTAAAGGACTGGAACGGGTCTCGCACATCCGTGCAGCTTCGCCCTGCCGCTCTCCAGGCGGCGAGCTTTCCCAGGATGATTTCACGGTCGCCAATATACACCTTGTCCCGGTCTGTATTGCTGCAGAACCACTCGATGAGCTGATCGTGATCCTGCATGGGACAAAGGACATAGGCAGGGATGGCGGCACCGATCTCCTTGAGCGATTTCGTCGGCTCAGGGTCCCGGCTTCTGACAGCCGTCATTTCAGCGCGGCACTCCGTCGGCTGTCCCATGAAGCAATCCGGAGTCTTGCCTGAGGACCCCAGCCTCAACGCGTCCACGGTGCACGCTTCCTTGGCAACCCGTTCGGCGGTCGAGTTGCCGAGATAGCCGACCTCGACGTCGCGGAACCTCCGAACCGAGCGCCAGAGATAGGACACCCCAGACACGAAGACGATGGGTGAAAAGACGCCTGCACTCGTCCGTTCGGGGTCGTCGAGACGAACCGTGACCGCGTCGCAGAGGACATCCACTTTCCTGTCTTCCACCTCGGGCAGTGGTTGCCTCATTGCAGCGAACCGGTTCCTTCCATTGATGGGGACCTGGATCAGCTGGTAGTCACTGTTGTCGAAGATTTCGTAGCAAAGCTCGGCTAGATAACCGAGATATGGCCTTTTTTCGTTAATGCCGTCCGGCGGAGGAAGGTAAGAGAACGGGGGGATATCTGTCCTGAACCCGATGACAATCTCACGCGTGTGCGCCGATGAGGCGCTTGAGACAAGAAAGATCGCGCAGGCAAGCAGCACTGCGACACCGGTCGCGGCGATTTCCTGCGCCTTGCCGAGGATCTTGGGCCTGCGCAGGCGGCGCGGCACCAATCCAAGGACCGAGAAGAAGACTGTCAGTGGCATCACGATGAGGTCAAGTGTGCTGTAATAGGCAAAGCATGTCTCCAGGTCGTGCCCCGACAAGGAAATGACCTTCAATATTGAAGCGGCTTGCGCCGGGTTCCCCACCATGCACGGTTGCGAAACAGTGATACTGGCGAACACGATCAGATAGATGAGGGTCACGAGCGCGCCACACGAGGCAAGGCCAAGAATGACGGAGAAGCGCGGCGGTCTTTCCGGTGCCCGGACCGAGTTGATGAAGCAGAAGGCAATGATGGCAACCGGCGTAAGCAAAAGATAGTAGAGGAGTGCACCCGTCCAGCTTCCTGATCCGAAGAGGCTTTGCCACATTTGGGAAACGTTGCTGGCCGGCAGCGCCGAATAGAGCATTGCAATGAGGGTCATTCCGCTGGCCGCCACAGCGAAAGCGCCAATTGCACCGGAGATCGTCGCCCACGCGACACTCTTGTTGAGCGGAGATTCCGATAGGCCGGTGCCGTAAACAACGCTGATAAAAGATGCGACGACAGTCGACGGCAGCCATACCAGCAGGAAGACCTTTGCTGTTTCGAGCGCCGCACTCATGGCGACTGCCTGATCAGTGAGCGGAACCGAGGAAATGAGCGGGTGCCATTGCGCCCGTATGACGAGGAAGTATCCGACGAAGACGATCACGAACCCGTAGAGCGGCAGTCCGGTCGCCGCCATCTCCCGTTTGTCGACCACTTTCTCGATGATGCTGTCTCTTAGGCGGCCCGGCTTCATCTTGTCGAAGCGAGAGCCATACTCGCAGTAAATGGCCATAATCAACGAGAACCGATCCCGAAGATCGTCGAGCAGGCGCGTGTTGTTCAACAACCGCTTTTCGAGATCCTTGATCCGGTCCTCATCTGCCGTTGACGGGTCTGGCGTCCTTGCCGGATCGGTCAGATACTGGAAATCCGCCAGGGCACTCTCGGCCTCGTCGCGGACGTTTCGCTCATACTCGTTCAGCTTTCTTCGGATTTCGGGGTCCGACCATTCCACGTGTTCTTCATAGGACCAATGGACGACGTATTTGAGGTTTCGCTCCAACGCAAAAAAGCTGTTGAGTTTCGGACCGAGAACGCGCTGCGCAAGCGCTGATGCCTTACGGCGACTATCATCGGATGGAGCACCATCGATCAGCGTCTTTATGCGGATTGTCTTTTCCTTGAGACGAGTGGGAATGCCTACCACCTCATGGGAGAACCGGCGTAGCCAGTTTTCGGCGGGAACCAATGGGTTGATCAGAGGAGCAAAACCCGAGATACCAAGCGCCAGAAAGAGGGGCCATTTCCAGGAGTCGAATTCGATGGTCCCCATACCGATCTGCAGACCGGAAACATTGAGTGCGTCAAAGAGCTGGACGATCATCCGCCCAAAGAACGCAAGCGTCGCATAGATGAAGATCAGGGATATGCAGTATATCGCGTACGCCCGCCTCAGCGAGAAACTGTCCTTCAGGTTCCAGATCGTCAAATCCCTGAAGTCGCGAAACGCGCTTGCATTGACGTCGTAAGTGGGTTCTGAAAATCGCTTCCAGGCAAACGCACAAATCAGAGCGCACCCAGCTGCGAAGGCTAGGACGAACTGGCCGGTTACCGCGATGCCAACAAACGGAAAATCCCTACGGCTCCCTGGTACAAGCAAACCAAATTGCCATAATGAATCGGGAACCGTCGATGGCCAGTACGCGGATTTTGAGTACACCCTTGCGACTTCCTCGCAAACGTTGGTTCAGCCTAGCATTGTTGTTGCTGTGGATTGCATGGACCGGCCAGCGCAATGGACGGGTGCAGGCCCATCGAGCCTGTCATGGCCAGAGCCAGCGCAAAGGCAGCCATAATAAACAAAGTCTTCTTTGTCATTTGCGTCCCTCCACATTCGTTATACGGGAATGTGCGCGATAGTAGTATCTTAGGCCCAATATTGTCTAAATTCAACCATCTATGGTAGGCTAATCGTTGAAATCATTTACTTCAACCGTCGTGCCTTCCGAATGTTAGTGGAAGCTAAATATACTACTTGCTACCTCTACATTGCGGTGTATCATTGCGGGAATGCAACGCGAGCTTAGCTGCATTTCATCATTGCCGATAGCTCGACAGGTTGGCAGTCCAATTCTCAGATAATCTTCGCTTGAGCCGGATCGGCTGTCTCAGGTTGCTTTGCTTGGCTAACCTGTCGTGGTGGTCATGGCGCTGATGCGCCGCATAATTTTGTCCGCTCGCGTTGCCCGGGGGGGCGTGACAGTGAGCATCCTTGAGCGCGTGTATATAGCGTCGAGCGTCCCGATAGATGGCGCGCCCCTTTGCAATTATGTCCACTTGCCAATCGTTCGGCCCCTCCCCGCCGGTCTGGCCGCCTGCCAACGTGTCATCTGCTCGCGCCAAATGCCCGCACCGGTTGGGAGGGAGCGGCGAGACCGGAGCGGTAAAGGTGTTTTTACGACCTGGGCCGCCCGCCCCAGCGTCGGCATCTGCTCACGGTCGATGCCCCAACCCAACGATAGCTCTTTTCGTTCTTCCGCTCGCGGGAGGGGGCGTCGGAACGTCCGTTGCAAAGCCCCGAACGGACCAGCACGTGTCTCGATCCAGAGGCGATGGCGGGGGCCGTTCAGGTTCGACGTGTCTTTGATGGATGCATCATGCGCCCGATTCCCAACCCGACCCGATCTGAGAAGCGAACGTGCTTCGCGAATCCTAAGCCGGATCCGAGCGACCGGGCCTGCGACAATGCCAGAGGAGAAAGTCCATGCCTTCCAACGGAAAAATATCGCTTGAAGAACTCAATCGCCGGCTTGCCGACGCATCTTTTTCGGACGAGGAACTCGCCCGGTATTTCTTGGTTGATGAAGACCGATCTGGTCCCTTCAACCCGGTTCTGACCCTGAACCCGGACACAGTCAGCGTGCCGCAAACGGCAGAAGGCACGGAGCGGAGTGCGGCACTGCTCAACAGTGCCAATTTCATCGCGCGCCTGCGCAGGCATTTCGCATTCAATGCCCGCGTAGGAAGCGGAAGCTACCGGGGGCCGATCCTTGTCTCGGAAGGAGACAGCTGGTTCCAATATCCCTTCAAGCTGGAAGACGTCATAGACGACCTGATGCAGGACTACGCGGTCTTCAGTCTGGATGCCGCTGGCGACACACTGGCAAACATGTTTCGCGAAGCCGAATATCTGGACGCCATTGCCAATACCGGAGCCTCGATCTTCCTGTTCAGTGGCGGCGGCAATGATGTCGTTGCTGGTGGAAACCTGGCCGCACACCTATTCGACTTCGATCCGGCAAAATCGCCGGCCGCGCATCTGCGTCCTTCCTTCAATCTCATCCTCGATGAAGCGATAGGGATATATTCGAAACTGGTCAGGCAGGTCGCCCAGAAGTTTCCGAATGTTCATATTGTCTGTCATGGATATGACTATGCAAGGCCTGCGAATGGTCCCTGGATCGGCAAGCCCATGGCATCCAAGGGCATCACCGATCCTGAGCTTCAGCGGGCAATCGCTCGGGTGATGATCGATCGCTTCAACGAGAGACTTGGTCTCCTGCAGTCCACATCAGCAAGGCTCCACTATATCGACTGCCGCAACACAGTGCCGGCAGATGAATGGTTTGACGAACTCCATCCGACAAACGATGGCTACAAGAAAGTCGCCAAAAAGTTCGCGACCGTCATTGAGCAACTAAAGCCGAGGACGAGAGATGTCGATTACCGGGCTAATAAGGCACGGGCTGCGAGGGCAACTGAAACCAGCAGTGCCCGTCCTGCAGTGCGACCGTCAAGGGCGGTCCCACAGAGTGCCAGGCCCAATGAGGGTCCTCGCGGCATCGCGCTTCACATCGGTCTAAATGCCGTCGATCCTGCTCATTATGCGGGATGGGCCGGCCCATTGAATGCCTGCGAATTCGATGCACAGGACATGCATGAGATTGCCACGGGCCTCGGATACGACGCGACCCTCCTGCTCACGGAAAATGCGACACGCGAAAATGTTGCCAAAGGATTCAAGAAGGCGGCGCAGGAGCTGAAGGAGGGTGATATCTTCTTCGTCAGCTATTCGGGCCACGGTGGCCAGGTTCCCGATTTCAATGGCGACGAGGAGGATGGCGTCGACGAAACCTGGTGCCTGTTTGATGGCCAGCTTATTGACGATGAGCTTTATGCGTTCTGGTCAAAATTCAGGCCCGGCGTCCGGGTTCTGGTGGTTTCGGACAGCTGCCACAGCGGTACCGTCATCAGGGCAGTCGTTCCCGACGCCACTACCGATGTCGCTGTTGTCAGCAGTCCGCTGGCACGGGCGATGCCCATCAACATCGCCAGTCGGACGTTTCGGCAGAACCGCGACTTCTACAGCAAGCTCGGAAGTTCGCTCTCCAACGTGGAGGCGCAAAGTGTCAAGCGCGCCACCGATACACCGATCTCGTGCAGTGTCCGGCTGATCTCCGGATGCCAGGATAATCAGGTGTCGCTCGACGGACCCGGGAATGGTGCGTTTACCGCGGCTTTGATCAGCGTGTGGGACCATGGCCGCTTCAGCCGCGACTATGCGGCCTTCCATGCCGCGATCTTGAGGAAGCTGCCGGAAACGCAATCTCCCAATCACTGGATGATTGGTCCGAAGAACCCCGTATTCGATGCCCAGTCGCCTTTTGCGATCTGACGCCTCGACCCCCCCTTCGGCATGAGAAGCCAGGAGGAGAAAGCAGCAGTGTGAGCGAATGGGAGCGTCGCCTGTCGTGATGCGGCGGGACAGGAACTGCTCACCGCGGAAGGAGATCTACTCGTCTTACCGACGGACCGCGCTGGCCGTTTGAGGCTGCGCTTTGCAGCAAATTATCGAATGGCTCTATCGCGCAACCGGCAAATAAAATGCTAGCTTCCGGCAAAAGAAGAATGCCGGAGGATAGGATGGCGAAGAAAACGTTTGGTGACTGGATGGCTCTTGCCGAGAAAGAGCTCAAGGCGCCGCCGGAGTCGCTCGTCTGGAGGACACCAGAAGGGATCGATGTCAAACCGCTTTATACCGAGGGCGATATCGAAAATGCCAAGCATCTCGGGTCTCTTCCCGGATTTGCGCCGTTCACGCGCGGCCCGCGGGCAACAATGTATGCCGGCCGGCCATGGACAATCAGGCAATATGCGGGATTTTCAACTGCGGAAGCCTCGAATGCCTTTTATCGCAAGGCACTTCAATCCGGACAGCAAGGTGTTTCGGTTGCTTTCGACCTTGCGACCCACCGGGGCTATGACAGCGATCATCCGCGCGTTGTCGGCGACGTCGGCAAGGCCGGAGTGGCAATCGACAGCGTCGAGGACATGAAGATCCTGTTTGATGACATACCGCTTGACAAGGTCTCGGTGTCGATGACGATGAACGGCGCGGTCATACCGATCCTGGCGAATTTTATCGTGGCCGGAGAGGAACAGGGTGTCTCGAAGGCCGAGCTGTCGGGCACCATCCAGAACGACATCCTCAAGGAGTTCATGGTCCGCAATACCTACATCTATCCACCGGAACCATCGATGCGGATCGTTGCGGACATCATTGAATACACCGCGAAGCAGATGCCGAAGTTCAACTCCATCTCTATCTCGGGCTACCACATGCAGGAAGCTGGGGCGACCCTTGTGCAGGAACTTGCATTCACTTTGGCCGACGGTCGGGAATATGTCCGGGCAGCGATCGCCAAAGGCCTAAATGTTGACGATTTCGCCGGTCGGCTCTCCTTCTTCTTTGCCATTGGAATGAATTTCTTCATGGAGGCGGCAAAGCTGCGCGCCGCACGGCTGCTCTGGACGCGGATCATGGAGGAATTCAAACCCCAGAAAGCCTCCTCGCTGATGATGCGTACGCATTGCCAGACGTCGGGCGTGTCGCTTCAGGAACAGGATCCCTACAACAATATAGTCAGAACCGCATTCGAGGCGATGTCGGCTGTCCTCGGTGGCACCCAGTCGCTCCATACCAATTCCTTCGACGAGGCGATCGCCTTGCCAACCGATTTTTCGGCCCGCATCGCCCGCAATACGCAACTGATCCTCCAGCACGAAACTGGTGTGACCAAGGTCGTCGACCCTCTGGCTGGATCCTACTACGTCGAGGCCCTGACGAATGAGCTCGCGGACAAGGCGTGGACGCTGATCGGTGAGGTCGAGGCACTCGGCGGCATGACGAAGGCTGTTAATGAGGGCCTTCCCAAACGTCTCATCGAGGAGGCGGCGACGCGCCGGCAGGCAGCGGTCGACAGGGGCGACGAGGTGATCGTAGGGGTCAATAAATACAGGCTCGATACGGAGGAAGACATCGAGATCCTCGCCATTGACAATGCGGCCGTTCGAACGGCCCAGGTGAAGCGGATCGGGGAAACGAAACGCCGCCGCGACCAGGCAAGGGTCACGTCGGCTCTGGATCAGCTGGGACTGGTTGCGATGAGCGGTCAGGGTAACCTGCTTGAGGCAGCCGTTGAGGCAGCGCGCGCGCGCGCCACAGTTGGCGAGATTTCTGATACCATGCGCCATATATTCGGCGATCACGCTGCAGAGCTCGAGGTCATCAAGGATGTCTACGGCCAGGCATACCGGGGCGAGCCTGAGCTCGAGGTGCTGAAGGATCGCATGGCTGTTGCCGCCAGGGTTCTCGGCCGAGAGCCCAGGATCATGGTCGCCAAGCTCGGCCAGGATGGGCACGACCGTGGGGCCAAGGTCATCGCCTCGGCATTTGGTGACATCGGGTTCGACGTCCTGGCAGGTCCACTTTTTCAAACACCCGAGGAAGCCGCCGATCTTGCTGTTGCAAGCAAAGTTGATGTCATTGGCATGTCATCGCTGGCGGCTGGCCACAAGACACTTGCGCCGCAGCTTGTCGAGGCGCTCAAGGCGCGGGGCGGTGGCGACATTATTGTCGTCGTCGGCGGCGTCATCCCGCGGCAGGACTACGCATATCTGATGGAGAACGGTGTTGCCGCTGTCTTTGGACCGGGGACCAATGTCCTCGACGCTGCAAATGAGGTTCTGGATCTTCTGGAGGGCAAGCGGCGCAACCGCTAGTCGACCGTCCCTTCCTGCCGGGTTCGACACCGTCGCCGTTCAAACGATCATTCGATCGACATCGGCGCCCCCTATTTGCGGAGACACGAAGACCGGACTGGGAAAATGAGCGCTCATGAAAATTAATTTCATATGGTCAACTTTTTGTGGGATTTGAGTTGACGGGTTCGAATTTTTGTCCCAACCTGACGAAAATAAATTACGCGTTGGGAACGAGATAACAGCATGAAAGTTGGAATTATCGGGCTAGGATTCCGGCTCGGCTACCTTGGCCATGTCTTCACCGCAGTGGATGAAAGCTTCGAGATCGTCGGTTACGTCGACCCCGATCCAGCAGGCCTGCCTGGTCTCGCCGAACAGGGCGTTTCCGCCGGAACGGCCTACGCGTCTCCGGAAGAGCTCATCGCCAACGAGAAGCTTGACCTTCTGATGATTGGCTCGCCCAATCACATGCATCTCGACCACATCAGACTGGGCCTGGAGAAAGGTCTGAAGGTTTTCTGCGAAAAGCCAATCGTAACGACGATTGCCGAAAGCATTGAACTGGCACGACTGATGGCGAAGTTTGGTCATGAGCGGCTGATGGTCGGTCTCGTTCTGCGTTACTCTCCACTGTACAAGGATCTCCGCGCGATCCAGGCGTCAGGCAAGCTTGGGCAAATTGTCTCGATCGAGGCTGCGGAACATATCGAGCCTTACCACGGTGCGTTTTTCATGCGCGACTGGCGCCGCTATGAGCGCTATTCGGGTAGTTTCATGCTGGAGAAATGCTGCCACGACCTCGATCTTTATAACGGTGTCGTCGGCGCGCGTCCCGAGCGTGTTGCAAGCTTTGGCGGTCGTAAGAGCTTCATCCCCGCAAATGACCCCGTGCGCGAAGGTATCAACGACGTCGAACTGTTTCATCGCAAGCCCAGTGGCTGGATGGGGTCCGACAAGGTGTTCGACAGTGACGCCGACATCATCGACTATCAGGTGGCAATCGTCGAATACGCCAACGGCGTTGGAATGAACTTCCACACCAATCTCAACGTTCCAGACCAGTTCCGTCGCTTTGCCATCATGGGATCGCGCGGCATGGCTGAAGGCGATTTCGTCCGAGGCTATCTCGATGTTCATGAGCAGCTGACAGGCAAGAAGGTTGTCGAGAACAAATACGTCGCGACAGAGCTTTCGCAGCACTACGGTGCCGACGAGCAGATGGCGGCAGATTTGCTCGACAGCGTGCGTACTGGTAACGAACTTCCGGTTTCGACGCTCAATGCCCTCGAGGCCGGCATCCTGGCCCTATCGATGGACGAGGCAAGGATGAAGAAGGCGGTTATCGATCTGCGCCCGATTTGGGACAGGTTCGACGAAGCCCTGCACGCAAGAGCGGCTTGAGAGGGCGGCAAGATGAGCGTCCAACGCAACGCAGTCATCTTTGCCTGGATCCTCCTCCTTCCGGCAGTCCTCTACGTCGCTGTGATCGTCGCCTATCCCCTGGTCGACACGTTCATCCTGTCCTTCACCGATGCGTCGCTGAAGAAGACGACGAATTGGGTCGGCTGGGTGAACTACAGTAAGATCTTCAACGCTACCTTCGCCGAAGTCATCGTCCGCACCTTCATCTGGACGTTCTTTTCTGTCTCCATCAAGATGATCATCGGTGTCTTCGGGGCGACGATGCTGAATTCCGCGGTCCCCGGCAGGGCGCTCTTCCGCATGTTGACGATGCCGCCATGGATTGTCCCAATGGCGATCGGCATCTTCATGTGGGGCTGGATGTACAACGGCCAGTTCGGGATGATTTCCGGCATGCTGCAGCGTTTTGGCCTTGTGGACGCGCCGGTTGCGTTTCTCGCACAGGGGTCCACGGCGTTCTGGGCGACGATCATCACCGACGTTTGGATCGGCGTTCCTCTGGTCACGCTTTATATGCTCGCAGCCATGCAGGCGATTCCGCAGGACCTCTACGAGGCTGCCTGGACTGACGGGGCCGGCCGTTTCTATCGCTTTCGGCGCATTACCCTCCCGCTGATCGTCCCTTCGATGATCACCATGTCGATGCTGTCACTGATCGCGACCTTCAATTCCTTCGACATCATCTGGATCCTGACGCGTGGCGGCCCGAGTGGCGAAACGACGACGATGATCATCGACACTTATAAAACCGCGATCGGCTCGAACAAATACGGCGAAGGCGCCGCGCGCGCCGTGCTGATCTGCATCTTCCTGTCGATCTTCTGCGTCTGCTATTTCCGCGTGACCAGCCGCCTTACTTCCGGAGACAAGCGATGAAACAGCCGCATCTGCTGATCCATCGGTACAAATGGTATGAAATCATCGGCATCTATGCCGGAATCCTCATTTTCCTTACCTTCGTGCTCGCGCCCTTTGTCGAGGGCTTCCTGGTATCGCTGAAGCCGCTCAGCCAGCTCTTTTCATCACCCTATCGCTTCATCCCGGAACACGGTTCCTTCGAGGCCTATCGGACTATGTGGATTAGCGTGCCTGGCTTTGCGCGCTACATCTTCAATTCCTTCTTCATCTCGACCATCGTCACCGCTGTCGTCCTCGTGCTGGTGATCCCTGCCTCCTACGCGTTCGCGCGGTTTGAATTCAAGGGCGCCGGGCTGCTGCTCGGTGCGTTTCTGGCCGTCAACATGTTTTCGGGCGCAGTACTGCTCATCCCGCTGTTCCGGCTGATGCGCACGCTCGGCCTGCTCAACACCTATTTCGCAATCATGGTTCCGGGTGTTGCCTTCCTGATCCCGTCGGCGATCTGGCTGTTGAGAACCTACATGATGCGCATCCCGCGGGAGTTGGACGAAGCCGCCTTCGTTGACGGTGCCAGCCACTTCTATACGCTCCGGCGCGTCATCCTGCCGATCGCCATGCCCGGCATCATGGTGGTTGCAATCACCACCTTCATCGGCTCCTATGCCCAGCAGTTCATCTTCGCGCTCACCTTCAATTCCAAGACCGAATTTGCGCCCTTACCGGTCGGCCTCTTCGCCTACTTCGGTCGCCAGGAAGTGGTCTGGAATGAACTGATGGCCGCAAGTTTCGTCGGCATTGCGCCGGCCATGATCGTGATTTTCTTCCTTCAGCGGTATCTCGTCAGCGGGCTGACCGCGGGCGCGGTGAAACAGTAAGTCAACCACCAGAGAAAAACGGGAGCTAACAAAGTGACAATTCATTTCAAGACCGGGCTGATGGCCCTTGCCCTGCTCGGTTCCACCGCGCTCGGCGCCATGACCGCGCAGGCCGCTGACAAGGAGATCAGCTGGATCTACTGCGGCGACAAGATCGATCCGATCCACGAAAAATACATCAAGGAATGGGAAGGCAAGAACCCGGGCTGGAAGGTCACGCCTGAGGTCGTCGGCTGGGAACAATGCCAGGACAAGGCCACGACGCTTGCCGCTGCCGGCACGCCGGTCGGAATGGCCTATGTCGGCTCGCGCACGCTCAAGGAATTCGCCCAGAACGACCTGATCGTTCCGGTGCCGATGACCGACGAGGAAAAGAAGAGCTACTACCCAAATATCGTCGACACGGTTACCTTCGACAACAATCAGTGGGGCGTGCCGGTCGCCTTCTCGACCAAGGCACTCTACTGGAACAAGGACATCTTCAAGCAGGCTGGTCTCGACCCGGAAACCCCGCCGAAGACTTGGGCTGAAGAAATCGCCGACGCCAAGCAGATCAAGGAAAAGACCGGTATCGCAGGTTACGGCCTTCCGGCCAAAACGTTCGACAACACGATGCATCAGTTCATGCATTGGGTTTACACCAACAACGGCAAGGTAATCGACGGCGACAAGATCGTGATCGACAGCCCGGAAGTGCTGGCAGCCCTGCAGGCTTATAAGGACATCACGCCCTACTCCGTCGAAGGCGCAACCGCCTACGAGCAGAACGAAATCCGTGCCATCTTCCTCGACGGCAAGGTGGGCATGATCCAGGCAGGCTCGGGTGCTGCTGCCCGCCTGAAGGACACCAAGATCAACTGGGGCGTGGCACCGCTGCCGCTTGGCCCTTCGGCCAAGGGCGAAGGTACGCTGCTCATCACCGACAGCCTCGCCGTCTTCAAGGGCACGGGCGTGGAAGACAAAGCGATCGAATTCGCCAAGTTCATCACGTCGCCGGGGCCGCAGGGCGAATATGAGCTTCAGGGCGGCGCCGGCCTCACGCCTTTGCGTCCGTCGCCGAAGGTCGATGAATTCGTCAAGGCAGATCCGTCCTGGAAGCCGTTCATCGACGGCATCGCCTTCGGTGGTCCCGAGCCGCTCTTTACGGATTACAAGGGCTTCCAGAACTCGATGATCGAAATGGTCCAGTCTGTCGTGACGGGCAAGGCCCAGCCGGCCGATGCCCTCAAGAAGGCTGCTGGCGAGATCGAAGCGTTCAAGTAAGCCTTTGTCGGGATCGCGGGCGCAACAACCGCGATCCCCTTACAGTATGCATGCTGCAGGTGCGGCAACCGGAGACAGGTTTTGGGACAGCTTCTTCTCAACAATGTTCAGAAGTTCTACGGCGACTTCGAGGTTCTCAAGGGCATCCAGCTCGAGGTGAAGAACGGCGAGTTCGTGGTCTTCGTCGGGCCGTCTGGCTGCGGCAAGTCGACGTTGCTGCGCATGATAGCCGGTCTGGACGCAACGTCCGGCGGCGACATCGTCATCGGCGGGCTCCGAGTGAACGACCTGCCGCCGGTCAAGCGCGGCATTGCAATGGTTTTCCAGTCCTATGCCCTCTATCCGCACATGTCGGTTTTCGAGAACATCGCATTCCCACTGCGCGTGGAAAAGATGGATGAGGAAAAGCTGAAGGCCAAAGTTGAGCACGCCGCGCGCATTCTCCATCTTGACCAGCGGCTGCAGCAGAAGCCCGGGATGCTTTCGGGGGGCCAGCGCCAGCGCGTGGCGATCGGCCGAGCGATCGTGCGCGAACCGAAGATCTTCCTGTTCGACGAGCCGCTCTCTAACCTCGACGCGGCGCTACGCGCCGACATGCGCATCGAGCTTGCCAAGCTGCATCGTCAGCTGAAGGCGACGATGATCTATGTCACCCATGACCAGATCGAGGCGATGACCATGGCAGACCGGATCGTCGTGCTCAACGCCGGGGAGATTGCCCAGACCGGCGCGCCGCTGGAACTCTACCACAAACCGGCAAATATCTTCGTCGCGAGCTTCATCGGCAATCCAAAGATGAACTTCCTGCCTGTTACCTGTAGCGCAGTCAGTGAAGCCGGCGTGGAGATCGATTATCAGGGGCAGAAAGCTACCATCCCAGTGACGCCGCGGCAGGGCGCTGTCGGCAAGACGCTGACGCTTGGCGTGCGCCCCGAGCACATCCAGATTGGATCGGGTGACATCCAGATCAGAGTTGCACCTACGGTCATCGAACGACTTGGCGCACAGACAGTCGCCTATGCATCGCTTGACGGTGAAGGCGAGAATTTCTGCGCGACGCTGCCGGGCGGTGCTGCCGTTCGGCCGGATCAGCCGCTGATGGCCGGGATCAACGTGGTCGATTGCCATCTGTTCGACGACAAGGGGATATCATTCGAGCGCCATGTCGAACTGACAGATATCGACGTTAATTTGCTCAGCCCCACCGTGGCTGAGTGATCAGCCTCAACCTGGGGAGCGCCGCCCTCAGTACAGGGGATAGAAGAGCCTGTTGGCTGGGTAGGAATAGGCGCCACGGTCAAGGATTCCCAATCTGGACATGCAGCTTCTGAGCGCCGTGACGTGCCAGGGATTGGCCGGATAGGGAGAGCCCCGGTAGTTGGCTTCAGGCTCGCAATAGCGATAAGCCCGCTCAAAGCGCGCCAGAAGCACCGGATCCGAATCCATCCGAACGCCATGAAAGCTTTGCCATTCCGCCGGTGCTTCCGCCGCCGAAATCGCCAACAGACTTGCCACTATTCCCATTGCAACGGAGACTCTCATCGACCTGACCTCCCGCGCGCCTATCGCCGCTGAAAATAAGATGCTTTTCAATGGCGTAACGTCAAGAGGCATACGTCAAAGGAAGGCGGACTGGTTACCAGACCAGCCCGCGCGCAGCCACGTCCTCGACACGCGTGACAACGCCGTCGCGGTGAAAGACCATCGTGTCGAAAAGATTGGATACAACGCATGTGTGGTTGGGGATGATGCGGATCTTGTCGCCGATCTCGGGACGCCTGTCGCTGCATTCCGATAGATCGATCACGCCGTGTTCCTCCGACAATCCAGTGATCACCGCCTCGGGGTAGCCGACCACAGTACCGAAGTCGGAGAAGCCAAGCAGGTCGGAGGTTAGTGCCTTTGATCCGGCGTCGATGACGGCACGATCCGCGGTCGGGCGAGACACGACCGTCGCGAGCACGTGCATGGCGCAGTCATCCCAGCTGCAGTGACCGGCGCGAACCATGGCGCGATCGTTGTAGATATAGGTTCCGGCACGATGCTCGGTTGCGGCGCTGACGAGATGTGCCTCAAACAGACTCGGCGTGCCGCCATTGCTGACGATCGGGCAATCAATTCCCTGCTCCTCGAGAAGCGATAGTGCTTCGGCGAGAAATGCCTGTACCAACTCGGCAGCCCCGGGCTTCGGATAGTTGAGAAGCCCACCGAAAGAGAGGCCGGGGATACTATGAATGCGATTCGCCAAGTATCTTGCTTCATCGGGCGTCTGGACGCCGCAGCGGCCACCACCGGTATCGCATTCGACAAGCACGGTCAGCGGTTTACGGGATGCGAAATAGGCAGACAGGCCATCGACCGTGGCCGTGCTGTCGGCGACTACCTTCAGGTCGGAGATGCGGTCGTTGAGGGCTGCCAGTTGCTCAAGCTTTTGCGGGCCGAGGATGTTGAAGGTTATCAGGATGTCCTGGAAACCAGCCGCCGCGAAGACTTCAGCTTCACTGATCTTTTGACAGTTGATGCCCTTTGCGCCTGCTGCGATCTGCTCGGCTGCGAGTGCCGGGATCTTGTGGGTCTTGATATGCGGCCGGAAGTTCAGCCCGTGCTCGTCCATGTAGGCCTGCGTACGGGCAATGTTCGCCGCCAGGCGATCCTCGTCGATGATCGGCCGTGGCGTCGAGAGATCGGCGACCCTGTCGCCTGGCCTGGCGACGATGGCGAACGGATTTTCCTGCATATGACGCGCTCCGTGTTAGCGGCCGTGTGGGTCGGCAACCATCGGCCAGATGTTCTTCGGCGCGCGACGATAGGGCGTCTTGGCCGGATTGTTGGGATAAGGCGTTCCGGCCGAACAGTAAATGATTTCCGCTGCGATCTCGGAGAAGGACGCGTAGAAATGATTGGTCGATTTGATCACTAGGATTTCCTTGGATGTCGGATCTATACCCATGACCGAAAAGAGGCTCGGATCGAAGCTCTGGGCGCGCGTCGAGTTCAGGATGATATCGATGCCGTCGAGTACGATATGCGCCGCATCGCCGAACGGCGCAAAGCTCTCGCCAAAACGCATCTCTGCATTCGCAACGAGCTTTACGACCTTGACGATCGCGTCCACCGGATTGCCGGTACCGGGGGCAGACTTGGCGCCGAACCGGAGCGGAATTTCGGCGCCCTCGCCTGCTGCCATACAAATCTGCACTGCCATCGGGTCCCAGATCGTGCCGATCGCCACACCCTTGGCGCCTCTTTCGATGAACTCCTGGAGGAGGACTGTGGCGTCGCCTGCAGTGCCGCCGCCGGGGTTGTCCCATACGTCAGCGACGACGACAGGCCACGAGGTTGCTGCCATGGCCTGCGTGACAGCCTCGACCTCGTCGATCTGCGGCATCATGAAAGTGCCACGCTTGGAAAACAGCTCTAGGCCAAGCTCACGTGCAAGGGCCTTACCTTTTTCCGGCTTGTCATTGGTAACGACAAGTATCTTCGTGCCCATTTCGGGCACATCTCCGGCCATGAAGCCGTGAACCACGGAGATCGACAGGATATCAGTGTCGTCCTGCTCGATGTGCATGATCTTGTCGACGAAGGAACGCATCGGGTCGCGCGAGGTGGGATAGACGTCGATCATCCGGCAATCGAACGCGGACATGACGGGTTTCAGGCGCCCTTCCAACGTCTCCACGGCAAGCCGCCAGAGATCCTCGGCGCGGTCGACGAAATCAATGTGCGGGAACTCTTTGAAGTAGACGAAGAAGTCTGCCGCCTTGAGGCGCTTGGCGGTGAGGTGGCTGTGCGGATCGAGCTCGGCGCAGACGAGGACCTCTGGCCCGACGATCTCGCGCACACGCGCCAAAATATCGCCCTCGGTGTCCTCGTAGCCGGCCGCGACCATCGCGCCGTGCAGGCCAAGGATAACGGCGTCAACAGGGATGGCGGCTTCAAGCTGCGCGAGCACCTCGTCGCGTAATCCCTCATAGGCGGAGCGGTTCACCAGCCCGGCCGGGTCCGCCCAGGCGGCGGTGCCCTCGATCAGTTCCCATCCCTTCTCCGCGCAAACACGGCGCCCCACCGTGATCGGTGCCGAGCAGAGCGTTGGCGTTTCCGGATGTTGGCCGGGAGGCGCATAAAGCGATGCTTCGAACGCGCGTCGATCGACGCAGATCGGTGAAAACGTGTTGGTCTCGGTTGCGAGCGCCGCCGTGAAAATGCGCAAGGGTTCGGCCTTTGTGTTGGTCAGCCCATCGGGTTCGGCAGGTAGCCGGTAAATCCGCAGATCTTCCAGCGGCCTTCATGCAGGCGGCAGTAATAAAGTGTCTGCCACTGCATGATATCACGCGTGCCATCAGCCTTGCTGAGACCGCCATCGAACTTCTTACGCACCAGCGCCATGTCACCCTCGATCTCTATGTCTTCGAGCGTGGTGGTCGTGAAGATGGCCGTGCGGGTGTCTTCGGCAAACGCTTGCGTGGCAAATTCCTCTGCCTGACGCACCCATTCGTCGCGGTAGGCAGACAGCGTCGGAAAAGCCAGCCGCCATTTATCGGGGCTGACCTCTTTCCGTCCGTCGATGCCGATGAAGCCTTCCTCGACAAAATCCTGCTCGACCATCGACCAGTCGCCAGCGAGGAATGCATCGATGTCCCGAGGGACCAGCATCTCCCAGATCGAATGCCGCGCGACGTCCGAAACGGGAAACGGGTTTTTGAAAGGATCGCGCATTATCTCCTCCGGATTAAAATTCTTTTCATGAATTTGGTTTTTCACTGGTCAAATTCGGCTTTCTATGGTCAGTTGTCAACTTGATACGAAAATAATTTGCAAGGATCGGTCGATGTCCATCAAGCGTTATGGAGCGGTTCAAAAAGGTGCCGGCGGCAAGCCCCTACCCTTCGCGCGCGCCGTGGAAGCCGATGGCTGGCTCTATGTCTCAGGCCAGGTCGCCATGGAAAATGGCGAAATCATCGATGGCAATATCGTAGCGCAAACCCACAAGACGATTGAAAACGTCCTGGCGATCCTCGAGGAGGCGGGATACGGCGTGGAGCATGTCGTGCGTTGTGGCGTGTGGCTCGACGATCCCCGTGACTTCTGGACCTTTAATGCAATCTACCAGCAGTACTTCGGTGACCATCCCCCTGCGAGAGCCTGCGTTCAATCGTCGATGATGGTTGACTGCAAGGTCGAAATTGATTGCGTGGCATATAAGTCGAAGGATCTGTAAGCGGCACACAAACCGGGGGCAAGGATGGATATTTTCTTGACATTGCAGGAAGAGAAGCCCCGGCTTTCACCTTCGGAAAGCCGTATTGCAGATATCCTTCTCAAGGATTTCGAGTTTGCAGTAAACGCCTCGATCATCGAGCTTGCGGAAAAAGCCGACGTTTCACCGCCGACCGTCACGCGTTTCTGCCGCCGATTGGGCTGCGAAAGCTTTTCCGATTTCAAGGTGCAGCTTGCTAGGACAGCTTATGTTGGCATGCGCTACCTGAAGCCGGAACCCAAGAGCACCAACCCGGGTGATGTCGCCCAGGACATCATCACCAAGGCACAGAACGCACTGTTCCTGCTTCATCGTTCGCTCGACCTGGCTGCGATCGAGCTTGCCGCTGAGCGGCTCTCACGCGCCGACATGATCTATGCCTTTGGCTCCGGCGGCAACTCGTCGATGATTGCAAGCGAACTTCAGAACCGGCTTTTTCGCTTCGGCTTGCATGTTACGGCGAGCTCGGATCATGGCATGCAGTTGATGATGGCAGCCGCCGCGAAGTCGACAGACGTGTTGATAGGTTCTTCCTTTACGGGACGTAATGCCGAGCTCGTCCGCGCTTTCGCGCTTGCCCGCGAGGCAAGAGTAACCACCATAGCACTCACCCAAAGCAACAGCCCGGTGGCACAAGTGGCGGAAATTGTTGTGCCTATCGACCTGCAGGAAGGTAGCAACATCTTCCGGCCGACGTCGACGCGCATTGCCTATCTGGCGATCGTCGACATTCTCGCCAGCCTGGTCGCCTATGCGATTCAGCCGAAGGCCGCCGTTGCGCTACGCCGCATCAAGCAACAACTCGTTGCCCATCGCGATGGTGACGACCGGCAACTCCTCGGAGACTAAGATGCCAAAAAGGGATGCAGAATGACAAGGACGGTAGCGATCGTAACGGGTGCTGCAGGTGATATCGGACGAGCCATCGCTGAGCGACTTGCAGACGATCACGATGTCATCCTGATCGTCGACATAGACGACGCAGCCGCCGCCAAGGCCGCGCTCGATCTCGGTCCTGTCGAACGCTTTGTCGCGCACGCCTGCGATGTAACGAGCGAAAAAAGCGTCGCCGAAATGGCAAGCCAGGCAGCCTTGCTGGGTTTGGTGCGAACACTCGTCAACAATGCCGGCGCGGCGCGTGCCGTCAGCCTGCATGACACCACGCCCGAGATCTGGCGGATGGACAATGCCCTCAATCTCGAGGCTGCGTTCTTGTGTTTCCGGGCTGTCGAACGCCAGCTTGAGGCCTCGAAGGGATCCGTTATCAACATTGCTTCCGTAAATGGCATGAACGTGTTTGGCCACCCCGCTTATAGTGCCGCGAAAGCCGGACTGTTACATTTCACCAAGTTGGTTGCCGTCGAATACGGAAAGCTCGGCATTCGTTCAAATGCGGTTGCGCCAGGTACTGTTCGCACGAGGGCCTGGGAAGCGCGTGCTGCCGCCAACCCCAACGTCTTCGAAGAAGCGCGACGCTGGTATCCTCTCCAGCGGGTGGTCGATCCAAGCGACGTAGCCAATGCAGTGGCGTTCCTCGCGGGCCCGCAGGCCGGCGCCATCACGGGCGTCTGCCTGCCGGTCGACTGCGGGCTGACTGCCGGTCAAGCAGAACTGGCGCGTACGTTCTCGCAGTCCGAACACTATTGATCCCAAATACAAGTCATGAGAGGAACCGAGATGTCGTTGGCGCCTTATCGCCTGGAGAGTTCGTGGCAGCCTGACGGGGGTCCGAACGGTCGCTTTACTTTTTCGCTCTTCAATCTCTCCAGGGAGACGCTCTTCGGCTTCAAGCTGGTGTATACGTCGCTGACGCGCGTCATCGATGCCAAGGCGTGCGAGAATGCGACCTTTTTGCGTCGCAACGCCAATTTCCATGAATTCGCCCCACCGGAGGACCTCCGTATCGAACCCGGGAAGCACTGGACTTTCACGGTCAGCGGTCTCCACCGGCCAGCGCGTCATTGCACCGATGGTGCCAAGTCGGCCTATGTCACGCTTCATAACGGGAAACATATCACGGTTGCGGTATCAGACCTTCTTCTTGAAGGCCGCGTCAATGAGCCTCCGCCAGTCCTTCTGCCGGAGGGAAAGGTGCCGCTGCCATTTTCACTGCAACCCTGGCCGGCAGAGATCGACGCGAAGCCGGGAGAAGATTTCCCCGTTGTTCTCTACCCGGCCGAAGGAGCGACGGGCGATGATGTGCTGGCAGTCTCGTCGGTTCTGTCGCTTCACCGCCGATTGTTCGAGAGTGGTCACGCACCATTCAATCTTGCTGCCTCGCCGCAGGCGTTTTCGGTGCAGTTCGTCGTCGACGCAACGATTGCTCCGGAAGGCTACAAGCTCGAATTTTCCGGGACACAGATTGCTTTGTCCTTTTCCGGGAAGGCGGGGCGCCAGTATGGGTTAACCTCGCTCGCGCAGCTACTCCATGGAGCCCGCAGCCACCCGAAAACCTTCCGCTTTCCTGTCTCCGGTACGATTTCGGACAGACCGAGATACGGCTGGCGGGGTTGCCATCTCGATGTGTCGCGCCAATTCTATCCAACCGCCGACGTCAAGCGGCTGATCGACATCCTCGCCTGGTTGAAGCTCAATATCTTCCACTGGCATCTGACGGACGACGAGGCATGGCGCCTTGAAATCAAGGCATATCCCCAACTCACGACGACCGGCGTCCTGCGTGGCCCGGATGAATCTCTCCTGCCTCAACTCGGCAACAGCGCAGACCCTGTCGGTGGCTTCTATTCCCAGGACGATGTCCGCAATGTCGTCGCCCATGCGGCGGAATTGAGCGTGGAGATCATCCCCGAGATCGATATTCCCGGCCACAGCACAGCGACCTTGACGGCGATACCCGATCTGACCGACGGCCAGGAGGCGCCGGAGAGCTATCATTCCGTCCAGGGGTATCCAAACAACGCTCTCAACCCCGCTGTGCCGCTGACCTATGAATTCCTGGAAAAGGTGCTTGATGAAATGGTCGAGCTCTTCCCGTCCTCGTATCTCCACATCGGCGGCGATGAGGTAGCCAGCGGCTCTTGGCTTGCGTCGCCACTTGCCAAGAAGCTGATGGAGAAGGAAGGGATTTCCGGCACCTTCGCGCTGCAGTCCTATTTCCTCAAGCGGGTGAAGGAGATGCTGACGGTCCGCGGCCGCAAGCTCGCCGGCTGGAACGAAGTTGCCCACGGCGGCGGAGTGGCTGCCAAGGACACGCTACTGATGGCCTGGGAGAATCCGCAGGTGGGCATCGACTTAGCGAGGGAAGGCTACGAGGTCGTCATGACACCCGGCCAAGCCTACTACCTCGACATGGTGCAGGCGGAAGCCTTCCAGGAACCAGGAGCAAGCTGGGCAGGAACCGTGCCGCCGGCCCATACCTACGCCTATGAAGCAGAGGGTGACTTCCCAGAAGAACTCAAGGACAAGATGAAGGGCGTCCAGGCCTGCATCTGGTCGGAGCACTTCCTGTCACGCGGCTATTTCAACCGGCTGGTCTTCCCGCGCCTGCCCGCCATTGCCGAGGCGGCATGGACGCCACGGGGAATGAAGGACTGGCATCGCTTCGCGGCAATCGTGCCCTTGAGCCCGAAGCTGTGAGACCGGCAATGCGGATCGCGGTTGGCGGAATTCACACGGAATGCAGCACCTATTCGCCGGTGCTGATGACGGTCGAAGATTTCCGCGTGTTGCGCGGAGAGGATCTTCTTGCGTCGGACTATTTCAGTTTTCTCGACGCGGAAAGGGTCGAGCACCTGCCGCTGTTGCATGCGCGCGCGGTGCCGGGAGGGCCGGTCTCACGACTAGTCTATGAGTTTTTCAAGGCCGAATTCCTCGATCGGTTGCAAGCCGTCCTGCCCGTTGACGGCCTTTACCTCGCGATGCATGGAGCGATGAATGTCGAGGGCATGGACGACGCCGAGGGTGATTGGATCGCTGCCGCCCGCGCCATGGTCGGTCCGGATTGCGTGGTTGCAGCAAGCTATGATTTGCATGGCAATCTCAGCCAGAAGATCATCGACCAACTCGACATCTTCGCGGCCTATCGGACAGCGCCGCATATAGATGTCCGGGAAACCATGGTGCGTGCATGGTCACTGCTTGTGGACGCCTTGCGTTCAGGCACGCGACCGGGTGTCGCCTGGGCGCCGGTGCCTGTTCTTTGGCCGGGCGAAAGGACCTCGACGGAGGACGAGCCAGCAAAGGGTCTTTACGCGGTTCTGCCGGGTGTCGACCAACGCGATGGCGTCCTCGATGCGAACTTGATGATCGGCTACGTATGGGCGGACGAGCCTCGGGCGACAGCCTGCGCCGTTGTCACAGCAACCGACAAGCGATCTGCAGCGCAAGCTGCGGAAGAGATCGCCCTGTCCTATTGGAATGCGCGGAAGGACTTCGTGTTTGGTCCGATGACCGGCCCGCTCGATGCCATGCTCGATATCGCTGAACAAACCTCAACTACGCCCGTCATCCTGGCTGATTCCGCGGACAATCCAACCGGCGGCGGCGTGGGAGATCGGGCTGATGTGCTCAAGGCATTGCTGGCTCGGAGTTTTGATGGCGCGCTGCTTGCCGGCATTACCGATCGACCGGCGGTCGAGGCGTGCTTTGCCGCTGGCAAGCGCGCCAAGGTCGGCCTGGATATCGGCGCAACACTTGACCCGTCGAGCTCGCCCGTCCACGTTGATGCGGAGGTCATCTTCCTCGACGATCCCGGTCCTGCCGCCGAGCGTCAGGCGGTGGTGCGCACCAAAGGTATTACGGTCGTGCTCGCCGCACGCCGTCGGCCTTATCACAATATCGCCGATTTCGAGCGTCTCGAACTCGATCCGAGATCCGTGCGCATGCTGGTGGTGAAGTCCGGCTATCTTTCACCCGAACTGACGCCGATCGCCAACCCGAATCTGATGGCATTGACTGAGGGCGTCGTGAACCAGGACATTGAAGGTCTGGTGAGCAAGCGTCGCGTCCGACTTGTCTTTCCCTTTGATCGCGACTTTGAATATACACCGCGGGCCCGCCTATCGGCGCGCTGGCAAGATTGACTTTTTGTCTCGGCAGGTTTCGGCGTTGCGCCGAACCTGATAATGGCGCCTCCATCTGCACCACTTGGGTGATTGTACCCGCGAATCCCAGTCATGACCCGTTTCCTGCCCGACGTATTCCGCAACCCAACGATCCGGGTGAGCATGCTCGCGATCTTCGCCTTTGGCTTTGCAGGGGCGGCGACGTCACCCTACCAGTCAGTCATCGGCATCCGTGAACTCGGTTTGAGCAATGGTATCTATTCGGCGCTGATCTTTGCTGCCGCAGCCGTCAATGTAACCGTCAGCATCCTGCTCGGCAATCTCGCCGACCGGCTTGGCGAATACCGCTCAATGATGTTGACGGTCGCCGTATTCGGCATCTTCGGTTACGGGGCTGTCTACCTGTTTCCTGCCCAGGCGACGTTTCTCTTCAGTGTGCTGTGTCTGCTGCCGATCTACAACGCGCTCAATTCCTTGCTCTTTGCCAATGTTCGCGCCACCACCAACGGCATGCCGCGCGGCGACGTAGCAACAGTCAACTCGGGCGTACGGGCGATGATCTCGCTTTCCTGGGTATTGGTGCCCGGGCTCGTCGGTGTACTCTTGTCGCGTTCGACAAGCATGCTGCCAGCCTACCTTTTTGCGAGCCTCGCCTGCATGATCTGTCTCGGATTGATTGCTGCGTTCCTGCCGCGGCAGAAAGGAACGGACAAGGCGGCCACACATCATCTGTCCTATCTTGCCGCCCTTGGGGAAGTCATCTCGCCGCGCGTCTTCGTTCGTGTGCTCGCGATATCGCTGATCAGCAGCACCCTGCACGTAAACGGTGCCATCTTACCGTTGATCGTGACGGGGCCGGCGCATGGGACCGTCGGCGATGTCGGGATCCTGGTCGGCATCGTCGCCCTTCTCGAAGTCGTCTTCATTGTTGTATGGAGTCGCGCGCAACGGATTATGAGCCATGTCAAGGCGCTCGCCATCGGCACGATCATCTATGTGGTTTATCTATTGTTACTCGGCTTTGCCGTGACGCCCTGGCATGTCTATGCGCTGACTTTGCTGAGCGGCATCGGCGCGGCGGCACTGATCAGCATCCCGATCACCTACCTGCAGGATCTGATCGCCGAAAGGCCTGGTCTCGGGAGTGCCCTGATCTCGGTCAATATTTTCCTCGGAGCCGGACTGAGCGCCCTGCTGTTTGCATTCGGAACCGGCGTCAGCGGCTATTCGGGGACTGCGGTAACCGGCGCGGTTGCCGGCATGATCGGCCTCGGGATGCTTTGGTTTTTCGATGGTCGCGAACGTCGCCGCTGACAGATGATGAGTGTTTCTGACATTATGCGGCTGTCCGGATGCCGTGGGGTTCAAAAGGTCGTCAGAGGTCTTAGTCGAGCTCACGACGTGTGCGGCGAAATCGCGCTGGCGTCTCGCCTCTGCTCGCCTTGAACGCCTTGCCGAAGGAAACCTCCGATTCATAGCCGACCTCTTCGGCGATCTCGGCGATGCTTCGCCGTGTTGTCACCAAGAGGTTGCTCGCGAAGCCCATCCTCAAGTCGGTCAGAAAGGCGCCGATCGTGAAACCCGATCGTGCCTTGAAGCGCCGTGCGTAGGTCGCTCGTGACATCGCGGAAGCCCGCGCCAGGTCGTCGATCGTCCAGGGGTGTGCAGGTGCGGCGACGATCGATTTGACCGATTTGCTTAGCCCCGGATCGGTGAGTAGCGGTAGCAGGCCCGGTAGTTCGAGGCGTGAATTGTTGGTGGTCCTTACCGCCATGACGAAGAGAGCAAGGCACATGGCGGTGACGATCGTCAGGGCGCCAGGCTGCTCCAGCGTCGTCTCCGAACGCAGCAGCGAGACCATCATTTTAAGCGTTTCCTCGGACTGTGCATTGGCCAGCGAAGCATGAAAGGCGTCCGGCAAGGTGTCGAGCAGCAGCGTCAATGCGCCGGGCGCGGAGGTAAAATGGCCGCAAAGCAGGTCGACGTCTGGTTCGTTGGAGCCATTTCTGCGGAGCGGCAACATACCGTCCGACGTCACGGCCAGAGGCGCTTCTCGTTGTGCGTGCGGATGGGCGTTGACGATGGCGTGGGCCGTGCCCCTCGGAAACATCAAAAAATCGCCGGACCGCATTGTCACCGGCTGGCCTGTGCCAGTGCGGATGATGCACGCGCCTCCGAGCACAATGTGAAAGGGAATTGTGCCTCTCTCAACAGTCTCGTGCTCGATGAGGAACGCTCCCTCCAGCTGGCAGCGTATGTCCAGCAGCGGCTGCAGGCGACAAAGATCGATAAGGCGGCTCAACACATCCATGAGACGATCAGGCTAGAAAATGAGAATTTAGAGCATTCAAAGAAGCATAGCATTTGTTCATGCTCACCTTCAATAGCGATGGCTATGGCGCCACGCTGACTAGAACGGAGAGCCTCATGTTGAATTGGAAGGAATACCGGACGCAGCTTCGCGACCGCATCGGCGAGTTCGCCAAGATCGCACCCGAGACGATCAAAGGCTATCAGACTCTATCAAACGCTGGGCAGAAGACGAACCACCTCGATCCCAAGCAACGTGAGCTGATCGCCCTCGCCGTTGCCGTTTCGCTGCGTTGTGACGGTTGTATTGTTGTCCACACGACCGAAGCGAAGAAGCTCGGTGCCACCAACGAAGAGATCGCCGAGGCACTCGGCGTTGCGGTTGCCATCAATGCGGGTGCCGCCCTTGTCTATTCGGCACGCGTCATGGATGCTGCCGAAGCCGTCGCGGTATAGGTAAAGGCGCCGGCGGGCCACGTTTAGCCCGCCCGGCACGTCGAACCGGAGGTTAAAGATGTCCATGGGTTCTTTACTCAAACCGAAGATTAACGCTACCCGATTGCCGCGTGTCCCGGCGGCCTTTTTTGGGATCGTCTGGGGGTGATCGGGCTTGGAAGCAGTTGGCGTGCTGCGTCCGCGATCCGGGCAGTGCCAGCAGGGATCGGCGAAGCTCTAAATCTTGTCGGTGTCGCCATCTGGTTGGTGTTGGTGATGCTTTATGCCGCGAAATGGATCGCCGATCGAAACGCAGCGCTGGCGGAGGCCGAGAATTCCATCCAATGCTGCTTCATCGGACTGGCAGGGGTTGCGACGATGCTGGTTTCGCTTGCGCTCATTCCCTACTCGCGGGTTGCGGCCATACTGATTTTTGCAATGGGTGCAATCTTTACGGCTCTCTTCGCACTCTGGCGAACGGGTGTCCTCTGGCGTGGCGGTCGGGACCCGACAACGACCACCGCCGTTCTTTTCTTGCCAACTGTTGCGGGCTCTTTCGTCACCGCGATCGTCGCGGGTGCGCTCGGCTATGCGGATTGGGGTCAGCTTGCCTTTGGCGCCGGCTTCTTTTCATAGCTTGCCATCAAATCCGTCCTGTTCAATCGGCTGCTGACCGCACCTGAGCTGGCCGAGCCACTGCGCCCAACGCTAGGCATTCAGCTGGCGCCACCGGCGGTGGGGAGCGTTGCCTACCTCAGCGTCACCGATCATATGCCCGATATGCTAGAGCGCCGTACGTTTAATCGAACCCATAGCCTGCGGCTGTAAAATAGTTTCGACATTCTTGGCTATTGAAGAGGTTGCAGATTGATCCGAGCGCATTTGAGAGTGCGTCAAATGTGCGAGCGGCGGCGGCTCTGAGATGGGCCTTAATTTTGGCGAAGGCCATTTCGATCGGATTCAAATCTGGCGAATAAGGCGGCAAAAACAGGAACCACGCGCCAACCTCCTTGAGGCAGGCGTTGGCTTTATCGCTTTTGTGAACGCGAAGATTATCCAGGATGACGACATTGCCTGGTTGGAGTGTCGGCGCAAGCTGGGTCTCTATGTAGGTGTCGAAGATTTCCCGGTTCATCGGCCTGTCGATAATCCAGGGCGCAGTAAGACCGAAACAGCGCAAGCCTGCAATGAATGTCTGTGTCCCCCAATGGCCAAAGGGAGCATCCGTGATGAGACGCTCGCCGCGCGGGGAGCGCCCGCGCAGCCTCACCATCTTTGTGTTCACTGAGGTTTCGTCCAAGAAAACAAGTCGATGCGGTTCAAATCGCATCCGGGGTTGGCGTTTCGAAATCCAGACATCACGATCGTTTCGGATATCAGCGCGAGCGCGTTCCGACGCCAATATTTGTTTTTTTATATGTGTATCCCTGCGTTATCAGAAACCGCGACAGGGACGATGGTGGAATGACCAACCCATGTTCATCGTCAAGGCGACGGGCAAGCTCTGGCATGGTGATATCCGGTTTGCCTTCGACCTGTGCGACTAGGAAATCGCGAAACGCCGACAGTTTCCCGGCACCTGGTGGCCTTCCTTGACGCGCGGGGGTTATCAGCCCGGTCCGCTCCCGGCGTTGCAGCAGTTTGATCGCACTGCTGTCGCTAATTGCGAAATGACGGGCAGCCGCTCGCCGTGATTGGCCGCTAGCGACCATGGAAACAACACGCTGACGAAGATCAACAGAATGAGATTTACCCATGTGATTCACCTCCAACCGCAGTGAATCACACCGATACCCTCGTGAAAACCCCACTCGATTCTCAATTCAAGTGCGATGCTCTAGTGCACGCGATGCTTGGCTACGCTATTCTCCAGGCGCTGCTCCTTTTGCGCATGCTCCCATGGATCGGCAAGCAGCCCTTTGCGGCATCTTATTGGGCGTTCACCTTCGGCATTACTGCACTCTCGACCGCAAGCCTCAGCATGGTCGCGCGGGGTGATCCGGGTCCCGTGCACATGCTGGCGCCTATCCTCTTTGTGCTCGGCAACATTGTTGTTCTGACGATTGCGGTCGGAACAGTTCTGCTGCTTGCCCGCGGCAAACTGCTTCCGGCTGCGGCTCCCGCAAGGTGAGGATAGCAACGCAATAGAAAAAGTCCCGCGGCGGTGCCGCGGGACTTCTTGGGGCCGTGACCGGGAGAGAGATGGTCAGGCGGCCTGAACCTTACGGCCGGTGCGCGCCCATGCCGGCAGCCAGTCCCCGTGGGCGGCGAGCAGGTCGTCTACCATCGACCAGATCTGGTCGAGGTCGAGCTCGGCGGCCGTGTGCGGGTCCATCATTGCGGCGTGGTAGATGTGCTCGCGGTTTTCCGTCATCAGTGCCTGGACGGTCAGTTCCTGGACGTTGATGTTGGTGCGCATCAGCGCCGTCAGCTGCGGCGGCAGGTCGCCGACGAAGGTCGGTTGGATGCCTGACGCGTCAACCAGGCAGGGCACCTCGGCGGCGCAGTTGGCGGGCAGCGAAGTAATGCAGCCGTTGTTGCGGACGTTGCCGTAGATCACCGATGGCTCGCCGGTCCAGACCGAGTTGATGATCGACGAGGCATATTCCTTCGACTGCTTGACCTCGATCTTCTCCGCCGAGCGATAGGCCTCTGCCTGCCCCTTCCAGCGTTCGATCTGTTCGATGCAGCGCTTGGGATACTCGTCGAGCGGAATGCCGAACTTCTCGATCAGGTCCTCGCGGCCTTCCTTGATGAAATAGGGCGTGTATTCGGCGAAGTGCTCCGAGCTTTCGGTGACGAAGTAACCGAGGCGCGTCAGCATTTCGTAGCGAACCTTGTTCGGGCAGCGTGGGTTCCAACCGGGCTTCGGCGCGCGGCCTTCTCGGTACGCGCGGACCAGATCCGGATAGAGGTTCTTGTAGGAACCGTCCGGCTGACGATGCTCGAGCTTCAGGTAGAAGGCCATATGGTTGATGCCGGCCGATCGGTAGCGGATTTCCTCGTAGGGAATGTCGAGGTCGTGGGCGAGCTCCATCGCCGTGCCCTGCACCGAGTGGCAAAGGCCGACCTGCTTGATCGTGGGATACTTTTCCGCGATTGCCCAGGTGTTGATCGCCATCGGATTGACGTATTGCAGCATGATCGCCTCGGGGCAGACGGCGAGCATGTCTTCGCAGATCTTCCACAGATGCGGAACCGTGCGCAGGCCGCGCATGATGCCGCCGACGCCGAGCGTGTCGGCGATCGTCTGGCGAAGGCCGTACTTCTTCGGGACCTCGAAGTCGGTCACCGTGCAGGGCTCGTAGCCGCCGATCTGGAAGGCGACGACCACGAAGTCGGCGCCGGTCAGGGCCTTGCGCTGGTCCGAGTAGGTCTCGGCCTTGGCCGTGACGCCAAGCGTCGAGATCAGCTTGTTGACGACGATGGCGCTTTCTTCCAGCCGCTGCGGGTTGATGTCCATCAGGGCGATGGTGGCACCTGACAGCGCCGGGCGCTGCAGCACGTCGCCGATGATGTTCTTCATGAAGACGGTGGAGCCTGCACCGATAAACGTGATCTTGGGATTTCTTGCCATTATAACCTCCGGCATGTGCAATCAGGCTACCTCGAAAGCGGCTTTGACGAGCCGTTCCGTGTAGGCGGTCTTGGGATTGGTGAGAACTTCGTTGACAGGTCCCTCTTCCATGATCTTGCCATGCTGCATTACAATCACCCGGTGGCAGAGGGCACGCACGACCTTGAGATCGTGCGAAATGAAGAGGTAGCTGAGGCCGCGCTCGTCCTGCAGCTTGCGCAGCAGTTCGATGATCTGCGCCTGGACCGAAAGGTCGAGTGCCGATGTCGGCTCGTCGAGCAGGATGAATTCCGGCTCGAGCGCGATCGCCCTTGCAATGGCGATACGCTGGCGCTGGCCACCCGAGAATTCGTGCGGAAAGCGCGACAGGATATTGCCTGGCATACCAGCTGCAATCAGCGCCTCGCGGACGCGGTCGAGCCGTTCGGCTCTTGTTGCTCCGAGCTTGTTGACAACGAGCCCCTCCTCGATGATCTGGCCGATCGTCATGCGCGGATTGAGTGAGGAGAACGGATCCTGGAAGACGACCTGCATGCGCGAGCGCAGAGGACGCATCTCAGCACGCGATTTTCCGTGGATCGGCTGACGATCAAAATAAATCTCGCCTCCATCGGTATCGTTCAGCCGAAGCAGCGCCTGTCCGAATGTGGTCTTGCCGGAGCCGGACTCCCCGACGAGGCCGAGCGTCTCGTGGCGGCGAAGTGTCAGGCTGAGGCTGTCGACGGCGACGAGCTCCTTCAGTTGTGGTTTGAAGAAGCTGCCATGCCGCATCATGAAGGACACGCGTACGCCCTCGGCGTCGAGGATGACGTCGGACCCTTCCGGCAGCGGGTTGGCCTGCCCCCGCGGCTCAGAGCCTAGCAGGTGCTTGGTATATGCATGCTGAGGATTGGCGAAAAGCTTCTCGGTCGTGTTGTGTTCACGCATCTCGCCATGCTGCATGACGTAGACGTAGTCGGAGAACTGCCGCACGACCGTGAGATCGTGGGTGATCAGGATCACCGCCATCCGCAATTCCGTCTGCAGGTTGCGGATCAGGTTGAGGATCTGCGCCTGGACGGTGACGTCGAGCGCCGTCGTCGGTTCGTCAGCAATCAGCACGTCGGGGTCGTTGGAGAGCGCCATGGCGATCATCACGCGTTGGCGTTGGCCGCCGGAGAGCTGGTGCGGATACTGCTTGAGCCGTGCTTCTGGATCGGGGATCTGAACATGCTTCAGCAGTTCCAGTGCGCGCGCTTCCGCTTGCTTCCTGCTCATCTTGCGATGCACGCGAATGGCCTCGACGATCTGGCTCCCGATCGTATAAATCGGATTCAGTGAGCTCATCGGCTCCTGAAAGATCATCGATATCCGGTCGCCACGCAGTTTGCGGCGCTCGCGCTCGGAGAACTTCAGTATATTGGCGCCGTCATATTCGACGGTCGACTTCGGTGCGACCACGGCACGCTTCGACAGAAGTCCCATGACGGTTCTGGCTGTCACCGATTTTCCCGAACCGGATTCACCGACGATCGCGATGGTCTCCCCGCGGTAGAGCTGGAAGGAGATATCCTTCACCGCCTCCACGGTCCCATGCTCGACCTTGAAATTGACGCCGATGTTGCGGGCGTCGATGACGGGGCTTTCCTTGTGCGCTTCGTGATCGAAACGGACGGATGGGGCGAAGGAGTTGACGAGTGCAAGTGCCATGTTCTTCACCTCAATAGGGATCGACTGCGTCACGCAGGCCGTCGCCCAGCGCATTGAACGCGAAGACGGTGACGAGCACGAAGCCGACGGGCGCCAGAATCCACGGATAGGTGCCGATCACCGAGTAATTGGCGGTGTCCTGCAGCATCAGGCCCCAGGAGATCAGCGGCGGCTTCACGGCAAAGCCGAGGAAGCCGAGGAAGGATTCAAGCAGCACAACGCTCGGGATATGCAGCGTCACGGCAACGATGACGTGGCTCATCACGTTCGGGAAGATGTGCTGGAAGATGATACGCCGGTCGGTAGCGCCGACGGCCATCGCTGCCCGGACATAGTCGATGCGGGCGAGCGCCAGCGTCTTGCCGCGCACCTCGCGCGACATCTGTGCCCAGCCGAGTGCCGACATGACGACGATGACGAAAGCGAGGAAGACATTGGTCGGCGCGGTCACCGGGATCAGCGAGGTCAGTGCTAGGTAGAGCGGCAGCTGCGGAAAGGCGAGTACCACTTCGACGAAGCGTTGCACCCAGGTATCGAACGCGCCGCCGAAATAGCCGGACACCATGCCAACCGTCGTGCCGATCACGGTCACGATGAAGACCACGGTGAGCGCGATCGTCAGTGAAATCCGCGACCCGATAATGGCACGCGAGAGGATATCGCGGCCGAACTTGTCGGTGCCGAGAAAGTGGACCGGCTGGCCGTCGACGGAGCCAAAGAAGTGCCGGTTCGTCGGAATGAGGCCGAGAAGCCTGTATTCGGCACCCGGCACGAAGAAGCCGAGCATGCGGGGATTGTCGTAGTCCGGGCCGACGATGGGCTGGAAAGTGACAGGGTCAAGCTCTTCCGATTCCCCCAGCGCATAGACGCGCGGCGGATAGGTTAGATTGCCGTCCTTGTCGTGAAAGCTGATCATCTGCGGCGGCGCGAAGCCGACGTCGGTCGCCTTGGGATCCATCGGCGCGAAGAAATCGGCAAAGACGGCCATAAGCAGCAGTAGGCCAACCAGAATCAGGCCCATCATGCCGGTCCAGGAGCGTCTCAGGCGACGCCAGACGAGCGAAAGATAGCTCTCGTTGCCATGCGGTGCGTTCTTCACGGATTCTTCGTGCGGCGGTGGGGGAGCGGAATCGAAGGCGAGCATGTCAGGCTCCTCCGTACTGGCGGACACGCGGGTCCAGCATGGCAAGCAGCATGTCGGCGATGATGTTGCCGACGATCAGCGTCGCTGAAAGAACCATCATGAAGGTTGCAGTAACGTAGACGTCGCCGATCGCCATAGAGCCAACAATCGCCGGCCCGACGGTGGGCAGCGAGAAGATGATCGCAGTCTCGATTTCGCCTGTCAGCATGTATGGGAGCACGACGCCCTGGTACATGACGAGCGGGTGGAGTGCGTTCGGCACGGCATGGCGCATCACGACAGCCCCACCCGACAGGCCCTTGGCACGAGCCGTCTCGACATATTGCGCGTTCAGCGTATCCAAGAGATTGCCGCGCATGACGCGCATGTTGTACGCGAGGCCGCCGAAAGTGGCGATGGCGACAACAGGCCAGACGTGGCTGACAAGGTCGACGAATTTCGCCCAGGACCACGGCGCCCCGCCAAATTGCGGCGAGAAGAAGCTGCCGATCTCCGAGACGTTGAACTGGAAGACGAGGAGGTAGACGATGATCAGCGCCATCAGGAAGCGCGGCACCGTCATGCCGAGAAAAGAGACGCCCGAAAGCAGGCTGTCGATCCAGCTGTACTGGCGCGTTGCGGCCCAGATACCGAAGCCGATGCCAAGCACCGATGCGAAGATGTGGCAGACCAAAGCAAGCGCCAGGGTACGCGGCAGCCGCTCGGCCACGACATCCGCGACGGGCTTGTTGTAGAACATGCTGTAGCCGAAATCGCCTTGCGTCACGATACCTTTGACCCAGTTGAAATACTGGATCACCATCGGCTGATCGAGGCCATGAGCAACGCGATAGGCCTGGGCCTGCGCATCGGCGGCCGCGAAGGACGCGCCACTCTGATTGATCAGTTGCGAACGGATGTAGTCGGCATAGTCACCGGGCGGAGCCTGGATGATCGCGAAGGTTACGATGCTCAAAATGATCAGCACCGGGATCGCAGAGGCTATGCGCACGAGCAGGAATCGTAACATCGGACGGTTCGCTTCTCCTTGCCGCCGGTCGCGCCTGTCGGTGCGGCCGGCTTGTTGATATTGCCCGGCCGCGCTTCACGCGCGACCGGAGTCCTCGGTTGGGAGGGAGTTCTTAGTTGATCGGGCCCTTTTCACCGGGCTTGCCGGGCAGCTGTTCAGGGAACAGTTCGTATTTGCCCTGCTTGTCGGCAGCCACCCACAGACGTTCGCGGATGACGGAGTCTTCAGCCCAGTTGAACATGAAGATCGGCGTGCCTTCGGGGACGTTCGAGAAACGCTTGTTGATGATCAGTGCACCCGGATATTCCGTGAGGCCGACCGTATCGACATTCTCGGTCGCGACCTTCTGGTACTGTTTCATCAGTTCAACACGCTCGTTGTTGTCCTGGCTGGTCTGGAACTTCGTTACGATGTCCACCAGCTTTTCTTCATAAGGCATCAGGTCAACCTTGCCGTCCTTGCCAGCGCGATGCTGCCAGCTCGTACGTGGGCCGACGGGCGCCAGCTGCTCGGTATTCTGCACAACCGAGGCAAGTTCGGGCGAGCTGCGCTGGATGAGCCAATCGAAGCGACCGCTGTAGTGGGCGTCATCACGCTTGGGGCCGTCCAATGCATTCAGGATCACCTTCAGGCCGAGCTTTTCCATCTGCCCGATGACGCCTTCGGCAAGGCTCTTGTCTGTCGCGTAGCCGTTGTTGACGAGCAGCACGATCTCGACGTTCTTGCCGTCGGCCGTCCCCGCAGGGAAGTTCACGAACCCGTCGCCGTCGGTATCCTTGAGGCCGGCCTTGGCCAAGAGCTCCTTGGCGCCCTTCAGGTCGAAGGGATAGTAGACCACGGAATTGCGGTCGTAGAAGCTCGTGCCCGAGGAGAGGCCGCCGGGATAAATCGCGGTGAACGGACCCTTGACCAGGGAGTCACCGATCGCCTTGCGGTCGAGACCCATGGTGACCGCCTTGCGGAAATCTTCATTGCGGTTCAGATCGCGGAGGGCCTGACCACGAGCATCAGGATCGCCCCAGCCGTTGGCGGACAGGTTCATGCGCATGTTGTAGCCGATCAGGCGCGGACCAAAGGCGAGGCGTGCAGGTGCGGTCTTCTCGGCAGCGCGCTTCAGCGAAGCCACGAAGTTTTCCGGCTGCTCCAGGTTGGAAATGTCGCCGGACCCGGCAACGGCCTGCACGTCACGGTCAGCCCAGGTGGAGAGCTTGTAGTGCAGTTCGTTGAGGTAAGGCAGCTGATTGCCTTTCTCGTCGACCTTCCAGTAGTAGGGGTTGCGGCGCATGACGATGATGTCGTCCGGACGGTATTCGACCGGCACCCAGGCACCCATGACCGGTATGTTCATATATTCCGGCGGGAACGTATTCTTGAACTGGTCATAGGTGTTCTTCGAATACTTCGGATGCTGCGGCTTCAGAATATGCGAGGGGCCCGGGCAGAAGCTCGGATAGGCCATCGTGTAAAGATACTGCTTCGGGAACGCTTCCTTGAAGGTCCACTCGATGGTGTAATCATCGATCTTCTTGAGCGTCGTTCCCTCGCCGAAGGCCTCCGGCGAAGCGCCGCCGCCAAGCGGCGAAACGTTCGGATCGATGACTTCGTCTTCCCAGTAGAACATGATGTCGTCAGCGTTGAACGGTACGCCATCCGACCATTTCGCACCTTCGACGAGGTGCATCGTCAGCTTGTGGCCGTCCTGCGACCACTCCCAGCTCTTGGCGAGGTTCGGAAGCGGCTCGGTGTCCTTGGCCTGAACCTGGAAGAGCGGTGCGGTGCGCGTCAGGCATTCCGAAAGGCCGATGTCGATGCCGCCCCAGCCCTGCGTCTGGCCGGCGCCGTAGTTCCAGCCTTCCGGCCGTCCGCCGATAACGTGACGCATGGTGTCGCCGTAGACCCCGATGCCATCAACCATGTTCTCGGTCTTGAAGACGAGCGGTTCCTTGGGAAGGCGATCCTTGACGGGCGGCAGCTTGCCGGTGTCGACGAAGTTCTTCTTCACCCAATCCGGTTCGTTGTAGGACGGAAGCGCCTTGAACTCTTCGATCGAATCTCTCGATACGTATTTGATCTTGCCTTCCGCCGGGAATTGCGGCGGAACGGGCGGTACCGTCGGCTCGGAGGCGTAGGCGCTCAAAGCCGAGACTGAGACGCTCAGCGCCAGTCCGGCAAGAACGCCAATGTTGCGGAAATTTCTCATCGTTTCTCCCTCTTGCTTCAGGGTGCCTTCGGCAGCCCCGCTTCTCCTCAACGATCCGATGACGGGCTTGTGATGATGGGGCCCTCCCGAGCCCCATCGCCACCCGTCGTCAGCGAAATTCAGACAGCCTGCTTG
Source organism: Rhizobium grahamii CCGE 502 (assembly GCF_000298315.2). Lineage (GTDB taxonomy): Bacteria > Pseudomonadota > Alphaproteobacteria > Rhizobiales > Rhizobiaceae > Rhizobium > Rhizobium grahamii. The sequence goes on along the minus strand of NZ_AEYE02000035.1, from coordinate 302,713 downwards.
AGCGCGGCCTTCTCGGCACGCAGCTCGTCGATCGAGCGAACATTGCGGCGCGCCGCACCGGCCCACTCGCGGGTTTTGACGGTTGACTTGGCCAGGCGTTCCTTCGCTGCCGGAACCGCATCTGCATATTGCGGCAGCCAGCGGGCCTGGGCGGCAACCATTTCATCGACCATCTGCCAGACTTCCTCGGGCGTCGCGACGGCGCCGACCAGCGGGTCGTGCAACACGGCGAGCTTCAAAAGGTCGATGTCGCCGCTAACGGCTGCATGTACCGACATGCGCTGGACGTTGATCGAGGCCATGCAGGTCGCGGCGCAGGCCTCCGGGAGGGTGACGCCTGACACCATGTTGATGCCGAAGCGGTCGACGAAGCCGGGCGACTCGATGATCGCATCCGACGGCAGGTTGGTGATGACGCCGTTGTTCTTGACGTTGAAGTGGCCACGATAAATGCGTCCGGTTTCTAGCGCCTCGAGAATGTGGCTCGCATGCTCGTTCGAACGCCTGGACCGATCGATTGGCTTCGACGCCTGCTCCAGGAACTGCGGAAATTCCGTTTCGAACCAGTTGCGGGTCTCGGTGGAATGACGCAGGTACCCACCGGTTTCGCCATGGATCCAATCCGACATGTCGATCCACTTGGTGATTTCATCGGGACGCTTGCGGTACCAGGGAAGGTACTCGGACAGATGCCCGTTGCTTTCCGTGGAATAGACGCCGAAGCGCTTCAGCACGTCGATGCGCAGCTTTTCCTGCTGCGAGAAGACAGGATGCGCCTCGAAAGCGGCAACCAGCTCGTCCTTGCCAATCTTGCGACCGTTGAGCTTCAGATCGACGAACCAGGTCTGATGGTTGATGCCAGAGCAGACGTAGTCGAGTTCGGAGGGTGATTGCGCTCCAAGCACTTCTGCGATCTGTTCGGCGCCGTGCTGGACACCATGGCAGAGACCGACCGTGTCGACCTTGCCATATTCGATCGCGGCCCAGGTGTTCATTGCCATCGGGTTTGCGTAGTTCAGGAACTTCGCACCCGGTTCGGCGACTTCGCGGATGTCTTTGCAGAAATCCAGAATGACAGGGATATTGCGCTGGCCGTAGAGAATGCCGCCGGCGCAAATCGTATCGCCGACGCACTGGTCGATGCCGTATTTCAGCGGAATGCGGATATCGTCGGCATATGCTTCGAGGCCACCCACACGCACGCAGCTGATGATGTAACGAGCACCCGTCAGTGCCTCGCGCCGGTTCGTCGTCGCCGTCACCTTGGTCGGCAGCTTGTTGGACGACACGATCGTGTCGAGGATTTGCTTGATCATCTGGAGATTGTGTTCACTCATGTCTGTGAGCGCGAACTCAACATCCTGGAATTCCGGCACACAAAGGATGTCGGTGAACAGTTTTTTCGTGAAGCCGACGCTGCCCGCGCCGATGATAGCGATTTTGAAACTCATGATCCTTGCCTCAATGCGATCAAATGTGCCGGCGCTGAACGATGAGAAGAAGAATAGGACGCGGGCTTGCGCTCGACGCCAAAAAAGGCCAGAAATCCGGCTGAATTCTCCTCCCCGCCGCTCCTCGGTGCTGGCGGTGTTCTCTCTCTTGAGGGCGGATTATGCGCATATTTGGCGGGGCCGCCAGAGAAGGATTATGCTTTCATGGGTAATTCTGTGCTGCAGAAATTGATTGACAACGGACCGGTGATGCGGACCGTGTCGCTGCCGCGTGGCCGCCAGAGTCTGCACACAATGCCGACCAGCACTGGCTACGAGATCCGTGAGAACGCGACCTACGACTGGGACGGCAGAAAGCGCGGGCAGACACCCTTCACCGTCCTGCAGCATACGATCAAAGGCGCGGGCAACCTGCGCTACGAGAATCGGCAGCTCCGCGTGAAGGAGGGTGAGACTCTGCTTGTCCTCGTTCCGCATAATCACCGTTACTGGCTCGAGGACGGGGACCGCTGGGAGTTTTTCTGGATTTCGATGAACGGCGACGAGGCACTGCGCATCCATCGCTCGATCCTCGCAGTAACCGGACCGATTCTGAAGCTGCAACCGCAAACGGTGGAGCATCTGGCGGACTGCAGTCTGCGGCTGATCAACGGCGGGGAAACGCCTGGGCTGGCCTCTTCAATCGCCTACGAGGCAGCGATGGCGCTATACGACGACGTCTTCGGCTCGCATCCGGTCTTCAGTGAAGAATACCGGACGATGCAGCATGTTATTGACTACATCATGGCAAATCTCGAGCGCCCGCTGCCCGTCGAGGATCTTGCGCGGGTCGCGGGCCTCAGCAGGGCACATTTCTCGCGAATGTTCGCAGCCAACGAGGGCCTGCCGCCGGCCGAGTTCGTCCTGCAGAAGCGGTTGAAGCGCGCTGTCAAATTGCTGACCAAAACCGCGAACATGCCCGTAAAGGAGGTGGCGATCCGCTCAGGCTTCGAAGACGCCAACTACTTCTCGAAGGTATTCCGCCGCGTCTATGGCACGAATCCAACCGAGTTTCGTACAACAGGCATGTATGCGAGCGTCGGCAAGGGACGCTGACGCCCGCGGCATGCGTGGAAGTTACCACATGCCGTCGTAGCTGAGCTTTGGATACCAAGCCGGGGGCCGGCCTTCAGGCGTTGTATCGAGCACCGTCCAGAGCGGCATGAAATCCGGTGCGCCCCGCGGATCCTGGCCGGGATCGGCCGTTACCGGCCCCATTTCCGGGTTCCAGAAGTGCCTGACCACACCATCCTTGATCGTGAAGACGTTATAGGCTGCGTCATCACTGCCATCAGCGCCAATGGCGTGATAGTCGCGGCTGAACTCTTCTGTCATGTCTGAGTAGAGGGGCAGGTGGTGCCAGCCTCGTTCCTTCTTGAATGCCAGCAACCGCTCAATGGGCGAGCGCGCGACAACCGCGAAGGCGACCTGCTGGCGAATGTCAGGGATTTCTCCGTCGAGCGCCGACAGCATGGAAGTACACATCGGGCATGGCTGTTCACGCTGCGGTCCGTACATGTAATTGTAAATCACAAGTGTCGGCTTCTCTCCGAACAGATCTCTCAATGTAACCTCGCCATCCGCTCCGCGAAAGCGGTAGTCCTTCGAAACCTGCCCGCCAGGCGGCAATGCACGGCGTTGCTCGGCGACACGCTCGATATGCCGTCGCAGTTCGATTTCTTCGGCAAGGAGTTCGTCGCGCGCTTTCCTGTATTCGCTACTTTCGTTTGGAAAGGTGACGGCGTTTCTCCGAGCCAGTTCTCTGGCAGAGACAAGATTGTTCTGGTCCATCATGAGACTCCTCCTTTGTTGTGCAACGACCGCAAACCTTGCACCGGTCGTCATCCTGACAAGGAACGTTTGAAAAAAGCGAAAATCGACAGGTGCCTGAAATTTTCTCCGAAATTTCCATCCGTTCGCGCCACCACATTTGCGCTCGGCTGCGAGAGGCCTCATCATGTTGTTGGCACTTATGAGAGACCAGGGGGAGAGATGTCTCAAGTCCTCAAGAACAAGTTTCAGGGCTAGCTGCCGCTCCAACCGCGATGGGCTCGCTTCACAGCTCGCGGTCGCGGATCAAGCGGCAAAACATCGATCCGGTGCCGCTTCTGAGGCGCACAAACCTCTCGCAGGTATCGCTCGATGAACGACGGCGCATCAGCGTGCCCTCGCAGATAAATTGGCCGCCGCTCACCCCCGGGGGGCATCCTTTTCCGGCTTGACCACGGCTTCTCGCCGATTGCCATTCCCCGGAAATTCCATTGGCTGGCTCAATCCCGAGTGGCGCCCTTCCCGCTTCTGATTTACGACCTATGTCCCCTTCATCCTTCATCTCCTGGAAGGAAGACGGAGGCCTCCAGTCATCGGTTGACCGGTGCGGATGTCTCCCTCCACGGAGGCTACGATGAAAACCTTGGTATCGCTGTTTGAGGCTGCCATTCTGGCGGCCGGCTCACCGGTCGTTTCCAACGATGGCACAGGCCTCGAGCGCGCCCAGGCCGTCTGCTCTTTTCTTCAGGGGACCGGCCTGAACGGCGATTGCGAAGTGGACGCCGGGGAGACGCTCATCGAGGTTTCTCTTGCCGGCCAGTACGACAGTCCCGCAGACTGTCCTAAGGTGGCTGACATGCTGCGGGCGCACGGTTTTCAACTGGGTCCGGATTGGGAACTGCGGATCAAGGCCAGCATCAAGGACGAGCCGGAGGTTACCGAGTGCGGCCTGTCATCTGCTCGCCATTAGCACCGGCAAAGACGTCGCATATATGACGTCTGCCTATGGTTTTTGTCTCGGGGCAAACGTCAATTCTGATCCGTGGGCCATACGCAGCTCGTCATCACCTTCCATCCGGTCGGTCGCCCTGTGCAGCAGGGACGAGCTGTATCCTGAGGAACGATTTCCCTCGATCAATGTGACGTCGGAATTTCCGGGATTGTCGGAGCGCTCAAACCAGTCGACAGCAAGGTGGAGAAAATTCATTTCGAACGCCCGGTTCGTCACGCCATGTCCCACGATAATGACATCGTTGGATATGCCGGAGAGATCGTCGATTACCGTTTGCAGGAAAAGCCGAAGACGCTGGGCGACATCCGCCCTGCTCTCCCCGTCGGGCGGCCTTGCATAGAATTTTCCACTGGTGCTGCGCAGCCTGGCCCATTTTTCGAACTCATCCGGAAACTTTTGCCGACGCTCCGCATGATCGTATATTTCCGTGAAAAGCCCAAAGTCCTGCTCGCGAAGCAGGTAATCCTCCCTTACTGCGCCTATGCGTTCGGGCGGTAGGGTTTCGAGAAGCGCGTCCTTGCTTTGCCGGGTCCGCAAATAGGGAGAGTACCAAATGTCCAGTCTGGCGCTGCCGGTCTGCGGCAGTCCAACGAGGTAGGACGCCAACACCTGACCGGCCGTTTGCACTTGCCGGTAACCCCATTGCGTCAGAGGAACATTGTGGTCGCCGAACTCACCGTAAGCCTTTTCGTCAATGTTGCCGAGGGATTCTCCATGTCGGACCAGAAAGATACGCATCGCCGTCGTGTGTCTCGATGTCAGGTGCCCTCATCATGACGACAAAGGACGTGCGGTTCAATCGGGGGGAGTCTTTCGCGGGAGCAGCAGGTAACGTGAGGTGCGATCCGTGGGGACGATGTTTCTCCTCAAGACATGGGAGGCAGCGTTGAGCACTTGCAATTTCTGAGGGATCTGACGTTATGACCGAGAATTCATATCCATTTCCGATCGCTGGCTTTTGGTGTCGACAATCAATGAACAGATGCCCCTTCCCGCTCGTGGCTTTCCCGATGCTCGCACTCACCCTTCCAGCGCTCGCCGAAACGCGCCCGCTATCGGAGGTCACAAAAAAGATCGAAGCTCAGATCTTACGTCAGAATTCACGCCAGGATATCGAGTGCTACAAGTACATCCTGAAAGATTTCCAGCAGAGGAAAGTCAGGAAAGCCGATGTGTTTGTCGTCTTCGATGATCCAGGCATCGAGGGCATCGGGATCGGAATATCAGAGACCGACGCAAACTACAGTTGCGAAGGCGGCGAGATGAGGGTCTGGGAAGCCGGAAAGTACTCTGTCGTGAAGCAATTTCGTTAGAATTTGGCGAGACACCAACCGAAATCGTCTACGAAACCTGGCAAGCCTAGCAGAGGACGTCCGCAGCGAGAGGGACGCCACGCTCCGGCGCTTTTAGACGAACGGTCCTCGACCGAACTGCAACGCGTGTCGGCGACGTCAAACCACCCCGCTGATCTGGTAAAAGCGCCTAATAGCTGCAGGGTCGATCGTTGCCGAATCCGCCACTGCACGCGGGTCTGAGATCAAAGTCGGCATTGTGTCTGCCATACCCGACCGACCCCGTCGTCAGAGGTGCCTCGGAGCTGGTTGAACATGCCGATGCGAGACCTGCAATAGCGACGAGCATTCCAATGGATATCATTCTTCGAAGCGTGTCCATCACAGCCCCCGTGCAACACTATCAGTGATAGAACTTAGCCTCGCCGGGCTTCTCGGAAATAGGCCGAACCAATCAACATTTCGTCATCTTGGTGGGCACCGTAAGTTTCCCGGCAAGGAGCAAAATACAGCTGCAGCGAGAACAGTAGATATCACTCTCCACAATCTGCGATCCGCTCCATAGCAAAAGGCCTGATTGCCCATGCTTTGGAGGCGAAGCCGCGGTGATGCGGTGTGGACCCGCACGTTGGCTCTTACCGCCAAATCTGTTACTGAAGCACTGCGACGGGGAATATCCGACCACGAGTCGATGATGGTTGCTGCCGACTTGCTATTGCGACGCCGGGGTGAAGCGCGCTACCAACGCATGGCGGTCACCTGGATAGGTGAAGCGGACATGGGTGACTGGTCCGACATTGCTCCAGGTACGTCGCTCGACAACCAGGCAGGCGGTATGACGCGGTATATCCAGTGCAATGGCTTCGTCGGCGCCGGCCGAGACGGCGTGGATTCGGTGCTCGGCGCTGCTCCATGGTATCTGGTTGATCAGCCACGCACCCGGCGCCATTTCAGCGAAATTTTCTTCGGCGGCTTCCGGGACGGTTGAAAGGCTGATCAGGCGCTCTTCCAGGCAGAAGGGCCGCCCGCCCGCATGATGGATGCAGGACACGTCCACCACCGACGATCCCGATGCAACATCGAGGCGGATGATGTCGTCCGGCCTCGCCTTGCGATGCTCGCGCTTCGATACGGCGTAGGAATAGGCGAGGTTCAGTGACTGAACCTCCGCCCGGATATCGTGGATCTCAAGCACAGCCGATTGCGCTTGAGGCTGCGTCACGAAACTGCCCGACTTCTTCCTGCGCTCGATGAGGCCCGCCTTGGCCAGTTGCGTAAGCGCCTTGTTCACGGTCATGCGCGAACAGTCATATTCCTTGGTGAGATCCACCTCGAACGGGATGCGATGGCCAGGAGGCCATTCGCCCGAGACGATGCGGCCTTCGATCTCGCTCACGATCCGCTGGTGCAAGGTTGTGTCCTTGCCTTGATTCATCGCCACGCTCCAGTTGGTGACTTCCCGCTCTAGTCGGTATACCGCGGAGAGGGAAGCCCTATGTTGTCAAGAGCTCGCCCATCGCCTTCAGAAACTTTCGGTTGATGTCCTCGCGCGCCACGTGGCGTCCGCTCGAGACCTGCTTTCGTCCAAGCGTCCAGACGCTGTCTATGGTGACGCCACCGGCAAAGACCCAATGATCGAGCAGATGGTCGCCGGAGAGATAGGGGACGGTGGTTGCGTCGAGCGAAACGAGGTCGGCATGGTTTCCCTTTGCGATACCACCTGGAGCCTTGAGCGCGTCACCACCGCCACCGATCGCACGATCGAAAAGGTTCCGCCCGGTCGAACCGCTCGGGGAGGCAATGACGTTGCGACCTCTCAAGGAGAGTCGCAACGAATATTCGAGCTGGCACAGTTCCCCGGCCAGGGAGATGCGAATATTCGAGTCAGAGCCGACGCCGAAGCGCCCACCTTCTTCGATGAAAAGTGGCGCGGGAAATGTACCATCACCAAGATTGGCTTCCGTTATCGGGCAAAGACCCGCAATCGCGCCACTCTTCGCCATACCGCGGGTCTCTGCGTCGGTCATGTGTGTCGCATGGATCAGGCACCACCGCTCATCAACGGGTGCGTTTGCAAGCAGCCATTCCACGGGACGCGCGTTTGACCACGCCACGCAGTCTTCCACTTCCTTGACCTGCTCGGCGATGTGGATATGGACCGGCCCGTCGCCGGCAAGCGGCACGATCTTGGCAAGTTCCTCCGGTGTTACGGCCCGCAGGCTGTGCGGCGCGATGCCCAGGTCGGCACCGGGGATTGCGGCTGTCACCCCGCGGCAGGCCTCCATCAAAGCGGCAAAGGTGTCCAGGTTATTGATAAAACGTCGCTGGCCATCAATTGGCGCCTTACCACCGAAGCCGGAATGGGCGTAGAAGACCGGAAGAAGTGTAAGGCCGATCCCGCTGGTGGTTGCTGCCGCACCGATGCGCTCTGCGAGTTCGGCAATATTGCCATAGGGCATTCCGTCCTGGTCATGGTGGAGATAGTGGAACTCTCCGACGCGCGAAAAGCCGGCCTCGAGCATTTCCATATAGAGTTGGGCGGCAACGGCCTCGACGTGCTCGGGTTCCATAGACAGGGCAAACCGGTACATGACGGTGCGCCAACTCCAGAAACTGTCGTTCGCGGGGCCCCTGACCTCTGCAAGGCCAGCCATTGCGCGCTGGAAAGCATGGCTGTGGAGGTTGCTCATCGCCGGAACGATCGTTTGGTGATGCTCGTCACCGGGTCCGGCGCCAACGCCTGTCTGAACGTCTTCAATTCGTCCGTCTGCGATGGTCAGGCGCACGTTCTCGCGCCACCCTCCCGGTAGCAGGGCCGCGCTGGCGTGAAGTCTGGTCGCGACAGGTCCGGTCATTACGCTTTTCTCCTCTTTGGCACTGCACATCTTCCTTTTTGGGAAGGATACACAAAATTTCACTTGTCACCGCTCCTATTATGTATATACATGTTTCTACATAAGGGAAGGCGCAAAGCTGATGAATGGGAACAAAATTTCAGACGGCGACGCATCGGGAGATCTCCGTCCACACCTGTGGCGGAACGCGCGATTGGTGACGCTCGAGCAGCAAAAATCTGATCTCGGCATCATCGAAAAGGGTGCCATTGTCACCGAGAATGGCCGTCTAACTTTTGTCGGCCCGGAGGCCGACCTGCCGGTGGCGGCAATCGAGCGGGCACAGATCACCGATCTCGAAGGCCGCTGGGTTACACCCGGTCTGGTGGACTGCCATACCCATATCGTCTACGGGGGCAACCGCGCCCGCGAATTCGAGATGCGCCTCGAAGGGGCTACCTATGAGGAGATTGCACAGGCTGGCGGTGGCATTGTCTCCTCCGTCAAGGCGACGAACGCGCTCTCGGTGGAAGGCCTTGTCGAAGCTGCTCTTCCGCGTCTGGATGCACTCATTTCCGAAGGCGTTACCACGATCGAAGTCAAGTCAGGCTACGGCCTGAACGTTGACGCCGAACTCAAGATGCTGCGCGCCGCCCGGCAGCTCGAGCGCGTCCGCCCCGTCCGGGTTGTCACCTCCTATCTCGGCGCGCATGCAACGCCAGTCGAATACAAGGGCCGCAACGGCGACTACATCACCGATGTCGTCATACCCGGGCTGGAATACGCTCACGCTGAGGGTCTGGCCGATGCAGTCGATGGGTTCTGCGAGGGGATCGCCTTTTCGACAGCGGAGATTAAGCGTGTCTTCGACAAGGCGCAAGCGCTGGGCCTGCCGGTAAAGCTGCACGCCGAACAGCTCTCCAACCTCGGCGGCGCGAAGCTCGCGGCCTCCTACGATGCGCTCTCTGCCGATCATCTCGAATATCTCGATGCGGAAGGGGCCGCCTCCATGGCTGCAGCCGGTACGGTTGCGGTTCTGCTGCCGGGCGCCTTCTACGCCATCAACGAGAAGCAAAAGCCTCCGGTGCAGGCGCTGCGCGATACCGGCACGCGGATCGCCATCGCGACTGACTGCAATCCCGGAACCTCGCCGCTGACTTCGCTGCTTTTGACGATGAACATGTCAGCGACTCTCTTCGGCCTGACCGTCGAGGAATGCATTGCCGGGGCGACGCGCGAAGGCGCTCGAGCTCTCGGCCTGCTCGAGGACACTGGAACGCTGGAGACCGGCAAGTCAGCCGATTTCGCGATCTGGGATATCGAGAGCCCGGCGGAGCTCGTCTACCGCATTGGCTTCAACCCGCTTCATGCACATGTCTTCAAGGGCGAAAGGATCGACCGTTGACCATTACCCTTCATCCCGGTTCCGTTTCACTCAAGGATCTGGAAACGATCTACTGGACCGGCGAGCCGGCGAGGCTCGATGCATCCTTTGATGCCGGCATCGCCAAGGCCGCTGGCCGCATTGCCGAGATCGCGGCCGGCAATGCGCCGGTCTATGGCATCAATACCGGCTTCGGGAAGCTCGCCTCGATCAAGATCGACGCGTCTGACGTCGCGACCCTGCAGCGCAACCTTATCCTGTCACACTGCTGTGGCGTCGGCGCGCCGCTACCTGAAAACGTCGTTCGCTTGATCATGGCGCTCAAGCTCGTCTCGCTCGGCCGTGGTGCCTCCGGCGTCCGGCTCGAACTGGTGCGGCTGATTGAAGGCATGCTGGAAAAAGGCGTCGTCCCGGTTATCCCGGAGAAGGGTTCCGTCGGTGCCTCCGGCGACCTTGCGCCGCTTGCGCATATGGCTGCCGTGATGATGGGTGAGGCCGAGGCCTTTGTCGGTGGCGAGCGCCTGCCTGGTGCGGCAGCTCTTGCGAAGGCCGGCTTGAAGCCCGTGGTACTCGCCGCTAAGGAAGGCTTGGCGCTTATCAACGGCACGCAGACCTCGACGGCGCTCGCACTCGCCGGCCTTTTCCGGGCACACCGGGCTGCACAGGCGGCACTGATTACCGGCGCGATGTCGACGGATGCGGCGATGGGCTCCTCCGCCCCGTTCCATCCCGACATTCACACGTTGCGTGGCCACAAGGGCCAGATCGATACGGCTGCGGCTCTTCGCAGCCTGCTCGAAGGCTCGGTAATCCGTCAAAGCCATATCGAAGGCGACGAGCGCGTGCAGGATCCTTATTGCATTCGCTGCCAGCCGCAGGTCGATGGCGCCTGCCTGGATCTGCTGCGCTCGGTCGCGCGCACGCTGGAGATCGAGGCCAACGCCGTCACCGACAACCCGCTGGTGCTATCGGACAACTCGGTCGTCTCCGGCGGTAACTTCCATGCCGAACCGGTCGCGTTTGCTGCCGACCAGGTGGCTCTGGCGATCTGCGAGATCGGCGCAATCGCACAGCGGCGCATCGCTCTGCTGGTCGATCCTGCCCTCTCTTACGGGCTGCCGGCCTTCCTGGCCAAGAAGCCGGGCCTCAACTCCGGTCTGATGATCGCGGAAGTAACGTCTGCGGCGCTGATGTCGGAAAACAAGCAGATGTCGCATCCGGCCTCGGTCGACTCGACGCCAACGTCGGCAAACCAGGAAGATCACGTCTCCATGGCCTGCCATGGTGCGCGACGTCTGCTGCCGATGACCGAAAACCTCTTCAATATCATCGGTATCGAAGCACTGACGGCGGCGCAGGGTGTGGAATTCCGCTCCCCGCTCACGACCAGCCCCGAGTTGCAGAAGGCCATTGCAACGATCCGCGAGGCGGTGCCGACGCTCGAGCTTGACCGGTATATGGCAAACGACCTCAAGGCGGCGGGCGATCTGATCGCGACGGGCGCGCTGAATGCATCCGTTTCCCGCGGCATTCTGCCGGTTCTGGAGGGCTGACATGGCTGTATTTGAAGTCAAGCAGGGCACATCGCCCGTGATCCTGGGCTTCCCGCATACCGGTACCGAGGTTCCCGCCGACATATGGGAGCGCCTGAACGATAACGGCAAGATTCTTGCCGATACCGACTGGCACATCCATCACCTCTATGATGACCTGCTTTCCGATGCGACGACGGTGCGCGCGACGTTCCACCGCTACGTCATTGACGCCAACCGCGATCCGGCAGGGGTCAGTCTCTATCCCGGCCAGAGCACAACGGGCCTCGTTCCGGAAACCGACTTCGACGGCAAGGCGATCTGGGAGGACGGACAGGCTCCTGACGAAGCCGCTATCGCGACGCGGTTGCGGAACTTTCATGCTCCCTATCACGCGGCACTAGCCGCAGAGATCGAGCGCGTGAGGGCAATTCACGGCGTCGCGATCCTCTATGACTGCCACTCGATCCGCTCCCATATTCCGTTCCTCTTCGAAGGCAAGTTGCCGGATTTCAATATCGGTACGGACATGGGCAAGACCTGCGATGGGGCGATCGAGCAGGCGACGCTCACTGTCGTCGAGGCTGCCGAAGGTTACGACAGTGTGCTGAATGGTCGCTTCAAGGGTGGCTGGACGACACGCCACTACGGGCGTCCCGAGGTGGGTGTGCATGCGATCCAGATGGAGCTCGCGCAATCGACGCACCTCCAAACGGAAGCACCGCCTTTCGCCTACGATACCGCCAAGGCAGACCGCCTTCGGGTACATCTGAAAAACATTCTGGTGCGGATCGAACAGATCGCAACCGGCCTGAAACGATAACGATCACTCCACTGGAGGAACTCGCATGACTGCAAACCCACGCCACAACATTCGCGAAATCCGTGCACCGCGCGGCAGCGAGCTTAATGCCAAGAGCTGGATGACCGAAGCGCCACTACGCATGCTGATGAACAACCTTGACCCTGATGTAGCCGAGAACCCGAACGAGCTGGTCGTCTACGGCGGCATCGGGCGCGCGGCCCGCACCTGGGACGACTTTGACCGCATCGCAGCAACACTGAAGACGTTGAACGAGGACGAAACGCTCCTCGTGCAATCCGGCAAGCCGGTCGGCGTGTTCCGCACGCACAAGGACGCGCCGCGTGTCCTGATCGCCAACTCGAACCTCGTGCCACATTGGGCGACCTGGGACCATTTCAACGAGCTCGATAAGAAGGGCCTCGCCATGTATGGCCAGATGACGGCCGGCTCGTGGATCTACATCGGCACGCAGGGTATCGTGCAGGGCACCTACGAGACCTTCGTCGAGGCCGGACGCCAGCACTACGGCGGCAACCTCAAGGGCAAGTGGGTGCTGACCGGCGGCCTCGGCGGCATGGGCGGCGCCCAGCCGCTCGCCGCTGTCATGGCCGGCGCGTCGTGCCTGGCGGTCGAGTGCAACCCGGACTCGATCGATTTCCGCCTGCGCACCCGCTATCTCGACGAAAAGGCCGCGACGCTGGACGAGGCCATCGAGATGATCGCCCGCTGGACGAAGAACGGCGAGGCTAAGTCGGTCGGCCTGCTCGGCAACTGCGCCGAGATCCTGCCGGAGATGGTCCGCCGCGGCATTCGCCCCGACATGGTCACCGACCAGACCTCCGCCCACGACCCGGTCAACGGCTACCTGCCGAAGGGCTGGACGATGGCCCAGTGGAAGGACAAGCGCGTTTCCGACCCGAAGGCGGTCGAGAAGGCGGCCCGCGCCTCGATGCGCGAGCATGTCGAGGCGATGATCGCCTTCCAGGACATGGGCATTCCGACCTTCGACTACGGCAACAACATCCGCCAGGTGGCTAAGGAAGAAGGCCTCGAGAACGCCTTCGCCTTCCCCGGCTTCGTGCCGGCCTATATCCGCCCGCTGTTCTGCCGCGGCATTGGCCCGTTCCGCTGGGCGGCCCTATCTGGCGATCCGGAGGATATCTACAAGACCGACGCCAAGGTGAAGGAGCTGCTCCCGGACAACAAGCACCTGCACAACTGGCTCGACATGGCGCGCGAACGCATTTCCTTCCAGGGCCTGCCAGCACGCATCTGCTGGGTCGGTCTTGGCGATCGCCACCGCCTCGGCCTCGCCTTCAACGAGATGGTCAGGAACGGCGAGCTGAAGGCCCCAGTTGTCATCGGTCGTGACCACCTCGACTCCGGCTCGGTCGCCTCGCCGAACCGCGAAACCGAAGCAATGAAGGACGGTTCGGACGCCGTCTCCGACTGGCCGCTGCTGAACGCGCTGCTCAACACCGCGTCGGGTGCGACCTGGGTGTCGCTCCATCATGGCGGCGGCGTCGGCATGGGCTTTTCCCAGCATTCGGGCATCGTCATCTGCGCCGATGGCACGGACGACGCGGCACGGCGGCTCGAGCGCGTTCTCTGGAACGATCCGGCAACCGGCGTTATGCGCCATGCCGATGCTGGCTACGAGATCGCCATCGACTGCGCCAAGGAAAAAGGTCTGCGCTTGCCGGCGATCATGGGGAACTAAGCTCGCATCAACCGGACAAGGCCGCCGCATCGCGCGGCGACCTTGTCCACGGTGAGAAGGCCGAGCCCAAATCGATGATGGAAACAAAATGACTCGAGTCACGGTTCTCAAAGCCGACACCTATCGTCGCATGCCGTGGAAGAACGGTGGTGGCGAAACCGTCGAAATCGCGGTTTCCCCCGAAGGCGCGGCCCTATCCGATTTCTACTGGCGTATCAGCATGGCAACGGTGGCGGTTGACGGGCCTTTCTCTATCTTCCCCGGCATCGACCGTACGCTGTCGATCCTCGACGGCAATGGCATGTCACTGGCGATCAATGGCGCGGCTCCCGTCTTGCTGACGCAGGGTGACGATCCCCTGACCTTTCCCGCCGACGTCGCAGTGTCAGCAACGCTTGCCGACGGAGAAATCACCGACCTGAACGTCATGACCCGCCGTGGCAGTCTCCGCCATCGTGTCGAGAGGGTGGATGTCAACGGCACGTCCATGAGGCAGGTGGTTGCATCGACCTGGCTCGCCCTATGTGGCCACGGTGACGTCGTCCTAGAATACGATGGTAATCACGCCGCCCTTGGGCCATGCGATGCGTTTTTGCTAGAGGGTGGTGAAGGTGCGATGGTTTCTCTGAGCGGCCAGGCACCTTGCTATCTCATTTCCATTGAAGGTGCCTGAACCTGGTGGTCAGGCCGAGGCGCTGTCCCGGCCTAGCCTCGGCGAGCAGGTGGAAATCGAATCGAAAAGAATATTATCGTTATAGTCTATAAAATAGATAGTTTTTTCTATCTGTGATGAAACGCCCGCCCTACTGTTTTGACGTCGAAACAAGTTCAGTGCTGAAGCTAAGTCTCAGCCACAAGGGGGCGAAACATGAATATCAGGACACTATTGGCCGCGATTGCGCTCGGATCCGCAAGCCTGTTGGCGCCTTTTGTCGCCCAGGCGGCCGACAAGAAAGTGGTCGTTGCCTACCAGACCGACGCGTTGCCGTCATCGGTTGCGATCGCCAACGGAGAATTTGCCAAGGCAACGGGCTACGATATCGATTTCCGAAAGTTCAACTCCGGGGCCGAGATTTTTGCGGCTATCGCATCGGGCGATGTGCAGGTCGGCTATGTCGGCTCCAGCCCTTTCGCGGCCGCGACATCCCGCGGATTGCAGGTAAAGGCATTCTATCTCTCCTCCATCTCCGGCATCGATGAGGCGCTCGTTGTACGCAACGGCTCGGGCATTGCCTCTCTGTCTGACCTCAAGGGGAAGAAGCTGGCCGCTGCACCAGTTTCCACTGACCACTACCAGCTCCTGGCGCTGATCAAGTCGCTTGGCCTGACGGAAAAGGACGTTCAGGTCTTTGCAATTCCCCAGCCGGAGATCGTCGCAAGCTACAACCGCGGCGACATTGACGGCGGTTTTGTCTGGGATCCGGCACTGACCGAACTCAAGAAGAATGGCAAGGTGCTGGTTACCTCCAAGGACGTGGCCGACAATGGCGCGCCGACCTTCTCAGCCTGGGTGGCGGCATCGACATTTGCAGATGAGAATCCAGCGTTTCTGAAGAGCTTCGCGAGCGTCATCAACAAATACTACGCTTCCTTCGCCGCCGATAAGAAGGCCTGGGATGCCGGCAGCGAAAATGCGACGCTGCTCGCCAAGACACTTGGCGGCACGCCCGAACAGCAGGCCGCCGCACTCAAGAACCTGACTCTGCTGACGCCGGAGGTGCAGGCCTCCGAAGCCTGGCTCGGTGGCGGCGAAAAGTCGGGCGCCGCCAAGATCCTCAAGGACACGGCCGCCTTCCTGAAGGGGCAGGGCAAGGTCTCCGAGGTGTTGCCGAGCTACGCCGCCTTTGTCACGGCGGATGCGCTTGTGAACGCAAGCAACTGAAATAGCTAACAATCCTCCCATGCACTCATGCTGGCGCGATATCGCGCCAGCATCACAGAATGAAGAGACGGCACATGCTCAAAGTCGATCACGCAAGCGTCTATTTCAGGACGCGGGATGGGCAAACGGTCCAGGCCCTCGATCGCGTTTCCCTTGATATTCCAGACAACAGCTTCGTTGTCGCACTCGGAGCGTCGGGTTGCGGCAAATCCACATTGCTCAATGCGATTGCGGGCTTTCTGCCGCTTTCGTCAGGCACGATCGCACTCGACGGGCGCCCGGTCACCCGTCCCGGTGCCGACCGCGGTGTCGTCTTTCAGAAAGACACGCTGCTGCCTTGGAAGTCGGTCGTCGACAACGTCGCGCTTGGTCTGCAATTTGCAGGAGTACCGAGCGCTGCCCGGCGCGCTCGTGCAGAAGAGTTTCTGGCGCTCGTTGGTCTCAAAGACTTCGCAAGAGCCTTTCCTTACGAATTGTCCGGTGGCATGCGCCAACGTGTTGGTATTGCCCGCGCACTTGCGGCCGACCCCGACGTGCTCCTGATGGACGAGCCATTCGGCGCGCTTGATAGCCTAACGCGAGAACAGATGCAGGAACTGCTCGTATCGATTTGGAAAACAACGGGAAAACGCATCTTCTTCATCACTCACTCGATCGAGGAAGCACTGTTCCTTGGCACGCAGGTCGTGGTGATGTCGCCGCGTCCGGGCCGGATCATAGCGCGCTTTGATCTCGATTTTGTCCGCGAGTTCGCACGAACCGGCGATAGCAGATCAATCAAGACGGCGCCGGAGTTTGCCACCTTGCGAGAGGAAATCCGGACTATCTTGCATGAGTCTGACGAGATCAGGAGTGCGGCCGAATGAGCGATGTCATCGAAACTAGGGGTGTTGTCATTCGCACTCCAACCGATCAGCCGAAAACCGTTCAGATGAAGGGTTTCGGTGTGGGGGAAGGCAGTACGATTGTGATCAGCCTCGTGACAGCCGTCGTGCTGATCGCCATATGGTGGCTGGTTGCGAAGCTGGGACTGGTACCGCGCCTCTTTCTGCCGACACCGCAAGAGGTCGTCACGCAGATCGGCGCTGTTTATCGCGACGGTTATGCGGGAGCGTCGCTTGGGGAACACGTTTCGGCAAGTCTGTTTAGGATCGCGGCAGCAGCAGTGATCGCAATCGTGATTGGCATCCCAATCGGCTTGCTGATGGGGCTCAATCGCTGGGCAAAGGGGGTATTCGATGCACCGATCGAGTTCTACTGGCCGCTGCCGCCACTTGCCTATCTGCCGCTGATGATTATCTGGCTGGGGATTGGCGAGACGTCGAAGGTGACACTGTTGGTGCTTGCGATGTTCGCGCCGATCTGCCTGTCGGCACAGGCGGGCGTGCGTTCACTTCCGATCGAGCGCGTCAATGCGGCGCGATCGCTTGGCGCAAGACCGTGGCAGCTCCTTGTCAGCATAGTCCTGCCATCGGCGCTGCCTGAGATTTTGACGGGGATCCGCATCGCGTTTGGCATTGGCTGGGGCACGCTTGTCGCGGCCGAATTGATCGCCTCCAATCGGGGCATCGGCTACATGATCATGTCCGCCTCCCAGTTTTTGGCGACGGACGTGGTCTTTGTCGGCATCGGTATTATCGCGGCCTGTGCATTCGTCTTCAGCGCAACCGTTCGGCTCTTGGAAGCCGCCCTCGTTCCGTGGAAAGGTAAGAGCTAGCGAGGCACAGAAGCCCTCGTCGCTCAAGACCGCGCTGGGTCTGCCGGCACAGGGAACGAATACATGAAGCAGATGCAGATCTACGCATTCGACATGAACTGCGTCAGCCATATCAACCACGGCATGTGGACGCATCCGCGCGATACGTCCCTTCAATATACCGACCTCGACTATTGGGTGGATTTCGCCCGTACCGCCGAACGAGGCAAGCTGGACGGCATATTCCTGGCAGATGTCGTCGGCGTTTACGACGTGTACAAAGGCAGCGCAGCGCCAGTTATCGAAACCGGCGCGCAGATTCCCGTCAACGATCCGCTGATGCCGATCTCGGCAATGGCCTATGCGACCCGGCATCTCGGCTTCGGGGTAACGGCCAACACGACCTACGAGGCGCCTTATCTTCTGGCGCGCCGCATGTCGACGCTCGATCACCTTACGAAGGGTCGTATCGGCTGGAATATTGTTACCGGCTATCTTGATAGCGCCGCGCGAGCCATGGGCTTTGAGAAGCTACCTGAACACGATGCGCGCTACGATGCGGCCGAGGAATACCTTGAAATCCTCTACAAGCTCTGGGAGGGAAGCTGGGACGACGACGCGGTGCTCGCTGACAGGGCGCGGGCCATCTTCGCCGACGCTTCGAAGGTGCGCGCCGTCAGGCACAATGGAACCTACTACAAGATGGAAGGGATCCATCTTGCGCAGCCCTCTCCGCAACGAACGCCGCTGCTGTTCCAAGCGGGCTCTTCGGCGCGCGGCCAGGATTTTGCAGCCCGGCACGCCGAATGCGTGTTCATCGCCACACCAAACCCGCAGGCAGCGCGACCGATCGTGGGGGCGCTGCGGTGCAAGGCCGAGGCGTTCGGACGCGGCGCGAATGCCTTGCGTGTCCTCGGTCTAATCACCATCGTCGTCGGCCGCAGTGAGAAAGAAGCACGGGACAAGCTCGAAGACTATCGCCGACATGCGAGCGTCGAGGCCTCTCTAGCACACTACTCGGCCTCGACTGGCGTCGATTTTTCGAAATACAGCCTCGACGAGCCGATCGAGCAAAGGTCCACGAACGCCAATCAGTCTGCGCTCGCCGCAATCACCAAGGAGGCGTCAAAGCCGGTAACCTTGCGCGGGATCATCGATCAGATGGTGCTCGGCAGCCGCATGAGGCCCATTGTGGGTTCGGCCGAGCAAGTGGCGGATCGCTTGGCTGAGTGGGTTTCGGATGCTGGTGTGGACGGCTTCAATCTGGCGCGCACGGTGGCGCCGGAAAGCCTGCGCGACTTTGTCGATCTCGTTGTACCGGTATTGCAAGAACGCCGGCTGTTTAAAGCCGACTATGCCGAGGGGCCGCTGCGGCAGAAGCTGTTTGGGGGCCGCGGCAGGCTGCCGTCTTCGCACCCTGCCGCGGCGTTTCGTACCTGACTATTTGTGATCCAGCCGGCCGACCAGCCGGTCGCCGAGCCACTGGATGCCGCAGACCAGCACGATCAACACGGCGACGACCGCCACCATGATGGTTGTCTCGAAGCGCTGGTAGCCATAGCGGATGGCAAGATCTCCGAGACCGCCTGCACCGATCGCTCCGGCCATGGCAGAAGCGCCAATCAACGTTACCAGCGTGACGGTGAAACCAGCGACGATGCCGGGCAACGCCTCAGGAACCAGTACTTCGCGAATAATGGTCCAGCGATTGCCGCCCATCGCGCGCACGGCATCGATCAGGCCGCGATCAACCTCACGGAGGGATACCTCGGCGATGCGTGCGTAATAGGGCGTTGCGGCAATTGCGAGCGGCACGATCGCCGCCCAGGTGCCAAGCGCGGTACCAACGATAAGGCGTGTCAGCGGGATCAGAGCTACCAGCAGAATGATGAAGGGCACGGAGCGAAAGCCGTTGATGATCGCGCCGAGGATGCCGTTGACCCAGCTATTTTCGGCGATGCCGCCCTTGTTGGTAAGAACAAGCGCCAGACCTAGCGGCAGACCAAAGACCAGCGAGATCAGGCCAGAGGCGCCTGTCATCAGGATCGTCTCCCAGAGGGAGCGAAGCAGCAGATTAAACATGGTCGCTGTCATAGCCAAGAACCTCCACCCGCGCCGAACGGGCTTTCAAAAATTGCAGAACCTTGTCCTTCAGGGCGGGGTCGCGCGTCGGGACAGCAATAAAGAACCGCGCCACGGGCTGGTTCTGGATATGATCGATGCCGCCGTGGACAAGCCGGAACGACTGGGGAAGCGCCGTCGAAAGTTCGGCGAAGACCGCGCCCTGAGCTGCTGGTCCGGCCATATCGATGCTGAGGATCGCCTCCTGTCCCGAGGTGGGCGACAGTCTGGCGGCGATGTGCTCCGGCAATTGAGGCCTGCTTCCGGAAAGCAGGCTCTGAGTGATCGGCGCCTTAGGATCGGCAAAGACCGACCAGACCTGCCCGTCCTCGACAATACGGCCGGCGTCGATAACGGCGACGCGGTCGGCAATGTTGCGCACGACTTCCATCTCGTGAGTAATGAGGACGATCGTGAGGCCGAGCTTGCGGTTGATGTCCTTGAGGAGCGCCAGGATAGCGCGCGTCGTTTCCGGATCGAGCGCGGAGGTCGCTTCGTCCGACAGCAACAATGCCGGCCGTGCGGCAAGCGCGCGGGCGATACCGACGCGCTGCTTCTGGCCACCGGATAGGGACGATGGATAGGCCTTTGCCTTACCAGCGAGGCCGACAAGATCCAGCAATTCGTGTGCGCGCTTCAGGCGCTCGGCCCTTCCGACCCCGGCGATCTTCAGCGGCAAGGCAACGTTCTCTTCGACGGTCTTCGACGCCAGGAGGTTGAAGTGTTGAAAGATCATGCCGACGCGGCGGCGAAGCGGCTGCAGTTCCTTTTCGTCGAGACCGACGATGCTGCGACCCTCGATCTCAATTTCACCGGTGTCAGGACGCTCCAGGCCATTCAGGCAACGGATCAAGGTGGACTTGCCGGCGCCGCTGCGCCCGATGATTCCTAGGATCTCGCCCTTGTGGACAGTAAGCGATATGCCGTCGAGAGCAGCGGTGGCACCGAAATGCCGATGCACGTCGACGAGGCGCACTACCTCTTCTGCCGCAGCCCGCGGCGGAGCCTCGGTCGCCGAGGCCGTTACAATTGAATTCATAGTCTTTCCCTTCGGAAACGTCCAAGGCGGCCCGGGCAAGGAACGCCCGGACCGCCTTGTTCAACGCGCCTAAAGCTCGGCGCGAATGTTGATCAGTAAGCGCTGACGCCGGTTCCCTTATACACCTTGTCGAACTCGGCCTTAACCGTATCGTTCTGGTAGGAGGATACGAGGGTCTTGACCCAAGCCTCGTTCTCGCTGTCCTGCTTGACGGCGATGAAGTTGCGGTACGGATTGTCGGCAATCGGTTCCTGCGCGATGCGATCGGCAGCCGACAGCCCGCTCTTCAGAGCCCAGTCGGTGTTGATAACGGCAGCATCCAAATCCTCGATGGCACGACCGACCACGCCGGCATCGAGTTCCTTGATCTCGACGTTCTTCGGATTTTCGGTGATGTCGGTCACCGTTGCGAGAATGCCCGTGCCGTCCTTGAGCTTGATGATGCCTTCGTTCTGCAGCACACGCAGCGCGCGGCCTTCGTTCGACGGATCGTTCGGCACGCCGATGGTGGCGCCTTCGGCGATTTCCGCGACCGCCTTGTGCTTCTTGGAATAGAGCCCGATCGGCCAAACAGCGGTGTAGCCAACCGGAACGATATGATATCCGTGCTGGTTGACCTGGTTGTCGAGATAGGGCTTGTGCTGGAATGCATTGGCATCGATTTCGCCGCGCTCCAGCGCCTCATTCGGCTGCGTGTAGTCGTTGAAGACGACCGTCTCGATCTTGAGGCCTTTCTTGGCGGCTTCCTCGGTCACAACACGCCAGACGTCTTCGTCCTCGCCGCTCATGATGCCGACCTTGATCGACTTGTCCTCAGCGAAGGAAGCAACAGGCGCTGCAAATGCCACGATTGCGACTGCCGAGGCGGCGATTGCAGCAAGGCTGGCACGACGCGTCAAGCTTGAAGTGGCGGACGTCTTCTTGTTCATTGTGGTGTTTCCCGTCTTGAAATTGGTGAGGCGAGCCTCGAACGGCCAGATAATTTCAAAACCGCCGATGGTAAACCAAGCAAGTCGATCTCTATTGCACTGCAGCACTGAAAAACTCTTCGGTGCCTGCACCAAATAGCGGGATAAAAATTCTACTGATTTTGTAGAATATCGAAGTTGCAGGGCTGCTTGCCTGACTCTAGATTAACCCATCCGAACGCGAACGACAAACTCGCGCTCTTATAAACAAGGTGGTCTGGGCCGCGGAAATTGAAGCAGGACAGCGTGAAATCTCCACATGAGACCGGCGGCGACTTACGCCAACCCGTGGTCGCGATTGTTGGCGGTGGCATCTCGGGTGCGGGCGTTGCCTACCACTTGGCACGCTCGACAACTGGCCAGCCGCCTGAAGTTGTCGTTTTTGAGCCACGGCAGGAGCTCGGCAGGGGGCTTGCCTATGACACCACCGACCCCGCGCATCGGATCAATGTGCCGGCCGCCCGTATGAGCCTGCTGCCAGATCAGCCGGAGGATTTTCTCGAATGGATCGCACGCAATGACGCCGTCGCCGACGATCCAGAAGCACATCGACCTGACGGGAACCTCTTTCCTCGACGCCACGTTTTCGGCACCTACATAGCCGCGGCACTGCACCCTCTCCTGGAGAACGGCGCTGTGCACCATCGTCGCGCTGTCGTTACCGACGTGCGCAGGGAAGGCAGGCACTGGCAGATCTTCGATAGCCATGGCTCGCGGACAGCTGCCGATTTTCTGGTGATTGCCACTAGCCATCCTGCTCCATCTACGCCAGTCGCTCTGCGACCCCTTCAAGGACACCCTCGGTTCGTCACCGATTCGACCGCTGCCGGCGCGCTCGATCCCGTCCGCCCAGATGATCGCTTGCTGATTGTCGGCAATGGCTTGACCGCAGCCGACATCGTCGCTTCACTTGCCCGCACCGGCCATCGCGGACCGATTACGTCGATCTCGCGGCGAGGCCTGAGATCGAGGGGCCATGCGCCTTATCCGCAGGACCCGTTCGGGGAATTCGAGGCGGCCCCTGTTCACAGCGCAACGGTACTGTTGCGGAGCGTTCGACAGACCATTGAGGCAGCCAAGGCAGCGGGGCTGACATGGCACCCTGTCATCGATCAGGTGCGCGGCCACGGCCACGCGCTCTGGAAGAACCTGCCGATTGCCGAGCGTTGCCGGATCGTGCGGCATGTAAGGCCCTATTGGGACGTTCATCGGTTCCGCATCGCGCCGCAAGTAGAAGAGGTTCTGGAGCGGGCGATTGCGCAGGGCCGGATGGAAGTGCTGGCGGCTTCTGTCGGACGGGTGGAGCGCGAGGGCGAAGTGATCAACGTGGAGCTGAAGCGGCGGCGTGCCTTGCCGCTGCAGAAGAGCTACGATGCTGTCGTTGTCACGACAGGTCCTGCCCACGGCGGTATTCTCGAAAGTCAGGCGTGGCTTGCGCGTCTGCGCGATCAGTCACATCTGCAGCTCGATCCGGCCGGTCTCGGCATCGCGTGTTCCGAGCAATCCGAGGCGGTCGCTGCTGACGGACGCCCCGATCCTTCCCTGCTCATTTCCGGCCCGCTGGCCCGCGGAACGTTTGGCGAGCTGATGGGCCTGCCGCAGATTACCGAGCATGCGGCTTTCGTGGCCGCTGAGCTTGCCAAGAGGCTGACTGCCGGGAGCCAGCGCCCTTAGTCATCTTCACTGGCTGATTCGGCGAACGCTTCCAATTCGGGATCGAAATCGACTTCGACAACATTGTTGAAGACGGCCGTGGCGAGCATGATGCCCGCAAAGGCGACGAGATCGACGAGCGTCTTGGGGGCATAGCGTCCCTTCAGCTTCGCCCAGATCTCGGTGGGTATCGCGTTTGAATCTGCAACGATTGCCCTGCCGAAGGCGTCGAGCAATACTTCTTCTTCCGAAAGCAACAGCGCGTCCGGGTTAGAACCGGCATTTATCAGCGCTCGACGAAAGAACGTAGTGGCGATCTTCGATTTCGCTGCCTTGGAAATGGCATGTGAGAAGATCCAGATCGGTCGGTCAGCGATCGCCGAGAGTTCTGCGCGCAAGGTGAACCATTCGGCATAGATGCGGTGGGCGGCCGGCGAGTGCAACAAAGTGCGTTTCATGTTCGTCATGCGCCCGCGTGCCCTCACCTCCTCGTCATGGGCGGACCGAATCTCTTCGGAGGCCGTTGCGTAGTCGATCTGGGGAATATGGCTCACGGAAATTCTCATTCGGTCTAGGCAGTGACGTTATCGGATAGGCAGGCGATCCCAAGCCAATGTTACAATCATCTGGCAGAAATCCGCTAGCCTATGCAATTCATCTGTTCATGCCGAGCAGGATTCTTTGTTGCGTCTTGACAACGTATGACAGCCACGACACGATGAAACCGGTTTCAATCATGAATATGGAGAGATCGTGCGGCTCGACCTGTCGATTCTCTTGCCTCATCTTGGCTTTCTTGCGCAAGGGGCGCTGCTGACAGCAGAAGCGTGCGCACTGGCGCTGATCGGTAGCGTCATCATGGGCGCGTTCGTTGCAATCGCACGCACATCCTCCTCTGCGCCTCTGCGCCGAATTGCTTACGTTTACGTAGACATATTTCGCAATGTGCCGTTTATCGTGCAACTCTTCTTCTTCTACTATGGCTTGCCGGAGATCGGCATCTATATCGATGCCTTCACGACCGGTGTCATTGCGCTGTCGATTGCAGGCGGCGCCTACGCCTCGGATGTAATTCGCGCCGGCATCCTGGCAATCGACCAAGGCATCATCGAAGCGGCAGAGGTGAGCGGTCTGTCGCGGCGTGTTATGTTTACGCGCATAGTTCTGCCGATCGCGCTCAGAACCTCGGTGCGGCCGTTGGGCTCGGTGCTTATCAATATGATTCTCACCTCGTCGATCCTGTCCGCCATCACGCTGAACGAGCTTACTGGTTCGGCGCAGATCGTAGTCTCACAGACGTATCGGCCGTTTGAAGTCTATGTCGTGCTGCTCGTCGTCTATGCGGCTTTGACCTATCTTGTTTCGCTCGCCATCGCCTTGCTCCACCGTCGCCTCAACCGCGACATGATGGAGGCGGTCGCCTGATGCGCTTCACCGACTTCACGACTTTCGATCTCGTTCTCCTCGCGCAGGGCATCGGCGTCAATGTCGCACTTTTTCTCGGAACATCGCTGATCGGTCTGTCGATTGGTATAGCTTGGGCCATTGTCCGCTTCTATCGCATACCGCTTCTCGGCGAGGTGATCACCTTCCTCGCCGAACTCCTGAAGAATTCGCCGGTGTTGGTGCAATTGTTTCTGGTATTCTTCGGCCTTCCCGGTCTCTTGCATGTCCGCGTGACGCCGGTGACAGCCGCAGCGATCACCCTTTCGGCCAACACCGCGGCCTTCGTGTATGTGATTGCGGTCTCCGCAATAGAGTCGATCGGCCGCGATCAAATCGAGGCAGCACGCGTTTTCGGACTGAGCCGTTGGCAGGTGCTTCGCTATGTAGTCGCGCCGCAGGCGGCCGCATTTGCCGTCGGCCCGCTGGTCGCACTGCTCGTCAATCAATTGCAGGTAACATCGCTGATCTCGGTAATCGGCGTCGTTGATCTGACGAAGATCGGCAACATCCTCAACATGCGCACGCTGAAGCCGTTTATCGTCTGGACGGCGGTCGGTCTGCTCTACTACGCCTCCGCCAAGCTGGTTGCCTGGCTCGGATCGCGATTTGAAAAACGCCTTCGCGCCTACAGCGCTTGGCGAGGGCTATGACATGATAAAAGTTGAAAACGTGAAGAAGGCCTTCGGCCACACCACCGTGCTCGACGGTGTTGACCTGACGATCGAGCCCGGCGAGGTCGTCTCGATCCTGGGCTCCTCCGGATCCGGAAAATCGACGCTGATCCGCTGTATCAATGGTCTGGAGAAGCTGAGCGGTGGCCGGATCCTTGTCGACGAGTTTGACGTCAGCAAACCGAAAGAGCTCTCCGAAGCGCGCAAGCGCTCGGGCACGGTGTTCCAGCTTTTCAACCTCTATCCGCACATGACGGTGCTCGGCAACATCACGCTCGCTCCAATCGAGGTGCTGAGAAAGCCGCGCGCCGAGGCAGAGACGACTGCGCGTGCCCTGCTTGAGTCCGTCGGGCTCGGGAACAGGGCCGACGCCTATCCTGCGCAGCTTTCTGGCGGCCAACGCCAGCGCGTCGGCATCTGCCGAGCGCTCGCCATGCAGCCGCGCTATTTGCTGCTTGATGAAGTCACCAGTGCGCTTGACCCGGAGATGACGGCGGAGGTGCTGACGATCCTTGCCAAGCTCGCGGAGGAAGGCACGACGATGCTCTTCGTAACACATGAGGTCGAGTTCGCCAGGCAGATTTCCGACCGGATCGTGTTTCTCGATAAGGGCAGGCTGCTGGTCGATCTGCCGACCAAAGAATTCTTCGGCGCCGACGGCGGCATGGCGCAGCCCCGCGTTGCCCAGTTCCTTTCCAAGATGCGCAAAGATTAGAGGTTCTAGATGCTGCTTTTGGCCAATAAAGAAGCCTGGCCGGGTTTTCCGACATCCGTCGAGATGTTGCGCGAGGGCGCTGTCAGCCTCGACGCGATGGTCGCCGGGATCGGCAAGGTGGAGAGCGAGGTCAAAGTGCGCAGCGTCGGCTATGGCGGCTGGCCTAATATGCTCGGCAACATGGAACTTGATGCTGCAGTGATGGACGGCAATACGCGCCAAGTCGGCACGGTCGGTGCCGTCCCGAACACGCTTCCGGTAGCTCGCCTCGCCCATGAGGTGATGAAACGCCTCCCGCACGTCATGCTGACCGGCGATGGCGCGCGCCGCTTTGCAAGTGAAATCGGTTTCTCGGAAGACGATGTCCTGTTCGAGGACAGCAAGCGGGTCTGGTGGGAGCGGCTCGAAAAGGAGCTTTCGCCCGAGGATCTGGCTAAATTTCCAAATATTCCACTGGCGCCGCTCAGCCGCGCCATCACCGATCCGGAGCGCGTGCGCGATACGACCGTCTTCCTGTCGGCCGATTCCAAGCGCGGCGTTCATGCAGCGACGTCTACGTCCGGCTGGGCGTGGAAGTATCCTGGCCGCCTCGGCGATAGCCCTATTCCGGGCGCCGGCTTCTACGCTGATAGCCGTTACGGCGCCGCCGCTTGCACCCATACCGGCGAGATGACGATGCGCTGTTCGACGGCACGCACGGTCGTTCTTGCAATGAAGCTTGGCTATTCGCTCTCCGACGCGGTGAAACTTGCCGTCGATGAGCTCGATGAACTCTCCTCGGGCTTCCTAGCTGGCGTCGTGATCCATGCGGTCGACGCCAGAGGAAATCATGAGGTCGTGAATTTCAGATGCGAGGGCGAGATACGCTACTGGCTCTGGGAGGACTCGATGCCCGAACCGGAGTTGCGGGCAGCGAAACTGGCATAATCAAAAGAGGGAATGAAAACGATGAAACGCATTCTGACTGCCCTTGCCGCCCTGGCCATTGCGGCCGGCTCGGCATTTCCGTCCTTTGCAGGAATGATCGACGACATCCGCTCGCGCGGCACGGTTCGTATCGGCGTGTCGCTCGGCGGCGAGCCGATCGGCTTCCGCGACGCGCAGAATAATCCGGTCGGCTATGATGTCGATGTCGCAACGATGCTCGCACAAAAGCTCGGTGTCCCTGTCGAATTTGTCGACGTGTCGGGCGACGCGCGTATCTCGATGCTCGTTTCGGGCCAGATCGATGTCGCGGTTGCAAACACCTCTGCGACACTCGAGCGCGCCAAGACGGTGAACTTCACGATCCCCTACAACCGCGCTGGCTTGCGCGTCATCGTCCAGAAGGATGCAGGCATCAAGGAACTGAAGGATCTTGCCGGAAAGAAGGTCGTTGTTGGTCGCGGCACGACGGGCGAGAGCTTCCTGAAAACCGCTGTTCCCGAGGCGCAGCTTGTCTACGTCGATCAGTTCGCCCCGGATGGCGTACTGCAGCTGCAGCAGAAGCGTGTTGATGCGGCGATCGAGGATTCTTCGCTGCTCGACTATCTCGCAACCAAGAACCCGTCGCTTGTCACGCTGCCAGGACTTTATTCCAACGATCCGATCGGTATTGCCGTCGCAAAGGGTGATCCTGAATTCGTGCGTTGGCTCGATATGTTCGTTTCAGATTACATCCAGTCCGGGACCTATGCGGCGAACTACAAGAAGTGGTGGGGTCCGGAGTCCAATCCCCCTGCCCTGAACCCTCAGTGGTAAACGTGATTGCGGGCTGCCTTCGGGTGGCCCGTTCTCGTTAGGCGGTCAGGCGTGGCACGAACTGCGTCGGCACCGTGATAGGTGGATGACCCGACGAAAAACTCCCGGGATTGGCAATGGAGTCAACAATATGGCGGACATAGAGCGACTTGTCGTAGCCGATCGACGAAATCGGATAGGCGTCGAAATCGGTCAGCGACAGATTGTCAAAGCCATAGAGCCTAAATCGCGACGGGCGGCCACCGGGAAAGTCCGCCCGGCAGACGTCGAGAATGCCCATCGCCATTGCATCGGACGTGCAGAAGACCGCGTCAGGACAATCGACGCCTGCCAGTGCGTTGGCCGCAGCGTGCCCGCTCTCATAGGAGTAGTCGCCCTGAACCGAGCGAACGAGATTGATCCCGTAGCGGGAAAAAGCCTCCTGGAACGAGCGGATCCGGGCCTGCTCGACCGGAGAGGACGCGCGCCCAGTGACAAGCCCGGCCGTTTTCACGGTCTTCGACGCAGCGTCGGCGACCGCTTCCGAAATGCCTGCATTTTCGTCGGGAATGACGACCGGCGAGAACTCGTCATGAAGGCCGTTCAACATGATCACGTGATCCGAGCGGAACATCCGGCGGACGGTCGGCGCGTCCGCGAAATCAGAAAACACCAGCGCGGCATCGACGTGATAAGCAACACCATTGCGCAGAAACTCTTCCACGCGTGCCACCGACCCGATCCGGATCAGAATGACCTGCTTGCCGATCATCTGGACTTGATCAATCAGCCGGTCGAACAGGTCGAGGTCGGACAGATCATGGATATGGTTGACCACGACGGCGACGAGATTGACAGTTTTCGTCGTCAGGCTTTGCGCCAGAAGGTTCGGCTTGTAGCCGAGGCTGGCAGCGGCAGCGATTACCCGTTCCCGTTTCTCGGACGACACCGGTCGCGGTTCGTTGGAAAGAGCCCGACTTGCGACGGCACGAGAGACGCCTGCCAAGCGCGCCACATCGGCAATCGTGGGAGGGGCACTGCGACTGTTGTCGTGATTCATGATTGTCAGCCTTCCACCTTTGGAGGCGTGATACCGCAGCGGAGTGGGGTTCGGCTATGCTAATCTTTGATGTGTTGGCTGCCTGCCCCGGGCAATACACGTATTTTGTGCTTTTTACCTTTATTTGACTTTCGTTTTGGTTGGAGGAACCGCATGTCCATCGCTCTCGCATCTGTTGTCCTGCCGAATTTCGGCGCCCTCGGAACGCAACCGCAAATCCCTCCCGCCACCTATTCCGCGCGTGCGGATGCAGCCTTGAAGGCAGCGGGTACTGACTGGCTTGTCGTCTATGCCGATCGCGAGCACTTCGGGAACATCATGCATCTGTCCGGTTTCGAACCGCGCTTCGAGGAGGCGCTGCTGCTCCTGGGGCCATGCGGCCGCAGGGTGATCATCACCGGAAACGAATCCGAAAGCTACACGGCGCTTGCCAGGCTGCCGGGCATCACGGTGCTGCGCGCACAAAGCTTCAGCCTCATGGGCCAGGATCGCAGCCAAGATCCGCGGCTTATTGATCGGCTGCGCGACGCGGGCATCAAAATCGGCGATTCTATCGGTCTCGTGGGCTGGAAATATCTCTCAACCGATGAAGACGAAGACGCCGGTCAGAGCTTTTTCGTACCGCATTTCATCGTGAACGTGTTACGCCGGGCGATCGGTCATTCAGCGCGACTGATCGATGCTACATCTGTTCTCATGCATCCGGAAACCGGCCATCGCGCGATTGTCGACGTCGATCAGCTTGCAGTCTTCGAGTGGGCGGCGGTGCGCTGCTCGGAGGCACTCTTCAGGGTCGTTGCCAGCGTCCGGGTGGGCGACACGGAATTCGAGGCACTCGGCCGCCTCGGCTATGAGGGGGATCCGGTCAACGTCCACACGATGTTTGCCTCGGTCAGTGCTGGCGAGAACATTGTCGGTCTGCGCAGCCCAAGCGGACGCCGACTGACGAAAGGCGATGGCGTCACAACGGCGCTCGGTTATTGGGGCGCTTTGTCTTCGCGCGCCGGTCTGCTGACGGACCATGACGAGGCGTTCCTGAAGCCTGCGAAGGCATACTTCGAGGCCTTGATTTCGTGGTATCAGACGGCGGATATCGGGGTGGCCGGCGGTGATCTATTCTCGGTGGTTACCGAAAAACTCAAATCGGCAGGCCTCAATTCGGCGCTGAATCCCGGCCACCTCGGCAGTCACGAGGAATGGCTTCATTCGCCTGTCCGCCCCGGCTCGGCTGAGCGCTTGCGTTCCGGCATGCCTTTCCAGGTTGACGTCATACCGGTGCCGATGCCGGCTGGTTGGGCGCTCAACTGCGAAGACACGGTGGCCTTCGCCGATGCCGAACTTCGCGGGCAGATACGCCTGCGCTATCCTGATATGCATGCGCGTATTGCCGCGCGGCGTGCATTTATGGCGGATAGCCTCGGCGTCGCGCTTTCCGACAACATTCTGCCGCTGTCCTCGACACCACTCTATCTGCCACCATTCTGGCTGCAGTCGAGCAATGTTCTCGTCCGTGAGTGATCGATCTTTGCCGGCGTTTAGGCGGGCCGCGTCATGCCGAGGCTTTGTGCTCGTCTATCGCGGGCACCGTGTCGATCTGTGGGCCGGCCGCGCGCATCAGGCGCCCCATCGCCCGAAGGCGTGCGACAAGGTCGCTTCCGTCCACGGAGGCGCGGGTCAATTCGAGTTGCTGATACTCGCGTGCGGCTTGCTGCCAGTGGTCGCCGCTGCGGCCATCCGGCCGCCCTTCGGCTTCCCAAAGCGCGTAGGCGCGCTGATTGATCCAGTCGTCCTTACTGCCTGACATGTCAGCCCCCAGCCATGAAGGAATGTCTCGCCTCCATCAGGCTGGCAAATGGGAATTACGGAGTCGTTACCGCTGCCAGAAATTTTGCACTGCAGGCCGATATCGCATTCGCATCAATCAGGAACGTCAGCTCGTGGCGCGCTCGGCCAACTCGACGATGATACCATTGGGGTCGCGAACGAACGCGACCCTCTTCAGCACTTCCGAATTGACCGCGGCACGAGGTCTCTCCTTGATCTCGACACCGGCCGCTTCCAAGCTCGCGAAGCTTTCGTCGACGCTTTCGACAACGAAGGTGATATGCAAAACGCCCGATGTTGCTGCCGGCAGATCGGTGGAACGCGACGCGCCCCCAGGCGGCGCGAAGATTTCCAGCATGCCACCGCCTGCATCGAGGAAAACCACGTCCGTGCCGTTGGCCATGGTTTTTCGCAGGTGAAGGCGCAGACCAAGAAGGTCGCGGTAGAAGGCAAGTGACCGGTCCATGTCCCCGGTCACCATGCCGACATGTTCGAAGCCTTTGATCATTGTCTCAGGCTCCGGCGGTCAGACGGCGCTCTTCTTCCGGCAGCCAGGAATGATAGAGTGGATGATCCGAAAGGATCGGCAGTTTCGTCGGTTGCCCGGTGCGCTGCGAGTGATAGGCGGCGGTGACGAGCTCAAGTGAGTTGCGGGCGTCCTCCAGTGTTACCGGTGGGTCGCCGTGGGTCAGAAGTGCGTGATGGAAGAGTTCGAATTGCCTGGTATAGCCATCTTCCTTGATGACGTAACCGGCAAGCGCTTCGTCCACCCGCTTTTGATGCTCTTCCGTGCCTGCTATAAAGCTCCAGGGGTCGCGACCCATCGTGTAAGGCTCGAGAATGCTCTCGACGACGAGATCGGCGAAGCAGAACCGCAGGCGGGAGATTTCCTTACGGGAGCCGAGTGTCATCGAGAGCGTCGCTAGCGACCCATTCTTCATTTTTACCGAAAGTGCGGCCGTGTCTTCGACCTCGATCGGATTCACCAGGGTTGCCCCGTAGGAAAAGATCTCCGCACAGGCGCCGTGCACATAATTCAGCATGTCGTGCGCGTGGATCGCATGGCCAAGGAGACCGCCACCGAGTTCGGTCACCCATTTCCCCCGCCACGGGACGGCATAGTAGTCGGGGCCACGCCACCAATGCGTCTCGATCGTCGTCAGGAACGGAGTGCCGGTCAGGCCGAGATCGATCAACATCTTGAGCTTTTGAAGCCCCGAGCCATAGCGATACTGAAAGATCGGCATCAGCTTCGGACCTTCGGCGCGCGCTACAATCCGAGCCA
The DNA here is from genome assembly GCF_000298315.2 of Rhizobium grahamii CCGE 502. Lineage (GTDB taxonomy): Bacteria > Pseudomonadota > Alphaproteobacteria > Rhizobiales > Rhizobiaceae > Rhizobium > Rhizobium grahamii. The sequence goes on along the minus strand of NZ_AEYE02000035.1, from coordinate 270,795 downwards.
TCTCATCCACTTCGGCTATCGAGCCGAACAGCGGCTTCTCGCAGATCACATGCTTTCCTGCTTCGATCGCCTTGCGGCAAAGCTCGAAATGCGAACTGGGCGGCGTGCAAATGTCGATGATATCGAGATCGGAGCGGGCGATCATCGTTTCGGCATCCTGAGTGTATTCGGGAATGCCGAATTCTTCGCAAAGCTGCCTGCCGCGGTCTTCGTCTAGAGAGCAGAGAACAGCAACCTCATACAATTCCCTGTTCCAGGCAAATCCTGTCAGGTGGCGCGAGGCGATCCCCGCTCCGATGACACCAACGCGAAACTTCTTGGGCATGTTGGCTTCCTCAGCGATGACCCAGGCGCGCTGCCTTTGATTGAGCTTCCAGCGACAGGCGGCAGACTTCATAGACGTGGGCCTGCGGCATCGCCGTCTCGGTCCGGTCGCGCACGTCGGCGGCAAAAGCGTCGAAATAATCGAGCTTCTCGCTGCTGCAATCGATGTGCGTCATCTCCTTGCCGTTGACCAGGAAGAGATGGTCCTTGCCCGGGCGTCCGGCAATATCGATATATTTTCGCAGCTCAATGTAGCCCTCGGTACCGAGGATTGTCAGGCGCCCGTCCCCCCATGTCGGCAGGGCCTCCGGGGTAAACCAGTCGACACGCACATAGCCCGAGGCCTTGTCGGAGCGAAGCAACACCTCACCGAAGTCCTGGAAGTTTGGTCTGCCGGGCATGCCGAAATTTCCAACCGAACTGGCCGCCACTTCCGCGTCCGTCGAGCCGGTGTAAAACAGGAACTGGTCGACTTGGTGGGAAGCGATGTCGACAATAATTCCACCATACTGGTGAGGATCGAAGAACCAGTCCGGCCGAGTAGGAAGCTGTAGCCTGTGAGGTCCCATTCCGAGCGTCTGAATGACCGTGCCGATCGCTCCCTCCTTGATAAGTTTTCCGGCCTTGACGGCAGAACGCACACAATGGCGCTCGGAAAAACAGATCGAGAATATGCGACCCGTTTCTGCGACGGTGCGTCTGACTTCTTCCAACTGCGCGAAAGTCGTAACCCCGGGCTTGTCCGTCATGACGTCCTTGCCTGCCTTCATCGCGCGGATCGCCAATCCGGCCCGGTCCCGTGGGATTGCAGCGATGCAGATGATGTCGATTGACTGATCCGCAAAGATCGCATCGCGATCGACCTGTGGTGCATCAGGATAGGTTTTCCTGAATGTTTCAAGAAGCGCAGGCACTGAAGTCTGGGGGCAATAGCCGGCGAATTCTGCGCCCGCGGCAAGCAGGCCCTTCACGTGGTCGAGCGTGTGTCCATGGTCCATCCCGACGACGGCAAATCTCAACATAACAGAAACGTCCTCCCGCAAATTTTCGAAACCCGGTCTATTCGTCACGAGGGAAGAGACAGTGAAACGCGTAGGCTGTCAAGGCTTGGGGCACCTGGTGAAGACCACAAATTCTCGCTAAGAATTTGAATTATAACCATATAGTTTTGTATCTAAATAGTTAGTTAGTGTGAAATGGCTTTGCAAAAGCGCACCACCGCCCGCCCGCCGCCGCACCACCCCACCCGCCCCGCATGTGGACCTCATCGGTAGCTTCACTCCGGCAATGCGCGAGGCGGACGATGAGGCGATAAGGCGGTCATCGGTCTATATAGACACACCGGAAGCGCTGCATGAAGCTGGCGACCTGGTTCAGCCGATAAAGTCTGGTATCTTTTCCGCGAACTCGGTGCGCGCCACGCTCGGCGAACTGTGCCGCACAGAAAGGCCGGTGCGCGTGTCGAACACCGAGATTACACTCTACAAGGCGGTCGGCACCGCCTTGGCAGACCTGGTTGCTGCAACGATGGTGTACGAGGCATCAATGTGACAAGCAACCGGCCGGTTGCCGTCCAGGAAGATCTGGCCTTGACGCGGGCGATGTGTTTCTGATCCACGCCCGCGGTGGTTTCGTAACAGAAGAAACACGCAAACAGGGATGATCTCATTGGCGACCGAAAACGCGAGGCCTGTTATTCTTTGGTTTCGCAAGGACTTGCGCCTCGACGACAACCGCGCTTTACACGCGGCCTGTAAGTTGGGACGCCCCATCATCGCCATCTATATCCGGGAACCTCGTTCGGATGGCACCGGCCCGCTTGGCGCAGCACAGGCGTGGTGGCTCCACCACTCGCTTGAAAGCTTGGAGATGGCGCTCGGCAAACTCGGCGGGAGACTGCATTTAATCTCCGGTGATGCGCTTGATTTGCTATGCGACCTTATTGATGACAGCGGGGCTGAGATGGTCCTGTGGAATCGGCGCTACGACCCGGCCGGTATTGCAATCGATACGCGTATTAAGCGAGCGCTGGCAGAGCAAGGCATTGAGGCGAAGAGTTTTTCCGGACAGCTTCTCCACGACCCTTCCAGACTGATGACCGGCGCAGGTACGCCCTACCGGACCTATACCCCGTTCTGGCGTGCCTTAGAAAAGTTGGGCGAGCCGGACGACCCACTCGATCCGCCGACAAAGGTAAAATTCATTGACCTGCCTCAGAAATCCGAGCCGCTTGCTGAATGGAGGTTGCTGCCCACAAAGCCGGACTGGGCGAGTGAGTTCAAGGACATCTGGGTTCCCGGTGAAGAGGCGGCACATCGACGACTGACCGATTTTGTCGAGAATGACCTACAAGGTTATAGGCGCAACCGGGATCAACCGTCGCGACGGGCGACGTCCCTGCTCTCTCCTTACCTGGCACTCGGAGTCATCTCTCCTGCACGCATCTGGTGCGAGACGCGGGGGTCAAGTAAGCGCGTGCCAGTGGCCGATCTGGTGCACTTCCGCAAGGAACTTGCTTGGCGGGAGTTTTCCTACCACCTCATCTATCACTTTCCAGAGCTGCCCAATAGGAACTGGAACGACCGAATGGACGCCTTTCCCTGGCAAAATGACAAGAAGCATTTCTCGGCATGGACGAAGGGAGTGACCGGCTATCCGATCGTGGATGCTGGGATGCGCCAGCTCTGGCGGCATGGCTTCATGCACAATCGGGTTCGCATGATCGTAGCGTCCTTCTTGGTCAAGGACCTGATGATCGACTGGCGGCATGGCGAAACTTGGTTTCGGGAAACGTTAGTCGACGCCGATCCCGCCAATAACGCAGCTAGCTGGCAATGGGTCGCAGGATCGGGTGCGGACGCCTCGCCTTTCTTCCGCATCTTCAATCCGACCCTCCAAGGCGAAAAGTTCGATCCGGACGGTTCCTACGTTCGCGAGTTCATCCCTGAATTGGCGAACCTCGACAATAAGTACATCCATCGGCCTTTCGACGCCCCGGCCAGTGTTCTGGCGAGCGCAGCCATCAAGCTCGGCACGACCTATCCCGAGCCGGTGGTGGACCACGCGTTTGCCCGGGACAGGGTGCTCGTGGCCTACGCTGCGACAAAGGACGGAGCATGAACGGATTGGCTCGGTAGCCCGCTCAGCGTCTGAAATGCATCAATCTTTCTCGGCGGGCCGCAGCATCCACCATATGGGCTACCACGTGATGGAGCGGCAGGAAGAACGTCCGCGCATGACCCACCTCCGCAGAGGTGGCGCCTCTCGGCAGAAAAAATCAGCAGAGGCTCCGACCTGTCCTTGGCCACAATGATTAACTGCCGAGCACTGGCGTTGGTCGGTGACGAGACGCCTGCGTGCAAATCCATATACTGGGTCAAAAAAGAGGTTATCGTCGCAGGTAAAATCATCGGCAATGGTTGAGCCTGCGGTGCCAGCCTCGGCCTGCGACTGACCGCTCCAATCGATTTCATGAAGTTAGCACGTTCGATCTTTCAATTGGCAAGATCTTGGGTGACATCCTCCCGACGACCGCATCATACGTAGGCGGATAAATAGCGACTATCGCAGGAACAGTTGATTACGAAAAGAGCATCCATGATAACGCGCTGGCTCGCACGATACCCCTACCTCGACCATGATTATTGGCATTTCCACGAAACCGGTGAGTATTCGTAATCGCCGGCGGTATAGAGTCGGCTCCCAAGCAAATATGAAAGCCACTCACGGTCATGCAAACGAACTGCCTCGTATGCTGCACTCGATCCGTCACCGGCATGTACCGGCATTCGTCTTTGATCATAGACACCGTCACCATCGCGATTTTCTCCGGCATCACTTCCCCACGTTTCGGTCGCCGCATCAAAACGGGGACCATGCGGCGTTATGATCGCGCCGCTCTTTCGAAAACCCTTGCAAGCCGCTCTGCGAAGGCTCTGGGATCGAGTGGTTTGCTGCCGTCAAGAATACGCGCCTCGTCCAGCAAGAGCGCGACGGCATCGTCGCGGAAGTCCGAATCATCAACGATACCAGCGATGGCCCTGATCATCGGATGCAGCGGATTGATTTCAAGAATTGGTTTGGCAGCGGTCTGGAGGCGACCCGCTCCCTGCAGGATTTTTTCCATCTGGAGGTCATAGCCTCCTTCCGTAGCTACGAGGCAAACCGCGCTTTCCGTCAGCCGGTCCGACAGGCGAACATCCTCTACATGATCCGTAAGCTTTTCTTTTGCGAACTCGATGAATGCCTTTGTGTCGGCGGGAGCCTCAATCTCCGCCTGATCCATGCCATCAACCTTTGCAAACTGCGACAGATCGGCCGATCCCTGGGTAACAGATTTGAACGTCTTGCCTTCAAAGTCGGGAGCATTCATGACCCAAAAGCTGTCGATGGAGTCTTCCAGCAAGAGAACCTCGATGCCGCGCGCCCGAAACCCTTCTAGGTGAGGTGAAGCCTTGAGTTGATCGTGCGAACCACCGGCGAGATAGTAGATAGCGTTCTGGCTTTCCTTTGCCTCTTTCACATAATCGGTGAGTGAACGGTGCTCCTCGCCCGATGCCGTTGTTCGGAAACGCGAGATGGCAAGCAGTTGAGAGCGACGCTCGAAATCCTCGTAGATCCCCTCCTTGAGAATGGCGCCGAAATTCACCCAGAAGGTCTTGAAGCCCTCTGCATCATCCTCGGAGAACTTCTCGATGGCACTGATGACACGGTTGGCGACACCCTTGCGGATCGCCGCGAAGATGGGGCTGTCCTGGATCATCTCTCTCGACACGTTCAAGGGCAGGTCGGCTGTATCGACCAGCCCACGAACAAAGCGGAGGTAGCGTGGCAGCACTTCGGCTTCATCCGTAATGAAGACGCGCTTCGCATAAAGCTTCATGCGACCCTTTCGATCAGCGTCAAACACGTCGAGGGGCTGGGAGCCGGGTACATAGGCAAGCGTCGTGTATTCATGACGCCCTTCGGCCCGGTAATGCACCGTTATGGCGGGCTCGTCGTATTGACCCGAGAGACCGCGGTAGAAATCGGTATAGTCGTCCTTGGATATCTCCGACTTTGCCTTGGTCCAGATTGCTGTGCCGTCTGTTATCTGCTTCGGCTCGCCACCCGGTTTGTCGATCATGCCGATTGCGACCGGAACATGGCCAGACTGTTCCTTGACGATCTTCTCCACTGTCCATCGAGATGTATAGGTCCGGGCATCATCCATCAAATGAAGTGTAATCCGTGTCCCGCGCGCCGGCGCGTCGGCAGGATCCAAGCCCTTCACTTCGAAGCTGCCCTTGCCGTCCGAACTCCACAGCCAGGCCTCGTTGGCGCCTGCGCGCCGGGAAACAACGTCGACCCGGTCGGATACCATGAAGCAGGAGTAGAAGCCGACACCGAATTGCCCGATCAGCTGGCTGCCCTCGCCTGCCTTATTCGCTTCAACGCGCTCCATGAAAGCCCGCGTGCCGGAGCGGGCGATGGTGCCGAGAGCCTCGATCATCTCGTCGTGGCTCATGCCAATGCCATTGTCCTCGACGCGAAGCTGTCCGTTTTCCTCGTCAAGCGTGATCGTGATGCGAGCATCTGGCGCGCTGCCCAGCAGCGACGGCGTCTCGATCGCCTCATATCGAAGTTTTTCGCACGCGTCGGCTGCGTTCGAAATCAATTCGCGAAGGAAGACGTCCCGGTCCGAATAGACCGAATGGACCATCATGTGCAGAAGTCGCGCAACGTCCGCTTCAAACGCGTGGCTTTCGGCTGGCTTATCTGCGGCGATGGTCATGCGATATCTCTCCTGTCGGGTTTGGAATTCGTGCCATGAAGTGGCGAGATCCATTCAAAAATTCAAGATCATTTTCTGGTCAGTTCCCCACGATCCCAAACTCGATTAACGTAGCTGTGCAAAGCGATTTCTTGCATCTGTTTTATTCCAAGAGCCCTGCTACTATCCCGGCTGCTACCGGAGTGAGTTCATGTTGGTAGCAAGTTTGGTACCGGGAAGCTTCTATTGGGCCAGGCCCCTGGCCGGCAACGATGAGTTCACGATCGTGCAAGTCTCGACCGTGTTCGGCGAGGATCGGGACTTCTGGACCTTGGCAGTCATCGGTTCAGATCAGCATCACATGCTTTCGGATTTTGAAATCATCGGACCTGTCGACGAACCAGGGTGGGAGCCACTGCGCCAGGCTGCCGAGTAATATGCCGGTCTCGGCGATGAAGGGACAGCTGACATTGGTGATGGGCCCTGCAGGCGTCTTCAAGACACGAGGCGATCATCGATCTGTTTGCTCACACGAGTGCGATTTTTCAACGCAAGTTACCGGACCGTGTTTTGGCCGGATATATCCAGTTATCGTCGCTGGCAGACATAGGACGCCGCAGGGGCGGGCGACTGATGAAAGCGCAGAGCGGCCATGAAACGCATCGTATTCCCGCGAAAGGTCTGGTCCGTCAGCTCGTTGTGGCTCGCTCTGAAGCCGGGCGCCGGACAAGGGCGGCTATCCCTCCAACAGGGCAAGTGAGCCTATGGGAGATGCTCGAAGCTCCCATAATCCGTGCATCGTTGAATGCGGCAAACGCTAGTTGTCCGCGTCCCGAAGCTTTTGATCCAGCTCGCTGATCCAGAAGATATATTTTTCCCGCAACGGATGATCTTCCGCCAACAAGGAAAGCTTCATCTCCGCAAGGCGGCGCTGATCACGGATGAGTTTGACGTCAATCTTCATTAGGACATTTCCTGATGCTGGTTTACGCAGTAACCGATTACGGGGCCCCGGGCAACATAAAGTTCACCTTTCGTTCCTTGGTCAACCCTCACGATTGGCATGCCACGGCTTCAATATCGAGTAGCACGCTCGATCTTCATCGGGTTCGTCAAGGTGTTCGTCTCCACCTCCTCTCCAGGGCGGGCGGAGATACATCCGCTGGTTTTGTCTGCCGAGGCGAAGGCCCGACCGACAACCAATGGGGCCGCGGTAGTCACAAATCACGGTGTTGCAAGACGAGTGGCATCATGTACCTGCGGCTCGGTTTCGGGATCGATACTCAATCCTTTCTATCGCCATCAACTCGGGCGGTCGCAAACACATGCGGCCAGACGAACCAAAGGCCGTCGCCTGCCATCGCCATGATTGCACGCTGGAGACGATGGTGCGAAGATCGGTATCCGTATTTCGACCGTTCAGTATCCGGTCATCTCGAGATAACCTTTGCCAGAAGTGCTTCCCTGGACAAATATCGGCCCCTCCCAGTAGGGTGTCGACGTTGCCATCCACGCCTGATCATTCAATGCTCTCGTCGTCACATCAAATGATCGCTCCGGAACCCGAATTCGCCACGCTACCGGTACAGTTCGCGCTGCGACGGTCGCGGTTGCGATGGCCTCGATGGAAACTGCATCAGAGGAAAGCGGAGTACTGTTCCCGTTCGCCGCGATCCAGTTTGCCGACAGGAACCCTCCCTTGTCACCGCGCAGCCTGAACGCCATGAATTTCTCGCCTGTCGCCAGATGTAGCGAAAACCAGTCCCATCCCGATTGGTCGGCAGCGAGGGGTTGCGATGACCATTCGCGATCCAGCCATGCGTTGCCATGTACCCTGACGGTCTTCCCAGCAATATCGATCAGGCCAGACGCCTCGTAGAAAGGCTGCGAATAGTAGAAGCTTGCCTGTCCAGCTGCCGACTTCACCGAGTAACCACGATCGCCCTGGAGGACGAGCGGGCCCTTCGCCTCCAGATGCAACTCATAGCGAAAATCCTTGCCGTTGGCTCTGATCCTGATGCGATCCAAGGGATCGTGCGCTGCGGGATCCTCGCTCGCCATGTCCCAGTCGTCGATCCAGGCTTCAAATGGCACGCGCACAACGTCGGCCTGCCCGATACCACCTCTCGCCCGGCGCTCGGCAACATAATGGTGTTGCGCGCTTGTAATGGCGGCATGACCAATCCAGATCTGCGGGTCGGCAAAACCCTGCATTTCCCCGGGTGCCATTGCCGATCGAAACATCGTCCACTGAGCCCCATAGCTTTTGCCGTCGTCGCCGGCAAGATTGGCAGTCACGTACCACCACTCGATCCGAAAGGTCGGATGAGGGCCATGATCGGCTGGAAATGAAAGGACAACGCCTCTCTTCGGACTATCGAAGCCTTCTGCGCTCGACCCCAATCCGGCGAAACCTTGAGCAAGGACCACAGCTGACGGGCAGCTCAGAACCACGGCCAGCGCAGCGGCTATCAGTGCCCTAACGTTCATTTGCAAACACCCTTAGCAGATCGGCGGGATGGATGGAGACGAGCCGCCTGACGGGAACTGCCACGGAAAGGCATGCAGCAATAAATGCTACAAGTCCGAGCCACAGCCACTCCCATGGAAAGACGGCCATTGGCAGTCTCCATCCGAAGGCCTCCACGTTGACGATTGCCAGAAGGATCCACGCGAGGGCAAGACCGACCGGTATCGCGGCCAGGAAAACCGCCGCCCAAAGAGAGAGAGCCCGCATCACCTCCAGGGCAACAAGCGTGCGTCTGCGGCTCCCCATCGCCCATATCGGGGCAAGTTGGGGCAGGCGTATGCCCGAAAGGGTGAGAAGACTGGAAAACATTGCAAAACCGGCAACGGCCAACGTTAGCACATTGAGTGCTCCGGTGACCCTGAAGGTTTGATCGAACACCGCTCTCGACTGGCGTTTGAGCGATCCCTGGTCGACGATGTTTCCATCCGGCACGCCTAAGGCATGGACGAGATCACGTCTCAACCGGCTTACATCCGACATAGGCACCCTCACACCGTAGCGAAGCTTGGGCACGTCAGGAAAATGCTGCACGAGCGCGTCTATTCCCACGATGATCTGGCCTTTTGGGTTTCCGTAGTCGGAATAGACCCCGACGACGGGCAGGCTCCAATCTCGCCCAATGGAGATCCGGTCGCCAAGCTTAATTCTAACACGCCGCCACATCTGCTCATTGATGAGGGACGCGCGCCCGGCTGCGATTTCGTCCCATGCATTGGCTGTGGCCTCGATCAACGGCCAATGGTCGCGATAGGTTTGATCATCGGCAACACCGTAGATCGCCAATCGTTCGCCGGAAACATCGGCTTCTGCGTTCCAGATCGGCAACACGGAAATGGAATGGCGAGGCAACCATTCACGAAGCCGAAAAGCCTCCCCTTCGTCGCGGGCAGTGACATAAAGCTCCGCAGCCAGCCGCTGATCAAGCCAGCCATTGAATGTCAGGCGAAAGCTGGAAACCATCGTGCCGACGCCGATGTTTGTCGCTAGGGCAAGCAGAAGTGCCATCAGTGCGAGTGAAAGGCCGGGAAGCTGCAGACGCGCGTCCGCCCAGAACCAATGGAGCATGGCAGAACCCTTCGACGCCTTCTCCGCAATGATCAGAAAGATCGAAAGGAGTGCAGGCAGAAGAAGAGCGGCGCCGAGCAGGAGACAACCGAGAACCGCGAAGCCCGACAACAGGCCGGCCCCCATGAAAACCAAGAGGGTCGCCGTGAAAAGAAGCAGAATGCCACCGAGGGCGTGGTAGGCCAGCCCCGGCGTTGTCGCCCGCGCCCATGCCCTTGGCTGGGCGGCTGACAGGATTGGCATGCGCCAGACGCGCCACAGGCTCTGCGCCGAGGAAACGGCAGTGCCTCCAAGCGCAATTCCTAATCCGGCGAACCACCACTCCGGCCGCAGAGACAGGGACTCGGGAACGGATGCGTCGTATAGACCGCGGAGCGTTGCGGCTACTCCCGGGAGGAGCAGCCAGGCGATGATGTATCCCAGCGCAACGCCGAGCAGACCCGAAAGCAGGGCCAGCATGGCGAGTTCGATAACGATCATCATTGTCAGTGAGCGCAGCGAAACACCAAGAGAACGCAGGGTCCTGAAAGTGCCTCGACGTTGTTCAAACGAAAGCCCGGACGCGGAGTACACAATGAACAGGCCGACGACAAAGGACAGGAAGCCGAAGGCTGTCAGGTTCAGGTGAAAGCTGTCGGTCAATCGGGCAACGTCCGGCCGGTCGGCGCTGGCCTTGAATGTAACGTCAGGCGCGACTGTCTGAAGTGGAGGAGCATCCGGTGCTGGCGTTGGTGCAACAATCAGTCGGGTCAAGTGTCCGTGCGCATTGAGAAGCCGGTCTGCTACGCCGATATCCACAAAAGCAGCGTCGTCGGGAACCCGCTCGGATGTCCTGATTTCCATGTGCGTGACCTCACGCAGCTTTCGAGCGGTCGCTTCAGACGTTATCAACTGGCCCTTCGATGCCAGAAGCCGGGGAACGTCGTCGCCCTTCGAAGCGTCGAGTACCTGCGCTTCGGACGGCATTGTCAGTGGCTCAACACCAATCAGACGGACCCGCGTCGTGCCAAACCTGTAATTTCCCTCAATCACGGGGGAAACCTTCCAGCCGGCGCGGCGAAGACGCGCATAGGTCGCGATTGGAATGCCTGCCCCGTCCCGCCCGATGATCTGGGCCATCCCGCTTTGCTCCAGCACCGAGGCTGCTCGCGCGTAGCTCGCCCTCGCCTCTGCGTTGATGGCCTGAACACCCGACCAGAGGGCTGTCGCCAGGGCGATCCCCATGATCAGCGTCATCAATTGAAGAGGCTTGCGCCGCCAATGCGACAGCAGGGCTGCAAACGCCGTCGTCGTCACTCTCCGATCCTTCCCCCGTGAAGGATCACTTTCCGGTCCAGCCGAGAGGCGAGACGGGTGGAATGGGTCACAAACAGGAGTGTGGCAGCGGCACTGCGCGCGAGCGACAGCATCAATTCCATGACGGCATCCCCCGTTGCTTCGTCGAGATTGCCAGTCGGTTCATCCGCGAGGACCAGAGGAGGCCTTGCTGCCAACGTTCGACCTATGGCAACGCGTTGTTGCTGCCCACCGGATAGTTGCTCAGGATAGCGGTTCAGCAAAGGCCGCAGCCCAAGCCTATCGGTGATCTCATCTTCCCATCCCTTGTCAAATCGCCCTGCCAGCTTCGCATGGAAGGAGATATTAGCAGCAACGTTGAGAGAAGGAATAAGGTTGAACTGCTGGAAGACCAGCCCGACATCCGTTCTTCGGTAACTGGCGCGGCCATCGTCACCGAGCGCCGAGACGTATTTGCCATTCATGACGATCTCCCCCGCATCGGGCCGGTCAAGCCCGCCGATCAGATGGAGGAGCGTGCTCTTGCCACTGCCCGACTCCCCGGTCAAGGCCACGCTCTCGCCGGCGCGGACTGCGAGATTGATACCCCGTAGAATTTCCACGCGACCTTCCGGCGTCGGGTAGGATTTGGTGACTTCGGAAAGGATCAGTATCATCAGGATGGCGCCTGCACCGTGGTGGATGTCGGATTGATGGAGGCCGCATAGCTGAACAACAGCTGCATGATCGCTTCGGTTCCTCCCGTCCTGTCATGCCTTGTCGCTGGGAGCACCGCAATGCTTTTCCTTGACGCTCCCATGCTTGAAGGAGAGGAGGCGGTCTTCCGGTGCGTATCCAAAAACCGCTCGATCGTACGCAGACATCATCGCTTGTACACCATTCTAACTGAGCGGTTTCGCGCCTTTGCCGCCTTTTGCTGGCCTCTTACGGCTGTCGAGCGCAGATGTTACCACATTCATTCGCGTTCGAAGGTCGGAGGCCCCCACGCGAATACCGAGGCGGGCTCGGCGACGCCTTTCAATGCAAAATTGCCAACCTTGTGGAAACAGTCAGGGCATTGTGCGACAAAGTCAGCAGACGCCAGGAGACTGTGCCCGACGTCATCCGCAAGCTTTTCGATCCGAGCCGCTTCGTTGACTGCTCTTCCGACAACGGTGAAATCAAGACGGCGCGCTGCGCCGACATTTCCGTAGAAGACCTCGCCAACATGCAGGACGATGTCGATCGGGATTTCAGGCTGGTCGCTATGGTAGCGTGCCTGATTGAGTGTTACCGTCGCGTCCATCGCGCCCGTCGCCGCCGACAACGCGCGACGGCAGGCATCGGCCGGATCCTCGACGTCAGCAGGAAAGATCGCCAACAGGCTGTCGCCCATGAACTTGAGGATTTCGCCGCCATTTTGTTCGACGGATTGGGCCACGGCTTCGAAATGCTCGTTCAGCCACGCGACGATACGCTCCGCAGGCCAGCGCTCGTTGAGCGACGTGAAGTTCTTGAGGTCGGCAAGAAGGATGGCGGCGTAGATTGCAGTTCCATCACCCCGGCGTGTCTGACCGCTCAGGATGCGGCCGCTCGTTCGGGCACCCGTATAGACCGCAAGCATGTCTGTTGCGACGCGCATTGCCGCTATCTGGAAGCACACCAGCGCCAATGCCGGCATGATTTTCTCGATGATGGCTACCTGCTGATCGTTGAACCCTTCCGAACCATCGACCGCAATCGAAAAACCGACGCCTGCCAGGGCAGTTCCACCTGGAAACGCAACAAGCTTTATGACGTAATCTGTCGCCCCGAGATCAGAGAGTTCGCGAAGCAAGGGAAACGAAGATGTGTCATCCTCCGCAAGCCTCCATCGACCGTGGAGAAGATCGTTGGACAGCAGATAGTATATTGGTGAACGGACAAACATGTCCTCACCGGCGTCATCATGTCCTTGCACCTCGGTGGCTACCGGTGAGTATTTCGACCAGGAAACTGAGAAGCCTCGTTGCAGCGGATCAATCGACGGCATCGCGATCGAGACACGGACGAGCGGAAAGCCGAGCTTTATCAATCGTTTTGAAAGTGTTCCGACAATCTCTTCGAGTGCCTTGCCCGAAAGGCCCGAGCCGATGATCCATTCAATCAGGTCGATAGTGTCACTCAAGCCGCTTCCTCCCCAGACCATCCTCTCAGGTCGGGTCGCCCGTGTTGCGTTGCGGCTTCACGGCTGGACCCCAATGTCCTGCCACTAGCAGCAGTTTGGTCGCCGAAGAATGATTGCGTCAATGCCCGATCTGATTGAAGGCACAGCCCACCCAGACGCCTGAGTCCAGCAGAACTGCGCTTGCCGGAGCATTTTCGTTGCCGTACCCCGTTCTCATGGAATGGAAATATCAGCAGCCTCCGATCGGCCCGGGCCCCCGACCCATCAGAAAAAGCGCGTTAGTCAACGGGATGCGCTGTCATCCAAACTTCATTGGTGAGCCAAAATTGAACGCGCTATGAGAGCGCGAGCCAAAGGGGCGCGTCCATTTTTTTTTGAGGTTCTCATGTAAGTCAAGCTTTTCGCCGCTGCCGGCGCCATCCTCGCATCAACCTTCCTTGCCAATCCTTCGTTCGCTGCCGAGAAAACCAAGATCGATTTCTGGTTGGCAATTCCGGTGACATCGCAAAGCGTATTCAGGAACAAAGCGTCCGTTTCAACCAATCCCAGTCGGATTACGTCGTCTGCACCAGCCAAGGCAGCTACGACGCCTCCCTGCAGAAGGGCGCGACCTCGATTTTCGTCTCGCATGACCAGACGGAGGCGATGACATTGGCAGATCGGCTCGTGGTGATGAACGGCGGCATGGTGGAGCAGGGGGGACCCCTGCAGAAGTCTATCATCACCCCGCAAGCCGGTTTGTCGCCAATTTCGTCGGTGCACCGGCCATGAACCTTCTCGAAGGTGCGGTAAAGGCCGGTGGCATCTTTGTGTCGGACCAGAATGGTGAAGTCGTCCTCACTCCGGAGCAGGGCCTTCCCCTGGTTGGGAAACGGGTGGTGCTAGGCATACGGGCGGAAGCTGCCAGGCTCGCCGCTGCTGACGCCCCTGGTGCACTCCCCGCGATTGCAGACGCCGTTGAGGAACTCGGCGCCGGCAGCGTCGTGCATGCCGATCTGAACGGGGTGCCGTTCGCCGCTGCATTGACCGATAGCGTCGACCTCTCCCCCGGGCGTTCCCGCCGGCATCGTGATCGACCGGTTCCACGTTCATCTGTATGCGGCTGACAGCGGCAAGCGGATTGTCGCCCCACTTGCCGAAACAGGGTTTTGAGTTCTTCGACCCATGACGAATATCATTCCCGACATGCTGCTGAGCGTGACTGAGGCAATGAACAGTTTTCAAGATCCAGCTTGATATCGTCACTGCTGTTTCTGGGTGCCTGCGGCCACCATGTGACGGGCTTCTTGACAAGGCGAGGGACGCCAAGCTCCTGTCCGAGGAGCACGATCGATTTGCCGCGCTGCTCCGTGCATCGTCCTCGGTGGAGGTTGTGCGTCGCCGACCGGCGCCTCGCCTGCCGTCATCAACGCTGCGGATTGCGGCTTGGAACGCCGAACGCCTCAAATACCAGACGCCTTCGGCAGCGCTTGCGCGGTTTTGCGATCCCGACATCCTGTTGCTATCGGAAGTGGACTGCGGCATGGCACGTGCGGGAAACCGGCACACCATAATGGACTTGCCCGCCGATCTTGCCATGTCTTACATCTACGGTGTCGAGTTCGTCGAACTGGGCCTCGGTCATAGCCGCGAGCGGGCGTGGCACGCCGGTGAAAGCAACAGCATCGGCTGTCATGGCAACGTCCTACTCACCCGACTTGCTGTATGCGTTGATCCGTCTCGACGATGGAGCCGTTTGGTGGACGGATGCGAGGGATGGTCAGGGTCGCATCGGGTACCGAATTGCCAGAGCCAGCCTGATCGCAAGTCCCGTCGCCGTCTCGGTGCATCTCGAAAGCAAGAGCGAGGCGAAAGACCGGGCGAACCAGACGGGCCGGCTGATAAATGCCGTCGATTGTTTGGCCAGTGGGCGACCCGTCGTGATCGGAGGTGATTTCAACACCAATGCGCTCGGAAAGGGTTTCGAAAGACCGGAGGATGAAGAGCCACTCTTTGCGTTGCTTGCGACGGCTGGCTATTCCTGGCTTGGCGCGAATGATTTTTCCCGATGGAACTCCTCAACCGCCCTTCCCGCGGCTAGACTGGCTTTTTCTACCGAGGGCTTCTTGCATCCACTCCCGCCACGGCCCCGGCAATCGACGGGGACGGACGTGCAATTTCCGATCACGATCTCATCATCGCGGAGCTTTCCAATCGGGTGAGCCTTCGCTATGAACCGTGCCCGTTTCGTAACGAGCGAACGAGGGCATTCTATCTTCGTTGGTCGCACAGGACCGCGAACGCGGCCGCCCCCTTCTGTCGGCCAGAAAAGGCTCTGGGCTACGGACCTCGGGCCACGCCAGGGTGGGAGGACCGTTGGTATCAGAGTGCGAAACTCTGTCTCTCTCAATTGCGCACTTTCAGTCCTGACTTGTTATTGCTGGCGCCTTTCCTTCCGCTTGCATGCGGCTTTCTGTCTGCCTGGACGCCACTACAAGCCGGCGTTGCGCGCGAATGGAGTGCCATTGCTGGTCGATAAGCACCCCAATCAGGATGACGCCGCCCATGACAGCAAAGTTCAATGACGACGGGATGCCGAGCAGGTTGACCAGGTTCTGCAATTCCTGAAGCAGGATCGTCCCGAGCACCACGCCAATAACGGATCCCTCCCCGCCGCGCAGTGAAAAACCGCCAAGAACCGCCGCTGCGATCGCATAGAGTTCATAGAATTGTCCATGGCTGGCAGGCGATATCGACCGTGTGTACATGGCGAAATAGATGGCGGAAAGAGCAGTGAGCAGGCCACAGATGACGTACGCGGCCATGACCATGCGGCCAGTCCGGATGCCGGAGTAGCGGGCTGCCTCCTCGTTTTTGCCGATTGCGTAGAGATAGCGACCGAACACCGACCGGTGCAGCACTACCCACATGACAGCGGTGATGACAACGAGCGCAATGAAGGTGTTGGGCACCCCGTAGAACCGCCCTGCCGTGAGGAATTCGAGTTCGGGGAAATTCTGGCCGAAGGCAAAGCCAGCGGTTCCGTCGGCTGTGTAAAAACGCGCAGCACCACGGTAGATCAGGAGGCCGCAAAGTGTCACGACGAAGGGTTGAAGGTTCAACCGGGTGATCAGCCAGCCATGGATGGCCCCGATCACTGATCCGAGCAATAGGATGAGAGGAAGTGCCAGGATCCAGGACATATCCTGTACAGCAATGAAATCGATGAACAGGACACCAAGAAGTGCCACCAGCGATCCCACGGAAAGTTCGATCCCGCCGGTGATGATGACGAAGGCCTGCCCGATCGACAGGATGCCGAAGAGCCCGATGAGGTTTGACGTATTTGCCAGGTTGATGGGTAGCAGGAAGCGTGGATTTATGATCGCGACGACTATGCCCACGACGATGATCAGCAGCAGAAGTCCGAAGTCTTTCTTAGTCATCGCGCATTCCGTTCCCGACACCAGTTCCCGTGGGCCTCGGCCCTATTTTACCCGTTTGCCGACCGCAAGCAAAAGCACGCTTTCCTGGCTGATCTCGTCGTCTTCCAGGATGCCTGCGATCTGGCCCTCGTGCATGACGGCTATCCGGTCGGAGACGCCTATCACTTCTTCCATATCGCTTGATATCATCAAGATGGCGACGCCGGCGTCCGCGAGCGCGCGCATCAGACCATAGATCTCGCTCTTTGCGCCAATGTCGATGCCGCGTGTCGGCTCGTCGAAAATCATGACCTTCGGGCTCATCGACAGCCATTTCGCCAAAACCACCTTCTGCTGGTTTCCTCCGGAGAGAGTTCCTGTCCGTGTCGAAACGGATGGAGCCTTGATGCCGAGGCGGGTACGCTGCTGTTCGGCTGCGGCCCTTTCCCGCTCGGTAGACACCATGAAATTCGTGGCCAGAGAGGGGAGGTTGGCGAGCGTGATGTTTCCTGCGATCGGAAGGTCGAGAAGGATCCCGTTACGTTTTCGATCCTCCGGCACCAGAAAGATCCCCCTTTCAACCGCGTCGCGGGCGTTGTTGATGGCGATCTCCTTGCCATCCTGCAAGACCTCCCCGCCATAACTTCGGTCTATGCCGAAAAGCACCCGGGCCAGTTCGGTGCGGCCCGACCCGACGAGACCAGCTAGCCCGAGAATTTCGCCGTAGCGGATCTCGAGGTCTACAGGCCGGCCAGGATAGGCGCCGGTCCGCACCATGCTCGCCTTCAGCGCTACCGCGCCGGCAGATCGCTTTGGCTTTGCCGTGCGTGCAGCCAGGACGCGCCCGATCATCAACTTGACCATCTGGTCATGTCCGATGTCGTCTCTGGCAAGTGTACCGACCAGCATACCATCTCGCAGCACGATCACCCGGTCAGCGACGCGCTCGACTTCGTGAAGACGATGGGAAATGAAGATAACGCTGATGCCATCAACCTTGAGAAGTTTGATGATGCTCAAGAGCCGCTCGGTTTCTGCCAAGGGAAGGCTGGAGGTCGGCTCGTCAAAAATAACAAGTCTGGCGTTGATGGAGAGCGCCTTAGCAATCTCGACCATCTGCTGCTCGGCCAACGAAAGCGAAGCCACGGGCGTATCGGGCCTAAAATGCGCCCCTACCCGCCTGAGAAGCGGCTTAACCAATTCTCGCAACCGGTTCCTGTCAACCAACCTGAAGGGCCCGGCCCTGAGTGGCTCGCGGCCGAGGAAGACATTGGCAGCGACGTCGAGGTTCTCGAAAAGATTGAGTTCCTGATGAACAAAGGCGATGCCGGAGGCGATGCTCGACTCCACGCTGAACGAATGCAGTTCCACCCCGTCGAGAAGGATTGTGCCCCGATCGGGTGCGATGACACCACCGAGAATTTTCATCAGGGTGGACTTCCCCGCACCGTTTTCTCCAACGAGACCGATGACCTCACCGGGGAAGATATCGATAGACAGCCCATCGAGGGCAACCACGCCCGGATAGGTCTTTCCGACGCCGGAAAGGGAGAGAAACGGCGTCTCACGGGGTGGTGGTATGTCGTCTTTGTTTATGGACCGGTCCATGCTGAAGTGCCACTGGCTGGGAATATCGTTCACGACAGCGATTAGCATCCCTGCCGTGAAGGAGACCTTATTTGCCTGCCATGGCCTTCAGGTTTGCGGCATAGGCGTCGACATCATCCTTGCCGACGATCACGGTCGGAATGATGATGAGCTTGTTTTCCGGTATCCCTGATTTGTCGCCCTTCAGGTATGAGGCCATCAGCTTCATGCCTTGATAGGCCCACTCGAACGGCTGCTGTACGACCGTCGCGGCGACTGTCCCTTCCTTGACACCCCCGAGAGTGATCGGGTCGTCGTCGAAGCCAACGACGGTGATCTGGCCCAGTTTGCCGGCATCACGCAGGGCCTCGTAGATTCGGGGCGTGTTATAGGAGTAAAAGCCGACCATGCAGGTCACGTCGGGGCTGGCAACCAGGGCATCCTCGACGTTCTTCTTTGCGCGGGTCTGATCGATATCGTCACCGCGCACGTCGGTCAGCTCAATCTTCGTGCCCTTCAAGCCGTCTTTCATGCCCTGGATGCGTTCCTTGGCGTTGTCAGCTCCAAGGAGACCTACGAAACCGATGCACTTGCCGCCGTCGGGCATCGCCTTCTTGGCTATCTCTGCCGCCTGCATGCCTGCGTCGATATTGGAAGAGCCGATATAGGCAACGCGATTGGTCTGCGGTGCGTCGCTGTCGGTGGTGAAGAGCGCGGTCTGCGAGCCAATCTTGTTCAGCCCGTCAGTCGAGGTCTTCGGATCCACGGCGGAAACCATGATCCCCTTGACGCCCGCGCTCACAAGATCGTCCATCAGGCGCTGCTGCACGGCAACGGATGCCTGTTCAGGATATTTCAGTTCCATTGTATAATCAGGCATTTCAGCCTGCGCCTTCTTAACCCCGGCCTCGGCTGCCTTCCAGAAATCGGACGCGCCATTGACCACGAAGGCAAGCGTAGGCTTGTCGGCAGCATGGGATGACGTGATAGACGCGACGCTCACGATCAGTCCTGCAAAGAACAGGGCAGCATTAGTCTTTATAGGGTTCATAGTACACCTCCCGAGGGGCACCATTGCGTGTGCCTGTTGTGCGACTGGCGACCGGGTGAATGCGCCTCCTCCAAGGCGTCGCGAGAGCGACCTATGCATCGGTTCCGGTCGTCCTTGCTGACGGTATACGAGTTTCTTGATTAGTAAATAGTCATATTAATTGATTTCCAGATTCCTTCAAGGCGATCAAAGCGTTCGTCTCGCCGCCTAGAAGCAGCCCGTCGTCGCTTGCGGCTATTTGCCGTATTTTTTTTCGCGCTTTAAGCGCTCGGTCCGTTTCTTGTCCGCTCAATTCAGTAGGATTCTGCTCCTGTCCCCCCTCTGTGTCATTCTGTCGCTGTTGTTGTAAATCCCGGCAATCGCGCCACATGGTTGATTCTACCGCCGCGCCAGGCGCTGTAACGCAACGGATCCAGGATGCCAGATCAAGCTACAGTCGATCGCTTCCGTGTCCACGATGCGGCCCACTATCTGAGAAACATGTCCCATCAAACGAGATTGCGAATTGTCTGCGTGCTCGCTGGCGGAGAGCGCAGCGTTGGCGAATTGCAGGACGCCCTGGACATGCCTCAGGCGGCGGTGTCGCAGCAGTTGGCAAAGCTGCGGTCTGGAGGCATCGTCACGGAACGACGCACAGGGCGCCAGGTCTACTACCGGGTTATCCATTCCGAGACGATCGACCTGCTCCAGATGCTGTCAGGCATGTTTCCTGCAGGTGACCGTGGGAGGTCATAGTGCATTACATGCTGAGCTGCCGGCAGGAAGCCGGCCTGCTGATCACCTGAAACTTATACGGCCACGGCAACGTTTCTGGATGTTTGGCTCGACCTCAGGAGTGATCGAAGGCGGACGTCTTAGGGCCCTGGTGAGATCTTCAAGGGTTGTGGTGCACGCATCGAGTGATTGCGAGGCGATGACATCCGCCAGTCGTCCGCTCTCCAATCCTGCGGCGCTCCGTCTTATCCTGGAGAATCGTCGAGGCCGATACCAGTGAAATCCCCTTGGTGCGATTCTGAGGATCTTGCGTCTGGAACCCTGACCGTCACAGGGCAGCGTGTCCAGTCGCCTTGAGTTTGGCGCCTAGTTTGGCGCCTTGAGGTTGGCGGCTTGAGTTTGGCGGCTTGAGTTTGGCGGCGTGGGTCTGAGGGCTTGAGTCTAAAGTTAGCGGCTTGAATGTGATGCCTTGGATCTGACGCTTGAACCGGCAATGAGATCTGCCTCCATCGCTCACGCCATCTCGCCTATAAAACAGGCGCTCTGCGCATTTTGCACAATGCCGAAATCCATTCTGACTGGCGTGATGGCCATTTTCGATGGCGACAATCCCGTCACCGGCTTGCCTAACGTTTCCGCGCACCTTGCGAACCGATTGGCACAAAGATTGCATAGTATTTCCCGGTGCTTTTGCTTTTTTAGGAGGGAAAAATGGCCTCTATGATTACCGACATCGTCAGCGCCACTGGAAAGCTTGAGGCAGCGATTCTTGATGTTACCAATCTAAGCCCAGGCAGCCCTGATCGTTCAAGGTCAATGAGAGCAAAGGCGAAATTGCTTCCACAGGTCCTTGTGAAGCATTTTCCCGAACTCTCTTGGATCGAGCGTGAACTGCGGGGTGTATTCGAAGCATGCTCGGACGCGATTGACCGCAAGTCAGTCAACCCCGTGGTAGCAAAGGCGGCAATATCGATTGCGGACGAATACAGGCAGGTAATCGACTCCATGAAAGACACGAGACAGTTTTCGCGTCGCATGTCATAGCCGCGTCCAAATGAGGGATACGCAGATCACCTTCATCGTGCAACCACGCATGTGAACCGTATCCCCGGTTTGCGTGAGCACGCCATTGAAGGTTTTCCGGCTCTCCGGCTCGACAATGGTTCCGGTGAAATTACCCTTGCTACCGCGGAAAGTGCCGATCCGTTTGCCAGCGTTGTTGCCGGTTTTCATGGTGATGCAGTAACCTTGCGCGCATTCGTCAATGGCGGCGGTCGTACCGACTTCTGTCTTCCAGGTTCCGACGACAGGCTCTTGAGCCAAAACACTGGAGGCCACAAGCGTCAGCGACGCCGTGATCAGACCCAGTCGTTTCATGGTTCGCTCCCTCTCTGATGATCAGCTAGGGCCGCTTCCGGCCTAAAGCGGTGGAGTATACGCTTTCAGGGCGCCGTGCTCCAGCGTTCCTTGCCCGGTGTCTTCAGGTGCCCGGGACCGAGGTCCCGGGGCATGGTCATTGCTCGCACTAGGCTTCCAGCCACTTCACCTGTTCCGGAGTAAGCTTGATGTCGAGAGCAGAGAGGCTGTCCTCAAGCTCCGCGATTGTCCGTGGTCCAATCAAGGGAATGACCGGGAATGGCTGTGCGATCACGTAGGCAAGCGCGATGTGGATCGGGCTCCGGCCAAGCGTGGATGCCATCTCGATGGCCCTGTCGCGACGTTCGAAATTACGATCCGAATACCAGCACCGTACGATTTCTTCGTCGTCGTGTTTGTCTCGCCCAGCACGGTCGGTGAAGAAACCGCGCCCCTGACTCGACCACGCGAAATTTGGTATCTGCTTCTCCTTGAGCCACGTCTTCCAGGCGTCGTCGGAGGCTGCCACGCATCCAGCCCAGATCGGGTCGAGCATTTCCGCAAGCGAAAAGTTGTTGGAGAGCGCAGCCGGAGCCGCCTTGCCGTTCTTGGCGGCATAGGCTGCGGCCTCATCCATGCGTTCGCGTGTCCAATTCGAACCGCCGAAGAGACCACGAATGCGGCCACGTCGGACTTCGGCGTCCATCGCGTCGACGAACTCTCCGACCGGAACAGCGACGTTGTCTCGATGCATGAAATAAATGTCGATGTAGTCGGTCTTGAGCCGGTTCAGGGACTGATCGAGTTGCTTGGCGATGACATCGGGATAGCAGAGCGGAGAATGTGCGCCCTTGCCGATCAACACGATCTCCTCGCGGGGCACCTGCCGGCTCGTATGCCAGTCACCGAAGATGCTTTCAGTCTTGCCTCCGCCGTAAACGAAGGCCGTATCAAAAACGTTGCCACCAGCCTCGTAGAACGCGTCGAGGGTCAGCGACGCCGCCGCAAAGCTTGGAAAGAATTCGAACCCGAGGGTGACAACCGAAGCGGGCTTGGAAAGACCAGGGATCTGGCGGCGCGGGACGGTGTTGCCGGGCCGCACGCTTGCCCCCGACAGGTTCGTCTTCCGCTGCTCCGCCCGTTCGATCTCGTATTCCAGACCAATCGACGCGCGCCATTGGTCGAGGACGCGCAGATTACCGACCGAGTCAGCCCAACCCATGCCCGGTGACCGGAATTGTGCCTCGCCCGCCCCGATAGCGTCACCAGCCGCGTCAACCTCGAAGGAATAGAGCCACCGATCTTCCTTGACCTCGACGGTCTGCAGCTCGTTGCCCTTGATGATCTCGATCCTGCCCACCCCACCCTGGTGTCCGGAGGCAAACCAGAAGTCCTTGACCTCGATGCGTCCTTCCGATCCGATAATGCGCAGGGTGTTGTCCTGCTGTGCCATGATCGAGCATGACACTTCGGCGATGATGCCGTTTGGAAATTTCAGGACGGCCGAGGCCCATTCATCGACGCCTGATTGACCGAGGTGGCCGACGCCGGAGACTTTCTCAGGTTCGAGGAACGGCTGGCCCTCGACGGTGCCGGCAATCAGTCTGGCCATCGAAACGGGGTAGCCGCCGACATCTAGAATGCCTCCGCCGGCGGTCTCGTTGGCAAACAGGCGATGCTCCGGCCTGTAAGTACCCATGTTGAAGCCGAAGCTGGAGCGGATGATGCGCACGGAGCCAATGCCACCGTCTCTGACCAGCTCCACGATCTTGGCCGTTTGCGGGTGAAGCCGATACATGAACGCTTCGCCGGCAAAGACCCCCGCCTTTTTGGCTTCGTGGTAAATTGCTTCAGCCTCGAAGGCGGAAAGCGCGATCGGCTTTTCGACCAGGACGTGCTTTCCCGCGCGGATCGCCTTGATAGCCCATTCAGCATGACCGGTGTGCGGCGTGGCGATATAGATCGCGTCGGTCTCGGCATCTGTCAGCAATGCATCATATCCGTTGACGATGCGTGCGCCGGGAAAGCCCTCCGCTATCCCTGGCTTGTCCGGGTTACGGGTGGCGATCGCCACGAGCTTGCCTGTTCGCGAATGGGCAATGCCGTCCGCGAAGGTGCGCGCGATGGTTCCGGGGCCAATGATGCCCCAGCGGATCCGTTCTTTGCTCATGGAAATTCCTCTTTCATTGCAAGGGTCTTGGGATTAGGCCTTGGTCAGCGCAGGCGGTTGCCGGCACTGTCGAACAGAAAGCTGCGTTCGGCGCTCAGGCCGACGGTCAGCGTGTCGCGGTTGCCAGCGGCGCGCGATTCCGGTCGCTCGATGATGAGCGCTTCGCCGCCTGCCGTGGTCGCGTAGATGTAGCTGGTATTTCCGAGGTGTTCGGCGACGTCGACGGTGACGGTGAAATCCGTGTCGCCCTGCCCGGCGTCCACGAAGTGTTCCGGCCGGATCCCGAGCGTTACCGGGGCGCCGGGTGCAAGCGGACCGCTTACCGGGAGGGTCAGGCGGACATGCCGGTCCCCTGTAAGCGCGACGGTTGCCCCGGCAGCGCTCTGCTCGAGGAGCACCGCCTTCAGGAAATTCATCTTCGGCGAACCGACAAAGCCCGCGACGAACTGGTTTGCCGGATCATCATAAAGGTCGAGAGGCGCGCCTACCTGCTCGATGTTGCCGGCGCGCAGGACGACGATCTTGTCGGCAAGCGTCATCGCTTCCGTCTGGTCGTGCGTGACATAGATCATCGTCGTGCCGAGCTGTTTATGAAGGCGCGAGATCTCGACGCGCATCTGCACGCGCAGTTCCGCGTCGAGGTTCGACAATGGTTCATCGAAAAGGAACACCTGAGGTTCGCGCACGATGGCACGGCCGATGGCAACGCGCTGGCGCTGGCCGCCCGAAAGCTGCTTCGGTCGTCGCTGCATCAACTCGTTGATCTGGAGGATGTTGGCGGCATGCTTGACGCGCTTTTGCGTATCGTCCTTCTGATTGCCATTCATGCGCAAGCCAAAGCTAAGATTTTCCTCGACGGTCATGTGTGGATAGAGCGCGTAGGACTGGAACACCATCGCAATGCCGCGGTCAGCGGGCTCCACGTCATTGACGAGCCTGCCGCCAATGCTGATTTCGCCGCCGGAAATATCTTCAAGGCCGGCGATCATGCGCAGCAGTGTCGACTTGCCGCAACCGGACGGGCCAACAAAGACGACGAACTCGCCGTCCTCCACCTCGAGATTTGCGCCATGAATGATTTCCAGCGCGCCGAAGCGCTTTACGACATTTTTGAGCGAAAGTTCCGACATCAGGCGTTTCCCGGTTATTTGACTGCGCCGGCGGCAATGCCGGCTATGAAGTGGCGCTGCAGGAAGACGAAGATCACGAGAATGGGGGCCGTGAGCATCATCGCGCCGGCCATGATCCCGCCCCACGAAACCTTGGTGAGGCCGATCAGTGTTCCGAGCGCCACCGGAGCAGTCATCATCCCCGGTTTGGAGTTGATGAGCAGTGGCCAGAGGTAGTTGTTCCAGGAATGGAGGAAGAGGATGATGGCCAGCGCCGCCATCGTCGGTCTTGCCAGAGGCAATGCGATCCGAAGGAAGATCTGCCATTCCTTGACGCCTTCGACGCGGGCGGCATCGAACAACTCGCCCGGCATCATCGAGAAGGCCTGCCGCATGAACAAGACCCCAAGGGAATTGAAGAGAGGCGGCACGATCAATGCGATCCAGGTGTTAGCCAACTTGAACTCGCGGGCCACCATGATGAACTGCGGGATCACGACGACGGCAAAGGGAAGCGTGATCGTTCCAAGAATAATACCGATGACAACCGAGCGTCCGACGAAGCGATAGCGCGCCAGCGCCCAGCCGGCCATCGAGGTGAGGAGCACTGACAGGAATGTATAGATCGTCGCAACACCGATGGAGATGAACATCGCCTGGATGAAGTCGGTGTCGGCCTGCAAGTTTCTGAAGTTCTCGACGAAGTTGGTCGAGGGCCAGAGCACGATGTCCGGGCTGAAGATGCCAAAGTCAGACATCGTCGAGAAGACGAACATCATCCACAGCGGAAACAGCCAGATGATGGCGAGCGGCGTCAGGACGGCATGCAGGCCGATCTGCCGGAGAAGCAAGGATTGGGACTTCGATCTCATTTCGGCTCCCTTCCGATCCAGAGGTTGAGGAGCGAGATTGCGACCGCCAGTGCGGCCATCGTATAGGCGACAGCGGATGCGTAGCCGAAATTCAGCGAACGGAAGCCCTCGCGATAAAGGAGAAGGCCGAGCGTTTCTGTTCCACCTCCCGGGCCACCGCGATTGGTGATGAGGAACGGCTCTGTGAAGAGCTGCATTGTGCCGATGACCGAAAGGATGACACAGAAAAGAATGATCGGTTTCAGGAGCGGCAGGGTGATGTGGAAGAACTGCTGGGCCTTGCTGACGCGGTCCAGCGTTGCCGCCTCATAGACGTCGTCCGGAATGGATTGCAAGCCGGCGAGGATAATGATCGCGTTGTACCCCGCCCAGCGCCATGTCACGGCGATGATGATCAGGGTCATGGCAGCGTTGGCATTATCGAACCAGGAAACGGCAGGAAGTCCGACGAAGGTGATGATCTTGTTGACGATCCCGAAGTCGAAGCTGAACATCAGCCGGAAGACTGCGGAGTAGGCCACCTCGCCAACAACCACAGGTGCGAAAAAGGCAAAGCGAAACAGCGGCCGGGCTTTAAGAAGCGGCGAGTTCAGCAGCACCGCCATGACAGTAGCGATGGCGATCATCACCGGTACCTGGATAACCAGGATGATCAGTGTGTTGTAGAGCGCGTTGTAGAAGGCCGGATCGCCGATGAGACGGCCCCAATTGATGGACAGGCTGAATTTCCATGGATTAACGCGGGTATTCTGAAACGAGGTCAGAAACGAACTGATGATCGGCCATATCCAAAAGGTGGCAAACACCAGCAGATAGGGCGCAAGAAAAGCGTAGGCGTTCCGGTTCCGGATCGGCATCCTGTTCTCCTTCCAGACGAGACGAGCCACCCCTTTGGGATAGAAGCCGGGCGCCAATAGGGCGCCCGGCATCGTTACTCATTTCGCAAGGGGAATACCTGTCGCGGTGGCGATCTGGCTTGCCGCGTCATCGAGTGCGGCCTTCGCGTCGGGATAGCCGCCGGCGAAGTACTTGGTCTGCGCAGCCCTGTAGATCGAGTCGGCGTCCGTCTGGAACGCCGTACCACGGCTCGGGACAATCTTCGGCAGGGTCGAAAGGATGTCGGCCCATACCTTCTGATCGTGCCAGTAGGGCTGCGGTTCGTTGACGAACGGGTCCTGGACGGCGGTCAGCAGTGACGGAACAAGGCCGAAAGACTTCAGCATCGTCACCTGGCCCTCGTTGGTGCCGAGTGCGTAGTTAATGTAGGTCCAGGCTGCCTCCTTGTTCTGGGAATTGGCAGCGATTGCAAGCGAAGAACCGCCGAGGTTTGCCGCATGCGGGCCGTCCGCAGTCAGGCTAGGCATCGTATAGACACCCCACTTGCCTGAGAGATCGGGCGAACCGGAGCGGATTGTGCCCTCGTACCAGCCTCCATACATTTGACTGGCGACTTTGCCTGCTGTATTCGCCTGGATCTTCTCGTCCCAGATGGCAGCCGTCAGCGTGCCGGCGTCCTTCATCTGCTTAACTTTTTCAAGCGTGGCGACGCAGGCCGGCTGATTGATCGTGATCGCCTGGCCATCAGTCGAGAAGTAGCCGCAGCCCTGCTCGTTTGAGATCATGCGGAACCATTCGCTGTCACCGTTGAAGTCGGCCTGGGCCATGACAACACCGGGATTGGCGGCGGAGATTTTCTTGCCTGCTGCGATGAAGTCATCCCAGGTCTTGATAGTCGACGGATCGACGCCGGCCTTTTCATAAAAATCGCGGCGATAGAAGACCGCGACCGGACCGGAATCCCAAGGCATGGCATAGGCGACGTCGCCGACCTCAAGTTCGGTGCGCTTGAAGTCGGGGAATTTCGCCTGGATTTCCGGCGTGTAACCGAGTTCCTTGAGGTTGGCGAAGCAGTCGGGGAAGCGGCTCCAGAAGATTTCCGCTTCGAAATTCTCGACGCTGACGATGTCAGGCAACCCTTCGCCGCCGGCAGCGCAAGCCGCCAGCATCTTGTCGAAGACCTGCTGGTTGCCCAGATCCTCAACCGTGACCTTGATATCCGGATGCTGCTTGTTGAAGCCTTCGAGCGTGGACTTCAGCGCCGATGCGGCAATGTTCCAGCTCCAGATGGTGAGATTGCCCGACTGCTGCGCGAACGCAGAACCGGAAGCAAGCAGTGCGACTGCAGTCGTCGCACCGATCAGTTTGAAGCGCATTGAAAATCCTCCCTTTTCAATTGCCGTCCCTTAGCGAACGCGGCTAGACTATCTGGAAGGGAGCCGCTGTCTCCTAAAAAGGGAACATGGAATTGGCGGAAAGTAAGGTCGTAAGGCGGGCTGTCTACCAGCCGGGAGCGAGCAGTATCGAAGGGTTGCCGACGGCCCTGCAGATGTTTCACAACCACCCACCAGTGATGCTGATGCCGCATTGGCATGTGCAGGTCGAAGTAAATTACGTCATGCAAGGCAGTGTGCACTATCGCATCAACGGCCAGAAAATCTCGTTGTCCGAGGGCGACATGTGCCTCTTCTGGGGCGGCCAACCGCACCAGATGGACGACTGCAGCGAGAACGCGATCTATGCTGGCGGGCATCTTCCGCTGGTCTATTTTTTTCGAATGCGCCTGCCGATCAATATGTCGAGCCGGCTTATGAAGGGTGAAATCCTCTTTACCTCGGCGACAGACGCGGCCGACCGCGAGAACTTTCCGCGTTGGGTGCGCTACACCAGGTCCGGCGATCCGGCGAAGGCACAACACGCCGTCGATGAGATGCTATTGCGCATGGAGCGGATTGCACTGGAGCCTTATTCTATGATCCCGACACTCGGGCCGACGGATGCTGACGATATCGAGCAATGCTATCCGCAATCGTCGCGCAGCGTGGCGCGGATGTGCGACTTTATTGCAGTCAACTTCCTGCAGGAAATCGACTCGGTCGACATCGCCCGCGCCGCCGATCTTCACCCTAAATACGCGATGAACCTGTTTAAGAAGACGACCGGCATGACGCTCAACAAATATGTTAATCTTCTGCGCCTCTCGCGTGCGCAGGCGATGCTCATGAACGATGAGGCAAACGTCCTGCAGGTTGCCATGGATAGTGGCTTCGGCTCGATCAGCGCCTTCAACAAGTCGTTCCGCCACATCGCCGGCATGTCACCGTCCGATTTCCGCCGGGACGCCCGGATGGTCACGCAGTATGCGCCTTGAACGGCTGGTTTTTTCTCACGGGCTTCGCGTTGTCGCAAACACATTGTAGACAATCTCAGCGGAGGCGGGGAGGTCGCGGTCCCTGAGTTTGATGAGCCCGAACCCGGGGACCGAGATGTCCCCCTCGATGTTCAAAGCCCTGACGAGACCGTGACGCTCGAGCAGTGCTGCTACCGGCTCGGCAAAGATGCCGAGCCGCTGGCTCTGGAGCATCAGCAACATGGTCAGCAGCGCATCGGAGGTCGACACGACGCTCGCCGGTACGATGCCGTGACGGCGTATGAAGTCATCGACGACTTGTCGAAGGAACGAGCCATGTGGCTGGAGCACCCAACTTTGGTGCCTCAGGTCGTCCTCGGTGACGAGATGTTTGGAGCACAAGGGATGATCAACTGCCACGATAACGCGCAGAGTCTCCTGACCGATGGGGAGATAATCGAACCAGAGTGGGTTCATGCCACTTGGGACACGGCATACGGCAAAATCCAGTCTTCTGCTGAGGACGTCCTCAAGCAACACGTCGCTACTGCCGACGGCGATGCTGATATCGATCGTCGGGTGGCTCTCAAAAATCCGTTTTAGAGCGGGGGCGACATAATCGGCAGCAGGCGTCATGATCGTACCGAATGCAACACTACCACCCTGCCCGGCAGCTGCAACCACCATCTCGTACTCGGCGCGCTGTGCCTCCGAGATCAGCATTTTGGCGTGACGGACGATTACCTCGCCTTGAGGTGTGGGGATCAGACCTCGGTTGTGACGTTCGAAGAGCTGGTGCCCGGACATCTGCTCGAGCTCGTTCAAGGTTCTCGATAGCGCCGGTTGAGAGACGCCAAACATCTCGGCAACCACACCAAGCTTTCCATGCTCACTGAGGGCCACGAGCATCTTCAAGTGCCGCAGTCTAAAACCGTCCAATCCCATAACGCCTCACCCGATATAAGAGATTTGCATATCAAAATGCGAAAGACTGATTATACATTCCTGTATCGATCAGCTAAGTGCATGACAACAACGGCGTCAACGCAAGGACATCCATCGTGGCAGAGAAGACCCCCTCCCCGAATCAGAGCGCAATTCAACAGCAGGACGGATCGCGGCAGCTTCGTTCCAAGGCGTGGTTCGACAACCTCGCCAACCCCGACATGACCGCTCTCTACCTCGAGCGTTATATGAACTTCGGCCTCAGTCAGGAAGAGCTGCAATCGGGTAGGCCGATCATCGGCATCGCACAGACTGGTTCGGATTTGTCCCCCTGCAACCGTCACCACATCGAACTCGCCAAGCGCGTACGCGAAGGTATTCGTGACGCTGGCGGTATCGCCATCGAATTCCCCGTCCACCCGATCCAGGAAACCGGCAAGCGTCCGACCGCAGGTCTCGACCGCAACCTGTCGTACCTCGGTCTTGTTGAGGTACTCTACGGCTACCCGCTCGATGGCGTTGTTCTGACCATCGGTTGCGACAAGACGACGCCAGCCTGTCTGATGGCTGCGGCAACCGTCAACATTCCGGCAATCGCGCTCTCGGTCGGCCCGATGCTGAACGGCTGGTTCCGCGGCGAGCGCACTGGCTCCGGTACGATTGTCTGGAAGGCGCGCGAGATGATGGCGCGCGGCGAAATCGACTATCAGGGTTTCGTCAAGCTCGTCGCATCCTCCGCGCCGTCGACGGGGTACTGCAACACCATGGGTACGGCGACGACGATGAACTCGCTCGCTGAAGCGCTTGGCATGCAACTGCCGGGTGGGGCGGCGATTCCCGCGCCCTATCGCGACCGGCAGGAAATTTCTTACGAATCGGGCCTGCGCATTGTCGAGATGGTGCGCGAGGATCTGAAGCCCTCTGACATTCTGACCAAGGACGCTTTCATCAACGCGATCCGCGTTAACTCTGCAATCGGCGGATCCACCAATGCTCCGATCCATCTCAACGCACTGGCTCGCCATGTCGGTGTCGACCTGACGGTCGATGATTGGCAGACTTATGGCGAGGAAATCCCGCTGCTTGTCAACCTGCAGCCGGCCGGCGAATATCTCGGCGAGGACTATTATCACGCCGGTGGCGTTCCCGCCGTCATGGGTGAACTGATCAAGCATGACCTGATCAACACGAGTGCGATGACCGTCAACGGCAAGACTGTCGGCGAGAACTACACGACGGCGACGATCGAAGATGACAAGGTCATCCGTCCGTTCGAGCGTCCGCTAAAGGAGCGTGCCGGATTCCGGGTCTTGCGAGGCAATCTCTTCGCCTCGGCCATCATGAAGACGAGCGTAATCTCGCCCGAGTTCCGTCAGCGTTACCTCTCGAATCCGAACGATCCGGAAGCCTTTGTTGGCCGCGCGGTCGTGTTCGACGGACCGGAAGACTACCACCATCGCATCGACGATCCGTCGCTGGCAATCGACTCTTCGACGATCCTTTTCATGCGCGGGGCAGGCCCGATCGGCTACCCCGGCGCCGCCGAGGTCGTCAATATGCGCGCCCCGGACTACCTGTTGAAGCAGGGTATCAGTTCCCTGCCCTGCATTGGTGACGGTCGTCAGTCTGGGACTTCGGGTTCGCCGTCGATCCTCAACGCCTCGCCGGAAGCGGCAGCCGGCGGTGGTCTTGCGCTGCTGAAGACCGGCGACCAGGTTCGCGTTGACCTCAAGAAGGGCACTGCCGACATCCTCATCAGTGACGAGGAGCTTGCTGACCGCCGCAAAGAGCTCGAGGCAGCCGGCGGGTATGTCTATCCGGAAAGTCAGACGCCCTGGCAGGAAATCCAGCGTACCTACGTTGGCCAGATGGAAACCGGTGCGGTACTCGAGCCAGCCGTGAAGTATCAGCGCATCGCCCAGACCAAGGGTATTCCGCGCGATAATCATTAGGGCACGCTCCGGTTCCGGCGCGCGACGGCGCCCGGAAACCGGGTTAGAACTTTGGGCGCGGTGCCATCTCTGGTTCCGCGCCTTTGCAGCAGTATAAAAGATGTGCCACATCTCGGTTTTTAAGCTTGTCGACCGGCGTCGATTGTGCTCGATTTCGGTCCGCCACCGGATGGAGGGCGGCTCTTCTACATCTGATATTTGGGCGACTCCACCGCTCGCGTCACGGGACACCCCAATGCCTTACACACTTCTGGATTCTGCGGCCGCCAGCGGCCTGTTCGTGGGGCGGGTCTGGAATCCCGCTCTCCAGGGCCCATGCGTCGTTGTGCTTCGGGATGGGGAACTGATCGACATTACTTCCAGGGAAACGCCGACGCTCAGTTCACTTTTGGAAACGCCCGATCCCGCCGCGTTTGCCCGTGCCGCGCGCGGCCCAGTCGTTTGCCGATTGAAGGATATTGATGACGCCGGCATTGGTGCGCCGGACGTGTCACGCGTCCATCTGCTCGCCCCTGCCGACCTTCAGGCCATCAAGGCCTGTGGCGTTACCTTCGCGCAGTCGATGATCGAGCGCGTGATCGAAGAGAAGGCTGCCGGAAACCCGGAACGGGCCGCGACGATCCGTGAGCGTGTGAGTAACCTCATCGGCGGTAGCCTTGATAACCTCAAGGCAGGATCGCCAGAAGCCGCTGAGGTCAAGCAAGCCCTGATCGATGAGGGCATGTGGTCCCAGTACCTCGAGGTCGGCATCGGACCTGATGCGGAGGTTTTCACGAAATCTCCCGTGCTTTCGGCCGTCGGATGGGGCGCCGATGTCGGCTTGCACCCCGTCTCGACGTGGAACAACCCGGAACCGGAGGTCGTCCTGGCGGTCAATAGCCGCGGCGAGATTAAAGGTGCAACACTCGGCAACGACGTCAATCTGCGCGACGTCGAAGGTCGCTCCGCCCTCTTGCTCGGCAAGGCAAAGGACAACAACGCTTCCTGCTCGATTGGTCCATTCATACGGCTGCTTGATTCTAGCTTTGGCCTTGACGACGTGCGCAGAGCAGAGCTGGACCTGAGCGTGACGGGAAAAGATGGTTTCGCCCTCAAGGGCAAGAGTTCCATGTCGAAGATCAGTCGCGATCCGACGGAACTCGTGAGGCAGACCAGCGGGACCCACCATCAGTACCCGGATGGTTTCATGCTGTTCCTCGGCACACTGTTTGCGCCGACGCAGGATCGTGACATGCCGAACCAGGGTTTTACCCACAAGGTCGGCGACGTCGTCGAAATCTCTTCAGAAAAACTCGGTGCCCTGGTCAACACGGTGCGACTGTCGACAGAATGTCCGCCATGGACGTTCGGCATTTCGGCACTCATGGCGAGCCTTGCGCAGCGCAATCTTCTATAGGGTGGAAGCGGAGCAATGGAATGGCGCTGCTTCGCCCTTCACCTGTTGCGGGTGAAGAAATGGCTGATATCCCTCGAGGTTGAGCTGGAGTATCTTTTCGATGCGAAAGACCGTTCTGGCATTGATTGGCCTGTCTTTTATCGCCGGATGTACGGGTACGAAAAACTTCTCGTCGCCGGGTCTTGCACCCATCCCGGGGAGTGTCACTTATAATGGACAGCCGCGCACGAAATTGACCAAGTCTCCTCCTGGATCGACCTTTCCACACGATTTCATCGATATGTACGGTCAGCGCGTTGAGGAGACCTACATGATCCAACCCGACAGGTCGCTGAAGATCGTTCACCGAGAGATCAGGCCGATTCATTTTTACCGCTGATTGACCTCGCGCGAAATTCCGGTCCGGTAAATCACTCGCCGACCGCAACTCGAACGGGCTGCACCTTGAAGCTGTTCAGGTTGCAGTCACATTGTTTCGGACAATATTGTCCAAGTTGTATGAACTAACGATTGAATTTGGACGCCACCTCATACAAATACTTTGAGTGCGTTGCATGATGCTCAGCGATGAACTCCACGCTACCTCGGTATGGAACTCTAAAATGAATGCAAAGACACCGAATGCCATCGATAGCTATGTCGGTTCCCGTGTAAGAATGAGAAGGCAACTCCTGGGTCTCAGCCAGGAAAGGCTGGCGGAGCAGATTGGGATTACCTTCCAGCAGGTGCAGAAATACGAAAAGGGATTGAACCGGATCGGGGCGAGCCGCCTCCAGCGGATTTCTGAGGTCTTGAGTGTGTCACCGAGCTTTTTTTTCGAGCAGAATGACGCGGACTCACTCAACCTTCAAGGAACAGAGTTCAGTGCGGTCGATCCGGTCGCCGAATTCCTGCAATCGAAGGAAGGCCTCGCCCTCAACCGGGCTTTCATGAAGATCACCGACACGCAGCTTCGCGAGAAGATTGTAGCCCTGGTCAAGGCGATGGCCCAGGCACAGGAAGGCCGAGATCACCCGGTTGAGAAATCGAGATCCGGTGAGACCTTCGCCTGAGCGATCGAGAGTGAAAGCCAAGCAGGATCACGCGATGACTTTGGCCAATTGTGGCCTATGTGCAAAACGCGATGGAATCGGTCTTACGCCCTTTCTTCCCAGATCTTGGCAAGCTCGACTAGCGTTGCGACCGCCTTTTCCATATCCTGCCTGCTGATCCACTCTTTCGGGGAGTGGAACGCGTGGCCACCAGCAAAGATATTGGGGCACGGCAGTCCCATGAAGGAAAGCCTCGAGCCATCTGTTCCACCCCGAATACTCCCTCGCACGGGCGACATGCCGGCGCGGCGAATGGCTTCAATTGCGTTCTCGACAATTTGCGGATGGTGATCGAGAACAACCTTCATGTTGCGATACTGCTCGTTCACGGCAAAGGTATGGGTAGAGCCGGGATAATCAACCATCACCTCCTTGACGATTTTTTCGAGCAATTGCACTTTTGCGGTTAGGCCAGTCTCGTCAAAGTCGCGGACAATCAGGCTGAGAGCGGCCTTTTCCATCGATCCGGTGACGGCCGTCGGGTGGATGAAGCCATCCCGCCCTTCGGTTGTCTCTGGCGCTGCGTCTCTCGGCAACCGATTAATAATCGCGCCAACAATCTTAATGGCGTTCTCCATCCTGTCCTTGGCAAAACCCGGATGAATGGCGACGCCCGATATCTGGATTTCCACGGCATCGGCGGAAAACGTCTCGTCTTCGATGTGCCCGGCAGTTTCGCCATCAATCGTGTACGCAAACTCGGCGCCAAGTTTTGCAAGATCGACCCGGTTGACTCCGCGTCCGATCTCTTCATCAGGCGTGAACAAAAGCTTGATGGTACCATGCTTTATGTCTGGATTATCCGCAAGGATCTGGACGGCTGTGACAATCTCGGCAAGCCCGGCCTTGTCGTCAGCACCAAGGAGCGTTGTCCCATCCGTTGTGACGATGTCGTTGCCAATCTGATCTAGGAGCGCTGGATTCTCACTGACCCTAATGATCTGGGAGCTGTTTCTAAGCTCGATGTCGCCCCCTTGGTAGTTCTCTCGTATCTGCGGCTTGACGTTAGTCCCCGTGTAGTCCGGCGCCGTATCCATATGCGAGCAAAAGCAGATGACGGGAACGGTCTTATCGCTGTTCGAGGGGATAGTCGCATAGACGTAGCCGTGCTCGTCTAGATGCGCATCGGCCAGGCCGATCGCACTGAGCTCATCCACCAGGAGACGGCCGAGGTCTTTTTGCTTCGTGGTAGACGGTTGGGTTGACGAACCCGGATCGGATTGGGTGTCGATGACGACATAACGAAGGAAGCGATCAAGAACGTTATCGGTCATAGGGTGTCCACTCTGTGTCGGCCATCGCGTTATAGCCATTGATCAGCTTGGTGAACAGCGGCTTGGAAGCCCTCAGCCGGGTGTGAACGAGACGCGGTTTGAGGGTCAGACCTAAGTCCATTGGAACTTCTGATATGATCCCTAGTTATAGCACTGTGTCGCAATATTTTAATGATAGGAGCGCGGAATGAGAAATATTGTCCTAGCGGGAGCCTTGGTTGCGGCGCTGGCCTCATGCACAGCCACGGAGAAGGGAACCGCCATCGGCGCTGGTTCGGGTGCGATCATTGGGGGTGCGGTCAGCAATAGCTGGGAAGGTGCAGCGATCGGCGCCGTCGCCGGCGGTGTTGCCGGTGCCCTGATCGGACGCTCGACCGAACACCGTGGTTATTGCGTGTATCGTGACCGGTACGGCAGAACTTACGAGGCACGCTGCCGATAGGCACCAGACGCAAGGACCGCCTTGTCGTAGCGTCAAGGCGGTCTTGGCAGATTGAGGCTAGTGGCTGCTCTGATGTTTTGCCCTTGCGACAATTTGGGTTGGATTGACAAACTGCAACGCCAATACAAGCCAGAACAAAGTGGTGACCATATAGACGACTGCCATCGCATCGATCGATTGGCCGGCGCGCACACCCGACGCGAAGACGGCGTAATAGAGTGACACGACAAGGGTTTGCGTTGTCGGTCCGGCAATTAGGAACGTGAGTTCGAACATGGCAATGGTGCGCACCAGCACCAGTAGCAACGCGGCCAACATTCCAGGCAACAGCAGCGGGAGCAAGATCCGCAGGAAAAGGCTCGTGGTTCCCGCGCCGAAGACCCGGGCGGCGGCTTCTATCCGGGGATCAATCTGTTCTATGAACGGGATCATCACGAGCACAACGAAGGGGAGCGAGGGGACGATGTTGATCAGCACCACGCCCCAGAAGGTTCCGCCGAGCCCGAGCTGATAGAGGACGGTGGCCAGCGGGATGCCATAGGTCAAGGGGGGGATGAGCAATGGCAACAGGAACAACAGGACAACCAGACGCTTTCCGGGGAAGTCGCGACGGGCCAGAGCGTAGGCCGTGGTAACGCCGAGGATACCCGACACTATCACGACGGTGAAAACGATCTCGAAGGTTACAAGAACGACACTGGAGAGCTGGAACTCCTTCCAGGCACTGAAATACCAGCGCGTTGTCCATCCTGCCGGCAGCCATGTTCCAAGCCATCTCGTCGCGAAGGAGTTGACAACGACGGCTGCAATGACCGCGAGGAGGTTGAGGACGAAAAGGATGGCGAGCGCCCAGATGGCAAAGCGCCATATCTTCGACGTGATGCCTTGGTCCCTGATCATGACTAGCCTTTCGTGCCGCTGGCCGGGCCGCGGTAGAAGAGGGAACGTGTCGCCAGCACGGCGAGCACGACCACCAGTTCAACGCCGCCCATGATGAGGGCGATCGCCGACCCCAGAGAATGATCATACTGTTCGAAGGCAGCCTGGTAAGCTGCAATCGAGATGACGCGCGTGGGGCCGGCCGGCGCACCGAGAAGCACCGCGGAGGGAAATACGGCGAAGGCCTGCACGAAGGCAAGGCAGAAGGTTACGGCGAGGCCGGGAACCAGCAGCGGAAGGAAGACGCGGAAGAAGCGCT
Organism: Rhizobium grahamii CCGE 502; assembly: GCF_000298315.2. GTDB lineage: Bacteria > Pseudomonadota > Alphaproteobacteria > Rhizobiales > Rhizobiaceae > Rhizobium > Rhizobium grahamii. Next base: position 233,934 of record NZ_AEYE02000035.1, on the reverse strand, counting down.
GTCGTGGACCCGCACCAAGCGTCGCCGCGGCCTGTTCGATTGCTGGATCGATACCGGTTACGTAGGAAAGGGTGAGCAGGAAGGCGAAAGGAAAACCTGTGATCAGGAGCGAGGCGAAGACACCCCAGTAGTTGTTGGTCAGTTTCACGGGCGTGTCGAGAATGCCGAGGATCAGCAGGGTATGGTTGAACCAGCCACGCGGTCCGAGAAAGGTCAATAAGCCATCGGCGACAAAAACGGTACCCAACGTGATCGGAAGGACGAGAATGGTCGTCAGCAAGCGTTGCCTGCGCATAAGGCGGACGCGAAGCGCTACGGGGACAGCGAAGGCGAGGTTGATCACCGTCACCGGGAGCGCCAGCCACATCGTTGCGGCAATGGTCTGATACTGGAACGGGTCACTGAAGAACTTCACGTAGTTCGCGTACCAGTGCCCTTCCTTTGGCATGAGGGAGTCGGCAAGGCCATAGAGGAACGGGTAGATGAACAGCGCCAGCATGAAGAGCAGCCCAGGCAGCAAAAGCAGTGTCGTGCCATCGAGGCCGCGGGCGGCAAGCCGATTTTGCAGTGCCGGACCCCTCATTGGTCGGCTCCCAGGCCCACTCCCGCAAAAATCAGGGCGCGTCCGACGGCCGGCTGCAACCGGGTTGAGGTGCCGCGGGGTAATGGCTCGTCGGACCGAAAATAGAGCTGTGATCCGTCCCCGGCCCGCGCCATGCCGAAGAACGCGCGACCACGATATTCCATGCTGCTGACGGTTGCTGCGATTCCATCGTCGCTTGTCGCGACGAGATCTTCAGGGCGGACGGACAAGATGGCCGCGTCCCCGACACTGACGGGCGAACGCATCGTGCCGACAACCCGGGCGCCAGCAACCTCGATCTCGGCCTCTTCAGCTGATACGCGCGTAACTTTGCCCGCAACGCGCGTCCTGAATCCCATGAAGTCCGCGACCTCGACGTTGATGGGGCGCTGGTAGAGGTCCTGCGGTGAGCCGATCTGTTCGATATTGCCCTGGCTCATAACGACGATGCGGTCGGCCAGAGACAACGCCTCGTCCTGGTCGTGCGTCACATAGATGGTGGTCGATCCAATCTGGTCGTGGATACCACGGATTTCGGCACGCATTTCGAGCCGCAATTTGGCGTCGAGGTTCGAGAGAGGCTCGTCCATCAAAACGATCGGCGGTCGTATGACAATGGCCCGGGCGATTGCAACACGCTGCTGCTGGCCGCCCGAGAGTTGTCCGGGCAGCTTATCGGCCTGGCTTTCGAGGCGCACTAAGGCCAGTGCATCGCGGATGCGGCGGTCGGCGTCAGCGCCTTTGATGCCTTGCATCGCCAAGCCAAATCCGACATTTTTCAATACGCTCATGTGTGGAAACAGGGCATAGCTCTGGAACACCATGCCAAACCCGCGGCGCTCCGGTTCGAGCTGGTCGATACGTGTACCGCCGAGCCGGATTTCCCCTCCCGACAGTGCGAGCAGACCGGCGATGCAGTTGAGTGCCGTCGACTTGCCGCAACCGGAAGGCCCGAGCAGGGCAACAAACTCTCCCGGTTCAATTGCAACATCGATGCCATTCAGAGCGTTAAACGCCCCGAATGTCCGTCGGATCCCGTCGAGTTCAAGACGTGCGTTCTTACGTATCGGTGTTGTTTTCGTAACCGAGGTCAAGCCAATCTCCATTTGCAGAATGAGGCTGCCGGCCCGTTGCATGGGCCGGCTATTTCCGCGTCAGCCCTTCCTGGCGCCGATCTTCTCATCCCAGATGCGGAAGGCTTCCACCAGCTGCTTTGGCTCCAGCGGAACCTCCAGCGGATTGTTGGCGATCCAGTCGGCATATTCCGGCCGGCCGAATTCCTTGATCGTATCCTGACTTTCCTGTGGGGCCATCTCCAGGGTGACGTCCTTCACGGCCGGGCCCGGATAGAAATAGCCCGCGTCGTAGGCGATCGCCTGCTGCTTGGGTTGGAGAATGTAGTTCAGGACATCGATCAGAACCCCGATCTTTTCGTCCGACACGCCCTTCGGGATTACCGCATAATGGGCATCAGTGACCCAGTGGAAGCCATCGAGCTTCTGCACCTTGGCTTCGGCAGGTACGATGCCGAGTGCGCGTGGATTGATGTCCCAGCCCGTTGTCGAAACGACGATGTCGCGGGTGCCCTCTCCCAGTTCCTTCATCACCTGGCCGGTTCCGGTCGGGTAATATTCGATATGTTCGCCGAGTGCTGCCAGATAGTCCCACGTCTTCATCCATCCCTTGGCGGGATCGCGCGGATCGCTATCGCCGAGCAGATAAGGCAGCCCCATGAGAAAGGTCCGGCCAGGACCGGAATTGGCGGGTCTGGCGTAGATGAAGCGGTTCTTGTTCGCCTTTGCCCAGTCAAGGAGTTCCGGAGCCGATTTCGGCGGCGTCGGCACCTTGTCGGGCATATATTCAATGAGCGGACCGGACGGGTAATAGGTGATGACGACGCCCTGGTCCTTTGCAAGGCCCTGCATTTTGAAAGCCTGCGGCTGCAGGATCTGTTCAAGGTTGGGCAGCTCCGACTTATGGGCCGCAAGGTCGATCCAAAGGCCCTGGTCAAGACCCGCGGAGAGCGCGTCGGTTCCGGTCAGGACGAGGTCGATATCGACCTTGCCAGCTCCCTGTTGTGCCTTGATCTTGCCGGGCAGTTCCGGAGCCGGCGCCTTCGTGAAGGCGAAACTGGAAACCCAATCGGCCTTCTCCGCGGCATAGGCCTCGAACATGCCTTGGGTCAGCGCCAGATTGCCGGCGACGTCAGCGATAGTGATGGTGACGGGGCTTGCCGCCTTCTTTGCCTGGGCAAAGACCTTTACTGGCAGCATCGTTGCTACGACGGCACCTGCGGCCGTGCCGACAAGTGTTCTACGGGTAACGTTCATCCTGTTTCTCCTCCTCTTGTTGCCGGACGCACAGACTAAGAAGCTTTGCGTCCCGTGCCGGTCCATGCGGGGAACCGGGCCGTCTGTTCGAATGTGTAAAACCTCCCGGAGTGAGGGCTGGAACACCGGTCCTCCTCGGTGCGCCTTGGCAGCTGCATGAAAGTGATATACTAGTATTCACGAGCAAGTCAACGTCAGGGCATTTCATGCAGGCAGCAGTTGTATCCAATACGAACGCAATCGCTTCCGAAGGCGATAGGCCTGCGAAGCTGCGTCGCGTCACGACGGCAGACGCCATTTTCGACCGGCTCTACAGTGACATTCTCGCGCTGCGCATGCCGCCGGGAATGCAGTTGCAGGAAAAGCGGATTGCCGAAGAATTCAAGGTTAGCCGCACCCCTGTTCGGGAAGCGTTGCTGCGCCTGTCGGAGGGCGGGCTCGTGGATATCTACCCGCAGTCCGGCACCGTGGTATCAAGGGTCCCAGTCGCCGCGATCCCCGAGGCCGTAGTGGTCCGCAAGTCGCTGGAAGGAACAACGGTGGAACGCGCCGCCGAGGTGGCGACCCCGGCAGATATCGAACGCCTGGACACCCTTATCTCCAGGCAGAGGTCCCTTGCTGCTCTCGCCGACACCTCGGCTTTTCACGAGGAGGACGAAGCATTTCACGAGGCGATTGCCGGCATCGCGGGCTATCCGGGCATCTGGGGCATCCTCAAGACAGTCAAGGTCCAGATCGACAGGGCTCGCCGCCTGACGTTGCCAGCGCTTGGTCGCATGGACAACGTGGTTTACGAGCATGGTCTCATTCGCGACGCGATCGCTGCTCACGATGCCGGAGCGGCTCGTGTCGCCATGACGCATCACCTCAGTGCGGTCATCCCGGATGTCGCCGAGCTTCGCGTCCGATACCCGGACTATTTTTGCTGAGATGATCATTAGCGCTATTATCTGAACAATATAGAGGAGGAATAAATGCGCCAGGGATGGAGGTGGTTTGGGCCTGAGGCACCGGTCACGCTGGACGAGGTCCGTCAGACCGGGGCAACCAACATCGTGTCATCGCTGCATCAGGTCCCGATTGGCGAGGCCTGGACCGAAGCTGCCGTTCGCGAGCGTCAGACCATGATCGAGACAACACCACCGGGGCGCTCGAAGCTGACATGGTCGGTCGTCGAAAGCATTCCAATTCCCGATGCCGTTAAACGCAATGGTGGCCGGGCGAAGGCGGAGATCGAGGCCTGGATTGCGAGCCTTGAAGCGGTAGCGGCTTGCGGCATTCCGATCGTTTGCTACAACTTCATGCCCGTCGTCGACTGGACACGCACCGACCTCGATCATGTCATCGAAACCGGTGCAACCGCGATGCGGTTCGATCATGAAAAATTTGCTGCCTTCGATCTTTTCGTGCTGAAGCGCGCAGGCGCCGAGCAGCAGTACTCTGAGGACGACAAGACACGCGCCACCGAGGTGTTCAAGGCAATGGACGAAGCCGAGGTTGCCGAGATCACGCGGATCATAACCTCTGCGCTGCCCGGGTCCACGACAGAGCCGCTGACGATCCCTGCATTCCGCGACAAGCTTGCCGCCTATGCCGGGATTGATGCGAACATGCTGCGCCAACATCTCATCGAATTCCTGCAAGCGGTAACGCCGGCCGCGGAAGCTCACGGCGTAAAGCTGACGCTGCATCCCGATGATCCGCCCCGTTCGCTCTTCGGTCTGCCGCGCATTGCATCGACGGCACAAGACTATTCCGCGCTTTTCGACGCCGTGCCGTCTCCGTCCAACGGCATGTGTTACTGTACTGGCAGTCTGGGCGTGCGTCCCGACAACGACCTCCCAGCAATGGCCAGGCGCTTCGCACCCAGAATTCACTTTGCGCATTTGCGTGCGACCAAGCGCGAAGGCGACGGAAGGACGTTCCACGAGAGCGCGCACCTCGAGGGCGACGTCGATATGGTTGCGGTTCTTAAAGAACTTGTCGCCGAAGACCAACGGCGCAGCTCCAGCCAGTCAATCGTTTTCCGGTCAGACCACGGACACAGGATGCTAGACGATCTGAACAAGACTGTCACACCTGGCTATCCTGCGATCGGACGCATGCGTGGCCTCGCCGAACTTCGCGGCATATTGTGCGCATTGGATGCAACGCCAAACTAAAGAGCGTCTACGCCTGAATGAGCTGATCCTTGGTGCGCCTACTTTCACGGGTCCCTTGGACCGGGCTGAGGGACGGTCGGGAACAAACTTGCGCGCAAACCATTTTCCTTTCTGCAGAGAGGAGAAAATGATGACGTATGACCCCAATGATCCCGTTCGAAATCCCGATCCGAGTCCGGAACTGGTCACGGCGCCCGTGCGTCGCACAGGTTCTTCCTGGATTGGGTGGGTTGTCGCGGCCGCATTGATTCTGGTTGCCGCTTTTGCGATCACTCAGTGGTTCGATCGTCCGGGCACTGACCCGAACCCGACCGCTTCAACAATTAAGACGGAGCCGGTGAAGCCGGCGGTAGTTCCTGCCGCCCCTGCCGCACCATCCAGCGAACCGGCAGTGCCGGCACCGGCAAATCCGTCAACCAGTGGCACGACCCAGCCGTAACGGCCAGGTCGCAAACACACCATCTGCCCCGGAAAGTCGTACACCGCTTTTCGGGGCAATTTCTGTCACTGAACGACTCTCTATACCTGCCCCGACTCTTTCTTCCCTGGCAGACTGCTTGACGAGATCCCGCCATTTCGCTTCGATGCGAGCGGGCGAGGCGGGATTCTTTCAAATGACAGCACTCTCTACTGGATGCATCATCGCCCTGCTCCTGGCATCGGGCGCACTGATCGGCACGTTGATCAGCCGACGCCTCCCTGGGCACCACCTTTCGACTGAGTCGAAGGAGGCAATCAAGCTGGCGACTGCGGTCGTCGGAACTCTTTCCGCCCTCGCGTTAGGCTTTCTGGTTGCCTCTGCGAAGACGACGTTTGACGATGCCGAAACGGAACTCAGGGATTCGGCGGCTCGGGTGGTTCTGCTGGACCGCGTATTGGCGCAGTATGGGCCCGAGCTTCTCGATGTGCGGAAGCAGCTGTCCGGCGTCGTCGAGGACCGGATTGAGCGGAGTTTTGAAGGCGCAACGCGACTGGCTACCGAGCATCTACACCAGGACGACGTTGGGATCGAACCGGTTCAGAGGGCGTTAAGGGCGTTGACGCCAGACGATGAGGTCAAACGCCTCCTCAAGTCCCGCGCACTGGAAATTAGCGGCGCTGTCGCAGAGGCCCACTGGCTGGTCCTTGAAACGGGTCAGGAGGGGCTGCCGGGCGCTTTCCTCGTCGTGCTGACGTTCTGGCTGATCGTAATCTTTTTTACGTTTGGCTTGCTTTCCCCCTTCAACGGCACGGTCATATCAATTGTCGTGGTCTGCGCGGTATCAGTGGGCGGAGCGGTTTTTATCGTCAACGACATGGCCCATCCCTACGGAGGACTGATATCCGTGTCGGACGAGCCCCTCCGCATTGCCTTGTCACGCATGGGGCGCAATTGATAGAGCTCATGACTTGGAGCACCCGTCAGGGCGCGTCAGTGCGTGGCCGCGCGCTTCCTCGAAGCGGCAAGAATAAAGTCATCGGCGATGTCGGCGATCGCCATGGCGATTTCCGTCGGCGTGAAATCTAGAACCTTGTTGCCCTCGATGATCTGGTAGACCGCTTCTTCCAGTTTTTCCCGGCATGCAGAAAGTCTGTCCGCATGACTGATTTCTATAGCTCGTAGTTGCATGCTCGCTCTCCCGCCAATCGGGCACACGCCAAATGCGTTTTTCGTTGAAATGACCTAGCCATGCGCCCGGAGTTCAACTTACCCTAGGCAAGACCTTAGTCAAAAAATGAGCAAGCGCTTGTGAAATCGACGTGACACCAGCATAGATAGAGTTGCCGGACCATGTATCACCACCAGTCGGTACCAGCGGGCCACATTCTGTTCGTTGTTTATATTTCAGGTAGTCTCGTTGCGAAGCATCCCGGCCATTTTACAGGAAATGGAGGAAACGGCATTTAGCTTCTTGAATAAATTTACTCTTGGTTGTATTTTTTGGCGAAGTTCGCATAGTGCTAGTCTGACACGAGGAACGGGATAGCCATGAAGGCCAAAACTCCAAACGCCATCGACGCCTATGTTGGTGATCGCGTCAGACAGCGGCGAAAGCTTCTCGGCCTCAGCCAGGTAAGCCTTTCGGCATCGCTCGGCATCACATTTCAACAACTGCAAAAGTACGAAAAGGGCGTTAATAGGATAGGGGCCAGTCGTCTTCAGCGGATCTCCGAGGTTCTCGGCGTTCCGATTGGCTTTTTTTTCGACGAGGGTGATCGGGCTGTAGGTCAGCACCTCAGCCCGCATGCCGACGAGGTGGCGAGTTTCATCGCCTCGAAGGAAGGCCTTGCCCTCACCCGGGCCTTCATTGCGATCGAGGATCCGAATGTTCGCCGCACTTTGCTCGCACTCGCCAGGAGCCTCGGCTCGTCTCAAACAGGCCCTGAAGACTCTGAAAGTTGGGAGCGAATGGACAACTTGAGAGGATAGTCCGTGCTGTATCTTCGCACCTTTGGCGAACTGCGAATGACGGATACTACGGGCAATGCGTTGGCTTATCCCGCCAAAGCGTTGCTGACGATAGCCTATCTTTTTACTTGCGCCGATCATGCGCTCACTCGCCAGGAGATTGCCGCGTTTCTCTGGTTTGACGCCGAACCAGATCAGGCTGGCCTCAACCTCAGGAAGCTGATATCGCGCGTGCGCCAGATCGACGACGGCGATGGCGGGCCATTGGAAATCACGCAGTCTGGTGTCCGGCTGCGTAAGGCTGTGCTGAGCGCAGATCTGCAGGTTTTCGACGAGGCGCGGCCGCCGATGGAAAAGCTGAAGGCGATCAGCGCACTGCTTCAGCGTGATTTCGCCGGCAGCGTTCGTTCCGTAAACAAGGCCATCGACAGCTGGATCGCCAGGCAGCAAGAAATCCATCTGACCAAGATGCGCCAGGTCTTCATGGAGGCAGCCGGTTCTGCCACCAGCACCGATGATTTGCGTATTGTATCGGGCGCAGCCGTCCAAATCCTTGAACAGAACCCGGCCGATGAGCCGGTACGAGCGATCCTTCGGTCGCTCCCTGGAATCGCCGTCAGCCGCCCGCTTGCGGCAACGCAATCATTTCAAACGTTTGCCGAGGTGCGACAGGCGTTTGTGGACCGCGACCAGCCGGAACAACGTGGCTTTGGCCGCCTCCCGCGGCTGGTACTGCTTCCCCCGACATCGCAGGGCGGTATTACCGGGCTGCAAGTTGCCGCGGCACTCATCGAGGATGTGACGATCGAGCTATGTGCACTGCAAAACCTCTCTATTGTTGCTCCCCACACCGCAGAGCAGATCCGTCGTGACTCCGACAAAGCGGCGACCATCGCGCGTCACTCGATTTCCTATCTTCTCGACACACGGCATTCAGGCGAAGGGCTCTATGCCCAACTGGTCTTTTTTCCGACTGACGAAGTGATCTGGGCGATGCGGTTTCCGATGGACGCGGCAACGTTGCCAACTCAGCGGCGCCTGATTGCGCAACACTTGGCATCCTCTGTTGTGGATGAACTGGCTAGGAACGAGCAAGGCCGATTGAGCCTGGAGGCCGACCCACAAGCGTATCACTCATATCTCGTGGGCGCGAGCCTCATCGGGAAATTGACCTTGCCCCACATACGAAGGGCCCGATCAGCATTCAAGGAAGCGCTGAAATACAACCGCGGCTTCGCACCCGCTTTCACGGGCCTTGCACGAACTTATACCAGCGAGTGGCTCGTGACCGCTCAAGGGAATGGTGAACTTTTGAACCTTGCCGAGCGGAATGCAATGAAGGCGATCGAGCATGATGAAATTTCCGCGGGGGGGTTTCGCGAACTCGGGGTGACAAAGCTCTATCTTGGAGATGTCGATGAGAGTGTGGCGGCGCTCAGCCACGCAGAGGATTTGAGCCCCCACTTCGCCGACGTGATCTACAGCCACGCGGATACACTGGTCCATGCCTCAAGACCGAGGGATGCGCTGGAAAAGATAAAGAAGGCGATTGCGCTTAACCCTTTGGCACCGGATAGCTATCTCTGGTGTGCGGCGGGGGCGAGCTACTTTCTGGAGCAGTATGAGGACGCCGTTGGCTTCGTCGAAGCCATGAAGGACAAGACGCCCGCCCATCGCATTGCTTCTGCAAGCTGCGCCATGATGGGCGATCGCAGGCGTGCACATGTGTACCGACAGCGTGCCGCGGCCCTCAACCCGGTGTTCGATGTGGAAAAGTGGCTATCCGTCGTGCCCTTCAAGGAACAGTGGCAGAAGGATCTCTACCGTGAGGGTCTCCTGAAGGCCGGATTCTAACAGACTGAGTAACTGGAGAGGGAATGTCATGACAAAGGCAATTGTGTTCGGCGTCGAGGGAGACGACAAGCTTTTTATTGCGGATTTGGAAGCCGGGACGGTCAAAACACTGGATTCTTCGGCCGGCGACCTGGCCAAAATTGCTGCCCTGAGGAAAGGCGGCCTGAAGGTTGTCAAGAAGGTGGATTTCGCTGTCGCGGTTTCTTCCGCGAAGGCAGCCTTTTCCGGTCACGTCGAACCTTGAGCTCTGGTCCTGTCTAAGCGTGCGCTTTACGCCGACCGTACGGTTGCGGCCAGCGAGACACTCGCTCGAACGGTTCCGCTCCTTGCCGATTTCGGCATAACACGCGTGGCCAGGCACACTGGGCTCGACTACATCGGGATTCCTGTGTGGTGCGCCTACATTCCGAACGGCCGCTCGATTGCCATCAGCCAGGGCAAGGGCCTGAGCGACGACGATGCTAAGGTATCGGCTATTATGGAGGCATTGGAACGGGTCGTGGCGAACGCCCCGTCTGTTCCTGTGCGTCGCGCATCTGCGAGGAACTTGAGTGCCGATAGCCTCGCGTTTCATTCCCTCTCTTGCCTGATCGGCCGCCACCAACGGGAGATCGACCCGGATGAAGAGGTCGACTGGGGGCTGGGCTGTGATCTGTTGACAAACAGGACAGTGTACGTTCCCGTTGATGCGGCCGTGCTCGACAGAACCCGGCGTAATCGCTTCTGGATGTCATCTGACGGGCTCGCCTCGGGCAACACCCTGGATGAAGCCATCTTGCACGGTGTTCTGGAGCGGATCGAGCGGGACGCCTATTGCCTCTGGCAGATCGGCAGTGAGGACAGCCGACTTGCCAGCTGTATCGATCCCACATGCATCAACGACCCAGTCCTGGACGGCCTGATTGCGAGAGTTGAAGGAGCGGGCCTGGATATAAGGCTGTTCAATATGACGACCGGCCTTGGGGTGCCCAGCATCACGGCTGTCATGGGAGCCCGCGGACCGTACCGGCAGGGCGCGCGCTTCGTTGAAATCACAGGCGGAAGTGGTGCCCACCTATCCATGGCAAGAGCGGCGATCAGGGCCGTTACCGAGGCCGTCCAGTCCAGGATGACTTACATCAGCGGCGCACGGGACGATATCCCAGCTGAGCTGTTTCGCATGCCGGCTCCTGCCGAGACCCTTCGTAGCCTCGACGCGGTGCCAAACGGCCGCGTCACGGTAACCCCGGTTCAGCCGGGCGGGGTCACGGACCACCTCCGCATGGTGGTCGAAGCCTTGCGTGCGCACAACGTCGGTCCGGCGATCGCATTGCCGCTCGCGCCTCAGTCCCTGCCTTTCCATGTGGTCAAGGTCTTCGTGCCTGCTCTCGAGAATCCCGCGGGCGCGCGCCAGTTTACCTTCGGTCCGCGTTCGCTGGCTAAGGCGATTTTCTCATGAAGGTGATATTCGTCGGGCCGAGCCTGCCCGCAGCTCAGCGCCCCTCCCCGACTGATATTTTTTTTCGCCCGCCCGCAGTTCAGGGCGATGTGCTTTCAGCCGCGCGCGACGGAGCGCGGGTTATCGGCATCATCGATGGGGGCTTTGAATATACGGCTCCCGTGGTGCACAAGGAAATCCTTCATGCGCTTTCACACCGGGTTCGCGTCTTCGGGGCGGCAAGCATGGGAGCGCTTCGGGCGGTCGAGTGCAGTCCCTTCGGAATGGTCGGGGTCGGCCGCATCTACCGCGACTATGCATCTGGAGCGATCGTTGACGACTCCGACGTCGCACTGCTGCATGGACCGTTAGAGTTTGGCTACCGGCCATTCACCGTTCCAATGGTTAATGTCAGGGCGACGCTTGATGAAGTCGAGGGTCTCGGCGAACTTGACCTGACGCTACGTCTAGAGATCGAACGCGCTGCAGGAGAGACGTTCTTTAAGAAACGAACTTGGAAAGCAGTCCTTGAGAAGGCGAACATAGCCAGTGCAGACAGAAAGATCCTGCTACCTCTGCTCCTTTCGAGGGAGGTCGACCAAAAGGCGATGGATGCGAGCGAACTTGTAACCGCGGTGCAGGCCGCGGATCTCGAGGACTTCCCACAAGAACCCCAATGGATCTTCAACGACACGCTGGCGCTATGGAACGATAAATTACCTATCGTGAGCGAATAATGCAACAATAACGTGTGTCACGGGTTTTTCACGGGCCTTTTGCGCGTGCTCCGATTAGTCTCCATTCTGTTCGAGGGAGAGCAGTGATGAGTGCGATATCAGAGTGCCGGACCATAGGTTTGCAGGGCGATGAGCGATCATCCGACGAGTTGGATGAACTGGTCGCACTGGCACGGATGATCGCGTTCGCCAAGGGGGCTGCTGAGGACATCGATCTGGCCGGGGCGATGCATTGCCTTGGAATGGCATTGAACGAGGTTCTGCGGGAGATCGGCGACGGTCCACATGATGGATTGGCAGATGTGATCGCCACCAAAGGCTCCATTTGCCTGAACTGAAAGCAATGAGGGGACTGTGGGGATAGGCCGGCGCATCTTGCGCCGGCCTACTTCAATTTCTTGGAATAAACACAGAGCTTTTCAGAGTGCTGGTAGTCGTTACTCTTGTAGTACTCGGCAACCCCCCCGTTGCTTCGAGAGACGAGCCAGACGAAAACGAAACCTAGTATTCGGGCCTCTGCCTCCAGATGGTTCAACAGGCGCGAACCGATGCCGCCTCGCTGGTGCATCGGCCTGATCGCAATTTCCGCGATATGTATTCCCCGTCCCATGACGGAGGTGTGAGGAAGACCGAAGGCGAAACCGATCGGCTGCGTTCCATCGAATGCAGCCACTGCCAGGCATTTGGGTGTCGTCGTCAGTTCATTGATCCGCGAGATTGCGTTTTCGATCGTCCACTCTTCATGCCAGGGATGCTTGGCGTAGGCTTCCACAATGATATCCGCGCTTTCAAGCGCCTCTTGCCTGGTCATGCATCTGTAGACAATTGGCATTCACGTCATGCCACCGATTGCGTGGTTCACGCCACCGATGCCTCCCTGTTCACTCTAACCCGGCGACTTAGAGCATAGGCTGCGCGGCCTGTGTCGTGACTTCGTCGTGACACTCGCTTTGCGCGAGAGTTAATGCTGAAATCATTGGTAAGTTTCCTACGAACGTGACCGGATGCACGTTCTTATATGGGGCGTGACCACGATTTATCACGCCAGGTCGCGGGTTACGATTTCACCAACTGGAAGGGACTTAATCGATCTGCCAGGGGTAGAGTGCTGAAGGTTCTGCCTTTTGCTAAAGAAGGAGGCCATGGCAGATTCACATGCGGAAGCGCCGGTCAGGTGGGATAAGCTGGTCATATCGATACCCTTTCAATTTATGGGATCCAGGTTTCCCCAGCACTTATAGTACGCCACAATTTTCCGACCCTTGAAGCCGCTGTTACAGGGAAAGCACTGCCGAGGCGCCAAGCATTTGGGGGGTCAGTCCGGCCAAGCACCAAGCGCTGGAACTGAAATTTATTCCAGCCCCTTGATATTTCGTGGAGAGGGTGCCATGTACCGCTCATCGCCCGTATCGACGGCCTGCAGTCCTTCCCCACTGGGGTGGTCGCGTTTGCTGTCCGGGAAAGAAAAAGGCGCTCCCCGACAGGGTTGAGCGCCTTTTTCTTTTTGACAACAGTCCCGGTTCGCCCGAAACAGGTAGGTCTCGACGGAGAAGCCTACAGATGAACGATAATGTTATTCAGTTCCGACGTCCGAAACCTCCAAGGCCGCCAAGGCCGCGCCTACGGAAGCTCGCGATAGCAGCAGGCGTGCTTGCGCTGCTCGTCGCCGTCTGGGGATACTTCACCCTGTTCGGCTAGCCCGCCTGATCGGCGACATAGGCGCGGTTGGGGCAGGCTAACGCGGTTCATTGGAACGTTCTTTTCGGTTGAGACTTTTTTCGGTGTAATTTGCGCCGCAGCATTGCATGTTCGCTGAACCAAATAATTCATGAACATGTCCGGGGCTGGTCTGTTTCAACCAGGCGCCGCCGAGAAATGCGCATCGAAAGCCGAGAGAAGCCGATGAAATCGCCTGATATCGACAATGTGGACCGCAAAATCCTTCGACTGCTGCAGATTGAAGGCGACCTCAGCCACGCGGCGCTCGCCGAGCGCGTAGGTGCCTCCGCTGCTTCCTGCTGGCGGCGGATCAAGGCGCTTGAAGCATCCGGAATGCTTGGACCGACCGTCAGGCTCGTCAGCCCCGAGTCCGTCGGACGGGGCCTGACAGTGTTCTGTCAGGTTCGCATGAAATTGCATGATCCGGTTGCGAGAAGCGACTTTGAGCGCTTTGCCGAAAGCCATGAAGAGGTGCTCGAATGTTACTCGATGTCGGGAGATTGGGACTATCTGTTGCGCGTCGCTGTCGCTGATGTACGGGACTACGAGCGTTTACTCATGAAAGGCATACTGACACACCATGCGGTGGCAACGTCCTCATCGCATTTCGCGTTGAAACGCGTCAAATATTCGACGTCTGTCCCGGTTTGAAGGGTTTGGAAGGCATCACTGGTCGTTTCGCTCGTCAATGACGTCGCGCAATGCCATCGCAGCCTCGGTTCGATTGCCAACCCCGAGCTTGGCCATAATCTGGGTCATGTGATGCTTGATTGTCTTCTCGTGTAGGTCGAGCTTGCGCGCAACGAGCTTGTTGCTCAATCCCGAAGCGACAAGGTGAAGCACTTCGTGCTCACGGTTGGTGAGGGTCGCGATCGCGGTTTGCCTGCGGGGCTCCGGCGTGGAGCGGTTGGAAAGCAGACGAGCCGAAAGGGCTGGCGCCACATAACTTTCACCAGCTGCTATATTACGAATGATTTCGGCAAGCGTTCTCGCCCCAACGCCTTTCAGGACATAGCCTTTCGCGCCTCGATCGAGCGCTGCCGTGACGTCGTCACTGGACTCCGAAACCGTCAGCATGACGATCTTCTGCGTCGGAACCCGTTCGATGATCGCAGAGATCGCATTCAAACCGCCGCCGGGCATGGAAATATCGAGGAGCAGTACGTCGGGCTGCCGATCCTCTGCAATCTTGATGGCATCGTCCTTCGAGCGTCCTTCCGCGACGATCTCGAACCCTTCGATTTCTGACAGGCTCCGCGCCACTCCTTCCCTGAACAGCGGATGGTCATCGACCACTGCAACGCGGATTGCTGTTTTCATGACTGGCCGATCTCCTCGCTCGTGACAGGTGGCACCGTGCTTTGGTAGTCGAAGCCGGGGGCCCGCATCGTCCGGCCGTCCAGTTCGTCTGGACCGTGAACATTATTCCGATCGGCCCGCGCGTCAAACGTTAGGATGGTGTGGCAGCCCCGTTCAGACCATCGGTCCATGGCAGATCAGACCTTGGTCCTGCAAAGGCGGCCAGATTGACTGACCGGGTAGCATCCCGCGGGCGATTTTGGCCATTTTCGGAGAGACGCGGCCGGCGCGAAGCATTTGCCGAATCTCTCGAATCGAGCTAGTTCTCAAACTACGGAAAATTATCGAATTATCGCCATCCGGCGAAACAACTGACAGAACAATCATTCGCGAACGATGCCAGCATCTGGATCATAGAAGCGAACTGAGGGAAGAAACGTGAATCGGCACCTGAGCAGCCTCGACTTTATGCAGAGCTTTTCCACCAAATTGGAGCTTGCCCTGCAAAATCTTTCGATGGCGCAGTATCCACCTGACGCGCGCCGCGAGATGCGGAAATTTTCTTCATCCGAGGTCGCAGGGCTTCTGGACGTGTCGGAAGCCTATATCAGGCAGATCGTTCTCAAGGAGAAGGGGCCGGCGCCCGAAACCACGACCAATGGCCGGCGCATGTACACGCTCGAGCAAATCCTCGAACTGCGCATGATGCTCGCCGAAAAGGGCCGCAAGAAGTGGATGAACCCGAGACGCGTCGCCGATGAAGAGTGCCAGATCCTCGCGGTCACCAACTTCAAGGGCGGGTCGAGCAAGACGTCCACGACCATTCACCTTGGCCACTACCTCGCTCTGAAGGGCTATCGTGTCTTGGCAGTCGATCTCGATCCTCAGGCGTCACTGACCAGCCTGCATGGGATGCTTCCCGACTTCGATCCGCGCGAAGATGAAACGCTTTATGCTGCCATCCGCTTCACGGACCCGAAGCCGACAAAGTCCCTCATCCACTCCACCCATATCGCTGGCTTCGATGTGATCTGTGCCGGTCTTGATCTGACCGAGTTCGAGACCGCGGTTGCACTCGAGATGCGCAAGAACGGGGGCACCAGCTTCCTGCTGCGCGTATCCCAGGCGCTTGAGCAGGTGGCGGGTGATTATGACGTCATCCTGATGGATTCGGCTCCATCCCTGAACTTCCTCACACTATCGTCCCTGACGGCCGCCACCGGTGTGATCATCCCGGTTCCCGCGCATATGCTGGACGTCGATTCAACGGGAAAGTTCCTGGAACTCGCTTCGTCCTACATGCAGATCCTGAGCGAGATGGGCACCTCCGCACAATGGGATTTCGCAAAATTTCTCGTCACAAAGTTCGAGGCCAACGATCATCCACAAGCAAACATGACCGCGTTGATGCGGCAGGTCTTCGGTGAGGACCTGCTGTTGAACATGGTAACCAAATCGACCGCGGTTGCCGATGCCCTGACCTGGAAGCAAAGCCTTTATGAGGTGCAGCGTTCGCGATTCTCGGCACCCAAAACCTATGACCGAGCCATGGAGTCCATCAACGCCGCCAATGCCGAAATCGAGAAGCTGCTCTGGGCGGCATGGGGGCGCGAATGAGCCGCAAGGATTCCCGCGGAATGTTCGCCAACGTGCTCGGTCAGCTTGAGCAGCCGAGCGCTGCGCCGAGCGTGAAGCCCACCTCGTCCCCGCACCTCCTCAAGGTCGCGGCCGGCGTTCGGCAGATCCAGGAAAAAGGCGAGGCCCTCGACAGACTGCTGAAAGACGGAGACCAGGTCGTGGACGTCGACCCGGTTGAAGTCGCGCCATCCTCCATCCCGGACCGCTTTGACGGCGCCTACGACGACGCCGCAATCGAGGAAATAGCTGCGTCGATAAGGGAGCGCGGCCAGATCGTCCCCGGTCTCATCCGTCCTTTCAAGGGTGGTGGTGCGCCATATCAGATCGTGTTCGGGCGACGTCGCCTCGCCGCAGTCAAGATGCTTGGGTTGAAGTTCCGAGCAATCGTGCGTGACCTCAGCGATGAAGAAGCAATCATCTTTCAGGGCGAGGAGAACGCCAACCGCAACGATCTGTCCTTTATCGAGAAATGTGCATTTGCGCTCTCGCAGGAGCAGGCCGGCTACCGGCGCGATGTCATCTGCGCATCACTTGCGACCGGAAAGTCGCATATCTCCGAGATGCTGCGGATCGCCACGGCAATCCCGCGAGACGTTTTGGTGCAAATTGGTCCCTCGCCCGAGATTGGCCGTCGTCGCTGGATTGATTTCGCCGATGCATTCGCCGCCAGCCAGGACGGGGCAGACCGTATCCGCCAGTCGCTCGGCCAGGACAGACATGGCGGCCCCAAGGATCGGTTTGCCGTGGCTCTCTCGGCCCTGAAGTCCGAACCTGGCCCGGCGTCCTCACTGAAAGCCGCCACCGAAATTCGCGCAAACGGTTTTCTGCTTGCGACTGTCAGTCATGCCAAGTCTGGGTCGAAGATCAGCTTCAACAAAGCGGTTGCGCCCAGTTTTATCGATTTTCTCAACGATCGCATGGAGTCGCTTCACAGCGAGTTCGTGCAGTCGACACAACGCAACAGCAAAGGATGAACGTCGCAAAAGAAAAAAGCTCCCGAACGTTGCCGTCGCGGAAGCCCTTCTCATAGGTTAGCAGCTAGAGAATCGCATTTCCGTGAATCCCTGTCAAGTATGGGCACCTCTTTGGTGAGTGGATTTCTTTTGCCTTCGTCAAGGTGAAGGTGATGGAAACAGGACATGTGACGACGCCTTTCGGGCGGCGGTCGATGACACTTGGCATGCTCTCCAGCCAGAAGGCCGCGAGCGAACTCAAGCCCGATCGATCGGTCGACAAATGGAAGATCTACAGGGCGCTTTGCGAAGCAAAGCCACTGCTCGGCGTAACCGACCGGGCGCTGGCGGTCCTCAACGCCTTGCTGAGCTTCTACCCGGCAGGCCTCCTGTCCGAGGAAAACGGGCTTATCGTGTTCCCGTCAAACAGCCAGTTGTCACTGCGTTCGCATGGCATGGCCGAGCAGACGATCCGCCGCCATCTCGCCGTGCTTGTCGAGGCCGGCCTGATCATCCGCAAGGATAGTCCGAATGGAAAGCGGTACGCCCGCAGAAACAAGGGGGGGGCGGTCGGAGATGCGTTCGGCTTCTCCCTCGCACCCTTGATCGTCCGTGCCGAGGAAATCGAGGCGCTCGCAGCTGAGGTCGCAGAGCAGCGGCTGCACCTGCAAAGACTGCGGGAGCAATTCACCCTCTGCCGCCGGGATGTTTCCAAACTGATCGAGACCGCGATCGACGAGGAACTTCCGGGAGACTGGGAAACCGCCTTCACCTATTTCCGTGAACTTGTCGACGCCCTGCCGAGAACGCCGACAGCCGATGAAATAGCCGCAGCGCTGGAGGCGATGCAGATCTTGCGTGACGATATTGCCAACAGACTGGAAACATTGCTGAAATCAAAGAAAACGAGCGGCAATCCCGCCCGAAATGAACGGCACATACATAATTCAAACCCCGACTCTACTTTTGATCTTGAACCAGCTTTTGAAACAAAGCAGGAGGCAAATCCGGCGTCCACGATTGAGCCACCTGCTGAAAGGACGAGACAGAGATCAGGTGGGCTAAGTGGGTTCAATCCGCAGGACCGCTCCGGAAACGACAATTCGGGTCTAAAGTCCTTCCCGCTCGCAATGGTTCTGCAGGCCTGCCCGGATATGGCAAGCTATGGCCCGGGTGGCTCGATTACCAGTTGGCGAGATATGATGGCAGCAGCGGTTGTGGTGCGGGGCACCCTCGGTGTCAGCGCGTCAGCGTACGAGGACGCGTGCAACACGATGGGAGCGGAAAACGCGGCAACCGTTATGGCGTGCATTCTCGAACGGGGCGGACACATCAATTCAGCTGGCGCCTATCTGCGTGATCTGACGCGAAGGGCAGAGCGCGGCGAGTTCTCGATCGGTCCAATGTTGATGGCACTGGTTCGTGCACGAGGGGCCGGATCGCGCCGGACCGGGTGAGCTCGACCTCGTGTCTCGAATAAGCCTGAACAGCTGGATGTGCTGGAGAGAAGATCGATGCCTGGCCACCGGATCGGACACGATGCGAATAGGTCGCAACGTAGAATTGCTCTCGAAGCGGCCAGGAAGATGGGGCCGCCTGCGTGTGCTGAGGATCTTAGACCGACCCCAGAAGGGCCGGTCTTTAATGTCCAAAGACTTTTTATGCAGGGCGCTCGTGAAGCGGTACGGCCCTGTGCCAGTTCTCGAGGATCCGGCCATCGGTATGGGACTGCGTCGCCCAGCGGATCCCGTTGGAAATCACCTTGTGCACGGTCTTGTCGTGGTAGATCGGATAAGTCTCGTGCCCAGGACTGAAGAAGAAGATGCGGCCGCGGCCACGTCGGAATGTGCATCCGCTGCGGAACACCTCACCCCCAGAGTACCACGAGATGAAAACCAGTTCGTCGGGTTGAGGAATGTCGAAGGGTTCGCCATACATTTCGGAAGCATTGACTTCGAAATAAGGGGGCAGCCCCTCGGCGATCGGATGGGATGGATCAACGACCCATACCCGCTCGAGATCGCCTTGTGGCGTTTCGCGCCACGAAAGGTTTGCGTTCGTTCCCATCAAACGGCGGAACAACTTCGAGTGATGGCCGGAATGGAGAACGAGCAGACCCATTCCCTTTAGGACACGTTGCTGGATCCGGTCGATCAGGGCGTCACTTACCTCTTGATGCGCCATATGCCCCCACCACAGTAGGACATCGGTGTCGTTGAGAAGATTGTCCGGCAATCCCTCATGCGGGTCATCGAGCGTTCCCCGGCGTATCTCGAAGTCGGCATTGTCGATCCCTGTCGCAATCGCGCCGTCAATACGGTCGGGATAAATGTCCTGAACCTCCTTGTGCAGTTGCTCATGGCGGCCTTCGTTCCAGATGGTAACCTTGATTGTCATGGGATCCTCGATGTTATGAAGCGGTTGCCGGTCGGATGATCCGACCGGTGGAATCAAACAGGTGGCATGCGGATGCGTCGGCTGAGAGTGAGACGCGATCGCCGGGGCGAAGGGCAATGTCCCCTTCTGCGCGAACGACGATCGGTTGCTCGGGCGAACCAACGGTCATGTACGTTTCGACACCCAGGCGTTCGACGATAATGACTTCGGCAGTAAGAGCACCGGTTCCCTCTGCTGCAATCTTCAGGTGTTCCGGCCTTATGCCCAGTGTCGCGTTGCCAGGCCCGATCGTCCCATCGGGGTCGGCAAGCTCCAGCGACAGGCCGAGCGGGGTTTCGGCGCGAAGCGTGCCGGCAACCGGCCTGGTGATTATCACCGGAAGCGTGTTCATCTTCGGCGAGCCGATGAAGGTCGCGACGAATTCATTATCGGGCCGGTGATAGAGGGTCATAGGCGCTCCCTGTTGGGCAACGACCCCCTTGTTGAGAACGACGATACGGTCAGCCATGGTCATGGCCTCGACCTGATCATGCGTAACATAGACGACGGTCGCCTTCAGTTCCCGGTGCAACCGCTGAAGCTCGGCACGCATCTGAACGCGCAGGGCGGAATCGAGGTTGGACAAGGGTTCGTCAAAAAGAATCAATGAGGGCTTCTTGATGATGGCCCGACCGATCGCAACGCGCTGTCGCTGTCCGCCGGACAGAGCAGCGGGACGGCGGTCGAGGTAGTCTGTGAGTTGCAGGATCTCGGCGACGGCGTTCACCTGACGGCGGATATCTGCCTCCGGAACCTTCTTCAGGCTCAGTGAAAAACCTATGTTCTCTGCAACAGTCATATGCGGATAAAGCGCGTATGACTGGAACACCATGGCGATCCCGCGTTTGTCCGGCGAAACATCATTGATGCGCGTGCCGTTCAGGATGAGGTCGCCGTCGTCAATACCCTCAAGTCCGGCGATCATCCGAAGCAAGGTGGACTTTCCGCAGCCGGACGGGCCGACAAAAACCGCGAACTCGCCGTCTTCCACGGTGATGTCGACCCCCTTGATGACCTCCAATGCACCATAGAATTTTCGAACGTTCCTGAGATTGATCATGGTAGAGCTCTTTTCTGGTGTCAGCCTTTGACGCCGCCGGCAAATGTCTGCACGAGGAAACGACGTGCAAAGCCGAAGGCGACGACTGCCGGCAGGAGGTAGATAAAGGCGAGCGCCGCAAGCAGCCCATAGTCGATCTCGTTGATGCGCAGGAATGCGCGGAACAGGCCGAGTGGCAGGGTCTGCAATTCCGGCGAAGAGAGGAAAATCAGCGGCAGCAGGAAGTCGCCCCAGGCCGACATGAAGGCGAACAGTCCGGCGGCGGCCAGTCCCGGGAGCGCCAAGGGGATGAGCACTCGGCGAATGCGCTGTATGAGTGTCGCGCCGTCCATCAGCGCCGCCTCTTCGTAGTCGCGTGGCAGGCCGTCGAAGAACGTCTTCATGATCCACAGGGCCAATGGCAGCTGCATTGTCGCGAGCACGAGGATCAAGCCGAGATAGCCATCGATGAAACCGGTCCAGCGCATGATCGGCCGAGTGTAATCGCCGAAGATCGGCCTCAGAATGGCACCTTCAGCATTGTTCAATGTCAAAAGGAACTTGTAGAGCGGCACAACGAGCGCCGTCGGCGGAAGGACACGGATCAATAGGATGGCATAGAGAAACGGCAGCTTCCACCAAGCTCGGGTTCGCGACAGGGCGTAGCCGCCAAGGCCGGCCAGCACCATCACCAGCACGGTCGCTCCACCGACGACGAAGAGCGAGTTGAACAGCCACTTCGCGCCGTCCTCCTTGGTGAAGACGCGCAAGTAGTTCGCAAAGCTCCATTGCCCGGGCCAGCGAAGGAACAGCTGCGCGTTGCCGTCGAAGGATGCGAGAAGCACCCAGAAGAAGGGAACGGCGCAAAAGATCGAGATCAGCGACAGCGTTGCGTAGGCAAGCAGGTCCGATCGGGTCTTGTTGGCATTTTCGCTCGGGGAGATTACCGCCATCTTAGACTTCCACCTTCATGGCCCTGACATAGCCGACGCCGAGAACCAGCGAGATCAGAAGTGCGACGACGGCGACCGCTGCTCCGTAACCGAGTTGGAATGCTGTAAAGGATTGATTGTAGATGTAGATGCTGACCAGCTCCGTCGCCCCGCCGGGGCCGCCCCGGGTCAGCGCGTAGACGAGGCCGAAGACGGCGATAGTCGATACGGCGGATATCAGCATGTAGAGCAGGATCGTCGGCATCATCAGCGGCAAGGTGATGCGGCGGAACATCTGCGATGGCGTTGCGCCATCCATACGTGCGGCCTCATAGATCTCATTTGGGATGGTGCTCAGACCAGCAGTCAACAGGATCATCGCCGTCGCGATGCCGCGCCACGTGTTGACGATGATGATCATCGACAGCGGAAAGACCTGCAGCCAGTCGGCCGGTGTCACGCCGAAGAAGCTGACGATGCGGCTGAGCGTTGCCTGCTCGCCTCCGGCCAGCATCGAAATCCACATGAAGCCTGCAACGACTTCCGGCGCTGCGTTCGGAAGAAGGATGATCGAAGAGAAGAGGCGACGGAAATGGATGCGACGACGCAGCGCCATCGCCGAGACGAGGCCGAGCACGAATTGTCCGATAACTGCGGAGCCGACGACAAACAGAAAGGTGACGAGCAAGGAGTTCCAGAACTTCGCGTCGTTCAGAAGCCGCGCATAGTTGCGAATGCCGACGAAGCGCGGCCGCAGTGCGGCAGCCCCAGTCAGCGCTTCATTGGTGAAGCTTAGGTAGACGGAGTAAAGCGCGGGATAGATCACGAAGGCCAGAAGCAGTGCAACCGAGGGCAGCAGGATCAGAAGAAGCTGCCGTTCGGCGCGCTTTTCATGGACGTTTCTGGCCATTGAAAGCTCTATAACTCATTTCGGAAGGGAAATCTGGAAACGCGGGCGGGCCCGCGTCTCCCTCGCAATGAGCAGGCCTATGCTTACTTTACGACATCGTCGCCGAGCGTTTCCTTGACGTAGTCGACCAGGATTTTCTGTGCGCCAGCAGCATCGGTTTCCTTGCGCAGCAGCGCTTCTGTCGCGCGGGCAACGCCTTCGGAAACGGTGCCGAAGCCGGAAGCCTGCTTAAGGAAAGTGCCGTTCTCCGCTGCGGCATGGATCGGAACGAGTTCAGTCAGCTTCTTGAAGTCGGCGTTCTTGGCCGCATCCTTGCTGGACGGGATGTTGCCGATACGGGCCGCATAAGAGACCTGCGTCTCTACCGAGCCAATCTCCATCAGCGCCTTCTTTGCGAGTTCCACGTTGGCGGACTTCGAGCTGATGGCCCATGGAGCTGCCAAGTTGGCGAGAACATACTGACCGCCCGTCTGGCCGGGAACAGTCCACGTGCCGACGACCTTGGTCACCTCAGGAATGGGGTTCTTGCTTTCACGACCCCAGTCGAAAATGTAGCACCAGGAACCGCAAGTGGTTGCGGCCAGTTTTCCGGCCGGGAACATCTGATACTTCGGCACAACCCAGGGCTCTGGACCAAGCAACGGCTGCGTCGGCATCAGGTCATTGTCGATCAGCTGCTTGTAGACATCAAAGACATCCTTGATGCCCTCCCCATTCAAATCGAGCTTACCGTCGGCATCGACGAGCTGCGGCGTCTTGGAACCGACGACCAGATGCTGGAAGCCTTCATCGAACGCGCCGCTTCCCCAGGAAACGCCAGCCGGGAAGAGCAGACCATAGGCCCCGGTCTTTTTCTTGATTTCAGCGGCGCGATCGAGCAGTTCCTTCCAGGTCTTCGGCTGCTCGGTCGAGATGCCGGCTTTATCGAGAACGTCCTTGCGATAATAGATTTCCTGAATGCCAAGCATGAACGGCATTACATAGGTTTCGCCATCCGGGCTGACGGCCAGCTGCTTGGCGACATCATAGAAATTGGCGTAGCCGTCCCATGCCTTGATTTCCTTGGTCACCGGCGCGAGGTAACCGGCCTCGACCATGTCAGCGACAGCGGCCGTCGTGGGGATGGAAAAGAGGTCCGGGGCGTTGCCGGCGCCGAGTTCGGTCAACAGCTTCGTCAGATAGTCCTTGTCAGGCGCAGGGTATTCGACGACCTCGACGGTCACACCGTATTTCTTTTCGATCTTCTCGACCGTCGACTTCATGGCGTCGATGCCGGCCTGACCGTGATTGGCAATTCGGATTGTCTCGGCATGCGCCAGCGTGGAAACAGCGCCAAGCAGAATGGCGCACAGGCCACCAATGACCGTCTTCTTCAACGGAAGTCCTCCCTTTTGGTTCGCGGCGCCCTCCAGCACCACAGTCAAAAATGTACACGCATTCCATTTGCTGGCAAGATGGTTTTTGAGTCCATTTTTGAGAAGCCGTAACGCATTGAAAATGATGATTTAATAAATGTTGTCTTCAATGGTTCATTTGTGTAACCGTATGCACACTGCATTTGGGAGGATGTTGCATGTCACGAAAATTGCGGCTTGGCGTCATTGGCGCAGGCCTGAAGGCGGCCGAGTATGCGGCAAGCTGGGCACGCATGCCCGAGATCGAATTTGTCGCGCTTGCCGATCCGATTTCTGCCTCTCGAAAGCGCCTGATCGACGTATGCGTTGCCGCTGGAGCAGCCGCGCCGAAGAGCTTCGACGACTACCGAGAGATGCTGGCTTCCTGCCGTGACGAGCTTGATATCATCTACGTCTCCACGCCACATGCGTTTCATGGTGAGCAGGCAACGGCTGTCGCGGAAGTTGGCCTGGATCTCTTCCTTGAGAAGCCAATGGTGACGACGGTGGCGGAAGCCGAGCGGCTGATTGGGGCGCAGAAGAAGAGCGGTGTGATCATCGTAACCGCTTTCCAGGGCAGTCTTTCGCCCCTGGTGATCGATACGCGCAAACGGGCGCTTGACGGGGAGTTCGGCCAGCTGATTGCAATATCTGGGATGATCTGGGAGAGCTGGTCCGGCAACTATGACGGTCATTGGAAGCAACAACCAGAGATTTCAGGCGGCGGTTTCATGTTCGACACCGGCGCCCATATGATGAACACTGTCTGTCTGCTGGCCAATTCGGATTTCGAGAGCGTATCGGCCTATATGAACAATCACGGCAAGGAGGTCGACATTGCCACCGCCGTCTCGGCCCGCCTCAAGAACGGCGCGCTGGCGACGCTGACGGCTGCTGGCGAGGGTCCTCCCGGCTGCGCTTCCTACATTACCTTCTTCTATTCGAAAGCAATCGTTTGCATCGATGCCTGGGGCGGATGGCGCGAGATCAGCGTCGGGCGCAATGCCCAGCCGCGAGAAGAGGCGGAAATTCTCGGCAATCCGATGAAAAACTTCCTCGCCATTCGCGACGGGACAATGGAAAACACCGGCTCCGTTGAAATGGGCCTGCGATTCGCTAGGCTCTGGGATGCAATCAAGGAATCGGCTGCGGCAGACGGTGTGCCCGTCAGGATAGCCGCGCCATAGGCGTGGAATATTGGAATGAACAAGCGACGCATCACCTCGAAGGAACTGGCAAAGCTCGCCGGGGTGTCGTCTGCTACGATCTCGCGAGCCTTCTCACCCGACTCCAGGATCGGAAGCGCAACTCGCGACCGCATCCTGGCCGTTGCTCGCGAGCATGGCTATCAGCCAAACGCCATTGCCCGCTCACTCAACAACCAGCGATCGCGCCTGGTGGCGCTGGTGGTCAACGCGATCGGCAATCCGTGCGAAGCAGAAGAACAGCAACTTCTCGTCCATCGGCTGCAGGCCAGGCAACTTTTGCCAATCATCCTGTGCTGCGCCGATCATGATGATCGGCTGCAACTCATGCGACTTGCCTCGACCTATCAGGTGGATCACGTTGTCATCTTCTCCGACATGGTCTCGATGCAGGACGCCGTCGACATATTCCATACGACCAAGCCGATCATGGTCTCCTTTGAACCGCTCGACAATGAGAAGGTCTCAAGCGTCCGGATAGACGGATCGGCCGCCGCTGACGAAATCATCGACAAGATCGCGAGCGACGGAAAGAAGCGCTTCGCTTACCTTTCGGGCACGAAATCCAGCTGGATCGACAAGCTGCGCCGCAAGTGGTTCGTTGACGCGCTTGCCAGGCGCGGCCTGACGCTACAGGCCGAGGCCTTCGGTGACTACAGTTACGATTCCGGTTTCAAGGAATCTGTTTTGCTTCTTCACCGCGCCAAGGTGGATGCGATCATCTGCGGCAACGACGTCATGGCGATCGGTGCGCGCGATGCGGCACGGCGTGTGCTCGGGAAGAACACGCCCGATGATATTGCCATCGTCGGACAGGACGGGATCGCGATGGCGGCATGGGACTGCAACGATTTGACGACGCTGAGCCTCGACCATGTGGCCTTCATCGATGCCGTCATGGAGCTTATCGAGCGCCATGACGCCGAACTCGAAGGCCCCCACAGCATTACTCTGACCTGCACGGCCCGCTGGGGTTCTACTGCATAGGAAAGAACTATCGAGATCGCGCGATCACAACGTCTTCCGCCTCTTCGCGGCTCATACCAAGAACAGCCCTGCCCATCTCGATGCTGAAACCGTTGCGTGCGAACGCCGCCATCTCCTTGATCACGCGGTCCCGATCGCCGTCGCCTCGCCGAAATGGCCCGAAGGCGCGTCTGCGCGCAAAGACCACGGCCGCCAGCAAGTCGTCTGCTTCATCGAGCGCGGCCTTGATGGTTTCTCGATCGACACCCTTCTGTGACAGTTTCTGAGCGATGTGTCGCTTCGATCTGCCACTGCGAACCCCGGAGCGCGTCCTGATTTCAGCATAGGCAGTATCGTTCAGGCCCGCATGCTCATAGGCGAACGCGACAGCCGAGTCCGCGATCGCCTTGAGTTGCACCTCGCTGATGTCTGTGAATTTTTGTTTCGCCTTGCGGATGATGGCATCGAACAGCTGCCGTTCCGTCATCATCTGTCGCTCGAGTCGATAAATCGTCGAATTTCTGGCCCAGCTCAGCATCCGTGCTGTCGGGATATCGGGTGGTGTCGGCTCGTCGCTCACGATTGAATGGCGTCCTTATTTCCTACCTGTGAGAGGAGCCAAGCCGTGAACGCCAGGCCGAGCGCGTGTTCTCGCTTACCATCCGGCGTCACCACATAGTAGTTGTTCTCGGTCGACATCGGTCGGTCGACAACGATTTTCAGTTTTCCGGAGCTCAGCTCCTGTTCGATTAGATATAGTGGCAGAAGCGCAAACCCCAGTGCCACTGAGGCTGCTTCGATGATCATCGAAAACTGGTCGAACCGGTTGCCCCGATAAGACGGATCGGCGTCGATGTCGCAGTGTTCGAACCACTGGCGCCAAAGTCTCGGGCGCGTCGCCAGATGCAGGAGAGGCTTGTCTACAAGTTCCGCTGCGCTCGCGACTGGATCAGATTGCAGCAGGCTCGGGCTGGCAACCGGAACGATCTTTTCGTCGCAGAGAAAAGTGCAGGTTGCGCGTGCCCAGATCGGCTGGCCGTAGTGAATGGCAAGATCAAAGCCTTCCTCCTCAAAGTCGAACGGCTCTGAGCGCGAGGCTATGTCGACGAGGGAACCTGGATGGGTCGCCAGAAAATTTGGCAGCCGAGGCGTCAGCCAGCGGCTGCCGAATGTCGGCAAGGTGGCGAGCGAAAGGGTTGCCGTGGCGCCGGAGGCCGCCCGGATCATCATCTCTTCCGTCTGGTGCAACAGACGCCGTGCCTCCGGCAAAAGCCGCTTGCCGGCTTCCGACAGGATCGCTCGCTGCCGCACGCGTTCGAACAGGAGGACACCGAGCTGCGTTTCAAGGTCCTTGATTTGCCGGCTGACGGCGCTCTGCGTCAGGTTCAGTTCGAGGGCTGCCGTGGTGAAGTTGCCGTGGCGGGCGGCCGACTCGAAGGACTGCAGTGTAGTCAAGTCAGGCATAAGCTTTCGAGGCAAAGTCATTCCGAAACCGCATCATCTTAGCTTCATTTATCGTTATTCATCTACTCCACGCGCGATATGATCGCAATTCAGAATGAACTCTTCCAACTGGCACTGTGAGATAAATATGTCGACCAGAAGTTTCGTGTCCTCCTGCAGCATCCGCTCTGCATTTTCCGCGGCCATGTCAGCCATGTATCGGACCGAGGTGCCGGCCTACGGCACGCTGATGAATATCGTGGCCAGGGTGAACACGGCAATGCTTGACGCCGATCCGGCGCTTAAGCGGCGGCTGGAAGAAACCGATTCCCTGGAGCGTGTATCGGAAGAGCGACACGGCGCCATTCGTCTTGGAACGGCTGCAGAACTTGCGATGATGCGGCGCGTCTTCGCCGTTATGGGCATGTTTCCAGTCGGCTACTACGACCTTAGCGAGGCCGGGGTGCCGGTCCATTCCACCGCGTTCCGGCCGGTGGGCGATGCGGCCTTGAAGCGCAATCCGTTCCGCGTCTTCACCTCTCTCCTGCGTCTCGATCTGATTGCTGACGAGGCACTTCGCGCCGAAGCCGAGACGATCCTGCATAAGCGTAAGATCTTCACCGCCAGTGCTGCCGAACTGACGGAAAAGGCCGAACAGCAAGGCGGTCTCGACGCGGACGATGCCAAGCGCTTCGTTGCCGAGGTTCTGGAGACTTTCCGTTGGCATAATCAGGCCAATGTCGACCTCGCCATGTACAAGCGCCTGCACGATGCGCACCGGCTGATCGCCGATGTTGTCTCCTTCAAGGGCCCGCACATCAATCACCTGACGCCGCGTACCCTCGATATCGACGAAGTGCAGCGCCTGATGCCAGAATATGGCATTGCGCCAAAGGCCGTTGTCGAGGGGCCGCCAAGCCGGCGCTGTGCCATTCTGTTGCGGCAGACGTCGTTCAAGGCGCTCGAGGAAGCCGTCTCCTTCCAGGATGCGGATGGGACCTGGCAGCAAGGGACGCATACGGCTCGCTTCGGGGAAATCGAAAGCCGTGGTATCGCCCTGACCCCGAAGGGCCGTGGCCTTTACGACAAGCTTCTGACGGGGTCACGCAAGATCGTGCGCCCGGCAGCCGATGGCTCGAACGCGAGAGCTTATGAAAAGGCGCTCGCCGATGCGTTCGTGCCTTTCCCTGACAGTTGGGCCGAAATTCGCGACCAGGGCCTTGGTTACTTCCGTTACTCGCTCACCCCAAAGGGCCAAAGCACGATTGCCCCGGCTGATGTGAGCATTGATCAACTCGTGGCGGATGGTCTCGTCTGCTTCGACCCGATCGTCTATGAGGACTTCCTGCCCGTCAGCGCGGCTGGCATCTTCCAATCCAACCTCGGCGACGAGGCGGCTCAGGATTTTACCGCAAACCCTAACCAGCAGCGCTTCGAGCGCGATCTCGGTGCCTCGGTTCTCAACGAATTCGACCACTACGCCGGTATCGAGGCGCAATCGATCGCTGAGTGCCGCGCCCTTCTGACTGCGGCGCAAGCGGCTGAATAAAGCGAGCTGAAACCGACAATCCTCCAGTACATCACAGAGAGTTTTTCACATGACCATCGCAGCAAGAACAGTGAATGTGACCCAGGAAACCGTCGCACTTCTCGACAAGATCGGCGTCGACAAGGCGCTCTACACCGGCGGAGACATGGCCTCTTACAGCCCGGTCACGGGTGAACAGCTCGCAGCCCTGAAGACGGACAGCCGTGATGCCGCGACCGCGAAGATCGAAAAAGCCGCCCGCGCTTTTCAGGCCTGGCGCCTGGTTCCCGCGCCCAAGCGCGGCGAACTCGTTCGCCTGCTCGGCGAGGAACTGCGCGCGGTGAAGACGGAGCTTGGCCGACTGGTGTCGATCGAGGCCGGCAAAATCCCGTCCGAAGGTCTTGGTGAAGTGCAGGAAATGATCGACATCTGCGATTTCGCCGTCGGTCTGTCCCGCCAGCTCTACGGCTTGACGATCGCAACCGAACGCCCCGGCCATCGGATGATGGAAACCTGGCATCCCCTCGGTGTCGTCGGTGTGATCTCCGCCTTCAACTTCCCGGTTGCCGTCTGGGCCTGGAACGGTGCGCTGGCGTTGGTTTGCGGCAATGCCGTCGTCTGGAAACCTTCGGAGAAGACGCCGCTGACCGCGCTCGCTTCGCAGACGATCCTGCAGCGTGCCATTGCCCGTTTCGGCGACGCCCCGGAGGGTCTGAGCGAAGTGCTGATCGGCGATCGTGCCGTCGGCGAGATTCTGGTCGATCATCCGAAGGTACCGGTGGTATCCGCGACGGGCTCGACCCGCATGGGCCGGGAAGTCGGTCCGCGGCTGGCGCGCCGCTTTGCCCGTTCGATCCTCGAGCTCGGCGGTAACAACGCGGGTATCGTCTGCCCGTCTGCCGATCTCGACATGGCGCTGCGCGCCATCGCCTTTGGCGCCATGGGCACGGCAGGCCAGCGTTGCACGACGCTTCGCCGTCTCTTCGTGCACGAAAGCGTCTACGACCAGCTCGTGCCGCGCCTGAAGAAAGCCTATGCCAATGTCTCGGTCGGCAACCCGCTCGAAACGACGGCGCTTGTCGGTCCGCTGATTGACAAGCTTGCCTTCGACGGCATGCAGAAGGCGCTTGGCGAGGCGAAGGCCCATGGCGGCGCCGTCAACGGCGGTGAGCGCGTCGCAATGCCCCACGACAAAGCTTACTACGTCAAGCCGGCGCTGGTGGAAATGCCCGCGCAGGTCGGCCCAGTGCTGGAAGAAACGTTCGCGCCAATCCTTTACGTGATGAAATACACCGACTTCGACAAGGTGATCGAAGACCACAACGCCGTCGGCGCTGGTCTCTCCTCGTCGATCTTCACGCTGGACCTTCGCGAAGCCGAGCGTTTCCTCTCGGCCGACGGATCCGATTGCGGCATCGCCAACGTCAACATCGGGACTTCGGGTGCCGAAATCGGCGGCGCGTTTGGTGGTGAGAAGGAAACCGGCGGCGGCCGCGAGTCTGGCTCCGACGCGTGGAAGGCTTACATGCGCCGTGCCACCAACACGGTGAACTACTCCAGGGCTCTGCCGCTTGCGCAGGGCGTCTCCTTCGAAATCGAATAGGAGCTGATATGACGATCGATGTGAAAATTGGGGAGGCGGGTTTTCGGCCCGCCTCGAGGATATCTTCTATCGGTGTCTCCGAGATCCTGCAGATCGGTGCACGCGCCGCGGCCATGAAGCGGCAAGGCAAGCCGGTCATCGTGCTTGGTGCCGGTGAACCCGATTTCGAAACGCCCGACCATGTCAAGCAGGCAGCCTGGAACGCCATGCAGCGTGGGGAGACCAAATATACCGCGCTCGACGGCACGCCGGCGCTGAAGGAAGCGATCCGCACCAAGTTTCAGCGCGAGAACGATGTTTGTTTCGACGTGAGCGAGATAACGGTCGCCACCGGTGCAAAGCAGATCCTCTTCAACGCGATGATGGCGACGATTGATGCCGGCGACGAGGTTATCATCCCCACGCCCTACTGGACGTCCTATTCCGACATCGTCCAGATCTGCGAAGGCAAGCCGGTTCTTGTCCCTTGCGACGCGGAAAGCGGCTTCCGGCTGACGGCCGAAAAGCTCGAGGCGGCGATCACGCCGCGGACACGCTGGCTGTTGTTGAACTCGCCATCCAATCCATCGGGCGCAGCCTATAGCGCCGATGACTACCGACCGTTGCTGGATGTGCTCCTCAGGCATCCACATCTCTGGCTGATGGTCGACGATATGTACGAACACATCGTCTACGACGATTTTCGTTTCGTCACGCCGTTGCAGTTGGAGCCGCGTCTGCGTGAACGCACGCTTACGATCAACGGCGTCTCCAAAGCCTACGCGATGACGGGCTGGCGCATCGGCTATGCCGGCGGCCCTAAGCCGCTGATCAGGGCGATGGCGGTCGTACAGAGCCAGGCAACGTCCTGCCCCTCCTCGATCAGCCAGGCGGCGGCTGTTGCCGCGCTCAACGGACCGCAGGATTTTCTTGCGGAGCGAACCGAAGGCTTCAGGCGGCGCCGCGATCTGGTCGTTTCGGGGCTCAACGCCATCGATGGTCTTGATTGCCGCACGCCCGAGGGCGCCTTCTACACCTTCTCCGGCTGCGGTGGAATTCTCGGCCGGACAACGAAAGCCGGCCGCACGATCACGACGGACAGCGAGTTCTGCACCTACCTGCTCGAAGAGGCGAATGTCGCCGTCGTCCCGGGCTCGGCCTTCGGCCTTTCGCCGTTCTTCCGGATCTCCTACGCTTCGGCGGAGCAGGATCTCAAGGAAGCGCTGGAGCGTATCGCGGCTGCTTGCCGACGGCTCGGCTAATCCTCAGCGGCGCGAGGCTGGTTTACCCGTTTCGCGTGCTGCCTGCCTATGGCCGACGGAAGTTCGGCCTTCGAGGAATGCAAAACGCCCGGATCGTCTCCGGGCGTTTTCTCTTGCGTGCTTCTTGGCGAAAGATTGTTTAGCCAGCAATCTTCTCGCCGTAAGCCTTCTGCGCATAGTAGTGGCCGAAGCGGCTGTCCAGGAACGCATCAAGTCCGATATCTTCCTGGCGGATGAAGCCCTTCGCCGGCAGATCGCCCTTGGCGAGCATGTCGAGAACGGCGCAAATGCTGCAGGCGGTCGTGATCTGGATGGCGCTCATCATGCGGCCGGCAACAACGGCGCTGTAGACCTTGTTGGCATAGGTTTCCTGCACAAGGCGACCGTTCTTCCAACCGGACACGGTAACAAAGACGATTACGACGTCCTGCATCGTGGACGGCAGTGCGTGCTCGAGGATATCCTTAAGGACTTCGCGGCGATGGCGCAGGCCGAGATCGCTGAGCAGCGCCTTCATGATGGCGGCGTGGCCCGGATAGCGGATGGTGCGATAATTCAGCGTGCGAACCTTGCCCTTCAGTGTCTCGCAGAGCGTGCCGAGACCACCCGAGGTGTTGAAGGCTTCGTAGGTCACGCCGTCGAGCGAGAATTCTTCGCGCTCTTCCAGCGCCGGCACTTCGATCAATTGTCCGTCGACGATCGCTTCGCACGGCTCGATGTATTCGTTGATAACGCCGTCGGTGCTCCAGGTCAGATTGTAGTTAAGCGCATTCGACGGATATTGCGGCAAAGCCCCAACGCGCATCCGGACGCTATCGAGTTTGTCGAAGCGGCTGGCAAGATCGTTGGCGACGATCGAGATGAAGCCTGGCGCGAGGCCGCATTGCGGGATGAAGGCGGTGGACGCGTTCGCAGCAATCGCCTTGACGCGGCGGGTGGATTCGACGTCTTCAGTTAGGTCGAGGTAGTGCACGCCGGCCTTGGCGGCAGCCTCGGCGATCGCGATAGTCAGGTGGAACGGAGCAGCACTCAGGACGGCGAATTTGCCGGAGAGCAGTTTGACCACAGCGGCATGGTCAGCGATATCGATTTCCGCCAGGCTGAGGGCGGAATTCGCCTCAATGTGTTCCAGTTGCTGCTTGCTGCGATCGGCAAGCGTGACGTGATAGTCGCCGGAATGGATGAGAAGGCGGGCAATCGTTGAGCCGATCTTGCCGGCACCGATGACGACGATGTTTTTCATATGCGTTCCCCTAACTGGATCCAAAAATCTTTATGGCCTTTTTATTCACGTCAGGTTGGTTGATTCAAAGCGCCATATTGATAAGAATGACCGCCTTATTTTGGCGGATTGCCGCCGGAGATGGTCAATATGACGATGAGCGACAAGGATCGGCAACTTTTGTCGATCCTCAGCGAGAATGCCCGCATACCGACGGCCATGTTGGCCCGCAAGCTTGGTCTGTCACGCACGACAGTCCAGGCGAAGATTGAGCGGCTGGAGCGGGACGGCGTCATTGCCGGCTACGGTGTGCGCCTGTCCGATTCTTTCGAAAGCGGGCAGATAAAGGCGCATGTGCTCATCACGCTGGCAGCGAAGGCACTTGGGCGCGTGACGCTTGAGCTGCAGGCGATGGCGCACGTCCGGGTCGTCTATTCCGTTAGCGGCAGCTTCGACATGATCGCAATCGTTGCCGCGGAATCCATCAGCGAGCTCGATACGGTCATTGACAAGATCGGCGAGCTCGAGGGGGTCGAAAAGACCCTCTCGTCGATTATCCTGTCGACGCGCGTCAACCGCTAGAGTCGTCCGGTCGCATTGCGCGCACTGCATTTTGGTGTCGGGCCGGTTGCTTCTTCCAAGCGCCCGAATTGATCTGGCTGCTCGAACGCCAGTGTGCCGAGGCGCCGTCATTTCAGTTGCGTTGACGGCGTGTGTGGACAAGCGGGAGACGACGCTCGTCCCATCCGCGCCGGCTTTCCCGAAGGCACCTGTTTGCCTGTGCACTGGTGCAGATGATCCGCGAAGCTGACGAGCGGCGCAGGATGGCATGCTGGTTTTGGAGTTTGCCGAGGATGAACTCACGTTGGTGATACGCCCGCGCCGGCAGGTTAGCACTTTTCGAGCCATGAATTTGTTTTGCTGTCGCAGTAACGGGCCTGTCGCCGGATCACCGTGAGAGAGAGCCGATGTGCGTGAGGTCGTCGGTTTCTGGACGCGCCTGGAACGCGCAGCAGCTTTTTGAATTCTGTCAGAATTAGCGGCGCGGCGGTGATCTTGGTTGTCCGCACCGCTGGCGCACGGCTCCAAGGACCGTTGATTGCAGACCACGCTCCCGTTTCTGGAGGTTCGGGGGGCGGCCGTCTATGTATGTCAACCGGAGTCCTCTTGGAGGCCACGTGCTGGCCCCGTCGGAATGTTCCCCGCGGGGAACGATCCAAGCTTGAGTTCGAAGCGCCAGAAACCGACGTCGGAATTCTGCAGGGCGGTTTAAGTGGCTAATGTTCAGCGGCAACCGTTTCCTGCTCCCGTTTGGTTCTGGATGCGCGTTGGCTTTGATCCGGTGATGATACTAATGGCCAGGGTGCCAGACCAAAATGGCCTGTCTGCTATGGCGGTGTCTCCCTGAGCCTGCGGTGGAGGCCCCGGTTGGCATGCAGAAAGTGGGGCTGTTTCTCACGGCGTGATGGACAACACGGGCCGACCAACGCTGACTGCCAATAGGGCGCGCGTACCGTGGGAATGGCGAGGCGTCGGTTTGTGCTGGCTGCGCCGCAACGCGATCAGGGTTCATCGGGCAGTTGCCGTCGCGATTTGAGAGTTCCCCGCGGGGAACCTTGGCATGGCTCGCACGCCCTCGACTGCTCAGGGTCTCATGCGTGCCTCTGGACAACGATTGTTGGCGACAGTTCCGTGCGTGGACTAAGCGAAGGCTGTCTCCTGTCCTTGGCAAGGATTGATCAGGTTATTCAGTAGAAAGTTCCCCGCGGGGAACTGCAGGATATCGATCGGAGGACGGTTGTCGTTCGGTGAGCAGACCCGTCTCACCTGGCCCTGAACCACAGAGCCGCCGGACGGGGAAGATTTGTCGTAACTGCGGTTGACAAATCACCCCCCAATCCGGATTCTGAAGGAGACCGGAATGACTGCGGCAGCGACAGAATCGACTCTCAAAGACCGATTTTCGTCCCTAGAACGAAGCTTGCCCCCCGCAAGCACGGCCCGAAAGCGCAAGTCCGGGAAAAATTGCGTCATGCATAGCGGAAGTAACAGCCGCATTTGCTTCCGTAACGAAAAAACATCATGGTTAACCAGGTATTTAACGGCGCCTCTCTCAGGCTCAGCAGACACTCCTGAAACGCTCGACACATGTCGAAAGTACCTGTTCGCCAGGCTGCTTCCACCAGTTCCCTGCCGAAAAGATCTCGACCTCCTGCGCTCCATGGTAGCCGGCGGCCTCAATGGAACGGCGGATTCCCCTAAGGTCGATCACGCCGTCCCCCATCATCCCGCGATCGAGCAAAAGGTCCGTTGTTGGCACCAGCCAGTCGCAGATATGGTGGGCGAGGATCCGGCCAGCTGCTCCCGCCCGGGAGATCTGCTGTTCGAGTTTGGGGTCCCACCACACATGGTACACGTCGATTGCGACACCTATCCCGTCACCGAGAAGATCGCAGATGTCGAGCGCCTGCTCGAGGGTATTCACACAGGCTCGGTCGGCTGCATACATCGGATGGAGAGGTTCGATGGCGAGCGGTATGCCGGCGGAGCGTGCGTGCGGGAGGATCTGGGCGATACCGTCCGCCACCATCTCGCGGGCCTCGGCGATGTTTCTTGATCCGACAGGCAGACCACCGACAACAAGGACGAGGCAGTCGGCGTTAAGAGCCGCTGCCTCGTCGATGGCCTTCCTGTTGTCGTCGATTGCCGTGGCGCGGGCCGCTGGATTGCCAGCAGGAAACATGCCACCGCGGCATAGTCCCGTCACTTTCAATCCGTTTTCGGCGACAATGCGCGACGCCTCCGCAAGACCGATCGCGTGAACCTGGTCGCGCCATGGAGCGATCGCGACGATATCCTGTCTGAGGCATGCATCGACGGCCTGCCGCATGTTGTACTGTTCGCGGACGGTCGCGAGATTGATCGATAGGCCGTTGACTGGCATGCGCGTTTCTCCCTTCCGACGTCATTGCGTGACGTGCCCTGGTTTTTCAGATCCCAGCTGTTGCAAGGATCGTCTTCATTCGTTCAGCTGCCAGATCCGGGTCCCGAAGCACCCGGGCCTGGTCGGCAAGCCGGAACAACTCGGCAAGATGAACCATCGAGCGAGTGCTCTGCTGACCGCCGAGCATCTGGAAATGATTCTGGAAGCCGTTGAGGTAGGCAAGGAAGACAACGCCGGTCTTGTAGAACCGCGTCGGCGCCTTGAAGATGTGCCGAGACAACGGCACGGTCGGGGCGAGAATGGCGTGGAATCCTGTGGGATCGTCTGCTGCGAGCCTGTGCAAGGCGGCGCTGGCCGCAGGGGCAATGGCATCGAAAATCCCAAGCAGCGCGTGAGAATATCCCTCCTCGTCGCCTGCGATGAGTTCTGCATAGTTGAAGTCATCGCCGGTATACATCTTTACCGCAGGATCGAGCCGGCGACGCATGACGATTTCCTTCTCGGACGAAAGAAGGGAAATCTTCACGCCATCTACCCGGCTCGCGTGGTCGTTGATGATGGCGAGCGCTGTCTCCATGGCGGCCATATCGTCACGGGATCCCCAATAACCCGCAAGAGCGGGGTCGAACATGTCACCGAGCCAATGGATGATCACCGGTTCGCGGACCTGTCGCAGGATCCGGTCATAGACGCGGACATAGTCTTCGGGACTTTTCGCTGCGGCGGCCAGGGCACGGCTCGCCATCAGAATGATACGGCCTCCCTGCCCCTCGATATAGTTCACCTGTTCTTCATAGGCCCGAATCACGTCGTCGATGCCGACGTCAGGCCCGGGAATGAGATGATCCGTGCCTGCGCCGTAGGCGATCAATGCATCGGAACGATTGCGCGCGGCGGACTGGACCTCTGCAATCAGCTCCCTGGCTCCCGCCCAGTCGAGCCCCATGCCGCGTTGGGCTGTGTCCATGGCTTCTGCAACGCCAAGGCCGAGGTCCCACAGGTGTTCGCGAAACGCCACCGTGCGCTCCCAATCTATGTTGCGGTCGAGCCAGGGATCGTTGTCGGCCAGGGGATCGACGACCACGTGTGCTGCTGCATAAACGACGCGATTGAATGCATGTCCGCCGGCCGGGCGCTCGGGCGCGGCCAGTGGTTGGTTGGCGATGGTGTAGTGCTGGAGCGTGCGGCCAGAAACAGGAAGGTGAAGTGTCGTCGCCATCCTCAGGCAACCTTGCGAGCGACGGAGCCAGCGAGCGAGGGTACATTGACCCAGCGTCGCTCCTTCCAGCTCTTGTGCGCAAGCTCGGCGAGTTGAACGCCCTTGGCCCCTTCCCTCAAGGTGAACTTCCATGGCGCGTCCTCGACGACGTAACGCAGGTAGTCCTCCCACTGCGCCTTGAAGCCGTTGTCGAAGACCTGTGTTTCGGGAACTTCGTCCCACGTCCTGTAAAAATCGATCGTTTGTGGCTGGTCCGGGTTCCACACCGGCTTGGGGGTGTTGACGCGATGCTGGGTCCAGCACTTGGTTAGACCACAAACCGCCGATCCATGAGTGCCGTCGACCTGGAAGGTCACGAGGTCATCACGACGGACGCGAACCGCCCAGGACGAATTGATATGAGCAACGATGCCCCCCTCGAGTTCGAAGGTCGAATAGGCGGCATCATCAGCGTCAGCCTGGTAGACTTCGCCATTTTCGTCGACGCGGCTTTGAATGTGGGTTGCCGCATAGCAGCTGACGGCCTTGACCTCGCCGAAAAGGTTGTCCAGCACATAACGCCAATGCGGCAGCATATCGAGGATCATACCGCCGCCATCGGCAGCGCGGTAATTCCAGGAGGGCCGTTGCGCGGCCACTCCCCAGTCCCCCTCGAACACCCAGTAGCCAAACTCCCCACGCACTGAAAGAATCCTGCCAAAGAAACCGCTGTCCTTCAGCAAGGCGATCTTTCGCAGGCCCGGCAGGTAGAGCTTGTCCTGAACCACGCCGTTCTTGACGCCGCGCTCCTCTGCGAGGGAAGCAACGGAGAGCGCTTCCTCTAAAGTCTCCGAGATCGGTTTTTCGCAGTAGACGTGCTTTCCGGCTTCGATGGCCTTCCTCAGCAAGGCGACGCGCATCTGGGTCGAGCCTGCGTCGAAAAAGATCTTGTTGTTCGGATCGGCTAGCGCGCTATCGAGGTCGGTGGTCGTTCGGGTCAGTCCATGCTTGCGGGCAACCGCCTCGATCTTGTCCACGTTGCGGCCGACGAGGATCGGTTCCGGCATCAGGCGATCGCCATTTCTGAGCAGGAGCCCGCCCTGCTCCCGGATCGCCAGGATCGATCGCACCAGGTGCTGATTATAGCCCATGCGGCCGGTAATACCATGCATGATGATGCCAAGCGAAATCGTCGCCATCTGCTCTTCCTCCCAGTAAATAACTATTTAGTTACATAAGTGACATGCGCGATCGGAGCTGTCAACCCGGACCTGGCGCGTGCTGCCTTCTCAAACAATGCAGGCAACATGAAAATCTAGCGCGGCCGGAAAAAGGCCACCGGAATCCCACGCGGACAAGACACTGGATATCGCACGTCGAACAACGTAAGCGAAAACTGACACGCCTTGTTTGAACTGACGCATCGAGCATATGAAGCCAATTTCAGGAACCAACCTCGAGCAGGCCAAATCGCACAATCGGCGTGTGGTGATTGAAGCGATCGCACGAACGGTCCCCTGTCGCGGGCGGCAATTGCGCGGTTGACGGCCCTCACGACGCAAACGGTGTCGAATATCGTCGAGGAGCTGGAAGTGGCGATGCTCCTCACGGCGGACGCTCCCAAAAAGATCCCGCGCGGACAGCCTATCAGGCCCTATTCGATCAACCCGGACGGGGCCTACTCCATTGGCCTGGAACTGGAGCCCGACCTTGCGGTGGGCGTGCTGACCGATCTTGCGGGACGCGTTCGGGCGCGAGTGGAAAGAGCTGTCGAACGGCCAACGCCAGCTGAGGCGATGCCTGTTCTTGCCGAAATCGTGCTGGAACTCCAGCAGGCCTTCCCACTCGATCGCGCTCGCCTGCTTGGCGCCGGCATCGCAATGCCCGGTCGCTCGCTACCGAGGGTGTGACATTACTTAGTCCGGTAACGTTGCCCGGCTGGCAGGACTTTCCCGTGGCGGGCAAGCTTGCGGACCGTCTCGGTATGCCGGTCCTTGTCGAAAACGACGCGGCCGCAGCGACAATCGGGGAGCGGCTTTACGGCGTGGGCGCGGCCTGACCAGTTTCGTCTATCTCTTTCTTGGCGGAGGCATCGGCGCCGGCCTGTTCCTCGACGGCCAGCTCTACAAGGGCAGCCGCAGCAACGCTGGCGAGATCGGTCACATGCTGTCTCGAACGGTCTGCCTTGCGTCTGCGGCAAGCGCGGTTGCCTGGATCGTTATGTGTCTCTCGGGGCTGCCTATGATTATCTGAATATCACAGCCCATGGACAGGCCTGGACCCGTTCCCCCGACATCGTGGCCGGGCTTAGCCAGGACCGGATCGACGCATGGGCAGAAACTGTTGCCGAAGCCATGCGGCAGACTATCGATGTTCTTGAACTCGCCTTCGACCCCCAGACGATCGTTCTCGGCGGCTCGATGCCGACGCGTTTGCTGAGAAGCACTTGCGCGCCGTCTCGAGCCATTGCACAGGCCGGTCGATCCCGGCCAGGAACGTGTTCTGCCGCGCATCATAACCGGTGCGATCGGTAGGGATACGGCCCTTCTTGGTGCCGCGGCACTGCCGATCTTCTCGGCAACGAACCCACAGTTCGACGTTTTGCAAAAGCCGCTCAGGCAAAAGCCTCAGGAGTAGCCGTAGAGGATCGGCATCAGGCCCGCGAGCGCCTTGAACCGCTCCCAGGACTTGTCCTCGGGTCTTGTCCAGGCACTCTCGGCCAGCGCCGAGACCCGTGGGAATACCAGGCGGTCGAAGACGGCGCGATTGGTCATCGGTTCCGACCAGATGCAGGCCTGGATGCCACGCAGCTTCTTTTTCTGCTCAGCGCTCCAGCCTTCGACCGGATCGAAATTATAGAGCGTCTCGGGCTCCGACCATCCTGCCCAGCTGGCGCCGGGCTCATCCCAATCCGGGCTGTTTGCCATGTCGAGGTAGTAGACCTGGCCGGGGCAGACAACCATCTCGTAGCCTTGCCCGGCAAGCGCTGCTGAGACTTCGACGCTCCGCCAGCCGCAGAGGTAGCTTTTGTCCTTGTCGATGACATTGCCATGCGCGGCTTCCTCCCAGCCGCCGGTGATGCAGCCTTGCTCGGCCAGGAACTTTTGGATCCTTGCGAGAAAGATAGATTGCAAAACGGCGGCACCCGACCCGTCGATATCATCTGCTCCATGGGTATTGGTGATAACGTTGAGCCGCTTGGCGTGCTGATCGGCAACGATGTCTCCACCGATCTCTCGGAGCTTCGCCAGCGCTTCGGGCGAGCCCGACCAGGCGCCCAGCGGAACTTCATCCGCCCCGATATGAATCGTCCTGAAGGGAAAGAGTTCGATCAGTTCGCGGAAGATGGTTTCCAGTATCTGATAAGTCTGCTCGCGCGCCGGATTGATGCAATTGTCGGGAAAGCCCTGGACGGAATAGTAGCTTCCGGCTTCCTTCGGATCGCGAAGCTCCGGGATCGCCTGTTGCATGGCAAAGCAATGTCCAGGCACATCGATTTCAGGAACAATTTCGATGCCGAGCCCACCTGCATGCGCAACGATCTCTCGGACCGCCGCCTTCGTATAATATCCCCCTGTCCGCGCCGCACCCGATCCTAGGAGCGGCGGGATCGCCAGCCCGTGTCCGCGCCAGGCGCCGACTTCGGTCAGGGTAGGATAGGCGTCGATTTCCACACGCCAGGCCTCGTCGTCCGAAAGGTGCCAGTGGAAACGGTTGATCTTGTTCCAGGCAAGGATGGCGAGCAGTTTCTTGATTTCGGACGTCGCATAGAACTGTCGAGCAACGTCGAGATGCAGGCCGCGCCAGCCCATGGTCGGCTCGTCGCGGATCTTGCCTTCGACAGGAAAGCGGAAGGCGTGGGGATGAAGATGCGCGCCTCGCCAGATCTGACCAAGCGTGATCAGGCCATAGAGGAGGCCGGCGCGAGTGCTGGCCGAAACCTGTATTGAATCTCCGGCGAAAGATATGTCGTATGCCTCCGCGGCAAATCCGTCGACGACATCAAGATTGACGGGCATGCCGCCTTCAGAGGCTGACCGAACAATTCCCTCGACAGCAAACAGCTGCTCGACGAGGGTGGCAAAGGCATCAGCCGCGGCATGTGCCAAGGGGTT
Organism: Rhizobium grahamii CCGE 502; assembly: GCF_000298315.2. Taxonomy (GTDB): domain Bacteria; phylum Pseudomonadota; class Alphaproteobacteria; order Rhizobiales; family Rhizobiaceae; genus Rhizobium; species Rhizobium grahamii. The sequence continues at coordinate 192,677 of NZ_AEYE02000035.1, read as the reverse complement.
GCTCGCGTTGATCGAGAAGCCGGGTGGGGCTTGCCGCTTCCCCGATACGGACACCTCTGACGGCCAAGGTACAATCGCGACCGGCACCGGTGGATTGGCTGGAACGGGATAGATTTCCGCGCCGCGCTTCAAGGGAGCATTGTTTGCGAGTGATCGGGTCGGTTCGACCGAAAGCGATAGCGTGCTGCCATCGGCAAAGGCAAGATAGGCAGCCGTTGCACCGTCCGTCCAATGCTGGAACGGCCAGCTGAGTGCGGAGATCGCCAGTGACCACGTCTCGCCCGCGCCTAGCTCGAAATTTTCCGGCGGCATGAACTCGGTAAAGTTCGACAGTCTGCGGCCGACGGTCCCGCCCTCGATCCGGACGGCCGGATCCACCCGACCCGGACCGCTGATGCAGAGGGTGAAATGGGAGATAGTGTTGGTCGACAGGTTCTTGAGATTGAGAGTGTAGGCCTGTGGTGCTTCGTCTGTAGCAGGCCGCCATGTGGCCTCGAGCCGCAGGGCGTGCTGGCGCTGTGTCAACATGAATATATCTCTCGATCGTGTTGGTTGGTTCCAACATTCGCTACGAATGCAGGACGCGGATCGTCACTTAGTCAATCAATTTGATTTAATCAGGCAACCGTCGACAACGTCAACCCGCTGCCATCTACGCTTCGCACGAAAGTTGCCGTTGCCCAGGACAACGTCCGGACGGGCGCTCACGGAGCGGGAGGAAGCGAAGCGGTCTGGCGCGCAACATCGGGATGAGCGGCCTTGAAGGGCGTCAGCGCACTGCAGGCTTCGGCGATCTTTTCGATACGCGGGAAAGCTGAAATGTCGAGGCCCCAGCGGCGAGCGTTGTAGACTTGCGGCACCAGACAGAGGTCGGCCATGGTCGGCTCGTCTCCGACGCAGAAGCGACCCGTCCGTGGATCATCGAGCATTCGATCGAGTCCGCGAAGCCCGTTCCCGATGAACTTTTTCATCCATTGGCCTCGCGCATCCTCGTCGCCTGTGAGACGCACGACATGTGCTGCGACATGCAGATTGCATATAGGATGAACGTCCATTGCGATGGCGTAGGACAGCGCCCTCACCCGCTGCCGTTTTTCGGGGGTATCGGGCAGCAAACGCGCGTCAGGTCGGGTCTCTGCAAGATATTCGATGATCGAAAGCGATTGGGTCAGTGTCTGCCCATCGATGCTAAGGCTGGGAACCAGACCTTGCGGGTTGAAGTCGAGGTAGGTTTCGGTCTTGTGCGCAAAGGCAAGCAGATCGATCGGTACGGTCCTGTAGGCAAGCCCCAGGAGTTCGAGTGCGATCCGAACCCGGTAGCAGGCCGAGGAGCGCCAGTAGTCGTAAAGGACGATCTCTGTCATGGTTGCTCCAGAGTTTGACGCTGCACCGTTTGCTCGAGCGCACCGAAGATCGACGCGCCACGCTTGTCGTTCATTTCGATACGAACGATATCCCCGAATTTCAGAAAGGGCGTGGCCGGCTGACCAAGACGGATGGTCTCGATCATCCGGATTTCGGCGATACAGGAATATCCGTCACCACCTTCGGAAATCGGCGTGCCAGGCCCACCGTCTTTCTTGTTGGAAACGGTACCCGAACCAATGATCGAGCCCGCCGACAGCGCGCGTGTCCTGGCGGCATGCGAGACCAGTTTTGCGAAGTCGAATGTCATGTCGATGCCGGCATTGGCGCGACCGAAAAGTCTCCCGTTGACGCTGACGAGAAGAGGAAGGTGGACCTTTCCGTCCTTCCAGGCGTCGCCGAGTTCGTCCGGCGTCACTGCGACTGGCGAAAAGGCCGATGCGGGTTTTGATTGAAAGAAGCCGAATCCCTTGGCGAGTTCATCCGGGATGAGGTGGCGCAGCGAAACGTCGTTGGCGAGCATGACGAGCCGGATTGCGTTGAGTGCCTGATCGGGCGCAGCCCCCATCGGGACGTCGTCGACGATCACGGCAACCTCGCCCTCCATATCGATGCCGTGGCCTTCATCGCAGGCAACGATCGGATCACAAGGGCCAAGAAAATTGTCTGATCCACCCTGATACATCAGCGGGTCGGTCCAGAATGTCGACGGCATGGCTGCATTGCGTGCCTGCCTGACCAGCTCGACATGATTGACGTACGCCGATCCGTCAGCCCATTGGTAGGCGCGTGGCAAGGGCGAGTGCACCTGCCGTGCATCAAAGGCTTCGGATGGCCTGGTGCCCTCCTCCAGCCGCTCTGCCAATCGGACGAGCTGAGGCGCGATCGTCATCCAGTCATCCAGGGCAGCCTGCATCGTTCGAGCCACCTCGCCCGCGTGACTATAGCGCTTAAGGTCACGTGTGACGACGATCAGTCGGCCGTCGCGCGAACCATCCTTGAGTGTGGCAAGCTTCATGGGACCGCTCCGTACCTCATGGTTTGATGCCGGGAGTTCCGTCGAAGCGTCGCTCGAGCCCCTCCCAGCAATCGATGTAATCGTCTTGGAGCGTTTCCAGTTCCGCGGCGTATTTTGTGGGTTGTTGCGGGAAACGGGTCTCGAACATGAAGGCAATGGTGTGATCGAGCTTGACCGGTTTCAGCTCCGCGTTGGACGCTTTGTCAAAGCCGGATGCATCGGGACCATGCGGCAGCATCATGTTGTGAAGGCTCATGCCGCCCGGCACAAAACCCTTTTCCTTGGCATCGTATTGCCCGTGGATCAGGCCCATGAACTCACTCATGATGTTGCGATGATACCAGGGCGGTCGGAAGGTATGCTCGGCCACCAGCCAGCGGGGCGGAAAGATCACAAAGTCCACATTCGCAGTGCCTTCTTCGCCGCTCGGTGCCGTCAGCACCGTGAAGATCGAGGGATCCGGGTGATCGAAGAGGATGGCGCCAACCGGCGAGAAGGTTCTGAGGTCGTACTTGAACGGCGTGTAGTTGCCGTGCCAGGCGACGACGTCGAGTGGGGAGTGGCCGATCTCCGTCACATAGAACCTGCCGCACCACTTGACATGCACCCGGCAAGGCGTCTCCTTGTCCTCGAAGGCGGCGACGGGGGTCTTGAAGTCGCGGGCGTTCGCCAGGCAATTGGCGCCGATTGGCCCGCGATCCGGCATGGTGAACTTCGCGCCGTAGTTTTCGCAGATGTAACCACGCCATTCCGGGCCCTCCCCGAGACGGGAGACCTTGAACATCATTCCGCGCGGGATAAGGCCGATTTCCGCCGGCCCGACCTCCATTACACCCATCTCGGTGAAGATGCTGATTTTGCCGAGTTGGGGGACAATCAGCAGTTCGCCGTCGGCATTGAAGAAATAGTCGTCGATCATGTCTTCGTTGAAGACATAGGCATGCGCAGCCATGCCGACCTGGGTCATGACGTCCCCGGCAGCCGTCATCGTTCGGATGCCGGCCAGAAAATCGCTGCGGTCGGAGGGGGCGGGGATCGGATCCCATCTTAGTTGCCCAAGCGTCAGGGAGTGGTCTTCGAGGCAGGGCGCCGACTTCCAGAAGGGATAGCCTGCATTGGCAAAGCGCTGCGTGTGGCGCACACTCGGCCTGATCCGGTAGAGCCAGGAGCGCTCGTTTGTTCCCCGAGGTGCGGTAAACGGAGAGCCGGAAAGCTGTTCAGCATAAAGACCGTAGTTGCATTTCTGCGGGCTGTTCTGGCCCTGGGGCAAAGCTCCGGGCAGTGCCTCGGTCTCGAAATCGTTGCCGAAGCCGGGCATGTAGGCCAGCTCGCTCGTTCCAGCCTGTGGACGGGGTCGCGGTGCGTCGGTCGTGTCCATGCTTGCATCTCCTCCACTCATATAGTTACAAACGTAACCGTCGATTTTGTAACTATCAAGGAGCAGCCATGGCGGGTGAATTCGAGCTCGACGGGTTCATTCCCTACCGGCTCAACCGCGCGTCGGAACTAATAAGTCTTTCGTTTGCGCGCCAATACAAGTTGGAGTTCGACCTGACTCGGCCTGAATGGCGCACGCTGGCCGCACTCGGCAGTGTCGGCGTGATGACGGCGACGGAAATCGGTGCACATTCGCACATGCATAAGACCAAGGTCAGTCGTGCCGTCCGCGCACTCGAGGAGCGGCATTGGCTGAAACGCATTCCGAGCGAAACCGACAGACGTTTCGAGCAGATCGCGCTCACGTCGCAAGGGCAGCAACACTATAGAAAGATCACGCTGCTGGCCCGCAAGTATCAGGAGACGGTGCGAATGACACTCGGCGAGGAAGCCATCCGGCACCTCGAAGTTGCGCTTTCGGCGATAGAGACCTCTGCCGGGCTGCACCGTAAATCCAGGTGAGCTACCCTCCGCCGAGGGGATAGCCTTTGAAGTTCTTCAGGGTGTCGAGCACGATCGAGGTTTTCACATGCTGGACGGATTCGTGCGGCAGCAGCACCTCGTTGACGAAGCGTGAAAGACCCGACAGTCCGCGGGTGGCGATCTTCAGGTGATAGTCCATCTCGCCGGTCAGCGCATAGGCTTCGAGAACCTCGGGAAGGCCGTTCACCAATTGCGCGAATCGCCGGGCGTTGTCGCGATTGTGGGTCGCCAGCGTGACCGAAATGACGACCAGCAGGTTGAGCCCGAGCTTGTCCGGATCGAGGTTTGCCTGATAGCCGTGAATAAAGCCCTCGGCTTCCAATCGCGTTCGCCGCCGCGAACATTGGGAAGACGACAGGGCTATGCGTTCGGACAGTTCGATATTGGTCAACCGTCCATCGTTCTGAAGCTCGGCGAGGATCTTGAGGTCAAATCCGTCTAGCTGCTCAGACATTGTATCATCCGACCTTTACGTGCATGTTTCATGCGCATATTTTGCAAACTGCACTCACAATGCAAGTACATTGCACGAAAGAGAGCCCATAATTTGCATCAAATGGCTACTGCCGCAGGAGGAGCAAATGGGCCCGTATCCACACGACGCACCGCCGTCAAAAATCACCACGGATAATCCCGCTGGAACGGATGGATTCGAATTCGTCGAGTTCGCACACCCGGAGCCGGAACAACTGGCCGAACTGTTCACCCGCATGGGTTATCGGCTGGTCGCAAAGCACAAGAGCAAGGACATCACGGTCTGGCGGCAGGGCGACATCAACTACATCGTCAATGCCGAGCCGGATAGCCACGCCATGCGTTTCGTCGAGGATCACGGCCCCTGCGCGCCGTCGATGGCGTGGCGTGTGGTCGATGCCGAGCATGCCTTCGATCACGCCGTTGCCAAGGGTGCGATCCCTTACGAAGGCGACGACAAGACGCTCGATGTGCCGGCGATCGTAGGCATCGGTGGGTCGCTTCTCTATTTTGTGGAGCGCTACGGGAAGAAAGGCTCGGCTTATGATCTGGAGTTCGATTGGCTCGGCGAACGTGATCCGCGCCCTAAAGGCGTTGGTTTCTTCTATCTCGACCACCTGACCCATAATGTCTATCGCGGCAACATGGACAAATGGTGGGATTTCTACCGCGAACTCTTCAATTTCAAGCAGATCCACTTCTTCAACATCGACGGCCGCATCACTGGCCTGATGAGCCGTGCGATCACCTCGCCCTGCGGCAAGATCCGAATTCCGCTGAATGAATCGAAGGACGAGACCAGCCAGATCGAGGAGTATTTGAGGAAGTACAAGGGGGAAGGCATCCAGCACATCGCGGTTGGAACCGATGCGATCTACGAGGCGACCGACAACCTCGCCGAGAACGGCCTGCGCTTCATGCCCGGCCCGCCCGAAACCTATTACGACATGTCCGTGGAACGTGTTTCCGGGCATGACGAACCGCTGCACCGGATGCGCAAGCATGGCATCCTGATCGATGGCGAAGGCGTGCTCGATGGCGGCACGACAAAGATCCTGCTGCAGATATTCTCGAAGACCGTGATCGGCCCGATCTTCTTCGAATTCATCCAGCGCAAGGGCGACGAAGGTTTCGGCGAGGGCAACTTCCGGGCGCTCTTCGAATCCATCGAAGCCGACCAGATCCGTCGTGGCGTGATCAAGCCGGCGGCCGCCTAGCGACCGACACAAACTGCAAAATCAGTGGCCGTCGGGGGCAACAGCTTCCGGCGGCACCGTTTCGAGCAGGTTCTTGCGGTGGAAGATGAACAGACCGGCGACGACGATGATCGCGCCACCCGTGATCACATAGAGATCCGGGACGTCTCCGAAGAACAGATATCCGAGCGCAATCGCCCAGATCAACAGACTATATTGCAACGGTGCAAGCAGCGACGCCGGAGCGAGCTTTAGCGAACGCGTGATTAGGAGGTGGGCGCAGGAGGCAACGACGCCGAGGGCGAGCATGCCGCCGAGTTCAATCGGCGACGCGGGCTTCCAAGCCCCGATCGAAAGCACCGCACCGACAATGAGGGCGGCGACCATCTGCCAGGTCACGAGGGTGGTGTCACTGGTATTGCGGAGGTATCGGTTGAGCACCAGCGCCATCGAAAACGAAACGCTGCCGACGATGCCGAAAAGCGAGGGCAGCGATAGCATCGCCGAGGACGGACGCAGCGCAATTACGACACCGCAGAAGCCGACGAAAACTGCGAGCCAACGGCGCCAGCCGATCCGCTCGTTGAGGAAGAAGTGCGAGAGTGCGGCGACATAGATCGGCCCCGCCATGTAGAAAGTCATGACATCGGCGAGCGGCAAATAGGCGACAGCGGCGTAGAACAGGCCGACATCGAGCGTGGCCAAGAGCACGCGCAGAAACTGCAGCCCCTTCTGCTCTACTGTGAAAAGCTGGGCGGGTCCTTGCCTCGCGATCAGCGGCCCCAGGATGATGAAGCATCCGAGCGAGCGGATGAGCAGCACCTGCCCGACGGAAAAGCTCGTCACCAGCCACTTACCCATCGCGTCGTTAAGGGCGAAGAGAAAGTCTCCGAGCAGCATCAGGACGACGCCCATCAACACGAGGTTCTTGAGGCCCGTCGCGGTAGATTGTGGCTGCATAGTCGGAGTTCCTGTCACCCATCGCTGCCTTGCTGTAGCAGGTGGGCCGTTGCCTATATCAACCGGAGTGTCAAGCCGAGGCAGCGGCTATTCCGTCTTGCCCCGCAGCATTTCGATGATTGCGGAGAAATCGCGTCCGCCATTCCCTTGCTTCTCAAAAAGGGCATAGAGCTGAGATGCTTCGGCACCGAGCGGCGTGGAAGCACCGGTCGATAGCGCGGCCTCTTGCGACAGGCGCAGGTCCTTCAGCATCAGCGCCGCCGCAAAACCCGGCCTATAGTCGTTGTTCGCCGGCGAGGTCGGGACGGGGCCCGGGACCGGGCAATAGGTGCTGATCGACCAGCATTGCCCCGACGAGGTCGAGGCGACATCGAACAATGCCTGATGCGAAAGGCCGAGTTTTTCACCGAGCGCGAAGGCCTCGCAGACACCGATCATCGAAATGCCGAGGATCATGTTGTTGCAGATCTTCGCCGCCTGCCCGGCGCCTGCCTCCCCGCAATGGACGATCTTCTTGCCCATGGCTTCCAGGATCGGCTTTGCCTTTGCAAAAGCCTCGGCAGAACCTCCGGCCATAAAAGTCAGCGTTCCCGCCGCCGCCCCACCTGTGCCACCGGAAACGGGCGCATCGAGAGAAAGGCACCCGGTATTGCTCGCCATGTCGTGCGCCTTGCGAGCGCTGTCGACGTCGATCGTTGAGCTATCAATCACAAGCGTGCCTGCCGGAATCGAGCGAAGGATATCGGTCCAGGCGCTGAGCACATGCTTGCCCTGCGGCAACATCGTCACGACGATCTCCGCGTCCGAAACCGCCTGGCTGATGTGGCTTGCCGGTCTCACGCCGTGCCCTTCCGCAGCCTGCAGGACGGGGGCGGCCAGGTCGAAGCCTGTGACCGCGTGGCCCGCCTTGACGAGGTTGGCGGCCATCGGTCCACCCATGTTGCCAAGCCCGATGAAAGCGATCGTTGCCATTCGGTTCTCCTATCTGTTGTCTTCCACGATCATGGCCGCCGCCTTTTCGGCGATCATGATCGTCGGTGAATTGGTGTTGCCCGATGTGATCGTCGGCATCACCGAGGCGTCTGCGATCCGAAGCTTCGCCAGGGCCCTGAACTTCAGGCGCGGATCGACGACACTTTCGCGATCTGCGCCCATGCGACATGTACCGACGGGGTGAAAGATCGTCGTTCCGATGTCACCGGCGGCCTGCTCCAGTTCCGCATCCGTTCGGTAGGTCGAGCCAGGTTTGAATTCCTCCGGGTGGAACCGCGCGAATGAAGGCTGCGCGACGATCCTCCGCGTCAGGCCTATCGAACGGATAGCTATGTCGCGATCGCGTTCGGTCGAGAGATAATTTGGGCTGATTGTCGGCTGGGCGGCAAAATCCGGGCTCGCCACGTGTACCGAGCCGCGGCTCTCCGGCCTCAGATTGCAGACGCTTGCAGTGATCGCCGGGAATGAGTGGACCGGATCGCCGAACTTGTCGAGCGACACCGGCTGCACGTGATACTGCAGATCGGGTGTTTCCTTGTCGGGGCCGGAGCGGGTGAAGACACCGAGCTGGCTTGGTGCCATGGCCATCGGGCCAGAGCGCCTGACAAAATACTCCAGACCGATCGCCGCCTTGCCGATCAGCCTCGTCGCCTTCTCGTTGAGGGTTGGAACGCCGGTCACCTTGTAAGCCATCCGCAGTTGCAGGTGATCCTGCAGGTTTTCGCCAATGCTCCTCACCTCCTTGACGACGTCTATGCCCGCATTCTTGAGCACCTCACCGCGGCCAACTCCCGACAGTTCCAGAACGTGCGGGGACCCGATGGCGCCCGCCGCAAGGATCGTCTCCCTTGCCGCGTAGGCACGTTTGGTGCTGCCACCATAGTTATAGTCAATACCGCTGACTGCGCCCTCCTCGATCACCAGCTTTGATACCTGGGCCTTTGTCAAAACGGTCAGGTTGCCACGCCGTACCGCCGGACGCAGAAAGGCTTTGGCGGTGTTCCAGCGAATGCCGGATCGCTGGTTGACGTCGAAATAGCCTGATCCCTCGTTGTTGCCGGTATTGAAATCCGGGCACTCCGGAATGCCGGCCTCCTTGGCGGCGGCCTGAAAGGCGTCGAGCACGGCCCAGCGGACGCGGGCTTTCTCGACGCGCCACTCCCCGCCCGCACCGTGCAGTTCACTCTCGCCGCGATAGTGGTCCTCCGATTTGCGAAAGAACGGCAATACATCGTCCCAACTCCAGCCGGCGCATCCCATCTGTCGCCAGAGATCATAGTCGCGTGCCTGGCCGCGCATGTAGATCATGCCGTTGATCGACGAGCAGCCACCGAGCACCTTGCCACGCGGATAGTTGAGCACTCGTCCATTCAGTCCATCTTGTGGCGCCGTCGTGAAGCACCAGTCCGTGCGCGGGTTGTTGATGCAGTAGAGATAGCCGACAGGAATGTGGATCCAGTGGTAATTGTCGCTGCCGCCGGCCTCCAGCAAAAGAACGCGCGTGTCGCGATCCTCGGACAACCGGTTGGCGAGCAAGCAGCCGGCGCTGCCGGCACCGATGATGATGTAGTCGAAGCGATCCATGTGATTGCCACCCCGCAGGTTAGCGGCGGTAGACGAAGCCGAGCTTCCGACCGAGGCGCGACGCATAGAACTCACCGATGATGCCGCGGCGGAAGATCAGCACGCAAATCATGAACACGACACCCGTGATGATCGTCACTGGGAATTCCGATGTCGCCAGGTAGTTTTCCAGCGTGACCACCAGGCCCGCGCCAAACAGCGGGCCGATCAGCGTGCCGATGCCGCCGAGCAGCGTCATCAGGATCACTTCACCCGACATCTGCCAGGCGACATCGGTCAGGGTCGCGAACTGGAACACCAGCGACTTCACCGCGCCCGCCAGCCCTGCAAGCGCCGCCGACATCACGAAGGCGCCAAGCTTGTAGCGGGCGACGGAATATCCGAGCGATATTGCCCGCTGCTCGTTCTCGCGGATCGATTTCAGGATCATTCCGAACGGCGAGTTGATGAAGCGCCAGATGATGAGGATACCGACGACGAAGACGGCCAGCACGAAGTAATACATGTTGGTCGAGCTGCTGAGATCGAGGAGACCGAACAGATGGCCGCGTGGGACGGACTGGATTCCGTCCTCGCCATGCGTGAACTCTGACTGCAGGCAGAAGAAGAAGAACATCTGCGACAGGGCGAGCGTAATCATCGCGAAATAGATGCCTTGCCGACGGATTGCGAAGAACCCCATGACGAGACCGAGGACCGCGGCACCCGCGACGCCGACGAGAATGCCGAGCTCAGGCGAAAATCCCCACTCCTTCACGGCATGAGCCGTAAAATAGGCCGCGCCGCCGAAGAAGGTCGCGTGGCCAAACGACAGGAGCCCGGTGTAGCCGAGCAGGAGGTTGAAGGCGCAGGCAAACAGAGCGAAGCACAGGAGCTTCATCAGGAAGATCGGATAGAAGAAGAACGGTGCTAACAAGAGGAGCAGCAGCCCGATGATGAGGAAGGTCGTCTGCACCGAAAGGGCGGTCCGGCTCTTTTCCGTCCTGATGGTTTCGGTGATCTCTGTCATCGTCATGCATCCCGGCCGAAGAGGCCCGCGGGCCTGATGAGAAGAACGATTGCCATGATGACGAAGATCACGATGTTGGACGCCTCCGGATAGAAGACCTTGGTCAGGCCTTCGGCAATGCCGAGGACATAGCCGGTAATGATCGCCCCCATGATCGAGCCCATCCCGCCGACCACGACGACGGCGAAAACGACGATGATCATGCTGGATCCCATCAGCGGCGACACCTGGTAGATGGGCGCTGCCAAGACCCCGGCAAAGGCGGCAAGCCCCGCCCCAAGAGCGTAGGTCAACGTCAGCAGAACCGGCACGTTAACGCCGAAGGCCTGGACGAGCGTCGCATTCTCGGTGGCGGCTCTGAGATAAGCGCCGAGCTTTGTCTTCTCGATCAAAAGCCAGGTGCCAAGGCACACTACCAGCGACACGACGACGACCCAGCCGCGATAGATCGGCAGGAACATGAAGCCAAGGTTGACCGCGCCGGCCAAAACGGGGGGCTGCGCGTAAGGCTGTCCCGATGAGCCATAGAGGTAACGGAATGTCCCCTCGACAGCCAGGGCAAGGCCGAAGGTGAAAAGCAAGCCATAGAGCGGATCGAGGTCATAGAGCCGTCGAAGGAACAATCGCTCGATCACCGCACCCGCCAGTCCAACGATGACCGGTGCCAGGATCAGCGACGGCCAATAGCCGATGCCGCCATACGCAAGCAGAAGATAGGCGGCAAAGGCGCCGAGCATATATTGCGCGCCGTGTGCGAAGTTGATGACACGCAGCAGGCCGAAGATGATGGCAAGACCGAGGCTCAAAAGGGCATAGAAAGAACCGTTGATCAGCCCGATCAGCAACTGACCCATGAACGCCTGCAGGGGAATGCCGAAGATCATCGTCATCAGATCAAACTCCCAGAACCTTATGCAGTGTATCCATCCGCTCCGGCAGCTCACCCACCGGGAATTCCGACACCATCTGCCCGTGGTCCATAAGATAGAAGCGATCGGCGATCTTGCTAGCGAATCGGAAATTCTGTTCGACGAGCAAGATGGTCATGCCGCGCTCCTTCAATTGCTTCAGCACCTCGCCGATGCGCTGGACGATAACAGGCGCCAGGCCCTCGGTCGGCTCATCGAGCAACAGCATGCGAACGCCGGTGCGCAGGATGCGCGCGATCGAAAGCATCTGCTGCTCGCCGCCCGACAGTTTCGTGCCCGGACTGTTGCGCCGCTCGTAGAGGTTCGGGAACAGCTCGTAGATCTCGTCGACCGCCATGCCACCCGAGGCCACCACGGGCGGCAGCAGTAGATTTTCGGACACTGTCAACGTCGAGAATATGCCCCTTTCCTCCGGCACGAAGCCGAGGCCCCGATGCGCCGTCTTGTGTAGAGGCACTTGCATCATGTCCTGGCCGGCGAAGGTCAGCTTGCCCCTGCGGGAGCGTACGATGCCGGTGATGGTGCGCAGCGTCGTCGTCTTTCCGACGCCGTTGCGCCCAAGGATGGTCACCGTCTCACCCTCGCCGACCCGCATGTCGACGCCGTGCAGGATATGGCTTTCGCCGTACCAGGCATTGAGCCCCTCAGCCTCCAGCAGTGCCGCCATTAACCCTCCTCCATGCCCATATAGGCCTGGCGCACCCGCGCATCGGAACTGACCGTTGCATAGTCGCCCTCGGCGAGAATTTCTCCTCTTTGCAGCACGGTCACGTGCTGGCAGATGTTGGCGACGACAGACAGATTGTGTTCGACCATGAGGACGGCGCGGTCGCGCGCCACATCGCGGATGAGTGCCGATACCACGCCGACATCCTCGTGGCCCATGCCCGCCATCGGCTCGTCGAGCAAAAGCACCCTCGGATCAAGCGCAAGCGTCGTTGCGATCTCGAGGACGCGTTTGCGGCCATAGGAAAGATCCGCCGCGATCGCGTCGCGCTCCTTGGAGAGGCCGACCCTCGCCAGCAACTGTTCGGCGCGGTCGTTCAACGCGTCGAGCGCAGACAGCGGGCGCCAGAACTGTGTCGACAGATTGTTGGGCCGTTGCAGCGCCACGCGCACATTGTCGAGCACGCTCAGATGCGGGAAGACCGCGGAGATCTGGAACGATCGCACCAGTCCCATACGCGCCACCTTGTCCGGTGCCGTTTTGGTGATGTCCGTGCCCATCAGTGTGATGGTGCCTGATGTCGGCTGCAGGAACTTCGTCAGCAGGTTGAAGACGGTCGTCTTGCCAGCGCCATTGGGGCCGATCAGCGCATGGACACTCGCGTCGTGGACATCGAGATCGACATTCTTGACGGCACTAAAGCCGCCGAAGTCGCGGCGCAGGCCGCGGGCGGAAAGAACCACCCGCGAGGTTACGCTCGATTGAGGTGCGGAAACCGCCATGGGTTCAATTCGTCACGGTGCAACCGCTTTTGGCGGGATCGATATAGGCTTCCTTGCCAGGAATTGTTGCGAGAACGTTGAAGTAGTCCCATGGCTCCTTGCTGTCGGCCGGCTTCTTGACCTGCAGCAGGTACATATCGTGGATCATGCGACCGTTCGGGCCGACAGTGCCGCCGCGGCCGAAGACGTCGTCGACCGGCAGTTCGTGCAGCTGCTTGGCGACGGCGTCAGTGTCATCGGTGCCGGCCTTGTCGATGGCCTTGAGATACTGGAGGACGGCGGAATAGGTACCCGCGTGAATCATGTTCGGCATCTTGCCGGTGCGGGCGAAGAACTTCTTGCCGAACTCGCGGCTCTTGTCATCGAGGTTCCAGTAGTAGCCCTCCGTCAGGGTCAGGCCCTGCGCCGCGTCCAGGCCGAGACCGTGAACTTCAGCCAAGGTGAAGAGCAGAGCGGCCAGGTGCTGCCCACCCTGGGTGATGCCGAACTCGGCGGCCTGTTTGATCGCGTTGGAGGTATCGAGACCGGCATTGGCAAGGCCGATAACCTTGGCGCCCGAGGACTGAGCCTGCAGCAGGAACGAGGAGAAATCCTGGTTCGAAAGAGGATGGCGAACGGAGCCGACCACCTTGCCACCGTTTGCCTTCACGAAGTCGCTCGTCTGCTGTTCCAGCGAATAGCCGAATGCGTAGTCGGCTGTGAGGAAGAACCAGCTGTCGCCGCCCTGCTTGACGAGTGCGCCGCCGGTGCCGACGGCAAGAGCGTGCGTGTCATAGGCCCAGTGGAAACCGTAGGGCGAGCAGGCCTTGCCAGTCAGATCGGTCGTGGCCGCGCCGGTGACGATGTCGATCTTCTTCTTCTCCTTCGCAATCGCCTGAACCGCGAGCGCGACCGACGACGTGGTCAATTCCATGATCGCGTCGACTTGCTCGGTGTCGTACCACTGACGCGCGATGTTGGAGGCGATGTCGGGCTTGTTCTGGTGGTCGGCATCGACGATCTCGACGGGCACGCCAAGCACCTTCCCGCCGAAATCCTCTACCGCCATTTTGGCGGCTTCAACGGAAGACTTGCCGCCGAAGTCGGCGTAGACGCCGGACTGGTCGTTCAGGATGCCGATCTTCACCTTGCCGTCGGATGCACCATCGGCGAGTACCGCGGTACTGCTTGCAAGCAGAAATGCCAGCGACGCAATGAGACTCTTTCGCATATTTCTCTCCTCCCAGAGATTGACCAGAACGCGGATCTGTTCAGATTTGGCCAGCCGCTCTCCTCAAAGCTGCCGGCGCGTGCCTTACGATCATGGAATTGCGCCGATCAGGCAAGGCCGCTTTACAACCAATTCCAAACAGTATCTGTTCGTTTTTGAACAGAACTATTGCTTTGCCGCGCCACCGACCCAATGAATGCAGATCGTTAGGGCGCTTTTGTTGGAACTTAGGGCGGCGCAGACTGCGGCGCATTAGACGAAAGACCAATATCAAGCGGCCAATGCCACGGCCGGCAGGGGCAGCATGAACAATTCACGGCAATTCACCTGGGATGACCTGCAGTTCTTTCTGGCGGTGGCCCGAACCGGCCAGCTGTCGACTGCTGCGCGGCAATTGCGCACCAGTCACGCGACCGTCTCACGCCGCATCGACCGGCTGGAGTTCGCGCTCAAGGTCAAGCTCTTCGAGCGCAACCCGCGAGGCTACGTGATGACGGCGATGGGTGCGCGCTTCGTCGAGACCGCCGAGAAGATGGAGCGGGAGACCGAACGGCTGCGCGCCGACCTGATCGACGGCGCAATGACGCAGCGTGGTGTAGTGCGGCTCAGCGCGCCGGAGGGCTTCTCGAACTTTTTCTTCGCGCGGGTGCTGCCACAGTTCGTCGCGCGCCATCCGAACCTGTCGCTTGAACTGGTAACGATCCAGCAGATCATGTCGCTGTCGCGCAAGGAGGCCGACATCACCGTTGTTCTCGATGAGCCGAAGGGCGGGCCCTATTTCTCCGACAAGCTCACCGACTACCATCTTCAGCTCTATGGCTCGCGGGATTATCTGCAAAGAAGCGCGCCGATTACCTGCCGCGACGATCTGCTGGAGCATCCCTTCATCAGCTACATCGAGGAGATGATCTTTGCGCCCGGCCTCGACTATCTTGGCGACGTGCATCCGCGCATCAAGCCGCAGTTCCAGAGTTCCAGCATCTTCGCGCAGCTGACGGCGACCAGAAACGGGCTTGGACTGTGTGTGCTTCCTTATTTCTTCGCCAGCCGCTATCCCGAACTCGAACGGGTGCTTCCCGACGAGGTCGATCTCAGGCGGCACTACTGGATCACATGCCATCGTGATCTTCGCCAGTCGCCGAGGGTTCGGGCGGTGATCGACTTCCTGCGCGAGGCGGTGACTGGCAACGATGTCAGGTTCATTCCGCCTTGGGTCAAGCGTTAGATCAACGTTGAAATCGCCCGGCGAGTTGACCCTTCCAGACTGCGGGTCTATGCCCGAAGGATAGTCGCGCCGGCAGGTGAACGAGGAGGAACGACCATGCAGCACACCCGCGAGACCTTCGACTGGGCCGATCCGTTCCGGCTGGTGGAGCAGCTGACGGACGAGGAGCGCATGGTGCAGGAGACCGCACACGCCTTTGCGCAGGAGAAGCTCTTGCCGCGCGTGCTCGAGGCCTTCCGTCATGAGAAGACCGACCCTGCAATCTTTCGCGAGATGGGTGAGCTTGGGCTGCTCGGACCGACGATTGCTCCTGAATATGGCGGCGCCGGGCTTGGTTATGTTGCCTATGGGCTGATTGCCCGCGAGGTCGAGCGCGTCGACAGCGGCTACCGCTCGATGATGAGCGTACAGTCCTCCCTCGTCATGGTGCCGATCGATGCCTTCGGCTCGCAGGCGCAGAAGCAGAAGTATCTGCCGAAGCTTGCTTCCGGCGAGTGGATCGGCTGCTTCGGGCTGACCGAACCCAACCACGGCTCCGACCCGGGCTCGATGGTGACACGGGCAAGGACAGTCGATGGCGGCTACAGCCTCAGCGGCGCCAAGACCTGGATCTCCAATGCGCCGATCGCCGACGTCTTCGTCGTCTGGGCCAAGACCGACGACGGCGTCATCCGCGGCTTCATCCTGGAAAAGGGCTGGAAGGGCCTGTCGGCGCCGGCAATCCATGGCAAGGTCGGCCTGCGCGCCTCGATCACCGGCGAAGTGGTGATGGATGAGGTCTTCGTGCCGGACGAGAACCTGTTGCCCAACGTCACCGGCCTCAAGGGTCCGTTCACCTGCCTGAACTCGGCCCGCTTCGGGATCGCCTGGGGGGCGCTTGGCGCTGCCGAGGACTGCTATGCCAGGGCACGGCAATATGTTCTCGACCGCAAGCAGTTCGGCCGGCCGCTGGCCGCCAATCAGCTGATCCAGAAGAAGCTTGCCGACATGATAACCGAGATCTCGCTCGGCCTGCAGGGCTGCATCCGGCTCGGTCGCATGAAGGAAGACGGCCATCCGCCGGTGGAACTGACCTCGATCGTCAAGCGCAATTCCTGCGGCAAGGCGCTCGACATCGCAAGACTTGCGCGCGACATGCTCGGCGGCAACGGCATTTCCGACGAGTTCGGCATTGCCCGCCATCTCGTCAACCTCGAGGTGGTCAACACCTATGAGGGGACGCATGACGTGCACGCGCTGATCCTCGGCCGCGCCGTCACCGGCATTGCCGCATTCGCGAATTGAGTCAAGCCAACCATCGAGCAAATTGAAAGCCGCGCGACATTATGCCAGCTTTCCATGACCGCGATTAAATTGTGCGCGGCATAGGAGACGGATCACATGCTTTTGTTTCTCGCATTTTTGATCGGCATTGTCGCAGGGCTTCGGGCCATGATGGCGCCGGCCGCCGTTGCCTGGGGCGCGGCTCTCGGCTGGTTTGATGTCTCGCAGACACCGCTTGCTTTTATGGGATATCGCTGGACACCGTGGGTGTTCAGCCTGCTTGCCGTGGTCGAACTGATTACCGACCAGCTGCCCTCGACGCCTTCCCGCAAGGTTCCGATGCAGTTCTCTGCGCGCATCATCATGGGTGCGCTGACCGGCGCCACGATCGGCGCCTCCGGCGCTTCGCTCGCAGGCGGGCTGATCGCGGGCATTGTCGGTGCCGTTGTCGGCACGCTTGGCGGTGCGGCGGCTCGTGGTAAGCTTGCCGCCGCCTTCGGCAAGGATAGACCGGCAGCGCTGATCGAAGACGCGGTTGCGATCATCGGCGCGCTCATCATCGTGGGAGCAGTGTGATGCCAAGTTTCGACGCCATCGTCATCGGGGCCGGCCAGTCCGGTCCCTTCCTGGCGGCCCGCATGGTTGCGAAGGGCATGAAGGTGGCGTTGATCGAACGAAAGTTCCTCGGCGGCACCTGCGTCAACGCCGGCTGCATGCCGACGAAGACGCTGGTGGCCAGCGCCCGGGCCGCCCATGTGGCGCGGCGCGGCGCTGACTATGGGGTGCTGATCCCGGGCACCATAGATATTGACATGACCGTGGTGCGCAAGCGTGCCCAGGCCGTCACGATGAACGCCCGCAATGGGCTCATCAACTGGTTTGCAGGCATGGACGGCATGACCGTCATCTACGGCCACGCCCGTTTCGAGGACGCCCATACGGTGAGGGTCAATGGCGACACGCTGAGGGCGCCGAAGATCTTCCTGAACGTCGGTGCGCGGCCGACCATTCCGGATATGCAAGGGATCGGCAGTATCGATTACCTGACGAGCACGTCGATCATCCATCTCGACCAGCTTCCGCGGCATCTTGCCGTCATCGGCGGCAGCTATATCGGGCTCGAGTTCGCACAGATGTATCGCCGCTTCGGCGCCGAGGTGACGGTCATCGAGCGTGGCCCGAAGCTCGCGTCGCGCGAGGACGCTGACATCTCCGATGCGATCGCCGACATTCTGCGCTCGGAAGGAATAGCCGTGCACACGGACGCCGATGGGATCGGCTTCGCGAAGACGACCGACGGGATCGAAGTCAGCATCGGCAATGGTCAATCGCCGATCGAGGCAAGCCATGTGCTTGTGGCCACCGGCCGCACGCCGAACACTGGCGACCTCGGGCTCGACAAGGCCGGTGTCGCCACTGACCGGCGAGGCTACATCACCGTCGACGACAGACTTGCCACCAATGTCGAGGGCATCTGGGCGCTCGGCGACTGCAACGGCCGAGGGGCCTTTACCCATACGTCCTACAACGACTTCGAGATTGCTGCGGCCAACCTGCTCGACGGCGAGGACCGCAAGCTCAGTGACCGCATCCTCGCCTATGCGCTCTACATCGACCCACCGCTCGGTCGTGTCGGGATGAGCGAGAAGGAAGCGCGCGCCACCGGCCGCAAGATCATGATCTCCACCCGTCCGATGAGCCGGGTCGGCCGGGCCAATGAGCGCGCCGAGACCAAGGGCTTCATGAAGGTGATCGCCGACGCCGAGACGCAACAGATTCTCGGTGCGGCGATCCTTGGGATCGAGGGTGACGAGGCGATCCACGGCTTCATCGACGCGATGAACGCCAAGGCCCCCTACCCGGTGCTGAAATGGGCGGTGCCGATCCATCCAACGGTGTCCGAGTTGATCCCGACACTGCTGGGAGATCTGAAGGCGGTTTAGGCGGCGATCAGGCTGCACTTCACTCAGACGGGGCGCTGGAAATTGCCTCGCTGAAGTAAAAACAACATGGCGCTTCCGAGCGCCCCGTTCGGCGGTTTATGCCCGCAACTCCGGTCCCTCTGCAGCCTTGCCAGAGGGAGCCTTCGCTTCTTCGGGGGGCCATCTGCGCCACACAGGCACGTCCGAGGCTCAACTCGACGCCGCATTCGCGCGGGACGCCGCCGTCCCTGAGGGGAGCCCATTTCTGCGGCCCGCTGATGGGGAAGCTCACGTCCTTCTTCCGCACCCGGCGCCGATCCCGCCTCGCCGCAAAAGCATTGCAGTGTATCCGCGACGGGACGGGCTCACTACCGGGTTGATCGGTGCGGCGTGGACGAAGGCTGCTATAATCAATGATGTCATTGCAGAAGCCGCGCGGCCTTATCCCCTATCTGCAGACGCTCAGTCGGCGTTGGCGGCCGGCAGATCGTCGTCGAGCGTCGCCAATATCTTGTAGGCCGCCTTTACACGCTCGCTGTTCGGATAGTTCTTGTTCGCGAAGAGCACGATGCCGATACTCTTCGATGGCACGAAGGCGACATAGGCGCCGAAGCCGTTGGTGGACCCGGTCTTGTTCAGAAGCATATCCTTTGCCGGCGGCCTTGGCGGCGACAGTTTCTCGATCTCATTGGCCTTCAGTGTCATGTCGGCCGAGTTGCCGGCCAAAAGCTGGTCGAGGGTGGTGGGATATTTATACATTTCCCAACCGAGACCCTGGGTCATGCTGCCGATCCTGTAATAGCCGGTATGGGTCGCGGCGAGCGCCGATTGCATGGTCTTGTCGAGATCGGAGCCATCCATGTTGGCTTCGACAAAGCGCAGCATGTCGCTTGCCGACATTTTCACGCCATAGGCCTCGGAATCCAAAACGCCAGGCGAAACACGGATGGCCTTGCCGGCCTTTGAGTATCCATAGGCGTAGTTCTCGTCGTCAGCCTTCGGAACCGCGATGAAGGTATGGCTAAGGCCGAGTGCCAAAAAAAGCTTCTGCTGCATCAGATCATCGAAGGGCCACCCCATCGCCTTTGCGGCGGCGTAGCCGAACAAGCCGATGCTCGGATTAGAATAGACGCGATAGGTTCCCGGGGCATAGGCCGGCTTCCAGCTCTTGTAATAACCGACCATCGCCTTGTGGTCGGTGACGTCATCGGGGAACTGCAGCGGCAAGCCACCGGCCGTGTAGGTGCCGAGGTCGAGCATTGTGGCACCGGCAAGGCGGCTGGCGGCTAATTCCGGAAGATATTTGTCGGGACTGTCAGTAAAGGAGAGGTCGCCGCTCGCCTGAGCATAGCCCGCGAGGGTCGCGGTGAAGGTCTTGCTGACCGAGCCGATTTCAAAGAGCGTCGCGTCGGTCACCTTCTGTCCGCTTGCCTTCGACGCCACGCCGTAGTTGTAGGTGTAATGCTTTCCGCCGACCGTGACGGCAATTGCCATACCGGGGATATTGTTCTTCGCCATCAAAGGGACGGCGATGGCGTTGACGACGCCGGCAAGCTCGCTCTGGCGTTCCGCGGCGTGCGCGCCGGCGCCGATGAGGACTGAAGCGGTGGCGAGAATGCCAAGCGTGGATTGCGAAATATTTCTCATAATGGATACGGTGCCTCAGGTTGGTGGAATAGTCGCGGTGTCTCGGCACCGCGGCGGCGTCCAATGCAAAATGCCTTGAGATATGGGGCAGTCCGACGGTTTCGGCGGTTTTCACGAAACGGATCGGGTCAGGCGCGATTGATATACGAGGCCTGTACGGCCGTCTCAAACGACGATATCTAGAGCGAAGCATTAGAAAAATTTGGGTATCCGATGGTTCGTCCGCATCTGCCGCTGAATGCGCTCAGAGCTTTTGAAGCATCCGCCCGGCACCTCAGCTTCACCAAGGCCGCGATTGAGCTTTGCGTCACGCAGGCTGCCGTCAGCCATCACGTCAAGAGCCTGGAAACGCGGTTGAATGTGACGCTGTTCGAACGGCTGCCGCGCGGTCTGATGCTGACCAGCGAAGGCGAGACACTGCTGCCGGCGCTACGTGATGCCTTCGACCGGATCGCCGGAACACTGGAGCAGTTCGAGGGCGGGCACTATCGCGAAGTGCTGCGCGTCGGCGCTGTCGGCACCTTTGCCGTCGGCTGGCTGCTGCCGAGGTTGCGTGCCTTTCAAGCCCAGTACCCCTTCATCGATCTGCGCCTCTCAACCAACAACAACCGGGTCGATATCGCCGCAGAGGGGCTGGACTACGCGATCCGTTTCGGTTCGGGTGCATGGCATGGCATCGAGGCGTTGCGGCTCTTGGATGCGCCGCTATCAGCCCTCTGTGTGCCAGAGATCGCCGCGCAACTGAGCGCGCCGGGCGACCTCGTGAAGCAGACGTTGCTGCGATCGTACCGGGCCGATGAGTGGTCGCAATGGTTTGCTGCCGCCGGGATGGAGGCGAGCCTGCTGCCGTTGAAAAACATCGTCTTTGATTCATCGCTTGCCATGATGGAGGCCGCACTGCAGGGCGTCGGCGTTGCGCTGGCGCCGCCGCTGATGTTCTCCAGGCATCTGCTTGCCGAGGCGATCCGCCAACCCTTCGACATCACTGTCACCATGGGCAGCTATTGGCTAACCCGGCTGCAGTCCCGACCGGAGACCCCGGCGATGGCTTCCTTCCGCGGCTGGCTCCGCGAAGTGGTGGGCACGACGATGCTGTGAGGCTCGACGTCCCGTGCTGTGGACGTTGCGGTGGCAACGGCGTAGGATGCGCCCAATGCTGAGGGGCTCTCCGAAGGATGCACGAACGTGGCTATCTTCATGGACCGGCATGATCTTGCGGGTACATCCGCTGAAGACATTGCAGAAGCGCATCGCAAGGATCTGGCTGTCGAAGATAGGTATGGGGTGAAGTTCCTCACCTATTGGTACGACCAGCGGCGCGGGACCGCATTCTGTCTGATCGATGCGCCGGATGCCGAAACCGCGCAATGCGTGCATCGCGAAGCCCATGGTTATATTGCCGGCGAAGTGGTCGAGGTGGCGCTGTCGGCTGTCGAGGCGTTTCTTGGACGCATTCACGAACCTGAACAGAAGGCCGGCGAGACCGGCGTCGAACGGGATGCCGGTCATAGAGCGATCCTGTTTACCGACATCGTAGGCTCGACGGAGATGACATCGCGGCTTGGCGACCGGATGGCTGCCGAACTCGTGCGGGCGCACGATGCCATCGTTCGCCGCTGCCTGGCACAATGCGAAGGGCGGGAGGTCAAGCACACCGGTGACGGCATCATGGCCTCCTTCGTCTCCACCCACGCGGCCGTCGGATGCGCGATGAGCATCCAGCGCGAATTCAGGATCTACAACGGCGGCACGCCGGAACCCATCCATGTCAGAATCGGGCTTGATTGTGGCGAGCCGATCGAGGACAGCCGGGACCTCTTCGGCTCAAGCGTGCAATTGGCCGCGCGGCTTTGTGCAGCGGCCGGGGTCGATCAGATCCTGGTTTCGGAGAACATCTTTCGCGAGCACGGCGCAGCCGATCTCTTCGCCAATGCATCACGGCGGGATCTCAAGGGATTTGCAAAGCCTGTACTGGCATTCGAGTGTGAGTGGGCTGATGCAGAAGGGGCGCAGACGAACTGACGCCTTCAAGTCTCGGGCCAAAGACAACGAAGGGGCGCAGGATGATCTCGATATCAGTCGCGAGACCAAAGAAGACTTCGAGACCTGCGCATTGTTCTGCCGGGCGCTTGGCGAATGGGATGTGGCCGAAGGCAAAGCCTTTGGCGTTCCGGCGGACTTGATCCTTTCTCTATCACCGACAGACCAGCGCCAGCCTCGCCCAGAAATTCGGCTCGGCGGAGGCGCTAATGCTCGTTGCGAATTGGAGCGGCGTGCCGGCTGGCTGCATCGGTTTCAACGCCTTTGACGCACAGGCAGGCGAAATCCACAAATTCTACGTCGATCCAGCCTTTCGCGGGCGACGCATCGGCCATGCCTTGATGGCGGCGGCGCTGGACGCGATCCGCCAAGCCGCGCACCGAACGGCACTGGCCCACACGACGATCTATATGGCGCAGGCCGTCGCGTTGTACGAAGCCTTCGCTTTCCGACGCTGCGAGCCGTTCCGGACTGTTCCCGAAGAGGTCCGGCACACGGAGATTTTCCTGTCTCGCAGCATCTGATCGGTTCGGCGGCTCTTCCTTGAACCGCCGTGCGTGCCGCGGCGTCGATTTATTCCATCACGATCTGCAGCTTCACGTCGCCTGGACGCGCCTCGACAGCGCGGTCGAAGGCAGTGATGGAATCCTCGAAGCCGAATGTCTCGGAGATCAGTGGCTTCAGGTCGACACGGCCGGAGCCAAGCAGGGCGATCGAGCGTTCGTACTGGTGGGCGTATCGGAAGACGGTCTCTATGCGGATTTCCTTGGTCGATGCGGTCGATACGTCGAGGCCGATCGGATTGACCGGCAGGCCGACGGCAACGATGACGCCGCCCGGTCTCGGCAGCTCCATGATGGTCTCCCAAGCCTTCGGCGAGCCGGAGCATTCGAAGATCACATCGGCGCCCCAGCCATCCGTCAGGCGCGCAACTTCCTCGACGATGTTCTTCTCGCGGATATTGACGGGGATGACACCCTGATACTGCGCGGCGATATCGAGTTTCGGCTGAGCGAGGTCGGCGACGATGGCGCGGGCGCAGCCGCCGGCAAGCGCGGCGATCGCCACCATGGTGCCGATCGGGCCGGCGCCAAGGACGACGGCGGTATCGCCGGGGACGATCTTCGCCTTTGTCGCGGCCTGCATGCCGACCGCAAAGGGCTCGACCATGGCGCCTTCTGCGAAGCTGACATTGTCGGGCAGCTTATAGGTGTAATTGGCGGGATGAACGACCTCTGATGTCAGGATGCCGTGGATCGGTGGCGTCGCCCAGAAAGTGACGGCGGGATCGACATTATACATGCCAAGCCGGCTCGCTTTGGAATTGGGATCGGGAATGCCGGGTTCCATGCAGACACGGTCGCCGACCTGGAGATGCGTCACGCCTGCGCCGACTTCGACGACCGTGCCGGCGGCTTCATGACCGAGCACCATCGGCTCGTTGACGACGAATGGGCCGATCTTGCCGTGGGTGTAATAGTGGACATCGGAGCCGCAGACGCCAACCGTGTGGACCTTGATCTTCACCTGGCCGGGACCGGTATCCATCGGCAGGTCGATATCACGGAGCGCAAGTTCATGTTGGCGTTCGAGCACCAGCGCGCGGACTTTGGCCATTCTTCTGTTTCCTTCCCGTTGCCTCCCCGCACCGATCAAATCAGCGCGGCTTTGGCAAGACTATAGGGCCCGAAGCCTTCGAAGTTCAATCGCGTTTCGAAGGCTTTTGCTCATGAGTCGATGAATTGCTCAATCTCTTCAGATCGGCACGACCAGGGTCGAGGCGGTGCCCCCTCAGACCGCGACGTCCCTGGGCATTAAAGCTTGGAGCGTCCACCAGACATTTGGACGATCCTTATGCGATGTTTATATCTGAGTTCGGCTTTCGTGCTCGAACCTTTATCTCGTCTGGACATATGAACGCAGAACAATGTCGGCCCGGGAAATCAGTTTGCGGCATTGGAAGCGGCGCTAATTAGGTGTCAGCCGCGGCGCCCGCCGATGCGGCCTTGCACAAACGACAAGAGAGACTTCATGGACCTTTCGCAGATCATCCGTCCTGAGCACACATTCATCGGTGTTTCGGTTGCGACGAAATGGAGAGGATTGCAGGCGATTGCCGAAAAAGCTGCCCTCGCCTTCGGAATTGAAGGAAAGAAGATACTGCACGCCTTGGAAAGCCGCGAGAGCCTAGGCTCGACGGGTATCGGCAATGGTGTCGCTGTTCCGCATGCCGTGGTGGAGGGGATGACGCATCCGCGTGGCTTGCTGCTCCGCTTCGCCCGGCCACTCGATTTCGAGGCGGTGGACGATGTTCCGACCGATATCGTCTTCGCGCTTTTGTTTGGCGAAGCAAGCCGCGGCGAGTATCTGAACGTGCTGGCAGCAATCGCGCGTCAGCTGCAGACGCCGGGCATTCTGGCGGCCATGCGCAAGGCAATGACTGCCGAAGAGCTTTATTCGGATTTTCTCGCCGACTCGCGCGTTTGACGAACAGGTAGATATTCGGGGGAGTTGCGCTGTCCGTCTTCCTGGCAATGCCCAGCATGTTTAGCTCGGCCCTCCGCGAGCTCAATCTGAGGCTACCGGATTTGTGATCATCAAATCGAGCAAGTCCATTTCGAAAGCGCGCCTCAATTGGGATGGCATTCCAGAGAGCACGGCGGAACAGAAACATTCTTCGTTTCATTATACGACCAACTTGGTAGAGTTTCGGCCACCAACGAAGGAGGTTTCTATGCAGTCAATAAGGATCACACGGCTTCTCGCGGCTGTGGCGCTGGCAGGCAGTGTCGCAATCGGCGCCGTCGCGCCGGCATTCGCGGATCAAACGCTTCTCAACGTATCCTACGATCCGACGAGGGAACTGTATAAGGATTTCAATACCGCCTTCGCTGCCAAGTGGCAGAAGGACACCGGTGAGGCTGTCACCATCAAGGCTTCGCATGGCGGCTCTGGCGCGCAGGCGCGGTCGGTAATCGATGGGCTTGATGCCGATGTCGTCACCCTTGCCCTCGAGGGCGACATTGACGCCATCGCTAAGAAGACTGGCAAGATTCCTGCGGATTGGAAAACGAAGTTTCCGAATAACTCGACGCCTTACACCTCTACGATCGTCTTTCTGGTCCGCAAGGGCAATCCGAAGGGCGTCAAGGACTGGGCCGATTTGGTAAAGGACGACGTCCAGGTGATTACGCCGAACCCGAAGACCTCTGGTGGTGCGCGCTGGAACTTCCTGGCGGCCTGGGCCTGGGCCAAGCAGGCGAATGGTGGTGATGACGCCAAGGCGCAGGAATACGTGACGAAGCTGCTGCAGCATGTTCCGGTTCTCGACACCGGCGCCCGCGGCGCGACGACGACCTTCGTTCAGCGCGGTCTCGGCGACGTTCTCCTGGCCTGGGAAAACGAGGCCTACCTTTCGCTCGAAGAGCTCGGTCCTGACCAGTTCGAGATCGTCACCCCGGCGTTCTCGATCCGGGCTGACCCGCCGGTCGCCGTCGTGGATGGCAATGTCGACAAAAAGGGCACCCGCAAGGTCGCCGAAGCCTATCTGAACTATCTCTATTCGGACGAGGGGCAAAAGATCGCGGCCAAGCACTTCTATCGGCCGATCAAGCCGGAAGCTGCAGACAAGGCTGACATTGCGCGCTTCCCGAATCTGAAACTTGCGACGATCGATGATTTTGGCGGCTGGAAAGAAGCGCAGCCGAAGTTCTTCGGCGATGGCGGTGTATTTGACCAAATCTACAAGCCGGCACAATAATACGTCGCATGAGAGCACATAGCCCCACGCGGTGGCGGTTCAGACGGCCGAGCGTCATTCCAGGCTTTGGAATGGCGCTCGGCCTTACCTTGACCTGGCTTACCCTTCTGATCCTCATCCCGCTTTCGGGCCTCGCCTGGCGGTCGAGCGAACTTGGCTGGGAAAAATTCTTCGCCATCGCCTTCGATCCTCGTACCCTGAGCGCCCTTCGCATCAGCTTTGGCGCCGCCTTTGCGGCCGCCTGCATCAACGTCGTTTTCGGCGTCGTGCTGGCTTGGGTGCTCGTGCGCTACCGGTTCCCTGGCAAGCGCATCATCGACGCAATGGTCGATCTGCCTTTCGCGTTGCCGACCGCCGTTGCTGGTATCGCGCTGGCGACCCTTTATGCGCCTAATGGCTGGATCGGCCAGTTCCTGACGCCGCTCGGCATCAAGATCGCTTTCACGCCACTCGGTATCGTCATCGCGCTTGTCTTTGTCGGCTTGCCCTTCGTGGTACGCACGGTTCAACCTGTCATGGAGGAGATCGACAAGGAGGTGGAGGAAGCTGCCGCAACGCTTGGCGCCACGCGCCTGCAGACGATTTTCCGCGTGCTGCTGCCGGGCTTGATGCCGCCGGCCCTGACAGGCTTCGCTCTCGCCTTTGCCCGCGGTGTCGGCGAATACGGCTCGGTGATCTTCATTGCCGGCAACCTTCCGTTCCGGTCGGAGATCGCACCGTTGCTGATTGTCATCAAGCTCGAGGAATATAACTATGCCGCAGCAACGGGTATCGCTGCGATGATGCTGGTGATTTCTTTTGCCATGCTGCTGATCATCAACCTCATCCAGAGCTGGCGCAGACGGAGGTACGGCTATGGCGTTTGATACCAGTCTTCAGCCGACAAAGGTGCGTTCGGCCGTGACCGAACATCGGTTTGCGCGTTGGACGCTGATCCTGGCTTCGCTGATCTTCCTGACGCTGATCCTGCTTCTGCCGCTGGCGGCCGTCTTTGTCGAAGCGTTCCGCAAGGGGGCGGGTCCGTTTCTCGAGGCGCTGCAGGACGAAGAGACCTTTTCGGCTATTCGCCTGACCCTCATTGTGGCCGGCGTCAGCGTTCCCCTCAATCTGACCTTTGGCATCGTGGCCGCCTGGGCGATTGCCAAGTTCGAGTTCAAGGGCAAGGCTTTCCTGACAACGTTGATCGACTTGCCATTTTCGGTCTCGCCTGTTATTTCCGGCCTCGTTTTCGTCTTGCTGCTTGGTGCCAATACCCATCTCGGCCAATGGCTGAGCGCTCACGACATCAAGATCCTGTTTGCCGTGCCGGGGTTGATCCTGGCGACCATGTTCGTCACCTTCCCGTTCGTGGCGCGTGAACTGATCCCGCTGATGCAGGAGCAAGGTACGGGTGACGAAGAGGCGGCGATTTCTCTCGGCGCCAGCGGCTGGCAAACCTTCTGGCACGTGACCTTGCCCAATATAAAATGGGGGCTGCTCTATGGCGTATTGCTTTGCAATGCTCGCGCCATGGGCGAGTTCGGCGCCGTGTCCGTGGTGTCCGGTCACATCCGGGGACAGACGAATACCATGCCGCTGCAGGTGGAAATTCTCTATAACGAGTACAATTTCACCGGCGCGTTCGCCGTCGCCACGCTGCTTGCCTTGCTTGCGCTCGTAACCCTTGTTTTGAAGACTCTGCTCGAGATGCGATACAGCGAAGAAATCGCCGCCAGCCGACGGCACTGAAGGAATTAGAATGGAAGTTCGCGTACAAAACCTGCGCAAGGAATTCGAGCGCTTTCCGGCGCTGCACGACGTCTCGCTCAATATACGCTCCGGCGAGTTGATCGCGCTGCTCGGGCCGTCCGGATCGGGCAAGACAACGCTGTTGCGGCTGATTGCTGGCCTGGAGAGCCCGACGGAAGGATTGATCTATTTCGGAGACGAGGACGCGTCGAAGAAGACCGTGCAGCAGCGCAACATCGGCTTCGTGTTCCAGCACTATGCCTTGTTCAGGCATATGACCGTGCTAGAAAATGTTTCCTTCGGCCTGAAGGTGCGCGACGGCTCGCGGCGCCCGCCCAAGGCGGAAATTCGCCGGCGGGCGCTCGAGTTGCTTGACCTTGTCCAGCTCTCGGGTCTCGAGAAACGTTATCCAGCCCAGCTTTCCGGCGGCCAGCGCCAGCGCGTCGCGCTTGCACGCGCCATGGCGGTCGAACCAAATGTACTGCTGCTCGATGAGCCCTTCGGCGCGCTCGACGCCCAGGTGCGCAAGGATCTCCGCAAATGGCTGCGCGAGATCCATGATCGTACTGGTCACACGACCGTCTTCGTCACGCATGACCAGGACGAGGCGATGGAACTTGCCGACCGCGTCGTCGTCATGAGCCAGGGCGCGATTGAGCAGGTCGGAACCCCCGATGAGGTTTACGACAATCCGAACTCCCCCTTCGTCTTCGGCTTTGTCGGACAGTCCAACTGTCTCGACGTGCGGGTCAACGGTGGAGACATCTGGTTCGAGGATAGGCCGCTCGGCCTCAAGGTCGAGGGTGAAGCGGATGGAGAGGCCCAACTCTACTTCCGGCCGCACGACATCGAATTGCGCGATGGCTGCGGCGGCTGCATCGCCGGTTTGCTAACGACGAGCCGGCGCGTCGCTGGCACGCGCCACATCGAGGTCGACATCGGCAAGGGGCATCCACCGATCGAATTAGAACTGTCGCCAGCGCAAGCCGGGGCTCTCGACCGCACGAGGATCGCCTTTCGACCAACGCGATGGAAGTTGTTCCGGCCCGACAATAAATGAATGGCCGACGCGGTCGATAGTCGTTCGAATCAGGCTGAAGCGGCAGGCTGTTTCGGCGGTTGCATCCGCTTTGAACTGTGACCTGTGATAG
Organism: Rhizobium grahamii CCGE 502; assembly: GCF_000298315.2. Lineage (GTDB taxonomy): Bacteria > Pseudomonadota > Alphaproteobacteria > Rhizobiales > Rhizobiaceae > Rhizobium > Rhizobium grahamii. The sequence continues at coordinate 163,834 of NZ_AEYE02000035.1, read as the reverse complement.
AAAGTGGCGCTATTTTCAGTACGTGCGCGAGCACGAATCAGCCTGTGCAGGCGGGCCAAAAGCGGCCAAATCAAATTGTGATACTAATTGGATTTGAAATTTACCTGAAACGCAGGTAAAAAAGCGACCACTTAATCGAGAAGGGCTTACTACTCCAAATAGGGGGCACCTGACATTGAGGGCGCATATAGCGTTGGGAAAATCTCTCGCCGGGATCCTGTTGGCGGGCGTGGCAGCCGCGGGCTGCACGACCGCACAGCAACCGGCTTCGAAGGTGGCGAGCCAGGTCACCAAGCCCAAGAATGCGGCGCAAGCGGCGCAGTCAACCAAAGTTACCTTCAATTACACGGCCAAGGATCGCGATTGCCTCAAGCGGGCAATGTACTTCGAATCCGAGCATTCTGATCGCGACGGCTACATGGCGGTCGGAACCGTGGTCATGAACCGTCTGACATCGGGGGCCTATCCAGATTCAATCTGCGGCGTCGTTGCCCAACAGAGGCAGTTTGCGCCTGGCGTGATGACCCGCGAAGTCGAGCCGACGGCTGAGGTCGAACTGACGGACGCTGCAGACGCAATTTTCCGCGGCGAACGGCATCCAGGCGTCAAGGACGCGATGTTCTTCCACACAGACGGTCTGTCGTTCCCGTATCGCAATATGCACTACGTAACGATTGCCGGCGGCAACGCGTTCTACGAGAAGCGTGGGCGGGACGGCGAGCTGCAGACGCCGGCGCCCCTGCCCGCCTACGAAGTCGCGATGAACTATCTGCCTGGCCAGAGCATGATGCCGGCGCAGTTTGAGGCACTGGTGCCGACGACCGTTCCGGTGCCGATCCCGATGCCGGGCACAGTGGCGATTTCAGGTGCGGAACCGGCGCCGCCGGCGACCGAAGCTGTGGTGCCCGCCAGCACGGAGGCCGTGATACCGGTTGTCATTCCGACGCCGCGACCGGACTTCAATAGTGCCGTTCTGCGCGGCGGCCTCGCCCACGGCTGAGGCTGCCCGTCCTATTTTGCCCTGTTTCCATCCGCGTCGAAGACGTGCAGATGCTGTGCGGGGAACGACACGTTTACTGTCGGGCCCGACGTCAGCGCCGCCCGGTCGAGCGTGAAAATCTTGAATGGCAGACCGTGCAGCGACAGGTGCAGGATGATGCCGAAGCCGGTCGGTTCGACCAATTCGACATTCGCGTTCAGCCCACCCTGATCGGTAGTGACCACATGCTCCGGCCGGATCCCGAGCGTCACCTTGGCGCCGTTTGCGAGTGACAGGGGGGCGGCGAGGGGGACGACCGTCCCGTCCTTCAGGCGAACACCACCATCCCCATAGGTCGCGTCGAGGAAATTCATGCCCGGCGAGCCGATGAAGCCGGCGACGAAGAGGTTGGCAGGCGTATCGTAAAGCTCGAGGGGGCTGCCGACCTGCTGCACGATGCCGCCGTGCATGGCAACGATCCTGTCCGCCAGCGTCATCGCTTCGATCTGGTCGTGGGTGACGTAGATCGAGGTCGCCTTCAGATCGCCGTGCAGCTTCTTGATTTCCGCGCGCATCTGTTCGCGCAGGCGCGCGTCGAGGTTTGACAGCGGCTCGTCGAACAGGAAGGCCTTCGGCTGGCGCACGATCGCGCGGCCCATGGCGACGCGCTGGCGCTGGCCGCCTGAAAGCGCCTTCGGCCTGCGTTCGAGCAGCGGGTCGAGACCGAGCTTGGAGGCGGCAGCACCGACAGCGCTGGAGATCTTTTCCTTGGCCGTCTTTCTCAGCTTCAGGCTGTAGCTCATGTTACCGGCGACATTCATGTGCGGATAAAGGGCGTAGGACTGGAACACCATGGCGATGTCACGGTCCTTCGGATGCAGCTCATTGACGCGATTGCCCGCGATGCGGATTTCGCCGCCGGTGACGTCCTCGAGGCCTGCAATCATGCGCAGCAACGTGGACTTGCCGCAGCCGGAGGGGCCGACGAGTACGACGAACTCGCCATCCTTGATGCGGAGGTCGACGTCATGCAGCACCTTGACGGGGCCGTAGGCCTTCTTGACGTTCTGGATATCGATCGATGCCATTTTGATTAACCCTTGACCGCGCCGGCCGTCAGGCCCTGGACGAGATAACGCTGGATGAGCAGGAAGAAGAGACCGGCCGGGATGAGCGCGAGCACGCCCGCCGCCATCATCTGCCCGAAATCCACGGAGAATTTGGAAACGAAGGTCAGAAGCCCGACCGGGAAGGTTGCCGCGTCGTTGCCGTTGATCAGCATCAGGGCGAACAGCAGTTCGCTCCACGCGGCGGTGAAAACGAAGCCGAGCGTTGCAGCGATGCCAGGCAGGGTCAGCGGCAGGATGATCTGCCGGAAGGCGGTGAACTGCGTGGCACCGTCGATCATGGCGGCTTCCTCGAGATCCTTCGGAATACCGTCGAAGAACGATTGCATCAGAAAGGTGGCAAAGGGCACGTTGAAGGCGGTGTAGACGACGACGAGGCCGGTGAGGCTGTTCGTCAAATGCAACGGCGTCAGGATCTTGAAGATCGGTGCGACCAGCATGACGAGCGGGAACATCTGGGTCAGCAGCATCAGCGCGACGATCCAGTACTTGGCCCTGAAATTGAAACGTGACAGCGCATAGCCGGACAACGAGGCGCAGATTGTGACGACGATCGCCGTTGAGGCCGACACGATCAGGCTGTTTTTGAAGAAGGTCGGGAAGGCGCTGTGCTGGATGACGAAGGAATAGTGTTCCCAGGTCGTTCGCGACGGCCACATCCGCACGCCCTCGGTATAGAGCAGGTCGTTCGGCGTCACCGATACCTTGAGGAGCCAGAACAGCGGAAACAGCGCAAAGACGATGTAGCAGAGAATGGCCAGGCGATGCGCGATGGTGGGGAGAATGGATCGCTTCATGGCATCAATCCTTGTTCAGCAGGGTCTGCCGCAGCAGGATGATCAGCATCGAGTAGGCAAGCAGCAGCACCAGCAGCACCAGCGCAATCGCCGAGGCATACCCGAAGTCCAGGCGCTTGAAGGCCTGCGTAAAGATATAGCTTGCGACGATCTGGGTGCGGTCGGCCGGCCCGCCACCGGTCATGACGACAATCAGGTCGGCGAAGTTGGAAACCCAGACGGTTCGCAACAACACGGTGATGGCAATCGTCGGTGCGAGGAATGGCAAGGTGATCGAGCGGAAGCGCTGAAACCAGCCGGCGCCGTCGATCGAGGCGGCCTCGTAGAGATCGCGCGGGATCGCCTGAAGGGCGGCGAGCAAGGTTATCGCGAAGAAGGGAATGCCCCACCAGACATTGGCGATAATCGGTCCCCACATCGCATGCTGCGGATCGGAGAGGATATTGGCGGGCTCGCTCATCAACCCGAGCGCAAACAGCCAGTGCGGGATTGGGCCGATCACGGGATTGAAGAGCCAGGCCCAATTCAGGCCGGCGAGGAACGACGGCACGGCCCAGGGCAGAAAGACCAGAGCCTGCACGACACCCCTGCCCCAGAACGGTTTATCGAGCAGAAGTGCGAGGATGAGGCCGAATATGAATTGCAGCAGGACGGAGGCGCCCGTCCACAACAGCGTATTCTTCAGAGCACCATAGAAGGCGGCATCTCGCGAAAGCGCACGGAAATGCTCGAGCCCGATGAAGCCGCCCGAAAACGGATTGAGCAGCTGGATGTCGCGAAACGCATAGGATACCCCGATCACCAGTGGCACCAGCATCACCGCAATGATCAGGACCAGTGACGGCGCACTATAAAGATATGGCTCGCAGGCATCGGCGACGCGCTTCAGCCAGGGGCGTCGGTCCTGGCGCCTTTCCAGCGTATCGGCAGTGAGGGTCATCAGGCAAAATCCGTTTCGCGGCGCGCTTTGCGCCATCGCAAGAACAGGGAATGAGGCGGCGGACAGGTCCGCCGCCGGTGGGCCGTTACTTCTTGGCGAGGAACTTCTGCTGCGCCTTGGTCAGATAGTCTGCCCACTGGTCAGCCAGCTCCTTTGGCGTGATGTCGCCGAGAAGCGCCTGCTGCGTCGTCTTGATGGCGAGCGAGTCCTTGAAGAAGGCGAACTCTTCCAGGTAGGTCGGCATCACGGTCGGAACGATGTTCGGGTCGGCCAGCTCTTCGAACCAACCCTTGAACTGATCGCTTGCGTAGAAGGGGTCCTTCTCGGCCGAGGTATGAACCGGAAGAGCGCCCGTACGCTTGTTCCACTCGATATTTCCTTCCGGCGATTCAAGCGTCTCGATCAGCTTCCAGGACAGATCCTTGTTCTGGCTGGTGGTGAACATCGACCAGCCAGCGAAACCGATGGTCGTGAAGCCCTTGCCGCTTGGACCGACCGGCATCTTGGTCACCCCAAAATCGTCTGGCTTCATGCGCTGGGCAACCGCGATCAGAGCGTCCGGATCCTGGTCGAGCATCGCGCAGGTGCCGGAGTAGAATCCGGCGACGGTTTCGTTGAAGCCCCAGTTGACGCTATCCTTCGGCGTCAGGCCCTTTTTGTATAGGTCGACGACCCATTCGAGACCCTTAGCCCAGCCTTCGCTGTTCATCGTCGAGGTGCCATCCTCGTTGAAGAACTTGTTGGAGCCGGCCATTGTCGCGCCGAACATCACCCAGCCGTTCAGGCCGCCCGGACCGCCGCGCAGGCAGTAACCCGACTTGCCGGGAAGCTTCGAGACCTTTTCGGAGGCGGCCACGAAATCGTCGAGCGTCTTCGGCGGTTCGGAAACGCCGGCTTCCTTGAAAAGGTTCTTGTTGTAGAACAGCGCACGCAGGTAGAAGCCGTAAGGCAGCATGTAGGCGGTGTTCTTGACGTCGCGGCCGAGTTCAAGCGCGCGGGGCGTCAGGCCCTTGGTGTGCTCCCACTTGGCGAGGTAAGGTTCGAGGCTTTCGAGCATGCCGTTGTTGGCATAGAGGGAAAGCCAGGTGTCGGGCATTTCCATGACGTCGGGAGTGTCGCCGGCCGAAACCATGGTGGCGAACTTCTGGAAGGCTTCGTTCCAGGGCAGCGAGATGATGTCGACCTTGGTGCCGGGGTTTGCGGCCTCGAATTTCGCGACGATTGACTTCAAGGTCTCGGTGCGTTCGGGGCTGGTGATAACCTCGACCAGTTTCAGCGTGGTATCGGCGAGCGCCGTACCGGCCATCATCGTGGCGAGTAGAGTGGCGGTGATCAGTCTTTTCATGCTTGCTCCCCCTTTTCAGGTTTTTCAGGTTGTGAACTTAAGAGGCGACCGCCAGTGCCGCCTCGATGTCCTTCCACAGGGCCTCGGTTCCTTCGAGACCGACGTGGAGGCGTACGGACCGTGCATGGATCCCGAAGGTATGCGCGGAATTCGGTTGCGCCTTCTGCTGAAGGACCACCTCGCCTGGGACGATCAGGCTTTCATGTCCACCCCAGCTCACTCCCAGTTTGAAGAGCTTGAGGTTATCGGCGAAGGCACGAATATCGACGCCCTCACGGAATATGAAGGAAAACAGGCCCGACGTGCCGTTGAGGCCTGCGGGCAGGCGGTTGGCAAGGCCCGGATGGCAGACGGTCTCGACCACGTCGAGCTCCTGCAGCCGCTTGGCGATCGTCATCGCGGCTGCCTCATGCGCCCGCATGCGGATCGGCAATGTTCGCAGGCCGCGGATCAAAAGCCACGCGTCAAAGGGCGAAAGCTTGCCGCCGAGATAGGGATAGGCCTCTGCCTTGATGCGGGCGATCATCTCCTTGGAGCCAGCGACGATGCCGGCGACGACGTCGCTGTGGCCGCCGAGATATTTCGAGGCCGAATGGATGACGATATCGACGCCGAGCGAGATTGGCTGCTGGAAGTACGGGCTTGCCCAGCTGTTGTCGATCATCGTGACGACGCCATGCTTCCTGGCGAGTGCTGCGAGCGCGCCGACGTCGTGGGCTTCCATGACCCAACTCGTTGGGCTTTCCATGTAAAAGACCTTGGCGCCGGGCAGCGCCTTGGCGACGGCCTCTTCGTCGCGGCCATCGACGTAGGTCACCTCGACCTTCATGCGCTTCAGGATCGTGCCGAACAGGCGGAAGGCATCGGGATAGACATGCTTGACTGCAACGATATGGTCGCCCGGCTCGACGAAGGACAGCACCGCCGAGGAAATCGCCGCCATGCCGCTTGCAAAGCCGAGCGCATCCTCTGCGCCTTCGAGCTTTGCCAGCATTTCCTCGAACATGCGAACGGTCGGGTTGAGGCCGCGCGTATAGATGGGCCGCACCTTCTCTCCGCGATAGGAGGAGATCATGTCGTCATAGTCGGAAAAGGTGAAAAGCGACGTCTGGAAGATCGGCGGCACGACCGCTTCGGCGAAGTTTCCCTCGTCGTGTGCGGTGATGAGCGAGGCAAGATCGAACGCGTCTGCGCCGTTGTTCATTTCGACATTTCCTTGATATCTTCCTCGACGACTTCGAGGATTTTCAGTGTCTCTTCCCGCGCGGCCTCGGTGTCCCGGGCGGCGATCGCGTTGAAGAGCGTGCGATGAAAGGGGAAGGAGCGGCGGGCGAAATCCTCGCGCTCGAAGGGATGCTCCCAGAACTGCCAGAAGGTCTCGCGCATCTGCTCGAGAAGCTGGCGAAACAGCGGATTGTGGGTGGCGTCATAGATCGCCAGATGGAAGGCCAAGTCTTCCGGGCCCGACGTGCCCTTCTCGATGTGGACGCGTTCCATCTCGTTGAGGTTCTGCTCGATCAGGATTAGATCCTTGTCGGTGCGCTTGCGCGCGGCGACCATACAGGCCTCGCATTCGATCCCACGGCGCACCTCGAGCGTTTGCAGAAGAGCCTCGCGCAGATGGCCGGTATCGAGCGACAGCGGCATGTGGATCGTCGCCTTGGAAACCGGTTTCAGCAGGTAGGTCCCGCTTCCCTTTCGGGTTTCTATAACACCGAGTGCCTGGAAGTGACGGATAGCCTCTCGGATGGTTGAACGGCCGACCATCAAAGCTGACATCAGCTCACGTTCTGCTGGCAGGCGGTCGCCCGCCTTAAGTTGCGCGCTCTTGATGTAGTCGGCCAGCGCGTCCGTCACCTGGCGCGCCCGATCAATAGCCGGCAGCGGCCGGATGACCGGCCTGTCACTCATTGATGCCCTCATGGTTCCCCATTTTTATTATCAGGCAGCCCGCCAAATTGGTCTGACATCTTAGCATTTCTCAAACCCGGCGATCCGTCAAGTATGCTTTCTTCTTCTTCACGACCGACGAAAAGGAATGGCAGAAAACCGTCACTTTATGGCTTCAATCGCTGGCGACGACGCGGCGTTCGTCGCCGATGTCACTTGGAACAGCAGTAGATCTTGAACAACCTCGCCGGCAAGTGAGTTGCCGCGGATCTTGGGTTCGGTGGCCCAGCTCGCGGTGACCAGAAGGTGATCAACTTCCCTCAATCGTCCATGTCAAACGACGGCTGTCTCTCTCTAGGCATGCATGATATTTTCTGGTTGTGTTCATTCTGGTAGCTTTCATGAACAGGGACCACCTCGAGAACGGCTCCATAGATCAATTCCCCGCAGCCTTGGTTCGTTGGGCAGGGCAATTTCGGCGAGCGGATCAGGATGAGGAAACAGTCCGACGAGCAATTGCGGCACTTAACGTCGCGTTGCGCCAGGCTCAAACCTATCTGGATAATGCCAGCGACGCAAAGCAGGAGCGAAGGTGGCATACGCCGGCGTTCCTTTTCAAGGTTGCATGTCGATCGGTCGCGCTCCTCGATCCCTGTTTGCAGACAGGATGAAATCACTTGGGTGGGGGACAGAAGAATTCTGGAGTGATGCGAAACAGAACAGCAAGGTACACATTACCGCTATTCGAATAGGTTGGGTTGTCATTGAAGCAAGACTCTCGGGACGCGAACCCGATCTTGAACAAACACCTGGCAAAGACACCAGGCGCAATGAAAAACGCAAATCGGCGCTGGTAACCGTTTCGGTGCTCGCCACCGTTTTTGGACTTGGCTGCATTTACGGTGGGATATTGCTCATGGCAGCCCCAGGCGTTGGAGCAACCTCGTTCATGATGTCCCGAGAGGTGGTGTAGGAGGATAGCGGTGGTCATCGGCTTTTTCCGGTAGGGTTGGGTTGTTCAAGCACAACCTGATGGAAAGATCACCGATGACCAATGACATGATGGACCTGCGCTCGCTTGTTGAGAAGAGCGCTGATGCGGATTTGCTGCGCGAGATGATTGGCTTTGCTGCCGAGAAGTTGATGGAGCTGGAGGTTGGCGCGAAGACCGGTGCGGCCTACGGCGAGAAGAATGACTTTCGACTTGCTCAGCGTAACGGATATCGCGATCGCGACTGGGAGACCCGAGCTGGCACCGTCGAACTGCGGATTCCCAAACTTCGCACCGGCAGTTACTTTCCGAGCTTTCTTGAGCCGCCCCGGATGGCCGAAAAGGCTCTGACGGCCGTGATCCAGGAGGCTTACATCCAGGGTGTCTCGACCCGCTCAGTAGACGATCTGGTCAAGGCGATGGGCATGAGTGGTATCTCCAAGAGCCAGGTCTCGCGGCTCTGCGAGGAGATAGACGACAAAGTCAAAGCCTTCCTTGACCGGCCGATTGAGGGCGACTGGCCGTATTTGTGGATCGATGCGACCTACCTCAAAGTTCGGCGTGGTGGCCGTATCGTCTCTGTCGCCGTCATCATCGCCGTCGGTGTCAACACCGATGGTCGTCGCGAGGTGCTTGGCATGGAAATCGGCACTTCTGAGGCAGAACCGATCTGGACAGAGTTTCTACGCAAGCTCACCCGGCGTGGCTTGCGGGGCGTCAAACTCGTTGTCTCCGATGCACACGAGGGCATCAAAGCGGCCGTCTCCAAGGTGCTTTCCGCTACCTGGCAAAGATGCCGCGTTCACTTCATGCGCAATGCCCTGGCGCATGCCGGCAAGAGCGGCCGACGCGTGGTCTCGGCCTTCATTGCGACGGCCTTTGCCCAAGACACCCCGGAAGCCGCCAGCCAACAGTGGCGCAACGTCGCCGATCAGATCAGGCCGAAAGTGCCGAAGCTCGCTGGTCTCATGGACAGCGCCGAGGAAGATGTGCTCGCCTACATGACCTTTCCCAAGCAGCACTGGACCAAGCTGCACAGCACGAACCCGATTGAGCGATTGAATGGAAGAAATCAAGCGAAGGACCGAGGTGGTCGGCATCTTTCCCAACGACGGTGCCATCGTCAGACTCGTCGGCGCTTTGCTACTGGAGCAAAATGATGAGTGGGCCGTTCAGCGCTCGCGCTACATGACACTTGAGACGATCGCCACAATGAGTGATGATCCGCTCATCAACTTGCCCGCAGCAAGTTGACCCGTTCCCGGCCCTGTCCGGAAAGCTCGACGATCGCCCGAGCTACACCACTCCCTGGGACATCATCCCTCGTTCGATTTCCTTAATCCTCAGTTTTCGACGCAGCAAACTGGAGTTGCAGCGATCGCCCTAGGTGCCGCGTCGATCATAATGATTTTCCGGAAGGTCTTGAAAGCCATCGTCGATATCGGCAGAACCTAGTCTCCATTGTTCTGGTGTGGTGACGCAGGCTTGGCTGCGCGTTTATCCCTACTCGGGTCTTTGCCCGTTGCGGCGTGAGCATCCGCAACCGTGGCCCTTCTCGACACGCATCGTCTACGTGGCCAAGACACGTCGCTGATGACGTCGTTGAACTCGTATTGGTTTTCAGGGTTTCGCTGCGGTAGAAATCAGACGGTTGCCAAGGCCTGAACCAGCCGAATGCATATTATTTGCCTATCGTATAGTATATGGCGGACTTGAGAGGCTGGCGATGCAACGTCCGTTCGTTCCTCGACGTATCTTTGCGACTTTCATTTTCGCGATGACCGCCGCCGCGACTTCCTCTTGCGTCTACGCTTGTAGCGGTTCAGCGGACTTCGGCCCAACCGGAAATTCTCATCCGCAACCGGGGCTTGGTTTACAGGCCAGATCGAGCACGATGGCAGCCGCCATATACAGTGTCTTTGGTGCGCTAAACGAAATTCAGGCCACGAAGCTCGCCGGCCCAATCCTAGAAGGCGTCCTTGTCAAAAGTCGAGATGTCGCAACAAAAGGATCGTTGCCGATCCCGCCAGATATTCGCAAACAGCTTACCGGTTACTCGACCGAAGCTTCAATGAACCATGTCCGATACCGGATTGGTGACGTGGGCTCTTTCAATCTTGCCACCATATTGGAACATGGTGGATTTGCTGACGCCGTGACGCTGATTGATGTGGTTGTGTTTCGCGACGCGCAAGCGGCTGCAACTGCTTCCGCATGGGCTCATGAATTAACGCACGTGGACCAATACCAGGAATGGGGCGTCCATGGCTTTGCGGTCCGATACGCCCAAAACTGGCAAGCAGTAGAGAACGCAGCCTACTCCAAGGGTGATGGCCTTGCTCGTTGGGCCTGCCGCAAACAAGCACGGGACAGACAAAACTGAAGCCACACCCGCCACGCATACTGTCAACAGGCCGTCATTCAATGGGCGCTTGCCAACGCGCCAAGGTCAGCTGTGTTGGCCGTATCGCAGACGACCTTTTCAGTACCCCCGCAATTCATCATCACGCGGCGCTACATCCTCACTGGGTCGCGTACCGTTGATTCTTTCGATTATCGTCGTAAGCGTTGCCGCGTCATTATCAAAGCCGCCGTGGGACCGAGACATCGTTTGCTGTGACGTCGATTTGTCCACGATCAGCCTAGCGTTTTTGTCTATCTTCGCTCCATAAATTTCCATCCCCGCGACCGGCGTGTGTGGCTGTTCTTCGTATGCTCGCGAGACGAGATATAGCAGGGAATGGCTGTAGCGTGGTGTTAAGGGGATACCAGCCTCGACGGTGTCTCTCTTCTCAAGATCGTCACTCATCATATAAAGGTGGATTTTGCCGTTTAACCTAAGCGCCGACGTTCCCTTTAAGAGCTTTCCATAATGTTCATTGAAGAACTCTGTCGTGCAGGCTGGAGCCATCAGATGCACACTGTCGATCGTGAGGTTCTTGAGCTTGAACCTTCCCAAAGCGGTAATCAGCCGGCCAAGAACGATTGACCCGGCACTGTGCCCGACCAAGTGAATTTTTGGACGGAGTTCCGCGTTGTCCAGGCCTCGAAGCAGCGGTTCGAGGCCTTGGAATCCGCCGTCATATTCTTTGCGGCCGCTGAATGCTGCTTCTGCGTCACCCTTCATGTTTCGCCATGCGCGATTGCCGTAATATTTGCCGGGTCCAGCTTCGAAGAGCCAATCCGAAAAACCAGCTCCTGCAAGTCCGGAAGTTGCCGATGACATCGCGCCGAACGCCTCGTCGAGGAAATCGGAAGCCCACATCAGGTGAAAGTTGTAGATCGAGTTTCGTCCGAAGATATTTGCGCGCTTCCATGCCGAGATACGACGTGCCTCGTCCACCGTTGAGTTGAGGCCACCGTGGGCGTAAATCATCAAATGCGGGTAGCCCTTACCGTTGTTGGACTCTTTTATGGTAAGTCGTTTGACGGTCTCTGCCATTTCATCTTCCTTCGGTGACGCGTACTTGCCTGTTACGACAAGCTTGCCGTCATCGATGTTGAGGAAATGGCCGAGGATATCGGCGCGTGTGGGCTCGTTGATGCCGAAGAGACCGGACCGGCTGGTCGGAGATGATTTCGGCAAAGCATTGAAGGCGGACGGAGCGCGCGCGCCGAGTTGTAACACCCACGCATCCATAATTGTTGCGGCCCAGTCCGAATAGGCCCAGTGTGCCAGCCCCTCCCTGCTCCATTTCTCGCCCCAGGAATTCAGGATCCAGAATCCTTCGGCGTCATAGCCCACGATAGCAAAGGCATGCCCGCCAATGGGAGCACCGTCGGGCGTTATGTAGCCGTTGGATGGTTTGAGCCAGCCACCATGAATCTGGGCCGAAGCGTAAATTCCTCCGACCTCGTTTAAGGCCGCGTGATAGTCACTGATGTCGGGCTGGAGCCTAAAATAGGCACCGAGACGCGTTTCCGTCGCTTCCTTTGCCAGCTCGTATGTCAGCAGCCAGTCTTTCTTTATCTTGTCGGTCGGGCCTTCCTTGCAAACCCCGTTGCGGAAAAATCCCTTGAGTGCCCCGCGCAGGGAAGAACCGTCGTGGGGACTGTCTGCCCATTCGTCATTTCGCAGACCCATTTCATAGAGCATTCTCGCGCTGACGCGTTCTCGTGGAGTTGCGCTGACGGTCTGATGACGAAGGACGTCTATCACATGTGCCAGAGCATAGCCTACGCAACGTGGCGATTTTCCCTGGTCCCTCACCGGAAACGCAATTGTCGGATAGATCCCGGCTTGCAACGAGCGCAGATGGGGCTGATAGATCCTGTCTCTCAAATCAGGAATGTCAGGCAGGATATCGAGAATTCTTTTCTCGTCTCCGCTCGTTTGCTGTCTTGTCAGATAGGCCCGGTCGCCCACAAAAACGCGGTTGTCATTTGGATCTGATCGTCGTGTCGGCTGCTGGGCGGCTTGTGACGCGGACTCTTCGCCTGCCGCGTCCTTCGCTATTGCAGCTCCATCGCTACTCGTTCCTCCAACATTCGTCGTCAACTGCCGGTTCGACATGTTTCCTCCAACGCCTCGTACCCGAACAAGCGTTCGCTTTGTGATAGTCAGGCAGCGCGACTGGACGGTTCAGATTCCAGAAGACTTTCCAGCAATTGTTCGACAGTTTCTGGAGCCACGAGTGCCTTGTTCATGCCGTCACCCGCGTAGAAGGTCTCACCTCGCCTAACTGTCCTGTGTGCGCCTTGCCGGGCTTGCAGGACAGGGAATGAGGCCCATTCTTGAGCAAGTCCCAAACCGAAATCGACCACCGAGATCTTACGCGAGATGAACCGCTCATACCCGCGAAGCTTCAGCAATGTGAACCCGAGCTGATCCTGAAGGGCAGGATCGAAGGTCTCCCGCCCTGAAAGGTGCATTGTGTCGCGCAAGCGCATCAGTGTTGTCGTCATGAACTGATAACGGCCGCACGCGGGCGACCTGAACATTCTGCGCCGGTTCGCACCGCTTAGAATAACATCGCCCAAGCTCATGCTGCTCAAGGGTCTTGGCAGCTTGCGTTGGTTGTTGCCAAACAACACATCATATCCGCCCGGCGCTTCTGCCTCACCGACGAGATCGAGCAGGCGCCGGACCCCCTCGGGCAAAGTATCATTGGCAGCATCGGTCATTCCAGTTGCAAGAGCGATCGGTTGTGGCAGTTCGTCGATCTTCGACCAGGTAAGCGGTCCAACAATTCCGTCAGGCCGAAGGCCATATCTATCTTGAAAGCACCGCACTGCAGCTTCTGTCACCGGACCAAACTTACCGTCCTGATCAGCACCGACGGCACGTTGGACCTGTATAACATCGCAGCCCCGCGCTCCTCGCTCCAAGGTTCGATGCCCCGAAAATGCATCGAAAGCAGGAACGGGCGGCCGGAGGATGGCCGTGCCACACATGACGCTTTTGACGCCATCGCGAAACAGGTCCATGTTGAACAACGGGTCTGGCTTTCTGCCATGAGGAAGTGCGTATTCCTTGTGGCCGCAGCACATGTCGGAGGTCTCCCCGATGCGGTTTAAGATCGCGGCCACTCCACGTCGATAAGCATCCATCTGCCAGTCTGGCCACTGTGCGCCGGGCGTACCCGAATTCTCTGCTTCTATCCCGATGAAGCTTGAGTTGCCTGTCCTGATACCCCTCCACTCACCCGGGCCGGCATGGTTGGCTTTCCCAGCGGCAACCATGTAGTATGTTCCATCGACCCCGAGGCCCAACTGGGCGAGCGGTCCGGCCAGTGGATGATTGCCGCCCCGACCCTGAGTCAAGGCATTCAAGGTCGGCATGTTGCCGGGCCCGATGGATCCGGTGTGGTGACAGATGACGCCACGGACGCGCCCCATTTCAGAGGTGCCACGACTTGCCCAGCCATTGGTTTCCGCAACTTTCAGTCCTGCTTGACGAAGGACTTCGGGCAGCCAGGTCAATGAGTAAACCATGCGTCCCTCCTCAGTGCACTGACGACTTCTCGACACCTCCGGAAGCCTTGGGCAAGTTTATATCCTCAGTAATCTCTCCGTCCTCCAGATCGACGTCGCAGAGGCAGGAATCCACCTGACCGTTAAAGTCGTCATCAGTCGGTGCTGCAGTTGAACGGGAAACCCGTGGAGGCGCTGTCAACCCGCGCGGGTTCCTTTCGTCTGCTGCAGGTCGGGCGGGATCCACCTTGGCCACGACTGGCTGAACGATCGCTGGACTTTCCCCAAGTGGCGAAACGAGCCGGGTATCGAGAAGATTTCCAACAAGGCGCTCCGAGAACCCTGCCAGGAAGGCGACAATTATCGCAACATCGATCTGTGGGGGCGTGCACTCGGCCCCTGCGATACAAAGAGTGATAGGACCGGATTCGCCCAATGTGAGTTTGAATAGTTCGCTTCGGAATAAAGCGAAGAGTACGACCGCAGAAATTGCCCCGATGACTATTCGCAAACCGGCGTCTACGAGATTGTCGCGAAGCCGTAGGTCGGTCTGGATCGTCCTCCCCCTTATCCCGATGGCGATTGAGAAAAATGCGCCGAGACACCCAATGCTCGTCGCCATCCAGGTGTTGTTCCGGGACACGAACCTTGGAAAATTGAGATCATTGAACGCCCAAAAAAGACAGAAGATGGCCAGCGCGACGAAACCCGCCGTCACCACATACTGAACGCGGCCGGTCGAAGTGCGCTCTTCAACGATCTCTCTCTTAATTGCCTCTAGGAGGACCAGAGCACTCGCTTGATCGCCCTGCAGTGCAACGATCAAGGCGTCAGCTGTACGGCGGTCATATCTTTTCGCGCGGGCGTCGCCTGCGCTTGCGCGATGGGTTGGGCCAGTCTCGGACCCCACCGTCCTGGGGCTTCTCCAGCCATCTATCAAACCGTTGATTTCACCTCGAAGGGGCGCGAGATGAGCGAGTGCCAATCTTTGCTCCGTGGCGAGGCTCTCATCGTCTGCGTACTGGATCATCACGCGGTCGGAATTCGAATATACCGCGTAAACTCTCGGGACTTTGCTATAAACAGTACCTATGTCAAGGCCTGTATAGTCTGTCCTCCCAACAGCAATGTCATCGACGCGTTCACCATTCATGGCCGCCCCCGAAGAATAGCAGCTAAGATAATGGCATAAATTCTCAAGGTTGCAAGATTTTACTTGAAGTACACTTCTAGCGGTAGGTAAGCGGTCGATGGAAGCTTTCTTTGGAATGCCCTCGACATGGGAATGAGGACCAGCGATCGCAGCTCATTGCCCGTCCTTGACTGCATCACTGAACACCATTCGCGCGTTTGCTGTCGCGCCCGCCTCGTCCCGGATCAAACGTGTCAGTAACTGCATGAGCGGTCGTTGCTAGGCCTGAAGCCGTCTGCGCAGGCCGGGTTTACCGAGGTGCGCGGTTGGTACTGATAATCAGGTTGACTAGGATTGCGGGTGCTCGTGCAGGCAGACATCATGGCCGCCAATCCGATCAGCAAGCCGCTCGCGACGGACATCTTGGCAATATTCATGTGTTGGTTCCCCCGGCCTGACGATCTCTTTCTGTTTACCGAGCAAGAAAATGCTGCGCCACAAGGCATATGGGAGGGCTATCACGAACACTTGACCCGGGTTGCGTCACCGACAGTCCCGAGGTTACAGGACGAGATTGCTTGCCGTGTGAGAGCGTCAAGGCAGGCAGCGGCTCACGCCGCCTCCCCTTCGTCGTTGTCGTTAAGGTCAGTGTCCTCCGGCTGCAGGTGGTGCAGGTAGGTGACGGCGCGCTGTGCATGTCCGGCAGCAACGAAGATGGCACGCTTGTCGTTTGCCAGAACCTGCAGCCAGGAGGCAAGGTAGCGTGCATGATCGGGCCGTGGTTCGAGTTCGGGCACGATGCCGAGATCGGCGCAGAGGAAGGAGCTGCCGAGTTCGGCAATCAGTTCCTCGCGGGCCCGCTCGCTGTTGTCCTTGGCATAGCGGCTCAGGTCGCGGTTCAGTCGATGCGGCGCAGCCGTCCAGTGCGTCAGTTCGTGGCTGAGGATGGCGACATAGGAGGCGGCATCGCGGAAGGCATCGAAAGCGGGCATCTGGATATGGTCGCGGGATGGCACATAATAGGCCGACGACCCGCCATGTCGGATCAGGGCGCCAGTGTTGGCGAAGAACCGGTCGGCATGGGCAATGCGGGTGATCGGCTCGTCGGTCGTGGTGATCCGACGAAAGCGTTGGTCCAGTCCGGTGATCTGGTCGGCGTTGAAGACGGTGTAGGCCTTGAGGAAGGGAATGTCGTGTTCGATCTCCTGGCCGCCGTCACTGGTTTCGGTGCGGATGAAGGAGCTGGCAAAGACGACGGTCGTGCCGGTCTCGCCCTTGCGGACGGCGGCACCGAATTCGAGGGCCTGGCGAAAGGTCATCCAGGTCGGAGACGTAAAGCCGCGGGCAATCGCCTCGGACCAGAGGAGCAGGACATTGATGCCGGAATAGGGTTCACCGTTGTGGCGCAGCGGCCGGGTGATCCGGTCGGTTGCATTGGCTGTGGTCCAGGGCTGCATCCAGGGCCGCACGCCCTGTTCGAGCTCGGCGATGATCTTGTCGGTGATGCGGCTGTAAAGATCGGACCGTTGGTGAATGGGTTGCCTGCTCATGTTGAAACCTCCGTTTGAGGTCGCGACCATCGCGACCTGCTACGGCGGTCCGAAAGCCGGGCACCGAGCGCAGTCCTGCACCCGAAGGGCCGAAACGGACGTGGAGGACGGCGAAGCCGTTGCGGGACTGCCCGGCCAGGCAGGACCAACAGCCGGGCAGGACGCGAGGTGAGGCAAACAGGCGGAGATACAGGAAACCGCATTCATTGACATCCCGGTCTAGAAATGGCGCCGGTAGGACTGGGAGCAGCGCGTTCGAGAGGACGCGGGATCATCGCGCTTGCTGAAACGGTATCCGACGTCGAGGGATCTGCACCGCGGATTTCAAAGCCGCAGCCGAACGCTTTGGCTGTATGTCAGCGACATGATTGCCAGGAGGCAACAGGTTTGGCACACTGAAGCTCCGGATTTTATCAGACAAAGCGCTGTTGACCGGTCAGGCGAGACAGAGCGCGCAATTTATTAGATGCGGGAACAAAGCATCGTTGACAACGCACTGTCTTTCGAGGCGCTAGCCTCCTCCCGTCGAAAAAACTGTAAAACTCGTCAAGGAAAGGATTCAGCCGTGCCTTTGACTGCCAGAGTTTCAGATGTTGCTTCAAACGAAGAACACATCGTCACCGCGAAGGAAGCCCTTGAAGGGTTGTATTTTTCGCTTGAGTTGGAGACCGAAGCGCGCCTTGTTGCCGCTGCAGTGCGAGCTGGGTGGTCTGCCGAAGAAGCAATCGACGCGATCGATCGCCTTCGCGCGGAAGATGTCAGACATTGATCTGCATTTCACAACTCATTGGATGACCCGGCGGACGCAGCGCTGCAACACGGAAGTTCGATCGGTGAGCGCGGTCGAAAGCCTTGATCGAGGGAGGGTCACTAAAAATACATCGCCAGGTTTTCCAGCCAGGCAAACATCTATAGCGTCGTGAAAGGCGGAGTTTATCGCGATGCGGCTGGTGGCTTTAGCCGGCATCATGTCGCACCGGTACAGCTCACGCAAGTTGCCGGCGAAGATGTGTTGCTCATGCGACGTTTCGACCGGCGGCAAGTAGCCGGTGGGTGGAAACGTTCCGCAATGGTTTCTGCGCCCACCTTGCTTGGACTTGGCTAAATGATGGCGCGTTACGCCAGCTACCAGGCACTCGCGACGATCATCAGACATCGCTTCAGCAATCCAAAGTCGGCGCTGCGAGAACTTTTCTGCCGTCTCGTTTTCGAGGCAATGCCGACGATCACGCTTGCAACCATTCGGACTTCTTGAACGAGCTGACACCGACCTACGCTATTTGTCCGCAGGGACGGGACCGGCTGGGAAGCCAGCCAAGCAATGCTTATTGATGGCGAACGCCGCTCAAGTGAGTTGGTGGCATGCCTCGACGCCGCGTCGAGCTTGCTGTTGTCGCGAGGTGAGGGATTGCTGCAGGTCAGATCAAGGTGGTGTGCGCCAACCGGGACGCCGTGTGCGCCGAAGCAGCGCTGATCCAAGTTGAAAGGCTTGTTCTGGCGTCTTCAGTTTCTAAATGCATACGCTTTCGAATGCGCCCCTGAAGCCCTGATTGAACTGGTCGCTTGAATGGCAGACCCGGAGGCACTTGGCACTATCGACATTCTCCTGTGGGGAGGCGTCCAGGCGCATTGCAAAGCAGGAATCTTGGAGGCAAAGTCGGTCGTCAGTTACTTCTACAGCACGACGTCCGCACAGCTTACGCGACCCGGCGCCGGCAAGGCGGTATCAAAATGCCCAGCGGTCCCGCGTTCCTTCCGGTGCGCCAGCATGATTGTGGCCGCCAAAGATTGCGTCGAAGTGAAGGCGCTCGACCGGCCGTCGGCGACAATGATTTGGGCGCCACTCGGGCGGCCGCTTCCCGGTCGGCTGAACGTTAAGAGTGAGTGTCCTTTAAAACACTGGGTTTCTGCCAGATGCTCCGCAGCACCCAGCAACCACATCCGAGTCGCCACGTCGTATTCCGTGGTTTATACGACGATGTCGCCGTCTCTGTCGGCCTGGCCATGAGACTTGGTCATCGACGATCCCGTTGAACCCAGTCATGGGCGGATGACCAGTAAAACCTGCTATCTGAGCGAAATGCGTATGGTTCAGGTTTCCTTGGCGTTCACGTCTCATGCCGACAATCGCCAGAAAAAGGGCCGGATCCTGGACAATCCAAATATAGCAGTGAACAAGCAACTGTTGGGCTGGCAGGAATCGCCCACATCCCAGTACAATCGAAATCTGAATGGAGACAGACCTAAGTCCTAGGGTGGGAACGCTCCATGAGAAAGCACGTTGAACTTCCGTAGCAACGGAAAGAGCGACATGAGTGACAAAAATCAGACCTTCTCTTCGCCCGCGTTCTTGAACGCCTCGGTGCTTGCCCTTGTGGCAGTACTGGCGATGATGCTTTACGTCTTCGGCGTTGTTATGTCGGGGGACACCACGCAGTTGACTGGAAGTGTCCGCGGCGCGGATGTCATTGTTACGAGAGACGTTCCGAAGTGAGTGTGCGGGGACCGCGAGGCCGTCTTCCATCAACAGCCTATCAATATGCAAGGGTGACACCGGCAACGCCACGCATGTGAGCGAGCAGCGACGGAACCCGATGAGATCCTCCTGGCGGTGGCCGTCCATAGGGCGACGGTACCGACGGTTCAGCCATCGGCGGCGATAGGAGCTACGGTACAGTAGCGAGCGTTCAAGGCTACAATCTCTAAGCTCGGATCCTGGAGTTAGACACCGGGGCGCAACGGATCCAAAATCGTATGGTCCGCCGGCGATAGTTTCGAGTTTGGTGCGCAGCACTGGCTGCTGGTCGTAAAACACCATTGTAGGCGTAAGTGAGATGCTTATCCGTGTGGGTTGTCTGCGCGACGCTGATCGTTTGGGGCCAACCTTCCGGAGCGACGGTTGCAAAGCGCACTTGGCATGGGCCTCGTGTTGCCGACGTCCATGTCTTAGACGAATGAGGATCCGCGGAATGGAGGCCCGTCCCTCCAGATAGGCAACGGCCCTGGCACAAATCCTTACCGGCAAGAGTTGCGGCCAGGAGCACTGGCAAAACGATTCTAGCGGTTCAAAGGCACATCTTGGCCAACCTTGTGGTAGCCGATAGAAACGATGGCCAACACCGTACGACATCCAGCGACGGTTGCACCGAGGCTGTGAATCAAATCGAATTGCTGAGGGTAGATCCCGATCAGGCCAATGCGTGTCAGAATAGCGACAACTGTGGCCAAGCTCGCTGCGGTCCAGACAAACGTGGAAGCGGACCAAAGGCCACTGCGAAGATTGAGGAAAACCGCAGCACTCACGGCGGCAAGCGACTTGGCCATCGATGAGCCGCCCGGCGCAAAGAAAATTGACCCGGAACCATCGGCCAATGGCACGACATTCCCGGTGGTGGTAGTGCCGATCAGCCAGCCGACAAGCTGTGCGTCAATGTGGAGGATCGTGTCATTGAACGCAGCAACTACGAGGCGCGACCAGAATAGCGGAATCGTAAGCGCAAAAACCAGTGATACTGCGCGACGTATTCGCGCGTCAGGTGCTGTTGCGCGCAAATGAATGGCGATCAGGCAAAGGCCCAACCAGCTCATCGCCGGGACGGGCGCGAGGAAAGTTAGGCAGGCGGGCGCGGGTGGAGCTCGTGAGCGGCACTCTATCGGAGTTCGAATCCACCCTCTCCAATAGTTCTCTTATTGCTTTGGCCTGTCGGCGAAATGTTCGATCGCGTAGTCTGCAATCCTTTGGTTTGATTGCCTTGCACCATCGAGCAGAGAGGGGAACAGTTGCCACTGGTGAATCATGCCTGGCCAGACTTCTGCCTGGACGTCCACGCCGGCTAACTTCGCCTTCTCGGCTAGCCGTAGGGTATCGTCCAGAAGCGCTTCATCAGATCCAACCTGCAACAGCAGTGGCGGAAATCCGGTCAGATCGGCATAAAGTGGCGATGCCATGGGATCGGAAGGAGATCGCGTTGCGAGGTAGGCCCCGCGAATACGGTCAAGTTCCGCGGTGTTGATCAAGGGGTCGTGACCAGTGTTTCTCGCCAGGGATGCTCCTGTGGCTGCGAGATCCGTGATCGGGCTCAGTGCGACCACGGCCGCGGGCAGCGGCCCCCTCACCCGCATTTGACGCAGCGTGGCCTCGATCGCCAAATTGCCGCCAGCTGAATCACCGACAACGACGACGTTGTCGCTCTCGTATCCGGAGTCGAGCAGCCATCTATATGCATTGAGTGCGTCATCGATCTGAGCCGGATATGGACTGTCGGGCGCTAGGCGGTAGTCAATCAGAAGAACGTCGGCTGAGGCCGCCTTCGCAAGCGATCCTGCTATGGCTCGGTGGGTTCGCAACGAGCCACTGTAGAAACCTCCGCCATGAAGATAAAGGATGGCGCGCCGGCCCAAAGGATGGTGCAACCGTGCCGGCCAAATGAGCTGGGCGTCGATTCCGCCCGCGTCGACGGATCGGATTTGCACGCGTGTTGGCTCAGGAGTGGACTCCATCAGATTCTCGAAGGCCTGCCGGCGATCGCGGAGGTTATCGGCAACAGCATAGTGTTTTCCGATGGTTTCAATCAGCTTGCGGACCTGTTCCTTGGATGCCTGTGTCTGTGGAAGTGGGTTCGCGGCCATCGCGGCCCCTGAAGAAATTCCGGCGACGATGCCGAGGATCAGACATGCAATCAGCTTTGCCATCAAAAAAGCTTTTGTCGTCGACGCAAAGCGCCCTGATGCGCTCTTGTCCTGCCAACCCCCGGCCACTTCCACCACCGTTCACCTCCCTGTGTCGAGATGAGCAGAGCCTGCCATGGCGGCGGGCAGTGTCAAGTGATCGCGGCGTCCGAGCGGGACAAGCGCGATCAGCCTTTTGCGCTGAGCTCCTCTACCCGCTTGAGATTAACCACCGCCTTGACGGGTAGGTGATCAGAGGCGACACGGGCAAGCGGCGTATCATGGGCCTCAACGGCTGTCACAACACCTCCTCGGTTCGCCATGATACGATCGAGTGCCAGAAGGGGAAGACGCGCAGGAAAGCTCGGCACGGCCATGGGCTGCGGGCCGAAGGCGGACTGAAAAGTGTGGAGCGACGATCGGTCACCAAGTCGCCATTCATTCAGATCACCGAGCAGAATGGTCGGGACCTCGCTCTTGTCTGCCATTAGTTCGACCAGCATCTTCGCCTGCTGGGCCCGCGAGTGGCGTAGCAGCCCGAAATGCGCTGCGATGATCCGCAAGGCTCCGCCATTCTCGAGATCAAGCTCGGCGACAAGTGCACCGCGTGGCTCCAACCCCGGCAGGTTAATCTGGTGGACATCCCGCACCAGCCCCCTCTTGAACAACACGACATTGCCATGCCAGCCGTGGGCCTTCGCCATGCCATTAACCGGAACCGGTATTAATCCTGTCTCCCGCTCCAGCCGGCCAAGATCCAGGATACCTGTCCTTTCGCCAAAACGCGTATCGGCCTCCTGCAGCGCAATGACATCGGCATCGATTTCATGGATGACGCGGCTGGTGCGCTCTGGGTCGAAGCGCCGGTCGTTTCCGATGCACTTGTGGACGTTGTAGGAGGCAATTAGCGTGCCTTCGGATCGCGGCTCTTGCTCCAGATGCGCTGCATCGAGCCGCTTATTTCGATTACGGATCGAGGAAAGAATTTTGGCGGGCAGACTAGAGTTTCTGGCATGCATCGGAGTTCGCGCGGGCTCCGTTGATCGAAGGGGCTCTGTCAGGATTATAGGCCCGGCACCTTAAGTTGCCACCGTTCTCACCCCAGAAATTTGCTACAAGTATGGCGACCCGAGCCAAAGGACCTTCTCAAGCAGCCGCACCAGGAACGGGCGTGAACGCAGTCCCTCCAATGAGACGGGATACGCCGCCTTAATAGCCTCGTCGATATGCTCATCGATCTCGTTGGCGAAGCCTTCGTTTAGCACCTCGAGGTCGATCTCGAAATTCAATCGCAGCGATCTCGGGTCGAGGTTCGAGGATCCGACATAGGACCAGACCCCATCGATCGACAGAAGCTTGGAGTGACTGAAGGCGCCGCTGGAGCGCCAGATCCGGCAATAGCTGCTGAGGATCTGGTCGAACTGTGCCGTCATCGCCCGATCGACGAGGACGAGGTTGTTGACAGAGGGGACGACGATATCGACCTCTACGCCGCGCCGGGCCGCAGTTGCCAAAGCACTGATCAGTTCCCGGTCCGGCAGGAAGTAGGGCGACATGATGCGGATCGATTTGCGGGCGATGGAGAATGCGCCCATCAGCATCTTGTGGTTCGTTTCGATGCTTCTGTCGGGGCCGGACGCCACTACGCGGATGAAGACCGGGTCGCCCGGGTTCCTCTCCGGCATCGCCGTCCGCCATGCTTCGCCCTGCAGGACCTCGCCCGTCGTGAAGCGCCAGTCCTCTGCGGCCACGTTGAGGAGATCGGCGACAACAGGTCCGGTTACGCTGAAATGGGTATCGCGCGCGAAATCGTCTCCGCTCATTTCGCGCGTGAACCCGGCCCGGATATTCATGCCCCCCGTCAAGGCGATGCGGCCGTCGACGATCAGGATCTTGCGGTGGGTGCGAAGGTTCGCGTAAGGCAGGCGCAATCCCATGATCACATTGCCGTTGAAAACCGAGACGGTCACACCGCCACTGGCGAGGTAGCCGAGGATGCTCGGCACGGAATAGCGGGCGCCGACGGCATCGATCAGGACGCGGACCTCGACGCCGCGCTTGACGGCATCGATCAGCGCGTCGGCAATCCTCACCCCGATCTGGTCGCGGTCGAAGATGTAGGTCTCCAGCAGGATGCTGCGCTCAGCATTTTCGATCGCGGATTTCATGGCGGCATAGCAGTCGTCGCCCGTCTCCAACATGTCGATCGTGTTGCCGGTTGCCAGAGGATTTCGTGCAACCCGGTCCCCGAGCGTCTGCAGGGCAGCAAAACGACGCCCGAAGCCGCTGATGACGATTTCTGTATCGGCGTCGAAGCTTTCCAGTTCATCGAGGTCCGCTTCCGGGATCAGGGCATCACGCCGGAGGCTGAGCGACGCCCGCCGAATCCTGTTGATGCCGGCGATCGCGTAAAGAACAGCACCAATGATCGGGGAGAGAATAATGACACCGACCCAGCCGATTGCAGCCCTGACCTCTTCCTTGGTCATCGCGGCATGGATCGCTGCTGCCGCTCCCATAGCCAGCGAAACAATGAACAGAATATGAGGCCAGTAGGTCGATATGAGATAAAACATTGAGCTGAACTATAACGTCAAAGCTGCAACGTTCAATCGGCGTGAAGTGACCGATCTTTCGGTCGGACCAGCGATACAAACATTCGGTGACCCATGGCATCGAAGTCAATTCGCCCACCCAATGGTGCAATGCGAAATTACTTTTGCAATGCGTCAAATAACGCTTGAAAGATTCCGCGTCGTCTGGAAGTCTGAATATTAGGATCTAATTACGCAACGGGCTTTACCGTGACTGGAGATCGGCGATGATAGAAACTCGGGACGAGTGGATCAGGAAGCGCGCCTATGCGCTTTGGGAAGATGAAGGGCATCCCGCGGGGCGAGAAATCGCTCATTGGGAACAGGCCCGGACAGAGCGTCTTTCGCTCGAAGACTCGGCAGCATCGGTTGACGGCAAGGAGGTCAAGACGCGCAAGCGCACTGTCTCCATTCCGAAGACGGCTTCGCCCACAAAGGTTGCGCCCCGGAAAAAGGCGACCAACGGCAAATCGATGTAACCCCTTTGAATCAGACGCAGAAGGCGGCATGCGTGACGCCTTCGTCACATGATTGCATTGCTTCTGTTCTATAGATTTCCGTGAGGCGTGAGCGGCGCTTTTGGGGGAGAGACCGTATAGATGAGCGTGTACTGTTTGGACCTCGCAGAAAATCTGCGGAGGCAGCTCTGGGCGATGGAACCAAAATCCGCTTCGGCTGTTCATAGCGGCAACTGGAGAAATCGCCATGAGCAGAAGCTATTTCGACGCTATCCTTCTTTCGCTGGCCGTAGCGAGTTGCTACCTCCTCGTAGCGCCCATGTGAGGCTGAGATGACCGCACTCGTCGTGATAACTGTCGCCTATCTCGCGCTGGCTCTCATCCTTGTTTACGCGATCGACAACATGGTGGTGCTGTTCTTTCCTGCGACCCGTGCCGCTCCCTTAGGGCTGACCACCCTCAGCAAGGTGATCGCTGTTTCCCGCAAATACTATCACAAGTAGCGGTTACCGGACGATCCGCTCCCTTCCCGGCGACGGGAACTTTTCGATCGCCAGAAAGTTGCCTCTTAACCAAATACATGGAGGCGATCATGCCACAAGGCGATAAATCTGCTTATACGGACAAGCAAAAGCGCAAGGCCGAACACATCGAGGAAGGGTACGAGGACCGCGGTGTCTCCGCCAAGGAGGCCGAACGTCGAGCCTGGGCAACAGTCAACAAGGAGAGCGGTGGGGGCAATAAATCCGGATCCGGCCGCGGCAAGAAGGACACCCACCAGTCATCCGAGAAGGGTGGACGCAAGGGTGGCGCTGCATCAGCATCGCGTTCAGCTGCCGAGCGCTCCGCATCGGCCAAGAAGGCAGCCGCAACGCGCAAGCGTAACGATCATCATTCCCATCACTGATCGATCCAGGTGCAATGGTTCCCAAACTGGGTCAATGGCTACCGGGAGGGCAACGATGGCCTATGAACTTTACTACTGGGATGGAATTCAGGGCCGGGGCGAGTTTGTTCGCCTGGCTTTGGAAGAAGCTGGGATCAAGTATATCGATGTTGCCCGCGAACCCGGCCGGGGCATGGGCACGGGCGCCATGCTTGAACTTATGAAGAGCAGGAGCGAGCCCCACATACCGTTTGCACCGCCCTTCCTCAGGGATGGTGACCTGATCGTCTCTCATGTGGCCAACATCCTATTCTATCTCGGCCCGAAGCTCGGCCTTGTGCCTGCCGATGACAAGCTGCGCCACGTTGCCAACGGCCTGCAGCTCACGATTACCGATCTCGTGGCGGAGGTGCACGATACTCATCACCCGATTGCGACCTCACTTTATTACGAGGATCAGAAGGACGTGGCAAAGGCGCGCACGAAAGCCTTCATATGCGAGCGGATCCCAAAATTTCTAGGCTATTTCGAGCAGGTGCTGCACCAGAATCCTGAAGGATCGCGCCATATCATCGGCAAAGCCCTGAGTTATGTCGACCTGTCCTTGTTCCAGGTTATCGAGGGTCTTCGCTATGCCTTCCCTAAGGCAATGAAAGCTCACGACAGCAACTATCCCGGCCTCAATGCTTTGCACGACGCCGTCTCCGCCCGACCCAACATCGCCACCTACCTGGGATCAAAAAGGCGGCTGGCCTTCAATGAGGATGGCATCTTCCGCCACTATCCTGAACTCGACCTGACGCCGTGACGGCACCGGCATTGCGCCGGTCTGCCTCAGGCTGTTAAGCTTGTCCCACTCGCCCATTCAATCCCGCTGCATTACTGGAGGCTATCGCTGCCATGGCAACCCTTGCTCAAATGCTTGTATCAATAAAGATTCCGGACCTCGCCGGCAGGGCCGTGCTGATCACAGGTGCGTCGACCGGCATTGGTGCGGCGCTGGCGCGCGCCTTTGCTGCTCAGGACATGAAGGTCGGCGTTCACTACAACGCAAGCCGGGAACCCGCCGAAGCGCTTGCGGACGAAATCCGAACGGCTGGCGGAACCGTGCACCTTGTGCACGGTGATGTTTCGAAAGAAGGCGAAACGGAACGCGTTGTCGAGGAGACCGCGAGGACCTTCGGCCATCTCGATGGACTGGTGAACAATGCCGGTGGCATGCTTGGCCGCAAGCCAACCTCCGAATACACCGACGAACACTATGTGAAGGTCATGGATCTCAATGCCCGCTCGGTCCTCGCCGCAACACGCGCAGCCCATCCCTGGCTGAAGAAACAGGGTGGTTTCATCATCAACACCACCTCGATTGCGGCACGCAATGGCGGCGGTAATGGCGCGGTGCTTTATGCCGCATCGAAGGGCTTTGTTTCGACCATCACCCGCGGACAAGCAAAGGAATTTGTTCCGGACCGGATCCGCGTCAATGCGGTTGCTCCTGGCGTCATCGCCACGCCCTTTCACGAGCGATACACCAATGACGATCAGATGGAGCTGCAGCGGAAGTCGATACCGATGGGCTTCGTCGGGACACCGGAAGACTGTGTCGGTGCTTACCTCTTCCTCGCATCGCCAACGCTGTCAGGCTACGTGACCGGCCAGATCATCGAGGTCAACGGCGGCCAGCTGATGCCTTGATGGGAGCACTCGGGAGTTGGAGGCCGGCGCTGGTATTCGCGCCGGTTCACAGTTTCGATGACCTCAGACGCGCTCGAGAGCGATCGCAATGCCTTGGCCGACGCCAATGCACATGGTGGACAGCGAGTAGCGCCCACCTGTTTGTTGCAGCTCCAGCGCGGCCGTGCCAGTGATGCGCGCGCCGGTCATTCCGAGCGGATGGCCGATTGCGATCGCCCCGCCATTGCGGTTCACACGAGGATCATCATCGGCGATCCCCAGTTCCCGGAGCACGGCCAGGCCCTGCGAAGCGAAGGCTTCGTTAAGTTCGATGACGTCGAACTGGTCTTGTGTCATTTGAAGACGGGCCATCAACCTCTGTGATGCAGGCACAGGTCCGATCCCCATGATGCGGGGTGGGACGCCGGCGGCTGCTCCGCCGAGAACCCGCGCGATAGGTCGCAGGCCATGTTTTTTTGCGCCAGCCTCGCTGGCGATCAAGAGAGCGGCCGCTCCATCGTTGACGCCCGAGGCGTTTCCGGCGGTGACTGTTCCGCCTTCCTTCCTGAAGGGTGTGGAGAGTTTCGCCAGTGCCTCCATTGTGGTTGTCCGCGGATGCTCGTCCTTGCCGACGACAATAGGCTCGCCCTTGCGCTGCGGGACGGTCACGGAGGTGATCTCGTTTGCAAGCCGGCCATTGGCCTGTGCGTCGGCGGCCTTTGCCTGGCTGCGGACGGCAAAGGCATCCTGGTCTTCGCGCGAGACCCCGTAGTGAGCGGCGACATTCTCGCCGGTTTCCGGCATGGAATCGATTCCGTACTGCTGTTTCATCAGGGGATTGACGAAACGCCAGCCAATCGTCGTGTCGTAGATCTCAGCGTTACGGGAGAAGGCCGTCTCCGCCTTCGGCATGACGAAAGGCGCGCGCGACATGCTTTCGACGCCGCCGGCAATCATCAGCTCTGCCTCACCCGCCCGGATCGCACGGGCGGCCGCGATCACAGCGTCCATGCCCGAGCCGCAGAGCCGGTTGATCGTGGTGCCTGACACGGAAACCGGAAGGCTCGAGAGCAGGAGCGACATGCGGGCGACATTGCGATTGTCCTCACCGGCCTGATTGGCGCAGCCGAAGATCACGTCGTCCACTGCTTCCCAGTCGACATCGCGGTTGCGCCCGATCAGTGCCTTCAGCGGCACGGCCCCCAGGTCATCGGTGCGAACCGATGAAAGCGAGCCGCCGAAGCGGCCGATCGGCGTCCTGATGTAGTCACAGATAAAGGCGTCAGCCATTTATGCGGCCTCCTTGTTGCCCTGGTGGGCCTTTTTGGTACGTGCGTTGATATCGCGGAGTGTTGCGAGTTCCGTTTCTGTCGGCACAGGGGTTTCGATCACTTGCTCGGCAAACCGGATTGGCCAACCGCAATTGTCGATGATCTGCTCGCGGTTGACGCCCCTATGGATAGAGACAACGGTTAGTTCCTTCGTGACCGGATCCGGCTCAAGAATGCAAAGGTCGGTAATGACCCGCGTCGGACCCTTCGTCTTCATGCCAAGCCGCTCGCGGTGGTTCCCGCCTTCGCCATGGCCCATGGAGGTAATGAAGGGGAGCTTCTCGACGAAGCCACGCTTGGAAAGGGTCATGGTGATGAAGATCTGCCCGCAATTGCTGGCGATTTCGGGTGCGCCGCCGCCGCCGGGCAAGCGGACTTTCGGATGGTCGTAGGCACCGACAACAGTTGTGTTGAGATTGGCGAACCTGTCAATCTGCGCACCGCCGAGAAAGCCTGTCGTGATCCGACCGCCCTGCAGCCAGTAGCGAAACATCTCCGGCACGGACACAGTAAAAAGCGCGGTATCGCAAAGCTCGCCATCGCCAATCGAGAGCGGCAGAACGTCGGGCTTGGTTCCAACCGTGCCGCTCTCGTAAATCAGCGTTATGTCAGGGGCATGCGTAAGTCGTGCGACATTGCAGGCGGCAGATGGCGCACCTATCCCGACGAAACAGACGTCGTCATTGGTCAGGGCGCGGGCTGCAGCAATGGTCATCATTTCAGTGGGGGTAAAGACAATCATCCTGGATCTCCTCACGCTGCCTTTTTCGCATGCCTGACAAAATCATCAGGACTTGCCCGCAAGACGTTTTCATCAATCCATTCCAGGAACGTTGTGCGGTCACGCGCAATCTCGTCCCATGCGATGTAGAAGGCGTTCGAGCGCGCATAGTAGCCTTGGGCGTAGGACGGAAACGCTCCGCCCGGTACATGGGCCACTGAAGTGACGGCCCAGCTCGGCAGCACGACGGAATTCGGCGACGGGGGGTCGAGCTCGTCGACGATTTCCTCGACAGTCACGATCGAGCGCTTCGCGGCAAGGACTGCTTCCTTCTGGACGCCGACAATGCCTTCCAGAAGGACGTTTCCCCTACGATCAGCGCGAAGCGCATGGATGATCGTGACATCGGGCCGAATGGCCGGAACGGCGGCAAGCACCTCGCCCGTGAATGGGCATGTTATGGACCTAATATTGGGGTTGACCTTCGGAAGGTCCGCGCCGAGGTAGCCCCGGAATGTCGCAAAGGGCAGGTTTGCTGCACCCGCCTCGTAGGCATTGGCCATGGCGGCATGGCTGTGCTCTTCAATTTCAATCGGCCGCGGCCACTGGTTCTCCACCGCATCGCGGAAACGGTGCAGCGAGCCGACGCCTGGATTACCGCCCCAGGAGAATTTCATGCCGCGCGCGGCGCCAACGCCGATCAGCTGGTCGTAGATGATATCGGGCGTCATCCGGATCAGGAAGAGATCCTTCTTGCCTTGACGGATCACCTCATGCCCGGCCGCGTAGGGAATGAGGTGGGTGAAGCCTTCCATCGCGACGGTGTCACCATCAATGACATTGCCGGCGACAGCTTCCTTCAAGGATACGATCTTCGCCATGTAGCCTCCCGCAGTGAGCCTTCGATTGGCGCCAATAAGCGCCTTCGAACCGTCACCGTCAAATGTTTTGTGCGCTATTTGACATTTGTTCGTATAACGCACAACATGCATGAAATGGAAGTCAGATATGAGAGAGACTGATTTTGTCAGCGGTTTTGCGAGGGGCTTGAAGGTGATCGAAGCCTTTGAGGAGACGCGCCAGCGCCTGTCGATCGCGGAAGCCTCAAAGCTGACCGGCCTCGACCGCGCCACGGTGCGACGGTCATTGCTGACGCTCGCAGAGCTCGGCTACGCCGACTATGACGGCAAGTTTTTCGCCTTGACGCCAAAGGTCCTTCGGCTGGGGCATGCCTATCTTTCGGCAACGCCGCTGCCGGTTCTCATCCAGCCGCATCTCGATCAGTTGTCCGAAAAGGCTGGTCAGAGTGCCTCGGCTTCCGTGCTTGATAACACCGAAATCGTCTACATCGCGCGGGCCTCGCAGCGCCGCGTCATGTCGATCAACCTGACGCCCGGCAGCCGCCTGCCGGCTTACTGCGCCTCGATGGGCCGGGTCCTTCTTGCCGCATTGCCGGAGACCGAGGCAAGGGCAATCCTTTCCCGCACGGAGCTCAGGGCCAATACGGAGAATACCAAGACCGATGTGGAGGTACTGGTTGCCGAGTTCCGGCGCGTACGCGAACAGGGCTACGCCGTGATTGACCAGGAGCTCGAGATTGGCCTTTGCTCGATCGCGGTCCCCGTCGAGAACGACCGGGGTCAGACCATTGCTGCGATCAACATCGGCGCGCCAGCCGCCCATTTGTCGGCTGTCGACATGCCGGCGCGTTATTTGCCGCTCTTGAAGAACACGCAACAGGCATTACGCCTTGTGCTGCGCTAAACCCCAAGCTTGGCGCGCTCTGCCAGGCGCCAGGCGCGGGGGGTGAGGCCCACCTGCCTGAGAAAAAACCGCGAGAAGTAGGCCGGATCCGAAAATCCAAGCCGGTAGGCGATTACCTGTACACTGCCTGATGTGAATACTAGTTCGCGCTTTGCCTCATCGAGAAGCTTGCGGGCGATCAACTCGTGAGCGCCATGGCCGGTCGCAGCGCGCACGATCCGGTTCAGGTGCGTCGGTGAAACGTTAAGCGCCCTGGCATAGAAGGACGCTGGCTCATGCGCTCGAAAATGCTGCTGGATAAGGCCGTGAAGGACCTCGATGCGCCGCTCATTCTCGTTGGCGGCAGTCTCGTCATTGTGAAACTTGGAAGAAAGCCGCGCCGTCAGAAGAAGGGCAGACGTCAGGTAAGATTCCAGGAGATCATTGCGCCCGGCCCGCCGATGCTGGAATTCGCGCCCTAGCCGCATCAGGCAGGCGGCGATATGCCCGGCATCCGGGTCATCCGGGTCAAGCGCCGTCAGATGGGGCACTGCCATCCATGCACCAAGCCGGCTGCGGTCGCCGGGTGCCGCCTTCAGATGCGAACTCAGGACGGTAATGACGAGACCGTCGATATCCCTAGAGAACCGGAATCCGTGGTCGATGCCTTGGGGAACTGTGATGACCGATCGCGGCCTGATCGGGTGCCAGAGGCCTTGGAACATCGCTTCCCCCGAACCGCTGGCAATGTACAGGATCTGAAAGAAACTCTCGTGGCGATGGAGCCGAATTTCGAAGTGGTGCAGGCGGCTGCGAGAGGCGATAGTCTCGCAATGAACCCAGAAATCTGGTTTTCCACCCGCCTTTTCGCCGTATAGCTCGTATGTCGGAACATTCCGTAGCATCCGGGCCGCCTCCCATCGTTATGTTCGAATAGTGCAATCCGATGACGGAATTGTCCATTGTTGACTGCTCCTTGCGCCGTCAGAATTTGACGAGACACAGGTGCGGGAGAAAGACATGCGCACGAAGGTCGCCATCATCGGCTCGGGGCCGTCGGGGCTTCTGCTTGGGCAGCTTCTGACAGGGGCTGGCATCGACAACGTCATCGTGGACCGCGTCGGAAGAGACTATATCCTGGGCCGCGTCCGCGCCGGGGTGCTGGAGGAAGGAACCGTCGGTCTCATCGACCAGGCGAAGGCCGGCGCCCGTATGCACGCCGAGGGCTTGCCGCATGAAGGCTTCTCGCTTGCCTTCGACGGACGCGACCACCGCATCGACCTTTCTGCATTGACGGGCGGGAAAAAGGTCATGGTCTACGGGCAGACCGAAATGACGCGTGACCTGATAGAGCGGCGCGAGGCGAGTGGAGCGCTGACTGTCTACGAGGCAGCAAACGTCCTCCCTCATGATTTCGATGGCCTCAAGCCCTACCTGACCTACGAGAAGGATGGCAGCACCCAACGGATCGACTGCGATTTCATCGCCGGCTGCGATGGCTTCCATGGTGTCAGCCGAAAGGCGGTGCCGGAACGATCGATGCGCACAGTCGAGAAGATCTACCCCTTCGGCTGGCTTGGAATACTAGCCGAAGTTCCCCCTGTCAGCCACGAACTGATCTATGCCAACCATGCCAGAGGCTTTGCGCTTTGTTCCATGCGCTCGAGGCATCGCAGCCGTTACTACATTCAGTGTCCGCTCACAGAGAGGATTGACGACTGGAGCGATGACCGGTTCTGGGATGAACTCCGTCGTCGACTGCCAGCCCACCATGCGGAGGCACTTCTGACAGCGCCCTCCTTTGAAAAGTCGATCGCGCAACTGCGCTCCTTCGTTGCCGAGCCAATGCGCTTCGGCCGCATGTTCCTGGTCGGCGATGCCGCCCATATCGTGCCGCCGACAGGTGCAAAAGGTCTCAATCTCGCCGCGAGCGACGTGCATTATCTTTTCTCGGGCCTCGTCGAGTACTACCAGGACTGTTCGGATGCAGGCATCGAGGTCTATTCGAGACTAGCGCTTGCCCGAGTCTGGAAGGCGGTTCGTTTCTCCTGGTGGATGACCACTGTTATGCACCGGTTTCCTGATGCCGGTGACTTCGAGCAAAGGATTCAGGAAGCTGAACTCGACTATCTGACGCACTCGAGAGCCGCCGCGACTGCGCTCGCGGAAAACTACGTAGGCCTTTCCTACTAGATCCCTTCCACCATCCACGGAAGGGTGCATGGAGAGCGGCGGTGGTAAATGCGTCCCACCGCTGCTCGCCCAACAGGAAACTAGCGAAGAGATTATCGTTGCGCCGACCTTTGCGGTCATAGCGCCCGCTATCGCGACAACACCATCTAAATTCGGGCGCAAGTCTCACGTCGTCGGTGTCGCGCTGCGCAAGTCTGCAGATCGCAAAAACGAAAGCTTGCGATTTGCCTGCGTCCCTACCGCCACCGGCGCCCCCGGCAAATCCGGCAGGATGGCAAAGGCACCTTCGAAGATTATAACCGGGCGAAACTTATTTTGAGACGACATTCCCGCTAAGTTCGATAGGCTACACTCGTAGGGAGTAGCAAAAATGAACTTGAAAGCGTGCAGCGTTGAATATCAATTCGACTGGCACAACATGGTAGTGACCTTGACAATGCCACTTGCCATCGCTGTTGTTTCATTTGGATGCCAGTTTTTTCTCTGACTCTGGCTGACCGGTAAAAGGCAGGTCAGGCAGACAAGGTCCCCTACTGATCCGCCAACGCCTTGCCATACTGCGCAGGTCTATCGTCTCGTGTTGCCAGCGCGCGCGTCCGAGAAAGCGCATGGGCGCAGAAGCTGAAGCATTTACCAGATAATCCTCGTCCGCCTTTACGTCCACTGCATTCGGGAGTGGTAATGGTGCATCTCATCGTCAGTGTTCTGGCTGCTTGGCGGCTCCATGATTAGGTCGAGCTGTTGCGAGTTTAGCGTCCGCAATCGCATTTCATCCGGAGCCGAGATCACACCTTTCGAAATTCCAGCTCGTAAACGACTTCCTCTCCGTTCCTTGGATCAACGCCGGGGGCGCCGCTGATCTTCAGCCTGCTGCCGTCGATGGAAAACGGACGGATCAGGTCACTAACGCCCCAGGCAGGGTTCCAGCTTGCATCGACATGGTGCACGACGCGTCCGTTCTCGAAGGTGTAGGTTCCGGCATAGGCGAGCATGGAATCGAACAGCGCGACCTTTTCCGCGTCGGTTGGTACCTCGCCCTTTATTGCTGGGCGTTCACGGCTGACCACGACAGCCATCACCCGTCCATCCGGATGATAGGAGAGATAGCCGACCGGATCCGGTCCCATTGCATCCGTAACCATCCCCGTGGCGACGGCCCGACGCGTCCAGGAAATCATTCGCCATGTTCCATGTAATGCGGCTGCACTTCCCATTGTCTGGCTCCCCGGCGCAGTTGCACGCATTTCACGATAACATGGGGTCACTTCAGGGAACAGTCCGTTGCCGCTTCACGGATGGCGTGCATCAGGATCGACAGGGGCAGTGAAGGGATTTCATCGGCGCGCATGGTCAGTCCGACCGGTCCCTGGGTCTCGCTCGTGTCGATCGGCAGGACTGAAAGCAGTCCGTCGGCAATGTCCGTGGCGACCACGCCCGTTGAAATGATCCAGATGGCGTCGCTCGCGCGTACGAAGGCACGCCCGAAGGAATCGGAGACGGTTTCGATCTGGTTCGGCAGGCTGGCGACGCCATTGGCGATCAAAAAGCTCTCAACGAAGGGGCGGATGATAGAGGCGCGCGTCGGCATAAGTACGGTGTACTCGCTGAGGCTCGAAAACAGCGATTGCTTGGTCTTCAGCAGCGGATGACTGGCCCGTACCGCAAATACGACCTTTTCCGAATAAAGATGCTCGAAAGAAAATCCGGCCATCTTCTCGGCACCGGCAAGGCGACCGACGACAAGGTCCAGGTCGCCAACGCGCAGCTGTTCCAAAAGGACCGCATTTTCGCCCGTGACGATCTTGATGCGGCTCCAGGTGTTTTCCTTGAGGAACAGCTCCATTGCCCGCGGCATGATCCGCGTCGATACTGTCGGCAGCGCGCCGATGCGGATCGGCGGCGCCTCCCCGAAGCGCTCCTGGCTGACCGAATCGAGGCCTTGACGGAGGGCGGTCAGTGCTGCACCCGCGTGCCTGAGGAACACATCGCCATAACGGGTGATCCTGATGCCGCGGCCATCGCGCTCGAAGATGGAAACACCAAGCACCTCTTCCAGCTCGCGGATCGTCTTCGTCACCGCTGGCTGGCTGACATTCAGAAGATTAGCTGCCTTCATGACGCTTTTCTGGCGTGCGACCTCGACAAATGTCTGGAGATGACGAAACTTGACGCGGTTGTCGATCATGGGTCTCATAACTTACAGGTTATCGGAATGCCGTGAAATATCATTTTACCTAACCAGATTAAACATCCAATTTGATCCCGGGTCTGCGCAGTCCTCTCACCAAGTCGACCCGCGACCTGCCCGCGGTTGGCGCAGGGAGGAGAAAGCCGTGCAGTTTGCCCGCATCAACGACATCGCGATCCACTATCAGCTGATCGGCGGCCCCGCCGACAAGCCGGTCATTGTCTTTTCCAACTCGCTCGGCACTGATTTCCGCATCTGGCGGGACGTGATCGTGCGCCTCGCCGGAGACTTCGGGATCATCGTTTATGACAAGCGCGGCCACGGACTTTCGGATGTTGGGCAGGTTCCCTATTCGATCGAAGACCATGCCTCTGATCTCGCTGGCCTGCTCGAGCTTCTATCTGTCAAGACGGCGTTCATCTGCGGGCTTTCCGTCGGCGGACTGGTTGCGCAGGCGCTTTACAAGGCGCGCCCGGACCTCGTGCAGGGACTGATCCTGTGCGATACCGCTCACAAGATAGGCACGACCGAAGGCTGGAACGCAAGGATCGCGACAGTCGAAACCAAGGGAATCGAAAGCATCGTTGACGGTATTATGAAGCTCTGGTTCACCCCGGCTTTCCGGCGGCCGGAGAACACGCCCTATCACGGCTACCACAACATGCTCGTTCGCCAACCCGTGGAAGGATATATCGCCACTTGCGAGGCCATTCGCGATGCCGACTACACCAACGCGGCGGGAAAGATCCGTGTGCCGACACTCTGTGTCGTCGGAGACCAGGACGGCTCAACCCCGCCTGATCTGGTGAAATCGACCGCAAATCTCATTCCCGGCGCGCACTTCGAGATCATTCGCGACGCTGGCCATATCCCGTGTGTGGAGCAGCCCGAGGCCCTTACTGCCTTAATCCGCGCATTCATCGATACAGCATTGCAGGGAGAAACGAGCCCATGAACGAGCCCCGCCAGCCCTCGGAACGGTTCGAGCAGGGGATGGCAACGCGCCGCGCTGTCCTTGGCGATGCCCATGTCGACCGCGCCGAGGCAAGCGCTACACCATTCGACAAGCCGTTCCAGGATCTGATCACGGAAGCGGCCTGGGGACATGTCTGGTCTGGTACGACGCTGTCGCGCCGAGAGCGGTCGATTGTCACCATCGCTCTGCTTGCAGCATTCGGCCAGGATGACGAGGTGGCGATGCACGTGCGGGCCACCGAAAACACCGGTGCGTCGCGCGAGGATATTCGCGAGGCACTACTGCATGTGGCGATCTATGCCGGCGTGCCTGCCGCCAATCACGCGATCAAGATCGCCAAGCACGTGTTCGAACAGATGGACGCCGGAATGGCGGCCGGAAAGGCATAAGCGATGTCCGACCTCACCAACCGCAAGCCGGAGACCGGCGCCTTCTTTGCCCGTGACCGGGCGTGGCATGCACCCGCCCTCACCCCAGGCTACAAGACCTCGGTCCTGCGCTCGCCGCAGCGCGCGCTCCTATCGCTGGATGGGACGGTCTCGGAGACAACAGGCCCGGTCTTCGGCCATTCTATCATCGGTGAACTCGACAACGATCTGATCCACAACTTTGCCCGACCGGGCGAAAGTGCGATCGGCGAGCGCATCGTTGTCCACGGCCGCGTCCTCGACGAACGGCGACGCCCGGTACCGGGGGCCCTTGTGGAATTCTGGCAGGCAAATGCCGGCGGCCGCTACCGACATAAGAAGGAAACCTATCTTGCCGCGATCGACCCGAACTTCGGGGGGTGCGGACGCTGCATTACCGAAGACGATGGACGGTACGCCTTCAGGACCGTGCGCCCCGGCGCCTATCCCTGGCCGAACGGCGTAAACGACTGGCGGCCTGCCCATATCCATTTCTCGATCTTCGGACACGGATTTGCTCAGCGCCTGATCACCCAGATGTATTTCGAGGGGGATCCGATGATCTGGAAATGCCCGATTGTCGGTACCATCCCTGACAAGCGCGCCATCGATCAGCTGATTGCGCCCCTCGACTGGGGCAACACGATCCCGATGGACGCTCGCGCCTACAAGTTCGATATCGTGTTGCGCGGACGCCGCTCGACGATGTTCGAAAACCGCCCGGAGGGGAACTGATGGTGCAGGAACTCGGCTACCTCAAGGAAACACCGTCGCAGACAGCGGGGCCGTATGTTCATATCGGGCTCACCCCTAACTTCTGCGCTATCGAAGGGGTCTATGAGGCGGACCTCGGCACGGTCATGGTCAACGACAAGACGCTTGGCGAGCGCCTCACGGTAACAGGCCGTGTTTTCGACGGTGCGGGCGCGTTGGTGCGCGATGCCGTCATCGAAATCTGGCAGGCCGACAGCGCGGGTCTCTATAACAGCCCCTCCGAAATGCGCGGCACGGCCGACCCAAACTTTACCGGCTGGGGTCGGTGCGCAACCCGCGCAGAAGACGGTGTCTTCACCTTCGAAACCGTCAAGCCAGGTGTCGTTCCGTACAGCGACGGACGAAAAATGGCGCCGCACATTACCGTCTGGATCGTCGCCCGCGGCATTAATATCGGCCTGCATACGCGCATGTACTTTCCCGAGGAGGTCGAGGCGAACAAGGTGGATCCGCTGCTTCTGCGCATCGAGCACCGGGACCGTGTCGATACACTGATCGCGACGAGGGAGGGGTCGACGCTCACCTTCGACATCCGCCTCCAGGGCGAGCGGGAAACCGTGTTCCTCGACATCTGAGGCGAACTTCTTTCGACCTTGCATGTCATCGTTTCCTGGTTGAGGTATCGGTCAAACGCGAGAAAGGGAACCACCGATGACCGTGTCAGCTTTCGACCACCCGTTTCTATCCGGGCTTCTGGGCGACGAGGAGATAGCGCCCTACTTTTCGGTGGAGACCGATGTCAGCGCCATGCTTGCCTTCGAGGCGGCATTGGCAAGGGCCGAGGCGGTCGAGGGCCTCATTCCGCATGAGGCTGCCCGCCACATCAGCGAGGTCTGCATGGCCTTCAGGCCGGATTTTCTGGAGCTGAGGACGGCGACCGCACGAGACGGCGTGGTTGTCGCAAATCTCGTCAAGCAGCTCCGGACGGTCGTTGGGGCCCCTTATTCTGACTTCCTGCATCTCGGTGCCACCAGCCAGGACGTCATCGACACCAGCCTCATGGTCCGCCTGAAGGCGATCGCCTTCCTGTTGTCCAATCGGCTGTCGGACTTGTCGATGGTGTTTGGTGATCTTGACAGGTCCTTCGGACGCAATCCGCTCATGGGGCGGACCCGCATGCAGGCGGCGATCCCGATCACTGTTTCGGATCGCATTCGCGCGTGGCGGACACCTCTTGACGCCTATCGCGACAGGTTAACCGAGCAGCGTTTGCCGCTGCAGTTCGGCGGTGCCGCGGGCACCTTGGACAAGCTCGCCGACAGGGCCGATGCGATACGCGCCACCCTTGCCCAGGAACTCGGCCTTTCCGACATTGCGCAGTGGCAAAGTCAGCGAGCGGTCATCGCCGACTTTGCCAGTCTCTTGTCGCTGATCTCGGGCAGCCTCGGGAAGTTCGGCCAAGATGTCGCGCTGCTTGCACAGGCGGGCGAGGAGATCGAGCTTACTCGCGGTGGCGGCTCCTCCGCCATGGCACATAAACAGAACCCAGTCGCCGCCGAAGCGTTGGTCGCTCTCGCGCGGTTCAACGCGAGCCTGCTATCCGGATCCCACCAGTCGCTCGTGCATGAACAGGAACGCTCGGGTGCCGCTTGGATGCTGGAATGGCTGATCCTGCCGCAAATGGTTATGGCATCCGCCGCATCGCTTCGGCTCGCCCTTGAACTGGCACGGAATATCAAAGAAATCGGCGCGAAAACCCATAACCCCTAAACTATGATTTGCGGCTTTTATTTCATTTTACATTACCGTTTTGGGTGAGACACTATCGCCAAGGTTTTGGCTCTTTGCTAATCCGGCGCATGAATGCGCCATCGGTACTGGGAGGATTTTATGAAACGGTTTGTCCTGGCCGCGGTTGCGGCCATCGTCATGAGCACGGCGGCCTATGCCGAGACCGTCAAGGTTGGCGTGGTCGGTCCATTCTCGGGTCCCTTTGCCCTGCAGGGCAAGAATTTTAAGGCCGGCATCGACGCCTATATGGCGCTTAACGGCAACAAGGTCGGCGACAACACGGTCGAGGTGATCTATCGCGACCTTCCAGCTGCCGATCCCGCCCAGTCGAAGGCCCTGGCGCAGGAACTGGTGGTCAAGGAGAAGGTGCAGTACCTCGCAGGCTTCTATTTCACGCCGGACGCCATGGCCGTGACACCGATCCTGAAGCAAGCAAACACGCCGCTCGTTATCATGAATGCGGCAACATCCGCCATCGTTACCAAAAGCCCGCTGGTGGTACGCACGTCGTTCACCACCTGGCAGACATCGACACCGATTGCCAAGGTGGCCCACGACGCCGGCGTCAACAAGGTCATATCAGTGGTCAGCGACTATGGTCCGGGCGTTGATGCCGAGAACGCCTTCAAGGCTGCTTTCGAGAAGCAAGGCGGCAAGGTCGTCGAGGCGATCCGCATGCCGCTCTCGACCAATGACTTCAGCCCGATCATGCAGCGGATCAAGGATTCGGGCGCTGAGGGCGTCTTTGCGTTCCTGCCTTCGGGACCGACCACGCTCGGCTTCGTCAAGGCCTACAACGAGAACGGCCTCAAGGCCGCCGGCATCAGGTTCTTTGCCCCTGGTGACCTGACGCAGGAATCCGACTTGCCGGCTCTTGCTGACGCCGCCCTCGGCATCAAGACGACATTCCACTATGCCGTCTCCCACGACTCGCCTGAGAACAAGGCCTTCGTTGAAGCCGCGGCCAAGGCGATCGGCAACAAGGCGGAACTCTCCTTTCCAGCCGTCGGTGCTTATGACGGCATGAATGTCATCTACAAGATGATCGAGGCAACCGGCGGCAAGCAGGATGCGGCCAAGGCCGTGGAAGCCGTCAAGGGCCTGACCTGGGTCAGCCCGCGCGGACCTGTGTCTATCGATCCCGAGAGCCGCCATATCACGCAGAACATCTACCTGCGCGAGGTCGCGAAGGCCGACGATGGCACCTATTACAACAAGGAAATCCAGACCTTCGAAAAGCAGGGCGATCCTGGCCTTGCGGCTGCAAAATAGCGGCCCTTGATCTTGCGGCCAACCAGGAAGTCCTGCAGCGGAAATGCTGTGCGCGGGTTGCCTGCCGCTTCCAAACAGAATCGGGATAGCCTCATGCAAACTGTCTTCAGCATAGCCGTCGATGCGCTCGCCTACGGCATGGTGCTGTTCGTGATCTCCATCGGCCTGTCGTTGACGATGGGACTGATGCGGGTCGTCAATCTCGCCCACGGTGCGTTCGCCATGATCGGCGGCTACATCGCCTCCTATGCCGCGCGCGACCTCGGGCTTGGCTACGGCATCTCTGTCCTTTTGGCCGTCATCGGCACGGTCATCATCGCAATCCCCATCGAACGCTTTTTGTACCGGCGCATCTATGGAGCGCCTGAACTGACGCAGGTGCTGATGACCATCGGCATCACCTTCTGCATCATCGGCATTGCCAACTACGTGTTCGGCCCGACACTGAAGACAATCCCCCTACCACGGGAGCTTCAGGGCTCCGCCGATCTCGGCTTCCGGACGATCCCCGTCCATCGCCTTTTCGCGATCCTCTGCGGGCTCGCCGCGGCCGCCGGCCTCTGGTATGCGATTGAAAGAACCAGCTTCGGGGTCAAGCTGCGCGCCTCTGTTGACAATGCCACGATGGCGGCCGCACTCGGGGTGCGCACTGAAATCATTTATGCATTGAGCTTTGCCGTTGCTGTGGGCCTAGCCGCCCTTGGCGGCGTGGTTGGCGCGGAACTGCTGCCGGTCGAACCCTACTATGCCCTAAGGTACATGGTGACCTTCCTGGTCGTCGTCTCGGTCGGGGGCGCGGGCTCGATTCCCGGGGCACTCGTTGCCTGCCTGCTTCTTGGAGCTGTCGACACGACGGGACGCTACCTCGTGCCGGAATTCGGCGAATTCTTCTTCTACCTCGCGGTCATTGCCATCATCTGCATCTTCCCGCGTGGCCTTGCGGGAAGGATGAAATAGGATGGCTGCCGTCATGAACAGCGAAAGAGCCCTGCCCGCTCAAGCCCGCCCGCGCCGTCAGGCGGGACGGGATCTGGCGGGCGCTGCCATCATCACAGCAGCTGCCGTCATCGGCTATCTGCTTTTCCCCGATAACCTTGCCCTGCTCACCCGCATCGTCGCGGTCGCACTGCTTGTCCTCTCGCTTGATCTCGTCACTGGTTATTGCGGCATCGCGACGCTCGGTCATGCTGCCCTCTTCGGATCGGGCGCCTATACGGCCGGCATCCTATCGGCTCACTACGGCATCACTGATCCGTTACTGATGACACTGGCGGGTATCGTTGGCGGTGCGTTCGCCGGGCTCGTCAGCGGTGTGGTGATCCTGCGAGGCCATGGCCTTCCCCAGC
Organism: Rhizobium grahamii CCGE 502; assembly: GCF_000298315.2. Taxonomy (GTDB): domain Bacteria; phylum Pseudomonadota; class Alphaproteobacteria; order Rhizobiales; family Rhizobiaceae; genus Rhizobium; species Rhizobium grahamii. The sequence goes on along the minus strand of NZ_AEYE02000035.1, from coordinate 122,208 downwards.
TCGTGCTGTCGATCGCCCTTGTCCACCTCTTCCACGAGTTCGCTAACAAGGCGTCGAGCTGGACCGGTGGCAGCGATGGCTTGTCGGGCATCTCGGCGGACCCGTTCTTCGGTACCTTCGAGTTCGATCTCTACGGCCATACCGCCTACGTGTTTGCGATCGTCCTGCTTCTTTTCGTCTTCGTGGTTCTGCGCCTTATCGTGCGCTCGCCCTTCGGCATGCTGTGCCGTGGGATCAAGGAGGATCCGGTGCGCATTCGCGCCATGGGTGCCTCGCCAAAGGCCGCGCTGTTGAAGATGTATGTCATATCCGGTGCCGTTGCAGGCGTCGGAGGTGCGTTGAACGCCATCACCACCCAGGTGGTTGGTCTGGACAGTCTCTCCTTCACGCTGTCGGCCGAAACGCTGGTCATGCTCGTCCTTGGTGGAACGGGCTCGCTGTTCGGGGCGCTTTCGGGAACCGTCATCTTCATGCTGTTTGAGGACTATGTCTCGGCGGCAAGCCCGTTCCACTGGCTGACCATGGTCGGCGTACTCCTAATCGCGGTCGTCCTGTTTGCGCCGAAGGGGCTCTATGGTTCTGTTGCGGCTTTCCTCAGCCGCAGGAGGGAGGCGGGAGAATGAGTGCCGTCTTCGAAGTCATCAACCTCAGGAAATCCTTCGGCGGGCTTGCTGTGACGAACGACGTCTCCCTGTCGATGGCTCCAGGCGACCGAGTGGCGCTGATCGGACCGAACGGTGCGGGCAAGACCACCTTCGTCAATCTGGTGACGGGCAATCTGCAGCCCGATTCCGGGGATGTCCGCCTGGCGGGCGAAATCGTCACCAGGGTCGGCGCCAACGGCCGCGTTCAGCGCGGCCTGGTGCGATCCTTCCAGGTCACCCGGCTTTTCCTGGAGATGACGCCGGGCGAGCACGTGGCCCTTGCCATCCTTCAGCGTCGGGGACGATCGGGTCGCATGTTCGGGAATTTTCTTGCCATGCCTGATGTGATGAACGAGGTGAACGACCTGCTTTCGACGCTCGGCATCGCACATCTGATGCACCGACGGGTGAACGAGATCGCCTACGGCCAGCAGCGCCTCCTCGAGATCGCCGTTGCGATGGCCCTCAGGCCCAAGGTGCTGCTCCTCGATGAGCCGGCCGCCGGTGTTCCCCAGAGCGACACCGGACGGATCGAGCAGGCGCTCGCCGAACTGCCAGCCGATCTCGCCGTACTGATGATCGAGCACGACATGGACCTTGTCTTTCGTTTCGCGAAACGCGTCGTCGTGCTTGCTGCAGGCGCGATCATCTTCGACGGGTCCCCCGCCGACGTCACCAACGACGCCCGCGTTCGCGAGGCCTATCTCGGGAGCTATGCCAATGCCAGCCACGCCGCTTGACGTCGAGAACCTGTCGGCCGGCTATGGGCCGACTCGCGTCCTCGAAAACGTTTCGTTCAAGGTTCCGGCCGGCGCGCGCCTTGCGATCCTCGGTCGAAATGGCATGGGTAAGACGACGCTGCTTGCAACGCTTGCCGGCCAGACGAGACGCTACGGAGGCACGATCCGCATCGGTGCTACCGATGTGACCGCAATGGCAAGTGCGGCACGCGCCCACACCGGACTGGGCTACGTCCCGCAGGCACGATGCATCTTCCCGACACTGACCGTGGAGGAAAACCTTTTCGTCGGATTGAAGGGGCGCCCGAGAAGCGCACTGGAGGAAGCCTACGGGATGTTCCCACGCCTGAAGGAGCGGCGCCGCAACCTTGGCGGCCAGCTGTCGGGCGGCGAACAGCAGATGCTGTCGACGGCACGCAGCATTCTTGGCCAACCGGCGGTGCTTCTGCTCGACGAACCCCTCGAGGGATTGGCGCCCGTCATCTGCGAGGAACTGATGACAGCTTTCGCCGAGTTGGCGAGGACCGGCGACATGACCATCCTGCTTGTCGAACAGCGGATCCAGAGCGCGCTTGATTTTGCCGACCATGTCATCGTCCTGGAACGCGGCCGCCTCGCCTTTACCGGTGCACCGAAGACGTTGCTTGAGGATCAGGATGCCGTGGAGCGACTTCTGGGCGTCGGCGGGCTGCACTGAGACGCCGTCGGAATCGGGTGAAGGCCTCTCATGCCTTAAGACTAATGGGTAAGGAACCGAGGATTTGTATTTGCAGGGCCGAGCAACCATTTAATGGAGCAAGGCTGCGGAACCCTGCCGCCTCCCTCGCCGGGAGGGCCAGGGCCGTTTACTGAAAACAAACCATAGGCAGTTGCTTTCTTGACCGAAAACAGATTGCTTAGGAAAATCTACCGTTTCGCTGGATAAGGGTAGAAACGGTGCCAACGATACAGGGAAGGCCATGGAAAACAACGCTTCGCTTGCTAACCGTGATAGGATTACGATAGCGTTGCTAGGTCGGCCCATTTTGAAGACGCGATGAGTAAAGATCAGTTTCAGGTAAAGTTTTGGGGCGTTCGCGGCAGCATCCCGGTCTCGGGTCCCGAATTTGTTCGCTACGGCGGCAACACCTCGTGCATCGAAATTCGCTGCGGTGAATACCGGATGATCTTCGACGCCGGATCAGGCGTTCGCGAAGCGGGCCTTGCCATGCTCAGCGAGGACGTCCACAACGTCGACCTGTTCTTCAGCCACTGCCATTACGATCACATCATAGGCCTGCCGTTCTTCAAGGCGATCTATTATCCGACCATTGATCTGACGATCTGGTCCGGCCACCTTGAGGGAAAAATGAGCACGCGCGAGATGATCGAGCAGTTCATCAGCCCGCCGTGGTTCCCGGTCAAAACAGACATCTGCCAGGCGACGATGAACTTCCGCGACTTTCACGCCGGCCAGACGCTGGAACCGCGTCCCGGAGTCAAGATCAAGACCTTTACCCTGAACCATCCCGGCGGGGCGATCGGTTACCGCGTCGAGTGGAACGGCCGCTCGGTCGCGCTGATCTACGACATCGAACATATCCCGGGCGTGTATGATCCGGTTGCGCTGGAGATGATGAAGGACGCCGACCTCGTGGTCTACGATTGCACCTACAACGAAGACGAGATGCAGCGTTTCAAGGGTTTCGGCCATTCCACCTGGGAACATGGCGTCGAACTCGCGAAGCTGGCAGGCGCCAGGAAGTTCGCACTTTTCCATCATGCGCCCTCGCGCACTGACACACAGCTGGATCGGATGGAACGCGATGCCATCGTGGAATTCCCAGGCGCGTTTGCCGCGTACGATAACCAGCTGGTCGAGATCTGATCCAGCTGGTCGAGATCTGATTCAGAAGCGAACTAGAAAATCCAAAGCATTTTGCCGGCTCGCCGCGCGGGCTCGACGGGCGACAGCTCAGCTAGGGGAGCGCTTGCCCGGCATGCTAGAGGTCAGCAGTTCCATCCCGCTTAAGGTCCACCAACTTGTCATGCAAGTAGCAGTAGCAGATATAATTGTTTTCGGTCGTGGAGCAGGCTGACCCGTTCCTGGGAAGGCCAGGGGAAGAACGAGCGCCGATTTTTGAATCACGTTCCTCCTCTGCGTTCGCAACACCGACCATGTGCAATGACAACAATCGGGAAATGATTTCAGTGCACTAGCTATCGACCAGATCCCTCGCCGACATCCAGGACATGGCTGGATGATCCGCGGTTTCGCCGAACAGGCGAGCAAGGAATTCCCGCTCTGACGCGCCATGGACAAGATGGTGAGTGAGGATGCCGATCGGCTCGTTACCCCAGGTAGATCGCACCTGCCGAGCGGCTTGCCCGCCTGGGCTGCGCTCGCCGGCAAATCGGGCCTGCAATTCGCCAACCAGTTCCCTGACGAGATCCGCATGTGGCCGCTCGCCCCGCTGTCCCCGAGCATTAACGACGTCGACATGTGTGTTCAGGAGCCGGATCGGGCTGTAGTGCTTGATGCTGCCGAAGACCGAGAGAACCTCAAAGCCCTGTTCTGGAAGAGGCGCGACGAGCTCCGCGCTGATCCTGTTCCATGGTGGAACGAGCATCGGAATAAGCTTCGGACCGTAGAGCCGCCGAAGCCTGTCTAGACCATTGCGAAGTTCCGCGAGAACGACATCGGCGTGCCGGTGGCTCCCAAGTTCCTGCTTCTTTTCGTCTGGACTGGCATGGTTTTGGTGCGACCAGCCGTGGACGGCGACAAGCACATGATCTTCCGGGGCAAGCCGTGTCGCCAGCGCTTCGACCGTGCAGGCCGGAATGACCGCAAGGGTCAGCGGAACGGAGGCCCGCCTGGTGGCGTCGAGCAACTTTTCCAAGCCATCCGTAACCTCCACTGCATCGTCGTCCCGTAGCCAGAAACGCGCCGTTCGGCCGGCGGACTGCCAGCGATCGAGTTCATGGCGGAGAGCCGCAAAGGTTTGGTCATCGCTCATGGCTGTCGTGTCAAACATGTCTGCAGGATCTGGTCAAGCGTTCGCGACGCAATCTCAAGAGACCGCTCTTCAAGAACGAAGCGGCGGGCGTTTGCGCCCATTGCCTGTTGTCTGACAGGACTGTCAAGCAGCCCTGCTATTGCTTCCGAAATCGCCTCGACGTCGCCGTCGGGCGTCAGCGTACCGGTCTCGCCATCAACGACGACCTCGGGAACACCTGCTGTCCTTTGGGCAATGACGGGAAGGCCGGCCGCCTGTGCCTCCAGATAGGCAAGGCCATAGGCTTCCCCGGCCCCGGGCCAGACGTATAGACCGGAGCGGTTCAGTTCCAGGGCAATCTCTTCCGCACCGAGCTCGCCCAGCCATTCAACGCGCTGCCCAGAGCCGGAAAAAAGCCGCTCCACCTCGTTGCGCATCGGTCCGTCGCCGGCAATCGCCAGTGTCCAGGGACGGTCCTGAAGACGGGCCAGTGCCTGCGCAAGCATGGCATAGCTCCGCATCTTGTCGCCGCTCCTCATCATCGCCACCGCAATCAGTCGTCGAGGTTCGTAGGTCTGCTGTGGTGCCTTGAACAGCGCGGTATCGATAAAAGGCTTGAGGGTGGCAAACGAACCGGCCGGCAAAGCTTCGGCTAGCCCCTTCCTGTCACGCTCGGTCATCGAGATGTTGACGCAAGCTCCGCCAAGACCATCGAGAACCAGCCTTTGAAGCGGGGCCCAGGCATCCTGGTCGCGCTTTTTCGAGTAGGACGCCTCGGCCGTGACATAGGGGATTGCGAGATCACGGCAAAGGACCGGCCCGAAAAGATCCGGCGATTTGTAATAAGGATGGTAGCAGAACCAGAGATCGGGCCGGACGCCGCCGGACAGGGCCTCACGCAAACGCTCCAGCTCATGACGCGCACCAGCCTGGCGATCGCCGGCCTCCTTAGGGCTCGCGCAATAACTCCGGAATTCCGATATGACGTCGACGGAATGGCCGCAGAGCTCAAGGGCCCGCACGAGAAGGCGTGCCATCAGTCGATCGCCTGAAGGCACGGGATGATTTGGGGATTTTAAGGGCGCGTAGAAAGCAACCCGCATCACGAAGCCTCCGCCGAGACACATTGTTTAAAACAGATGCCCGGGCCTGCCGCGAGAAAATGCGTTATTGTCAGCATGCTTGCTTTCTGCTGATAGAGTGAAAGGCGTTCGCAATCGCAGCGGCGGCAATTCGAGCTCAATTCCGTCATCTCTATTGTATTTGGCAACTGGTATTCAAGAACGGGAATGAATGGCGACGGTCGCTGCCACCGGTATTTTTTCAGAGCGCTCGATCAGAAGGGCCCGGCTTGGCTCCGGGCTCGTCATGTTCGTATTTGTCCTCTTGCATCTGTCCAACCACGCGCTCGGCCTGATTTCTGTGTCAGCGGCTGACGACGGTCGACGGATCTTCCTGGCGATCTGGCGCAACCCAGTGGGCACCCTCGTTTTCTACACCGCGGTGTTGACCCACGTCTGCCTTGTCCTTCGCGCGGTCTACACGCGCCGCAGCCTGGTCATGCCGGCGGGGGAGATGGCCCAGTTGGTCCTCGGGCTCTCCATTCCGCTTCTTTTGATGGATCATGTGATCGGCACGCGGATCGCCCATAGCCTCTTCCAGTACCGCGATGATTACGAGACGATCGTGCGACTGCTTTGGGTCACATCCCCCGGTGCGGGCTGGCGGCAGGTCATCGCCCTTCTTTTCGTCTGGACCCACGGATGCATCGGGGTGCATTTCTGGCTGCGCTATCGCTCCTGGTATGACGGCGTCGCAGCCATGCTTCTCGCCGTCGCGATACTGCTGCCGGTGCTTGCCATCCTCGGCTTCATCGAAATGGGTCGAACGATCGCGGAGCCGGCCTACGAGGGGATGGTCAACACTGATCGCTATCGCGACAACCTCAACACCCGCTACTACTCCAACCCGGAGGCGCAGCAGCAGATCGCCATGATCCGCGCCGGTCTCTACGGATCGTTCTCCGGGGCGCTTTTGATCGTTATCGGTGCGAGGACCTTGAGGCGGTGGCGTGAGCGCGTCGACCAGATCACCGTGCGCTATCCGGGTGGCGAGGCGATCAGCGTGCCACGCGGATTCACGGTTCTCGAGGCAAGCCGGCTTGGCGGACTGCTACACTATTCGGTTTGCGGCGGCAAAGGGCAATGCTCGACTTGCCGCGTGCAGATACTTAGCGACGGCGACGATTTGCCGGCGCCCGACAAGCTGGAGCAGTCGACGCTCAAAAGGATCAAGGCGGCATCCGACGTGCGCCTTGCCTGCCAACTGCGACCCACACACGACATAACGGTTGCGCCGTTGCTGGTGGCCGCACCCGAAACCACATTGCCCCCCAACACCCAGGAGACGAGCCCGGGGCGTGAGCGCGAGATCACCGTGCTCTTCTGCGACATCCGCCATTTCACATCGCTCACCGAGACCCGGCTGCCGTTCGATATCGTCTTTCTGCTCAACCGCTATTTCGCCCTGGTCGGCAATGCCGTCGAAAAGGCAGGTGGTCGGATCGACAAGTTTATCGGCGACGGCGCCATGGCGCTTTTCGGCATCGGCAACTCGGCCGAGGACGCATGCCGACAGGCGATCGAGGCTGCCGTCACGATCGTGCGCGACATCGGCAAGCTCGATGCGGAGCTGAGAGACGAGCTTACCATGCCACTTCACATTGCCATCGGCATCCACACCGGGCCCGCTGTCGTCGGAACACTTGGCTATGGCCGCGTGCGAAGCGTCACCGCAATCGGCGATACGGTTAATGTCGCAAGCCGCCTGGAGACGGCCGCCAAGGAGTTCAATGCGGCGATCGTCATTTCCGACGCGGTCGCAAACCTTGCGGGCGCCGACACGGCAAGTGTGGAAAGCCGCGAAATCAGTGTGCGCGGCCGCGCCCTGCCCTTGAAAGTCTACGTGATTTCGAGCGACAAGGCCGCCGATTTGATCGAAGGAAAAGACACATGAGCGGCCGCGGCTGGCTGACGGCGAAATTCTGGAGCAAGCGCTTGCGCAAGGGGCGCAATGCTGTCTTGACCAGGCTATTCGACACCCGCACGGGACGACGGCTGCTGATCGAAAACATCGGCCCTCGGGTAGCGTCGATGACGATTGATGCGGGCGATCACCTCATCACCTTTTCGCCTGCCGACTACATCGGGCGCAAGGTGTTTCGCAAGGGACATTTCGAGCGCCAGCATGTCGACCGACTGCTCTCCGTGCTGAGGGAGCGCGGACTTTTGCGCCCGCACAGCTGTCTCCTTGAGATCGGCGGCAACATCGGGACGCAGACCGTCTATTTTGCGCTAAGCGCCGCCTACCGGCGCATCGTCAGCATCGAACCTGACCCGCGCAACGTCGACCTACTCCGGAGGAATATTGACCAGAATAAGCTCGACGGCACGGTGACGGTCGTCAACTGCGCTGCCGGAGCCGCCTCCGGCCGGATCGATTTCTTCATGAACGAAAGCAACCACGGCAAGAGCAGTGCCTTCAGAAAGAGCCCCAGCGACCGCAAGATCAGCGTCCCTGTGAGGCCGGTGAACGAGGTCCTCGAGGAGCTTTTGATCAACCCTTCAGATGTCGGTCTGGTCTGGATGGACATAGAGGGCTATGAACCGGTCGCCTGCCGGTCCATGACGCCCCTCCTGTCGCGGCGGGTTCCTTTTTACATGGAGTTCACGCCCCTTTTCTACGGATCGCAGCAGACCGGGGAATTCATTGAGATGCTCGCAGGTTTCTACGAGACCTGCCTCGTCTTTTTCGAGGACGACGAACTGCCACGCGAGATGCGCGTCGTCGATCTCCCCGGCGGGGTCGAGCAGTACGACGTGCTCTTCCTTCCCTGACGTACTAAGGTGGCGTCGACGACAATGCGTAGCTGGCGGGGTCGCGCGTCGCCTATGTGGATACGGCATTGTAAGTGTCGCCTTGGCTAACGCGTCAACAGCGATCGATTGTGAAAACATAGCGACGCGGTCCGAACTCAGGCCGTCGGCGCTTATCGAGGCGCGGCGCGCGGAAACAGGCTTCCCCCCATCGGCATGCCGCGTGGCCGACGATAGCTTTGCGCCAAAAGTCAGGCTGATGCTGGAAGCGACCACTGGTTTTTATCGTCGGTCCGACGCCGACAATATACGTGGAGGAGCCAAAGGCATTTTCGCGGCGGCGAGCTACCAGGCCGTGAAATTTCGTTTTGGGGATCAATCCCTCGGCGGGCACAAAAGCGGTCTAGATCCGTCGGTAAAGGTAGTAGCGCCCCTCCTTAACGCCTGACGGCAGTACGATGGGCTCGAGCTCTGGGCGATCGAGCGGCAGCCCGCTGACCGCAATTCCGCCTTTGACAAGCACGCCGACCATCAGCTGCGGCAGCCATGTCAGCGTGATGGCATCGATGTTGTCATGGCCGGTGCCGATATCGGCATGCGCGAGTGCTGCGCCGATGCCGACGAACGCCTGGCCGGACTCCCGGATATCGCCCGTCACCATGTTTTCCGTTGGGGGCGTCGATAAGGAATAGGAGCGTACCTCGCGGTCGAAGGCAACGATGCGCCGCCCCGGAAAAACCTCGCGCAGGTGATCATAGGTGCGCCCGTTGCCGAGGCCGAACTCAAGGACAGGGCCTTCTGTCCCGTTCACCAGTTCGACTACGGCATTCAAAATGTCGCGCTGAGCCGTCAGGCGGCGGATGAAACTGTCCAGGCGGCTCATCTATGTCCTTGTCCATTCATTTATATTTTCGCTTCGGTGCTACCATATGAAACCCCAGGCCGTCGATTGCCGTACATGCAAAATCGCATTGCAGTGGCAGCATGGGTCTGTGCTAGGTTTTCTGACATGAGCGACCTGTCCAACGATCGATTCTATGCCGATGTGCCTGTCTTTACCGACTTCGAGCGGGTGACCGACACCAGCAACTACCGGCCGTTGCCCGACGGCTGGTTCTTGGCGGTTGCTGACATTGTCGGATCGACTAACGCCATTGGCGCCGGTCGCTACAAGGACGTCAACATGGCCGGCGCCAGCGTCATTTCGGCTATCCTCAACGCGGTGGACAAGGGCGACTATCCATACGTATTCGGCGGCGACGGCGCGGTCGTCGCACTGCCCTACGATCTGGAGAATGCTGCGCGCGGCGCATTGGCGGCAACGCAGCGGTGGGTGCAGGAAGAACTCGATCTTGCGCTGCGCGTGGCGATCGTGCCGCTCGCGGATATTCGCAAGGAGGGGCTCGACGTGCGTGTCGCGCGCCATGCGGCGAGTGAGAACGTCACTTATGCGATGTTTGCCGGCGGTGGCGCGGCCTGGGCCGAGCGGCAGATGAAGAGCGGTCGCTATGGCATCGAGCAGGCGCCCTCAGGGGCGCGCCCCGATCTGACTGGCCTGTCCTGCCGGTGGAACCCGATCAAGGCCCATAATGGAGAGATCGTCTCGATCATTGCCATACCGGCAGAGGACGGAAGGCCGAGTCCGGAATTCCGCAAGCTCGTGACCGAGGTGATTGCCCTTGCCGCAGAAGCGGGGCGCGGCGGCCATCCGGTTCCATCAGGTGGCCCTGAATTTTCCTTTTCGATAAAGGGTTTCGACCGCGAGGCACGGGCGCTTGCGCCGGCGGGCAAGCGGCTCGGCGTGAAGCTATACATCCTTTTCCAGAGCCTCCTGATAGTCGCGCTGCACACGCTCGGGCTGAAGCTCGGCCGTTTCGACGCCCGGCGCTACACCGAAGACGTGTCTGGCAATTCCGATTTCCGCAAGTTTGACGACGGCCTGAAAATGACGATCGACGTTGATGCGGCGCATCTTGCCCGGATCGAGAGGCTACTTGAGGAGGGAAAGGCAAAGGGCGTCGCCCGCTACGGGCTGCATCGCCAGTCTTCTGCCCTGATGACCTGTTTCGTGCCGACACCGATGTCGCGCGACCATGTGCATTTCATCGACGGCGCCAGCGGCGGCTATGCCGTCGCCGCAAGCCAGATTTCAGGCAAGACGTTTTCGCCCGCCGACATCAAGCCTTGATGATGTGGTCTCCGGAGAGGCCTAGCCTAGAAAAGACATTGCGGGTATCGACGATCAGCGGGGCGTTGCGGGTGATCGCCGAATAGTCGACCTGGTCATGGTCCGTCGCGACGAGGATTGCGTCATAGGATGAGATCGTTTCGGGTGTGAGATCGACCGACGCGCGGCCCTTCAGGTGCTGATACTCGCGTGTCGAGGGGATCTCGCCGACCAGCGGATCGTGATAGTCGGCCTTCCCGCCACGCTCCTCGATGATCTCGATCAGGCGCAGCGACGGGCTTTCGCGGATGTCGGCGACGTTCTTCTTGTAGGCGAGGCCAAGGACCAGCACCCGCGAGCGGCTGAGCGCCTTGCCGGCACGCATGTCCAGCGCCTCCGCCAGCTTTGCGATCACGTAGCGCGGCATGGCCGAGTTGATTTCGCCGGCGAGTTCGATGAAGCGGGTCGGCAGCTCGTATTCGCGCGACTTCCATGTCAGGTAGAAGGGGTCGATCGGAATGCAGTGCCCGCCGAGACCGGGGCCAGGGTAGAATGGCATGTAGCCGAAGGGCTTGGTCTTTGCCGCGTCGATGACTTCCCAGACATCAATCCCCATGGCGGCGTAGACCGTCTTCAACTCGTTGACGAGGGCAATGTTGACGGACCGGAAGATATTCTCCGTCAGCTTGACCGCCTCCGCGGTTGCATTCGACGACACCGGAACGACGGTCTTGACCGCGGCGCCATAAAAACGAACCATCAATAAGAGGGCATCCGCGCCGTCGCCTGCGACGATCTTCGGAATGGTTGCCGTGTTGAAGTGCTGGTTGCCGGGATCCTCGCGCTCCGGCGAGAACCCGATGAAAAAGTCGGTGCCGGATTTCAGACCGGTGGTCTCCAGGATGACCTTGACGACATCGTCTGTAGTGCCGGGATAGGTCGTTGATTCCAACACAACGAGCTGGCCGCTTCTCAGATGCTTTGCGATCGACCGGGCCGTTGCGTCGACGAAGGAGAGGTCCGGGTCGCGGTGGCGGGTGAGTGGCGTCGGAACGCAAATGATGATGACGTCGCAATCAGCAAGCAGGGCAAAATCCGTGGTGGCCGAAAAGCGCTTATTGTCGGTCGCCAACGCAAGGTCGTCACTTGCTACAGCATCGATGTAGGAGTGTTTCGCCTCGAGCGAGACGATCTTGGCGGGGTCAATGTCGAATCCGGTGACGGCAAAGCCGCTCCGGGCAATGGCGATCGCCAGCGGCAGCCCGACATAGCCGAGCCCGATGACGCCAGCCCGGGCGGTCCGTGCTTCGATCTTGCGGGAAAGGGCGTCGTGGGCGGGGGAACTTGCCAAGGGAGATCTCGCGTGAATGCTGAAGGGTCCCCTGATCTAATGGAAGACCGGAGCAATTGAAACCCGCCTTCACTGCATGCTGAGCCGATGCTGGGACGACGGGTTTTGACAAGGCTTCGCTCACAGGCGGTGCGGTGGGGGGCGGCGACACCACCCCTTCGTGTGCTGTGAGTGTGGCAAAAATGACTCAGCCCGTCCCGGGAGCATCCGCCAGGCTTCAAAAACTCATCAACCACCATTGTTCGGGGCCTCCGCGCTGCCTATTTACAGGGAGTAACGAAACGCGAAAGGATTGCCTGCCCTGCCCATCACATCAACGGGTTGACAGGTGCCACTGCCGGGCTCCCGGCAGATCGTTGACACAATATTACCGCTCGTCCATCCTCCTTCCCCTCTTGCGCAGAAGATGCTGCAGGCAGGGTTTCTGGCGTTTTTGGAGTGGACGTGCTCTATGAGGACACTACCGAGAATGGGCACCATCGAATCCAGCGTCTCGTCTATTTTATTGGACCGGGTTGCCGAGTGGCTGACAAATTCCTCCCTGGCTGGCGATGATCTCGAGACGATCGTGCGCGGGTTTTGCGAGCGGATCGCCTCCGCCGGCCTGCCGATCTCGCGCGTGCACCTGACCTTCTCGATGCTGCACCCGCTCTACGATGCCTTGAGCTTTACTTGGCGGCGTGCGAGTGGCGTCACGATCGAAGGCTATCGCCACACCGCCGGCCAGAAGCCTGACCGCTTCCTGCAAAGCCCCTATTACTATCTCCTCGACAACAACCTGCAGCACATTCGACGCCGTATCCCGGCCGACGGTCCGGCCGAGTTCCCCGTGTTCATCGACCTCAGGCAGGAGGGGATCACCGACTACCTCGCCTTTGTCCAGCCGTTTGGCGACGGGTCCGTCCAGGGGATGATGGGGTCATGGTCGACGGATAGCCATGTCGGATTCTCAGATGACATGATCGACGCGCTGCTGCGCATGCAGAACCACCTTGCGGTCGCTGCGAAGATGGCCGTCCTCGGCAAGCTCGCCAACAACATGCTGACCACCTATCTCGGAGGCGATGCCGGCAAGCGCGTGCTCAACGGCCAGATCCGTCGCGGCGACGGCGAGACGATCCGCGCCGCGCTCGTCATGGGCGACATGCGCCAGTCGACCGTCTATGCCGAAAAGGAGGGCCGGCAGGCCTATATCGACACGCTGAACCAGTTCTTTGACGCGATCGCCGCGCCCTTTAACCGCAATGGCGGCGAAATCTTGAGCTTCCTCGGAGACGGATTTCTGGCGGTCTATCCCTGTGGTCGCCACAAGGACCCCTCCAAGATCGCCTGTCAGGCTGCGCTCTCCGCCGTTCACCAGGCGCAAGCGCGTGTCGCCGAACTGAACAAGGAGCGTCTCGAGCAGGGCCTCAGCAAGGTGTCCTACGGCATCGGGCTGCACGTCGGCAACGTGATGTTCGGCAATGTCGGTCTCAAGGACCGGTTGACCTTCTCGGCGTTCGGCTCCGCCGTCAACGAAGTGCAGCGCCTGCAGTCATTGACGAAGAAATATTCAAGCGAGGTCGTTGCAAGCCAGGCATTTGCCGGTTATTGCGGCGGCGAATGGCATACTCTCGGCGAGGAAAAGCTTCGCGGGGTCCGCCAGAAGGTCACCGTCTTGCAGCCCCGTGTCGCGGCGCCGGCGATCCATGTCGAGGAAGGCTTCGGCGAGGTGGCTCCGATCGGCCTTTCGGAAGCCGAGCAGGTCATCATGCTTCATCGAGACGCACGCCGGCAGGCCGAAAAGCCTGTCGTCGAGAAGTTCGTCCAGTAGCGTTCCAATACCTGGCAAAGGGTCGGCAGCCGACCTTTACAATCCCTTGAAACGCACCAGTTTTTTCCGTGTCCGTCATCAACTGGACACCCTGATTGCGGTACGCTAGTGTGCCTTAACGGGAACAAAGAATAACTGGGGAATTTCATTGGTATGGCGTCCGCCTCGGATCTGTTGCGCATCGAGAACCTCGACATTTCATTCTCGGTTTTCGGCGATCGACTGCGCGTCGTAAGAAACGCCAATCTCCGCATATTGCCAGGCAAGGTCACTGCGCTGGTCGGAGAATCCGGCTCCGGAAAGTCCGTCATCAGTCAGGCCATCATGGGCATTCTGCCGAATGCCGCGCAGGCCGAGGGCCGGATCCTGTTTACCGACCCCCTGGACGGCAAGACGACCGACATCCTCAGGTATTCGCGCGACAGCGAGGAAATACGTGACCTGCGGGGTCGACGTATGGCGACGATCTTTCAAGAGCCGATGACATCCTTGTCGCCGCTTCATACGGTCGGCAACCAGATCAGCGAAGCGCTTTTGATCCACACGGAAGCCGACAACAAGGAGGCCCGCGAGAAGACCGAGGAGATGCTTAGCCTTGTCGGGTTTGCCAATCCGAAGCGAACCTTCGACATGTACCCATTCGAGCTTTCGGGCGGCATGCGGCAGCGTGCGATGATCGCGATGGCACTGATCTGCAATCCGGCGCTCCTCATCGCCGACGAGCCGACGACAGCACTCGACGTGACGATCCAGGCGCAGATCTTGGAGCTGTTGCGCGACCTGCAGCACAAGCTCGGCATGGCAATGCTGCTGATTACCCACGATCTCGGGGTCGTCGCCAACATGGCCGACGAGGTGGTGGTGATCTATCACGGCGAGATCATGGAGGCGGGACCGGTGGGCCCGATTTTCCGCAACCCGCAGCATCCGTATCTCAAGGGGCTCATGGCCGCGGTGCCGCATTTCGACATGCGGGCCGGCGAGCGCCTCAAGGCGCTGAGGGACGTCCCTGTCAACCTCGAATCGCTGATCGGCAAGAAGAAGGTGAAGGCCGAAGGCCCGGAACTGCTCCTGTCGGTCAACAATCTCACGAAAAGCTTCAAGACGCGCAATCGCGGACTGTTTGGAACACGTGAAGCCGCCGCGGTCCGCGCTGTCGATGACGTCAGCTTCGACATCCGCAGGGGTGAATGCCTGGGGCTCGTCGGAGAATCCGGATGCGGCAAGACGACCGTCAGCAAGATCCTCATGCGGGCCGTGACGCCCGACAACGGTTCGGTGATCTTCAACGATGGCAAAGACGTCATCGACGTTTTGGATGTTTCCGGCGACGACCTGCAGGACCTGCGCACGAAGATTCAGATGGTGTTCCAGGATCCGGTGTCGTCGCTTTCACCGCGCATGACGGTCAGGAACATCCTCAGCGAGCCGCTGGAAATCCATGACCGTGGCGACAGTGCCGAGCGCAGGCAGCGGGTCGAGGCGCTGATGGGTGCGATCGGCCTCGACCGGCGATATCTAAACCGCTATCCGCACAGTTTCTCCGGCGGCCAGCGACAGCGCATAGGCATTGCCCGCGCACTGGCGCTTGGGCCGAAGCTCATCATCCTTGACGAACCTGTGTCGGCACTCGACGTGTCGGTCCAGGCGCAGATCCTGAACTTGCTCAAGGATCTGCAGACGGAACTCGGGCTTACCTATCTCTTCATTTCGCACAACCTCGCGGTCGTCGACTACATGGCCGACCGCATAGCCGTGATGTGCAAGGGGCGTATCGTCGAGATCGCGCCGCGCGAAATCATCCTGCGCGATCCTGTTCATCCCTACACGAAGTCGCTCCTGGCTGCCGTTCCTTTCCCGGACCTCGACCGACCACTCGACTTCGAGGCGCTAAGAAAGAACGGCGCCGCCGACAAGCAGAACTGGGGTATCACCTTTACGGCCGAACACGACGACGCTTCCGAGCTAGACTATGCCGATCTCGGCAACGGTCACCTTGTCAGGGCTCGCAAGGGTGCGGACGCAAAGGAGCTCCGCTCATGGTAACGCGACGCACGTTTCTGACTGGCCTGATCGGCTCCGCCGTCCTTCCATCCGTCGCAAAGGCGGCGGCGGATCGTGACATCGAACCGGAATTCCTTCGGGACTGGCTGCGGGCCGGCCGTATTCCCGCCATGGTGGACCGGCTGCCGACCCATCCGCGGATCGTCAACATGAAGGCTGAGGGGCGGCAGCCTGGCGTCTATGGCGGCACGGTGCGAACGATCATCGGAAGCCAGAAAGACATCCGCTACATGACCGTCTACGGCTATTCCCGCCTGATTGGTTACGACAAGCACCTGATGTTCCAACCGGACATTCTGCTCGGTTTCGAATCCACCGACGATACGGTCTTCACCTTCCATCTGCGCGAAGGACATCGTTGGTCCGACGGCCACCCCTTTACCGTCGACGATTTCCGCTATTGGTGGGAGGACGTGATCCTCAGCAAGGACCTGACGCCGGGCGGTGGTGCGCTCGAGCTGCGGCCGCATGGCACCCTGCCGAAATTCGAGGTCGTCGATAACCTGACGGTGCGCTACAGCTGGGAACGGCCCAACCCAATGTTCATGCCGGCCCTCGCCGGCCCGCTGCCTCTCGTGATTTTCGGCCCTGGCCACTACCTCAGGCAATTCCACAAGAAGTACCAGGACGATTTCCGTCTTTCGGCGCTGATGAAGCAAAACCGGGTCAAGAAATGGGCCGACCTGCACATCAAGATGTCTCGGGCATCGCGCCCCGAGAATCCGGAGCTGCCGACACTCGATCCTTGGCAAAACACGACGCCCCTGCCCTCCGAACAGTTCGTGTTCGTGCGCAATGCCTTCTTCCACCGGGTTGACGAGAACGGGGTGCAGCTTCCCTATATCGACAAGTTCATCCTGAACGTCAGCTCGTCCTCGATCATCGCGGCAAAGGCGGGTGCCGGTGAATCCGACCTGCAGGCGACCGGCGTGGATTTCAATGACTACACCTTCCTCAAGGATGCCGAGAAGCGGTTCCCGGTGAAGGTCAGCCTGTGGAAGCAGGTGCGTGGATCGCGCGTGGCGCTGCTTCCGAACCTCAACTGCGCCGACGATGTCTGGCGCAAGCTCTTTCGCGACGTCCGCGTACGGCGTGCCCTGTCTCTCGCGATCGACCGGCACGAAATCAACATGGTTGCCTTCTACGGCCTTGGCAAGGCAAGTGCCGACACCGTGCTGCCCGACAGCCCGCTCTTCCGGCAGGAATATGCGGATGCCTTCATTGCCCATGACAAGGAGCAGGCAAACAAGCTCCTCGACGAGGTTGGGTTGAAGAACCGCGACGACGAGGGGATTCGCCTTTTGCCGGATGGCCGCCGCGCCGAGATCACCGTCGAGACGGCCGGCGAGAGCAACCTCGATACCGACGTCCTGGAACTGGTGCGCGACCATTGGCGCGAGGTCGGGATCGCTCTTTACACCCGCACATCGCAGCGCGACGTGTTTCGCAGCCGCGCCATGAGTGGAACGATCATGATGTCGATTTGGTACGGTATCGAAAACGGTGTCGCAACTGCCGACATGTCCCCGGGACAGCTCGCCCCGACCATGGATGACCAACTGCAGTGGCCGCTGTGGGGGATGCATTACCTCTCCGCCGGGCAGGAAGGCAGTCCTCCCGACCTGCCGGAAGTGCGGCAACTCGTCGATCTCCTGAACCATTGGGGCGATACGATGCGGTTCGAGGAGCGCGAGGTGATCTGGCACCAGATGCTCTCGCTCTATACCCAGCAGGTCTTCTCGATCGGCCTCATCAATAGCACTTTGCAGCCGATCCTGCGTTCGGCCAAGCTCCAGAACGTGCCGGCCGAGGCGCTCTATGGCTTCGATCCGACCTCCTATCTCGGCCTCTACATGCCGGACTCCTTTTGGTTCAAGGAGGCCTGAGGAATGCTGAAATACATCCTCTGGCGCATTGCCGCCATGGTGCCGACGCTGTTCATCATTTCGGCACTCGTCTTTACCATCATCGAGCTGCCGCCAGGCGACTTCTTCGAAAGCCAGATTGCCGAATTGCGGGCGCAGGGGGAAAGTGCCAACCTTCAGGAAATCGAAGAGCTACGGAAGCAGTATGGCTTCGACAAGCCCGAGATCCTGCGCTATTTCTACTGGGTCGGCGGCATGCTGCACGGTGACTTCGGCTATTCGTTTGAATATCAGCTGCCCGTCTCGGAGGTGGTTGGGGATCGCCTCTGGCTGACGATGCTGGTGTCTTTTTCGACAATCCTGCTCACCTGGCTGATCGCCTTCCCGATCGGCATCTATTCGGCAACCCACCAGTACAGCTGGGGTGACTACGGCCTGACTTTTCTTGGCCTTCTCGGCATCGCCATCCCGAACTTCATGCTGGCGCTGATCCTTATGTACTTCGCCAACATTTGGTTTGGCGTATCGATCGGGCACCTGATGGACCAGAAGTTCCTGAACGAGCCGATGAGCTGGGAAAAGGCGCGATCAATCCTGTCGCATCTGTGGATTCCCGTGATCATCGTCGGCACGGCAGGGACAGCCGGCATGATCCGGCGCCTCAGGGCCAACCTGCTTGACGAGATGCAGAAGCAGTATGTCGTCACCGCCCGTGCCAAGGGGCTTCACCCCTTGCGGGCGCTGGTGAAATATCCACTGCGCATGGCGCTCAACTTCTTCGTCGCTGACATCGGGTCGATCCTGCCATCGATCATCTCTGGCGCGGAGATCGTCGCGATCGTTCTGTCTCTAGAGACGACCGGTCCGATGCTCATCAAAGCGCTGCAGAGCCAGGACATGTATCTTGCAGGCTCTTTCCTGATGTTCCTCGCCTTCCTCAACGTGATCGGGGTTCTCGTCTCCGACATCGCGCTAGGCTTCCTCGACCCGCGTATTCGCCTGCAAGGCAGGAGCACCAAATAGATGTCGCCCTTGCCACCGCCCGGCGCACCCTTGCCACATTACGTCTCCACGGCGCCCTTCGATCCCATCGCGACCGAAGGAATGACGGCTGCGCAGTCGCGCATCCATCTTGCCTCGCAAAGGCACCTGATGTGGTGGAAGTTCAAGCAGCATCGACTGGCGCTGGCCTCGGGTATCTTCCTGCTTGCCGTGTATCTGATGATCATCATCGTCGAATTCGTTGCGCCCTACGGCCTGCATACCAAGAATGTCGACTTCATCCATGCGCCGCCACAACGCGTCCATTTCTTCGACAATGGCAGGTTCGTTGGCCCGTTCGTCTATGGCCGCACCATGTCCCTCGACCTCGATACTCTCCATCGCATTTATACGGACAAGCCTGGCGATGTGCAGCCAATCCGTTTCTTCTGCCGCGGTGACCCCTACAAGTTCTGGGGACTGGTGAGCATGGACCGGCATCTGGTCTGCCCGGCGGACGGGGGCCAGATGTTCCTGCTCGGTACTGATCGCCTTGGTCGCGACGTACTCTCCCGTATCTTATACGGTGCGCGGATTTCGTTGACGATCGGCCTGATCGGCATTTCAATCAGCTTCTGCCTTGGGATCATCATCGGTGGACTTGCCGGCTATTGGGGCGGCATCTTCGACCTGATCGTCCAGCGCCTGATAGAGGTGCTGCAGTCGTTGCCCAGCCTGCCGCTCTGGATGGCGCTTGCGGCGATCATGCCGGTGACCTGGAGCCCGATCGTCATTTATTTCGGGATAACCGTCATTCTCGGAATCATCGACTGGACGGGGCTGGCGCGCGCCGTCCGCTCGAAGCTTCTGGCGCTGCGCGAGGAAGACTATGTCCAGGCAGCCCAGCTGATGGGAGCCAGCACGCCCCGCGTTATCGGCAGGCACCTGGTTCCCGGCTTCATGTCGCACCTGATCGCTTCGGCGACGATTTCGATCCCGGGCATGATCCTCGGCGAGACGGCGTTGAGTTTCCTTGGACTTGGTCTTCGGCCACCCATCACAAGCTGGGGTATTTTGTTGACCGAGGCCAAGAGCGTAAGCGTCATTGCGTTCTACCCATGGTTGCTTTTTCCGATTATACCGGTGGTTCTGGTGATTTTGGCGTTCAACTTTCTGGGAGACGGCTTGCGCGATGCGGCAGATCCCTACAAATAGCGGCCAACCCGGCGGAGCACCGCTCTGTCTTCTGACGGCCAGCGGAAACCGACGGTGCTAGTATGACATCAAGCGCAGAAGGAGTGCCCATGGCACGGCGCCTGGAAGATGCCCGCATCCTCATGTACAGCCACGACACGTTCGGGCTCGGCCACCTGCGTCGGTGCCGCGCCATCGCGCATGCTCTGGTCGAGGACTATCGCGGTCTCAACATTCTCATTATTTCCGGGGCGACGATTGCCGGTGCGTTCGATTACCGTGCGCGCGTTGACTTCGTGAAGATCCCGAGCGTCATCAAGCTTCGCAACGGCGAGTATACGTCGATGGCAAGTCACATCGACCTGCACGAAACGCTGAAGATGCGCGAATCGAGCATCCGGCATACCGCGGAAACATTCCAGCCCGACATCTTCATCGTCGACAAGGAGCCGATGGGCCTGAAGGGCGAGGTCGAGGAAACGCTTACCTATCTCAAGGCACGTGGCACGGTCCTGGTGCTGGGCCTGCGCGAGATCATGGATGCCCCGCACCTGCTCGATGCAGAATGGAAGCGCAACGGCATCATGCAGAAGATCGACCAGTACTATGATGCTGTCTGGGTCTATGGCCCGCCAGATTTCTATGACCCGCTGATCGGCCTTGATGTGCCGCCAAGCGTGCGCCGGAAAATGGATTTCGTCGGATTCCTGCAGCGGAGTGTCTCGTCCAGCAAGACGTCCATCAATGCGCGCTCGGACAACTACATCCTGGTCACAACGGGCGGGGGCGGTGACGGATCGGATCTGGTTCACGACGTGATGAACGCGTACGAACAGGATGCAAACCTTCAGCAGAAGGCGCTCGTCGTCCTCGGGCCCTACATGCCCGCGGTCGAGCGTTCGAAGCTGGTCGCCAAGGGATCGCGCATTCCCTATATCGAGGTGATCGAGTTCGACAATCACATGGAGGAGCTGATCGCCGGCGCCACGGGCGTCGTCGCCATGGGTGGCTACAACACCTATTGCGAGATCCTGTCCTTTGACAAGCCGGCGCTGATCGTGCCGCGCGTGAAGCCTCGGGAGGAGCAGCTCCTGCGCGCTCTCAGGGCAAGCGAGCTTGGTCTCATCGACATGCTTTTGCCGGACCAATCCGCGGATCCGGCGGTCATGTCCGAAGCGCTCAAGCGCCTTCCTCATCGCGCACCGCCTTCAGAAAGCGCAGGGACCCTGCAGCTCCAGGGCCTTGACCATATCTCCGAGACCGTCGGTCGCTGGCTGGACGGCCGCGGCCGCCACCTGTCGGTCGTTGGGGCCGAGTAAGTCCAGGATCCTGATGCAACGTCGCAAGATTCTCGTCGTGCTGAAAGGCTATCCGCGCCTTTCTGAAACCTTCATCGCACAGGAACTGCTTGGCCTGGAGAAGGCCGGCTTTGACCTGACGCTGATCTCCATGCGTCGCCCCACGGACAAGAAGCGTCATCCGGTCCATGACGAGATCAAGGCCCGCGTCATCTACCTGCCGGAGTATCTGCACGAGGAACCGTTGCGCGTCCTCAAAGGCTTTCTTGCGAGCTTCAGCAAGCCGGGCATCAAGGCGCTGTGGAAGCGCTTCCTGAAGGACCTGTGGCGCGATGTCTCGCGCAATCGCTTCAGGCGGCTCGGCCAGGCGTTCGTCCTCGGCCGCGAATGGCCTGAAAACGGTGCGTGGCTGCATGCGCATTTCATCCACACTCCGGCTTCGGTCACCGAATATGCCAGCATCCTGACCGGCGTTCCCTGGACCTGCTCGGCCCATGCCAAGGACATTTGGACCTCCCCCGACTGGGACCTGCACGAAAAACTCGGAAGTGCCCGCTGGACCGTGACCTGCACGCGGAGCGGCTACGATCACATGCGCACGCTGACGCCGCGCAAGAATGCGGTCCACTTAAGCTATCATGGCCTGGACCTCGCGCGCTTTGGCCATTTCGATGGCGGGCGATCGGGGCGTGATGGCCGCGATCCTGCCAATCCCGTGCTTCTTCTCAGCGTCGGGCGGGCGGTGGAGAAGAAGGGCTACGAAACGCTCCTGAAAGCGCTTGCGCTCCTGCCTTCTCATCTGAACTGGCGCTTCGAGCATATTGGTGGCGGAGACAAGCTTCCACGATTGCAGGCCCTTGCAAGAGAACTCGGTGTTGCTGACCGCGTGATCTGGAAGGGGGCGCTTGCCCAGGATGAGGTGCTTGAACACTACCGCCGGGCGGATATCTTCGCCCTTGCGTGCCGCATCGCCTCAGATGGCGACCGCGACGGGTTGCCGAACGTGCTGGTCGAGGCGTCCAGCCAGCGCCTGCCCTGTGTATCGACATCGGTTTCAGGTATTCCGGAGCTTCTGGTCGATGGCGTGAACGGCATGGTCGTGCCACCTGAGGATCCTGCGGCATTTGCAGCGGCGCTTGCGGCGCTGATTGGTGATCCCGCAAGGCGCATGCAGCTCGGCGATGCCGCAGAGCGGCGCGTGCGCGAGCATTTCGAC
Source organism: Rhizobium grahamii CCGE 502 (assembly GCF_000298315.2). Classification (GTDB taxonomy): domain Bacteria; phylum Pseudomonadota; class Alphaproteobacteria; order Rhizobiales; family Rhizobiaceae; genus Rhizobium; species Rhizobium grahamii. The sequence goes on along the minus strand of NZ_AEYE02000035.1, from coordinate 100,025 downwards.
CACGAGGCAAGCATCGAGCAGCTTGGCCAGCTATTCGAAGAGGAATGGCGGACAGCCTCATGAAAATGCAACGTGTCTTCTTCTACGTCCAGCATCTGCTTGGTATCGGGCATATTGCCCGGGCAAGCCGCATTGCGTCCGCCCTCGTTCGCGATGGCTTCGAGGTCATCGTGGTCACCGGCGGCCTACCGGTCCCGGGCTTTCCTGGAGAGGGCGTTACCACGGTCGCCCTGCCGCCGGTCGTTGCGAGCAATGCGGGCTTTAGCGGACTTGCGGATGAAAAGGGTGTCGTCGCGGACGAGGCCTTCCTTGCCAGGCGTCGGGACATGCTGCTGTCGGCTTATCATCAAGCGAAGCCCGATATCGTCGTCGTCGAGGCATTTCCCTTCGGCAGGCGTCAGATGCGCTTCGAGCTGCTGCCGCTTGTCGAAGCGATCGAGCAATCGCATCCAAGGCCGAAGCTGTTGAGTTCGGTGCGCGATATCCTACAGGAAAACCGCAAGCCTGGACGCAACGAGGAGACTGCAGCCCTGGTCCGGGATCATTTCGATGCTGTGCTGGTGCACGGCGACCCTGGCTTCGTGAGGCTGGAAGAGACATTTCCCCTGACAGCCGACATCGCTTCGAAAATCCACTACACCGGCATGGTGACTGCCCCGCCAGCCGCCGAGCCGGTCGAGATCTTCGACGTGATAGCGTCAGCGGGAGGCGGTGCGGTCGGTATCGATCTGCTTCGAGCGGCAAACGGCGCGGCGGCGAGACTGCCGGAGATGCTGCGGTGGCTATTGATCAGCGGGCCCAATCTTCCTGAGGGTGATTTGGCGGCCCTTGTCGCGGCGGCTTCGGACAATGTCACGCTGACGCGCTTTCGCAAGGACTTCCCATCCCTGTTGCGAGGCGCGCGCGTCTCGATATCGCAGGCGGGCTACAATACGGTCGGTGATCTCCTGCAGACTGACTGCCGGGCAATCCTCAGTCCGTTTGTAGCCGGCGGAGAGACGGAGCAGACGTTGCGCGCCGAGCGGCTGAAGGTTCTTGGACTTGCCGATATCCTGCCGGAGGCGGGGCTGACCCCTGGGATCGTCGCCGAAGCCGTCGAGGCAGCATTATCGGCGCCGCGCAGCGCCGCAGTGCCGCTCGACCTTGCCGGGGCAGAAAAAACAGCGGCGATCATTCGTTTACTGACTGGTTGAAACCCTCGCACTTTTCGAAAGTCATGTGATATAAACAACGTCCCGGCGAGAATCGGCATGACGACGGGAAGCCGACTTGCCTTGTTTTCATTTTGAGATCCGGCGGTCCGGTTGCATGGTCCCTTCATGGCATTCCTCATCGTTCTGCCGCAGGTCCACTGCCCCCCAGATTTCCCAGGCAACTGACGGTTAGCAATGGAAAAAAGCCTCGCGCGTTACATCTGGTCGAACACGCGGCTGCAGCAGCTCTGGATCCTCGGGGTCGTTGCAGTTTCCATGATCCCGTATTTCCTGTCCTTCGATCTGCCGAAGCAGATCGTCAATGGGCCGATCCAGGGTTCGGGCTTCGAAGGTCAGGGCGCGACGCAGACCTTCATGCGAATCGCGTATACCTTGCCCATCGTCGGCGAGGTGGAATTCTTCAAGGGCATTCAGCTTGATCGGTTGCAGATGCTGATGGGGCTGAGCCTCGTCTTTTTGGCGCTTGTCGTGCTGAACGGCCTCTTCAAATTCTACATCAACACCTACAAGGGCCGGCTTGGCGAGCGAATGCTGCGGCGCATCCGTTTCGAGCTGATCGACCGGGTGTTGCGTTTTCCGCCATCGCATTTCAAGCGCGTCAAGTCGGCCGAGATCGCGACGATGATCAAGGACGAGGTCGAGCCGATGGGCGGCTTCACCGGTGACGCCTTCGTTTCGCCTGCCCTCCTCGGCGGTCAGGCGCTGACGGCACTGGCCTTCATCATCGTTCAGAACTTCTGGCTGGGCATGATCGCCGCTGCAATCGTCGGCGTCCAGGCGGTGGTCATCCCGCGCATGAGAAAGCGGCTGCTCGAGCTCGGTCGCCAGCGCCAGTTGACGGCGCGTGAACTGTCGGGTCGTGTCGGCGAGATCGTCGATGGCATCGGAACGATCCATGGTAACGACACGTCGAACTTCGAGCGCGCCGATATCGCGACCCGGCTCGGCCTGATCTTCTCGATCCGCTATGACCTCTATCAGTGGAAGTTCCTGGTCAAGTTCCTGAACAACTTCCTTGCCCAGGTGACGCCCTTCCTGTTTTACGCAATCGGCGGCTATCTCGCCCTGCAGGGCCGGCTCGACATCGGCCAGCTCGTCGCTGTCATCAGCGCCTACAAGGACCTGCCCGGGCCGCTCAAGGAACTGATCGACTGGGACCAGATGCGCCAGGACGTGCAGGTCAAGTACCAGCAGGTCTATGAGCAGTTCAATGTCGAACCGCTGATAGAGGCGGGGATTCAGGACATGTCGTCGGAGCCAATCGGTGCCTTGACCGCGCCGCTTGTCGTGACCAACCTGTCCGTCAGTGACGATAGCGGCGCGCGATTGGTCGATCACGTTTCGGTCGAGATCAAGCCGAACGAGACGGTTGCCGTGGTCGGCCCGAACTCCAGTGGGGCGGAGGCCTTCGCGGAAGCACTTGGTCGACTGGTTTGGCCCGATTCCGGGCGCGTGACGATTGGCGGCAAGGATCTCCTCGACCTGCCGGAGGCCGTTACTGGCAGACGGATGTCCTACGCATCGGCCGACACATACTTCTTTCATGGAACCTTGCTCGACAACCTCCTCTACGCCCTGAAGCACGCTCCGCTCCGGCAGCCTGACTATGACGACAAGGCGGCGCTAGAGGCGAAATGGCACGCCGAGGAGGCCATCAAGGCTGGCAACCCGACGATGGATATCAACAGCGACTGGGTGGATTACCAGGCCGCCGGTGCGACGGGCCCGGACGACATTTTGACCGCGATCCGCCCGGTGCTCGACGCTGTCCTCCTTTCGCAGGACATTCTTGACCTTGCCTTGCGCTCGAACGTCGACACCAAGGTTCATGTGGCGCTTGCCGATCACATCGTTGATCTCAGGGAGACGCTGCGCCAGCGCATGCAGGAGACCGAACACGGCAACATCATCGTGCCTTTTGATTTCGATGCCTACAACCCCCAGGCGACCGTTGGCGAAAACCTTTTGTTCGGATCGATGAAGCGGCCGCTGATGAACAACCGGCGCCTGGCGGCGCATCCCTATTTCCAGACGCTGTTCCGCGAGACTGGACTGAGCAACGACCTCTGGGCAATGGGCCTTGAGATTGCCGAGAACGCTGTCGAACTCTTCCACGATCTGCCGCCTGACCACCCGTTCTTCCAGCAGCTCACCTTCATGACGGCTGATGACATTCCGACTTATCAGGCGCTGCTGCAGAAGCTGCAAAGCCGGCGGTTCGACGACGCAACGCCCGAGGAACGCTCTGCAATCATCCGGCTGAGCTTCGCCTATATCGAGCCGCGCCATCGTTTCGGTCTTTTGACCGAGGAGTTGATGGACAAGATTGTCAGTGCTCGCAAGCAATTCCACGAGAACATTCCGGATGATCTTGCCGCCGTGATCGAACGCTACGATCCGCAGGGTTTCATCTCGTCCGCCAGCCTGATGGACAATGTCCTGTTCGGGCGCATCGCCTACCAGCAGGCGGATGCCTCCGACAGCATCAGGTCGGTCATGGGAGATCTGTTCGAATCGCTTGGCCTTTTCAACGACGTCCTATCGATTGGTCTCGAATTCGACGTCGGCTCCGGGGGGAAGAGGCTCACCATGGTGCAGCGCCAGAAGCTGAACCTTGCCCGTGCGCTGCTGAAACGCTCGGATTACCTGATCTTCAACCGGCCATTGTCAGCGCTTGATCAGCGCGTGCAAGACGCCATCACCAAAAACATCGTGGAGGGCCTGCACAAGGAAGGCGAAAAGCCAGCCATTATCTGGGTCCTGTCGAACGCGAAACTTGCCGAGATCTTCGATCGTATCCTGCTGTTCGACCGGGGAACGCTGGCCGAGGCCGGCAACTTTCCGGAGCTTTCCGAGCAAAACGGTATGTTCAAGGAACTGTTATCGTAATACTCTAAGGCGGGACAACAAGATGGCACCCCTTGAGAGGCGCCACGGTCTAGCCGCGCACCGGAGAAGTGCGGCAGGGGTAGTACGTATATGCTCTTGAGAGACGAAGTCGAAATGCTGCGGCGCGTGCCGATCTTCTCGAGGATCGCGCCAGCAAAGCTCAAGTTGTTGGCCTTCACATCCGATCGCATCTCATACAAGGCTGGGCAGGATCTCTTCCATCAAGGTGATCCCGGCGATGCAGCCTACGTGGTCCTGTCAGGTACTGCCGATATCCTCGTTCGCTCGCCGGCCGGCGATATCAAGGTTGCCGATGTGGAATTAAATTCCATCGTCGGCGAAATTGCGATCCTGTGCGACGTATCCCGTACGGCGACGGTTCGCGCCACCTCGTCGCTGGAAGTCCTGCGCATCAGCAAGGAGCACTTCCTGAAGCTGCTCAGCGATTTCCCTGAAATGGCCGTCGAGATCATGCGCGTTCTGGCCGACCGCCTCAATCACACGACGGCCGAACTGACCGCTATGCGCGCCGCCAAGCAGACGCAAGCTGCGGCGATGTAGTCGGATCAGCGCACGATCCGGTCAAGCAAACTGGTCAATGAAAAAACCCGCCTCGCGACTGCAAGGCGGGTTTTTCTGGTCTGGCTACTTGCCTGACAAAGGATCAGTCTCGCTGTTCCAGCGCCCTGCTGAATGCGAGGGCGGCGAGTGTGCAGATGGCGCCCGACAGGAGATAGTAGCCGACGAAGGGCAGGCCGAAGCGGCTGGAGAGCGTCAGTGCGACGAGTGGCGCAAAGCCAGCACCAACGAGCCAGGCAAGGTCGGAGGTGAAGGCAGCACCAGTGTATCGATAGCCTCTGCCAAAACGGGAGGAGATCGACCCGGTCGCCTGTCCAAAGGATAGTCCGAGCACACCGAAGCCGACGATCACGAAGGCATCCAGGCCCTTCGGGCCGGCTGCGATCAGATACGGACCGACGAAGCTGAAGACCGCGATCAGGACAGCGCAGATAGCAAGCTGCGCGCGGCGCCCGATCCGGTCGGCTATCATGCCCGAGACGACGATTGCGATCAGGCCGACGACGGCGCCGACGATCTGCACCACCATGAATGCCCCGACTGCCTGGGTGCCATAGAGCGACGTCCAGCCAAGCGGGAAGATGGTGACCAGATGGAACATGGCGAAGCTTGCAAGCGGAACGAAAGCGCCAAGCAGGATGTCGCGGCCGTGAACGCGCAGCACGTCGCGGATCGGTGCGGCCTCGAGTTCGTGCTGTTCGAGTGCACTGCCGAACTCCGGCGTCATGACGAGGCGCAGGCGCGCAAACAGCGCCACCACGTTGATGGCGAAGGCGACGAAGAACGGGTAGCGCCAGCCCCAGCTTAGAAAGTCTTCATTGGAGAGGTTTGCGATGAAATATCCGAAGAGTGCGCTTGCGAGCGCAAAGCCGATGGGGGCGCCGATCTGCGGGATCATCGCATACCAGCCGCGGTGGTTGGGCGGAGCATTGAGCGCGAGCAGTGAGGCCAGTCCATCCCATGCACCGCCAAGGGCAAAGCCCTGGCCGAGCCGGAAGAGTGCCAAAAGCGCGATCGACCAGGCGCCAATCTCGGCATAGCCGGGCAGGAAGGCGATGGAGGCCGTTGAGCCTCCGAGCAGGAATAGGGCGATCGTCAGCTTGACACCACGCCCGTAAAGGCGGTCGATCGTCATGAACACGACTGATCCGACGGGTCGTGAGAGGAACGCGAGTGAAAAAAGCGCAAAGGAATAGAGTGTTGCCGTCAGTTGGTCAGGGGCGAAGGGAAACACAAGCTGCGGAAAGACCAGGACGGATGCCAGGCCGTAGACGAAAAAGTCGAAGAATTCGGACATGCGTCCGATGACGACGCCGATCGCGATGCTGCCCGGTGAAACCGGCTTGTCGCCGTGGATGCGGCGTGCATCCTGTTCCATCGATGTCGACGATGGGCCGTAGTTTGTCGTGGTACCTGCCATGCAATGCCTCCCTCGTTGAGGCACTCCTGTGGCAAAGCGCCTCACGAGCGATCTTGATCAATCTACCGCGCTTATCAAGTCCGAACACACTAAATAGTTTCTCGCGCGACCTCGAAAATCGAGCGCCTGCGAAAAATGGCGGGCTCGGTGGAGAAATCGCCGCGGGGATGCTGGCATGATTGGACTTCCCGGATATATTAGCCCTTCAAAATAGTCGCGCGTAAACGTCCTCGACCCGTATCGGAGTTTTGACATCCTGCGCTACCTCACCTATCCCGCAGTGCGGCATTTCTGCTGCACTGCGACCAAACACCTCATGTTGCTATCAGCTACAGTGCTTTAGTCGCCAATTGGATGAAACAACAAGAGCATAGAGACGTGCAAAAACTGCCAAGGTTTTCCCGCCATCTCCTCATTCTGCCCCTGCTTTTGACCCTGGCAGGGTGCAATTTGGTGGTCATGTCGCCATCGGGCGATATCGCGATACAGCAGCGCGACCTCATCATCGTATCGACGGTCCTTATGCTGCTGATCATCATTCCGGTTATCTTCCTCATTTTCATTTTTGCCTGGCGCTATCGCCGGTCGAACACGACCGCGACTTACGATCCCGAATGGCATCATTCCACACGTCTTGAAGTCATCATCTGGGCGGCGCCGCTCGCGATCATCGTCGCACTCGGAGCGATTACCTGGATCAGCACGCACAAGCTCGATCCCTTCCGCCCGCTGGACCGCATCGACGCCGAGCGCACCGTTCCTGCGGATGCCAAGCCACTGACCGTCCAGGTCGTGGCGCTGGACTGGAAATGGCTGTTCTTCTATCCCGAGCTCGGCATTGCGACCGTCAACGAAATGGCCGCACCCGTCGATGTCCCGATCAGCTTCAGGATCACCTCCTCGTCGGTGATGAATTCCTTTTATGTTCCGGCGCTCGCCGGCCAGATCTATGCCATGCCCGGCATGGAGACCAGGCTGCATGCTGTGATCAACGAGGAAGGCGTCTTTGACGGCTTTTCGGCCAACTACAGTGGCGCAGGCTTCTCCCACATGCGCTTCAAGTTCCATGGCGTGAACCAGCAGGGCTTCGACCAGTGGATCGCCCAGGTCAAGGAGAAGGGTACAGCGCTCAACCGGGACACCTATCTGAAGCTCGAGCGTCCGAGCGAGAGGGAACCGGTTCGCTACTTCTCGTCTGTCGACAAGGATCTCTTCGACGCAATTCTCAACATGTGCGCAGCCCCAGGCAAAATGTGCATGAACGAGATGATGCACATCGACAGGATGGGCGGCGGCGGCAGGGAAAGCGCCGAAAATCGTGAAAAGCTGCGCTATGACGACCGCCATGTCGGCGAAACGAGTGGCGTGCATCCCCTGACGGGCGAAGGTCTCGGCGCCGAGCAAACAAAGCCTGATGAAGCAAAGCCGGCCGGCGCTGAAAACGGCAATGGCCAGAGCGGCGACATGCAGAACATGCCAGGTATCTCGGTCGCGCCAGCGACGCCGGGTGCGCAGGACATGCAGCATGACGGGCACGCAATGCCTGGCATGGACCACGGAACCGGCGGCGCCGCAGCGCCCGCGCAACCAAACAGCAACTAAGACCTGGCGCTTTGCGTCGATACGACATCAATGAACGGGTTAATCCATGTTTTCGAATCCTGACCTCCTGAAGTTCATCTTCGGTCGGTTGACCCTAGAATCGATCCCCTATCACGAGCCGATCCTGGTCGTGACCTTTGCGGTCGTCGCGCTGGGCGGCATCGCGCTTCTAGGCGTCGTCACGTATTTCAAACTCTGGGGCTACCTCTGGCGCGAGTGGCTGACGAGCGTCGATCATAAGAAGATCGGCATCATGTATGTCATCCTCGCCCTCATTATGCTGCTGCGCGGTTTCTCCGACGCCATCATGATGCGCCTTCAGCAGGCGCTTGCCTTCAACGGCTCGGCTGGCTACCTGCCTCCCCATCACTATGACCAGGTCTTTACCGCGCACGGTGTCATCATGATCTTCTTCATGGCGATGCCGTTCGTCACCGGGCTGATGAACCTCGTCGTTCCCTTGCAGATCGGTGCGCGCGACGTATCGTTCCCGTTCCTCAACAATTTCTCGTTCTGGATGACGACAGCAGGTGCGATCATCATCATGATCTCGCTTTTCATCGGCGAATTTGCCCAGACCGGCTGGCTTGCCTATCCGCCCCTTTCTGGCGCCGACTACAGCCCGGGTGTTGGCGTCGACTATTATATCTGGGGACTGCAGGTGGCCGGTGTCGGCACGACATTGTCGGGCATCAACCTGATTGCGACCATCGTCAAGATGCGTGCACCCGGGATGAGCTTCATGAAGATGCCGGTCTTCACCTGGACCTCGCTCTGCACCAACATCCTGATCGTCGCGACCTTCCCGATCCTGACGGCGACGCTGGCGCTGCTGTCGCTCGACCGCTATGCCGGCACGAACTTCTTCACGAATGACCTCGGCGGCAATCCGATGATGTACATCAACCTCATCTGGATCTGGGGCCACCCGGAGGTCTACATCCTGGTGCTGCCGGCCTTCGGCATCTTCTCAGAGGTCGTGGCCACATTCTGCGGCAAGCGTCTCTTCGGTTACGCGTCGATGGTCTACGCGACCTGCGTCATCATGATCCTGTCCTACCTCGTCTGGCTGCACCACTTCTTCACGATGGGATCGGGCGCGAGCGTGAACTCCTTCTTCGGGATCACCACGATGATCATCTCGATCCCAACAGGAGCGAAGATGTTCAACTGGCTGTTCACGATGTACCGGGGGCGGATCCGCTATGAAGTACCGATGCTTTGGACGATCGGCTTCATGGTCACCTTCGTCATTGGCGGCATGACCGGCGTTCTTCTTGCCGTACCGCCGGCCGACTTCGTGCTGCACAATTCCCTCTTCCTCATTGCTCACTTCCACAATGTCATCATCGGCGGCGTGGTGTTCGGCCTGATGGCGGGCGTCACCTACTGGTTTCCGAAGGCATTCGGCTACAAGCTCGATCCGTTCTGGGGCAAGATGTCCTTCTGGTTCTGGCTGATCGGCTTCTATTTCGCGTTCATGCCGCTCTATGTGCTCGGCCTGATGGGCGTGACGCGCCGTCTTTCCCAGTTCGAGGATCCGTCCTTGCAGATCTGGTTCATCCTTGCTGCCTTTGGTGCGGTGCTGATCGCGATCGGCATTGCTAGCTTCATCATTCAGCTCATCGTCAGCTTCTTCAAGCGCGAGGAGCTGCGCGATACCACGGGTGATCCATGGGACGGCCGTACACTCGAATGGTCGACGTCTTCACCGCCGCCGGACTACAACTTCGCGTTTACACCCGTCGTGCACGACCATGATTCCTGGTACGACATGAAGGCGCGCGGCTATGCCCGTCCGCTGGAAGGCTTCAAGCCGATCCACATGCCGAAGAACACCGGCACCGGCTTCATTCTCGGGGTTCTCAGCATCGGGCTGGCCTTTGGCCTCATCTGGTACATGTGGTGGCTGGCTATCCTGTCCTTCGTTGCCATGATCGCCGTGTCGATAGGCCACACCTTCAACTACAGGCGCGACTTCTACATCCCCACCGAGGAAGTCATGGAAACAGAGGGCAAGCGGACCGCACTGCTTGCCGAGCAGGTGTAAGACCATGAGCGATACTGTGATCGACAAGGCCAACAAGCCTGAATTCTACCTGACCGAAGACCACCATCCGGAAGGCAGCACGATGCTGGGCTTCTGGCTGTACCTGATGAGCGACTGCCTCATCTTCGCCGTGCTCTTTGCTACCTATGGGGTTCTCGGCCGCAACTATGCGGCCGGTCCCTCGCCGGCTGATCTGTTCGATCTGCCGCTGGTGGCGATCAACACTTCGATGCTTCTTCTGTCGTCCATCACCTACGGCTTCGCCATGCTGCAGATGGAGCGCAAGGAGAAGGGTGCGACGCTGTTCTGGCTTGCCGTCACCGGCGTTTTCGGCCTGGCCTTCCTCGGGCTTGAACTCTATGAGTTCGCGCATCTGATCCACGAGGGGGCCGGCCCGACCCGCAGTGCCTTCCTGTCGTGCTTCTTCACGCTCGTCGGCACCCACGGCCTGCACGTCACCTTCGGCATCGTCTGGCTTGTCACGCTGATGGTACAGGTGTCGCTGCACGGTCTCATTCCGGAAAATCGGCGCCGCCTGATGTGCCTGTCGATGTTCTGGCACTTCCTCGACGTCGTCTGGATCGGCGTCTTCTCCTTCGTCTACCTCATGGGAGTTCTCGGATGACCACCCACGCACCCGCAACCGAGGACGCTCACGAAGCCCACCATGGCCACAGCCGCGGGCATGAAGCTGCCCACGGGACCTTCAGGAGCTACATGATCGGCTTCGTGCTCTCGATCATCCTGACCGCAATCCCGTTCTGGCTCGTCATGGCCGACGTGTTCGAGAGCTCGACCGTCACCGCCGCCTGGGTCATGGGGCTCGCAGCCGTCCAGATCGTCGTTCATATGATCTTCTTCCTGCATATGAATCCGCAGTCGGAAGGAGGCTGGACGATGATGGCGCTGATCTTCACGCTGCTGATCGTCGCCATTGCGCTCGCCGGCTCTCTCTGGGTCATGCATCATCTGAACACGAACATGATGCCGATGACCCCCGAGATGATGAAGAACATGCCCTAGTGGCATTAGCGGGCGGCGGTTGGCCGCCCGCCAAGGTTTTTCTGGCCATGGCCGACACCTCCCCTGACAGGACACAAAAACGGAATAGCGTCGCCGGCTTCGCGATTTTCTGCGGCCTGATGGTTGCGCTGACTGTCGCACTGGTTGCGCTCGGTCTCTGGCAGGTCGAGCGGCTGGCCTGGAAACGGGAGCTGATTGCGCGGGTCGAGGAGCGCGTCCACACAGAACAGGTTGGCGCTCCGGCGCAAGCCGAGTGGAACAAGGTTAGCCGTGCCGATGACGAATATCGGCGCGTGTCGGTCGCAGGCACCCTCGAGAACGACAGGGAGACGCTGGTTTATGCGTCGACGACGCTCGGCCCGGGCTACTGGGTCCTGACCCCTCTCAGACGGACGGACGGCACCTTCGTGCTGATCAACCGTGGCTTCGTTCCGACGGACCGGCGTGATCCCTCGACGCGCAGCGAGGGACAGGTGGTCAGTACAGTTGTCATCACTGGCCTTCTGAGGATCACGGAGCCGAAAGGCACGGTGATCAGGTCCAACGATCCGGGAACCGATCGCTGGTACTCGCGCGACGTTGACGCAATTGCCGATCGACGTGGCATTGATGGCGTCGCCCCCTATTTCATCGACGCCGACGCGACGCCCAATCCGGGCGGATTGCCGGTTGGCGGGCTGACGCAGATTGCCTTTGCGAACAATCACCTGGTCTACGCGATCACCTGGTTTGTTCTGTCGCTCATGCCTTCCGGACTGCTTGTCTTCGTCCTCAGCAACGAAAGCCGGGCGCGAAAAGAATGATCAGATCGCCCGGCTGCAGGGATAGACACGCTCCGCGGCGTGCTCAGCGACGGCATAAGCCTGGCTGACGATCTCGGGGACGAGATCGATATCGGGCAGACTGCCGAGACCGAGGGGGCCGACGGCAAACAGGTCCTCGACCACGGACCCGTCGTCGAGGCATGGGCGGCCATACTGATCGACTGCGAGACCGAGCGACAGCTCGTCAGGCAGTGCCAATCCCTCATCGAGCAGGCTTGCGATCATCGGTGATGTCAGTTGCGGCCCGCGGCAGCGGCAATCCAGAACGCGCTCAGCATGCACGATTTCGTCCGCGCCTGAACCGGCAGGGCGAAAAAACAGGCCGCCCAGGCCCTGGCGGCCGACGACGCCGCGACGAAGGACGGTATTGCCACTGGCGAGCTCTCCCTGCAGGCGCGCGTGTATCGCTTCCGGCAACCGGTTGCGATGGCTGTCGTAGATCGCCCGCAAATGCCGGTTGAACTGCTGCTTCTCTCGCGCCGGCAGGGAGCGCCATAGCGAGCGGGCATGCTTGCGCAGGCCGTTCATGACCGATTGCCAGCTGCGGCCTTCCGCCTCCGCCTCGCGGCAGGCCTTGCGGATGAAGCGCAGGATATCGGAGAGGTTCCCCGGCATGGCGTCAGCCGGAAAAACCGGATCGGCAGAATTCGGGGTGTGGCGCTGGGGCAGGAACCCGTTCCTCGAGAGGATGGTCACTTGCCCGCCATAGCCGGTGTCGCGCAATTGCAAGAGCTGGTCGACGACCCTGATGCCGCTTCCGAGCAGCACCGTGTGAGGGCGTGCCACCAGGCGCTGGGCTCTTACCGGTGAAGGGTCTTCCGCGCGATCCTCGGCCTTTGGCAATCCGTAGCCGGTTGCAAGAACGACGATGTCAAACAGAGGGTTGGTAGGGCTGCCGCTTTCGAGCAGAAAGCGTCCACTGTGCATGCGCCTAATTGCCACGACCGGTTCCGGGCAAACCTGGACGCTGATATCCCTGCGCGCGGAAAATGCTTCCGAGAAGCGCTGGTAGACATAGTCGCTGAAGATGTCCTTAGGCACGAAAATCTGGCGGAATCCTGGAATGGCCGCAGGCACCGCGGCGCGGAATTCCGCGTTGCTACAGAGCCAGTCGTTGAAGTCATCTGCATCACCTTTCGAGACCGAGAGATCGCGAACGCGCGTGTTGAGGATGGTCGAGGCCCGCGTTGTGGAGAGCGCCTGTCCGCCGCTGACCGAGGAATTGGGATCAAAGAGCTGCAGGTGAAAGGGCGTGCGTACTATCTTCATCAGCGCGATGGCGGTCATCATTCCGGAAAAACCGCGCCCGACAATTGCGATCCGCGGGATGGCGGACGCCCGTGCTGCCGCCGCTGATTTCGAGGAAAACAGGCCATGAACCGTCATCTCAACTCCCCTGCGACCTTGCGCATCGTGTCTCGACTGGTGGCAACGCGGAACGTCCGCGCCGCTTGGGTTCGCGCGGCTTTGAACCGCTCATAGTCTATCAAACTGGTCGTGTATCAAAGCTTCAAAAAAACAATTAGGCAAGCGCTTTGTCTCGCGGCCCGCCTGACAGGAGACAAGCAACGGAAAAAATTGGGAGTTTTCTCTATCCAGAGTGCGCCAATCCGGCCGACGCGAGCGCATCTTTCTGCTCACGATAAAATAACCAACTGGTGAATTCTTGACTTGAAGGGCCTAAAGGAATCGGCAAAAGTAAGGGTGCTAATCAATCCTTCCATTGATTCCATTGTTCGGACAGCGTCCGATCACACCTCTGTATTGGACATCACCGTGAGCAGCGATGCTTTAACACGCACGACGAATCCCTCGGCGTCAATGGCGAAGGCGACCGCGGCGGGCTGGGGCAAGGGCCTCTTCACGCTGGTCCGCATTACCGTCATGGCGTTCCGCCATCCCTGGCAATCTGGCCTTGCAATCAGTGCTACCCTCGTCGCTTCGACCTTTCAGCTGATGATCCCGCGACTGCTTGGCCAGGCAGTGGACCTCACCCAGGGTGCGATGGCAGGCGGCCAGGCAGGACAAGTGGCACAGGATGCGCTTTTGACGACGGCACTCTTGCTGCTCGGTGCCAGCGTCCTTCGCGGCCTCTTCACCATGGTCCAGAACTACTTCAGCGAGAGTGTCGGCCATCATATGGGCTACGAGCTCAGGCTCGCCTGCTACGAGAAAATCCAGCGGCTTTCCTTCAGCTTCCATGACAGCGTCCACTCGGGCGACTTGATCACTGTCGGTCTGCTCGACCTTGAAGGGGTTCGCATGTATTTCTCGACGGCCCTTGTGCGCATGGTGCTTTTGACCATGCTGATCGGCATTGGCGCCTACATGCTTCTGACCACCGACGTCGTGCTCGGCCTCCTGGCGCTGAGCTTCGTGCCTTTCGTCGCATGGCGTTCCTCGGTCACGCAATTGCGGCTTCGCGCCACCTGGCTCGACCTGCAGGAACGGCTTTCCGTCCTGACGCGCATCATGGAGGAGAACCTCGGTGGTATCAGGGTGGTGCGGGCTTTTGCCGCCCAGGCGCACGAAATGATGAAGTTCGAGACGGCGTCAAAGAATGCCCTGGCGCTCGCCCACCAGCGTGTCGGCATTCGTGTCGTCAACACCAGCGCTATGACCTTTTCCTTCTTTGCGGCGATGGGTCTCGTTTTATGGATCGGCGGTGGCAAGGTCATGTCAGGCGAGATCACGGTCGGTACGCTTGCATCGTTCCTGACGTTCATGACGATCCTGCAGATGCCGGTGCGCCAGCTTGGTCTGATGGTAAACGCCTTTGCCCGCGCCTCCACCTGCGGCACAAGGCTCTTCAACCTGCTCGATCTCGAGGTTGCCGTGCGCGATGCGCCCGACGCGAAGGATCTCACGATTTCGGACGGTACGCTTCGCTTCGAGAAGGTCGGCTTTGCCTATCCCGGCGCGCCAATGCACGCGGTCCTGCGCGACATGACTTTCGAGGCAAGGCGCGGCGAAACGATCGGTATCGTCGGTCCGCCGGGCAGCGGCAAGTCGACGCTTGCCCATCTCATCCCGCGCTTTTACGACGTTACGGAGGGCAGGATCACGATAGACGGCCAGGATATCAGGAAGGCAACCCTGCAGTCGCTTCGCCGGTCGGTCGCCGTCGTGCAGCAGGATTCCTTCCTGTTCACCACCTCGATTGAAAACAACATTGCCTACGGCGATCCCTGGGCTAAAGAAAGCCGCATCGAACGGGCCAGCGAAAGCGCGCAGCTCCACAACTACGTGCTTGGCCTGCCGACGGGCTACGGCACTGTCGTCGGCGAACGCGGCGTTTCGCTCTCCGGCGGGCAGCGCCAGCGCCTGACGATTGCCCGTGCGCTGATGCTGAAGCCGGCTGTCATGGTTTTCGACGATTCGACAGCGGCAATCGATGCCGCGACCGAGCAGCGCATCCGCACGGCGATGCGCAAATATGCGGCCGATCGCGTCACCATCATCGTTGCCCACAGGCTGGGCTCGCTCATGCATGCCGACCAGATCCTGTTCGTCGAGAACGGAGAGATCGTCGAGCGGGGCACGCATCAGGAGTTGCTGGCTGTCGGCGGGCGCTACAAGGCGCTCTATGAACTGCAGGTGCGACCGGGCGGCGACGCCCTCAGCGCCTAGAAAGGAACGACATGGCCGAGGAACTGGAAACCGAGCGCTCCGACGTTCGCGAGGATGGACGCCGGCCGCCGCGCGCGGTTGTCGGCTCCCACCGCATCGAGGAGGAGATGTTTGGAAAGGCCTTCGACGGCAACATCGTCAAGCGCATATGGTCGTTCGTGCATCCCTACCGAAGGCAGGTATGGTTTTCCCTAGCGGCAGTACTGACGTTCACGTCGATGCAGCTGCTCATCCCGCTGATCATCCGTTATGCGATCGACCACGGGATGCGGACGGATCCTGGCCATTCGGCGCTGACGTGGTCGATGATCGCCTTTCTCGCCGCGATCCTGGTCAACTACTGCGCCAGTTACGCCCAGGAGATGCTTGTCGGGACTGTCGCCGAGGAGGTTCTGTTCGACATCCGGAGGGCGATGTTTTCGCACCTTCAGCGGGTTTCGCTGTCGTTTATGGACAAGACCGAGGTCGGACGACTGATGTCGCGCCTGCAGGGCGACGTCAATTCGATGCAGGAATTCCTGGAGACGTCGGTGTTGTCGGTCGGCGATATCGCGCTGCTTTTCGGTATCGTCTTCGTCATGCTCTATCTCGACTTCAAGCTCGGCCTTCTCACCCTGTCCGTCCTGCCAATCCTGTTTGTCGTTCGCCTCTTCTGGCTCCCACTGGCGCGCAAGTCCTTCATGGCGGCGCACGAGACCAATTCGGTTGCCAACGGTGCGCTCGCCGAGGCCATCCATGGCGTGCGCGCCGTCCAGGCCATGGATCGCCAGGGCGTCAACTTCATGCTATACGACGACAAGGCGAAGGCGAACCTGAAGACCCACCTGACAGCTGCCCGCTACGCCCAGGTCATGGTGCCAATCGTTGATTCCTTGACCGGCGTCGCCATGGCGCTCGTCATCGTCGTCGGCGGTGCGCGCGTTCTCAATCAGGCGCTCGACGTTGGTGTCCTCGTCGCCTTCCTGTTCTACATCCAGCGGTTCTTCGATCCGATCAGGTCGCTGACCCTGCAATATTCGGTGATGCAGCGCGCCATGGCGTCCGGTCAGCGCCTGACTGAAGTTCTGGATGTTCCTGTCGACATCAGGGACGCGCCTGACGCGAAGGAGCTTAGCGCCGACATGGACGGATCCGTCGAGTTTCGTGACGTCGTCTTCGGCTATAATCCCGCGCACCCAGTCCTGAAGCATGTCAGCTTCAAGGTAAATCCCGGCGAAACGGTTGCGCTCGTCGGGCCGACGGGATCCGGCAAGTCCAGCTGCATGTCACTGATCCACCGCTTCTACGACGTCCAGCAGGGACAGGTGCTCGTTGGCGGACATGATGTCCGCGACCTCAAGCAGGATTCACTCGGCGACCAGATCGCCATGGTCCTGCAGGAACCCTTCCTATTTACCGGCACGGTGTTCGACAACATTCGCTACCACAAGACGCAGGCAACGCGCGAACAGGTGATCGACGCGACCAAGGCGGTTGGGGCACATGATTTCATCATGCGTTTGCCAGAGGGCTACGACAGCATGCTTGGCGAGCGCGGCGGAAATCTTTCGCTCGGACAGCGCCAGCTTTTGAGCTTCGCCCGCGCGCTTGTCGCCGACGCGAAGATCCTGGTGCTCGACGAGGCCACGGCCAATATCGACAGCTATACCGAGATGCAGATCCAGAAGGCGCTCGTCAAGCTTCTGGAAAATCGCACGGGGCTTGTCATTGCCCATCGTCTCGCCACCATCCGCGAGGCCGATCGCATAATCGTTCTGCAGAACGGGGAACTTATCGAGAGCGGCAACCACCAGCAGCTCATGAAGAACCGCAAGCTCTATTCCAGGCTCTACAATCTCAACTACGCGTCGTTTGACGATATTCCGAAGGCTCTGCTGGAAGAGAAAACCAACGCATCAGCCACGTAGAGAGGCGCGCCCCACAGTTACGCGATCGCTCTTGATTGATCCCCATTGCCTTCGTGGGGTCGCCATACAACGGACAGCGTGCTCACACTGGGGTTTCTATGGATGGGCTTTCGCCAACATCGCGTGGCGGCCGTTGAACCTGTCACCTCCTGGAACCGGCGCATCTCTTAATCGACGTGTCAAATTGTATTTACCGATTGAAAGCTCACGGCCGTGTCGATATACGTATGACAAAATGCAAAATATCGGAGATCGATTTGCTCCAGAAACTTTTGGGCGAAACCGTCGCGGAGAGCAGCTACCGGCAGATCAAGGCAGATATCATCTTCGGGAGACTATCGCCCGGGCAAAAGCTGAAGCTCGAAAACCTGAAAGCAGCTTATGATACGAGCGTCAGCACTCTGCGTGAGGTTCTCAATCGCCTGACATCGGAAGGGCTGGTCATCGCCGAGGGTCAGCGCGGATTCGAGGTCGCGCCTGTTTCGGAGGCGGATCTGCGGGAAATCGCTGCGCTGCGGTTGCTGTTGGAAGAACACGCTCTCGATCAATCCTTCGCACAGGGCGGTGTCGAATGGGAGGCCGCATTGATGGCGGCTCACTACAAGCTTGCCCGCATGGAAGAGGTGATGGCCTCCGGCGACACCAGCAGAGCTGAAGACTGGAAGCGCTACGATTGGGAATTCCACCAGGCTTTGATCTCCGCCTGCGGATCGCGCCTCCTCATGGAAACGCATTCCGCCGTCTTCGACAAATACCTGCGCTACCAGATGGTGGCCCTGTCATACCGCGGAAGCGTCGCAGAAGCCGAACATCGGCAGCTTCTGGAAGCAGCACTCGCCCGCGACAGCGCGACAGCGAAGACTATCCTGCAGCGCCATATTCTGGACGGGGTCGAGCACGCCCTTACCAAGCACCGCCTCTGACGCGTGACAGTAGACGCACACAAGGGAATACCATGCTGAAGCCCGTAACCGACCCCTCTGAAACGGTCAGCGATGTTGTCCTGCGTCAAATCCGCGAGGACATCATTTCGGGCAGGCTCGCGCCGGGCGCCAAGATCAAGCTTGAACAAGCAAGGAAGCGCTATTCGATCAGCGTGTCTTCGCTGCGAGAAATCCTGAGCCGTCTAACCACCGAAAACCTGGTGCTTGCAGAAGGTCAGCGCGGTTTCGAAGTGAGCCCCGCGTCTCGCAAAGAGCTGGAGGAACTTGCAGATCTTCGCCTGGTCTTGGAAACGCATGCGATCGCTCTCTCCTTTTCTGCCGGAAACCTTGAATGGGAGGGCAGGATCGTTGCCGCGCACCACAAACTTGCGGCCGCGGAGAAGACGCTGTTGTCGGGTGATGCCTCACGCACGATCGAATGGGTGCGCTACGACTGGGAGTTCCACCAGGCGATCGTGTCGGCCTGCAACTCCACCACGTTGATGACAGTTCTTTCTTCGGTTTTTGACCGTTTCCTGCGTTATCACTTGCTCGCCCGCAGCTTTCGTGGACAGCCAGTCGTCGACGATCACAAGCTTCTCTTCCAGCTTGCTTTGAAGCGCGATGTTGAAGGCGCGCAAGCCGTGGTCCGGCAGCATATCCAGAGTGGCGTGGACCACGTTTTGAACAGCGGACGGCTTTCCTAGGCCGCCCACAGGGGGTCAGATAGCATCCTTCGGCACGCCCTCCGGCCGCATCTGC
Organism: Rhizobium grahamii CCGE 502; assembly: GCF_000298315.2. GTDB lineage: Bacteria > Pseudomonadota > Alphaproteobacteria > Rhizobiales > Rhizobiaceae > Rhizobium > Rhizobium grahamii. The sequence goes on along the minus strand of NZ_AEYE02000035.1, from coordinate 81,202 downwards.
TTCTTCAATGCAGCAATGCGGAAGATGGCGTTGGACGCACCATAGCCGCGGTAGCCGCGGCGTTCGACGATTTCGAAAAAAAAGCCTTCGCCGTAGGTCCCACTATAGAGCTGAAAATATTCGCCGTGCTCGTCGCGATCATAGAGAATGTTCTCAGCCTTCAACTGCTCGCTGAGGTGAGGATCAAGGCCGAAGCGCGCCTCGACGTCATCATAGTAGTTTGGCGAGATGTGGAGCGCCTTGAAGCCCCTTTCGCGCAGAGATTTCGCTGTGGCGAAGATATCGTCAGTGGAAAATGCGAGATGCTGGATGCCTGATCCGAACTTCTCTGCGATGAAGTGGCCGGCAAGCGTGCGACGATTTTCCGCGCCGTTCATTGTGATGCGGAGCGAGCCCGTGTCATTTTCTACAACCTGACTGCGCACCACACCGCCGGGATCGATGATGTCGACCATCGGCGTCTTTCTTGTTTCGAAGATCGCAGTGTAAAACAGCAGCCACGTCAGCATCTCGTCGTAGGCAAGGGTCTGCGCAATATGATCGATCCGCTTTAGACCCGCATCACCGGCGTCCTCGCCATCGACGGCTTCGAAGTCGATGTTGGAAAATTGCCCGAGCGGACTCTTGTGGTCAATCAGGTATATCAACCCGCCGCCGACGCCGCGAATGGCCGGAATTTGGAGCTCGCCGTCGGCAACGGGCTGACGGAACGGTTCGGCATCAAGCGCGAGCGCGCGCCGGTAAGCCGCAGCGGCGTCGTCAACCGCGAGTGCCATCGCGTAAGCAAAAGTTCCGTGGACAGCATACGCTGCATAAGCAAAACCAACCGGCTCGACGTTGACGAGAATGCGGATCTCGCCCTGCTGATAGAGATTGACCTTCTTGGAGCGGTGAACCGCCGCCTTGCGGAAGCCGAGTGCGTTGAGCAGGCCATCGAGTTCGACAGCCTCGTCCTCATCGGTGGCAAATTCAACGAAGCCGACGCCTTGCGCCGACGCTCTCGGGGGCATGTCGATGCCGATCGTGGCCCTCGTGCTCCGGCTGACCTGATCACCGAGATAGATCAGCGAGCGGTGGCCGTCTGCCGCAATCGCGCGGGTCGAACCACCGCGGAACTGATCGTTGAAGATCTCCAGTGAGAAGTAGCCATCGTAGCCTGTCGCGGCGACAGCCTCGGCGAATGCGGCGACCGGCAGATCGCCCTCGCCTGGCATGTTGCGGAAGTGTCGGCTCCAATAGAGGAGATCCATATCGATCAGCGGAGCATCGGCGAGTTGGACGATGAAGATTCTCTCCGGCGGGATGGAACGGATTGAATTGACATCGATTTTTCGCGAGAGCGAGTGGAAGCTATCGAGGATGAGCCCGACGTTCGGGTGGTTTGCCCTTCGAACGATCTCCCAGGCATCCCGGTGGTCACTGATAAAGCGTCCCCAGGCAAGCGCCTCGTATCCGACCCTCAAGCCTCTTTTTGCAGCGCGCTCGCCGAGTTCGTGAAAATCCGATGCTGCGCGATCGATGCCGCCAAGCGCTGCGGACGATACGTTTGAACAGACAAGTACAAGGTCGGTTCCGAGCTCCTGCATGATATCGAACTTGCGCTCGGCCCGGTCGAACGTACGGCTGCGCAAGGGTTTAGGCATGCCTTCGAAATCACGGAACGGCTGGAAAAGCGTGATCTCCAGACCGAGATCCCTTGCCATCCTCCCGACTTCGGAGGGCCGCCCATCGAAGGCAAGGAAGTCGTTCTCGAAAATCTCCACACCGTCGAAACCAGCTTTCGCAATCGCTTCCAGCTTTTCGGGCAACTCGCCACTGATGCTCACCGTGGCAATCGAGGTCTTCATGGTCCGAACCCTTTCGCACTCAGCAAATCGGGCAATGGGGCCTGATACCGCCATCCTCCCAAAATCGATTGGGAGGTATTATGCCGAATGTCGTGATTATTTCAATTCAATTGGCAAAAAACAAATCATCATAGATTATCCGAAAAATATGTTGATTTATGACGAGCTGTCTGGCAATTATGCCTATACGGTCAGGGAGAGTGACTGTTGCGGTCAGCGCGGCCGCCCAATGGAGGAGGAAACCATGCTGAAATCGATGCTAACGCGGCGAAACGCAATGCTCTGCGCTGCAGCTCTTATTGCCGCAACCGGGCTTGCAAGGCCGGCGGCCGCCGTTACCCCCGACGAAATCAAGGCCAAGGGAAAACTCATCGTCGGCATCCAGGGTGATAACCCACCATGGGGCTTCGTCACGAGCGGCGGCAAGCAGGATGGTCTGGATGCGGATATCGCAACGCTTTATGCCAAGGAGCTCGGCGTCGAGGTCGAGTTCGTCCCGCTCGAGGTCAACAACCGCATACCGGCGCTGACGACGGGTCGCGTGGACGTGCTGTTCGCAACAATGGCGATGCTGCCGGACCGCGCCAAGGCCGTCCAATTCTCCAAGCCGTATGTCGCCAATGCGATCGTGCTGATTGCACCGAAATCGATGCCGATAAAAACCAATGACGACATGGCCAACCTGACGATCGGGGTCGCGAAGGGGGCGGCACAGGATACCCAGGTGACCAAAAATGCGCCGAAGACGGCGACGATCCGCCGATTCGATGGCGACGCTCCGAGCGTCCAGGCGCTGGTCTCGGGGCAAGTGCAAGCGCTCGGTGGCAACATCTTCTACATGGACCGTGTCGAGAAGGCTCGCCCGGGCGAATTCGAAAACAAGCTCGAATTCCAGAAACTCTACAATGGCGCCTGCACGCGGCTGGGTGAAAAGGAAATCAATGCTTCGATCAACGTCTTTATCGACAAGATCAAGGCTAACGGTGAATTGAAGACTATCTACGATAAGTGGATGAAAGTTCCTGTACCGGAATTTCCGGAAAAGCTCGAGGGCATCCCCTTCGCCGTCAACTGAGCGGCTCACTTGCTTTAGGCAGACAGAGCGACGGGCATCACGATGCCCGTCAACGCTACCTCCGTACCTGAAGACGAGCGCCGTTTTTCAAGGAGCGCGACCATGACCAAAACCATCTTTGTGCTCAACGGGCCGAACCTTAACCTCCTTGGCCAGCGCGAGCCCGCTATTTACGGCACAACGACGCTTGCCGACATCAAGGAAAAATGCATCGCCCGAGCACGGGGCCTCGGTTTTATGGTCGATTTCCGCCAGACCAATTTCGAGGGAGAACTCGTGGAAAGCGTGCACCAGGCGCGTAACGAAGCTTGCGGCATCATCATCAACCCCGCTGCTTATACCTTCACGTCTATCGCACTTCTTGATGCACTGAAGACCTTCGATGCGCCGAAGATCGAACTGCACATATCGAATGTTCATGCGCGCGAGAGCATCTACCACAATTCGCTGATCTCGCGTGTCGCGAGTGCAATCATGATTGGCTTCGGGGCCCGTGGTTACGAACTGGCGATCGAGGCGATGGCCGACATGGCAGGGCGGAGCTCAAGTGAGACATGAACTACCGGCTTGATTTCACACCAGTCATCGAGGGCCTTCCCAGTCTGCTTCTTGGCTGTCTCGGCACCCTTCTGCTGGCGATCTGCGGCATGCTGCTTGCGATCATCATTGGCGTTGGCGGCGTAGCCCTGCGCGACTCGCCTCTGAAGCCTGTCCGCTGGCTGGTGATCGCTTTCGTCGAACTGATCCGCAACACGCCGTTCCTTGTGCAGATCTTCTTTCTCTATTTCGCCCTGCCACTTGCCGGCATCCGGCTCGACCCGACGCCGACGGCGATCATCGCACTTGGCATCAATGGGGGCGCTTATGCGATCGAGATTATCCGCGGCGGCGTCCAATCCATCCCCAAGGGCCAGATGGAAGCCGGATTGGCGCTTGGCCTGCACAAGCTGCAGGTGTTTCGTCTGGTCATCCTGAAGCCTGCGCTACGGGCGATCTATCCGTCGTTGACCAGCCAGTTTGTACTGCTGACGCTGACCACCAGCATTGCCTCGGCAATTTCTGCCTACGAGTTGACGTCTGTGTCCCAGCGTATCGAGTCCGAGAGTTTTCGGAGCTTCGAAGTCTATTTCACCGTGACGATCTTCTACCTCGTCATTTCCTGGCTGATGATGCGCCTCTTCTCGCTCCTATCGGCCCGCTACTTCCGTTATCCGGTCAAATAGGAGACGAACGTGGGCAGGGAAGAATTCGTCTTTCTCCTAATCGGCCTTAAGTGGACTGTTCTCCTGTCAGCAGTAGGCTTCGTCTGCGGTGGTATTGCGGGGCTTGCCGTGGCTTTGGCGCGGACCTCACAATTGCCTCTACTAGAGCGAGTGATGGCGGGCTACATCGCTATTTTTCAAGGCACGCCGCTACTCATGCAGCTCTTCGTCGTCTACTACGGTCTTGCCTTGATTGGCCTGAAGCTCGACGCCTGGCTTGCCGTCGCGATCGGTTTGACGCTGCATGCCAGCGCCTACCTTGGGGAGATCTGGCGCGGCTCGATCGACGCAGTGCCTCGCGGGCAGACGGAGGCGGCAAAGGCGCTCAGCCTCAAATACCTCTCGCGCATGAGGGATGTGATCCTGCCGCAGGCAATCCGTATCTCACTGCCCGCGACGGTTGGCTTCCTCGTGCAGTTAATCAAGGGAACGTCATTGGCCTCGATTGTCGGCTTCACCGAACTGACCCGGGCCGGCAACATCATCTCAAACCAGATCTTCCAGCCGCTGACGGTCTTTGGCATCGTCGGTGCCCTGTACTTCCTGATGTGCTGCCCGCTGACGATCCTCGGCGCGCGGCTTGAACGCCGCTTCGCCGCCTCTGGCGCCCGCTGACGGCCGCGATGAGAACGAGACCATGAGCGACATTTCAACAACTTCCGCCGAGACCATGATCACCATGACCCACGTGGAGAAATGGTATGGCGCGTTTCAAGCGCTGCACGACATCAACATGTCCGTGCAAAAGGGCGAGAAGATCGTTCTCTGCGGCCCCTCCGGCAGCGGCAAGTCGACACTCATCCGCTGCATCAATCACCTGGAGAGCTACGAGAAGGGTGAAATCCGCGTCGGCGGCATTCTGATGGGTAATCAAGCCAAGGCAATAGACGCCATCCGCCGCGAAGTTGGCATGGTTTTCCAGCAGTTCAATCTCTTTCCCCACCTGACAGTGCTCGAGAACTGCATGCTGGCGCCGATGCGGGCACTAGGCGTGGGCAAGGCAGAGGCCGAAGAGCGTGCGCGGGCACTGCTGAACAGGGTCAAGATTCTGGAACAGGCTAAGAAATACCCCGTCCAGCTTTCCGGAGGCCAGCAGCAGCGCGTTGCCATCGCGCGAGCGCTCTGCATGCGCCCGAAGGTGATGCTCTTCGACGAACCGACTTCGGCTCTCGATCCCGAGATGGTCAAGGAGGTACTCGACACCATGATCGGTCTCGCCGACGAAGGCATGACAATGATCTGCGTAACGCATGAGATGGGTTTTGCCCGCCAGGTTGCCGATCGGGTGATCTTCATGGCGAGCGGCGCGATCGTCGAGGAAGCCCATCCGTCGGACTTCTTCACCAATCCGAGCCACGAACGCACTCGCAAGTTCCTCGGCGAAATCCTTCGTAACTGAATCCGGGGGACGTTGAATGCCTACCCGAACTGACCCGTTTAAGATCGCCGTCATGGGCGCGGGCCTGATAGGCAAGCGCCATATTGAAAGGATAGTGGCTCAGCCGCGCGCGATGCTTGCCGCGGTCATTGATCCTTCCGACGCTGCAAGAGATTTCGCTGGTCTTAAGGGGGCCGCCTGGTTCCCAACCCTCGCGGAAGCGACAGCGAATGCGGCGCTTGACGGCATCATCATCGCTACGCCCAACGAGCTTCATACCGAGAACGCGCTTGAAGCCGTTCTCGCGGGGCTGCCGGCCCTGATCGAAAAGCCGATCGCGCACGATGCTGTTGCGGCAGAGACGATCGTAGCCGCTGCCGAAGCGGCAGGCGTACCGATACTGATCGGCCATCACCGTCGCCACAATCCGATGATCAAGGCGGTCAAACGCATCCTTGACAGCGGCCGGATGGGCAAGGTCCTAACCGCCCACGGGACCTTTTGGGTTGCCAAGCCGGTCGATTATTTTGATGTCCACTGGCGGCGCGAGGCAGGCGGCGGCCCAATCCTCATCAACCTGGTCCACGATGTTGATCTCTTCCGTTACTTCTTTGGGGAGGTCGACAGTGTCCATGCGATCCAGTCGGACTCCACGAGAGGGCTGGCTGTAGAGGATACCGCTGTCATCCTCCTGCGTTTCAAGAGCGGTGTTCTTGCGACGCTCAATGCCTCCGATGCCATCGCCTCGCCATGGAGCTGGGAACTGACCGCCGGCGAAAACCCCGCCTATCCCCGGCAGGATCAGCCTTGCTATCAGATTGGAGGCACGATCGGGTCGCTTTCCATCCCCCAGCTCGTACTGTGGACAAGTGCGGCAGCGCCGAACTGGCTGGAACAGTTGGTGGAGGAGCGCGTCACCTTTGATGCTGCCGATCCGCTCGCCGCCCAGCTCAACCATTTCTGTGATGTGATATCAGGCAAGGCAGGCCCTCTCGTCAGTGCGCGAGAAGGGCTTGCGACCCTACGCGTAATCGAGGCAATCAAATCGTCAGCCCGTTCGGGTCACACCGTCCTTCTCAACGACGCGATGGCGCAGGGGAAGCCTTCATGATCAGCGGCACCACACGGCTCATCGCACATCTCGGCTACCCGACGGAGTCCTTTAAGGCGCCGCTGATCTACAATCCCTACTTCGAAACCAGCGGGATCGATGCCATCGTTGTCCCGATGGGCTGCAAACCTGAGGACTACCCGTCCTTCCTCAAGGTCCTGTTCCGGCTCTCTAACATCCATGGGGCCCTCGTCACCATGCCGCACAAGGTCACGACGATGAGGCTCCTCGACACAATTTCCACGAATGCAAAGGTAGCGGGCTCATGCAATGCGATCCGCCTTGGCGGGGATGGCGAACTGATCGGCGACATGTTCGACGGCGACGGATTCGTGCGGGGGCTTTTGCGCAAGGGCCAGAAGGTGGCAGAATCTGACGTTTTGATCGTCGGCGCTGGCGGCGTTGGTTCAGCGATCGCCGCTTCGCTGGCTGCTGCAGGCGTGCGGCGCATTGCTCTTCATGACGATAACATGATCGCTCTGAGCGGGCTGCATGAACGACTGAACACGTATTATCCGGGCACACAGGTGACGACCGGCTCCAGCGACCCTGCGGGCTTCGACATCGTTGTCAACGCAACCCCGCTCGGCATGCGCCAGGCCGATCCACTGCCCGTCGATGTATCGCGCCTCTCTCCGAACACCTTCGTCGGCGAAGTCGTCATGAAAACCGAGATCACCCCGTTTCTCGCTGCAGCTCGCGCCAGGGGATGCGCCTTTCAAGTCGGGACCGATATGCTCTTCGAACAGATCCCGGCCTATCTCGAATTCTTCGGCTTCCAGACAACGACCGCCGAGGAACTACGAAAGATTGCAAGCATCTGACGGGCGCTTTGCGCCGACAGGGAATAGGTGCGCGAGCGGCCGATGACTTAGGACGGAATGGCTCCTTCAATCCAATCCGATGCGCTTTGCACCCTGCCGAAACAGTAGCTGGTCGGCGGAGGGGAAATGAAAGGCCGACATAAAGTCATCAAGGCGGTACGCAGGATATCGAACGTGAAGCATCGCCAAATACGCCTTTGCTTCACTAAGGCGTCCGGCGATTGAAAGGCAAAGCGTCGCGATTGCCAGAATATGGGCATGGGCGTTCGGACGGGCCGCGGCCTTGATACCCCAATCTGCGGCTTCCTCGATACTGCCGAGACGCACGAGGGCCAAGGCGCGACTGGCGAGCATACCGAAAAGCAGCGGGTCGAAAGGACTGAGCGCCCGCGAGTGATCGGCCGCAACGACCGCCGCCCACGGATCACCGGACTGAGATTGAACGAAAGCGAGAGAATAATGGGCAATGGCGAAGCTGGGGCTAAGTTCGACCGCCTGTTGCAGCTCGCCGACCGACTGATCATGCAGCGTTCGCAACCACAGTGCGCGTCCCATGGCGAGATGGGCCGTAGGATCGAGCTCGTCTGCCATCATGCTCTGGCTCGCCGCCCGGTAGGCAAGATCGGCCTCGGTATCGCGGTCCGACCAATGCTGGAAGGCACTCTGGAAATGGGTAAAGGACAGGCCGGCATGGGCACGGGCAAAGGTCGGGTCCAGTCCTATTGCTCGCTCGAAGAAGTGCTGGGCTTTCTCATTGTCGCTCTTGGTGAAGCGATACATGTGCCAGAGTCCCCGGTGGTGAGCCTCCCACGCATCGAGAGAGTTCGGCGCCTTTAGGAGGGCACGGTTGCTCTCGATCGTCTCGACTTCGCGCTCGATCGAGACGACGATCCTGCTGCCAATTTCGTCAAGGAGGAGGAAGGTATCGGCAACCCGGCGCTCGAAGACATCGGTCCAGGCGATGCGAGCCGTTCTTGCTTCGGTCAACTCGACGCGAACGATGATGCGGTCACCGATGCGCTGGAACGATCCGTCGACGATGTAGTCGACGCCGAGCAGCCGCGCTGTCTCGTCGACCGTATGACGGCGCTCTCTCAGCGCGAACATCGTGCCTTGCGCGATGACATGGAAGGAGCGGAGCTTCGCAAGCCGGGTGATAATGTCGTATGCGAGGGCATCCGAAGGGCCGCCAGGCGCGGCTACGGCCGATAGCTCATTGAACGGCATGATCGCGATCGACGGCCGCCGCGGCTCCCTTGGGAAGGTTTCGGTGTCGCGGGAAGATGATGCGGGCACAGCACTGGCACTGATCTGTCGTGGCGGGAAGGTTTCGTCTGTCTGTGTTCTGGCCGTCTGCCAGACGTCATGCAGGGGTCGCTCGTTGATACCTTCGGCACGAAATAGTTTCGTGGTCGCTTCAAGATGCTCCTCGCCTTCCCGAAAACGGCCCGCCTTGGCAATGGAAATCAGCAGCAGTTCGTGCGGGCGAAAATCGAAGGGCGCCAGTTGGATCCAGCGATCGAGATAGGCGTGGGCTTCTTCCGGCGGCAAACGCTGCACCATGTGCTCAAGAAGAGCGGCATGAATGTCACGCAACCGACGACGTTGCGACACCAGCCAGGTTTCGAATGCGGGGCTTCGTTCGAGGCTCGACCCCTCGTGGAAGTCACCGGCAAAAAGGCCCGCCAGGGCTCGCAACTGGTCGATTGTCTGCGTCTTGAAGCCGTGTTGGTAAGCCGTCGCCGCCTCGATCGCATCGACAAAGCAGTCCGATAGTTCCAGGCCAACAGCATCGCCGTCGGTGGTGACGCGTTGTTCCCCGATGAGCGACCGGATCTTGCTCAAGCACCATCGCAGCTCCCCGCGCGGATCGTCAGGAATGTCCCATAGGAGATCGCAAAGTTGTGTCCTCCCACGCGGCCGCGGCGACAGCGCTAGGTAAGCAAGAAGAGACCGCACCTTTCGGGATCCGGGGAGTTTCAGGTCGACGCCGTCACGTCGGATCGCCATCGGCCCAAGCAGTCGGATCTCAAGCGAGCGCCCGGGCCGATTGGCTTCCTCGCCATGCGATTCCACGCTCGTTCCCACGCCAGCTGCCACGCCGACCCCCACTATCCCTATCTAAGCCAGAGACCGCGGCACGACACGTGCCCAACCACGGTTGCCATAGACGCACCATGAGGCTGACCAATCTGACCCAAGGAGAAAGCAATGTCCACATCTGCGGCCGTCGCGCGTGATACTCAGCCCACCGTCGATTTCGGAGCGATCAAAGCCCGGCAACAAAGTGCCTGGTCTTCGGGCGACTACGCAATCGTTGGGACAACCTTGCAAATTGTCGGTGAAAGCCTCTGCGAAGCGCTCGATCTGCGCGCAGGCTCGAAGGTGCTCGATGTTGCGGCCGGAAACGGCAACGGCGCCCTTGCCGCCGCCCGACGCTGGTGCGAGGTGACCGCGACCGACTACGTTCCAGCTCTGCTGGAACGCGGCCAGGAACGCGCCCGGGCCGATCGGCTGCCGATCGTCTTCCAGGAGGCTGATGCGGAACAACTGCCGTTTGCCGATCAATCCTTCGACAACGTGCTTTCTATTTTCGGCGTGATGTTCACGCCCGACCAGGAGCGGGCCGCGTCAGAACTTCTCCGGGTCTGCAAGCGCGGTGGTTCGGTCGGTCTTGCGAACTGGACCCCTGACGGTTTCATCGGGCAGATGTTCAAGACGATCGGCAAGCATGTGCAGCCTCCGGCAGGTGCCCGCTCGCCAGCGGCTTGGGGTTCGCGGGTGCGGCTTGAGGAACTGTTCCCAGCAGCGATCGCGTCGATCGCCGCGACGCCGCGACAGTTCGTGTTCCGCTACAAGTCGCCGGATCATTGGCTTGAGGTCTTCCGGACCTATTATGGTCCCGTCCTGAAAACCTTCGCCGCCCTTGATCCGGCGGCGCGAGATACACTGACCAACGACCTGCTGGCGCTCATGGAACGTTTCAATCGCGCCGATGACGGTACCGTGGTCGTACCAAGCGAATATCTGGAGGTCATCATCACGAGGCTCTGAACACAGGCTTCCGACACCGGCTGAGCATGGGACTTGTAGCCCGATGCTCGGCCGCCAGGTCGAGCGGATGTTCTTGAGCCAGGCGCTGCTGCCCGCTTGGAATTGGAACAATGCTCTGATCTTGGATGCGGATGCCCCGATGGAAGGGTTGCCCCTGATTGGAGGAGATGCGCGGTCGGAACCGCGCTAGGGGGTAACATGACACCGTCCGAATTTAGAGCGGCCGTGGAGGTCGCGAGAATGTCGGCAAGCGACATTCAGGAACTGCTCGGGATCGACGAACAAACCAGGCGGCGGTTGGCCACCGGCGAGCAATCCGTTCCGCGTTGCGTAGCCTTGTGCCTGTGGCTGATGGCAGCCTATGGCGTTTCTATTCTCGAGGCGCGCGTTCTTTCGGAAGATCCGAGTGTAGCAAAGCCCGCTTAGTCACTTTACCCAGAGCTGCTCCGGACAGTCGCAACGCTGTTTTGATGTCGGCGTACGAGGCTGCCGGAGCCGGGCATGGCTGCGGCAGGGCTTCTGTTTTTGCCAACCCCTCTATATGAGCCTGCGACAGTTGCTCTACCGTTACTCATAGTCTCTGGGTTCGGGAGTGCAACCTGCTGCCGACCGTCAATGTCACGAACTTGTCGCTTGTATCGTCTCGGTTGTCGTGAGAAGTCGTAGATACCCGTGTTTCCTGGCAAGCTCGGAATCACATCGGATGTCGTCGCGTACGATTTCAGAGGCTCAGGCAAATCTTTCCGGTCAAGAAGAGGAGGATCTCCATGGACTATCGCAGGCTCGGCAACAGCGGTGCGGTCGTGACCGCCTATTGCCTCGGCACGATGACATTCGGTGCTGAGGCAGACGAAGCGGCATCGCACAGGCTGCTCGACGATTACTTCGCCTGGGGCGGCAACTTCATCGACACGGCCGACGTCTACAGCGCCGGAGCATCAGAGGAAATCATCGGCCGCTGGCTGAAGCAGCGGCCGACGGAAGCCAAACAGGCTGTCATTGCGACAAAGGGCCGGTTTCCGATGGGGCAAGGCCCGAACGACATCGGGCTGTCGCGTCGCCACCTCAACCAAGCTCTCGACGCTTCGCTTGCGCGCCTCGGCCTTGACCATATCGATCTCTACCAGATGCATGCATGGGATGCGCTGACGCCGATCGAGGAGACATTGCGGTTCCTCGACGATGCTGTTTCCGCAGGCAAGATCGGCTATTATGGATTTTCGAACTATGTCGGGTGGCAAATTGCCAAGGCAGCGGAGATTGCCAAGGCGCGGGGCTACAGCCTGCCGGTGACGCTGCAACCCCAGTACAGCCTCCTGGTGCGCGACATCGAGCTTGAGATCGTTGCTGCCTGCCAGGATGCCGGCATGGGCCTGCTACCGTGGTCGCCGCTTGGCGGCGGCTGGCTGACCGGCAAGTATCGGCGCGACGAGACCCCGACAGGCACCACCCGTCTCGGCGAAAATCCCGCAAGGGGAATGGAATCCTACGCGAACCGCAACGCGCAGGAGCGAACCTGGGCAATTATCGACACCGTGGCGGACGTTGCCAAGACCCGTGGCGTAAGCATGGCGCAGGTCGCATTGTCCTGGACGGCAGCGCGGCCGGCGGTGACCTCGGTCATTCTGGGAGCCCGAACGAACGAACAGCTCGCCGATAACCTCGCGGCGGCAAAGCTTGTCCTGTCGGAGGAGGAGATGGCGAGGCTGAGCGAAATCAGCCAGCCTGTTGTGGCCGACTATCCATACGGAGCCGGCGGGACGAACCAGCGGCACCGCAAAATGGAAGGCGGCCGCTAGGATCGATCGGCGGCCGGATTGTCGTCCGGCCGCTTCTCGACATCAGAGGCGCAGCCCGCTTGTCTCGTCGAAAAGATGCAGGTTCGCGGGATCGACGTTCATGCCGATCATCTCGCCGGCGCGGGCAGTTCCCCGGCCCGTCTCGACAACCGTCAGCTCAGGGGTCGTCGATGCGGTGACGAAGGTGGAGGAGCCTGTCGATTCGACCACCGACACTGGGACGTCGAAGATCCCCTGCCCTGCTGCGGTGATGCCGATATGCTCGGGGCGGATGCCGACAGTGACCTTGCGACCCGTCTGCACCTGATGATCGATCGCTATCCTGTGCTTGACGGTACCGAGATCGATCGTCAGGCTTTTGCCGTCCTCGGCGACCAGAGCCGGAATGAAGTTCATGGCGGGCGATCCAATGAAGCCCGCGACGAACTTGTTGGCGGGTTTGTCGTAGAGATCAAGCGGCTTGCCCTGCTGCTCGATCACGCCTTCGCGCATGACGACGACATGATCGGCCATGGTCATGGCTTCGATCTGGTCATGGGTCACGTAGACGGAGGTCGCGTGCAGCCGATCATGCAGCGCGCGGATTTCCTTGCGCATATGGACGCGAAGGGCGGCGTCGAGGTTTGAAAGCGGTTCGTCGAACAGGAAGGCCTTCGGGTGGCGGATGATGGCGCGGCTCATCGCGACACGCTGGCGCTGCCCACCTGACAGCTCGCGCGGGTAGCGTTTCAGCAGATGCGACAGGCCGGTGGTCGCAGCAACGTCCGCTGCTGCCTTCCTGGCCTCAGCCTTTGCAACACCGCGTATGCGCAGACTGTAGGTGAGGTTTTCCTCCACCGTCATATGCGGGTAGAGCGCGTATGACTGGAACACCATGGCGACGTCGCGCTTGCGTGGCGGCACGTTGTTCATGCGTTCGCCGGCGATCTTGAGCTCGCCTTCCGAGATGCTTTCAAGCCCTGCAAGCGACCGCAGAAGGGTCGACTTTCCACAGCCGGACGGGCCGACAAGTGCGACGAAGGTACCCTTGGCAATCGACAGGTTGATGTTCTTCAAGGCGTGAAATGCACCATAATGCTTGTTGACGCCGCTGAGCTCGATCTGACTGGTCATTTGAGGGCTCCAGAGGTGAGGCCGGATACTATGCGGCGCTGCAAGAGGACGAAAATGGCGAGGATCGGTGTCACATACATCGTCGCGTAGGCCATGATGTTGTTCCATTCGTTGGTATTCGGCCCCATGAAGGAGTTGAGGCCAACGCTAGCCGGCTGAAGCTCGGCTGCCTGAATCATCGATTTCGAATAGACGAACTCGCCGAAGGCCTGCATGAAGATCAGGATCGCGCTGACCAGGATGCCGTTTCGGGCAAGCGGCAGGACGATGGTGAAAAAGGCGCCGACGCGGCTGTTTCCGTCGACAAGCGCAGCCTCCTCGAGTTCCATCGGCACTGCCATGAATGTGGCCCTGACCAGGACGACGAAGAAGGGCATGCTTTTTGCGGCAATCGCGATGATGACGGCTAGACGCGGATAATCGAGCATTCCGAGCTGCGAGAAGCCGACAAAGATCGGCGTCACCATCAGCGACGCCGGCAGAACCTGCAGCATCAGGATGAGAAAGAGACCGATGTCGACCCAGACGTTGCGGTAGCGTGCCAGCACGTAGGCGCAGCCGACGCCGAGCACGGTGATCAGCGTGACCGCGCCGACGGCGATGACCACCGAGTTCCAGAGGTAGCGGCCCATGCCGCGGCTTTCCCAGACATAGCTGAAGGTGCCCCACTGCGGCTCGGCCGGCCAGAAGCTCGGCGGCGTGGCGAACATCTCGGATCCGCCCTTAAGTGCGGTGATATACATCCAATAGAGCGGGAACAGATAGATCGCGGCCATCAGGATGGCGATCACGAGCATCATGCGGTTGCGTATCGTCTCGCTCATCCCCGCACCTCATGGCGTGTCGAGCGGACATAGACGACCGAGGCGAACATGACGAAGACAATCATGATGACGGAAATGGTCGCACCCTTGGCGAAATCATACTGGCGGAAGGATAGGTCCCAAGCCCAGTATTGCGTGACGTTGGACGAATTGTTCGGGCCACCCGAGGTAATGGCGGCAAAGAGGTCGAACTGCTGTAATGTGAAGATCAGACCAAGCGCGATGATGGCGCCGATTGTCGAGCGCATCATCGGCAGCGTGATCGTCCAGAAGCGCTGCCAGGCGTTGGCGCCATCAAGCTCGGCTGCTTCGTAGAGATCGCCGGGAATGCCAGACAGGCCGACCGACAGCAGGATCATGTTGAAGGCTGTTCCAAGCCAGACATTGGCGATGATCACGGCATAGAGCGAGAAGTGCGGATCGGAACGCCAGAAGATGTTGCCGCTGATGATGCCGCTCTCCTTCAGGATGAAGTTGAGGACACCGAAGTCGCCCGAGAGGATCCAGTTCCAGATCGCGCCGACGACGAGGCCGGGCATGACCCAGGAGACCAGAAACAGACCTCTCAGCCAGGAGGCGCCGGGGAAACTGACCCAGAAGAACAGGGCGAGGCCAAAGCCGATCAGGAACTGCCCGGCGATTGAGCCAAGGACGAAGATCACCGTGTTGCCGAGGATCGGCCACGTTTCCGGCTGGGCAAAGAGATCCGTGTAATTCTTGAAACCGACGAAGGGGCGCGAGAAGGTCCCGAGGCTGAACATGTCAACCTCCTGGAAGCTCATCACCACGTTGTAGATGAGTGGCAGTCCCGCCATGAGGAACAGGAACGCCAGCGGAAAGGCGACGAGCACGATGTCGAAGCCGCGGCCGTCCCTGACGCTTGAAAGAATCCGTTTCATCGATCCTCCGATACTCCGAACGGGGCTGCCTTAAGCTTGCGCTGAAACACAGCCCCTCCCGGGAGGAAATGGTGGGATGGCCCGAAAGCCATCCGGTTGTTCGGAAAGGGTTAGCCGAGCACGGCCTTGATCTTGTCGGCAGCCTGGTCGAGTGCTTCCTTCGCCGACATCTGACCGGTCAGGGCAGCCTGGATGGCGTCCTGGATTGCCTTGGAGATCTTCGGCCACTGCGGGTGTGGACCGCGCGGCTTGGCGTATTTCAGCTGTTCAATGAAGACTTTCAGCCCGTCATCCTTGAGCTTTTCGCCGGTCGCAGGAATGGTGATGTCGGAACGGGCCGGAAGCTGGCCGTAGTTCTTGAACATCTTGTCATCCTGGGAGGCGAAGAACTCGAGCGCCTTGAAAGCTTCGGCCGGATGCTTCGTGCTGGCGAAGATCGCCCAGTTGAAGTCGCCCATTGCCGAGGAGCGCTCGGCGCCCTCTTTCGGAACCGGAAGCAGGGCAACACCCCAGTCGAACTTCGCTTCCTTCGTCATACGATCAAGCTCCCAGGGGCCGGAGATCGCCATGGCGGCATTTCCTGAATTGAAGGTGCCGGTGGAGTCCCACTGGCCGCGTGTCAACGTATCAGGAGACGCGAGCTTCTCGTCCATGATCGTCTTCCAGGTTTCCAGCGCCTTCACTGCACCCTCGGCATTGATGTTCTCGTAGCTGCCGCCGCCCATCTGAGCCCAGGGAAGGAACTGGAAGGTGCCCTCCTCGTTCGCCTTGGCGGAGAAGGCGAGACCATAGACGTTCTTGGCGGGATCGGTGAGCTTGCGCGCATCCTCGACAAGCTCGTCCCAGGTCTGCGGCGGCTTGTTCGGGTCGAGGCCCTTCGCCTTGAACATCTCCTTGTTGTAGTAGAGCGCGATCGTGTTCGTCGCCTTGGGCACGCCAAAGTACTTCCCATCCCACTCGACGGACTTCAGCGGACCCGGGAAATAGTTGTCCGGCTTGATGACCGAAGACGACTTCACCATGTCGGTGAGGTCGAGAAAGGCCCCACGCGAGGCAAACATCGCATGCTCGGGGTTGTCGACGGCAATGATGTCGGGTGCCTGTCCGGTGGCATAGGCGCGCATCGCTTCGGTGACGACGTCATCGAACTGGATCAGGCGATACTCGATCTTGATGCCGTTGTTCTGGGCGTTGAATTCCTTGACGAGATTGGGCGCCGGCTGGATGTCCTTGTCCAGCGACCATAGTGTCAGGGTGACATCCTCGGCCTTCGCGGAAAGGCCGAAGAGAGAAACGCCTGCAAGCGCCACGGCGCCGATCATTGCAAACTTGCGGATACCCATAGTTCTCCTCCTTGGTGGTTATCCCTTGAAAAACCGGCGATTCCTCCTCGCCGGCCACTATTCCATCAAACCGGATCGACGACGAAAGCGCCGCCCCGGGCATGCTTGAGGTGGTTGAGCGCATGAACCTGGCCAGTCATCTCAAGTTGGTCGCGATACACCGGATCATGCCAGCCTTCGATGTCGATCGACCCGGACCAGCCGGCAAGGCGCAGTTCGGAAATGATGTCCGTCCAGTTGCTGTCACCAAAGCCTGGTGTGCGCATGAAGACAAACTTCTCCTTGCCGAAGATGCCGTGCTCCCTGATGACGTCCCAGCGGATGGTCGCGTCCTTGCCATGCACGTGGAAGATCTTCTTGGCCCATTTGCGGATCTGCGGCAACGGCTCGATCAGGTAGACCATCTGATGGCAGGGCTCCCATTCAATGCCGATGTTGTCGTCCGGGGTCTCGTTGAAGATCAGTTCCCAGGCGTCGGGGTTGTGAGCGATGTTCCAGTCGCCGGTCGCCCAGTTGCCGTCCATGGCGCAGTTTTCAAAAGCGATCTTGATGCCCTTGTCGGCCGCGCGCTTGGCAAGCTCGCTCCAGATTTCCTTGTAGCGCGGCAGGCTGTCGGTCAGCGGCTTGTTGCGGACACGGCCGGTAAATCCGGCAACGCAGGTTGCTCCGAAATGGTGGGCGTTGTCGATGCAGTCCTTCCAGCCCTGCAGCGTCTCTAGGTCGATCTCGGTGGTTTCGAGCGGATTGCCGAACATGCCGAGCGTCGAAATCGTGATGTCGCGGTCGCCGATGGCGTCGATGCAGCGCTTTCCGAGCTCGGCAAGATCCTGCCGGTTCGTCGTCTGCCAGAAGAAGGGCTCGAAGCTTTCGAAGCCCATATCGGCGATCTGGCCAATGCGCTTGTCGGCGCCGCTCTTGGAGGCGCTGACCATGGTACCGATACGAATGGAGTTGGCGGGATTGCTCACAATCACTTTCCTTATGCTGAAATTTCGATGCGCTTGCCGGTTTTGGCGCTCTCAATCGCGCCAAAGACCATGGCAAGGCTCCTGATGTTGTCGGAGCTTGCGGTTTCCGGGCGCTTGCCTGATCTGATTGCCTCGACGAAGTCAGACATGACGCTGGCATGACCGTGCGTCTCTTCTTCATGCATCGGGCCGGGAACGTTTACGGGCACAAAGCCATGCAGCAGGCCAGGGTCGGTGCCGGCGACGGCGGCGCTGAACGTGTCGGCGCCGTCCCAGGTCAACATGCCGCGCGAGCCGACGAGACGCCATTCGCTTTCCCAGCTCGTGCGCTCCCCCTCGGCGCACCAGGAGCCGCGATAGGTAAAAACGACATCATCAGAAAATTCGAAAGTTGCATTGGCGGTGGCACCATGCCTGTACCATGAGCCCTTCGGATTGCGCTCGACGCAATAGACGGCAAGTGGCTTCTTGTCGGCGACGAAACGCGCCGCGTCGAAGGTATGAATGGCCATGTCGAGGAGGAGGACGTTGTCCATCTCCTCGCGGAACCCGCCAAAATGGGGGCCGAGAAAGAAGTCGCAATGAATGGCGGTAAGGTCCCCGATCGCACCGCTCTTGACGAAGCGGTGCATGCGGCGCACGCCCGATATGAAGCGGCGGTTCTGGATGATGGCATGGATCTTGCCGGTTTCGGCGGCAAGATCGATCAGTGCTGCCCCTTCAACCAGCGACGTCGCCATCGGCTTCTCGCTAAGCACGTGGCATCCGGCCTTCAGCGCGGTAGAGACAATGTTGAAGCGTGCGGAGGGCACCACGACATCGAGCACGATGTCTGCGTTCGTCCGTGCAATGACGTCGGACAGGTCCGTGCCGGTGACGACGCCCTCGAGTCCGAACTCGGCTGCCAGCGCTTCGGCGGCTGCCGGATTGACGTCGACGAGGCCCCGGACCGCGATGGCGGCTGCCAACGCCGGGGTTTCCTTGATGGCACGCAACCAGCCTTTGGACATGGCTCCGCACCCGCATAGAACGGCTTTCAAAATCACGATTTCCTCCGATGGGTGGTTTTCGGCTTTCCTCCCGAAACACATCCCGTAAACGTTTACGATACTAAGCGGAAACGTTTCCTGCTGTCAATACCATACAATTTGGCAATAAATGCTGCGGAAAGGCGTGGAATGGCGAGACTTTAGGCGGGTCTGCGCTGCATTGCAGCAAAAAAATCAGGTCTGCTGAAGCCAATCCTGCGTGCCTCTTTCGCGCACTGCAATCGCATTCCCGCCCGCCCCTGACGCGCCGTCCTACGAGGTCAGCGAAAACGCATCGCTTTCGCCCGGGGCGAGCTCCAGCGGCCAGATCGTGCTGCGGGCCCCCTTCGGATAGTGTTCGGCATAGGCAGGCATCGTCGCGAGCAGGGTTTCGGCAAGTTCGACGCCGAGATCACGAAGCGACATGCGAAAGCAGGTCAGTGACGGCTGCAGGAACTTACCGCGCGGTTCCTCGCGAAAGCCGATCACGGCGAGATCTCGTCCGGGTACGATGCCCGCCTCGTTGAGGCGGCGGTAGAGACCGATCGCCATGAGTTCATAGATCAGGATGATCGCGCTCGGCTTGCTCTCGAGCCGCAGCATTTCGTGGCCCGCCTGATAGCCGCCCTGCTCGCTCGATTTGACACGGATCACCAGCGCAGGATCAAAGGCGATGCCGTGTCGTTCAAGCGACTTGCGGTAGGCATCAACGAAAATATAGCCGAGATTGATATCGTTCGACGGCGCGGCAATGGCGATGCGGCGATGCCCTTTCGAAACAAGCCGGTCGACGGCGCAAGCGGCAACGCCTTCAAAGTCGAGGTCGATCCAGGTGTGGTTGCCGCCGGAGGTACTGCGTCCGAGCGCCACGAACGGGATCTTGGTCTTGATCAGAAGATCGATTCGCTTGTCGACGCGTTGGGTGGCGGAGATGATCATCGCATCGACGATCCGCCGCGCAACCATCCGTTTCAGATATTCGTGCGGGTCCTCGTCATTCGGGCAAGGCAACATGAGCAGGTCGAGCTTGTGTCGGGAGAGGACGCTCTGCAGGCCGCCGGTAACGCCGAGGAAGAAGTTGTCGCTGTTTTCGACTGTTTCCTTGCTGGATTCGATCATCAGGCCAATGACATTCGTCGTCCCCTGACGAAGACTTCTGCCGGATTGATTGGCGACATAGCCGAGTTCCTCGGCGGCCGCGAGCACGCGCTTGCGCGTGTCCTCATTGACGTCAGGTCTGCCATTCAGCGCACGTGAAACTGTTCCGATTGAAATATCGAGATGCTTGGCGAGTTGGCGAATTCCCTTCATCTGCGGCAGTCTCTCTCCCTATCAACCCGTTCCTATCTGCCATACTAAAACGTTTCCGAAAAGCGGCCATCGCCGAATGCTTTTTCGATAGTTCAGGTTGCCATGAGGCTTGATGTTAGGAGCGCGGCGATTGCAACGCCGGCGCCAGCGGCGGCTCCGATCGATTTGGCCATCGCATCGCCAAGTCGGGCATGCCGCGAGGGCGATGCGAGCTGCAGCAGTTCCGAGAGGCCGGAACCGACCACGCAGGCCAGGACCACTGGTGTCGTATAGCGTGGATAACCAAGCACAAAGAAGAATGCCATGGAGGCGAAGACAAGCGCCCTGTCGAGATTGACGCGGGTGATCGTGCGCGGCCGCATCCTGATCGGGGAAACTGTTACGAAAAAAATGAAGACCAACAGCGCCCATGCTATCACCTGGGCGTAGAGGGTCGGGTAGGATCCGCCGCTAAGATCATTCCACACGCTTTTCATCCTTTGACTGCCAGTTTTTGCCGGACCTATCAACGCCGACCTCGCGGTCCGAGAAAGCGCTCATCAACGATCAGCTGACCAAGGTGTCCTCGAACACCTCGGCGTTCTTGAAGGCTGCTGCGGCAGCATCCTTGCCCGACAGAAGCGGAGCCGTATCGATCGGCCAACGGATCGCGAGCGATGGGTCGTTCCAGACGATTGCCCGCTCGCTTTCCGGCGCATAGAAGTTCGTCGTCTTGTAGAGGAACTGGGCGGTCTGCGAGAGAACGAGGAAGCCATGGGCAAAGCCGGTCGGGATCCATACCTGCCGCTTGTTCTCGGCAGAGAGGATTTCTCCGACCCACTTGCCGAAGGTCGGCGAATTCCTGCGCAGGTCGACGGCGACGTCGAACACCTCGCCTTCGACGACCCGCACCAGCTTTCCCTGTGGCTGCCGGACCTGGTAGTGCAGTCCTCGGAGGACGCCCTTTGCCGATTTCGAATGATTGTCCTGGACGAAGCTCTGATCGGAACCGACGAGCGCGTTGAACTTCGCCTGATTGAAGCTCTCGAAGAAGAAGCCGCGGTCGTCGCCGAAAACCATCGGCTCGATCAACAGCACCTCGGGGATTGCAAGGGGTGTCGCCTTCATCGGGGGCCAGCCTCCGAGACGAGCCTCAAGAGATATTTTCCGTATCCGCTCTTGGCCAGTGGTCGTGCCAGTTGCTCAAGCTCTGCGACATCGATCCAGCCGTTTCGAAATGCGATCTCTTCTGGACAGGAAACTTTCAGGCCTTGCCGATGCTCGAGCGTGGAAATGAACTGGCTGGCGTCAAGCAGCGAATCATGCGTTCCGGTGTCGAGCCATGCATAGCCGCGCCCCATGATTTCCACTGTCAGGTTGCCGTCTTCGAGATAGCGGAGATTGAGGTCGGTGATCTCGAGTTCACCGCGTGGCGAGGGCTTGAGCGCCTTGGCGAACTCGACCGCCCGGGTGTCATAGAAGTAAAGGCCGGTGACCGCGTAGTTCGATTTCGCTCGCTCCGGCTTTTCCTCGATCGAGAGCGCCTTGTTCATGCCGTCGAATTCCACGACGCCATACCGTTCCGGATCGAGAACGTGGTAGGCGAAGACGGTCGACCCGGTTTCGCGCGACATGCCGCTCTGCAGGAGCAGTGGCAGGTCGTGCCCGTAAAAGATGTTGTCGCCAAGGACCAGTGCCGAAGGCGAGCCGGCGAGGAAGTCCTCGCCGATGATGAAGGCCTGGGCCAGCCCCTCGGGCGACGGCTGAACAGCATAGGAGAAGTTGACACCCCATTGCCTGCCGCTCCCGAGGAGCTGCTCGAAACGCGGAATGTCCTGAGGCGTCGAGATCACCAGGATGTCGCGAATGCCGGCGAGCATCAGGGTGCTCAGCGGGTAGTAGATCATCGGCTTGTCGAACACAGGCAGCAGTTGCTTGCTGATCGCCAGGGTCGCCGGGTGAAGCCGCGTGCCGGAGCCGCCGGCGAGGATGATGCCTTTTCGGTTCAAGACTGCAGCTCCCGTCTCCGGAGTTGATGAAGCATTCTTTCCACGTGGACAGTCCAGTCCGGGAGGTCCAGTCGAAGGCGGCTGGCGAGCGCGCCGCTGTCGAGCACGGAATTGGATGGTCTGGTTGCCGGTAGCGGATATTCCTCGGTGGCAATCGGCTGAATGTCGTTTGCCCCGGCCTGCAGTTCAAAGCCCAGCGCGCTCGCGCGCCCGACGACGTAGCAGGCAAGCTCGTGCCAGCTCGTCCTTCCACGGGCCGTCAGGTGATAAATCCCGCCCGGAAGCTCACCGCGACGATGCGCGGCAATCGCCAGCGCCGTGACGTCGGCGATCAATTCCGCCGACGTCGGGGCGCCAAACTGATCTGCCACCACCCGCAGGCTTTTCCGCTCGCGGGCCAGGCGAAGGATGGTCTTAATAAAATTCGTGCCCTCTTGGGAAAAGACCCAGCTCGTCCGCAGCACGATCGCATCGCATCCGCTGGACCTGACTGCCTCTTCGCCCGCAAGCTTTGATCGACCGTAGGCGCTCAGCGGATTTGTCCCGTCGTCCTCACGATAAGCCGAGGGCTTGCTCCCGTCGAACACGTAGTCCGTCGAATAATGGACAAGCGTTGCCTTGCGTTCCTGCGCGATCCCCGCAAGGACCGCGACGGCTTCGGCATTGACACGAAATGCCCGCTCGGTTTCCGTCTCCGCCAGGTCGACCTTTGTCCAGGCCGACGCATTGACGATGATATCGGGCGCGTGAGCCCTGACGGTTTCGGCAAGCCTGTCTGTTGCTTCCATATCGAGGCCGTCGCGACCGAGTGCAGTCACCGTGCCGAATGGCAGAAGTGTGCGCTGTAGTTCCTGGCCGACCTGGCCGTTCTTGCCGAGGAGAAGGATGTTCATGCGTATTGCTTGGCGATCCAGTTTCGATAGCTGCCCGTGGTGACACCCGTCACCCACTCGGCATTGTCGAGATACCAGCGAACGGTCTGCCTGATGCCGCTCTCCAGCGTCTCCATGGGCCGCCAGCCGAGATCGGTTTCCATTCTGCCTGCGTTGATGGCGTAGCGCCTGTCATGGCCAGGACGATCGGTCACAAAGGTGATCTGGGTCTTATACGAGGTTCCGTCGGCCTTCGGCGCCATTTCGTCGAGGGTATCGCAGAGGAGGTTGACGAGGTCGAGATTGGTCCGCTCGTTCCAGCCCCCGATATTGTAAGTCTCGCCGGGAATGCCAGCTTCGAGGACACGCCGAACGGCGCTGCAGTGGTCTTTGACATAGAGCCAGTCACGGATCTGCTGGCCATCGCCGTAAAGCGGCAGCGGGCGGCCCTGCAAGGCATTGTGAATGACGAGCGGGATCAGCTTCTCCGGAAAATGATAGGGACCGTAGTTGTTGGAGCAGTTGGTGGTCAGGACGGGCAAACCGTAGGTGTGGTGATAGGCGCGCACGAGATGGTCGCCTGCCGCCTTGCTCGCTGAGTACGGGCTGTTGGGCTGATACTGGGTCTGTTCGTCGAATGCCGGATCGTCCGGCCCAAGCGTGCCGAACACTTCATCGGTCGATATGTGCAGGAAGCGGAAGGCGTCGCGATCGGGCAGCTTTGCAAAGTAGGCGCGGGCAGCTTCGAGAAGTCGGAATGTCCCGACGATATTGGTCTGGACGAAATCCTCGGGTCCATGGATGGACCGGTCGACATGGCTTTCGGCCGCGAAGTTGATGATGGCCCTCGGCTTGTGGCGCTCGAGAAGGCTCGAGACCAGCGCCGTATCTGCGATGCTGCCGTGCACAAAAATGTGCCTCTTGTCCTCGGCAAGCGCATCAAGATTGCGGATGTTGCCAGCGTAAGTGAGCGCGTCGAGATTGACGACAGGCTCGTTATCGTGCGCCAACCAGTCGAGAATGAAGTTCGAACCGATAAAACCGGCTCCGCCAGTCACCAAAATCATTGCCGAGACACCCCTGTTGCAACGCAACACTAAACAGCGATTGACCTCTAGTAAACATTACTCCGATCAAACATTGTGCGAATCGTCAGTACTACTATTTTCACGTCAAGCCAGAAGGACCAGTTGTTGATATACCACAGATCGTGTTGAACCCGGTCGGCCATCCTGTCCAGTGTCGGTGTTTCTCCTCGGCATCCGCTGATCTGGGCCCAGCCCGTCAGGCCCGGCTTGACGTGCCGCCGCGACGCGTACTGGGCAATCAGCGCGCCGTAAAGGTCGTCATGCGCCATGGCATGTGGGCGCGGTCCGACAACGGACATGTCGCCGCGGAGGACGTTCCAAAATTGCGGCAGTTCGTCGAGACTGGTCGAGCGGATGAAGCCGCCAACCCGGGTGACCCGGGGATCGTTGCGTGTCGCCTGGCGGACGTTTCCGCCATCTTCCATGACGGACATGCTGCGGAACTTGAGGATGCGGAAAGCGCGGCCGCTGTAGCCCTTGCGTGACTGGGCAAAGAATATCGGCCCCGGGCTGTCGAGCTTGATCGCGATTGCGACCATCACGCAGATCGGGAACATGACGAGAAGTGCGGCGATCGAAAAGACGACGTCGAAGGCCCGTTTTAATAAGCGTTGAAAGAAATCGAGTGGCGGCCGGTGAATTTGGAAGGCTCGCCGCTCGCCGACCGTCTGGGCGAAACCCTCGACAACCTCGCCAACCACGCCACCGAACATGACACTGACCGGCACGCAGAACTGGCGAAGGTCGGAAAGGCACTTTTCCAGCGCGCGAAGATTGCCGTAGTCACTCCAGGCGACCAAGACCTCGTCAACGTCGTCGATACCGTTTCGCTGGTAGGCTTCACCCATCCCGCCCACGGGAAGGTCGCTCTCGGCAATAGTCATGATGTGATTGACGGAGAGCCCGCTTTGGGTCGCCCTTTGAATGACCGGTTCGACCTGCATCGTGCCCGGGCAAATCAGAAGCACCTTGCGGGAGGGAAACCGCGCACGGGAAAACGCATTGCCGATGTGGCGCCAGAACAGTCGCAGTCCAAGGAGACCCGTGACGGAGAGGCCGGCCGTGGTAATCATCGTGCCCCTGGAGACGGTTGTCCCGATCTTCAGGAACAGGGCAACGGCAATGAAGAAAAGGATCGCTGCCGGCAGGAGCGCAAGAATCAGAGGCAACTGACGCCGAACAGAGCGGATTTCGGCCGGACGATAGGCGTGGACGCCAAACATCGCCAGGACGAAAACCGTCGCGATGAAAAGCCCGACCCCGACATAGAGGGACAGATCCGTGGCGTCGCCTGATCCGATCTGCTGATAAAGCAGATGGCCGGCAGCGCTTGCCCCGATCAGGACGACAAAGTCGCACGTCGAGGCTATGCAGGAGATCGCAATGGTATCGAAGCCGAGCCATTTCCGGTCGCCTCTGACGGAACGATTCGGGCTCCAGTTGTATTCGACCGGAATAGTCATAGTCACGTCCTCAACCCTGCCGTATAGTTAGCATGGGATTAACGCGCGCAACAATTCACCCCCGATACGCCTTATTGGGTAAATCTAAAATCTATTGCAACAACGAGACTAATTACAGAAGTAATACTGCAACTATTATAAATCTTGTGACGCAACCAAGCGTATTACTTTGATGGTTTTACCGTGGGATTCACGGGCCTTCAAATCTCAATCGCCCCTCACCTTGTGGCCTCGCAGGGACTCGTCGGTTGTCACTCAGAACAGTATTGATGTCACGGGCCATCGATTATTCCATTGCGGGTCCTTGCAGTCGTAGAAGTGGCCGCGTTTTTAGAGCGCTATCTCGATCGATTCAGGCGCGGCACACCGGAAGGCAGGTCCGGGCCGGGCATCCTCTCCTTTATTCAATGATTCGATGGTCTGTTTGGCTCAATGGGCTGTTTGGCGACGGAAACATCAAGCATCGCCAACGGTTACCGCACCACAAAATGCGAGGAAATCTGCGACTGCGGTGCTAGGATTCCCGGGCGAATATTAAACATCACAGCTCTACGAGAAATTCCCGTTGATCTGTGACATAACCCGTGCTAAATACATGACCGATCGGTCGGTTAATGTATTGGATCCGGACGCCGATCGGGAGCAGGAGGATTTGCGCATGCCTGATGCATTCATCTGTGATGCCGTTCGCACACCCATCGGCCGTTATGGCGGTGCACTCTCATCGGTGCGCGCGGACGATCTCGCAGCCTTGCCGCTCGCTGCACTGATGGAGCGCAATCCCCGCGTCGACTGGAGCAAGGTCGACGATCTTATCCTTGGCTGTGCCAATCAGGCGGGCGAAGACAACCGCAATGTCGCCCGCATGGCAGTCCTGCTTTCTGGCATGCCGGTCACCGTCCCCGGAACGACCATTAACCGACTGTGCGGATCCGGCATGGATGCCGTCGGAATGGCTGCGCGCGCGATCCGCGCAGGCGACTGTGACTTCCTCGTCGCCGGAGGCGTCGAGAGCATGAGCCGGGCGCCCTTCGTCATGCCAAAGGCAGACAGCGCGTTTTCCCGGACAAGTGCTGTCTATGACACCACGATCGGCTGGCGTTTTGTTAATCCGAAGATGAAGGCACGATTTGGCGTCGATTCAATGCCGGAGACCGCTGACAATGTCGCAGCTGATTTCGGCGTCAGCCGCTCCGATCAGGATGCCTTCGCGGCACGTAGCCAGGCACGGTGGGCCTCGGCTGAGGAAGCGGGTCTGTTTGCCGACGAACTGGTCGCAGTCAGGGTGCCCCAGAAGAAAGGCGATCCCGTTGTCGTCGGCCGCGACGAGCATCCCCGTCCCGGAACGACGGCCGAGCAGCTTTCAAGGCTCAAAGGCGTTAACGGTGCAGATCTCAGCGTTACTGCGGGCAATGCTTCAGGCGTCAATGATGGCGCTGCGGCGCTCGTTATTGCAAGCGAGGCGGTCGCAAGAACACAAGGGTTGACGCCGAAAGCGCGCATCGTCGCGATGGCTGCGGCCGGCGTCGAGCCGCGCATCATGGGTGTGGGTCCGGCGCCAGCTGCAAGGAAAGTCCTGGCGCGGGCTGGCCTTGCTATCGGGCAGATGGACGTGATCGAGCTCAACGAAGCATTCGCTGCCCAGGCGCTTGCCGTACTCCGCGATCTGGACCTTCCCGATGACGCGCCCCATGTCAACCCGAATGGCGGTGGCATCGCAATGGGTCATCCGCTCGGCATGAGCGGTGCCCGGCTGGTTACGACGGCAACCTATCAATTGCACCGCCAAGGCGGCCGCTATGCGCTCTGCATGATGTGCATCGGCGTTGGCCAGGGCATCGCAATCATCCTCGAGCGCGTCTAACGCGCCAAGGCAAGGGAGACGAACCATGTACGCACAGATGGTCAAGACCGACAGCGCCCGCGTCAAGACGCTCGAGGAGATGGATCCCGTCGAACGGGCCTTCCAGGAACGGATCGACGCCGGCCAGAAGATCGAGCCAAAGGAATGGATGCCGGAAGGCTATCGCAAGACGTTGATGCGCCAGATCAGCCAGCATGCCCATTCGGAGATTGTTGGCCAACTTCCTGAAGGCAACTGGATCACCCGCGCCCCGACCCTTGAGCGCAAGGCAATCTTGCTGGCCAAGGTGCAGGATGAGGCAGGCCACGGACTCTACCTCTACTGTGCTGCTGAAACGCTCGGCATCAGCCGGGACGAAATGTACGAGCAGCTGCATAGCGGCAAGGCAAAATACTCCTCGATCTTCAACTATCCGACGCTGAGCTGGGCCGATATTGGTGCGATTGGCTGGCTGGTCGATGGCGCGGCGATCATGAACCAGGTGCCACTGCAGCGTTGTTCCTACGGTCCTTACGCCCGCGCCATGGTCCGCATCTGCAAGGAAGAAAGCTTCCATCAACGCCAGGGCTTCGACATCCTGATGAAGATGGTCAAGGGAACGCCCGCCCAGAAGCAAATGGTCCAAGACGCCTTGAACCGTTGGTGGTGGCCATCCCTGATGATGTTTGGCCCCTCCGACGACGCATCGGTGCATTCGGCTCAATCCATGTCCTGGAAGATCAAGCAGAACTCCAACGACGAGCTGCGCCAGAAGTTCGTGGACCAGACCGTGCCGCAGGCGGAATACCTCGGCCTCACGGTTCCGGACCCGGATCTGAAGTGGAATGAGGAAAAGGGCGGCCACGATTTCGGTGAACCTGACTGGACCGAGTTTTTCGCCGTCATCGCCGGCAATGGCCCGTGCAATGCCGAGCGCCTTGGCGCACGGCAGAAGGCATGGAGCGACGGCGCCTGGTTCCGTGAAGGGCTCGTTGCCCATGCCGACAAGGTGAAATCGCGTCGCGCTGCCGCGCGGACCGCCGCCGAATAGTGCCAGGACGTCGCAAGGCGCCCGCTCTGAGCAGTTGCTATCGTAACAAATATGCGTTCGTCGGGCCTTCGGCCGAGGAACCGCGAGCAGGGAGAAACACCGATGTCCAGCGAATGGCCCCTTTGGGAAGTCTTCATCCGCGGCCAGCACGGCCTCAACCACCGGCATGTTGGCAGCCTTCATGCGCCCGATGCCGAAATGGCCGTCAACAATGCCCGCGACGTCTACACCCGCCGCAATGAGGGCGTGAGTATCTGGGTCGTTCGTTCCAGCGACATCACGGCCAGCGCGCCGTCGGACAAGGGTCCACTGTTCGATCCGTCGAACTCGAAGGTCTATCGCCATCCGACCTTCTTCGACATTCCAGATGAAGTGGGGCATATGTGATGAGCGCGATCTCCAATACGTCAGTCAGCGACGCTGCGCTATGCGAGTTCCTGACCCGTCTCGGCGACAACGCCCTGGTCCTCGGTCATCGGGTTTCCGAATGGTGCGGGCACTCGCCGGCTCTTGAAGAGGATATCGCGCTTTCCAACACGGCACTTGACCTGATCGGCCAGACACAGCTCTGGCTCGGCCTTGCTGGCGAGGTCGAGGGTCGTGGTCGCAACGCCGACGGTCTTGCCTATCTGCGCGATGCCCGCGACTTCCGCAACGTTCTGCTGGTCGAGCGTCCGAACGGCGATTTTGGCAAGACGCTGATGCGCCAGTTTCTGTTCGACGCCTGGCATTTCCTGATGCTGAAGGCGCTTTGCGGCTCGACCGACAAGCGCATTGCCGACATCGCCGAAAAAGCCACGAAGGAAGTTGCCTATCACCTCGATCGCAGCCGCGACCTGATCATTCGCCTCGGCGACGGTAGCGGCGAAAGCCATCGGCGCATGCAGGAAGCGCTTGACGATCTCTGGGCCTATACTGGCGAGCTTTTCCTCGGCGACGCATCGGACGCGGAGCTTGCCGCGGCCGGCATCGCGCCGGAGCCCGAAAGCCTGAAAGCTGCCTGGGATGAGCTGGTTGGCGAGGCGCTCGCGGAGGCGACGCTCAAAAAGCCGGCCGACGGTTTCATGCACAGGGGCGGCAAGCACGGTGTTCATACCGAACATATGGGCTTCATCCTGGCTGAGCTGCAATTTCTGCAGCGGGCTTACCCGGGTGCAACCTGGTAACGGAAGGAGGCGGTTATGACGACCGCAACTTTGCCATCCACCGCCGATGTCTGGCAGTGGCTTGGGGAGGTCCCGGATCCTGAAATCCCGGTGATCTCGCTTGTCGATCTCGGGATCATCCGGGACGTCGCCTTTGAGAACGACACGCTGGTTGTGACGGTAACACCGACCTATTCCGGCTGTCCGGCGACCGCGATCATCAACTTCGATATCGAGCGGGCGCTTCAGGACAAGGGGATCGAGAAGCTGCGGCTGGAGCGCCAGCTTTCACCTGCCTGGACAACGGAGTGGATCAGTGCCGAAGGGCGTAAAAAGCTCAGGGCCTACGGCATTGCGCCACCTGTTGACGGGACCGCGATAGACGGCCTCATGCGCCTGCGCGTCGATCGCCTCTCCGGCCGCTCCAATCTGACGGTCCCC
Organism: Rhizobium grahamii CCGE 502; assembly: GCF_000298315.2. Lineage (GTDB taxonomy): Bacteria > Pseudomonadota > Alphaproteobacteria > Rhizobiales > Rhizobiaceae > Rhizobium > Rhizobium grahamii. Next base: position 51,475 of record NZ_AEYE02000035.1, on the reverse strand, counting down.
TGTGCGCGCTGCGGATCGACGAACACGGAAAAGATCAGCCAGTTCGGTTCGACGCCCTGCAAGGCGAGCTATCGCTGCACGGACTGTCTGGAACCATTCGATTATTTCAAGTGCATCTGACCCTTTGCCTAGTGAGGTCCGCAATATGGCACGTTTTCATTCCCTTCAGGTCACCGACGTCAGGCGCGAGACGCGTGATGCCGTGGTCGTCACGCTTGCCCCGCTCGACGGGGAGCGCGGTGCCTTTGATTTCACCCAGGGCCAGTACCTGACATTCCGTCGCCAGTTCGACGGCGAAGAGCTGCGCCGATCCTATTCGATCTGCGCCGGGCGCGACGAGGGCGTGCTGCGGGTCGGCATCAAGAGGGTGGACGGCGGATGCTTCTCGACCTGGGCGAACGAGGAACTGCAAATCGGTGATACACTGGAAGCCATGCCGCCGATGGGCGCCTTCTTCACCGCGATCGAACCTGAGATCTCCAGGAATTACCTCGGTTTTGCCGCCGGCAGCGGCATCACGCCGGTCCTCTCCATCATCAAGACCACGTTGGCGCGTGAACCGCGATCGCGCTTCACGCTCGTCTACGCGAACCGGCAGATCAGTTCGATCATGTTCCGCGAGGAGTTGGATGACCTGAAGAACAGCTACCTCGGCCGCCTGTCCATCTTGCATGTGCTGGAAAGCGAGGCGCAGGATATCGACCTCTTTAACGGGCGTATCGATGCAGACAAATGTGCGGCGCTTTTTCGGCACTGGGTTGACTTGACGTCAGTCGACACGGCCTTCATCTGCGGTCCCGAACCGATGATGCTGACGATCGCAGCCGCCCTTCGCGATCACGGCATGCGCGACGAACAGATCAAATTCGAGCTCTTTGCATCGTCGCAGCCAGGCCGGGCGCGTCGCAAGACCGAACGCGCTGCCTCTGCCGATCGCGAAGCGGCTTGCGAGGCGACGGTCACGCTCGATGGTGCAACTCGTGTCTTCAAGATGCCGAAGCAGGGGCAAAGCCTTTTGGAAGCCGCGCTGGCGAACAACATGGACGTCCCCTACGCCTGCAAGGCAGGTGTCTGTTCAACGTGCCGGGCCAAGGTGATCGAGGGCGAGACCGAGATGGAGGTCAACCACGCACTCGAGGACTACGAAGTGCGCCAGGGCTACGTCTTGACCTGCCAGTGTTATCCGCTGAGCGACCGCGTCGTGGTCAGCTACGACCAATAGGCGCGCGAAAGCGAGGGAGGAATTGCCGATGTCCGATACGATGCCGATCGAGGAATACCTGCTCAAGGGTGGCGTGCTGACGTCGCCTGACAATGTGACACCACGCTATCGCGGCGAGCTTCTGCGCCTGATGGCAAGTTTCGTCGATAGCGAGCTTGCGGGCGCCGCCGGATTTGCCGACACGATCAACGATGCGCCCGGTATTAGGGAGCGCATCGCTTCTGCCAAGATCGTGCTGGAAAAGACCGACCATGCTGGTCGGGTTCTTCAGATCATGGGGAGTTTCGGCGCCGACACCGGCCGCTATGCGGTCCATCATCCCTGGGATGCCCGGCTGACTCGAGAGACCGATATAGGTGCTGCCCGTCAGGCCGGCGACATGCGGATTTCGGTCTTCCACTATCCCTTGCAGGGCTGGGTCGACGCGGTTGTCATGAATGTGCTGATGGGCAGTGCCGGCACCATCCAGCTTCGCGAGCTTACCCGCGTTTCCTACCAGCCGCTTGCCGACGTGTTCCGTGCCATTCTGCCGCGCGAGGCACATCACACCGAACTCGGCATCGAGGGACTGAAGCGTATCGTCGAAAGTGAAGACGGGGCGACGTTAGCGCGCACTGCGATCGCATATTGGCGCCCGCGCGTTGCAGCAAGCTTCGGGCTTTCCGGCTCGGCGCGCTACGAAACGCTGGCGCGCTTCGGGCTCCGCCACACCCCCAACGAGGCGCTGCTCCTGGAATGGCAAGCGGCGGTTGACGCTGAGCTTGCTGCGCTCAATCTGAACTGACCCGGAAGGACAAGACAATGAACGTTCTGGTAAACCCGCCCCGCCGTCTCGAAAGCTACGTTTACGGCCGCTGGGTTCCCGGCACGAAGGATGGCACGGCGCTGTTCGATGCCTCGACGGGCGTCCCGGTGGCAACAATCGATTCCACCGGCGTCGACTTTGCCGCATCTCTGGCCTACGGCCGCGACAAGGTTGGCCCGGGGTTGCGTCGCATGTCCTTCCATGAGCGCGCCGCCATGCTGAAGGCACTTGGTCAGGCGCTGATGGAGCGCAAGGAAGAGTTCTACGCGCTTTCGTCGGCAACCGGTGCGACCAAGTCGGACAGCTGGATCGATATCGATGGCGGCATTGGCACCTTGCTGGCCTATGCCTCGAAGGGTCGGCGTGAACTGCCCAATACGCGAGTGCTTGTTGACGGCGAGGTGGAGCCCCTGTCGCGCGACGGAACCTTCGCTGCCCGGCACATTCTGTCACCCCTGCAGGGCGTCGCCATTCACATCAATGCGTTCAACTTTCCGGTCTGGGGCATGCTGGAAAAGCTGGCGCCGACCCTGCTTGCCGGGATGCCGGCGATCGTCAAGCCGGCGAGCCAGACGGCCTACCTGACCGAACTCATCGTCCGTCGCATGGTTGAGACGGGTTTGCTTCCCGAAGGCGCCGTGCAACTTGTCTGCGGTTCTGTCGGCGATCTTCTGGACCATGTCGAAGGTCAGGACGCCGTCACCTTCACCGGCTCGGCCTGGACTGGCCGCAAGCTGAAAACGCATCCGGCAATCATCGAGAACTCGGTCCGCTTCACGATGGAGGCAGATAGCCTCAATGCCTCTGTTCTCGGTCTCGATGCCGCTCCCGGGACCGAGGAGTTCGACCTTTTCGTCAAGGAAGTCTCCCGCGAAATGACGGCAAAGGCCGGCCAGAAGTGTACGGCCATTCGTCGCGTCATCGCACCTCGCGCCTACTGCGACGCGCTGGTCTCTGCACTCGGAGAGCGTCTTGGCAAGACGGCACTCGGCAACGCCGCCGATGAAAACGTCCGCATGGGACCCCTTGCAAGCCTTGCCCAGCGCGACGAGGTCCGTGCCCGAATCCGCGAGCTTCTTGCTGATGCCGAGATCGTCGCCGGTGATCCGGACAACCCACGCATCGTCTCGGGCGACGCCGAAGCTGGCGCATTCCTCAATCCGGTTCTCCTTTACTGCGACAAGCCCTGGCAAGCCCGGGCCGTTCACGACGTCGAAGCCTTCGGCCCGGTCAGCACGGTCATGCCCTATGACAGCGCCGAGGAGGCCGTCGATCTTGCCCGCCGGGGCAAGGGAAGCCTGGTGTCCTCGGTCTTCACCAACGATCCGGCCTTCGCCGAAGAGGTGGTCCTTGGCATGGCTCCCTTCCACGGCCGGGTGCTGATAGGCAATCGCGTCAGCGCCAAGACCTCGACCGGCCATGGTTCGCCGTTGCCGGGCCTGGTGCACGGCGGTCCTGGACGTGCCGGCGGCGGCGAGGAACTGGGCGGGATTCGCGGGGTCAAGCATTACATGCAGCGCACCGCCGTCCAGGGCTCGCCGACGCTGCTGTCGGCGGTCACCGGTCGCTGGGTTCCGGATGCCGAGGTGCGCAGGGACGAGGAACACCCCTTCCGCAAGTCGCTGGCGGAGCTGCGGATCGGCGACCAGCTGATGACCGGAGCACGCAAGGTGACGCTTGAGGATATCGAGCATTTCGCGAACTTCACCGGCGATACGTTTTACGCCCACATGGATGAGGATGCGGCCAAGGCCAATCCGTTCTTCGACGGGCGCGTTGCCCATGGCTATCTGATCGTCTCCTTTGCTGCCGGCCTCTTCGTAGACCCGGCCCCCGGACCGGTTCTTGCCAATTACGGCGTCGACAACCTACGCTTCCTCACGCCGGTCAATCCGGGCGACACATTGCAGGTGCAATTGACCTGCAAGGAGATCAATCCCCGCATCGGCGCCGAGCATGGCGAAGTGCGCTGGGACTGCCGGGTGACCAACCAGGATGCGGCGACAGTCGCCCAATACGACGTGTTGACGATGGTCGCCAAGACAAGGTCGCCAGGACAAGGGGCTGACTGACATGACACAGGTCTATTCCTATGATGGCGTCGTGCCCGTCATTCATCCGGCAGCCTTCGTCCATCCGGCCGCCGTGGTGATCGGCGACGTCATCATCGGAGCTGGCTCCTATGTCGGGCCCTGTGCCGTGTTGCGTGGGGACTTCGGACGCATCGTCATGGAGCGCGGTTCGAATGTCCAGGAAACCTGCGTCGTACACAGCTTCCCCAACGTGGAAGTGGTGATTGGCGAAGACGGCCATATCGGCCATGGCGCCGTATTGCACGGTTGCATCATTGGACGCAATGCAATGGTGGGGATGAATGCGGTTGTCATGGACGAGGCCGTCATCGGGGAAAATTCGATCGTTGCCGCCATGGCCTTCGTCAAGGCAGGAGCAGACATTCCTCCAAACAGCCTGGCCGTCGGATCACCGGCCCGGGTCATCCGCGAACTCAGCGATAAGGAAATCGCCTGGAAGCGCCAAGGCACAGGCGTTTATCAACGCCTCGCCCTTGAGGCCAGGGAAAAACTTCAGCCGGCCGAGCCGCTCACCGTGCCAGAGACAGACCGTCGACGGATAAAGGCGCCGGACTATGATCCCTTGATCCTGGAACGGCTGAAATTCGGTGACTGAACCGGCTGCGATAGAGCCGGCTTTTTAGCGGACGGCCTTGACGCCCTCGAGGATCAAGGTCGTGGCAATATCGGCATACTCGTCGCGACTGACCTGGCCGCCTGGGCGAAACCACATGTAGACCCAGTTCATCATGCCGAAGAGCGACATCGTAACGGGCATCAGGAGAGGTTTGTTGGCATTGAGATCCGGATTGATCTCGATGATGGTACTGGAGAAGCGTTTGACGATCCGACGCTCGATGGCACGCAACTCGTCCAGCTGGTCCTGGCTGAGCGCACTCGTACCGTTCAGCTGCACCTTGTGTTCGTTGTCGGCGTCGCGGTAATTCTCCAACACTTGCCGCACCAGCAGCCGAAGCCGAACCTCAGGTGTCGCGGTGGGCTCGTCTGCCGCAGCAACGGCGGCTTCCAGGTCCTCGAGGTGGTTGCGAATGATGTCGAAGATCAACGCGTCCTTGCTTGGGTAATAGTGATAGAGGAGAGCCTTGGAGACGTTGCTGCGCGAGGCTATGTGGGCCATGGAGGCTTTCTCCATCCCCATCTCCGCAAAGACGGCAGCGGCGCTGCTCAAGAGGCTGCGTTGTTTCTCTTCAAAGTCGATCGCGCGCGTTCGTGCCATATGATCCTGTGTTCCTGTTCTTCCTTCGCGCCCTCCACGCGATAAGCTCTTTAAAGCTTTTGGCGGCGTTCCCGACCCATCGTGCCGGGAAGCGTTTTGTCCTTATTCCTTGGGTCTGTTGTCGAGGACCCGTTTTGCCTTGCCTTCGGATCTGGCGACTCCGCCCGGATCGCGAATCTCGATCCTTGTGGTAACACCAACGACGCTCTTGATGTAGTGGGCAAGGGATTTTGCCGAGGAGGCGCGTGCCATTTCGTCGGCCGCGTCGGGCGTACACTCGACATGCACCGTCATCTGGTCCATTCGGCCGGCCCGGCTGAGTTCGATCTGGAAATGTGGGGCAAGCCCCTGACACTTGAGGATCTGCTCCTCGATCTGGGTCGGGAAGACGTTGACGCCGCGCAGGATCATCATGTCGTCGGAGCGGCCGGTGATCTTTTCGATGCGCCGCATGGAGCGGGCCGTGCCGGGCAATAGCCGCGTCAGGTCGCGCGTGCGGTAGCGGATGATTGGCAGGCCTTCCTTGGTCAGCGTCGTAAAGACAAGCTCGCCCACCTCGCCATCGGGAAGAACTTCGCCCGTCGCCGGGTCGATGATTTCGGGATAGAAGTGATCTTCCCAGATATGCAGGCCGTCCTTGGTCTCGACGCATTCACTGGCAACGCCGGGCCCCATGACCTCGGAGAGGCCATAGATGTCGACGGCATGAATGTCGAACGACTGTTCGATTTCCTGGCGCATCGCATTGGTCCAGGGCTCGGCGCCGAAGATGCCGACCGCCAGCGAGCTCTCGCGCGGATCGATCCCTTGCCTTCGAAACTCGTCGAGGATCGAAAGCATGTAGGAGGGCGTCACCATGATGATGCGCGGCTTGAAATCCTGCATCAGGGTGACCTGCCGCTCCGTCATCCCACCAGACATCGGCACGACGGTACAGCCAAGTCGCTCGGCCCCGTAATGGGCGCCAAGGCCGCCGGTAAAAAGCCCGTAGCCGTAGGCTACATGCACCATATCGCCTCGCCGTCCGCCCGCAGCCCGGATCGAGCGCGCCACCACATCCGCCCAGGTGTCGATATCCTTCTGCGTATAGCCGACGACCGTCGGCTTGCCTGTGGTGCCCGAAGATCCATGAATGCGCACCAGCTTCTCCCGCGGCACGGCAAACATTCCGAACGGATAGGTGTCGCGGAGGTCCTTCTTGGTCGTGAACGGGAACTTCGCAAGATCGGCAAGCGACTTCAGATCCGAGGGATGGACGCCTGCCTCGTCAAACCGTGCACGGTAGAAGGATGAGTTGTCATAGGCGTGGCCGAGCGACCATTTCATCCGGTCAAGCTGGAGGGCGGCAATCTCGTCGCGCGATGCCCTTTCGATCGCGTCGAGGTCGCCTGGGCGGGGTGTTAGGTCTTCCATGTCTGTCTCCTCCGAGATAAGCGGCCGGCGGCTTTACGCCTCTTCCGGCAAAAGAGTGCCCTTGACGGTGCGCGAATGGCCGCGGAATTCAGCAATGTGCGCGCCGTTCTGATTGGTCACGTTGATATCGTAGATGCCGCCGCGGCCGCGTCGCGAAACCTCACGCGCCGTCGCCATCAACCGGTCGCCGGCAAAAGCCGGCGCGATATAGGTGACCGAGCAATGCTGTGCGACGGCACGCTGATTGTATGTGTTGCAGGCAAAGGCGAACGCGGAATCAGCCAGCGTGAAGATATAGCCGCCATGGCAGGTTCCGTGTCCGTTGGTCATTTCCGGTCTGATCACCATCGAGATCACCGCCAGGCCGGGCGCGACGCGGTCCCTTCTCATGCCGAGGTGGCGCGTCGCATTGTCCTCTCGCCACATCGCATCCGCACAGGCATCGGCAAGCGCCTGTGCCGTCAGAACCATCCTGTCCGTCATCGTCCCTTAAACTCCGGCTTGCGCTTGTCGAGGAATGCGGCAACGCCTTCGGCGTAATCGGCACTCCGTCCCGCCTCGCGCTGCAGATCGCGTTCGAGTTCAAGCTGCTCATCCAGCGAATTGGTGGCGGCCGCCTGAATGGCGCGTTTGGTCATGCCGAGGCCCGTTGTCGGTCCGGCTGCGAGTTTGGTGGCAAGAGCCGTGGCTTCATCGAGAAGTGCCGCATCGTCGACCGTCTTCCAGATCAGGCCCCAGCCCGCCGCCGTTTCAGCGTCGAGCGGTTCGGCCGTCAGAGCCAGCGCCTTTGCGCGCGCCTCACCAAGCAAACGCGGCAGGCTCCAGGTGCCACCAGAATCGGGTACCAGCCCGATCTTGGCAAAGGCCTGGATGAAGCGCGCCGAGCGTGCTGCCAGAGTGATGTCGCAGGCAAGCGCGATATTGGCGCCGGCGCCAGCGGCAACGCCGTTCACGGCACAGACAACGGGCTTGTCGAGTGTCCTGATCAGGCGGATCAGCGGGTTGTAGAATTGTTCAATAGTGCCCCCAAGGTCCGGGGCTGCGCCACCCTTTCGTGGATCACGATCACTGAGGTCCTGCCCGGCACAAAAGCCCCGGCCACTACCGGTCAGAAGCACAGCGCGCACCGCGGCGTCGTTATGGGCGCGCTCGAAGCCGGTGCGCAGCGCCAGGTGCATGTCTTCGTTAAAGGCATTGAGCTTGTCGGGACGATTGAGCGTCAAAACAAGGACGCCATCGGCAAACGCCGACAGGACTGTGTCGGATTCGGACATGTTTCCTCCAGTTCCGCCAGGATCGGACGGTTAAGAAAAAACTCTTGCATAAACCGACCGGCCGGTCAATTATAAATCCGCACGATGAGAGGAACATGTGATGGATGCCCTTTTTGACCGACACCAGTCGACACTTGCCTCTGCACTGAAGGCCGCGCAGGAGCGCGGCTACTGGTCGGCCTATCCTGAAACCCCAAGCGGCAAGATTTATGGCGAAACCGCCAAGGACGACGGCCTGGCATCCTACAACGCGAGGCTCGCCAAGCCTTTCGACCTGCCCGATCATCCCGGGACGGGGAAAGTCGGCACGGAAGTCTCCCCATTCGGCTCGGCGCTCGGCATCACCTATCCGGCATCCGATGCCAGCACCCTTGTTGCCGCCTCGCAGACAGCGGCACCCGCATGGGCAATTGCCACGGTAAAGACCCGAACCGGCATCTGCCTCGAAGTTCTCACGCGCCTCAATCACCTGAGCTTTGAGATCGCCAATGCCGTCATGCACACGACGGGGCAGGCCTTTGCCATGGCGTTCCAGGCTGGCGGACCGCATGCACAGGACCGCGGCCTGGAGGCCGTTGCCTACGCCTTCGCCGAGATAACCCGCACGCCGGCTCAGGCGGTCTGGATCAAACCGCAGGGAAAAGCCGAGTCCATCGTTCTTCAAAAGCATTGGCGGGTCGTGCCGCGTGGCGTCTCGCTGGTGATCGGCTGCCAGACCTTCCCTACCTGGAACAGCTATCCCGGCCTGTTTGCCAGTCTTGCCACAGGCAACACAGTCATCGTCAAGCCGCATCCGGGCGCGATCCTACCGTTGGCGATTACCATTTCGGTCATCAGACAGGTACTTGCCGAAGAGGGATTTGACCCCAACATCGCGCTTCTCGCAGCCGATGCTCCCGGTGCAGAAATCACCCGCGATCTCGTTGAGAACGACGCTGTGAGGATCATCGACTACACCGGCTCGAGCAGTTTTGGTGACTGGGTGCGCAAGAATGCCGGGGAGGCAAAGGTCTACACCGAAGAAGCCGGCGTCAATTCGATCGTCGTCGCCGCGACCGACGACTTTGCCGGCATGTGCGCCAACCTCGCCTTTTCTCTCTCGCTCTACAGCGGCCAGATGTGCACCGCTCCGCAGAACATTTATGTCCCGAGGAGCGGCATCGATACGAACGAGGGCCACAAGAGTTTCGACGACGTGGCGAGGGGAGTTGCCGCTGCCATCGACGACCTTCTTGCCGACCCTGCACGTGCTGCCGGCGTCTGTGGGGCAATCGCCAACCCGGCGACCCTAGGGCGGATCGAAAAAGCCCGCAGCCTCGGAACGCTCATTCGCGACTCTGCCCCGATCAACGCCGGGGATACGCGCACGGCAACACCCCTTGTCCTTGGCGTCGATGCCGACCAGACGAATGCGCATGAGGAAGAGCGCTTTGGCCCGATCGCCTTCATCGTCGCAGTCGCCGATGCCTCCGATGGCATTGTGAAGGCGGCAAGCCTTGCCCGTCGGAAGGGCGCGATCACGGCGGCGCTTTATGACACCGACGGGACCAGGATTGAGGATGCCGTGGACGCGTTTTGCGCAGCCGGCGTCAATCTTTCGATCAATTTGACGGGTGGAATCTTCGTGAACCAGAGCGCAGCGTTCAGTGATTTCCACGTCACAGGTGCAAACCCCGCAGGCAATGCCAGCCTCACCGACGCGGCCTTTGTGGCAAACCGGTTCCGCATCGTTATGTGGCGCCAACCGAAGGCGGCCTGACCAGCTTTGCGAACGGGCAATCGCATGGAGCCTGTTCCCTTCTGAACTAAAGGAGGTGCAGAGGGGATGCAAACAGGCACATTTGCAGTGCAGACGAGGATGCGACAATGACGCTGACAATCAAGCAGTCCGGCAATATCGCCGTGGTGACCGTCGACAATCCGCCGGTCAACGCCCTGTCGCAGGCTCTGCGACAGGGTCTTTGGAGCGCCGCCGAAACGTTGGACAGCGATCCTTCGGTTGAGGCCGTGGTCCTGATCTGTGCCGGACGGACATTCATTGCCGGAGCTGATGTCAGTGAGTTCGGCAGACCGCCCCTCCCTCCTCACCTTCCAGATCTCGTCACGCGCATCGAGAAGGCCGCCAAACCGTGGGTCGCGGCCGTTCATGGCAGTGCGCTTGGAGGAGGGTTTGAGGTGGCGCTTGGCTGTCGTTTTCGCGTCGCCACCCCATCGGCGAGCGTTGGCCTGCCGGAAGTTCGGCTGGGGATCGTTCCGGGCGCCGGCGGCACGGTGCGACTTCCGCGTCTCGCCGGACCGGCACTCGCCGCTGATATGATAACCTCGGGCCAACCGGTCAGGGCCGTGCGGGCTCAGGAGCAAGGGTTGATCGACGCTGTTGTCGAAGACGACCTCGAAACCAGCGCGATCGACTTCGTCCGCCTGGCACTCGATCGACCCCTTCCGCCTCCTCTTTGCGAGCGAAGCGTACCTGTTGTGGATGCGAGCTTTTGGGAAACCACCGCAAAAACAGTTGCGCAGCGCGCCAAGCGGGAGGAAGCTCCCCTTCGCGCCCTCGACTGTGTCCGCAAGGCCTCGGAAGGCGGGTTCGAGGCTGCAATGAGGTTTGAACGCGAGACCTTTCTTGACTTGCGGGCCTCGCCCCAGGCCGAAGCGCTGCGCCACGTCTTCTTCGCGGAACGTGCGGCGCCAAGACCGCCAGAGCTTCGCGCAACAACACCGCGACAGATCAGGTCTGCTGCTGTCATCGGCGGTGGAACAATGGGTGCCGGAATCGTAGCCGCATTTTGTGATGCAGAATTGCCAGTTACACTGGTCGAGCGTGACAGTGCAGCACTCGAACGCGGACTTTCCAATCTGCGCTCGATCTTCGAAGGCTCCGTCAAACGCGGCAAAATCAGTTCCGACGTTGCGGAGAAGCGGCTTTCGGGAGTGACTGCCACGACCGATTATGGGACCCTCGCCGACGTCGATCTCGTCATCGAGGCCGTCTTTGAGGACCTTGACGTCAAGCGCGACGTCTTCAGCAGACTATCGGCAGTTTGCCGCCCCGACGCTCTGCTTGCCACCAACACCTCCTATCTCGATCCCGAGCAGATCGCGGCCGGGATCAAGCATCCGGAGCGCTTTCTCGGCCTGCATTTCTTCAGTCCGGCTAACGTGATGAAACTGCTGGAGATCGTGCCGACACGGGATACGGCTGCGGTTACGCTCGCAACCGGGTTTTCACTTGCTCGCATGCTGAACAAGATTCCGGTTCGTGCCGGCATCTGCGATGGCTTCATTGGCAACCGGATCTTGAAGGTCACGCGCGCACAGGCGGAACGCCTGCTGTTGTCCGGTGTGGCACCGCAGGCGGTCGATTCCGCCATGCGTCGCTTCGGCCTGCCCATGGGCCCCTTCGAGGCCCAGGACCTCGGCGGCCTCGACATCGCCGCGTTCCAGCGTCAGGCTGCACGGAAAAGGGGTGAAACGCCCTTTGCACCGGTCGCGGAGCGGCTCTGTGGGTTGGGTCGCTTCGGACAGAAGAGCGGCGGTGGATGGTATGACTACGAAAAGGGCGACCGGACGCCCAAGCCATCAGCTGCGGTCGAACGGATTATCGCCGCCGAAGCCGCATCAACGCCGCAACGAAAGTGGCGCGAAGACGAGATCATCGATTGCATCGTGCTGCCCATGATCAACGAGGCCACAAAAATCCTCGACGAGACGATTGCCGCAAGGGCCGAAGACATCGATCTCGTTCAAATTCACGGTTACGGCTTCCCGCGCTTCAGGGGCGGCCTGATGCATTATGCCGAGAAGCGGGGAATTGGCGATGTCGTTGCCATACTCGAGGGTTTCGCCGACGAAGGACTTGTGGAAGGCCCCTGCGACCTTTTGCGAAGGAGCGTAAATTCTGGCCGCCTCGGCTCACCATAGCTCAGTGTTCGATGGAGGCCGCCAACCTGCCACATCGAATGGGCAGTTTCGGCCTTTCCATGACCGGACGAGCCGTCCTTATCGTGAGGGAATGCCGGGGCGCGCAAGTGCGTTCGCCTGGTCCTGATGCGGAAGGCTGAAAGCGGACAACAGGTCGGCATCCTTTGTCTATCTCGGAACGTCGAGCTTGTTGATGGCAAAGGTATAGTTGCTCCCGGTACCGCCTCGGGTGACGACCAGCTTGCGCGTCTTCGTCACGATCCGCGCGAAGTTTCCGTCTGTTGTTATCGATCGAGCGGTCGAGATCGTCGCGTAGTTCTCGCCGGGGAACCGTTCAGGGCAGGCCTTTCCGCCGAGCCCATAGATACGCGCGCCGCCGCTTTCGTATCGTTGTTGGATCGGTCGGCCATTCGCATCGGCAAGGACCTTACAGCCGGGTGCGTTCGGCACTGGAATGATCCGATACCAGGGGCTGTCGGCAAGCCCGACCGCTGCGGACAATGACAGAGTGGCGGAGGCAACAAGGACGAGTTTAAACATGGTTCATCTCCTTCGATGTCGATCCCAAAAGGCGATGTCGGCCGGTGGATCGACGGGACTTCACGTTTTTACGAGCAGGCGGCGAAATATTTGTCTCCTATCCATGATTTGACAAAGTCTTGCGTTAAACCGGCATGGTTGGCCGTTGGCCGGACTTCAAAAGAACTGCCATGGGAAAGCCTGCTTGCACCGCCTGCCTCAATCCGTCGATGAAACGCGAGAGACATGCAATGGCCCCTCCATCCCCGTCCTGTCGTCTTGCCTTCCTTGTAACGCTGGTTTGTGCATGCATGGCGTTTGCCAATTCCGGGTTTTCGGCGACCATTGATGTATCTCCATCGGGGAGCCGGACGATCCAGTCGGCGCTTGACAGTGCTGGGCCAGGGGACGTGATCCGGTTGAAGCCAGGGATTTACTATCAGGACTTCAAAACGGTTCGGGACGGCAAGCCAGGCAATCCGATTATTGTCACCGGTCCGCGCGCCGCGATCGTCAAGGGTGGCGGAGCACCAAGGGTGATCGAGATCAATCATGACTTTCTCGAATTGCGGGGCTTCACGGTTGACGGAAAATTCGGCGCGCGCCACGACAAGGGCAGTTACCGGGACAAGCTGATCTATGTCGTCGGAAAGAGGCCCGGTGACGGTGTGACGGGACTTCGCATTGTGAACATGTTGGTCATCAATGCCGGCGGTGAATGCATTAGGCTCCGTTACCAGACGCGTCGAAACGAGATTGCCTATTCCAGGATCGGCAATTGTGGCCTCTATGACTTCGCCTTCAGGGGTGGCGGAAAGAACGGTGAGGGAATTTATATAGGCACCGCGCCCGAACAGCGCGGCGCCCACGGCGCGCCGGATCGGGCCATCGATGCCTCCGACGGCAACCACGTGCATCACAACGTCATCGACACGAACGGCAATGAGTGCGTCGACATCAAAGAGGGGTCGAGCCGCAACATCGTCGAGCATAACCGGTGTAGCGGCCAGAAGGACAAGCATTCCGCCGGCTTTGATTCTCGCGGGAACAACAACGTATTCCGCTATAATACCGTCAGCAACGTGAAGGGGGCGGGTGTGCGCCTCGGCGGCGATAGCGAAACGGACGGCATCAACAATGACGTCTACGGCAACACCTTCCGGAAAGTGGGAGTCGGCGTCGTCAAGGCGCAGCGTGGACCCCAAGGCAAGGTCTGCGGCAACACACTTGACGGTGACGGCAGGAAAACAAAAGCGGGAAAATTGAAGCTGGAACCGCTGCGTAACTGCTGATCCGATCTCAGGCAGGCACCCTGCTGCGGCGCTCAATTCGATGACAGCTTCTGGAGTGCAGCTCGCGCCAATGGATATCCACCTGTCGCGGACTTCTCGAGCCATTGGCGGCCCCTGGCGTCATTCTCGCTATCGCCCGTCGACTGCAGCAACATCATGCCAAGAAGATACTGGGCTTCGGGATCATTCTGCCTGGCCGCATTCTCGCGATAGCTTTCCGCTTTCTCGAGCGAGGCGTCGACCCCTGTTCCGTAGTAATAGGCGTTGCCAAGTGCCTTCGAGGCTTGTGCGTAACCGCTGTCTGCGGCGAGGGTCAGACTTGCGACGATCCGGTCTTTCGTCGCCTTGTCGAGATCCGAGCGGGCAAGCGCCCGGGACAAATAGTCGACGGCCTCGGTGTCGCCCCTCGTGGCCAGCGTCTGGAACATTGAAACAGCCTCGCTGACCGCCTCCGGATTGCTCCTCTTCCACAGGACCTCTGCCATGACCTTGAGCGCATTCGGGTCGACCTTTGGACCGGCGGCCCGGATCGCCGCCATTGCCTTTTCCTGCGTGGGAGCATCGTAGTCGAGATTGAGAAGCTGTTTTGCCGGCCGGCCGGCATCCGCCGGATTGAGTGTCATCGATTGCAAGAGAAGGTCGGCGCTTGCCGCCATGTCCTCGTCGCTATTGCTCAACACGACGCGCTTAGCCATCTCGGTGTAGAGCTTTGCCCGCCGTGCCGGCTCAAGGCGGGCGGCCCATTTCTTGGCCTCGGCAATATTCCTCGGCGTGCCGCGACCTTCGACAAGCGCAAGGGACGTTGCCTCGATGCCCTTTGCGTTTCCGACGACCGCCGCCCAGCGATACCATTTATAGGCGACTGCATCATTCCGGGGAATGTCCTCGCCTTCGAAGTGGATCAATCCATAGGCCGCCACACAGCTTTTGCATCCGCGCATCGCTTCGCTTGCAAGAGAGCGAAGGACGGCCGGTGTCCTCTCCCCGAAGCTATAGTCGTTCATCAGAACGCCCTTGGCGAGTAGACGTGTGGCATCCCGGGAGGTAGGCCCGGCGAGCAGAAGCGCGAAGCCGTAATCGGGATCGCGCACCATCCTGTCCTTGGTTGTCAGGGCTGCCGTGGCGATCAACAGCCGCTTCGGCAGGGAAAGCTTCGTTGCCGCTGAGACGTCGGGCCAGCCCTTTGCGATCCGCATCGCCTCGAAGTTTGCATATGTTTCGACAACGGGCTTCGGCGTCGGCTTGACGACCTTGGCCGAGGTGGGCATGGCCCCCGCTGTTACCATCAGAGCGGCTAGTACTATGCAAAGGGTGCTCTTCATGACGCCTGCTCCTGCATTCAATTTTCATTTTGCCCGGTCAGTCGATCTCACAAGCCATCGCTGCGCCTCTTCGGAATCGGCCTTCGTGCCGAAACCGATCTGCAGGGCGATTGCGTACTTCTCGAATGCGCCGCGGTACCCGGCATGCGCCGCCTTCGCGAGCCATTCGGTGCTCTTTCTGTCGGAGTGTTCGAACCCATGGGTGCCTGCCGCATAAAAGTCGGAGACGTTCAGCATGGCAGGCCCACTTCCGAGCGAGGCTGCCTTGAGGGTCCAGCTCTTCGCCGCCGGCGCAAAGGCGGGGCTGCCTTCGGCGAGCCTGAGATAGAGCCTGGACAATAGGCTTGCGACCTGAGGCGAATTCTCCGCCTCGAGATCGCGCAGCAGGGTTTCGACCTTTGCGTCGCCGCTTGTCGGATCATTCAGCGAGCTCTGCTCGGACAGGATCTCCTTCACCAGGCTTTCCAAGGCACCCTCGTCTCCGAGCCTTGCGCTCCTCACGAGCCAGAGGTAGCTGTTCTTGTCGTCGCGAGGCAGACCGTCGCCGGCTCCGTACATCCGCCCGATCTCGCGCATGGCCTCCCGTTTTCCACCTTCGGCGGCGCTTTTGAGTAGCTCGATTGCTCTTGGCTTCTCGGCCGGGCGTTCGTTGAGAAGAAACCTTGCGACCTGGTACTGCGTGGTCGGGTCTCGCATTGGCGCTGCCATGACCCTTTCGAAAAGATTGACATAATCCTGCTTGAACTGCGGCAAGGATCGCATCGCCAGGGCAGCCTGCACCTGTTCCTTTTCCGAGCAGAGCGGCCGGTCGAGGACAGACTTGAGGATGGCGACCTTCCGATCGTCGCGGGCCTCGAGTTCTGCCTGCACGAGGGTGGCGCGCAGATCGCCTGTGGCGATCGCCCGGGCGAGCCATTGCTGCCAATCCATCCCGCCTCCGTCAGCAGCCGCCACCTTCATGTCCACCAGTCGCAGCATGGCCGGAACGCTCCCCTTGACGGCTGCGGCCGCAAAGAGGGACGTTGCCTTGCGGGGATCGGGTTCGAGTGTCGGATCGGCGTCGATATAAAGCCTCGCCAGTTCGAAAAGCAGATCTGGGTTGCCTGTCGGGGCAGACGATTCGAGGATCGCCCGCGCCTTCACGGCATCGCGTTGTTCGGGAGCATCGGGCGACAGAAGCGAGCGCGCCTCAGCCAAGGTCGCAACGGCGGGGTCGGCCGTCATGGCGCGCCTGTGCCAGGCTTCGGCAGCATCGCCATCTTTTTGCGTGCCCTTCCCGTCGCGGTAAGACAGGCTGATGCGCATCATGGCTTCCACGTCGCCCTGTTCGGCCGCCTGTCTGAGAAAGCCGACCGATGCTGCGTTTCCGGCATCTGTCCGTTGGGCTAACGCCTCATCCGCCAAGGCAAGGAGGCTCCCCGCGTTGCCCGCGGCCGCGGCCTTTTCGAGCCAGGCATGGGCGATCTGAGGGTTCTTCTCGACGCCGGCGCCACAGCTATAAAGCGACGACAGTTCGCTCATCGCGACGCCGAGGCCCTGTTCGGCGGCAGCCTTGAGATAGCCGAGCGGATCCTCCTCGAGCCTGATGGACGGCTTCGCTCCTGACGAAAGCCTGTATAGCTCGAATGCCGATAGGGACGATCCACGATCGACGGCCTTCATGAATATCTTTTTGGCACGCTCGAAGTCAGGAGCACTGGCGCTGCTGGCATAGAGCATGCCGAGCCGTTCCAGCGTCCTCAGATTGGCATCCGGCAGTGCGGCCGCCTTCTCGAGGGCCTGCAGCTCGAGACCAGTATCGATGCCGGCTCCGTAGGCTCCGCGATAGTAGGATGCCTTCATTTCGTAGGCGCGCGGGTTGTTCCGGTCTGCCTCCGCTGCAAGCAGGTTGAATGCCTCGGTCTTGCCGCTGCCCTGCGGCGATGACGAAAGCAGAAGATCGGCAAGGGCAAGCCGGCTTGCGGAATGGCCAAGCGCCGAGGCCTGCCTGAGCAGGTCGATGGCCTGTTGCCTCTTGACATCATCATTGTCCTGCAAATAGCGACGCGCAAGCGTCGACATTGCCCTGAGGTCGCCGAGTTTGACAGCCGCCTGCAGCCATTGTGCGGCTCCCGCCCCGTCATCGAGCCCCAGATCTGGATCGGTCATGATATCGGCAAAGGCGGTCAGGACGCTGCAATCGCCCGCTCCCAGCCTTTCCGACAGCTTCGCCACCGCGCGGTTCAGATAGACATGGCTTTCGTCTGGGGTGCTGGAGAGGGCAGGATTGCGGAAGTAGAGGCGCGCAAGCTCGAGGTCGGCGGCAGGATCACCGGCATTTGCCGCCGCTGTCAGGTAGGCCCGAGCCTTGTTGGCGTCGGCAGTAACAACAGACCCTTCGCGATACAGCCGGCCAAGGAAGGTTCCCGCCTCGATCGTACCGCGCCTGATTGCGTCGGTCTCGACCTTGACGATTTCATCGCCATGAAGAGAAGCGTCATCCTTGTCGGCGAGAATGCGGCCATAGAGGTGCAGTGCCCGTCCGGATCCTGCAAAAGGAACCTCCGTCAGGTAACCGGCAATGCGCTCAGCGGTTGCCGGGCTTCTTGAAAAGCGACTATAGGGATTGAAGAGCGTCTGGGCATCCCTCAGCATGTCGTCCGGCGAAACCGTGCTGGCACTCTTGCCATTCCAGTTGCTCCAGTTTTTCGGCGCTGGCACGGCGGGCGGCGCGATGCAGAGGTGCGAGTAGTCGAAATCGGGGCTCAACGGGATCAACGTGCCCGGAGCGGCAATGGCGTCTGTCGCAACGATCGCGGGATAAACGGCGAGCATCGCTGTCACTGCCAATCCGTAAAGAGCCCTCCTCCCGCGAACCTGCACCGCATTCAATTTCTCGTTTCCGTTCGCCATGCCAACGTCACCTTATTGCTTCCGGTCGCCGTTGTTCTTGCCTATGGTCGCCTTTCCTCTGCGCAGCAGGCGCTGACGCGCTTGCGAGAGGATTTCGTCTCTCACGAGGATGACCCAGTCGTTGGCCGGGCCATGGGCACGGCCACGTGCCGGAACAATCAGCGCGGTGCATGCCATTACCCGCCAATTGCTCTCAGGATTTCCTTGCAGGTTCAGGCCGCCGAGCGGCGGACGTGGTATTCGCCTGCGAAACGTGACGCTGCGTTGGCGCTCACTCTTCCACACCATTGTCATCCATCCCTTTGTCTTCTGCCCCCTGCAACGATCCGGAAGAGCTGCCTCCCGCTTCCATTATCTTGAGTTTCTTTGCCGCCTGGACGTGCTTCAGCTCGCGGGCCTTCTTCAACCACTTGATGGCCTCGGCCCTGCTCGCATCCGTATTGTCGGCTTCGAGCTGCAGGGCGAGATGAAACATTGCCGAGGTGCTTCCCGCATTGGCGGCGCGCAGCTGCCATTCCAGCGCCTTTTCAACATTGCTGTCGACACCGATGCCGAACTGGTAGACCTCGGCCAGCCGGTACATGGCGTCAGAGGCATCCCATCCCGTGCCGGCGGAGGCCCGTTCCAGCCAGAGAATGCCCGCCTCGGGATCGCGTTGAGTGCCGAAACCGGATAAGAGCGCGATGCCGGCCCCGATCATCGCGGTGACATGACCTTCCTTTGCACCGCGCATGTTCAGCCGGAATGTTTGCGATGCATCGACATCGGGTCCGACGGCTGAGCCATAAGTCTCGGCAAGGTCGTGCCAGGCAAATGCATAGCCATGCTCGGCTGCCGACCGCAGCAGTTGAAGGCCCTTGTCTTCCTTCTTTTCGACACCGCTGCCCCACATGTAGGCCATCCCGAGATCGCGTGTCGCCATCGGACTGCCGGCATCGGAGGCAATCTTCAGGTTGTTCGCGGCGACCGCGAGATCGCGCGCAACGCCGCGGCCCTCGCGATAGGCGCGCGCCATGCGCATGTTGGCGGTCGCATCTGTCGGGTGGAGCATGATCGCTGCGCGGTAGTAGTCGACTGCGCGCTTTTCGTCGCCATTGACAAACTGGCCGTCCATGAAGAGATCGCCCAGTTTCAGGAGGGCATCGATGTCACCTTTCTGCGATGCCTGTTCAAGCAGCTCGAGGCCGGCTGTAACATCCTTGGCAATGCCTTTCCCCTCGATGTAGGCATCGGACAGAGCAACGGCGGCGCCGGGAATTTTGGCACCGGCAAGTTCACGCAGCATGATCGACGCCTTACCATTCAGCCTGACATCAGAGGGCATGAGCATGGCACTTGCCAGGCGTACTTTCTCGCGTGGAACATCGCTGACGGTCTTGAGCGCGAGGCGCAGCCATTCGGCGCCGACATCAGGATCCTGGGCCCGCTCCGACAGATATTCGTAGAGTTCGACCGCGGCCGGACTGTTTTTCTTCCGGGCCGCTGTGGTCAGTCGGCTGATCGCTTCGTCGAGCTTGCCGTTCGCCTTGAGAAATCTCGCCATTTCGACCGGGGCTTCCCGGTTTCCCGCAGAGATCGCATTCGAGAATGCTTCATGCGCGTCCTTAAAGGCGCTTTCTCCGCCCCGCGAAAGGTAGAGATTGGCAAGGTTCACCAGGGCGTCGGTCGCACCAAGCGCGATTGCCTTCTTGTAGAGCGTCACGGCCTTGTCGAAGTCTTGTCGAACCAGCTTGCCGTCCGCATAGGCCTGGGCCTCCTTGAGCATGGCGCTTTCGCTACCGGCACGCGAGGCGCGTTCGATGAAGGGAAATGCTTTCATGCGCGTGTCGCTGTCGGGAGAGGAAAGGTAGACGTCGGCAAGGCGATTGAGGACCTCGACCGACTCGGCGTGCGCAAGTGCCTTGAGGTAGTAGTCGATGGCTCTCGTCTCGTCGACGGCGCCAAGGACGCCTTTTGCATACATGTCGCCAAGCAGCATTTGCCCGGTAACGCTGCCTTTTGATGAAAGCTCCGACAGTTTTGCGGCGGCAAGGGCCACATTTTCATGGCTGCGCAGAGACGGGACATCGATGACAAGATGCGCGAACCGTGTCAGCGCCGCGCCCGATCCGTTTTCGACGCCAAGCCTGAAAATGTTTGCCGCGCGCGTCTGGTCGATGACGACCCCGGTGCCGTCCCGGAAGCTCTCGCCGATCCGGACCAGGTCCTCGGGAGCCACACGACCGGACATGGTTGCTCCGTAAAGGGCGTCCGATGACGTCCGTCGCTGCTCGGCCGTCTCCTGCAGAGACCGGGAATAGTAGAGAACCGCCGTCGCATCCTTGGCGTCGATCAGCTTTCCGATCCATACGTCGTAAACTGCGGGCGGAACGGCGAGCGTACCGGCATCTGCGAAATCCCTCACCAGCTCCTGTGCAGCCTCTATCGACCCAGCGCGCGCGGCCGCCTCGTACTGCTTGACCGCAGCGGCCGGATCAAACAGAGGGGAGTCCGGATTTCCAAGCAGCCGTGCGACCCACAGGGCGGCCGTCTGCTGTCCGAGTTCCGCCGACTTGCGATACCAGGAGAGCGCCTTCTCCTGGTCCTCTGTTTTATCCGACAGTCTGCGATAGTAACCGGCAAGATCGAATGCGGCGCCAGCGTCGCCGCGCGCTGCCCGCTGGCCAAGAAGATCGATGCCGAATTGCGTCATAGCGGCGGCCTGTTCAGGGGTAGAGCCGGCGAGCTTCGCAAGCTCGAATGCTGCCGCCGCGTCACCGAGGCGCAGGGCAAGACTGAGGTCATCACGGGCTTCTGCGATCCGCTCTGGACGCGATGCTAGCCTCTGTCCGCGAAGAAAGGCGGCTTCGGCATTGCCTGTCTTGATGACATCGGCGAGCAAGGAAATCGCGCGGTCGACATCGACTGGTCCCCCCTCACCGCCAAGCATCATCTTGGCGAGAAAAAGCTTGGCTTCGGCCTGTCTTGCACCCGGCATCGTGACGGCGGCCTCGAGTGCCTGGCGTGCCTTTGGAAAGTCTGGAACCCTGAGCGGATTGTCGACCGAGACCGCATTCCCGCTTTGCAATTGCCTGGCGAGCTTAACAAGGCCGTCGCTGTCATGCTGCTGGATCAGGAGATCGACCTGCTGTGCCGGTTCTGCCGTCGGTTCATCGGCTGCCAGGACCGGCGTCGAAAGGCCGAGACATAAGGCTGCAACAAGAACATTTGGGCGGCGTTTCCGGCGATCGGTCATCCTTGCCTCCAGAAGCAGGTGGCGTTGCCACCGGCGAATTCATCGATGAGAGGACGTTCGTTGGCGCCTTCCCGCTCGAGGAGAGCACTCGCACGCCGGCCAGGAAAGTTCTCTGGCTCGCGGACGGCGATGGCTTCGAGGAAGGCGAGATAGTGGCGCCCGTTGCCCCGGTTTTCCAGAAAGCCGAAATCCGGCTTCAGGAAATCCTGCTCCGGACCTGGAATATAATTCTCCGCCGAGTAGGCGTTGACGAGGATCGGGTTGGTCATGCCGTTCATCCAGTAGGACAGCACCGTCCACATGGATTTTTTAGAACCATCGGCCGCGGCCGTGGAATCGAACAGATTGTCGCCCGCGCCGTTTGCGACTTCGGCCATGAC
The DNA here is from genome assembly GCF_000298315.2 of Rhizobium grahamii CCGE 502. Lineage (GTDB taxonomy): Bacteria > Pseudomonadota > Alphaproteobacteria > Rhizobiales > Rhizobiaceae > Rhizobium > Rhizobium grahamii. The sequence continues at coordinate 29,891 of NZ_AEYE02000035.1, read as the reverse complement.
GGTCATGCTCGTCAAGGATTGGCGCATATACCAGAGCGCGCGCGCTCCGCGGCGGGTTTCGAGAGGCAGGCTGCCATCCGCACGCGCATCATCAAGGATGATGCGGAAGCGGTCGATGCCTTTCTGATAGAGCGCCCTGTCGCCGGTCAGGCTTCCCCAGGCCATCAGCACGCTATCGGCCAGATAGCGGTGATTGTTGTAGTCAACGCTCCCTTCGAATATCTGGTCGGTGCGCCGAACCAGCGGATCGATCCAGGCAACGAGCTTCTGCTTGTCTTCATCGCTGAGGCCATCGCGGATGATGGAGAAGGCAACGACGGTCGGCAGCATCAGCCGTTTCAGGGCGTAATAGGCGTCATGGACCTTCTCGGTTTCGGAAAATGCGCCGGCGTCGGCCCATTTCAGCAGAAACCGCTTCAGCATGTCCTCCGCACGCTTGTCGCCTGCGAGCGCGCGGCCAGACAGGACCATGACAGCAAAGGCATACTGATTGCCGGACCGGTCGGTTCCGTAGCCTTCGGTCGTGGTCAGTCCCTTGATGACGTCAATGTCCATCCATTTGGCATCAGCGTCGACCGCAAGACATGCCGTGCGTGCGTCCGACGATGACTTCTGCGCGAGGAAGGCCTTGCGAGCTGCAACGTCGAAGAGACCCTGGTAGCCGCTGTCCATCGGCTGCGAACCAGCTGCCAGCGTGTCAAGCGGCAATATTGCCCCGCTCGCTAAGAAGAGCGCCAGGATGGCGAGCCCGTGGCGCACAGCCATGAAGGTGGGAGCCACTTTTTTCACGTGTTGTCTCCTTTTGTGTGGAAGCCGTCGAACTGCACCGAGCCATGCGCATCCGTGCAGTTGCCGGCCGCCTTGCTGTCAAAGAAGAGGCTATCGTTTTCCCCGAGCAGCCTGGCCTTTCTGAATGCACATTGGTAGTTCGCCGGACGCAGCGGCCGACATGTGGATGCGATGGCGACGGGTTCATGCCCGTTGAAGCGCAGGACGTGTCCCTCAAAGGGACGAGCGTCGCCGTCGAGCAGACGTCCTTCCTGGTTTTGGAATTCGTTTTGCGAAAGCGTCACACCGGAAACGCCATCCGCCTTGATCCCTTTGCCATTGGCGGAAATCAGATTTCCCGTCGCCGTGAAGGTCGTCAGCGGCACATAGGGATCCATCACCAGATCACGCCTGTGCTCGTCCTCCGCGAGAGCCAGATCGCTGATGTAGCCGCTGATCGCCTCGAGCTTGTTGCTGACGATTGTATTGTCCCTGACGGCGATATCCCAGCTGTTGCGAAGCCTGATCCCGGACCGGCCGTTGTCGACGAAGGCGTTTGCGACGGCAAGATTGCAACTGCTCTCGAAGAAGGTCAGTCCGTCCTGGTCGTTTTCGAAGGAGAAGTTGCCGTAGAGAAGGTTGTCGACGCTGTCGCGGTCCAGCATCAGGCCGGAACCCTTGTTGTGGAAGACGACATTGCCGACCTTCCAGCTTGCGTCGACGCCCCGCGAGATGATGATCCCGTGCTTCACCATGGTATCATGGGCGGTGTTGAGCGCGATCAGCAGTCGCTGTGAGCGGTCGTGTGGATCGACCGCGTAAAGAACGTTGTTCGCGTATTCGTTGCCAACAAGCGATATGTCGTCGGCTTCGTATGAGTAGAAGCCGTATTCGAAATTGTGGAAGTAATTCTCGACGACAATGCCGGTCGGGTTTTTCAATGTATCGCGCGCCTTGGCTATGGCTTTCGGACCAGCTGAAAAAGTCAGCCCGAAGGACTTCGAGGCTGCATAGCCCAGCGAATTAAGGACCGATCCGCCAACATACATTTCGGAATTGCTCCAGCCGACGATGAACGGCCGGAACGTTCCGCGCGTGGCCTTGTTGGAGCTCCTCGCCTCCTGCAAAATCTCGTCCCACGACGTCACTGTCGTGTCCTGGATGTAGAGCTTGCCGGCGACTGCGACGAAGGCTCCGGCGGTTGCGGACAGGCGATAGACGGAAGCCTCCTGTCCGGATAGGATAAGGCTCGCTGCCTCTCCGACAAGCAAGGGAGCGCGAAGCGTCACGACATCGCCATCCCGTTCTACGAGCTGCGCGCCGGCAACGCTGTCAAGCTGCGTCGCCAGGCTGCCGAGGGTATAGATCCCGCTCTGGATGACAATGATCCGCGGATAAAGCAGGCCCTGCGCCCGTGCGGCATGAGAGAGGCCGGTAAATCCGCCGGCGAGATCCTCCATGAACTTGCTTTCATAGGGACTGAGGTTCCCAAGCGTTATCGATACACGGCCCGCGACAGGCAGCGGAATCATTGCGCGCGTGGTCGCTGCAGTCTTGCTGATATCGGGATAGCCGTATCCGGCAAGCGGCGGCGGCATCGACGTCGTATGGAGCGACATCCTGCCGTCGCTGAAGACCGACGTGGAAACGCTTGCGAGGGTTTCCTCGTCATCCTGCGGCAAGGTCAACTGTGCCCGGTAGTCGGCCGGCTCGCCCTTGCCCATCCCGAAACCAAGGCGGTCGAGATGAGCAAGCTGAACTTCAGCGATGGCGCGAAACGTTTTGACGCGCAGCATCGGATCGCGAATGTCGCGGGTCGACAGGACAGCTGTCTTGACATAGGCCGGATCGCTTGCGGCTGCGACCAGCACCTCGGCCCTGAGGGCTTCGCCGCCCGCTGAGGGCTGGGTCTCGAGATAGGCGAACGCACTCTTGGCATCGCCGGACAAGGCGGCGCGGCTGGCAATGCGTCCGGCCGCCTTGGCCTTCAACTTCTCATCGGAGATCTTGCCAACGAGGGTCTTGGCAAGCTCGATCTGGTTGGACTTGGACAGGTAGTCGATGATGTCGAAATAAAGGTCATCGCGTTGTTCTGCCTTGCCTATGCCGCCGGTGAAACTGATCGCCTGACCGATGACGTCGCGGGCCCGGTCCCCACCATTCTTTCCGGACATTTCCTTTGCGAGGCGCAGCAGCGCTTCAACACGATACTCCGGCTCCCTGATAGAGGTTGCGAGGCCGAGCGCATCATCGATTTTCCCGCTGCGAGCAATGACGCGAACAATTTCCGACTGTACGCGGCCCTTGTCTTCATCGTTTGCGATCTCGTTCGCGATCCTGGCGGCCTGATCAAGATCGCCCGCCCTTGCCTTGGCGCGTCCTATGCCTGAGAGGGCTTGCTCCCGGTCCTTCAGTTCCGCAATCTTCGGCAGAAGCGCCTCAGCCTTCGTGAGGTCGTCGCTGTCTGCAAAAGCTTTCGCAAGGTTGCCGAGGGCATTTGACGCGCCTGCAATGTCCTTCAGTTGATCGGCAAACGAGGTGGCATCGTCAAAGCGCTTCAGATCGGTCGCGCCACTGATGGCAGCGATCAGCGCTGCTTCCTTCGCCTCGCCGCTCAACCCTTTGGCGACGATCGTACCTCGTTCATATTGCTCACTGGCCATTTTTGTCAGGCCGCGATCATCGAGTTCGGTCGCAAGGATGAAGTCGATCTCCGCGAGCCCCGGGCCGCTGTCCATCGCATCGGTCATCGCGGTCGCATCGATCAGGCGATTGGCATCGACACGGTTCTTGACGATGCGAACGATGAGGTCTTCCTGGTCGCTCCTGTCGGAGAGACTGGTTGCCAGCACCGGGAAAAGGTTTACGGCGTTCACCTTGAGCGCAGCGTTCAGAACCTCGTTCACGGCATCCGCGCGGTGTCTTGACGATTCCGGATCGACAGCAAGGGCGAGAAGCAGGGCTTGCTCCATCCGGCCGGCGTTGAGCTCGGTTCCGATCGCGGCGGAAATCTCTTCGAACTTGGCGTCCCTGACATCCTTCTTGCCGATTTTCCGATCGCCGAGGATCCTAAGGGCAACATCGTAGCGAGCAAACCCACGCATCCGAGTCGGCCACATGCCACTGATCGCCTTGTTGATGATTTTCGACGTCAGCATCGGTTCGACATAGGACCCAACCTGGGCGATGTCGTTCAGGGCTGCATTCTTTTCTTCCGCCCCGGTCAATTTGGCGGTCTCACCAATCGCCCGCTCGAGGAGGGCAAGCGCCGCGTCATGATCGCTTGCGATCTGGCGGGCATAAAAGGCAAGGGCCGATACCTTGAGCTCCGGGGCCGACAGCGCTTCGATCAGATCGTCGATCTTCAACCGCGTGGCGATCCGCTCGTCGGGATCGAGGCCCTTGTCGGTCAGACTGGACAGTGTCGCGCTCAGCGATCCCGATGTCACGACATCTGGCGTGATGCCATCCGTCTTCAGATCTTCGATGCCCGTTCGGGCAGCCTCGTCACCGCTCTGTGCCGCCTGAGTGAGCGCAGTCAGTTCGTCGCGGGCCCGCTCATAGGCCTTGACGCGCTCGGCAGGCATCTTGGCCTTGTCGACGTCAAGGACGGACTGTCGGATCCTGTCGACGATTTCGCCGGCGCCATCAGCTGCCTGCGCTAATGCCGGGCCAAGACTGGCAGCGAACAGGACGACGCCAGCCAGGCTAGCAGTCATCAATTCTGCAAGGGATCGCTTTTTGCAGGTCATACGCATGGACTCCGTCAGTTTCCTCGTCATTGCAGACTGTCGAGCTCGTTTGACGCGACGTGCTGTTGCTCAGAAGCTCACCCCTTCGTTTGCGCAGGCGGCGCGCTCCCGGTATCGATCGTCCCGACCGCCTCACTCACCGCTTCGGCAAGCGGCAGGCCCGTCCACGGCAATTGCACGAAGCGTACGGTCACGGGCGTTCCGACGAACGAAGACAGATCTGCATTGCCGACGTCGATGTTGATCGGAATGCGGTTGCCGGATTCAAGGTCGGTGGTTGTAAGTTTCGGCAAATCTCGGATCGATGCATCAGGGATTCGTGGTCCATGGGGAAGATCGACGAGCACCCGGGCGCCCCTGAAGAGACGCTGCGCCTGGGTGTAGTCGACCATCGCCACGATATGAGGTTTCGCATTCGCCATGCGCAGGGAAAGGAGCCGCTGCCCGGCCCGCACCTGGCTGTCCAGTTCCACCTGGACGTCCTGGACAATGCAGTCACAGCGGGCAAGCACGCTGATACTTTTGTTGTTCGCCGTTGGCAGTATCGTGGCAACCGGATCGCCTGCCTTGACAGCCCCTTGGGTAACAACGTTGGTGACGACTCCGTCGGACGGCGCGATCACGGCAGCTGAATCGATCGTCACGAGCGACTCGTCGGCGCGGAATGTCCAAAGCTTTTGATAGAGCGCACCCCACAGGAACAGGACGACCGCCAGACAGAGAGCTGCCAGCAACCCAATGCGGAGCGACCGTTTCGCGAGGGCCGTGTAGCGATGGCGTCCCGACTGTCGCTGAGGTTCTGGTTCCTTCTTCCGGCTGTGGTGGTCGATGGATCGGCTCGACAGATCGAGGAGGTCGTCGAGAGTGACAACCTCGCCCGTCAGATGGGCATCCCTGACATACCGGAGAAATCGGAGTTGGTCTTCCGTCAGGGACATGTACTGGAATCCGGTTCGTCCCTTGACCGGATCGCAATAGCGAATCTGCGCGTTAACCCTCAAGGTGAAGACAAAGCCGTCGAACGGGAATTCCAGGTCGACCGGAAATGTCGTGAACTCTGGTAACACGGTTTTGCCGGTCGCGACGCCTATGCCACCGACCGACCAGTCGAGGCAATCATAGCGATAGCCCTCGATGACGCATTTCAAGGGAAGCTTAAAACGTGGATGCTGGCGTTGTACATCGGCTTCAAATTTAACGACGTTCATATCCGCTTCCTCAATCTATCTGTCCAGGCCGTAGGCCATTGCAAATATGGATGCGTCCGGGACAGCAATCTGGCCGAGGACGAGAGCGACGATGGTGATGAATACCGTGACTGCGGTGGCCTGCACGAAAGCGGACGAAAATTCGCCAAGGCGGCCTGCGAAACGGGAGCGACCATCTGCAAGCGTTGTCTTCTGACGGGTCCACCGCTGCTTGTTCAGATGGAAGAAGATGTAGGTCTTGATGATCGATCCGTAGATCTGGTTGAAATAGATGAAAAAGGGGTAGAGGGCAGACGCCCTCGGCCTGGAATTGAACAGCATCAGCGTCAATATGTAGCGAGTGACCAGGACCCAGAGAATGTAGATTAGGAACGCGAATGGCGTTTCGAACAGGCCGACAAGAAACACCATCGCCAGTCCGGCAAGGGAGGTCCACATCGAAACGCGCTGATCAAAGATTGTCCACCATGTGAAGTAGCCGACTTTGCGCGGTCCGAGCGCTAATGCCCGAGAATTCGTCCGCAGCATGTTGCCGAACCAGCGCGCCATCAATTGCGTCGCAGCCGGGAAAAACAGTTTCGACGGAGGTTCCTCGACGGTTGCGACAACGACGTCAGGAACGTAAAGCATCTGGTAGCCGTTGCGCAGGAGCCAGAACCAGCTCGACTTGTCATCACCGGTCAGGAATTTCAGTCGTCCGAAGCGCCAGTGGTCGACGTAGTCAGACTCGACCTGCCTTACGAAGTCGGGGTTGCAGATGATCGACGCCCGGAACATAGACATGCGCCCGGTTAGCGTGAGCACCTTGCGTGACAGCCCGTTCGACGACATGAGAATGTGGCGCTGGGCAAAACGCAGGCTGTACCAGATATGAAACTTCGCCTTGCCGTGGACGCGGGAAACCTCGTCGGTCGTCAGCGCTCCAACACGGCTATTTGCCCGGAAAAAGCCGAGGCATTTGCTGACAAGGTCGGGTGGCACGATCGAATCGCCGTCGATGACTGCGACAATGTCGTTTTCTCCGGGGTCTTGTCGCGATATTGCCCGGAAGGCATAGGCCAGCGCGTCGCGTTTGCCGCTGCCGGCAATGCGGGTGATAATCAGCGACACCTTCGTGTCATTGCTACAGATCAGCCGATGAAGCAGTTTGACCAACCGCTGGTCGCCGAGTTCGACGATGGAGGCCACAACGGTGACCTCACAGGGCGCCCCCTTTGCAGCCTCGAATGCCGCGCGATAGACGGCGGCGGTCGTATCCCCATCGATGCGGTAGCTGGTGACGAGCAGAAAGGCATGCTGGTTCGTCGCCCGGCCATCATTGTCCAGCATGCAGTCATCGGCGACCTTGCGCATTTTGGGAAACACGAGCGAGCGATAGATGTTCGACCGCACGAAATGCGTCAGTCCCCAGCCATAGCGCCAAAGCGCAAGCAAGCCGAGGCCGAACAGGGCTCCCGAGTGGGCGCTTGCAAGACTGTCGATCGGGGTAATGCAGGCGATGCAGACGACGAGGACAATATAGGCGAGATGGGCTTCGAGCGTCTCGCTCCAGGCGACGAAGCGCGAGGCGGAACGGGCCTCGCGCGTGTATGACTTCGCGCCAAGCAGACGATCCACTGGCGTCGCTACTGGTCCTTCGTGATCGGCGTCTCGTATCCCCGCCATTGGCATCTGCCTTATTGATTATGACCTGATAGATATCGGTAAGCCCGACGCGTTCCCCTTCAGAACCCGGACGGTGCGCCGGCCACCTGCCGCGGCCGGCGCGGAACAATCACCAGCACAAGCCGTGGTAGGTGATGTTCCCGTTCTCGGGCCGTTCGATGCGGGCGAGGTCAATGACGGTAACAGGCATGCCGGCGGCTTCGAGCGCATCCTTCAAGCCGGGATACTTGTTGCCGACGACGATGACCTCGGAGGACGCAATGACCTCGTCCATGCCGTCGCGCAGAAGGACGGCGATGTGCTTGAGGAAGTTGCGGCCCTGGCTGGCATCCCTGGCAACGTTTGGATCGTAGATCGTCACCTCCTTGCCCTTGCCAAGGAAGCCCTCGACCAACGCGAGGAGCGGGCTTTCCCTGAGATCGTCGGTGTCAGCCTTGAAGGTCACGCCGATGAACCCGATTTTTTCATGTGGTGCCGCATCAACGAGCGAACGTGCGTGATCGATCTGAACGTTGTTGGCAAGCCTGGCCGCGTCCAGAAGCGGTGTCGGGACGTTCATCGATCGGCCGAGCGCCGTCAATGCCCTGAGATCCTTGGGAAGGCAGGAGCCGCCAAAGGCAAATCCCGGTTTCATGTAGGCACGGGAAATGTTCAGGCGGGTGTCCGAGCAGAGCACGTCCATCACCACATGGCTATCGATATCCTTGGCCTTGCAGATATTGCCGATCTCGTTGGAGAAGCTGATTTTCACAGCATGCCAGCAGTTGTTGGCATACTTGACGATTTCAGCGCTCCGCATCGGGATGACGTGTGGTGTTACGCCGATGCTGCCGACAAGTTCCCTGAGGACATCAATCGAACGCGTATCGTCCGCATACTGTCCAAACACGATGGCGCCGGGCTTGTAGTAATCGGCAATCGCCGTGCTTTCACGAAGAAATTCCGGATAGTAGGCAACACCAAAATCACGTCCAGCGACCTTGCCGGAAGCCCTCTCCAGTGTCGGGATGACGATTTCTTCCATCGTCCCGGGAAGGATGGTCGACCGCATGACGACGATGTGGAAGTCGTTCTTGTGCCGAAGCGCCTTGCCGATATCCTCGCAAACCTGGCGCACATGATTGGTATCCAGGGTTCCGTCGGGAAGGCTTGGCGTGCCGACACAGCAAAACGAGATATCCGTGTCGTTGATGGCGTCGGCTGCCGATTGTGTGGCATTTAACAGATCGCCGGCGTGGGCGTTCTGAAGCAGCTCGTCCAGACCTGGCTCTACGATCGGGGCCTGACCATCGGCGAGGTGCTCAACCTTGAAGGGGTCGGGATCAACCGCCACTACGGGGAATCCGTCATTGCAAAGGCATGCGGAAGATACACAACCAACATAGCCGGCACCAAAGACACTGACCCGATGGGTGCGCGTCTCGGTGCCCGGATAATACGTGTCAAGAAGGGCAACTTTTTGCTTCGAAGCATGGTGAATGGAATGAAGATCAAGTTCCATGGGCGGCCTCTGTCTGCGCGTGTTAAACTTTCCGATGAATGGCTTCTACGGAACGAATTCTTGCAGTTTAAGGAAACCCCACCCGGACGTATTATTGATCGTCCTTGGTATCGCGGCGATTACATGCTAGGCGCAAATAACTCCGTATGCAACTAATAAAAACAAACGGGCTATAATATAAAGCTTCAGGTACAAATCCTATACTGGATTAAATCAGGAAAATCAGGCAATTACGCGCGAGTATGCGCCACCTTTCAATAGAAATATAAAGTCTAACATTCAAGCATCGGTGCGAGATTTGGCTACCTCAAATGTATATTGGAAATCTTGACGCGAATAGTCAGTTCTGGTGAATTATACTGCAAGTGCAGAGTAGCGCCGATGTCCGCAGTCCTTTGCTGCAGCCCGCAACATGTAAGTCCCGCGACGCGGCATAACCGCCTTTGCGTCTCTCGCTTGAACTGCGCAAATATGGCCAAGCCAAGCACAGCGTGCAAAACCCCCGCACAGAGCGCTTTGCAATTCTGCTGTCGGCGCAAATCTTTTCATCTCGCATTTAAGAGAACTCGTATACGCGGCGCTAACGGCGTCGTGCTACAACCCTGAGAGGTTATAGGGGTGATGCATGAAGTTTGCAGCAGTTGTGGGGTTATGTTCGGCAGCGGCCTTTCTGGGAGCCGGCGGTTATACGGTTCTACCGGACGCCGTGACTTCCCCGTTCGCTGCGCCGTCACAGCCGATGATCATCGAAAACGGTGTGATCATTCAACGCGGCACGGCCTGCAACATCAAGGGCAACGTCAGCATCAATTCGGGCGAACGCATCTATCACGTTCCAGGCCAACACTACTACGAGGCAACGAAGATATCGCCTCAATACGGGGAGCGCTGGTTCTGCTCCGAACAAGAAGCGCGCGCCGCGGGATGGCGCAAGGCCGGGTATTAGACGCGCGGAGCTGGAGGCGATAGGGGTTCTTCAGTTCAACCGGAGCCAAGGACGCACGGCGCGTTGTAGCAAAGGATCCGTGCTGCGGAGCCGCTTAACGACATTTTGGAGGTCTACTACCCCACTCACCGCCGCGGCGACCGCGGAGCGTTTGAGTGTGTGCCTTTGTTCCAGGAGATTGAGAGACCTTGCGGACTTCGTTCCCATAGATCAGCCGCATTCGTTTGCACGCGCCATTCACGCCATAGAGAAGCTTGGCAGCTCAGGCGAGCCGTTTTTTTGCACGACATCGCCGCTCTGCGAACGGAACGTTTGATGCGCTGCAAGACCTTGGTCACGAGCCGCCGGTGCAGGAACGGTTATCCCTTGATGGCGCCGGCGGTCATCGAACCCGAGATCTGCCGGTACATGAGAAGGCCGAGCGCGGCCGGTGGTAGCGCGCCAAGCATCATCACGGCCGAAGCCGTTCCCCACCGGACGCCACCGCCGCTGGCCGCGAAGAAAAACGAGGCGCCGACTGTCATCGGAACGGCACGACTGGTTGTCAGCATCAGGCCGAACAGGAATTCGTTCCAGGCGGTGATGAAGCCAAAAATGAAAGTGGTCACCAGCGCCGGCCGGACGACCGGCCGGATGATCATGAGCATGACCTGAAGGGAGCTCGCACCATCGACTTTCGCAGCCTCGTCGAGCTCGAGCGGGACGTCGGAAATCGCATTGACCATGATGATGAGTGCGAGCGGCGTGTTGACGATCGTCAGGATAAGCCCAAGTCCGAGCTGGGTATCGAGAAGCCCAAGCCATTGATACATCATGTAAAGCGGGATTGCGAAGATGATCAGCGGTACGGCCCGCAGGTTGATGATGACAGGCAGCAGCGTTCGTTTGCCTGCCTCGCTCCGGGCGATGGCGTAGGCGGCCGGAAATGCCAGGACGATGGCAAGGCTCGTGCCGATCAGGGAAGCGATCGTGCTGTTGAGAAGATAGGAATAGATATTGAAACGATCCGTCTGTGTCAGGACGCCAAGGTAGTTCTCGAGTGTCGGTTGGCTGACCAGGAGGCCGGCATTCATTGACAGTTCCCGCGCGCTTTTGAGCGAGGTCACGAACGTGACAATCACCGGAAAGTTCATGACAAAAGCGGCTAGCAAAAAAACGATCCAGCGAACGGCGTTGAGCATCGCTATGTCCTCCTACGGCCGGCAAGCCAGTTCAGCCCGTGCAGCACGGCGAGTGATGCGATGAACAGCACGACCGACGCTGCGACTGCCTTTCCGATCGCTCCTTGCTTGAAAAATGCCTGGTAGATGTAGATCGACAGCGATGTCGTCGAACCGCCCGCGCCGCTTCCGGTCAGGGCATAGACGTTGTCGAACACGCGAAAGCCATCGATGAAGCGGATGAAGAAGGCGATGACGAGTGTTGGCGCCATCAGCGGAAGCTCGATCCACCAAAGGATCTTGTACCATGGTGCTCCGTCGAGCGCGGCAGCCTCTCGGACATCCAGGGGGATAGCACCGTAGGCCATGTAGAAAAGCAAGAAGGCGAACGGCGTCCATTGCAGCGTCTCGACGACAACAAGGGTACGGAAGGCGTTGGTGACATCGAGGAAAGCCGGGCTGTCCCCGAACCACAGGAACAGATAGTAGGGCACCGGTCCCGCGAACTCGTGCAGGACGAGACGGTACATCAGGCCGACCATCGCCGGAGCAACCATCAGCGGCAGCATCAATGGCGCCATCAGGAAGGATCGCCTGGCAAGAAGCGGCGCAAGGAAGATTGCGAGGAACAGCCCCATCAGGCATTCGAGGAGCGCGGTCAGAGTGCCGAACCGCATGGAAAAGGAGACGGCCTGCCAGAATTCCCGGTCAGCAAGCACCGACGTGTAATTGCCGAGACCGGTCAGGCTTGGACTGCGCAGATTTTCGAAACTGACCGTGGAGACTGAATAGATCAGGTTGACGAGAGAAGGAAAGCCGAGAAAGAGAAGCAGGAACGCCACAAGCGGCGTGAGGTAGGCCCTGCCCTCGGCATGTTTTACAATAGCCATCATGATCCGCCGGGAGTGGAGGCGCCAGCCGAAGGACTGACGCCTTTCTCGTTCTATTTCTTCAAGAGATCCTGCATGCCCGCCTTTGCATGGGCGAGCGCATCGTCAAGCCCCTGCTGACCGGCCCAGTAGCCGGTGAATTCCTTCGCCTGGAGTTCGTAGACCGACAGCGCGTTGGCGGAGGTGGCGCCATTCATCACGTAGCCGTACTTGCTGGCAAATTCGCCGAGCTTGACGAGGTCGGGACGTTCCTTGGCGACCTTGGCGACGACGTCGGGGGAAAGTGCCGGGGAACCTCCGCTCTTGGCATAGAGCAATGCCGCATCTTCGCTCGCCAGCCACTTCAGGAATTTGACCGCTCCTTCCTTGTTCTTGGCATTCTTGTTGAGGCCAAGGCCAAGACCATGAATGTGGTCAGCGCGTCCGTTGGGGCCGGCTGGAGGGGCGACGATGCCGGTCACATTAGCGACAGCCGGGGTTTTTTCGGCGTTGGTCAGGTCGGCTGCCGCAGCGTTCCACTGCAGCGCGGTCGCAGCCTGGCCCGAGCCGAAGGCGGCGTTGGTTTCGGCGTATTCGTAGCTCAGCGAGTCCTTTGGCGAGGCGCCGGCATCGTAGAGCTTCTTGTAGAGCTCTAGACCCGTCCTGTAGGCGTCCGAGTCCACGGTAATTTTGCCGTCCTTGTCCATCCAGTCACCGCCGTAGGATCGTGGAAGGGATTGAAAGACCATCATGTTGAACAGCAGGTTCTTCATCTGCAGGACGGTGCCGTAGCGCACGGGGCTTGCGGAATTCGCCTGCTTGCTGAAATAGAGGGACGTTGCCGCCCAGTCATCCCAGGTCCAGCTGTCGGGATCCTTCGGCTGAAGCTCCTTTCCAAGGACTTTCTTTGCAATGTCCCCGTAGGTCTTCTTTGCCGCATCATCCTTCAACAGGGCATCTATCAGGTCTTTGCGGTAGTACATGAAATGCAGGGAAAGATCGGTCGGAACACCATACTGCTTGCCGTCGAACTGCATTGTCTTGAGGACGGACTCACCGAAGACCTTCGCGGCGTCAGGACCGAGGTCCACGGGTTCCATGTAGGACGCGTAGCGACCGATCGAGTAGGTGGCGACGAGATTGACGTTGAATGCGCTGGAGCCGGCCGCCATGTCGGCCTGCAGCTTGTCGAAGAAGCCGTCCCGGTTGAAGAACAGAAGCTCGACCTTATCGGTATCGCTGATGCCGGCCTGGCCATTGTAGGCTTCGACCGTGGCTCGAAGCGCGGTTTCCTCCGAACCGCCCGGCCAGCCAAGCACCGTTACGGTGGCGTTGGCTATTTCGGGCACAGCGACCCCCGCAAGGAGTGTTGCCGCAAGCGCAATTGACCTGCTTTTGAATGTCATCATCGTTCCCTTTCTTTGTTTGGTTTTAAGTCGCTATTTCGCCGCCGCAGTCCTGCTCCCTCAAGCGGTTGCCTTTTCAGCCCTGCCCTCCCCAGCCCTGCTCTCTCCAGCAAGGTCCGCAGCGCCAATGATGCCCGCATGCCGGCCGAGCCTTGCCGCCACCAGACGGGGTGCGAGCCTCGGCGACAATTCCTTGAAGTGGCTGCGCATCAGGTCGAGATAACCTTCCGCAAGGCCGATGCCGCCGCCGATGACGATCACGTCGGGATCGAGCATCAGCTGAATATCCCTGCAGAGGGTCGCAGCGCGCAGGGCGGAGCGGGAAACGATCTCGGCCGCCCAGCCTTCGCCGTTTCGCGCGCGGTCGAACACGCCAACGGCGTCGATCTGGTGGCCGTTCTGCGCGGCTTCGCTGGCGATCCACCTGCCCGAGGTCTGGTCCTCGAAGGGCGACTGTCCCTCAGATTGAGAGCGGATCAGCCCGAAATGTCCGGCGAGGCCAAGCAGCGGCTTGCCGTCGATGACGACCCCGCCGCCAATCCCGGTCGAGATTGTCAGAAAGACAAGACGGCTGACGCCCGTCCCGGCCCCGAACCTGTACTCGCCCCAGGCAGCGGCCTGCGCATCGTTAATGGCAAACGCCGGCTTGCCAAATAGCGTCTCGACGCAGTCGACCAGACGATAGCGGTCAGGAATGGGAAGCGTCGCCGGGTTGAGGGCTGACCAGGTACCAGCCTCGGTCACGCCGGTGACGGCGATGCCGATGCGTTGGTATCGGTCGGCCCAGCCGGATGTGGTTTCAAAAATCGTCGAGATCCAAGCATCTGGCCCGGCGCCGCGTTCGGTCGCAACGACGACCTCCTCGACAACATTGTCCCCACAGACGAGGGCCGCCATTGTCTTCGTGCCGCCTATGTCGATCGAAAGGACAGCGTCGTGCCCCGTTTCAGGGTGCGACTGGTATGCGTTTCCGATCGCTTCCCTGAACCAGCCGGTCACATGCTCGGTTCGGGTGATCGCGGAGCCGACGACCACGGCAAATGCTCCGGCCTTTGCTGCCGATACTGCCTGATCAGGAAAGCGGATGCGTCCCTCGGCAATGACAAACGGCGTGAGTTGACGCATGGCGGCAATCAGCTCGATATCAGGTTCGACCGGTTCCTGTCCGCCAACGTAGCCTGAAAGCGTGGTGCCGACAAAATCGACGCCGGCAGCAAGGGCGCGCCTTGCATCCTCGAGCGAGGAGCAGTCCGCCATTGTAAGCTTGCCCTTCGCCTTTATCGCGTGGACCAGCTCTTTCACGGACGCCGGACGGGCGCGATCGGTGGCGTCAAAAGCGACGATATCGGCACCGGCGTCGGCCAGCGCCTCAGCATCGGATACGAAGGGCGTGATGCGCACCGGACTGTCTGAAAGATCCCGTTTGACGATCCCGACAATCGGGGCAGTCACGGCGGCTCGCACGGCTTTGACGTAGTCAACCGACTCGATCCGCAATGCACGGGCGCCGGCATCAAGGGCCGCCTTCGCGAAGCCCGTTACGAAATCGGCGTGATCCATCGGCCCGTCCGGAACCGGTTGGCAGGATACGATGAGGCTATTCCTGATGTCTTCCCTTAGCACCCGCGACACTCCATTTCGGCATCACGATAGATGGAAAATACCAGAATACAACCAGTTTGTAACTGGTCTTATCTCTGCAGTTCGAATACGAAGTCATAGACCTCGCCCTTGTATCGGGTTTCACAATATTCGACGATCTGTTCGTCGGGCAGGAAGCAGCGTCTTTCGGTCACGAGCAGCGGTGCGCCGGGCTCGCAATTGAGATGCAAGGCGTCCTCGCTGGAGGCTGCTCTTGATCGCATCCGCTGGATGGCCCGTTGTGGCATGAAGCTGCGCGCGGCCAGCGCCTCGTACAGCGAGTCGCGAACAAGATCAGGCGATGGAATGAAGCGCGTCGGTACAGTCGAACTTTCGACTGCAATCGGTAAACCGTCTGCGGTGCGAACGCGTCTCATACGGAGGACCGTTGCGCTTGCAGAAATACCAAGCGCCATCATTTCGCCCGGCGATGGCCGGCTTATCTGTTTGGAAAGCCAGATACATCCGGGTTCCATGCCGCGCGCTCGAATATCCTCAGAGAAGCTTGTCAGCGTCGAAAGCGACTTTTCGACACGTGAGCCAACCTCTGTCCTGAACCCATGGCGCCGGTTGAGAAGTCCTTCCTCCTCCAGCAGTGACAGCGCCTTCCGGACCGTCACGCGCGATAGCGACAGGCTCTCCGCCAGCGCCCGCTCGCCCGGGAGAAGCCCCCCGGGCTTCACAGCGTTGGAGCGAATGGCAGCCTCAATCGCCGACTTGAGCCGTTTGTACAGTGGCACATCGGGCGCGGTCAGGGCGAGCTCCTTACTGACACGTTCGATCAAGCTTAAATCCGACATGGCGCTCCTTCCGGCGGATCGATTGCCAAAGACCCTGGAAATCAATCTCTGGAGCTATACTGGTATTATCGTATTCGTGCAATTGCCGAAGAGCAGCCTCGATCCCTGGACCTCATGTTAGGTCACTCCAGCGGCAGCAGTACGATGACGAGCGTGCCGTTGCTGCGGCGGATCGTACGGATTTTTCCCCCGAAGGCGCGGATGCGGCGCTTCTGCATCAGCTTTCCGAGGCGGATCCGCTGCGAGGCCAGGGTTGGTGATTTCGGTGGGCTGCCGATATCGGCGATGGCGATCACGATGCGATTTCGCCGCATGCCATAGCGCAGCTGCTGGATGTTGCCGGGTGCATGCCGATGAGCATTCATCAAGGCTTCCTGAATAAAGCGATAGACGCAGATGTTCAAATGTCCGCGGCTGGGATTGACATCGAGTTGGCCCTTCACCGCTACACGATTGCCGGTCAGGTCCGTGTGACGGCGAACGGCAAGCAGAATGGTCTCGTTGAGCGAAAGGTTGTCGAGCTCCGGCAGGACGAGGCCGGAGGATATGTTGCGAATGTCCTCCAGCACGGCTGTCACGAATTGCTGCAGCTTGCCCATGCTTTCGGCAGGGACGGTCAGGGTGTCGCTTCCCGTGGTCGATGGCCTCATGTCACTTAATCTGAGCTTGACGAGTGTCAGCACCTGTATCGGGCCATCGTGAAGGTCGCTGCCGATCTGGTCGAGAATCTTTTCGTTGAGCTTTCCAGCCTCCCGTCTTGCGCGCTCGGCCTCAAGCCGCAGGCGCCGGTTCTGGTTCGACAGTTCCAGCGCGTGCCTGAGGCTCGCGCGCAGCGCCGTGTGCTGGTCGTCAATCGTGCGGCTGCCGCTGCGAACGATCATAAAAAGAAGCGCGAGCATCGGAACGGTAACCAGGAGCACGATCATCAGCGTCGACCGCCACGCGCCCTTGATTTCCGCAAGCAGGTAGTTCGGCCGTTCGTAAAACTCTCCGACGAGGATCGTTTTGCCAGAGGCGTCACGCACCAACGGTGCATAGACCTCGATGTATTCGGACCTTCGCTCGTCTCCGGAGTAGGTGTGCTTTGCGATCATGGTGCGCGAAACGACGACTTCGCCATTCATCGCCCGCTTTAACTCGTCAAAAACCTGCTCCTTGTCCACCTTCTGCCCCGCCGTCGAATAGAACAGGCTGCCATCGGGGTTCCAGATCTTGATTTCGCGCACGTGCTGGCCAAGCGGGCTGTCGCCGAGGAGCTGGTCGAGTTTGGCTTTTACTTCCGGGGACAGGGTTTTCGTACGGACCTCTTCTTGAGAAATAAGCGGCTCGACGAAGGTCTGGAGATAGGCCGCTCCGACGCTGCCTGCGCCCTGCATGATCGCTCGCTCGATGCTTTTCGTGGTCCAAAGCCCGAGGAGGAACATCAGCGCAAGTACGACCAGCGAAGCGACGAGAATGAATTTCACCTCGAGGCGTGCCTTGCGCACCCGATCTGTGATCCATCGCCATGTGGCGACCATGCTCGTGGGCATTACCCGTTTCGTCTCGCTCTCAGTTAACGTCATGCTCCCCCCGAACCTCGACGCCGATGATTATATTAATGTTTGCGAATATTTTCCCCGCTGGCAACACACTTTCGGTTATTCCAACAGACGATCAGTCAAAGCGACGTGCGGTGACCCTGGGTCCGCCGATTACTGTCCCGTGGGACAGTTCTTCCTGACCTAAGGCATGGTCGAGAATTACGACCTTCGTTGTTTGTGTCCAAATACTATAGTCCTGATATTTGCTCGACCTTGTTCTCTGACGGCTTCAATACGCGAAATCTATAAATATAAAATAAGAAATACCACAAAGTCGGCCGGCTATACATGCTGTCGGACGGGTGAGGGAATTTGTTTTCTAGGGGAGAGGGAAATGACCGCGTTTACACTGAACCTGCAGGACATGATGTTCATTCTTCGTCAGATCAAGATTGCCGAGGCGCACGCTGACGGGACGGCTCTGACCGAAATCTATGTAGATGCCGAGGGCAATGTCGTACCTGCGGGAACACCGGGCGCCATGCTCGCGATTCCAGATCCCCATGTTCCAGCCGGTCTCAGGACGGTCGATGGGACCTACAACAATGTGGTGCCGGGCCGGGAGACCTGGGGTGCGGCGGACGAGGAGATGCCGAGGCTGCTCGACGGCAGTTTCGTCAACGATGCCGATGGCGACACCATGCCACTCGGCCCTCCAGGATCGCCGGTTGTCACCAATAACGACTATGGCGTTGTCGGTGTGCCGAGCGGCCTCAACGGAGGACATACGGGAAACGTCGCTGACGCCGATCCTCGCATCATTTCCAATCTCGTCGTTGACATGAGCATCAACAATCCAGCGGCGATTTTTGCAGCGTTGACGTACGCAGGTTCAGAAGATCCGCAAGGAGATCTCGAGCGGCTGCTTGCTGCACGGGTCACCCAGGCTGAGGCGAATGCCGCGCTTCTAGCTGCTCAGACGGCCGTGGCAAATGCGGAAACGGCGGTCAATGCGGCGGTCGCGGCTTATGTCCCGGGAGACCCGGTGGCCCTGGACGCGATCCAGACTGCGGCTGAAGCGCTCACAGCGGCCGAAGAAACACTCGCTCATGCGACAGCTGTTGCTGCCAATCCGATGGCGGCTTTCATTGCCTTCGCCGAAGAGCTCGGTCTCACAGTCAATGATCAAGGCACGCTCGTTATTCCAAACATTGCGCCTGACGAAGGCCTATCTGCTCCGTTCAATGCCTGGATGACATTCTTCGGACAGTTTTTTGACCACGGCCTCGATCTCATCTCGAAAGGCAACAACGGCACCGTCTTCATTCCGCTGCAACCCGACGATCCGCTGTACGTCCCGGGCGGGAGTGCAAACTTCATGGTATTGACACGCGCGGCACCCACGGCGGACGGGTCGCAAACCAATACGACAACATCCTTCGTCGACCAGAACCAGACCTACACGTCACACGCCTCCCATCAGGTCTTCCTGCGTGAATACGTCATGAGGCCCAACGAAGCGCTGGTCGATATGCCAGTGGCCACAGGAAAGCTGCTGGATGGTTCGGCAAACGGACTTCCAACCTGGAGGGACATCAAGGATCAGGCGCGTGAGCTGCTCGGCATCGAGCTGACCGATCGTGACATCATCAATCTTCCGCTGCTGCGCACCGACGCTTACGGCGAGTTCATTCGCGGCGACAATGGTTTACCCTTGATCGTACTCGGATTGGGAGCCGACGGCGTTCCCAATACTGAAGACGATATCGTTGTGGAGGGCAATCGCGCCACCCCTGTGAATACGTTCAGTGTCGGTGCCGTTCGCACCGGCCACGCCTTCCTTGATGATATCGCTCACCAGGCGAACCCCTTCGATAGCCAGACCGGGCAGTTCAAAGCTGCGGATGGGGATAGCGGTATCGGCACACCGCCGCCGGTCCTCGATGGCTTTGATGCGGTCGACCTCAGTGATGGCGCCGCCGGCGTCAATGTCGATCCGCTGCTCGGCAATTGGACCACCACGGCTCCCCTCGGCTGGGAGATCACAGGAGGGTTCGGCGGGGTCTACGACCCGACAACCTCTGTTAGCGCGGAAACGGGACACGGGGGCGGCAATGTCGTTTTCCTCGATACCGGGGCCGTTCTGGCGCACGATACTGGTGTTCTTCTGCAGGCTGGCCGGACCTATTCATTGACGCTCAATGTCGGTGACCGGACCGACCAGACATTCGGTGGAGGTACGGTTCAACTCGTTACCGCGAATGGAATCATCCTCTCGACCCTGGCGCTGCCGACGCCTGCAGAGGGCGGCTGGCTGCCGGTGACATTGAGTTCAGGTGCTGTTCCGGCCGGCGCTGCTGGTCAGGAACTTAAAATTGTCGTCACCCATGGTGGGACCGGGCAAGTCCTCATCGACGATGTCAGGCTCACGTCGAACGTCGCGCAATACGACAACGAGCTTCTTGATCGTCACTTCATCACGGGTGATGGCCGCGGCAACGAGAACATCGGACTGACCGCTGTCCACCACATCTTCCACTCGGAACACAATCGCCAGATCGACTCTCAGAAACTCACTATTCTGAAGAGTGGCGACCTTGATTTTATCAACGAATGGCTGGTCGGCGAGGACTTGACCGGTCTGCCTGTCGATTTTGCCACCATGACGGCGCTTCAGCAACTCACCTTTGCCGATACGCTCGATTGGGACGGCGAACGTCTGTTCCAGGGCGCGCGGTTTGCCACCGAGATGCAGTATCAGCATCTGGTCTTCGAGGAGTTCGCCCGCAAGATTCAGCCGGCGATTGACCCGTTTGTCTTCAACAACATCACCGACATCAATCCCTCGATCTTCTCGGAGTTCGCCAACACCGTCTACCGCTTTGGTCACTCGATGCTGACGGAGAACATGCCACGCGTTTTCATCGACGCGAATGGTGCGGTGACAAGCACCGACAACATGGGACTGATCACGGCATTCCTCAATCCTGTCGCCTTCAACAATGATGGCGCAGTGACAGCTGATCAGGCCGCCGGCGCAATCGTTCGTGGCATGACGGTCGAACGTGGCAATGAAATCGACGAATTTATTACGGGCGCGCTGCGAAACAGCTTGCTCGGCCTACCGCTCGATCTTGCATCCATCAACATCGCCAGAGGTCGAGATACAGGCATCCCGACATTGAACGACGCGCGCACGCAGCTCTATGCGGCAACCGGCTCGAGCTTCCTCACGCCTTATGACAGCTGGACTGATTTCGCGGCCAATCTGAAGAATCCGATATCGGTCGTGAACTTCATCGCAGCCTACGGAACCCACGCCTCGATCACCGCGCAAGCGACGGTGGCAGGCAAGCGGGATGCCGCCTGGGCATTGGTATTTGGCGACGAAAGCCTGACGGGCGCCGCAGCTGACGCCTTCAATGCGGACAGGTTGGGCTTCCTCAATAGCACTGGCACATGGACGGCTGCCAACAGCGGACTTAATGCGATTGACCTTTGGATCGGCGGACTTGCCGAAAAGAAGATGCCGTTCGGTGGCTTTCTCGGTTCGACATTCAATGCGATCTTTGAAGCTCAGCTTGAGAATCTGCAGGATGGCGATCGGCTCTACTATCTGACCCGCACACAGGGGCAGAACTTCCTGAATATGCTGGAGCAGAACTCGTTCGCCAAGATGATCATGGCGAACACCGACATTGCCCAGCCCGGGCCGGACGGCATTCGGGGTACTGCTGACGACATCGTCAACCGTCATATGGGCGTGGATTCGTTCGGCAACTATGATTTCGTCCTCGAAGTCAACGCGGCCAACCAGGCCGACTACAACGGTGCTGCGGAAGGTGTTGATCCGCTTGGTACAGACGCCGCACTTGAAGCCATGGGCCTCGGCAAGGTAGCGCGCGACGACCCCGGTACACCAGGCGTGGACGCGAACTATCTCCGCTTCACCGGCGGCGAGCACATTGTTGCTGGTGGCACAGACGGCAACGATACGATCATCACGGATTTCGGGGATGACGGGATCTGGGGCGATGCCGGAGATGATCGGATCGAATCTGGCGCAGGCGTCGATCTGGTCAACGGCGGTGCGGGGGATGACATCCTTACCGACAGCGGCGACAGCGGCGACTTCATCAAGGGTGACGAAGGCAACGACGTTATTGCCAACTCCAACGGTATCGACATCCTGATGGGTGGTATCGGCAAGGACGCAATCTTTGTCGGTGTCGATGACACGGAGGTTTTCGGCGGTGAAGGCGATGACTTCATCGTCGGCGGCGAAGGTGTCGATCTGCTCATGGGCAATGAAGGGGATGACTGGATCGAAGGCGGTGGCGGCTTCGACACAACGGCCGGCGACAATTCGGAGCTGTTCTTTAACAGCGTCATCAAGGGCCATGACGTGATGTTCGCCGGCAATGAGGAGAACGATTTCGACGGCGAGTCGGGTGACGACATCATGGTGCAGGGCGAAAGCGTCATGCGCAATGAAGGCATGTTCGGTTTCGACTGGGCAATCTTCAAGGGCGTTGCACGCGACGCCCACGCCGACATGAACATTCCGATCTTCACTACCGAGCAGGAGGACATTCTTCGCAATCGGTTCGACAAGGTCGAAGCTCTCTCGGGATGGAATCACAATGACACCCTCATTGGTGATGAGCGCACATTTGGCGAAATTGCACCCGGAGACACGGTCGCCACGACAGAGAATATCTTCTTCAATGATGGTCTCGATGCCGAGGGGCTGGCTCGCATCGCCGGGCTCTCTGAGATCGTAGATATTGACCCCACCACGGGCTTTTATGAGAGCGGCAACATCCTGCTTGGGGGCGGTGGCCACGACCTGCTGCAGGGCAACGGCGGCGACGACATTATCGACGGTGACCGGTGGCTCAACGTGCGGATCCGCATAACAACCGGATCGACGAATTCCGCTGAAGATCAGATCGCTACTGTCGACAGTCTCCGGCACGTGTTCACCGCAGCCGAAGCTCCCGCACCGTCATGGATTGGCAAGTCTCTTTTCCAGCTTCTGGTCGGCCGCACTGTCAGACCGGATCAAATGCACATTGTGCGCGAAGTCCTCACGGCCGACGGTGACGGTGATATCGACACGGCTGTCTTCCGCGGCAGTCGCAGCGAATACGAGATCGAAGGCATTGATTTTGACGATGACGGCGACCAACAGACGATCGTTCGGCACCTGGTCAATGCTGTTGTCGGTGGCGTTGCCGTCAACGATGGCGTCGACAAGGTCAGCAATATCGAGCGCCTGCAATTCGCCGATCAGACGGTGGAGCTCGTCGAGGTTGACGACGAAGCACCGGTAGGCAATCCGCTAATCGAAGGGGTTGCCCAGATCGGTCAGCTGCTCAAGGTGCAGATGGCGCCCGACGGCTCGCTGGCGGGTGTAACGGATTCGGATAATCCGAATGGCGGCAAGATCTTCCCGCCGCTGATCATCGAATGGCAGATCGAAACGGATCCTGGCATCTTCGTCGATACCGGCTTCCGTGGTCCATCTTTCACGCCCGCAAATGACGGTGAATTCGAAGTCGGCGCGGACGTCCGCGTTCGCGCCATCGTCCGCTATACCGATGCCAACGGCATTCCCTACTCTGTCGCTTCAATACCGACAGATCCGCTTGTTCCAGCGACGAACCTTGTAGCGACGGAGGGCGATGACGTTCTGGTCGGAACGCCTGGCGCTGACACGATCGACGGCCTCGGCGGCAACGACATCATCTTCGGACTGGCTGGAGACGACGACCTAAGTGGTGGGGCCGGTGACGACGAAATATTTGGCGGGCTCGGTGATGATACCCTGGCAGGTGGTGACGGCAACGACATTCTCGATGGCGGAGAAGGCGATGATACCGCTGTCTTTGCCGGCAATCGCGCCGACTTCACGTTCGAGATCAACGCCGAAGGCCAGTTGGAGGTCGTTGGCACGAATGAGGAGGATGCCGTCATCAGCATCGAGAACTTTCAGTTCAACGATGGTACTGTGACGCTTGCCGAGGTGGAAGCGGGCCTGCCGGACACCATCCCAACGGACGGCGCCGACACTATCATCGGAACCGAAGGTGCCGACTCCATCGATGCGCTTGGCGGCAATGACACGATCAACGCGCTCGGTGGCGACGATGACCTCGTCGGGGGTCTGGGAGATGACGTGATCAATGCCGGTGCAGGCGACGATACGGTTGCCTGGGAGGTCGGGGATGGTCGCGACATCATTGACGGCGGAGCCGGCGTGGATCGTTTGCGTATTCGGGGCGACAACAACGACGAGACGTTTCTTATCGAGGACGTAGCCGACTATCTGGCAAGGACCGGTCTTCCGGCAACCTCGCTCCAGGCGACGACCGAAATCGTCATCTCTCGCAGGGTCGGTGCCGGGCCGGCAATCGTGGTGGCGGAGTTGGACGGAATCGACGAGATCGATATCAACGGCGGCGGCGGCAACGACACCTTTGTCGTTTCGGGCGATTTCGTGGGTACGGATCTCGATCCAAGCACGATCACTATCGACGGCACCAGCAGCGATGACACCGTCGACATCACCGGCCTCGACTCGCAGCATCGCATCGTCTTCCGCTCCAACGGCGGTGACGACACCATCGTCGGCACGCTTCGCCCGCAGGATGTTGTCGAACTTGCCCCCGGATCGGCGATTTCGGGCTATACGCTTAGCGACAATGCCAACGGAACTCGGACGCTTGCAAACGGCACGCATTCAATCACGTTCACCGGTGTCGTTCCGCCGCAGTTCGCCTCTGCGGACGACGACACGAATTCGGGTCCTTTCGGATATACCGCAGCCGACCTCGCCGGCCTCAAGAACCTGGTGAACGGTCTTCCCGCCTTCGAAGACGACGACGACACGGACGGGTTCGGCGGCGTACGCAGCCTGTCTGGCCACGGCAACAATGAACAGCACTCCGACTGGGGTGCCGCCGACGAGCCGTTCATCCGGATCACCAATGCGCACTTTGGCGAGTACGAAGCGGCGACCGGCAACAACCAGATCAACCCGATCTTCGAAGGGCTCGATCCACGCAGCATCAGCAACGTGCTCGGGTCCCAGGAAGCCAACCTTGCAAAGAACGCCTCCAACGCCAACATCTTCTTCATGGCGTTCGGCCAGTATTTCGACCATGGCCTCGACTTCCTGCCGAAGGGTGGCAACGGATCGATCCAGATCGGTGCGCCTGGCAATGGTGCACCTGGTTCCGGCAATCCCGCGGATCTGACGCGCGGCACCGTCTACGACATCGACAACAATGGCGTGACGCAGCATCTCAACAAGACCTCGCCCTTCGTCGACCAGAACCAGGCGTACGGCTCGCATGAACTGGTTGGTCAGTTCCTCCGCGAAAGCGATGGGAACCAGGGCTTCGGTTCGCACCTGCTGCAGGGTGCGGTGGATCCGTCCAACACGGAGTTCCGGCTGTTGCCGACGCTGCGTGAACTGATCATCCATCACTGGCAGGCCAACACGATCTTTGATGGTGCGGGGTTACCAGGCGGACAGATGAGTTTCCGCGATTATTTCGCCGGCCTGGTCGATGCTACCGGTCACATAAATGAAGCGATGCTGCCGCAGATGACGTCGAACTTCATGGGCAGTGGACATGCGCTGCTGCTCGACGCCAACCCCTTCATCAGCCAGCTCGATCACTATGTCGTCGGCGATGGACGCGGGAACGAGAACTTTGCGCTGACCTCGATGCACACGATTTGGGCCCGCAATCACAACTTTCATGTGAACCTTCTGGAGCAGTCCGGCTTCCAGGGAACGGCCGAGGAGCTTTTCCAGGCGGCCAAGATGGTGAACGAGGCCGAGTATCAGCGCGTTGTGTTCGGCGAGTTCGCTGACATGCTGATCGGGGGCATCAGGGGCGATGGCGATCATGGCTTTGAGGAATACAACCCCAATGCCACGGCCGCGATCTCGCATGAGTTCGCCGCAGCGGTCTATCGCGTCGGCCATTCGCTGATCGGCCAGACGATGACGGTGATCGGGCCGGATGGCGAGCCGAGGCAGGTGGCGCTCTATGACGCCTTCCTCAATCCGAGCAACGATCCGGGCGTCTTCAAGGGTCCGTTGCCTCCGGGCTACGTGCCACAACCCGGATACGAGCAGCTCGGGGTCAATTCGATCCTTGGCGGTATCGTCACCCAAAATGCGGAGGAAGTGGACTTCAACATCGTCGATGCGGTGCGCAACGATCTCGTCCGCATCAACGCTGACCTGTTCTCCTTCAACGTCGCCCGCGCCTGGGATGTCGGGCTCGGTACCTTGAACCAGGTGCGCATAGATCTGGCCGCATCGACCGATCCCTATGTCAAGGAAGCGCTTGGTTACGCCGGAAACCTCTCGGCCTATACCTCCTGGGAAGACTTCCAGGCGCGCAACGGCTTGTCGGAGGCAGTCATGAACCAGTTCCGCCAGGCCTATCCGGACCTCGTGCTGCAGTCTGGCGACATCGCGAGCTTCCAGGCGATCAACCCTGATATTCAGGTTGCGATCCAGGCCAATGGCACCGGCATAGTCAAGGGTATCGACCGTGTCGACCTCTGGGTTGGTGGCCTTGCCGAGAAGCACATTAATGGAGGCATGGTCGGTCAGACCTTCTGGGTCGTGCTGCAAGAGCAGTTCGACCGGCTGCAGGAAGCCGACCGGTTCTACTACCTCAACCGCTTTGACAATTTTGACTTCTACGAGAACTTCATCGACGGCCAGGAGTTTGCCGACATCGTGGCCCGCAATACCGGCCTGACGGGTCTCTCCGAAACTATCTTTGAAACCGAGCCGCTTGAAGAGGACGATGACGATCATGGTGGCGGCGATGATGATGATGATGATGATGATGATGACAACAGCGGCCCTGGAGGTAACGACGACGACAACGATGACGATGACTCCTCATCGGGTGGTGACGATGACGACGATGACGATGATGATGATGACGACACGTCTTCGGGCGGTGATGACGACGACGATGATGACACCTCGTCTGGCGGGGACGATGACGACGACGGCAGCATGCCGCTTCCGGTCGCAGCGCGGACGTTGATCGGGACTGTTGCCGGGGATGTTCTGCTTGGTGCGGCTGGTGCCGATACGATCCTTGGCGGTGGTGGTGGGGATATCGTTGCCGGCGATGCGGGCTCCGACATCCTGCGCGGCGAGGACGGCGACGACGTGGTGACGGCCGGTGACGGCAACGACAGCGTCACCGGCGGGGCCGGCGACGACGAGCTGCACGGCGGGTCCGGCGACGACATGCTGTTCGGCAATGCCGGCAAGGACATGATCCATGGCGAAGCGGGCAACGACTTCATCGAGGGCGGTGCCGGCGAGGATCAGGTCTGGGCTGGTGACGGCGACGACACGGTGATCGCCTCTGCCGGTGACGGCGACGACCAGTACTGGGGCGGCGACGGCACCGACACGCTGGACTATGCGGTGGCGACGGCGAACCTGACGGTCGACCTCGGCAACGGCTTCATGCAGCGCGGCCAGGTGTCGGGCGGCACGTCGGGAGGCACGACCGGGACGGATGTGGTCTACGGCTTCGAGAACGTCATCACCGGTTCCGGCCATGACACGATCACGGCAACGGCCGCGGTCAACGTCATGGACGGCGGGCTCGGCAACGACACCTTCCGCTTCCTGTCGGCAGGCGCCGCCAATGGCGACACGATCCACGGCTTCCAGCCCGGCGACAAGATCGACTTTGCGGCGATCGACGCCAACAGCGGGATGGATGGGGTGCAGCACTTCACGCTGGCCTCGGGTGGTGCGCTGACGGCGGCCGGCCAGGTGGTGGTGACGCACGAGGTGCTTGATGGCAACGAGTTCACGGTGATCCACGGCAATGTCGACAGCAACACCGATGCCGACTTCGTGCTGATGCTGAAGGGCAACTACAACCTGACGGCCAGCGACTTCAACGGCGTCTCCTAGAGGGGACGAGCGCGCCTCCCCGACCGGGGCAATCCCGGTCGGGGACTTTCTGTTCAATGCGCCGGGTCCGGGCGACGGGTTGATGCCCTGATGGTCCGCGGTGCTGATGTGGGGGGTATGCGATGACGAAGAAGAAGAGCGAGCCACAATACAGGATCCCCGGATTGCGCGGCATCCTTGCCTATCTGTTCGGGCTGTCGGGGATCATCAACATCCTGGCGCTGACGGGCGCCTTCTACATGCTGCAGATCTACGACCGGGCGCTGACCAGCGGCTCGATCTCGACGCTGGTGGCGCTGTCGATCCTGGCGATCAGCCTGTACCTGTTCCAGGGGATGTTCGACATCATCCGCTCGCAGATCCTGATCAGGCTCGGCGCCCGGCTGGATGCCGAGCTTGCGCCGATCGCCCACAAGGTGGTGATCGAGATGCCGCGCTACGGCTATTCGACGTCTGAGGCGATGGAGCGCGGCCGCGACGTCGACACGCTGCGCGGCTTCCTGTCGAGCCAGGGCCCGGTGGCGCTGTTCGACCTGCCGTGGATGCCGGTCTATCTGGTGTTCGTCTGGCTGCTGCATCCGATGCTGGGATTGCTGACGGTCGGCGGTGCCGTGGTGCTGACGGTGCTGACGGTTGTTGCCGAGGTGCTGACGCGGCGGCACTCGCAGTCGATGATCAAGGCCTCGGTGGCGCGCAACTCGGTTGCCGATTCGAACGCCCGCAACAGCGACATCATGCATGCGATGGGGATCACCGGGCGGGCCGTCGATCGCTTCGAGAAGGCCAACCGCCGCCACCTCGACTGTCAGACGAAGACGTCCGACGTCGGCGGCACGCTGTCGGGGCTGTCGAAGGTGCTGCGCATGATGCTGCAGTCGGCGATCCTCGGGCTTGGCGCCTATCTGACGATCCGCGGCGAGCTGTCGTCGGGCTCGATCATCGCCTCGTCGATCGTCACGGCGCGGGCACTTGCGCCGGTCGACCTGGCGATCGGCCAGTGGAAGGGCGTGGTCGGGGCGCGCCGCAGCCACCAGCGGCTGAACGAGACGCTGGCGGTGCTGAACGACAAGAGCGGCTATGTCGAGCTGCCGGCGCCGCATGAGAGCCTAACGGTCGACAACATCACGACGGTGGCGCCGACCAGCGGCGCGGTGCTTTTGAGCGAAGTCAGCTTCACGCTGAAGGCCGGCCAGGCGCTCGGCCTGATCGGTCCGTCAGGCGGCGGCAAGACGACGCTGGCGCGCTCGATCCTCGGCATCTGGCCGGTGCTGCGCGGCTCGGTTCGGGTCGACGGCGCCGATCTCAGCCAGTGGAACGAGGCCTTCTTCGGCGAGCATGTCGGCTACCTGCCGCAGGACGTGGCGCTGATGGAGGGGACGATTGCCGAGAACATCTCGCGCTTTGCCGAGGTGCCGGATGCGCGCAAGATCATCCGGGCGGCGAAGGCCGCCGACATCCACGAGCTGGTCGTGCACCTGCGCGACGGCTACCAGACCGAGCTCGGTCCGCACGGCACGGCGCTGTCGGCCGGGCAGCGCCAGCGCATCGGGCTGGCGCGGGCGCTTTACGGCGATCCCTTCCTGGTGGTGCTCGACGAGCCGAACTCCAACCTCGACGCCGAGGGCGAGGAGGCGCTGACCAGGGCGATCGCCAAGGTGCGCGAGCGCGGCGGCATCGTCATCATCGTCGCCCATCGCCCGAGTGCGCTTTCCGCCGTCGACATGGTCGGGCTGGTGCAGAACGGCCGGCTTGCCGCCTTCGGGCCGAAGGACGAGATCATCCAGCCCACCGCCAAGCGTCCGCTGGTCGTCGGCAAGACGCCGCCGGCCGCCGACCGCGACCGGATCGCCAATGCCGCCGCCGAATAGCGGCCAGACCCAAAGAGGAATGGCCTGAACAGGGCCGGGCCCAAAGAGGGCCAAGCCTAAAAAAGGATAGAGCAAGGATTGGAGAGCGTCATGGAGGAGAAACTGATCCTCGGACTGCCCGACGACGGCCAGGCGGCCGTTGCGCCTGCCAACCGGTTCCGGCTTGCCGCCGACAAGGGCGCCGACCGGCGGATCTACTCGCTGCCTTTGCTGTTCGGGGTGCTCGGCGCGGTGCTTGGCAGCGGCAAGGACAAGCCCGAGCCGGCGCATGAGCAGAAGGCGGCCGGCCCGGCGCCGGTGGAGCCGCCCGGTCCCGAGGCCACCAATCTGGCGGCGATCGACGATGTCGCCGCCTTCCTGCGCGACATGACCGATGAGCTGATGGCGAGCACCTCGGGCGTCATCCGCAAGCGCCATGTCGCCTCGGTGCGGCTGAGCTTCGAGGACCTGCCGCTGCCGCGCAATCCGAACCTTGCCGACACGGTGATACGGGCCTTCAACGCCAACGACAATGACGGCCGCATCGGCATCAACGGCGAGAGCTTCCACTTCCCCAATCCTGGTCGGGCCCGCCACGGTGGCGGCGGCCATGGTGGAGGTCGTGGCCGCGGTCCCGGCGACACCGGCGGCCGCGACGGCGACGGTCATGACGGGGGGCCACTGCCGGGCGGCCCTGGCCAGCATGGCGGCAATGGCGGCGATGGCGGCGACGACGACGATGACGAGACCCGCGCCAACCGGCTGCCGGCGTCGCTCGGCCGCAACGTTCTGGCCAATGGCCTGGTCAACCTGTCGATGCTGA
>NZ_AEYE02000036.1 GCF_000298315.2 Rhizobium grahamii CCGE 502 | reverse complement strand
AGGAATGGCACCTGATTGCAGGAGCGCTGCGGTTCAAGAGCGCGAAGTCCGGCAGTAACGGCCGCATCTGCACGGCGTTCTTTCAGGTATTCGAACGCGGCATCGTTCAGCACATAATCTTGGTAACCGCCGCGCAGTAGCGACAGGAAATTCAGGCGGGACTTCGATTTTGTGGTGCGAAAGACAGTAAAATTAGGGCCGCCGATGTGTGTGGCGTAACATGGATTATGGGAATGTCGGGCGCCGGTGTCGTCGACGGTGACATAAGACGACGACACCAGACCGGCATGCAGCACCGCCGCGTCCTCGGCAACAAAGCCATCCAGCTGCCGGGTCAAAAGCCGTACGATCTGGCGTTTTGAGATGTCGAGACCAATGTCATTGAGCAATGTCGTCAGACGCGCGGTCGTTACCTGTCCTTGTGCATGCAACATCAGGCACAGTCGTCTGAGATTGGCGCCATAGCCACCGATAGTCCCCGCCGGCAAGGCTGCCAGTACCGTCTTCCCATCCGGCGTCACCCAGCATTCGCGACGGTAATGCACGAGCTCCGCCTTGAGCACCAGGTCGCGAACATAGACGCTTTTGTACCCCTTGAAGCGTGAGCCGGCCGGGGCATTGATGCGCAGGATCTCCTGCCGGCTCACCCGCTTTACGTCCAGCTTCGGGCCACGTGGCTTTTTCTTCGATAGCTGCTTGTCGCCAAGCATGCTGTCGGTTGCCTTGTCCATGCCGGAGGCCCGAAACGGCGGTCGCGGTGGCAGGTTCTTCAGTCGGGCGATCTCGTCGCGCAAAAGCTGGTTCTCGAGTTTCAGGCGGGTGTTGTCCAGCCGAAGGGCGGCGTTTTCCTCCCGCAGCTGGATGTTGTGGGCCTCGAGCTTCGCGAGTCGGGCTTCCGCCTGCTGCGACCGTTCCAGCAAACCCGTCACCAGACTGCGCAACGCATTCAGTGAAAGCGTGTCGGCATGCTCGGGTGAGGGGAGCCGCTTCTTTGCCATGCCCGGAGCGAATCTGATTTGCCCCGTCTTAGGAATCCCTGCGCCGACCAGCCGGATTCAAAGCGCCGGCTTATGCACACTTTTTATAAGCGGCCGCTAAAATTCTGCCACCGATTTTGCCCCGCTAACGCGGCGGCCGCGGTCAACGAAGGATCGAGTCGTGCGTTTCCCGCAAACCTTCACCCAGCTTCAACGCTGAACGCGTTCATGTCGACGAGCTGTTCTCAATATTGCTCCGTCTAAAGTATCTTTTCGTAGCCTTCCGCGTTAGTATTGTCTAATACACAATTGTATGTAGTATTAGGTCTTGCGGCAGGAGGAGAGGAAAATGTCCAGCCGATACAACACGGATCCAGCAAAGTCATATGATGGTCCTGAGTTCGATGAGTTTTGCATCGAGCGTGGAGGTTACTTGCCTGCCAGTCGCGATCGTTCGACCTGCATTTGTTGCCCACTTTCATCCCTCTGCCAAGCCGGATTCGAAGAGCAGGTAAGACTAGCGTCTGTGGGAAAGGATCCGAACCTAATAAAAGATTGCACGTTAGATGCCGTCGAATTAACGCCGCGCAGACTCTTCGCCGGTCTATCCCCTGAAGCGGTTGAATTCGTCAAGACACATGTTCCTTCATTAAATGAGGAGGTTTGTAATGACTGATACATCGCAGTTACAATTAGAGGCAAAGAAGCAGCTCGCGAAAAAGGCGGAAACGCTTAGCTCGCAGCAACTTGAAGCGAAGAAGCAGCTATCGGAAAAGGCCAAGACGCTGGCTGTTCAGCAGCTGGAATCAAAAAAGCAGCTCTCAGAAAAAGCGAATCTGGTTGCCAAGCAACAACTTGAGGCAAAAAAAAACCTCTAGCCAAGGAGAGCGTGGTCATGGACAAAATAGTAACTGAAATTGCTGCAGCATCGAGTGTCCCAGAAGACGCTGTCCGTGCGGTTCTATCACAGCTGGGTCTAGGTGATACGATCGATCGTATCAGGGATACGATCGGAGAAAACGCTGTTCGAAATTTGAAGATCGGCGATTTGTCGGTCAGCGCGCGCGTGGCGAATTTGATAGT
The DNA here is from genome assembly GCF_000298315.2 of Rhizobium grahamii CCGE 502. Taxonomy (GTDB): domain Bacteria; phylum Pseudomonadota; class Alphaproteobacteria; order Rhizobiales; family Rhizobiaceae; genus Rhizobium; species Rhizobium grahamii. Next base: position 287,216 of record NZ_AEYE02000036.1, on the reverse strand, counting down.
ATCGCGTTGAGATGGATGCGGGAAAGAGCATTGAAACCTGTCTGAAATTTTGGCCTGATGTTAAGGTAGACCCTTTCCCGTTTCATCTTGCGCTAATGTATTCTAAAGAACTTGAACTTGCCCTCAAGAGAGGGCTAAGTTTGACCTCCGCAGCTCTGACTCGGGATCGTATCGTCGACAGAACTTCGCAGACGCCGCTTGGTGCCCGTCATCGCTTTTTTGATTTCAATGAAATTCCATTGACGAAGAAAGAAGACATCGTCCGATCGCCGTCAAGTTATGTCAACAAGTCACTAATTGACGACAATATAACGGTTAAGTTTACCAGCGGCTCCACAGGCCCCGGTCTCGCCGTACTTTATAGCGGTCATTTTTACGTCGAAGAGCTATTCTTATCCGTTCCTAGAATTCTTAGAGCATGGGGAGTAGAGGACTTCTCAGGCACTCTTACACTGAACATCTCAGACAGCAATCACCGGCGCGGTAGCATCGCAGTCTGTCCGGACCGACGTATAGGAGTCCAGTTGGATCTTCCTATTGATTTCAGGAGCAAAACGGAAATCCAAAAGCTAATCCATTTTGTTCAGGCCTGGAAACCCCGCGTGATCTCCTCCAGACCCGAGCTTCTTGAGCTGATCTGTGCGGTAGGGTTGGACGCCGCACTGCACGCGACGGCGGATTGGGTGATTTCTGGAGGTAGCTATCTAACGATCGAACGAAGGCGCCGAATCGGCAGCTATTTCTCAGCTCCGGTCATAGACGTGTACGCGTCAACGGAGTGCGGAATTGTAGCTTGGGACCGTCCAGGTCCAAATTACCTTGTGGTGGATCAAAGCAGACATTTCGTCGAACTGCGGGACGGCAACATCGTTATCACTACCATTGATAATTTGGTGATGCCGTTCCTCAGGTATCTCACAGGTGACCGGGGGCAGCTTACCTTCAATAACGACATAGGAATTAAACTTGATCCAGATCGAAACGTACCTCTTTTCAACGATAAACACGGCCAGCCCTTTGTTCCTATCTTTGTGAAGAACGCGCTCAACAAGCTTGGCATCTGGAGCTTCACCCTCATCCAGGAAACAGCAGGGACAATGAGTATAGTCGTTCCGGAAGATGTTGGGCGCAACGAAGTCGAGCGTACGGTTTTGAGTAGTCTTGCTTCTTCAGAGGCTAGCGAAGAAATCATTGTCGACTGCCATGTTGAAATAGCATCTGTTTCTGGTTTTCAGTTCATCGGTCCGTCTTAGAAAACATTGCTTCCGATCGGCGAAGTAGTTTCTAATTCCTGCATTCGCGATCAGAATATCTCCCTGCCGTACCGTCGGTTTTTCGCGCCACTACTTTCCCGTGTCGTTTGTGATTGACGTTGCCCCAAGTTTTATCCAGTTTTGAGTTCGCTCCAGCGTTTATGGGTTGCTGTTGGGGTGATAGCGGCGCGTTGCGGCGGAGCCATTTCGGGTGTGCAGTACCGACGACCGTCAGGACCCTCGCTTCATGGACACGGAGATCCGCGACTTAGATGCTGCCGAGCCAGCCGGGTACGTTCCCGGTGGGATGCCTGAAGTTCGGTAATGTGGGCGCCGTGCTCTACGAGGTGCTTCGCTAGAACGAAGTATGGTTTAGTCCGCTCTGCTGTAAGCAGCATCGAGGTGACTTCACGTTCCTAAATTGGCCAGCGGTCTTCAGCCGCCTCCACGGAGCAGCGGTCCAGCGCGGAGTGCTTGGCGAGGACTGAGCTAAGGCATTGACTCAAGGCCTAGTACAGAAGCAATCGCTAAATTTGATGACGACGGATGGGTGATCCCGGAATGCATAAGATGGCCAGAGACTTAGGGTGTTGAAAGGGACGCCATTGGGCTCGTGCACAAAGACCTGCACTGCGTGCACGACCCGGTTGGCTGCCTTCAGAAGCAAGGATGGCGATCATATACGCCAGCGACCTTACAACCATGAATCGATACGGACGGAGCCGATCATCTTTGACGCGCCGGGTTCGTCTGGAACGATGAAGGTAGCGCCGAGCAATGCCAAATCCCACCGATCGATCTCGAGCCCCGCCTCTGCGACCGCCGTGGCGAACGCGCGCCAGACAATTGTTTCGCCGCGATGCATGCGGGCGATATCAACGAGAATGCGCTCCGTGGCAGCTCCCGAACATCCGCATGCAGCCTGCGCCAAGCGCTGCAGCGACGCCTGCACGTCAAACTCGCGCGCTATCCGATCCGACGCCAACAATGTTTCGTCAAGCAGTTGTATCTCCCGCCGCGGCAAAACACCAACGGCGAATCGGGAGAGCACCGACCGGCGCATCGGCCTGTCGCAGAGGATGGCGAGTTCGCGGAGCAAATCGGCGGGTTCATCAGCGACATGGCAGAAACTGAAGAGACGATTCGGCTGAGCGAGCAAGCGCCGCAGGCAATTCTGTGGTTGCGAATCGAGGTCCGCTGGCCCTTTCAAAACACCAAGCCGGACCGTGGCAGGGACACGCAGTGGACCATTATCGTGCAAGAGCAGCAGCAGCACCCGATCCTGCAAAATCAGATCGTTGACGGCGAGACGATCGAGCGAGGCCGCGGTTAGCTGGAAGCGCCAGAGTTCGCGCCATTCCAGACGCGAAAGCGTGTGCTCGATAACGGCCGTGATTCCAAAGCCATGCGCACGCAGAAATTCGACGATAGCGCTTGCTTTACCACCGGCCAGTCCTTCAGGCTTGAGCATCACGAGTGCGGACCGATGCAATGCCGCGATCATATCGGCTGCGAGACTCTCGCTGGCGTCGGTCAGTCCCTCCCGAAAATACGTTTCGCGTCCATAAAGTTCTGCCTTTACCGGGATGCGCGTGACCGCGCGCCATGTCGGCGCAGATGGGTCGCCTGCAACGTGCCCGTCGAGGATGTCGTTCTCAAGATGGGGCGTACCGCGGCCGCTCTGATCCGCACGCGCTTGCATCAATACTCTCCATGCGGGTTGCCGACATTTTTGGTTTGACGGGGTTGTATCTTCGGTGCAATATTATAGCGGCTAGGTTTTATTAGCCACTATCTGCAACGGTAAAGTTTGCGTAGTCACCACCAGCTTAGCGCAGGTGGACAAGGACTTCATCTGGAGGACTATGACATGGCCCAGGCGCAGGATGCAGACCATAAGCGAGTTGTAGAAGCTGCGAAGGCGATCAGCGATATCCGAGCTGGTCAAACCACGATTCCAGTTGTGTTGACGGGGCGAATCGTGAACGGCAAAGTTCAAATTGATCAGCATGTTTTGGACGAAATTGCCAAGAATCATGCGAACGCTAACGGCGTCTTTATTGCCGTGAATGCACCGTTCGATACCAAGACTACAGTCCTGTAAAAAAGTGACATAACACATTCAGCGGTTGTTGCGCTTTAGTGAAGGCGGCATGAAAAGCTGTGTGGATAGCCGGGCTTTGGATCCTTGGCTATAGGCACGGCATAGCGATGCAGCTTGGCCCAAGTGCGCATTTAGATGACGTTGCACGATTCGAGACGTGACGTCGTGCATCGCGAGCTGGAGATTTTTTCTCTGTTAGCACCAAGGGGTGCCTGAAATTGACGTGGATTTGACATCGAGGGGCTCTGAAATCAGCAGTCTCCAAAAGGTTGGAATGGAAGCGGGAAGACGATGAATGTCGGCGATCTTCTGAGCGCAGAACCAGAGCCCATGCGAGTTGAACAGATTGCAAGGGTCGCACTCGATGGCAGAAGTGACGATGCATGCCCGAATTATTTTTCTGCGCTGCGCGAGGCACTGGCGGACGAACCGCCACCATTCGGCACCAAGGCCTATTCGGATATCTACCGCAACGTCGCCTCGGACGGGCGATGGTTGGCAGTCTCGCTGATTACCAACGCCGAGCGTGAGGGTGACGGGGCCACCCGTCTGTGGTCGCTGGCCGCCTGCTCCCGGGATAAGGACGAACGGCTGCAGCTCAAGGTGCATGCCGTGGACGAGTCCCGGCATGCTTTGTTCTATCTGGCGCTGCTCGATTTTGCGTTTCCCGGGATGACAGACCCCCAGTTCCGTCTGGAACTACGCAAGCTTTCGCCGCATTATTCGATGCACATGGAGCCGTTTCCCGTGCCTGGCTCGCCCTACGCGAAGACGCCGTCTATCGACGATTTTGTTCAGATGAATATCGCCGAGATCCGAACGACGATCCATCACCTGATGCAACGCCCCGCGCTCTCAGTCCATGCGACCGCCGAGAATAAGGGCCGGATAACGCCAATCTTAGATTCGCTTCTGCGCGACGAGTTGCGACATGTGGCCTATACGGCGAAGCTAATCGAGCGTCTTTCGCAACGCGCCGCGCGGCCGGATTTCCACCATCTGGTCCGCAAGCGGCTGCATGATTTCAACCAGATCACCAGCGAGGAGCTTGGCAACCTGGCTTTCGATTGTTCCGTTGCATGTTGCGAGAAGCGGCTAAATTGCCGGGCGAAGGCGTTGTCCGTGACCGCATTCATCGACATGCCAACCTGAAGCGGTCCCGATCTGCGATCCCATCGCTGAGGCCAGCGGAGCGATGGTGGCCGCCGCGGACGGCTTACATCATGAGTACGTGCTGCAAGGAAACGCAAGTCGATGAACACCACGGAATTTCTACGTCTCAAAGGCGTCGACATGTCTGCGATCGTCGCGGGCGCACAAGCATCCGTCGGCCTCGGTCCCGACGACTTGCTGCTGGCGGTGGGCTCGCTGGCCGAGGGACTGGGAAACAGTATGTCCGACTTCGACCTGATCCTCATCACTCCGCGCGACGCGGCTTACCTGCCGGCGCACGACGTGGCGCTGGTAGTCGAAACATGCTTGTTCGATATTCAGCTGCTGCCGCTGCAGAAGCTCGAGGCCGTCCTCGCACGCTTCGCGAAGTGGGCTGCGCTGCCCTGGGATATCACGCGCATCGCAGATATCAACATAGGTGACCGCAGGCTGCTGCACCGGCTATTGCATTGCTCGGTCGTTTTCGAGGGCGAAGCGAGCGACCTAACAGAACTGCTGCCCAGCCGTGCTGAACTCGCGCGGCTGAAGCTGCAGATTGCCCGCCATACGTCGCGCACTATTCAAGTCGACATGGCTGGAGATCTCGAAGCTGACGATTACGCCTCGCTGGTCTTTGCGTCGCAGGACCTTTTAGGTCATGCTGTGGACGCGCTCGCAGCGGGTCATCACCTCACGAATCCGACCGCCAAGTGGCGCAGCCGCCTGTTGCAACGCCTGCCGACCAACTGGGAAGCCGCGCTCGGCATCCACCCGACCGGACTAAATGCCGCTCAATTGTACTGGACGTTGCATCAGGCACCGGAGCGGCCTGACCGCGCACCAGTGCTAGGGCATGCCCTCCGCATCACGACGTTTGCACGCGCAGTATTCGCCTGGGCCGAGCGCCGGTTGCTGGGCGTAACGGCGGGTGCGCGCGCTCCGGGCGCCTGGCCGCACGTGGATCGAACTTACGGCGACATCTGCCTGCCGCATCTCAACTTTGACGTGGACTTTTGTGCGCACGACGACCGGGTGATCCTTGGGCGACTCAACCAATTCGATGAACCCCTCGACCTGACGCCGCACGAATTCGAGATAGCGTTGCTGTTTGATGGAGCGACAACCGCGCGCGAGGCCGAACTCGTCGTGCGCGGCGCCTATGCCAGCAAGGCTGAGCATCGGCTTGTCGACCGGGTGATGGTTCGAGTGGCCGCGGCGGGCTTTTCCGTCGGGCCGGAACTGATGTGATCGCAGACCTAGCCACACGGCCTCGGCCGGCTTAGCAACCAGCGGGCAGATCCCGCCACGCTATAGTATCTAACGTAGCGTGCCTTTCCGCGGAGTGTATCGTGGGTACTGCAATACCGACAACGCAAATTCAGCCGTCAATCGTGCCCACGAAGCCACCGCGCGCCTGGCGCCATCCGGACCAGCATTTGCTCGTCGCGATGAACGCCCCGTGGTATGGCTTGGTGCTCGACCTCCAAGACGCGGTGACCCGAGCTACCGTCAACTTCTTCAGCGCGCGCGGCTTGCGCGCCGCGCACCTTCCGATCACCACCGGCAGTATCTCGTCACCGATGGGACTCGGGAGTGACTCTTTGCCGGTGGCGATCGAGCTGCACGGCGAGCGGGTCTACCTCGCCGATTCCATGCAGTTCTTGCTCGAATACGCCACGCGGCTGACGGGCCGCGGCGCCTACTACATCATGCCGTCGTTCCGCGGCGAGTGTCACGACACCACGCACCTGAACGAGTTTTTTCATAGTGAAGCCGAGCTGCGTGGCAACCTGACCGACGTGCTCGATACGGTTGACGCGTATATGACCGCGCTTTCCAGCGCGCTGCTTGAGGTGACGTCTCTGACGCAGACATTGCAGCAGCGTACTCGCCATCTGCAGATTTTCGCCTCCGGCGGCCGCGCGCCACGCGTTACTTTCGACGAGGCCGCCGTAATGCTCGCAGACATTCCTGACGCCATCGAGTACGACCCGGCCGGATACCGCACGTTGACTCGCTCGGGTGAGCGCGCGCTGGCCCAGCAAATGGGTGGCGCCGCGTGGGTGATCGAATGGGATGCAATTGCCACGCCATTCTATCAAGCTACCGTCGAGCGCCGTGGCGACCTACGCTCGCTCAATGCCGATCTCGTTCTAAGCGGTCCCGGCGAGGTTGTGGGCGCCGGCCAGAGACACACCACCGCCACGGAAGTTTTGGAGGCCTTGCATCGTAGAGGCATCGATCCTGAGCCCTACCGGTGGTACCTGCAGATGAAGCGGGAGGCCCCGCTCGTTACCGCCGGCTTCGGACTGGGGGTTGAGCGGCTGCTGTGCTGGGCGCTCGGCCACGACGATATTCGCGACCTGCAGCTGGTGCCGCGGCTGCTCGGGATTCCGAGGGCATTCTGATGCGGACCCCGGCACACCAGCTAACTGCAGCGAGGATCCTGCGCACCGTGGGCCACGCCGCTTGCCTAACCGTGCGCCCAATAGTGGATCCAGTCGAGGGAGGCGACAGTGATGTTCGCGCGTGCCAGTGACTGCCGCCATTTCTGGTGATCTCGAGCGGCTTGATGCCAGCCGCGCGCAGTACGACGGGCTGACGCCGGACGACGTTGCCGCCCTTGACTATGTCGGCTTCATTTCGTTGATCCAGGAAACAAACCGCTGTCCGGGCGGGTTAGTCTCGCTCCGGCGCCAAACAATTGCCAGTGGCATCGATACCACTAGCGAGGTACTCGAGATTGGCTCCAACACCGGCTTCACCTCGATCGAACTGGTTAAGATGTCCCGCTGCCGGGTCACCGGCATCGAGCCCAATGCCGCGGCCGTCAGCGAAGCGCGGCGACGCGCTGCACTGCTGCCGCCGGATCTCCAAGACCGGGTAAAGTTCGAGATAGGCGACGCTCGTCGCCTGCACCGCGAACCTGGTAGCATCGATGTGATCGTGTGCGGCGGCGCCAACACCTTCATCGACGGTCGCGATGCGGCGTTCGCGGAGTATCGGCGGGTGTTGCGGCCGCTGGGCCGCGTCACGCTAACCAACTTCTTTTACGTCCAGCCGCCATCACAGGCGTTGCTGCAACGGCTACGCAACACCATCGGCGTCGACATTCCGCCCTGGGATCAGCGACAGTGGTTGCGGATGATCCTAGACGGGTCCTTCTGGGACGTCATTTCGCTGGGCACGCATCCCGTGGTCGCCCGGCCTACGGCGGTGGTTAAGGCATATGTCGACTACATGGTCGATCGGCCGGCGCTTGCCGATCTGCGGCCAAACACCCGCGAGGCGGTTCGGCGACGCTGGCAAGAGACCTGCGACCTTTTCAACGAGAACGCCGCGCAACTCAGTTTCTTCGAACTGGTGCTGAGGCGACCGATCGACGGGATGGAGGAGCAGCCGCCGCTATTCCTCTCGCCGGGCGAGTACGATCGATGGTTCGCGCACGACATTGTCGCGGCCCCAAAGGACCTGATCTGATGGACGCGCTGATCGTCAACCCGCCGACTTTAGGTGATCTCGAACGGATCGGCTTGGCCGTGCGGATGTCGTATTTCGAATTCGAACGGCAGACCGCCGGTGCCGAGGGCTTTCTGTCGTTTCCTGGCGAGCACCTCGGCCTGTTGGCGCTGGCCAGCAGTTGCCGGGCGGCAGGTCTCGCGGTAGCGCCGATAAACGGCCAAGTCGCGAATCATCGTTCGCTGGACGAAACATGGCAGGCAATGGTGGCCGCCGCCCCAGGAGGCCCGGCGGCCGTCGGCTTCTCGGGACCGTGCCAAGTGCTGGCAGAGAACCTGACGTTGGCGTACAGGGTGCGCACACGCTGGCCCGACACCCGCATCGTCATGGGCCATGACTTCGCGACGCTCAATTTCGAGCGCCTACTGCAGGACTATGACTGCCTAGACGCTGTGGTGGTTGGCGAAGGGGAGCGGGCTTTCCCGCTGATCGTCGAAGCGGCCAAAGCGGGGCGATCACTCGCCGATATCGCCGGCGTCGCAACGCGCGACGCCAACGGCCGCGCCCAGCTTGCGACGGCCGCGGCGCCGCCCCTGGACCTCGATACACTGCCCTGGGTCGCGCGCGACCATCTACCGCTCGTGCTCACCGCAGGCATGAGCGCCGGCATCTACACCTCGCGCGGCTGTCCGTATCGCTGCTCATTTTGCACTACCGGACAAACCGCCGCCCGTCTCGGCAAGCATGGCAGCCATCGACTACGCGCGATCGATGACGTGGTCGACGAGATCGAACGGCTGGTGGTGGACTACGAGATTCCGCATCTGACCATCGTCGACGACCTGTTCGTCACCTCGCATCCGGAAAGCCGGGAGCGCGCAACGATGTTTGCAGAGCTGCTGCGACGGCGATCGCTGAACGTGCCTTTCATGATCGATGCGCGGGTCGATTCCATCGACCCCGCGACCTTTGCGGCGTTGCGCCAGGCCGGCCTGCACCGGGTATTCGTCGGAGTAGAGACAGGAAGCGATGCGCAACTCGCCTTCTACAGCAAGGGTTACGGCCGGGCTGGACGGGACAACGGCTTCGTCCACCGGCAGATGCGTGTGCTCGCCAACCTCGGTATCGAGATTGTGCCCGGGATCATCACTTATCATCCGGAGAGCGAACCGAACGAACTGTTAAGCACGCTCGGCACGATTGATGCCAGCGGCTATCGCGGCACGTTTCAGTTCATGAACCGGCTGTTCGTGCATCCCGGCACGTCGCTGTGGCAGGACTACCACCGCCGCGGCCTGCTGGTCGACGAGTGGCCGGTGCCCCGATGGACGTTCCTGACCGATCGTGCCGCCGCGCTGGAGCGCGACATCCTGGAGGCCGTTGCTGCGGGACTAGGCTTCGACGCGGTACGGACGATTTTCGAACAGGGCGTGCATACATGGCTTGCCGACCAGCAGCCAGGCCTGGACGTTCTCGCCGCTCCAACATAGGAAGCACCTCACATGATTATCCTCGTCAATCCGCCAACACTCTGGGAGTTGCAGGAACTTGGCATGGAAGGTAAGCTTTCTTGTTTCGAGTTGCAGAGCCAGCACGTCTCTCCGAGTGCACTAAAATCCTTCCCCGGCGAGCATTTGGGCCTGCAGGCCCTAGCGTCGGCTTGTCGACAAAAGGGGTTACAGGTATCGCTGGTCAATGGCCAGATCCTTCTACACAAGTCGCTGGACGAGATTTGGCGGGCCATACTCGATCGGGCCGGCAAAGAGCCTCCTGCTGTGGTCGGCTTCTCCGGCCCCAATCAGGTGTTTGTGGAAAATGTCGCGCTCGCGCGCCGGGTCAAAGAACGTTGGCCCGACACTGTCACCGTGCTCGGCGCCGATTTCGCCACGCTCAATGCCGACCGCATCCTGAACGACTACGAGGTATTCGATGCTATCGTGGCCGGTGAGGGCGAGGTCGCGTTTCCAGCGCTGTGCGCGGCCGCTGCGGACGGCGACCCGTTCGATCAGCTGCCCGGGGTGCTCACGCGCGAGACGGTTCGCGTCACGCTCCAAGCCCCGCCGCCGCTGAACCTCGATGATATTCCGTGGATCGCACGCGACGACACCCGGGCAGTGCTGGCGCTCGGCCTGAGTGCCGGAGTCTACAGCAGCCGGGGCTGCCCGTATCGCTGCAGCTTCTGCACCACTGGCCAGGTGTCAGCGCGCAGCGGCCAGGGCGGTCATCGCGAAAAGAGTATCGAAAATGTCGTAGATGAGATCGACTATCTCGCGACCGACTTCGGAATCGATCATGTGACGATCACCGACGACCTGTTCGTCACCAAGCATCCCGCCTCGCAAGAGCGGGCGCGGCGCTTCGGCGCGCTGTACAAGTCGCGCGGCCTGTCGTCGATTCCTTTCATGATTGACTGCCGCGTCGATTCGATGGACCGAGAGACGCTGTCGGTGCTGCGCTCGGCGGGCCTGCATCGCGTCTTCGTTGGGATCGAGACTGCAAGCGCCGATACCTTGGACGCATATGACAAGCTGTATGTGAACAGAGCTCTCCCCCAGTACATCAATGACCGCCTCCGCATCGCCAGTGATCTCGGGATCGATGTAGTCCCGGGCATCATCACTTATCATCCTGAGATCACGGTTCCTGAGCTGAGACGCACGCTCAATGTCGTCGACTCGGTTGGCTATCGCGGCTCGTTTCAGTTCCTCAACAAGGTAGTCGCCCATCCGGGAACACCGATCTGGAAGGCATATGCTGCAAAGGGCTATCTCAATCCGGAGTGGCCGGTGCCGCAGTGGGGTTTCAGGAATCCGGACGCGCAGAGCGTCGCCGATGCTGCATTCGCCGCAGCCGCGGCCGGCGGCGATTTTGAACAGATCCGTGGCGCGCTGCTTAGCGCTATCGAGCAGTGGGAAGCCCGGCAACCGGAGCAGTGACACGATGAGCATGCCCTCTATTCCTGCCGGTGAATCCCGGCGTGTCGATCTGCCGTTCCTGTCGCGCGTCGGACTCGGCGCTTATCCGCTCGGCGGCACCCATGCAGGTGGCGGCGCGGAGAGGAGGGCGCGGGCCTGCCTCTACGCTGCCCTCGACGCCGGCTATAGCTGGATCGACAGTGGCGAGGTTTATCATGACACCGGTAATGAGACGCTGCTCGGGCGTATCGACCTGCGTGTTCTGGCGGTGGCGACCAAGGTCGCCCCAGCTCCCGTCGGGTCCGGCCTGCGGCCGGCACAGATTCGTGCCGCATGCCGGGCCAGCCTGAAGCGGCTGCGTCGCGACGTGATCGACTGGTATTATCTTCATTGGCCGGATGGGTCTGATGTTCCACTGGTGGAGAGCTGGGGGGCAATGCGGTCGCTGGTCGATGAGGGATTGATCCGCTGCGCTGGGCTGTCGAATTTCAGTATTGATCAAATGCAACAATGCCGGACCGTGGGTCCGATCGACGTTGTGCAGCTGGGCCTATCGCTGGTGGATCATCACGACAGTCGCGAGGTGGCGCGCTGGTGCGGACACCATGGCATCGCGGTCACCGTCTATGAACCGCTCGCCAACGGCCTGCTCAGCGGTGCGGTCACGCCAGGCACAGACCTGCGCGCCTGGGCCGCGCGCGACGTCTTGGCCTGGCCGTTTTTCCAGCGTGTTCTGACCGGCGATTCACTAGCGCGTACGTTGAAGATTCTCAACACTGTCCATCAATGGTCCAAACAGCTTGGCACGCCGGTTCCCCAATTGGCGTTGGCCTGGGTGCTGTCGCTACCCGGCGTGGTGTCGGTGCTGCCTGGCAGCCGACGGACTGACCATATCAGGTGCAACGGCCGTGCGGCCGATCTCCGGCTACCGCCGGAGGCACTAGCGGCGCTCGACCAGATCGCGGGGTTCGCCAGATGACCGCCGTCAGCAACATTCCAACCGCGTACCCTGTCCCGCTGCACTGGGACGGCGAGGCGCTCGACATAATCGACCAGCGCGCCTTGCCGCAGGCGGAGCGGAGGCTGCGACTGAACACCTGCGCCGATGTTGCCGACGCGATCCGCGCGCTCGCGATCCGCGGCGCGCCGCTATTAGGTATCGCGGCCGCCTATGGCCTCGTGCTCGCCGCACGTGAGGGCAAGCTGGCGCAAGGTGGAGCGCTACTCCGTGCCGCCCGCCCAACGGCCGTCAACCTTCCCCGCACCATCGATCGTTGCGTCGCGGTCGTAGCAGCGTCAACCGACTCGCCCGAGGCGACTTTGCTGGCGGAAGCACAGCGGCTGGTAAATGTGGAGGTGAACGCCAGCGACGGCATCACCCGGCATGGAGCCTCGCTGCTGGCCTGCGCTCGCACTATCATGACCGTATGCAACACCGGCGCGCTGGGGACCGGACATCGTGGGACGGCACTGGGCATCATCATTCGACTGGCGGAGACGGGACCGGTCACAGCGATCTGCTGCGAGACACGCCCGCTGCTGCAGGGCGCGCGGCTGTCCAGTTGGGAGCTGTCACGCCATGGCGTTGCCGCCACCGTCATCGTCGACAGCGCCGCGGCCGCGCTGATGCGAACGCTGCCGATCGATGCCGTAGTCGTGGGATGCGACCGCCTGGCTGCCAACGGCGATCTCATCAACAAGATCGGAACCTACGGCATCGCGCTTGCCGCTGCTGCTCACGGCATTCCCTTCATTGCCGCAGTGACACGCTCGTCAATCGATGCCGCGACACCCAGCGGAGATGATGTCGAGATCGAACAACGCGATCCCGGCGAGGTACTCGACCTAGTGCCGGGTGTCGCCGCGTTACCCGGCGTAACCGCCCTCAATCCGGCGTTCGACGTCACGCCGGCGCGACTGATCACCGCTGTTGTCACGGAGGCTGGCGTCGTCCGGCACGCAAGCGATCCGCGCACCGCTCGGCTGTCCGAAACAACGGATCGCGCGGGCTTATGACGAACCCTCCTCCACGGCTGTTGGCACATGCGATCGGGCCGCATCCGCGCATTGCGATCATCGCGCCGTCCTGGGGCGGCATCGGCTCGCTCCCGTCCCGCGCCGCGCGCGCCTTGGCCGCACTGAGCACGCTGGGGGCCGAGCCTGTGCTCATGCCGCACGCGGCATCCGCCGCAGATGTCGCGCGCCCATGGGTTTCAGCGGGCGCACGCGAGCGCGCGGCCGACCTGCATGCCGCGTTCGCAGATCCCAGCATCGATGCAGTGCTGTGCGCCATCGGTGGCGATCACTCGGCACAGCTGCTACCCTCGATCGACATGGGCGTGATCGCGGCCTCACCCAAGCCGTTGTGCGGATATTCCGACGCCACTGTGCTGCTGCATGCGATCCACCACGAGACTGGCCTTGTCTGCTTTTACGGCCCTTCACTGCTGCCACAGTTCGGCGAGATCGATGGTCTGGATGCGGAAGTTATTGAGCACCTGTGCCGGACCATCGTGCACGGCGACACCGCACCTGGCAACATTCCCGACATAGGCTGGCAGGCCGACGAGCCGCGCGAGCTAAGCGACCGGGAGCACCGCCCACGGCGGCGGCGGGCGGCGGAGCCGCGACGCGCGCTGCGCGTCGGTCACGCAATTGGACGGCTGATGCCGGCCTGCCTGCCCAGCCTGCAGCACTTGATCGGCACGCCATGGCAGCCGCGGCTGGCCGGCACGCTGCTCGCGCTCGACGTGCCAGGCGAAGGTTATGACATCCGTCGCGCCGATGCGGACCTGACCCATCTGGCAAATGCCGGCGTGCTGACGGAGATCGCCTCATTGGTGCTCGGTCGCAGCGACGGATGGAGTGCCACCGATGTGGACCGCTTCGACAAGATCGCAATAGAGTTGACCGCGCCGACCAAGATCCCGGTTCTGGCCGGGATCGCGTGCTCCCATGCGTCGCCGATGCTAACCCTTCCCATTGGAGCCCTGGCCGAGCTCGATGGACTGCACCTTCGCATCCTCGAACCGGTCGTGGCTGGCCGACCGGACGACCGGCACGGCGACCGAGGCTGAACGTTGCAGCCATGCTTCATCCCATCCGCCATGGACCGGATCGGGAAGCACGCGGGTGGCCCCGGCGGGATCGTGCTCGCAAACGCTGGAGCCAACCACTACATAATCCCAAAGGCCAAGCTGATCAGCGTGCGGCCACAGCAAAGCGTGGACTTCACGCCAAGCGCGCTCGGCATCAGCCGGTGCAAGGCTCAGCAGCCCGTCGAGCTGCGTCAGTGCGGCTGCCGCCAGCGCAGGCGGATCGAGCCAAGCTACGCGCCGACGCAGGCGCTCAAGTGCCGGTACAGGTTCGAGATCGTGGGCAGGGCACGCCGCATAGGCTTGTCGTCGCGCCCGCTGCAGCTCTTCGCCTGCATCGTTGCCCTCGAGCAGCCGGCTGATCAGAGTACGCCGTGCTGGACGATCAAACAGCAGTCCCAGTTCGCGCAATACGTCAGCCGGCTCATCGGCGGCGTGGACGAAGTTGAGCAGCCGATTGTTTGGACCGAGCTCAAAACGGATTTGGCCCGGCTCCCGCTGCGCCGGCATCGTCGAGCCCTTAAGCCGCTGTAGACGGACCGCGGCAGGGATCGCATCGTGCCGCATTCGATCGTCGCGACAGATGAGAAGGATGCCGGTCGCCGCTGGTTTGAACAAATCCAGCAGATCCAGTCGCTCGAGCGTGGCACCATTGAGCACATAGAGCCAAAGCAGACGGATGTCTTTGCGGTCCAGCCGCAGGCTATGAGCGAACACCGGCGTGAAGCCAGCTGCGCGAATCCGCGCTTCGATACGCTCGACCACCCGAAGAGCGATGGACTCCGACTTGATCAAAATCGTCCCATGCGTCAGCAGCAAGTCGCGAGCATGGGCCTCACCGGCCAGGTCGACCAGATCGCGCATCGCCTCCCGCGCGAACGGCTCGCCGTTGAAGAAGCGCGCCTTGTCGGGCAGAACTGTCGTCGCGTCGAGGATTGCCCGGGTCTGCGCTTCGATCATGCGGCCACACCATCACTCGCAAATGACCGCTTGGGGCTGCGCCGCAGCTCGCAAAATGCGGTCTGACCTGTACCTTAAAGCACTAGCAATTGACACTATCACCCATCCTAGCCGCGCAAAAGCGCGAATGGCTACGCCGGTCGCATTCCGGTGCATTTAAATGCCGCACAATCAATTACCTGTCTTTGCATCCATGGCGCGAGTAGGGCATGCTATTCATCGATCTCGGCTCCGCCGAGCGTACTAGAGAAACGATTGGAGAGAAGAGCCATGACAGCTGCGGTGCTCGGCATCATCGGCGGATCGGGTATCTACGATCTGCCTGAACTCGAAAACGCGCGAGATGAAACTATCGCGAGCCCGTGGGGCGAGCCTTCTGCGCTGGTTCGGCGCGGCACTATCGCGGGCCTGCCAGTGGTGTTCCTGCCCCGTCACGACAAAGGCCATCGGCTATCGCCCTCGGACATCAATTACCGCGCCAACATCGATGTCCTCAAGCGCGCCGGCGTAACCGATTTGGTGTCGCTGTCGGCCTGCGGCTCGTTCAAAGAAGAGCTGCCGCCCGGCACCTTTGTGATGGTGGACCAGTTTGTCGATCGTACCCATCGGAGGGAAGGTTCATTTTTCGGCAAGGGTTGCGTTGCGCATGTGTCGATGGCTAATCCGGTGTCGCCAAAGTTGCGCACGCATCTCTGCGCGGCCGCGGACTCTGAGAGCATCGCAGCTGCGCGAAGCGGCACCTACCTCTGCATAGAAGGTCCGCAGTTCTTGAGTTATGCGGAAAGTATGACTTACAAAGCGCTGGGGTATGACATAATCGGCATGACGAACATGCCGGAGGCCAAGCTCGCCCGCGAGGCGGAGATTTGTTACGCCAGCGCGGCAATGGTGACCGATTTCGATTGCTGGCATCCCGACCACGGGACCGTCACGGCACAAGAAGTCGTCCGGGTTCAAGCCGCGAACGTCGGGAAGGCGAGGCGGCTGATCTTACGTCTCGCACGAGATTTTCCCCGCGAACACGAGCCATGCCCGATCGGGTCGGACCGTGCGCTCGACCTTGCATTGATGACAGCGCCAGAAGCGCGCGATCCAGAGCTCGTGAAAAAGCTCGACGCGGTGGCCGGTCGAGCGCTGCGGTCGTGAGACGAAAGAAGTTCCACATTGCGCCGCTAATGATTTAACGCACGCTCCACATTGTCGAGGTGGCTGAGGCCTGCCGAAGCTCCACCCGTCGGGCGGGGGGAGCATCCGCTTTTTCACGGGAGAGAACGTTCATGGCACCGGGAGTCGATGCTACGCAAATGCGGTCATTCCGCACTAAACTTCGTAAAGGCACAAAGTACATCTCCACGTAATTGACTGGATCAAACTACACTGTATAGTAGATACTAAGCATTGGAGTTTTCGCTCGCTGCAACAGGAGAGGTACCAATGGGTGCGATGACAATTGAATGCGCGATCGCTGTTAGCCCGGCTGAATTTGCCAAGAAGTTCCGTCAGGAATTACTTGAATCGTCCGCCGGAGAGGGACTCACCGATGCGCGCTTCCGCAGCTCAGTTGATGATGAATCCCACCTGTTCGTCGATCTCCAGTGGAAAGACCTCGCTACGGCGAGAGCGAATCTCGAACAGGTCAAGGCACTGCTAGACCAGGATTCGCAGATTTTGAAAGAGTCTTCCTTTCAGACCAATGTTCGTTAGCGATGACGCCCGCGCAGGCTGGATTGGATGAGTTTCTGGTTTGGCTGATTGTTGGCGCTACGGACGAGGAGCTCCGTGGCGTCGTCGACGCAGGTTTAAAAGGTTCCGGACTCGCCGCTGCACTATGCGAACTTGCAGCGCGCAATGATCTAGCGTGGACACTCTTCGATCGGATGAATAGCGCGAGAGCGGTTCACGCCGCGGATTTCGAGCCTTTGCCAAACAATGGAGGCATCATCGGTTTTAAGAACACCGACTCCGAGACGTTGAAAAAGGAGTCTAGGGAATTCGCGTCGTTGGCAATGGGCTTGGGATGCGATTTTTGCCTGGCGAAAGGCGTGACTGTTGCCGATCTCTATCCGAGCAACGTGAACCGTCACCAGAACGATTTCGATATTGCGACGAGATCACAACAAGACTTTTTGAAACTAGTTTCTTTGATGATCGAACGAGATTACACGCCCCGGGTATTGGCGGTTCGTTTGACGGGGCAGAATACTTTGGAAGGCGCACTATCGATAGTGCAGATCGACCAGCAAAAGAGGCGTACGCTCTGGTGCGACATTTGGGTGGCAGTGCAACCACTCAGCGGCGGCAGAACTAGGACGCTTCCATCATCGTTCTGGTCGAAGGTAGAGCAGCTAGAAACGGGCGGCGTAGGACCAAGCATCCCCGATCGCCTCGTTCTGTTAATCAATGAAGTGGAGGAGCGAGGCGCTCTCAAACTAAGGGATCTACTGGATTTTGCCTTTCTATCCGCGGAAGGGCGACGAATGACAGATGACGCTGACCTTAATCGCGGCATCGAAAAATTGATTACAAATGCGGCTTCGGAACTTTTATCGTTCGTGAAGTCTAATACGCCAATTGTCGACAGATTGGCTTCCATCTCGATGCTCAGGAACTCAGCGCCGAGGTATCCACTCGACGTTTCCAATGTTGGCAAGCAAGGCAAACCCCCGGCTGATACGCTCGTTCGCTTTGTTGCTGTCAGTAGCGGGCGGGGAGACCTTGCGGTCAATGAATATGCAAACCGAACGATTCTTCGAACACCCTTCGGCACCTTCGCTTCCGAGCAATCCGACAAAGAGGTGAGGGAGAGGCTGTTTGGAGGTTGAGCCCAACGAGCCTTCTGGTCCTGAGTTCGGTCATTTGTTTCCGCGCACGAGAACAATCTGGGCAAGCGTGACAGGCGAAACGCGGGCGGCGAGAGTACTCAGTGTCTCGCAATTGACAGCTCGGGCAAGACATCTGTTCCTGGAAAACCAAATCGACCTCGCAATCCTTTCGGCCACGATTGCCGATAGCGACGTCGTCCAACAACCCTTCTGGCATCCCTGGTGTCATGTGGTAGCAAAGGCGCCTGAGTTCGCCGGACCGGGGGAAGCGGACGTTACCGTTCGTACTCTGGAGGAAGAGGACCTGGCGGTGATCGTGCCACTATTTGCCGAATCCCTTAAAGCCGGACTCCCGGAAAATATTCAGCATAGATACTCTGATCGGGACCTTGTAGATGCCGCAACGAAACGGATCGAGGACGTTCTTGCTCGGGATTCGTTGGCAGTCGTAGCTGGTGGGGGCACAGCTATTCGTGGATTTGGGTTGGCCAGCAATGAAACCGAATTTCTGCATGTCCACGATATCGTTGTAAGTGGTGGTGCCGCCGGAACCGGAACGGGCTTGGCATTGGCGCGATACATCGAAGGATTTGCCTACCTAAGGAAGCTGCCGGAAATGCGGGGCACGGTTTCCGTTTCTAGGCTGAATAACCATGAGAGAACCCTCGCCTCGCTAGCTAGTCACGGGTGGAAAAGCGTAAGGTTCAACTTCGCTTCGCTACGGTCCGGCTTATGAGCGAGGTTCGAAACGGAAGGCGCTGCCCTTCGAATGGAATGGTTCCGACGGTGGCGTTGCTTTAACGGATCGGATGAGCGAAAGGAGATGCGCCGCGCATGATGAGCGATGACAAGCGACGTTCTTACTCCGCCGGCCGACATTGCAGTGAAGGCCGTTAGAACTGATGTCAGATCATCTATGAATCCCTCGGCGAGTTTCGGTACAGCCTTCCCATAGACAAGATAGATCGCATGACGGTAGTTCGCCTCACCGCGATACCTTGATGCCTCATGCAGGAAAGCAATGCTCTTCTTCGCGAACGCATCATCTCTCATTGTACGAGGTGCCTTGGTGCGAACGTTATCAACGGCCAAAGTCCTCATCGCTGAAGCCGTGCCATACACACCGCAGTACCAGGTCACTATCCCAACGCGGGCGACGTCGGCCTTGTTTGGCACGGTTGCCAAACCTTGGAGAGCGGCAATCTGGTTCAATGAGAAGAGTAACTGTTCAAGCATTGAGTTGAGCTGTGGCTCGGTAAGCTCCTTCCATTGAACTCGTTGGTAAAACACTCTGCCTGTTCGGAAACTAACTCTGCGGTCTGTGACCAGTATTAATTTCGCCCGCATCCAATTCAGGGCGGATGGGAGCGCGAATACGGCGTCCGGTATTTCTTGTGGCTTCTCAGTCAGCGTTCCATGGGCACGCATACGTCCATAAGCGAGGTCATGTCTGCTCCTCTCTCAGGCAATCGACAGATTTTATCCATGGGTCACAGATTGGTACGATGCTTGACGATGTGGACCACAGTAAATGCAATGCTTCTCCTAGCGAATCTCAGTCAGCAATTTTTGCCATACGACGGACTGCTCCTATTGGGGCCAGAACAAGAGCAGTCCGAAATCGTACGCTAAGGGCGAACGGAATGAGAACTTATGCGACCCGCCGCAGCCCGGCTGGAAGACGGAGTGATCGAAATCCGTTCGGCATCTGATGTTCAGCATCCCAGGTGTAGATGCCCGTAAGGTTGATATGTTCCCAACTCAGCGGCGAGATGTGCTTCAACAGATCAGGAATATCTCGACCCGAGCGTCTCAGCTGTGTGATTGCGCGGTCAAGATAGACTGTATTCCAGTGGACGATCGCACTGACGACGAGGTTGAGACCAGAGGCACGGAACGCTTGGCTTTCGAACGACCGGTCGCGGATCTCGCCCCGCTCGTGGAAGAAGACCGCGCGTTTCAGCTTATGGGCGGCCTCGCCCTTGTTGAGACCGGCTTGGCATCTCCGCCGAAGTGCCGGACTTGAGTACCATTCGATCATGAAGAGCGACCTTTCGATACGGCCGAGTTCGCGGAGCGCCCTCGCGAGATGGCTTTGCTTCGGAGTTGCGGACAGTTTCTTGAGAATGGTAGATGGCACCACGGACCGCGTCGTGATCGACGCGGCGAGATGGAGCAGATCGTCCCAATGATCGAGTATCAGACTGGCATTGATCGGCACCCCGATGTGGTTCGACAGCGCCGGATATGCATCGCTCTTCTCGAACGTGTGGAACTTCCGATCTTTGAGATTGCGCAGTCGCGGTGAGAACCGCTTTCCAATCAAGGCGAATAGCCCGAAGATATGATCACTAGCCCCGCCTGTGTCGGTAAAGTGTTCATGGATGTCGAGGACCGTGTCCTGATCGAAGAGCCCATCGAGCACATAGGCCGCCTCGCTCTCGGTCGGACTGATGGGCAAAATGCTGAAGTATCCGTATTGATCTGACAGATGGCTATAGAATTTCGATCCGGGCTCGCTGCCGTAATGCAAGTTGATTTCGCCGCGCTTTGCAGCTCGGTCGCTCGCACGGAAGAATTGGCCATCGGACGATGACGTTGTGCCATTGCCCCAAAGGCGGGAATGCGGATGCTGGGTGTGGGCATCGGTGATGCACGCTTGCGCCGCACGATATGTCTCAGATCGGGCGTGAAAGGTGCGCATCCACCCGATCTGGTGAGCGCTGATTCCCTTGGATGCGCCCGCCATTCGTTTTGGCCCAAGATTGGTCGCATCCGCCAGCACGCCCGCGAGCATGGCAGAGACATTTTTCGGGACGTCGCCGGTGCGAACATGCGTGAATGAATCTGCAAAGCCGGTCCATTCATGCACCTCCCTTAACAAGCCGGGAACCTCGACCAACGGATACATGTCGCTGATCTCGGCATTCAGTTCCTCGGCGGCCACAGGGACTTCGCCGGCGGTTGGTGTAACGATCAACGTTCCGGTTTCAAGACGAACTCCTTCGAGCTTTCCGGATCGGGCTCGGTGCGCGAGACGCTTCAGGTTGAAGTCGAGCATCTGACGGGCTTCGGCAAGCCACTGCGCGCCGTCGCCCTGGACCCCCAATCCAAGACGATCCTCTTCCTTCATCATTATGAATGTCGACCGCGGCATCAGGTGTTCGTCAATCGGCCGGAAAGATCGGCTGCCGTCGACCCAAATGTCGGCAGATCTAAGCCGGTCTCGCAAAGCCGCGAGCGTGGCGACCTCGTAGAGACGGCGATCGGGTTTTTCCTGTTCGAAGATGAGCCTTCGATCGGTCTGGCTGAGGTGGGTGAGTGGGATACGATCCGGGAGTGTTCGCCGCTTCTCGGCATAAAGCCGTTTCAGCAGCGCAATTGCCGCGAGAAGCGGGTCGTGGCGTTGCGCCGAGCGGAACGTGAAGGCCTGAAGAAATGCACCAGTGTATTTGTGGACGGTCGCATACTGCTCGGCCGCTACGGTCAACGGCGATGCCTCGTTGTCGCCGACCATCTACTCGAGCTCAGGCTTCATTCGAAGCAGCCGGTCCCAGCCGACTCTTTGGTCGAGAACATCCAATGCGTTCCGACCATAGTCGTTGGCGGACTGCAGGGCGGTGATCGTATCTAGAAACATGCGCAGCGCTTTGGCGGTGTTCGCTCTGCAATCCATCTGTCGCTGCTTCTTTCGATTGTTGGCTTGCGAGAACAACTTGCCAATCAGCTTGATGAACATCGTTACCGCGTCGTCCGTGAGCTTCTGGCAAAGCTTGATGACTTGAGCCACGATCAGAGCGTGGCGGCGACTGGCGTTGAAGTCGTTGGCAAGCCAGGCCGGCGTTGCGTTGCCCTCCCGGATCATCTGGTCCCACCGTCCGGATGATACGCGCGCCTGCAGTTCCGGATCGATCTCCAGCCGCCGCAGAAACGCTATCCGCTCGGTCAGCCCGACGAGGTTCGACGCAGCCGGCGCTTCTGGCGCCGAACGCAGCCAATGAAAGCGCGTCTGGCCGATCGACGGGTCAACCTCTAACAGCCTATCCAGTGATTGGAGCCCATCGAGTGGGATGTCTTCAATCAGAGTTCTTTCTGCCCGGCGCCGGGCCATCGCACGACCGGCAAGGCCGATCCGTTCGATCGTGTCGATCGCCGGCAGAAGAGCTCCGCGTTCGCGAAACGCTGCGACAACGGAACTGGCTATCGCAGCACCGTCGTCGGACATCGTCGCCGCCTGGATTGCAGCCAATAGCGCGGCCCGGCGATCTTGCAGCGTCGCGCTTCTCGTATCCAGATACACCATTAGCCGCGCCACATGATCCCGACGGGTTTCTTCACGGCGTGCATAGAGGGCAAATTCGTCTGGAGCGGCGCCGACCTGATCAGCAACAAACTTCAGCATGGCGCGAGGCGGAGTTTCTTCTGCCCCCAGTACTCGACCCGGGTACCGCATCAGACATAGCTGGATGGCATAGCCTAGCCGATTGTGGTTGCGTCTCCGCAGTTCGATCTCCAGGCGATCCGCCAATGACAACGAATAGTGTCGGATCAGGCTGTCCTCGTCGATTGGGATATCGACAAGCTTCCGGCGATCTTGATCTTTGAGAAGCTTGCGCTTTGCCATCGCCCGACTCCATTCATGACCAATCTGCGTCGAGCGTTGTCGAGTCGGCTCGGACAGAGAAATCAAAACTGCGGTATGTCGATAGCAATCCACAGAGATCGAGTGCCGCAGAACTGAGCTACCGCATTGTTCATGCTCCGTTCGGCCTTAGCGTACGATTTCGGACTGCTCTTGTTCTGACCCCGTCTTGCGCAGCCGTCGCCGCATCGCCAGCCAACCGCCGGCCTGGGCCCTCAGTCCCGACGGCCTGCGCACCCTCCGCCGGGCGCAGGCTCGGCCTGGGCCCGGACCATCATTGGCAGACGGCGATGGGAGTGGAGCTGAGGAGATTAATGGCCAACTATCGGGGGGGGAGGGGGAGAGGGCGGCCGACACGACCGAGTTGGACTCCGAGTTCGCAGCGATCGACGCGGTGCTCGCCCGCTCCAACGCCGCGATCGAACAAGCAAGACGCCCCAGCCGTTCCGGCGCTCGCGACGTGGACAGCAAGGCACTGGTTTACGATCTCGACTGGGACGAGGATGCTCGGCTCGAGGAGTGGCGCGACGTCGTGCGGCAGGCGCACGACCTGCCGCCGGTGCTGGCAGCGATCGTCGCTCTCGATGCCTGGAACGAATTGTCGGTGTCGCAGCACGCCCCCTGGCTCGGCCGGTTGCTGGCCGCGACGATGCTGCGCCAGGTTGACATCTCAACCGGTGGCCACCTGGTGGCGGTCAATGTCGGCCTGAAAACCATCCCGGTCGATCGGCGCCGGCATCGCGATCGTGACACGCGGTTGCTGGCCATCGCCCAGGGATTGCTGGCCGCCGGCGAGATTGGGCTGAAGGAGCACGATCGGCTGGCGTTGGCGCGCACCATGATGGAGCGGAAAATCGTGGGGAGACGGACGTCGTCGAAGTTGCCGGAGCTCGTTGAGTTGGTGATGGCGAAGCCGTTGGTCTCGTCCGCCATGGTAGCGGAGACGCTCGGCGTCACGCAGCAGGCGGCGCGGCGGATCGTGGTGGAGCTCGGCCTGCGCGAGATGACCGGCAGGGGGAGGTTTCGGGCGTGGGGGATTTTGTAATCTTTTTCAAGACAACCGCTACTTTCCTGGACCCAACGCGCCATTCTACCATTTCTGCTCAAAGAGCGGTTCGAGGTGTCTGACACGATCCGGCAAAAATTGAGCGCAAGTCAGCCCCAGATACGACGCCGCACGTGTTGCTCCGACATACAGGTACTTGTCGAACAGCTCGGGTAAATTGGCTGCTAATGTGTCGACGCCCACGAAAAAGACGGCCTCGAACTCAAGCCCCTTGATATGTTCGACATTGAAGACGCGGACAGCGCCCTCTCGACCGCGGACTTGACCATCGGGGCAAGGGATGACGCGAATGTTATTATCCAGGAGAGCCTCTCCCAGAGCGTCAGCAATCGGGCGGACATCAGCTTCACTGTTGACCAGAACGGCAATGGACGGGAGTTCGCGAACGGCCTCCTCGATCTCGATGATCCGGTCTGCAAGCCAGCGTGACGTGTCCACCAGATCAACGATTCCGGTTCCCAGGACTGGCGATACGCCTTCGTTGTCGGCAAAGTCAGAAAGGGCAACTTCCGCGGCGTTGTCTCCACCGAGAGCGACCAGTTGGCGGGCCAGTGCGTGAAGTTTTTTGCTCTGGCGATAGGCGATTGAAACAGACCGGTTATCGATATCCGGCAACACCCATTTCATTTGCTCGAGCGACCGGGTCCCCCATGCCGTTACCCGCTGATTGAAGTCACCGCAAGCAAAGAACGAACGGCTCACGGGTCGGGCGAGCATCGACATGCAGGCAAGCTGTATGGGAGAAAAGTCCGTTGCCTCGTCAACGAGGACTTGGGTCCTGTAAAGGTCGCTCATGCGCGTCAGAATCCGTTGAGCTGGATTTTCCGGCGTATCAAGCCGTCGGGCTCGGCGCACGAGTTCGTCTGAACTGCGCATCATGGCGAGCAGGATGAGATCTGCTTCCAGGGGATGAAGGTCCGTCACTGCATGTCCGTCCGGAGCGAACCACAATCCCTCCGCCTGCCTGATGCGGCGAAAGCGGCGATAGCGTTGCGGGACACCGTCGACGTAGCGGCGCACCGGATTGACGAACCATCTGAGTGCGGATTGCACCACAAGACTTTCCCCGATGCGCTGCAAATCCGGGTCGGCCGGCATCCGGCCGGCAAGCCAATCGATAATGCGGCCGGTACGGCTGGCTTTCGGAACATTCCTTCGACGCGCGCGTGCTCGCGCCTGCGTCCGCAAGACCCGGAGATAGTGGTTCATCGCAGCCGCTCTGCCGACGCGCGGCTGGTTTGTCTCCTCTTCATCTTCGTCCTGATCATCCGCGTCGTCAGTCACATCGGACAAGCCTTCGATGAAGGCTCCAAAACTGTCGAGAAAGCCCCTATCCCGGTTAACCTGCAGGTTCAGGGACTTTTTCAATTCGGTGTCTGTGGCGGCCTTGCGCGCCTCCACCATGGCCCTGATGTCTTCGGCAATGGGAAGGAAACTGACAAATACCTGCGTGCTTTCGCTCCCTTGCGGACCGATGGCAGAAGAAAGTCGTGCCCCGACCTGGGCGACATCGGGCGCGGCCTGTTCGCTCAAAGCTGTTGCGGAACTGCGCATCTCATCCCAGAACGCTGCCCTTTGCCATTGGTCAAAATCCTCGAACCAGGCAATCGCATCATCCTGAGATCCCGGCCTCAATGTCAGCGCGTTGTCCTTCAAAACATAGCTACTTGAATTAGATGTCGAGCGGAGGATGGGGAAAGTGTTCCTCGCGAGTTCTTCGCGGTAGTCTGACCAGGTGCTGATGCGGTCGTCGGGCGCTGGGATTTCTTCTCGATTGAATGCCTCCTTGACGTAGAGTTTCAGGAGTTCAGTTGGGGTAAACATGATCCAGTCGCGAGCGTAATCATTTTCACGGCTCGGTGATGTCGCGCCAATGGCGCGGCGCTCGTCCTCTTCGAGGAACGCGGTATCAAGCTTTTGGCCGAGCCTTTTGATCAGGGTCGTTGTTTTGCCGGTTCCCGGAGCGCCCAGCAAAAGCAGCCTGCTGTTTAGCGGAAGGCGGAAAATTTCGTCTTGGTACTGGTCGAGCAACGGCTGGTCGCGCAGATCCATTCTGGTAATGACGCTTCGATGCAAGCCCGCGCGGATAATGGCGGCTGCATTTTCTTCTTCCAGCAAGGCGTCGAGCACACTCGCATCGACATCGGGCAGGATCCGCTCCAGCCACCGGCGGAACGATTCGATGCTCAGTGGACCATAGTCGCCCCCGGCGACAACGGCGTTATGCGCATCCCATTGGCCATCGACTACCCGTGGCTGGAAGCGGGCAAATTCCACGACTTCGACCGTAACGGGGCGGCCGTCTCTAAAAAGGGTATGATCCGAGCCGACAGGAAGGGAGGCGAGCCTACCTACCGGGGAGCGATAACTGGCAAGCTTTATACCCTTGTTTGTGAGGGGGACGGGGCTCGTGCGGCAGATGTAATAATCGGTGGTCGCACCGTCCTCATCGGTGACCCTTACCCGGGCAATGGCGGGTTCCTCGATCAGCAAACGATGAGTTTCTGCGTTCTCCTGGTCGATACGCCTGCGGTTTTGGTCAGCATTCGGATTGGTCCAGCTGTTATCGGCAATTTGGATAGATGGCGCACGTGCTGCTTCCAAATGGTCGCGAGCCGTACCGGATATCATTGCGAAGCTTTTGAGGCTTTCGTTTGCCACGGCTTCGATCTGCGCTTCATGCTCGCTCAAGCTTACCCCCCCAACCTCAGGGCAACCATGGCAATTCACCACGATGCCGGTAGTTATTCTGCGGCACTGTGCCCGCTATGTTAATGCTGTCCACTAAAAGTTGCGGCCGGACTCATGTTGCTGCTTGGAATCGCCTGCAGGTCAACACTAAAATGTCTAGCAACAGCGGGGGGAGAATCAAATTGGTCAATGCGGGTACACACCAAAATATTGCAGTGGACACGATCGAGCTCGATCGCTCAAACCCCCGAATCCGCAAGTTCCTTGAAATGTACGGAGACAATCCCTCACCCGAGGCGATCTACCTGGCGCTCGGAGCCGGTAACGAGGAAGAGCCAGGCAGTTCAAGCAGCACCACATTCGAAAAGCTGAAGCAATCTATCCTGACGAACGGCGGCATTATCCAGCCGGTGATCCTCAATCGCCGGGCCGATGGCACGCTTGTCTGCGTCGAAGGCAACACCAGGGTTGCGCTCTATAAAAGCTTTCTCGAAGATGGTGTCAAAGGCAGCTGGACGCATATTCCTTCGCTCGTTCATGACGAGATTGACGAGGCGTCCGTTCATGCGATCAGGCTTCAGATACATTTGGTGGGAACCCGACCATGGGATCCATATTCGAAGGCGAAATATCTCTACGAGCTGAGGACGCAGGAGCACCTTCCCTTCGCCACCATCGTTGATTATTGCGGCGGACGCCAATCTGAGGTGCTTGAGAGCATCAACGCCTACGCCGACATCGAAAAGTATTACCGCCCCGTAGTGGGGGAAGATGGGGAGTTCGACACAACACGCTTCAGCGGCTTTGTGGAGTTACAAAAAGCAGGGATAAAGCAGGCAATCAATCAAGCCGGCTTCGATTGTTTCGATTTTGCGCGGTGGATCCACGGCGGTAAATTGCACCCCTTGCAAAAGGTGCGCGTCTTGCCTCGCGTTTTGCGCAATGAAAAGGCCCGAGAAATATTCCTCAAGGACGGTATCAAGAAAGCGGAAGCTGTCCTTGAAAAGCCGGACCTGACGAAAACGCTGCAGGAGGCTCAGCTCGGACAGCTTGCTCGGGCACTGGTGACCCAGATTGCGGCTCTTCGCTACGATGAGCATCAGCGTATTGAAGCCGACCCCGGCGGTGAAACGGCTCAGGCGTTGATCGACGCTCAGGCGGAACTGAGCAAATTGATATCCAGCCTCAAACTGGGCTGATGTTATGGGTGAGACAGCCGTTCATGCCAGATTGGTCGATGCATTGATTGTTTATGCCGAAATCGAACTCGGCCAACAAAGCAACCTTTGCTTACGAAATGACGCCGTCCGACCGGTCAGAGGTGAACGGCCGCCAAGAATCAATGGCTACGTTCCTGATTTGTATGCCACGGATGTCCCAACAACGGCAACGCTGATTGGTGAGGCGAAGACGAAGGCCGATCTTGAGACCGACCATACACGCGTCCAAATCCAGGCCTTCCTCGACTATTTGTCGCAAACGCCGAATGGTATTTTTGTCTTGAGCGTGCCGCTGAGTGCGACGGCGACGGCACGGCGGCTGTTATCACAGCTTAAGGCGCCGTTCATGGACGCGCAGACCCGAACCGTTGTTATTGACCGTATGAGGGCTGTGGTTTGCTGAGGTCGCCATGCTGAGAATACAAAAAGCCGCGAGCCTTGACGCCAAACGCTCCGCCTTCCCGCATCAAATGGAGGCGTTTGCTGCCGTAAAAGATCTCCCATATGCCGCCGTTTTTCACGAACAGGGCCTGGGCAAGACGAAGATCGGTCTTGATCTCGCATTGTTTTGGCTTGCCAACGACGTAGCGGACTCCATTCTGATCGTCACCAAGAAGAGCCTCATCGAGAACTGGCGAAACGAAATTGCCGATCACAGCCATCTTCGCCCGCGAATATTGGGCCAAGACCGGAACGCAAATTTCTATGCGTTTAATAGTCCGGCCCGCCTCTATCTCATGCATTACGAAGTCATCGTTTCGGAGAGAAAGCGGCTGGAGCTGTTTTTAAAAACGCGTAAGGTCGCCGCAATATTCGATGAGGCCCACAAGATAAAGAACCCGGAAGCGGAGATCAGCCAGGCGGCGCATGTGCTCGCTCCTGGGTTTGTCCGCCGGGTTATCATGACGGGAACGCCTGTCGCAAACCGGCCATACGACTTATGGTCCCAGATCAAGTTTCTTGATCTGGGAAAAAGCCTTGGCGACGAATTCGCATCGTTCAAGCGGGACCTGGACCTAAGCAATGAGCTCCGCAACGACGATAGACGGGCCCAAGCCTTCGCAAACGAACTTGAGGCGGTCTTCGAGAAGGTTCGGCCGTTTTCAGTCAGAGAGACAAAAAAAACCGCAGGGCTAAAGCTGCCGGACAAAACGATAAGCAATCTGGAATGCGAACTCGAACCGCGGCAGGCGGAAATATATGCCCAGTTCCGCGATGAGCTCGCGGCAATCGTCGTGAGGCAGGGACGCCCGATTCTGGATGACGCCGAGGACATCCTCAAGCGTTTGCTGCGACTGGTCCAAGTCGCTTCCAATCCGGCGATGGTCGACCAGGCCTACAGGTCGGTGCCGGGCAAGATGCGTGCTCTCGATGAGCTCGTGACAAGCGCCATCGATGCTCGGGAAAAGATCGTTGTCTGGACCAATTTTACTGCGAATGCCGAGGCGCTGTATCACCACCTTGGAGAATTTGGAGCAGTATTGGTTCATGGCGGAATCGAGATTGCCAAACGCGAGGAAGCCTTGATTGCCTTCAAGACGGATCCTCAAACCAGAGTTCTAGTCGCAACGCCTGGTGCGGCGAAGGAAGGGCTGACACTTACCGTCGCCAATCATGCTGTGTTTTACGATCGCAGCTTCAGCCTCGACGATTATCTGCAGGCCCAGGACCGGATTCATCGGATTTCGCAGGATAAGCCATGCTTCGTGACCAATTTAATCGGCACGGATACGGTCGATGCCTGGGTCGACGCGCTTCTGTCCGCCAAGCATCTGGCCGCACAATTGGGGCAGGGCGACATCGACCGCGAGGAATATGATAAACGCGCAGACTATGCCTTCGCCGACATGATCCGCGAGGTGCTAAGGCTCAACACGCAGGAGGAAGAATGAACGCGATGGATAAACATCCGCTAAAGGCTGGCGAACCGATCCTAATACGCGGGGTTGAGGTGCCTGTCGAAACCGGATCTTTGCCGCAGAAGCATCTGCAGTTCTTCGTGGAAAATCCGCGTGTCTATTCCATCCTGCGATCCGATGGCGAAGAACCCAGCCAGGCCGACATCGAGCGCAAACTCCTTGATATGGACCATGTGAAAGCGTTGATCCAAGACATCAAGCGCGATGGAGGGTTGACAGATCCGGTTGTGGTGCGGGCCGGCACCCTGGAAGTGCTGGAAGGCAATAGCCGACTTGCAGCTTATCGAGCGCTCGCGAAAAACGATCCTGTAAAGTGGGGATATATGAAAGTGCGGCTGTTGCCGCAGGATATCGATGAGGCTTTGATCTTTGCCCTGTTAGGCCAATACCATATCAAAGGAAAGAAGGATTGGGCCCCCTTCGAACAAGCTGGCTTTCTTTACCGTCGCCATAAAACCCATGACGTCGATACTGGCAAGTTGGCAATAGAAATTGGCCTCTCAAAGCGCAAGGTCGAACATCTGATTGCCGTTTATCAATTCATGCTCGACCATGATGAAGCCGACACGGCGAAGTGGAGCTATTACGACGAATATTTGAAGTCCTCAAAAATCAGAAAGGCCCGCCTCGCAAATGTGGCTTTCGACAGCCTCGTTGTTGGAAAGATAAAGAGCGACGAGATTGCGAAGGCCGTCGATATCCGCGACCGCCTGCCAATCATCTGTTCGGCGCCGAAAGCATTGCAGAAGTTCGTCAATGGAACCGAAGGGTTCGAGGATGCCTTCGATCATGCCGTCGAAGCGGGCGCTGATAACACCCCCCTGAAGAAGATCACCAAATTTCGCAATTGGCTTGCCCTGCCCGAGACAGAATCAGCGCTCAACCACGCCCAGGATGAAACCCGCAAGAAAATCCTGTTTGAACTCGGCAAGCTTTCAGGGCGGGTTGATACACTGGTGCAGAAGTTGAACCCCAAGAAATAGCTGGACGACACATCTGCGTGTTCTTTCGCACTTGACTTGCTCGCTTGAAATGCAGAAACTGCAGCCACTGAATGCAGATTTTGCAGCTGAGGGGTGCGATGGCGGAATCAATTTGGCTCACCTGCTCGACTGGCGTCTCGGTCGACAGGCCGGTCCTCCTGGGATTTGCACCGGCAAAACTCCTGCATCGATACAGCTTTGCCGACGTGTTGAACGAAGACACAGGTCTTGGCTATCAGCGTCGCTTTAACTCGCAGCACAGCCAAGATTTCCGTCGCTACATTCGACAGACCGGCGCCTCAACGATCCCCCTCACTTTGAATCTGCGGCCCGACGAAAAGGGTTGGAAAGTCGAAAATGTCGGACCTGGACAGGCTCGGTTAGAGATCGCGCTGGACGCCGGCAAGATCATGGCGCAGGTCGATTGCCAACATAGACTCGGTTGTCTTGAGGATCTCGACATCCAGCTGCCGTTTATGTGCTACGTGGGGCTCAGTCTTAAAGAAGAGATGGAAGTCTTCAGTACCATCAACAGCAAGGCAAAAGGCCTGAGCAACAGTCTCCTGGACTTTCATGATGCACATCTGGCTGGAGACCTGGCGAAAGATCGCCCGGAAATCTTCATCGCTCTTCATCTGAACAATGACCCGGATTCGCCTTGGTGCCGACAGCTTGATCTCGGCGGAGAGAGCACTTCCGGGATGACCCGGCGTGCGTCGCTTCGGACTATGCAAAAGGCCATAAAGCGATTTCTCAACTCGACCCGGTCGCTCAAGACGCGCTCACCTGAAACCGTCACGCAGATCGTCGTGTCCTTCTGGCGTGCAGTTGCCGAGGTGCTTCCTGCCCAGTGGAGCACGCCGCGCAAGCACATCCTGACCAAGGGTGTCGGCGTATACGCGTTAATGGACATCGCCGCCGATCTTTACAACGAGGCCGAGGATGGGGCCAAGCTCGACCGTGGCTATTTCGTCAATCGCCTCGCTGACTTTGCCTATGATATCGACTGGTCAACGACCGGCCGCCTGAAAGGACTTGGCGGCGAGGGTGGGGTCAACGAGGCCGTCGAATATATCCGCGAAACCCGCAAGCGCTCTCATTTGAAAGTTGTCAGCAATGGCTAATAAGAAAATCCTGCTTATCGAGCCGGGCTACAAGAACAAATACCCGCCGCTTGGACTGATGAAGATTGCCCAATATCACGGCCCCCGGGGAAAGCGCGACAACGTCCGTTTCATCAAGGGTGAGGATCGTTCGGTCATGAACGAGGCCTGGGACCGCATTTACGTTACCACGCTGTTTTCCTTCGAATACCCCAAGATCTCTCAATCGATCGATTTCGCGCTGGAAGTGGCAAACGGCCAGGCCGATAAAGTCTTTGTCGGCGGAATCGCAGCATCTCTCATGCACGAGCGGTTCTTGGACGAGCGCCGCTGGCACGGCATTAGGTTTATCAAAGGACTGCTGTCGGACGCACCGGCGGTCTCTCTGCAGCTCGACGAATTTGCGGAAGAACTCTATTCCAGTGATACAAACGGCCGGCCGATTGAGGATCTCGTCCCGGATTATGATATCCTTTCTCAGATCGACTACCGTTATCCGGTACGGGATGCATATTTTGCCTATACGTCGCGCGGCTGCATTCGCAAATGCCATTTCTGTGGTGTGCCGAAGCTTGAAGGCATGCAACGTGATACGGAGTCGCTGACCGATCTGGTGCGTGCCATTGACGAGCATTATGGTCCGAAAAAGGATCTTATCCTTATGGACAACAATGTTGTCGCCTCGGCGCGATTCAAGGAAATTATTGCTGAAATCCGTGACCTCGGATTCGTTCCGGGAGCAAAGCTCATGAGACCGGGCGCCAAGGTTGCCGTTCAGCGCCGGGTCGACTTTAATCAGGGCGTTGATGCTCGGATCCTGTGCAAAGATCCGATGTATTTGCGCGAACTGGCGACCATTTGCCTCAAGCCGCTTCGCATCGCGTTCGATCATCTGGGCGTGAAAAAGCCCTACGAGCAGGCGGTGCGCTACGCCGCTGAATATGGGCTGACAGAGTTGTCGAACTACATGCTGTACAATTTCCATGACGGTCCGGAGGATTTGTTCGAGCGCATGCGTTTGAACGTGACCCTCAACGAAGAGCTTGGCATTCGTATCTGGTCGTTCCCGATGCGCTATCAGCCGACAAATCGCCCCAATCGTGGGCATATCGGTGAGAAGTGGTCGCGCTATCAACTGCGTTCAATGCAGATCGTGTTGCAGGCAACACACGGTATCGTCAGTGGCGCGCCGGACTTTTTCAAGCACGCGTTCGGCGACACGTTCGAGGACTATGCGCGCATCCTGATGATGCCGCACGATTTCATCTTCAATCGCACCTGGTACGAGCGATACGATCAGGATCACAAGCTCTACGAATTTCAGGCCGAGTTTAGTTCTCTCGATAATTATGAGCGGGCAGAGCTGATGGAGCTGTTGTCCTCCCGCGATCCGCGCGAGTTCGTCACGCTGAGTGATTTTGCGGCCAACGATAAAGTCCGGCGGATTTTGCGCTTCTATATTCCAGTCTCCAAGGATGAGCTGACTACCATTTGGGCGACGCAGAAGGAACTGGTTCGACTGGAAGCCATGTCGGACCTCGGGCTCGCCGAAGACGAGCGCGTGGAGGACGCCGGCTTGGACTATGAGGAAGAGAGCATCGCTATCACTGCAGAGCTCGCACCAAAGCAAAGGGCTGTTGCATGACGACGGAAGCCACCACACGATTGAACCGTTCGGCAATTCTTGCTGCGAAAGCTGATGGCCAGAGCGAACCTTTAGAGGAAATAACTATTGGTCGGGATGTGTTGGAACTGGTTTCCAGCGCTATGTACATCGACCCGATGACAATCTACCGCGAGTATGTACAAAACTCCGCAGACGCAATCGACGACGCGCGCAGCCGCGGATTAATTTCCGCCGAGGAGGCTGGAAAAGTTCTAATAACCATCGATCCAGTGACGCGGAGTATCCGCATCCGTGACAATGGATCGGGCCTTTCAAACGAAGAATTTTCCCGAAAAATGGCCGCGCTCGGCGCCAGCGGGAAGCGTGGGACAAACGCCAGAGGCTTTAGAGGCGTTGGACGCCTCGCCGGACTTGGCTACGCGCAAGAGCTGGTTTTTCGCTCACGCACGGCGTCGGATGATAGTGTGGCTGAACTGACATGGGATTGTAAGCGGCTAAAGGCGGCGCTACGCGAGGGTGATGGCGATATTCAAAGCCTGATACGATCCGTCGCGACTTTACGGAAGAAACCGAAAGCTGACTATCCGGACCGCTTCTTCGAAGTCGAATTGCGGGGTGTTGTTCGGCTGCGAAGTGACAAGTTGATGAGCCCTGCAGCTGTCGATGAGTATCTCGGCCAAGTCGCTCCCGTTCCATTCGCACCCGAGTTCCGATTCGGCTCAGAAATTCGTGACATCCTTGCTCCGGTGGTTGGGCTTGGGAATTTGGAAATTTGGATAGAGGGGAGCAAGCGGCAAATATTCCGACCACACCGCGACGTATTGACGCCAGCCGACCATCCTCCAATTCAATTCAATCGCCTATCCGTCAGTGAGATCTCGGCAATTGATGGTGAGCTTGCGGCCATCGTGTGGGTTCTCCACCATGACTATCAGGGCGCGTTGCCAAATGCCGTTGGGGTAAAGGGGTTGAGGCTGCGTGCCGGAAACGTCCAGATTGGCGAACATAACCTCCTCGAAGAGCTGTTTTCTGAAGTTCGGTTCAATGCTTGGGCTGTCGGTGAAATCCACGTCGTCGATCGGAAAATAGTTCCGAACGGGCGGCGCGACCATTTCGAGCAGAATGCCCACTATCATAACCTGACCAATCAGCTTGCGCCGATTGCTCGCGAGATTTCAAGGCTTTGCCGCACGAGCTCGATCAAGCGAAAATGGCTGCGAGACGTGGAGCTGCAACTCCAGTCCGTCCATCAGCTAACCGACGTTATTGTCCAGGGTACGATTAGCGATGAGGAGCGTGCACGGTTCGAAACGCGCGCCAACGACGGTATCGCGCGTGCGGAAAAAACGCTGAGCAGCGGTGTCCTCGATGACGAGGATGTTGTGGAAAAGTCTGCCGAACTCAGCGAGCTGCGTTCGAGATTAAGCACGGTGGCGGCAGAGGCGGGTACGCCGGTTGAGTTGCACCAGCTCGACGAACAGGAGCGCGCGATCTTTAAACGTTTCTGTGACCTCGTGTACCGATGCTCTACCAACACCGTCGTGGCCAAGTCGCTTGTCGACAAAATCCTACAGCAACTTTAAGCTCGATCGGGTGGTCCTTTCTAGAAATCGTCCGAGCCCAGCAGCTCGGACGCGATTTTGGCAACCTTTGAATAGGTTGGCGGATCGAGCTTTTCTCGAAAAGCTGCCATTAACTCGGAAATAATATCGAGCTGTGCTTGCTCTCGCACTTCGGAGAGGTCCACTTGCTGAGAGACCCCGAGATTTCGCACGGCACGGGTTTTGACATCGAGAAGTTTGTTCTCGAGCGAGCGCAGCTGTGAACTGGTTTCCAGATCAGCATGCCGCAGAGCCCGACCAACTTTGCGCTGCAGTTTATTCACGGCGTTCGAAAGCTCAATAACCTTGTCCGTGTCGGTGCCGGCAGCCGCAATCGACTTTCCTTTCTCTTCAATCTCTTTGGTGTTTCGCGCCAAGGTGCGGATGGATAGCTGTGCTCGCCTGGAAATGTCATAGGCCTGCCGACCCAAATCGGCGCAGAGGTCGGCCAACTCGCCCTGCATTTTCATCCAATTGTCGTCCTCCTCAAAGCCGTCACGACGAGCGTTCGGGATGACGAAAGTCGGGTCCACGAAAATTTCTCCCGCGTACCAGTCATTGAATCTGCCAAAGGATGCAGCCCCTTCAACGGAAGAGAATTGCTTTCCCATGAGTTCGGTGCCGTCAATCTGGATGTTTCGCATGCGCACGCGCATAGCCCGCACGCGGTCGTCTTTGTACACGCCTGGCTCTTTCTTCAAAGCAATCCAGGCCCACCACCGACGGCTAGGCGGATCAAAAATCCTGATGTCATAAATGGGAACATCGTCTTTCCCGACGGCTGCTTGGTTTCGGTAAGGTTTGCGAACGTCGGTCTCCTCGTCGCCGCGCTTGATCAATACTCGGACTTGATCGAGCAGAGATTTCTTGGTCGCATCCTTTTGCGAAGCTGAGGGGAAGCGGCGCTCCTCGCCAGCCTTTAGAATTTGCGCAGCAAAGCTAAAATCGTCGCGGTAACCCACCGGTGCAACCTGACCGACAAAGTCCGACATCAGCGAAGGGTCCAAGCACTCCTTCGGTGGATTGACCAGCCCTTCGAGCCTGACTTCAAAATAGTGTTCGCCTGGCTTGTGGCCGTCGCTCTGGCTGGCGGTGATGTTCTTTTCCAACAGCTCCGTAAGGGTGTACTTTGCCCCGTGCGACGGCGACATTTGTTGCCTGAGTTGTTTCGCATTGAACGTCACCGTTGTCTGGACAGTTTCGCCTTGAGCCTTCGTGACGAATTTGAGGCTGGTGCAGAAGACTATGCCTGCAAGCCTTCCGATGCCACGGAACCCGGCTTGGGACCGAAAATCCTTCAGCGATGCGCCAACCGAGGTCAGCACCGACACCGCCCTGGCGGAACCAATCCCCATCCCATTGTCGCGTATAACGAGCATCGAGTCAGACATGGTGATGTCGATGCGAGCCTCGCTTACCTGCGTAATTTTTTTCTCGATCGCCAATAGTAAGGAATCGAAGCTGTTTTGCAAATATTCTCGAATTGCGCTCTTTGAATCCCCGTACATTCCGATGGTGAGTGTCTCGAGGATGAAGCCACCGAAATAAGGATCAGCCTTTTTGGGGATCTCGGTTCCGATTTCTGGAGTTTCGGTCATAATCTTACTCATCGATCAAGAGTACGGTTTCCGACGGCGCTATCAGGCCTATCGTCGGGCTGAACTCGACCTCGCGGTCAAGCTCTGCGGTGTTTAGTAATTGCGCCACAGGAAATCCTAACAGCTGGCTCGCTCTCTCGGCGATGCTTCTCACCGTGGCGCTGCCCTGTCCGTCCAGTAAATGGGACAAAGTGAGTTCTTCCTCCGACTGCGCTGCGTCCAGTACTCCAAGGCCACCGATCTGTAGTCCAAAGATAGACGATCTGCCGCCAGACACGTCTTTCAGTTGCACCGTTACAGGGAGCGCAGGCTTTGCAGGGTCTGGTGAGTACATGGGCTTTTTGTGGAGTTTGCGAAATTTTCCTGTAATGACGGCAATTGGCTGGGCAGCGAACGGTCGGTCTTGAAGACCCAAAAGGGCTTGAAAGATGGGAGCGGACGGTGGCGCGCGTAAATCATCGCCATCGAAATAGGCGCCGGCTAGAAAGCCGAGGTAAAGGCACGTCGCGGTCCCGCTCGGTAGCTCATCTATCATCCCGAGGAGATCGGAGCAGTGAGCGACGGCCAGAGAATCGCCCGCTTGGCTTCTTGAAACCAAGGCTCGCGCCAGCCAAACCAAGGTGCCGGTGTCTGCAGCCTTAAACAGCTCCAGTTGCAGGAAATCGATTATGCCTCTTGATTCAGTATTGTCGTCCAGAACTGCCTTGACCAATGCGTTTCCAGGGGGATGCTCCAGCTTTCCGCTGGTGGTGAAGGCAAGGTTCAACTTAAGCGGAGCAACCAGGACATTGGGACCGTCTTTGAATAGCGTTACTGCACGGATGTCATCGTTCTTTCCGCGGGGCTCGCTTCCGACCGTCGCGACGGTTGCTTTAAAACCCTTGCGAACGTCTTTGTCAAACTCCGAGGGCTCGGGTAGTTCAACATCGACCGCAGCATTGAAGAAAGACTGGCAAGGAATTCCTGCCTTCTTGAAGTATGTAGCGAGATATACGGTATCGGTCAGAACAAGCTCTTCCACGCCGGCTGACGCGTGCGCTTCGAATAAAAGCATAGGGTGAGCGCGAGGGATGGGATTCCAACTTCTCTTCGCTGCAATGACTTCATCCTCGCGGTCAATCGTAGGCGCGGGCTGGGCACCCATCAACCAATCATTTTTGCGGTCGTTGCTGAGGATGATCACTGATTTTGCGCGGACATCTTTCGAATGCCGCAGGATCTCTCTCCAAAACTCGAGGTCACCAAAGCTGTTTGAGCCGACACCGTCGCGCTCTTTCTTTTTTTGATCCTTGAAGCCAGGGGGAATTCTCCCGGTATAACGGCTTTTTTCGAGAACCTCGATGTCATGCAGATTTTCGAAAACAGAGCCGCTTTGTACGCCATAATCGTTTATCATCTTAAAGACGTCGTTCACGTGAGACTGATAGTGCTCTGTGCTCCATTTGGATGCAAATCCGGCCAGTCGTTTGACGTCTATCAGTGTTTTTCGGACACTTGTATGAATTTCCGCCAGCGACCGATGCTCTCCCCGTACCGGCGTATCCAGGTACGGCCGTAAAGCGGCATAGGAATCATTCGCAGCGGTGCGAAGGTTACCCGCCACCACTTGCAACTGATTGGAAATTAATCCTGTGACGTGGTGGCGGAAATACTCATGAGCAGCCCAAACAGGAATGTGAATTCGGTTTCGACCCATTGCGTGCAGCCATGAGAGAAGCTCTGCGCGGCCGTCACTGGATACGCCGGTTAACCAGACGAGAAACGACGTGTCGAAGTAGATGTGCGTGTCGACGCGGTTTTGTAGAATTTGTAGGCGTGCAAAGTAGTCCTCGAAGGATTGCACATCAGTCGGGATAGTCAGCTTCGGCAAGGGTCGCTTGATTTCCTTTGCAGCGACAAACCTTTTATGCTGACCGCGCATACAAACTATCTTTCCAATTCGTGTTAGCTCACAGGCTCGCGTTGTAGCAAACCGGTTCCTAACACTCCATTACGAATACTGCCCTAGGTTGGTATTCGCCGCCGGTTGCTGGGCTAAGCGGCAACCTATTGCCTCCAAAATCGTTGCCCCTGGCAACGTGGCAACCGGGTCGATTGCCTTGACCGGGTTGGAAAAACTTGATGCGAATGTAGTCAATAAATAACGGGGTCGGCGGTTCGGATCCGTTCAAGGCGATGGACAGCGCTCGGTTATAAACCATGACAGGGTTGTGGCATTGGTCATTCAAATGCATTACTATGTCGCGGAATTTGGAGATGACGATGGCTGCAAATGCGCTTGTGCAAACCCGTATAGATGCCGAAGTTCGGGATCGTGCTTCCGCTGTTCTCGAAAGCATGGGCCTAACAGTATCTGACGCAGTTCGAATCTTACTTACCCGGACTGCTAACGAGGGAGCGCTCCCTCTAGAACTCCTCTCGGGCAGCGAAGCGCATGACGCTTGGTTTCGCACCAAAGTGCTTGAAGCGCTCAACGATACTCGGGTGGATATACCCGATAACGAGGTTGAGGCGCATTTCGCCGAGCGTCGAGCGGCGGCCCGGCTTAAAGCTGGTGCGATCAAGCCGTGAAGCTCACTTGGTCTGCGTTTGCGTTATCGGATCGCGACGCCATCTTCACTTACATTGAGGCCGATAATCCTGCCGCCGCCGTTTTAATCGACGAGCGGCTAGTTGCAGCATCACGTCGCTTGCTGGATTTTCCTGCTAGCGGCCGTGTGGGCAGAATTGCCGGTACACGCGAACTCGTCATTTACGGTACGCCTTACATCGCCGCATACGCCGTTACGGAAACCACAGTTCGAATTTTGCGCCCTACATGGCGCGCAGGAATGGCCAGAGACTCTCGCAACGAGTTGAAATCGGTTCGTCCCGTGGGGCCAAAAGTTCGTACACCTTCAAGACCTTCAACCTGGGTCAGAAAAACGCTTCGTCCGGATCGCTGAAGCAACGTGCAAGCGATCTGCTGCTTGCAGATCACGGTATCTATGTCCAGCCGATCAACTATCCGACCGTTTCTCGCGGAACAGAACGGCTGCGCATCACGCCTACACCTTATCACGGCGAAATACTGATCGAGGGTCTTGTTGAAGCCCTGGTCAATGTCTAAGGCGTCTCGGGTTGCCGCTCCGATATAACGCTGTTGCTGCAGAGTAGTGGTCCTTCGAAGAGCTCGGCCGACCTTTTCGTTCGTTGGCCCGATGGTAGTCGTTCAAGCTCGCGCGCGGCAATGCGGCGCTCAAGATCTCGATCGCGCAACATCAACAGAGGCACTATCCCTCGTTGGCGACGACTGTTGTAAGAGCACGGGCGCAGCGCGGAAATGGATTGGCGCCGAAATCAACGTACAAGGACTCGTTCGAAATCGGTCGATACGGCATTGGCGCGACGATGACCTCTCTATCTTTGTTGCCCCTTCCGCTCGACCTATTCTGCTTCAAGATGCTGCAGGAAATGGTGACCAGGAGCGTGAGGCACGAACTCGACAAATACTATCATTAGGCAGCATGTGTGTCGGGCACCGAAGTCAGGCTCGGCGTCCCATCGCAGGACGCCGAGCGTTGACCCGAGACAAGTTCGTTCATTCTTACGACGGCTTGACAGCCTTCGCTGCCGCCCAGAGCGAGCCGGGATTGACCCGGTTCGGATACAGGCACAGCATCTTCTCGTAGAATTCCATTACCGTCTTCGTGACGGGGATCGTTGCGGCGAAGTCCTGAAGGTATTGACGCGTTTCGGCGATGTGGCGCGTCGCCTCGCTGTGGCTCGACGGTGAGCTTGTGCGTCTCGAAGACCTCGTCCTCCACGACGCCGGCCAGGACGTCCGCGCCCCGACACATCAACTGACCATCGCCCGCGATGTGCTGCGCAGCCGCCGGCGCATCGCCAGCCAGCCTCAGGCCTGGGCCACCAGTCCCGACGGTCTCCGCACCCTCCTGCGGGCCTGGGTGTGGCCCGGACCATCATACGATGACGACAGCGCGAGCGACAGAGATGCGATTGCTCGCGAACCACGCGGGGGAGGGGAGGGGGAGAGTGGCGAAGAGGGTGACGTGAGTGTCTTCGCCGCCGTTGATGCGGTATTGGCGCGCTCGGCGGTCGCCATCGAGGACGCCAAGCGTCCTAGCCAGGAGGCAAGCAGTCGTGCCGCTAGCGGCCGCGACGCTAACAACAAGGCGCTGGTGTACGATCTCGACTGGGACGAGGATGCGCGGCTCGACGAATGGCGCGACGTCGTGGGGCAGGCGCAGGAGTTGCCGCCGGTGCTAGCGGCGATCGTCGCCCTCGATGCTTGGAACGAGCTGGCGGTGTCGCAGCACGCCCCTGGCCCCGCCGGCGGCTCGCCGCGGGGCTGTGCGCCAGGCTGGCATTGCCACCAGAGTCACACGTCCCGGTCCGATCTCGAAGGGAAGTACACCTACACCGCAAGCTTCGCTGACGAGGACATCAGATGACGGAATGCAGAGCCGGGATGCGGTGCCTTCAGGCGCGGCCCCTGGCCTCCGAGTTTTTCACGAAGCGTTCCCGCTCGATACTCAGTCTTGTAGACGCCGCGCTTCTGCAGTTCGGGAACAAGAAGCTCGACGGCGTCTTCAAAGCTGTCCGGCGTCACCGCATATGCGAGGTTAAAGCCATCGACGTCGGTTTCTTCGGCCCATTCCTGCATCAGGTCCGCGACTGTCGATGGGGATCCAACAAAAACTGGCCCAAAGCCGCCGATGCCGACCCAGTCCGCCATCTCCCGCACGGTCCATTCCTTGTCGGGGTCGATCGTCGTGAATGTTTCCACGGCAGACTGTACAGCATTGGTATAGCGATGACGCAGCACCTCGTCAGGGCCAAACTGGCCGAAGTCGATGCCGGTCCAGCCGGAGATCAAGGTCAACGCGCCTTCGAAGGATGCGTACTGACGGTATTCGTTGAACTTGCGCTGTGCTTCGGCATCTGTTTGACCGAGGACGACGGTCTGCAGATTGAAGGCGAGAATTTCCCGCGGGTTTCGGCCGGCAAGCGCGGCGGCTTGCCTGACATTGGCGACATAGCGTTTGAGCACGGCTTTCGACGGTGCAGCAACGAAAATGCACTCGGCATGCGCGCCGGCGAAGTCTTTGCCACGGCTGGAGGCGCCTGCTTGGTAAAGGACCGGCGTGCGCTGCGGAGACGGTTCACTCAGGTGAATCCCAGGAACCGTGAAATATTTGCCAGAATGCCGGATAGGGTGGACTTTTCGTGGGTCCGTAAAGATTCCTTTCTCACGGTCCCTCACGACGGCGTCATCCTCCCAGCTGCCTTCCCAAAGCTTGTAGCACACCTCAAGGTATTCTTCCGCGAGCTCGTAGCGATCATCATGATTGGTTTGAGCAGATTGGCCAATGTTGAGTGCACCGCTGTTGAGGTAAGAGGTGACGATGTTCCAGCCCACCCGCCCCTTGGTCAGGTGGTCGAGCGTCGAGATCCTGCGGGCGAAGGTATAAGGGTGCTCGAAGGAGAGCGAAGCGGTCAGACCGAAGCCGAGGTGTTCGGTCTCATAGGCCATGGTTGGAATGAGTTGCAGCGGGTCGTTAACTGGTACCTGAGCCGAATGGCGAAGCGCTGCATCGACATTGCCGTTCAGCACGTCGTAGACACCCAAAACATCGGCGATGAAGAGCCCGTCGAACTTGCCGCGCTCAAGAGTCTTGGCGAGGTGCACCCAGTAGTCGAGATCCTTGTAGGTCCACGATTTGTCGCGCGGGTGGCGCCAGAGACCGGGCGACTGGTGTCCGACGCAGTTCATGTCGAAGGCGTTCAGCCTGATTTCTCGGCTCATGTCATAGTTCCTGCATTGTCCGGGTTGCGTCGGCTCAGGTACCGACCGCTTTCCTGTTGATGAAGCTGAAGGCCAGCACTAAGAAGATGAGGCTGCCGGTGCCGACCTGCTGCCAGTAGAAATTCAGGCCGGTCAGAAGCAGACCATTGGCGACGACGCTGAGCAGCAGAACGCCGAGCACGGTGCCGGCGACATTCGGGCGGCCGAGCGGCGAGAAGGTCGTGCCGATGAAGGTGGCGCCGATTGCGTTGAGCAGGAAGGCGTTGCCTGAGGAGGGAATGTAGACCGTCACCGTTGACGTCAAGATGATCCCGGCGATTGCTGCGATGGTGCCGCAGGAGCATTTCGCCGGAACCCGTCGTGCTGCCGCTGAGGTAGGAGACGGAGAGGATGCCGGCGAGGCCGCCGCAGAGGCCGCTGGCGATGAATGCACCGGCGACCAGTCGCTCGAGGGGAAGGCCGGCGGCGCGGGCGGCATCTGGAAACTCACCGACCGCATAAAGCCGCAAGCCGATCGGCGTGTACTGGACGATAGCCGCAACAACGGCCGTAAAGCCGATCAGGATGTAGGCGAGGACAGGGATGCCGAAGCTGTCCGATGTCGA
Organism: Rhizobium grahamii CCGE 502; assembly: GCF_000298315.2. Lineage (GTDB taxonomy): Bacteria > Pseudomonadota > Alphaproteobacteria > Rhizobiales > Rhizobiaceae > Rhizobium > Rhizobium grahamii. Next base: position 244,592 of record NZ_AEYE02000036.1, on the reverse strand, counting down.
GATTGCTGTCAGCACGTCTGTCGACGCCGGCACAACAGTATTTTGCGTCAGGACCAGCTCCAGACCGGCGATGACGTTCATCACCGCAAGCGTCGCCAGGAGCGGCACGATGCCGGCAAGCACGACCGCCACCGCGTTGACGGCCCCGATGGCAAGGCCGGTGATGATCGCTCCGGCAGCAGCAGTTGCATCGCCGTAGCCGAGCTGAATCAGCGAGGCATAGACCGCAGCGCTCAGACCCATATTGGCCGCAAGGGACAGGTCGATGCCGCCGGTCACCACATTCGAGCCACCGGCGATCAGCACGATCGTCAGGCCGATGGCAAGGACGCCGGCGATGGCCGATTGGCCGAGGACATTGCCGATATTGCCGATGGTGAAGAAGTAAGGCGCCGTTAGCGAGAAGATGACGAGAATGAAGGCAAAGGCGAGCAGCGAGCCGAAGCGAAGTGCTGCTGCTGCGAGATTGCCTTTCGATCTCGGAGCACCGTCGCCGGCAATGGCGGGCAGGGAACCGAACTGAACATCAGCCGACATGACGCAATCCTTCCGAAGCGCCTGTCGATGCCGACAGCACTTCATCCGTTGTGGTCTCGGAGGAGACGAGTTCGCGAACGACACGTCCGCGGAAGAAGACAAGAATTCGATCGGTGATGCCCACGAGTTCGGGCAGATCAGAGGACAAGACGATGACGCCGGCACCGCGGGCGGCAAGTTCGCCGATCAGCGCGTAGATCTCGACCTTCGAGCCAATATCGACGCCGACGGTCGGCTCATCAAGGAGGTAGATCTCCGATCGCCGGCTCAGCCACTTGGCGATCGCGACCTTCTGCTGATTGCCGCCGGAAAGCGTGCGTACGGGTGCGTCTCGCCCGGCCGTCTTGATCTGCAGGCGCCGGATGAGATCGTCGGTGTCCGAGCGCTCGCGCTTCCGCTTCAGAAAGCCGAAGCGGGTGTATCGCGCAAGGCTCGACAACGTGATGTTCTCGGAGAGGCTGAGATCGAGCCCCACGCCATGGCCGCGCCGGTCCTCCGGGACCAATGCGACATCCTGGTCGACGGCCTCTATCGGATTGCGCAGCCGCGCTGGTTTGCCTGCCATCTCGATGCGGCCGGATGCTACCTGTTCCAGTCCGAAGAGCGTGCGGATCAGATCCTTAGCGCCGGATCCGAGGAGACCGGTGATGCCAAGCACCTCGCCACGGCGGAGCGTAAAATTCACATCATCGTAGCGGTTCGGTGCCGAGAGGTTTTCGACCTTGAGGATCTCCGCGCCCGGCTCGACATGCGATTTCGGGAACATCTCCGCGATATCCCGCTCGATCATCAGGCCGGCGATGGCTTTCGCGGAGGTTTCGGCTATTGGCAGCGAGGCGACGTCGAGCCCGTTGCGCAGCACCGTCACGTGGTCACAGTGTTCCTCGATTTCATTGAGATAATGAGAGATGTAGATGATGGTGACGCCGTCGTCGCGCAGGCGCCGGATCAGCCGGAAGAGCGTCTCAGCCTCACGCCGGACCAACGCTGCCGTCGGTTCGTCGAAGACCAGCACCTTCGGCTGATTGAGGAGAGCGCGGGTGATCTGCACGATCTGCCGTTCGGCCGTGGAAAGCTCACCGATCAATGCATCCTTCGGCAGCCGCAGGCCGAAATAGTTGAGAAGGGTTTCTTCGGCTCGCCGCTGCATGGCGCGGCGATCGAGAAACGGCGTTCCGGGAAGACGGGTCTCTCGGCCGAGGAAGAGCGCTTCCCCGACGGTGAAGGTCGGAACTAGCAGGCGGTCCTGATGGATGAAATGGATCCCAAGCTCTTCGCAGAGGTGTGGCGTCAGGCTTTCATAGTCTTGGCCCTCGACCTCGATGTGTCCTTCGTCCGGCCTGTGAAGGCCGGCAAGGATCTTGATGAGCGTGGATTTGCCGGCGCCGTTCTGACCGACGAGGCCATGAACGGTGCCGCGCCGAACGGCGAGCGATGCGCCTGCCAGCGCCTGCGCACCACCGAAGCGTTTTACGATGCGGTCAAAACGAATGATGTCGCTGCCGGGATCGGCGGTTTCAGCTGCGGTCATGGTGCGGCTCTTCAGAGAAGGGGATGCGATGCGGCCCAGCCGCATCGCGAGAGTGCAATCAGCCGATACCGAGCTTCTTGGTGATCTCGCCGACATTCTCCTTGTTTGCGAGGAGAGCCGGAACATAGGTTTCCCGCGGCAGGGTCTGGCCGGCCAGCAGCTTGGCGACGTTGCGGATCGCGACACGGCCGATCTCGGCCGGCTGCTGGGCTGCATCGGCGCCGGCTGGCGATTTCGGATCGGCAACGAGCTGCAGAACCTCCGGGCTGCCGTCTACGCCGTAGGTGCGGATCTCGTTGCGGCCGGCCGCAGCAATCGCCTGCGTTGCGCCGAGTTGCGGAATATCCCAGGCCGACCAGACGGCCTTGATCGAACCCTTTTCCGGATACTTGTTGAGGATCGCGGTAATCTGCGTAAACGCGTCCTGGACGGTGTTCGGGATGACGTCGCGCAACTCCGGCTGAATGATCTTCACCTTCGGGAAGTACTTGATGACGTTGACCAGCTGGTCATAGCGGATGGCGCACGGCGTTACGCCATAGAAGCCGTTGAAGACCACGATGTTGCCTTCGCCGCCGATGTCGGAGACGAGCTGCAGGGCAAGGTCCTTGCCGATGCCCCAGTTATCCGAGGTCGTGTTGTTGAGCGAGTTGGTCGAGCCGACATCGACAGTCAGTACGGGAATGCCGGCGTCGCGGGCCTTCTTGAGCCAAGGATCGATGACGCTGAGCGTACCCAGAATCTGTACGATGGCGTCCGGCTTCTGGGCCACCAGCGTCTGCAACTGCGCAATCAGCTTGCCGTCGTTACGGCCTGCGTCGACCGCAATCGGCTCACCGCCGAGCCGCTTCACTTCTTCGATCTGAGCGTTGTAGACCTGCAGGTCGAAGTAGTGGTCCGTTCCGGTGGCGCTGATCGCGACACGCTTTCCCTTGAGCGAGAGCCCATCGTCAGCGGCGGTGGCAGGCGCGGAGGCAAAGACGCCCGCGCCGGCAAACGTCGCGCCGGCGACTGCCGCGAGCTTCAGGATTTCACGGCGCCCCAGGCCGGATACAGTCGATTCACTCATTGAAATAGACCCTCTCGTTTCAATTAGTATATAAAATAGATAGATTTAACTTATTGAGGAGGAACATTTTTCCAAATGCGCAGGGCGCCGGGAAAATTTCCGCAAGCAAGAATGACGCCTCAGCGATCTCCGTTGCGACCGAGGCCGTAGGTGAGGGCCAAGGCGCCGACCAGCACCGCCCCCTTCACGAAGTCCTGAGTGTAATAGGGCGCGTTGAGCATGGTCAGCCCGTTCAACAAAACGCCCACAAATACTGCGCCGACCACGGTGCCGAGCACATTGGGGCGACGAAGATTGAGTACTGCGAACCCGATCAGAGCGGCCGCTACCGCATCCATGAGGAGAGAGCCGCCGGACGAGACGTCGCCACGGCCGACACGGGCGGCAATGACGATACCGCCCAATGACGCAAGCGCACCCGAGATGACATAGGCGAGCGTCTTCAGCCGTGCTGGCGAGGCACCCGCGAGCCGCGTCGCCACCTCGTTGCCGCCCGTCGCAAACAGCAGTCGGCCAATGCGCGTCCGTTCCGTCAGGACGTAAAGCACGAGGGCCACGAGCGCCATCAACACGACGGACATAGGAAGGGTGGCGGAGAAGCTGTAGCGGCCGATGAGAAGGAAGGCCGGATCATAGGCGCCCGCAGCCTTCGAGCCATCAGGCAGAATGAGACCTGCTGAAATCGAGCGGCCAGCCGTCGGGATGAGCTGCAGTCCGGATAGAAGAAACATCACCGCGAGCGTCGCCAGGAGATCGGGGACGCGCAGACGCACGATTAGGAGGGAATTGATGAGCCCGATGGTTGCCCCGAAGGCAAGCACCAGCGGCACCGTTGCGAAGGCATCCAGCTGCCAGACGATCATGGCGTAGCTTGCCGCCATCACGCTTGAGGCGGCGACGGCACCGATCGAGAGATCGAAGCCGCCGACGGCGAGCGTGACGGTGACGCCGGCGCCCAATATCGCAACCACGGACACCGCCTGCAGGATGCTCATCAGGTTGCTGATGTTGATGAACGCGGGTTCCGCGAGCGCGAAACCCACGACCATCAGGCCAAGAAGCAGAAAGACCGCGCCCGCGCGCAGAGCCGCGCCCAGCGAGCCACGCTGTTCGCTTGTGTTGTCCTGAATTGTCGCTCGCTCAGGCAGAGCGCTCTCGTCCAATGTGGTCATGCGTGTGTTCCTTGAAACACCGAATCGACGGTCGCATCGACGGCGATCGGTTGCAGGGTGTGGCGATCGATGCTCAGAATGCTGTCGGCGACCTCGTAGGCTTCTTCCGGGTCGGAAGTGGCGATCAGTGTGGCCCGGTCGCTACGCGCGCGGATTGCTTCGATGATGTCGCGGCGCGCGCCGACATCGACACCCTGAAACGGTTCGTCGAGGAGAAGCAGCCGGCTTGGCTCGGCTTCCCAACGTGCGATGACGGCCTTCTGCTGGTTGCCGCCGGAAAGGCTCCAGATCGAGGCCAGCGGATCCGACGCTTTGATGCCGAGGCGCGTGATGGCCGCGGCCGCCTCGCGCTGCTCACGTCCACCGAAGAGGATGCCTCGCCGATACCATGTCCTGAGATGCGGGAGGCTGATGGTCGCGGCAAGCGAATGTCCAGGCCAGCCTGCCGGCATCAATGAGGAGCGGTGGCGGTCTTCCGCGGCCATCGCAACACCTGCCGCGATCGCCTCGGCAGGGGAGCGCGGAGCGTAAGGTTTTCCGCCTAGCAGCATTGTGCCCGCCGCGAGCTTGCCGGCGCCGAAGATCGCGGAAAGCAACCGGGTCTTGCCGGCGCCAAGCACTCCTGTGATGGCGACGACCTCGCCTTGCCTGATCGACAGGTCGAGGGGGCTGCTTGTCGGCAAAAGCCTGACATCGCGCATTTCGAAGGTCGTGGTTTCAGCTCGCATGCGAGCCACGGGTTGGAGTGCCTCCAGCCTGCGGCCTATCATCGCCTCAATGGCGTTGGAGAAATCGATCGGGCGGGTGAAGCCGCCGACGATCCGGCCGCCGCGCATGACAACGGCGCGATCCGCGATCGCTTCGAGATCCGCTGTGCGGTGGGAAATATAGAGGATAGCGAGGCCCTGGCTGCGCAGCCGCAGGAGGATGTCGAACAGCCGCCGGCTTTCTTCTCCGGAAAGGCTCGCGGTTGGCTCGTCAAGGATCAGGAGATCGGCGCGGTTTGCCAGCGCGCGGGCGATGGCCACGAGCTGGCGTTCGGCGGCCGAGAGATCGCCGAAGTCGCGATCGAGAGGCAGCGAGAACCCCGCAGCCGCCAGAATGGTCTGCGCCTGGCGGCGCAGGCTGTTGCGTGAGACGAAGAACGGTGTCGCGCCCTCGGCGAAGCGATGTAGGAGGAGAGCGTCGGCCACTGTTTGGCCCGCCGCGCCGACGATATCCGTCGATTGATGAACCGTCGCGATGCCAGCACGGGCAGCGTCATACGGTGTCCGTGGAGCGATGATACTGCCGTTCAAGATAATGCTACCGCCGTCGGCGGCGATTGCGCCCGACAAGATCTTGACCAGCGTCGACTTGCCCGCGCCGTTGGCTCCCATCAGGGCAACGATCTCTCCGCTCCCGATCGATATGTCTGCGCCCGCTAAGGCGCGCGTTGCGCCGAAACTGCGGGTGAGATTCTCAATGTGAAGAAGTGGCATCGTGGCTGTCCCGATCGGCTTCGCGTGCCTGATATTGGCCCGGTGGGCGAGGGAACTTCCAGGCAAGCCTTTGCCGGTCGGCTATTCCCGACGAAACAAAGAATCTCCGCAGGTCGGCAAAAACGGACTTTTTAATCTACTAAAAACATAGAGTTTATATCTAAATAATTCCTGCGTCGTGGGGATCTGCCGTCCGTCAGACGACGCTTTCGATCTTTTAGAGGAACGCGACGATGAAACTTCTTTTACGGCTGGCCCTGAGTGCTGCCATTCCACTCTTTGCATCCGAGGCGGCGCTCGCCGGCGGCGTCAATGGGGCGCCCGCGCCGTTCGACAAAGGCGGCGTCAAGATCGCCCTGATCAGCTACATCTCCGCCGGCGACTTCTTCCAGGCCTATCAGGCCGGTGCCGAGGCACAGGCAAAATCGCTCGACATCGATCTGCGCGTCTTTCCCGGACGCCAGGATGCGGCTCAGCAGCGCGAACAGGTCCTGCAAGCGATCAATCTCGGTGTCTCCGCCATTGTGATCGACCACGGTCTGCCGGAATCGCTCGGTGACGTCGCCCAGCAGGCGCTCGACAAGGGCATCAAGGTCGTCGCCTTCGACGTGAACCTCAACAATCCGAAGATCCCGCAGGTCGAACAGAGCGACCACGAACTCGCAAGGCTCGCGCTGGAGCAGGCGGCGAAGGACAACGGCAAGAGCTTCGAAGCCGGCTATGCCTACGTCGCCGGATTTGCGCCGCTCGATCGTCGCAATGAGGTCTGGGAAAAGTTTAGATCGGAAAATCCTGATATCGTCGAGAAGGCTCGCTTCGGCGTCGTCAACGACACGACTGCTACCTCCACGGCCGATCAGGCCAAGGCGGCTCTCTCGGCCAATCCCGACATCACGGTTGTCTTCGCGCCCTACGACGAGTTCGCGCGCGGCGTCAAGCTTGCGGCAAACGATCTTGGCATCGCCAAGAAGCTGAAGATCTATTCGGCCGACGTCTCGACCGCCGATATCCAGGAGATCACCGAGGAGGGCAGCCCGTGGGTCGCGACCGTTGCCACCAATCCGGCGGTCGTCGGGGCGGTCTCGGTGCGGGCTGCGGCGCTGCAAGTCGCGGGGCAGGATCTTCCCCACCAGATTACGGTGAAACCGACGCTGCTGACCCAGGAAAGTCTGCGCGCGGCCGGCGTCAAGACGATCGAGGAGCTGGCGCAGAAGGTGCCGGACTTCAGCACAAGCGATGCGGCGACTGCAAGCTGGATTCCGGACAAACTTTTCTGATCGGCCCGCCTCGAACCAGCCGACGGGAGCAGCAGTGCCGCCGTCGGCATCTTTTTAGAATGGAGTTCCGACCATGAGCCAATCCAACGTGCTCTTTGCTACCAATCGCAACACCAGCCGGGAGGCTCTTTTCGCGCGCGCAGAAGACATTTCGGCCGATCTTTCTAAGCGCGCCGCCGAGCTTGATCGCGACGGCCATCCGCCGTTTGCCGAGATCGTCAAACTCAAAGGCTCTGGCCTCCTGAACTCGCTGCATGCACCGGAGGTGGGTGGTGGCGGACTGGACTGGGTGGACGGTCTCAGATTGGTGCGGATACTCGCCCGCGGTGAAAGCTCCATCGGGCAGCTGCTCGGCTATCATTTTGTCAACAGCCAGTATGTCTACTGGGCGTTCGACGAGGCCCGCGCCCGCTCGCTTGGAAGCGAAACGGTTGCCAAGAACCTCTATTGGGGGGCTGCGGTCAATCCACGCGATCCCGGCCTGGTGCTAACGCGTCGAGGCAGCGGCTATGTGCTCAACGGTCGCAAGTCCTTCTCTACGGCGGCGCATGTCTCCGATTACATCAACGCGAATGCGAGCCTTGACGACAAGGTCGTCGGCTTCGCGGTCCCGACAAGTCGGCCGGGCTATGCCGCCAACGACGACTGGGACAATTTCGGCCAACGTCTCTCTGACAGCGGCAGCGTCGAGTTCCACGATTTTCCCGTTTACGAAGAGGATTTCGTCGAAGCGCCCGACGCGCCACCGCCGGTGCTCGCGACCTTTAACACGCCGCTGATCCAGCTCGTTTTCGTCAATTTCTACCTTGGAACGGCCGAAGGGGCGCTGCAGGCAGCAATCGACTATGTGCGAACGACGACGCGCCCTTGGGTTACGTCAGGTGTCGGGCGCGCCGCGGACGATCCCTATATTCTCGAGCGCGTCGGTGAGTTCACGGCGGCACTGAAAGCGACGACCGCGCTGGCGGACAGTGCCGCCGCTGCCGTCCAGGCAAGTCTCGCCCGAGGCCATCACGTCACGGCACGCGAGCGTGGCGAAGCAGCAGCAGAAGCATATGCGGCCAAGGTGAACGCTACGCATGTTTCGCTCGACATCACGTCACGTGTCTTCGAACTGACGGGCGCGCGGTCCACGGCGGAGCGCTATCGATTTGACCGCTACTGGAGAAACGTCCGTACGCACACGTTGCACGATCCGGTTTTCTACAAGGCCAAGGAAGTCGGCGAGTTCGTCCTGAATGACAAAATTCCCGAGGTTAGCCTCTATAGCTGAGGCATGTCATCCCGAGAAATACACAACCCCATTCCTGCGCGGGAATGGGGTTTTGTTTTGCAGACCTCTTTTTAAAGAGCACCGCTCTTTGGTGGTATGACGCGGTTTAGATGATAATTGCCAACGACATGGTGCTTCCAGCGCACCGGATCGTGCAGCGTATGGGTTCGTGCATTACGCCAGTGGCGATCGAGATTGAGATCGAGCTTCACGGATGCCGTGCCGGCAAGCTCGAAGAGGGTGGTGGTTGCTTCAAGGGCGATCTCGGTCGTCAGAACCTTCGCGGCGGCTACAGCGAGCGTAGCGTCCACAACGTTTTCTTCCGTGGTGTCGATCTGCGCCAGATCAACCTTGCGTCCGGCCCGCTCCACCGTCGCCGACGCAGCTTCCAATCGGATGGCGAGCTGGCCGACTTTGGCGATCGTCAGCGGATCATCCGCTGCATTGTCGACGCCGCTGTTCGTCCAAGGGCGCGATTTCGTCCGCACGAAGTCCAGCGTTTCCGCAAAGGCCGCGCGGGCGATGCCGAGGTCGATCCCGGCATGAATGATCTGCCCGACTGAGCCTATTGTCGTGGGTCGCTCGAACCCCTTGTGATGATGAACCACGGAATCCGCGTGGACATAGACATTGTCGAGCACCGTCGTACCGCTACCAGTCACGCGCTGGCCGAAGCCATCCCAGTCGTCGATGATCTCAACGCCGTCGGTGCCCTTCGGCACGAAGGCCATCACCAGGCGTTCACCCTCGTCGAGTGCGAAGACGGTGATCCAATCGGCAAAGAGAACACCAGTCGAGTAGTATTTGCGTCCGTTGATACGATAGCCGATGCCGTCACGCGCAATGCGCGTGTTATAATGACCGACCGTCTTCGTTCCACGCTCCGAGAGGGCGTTGCCAAACCGGTCTCCGGCAAGCGCGCGGCCGAAGTAGTAACGCTTCTGTTCTTCGGTGCCGTCTGTGCGCAGCGCCTCCAGGATATAGAAATGGTTCTGCGGGATCTGACCAATCGAGCCATCCGCCTCCGAAATTATAGCAGTGATTTCCGCAAGCACCGCGTTGGAAACATCGAGTCCGCCATATTCCTCCGGCACGGTGATCCCGAGAAGGCCGGATTGGGAAAGCACGTCAAGTTCGGTAAAGGGCAATAGTCGCTCGCTATCTCTGCTTGACGCTGTTGCCCGGAAGCTTTTTGCAAGCTCGCGGGCAACCTCAATCGCTCCAGCTTCACTATCAAGCACGGTGGCGACTGCCCTTTCGGGAACGAGATGATGCAGATAGGCGTTCATTGGTGACTCCTTTGAATTGCTGGCGTCACGATGCAACAACTCACGGAATGCTTCGAGGCAAGACTTTCCCTTTTTAAACCTCGCTTCAGCAAGGACTTCTATCGATAGAACATGGCCCACTGTTATGGCTGCGGGGCTAGGACTGCGGGCGGGACTTTCGATCTGACGACGTTCGGGGATTGGTCCTACTCTTGGTTTTGATCGCCAATTTGTGACGTGACGAAACGGAAAGTTGTTTCTGCCTTGCTCCGGTCTTCTGGGTGCACCATCCTGCATCAATATTCGGCAAGAAACGGCTCAAATCTGGAGAAGGGCATGACCAAGAGCGTTGACAACACAAAAGATAGCGAACTTGGCATATTGGAGCGGCGAACGATCGAGGCGGAAATCATCGCCCCAATATACGAGGAGATGGTGGCTGCTTTCGGCGAGGATGCTGCAGTCGGTATCGTTGATAGGGCAATTCGAACGGCCGCAATTTCGAGTGCACAGTCATTTGCCAGCAGAGAAAAGTCCGGAACGAGCCTTCGATCCTTCGCTGAATTGCAAAGCCTCTGGACGAAAGACGATGCGCTCGTCGTGGACATACTGAATTCGACAGAAACAAAGTTTGACTACGATGTGCATCGCTGTCGCTACGCCGAAACCTACAAGGCAATGGGATTGGCAAAAATAGGTCACCTCCTGTCTTGCAATCGCGATGCCGTATTCTGTCAAGGATACGATCCGCGCATTCGTTTGCAACGAACGCAAACCATCATGGAAGGCGCAAGCCACTGTGATTTTCGCTATTCAATGGACTCTTCCTCCCAGGCAGAAAGGACGGCGTCTAGCGAATGAGCTTGACGACAACTACACTCCGCGAGCCGAACGGCCTGCCGCTGCGAAATGCCTCGGACCAATGAAGAGGGGACACGCCGGTCTGGCGGCTAGTGCTTTGATCGCTTTGCTGCGGTGATCAGACCATCGGGCCGAGCCGTTCAGCCGGTAGCTGCCATCTCGCGTCAGCTGTCGCGCGGAAGGCTCGCGCAATTCGTCCAAAGGAGTTCCAGTCGAAGTGCGGGTAAGCAGTTTAGCTGTCTCGGACGCGTCGCAGCACGTGCAACTGCACTGAACATTGTGTCTGGCGCAAGCACCGTTTTGATCGACCAACTTGGGTTGTCGGCGCCGTAATCAAAGGGCTCATCCTTCATTGAAGCCTCATGCACTCACTGCGGTCATCGCTAGCAAATGCTTTCTTGTGATCGACCAATTTCCTCGGCAACCGCTTTTGCTTGTATTCGAATGTCCGGAACGGCGGTTATCTCCCAGAACTGTCCAGCCGTGAGGGCCCCCACGCAAAAGAGGCGCGCTCGTTCGGTTTCAGTCGTGAACTGGACTTCGGAGCGATCGTTTACTTGGATACCAAGTCGCAGCGGATCTTGCGCAATCAATCCAAGCCTCATCATTTCATTCAGTAGCGGTGAGTGATCAATGCCGGCTCGCTCCATGCCGGTGCAATTGACCAACCAGGCGGCTCTGATCTCGGCAATCTCTCGTAGAGCGCGCATTCTGTATTTCGCAACAATGCCATCGGCGCCTTGCATTTCAATGGACTTGAGGAACCCCGCCTGAACGCGGACGGTCCCCGCGCGAACCAACGAAATGAAGCTTTCAAATACATCCGGGGCAACGCGATGGCGATGAATATTCCACCACGGTAGCGCATGGCGAAGAAAGCGAGATCGCTCAGGGAGTGTGAGCTGTTTCCAGAGGTCTTGCGTCACCGGACGCAGTCCATCCATCACGCACCGCCAATCTTCCGCGTCTCGCGCCTGTTCGCGTAGGAATTTCAATATTGCACTGATCTTGGCTGGTAGGGTCTGCGTATCGATTTTGAGCGGTGCGACCTGTGTTCTAAGGTGATCGAGCGGAATCAGGCCCCGGCGTGAAAGGACGTCGATCACCCCGCGATGGCCATGTGCACGAAGCGCCAGAACCTGATCGATCATTGTAAGCCCGGAGCCAAGAATGCACACTCTGTCCATTGGTGCTACCCGCCTTAGCCAGGAAAGTCGCCATGGGTTTTTGATGATGCGTGATCGACCCGCCGCCGCAGTGCCAAATGGCTGGGCCGGAAGACCGGCGTTTCCAACACCAAGGCAAAGCACAACATGCCTACCGGCTATCTCGTCGCCATTGCTGAGCTGAAAGCCGAGCGTGCTGGTGTAGCGCTCTACGCAGCCGGTAGCCTTAGCCTTGACGAAGTCCACTCGGCAGCGTCCGTCACGCTTTCGAAGAAGGCCGGCCAAGGTGTCCCGAAGATAGAGCCCGTAGTCGTTGCGTGATGCGAAATCACTCCCTTGAAGTGACCTTTCGTGGCCCTCCAGCCACTTGACGAATTCCAGCGGTCGTTCCGGAAACAGGCTCATGCGACTCGCGGGGACATTCAGGCGATGCAAATGGAGCTCTGTCCGGTAGGCCGTGCCCCTCCCAAAACCCGGATCGTCACCGATAACGGCGACGCTTGCGGTATCGGAAAGGTGTTCAACAAGATTGCAAACGACCGCGATTGCAGAGAACCCGGAGCCGACAACGATTACATCGTAAATCAATACAATCTCCCGAACCCCTGATGATCGCGAAAGGTTCGTGTGTAGCTTATCAAACGAACCATCCTCAATGCACGCCTCAAAATGCAGCCGCGTACGATCGGAGGACAACGGAAAGGCTGCAGTTCCCTTGCAATGCTGCTCTTCGCCGTCTCAGCCGATTCTGTCCTGTGTGCGTGTCTCGAAGTCGGTGGCCTCGTGACGTTCGTGGAGCTGTTCCGACGGTTCACCGCGTATTCGGTTGACCATACGGCCGCGCTTGACCGCAGGGCGGTCGGCTATTTCGGCGGTCCAACGTTGTACATTCCTGTAACTTTGGACGTTCAGAAAGCTCCCGGCGTCGCCATATGCCTCGCCCTGGGCGAGATTGCCGTACCAGGGCCAAATTGCGATATCGGCGATAGAATATTCTTCACCCGCCATGAACCTGTTGCTTTCAAGGTGGCGGTCAAGCACGTCGAGCTGCCGCTTTACTTCCATCGAGAAACGGTCGATGGCGTATTTGATCTGCACCGGCGCGTAGGCATAGAAGTGGCCAAAGCCACCGCCAAGATAGGGCGCCGAGGCCATCTGCCAGAACAGCCAGTTCATTGCCTCCGTCTGCGCTTTGTGCTCTTTCGGCAGAAAGGCGCCAAACTTGTTCGCCAGGTATAAAAGGATCGAACCACTTTCGAAAACGCGGGTCGGCTTCGGCGTGGAACGGTCCAGGAGCGCTGGAATCTTCGAGTTTGGGTTTACCTCCACAAAGCCAGAACCAAACTGGTCGCCGTCGCCAATCCTGATAAGCCAAGCGTCGTATTCTGCGCCCTTGTGCCCAAGCGCAAGTAGTTCCTCCAGCATGACCGTAACCTTGACGCCGTTCGGCGTTGCCAGCGAATAGAGTTGCAGCGGATGCTTGCCGACGGGCAAAGGCTTGTCGTGGGTCGGACCGGCGATCGGTCTGTTTATGTTGGCAAACTGCCCGCCGTTGTCCTTGTCCCAGGTCCATACTTTTGGAACTTCGTACCCGGCGGGAAAGTTGTCGGCAGGGTTCTTTTCGGTCATGACATCTATCCTTTTGTTCGGCAGTCATACGTCGGCTTCGGTTGCAAGAATGCCAGCCCGATTACAAGGTTTCGACCGGCATGTTTTTGGGGAGCCACGGGAGAGGAAATGCAAACAGGAGGCGAGCCGCCCCTGGCCCGTCGCAGACAAGAACTGGCACCTTTCAGGTCTGGTCAGGCGAGCGAATATGCCGCAATCAGATAAGCAACTCCATGCACCGTTTCTTGAGGGTAGAGAGCAAGACACCACCACGATCACGGGGGCGGGGCAGCGCGACTTCGAAGACGTCTCGAATCCGCCCAGGGTTCGGCTCCATGACCATGACCCGGTCGGCAAGATAAAGCGCCTCCTCGACGTCATGGGTTACAATGACGATTGAAAGGCGATGCTTCTCCCAGATCGACAATAATTCATCTTGGAGGCGCATTCTGAGAATGGAATCGAGTGCCCCGAAGGGCTCGTCCATGAGTAGGATATCGGGTTCCTGGGCAAGTGCCCGGGCGATCGCCGCACGTTGTGCCATCCCGCCCGAAAGCTGTCGCGGATATGCTTTGGCAAATTCCGAAAGCCCGACGAGGTCTATATAATGGCGGACCTTGTCACTGCGAGTTGATGGAGAAATATCGCTGCTATCAAACGCCAGATTAACGTTTGCCTCCACGGTCAGCCAAGGAAAAAGGCGGTGATCCTGAAACACCATGCCGACCCTCGCGGGGGCGGCGCCCTTCGACCCTCGAATGATAGAGCCGTGAAAGTCCGTGTCCAGGCCCACTATCAGCCTCAGGAGCGTCGACTTACCACAGCCGGAGGCGCCGATGATCGCCACAATCTCGTTACGTCGGACGTGGAGGGTGATGTCCTTGAGAACCGGACGTGCCGCGCCGTCGAGAGTGTACGACTTGCTGACATGCTCGATGGAGAGCGAGTGCATTAACGTTTCCTGTTCCAGGGAGAGAGTTTGGTTGTGATCCGCTCTACGACCGCGGATAGCAATACCCCGCCGCCCGCCAAAGCGAACACCCCCGCGATGACGATATCCATGCGAAATTGGTCTCGGGCGCTTGCGATGTAGCTGCCGAGGCCGCGACCGTTTCCAATCGCATATTCCGCCCCGATCGTACCGATCCAAGCCGAAAGCGCCGCAATTTGCAGCCCGACGTAAATGCTGGGCAGCGCGGCAGGAAGATAAAGCCGGTGGATGCGGGTCCAACGACGAAGGGAAAGGGTGTGTGCCACTTCGATAAGGTCAACGGGCGTCCGGCGGATGCCCTGTTCTGTCGCCAAAAAGAGGGGAAAGAACGTCGAAAGCGCCGTGAAAACCAACTTTGTGCTCTCGCCATTGCCGAACCATGCGGTCAGCAGCGGTATCCAGGCAAACAAGGCGACCTGGCGCGCCGTGTGGATCGTTGGCGCAAGCCCCAATCCGGCGAGACGATACATCCCTGCAAGGTAGCCGAGAACCAGTCCGATCAGGCCTCCCACGACGCCACCGGCGAGAACTCTGACTGCGCTGGCAAGAAGCGACGCCCACAGCTCGCGTCCGGAGACATCAAGGAAGGGCGCCTGGATAACTTGCAGGGGAGTGACGGCCATCGGACCGTACAACAGACCTCCAGACGACGAAATCCACCACAAAGCCGCGGCGACAAGCGGAACCAGCGCGCCTCGAGGCAACCTATCCCTCAGACTCTGACGTTCAGCCATTTGCTGCACTCCCGGCGCGGAAGAAAGCTTCCGCACGCTTGAGCAAGAGGTCGAGCAGAAACCCGACCGCCCCGACGACGATCATGCCGACAATGACGATGTCGAGTTGAAATAGGGTTCGCCCCCAGACCATCATATATCCGAGACCGTCCGTGCCAGCGAGCATCTCTACGACTATGAGGGATACGAATGCTTGGCTGAGCGATAGTCGGACGCCGCTCGCAATGAAGGGCGCCATTGCCGGGATGGTGAGCTTGAGGAACCGGGTTTTTGCTCGAAGGCCGAGTACATCAGCGACCTCATTCAAGCCCGCCGGTATGTTTCTGGCACCCTCTGCCGTGCTGATGGCCATTGGGACGAAGCACGCCTTTGCAAGGATCACGATCTTAAGACTTTCCTCGATACCAAGGAGAAGGATCAGGATCGGCAGCCAGCCAAGGGATGGGACGGCTGCCAGTGCGCGAAAGGTTGGCCCCATATAGGCGTCGGCCGCAGGCGAGCGGCCGATCAGGAGTCCGAACAAAAAGCCAAGCGTGGCGCCGATGACGAAGCCTTCCGCAATACGTCGGAAGCTGACGACGGCCGCGCTGAGAATATCGCCACTCGCCAAAAGGTCGAGGAATGTCTGAAGAACCCAGTCCGGTTGGGGCAGCACCTGCGGTGACACCCAACCGTTTACCGATGCGATCCACCACAAAGCCAGCAATGCGGCAGGTCCGATCAGTACGAGCAGGCTGTTGGAGACAAAAGCCCCGGCCCTCGCGGCCCGTACGTTCGGAGCGCGATGCGCGACGCGAAAGTCGTCCTCGGCACCGAACGTTGCCATAACTCTCTCCGTCAGTTCTGGAGGCTGCCCGTGGCTGATCGATCAGGCCACAGTGCTTGAAGTTTCAACGACGAAACGGCGTTGTCCACGAAGCTGCGATCCACCCAGGCGTCGAGATCGACATCCCGGCGGATGAGCTTTTGTTCGCGGTCGAAGGCGATGCCGCTCTGATATCGTGCAACAAAGAAGCCATCGAGACGCGGATTGTACTTCGCGCCAAGGAGGCTGCCGGCATTCGACTTGCGAATGATCTCGATCGGAGTTCCGGCCCGCGCCCAGATCTTGAATGCCTCCTCGCGGTTGTTATCGTCGGCAAGCCACTGCGCTGCCTTCACGAAGCCCGTGACGACTTTCTGGGTTGCTTCGGGATAGGCCTTGCGGAATTTGTCTGTGACCAGGAACGCACCGAAGCCATCGCCTGTCGCACCCGCGTCGGAGGACTTGTAGAAGATCTTGGCTACGCCCTTGTCTTCCAGGGGAAGAACGAAGTCAGCACCGAAGACGGCATCGACGCTTTTCGCCGCGATGGCGGCGAGCTGATCGGCGTTTTTGAGATCGACTATCGTGATGTCTTTTTCGGAGAGACCCGCATTCTTGAGTGCACTAATAAGGCCCCAGTGGATGATGGTTGCTTTCTGGATTGCAACCTTTTTCCCCTTGAGGTCCGCGATGGATTTGATGTCGAGGTCCGGTCGAGCGGCGCCGAAGATCGTCGTGCCGCCATAGGATGCCAGGATCACGGTATCGAGGCCGTTCGCCTTGCCGATTATGTTTGGAACGGCTCCATAGGAGGCGAAGTCGAGCTGTCCGTTCGAGAGCGCCTCATTGATCGCCGGTCCCGTTCCAGTGAAGTAGGTGAACTCCAGCTTCGTGGGCGTTCCCTTGAACTCCTCGGCAATGAAACCCTTCGCGTCGGCAATGGCCTGGAGACCGACGCCAAACGGCGTGCCGAAGCCGAAGCCGACGTCTCCGAACTTGATCGTGGCGGGTGCGTCTTCGGCGTGCGAGGGAGCTGCTGTGAAAGCAACGGTTGCCGCCATCAGCAGGGTCGAAAGAAGTCGTCTCATTGGTTTCTCCAGTTAGGGTATAATCGTGCCGGTCTCGAAGATCCGGTAGCTCATGTCGCTGGCAGTTCCGCGCGGCTTGGCGTTCTTCCAGCCCATCTCGCGACGGAAACTGCCCATGACCCCTCGCGCGACGAGTTCGTGTTCATGTGAACCCTCGATCGCTTCTGACAGCGGCGACACGTAGAGTGCGTCGGTCGGACAGAAGAGTTCGCACAGAAAACACGTCTGGCAGTCCGATTGTCGGGCAATGACAGGGATCCCGTCTGGAACGGCGTCGAACACATTGTCGGGGCAGGCTTCGACGCAAAGGTCGCATTTGACGCAGCGATCCTCGCTGACAATTTCAATCATGATGCTGCACTCACTTGATTTTCGGACTGAAACGCTGCCCAGAAACTTTCACTACTCCCCGAATCGATCGGTCGTGCCAGAGCGGGGTTCGCGTCGGGGAAATCTGTCCGTCGTTGGAGGCCACGGCTTTCTTTTCGCAGAATCGCGCTCTCCGTTGCCCAGCGCGCCGTCGCAATTAGCGCCTCCGCCTCGCGGACCTTCGCCGTGCGCTTTGATCGCCAGCTTTGGTCCTGCCAAAGGTCAGCCAGTTTGCGCGATGCTTCCGACAGTGTGGCCCTGTCCCTGAAGAAGCCGCCGTTCAGCGGAAGAATCTGCTGCTTGGCGATCTCCAAGACTTCATGGACGTCGCTCGGGTTGCGAACAGGGTTCACATTCGAATGTTCGTTTGCGGAGTGTATTTTTCGCCCGCGCCGATTCGCACCGAGGGAGCGCACGAACTTCGCGGCGTCCTCGCCGGCCCATGAACCCGTCGCCATCGCCCAGCTTGAATTCGGCCCGCCGCCGCCGGTTGTCGCTCCCGACATGCCTTGACGGGTCGCTGCGTCGCCGGCCGCAAACAGACCTTGCACTGTGGTTGTCGCGCGATCGTCGATCTTCAGGCCGCCGGTTCCGCGAACGGTACCTTCATGGCGAAGAGTTATGGGAAAGCGCTGCGTGAACGGATCGATGCCCAAGCGGTCGAATGGAACGAAGATGTTTGGCTGGCCACGGCGAAAACCTTCTTGCAGGCGAGGAGAGGCCTTGTCCAGAATTGCGTAGACGGGGCCGCTGATCAGTTCCCTCGCAACGACGATTTGCCGATCGCCCTGTTCTGGTAGGACATTGCCTTGCTCATCGCTGAACGTGCCCCAGAAATAGACGACACCCTTGGTGACGCTCGAGTATGAAGGCGAGATGCCATACTGAGCGGAAAATTCCATTCCGGAGAGGACAGCCCCAGCTTCTGCAGCCATCAGGTAGCCGTCGCCGGTCAGGTTGTTGGTTCCAAGCGCGCCGCTGAGGAACGCGCAGCCGCCCGTGGCAATGACAACAGCACCGGCGCTAATCTGCAGCGTCTCGCCGGTACGCCTGTACCTTGCGAGCGCGCCGGCAACTACGCCATCCGAAACGAGAAGTTCTTCCACAGGACAGTGATCGATGACCTTGACGCGCGCCTTGATAAGCTTTTGGCGCATGAAGCGCAGATAGTCCGGCCCACGAAGCATTCCCCGGTAAGGTCGACCGTCTTCGTAGCTCGGAAACTCATAGCCCCATTCGGCAAGCAGATCGAGGTTCTGACATGTGCGGTCAAGGACGCGCTCGATGCGTTCGGCTTCAGAAAAGCCGTGTCCCAGGCGCACGCGCTGAGCCACAGTAGCTGCCCGTTCTGCCGTGCCACGACGTGTGTAAATCGTGGTCGTATTTCCCGCGGCGGTGGCGCCGCTCGTCCCGACATAGCCCTTCTCGATAAGCACGACATTCATGCCGTTCAAAGCGGCGTTCCAGGCCGCCCAGCAACCAGCCGGACCTCCGCCAACGACGAGAACGTCCGTTTCGACCTGCATTGCTGAATTGCTCATAGTCCCTCGCTTCGGTGGAAAGACTACAAATATTATAGAGTTAATCGAGAAAAGTTTCTCCCGAGTGCAATGCTGTCGTCGGAATAGTTTTTCCTAACGGGAGGCTTGCATGCAAAGCCATCTCGGTTCTGAACTTGCGTCTCTGTAAGCCAGCTCAGATAACCAGCGGGGCGCAACTGCTGTGGCGCGCGCAGGGCGTTGACCAACTCAGTGCGTTGACTGACCAGCTGCTTCCATGGTGTTGCGTTCTACGGAGGTCGAATTGCCAAATTCTGCATGGGACGTACCAGTGAACGTAAATTTTCCGCACCAAGATAGTCAGGTCGTGCGTGGCCATTTGAAGCCATGACGTGCCTTACGGATCGGTGGCCAAACATGAGTGGCCTGAAGTTCCTTCGCGCAAGGATGGCATGCAAGGCGGCTTTGGATGGCAGGCTGTCCGCCAACGATGCTCGGGCCGTATTCGTCGAAGCGGTCGGAGAGGCGGGCGGTAACGCTCGCTGACATCGGGGTGAGACAGATAGCGTTCGTTATCCGAGCGGGAACATCATTGATAGCGTTGAAGCCGTCAGCCTGCTCAGCGCTCCATGCCGTTGTCGTCAATGCGGGTTATGTCCGCTAGGGAATTCGCCGACTTGAGCCTGGCGCAGGGCGATTGGCAAGTTTGTTTGCAGCATGTGATCAGGCATTCGACCGCGCAGATAACGGCAGCTTTGGTCTTTCATCCGCTCGAGACTGCTGGGTCGACGTGACCGCCAGAACTGCGGCGGCTGTTGAGGAAGATGCGAGGGCGCGCTCGCAGCGCGCTCGACACGATCAACCGAGAGAGTTCGGGGCATGGAGATCTCTCAGCTGAGGATGGCCGAATGAGGGGAACGCGACGATCGAAGCTCGACCGGACCCAGGCCCCCATCGGAAACGGGAGCCGTTCTTGTTCTCACTTACCGCTGCTATCCCTTTCCCATCGCCTGCTGCTGCAGAAAATACTGATTGGCATCTGGCTCTCTCGTGAAAAACCGTTCCTGAACCAAGACACCGTTGCAATTGTAGGTGACAATGCTCCATCCGTCGTCGGTCTGCTTTTTGACGATTGACGGTTTTGTGTCTTTGGGAAAGTCCATGCCGTCCTCCAATCGTTGTCAGATGCTGCCGGCGTTGAGGCTCAATGCCGAAGCGATTATAGTTGCCGCAGTTGATCCGGCCCGCGGTCGCAAACCTTTGGTGGTTATCGCAGCGGAGCAATGGCAAAAAAGGGGGGAGACCTGTTGCCGCCCCCAAAAACTCGAGAGCGCCTAACTACCCGAGTCATGCCATGGAGTGGCTGACAGCAAGCTGTCGCTGCCTCCATTTATACTCTACCATATTACTGGATTATTGCCAGCCCGTTTCGTCGAGCTCCCAATTGTAGGAGTTCACAAAGCCGCCGTGCAACTGCTTGTGACGGACGTGCCGGTGTAATCTTCAAGGGGCCTTGAACGTCGAGGCGGTTGTCCTGCTGCGGCCGATGCTCAGCGTGCGATCCCGTTGCCGAAGGATCTCAACACCTACGAGCGCGCGGCGCATGAGGCGTCGTTGAGGGCGACAAAGGCCAAGATGGCTGTCGGGCTTTCGATGTCGGCGGTGAATCGTCCACCCAGTGGGAGTAAATCTCGATCGCCACGGGCGCAACGCGAGAACGATCGCCTCGCATATCCTGTTCCTTACAAATCGCTTGCGTTGGCTGTCACGAGCTGAATGGCCTCGATCTGAGGAAGAAGGGTCGCTTCGAGACAAAGAACGCAGGAAGCCTGTTGGCTGACCGAGACTTGATGGCCCGGGGGGCAGCCTGTTGAACGGCCGCCGGATTTTTTTTCTCACTTCGCCGCGATAATCGCAACGATCGGACCTGATGAAAGACCAGGCTGCGGAGTAAGTTGCTCTTGCTAGCGTGCGGCGCTCTGCCGGGTTCAACGCGCATATAAAATATAATCAGGAGACTAAAATGTTGCTGCAATCTTGGCGGGGAGCGCTTCTTGGCGCCGTATTCAGCCTTGCGCTCGGCCCGCTTGCCGCTCACGCCGAAACCCCGAACGACACGCTCGTCGTTGCCCAGTCGATCGATGACGCGACGAGTTTCGATCCGGCCGAGGGTTTCGAGCTGACGACGGTGCAGTCCTTCAACAACCTCTATCAGCGCCTCGTGCAGTCCAACCGCGACGATGGCACGAAGATCGAGCCGGCCCTTGCCGCTTCCTGGAAAGCCGGTAGCGATGGCAAGAGCCTGACCTTTGCGCTCGCCGATGCCAAATTCGCATCCGGCAATCCGGTTCGTCCCGAAGACGTGATCTTCTCGCTGACACGCGCCGTCAAGCTCAACAAGTCTCCGGCCTTCATCCTCAACGAACTCGGCTGGAAGGCCGACAATGTCGACAGCGCCGTGACTAAGGCTGACGACAAGCACGTGAAGCTGACCTGGAGCGCCGATGTCGGTGCCGGTTTTGCGCTTTCGCTGCTAACCGCGCCGATCGCCTCGGTCGTCGACGAACAGACTGTCTCTGCAAACGTCAAGGACAACGACTTCGGCAATGGCTGGCTGAAGACCAATTCGGCCGGCAGTGGAGCCTATTCGATTGCCGCCTACACGCCCCATGAAGCGCTCGTGCTGCAGGCTAATGCCAATTCGTCGGACAAGCCGAAGCTCGAAAACGTCATCATCCGCAACGTACCTGACGTCGGCGCCCGCCGCCTGCTCGTCGAGCAGGGTGATGCCGATATTGCCCGCGGCTTGTCTGCGGATCAGATCGAAGCGCTGAAGGACAAGAGCGGCATCAAGGTTCTCTCGGTACCTTCTGCCCGCACCGACTATATCCTGCTCAATACCAAGGCGAACCCGACGCTCGGCAACCCGGCTTTCTGGGAAGCTGCACGCTATCTGGTCGACTATGACGGTATCGCCAAGAACCTTTTGCGCGGCCAGAGCAGCGTCCACCAGTCCTTCCTTCCGGTTGGCTTCCCGGGCGCGCTGACCGATACGCCGTTCAAGCTCGATCCGGAAAAGGCGAAGAAGATCCTGGCCGACGCCGGCATCAAGACGCCTTTCAAGATCGAATTCATCGTCTTCAACGATCAGCCCTATCTCTCGATCGCCCAGTCGCTGCAGTCGACCTTCGCCGAAGGCGGCATCTCGCTCGACATCCAGCCGGGCGTGGCGAGCGATATCTACGCCCGCGGCCGTTCCGGCAAGTTCGAGATGACACTACGCTATTGGATCCCGGATTATTTCGATCCGCATTCGAACGCCAGCGCCTTTGCGATCAACAAGGACAACTCCACCAACACCGCGGCGAAATATGCCGGCTGGGTTATCCCGGAACTGACGGACGAGACGCTCGCTGCCGTCAAGGAACAGGATCCGGCCAAGCGCATCGCGCTCTATCAGGATCTGCAGAAGAAGGTCCAGACGAGCTCGCCCTTCATCTTTACGCTTCAAGGCAACGATCCGGTCGTGCTAAGCGACAAGGTGAAGAACTATGCGCAGGGTCTGAATGCAGACCAGGTCTATTACGACAAGGTAGAAAAATAAGTGCCGCAAACGGCAACGAACAATAGTGCCGGCATGACCGACTCCCGTCAGCGAAATAGCTGGCGGGAGTTGTCTTTGATCTTGCCTCTTTTCAAGTGGTTCTGGTCATTCGCGTTGACCCTGTTCGGTCTGGCGCTGGTGACGTTCGCGATGACGCGGCTTTCGCCGATCGACCCGGCGCTGCAGCTCGTCGGCGATCATGCGAGCAAGTCGACCTACGAGCAGGCGCGTGTCGAACTCGGGCTCGACAAGCCGCTGCCGCTGCAGTTCCTGCGTTATGTCGAGACGGCGCTGTCGGGCAATTTCGGGCTGTCGATCTCTACGGGCCAGCCCGTCGCCAAGGATATCGCCCGCACCTTTCCCGCAACGATCGAGCTAGCGACAGCGGCCATCGTCATCGGGGCCGTCGTCGGACTATCGCTCGGGATCGCGGCCGCCATGCGGCGGGGGACGTGGGTGGATAGCCTGGTGCGCTTCGTCTCGCTCTTCGGCTACTCCGTGCCGATCTTCTGGCTTGGGCTGCTGATGCTGCTCCTGTTCTACGCTCGGCTGCATTGGGCGCCGGGACCCGGCCGGGCCGACGTCGTCTTTCAATATACTGTTAAGCCGGTCACTGGTTTTGCCCTGATCGACACATGGATGTCAGGCAAAGCGGGCGCCTTTCGCGATGCGCTCGCGCATCTTGTGCTGCCTGCGACAGTACTTGCCTTCCATGCGCTTGCCGCCATTTCGCGGCTGACGCGGGCTGCCGTGCTGACCGAGCTTGGCCAGGAATATGTGACGACTGCACGCGCCAAGGGTGCAAGCCTGCGCCGGATCGTCTTCGTCCATATCCTCCCGAACATCTCAGGAACGCTGCTGACTGTGATTGCTCTTTCCTATGCCAGCCTCCTCGAAGGCGCGGTGCTGACCGAAACCGTCTTTGCCTGGCCCGGTATCGGCCGCTATCTGACGACGGCGATGTTCTCCGGCGACATGCCGGCCATCCTCGGTGCCACTCTTATCGTCGGTGCATCCTTCGTGCTGCTAAACGCGCTGACCGATCTCGGTGTGGCAAGACTGGAAGCGGGTAAGAAGCGATGAGCGAAGCCGTTCAACTGCCGCCTGGCGGATCCGTCTTTTTCCAGCGCGTTCTGCGCTCGCCTGCTGCTGCCACCGGGTGTCTGGTCGTCATTGTCATCTTGGGGCTTGCTCTCTTCGCGCCGTGGATCGCCCCCTACGATCCGAACTTGCAGGAGACCGCCAACCGGCTGATGCCGCCGAATTCGGCGCATTGGCTTGGCACCGATGGTTTCGGCCGGGATATCCTTTCGCGCATCATCTACGGCGCGCGCCCGACACTGTTGCTCGTGCTCGTCGTTGTGCTGCTGATGGCGCCGCTCGGCATCCTTGTCGGCATTCTCGCGGGTTTCTTTGGGGGCATCACCGAGCGCGTCCTGATGCGGCTGACCGACATCGTCATGTCCTTCCCGCGGCTGCTGCTTGCCTTTGCCTTCGTTGCGATCATGGGGCCGGGGCTCATCAACGGCGCACTTGCGCTGGCGCTGACGAGCTGGCCCGCCTATGCGCGTCAGGCCCGCGTCGAGACGGCGGCGTTGAGGCGCAGCGATTACCTGGCCGCCGCCGAGATGGTCGGCATCCGCGGTACCAGGTTGCTTTGGGGACATATCCTGCCGCTCGTCCTGCCATCGGCCATCATCCGCCTGGCTCTCGATCTCTCGGGCATCATCCTCGCTGCCGCGGGCCTCGGCTTCCTCGGTCTCGGTGTGCGTCCGCCGACGGCGGAATGGGGGTCGATGGTTTCCGAGGGCACGCAGGTGATTTTCGACCAGTGGTGGGTGGCCGCCGTGCCCGGCATCGCTATCCTCATTACCTCTTTTGCCTTCAATTTGCTGGCCGATGGCCTGCGCGACATTCTGGATCCCCGCCATGACTGAACCCTTGCTTCAGGTCGAGGATCTGTCGATCTCCTTTCCGTCGGCAATGGGGCTGGTGCGGATCGTCGATGATATTTCCTTCTCGGTTGGCCGCGAGGTAGTAGCACTCGTTGGAGAGTCCGGTTCCGGTAAATCGATGACAGGCCGGGCCATCATGGGGCTGCTGCCGTCACGGGCAAAGGTCGCGGCAGCGCGCCTGTCATTCGATGGTCACGACTTGACGGCGGAAAAGGGCTGGAACAGCCTGCGCGGCAGCGGCCTGGGGCTGATCCTGCAGGACCCGAAATACTCGCTGAACCCTGCACACCGGATCGGCCGCCAGGTCGAGGAAACCCTACTTCTTCATACCAGACTCTCGGCCGCCGAGCGCCGGGAACGGGCACTCGACATGCTCGACAAGGTCGGTCTGCCGGATGCAAGCCGCATCTATTCCAGTTATCCCGCAGCACTCTCCGGCGGTATGGGGCAGCGCGTGATGATCGCTGCCATGCTGATCAACCGCCCGAAGCTCCTGATTGCCGACGAGCCGACTTCTGCGCTCGATCGCGAGCTGCAGGATCAGATCCTCACCTTGCTGCGTTCGCTGAGCGAGGAGCTCGGCATGGGGCTGTTGTTGATCAGCCACGACCTGCAGCAGGTCTCGCGCTACGCCGATCGTGTGATGGTGATGCGTCGCGGGCGGATCGACGAACAGATGGCTTCCGCCGATCTGGCAAATGCCAGGTCGGATTATACACGCGCCCTTTGGGCTGCCCGTCCATCGGCCGCGACCTACGGAACGAGATTGCCCGTCTACGGAGAACAGCCATGAGCGCGCTGTCCGTTTCCAATCTCTCCGTGACGTTTCAGGGTCGCGATAAAGGCTTTTCCGCGGTGCGCGACGTCAGCTTCGATGTCGGCGTGGGCGAGACGTTTGGGTTGATCGGCCCATCGGGTTGCGGCAAGACGACGGTGCTCCGCGCCGTCGCCGGTCTCAACACCGCCTGGCAGGGCACGATTTCGGTTTCCGACGAGCCGCTTCAGCCGGGTCGGAAAATCACCGGCGCTCTCCGCTCCAGTGTCCAGATGGTGTTTCAGGATCCCTATTCGTCGCTTCATCCGCGCCACCGGATTTTCCGCATCCTCGGCGAGCCGCTGTCGCTGCGCGGCGAGCGCAATGTGGACGGGGAGGTGCGGACCGCGCTCGATCGGGTCGGTCTTCCGGCGGCTGTCTCGGACCGCTATCCGCATCAGCTTTCCGGCGGCCAACGTCAGCGTGTAGCGATCGCCCGGGCCCTGCTACTGAAACCGAAGCTGCTTCTGCTGGACGAGCCGACCTCGGCGCTCGACGTTTCCGTACAGGCCGGAATCCTGAATCTGCTGAATGATCTCAAGTCATCCGAGGGCATGACATTCGTCCTCGTCAGCCACGATCCAGGCGTGGTCGCGCATATGTGCGACCGGGCCGTCATCATGGATGCGGGGCGCATTGCCCGCGCGATGGACCGGGCGCAGATCGCTGCATGCTGGAGCGACGCTGCGACGGCTGGATAGAGAGGCTGGCGGCTGTCGCTCTCGCCGTCGCGTGGCAGAAAATCATGAAGGCTGATGCTTCGTGATCATCGGTCTCGATGCGCATGTCGCCCATGGGGAGCGCTATGAGCGTGCCCGCGAATTCTACGGTGTCGTGACCGGCTTGTGGGACAGTTTCGACGATGACGCCTTCATCCGCGACGTAGAGAGCGGCGCTTTCTTCGATCCTACGAAGATGCATACCCTGAACCACAAAGGTCGCGAGTTGTCCGTGCGGGGGCCGCTCAACATCGCTCGCCCGCCTCAAGGCTGGCCCGTCATCGTTCAAGCCGGTCAATCAGAGCCGGGCCGTCAGCTTGCAGCCGAAACAGCCGAAGTCGTCTTCTGTTCGCGCGCGACCTTCCCTCCGGACGGGCGCTCTATGCCGACATCAAGGGACGGATGGGCAAGGCCGGACGTGACCCTGAGCATCTGAAGATGCTGCCAGCGGCATTCGTGGTGATCGGAGATACGCTGGAGGAAGCGAGGGCGAAGCGTTCTCGTCTCGACAGCCTTGTGCATTACGACAGTGCCATTGCGTCGCTATCAATCGCGCTCGGTCAGGACGCCTCGAAATTCGATCCCGATCAGCCGCTTCCCTATGTTCCTGAGACCAACGCCAGCAAGACCGGCCGCGAGCAGGTGCTGCGGCTTGCTGAGCAGGAGCGGCTGACCGTTCGCCAGCTCGCACAGCGCTATGGCGGCTATTCAGGGCTGGCTTTCGTCGGAACGCCGCAGCAGATTGCCGACGAAATAGCCGAGTGGCTTCACGAGAAGGGTTCCGACGGCTTCAATGTCGTCTTCCCCTACCTGCCACAAGGCCTTGATGATGTCGCCGAGCGGTTAATTCCGGAGCTCCAGCGGCGGAGGCTGTTCCGCACTGACTATCAGGGAACAACGCTGCGCGACCATCTCGGGCTGCCCCGGCCGAAAAGCCGCTATACTTAAAGCGCCGTCGCGAAAACCTGATCCTGTCCGGGGCGTGTTTGCCTTGCGCATGCGAAGGATACGAAGATCTACGATGCGCTACTGGTTGGGCGCGGCTTATCGGCGATCGCGAAGCTTTACAATCTGATCGAGATTCGTCCCACATCAGCGGCCGTTGCCACCATCGGTGACGAACCGCGCTTCGGCAATGCCGGGTGGGCCAGACCGCGAGGACACTTACGCCTCCACTGATCCTCCGGACGATAATTTCGCCGCCGTGGTTTAATTGACCAACCGGAAGGCGCCTCGATTTGTGAAGGCGTAATCCCTTCTAGCAGAAGCCTTGCAGCGAATCGCCCGTCGCACCATGTTCATCCGATGGACCAGCCAGAGCGATATTTCTCGAAGTGGACGCCTTACACGCACAGGGTCTTTCCAGGAGACTTGGCTGAGCAGGTAGGGGCGCTTTGCTACCGGAAAGCTCTCCGCGGTATCGAGATACTTCTCATTACGACCCGTCAAACTAAACGGTGGGCCATTCCGAAGGGATGGCCCTGTGCCGATCTAAAGCTGTATGAGGCCGCGGAACGCGAAGCGTGGGAAGAGGCTGGCGTCAGGGGAAAGATCAAGAAAAAGGCCTTTGGTCATTTCACCTATACGAAGTACCTCAAGGACAACGAGCATGTGACTTCAATCGTCAGCGTTTATCTGCTCGAGGTAAGACGCGAGCGTTTGCAGTTTCCAGAGCGGCACCAACGAGAGTTGATTTGGCGGCATCCGAGAGAAGCGGCCATCCTGGTGAAAGAGCCAGAACTGAAGAGCTTGATCTTAAAGCTGGGGCGGAAGTGGAAGGCCTAAACCAGCCGCAGTTTTTAAGGTGCGACCGCCTTCAAGTCCCCCGGCTCAGTGAATCGGGTCGGTCTCAGCCTAGCGTAGTCAGCTTAGCCGGTTCCAACCACACTTCTCTCAAAATGTGCCGCCAGGCGGCGCCGAAAAAACCACTGTCTGCTTGAGGCACTTTTGATTATGACCGATGCACAAG
This sequence comes from Rhizobium grahamii CCGE 502, assembly GCF_000298315.2. Taxonomy (GTDB): domain Bacteria; phylum Pseudomonadota; class Alphaproteobacteria; order Rhizobiales; family Rhizobiaceae; genus Rhizobium; species Rhizobium grahamii. Next base: position 216,802 of record NZ_AEYE02000036.1, on the reverse strand, counting down.
GGAAATCGCGCACGGGTCGCTGCCGCGACGCCAGCCGGGGATATAACTCTGTCGTCGCGCGGAGGTACTGCAAACCTGGCCTGGTGATCAACCTGCGAATTTCCAGCATTGGGTAGCAAAAGCCATCAAACCTGAAATGGGATCCCGACTACCCTGGTTCCGGTGAGAACGGAGCCTCGAATGAGTGTAGCGTACGAGTTGAAGCGTAAGCGGGTCGCGTTGGTCGAGAGGTTGCAGCAGATTGCGACGATGCGATCCTCGGTCTTGTTTTCAGGACGGATGTGGCCGCCAGCGTACTTGCCGTCAATCTTGCCTCGCCATCGAGCACCATCTCCTCCCTGCGCCATGCGATGGCCTCGCGCAGCTTCATCAGGAGGACCCAGGCGGTCTTGTATTGGACGCCGATCTCGCGCGAGAGTTGGAGCGCCGCCTTGCCTTTCACCGAGTTCGCCGAAAACCAGATGGCGATGAGCATCTTCTTGAAGCTCAGCTTGCGTGCATGGAACACCGTGCCGGAGCGACATTGAACACGGCCTTGCAGTGAGCTTCCGGCCGAGGTTCGTCATCCAAACTTCACAAGGTTGAGTGCGGGGAGCGGACCGCCGGGAAACTGCACCAGCTTTCCACCGATCGAGACCGGACCCAGATCGATCCCCGCGAAGCCCAGCTTGGCGATCAGTGCGCCCACTTCGGCCTTCGACCGCACTTCGTCTCCCGAATAGAAGAGGACTCGGCTGCCACCTTCGGCGCGTGGATCACCAGAAAGCAGATGCGGAGGGAGATGGTTGAACGCCTTCACGACACGGGCACCTGACACCAGACTTGTGAAGACTTCCGTCGACAGTCGGCCATTGAGTTCGGCCGGCCGGAAAAGCGGACGCTCGATCGGGTTGTTGGCGTCGATCACGATGCGACCGGCCCATTCGGGAAGCCCCACCAATGCCTTCGGCAACTTCGACCAGGGTACGGCGACCAGCACGAGATCGGCCTTGGCCGCTTCTTCGATCGTGCCTGCCGTGATGTGTGGCGTAAGTTCCTGCGCGAAGTCCCGAAGCGTGTCTGGACCGCGGCTGTTGGAGATCGTCGCGGCGATCTCGTTCCGGGCAAGCGCGCGGGCGAATGCGGAGCCGATCTCGCCGGCTCCAATGATGCCAATAGACATTGGTGGTCTCCAGGTTGGATTGATGATCAGGCGGTGAAGCCGCCATCGGCGACGATGTCAGCACCTGTCACGAAGGCGGCCTCGGGGCTGGCGAGATAAGCCACGACACTGGCGACCTCGTAGTCCTTGCCGTAGCGGCCGATCGCCATGCCGGGGCCGACGATCTTCGAGACAGGACCCCCATCGGGATTCATATCAGTGTCGGTCGGGCCGGGGTGCACGGTGTTCACGGTGATCCCCTTGGGGCCGAGGTCGCGAACAAGGCTGCGGTTGAAGCCGGCGACCGCTCCCTTCGTCAGCGTGTAGAGAGAGGCCGTCGGAAACGCTGCATAGCGGACCATCGACGAGCCGATATGGATGATGCGACCGCCCGACTTCATGCGGCGTGCAGCCTCCTGCGTGCCGACGAACACACCGGTCACGTTGACTGCGATCATCCGCTCGTAGTCTTCGAACTTGATGTCCTCGATCGGACCACCGAGTGCTATGCCTGCATTGTTGACGAGGATATCCAGGGAGCCGAAGGTTTCCTCAGTCTTGGCCACGGCGGCCCGAACCGATTCAGGATTTCCGGAGTCGGCATGGACGGCGATGGCACGTCCGCCTGCGTTTTTGATTTCCTCTACGACTGAGGCTGCTTTTTCAGGCGAGGCGCTGTACGTGATGGCGATTGCGGCTCCATCTGCCGCGAGGCGCTTTGCGATGGCGGCACCGATCGAGCGCGAACCGCCTGTGACGAGAGCGGTCTTGCCGGAGAGTTTCAGAGAGATGTTGGTCATTGTGGTCACTCCATTGCTTGGTTTCGATTGGAGTGAATATCGCCCTCCTATTCCCCTATTATTAGACAGTATTGGCTGTTATCAATTTCAAGCAATCATTGAAAGATGCGTCATGGAAACACTGGCTAATCTGGAATCCTTCGTCCGCAGTGCCGAGCTTGGAAGCTTCTCTTCAGCGGCCCGAAGGCTGGGGTTGACCCCAGCAGCGGTCAGCAGGAACGTCGCGATGCTCGAATCCAACCTGAAGCTCAGGCTCTTCCAGCGCAGCACGCGAAGTTTGACGCTTACTGAGGCTGGCGAGCGCTTCCTTCATTCTGTTCGTGATCACGTGGAGAGCCTTCAAGGAGCGATCGCCGAGGCATCCAATGGCCAGAGCGAGCCGACAGGCGTGCTGAGACTCAGCATGAGTCCTACGTTTGGGGTTGAATACATTCTTCCGACATTGCCAGAATTCATGCGTCGATACCCGCTGATCAGGCCTGAATGGATGTTTGAAAACCGTCAGGTGGATCTGATCGCCGAGGGGTACGATGCGGCAATCGGTGGTGGCTTCGAACTGACACCGGGCATCATCGCGAAGACGTTAGCCTCGGCCCACATCATCGCGGTTGCCTCGCCTTCCTATTTGGAGGGTCGTATTTCTCCTCATGACCCGTCTGGCCTCGTCGAGTTGGACGGCATCGTCATGCGTTCGATGCGGACAGGTCGAATTCGACAATGGCAGATGCGAGACGTTGCAGGTGAAGAGCAGCCCGCAACGTTAAAAGAAAGGATTGTTGTCAACGATCCATCCGCAATGCGGTCCGCAGCGGTTCTCGGGCTTGGCGTCGCCATGATCGCCAAACCTGACGCACTACCTTACCTCGAGAAAGGCGAACTGGTCCGGCTGATACCTGCATGGTACGCAGACGCCGGGCCGATTTCGATCTACTACGCGAACCGGACCTTCCTACCAGAAAAAACTCGCCTGTTTGTTGATTTCATCAGCGAGGCTTTTCAACGTGAGAGGTGGCCAGAGCGGTTCGCAGGAACACTGGGATAATCTCCACTGTCGGCTGCGCTCTTCGCACGAGGTCCGGCTGTAAGCGAGGGCTGCAATTAAACGCGGACGACGTCTGCACCACTTCGCAAGTTAGGGAATCTCTGGAATTGCTCTTTTAATTCCGTGGCGTAGGACAACTTTGGTGGACTTTTCTACCCAATGCCGCGAATTTCACGCCGATCACCCTGCAAGAATAAGGGCGATACAGAGAATTCTCGCCATCGCGACGGGATCCCAAGCGAGCCGATGCATCGACATATCAGTATGTGAGGCACCGGCGTCGAGATCATACCGCATCACCGTATCGCGCGATTCCGGCGCTTGCAAAGATCGCTGGATAGACAGTGTCCGCCGCGACGGGAAACTGTCGCATTGTTTTGCCGGCACGCCGAACCAGCCTGCAGATCAACCGAACGACGAAAAACGGACCCGGGAGAATAGCCGGTCAAGGTCAGAGCCACGTGTCGAATCCAGCGTCACGAACAGCTTCATCGCAACTGCGCACAGCTCTCCGGCTCCTACTCGCCCGCCAGCTGGGCCCGAAACGACCGTTAGGCCCGAGAGAGCCTTCTTTCAGCTCGGAACACGAGCGCCCTTGAGGGAGCCATTCCGTCTCTTTGGCGACGCTCACACGAACCAGTATTTCTCAGACCCGCATCTGCCAAAGGGGATACCTAATTAGGCAAATCGTTAATGTCCTGTATGGGTCGCACGGGATGGCTTTTTCACCGTTCGCCCAAAATGAGCACCTTGTTCTTTATGATAGTCTATAAAATAGATAGATTAAATGCATAACGACAGGCGATCCAAAAATGAGCTTTTCACTGAGCCTCCTCGACAAAAGCCCCATTCCCCATGGGAAGTCCGGCGCGGATGCATTTCAAAATACGCTCAGCCTAGCGAGGCGAGCAGAGGAGCTTGGCTTCAAGCGATATTGGGTCGCTGAGCATCACGACATGCCGAACCTGGCGAGTTCCGCGCCGGAAGCGCTGATCGCGTTCCTTGCAGCGAAAACCAACCGGATCCGAATTGGCTCGGGCGGGATCATGCTACAGCATTACAGTGCTTACAAGGTCGCAGAAACCTTCAACGTGTTGTCGTCTTTGGCGCCGGGTCGCATTGATCTTGGTGTCGGTAAGGCTCCCGGCGGCTTTCCATCAAGCACAAGAGCTCTGCAGGCGCGATTCGATGCTGGCCGCAAGCCGAGCTTCGCGGAGCAGCTTGAGGATCTGAGGACTTACCTCGACGCCGACGGCGATCGCGATCGCCCGCACGCTTTGCCCCGGCCTCCATTTGCGCCGGAACGCTTTCTTTTGGGCGCATCGCCTGACAGCGCAATCCTTGCGGCCGAAAAGGGATGGAAGTTTGTCTTTGCCGGTCACTTGAATGGCGATCCCGACAACCTTCGGCATTCTTTCGATGCGTACCAGCGCGCCACGGGTGGCGGCACCCCAATCCTGGCGCTCAACGCTTTTGCCGCCGGATCTGAAGAGCAGGCGAGGGAGCGGATCGGGGATCTTCGTATCGTGAAGGTTTTCCTTCCGGGCGGCCAGACCGTAAGTGTCGGAAGTGAGGAGCAGGCCGCGGAATTCGCGCGCCAGGCAGGCGTTTCCGATTACCGCACGGAAGAGAAAATACCCAGTGTTCTTCATGGAACCCCTGCGACCATCCATCACGAACTCGAGAAGTTTCACCGCCTCTACGGCGTTGAAGAGTTCATCCTCGAGACCCCCGCGCTATCGCCAGAGGAAAGATTGACCTCGATCGAGCTGATCGGAACGACGGCAGCCGAGGCTGGCCTCCTGATCAAGGCTGCATAAGGAGAAAGACATGTCGAAAAACGTTACTTTCGGGGTCATGTTGCAGGGACCGGGAGGTCACATGAACGCCTGGAAGCATCCAAGCGGTCCGGCAGATGCTAGCACGAACTTCGATTTTTTCGTGAAGACCGCAAAGAAGGCAGAGGACGGTGGTATCGCCTTTGCGTTTGTCGCAGATGGGCTCTACATCAACGAACAGTCGATCCCGCATTTTCTCAATCGTTTCGAACCGATTTCGATCCTTTCGGCGCTGGCGGCTTCCACGTCCAAAATCGGGCTCGTCGGCACCGTTTCCACCTCGTACAGCGATCCTTTCACCGTCGCGAGGCAGTTTGCAACGCTCGACCTGATTTCAGGCGGACGGGCAGGGTGGAACGCAGTGACCTCCCCGCTGGAAGGCTCCGGGCGCAACTACAGCCGCGAGCATCCGGAACACGAACTGCGTTACGAAATTGCAGAAGAGCATATCGACATCACCAAGGGGCTTTGGGACTCCTGGGATGATGACGCCTTTGTTCGTGACCGCGAAAAAGGCGTCTACGTCGACAAGGAGAAAATGCATCGGCTGGATCATCGCGGTCGCTTCTTCCGCGTCGAGGGGCCGCTAAACATCGGCCGGTCAAAGCAGGGGCAACCTGTCGTGTTCCAGGCGGGTTCGTCGGATTCCGGGATACGGCTGGCCGGTAAGCACGCAGATGCAGTGTTTACGAACGGTGGACCCTTCGATGATGCGCAGATCTTCTATAAACGAGTGAAGCAGAGCGCGATCGCCCAGGGCCGTTCATCGGACGAGGTGCGCATTTTCCCAGGAATCGGACCGATCGTCGGCAAAACAACTGGCGAAGCCGAGGAAAAGTATCAAGCAATACGGAACCTGGTAACGATTGAAGAGGCACTCCTCTATCTCGGTCGCTTTTTCGATCACCACGACTTCAGCCAATACCCGCTCGACCAGCAGTTCCCTGACATCGGCGACGTTGGTCGCAACAGTTTTCGCGCGACCACGGATCGGATTAAGAAGACAGCGCGAGAAAAGAACCTCACGCTGCGAGAGATCGCGCTCGACGTGGCAACACCCCGAACTGCCTTTATCGGGACGCCGGAACACATCGCGGACGAGATCATCCGGTGGATCGATGGCGATGCTGCCGATGGTTTTATCCTCGGGTTTCCCGTCATCGCCGAAGGTCTGGACGATTTCATCGAACATGTACTTCCTGTCCTTCGCCGCAGGGGCTACTTCGATGACTATCTGAAGGGCGAAACCCTTCGCGACCACCTCGGGCTGCCTTTCCACGCCAGCCGCTATGCGCCATCGACAGGGCAGAATGCTGCCTCCAAGACCGTTGGTACCTGATATCCGATGGACACTCTGGACCTCACAAGCGCTGAGCGAGTGGAAGGAGGAATCGGCGCCTTCCTGGATGAATTCGTTCAACTCAGGCGCGACCTCCACCAAAATCCCGAACTCGCATTTCAGGAGCACCGAACGAGCAAGCTCGTCGCGTCCAAGCTCGCCGCATGGGGATACGATGTCGCCACCGGCATAGCCGGCACGGGTGTGGTGGCAACGCTCAAGAGAGGGCAGGGCGGCAGCAGGATTGGCGTCAGGGCCGACATGGATGCGCTTCCGATCGAAGAGCAGACAGGACTTCCGCATGCCAGTCGCAACCCCGGCGTAATGCACGCATGTGGTCACGACGGTCACACGGCGATCCTCCTTGCTGCAGCCCGGTATCTGGCAGAGGCAGGCGAATTCAACGGTACCCTTCGCCTGATCTTTCAGCCAGCCGAGGAAATCGGCGCGGGCGCGCGCAAGATGATTGCTGATGGCCTCTTTGAACGGTTTCCCGTGGATGCGGTGTTCGGTCTGCACAACTGGCCGTCCGAACCGACCGGAAGCTTTGGGTTTGTTTCGGGCCCGGCAATGGCGTCAGTCGATCTTGCTCTCATAAACATTGTTGGTAGAGGCGGCCACGGCGCGGAGCCCCATCGAGGCGTCGATCCGGTCCTCGCTTCTGCGTCGTTTATCACCGCGCTTCAAAGCGTGGTGTCGCGCAATGTCGATCCGCAGGAAATGGCGGTGGCGACCGTTGGTTCGATCCATGCAGGCTCGGCCTCGAACGTCATTCCGGAAAGCGTCGAAATGAAGCTCACGATGCGAGCCTTTTCTGAAGGGGTCCGTCAGCAGCTCAAGGAGCGAATTCCAGCAATTGCACGTGCGCAAGCCGAAAGCTTCGGCGCTCGCGCCGTTGTCGATTACCGCCTCGGCTTTCCAGCACTCATCAATCATGCCGCAGAAACCGAATTTGCTCGCGAGGTTGCACTTTCGACGTTCGGGCAGAAGCGCGTCGCCGAGACGTTCCGGCCAAGAACTGCCAGCGAGGACTTCGCATTCATGCTGCAGGAGCGTCCTGGCAGCTACCTCTTTGTCGGCAATGGCGACAGTGCCCCACTGCACAGCGCGAACTACGACTTCAACGACGAAATAATTGCACCGGCTGCCCGCTACTGGGTTCGGTTGGTCGAGACATACCTAAGCGAAACCAGGTGAACACGATATGAGCGATACGTTCCTCTATACGACGCCCCTCGATAAGCGCTCCAAACCACTCATCGACGATCTGATCCACGAGTACGATAGCCGGTACGGAACTTACTTCAGTCAAGAGGGCGCGGCGGAACTCAACCGGTATCCCGCTGAAGCATTTGCACCGCCCGTCGGCAACTTCGTTCTGTTGATACGCAACGGCGAAACGATCGGCGGCGGTGCGTTCATGCAATACGATGAACGGACGGCCGAATTCAAACGGATCTGGACGCGTTCCGACCTTCGACGGCAGGGCCTTGCGCGAAAGATCCTGGTCGAGCTTGAAATTCAGGCGGCGCGTCAAGGCTATTCACGCGTCTATCTTACGACCGGATTTCGGCAGCCGGAAGCCGTGGGACTCTACCTGAACAACGGCTACACAGCGCTTTTTGATACAAACGTCGATCCGGAAATCTACAAGACGTTGCCGTTCGAAAAAGACATCGGCCTTCTCGGTATCGCCGATCGGCCGTCGCGTGAAAACGCGGCCTAATGGGCCAGTCTTCGTCCCAAAAGCTAAGGGGAAACCACCATGGCAGCAACGATCGACTTCCGCGACAGCGATGAACGAGGACGAGCCGGGCCGGCTAACGAATACGCCAATTTCAGGATTGTGCCTGCCCGTCATCCCGGTCGGACGCTCGGAACGATCTTCGCCGCTCTTGTCATTGCAGGGGTGCTCTATTCCGTCCTGACCAATGAGCGCTGGGGATGGAGCGTATTCGCGGAGTGGTTCTTTTCCGAACCCGTTCTTGCAGGTCTTTCCAGAACATTGCTTTTGACCGCATTGGCGACTGTGTCCGGATCGATCCTGGGGACGGGATTGGCTCTCGCAAGGGTGTCGCGGTCGCCGCTGCTGGGAGGTCTCTCCTTTGGCTACATCTGGCTCCTGCGGTCAATTCCACTGATTGTCCTTTTGCTGGTGCTCAACAATCTGGGTTATCTTTATGAAACCATCTCGCTGACGGTGCCGTTCGCAGGCAAAACGGTTTTCAGTTATCCGACCACGCAGCTTCTCACCCCCTTTGCGGCCGCGTTCATCGGCCTGACATTAAACCAGTCGGCATTCTTCGCAGAGATCGTTCGCGGTGGCATTCTCGCTGTCGACCAGGGTCAGTTGGAAGCAGCGGCCGCACTTGGACTGCCCAGCAGGCGCCAGGCATTCCGCATCGTGCTGCCGCAGGCCATGCGTTCCATTTTGCCGACGGGCTTCAATGAGATCATTGGTCTGGCCAAGAGCACCTCGATGGTCTACGTCCTGGCGCTCCCCGAGCTCTTCTATACGGTTCAGGTTATCTACCGTCGCAATCTGGAAGTCATTCCCCTGCTGATGGTGGCGACGGCCTGGTACCTTGTGATCATGACTGTGCTGTCGATCGCTCAGCACTACATCGAGCGTTATTTCTCGAAAGGTGCCTTGCGCAATCCGAAGCTCCTTCCGCTACAGGCCTATTTCAACCGCCTTAGGGCAAGCAAAGCGACAAATGTTCCGGTTGCCAAGGCTGCGGTATCGGTTGGGTTCAAAGATGTCGCGCGGCTCCGGGAAGGCGGCAGCGTCCGCATTCATGGTGTGTCGAAGAGCTTTGGATCTCACAAGGTGCTCGACAACGTCGATCTGACACTTGCCGCAGGCAGTGTCACTGCAATCCTTGGGCCGTCGGGTTCGGGAAAATCCACACTGTTGCGATCAATCAACCACTTGGAAAGAGTCGACAGCGGCTTCATTTCGGTAGACGGCGAATTCGTGGGTTATTCAAAGCATGGTGATACGCTCTACGAACTGAAAGAGAAGGACGTCCTCAAGCGGCGCGCCGACATCGGCATGGTGTTTCAGAACTTCAATCTCTTTCCCCATCTCACAGTGCTTGAAAACCTTATCGAAGCACCGATCCAGGTTCGGGGCGCTGACAGGCAAGAGGCGGCAGTTGAGGCTACCGAATTGCTGGTCAGAGTGGGACTTCAGGACAAGCTTCATGCCTATCCACGCCAACTTTCAGGAGGCCAGCAGCAGCGCGTGGCAATTGCTCGCGCACTCGCCCTTCGCCCCAAGGTCATCCTGTTTGACGAGCCAACCTCTGCGCTCGATCCGGAGCTTGTTGGCGAGGTGTTGGACGTCATTAAGGAACTGGCGCGCACGGGCACGACCCTGGTCGTCGTAACCCATGAGGTTGGGTTCGCACGGGAGGTCTCCGATACTGTTGTCTTCATGGAAGGTGGTCGCGTGCTCGAGGTAGGATCGCCAGACCAGGTCTTCTCCCAGCCGAAGCATTCGCGAACAAAGGAATTCCTCGCCAAGGTACTCTGACGGCGAAGGGCAATGCCGGGCCGCAGCGGCTGCCTGCGGAAATGTCCACAATCACAGATTGAATAGGAGAGAGAAAATGTCCCGTCTTAGTGTTTTTGGCACGGTGGTTGCCGCTACGATCGTCGCCGGTTTGCTGCTTGGTAGCGCTTCGGCAGCAGAAAAATTCAGCCTGAGCCCCGATATCTCGAACAGGGTCCGGGCGTCGAAAGACGAGGCCGCAATCAAAGCAATCTCACCCGATTTCAAGTTCGTCACCCCAGGCAAGTTCACGGTTGCAAACAATCCGTGGGATCCTCCGATCGCGACCTATGCCACTGACGCAAAGACGGTGGTTGGAGCCGATCCGGACCTTGCCCAACTGATTGCGGATGCCCTCGGTCTTCAGTTGGAACTGGTGCCTGTTGCGTGGGAGGACTGGCCGCTTGGCGTGTCGTCTGGAAAGTACGATGCGGTCCTTTCGAATGTCACCGTCACGGAAGCGCGCAAGGAGAAGTTCGATTTCTCCACGTATCGCCGAGACGTCCTCGGCTTCTACGTGAAGTCCGACAGCAAGATTGGCTCGATCAAGGAGCCCAAGGACGTAGCCGGACTGAAGGTCATAACCGGAGCAGGCACCAATCAGGAAAAAATCATCCTCGAGTGGGATCGCCAGAACGTAGCGGCCGGTTTGAAGCCGATCGAAGTGCAGTACTATGACGACCGGGCGGCTGCAGACCTTGCGCTGCAACCCGGACGTGCAGATGTCGAGTTCAATCCGAATGCGACCCTTTCCTACAGTTCAGCTATCAAGGGCGGGACCAAGCTCGTCGGCACCGTCAGCGGCGGATGGCCTCTGACGGCGGAGATTGCGGTAACCACCAGGAAGGGCGCAGGCCTCGCCGACGCCGTCACCATCGCCATCAACGATCTGATCAAGGACGGGAAGTACGGCGAGGTTCTCAAGCGTTGGAACCTCGAAGCAGAGGCTGTCGAGCAGTCGGCCACCAATCCGGCAGGCCTTCCGAAGAGCGGATCCTAATTGTTCCCTCGGCCCCGCGACCATGCGGGGCCGCAATCCAATTCGGTCGCGGAGTATTTTCGTTGAGCATCAAACATAGTCAGAAACTGGCACTTGCCGCCGTAACAGCGGTCATGGTGTCGGCACCTGCGGTCAAGGCAGATGGCTTTGACCTCTCTCCCGAACAACCCAACCGCGTTCACGTGGAACGGAGCGGGCCTGCCGCAAAGGCCATCCCTGATGGCTTCAGGTTTGTGACGCCAGGTACCTTCACCGTTGCCGTCAGCCCCGGTGGGCCGCCACTGGCAACCTACGCAACCGATGCCAAAACAGTGGTCGGTGCAGATCCCGAATATGCATCGGCCATCGCAGAGACGCTCGGCCTGAAGCTGGAACTGGTGCCGGTTGCCTGGGCCGACTGGCCACTCGGGCTGACCTCCGGCAAGTATGATGCCGTCATCTCGAATGTTGGCGTGACAGAGCAACGAAAGGAAAAGTTTGACTTTTCAACCTACCGTAAGGGCCTTCACGGGTTTTTCGTCAAATCGGATAGCCAGGTCAAATCCATTGTCGAGCCCAAGGACGCCGCCGGATTGCGGATCATCGTGGGTGCAGGGACCAACCAGGAACGGATCCTCTTGAAGTGGAGCGATCAGGATGTTTCTGCCGGTCTGAAGCCGATTGAACTGCAATACTATGACGACGACGCAGCAAGCTTGGTGGCGCTTCAGTCCGGACGGGCCGATGTTATCGTTCAGCCGCACGCCCAACTCGTTTTTATTGCCGAGCGGGACAAGAACATCAGGAGGGTAGGGACGCTAAGTGCCGGTTGGCCCGACCGTTCCGATGTTGCAATCACTACCCGCAAGGGAAGTGGTTTGGCCGATGCCCTGAGCCTTGCAACCAACGAACTGATCAGGGACGGCGCCTACGCAAAAATCCTCGCGCGCTGGCGTTTGTCGGAGGAGGCGCTGCCTGCTTCAGAGACGAATCCTCCAGGCCTACCGAAGTTTTAGGTTGCAGATGGGCTCGCTTGCAATAACCCATATAGGGTTCCTGTCCCCGGGGAACTACGCGCACGACAATCCGTTCGACGGATTGGACGAAACGTTGAAGCTTTTCGAGTTCGCCGAGGCGCTTGGCTTTGATAGCGGATGGGTTCGCCAGCGCCATCTCGAGCCTGGTATTTCCTCAGCGGCCGCCTTTCTGGGCGCCGCAACCCAACGCACCAGGAGGATCCAACTTGGAACGGCGGTCATTCCAATCGGTTACGAGAGCCCGTTTCGGCTTGCCGAGGATCTTTCGACCGTTGACGTGCTTTCGAAGGGTCGACTGAATGTCGGCTTGAGTGCCGGGCGTCCGCTGCATGCCGATCTCATGGGCGCCCTGGTGTTCGACGGCGAGTGGGAAAAGCACGATTTTTCGCACGAAAGAGTTCGCCGTTTCGTGGCAAATCTTCAAGGGGAATTCCTGGGAGCTGATGACAGGCGGATCGCCACGCCCTTTGGTCCCCAGAGGCCGCGTCTGCAACCTTTCGCGAAGGGGCTTCACGAGCGCGTATGGTATGGAGGAGGATCGCAGCGATCGGCTGCCTGGGCGGGCGAGCAGGGCCTCAATCTTCTGACCGGAAACGTCATAAGTGGAGAAGACACTGATGATTTCTTCACCGCCCAAGTTCGGCTGATCGAGACATATAGGCGGGCGGGCAACGGCGGCCGGCGCATTGCACTTGGACGCGTCATCGTCCCGTTCGATGGGGCCGACGAGGCGACGAGGCGACGGTACAGCGCCTACGCGGCAGAACGCGACGTTCGCACGCTTCGACCCACCGGTGAGAAGAGGACACTGTTCGCAAAGGATCTCGCAGGGACATCGGCAGAAATCCTGGAGCAGCTCTACGCAGATCCGGTGCTGCCGCATGTTAACGAACTGAGGCTCGAACTGCCCTACGAGTTCGAACCCCAACAATACCGCCAGATACTCACCGACTTTTCGAGGAACATCGCTCCACGCCTTGGCTTTGTCGATAAATCAAAGACCAAGTAAGCCTCTAGCGATTGCCCTCTTGATTGCGGTGGCCTGTCGGTCTTTTCCCGGAGATTTTTTTCCTTCGCTTGCCTTCGGAAAGATCCTCATTTCTGTAGTGCATAATTTTTATAGACAATAGTGTCGCAGAGATTCCGGATGGGTAGCGACATGCCAAATCAGAGCAGACATACATCACCAGGTGGTCCAATGACGCTGACGCAGGAACTGGTGTTGCTAAGCGTTCGAACGGAGGAAGACCCGGGTGCAGATCCGACACGAGTGCCTCTCAGTGAAGAGCAGTTGTCTGAGTTGGCCAAGCGACTCCACGATGAAGCTGCAGATGAACCCCTGTGGATCTTTGCCTATGGATCACTGATCTGGAAACCTGATTTCGATGCCATTCTCTGGCGCAGGGGACGCGTCAGGGGGTGGCATCGCTCTTTCTGCCTTCGAATGACGCGCTGGCGCGGTTCGGAAAAACAGCCAGGTCTGATGATGGCGTTGCGTCGGGGCGGGCAATGTAACGGAATTGCATACAGGCTGGCCGACAGTGATCGGATAGGCCAGATCCGCCGAATGATCCGAAGGGAAGTCGGAACGCTGGAAGACGCGTCTACGATCCGCTGGATAACCGTTGAGACCGACGACGGCCCGCTGCGCGCATTGGTTTTCTGGGCAGGTCCAAAAGGCGAGCGAGTTGTTGCCAACCAATCACTTTCAAACGTCGCAAAGATACTTGCGCGCGCTTGCGGACATATGGGGTCATGCGCCGAGTATCTTTACCTTACCGTCCACCACCTGGAAATGAAGGGGATCCGGGATCGTAACCTCTGGCGCCTTCAGGAAATGGTAGCAGCCGAGATCAAGCGCATTCATGGCATCCCCGAACTAGCTTGACTGACAAGACACATATTCGCCTGGAGATTTGATGTCCGAAACCGAACGCCCCTCTCTTTCGCTTGGAGAAAACACACGGCTGGTACGAGCCGGCTACGACCCTTTCGATCATCACGGGTTCATCAATCCCCCGGTCGTACACGCGTCAACGGTCCTGTTTCCAGATGCCGAGACGATGGCCAAGCATGATCAGAAGTACACCTATGCCACGCGCGGCACGCCAACAAGCGATGCGTTGACGGATGCCATCAACGAGTTGGAAGGGGCGACGGGAACCGTCCTTGTTCCGAGCGGGCTGGCAGCGGTCACGGTAGCACTTCTGGCGTACCTATCGCCCGGCGATCATGCGCTAATCGTGGACTCGGTCTATGGCAACGTAAGGCACTTTTGCGACACGATGCTGGTGCGATTCGGTGTCCAGGTGGAGTATTACAACCCGGCTATCGGCTCCGAGATCGAGAAAATGTTCCGTCCGAACACTCGGCTCGTTCATCTGGAGGCGCCCGGCTCGAACACGTTCGAGATGCAGGATGTGCCGGCAATAGTTGCGGTTGCGCGCCGGCACGAGGCGGTTGTGACGATGGACAACACCTGGGCAACCCCACTTTTCTTCAAGCCACTCGATTTCGGCGTCGATGTCTCCATCCAGGCATCCACCAAATATCCGGCTGGACATGCAGACATCCTACTGGGCTCGATTTCTGCCAACGAACGCACCTGGAAAAGGCTGAAGCAGGCAAATGGGGCTCTTGGTTTCTGCGCCGCACCTGATGATATCTACCAGGTCCTGCGCGGGCTGCGCACGATGGGCGTCAGACTCGAACGGCATCAGTCAAGCGCACTCGCAATCGCCGAATGGCTCGAAGCGCAAGCAGAGGTCGAACAAGTTCTATATCCGGCGCTACCAAGCTTTGCTGGCCATTCGCTCTGGGCGCGCGACTTCAAGGGCGCGAGCGGGGTACTATCGTTCGTGTTATCGACCGCGGGCGAGAAATCTGCCCGGCGAAAGTCTCATGCCTTCCTTGACGGGCTGAGACTGTTCGGGCTGGGTTATTCCTGGGGAGGGTTCCAAAGCTTGGCGCTTGAAGTTGATCTGTCTGATCGCACGGTCCTTGCGAATTCATATGGGGGACTACTCATTCGACTCCAGGTTGGACTTGAGGATGTCAAGGACTTGATCAACGACCTAAAGCGGGCCTTTGAAGCGGCAAAGGGAGCATAGGCCTGCCGACCCGCGCCATACAAGTTACCATAGGCTTTCCGATGGACCGAATAGATCGTAAAATCCTGCGCATTTCCTGCAAGATGACGTGACGCTTACGGTATCCGATATCGGACGGTTGGTTGGGCTGAGCACGACGCCGTGCTGGCGAAGGATCCAGAAGCTGGAGGAGGATCGCGGTAATCCAGAGAAGGGTCGTCATCCTCGACCCGGCGAAGGTCAACGCCAATATGACCCTCTTCGTCTCAATCCAAACCGCTTCACATTCGGTCGAGCGGCTCAAGCGCTTGTCTGAGGCTGTGGCAGAATTCAATGAGGTCATTGAGGTTTATCGAATAAGCGGAGATGTCGATTACCTTATGCGCGTGGTCGTCTCCGATATACCCGCATGCATGCCTTCCATCGACGGTTGATTGCCAAAATTGAGGTTCTCAATGCTATTCCGGCATTTGCCATGGAGCATCAAATATACGACCACACTGCCACTCGAACACATGCCGCTCTCACGGCACAACAACGACGGCTAGCCAGGAAGGAGGCTAGCGGCCTATTCGCTACCGTGGCGGGGGAAACGCTTTTCGAATCGCGATCGTGCTTTAGTCTTGCGTGCCTATAGTCCATAAGTTTTATGGAGTAATATTGCAAAGTTCGCGAGATGAAGGAGACAGGCAGTGAGCGCCTCAAGACATTGCGCGCGGCTTTCGCAGATTCGAGACCAACTCGAAGGCCAGCTTCTCTTGCACGAAGCCAGACATTGTTTCGATGAGCACGATTGCGACGGCGGGACCGAAGCGGACCTGCGCAATCGCATAATCGAAATCGGCAACGAAATCGCCATCATTTGCGGAGGGCCTGATTATCGCCATCGCCGTCACATTGAAAATCTTGAGCCCAGACCCGGCTTGATCCAACGCGCCCTGTTGTCGTTGACCGCGTTCAAACCAATGAGCTTCCCCACGAAGTGAAAGGAAAAGCAATGCTGCGATCACTTACACGCTGGCTTTGGTTGCATCCCACAAAAACCAAAGAGATTCGCCAGTCGTTGAACCACCGGGATTGTTCAATCAACGCCTATGAAGACGAGCGGCATTTGGCTCGATCCTACGAGCTTTATTACTGGGGCGCGGTGCCCGGACCGTGGTACTAGCGCCAACCGCGCGGGTTCCATTTACGCTGTAAGAGACCATGGACATTCCCGACCATCGAGAGACACTGACGGCCGAGGAGCTTATCCAGGCGTCCGCTCATCTAGCGGAAACGGACTCCAAACAACGGCGCATGCTTGTCACGCGGTTGGTCAAATCGCTTCTCGAATACACCGTCGTGCTGGAGGATGCGCCGTCACAGCAGTCGGCGGTCGCGCATCTCTGCCAGACACTTCAGGCAATGGCGGAAAGCGTCGCGAACGCCGATGACGCCACGTTTGCAGCGATGCTGTTGGAGGCGGCCATTCTTTTGCGGAAGCTCGACGTACTCGGCGCACGCCGTACGCCGCTTTTGCCGCATTGAACGATAGTCAACGCGGCGACTGAGCGACGCTGGGTGACTGCAGATCAGTCTATTCGAATCCTGAATCTTGGATAGTCGGGGAAACAGTTTGGAGGGAAGGCAACCTGCCGGCTGGCGACACATCGCATGAACCCATCCGATATTGCCTAGCCGGCCATAGCATTATGGGCGCACGTTGTGACCTGCCACTGAACTTTCATCCAGTGGCTATTAGAGCCCCGGCGGTTTTGAATACGCCAAGTGGCGCGGTGTGAGCAACCGGCGGAAACGCGAAGCTTTCAATTTGCGCAGCGTTGGAGCCGGTTGCGGCGATGGACCCGGCATAGTCGGCCGGGGTCTGATATCCGAGCGATGAGTGCGGCCGGAAATTGTTGTAATCTTCAGCCCATTCAGCGATGGCGCTGCGGGCATGATCGAGGCCGAAGAACAGACTTTCGTTGAGCAGTTCGTCACGCATTCGCCCGTTGAAGCTCTCGACATAGCCGTTTTGTCATGGGCATTCCCGGCGCGATGTAATGCCACTCGACCTTGTGATCCTTCGACCAGGCAAGGATGGCATTCGAGGCGAGTTCGGTGCCGTTATCGGGGACAATCACTCCGGGCTTGCCGCGTCGTTCGATCAGCATCGTCAGCTCCCGTGCGACACGGCGGCCGGAGATCGAGGTGTCTGGAATTGCTGCCAGGCATTCACGCGCCACATCATCGACGATGTTGAGCACCCGAAACCTCCGTCCGCAGGCGAACTGGTCGTGGACGAAATCCAGCGACCAGCGGGCGTTTGCCTTCGCTTCGACCAGGATCGGAGCACGCGTGCCGACAGCACGGCGTCGGGCCTTCCGCTTGCGTACTGAAAGCCCTTCCTCGCGATACAGCCGATAGATGCGATTGACGCCGGACGGCTCTCCCTCCCGGCGAAGCAGGACGAACAGTCGACGGTAGCCGAAACGCCGTCGCTCATTAGCCAACTCGCGCAGCCTTGCTCGCAACCCGGTCTCCACCGGTCGGTTCGACTGGTAACGGATCGTCTTGCGATCGGCAGATATGATCTGGCAGGCCCGCCGTTCCGAAAGCCCCATGACGGTCTTCAGGTGCGTGACGGCTTCACGCTTGGCGGCGGGCCCTACCATTTTTTTTGGAGCTCGCGGAGTGCGGCCGCATCAAGCATCTGTTCGGCGAGCAGCTTCTTCAGCCTGGCGTTCTCGTCCTCAAGCGCCTTCAGCCGCTTCGCCTCAGAGACCTCCATGCCGCCGTATTTGGCTTTCCAGTTGTAAAACGTTGCTTCTGAAATTCCATGTCTGCGGCAAAGGTCGGCCGCCTTCGCGCCAGCCTCCTGCTCCTTCAATACCGCAATAATCTGCTCTTCCGTAAATCGCTGCTTCTTCATGCGTCCGTCCTTTAATGGGCCGGACTCTAATCCATTCTGGAGGAAATGCGCAGTGGCAGGTCAGTTGGCCTAGCATTCGTGCCTCTCCACAACCGGGTTTGGCTGCCTTGGTCCACAGGCGGGAGATCGTCGCCGGGGACATACGCGCGGCTTTTCAAGATTGGACCGATCCGTCGGTAGTCGCCAAGGCCGTGAATAATGCTTTGAAATTGTGAGGCGGCAGTTCCCGGCATGCGGCGATAAATGCGGCCATATGCGTCGGATTCCCGTCCCGGAATAACAAATCACGCGTGCCTGCGGAGGCGGCGATTCGGTTATAGCCACGGTGTCGTTTATGGGCGTCGGTGGAAATCTTGGGGCTATTGCATCTTGAGCGCCGCGAGGCGCAGTAGATGGACTACATTGCGCTTTTTATCTTTTATGCGTGCATCATACCCTGGGCAAACCGAGTAGCGCAAATATCATGACCGCAAGCATGCAGGACAATTTGCGCTATTGGCGAACTTCACTGGCCGACGGCGCGCTTGGTGAAGGAAAATTCACTCGGTCTGATCGCAAACGATTTGTTGAAATCCCCACGGCGGCGCTGAAAACCGGCTTGTTGCCCGAAGAGGTCTTGGATCAAGTGTTCCGGGGCCAGACCTCGGTCAAGGCGGTCGCCATTCGGTTCTGGCCTCTAATTACGGCGCGAAAGTCCTCACACGGGGCAGCGCGAGCGGGCGGGTTGCCGGATATTGTTGCGCCTGTCGTGACAGAGGCGACAGTTGATCGGGGCGGGCAGATCACACCTCTGCGCAATGCGCTTGCTCGGGATCTGTTGACGCCCCTTCTATCTGGTGAGTTTGCTATCGGGTCGGTTGATGCCTTGGATGCATTCCTAACCGAAACGCCTCTTCCTGATATGTCGGGTGACGACGCCTGGGAAAATTACCTTGGGCATTGCCGCAAGATGGTGGATGCCGTTTCGCATGGCTGGCCGCGCGGGGATGCAGACTATCAGCCGATCGGTTCCGGATTTCTGGAATTGGCCGAGGATGCGAATGCGACAGTCCGGGCGATCCTCGACCTCTATGACAAGCTTCTGGCCGAGCAACCCGACACGCCTTTGCTAAAGCAGATTGCACAGCCTGAGTTAACTGTCGCGGACCCAGACCATCGGATTGAGCAGGAGTTTTCCCGGCGACTTGGTCACTCAAATCCAAACTTCCCATTGGCTCAACAGCAAAGGCAGGTTCTGGCTTGGCTGGATGCCTCAGCGCCGGGAGAGGTGATCGCCGTGAACGGTCCACCTGGGACCGGCAAGACCACCATGCTGTTGCCGGCCGTTGCGGGCCTCTGGGTGCGTGCAGCGCTTCGTGGTGAAGTCTCGCCGGAATCGTGGCGGCGGCGCCTGCATGGCGAGCCGCCGCTACCCCGGCACTTAGCGTAGGAGCGTCTTGCCGAGGCGGTGGATATGGGCAGCACCGATGCCGCAGCAGCCGCCAATGATCGTAGCGCCAGCCTCGGCCCAGGAGCAGGCAAAACGCGAATAGGCGTCGTCATTCAGGTCATCGCGAGTCTCGTGCAGCCCCTCATTGGCAGCCGTCTCGCCCTGGTCTCCTTCAAAAGCATTGGCATATACGCCGATTTCGATCTGGGCGTCTGTCTTTCGGAACACCCTCGCTGCCGTCTCCACCGCTGCCTGCATGACCTCGGGCTTGCTGCAATTGAACAAGAAGGCCTCCGCACCCGATGACGCCGCCCAGGATGCCGCGTCCTCGACCCTTTCGCTGGAGCGGAGCCTCGGTTCGCCGCCCTCTATGGCTGCCTCGTCATCCGCCACCGTGAAGGAAATCCAGAACGGCTTGCCCGATGTCGCCACCGCCTCACGGACAGCCTCTGCCTCGTCAATCAGGCTCAGTGTCTCACCGAGCCATACATCGACGAAGGGGCCGAGGTTTTCGACAAGCACGTGCAGATAGTCCTGTACCCGCGACGGCTGAAAATTTTGCGGCTCGTAAGAGCCGAAGATCGGCGGCAGTGAACCCGCGACCAGCACCTTGCGATCGGCAATGGAATTGGCCGCCTCGCGCGCCAGGCGGCCTGCAAGACGGATCAGCGCCGGCCCTTCCTTCCAAAACCGGTCTTCGCCAATATGGAACGGCACCAGCGCATAGCTGTTCGTCGTTATGACCTGCGAGCCGACGGCGATGAATTCCTTATGAACCTCACGTACGATATCCGGCGAATTGATCAGCGCCAGGGCCGACCATTCCGGCTGTTTCAACTCGGCGCCTAGCCGCATCAGCTCGCGACTCATGCCGCCGTCAAGAATTCGCATAGTGCTCATGAAGAGGTCTCCATTCGGGCGCCGCGCCGTCACCAGCAGGCGGTATTTCGTTACAAAAGGTGAGGTGTGCTTTGTTCGCTTCGACAACTCTTTCCGATCGGCCTAACGACGAACCGGCACCTGCGCTTCGAGACCTCGAAAGACGCGGGCAATGACTGCGGTCAGGGCGAGATAGAAGAGTGTGACGACAAGTAAAGGCTCATAGACTAGCAGCGTGTCCTGGCGAACCTTGTTCGCAACGGCATAGAGATCTATCACCGTGACCGTGAAGGCAAGCGGCGTCGCCTTGAGCTGCATGACGATCTCACCGGCAATGGTCGGCAGGGCGATACGGATGGCGCGCGGCAGCCAGATACGGCGGATCAGCTTCCAGGGTGACAGGCCGAAGGCCCGGCCTGCTTCAAGCTCGCCCTTGGGCACGGCAAGTAGAGCACCGCGCAAAACTTCCGCCTCATAGGCCGCATAGTTCAGCGTGAAGCTTACGGTAGCGAAAAAGAAGCCTTCGCGCAGGATCGGCCAGAAGAGGCTCTGGCGGATGCCGGGGACCATAGGCAGCAGCGAGCCGACGCCGTAATAGAGAAGCCACAGCTGGATCAGCAGCGGCGTGCCGCGGAAGAAGGTGCAATAGCCGCGGGCCAGCAGCCGCGTCAGCCTGCGGCCGCTGACCTGCGCGAAGGCGAGACCGACGGCGATCACGAAGCCGAACGCGACGGAGATGACCAGCAGCGACACGGTCTGCCAGGCGCCGGTCAGAAGAAGCAGCCAGTAGGAGGAGATCCAGGTGAAACTCATGGGGCGCTTTCTTCAGGCAAGGCGCGGCTGCCCCCGCCGCACCCGCCCTTCGATCAGCTTGAAGGCGACGTTAGAAACGAGCGTAATGGCGAGGTAGAGAAAGGCCGAAGCGAGGAAAAACACGAAATAGTGTTTGGTGCTTGCCCCGGCGAGGCGGGTGGCGAGCGCCAGCTCCTGGTAGCCGACGACCGCGACCAGCGCGCTGTCCTTGGTGATCGACATCCACAGATTGGCAAGCCCCGGCAGCGCGTTTGGCAAGAGCGCCGGCAGCAGGACGCGGCGAAACCGCAGCGCGGGCCCCATGCCGAAGGCCTTGGCCGCCTCCATCTGACCGGTGGGAATGGCGAGAATCGCGCCGCGAAGCACCTCCGTCATGTAAGCACCCTGAACGAAGCCCAGCACCGCGACGGCCGCGATGAAACCGTTCACATTGACCGGCGGCAGTTCCAATGCCGCCAGCAGCCGGTTGAGGCCATCGGTGCCGGCATAATAAAGCCCAACGATCAGGATCAGCTCCGGAACGGCGCGGATCAGCGTGGTATAGAGATCGAGCAGAAGGCGGAGCATGCGATTGCCCGAAAGCTTTCCAAGCGCACCGCCCGTCCCGAGCAGCAGGCCGATCGCGAAGGCGCAAGCCGAGATGGCGACCGTGGAAACCGCCCCTGCCAGAAGAACGCCGCCCCATCCCGGAGGATAAGGAGACAGCAGCTCCAGAATATCTTGTTGGGCGGTCGCCATTGTCAGGACTGCTTACTTCGCGCCGTAGATGTCGAAATCGAAGTACTTCTTGGTAATGGCGCCATACTGGCCACTGGCCTGGACTGCTGCGATGGCCGAGTTCAGCTTGGCTTTCAGCTCCGTGTCTTCCTTGCGCAGACCACCCGAAACGCCGGCTCCAAGAATTTCCTTGTCGTCGGCGACGTCACCCATCTTGGCGCAGCAATCCTTGCCGCCATCGCTCTTGAGGAAAGCGTCAAGCGCCAATGAATCGCCAAAGACATAGTCGATACGGCCGGAGGCGAGATCCTGAAACGCCTCGTCGAGCGTCTGGTAGGTTTTTTCTTCCGCAGCTACGGAAAAATACTTCTTGTAGTACTCCGATTGGATCGTCGACACCTGAATGCCGATGGTTTTGCCTTTCACGTCGTCGGCAGTGGCGCCCGGCTTCTGGTCCTTTCGACCGATCAAGGTGCTCGGCGTGTTGTAATATTTGTCGGTGAAGTCGATCACCTTCGAGCGTTCCGCAGTGTTCGACATCGACGACCAGATAACGTCGAACTTTTTGCTCTGGAGAGCCGGAATGAGACCATCCCACGAAACGTCGACGATCGAGCATTTCTCCTTCATCTCCTCGCATACGGCATTCATCAGGTCGATTTCCCATCCCTGCCACTGGCCCGACGCGTCCTTGGCGAAGAAGGGCGGATAGGATTCGTTCATGACGCCGAAGCGAACTTCGGCCTGTGCGGCAACAGCGGAAAGCACAAATGCAACGCCGGCGAAAAGGGTAGGGATCAGCTTCATTCGCAGGATTCTCCTGGTTTGTGTTGTCGATGAGACTTCGGGCGTCAGCGGGCGCTGAGACCGGTAAATTCGCGGCAGCGGGCGCTGACCGGCGCCCCGAATACCTGGTCCGGTGGACCCTCCTCCTCGATCCGTCCTTGATGCAGGAAGAGAACACGGCTCGAAACATCCCGGGCGAAGCGCATTTCATGTGTGACGATCAGCATGGTCCGCCCTTCTTCCGCGAGATCACGGATGACTTTCAGAACCTCGCCGACCAGCTCTGGATCAAGCGCCGATGTTGGCTCGTCAAACAGCATGACATCAGGGTCCACGCAGAGGGCTCTTGCGATTGCCGCCCGCTGTTGCTGACCACCGGATAAGAAAGCGGGATAGGCGTCGCGTTTGTCGAAGAGCCCGACTTTATGAAGCAGGGCCTCTCCCTTCTCGATGGCCTCGCGCCGCGAAATGCCCATGACGTGGACCGGCGACTCGATGATGTTTTCCAGCACCGTCCGATGAGCCCAGAGATTGAAACTCTGGAAGACCATCCCGAGCCCGGTCCGCAGCCGCTCAATCTGCCGCCAGCTGCGCGGCTGCAGCCGTCCTGCCCGCCCCGTCTTCAGGGCGATCTCCTCGCCGTTTACGGTGATCCGGCCGCGATCCGGAATTTCCAGGAAATTGATGCATCTGAGGAAGGTGCTCTTGCCGGAGCCCGACGAACCGATGATCGAAATAACATCGGACTTGCGGGCCTCAGTCGAAATGCCCTTGAGAACCTGTTGCGTGCCGAAGCTTTTATGGAGATCTTCGACACGAAGAGCAGGAAAGGGTTGATCCGACATGCTTGGTTCCGACTGGATGAATTTGCGAAGGATAATGATAAAATAGCGCGAGTTTTTCGCGCAATTTTCATCTATTCTGCATATTTCATGCAAAATAATCTTTTCCGCGCGGCGAATGCGGCAGAATGCCGCCGCGCGGATAGTTCGAATTTGGACAGGACAATGCAACAACTGGATCGTTTTGACCGCGACATTCTCGATATCGTTCAGCGCGACTCCCAGCTGAAGGCCGAAGCGATTGCCGAGCGAATCGGCCTGTCGGTCTCGGCAGTGCAGCGGCGGTTGAAGCGGCTGCGCGAGGATGCGATCATCAAGGCCGAGGTTGCCGTCGTCGACAGGAAGGCGACGGGTACATCGATGGTGTTCATCGTCGGCCTGGAGATCGAGCGGGACAATTACGACGCGCTCGCGAAGTTTCGTGTTTGGGCGGAGAAGCAGGATCATATCCAGCAGGTTTATTACGTCACCGGTGCGGTCGATCTGATCGCGATCGTCACAGCCCGCGACGTCGAGCATTATGACGACATCGCCGCCCTAATCATGGCGGAAAACCCGCAGATCCGGCGCATGCATACCAATGTGGTGCTTCGGGACATTAAGCTCGGCTTGTTCGTGCCCCTAGCCGCGGATCCTTAAAGCTAAAAGGTTCGGCTGATGTCTGGGCCAGGTTCGTTATGGAAGGTGTCGAGGCTCGCATTACAGATCAACGAGAGGAGCGCGACTATGGTGTCCACGGCCGTATACATCCAGGCGGGAATCGCGTGAATGTTCTTGCGCAGATCCAGGATGATTGCCGGGTCTAGAGGACGAGGTTCACTATCGGCGTTCGGACGTCTATCGCTGGGAGGAAGCTTGATCCACCGATAAGGCGCCCAACCGCATTTGACCGCTTCAAGGCGTGACGACGGTAGTGTAACGCTGGTGTTGCAGGGGCCACCGTTCG
Source organism: Rhizobium grahamii CCGE 502 (assembly GCF_000298315.2). GTDB lineage: Bacteria > Pseudomonadota > Alphaproteobacteria > Rhizobiales > Rhizobiaceae > Rhizobium > Rhizobium grahamii. Next base: position 192,655 of record NZ_AEYE02000036.1, on the reverse strand, counting down.
ATTCCCATATGTGGACGGCCCCCGACTCGCAAGATATTTCGAGATAATTTGATCTGATCGCTTGCGTTCATATGTCCGGCCTGTTGTTGCGTTCGCACATGAACGCTGGCCAAGATGGTTTCCGCGACACAGGTCCCAAACATCAAGGCGGCCTTGACGGGCCAATGGGAATCTCGGATCGATCGATCATACCATCTGCTATTATCTTGCAAGTTGTAGTAATGCCAACACGTGGTGAAGATCAGGATACCCTGGTTCTTGAGTGCGACAGCTGCCAGTTTAGGCGGCTTGCGCTTGAGCAGTTCCGCCAACCATCGAGAAGCCTTGCCAGATCGCCGCGCGTGATGAATGACAGCGGTTGCTCCATTCACCAGGATGGCCCGCAGAGCTTCATCGCCGGCTCGCGTGATACCACCGAGCCTGAGCTTGCCGCCGGTCGAGTGATCTTTCGGCGTCAGCCCTATCCAAGCTGCGAACTGGCGGCCGGATTTGAAGAGCTCTGGAGCGGGAGTCTTTCATTATCAAAAGAGCCGAGCCGATTGGTCCAATGCCGGGAATGGTGTTGAGACGTATGCTGCGTTCGTCGTTACGCTGCCATGCCTTTACCTTGGCCTCCACATCCGCAATCTTCTTCTCCAGTTCAGCGTATTCCTCGGCCTGGCTTATGAACAATTCCTGTGCGAGCTCTGGCACATTTTTCTCAGCTTGCACCCTCTCGAGCAGCATCGGAATATGTGCTAGCCCCTTAGCGGCGGAAATGCCGAATTCATTGGCGTAACCCCGTATAGCGTTGGCGAGTTGGGTTCGGTTGGGTATCAGACGGGTACGGACGCTGATCAGCATGAGTGCTGCTTGCTCATCAACTGTCTTGGAACAAACCGCATCGTTGGGCGGCTTATAGCCTCGCACAGCCCTTCGGCGTCGGCAGCGTCATTCTTGCCGCGTTTGACATAAGGCTTGGCGAGCTGTGGTGCGATCAACTTCACTTCATGTCCAAATGAGGTGAGTAAGCGCGCCCAATGATGCGAACCACCACAGGCCTCGATCGCGACCAAAGTGGGCGGGCAGGTCGTGAAGAAGTCGATCATCTCCCGACGTCGGATTCTCTTACGCAAGACCGGCTTCTCTCCTGCATTCACGCCGTGCAACTGAAAGACATGCTTTGACGTATCCATGCCAATACGAATAATCTTGTCCATGGGCGGCCCCCTTCGATTGAGATCTTAACAGCTCATTCTGGCACATTTCGATGCCGTTCAGGGCCGTCCAACATCAAGGCGAGAGACTTTCCCTTGCGCTTAGCGCGACAACTCGGCGAGATCATAGACGCGAGGAATAAAGTAATCTATATTAGCGACAGGTATTACCGTTGACTAAGGAACTGATATGGCATCACCTACCTCGCTCAAGCTCGATGACGAGCTAAAAGGCCGCGTCCAACACTTGGCCGAAGTTCGTCGCCGCTCGTCCCACTGGATCATGCGCGAAGCGATTGAGCAATATGTGGAACGTGAAGAGAAGCGCGAGGCGCTGCGGAGTGAGACCCTCAACGCCTGGGATGAATTTCAGACGACTGGTCTGCATGTGACGGCGGAAGAGGTCGAAAAATGGCTTACGACGTGGGGCACCGACGACGAGCGCGCTGCACCTGAATGCCACAAATAATCTTCTCCCCGGCCGCCATTCGTGATCTCGATAGGCTTCGGAAGTTCTTGCGACCGAAGAACCCCTTGGCGGCCAAGCGAGCGAGCGAAGCCATTCTCAAAGGTCTACGAGCACTCGGCTCGCATCCCCAAATGGGACGGCTCGTTGAAGATCTGCCCGATCAGTATCGGGAATGGCTCATTGAATTCGGTGACAGCGGATATATTGCGCGCTACCGTCTCGATGAGGATATCTTGACGGTCCTCGCGGTGCGCCATCAGAAAGAGGTTGGCTTCTGATGGCACCGTAGTTATCGGTTTCCGGCAATGCTCATACAGCCAGAAGCTTCAGTTTGCGACATAGCGGGGTCGTCGGCGGTTCATCTCCTGTCGACCGCAGCATCATCCTCAAGTTGGCGGCGGCGGCAGCCGCAGCCGGACAGTCACCGGTCACGGCGTTTGTCGCGACTTCCGATGGCACCTATCTCGTCGCTGCCGGAGCGATTCAGCCCTACACCAGCGAGCCCACCGATGCAGCGCTCAATACGCTGATATTCGCCAAGCTGTTGAGCCAGGATGTCGTCGCAGAGCTCGACGATACCATCGATATCGAGGGGCTGAAACTGGTTGCCTTGCCTGAACGTACTTGGCTGAGCACACCCCTTTTAGGCCTGGATGGCCGGGCCGTAGCCTATCTCGAGTGGCCGAGCCGGACCCCCCGGCACACACATTTTCCAAGCAGTCCACAGCTACCTGTTGTCAGCCGCGGCCCTGCTCGTCATCTTCCTGGTTGCCATCATCATGACGGGTGTTGCCCTCATTCGCGGTCTTCAGCGCGATACGGCGATCGCGCACCACAAAGCGACCCATGATGCTCTCAGCGGACTCCTGAACCGAACTGGCCTTCTCGAGGTCATCGGCACGTCGCCCCCCAGTCGGTCGCGGCCTTGCTCTCGGAATGATCGACCTCGATGGTTTCAAGGATGTCAATGACGCCTGGGGTCACGCGATCGGGGATGAACTGATCATGAGCACCCACATCACCTGGTGATCTCAGACTTCAATATGCCGAAGATGGACGGGCTCGGCTTCCTCAAGGCAGTATGTGCCAACCCATCGACGAAAAAGGCTGCCTTCATTATTCTCACGTCACACGGCGACAGGGCGCTTGTTCAGAAAGCAGCCCAGCTGGGAGCTAACAACGTGCTTTCGAAGCCCTTCACAATCGAGAAGATGAGGGCGTCGATCGAGGCGGTTTTTGGACCCTTAGGCTAAGGCTAGATATGTCGCTAGGCTCCTGATCTAGGACCTTTGTCTGCGGACTACCTTTGCGCGTGAGCAAAGCGTCACAACCTTCGGGGAGGGACACGGTGAGAGGCTTCGAATACGGACTGCAAGAGGACGTGCCGACAGGGACACTGAACACATAGGCGATCAGGGAAAGACCGGTCCCCAGGTAGATGAGACCTACGACGAGATCCTGAAGGAGGCGCGCATCCCGTGGCTTGCGTTCAAAAATGAGGAACAAGTGAACACAGCTGATCAAGACCATCGCTCCGCCGACCCACCAGACGGCCTTGGCGAGCCCGATGAAAATGCGCCGCGATAGATCTCCGGCCCGCGTGTCCGGCGCATAGGGCTGGATACCGTAGTAAAGGAGTAGCGCCGTGAGGGCAATCAAGAATACGATGTGAGCAATCAACCGCCAGACGGGATGCCCCCGAAGTACCAGCCGACTGACCAGCAGGCCCAGAACGGCGAGAACAAAAAGCTGGACAATCGGATCGGTCCAAAAAAGCGGAATTCATTGGTTCACCGTCCCAGGTCGGCCACGTCTCAGGGCGGACGCGGTCAAGCCGCACACCGGGCGCTGTCATGACGCGACCGTCGACTGCCTGCTCCTAGTTTCGAGCAGGATCGCGATTGCTGTCAACGCCAGCGCCCACAATATCAAGAAGGGTTGGCGAACATACAAAGCCATTCTCGCCTTGCTGACCCACGACGTCCGATAAGGCAAGCTTATCAGTCATTTTAAGACGATAACATGCGGTGCAGTTTGGTGCGCCACTGGCAAAAGACCGCATGTTTTAAAATGCTTGGGAAAGGTACTCCTATCTCCCCGACCGGCAAATTAGTATTTGTTGCGAGGGCGTGCGCGACCCAGCCTGCCGACGACTGCGGGTAATTGAAAAGCTGGCGGCGTCCGGCTGGATATGTTGCCACCGGTCCTGTAGGTGACTCTGCCGCGTATTGGATAATCGTTAGCGATAGCAGTCCGAAAGGGAGACCGCACCGGTTTAAGAACAATCACCAGACTTGTGGACTGGATTTCGGTTGGAGCGACGTGTCAAATCCCCCAAAAGCACGGGTTCTCGCCTCCAGGCCATCCGCCAACTGCTCGGCCAGCCTCAATCCGGCGCGGAGTTCGGAATTGGCGAAATACGTCAACATCCCGGCCGCGAGATCCGCTTGACTGGCATCGAGTAGCATGGACGCTACCTTTTGCATGTTTTCGGCGAGCGCCATCAGCCGCGCTTCATGGGCAACGAAGATGCGCGCGAGTTCGGGAAGGCTGGTCTCCGCATCGCGAAGCGCCAGATAGAGAAGCCGCTTGCAAATCGCCACGGCCGAGCGCGACGCTTCGACCCCCTGCGGTACAATGGAAACCTCGTCGGCTTGCCCCCCGAGCGCATGGCGCATGTCCATGAATCGGGCATGCTCGCCCGATGTCAAATAGCGGTGCTGACGATATTCCTCGGCGATTTCGGTCATGCCAAGGAACACGGGCATGAAAGGGGCGGCTACGGCGCCGACTGGCGCATGCCAGAGCATCCTCAGAGCTGGATGTGCCGGGTGGACCAGCGGCACGACCTGGCCGTAGCCGGCGGTATCGCCGGTCAGCTTCGGCGTGCGGATGGCCCAAATCACGTCTTCAAGGGTGATCTTAGCTGGCGTTTCGGCGCGGCGCGCCATTTCCGCTTCGATCCAGCGCGCGCCCTCCCATGGGCCGCGGCCGTCGCCGTAGACCATGTTGACATTGAACTTGTCGCCATCACGGTGCCAGCCTTGGCTGACTGCGAACTCGATGAAATGGTCCGGGAACAGGAAATCCTTGTCGGGCGTACCTGGAATTTCGCCGATATAGCCCGGCCGGGATGCGCGGATACTATTTTCCCCGAGCCTCTCGGCCACCCATAATTTTTGCCCGCCGGCGCATTCGATGACCACCCAGGCCTCCTGCGGATCGGCGACGATGTGGGAATTGCCGCCATAGGTCGAATAGCCGTAACGGGCGATCAACTGGGCGATCAGTTCGACGCCCTCGCGGGCGGTCCTCGCGCGCTCCAGCACCAGTTTGGCCAGATCGCTGTAATTGGGTCCGGTTTGACCGGCGGGAGTAAGGGCGATCAATTCGGCCCGGGAGGTCGACCAGATGTCGCGCACCGCCACTCCATGCTCGTTGAGGCCGCCATTGCTCAGGGGGGCGGGCACGCCCTTGTAATGGGAATAACAGACGCGGACATGTCTCGCCGTCACCGGCGCTTGCGGGACTTCGCTCAGCTTGCCCGGTAGATCGGCTTCCGGTGTGACACCAACCGTGATCGTCGATCCGGCCGCATGATGGGTTTCGGCGATGATTTCGAGCCAATGGCTCGAAGGCTCGTCGCCGTAGCCCGCCAGATAGGCGTGGCCGGTGGCCGTCAGGTTCTTGCCAATGTAAAGGCCGTAGCTCAATGTCTGCCTCGTCGCATGTTTTGGTGATACCGGCGAGAGGCTGTGTTCCATCCGCCGGTGAATTGTCGAGGAACATATCGCAAGATTGAGGCCGGTGCTCGCGGAACGCGCCCCGTTCGCGTCGGATTTCGGCCATGTGCAACCCGCGGCTGGAAGAGCATTCGGTCAATGAGAACGTGCAACAGAACGCCTTCACCAAACGGCTTTGAGGATTTTATGAACCCGGCTCTCCCCATTGCGAAGCGGAACCAACCAACGCCTCCGCAAGCTGGAAGGTGGCCGGTAATGCACGGGCTGGGTCGGCGCCAGAGCCGCCGTCCCAGGTTCCTCTAGGGTGGCGTCAAACCTGTCGTCATTGCCCCTCGCCAGTAGATCGGCCGTTGCGGCTAAGTGAATCTGACGAAACGGGCAGGGAGTGATCTCGCGCAATGCAACCGCGATCCTGTCAATGGTTCCATAAAAACGACGAAGCGATCACGTCCGCGCGTAGGTTTTTCGAATTATCGGCCGCCGCGGCACCCCCATGACTACCTCATGACGACGGGAGGAGCCATTGGATGCGGGATACCTCTCGCCACTGGCGCGGCAATCGCATGTCCGGGCCGGAACGTAATCAATCCACAGGCCGACGGAAGCGCGATGTATACGATCCAAGGTCTCTGGACCCAGGCCCGCGAGAACCTCGATGTGGTGACCATCATATTCGCCAACCGCGCATACGCTATCCTCAACGCGGAGATGAGGAATGTTGGCGTTGGACCAATCGGAACAAACGCTCGGAGGATGTTGAACCTTGATAACCCGGCTTGGAATTGGGTGGCAGTTGCAAGAGGAATGGGGGTCGAAGCTGCGCGGGCGCATCCTTCGAGGAGTTCAGCGATCTCCTCGACAACGCGTTGCTGCGCAGCGGTCCGTTTCTTATTGAGGCAGAAACGGCAGAAGAATGATGCCGCCGATGCGGAGGTAGTCGTCATTGCGGCTCGTCAACCCGAAATGCGCTTTGTCGAGCCAAAGACTTGATCAGCAAGCTCGAGCGGTCCTGTTCTGGCGCGTGAGCGTATTGTTCATCAGCGAACAGATTGGTGAACCCTCTGCGCGCCATTCTCTGCGAACATGGACCGGTGATTCCCCGCCGGTTGCGACGTTCCTGGTCTGATGAGTTTCAGGTCGACGCTGTTGAGGAGGCTTTCAAGCCACGAGGGAACATCACCGATGTTGATCGCTTGCCGAGGAGGCCCGCACAGCCGTATATGGCGCGATGACGTCTGATTCAAAAATTTTCGTTGGCTTGCGCTCGATCCGCAAAAAACCTGTTCAACATCGGGAAGCGACCGGCCCGAAGTGCCAATGGGAGGGCTGCGAGGCGCAAGGCAGCTATCATGCCCCCGTCGGAGCCGGTGCGGAAGGACTATATCTGCTTTTTTGTGCCAAACATGTCAGTGAATACAGCAGAGGCTACAATTTCGTGACGAAGCACTCCGACCCCGTAACGGCCCGCTATCAAAGGGAAGCCGCAAATGGCAGCCGCCCGACCTGGGGAACACGGATCGATGAGGTTTCTGCAACGCCGCTTCCGTCTTCGGTTCGCTCTGGGACCGCAAAGGCGGTCAATGCACAGAAGAATGCGGCCCAGCGCCAGGCAACAAAAGCGGATCTTAAACGGCGCAAACTCAGGGTCCTGGAGGCAAAAGCCTTTGAAACTCTCGGCCTGTCAGAAGATGCAACGCCCGAGGAGATAAAGAGCCGCTACAAGGAGCGGCTTAAAATGCACCACCCTGACGCCAATCAAGGCGATCGCGCATCAGAGGAACATCTTCGCGCAGCGATAGACGCTCACAAGATCCTTAAACTCAATGGCTTTTGCTAGGCGATCGCGTCGTCGCACGGTAGCTGCGCCGATGGCTCGCACCATGAGCGAGCTTCTTGGGACTCCAGGGAGCGTTACCCTGGCATCGAGCTTGCGATCGGTCTCAACGACCGACGTGTGGATCTAGTCCAGGAAGGTGTCGATGGTGTCATTCGAACAGGTCCACTTGCCGACTCCACTCTAATCGCGAGGAAGCTCGGTTCCTATCGTTGGGTAACGTGCGCCGCGCCGACGTACATCGCGGAACATGGAACGCCTGTTGAACCTTCTGATCTCACCCGGCGTCTCGTTGTTGGTTATTTTTCCGGAAGCCCCGGGCAGGAGCGATGGTCGTTTGGCCAGGAGGGTGAAGCGCAAGAAACGGTCATGGTATCGAGCGAGATATCGGTGAACGAGACGTCTGCGTATCTCAAAGTTGGCCTTGATGGCTTTGGCATAATTCGTCTGCCGGACGATATCGTAGATCCCTTCATTCGGTATGGACGTTTAATTGAGATAATGGGCGATCGGATCAGGTCCCGATTTCGCTCCTCTATCCCACCTCGCGGCATCTCTCGCAGGCCGTTATCCAAGCACGGATCTTATGGCGTGTACTGCATTCGTTACAATAATGTCCGCTTCATCCTTTGTCAGACACAGCGGTGGCGCGAAGCCGAGGATATCGCCCTGCGGCATAGCACGGCCGATGACGCCGCGCTCGAGCAATGCAGCGGCGATTTGCGGCCCGATCTTTCGGGAGACGTCGAAGAACTTGCGGTCGTCCTTATCCTCGACGAACTCGATCGCCGCCATCAGGCCGTCGCCGCGCACCTCGCCGACATGCTTGTGATAGCCGACAGCCTTGGCGAGCTCGCTGCGGAAATAGGCGCCGGTCTTGCCGGCATTCTTCACGAGATCGAGCTCGTCGACCAGTTCGAGATTGGCAATACCGGCCGCCGCGCAGATCGGGTGCGCCGCATAGGTCCAGCCATGGCCGATCGCGCCCATCTGGTCGGAGCCCTGGATCAGCACCTGCCAGACCTTGTCGGAAACGATGGTGCCGGAGAGCGGCGCGTAGGCCGAGGTCAGACCTTTGGCGATGGTGATGAGGCCGGGCTTCATGCCGTAATGGTCGGAGCCGAACATGGTGCCGAGGCGGCCGAAGCCGGTGACGACTTCGTCGGCGACGAGCATCACATCATACTTGTAGAGAACCGCTTGGATCTTCTCCCAGTAGCCCTTCGGCGGCGGCACGATTCCGCCCGTGCCGAGGATCGGCTCGCCGATGAAGGCGGCAACGGTATCCGGGCCCTCGGCGAGGATCATCTTTTCCAGCTTGTCGGCGCAATATTGCGAGAACTGCTCCTCATCCATCGAGCGGTCAGGGCGGCGGAAGTAATAGGGCGCTTCGGTGTGCAGAACCTGCGCACGCGGTAGGTCGAAAGCCTTGTGGAAGAGCTCGAGCCCGGTCAGCGAGCCGGTCATGACGCCAGAGCCGTGATAGCCGCGCCAGCGTGAGATGATCTTCTTCTTCTCCGGACGGCCGAGGATGTTGTTGTAGTACCAGATCAGCTTGATGTTGGTCTCGTTAGCATCCGAACCCGACAGGCCGAAATAGACGCGGCTCATGCCTTCAGGCGCCCGGTCGATGATCATCTTCGACAGCGTGATCGAGGCTTGGGTGCCGTGGCCGACATAGGCGTGGTAATAGGCTAGGTTCTTCGCCTGGTTAGCGATTGCATCGGCGATTTTCTGGCGGCCATAGCCGACATTGACGCAATAGAGACCGGCGAACGCATCTAGACTGGTGCGGCCGTTAGTATCGGTTATGTAGACGCCTTCGCCGGACGAGATGACGCGCGTCGGCGTCTCGCCTCGGGCATGCATGCCCATATGCGTCGAGGGATGGAAGAAGTGGTTGCGGTCCCAGGCGTTGAGTTCGTTGCTTCTGTCGAGCATGGCTGATGTCCTTGATGTCTTGATTGGGAGGGCCGCGTCAGGCGGCGGTGTCGATGCAGAGATATTTGAGTTCGGTGAAAGCCTCGATACCGTGGCGCGAGCCCTCGCGGCCGACGCCGGATTGCTTCCAGCCGCCGAAGGGAATCGGCCCGCCGGTGATCTTCACACGGTTGATGGCGACCATGCCGTATTCGAGCGCCCGGGCGAGCCGCATCTGGCGCGCGCCATTGGCGGTAACGACATAGGCAACGAGGCCATATTCGGTATCGTTCGCCCTTGCGATGACTTCCTCTTCGGTACCGAAAACCACAATGCCGGCGACCGGGCCGAAGGTTTCCTCGCGCATGATCAGCGCGTCGGCGGGAATGTTCGAAAGCAGCGTCGGCTCATAAAACAGTTTACCCGCCTTGTGGCGCTTGCCGCCGGTGACGAGCTTGGCTCCGCGCTCCACGGCGTCCTTGACCTGCTCTTCGACCTTGGCGACTGCGCGCTCATGCATGAGGGGACCGATCGCCGCATCTGCCGAGAAGCCGTTACCGACCTTCAGCTGGCGGATGCGCGATGCGAAAGCCTGCTCGAAACGCGGGGCGATGGAGTGATGCACGAAGATCCGGTTGGCGGCGAGGCAATCCTGGCCTGACGTCGCGAACTTGGCATCGATGGCGATCTTCACCGCTTGCTCGATATCGGCGTCCTCGAAGATGATCAGCGGCGCATGGCCCCCGAGCTCCATGACCAGCCGCTTCATCGTCGGCGCGCATTGCGCCGCGATCAGCCGGCCGATGCAAGTCGAGCCGGTGAAGCTGACGGCCCGCACGCGCTCGTCTTCGCAGAGGCGTCCGACGATGGTAGCGGCATCTCCCGTGACGACGTTGAAGACGCCGGCAGGAATGCCGGCACGCTCGCCGAGCTCGGCAAGTGCTAGCGCCGAAAGCGGCGTCTCCGAAGAGGGGTGGGCGACGACGGTGCAGCCTGCGGCAAGTGCTGCTGCTGCCTTGCGGGTGACCATGGCAGAGGGGAAATTCCAGGGGGTGACGATCGCGGTGACGCCGAGCGCCTCGCGCCACACGATCATCTCGGCGCCTGGAAGGTGGCTCGTGACATTCTCGGCATTCAGCCGTTTGCCTTCCTCGGCATACCACTCGACGAAGGATGCAGCATATTCGATCTCGCCGAGAGATTCGGCGAACGGCTTGCCCTGCTCGAGTGTCATGATCAGCGCCAGATCATCCTTGGCGGCGAGCATCAGCTCATACCATTTTCTGAGGATGCGGGCACGCTCCTGCGGCAGCAGTCCGCGCCAGGCGGGCAGCGCTTGGGAGGCGGCATCGATTGCCGTGGTGGTGTCACCGGTGCCGAGGCTTGCGACCCAGGCAACGGTTGCGCCGCTTGCCGGATCGGTGACCTCGAGGCTCTTGTTATCGGCAGCGGACGTCCAGCGCCCATCGCAATAGGCGAGGTCGCGCAGAAGATGCCTGTCCTTGAGGCGCGAAAGCGCCTGATGAAAATCGGGGCGGGCAAAAACCGCGGTCATGTCCTGTCTCCTCGTTATCGACACCGAAGTCTTTCACGGGAGTGGGCGAGATCTTGTCTTTTCGGGGCGGTTCAAATAGAGAGATTGTCTAAGGCCGAGCGCCCGGCCGTATGATCTCTCTATGCGTCTTTCGAGGCCTCGCCGGGCTGTACGAGAGCGGCGACCGGCAGCACGGTCTCATCCTTGACTGTCTTGGTGACGATATAGGTGAAATAGCGCTCGATCCCGAGTTCGCGGTCGAGCAGACCATCGATCAGGCGCTGGTAGGCATCGATATCAGGTGCGGCGATCCGCAGGAAATAATCGACACCACCGCCGACGGACCAGCAGCCGACGATCTCAGGGATACCCGCGATTGCGCGCTCGAAGCGCTCGAAATCGCTCTGCCGATGGTTGGCAAGTGTGACCTCGACCATGACGCTGGCGACCGGGGCGATTTTGCGAAGCGCGATGCGGGCATGATAGCCTGTGACGATCCCTGCCTTCTCGAGCTTGCGCAGCCGCATCCAGCAGGGGGTCGGCGAAAGGCCGGCCTTTTCTGCCAAGGCAAGTTTGGTAATGCGGCCATCGCGCTGAATCGCATCGAGAATTCTGAAGTCGATGGCGTCTAACTTCATTGTCCTAGCCCTTGGCGGCCTTTTCGGCTTCCATTTCGGCAATATCCTGGAAACGATCGGCGATGCGGGCATGCGCCCGGCCGCCATCGGCGGCGCCGATCGCCACGACTATCTCGTCCAGGCCGGGTGCATCAGCAATCAGGAAATTAGCGGTCAGGAAATGCGAGCGCTTGCCGCTCTCGCTCTTGTGCATCATCGGCAACGACAGAAGCGCTCCCGGACCGTTGCGGGTATTGGCGAATTCGAGGTAGTTGGTACCGCCGATCGCTTCGCGGAACGGATTGCCGAAGCGCAGCGTGTGGATCATTGCCGACGCGTGTTCGATCTCGCCGTTGATGCCGACCGCTGCAGCCTTGCCACAGGCCTCGATCTTCTCGGCATCCATCTGGCGCAGCAGCCGCGCTGTCATCTCATGGCTGAGGTCGCCGGCGATGCGGATGATCTCCGGCCGGAGGTCCTCGACGAAGCCTCGTCCGGCCCAAGGGTTCTGGATGACGGCCGCGACGACGACCATGGTCACCGGCCGGGGCGCCGCCTTGCCGCCTTCGACGTGCATTTCTTCGAGGAAGGTGGAAATCTTTCTGATGCCGAGTGTCATGCCTTGCGCCGATACGAAATGTTGAAACTCGCAAAAGCCTAGCGGCTAAACGGCGAACGTCTTCCTCCGATCGGAGGAATGGCACGGCTCCGGCTTCCATCAAAACGGAGTAGATTTCCGCCGAATGCGCACGCATGATGCGGGCCGCTGGAGGAGCGAAGCAGTTGGATCAGAAGTCTCAGATATTGGCGCTCCGCGACATCGCAAGCCAGATCAATAGTGGTGGCGATCTACAGACCGTGCTGCAGCATTTGATCGTGGCGGCCTGCCGCCATGCCCATTGGTCGCTCGGCTCGATCATGGGGATCGATGCGGCGCATGGCTATGCATATGTCATCGTCCGCTATGATCCGACGCTGATCGAGCGGCAGCTTCCGGACAGGTGGGAGTTGGCAACCAGCCCGTCGCTGATCGCCCTGCAGCGCAACGAGCCCGTCTATATCCGCGACGCCCGCGAGTCCGTCGAGTTTCCCGGCTACCGCAAGGAAGCGTTCGAGCGTGATTACCGCACCGTTGTCGTCATGCCGATGAACTGCAAGGACGCCGAGGGCCGGCCGATGGTGCTGAGCGTCATCTCGCGCCAGATCACCGAAGTCTCCGAGGACGACCTCGCCTTTCTCGGCGCCATCATCCATATGGGTGCTATCGCCGTCGAGCGCGAACACCGGCTGGAGGTCCAGAAGCTTGCGGCGCAGCGGCTCGAACGGGCGCTGCAGGCGCATACCTCGCTGCTCGAACATGTGTTGAGTGACGGTGCCGTCGCGCCGCTTTCGGCGATGGTCGGCATGATGCTGCCCAACCCGACCGTCGTCGTCGATTTCACCTCCAATCAGGTCATCGCAGGGCGTCCGCCGAATGCACTTTATGATGAGGCCTCCTGGCATGAGGCGGCAGCCACGACGCTCGCCCGGCCGCTGATGAAGGCGGCCCGCGATGCGATCGAGCGCGGCACGACGGATGCCGCCAGCCTGTTTTTCGATGACGGCGCGCAACGCTTCAAGATCTCTGCGCGTATCCAGCCGCTGACGGTCGACAATCATCTGGTCGGCGCATTGATCATCTTCCCGACTTCGCGCGAATTCAGTGATCTCGATCTGCTGATGCTCGACAGCGCCAAGTTCGCGCTCAGCGTCCAGATGATGCGGAGCTTCATCCGCTTCCGGTTTGAGACCCGCACCCAGACCGAACTGTTCTTCGAGATCGTCGAGGCCCGTTGGCGCAATGCCGGCGATGTCGCCCAGCGCGCCCAGCGGCTGGGGCTGAATTTCTCGGTGCCTCAGCAGATGATCGTCGTCGATTTTCCCGACAAGACGAAGGCTTTCGGCGGCGCTTCCGTCGATGTCGAGCATACGCTTGCCCGCATCATGCAGCAGGCTTCGCTGCAGGCAAATTTCATCGCCATTGATGGAGGCGTCGTTTGCCTCGTGCCTCATGATGCCAGCAAAAGGCAGGAGCGGACGGTCAAGCTAACACGGCGCATCGCCGAAGAGCTCGGCCGCTATTTCGACGAACCGCCCGTCGTTGTCGCTGGCAATCGCTGCGCGGCACTTTCCGATTATCCGGCCTCCTGGGAACGCTGCAGCCGGATGATCCGCATCGGCCGTTCCTTCGGACTGACGGGCGCCGTCTCCGCCCAGGATTTCGGACCGCTGCCGATGCTGGTTGCCGCGTCCGAGGCAGGTGACGTGCGCAACTTTGTGCAGGAAAGCGTCGGCGCCATCGCCGAGCATGATCGCGAGAACGGCACGCCTTATCTGGAAACGCTCTCCACCTATCTGCAGCAAGGTTGCCGCAGCCAGGCCTGTGCCGATACGATGGGTCTGCATGTGACGACACTGCGCTATCGCCTGGCGCGCATCCAAGAGCTTTTCGGCGTTGATGTCGAGACGCCCGAGAAGCGCTTTGCCGTCGAGCTTGCCATCCGCCTGCACGGCGTCATCGACAATCGCGTCAGCGCCCAAAAGTAGCCTCCGACAGCCGGTATCCGCGGTTTTATAGCGCATGCTGCCGGCCGTTTTTCATCTCCTACGGATCGCAGCAGAAGTTTTCCGCTCGCTCCGTCGAAGCCAAGGAAGAACCACCGGGCGGGCAGCGATAGCCTCCTCCTCAACAAATGGAGGAGGCACGAAAGCATGGCGGAGACAGCGGCAAAGGCGGATGCGCCGATCGACCCCATCGCCCTACGCCGGGCATTTGGTACCTTCGTGACGGGCGTCACCGTCATCACCACCCGTGACGAGGACGGAACGCCGCGCGGCATGACCGCGAACTCCTTCACCTCTGTGTCGCTCGACCCTCCGCTGCTTCTGGTCTGCATTGCAAAGTCGGCATCCAGCTATCAGGCCTTCACCGGTGCCGGTTGTTTCGCCGTCAATATCCTCCACGAGGGGCAGGTCGGCGTATCTGCGACCTTCGCCTCGAAGTCGCCGGACAAGTTCCAGTCCGTTACCCACGATCACATCCATACCGGCGCACCGGTGCTCACCGACAGCCTCACCTGGTTCGACTGCACGACCTACAATACTGTCGACGCAGGCGATCATGCGGTGCTGATCGGCGAAGTCCGGGCTTTCGGCACCAGCCCGACCGCGCCGCTCGGTTTCTGCCGCGGCCGCTACGCCAGCGTCAAGGATCCGCTGCCATCAGGCTGGCTTGCTTCACACGGGATGATCATCGGCTATCTCATCGAAGCCGGCGATGGCCTGCTGCTGCGGTCGGATGGCAAGGGTGGCTGGGTGCTCCCCTCGGCACGCCGCCGCAAGGCCGACAGCCAGCTCGTTGTCGAAGGCGGCGAGGCGCTGAGCCTCATGCCGGAGGAAACCTTCCTCTACTCGGTCTTCGACGTCGCCGACAGCGATCCCGGCTATCTCGTCTATCGTGCTCGGCTAGCTGGCGAGGGTGCGGGTGTCAACCTGCCTGCTGACCTCCGCTTCTTCGCCATCGACGATCTGCCCTACGAGGCGATCTCCACCCACGAACTGCGTTCGATGCTGCGCCGCTACCTGCGCGAGCGGCAGGCCGGCCGGTTCGGCATCTATATGGATTCAGACGACGGCGGCCGCGTCGCGATGATCGACGGCGAAGCCCGCGCCTGGATCCAAGCCTCCCAAGACCAAGGACAGTGACATGAAGACGACAGTGAGCTCCATCGAAGGTTCGCGCCAGGGCTTGTTTATCAACGGCGAATTCGTGGCGCCTAAGAATGGCAACTATATCGCCAGCTACGATCCGACCACCGGCACGCCCTGGTACAAATTCGTGGAGGCCGACGCTGATGACGTCGCGGCAGCCGTGGCGGCCGCAAATGCCGCCTTCCGCAATCCGACCTGGCGGCGCATGACGCAGACAGACCGCGGCGTGCTGCTTCGTAAGCTCGCAGAACTCGTCCGCGCCAATGCCGATACGCTTGCCGAGATCGAGACGCGCGATAACGGCAAGCTGCTCAAGGAAACCCGGGCGCAGATGGGCTCGATGCCGGACAGCTATCATTATTTCGCCGGCATGGCCGACAAGCTGCAGGGGGACACCATCCCGATTAACCGGATGGATACGCTAAACATCAATCTGCGCGAACCGCTCGGCGTCGTCGGCATGATCACGCCGTGGAATTCGCCGCTGATGCTTCTGACCGGTACGCTGGCGCCGTGCCTGGCGATCGGCAACACCGTCGTCATCAAGCCGTCGGAACACGCGACTGCCTCTACGCTGGCGC
This sequence comes from Rhizobium grahamii CCGE 502, assembly GCF_000298315.2. Classification (GTDB taxonomy): domain Bacteria; phylum Pseudomonadota; class Alphaproteobacteria; order Rhizobiales; family Rhizobiaceae; genus Rhizobium; species Rhizobium grahamii. The sequence continues at coordinate 177,011 of NZ_AEYE02000036.1, read as the reverse complement.
TGGCCGAACTCATTCATCAAGCCGGCTTCCCCGCAGGCGTCGTCAATGTCGTCACCGGCACCGGCAAGAGCGCCGGCGAAGCGCTGACCCGCCATCCGGGCGTCGCCAAATATGTCTTCACCGGCAGCACGGCGACGGGCCGCCGCATCGCCGGAAATGCGGCGCAGAACCTCGTGCCCTGCTCGATGGAGCTCGGCGGAAAGTCGCCGCATGTGGTCTTCGGCGACGTTGAGATCGAGCATGCCGTCAACGGCGTCGTCTCCGGCGTCTTTGCCGCTGCCGGACAGACCTGCGTTGCCGGTTCGCGCTGCTTCGTCGAGGCCAGCATCTACGACAAGTTCATCGACGCATTGATTGCCCGCACCGCCCGCATCCGCGTCGGCCTGCCGACGGTCGATGATACCGATATCGGTCCGCTGGCGCTCGCCGACCAGCTTTCCAAGGTCGAGGGCTACGTCACTTCTGGCGTCAAGGAAGGCGCCAAGGTCGCAGCCGGTGGCCGCCGTCCGCAGAAGGAAGGTCTTTCGAGCGGCGGCTGGTACTACGAACCAACAGTGATGGTCGATGCGCAAAACGACATGGGCTTCATGCGCGACGAGATTTTTGGCCCCGTGGTCGGCGTCATGCCGTTCCGCGATGAAGCGGAGATGATCGCACTCGCCAATGACAGCCATTACGGCCTCGCCTCCGGCATCTGGACCAAGGATATCGATCGTGCCCTGCGCTTCGCCAGCCAGATCGAAGCCGGCACCGTCTGGGTCAATACCTATCGTTCGGCCTCCTTCATGTCCGCTAATGGCGGCTTCAAGGAGAGCGGCTACGGACGGCGCGGCGGCTTCGAGGTGATGCATGAATTCTCGCGGTTGAAGAACGTGATCATCGATTACTCCGGCGCCATGCAGGACCCCTTCGTCATCCGTCTGAAGTGACGGAACGCAAAGAACTGAACCCGCAAGGGAGGCAAACAAATGAAATTCGCAGTATCGCTGACCATGGAACGCTTCTCGCCCGATGTTCCGATGTCGAAGGTCAAGAACAACCTGCTGGAACTGGCCCGCATGGCCGACGAAGGCGGTTTCGAGGCTTTGTGGACCGCCGAGCACCACACGATCGAGTGCACGATTTCTCCCAATCCATTCCAGACGCTGGTCTGGTTGGCGCAGCATACCCAGCATATCCGCCTGGGCACCTCGACGCTGGTCGCGCCCTACTGGAGCCCGATCCGGCTCGCCGGGGAATCCGCGCTCTGTGATCATCTGACCAACGGCCGCCTGGAATTCGGCATCGCCCGCGGCTCTTACCAGTACGAGTTCGACCGGATGGCTGGCGGCATGCCGCAGCAGGAAGGCGTCGCCTACATGAAGGAGATCGTCCCGGCCGTGAAGAAGCTCTGGGCCGGCGATTACGCCCATGACGGGCAATACTGGAAATTCCCGGCCGCGACCTCGGTGCCGAAGCCGCTGCAGCAGCCGCATCCGCCGATCTGGGTCGCTGCCCGCGATCCCGGCTCCTTCGACTGGGCGATCGCCAATGGCGCCAGCATTCTCTCAACGCCGCTTTCGCAGCCGGCAGCCGAGATCCAGGTTCTAGCCGACAAGTTCAACAAGGCGGTTGCCGATCATCCGGAGGTACCGCGCCCGCGCTTCATGATGCAGCGCCGCACCTGTGTCTACGACAGGGCCGACGGCTGGGAACTCGCGGTCAAGCACAGCGTGGACTACGGCCGCTCCTTCGAAAACCTGATGCAGAATATCGGCGCCGTTCGCGATGGCTTCCCGGAAGCGGTGCCCTACGAAGCCGTCAGGGGCAAGGACAACTACAATCCGGACAATATCCGCAAGAATCTGATGTTCGGCACCCCTGACGAGGCGATCGAGAAGCTGCTGGTCTACGAAGAAGCCGGTGTGGATCAGTACTGCCTCGGCCTGACCTTCAACCTGCCCTTCGAGTTGCAGAAGCGGACGATAGAGCTGTTCGTCAAGGAAATCATGCCCTTCTTCGCCGCGCGCGAAAAGGACAAGCATCGCAAGGTGGCGGCAGGCTGACATGGCAGAGGCACAGCGCCATACCGTCGGAGACGTGACGCTCAACTACCGGATCGACGGTCGCGGCGATCCGCTGATCTGCATCCACGGCGTCGGCTCCTATCTCGAAGCATGGTCTGGCGTCGTCGAGCGCCTGAAGGACAGCTTCACGATCCTGACCTTCGACCTGCGCGGCCACGGCCATTCCAGCCGAGTGAAGGGCCACTACGAGATCGACTATTTCGTCAACGAGGCGCTGGCGCTGGCCGACAAGGCAGGCTTCTCGACCTTCAATCTCGCTGGTTTTTCGCTCGGCGGGCTTATCGCCCAGCGCCTGGCGCTGACCCACCTCGACCGGCTGCGCAAGCTGGTGCTGCTCTCGACGGTGGCCGGGCGCACGCCCGAAGAGCGCACGCGGGTTCTGGAGCGCCTGGCGGCGCTGCGTGCGGGTACGCCTGCCGACCATCACAATGCCTCGCTGTCGCGATGGCTGACGGAAGAGTTCCAGGCCGCGAACCCGGCGGTGATCGCAGGGCTACGGCAGCGCGATGCCGAGAATGATCCGGAGTGCTATGCGGCAGCCTACCGTGTGCTGGCCGAAACCGACTTCGGGGGGTTCCTCGATCAGATCCGCTGCCCGACGCTGATTGCGACGGGAGAAGACGATGCCGGGTCTAACCCGCGCATGGCCCGCTACATGCACGAGCGCATCCCGGGCTCGACGCTGTCGATCCTGCCGGGCCTGCGCCACTCCATCCTGATCGAGGCGCCGCAGACGGTGGCGAATCTGATGCGTGATTTCCTGACCACTAAGGAGGCGAACCTTGGATGAAGCACTTAGAAAGAGCGGTGAAGCCGTTCGCCGCAAGGTGCTGGGTGACGATTATGTCGACCGCGCCATCAATGGCGCCGATAGCTTCTCGGCACCGTTTCAGGACGTGCTCAACGAATATTGCTGGGGCACGGCCTGGACCGATGACGGCCTGGACCTTAAGCAACGCAGCCTCCTGAACCTCGGCATGCTGGCGGCGCTCAACCGCATGCATGAATTCGGCATCCACTTCCGGGGCTCGATCCGCAACGGGCTGACCGAGGATGAACTGCGCGCAGCGCTCGTCCAGATCGCCGTCTATTGCGGTATTCCGGCCGGCGTCGAAGCCTTCCGGGTTGCCCGCTCCGTCCGCGACGAGATGCGGCAGAAAGGAGAGCTCTGACTTCCATCGTTTCAAGGAAGCGACCGTCCTGCGGCTGCTTCAGATCGCCGGAAGACGAAAAGGCCTCTTCGACATCAAGATTGCATGACGGTACGGGAATTAGCCCGGGCCAAAACCAAGAATGACAATAAAGGGAACCATTGCATGAACAGACTGAGCAAGATTTCCGCAGCGGCAGCATCGCTCGCCGTCGCCCTCGCCGCCCTCCCGGCCAATGCGGGTGCGGTCCTCGACCGCGTCATGGCGGCCAAGGACCTGAAGGTTGCGACCGACGCCAACTGGGCGCCGCAATCCTTCATGAACGAGAAGAACGAACTCGACGGTTTCGATATCGATGTCGCCAAGGATATCGGCAAGCGTCTCGGCGTGAAGGTCGAGTTCGTAACCCCGGGCTGGGACATCATCACTGCCGGCAACTGGGCAGGCCGCTGGGACATGCATGTCGGCTCGATGACGCCGACCAAGAAACGCGCCGAGATTTTCGACTTTCCGGCCGTCTACTACTACACCCCGGCAGCGGTTGCCGTTCACAAGGACAGCAAGGCGACCAAGCTTTCCGATCTCGACGGCAAGGTGGTCGGCACGACGGCGACTTCGACGTTCGAAGCCTATGCCAACGGCGACCTGACGCTTGATGCTGCCGGTGCGCCTCCCTTCAAGTACGAGTTCAAGCCCAAGGAAGTGAAGTCCTACTCCAACTCGACCACCGCCTTCGACGATCTGCGTCTTGGTGATGGCACCCGTCTCGATGCCGCCGTCTCGTCGCTGCCGAGCATTCTCGATGCAGTGAAGGCCGGCTATCCGATCAAGCAGATCGGCGACCCCGTCTTCTACGAGCCGCTCGCCGTTGCGATCGAGCATGGCGACAAGGAATTCAACGCTAAGATCGCCGAAGCCGTGAAGGCCATGCAGGCCGACGGCACGCTGAGCAAGCTCTCCGTCAAGTGGTATGGAGTAGACTACACGGTCGTAAAGTAACCACCGCCAGAAGCAGACGGCCCGGGCAACCGGACCGTCGATTTGCCGCAAGGGACAAGAGATGCTTTATCCCGATACCGTCGAGTCTGAAGTGCTCGTCCATAAGCCGTGGTTCATCGCGACGATGTTTGCGGTCGTGCTGGCTTTCTTCCTGATGTTCAACATGACCGGCACGGCGGTGGGCGAATTGATGCGTCCGGTAATCGGGGATCCCTTTGCCAGTGGCCTTTACGGACGCTTCGCGATCGCCTTTGTCATCGCCGTCATGTTCGTGCTCAATGTCGTGCTGATCGGCTTTGCGCCGCTCAGGGTGCAGATCGCAGTCGTCTGGCTGGAGCTGCTGCTTCTGTTTCTTGCCTTCTTCGCGACATTTCACCTGAGCCTGCCGTTCATGGTCGAAAAGCTGCCCTTCATGATCACCCAGGGCCTGGTGACGACGATCTATGTCTCCGCCGTTTCGATCATCATCGCGTCGGCGATCGCCATCCTGGGCGCTGTTGCCAAGCTCTCGACCAATGGCTTCGCCTATGCGATCGCCAGCTTCTACACCTCGTTCTTCCGTGGTCTGCCGCTGCTGATGCAGGTCTACTTGATCTATCTCGGCCTGCCGCAGCTCGGCTTCGTGATCGATGCGGTACCAGCCGGTATTCTCGCCCTGTCACTCTGCTACGGCGCCTACATGACCGAGATTTTTCGTTCGGGGATCCAGAGCATCGACCGCGGCCAGTGGGAGGCATCACGCTCGATCGGCTTTGGCTTCGGCATCACCATGCGCAAGATCATCCTGCCGCAGGCGTTGCCGGTCATCATCCCGCCGACCGGGAACCAGTTCATCTCCATGTTGAAGGACAGCTCGCTGGTTTCTGTTATCGGCGTTTGGGAGCTGATGTTCCTCGCCCGCACGCTCGGCCAGAAGACCTTCCAGCACATGGAAATGCTGATCTCGGCCGCCATGCTCTATTGGATCATGTCGATCTGCCTGGAGCTCATCCAATCCCGCATCGAGCGTCATTACGCCAGGAGCAAAGTCCGATGAACGGCGACAAGATCATCGAAGCGAAGAACGTTTCCAAGTGGTACGGCACGTTTCAGGTGCTGAAGGATATCAACCTGACGGTCAGCAAGGGCGAGCGAATCGTCGTCTGCGGTCCCTCGGGCTCCGGCAAGTCGACGCTGATTCGCTGCTTCAACCGGCTGGAAGCGCATCAGGAAGGCGAAATTTCGGTCAACGGCATCACGCTGCACAACAAGATGCGGAACGTCGGCGGGGTCCGCAAGAATGTCGGAATGGTGTTCCAGCATTTCAATCTCTTCCCGCATATGACGGTGCTGATGAACTGCATGGTCGGGCCGATGTGGATCAAGGGCGTGCCGGCGGCGGAAGCTAAGAAGACGGCGCTGAAATTCCTGGAGCGCGTGCGCATTCCCGAGCAGGCCAACAAATACCCGATCCAGCTTTCCGGCGGCCAGCAGCAGCGCGTTGCGATCGCCCGCTCGCTCTGCATGGAGCCTGCCGTGATGCTCTTCGACGAGCCGACCTCGGCGCTCGACCCGGAAATGGTCTCGGAAGTTCTGGAGACGATGACCGGCCTTGCCAAGGACGGCATGACGATGGTCTGCGTGACCCATGAAATGGGCTTCGCACGCGCCGTCGCCGATCGGGTCATCTTCATGAATTCAGGCCAAATCGTCGAGGAAGGCAAACCGAAAGACTTCTTCACCAATCCCCAACACGAGCGGACCAAGCTGTTTTTAAGTCAAATCTTGACACATTAGTTTTTTCTGCCGGCGTTCAGCTGAAACTAATGATCCATGGCTTTGCTCGTGAGACATCTGCAACTCGTTGCAGGCGCTTGCCCCGGGGCCACGTCGAGTACTTCTCGATCGCGGTCGGCAATGGCGCCGACGAGGCCGAAGCGCTCGCCACGGATCCTAAACTCGTCGCGGCGACGGGATTGTTTCCGGGCAGCTACGGAAAACTACCTCATTCAGATCGCGCTTTCGTCACTTGCCGGAAAAGAGGTTCCGGAGGCCACCTTCGTCACCCATCAGGAGCGTGGCATCATCATTCGAGAGTTCGCCGCCAAGATGGCCCGGGGTTTACCGCGCGCGATGGTCCCTGGCTGACGCTGGAGGTTGGTGGAGTGCGCCGGGAGTTTTTCGATCACAGCGCGCGCGGGGCGCCGTTCGGACCGGACGACGGGACTCTCCTTGGGTCGTTGTGGCGTCCCTGCCATTTGCGCCCGAAATTGTCATTCCAACTGTCCTCAACTGCGGCAGCCTGAATCTCGGGATGGCGCGGCTTTACGGGTTCAGGCCATCGTTCAACCGAACATTCAAGGTTGCGGACAGTTCGACCGGCTGGCGGATAAGCCCCTGCCACTTCGGCAAGCATGAAGATATGATGACAGTCGATAGGAGGCTGACGATGACGAATGCCACTCTTTCAACCGACGATTATCAGGCAAAAGCCGCTCCGCTGGGAGCCGACGAACTGCGCTTGATGGACGCCTACTGGCGCGCATCGAACTATCTTTCGGTCGGACAGATTTATCTGCTCGACAATCCGCTCCTGAAGGAGCCGCTCAAGCGTGAGCACATCAAGCCAAGGCTGCTTGGCCACTGGGGAACGACGCCGGGCTTGAACATGCTCTACGTGCATTTGAATCGCGTGATCAAACGCGACGACCTCAACATGATCTATGTGATCGGCCCCGGCCATGGTGGGCCGTCACTTGTCGCGCATGCCTATCTGGAAAGGACCTACAGCGAGTTCTACCCGAATATCGGCGAGGACGCCGAAGGGATGAAGGCCCTGTTCAAACAGTTCAGCTTCCCTGGTGGAATTCCGAGCCACGTCGCTCCCGAAACGCCTGGAAGCATCCATGAGGGCGGCGAACTGGGTTACGCCTTGAGCCATGCCTACGGCGCGGCTTTCGACAATCCCGACCTGATTGTCGCTTGCGTCGTCGGCGACGGCGAGGCGGAAACCGGCCCGCTCGCCACGGGATGGCACGGTAACAAGTTTCTCAATCCGGCCCGCGATGGATGTGTGCTGCCGATCTTGCACCTCAACGGCTACAAGATCGCCAACCCGTGCTTCCTGGCGCGCATTCCCGAGCCCGAACTGAGGAAGTTCTTCGAAGGGATGGGCTATGCGCCGCTGTTCGTCGAGGGGCATGAGCCCGACAAGGTGCAGCAGCAATTGGCTGCCGCCATGGATACAGCCGTCGCAGAGATCAAGCGGATCTGGGCGGAGGCGCGCGAGAAAGGCAATCTGAAGCGTCCGGCGTGGCCGATGATCGTCTTCCGGACGCCGAAAGGCTGGACCTGCCCAAGCGAAATCGATGGCAAGAAGTGCGAGGGTTACTGGAGAGCACACCAGGTCCCGATGGGCGAAATGGACAAGCCCGAGCACATCAAGATTCTGCAGCACTGGATGAATACTTACAAACCAGAGGAACTCTTCGACGAGGGCGGAAAGCTTCGCGCCGAAGTCGCCGCGTTGGCCCCGACGGGTCATCGCCGCATGAGCGACAACCTGCACGCAAACGGTGGGCTGCTGCTGCGAGATCTGAAGATGCCCGACTTCCGCGATTACGCCGTCTCGGTGCCGAGCCCCGGCGCGACAACGACCGAATCCGCGCGAGTCATGGGTAAATTCCTGCGTGACGTCATGAAGTTGAACCTGAACAGCAATAACTTCCGGTTATTCAGCCCCGACGAGAACAACTCCAACCGCTGGCAGGACGTGCTTGAGGTTACGGACCGCTGCTACATGGCGGAGATCTACCCTGAGGACGATCACCTGTCGCCCGACGGGCGCGTCATGGAGGTGTTGAGCGAGCATCAGTGCCAGGGCTGGCTGGAAGGCTACCTCCTGACTGGACGGCACGGCTTCTTCTCCTGCTACGAAGCGTTCATCCACATCATCGATTCGATGTTCAACCAGCATGCCAAATGGCTGAAGGTGTGCAACGACATCCCATGGCGGCGACCGATCGCATCGCTTAACTACTTCCTGAGCTCGCATGTCTGGCGCCAGGATCACAATGGCTTCAGCCACCAGGATCCGGGTTTCATCGACCATGTGGTCAACAAGAAGGCCGAAGTGATCCGCGTTTATCTGCCGGCGGACGCCAACACGCTGCTTTCCGTCACTGACCATTGCCTGCGCAGCCGCAACTACGTGAATGTCGTCGTTGCCGGCAAGCAGCCTTCACCGCAGTGGCTGACGATGGATGAGGCGATCAAGCATTGTGCGGAAGGCCTCGGTATCTGGGAATGGGCCAGCTCCGACAAGGGCAGCGAGCCCGATGTCGTCATGGCATGCTGCGGCGATGTTCCAACGCTGGAAACGCTGGCCGCGGTGCAGTTGCTCCGCGAGCATTTGCCGGATCTGAAGGTCCGCGTCATCAACGTCGTCAATCTCATGAAGCTGCAGCCGTCGAGCGAACATCCGCATGGGCTGTCCGACCGCGATTTCGATGCTTTCTTCACCAAGGACAAGCCGATCATCTTCGCGTTCCATGGGTATCCCTGGCTGATTCATCGCCTGACCTACCGGCGCACCAACCACGACAATCTGCATGTGCGGGGGTACAAGGAGGAGGGCACGACCACGACACCCTTTGACATGGTCGTCCTGAACGAGCTCGACCGCTTCCATCTGGTTGAGGACGTCATCGATCGACTGCCGCAGCTTGGCGCCAGTGCCGCCTACTTCAAGCAGGCGATCCGCGAAAAGCTGATTGAACACCGGCAATACATCCAGAAGCATGGCGATGACATGCCCGAAATCAGCGGCTGGAAATGGGGTGTCAAGAGCACGGCCGAATTGAGAGGGGCCACCTCCACTGAAGGTGACAACGCATAGATGGTATGGGCCGGTGCCTCGATCGAGAGTTTGTCCGATGGTCTGCTTTGACTGGGGAAAATTCAAGACGGGTGCGCCCCCGGGGTGGTAACAGGAGGTTACTGGTCATGGCGTCTGCAATACACCGTCGCATCCAGATCCCTCGTCGCGACAGGCTTGGCCTTGTAAGCCTGTCCAACGACAGCGGTCTTTCCATATCCCTCCTGCCAAACGGCACGTTGTTTGCGATCGAATACAACGATGACTTTGGTGCAATGATGGTCAACCAGGTGTTTGGATCGCCAGTCTATGGAGGAATTGGTAGACTCTATCTGAGGATCGGCGGCTCGCAAGCAGGGGTTTTCGAAATCGTGGGGCCGCGTGCCAGGATCTCGTTCAGCCGGGGCGAGACTGCCTTCTTCTGGAATGGCCAATCGGGCGATATCCGACATTCCGTTCAGCTTGAGTTGCATTCCACCGAGGCGACATGGTTCTGGCAGGTTACGTTGGAAAACCTCTCTGGAGCCGCGCTGGAGGCCGACCTAGTCCTAGTGCAAGACGTCGGCATTGGAAACCATGGCTTCTTAATGGGGAGCGAAGCTTATGCCTCCCAGTACATCGACCACACCATTGCCAACCACCCGGTTTTCGGGCCTGTAGTGATGAACCGCCAGAACCTCAAGCAGCCAGGCGACCGCAATCCTTGGCTCGCTCACGGTTGTGCCACGGGAGCTGCGGCTTACGCGACAGATGCGATCCAATTGGTTTTTCCAAGGCAACCTTGCCACGCTGCGATGGTCCCGGATTTCGGCAACAACCTCCCCGCAGTCCGTCGACAGCATGAATTGGCTTGTCCGGCCATACAATCTACGCCGCTCTCCATCGGTCCAGGAGTAAACGCAACAGCAACATTTTTTGGTCTGTTTGTCCCCGATCATTCCGAACCTTCAAGCGACAAGGACATCGCCAGGCTAGACGGCATTCAGTCTTTCAAAGCCGGTTCTTCGGGCTCTAAGCTTGCAAGTGTTTCGCGCAGCTTGCTTCAGGACATTTCAGAAGCTGTGTCACTCGAACTTGACGATAAGCAGGTGGAAGAACTCTACCCCAGGCGATGCCTGGAGGAACGAATGGAAGGCAAGCTCTTATCCTTCTTCATTGAGGACGGTTTGCACAACCGCCATGTTGTCCTGCAGGGAAAGGAGATCGCCTCCATCAGGCGCCATGGCGCGATCGTGCGTAGCGGCCAGAACATGCTTCCGGGCGACAATACTCTTGCCGCCACATGCTGGATGCAGGGTATCTTTGCTGCACAGCTCACAATCGGAAATACCTCCTTCCACAAACTCTTCTCAGTTTCCCGTGATCCCTACAATCTGACGGTAGCAAACGGCCTAAGAATCCTGGTTGACGAAGGGGATGGTTGGAGGCTCCTGGGAACCCCTTCCGCTTTCGAGATGGGACTTAGCGATTGCCGATGGCTCTACAGGCTGCCAGGGCGCACTATTACTATTATGGCAGCCGTGTCCGGAGAGGACCCGGCGATGCAGTGGCAGATAACAAGCAAGGGTGCTCCCTGCCGATTTCTCGTCTTCGGACATCTTACGCTGGGTGAACGAGAATTTGAGAGTGCGGGCCGTGTTGATGTCAACGTCACAGGTAGACGCATAACCTTTAGTCCTGACGCCACCAGCCTCTGGGGACAGAAGTATCCGGCCGCCGCCTATCATCTGATCACGTCAATGCCCGAGCTCGTCGAGGCTATCGGAGGGGATGAGCTCCTATATACCGACCGCTTAGCGCGCGGGGGGCCATTCATCGTTCTCGAGATTCGTGAAACACACCTCTTCCGATTCGCAGTGACTGGATCGATGGTTGACGCGAAACAGGGCGAAGAACTCGCCAAACGCTATGAAGTCGGTGTCGATCTGTTGGAAATGCTTACCCCCGCCGCTGCTTTCTGGAACGACGTGACGCGGAACATTGTGGTACAGGGAGATGGGCCTGACCTTCTCGCCCATACAACGTTCCTGCCTTGGCTTGCCCATGATGCGATAATTCATGCGAGTGTTCCGCATGGTCTCGAGCAGTTTACCGGCGCTGCCTGGGGAACACGCGATGTTTGCCAAGGCCCTGTAGAACTCCTCCTCGCTTTCGAGCACGACAACGAGGTTCGAGACATCCTCCAGATCCTGTTTGGCGAGCAGTTTCAGGACCGGGGCGACTGGCCGCAATGGTTTATGCTCGAGCCCTATTCAAACATCCGCGCCGGGGAAAGCCATGGCGACATCATTGTTTGGCCGCTGAAAGCACTTTGCGATTACATTGAAGCCACAGGGGACATTGCTATCCTTGAAGTAGCGGCGCCCTGGCGAGCCGACGACACCTTGGAGCATACCGAGCAAGAGGCGACGATCTTCGGCCATGTTGAAAAACTGTTCCAAATAGTACAAGAACGCTTTATCCCCGGCACAAATTTGGTCCGCTACGGCGAAGGAGACTGGAACGACTCCCTGCAGCCCGCCGATCCGCACCTTCGTGACTGGATGGTAAGTAGCTGGACCGTCGCACTACTGTACGAGCAGGTGGCGCGGTACGCGGTCATTCTTGCCGGCGCTGGACATGCAACTGAGGCTGCCGCGTTTCAGAGAACGGCCGCTGCCATGCGACAAGATTTCAATGATCTCCTGATCCGCGATAACGTAGTCGCTGGCTACGGTATTCTAGATCCAGATGGGAATGTCGAGTTACTGCTCCATCCAGATGACCGGCGTACTGGTCTCCACTATTCATTGATTTCAATGACGCAGCCGATCCTCGGTGGGCTGTTTACGCCCGAGCAGACCGCACGCCATTTGACGGTGATTAAGGAGAATTTGCTCTTTCCCGACGGCGCAAGGCTCATGGAGAAGGCTGTGCGATATTCGGGCGGGACTGAGAGATTGTTTCGGCGCGCTGAATCATCTGCGTTCTTCGGGCGGGAGATAGGACTGATGTATACGCACGCGCATCTTCGTTATTGCGAAGCGCTGGCACTGCAGGGAGACGCCGATGGTCTGTGGAAAGGACTAGCACTCGCCAATCCCGTTGCGATTTCCAACCGCCTGCCACAGGCCTCGCTGCGGCAACGAAACACTTACTTCAGCAGCAGTGATGCCGCGTTCAGCGACCGTTACAAAGCTTCCTCTGATTGGAATGACCTCCGTTCGGGCCGAATTGCGGTTGACGGAGGATGGCGGATTTATTCGAGCGGCGCAGGGATCTTCACGAAGATTCTGATCGAAAGGGCGTTCGGTTTCAGACGAGAGTTTGGTCAACGGGTTCACAGGCCCTTGTTGCCAGAAGCGGTTACCGCTCGCGCGGCCTTTGGTGGGGCCGTCGAGCGACCTTAATATCAACCCGTGAAATGCGACTGCAATGGTACGGTCCTGTCCGAAGCGCGAGGCGGTCGCCCCCGCCGCAAAGAGTTCGATTCGCAGAGAGGATTTTCTCCAAACGCGTGGGTGCAAGCCACACTTGCCGGCATCTGGGAGGCGATCAGAGCTTCTCAGTTGGAAGATGGCGATCTAATCGAAGTAAACATTCGCGACGCGGTCGCTGGTGTGTCCCATGAACCCGATAAGAGAGCTATGTGAGAAGTACCACCGCCTGCGAGACGTTGTACCGCCGTGTGCCTCAAGCGGTGGTGGTCCACGGCTCTGAAGTTAGTTCCTCTGACAATTCAATAATCGGGTTCGGCCGCTTCAGCGTCCTTGCGCTGCCTTAGCAACGATGACGTCACAGCAGCTACGCGCTGGTTGACACGCCGCCCAGCGTGAGGGAGGCCACAGGGTAGGTTACTGCAAAACATCCCCTCCGCTGCGGCTCGCCAATATCCTCCCAGGAGAAAGAGGACTGGGAGAAAGTAGCCCGGCTCTGGCCCTCGGCAAACGGACTTTAGTATGGTCACCACTTGCCGTTCGACGATGTACGGACGTCATCTGCTGGGGGTGACATGGAAGCCATTCTCGCGCCTGTATGGTCAGACTACCATTGTGGAGATCGCGGGCTGCTGGGCTAGAAGGTCAGCCAAAATCCGGAGGGCGCGTGTAAGTTCCTCCAGGTTCACCGGAGCGCCAAGCGCAAGTCGTATGGCTTCGGGCGCGGAGTCAATTGCAAAGGCGTCGCTGGTGACGACACCGATCGAACGCAAGCTGGAAACCAGTTCTCCTCGCGTCCAAGGTTCGGGAACCTTCAGCCACACGTGGAAGCCGCCCGGAGAGGATTCAACATCGAAGGGAAGGATTGCCTTGAGTGCGTCCAGGCGCCTCGCCGTCTCCTTGACAATTTCCCCTCTGACAAAATCCGCTACTCCCGTCTCGATCCATTGAGACGCTAGAGCACTCGAGAGCGGAGACACAATTGACGCTGAAGCCCGGATCGCGTTGGCCAACCTATGTGTACGACCTTCCGGTAAGGCGACGTATGCGACTCGAAGGGCGGGAGACAAGCATTTGGATAAGCTGGCCACATGATAGGCCGCCTCGGGCAGCAGCGCAGCAAGTGGCGGTGGCGGGGCGGAGACAAGGGCGCTATACGCGTCGTCCTCGATAATCGGCACGCCGTATGTCCGCGCAACATTGACGAGATCGTGCCTTCTCTGAACGGGCAATGTCCGTGTAGTCGGATTGTGAAGCGTGGGCATACAGTAGAGTGCTTTCGGCTTCGCCTCCCTGCATACATGCGCGAAGGCATCCGGAATGAGCCCCTGATCGTCCATTGGGACGGGAGCCAATTTGAGCCTGAGATGAGATGCGATCGAGCGGAACCCAGGGTAGGTGAGTTCTTCTGCGCAGACGACATCGCCGGCGTTTGTCAGTACGCTGAGAATGGCGTGGAGCGCCCCCTGCGCGCCTGAGGTGACTACGACCCTATCAGGCGATATCCCCGGGAGCCGCCTTGAAAGCCAGGACGCAGCGACGATACGATCCTTCATGATGCCGCCGGGTTCCTGATACCTTAGCAGGAGGTCTAAGCCCTGCTCCTGAAGCTGTTTCGCGCCATCCCACATTCTCTGCTCCAGAACGGGATCGAGAAACCTCGGCGGCAGGTTCATGCTCATGTCGACGAGGCCAGCGGGCTGCTGTGGTAGTCGCGCCCCGCGCTTTGCTCGCACGTATGTCCCTTGACCCACCTTGCCCTCAATCAGGCCGCGGCTGCGGGCCTCCGAGTAGGCTCGGCTGACCGTGGTAAAGTCAATGCCGAGGTCATCAGCCAGTTTTCGCTGCGTTGGTAGTCGCGCCCCTTCAGCCAATCGACCACTGGCAATGTCATGGGCCAAAGAATCCGCAATCGACAAATAGATAGGCCCGTCACGGGTGCCAAGCTGAGGGGTCCAAGATGTCGCAGCCATAAATTTTCCAGTAATTTGCATTCAATGCAAGTATTATAGGGAGATTATATGAATAGCAACTGAGGCCGGTTGTCAAGAATTGGAGCCTTGAGTGAACGGAGTGTCACCGCAGACAGGTGCGTTGCAGCAAGCTCAAATGCGCACTCTGCGACAATTTGTAAGATGTATGTTTTGAAGGATAATTGTATGTAGAGAGGCATTCAAGCAATCTTAGAAAGATAGGCAATGACCCAGGAATGGCCTCCATTACCGCCGATCCAGACTGGACTGCGTGGGTTATGCCCCCAGTGCGGACAAGGGCACCTTTTTGATGGCTTTCTGACGGTGAAGGCGAAATGCGAAGTCTGTGGCCTGGACTACTCTTTCGCGGATCCAGCAGATGGGCCGGCGTTCTTCGTAATCTGCTTCACATGCGTACCGGCAGTGGCGGTGGCGTGCTGGATCGAAGTTACCTATTCCCCCTCGATGTGGGTGCACCTCTTTACATCCCTCCCGCTGGTACTTCTGGCTTGTCTTTTGCCTCTTCGGCCGCTGAAGGGTTGGCTCATCAACAGTCAATTCTTCTTCAAGGCGGAAGAGGGAAAGATCGACCGCGACTACGTTCGACCGAAGTAGCGTGGCAGTTTTCCTCGCGATTGGACCCGTCAAGTAATAGCCTCGGAACTCTTCAAGATGGATTGGTTCATTGTCGTCTTCCTTCCGTTCAAACTTCTTGTGTTAGGCGCGGGCATGTTCTTCGCCATCAAGTGGCATCACGATCAAGGGGAGAATGAGGAGAGGGCCGCGGTGCTTCGCACGGGCGGGAAGATGGTCGCAGTCTTCGTCCTAGCGCTCTTATGCGTGGGGCTCTTCGCCTTCGTCCTTAGCCGGATGGTCGGTTTGGACTTGAGCTTCCCATGATCGGAGCCCAGCCCCCGGGCTACCCAAATTTTTAGAAACGTTATCGCGTTTTTAAGACGGGCCGATCGGACCAAGTCGTTGTCCAAGGTTTGACGCGCAGTAGCCTCGTACCGGAGATTGATGCTTTTGCGGCGGCGTTCGCGAGAACATAAGAATGGTGATCAATCGCTGCGATATCGCTCCCGGCCCATAGCACTTCCACTAACTGATTTCGGGACCCGAAGCTGACGTCGCTCGCTCGGCCAACGGCGAGCGCGTGTCTGACCTGCATTCAAAGATCATGAGCTACCAGCGTGATCGGGCTCTCAATGCCAAGATGATCGAGCAGCGCCTTGATGTCGCCGGCCATTGTCTGCTTGTCGCAGCCTCCCTCGTGCTTCGGTGAACCGCCAGGAGGCCCTGCGCCAGTCCCTATGGCGACGGCATTCACCCTGGCAAACGTGCTCCCAGTCACCACGAAAATCTCGGCAATCACACCTGCAAACACCACTCTCGGCCTGCTGGGGCTGACAAACGTCGCTGCGATCGACGGCCCGCCGGAAGATCCGACACACAAAACCCCATAGCTCAGAGAATGCCGACCGCGGGTTCCTGCATGAGAGGCTTTCGTACGCCTGACGGCACCCGAAACCCTTAACCATATTGGTCATTGAGCCACAGCTTGTTGTCTCAGCAAAGCGGACATTGCGCCGTGACAACGCGGCGCTGTTGCAGTAACGCGCATTGCTATTTTCGTAGCGTCGCCAGATAGCGCTCGAGCGCTTTAATCGCCTTCTCACGATCGGTGCCTTTCAGAGCGGAGCCTATATCCGACTGTAGGTCGTACTCGCTGCTTGAAGGCACGTGTTCCAGCGGTTCTTGGGTAATGCGAGAGCCGATCACCCGGTATGTCTTGATGGGATAGGCAAAGCCCTTGACGGTCAGGGGAGGCAACTCCTCGGCTTCAATTGCGTCCTTGACCAGGGCGTAGGTCTCGTCTGCTAGCAGTACGCCGCCCAGGTCGGCATGGCTCTGCAGCCTCGAGGCGAGGTTCACCTCGCCGCCGATGATTGTATAGTCCATCCGATCCTCGCTGCCGAAATTGCCCACGGTGCAATAGCCGGTGTTGATGCCGATACGAAGATGGAATGGCAACGCAAAGCCGGCTTCGGCCCAATCCGCCCGCAGATCCCGCATCCTCATTTGCATCGCGATCGCCATTCTGACGCAGGCGAGAGCGTCTTCCCTGATGCCCTTGGTCTCGGGATCGCCGAAGAACACCAGGATCGCATCGCCGATGAACTTGTCGATCGTCGCACCGTACTCCAGCGCAAGCTTGGCCATCTCGGTCAGATAGTGATTGAGCAAGTCAGTCAGCTCCTCCGACTCGAGTTTGTCGGTCGTCGCCGTGAAGTCGGCTATGTCGGAGAAGAAAATGGTTAGCTTCTTTCGGGTGGAGGAAATTTCAACGTTTTGCCTGCCGGAGAAGATCGAGGCAAAGACCTGGGGCGAGAGATACTTGGACAGCTTGCTCGAGACAGCTTCCAGGGCCCGGTTTTGCTCGCCGATCCGTCTGCTCGCTTCCTCCGCCTCACTCTTGGCCGCTTCCGTTGCGGTATGCAGTCGTGCGTTTTCCAGAGCGATCGAGGCGAGCTGCCCGAAGCGATTGAGAAGCTCGACTTCTTCCGTGCCGAATTCGAGCGCCGAGGCATCGTCGTAAGCAATGCCGAGCACACCGATCACCGTCTCGTCGGATTTGAGCGGTACGGCCATGATCGCCCTGATCGTCACGTCGAGCTGGGCCGCAGCAGCCGCCCGCCCTGGCCAGGTCGGGTATTCGTTGATGACGAGCGCCTCGCGCGTATGCCAGACCGTCCCCGCCACGCCTTCCTTGTTCTCCAGTTTCTGACCGGCGGCCTGTCCCGCATAGACACCGACGCCGACCATGCGCTGGAGTGTCTCTGCGGCTTCGTCCACAAGATAGACGTAGCCATGCTGCGTGCCGAGCAGACTTGCGGCGCGCGTCGTCAAATCCGACAGGAGTTCGGTCAGGTCCAATCTCGCGATCAGGCCGAGCGACGTATCGTGCAGAGCGCCCAGGTATTCGCTCTGTCGGCGAAATCGCAAGGCGAGCTGCTCCTGCTCCCTTCGGCGGTTTTCGAGGTCACCGAGATTGGAACCCAATTGCGCTGTCATGTCGTTGAATGTTGTCGCCAGCGTGCCGATCTCATCGCCCGACTCGACCTTGGCGCGTGCGGCAAGGTCGCCCTGCCGAACCCGGTCGGCAATTCCCGTCAGGCGCTGGATCGGCCCGGCAATGCTCTCCCGAAAGATCAGGCCGAGGATCAGGCCGAGAGCCGCGGCGGTGACGCCACCGAGTAGGATAACGCGCTGCGCGGTCTCGAGCTGATCACGGCCGCTGCCCAGATCCGCCTGCAGCCGGTGTTGTTCCTCCCTGGCAATGTCGTCGAGAATGCCAAGCATGCCTTCAGCCAGCGGGACCGCATGTGTGCGGAAGACATAGAGATCCTCACGCGCGTGTTCGCCTTCGACCGCGGCAAACATCTGTGGGGGGAACTGCAGGAAGGCCTCCCGCGTCTTCGACAGCTTGTCGATCAGCATTTCCTGGTTCGGCGTAAGGGCCGCGTTGGCGTCCGCTATCTTCTTCCAGGCCGTGTCGTTGATGGTGAGGTTCGCCTCGTATTCGTACTTAAAGCCATCTCGCTTGGTCGTCACATAGCCCCGCAGGCCTGCGACCATCGCATAGAAGGAGCTCTGGAACGACGCGAGGTCGGCGAGATACGCCATGTTTTGAGGTGTAGCGTCCCGCTTCTGTTGCGCCAGGATCAGCGCCGTTGCAGTCCCGACAATCGTCGCGATCATCGGGTTTGCATCCGTCACCAGCAGCTTGAGAGCGGGTTCGCGTCGAAGCTGGTCGTTACGCAATTCGAAAAGCTGGTCCGTCAGCGGCTGCCAAGAGGCGAGTTTTTCGTGGAGCAGTGTCATCCGCTTCTCGACGTCGGCGGCGGGGCCGGGCTGCGGACCGATTCTCTCCTGGAGCAGACGTTCAAGCGACTGTATGTCGCCAAGAAATGCGGCTTTCGCCGAAGCATAATCGTCGCGGTAACTCTCCTCGTCCAGCGCAAGATAGCCGCGAACGGCGCTCAGCATCCGTAGCAAGTCGGCCTGCGCCCGCGCCGAGGCGACCGCGCTCGGGGCGCTCAGGTTGGTCGTTCTGTTGATGCTTCTGACTGCATCTAGGCTACCCAGATAGTTCAAGCCGACAACGAGCAGCGTCAGCGCCGCCAGAATGCCAAATCCGACGGTGAGCTTGCCGCCGATGTTCAGATTTCTGAGAGCCGGCGAAGCTGCGCGGACGAGCGCGCGCAGCGGAGCGGTATAGAATGGACTATTTCTTGCGACCACAGACTCCTCGTGTTCCGTGCCTCTAGCTTTGGTCGCTCATGGCGTGCGCCGCCAGTCCGCGATGTTCCACGTCTCGGAATCCCAGGGCGTGGGATCGAAGCCGACGATATCGTTGCGAAGACCGGGGACGTTTGCCCACTCGACAATGGGAGTGACCGCGGAGTCAGCAATCAGGAGGTCGTTCATCTCCACGAACAGGCCAATCCGCTTTTCCGGATCGATTTCCGTTTCCGATGCGCGGAACAGCGCATCGTACTTGTCGCTGCAATAGCGGGACTCGTTCAGCCCGGACCAGTTGTTGCTTTTCTGAGCGGCCTCCGCGCAGGTCCACTTGACCATATAGCTTCCCGGATCGGGGCTCTTGTTGCCGGTCGCGAACTCCTCAAGATCCGCGTAGAAATGCTGGCTGGTATTAAGGATATCCGGTGAAGGCGAGAAGAAGACGCTCGAATCGATCTGCTTGTCCTCGACCTTAATGCCGATCGCAGCCAGATCGGCGGCGATGATCGCCTGGGTCTTCTGGCGAACCGCGTTGACCGAGGTCTGGAAAAGAAGGGTCAAGGGAAGACCGCTCTTATCCCGGATGCCGTCGCCGTTGGTGTCGCGCCAGCCCGCCTCGTCCAAAAGCGCCCGAGCCTTGTCGGGATCGAATTCCCAGGTGGTGTTGCGAGAATTATAGAGAACGGGGGCGACCAGGAGGTTTGCGGTTGGCCGGCCAGTCCTCCCGTAAAGCGCGGCGATCTTGTTGCGGTCGACAGCTTTCGCCAAGGCGAGCCTCACTTTGGCATCGGCAAGGATCGGGTTGGCGAACTGCAGGCTCGCCCGCTCGCCGTCCGAAGTCTCGCGGTTCGGGTCGGTGAAATTCAGCATGAGGCGCTCGACGTAGGAGCCAAAGTAGAGCGCCACCTTGCCGATGTGCTTGGCTTCCTGTTCCTGCAACTCGGCATCGCCGATCTGCAGGTTCCACGCGTAGTCGACGACGCCCGTGCCGAGCACCGCCTTGGCGGCCATCTTGGCATCGCCGCCACCCTGCAAAGTCACTTCGTCAAATCCCTGACGCGCCCGATCGCGGTATTCAGGATTGGGCTCGTAGATGATCTTCACCGTGTTGACGACATCGTCGCCTATCAGCAGAACATCTTCCGTGCGGAACTCCTTGAGACGATACGGCCCGGTCCCGATGGGCTTCAGGTTGGGCGGAGCGTCCACGGCTGCCTTGTTGTTGTAGGGGGCAAAGACATGCTCCGGGAGGATGGTGCCCTGTATGCCGACAAAGGGCAGCGCCCAGGCGGGATCGACGTTCTTGAACGTCACTTTGACCGTCAGATCGTCAAGCGCTTCGACCTTGTCGACCGACTTGTAGGTCCCGACGCTCGATGAGCCGACATCGGGATTGGTGATGTAGGAATAAGTGAAGACGACGTCCCTGGCGGTGAAGGCAACGCCGTCGGACCATTTCACGTTTGGTTTCAGCTTCCAAATAACCGACCTACCGTCTTTTGCGACCTGACCGTTGGTCAAGGATGGGACATCCGCCGCGAGAAACGTAACCAAATGTCCTTCGCTATCGAAACTCGCTAATGGTTCATAGATGATGCGGCTGGCCGTCTGATCCTTCACACCGGGGGCCAGATGCGGGTTGAGGATGCTGGGGGCCTGCCAGAGCAGGAGCTTCAGGGTCCGGTCAGTCGAATGGGAAGGCTGCGGGACAGCCGCCAACAGCAGAATTGTTGCCAGAACGACAAGGCGTTGCGCTATACTCATATTCGCATGTGCCCCCTCACTTGCGATGCCAATCGGCGTGTCGCCGAGAAGCGCTGCACCCAGGCTGGTTCGACGTCCTTGAACGTCACCCGCGCGGTGCACCGAGCCTACCCTCCTCATCGCGCCCCCAAGATGATGTTGCGCGAACCCGCCGCGCCACTATCCCCTCCATCCATCTCGGCAGATGCTATCTTGATCTCATCAAGATCGGTTGGCAATACCGAAGGCGGCAGAGTGCGGAAGCCTAAATTTGGCATTTTTCGGCATTGCCCTACGGACAGAATTGCCGCGGAGTAGTGGCCGCAACGGGCCGCTTCCTGGCCTCGACGGCAAGAATCCCGGCGTCCGCTATTCGTGTTGGGGTTTCCTCCGAGGAGATGGTGGGGAATCGGCCCCAAATCGATCATTCGACCAAGCAAAGCCGACGTCCGTGACCAACGAATTTCAAACTGATAGCTTTTGTAGCAACAGGGTCGAGGGTTCTGATCCGTTCAAGAGCGCCAGAGGCGAATGACGGGACCCAGATTCCGCTCCCATCAAGGCGGGGACCTTTGCTCCGTCATAGCTCAACTCTCCGTTGTTACCTGATTATCGTCTAGTGGCCTACTCGCACGCCGGGCGAAAGCATTGATCATCACGCAGTATCGTCTACATACTGGCGAGGGCTAACCGACCCCATAACCGAATGAGGAGTAGAAAAATGGCCCGGCTTACGGACACTGTAGCAGTCGTAACCGGTGGCGGTAGAGGAATTGGTCGGGAGATCGCACTGCACCAAGCGCGGGAGGGCGCCAAGATTGCCGTGCTTGCGCGAACAGCGACTGAGATCGAGGAAACGGTCGCGCTGATTGAAGGCGAGGGCGGGCGAGCGATCGCCGTGACCACCGACGTTACCGAGTATAGCGCCGTCGAAAGCGCTTTTGCCCGGATTGTGTCCGAATTGGGTCCAGTCGATACACTGGTCAACAACCATGGCTCGTTCCAGGCTTTCGGTCCGGTATGGGAGTGTGATCCGCTCGTCTGGTGGCGGGATGTAGAGATCAATCTGCGCGGCACCTTCCACACTTCCCGCGCGGCATCTCCAACAATGTTGGCGCGCGGCAAGGGCCGCATCGTCAACCTGGTCGGTGGTGGAACAGGCAACAGCTTTCCAAATGGCTCCGGTTATGCCGCCAGTAAAGCTGCGGTAATGCGCCTGACCGAGTGTCTCAACGATACGACGATTGCCCAAAACGTGCGCGCCTTCGCGGTAGACCCGGGGCTTGTCCGAACCGCGATGACCGAAATGCAGCTGTCGTCGGAGGCTGGCAAAACCTATCTACCAGGCATTCAGAAGCTCTTCGACGACGGCGTCAACGTCGAGCCTTCTCGTGCTGCACGTCTGATAGCGGACATCGCTTCCGGCCGTTACGATGCGCTTGCTGGTCGTCTGTTGCGGGGCATTGACGACCGCGACCAACTCGAAAGGGAGATGGACAGCTTGGTTGCGACTGATGGAAGGGCATTGCGCTTCACCGCGGTCGAGCAACACAAGCTCTGACGCTGGGTCGACGGGATTTGCAAGTTCGCTCGAGTTATGGCTCTTTTTCCACACCCCCTACAGGGCAGGGGTACCTTGTAAGCACGCAGCGACCGGACGGTGATGCAGATAGGCGCGACCAACAAGGGCTTCGTCCGGATCGGGCCCGAATAACCAGATATTATCCTTCCTCAATCATATCGAAAGGGTCGATGGCACCCGATCTTTCCGGCCCATTGACGAGCATCTGATGCCGCAGACACCCTTTATCACGTCGAAGGAGGACGATAGTCTCGGATTGGGGTCCAAACTTGGCGCTGTGGCTTTCCGAAGCCCGTCAGATGCTAGAGCGCCGTACGTTTAATCGAACCCATAGCCTGCGGCTGTAAAATAGTTTCGACATTCTTGGCTATTGAAGAGGTTGCAGATTGATCCGAGCGCATTTGAGAGTGCGTCAAATGTGCGAGCGGCGGCGGCTCTGAGATGGGCCTTAATTTTGGCGAAGGCCATTTCGATCGGATTCAAATCTGGCGAATAAGGCGGCAAAAACAGGAACCACGCGCCAACCTCCTTGAGGCAGGCGTTGGCTTTATCGCTTTTGTGAACGCGAAGATTATCCAGGATGACGACATTGCCTGGTTGGAGTGTCGGCGCAAGCTGGGTCTCTATGTAGGTGTCGAAGATTTCCCGGTTCATCGGCCTGTCGATAATCCAGGGCGCAGTAAGACCGAAACAGCGCAAGCCTGCAATGAATGTCTGTGTCCCCCAATGGCCAAAGGGAGCATCCGTGATGAGACGCTCGCCGCGCGGGGAGCGCCCGCGCAGCCTCACCATCTTTGTGTTCACTGAGGTTTCGTCCAAGAAAACAAGTCGATGCGGTTCAAATCGCATCCGGGGTTGGCGTTTCGAAATCCAGACATCACGATCGTTTCGGATATCAGCGCGAGCGCGTTCCGACGCCAATATTTGTTTTTTTATATGTGTATCCCTGCGTTATCAGAAACCGCGACAGGGACGATGGTGGAATGACCAACCCATGTTCATCGTCAAGGCGACGGGCAAGCTCTGGCATGGTGATATCCGGTTTGCCTTCGACCTGTGCGACTAGGAAATCGCGAAACGCCGACAGTTTCCCGGCACCTGGTGGCCTTCCTTGACGCGCGGGGGTTATCAGCCCGGTCCGCTCCCGGCGTTGCAGCAGTTTGATCGCACTGCTGTCGCTAATTGCGAAATGACGGGCAGCCGCTCGCCGTGATTGGCCGCTAGCGACCATGGAAACAACACGCTGACGAAGATCAACAGAATGAGATTTACCCATGTGATTCACCTCCAACCGCAGTGAATCACACCGATACCCTCGTGAAAACCCCACTCGATTCTCAATTCAAGTGCGATGCTCTAGACTTCAACCTGAAGCGTCTGGTGCACAGAGCACGGTCCGGAAAGCTCGAAGGAGTTCGTGTTGAGGCGGGAAATTGGATCTCACACCAACCGCCGGCGGAGTCCCGGTGGCCGTCGAGGAATTGAGTGCCTAGATCACCGAGATGTATCCGCTGGTGGAAGTTTGCTGCTGAGAGAAGTGCACGAGTGGACAGGCTTTGCAGATTTGTTCACGCATGTTCGCATCACCTGTATTCGCGAGCCGTTCCACCACGTTCCACAGCCGTCTCGCTATCACGACGTCGAACACGGGTTCGAGCTTCAGATCGCCACCGAACTCTCCAATCAACGGGCTGGTGTGATTGAGGACGGGTTCCTCCCCTCAAACGGCGTTTCCATTCGGACCGTGCAAAAAGCGACCTGCTGAGGTCCGATGCTTTTGACGGTCTGTGTCCTCGTGGCGCTGCCCAACCGCTCACAGTGCACCAATACCAGTCTGTCGCGCCGGCCCTCGCTTGCTCCGTAGAACGGGTGTAATCTGCGTCGAGAACGCTCCCATGGCCGATAAGTCAGTCCCTTGGAACGAAAACTCGCCGCTATCCTCACATCCCGACGGTCGAACTGGAGAAGAGGCGTCACATTTTGGTCCGCCGAACACATCTGAAGCCAACGTGGCTGGTGGACGTATCCTCCGGTTCCGCATGGCGGGCGGCGGGACGGTAGCGTCGGCAGTAGTTCGGCGCACAAAGATGCGATCCGCCTTTCAGCACGCGCCTTGGAATTCGTATTTCCGGTTCACGGGTATCGAAGCTCGCCTCCCGCTCTCCACCACGAGGGTTGTCGGGAATGCAGCAGGATTTCGCCGCAGGCTCTGGATGGCGCGTCGACCAGTAGTCCGCCGTCCACTCCCAGACGTTGCCGATCATGTCATGGATACCATAGCCGTTCGACGGGAATGACCCAACGGGCGATGTCCTGTCGGCACCCACGGGCTTTGTGCTCATCGTGGGAAACCTGCCCTGCCACGTGTTGGCCATGATTTTTCCGTCTGGGCTCAATTTGTCGCCCCAGGCGAATTCGGCGTCGTCGAGGCCGCCACGGGCGGCCAGCTCCCACTCGGCCTCGGTTGGGAGCTCCATTCCCGCCCAGTCCGCATATGCTTTGGCGTCGCTATAGGCGACATGAACGACCGGATGATCTAGCTTTCCGCGTATATCGCTACGTCCACCGTAGGGATGTCGCCAGTCGGCGCCGAACTTGAACGACCACCACTGTGTGATTTTGGGCCCGACGGCTGTCTTGGGTTGAGTAAACACCAGAGATCCGGCCCGCAGCATTCTGGGAAGCGCTCCGGGATAGTCGGCGGCCTGTGGCGTCTTTTCCGCGACGGTGACATGGCCTGTGGCTTTGACGAAGGCGGCGAATTGGCGGTTGGTTACAGGCGTCGCATCGATCCAGAAGCCCTCCACCTTGACCGGATGCGCAGGGGCTTCCTCCGGATAGTGCTTATTCGACCCCATGATGAACGTTCGTCCTGGTACCCAGGCCAAGCCTTCAGATCCGGCATCGTGTGCGTCCGCTGCGCTCATGCCCTGCTCATTGCTAGAACGTGCCCTTTGTCAGCATCTTATGACACGCGGCGTCGGCCACTGCCTATTGCCCTTTAGGGAGGTCATGATTCGCTCGATGGGCATCCCGCTCGTCACGGCTGATTCCCCAAAGGGCAATATCTGCTGACGCTAATACAATGTAGAAAATGGATGGAAGAGTGGACATGCCCTCTTCGGCAAGTCGAGGGCGACCGCGCGCGGGTCGAGAGCCGCGTCTCTACCCAAATGATGTATCCAATTTGCCAAATCGGACGTCGCCGACAAACCCTCTTTTGCTTCTACTTTTTTCAACCAACCTTGATCGTCCATGTGGCGACCGCTTGAGGGAGCATTCGAAATGAGACGGACTACAAAGTTCATAACAGCAGCAATGGCGGTCGCCGGCAGCCTGTTGGCGAGCACGGCGGCAATACATGCGCAGGAGAGCAGGAAGCCCAACATCCTGTTCATCATGGGTGACGACATCGGCTGGATGCAGCCGAGCATCTATCACCAAGGTCTCGCGGTCGGTGAAACACCCAATATCGACCGCATTGGCCGCGAAGGGGCGAAGTTCATGACTTACTACGCCGAGCAGAGCTGCACGGCAGGGCGGACCGCGTTCATCACCGGCATGCAGCCGGTCCGCGTCGGCATGGTTCTGCCGGAGATTCCCGGAAGCCCGTCCTACCTGCGGGCCGGCACGCCTCACCTCGCCAAGTTCCTGTATGATCTCGGCTACTCCACGGGTGAGTTCGGCAAAAACCATCTCGGAGATACCACCGAATCCCTGCCGACGGCACACGGGTTCCAGGAATTTTGGGGCTACCTCTATCACCTCGACGCCATGCAGGGGGTGAGCTTCCCCGACATCAACAAGACATCAACCGAGCAAGGGATCGCACCACCCTGCAGGAACACGCCGATCCCCGGCTTAACGGAAGACCCGGCGTCCGTGGACCCGAAGACCACTACTTGCCTGACGCCCCCGCGTCCGATGCTTTCGTGCATATCGTCCGACGGATCCCCGGCGAATCAAAGCTGCAAGGACGAAGGGCCGCTGACGCTCGAGCGCTCCAAGACGATTGACGAAGAGATCTCGGGCAAGGTCATCGATTTCCTCGACAGGAATGACCCCGAGAAAACCAAAAAGCCGTTCTTCGTCTGGTACAACCCAGCCCGCATGCACATCACGACGGTGCTGCCCGACAAATATCTGAACATGGTCGGCGAGCCCGGCGGCAAGGACTGGGGCGTCAACGAAGCCGGCATGAAGCAGATGGACGACAACATCGGCTACGTTTTGAAGAGGCTCGAGGAGATGGGAGAACTCGACAACACCATCGTCGTCTTCACGACCGACAACGGCGCCGAGACGATCACCTTCCCAGATGGCGGCACCACCCCGTTCAAGGGCGGAAAGCTCAGCACCTGGGAAGGCGGCATGCGTGCGCCGCTTGTGGTTCGCTGGCCTGGGCACATCGAGCCCGGTACGGTCAAGAACGAGATGTTCTCGGCGCTCGACTGGCTGCCGACATTTGTGAATATCGCAGGCGGTCCGAAGGGCGACGGCCTGAAGAAAGAGATCGAGGCGGGCAAGTATCCGGGAATCGTCAAGACGACGCTCGACGGTATCGACCAGCGCGACTTCCTGGAAGGCAAGTCGCCATCCGCGCGCGACTCTTTCTTGTACTATTCCGGCAAGGAGCCGTCGGCGGTCCGCTACAAGAACTGGAAAATGTACTTCGCCATGGTGTCCGACGACCCGGCGGGCTTCATCACCGGAGTCATGCCGTACGCCTGGACGCAGGTCGTCAACATCAAGCGCGACCCGTTCGAAACCTCGGTCGGACAACAGTTGAAGACGCTCTTCGGTACAGGCGGCGCCATCGCGTCACCGTCCACCGCCTATGTCTATGACTGGAACATCCTTCCCATCGGTCAGCAGTTGTGGCTGAAGCATCTCGAGACCTACATCGACTTCCCGCCGCTTCAGAGCCCTGCAAGCTACAATCTGGAGCAGGTCATGCAGCAGGTTCGGGAGATGAAGACAGGTCACGATTGAAGCGCGCAGTAACGACGTCAGAGCGGACGCCCTTCGGGACGTCCGCTTCTTCAGCATCTCTAATGGCACTAAGGGCGGGACGATGAGCGATGTCATCCAAGCAGGTCGTGACGAACCTCGATGGTCTCCGGTGGTGGCGATACTTTCAGTGTTCGCCCTCCTGGAGGTGCTGCCACATCACGTCTATGCCATGCCACGCTGGGTGTCATACGCGGTTTTGGTGGTGGCTATCGTTCCAATGATCATGGTGACGCTGGCGACTGACAACGCTGCCTGGCTGCGTATCGAGCGGCTCGCGATCATGCTGCTTGCTAGCGTTTACGCAGGCAATACGGCAGCGGAACTCGCAGATATGATCGGGATCATCACCGTGCACCCGCCCGAGACGCGATCAGTATCGTTGTTGACGTCGTCATTTACCATCTGGATCACCAACGTGCTCACCTTCTCGCTGCTCTATTGGCAGATTGACGCCGGTGGCCCATCGCGTATTGCGCGTGGCATAGCAAGGAGACCCGACTGGCTCTTTCCTCAGGCTTCAACTCCCGACGTCGCGGCGCCAAATTGGCGACCGCTTTACATCGACTATGTGTCTCTCGCGTTCAATACGGCGACCGCTTTCAGTCCCACCGACGTGCTGCCACTCACCCAACGCGCGAAGGCGCTTATGATGCTGGAAAGCGTGATTTCGCTCCTGACGCTCGTCCTCGTGGCCGCGCGCGCAGTCAATGTCATTCCATAAATGGCTTATCCGGTCCACCATGGGCATACCAGTAATGGCGTTGGAAAAGCGCCCTGTAAGCGGAGGCGGAAAGCCATATGCGGGGGCCAGCTTGATAACGAAAAAGCCCCGCCTGGATCAAGCGGGGCATAGACGAGAGTCAGAGGAACAACGGGGAAGGGCAAGCCCGTTCTTCCGGCGCCCAAAACAAAGCACAAAGGACTTTGTTCCAGAGTTAGGTCAAGAACAGATTCAACACAATACTTGGCTGAGGATCTGTGACCCTGCGCCGCGATTAACCAACCCGTGCACGACGCCCAGAAATGATGGCGTGTGCGGTGGCGAAAACATATCCGTAAAATGTCTCATTTTTCCAGGTCATCCACGAAAAAGCCCCGCCTGACACGAATCAAGCAGGGCGAGTTCGGGATATGGAAACAGAAGGAACAGGATGACGGCCTGCTCTTTCCGCGTCTCCAACAAGGGCGGCCCAGCTTTTGTTCCTTGAAAAAGAGGACTTCGATCACAACCAGGCGGGATCGCGTCCAGCCCGAGCCTGTGCCCCGGTTCATCCTCCAGTGCCGGCGGCAGTGAGATAACCTTCAAGTTCCTCTTCAAGCTCAAGGCACCTTGCCTCATACTCCTGCAGAAGGCCCTCGTTGTCACCGTCCGAGCGCAGCTTGTCGCGAGCCTTGATTGCCACGGCGTATTCTTCGACGGCGTCAGGCCACCAGTGCGCGATTTCCCTGTAACAACGAAGATACGGTCGCCGAACCAATAGCAAAGCGAGACCATACCGGAATGGATCGTATGATGCGTCTTGCATATCAGCCTCTGGAGCTAAGTAGCGCTTTCCTCCAACACTGCAAATGACCATCGAAGGGTGTACCGTGACCGGCCTGAAGTAGGTTGGCATGCCCATAGAAAAAAGCCCCGCCGATGCTGATCAAGCGGGGCAGGTGGTGACTGAAAAGAAAGAGGGTGTACGCTTCTCTCTTCCGCGCGCCAAACCTGCCACCAAAGGTTTTGTTCCCGTCGCCTGCCGGACAAATTAGAAGAACCTCGTAAAAGCGTCTGACTGGCCAGATTTGTTGCCACCTGATTCGGGCCGGAGGTGACGAATGGCGCAATACGTCGGCGACTTTCCCCGTTAGAGACTGCCTGGTGTGCGTCGAGAAGCGCAATGGGACATCATCTATCGATGCGCCGGCACTCAACCCTTGCCGATCTGGCTTATAGCTTGCTCTACCGCTGGCCAGACGATCACAAAAGCGAGGATTGGGTAGTGGCTCAGGCACTGTGCCTCGAAGGCATGAAGGGCCGCGAGATCCAGAGCAGGCGAGGGCCGCCTTCGTAGCCGCGGCTATTGCTGCCGAGATGCTGATGATCAAGGAACCGTACATTCAGGAGCGGCCCGAGAGGCGTCAGAAAAAGACAAAAGGAAGGGATCAACCCTTTGCTAACTAAACGGGTCTCACTAGTCCTCTCTGTTGCAATATGTTCGGGGCTCGCGTGGGCGGCGCGTATGCCAACCCTACTGACCGGCATGACATTCGAAGCTGACACTTCTGCCGGAGGCCAGCTTCAAGCCGTTCTCCGTCGACAAGGACGCTCGTCGGTGCGTCCCGCCAGAGCGGTACGAAGTCTGGTTTAGCGGTACGCGGCAGTTGTTCAACATCTATCAATCCAGTTCAAAGAAACGGCGGAACAAATTTCCGACCGGCGCTTTTTTCGGGAAAATAGCAATAAGCGCACACGGAAATGCGCCCCTCGCAGCATGACCGCATAGGAGGATCGGTCGATGATAAGATCACGTGGAGCCCTCGAAGGAAAACCGATACTCGTCGTCGAAGACGACTATTATACCGCGACGGCACTTGCCTTCAGTCTCAGGCAACAGGGTGTCGAGGTGGTGGGGCCGTCGCCAAGTATCGACGATGCTTTCAAGAAGATCAGGCAAACCACCGATCTCGCCGGCGTCGTACTCGATGTCAACCTGGGCGGCGAGATGGTTTTCCCAGTCGCCGACGAGCTCCACCGAATGAACATCCCGTTCCTTTTCGCCACTGGCTATGAACCGAATATCATCCCTGCACGGTTCCGCGACAGGATCTTACTCCGCAAGCCGCTTGAAGACGATGCCGTTATCGCTGCCCTTCTGTCGACCACCAGTCCACAATCAGCCTCTCGCCATGATGTTTTGAGGAATAAAGTTCTACGGCTGCTTCCGCAACGGGAGCTTTCGGAACTGCTCCCCTATCTTCGCAAACTTCACCTGCCCCGTGGCGCTGTGCTTGAAACTCCGAACCAGGTCGTCGAGCGCATCCTGTTTCCCCTCGATTGTGTTCTCTCTCTCACAACCGTGGGTGCTGCAGGGACGAGTTTCGATATTGCATTTGTCGGCAACGAGGGCATGACCGGGAGCGGGATTGCTCTTTACGACGACATAACACCATACGAGCTGATCAACCGCGTCGATGGCGATGTCCTAGCAATATCTGTCGATGACTTCCGCATTGCTCTGGAAACTTCCCCGACGCTTCGAACGACATCCGCCCGCTTCGAGCGGTCGATCTGCATACAAATCGGTCAGGCGGCCCTCGCCGCCGGGCGGTTCGAGATCCCGACCCGCCTCGCCAGGTGGATTCTTATGATCCAGGACCGCTCGGGGAGGGATTCGCTTGAGGTCACCCACGATACCGTGGCGGCGTCTCTCGGCGTCAGACGACCCTCCATTACCGCCGCCATGCACATCCTCGAAGGAGAGTTGCTCATCAGGTCAACGAGAAGCACCGTACTCATTCGCGACCGCGATGGTCTTGTTGAATTTGCCGGGGAAGCTTACGGAACGCCTGAGGCTGCGTATCGGCGCCTGTTGCCTGTCGCTAAATCTAACGGCTCGGACGATCCTCCAGCCGACTCTAATTTTTCCGAACACGAGCGATCCTGCGCGCGCATCTGACATCGACAAGTTTCTCGACTGAGTGCAGCGCCTCCTGAAAGTCGCCTCCGGGGCTCAGCTCACCGCTTTAAGATGACGACTGAAAACGGCTGGCGTGCAAGCGTGACGCAGGAAACGTCACTAACTCCGTTTCCGCGTCTCGTCGGCACGCTTCCCCACATCCGACTGGCCGATTCGCAATAGTGAGGGTCGCCTCCTATTCTCACCAATTGTTTGAGCTGCTCGTTCGCTCGCGCAGTCTCACGGTTTGTCCTCGGGCACCCGCCTGTTTCCTCGCGGCGAGGATGAGTTCGCAGTTTCCTATCTTTACGCGATATTAACCCGTTGCGCTGGACACGATTATGAGGCACCCCTGCCAACGGGATGCTATAATAAGGCAGGTGGCGTCTCCTCATTGTCAAAGGTGCGCGAAAATGGCCGACGATAGCGATTATTCCATCAAGACGGCCCAGCAATTCATTCCTGTTTGTGCGATTGGAGCCTCGGCCGGCGGGGTTCAAGCATTGCAAACTCTGTTCCGGCTCTTGCCGACGGATCTTGGCCTCGCTTACGTCGTCATCGTACACCTCGCACCGGATGAGCCAAGCTCGCTAAGCGAAATCCTCTCCGTTTGCACCCGGATGCCGGTCCACCAGATCGAAGACACACCGACGCTTAAAGCCAATTGCGTGTTCGTCATCCCTCCAGACAGGGAACTCGCGATCGACGGTGACAGTGTCGCCGCCCGGCCCTTCAGCGAACCCCGGGGTCAAAGGGCTCCTATCGACATGTTCTTTCGCTCTGTCGCTGCAGCGCGAGGAGACGGTGTTGCAATCGTCTTGTCCGGAGCTGGATCGGATGGAGCGCTCGGCGTCATGGCGGTCAAGGAGGCTGGCGGTGTCATAATGGTGCAGGAGCCGGCTGAAGCAAGCTTCAACTCGATGCCCCAAAATGCGATCGCAAGCGGAGCGGCCGACTTCGTGGCGCCAATTGCCAGACTGGTTGAACGGCTGTCCGAAGTGGCTCGCAGCAAGGAGGCGGTTCGCTCTCTTGACATGGCTGGTGCGGCCAACGACCTTCGACGGATCGTCGCCCTTTTACGGGCTAGAACAGGACATGACTTTTCCGCCTATAAACGCGCTACTGTAATGCGGCGGGTTGTTCGCAGAATGCAGGTTTGCCGTACGGACACACTTGCTGACTACGCCGACTATCTTTTAACGACGCCAGAAGAGGCACAGAACCTTTTTTCGGATCTGCTGATCTCCGTGACGATGTTCTTTCGCGACGAGCAGGCCTTCGAAGCACTGGCGCGACAGGCCATCACGCCGCTCTTCGATGCGTTCGATATCGAAAGCGAAGAAACTATTAGGATTTGGGTTGTTGGATGTGCAACCGGCGAAGAGGCGTACAGCGTTGCGATCCTGTTGCATGAAGCGATGGCTCGAAAAAGAGTTAAGGTTCCGATCCAGATCTTTGCAACAGACCTGGATGAAGGCTCACTTGCGACAGCCAGGGAAGGACGCTATCCGCGAGCGATTGAGGCCGATGTCTCGGAGGAGAGGCTTGCCCGCTATTTCATCGACGAGGGGACGCATTTTCGCGTTCGAAAGGAAATTCGCGAGAGCATTCTGTTTGCCAAGCACAGCGTTTTGAAGGAGCCGCCTTTCATGCGGCTCGATCTCATCACGTGCCGCAATCTGCTGATCTACCTGGAGCGCGCCCTGCAGGCACAAGTCTGCTCGATCTTCCACTACGGGTTGCGCCCAGGCCGATATCTGTTTCTGGGATCGGCTGAAACGGTGGATGTCGCGACCGATCTGTTTGCGCCGGTCGATCGGCAAGCTCGAATCTACAGCGCTCGTCCACATGCAGGCGTCCTTCTACCCATACTTCCGCAATTTGCAGCGCCCGAATATTTCCGGAGCCATGAACGCCCGGCTCCGAGCGCCGCAGACCGGTCAGCACTTCCCGCGGCGCTTCATGTCGCAGCGCTCGAGCACAACGCGCCAGCCAGTGCGCTGGTGGATGACGGGCAAAACATTCTGCATCTGTCACCGACGGCCGGTCGGTTTATCCTTCACTCAGCCGGGCCTGTTTCGAAAGCGCTTACTGCAGTCGTGAGGCCAGAACTACGTCTTGATCTCGGCATAGCTTTATCTCGTGCGTTGGAGAAAGGGGAGCCCAGCGTCACACTTCCGACCATCGTCGCTTTCGATGTGGGCAGGCGGCGTGTTTCCATGCAAGTCACTCCGATAACAAGCGAGGCTCCAAAGGCTGCGCAAGCGCTCGTGTTTTTCCTCGATGGCGGCGTCGTTCAAGACAGCGACGATCTCGAACCAGTTGCCGATGCACGGCCCGACGAGGTAAGGC
Source organism: Rhizobium grahamii CCGE 502 (assembly GCF_000298315.2). Classification (GTDB taxonomy): domain Bacteria; phylum Pseudomonadota; class Alphaproteobacteria; order Rhizobiales; family Rhizobiaceae; genus Rhizobium; species Rhizobium grahamii. The sequence goes on along the minus strand of NZ_AEYE02000036.1, from coordinate 143,894 downwards.
GCGTTTACGCAGAACTGAAAGCCGCGCAGGAAGCCCTCATGGTCAGCCGCAATGGTCATGACGCTGTGGTGCAGGAGCTTCGGGCCGCCAATGAGGAACTCCAGTCGATGAACGAGGAGTATCGCTCTACCGCGGAGGAGCTTGAAACATCGAAGGAGGAACTGCAGTCCATCAATGAAGAGCTGCACACCGTCAATGCCGAACTGAAGAGCAAGCTCGAGAGCATATCGGCGGCCCACAGCGACCTGCAAAACCTGTCGGCTGCAACCGAGATTGGCACCCTCTTCCTGGACCAGGACCTGCGCATCAAAATGTTCACGGCGCCGGTCGCCGAGTTGTTCAACGTTACCCGGCACGACATCGGTCGGGCCATCACTGATTTCACCCATCAGCTCGACTACCACGATATCGGCAGTGACGCGCGGAAGGTGCTGAAAGATCTCATTCCCATCGAAAGGGAGGTCACCAGCCGGCGTGGTCAGCAATATTCGATGCGCCTGCGACCATACAGGACAGTCGAAGACCGGATAGACGGCACGGTCGTGACATTCGTAGACATTTCCGATCGTGCCCGCGCCGAACACGCGCTGCGCGTAAGCGAGGACCGACTGCGTCAGTTTGGTGAGGCCTCGCAGGATATTCTCTGGATCCGTGACGCTGAGACGTTCCAGTGGACATATCTTACAGCAGCATTTGAGGCGATTTACGGCCTTAACCGTGAAGCTGCGCTGGGAGGTGATAACATGTCCGGCTGGCTTGAGCTGATCTTGCCTGAAGATCGTGATCGTGCCGCGGAAAACCTATCCCGAGTGCGGCATGGAGAATGGGTGACCTTCGAGTACCGTATCCGGCGACCGGCTGATGGTGGCATCCGCTGGCTTAGAAACACAGATTTTCCGATCAAGGACGAGACGGGCAAGGTCACGTATATCGGTGGCATCGGACACGATATTACCGACATCAAGGCTACAGAGGAGGCGCTGGCGGGCGCCGAGCTTCGTCAGCGCGCCCTGCTTGAAGGAATTCCTCAACTCGTTTGGCGCGCAGTCGACGATGGAAACTGGACGTGGTCAAGTCCGCAATGGACGAAATATACGGGCCAGCCAGCAGAGAAGAGCCACGGTGCCGGTTGGCTGGAGCAGGTGCATCCCGATGATCGGGAAATGGTTCAAGCACAATGGTCGAAAGCGGTAGAGGCTGGAGGTGTAGAGGCAGAATATCGAATCCGACGCGCAGATACTGATAGCTATCGATGGTTCCATACGCGCGCGACGCCAGTTCGCGACACTGGTGGTACAATCATCGAATGGCTTGGCACGTCGACTGATGTCGACGATTTGCGCAACATGCAGTCACGTCAGGCAATACTGGTATCGGAGCTTCAGCATCGCACGCGCAACCTGATCGGCGTCATTCGTTCCGTGGCTGACAGAACAGATAGCGCAAGCGACAATCTTGAAGACTTTCGCCACCGCTTCCGGGGCCGGCTGGAGGCGTTGGCACGTGTCCAAGGCTTGCTCTCGAGATTGAACGATCACGATCGGGTTAGCTTCGATGAGATTATTGATAGCGAACTTTCCGCTATGGACGGCAATGCCGCGCGTGTCACTCTGAAGGGCCCCCGGGGTATTCGCCTGCGATCGTCCACCGTGCAAACTCTGGCGATGGCGCTGCACGAACTGGCGACGAATGCGATAAAGTATGGCGCTCTTGGTCAACCGGCTGGCACGCTTTCGATCACTTGGTCACTCGAGGAGGAAGGTCCGGACGGGCGCCCATGGCTCCACATCGATTGGCGCGAGCGTGGCGTGAAAATGCCGGCGGATAGGCTCAAGCCTAACGGAACGGGGCAGGGGCGGGAACTGATTGACCAGGCCTTGCCCTACCAGCTTGGCGCCAGGACCAGTTTCGTCATGGGCAAAGACGGGATTCATTGCAGCATCTCGCTACCGGTCTCTGCAACCAAGGCCCCCGTGGAGTAGGATGAGGAGTGATCAATCATTGGTGACCGTCATATCCTCGTGGTCGAGGACGAATACCTGCTGGCCGACGAAATTCGAAGATCTTTGATAGACGCGGGGGCCGCCGTTGCTGGTCCGAGTGCGACCGCGAGCTTATGGCCCCCGATAAAGAGGCGACGTTTCATTTCATCCGGCGATGTCTATCTAAGGCTAGCTGCGAAGCGCGCCGGGTATCGCTCTCGCTGGAAGACCTCGATGGCGAACTCAATGAACACCCTCGTCTTGGCCGGAAGCAGGTTTTTACTCGCATAGTTCGATGTCCGCCGGATTGAAGGTGCTGTGATCGTAGAACCGCTCAGCCATGAAGGCCAGATCTACGCAAAGCGATGGCCCTTCCTGGCCGCACGCGCGGCGGTATGGAATGGTATCGCACCCTCACCGCTGACCATGTGGCCGCACTCGGGTACAAAAAGCAACCGCTCGAGATACCGGTGTTAGGTCTCGGCGGGGAGCGGCGCTTCGGTGCGCATATGGTCCCGAGCACTCTACATCTTCTGACGGCCAGGACAGCTCTACCGTCTGCACAGTAATCCGGAATGGCGCTCGATCGGCAAGGCCGTATCTTCGGGCTGCGTGCACCTGCTCGACCAGGACATCATCGACCCCTACGATCGCGTCCCTACCAAGGCGCCGATCGTCGAGCAGCAAGGCATGGCTTTCGTCTCTCCCTGGTCAGGGGGGAGACATGTCCATCGGGCAATTCTCAAAGGCTGAGTCATCCCCAGAATGCATGCGCGTGCCGAAAGCCTCTGACATGTGGGGTGCTCGCACACGGATCGAGACCGACCCAGTCCTCGTACAGAGACCGTTAGGCGGTCAACAAAAAGCATATTCATGAAGCAGCGAGCAGCTAAGGCTTGCCGCGAGTGAATCAATATAACGCTAATAATCACACCACGGCTCATCGGTCGGAAGGAAGCGGCCGAGGATCTCTGTATCCGCAAGGCGCCGTTCTCCTTATTGGTCTCGCCCGGCAAGATCGGCGCCTACCACGTTCCCGGCATCAAAGAGCATGGACCGGGGAGCAATCGCGCGGGTTATTACTTCACTGAAACAAGCTTGATGGCGGCTCCGGGTGTCGATCAAGGATTTCGCTGACAAATACGGGCACGACATGCTCGAAAACTACATCGCGCCTGTCGATGCGACGCTTCTTTCCTACATCGACTTGGAATTCGAAGCCGTACCGATGAACATGGTTTTGTCTGCTATGGAGCGGCAGACGCACGTGAACCTGGTGTTCCTCGATGCCTGCCGAGATAATCCACTTGCGGTCAATCTCGCCCGGTCTATGGGCACCCGCTCCTTTTCGATCGGCCGAGGCCTGGCCAAGGTCGGGAGCGGTATCGGTTCACTCATCGCCTTCGCTACCCAACCCGGTAATGTCGCGCTCGATGGAGTAGGGCGAAACTCGCCGTTCACCGCCGCCCTCCTGCGTCATCTTGGAAAGCCAGGGCACGATATCACGCGTGAGTTGATAGACGTTCGCCGGGATGTGCTCGAGGCCACTGACGGCAAACAGGTACCTTGGGATAGTTCGTCGCTGACCGGTGAGGTAGTGCTAAAGCCGCTAGTAGAGCAGGAATCAACAACAGGCAACGATCCTAAGCACGACAATGCGGCCGAGCTTGTCTTCTGGGAGACGATCAAGGCATCGTCTGACCGCAATGAATTCGATGCCTATCTCCAGCAGTACCCGAACGGAGCATTCGTAAAGCTTGCAAAGGCAAAAATAAGAAACATTGAAAAGCTTGCTTCCGACGAGGCGGTCGCCAAATTGGAAACCTCTCCAGACGGGGCCGCCCAACCGCAAACTCCAGGGGTGGGTGTACCCGCTTCTGCGGGTCGAGTTGCTGCGCTTAATCCGCAACCAGATGAATCGGATGTTGAGCGGGATCGTGATCTGGCGCGTTCGATTCAGAAAGAACTCAATCGGGTCGGCTGCAGAGCAGGCAATGAGGACGGTCTCTGGGGCGCCGCGAGTCGAAGGGCTCTCTCACAATTCGCCAAGAATAGGAGGTTCGAAATTGCAGCGTTGGAGCCATCAGTAACTCTCCTTGAGCAACTTCGCATGCAGAAGATCCGGATCTGCCCGCTCATCTGCGACTCCAATCACCAGGAACGAGATGGTCGTTGCGTGGCGATACAAGCACCCGCAAAACGCACGATTCAAACCCCGGTCACCCCACCAACAAAAACTCAAAAGGCAAGCTTAGGTACCTGTCCGACGGACGCTCACATCGCTGCCCGCGAGGCAATTCCGCGTGGCAGTGGACGTGGGCGAACTGCAATGACCTTCACACATTCCTGTGGCCGGGACCTTAGCTGTCGCCGTCCTGGGCGCGGAATGCGCTGGTCTTGCAGTTGGCTTTAGGCCGGCAGTCGTAAAAAATTCGAGTTTGCAACACAACTCTCTAGACCTCGGTATAGCCAATAGCCGCGATCAGATCTTGGTTCGCTGGTCGGCTAAGGCCACGGCGAGCGGCGATGTCGAGTTTGATCAAGCCTCAACCCGTTCAGGAGCATTTGCGCCGATGTCGCTGGAGGCGGAGCCAATGACGAATATGAGCTGCCCAACACCGTGGTTTTTATGCGAAGAGGTCTGACCTAGAATCGAAAATGAATGTGGCATGGCACATTCGTCGAAGAACCAAGAAGGAACGGGCACGTGGCGGAATTTCCAAGCAAGGCAAAAGTCGTCATCATCGGTCTCGGCGGCATCGTCGGCGCTTCGATCGCCCATCACCTGATCGAGCGCGGATGGGACGACATCGTCGGCATCGACAAATCGGGCATTCCGACCGACATCGGCTCGACCGCCCACGCCTCCGACTTCTGCTACACCACCAGCCACGACTATCTCTCGGTCTGGACCACCCAGTATTCGATCGATTTTTACGAGAAGATGGGCCACTACTCCCGCATCGGCGGCCTTGAAGTCGCTCGCAAAGGCGATGACTCCTGGATGGAAGAGATCAAGCGCAAGCTCACCTCCGCCAAGGCCTTCGGCACCAACGCCCGCTACGTCTCGCCCGCGGAGATCAAGGAAATGTTCCCGCTGATCGAGGAAGATCAGGTCCAGGGCGGCATGTTCGATCCCGACGCCGGCCTCGTCATCCCACGCTCGCAGACCGTTGCCGGCAAGCTGGTTGATGCAGCCGAGAAGTCCGGCAAGCTCAGGGTATTTGGCAACACGCCGGCCCAGTCGCTGATCGTCGAAGGCGGCCGCATCAAGGGCGTCGTCACCCATCGCGGCACCATCACGGCCGACCACGTCATCGTCTGCGCTGGCCTCTGGGGCCGCCTGATCGCCGAGATGGTCGGCGAGGACCTGCCGGTCATGCCGGTCGATCACCCGCTGACCTTCTTCGGCCCCTACAACGAGTTCGAGGGCACGGGCAAGGAAATCGGCTTCCCGTTGCTGCGCGACCAGGGCAACTCGGCCTATATGCGCGACACCGGCGACCCGAAGACGACAGAGGGCGGCCAGATCGAGTGGGGCTATTACGAAACTACCAATCCGCGCATGTGTCATCCGCGCGAACTGCTCGAGAAGCATGAAGCGCGCCTCTCGCCCTCGCAGCGCGACCTCGAAATGGAGCAGATCCTCGAGCCGCTCGAAAAAGCCATGGAACTGACGCCGATCCTCGGCGAACTCGGCTATAACGAAGGTCACTCCTTCAATGGCCTGTTGCAGGTCTCCGCCGCCGGCGGGCCCTCCTGCGGCGAGAGCCAGAAGGTGCGCGGCCTCTGGTACTGCGTCGCGATCTGGGTCAAGGACGGCCCCGGCTACGGCAAGCTCATCGCCGACTGGATGACCGACGGCCGCACCGAGATCGACCACAACTCGATCGACTATGCCCGCTTCTATCCGCACCAACTGACTGAGGAATTCATCGCCGGCCGTTGCTACGAGGCCGCGCAGAAGATCTACTTCCCCGCCGTTCACACCCGCGAGCCCTACGCCTCCGGCCGCAACGCCAAGCGCTCGCCCTTCTACGAGCGCGAGAAGGAGCTTGGCGGCTACTTCATGGAGTTGGGCGGCTGGGAACGCGCCCATGGCTACAAGGCCAACGAGCACCTGCTGGAGAAATACGGCGACCGCGTTCCGGTGCGAGAAAACGAGTGGGACAACCGCCACTTCTGGCGCGTCTCCAATGCCGAGCACCTGGCGATGAGCGAGGATTGCGGCATCGTCAACCTCAGTCATTTCCATATGGTTGACCTCGAAGGCCCAGACCATGTCGAGCTCTTGGAATGGCTCTGCGCCGCCAAAATCGGCGGTGACGGCAACATCGGCAAGGGCATCTACACCCACTTCCTCGACGATGAGGGCATGGTTCGCGCCGACTTCACCGTTATCCGCATGACCGACCGCTGCCGCTTGATCAACGGCGCCGACGCCGGCCCGCGCGACTTCCACTACATGAAGCGAGTGGCCGAGGATCGCGGCCTTAACGTCACCATCACCGATGTCTCGGAAAAGTTCATCACCATCGGCATCTGGGGTCCGAACGCCCGCGACACGCTGAAGAAGGTCGTGGCCGATCCGGCTGCGCTCGACCCCGAAAACTTCGCCTTCGCGGCCATCAAGCCGGTCGAGATCGCGGGCAAGACGGTCACCGCCTTCCGCATTTCCTATGTCGGCGAGCAGGGCTGGGAACTGCATATGAAGTACGAGGACGGCCTGGCCGTCTGGGACGCGCTGCGCGCCACTGGCGTCATGCCGTTCGGCGTCGAGACCTACGCCAACTCGCGCCGCATGGAAAAGTCGCTGCGTCTGCAGAACGGCGACCTGCTCACCCAGTATAACCTGCTGGAAGCCGACCTCGCCCGTCCGAAGGTCAAGGAAGCCGATTTCCGCGGCAAGGCTAAGCACCTGGAATACAAGGCGCGCGAACACCAGCCGGCGATGCTTTGCACGTTAGTCATGACAGAGAACACCGACAGCAAGGGCGTCAAACGCTACCCCGTGGGCTCGATGCCGGTCATGGACCCGGAAACCGGCAAGACGCTGGTCGATAGTGTCGGCCGCATCTCCTACACCACCTCCGTCGCCTACGGTCCATCGGTCGGCAAGAACATCGCGCTCGCCTATCTCCCGCAGGAATACTGCCAGGTCGGCCGCAAGCTGAATGTCGAGTATTTCGCCGAGACCTACCCGGTTGAAGTCATCAGCGTCGGCTACAAGCCGATCTACGACCCGGAAAACCTGAAACCGCGCACGTGACTGCGAGCCGCCCTCGCGGGGGAAATGACAAACAGTAAGCGGTCGGTCAAAATAGTTGAGGGAAGGTGCGGCGAGGCATTCATCAATGGAAGTGCCGAGCTCTTGGTGTCCTCGCCTCCTTGGCAGCTTTTCTTCAAGCAAAATCGAAAATACTGGGTCAACGTCAGTTTTGACAAAAGTAAATCGCAGCTCACGATCGCATATAGCGAAAATGGCTTAGCATTCCCAGAACTCACGTTTGATGCGCTTTTAACCCTCGCCAAAAGCAACACTTGCAATATCAAGGCAATGTGATCGCTGGACTGAACCTTCCCGGTTTTACGAGGCGGTTGATGAGATGACCAGTTGCGCCAACGCGCTCAAACTCTATCCCCAACACGATGGGACTGGACCAGCTGACGTCGATGATCGAACCGGATCGGCTGACGAAGCATCCGTCACACCTCCGCTTCAACGGCAGTCACCTTCCGAGGAAAAGCCGCTCCTCCGTCTGCCGGCTCCTTCTCCGGCCAGACCGCCTGTCCCAGAGCGAGAACCGACACCAATCGACCTATAGGGCACCGCCAACGGCAGCCGGCATTGCGTGCGTCTAGGCTGAAAGCCATGTTAGCGGAAATCGGCGACCTTTTGACGGTACCACGTGGATAGTGGGCAATAAATCAATCACCTTGACTGTTGGTCTTCTTCCATCGTTCATGTCCGGAATGGCTTTGGGATCCCACAGGCGGTCCGTAGGTAAAACCAAATCGATCGAAGTCCGCTGTTTGATTTATGCGAAGGAATAATCTCAGCCGAGTGAAGATATTTCGAATTCAGATATCGTGAACCGAAACCCTTCCCGCGCGTTTCTGCGCGCGAAGGAGATGTTCGTCATGCTGGTAGCATTTGTCAATCGCGCTGGCCATGGCGGGTCCTCGGCTCGAGGATGCGCATTTATCGGCGACGAGAGATTCTCGACGACGTGTAGGGAGCGGTAAGGACACAGTGACGAGAGTTGTTCATGACTGATCGATCTCCACAACGACCACCTGATCATCTCCCTGGTGCGAACCGGAAATCCCTGACCGATTATGTTTGGAAAGTTGTGGGCATTGCCGCTCTGGTGGTCAGCGTGTGGCTCCTTTCCCGGGAACTGCGAAGTTTGTCCTTTGCCGAGATTGGCGCCAAACTGGCCTTGCTACCACCTGCGACCTGGATCGGCAGCGGGCTCTCCGGGCTCGCCGCTTACGCTATGCTGGGCCTCTACGACAGGCTCGCCTTGAACTATCTTGGCCGGAAAGTCAGTCCGCTTTTCGCTCACGCCTGCGCTGCCGCGACATACGCCTTCGCGCACGTAGTTGGCGCCTCGGTCTTTTCGGGGGCGGTCATAAGGTATCGCGCCTACACGTCGAAGGGTTTGACGGGGGGTGAGGTCGCGGTGCTTGTCGTCTTCTGCGCATTCACGTTCGCACTCGGGGTCGTAACCGTCATGGGCGCCGTACTCGTCTGGCAGCCCTCGATCGTTGACCTTTTTCTAGATACCTTACCGGTTGAGCTGAGCAGCGGCGCGGGCATTATCCTGCTCGGCTTCGTCGCGCTATTTATGCTGATATCTCTGGTACCGAAGAAGTCGTTCTCTATCCGCTCGACGGTGATAAATTATCCATCGTTTCCCGTCGCCGTCGGACAAGTCATCGTGTCATCCGCGGAAATCGTCGCCGCTACCCTTATCATTTATCTAGCGTTGCCCGTGTCGTCGAATCCCGGACTCCCCGTTGTTGCCGGCGTCTTCGTCTTTTCTTTCGCTGCCGCTATTATCTCGCATTCTCCGGGTGGGCTGGGCGTATTCGAATTAGGTTTCATCACCGGCCTGGCAGATGTGCCGGAGGTAGACGTTCTGGCAGCCCTACTCGTCTTCAGGCTTTTCTATTTCATCCTGCCATTCATGTTTTCGCTGGCCGTCATTTCCGCGTTCGAACTGCAGCGAAAACGGTGACTGGCAAGATCGGACATTAATCACCCTCATTGTACGACACCGGCCTTTCGTAGCCCCTCCATGACAAGCTCGAAATCGGCGGGGTTTTTGAAGGGCAGGACTTTGCGACGGTATTCCAAGGAGTAGTCGGGATTGACGCGCAGTACCTCTTGCCATGTCGCGCGAGCCGCTTCGAAACGGCCGAGGTGCCCGTAACAGGCGGCTAGAAGCGCGCGCGAGACATCGGTAACGGGGTTGCGACGCACGCGCTGCAGCAACAGTTCGACGGCCTGTTCGTACCTTGCCAGTTGAAACAAAGCCGAGGCCTGAAAGTGAAGAACGACATCCGGAAAGTACGGGTTCAGGACCCTCGCCCGATCGAAATAGGCGAGTGCCGCCTCGGACCTACCTGAATAGACAAGTGCCTCGCCGAGGCTGACGTGGCCTTCGGCGAAGTTCGGATTGAGGACGATCGCACGCTCGGCCTCACTGATGGCGCCATCGTGCTGTCGCAAGTAGAGGTTGACCAGACTCAGCGACCAGTGCGCCACGGGATCGTTACCATCCCGCGCTACCGCCAGCGTCGCGGCCTCTTCGGCTTGCTCGAGCGAGTGGTGCGGCAACGCGCTCCACCGATTAAGGTAGTCGAGCCCGTGGGTAAGGGCGAGGAAGGCGTGCGCCGAGGCGAAGGTCGGTTCCAGTTCGACGGCACGTTGCAAAAGGTCGCGGGCGTCACTGTTCGTTTGCTTCGTCAGCCGGTGCCACAGCTCCCGGCCACGCAAGAAGCAGTCGTACGCCTCGGGGTTCCGGGTCTGGACCGGCGTAAGCTTTTGCCGGTCGCCCTCTGTCAGGTTGACCGCCAGCGCGCTGACGATCTGTTGCGTGACATCGTCCTGAACCGCGAATATGTCGGTGAGGTCGCGATCGAACCGTTCAGCCCATAGATGCCCGCCGGTGGTCGCGTCGATGAGCTGCGCGGTGATGCGTACCCTGTTCCCCGATTTGCGTACGCTGCCCTCAAGTACGTGTCGCACGCCGAGCTTCGTGCCCACCTCCTGCACATGGACGTTCTTGCCCTTGAAAGTGAACGACGAATTGCGAGCAATGACGAAGAGCTGCGACAGCTTCGATAGCGCCGTGATGATGTCTTCCGAGATGCCGTCGGCGAAGTAGTCCTGTTCGGCGTCACCGCTCATGTTGGCGAAGGGCAGCACGGCGATCGACAGCTTGGGCGACGTTGCCGTCGCCGGTTGGCTCGTCGTGATTTGCGGGGTCGCGGCTAATTGGGTCCCTGCGCTGCCGACTTGCAGTGAATAGACCCGGATCGGCTCGGCGATGTTCTTGAGCTGTGTGCTGCCGAGGTCGCTGACCGAGAGGTCGAGCCTCGCCTTGACCTGGCGATAGGCATCCTCGGACAGGCAGATCGCTCCCGCCGCGGCGACGCCCTCCAACCGCGAGGCGATGTTCACGCCGTCGCCCATAAGATCGCCATCGCTTTCCTCGACGACGTCGCCCAAATGAATACCGATCCGGAACTCAATGCGACGGTCTTGCGCGACGCCGTGATTGCGCTCCACCATTGCGTTCTGCACCTCAATGGCACAGCGCACGGCGTCCACCACGCTGCGGAATTCAACCAGCGCACCATCGCCGGTGCGCTTCACCACCCGGCCATGGTGCACGGCGATCGTCGGATCGATGAGATCGCTGCGCAGTGTCCGCAACCTCGCCAGGGTGAGGTCCTCGTCGGCGCCGGCAAGCCGGCTGTACCCAACCACGTCCGCGGCCAGGATTGCGGCCAGCTTTCGGGTCTCGCTCATGGCGCTGTCTCCTAACTTCACGATAACAGGGAGACGGAGGGCAAGAAAGAACTTTCAGCCGCTGCTCAGAGCACTTTGGCTGAGGTCGAGTTGACCATGGCTCATGTGGACGCAGCCGACGTTCTAGCCCACGCGATGACTGGTCCGTGATGTTTCCGGCCGTAGAATGCGGCTGTTCTGAAAGCCCACTCGGGGTCAGGTCACGCCGATGTCCACACCCAGCCGAATGCCCGCTTTTTGGAAAACGGCGTTTCCGGGAGAACGAGAACGCCGGGCTCCGCATCGAAGCACGCCTAGCTGACGGCGGGTGACGGGCGCTATCGGATTTCAGAACGTCCATGGAAGCGCCTCGAAACCGCATTGCTATTCCTATTGATTTTAGAACGCTCTGTCGCGCGCTTTACACCGCCGAACGAGGGGTATGTCGCCCGCTTGTGTTGTCAGCCTATCCGGCACACGGTTTCTTCCCGCCCGGCGCAACGCTGTGCCCGGTCGCGCGGGCGTTCGATCAGCCAACGTCCCGCCGGGCCGGGAGGCGCGCCCGATCCGGTGGACGGCACACACACACACACATTGCATCGGCATCTGGTTACCCTGCGGCCAGACCCCTTGATCGACGTTAAGCTCGACGAGGCTGCCGGCGGCAAGGTCGGCCTTGATCATCCAGGTCGGCATGCTGCCCCACCCAAGTCCGGCTTTCAGGAAAGCGTGTTTCGCGCCGAGGTCGGCGATGCGCCAGGTCTTGGCGGCGAGAACCCCGAACTGCTTACCATCGGAAAGGCTGGACCTGTCCGTCAGCACCAGTTGGATGTGCTCGGCGAGCTGCTCGGGCGAAATCGCCTCCGCCAACTGTGCGAGCGGATGCAGCCGCGATGCCACCAGTGTCAATCGCACCGCAAGAAGCCGTTCAAGATCAAGTTCAGGAGGAAAAAGCGCGATCGATCCCGCGGTGGCAAAGGAGCAGCGTCCTTCGAGCGTCGGCTGGATAACAGCGGCCCGTCGGACCTCGGGCACTGTCTCAAGCCTTCGTCTTTCTTGGTCGGATAGATGCGGACACTTTGATTGCTCGCGGCGTCAACAGTCATCCGCATTCCGGCCTCGCGACTGTCACCGTTCTTCCTGAGGGCGACCTATTTCGAAAGGGCGACTGGGGCAACGGCGTGCTGGACTATGGCGGCGTGGAATGGATGCAGGCGGGCCGCGGCATCTGGCATCAAGGCGAAGGATGCTGATGAAGCTCGGCAGCATCGACGCCGCCACCAGCCAATAAGCGAACGAAGGGAAGGCAGCGAAGCCAGGATCTGGGGTCAGGCAATCGTTCGGCCGAGATGTCGATCGTGGGCTCTAGAGCGCTGGCTATCGGCCTCGAAAGCCGCAAAGATTTCGGCGTTCAGTGGAAGCCGAACTCGCTGAGGAGCTCCTGGCGCAGCTTCACGAACCTGCTGTCGCTCCTGTTTCGCGGGCGCGGCAAGTCAATTTCGATCTCGTGCGTTCGCGCCTTATCCTTGGAAAGGATCAGAACCCGGTCCGCGAGGAAGACGGCTTCCTCTAGATCGTGCGTTACCAGGATCATGGTGACTGCTTCCTCGCTCCAAATGCGGGCAAGTTCTTCCTGCATCGAGATCTTCGTCATTGCGTCAAGCGCACCGAACGGTTCATCCAGCAACAGAATTTCGGGCTGGACGGCCAGCGCTCTGGCAATGCCGACCCGTTGGGCCATACCGCCGGAAAGCTGTGATGGTAGAGCCTCTGCAAAGTCGGCAAGATCGACGAGTTTCACATATCGCGCGGCGAGTTGCCTCGCCTCGGCTTTCTTTACTCCGCGGTTCTCGAGCGGGAACGCAACGTTGTCGAGAACCGAAAGCCAGGGCAGCAGTCTCGGCTCCTGGAAAATCACGGCGCGGTCATTGCCTACGCCACGGATCGGCTGGCTGTCGACCGAGACCTCACCACTATCTGCATCCTCCAGACCGGCCAGCACCCGCAGGAGGGTTGTCTTGCCCGAACCGGACGCGCCGACGATTGCGAGGCACTCGCCTGGGCTCACCCGATTATTGACGCCGCTCAGCACATTCAGCGGGCGTCCATTGATGGAGTAGGATTTCGAGAGGTTCTTGATCGAAACTTCACCGCGGGGGGTCACATCAGCGAGCGCCATTTTGCTGATCCTCAATTCGCGGCGGCAAAGTTTGCCGGGTCGTACAGAATGTCTTCGGCTTTCAGCTTACCAGCTGGTAGCGTTCCACCACGGACAAGGATGTCGATCCAGAACTGAAGGTCGCGGGGAATTGCCTTGCCACCTTCGCGAACGCCATAGCCAGTGAAATATTGCGCGATATCCGCGTTCTCGCCGCGAGCGGCCAGAACCTTGGCGATCGCTGCCTTGGTCTCGTCGGGATGAGTACGGGCAAATTCCAGGGCTGCCTGTGACTTCTCTACGAAGACCTTGGCCGCCTGTGGGTGCTCCTTGATCCAGTCGCGGCGCAAGACGACGAAGCCGCCAGAGATTTCGCCGAGCACGTCGGTGTCACCGAACACCTTCTGGAGCGGGCCATTCTTGAGGGCGGCGCCTTCGAAGGTCTTCTGCCAATAGCCGAAGGCGGAGATGTCTACCTGCTTGGAGCGCAGAACCTGTTCCAGTTGCGGGCCTGGTACGACGACGAGCTTGGCGGCGTTCTCCTTGAGGCCGACGGAATGAAGCGCCTCGCGGACGGTGTAGTCCAAGTGCGCTCCAAGCGTATTAACGGCGATCGTCTTGCCTTCAAGGTCCTTGATGGACTTAATTGGGCTGCCTTCGAGGGTATAGAATATGCTTTCGGTCGTCTTGTTGATGCCGTTCGAAGCGTAGGCTGCAACGAAGTCGTTGCCTCCGGCGATGGAGTTCAGGACGGCGGCGGTCGCAGCGCTCCCAAGTTCCACGTTGCCAGATGCGAGAGCAAAGAGAGACGCTGGTCCGCCCTGCGCATAGCCGACGTCCTGCAGGGTGATCCCGGTCCCCTTGAAATATCCAAGAGCATCCGCCAATTCGTGGCCGGAAAGGCCCCCTTGACTTGCGAGATACCGGATCGTCACTTCCTCGGGCTCCGCAGCAAACACGACGCCTCCGGGAATAGAGATGTAAAGCGTTGCCAGAGCCGCGGCCAACCCGGCGAATGAACGGCGTGAAATCAACGTCATTGTTTGAACTCCATCGAGAATTGGATTGGTGTGGTTTTGGAAACTAGGGCCTGGGTTTGGACCAGCGGCAGAGGCGGGCTTGCAGCAGTTCCAGGACGAAGTTGGCTGCAAGCCCGAGCAGCGCCAGCAGCAGGATCGCCGCGAACATTAGCGGAATCTGGAAATTGTACTGGGCGTTCATCACCTGGAAGCCGACGCCGGAATTCGCCCCGATCATTTCCGCAGCAATGAGCAGCAAGAGCGACGTGGTGGCGCTGAGCCTCAGGCCGACGAAGATCTGGGGGAGGGATGCCGGCAGAACGACGCGGCGAAAGATCGTCAGCGGCTTTGCCCCGTAAACCCTCGCCATCTCGAGAAGCTTCGGATCGACCTGCTTGACGCCGCCAATGGTGGCAAGGAGGATCGGAAAGAGCGTCGCCCAGAAGATCACGAACATCTTCGATGTTTCGCCAAGGCCAAGTAGCAGGATAAACACCGGATAGAGAGCCAGGGCGGATGTCTGCCGAAAGAGCTGCAGGATTGGATCGAGGCTTCGCTCGATCGGCTTGACCTGTCCCATGAAGAGGCCGAGCGGAATGCCGACGATCACGGCCGCCCCAAAGGCGATGCCGGCCCGCTGAAGACTGATGGCGATATCGTTCAAAAGCGGGCCACTGCTGAGGCCAACCCAAAGTGCCGTCAGGATCGAGCTTAGGGTCGGCAGGACAGCCTGGTTTGTCCATCCCATCGAGGGTGCCATCTGCCAGAGCACAGCGAAAGCGATGAGGAGCCCCCAACGAGACAGGAATTTTCCTGTTCCAGACAATAGGGAGTTCGTCGGGAAGTCGCGCGATGCGAGCGTCTCGCTAAATGTGGGGACGTATCTCTGTTCGGTTTCGAGCGACATTGTTACCTCCTTACTCGGCGGCTTCGTTAAAGTCGGATACCCAGCGCGTTTGCGGGAAGGGGAGTCCAAGGTTTTCGCGAAGCGTCTTGCCCTCGTAAGCGGTGCGGAAAAGCCCGCGGCGTTGTAGTTCGGGCACCACCAGTTCGACGAAATCGGTCAGCCCCGTCGGCAGCCAGGGCGGCAGGATGTTGAAACCATCGGCCGCTTCGTTCTCGAACCATTCCTGAAGTGTATCGGCGATCTGGACGGCTGATCCGACCACGGTGAAATGTCCGCGAGCTGAGGCGATCCACTGGTAGAGTTGGCGTATGGAGAAATTGTTCTCGTCGGCGATCCGCCTGATGAGCTCCTGACGGCTCTTCATGCCTTCTGTCGGTGGCGCCGGCGGCAGGGGGCCATCCAAGTCGGCACCAGCGAGATCAAGCTCACCTCCGCTGAGCGCGTTAATCAGCGCGAGACCGTCTTCTTCGATAATCAGACTCGTTAGCCGATCGTACTTCTCGCGGGCCTCTTCTTCGGTGCATCCGACAAAAGGAGAAACGCCCGGCATGACAAGGATGTGGGACGGATTTCTTCCGATCGCGCGCGCCCGGCTCTTGATGTCCCTGTAAAATTCCTGAGCAGTGTGCAGTTTCTGGTGAGCCGTAAAGATGACTTCAGCCGTAGATGCAGCGAGACCACGACCGTCTTCCGATTGGCCGGCCTGCACGATGACCGGATGTCCCTGCGGCGATCTCGGAACGTTCAAAGGGCCTTCGACTTTAAAGTGCTCGCCCCGATGGTCGGTACGGTGGACCTTATCCACATCGAAGTAGACGCCGCTTGCCCGATCCCGGATGAACGCGTCGTCCTCGAAGCTCTCCCAGAGTTTCTTGACCACCTCGACATGCTCGGCCGCGCGTCGGTATCGGGCCGCATGCGGCAGTTGCTGATCCAGATTGAAATTCTTTGCGGCAGCTTCGGTGGCGGTGGTTACGACGTTCCACCCAGCGCGTCCGTCGGAGATCAGATCAAGCGACGCGAACTTGCGGGCAACCGAGTAAGGCTCTTCGTAGGTTGTGGATGCTGTCGCGATGTAACCGAGGTGCTCGGTAAAAGGGGCAAGCGCCGAGAAAAGCGTGACCGGTTCGAAACCTGCCACTTTGGCGTTTCCGCCTTCGACGCCCCCGCCAAACGCGACGGCCAGCCCGTCCGCGAGGAAGTACGCATCAAACAGTCCACGTTCGGCAGCTTTCGCCAGCTCGATATGAAACTTCAGATTCACCGCGCCGTCGAGTGGCTGGTCGGGATGGCGCCAAGATGCGATATGCTGCCCGCCTCCCGGCAAGAAGGCACCAAGTTTGATCTGTCGCGTCATTGCGTCCTCCACTTTTTGGGCTCCTGGGCCCCAAGTGACTTAATGCTGCTATGAAATATATAGAATTTATAGCTTTCATTTTTCGGCGCCGTCGATTGAGGTGGGAATTTCTTTCTGAAAACGTGGCGTATGCCGACATTATCGACCGAAGCGCTGGGAAGACGCATAGGCGCGGTCGCGTTGGTCGTGGGCGCGATCCTTATTTCCCAAACCGCGCGTAAAGGGAGGGCCGGCCTATATGTCGCGCAGCTAAAGGCTCCCCAACCCGTCGCTGAAGCCTGTTGAGTGCGGCGTCTACGATTGGCATTCGCGTCTACGATACCCCCCAACGGTGAAATGATGGAGGGGCCAGGCGGCGCGTCGATCGCTGAACTGCGGATCCGGGATGGCAGGCGAGGGGCCGTGTTCGGATCCTATGTACGTCCGCTCATGTCGCGACCGAACCTGACGGTGCTGACCGATGCTCTGGTGACGCGCCTCATCATCGACGGAACGAGAGCGACGGGCGTTGAAGTTTTGATCGACGGCCAGCGTCGACGGTTCACCACGCGCTGTGAGACAGTGCTGTCACTGGGAGCGATTAACACGCCGAAAGTCCTCATGCAGTCGGGCATAGGCCCGCAAGAGGAACTACAATCGCACGGGATTCCCGTTTGCAGCACCTACCCGGGGTTGGTCGCAACCATCAGGATCATCTCGCATTTGGCTTTACCGGGGCCCACCGGAAACAGGAGGGCATCGGCGGCGGCTGAGAAGCAAAACCTTACTGGAAGAGCGATTCGTGTCTGGTTCAGCCGGACATTCTCCAGTGCCAGTTGGAATTCGCTGTGCCTTCGCCGACCGAAACCGGCCTCGAAACGCCGGAACATGGCTGGACGATGTTCAACGGTCTCGCCCAGCGCAAAAGTCGTGGTCGATTTCGGATCTCCGGCCCGAACCCAAATGGCCCCATCCTGATCGAGCCAAATTCGCTCAGTGAGCCGGAAGAAGACATGGCTGCTGTTTTGGTCGCAGTGGAGCTATGCCGCGACCTGGGAAACAGCGAGGCATTCACGCCGCTGGTCAGCGGAGAGACTGCGTCAGGCCGCGAGATCGATCGGGCATGATCGATTTTATCCGCAACTCGGCCGTCGCTTACTGGCACCAATCCTGCACGGCCAAGATGGGACGAGATGGCATGTCAATGGTCGATAACGAGCTTAAGGTGTACGGTATCGACGGCCTTCGCATAGCGGACTCCTCGATCATGCCTCGTATCACCACCAGCAACACGATGGCGCCTTGCGTGGTCATGGGGTGCCGGGCGGTCGATCTGATCCGGGAGACGCACGGTTTTGCGGGCCGGAGTGGAGGTCTCGCCCGATCCATCTGACGGTAGATTAAAAGGTTCGGTGGCCGGCAGGCGTGGCCGCCGATCTTCTTTCAGCTAGTAGTCGGGCTCAAGACCAGCTGTCTTGGTCAGGTCGATTGCTCACAAGCCCCACTCTTAACTTCCAAGGCTGGCCTTTCAAATGCGGTATCGCAATGCGTCCAACAGGAGGGCGAACGCCCGGGAGTGCTGACGCCTGCTGGGATAGTAGAGATGATACCCTGGGCACGGCAGACACCAATCCGACAAAACCCGCACCAGCCTTCGCCAAAAGCGAGCCTGATTGGCGCGACTTTTAGCGAAATGAATGTCTGCCGCAAACGCTATCGATTGCTCGGAAAACTAAGGGTCAATTATCGCTTTTGGCTCGCCGCGAACGACCAGTCCCAACCGCGGCGGCCTGCCTCGCCCGCCTGTCGCGGATGCCGGCGAGAGCGCTGTCGACGAGCGGTGCGTCGCTCGAAGGGACGGTGCCAGCTTGGTCGGCTGGCTTCTCTGACGACGGGCGATCGTCCTCTCGCTTTGGTTTATCGATTTTCGGCATATGCGGTGTTTCCTGCGATTTCACAGCGTCTTCAAGAGACGGAGAGGGGCTATCATTTCAACAGGCGTTCCTCGCTTGAACGCCATAAACATCGGCTGCTAGGAAAGGAGTCCATAAGCCTTCGCAGGTTGGGCCTCGAATCCGTTCGAAGAGCTTACTTTAGTCGACGCCCTCTGGACTAGATTTATTCTAATTAAAAAGTACTTCATCCGCGATCCTCCGTTGCCAGACGCCTGATCGCCGGCCAATGATCTGAAATGACGAATTCTGAAAGCATCGAACGCGTCGTGATAATCGGGGTAGGCCCTGGGCTTGACGGCAGCCTACGTCCTTGCACGCGACGGGATCAGGGCCCGCATATTGGAGCGAGAAGAAAGGTCGGCGTCCCCTGGAGCAAGCGCCACCCCCAATGCGTCCGTGGTTGACGTCGTCAAGTCCGCGACCGAAAAACTGGGAAAGGACACGGGATCAAGACCGGTCTTGTCGTCGTGGTCGTCGACGAGGATCCGGCCAGCCATGCCGCCGACCGTTGGGACAGGACCGGCCTCATTCGGCAACAGAAATCGACATCGGCAGTGCTTTGCCTATCACTCTCGGGGAAACCTGCAGTTATAGATCAATCAAGATTCCCCCATTGTTGAATGATTGTCCCGGCCTGGATTAAATTAGATAGAAGCTCGCTCGCCTGCCGAACGTGATCACCAGAACGAAGAGCCGTCGTCGAGGTAAGCCCTAAAATCAGGGCTGTCGCCTGTGGGTTCGCTTGCTACGACCACGCACTCACGGACGTCGGCGCCGACGGTATCCGGGAAGACGAGCTGCTGAATGCCCCACCGCCTTTTGTGGGCCTCTTCGCCAACACCTAAGAAGAGAACCTTTCAAGCTCGTAGAGCTGGTCCATGCTCAATGTCGCGATCTCGGAAAAACGGGTTTGGTTCTTGACGCGGCCACCCTGGAGTATGACGACTTCGTCGCAGAACGAGATGGTGCTGCGGTGATGGCTGATGACGATTGTCGTGCGGCGACCGGCTCTTGATTTCAGGGTTTCGACAATCGCTGCCTCAGACAGGCCATCCATGGCGTTCGTGGCCTCGTCCAAAATGAGGATTTCCGGATCGCGCACCAGGGCCCTGGCTAGCGCGATACGCTGTCGCTGACCTGCCGAAACGGTGGCTCCCCTATAGCCGACGACGGTCTCATATCCGTCAGGTAGCTTGTCGATGAATTCGTCTGCCTCAGCAAGTTTGGCTGCACTTCTGGCCTCGGCAAGCGAAGCGTTGTGACCATAGGTAATATTTTCAAGAATAGTACCATCGATCAACTCAAGATCCTGGCTGGCGAGCGCAATTTGTCTTCGCCACTGAATCGGATCCATTTGATCGAGTGGGATGTCGTCGACCAGAATGCTCCCCTCATCAGGCTCGACAAATCGACACAGCAGATTGACGACCGTCGTTTTTCCGGCGCCCGATCGCCCAATTATTGCCGTCGAACGACCCTTGCGAATGTCGAAGGTCGCGGCGCGCAGCACGACGGGTCGCGAGCCGGAGCCCGGATACTTGAACGTCACGCCCTCAAATTTAATATGCTGGCGGAGTCCTTGAACCGGACCATCGCCCGCCGGCGGCTTCGGCTTATCAGACGAATCCAGGAGCCATCTGACTTCTTCCAAAGAACCGCTCCAGCCTTGCACGGCGCTCCATGCCATTTGCAGCGCACGCACATGTGGCTGCAGCCGATAAAGCAAGACTACGAAAGCCACGATAATCGGAAAACTTACGCCCGAAAGCCAGGCGCTGACGACGACCGCCAAGAAAAGACCTGAATGCAACACCTCCGTCAGTGGCGGCAACACGGCCTGGCGGGACTGCAGAACCAAGCCCGCCTTTCTGACAGAATCTGAAGAGAAATCGAAGATTGCTTTCTCGCGCTGTTCTTGTCCGAAGGCGCGGATGAGCCGCCCGGCATGTACGAGATGAAGCATCTTGGCAGCCAGTTCACTGTTGAACGACGTGACGTCGCGGCTCGGGCCTTTGAGGCTGGCTGAGAGCAGCGCGTGAAGAGCCTGGATCAGCACGAGCCCCAGAGCAACGCCGAGTGTCATCTGCCATGAAAGAAGCAAGAGAAAGGCGAGCAAAATGACGGTGGCCGATGCGTTTACGATTGCGGCAAGGGTGGTCTGTATTGCGTCCGAGGCCCGCCAGGACTCGTTGGAGATGATATTGAGCAGTCGCCCGGGGCTTTGCTGGAGGAAAAATGGGTATCCAATCGTTAAAAGCTGGCCGGCAAGAGAACTGCGCATGGCATGGCCAGCTCTGCCGTAGATCATATTGGTGAGCACGGCGTTGGCAAATGAAAGTACATTCTTCAGTGTGATCAATCCGAGGACGGCGGCTGCAATCGCAATCAGCCTTGACCGGTCATCCAACCCGGCGCCCACTTGCTGGAAGACCGCCGAGAGCCCGGCCATCCCCGACGGTTCCTTTTCGCCGGCGATAATGCCAAGCATTGGGATGATGAGACCAATGCCAGTGCCTTCAAGGACAGCAGTACTTAGTCCCAAAATGACGACAACCAAAAGTAGGCCTATCTGTCGGCCCAGCGCCCGACGCAATAGCCGAAAACTCAACTTGCAGAATTCTAGCATGGCGGCTGTTGCCTCGGCGAGTGATAGGCGCGTGTTCGTGCGAATTCGCGGTACTTCCCAGCCATCATGCGAGCCCCTGAAGTGGCCGTACAGTTCTGGCAGGCACCGATTGATAGTACCGCGCCATGAGATCCATGCGCCGGGTCGCGCCATCTGAAAACCTGCACAGCCATGGTGCATAAGCGGCGGATAGAAGGCCGTATCGCTCTCGACGCCGGATGAGCTGCCACTTTCCCGTCTGCGTGAGAAACGCGTGTGTGAGCTCTGGTCGCTGCTCATCAATGATGAGCTGATACAGGAAATAGAAGAAGCATAAGATCCCGTGCGCATAGCTGGAGGATGATCGGCCTGATTGCTCGGCGATTTTTCTTTCGATCGTTAGAATGCAATTGGCAGCACGGCGTACTGTCTCAGGGGTGACCGCCACACCAATGTCATGAAGGGCGCCGGGATCGTCGCAGAGAGACTGCCGTTCGAGGTTCTCCGCCACGATCTTCAGGTGGGTTCGGCGCATTTGCCGTTTGTGCCTGCTTGAGACGCTGTCGCTGTGAATACGATAGGCAACCAGGCTCTCATCGATCATCGCCGCTGGAAATTGTCGCGCAATTCGCCCGAACAGATCAAAATCCTCGGCATGGACGTAGCCTGCGTCATATGCCAGCATGTCTCCAGGAATGACGTTGCGGTTGTACATCACCGTCGAGTGCAAGAAGATAGTAAAGAACATCGACAATATGTGCCAATCGCCAGTCTGATAGATCGGATTTGGTCTGCCACGTACCACCCGATTGCCGAGAAGCTGATCGATGCCGGTACCACTGATTGCGAGCTGAGGCTGCTGTGCAAATAGCGCGACCTGGCGCGTGAATCGGGATGGGTAGGAAATATCGTCTGCATCCATTCTGGCGATAAGATCGCCTTTCGCCAAGGCGACGCCCTCGTTCAAAGTCGCAATCAGTCCGCGATTCTCGCGTGAGACGATACGGATACGATCGTCGCCATTTCGATATCGTCGGAGGACCTCCAGCGAGCCATCGGTCGACCCGTCGTCAAGCGCAATGACTTCAAAGCGCCTGTAGTCCTGGCGTAGAATGCTCTCGAGTGCGGCGGCAACGTGGCGTTCGCCATTATAGACCGGCAGCACGACGGAGATCAGCGGAAAAGACATTCTTCAGCTCCCACGTTCATCGCGGTTGGCATAGCTGGGGCGATAGGCTGAAGCGTCATACTCCCGCGCGTCGGCCTTGTTCAGCTGGATCGGCGATGAGGTGTGGGCTTGCGCGGGGCTGATATAGGGGAAGTAGCGTTTGAGCTGGTTGAGCGGCCTCTCGAATGTCAGCCAGGAAATCGAAGCCAGCATCAATGTGGCCGCGGTCGCAATCACAAAACGACCCGGACCCTGCTCGGAGACGTTGACGGGGATCCAGGGCTGAGCCTTGACGACCAGCGAAAGCACAACTGGATGAAAGAGGTAAACACCGTAGCTGATGCGTCCGATGGTGGAAATCGACCGGCGTTCCAGGATGCGGCCGAATGCCCCGCTCACGCCAGAGGAACAACATCCAACCAGCACGACGAGTGGTATCACGGGAAAAACCTCCGCACCGATCCACGTCAGCCATTCTAGGGCTGGTGTCATGGGCACTGACTTCAACCAAAGGAACATGATAGCGGCGGCGGTCAGAGGGGCGAGGCTTAGGCCAATCCATCGGGGCCAAACCTCAGTTCTTCTTCGATGGACGGCCAGCAGGGCGCCGGCCACGAGCGCATCCACGGATGCTGGAGGAAGAAGGTCACGCGCGAGGGATGGTGTGGCGGTAAATGGCCAATAGAATCGATAGGCCAGCGAGAACGCTATGATGGCGACGCAGATCGATGCAATCAACCGGCGCGGAGCCAAGAGAATCACCAGCGGCCAGGCGACGTAAAACTGCTCCTCGATGCTCAAGCTCCACGTGTGACACAATACCCAGGGCGTCCATTCGTTGCAAAGCGCGTACCAGAAGTTTGATAGATACAGCGCGTGCCACTTGATGCCGTCCCTAGCTCCTTCAAGGTTGACGAGGCAGATGAAGCCCAACATCGCGAAGTAGGGAGGAAATATCCGCAATGCACGGCGAATGTAGAACGCTTTCAGCACAGTATCAGGTTGATAGTCGACGGTAAAACGCGCCTCTAACAGGAGCCGTGTTATCAGGAAGCCGCTAAGGACGAAGAACAAACGTACCCCGAGATGACCCAGAACTGATCCATCGACTGCGAAGAAATGGTGGTAGAGGACCATTGAGACGGCAACAGTCCTAAGTCCGTCCAGTTGCCGGTCGCGTGCAGGTGACATGTATCCCCTCGGCCTATTAGGACACTCTCCTTGCCAGAGCCTTTCCCGTTGGCATTCTTGCAGCGGATTTTGCTGCTAATTGTTCCGTCCCGGACGAGACGGACTGAAGTATCGACGCAGGCGCAAAAATTCTGGCGGATTCGGGCCAAACTGTGACCCCGGCGCGCGATCAGACTTTGGTCCGATGCCCGCGCCTCAGCGCTGACCGCGATCTGATGGAAAGGCGCTTATCTTTCCCGAACCTCCGCACTGATTGGGCACGCTAGGTTGATGTCCGCGAGTTGCCGCGGAACTGTCTGAGTTTGTTGAAGAACCTCTCGAACAGCTTGCGTGATAG
Source organism: Rhizobium grahamii CCGE 502 (assembly GCF_000298315.2). Classification (GTDB taxonomy): domain Bacteria; phylum Pseudomonadota; class Alphaproteobacteria; order Rhizobiales; family Rhizobiaceae; genus Rhizobium; species Rhizobium grahamii. The sequence goes on along the minus strand of NZ_AEYE02000036.1, from coordinate 120,214 downwards.
ACCACGCGCTTAAAGGATGCTGGTCAACGACTTACACCTGTCGGGCCACAGGCAAAAAGCGCTCAACGTTGGTTTTCACCGGCAAGCTGGCGCCTGAACATGATCGTTACAGGGACGCGGGAACGGCTACGTCATTAAGCCAGTCAATTATTGAACCTCTGCGGCATCACCTTCCGGGACAGATGGGAATGTCACACACGTGATCCGGAAACAGATCAAGTCGTCATAAACGATCCGGAAAAATATCAATTTCGATTGCTTGACGGGGATCCATCCTCTCGCGCAGAAATGCCATTGCTATTCAGAAATCCGTGTATTGCACGGATTTTCCACGTTCGGAGTTTGCTCATGTCCTTTGCCAGCCTCGCCATGTATGTCAGCCCACCGCCGATCGCGGAGGCGACGCATCTATTCTGGGAGGCACTCAGCAAACGCATTCGCGGGCTGGGAGTTGACGCGCCGGACAGCCTGGACGATGACATTCGCTACGACGAGGCCTGGGTCAGGCCGGACCTGTTCTTCGGCCAGACATGCGGATATCCCTACGTGCAGCATCTCCGGGGCAAGGTGCAGCTTGTCGCTTCGCCGGTCTATGGGCTTGCGGGCTGTGACGGTCCGCTCAAATGCAGCTTCATCATCGTCAATGCCGATTCAACCATTGCCTCCGTCGAGGACCTCCGAGGCACGCGGGCCGCGATCAACGAGCCGGGGAGCAATTCCGGCTACAATCTCTTTCGCCATTTCATCGCGCCGCATGCAATTGACGGGCGCTTCTTTTCCTTGGTCCTCGAAACGGGCGGGCATCGCGAAAGCATCGATGCGGTGACCCGCGGCGAAGCGGATGTTGCAGCGATCGACTGCATCACCTTCAGCAATACGCTGCGCTTCGATCCGGAACGTGTCGCCGGCGTGCGCGTTCTGGCGAAAACGGCGAAAGGACCGGGCCTGCCGTTCATAACGGCCGCATCCACGCCCGCGAAAGATCTCGTGATCCTGCGCCGGGCGCTTGCCGAAACGATCGCGGACCCGAACCTTGTCGCAGTTTGTGACACGCTCTCCCTGCGCAGCATCAGCCTGCTCGGCGATACCGAATACGAGAGGCTGGCGGAACTCGATCGACAGGCTGCGCGTCATGGCTACCCCGCGATCGCTTGAGGAGTGATGACAGGCGCCGTTGCCAGCGGGGATGGCATGCGCAGCTACGATTTCCCGGTCCGGCCTGAAGCACGGGGACCTCGCTTGCGCATCGCTGCTGAGCAAGCGGGCAGCGCGTATGAAAGCGACAACCGGAAGGCGGCCTGCTGGGAATCGGTAGCTGCCCGGAAAGCAGGATATGTTTGCCACGCCGATCCGCATAGAGCGTGAGATTGGCTGAAAGAAGAGCCTGCGTATAGGGATGCGCGGCGCTCGAAAAAGTGCGGCCGTCGGACCGCTTTCAACGACCCCAAGATACATCACCGCCACGCGATCCGTCACGCGGCCGATGACATTGAAATTGTGGGAGATCAGGAGATAGCTGTGGCCAAGGCGGGTCCCGCAGCGGTACCGCAGTATTCGCAGCATGTTTAGAAGATTGCCCTTTACGGAAATAATGAGGCCGGCCGCTCGTCTGAAACGACGATCGACGGTTCAGCGGCAATCACGTGCACAAGCACGACGCGGCGCACAATTTTGGTGAAGTTTAGCCGAAGCGTACTTTGTAATATGGCGAGGTGTACCGCGGTAAAAGCGGCTCGAGGAAAATGCTATATTCTGTTTCGACATTGGGTCGCACGCCGATTTTCTCAAAACGCTTTAAAATAGACATACTTTATTTTCTTTGCATTCGCCGACCCCTACGCTCATGCCGTTGTTGGGAATCATGCATGCAGGGCAAATGGCGGGCAGCGCATATCGGTCGGCGAGTTCAGTCGAATGGCCGACGGTATTTCTGGCGGTAACCATTTATGGCGGGTTTTTGCCGTTACGTGGTGGTGGCAGTCCTTGCCGCTGATTGTGGTGATGATTGCGGGTGGCTGGCTGGTTGCTGGCATGGATCTCTTCAGCATGAGGTCATTCACGGTCATCCCACGCGGCATCGTTGGATCAACGATGCCATCGGTGGGTCCCACTCTCACTGTGGTTGCCGTATCCGATCTACAAGGAGACCCATCTCGACCATCACCGGGATGAATATCTGACGGACCCGATCGAGGATCCGGAGTCCTACTACTTTACGACCACCGTGGCGCCAGCTGGGCAAGACTGGTCGGCGGCTGGCGCAATGGAACACCACCTTGTTGGGACGGCTGACGATCGGCCCTGCCATCATGTTGTTGAGTTTTCTGACGCAGGAGTGGCGTCTTCTACGCGATGGTCGGCGGAAACGGCGCTCCTCATGGGCGTGGCATGGCCTCGGTGTGGCCTGCGTCCTGTTCTGGATCGTGGTCCTTTGCGAGATGCCACTTTGGCTCTATTTCCTCAGCTTCGCCTATCTTGGGGCCGCGCTTTCACGATTGAGATCCTACGCCGAGCATCGTTACGCGGATCACCACGAAGAGCGCACGGCGATTGTGGAGAATAGTTACCTCTTCGGACTGCTGTTTCTCCATAACAACCTGCACGTCCTGCATCATCGCCGTTATTATCTTAGTGGTTAAGTGTCTTCATCCGAATTCCCGCTCGAGGTTTGACGCTTTCCGGGCCAGGCGGTGAGTGCGATGTCAATCAGCCGCTTCAGCCGCACATTGCAGGCGCCGTCGCAAGCTTGAGCAGACATGCCCTGGATGATCGCACCATAAAAGCGCGCGAGCGTGTCGGTATCGGTTTGCGCCGGCAATTCGCCATTCTCGACGGCACGGTCGAAGCGGGCTTTGAGGGTCTGCATTGACGCCTCACGCAAGGCTGCCGTGATACGCGCGACGGATGCATTTTCTTCCGCATGCTGCAAGACGGCCGTTGAAACCATGCAACCTCGCGGTTTACCTGGCTGGGTATCGCCGTCAGCGATATCGTAAAGGTAAAGGCGCAGGGCTTCGTCGATCGGGAGACGGGATTGCAGGATTTCCATCCGGCGACTGTTTTCATGAGCAATGCTGAAATCGAGCGCCTGACGGTACAACTCTTCCTTGGAACCGAAGGTCGAATAGAGGGTCGGCGGATTGATCCCCATGGCCTTGGTGAGGTCGGCGGTCGAGGTTCCTTCGTAGCCGCGTTCCCAGAACAGGCGTGCCGCGATGTCGAGTCCGACGTCGCGATCGAGCACGCGTGGTCTGCCTCGTTTGCGGGCTGGCTCAGTCATTAAAATAGTGACCCCTATTAAAATATTGGCAGTCGTTCCTTCACCCTTATTGTAGGGATCACTATTTACTTTAGCAACGGAGTGAACGATGTCCCAACGACTCCCTGACAAGATAGCCCTCATCACCGGAAGTTCGCGCGGTATAGGCCGGGCCGCTGCCCTTGCGTTTGCGAATGAGGGTGCCGCGCTGATTGGCGTGCACTACACCGCTAATACGGATGCAGCCAATGCCACGGTACGGGACATCGAGGCGCTCGGCGTCAAGGCGGTCGCCGTAAAGGCCGATCTCAGACACGGCAAGGAGGCGGCTGACAGCCTCTGGGCGCAGTTCAGCGAAGCTGCGCGTAAGGAGAGTGGCTCGTCGGTTCTCGACATTCTGGTGAACAACGCCGGCATCGCACCCGCTTTGCCATTGAAGCATACGAGCGAAGCCGCCTTCGACGAGGTGATGACGATCAACTACAAGGCTCCGTTTTTCCTAATCCAGGCAGTCGCCGACCACATTCGCGACAACGGCCGCATCATCAATGTCTCGACCGGGTTTACGCGGATAGCGGCGCCGACGCATCCGGCCTATGCGGCTTCAAAGGGAGCGCTAGAGACGTTGACTTTAGCCCTGGCACCTGGGTTTGGGGCTCGCGGGATTACGGTCAATGCCGTGCTCCCGGGTGTGACGGAGACGGATATGAATGCCGAGTGGCTGGCATCGCCGGACGCGCGTGCCGGTGCGGAAGCACTCTCGGTCTTCTCACGTGTCGGCCGGGCGGAGGATGTCGCCGATGTAATCGCCTTCCTCGCATCGAACGATGCGCGTTGGACAACGGGCCAGATGATTGATGCGACGGGTGGCGCCCGGATCTGATCGATCCCGACGCTCCGCTATGTTTGCAGCCATTCAAACCAAGCGGCATAGGGCATATTCTTGACGAGGTGCCGGTTGAGGTCCGGTTCCCCGTCAGGCCACCAGACCAGATCGCGCTCGCTGAGCGCGTTCTTGCCTTCATCGACCCGGCGGCGCGCTTGCGCGAAGTTGGCGGGATCGTTCCTCACATCCTGAATGGCTCGCTGCGCCGACATCAACTCATCGACCAGACGCTGCCTGGGCTCGTCCTCCAGCGCTGAATTGCCCTTTCCCCAAAGGCGGCCGCGCACCAGGGATTTGTTTCGCAGAGACTGAATGCCGTGCCATGGGTACAGATCTTTCATGCGTTTATTTCAAATGCTCGCTAAGTTATTTCTTCGGAACGGCTTTCGGCTTCGGTTGATATATGCCTCGCTTGACGTTTGAGCGCAGAGCATTGCGAAGATCCTTGTTGGCTATTGAAAAGCCGAACCATTCCGCATCCAAGTAGCCACCGCACCACCGAATGGTTTCGGCATATTCGGGATCTTCCGGGTCGGCGATAATTTCTTGAAACCGCTCATATCCCGACACGCCACCAACATCTTCGGGCGGTCGCGCCCTTTCGCCGGCGACGCAGGTCCCGTGTTTGGGCGTAGCAGTGAGCGTCAAGAACTCCTCGACCGCGACGGTGTGCCGCCAGCCATCCCCAAAATCATACTGGTAGCTGAAGACGGCACCTCTCTCGAAGTCCAGCAATTGAACCTCCCTCTGGTCGAAGACCCGACGATCGTCGTCGGTCGCATCGTCCGTCAGTGTCTCGACATCCCCATATCGCAGACCGCCGATGCAGAACTCATAGAAGTGATAGTTCCACCAGTTGAATGCGGCCTGAATTCCAAGATGCAAATGCTCCAGGTTCCAATGGACCGGCAGAACCAGACGGCGCCAGGCGTTCGGCTCGATCTCGTCGATGGAAACTCTGATTTGGACTGGTTTGCGGCTTTTAACATCGCAGGAATAAACAATTGTCACCGTTGGATTGGATCGTGGACCCCATCGACGTCAATGCGGTCGATGGGCTTGGCAACAGCGCCTTCTGGGAGGCTGTGACCACAGTCCGGGGGTGTCTCTCCGACCAAGGTCTTACCTAGGGAACTGGCCTTTAATTTGCCCGTTATGTGGCCACGGCCTAATAACCGCTTCAAAAGAGGTTCAAATGCTTCGCAAGATTAGCGTAGGTGCGGCTGTGTCTGCAGCGTTGATGTCAGGTTCGACGTCCGCCCAGTTGTCCACTGTCAGTGGCGATCCCGGCGGCGCTGTCACGGGTGAAATCGCAGGAGGCCCGGTCGGAGCTGCCGTCGGCGGCGTTGCAGGTGCAGTCGATGGCAAAGCCATCGATCGGCCTTCGCAGAAGGTAGTGACTTGTGTGCGGGATGCTCCGACACCCTCGACCAGCGTCGTTGTCAACGCTGTATGAGTTCACCTGACAGTTTTCCTCCGACCGCGATCCCGAACACCGCCATTGACGCAATGCGAGTTTTATCATTGAAAAGCGTGCGCGGCGCTCTAGGCGGCGAGACGACAAAAAATAGGGAAAATCCAATGCCGGAACTGCTTCAACCGTCGTCCAATATATGGCGGGCGGAGCAGGCTGACGAGTTTGCAATAATAATTGACGCAGACGACTATTTCGCCGCTGCCCGGGAGGCGATGCGATCGGCCCGAAAGTCGATTTTCCTCGTCGGCTGGGATTTCGATGCCTCGATCACCCTCGGCCGTCCAGGGGATCGATATGAAGGGCCGAGCCACGTCGGAGATTTTCTTCTATGGCTGACGAGGATGAACCCGGAACTTGAGATTCGGCTTCTCCTCTGGAATCCCGGTTTCCTGTCGAGCTGGGCGAAACTGTCGAACCTTCCGTATCTCCTGCGATGGAAGATCCATCGCCAGATCACTGTTCTTCTGGACGGCAACCATCCAGTCGGCAGTTCGCATCATCAAAAGATCCTGGTCATCGATGATGCGATCGCGTTCTGTGGCGGGATCGACGTCACGGCAGGGCGATGGGATACGCGCAAACACCTGGATGATGATCCGCTTCGCAGGCGGCCGAATGGGGTGTCTTACGGCCCTTGGCATGACGCTTCGAGTTTCTGCGCGGGCAGGCCGCAAAAGCGCTTGGCGACCTCTGCCGCTCTAGATGGAAATCGGCAGGGGGAGAGGAATTGGCACCGGTCGATTTTCCACATCTGCCGCCATCCATCGAGGGCGCCATTTCGTTCGGACCTGTGAACCTGGGAATTTCTCGCACAAGTCCAGCATATGGCGACCAACCGGGCGTCACGGAGATCGAGCGACTTTATGTTGACATGATCATGTCAGCCAAGAGGGTAATTTACGCCGAAAGCCAGTATTTCGCGTCCCGAATTATCGCTCAAGCTCTTGCCAAACGTCTCGAAGAAAATGACGGCCCAGAAGTCATTCTCATCAACCCGGTCAAGGCTGACAACTGGCTTGGCGAATTGGCGATGGACACAGCGCGGGCACGCCTGCGGGAAGCTCTGCGCCTTCATGATCCTCACAGGCGGTTTCGGATTTATCACCCGCTAACCGCTGATGGCGTGCCGATCTACGTTCATTCGAAGTTGATGATCGTCGATGATAAAGCCATGCGCGTTGGCTCCTCGAACTTCAACAATAGATCCATGCGGTTCGACAACGAGTGCGACGTTGCTTTCGAGGCCGGACAAGACGATTATCTGTCACGCAAACTTGTCCAGCTGCGCAATAGTCTGCTTGCCGAACACCTCGGCGTCGACCCTGATGAAGTCACACAAACTATTGGCCGCGCGAAATCGGTTATTGCAGCGATCGAGGAACTGAGGGAAATTCGGACGGTGGATCAGCCCGGAAACAGACCGACCCTCGTCCCCTATCACACCCCGGCGATATCCGACTTGGAGCAATGGCTGGCGGACAATGAGATCCTTGACCCGGAAGGTCCGGAGGCGGTGATGGAGCCGATGGAAAGGCGGGGTCTGTTCCGGGGACACCTGACAATTCCGTCAAAGAAGAAGTTCAAATCGGCGATAAGAGGAAAAAACTGAGGGAAGTTGCACTTGTGTGCCCTGCTCAACGATGGTGCGCTGGCGCTACGCTGCGGCTGCCCGCAAGGCGAATCTGGCTTCAAGCTCCCGAACCAGGGAGAGTAATGCTTCCCGCTCCCGCTCACGATCGGCTTCGACCACTTCCAGCTTTTTCACCAGCTGCTGATTCAGGATGTTGAGTCTCCTGATCTCGTTGATCACGTCGAGAATTTCAGAAACCTTGCCAAGTAACATGTGATCCATACACAACCTTTGATAGTCGAGGTCCCGCCTCAGAACCGAAGCTCGCGCGGCGGGGCTGATAATATGCGGACAGTCGATGGGGGGTCGCGCCGCTTCGCTTTTAGGTTCAGGCAACAAGGACACAACCCGCCGATCTATCTATCGGCGGGCTGTGGGGACCTCTAAAAGTATCCGTAGATGCCCACGGGATCCTTAGATACCCCGGGTGTTCCGGTAACGACCGCGTTCCTCCTCGACTTCCGCTGACGTATAAGGATCAAGCGTCGGATCGAATGATTTCCATCCTCCTTGCACGTAGGCATTTCGGCGGGCGGCGATATCGACGCGCGGCGACTTAGCGAGTATATCCTCTGCTGCACCGACTTGCGCATCGGGGACACGAGCTGTCACCAGGGTGCCGCCGCGACGAACGCCCTCAGCATAAACATGAGCGTCCCTTTCATCGACGCCGGCATCCGTAAGGGCCCCGATTAGTCCGCCAGCGGCGCCCCCGACAACCGCACCGGTTGCAGCGCCGGCCAAAGTCGCAGCCAGCCAGCCAGCAGCTACCACGGGACCCACGCCCGGTATGGCCATGATGCCAAGGCCGGTGAGGAGACCTCCCGCGCCACCGAGCACGGCGCCGATGCCAGCGCCTTTGCCCGCATCTTCGGCGGCATCATTGTCGTCCGCGCTGATTTTGTGGCGGCTGTCGCTGTTGTTGGAAACGACGCTGATGTCGTCGTGATCAATGCCGAGCGATCGGAGCTGGGAGACAGCGGTCTCAGCATCAGCATAAGAGTCGAAAAGTCCTGTTACGGTTCTCATTTAAATCTCCTTCATTTTTGGAACGATGAGTGTGCTCTGGCTACTTAGCGACGACGTTGCCCTGGTAGTCCAAACCGACCATCACGGACTTCGCACCCTTTTTGGCGCTGGCTTGCCAGATGCCTTTTTCATCAAGCTTCAGCCCCGTCACGTCGGAATAGCCAGCGTCTTCGATCCGCGACTTGGCCTGGCTTTCGGTAAAGCTGTTGGCCCCCTCGACCGGAGCTGTTGGGTTTGTCTCCGCAGGCGTTGCGACGGCCGGTGTTTTCGGATCCGTCGTCGGCTTGGGCGCGGTTTGCGCCAGTGCGGATGAAGCAGCAAGTACGGTGGCGAATGCCGCGAAAATCATTTTGTTCATCAGGGTTCCTCCGGATCTTTTCATGATGACGACGGGTAAGGAACTCTCCGCAGCTCTATAGGTTCCGTCTGCACTCGGCCCCCGGACTTTGGTCTGAGTCCTTGTAATTTCAGACAGTTAGAAGCTTATGATGTACGGGGCACTCCGCCTTGACGTTAAGCTAGTGGACGCCATCTCGTCCGCGGTCCTGGCGATTCCAGGCCGAATGGCCCCGTGGTGCATAGGACTCTGTTCCAACCCTCATGGAGCTCGTGGTCGCCGTCACCGAGACGCGACCGGTGTACCAATCGGCACGTTAAGCGAACTGAACGGCGCGGCGAGCATGGTATGTCCGAAGTTCAGGATATGAGCTTGAGACGCTCGAATGGCTCGAGATCCTCTGTCAGAACGAGTTGTGCAGCCAGGTATCGGCGGTGAGTTGCTGCACGACGAAATCGGCGACATCGGCGCGCGCGACCGTCCCGCCAGCACGCCCGAAAAGCTCGGTCAACCCCGAGACCGCGGCAAGCCGGCTTGTCGTTGAGCCCCTTTGGTCGGACGATCGTCCGATCGAGTGCGCTGGCCCGAATCGCATCCTCCTAATGGCCGGCAGCAGGGCGTTCGTGGTCGTCATAGACCGCATCAGGGGCAGGAAAAGCTGGTCATAGAAAAAGCCGCCATGACCACGGCTGTTGCCCGCACCCAACCAAGCGCCGGACATGTTGCGCCGCCATTGCCCCTGACGAGCGCCTGCGTCGCTGTCGACGGCATCCTCAGCCCCCGGAACGGGTTCATCGCGGTGCCCAAGGAATTGATGAAGGCATCACAGCCCGCAGCGGTACTGGCCAATGCGGCGGTGCCGCTGGCGTCACCTTCGATCAAGCGGTCCAGCAAGGTTGCTGGCTTCGGCCTCGAGCGCACAAGGGCCACGAGGCCGAGCCCGTTGGCCAAGGCTTGGCTGACGCTCAGCCCCGCGACGTGATGGATAGGCAGCTCTTATCCCACGCACTCCATTGCCCAAAAAACAGCCATCTAGCAATGAATTTAAAGGACCAATGCGCATGACGCATGGGTGCAATGAGCAATTGTCGCTGTTTTAAACCGATTGAAATGTCTATATTCCCATTATCGAAACGACGCCGGAACCAACCAAGCTGCCGACGTCCTAAGCCCTCGGAAAGGGGATTGTCATGAACGTAGCACGCTCTTTCAACAACTGGCGCAAGTTCCGGCAGACCGTCAATGAACTTGGTCGCATGTCAACCCGTGAACTGCAGGACCTCGGCATTGACCGCGCCGACATCCGCAGCGTGGCGCGCGCATCGATCGCGCGCTAAACTGCACAGCAATACAGTCTAGTGCTCAACGCCCGCTGATGACGCGGGCGTTTTTGCGAGGGTCCATTATGTCGGGGATCGGCTTGCCCGCTTGTTCCATCCCGAACCTTTCAGCCTTGTACTTTTTGCATAGGTGCAATGCAGCATACCGCATTGGCACTGCCCAAGTTTAGTGTACGATGACTCTTATCGAAGCGATGCACCTCCTCCCGCAAAGCTTCGTGTTTCAGACGGCCCACTCCTCCTCCCGGGGGCGTCTGCAGGAACAGCGGCACTCCTCCTCCCGGTCGCTGTTCGGTTCTTTTGGAAAAGCCTGCCGCACCTCCTCCCGCGGCAGGCTTTTTCGTTTTCCGGCGCATTCTGGGGTCAGTTCGGTGGCCGCTAGCGCGCGATCATGCTCGAAGCTTACCATCAGTTTGTCGCAGCCATGTCTTTGAGGCCGCGTTTGACGTTGGTTATCGCAGATGCCTGCCGCGGCCTGGTGAAGCATTACCGATCATCTGCCTGATGTTCACTTGTAGCGCTGTATGGTTCATGGCGTGCCACTGCCGGGCTGAACACCAGGAGGCTGAGGATCTCGAACAGAACCTGAGCGCCAGCGTGCGCCGTATTCGTCGTGCTGTCATATTGCGGCGATACCTCTACAAGATCGGCGCCAACGAGGTTCAGCCCCTTTAATCCGCGCAGCAGCTCCAATGCCTCGCGACTGGTCAGGCCGCCGATCTCGGGTGTTCCTGTGCCGGGAGCAAAGGCAGGGTCGAGGCTGTGGATATCGAAGGAGAGGTAGGTGGGGCCGTCGCCAACGACCTGCCGGGCCTTCTGGACGATCGCCGAAATGCCCATCGCTGATATTTTCTCGGCATGAATGACCGTCATCCCGGACTCGTATGAGAACTCCCAGAGGTATTCGGCTGACCCGCGGATGCCTATCTGAATAGTCCTCGTCGGATCGAGAACGCCATCCAGCACCGCGTTTCGCATGGGGCCACCGTGGTGGAATTTCGTCTGGTCGAAGGGTCCACCCGTATCGCAATGGGCATCGATGTGGATTAGACCGACCGGTTCCCTGGCGCCGACCGCCTTGAGAATAGGGTGCGTGATCGAATGGTCGCCGCCGACCGAAACCGGAATGACGCCAGACCCGACGACCTTGCTGATCATCGCCTCGATATTTTGATGACATTGTTCCAGTCGGTAGCGACTTTGGAACGGCAGGTCGCCAATATCGGCGACGCGCAAATCGTAAGCTGGGGCGCAGTCCAGGACGTGATTATATGGACCGATGCGCTCGATGGCGCGAACCGCCCGCGGCCCGAAGCGGGAGCCGGGGCGGTTAGTAACGCCGAGATCCATTGGCATGCCGATCACAGCCACCTGCAGGTCGCCGAAGTCAGGGGAAACGAAATTCACTTGCTTGTAAGGAAGTGCTGCGAAGGTCGAAATCCCGGAATAAGGAGCCGCCCGTGTGCCGCCCTTGAAGATCTTATCAGCTACCCTTCGGAAGCGAGGATCAAAGAATTCGGTACTGTCGGCAAACTTCCGGCGTAGATCTTCGAGATGCTTTTTTAATTCAACCATCGTTCGTCCCCTAATTGCGTGCGTCGTTGTGTAGATTTGAATTGCGTCAATGCAGATGACAACTGCTTTTGCCGTGGGCGATCGTAATCCATACCCGCTGTCTCTTTGTGCCGCCTGCCGATTGAGCATTATGAAAAGTTGGGCTTGCGCGAAAAGCAGCAGGAACACAGATTGAGCCAACATCAAGCAAAGGGCGGGAACGATGAGTGGCAATTTTTTTTTAACCGGTCGATGCTGCCGAAGTTCCGCGCTTTGCCGGACATTCAACCTTCATGCGTCTGCCCGCTGTGCAGACCGCGGTCGGGCTTGATGTGGCACTTGTCGGCATTCCCTGGGACGGCGGGACGACGAACAGGGCGGGCGCCCGTCACGGGCCGCGGGAGGTTCGCAATCAGTCGAGCCTCATGCGGCGCGTCCACCATGTCTCGGGTACCGCACCCTTCAGCATCGCCAACGTCGCCGATGTCGGCGATCTTTCCGTGAACCCAATCGACCTTGCCGACGGCCTCGATCGCATCAGAAAGGGAATGGATGCGATTGTCGCCGCCGGTGCCATTCCGCTATCGGTCGGGGGAGACCATTTGACGACGCTGCCCGTGCTACGTGCCGTGGCAAAAAACAGACCGGTCGGACTGATACATTTTGATGCGCACTCTGATACCAACGATCGCTATTTCGGCGACAACCCTTATACGCATGGGACGCCGTTCCGGCGCGCGATCGAGGAGGGTCTGCTCGACCCGAGACGGATCGTTCAGATCGGAATTCGCGGGTCGATCTACGATTCGGGGGAGCACGACTGGGCGAAGGAGCAGGGCATCCGGATCATCTACATGGAGGAGTTTGTCACCCGCGGCGCAGACGACGTGATGCGCGAGGCGAGAGAAATCGCCGGTGACCTGCCGACCTACGTTACCTTTGATATCGACTGCATCGATCCATCCATGGCCCCGGGAACCGGAACACCCGAGGCAGGCGGCTTCACGACCCGCGAGGCGCAGCAAATGATCCGCCTGCTGACCGGAGTTGAGATCGTGGGCGCCGACGTTGTTGAAGTCTCGCCGCCATTTGACCTGGCCGGCATGACTGCGCTTGCCGGCGCCACGATGATGTTCGAACTTCTCTGCGTCATTGCCAAACAGGTTGGTATTCGGCGCAATGCTGCCGGCGCGCCCGATCGTTGATTAGCCAGTGGTTTGCGCTTTGGCGAAACGATTGGTCGGAACCGAAAGGCCGAGGTTCTCCCGTAGCGTCTCACCCTCATATTCTTCCCGGAAGAGTCCGCGCCGGCGCAATTCCGGCAGAACGAGTTTCACAAAATCGTCGAGGCTGGACGGCAGCGTCGGGAACATCAGGATGAAACCATCCGCCGCACGGGTGTCGAACCACTCTTCCATGAAGTCGGCAATCTGTGTCGGCGTGCCGGTGATGCCATTGCCTGTGTGCTTCTCGGCGTAGTGGCGGACCAATTCACCGACGGTGCGACCGCTCTTGACGAAATCGGTGAGTTCCTCAAACAGCGCCCGCGACCCCTTTGGTTCCGTCGGCAATCGATCCATCGGAAACGGCTCATTCAACGGGACGCCGCGCAAATCGGCTTCGAGGAATTCGGAAAGCATCAAGCGACCGACATCCGGGTGCATCTTGTCGATGAGGTAGTTGACCTTGGCCTGCGCCTCGGCTTCCGTTTCGCCCACGTTCAGCACGACGCCCGGCATGATCTTGAGGTCGTCAGGATTACGTCCGAAGGCCGGCATCCGGGCCTTGACGTTTTCATAGAATGCGCGGTTTCGCTCGATGTTCGAAGCGAGGCTGAAAACGATCTCGGCCGTGCGCGCTGCCATGTCCATCCCGGGTTCCGATCCGCCGGCCTGCGCAATGACTGGCCGGCCCTGCGGTGAGCGCGCAATGTTCAGCGGTCCGCGCACCTGGAAGTGCTTGCCTTTATGATTGAGCGTATGGTGTTTGGTCTTGTCATAATAGACACCGCTCTCCCGATCGAGCAGCAAGGCGCCATCCTCGAAGCTGTCCCAGAGACCGAAGACGACATCCACAAACTCGTTTCCGCGCTCATAGCGTAGTGCGTGCGGATCCAGCCCCTCGCGGTTGAAATTGTAGCCCGTCTCGTCGTGGTCCGAAGTGACGACGTTCCAGCATACCCGCCCGTGGCTCAAATGGTCGATCGAGGCAAATAGGCGGGCGACGTTATAGGGTTCATAATAGCTGGTCGATACGGTGGCGACGAGACCGAGCTTCTCCGTCGTCACCGCAAGCGCGGCGAGCAGCGACAATGGCTCGAAACGGTTCATCTTGGTGGGAACGCGCGCAAGAGCATCCGGGTCGCCGACAGCGGCGGCTGGAGAATCGGCCATGAACATGAAATCGAGTTTCGCCGCTTCAGATCGTTTGGCAACATCGAGCAGGTGGCTAAAATCGTTGGCGCCGTGAACGTCGCTTGCCGGATGCAGCCATGAGGCCGGGTGAAAGCCGAACGTATAGACGAATGTACCCAATTTCATCTTGTCGGTACGCGTCATCCCACTCTCCCGTTGGATTAGAACTTCGATTGGCCAAGGTAGCGCCACGCGGCTTTCCTCATCAATATCGCAACGCTGACTTCCGCTTTAGTTTTTCTAAAAAGTCGCAGGCGCGGAGATTTGCGCCTGCCGCCGCGAGATCGCCATGACCCAATCGCGAAACTCCGAGCCATAAGGCTTTTGCAGCGCCGAGCGGTCCCAAGCGAGGAAGTAACTCTCGCGCAGCGGCAACCTGATATCCACCGGTATGATCAACGTGTGCGCTTCCAATTCGTCCGCGATCATCGACATCTGCGCGAGTACGATTCCGCGCTTGTTGACGGCGGCGTCGATGGCGTTGCTCGACAGGGTAAACGCGGCGCTCCTGAGTTACGCAGGTTTTTCAGCCGGATGAAAGATGCCGGCAAACTGAAAGCGATCTCCGGGATGCGTGATCTCGACATACGTCACCATGCGATCACTCTGCCACGTCTGACGAATGAGGTTCAGGCAGGGCTCCCCACGATCGATCTCAAGAATGCGTGCAGTCGCAGCATCGGCGGAGACTGCCCGGATCACATGTTTGGCCTTAGACCACGGCACTTGGGAGAGGAGCCATTTTGCCGGAGGCGCGGTCGCAAAGCTCTCGTCTCTTGCAAGCGGTACTGTGTCCAGCAATATGATACGCCGCTCGACTGCGGTGGGCTTCCCATCGACGATATGCAAACATTGGATCCTGAGAACTTCGGCTCCCGAGCTACTGTTCACCTGTGCGGCTTCGAGCGAGCCCAAGGTCTCGATCTTTCGTGTCAGTATCTCGTAGCGATGCTCAAAGCCCGCCAAGGTTGCCTCGGTGCCGATATCCTGGATATCCACGACCGTGCGGTCGATCTGCGGCGAGGCGACGAATGAGCCGGCTTTGCGCTTGCGTACGACAAGCCCGCGGTCGACGAGTGCCGTCATCGCCTTGCTTACCGTCATGCGGGAACAGCCATAGTCATCGACGAGGTCATGCTCTCTTGGGATCCTATGACCCGGACGCCAGTCCCCGGCCAGGATCTTCGCCTCGATATCCTTTAATATCCTGAGATAAATTGGCTCCAATACGCGACCCCACCATGTCGCCGGCAAAACGATACACACGCGAAACTCGCGCTCCCGTGAAGCCGTTCGGCACAAAAATTGCTTTCGTCGAGTTTGACGTTGACACCTTAGGCTAGCGCATATCTATTTGTATAGTCAAAAGCGGATCATAGAAATCCGTGCGACGGGACTGAAATCGGGAACTCGAACGCATCTATGGATGCGAAACTGGAGAGATGACAATCATGATCGCACGTTCACTGCTGAAGGGCCTCGTCGGTGCTGCCTTTTTGGTCGCGACGACCCTGTCGGCGCATGCGGCCGATACGCTTGCCGCCGTCAAGGAGGCGGGCACGCTGAAGGTCGGTACGGAAACCGCCTTTGCGCCCTTTGATTTTATCGATGCTGGCGAACATGCTGGCCTGAACGTTGATCTTTTTGCGGAGATCGGCAAGGAACTGAGCGTTAAGATTGAGTGGGTAGCGCTTCCTTGGGATGGCGTGTTCCCGGCTCTCGAAGCCGGCAAGTTCGATGTTGTGGCCGGGCCTGCGACCATCACCAAAAAGCGCATGGAGCGTTACCGCTTCACGCCGCCGATCGCCGAAGCGACCATCGCGATCCTGAAGAAAGCCGGTGACACGACCATCAGCAAGCCGGACGACATCGCCGGTAAGACGATTGGTGTCGGCAAGGCCACCTCGCAGCTCGATCAGTTGAAGGAATTCGCGGCAATGCTGCCATCCAAGGTGGATGTACGCGAATACCCCGCTTTTACCGAATCTTATGCGGATCTCGCCGCCGGTCGTATTGCCGGTGTCGCCAACTCCCTGCCGAACATCGCCTTCGTCGCCAAGCAGCGTGAGGGAACGTTTGAAGTCGTGTTGCCACCATTTGGCAAGAAGTCATACTTCGGCTTCATTGGCTTGAAGGATGCCGACCATGCGCCGCTGATGGACGCGATCGATGCAGCGCTGCTGAAGATCAAGGCTGACGGGCGTATGGCCGAGCTCCAGAAGAAATGGTTTGGCGCCACCTTCGAAACGCCCGATGCCGTCAAGGATCCTGCATTCTGATATTAGACGATCGCAATTTGCGCCCTTTGCGGGGCGCAAATTGCGACGCCAACGTGCCTCCATGACAGCCAGGCGGGCAAAAAGCCGGATATGTCCATCAAACTCTTTGAATTGCTTCTCTATGCGTCGATCTACACGGTGCTGATCAGCGTCGTCTCTATTTTGATCGGCTTTGCCATCGCGATCTTTCTCTCCGGCATGCTCCTGTCGAGGAGAACTGTCTTCGTTGTTCCTGCACAAATCTTCATCAGCTTTTTTCGCGGTGTGCCGCTTCTTGTGCAACTGCTGCTGATCTACAATATGTTGCCTGCGATCGGGCTGAACGTACCAAGCATCGTTGCAGCCATCATCGGACTCTCGCTTTGCACTGCGGCCTATCAGGCGGAAAACATGCGCGGCGGATTTGCCAGCGTCCCTGTCGGTCTCGTGGAGTCGGCTGAAATGGTCGGCTTGACGTCGGGGCAGATCTTCCGCCGTATCAAGGCGCCAATCGCACTAAGGCTGACGTTCCCTGCGTTGGTCAACGAGGCGATCCTGATCCTCAAGGCTTCCTCACTGGTTTCCGTCGTGGGCGTCGTCGAATTGACGCGCATGGCGCAGGATCTCGCAGGCAGCACCTTCCTGCCATTGCAGATCTTTGCTGCTGCGGGCCTCATCTATCTTGCAATCAATTGGATGGTGGCTCTTTCCGGCGACATCATCGAGCGCTCTCTTCCGGGATTACCGCGATGACCTTTGACATCAACGTTATCCTCGACCAATTGCCAGCGATCACAAGGGGCGCCGGCGTCACGATCCTCATTTGGATTGTCGGCACGATTGCCGCGGCGATCCTGGGATTTTTCGTCGCTGTGGGTCGGCGCTTCGGCGGAATGCTTCTCGACAAGGCGCTCGGCTTTGTCGTCGCGGTCTTGCGCGGGACGCCGTTCCTCATCCAGATCTTTCTGGTCTACTATGGAGGACCCTTCATTGGTTTGTCTCTCGATCCCCTGCCGGCGGGCTTGATCGGCATCTCGATTTACGGCGCCGCGTACTATAGCGAGATCTTTCGATCCGGCTTCATGGCGGTTCCCAAGGGCCACATCGAGGCTGGTGAATGCGTAGGCCTGACGCAGTGGCAGATCATCCGGCGTATCCTGTTGCCTGAGATGACCATGCTCGTGCTCCCTCCGTCTTTGAACATGGCAGTCCTTCTGATGAAGGAAACGGCCGTCCTTTCGATCATTACTGTTGGGGAGTTGACGGCAACACTGAGCGCGATCGGAGCACAGCAATATGCCTTCGTCGAAGCTCTCTCGGCACTTGCACTCTTCTATTGGGTGCTCGTCGAGATCACCGGCCGGCTTGGCCGCCTTGTAGAAACGAAATACGCCAGATTCAGGTTTCACAACGCATGACCTTCCCAGCGATCGCAGTCAAAAATCTCGTCAAGAAGTTTGGGGATACGACAGTCCTCCAGAACATCGACCTCGAGATCCCGCAAGGCCAGGTCTCCTGCCTGATCGGCCCATCAGGCTCCGGCAAGAGTACACTTCTTCGTTGCATGGCCTTTCTCGAAGAAGCAACGTCTGGAACCATTACGGTCAACGGCGAAATCCTGGGCTTCACCGAAAACACCAAGGGGCTGCGGGAGCGCGTCGCTCCTGCCGCTAACCGTGCGATCCGAGCCCAGGTCGGCATGGTGTTCCAACAATTTAATCTCTGGCCGCACATGACTGCGCTCGGAAATGTGAGCGAGGCGCTGAAGACCGTCCGGAAGATGAGCCGCAAGGATGCTGAAGAGCGAGCCATGGCGCAACTTGTAAAAGTCGGGCTTGAAGCCCGGGCAGGACACTATCCGTCGCAGCTTTCCGGTGGACAACAACAGCGCGTGGCCATCGCCCGAGCGCTTGCCCTCAAGCCGAAAATCATGCTTTTCGACGAGCCGACATCCTCCCTCGACCCGGAATTGACCGGGGAAGTGCTAAACGTCATGCGCGATCTCGCCACCGAGGGAATGACGATGGTCGTCGTGTCGCACGAGATTGGCTTTGCGGCCACCGTCGGGCAGCAGATCGCCTTCCTTGACCACGGCAAGATAGTCTTTACAGGCCCTCCAAAAGAGGTCTTCAGAAAGCCGCGCAATGCGCGTCTTGAGCAGTTTCTCGACACTTACCTGGATCGCGGCGCGTCGATGTTGCTGTGAAGGCACCGAACCCAAGGCGCCTGATATCGACCACTCTTCGCGCCGCCGTGAGGGCGATCGGGTCTCGAGCTCAATCCAACCCGTCAATTCAGGCCGGCACGGGCAAGTCCCTCGATCAGGCGCGCCCGATCCTCGGTACGGACGAAAGAGGATGTCGCTCCGAGCGCCTCCCGTGAGATGTCAGGGACCAGGGACTTGAGCCGTCCGAGCAAGTCCGTGGCAGCCTCGTGGTTGTTTAGAAGTCCAGCACAGGCGGTGCCGACAACCAGCGGAACCGCGTGGCCGGGCCGCAAGCGATGCGCCTCCAGTGCATAACTCAATCCAAGCTCGTAATTCGCGCCCTGGAAGTAAGCCATGGCGTAGTAGAACTGGAAGTCGCCGAGAAACGCCTCGCGCGGGCTCAATTTGAGCGCGTAATCGATGCAAGGAATGGCGTCCCCCGCACGGCCCCCGTTGGCATGCGCAAGTCCCAACTGGCCGTGTGCAAAAGCGGAGTTGGGGTTGATCGCGACAGCCTGGCTGATCGCTGCCGTCGCCAGGATATTGTCACGCGTCGCAAAGGCTATCATCGCCTGCGCAAGGTAAGCCCACGGTTCCTTGTCGTCCGCGGCAATGGCTTGTTGAACGATATCCCTGGCAAGGGTCAGGGCGCGTCCCATGTCCTCCCACCCCTGAAATGCGCGCCATATCGTAATCCAACCTTTCATGGCGAGCGCCTGGGCATAATCGGGAGCTAGTCCGATTGCCCGATCGAGCAGGGGGAGCATCTTCCGGCTGCTCTCCTCAGACAACTGGGAACACAGGAACACCGCCCGCACGACACATTCCCAGGCATCAAGGCCATGATGCGGCTTGGGGCTTTCGCGGGCATGCTCTGCCGCCAAGAGTTCCGGCCCGATGCGGCCGACGACGCTTGCCGTGATTTCGTCCTGAATGACGAAGATGTCGACGAGGTCGCCATCGTACCTCTCGGCCCAGAGATGGGCTTCAGAGGTCGCATCGATGAGCTGCGCGGTCACCCTCACGCGGTTGCCGGACTTACGGACACTCCCCTCGAGAACGTAGCGGATCCCGAGTTCGCGCCCGATGGCCCGCACATCCACGGGTTTTCCCTTGTAGGTGAACATCGTGTTGCGAGCAATCACGAAGAAGCCCCTGAGCTTGCATAGCGCGGTGGTGATGTCCTCGGTGAGCCCATCGCAGAAGAAGTCCTGCTCGGGGCCCATGGCGTTGAACGGCAGCACGGCAATGGATGGTCGCTCCGGAAGTGCGGGCCTGGGCGATGCCGTTCGTGCGGTCGTCCCTTCCAGAAGGGCGCGGTACAGTCGTACGGGCCGCTCCATATTCTTGAGCGCGCGTTCGCCCAGGTACTCGTAGTCGCAGTCAAGCTTCCCCTGTAGGTGATCGTACGCTGTGCCGGAAATGCAAATGCCGCCTGGATCCGCCAACGTCTGGAGACGGGCCGCGATGTTGACGCCATCGCCGTAGAGATCCCCATCAACCTCGCGGATCACGTCACCGAGATTGACGCCGATCCGGAAGATTATGAGTCGCTCCGTTGGGATGTCAGCCTGGTCTTTGGCAACGCCCCTCTGGATGGCGATCGCGCAGGCGACGGCATCGACGACCGAGCCGAACTCCACGAGCGCCCCGTCGCCCATCAGCTTGACAATACGGCCCTGATGCTCGGCCAGCAGCGGATCGATCACCTCCCGGCGCAGAACCTTCAGGGCCGACAACGTCCCAGCCTCGTCATGTTCGACGAGGCGGGAATAGCCGACGACGTCAGCGATCAGGATCGCGGCCAGCCGCCGCTCTGCTCTTGCAGGTGCCATGGCTGTCTCCCCCTCAGGAGATCCGCCGTGAAGCCCAGGCGAGGGACACGACATGCACCATCCGGCTGCGTCAACACCGCGACCGTGCTGTTTCATGATACCACTGAGACGGTCATGTGGCGACGCTTCACGAGAGTGCCGCCCTCAACAGGAGAACGATCTACGAAGCGGTCACTGCAAGGGGCCTGCTGCAGTCAATAGAAGGTCGGTGTCATTCGAAGTAAGGGGCCGCCTCCTGGCGGCGAGTCCATCTGCGACCTGGGGCAACGAGGTCACCGTTGAACTTGGAAAGATCCGAAGGTTTGATCCGGTTAACCTGATCTACATGCTTGCCTTTAAGTCGCTTTGTCGCCGAGATAGAAGGCGCGAGAACCAGACGGGCTAGCTGGCCCGGTGTCAGACATGGAGACGCATGACAATATCACGCCCATGGTTTCCAAATCCGCGGCCGAAAATATTAACGCCGCCGGTGTGAATGGCATTATCCGCGATGCCGACTCTAAGCCGAATAGAAGAGTGTTGGGCCAGTGCGAGATCGCTGAGGGTCACGCCCGATGCGGCTATGCCGTCAATAGATGTCCCTTGCGGGGATATTCGCCAGGTTTTCATGGCTCCATATTGCGATCCCTCGAGCTTCCACCACGGTGGAGTGAACGTACCGCGCTTGTCGCCAAAATCACCCGGTGATGTCCAGGTTCCAATAGCTATGCCATTGACCCAAAGCGTGATGTCCGAGGGCCAGTCGGCATTGGTGCCTGGCACTTCTGAAGAGAGTTCCAAAGAAAATTCGGCAGCACGGATGTCCTTGTTGAGGACCCTGGCGTTGTTGGGAAATTTATATTCCACATACCCCCTGCCGAACCAGATGAGCCCTGCCTGCATGCGCTGTGGGTCAAGAAAATAGTCAGGGACATCGAGGGGCCCTATGACGCTCTCGGTGGAACAAAGACCACAAGGTGCATGGACGTCGCAACTCGTATAAAGGCCGACTGGCATCTCGACTTCGATAGTATCGTTGGCCCTCTGGGCAGCAGTTTCTTCAAAGCTGATGAGAATCTCGCTGTAGAGCGCAGAGCAGATTTTTTGGTTTCCCTTGCGGGCTTTGGCCAAGCGCGCCTCGACCAGGCCCGCGTCTTCCAAGATTTGGACCCCGGTCGCAACGGTTGACTGTGGCAGGGAAAGAGTGCGAGCGATATCGTTGATATTCATCGGGCCTCTGGCGCAAAGCAGCTTCAGCATCTCAATTCGCACGGGCGCCGACAGGGCGCGGATCGCGTCTTTGTTCTCACCCGCGGCAATCGTCAAAAACGCGCGTTCCATCAGCCGTCCCCTTTTCCCGTTTCAGATGTATATCGGAATTTATGATGCAGCAAGTGACCGCGCGAGTCGGCAGGCCGCCAACGGCTACGATGGCCGGTGTAGATCGCCAACCGTTGAATTAGATATACAGTCGACGATTTAGCAGCAGAACAATCTCATTTCGCGGGAATGGTTATCTCCGGTGGCCGCGATTAAGGCTCTATTGGCCCTAAAGGTGCCTGTCAGCCTTTGCTCGAGGATCACAAGTGTGGGTTTATCTGCCGATCGGCAAGCTTGGTTGTTAGAGGTCTGCGTACCTCCGGATGTTCCACGCGAATTGCTGCAGGGCCTTCGGGTGCGAAACCAGAGTATCTTGACTTCTGGTATATACCGGGAAGAATGGTTCAATAGCGGGAGGAACCAATGGCTGAGATCAAGCTTGAAAATGTCTCTAAAAGCTTCGGCAACGTTAAGGTCATCGAGGATATATCACTCACAGTAGGATCCGGGGAACTTGTCGTTTTTCTCGGGCCTTCGGGTTCGGGAAAATCCACCTTGCTGCGCATGATCGCGGGTCTTGAAGCCATAACCAGTGGAACGCTGAGTATTAACGGTGTGCGGAGCGAGAGGCTAGCCCCAGGCCAGCGCGGCCTGGCCATGGTTTTTCAGAACTATGCTCTTTATCCTCACATGACCGTTAGAGAGAATATGGCGTTTGGCCTGCGAAACATTGGCATCTCGAATAGCGATATCGATGTGCGCGTCGCGGAAGCGGCGAGGATGCTCGAGATGGAAAACCTGCTTGGACGCCGTCCCGCTCAGCTTTCAGGTGGCCAACGCCAGCGCGTGGCTATCGGTCGTGCGATCGTCAAGGATCCGACAGCGTTTCTCCTTGACGAGCCGCTTTCCAATCTTGATGCCGCACTGCGGGTTCGCACTCGCGTCGAACTAGCTGAGCTTCACCAGCGTATGAAGACAACAATGATCTATGTGACGCACGATCAGACTGAGGCGATGACGCTTGCCGACAGGATCGTCGTACTCAACAATTGCCGAATTGAACAGGTCGGTACGCCGATGGAAGTCTATCTCAAGCCGGCATCGCGCTTCGTCGCCGGATTTGTCGGCAGCCCAGCGATGAATTTTCTTCCCGTCGATGTCTTATCTGGCGGACAGATGCGGCTGGGAGACGGGACCGAGCTGGAAACTGCATCGCATCCGCTCGGCCCTGGCCGATTTGAACTTGGCGTCAGACCGGAAGCGATACGAGTTGGAGGAAATGCAGGTGCAAGCGCACAAGTCTGTGAGGCTAAGGTCGGCGTCGTCGAACGGCTTGGTGATCGAACGCTTCTCTATTGCACCCTGAAAGACGGGACCGATGTGATTGCCCAAGACGCAGGTCGCTGCAATGTCCAGCCGGGTGACATGGTTATAATCTCCTTCGATACGAGCTCGGTGCACCTCTTCGATCAGGAGGGCAAAGCTCATCACTTGCAATAATGAGTTCTTCCCAAGATCGCAGAGGAAGCTACCGGACAACTTTATCCCTTTATGCCGGCCGATAGGGTGATGGCTTCTGTCACTCGGCGCTGGAACACAAGATAGGCGATCGCGACGGGCAGGCCGGCAAGCACAGCAGCAGAGAGTTGTCTGGCATAATAGACACCGAATGCGTCATTGACCTGAGTGATACCTACGGTGATGGTCATCAATTCAGTCTGCGTCACGGCCAGAAACGGCCAAAGAAACGCATTCCATGACCAGATGAACGTGACGATGGCAAGTGCCGCCGTTACCCCCCAGTTCATCGGCATGTAGACACGCGTCAGAATACGCCACTCTGAGGCATTGTCCATGACGGCGGCCTCGCGGAAATCTTTTGGCACTCCGTCAAAGAACTGCTTGTAGACGATAATTATCACCGGATGGATCAATTGCGGAAGGACGATGCCGCTCCAGGTGTTCAGAAGCCCGAGGCTTGCCATCAGTTCGAAGTGATTGACGATCATGGTTTGCATGGGAACCATGAAACTCGCCAGGATTAGCCACCAGAGTGGTCGTCGGAGCGGAAACTCGAGTTGCGATATGGCATAGCCGCAAAGCAAGGATGAGGCCACGGTCAGCACCGTAATTGCGGAAGCCGTGACAATCGAGTTCAGGTACCAGGTGCCGATCTGGGTCTGTGTTAGCGCGAAGACATAATGTGATAGAGTGAATGTATCGGGCCACAATTCAATATACGGCCGCACCACCTCATCTTCCGGTTTCAGTGATGAGATGACTCCCCAGTATAGCGGAAATGCCCAAAGCAACGCGATGATCACGGTTGACAACGTAATGGCGAATCCCGCGAGATTGAGCCGATTGGCCGTCGCCAGGGTCATCGCGCACCTCCTTTTGACAACCGTGTGAGTTGGAAATTGATCACAGACACGCCGATGACAATAATGAACAGGACGACGGCCGCTGCGGCCGCGCGCCCACCCTGGTCGGACTGGAAGGCCCGCTGGAAGACATAGTAGACAAGAACGAGGTTGTCGTTTGGACGGCCACCCGTCGAAAACAGATAGACCTGGTCAAAGATCTTCATTTGCAAGATTAGCTGGATGGTGAGGACGAGTGCCGTGATCGGCCACATCAACGGCCAGGTGATACGACGGAATGTTGCCCAGGTACTGGCATTGTCGAGTGCAGCCGCTTCGTAGATTTCGGCGGGAATCGCGCGAAGACCCGCAAGAAACAGGAGAATGGAGAACCCGGCGGTCCACCAAATGGTAATGAAGGCAACAGCTGGCATGAACCAGCTTGTTGACTTAAAAACCGGTACCCGGCTTATCCCCAGGATGTCGAAGAGGTACATTGCAATGCCGAATTGGAAATTCAGGGTCCAGTCCCAGATCAGGTAAACAACTGATACGGGGAGGATATAGGGAAGAAAGAAAAGCGCGAGCACGAATGCCTGTAGCCGTCCTTGAAGCCGATTTATGCCGAGCGCGATAGCAAAAGCAGTGAAGGTTCCAGGCACGACCGTCAGCAAAACAAAATAGGCCGTGTTCCACAATGCAACGTTGAAGCGTCGTTCGCCCCAGAGACGCGCGTAGTTCTCGAGACCGACAAAGGACCCGCGGCCTATGAGCGGTGCATCGGTGAAGCTGATCATAAAAAGTCGGATTGTCGGGTAGATGAAGACCAGACCATAGATTGCGACAAAAGGCGCAACCAACATGGCGGCCATCAAAGCCTCACTTCGTTTGTTCCTTAGCATGATTGTCGCAAGCTTCCTGCGTTCAGATAAAATCGCGAGCCTTGCCGTCAGGTCGCTGCATCGCCGCGACCTGACGCAGGACCGATCAAAGATCGTTGAGTTCGGACTTTATTTCCTTGACGGCTTTAGCCGGATCCATCTCGTTGTTGAGGGTGGGGACGAAGTAAGTCGACATCACGTCGAAGATCGGGCCTGCCACGCCGGCAAGAGGGGTCTTCGGATCGAAGATCATGTTGGCTGTCAGCGAAGAATAGCTGGCGTTCGGCTCCATTGCCTTGTATTCCGCACTTGCCGTGACGGGGCCGTATGCTGGGATGTGGCCGGCACTTGCCCAGTACAGCGAGTGCTTCGACAGCCACGAAATAACTTCAAGGACCGCCTTTTTCTTCTCCGCCGTCATTTCCTTCCCTTTGTTGGCTGGAATCGCGAACGTATGGCTATCTGCGTAGGTTGACGGATGTTTGAAAAGCACCGGAAGCTCGACAGCGCCCCATTCAAACAGTTTGCCCTGCTTCTTGAGGTCAACCATGGTTGGCACTTCCCAAACCCCGTTGATCATCATCGCGGCTTCGCCTGAAGTGAAAAGTGCGACAGTCGCGGGATAGTCGGTATAGGAGGACTGCAGGCCGTCTTTGGTCCAGCCCTGCAGAAGGGCGAGCGCGTTTTGCAGTTTTTCCCCGTTGTCGCCAGCGAGGAATTCGCCGCCGGTTAGAAGCTCTCCATCCTGCTGCCCCATCAAGGAGTACACTGTTCGGAACATGAAGTTGCCGTCAGCGGTCACGGATCCAAGCGGGAATTTTACCCCGGCGTCCTTTAACCCTTTCAAGGTCGCCTCGAAATTCGCGGCGCTGTCCAGCCCTTTGGGCTTGCCAGCCTCGGTCAGCAGCCCCGCTTTGGCCAGGAGATCCTTGTTGTAGTAGAGCACGATCGGATGGGTGTCGAAGGGGACTGCGTATTGCTTCGAGTCGATTGATACGGCATTCCATGTCGTGTCGGCATAGTCACTCTTCGCCAGACCCATCTTCGTCCAGTCATCCGGGGTAATCTCTTGAAGGATCCCCTGTTTGACGGCCAGCGGAATGCGGCTGGCATGATAGGTCATGATGTCAGGCGCTTCCCCTACCGATGCAGCCGTCTGAACCTTGGAATAGAACGGAGTGCCCCATTCCAGCGTCGTCGCCTCGATCTTGATGCTCCCCTCGTGGGCTTTGTTAAAATCTGAGATAAGCTGCTTCATGCGTACTCCGTCACCACCGCTGAGGAAATCCCACCAGGCGACGGTTTCCTGTGCATGGGCAGAGGACGCGAGCAATGACGTTGCGACCAGCACGCACTTCGCAAATCTGAGCATTCTAGGCATCATATTCTCCTCCCGTTCGCTCACGGCCTCCCGCCGCGCGCTAAGCCTCATTCCGAAATCAAAGCTTAATCCTGATCATCGAATAAGAGTATGGAGGTATGGTAACCTCCACGCCCTTATCGGAGATTTTCGCACCATCAATCTTGATCGGCGTTACGGTGTCCGGCGCCTCCTTGGTATTGGATGCTTCAAGATCGTCGTTCTTGATAAGCGTATGCTCTACGTTGCGGGCTTTGCCGAAACCTTCGATAGACAAATCAATTGTCATGGCTTCTTCGCCATAGCGGTTGATGGCAAAGAAAGTCAGCGTGCCGGAGTCTGCGTCATGAACGCCGGCGATGTCCAAGTAGGATACATCGGCGGCGACATCGGCGTCGTAACGCGGGCAATCGACATCGAGACGAAGAGCGGTTCCGCGTCCATGGTTCGACGCAAACTGGAACGGATAATAGATGGTTTGGCGCCAGGCAGCGCCACCCGGCGCCGTCATGATCGGTGCGATAACATTAACCAGCTGGGCTATACAAGCGATCCGAACGACGTCTGCCCGGCGGATAAACGTGTTGAGGATACAGCCAACCTGTAGCACGTCCTCGAAATTGTAGACGTCTTCCAGCAGAACCGGCGCGTGCGGCCAATCCCATTGCTTCATGCGCTTTGCGTCGCTGCGACGCTCGTGATACCAGACGTTCCATTCATCAAATGAAATACGAACGGTCTTCTTCGAGCGCTTTTTCGCCTTCACGTAGTCGATGACGCCACTGACCGTGCCGATATAACGGTCAAGTTTTTCTGGCAAAGCCAGAAATTCCGACGTCTTTTTCTCGTAGTTCTCGAAATACATGTGCAGGGAGATGTAGTCGACCTGATCGTAGGTTTCTTCTAGAACCGTAGCTTCCCACTGCGGGTAAGTCGGCATGTCTGAATGCGAGGAGCCGCAAACGACAAGTTCCAACTTATCGTCAAAGGCGCGCAGCGCCTTCGCTGTCTCGTTCGCGAGATGACCATATTCCGCAGCAGTTTTGTGGCCAACTTGCCAAGGGCCGTCCATCTCGTTGCCGAGACACCAAAGCGTGACATTCCAGGGATCAGCCTGTCCATTCTTGCGGCGAAGGTCGGACCAGTAGCTGCCCCCCGGATGGTTGACGTATTCAACGAAGTTGCGCGCTGCATCCAGGCCGCGCGAACCGAGATTGACGGCAAGCATCATCTCAGTTTCGGCAGCTTTTGCCCAATCCGCAAATTCGTGAATACCGACCTGATTGGATTCGGCCGTGCGCCAGGCCAGATCGAGGCGGGTCGGACGGTCACTCTTGCGGCCGATGCCGTCTTCCCAATTGTAGGCCGAAACAAAATTTCCGCCTGGATAGCGGCAGATTGGCGTGTTGAGATTACGAACCAGATCGAGAACGTCCTGGCGCATGCCGTTCTCGTCAGCGGTCGGGTGACCAGGCTCGTAGATGCCCGTATAGACAGCGCGACCAAGATGTTCGAGAAAGGAACCGTATAATCTCTTGTCGATATCACCAATCGTGTAGCGCGCGTGCGCTGTTACTTGAGCCTTCATGCTCCCCCCAAGCGTTTGTATCAGAAAGTTTGGTTTATATCCGTTCGTTGCATAGTAAATGCTCAGCAAGACGCTCTCGTCAAGGGGTATCTTGCCCCTTTCTACAGAGTGCGGTTTGAGATCGATGCATCACACGTAATCGACTAGCGACAAATGACGTTGCCAGGATGGGGCTACCAACATCGAACAGATGCCGATACTCCGAAGTGCCGCGAGAAAGGCAACCGCAAAGACCGCGTCTCAGAGATTGCCCGCTGGCTCGCTAATGAAGGCGCGATTGTCATCACGGGCGCGACCGGGCTAAGACGGAAGGCGTCGCCGCGACTTCTCAGGGAGGGCCGGGTCTTTGCGGCGACCGGCGCATCTCACGAATGACTGCGAGCAGGTGAGGGCTGTATCGCAGCCTCACTTTGCCAGAGCGAGGGCCCCTTTTCACTCGTTGTACTGCGTTGGGCGAAAATCATTGCGCCCCTTGATTGGGAAATTGCTTGTTTAAACAAGGCAGTCTAGCTGCCCACGAGATCCTGTATCAACTCACGGATCCAATGATGGCCTTGATGCCCGTGGGTGCGCTCGTGCCATATGAGCTCCACCTGAAACCGTTCCGAGAGCCATGGAACGTCCATCCAATCGAATTGGGTCAAACGGTTCAGCATCAGTCGTCGCGGCACTAATGCAACAAGGTCACTGCTTGCTACGATGTCTGGAATAGCGAGGAACGACGCGGCAGAAGCAACAATAGCGCGGTGGTAACCAAATGCCTCCAGGGTGACGTCGACCGGAGTTGCGAACCCGCCACCTGAAGGAGAGACGATTACTTGCTCCAGTCCGGCAAAGCCCTCGGCTGTCATCCCGCCCTCGATCCGAGAGTGACCTTTTCGGCCGATCAGGACGTAGGTCTCTTCAAACAGGTGCCGGGTGCGCAGATGTGGCTGATAGGGGTCGGGAGTGGCAATGGCCAGATCGACGTCACCATCCGCCAATTGCTGAGCTAAACTTGCCGGGGCTAGGCGATGAACTGCGACGCGTATCTTGGGAGCTTGCCCGCGCAATGCTACGATCAGAGGCGTCACCACGGCAGCTTCGACATAGTCCGTGCAGGCGATCGATAAAGTCAGCTCAGTCGTCGTCGGTGAGAAGCTATCATGGCCCTGCAGCGTGCCCCGGAGCTGGTCCAACGAGGTCCGGAGCGGTCCCAGCAGGTCAAGCGCCTTGGTAGTCGGAATCATGCCACGATGCATCGGCAGGAGCAGAGGATCCTTGAACAGGTCACGAAGACGGTTCAGCTGAGCGCTGAGCGCCGGTTGGCTCAGACCAAGGCGAGCCGCGGCCTTTGTGACGTTCCGCTCAACAAGCAAAGCTTCAAGGCTGACAAGAAGATTGAGATCGACGCGCTTCATATCCATGGCATGGATAGTAGCGGAAAAATGAATAGATTTCACGTATAGTCTGAATTCTGCGATTTACTTTCTGGGAGCGCCATTCAGGCCGCTTCAGCAGATCATGGAGATCGCATGTCATCCGAAAGAAAGCCTGTCATTGTCGTCGCAGGCAGCCTCAGCAAGCAGGGCCGTAGCGTTGCACAGTCATTATTGGGAAGTGGACGTTACCACGTCCGCGCCCTTACAAGCCGTATCGACTCGCCTGCGGCACTGAGGTTGGCCAAACAAGGTGCAGAACTCGTCGCCGTTCCGCTTATGATCAACCACAAGAAAGACTTCGTTAGAGCATTCCGGGGGGCTATGGGCGCGTTCCTGATGACGCCGGGGGTCGCTCCACCGGCAACCTACGAGTTCGACATCGGGAAGGATCTGGGAGACGCCGCCGTGGAGGCGGGCGTCAATCACGTGGTCTTCAGCACACTTGAGAACGTCGAGCATATCACCGCAGGCACGAAGTTCGCGCCGCATTTCACCGACAAATCGCGCGTAGATGCATATATCCGGGAGCTTCCCATTCAAAGCTCATTCATCGAGCTTGCATTCTTCTACACCAATCTTCTTGAATATTATACGCCGCGTAAGGAGGGGGACACGCTCGTGTTTCCCATTTATTTGCCCGAGCATTTTCGAGCGCCGTTTGTTGACCCGCTGTCGGCAACAGGACCCGCCGTTTTGGAAATCTTCGATCACCCCGACACCTATGTTGGGCAGACGCTTCCGATTATCGGCGACTTCATTTCACCGGCCGAGATGATCGCGACGTTCACACGCGTTACGGGCCGGAAGGCTGTCTATTCCTCCGCCTACAGGGCGTACGACTTGGTTCGGCACTTTCCGGACTTCGCCCAAAATCCCGACCTAGTTAGAGAGATTATCGGGATGGCGGAATATGCGGTGGAATACGGATACTTCCAGAATGATCGAGACCTAGAGTGGAGCCGGCGGATCGATCCCGCCAGTCCGAGCTGGGAGCAATTCGTGAGAAGAACGGCGTGGGACGGCGGCAAAAGAGCGTTCAGCTTCAACTAGTCGACGCGCGGAGGCGAGACGAGGTCGAGCTGAATAGGTCCGACTTCGTCAATCCTGAGATTGAGCCACGGGAGTCGACATAGGCTTTCAGGCGCGGCAAGGTGAGATGGATTTCAGATATCCGCCGAAGGCTCTTCCATAGCCGTGCGCACGTTCAAGCACGTCGCACATCCAACGTACAAAAATGGGTTTGCCGACTTTGACGGGTACGAGAAAGGACGACTGCTCTACATGGAATACGGCTTCCAGCCTCTCCCGACAGAGGCGATGCGGATGTTCATCTCAATCGCGACGAACAAAAAGATGTTCGACTAAACCCCTGCCGCTTATGGGGATCTCGAAGGGGCACATGCGATCAGGATTGGAATTGGTTGACACCACTGCTCACAAACGGAGGCTGCAAATGGCGACATTGATGAATGTCACACGAATGCTGCCTAAATTTTCTTGCTGTTCTTCAGGGCGTCGGCGATTTCCGCTCTTGCGACGCCAATCAGTATCTCCATCGCTTTTCTAGCGGCTGCGGGATCACGAATGCGAATGGCCTCCAAAACATCTCGATGCTTTTTAATGGCTTGTTCGTGAGATTGGCTCGCACGGTTTGTTAAGCGAAAGCTGGCGAGCAAGGCGGCTCGGATTGCGCTTGCAAACTGCCGGTAAACCCAATTTCCACTGGCATTGATAATCGCCGTATGAAATTCCAGGTCGGCCCGGCTCCACTCTTCATTGTCGCGCGCGTTGGCATCAACCATGTCTTCAAAAGCCTGCGCAATGCGAGCCAGTTGCTTCGCGGTCGCGTTCCTCGCTGCATGCTCGGCGGCAGCCGGTTCCAGCAATTGACGCGCATCGATCAAGGACGTGTAAAAAGATGCATCTCCGCCAAGGGAAAGCATCACGTCAAGAAGAAGAGGGTCCAGATAACTCCAATTCTCTCGGGGAAGGATCGTGGTCCCAGCGCGAGTTCGCGATCGCACCATTCCAATCGCTGAAAGATACTGCATGGCCTCGCGCAGACTGGTTCTGCTGACACCGAACTGATCGGTCAGCTCCGCTTCGTTGGGCAAGGTCGAGCCCTCCGGAAGTTCGCCGGAGACAATTTTCTCGACCATCTTCGACAAAAGAGCTTCACGCACCGACCGCTTCCCGCGTGATGCGATTTCTTTCCCGCCGTCTGTAAGTTTCCACTCGCTACGTGCGATTGTCACTAGCTATCTCCCCAGCTGCGCCTGCGGCTTACCCAAAATCCAATCAGAACAGAAGCCCCAACCTTCCGCAATTGCACACTCCACTTGTAGCAAAAATTGCAGCGATGTGCCACATCTTTGAAAAAATAAATCATATTTATATTGACAATAATACGACGCTGATTATTGTCCACTTGTCCGTCGGCTCTGACCTGGAGCCGTCGTCGGAGATAGGGAGGGAGCAATGAAGCTCATCGTACGCGCCGCGATCTTGGCGCTCACCACAATTGCTGGATCACACGTCACAACGGTTTTTGCCCAGGACAAGGACCTGAAGGTCGGCGCCATCTACATGGATGCCCAGGGCTTCTACGCCGGTGTTCGCAAAGGTATTCAAACCGGCGCAAGCGATGCCGGCCGCAAGCTCGATGTCGTTGAGACGAACGCGCAAGGCGATGCGAGCAAGGAATCGTCGTTCATCGATACCCTGATTTCGTCTGGCGTCCAGGCGATCATCGTCTCGCCGGTTTCGGCTGACGGCTCATCGCGAGCAATCCGCCGCGCCCATGACGCTGGGATCCCGGTTGTCTGCTACAACACATGCCTCAACGATGCCGACATGAAGGAGTATATCTCGGCGTATGCGGTCGGCGACCCCTATGATTTCGGGCACAAGTTGGGCGACGCAGCCGCGGATTACTTCATCGCCGAAAAGAATGAAGCTCCGAAGATCGCCGTCCTGAACTGCGAATTCGTCGAAGTATGCATCACCCGCCGCAAGGGCTTCGAAGAAGCTCTCAAGGCGAAGGTCGCCGGCGCTAAAATCGTCGCGAACCAGGAAGGCGCGACGCTCGACAAGGCTGTCTCGGTCGCAGCGACCATGCTGACGTCCAACCCCGATATTGACGCCTTCTTCGGTGAAGCCGGTGGTGCCACGCTCGGCGCAGCTCGTGCAGTCAAAAGCCAGGGCAAGACCGGAAAGATTGTCGTCTTCGGAGGAGACATGACGACAGAGATCGCCCAGGAACTGGCCGACTTCACGGTCATCAAGGCGGTGGTCGACATTTCCGGCCAGGGTCTTGGAAAGCTGGCGCTCGCCCAGGCCATCAAGTCGATCGACGGCCAGCCGCCGGAAGGCATCAAGGTCGCCTATGACATCGATCTCTACAAATCTTCCGAAGACGGGAAGGCATGGCTGAAGGCCCATGCAGACGGCATTCCGTGAGGTCGCCTCCCAAGTGACGAAAGCCGAGGCCGCCGGGCGACCGGCGGCATCTTTTCGAAGGTGGAAATCGAATGACACAGACATTAGGGAGGCCTGACCTTGCCTCGCCCCAGATCGCATCGATCGAGGGATGCACGCGTCAATATCCTGGCGTCCTCGCGCTCGACAATGCGACATTCGCAGTCGCGGCCGGGGAAGTGAGGGCGCTGCTGGGCAAGAACGGTGCGGGGAAGTCCACGCTCATCAGGCTTTTGACCGGGGCAGAGAGACCCGATAGCGGCACCGTTCGGATCGACGGCGAAGAGCTTCAGCACTCGGGATCCAGTCGCGCACAGGATGCCTTCGAAAAAGGCGTGCGGGTTGTCTACCAGGAACTCAGCCTCGTTCCGGGCATGACCCTTGCCGAAAATCTCTTTCTC
The DNA here is from genome assembly GCF_000298315.2 of Rhizobium grahamii CCGE 502. Classification (GTDB taxonomy): domain Bacteria; phylum Pseudomonadota; class Alphaproteobacteria; order Rhizobiales; family Rhizobiaceae; genus Rhizobium; species Rhizobium grahamii. The sequence goes on along the minus strand of NZ_AEYE02000036.1, from coordinate 87,199 downwards.
GGGCGATGGCCGCGCAAGGGCGGCGTGATCCAATACGCCAATATGGAAGCGGAGGCGTCACAGGCCATGGGGCGGCTTGGGCTCGACCGGGCTCCCAACACCCTTGTTGCCAGTCTCAGTCCCGCCGAGCGACAGCTTCTGGAAATCGCGCGGGTCCTGCTTGGGAAACCGAAGCTCGTGATCCTTGACGAGCCAACAAGTTCGCTCGCGGCCGCCGAAGCCGAGAGGGTAATGGCAGCTGTCACCCGCATCGCCTCTGAAGGTATTGCAGTCGTCTATGTCAGCCACCGCATGAACGAAATCCGCCAGATCGCTCATTCGGCGACGATCATGCGGGATGGACGCATCATCGACACCGTCGACGTCAAGGGTGCCGATACCCGCGAGATAGTCCGTCTGATGCTGGGTGCCGAGGCATCGAAAGCGGCCGCACTTGACAATCGAAGCCAGAAGAACACCGTCCTCGAAGTCCGCGACCTGGCGCTGGCGCCAAAACTGAGTTCCGTATCCTTCCAGCTCAAGGCGGGGGAGGTGCTCGGCATCGCCGGCCTGCTCGGGTCAGGGCGCACTGAACTACTGCAGGCCATCATGGGTGTTCGTTCGCAGGATCGCGGCGAGGTGCTGGTTGACGGGGCGGCCGTTAAGTCAGGCCGATACAAGCAGATGATCGCCAAGGGATTTGGTTACACTCCTGAAAGCCGCAAGGAGGAGGGGATCGTTCCCCTTCTTGGTGTCGATGAGAATACCCTGTCGACAAATTTTGCGGGCGTCAGCCACTATCGAATCCTATCCGCCAGGATGATGCAGGATGCCACACGGAAGGTGGTCCAGCGCCTGCATATCAAGACAGCACAGACGGATACTCCGATCGGTACACTGTCAGGGGGCAATCAGCAGAAGGTCGTCATCGGGCGGTGGGTCTACGCAAACAGTCGCGTTCTCCTGCTCGACGAGCCCACGAGGGGTGTCGACGTCGAGGCCAAGGCTCAGATCTACGCGATCATCCGCCAGTTGGCCGCAGAAGGCCGAAGCATGATCTTCGTGTCGAGCGAGATCGAGGAACTTCCGCTCGTTTGCGACAGAGTGCTCGTCCTCAGGGATGGCACCCTTCAGGAAGAATTCAAATCACCAAACATCGATCAGGACGCCTTGATGGCAGCCTGCATCGCTGGACATTGAGGGAGGCACAAGATGTCACTCGACCAGACTGCAAAGTCAGCATCGACGCAACGATCCAGATCTCGATTCACGTTCTCACGGCACATGAACGAACTGAGTTTGTTTGTTGCAATCGCAGTGCTTTATGTCGTCTTCACGTCGACGGCCAACGGGTTCCTCTCCTTCAACAACCAGATCAACATTCTTCGCGATGCCGCAACCATCGGCATCGCGGCCTGGGCCGCCACGCTTATTATCATCGCAGGTGAGATCGATGTCAGCGTCGGCCCAATGGTGGCCTTCATCTCCGTCGTGCTTGCATTTTTTCTCCAATGGGGCATTCCCACGCCTCTCGCATTCGCGCTTGCGATCATCGTTGGCGCTTTGCTCGGCTCCATTCCCGGCGCTCTTCGTGCTTATTTTGACGTTCCGTCCTTCGTCGGAACCCTTGGTCTGTGGAGCGCGCTGCGTGGCACAGCGCTGTTCGTCACGGATGCCCTGCCGGTTTCCATCGGTCGCAATGATACGCTGGATGCTCTGGATCGTTCATTTCTTAACATTCCTCCTGCCGCCATTGTCATGCTGGTTTTCTTTGTGGTGTTCACCTTCGTCAGCCGAAAGACAGCGTTCGGACGCTCGGTCTTTGCGATCGGCGGCAACGCTCATGCGGCGCTACTGAGCGGCATAAATGTCTCGAAGATCCGCGTCGCGCTTTTCGCTATTGCCGGTGCGATGGCAGCGATCTCCGGCATCCTCCTGGTCTCTCGCCTTGGATCCGGCAATGCGACAGCGGCCACCGGCCTAGAATTCGACGTCATTGCGGCAGTTGTGGTGGGCGGCACTTCGTTGTCCGGTGGCCGCGGGTCGATGCTCGGCACGCTTCTCGGCGTGCTGGTCATTACGCTTATCGGCAATGGCCTGGTGCTCCTCGGCATCAATCCATTCTTCCAGCAGGTCGTGCGTGGTCTGATCATCGTGATTGCTGTGCTTGCCAACATTCAGGCAATCAAGCGTAGCATGTCCCGGAACAAGGGCTGAGTCATGACGGTCGCGGATCTCGAAGCAGGCCCATTGTCTGTGCGCGTCTCGACCAAAGGCGGGCTCGTGCTTGGCTTCTGGCGGGACGTCGGAATGGGAAGGACGGCGCTGCTGCGACAAAGCGCGTCTCAAGATGTCGATGCGCTCGGCTCGTCATGCTATCCACTCGTCCCTTTCGGCAATCGGGTGAAGGGAAACGCCTTCTCGTTTGGAGGGGCCGAATATCGACTGAGGCCAAATACCGACTGGGACAAACACTACCTTCACGGCGAGGGCTGGCAGAGTGACTGGTCAATCGTGGGGCAGACGCCGGCGTCGGTGGAGATGAGTTTCACGCACAGCGGTGGCAACACCCCGTATGTCTACAAGGCACACCAGCGCTTCGCACTCGATGAAGCAGGATTGACCATGACCCTGATGGTCGAGAACCGCGGCGAACACGCAATGCCGTTCGGGATAGGTTGGCATCCCTATTTCCCGATGACGCCGAACACGACGCTGCTGGCGTCAGCCCGCAAATTCTGGACGGAAGTCGAGGATTGGCTGCCGGGCAAGCAGACAGCGATCCCCGAGAACCTCGATTTCAGCTCTCCGGCGCCGCTTCCGCATCAGTGGGTCAATAACGGCTTCGAGGACTGGAGCGGGGAAGCGCTCATCACCTGGCCGGAGTGGAATACCTCGCTTCATTTGACGGCTGACGCCATTTTCAAGCACGCCTTTGTCTTTGTGTCCGATACGACCTTCGATCCGACCTTCAAGCGGGATTACTTCTGTTTCGAACCGATGACCCATCTGGCGAACGGACACAATATGTCTGGACTGGGGGACCTGACGGTCCTTGGATCGGGTCAGAGCATGTCGGGCGGCATCCACATGCGTGCCTCAAGCATTTGATTTTTTGAATACTGGAGTACTCAATGTCAGCGAATGGCCGTTACGACTACATAATTGTGGGTGGAGGAAGCTCCGCCTGCGTGGTCGCGGAAAAATTGGTGCGCGACGGCAAGGCGCGGGTTCTGCTGCTGGAGCGTGGACCCGCAAAGGCCAACCCTATCATGAGCTTCCCGGCCGGATACATGAAGTTCCTGGCCAAGGACACATATCTCGCCATGCATCAGACCAAGCCGCAGCCTCAGTTGGATGGCCGCGGTCCCATCGTTCCGCAAGGCAAGGTGCTCGGCGGTGGCAGTACCGTCAATGCAATGGTCTACATGCGTGGCCAGTCCGCGGATTTTGACCTGTGGAATAAACTGGTTACACCGGAAGGGTCCAATGACAACGCCTGGTCCTACGGTGATCTGCTTCCGTACTTCAAAACGCAGGAGGACAACGACCACCTTGCGGGCGAGTTCCACGGTGTCGGCGGGCCTTTGAAGATCTCGCACCTCGGTCATACAAGCCCGATGACCCGCACCTATGTGAAGACGCTGCAGGGAATGGGAATACCTTATAATCCTGACTTCAATGGCGCACGCCAGTTCGGCGTCGGCTTCATGCAACACACCATCGACTGGAAGACGAAACGACGGTCGAGTGCCGTCGACGCGTTTCTTGCTCCGGTCATGAACAATCCGCTTCTGACCATCGAGACAGGGGCGACTGTCACGTCTATCAGGATGGACGGCGATCGCGCCGCTGGTGTCGACTATGTGCGGAATGGGAACCGGGAGTCCGCGAGCGCGGGCGAGATTATTCTTGCTGCAGGAGCCTACCAGACGCCAAAGCTGCTGATGCTCTCCGGCATCGGTCCTGAAGACGAACTGAGGAAACATTACATCCAGAGAAAGGTGGTGCTTCCGGGCGTCGGCAAGAACCTGCAGGATCACTACGAGTGCCCCGTCGTGGCTACCACCAAGGGCTCCTTCGGCTATTACGGAACTGACAGAGGCTGGCCGATGATCAAGGCCGGCCTCCAGTATCTGATGTTCAAATCGGGCCCGGTGTCGACCACGGGCGTCGAGACCTGTGCTTTTTACGACCCGGATGGCAACAATGATCGCCCTTCCATTCAAATGTTCTGCGTGCCGACGGTCTATCTGGACCGCGACGTCATGGGGACCGAGCCGGGCGACGGGGTCACGATCAACTCGCTTTTGCTGCGTCCGAAGGCAAGGGGCTCAGTCACCTTGGCCTCCTCCGATCCGTTTGATAATCCAATCGTAGACACGCAAATCTTTGGGCACCCCGACGACCTGCGGCTGACAATGGCAGGCTTTCGATTTGCCCGAACGGTGTTGGATGCATCGCCGATGCGCGATCTGATCGACAGGGAAATCTTCCCCGGGGCAGAAGTGACCAGCGATGAAGCTGTTGCTGCACATTGCAAGCGCACGGTAAAAACCGGCTATCATCCTGTCGGAACCTGCAAGATGGGTAAGGACACCGACCAAGAAGCGGTGTTGGATACCAACCTTAGGGTTCGGGGCACACACGGTTTGCGCGTCGTGGACGCGGCCCTGATGCCGACGATCGTCAGCGGCAACACCAATGCCGCCGTCATGGCTGCAGCAGGCAAGGCTGCCTGCCTCATTCTCGCATAGATTGGGCACATTTCATGAAGATCACGAAGCTCACGACCTATATCGTTCCGCCTCGCTGGCTATTCCTGAAGATGGAGACCGACGAGGGCATCGTCGGCTGGGGTGAACCGGTGGTCGAAGGTCGGGCGCTGACCGTAGAGGCCGCCGTCCACGAACTCGAGGACTATCTGATTGGCAAAGACCCGTTCCTGATCGAGGACCTCTGGAACGTCATGTATCGTGGCGGATTCTATCGCGGCGGCGCCATCCACATGAGCGCGATATCGGGGATCGACCAGGCACTGTGGGACATCAAGGGCAAGGCACTCAACCAGCCGATCAACTCATTGCTCGGTGGTCAGGTGCGCAACAAGATCAAGGTTTATTCCTGGATCGGCGGTGACCGTCCCTCTGACGTTGCCAACAATGCCAAGGATGCTGTCGCCCGCGGTTTCAAGGCGATCAAGATGAATGGCGCCGAAGAGCTTCAAATCGTAGACACCCATGAAAAACTGGACGCGATCATTGCGAACATAGCGGCAGTTAGAGAGGCTGTAGGTCCGCATATTGGGATCGGCGCCGACTTTCACGGGCGCGTCCACCGGCCCATGGCCAAGGTTCTGGCCAAGGAACTGGAGCCCTATAAGCTTTTGTTCATCGAGGAGCCGGTCCTGTCGGAAAACCATGAAGCGTTGAAGGAAATCGCCAACCACACATCAACACCGATCGCACTTGGAGAGCGATTGTACTCCCGTTGGGATTTTAAGCGTATCCTGTCAGAGGGTTACGTGGACATCTTGCAGCCTGACCTTAGCCACGCGGGGGGTATTACAGAGTGTCGAAAGATCGCCACCATGGCAGAAGCCTATGACGTGGCACTGGCGCCGCATTGCCCGCTTGGTCCGATCGCATTGGCGGCTTGCCTGCAGATCGACGCCGTCAGCTACAACGCCTTCATCCAGGAACAAAGCCTGGGAATACACTACAACAAGGGCAATGATATCCTCGACTACATCTCCAACAAGGAGGTCTTTCACTATGCCGACGGCTTCGTCGACATTCCGCAGGGACCGGGGTTGGGTATCGAAGTGAACGAAGCTTACGTCATCGAACGCGCGAAAGAGGGCCATCGCTGGCGCAATCCGCTTTGGCGTCACGAAGATGGCAGCGTCGCTGAGTGGTAGAGGAGGCGAAAATGGCCAGCCGTCTCACAGGCAAGCGCATATTGATTACGGGAGCAGCCCAGGGGATTGGTCTCGCCATCACCAAGGCTGTGTTACGGGAAGGCGCAAGTGTCTATCTTATCGACCGCGATGAGGTCCTTCTTCGGCAGGAGGCTGAAAAACTGAGAGGGGAAGGGTATCGCGCTGGCTATGTGGGCGCCGATATCACTGATGCCAAGTCCATTGCGGCCGTTGTCGAAAAAGCTAAATCCGAGATCGGCCAGCTCAACGCCCTCATCAACAACGCGGGCGTCAACGTTTTCTCCGAGCCGCTGGAGACAACGGATGAAGAGTGGAACCGCTGCTTCGACGTTAACCTGAAGGGCGCCTGGAACTGTTGCAGGGCAGTGTTGCCCGACCTGATTGATCAGCGCGGCGGCGTCATCCTGAACATCGCATCGACGCACGCCTTCACGATCATACCGCACACATTTCCATATCCGCTCGCCAAGCACGCGCTGCTTGGCATGACCAAATCCCTGGGATTGGAATATGCACAAAAGAACGTCCGGGTGAATGCGCTCGCACCCGGCTACGTCGCGACCCAAAAGGTCATCGACTACTGGAACAGCTTTCCGGATCCAGTGGCAGCAGAGGCTCAGACAATGAAGCTGCATCCAGGTGGGCGTATTGCAACACCGGAGGAGATCGCGCTGGCCGCCGTGTTCATGATCTCCGACGAATGCCCGTTCATGAATGCGACCTGCCTAACAATCGATGGCGGTTTAGGCGTGCAGCAGCATCAGGTTTAGGTGCGTATTGTTAGTTTGAGATGAAAAACGCATTTCCGGTACAGAAAAAGGCCCGAAGGGCTCGATGCCAAGTTACCTGCCGTTTGGGGTCGGTAACCCCTCTTGTTATTTGACGACGATCGAAGGACTGGTGCTATGGATGGCCAGCCCGACTGTTGCAGTCAGATTGCAGAGCGGCGATGTAGCACAAGACAAAAAGCACCGTCCTCTGGATAATTGATCAGTCGATATACGTGGCGAGACTAGCAATATCGCCAAGAGAATTTGATTGTCGAAGTACAAGGCAAGACTACATTCTGTCCTTCCAAATTCATCCATCTCAATTCGTGATCTTAGGGGGCAAGACCATGCGTTATCTATCGATTGGAAGCTTGGCTTCGCTCGTTTTTTTTGGCCTCGCAAATGTTTCGGCTATCGCCGCCGAACAATGCGGGGACATATCTGCGTCATCGGCCCTGCCGGGTCATGTGCAACAATGCAGCGCGACTTCTAAGGTTAAAATCGTTGACAGTTTTCATGTAGCGGATGCCAGCGAGCAGAAAAGCTGCGTGTCGGAATGCGTGCAGGTATACACTATGTGCAAGACCAGCAGGGGCAGGGACTGTGGCCAGGAATACAGGACCTGTTCTTGGAAATGCTGAAATGTGCGCCCGCGGCGTCCAGTGCAGCAGGCTGTCTTTTTCCTCCTCTTTCAGAGGAGGTCTGCGGCGGCCTCGAGCATCCGTGCTATCGAATCTCCTATCGCCGACGGCAACTATCTGTTCCATGGTAGGAAGACCGCAAGCTCCCGTGCCACGGTTTCCGGGTCCTCTCGCTGCGGGAAGTGCCCGACATTCTGAAGGACAATCCTGCCGAAAGGCCCGGAGAACTTCCTATGGAGGTCTTCGGACAATTCGGGCGGGTTGACGCCGTCTTCAAGGCCTTGGAAGTATATCGTTGGAAGCGAGAGGGACTTCGTCTCCCTTATGCGGTCTTCAAGCCATCTGCTTGCCGGGTCAGGCTCGGCCTCGCCCCACCGAACCTGGTAGCTATGCAGGGTGACCGCCACCCAGTCTGGATTGTCGAAGGATTTCGCCACGGCATTGAAGGTCGTCTCGTCGAACCAACCGTCGGGGCTCCAGTTCTCCCACTGGATCCGCGCGAACCCGTGTGGATCTCTGCCAATGGCCTCCGCGCCACGCCCTGTCGCCATGAACCAGTGATACCAATACCGTTGCGCCTGCCGAAAGGACGGGGTCTTGAGCCCGCCCATGCGCGGCAACGAAGACAGCAGGGCCATTCGGTCGACACGGCTCGGCCATCCGATGGCCAGGGCTTCGGCGATGTTCGAACCCCAGTCGTGACCGACGACGGAAAATTGCTCGATGCCGAGACCGTCCATCAGGGCGATCGCGTCCATTGCGAGCACGGCGCCGTTGGCAGTGCGAAGCGCCTCGTCGTTACGGAACACAGTACCACCGAAACCGCGCAGGTATGGAGAGATGAGGCGCAGGTTGCGGTCACTGAGGTTCGACAAGACGGCGCTCCATGTGGAAGCATCGTCGGGCCATCCATGCAGGAGGAGAACCGGATGGCCATGCTGCGCGCCGGTCTCGGCGAACGTTATGTGCAGGTCATGGGTATCAAGGTGTGGCATGACGAGACTCCTTGTTCGATGACGCAACACGAAACGCCCGTTCCCGGTTCCATGAAACGGAACAGCTAGCAGCGACCTTCGTTGGTGATCTGGGCAGCATCGCCGCAATTCTCAAGGGCGCCCCATTATGCCCGCAGCGGCACGCTGATCTTCCCGGCCCGGCCGGAGAGGACGGTGGCCGGGGTTGTCACCTACACCATTGCTAGGGCACGATCCGCGTTGGCCTAACGGACGCGAGCTATGTCCCGGCCGCGAAAGTGCAGCAGCCTTTCGAGCCCACGCTTATAGGTTCAAAGTCCACGCTTATGTGCGATGCAGGACAGAGGGATCTCATTCGGCAGCAGTCATTGATAACTCAGCTGACGAGCTCATCTTAAGGGATAGGAGGTGCGCGTCATGGAGTGCAGCGATAAGACGGTTTGATGAAGTCCTCAGTGTTGGCGGTAGCTGAAAGGCGTGGCCTTATCGAACATCTTAGATCGGTGATTGCAAATCTTGCGTATGCGCTTGCGGCCGACGGACAGTTGGAACTCGTGCCGTTGATGCTGGAAATAAACGAAGTTCTCGGTGATTTGACGGATGAGATTTCTCAAGCAGATGCGGTTTACTCCGACGAGATTATCGCGGGCACGGTTCGTCTCATCAGGACATCCCACGCTTTGCTCGGTGACCAGGCCACCGCGCAGACCATCCATTGAGAATGAAATCCGCGACGCCGCAGCATGCCCCCTAACTGAACAGCCTTCGGCCGCGATAATGTCGCGCGCTTTTGCGAATCCTGCGCTCTGGATGTCAGTGGTTCGAAGGTCAACTCACACTCATTTTCAAGGATGACGAGATGGCGCTTAACTTTCCCAACAGAAGCCGCTCTTTCGATAGAGCGAGGAAGGGTGTCAGCTTCATCGGTTACGACGGCATGTTTGAAGTCAGATTCCTAATCGAAGCAGCAGCACTCGGAAACTCCGGCATGGCGAACACTTCGGAAGCGGCTTGCCTCGATGCCTTTGACGCCGCACGCGCTACAATCCAGGAAGCCGCCTGCAGAGCCTATGCCAGTCGACGCGGAAATAGTTTCACGCTCACCGCTCACGATATTCGCTGATCGTAAAAATGCGTAATCGCGCCTGACGCGGCTCCAGCGGATCTGAAGGAACTCGATCGCGCCTTTCCGCCGCCGACAGTGAGAAGCCCGCTCGGGTCGGTTCATGAAAGCTTGGCTACAATAACGTCGATCATTTCGATCTGAGGTGGGATGCGAAAAAGCTCTTCCGCGCGTCCTCAATACATCCGAGAAGGAGAATAGGCGGAAAAGATGCCGCCAAGCCTTGATAGCCGTCAGTATTGATGCAGCGTCTGTGGGCTTATTGACTGTTGAGAGTTGCCATTCGATCGTTGGGCTTGTCCCGGAACAGCTAATTCCCGATGGGCAACTCTCAAAAACTGAATGCCGATGAAATGGGGTCGTTGATGGAGGTCAATGCCTCAGCCGATCCCCGCGCTTAGGCTGGAGTTCGGGCAATGCGGCGCGACGGGACGCTGCCAAGCAGTCCCGGTGTATCGCGCTTGCGATCCTTGCGGGTTCGCCGGTGCTTGCCAGTTCTGGAGTTGCAGGCGCGAAATAATTTCAGGACCTCACCGCCAGATGGACCGAGATTCGATGCGTGCCAACTAGCCGCGGTCGTACGGGGCACCGCCCCGATGATCGTGATCGTGAAGCGAACGGCAAGCGCGCGAAGGCTGTGGCGACCGACCTTCGTTGTGAATCCCAGCTTTGTCCCAAGACCACGATTCGCTGACGACGCCGGTTTTTACCCTCAAATCATTGGCAGTCCGCGGCAATGTGGACCAAGCGGGAAGGCGGCATCGATCCGCGCGACCTCGGCCTGCGACAAGATTATCTCGGACGCGCCGGCATTCTCTTCGACATGTTCGACGCTGGACGCCTTGGGGATCGCGAAGACCGACGGCCGCCGCGTCAGAAATGCGAGCGCGATCTGGTGCGGGGTTGCATCATGCACCTTTGCGATATCCGCGAGCACTTGGCCGCCCGGCGTTTGAGTGCTTGGAAAATCGCGGTGCCCGAACGGACTATACGCGGTGATTGCGAGCTGGTGCTGCTCGCACCAGGGTAGCACAGCATGTTCTATCGCGCGTTCCTGCAAATGGTAGAGTACCTGATCGCAGATAACCATCGATGCGCCGGCAATCTGCAATGCCTCTTCAAGATCCGGCACGTCGAAGTTGCTCACGCCATAGGAGAGTATTTTGCCCTCGTCACGGAGCGCCTCCAAGGCCGCAAACGTGTCCTCCAGCGGATACTGTCCCCGCCAGTGCAGCAGGTAGCAATCCAGCCAGTCGGTCTTGAGGTGGGTCAACGTTCTCTCGCAAGCGATCTTCGTCCCAAGTCGGGAGGCATTCTGTGGCAGCACCTTGGACACCAGAAATACCTCATCGCGCCGGTCCGCGATGGCGCGGCCGACCAGCTCCTCGGCGGCACCCGCGCCATACAGCTCCGCGGTGTCGATGTGGTTCATTCCAAGGTCGATGCCTCGTCGCAAGGCGGTAATCGCGGAGGCGGGGTCACCTTCCTCGATGTACCAAGTCCCCTGGCCGATGATGCCGACCTCGCGCTGCAGCGGTCCGAACCGCCGCTTTCGGACGCTGGTCCGCGCACTGCGCCTGGAATTATGTGGCATGACGTTGCCCGCGTCCGCCGCTGAAGAGCTTGATCGTTTCCCGGTTGAATGCGGGGATGTCATCGGGACTGCGGCTCGTGACCAGGCCCTTGTCCACAACCGCTTCCTGGTCCACCCAGTCCGCCCCAGCATTGTTGAGGTCGGTCTTGAGCGAGGGCCATGAGGTCATGCGTCGGCCGCGCGCCGAGCCGGTCTCGATCACTGTCCAGGGACCGTGGCAGATGGCTGCAACCGGTTTTCCGGCATCGAAGAACGCCTTCGCGAAGGTAATCGCATTTGGCTCAATGCGGAGTGAGTCCGGGTTGATAACGCCGCCCGGCAGCAGCAGCGCGTCGAAATCTTCCGGCTTGGCCTGATCGAGCTCTACATCGACCGGCAAGTCTATGCCCCAGTCCGTCATATTCCACGCCCGTACGCGTTGATGTTTGGGTGATACGATCTTGGTCGTCGCACCGGCTTCGTCCAGAGCTTTGCGTGGCTCTGTGAGTTCGACCTGCTCGAAGCCGTCGGTGACCAGGATGGCCACATTGAATCCTTGAAGGGTGTCTTTTGCCATGATGGTAATCCTAATGTTAAGGAGCGCCTCGTCCTGGTGTGCTGAGAGCCGGTTTGTAGGTGCAGTGGCGCACGCTCCCGATCTCGGGAGCAGTGTCGCGGATCACCGCCAGCGCTGGTCGACGCTGGCCCTCGGTTGTTCGCCGCGATCCTGTGCGAGGGACGGATAGTCGGTGTAGCCCTTCTCGCCGCCGCCGTAATACGTCGTCGGATCGTCGACGTTCAAAGGCGCGCCAACGCGCAACCGCTCCGGCAGATCGAGATTGGCGATGAACTTGCGACCGAAGCGATCAGGTCTGCCTTGCCTTCGCGAAGCCACTGTGCCGCGGTGTCGGGCTGGAAACCACCCGCCACCATCAAGGTTCCCTTGAATTTCTTCCGGATCGTCTCGACCATGCCTAGCGCCGGCGGACTTGGCTCTTTTCCCCTTTGCATCTGCTCAATCGCGGGGTTGACGATATGCAGATAGGCAAAGCGGTAGTCGCTGAGGCGCTCGGCGATATAGCCAAAGGTTGCTTCTGGCTGGTCGTCGTGGATGTCGTTCATCTTGCCCATCGGCGACAGCCGCACGCCGATTCGATCAGGCCCCCATATCCGCATCAAGGCCTCGGCGACCTCGAGCGCGTCAGTGGCGCCATGACGACGCGATGCCGCAGATTGAAGGGACCAAGCCGGTACGCCTGAAAAAGCACGTCCCTGTCCCGCGCCTGAGCGGCGTTCGGGCTGAGTGTATTCGTAGCTGCCTCGTCCATATTCCCTCCTTCAGAGGGTGGAATTGACGGCCCCTGGACCGTCCTCGCCGAAATATTAGCAGCAATGCGACCTGCCTCAATTGACGCCCGTCAATGCGGTCAAGATTCGAGTTAGCTAGTAGGTCCACCTTTGCAACGCCGATTGGAAAGGGGCGGGTGCGAGAAGTACCGAGGGAGTCGCTTCAAGACTGCTGCTCGTGGCGCCATGCGGCGGGACCGACCCGATCACAAAGGACGCCGGTTCGATCTCCGTGAGCGGGGAGCATCGCAAATCACCTAAAAGCTGTTTGTTCTCTTTAAACCCAAAGGCGACCGGGTATCCGGAGTTTCGAAAATTAGGTCTGTGAGACGATATTCGAGATTGGCGACTCGCAGACTGGAGCTGACCCCGCCTGCAGCATCTTCATGCATTTGGACGCTTCTCCTGCTGGCGAATCCGCGCTGCCGTTCAGCAGGGACCGGATCCGCGAGGCTTCATACAGGTCAGGGCTCGCCAGTCACTAATCGGGCAAGAAGATCTCCAGCCTCAGAGCCAAGGATACCGAGGTCGCGGACCGAGTCCATGTGGTTCCGACCTGCCACGACCCTCAGGAACGCCGGCAGCCCTTGCTCTCGCAACGTAGACAGGAACGCATTGGATTGCGCATGAAAGGGATGGGTCTCTTCTGCTCCAACTGCCAGGATCACGCGGCAGTGCGGGTCGTGGTGGTGAGAAAGAGGTGTGAAGCGTGCCACCTCTTCATCCGTCAACGCAATCTCATCGCGGAGAAACGAGCGTTGCAATGGAGCCAGGTCGTAAAGACCACCGAGCAAGAACGCACCTTTGACGCTGGAGGGCACAGTGCTCTCGTGGAATAAGAAGCTTGCCAGGTGTGCACCTGCCGAATGCCCGCTCACGGTTAGGGTCGAGGGGTCGCCGCCATACTCTGCAATTTGGCCAATTACCCATCGTTTGGCACGTGTGACTTGATCGACAAGGACCTCCATCCTGTGCGCCGGCATCAGTGCATAATCGATGATGACCGCGATCGCGCCCGCCTGGGTGACGGTGTTCGCGACACAGGAATAGTCGCGCTTGGAGAACATGCGCCAATAGCCCCCATGGATGAACATGTGAACGGGAAGGTTCTTTCTTGTCCGCTCCGGATAGAAGATGTCCAGGGTTTCAGACGGACCGTCACCATAGGCGACGTTCCCGGACATCGACAGAGTTTCGCGAGTGCTTTCACTAGCTTGGACGATATCGCTGACAATGCTGTCGAAGTGCGCAACATGATCACGTATGCGAAATGGATCAATTTCCACGATTGCCCCCGGCTCAGAAACTTGTTGCGATATATTTCGCTTCCATGAACTCGGCAATTCCGTGGTGCTGACCACCCTCGCGGCCGAGGCCACTTTGCTTCACACCGCCGAACGGGGCTGCAGGATCGGATACAAGGCCACGGTTAAGGGCAATCATACCCGCCTCGATGCCGTTGGAGACCCGCAGCCCGCGTGCAAGGTCGCGCGTATAGACGTAAGCAGCCAGACCATACTCCGTGTCATTGGCTCTACGGACCGCTTCTTCCTCGGTTTCGAAGCGATAAAGCGGTGCGACCGGCCCGAAGATTTCTTCTTGCGCCATCTCTGCCTCAAGAGGGACATTCGCCAGAACGGTCGGAGGATAGAAATAGCTATCACCTGCCGGGACGTCGCCGCCACAGAGTACACGCGCTCCTCTCGCCTTCGCATCGTCCACAAGGCGTGCGATTTTGTCGACCGCCTTGCGGGTGATCATTGGACCACATTCCGTGTCCCCGGAAACTCCCGGCCCCACCTTGAGCGCGCTCATACGCCTTGTGATGCCGTCGGCAAATGCGTCGTATATTCCAGACTGAACGTAGAACCGGTTGGCTGCGGTGCAGGCTTCGCCTGCGTTTCGCATCTTGGCGATCATTGCCCCGTCAAGGGCGGCTTCCAGATCTGCGTCGTCGAATACTATGAAGGGTGCGTTGCCGCCTAACTCCATGGAGCAGGAGATGACGTTCTTCGCAGCCTCGGCCAAGAGGTGACGCCCGACACCGGTCGACCCTGTAAAAGAGAGCTTTCTGACACGTGGATCCGCGAGAACCACTGCCGTTAATGGTCCGGGGCTGGTCGTCGTCAGGACGTTTACGACACCATTCGGCACTCCGGCCTCCTCGTAGATTGCAGCCAATGCGTAGGCAGTCAGCGGTGTCTCGCTGGCGGGCTTGAGTATGACAGTGCAACCAGCTGCAAGCGCAGGCGCAATCTTCCGGGTGGCCATCGCCGCTGGAAAATTCCACGGCGTGATCAGCAGGCAAATGCCAATCGGCCGGTAGTCGACAATGATGCGATTGGTGCCTGATGGCGCTATGCCGAACTCGCCCGTAATGCGGACAGCTTCTTCCGCATTCCAGCGGAAGAACTCGGCTGCGTAGGCTACCTCACCACGCGCGTCGCGCAACGCCTTGCCGTTTTCCATCGAGATCAGTGTTGCGAGCATCTCGGAGCGCTCGATCATCAGCTCGAAGCAACGGCGCAGGATCTCAGAGCGTTTGCGGGGTGGCGTAGCGCGCCAGCCGGGCGCCGCGGCCGATGCTGCCTCAATGGATGCGCGGGCGTCCTCGATCGAAGCATCCGGTACGGCCGCGAGAACCTCGCCCGTCGACGGGTTCACGACGTCGATTAGGCGACCCGAGTGCGATGGCTGCCATGCTGCATCGATGTAGAGGCCGCGCGCGGAGGCCGAGAGGTCCGGCATTTGGTGGTCGACTTGCTGTATTTGTTGGGCAATGGTCATTTTGCTTCCCCGATTCTTAAATGGCGGATGCGGCGAGATCGCCGTCGTAGGCCGCTCTGACAAGACGCTTCATGGCGTCGAGGTCAAAGGGCCTTGGATTGTTCTTTATGAGCCGGTCGATGCCGAAGGCTTGTTCGGCAGTCCAGTCCAGCTTGTCGGCTGCAAGGCCCAAATCCGCAAGCGTCCGTGTGATGCCGATCGCTGCAAAGAGCCTACGAATCTCTTCGATGGCGGCGACTGCGAGTTCTTCCTCGTCCCCGTTCGCGTTGTCGAGGCCGAGCGCGGTACCGATTTCCGCCATCTCGGCAGCTGACGCGGATCTGTTATAGTTCATCACATAGGGCATCATGGTTGCGACACCGAGGCCGTGTGCTGTGTGGGTCAGCGCTCCAGCCGGATACTGGATTGCGTGGGCCGCAGCGGTCCCTGCAGTCCCGAAGGCGCATCCGGCCGCTAATGCGCCCATCATGACATCGGCCCGTGCGTCCTCATCGGAGCCATCCTTGCAGGCCTTCTCGAGGCTGCGGCCGAGAAGTTTGATCGCCAGCAACGCGAAATGATCGGTGAGGGCGCTTTTGCCGATGAATACATGCTTCTGAGCAAGCAGCGGATCGTTGCCGCGTCGCGCTGCCGTGAAAGCCTCGATCGCGTGGGTGAGGGCGTCGGCCCCCGCAACAGCCGTCAATCCGGGCGGACAGGTCATCGTAAGCTCCGGATCGCAGATGGCAGTCGTTGCGATCAAATAGGGACTGGATATCCCGACCTTGAGCGTGCGTTCCGAATCGGAAATGACGGCGACGGGCGTGACTTCCGACCCTGTCCCGGCCGTCGTCGGCACTGCGATGATCGGAAGCGTCGGGCCGGGCACCTTGTACTCGCCGTAGTAGTCCTTCAACTGACCGCCATGGCTGAGGAGCAAGGCGGCGCACTTTGCCATGTCCAGGCAGCTTCCACCGCCAATGCCGATCACCATGTCTGGATGGAAGGTTCGTGCTTCCTGGACGCAGACGGAAACTGTCTCGCTGGGAACGTCCGGCTGGACACCGTCGTGGATCAGAACTGCAATCGAGGCGGCCTCGAGCGTCTTTACAATATCCGCAAAGACGGCTGTACCAGCGAACCGCTCGTCAGTGCACAGCAACGCGCGCTTGCCCAGCCTTTCGGCAATATGGGGGAGGGCGTGACGCTGTCCTTTACCGAACAGGATTTCCTGGGGAAGCCGAATGGCAGCGAAAAGGGTCATTGTGCAATTCCTTTGACAAGTGCCTCGTTCGAGCGAGAAAGTGCTTTCAATTCGTCCCAGAGGTTTCCGGAAATCTCGAAGCCGTCGTTGAGCGCCCGCTCGCGGCGCGACCGCGCGCCATCGCCGGGTACCGTGACTGGACGCATAGGATCGGCTGGCCGTGATTGCCGGATGCGATCAAGATAGCTGCTGAAGCATGCCAGAACTTGGGGCTGCCTGCCGACGTCGACAGCAATCAACACGTCTCCCTTGTTGCAGACGGCGTCGGCGTCCAGCGTTCCCCGGACCTCAGGCGCGAGAGATGAGCCCGCAATCGAGGCCACCAGCAACTCAAGTGCCATACCAAGAGCGTATCCCTTGGCGTCGCCAAAGGGGGCTATCGACCCCTTCATTGCATTGGCGGCGTTAGTCGTCACTCCTCCGTCGCTGTCGCGTGCCCAACCCTCCGGGATCGCACTCCCGTTTGCCGCATGGTGATGGATCTTCCCCATTGAAACCACAGAGGTCGCGAGGTCGACCACCAGCGGTCTGTCCGAAGTCGGCACGGCAATCGCAAGGGGATTGGTGCCAAGGAGGGCCGTCGTTCCGCCATATGGGTGGACGAGTGCCTCGCTCGAAGACAGAGCAATTCCGATGATGCCTTCGTTCGCTAGGCGCTCCACGTAATAAGCCAGCATGCCAAGATGGTTCGAATTCCTGATGCCAGCAACAGCAACACCCGTCGAAGAGGCCCGTTCAGCAAGTATAGCGCATGCCTGAAGCGCGACCACTGGGCCTAGTCCGCGGAGGCCGTCGACGTCCAGGAAGGACGGCGTTCGCCAGTGTGATTTACCCCGGGTACGTGGATCGATCAGACCCTTGTCGATTCTTGTGAGGATTCTCGGCAGCCTTTGAAGGCCGTGCGATGGGTGGCCTCTCAACTCTGCTTCCACGAGAACCTCGGCCTGTTGCAAAGCGTGTGCGTGTGGGGTCCCTTTCTCCTCGAGAAGGTTCCTCACTAGGCCCGCGGCTATATCCCCCTTCACCCTCACGACAGCTCCGAATAAAATCCTATAGGATATGGTATTGAATATCGGCGAGCATCGTGGTAGCGGTTGGTTCTGTCAAGAGGCAATAGAACATGCAGACCAGAACGCCCACGATCCACACCGAGGCGCCCGACACGAGCGGGTTCATCCCACGGTCCAACAGTTTGGCGGGGAGCGTCTATGAGGCGATCTTCGCCCAATTGATGGCTTTGAAAATTCCGCCGGGTGCCCGTATCAATGTCGATCATCTCGTGCGCGAACTGAATGTCTCACAGACGCCCATCCGCGAAGCCCTTGGCCGACTGGAAGGGGAAGGGCTCGTAGTCAAGACCCACCTCATAGGCTATAGCGCCGCGCCACAGATCGCCCGGCGCCGCTTCGACGAGCTCTATCAGCTTCGGCTTTTGCTTGAGCCCGACAGCGCGGCCAGAGCGGCGCTTTCGATGGACGATGAAAAGCTTGCAACGCTTCGCGAGGCAGCCGGAGTGATGGGGCGACGTGATGGAACTGATGAGCGCCTTCGCTATTCGACCTTCGCGCGACAGGACGCAATGTTCCACGACTGTATCCTTGCATATGCGGGCAATGAGCTCATCCGCGAAACGCTCAATCACCAGCACACGCATTTCCACATCTTCCGTCTGATGTTCCACTCGCGGGTAACCGAGGAGGCTCTCGACGAACACGAAGCATTACTAACGGCATTTGCCGCGGGCGACGCTTCCGCCGCCGAGAAGGCGATGCGCGTACACCTTGAGCACTCGCGGGACAGGCTGCTCCCAGCTTTCGATTGAGGAACTTCGATGTCGAGTGTCGTCAGCATTCAGAGAGATGGAAGAGCGCCCGTGGTTCGTCCCGATGACCTCGCACGCCAGCCGGTGCTCCGCGCCGAAAACCTCTCCAAGGAATATGGTCCCGTTACCGTTCTTTCGGATGTGACACTCGACATCCTACCCGGCGAGATCCATGCCATCATCGGCGAGAACGGCGCTGGCAAATCAACTTTCATGCGGCTTCTGTCCGGCTACGCCGAGCCTACCGCAGGGTCGCTGAGCATGGACAAGGGCGAGGTCCGTTTTGCCAGGCCGGAGCAGGCTCAACAGGCAGGAATTGTTCTGGTCCACCAGGAAATTCTGCTTGCCGATGCCCTCACGGTCGCAGAGAATCTTTTCCTCGGCCGCGAGCTGATGCGAAACGGAGTGGTCGACGACCGAACGATGCGCCGCCTCGCTGCTGAAAAGCTGGCCGACCTCGGAAGCATCGTTTCCCCCAATGCGCTGGTGCGAAACATCTCGCTTGCCGACCGTCAGCTTGTCCAGATTGCTCGGGCGCTCCTGGATGACTATAAACTGGTGATCTTCGACGAACCGACAGCCGTTCTTACGGGCGAAGAGGTCGAGCGATTGCTCTCGATCATCTTGCAGCTGAAGGCTCGCGGGATTGCCATCCTCTATATCAGTCACCGTCTCGACGAGGTGCAGCGCATTGCAGACAAGGTAACGGTGTTGCGCGACGGCAAGATGGTTGGCACGCACCTGGGCCACAGCCTCAGTCAGATGGACATGGCGCGTCTGATGGTCGGACGCGAACTCGCGACGCTCTATCCGGAAAAGTCACCCGCCGCCGCTTGCGAAAAGATGCTCTCGGTCCGGAAAGTGTCAGTCCCGGGTTTTGCAAGGGATATCACCTTCGACGTTTATAAGTCCGAGATCCTCGGGTTCGCCGGAATGATCGGGGCAGGTCGGACGGAGCTATTCGAAGGGATCATGGGGTTGAGACCAGCAACTGGCGCGGTCGAACTCGAAGGCAAGCCAATCAACATTCATTCGGCGCGGGCGGCGATCGACGCCGGTATCGGTTACTTGACCGAAGACCGAAAGGGAAAGGGCCTTCTCCTCCAGGAGCGTCTTGCCCCCAACCTAACCCTTTCCGCGCTTCAACGGTTTCATCCCGGCCTGTTCATGCGGCGACGCCGCGAACAGACCGCGTTGACAGAGGCCGTCGATCGATACGACATCCGGCTGAAGACTTTGGGTGTGAAAGCAGGACAGCTGTCCGGTGGTAACCAACAGAAGCTTCTACTTGCGAAGGTGTTGTTGACCGCGCCCTCGGTCGTCGTCATCGACGAGCCGACGCGTGGCATCGATATCGCCAACAAGGCGCAGATTTACGCATTCATCCAGCGGCTCGTGGCGGAGGGGAAGGCGTGCGTCGTGATCTCCTCCGAAATGCAAGAACTCATCGGGATCTGTGATCGGATCCTTGTGATGAGAGAAGGGCACATCACAGGCGAGGTCTCAGGGGATGAAATGACGGAACACAATGTCGCACTTCTGGCGACGAGCGATGTCGCCGGGGGCAGCGGCGAGGGAGGAAATAGATGACTGTTATCACTGGATCGACCTCGGTCAGGCCGGAGCGGGAATGGAATTTCGAATGGAGGGATGTCGGTCCGTTCGTGGCCTTAGCCGCCCTGATGGTTATCGGCTTCGCGATCAATCCGGATTTCCTTTCGGCGACAAACCTCGGCAACGTCATCACGCGTAGCGCCTTCATTGCGATCATTGCGGTCGGGGCAACCTTCGTCATCTCGTCGGGTGGTCTTGATCTTTCCGTCGGCTCGATGGCGGCGTTCATCACCGGGATCACGATCATGTTCATGAACCGGATGGCGCCCGACTGGGGAGTTTCGGCGATCCCGGCCGGAATGGTTGTAGCGATTGCGGTAGGCCTTCTCTGCGGCCTGATGAACGGGCTGATCGTCACCGTCGGGAAGATCGAACCATTCATCGCCACCTTAGGCACAATGGGCATATTCCGGGCCCTCATCACCTATTTGTCGGACGGCGGCACGATCCCGATCGATCGCAGCCTTCGCGACGCCTACCGCCCTGTTTATTTCGGTACTGTCGTGGGCATACCGTTACCGATCGTGATCTCGATCGCCGTGGCGGTCGTCGCCTCTTTCATTCTCTACAAGATGAAGTATGGCCGGAAATGCGCGGCAGTTGGCGCCAACGAAGACGTTGCCCGCTATTCGGGGATCTCCATCGTCAAGACACGGACCATAGCCTACACGATCCAGGGCGCGTGCGTGGCAATCGCTGCGATCTGCTACGTGCCTCGCCTGGGGGCCGCGACCCCCACCACTGGTGTTCTTTGGGAACTGCAGGTCATTACTGCTGTGGTTATAGGCGGAACGGCACTCCGCGGCGGGAAGGGCCATGTCTGGGGTACGGTCGCAGGTGCGGTCATCCTCGAGCTGATCGCCAATCTCATGGTGCTGTCCGACTTTGTTTCAGAATACCTCGTGGCAGGCGTGCAGGGCGTTATCATCATCATCGCGATGCTCATTCAAAGGTTCTCAAAGTAAACCGCGACCGGACCGCGCGGGAGCTCCATTTGTCGGTCTAATTCTGGGAGGAATGCATGTTGAATAGGAAATGGGCTGCGGCGCTTGCCGTCAGCACGGTGCTGCTTGCGGGCCAGGCTTTCGGAGCCGATAAGAAGGTTGTCGCTGTGTCGATCCCCGCGGCCGACCACGGGTGGACGGCTGGCATCGTCTACCACGCGCAGGCTGCCGCAAAGGAGATCAATGCGGCCTTTCCGGATGTTGAAGTCGTCGTAAAGACCTCGCCCTCCGCTACCGCACAGGTCAGCGCACTCGAGGATCTATCGGCAGGGCGCAGGCTTGATGCTTTGGTCATCCTGCCTTACACGTCCGAAGAACTGACAACCCCGGTCAAGGCGGTGAAGGATGCGGGGACATTCATCACCGTGGTTGATCGTGGTCTGAACGACCCGACGATCCAGGACCTTTACCTCGCGGGCGACAATATCGCGGTCGGCCGCAACACGGCGAAGTTCATGATCGACAAGCTTGGCGGCAAGGGCAACCTCGTTGTTCTGCGTGGCATCCCGACTGTCATCGACGATGAGCGTATCCAGGGCTTTCAAGATGCGATCAAGGGCACCGACCTGAAGGTCCTCGACATCCAATACGCCAACTGGAATAGTGACGAAGCGTTCAAGCTGATGCAGGACTATCTTGCCAAATACCCGCAGATCGACGCGGTCTGGGCGAATGACGACGACATGTTGCTCGGCGTACTGGAGGCAGTCAAAGAGGCGGGGCGCAAGGATATCAAGCTGGCACTCGGCGGCAACGGTATGAAGGACATCGTCAAGAAGGTCATCGACGGGGACGCAATGACCCCGGTCGAGACGCCCTATCCCCCGGCCATGATCAAGACTGCGATCTATATGACGGTCGCGAACCTGGTCGGTCAGGCTCCCATCAGAGGCAATGTCAAACTCGACGCACCGCTTATCACCAAGGCGAACGCCAAGGAATACTATTTCCCGGATTCGCCGTTCTGATCATTCAAACTGGGGTGGCGGCATCGCCACCCCGCAGCATGAAGAAAGAGGAGTAAATCATGCCAGGCAAGAAGATACTGATGCTGACCGGTGAATTCACCGAGGAGTACGAAATCTTCGTCTTTCAGCAGGCGATGGAAGCAGTCGGTCACACGGTGCATGTCATCTGCCCCGACAAGAAGGCGGGTGACCTCATCAAGACGTCGCTCCACGACTTTGAAGGCGACCAGACCTACACCGAGAAGCTCGGTCACTTCTTTACTATCAACAAGACGTTCTCCGAAGCCGAGGCTCAGCTTGATCAATACCATGCGGTCTATGCCGCAGGTGGACGGGGTCCTGAATACATCCGCACAGACAAGCGGGTACAGGCGATTGTTCGTCACTTCCATGAGAAGCAGAAGCCGATCTTCACGATCTGCCATGGAGTCCAGATCCTCATTGCGGTAGATGGTGTCGTTCGCGGCAAGAAGGTCGGTGCACTCGGCGCCTGCGAACCGGAGGTCACGCTCGCTGGCGGTACATATGTCGATCTGTCGCCGACCGAAGCGTATGTGGACGGAACGATGGTGTCGGCCAAAGGATGGACGGCGCTCGCATCCTTCATCCGAGAGTGCCTGAAGGTACTCGGGACGGAGATTCATCATCGGGACGATGTGGCTCAAGCAGCATGATGCTGGCGTAGGTTCAAAGACCACCAAAGGTTTGGGCTGTCACCGCGACAGCCCATCATCTTTTCGTTTGAGCGCCCCGTCAGTGCCGCGACGATGGCATTAAGAAATTCCGATCGCAGCTGTCAGTCACGGGCGCCGTCGTCTCCGAGCAGGGCATGGCGTAGAACCTCTGGGGTCGATGACAGCTTGGCAAAGCCGCTTGAGCAAAACGTTCCCAATGGACGGGAGGGAAGGTCGCTTTTTACGGGACCTCCAGACAATTTCGACTACATCCCATGTTGGAAATGCGAGGAGCCGGAATTTGCAACAGCCGCTGTTCAAGGATGTGGATTGCGTATTGCTTCGCGTGCCAGACCTCCAATCCGCCCTTCCATTTTATGAGGAGTCGTTGGGGCACCAATTGATGTGGCGAAGTGATGTCGCAGCCGGATTATCAATCATAGGATCGAAGACGGAACTTGTCCTTCACACGAAGGCGGGACCGGAAGTTGACATGCTGGTGCAAGATCTGGATGAAGCTGTTAGGCGCTTTCGTGAGGCGGGCGGCACCGTCCTTAACGACCCATTCGATTTACCGATTGGGAGGGCAGCGGTGGTGCAAGACCCGTTCGGAAACGTGCTGGTGTTACTCGATCAATCGAAAGGCAAGCTTGTGACGGATCACGATGGTCGTGTCACGGGAACCACCGGCGTATGAAGTCCCTTTCTCAAAAGCTTTCTGATTTCAGCGCGCAGTGAAAAATCGGCGTCTGTCGCCAAAGGCCGCGTACATGCTGGAGGGCGTAAGCCCTCTTGCATCCTGACACCTTGCGGGTCGCGGTTGCCGCATAGCCCTGGTCCCTCAAGCGTTCGCTACATCGAGTGCCGCCTGCTTGACTTCGCGTGGTCTGGCCATGGGTACCATCGGCAGTGTTGGGAGCGATTGCTCCGTACGGAGCAGAAGTATGAGAGCAACAGCTTCATAATGCCAACCGGGTGTTGATGCGGAAGGAATGTCCGCCGGGGGGATCAACGAGGGCGCGCTGACTACCTTGCATTCGTCCACTGCGATTGGAGCATGAGACGGCTGAAGTCCCTGCGATGGAATTTGGGATCCTTGTAAGCGAGCACATCGGCAAGACCGCTACCCTGTGTGGTCTCAGGTCGATGTTTGAGGCTGCCGTAAAGAGCCTGCAAAAATGCATCCGCGAAGTGAGGCGGGTGCGGATGAGCTGTTTCGATGGTGTCCCGCTGGTCGGTGTGAAGTCGCTATAACCCGCGCCGACAAGATCCATGTTGGCTCCTTCCGCAAGTAGTGCTGCGAGTGGGAATAGTTGAGCCGAGATGCCGTTTGTCGTGTGCAACGCGATCGCGAGCCATGGATGATTGGCTGTTGATGCCTGTGTCGCCGCAGCAGCTGGCGCAAACGCCAAGCAGAAATCAAAGTCGGCTGAAACGCAAGCATTGACAGAGCGGACAATCCATTAAGCTACCTCCATTACCGCTTCAGCGGTCGGTTGAAGTGGGCATGTCTTGGTGCTTCGAAGTGATGGTTGTTTCAAGCATTTACCGGCCCGCTTCCTCGTTGCGCTGGGCGGTAATGACGAAGTCGGCAATCATGATCGGAATCTTCTCCAGCCGAGCAATAGAACAACGGCAATCAGCGCGAAAGGGTACTGTAGCGACCAGATGCTGCCTAAGGGACGATCTAGCGCGCTAAATCAGCTCTTGCCGCATATCGGCGCCATGCGCTTGGTGTGGTCCCGGTCGCGCGACGGAAAACGCGCGAAAGATGCGATTGGTCGGCCAAACCGCAATCTAAAGCAATCTCGCAGAGGGAGGCGTTGGTTGTCAGCATCCTGCGCTTGGCATGCTCGACTCGGCGCGAAACGACGTAGCTGTGTGGCGTCATGCCAAAGCTAGTCTTGAACGACGCGGCAAAGTAGCTTGTGCTCAACCGAACCAGAGCGGCGAGGTCCTCAAGTGAAATCGGGCGGGATATCCTGTCATCGACGAAGCGCTTCAAACGGTTGATCTGCCAAGGGGCAAGGCCGCATGTTGAGCCTTTTTCGTTTTCAACGCCACTAATTCCGAAAGGCCGCAGCAAGGTAGAGGCCTTCTTCACTAGATTTATGGTGATGGCCTCATCCCGGTCAACATATCTCACGGCGTGCAGCAGCAAGCGCGAGACTTCGGTCGAGATCTCATGGCTGGCGTCCCCGAGCTGAAAGGAGCGCGTGTGACGAGTGAAGGGGATGGCGCTGTCGGGCATCGGTGATCTCCTGGGATTGTTCCGTTGGTCCATAGTGAGGTGCGGGATGTCGGCAATGAATTGTACGATCGGTGTATTTCACTGGACGATGGTATGACCCCACTAAGCCTCGGGCATAGATGTGAAACAAGATGGTGAACGCGAACTTTGTTCGCGAACGGAGGAGCGCCGTTGTATCCCCTCGTACCGCCTCCTCAATGCCAGAGGTTCGTTTTTGAGAGGTCGAGCAATTCGTCTCCGCGCCCGCTAAATACTGCCTTCAGCATGTACAGAGTGAAGCCCTTGGCCATTTCGACGCTAATGGAAGGCGGAATCGGCAACTCCGTGCGCGCGACCACAGCATCGACAATCACGGGCCCGTCGTGGGTGAGCGCTTCGCGGATGCCCCGTTCAACATCGGCCGGATCTTCGAGCCTGACGCCTTTTATTCCGATCGCTTCGGCCATTGCGGCAAAGTTCGGGTTCGATAGGTCCGTGCCAAATGGAAGAAACCCTGTCGACTTCTGCTCGACCTCGATGAAGCCGAGTGCCGAGTTATTGAAGATGACGATTTTCGCCGGAAGCTTTAGCTGCGCAAAGGTCAGGATATCACCCATAAGCATTGAGAAGCCACCGTCGCCCGACAGCGAGATAACTTGGCGTTCCGGGAAAGTCGCCTGAGCGCCGAGCGATTGGGTCATCGCATTGGCCATCGAGCCATGCCAGAACGAGCCGACCAGCCGGCGCTTGCCGTTCATTGCCAGATATCTTGCTGCCCAGACGGTTGGCAGCCCAACGTCACAGGTGAAGATCGCATCATCCGATGCGAGATCGCTTAGTGCCTTGGCAACCTGTTGTGGATGTATAAGCCCGGTACCGGGCTTTGCTCCGGCGAGGGCGTCAAGTTCCTTGCGCGTGTGCGCGACGGCCTGATCGAGATGCTTCCTGTTGCTGCGAGGTTCGATCCGCGGCAGGATCGACTTGATCGTATGCTTGACGTCGCCTACGATTCCCAGATCGACAGGAGCCCGCCTGCCGATGTTGCCAGGTCGTATGTCGACCTGTGCGATCTTCACCCCGTCGCCTTTCGGGTAGAACTGGCGATAGGGGAAATCCGTTCCGAGCATGAGCAGAACGTCGCAGTCGAGCATCGCATAGTAGCCCGACGAGAACCCGATAAGGCCGGTCATCCCGACATCATAGGGGTTGTCGTACTCGATATACTCCTTGCCCCTAAGCGCGTGAACGACTGGCGCCTTCAGCTTCTCGGCAAGTGCCACAATCTCTTGATGCGCCTCGGCGCAGCCCGAACCGCAGAAAATTGTTATGCGGCCATCGCCATTCAAAAACGTCGCAAGCGCATTGACGTCATCGGCAGACGGCACGACGTGAGGTGCACGCGGAAGCAAAGCAAGTGGCCGGGGTTTAGTCAAGGACGCTGCCGGTTGCAGCTGGACGTCTCCGGGGATCACGACGACCGCGACACCCCGGTTGCCTACGGCTTGCCTAATTGCGATCTCCAATGTCCGGGGCATTTGGCTTGCCTGTGAGACAAGCTCGCAATAATCGCTGCATGCCTTGAAGAGTTCCTGCGGATGAGTTTCCTGGAAATATCCCGAACCGATCTCTGCGGAGGGAATGTGCGCGGCAATCGCCAGAATCGGAACGCGGGAGCGGTGCGCATCGAACAGGCCGTTGATCAGATGCAGATTTCCCGGGCCGCAACTTCCGGCACATACTGCCAGGGAGCCCGTGAGGTGAGCTTCCGCACTCGCAGCAAACGCTCCCGACTCTTCGTGTCGCACGTGAACCCACTCGATCAAGCCCTGACGGCGAATGGCGTCAGTAAGACCATTGAGGCTGTCTCCGACGACACCGTATATGCGGCGGACGCCCGCGGCAGCGAGCGTTGTGGCAAATTGATCGGCAACTTTTTCCACCATGAGTTTTCTCCTTCTTGAGAGAGGCGGACTGAAGGAACAGCGTACGGGGAGATCGTGTGTCCCAGCTTGAAAAAAGACTTGGCCATTGATGGTTCGCCGGTCGGCTTCACTGCCTCCTCGCGGTCACTTGGATCCGGTTCACGCCGACATGTGCGATGGAACAATCGCGGTTCGCCAGTCCTGAATACGAGTACCCTTATCCAGTGACCTGATCTGGACGGCTCGGTTTCTCTGGCGTGGGCGTCCGTCGATAGTCCCACATGGACCAATACCGGAGTGGGTGAACCTGATCGACTATACCAAAGTGTATTCTGAACGTGGATAGCGAGAACGCGGCTGGTTTGGCCGATGCCGCGAAGGCTTATCCTCGGGTGCTGCGGGGCTCACCGCGGAAATGACGACCGAGATGGCTTCGGGGACGGTGACACTCGCTTACTTCGAAAGCTGCCGGGTGGCTGGGGCTGAACCGGGCAATGTCGCTGACGCGGCGCCAGAATGCTTCAACCGCATTGTTGCACCTTTCTCGCCATTCTGCGCAAAACCACAGGCGAGAACCACAGCATTCATTCCACCCGTTGAGGTACCGGTAATACTTGAAATTTCGAGCCTCGGCTCATCGACGGTCCGCTCTATCACTTGGCCTGAGCCGATGCCATATTGGCCCGAGAATGCTGCTTGATATTGGTGGCATGGGAACCTTCCCAATTCAGCGTCTCTACTTTACGGGGAGTATTGCGGCCCAGCAATAGGCAGGCGGTAAGATCCTGCACCGGGATGCAGGTATTAAGACGACCACTCAAATAGATCCATTCATTGTTAACCAACGCGAAAAGTTACAATTCTAATTAACTGAGCATTTGCATTTCAACTCTTAGTTTTGAAAAAACCAACGAGGAAAAAATGCGCGGCCTTATCCCTCCCACGGCATATTTTTTCGGTCGAGATTTCAACCGTCGGATCGTTTTTCCTATGGCTGGGATCCTCATTGTTTCAATTGCGGTTGTGATAGCGATTGTTGTCCTATCTGGGCGTCAGCAAAATATTCTGGAAGTCCAAGCTTCCACCAAGCTTGCAACCACCGCCCTTCAAGTCAAAGCTCGCGAGGTCGCACGCAATCTGAGGGATTATGCAGTCTGGGAGGACGCATACAAGAACCTGCACGAGAAGCTCGACGTGGAGTGGGCGGCAACCGACGGGAATATCGGGGCAAACATCTTTGAAGGTCTGGGTTATGAGATGGCCTTTGCGGTCGATCCCAATGAAAAGACGGTGTACGCCGTCGTCGAAGGCGTGCCGCAGAGTGTCGATGCGCTCCAGCTGATGCCACGCGGATTGCGTGATCTCTTGCACGTCGCCGCGATCCAAACAGATCCGGTCACGAGCTTGATCAAGTCCGGAGACAATGTATTCCTGGTTGCGGCCAGCGCTTTGTTGCCCGCCTCGATTGATCGATCGACGGTAAAGCCGCGAGATCTTACGATGCTCGCCTTCGCAAAGCGGCTGGACCAGAAATTTCTTGATCGCATGGGGCGAGACTACCTTCTCTCCGACTTGAAGATCTCGCTTCACGAGGCTAGCGATGCTGAAGCGTCGATACCGTTGCTGACGCAGGACAGAGTCTTCCTCGGAGCCATAACCTGGTCACCCGCAAAGCCGGGGTACCAGCTGCTCCGGTTTATTCTGCCCCCGCTATGTCTGGTTCTTGCCGTCCTGGCGGCGTTTTCAGCTCTTGTCGTACGCAATGCCAGGCGTTCGACAAAAGAATTGGCGGATTCCGCTAAAACCGTGGAAGCCTACGCCCAGACCCTGAAGGAAAGCGAAGTAAGGTTCAGGGACGTCGCGGAAGCATCGTCCGATTGGATTTGGGAAACTGACCATTCGCTCAAGTTGGTCTACTTCTCGACACGCTTCACCGATGTCACCGGGCTGCCCGCCACTGATGTTCTCGGCAAGACACTCGGTCAGTTCTTTTCGAGCGACGCTGACTCCGACGGGTGGAAGCGGCTCGTCGAGGGGTCCCACGACCACGTGTCGTTCAGGGATCTTCGCTGCTGCTATCGCGATGCGAAGGGCCACACTCGCATCTCCAGATTGGCCGGACGTCCGATCCTTGGGGCCGCGGGGGAATTCCTTGGCTTCAGGGGAACGGCAACAGACATCACCGAAGAAGTAGAAGCCCAAGAGCGCGCGAGCCATCTGGCGCACCATGATGCCCTGACGGGCCTTCCCAACCGGGTCCTATTCCGGGAACGCCTGAATGTAGCCCTTACATCCAACGCGGAGCAGACCGCGAGAGTTTCGGTGATTTGCCTTGATCTCGATCACTTCAAGGAAGTCAACGATACCTTGGGCCATGGTGCAGGCGATTTGCTACTCCAGCAGCTTTCGGGCCGGCTGAGGGGATGCGTGCACCCAACTGACACCGTTGCCCGGCTGGGCGGTGATGAGTTCGCTATTATTCAGATGGGCATCAACCAGCCGCTGGAAGCCGAGGAACTCAGCCGAAAACTTATCGATGTGGTGCGCGCTCCGTTTACCATTGAAGGTCAAGAACTTCATGTCGGTGTGAGTATCGGGATCGCAATTGCAAACGTCGACGATGGAGATCCGGAGCGACTGCTTAAGAGTGCGGACATCGCGCTCTACCGAGCTAAGCAAAGCGGTCGGGCAACCTATCGGATTTTCGAGGCCCAAATGGATGCCGAACTCCAGGAGCGCAAGGCACTCGAATATGATCTTCGCCAAGCGGTCCTGAAGGACGAACTCGAGGTTCACTATCAGCCTTTGATCGATCTCGTCCAGCACGACGTTGCAGCCGTGGAAGCGCTGGTTCGATGGAGACATCCCGTCCGCGGTCTGGTGTCTCCGGCTGACTTCATTCCGCTCGCTGAGGAGACCGGCCTCATTATTTCGATGGGCGAATGGATCCTCGAGACTGCCTGCCGCCAAGTCATGGAATGGGACGGACTTCGGGTCGCGGTAAACCTTTCGCCCGTGCAGTTCCGTAACAGGGAGCTTGTTGAGACAGTTCGCGAAGTCCTGGTTCGCACAGGGCTCGATCCTTCGCGCCTGGAACTCGAGATCACGGAGAGTGTTCTTATCAACGACTCCTCGGCGGCCCTGGAAATTCTGAATGGCCTCAAGGGCTTGGGCGTCAAGATTGCCATGGATGATTTCGGCACGGGGTACTCGTCGCTCGGCTACCTGAATTCGTTCCCATTCGACAAGATCAAGATCGATAAGTCGTTCATCGGGGATATGAGCAGCAAGGATAAGTCGGGTGCCATCGTGAAGTCCGTGATTAGCCTCGGCCAAAGCCTGAACATGACGACGACTGCAGAAGGCGTTGAGACTCCGGAGCAGGCCGCTTTCCTCGCCCAGGAGGGTTGCGACCAGTTGCAGGGGTTCTACTTCAGCCGACCCGTGACAGCACCGGAGCTGTCGGCCTTCATCGCGCGCTGGAGTTCCGGCAAAAAAACTGGCGAACAAGCCGCATAGCGTTCAAACAAGAAGAATAATCAAATCAGGTCAATAAAGATGAATGCCTATGCTCCTTCGGCCGAGCACGTTCTCGGCCGTGACGCGCGACATCTGCAAGGTCAAATTGAGACCGCCTTTTCGGCGGTCGGCAGGGCAGTCCCGCCCGCGCAAAATACGCTCAGAAATTTTGCAAGCGTGGACGCGATGGTTGCCGAGCTTATGCCGTCAGAACCCGTCTTCTGCATCTCACCTGAAAGGCTGCGCAGTGCTGCGGCGAGCTTTTCCTCGTTTCCTGGGCAATGCCTATATGCCGTCAAATGCAATCCCCATCCGTTTGTTCTGGAAACTCTGTATCAGTCTGGAATTACGAACTTTGACGTTGCCTCTCTCCACGAGGTCGAGCTGATTGACAGCTTGTTTGGAAGCCAAGCCGGGAAGTTCTACAACAACCCGGCAAAGACGCGCCGTTCAATCCGGTTGGCAAATGATCTGCACGGCATTCGCTTCTACACTGTGGATTGCCTGGAGGAGGTGGAGAAAATAGCAGAGGAAGCCGGTGGTAGCGAAGATCTCGTGATTGCAGTCAGGCTCGCTACAAACGGTTCCGACGCTCGCTATGTTCTCTCGACCAAATTCGGAGCGACGCCGGACAAGGCGATCGGCCTGCTGCGCGAGATTCACCTGAAAGGGATCAAGGTCGGGATTTCATTCCATGTGGGGTCGCAATGTCTCGCACCAGCCGCGTTTTCAAATGCTGTGGAACTTGCCGCAGATGTTGCTAAGCGGGCAGGAGTGGAGCTCACGGTTCTGAATGTCGGGGGTGGGTTTCCTGCTCCCTATCCCGGCGATGACGTTGTTGGCCACGGGCACTATTTCAAGAGCGTCGCGCGCGCCCTGCGCAATGGCAACGTTCCACACTCTTGCACGATCTTGTGTGAGCCAGGGCGAGCACTCGTCGCTACCGCCGGGACGACGCTGGTCCAGGTGGTCATGAGGCGCGATCGTAATATCTTTCTTAACGACGGAGTATTTGGCACGTTGCAGGAACTCGGGCATCCGAAAGAACGCCGGCCAGTGCGTCTCATTCCGAGCACCTCGCGGGCATGCGCGACATACACCGACTTTAGGGTCTGGGGGCCGACGTGTGATTCAAATGATGTCCTCGGCGCACCTTTCAACCTTCCGGATGACGTCCGCGAGGGGGACTGGATCGAGGTGGGTATGATGGGAGCTTACAGTCTTTCCATGCGTACGCACTTCAACGGCTTTTTTGCTGGCCATATCGTGACCATCGGAGCGTAGGAGCAGGTTTCGAGATGAACCGATTGGCTGCTTCTGCGCTCGGAGCCCTGGGGATCGTGCTTTGGGCGAGCGAGACCATGCTTGTAACCTACACGACGGCCATCCCTCCGCTGCAGACCGTTTCGATTGCGTTCCTCTTCGCCGCAGCTCTCTCACCGGCAATATGGTTGCTCACCGGAAGCCATCCGCTTCAAGCGTTCCGGCAGCCGATACATGTTTGGCTTCTGTCGGTGACGTCCCTTGTTGGGTATCATGGGTGCATTTATTACGCGACCCAGAAGGCGCCGCCGGCAGCAGCCGCGTTGCTTCAAGGTACGACCCCGCTCATGATCGTTCTTGGCTCCTGTCTTCTGCCGGGCGAGAAACTCAGGTGGTGGCACGTCGCCGGTGTCGTTGTCGGATTATGTGGCGTGCTACTGCTTATCGATCGAGGCGGTGAGGCCTCGATTTACGAGGGGGCACCTTTTTACCTGGCGCTCATTGGCGTTGCGGCTGCGTTGTGGGGCCTGTATTCGGTCCTAACCCGGACACTGGCGGCGGTTCCAACCTCCGCTCTTGGCTGGTTCTACGCAGCGTCTGCGGCCGTTTCCTTCTCGGCTCATCTCGCGTTCGAAAGCTGGGTTCGGCCGAACGTGGCAGAGTGGTCCGCGATGGCAGCACTCGGTGTTCTGCCAATGGGCCTTGCCATCTACATGTGGGATCATGGAATGAAGCGGGGCGACATTCAGGCGCTTGGCGCCTTCTCGTATGTCGAGCCTTTTATCGGAGCGGTGCTGGTTGCCATTTTTACATCCGCGGTGTTGGACGCTTCCTTGTTCTGGTCCGGCTTACTGATTGTGGGAGGCGCCGCATTGGCGAGTTGTGGCCTTTGGACGTCGGGCTCGAAGGAAAAGGAAGCGGGCTTGATCAGTCCACGAAATCCCGTTCCCGGTCGTTCGATTCTGCAATCCCTTGTCGAGGCAAATTCAAAGCATGAGCTTGCTTCCGTCAACAACCGGCTTCTAGAGCGCCTCATCGAGATTGGTCGGGACTATAGCGATCCCCGCAAACACGACGCAGAGCTTGCGGAGCTGCTTCACGCCTTGGGTGTTTCGGTGGCGATTTGGGACCAGTCCAGCATCGAGACTGATACCGGCGAAATTGCCGCTTGAAGCTTGTAGTCGACAAGTTTGACGGTGCTGGACCTACTCTTCGGCGCATCTCCTGGGGCGTGAACGCGTCGATTCTCAATTCGTCATGGCCTCATTCGTCGTATGCACTGCATCAATGAGTATTCTTGGTGAAAACGACGCTCGAACGAGCAGGACTACGGTTGAACTGGAAGTAGTCGCAATTCCGGTTGCCGACGTAGATCGGTCGAAACGTTTTTATTCCGATTTGGGTTGGCGGCTCGACGCTGATTTCCCGGTCGGGAATGACTTCAGGGTAGTGCAGTTCACGCCGCCTGGTTCACCGGCGTCCATCCACTTCAGCGTCGGCATCACCAACGCCGTTTCCGGCTCGGCTGCAGGACTCTTTCTCGTCGTCACAGACATCGAGGCGGCCCCACAATTCTCGTGAGTGGCGGGGCGCCGGTGAGCGAAGTCTTTCATCGGGACGGGCCCGGGCAACCTCCCATCGATGGCCGGGATCCCGCCGGGCGAAGCTACAGGAGCTATGCGACCTTCAAAGATCCGGACGGGAACGCTTGGCTGCTGCAGGAAGTCACCCAGCGGCTTCAAGGAAGGCAGGGCACCGAGATTATTTTCGCCTCATCGGTAGAACTCGAAGGCGCCCTCCGAAGGTTGGCTGCCGCTCATGGTGAGCATGAGAAAATCACCGGAGAACACGACGAGAACTGGCCTGAATGGTACGCGGAGTTCATAGCTGCCGAGCATTCCGGTAGGCCGTTGCCACCTTAGGATCGGAAACGGGCTAACGGTTGCACGCCCTCTGGTCCTGGTCGACCTCGAGGAACGTCCGGCATCGAACGGCAGGGTAGATTGAAAGGCAAAAACTCGACGCAACCGATATTATTCGCCGCGCTTGAAAGCGAGTAGCTCAGGAGGGAGGCGAGACAGGTAATGCTGTCGCAGTGCCAACCAGATGCCTGGAATATCGCCTAATCGTCAGCGAATAGCAATTTGGTGAAAACGAAAGCATTGAATAAAGCCAATGAGATAGAGGAGGAACTTCTACGTTAGATTCGTGGCGTGTGGCCTTTCGGGCCGGTGCACAACCGACAGCATGGAGCATTTAGGGGTTGCCGAAGAGGTGGCAGCGCGTAAACTTGGCCGTGTTTTCCGTTGCCGGAGATATCTCGCAATCCAAAGGAAGGCACTGACCTTCCACGTGCTCGCTCGTGAGATGTCGGCTGATCGCGGGTCGTTTCTAGTCACCCACAATGAGATCGTAAGAGCGAAGATTTGCCGGCGTGATCTGCCGCAAGATGTGAAAAAGATCGATATGATCCCTTGAGGGGATTTCCACAATTTTGCGTCTTCAGTGACAGCATCACCACTTGCCGACAGCGAGAGGTGAGCATCGTCAATCTTGCCATCAGAGCCAAGATAATTGATCTTGGTAGCCGCCCGCTGGGATCGAAGACCACTACTCGATGGGGCCAAGCTCGGCCCCCAGTCCCAGAGCACTAGATTTCGGTGTGACGGGGTCTGCGCCGGGTGCAAAGCTCGGAACAACAATGCCAGCTACCCCCTCGGCCGCAAACCGGTCGTAGATTGACCAAGAGGCCGGCCGAGTGCCGTTCGCGAGCGCCATTGCCCATGCGCAGCTTATGTCCGCCAACGTCACCACAGGATTGGTTCGGCCTTCATCGGCGGAGAGATCGCAGTCTATTTCATAGGAGCACAACACGCAGGGGGTCGACACGGCGACCGAGACCTTGGTTGGCCATCTTTGATGGCGGTGAGGATGCTCAATTCTAGATATAGCGCCGGTACGCCTTGGTGATTGAAGCGAGCGCCAAGGATCGCCGCACCGTCACCGGACACCGGTTTGAATGACCAGCGTGAATCATGGGCTCGATAACAGGTCGAGGCACCTCACGCAAAGCCACCAACCGCCATGTGATCGAGATCGTCTCTTACGGCTGCAGCCTTGCCGTCCTTGACCAGCGCTTCTGCTATTCGTCCGCCAAACGTCGGAAGCGGTTGAGCAGGTACCATGCCATGGCCTGTCCTTGCCACCTGCCCAGTCACTGACACGGCTGATGACTTCAAGCATTTCCCGTAGGCGTCCCGGCGCTTTTGCTGCTCCGCTCCGCTCTGCTCGGTATAGCGTCTCACGGCACAATCCGGGCGGCAAGCCGGCCCTTGGACATTCCAAAACCGTCTGCAACCTGCAATGCCAATCTTGCCGGACCTGTCCATGTGCGGCAGAATTAATAGTTCACTATCAGCGGGTCGCTTAAGTGCCTGGCCGATCGTCATCTTTCCAAGTTAGATGCCATATTTTCTGTGCAAAATATATGACATCCTTCGGCTTCGTTCAGGAGGCGTCGCGGAGGGCACGAGCGGGATTCAGACGGTCGAGTTCGCAATCCTGAGTCTTCATGGCAGCTATCAGCCATGTCCATCCCACGAGCGCGAGGGGCGGGATCATCTCCGTTAGCGCCAGCGTCACAAGGGACGACCATGGCCAACCGAACCTCCACCAGAGATATTCCGGCCGTCCGCTCCCGGTGACCAATTAAACCGGGGCGATTTTACGTGACCTCGCGCAAAAGCCAGCAGCTGCAGCCAGCACGTCATCCCGCCGGGTCCACACAAATTCATCCAGCCACGACATCGCCCACGCTGGTGCCGCTGCTGCTAGCCTGGTTGCAGCCGCCAAGTCCGGATTTCGAACGGCATGATATCTGCAGGTCCAGCACGTTCAATCGGCTCTTCGAGGATGTTCAACGCTCCTGAAGCCTTCCACTCCGGCGGCAAGGTCAGTGATAGGCGTCCGCGTCGGCCTGCGGGCTCGTAAAGCCGCAGGATCAGACCCTCTCCCTCCTCGGTTGGCTTCAATCCTGATATGGCGACAGGAATCCCCTCCACGCCGAGAGGCGATAGTGTGCCTGCCGATAGGCCGCCCGCCAAGATGGTGACGAGGGGCTGATTAAGATCGATCGCCTCTTGCAGAACGCCCCCGTCATGCCAGGCGCCCTCGTGCGGCATCAGTGCATAGGTAAAGCTTTGCTCGCCTTCGTCGGCAAGTGGATCGGGATAGATCGGTGAGCGCACGAGGCTCATACCTATGACATTGCCGCGCGCGCTGTGCCCATATTTAGCGTTGTTGAGCAAAGCGACGCCAAAACCCGGCTCGCTTAGATCGACAAACCGATGCGCGACAGCCTCGAACATCGCTTGTTCCCAAGAGGTGTTCGTGTGCGTTTGCCTCTCGACGACGCCGAAAGCGCATTCGAAGGTTGCGGTGCGTGAGCGCACAGCGACCGGGTTCAGCGTCCTCAGAAGCGTTCGCCGGTCATGCCAGTCGATCGTCGTCTCGACGTCAAGCCGTCGCGCGTTTGCCGTCAGCACATAAAGCTGCGTGACCGTCGAGTTTCGGTACCGGTAGGCGACACGGATCGCGGCACGATGCGGGCCCTGTTCGACAAGGGTAATGCTCTCAGGCTTGTCGAGGCGAACAGCCTTTTCGGCATAGTCGGCGTCAATGTCCCAGGCGTCCCAATTGCGCGGCTTATCGGCCGGATAGACCCATAGCTGATTTGCCGTGCCGTCGATCGCTTCCCTTCCCGATGCCTTGTGAGTAAGGTTTGAAACGGCGCCATCCTTGCCGATGACGACCGACAGATGCTCGTTTTCGAGACTATGCGCGCTTGCTTTCAGCATGCCCGCGGGCCGGAGTGTGTTGCGACCAAAAATTGCGACGGAAAGAGGCGCGACGGGATCGGCACAGGACAGGACTGTTCCGTCGGAGAGTTTCGCTGTAAGTGGCCGTGGTGCAAGTGACGGATTGACCGCAATCAACGCGTCCGACACTTCACCTGCCGGAAGATGGGCGGACAGTGAATTGAGAGCCCTGGCCTGCTCCACCTTGGCATTGCGTATGACCCCGTCGAGCTCCTGCTCAGCATCGATATAGACCTCGCGGATGCTTGAGCCTGGCAATATGTCATGAAACTCGTTCTTCAGGACGACGCGCCAATCCGCCTCGAGGCTCTGAGGTCTGTCGGCGCCGAGCAGGTGAGCGAGTGAGGCGAGCGTCTCTGCTGTTATCAGCGCCCGTTCGGCCTGGCGGTGCTTGCGCTTGACGCCGCTTTGCGATGTCAGAGTTGCGCGATGGAGCTCAAGGTAGATTTCCCCATCCCAGACTGGAAGGTCCTTTTTCGCCGCAACGCGGTGGGCATTTTCGTAATAGCTCTTCACTGTACCCCAACGCGCCTTGGGGACGGCAGGAAAGTCACGCAGTTGCACCTCCCGTTCGACCATCTCGGGGGTAACGCCGCCACCGCCATCGCCATAGCCGACCGCCAGCAGAGACGTATCGTGCTGCGTCTTGCCGCGAAAATTCTTCCACGTTGGCACGAAGCAATCCGGCTGCACAAAACCATTATAGCCATGCATGGGATTGTCGAAGGTATGGGTCAGTACTTTGCTTCCATCCATTCCCTTCCACCAGAAAAGATCGGACGGAATTTGATTGGTCTCGCTCCAGTTCACCTTGATCGTGAAAAAGCTTTCGATACCTCCAAGCCGCAAGATCTGCGGCAATGCTCCGGAAAAGCCGAAGCAGTCTGGCAGCCAGCAGACTGTGTGGCGCACGCCAAAGTGCTTTTCAAAGTAGCGCTGTCCATAAAGCACCTGTCGCGCGAGGCTTTCACCGGTCGGCATGTTGGTGTCAGGTTCGACCCACATGCCGCCAACAGTTTCCCATTTGCCCTCGGCGACCTTCTTCTTGATCCGCTCGAGAAGTTCGGGATCATCCTCTTCCATCTGCGCGTAGTAATGGGCAGTTGATTGGTTGAACCGAAAATCGTCCGACCGCTCCATCAGCGACAGCGCGGTATTGAACGTGCGTCGCATCTTCCGACGTGTCTCGCCGTAGGGCCAAAGCCAGGCGAGGTCGATATGGGCATGGCCGGTCAACAGCAACTCGCCGTTCGGCGGAAAACGCGTCTGAAGCTCCTTCAGCCGTGCGATCAGCGCATCAAAAGCAGCGCCAGCCAAAGCGCTCTGCACTTCCGTCAGGCCCGCCGGATTTTCCCGAAGCTCCGGCAATTCCCAAATCTTTTGCTGCATCACCGCATCGGATGAGCGCGAAATATAGGATGGTGTGTCCGAAGGCCAGTCGAGGCTGCAAAGCGCCTGTTCGGCCGCATCAATCAGGTGCGGCACCACGTCATGGCTTTCTAGCGCGTCCGCAGCCTCACCGATCTGTCGCAACAGAAGGTGAAGTTTGTGGACCGGCTCATCCAGCCAGATCAGCCGCGCCTTGTTGAGGCGCGGTGCTCGGTTCGGCTCTCCAAAGGGAAAGCGCGCGACGCTCTCCGTGGCAATAGAGAATTCCCTGCCTTTAATCGGGAACTCCTGATGATAGGGGTCGAGCCCGAATGTCTCGGATTGGCTGCCAGAATAGTGCAACGTGATCAAGCTCTCACCGCCAAGATCGAGCTGCAGGCGAATCTCATCGATTGGCCAGTCGCGCGGCGCCGCCGCCGCAGTCGCGAAACGAACTGTCCCCTGGCGGTGTGGCCAATCCTGATGATGAGCAATCGGCTCACCGTCAAAGGTCCACCCGTCGATCAGGATGCTTTGCCTGTCGCGCCAGTGGGCGAGCTCGGTTGTACGCACCTTCAAACGATCAAGACGTTGGGCAATCGTGAGAGACATGGGGGTCCTATCGGAAAATCACAAACTAAGGGCGGGGAGAATCTGGTGGTGCAATGATGCCGCATGCACCCCGGTCCGTCTCCTCCAATCGAAGGGACTCCCGTTGAAGACTGCGAATTATTCCGATGCACGATGCCGTCCACCTGTTTGCTGAGCATGAACGGCGGATCACTGCAGGTCAACCGGTGTTGACTTCAGCCATAATCGCCTAACGCAGCGAAGTCGCTACGGCAACTGATTTCTAGAGAACCAGGTTTCTCCTGATTTGTTCGAGGGTAGAGCCTTTACAGATCTGCCGGATAATTCTGGGATGAGCCCCGGAAACGAGTGAGGAGCAGTTTGATCTGTTTGCCTAAAGTGAGACGCCTTCCGCGAAAGGAACTGCTCCATTGCTTGCGAAGCGCGGTTTCGCTGTGCAAGATGGGCGCCAAGCAGGCACTCTGCTCCCAAGCTTGGCGAGCGCCTCGAACACTACAATCCCAGGTCCGAAAGACCAGGATGATCGACCGGTCGGGGGCCACCACGATCCCATCTGTACTTTCGCTCCTCTTCTTGGATCGGCAGGTCGTTGATAGAGGCGTGTCGACGCCGCATCAGGCCATTTGGTGCAAACTCCCAGTTTTCGTTGCCATAGGATCTGAACCAGTTGCCCGAGTCGTCATGCCATTCATACGCGAAACGTACTGCGATCCGGTTCTCTTGGGCCGCCCAGAGTTCCTTGATCAGCCGGTAGTCGAGCTCGCGCGCCCACTTGCGGGTGAGGAATTCAACAAGGGCTTCGCGGCCAGTCATGAACTCGGCGCGATTGCGCCACTGACTGTCCTGAGTATATGCAAGAGAGACCTTGTGTGGATCGCAGCTGTTCCATGCGTCTTCGGCGGCCCTCACCTTCAGAGCGGCACTTTCCATCGTGTAGGGAGGGAACGGGGGGCGTTCTTCATGCATTGGCATTCCTTTCAGCTGGATTGGTGATTGCCTGATCAGCGTTTGTTCCTTACCAGTTCCGCCAATACATGAGGCTTTGGTCTTCTGTCGGCCGCGGGTTCGACCGTGAAAGTCGTGCGTCGCGATAAACCATGGGCTTCCGCAGATCGGGCGACGATGGCTATTGATACGCAATGGGGGAGGAAGAACCAATCATCAGATAGTATCACCCTCATTGAAGTCGGTCGAACGTGAAACCTCTTTGTTCACACTGAAAAGAGCGGCATCGTGGACTGCTGCTTGGATTCCATCCCATTATGACCGCGAATTGAAAATAGATCTTAGAAACATCCGGCCGGAACTCGGATTTTATGTCCATCGAGGTCGTCAGTGCCTGCCGGTCAAATAGCAGGCGTCCAGGAGACACCGGCGCCGTTGGTAGGGGCAACTCGCATCGACAATCTCGACGACCAGTTTTTCATCGTTGTACGCCGCGCGCTCGAGACGGATGCGCTGCAGTTGGTGACTTTCGACAAGTCCATGATGTTCAGACTGACCGATTGCGTATCCGAATATGACTTCCCGCAGTACCGCTATAACAACGACGAATTCCAGCTCAGGTACTACAAGCCTGCCCATGACATTCTGATGAAGCAGGAAGGTTTCCCCGAGCTCGTTGGTACGCACGAGTGAGGCCGCTGTGACGAAGGCGTTACGCGTTCTATGTGTGCCGGCCTTGTGGGTCGCGACTGCCGTTCAGGCCGTCGCTACCCAGTTGGCGCCTGTTGCCGTCCAACCGTCAGGACCGGAGGTGCCAGCCAACCTGTTTCGCATCTCCCTGGTGTTCGCTCGGCCTGTCGGCGAGACCGTTCTGCCACGGCTAGAGCTTCGCCGCGCAAAATGGCGATGCCATCGAGAAGCCGTTCCTGGAACAAGAGCTCCGGTCCCCAGTGGCAAGATCTTGACAGTGCTTCTGGATCCGGGGCGGGTAAAGAGCGGGCTCATCGCCCATGACGCACTCGGAGCGGTACTTCACGCCGACAGCCTAGTGGTGCCGACGTTGAACGGCCATGAAATCAACCGTTGGAGGGTGATTTCGGACGACCACGAAGGCCCGCGCCCGTCCGGCTGGAACGTTGGACGCGTCCTTGTGGGCACTCACCGGCCGCTGGTCGTGGAGCTGGACGCGCCCATCGACGGTCGGCATGCGGACTACCTCGTGGTTGCGAATTCGACAAATCACCGAATACAGGGGCGCCCGGCTGGATGTCGGCGAAAAGAGATGGACGTTCACGCCCAACATTCCCTGGACTGAATCGCGGTACACGCTGGCCGTCTTTGGCAACCTGGAGGATCCATCGGGCAACCGGATGAACGGTCCCTTTGAGTCTCCGGGAGTGTGCCTGAGCTGGCCCCTGCCGACGTCTACATTCCGCTGAGGATTGGTCGAATGCCGGCGACGGCTAAGCGGCGTTTACAGTCTGAGTAGGCGACTGCGTTTGAACAGCTGTTATCAGTTCGGCTGCACCCACGGTCTTTTGTGACCAGCCTCGCCAAAGGGCCGACGCCTGTGCTGGTATGAGGCAGGTCCAATCTGAGGACCTGCATATCCGCTCCCTCCGTCGCGGGATTGAGAAATCAAGGAAGGCTCGCAGCTTGAGCGGTACCTTGCTCCGGCTAGGATAGATCAGACTGAAGGGAAGGATAGGGGGCTGGTTAGGACCGGCACGAGCAAACCCGAACAAGTGAACAGGTTTGGCGGATACGAGGGCGTGCGGCGACGACAGCGCCGGCACCTCGGTCGCGGTCCGGCCTCCGAGCTGGTCACGATTTGTCGTGACCAAGGGCCAGAACTGGTCGAGCCCGTCAAGCGTAAACGACTTCGACACGAATTCGTGGTCTGACCCACAGTTACGCGAGACGGCTAGCTCTGACCGATCGTTCACGATTACGGCCGCACGATCAGCGTTTCCGGGAAAGATGGCATTCGCGTAACCTTTCGAGTGACTCTTCTCCGGGCGTTAATGAACAGTGGGCCTACTCGCCCCGGCACGCCGGCATTTTTTCCCCATTGCAGGGGTCTGAGAATGCCTTTCTCAGCAAGAGACCACCGATCATGCGAGATACCCCGAAACGCCGTCCCACAATAACTTCATCGCTGTCACGATCAGCAATCCGTGGCAGATGCGGTAGATCTGACGCTGGTCCAAGCTTCCGTGAAGCCGCCACCCGAGTGACACACCAGTTGGTACGGCAAACAGACAGATCGCCATCAGTTTCCAGAGACCTGGCGTAGGCGTTATCAGCAGCATCCAAGGAACCGCCTTGGTGGCGTTGCCGATGGTGAAGAAGAGGCTCGTCGTGCCCGCGTAGATGTCCTTGCTGAGACCAAGGGGCAGCAGATACATCGCGAGTGGCGGCCCGCCGGAATGCGCGACCATGGTCGTGATGCCCGAGCTCAGGCCGGCAAGGATCGCCTTAGGGGTCGAACGGGGACGGGTGGTTATCTCGCCGCCGTTCATTAGCCATAGGCCAACGAAGATCAATGTGATCGCCGCCATCAGGATCGCGATCATACGGTGGTCGAGAACCCGAAACAGCAAATAACCGAAGCCGATGCCGAAGAGAAGTCCCGGCAGGAGGAGCGCCAGATCTGGTCTCGACCACGTCGTGCGGCTGAAGTAGCGCAAGGCGTAAAGATCCATTGCGATGAACAAGGGCGCAAGCAGCCCTCCGGCCGTAACGGGATCCATCACCAAGGAGAGGAGAGGGATTCCGATAATGGCGAAACCGCCGCCGAACGCTCCCTTGAGGAAGCAGATCACGAACACTCCGGTAAAGGCGACGACGATTGTGGTAACGGTCAGTTCCATGTGACTTGCCTTCAAAACAGGCGCACGGCATTTTCTTCCCGGTTGCCGTGCGGACGGACGGTTAAACGCAGAAGCGGCCTCTTGGTTGATGGTTCTCGCAAGCGGGGCGTCGGCTCTAATTCACCCGCTTAGGGTCCATGAGGCCACTCGCCGCCGCCTCGACCTCGGATCGGGCCAGTCCGATATCCCTCAGTCTATCGTCATCCAGTTCTCGAAGGCGAGCAATGGCAGCGTGACGGTCGAGAAAGCGAGTGAACCTGACCCAATGACGCAGAGCCGTTCTAAGGTGCCGAGCGAGGTTCGTTTCCGGTTCAAGGTGAGGGGTAATTGCAGAAAATGCAGACATTTGTTTTGTCTCCTTTGCTTGGTCCGCGGCAAAAAGCCGGTGCCCGCATGCTGTTGGAGCACGTCGGTAGCTAATGTCGCGATCTATGGGGCAATGCTTTTGACACGCATAGAATGTTCCGATAGAATTCTCGGTGCAATCAAAACATTGCACTCGGAGCAATAATGTCAAAAGCCGAATACCTCAGTCTAGCCGACGTCATCGCTGCAGACATAGCCGAAGGGAAGCTCAAGCCAGGCCAGCGCTTGCCGCCGCAGCGCACGTTCGCCTACGAACGGAAGATTGCCGTCTCGACGGCAAGCCGCGTTTATTCCGAACTGCTGAGGCGCGGCCTGGTTGTCGGCGAAGTAGGCCGCGGCACTTTCATATCCGGAGAGGCGCGCAGCGGCCTAGCGGCGCCTAGCGAGCCGCGCGGCATCCGCATCGACCTTGAGTTCAACAATCCGATACTCCCTGAACAGAACGCGCTGATCGCAAAAAGCCTCGGCGGGCTGGCGGAAATGCCGGCCCTGGACACGGCCCTGAGACAGGCGACAAGTATCGGAACCCGGACGGCGAGGAATATTGCGGCCGCGCACATGTCCAAGGCGGGATGGTCGCCAAACCCGGAGCAGCTCGTATTCACCGGCAAGGGGAGGCAGAGCATCGCCTCAGCGCTCGCAGCGGTCGTTCCGACGGGGGGTCGCTGCGGCGTGGAGGCTCTGACTTATCCCTTCGTCAAGGGGATCGCAGCCCGGCTTGGCATTCTTCTTGTGCCGCTGGCGATGGATGAACACGGTATCCTGCCCGACTCGGTACAAAAGGCGCACCATGAAGCGCACCTTTCGGCCATCTACATTCAACCGGCGATCCAGAACCCGTTGGGCATGACGATGCCGTCAGCGCGTCGCAACGAACTGGTGCGGGTGGTGCAGCAACTCGGCCTTCCCGTCATCGAAGACATCGTCTACGCCTTTCTCGACGACGAGCCGCCGCTTGCCGCTCTCGCACCGGACACCTGCATCGTCGTCGACAGCCTCTCCAAGAAGGTCGGACCAGGGCTTACTCTCGGCATCGTGGTGACACCATCACGATTGCGGGAGAGTGTGATGGCTTCGGTACGCTCGGGGGGCTGGACGGCCTCCGGGTTCGCGTTTGCCGCCGCCGAGAGGTTGATGGGTGACGGGACCGCTGCGGAGCTGACCAGGCTGAAACGCGCCGATGCGGTCGCGCGCCAGAAGCTCGCCGCCGAAGTTTTTTCGGGTTTCCAGGTCCAGACCAATCCGAAATCATATCACCTCTGGCTGACGTTGCCGCCGCATTGGCGATCGCAGAGCTTCGTCGTGGCGGCTGCGCGGCGCGACATCGCGCTGACACCTTCGACGACCTTCGC
Source organism: Rhizobium grahamii CCGE 502 (assembly GCF_000298315.2). Classification (GTDB taxonomy): domain Bacteria; phylum Pseudomonadota; class Alphaproteobacteria; order Rhizobiales; family Rhizobiaceae; genus Rhizobium; species Rhizobium grahamii. The sequence continues at coordinate 43,433 of NZ_AEYE02000036.1, read as the reverse complement.
TGTCACGGCTGGCCACGCGCCGAACGCAGTCAGGATCGCCCTTGGCGGACCGACCACGGAGCATCTCCATGTGGGACTGCGCACGCTTGCCTCGATGATGGATGCGCGAGAGGAGGACTTCTACTCGACGGAATGAGCAGGTGCCGTGATGCTAAGATGGAGATCATCCGAGGGCTGGAAAGGAAGGACCCTGCGTCCTAAGCCGGCCCGACCAAGGGCGCTTCTGTGCGCCCAGCCTTGGTATTCCCAAGGATTGTATGACTTCCAGCCCAGAGCATCAAATGGCCGGCGAAGCAACTGCCTTTTCGCTGCACCGGGGATCGAGAGGCAGGGATCGAGACTATGGAGCCGCGCTGTACGAGGATGATGGCCGAGGTGAATGCTCGAAGGAAGCGAAGCAAAAGTAAGAGGACAACAGAGGCGCGTAAAGCGGGCTCAATTGTCCTCTACATCGCAAATTAGGCCACCGTCATGTTTTATCGTGGTGATGTGTGCAGAGCGGTCACCAAATTCAACCGCCTCCGGGCGGCACGTTAATTCCGCCCCGATGTGCACCCCAGATCGGGAAGGCGGCTATTTTTTCTTGAGAGAAGTCTCTGAGTTTTTGACCTGACTGCCGAGTGTGGCCGGCTTCGCTGGGGCTCCCTTTTCTTTCTTTGGCTTGCGCGTCTCTTTGTTACTACGAACTTGCCCCTTAGCCATTGCATCCTCCTGAGTTGGTGCCTGTACATAACCGGCACAAGGCGTTGAGAAAGCAAGCGGTTTCTTTCTCTTTCGTGAAGGGCCGTTCACATTAGCATTAGGTTCGTTTAAAATACTACAGGACACTGTTTGGCACGTTAGCCTGTCGGACGCACGTGGTGATAAAAATGAGAAAGCTCACAGTCTTTCTACTATCTCTGATTGGGGTGTGTCCGAGTGTGATGCCGGCTCAGGCGTTCCCGTCGTTAAACCCCTCCACGATACAAGCCCCGCATGTTCATCTGATCCAATATCGCCGGGACTACAGCGGACATTACGGCGGATCGTGGGGAGGCTATAGGAACTATGGTCGGAGCTATTACGGAGGCTATCGGCCTTATGGCGGTTACCGCTACGGACGCTATGGGGGCTACTACGGTCGCGGCTACAATGGCGGCTATTATGGCGGTTACAACGATTACGGGTTGCTTCTCGGAGGGCTGGCGACAGGAGCGATTATTGGGGGCGCGCTTGCTCAGCCAGGGTACTATGACCAGCCCGAGTACTATGAGCAGCCACGATATTACGGCAACTCTCATGCTAGCTGGTGCTACTCCCGGTATCGTTCTTACAGGGCGTATGACAATACGTTTCAGCCCTATTACGGCCCCCGGCGGCAATGCCTCGGACCTTACTAAGATCCGTTCCCTATCGCCAGTGGCTCAGGATGAGGCGGTACTCATAGCTGCAAGATCCTCTGGCTAATATTGTTGCCTTCCTCGCCAGCTGCAGCCGTGCCAACCGCCTGACCAACAGCTTCTAGCAATGCCGAGGTTAAACGCGGATCGTAGCTCGGTGGTAAACTATCGTCGCAAGCTCTTGGAGCGAAAGACCGCCTATGGGATCGACGGCAGGCGGCGGTCGCGGTGTTCCCAGCCGGTCTGTCCGGCACGCTTCGCTTTAGCAATACCCCGTCCTACGGAAGTTCGATCTCACCCTCCACCACGTGGTTGAGGCCGGTGCCTTCTGCCGTTAGCGTTATCCGGACCTTCAGGTTCTTACCGCCGATCTGCCTGTCGCGCACCGTCTCCTCGATCTTGCGCTGTGAGGTGACCCCGACTTCCTTCAGGAACTTGCGGATCGACATGTTAAAGGCTTCTTCGCTCATGGCGGTGCTCCCCTGTATCTGGAAGAGGATTGTAAGAGAAGGCAAGCCGTCAGGGAAGCGTGACCGGGCGGTGCCCCCGTCGCAATGGTGAACAGCAAATTGCTCGTGGGTTGGATCGACAACCTCTTGGTGAGAGTGGTTTCCATCAGCGGCGGCAACTTCGAGACCGATGAAGCTGGCACCGAGCACGACGGCATGTCGTGCACCGCCGATATCAGCGATGATGCTGCGGCTGTCAGCCAGCGAGCGCAGCGTGTGGACATGAGGCAGGTCGGCGCCGGGGATGGTAAGGCGCACGGGTTCGGCGCCGGTCGCGAGCAGCAATTTGTCGAGACCTATCAGTTCTCCCTTGGCGAGGGCGACTTCGCTGGAACCGATATCGATGCCGGCAACCTTGGTGCCGAGACGCAGATCGATGCCATTCTTGGCGTAAAAGCCTTCGTTGCGGAGCGGAATCCAGTCCTCAGGCGCCTTGCCCGAGAGATAGTCCTTTGAAAGGTTGGGGCGGTCGACGGGCGGTGCCTCGTCGTCGCTGATCATGACGATGCCGCTCTGATATTGCTCGTGCCGACCGCGCCACCTCCGACGATGATGATCCGCTCTGGAGCGACCCCTGGCTTGCTTTCCCGCGGGTTGGGGACAGCTTTTGGCGCTTCTCGCCAACAAATATCCTCGCGTCGCGGTGCTCGACCGACCAACAAGCGAGTGGCGACAGAGCCGGCGCGCGCAGAGCCTCTCCGGTGTTCAGATCAAAGCAGGCATGATGCCAAGGACAGCGAACGGTATCAGCGGCGACGAGACCGTCCAGGAGCGGCCCACCATAGTTGGGGGAGTTGGCAGCAACCGTAAAAATCTCTGCCCCGCGGCGCACCAGAAGCACCAGGTCGCCGTCGCGATGACCGACCAGCTTGCCCCCGTCTGGTAGATCGGCGATTGCGATTACCGAGGGCCAGATCGGGACCTTTTGGCTCTGAATATTCGGCCATTTTCAACTCCCTGAAGGGCCGCATCCGTTATCGTGCCGTTGCGACACTTGGCTGCTCAGCAGGCAACTCCCGTCAATTTCCCGCTATTCCATGAATTCGGCCGTGGACGCCGTGCCCTACGGGCGGCAATCCAGGTTTTCGTCGGCAATACTATGATAGTTCGCTATTCGAAGCTACGGAGTGGCACCCCCTCGGGTGTAAGAGGTTCGCAACAGATCCAATTTACGCGACAAGACGGTTAGAGCCGATTGTCTCGATACTATTTTCATGTGACGCAGCCAATCGTGTCCACGCATCGATGGCTCTTTCTTCAACGACGTCGAACCGCGAGATCACGCGCCAACAATGGACAGGGTCCGGTCAGATCTGAAAGCCGCGTCCGGCTTGTCCTGGACGTTCCCAAGATGCTCAGGGTTGGTAAGGGCTATGGCCCCGCCTGATCGACAGGGCCTAATTTAGCGCGCTTAGAGGAGGCTGACGTTTTCAGCCTTCGACTTTCCAGTCTTGCGGTCTTGTCCCAACTCGTAGCTGACCTTCTGGCCCTCTTGAAGCAAACCGCCGAAACCCACGGCTGAGATATGAACGAACACGTCAGGACCACCGTTGTCCGGTGTAATGAAGCCGAAGCCTTTGTCCTGAGCGAAGAATTTTACGGTACCAGTTGCCATGATGTCCTCGGTTACTGAAAGCGATAGTTATCGCATAGCGCTGGACAGCCCTTATCACAAGGCCTGAGTTCGTGCCTGGGCTCGTTTTGGGCATGATCAATTGAGACCCCACGCCCGTCTTGCCCGTATGGATATGTCCACGCGTCGGCATAGATGATTTGTGACCGCCCGATCGGCCCGCCTGCCGGAAAGACCTACACTTGATGGCGGAACCTGGATATCTCGATGCGAAGCGCTTAGCGGCGACAAGCATGCCAGCACCTTTGTCCAGCAAAGGCAGTGGGTTCAATTGATCGCCGCAACACACTCAGCAAATGTTTCCACAGTTCGCCAACCGCCGTCCGGGCGACCTTGGATTCAGCGAGCGACATCGAGCAAACGTGTTTGAATGACGAAGCCGTTGCCTTGCGGGCGGTGGCCGACGTCGCCCGCTAGTCTCCTCGTCACCGCATATGCCCAAATTCGGTGCCTCCTTGGGTGATCATCTGCCGTTCTTCACGAGCCACTCGGTCATTTTGGCCATACTAATGAAGCGCTGCCCCCGATGCGAGCAAACTGAACCCTTGTCACCGCCTTTAGGAAAGGCCTTTCTGCGCATTGGGACGAGTATGAAATGGCAAAAAGGGTGCGATTGCATGTCATTTTAGCGATTTCCCTAGCGCTTGTGAATTTCCGAGCCACATTTATACAATTCTGGCGATTGGGGCGTTCGGTGACATTTCGGAGATTGAGACGATACAGGGCGTCGCGGGACGGCGCCACCGCGGTCGGATTCACGATCATAGCGCCGGCGCTGATCTTCATGACCTTCGCCATCGTCGAGTCAGGCATCGCCTTCGCGGCCGACATCCTCCTCAAGAACGCCACCTACGACGCGGCCCGCACGGGACGGACGGGTTTCGTCTCCGACGGGTCGACGCAAGACGCGACCGTCAAGGCGAAGATCCGATCGCAGGCGGGAGTGATGATGGACGTCGACAAGCTTGTCATCACTAGCCTGTCTTACAAGGGCTTCGACGTCCTGAAGAAGCCGGAGCCCTTCACGGACAAGAACGGCAACGGGGTGCGCGACGACGGCGAGAATTACACCGACGTCAACGGAAACGGGCAATACGACGTCGACCAGGGCGCGAACGGCTACGGCGGGACGGCGCAGCTCGTCCTCTACACGGTGACATATCCGTGGACCTTCCACACTCCGTTTCTCAAGCAGATCGTCGGCAACGACGGCACCGTCGTACGAATTCCTCGCCGAGGACGACGGTGTCGCGGGCATTGAGATGGCGATCATCACGCCGGTCCTACTCGTGCTTCTGTGTGCCCGGAGCGAGATTTGTCTCTACGGCAGGTCGCACTTCCAAGCCTCCCAGATGGCCTCGACGGTCGCCGACGCGGTCTCCCGCTACGAGGCGGTTACGTCGGCTGACATCACGTCGATCTTCTCGGTTTCCTCGCAGGTGATGGGCACCGAGGATTTCAAGGACAACGGCTACGTTATCCTGTCGTCGGTCTCCCGGACCGGCGGTGCGACCCCGAAAGTCGCGTGGCAGTGCAAGGGTGGCGGGCACGCGAGCACCAGCAGGATCGGCGCGGTCACCAAGGACGCGACGCCACCAGGTGGCCTGGTGCTCGACGCGATGGACGATGTGATCGTCGCGGAGGTCTTTTACAAGTACTCGCCGCTCTTCGCCAACGCCGTGCCCGGTCTCAACGACGAACTCTACAAGACCGCGGTCTTTCGCCCCCGCCTCGGCAGCCTCACAAGCGCTTCCAGGCTGCTAGCCCCATCGGAAGGATGATCAAATGACCCTGCGATCCACGATCTCCCGCTTCTGCAAGGACGATACGGGCGCGGCGCTGCCGTTCGTCGGCGTAGTCAGCATCGCGCTTATCGGCGCGACGGGATTCGGCATCGACGCGGCGCGGATGATGCTCCTGCAATCCAGCCTGCAGCGCTCCATCGACGCCGGGGCGCTGTCCACCGTGGCGCGGCTCGACACGAAGACGATCGAAACGCAGTTGCGCAAATTCACCGTCGCGAATTTCAACGACGGACAGATCGGGGCGACGCTCGAGAGCCTTACATGGACGATCAGCAGCGACAACAAAACGCTCACGGTCAATGCCACGGCAAGCGCTCCAGCAACCTTGATGAAAATCCTGGGCGTCCAGACGATCAGCGTGAGCGCGGAAAGCGTGATCGAACGCTCGACGAGCGGTCTTGAATTGGCCCTCGTGCTCGACAATACCGGCTCGACGGTCGGGGCTCCGCTCACATCCCTTAAGGCAGCCGCCAACACCCTCGTCGAAATCCTCTACGGCCTCCAGACAGTTGCTGAAAACCTCTATGTCGGCATGGTGCCGTTCTCCCAGAGCGTGAACGGCGGCAACGCGCATACGGACTGGCTGAAGAGCGGATCGCTCGCCGCTCTCGATTGGGGAACGACGACGTCGTGGGGCGGCTGCTTCGAGGCGCAGAGCCGCGCGGACGACATGTCTGACACCGTTCCGTCCGACAAGCCGACCACGCCCTACTACTGGCCTGACGGCAGCAACAACGACTGGATCAGCATCAGCAAAGACGGCACGAAAAACTATGCCAAGGGCCTCGGCTCCGCCTTGGGGCCAAACAAGAACTGCCCTGCGGCGGTGACCCGCATGACGCCCGAGAAAGCAAAGGTCGTTTCGGCCATCGCCTCGATGAAGGCGGTCGGCAACACCCATATCAACTTCGGCGCAGTCTGGGGCTGGCGGATGCTGTCACCGAAGTGGCGCGGGCTGTGGGGCGGCGACATGACGACCTACAAGCTGCCGCTCGACTAAAACACGAATAATATGAGCAAGGCCGCGGTCATCATGACGGACGGCGAGAACACGATGACGGACACGGTCTACACGGCCTATGGCTGGCTCGCCGACAAGAAGCTCGGGACGAGCAATGCGACGTCCGCGGTGGCCGAGCTCAACAGCCGGCTTAGCAAGGTCTGCACAGCGACGAAGAATGCCGGAGTGATCATCTACACCATCGCCTTCAACGGCCCGGAAGTCAGTACGCAGAACCTGATGAAAGGCTGCGCCAGCCAGGACGCGTTCTTCTTCAACTCGTCGACAAGCGCGGCCCTGCAGTCCGCGTTCAAGGAGATCGGCGTCTCGCTATCGAACCTGCGCGTCAGCAGGTAGCGCGTAATTTGCCAGTTGCTGCGTGCGGCGGGGACGCTAGCGCGGCGCTGCGCGAACTCCTCGCTGTTGCCGATTTCCTCAGGGATCACAACCTGCACATGACGTTATGCTGTTGAACCAAGGTATCGGTCGTGGCGCGTCCTGTCATCAGACGGAGTCATGCTGAGTGCGCAGATTGGTGACGACGCGCCGGTTCTGCACCTTGCAGGAGCGGCTCGTGCAGTCGCGAACCTCACGGTCATTGCCGTAACCCTTGGCCCATACGCGACTGACGTCGACACCCCTCGAGACGAGATAGGCCATTACCGCATCGGCGCGTCTCTGCGACAGCGTCGTCATCGCTGAACCGGAGCCGGAATCGTCTGCAAACCCCTGTAGCTTGACCAGCCACTGCGGGTTGCTGTTGAGCCAGGTGGCTTGCTTGTCCAGCGTTGCCTTGGCCACGGGATCAAGCGTGGCGGAGTCCTGCGTGAAGTAGGTCCGTCGGCCGATGTTCAAGATAAAGTCTTCTTCACTCCCAGCTTTGACATTCTCGAAGCCGGGCGCTGGATCGTTGGTTTGCCCGGTCATCGGCGCCACCGTGGGTTCCTCGATCTCGGCGATATCGGTGGTGCTGCAGGCGGCAAGCGTCAGGAGGATGGCCGCAGAGACAAGCAGCCTCGAATATCCGGTTAAAGCAGACATCAGGGGGATTTTCCTCATTCGACCGGGTTGGCCTGGCTGATCTTCGCGGCACTTTCAGCCTGGTCGGCAATGTGCGGCAGGACTTGTACCGCGGTGCCGATGGGGCAACGCTGATAGAGATCGATCGCATCTTCGTTGAACATGCGGATGCAGCCGCTGGAGGCATCCTTGCCGATGCTGCCCGGCTCCAGAGTGCCGTGGAAGCGATAGCCGGTATCGACGCCGTCGCGAAGCAGATACATAGCGCGCGGACCAAGAGGGTTCTTCGGTGAGCCTCCATCGACCGATTCCGGCAGCTCCGGGTGGCGCTGACGCATCTCCGGTGGCGGCGTCCAACGCGGCCAGAGTGCTTTCTGGTCGATCGTGGCGCGGCCATACCATTTGAAGCCCTCACGCCCGACACCGACGCCGTAGCGGATGGCAGTCTTGTTCTCCATGATCAGGTAGAGAAAATGATGGGTGGTATCGACAACGACGGTGCCGATCGGCTCGCTGCTGAAATACTTGACGACCTGGCGCTGCCACTTCCTGTCGATCCTGGCAAAGTTCGTGCTTCGAAACGTCACGGCATTGTCGACGCTGGTGCCGGAAAAATAAGATGACGCAGCAGCGAATGTCGGATTGCTAACTGCCGCAGCTCCAAGTGAAGCCAGGCCACCAAGCACAAAATCCCTGCGCGTCCATACCATTGGCAGTATCCCCCATTGCCAAGAAGCCAGCGCAGTAAACCAGATTTTTTTATCGTCACAACAAAAATCTACGCGCGCCTCAGAATGAGAGCGCTCAATGCATATCGCGCCAAATAGCGGAGTGGAGGTCGCCTCCAAAGGCAGTTCGTTCTCCTCCAGACCAAAAAAGTCAAATACCGCTTCGCTGGTCCGAGGGAAGTTCCAGCCAGGCAGATGCGGGAAGGGCGTGCAGGGGACAGCAGCGCGTTTCCCAATGAGCGGAACCGCGATCCTGCAGTATGCGCGAAAGCTCGAGCGAGAGGCCGCAACTCGTTGATTGATGATATCGGGTCAGGGTGACGCTGTCTCGTGTCTCGGGGGTAGCAAGTTGGAGTGACTATCCTATTTCTGACAGCCCCAAAGGCGTCAGTCGCTTGGTCGACACCATATCATACAACTTGACTAATGAGATATTATGACAGATAGTATCACCAGTCGATCGGGAGTCGGCAATGGAGGTTTTTCAAATGTATCACCTGAAGGCAATGATTGCGGCAGCGGTTATCGGAGCAGCAAGCTGGAGCGCACCGCTTCACGCGGAAACGCCGCAGAACATGCTCGTCGTCGGCTTTTCGATGAACAATATCTTGACGTTGGACCCGGCAGCCATCACCGGCAAGGAAACGGTCCAGGTTCTCGCCAACATATACGATAACCTGGTTTCACTAGATCCCGCCAACAGATCTGAGGTCACACCTCAGCTCGCGGAAGGCTGGGTGGTCAGCGATGATAAATCGAAGATTACGTTCACATTGAGAGACGGGGCAACCTTCGCCTCTGGTCATCCCGTCACGTCCGAGGACGTCGTCTGGTCGCTGAAGCGGTTGATGTCGCTGAACCTGGCGCAGGCCTCGTTTCTCAAGACCCATGGGTTCAGCGCCGACAAGGCCGACGCGAGCTTTACCGCTCCTGACGCTAAAACCGTTGTCATCACGCTTCCCAAGAAGGTTGATCCGGAACTTATCATCATGACCTTGGGCATCGTTGGCCCGGGATCGATCTACGACAGCAAGACCGTGCTGGAAAACGAGAAGAGTGGCGACAAGGGTGCTGCCTGGCTGACGACACATTCGGCGGGATCGGGACCCTTCGTGCTTAGCGAATGGCGCTCGAACGAGCGCGTCGTTCTTGATCGCAACGACAACTACTGGGGCGACAAGCCCGCGATGCGTCGCATCATCATGCGCCATCTGGCAGAATCTCAGAGCCAGCGGCTGATGCTGGAGAAGGGCGATATTGACATTGCCTTCTCGATGTCGGCCGCCGATCTCAAGTCCCTGGAGTCCAACAAGGACGTCAGGATAGAAACGATCGGTGGCAGTGGCTTCTATTACCTTGCCGTGTCGATGAAGGACGAGAAGTTCAAGAACCCGAAGGTTCGTGAGGCGCTTCGTTACTTGATCGACTACGAGGGTCTCGACAAGACGGTTCTGCCGTATTTCGGCAAGCTTCGTGATCGGCCGATTGCGAGTGGCATCTTCGGTGCGGCGCCTAATGCGGGCTACAAGCTCGATGTAACGAAGGCAAAGACATTGCTGGCCGAAGCGGGCTATCCGGATGGCTTCTCGACGACGCTCCGCGGTATTTCGGATGCGCCGTTCCTGAACCTTGCAACCGCGCTGCAGGCAACACTTGCTCAAGCTGGCATTCGCGCCGAAGTCATTACCGGATCGGGCGACCAGATCTACGGCGCGATGCGCGAGCGGAATTTCGAGCTTCTCGTTGGTCGCGGCGGCGGCGGTCAGTTGCCGCACCCTGACTCCAACCTGCGCGCGATCGCTTATAATCCAAACAATTCGGACGAGGCAAAACTGACGAACTTCCAGGGCTGGCGCACCTCGTTCTTCGACGAAAAACTGAACAGCATGATCGATGCTGCGCAGGTCGAAGGGGACAAGACCATTCAGACCAAGCTCTACGGCGACATCCAGAAATATTATGCCGATGTCGTGCCGGCAATCCAGCCGTTCTCCGAGGTCGTGGACACCGTAGGCGTGCGCGCCGACATCAAAGGGCTTGCGCTGAACCCGTCCTGGTCGACGCAATTGCGCACGGTCACCAAGGGCCGCTGATCCGCCAGAGGGTGCGACGGGCGTCCCCCGTCGCATCGACTTTTCCGTGGTTATGAAAGATCCAGCAATGAGCCATGATCGCATCTTTGCCATCGCGCGGCAGACCGGCACCATTATGGTCACCCTGGTCGGTCTCCTAATCCTGACGTTCTGCATCGGTCGTCTGATGCCGGTGGATCCGGTCAGAGCAATCGTCGGGGAAGAGGCGGATCGCGCCACCTATGAGATGGTCGCGGAACGGCTGGGCGTCAATCTGCCGCTTTACACACAGTTCATCCGCTATGTCGGGGATGTGGTGCGCGGCGACTTCGGGGTGTCTATCCGCACGGGACAGCCGGTCATCAGCGACATTGCCCATGTCATGCCAGCTACGATCGAACTCGCGACCTTCGCCATTCTCGGTGGCGCCGGTTTCGGGGTACCTCTCGGCATCTTCGCGGCGATCAATCGCAATCGGCCAGCAGATCACATCATCCGCTTCCTGACGCTGATCGGACATTCCATGCCGATCTTCTGGACGGGGATGATCGGCCTCATCGTTTTCTACGCCATGCTCGGGCTCGTCGGCGGCGGCGGGCGGCTTTCCGATTACTATATCGGCCTTGTGCCGGAGACTACAGGCTTCATGCTCATCGACGCAGCGATCGCTGGCGATTGGGAGGTTTTCGGTGATGCGCTGAACCATCTCATCCTGCCCGCAAGCATTCTCGGCTACTCGTCGATGGCCTATATCACCAGGATGACGCGCAGTTTCATGCTCGACCAGCTTGGGCAGGAGTATGTTACGACGGCGCGCGTCAAGGGCCTGTCAAAGAGCCGGACCATCTGGCACCATGCCTTTGCCAATATCCGGGTTCAGCTCGTGACCATCGTTGCCCTGGCATATGGCAGCCTGCTCGAAGGTGCAGTGCTGATCGAGACAGTGTTCTCCTGGCCGGGCTTCGGACAATACATCACCAACAATATGCTGATCGGCGATATGAACGCGGTCATGACCTGCGTGCTTTTGGTGGGCGTCATCTTCATCGCGCTGAACCTGCTCTCAGACGCACTTTACAAGATCTTCGATCCAAGGACGCGGTGACATGGCATCAGGGCATCTTGAAATGAATAATCTTGTTGTGACCGAGCGCCGCAACGGACCTGTCGTCATGGCGGCCAGGCGACTTGCCGGGATCATCGGCGAGTTGCTGAGGAATCCAACGGCCGCCTTCGGCGTCATCGTCGTCGCAATCCTGTTGTTCACGGCTCTTCTTGCTCCCGTCCTTGCCAGCCACGACCCCAATGTCGTCGACCTCGGCAACGCTCTGAGCCGACCGAGCAGTTTTCATTGGTTCGGAACGGACGAGCTCGGAAGGGACGTCTATAGCCGTCTCGTCTATGGATCCCGTATAAGCCTGACATTTATCTTCATCGTGTCGATCATCGTCGGCCCGGTCGGATTGCTGGTCGGAACGACTGCTGGGTATTTCGGCGGCTGGTGCGACACGGTGATGATGCGGATTACCGATATCTTCCTGTCTTTCCCGAGCCTGATCCTGGCGCTTGCCTTCGTCGCAGCGTTGGGCGCGGGACTCGAAAACGCGATCGTCGCCATTGCGCTCACCGCGTGGCCGCCGATTGCCCGTCTGGCGCGTGCCGAGACGCTGACATTTCGCGGGGCGGACTATATTGCCGCGTCGAGGATGCAAGGGGCCTCGGCGCTGCGCATTATCGTAAAGTCGATCATGCCCATGTGCCTGCCCTCGGTGCTCGTCCGTATTACCTTGAGCATGGCGACGGTCATCCTTACTGCTGCCGGCCTCGGCTTCCTCGGTCTCGGGGCACAGCCGCCCTTGCCCGAATGGGGTGCGATGATGGCGACAGGTCGGCGCTACATGCTGGACAACTGGTGGCTCGTTGCGTTCCCAGGCGGCGCAATCCTGCTCGTCAGTCTTGCCTTCAACCTGTTGGGCGACGGTCTTCGCGACGTGCTCGACCCGAAGCAGAAGTGAGGAACGTCATGGCCAATCTCCTCGATGTCCGCAATCTGCATGTCAGCTACCGCGGTCGCAAAGGCGACAACCCGGTTGTCAAGGGAATCTCGTTCTCGCTCGGTCAGGAGCGCCTCGGTATCGTTGGCGAATCCGGATCGGGAAAATCGACCATCGGTCGGGCGCTGCTGAAGCTTCTTCCGACGGCCAAGATTGCGGCCGAGCGGATGCAGTTCGGTGAAACCGATCTGCTGGCCTGCCGCGAGAAAGAGATGCTGCAGGTTCGCGGACGTCGCATGTCGATGATCTTGCAAGATCCGAAATTTTCTCTCAATCCAGTCCACCGGGTCGGCGATCAGGTTGCGGAAGCCTATCGCATACACAACGGCGCTTCACGGAGCGCGGCCAAACAACGCACGCTTGAAATGCTGGAGGCGGTGCAGATCCGCGATCCGGAGCGGGTGTTCGGCCTCTATCCGCACGAGGTCTCGGGCGGAATGGGGCAGCGGATCATGATCGCGATGATGTTGATCCCCGAGCCTGAGCTCATCATCGCGGATGAGCCAACGTCGGCGCTCGACGTCACGGTACGAATGCAGGTGTTGAAGATCCTCAACGACCTGGTGATCAGCAAGGGCATCGGGCTGATCATGATCAGCCACGACCTCAACCTCGTGCGTAACTTCTGCGACCGCGTCCTTGTTATGCGATCGGGCGAGTTTGTCGAGGAAAGGGAGGCGCGCGATCTGAAGAACGCCGAGCATCCCTACACGCGTGGATTACTGGCAGCGCAGCCCCACATCGGCGGTGACCGCCGCCCGCTGCCTGTCTTGAGCCGCGTCCAGACAACCAATGTCGCAACGGTGGAGGGTGCGCCATGACCGCGATCGAGATAAAGGATCTTTCCATTTCCCTCGGCCTTGGCGTGCACATTAAACGCATTCTCGGCGGTGTGACCTTCAGCGTCGCCAAGGGCGAGTCCTTTGGCCTTGTCGGCGAGTCGGGATCGGGTAAATCGACAGTCCTGCGGTGTGTCGCCCGCTTGCTGAACGCATGGGATGGCAGGATTGCCATCAACGGCAAGGACGTCCGCGACACGCCTCTGGACGAATACTGCCGCACCGTCCAGATGGTTTTCCAGGACCCGTACGGATCGCTTCATCCCCGTCAGTCGATCCGAACCGCGCTGCAGGAGCCGTTGCGTATCCAGCGCATGGATCGCCATCAAGAGCGCATGGAACAGGCGCTGATCGACGTCGGGCTCACCTCAGCCTTTCTCCAGCGCTATCCGCATGAACTCTCCGGGGGGCAACGGCAGCGCGTTGCCATCGCGCGCGCGCTCATCCTCGATCCTTCCGTCCTGCTTCTGGACGAGCCGACTTCGGCCCTTGATGTCTCCGTTCAGGCCGAAGTGCTGAACCTCCTCTCCGAGCTGAGGACACGCAAGGGGCTAACCTATCTGTTCGTCTCGCATGACCTCGCGGTGGTCGACCATATGTGCGACCGGCTGGCGGTCATGCAACATGGGCAGATCGTCGAGATCCTTGACCGCGCAGTTTTGGCGACGGGACAGGCGTCGGATCCCTATGCAAGGGAACTGATCCGGGCCAGCGTCGAGTATGATCAGGCGTTTTGAAATTCCGCCGGGTGAAATCGCTGAACGCTTCGCATGCCGGGGGAAGCGGGGGTGAAGGGTGACGATCGATCGTGACAACCTCGCCCCCATCGCGCGAAGGCAACGCGACGCGCTACGTTTTCCGTTGAGCTTTGGCGCTGCTGCAACCGATTTTGCGACGTGGCGTTCCTCGACGTTGGCCTATATCGTGCAATCGATCGATGCCGACGCATGCCACGTTGACCGGGTTGAAACGACGCAGCAGTGGCAATGCTCCTCCTACGAAGGCAAACGCCTAAGCCTTCGCTTTTCCAATGGCGAGGAGGCACAGGCCTTTCTTCTCCTGCCATATCGACAGACGCCGGCGCCGGCCTTGCTGATGTTACATGATCACGGCGCAACCTTCGATATCGGCAAGGAAAAGATGATCCCTCCGCCATTCGGCGATCCTGTCCAGGACGCAGCGCAGGTGTGGGTAAAGCGTTTCTATGGAGGGCGCTTTCCCGCAGAGGAGGCGGCGGGGCGTGGTTACGTCGTTCTCAGCGTCGATGCGCTCGGCTGGTCAAGTCGTTGCGGCAACGGGTACGAAGCCCAACAGGCGCTAGCCGCCAACCTGATGCAGTTCGGTGTCTCGCTTGCCTCGGTCGTTGCGATGGAGGATATAGCGGCCGCCCGATTTCTTGCCGACCTTCCAGAGGTCGATCGCAGACGCGTTGCGAGTTTCGGATTTTCCTTCGGTGGCTACCGCGCCTGGCAGGTCGCCGCTCTTTCTACCGACATCGCCGCCTTTTGCGCAATCAGCTGGATGGGCACATTAGAGGGTCTCATGCAGGCGGGTGGCAACCAGCTGCGTGGGCAATCTGCCTTTTACATGCTGCATCCACAAATCGCGGGCAAGCTGGACTATCCTGACTTTGCCGGCCTCGCGGCGCCGAAACCGGGGTACTTTCTCAACGGGCGCGAAGACAGGCATTTCCCAGCCGCTGTCGTTGAGGCTGCCTTTGCGCGCATGGGTGAGCTCTGGTCGGCGGCACAGGGAATACAAAATCTGAACATGGCCACCTGGCAAGGCGGCCATGAGTTTCCAGTCATCGAACAGAATGCTGCGCTCAACTGGCTCGACACCGTTTTGAGGGGCTGACGAAATCTCTTTGTCAGCCCCTCCAAGTTCATGCCATCAGGTTTGCCTCAATGAAGGCGAAGTTGATGTCTTCTCCAAGGCCAGGCTTATCGGAGAGGTGGACGTAGCCATCCTCATCCATCGGATCGGCGAGAGCGTTCAGATATTCGAAGCCGTCGTCATATTCGAGGAACGGATGCAAGAGGCCGCGCTCGTACCACTTGGCATTCTTGCTGCATGCGGCGATGATCAGGTTAGGCGCACCATTGCCATGGATTTCGCAATACATGCCGAAGGACTCTGCGAGGTGCATCGACTTCATCGCAGGGCTGATGCCGCCGACATCGTGCACGCCTGTGCGCAAGATATCGCAGGCATTCGACGTAATCCACTCGGCGCGGCTGAAGTGTTTTCCTCCAGCGCTTTCCGGGCCGAGAACGGGAATATCGAGATTAGCGGCAAGCCAGGCGTAGGAGGCCGAGCTTTGCTCGTCCATCGGCTCTTCGATCCAGTCGAAACTCAGCTTCTCCAGGCCCTTGCCGAGTTCGAGCGCCTCGGTGCGGCTATACCAGTGGAAAGCATCGATCATCAGGTGGATATCGGAACCAACGGCTTCCCGAACCGCCGCGCAGGCTTTCAGGTCCATTTTCACGTCAGGTGCCCATGAGACCGGTGGCATCCAGGTGTGCAGCTTGATACCCTTGTAGCCGCGCTTTACCAGCTTCTCCGCAAAGCGGCCGTAATCCTCCGGCGTCGCAAGGCCACCTTCGAGCTCGTCGCCGCACATGATCGATCCATAGGCCCGCACCTTGTCGCGATAGCCGCCGATCAGCTTGTGGACCGGGATGTTAAGCTTGCGTCCGGCGAGATCCCACAGCGCGCAATCGACGATAGCAAGCGTCCGGTCGGTCAGTTGCGCAGCACTTCCGCGCTGCCAATGGGCGAGTTCCTGCCAAAGCCTCTCGCGATCGAACGGATCTTGACCGATCAGGACCTTCTTGACGAACTTGTCGAGGACATGCGGGCGGACAATTTCGGGCGGGGAGAAGCAGTAGCCCTCGGTGCCATCGTCCGCGACGATCGTCAGCAGCGCATGCTTGACCTTGTGAGCAGGCCCAGGATGCGCATGCCCGGCGGTGTCTGCGTGACGATAGGTCGTGTGCGCAAAGACGCGCACGTGAATGTCGACGATTTTCAAGTGTTCTCCTCCAGGTTCTTTCTGTGTCCGACCGGTGGTCGAAGATGCAAATGTCGAAGGTGTGATCCGCAGCCTTGTCGCTATATCGGCGGGGCCGCTTCGGTCGCTGACGCGCACGGCCATTCCTTCGCCGAAGGCTCCGTATGCTAGCTTGTAATACGGCGTCGATAATGTCATAATATGTCTGACGCGTTCTGGTCAATCGGTTTTTGCGATCTCTTGACCAGACAGGCGTAGTTCGGGATGTCTAGATCGACGGAGAATGGGGATAAATATGGGGCGCGGTGTGGTTCAACAGTCGGGGCAGGAGCAGCGGAAAAGTGGCGAGACGCTGGTAGAGATGGTGGCGCGCCGCCTGCGCGAGTCGATCGTGTCAGGCGCCTTGAAGGCTGGCGATCGGCTGCCAACGGAAGGCGGTTTGACACAGGAATACGAGGTCAGCCGCACAGTGATCCGCGAGGCGATTGCGTCGCTTCGCGCCGACGGACTGGTCGAAGCGCGCCACGGCGTCGGCGTCTTCGTTCTGACGCCTCCGGCCGGCGCTTATGACGGTTTCAGAACCGCTGATCCCAGCAAGATATCGTCATTGCTCGAAATGCTTGAGCTGCGGGCAGCGATCGAAATCGAAGCCGCCGGCCTCGCCGCAATACGGCGTTCGCCAGCGCAGGAAGAGGCAATCCTTGAGGCATATGACGAGATTGAGCGACTGAAGCAGGATCAAAGGCCGACGGTCGAAGCGGACAGGGCTTTCCACCTGGCGATCGCCGATTCCACCAGCAATCCACGATTTCGCGAGTTTTTACAGCTGGTTGGCAAGCAGATCATTCCAAGGGGGGTTTTGGCCGAGGGTGATACCGAGCGGTCCTCGGAAGAGTACCTGCTGCAGATCCAGGCCGAGCATTTGGGAATTGCCCGCGCGATATCCGATCAGGATGAGGCTGCCGCTCGTGAGGCAATGCGTCTTCACCTCAAGGGCAGCCAGCAGCGCTACCGCAATTTCATCAAGCGCGGATGATTGTCTCAATTATTGTATGATGAGTTATTGACAGTCATAATATCTCTGCTAGTTTCACCGCCATCGACTTTCGCTATGTCCGGAGGATTTTCATGGCATTGGACCCCCTTGCTCTGAAGGCTGCGCTTGGCGCGGGCCTTCTTTCTTTTCCCGTCACCCCCTTTAACGCCGACGATCGGTTCAATCGGCCTGTCTATGAGGACCATGTCGGCTGGCTGTCCGGCTTTGGCGCGAGCGTTTTGTTTGCCGCCGGTGGCACGGGCGAATTTTTTTCACTGACGCCGGACGAAATCCCGGAAGTGGTGCGTGCTGCCAAGGCGTCTGCGGGCACGACGCCAATCGTGTCGGGATGCGGATATGGCACGAAGATGGCCATCAGGATTGCCAGATTGGCCGAAGAGGCGGGCGCCGACGGCATTCTGCTGTTGCCGCAATATCTTATCGATGCCAGCCAGGACGGTCTCTTTGCACATGTGAAGGCAGTCTGTGACGCCGTCGACATCGGCGTCATGGTCTATAATCGCGACAACGCCATCCTCTCGGCTGACACTCTTGCAAGACTTTGCGAGGTTTGCCCCAATCTGGTCGGCTTCAAGGACGGTTCGGGCGAAATCGGGTTGGTACGGCAGGTCACCGCAACCATCGGCGACCGTCTCACCTATCTCGGCGGCATGCCGACGGCCGAGCTCTTCGCCGATGCTTATCTCGGCGCAGGCGTGACCACTTATTCGTCAGCGGTGTTCAACTTCGTGCCGGCTCTGGCGCAGGAGTTCTACACTGCTCTGAGGGCCGGGAAGACCGAAACCACCAACCGCATCTTGCGTGACTTCTTCTTCCCGTTCATGGAGATACGCAACCGTCGCAAGGGGTACGCCGTGTCTGCCGTCAAGGCGGGCGTGCGCCTTCAGGGCTTTGATACCGGCCCGGTGCGCGCGCCCTTGACCGATCTTACAGCGGCCGAGATCTCGATGCTCGAGAAGCTGGTGGAACCGCACCGCAGATAGGAAGCGTCACTGACGTCCTGAGCAACAAAACAGATGGAGGTGGCTGATGATCCACACTGATTATACCAATCGCTTTGCGATCGACCCGAAGACTGCGGCAAAGTTCAACACGGCGGAGCTGCGCGAGAATTTCCTGCTGCCGCCGCTGTTCGTGGCCGGACGCATTCAGCTCCACTACACCAACTACGACAGGATGATCGTCGGTGGTGCAATGCCGACTTCAGGGCCACTGGAACTGGAAACGATCAAGCCTGCCGGAACCGAGGCGCTCCTGGCCCGGCGCGAACTGATCGCGGTCAACATCGGCGGTGCGGGCATCGTTACCGTCGACGGCGAAGAGTTTCAGGTCGGGCCCCGCGACATGGTCTATGCCGGGATGGGAAGCAACGTGGTCTTTCGCTCGGTCGCGGCCGAAGAACCGGCAAAGTATTATCTGCTGAGCGCCCCTGCACATATGCGCCACCCCTCGAAACTGATCGGCATCGGCGATGCCAAGCGGGTCGATCTCGGTGCGCAGGCGACCAGCAACGAGCGCTCGATCTTCCAGTTCGTCCATCCGGAAGGCGTCAGGACCTGTCAGCTCGTCGTTGGGATGACGACGCTTGCGGCGGGTTCGGTTTGGAACACCATGCCCTGCCATGTGCACGACCGACGCATGGAGGCCTATCTCTATTTCGATCTTCCGGACAAGGCCCGTGTCGTGCATCTGATGGGCGAGCCTCAGGAGACGCGTCACCTCATCGTCAAGAACGATGAGGCCATCCTGTCGCCGGGCTGGTCGATCCATTCCGGCGCCGGTACGTCGAACTATGCGTTCATCTGGGCAATGGCTGGCGACAATGTCGACTACACGGATGTCGATCTCGTTTCCATCGAAGACCTGAAGTGAGGACGCGCCATGACGGAAAGTGATCTGTTCGTATCGGCAAAGGGCGCAGCGTGGGTCAGTCCGGAGCCGGGCGTGACCCGTCGCATCATGACCTATCTGCCTGAAATGATGATGGTCGAGGTTGCCTTTGAAAAGGGGGCGGTCGGTGCGCAGCATTCGCATCCGCATATCCAGGCAAGCTATGTGGCGGAAGGCAGTTTCGAGGTGACGATCGACGGGCGCACCGAAAGCCTTGAGGAGGGTGGAAGTTTTATCGTTCCACCCAATCTTGTCCACGGGGTCAGGGCGCTGGAAAAGGGCCGGTTAATCGATATCTTCACGCCGCACCGCGCCGAATTCCTGAAGTGAGCATGAGATGACCATGTTTGACCTGTCAGGTCGGGTGGCTGTTGTCACCGGCGCCAATACCGGCCTTGGCCAGGCGATCGCCGTGGCGCTCGCCGTAGCCGGAGCTTCGATCGTCGCAGTCGGTCGCTCGGCGATGGATGAAACTGAAGCCGCGGTTCGCAAGGCCGGCGCGCGCTTCCACGCCATCAGCGCCGATCTTGGTTCGATCGAGCCGGTCAAGGCAATTGTCAACGAGGCGGTCAAGACGTTCGGACGGCTCGACATCCTCGTCAACAATGCAGGCATCATCCGCCGTGCCGACGCCATCGACTTCACGGAAGCCGACTGGGATGCGGTCATGGACGTCAACCTGAAGAGCGCCTTCTTCCTGTCGCAGGCCGCCGCCCGCCACATGATCGAAAGAGGCAGTGGCAAAATCATCAATATTGCCTCCCTGTTGTCGTTCCAGGGCGGCATCCGCATTCCCTCCTACACAGCCTCAAAGAGCGGTCTTGCCGGATTGACAAGGCTGCTCGCCTGCGAGTGGGCCGCAAGGGGCGTCAACGTCAATGCCATTGCCCCGGGCTATTTCGTCACCAACAACACGACTGCGCTGCGCGAGGATGCCGATCGCAGCGCTGCCATTCTTGCCCGAATTCCAGCTGGTCACTGGGGTAATCCAGACGAGCTCGGCGGAGCGGCCGTCTTCCTGGCGTCGCCAGCGTCCGACTATGTCCACGGCATCGTCTTGCCAGTCGATGGAGGATGGCTGGCGCGGTAGCCAATCGGTGACCGTTCCCCAAACGATACCGCGGGCTCGCAAAGCTCCGTTTCGGCGGCTGGCGCTGACGGTCCCAATCGGTAGAATTGGCGGAACATTCTTTGCGAGGCTGTTGAAGCCGACAGTCGCGGGCATGCGGTGGTTGGAATTCCGTTGCGAGATTTGAAATGGGACACGCAAATTCCATTGCTGCAATGGCAAATCGCTGGCTTGGGAACTGCCGGCATTGTCGTGTGGCACGTGCAAGCGCCGTCTCGGCCGATCGTCATTGTCCAGATCGCGCTTTTCGCGGCAAAGACCATGGTTCTGGCTTACGCTCGGGCCTTCCCCCGTCCGCTCTGAATCGGGAGGCCTCGAAGGAGCCAACGCATTATCCTTTCAGCGACGATCCACTGGTGGTCAATTTTCATGGGCCGCCATCGGTTTTATTCCGATCTGTATCGTTCTCGATTGTCGTCCATGAGAGGCCCAATCCAAGACCCGATCGTCGCGGTCGTCGATCTCGCCGTGCTGCTTTTGATCCAGGGTTCCGCAACTAGGGGTGACGCCTCTCATCCTCGGCAGAATACCCCCGGTGATGCAGGAGATCCGGGACGCCACGATCCAGCGCGTACGACTCTTCCTGGATCGCTCAACCGAATAGGCTGAAGTTCCAGGCGCAGGAACGTCAACACCTTAGCCAAGTCCCATTGACACGACGGCTCGATTGCACGCGAATGCTACGTGACCGTCCTTCAGTGCGCTTATTGCCCTTAAGGCAATAGTTGGGAGGCTCAAATGCCTGACTCCGGCAGTTCAAAACACCCTCTTGCAACCGTCTACATCATCGATGACGACGCTCGCCTGCGAGTTTCGCTTCAAGACTTCTTCGATTTGGTAGGACAGCGGGCAAGGGCATTCGAAAGTGCATTCGACTTTCTCGAACAATCCGATCTGACGCAACCCGGCTGCATTCTCCTCGACATCAGGATGCCAGGAATGACTGGCCTCGAGCTCCAGGCAAAGCTGACGGATCAGGGCTATCCGCTTCCGATTATCTTCATGACGGGAAACGCAAGTGTTGGTACGAGCGTTAGCGCCATGAAGGCCGGCGCGTTTGACTACCTTTTGAAGCCGTTCAGCTCGGAAAGTCTCATCAAGGCAACGAACCTTGCGTTGGACCGCAACGCGGAAGAGCGTGGCAAGTCTGCGGCGCTACAACATGTCAGAGACGGCGTCGCCAGT
The DNA here is from genome assembly GCF_000298315.2 of Rhizobium grahamii CCGE 502. Taxonomy (GTDB): domain Bacteria; phylum Pseudomonadota; class Alphaproteobacteria; order Rhizobiales; family Rhizobiaceae; genus Rhizobium; species Rhizobium grahamii. The sequence continues at coordinate 22,120 of NZ_AEYE02000036.1, read as the reverse complement.
CTGACGCCGCGTGAAGCGGAAGTGTTTGGGTTCGTCTCCAAAGGGTTGATGAACAAGCAGATCGCACACGAGATGGGAATAAGCGAGATCATGGTCAAACTGCATCGCGGTCGGGTTATGAAGAAGCTGGAGGCCCGTTCTGTCGTAGACCTGGTGCGGATTTTCGACGAGGCGCACCAGCAGGGCTCGAAGTGAGGGGCAAGCATGGCGCTAACCTTCGTATAGCTATCTCCTGCATGCCGCCTTGCATACGATCCCCCGCGTAAACTATCGTATCCAAGAGGAGAAGATCGATGCGAACGCTCGCCTTTGGCTTGCTATGCGCTGCGATGATCGGGGTACCCGCCGCGGCGGCGGATAAACCGTACAATGCCAGTGTCACCGTTGTATTCGACCAAAAGCTTGCGAACGTTCCAGGCAAGAGCATGCGCGGAGTACTCGTTGAGTACGGCCCTGGCGGCCACAACCCTTCGCACATGCATCCTAAGAGCGCCTTCATCTATGCCACCGTCATCGAGGGTTCAATCAAGAGCCAGATAAACGGGGGGGAGGTAAAGGTCTACAAGACCGGCGAGAACTGGATGGAAGTTCCGGGAGACCACCACCAGGTGAGCGCCAATGCGAGCGAGACCGAGCCCGCGAAGTTGCTGGCAGTCTTCGTCGTCGATACGAATGAAACCAAGCTGGTATTTCCCGACGATTGAGACTGTTTATGTGGGGCTGTGGAACCTGGCCGGTGCTTCCACTGCTCTTCCAGTATGATTCAAGAAAGATATCGACAAGGATCAAGCTCATGAAAATCGTCATTATTGGAGGCACGGGCCTCATCGGAACCAAGGTTGCCGCTCTCTTGAGAGACCAGGGACATGACGTGCTGCAGTCCGCCCCCTCGACAGGGGTGAACACGCTGACGGGTGAAGGACTTGCGGGCGCATTGGCGGGTGCCGAGGTCGTAATTGATCTGGCGAACTCGCCGTCGTTCGCGCCTGCGGACGTACTCTCGTTCTTCCAGCAGTCGACCTCCAATCTCATTGAAGCCGAGAAGGCGGCGGGTATCCGCCATCACGTCGCTCTCTCCATCGTCGGCATCGAGCGCTCCCCCGATAACGGCTACTTTCCAGGAAAAGTTGCTCAGGAGGCCGTCGTCAAGAAGGGCGGCGTTCCCTACACCATTGTCCGCTCGACACAGTTCATGGAGTTCCTGGGCGGGATTGCCGACGCCGGAACCGTCGACATGATAGTCCACGTGTCGCCTGGCGCATTCCAACCTATCGCGGCAGATGACGTCGCTGGCTTCGTTGCCGACGCTGCCACTGGCGCTCCGGCAAACCAGACGATCGAGATCGCAGGTCCGGACAAGAAGCCGATGAGCGACTTCCTGAAAGGTTACCTTTCCGCAGTTCAGGACGAGCGGACTGTAGTTGTCGACAAGGAGGCCAGATATTTCGGATCCGTCGTCGACGATCAGTCCCTGGTGCCGCTCGGAACGGCTAAACTCGGCAATTTGGACGTCAAGACCTGGTTTGCGCGGCGGAGCCAGGCGGCAGCTTGAATTCGAGAATGGCGACCCAGAGCTGGAACAAGGCGTTTCTCGGCTGTTGAAGCAGGAGCACCCGAGCATCGGGTGCTTCCTTTTGATTTCCTCGCTCGGGCTCCAGACGATCGACGTTCCTCAGATCCAAGGCGTCATTCAAGATGAGGCTCGGCAGCAATTGTGCAACGCCGGGCGGGGGTTCAGAACGCCCCGGGCTTCGCTGGCTGAAAGCGAACGTCGGGGCAGTCTAGCGGTATTTCAGATGCAAACCACAACCAAGGGAAGATTTACCCGCTCGACGCAAACGGATACATTCCTTTGAGACCGATTGTCGCCTGATTTGTGCGGGCAAACGCATCATGAGCAGTATTTCAGCCAAGCCCACGGCCTCTCATAGGCGAGGGATGCTGGTGATAGGTGCGATTTCCGCCCAAGTCATCGGGGGGCTTTTTGCTCAGATGTCTCCATTCGTCGTAGCAGGCCTGATGGGCGGCCGCTTAGAATTGTCCGAGCGCGAGGCAGGGCTCGTAACCTCGATCGAACTCCTGACCCTTGCGATCACTGCGATAGTGCTGGCACCGTTATTGCCTCGACTTCCGTACCGACGGATCTGTGTCGCCGCGGTCGCCCTCACATTCCTGGCTCAAGTCCTATCGATACTCGCAAGTGGATGGACTGCCTTGGTCATCTTGCGATCCATTGCCGGAGTGGGTGAGGGGGCGCTCTATGCTCTGTCGCTCAGCATCGTCGCGTCGTGCGCCAACAATCCGGAAAAGATCTTCGGCTACTTCCAGGTAGTTTGGGCGGTTGGTAGCGTTCCGCTCTTCAGTGCAGGGGGAGAAATCACGGCCGCCTATGCTGATCGAGGCATTTTTACGCTGCTGGCTGGGATCACCCTCGCGCTTGCACCGCTATTGCTCCTTCTTCCAAATAACAGATCTCCCGAAGATAAGAGCGTCGGGTCGGAACACCAGACCTCGTCTTCTACGATCGGGGCGATGCTTCTAGCCGGTATCTTTCTCTATATTGCTGTTGCGGCGGCTCTATATGCCTTCAGCACGTCAATGGGAAAGCGGGCAGGGCTCGACACGGTTGCCGTCGGTTATACATTGACTGTCGCCACGCTCGTCGGTCTCGCAGGGGCGGCTGCTGCCACTGCACTCAACGTGCGGTGGGGAAGGGCATTACCGATCTCGGCCTTCTGTTTCACCTCCGCTGTCGTGGCTGTGATGCTCTGTCTCTGGCAAAATTCAACCGCCTTTGTGATCGCTGTAGTTCTGGCGGCCATCCTCTGGTATTTCTCACTGCCTTATCTCTTCGGTCTTGCGGCCGCGATCGACCGAAGCGGGCGATGGGCGGCGGCTGCTGGATCAGCCTATTTGTTGGGATACGCCGCCGGGCCGTTCCTGGGCGGCGCCGTGATAGCATCATCAGGATACACGTTTCTTGCCGTCGTAGTCGTTGCGCTGACGGCCGCTTCCTGGGTTCTCCTCATGGTCGTGCTAAACCGGAGCATGGCTGGTCGCACGGGCGTTCTCCTGAAAGCGTGAGCTAATTCATGACTCCGACTAGGCGCGCGCAAGGTCCGCAAATGGGCCTTATGCCTCACCTCGTATCCATAGCAGCTTAGGATTTTCGATATATGCAAGCGCGCCGAGTCACGGGTCAAGATCCCTTGACGAGCAACGAGGGGAGTTCGTTCGATGAACTACGCGGCGGCTCCTTCCCGGTCATACATCCTCTCAATCGAGAGGCTGTCGGCGTTGGCATGAATTTCCACAATGGAAGGAAGCCTACGAAACCGACCGGGTCACGATTGGGTCGAGGATTTCGGCTCACGCACGGTCGCCGAGTGAACTGTAATGGATGCCTTGCTCTTTCGGATAGGTGGCATGGGATGGCGTTGTTCCGCCGGCATTTAAACCCTCGAGGTTGTCAGTCCATTTACATTCCCTTCCGGTATAGGTGCGAGATCTCTCCAACCATGGTAGACGGCCGTCCTCCACTACTTCTCGCTCACCCATCGAGCGGCTGCGACAGACCGAAGCAGCGTGCGGCGGCCTCCGATCGGCCACCCGTTGGGAGATGCCGGCGGAACGCAATGTGGGTTACAACGTTGCGCTAACGGCCGTCGTTTGGGGCCTGCTCATGTCGTCGTGAACCGGGGCTTGGGTCGCCGAATAGGCGTCAGCCTGCGATGCTGTTAACCGGTTCAGCCTCGATCGGAAGCGTGAAGCCCACCGTCGCACCGCCGCCTTCATTGTTGGCCACCCAGAACCGGCCACCATGGGATTCGATGATGGAACGGCAGATCGACAGTCCCATTCCCATGCCGTTTTTTCTCGTCGTAAAGAATGGCTCGAAAATGCGAGTAATGTCACTGAATCCGCTACCCGAATCTCGAATCTCGATGCGGATCGCCTCGTGTCCTTCCCGCCAGGATACGATGTGTAACACCCGCTCGTTTTTATCCGTCCTGTCCATCGACTGGAGAGCGTTACGGATCAGGTTCACCAGAACCTGTTGGACTTGGACACGATCGATTGCGATTGATGGCGGATCCATGTCGAAGTCCGTCGTGATCCGCGCCGCGTGCGCGCCGATTTCATCGACCATGACGCGGCAGACCTCGTCTATCAGAAGGTTTGCGTTCTCGAGCGTTCGTGGTTGCGAGATATGTTGGAAAAGGGCTCGAATTCGTCGGACGATTTCGCCCGCTGAAACCGCGGCCGTGGTGATGCGTCCGGCGGCGATAATCGCCCGTTCTACATTCGGGGGCTCCAGGGAAAGCCATCGGGTACAGGCATCGGAATCTGTCGCGATAGCGGACAGTGGCTGGTTGACCTCATGGGCTATGGACGCGGAAAGTTCCGCCAAGTGTGCGGCCTGGGTCGCTTGCGCCAACCTCTCTGCTGTCCGTCGGAGATTTTCCTCGGCCTGGACCTGGTCGTGGATATCGTGGCAGAGGCCGAACCACTGGACGATCTGTCCGTCCTTATCTCGCATCGGTTCAGCGCGGCCCGACATCCACCGATATATTCCATCCTTCCGCAGAAGCCGGTATCTCATGGCGAAGCTGTCCCCCGTTATGAGACATCTGCCCAGTTCGTTTCCGACGGGTGCGGCATCGTCCGGATGAAAGATGGTGTCCATAACGGTCTCCATCGTGCTCTCGTCCAATATCTCGCGACCAAGGAAGTCCGCCATGTGTTTATTGACCAGCGTCGTCGTTCCATCCGGCGTCAGCCGCCATAGATTGCTAGGGACCATGTCGACGACAATGGATAATTCCATGATCCGGTTTAGTAGATTTTCTCTGGCGAGCTTCTCGTCCTCGATATCAATGGACTGGCCATGCCACGCGGCAATATAGTTTCGGTCTCCTCGAAATGGGCGACCGGACACATGAAACCGTCGGAATTGGCCGTCGCTACGGCGCAAACGAAGCTCGCTGTCGAACGGCTCCCCAGTTCGAAGGCTGTGTCGCCATATGGCCACAACCCCTTTACGGTCGTCAGGGTGAATGTACGCGATGGGCTGGTCTAGTCTCCCGCCGAAATAGGTTTGCATGCTGCGATTTGTGTATGTCATTCTGCCTGACGGATCGGCCGACCATAGATGAGTCGGCACGTTGTCTGCGAGTTGCGCGGCGAGAGTTGAATCGGTTTCAAGGGGCCTTGTAAGAATTGACCGTGCTTGTGCTTGTCTACTCGACATACGATCCTCCGCGTTGTCGGTGACGGCCAGCTTGCAATCGGTACCGCTGACTGGCGTGCCGTGTACACATCGATCGATTGCCGGATCAGCTGCGAACACGCGCCTTAGAGTTTAGCGCCACTTCAAGAAAAAATGCAGCCCATATTCGCACGTACGAAGAGCGAGTACCGAAATTAAAGCGATGCGCAATCTGAAGTTATGTGTTGCATTCTCATCGGTGCAGCGGGGCGGCAGGTTGGACTTATGCCGCGACCACAAACGTTTCCGGCGTGAAGGCGCACTCAGCATCTTTCGCATGGTGGCCAACGAGAGACCACGCCCCCCAAGCTCCGTTGTTTTGGAGATAAAGCATGTAGATGTCTCGGACGACGATGGGGCAGGGTCGGTTCTGCCCTAATCTTTTTCCTGCTGCCAACAAGAGCAGGGTAAACCAAGGTTTACCATCACTTCGGCCTGTCGTCCTGCTAGATTAGGTGCGCTAGAGGGCTAGGGACATCGTTGTCGGTTGTACGTCGACATCTCTTGCGACCTGCCACTGGCTGTACATTCAATTTGACTCGATGACCTATACGGAGGATCGTCCATGGAAAAGAATTTATCGAAGTCGGACTCGATCCCCGAGCCTATTGTCTTTGTCGTCGATGACGACAAGGATTTGCGCGATGCCCTGCTTGATCTCTTCCTGGTAACAAATAGACGGGCCTCAGCCTTTTCGAGCGGTTCTGAATTTATGCGGACGGCGGATACGACCGCGGCCGGTTGCGTGGTCGTTGACCTTAGAATGCCTGGGGGAACCGGCCTGGATGTCCAAAGCGAACTCATCTCGCTCGGAAGCAAGATACCTGTCATTTTTCTGACCGCCCATGCCGACGTTCCGGTCAGCGTGAGGGCGATGAAAGCCGGGGCCACCGACTTTCTTATAAAACCGTTCGTCACGCAGGATCTTCTGGATGCGGTGGATCAGGCTATTCTTATCGACAGCGAACGCCGAAAATCCGAATCCGAATGTAACCGCGTGCGTATGCTGGCGGACACGCTGACGCCGCGAGAGCGAGAGGTGATGTTCGCTGTCACCAGTGGTCTTATGAACAAACAAGTAGCTTATCAACTCGGCATCAGTGAGATGACCGTGAAGCTGCATCGGATGAGCGTAATGCGCAAAATGCAAAGCCGCTCCCTCGCCGATTTGGTTCGCAAGGTTGAAAAACTGCAAAGCAACTAACGAGCAAATTGCTGGTCCGTCAGCGTGGAAGCAGCATCACGATCCTCTGATCTGGAACATCGTGGCAGATCACCGGTCCCGGCGCGGCGCTCTTTTGCAACAAGACGGTCCCGCGCGCCTTCTTCATTTGACCGCGACTTCGATCGCCGCGCGAAGTTGATTGCCAACAAACGGTTTGGACAAGCAGATCCCCGCCCGCTTCGCTTCATCAATAAGCCCGTCCTGCGCGTGGCCCGTCATGAATACGACGGGGACCACTATTTGTCGGCGGTTTAGTTCTTTATATAGCTCGACACCGCTCATGCCGGGCATAGAGATGTCGAGAAGCACGCAATGCATTTCGGGAATCCGGGGTGAGGCCAGGAAATCTCGTGCAGACGCGAATGTCACGGCCGAGTATCCAGACACCTCGAGAAGATCGAGTAGCGATTCACGAACCGCTGGGTCGTCATCTACGATGGCAATCAGCATCGGAAGCATCTCCATGTGATGTCATGCTTCTTTGCTCTGGAGGGACCATCGGCAAATTGAAGCCCGCACCGCTGAACCAAATGCAGGTAGTCGTTCCGAGCATCGCCTTCGATTTCTGCGTTCAAGGGACACAATCATCGACCTATGGGAGCACTAGCGTCAATCCAAACCTAAGTATGCTGTCAACCTCCCGGAAATTCCCTAATTGTCGCGCGGAATACGGGGAAGGGTAATGATCGAGAAAGAGAACCCGTTCCCACCATTCTCAGGGACGAGAAAATCTGAACCCGACGAACCTGTACGGCCACCCAAATTTTAAATTGCAAATAGCGTCGACAACTCATTTTTCGCCTGTGCGGAGAACGTCCCGTGGGCTGCCGGCGGCAACCACTGCGGGCGACCTTCTCCCCATCGGAGGCGCGATGCCACCCTTTTTTAATTCAGAAAAGTTTGATCCCGGTCAAGCGTCCCAGTGTTTGCACAAGTGTGTTTTGATAGTCCGAATCTGTGACTTCCGCAGCGGGCTTCCGCTGTTCCCCATGGTACCAGTAGCCGCCGCTGCTGTCAGCACCTTCATCGCTGCTCGTGGCCAGCCATACCTGTGTCTGATAGCCTTGATGAAGATCGTCGGGGGCACCGGCACCGCCCATCTTAGTGGGCACCCAGCCGGGATCAACGGCGTTGCTAGACACTTTTGGCCAGTAGCGTGCGACAGTAGCAGCAAGCGCAGCGACATGAAGCTTGCTCTCGGAATAGGCGCGGTTAGTGTTCCATTGCCGGCGTCTCCAGTCGATGTCGTCAAGTTCGCCGCCGCCGCTTTGATGCATCCCGCTGCTGAGGTAGACGAGGCGTTTCGGCCGCTCGATCAACGCCGTCAAGATGTACGGCGCGAGTGTATTCACCGCTAGGATTTTCGGATGTCCTTCGGGGGTGTCGCCGCGGGCCGGCTCGGAATAGATCCCCGCATTGTGAATCACGGCGTCCATTCGGCCAATCGTGTTGACCTGATCGGCAACCGACCGGGTTTCGGCACCGCTCGAGAGGTCGCCCACTACAACACCAAGAGACTTTGGAGCGAGTCCACTGATTGCCTGTGCGCGTTCAGAAGATCGAGCGTGTAGCACCACTTCATGGCCATTTGCGATGAGTTGTCGTGCCGCTGCAAGTCCTAGGCCATCGGTCGATCCGGTGATGAAGACACGGCTCACGTGGCGGCTCCCGTCTGTTTATTCTCGCAAAGCAGATAGGCGACGCGGCCTGGAAGCCAAGTCCAGCTAGATGATCGATGCTACCTTGAGAACGAAGGGCTAACCAAGGACCAGCGTGTCATGGCCCCGCGCAAAAGCCAGTCAAAACCTCTGCGGTTCTCAATTTCCCCGTACGCTTCACTCGACGTTAATTACCGCGTGTTCCATTTCGCGCTGCCCAAGATCAAATTGGCTTGGAGCGTGGCTTCGAAGAGCGATTTATCAAAGTGATTACGACGCCTTCAAAAATGCAGGTGTATTCGATCGTTTTCTGCTCCAAGCCTTTAGGCAACAGCTCATCGAATTCCTTCTGGCCCTTTGACGTGGTCCAATAGTCCGTCGGTTTGATATCCTGAGCATCGCGTTATGCCCTATGATGGCTTGCGTGAGGCGGCGGATCGTCCGCCGCGATTTGAGTTGGTGACTTTGTCCGAGGTAGCAACGCAGGTTCGAGTACTGCCTTTGGGTCTATGTCTGCTTGGACTTGGCGGGATCATCGTCTGGCACGTTCAAGGACGGTCGCGGCCCACGGCTGATCGTTCAAATTCTGTTTTGTTTGGCGACTTGCACCGTACGGGGAACCGCTTTTCTTTAACAAGCGGATGTCAGACTACATGGGTTTCGCGCTTAACGATTTTGAAGGGTCCTCGCTTTCCCCCTTGAAGACGATGATTGAGAGGAGCATCCATCCGGACGATATCGAAAGCTTTACACACGGGCTTCGCATTCCCTGGAATCGGGTACGAGTTCCAGTGCCCGCACGGTTGCTGGCTGAAGACACGCGCCCTTTCTAAGCAAGGGCGTCACCGCTGTCTGGTCATGCACCGGGGGGCGCGTCACTGGCTACCAATCGTTTGGCTCCCACCGCTGGGGCCGCCGGTTTTGCAGCACTCTCCTGCGAGGATGCTCTCAGGCGTGGATCGCTTTGCTGAATTGCGCTACGCTCCGTATTCCGCGAAAGCGCGAGGTCCCAAATGTCGGATGCGAGTTTGCTTGAGGCTCGGCTAATCGAGAGTTTCGCGCCACCGTCGCTGAGGTTCTCCGGGAAACAGCACGACGCGCCGCCCGATCGCCGCATGGCCCTGTTGTGGCTCGACGTTGTCGGCTTCACCCGGATTACCGCGAACTTCCTGGCACGGGGACCGGCTGGCATCGAAGATCTGGCAAACCTCCTGGAACTGCATTTCGCGGGGCTTATCGATGTGATCGTGGCTCATGGCGGCGAGCCGCTGATGTTTGCGGGCGATGGCCTGCTTGCCGGCTGGTCGTGCGCGGGCTGGACACCTTCGGAGGCACTTCTTCGCGCGGCTGCCTGCGGCCATCACATTCTTGCAGCGTCGAAAGCGACCTTGCCCACTGGGGAGCCGATCGAGCTCCATGCCGTGCTCGCCTTCGGACAGTGCCACACTGCGGAGATTGGAACGGGAAGCCTGCGCCTCCACGTTACAGTGGGAAATGGGCTTGCAGACCTGCAGGCAGCGAGCACCACACGGGCCACGGGACAATTGCTGGTATCGGCCGCCGCTCGTTCAATACTCGGTGAAGGAGTTACCGTGCATTCGATCGGTCCCGACGCGACGGTCCTTTCGTCCTTGCACGATCCACCTGATCTCATTCCACTGACCATTCCGCCCATGACGCCGAAAGCGCGCGAGCGACTGACCGGTCACGTGCCGCTTCCTGTCGTGAGCCGCCTTAACAGCCGGCTTCTTGATTGGACAGCAGAGCTCAGGCGCATATCCGTCGTGTTCGTAGCCCTTTCCCGCCTGGATCACGCGTCGCCCGATATTCTGTCCCGGCTGGAGTCGGTCGTTGCTGCAATCGAACCCAAGGTCGCCGAGCAGGACGGTTTCATACAACAGCTTCGCGTGGATGAGCGCGGCGCAAATCTTCTGATCGTTTTCGGGGTTCCGCCTGTGGCACACGCGGATGATCCTGTCCGGGCTGTGCGATGTGCCATCGACATGCGTGACGCGCTGCGCGGCATAGGCCAGCCGAGCAGTATCGGCGTAGCGACCGGGACGGCATTCTGCGGACTGATCGGAAACGACGTCTTCCGGGCCTGGACCACCTATGGGGAGGCGGTCAATCTCGCTGCCCGGCTCCAGGGGTTGCAGCAGGGTACAATCCAGTGTGACGAAACCACGGTCCGCGGGGCGCAAGATGCCATCTCCTTCATCCCGGTTGGTCACAGCCAGGTGCGTGGGTTGGATCTCAATGTTCCCGTATGGACACCGAGGCGCCGGGATCGCGCCGGGTTCGACCATGTGATGCATGGGCGCGAGAACGAATTCGAACGCATCTTGAAGGCATTCGAAGAAGCGACCCGCTCCGGCATTTCTCGGTTCGTCCTGGTCGAGGCGGAATCCGGGATGGGCAAATCACGCTTTCTGGCCGAACTGCATCATCGGCTCGCGATCGAACGGACTGCGACCCTAGCCGGTGGCGCGGACCGGATCGAGCATCGTGTCCCTTATCGAGGCTGGCGGGACATACTCACCCAACTGCTCGGGATCGATGTCAAGCAGCCGGAGTTACAACGGCGCGAGGCCGCTTTGAGCGCGCTTGGCCCCGGGCTCGCGTCGCGCGCAGCCCTCCTCAACCCGATATTGCAACTCGACCTTTCCGAATCGCCCGAGGTTGAAGCGATGAGCGCGCCTCAGCGTATGGAGGCTCGGCTCGATTTGCTTGCATCTCTTCTCCGCCGCTTTGCTTCCGCCGGCTCTTTGCTGGTAACGATCGACGACGCCCAATGGCTGGACGACGAAAGCTGGGCGGTGGCGGCAGCGGCTGTTCGTGCCGTGCACGGTCTCTGTATTGTCATGGCCATGCAGCCGATGGAGGACGATACCCGGATCGAAAGCCTGTCAGAGGGCGGTGCACTGCGATTGAAGCTGGACGGTCTGTCGGACGAGGAGCAGGACAGGTTGGCATTGACCCGGCTCGGTGCAGACCGCATCGCACCTGAACTCGCGAATTTGCTGCGAGCGCGCGCCCGCGGGCACCCGTTCTTCTGTCTTGAACTCGCGCGCGCACTCCATGACGATGGCTTGATCGAGGTGGTCGATGGGACCTGTCGGATCGCGCATCATCTGGCTGACGATCGCTTGCCGTTGCCGGATTCGATACACGCTGCGGTGGCGCGCCGGATCGACCGTCTTGATCTCGAAAGTCAGGTGACGCTCAAGGTCGCAAGCGCCGCCGGCCTGCGTTTCCCGACTGCCCTTGTGACCGCCGTTCACCCGACGGCGAACGCCGAAACGGCTGTCGTCGACCGCCACCTGTCGATGCAACACCGGGCGGGTATGCTGCAGCCGGAGCACATCGATGAGCTGGACGGCTACAGCTTTTGCCATGGCATTATGCGCGATGTTGCCTATGAATTGATGCTTTACGGACAACGCAAGCAATTGCATCGGGCCATCGCCGACTGGTACGAGCAAAACAGCGTCCTCGACATATCACGCGTCTACGCGCTCATCGCCCATCACCTGGAGGCCGCGGGCGAACCTGTTCGGGCGGCTCACTATCTTAGGCTCGAAGCCGAGCGTGTGTTTGGTCTCGGATCCGTCCGCCAATCCCTCTCGATCGGCCTCCATGGGGCGGCACTCCTCGGCTCACAAGTGCCTGTCGATGGCTCGGAGCTTCAAAGGGCAATCGGCCATGAGATGGAGCAGATCGCAGCGCTACTTGGCGACAGGCGACCAGTGGATCTCCTCGACCTGCCAAAACTTGAGGACGAGCATGTCGCAAGTCTTGTCCCGCTGTTGTTGAGCATCGCGCCCTACGCCTACCAAAGTCAAAAGCCGGAATTGTTCGCGCTTCTGGGGGCGAGATGCCTGCGATTGACGCTTGCTCATGGCCAGGCGGATTTCACGCCTGATGTCTACGCGATGTATTCGGTCGTCCATGCAGCAATGACCGGTGACCGGCGAACGGGTGCAGCATGGAGCGATCTGAGCCTGCAATTGCAACCTGCCGTCAAAGATGCAAGCTTTGCCCGCTGCGCCTTTATCAATGTGTGGTTCCACAATCACTGGGTCGGAAATCTGGAGGACGGAATTTCCCGGGCGCAGGCGGGCGCCGAAGCAGGCCTTGCGAGCGGCGAAATTGTCTACGGCTGTTTCAACCTCACGACGGTTGTCGTTCTGCTCGTTGCGGCCGGCCGGCCAATCGATGTCGTGATATCGACAGGTACCGAGCTTCTCGCACAAAACGCGGGTCGGGTGCGCAATTCCGCCTTCACGCTCCTCGTGGAATTGCAGTCAGCCCGCGCGCTGGCGGGCAAGACCCGCGCGTTCGACCAGCTTTCCGATGCGACTGTAGACGAGGAGGCGGAGTTCTCCTCCATGCTACAATCGCGCTTCAGCAATCAGGTTGCCTGCTATTACACCGCCAAACTCCGGTTGGCCGCGGTTGGGGGAGACTGGCAAAATGCGCTCTCCTGGGCAGAAAAGGCACGCGCTCTGTTGCCATTCTTCGCCGGACAACCGTCGGAAGTCATGCTGGTCCACTATCACGGCGCTGCGGCGCTGGCGCTTGCCGCCTTCGGCACCCCTGAGGATGCTAAGGCTCTGCGTGCCGAGGGGTGGGACTGCGCGGACCAGATGCGCAATTGGGAAGGTTTGAATGAGGCCTGGCTCGGCCCGAAGGCAGATCTTCTTGAGGGTCTCCTCGAAGCCGGCGCAGGTCACACAGGGGCAGCGGAACGGCTCTTTCGCGCGGCGGTGGAACGCACGGCCCAAACGGGCCACCTCGAGGACCATGCCTTCGCCCTGGAATGCCTGACCCGGCTACAGAAGGGGGCCGGCGAAATCCCCACCGCGCTTCCCGAGGCGCTGGCTGCTTACCGGGCATGGGGCGCCGAAGGGAGGCGCGCACGCCTCGCCGACGAATTCGGCTCAGCTTGATATCTGACCGCTCGAGACGATGACCAGAACTACGGCGTCGAATGCGCAAAAGTGTCTGGCCGCACGCAAGCGCGCTGAGCCCAGCTATTGTGTTATTGTGGGTGATTCAGACCACCCGCTGCAAAAGAACGGCGTGTGCATGCAGATCGAGGCCGAGGGCGAGGAGCAGGGCGTATGGCGTTGTTATGTCCTCTTCGCGAGCAGCCAGCGTCACGGCGATGCTTGCCACGGTCATGTTCCCAAAATCTTTGATGGTGGTAAGTGCCGGCCCGGTTTTCAGTGCGCTGGACCAGGCGTCTAAAAGCAACGTCGACGCTTGATGGCCGATGAGAGTGATATCGCTGCCGGAAAGCCCCTGGCGCTGCAATAACTGTTGTGCCGCCATCGAAGCGGTCTGAACACCAAAAGACTTGAAGGCTTGGAAGCCGTCCGCTGTCATATGGAAATATGGACCGCTATATTGCTGGTCTTGCGGCTGCCCGTCGGTCTTTATGGGATTACCGGCAACAAACATCGCACCGTAGAGATCGGATTTGACAAGAGCCTGCTGGTCGCGGACGACCCAGCGTATACCGGCCGTTGCAACACCAAGCACGGCTGCCGCTGCACCGTCTCCCGCGCTGACCGACGGCCCCGCGTTATAGTCGACAACTCGCGTCCAGTCGCAGCCTGCGACGACGAGGACCCGCCGGACCCGACCGGCCTTCAGCAGGGCATCGGCAATGACGAGCGATTGCGTGAAGTTGGAAAAATCGTTGCCGAGCGGCAGTGGCATGGCCCGCTGCGGGAGACCAAGACCTTTATGCAAGTCACCGAGATCGCTCGGCACGATAAAGCGGCTGACCGATGCGCAGCCGATTAAAAGGTCGATGTCATCGGACGTAACACCCGCGTCGATCATCGCCTTCTTCGCGGCAGCCACCATGATCGAGACCAGCGTTTCGTCGGGTCCGAGGACGTGACGACGCTCGAAGCCTTGAAACAGCGCCAGGATATCCTTTTGCGCGTTGTTCCTCTTCAGTGCGTCGAAGATAGGATCGTCGTTAAGCCGCACCCCTGTTGGCAGCTGGTAGCCGAGCCCGATAATCCCCAGATCGCTCTTAACCATCCTGCCACTCGCCTTTCGGCAAACCAAGCCGTTGCTGCAGGACGATCTCAGCCGTCTGCAGGGCTCCCTCTGCCCACGTCTGATTGGTCGAATACGCCTCTCCGCAGATGTAGCACGGGAAATTTTCGACGGGCTGGGTCATACGCGTGAGCATGACGTCCGACTGGACATTGACGTTCCAAAGATGGACGCCGCCGCCGAAGGGGTCGCGCGACCAGTCCATATAGGCGGCATCGATGGGATAAGGCGCGCTGTCCTTGCCGTGCATTTGCATGAGTTCGCGATGGAGTTCGTTCACCATCTGTCGGGTGGCGGGATGCTGATTCCAGTTGTCGGTGAGCCGTTTGGCGAATGGATCATCAGGTGATTCCGCCATCATTTCGGGTTTGCTTGGCTCGAACATCGGCCAATGGTGGCCGTGGCTTCTGAGGTGCAGCGGCAGGCCGGCCTTGTGGACTTCCGCTCGCTTGTCCAGTCCCTCCCAGAAACTCACGTTCAGGAGATCATCGTACACCATGACGAGGCCAGGTGCGTCACGCTTGGGAATGGTCGCGCCTTCGTTCCCCGCGGGCCAATAGTAGCATTGTCGGATGGGCATGTCGGTGAGAGAACGGCCGGAGCTGACCCCTGAATCCTGCCACCAGCAGTTCGGATAGAGCAAAAAGCACTTGAACAAAGGGATCGGAGAAACGGAGGCGAGGTCCTGCCGAAACTGGACATTTGCCGGGCCGAGGACCTCGCCTACCGGATCCAGCAGTTCGATGGAGCGGCGCGGCATGGCGAGCACGATGGCGCGCGCCGTCTTTGTCGTAGCGTCCTGGAAACGAAGCGCGATGCCCTCGGAGCCATCCTCGAGCGTGGTTCCACTAAAACCAGCAAGCCAGTGGTTGAACTGGATCTCACCACCGGCCGCCTGGTAACGGCGCTGGAGTTCCCATGGCACCGTCTCGTAGCCGCCGTTGACCATACGGTAGCTGACGCCCGGCGTGAAATCGAAGTACTCGGAGGTGAGGTCAAGCGCGTTGGTGTTTCCGCCGAGGCAGTCATATCCGACCGTCGCTCGGGCGGCTGCATATCCGTCCGCACTGAGGTGCTTGGCCAGAATATTCCAAAGGCCGTGCTGCCATAGTGGCAATCCGTCGATCTCAACGGTATCCAGATACTGGCGCAGTGTCCCGGCATTGAGATGGATCATCAGGTCAGGCATCAGGCGTGTCAGAGCGCGCCCGATCAGCGACGCCGGACTTCCTCCTGTGGCCGCCATCCATGCCGCCTCCGCTGGATCGAGCCAGTAGGGGAGAGCTGCCGCATTGCCGAGGTCGCTGGTGCGTAGAACCCTGCCGCGCAGGAAGGCAATATTGCCGGGGAGATCGACAACCTGGGTGTGGTAGGGCAGTTTCAGGACGCACTCTACCAGGCCGGTGACGAGTGTCTGCGCCGGCGCGACATAGCGCATGCCTCCGACCTCGGCTGTCGTATCGGGCATATGCGGTGAACGGGCAGAGAGCAGCCTCCCGCCGATGCGGTCACTCCCTTCGAAGAGGGAGACCTTCAGTTTTCCGCGCGCAGCCTCCCAGCCGGCAAGGCCGGAACCCGACAGGCGTGATGTCAGCATCCGCCATCCGGTATAGATGCCGCCCACCCCGCCACCTACGATCGCAACGTCGATATCCGGCAATGCAACCATGTTTTTTCCTCCCTCAGTCGACCATCTTTTGCCAGTAGGGCGCGCTCCAGTATGGAGGAGCGGCTTTGGGGTCGATATGCGCGACGATCACCTGTGGCCGACCGCTGTTTGCTGCATCGATAATCGTCTGCCAAGCATCCCGAAGGTCGCCGGGCCTGACGACATCGACCGCATCGGCGCCGAGCCCTTCCGCCACCTTTACGAGGTCCGCCGATCCCAGGCTGTAGGCCTCGCTGAAGCCGCCGTCGCTCGGAAACATCATTTCCATTCCCTGGGCCACCATGTTCAGATCATCATCCTTCAAGACGACCCAGATGGCGCCCACCTTATGGGCAGCGGCAGTGGAGAGCTCGCCGAGCTGCATCAGGAAGGCTCCATCTCCAACCAGGGCGATGGAAAGGCGATCGGGCCGTCCCAGCCTGGCGCCAATTACACCGCAGACGCCAAAGCCCATGGGGCCCATCGCCAGGGCGCTATGGAATTCCTGCTTTCGGTCAACGATCAGGGAATGCAGTCCCCAGCCGACACAATTGCCGCAATCGATGAAAATGAAAGCATCGTCTGGCAGCAACTCGTTAAGCGTCCGGCACAGGGCGGCCGGCTGGAGCGGCGCCTCTTCCGCGTTGTAGCTTTCAGGCGACGAAAAAGGCGAGTTGCTGGCCTTGATCCCGGAGATCTCGGCCTTTCGTGCTGCAACCAGCGCGGGGGTGGCCGGCCAGGTCGGCGCCTGATCCCAGAGAGCCAGGATGAAGGCACCAGCCTCAGCGACAACCCCGTCGGTAACTGGGAAGCCTCGTCCAATCATCGACTGATCGATATCGACCTGGATGAATGGGCCATTCGGCACGAGCATTGGGTTCCACCGGTAGGTTGCAAGCTCGCCGAGGGACGAACCGATGACGAGCAGGGCATCATGGGCGACAGAACCGTCCTTGCCGATCATCCAATATTGCGGCCATTCGCATCCGGCAAACCCGTAGGAGCGGAACGACAGGTCGTGGGATTCGGGAAAGACGCCCTTGCCGTCCGACGTGGTCATGACCGGAACCTGCCACCACTCCGCCAAGCACCGAAGCGCATCGGCAGTGCCTGGGTCCCGAACCGCTTCACGGCAGCCGTTGCCAACCAGGATAAGAGGTCGTTTGGCGGTCGACATTACCCCAAGCACCCGCCGAACGCCGTCTGCCGGCGCGCTCACTGGCAGCGAGCGATAGGTGGAGGCAAGGGCAGGAGGTCGCGGCGCTACAATCTGAAAAGGGTCTTCGTCATCTATTTTTGCAGACGCTACGCTATCTGAAATGCCGAGACGAACCGCGCGCCGGGGGATTGACAGCATGTCGCGCAGGGCCTGTTCGATAACGATTGGCGCGCCGGCCGACGCTGCGATATCGGCGCTGTAGCGCGTTCCCGCAGCGTAGATGTCACGGATATTCAGACCGCAATCGGTGCCCTCCTGGAGATAGCCCCGGCCAAGGAAGTTTTGTTGCACCTCGCCAGTCAGTGTCATGACGGCGGAACCGCCAAAATTGGCGTTCGTCGTGCCGGTGAGCGCGTTGGTGGCTCCGGGGCCGCTGGTTACCAGCACCACGCCGGGCTTGCCGGTCGCCCTGAAATAGCCGTCAGCCATGTAGGCAGCCGCGGATTCATGCCGGCACACGACGTAGGTGAATTCCGGTCGTTGCCTGATCCGTTCCAGCAGGTGCGCAATGCCGGCGCCGGGAACGCCGAACATCAGCGTCGCCCGTTCAAGAACCAGGTAGTCGAGAAGCTGGTCGGCAACGGTGCCGCCTTGCGAAGACGTAGATGCAGCCATCGTCATGAACTCCGCTTCATCGTTAGATTATGGCAGAAGAGCTATGAACGCGATTTCAGGGGACTGTATTGCGAATGCAGATGCTACATGCAGGCAAGGTACGCATCTTGCCTGAGGTCCGGCCGCATGTCGAGTGCGGAAGCCCATTACCCCCGATTCGGCTAGCTATAGTGTGGCAAAGCAAAAGGATCGTGATCCACTCGCGAGTATCCGCCGATTTAGATCGAAAGGCGTACAGTGTGTTTCATTGGTTTTCGACTATACTTGGCAATCCTCTATAATGAACGATGCTCATTGATTTGATCTTGGTAATTTTGCGAGGGAGCAGACATGGATCGCAAAGCTCGCAGATGGGCCTCCGGCTCAAAACTGATCGATTCCTGGGTCCCTAAGTGGCTGGCCGCCACCCGAAAATCAAAGCCCCGCAACGCTGCCCACAGGGAAGAAAGCTACTCCCAACTGGCACTCGCTGCACAAGTGGCCGAGGGCGCGAGTTATGGTGTTGTGGCCGACCGCCCTGTCGAAGTCGCCGCGGTGTATGGAAAGGATCATCAGAACCTTGCGGCGGTCTGCGACGCGCATGGTCAGGTGAGCAGCGACTTGGCACTGCCATCGTTGGCAAACAGCAATGGAAATGGACTTTGGGGCGGTAATGTTGCCGCGCCTCGCTCCGTCGCCGGGGTGTGGGATCATTTCTCGAGCCGTTGGGATGGACAATCGTTCGGGACGACAGGATGGTCGCTGCATGCCAGCCAGAGCATGCTTGGAAAAATGTCCGGGCAGTCCCCGGCCATATTGGCGGGTGGGCAGGCCGCTTCAGGCAGGTTCGTCACGCCAGAGACAAGTCCGTTGGCCCATCTGAGCGCGCATGGATCTCGTTCATTCCAGGCGCTTGATCTGCCGAATGGCGCCTCGGGCACCGACAAGCTTGATGACCTGTCCCGATTGTCAGGTTCTCGTGGAATCGCACGTTTGACCGGTTCAACGGTCACGAGCGGATCTTTATCGAGTGGCGGAGAGCCCGGGGCCGGAGGCGCCACCTCCAAGAGCGTCATGCTTTTTGCCCTACCGGTAGCCGATCTGGGGGGCAATGAGAGTGCAGCAACCCAAAGTCTTGCGGCAGCCGCGGCGGTCAGCAACGCGATCGTGGCCGAAAACCAGAAGCAAGGCAATCCTGAGAGTGAATGGGGCATCACCGGGGCCGGGAGCTCGAACATCGAAGGTTTTGCCACCGACATCAGTGTTGATCGCGGCCAGACGGTCAGCTTCAAAATCAATACGAACTCCAACAACTATCGTATCGACATCTATCGCCTCGGCTATTACGGCGGCATGGGAGCGCGCAAGGTCGCCACTATCCAGCATACAGGCGTGCAGACCCAGCCCACTCCGTTGCGCGATAACGCTACCGGTCTGGTGGACGCCGGCAACTGGTCAGTGTCGGCGTCTTGGGCGATTCCGGCCGACGCAACGTCGGGGATCTACTTCGCCAAGCTTGTGCGGCAGGATGGCACCTTCGGTGAAAATCAAATCCCGTTCATCGTACGCGACGACAGCGGTCACAGCGATGTTATCTTTCAAACCTCGGATGAGACGTGGCAGGCCTACAACCCCTGGGGTGGGGCCAATCTGTACCAAGGCAATGGACCAGGGGCAGACTCAGCCCCGGGTCGGGCATACGCTGTGAGCTACAATCGCCCGATCACCACACGGGGCGGCGGCCTTGCAGGTGGACCGCAGGATTATATTTTCGGTGTCGAGTACCCCGCTATTCGGTGGCTCGAGAAGAACGGCTACGACGTTTCGTACATGGCTGGATTGGACTCCGATCGCCTCGGCAGTCTGATCCAGAATCACAAGATGTTCCTGAGCGTCGGCCATGACGAGTATTGGTCGGGACAACAGCGCGCTAACGTCGAGGCAGCGCGGGATGCCGGAGTGAACCTCTCCTTTTGGAGCGGCAACGAGGTCTACTGGGAGACTCGCTTCGCTCCCAGCATCAGTGCCGGTGCCCAACCGTATCGCACTCTGGTCAGCTACAAGGAGACAAGGGCAGGCCCGATTGATCCGGATAATCAATGGACCGGAACCTTCCGGGATCCGCGTTTTGTCTCGCCGACCGCGGTTGGGGGAGGACGGCCCGAAAACGCACTGACTGGCACCATGTTCCAGGTCGACTCCTACCGAAGTGATGCCATTGCCATCCCGTATGATGACGCCAATCTGCGCTTCTGGCGCGATACCAGCGTGGCAAACCTCCAGCCGGGCCAGACGGCAACCCTTCAGCAGAACTATCTTGGATATGAATGGGATGAGTCGCCTGACAATGGATTTCGTCCTGCTGGGCTTATCGAGTTGTCGTCGACGACCTTGCCGGTAAGCGAATACCTGTTGGACTACGGCACGACGACCGGTACGGCAACCGCGACTCACAACCTAACGCTTTACCGGGCGCCGAGTGGAGCATTGGTGTTCGGCGCCGGCACGGTCTACTGGGCATGGGGGCTTGATGAGAACCATGATCTAGAGGCCACCCCGGTGGACCCGCGTGTGAAGCAGGCGATGGTGAATCTGCTGGCTGACATGGGCATCCAGCCTGGGACGCTGGAGGCGGGACTTGTCGCGGAACCACAGTCAACGGATACCACAAAGCCGGTATCATTGATCAGCGGGCCGAATGACGGGACCCCCCTTAAGGTAGGCAACGCCGTCACCATTAGCGGAACCGCTTCCGACGTCGGGGGTGTCATCGCGGCGGTCGAAGTCTCGACCGATGGCGGCACAACGTGGCACCGGGCCGCGGGAGATGAGACCTGGACATATAGCTGGGTCGCTCCGAGAGCCGGTACGTTCACTATCAAGACCAGGGCGGTGGACGACAGCCTCAATCTGGAAATTCCCGGCAGTGGCAGAACTGTGACTGTAACCGGCAACAACTTCTTTTCCGCTTCAGCGATACCGCCCGCCGTGCCGGACGGCGATGCCAGTCCTATCGAAGTTGGAATGAAGTTCCAATCTTCAGCGGCCGGCACTGTAACCGGCGTGCGGTATTACAAGAGCGACTTGAACATCGGACCACACACGGGGTCGCTTTGGTCGAGTACAGGAACCAGGCTGGCGACGGTCACCTTTACCAACGAGTCAGGGGTTGGCTGGCAGGCTGCCAGCTTCTCCAATCCCGTCGCGATCGTTGCCGGCACCACATATGTGGTGTCCTATCACACCAACTACGGACATTATGCGGCAACGGGAAACTATTTCGCGTCCCAAGTAACAAACGGACCACTCACAGCGCCGTCGAATGCCGGTGTCTACGCCTACAATTCGGCCAGCGTTTTTCCAAACAACACCTTTAACAGTGAGAACTACTGGGTTGATGTCCTATTCAACCCGGGGACGGCAAACAATGCTCCGCCGGCCGCGGTTGCCGATGCCGGCGATGCGACCGAGAAGGGCGGTGTTGCCAATGGTTCGGGCGGCGTGGTTGCGAGCGGCAACGTTTTGACCAACGACACCGATCCGGATACCGGCGACACCAAGACAGTGACGGCGATCGTCTTCGGCACGACGACAGGCACGCTCGGCACGGCGCTTGCCGGCACCTATGGCAGCCTGCTTATCAATGCGTCGGGCGCTTATAGCTATACGATCAACGAGAACAATAGCGCGGTGCAGGCGCTGCGGCTGTCGACCAACACGGTGAGCGACGCCTTCAGCTACACCATGCGTGACACTGCCGGTGCCACCGCCACGGCGTCGCTGACCATTACCATCCACGGCGCCAACGACGCGCCAGTTCTTGCGGCCCAGACCACCACCCAGAACGCCACGGTCAACACCGCCTTTTCGTTCGGGCTGCCGGCCGGCACCTTCACCGATGTCGACACCGGCGACACGCTTGCCTACGTGGCAACATCTGCCGATGGCACGGCGCTTCCCACCTGGCTGAGTTTCAATGCCACGACGCAGACCTTCAGCGGTACGCCCACCGCAACCGGCACGTCAGGCATCAAGGTGACGGCAACGGACCTTGCCGGCCTTTCCATCAGCGAGACCTTCAACATCTCCACCACGATTCCGGGCAACACGACGCCGACAGCTGTCGCCGATACCGGCGATGCGACCGAGAAGGGCGGTGTTGCCAATGGTTCGGGCGGCGCGGTTGCGAGCGGCAACGTTTTGACCAACGACACCGATCCGGATGCCGGCGACACCAGGACGGTGACGACGATCGTCTTCGGGGCGACGACAGGCACGCTCGGCACGGCGCTTGCCGGCACCTATGGCAGCCTCGTGCTCGATGCGTCGGGTGCCTATAGCTATACGATCAACGAGACCAACACCGCGGTGCAGGCGCTGCGGCAGTCGACCAACACGCTGAGCGACGTCTTCAGCTACACCATGCGTGACA
>NZ_AEYE02000037.1 GCF_000298315.2 Rhizobium grahamii CCGE 502 | reverse complement strand
CAAGCAGGGGGTCGAGCGGTTCGATCCCGCTCAGCTCCACCAAATCGATTGGTGTTGAGACTGACGGTTTTGATGGCGATGTCTTCTGAAGAAGTAAAAAGTTTGCATCGGCTTTAAGCCGTATGCCTGTTCTGCATATATCGTGAAGAGAAGATTGATCTGGAGGCTTCCAGGTGTTGGGTTCTGCCCAATGTCCGAGCCCAGTTCTGTTGAAACCAAGGATGGCTTAGTCGGCCGGATCTGGTGGAGGGACTGGAGGTAGGAAGGAAGCTTGTCATGAGGATCGACCATTGTTCGGTGCCTTCGGGTGCTGTCTGATGGCTGGTCTGATTACCGTTGCCTGACCGCGCGGTACCGGATTTAATCTCGAGAAGCTGGTCTTAAGACCTGATGCAAGCGAGCTGCTCGGCGTAGCTCCAATAAAGCAATCAGGTCGAACACGTCGATGGCATTGTTGGATTGACTGGGTTGTAAAAGGTAACCCGGTCTGTTGCCGTTTCCTTCGGGATGCGAGCAGCGAGATGATGAGCATTGGCAATGAGAACGATTAAGTGTCGTAAGGGCATTTGGTGGATGCCTTGGCATGCACAGGCGATGAAGGACGTGATACGCTGCGAAAAGCCGTGGGGAGCTGCGAATAAGCTTTGATCCATGGATCTCCGAATGGGGAAACCCACCTTAAATGCTTGGAAAATCATTCTGGTTGTTGGATCTTCGATCCAACGTTACGGCGAACGATCGCCGACGGACTAACGTCCTGTATGGGAACTTCCTGTACAGCGCGGTAGCGCGTCGCCGGTTGTCCGGCGTTAGAAACCCGAATGGTTTCCAAGCATTGTGATAAGGTATCTGCACCTGAATAAAATAGGGTGTAAGAAGCGAACGCAGGGAACTGAAACATCTAAGTACCTGCAGGAAAGGACATCAACCGAGACTCCGCAAGTAGTGGCGAGCGAACGCGGACCAGGCCAGTGGCATTGGAAGTTAAAGTGGAACAAGCTGGAAAGCTTGGCCGTAGTGGGTGACAGCCCCGTACGCGTAAACACTTTCAATGTCCTAGAGTAGGGCGGGGCACGTGAAATCCTGTCTGAACATGGGGAGACCACTCTCCAAGCCTAAGTACTCGTGCATGACCGATAGCGAACAAGTACCGTGAGGGAAAGGTGAAAAGCACCCCGACAAGGGGAGTGAAATAGAACCTGAAACCGGATGCCTACAAACAGTCGGAGCCCGCAAGGGTGACGGCGTACCTTTTGTATAATGGGTCAACGACTTAGTGTAACAAGCAAGCTTAAGCCGGTAGGTGTAGGCGAAGCGAAAGCGAGTCTGAATAGGGCGATTTAGTTTGTTGCATTAGACCCGAAACCGAGTGATCTAGCCATGAGCAGGTTGAAGGTTGGGTAACACCAACTGGAGGACCGAACCCGCATCTGTTGCAATAGATTGGGATGACTTGTGGCTAGGGGTGAAAGGCCAATCAAACTCGGAAATAGCTGGTTCTCCGCGAAATCTATTTAGGTAGAGCGTCGACCGAATACCCCCGGGGGTAGAGCACTGGATGGGCTATGGGGACTCACCGTCTTACTGATCCTAACCAAACTCCGAATACCGGGGAGTACTAGTCGGCAGACACACGGCGGGTGCTAACGTCCGTCGTGAAAAGGGCAACAACCCTAACCTCCAGCTAAGGTCCCCAAGTCATGGCTAAGTGGGAAAGGATGTGAGGATCCCAAAACAACCAGGATGTTGGCTTAGAAGCAGCCATCATTTAAAGAAAGCGTAACAGCTCACTGGTCTAAATAAGGGTCTTTGCGCCGAAAATGTAACGGGGCTGAAGCCATGCACCGAAGCTGAGGATGTGTAGCAATACACGTGGTAGCGGAGCGTTCCGTAAGCCTGTGAAGGGATACCCGTGAGGGATCCTGGAGGTATCGGAAGTGCGAATGTTGACATGAGTAACGATAAAGAGGGTGAGAGACCCTCTCGCCGAAAGACCAAGGGTTCCTGCTTAAAGTTAATCTGAGCAGGGTTAGCCGGCCCCTAAGACGAGGCGGACACGCGTAGTCGATGGGAACCACGTTAATATTCGTGGGCCTGGTGGTAGTGACGGATTGCTCAACTTGTAAGGTCTTATTGGATTGATCTTGCAGGGACGCGGTTCCAGGAAATAGCTCCACCGTATAGACCGTACCCGAAACCGACACAGGTGGTCAGGTAGAGTATACCAAGGCGCTTGAGAGAACTATGTTGAAGGAACTCGGCAAATTGCACGCGTAACTTCGGAAGAAGCGTGACCCCTTCGCACGCAAGTGTGGTGGGGTGGCACAGACCAGGGGGTAGCGACTGTTTATCAAAAACACAGGGCTCTGCGAAGTCGCAAGACGACGTATAGGGTCTGACGCCTGCCCGGTGCTGGAAGGTTAAGAGGAGAGGTGCAAGCTTTGAATCGAAGCCCCAGTAAACGGCGGCCGTAACTATAACGGTCCTAAGGTAGCGAAATTCCTTGTCGGGTAAGTTCCGACCTGCACGAATGGCGTAACGACTTCCCCGCTGTCTCCAACATAGACTCAGTGAAATTGAATTCCCCGTGAAGATGCGGGGTTCCTGCGGTCAGACGGAAAGACCCCGTGCACCTTTACTATAGCTTTACACTGGCATTCGTGTCGGCATGTGTAGGATAGGTGGTAGGCTTTGAAGCAGGGACGCCAGTTTCTGTGGAGCCATCCTTGAAATACCACCCTTATCGTCATGGATGTCTAACCGCGGTCCGTTATCCGGATCCGGGACAGTGTATGGTGGGTAGTTTGACTGGGGCGGTCGCCTCCGAAAGAGTAACGGAGGCGCGCGATGGTGGGCTCAGACCGGTCGGAAATCGGTCGTCGAGTGCAATGGCATAAGCCCGCCTGACTGCGAGACTGACAAGTCGAGCAGAGACGAAAGTCGGTCATAGTGATCCGGTGGTCCCGCGTGGAAGGGCCATCGCTCAACGGATAAAAGGTACGCCGGGGATAACAGGCTGATGACCCCCAAGAGTCCATATCGACGGGGTTGTTTGGCACCTCGATGTCGACTCATCGCATCCTGGGGCTGGAGCAGGTCCCAAGGGTATGGCTGTTCGCCATTTAAAGCGGTACGTGAGTTGGGTTCAGAACGTCGTGAGACAGTTCGGTCCCTATCTGCCGTGGGTGTAGGAATATTGACAGGATCTGTCCCTAGTACGAGAGGACCGGGATGGACATATCTCTGGTGGACCTGTTGTCCTGCCAAGGGCATAGCAGGGTAGCTACATATGGAATGGATAACCGCTGAAGGCATCTAAGCGGGAAACCAACCTGAAAACGAGTATTCCCAATCAGAGCCGTGGAAGACGACCACGTTGATAGGCCGGGTGTGGAAGCGCAGCAATGTGTGAAGCTTACCGGTACTAATAGCTCGATTGGCTTGATCGTTCTCATTGATCAATGCTCATAGGGCAAGCGCAAGGCGCTTGTCCCGACAGAGCGAAGGCGCAAGCCTTTGCGACAGGCCCGGCGAACACGCGGTGTTCGTCCGGTTCTAGCCTGAGACGTGTTCAAGATTAAGAAGAGGGCTCTGCCCTCACCAGCTTCTCAATTTGTTGCGCTTCGCTGACCTGGTGGTTATGGCGGGGCGGCTGCACCCGTTCCCATTCCGAACACGGCCGTGAAACGCCCCAGCGCCTATGGTACTTCGTCTTAAGACGCGGGAGAGTCGGTCGCTGCCAGGTCTGCTAAACGCAACAAACAATCTTCTCATCACGTCACGGCGATCACAAGATCGTCCGAAAACGGCCCAAGCCGATCAAAAAGGGCCGCCCAAAAGCGGTCCTTTCTGCTTTCCAAGGGCTAAAATGCGGAGCAAAATGAAATGGTGGTGCACCTGACTAGATGGTGCGTCCCTTACAGGAGACAACTTGCTGCGCAAGTTGCTCCGGCAGAGGCATCACCGCTGAAGCGGTGACGCTACCGTGACAAAACCCAACGGGTTTTGCACTTGGCGCGGGGTGGAGCAGCCCGGTAGCTCGTCAGGCTCATAACCTGAAGGCCGCAGGTTCAAATCCTGCCCCCGCAACCAAACTTCCAAAAGACAACGATCACCTCATAACTCCTCCGCGTAAGCGTCGAGGAGCTTTTTGCGTTTCTGAGCAGTGTCCAGTTCGCCGGCGCGAAGCCGCCCCGCGAAATCCTCGTGAATCTCCGAGACGAAGCGGCTGCTCATGCAGTCGAGCCCGTCCATCGCCGCAAGGATGGAAGCGATCCGGCCGTGCACTTCGAGTGATGCTGGCTGGTGGCCCGGGGTCTTGCTGCACGAGTTGCGTCCGCACCTTACGGCTCCGCCATGCTCGCCGACGTGACTTTCGTCGCCTAGCTGCTGCCGGGCCAGTTCCGCGAGTTCAATCGTGTCGACTTCAAGATAAGTATGGCCCAAATGGCAACGCAACAGCCCGTCTACCGACTTGAAATGCTGATGCCGCTCCAGGGGCGCTAAGACCCCTTCTTCACGTAGGCGCCGCCAACGCCGCCTTGTCCTGTGGTAGAAACGGCCGTTGCGGCGGATCACGAGCCG
Organism: Rhizobium grahamii CCGE 502; assembly: GCF_000298315.2. Taxonomy (GTDB): domain Bacteria; phylum Pseudomonadota; class Alphaproteobacteria; order Rhizobiales; family Rhizobiaceae; genus Rhizobium; species Rhizobium grahamii. Next base: position 130,806 of record NZ_AEYE02000037.1, on the reverse strand, counting down.
CCAAGCTTCATCGAAGGTGGTCTGATTGTACGACGCGACGCACCCACATTCCTCCATAGTACGTGGACTTCAGTGGCGGCGAGTCGAGTTGTCCCACGTCGCCGCACGGCTTCGAGGACCAGTCCACTGTTCGACATTCCTAAACTACGCGAGATACGGGATCCACATGGGTTCACGCGCATTCAACACCCAAGCGGAAGCTCTACTTCAATACTTCCGTATAATTGGAATGTACTGAGGGTTCGGCGATCATGGTGTCGGTAGCCGACGCGGCAGCACACCCGCGATTTTGATCGAGCTCTAGTCCGACGGGTGCGTCCGGCAGCGTATGGGTCCAGTTTGTCCGTTTTTGCATATTGATTCAAGTATCGGACATTGCTTTAGCCCTGTACTTTGCGTTGCCCGTGCAACCAAATGGACCCACGCTGGGGGAACGATGCCCTGCGTGCAACCAACGGAAAATGGAAGGGATGCCCAGATGAATCGCGCGCTCGATCGGCAGCAACCCAGCGATACGTTTTCGAGAACGTCATTTCTCGACATCGCCAACGCGGCGTATATCGAAAGCCTGCAGGAGCGATATCTAGAGGATCCTAATTCTGTCGGTCCAGAATGGCGTGATTTCTTCTCCTCGCTTGACGACGATGCCGTCGATATCAGACGAACAGCGGCTGGCGCATCCTGGAAGTCGGCGAACTGGCCAATGTCTCCGAATGGAGACCTGATTTCCGCTCTTGATGGAAACTGGGCCAAAGAGCTTGAGGTGAAAGCAGGACAAGGATCGCCGTCGGACGGCGACAGGATCGTCTCAAACCGCGACACGGCGCGGGCATTGGCGATCATCCGCGCCTATCGGATACTGGGACATCGGGCTGCGAAGCTCGATCCACTGGGCTTGATAGTACCTGACGAAAGCGAGGAATTGCAGCCTTCCTTCTATGGGTTCGCCGAGGCTGATCTTGACCGCCCTGTATTCCTCGACGGCGCCTTCGGCGCCGAACTGGCCACTATTCGCGAGATCCTAGATCGCCTGCGCGTCTGTTATTGTGGGACGGTCGGCTACGAATACATGCATATCTCCGACCGGACGCAAAGGACATGGATCCAGCAACGTGTCGAACTGTTGAACGCTACGACCGAACTGGCACCTGATCACAAGCGGCGGCTTCTACAGAAGCTCGTAGAGGTGACAGGCTACGAGCGCTATCTCAACAAGAAGTTCGTCGGCACGACGCGCTTTGGGCTCGATGCTGGGGAGTCGACAATCATTGCTCTCGAAGAGATCCTTGAGCATGGTGTGGCCCTTGGGGTAACAGAGGTCGTTTTCGGTATGGCCCATCGCGGACGCCTGAACGTCCTTAGCCAGGTGATCCACAAGCCACACCGGGCAATCTTCAGCGAATTCAAGGGCGGATCATTCCTCCCGGACGAAGTTGAGGGGTCCGGCGACGTAAAGTATCATCTGGGAACCTCTTCGGATCGGGAGATCGGCGGCAAAAGGGTTCACCTGTCCCTGATCGCCAATCCTTCGCATCTTGAGATCATCGATCCGGTGGTGCTGGGGAAAGTCAGAGCCAAGCAGGAACAGCGCAGCGATACAGCCGACCGCACGACGGTCCTGCCGCTCCTGATCCACGGCGATGCGGCGTTCGCCGGGCAGGGGGTCGTTGCCGAGAGCCTCGGCCTATCAGGTCTGAAAGGCTACCGGACGGGAGGCTCGGTCCATCTGATAATCAACAACCAGGTCGGCTTTACTACCGACCCGAGCTACTCTCGGTCCTCACCTTATCCGTCCGACGTCGCCAAGATGGTCGAAGCGCCGATCTTTCACGTGAATGGCGACGATCCTGAAGCAGTGGCACGCGTCGCCAGGCTCGCGATCGAATACCGCCAGACGTTTCACAAACCTGTTGTAATCGATCTGATCTGCTTCCGGCTCTTTGGCCACAACGAAGGTGATGAGCCGTCGTTCACCCAGCCCGAGATGTACAAGGAAATTAGAAAGCACATGTCGACGCTCGACGTCTACGTGGAGAGGCTGAGCGCGGAGGGGGTTGTAGGAAAGGGCGAGGTCGAGGATGCCAGCGAGAGGTGGGTTGAGCACCTCGATCGCGAGTTGGAGGCATCTAAATCATATAAGCCGAACAAGGGCGATTGGCTGGATGGCAAATGGGCGGGACTTGGCTCTGGCAGGGCGGAAAGCGAGGATGAGAGCGACGGCGCTACAGGCGTCGATGTGTCGAAGCTAAGAACCATCGGCGACAGCATCACAACGCTACCGGACGGTTTCCACGCGCACCCCACTGTCGGTCGTTTCCTCGAGGCGCGACGTAGGGCGATCGAGGCCGGTACCGGCATCGATTGGGCGACAGCAGAGGCGCTCGCGTTCGGATCACTTGCCGTCGACGGTTATCCAGTTCGTCTGTCGGGGCAGGACAGCGAGCGCGGGACCTTCTCGCAGCGCCATTCGGTGATCATCGATCAGGAAACCGGGGCGCGCTACGCGCCGCTGGCTTCCATCAGCCCCGACCAGGCGCCGTGCGATACGTTCAACTCGATGCTGTCGGAGCAGGGCGTGCTTGGCTTCGAATATGGTTACTCGCTTGCCGAACCGAATGCCCTTGTTCTCTGGGAGGCGCAGTTCGGTGACTTTGCAAACGGCGCTCAAGTGCTGTTCGACCAGTTCTTGTCATCGGCGGAACGCAAGTGGTTGCGGATGTCGGGCCTGGTTTGCCTACTGCCCCACGGATATGACGGCCAGGGGCCGGAACATTCATCAGCACGGTTGGAGCGCTATCTGCAAGGTTCGGCCGAGGGTAACTGGCAGGTCGCCAATTGCACGACCCCAGCCAACTATTTCCACATTCTCAGGCGGCAACTGGAGCGCAATTTCCGTAAACCGCTGATCCTCATGACACCCAAAAGCTTACTGCGCCATAAGCGGTGCCGGTCGGACCTCGTCGACCTCGGCGCGACTGGGCGGTTTCAGCGCATCCTTCGCGACGAGGGCGAAAAGGATGACGGAAACCCGGTCAAGCTGGTCTCCGACAGCAAAATTCGGCGGCTCCTGTTGTGCTCGGGCAAGGTCTACTATGATCTTCAGGATGAGCGCGCGAGGCGCGATATCGACGACGTCTATCTACTGCGTGTCGAACAGCTCTATCCGTTCCCGGCCAAGGCAATTGCAGCGGAACTGGTGCGCTTCCCGACGGCTAGTGTCGCTTGGTGCCAAGAGGAGCCGAAGAACATGGGCGCTTGGTCATTCGTCGAGCCCTACCTCGAATGGGCCATTACACAAGCTCTCGGATCCGCGGGGCGAGCGGGCTATGCGGGCCGGCCGGCTTCGGCATCAACGGCGACCGGTCAGATGTCGCGCCACGTTGCGGAGGTTGGCCTGTTTATGAACGCGGCGTTCGCCGCATAGCTGCGAACGGCGATCAACATACGTTCAAGTTGACGTCGTTCTCAGAAAGCCGGGCGCGAGGGGGAGTGGACTACATGATGTCCACGTTCAATCCGATCGATCGTTTTCGTGCGCCTAGCGCGCGACAACGATGCCGAGGAAAGGGCGCTCCAGCATCGACGTATCGGTCTTTCTCGCGCCGCAAAGCGGGTGAAGTTCAAGGAAAGACGATGGAAACGTTGCAAGTCATCAAGGCGCTCGCGCATCCGGCACGAATGGATATACTTAATTGGCTGAAGGATCCGGAGACCCATTTTGGCGATCAGGAACATCCCCTCGCAATGGGCGTCTGCGCCAACCAATTCCAGCGAAGCGGCCTGGCGCAATCGACTGTTTCGGCGCATCTTTCAGCGCTGACCACGGCCGGTCTCGTCAAAAGCAGACGGGTGGGGCAGTGGATTTTCTACAAGCGCAACGAGGAAGCCATCGCCACGTTCTTGAAGCAGCTCGTGCACGACCTCTAGGGAAAAGGAAAAACGTGGATCGCTCAGGTCGAGGCGACGTCGATAACCACACGGCCGCGTATTCTTCCGGCGATGATGTCTTCAGCAAGTTGGGGTAGCCTGGACATAGGCTCGACGGTCGTCATCTTTCTTAGCTTTTCCTTGTCGAGATCGCGCTCAAGGCGCTTCCATGCCGCGAGGCGTTGCTCGAGCGGGGCAACGACAGAATCCATGCCGATCAATGCGACGCTGCGAAGAATATGCGGCATCACAGTACCGTTCAGATCCGCGCCCCCGGCAAGGCCACAGGCGACGATTGCGCCGCCTCGTACTGTCTGAGCAAGAATGTTTACCAGCGTGCTGGAGCCGACGCTGTCAATGCCGCCTGTCCAACGCTCCTTTTGGAGCGGCGGTCCTTTCTCCTGAAGACTTGCTCTATCGACAAAGCCGGTTGCTCCTAGGAAAGCGAGGTAGTCGTGGGTCTCAGGACGCCCGGTCGACGCCGTGACATTGTAGCCTTGCGCGGCCAACAACGCGACCGCGACCGAGCCAACACCACCAGCCGCCCCGGTGACAATCACTTCGCTTGAGCCGGGCTTTACCGTGCCCCATTTCTCCAGCGCATCGACGCACAGGGCTGCGGTGTACCCAGCGGTCCCAACTGCCATCGCCTCCTGCATCGAAAAGCCGTCGGGTAGGCGGATTAGCCACTCCGCCTTGACGCGTTGATATCGGCCATAGGCGCCCCATTCCGTCTCGGACAGTCCCCAGCCGTTCAGGACAACCTTGTCACCCGTTTGCCATTTTGGAGAACGGCTCTCCACAACGGTCCCCGCCAAATCCACGCCAGCGATCATCGGCGTGCGCCGGGCGATGCGTCCCTTGCCAGTGATTGCGAGGCCGTCCTTGTAATTGAGCGTCGAGTAGGCGACCTCGACCAGAACGTCGTAGTCCGGCAGTTCTTCCATAGAAATCTCGCGAAACGCGCCCATGGTCCTGCCGTCCACGCTGTCGATCACCATCGCCGGGAAGCTCTTTTGCATGGCTGTCTCCTGTGTGTGTGTTGCGGGCGAATTGGCGTTGTTCACGCCGTAGTGAGTGTCCGAGGCGAGGGCGCGGCTGTCGCACCGGATGGCCGAAACCTGTGGCGGTACTCGACTGGCGTCACATTTATCCGTCGCATGAAGGCGCGACGCAAACCGGTTTGGTCCGCGAAACCGCACAGGCTTGCGACCCTCTTCAGGGGGGTGTCGCTTTCTTCGAGAATTCTTCGCGCGGCCTCCACCCTGGCTGCCTCGACATAGTCGCCGGGGGTCATGTGGGTTTCGCGTTTGAAAGTCCTCGCGAAATTTCGGCTGCTCATCCCAAGGCGCGCCGCCAGTGTCTCGACCGACAGGTCGTCCGCCAAGTTATCGACGATCCATTGGGTGGTGTCGCGGATCGGACCGATCTCGGCTGCCTGCGCCTCGAGATGAACGCTGAACTGGGACTGGCCACCGGGACGCTGGAGGAACAGGATGAGTTCCTTCGCGACCCGCAGCGCAATGCTTCGGCCAAAATCTTCTTCGACCAGGGCAAGCGCCAGATCCATGCTCGCGGTGACGCCGGCGCTGGTATAGATCGGACCGTCCTTGACGAAAATCGTATTTGGCTCAAGTCTCACGGTCGGAAACATACTGGCGAGCCGGGAAGTGGAATTCCAATGCGTCGTCGCACGACGACCATCCAGCAACCCCGCTTTTCCAAGAAGGAAGGCGCCAGTGCATATCGAGGCAAGCCGGCGAACGTGGTGCGACTCGCGGCCGATCCACCGCAGAAGCTCTCGGTGATCCTCGTACTGGCGGATGCCGGGGCTTCCCGCAATCAACAAGGTGTCGAACCCTTCCAGGGTGTCCTTGATCGACATATCCGGCAGAAACCGAGTGCCGTTGAGGGCGGTCACGGGCTCCATCGTTAGCCCTACGATATCGAGCGAATAGCCGGCACGCCCTTTCAGTTGCGTCGTGGCCTCCGAGAACACGTCCATCGGCCCGGCTACGTCGAGCATCTGAACGCCGGGGATGGTGAGGATCGCGATACGCATGGTCTGCCCCCGCTTATGGGCCGCCCTTGGGCTCCGGGCCGTGCAAGCGGCTAGAGTTTCGATCTTAGGTCGCGATAGTGTCCGGTCAAGCGCTCCAGGTTAAACGTTCTGTTGAGGCCACTCGGGTTCGGCAGGACCCAGGTCCTTGCTCCGGCGAACACCTCGTTCTGCAGTCCCCAATCGCAATCGCCGCGACCGCTGATCGCAGCGAACGCAGCTTTTCCAAGGAATGCCAGATTGTTTGGTAAGAACCGGTTGATTTTTGCTTCCAACTCGGGCGCAGCCGTCGCGTAGTCGTCGGCAGTCAGTTCGGCAGCGCTCCTCGTCGCCCGCGGCACTGCGGCTGTTATCCCGCAGCCATAAGCGAGCAATTCCCGTTCCTCTTCCGCCCTCAGCAGGCGAGGAGTGAAGCCTGCGAGATGCAGAACCCGCCAGAAGCGATTGCTGGGCGAAGAGAAATTGTGGCCGTCCCGCTCAGCGGTGACGGCCGGATTGAGGCCGCAGAAGACAACGCGAAGGCCAACGCTGAGGATGTCGGACCGTCCCCCGTACTCGGTGGCGGGAGCATCAACATCGAGAGCGTCTTCGATAAGCATGCCGTTCTGCGATTCTCCACACATCGTCACACCAGCGCACGGCCCTCGGCGGATATCACCGAGCCCATGTCCACGACTTCGTCAGCCAGGATCATCTCATTGTGAGGCTTTCCCGACGGGATCATCGGCAAGCAGTTTTCGGTCTTCTCGACCCGGCAATCGAAGATCACCGGTCCAGGAGTGTTCAGCATCTCGATGATCTTGCCGTCCAGTTCCTCTGGTTTTTCCGCCCGGATACCCACGGCACCATAAGCCTCCGCCAGCTTTACGAAATCTGGAAGGCTTTCCGAGTAGGAATGGCTGTAGCGCTCGTCATGCAGTAACTCCTGCCATTGCCGGATCATTCCCATATACTCGTTGTTGAGGATGAATATCTTGATCGGGAGCCTGTACTGTACGGCAGTCGACATCTCCTGCATGTTCATCAGTATCGAGGCCTCGCCGGCGATGTCTATGACCACGCTCCTGGGATGCGCGAGCTGGACGCCGATCGCAGCCGGCAGGCCGTAGCCCATCGTCCCAAGCCCGCCCGACGTCATCCACCGGTTTGGCTCGCTCAAATAGAAGAACTGCGCCGCCCACATCTGGTGCTGCCCGACTTCGGTCGTGACGTAGACGTCGCGGTCGAGTGTCAGCGCCCGCAGGCGCTCAAGCGCGTATTGCGGCTTGATGACTTCTGACGAATTGCGATAGCTGAACGCCTTGCGCGCACGCCAGGTCTCGATCTGCTTCCACCAGGGCGCAAGCCTATCCTTGCGATCTTGCTGACGCTGGCGCGGCCACCCGGCGATGAGGTCTTCCAGGACAGACAGGGCATCACCGACGATACCGACGTCGACGGGAACGATCTTTCCTATTGACGACGGATCGATATCGACGTGGATCTTCCGCGATCCCGGAGAAAAGGCGTCGAGACGACCGGTGACGCGATCGTCGAACCGCGCGCCGAGGCAGAGCATGACGTCACAGTCGTGCATCGCATGATTGGCCTCGTATGCGCCATGCATGCCAGGCATTCCGAGCCACAGGTCATCGGAGGCAGGGAACGCTCCCAAGCCCATCAACGTCGAGGTAACGGGCGCGCCGACAAGCGCTGCAAACTCGCGTAGCCGCGCACTCGCCTTGGGCCCGGAATTGATGACGCCGCCGCCGGTATAGAGTATCGGCCGGCGCGCCTCCGACAGAAGCTTTATGGCCTCGGCGATGCTTCCCGGGTTGCCTTTGATCTGCGGCTCGTATCGATGGAGAGGGATCGCCTCGCGGGGGCCGGAGTAACGTCCACGCGCGACTTGGATATCCTTTGGGATATCGATCAGGACAGGGCCGGGCCGTCCCGTGGTGGCGATCCGATATGCCTCGTGCATGACATGAGGAAGTTCTTCGATGCTCCGTACGAGATAGTTGTGCTTCGTGCACGACCGAGTGATGCCGATGGTGTCCGCTTCCTGAAAAGCGTCGGTGCCGATCAGGTGGGTAGGGACCTGGCCGGTTATGACGATCAGCGGGATCGAATCCATCAGCGCATCGACGATGCCGACGACGGTGTTGATCGCGCCCGGCCCACTGGTGACGAGAACGACGCCCGGCTTGCCGCTCGACCGCGCATATCCCTCGGCGGCATGGGCTGCACCCTGCTCGTGGCGCACAAGGATGTGGCGAAGTCGGGGCTCGTCCAAGAGGGCATCGTAAATTGGAAGCACCGCGCCGCCTGGATACCCGAAGAGGACTTCTGCCCCCTGATCCGCCAAGGCCCGGACGATCATGGCTGCGCCCGTTATCTCATCGGAGTTTGCCGTCGCCGGCGTCGTTGCGGTGATATTGATCGTCATGTTTCAGGTCCAGTCTTGGCCACAGGCTCGAGGTTCTATTGATCCAATATAGGCATGCGATACCTGTCCGGAATTTCAATTCCGTGACAAAAACAGACAATCCGACGTCGTTTACGGCCAGCGGTTTGAAGCAGTATCGGTGGCCTCGCCAACACGCCATCAGAGTTGGCGAGGCGCTAGCTGTTACGCCGAACTTCTGCAATCTGCATCATCACCGACTTTATGACGCCTTCGTCATGCAACTCGCCGACCAGCAGTTTGAACCAGCTGAATCCGACCCAGAGGGCGACCTTGTCGTCCACCTCGTCGGAGAGCAAGTCGCCGCGCGCGGCCGCACCGCTCAGCATCCGTCTCACGTCGGCGGTACGATCGGGAAGAAACCTGTCCCGCAGCGCACTTAGCGCCTCCGGCGTGCCCTGGGCCTCGGCGATCAAACCGCGAAGCGCCGCCCCGGCCGGGTGAGACGCCCAGAAACGCCACAGACTGGTGGTGTACTGCGCAAGTTCCTCAACCAGATTCCCGGTGTCTGGAACCGGAACGAAGGTCGAGCGCTCGGCGGTGTAGATCGCGATAAAGAGGTCGGCCTTGGTCGGGTACCAGCGATAGATCGTCGTTTTTCCCGCGCCAGCTCGGCGGGCGACTTCATCGACAGAAAAACCGGCGTAGCCCCTTTCCGAAATCAGATCCTTGGCGGCGGCAAGCACGGCAGCCTCCGCTTCCGGATTGCGACGAGATCCAATGGACGTTCGCTTTTTGGCAGGGGCGGGTATCGGTTTCGTGGTCATTGACAAGGCGTACCTCAACTTCGCAGGCCCGATCAACAACGATTGCACTACGAGTGATCGATCAGATGGGCGCGCGACTCCGAGGGGTCAAAGGGACCCGCGAAGTACTGGGTCTCCCTCTCTACGAGACCATTCGCGAATTCCATTATGCTGACAGCATAGGATGGCGCACCGTCGTAGGTGAGGATAAACTCCGTGACCCACAGGCTCCCGCTGCCGATGATGCGGCGGACGGAAAAACGCTTCTTGTTCGGTTGAACGCAGCGGCTCTCCTGGATCTTCCCGCGCCCTCGGATACGTTCGCCGGATTGCGGATATTCGAGCAGGGCATTCTCCTGATAGATTTCGTGCTCCAGTTCAAAATCGCCGGCGTCCGAGGCTGCCCAATGCCGTTCGAGCGCCACCCGGAGTTCTCGGTCTTCCATCTTCGATATTCCTTCCGCGAAATGCTTCCGTCCTTACTTGGTTGCCTGTACCTCGGTGACACGGGGAATGAAGCCTGGAACTCCGGTATCGACCACTCCGTTGAAGCGGACGTTCGTGGTTATATGCTCGCGCATCTGAAGCATCGCGTCCTCGGGCAGGGTGGAAAAGTCGAAGTTCTCGTCGATGCGCTTTGGGTTCTTGGACGTCGTCAGGAATGCCGTTCCTCGTTGCGCGGCCCAGGCCAATGCGACCTGAGCCGGCGTCTTCCCGAGCCGTTTGGCGATCCTGGTGACGACTGGGTCCTCCAGCAGGTTTGGAACCATTGCATGGCCGAGTGCCGCGAACGCCAAGAGAACGATGCCGTGCTTCTGACAATACTCCAGCAATTCCCACTCGGGCAGATATGGATGTGCTTCTACCTGTACGATGGCAGGCTTGATACGTGCCGCCTCGACAATTTCCTTCAGTTTTTCGAGCGAGACGTCCGACAGGCCAATAGATCTGCATCGCCCGCTGTCCACGAGTTTCTCCAATGCGCGCCAGGTATCGACCAACTTGACGCCAGGATCGTATATGACGTGTCCGTACTCGTCTCGCGGGTCCTTTTCCTCGCCGGGGAGGAAAGCGAATGGGGTATGTATGAGATAGGCATCAACGTAGTCGACCTTCAGGCGACGGCAACTTGCTTCGAAAGCAGGTCGGACCCGTTCAGGGCGATGGTTTGTGTTCCAGAGCTTCGTGGTGACGAAAAGGTCCTCACGGCGCAAGATGCCCGCGGCAATGGATTCGCTGAACGCCGCGCCGACCGCTTCTTCGTTGAGATATCTCTCGGCACAGTCGAAATGTCGGAACCCTGTCGAAAGGGCCGCCTTCACCGCCTGCTTTGTCGCAGTCACATCGGGTATGAGTGTTCCGAACCCGGCAACCGGGATCGTGCCGGTGCCATGGGAGAGAGGGATTCTCTTGAAGCGGAGCATATCTGGGGCTTCCATTTGCCAATCCTTCGTTTGGGGCGAAAACTTGCATGGGCACGAGCTTTTTCTCGTTGCGCTTTAGCCAGACCAGCCGCGATGACATCTCGCAGCTTCCCTTGTAAAGCGGTATCGTTTCCAGGGATATTGTACGTTGGTGTCAGCACGCTTTCGCCAACACCGTACCGGGCTCAGCCGACGTTATTGCGATTTCGGGCGGAGCGCTTTCGACCGCCATCGTAAAAAGCTCCTGGGCGCGGCTGACGCCTCGCAGAATGTGGGAACCGATCGATTGCAGACGATCGGTCTCTGAATGGGGCACGATCGCCGCAAAGGCCGCCGACATGAGGAACTTGCGTTGCAGAGGTCGACAAAGCGAAGCAATGCGACTGACCTCGTTGACGGCGGGGCCAATGACTGTGAAGTCGAGGCGGTCCTGACTGCCGATGTTCCCGTAGAAGACATCTCCCACATGCAGCCCGAGATAGACATCCGTGACGGGGCGGCGTTCGGCACCGCGTTGCGCGTTAAGTGCGACCAGCCGCTTGTCGAGTAGAGCGCGCGCATGGAGCGCGGCTGCACATGTTCGGCTGGCGACGTCGCCTCTGAAGATTGCGAGCGTTCCGTCACCCATGAGTTTGAGCACTTCGCCGCCGGCTTCCTCGATCGAGGAGATCACCGCGTCGGAGTAGTCATTGAGCATCGGGATGATCTCTTCGGGATCGACCGTGTCCGAGATTCGGGTGAAGTTTGCGAGATCGGAAAACCATAGCGCTGCAGAGATGCGCTCGCTCTTGCCACGTGTGATCCTCCCGTGCAGCACATGGTTGGCCGCATCCTCGCCGAGATAGACCTTTGCGATAGTGGAGGCGACGCCACTCACCACCACGCACTTGACTGCAAGGGCAAGGCACGGCAGCAGGTCGCGCAGAGCCTGCGCGTCTGCCTCGGAGAAACCATCGATCTCCCGGGTCCCGAATTGCGAGAAAAAGCAGTCGATGCCGCCTATGGCGCCTGGATCGTCAAAGCGGTGTGCCACGGCGATGAAATCGGTGAACCCATCCCGCTTCATCGTGTCGACGAGAAAGAAATCCGCGGGATCGCCGTTCAGAAGCCGCCGGCGCACCTCCGTGCCGCCCGTTTTCTTTAGATAGTGAAAGGCAGAGCGCTGCCAGTCGCTCGGGGTGCCACCTGGATTGGCGAACCCGAACTCGAAGACACGTTGCATCCATCGCGACCGATCCCACCGGTAAGCTCGGCGTTCGTACACGGGATGCAGCGTATCCATGACGGCGCTCGCCCTGTCGATCTGCAGTCCGCCAGCGTTGCAACGCTCACAGAATCCCGCGAGCAGATCCTCTTCCGGCAAGCCTTTCAGCCCGGATTGCATAAGCCAGGTGGTGATGTTCTTGGCGTGGTGGTCGTCCACGGGAAAAACTCCTGTTATTGAGCGTTCCAATCAACTGTCGATCGGTGCTTGTGCTTCAGTCACCTCGTCGTCAGCGGATGCGGCGGCGAGGGCTTCATCAACGAAACCACAATCAGCCCGACAATTGCGGCCATGAAGGTGATCCAGAACCCGTCGATGTAGGCCAGCACGTTCGCTTCCCTCTGGACGATTGCCGCCAGTACCCCGACGCCGCGTTTCAGGGCTTCAGCCTGCGATGTTGCCTGTGCCGACCCCGAGCCGAGTTTAATGATCGTCGAACTCCACCCCGGCGTCGTTCCCGTGACGTGAAGGCCGATCAGGTACGAATGCAATTGCTCGCGCTGGCGCACCCAGGTCGTCATCGACGTCGCGACCGTCTCAGAACAGATCAGGCGCATGACCTGGACATAAGCGACGAGGGATATGGCGCGGGCCGGGTTCACATTGCTGAACAGGGTTGCCACCGCGGCAAGAAACACAATCTCTTCGCCGAACGTCTGCAGGATCACGATCATCCGGAACTCGGGCAGCGACCAGACGCTAGTCAACTGTGTACCAAGCCATGCCGATATTGCGAACAATGTGAAGCCGATAATCAACGTCCAGCGTTGCTTGACGGTCCGGACAAGAGCCACAGCCGTACCGGTTGCCGCGACGAGAAGCAGAACTGCGTAGGGTGCGGTGAAGTCGCCGATCTGCTCCGGACGCAGGCGAGCCACGCTGATCAGGAAGTTCGGTTCCAGCAGCGAACTGCCGAGACTGGCGATCATGAAGCAGGCGATGGCGGCGAACCCTAACGCGATGTTTCTGTGGCGGAGGATTGAGATATGAGCCCACGGCTCCTTGACCCGCGCCTCGTGCCACAAGAATACGCAGAAGAGAAAGGCCGTCGCGGCGAGAAGCGACACCACATACCCGGATCGGAACCAGTCCAGACGGTTACCCTGATCCAACGCAAAATAGAGCGTCGTCAAGGCTACGCCAAAGAGCGCCATTCCGCCCCAGTCGGCACGATCCAGAAGCTCCCGGTCGACCTTCATCGGTTTCCCGCCATACCAGAACAGGATGCCGATGACGGGCGCGACGACGGCACCCTGCCAGTAGAGCCATTGCCATCCAATCGTTTGGGTGTAGCTCCCGGCGGCATACAGGCCGAGGTTTTGCGCGAACGGTATTCTCAAGACGTAGAACGAAAGAGCGAAGATCCAGTAATTCCGATCAAGGTTTCGAAAGGCAACCAGGAGCGTTGCTCCGACGAAGATGCCAAGCACCATCGCTCTTAGAGCATGCAATGCGACGAGAGGTACAAAACCGTGAGCAAAGGGCATTGCAACGGAGATGACGGAATAGAGAATAGACGGCCCGATCATGACCCTCTTGACGCCAAAGACGCCAATCAACCAGCCGATGCTCGGTGCAACGAGAATTTGCGGCGCCGTCGCGAAGGTGCTCAGCCAAGCACCCTCGTCGAAACTCAAGCCGAATGCGCCGCGCAGATCCGCAAGGCCGATGCTTGCGGTCCTGACGTCAAAGGCCGTCAGTATCGACGCCATGACCATGGCAACCGCGACATATCCTTGTCGCGGAAGATCGCTTGAATGAACGCGCCTAGACATCGCGCTCTCCTTTTGTCGCTATTCGGGTTATGACCGACATACCCGGACGCAAACGTTCAAAGTTCGGCTGTGTCGGGTCGATTTCGATGCGCACGGTCAGACGTTGGGCAACCTTCGTGAAGTTGCCGGTCGCATTGTCGGGGGGCAAAAGCGCGAACGTCGAACCGCTTGCGGGCGATATTTTCGAAACGATGCCGTGGAGAGTTTCCCCTGGTAGAAGATCGACAGAAATGTCGACGGACTGTCCCTCGCGAACCAGCGCCAACTGGTTCTCCTTATAGTTTGCGAGGATGTAGACCTTCGGAAGCGGCACGATCGAGATCAGGTTGGTGCCTGCAGCGACGTAGTTTCCCAGCTGCACGTTCCGCTTTGCGACGACGCCGTCGACGGGTGCGCGCACATCGGCATAGCCGAGATCAAGCTCGCGTGCCGCAACGTCCGCCGCGGCGGTGTCGAGGTTCGCCTTCAGCACGTCGCGCTGCTTTGAGATCACATCGAGCTTGACCTGCTGAGCGACGACGGTCGCATCTGTCATCTTGGAGTTCGCCAGGGCCCGCTCGTGAGCCGCGGTCGCCTTTTCCAGCGTCTGGAGCGAGCTCGCCCTGCCGTCGATGGCGAGCCGCGTCTGGCGTTCAAGCTCCTTGCTCGCCTGAATTTCATCGGCGGCAGAGGCCTGCTCCTGGGCGACGGCAATATCGATCTGCGTAAGCTGAAAAGTTCGCTGAGTGTCGTTGTCCTCAAGCTGCGCATGGGACGCTTCGAGGCGGGCCTTTGCAGCTCGCAGTGCAACTTCAAACGGCTTTCGGTCGATCGAAAACAACAGGTCGCCAGCTTTGACGTGGTCATAATCGCGAACGGATATTCCGTCGACGGTGCCGCCGACGCGGGCGCTGATGGACGAGACGTCTGCATAGACCGCTGCATCGTCCGTTGTTTGCACCGAACGGCTTGCAACCCACCAATCCCAGTTGGCTCCAGCGCCGACAACGGCGGAAAGCGCGACGAAGATCGCCGTGGCAGGCACGACGAACGAGAACGGTGATGCTTTGCTGTGAGAGGGAGCCGCTGGATGCGTGCCATCCTGAGTTCCCGGCAATGCCGTGACGTTGGTTCCCGACTGTTCAGTTACTTGGTTCTTGTTTCTCAACCAGGCCATTTTCTTCTTCCGTTTGGTAGATCCGAGGTTCGCCTTCCGCGACGCTCGCGGCGTCCCGGAAGAAATCGGCAATGTCGGACCGCGTGGGCTTTCAGGTTCACACGGCAGATGCGGCTCGCCGTTCAGTCGCTTCGCAGATTGGACATACGAAGCTTCACGACCCACCTCCGCATCTTCCGACAAGAGGGCCGGCAACCGATCAAATTCGCCCACAGCGACTTGCGGGAACAAATCCCCGGGCCGCTCGAAACCAAACGCTCGGCTGTTGTGTGGTATAAACGATACGTATCGTTTCAACAAGGCGTGACCTATGAAAATACGCCTGCCCAGGTATTCGCCTTTTGATCACCGGGGCCGATCCCTGATGAAAGCACGCGCGTCGTCGAGCCACCATTCAACCAAGGTATCGGCGACACCTTCGTATAATGGAATTGCGTCCGGTCGGATGTTCTCTTGTCACGGGACCCGGCAATATGTCCGCTTACGGATCAGGAGCTTTGGATCCTCAACGAAGCAGCATTGGCATCGGGAGTATGTCTTATGGCTCGTCTTCTTTCCGTCAACGTCGGGTTGCCCCGCGACGTCGAATGGCAGAACAGGAACGTCACGACGGCCATCTGGAAATTTCCAGTCGAAGGCCCACGCATGGTCCGGCGATTGAACATAGATGGCGACGGGCAGGCGGATCGCACCGGGCATGGTGGTGAGCATCGTGCGGTGTTCGTCTACCAGATCGAATCTTACCGGTACTGGGAAAGACACTTGGGCCGAAGCGACTTTGTCTATGGACAATTCGGGGAGAATTTTACCGTGGACGGGCTTACCGACGCCGAAGTCTGCATCGGCGACCGCTACCGCATCGGTGGCGCGCTGTTTGAGGTGACGCAGCCACGCGTCACCTGTTACCGGCTTGGCATTCGCATGGACGTACCCGAAATGGCGGCTCTGCTGGTGTTGCATGACAGACCGGGCTTCTATTTTCGCGTTCTTGAGGAAGGGTATGTCCAAGCGGACGACGCCATCATCAAGACCGCATCCGGAGAAGGCGGCATGACCGTCTCGGAGATCAACGCGCTGCTCTACAAGCCTTTACATCCCCGCGACCGATTGGAACGGGCGCTGCGCAATCCGTCGCTGAGCGCTGGTTGGCGCCGTTCGTTCCAGGCTTTGCTCACACAATCGGCCGAGGGCGGAAAGGTGACGGGAAATGCGGGTCTGACGGGCGCGATAGAGCCGCGCCCGGCGTGGGACGGCTTCCGGGAGTTCCACGTGGTTCGCAAGACGTCGGAGGTCAACCATGTCACCTCGCTTGAACTCAAGCCGTTGGACGGCAGGTTGCTGGAGAGCTATCTGCCAGGGCAATTCATCGTGCTCCGGCTGCGGCCACGCTCGGCTCCGATCCTTCTTCGAAGCTATTCACTGTCGGGCAGGGCGGACGGCCTGCATTTCAGAGTAACTATCAAGCGGGAGCCCGACGGCACTGCCGGCAGATTCGTATGCGAAGAATTGAAGGAGGGGGATCTCGTGGAGGCGAGCGCGCCGCGCGGCAGCTTCACGTTGATCCGCAGCGACGGACCTGTGGCATTCTTGAGCGCGGGGATCGGGATGACGCCCGTTCTCGGCATGCTTCATGCCCTCGCGGCGGAGAAGTCGCAGCGGGAGATCTGGTGGCTTTACGGAACGCGTAACAGCCTGGAGTATCCATTCGCACAGGAAATACGCGAGCTCCTTCGGTCGCTCCCGAATGCCCATTGGCACACCTGCTACAGCGCCCCCGCGCCAGGCGACCGGCAGGGCGCTGACTATGACTCGACAGGCCACCTGGACGCGGCAATCCTCAAGGCGCTTGGCCTTCCGATCGAGAGCGATTTCTACCTCTGCGGGCCTGCGAAGTTCATGAGCGACCTCACGGAAGGACTTGCTGGCGTAGGAGTTGCGCGTCATCGCATCCACACGGAGCTGTTCGGCGCCGGTTCGTCGATAACGCCAGGAATCGCAACTTCGCCGCGACAGCCACCGCATCAGCCGGCGGGCGAGCCCGGCTCCGGAGGATTGGTTTCGTTCGCCCGCAGCGGATTGGTCGTGCGTTGGAACTCAAGCATGCACAGCCTGCTCGACCTGGCTGAGGCATGCGATGTGCCGGCGCGCTGGTCCTGCCGGACCGGCGTTTGTCACACCTGCGAGACCGGATTGATCTCGGGCTCGGTTACCTATCAACCGAGCCCGATCGATGGAGCCGCAGACGGCAATCTGCTGCTTTGCTGCTCGCAACCGGCAGGTGACCTCGTCATAGACCTGTAGCGGTCAAACGTCGCACAAATGGAGGAATTGGACATGAGATCGGACATCGTTTCGGGAGCGGTTTTTCCAGACTACGAACTCAGCGATCACACCGGCAAGCGTCGAAAACTCTCGCAGTTACAGGCCATGTATCCCATGGTCCTGGTTCTCAGCCGAGGCAGCTTCTGTCCCAAGGATCGGCGCCAGCATGAGGGGTTGCTGCAGCTCTATCGAGAGATGGAGGTCGGGTATTGCAGGCTGGTGACGATCAGTACCGACACCATTGCCGAAACACACGAGTTCCGCAGCGGCGTCGGCGTCGGGGCGCATTGGCCATTTCTGTCGGATCCGAGACGGTCGATACAGCAGGACCTCGAAATCGCGGAATACACGGACCCGGTTCACAATCCGATGATCCCCCATGTCATTGTCCTCGAACCCGGTTTGATCGTCTACAAACTCTACAATGGGTATTGGTTTTTCGGCCGCCCGACAGTTGAGGACCTTCGCCAGGATCTGCGCGAGGTCTGCAAGAAATCCTGGCCCGATTGGGACATCACGCAAGCGGAGTTGCGGTCCGCGTGGCAGGAGGGGCGCAAGGACATGTTCTTTCCCTATGGAAGGTCCATCGCACAAACTCTGGCTGACGATTAGTTCACCGGGTTTCGGCGACCCCGACCGCGTCTTCGGACACCGGGCAAGGACTGCACGTTGTGGTCACCGACATCTCGAACGGACTCCTAAGTCGGAGGCATCGAAGTCAGCGAGGTGTTTCACGACAAAGGCGGCATCTTCCACCATTCCAACGGTCGAGGCATCGCCAAGGGCCCCCAATCACGGGATCGCATCTGGAACCGGGTCGGTGGTGAACATCCGTGATGCCAGGCCAAGCACGTCATCCGCTGCGGTCTGCGAGTGCGCGAAGGACGGCCTTTTCGAGGGTGTCGTCGAAGAAGGGTTTGAAAAGACAATCGGATGCGCCCTGCGCAAGGAGCCTTGACCGCAGGTTTTCGTCATGGTTCGCGGTTATAAAGACGACAGGGACCGGGCTGTCGCGGCGCAGGAGTTCGCACTGCAGGTCCGGTCCAGACATTCCCGTCATAACGACGTCGAGAAGCAGACAGCTCGTCGTCGCAAGGGCGCCCGAACCGAGAAACTCCTCCGCCGACGCGAAGGCGATGCTGTCGAGGCCAAACGACTGAAGGAGCGCGGGCAATGACTCGCGGACCGACACATCATCGTCAACAACTGAAACCAATGGACGAACGCCTTCCATGGCCAACTCCGTTACGGCCACCATGCGGTGTTTCCGTCAACCGGTCGGAAATCACCTACCGGAATATGATTGAATCTAAGAGTTGTTCAACCTCTAGTACATTGTACCAAGGTATCGGTCCGCTGACCCTGATGTCGTTTGCAGGGTTCAGGGGCAGCCTCCGGCGCGGCGATCAGATACGCCATGCCGTCAGCGACGTGGACAGGACCAATCTTGGGGGCCCTGGTGGGTAGAACATCGAGCAGGTGTGCCGATCCAGTCTACATCCATGCAACGTCCCGCACTTTGCACAGGCGTCGATTGGCCTACTTGTCGGCAAGGGTTTGCGTGTAGTGACCCAGCAGGGTTTCAATGTCGGCATTGGTTGGAAGGCCCATCTCCATCAGCTTGCCAATATTATTCTGCGCGACAGGGCGCTGGACGGCGGTGATGAATGCATCCCAGCCGGCTCCGATTTCCGGATCGGATGGAAGGCAGGCAAAGTCAACCAGACGCTTCGCGTCGGCGATGGCGTGGCGGATGGTCGGTCAGCGACGATGTGATGGTGACGACGCTTCCTCCGGAGTTCTGAAGCAGCATCTGCCGGATGGCTTGCTTCGTAAAATAGATGAACCCCTCGATCCCGGCGTCATTGACGAGAGCGTCGATGGAACCGAACCGATCCACAGCCCGGTGTGCTACGCGCTCGGCCGTCGCCGGATCGCCGACATCGCCGTCGACGAGTTCGAGACGGGCAGTCCGATCGAACGGCGTGGTATTGCTGATGCGCCTGGATGTGCCGACGACGTTCCAGCCCTTGTCGAGAAATGCCTTCACCGGTCCGGCACCGATTCCCTGTGACGCACCGGTGATCAAAATCGTCTTTTGACCGCTCATTTGTGCCTCCAATTGCGCAGGCGACCTACCGCCCGCGGTGGACCTGCTGGAGACCGAGTTCGGCGGCCGGACTTTGCACAAGATCATCACCGATGGAGAATTCGCGGTCGCGCGCAGGCTCGCCGGGAAGGGATCGGGCCGCCCGACGGCAACATGGACAAAGATGCAGCCTCAGAAGCATTCTGGAAGGCAGGATCACTGGACCGACCGAGTCGCTGCCCAGGGCGAAGAAGCTGTTGACGATGGTGCCCCCTTCGTTCCCAATAAGGTGGTCAAGAAAGTCAAATTCAAGCTGAAGTAAAGACGGGCATGGCGGCGGTGGAAGGTCTCACCGATGACGAGATGCAAGCGCTCTCCGGATGGCGGCAGGGCGACTTCAGTTTGGAATGGGCACATTTCCCGGTCGTCTCCGACACCTCCGAACTGAATGACTTTCCTTGAGCTGGCGCGCCGTCATCTCATCTAGCGTCATTACGGTGAAGAACTCGTCCTGATGTAGGCCTCCGGCCAGACGAACTTCTTGGACAGCGCGTCGAAGTCGTCGCGGATCGCCTTCCTCGTGGTCTTCTTCTCCTTTTCCGCATCCACGACCGCGATGAACCCGATGGCGGACCCGTGGCTTTCCGGGTCGGGATTTCCGCGCACCCGGAACTCGTCGACTGCCTTGTAGACGTCGCCGACCGAACCGCCTGTCTTGTGCTTCTCGCGTGCCCGGTCACGGAGCTGTCTCAACGGCCTGGTGCATAGCCAATCAGGAAAGACGAATCGTCCGAAACGCCGCTCCAGGGATTGCTGGAACACGCTGCGAGAAAGGTCTTTGCTGAATCCGTCCTTCCGAGGGAGGCTGGAAAGGACTCGCTTGTGAATGCTGGCGGCCTTGCCAAGATCGATCACGTGGCATTCATCTGCCCGGAGTTCTAGGATGGCTGCCGAAGGCGTCACGCCGTTGATGACCTGCCTGCGGAGACGCTCGTCGGCAACGATGATCGGGCAGACCATGACATAGTCCTTGTTGCGCCCGAAATTCACCACATCGCATGTCTGCGTGGCGACAATCCAGCCGACGACCTCCTCGAAGATACTTCAACGCCGTCTTGGATCTCGCCTTCATTTCGAACGTGAAGCCGCCTGCCGGCCAATGATGGCCCCTTCCACGGGCATCCGGTCTGGAAAACTCGCACGGACGGTACCATCTCCTTTGAGAATCACGAACTCAGGGAGGTTGCGATGCCCGGACCTGCCGCGCACGCCGTCGAGGAACTGTCGCTCGAAATACTGATGCCGAGGCGGACCTGCCGCGGAGCCATCGTCTGCGATTGCTGCCGACGGGCAAGAAGCGCGGCCGACTTCGACGAGGATTGCTTCGGCATCTGCTGCGATTGCCTGGAGTCCGACGCGCTGCTCGTTGAACTGGACGCGAGCATGGAATTCGATCCGTACGCGCGATCCTGAGGAAGGTGGCCCGGGAGCAGGATAGGGCGGATGCTCTCGACCAAAGAAGAGCCAGCCAACGACTGGATTGGCGCCTAACCCGCTGCCGACATGTTGCGAACACATTCGTCAGATAGAAGCCCTTCATCGGCATCGCTGATGAGCGCTGAGATCATTTCGCTGCTCGCGATGCCCCATCGTTCAAGCTTTTGGCCACGGATGTACTGGCACTGGTGATAGGACGATGATCAGGAAGGTCGGTGCGATTTCGCCCCGGCCTTTTTTGTTGTCCCGAAACTAGGTCAGGAACAGCAACTGCTGCTCGAGGATAGCGCACAGCAAGAGCTCTTCGCTTTCTCCGCAACAAGCCAGCGGTCACGAGGCTTGCAGGTGGAGGGGCGAGCGTCCAGCGTCACCAGAAATGATCCGTCCTGCAGGCGTGGGTAAGCCGCGCAATAGAGAGCCAAAGGCCTCTCGCCATCGCTGACTTCGAAGGTGAGCTTTGCGGACGGCTCAAGCTGCACGTGGTCGCTGACCTTCCGGATGATGGCGGAGAACTTTCCGGCGGGCATGTGCGTCCGCCCATCCTCGTCGATGTCCCAGAGCTGCACGAAGATTTCCGACCACGCTTCAAAATTGGCTCCGCAGTCCAGGGCCGAAAACTGGCCTGCCTTCACCTCGGTCACGTGATAGCCCGCCTTCACCGGGCGTCCGTCGTAGTGAAAGATCAGGGGGGCATCAGGCGCGGTCGCCAGGATGTCGAGAAGATGGCCGAGCGTGATATCCGTCGAGAGGCTCTTGTCGATCGCATTCATGTGCGCTACTCCTTGTTTCGATGATTCAATGAGTATTGAAATATGGACGAACGTCAAGCGCTTATGTCATTCGCGGCACTGTCGCAGGAAACTCGTCTAGCGGTGGTGCGCACCCTTGTGGTCGCAGGCCCGGAGGGGATGGCTGCCGGAGCGATCGCTGAGAAGATGAACGTCTCGCCGTCCAACATCTCCTTCCATCTCAAGGAGCTCGAACGCGCAGGACTGATCGGGCAGAGACGTGAGTCGCGCTCGATTCTATACAGCGCCAACTACGATGCGCTCTCCGGTCTGGTGACGTTCCTCATGCATGACTGCTGCATGGGACATCCACGCGTCCTTGGGACACCCGAGAGCAAGGGGGACTGCTGCTCCACCGAGACACCGGAAGCGAACCCGCATGCGTGATACAAGGAACGCGACTTCGCTCACAACGATCTCTGCGCTCGGCCTGACACAGATCATCGGCTATGGGACGCTCTACTACTCGTTCTCGATCCTCGCGCCTGGCATGGCGAAGGATCTCGGCATCACGCTCGAGCAGGTCTTTGGCGTCTTCTCGGCCTCGCTCTTCATCGGAGGCCTATCGGCTCCCGTGATCGGCAGGCAGATGGACAGGGCCGGGGCAACGACCGTTCTCACCGTCGGATCGGTACTCTCCGCGCTCACGCTCGCGTTGTGTGCATGGTCGCCATCGGTACCGGTCTTCGCGCTCGCGATCGTCCTGTTGGAGATATCCTCGGGGATGGTCCAGTACCAGGCGGCATTCGCGGCGCTCGTTGAGAGCGAACCCAAGACGGCATCCCGGAGCATCACCTACCTGACGCTCATCGGCGGCTTCGCCTCCACGATCTTCTGGCCGATATCCTCCGCGCTGATGGAATGCCTGTCGTGGCGGGAAATCTACCTGGCGTTCGCCGCCCTCAATCTGCTCGTCTGCATGCCCCTGCA
The DNA here is from genome assembly GCF_000298315.2 of Rhizobium grahamii CCGE 502. Taxonomy (GTDB): domain Bacteria; phylum Pseudomonadota; class Alphaproteobacteria; order Rhizobiales; family Rhizobiaceae; genus Rhizobium; species Rhizobium grahamii. The sequence continues at coordinate 108,383 of NZ_AEYE02000037.1, read as the reverse complement.
TTTCTGGATGATGCGGAGGGGAAAGGCTGCAAACGCCAGAGGAGCAACCCGCGAACGTGAACGGGTGATTGGTGTGATCCCGCCGGAAGCGCGCCGCGGCGCGATGATCGTCGTCTCAGCCGCCTTCGCCATCCTCGGGTTCACCCTAGCGTCCATCCTCGCGCATATGGTTCCGATGCTTGGGAATCTCGGTCTCGGGACAGCGGCGGTGGTCATCGGGTCGCTATTCGGACCGGCGCAGGTTCTGAGCCGCCTGATCAACATGATCTTCGGAACGCGGTTGTCGCCGCCCTTGCTGGCTGTCATATCGGCGGCGCTTATGGTGACTGGCATCGTCATCCTAGGCCTGAGCGGAAGCTGGCTGCCGGGGGCCATCGCGTTCGCCATATGCGTTGGCCTGGGATCCGGGATCAACTCGATCGCGCAGGGCAGCCTGCCGCTCTATCTGTTCGGGAGCGACGGTTATGGCGCGATCACGGGCAGGATGGCGGCGGCGCGGCTTGCCATGGGAGCGGCCGCGCCTTTGGTCTTCGCGATGGCAATGGAGCGGATCGGTGTCGGCTTGTCGTTGTTCGCCACGGCAGCCCTCGGCATGGTGGGCATGGCCGCGTTCGTCAGTGTGTCGATGGCGACGAGACAAAATACCGTCACCGTCGGCTGATCAGATCGAGCTCAACTTTACGCGCTGTTCGAGCTTCGCAGCGTCTTCCTTGCGCTCGCTATAGCGGTCGGTCAGATAAGAAGAGGCATCGCGGGTCAGCAGCGTGAACTTCACCAGCTCCTCGCAGACGTCGACGACACGGTCGTAGTAGGACGACGGCTTCATGCGCCCATCGGCATCGAATTCCTGAAAGGCCTTAGCGACCGAAGACTGGTTCGGAATGGTGATCATCCGCATCCAGCGGCCGAGGATGCGGAGCTGGCCGATGGCGTTGAACGATTGGCTGCCGCCGGACACCTGCATCACCGCAAGCGTCTTGCCCTGCGTTGGACGGACCGAGCCGACGGCGAGCGGGATCCAGTCGATCTGGGACTTCATCACGCCCGTCATCGCACCGTGACGCTCAGGGCTGACCCAGACCTGTCCCTCTGACCACTCCGACAGCTCCCTGAGCTCCTGGACCTTCGGATGACTGACTGGCGCGTCGTCGGGCAAGGGTAGTCCCTTGGGATCGAAAACCCGAACCTCGCATCCGAGATGATCCAACAGGCGGCGGGTTTCGTGGGCGAGCAGCCGACTGTAGGAGACCTCGCGTATCGAGCCGTAGAGGATCAAGATGCGCGGCTTGTGTGACGAGAACTTCGGGCGAAGGCGTCCAGGTCAGGCTGATGCAGATGCCGTTCCTCGAGGGCTGGAAACGTCTCAGACAATGCGCTTTCCCTTCTCGTCGAGAACCTTCTCCCCATCTTCCTTGGTGAAAGCGCCCTTGTGCGTGTCCGGCAGGATATCGAGAACGGCCTCGGACGGTCGGCTCAAGCGGGTGCCGAGCGGCGTGACGACGAACGGACGGTTGATCAGGAGCGGATCTTTGAGCATGGCGTCGATCAACTGGTCGTCGGTTAGATCCGGATTGTCGAGACCGAGTTCAGCGAAAGGCGTTCCCTTTTCACGGATTGCTTCGCGCACCGTCAGGCCAGCGTCGGCGATCATTTGCACCAGCGCTGCGCGGGATGGCGGTGTCTTCAGGTATTCGATGACTGTCGGCTCGATGCCGGCGTTGCGGATCATCTCGAGCGTGTTGCGCGAAGTCCCGCATGCGGGATTGTGGTAGATGGTGACATCCATTGTCATGTCCTTTCGGTAGCGATGTTCTTGGAGACGGCGGGGGCGGCTTCGTACCAGCCCTTCGAGCGGTTCACGATCCATACGACCGACAGCATCACAGGGACCTCGATGAGAACGCCCACGACTGTCGCGAGAGCCGCGCCGGACTGGAAGCCGAACAGGCTAATCGCCGCCGCGACTGCGAGTTCGAAGAAATTGCTGGCCCCGATGAGGGCGGAAGGCCCGGCAACGCAGTGCTGTTCTCCCGACATCCGGTTCAGCAGATAGGCCAGGCCAGAGTTGAAGTAGACCTGGATCAGGATCGGAACCGCCAGAAGGCCGATGATTGTCGGCTGCGCGATGATCTGCTCACCCTGAAAGCCGAAGAGCAGGATCAGCGTGGCGAGCAGTGCAAGGAGGGAGAGTGGTTGTAGCCGGGCGAGAAGACGGTCGAGCGACCGGGTCGTGCCATCGGCAGTGAGCCTCTTGCGGATGATCTGAGAGATGGCCACCGGGATGAGGATGTAAAGGACGACAGAGATCGTCAGCGTGTCCCATGGGACGGTGATCGCCGACAGTCCAAGGAGAAGTCCGACGATTGGAGCAAAGGCCACGATCATGATGGCATCGTTGAGTGCGACCTGGGACAGGGTGAAGTGCGGCTCGCCCTTGGTAAGGTTCGACCACACGAAAACCATAGCCGTGCAGGGCGCGGCCGCCAGAATGATCAGGCCGGCGATATAGGCGTCGATCTGATCGGCCGGAAGCACGGGGCGGAAGAGCCAGCCCACGAACAGCCATCCGAGCAGTGCCATCGAGAATGGTTTCACCGCCCAGTTGACGAAGAGCGTCACGCCGATGCCACGCCAGTAGCTTCCGACCTTCGCCAGAGACCCGAAGTCGATCTTGAGCAGCATCGGGATGACCATCAGCCAGATGAGCGCTGCGATCGGGATGTTCACCTTTGCGACGTCGGCCGCACCGATCGTGTGAAATACTCCGGGCATGAGGTGCCCGAGGGCGATGCCGACGACGATGCAGAGGAAGACCCATATGGTCAGGTATCGTTCGAAGGTGGACATCTCAATCCGCCTTCGCGGATTTGACGGAAGCGCCTTCGAGCGAGCCGATCTGGCGCACATGCTGTTCCAGCGCCATTCGGTCGATGGAGGCCAGCGGCAGGTTGATGAAGGCCGTGATGCGGTTCTTGAGGAAGCGGGCAGCCTGCGCGAAGGCGCGCTGGATCTCGACTTCCGAGCCGACAACCGCCGCAGGATCCTCGACACCCCAATGGGCGGTCATCGGATGGCCCATCCAGACAGGACACGCTTCCCCGGCGGCGCTGTCGCAGACGGTGAAGATGAAATCCATCTCCGGGGCGCCCTGTTTTGAAAAGACATCCCAGCTCTTGGATGTGAAGCCCGAAGATGGATAGCCGAGGGCGTCCAGCTCCTTGAGCGCGTGCGGATTGACCTCGCCCTTGGGCTGGCTGCCTGCGGAGAATGCCTTGAAGCGCCCGGCACCCTCCTTGTTGAGGATGGATTCGGCGAGAATGGAACGTGCGGAATTGCCCGTGCACAGGAAGAGCACGTTGTAGGTCTTGTCGGTCATGGTCGTGTTCCGTGGTTAGGTCGGTGGCTTGGACAGCTTCATGATCGTCGCCGATGCAGGGCACAGTCCCGAGAGCTGGCGGGTTGCAAGGATGGCAGACGGCACCTCGTCGCGCTCGACAGAGGCGAAGCCAATGTGTTCAAAGAACGAAGCCGTGTTTGCGGTGGCGAGATAGACGTCAGCGGAGGGCGGTGCCTTCTCGATCGTCAGCTCCACCAGATGCCGCCCATGCCCCCGCGAACGGTGGGCGGGGAGGATTACGAGAGACCGCAGGAGAACGGAATCGTCACCGCAAGCCTCGATGCCGGAATATCCGATTGCTCGCCCCTCAGCGTCCACGCAGACGAAGTAATCGCGGTCGGAGCCGTCCAGATCGTCGACCAGAAGCCCCGCTGCCGTCAGTGCCGCGCGGAGATTGTCGGACACAGGAACGGGTTCGAGTCTCAGTTGGCGCATGACTGGGAGCTCCCGGGCACGCAGCAGGGTGTGAGATCGGCGATCAGAGGAGCGCAAAGTTCAGCGTTTCCGCCGCAGCAGTCTTTCAGCAAGAACAGGGTCAGCTCGCGGAAGCCTTCAAGATCGGCCCTGTAGATGATGGAGCGGCTCTGTCTCTCGCTTTTGACGATTCCGGCTCGCGCCAGCGTCGCAAGATGCGCGGACATCGTATTTTGCGGGATGTCCATTAACCGCGCGAGTTCACCGGCCGGGATGCCGTCCGGTTCAGCCTTTACCAGCAGACGGAAGGTCTCGAGCCTCGTTGTCTGCGCCAGGGCGGCCAGTGCCGCAATCGCGTTCTTTGCTTCCATGTATCCAGAATAACGGATATGTGACCAATGTCAATTGCGAGGGGGAGATTCGAGATCGAGTGGGCAGTGAACACCCATCCTGAATAGGATCAAGGACGAGAAGGGTATCGTCCGTCGCTCGAATCGCCGGCATCACTGCAAGTTCAAGATCGGGATTAAGGCATTGAGTATGCCCGCAACAAGTAACACACGAGCGACATGCAAGCCATCGTAGATCGTTACTGAAAATATGTTTGCGCCAGATAGTCTAGCTTGGGTGACAGCGGTTCGCGATACATCGCTTCTCTGCAGCATAACCGGCTCAAGAAACTTCAAAAACTATTCGGGGTCCGCGTTCGTGGCGGGAACTGTCGAAGGATTCGGCGCGTCGAGTCCGGCGCGGCATGAACTTTGTCGATGCCAAAATTGGGAGCTCAATTCGGAGAGCGCTACCCAAGGTTATTCGCCAGGAAACCTCCGAGCGACTTTGCCTCTTTGGACAAACTTGCCCGACCTTTCACCAGCGCTATCTCAGACGCCGGCTGATCGTCGAAGCCATCAGCAGGACCTAGCTGCCGGTGTTCGGAAAGCACCGCATCGGATGGCAACAGACTGATCCCGAGGCCCGAAGCGACCGCTGCCTGCACACCAATCAAGCCTTGGCTCGTATAGGCAATCCTCCAACGGCGACCGCTTTGCTCGATAGCGCGGATAGCCCGATCCCGGTAGATGCATCCGACGGGAAACACCGCAAGTGGCACGGGGTCGGCCTCGATGGAACGCGTGGCGCATTGAACCCAAACCAGTTTCTCCTTCCAACTAGCAAGACATTGCCCATTACCGGGCTCGCGCTTGATCAGCGCGAGGTCAATTTCGCCCGCGTCCAATTGACGTCGAAGCTCTGTGCTCCAGCCGCTGACGGTGTCGAGTCTGATATGGGGCGATGCCGCAGAAAATCCCGACAGGAGATCGATGAGGCGTCGCCCGGCAAAATCCTCCGGCACCCCAAGGCGCACGGTTCGGGGTGCAAAAGGTTTCCGCATGACTTCGGCGGCTTCCGCTGCGGTCGCAAGTATCCTGCGGGCATAGCTCAGCAGTAATTCCCCGGCCTCAGTCGTCTCTACGGTTCCTGACGATTTGTCCCGACGCAGCAGGGCAGAACCGATGTTGAGCTCAAGCTTCTTGATCTGCTGGCTCACCGTCGATTGCGTGAGGTGCACCCGCTCGGCGGCCTTAGTGAAGCCGCCGCAATCAACGACCGCGGCAAAGGTTTTCAGGAGGTCCAGATCGAAGCCGAAGCTCATTTGATTTCTCGATTATCGATATGATGATATTTAATTTTCCAATGATTGATGTGTTTGTCAATGTCTGGCTGAAAAAGGAGACAAGACATGACATTGCATGGAGCAAGACCAACATGGTTGACCTTTGATTGCTACGGAACCCTGATCCAGTGGGACGAAGGGTTGCTATCGGCGATGGACAGGATACTGTCCGCAAAAGGTGGCGATATCGATCAGCAAACCTTCATCGCAGTCTATGACCGACATGAACATGCACTGGAAGCGGAGCGTCCGCACCGAACCTTTGCCGAAGTCAGCGCCCTTGCTCTGGAAAGAGCGATGGTCGAATTCGACCTTCCGTTCGAGGCTGCAGATGCCGAGATCCTGACGTCGTCCATTGGCAGGATGCCGCCGTTTCCGGAGGTTGTGGCAACACTGGAAAAGCTGAAGGCTGCGGGTTTCCGCCTCGCCATCATCTCGAATACGGACGACGCCATCATCGCGGGAAATGTCGCCCAGCTTGGAAGTTCAATCGACCGCGTCATCACGGCGGAACAAGCTGGTGCCTACAAGCCCTCCGTCCAGACCTTCCGTCACGCCTGGCAAAGCCTTGGCATTGGTATGGACGATCTGGTGCACATCTGCGCCAGCCCACATCTTGATCTTGCTGCAGCGCGTGAGCTTGGATTTCGCACAGTTTGGATTGACCGTGGCACGGGCCGCAAACCGCTTTCTGATTACCACCCGAATGCAATCGCCCTGACGCTCGACAAGGTACCTGCCATCCTTGCCGCAGCGGGCTGGATGTAACCCTGAGGAGACACGAATGGCGCATGAGCTGAATATTAACAAGGGGAACCACACTCCACGTCACAATCTCCCGCTCGATAGCGAGGAGATCTGGCAAGCCAGGATCGACCTTGCTGCTTGCCTTCGCATGGCTGCTCACCTGGGCCTTGAAGAGGGAATCTGCAATCATTTCTCGGCCCTTGTGCCCGGGCATCCCGAACTCTTCATCGTCAACCGCCTCGGCTGGGCGTTTCAGGAGGCAACCGCCTCATCGCTGCTGATCTGTGATTTCGAGGGCAACGTTGTTGTCGGTGATGGCGTCCCGGAAGCGACCGCCTTCTACATCCACGCGCGACTGCATAAGATGTCGCCGCGGGTCGGCGCGGCATTTCATACTCACATGCCGAACGCCACAGCGCTTAGCATGGTCGAAGGCGAGCCATTGGTCTGGGCGGGGCAGACGGCGCTCAAGTTCTACGGTCGTGTCGCGGTGGATGACAACTACAACGGCCTCGCGCTGGACGAAAGCGAGGGCGACAGAATTGCCTCTGTGCTTGGTGACAGAGATATCTTGTTCATGAGAAATCATGGCGTCATGGTCTGTGCACCCAGCATAGCCGAGGCTTGGGACGATCTCTACTATCTTGAGCGTGCCGCCGAAGTCCAGTTGAAGGCGATGGGTTCGGGCCGCAGGCTCCTGCCGGTTTTACCTGATGTCGCCGCCGAGGCGGCCCGGCAAATGAGGGAAGGCGATCCGGAAAGTGCCAGGATGCATCTCCAAAGCATCCGGCGGATGCTTGAGCGCCAGGCGCCAGACTATCGAGACTGATCGGATGAGAAACGGAGCATTTGAAAGCTCTTTAGTCATTGTGTGTTCGTTTCCGCGCAGAACTGAACCGGATCACTTCTGCGCGGAATATTCAATTCAAGGAACTTGACGCGCGGGTATAGCGCCTACCGACAATCAGGTCCGGTCGGTCAAGTTCGGGAGCGATCTTGGACGTCGTGAATATGAATTTGATGGGGAACAACGGACTGCTCGGAGAGTGCCACGATCAACCGCTGAAAATTCCACGATCGTTCCTCAACCATGCCCTTATCTTCGATGTTGTCGAAGAGCATCCAACGAGGGAGCTTGAATTGCTTGTCTATCAAGGAGCTTGCGAGCAGCCCCAAGGCAAAGCTGTTCTTCAAGATCACCATGCCGCTAGCGCTGCCCCTACGGTTCTTTTCGCCGTTTATGGCGACCCAGTCATCGGCGAATGAGAACGAAACATGCTGGACGTCTCCGAAGTCGCTGTGTTCCTGCAGATCTTGATCCAGCAAGGCTTTTGTTGGTTGGAAAAATGCAAATCCGATCCAAGCTGTATTGCCGCATTGCTGCATGAACGAGCGCCCGCCGCCAAACGGGTGGTCTTTGAGACCGGCCTCTTTCGATATGGTTTACCACGCCCTGACCGATGCAGGGATTCCGGCGATTTGCATTGATACAAGGCATGCCAAAGCGGCCCGCGATATGGCGGCCAACAAAACAGACGCAAATGATGCAGACGGACTGGCGCAGCTTGCTGAGGTGGGTTTTTTCCTCGAGGTTCGGGTCAAAAGTTATGACAGCATGCTCACCCGGACGCTGGTTGCGGCGCGCACACGTTTGGTGACGATCAATGGGCGTCGCCAACGGCTAGCCGTTTCGACCATTACCTGCTCTGACAAAGATTTACTTTCCGCCAGCGTCCCGATGGACTGGCGTCAGGACGTCCCTGCCGGGACGTAGGCAGGATGATTCCGCGTGTTGGGGTGCAACCGTTGCCAATAGCGGATTGCGTCGTCCACATTGGAACATCCCACCCTGCGAAGCCCCATCATGCGGCGACCACGACGTGTCGACCGCGAAGACGACCCTGCTTCCGGCAAGCGCTCAGGTGACGCATTCGAAAACCAGAGGCCTGGCGCTTAACCGTTTGCTTTCCGGAACTCACCGTAGTCCCGGAAGAAGCGAATATTGAAAAAAACGCTTGCAAAATGCCACGCTATTAGACGACCCCATCGCTCACCACTTGCCCAGGTTCATCGAGCAGATTTACATGCCAAGCGACTACATTAAGCCCTTGGCTACTTGTCGCCAGCAGAATTCGAAACTCAACTCGCCCAGCAGGCGGCTTAGTTTGAAGCGTTTCGCTGGTCCAGCCCGAGGGATTCACTCCATAACCGGCTCAGTTCCGCGTGGAAACCACTACTTACCCTTTAGGAGGGAACTGATGGCAAGGCGTTTCGTCTATACGGTCTTCGTGTTTGCGCTTGCCGCATATTGTCTGTGGTGGGTCTATAACCATTGGTGAGGGCTGGCTTCTCTACTATCGACCAGCAGCAGCTCTACGCTCCTCGGACTGGATAGCCCGTCGTGGATGCGCTTGGTCACCGTCCCGATGTTGTTGATGTCCCAGAAGAGAGCGGGATCGCCGTGATGTGGGATGAGATGGTTAGCCACCGGTGAGTTCGGATCGGTGCCAGTGCCCGAGCAGATCTCTCCGCTACGCTGGCAGAAGTAGAGGTCACGCTCGAAGGCCTGAAGCCTGAGACGTTCCCATCGTGGGGTGTTGTACCAGGCGCGCCATGGCTGCGTCTGGCGTCGGTACTGATCTCTCGCCTTCTCTCCCTTGGCGCGACCGATGAGTGGTGGCAGAGTAGCCACGAGAGGCTTGATCGTCCTGAGTTTAGTCATGGCGCGCTCGCAGGGAGGAAGAGATGGAACGCAACCGAGCCTTCAAGGTTGAGGTGGTTCCCCTAAGGAGCCAGTACCTCGTAACCGTTGAAGAAAACGACGCAGTCACGGATCGTGAAATCTTCTCTTCTCGCGAGGCGGCAGAAGAATACAAGAACGATCAGGTTCGACGTCTCACCTCAAAATACGCGACGATGGGCCGTTGACCTGACTTTTGCCCGCTGTGGAGAAGTTTAACAACGCGGAAAATCTGTCGCCAAAGCCGTTTCGGATTGGCCATAGCTCTGTAAAGGTTCCATCAAGGTCAGCTCGTGCCTAAAGCCCACCCGTGCTACCTTCGTTGAAACGGAGGAGACTAGCTTGGAAGACGCTGAAATCGAACGACGTGCGAGGCAGCTATGGACAAAGGAAAACCCCGGAAGGCCTTGGCAACCTGTAGCCCAGCGTATTGAGCTGGGGCAGGATCTATCCATTGGCGCAACCGAAGAGGACAGAAGGCGCTACATTCAGCGGGTTCGAGACGGCGAGTAGCTAAGCGGCACGCAGCAGAGGAGGATCGCACCTTAGACGTGGCCACTGGCGACCGTCCCGCCTTAAGTAACACGGCCTCAGCAAGACTGACGTTCTACGAAGGGCGGCCGCTTACCCCTTGATTGACCTCGGGATCCATGCCTCTATTCAACCTCAGGTCGGGTAAGGGTTTGCCGTAACCGCTTCGAGGACGTGGACAGCCAGCTTCGCGACGGCGCGGGGCAGTCGCGGTGTCGTCCCCGTGCTGGGTGCAATTGAAAACTCTGGGATGGACATTTTGCGCAAGAATTCCACAAGGGTCGGCCCCGGCTATCCGCAGGTCGTCGTGCTCGTCGGTGCTACGGGTGATCTCTCCCGGCGTAAACTGCTTCCGGGGTTGTTCCACCTTGTTAACGCCGGTTTCATCCCGGGTTGCCGGATCGTCGGCGTGTCGCTCGACGATATCGATGTCGATGGTTTTCGCACCATTGCTCGCGAGGCGCTGGATAAGTTCTTGACCCGCAAGTTCACGCAGGCTGAATGGGAGACTTTTGCCGCATCACTTGATTACGCACCGATCGGCGCGGGTGCCCACGTGCTGAAGGACGCGGTAACTAAGGCTGAAGAGGCAATGGGACCAGAGACGCGGCGCGTGCATTACCTGTCGGTGCCGCCGAAAGCGGCGCTCCCAGCCGTGCAGCTTCTCGCCGAGGCCGGGCTGGTGGAGCGTTCCCGTATCATCATGGAAAAACCGTTCGGAACAGACCTTGCCAGCGCCGTGGAACTCAACAGCAAACTGCACGAGGTGTTCGACGAGAAGCAGATCTTCCGTATAGACCACTTCCTCGGAAAGGAGCCGGCGCAGAACATCCTGGCGTTCCGCTTTGCTAACGGCCTGTTCGAGCCGATCTGGAATCGCAATTTCATCGACCATGTGCAGATCGATGTGCCGGAGACGTTAGGTCTTTCGACCCGCGCGGCATTCTACGAGACCACCGGCGCCTATCGCGACATGGTGGTGACCCACCTCTTTCAGATCCTCGCCTTCATGGCAATGGAGCCGCCCACAGCCCTTGAACCAGCGCCGATCTCCGAGGAGAAGAACAAGGTGTTCCGCTCCATGCTGCCGATCGAGCCGCGCGACGTGGTGCGCGGTCAATATATCGGCTATCGCAAAGAGCCGGGGGTCGATCCCGAGAGCGACACCGATACGTTCATCGCTCTCAAATGCGCAATCGACAATTGGCGCTGGGCGGGCGTCCCCTTCTTCCTGCGTACTGGCAAGCGCCTGGCTCAAGGGCAGCGCATTATCTCGATTGCCTTCCGCGAGCCGCCGAAATCGATGTTTCCGGCGGGTTCCGGCGTCGGCGCGCAGGGGCCGGATCACCTCACCTTCGACCTCGCCGACGCCTCCAAGGTCTCTCTTTCCTTTTACGGCAAGCGCCCAGGTCCGGGTTTCCGGCTCGACAAACTCTCGCTGCAGTTCGCCATGAGTGAAACAGGCTTGATCGGCGAAGTCTTGGAGGCCTATGAGCGCCTGATTCTCGACGCTATGCGCGGCGACCACACGCTGTTCACCACCGCCGAGGGGATCGAACGGCTCTGGGAGGTCTCGCAGCCGCTACTGGACAACCCGCCGCCGGTGCGCCTCTACGATCAGGGCGGCTGGGGCCCGAAATCGATCCACCAGCTTATCGCACCGCATGCGTGGAGGCTGCCTTTCGAGCGGGCCTGGCGGGATTCATCGAAGGTTGATTGACGGCACTAAATTAGCAAAAGCAACTCGGAATGCCGAATGGACAAGTCTCTGAGTGCCAGCAACCAGTACCTCCCACAATCTCGTCGCATAACCGCTTGCGATCGCAGTTCGTCTCATGCGGACCGTAGGCTGAAGGGTGATGGTGCAGTCACGCCTAGGACGCGTCTGCGAAGGTATCGTTTAGGGTGCCCTTAAGCGTTAACTATGAGTGAACCCCTGCATTGATGCCGTCAGGGCAACGGCTTCAGCAGCCGGAGCCTGTTCCCCGGCGCAAACGCGACGATCTTGTCCTGTTCTAACGCATAAAGGACTGCCATGATCTCTTTCTGCTAGAGCCCGGCGGCGCTCAGTGGAACCCCGATGGCCGATAGATTTATCGTCATGTCGGGCTTCACCTTCAGTGCGCGCAGCTTCTCGGTCAGGGCGGCTTCCGTATCTTCAAATCGACTCATATCGCTACCACAGCGGAGATCTGGCTGGATTAGCACCATGTCCCAGTCAAGGCGTTCACCCCTCTTCTGGCGGCAAGCGAAGTTGCCTGCGGCTTGGCGCTAGTGGATTGGTGGTCGCAAGCGACGGCGTCGAGCCTAAACACCCGTGTCCCCGGTTTCGCAGACGGAGCAAGATCGGTGCGAGGAGCGCCGTCCATCGTTGATGGAATACTCGACCTTGGAACAATAAGGTGACAGCCGCTTACTTCGGTCCCTGCGCCGAGTCCTGTTCGATGGCACTGACGCAGATTGGGCCGGTTGGAAGAGATCTTTGCGCTCTGGCCGGAGCAACTAGACCGCAGCAACTACGAAAGGCACCAGGCTCAAGCAGATGACCAACCTTGGGCACATGAATTCCGACTCCTCGGCGGGACTGCGCGGCGACAATCACGGTGAGATTCGTATTGCAATCCTGATCGCCGCGCTATAGGGACATTCATTCGGCGCTCTACCCGCCTGGATGTCAAACCACATCGCGTGGCACGCAAGCCTGGATCGGCAGTTAGTTGGCCCTGCTCCCGGGCCGTCGCGCGTTCAACTTTCAGACGGGCACTGCGCTGCTACGAACAACAGCGAGGGATGCGTTTCGCCACCGTCGAAACTTGCCGCGACCCCGAGCCCTTGTTTATGTGACAGCGTCGGAATGGCCCCTGCAACCGATCTGCAACTCCTTCGATCATATGGAACATTCTATGTCAGAACATAGCTTCAGGCATAGCAGTTCATACCAGCGCTCATAGCCTGTCCGTCCATAACTAGGCTGGTCTCGCGATCACCAGACGGGGTTTATGCACCCTTGCCAAAAACAGCCGTTTAACGAAAGCTAGCGGGTTGTGTGGCGTCTGGAGCGGAAGGGCTCAGGATCGGAGGAATGCGGTGCGCGGGCGTATCTGCTCTCCCACACTCACATCTCAGCCGCGCAGAAGCGGCAGCAGCTGATTTCCCTGCCGTCTGATCTCCGCGAGGTAAGGCGTATCGGAGAGCACGAAATGCGTGATGCCCAGATTTTGATACTTGCGCAAGGAATTGGCGACGTCCGCCGCAGAGCCGACCAGCCAGGTCGTGCCGGCGCCGCCGCCGCCGAATTTGCCGGGGGCGGTATAGAGATTGTCGTCGAGGACGTCGCCTGACTGGTGTAGGTCGAACAGCCGCTGCTGACCGACCGCGACCGCCCTGCGGTGATCGCTCCAGCCGGCGCCATTGCCCTTGGCCATTTCGGCAACCTTCGCTTCGGCGTCGGCCCATGCCTGCTCGGTGGTGTCGCGCACGAGCGTGGTGATCCTCAGCCCGAACTCGAGCGGGGGTAGATCTCGGTCGAGCTCCCGGCTCAACGCCTTCAGGCGCGCGATTCGCTCGCGGACACCGTCGAGCGGCTCGCCCCAGAACAGTTGGACATCCGCCTCGGTGGCCGCGACGCGTTCGGCCGCCTCGGAGGCGCCGCCGAAATAGAGCTTCGGGTGGCGACGATCGCCGCGGATCTGGATGCGCGGTATGACGGTCGACTCGGAGACGCCAAAGTGCTCGCCGTTATAGCTGACGGCTTCTTCCGTCCAGAGCCTGCGAACCAGAGCCATGAACTCTTTGGTGCGGGCGTAGCGCTGCGCCTGATCTCCTTCTTGGTCGCCATAGGCGGAGAGATTGTCGAGGCCGGAGACGATGTTGACGCGTACGCGCCCGCCTGTCAGGTGGTCGAGTGTCGCGGCCGCCGACGCGAAGTTCGCAGGCCGCCAGTAGCCGGGGCGGACAGCAATTAGCGGTTCGAACGTCGTCGTGCTCGCCGCAAGCGCTGCCGCAACGGTAAAGGTATCAGGTCTGCCCCAGCCCGTTCCGATAAGCGCACCTTTCCAACCGTGCTGTTCGAGTGCCCGGGCATGATCCATCAGCGTTGCGAGGCTGTTGTGATTTTCAGCGACGGTATCGCCCCGATGCCCCGGCCTCGTGTCATTTGGTATGTACCAGAGGAATTCGGCGTCTTTTCTCATAGTTGCCCTGCGCTTGTGAAATCAAACAGTAAAGCTCTGGGTCATCACCCAATTATCGCGATGCGAGACGGCCGAGCGCATTGCGGGCGGCGATCGTGCGGATCATGTGGCTTTGCGGGGCATGGGACCGCGCTGTGATGGCGTCGCGGTGATGGCGCTCGAGGTGAAAGTCGCGGTTGAGACCGGGGTTTCCGGCGAGCTCAAGGGCAAGGCTGGTGATTGCGACTGCGTTGTCGATGACGACATGGCGGACGTGCATGCCATCCATTCCGACGACCCTGCCGGCATCGACGTCTTCGCCGAGTGAGCGCAGCAATCGAGCATTGGTTGCCAACCGGACTTCGATCTCTCCGAGCCCGTCCTGAATACGGGGAACCGTCGATAGCGGCGCGCCGAGGCTTGCCGGCGTGTGATGGGCGGCGAAGGCGAGCACGCGGTCGCGCGCGGACAGCGCCACGCCATGATAGACCGCACCGATCAGCGAGAAGAAGAAGGCGGTTGCATGCTCTTCGCGACGCAGCGGCTCGGAGGCAGGCTGGGATTCGACAATGTCCTCCAGCGGAACGACGACGTTGTCGAGAATGATATCATCGCTCGCTGTCGCATGCATGCCGGCGGCATTCCATTTCTTCTCGATGCGCACACCCGGGCTGTCGGTGGGAACGAGGAAGGATGCCAGCCGCGGCACCTCCTCGTCGGTTAGCGCCAGCAGCGACACCCATTTCAGCACCGGTATGCCGGTCACGTAGCTCTTGTGGCCGCTGATGCGCCAGACGTCTCCGTCGCGGCGCGCGATGGTCTCGGGCAGCGCACCGTGGGCGGGGGAACCGATGCGTGGCTCGGCCTGGGCGGCATTGATCAGCGCAGGACCGAGCCGGTTGGCCGTCAGTACCCGCTCCGCGAGGTGGGCTGGCCACTTCGCGAAGCGGCGCAGGCTGTAGTGGCTGTTGTAGTGCATGGCAAGCACAAGCGCGGTCGAGGGTTCGCCGCGGGCGATTTCGGTAATCACCGCTTGTGCCTCGGCAAGCCCGCCACCATGGCCGCCATGCTCGGGCGCCGTCACCAGTCCAAGCAGGCCGGCCTCGAAGAGACGCGTGAAGTTCTCGAACGGAAAATCTCCCGTCGCATCAAAGTGAGCGGCGCGCTCGGTGAAATCGACGGCGAGCCGCCGCGCCTTGTCAACCGGATCGATCTTTTCCTGAAGCATGGTGTGCTGGTCTCCCGGTTCAGGCCACGGCGCGCCGGTCGAAGGCGTCGATGTGGCGGCGGTCAACCCAGTCAGCGATGTCGAAATCGGCGGCGAGGAAGCCGAAATCGCGCAGAAAGTCCTTGTAGTGCCCGATTGCGTCCACCAGTTCCGGCTGCAGGCCAAGGCCGAGGTGCTTGTGGATATCAGGGCCATTGGCGGCAAGAACCTGCTCTTCCGTGGCACCTGCCTCGCGCGCGACGAACCGCCTCGTTTCATCGGGATGTGCTTTGGCCCAGGAGCTTGCCTTGAAGATCGATTCCAGCAGGAGCGCAACGAGATCCGGCCGCTCGTCGGCGAGCAATTCGTCCACTGTCAGCACGCGGGGCGAGCCGGAATTGATGCGGATCTTCGGATCGGGGTGGAAGCCGAACTCCGCCACCTCAACGGCGCCTATCAGGTTGGCGACATTGATGCCGGCCGTGCCTTTCACATAGATGGCGTCGACGTCGCCGAGAATGAGGGCGGCGACTTCCTCGCCATAGGCCTGCCGGCGCTTCAGCCCGAAGAGGGAGGGGCCTTCCTGGGTAGACAGCACGGAGTCCGAAAGCGCGATTTCGACGATTTCGACGTCTTCGACTGCCAGACCTTCGAGCGAGAGGGCGGAAATCAGCCCCTTGAGAGCCGTGGCACGCATGAAGTCGACGATACCTTCAGGGCGGCGAGCGATGCCGAAGCGGCGTCCTTTCAGGTCCTTTGTGGTCTTGATGCCGGTTTCAGCCAAAGTGATGATCGCCTGGAATTCATCGGTCCAGGTGATGCCGACGAGCCGTGTCTTGCGGCCCTCGGAGCGGGCGCGGATCGGGGGGACATTGCCGCCATGGCGGAACGACCAGTCGAGCGCGTGGTTGAAATGGCTCTGGCGAATGTTGCGATCGGGTGAATCGATGATCGATTTCAGCGTCACGCCGTCCTTGCGGAAATTTTCCTCGAGATAGCCGAGCTGCGCGGCAAGACCGACGGGCGTCGGCACCGGGCAGCGCGTGTACCAGATTTCGGAAATGGCATTGCTTGTCATGGCATTTCTCCTAGTGGCGCAAGCCGGCTTGCTTCATCAGCGGCAGCACGTTGGAGCCGAAGAATTCGAGATCGTCGCGGAAGTCGAAGAAGCTGAGCTGCAGGCCGTCGACGCCAGTCTCCTTCAGCTTGACGAACTGGTCGACGACCTGTTGGGGCGATCCGATCACGCGAATATTGCCGCCGATGGCGCGGTAGGGATCCTGGGGATCGCGTCCCTTCCAGGCCTGCGCATCCGAGTTCAACGACTGGAAGCCCTGCGGCGACCGCTGGTCGGCATGGGCCACGATCCGGTCGGCGAGTTCCCAGGCCTCTTTCTCCGTCGGCCGGCAGATCACCATCGGGTTGAGCAGCGTGCGCACGGTGCGTCCGACGCCGATTGCCGCGTCCTTCACGCGTTTTGTATGCGCCGGCAGCGATTCCAGCGCACTGTCGATGTCGGCACCCGTCGGGCTGGTGATGAAGACGATATCCGAGTAGCGACCGGCAAAGGCGATGCCGGCATCTGAACCTGTGGCGTTAACGAGGATCGGACGGCCGAAATTTGGCTTGGGCGTGACGAAGCCGCCGCCGAGCTTCCAGCTGCTCTCGCCTTCGAAGGAGAAGTTTTCGCTGTCGCTCCAAAGGCGCTGCACGACCTCGAGGAATTCGGCTGCCAGCTCATAACGCTTGTCGTGTTCGATGCGCGGCCAGCCGAACATCTCGTGCTCGACCGCCCGGTGGCCGGTGACCACGTTGATGCCCCAGCGGCCGCCGGTGATATGGTCGAGCGTTGCCCCGAATTTCGCCAGGTGCAGCGGGTGCCATGGGCCGTAAAGCACATGCATGGTCGAGATCAGCATGATCTTCTTGGTGAGGCCGGCAAGCGCCGCCGTCGATACGAAGCTGTCGAGCGCCTGGCCGTCGAAGACGCCGCCATAGCCGCCCTTGGGCAGCCATTGCGACAGCGCGAAGACTAGATCGAAACCGAGCTCCTCGGCCTTCAGCGTCAAGGCCTTGTTGTAGTCGAAGCGCCAGTCGGTCGATCGCTCGAGCGTCGATTGCGTCCAGCCGCCCGCCTGGATCGGCAGGAACAGGCCGAGGAGGACGGGCTGCTTGAGCGCCTGGGACAGCGGGCTTTCCGGGAAATCGGTCGGGGCGGCGAATTTCGGCAGGCCGACGATCGATCCGGGACGAGGTTGAATGGACATGATTA
Source organism: Rhizobium grahamii CCGE 502 (assembly GCF_000298315.2). Classification (GTDB taxonomy): domain Bacteria; phylum Pseudomonadota; class Alphaproteobacteria; order Rhizobiales; family Rhizobiaceae; genus Rhizobium; species Rhizobium grahamii. The sequence continues at coordinate 91,228 of NZ_AEYE02000037.1, read as the reverse complement.
TGCTCCCGTTGGTCTGGTTCAGGACGCTGCGACGTAGGCATAGGCGAGGCTGCCCGCGATGCCTTCGCCGCCAATCGTGTGATCGGAGATCCGCTTGTTGTAGATCGTCACTTCCGGCTGGCTGACGATGTCGATCGCCGGGACGTCCTCAACGAGGAGCTGCTGGATCTGGCGCCACTGCTCGACACGCTTCGTCGGATCGACCTCTATGGCGGCCGCTTCGAGCAGTTCATCGACCTTTGGGTTGCTGTAGGCCGCGCCGTTCGAGAAGGGAACGCCCGGCTTGAAGTTCTTGCTCCAGTAAAGGCGCTGCACGCCAACCGTCGGATCGAAGAGATTACTCATGCCCTCGAAGGCGAAGTCGAAGTCGCGATCAGTGTAGATGCGTTTCGTGTAGGTCGCGAAATCCTGGCTGCGGACAGTGGCGTCGATGCCGACCTTTGCCAATGCCTGGCGGATATACTCGGAGCCGCGCGGATAGGTCTCACCGCTCGGCACGTAGTCGAGATTGATGCGGGCGCGGATGCCATCGGCGCCACGCGGGTAACCCGCCTCATCGAGCAGCTTCTCGGCTGCGGCAAGATCGATCGGATAGGTCTTGAGATCCGGCACGTACCATTTGGCGAGGTTGGGATTGATCGGTCCGGGGATGGCGGCGCCGTAGCCGTAGTTGATGGTGTTGAGGATGACGTTCCGGTCGATGACATGGGCGAAGGCGCGGCGCACGCGCACATCCTTGAATAAGGGGCGCTCGAGGTTGAACTCGATGCGGCTGACGCCGTTCTGGTATTGATAGCCCTTGGTCTCAAAGGCGAGCCCTTCGACAGCCTGCAGACGTTCGAGATCGCTGAGCGGCACAGGCGTCGAGGGCGCGAGATCGATCTCCCCGGTCTCGATCGCGATCGAGCGGGCGGCGGCATCAGGAACGAAGCGGATGATCAGCTGGTCGAGATACGGGCGTGGCTGGTCCCAGTAGTCCGGGTTGCGCTCATAGACGATATGGCTGCCGCGTACCCACTCCTTGAACTTGAAGGGGCCGGTTCCGATCGGCGCCAGATTGGCCGGATTTTCCGCGACCTTGGTGCCTTCATAGATATGGCGCGGCACGATCGGCGTTTCGGAGGCCGCAAGCGCGGTGATCAGATAGGGCGCCGGCTTGGAAAGCTTGAGGATGGCCGTCAGTGCGTCGGGCGTTTCGATATCGACGAGATTGAGGAAGGTGTTGCGACCGCGCGGGTGCACTTCCTTCAGGGTCTTGATCGAGAAGGCGACGTCTGCGGAGGTAAAGGGCTGGCCGTCATGCCATTTCACGGCGCCGCGCAGCTTGAAGGTATAGGTGAGGCCATCGGGGCTGACGGTCCATTCCTCGGCCAGCAACGGTTTCGGATTGAGTTCGAAGTCGTAGGTCAGAAGGCCTTCCGTGGTCTTGGGCGAGACATAGACCGCGTTATACGCCGTGTGGGCGATCGTCGTCAGAACCGGCGGCTCGGCGGCAAGCAGAAGCGTTGCCGTGCCTCCGCGGGTTGCCGTTGCTGCAAAGGCCGGGAGCCGCATTGTAGCGGTAACACCGAGTGCGACCGAGGCCAGGAGAAAGCTGCGGCGGGTGGCTGCGGGAAATAGTGACATCTTGTTCAACCCTCATGATCCAGGGGCCGTCGCGGCCCGCTTCAGTGCCATTCCGCAGATCGATCCTGCTTTAGAGATTTTTGCCCATTCATCGCTGCGAAGTGGGATGGAAACCTACTATTTGTCGATATGCGGTACAATATTTCTAAAAGTGCGCCATATGGCGATTTCCTTGGAATTATTTACCAATATGGATTTGACAAAACCCACAGAATTAGTCAACTACTAAACGACGGGACGAGGTGAATTCTTTTCAGATCGCGAGGTAGCACATGTCGGCTTACAGGCGGATCGGTCGAACGATCAGCAGGACGATCATTCAGGCTGTGCCTACGATGCTGGGGATCGTCATCCTCAACTTCTTCCTGCTGAAGCTGGCACCAGGCGATGCGGCCGATGTGATGGCGGCGGAATCCGGCTCGGCCACGGTCGAGACGATGGCTGCGCTGCGCGAGCGCTTCGGGCTTGATAGCCCGATCCTGGTGCAGCTCGCCAATTACCTGAACAACCTTGCGCATTTCAGTCTCGGCTTCTCGCCGCGCTATGGCATGTCCGTCGCCGATCTGATCGGCCAGCGGCTGCCGGGGACGCTGGTGCTCATGCTCGCGGCGTTGACGATCGCGATTGCCGCCGGATTGCTCCTGGGGTCGCTGATGGCGGTCTTCTCCGGACGCCTGCCCGATCGCATCATTTCAGTGATTTCGCTGCTATTCTATTCGATCCCCGGCTTCTGGATCGGCCTGATGCTGATCCTCCTCTTCTCGGTCAAGCTTGGCTGGCTTCCGAGCGGTGGAGACAGCACGATCGGCTCGCGGCTGACAGGGCTCCCGGCGCTGCTCGACAGGGGACGCTACATGGTGCTCCCAGCGACCTCGCTCGCGCTTTTCTATCTGGCGATCTATGCCCGGCTGACACGCGCCTCGATGCTGGAGGTTAAGTCGCAGGATTTCGTGCGCACCGCGCGTGCCAAGGGTGTCTCGCCCTTCGTGCTCACCACGCGGCACGTCCTACGCAACGCTCTCATTCCGATCACCACCATGGCCGGCATGCACTTCGGCGGGATGCTGGGGGGCGCGGTCGTGGTCGAGACCGTCTATAGCTGGCCGGGCCTCGGGCGCCTTGCCTTCGAAGCCGTCATGGCGCGCGATTTCAGCGTGCTGCTCGGTATCCTTTTGCTTTCATCCTTCCTCGTGATCGTCGCCAACGCGACCGTTGACCTCCTGCAGGCGTGGATCGATCCCCGAATTGGAGCAAGCCGATGAACAGTCAGAAACTTGCAACCTTGGACGGGCGATCGATTGGCTTCGCGCCTCAGGCAAAGGCGGAGGGCAGTCAGATTTCGCCGGAAGCGCCGAAGCATCCGCGCTGGACCCATATCCATGCCCCTGACGTGCGCGCCTCGGTTTCGGGGACCGCATGGCGTGGCGTGCGTCGGGAACTGAAAGTCTTCCTCGGCAACTACAACGCAGTGTTCGGCACGGCCATCCTGCTTCTGGTCGCCCTGTCGGCGCTGTTTGCGTCGCTTGTCTACCCGGGTGATCCGCTGGAAATGGTGGCGCGCCCCTTCCTCTGGCCCGGACAGAACCCTGCCTATCCGCTCGGCACGGATTCCATGGGGCGTGACGTGCTGGCCGGTATTTTGCATGGCGCGCGGATATCGCTGACGGTCGGGCTTGCGGCCACGGCGCTCGGGCTAACGGCGGGGATCGCGATTGGCGCCGTCGCCGGATATTTCGGTGGCCTGATCGACGATATCCTCGTCAAGTTCATCGAGATATTCCAGACCATTCCGAGCTTTGTGCTGCTCGTCGTTCTCGTGGCGATCGCCCAGCCGACGACGGCAACCGTGACCATTGCAATCGCAATCGTATCGTGGCCGACAGTGGCGCGGCTGACGCGTGCTGAATTCCGGACCATTCGCGAAAAGGATTATGTGCAGGCCGCCCGCAGCCTCGGCTTTGGTCATTCCCGCATCATTTTCCGTGAGATCCTTCCCAATGCGCTGCCGCCGCTGATCGTCACCTCATCGGTGATGGTAGCAAGCGCGATCCTGATGGAGTCGGCGCTCTCGTTCATGGGGCTTGGCGATCCCAACCGCGTCTCCTGGGGCTCGATGATCGGCGCTGGCCGCGACGTCATTCGCACCGCCTGGTACCTGACGGCGCTGCCTGGTCTTGCAATTGTCTTCACCGTCCTTTCGCTCAACCTGATCGGCGATGGCCTGAACGATGCGCTGAACCCGCGCTTTTCGGAGGATCGCTGATGGCAAAGCTTCTCGAGGTTTCCGACTTCTCGGTCCGATTCGCGTCGGCCGAACCTGTGAAGGGCGTGAGCTTTTCGGCCAATCCGGGTGAGATGCTCGCGATCGTCGGGGAATCCGGCTCCGGCAAATCGCTGACGGCGCTTGGCCTGATGGGGTTGCTGCCGCGTCACGCGCGGACTGGTGGACAGATCCGCTTCGATGGCCGCGATCTTGTCGGTCTCTCCGAGCGGGAATTGCGCCGTATCCGCGGCCGTGATATCGCCATGATCTTTCAGGAGCCAATGACATCGCTCAATCCGGTCCTGACGATCGGCGACCAGATCATCGAAGTGCTGCGCATTCATGAAAATCTCACCCGCCGCCAGGCGCGGGAGCGCGCCATCGCGCTCCTGGACCTCGTCAGCATCCCTCAGGCTCGCCGCCGCATCGACGATTATCCGCACCAGCTTTCCGGCGGCATGCGCCAGCGCGTGATGATCGCCATCGCCGTCGCCTGCAATCCGAAACTGCTGATCGCGGACGAAGCGACCACGGCGCTTGACGTGACGATCCAGGCGCAGGTGCTGCAACTGCTCGATAATCTTCGCGTGCAGCTGAACATGGCCGTCATCCTGATCACCCATGATCTCGGCATCGTCGCGCAATGGGCAGATCGCGTCGTCGTCATGTATGCCGGGCGCAAGATCGAAGAGGGGCTACCGGGGGAGGTCTTCGAGAACCCGTACCATCCCTACACCAATGGCCTCTTGTCGGCCTCTCCGCGCCTGAAGGCCGACTACCACTACCGCGACGGGCCGCTCTCGGAGATCCCGGGCTCGATCGTTTCGGCGGCTGGCGAAAAGGGCTGTGCGTTCCGCCCGCGCTGCGCGGTCGCCCGGCCTTCCTGCGCCTGCGTGGTGCCGCAACTCATCACACTGCCCGCCGGCCGGCAGGTAGCGTGCCCCTATGTTCCAGCCATTGCGGAGAAGGCTAATGTCGCTTCTGTCGGTTGATCGGCTCTCGACCCATTATGCCGGTGCCACCGGCACCGTGCGGGCCGTCGATGGCGTCTCGCTCGAGATTGCCCAAGGCGAGACAGTGGCACTGGTCGGCGAATCCGGATGCGGCAAGTCTACGCTCGGCAAGTCACTGGTGCGGCTCGTCGATCCGTCGTCCGGAAACGTCACCTTCAAGGGCAGGGACGTCACCGCCATGGCAGGACGAGAACTGCAGTCGGTCCGGCGAAGTATCCAAATGGTCTTTCAAGATCCATTCGCCTCGCTCAATCCGCGGCAGACCATACGCACGATCCTGACGGCGCCTCTCGCCGTTCACGGCATCGGCGAGCGCAAGCAGCGCGAGGCGATCGCGGCTGAGATGGTCGCGCATGTCGGCCTGCCGGCAGATGCGCTCGATCGTTATCCGCACGAGTTCTCCGGCGGTCAGCGCCAGCGCATCGGGATCGCGCGCGCGCTGATCCTGCAGCCGGAACTTGTCATCTGCGACGAGCCCGTTTCGGCGCTCGACCTCTCGATCCAGGCGCAGATTTTGAACCTGCTGGTCGAGATGAAGACGGAGCTGTCGCTCTCCTATCTCTTCATCTCGCACGATCTCTCCGTCGTGCGCTATTTCGCCGATCGCGTGCTCGTCATGTATCTCGGCCGCATCGTCGAGAGCGCGCCGACGAGCGAGCTTTGGAAGGGCGCCAAGCACCCCTATACGCAGGCGCTGCTTGCAGCCGTGCCCGATCCGTCGCGGCGCAAGCAGGCGGCGCCGATCACCGGCGATCTGCCGAGCCCGCACAACCCACCCTCCGGTTGCCGTTTCCACACGCGCTGTCCGCTCGCCACCGATATCTGCCGGGCTGAAGACCCGGCGTTCCGCCAGTTCGGCAGCGGCCATGCCGCCGCCTGCCATCACGCTCAGTAAGAAGGAGAATACAATGGTCGACTATCGCTATCTCGGGCGCAGCGCGCTCAAGGTTTCACCGCTCAGCCTGGGAACCATGATGTTTGGCGGGCCGACGCCCGACGATGTCGCGTTCCGCATCATCGACAAGGCGCGCGAGCAGGGGATCAACTTCATCGATACGGCTGATGTCTATCATGATGGCAAGTCCGAAGAGGTTGTCGGCAAGGGTATCAAGGCGCATCGCGATCACTGGGTGCTGGCGACGAAGTTCGTCAATTCGCACAAGAAGGGGCCGAACCTCGGCGGCCATTCCCGCAAATGGGTGATCGAGACCGTCGAGAATTCGCTCCGCCGCCTCAACACCGACTATATCGACATCCTCTATTTCCACCGGGCGGTCTTCGACGCGCCGCTGGAAGAGCCGGTGCGCGCCATCGCCGACCTAATCCGCGCCGGCAAGCTGCGTTACTTCGGCGTTTCCAACTTCCGAGGCTGGCGTATCGCCGAGATCGCGCACCTGGCCGATGAACTCGGCCTCGATCGTCCGGTTGCAAGCCAGCCGCTCTACAACATCGTCAACCGTACCGCCGAAGCCGAACAGCTGCCGGCCGCCCATCACTATGGTCTCGGCGTCGTTTCCTACTCGCCGCTCGCCCGTGGCGTGCTGACGGGCAAGTACGAGCCAGGCAAGGAGCCGGCGGCCGACACCCGCGCCGGACGTGGCGACAAGCGTATCCTCGAGACCGAATGGCGTCCTGAATCGATCGCCATTGCGAGCGAGATCGCGGCGCACGCGGCCCGCAAGGGGATTTCGCCGACCGAGTTCGCGCTCGCCTGGGTGCTGAACAACAAGCTGATCTCGGCTGCGATTACCGGTCCGCGCACCGAGGAGCATTGGGACAGCTATATCCGCGCGCTCGATGTGAAGTTCGATGCCGAGGACGAAGCGCTGGTCGACCGACTGGTCACAACCGGCCACCCCTCGACAGCAGGCTTCAACGATCCGAGTCATCCGGTAGAAGGTCGCGTGCCGCGCAGCGCAGCAGCTGGCGCAGACAATGTCGTGCCGCTGGCGCGCGCCGTCGCCTGATCATGACATCAGGGATCCGTCCATACGGCGGGTCCCTCCATTTCTTTCCTTTTGCCGAGAAGGTTCCAGCATGCCGAATACCGCTCCTTCAGTCCTGTCCGCCACTCCGACGCCTGCCGAAGAGGGTGACAATCTGTCGACGCTACTGGAAAAAATTCCGGCACTTGCGGCTGAAATTTCCACGGACGCGGCTAAGCGCGACCTGGAGCGGGAGCTTCCTTTCGAAGCCTTCCGCCTGTTCAAGGAAGCGGGGCTTGGGGCGCTGCGCATTCCCGCGGCGCTCGGCGGCCCCGGCGGGTCGATTGCCGATTATATCGAGATGATCATGGCAATCGGGGCAGCGGATTCGAATGTCGCGCATGCGCTGCGCAGCCATTTCAACTTTACCGAAACACTTATCCTGACGCCCAACACGGCCATTGATCGAACGCAGCTCGGCCGGGTTCTGTCAGGCAAGCTTTTCGGTGGCGCACATACCGAGCAGGGCACCAAACGCCCAGGCGAAGTGACCACGCGGCTGACGAGGTCAGGCGATGACTACCGCCTCAACGGCCGCAAATGGTACGCGACAGGCACGGCTTTCTCGGACTTCGCCTCCTTCAGCGCGAAGGACGAAGATGGCGAGTTCGTGAGTGTTCTGCTGCCGGTCGGTCGGCCCGGGATCTCTATTCTCGACGACTGGGATGGCATGGGCCAACGGTTGACGGCAAGCGGCGGGGTTCTCCTTGAAAACGTCGAGGTGCTGCCGCACGAAATCTCCACGCGCGGGCTGAACACGCTGGTCGGGCGCCATACCTCGACCTTGCGGCAGCTCCACCTCGCAGCCTCGATGGCCGGCGCGGTGCGCGGCGCGCTTACTGAGGGGACGGACTATGTACGCCGGCAGGCACGCTCGGCAGCTCACAGCGCCGCCGAAACCGCCAATGCCGATCCCTTCGTACAAAAGATTCTCGGTGAGATCGCCGCCGGCTCCTTTGCTGTCGATACACTGATCCGGGAGAGCGCGCGTGCCCTGGACAGGACGGCCGAACTCTTCGGCGCAGGCGATCCGCAAAAGCTCGAAGCCGCGCTGATCGAGAGCGCGCTGACGACGGCGCGCACGCAGATCGTCGCCTCCCAGATCGCGCTGGCAGCCGCCACCAACATCTTCGAACTCGGCGGCGGCTCCGCGACGTCTCGCCATCTCAATCTTGACCGACACTGGCGCAACATCCGCACCGTGCTTAACCACAACCCGCTGCTGCACAAGGCACGCGTGGTCGGCGACTTCTACATCAACGGAACCACAACGCACCTGGAGGAAGGCAAGGTCTTCTGAGGCAGGCCGCGCAAGACACGTCACGGAGTCACAATGAGCAAGCTCGATATCGTCGATTTCCATACGCATTTCCTGCCGGAGGGCTGGGAAGTGTATCGCGCGCCTGGTCGCCCGCTCGATCCGCTGTGGGGGCGGATCGGTACAAGGATCTCCGATATCGACGCGCTGCTCGCCGACAGCGATGCGGCCGGTATCAGGCATCGCGTGATCGGCGTTGCCCTCTCCATGGTCGCAGCGCCCGATGCGGATCTCGGTGCAGTCAGCCGGCGGCTGAATGACGACCTCGCGGCGACGGTGGCGCGCCATCCGGATCGCCTCTTTGCGTTGGCGACCGTGGACGCATTCGGCGGTGAGGCAGCCGCCGCAGAGGCGCGGCGCGCCATCATAGAACTCAATCTGTCTGGCCTGTTTCTCGACAGTGCAAAGGGCGATAGACTGATCGACGCGCCGCAAGCGCGGCCGGTACTGAGGGTCGCGGCGGAGCTCGGCGTTCCCGTCTTCCTGCATCCCATCAATCCCGAGCCGCTTTCGACGCAACTATCTGGCCTCGGCCGGCTCGGCACCCGCTTGAGCCGTGGCACGATCAACGCGGCGGCCGCGATCGCGCTGGTGACATCAGGTGTTTTCGAGGAATTGCCAGAACTTCGGGTGGTCATCACCGCGCTCGGGGTTTCGGCGCTGGCGCTGACCGGCCCCTTCGGCGACCTGCCTTCCATTTTCACGGATGCACCACCCGGCAGGCGGCGTCATCTCTATATCGACATCATGCCGTCGGAGTCCCGTTTCATCCGCTTCGTGACAAGCCTGGTTGGCGCCGATCATGTTCTGACCGGTAGTGACTGGCCGATCCTGGGACACGACCCGACGCAGGACGGACTGGCGGCCACCTTCGAGGCAGCTGGCCTGAGCGCCCATGAAGCGGAGCTTATTGCCAGCCGAAATGCCCTTGAACTTCTGAAAGGTCATCGCCGCTGCCGGCTGATCGCCTAAGCGGCACCTGCCCGTATTCATAGCCCGACATATCACGCCCCCACCGAGGCCGGTGGGATAGGAGGTTCATTGCGTATCGATCGTATTCCGCATCACTCCGTTGCCATCGTCGGGGGCGGTTTCGCCGGCGCGCTGACCGCGCTCAAGCTGCTCGACCGGACCGAAGTGCCGCTCGCGATCACCGTCATCGAGCGGCGCGAGGAGCTCGGCCGGGGTATTGCCTACAGCACGACGGAGCCCGTTCATCTCGTCAACGGACCGGCCGAGATCTTCTCCCTCTCTCCCGAAGACCCGGGCCATCTTTCGCGCTGGCTGGTCGAGAACGGTCCGGCCAACGGCTGGACGCCTCCTGCCGAGGTGGGCTCGAGCAGTCCGCCGCGCCATCTTTACGGAACCTATGTTCGTGACGAACTTGCCCGCGCGGTGGCCAATGCCAGACTCGGCTCGACGCTGCGGCATATCCGGTCGTCGGCCGCAGCACTTGTGGCCGCGCCGAACCGGATCCGTATCACGACCACCGACGGTACTGTCATTGAGTCCGACGAGGCGGTTCTGGCCCTCGGCGTCTTTCAGCCTGGCTTATCGGCAACCGAATCCCAGCTTGCCGGCCATCCGCGCTTTGCTGCCAATCCGTGGGATGCACGGGCGCTTGATCGGCTGGTCGATTGCAATGATATCCTGCTGATCGGTTCCAGTCTGTCGATGGTCGATGCCATCGCCAGCATGGAGGCGAGGGGCTATCGCGGGCATTACCGGGTGATATCGCGCCGCGGCCAGTTCGTGGAGGGGCGGAGGGCCGTCGAGGCAGCACGAGACTTTCTGGCCGATGGCCCGTTGCCAACAACCGCGCGCGAGCTGCTATCCCGCGTCAAGGCTGAACGGCGTGCGATCTCGGCTGACGGTGCGGACTGGCAGGGTCTTCCGCTGTCGATCCGCCCTCATATTTTATCGCTATGGCAGGGCGCAAGCGATCGCGAGCGGCTGCGTTTCACCAGGCATCTCAGGACTTTCTGGGACGTGACCGCGCATCGCTCGGCGCCTGAAAGCCACCGGATCGTCGAGCGTGTCATTTCGGAAGGGCGGCTGGAGCATGGCCGCGCCCGCATCCTCGGATTTGCCGCCGAGGGCAGCGATATCACCGCCAGACTGAAGGTGAACTCAGGTGTAGAGACGGCGTCGTTCGACGGCGTGATCGATTGTCGTGGTCACCAGTTGCACGACTGGCGCCGCATAGAGGATCCTTTCGTGAAGAGCCTGCTCGCACGCGGCGATGTTCGACCTCACAGCACCGGCTACGGCATCGATGCGACGCCCGCCGGCGATCTCATCAATGAAGAGGGCCTTGTTCATCGCAATCTGAGCGCCATCGGGCATCCGTTGCGTGGCGTTGCCTGGGAATCGAGCTCGATTACCGAGCAGCGCGCTCAAGCGATCGCGCTCGCCGATCGCATCTTGGCGAAATTCACGCCGATCCGCGTCGCCTGATCTCTTCAAACGTAGAAAGACCGAGGCCCAGCCACAAACCATAATATTGGAATCGATAGGACCGTGTTCGGCAATACCCTTACATGGCAGGTTATCGGGGATATCATGCCGGAAATTTTTCGGAAGAACCACGGCGGCTTCGATTGCCACTTCCCTCCCAGGAAGTGAACGTCGACTTTTGCAAGAATCGGCACTGATCGCCAAGCTGGGCTTCACGTGGGATCGATCTCGGCCTGGTCTCGACCGGCGGAAAGCTCGTGCAGTTCCCGCGCGGTCCCCTTCCCGCACCGAACCTTGTGAAATTTGGATGACGAACCTCGGCCGGAAGCTCACTCCGGCCGAACGCTCTCACTGATAAGGACTTTCAGATGGATATGCATGTTTCACCCAGCTATGGGCACCGGCCATGAAGCACGATGGCGACTATGCGCCAACGAGGCACTGGAAGTCACGAGATGGTGGCTGGAGGTCCAGCCGCTCGCGCCTCACCCCTCGCCGTCCTTAATGTAGACCTCAGCGAAGTTGGACTGCACGCCCTCGGCCCCGATCGTGTGGTTTTTGACCCGTTTGTTGAAAACGGTGACGTTTTCGAGCGCAACTAGGTTCACCACCGGCACGTCATCAGCGATGATCTTCTGGAAGGCGAAGAACTGCTTTTTGCGTTTTGCATCGTCGATTTCGACGGACGCGGCTTCGAGCAGCTTGTCCACCTCCGGATTGGCGTAATGGCTGGCGTTGGAGAAGGGCAGGCCGAGCTTGAAGTTCTTCGACCAGTAGATGCGCTGGACACCGAGCGTTGGATCGAACTGGTTGCCAAGATACTCCGCCGTCACGTCGAAGGCCCGGTCGGTGTAGACTTTCTTGATGTAGGTGGAGAAGTCGTAGGAATCGATGGTGGCATTGATGCCGATGCGCGCCAGGTTCTGTTTCAGATATTCGGCGACCCGCTTGAAGCCTTCATTGTAGGAATTATGCGTCAGTCGCAGGTTGATGCGCACGCCGTCTGCGCCGCGCTTGTAGCCCGCCTCGTCGAGCAGCTGCTCGGCTGCCTTCAGATCGAAGGCATAGGGCTTGATCGAGGTATCGAGGTAGCGCGGCAGGAAAGTGCTAATCGGGGAAGGCGAAATGTGGCCATAGCCGTACCAGACGGTGTTCAGGATGACATTGAGGTCGATCGCATGGGCGATTGCGCGGCGAACGCGTACGTCCTTCAGATACTCGTTGTCGAGATTGATTATCAGTTGCGTCTGGTCGCCCTTTGTCTCGTAGCCACGGGAATCGACGCCGATGTTCGGCAATGCCTTCACACGCTCAAGATCGCTCAAGGGAATGGGATTGTCGCCGCCGATATCGAACTCGCCGGTTTCGAAGCCAGCAGCGCGGGCTGCGCCATCAGGCACGAAGCGCACGATGACCTGATCGAGATAGGGTTTGCCGGCGTCCCAGTACTCTGGATTGCGTTCCAGGATGATGTGCGATCCGCGCACCCACTCCTTAAAGACGAAAGGTCCCGTACCGATCGGCGCGCCGCCATTCGGATTGGTGGGTACGTCGGCAATCTTCACGCCATCATAGACGTGCCTGGGGACTATCGGCGATTCCGCTGCGTAAAGCGCACTGAGGAGATACGGGGCGGGTTTGGAAAGCCGGATCACTGCGGTCAGCGGGTCAGGCGTTTCGACCTTCGTTACATTGGCGAAAGTGCCGCGGCCGCGCGGATGGACCTGCTTCAGAAGCTCGATGGAGTAGGCAACATCATCAGATGTGAAGGGCTTGCCGTCATGCCACTTCACTTTCGGGCGGAGCTTGAAGGTGTAGTTCAGGCCGTCGTCGCTGATCGACCATTCCGTCGCCAACTGCGGCTTGGGCGTCAGGTCGAAATCGTAGGTCAGGAGACCCTCGGTGATCTTCGGGCTGATTTTCTGTGTGCCTCCCGCCGTATGGGCGAGCGCAAGGATTGTCGGCGGCTCCGGCTCGACAATGAAGTTCAAGGTGCCGCCCTTTGTGGGTGCCGCAGTCTCAGCGAAGGCGCTGAGCGGCAGGAACGCGGTAAGGCCAGTCGCGGCGAGAAGCTTGTTGAGTTGACGTCTGCTGATATCCATGAATACCCCTGAGTTGCCATGGACGCCTCTATTGAAGCGTCGTCGCCGGCATCATCGGGCAGCGCGGCGCAAAACCGGAAGAATGTTTTTCTCCGTGGCCGGCAAAGGAAAACTTCGCGTCCTGACGTCAGCCGCGGAGCCAATCTTTTAATCCACTAAAAATATAGACAATTTACGAAAATGAGTTTTTGCGTCTCAGATCGATGCCTGCTGCGCAAGAAAATGTCCCGTCGGCAGGGCAGGAAGGAACACCGGTTCTCGTCTTCTTAGGCGCGTTTGTGGTGCAATCATCTCATGAGCACTTTTGCCGACTCCCGCAGAAAAGCAATCCAGCCGACACTTGCGCGGCTGCCGCCGCTGACATCGCTGCGGGCATTCGTGGCGACGGCGCGGCACCTGAACTTCGTCCGCGCCGCCGAAGAGCTGCACGTAACCTCGGCAGCAGTTGGTCAACAGATACGCCTGCTCGAGGATTACCTCGGTCAGTCGCTTTTCAACCGTGTACGTGGCCAGTTGCATCTGACGCCCGCCGGACTGGCCTTGGTGCCTGGATTGACCGGCGCCTTCGACGCCGTTCTCGCCGCCATGGCGCATTTCGTTCAAAGCGACCATGAACAGCCGATCCGCATCTCAGTCGCACCGTCCTTTGCCAGCAAATGGCTGATCCCGCGGCTGGATGCGTTGCGGCGGGCGGCTCCGGGATTGCAAGTGCTTGTCGATGCGTCGACGCAGCTGACGAACCTCGATGCCGGCGACGCCGACTGCGTGATCCGCTACGGAAGCGGGCCTTATCCCGGCCTCATCGTCGACCATCTATTTTCCGAAGCGGTGCTGCCGGTCTGCAGCCCGGAATTTGCCGACACCCATGGCCTGTGGGGCAAGCCGGAGGCGATCGAAGATGTGCCGCTCTTGCATGAAGAGGGAGCCGAGCATGATCAATCCTGCCCGGACTGGGGCGGATGGCTGCGTGCTGCCGGGCTTTCCTATCGTCCATCGCCGGGCGGGTTTCGGCTCAACCAATCGTCTCTTGTTCTCGATGCCGCGCTGGCAGGGCAGGGATTGGGGCTCGGCAAGATCAGGCTGGCGGAGGCCGCCATTCGATCCGGACGGCTGGTCAGTCCTTTCGGCGTGCCGCAGCCCGTTAGTTCCTCCTACTTCTTTGCCGCAACGGTGCATACGGCGCGGGTCATGCGCGTTGATCTGTTTCGCGAGTGGCTGCTTGCCGAGGCCCGCGCGCTGCAGACGATGGACGAGATTATTGGGCGGCGCATCCGGCCGGCCGCGGACATGATGGCGGCCGAGTGAGCTATTTCGGGAGGTTCGTCGCATTTGAGCGGCAACCCGAGCCTGAGGGCGCAGCGCGAAAGGACGTCGAAAACCTTTTCGTAGAACCAGAGACAATGCGGGACATAGCTGCTTTGCGGTATTTGGTTCAGTCGAGGCGGTGTCAATTTTTGGCTGCTCGGGCCAACTTAAAGGTGGAACAACATTTCGAGTGGACAGAAAAAATACCATTTTTATTGATGCCGAGGTGGTCGCAAAACCGATAGACGCGGCGTTGACGGCGATACGACAAACGAGATGTCCACCCGACGAAGAAATGTCATTTCTTTGAAACTGGGGCGGAGCCCGTCCTGCTGCGGACCACAAGCCCGGCAGGCAAGATAGTATCTTTCGGAGCGGTACCATCGCCGTTCAGTAGTACAACAGGATGCCGGCCGCCGCCTTGCCGGCGCCGAAGTGCTGAATACGCATAGCTGTAAGCTGAGGCTGTACAAGGCTCACGAATGGCATGTCGTTGAAGCTGGTGACGGATAACTGCTCTGGACATCCGACATTGCGCTCCCTCAATGCCTCAATCGCTCCAAGAGCCAGCCGATCGTTAGCGCAAAGGACCGCTGTAAATGGCTCGCCCTTGGCTAGCAGTTGAGAAGGCATCGCGCCCCCTCTGAAGCGGTCACGCCAAGTCTTCATATCAACGTTGGACCGCGGCGTGCCATCCGACATCTTCAACTTTTTCGTGGCCGCTACGGGCTTATAAGGTGAAGCAGTCGCCGGCTCATTGGAAAACACCCGGCTCGGGATAATCGCCGGTCAGGAACCATGCACCGAGATTGCGGGTCTTGTACTCGGCCGGATTGTGGAGCGTGTGGATGCGGACATTGCGCCAGAAGCGATCGAAGCCATAGGGACGCACCGCCGAACGCGCTCCCATCACCTCGAATATTTCGCTCGTGACCTCGAGTGCGACCTTGCCGGCCAGGACGTTGGCCGAGGCGACCGCGATTGCCGTAGCGCCGCGCTCCTCCTCCGTGAGTGCCGTGCCCTTGGCATAGGCAGCGTCGATGGCGGTGGCGGCACGATCGGCGAGCGCGGTGGCGGCCTGTACTTTCGTCCAGAGTTCGCCGTATTGCCGCTTGATCCATGGATCGTCGGTATGGCGCTCCACGCCTGAATAGATCCATGGGCGGGATTTCGTGGTGGTGTAGTCTCGTGCGGCAATAAGGGCACCCTGGGCGCTGCCGATGAAGACGTTGAGAAGAACGCTCTGTTGTTGCTGAGGCGCCAGGAGCGCCAAGGGGTCCTTCGGACGTTCCGACAGGATTTCGTCATCCTTTATGGTGACATCCTTGTAGAAGACGCGGCCGCTGCCGGTCTGCCGCTGGCCTATGCCGTCCCAGTCATCGGCGATCGTAATGCCTGGCCGGTTCGCGGGGATATAGGCGAAGCTGCGCGCGTTCGTCTCCTCATCCTCCCATGCGACCATCAGATAGTCGGCGACGTGCGAACCGGAGGCGAATGGCCGATAACCGTTCAACAGAACGCCACCTTCGACCTTCCTGCCGAAGAGGCTCTTGGAAAAGCTGTTGGTCGTGTTGCCCCAGAACCATAAGCCCTCGGCCGATTGCCGCAGGATCGCGGCGGATCTTTCATCGTTGACGCGCGCCAGGGCAATCTGGATCGGGCTGAAGTGATAGCCGAAGAGATGGGCGAGCGAGCCATCGACCTTGGCGAATTCCCGCACGATCCGCAGCGCGGTCGAGTAGGGCTGTCCCTCGCCGCCGAACTCCTTGGGAATGAGGAGGTTGACGAGACGGCATTCCTTGAGCAGCCGGATCTGCTCGGTGGGACGTCCGCCTTGTTGGTCCCGCTCGACGGCATCGCTCGCGAAGATATCGCGAATCTCGATGGCCTTGGCGAGATAAGGATCGGCTCGGTCCGGCTGGAAGAGCACGGGCGGCAATGCGGCTGGTTCGAAACTTGCGTGCTTAACGGTCGTCATCTTTCCTCCGTCAGTCGTGCAGTCGCGGGAAGCCATGTCGCTCGGCAAGCAGCTCGAGGATGCGGCTAGTCTTCGAGACGAAGCGCTTGCCTTTCCAGTCCGCGGCATCGGGCGGCGGGTTGGAGGCGAGCACCAGAATCGGCAGGGACTGGTTCTCCTCTCCCACCGCCTCGATCACCCGCGTGCGCGGGCGAGGGAAGGAAACACGCTGCACGTCAAGCCTGCTGGCAAGGTCAGGGAAGCTCGAGAGCAGTCCCTCGATCGCGTTGCAATGGGGGCAGACGAAGGTCTGGCCGGGCTGTTTCGAATCCGAGAAGCCGGGGGCGATGAGAAAGAGCGTATCGCGGCTCATTACTGTTCTCCTTACTCGGCCGCGACTGCGCCGCTCTTGCCGGTGGCACGGCTGTTTTCGGGATGCTTCAGGCCAAGGTTCTCGCGCAGCGTGGTGCCTTCATATTCGTGGCGGAAGAGGCCACGCCGGCGCAGCTCAGGCACTACTAGCTCAATGAAATCGCTGAGCCCGCCCGGCATGATCGGTGACATGATGTTGAAGCCATCCGCGCCATAGTTCTCGAAGCGCTCTTCGAGTTGATCGGCGATATCGTCGGGCGTCCCGACGACCTGCCAATGGCCACGCGCGCCGGCAATGCGAAGGTAGAGCTGCCGGATCGTGAGATTCTCGCGCCGGGCAAGGTCCAGAACCAGCGCCTGACGGCTCTTGCCGGCATTGGTCGCGGGCGGATTTTCGGGTACCGGGCCATCGAGCGGATAATCCCTGAGATCGACACCCGAGAGCTGCGAAATCAGGTTCAGGCCGACCTCGGGCTGAATGAGTTCCTGGAGAGCCTCGAACTTTTCCTCGGCCTCCGACCGGGTGCGGGCGACAACAGGGAAAATGCCGGGCAGGATCTTGAGGTCGTCATGCGAGCGACCGTATTTGGTAAGCCGCCCCTTGACGTCGGCGTAGAAGCCGGTCGCTTCCTCGAGTGTGATCTGGGCGGCGAAGATGGCTTCCGCAGTACGGGCTGCAAGCTCTTTACCGGGTTCGGACGCGCCCGCCTGGACAACAACAGGCCGACCCTGCGGCGAGCGCGGAATGTTGAGCGGCCCGCGCACCTTGAAGTGCCGGCCGCTATGGTTGAGCCGGTGCAGCTTGGCAGGGTCGAAGTACCGGCCGCTTGCGCGGTCCCGAAGAAACGCGTCGTCCTCCCAGCTGTCCCACAGGCCGAGCACGACATCGGCGAATTCCTCCGCCCGTTCATAGCGGTCGGAATGCAGAATTTGTGTCTCATGGCCGAAATTGAAGGCGGCGTCGGGGTCGGCGGAGGTCACCAGGTTCCAGCCGGCCCGGCCGCCGCTGAGCCGGTCGAGCGAGCCGAACTGCCGGGCGAGGTTGTAGGGATCGGAATAGCTGGTGGAGGCGGTGGCGATCAGCCCGATGTTGCGTGTGACGGATGACAGGGCGGACAGCAGAGTGATCGGCTCGAAGGGATAGACCCCGCTATGGGCCTTGCGGCTTGCCGCCTCGACATCTTTGATGCGCGCGGCAACGCCATCCGCCAAGAAGATCGTGTCGAACTTCGCGGCTTCGGCAAGCTTGGCGAGTTCCACATAGTTATCGAACTCGGTGCCGACGGAAGCGTTTGGGTGACGCCATGCGGCGACGTGATGTCCGGTAAACAGCAGAAATGCGCCGAGCTTGATCTTGTCCTTGCGTTTCGCCATTGTGGTTCCTTTCAGCGATAGATGGCCGGCACGGGAAATTCACCTGTCAGCAGCCAAGTGCCGACGGTCCGTTTCTTGTACTCGGCGGGATTGTGAAGCGTGTGGGTTCTGACGTTGCGCCAGAAGCGGTCGAAGCCATTGGCAGTGGTCGCAGAGCGGGCGCCCATGACCTCGAAGACCTCGCTGGAAACGGCAAGCCCGACTTCGCCGGCATAGACATTGGCGGTCGCGATATCGATTGCCGCCGCGCCGCGCTCCGCGGCGGTCAGCGATGGGCCCTCCGCATAGGCCCCCTCGAGGCTGCGGGCCGCCTTATCGGCGAGCTCGGTTGCCGCAAGCGTGCGGATATAAAGGTCGCCATACTGGCGTTTAATCCAGGGGTCGTCGATGTGTCGTTCGACGCCGGAATAGATCCAGGGTCGCGAACTCGTCGTCGTGTAGGCGCGGCCCTCCTCCAAAATGCCTTGGGCGCTGCCGACAAAGACATTGAGAAGCACGCTCTGCTGGAGGAGCGAGATCAGTGAGGAGTAGGGCGTCAGCGGTACGTCGGGCGAGCTGATCAGCTCGTCGTCAAGGATTTCAAGATTGACGAAGCGCACGGTGCCGCTTCCGGTCTGCCGCTGTCCGATGCCGTCCCAGTCATTTTCGACGACGATGCCTTCGCGGTCGGCAGGAACGGCGGCGGTCAGTCGCGCGCCATCGGCAGTCTCCCAGGAGATCTGGATGTAGTCGGCGATATGCGAGCCCGAGGAGAACGGGCGGCTGCCGTTGATGACCCAGCCGGTTGCCGTCCTTTCACCGCTCGACGTTTTCGACAGGGCATTTCCGGAATTGCTCCAGATCCAGTTGCCAGCCGCCGAGCCGGTCAGCCATTTTTCCTTCTGGGCGGCCGAGCCGCGAAACAGGATGAGGTTGAGCGGCAGATGATGATAGCCGAAGAGATGGGCGAGCGATCCATCCGTCTTGGCGAACTCCCTGACGATACGCAGGATCGTCAGCCACGAGGCGCCCTGGCCGCCATATTCCCTGGCGATCTGTGCCGAAGGCAGTCCGCTATTCTTCAGGAGCCTTATCTGTTCGGCGGGCCTGCCGCCCTGTTTGTCTCTCTCGACGGCATCGAGATGAAATGCCTGGCGCAGCGCTGTTGCCTTTGCCAGAAGCGTGTCATCAGCATCTGTATCGAACGGCATTTTGCCTCCCGGGGATGAAGGTGAAGGGGAACTGCGCCCCGGTATTTCCCGTCAACGGTTGGCTGGCCGGCCGCTCAAGTCCAGAAATATCTGTTTGATTTCACGGAAAGAAATTCTTTTGCCGGAGCGCTCGAATTCCCGCGTTTCGTCGGCGCGCCCATCGACGAAAACATCCTCCTGTCAAAACATGGAAATTGAGGAGAGCTTCCTTTGCGTCGCACTGACCGCGAACAACCATTCGGACGCAATTATTCTTTCCCCGGGGAGAAGAAACTTTGACTTCGCCTTTGCCGACACAGCACTGAAGCTTCCCCTCAGCGGACCACAAATCCAACCAAAGAGGAGCTCTTCGCGTGTCCATCAACCGTCGCAGTTTCAACCAGCTGATGTTGCTTGCGAGCGCCAGCACCTTGCTCCCGTCGATCGCCTTTGGACAAGGTGCTGCGCCGGCAAAGGGCGGCACCTTGAACTGGCTCTACCGGGTGGATCCCGGCAGTGCACTCTTTGCCATCAACACGTCGTCTGGCACCGGCCAGGCGATCGGGCCTAAGATCGTCGAGGGATTGTTGACCTTTGACCTCGACGTCAGGCCGCAGCCGCTTTTGGCAACGGAATGGTCGGTTTCCGATGACAATCTTCGCTACACGTTCAGGCTCCGCAAGGGGGTGAAGTGGCATGACGGAACGGACTTCACGTCTGGCGACGTCGCCTTCTCGATCTTCAGGCTAAAGGAAGCACATCCGCGCGGCCGCATCACCTATCAGAATGTGGTGGCGGTCGAGACCCCGGACCCGCTTACCGCCATCATCGTTCTATCCAAGCCCGCTCCCTTCCTGCTCTCGGCGCAGTCGAGCTCTGAATCGCCGATCGTGCCGAAACACATCTTCGAGAAGCTGGCACCGGGTGACGGGCAGACGCTTCAGACCGCGATCGGTACGGGTCCCTTCAAGCTGACGGAGTGGGTGGCCGGCAGCCATCTGATCTTCGAACGAAATCCAGACTATTGGGACTCGGGAAAGCCCTATCTCGACAGCATCATTCTTCGCGTCGTCACCGACCCGGCCGCCCGATCGGCTGCTCTGGAGACGGGGGAAGCCGATATCGGCGACAATCCGGTTCCGCTTGCCGATCTAGACCGGCTGAAGCAGGTCCCCAATCTCATCGTTGATACCACCACCTATGCCTATTCCGGCCCGCAGCAACAGTTGTTCTTCAACTACGACAATCCGCTGTTTGCCAAACGCGAGGTCAGGCTTGCCATCGCCAAGGCGATCAACCTGCAGGAGATTGTCGACGTCGCGCTCTATGGTTACGCGCAGGTGTCGCCGAGCCCGGTCAGCACTGCATTGCCGCAATGGTACGACAAGACCGTGGTGGCCCATCCCTATGACACGGCAGCCGCCGAAAAGCTTCTGGATGAGGCGGGCTATCCGCGCAAGGCGGACGGCAAGCGCTTCGTTCTCCGGCTGACCTACAATTCCTATCTGCCGCAAGGCTACGCCGACGTATTGAAAAGCCAGCTGGAAAAGATCGGCGTCGGGATCGAAATCAGGAAATACGACCTGCCGACCTTCCTGAAGACCGTCTATACCGACCGCGCTTTCGATCTGGTGGTGGAGTCGCTCTCGAACACGTTCGATCCGTCGCTCGGCATCCAGCGCGCCTATTGGAGCAAGAACTTCAAGATCGGCCTGCCGTTCTCGAATGCCAGCCACTACGTGAACGCGAAGGCGGATGCACTTCTGGAGGCGGCCGCGATCGAGCCTGACGAAAAGAAGCGCTGGGAGGTCTGGAGCAAATTCCAGCATTTCATCCACGACGAGGTGGCATCTGTCGACCTCGTCGCCGCCGGCGCCCAGATAGTCGCCAACAAGCGGGTCAAGAACTACGTCACGGGATCGCAAGGGCTCAACTGGAGTTTCGGCGACCTGTGGCTCGATCCGAACGCTTGAAATCGAGGAGCAGACTCATGACGGAACGTTCGATAGATAAAGCCACATTGACCGATTGGCTGGGCGACGGGCTGGAACTCGCGGTGCTTGATATCCGACCGGTCGAGGAGGTCGGGTACGCTTCGCCGCTGTTTGCGACGAACCTCCCCGCCGAGCGCCTGGAGGCCGAACTCGACCGCTTTGTGCCGCGGCGTGTCGTCCGTACCGTTTTGGTCGATGGTGGCGACGGCGCGGCCGAGGCGGCGGCAGCCCGACTGGCGCAGGTCGGCTGGACGTGCATCCACTTCCTACAGGGCGGCATTCCTGCGTGGCGGGAGGGTGGCAAGGAAGCTCTTCCGACTTTCGATATCCCCGGCGTTCCCTTCGTGACGAAGGTGCGCGAGGAACGACAGACACCAGTGATTTCGGCTGTCGAGCTCAAGGCACTGCACGATCAGGGAAACGACGTGATCGTCCTCGATACGCGCACGCTCGGCGAATATGAGAAGGGTCATGTGCCGGGTGCTGTCGGCGTACCGGGCGCCGAGCTGCTGCTTCGCTTTGCCGATCTCGTTCCCTCATCGGAGACAAACGTCGTCGTTTCCTGCGCGGGCCTGCCGCGCGCCATTCTCGGAGCCCAGACGCTGATCGATGCCGGGATCTCCAATGCGGTGGCCTATCTCGACGACGGCACAAGCGGCTGGACGAATGCGGGTTTCGAACTGGAGACCGGACGCACGGCAACCTACCGTGAGCCGAGCGAAGAGGCGCGTCGCTTTGCCAGCGAGCACGGTGAAAGGCTTTCGGCGAAGGACGCCTTGACGCTGATCGATCGCAAAACCGCCGAGACGTGGATTGCCGATCCGGAGCGCACGACCTACCTCCTTGATGTCCGTACACCCGAGGAGTTCACGCGTGCGCATCTGCCGGGATCGATTTCCTCTGAAGGGGGACAGCTGCTTGGCGTGTCCTACCGGTCCATTGCCGTTCGTGGGGCCCGCGTCGTCCTGGTCGACGATCTCCTTGGCTCGCGCGCCCGCATCGTTGCCCACTGGCTAGCCCGCCGCGGTTTCGAGATCGCGATCCTGCTTGACGATTTCGAGGCAAAGGAAAGGGCTGCCGCTTAGGCGAGCCTGGTCTTGGTCGGAACAATAACCGAACTTCTGGTACTGCCGTCAAAGCCGGCGGTATTGCGGATTTAAACAGGAACAGCACCATGACTGATATCAGTGGGGCCTGGGGCGCACCGCCCAGCGAGCGGTTCGAGCGTCTCGCGGAGACCTTCAGGCCCGTTTTCGCCCGCATTGGTGAGCGTGCGGTTGAACGCGACATCGCCCATGAACTGCCTTTCGATGCCTATGAATGGCTGAAGAGCTCAGGCTTCTCGCGATTGCGGCTTGCGGTTGCCGATGGAGGCTTTGGCGTGACTTTGCCGGAGCTTTTCGGCCTTATCATCGAGCTTGCCGCGGCCGATCCGAACCTCACCAACGCCTATCGCAGCCACTTCGGCTTCACCGAGGATCTGCTGAACGCGCCTGACAGCGCCTGGCGCGACGGCTGGCTGAAAAGACTCGGGCAGGGCGAGACGATCGGAAGCGGGTTCTCCGAACTTGGCGACACGCCGCTCGGCAGCTATTCGACGCGCCTTATCCGCAATGGCGCCAACTGGCGTCTCGACGGCGAAAAATTCTATACAACCGGATCCCTTTACGCGGACTGGATCACGCTGGGAGCGATCGACGGGGAGGGGCAACCGATCGGCGCGCTGGTGCCGACGTCGGCGCGGGGTGTCGAGATCATTGACGATTGGGATGGGTTTGGTCAATCACTGACAGCCAGCGGCACGGCCCGCTTCCGGGATGTCGAGATTGCCGACGAGCTGATCAAGCCAAGCGCGGTGCGCTTCAGCTATTCCGGCGGCTTCTTCCAACTGGTCCATCTGGCCTCGCTAGCCGGTATCGGCCGCGCCGCCGCAAACGACTTGGCGCGCCATGTGACTGCGAGAAAGAGGATTTATGGCCGCGGCAACGCGTCACGATCGGCACAGGACGCGCAGGTCCAGCAGGTGGTGGGCAAGGTCAGGGGAGCCGCCTATAGCGCCGGCGCGATCGTGCTTCAGGCGGCGAGGGCGCTGCAGCGCGCCTACGAGGCCAATCAGAGCGGGGACGAAGACCAGATAGCCCAGGCTGGCCGCAACGCCGAGCTCGAGGTCAGCCAGTCCGTCACCGTCATCACCTCGCTGATCCTTGATGCGAGCACGGTGCTGTTCGACGCGTTGGGAGCATCCGCGGCCAAGCGCGGCCACGGTCTAGACCGCCATTGGCGCAACGCCCGCACGATCGCGTCCCACAATCCGCGCATCTACCATGATCGCATCGTCGGCGATTTCGCCATTAACGGCACGATCCCGGGCCCGCAGGCGGGAGTGGGCGTCGCAAAACAAGAGCAGGCTGAACGGACTGGCGCATGAGCATTCAAAAACGTCGCATGAACCTCAATGTCGGGCTGAATTCCACCGGCTATCTCGCGAATGCCTGGAAGTACCGCATTGGTAATCGGCACGACATCAACGATCCCGCCTATTACCGGCGCCTGGCGGAAATCGCCCACAAGGGACTGTTCGATGCCGTGTTCTTTTCCGACCATCCGGCCCTGATGACGGAACCGCTTGGTCGTCCCTTCCACACGATCGATCCGCTTATCCTGTGCACGGCGCTGGCCGCGCAGGTGCCGGATATCGGTTTCGTCGTAACGGTGTCTTCCACCTACAATTCACCCTATAATTTCGCGCGGCGCGTCCAGTCGCTCGATATCATTTCGGGCGGTCGGCTGATCGTCAACATCGTGTCGTCGTTCAATCCGAACGTCGCCGCCAATTTTGGGAGTGCAGCACTTCCGCCGCGCAACGAGCGCTATGCCCGCGCGACCGAATTTCTTGACGTGGCAAAGAAGCTGTGGTCGAGCTGGGATCCGGGCCGGGAGGGTGAGGTTGCGGCCGATCGTTTCTGGGACAGCACGAGTGCGATTGCGGTCGATCACGACGACACATTCTTCCAGGTGCGCGGTCCGCTCAACGTCCCGCGCGGCCCGCAGGGCCATCCGGTCATCGCCCAGGCTGGCGCGTCTGATGGCGGCATCGATCTTGCGGCCCGGCACGGCGAGATCATCTACTGCAACATCCTGTCGAAACCCGCGGGCAGGGCATTCGGCGACAAGGTGCGCAACCGGGCCGTTTCGTTCGGACGCGATCCGTCGAGCATTCGCATCGTTCCCGGTCTCGTGGTCATTATCGGCGATACCAGGGAGGAGGCACTGCGCAAGCATGAGCTTTTCAGCGGTGCCGGCTCCGAAGATGGCCTGCTCGAACGCTTCGTGCGCGAACACGGACTGGATCGTGACCGCTTCGACCCCGATGCGGTATTAGACTACAAACGTTTCGTCCCCGACCCGAACAGGCAGCAGGCCGTGGGAATGGGGCTCGGCCTCTCCGATCTTCTGCAGCACGAGAAACTGACAGCTCGCCAGGCCGTACGCCGTTCGGAGGGACATCATCGACTTCTGCTTGGCACCGGGGAGCAGGTCGCTGAAGAGATGATCGACCTTTGGGAAGACGGCACGGTGGATGGCTACACGCTGCAGCCACCTCGGGCGCCTGACGACATCGAGGAGTTCGTCGACAAGGTCATCCCAATCCTCCAGGACAGAAACGTCTATCCCCGCCAATATGAAGGGCGGACGATACGCGACCGGTATGGGTTGTCCTATCCGAGATGAAGTCTCCTATGGTGTGCTTTTGCCGAGCAGACTGCACGTCCCGCGCATCTATGGCCCCAGCATTACAAGTCTCTTGCAATCACGCCGTCTGCGAGGTGGCAGGAGGCGATCCGGCCATGTCGGTGACGTTTTATAAAACCGCTGCATATTATTTGCAATTAGAGGGAACGTCACATCCGATGCCATCAACCACCGCCCAGAGACTTCGAACGATCGAGCCCCTGCTCGCCCGGAGAATGCTCCGGCTGAAAAATTTCCTCACCGAAGACATTGGCCCGGAAACGCTCGCCTGACTTGTCAGGGCGTCAAGTTACTCGCGCGGCACACGGCCCGCATCAACTTGCCGACGCTCAGAATGAGAGGCCGCCAACTGGGGCGAGGCGCGATCCGCCGCTTCCACACAAGCGTGAGCTCCAGCATGATGCCGGATGAAACGCTGCCGACGCGCACCAATTGCCTTCGACAAGCGTCGGCAGCGTTTCCACCCGTTTCCGGGCAGGCGCAAGCTATGTGGAGTTCCTAAAAAAGGAAAAGTCCCTATAGTCGCTTATTTCCGCTAGAGACGGCCGTTCCTGCGTCGGTGTGGTAAATCTCACACATGATGCGTCGCTCGATGCGTTATGCTCCAATCGTCGCTCGAGAGCATATCGAAGGCGGGTGGGAGCACTGTCCACTCGCTGCAGAAGTGTTCCAAGCGAGGTTCCCTGCTCACCGCATGATCGGCATCCACGGACGCATGTAGGGCGTGCTGAGCCCCGATGCCAACCCATTTGCTTGCGCTTGCCGAAGAAATTAATATTGACGAACTGCTCAAACCGCCGGTTGTGGCGATCCGCCTTGTCGGACCCGAAAAACTCCATCGACGACGAGCCCGTGGCAAGACCGTGTTCCCATGGCGCGGTGTAATCGAGGGTCCCTTGGCGTTGAGCTTGCGGTTCGACAAGCGACAGTGACGTCGACCTCCAACGTGTGGCCCAAGCCGTCATGAGTGGCCACTGAAGGTATTGAGATCAGTGCCGAGGTATTGGGCTATTGGAGTGATTGACCGCCTTTGAGCAATAATTGCGTCAGTCGCCGGCGAGACGGTCGAGACACACGAGGTTGACAACTTCCTGCAAGCTCCTGACACGCTCCGTCAACCAGTCGAGTTCATCTTTTGTGATTTTGTATTGCGCGGAGTATCTGGCCTCGACGTAGGCGCGAGATAGCAGTTCAAAGCACCGGCGCGCAAATCGACTGTCCCGGGGCCACGCCGCAATCAGGCGCGGGTCCACCGCCTCGGCGCGAGACCGCAGCACCTTGATGCGATGCGACTTCGGGCTATAGAGGGTGAGGGTCAACAGAGCGCAGTGATAAGCGGATTCCGTCGCCTGATGCAGCATGAATACGCCATGACGCCAGATGTCCTTTCCAAGCATTAGCTCGGCGCCAATCAAAGCTTCTTCTGACAGCTTGAACCATTGCTCAAAATAGCCCTTCGCTTCCTGGCGCTGTTCTTCCACCGTCAACGGCTTCGGTTTTGCCAGCGGATGGCCAGGGACTTCGAACAGGACAATGCCATCCCTGGCGATATCGACGAAGAATGGCCGGCCGCGGCCGAGCTGGTCGTTGACGTCGGCAAGCGTGTGCACGATCGGAACGACCGGTGTCTCAATGCGATGAGCAATCTGTTCCTGCAGCAGCCTGTTGTCGATTTCCTCCCACAGCTCGTCTTCTTCCGCAAAGGCTTTGTCGTTGACGACGACGAGAATGTCATAGTCGGAGCGGTAACCGCTCAGACGATCCTCAACCCAGTCGCCACGCGCGAACGAGCCATAGAGGACCACCTTGAGGATCTTGCCGGCCTTCTTCTTGTCGGACAGTTTCGTGGACTGGAACTGCTGAACTGCGGAGAACACGATCTCCAGCACGCGGGCCAGCTCCCGCCGCTTCCGCTCCGGCAAATGCTTGATGTGGTCGGTCAGTGTCAAAGCAGCGTCAAAGCCTTCGGTGTGAATCGCATCCATCGTAGCGGTTCCATGGTCATTTCGCACTTATACCTTTTACGCGAATGTTGCCATTGATACAATCAAAAGCGGCAACGCGAGATGCCGCAGCTAGCGGTCGTATTCGTCATCCTCACGCCGCTCACGGTCTTGCCCGTCTATTCGCTGCCCGTGCTCCTCGGTGGGATCGGGATGGGCAACGTGGTCTAATCCCCTGGCATTCTCTGCCGGTGAGCGACGGCGTTCCTCCGCACCATTCGCAGTCCTATCGGCATGATCCCTGAAGGGTGAGGCGGCCTGGGATTCCATCGCCGGCCGACTCGGGGCTTTGGTTCTGTCACGGGAGCGTTCGGCCCGTTCGATCTCAAGCCGCAACTCCTCATCGACTTCGGCGGCTTCCCGAATGACGTCGTTGCCATTGAGACAAAGCGTTGCCGCGCTTGCGAGTGCCAGGTCAAGGCTTGCTTTCACATATCGTTTGTCGGTGTGGTCTTCTCCATCGGGAGCATTTAGCCTTTCCCGGTATTGGTGGATTTCGGCAAGGACTCTGTTCCCGGCTTCAACTGCCTCCAGGCCCTGACGCACGACAAGCTCCTCCCCGCTTCGCTGGTCATCGTGCCGAAGTACCTTCCCGTCCTCCGTTCCTCGATGAGGCATACGCTCGGCCTGCTCCAAGATTTCGCGGCGCACACCAACATGGTCACGCGCGGCAGCGGCGATTTCCTTGAAGACGTCCGGCTGCTTTTCTTGCATGAGGCGTTCGGCGCGAGAAAGACTTGCCTCCACCCTTTGCTCGTACGCGTCGAATTCGGATCGTGTCATCACTTTCATGGAACCGACCTCCGCCAGTCTTGATAGGGTGAGAAGAACAGTCCGCAATTGATCTTGGGACTGATCAGCGCTTTGCCGCCCGAGTGTTTTCGGTTCGCGACGCCCGAGCGCTGTCTCCAGACGCGCAACCTGCCGATCGGCGAAGGCCCGAATGTCAGGGTCGGCATTGCCGCGGGCGAGCTCCGACCATTGCATGTGAACGCCGCGGCTATACGCGAGGCTTGCAGCCGTTCTGGCCATAGTGGGAACCTCGCGCCGCTTGTCTTGGTATCGCCGCCGCCCATGTGCCGAGGTTCCCTCATGCTCGGTTCGACCGTCATGACTGATCGGGCGCACCTGGCTTTGGTTGAAGGCTGGCGCGCTTGCCTGCTCACGACGATCCGTCATCTCCATGCGAATGCCGTGGGCGCGTGCCTGTTCGGCCAGGCCTGCACGCCAGCGCCGAAACGAGGCGATCGAGGTTTCGACGCGCTCGCCATCCTCGGATCGCATGGCAACTATCGCGTGGACGTGCACGTGGGGTCGCTTGCCGCCTTCCAATTCGCCCTTTGGATCTCGGGCCGGATCGTGAAGGGAAAAGACATAGCGGTGGTGCCGGAATTCTGCCGCCAGGAACTCCCGGGCCGCCAATCGAAACGCCTCGGCATCGGTTCCTGATCTCGCTGACATCACAAGATGCATGACATCCCGGGGTTTGCGACTATGAAGCTCGCCGCGCCACTGCAGTTGCACGAGTTCGCCGGCCCTTTTGGCATCGGCAATCGTTTCGCCGCGGTCGGTCATGACGGCACCCGCGGAGTCCTCCACCAGCTGGCGCAGCCTGGCCGCGCCATAGTCGACGCCGTTGCCGTAACCGGTAAAGCGGAACCGGACGTCTTCGGCAGACGCCCCGCCTTGCTCAGCCATGCGGCGCTGAATGATCTCCTCTGCCTTGGCATCGGCACTCAGCCGCTCGCCGCTGCGATCCCGCAGCACGACCACGCCGTCGATCCGATGCTGTCCCTCGCGCTCGGTGATCGCGAAGGCGAACGACCGGGCTCCGAGCGCCGACGTCACAATATCGCTTGCCCATGCATTCAGCGCCTGTTCCTCGCCGGGGTGGCTGGCGACATCGATGCGAAAGCAACCGATGTCACGGCTTTCGGCACGATTGCCCATCAGATGCGCCCAGTCGTCCGCAATGCCGGCGACCTTCTCGCGACCGGCCAGAGTGTCCCCGGCTTGGTCCTCGATAACAACCTCGCCATCTCGGGAGATGTAGCGTGCCATTGCCCCGAGACGCCCGCCGCCGGCAAAGGACGCCAGCTTGACGACTGCGGGCTGGCTTCCGCTGGCAAGGCCGGTAAAGCGCGTCGACATCGGCCGGAAAGGCGGTAAATGTCGTTCCGCGCTTTTGTGGCCGCTCGTCTTCGCCGTTCTTCCAGGGCGGGCACTGCGATCATCCTGAGCAACGCTTCGCCGACGCGGCTTTTCCTCGTCGATGGTCCTGATCCTGCCAGCCAGCCGCTCGTGCAGATAGGCGGCCCTGCGCTGCTCCCATGCCTCGGTAAAGGCGCCGAGAAAGAGCTCCATCAGCCGTGCTCCCTGAGCTTGCGACCCCGCCGGGCGGCGACTCGTCTAAGCTCCAGCATCAGACCGGCAAGAACGAGTTGCAGCTCACGAAGCACAGCGGCGCTGTCGGCCGAGACGTTGTGCTGCCTTGAGAGCCGGACAAGATCGTTCAGGTTCACATCGATTGCCCTGAGGTCATTGTGAAGCAGTTCGAACACCGCCCGGTCCTCGTCGGCGAGCAACGGCATAATGTCAGCGCCATGAAGCGTCAGCGATCGCATGAAGGCCGACAACGTCATCCCCGCGTTTCTCGCAGCACGCTGCGCCGTGACCCATTCGGACGCGGCAAAACGAGCATGCACGACACGGTCCTTGCGCTGCCTCAAGGCGCCTGCCGCCGATGTTGCCTGCCTGACGTGAGCCACTGATGTATCCCTGATCGAACAGCCGCAGGCGCCATCGACGGCCCGTCCGTCGATCGTCAGCAAATTTGTATCACAAATTTGCGTATCCTGCCAAACCAATATAAACTATTTCGGTTCGTATTTGCAAGTGCCTCTGAAGCCTCCACTGGGCGCACGGCAGTGAGCCCGCGCATGGAAACATGTGATGGGTCACCATCACGCGGCCGGGTCATGTGAACACACGACAGTTTTGTAGCGCGTAAAACTATCGCCATACTACAGGCACATAGCGCATATCCGTGTGCTGGGGTGACATGTCCCCATCTCCACCGGGGTGGGCCATAGCCGATTGGTGAAAGCCGCGATGGATAGATCGTCGGCGCCGCAGCGGTAAAAATGACCGGCTGGACGATCCCGAAAATAAAACTATAATAGTTCGTATTTTGCGATATGTGGCGGAGCTGAAGATGTCCCTGACCTATGCAGTAGTAAGCAACAAGGGTGGCGCTGGAAAGACGACCTTGGCGACACTTCTCGCCGGTGAATATGCGCTTGGTCAGCAGCGAGTTCTAATGGTCGATGCCGATGGGCGGCGGAACCTCGCCGGATGGTGGAAGCTCTGCCATGCCAAGGGCAACGTGCCAGACAAGATCGAGGTTACCACTGCGGCGACCCAAAGGGCGATCGCTGATGTGGTCGAGCGATATCGCAACTCGTTCGATCTGGTCCTGATCGATGCGCCGGGCGTCGACAGTGTGTTGCAGACGACAATCATCCGATCCTCCGACGTGGTGCTGTCGCCGGTCCAGCCAGGCATCAAGGAGATCGAAGCAGCAGGGCAGACGGCCGCCGAGGTCAATGACATCAACGACCGGTTTGGGCTGTCTGTCATCCACATGAATGTTCGCACCCGAATTACCTTACCGGGGCGAAGTCTCGCGGCCTACCGCTTCATCCGTCCTTTCGTCGCCGGCCTCATCGAGGCCAATTATCAGACCATGCTGCTGCAGACCGAGCTGTTCGAGCGCAACGTCTATCGTGACATCCAGAATGGTCTTGGCACCCTGCAAATGCAGGACCTGACCGAAAGCGTGCGCAAGGCCCGCCTCGAGGTGAAAGCCTTGGTCGAGGAGATCGAGCTGAGGCGTGTGGCAGCTCCAGATGAGGTAACAGCATGAGCAAGGATGCGCGCGACATCGGGCAGTTTTCCCTTGCGCCGCGCCGGAAGCCGGATTCGGGTGAGACTTTCGTAGGCGCCAAGGCCAGTGCCGAGCTGGCCGACAATACCGCCTTGCCCGCACCGGGATCGACGGGGGACGCCCGATTACCCCGTCTCCCGGAGGAGGAGCGCCGCCGCCGCGCGGCAAAGCTTGTCAGCGAACAGCAGGATGCGCGGCGGCGACTGAAGAACCTGAAGCGGACAAAGGACCGGGCGATACGTTTTTATGTCAACGTGCCGCTTGAACAGGCGGTGAAGGAGAGGTTGACGCGGGCAGCCCACGAGAACGACGTAAAGATGACTGTTATCATGCAGGCAGCCATCGACATCTATCTTCAAGACAATGGCTATTGAGCAAGCGGCAAAGCCGCCTCAGAAAGGCGGCTCACCGTCTATGCGGCCGTCGAGTTCGGCCCAGATGACCTCGCGCTCGGCAAGAGCCAGTTCGAGTTCGGCCTCGATCGCCCGGCGGCCCTCGACAGTCTCGGCATTTCGTGCCTCGGCGCGTAGTTCTTCGATGTGCTGGTCGATGGTCATCGTCGCCTTGATAGATGTGAGAGATGACGGCGGCAGGCGGGGCGGGGGAAGGCAGGTCAAGGCGCGCGCACGCGCCCGGCGGAGCCGGCGTGCGGAGGAACCGGGTTTGTCGCAGCGCAGTGCAGCGAAGCGGAGGGAAAATTGGAGGGGCCGCGCGGCCTTGAGCTGGCTTTGTCCGTCCGGCACAATTGTCCGGTCTGAGCAGACAGCGTTCCCTCTCGTGTGGCACCCATTCTTTTCTTGCGTCTTGGTGCCAAGGGGTCTGCAGTGACCAGGCGCTATCGGCTAGACTGTGTCGAGTGCAGCGAAGACCACGGCGTGTTTCCCGATCTTCTCGGTGACGCCTATCGAAGGCGCGTTCGGCCGATTTGCCTCTGCCGTGATCCTGGTGTGGAGATGTATATTGCCGACATAGCCGGTCAGCTCGTCATCAAGCGCATGCCGCTGACCGGTGGCCGTCACGATGCGGCGTGCCCGTCTTACGAGTTACCCTATGAGCTGTCAGGACTGGGCGCATTGATGGGAACCGCAATCAGGTTAGATGGATCCGACGGAGTGGCATCACTGAAGCCCGATTTTGCGCTGTTGAAGCGAGCAAAGACAGCCAGAGCCGCCAACATCGGGCAGGGCTGCGACAGTGTCAGGGTCGGGGGAAGGAAATTGTCGTTGCGCGCGCTTCTGCACTTCCTGTGGCACGAAAGCGGCCTGACGGAATGGACCGTAAACTGGAGCGGCAGGCGGCACTGGTGGCAAGTCTATCATCATTTGATGGAAGCCGCCGGTCACATGGCGATCAGAGGCGAGGCTCTGACAGAATGCCTGTTGATCCCCGAGCCTTTCAAGGCGGAAGAAAGGGCGGCGATCGAGGAGCGGCGCGCGCACAAGCTCAAGCGTATTCTCAAGCCATCAGCGGGGTCAAGGCGACTGATGGTCCTGGTTGCGGAGGTAAAGGATTTCGCAGATGCTAGGGTCGGCCGGCAGATCGTGATCAAGCATATGCCGGGGTTTCGCCTTCATCTCGAGGGGGAAACCTGGAAGAGCGTCCAGCGCCGCTTCGAGCCGGAGCTCAAACTTTGGCAGTCCGGTCAGACATCGCATCTAATAATGATTGCCACGATTGCGAGCGCGGCCGCCGGCGTCGTTACCGTCAATGAGATCGCACTGATGAGCGTGAGTGAACAGTGGCTCCCGATCGAGAACGGCTACGAGCAAGTGCTCATTGAACGGCTGGCCCGCCTGAGGTCGAAGTCCGTGAAAGGCTTGCGTTTTGATCTTGCGCGTGGCCAGCCTTTCGCCAACGCGACTTTGCCGGAGATGAAGCCGCGGCCGGTAGCGCTTTATATCGTGCCGCCGTCAGCTGACCTGGCGTTCGAAGCGAAGCTCAAAGAGATGATCGAGGCGAGGCCTGACTTGTCGGCATGGGTTTGGCGGGTTGCTAATGGCGAGATGCCACCGCTGCCGCTGCCAGGTCAGGGGCGGGATGGCGCCCGAGGCGACCGGGCATAATACGAAGAACTCGACAGGATGAAGACCTGGATCATCGAAGCCTTTTGAGACCTTTTTAAAACCTCGCCGAAGGGCACCCCCCGCGCAGCGGGTCGACCTGTGCGACGGTAAAGGTCGCTGCCCGCCAGGAGGCTGGCATTCACTCAACTGAGTCGGAGGGCGCTATCAACAAGTAACAGGAAAAGCCCCGCCCGGATCGGGGCGGGGCTTCGTTCAGCAGCCTATCTGCGGGCGTTGCGCGACCAGATGAGCTGCAGTCCTTCCTGACCCTGGACTTCGGCCAGCGTCGCGTAAATCGGTGCTGCGAACGAGGGGTCGTCCAGCTTGACCGAGATGTAGTCGCGTTCGCTGTCGCGGGCCTGTTTTTGCCACCCGGCGCCGAACTCGACAGTTCCGGCGAGCACCCGGAAGTCCGGAGCGCCTTCCGACGAGCGTTCGACGCGAATGATCTTGGCTTTGACATTGAGGTTGAGGGTCTTGATCGTGCCGGTGAAGCCGTCGCTGGAAGCGTTGAAAGAGCCGATGGTTGCCATTGCTGTATTCCTTCTGTTGATCGGACCGCGCCCATCGCGATCGCGATGGCTGTCGATGAGACCGAAGACGGGCGGCGCGCATCTTTCAAAGACCGCAACGAAGTGGAGGATGGCCTGGTCGAGGCTTTCTTGTCATCGCGAGGAATGA
Organism: Rhizobium grahamii CCGE 502; assembly: GCF_000298315.2. Lineage (GTDB taxonomy): Bacteria > Pseudomonadota > Alphaproteobacteria > Rhizobiales > Rhizobiaceae > Rhizobium > Rhizobium grahamii. Next base: position 57,847 of record NZ_AEYE02000037.1, on the reverse strand, counting down.
CGGCCTTGGCCGGCAGGGGAAGAAAACGAGCCGGCCGTTGCGCCAGGCCGAACGAGGCGAGCACAGCGAGGCGGTCTTAGGTCAGACAAGCCTCATCGAGAACGCGCTGGAGCGACCTGTCAATCCGAAGCAGACGACATAGCAACGACTGCGATAACGCTCGAGACACGGGTTCGCGCTCGATCGACCCGGCCCACAAGTTGATGCCTGGTGTCCATGTCCCAACGCCGGTGCTTGCCAGGTCCGGTGGGTTTTGCCGCTTATCGGGTTCAAGCCGCCGCATAAGCCCGACCGGCGTCGCACACGCAATAACGTCACCGATGGTGCCGGCTGGATTTCGTGCGGGTCGGCACCATGCTTTGCCAGGAACCGCAGCTGATGGACATAGCCGTTCGTTTGCAACACCGCCATGCGGGATGTCCGGGCCTGCCTATCACGGCGAGGTGCTCCCCTTGAGCGCGCACGGGATAACGACCTGTCGCAGCCATGTTCTCAAGAACATGTCATTTGCTTTTGTCCAGGGCCCCGAGGTGATCTCGGAATATTTGTGGGGGCGCTGATGTTCAAAGTCATGTCACTGCTTGGGCGGCTGATCCGGCCGCAGATCGTCCTCATCAGGCACGGTCTTTGCCATGACGTCCTGGATGCTCTGGCGTTGCTTTATTGTAACAGAGCTGTCTTGAAGAGCGTTTGCCACCGTTGCTTCAAGGTGAAGGGCGGTCGCAGAAAGCCGCGCCTCGGGATCTGGGCTGCCTGCGCCACGAGCTGCAGGTGCACGTACCGAGGCAACAAGTCTGTCGTCGTTAAAGGTCAGTCAGTATGGGCGCACGCGCCGCGTTCTCAGCTAGGACGGGCACTGGCTCTTCCTCACGAACGTCCGCAATTTCCCCGTGATCATCGCGGGGTTGCAAACCCCCAAACCGCGTAAGCAATTCTATTCTGGAATCTCGACGCCTGCGTGAACCCCGTCCGCAGCAGCGCTTTTGAACGGCTCGACCGCATCCTTTTTCCTTTCGTTCAATGCTGTTGATGCGGCAGGTAACCAATAAAAGATCTTCTGCAATCCCTGAACCAATTGCCCACAATACCGTGACTGGCCCTATGTCACCACTGTATCTGCAGGTGCCGCAGATCCTTCGTGATCAATGTCGCCTACGGGAGTGCCGCCATATTCGAATGGCATAAGGGCATTGCTGCCGTTCTTCGACCACTGAGGCCATTGCTATCGACAGGAAGCTTCATGAGAGGTGTTGGAGTGAAGGCTCGCCATCCCCATGTGCTTCGGAACGACCTGCCCCACCCCTGTGGTGATCGACTTCGCGAATGCCCTTCCTAAAATTCATCTCGACGTGAGCTTTTCCGACCGGGTCGTCAATTTCGTTGATGACTTCGATGTGGCCATCCGGATCGGCAAGCCGCAGGAGAGCGCCCTGATTGCCCGCAAAGTCTGCGATGCGCGCATCGTTGTCGTCGCGGCTCCTTCCTATGGGGCTGCCGGAAGCCCCGCCGAAAGGATGCGCGCCAGAAGACGCGATAGTGGTTCATCCAGTTCGCACCCGGCAGTCAAAGGCGGTCTTGCCAATACTGGGGCTGCTAATCTTCGTGGTGCCGGCCGATCAGCATACTTGTTTCCCAAGCGGGGAGTTCGGTTCCGGTCTGATGACCCGAGGAGGACCCGAGAGGGGACGACGACGGCGGCGGGCGAAGCAGAAGCAACCCCGACGAGCGGGTTGCTTCTAGAAACGCCGCTCTGTTTGGATGGAGCATAGCGCAATCGGCTCGCGAGGACGGCGCAGGCTCAGGTCTCAAGAGGTTCCCGCGCCACTGCGCTCTGGCTATTGAGGTAATGTCGCCAGCCGCCGAAACTCGTGATGTCGAGTGACGTTTCGATGGCAGCTGCTTCAACCAGGAAACCTTTTGCGGAACTGCCGTCCGACAATTCTATCGTTCCGATCCCGAGCGGAGCCGGAATTTCGGCGACGAAGGAGCCGAAGGCGGCCGGGCTCAGCTGCCAAATCTCCACGTCGATCTCTCCGCCCCGCATATTGCCGGTCCTGATCAGGCCTGGCTTCGATGGCAATTGGCCTTGCAGGTCGTAAAGCCTGTAGGCGCTCGATGTTTTGCCATTTCGCAGAAACCGCGCGTTCCTCGAGGTCAGCTGATGATTGAGCCCCATCCCTGACAGATGCGCGCCGACGACGACGAGGTCGATCAGCTGTTCCTGTGTTGCGATCGAGAGCGGCGCAGGTTTTGGCAGCCGCCAGTTCGTGGCGCCGAGCGGGATTGCATTTTTCTGCTGAAGCTTCCTGGCAAGCGCGGCTGTGAGGCCGTCCTTGCCTGCGCATGCCAGCAACGTGACGCTCGATGGCAAGCCATCACGACGCATGCCGCAGGGCACTGCGATACCGCACATGTCGAGGAGGTTGACAAAATTCGTGTAGCTCCCGAGCCGGGAATTCTCGCGGATCGGTTCGGCTTCCAATTCGGCGACGGTGAAATGCCGTGGTGCCGTCGGTACGCAGAGGAGGTCGACCGAGGCGAGGATCGGGGCAAGTTGCTTCCGGTAAGCTTGCAAGGTGTAAAGGCCGCGGAACGCGTCGGTCGCCGAAAGCATCTTGGCGCTGCCGTAGATCTTTCGGGTCAAGGGATGGAAGCTCGCCTCCTTCGTATCGAAGAATTCCTTGACGGCGGCATAGCGCTCGGCGACCCAGGCGCCCTCGTAGAGCAGATCGGCAACCTTGTAGAAATCCGCAAAAGGCAATTCCTTTATCGCATGGCCCATGCTCGCGAGCTCGTCGAGCGTGTGATCATAGGCCTCAGCCATTGCCTGGTCGCCGAAGAAGCGCAGGTCGGCCCTTGCCGGCACGCCGACCTTCAGGGCCGGGGGCAGCGCCGCCAACTCTGGCCTGCCGAAATCTCTGGAATAGGCGTCGGTCTCGTCCGGACCGGCGGCGGCGGAGAAGACAAGCCAGGCATCGTCCACTGTCAGCGCGAACACCGACACACAGTCCAGGGTGCGGCAGGCGGGAATGACGCCTGTCGTCGAAAGTGCACCGAGGCTCGGCTTGAGGCCCACAATGTTGTTGAGGCCCGCCGGTACGCGGCCCGAGCCGGCAGTGTCGGTACCGAGTGCAAAGCTGACAATGCCCTGGGCGGTGGCGACTGCCGAACCGGAAGAAGAGCCGCCCGGAACCAGCTTTGGATCAATTGCGTTGCGGGGTATCGGATAGGGCGAGCGGACGCCGACGAGGCCGGTGGCGAACTGATCGAGGTTGGTCTTGCCGATGACGATCGCGCCAGCCTCCTTCAGCCGGGCGACGACTGTCGCGTCTTTGTCCGGCGTGTAGGCGTAGTCGGGACAGGCGGCCGTCGTCGGCATCCCGACCACATCGATATTGTCCTTGACGGCGAACGGTATACCCCAGAGTGGTTTGGCGGAAACGTCGAATGCCCCCAGCCCCGCCGCCTTGGCCAGCAAATCCGACTTGTCGGCAGTCGATATGAAGATGCCGGGATCATTGACGTCTGCAAGGCGGTCGAAGACCGCCTGGATCACATCTTCAGCTCTCCCGCCATTGCGGTAGAAGGCGTGCAGCGAAGAAATATCGAAGGCTGGTGCCGTCATGCCATTTCCTCTTCCAAGATCCTGATCGGCCTGTCCCATTGGATCAGCACGACACATCCGGTATCGCTCCAGACCGAGTGTTCGGTGCCTGCTGCGTTGACGACGTAACTGCCGCAGCCGTAATCACCGGCTTCGTCCGACTGCGTACCGTCGAGAACAAAAATGGTCTCCAGCCCCTCGTGACGGTGGCGAGGAACCGCGGCACCTGCTCCGTATTTGAGAAGGGCAACGCCAGGCTGGTCGCTTTCGAACCTGCGGATCCAGTGAATTTCAACCCCGGCGCGGAAGGGCTCGAATGCCAGTTCCTTCCAGCCCCCAAGCGTCAGCATCTCACGGGTCGTCTCAGGCATCGGTAATTCCCTTCAGAATATCGTCCACACGGGCAGTCCAGCCGACGATCGCGCCCTGGGCGCGGATCATCTCGATTGCCGCCCTCTTGAATTCAGGGAAATAGCTCTCGGTCGCCTCCTCGGCGAGCAGGCACTCGAAGCCGCGATCATTGGCTTCGCGCATGGTCGTCTGAACGCAGACTTCTGTAGTGACGCCTGCAAAAACCAGCTGACTGATGCCCATCTCCTGCAGAATGCCGCCAAGCGGCGTCGCGTAGAAGGCACCCTTGCCGGGCTTCTCTATGACAATTTCGCCATCGACGGGTGCGAGCTCGGGCAGGATTGCGGTTCCAGGTTCGCCCGAAATCAGGATGCGCCCCATCGGACCTTCATCGCCGATCTTGAGCGAAGGCCTGCCCCGATTGCGCTTGGCCGGCGGCAGGTCGGAGAGATCCGGCTTGTGGCACTCCATTGTGTGAATAACGGGCAATCCCGCCCTGCGGAAACCCTCGATCAACCGCTTCACGTCGGGCACGATCCTGGCAATGCGGCTGACATCGTTGCCAAGACTGGCGCCGAAGCCGCCAGGCTCGGCGAAGTCGCGCTGCATGTCGATGACAACGAGTGCCAGTTCGTCGCGTTTCGCCGTGAAGTCAAATGGTTCTGCCGCGATATCGACCATCAATGATGTCCTGCCATATGGGCGCCAATAACGCCGATGTCGGCACCACGCGCCGGGGTTTCGTAAACCAGCTTGCCTTCGGAGATGACCATGATGCGGTCCGACATTTCCAGGAGTTCATCAAGATCTTCGGACAGGAGGAGTACGGCTGTTCCGGCATTGCGCGCCTTCATGATGCGCGCACGAATGTCGGCTACGGCGGAAAAGTCCAGGCCGAAGCAGGGGTTGGAGACGATCAGAAGGTCGACGTCCCCGGTCAATTCGCGGGCAAGCACCGCACGCTGCACATTGCCGCCGGAAAGGGCTGCGATCGGCGAGGCGGAGGAAGCCGTCCTAACCTTGAAATCGGCAATGAGGTCGGCCGCCCGCTTCCTCATCTTGCCCTTGCTGAGCCAGATCGCATCGCCGCCGCCAGCCTTAAGATCGAAGGTGCGGAATGCGAGATTGTCGCTGACGGTCATTTTCGGGGCGCAGGCATTTTGCAGCGGTTCTTCCGGGATGAAGCGGACGTTGTATTGCCGGGTTTCAGGCCGGGTAGCGCCGTAGCGGCTGCCCTTGACGGAGACGGTTCCAGCTTCTAATGGGCGCTGTCCGGCGAGGATTTCGGTGAGTTCCTTCTGCCCGTTACCGGAGATGCCGGCGATGCCGAGGATTTCACCCGAGCGCACGCTCAGCCTGTCGATCTCGATCCTCTTCAGACCGGAACGGTCCGGCGCCTTGGCATCCTTGACCGTCAGAACCAGCGGGGCGCGCTCGCCAATTGGTGTGCGGGCGTCGAGTTCGGCAAGCTTGATGTCGCCGATCATCATCGCCGCCATATCGGAGGTGGAGAGTTCGCCCACCTTGCCGCTCCCGACAAGCTTGCCGCGGCGCAGGATCGAAACAGCATCGGCAAACTTCGTCACTTCGTGGAACTTGTGGCTGATCATCAGAACGGTCAGCTCGCCGCGCTCGGTCATCCCGCGCACGAGCCCCAGCATCTCGTCGGCCTCGGCAGGCGTTAGCACCGATGTCGGTTCGTCGAGCACGATAAAAGAACGGCCGAGATAGAGCTGTTTGACGATCTCGAGCTTCTGCTTTTCACCGGCGGCCAGCTCGCTCACAGGCCGTTCGAGCGGGATCTTGAACGGCATCCGCTCCATGAAGGCTTCAAGATCGCGGCGCTCTTTCGCCCAATTGACGACAGCGGGCACCTCTGCCCGGCTGATAACGAGGTTTTCCGCACCGGTTAATGAAGGAACCAGCGTAAAATGCTGGTAGACCATGCCAAGTCCATAGCCTGCAGCATCCCGGGGTGAGTTGACCGCAACTTCGCGGCCGTCCACCGAAAGCGAGCCCGAAGTCGCGTGGTAGAAGCCCATGATGCATTTGACGAGGGTCGATTTTCCCGCACCGTTCTCGCCGAGCAGTGCATGAAAGCTGCCGGCAGGAATGTTGATGGAGACGTCGTTAAGAGCCGTAAACGACCCGAAGCGCATGGTCATTCCCAAGGTATCGATGCCGACGGCCTTGCCCGCCTGCGGAAGGGGTGTGTCGCGAACGATGCTCACTTCAACTCTCCTTTTCGACGATGATGGCGACGGGGTCGCCGCCGGACGGGCCCTGGTGTTCGGCGCCGCCTGAGACATAGAGATCAGTCATACCGAAGACGCCGGCGAGCACGCCGCCAACGAAGGCGCGGGCATGGCGCATGCCCGATATGTCTGAATCATCAAGCATGGTGTGGCGGCGGCCCGCGACCTTTCCCGATGGGTCGGGCTCGGCCTTGGCAAGGAGTGCAGCCAGCTTGGCATTCGCAGGGAGACGATCGCGCGCCTTGCGGACGGCAGAGGGATCGATGGCATTTTCCATGACCGCATGGTCGATAGCGAAGGAACCGCACCAGCCTTTCCCAATGCCAAGCACCAGGATCTCATGATCGGCCAATTCCACGCCCGCCGACGTTGAGGCGCAACGGGAGAAGAGCTCGAAGCGCTTGCAGATATCGCCGTCCGCGATCTCGCTGTGGTCGAGCTCGTCCAATGCAACGGCCGCCCCCAGGGCCGAGGCGCCTCGCGACAGACCCATCGATTTCAGGGTGTCACGGGTGGCGACCGTCTCGCCTTCATGCTCGGCGGCCGAGACACGGTCGAGCGTCAGAAGAGGGCATTTGACCTGGACGAAATGAATGTCCCTGGGATCGTCGATGCCGGCATCACGCATTGCGGCCTTCACGCCTTCTGCGACCGCGAGGATTTGCTGCAGGCGGCCGAGATGGTGGAAGGGAAGGGTTGGTGTGCGGGCGGTGCCGATCGACAATGCGTGGCTGGCCGGCGCATCACTTCGCTCACGGGGAAAGACCGTCCAATGCGGCGAAAGCGCGCCTTCCGTGCCGCCGGACATGACGAGGCAAACGCCTGTAACGCCTTGCTTTGCAAACATCGTTTCAAAGCAGCGGGATGCATAGCCGCGGGTGAAATCGTTGACGCAGCCGTTGCCCTCCGTCTTGCCCATAATGGCAACGACGTTCTTCAGTCGCAGTCCGGCGGCAAACAAGGCCTCGACTCCCGAGACGTCGTCGGGGCCAGCTGCGGGTACGCGATAGACGTTAGCGCGCATCGAATGCATCAGGGCAATGCCTCGATCAGCGTCTTCGAATTGGAGACCGAGCCGAACACGCCGCCCTGCATCTTCACCATATTGATGGCCGCCAGATGATTGCCGAAGTCGGTGGCGCCGCAGCAGTCTTCCAGAAGCAGGCATTCGAAACCGCGGTCGTTGGCCTCGCGCATGGTCGTCGAGACGCAGACATCGGTGGTGATACCCGTCAGGATGATGTTCTCGATACGCTTCTGGTTGAGAATCAATTCGAGATCCGTGGCGCAGAATGATCCTTTGCCAGGCTTGTCGATGATGGTTTCGCCGGCGATCGGATAGAGCTCGGGGATGATGTCCCAGCCAGGCTCGCCGCGGGTCAGGATACGGCCGCAGGGGCCGGGATCACCGATGCCCGCGCCGATGCGCTGTGAGCGCCAACGCTTGTTGGCGGGCAGGTCGGCGAGATCGGGCCTGTGGCCCTCGCGCGTGTGGATGACGTGGTAGCCCTTGGCGCGCATGGAGGAAAGCACCGCCTTGATCGGCGTGATCGGCGCCTGCACAAGCGCGAGGTCATAGCCCATATGATCGACATAGCCGCCCTTGCCACAGAAATCGGTCTGCATGTCTATGATGATAAGGGCGGTGTTGTCGGGTCTGAGTGCGCCGTTATAGGGCCATGGATAGGGATCAGCGGTGATGTACTGTGTCTTGGTCTCAACCAGGGTATCCATCGTCTCTTCCTATTCGGCAGCGGATTTCAGGGTTTCGCCGTAACGGCGAACTGGCTTGTCGAAGCCGCAGGAGGTGCCGTCCTTCACCTTGATCTCGTCTTCCCAAGGCAGTCGGTAGCGGCCGGCGACCAGGTCTTGCATGTAGCTGTAGGGCGCGTCCCCGGCGCCACCAGATACGGCGACATAGCCGCGATGGGCCAACTGGTAGATATTGTTCTCCACGCCCCAGCCGAGGCGCGCCTCGCGGACGAGATCGGGGCGGACTTCGGCGGTGACGATTTCGTTGACACGTCCGGATGTGCCGTGGGCGATGATTGTGCCGTCGAAATTGCAGATCATGCCTTCGCCCATGGAATCGAAGGTACCGTCCGAGCCGCACATGCAGACGTTGGCGGTGACCATCAGATTGCAGAAGGCATTGGACTGGTTGGTGAACTTCCAGCTGTCGCGGATCGGCGCGGTGTAGCCCGCCGTGCGGATCATGATCTCGGCGCCCTTGTATGCGCATTCGCGGGCATTTCCGGGAACATTCCGTCGTGGCAGATGATCAGCGCAAGCTTAGCGCCTTTCGGACCATCGATGACGGGAATACCGAGATCGCCAGGTTCCCATGGTTCGACCGGAACCCAGGGATGCATCTTCCGGTAATAGAGCTTGAGCTCACCTCTGTCGTCGATGACGACACCGCAATTGTAGGGCATGCCGCCGGGGTTCAGCTCCATGATCGAGAAGCAGCCCCAAATGGCGTTGTCCCGGCAGGCCGCTTTGAACGCGGCGATTTCGGAGCCGTCGAGACTGCACATGATTTCCGGGTTGATGTCCATCGACAGGCCGTGCAACGCATATTCCGGGAAGACGACGAGGTCCATGCCCGGCTGGTTGCGCCTCGCCTTGCCGACGAGTTCAACAATCACTTGCGTCTGGCGGGCAAGGTCCGCCTTCGTCACCGTGACGGGCAGTTGCAACTGGACGAGGCCAATCCCGACGCCATGTTCCGATTTGTTCAGACCGCCTAGCCCGTTCATTGCTCGGTTCCTTTCAGGTTCATTTCGTCAGTGACAAAGCGCCGGGCGCACCGGCGAGCGACCGGTTTGGCGACGAGGTGGCGATGAGGATAATCAGGGTGAGCACGTAAGGGGTGGCGTAGAAGAGGTAGTAGCCCTTTGTCACCCCGACCGACTGCAGTGCCGGACCAAGAGCGCCGGCACCGCCGAAGAGCAAGGCTGCGAAGAAGCAGCCGATCGGATTCCAGCGCGCGAAGATGACGAGGGCGACGGCCATCAAGCCCTGCCCGGACGAGATGCCTTCGTTCCACGAACCGGGATAATAGAGCGAGAGATAGGCACCGCCGACAGCCGCGAGCGAGCCGCCGGTTGCCGTGGCGAGCAGGCGGACGCGGTCGGGATTAATTCCCATAGCGCGTGCCGCATCGGTGCTGTCGCCGACGACGCGCAGGATCAGTCCGACGCGCGTGTTCCGGAACGCCCACCAGAGCAGGAAGGCGAGCGCAGCCCCGACGACGAACAGCACGTTGATGTTCAAGGCGGCCTGGATCTGCGGAATGGCGGACCAGAAGCCGAGCGGAATCGACGGGAGATGCGGGGCGGCAGGTTGGATGAACGGCTTGCCGAGAAAGAAGGCGAGGCCGAGCCCGAACTGCATCATGGCGATGCCGATGGCGATATCGTTGACCTTCGGCCACTTGCAGATCCAACCATGCAGCAGGCCGAAGATCGCTCCCGTGCCCATCGCCGCCAGCACGCCAAGCCACGGAGAGCCGGTCATGACGGCGACGGCATAGGCTGTCATGGCTCCGAAGACGAGCGTACCTTCCAGGCCAAGATTGATGCGGCCGGAGCGCTCGGTAATGGTTTCGCCAAGACTGACGAAGATGAAGGGTGTCGAGACGCGGATCGCGCCGGCGAGAATTGCGAGCGGAACCCCCCAGATGCCGATGCCCGAGCTTTCCATCATTGGCTCCTTTTCCAGAGGTCTGGATTGAAGATCTTGAAGCGGCCGTAGAAGGTTTCGCAGAAGAGGATGACGATGAAGAGTGTGCCCTGGAGAACCAGCACCGTGGCGTCGGGAAGTCCCATGCGCCGCTGGATAAGTCCCCCCGACGCGTCAATGCCGCCGAGCAGGATCGCGACCGGGATGATCGCGAGCGGATTGTGTCGGGCAAGGAAGGCGACGAGGATGCCGGTGTAGCCATAACCTGCCGCAAGCGATGCATTGGCGCTGCCCTGGACGGCTGCCACCTCGATCATGCCGGCGAGACCCGCGAAACTTCCGGCAATCGCGGCAAATCCGGTGACCAGCCTGCCGACGGCCAAACCCTGAATTTGGGCGGCGCGGACGTTGCCGCCGGCTATGCGTGCGGCAAAGCCGTAGCTGGTTGCTTCGATCAGCACCCATGAGAGAATGCAGGCGACGACGCCGATCGCCAGTCCCCAGTGAACGTCCATGCCGGGTATCTTGCCGAGCATGTAATCGGTCGGCAGCGGTGCTGTGGACGGCTTGTTCAGGCTTGCCGGGTCGCGAAGCGGTCCCTCAACGAGCTGGTTCATCAGGGCAATGGCGATATAGGCGAGCAGCAGCGACGAGATCGTTTCGTTGACCCCCCGATAGTGACGCAGGAAGCCTGCCAGACCGATCCAGAAGCCGCCGGCGATCATCGCCGCCATTGCCATGAGGATGAGTGTCGGCCAGGCGGGTGCAAGGTCGACAAGCGGCAACGCCGTGGCTGCGGCGGCGACCCCGCCCAGCACGACGGCGCCTTCGCCGCCGATGATCACCAGGCCGAGGCGCGCCGGAAGCGCGACACAAAGCGCGGTCAGGAGGAGGGGCGCGGCGCGGCTCAAGCTGTTCTGGATTGAAAACCAGCTGCCGAAGCCGCCCGTATACATCAGTTGGAAAAGCATCACCGGCGATTTGCCGATGATGAGAATGAAGAGGGAGAAAAGCCCAAGGCCGATCAGGATGGCCACGAGGCCGATGGCGACGGGCTCTGTCCGCCGCGCCAGCCATTCGACGGCAGGACGTAACGAGGCTGATTTGGCAGGAGCGATTGTCATTGCTGGATCGTGGGTCTCGACCGTCATGGCACGTCTCCCTCAATTCATCAGGCGGTGGATCCGACGACGCCTTCGACCAGGTAGTCCATGCTCTCGAGCTCGATGGCGTCCTCGGCAAAGCTCTTGCCGCCGGCAACAACCTCGTTGCCCCTGTTGTCCTTGATCGGGCCCTTGAAGACGGAGAACCCGCCCTTCATGATCTCCGCATGTGTCGCCTCGAAGGCCTTGCGTCCTGCCTCGGGCACGCCCGGTCCGAGCGGACTCATTTTGACGAAGCCGTCCTTCAGGCCGCCGCGGACAAAATTGCCGAGCTTCTCGCCCGCCTGAGCCTTCTTGACGAAGTCGGTATAGACATTCCCCCAGGCCCATTCGGCACCGGTCAGATATTTCTCCGGAGCGAGCGGGCTCTGATTGGCGTGATAACCGCAGACGAAGGCATTGCGTCCAGCCGCGGTCTCGACCACGACCTTCGGGCTGTCCACATGGCAGGTGATGACATCAGCGCCCTGATCGACCAGCGCGTTTGTGGCTTCAGCTTCCTTCACCGCCAGGGACCATTCGCCAGTGAAAATCACCTGGCAGGTGATCGTCGGATCGACGCTGCGCGCGCCAAGCAGGAAGGAGTTGATGTTCTGGACGACCTGCGGGATAGGCTTGGCTGCGACGAAGCCGATCTTCTTGCTTTTTGTGGCATGGCCTGCGGCGATGCCGTTCAGATACTGGCCCTGGCCGATATAGCCGAAATAGGAGCCGGTATTCATCGGGTTCTTGCCTTCCTGCCAGAGGCCGCCGCAATGGCGGAACTGGATGTCCGGATACTTGGCGGCCATGGCTAGCATGTGCGGATCGAAATAGCCGAATGATGTCGGAAACAGCAGCGTCGCGCCGTCGAGATTTATCATCGATTCCATCGTCTTCTGGACGTCGACGGTCTCGGGGACGTTTTCCTCTTCGACGACCGTAACGCCAGGCATTGCCTTGACGATGGCCGCGCCCTCGGCATGTGCCTGGTTATAGCCATAATCGTCCTTGGGGCCGACATAGATGACGCCGATCGTGAGAGCGCTCTGGGCAAGGGCGCGCGAGGAAATGAGGCCTGGAACGGTGGCGGCAAAAGCGCCAGCGGCGGTTGCAGTCAAAAATTTGCGGCGGTTCATGGGAAGGAGATCGGTCATTGCATGCTCCTTGCGGCTGGTCCGGAGAAAAAGGTTACGACAAAGTGTATGCAATGAGCGTGCCAATAATTAACGCCTTGAAAATGCACGTGTAATGTAGAAGCGCTGTAGACTGAGATGAAAGTGTATGCACTTTAATGTCCATCATGATGATTTAATAATCACCGCCCTAATTGGAGACGCTTCGTTTGCAGTCGTCGAAACCTGATATCTCATCCGATTCGAAAGTATTCAGCCAAGTAACTGTATATGTTTAGGATTTGACTTGTTCTTGGTTCTGTAGCATCTGTATGCACTAGCAATGGAAGGCACGCTTTTGCGGCAGACGCGGAAAAGGGAGGTCGTGAGGGCCGGAACCACCGTCGAACAGATGGTGAGGGCAATCGCTGATCTGATCGTGACAGGGGGACTGTCGCCAGGCGACAGGCTCGACGAAGGGTCGCTTGCGGACCGTTTTGCGGTCTCCCGCACCCCTGTGCGTGAAGCCTTGCGAGAACTTGGGGCCATGGGTCTGGTCAGGCGCGAGCCAAACCGCAGCGCCGCCGTCGCCAATGTTTCCGAACACTACCTCCATTCGATGTTCGAGGCGATGGCTGAACTTGAGCGTATCTGCGCACGGCTTGCGGCCGAACGAATGACCGTGGACGAGCGCCGGTCGTTGGAACTGGAGCACCGCAATTCGATGCGCCTCGTTCATGCCGGGCGGCAGGAAGACTATGCCGCACATAACACCGATTTCCACACGCGGCTCTATCTCGGCGCCCACAACGACCACATTTTCGAACTCGTGACCACGACGAGGGCGCGTCTTGCGCCTTTCCGCAGCGCCCAGTTCCGATTGCCAGGCCGCTTGGCAAAGTCGTTCGAGGAGCACGACTTGATCGTCGAGGCGATCATGCGTGCTGACGCGGAAGCGGCCGGACGTGCTGCATTTCATCACGTCGAGATCGTTAGTGATGCCAGCAGTGTTTTTGCCCGGTCGTAGCGCAAGAAGCCGGCGTCCCTTGTCTCCGCCGAGGATGTCATTCGCCGCAATAAACGCCGATTGGAAGCCGGTTGGTTCTCGCTTCCAGTTGAAACAGAAATGTACAGCTCATTGGTAGCAATATTGCCGCGATGGTGTCGGGTTGCGATTGTGCGGCCAACAAATCAGTGGCGAAGATGCGTCGTATTTGTCCTCAGGCGATACCCAAAAAGACCGCGAGTGATCTTGTGACTGCTAAAATAGCGTCGTCTTCCAAACGTCCGATTACCGAACCGACCCGATCACGTTTCACAGACATTGTCTTGTCCACCATCACCTGCGAAACCTTTCGCAAACCGTTGAGTGCCGTTGCTTCAATTGTCGGTCGAATGAGCGGCGCGTCAGCAAGAGTGCTGGAAATCAATAGTACGGTTACCGTGCCAGTCGCGTCGAACTGATCTGCTTGGATGATAAGTGCAGGACGAGGTTTCCCGAAGTTGCCGGTGAGTGCAACGGCGACGATGTCGCCACGCCTCAAGCTTCACCTTGGGAGTCCAAGTCGGAAAGTGCGGCATCAAGGAAATCTTGCAACTCCCGATCGCCAGCATCGGAAAGAGCCGTCTGAACCGATTGGCGATGGCATTCGGCGGCGAAACCGGGGCAACGGGTATCGGGAACCCATATTTGTACCGGACGCAGCCCCGCGCCATCAAGGCCCGGCGGCGCTTTTGAGCCCTTTCCTTGACCGGGATTGCCACGACCATCGCCTTACGCCTTGTTACATGTAACAAATGGGCTCGAAGCGTCGCCTGTCAATGCGATTTCACGGACTGGCTCACGTGCGGGCAATACTGCCGTGCCACCCCACCACTTGGCGGAAGCGCATCTGCCAGTGCTAGCTGTGCGCTGGCCGGCGGAGGCCGATCACCCCGGCGCGGTATCCGGTCTATCCGCAGCAAACATTGGACCGCCCCTATGGGCCGGGAAGCCGTATCCGTTGATCATCACGAGGTCGATGTCGCTTGCGCGTGTTGTGATGCCTTCCGATAGTAGGGCGTCGCCCTCGTCGGCCATCGCCTTCAGAAGCCTTTTAACAATTTCCGTCGCCGTGAACGAACGGGGCTCGATCCCTTTCCGCGCACGCTCTTCCACAATGAGGGCAGTCACCTCGGGATCGACTGTCCGCCTTCCCTCAGGATAGGCATACCAGCCATGGCCGCTCTTTTGTCCGAAGCGCCCGACCTCGCAAAGGCGGTCCGCAATCTCGACGTAGCGCGCATTCGGATCGCGCGTTGACGCCTGACGTTTGCGACGTGCCCAGGCGATCTCCAGCCCGGCCATATCGCAGACGGCAAAGAGACCCATCGGAAATCCGAAGGCTTCCATCGCCTGGTCGACCTCGTGGGGCAGGGCGCCCTCTTCAACCATGAATTCGGCCTCGCGCCGGTAGGCGGAAAACACCCGGTTGCCGATAAAGCCTTCCGTCACGCCGCAGACGATCGGGAGCTTGCCGAGGCGTTTGCCAAAAGCCAGTGCCGTCGCTAGGACGTCGGTCTCTGTGCGCGCGCAATTCACCACTTCGACGAGTCGCATGATGTTTGCGGGCGAAAAGAAATGCAGGCCGACGACACGCTCGGGATGGCGGGTTGCGGCGGCAATTGCATCGGGATCGAGGTAGCTCGTGTTCGTGGCAAGGATCGCATCGGCCCTGACGACGTCGTCGAGGCGGCGGAAGAGGCCGGTCTTGACGTCGGAGTCGTCGAAAACAGCTTCGATGACGAGATCCGCATCGCGAAGCGCGCTGAGGTCCGAAGCGACAATGAGGTGATTGAGCCGCTCGTCCCGGCCAGTCGGATCGAGACGACCGGATTGCACCGCCTTGTCGAGAATCCCCGATATGCGCGCGTATCCCTTGGCGGCGCCTTCCTCGCTCTGTTCGACGCCGATGACCTGGTAGCCCGCATTCAGCGCCGAGACGGCGATGCCGGAACCCATCAGTCCAGTGCCGACCACGCCGACGCATCGTGTGTCCCGAGGCGTAGCCTTTTCCAGCCCCTCGACTTTTCTGGCCGCCCGCTCGGCAAAGAAGACGTGCCGCAGCGCTGCCGCCTCTTTAGAGCCCCTCAGGCGAAGGAATGTACTGCGTTCCTCGGCAAGACCATCCGTGAATGGAAGCGTCATGGCGGCCTTCACGAGCCGCAAGGCCTCAGCCGGTGCGGACTGGCCACGCGCCTTGGCAAGAATTTTTGCGCTAACCGCATCGATGTCGGCATCGCTGACCGGCTTGGCAGCGAGCGCACCGGATCTGCGAAGCTCGCCGCCTGCCATCGCGCCAACAAGGGCGCTCGCCTCTGCAACCAGATCCGCAGTCGCGATCAGGTCGATCAAACCGATGCTAAGCGCCGCACTTGCCTTTTGAGCGCGACCGGTTCCGATCATCTCGAGAGCTGCGGCAAAGCCGACGAGCCGCGGCAGGCGTTGCGTGCCGCCAGCGCCTGGGACCATCCCGAGTTTGACCTCCGGCAGACCGAAGCTCGCGGCGGGCGCGGCAACGCGACCATGACAGGCAAGGGCGAGCTCACATCCGCCTCCGAGCGCGGCGCCATTGACCGCCGCCACCACTGGCTTGGAGAACTGCTCGATGCGGAGATAGACGTCCGGGAGGAAAGGAGCTTCCGGGTGCTTGTCGAATTCCTTGATGTCGGCGCCGCCGACAAAGACCTTGCCGGCGCCGGTAATGACGATGCCGCGCACGGCGTCGCGCGCCGCTGCATTATCCAGTGCAGCACTCAGACCGGCACGCACGCCAAGCGACGTTGCGTTGACCGGCGGATTGTCGATGGTGACGACAAGCACGCCGTCGGCGATCTTGCCTGAGACCGTTTCGGAAAAGCGCAGGTCATCCATGATCCACCTATTCCGGAATGACGGCGGTTGCCTGGATCTCGATCTTGGCGCGGTCTTCCACCAGAGCCACCACCTGCAACGCAGCCATGGCCGGGAAATGCCTGCCGATCGTTTCGCGATAGGCCTGACCGATCCCCTTCAGATTGCCGAGATACTCCGCCCTATCGGTGAAGTACCAGGTCATCGACGTGATATGCTGTGGTTTGGCGCCGCCCTCTTCGAGCACGGCCACGACGTTCCTCAGGGTCTGGCGCACCTGTTCGACGAAGTCGTCGGTTTCGAACTCGCAGCGCTCGTTCCAGCCGATCTGACCGCCGACGAAAACCATGCGGCCCGTTGCTGCCATGCCGTTGGCGTATCCGATTGGCTTCACCCAGCCTTCAGGCTGCAGGATCGTGTGCATCAGTGGTCTCCAGATGATGTGTCAACGCGGCGCGGACGTCAGCCGGCCATGCGAGTGATTGGTGGGTGTCGAGCGACGTGGCGACGACGCGCTGTCGCGCTGTCCAAAGCACCTTGCCGTATGCCGATATCGTATGGTTGAGATCAAGCGAGGAACGGCCGATACCGGCAACGGCGATGTCGAATTCGAGTTCGTCGCCCTGGAAGCCGGGATTTGAGAACGTCACGTCCAGCCGGACGGTAGGGACGCCGATCCGGCGGTCCGCGATCAGGGTTTTCCAGGGAAAACCGAGCGACGCGAAGAAGTCCTCCAGAACCCCGACGAGCATGTTGAGGTAGGATGGAAAATAAGCGATCCCCGAGGGATCGCAGTCTCCGAAGCGCAGCGGTCTTGTCGTTTCAAACCCCACTGATCACCTCAATTCGCGAATGCGGCAATGCCGGTGACGGCGCGGCCGAGGATCAGGGCGTGCACGTCATGCGTCCCCTCATAGGTGTTGACCACCTCGAGGTTGACGAGATGGCGGGCAATGCCGAACTCGTCGGAAATGCCGTTGCCGCCGAGCATGTCGCGCGCAAGCCTGGCGATGTCGAGCGCCTTGCCGCAGGAATTGCGCTTGACGATCGAGGTCAGTTCCACCGGCGGATGGCCGTCTTCCTTCATGCGACCGAGCCGGATGCAGCCCTGCAGGCCGAGCGAGATCTCGGTTATCATGTCGGCAAGCTTCTTCTGGATCAGCTGATTGGCGGCCAGCGGCCGGCCGAACTGCTTGCGGTCGAGAACATATTGTCGTGCCCTGGCATAGCAGTCCTCGGCAGCGCCAAGCGCCCCCCAGGCGATCCCGAAGCGGGCCGAGTTCAGGCAGGTGAACGGACCCTTGAGGCCGGTGACGTTGGGCAACAGGTTCTCGTCCGGCACGAAGACCTCATCCATCACCACTTCGCCGGTGATCGAGGCGCGCAGGCCGACCTTGCCATGGATTGCCGGCGCCGACAGGCCCTTCCAGCCCTTTTCCAGGATGAAGCCGCGGATGACGCCGTCGTCGGTCTTGGCCCAGACGACGAAGACGTCGGCGATCGGCGCATTGGAGATCCAGGTCTTGGCGCCGCTGAGGCTGTAGCCGCCATCGACTGTCCTTGCCCGTGTCACCATCGAGCCCGGGTCGGAGCCGTGGTTGGGTTCGGTCAGTCCGAAGCAGCCGATCCACTCGCCGGAAGCAAGCTTCGGCAGATACTTCTGCTTCTGCGCCTGCGAGCCGAAGGCATCGATCGGCACCATGACGAGGGAGGACTGTACGCTCATCATCGAGCGGTAGCCGCTGTCGACGCGCTCGACCTCGCGGGCAATCAGCCCATAGGCAACATAACCAAGTCCGGCGCCGCCATATTCAGGAGCAATCGTCGGTCCGAGCAGCCCAAGCTCACCCATCTCGCGAAAGATTGCAGGGTCGGTCTTCTCATGACGGAAGGCCTCGAGCACGCGCGGCAAGAGCTTCTCCTGCGCAAAGGCGTGTGCGGTTTCCTGCACCATGCGCTCCTCGTCCGTCAGCTGCTCCACCAGCCGGAACGGATCGGCCCAGTCGAAGGTCTCGCGGGTATGTAACATTGTGTCTCCCATCATGTGGTCTTGAGGAGTTCGCGCGCGATAATGAGCTTCTGCACCTCGGTTGCGCCTTCGTAGATGCGCAGCGCGCGGATCTCCCGGTAGAGTTTTTCGGTCATTTCGCCTGTCCGGACGCCGCGACCGCCAAACAGCTGGACTGCGCGATCGATGACGGTCTGCGCCGTCTCCGTCGCAGTCATCTTCGCCATCGCGGCTTCCCGCGTCGTCGGCAGCTTCTGCACGTCGCGTCGCCACGCCGCCCTGTAGGTCAAGAGTGCTGCACCATCGATACCCGTCGCCATGTCGCCGAGGGCTGCCTGAGTCAGCTGGAGATCGGCCAGTCTTGCACCAAACATCGACCGCTCCCTTGCATGCGCAAGTGCTTCGTCAAGGGCGCGCCGGGCAAAGCCCACGGCGGCGGCTGCGACCGACGCCCGGAAGATATCGAGGGTGCGCATGGCGATCTTGAAGCCTTCGCCCGGATTACCGAGCCGCCGCGATGAGGGAATGCGGCAGTTCTCGAAGCGGATTGTTGCCAGCGGGTGCGGGGCAATGACATCGATGCGTTCGGCAATCGAGAAGCCGGGGTCATCGGCAAAGATGACGAAGGCTGAAATTCCGCGCGTACCCGGCGCCTCGCCGGTTCGGGCAAAGACCGTATAGACATCGCCGATGCCGCCGTTGGAGATCCAGGTCTTTTCGCCATCGAGAATATAGTGGTCGCCGTCGGGGCGAGCCGCACAGGCCATGGCCGCAACGTCGGATCCCGCATCCTTTTCAGAGAGTGCAAAGGCAGCGAGCCATTCGCCGCTGCGCACTTTCGGCATGACGGCGGCGCGAAGCGCGGCCGAACCGCTGAGACCAATCGCTCCGGTCCCGAGCCCCTGCATCGCGAAGGCGAAGTCGGCCAATCCGTGGTGCCAGGCAAGGGTTTCGCGTGTCAGGCATACCAGCCGTGAATCGATCAACGGATCGGCTTCGGAAACCCCGGTCGCCACGCTCAAGATTCCTGCGTCGCCCAACGCACGAACGAGCCTGCGACACGCGGCATCGACATCGGCGTGATCGATCGTCGTCATCGCATCCGACCTGGCGAACGCATCAAGCAGGCTTGCGAATTCGCGGTGGCTGCCGTCGAAGAACGGCCAGTCGAGATGCTCCCGGGATGGTCCGGTCACTGTCGCGGAAATGCTCATCGCCTAGTTCCCCTGGAACTCTGGCTTGCGCTTGGCGGCGAAGGCTTCAAAGGCGCGGCGAAAATCCTGTGTCGCCATGCAGATCGCCTGTGCTTGGGCCTCTGACTCGATCATCTCGTCGATGCCCATTGCCCATTCCTGGTTCAGCATGGTCTTGGTCATGCCATGTGCGAACCACGGGCCGTCAGCCAGCGAGAGCGCAAGTTTATGTGCCTCGCCGCCGAGATCGTTGGCCTGATGTAGGGCATTGTAGAAACCCCAGGCATTGCCTTCGGCCGCCGTCATGGAGCGGCCGGTGTAGAGCAGTTCGGCGGCGCGTCCCTGGCCGATGATACGGGGCAGGATCCCGCAGGCGCCCATGTCTGCACCCGCAAGCCCGACACGTGTAAAAAGGAACGCAGTCTTGGCTTCAGGGGTCGCCAGCCTGATGTCGGATGCCATCGCCAGAATTGCGCCAGCCCCCGCGCAGATGCCATCGACAGCGGCGATGATCGGCTGCGGGCATTTCCGCATCGCCTTCACGAGATCACCAGTCATGCGGGTGAAGGCAAGGAGCTCAGGCATTGCCATCTGCGTCAACGGCTCAATGATCTCAAATACATCGCCGCCAGACGAGAAATTGCCGCCAGCCCCGGAAAGCACGATCGCCCTGACATCAGAGGCATAGGCGAGTTCGCGAAACAGGTCGCGCAACTCGGCATAGCTGTCGAAGGTCAGCGGGTTCTTGCGCTCCGGCCGATTGAGCGTAATCGTCGCAACGCGGCCGTTCTCACTCACGTTCCAGAGGAAATTCTGCGCCTGATAATCCCTGAAGGAGCGCAGGTGTCCCTGCATCGTCGTATCCTTGTCGCTCATCCCGCCAAAACCTCCCCACCGGCCACTGCGATGGCCTGTCCGTTGATCGATGCGCTGCCGGGTGCCGCCAGCCAGAGCACTGCATCCGCAACTTCCTCGGGCTTGACGAGCCGTCCTTGCGGATTGGATTTCGTGAATTCGGCAAGCGCCTGTTCAGCACTTCGCCCGGTCTTTTCGACGATCGTCTCGATTGATCGCTTAATGATTGGCGTGTCGGTGAAACCTGGGCAGACCGCATTGACGGTTATCCCCGTCTTTGCCAGTTCCAGCGAAAGCGACCGGGTCAGACCAACGACGCCATGCTTGGCCGCGACATAGGCGGAAACATATCCATATCCTGTCAGCCCCGCGGTCGAGGCGATATTGATGATGCGCGCACCTGTTCCGCGAGCCTTCAGATCCGGCAGAACTGCCTGGGTGACGAGGAAGACGCCGGTCAGATCGACGGCGATCACATGGTTCCACATGTCGAGGCTGGTCTTTTCGAAGGCGGCGCTCGGGGCTTCTCCGGCATTGTTGACCAGGATGTCTACGGGGCCGAATGCCGTGTGCGCACTTGCCAAACCCCTGGCGATTGCTTCTGGACTTGTGACATCGAAAGCATCAACGACATGTACGCCCGTAGTTCCAATCTCTTCGGCAAGCGCCTGCAGCGGCTCGCGCCTTCGTCCGGCGAGCGTTACATGTGCCCCTTCCGAGACCAGGGCACGGGCGATCGCCGCTCCGATACCGGAACCGGCGCCGGTGACGAGGGCATGGCGGCCCGAGAGTTTGCCGGAAATGGTCATCATGACGAGCCTATTTGGCGGGCGCTGCCGTGGCGGCACGGGCGAGGTTGGCCTCGTATTGATATTTGCCGGACTGATACTGCTTCGGCCATGCTATCGAGGTCAGGCCGATCTTGGCCGCCTCATGCAACGACCAGGCAGGGTCGGCAAGATGCGGACGGGCAACGGCGCATAGATCGGCGCGACCGGCAGCGATGATGGAGTTGGCGTGATCGGCCTCGGAGATTGCCCCGACGGCGATTGTCGGGATGCCAACCTCGTTGCGGATCTTGTCGGAGAACGGGGTCTGGAAGAGGCGGCCATAGACCGGCTGCTCCTGTTTTGATACCTGACCCGAGGAGCAATCGATCAGATCGGCACCGGCATCCTTGAACATCTGCGCAAAGATCGCCGCATCCTCCGGTGTGTTGCCGTTGTCCATCCAGTCATGGCAGGAGAGGCGCACCGACATCGGCTTGTCCTCGGGCCAGACTGCGCGCATCGCCCGGAAGACCTCGAGCGGGTAGCGGGCGCGATTTTCGTGGCTGCCGCCATACTCGTCGTCGCGCAGGTTAGTGACCGGCGAGAGGAAGCTCGATAACAGATAGCCGTGGGCGCAGTGCAGTTCGAGCCAGTCGGCGCCCGTCGTAGCCGCAAGTTCCGCAGCACGGACATGGTCTGCCTTGACGCGATCCATGTCGTCGCGGTCCATCGGCTTCGGGACCTGGCTGTCCTTGAGATAGGGAACGGCGGAGGCAGAGATCAACGGCCAGCCGCCTTCGCTCACGGGTTGGTCGATGCCCTCCCAGGCGAGTTTTGTCGAACCCTTGCGACCGGCGTGACCGATCTGGATTCCGACCTTTGCGGCACTGTTGGTGTGAACGAAATCGACCAGCCGGCGCCATTGCGCGGCTTGCTCGTCGTTCCAGAGCCCGAGGCAACCTGGTGTGATGCGGGCGTCGGGCGAGACACAGGTCATTTCCGCAAACACCAGACCGGCACCTCCCAGCGCCCGCGAGCCGAGATGGACGATATGAAAGTCGTTCAGCAATCCATCCCGTGCTGAATACATGGCCATTGGCGAGACCACGATGCGATTGACGAGGGTGGTTCCGCGCAGTTGATAGGGCGTGAACATCGGTGGAAGGCACCGGTCATTTCCGACAGCGATGCCCGACTTCTTCGCAAACCAGCGCTCGTAGCCTTCGAGCCAGGTCTTGTCGCGCAGGCGCAGGTTTTCATGGCTGATGCGCTGGGAGCGGGTCAGCATGGAATACATGAACTGTTCTGGCTCAAGCGTATCGGCGTAGCGGCGACCCACGACCTCGAACCACTCCATGGCATTGCGCGCCGCATTCTGGATGCGGGCGACGTCGACGCGGCGAATGTCTTCGTAGGTTTCAAGGACGGCTGGAATTTGCTCCTTGCCGTGTCCATTGATCTGGAACTGTCTGGTCAGCTCGATCGCATCGTCGATCGCCAGCTTGGTGCCGGAGCCGATGGCGAAATGCGCGGTATGGGCTGCGTCGCCCATCAGCACGACATGCGAATTGCCGTTGAAATGGCTCCACTTGCCGCAGATCAGGCGGTTGAAGTTCAGCCAGGCAGAGCCCCGCATATGGCGTGAGTTGGTCATCAGCGACGCGCCGTCGAGCACCTCGGAGAACAGATCTTCGCAAAACGCGATCGAGCCATCCTGATCCATCTTGTCGAGACCGTGGGCGAGGTAGGCCTCCTCGGTCGTCTCAATGATGAAGGTCGAGGTCTTGTCGTCGAACTTGTAGATATGCGCCTGGAACCAGCCATGGTCCGTCTTGCGGAAGTCGAAGGTGAAGGCGTCGTAGAGTTTGTTGGTGCCAAGCCAGATGTACCGGTTCGGCCGGGTGATCATGTCGGGTTGGAACACCTCAGGATAGTGGTTGCGGATCTTCGAATTCAGCCCGTCCGATCCGATCACCAAGTCGGCATCCGGGAAGTCGAGATCGGAGGTCACGTCGGTTTCGAAGATCAGCTCGACGCCGAGTTCCTCGCAGCGCTTCTGGAGGATGTTGAGCAGCTTCTTGCGACCGATGCCGACGAAGCCATGGCCCGAGGTGCGCTGGCGGGTTCCCTTGAACCAGACCTCGATGTCGTCCCAATGGTTGAAAGCGTCCTGGATCTCAGCGGCACTTTCCGGGTCCCATTCCTGCATCGCGGCCATCGTCGCATCCGAGAACACGACCCCCCAGCCGAAGGTATCGTAAGGCCGGTTGCGCTCGACGACCCGGACCGAATGCTCCGGATGAAGCTTCTTCATCAAAAGGCCGAAATAGAGACCCGCTGGACCTCCTCCGATACAGACGATGCGCATTCTTCATTCCTTCCCAGTCACGCCGAGCGGGTGCCCGCGGATCAAGTTATTTGAAGTTTAAAATATATAGAGGCAGAGCGAGGCGTCAAGCTTTAAAAGCATGAAATCCTCCAGACGTCGGCTCGTGCCTATCGCTGGAGGGTACGATATCCGCCGTGCCAATAGATCAAGGCACCCTGGTCCTCATTGACGCGAATGGCATTCACACGGCCGATGATGATGGAATGCGTCGCCCGGTCGATCATTTCTTCCAGCGTGCAGTCGAGGCTGACTGTCGCATCGACCAGCAAAGGTGCCCCGGTCGAGAGCGTTGTCCACTCGGCGTTGACGTAACGCTCAGAGCCTTTGCAGCCGTGGCGCCCGGAGAAGCGTTGGGCAATGTCCTGTTGGTGGGCCGCCAGCGAATTGACGCCGAAATGACCGAACCGGTGAAACAGCGGCCAGCTGGAGGACGACCGGTTGACGCAGACCATCACCAGTGGCGGGTCGGCGGCCAGCGAAACGGCAGAGGTGACGACGAGGCCGGAGCGCTCGCTACCGGTTCCAACGGTGACAACGGCGACATTGCCGGGAAGATGCCGCATGGCAGCCCGGAACGTGTCCGTCGTCGGCTTGACCCCACCGTGGTCTTCCTGAAGCAGCATGACAATCCTCCCAGGTTGCGTGGTGTACGTCTGCAAAAACCCGAATTGGTCTTTGCAGACGAGCATGCGCAGTTTCTAATGCTGGAGTGTTCCGTGCGCGGCGGCTAGGGGCGCTACCGCGACAGCACCGCTATGACGACCGTGCCGAAAGCGATTTGAGCGTCCCGGCTGAAGCAAAGCACCAGATCAGACAGCGATATCGAATGCCTTCACCGGATGGCGAATGCCCTCTGCGGCGAGGATCGGCAGGACCGTATCGCGGAAGTAGGGGAACTCGGTCAGATAGTCGACGAAGGAAAGTGTCGTGCCCCGGAATCCGACCTTATGCAGCGAAAGGATGCCGTCTGCGACCTGTTCTGGCGTGCCAACCAGCGGGAAGCCGCCATGGCCTGCCGCCATCCGATCGCGGATGAGCGCCAGGAGGTCATGCGGGAAGGACTGGGCATGCGCAAATTGCAGGCGCACCAGATTGTCGACTGCATCCCAGTCGGCATTGTCCTGCCCGAAATGACGCAGATAGTCTCGTGCTTCCTTCTCCGTCGGGCGGCAGACGACGTGGGAAAAGGTCAGGACGCCGACAGGGCGGTTAACCTCTGCAGCCTGCGCCTTCAGTGCGGCGATTTCGTCGACCGAGCGGGCGAGATCGATTGCCGGCGTAAACAGGAAATCGGCGTTGCGGACCGCGAAGTTGCGGCCTTCACCGGAGCCGGCGGCGTTCAGGATCGGCACATGGCCGGCTGGCCGTGGGTCTCCGAGAATGTTCGTGAGCTTGAAGTGCTGGCCATCCCAGTCGAAAGCCTCCTCGCGGCTCCACAGTGCCTTGACGACGTCAAACCATTCCTGGGCATAGCCGTAACGCTCGGCGTGACCGGCCGGAAGGTCAAGACCGAGCGCCTCATATTCCGGCTGGTTCCAGCCCGCGACGATGTTGAGGCCGATGCGGCCGCGGCTGATCTGGTCGATCGTGGCGATCTGCTTGGCGACGACCGCCGGCAGGTTGGCTGCCGTATGGATTGTCGCAAACACATTGATGTCGCGTGTCCGCGCCAGAAGTGCCGCCGCCCAGGTGATGGTTTCCAGCACGTTACCGTGGAAGTTTGTGTCACCGCCATACCCGATCCAGCGTGCGATCGGCAGCATGAAGTCAATGCCGGCCTCGTCGAGGAGATGGGCAAGTTTCAGGTTGTTTTCCCAGGAGTTTACCCAGCGCTCGGGGACCTTGGTGACCGACATCCCGCCGGAACAGTTGGTGGCGAAGGTTCCAAGCAGGAACTGCTGGTCGTCGAACATGGAGTTGCGTTCATTCGTCATGTGTTCACCTCGTATATTTGTTATAATTTATAATATAAACTCTATTATAAAATATATCCCTGTCAATCGGCAAATGCTGATAGACGCGGTTTTTGGGGGAGGTTATGTCTTGGCTTTCGGAGATCGAGAGATGCAGCGCAAGGAACCGCATGAAAAACAGCCGGATGCGGTGGACCGTAGCTGGCACCTGGCGCGCACCGCCGTTGAGGTTGACGTCGCCGAGATCGAGTATGCGCTGATGCGCGCCTACGAGGCGTTCGGCCGCTGGCAAACGGAGTGCCTTGCTTCGGTTGTCGATATTGCCGCAAGCGGCCCCGAAAATGCCATGCTGCACATCATCCGGATGAATGATCGCCCGAAAACGATCAAGGATCTCGCGCGGCTTGCCAATCGCGAGGACATTCCAAACATTCAGTACAGCTTGCGAAAGCTGATCGGTGCCGGACTGGTCGTCCGCCAGGGCAGCGGCCGATCGGGCGTCACCTATCTGGTGACCGAAAGCGGTCGTGCGGTCACTGACCAATATGCTGACATCCGGGCGTCACTGTTGATTGCGGCCATCAAATCGGTGCCGAATTTCCCGCACAAGCTGGAAGAGGCGACGCGGACGCTGGAGCTTTTGACGGGTATCTACGAACAGGTGGCGCGTGTTGCGGCGACGCACCGCCGCTCGAATCCCTGACGTCGGCGCAAGCACTATGCCTCGGCGACGCGGTCAAGCCAGCCGGGTTCGATGCGGGGCAGGGGAATGGCATCCAGCAAGGTGCGCGTATATGCGTCTGCGGGTGCAGAGAAGACGCGATCGCACGAACCGTGCTCGACCACGGCACCCTGACGCATCACATAGACCCTGTCGCAGACTGCACGGATTACTGACAGATCATGGCTGATAAAGGCCATGGACAGGCCGAGATCCCGCGAAAGTTCCTTCATCAGGTTGAGAACCTGAGCCTGGGTTGAGACGTCAAGCCCGGAAACAACTTCGTCGGCCAGCACGAAGTCCGGTTCGAGCAGCGCTGCCCGCGCGATGCCGACGCGCTGGCGCTGGCCGCCCGACAGCTCATGCGGGTTGCGCTCAAGGCAGGCTATCGGCAACATGAAGCGCTCGAAGATCGCGGCGATCCTTCGCTCAGCACTCCTGGCGTCGTCTGCCAGACGGTGCAGGAGAAGGGGCTCCACCAGAATGCGCCGGATCGTGTGGCGGGGGTTCAGCGAAGCCATCGGATCCTGGAAGATCATCTGCATGCGCCGGCGCAGCGGCCGAAGTGCAGCGTCGGGCATCTGCGTGATGTCTTTCCCGTCGAAATGGATGGCGCCGGCCGAAACGGTGACGAGGCGAAGCAGTGCGCGTCCAAGCGTCGTCTTGCCCGAACCGGATTCGCCAACGATGCCGACTGTTTCTCCGCGCCTGATGTCGATGTCGACGCCATGCAGCACCTTGTGGCCGCCGCCGGGCTTTCCGAGCAGCCCGTGGGTCGCGCCGTAAATGACTTCGATGCCGGATGCGGTCAAAAGTGTGTCAGACATGGATCCCCGCATCTGTCCCGATTTCCCGCCGCAGCTGATCGAACACAGCCGGCGGGACAGGTGTCAGCCCTTCGTCCGGACGATCATAGCGCGGGCTCGCTGCAAGCAGGGCCCTTGTATAAGCGTGGGCCGGGTGGTCGAGCACGTCAGCGGTCGATCCGGCTTCTATCACCTTGCCCGAATAAAGCAGTGTCACACGATCGCAGATCTGTGCGACAACTCCGAGGTCGTGGGTCACGAAGAGCACGGCTGTCCCATGCTTGTCCTGCATGCCGCGGATCAGGCGCAGGATCTGCTTCTGCACCGTTACGTCGAGCGCTGTCGTGGGCTCGTCGGCGACGACGAGTTTGGGCTCCAGTGAAAACGCGGCGGCAATCAGCACGCGTTGGCGCATACCACCGGAAAGCTCATGCGGGTAAGCCTCCAACACACGCAAGGGATCACGGATATGCACCTCTTCCAGGAGCGAGATGGCCCTTGCATGTGCCTGCCGTCCTGACATCCCACGGTTCATTCTAAGGCCATCCGTCAGCTGCGCTTCGATGCGCCGGCCGGGATTGAGTGCAGTTTGGGGATCCTGCGGAATGAGCGCGATCTCGTTTCCGATGATCTGCCGCAAGGCACCCGAAGGCAGGGTCAAGAGATCGCGTTCCTCAAACCGAACAGAACCGCCAGTGACACGAACGGTGCGTGGCAGGATGCCGAGCAGGGCTTTTGCGATCGTGGATTTTCCAGCGCCACTTTCGCCGACGAGGCCATGCACTTCGCCGCGCGCCAGTCTCAGCGAGACATCTCTGAGGACGGAAGCGCCGCCGTCACGATCGGAAACAGCTGTCAGGCCAGTTATCGAAAGGAGAGGAAGATTGCTCATCGACGCATCACCGGATCAAGGGCACGGCGCAGGCCATCGCCCAGTTGGTTGAAGGCAAGGACTGTGGCAAACAACGCGATCAGGGGTGCGACCATGACCCACCAGCCTTGATAGATCATCTGCCTTCCGGCTGCGATCATGCCGCCCCATGTCGGCGTGTCCGAGGAAACGGAAAGACCAACGAAGGACAGGATTGCCTCGACGATCACCGCGATGCCCATTTCCAGGCTTACCAGGGCGATAAGAACAGGCGCGACATTCGGCAGGATTTCGGAAAAAAGAATGCGTGTGCGCGAAAAGCCGATGGTTTGCGCAGCCGTCACATAGTCCATCTGCGCCTGGGATTTCGTCTCGGACCGGACGACACGACAAAAGCGCGTCCAGTCGATGATGACGATGGCGGCAATCACGGAGTGGACGCCTGCGCCGAGAACCGCGACAAGAAGGATCGACAAGAGGACGGGCGGAAATGCCATCCATATGTCGACGAGGCGCGAAATGACCCGGTCCGCCCAGCCGCCGTACCAACCGGCAACGAGCCCAAGCAGCGTACCGATCAGAGCTGCAAGTGTTGCTGCGACAAAGGCGACGAGGAGCGCAATGCGGGTCCCGAAGATCAGGCGCGAAAGCACGTCGCGGCCGAGATCGTCGGTGCCGAGCCAGTAGCCGGGCTCGGCGCCCTCGATCCAGGCCGGAGGCAAGGTGCCGAGCATCAGATCCTGTTCGAGCGGATCCTTGGGTGCGATCCATGGCGCGCCGATTGCAAGCAAGACAAGAATGAGGATGAAGGCGCCGCCAAGGACGACCTTGGGTTGGGCCAAGAGCGCGCGCCGTCGCCGTTGCGCCGCTGTCTGCAAAGGAAAAGACGCGATATCAACCATGACGCAGCCTCGGATTGAACGCGGCGACCAAAAGATCGACAAGCAGGTTGACCAGAATGAACAGCACCCCGAAGACGAGCACGAGACCTTGGATCAGGGGCAGGTCGCGGTTAATAACGGCGTCAATCGCCATGTTGCCGATGCCCGGATATGAGAAAATCCGCTCGACGATGACCGTGCCGCCAATGAGGAAGGTGAATTGGACACCCGTCAGCGCGATGGTCGGGCCGATCGCGTTGCGCAGCGCCTCCTGCAGCACCAGGCGAAGCTCCGACATGCCTTTCAGCCGTGCGAGCAGGACGTAATCCTGCACCATCGCTTCTGATAATGCTGCCTTGAGGACCCGGGCGATGATCGCGGCAAGCGGCAGCCCAAGTGCCAGGACCGGCATGACCATATGGGCGACGACATCACCGAAAACCGCAAAGCGTAGCCGCAAGAGGCTTTCGATAAGATAAAACGGTGTCGCGAACGGCATGTTGATCGTTGGGTCGATGCGACCGGAAAGCGGAAAGATTGGATAGAATACGCCGAGGATCAGAACGAGCGCCAGCGCCCAGACGAAATCTGGAACGGCTAGAAAAAGCCCGTTCAGCGCGTCGATGACCGGTTCGAGCGGGCCGCGCCGCAGCAGCGTGCCTGCGACCGCAATCGCCATTCCCGATGCAACCGCAACGACCAGGGCGGCGACGGCAAGTTCGAGCGTTGCCGGCAGGCGTTCGCCAAGCAGGTCGAGAACGCTGCGCTTGAGGGATATCGACGTGCCGAAGTCGCCGCCAAGCATGGCCTTCAGCCACAGGCCGAACTGAACAGGCAAGCTCGCGTCCAGGCCATAATGGGCGCGCAAAGCGGCAATGTCGGCAGCACTTGCGCCCGGCGAAATCATCATGGCGATCGGATCGCCAGGCACCACACGCAAGAGAACGAAGACGATCAGGGCAACGCCGAACAAGGTGACGGCGGCCATGACGACGCGGTTGAAGATAGAAAGCGCTATCATCAGCTCATTTTTCTCGCAGGACGCCTGATTGAAGCCATGATTTAGGCGGGCGGCGGCGGCTGCAAAGGATGCCATTTTTGGAATGCGGACGGGCCAACTGACCCGCCCGAAGCCGGACATATCATCCGGTCTGACGCCTGCTTTACGCCTTGGCGACCAGGGTCGGCTGCAGGGCGCCCGATACGTTCGGGGTAACCTTGAGGCTCTCCTTGTAGACGATCGGCTGTGCGTATTGGAGAAGCGGGATCACATAGCCCTGTTCTGCAATGTACTTGCTGACCGCTTTCCACCCGGCGATGCGCTTTGCTTCGTCCTTCTCCCCCCAGAGCGGGGCGATCATGTTGTCGAGGTCGTCGGTGTTCCAGACAGAATGCGGCGAGGGGCCGAACATTGCAAAGCCCGTTGAGGTGGTTGGATCACCGATCGCGTTGCCCCAGTTATAAAAGGCGGCCGGCGCCAGCGCATCGGCGGCACGCAGTTCGTAGTGCTTGGCGATCTCGTAGACCTCGATATCGGCTTCGATGCCAACCTTGCGCCACATCCCGACAATCGCCTGGATCATCTCGTAATCCTTGGGCTTGAAGCCCCGCGTGGTCTGGATCTTGAACTTGACGGGCTTTTTCGGCGAGTAACCGGATGCGGCGAGCAGCGCCTTTGCCTTCTCGGCATCGAAGCCGACGACGATCGACGAATCGAAGGCATCATATTCCGGCGCCTCCAGCGTGTCGATCGGCACGCCATAGCCGCGCAGCAGACGGGCAACGATCGCCTTCTTGTCGATTGCGTGGTGGGCGGCCAGACGCACGTTCTTGTCTAGCATCACGTCGATGTTGTTGATGAAGATCATGCCAATATCGGAGATCGGGGTCGCGGTGCCCGCAAGCCCAGACTTCTTTTTCAGGCGATCGAAATCCTCATAGGGAATTTCGAGCGTGACATCGGACGAACCGGATTCGATTTCAGCAACGCGGCTGGTCGTATCGGGCACGAATTTGAAGACGACGGTATCAAAGGCAGGCTTGCCTCCGAAGTATTTGGGGTTTGCCTTGAGACGGAGAAAGGCGTTGCCCTCATAGGCGTCGACCATATAGGGGCCGGTGCCGATCGGCTTCTTCTCGAAGCCTTCTGCGCCGACCTTCTCATAGTAGGCTTTCGGCAGGACATAGCCGGTCAGAAACGCCATCCACTTGAAGTAGGTCGGTTCGAAGCGGATCACGTCGCCCGTGATGCGCTTGCCCTCGATCTTGTAGTTGCCGGCCGTCGACCAGATGAAGGAAATCGGATTACCGCCCTTCTGGTCGGCTGCCCGCGTCAGCGACCATACGACATCCTCCGGTGTAAACGGCGAGCCGTCGTGCCAGGTGACACCTTCGCGGACGTCCATCCAGACCTTGGTCTTGTCCTCGTTCCAACCCCAGTCCGTCAGAAGCCCGGGTTGAAACTTCAGGTCCGGTCCCTGGCCGATGAACTGATCGAAGACCGACCGGTAGATCGCCTGGATCGCCGGATTGACCGCCGAGGGGCCTGTCGTCGGGTCGAAGGATGGCAGATTGACGTTGAAGGCTATCGTCAGCGTGCCGTTTTCGGCAGCAGAGACGATATTTCGACCCGCGAGAATCCCGGTGATGAAAGTTGCTGCGCCAAGGCTCAAGGCCTCGCGCCGAGTAAGCGTCGTCATAGTCACTCCGTTCCCCTTGTGAAGCGGACGAAGGCTTTTTACCTGCCGACCGCTGGCGATTTATTATCGGAATGTTTCAACCTTAAAATAAGTGATTGGAACCGGCAAGCGCTTTGTTGCAACTCGAAGAATACCCTTCAATCGCAAATAATATGCTGGAGCATATAACTTTTGGCTTCCGGCAACCGGCAGCTCCGGCACGGGCGTGCAGAGCCTGTCAGCCAATCAGGCATTTGCCGATTGACAGCGCCGCGCACGCCGAAATATGCTTTTGCAAATGAATAAGAAAAAAGTCCGACCGGACGAAGGGGAATGCCATGGCCGAACGCTCGTTTGCGCGTGAAGTCGAGGATCTGAAGCTCGGGGAAGGTGAAATCTTCCGCGGCGAAGGCATCCTTGCAATCACAAAAGCTCTCCTGCAATCCGGTGTGTCCTATGTCGGGGGCTATCAGGGCTCGCCCATTTCGCACCTGATGGATGTGCTTGCCGATGCCAAGGACGTGATGGAGGATCTTGGCGTCCATTTCGAAACCTCGGCGTCCGAAGCTGCTGCCGCTGCCATGCTTTCAGCGTCCGTGATGTATCCGCTGCGTGGCGCCGTCACATGGAAGTCGACGGCCGGCACAAACGTTGCCTCGGATGCGCTCTCCAATCTTGCATCCGGCGGCGTGACGGGCGGGGCGCTGATCATCATCGGCGAGGATTATGGCGAGGGCTCCTCGATCATGCAGGAGCGCAGCCATGCCTATGCGATGAAGTCGCAGATGTGGCTCCTCAATCCACGCCCCAATCTCCCCTCCATCGTGGACGCAGTTGAGAAAGGCTTCGAGTTGTCGGAAGCCTCCAACACGCCTGTCATGCTGCAGGTCGGCATCCGCAGCTGCCATGTTCACGGCCAGTTCGAGGCCAAGAACAACAAGCGGCCCGAGTTTACGCTGAAACAGGCGCTGGAAAATCCGGTGCGCGACGTCAACCGCATTGTCCTGCCACCAGCGTCCTTCCTGCATGAGAAGGAAAAGCTCGGCAAGCGCTGGCCGGCTGCCGTCGAGTTTATCAAGAAGAACGAACTCAACGAATATTTCGGACCTGCCGCCGGCGACATCGGCATCATTCTCCTTGGCGGCATGTATAACGGCGTCATGCGCGCGCTGCAGCAGCTCGGGCTCGCCGATGTCTACGGCAACTGTTCCGTGCCACTTTATGTCCTGAACGTTGCCTATCCCCTGGTCGACGACCAGATTGCCGACTTCTGCGCCGGCAAGAAGGCGGTTCTGATGGTCGAGGAAGGCGCGCCCGAGTATATCGAGCAGTCGCTGAACACCGTTCTGCGTCGCCGCGATATCCAGACAAAAGTATCCGGCAAGGACGTCCTGCCGCTTGGCGGCGAATACACCGCGCCTGTGCTGATGAAAGGCATAAGGGATTTTCTGGAGACGCATCAGCGCGTCCTCCTCGGCAACCAGCCACCGCTGCCCGACCCGACGCCGGTCCTCAATGATCCGAAGGTCAAGGCACTTGCCGAAGTGGTGCCTCCGCGTCCGCCTGGCTTCTGCATCGGCTGTCCTGAACGGCCGATCTTCGCGGCCATGAAACTTGTGGAGCAGGAACTCGGCGAGCACCATGTCTCGGCCGATATCGGCTGCCATCTCTTCTCGATCCTGCCGCCGTTCAATATCGGTGGCACGACGATGGGCTACGGGCTCGGCCCGGCATCGGCCTCCGCTTTCAATGTCGATGCCGACAAGCGGTCGATCTCGGTGATGGGGGATGGCGGCTTCTGGCACAACGGTCTTGCAACCTCGGTCGGCAACGCCGTGTTCAACAAGCAGGACGGCGTCATCCTCGTTGTCGACAATTACTATTCGGCCGCGACCGGCGGGCAGGACGTCATGTCCTCGCGCGCCCTCAATCCGCGCCGCAAGACGAACAATTCCATCGTCAACGCCGTGAAGGGGATCGGCGCCACATGGGTTCGGCAGATCGACCGGACCTATGACGTCGCCAAAATGCGCGATACGCTGCGCGAGGCACTGACGACGAAAGAGCCGGGCCCAAAGATCATCGTCGCCTCATCAGAATGCATGCTGAACAAACAGCGCCGTGTGAAGCCGCAATTTGCCAAGGCCGTGAAGGACGGCCACCGCATGGTCAAGGAGCGCTTCGGGGTCGACGAAGACGTCTGCACCGGCGACCACGCCTGTATCAGGCTGTCCGGCTGTCCGTCCTTGTCGGTCAAGCATACCGACGATCCGCTGAAGGATGATCCGGTGGCAGCGATCGACAACAACTGCGTCGGTTGCGGCAACTGCGGCGAGGTGTCGGAAGCGGCTGTCCTCTGTCCCTCGTTCTATCGCGCTGACATCATCCACAATCCGACCGGTTGGGATCGGTTTACCGCGCGCCTGCGCAGCGCCGTCATCGGCTGGCTGCAGACGCGTCGCGCCTCCAGCCGCATTGTCTTCGTGGATTGAGGCCCGCCATGAACGAGCACCCTGCCATGAGTACCCGCCTTTCAACAGACAAGCCAATCTCGCTCGCAATCCTTGCCATGGGCGGCCAGGGTGGCGGCGTTCTTGCCGACTGGGTGGTCGGACTTGCCGAATCCCAGGGCTGGATGGCACAAACAACCTCCGTTCCGGGTGTCGCACAGCGAACCGGGGCGACGATCTACTATCTGGAACTCTTGCCGGCGCGCGATGGCCATGAGCCGATCTTCGCATTGATGCCGACGCCCGGCGATGTCGACGTCGTGCTTGCTGCCGAACTGATGGAAGCCGGGCGCTCGGTGCTGCGGGGCCTGGTCACGCCTGACAAAACAACCCTGATCGCATCGACGCATCGTGCCTTCGCCGTCGGCGAAAAGGAAAAGCCGGGCGATGGCATCGCCAATCCCGTTGTCGTCGTTGAGGCCACGGATTTTGCAGCGAAGAAGACCATTGCCTTCGACATGGAAACGCTGGCCGTCAAGAACGGCAGCGTGATCTCCGCGGCCATGTTCGGTGCCCTTGCGGCGGCTCAGGTGCTGCCCTTTGCCAAGGAGGCTTTCGAAGCAATGATCAGGGCGGGCGGCAAGGGCATCGAGCCCAGCCTGCGCGCCTTCGGCGCCGCTTATCAACGCGCCGTGGAAAAGCCGCGCGATCCGGTCTCCGACAAGCCGCACAAGCGGCTCGATCCTTTGCCTGCAAGTGCTGGCCACGCGAAGCTCGATGCCCTCGTCGACAGGATACGCCGCGAGTTCCCCGAGCCGGCTCACACGTTGCTTTATGCCGGTGTCAAGAAGCTGACCGACTTTCAGGACCCGACCTATGCCGATGAGTATCTGAACCGTGTTGGCGCGCTTCTTCTTGACGACCGGGCTGCCGGTGGTGCGGACAAGTGTTATGCCTTCACCTGCCAGGCGGCAAAATATGTTGCTGTTGCAATGGCCTATGACGATGTCATTCGCGTGGCCGACCTCAAGGTTCGGGGGTCGCGTTTCGAGCGTGTCCGCAAGGAAGTCGGCGCCAAATCCGACCAGATCGTCTATATGACGGAATACATGCATCCGCGCATGGACGAGGTTTGCGGTACTTTGCCGAAGCGGATCGGCCTCTGGATCGAACACCGGCCTGCCGTCTTCAATTTCCTCGATCGCTTCGTCAACAGGGGGCGGCGCGTGAAGACAGGCACGCTGTTCTGGTTCCTTTCTCTCTATGCGGTCTCGGCGCTGCGCGGCACACGCCGCGGTACACTGCGCAACATGCGTGAAGTCGAGCATAGGGAAAACTGGCTGACCTCGGCGGTAAGATTGCTTTCAGACGACTATGACCTTGCCGTCGAGGTCCTCAACAACCGGCGCCTGGTGAAAGGCTACTCTGACACCCATGCCCGCGGTCTTTCCAAGTTCGATCGGGTGATGTCGGCTCTGCCGCTGTTGAAGGGACGCGACGATGGAGCGGCATGGATGCGACGGCTGCGGCAGGCAGCGTTGCTTGACGAAAACGGGATCGCACTGGATGGAGCGTTAAAGACGGTTGCGACGCTCTGATGCGTAACTGTCTCAGATCTCATGCTTGCGGATATTGTGCAGAACCTTGTGCAGCGTCGACAGGAAGGCGCGGTATTCGACTTCGTCCACACCGTCGAACATCTGCAGGAAGAGGTCATACATGCTCGGCCAGAGCTTTTCGAACGCTGCCCGGCCTTCTTCCGTGATCGAGACGTCGCGGACGCGCATGTCCTCAGCCCGCGGCTGGCGCCTGATATAGCCTTGTTCCTCGAGTGAATCGAGCGTCCGGCTCATGGTCGATTGTTCTGTCACCGCAAAGACGGATAGCTCGTTGATCGTAACCGAAGACGCAATGCTCAAAACCGCAAGCGTGCGCATTTTGGCGGTCGTTACGTCCTGTTCCTTGAGCTCTTCTGCCAGATTGGCGTTCCAGCGCGCCATCAGCCGGTTCATCAGGTAGGGGGCGAAATGGTTGAGGCCGATCTCGCCCATCGTCGGACGCGTTTCGTAGCCGTCTTCCTTGCGTCGCAGAACCGTGCCCGAAAACCGTTCTTCCATGGATGAGCGTTTCCTTGTCCTGCGTCAGGGGAGTGAAGATGCGAGCAAAAATCCGGAGCCGCCTGCCAGACCCGGGCCGGGATGGGAAGATGCGCCGATATGGTAGAGCCCCGGGATGTGGGTGCGGTGGTTAACAGAAGACTTAAACGGGCGCCAGAGGAAAAACTGATCGATCCCGCAGTAGCCGCCATAGGGATCGCCGCCGACGAGGTTCATGTTCATTGCCTCGAGATCTGCGGGAGAGTAAGCCCTGCGCGCCAGCTTGATCGATTGGAAATCCTCAATGTGTTGCGACAGGATCGCCTCGATGCGATCGGCGTAGCGCTCGCGAATGGCTGGCGTCCACAGACCGTCGGATGTCGTTGCGATCTCACCCGCCGCATCGCCCTTGATGAAGCGCGGCGCTTCGGGCAGTTGCAGCCAGAGGATCGATTTTCCGTCTGGCGCGCGGCTCGGGTCAAGGGATGCAGGCTGGCCGACGCAGATCGTCGGCTCTACAGGCAGCAGGCCCCGCTCGCATTCGTTGGCGGCGCGCGACACCCCGTCGAGGCCGGGCGTCAGATGAAGAAGTGCGACCTTCCCGAGTTCGCGGTTGGCCTTCCACCTCGGCGGCTCAGCCAGCGCATAGTGGATCTGCATGTTGCCCTTTCCGTAGCGGAAGCGGGCAACGGCCTCTGACGTCTCGGCCGGCAGCGGCTGCGGCCAGTCTTTCGTGAGACGCCCGTAGAGCTGGTTTGGCGTGGTCGAGCAGATGACACCGCGGTTCGATGCAAGGATCTCGCCGCTCGCAAGCCTGACACCCCCAGCCTGGCCTGAAGGGGATGTTGTCACCTGCGCGACGTCGGCTCCGGTTTGGATCTTGCCGCCATGATCGGAAATCAATCTTTCAAAGGCGTTTAGCACGGAGACTGCGCCTCCCTTGGCGATCGGGCAGCCGGCAAGTTCAATGGCAAAGCCGATGACCTTCAGCATTTCGGCGGAATATGCGGCTTCCGGCCCCAGCCCGCAATGCAGCACCCAAGGAGCCCACAGGGCATGAATATCCTCGGACTTATAGGTGGTTTCCAGATAGCCGCGGGCAGGGACCAACGCGTCGCCGAACCAGGCGGCGAGTTGGCGAAGACCGCGCCCCCAGCCTTGTTTTGCGACGGTCTTGAGCGTGGTGCCAGACCAGAGCGCGCCACCAAGAAGTGAAAACAGGAAAGGCGCGTCCGCACCGAGCTTGTCCATCTCTCTTGAGAAGACCATGCCGTCGCCGGCGTGAAGCCCGTTAAAGGTTGCGACATTGCGTTGCCGGTCCTTGGAGAAGATGACATGCGAACCATCCGGCCGCAGGACGCCGGTCGGCAGATCTGCATGTGCGAACTCCAGACCGCGGGCCTCGAGATCCTTGCCGAGCGCACCATAGGCTGGCGACGTCAAAAACAGCACCATCGTCGTCGCCATGACGTCATGGACAAAGCCGGGCTCGGTAATTTCTTCAGTGCGCAGGCAGCCGCCGATCTGTTCGTTCCGCTCGAGAACGAGGACCTTGCGGCCTTTCTTTGCGAGCATCGCGGCTGCCACAAGCGCGTTGATGCCACTCCCGACAATGATGTAGTCGTATTCAGCCATTGCGTGCCCCGGCGCAGCCAGAATTCTGAAGCGGGCCGGAGTTTGGCTCCGGCCCGGACAAGCTTACGTCGTGACGAGCGCGAGCGCCCGCACGGGAGAACCGGTGCCCTTGACGAGCTTTAGCGGAGCGGCGATCAAGACCGCACCCTTTGGCGGCAGCTGGTCGAGCTGGCACAGGCTTGCAAGACCATAGCGGTTGGCCTTGTGCATCAGATTGTGCGCGGGGAAGGGTGGGTTCATGCCACCGGCCGAGCCTGCATCGGTGCCGATCGTTTCCTGACCCCAGCCGATGATGTTCTTGCTCACAAGGTATTCAATTGCCTCTGCCGTCGGGCCTGGGGAATGCGGGCCATTCTCGTCGGCATTCAGGAACGTCTCGGTCGAGCCGTTGCGCTTGTACCAGTCAGTGCGCAGCAGCACCCAGGTGCCTGCTTCGATCTCACCGTGCTCAGCTTCCCATTCCTTGATGCTCTCGACGGTGAGGAGATAGTCGGGGTTGGCAGCAGCTTCCTTCGAACGGTCGATCACGTTGACCGGCGCGACGAAGTTCTGCGGCGCGATGGTGTCAGTCGTATTGTTCGGGTTGTCCTTGCCGGTGATCCAGTGACAGGGCGCATCGAAATGCGTTCCGGTGTGCTCGCCAAGTTCCAGCCAGTTCCAAGCCCAGAATGGACCGTCCTGGTCATAGGCGGAGATGGTGTGGACCTTGACGTTCGGTGTGTTCTTGCCGAATTGCGGCGGCAGGTAGAGCACCGGCGTATCGGGCCCGAGCGGGGCAGTGAGATCGACGACCTTCACGGCGCCTGAGACAAGTGCGGTTGCGAGGTTTGAAAGAGCTGTAGTCGACATTTCGTGGTTCCCCTTGGCGAGATGCCAGCGCGACGGTGCAAAGGGCTGTTGCGGCTTCTTGTCTGTTGCCCGTGGTGGCTGGATAACGGGAGCCTATGTCACGAAATATGATATTGCAAGTATTTGGACGCCGCGAGGCGGTCCTGTCGTGTCTATAAGCCGACGTGGCTGAAGGCACGGTGATTTCACCTGATTATAGGTGGTTCGTCGGCAATCAGACGGCCCGCTTCGAGGCCGCGGTTCGCCTTGCGGCTTTCCGCTCTTGATCAGGTTCCTCGAAGATGTATGCATGTGCGAATAAAAAACAAAGATGAGCGAGGGGTTCAAGCATGAGCTACGATGCAGTGGTGGTGGGCGCCGGTCACAATGGGCTTGCCGCGGCCGTCCACCTGGCGGCGAAGGGATGGAAGGTTGCGGTGGTCGAGGCCAAGGGGCAGCCTGGCGGCGCGGTGAAAACGGGCGAACTGACCATTCCCGGCTTCCGTCACGACGTTGCCGCCATGAACCTGTCGATGTTTGCTGGTTCAGCCTTTTTTGCCGAACACAAGGAAGCGCTGATTGCACACGGCCTTGGTTTCGTGCCAGCGGCTGATTGTTTTGCGACTGTGTTTCGAGACGACACCTTTCTTGGCGTCAGTTCCGATGTTGAAAAGACCAGCGCCGGTATC
This sequence comes from Rhizobium grahamii CCGE 502, assembly GCF_000298315.2. GTDB lineage: Bacteria > Pseudomonadota > Alphaproteobacteria > Rhizobiales > Rhizobiaceae > Rhizobium > Rhizobium grahamii. The sequence continues at coordinate 19,021 of NZ_AEYE02000037.1, read as the reverse complement.
GCCGCCCTTTCGCCGGAAGACGCCCAAAGCTGGCGCGCCATGCTTGCCGAATTCGGTTCCGATGCACCCCATATTTTCGCACTTCTCGGAGCGCCCATGCCGTCGCTGGCGGCAGCGAAGGTTGTCTGGAAGGCATGGCGGCAGAAGGGAACGGGCTGGATCTACGACACGCTCAGGCTTTTGTTCGCCTCTCCCCGTGATTTTCTGGATCTGCGTTTCAGGAATGCCAAGCTCAAGACGATGATGGCGGCCTGGGGATTGCATCTCGATTTCTCCCCCGACGTCGCCGGCGGGGCGTTGTTCCCCTATCTTGAATCGATGGCAAACCAGGCTTTCGGCATGGTGATCGGCAAGGGTGGCGCCGACACGATCATCACTGCGATGACAGGGCTCCTCAAGGAAAAAGGCGGAGAACTGATCCTCAATGCGCCGGTCGACAGTATCAGGATCTCTTCAGGGCGGGCGACCGGCGTGGTGCTGGCCGACGGACGAACCCTTGAAGCGCGCAAGGCGGTAATCGCCAATGTGCATCCGAAGAACCTGTTTGGTCGGCTTGTTGCAGCCGACCCGGCGCGGGCCGACTTCGATCGTAAGGTTGCGCACTTCCGGGCGGGGCCAGGCACGATGATGATCCACCTCGCGCTCGACGGGTTGCCCGATTGGCGGGCGGGGGAGGAACTCAAGCGCTTTGCCTATGTCCATGTTGCACCCGACCTCGAAATGATGTCGCGCGTCTACGCAGAGGCGGCTGCCGGGTTGCTTCCGGCGGAACCCGCTCTGGTCGTCGGCCAGCCAACGGCGATCGATCCCACCCGTGCGCCGCCCGGCAAGCATGTCCTTTGGGTGCAGGTGCGTGTCCTGCCGGCCCATTTCCATGGCGATGCAGCCGGAGAAATCAGCGCCCGAAACTGGGATGAGGCAAAGGAAGCCTACAGTCAGCGTGTCCTTGACATGCTCGAGCGCTATGCGCCAGGTCTGCGTTCGAAGGTGCTCGGGCGGGCGGTATATTCACCGACAGATCTGGAGCGCGAGAACCCGAACCTGATCGGCGGCGACAATCTGTCGGGAAGCCATCATCTCGACCAGAACTTCATCTTCCGACCCGTTGCCGGCTACTCGCGCTATGCGACGCCGGTGAAGTCGCTCTATATGTGTGGCGCCTCGACCTGGCCGGGCGCAGGAACGGGAGCGGGGTCGGGCTTCATGCTTGCAAAGATGCTTTCCCGGTCGTGATCGCGACCGCCAAAGCAATTCCTTTGACATTTCAAATATTGATGCCTAGACCATCGGGACTTATCCAGATGGTTCAGGCGGAGTGACATGGCAGAGGCGGACGTCGATAGCGTCGACCTGGAGACGATAGTCCAGGGCGCCCATGAAAAGCAGGAGCTTCGTCTCTGGCTGCGAATGCTTTCCACAACGAAGCTGATCTCGCAGGAGGTTCGACGGCGCCTGCGAAACGAATTTGGAGCAACGCTTCCGCAATTCGATCTGATGGCGCAGCTCTATCGAGAGCATGGCGGCCTGCGCCTTGGTGAATTGTCAAAGCGCACCATGGTAACGAATGGGAATGTGACCGGGCTGGTGGAGCGGCTTGAGGCGGATGGCTTTATTGTTCGTGAGACCCCGGACGACGACCGCCGCGTCACGGTCGCCAAGCTGACGACCAAGGGTGATGAACTTTTCGCCACGATGGCGGCAGCTCACGAGAGCTGGCTGCGCGACATGATGGCCGATGTCGATCCGGCTGACATCAAGGCCCTCTGGTCCCGGATCGGAGCCGTCAAGGCTTCCGTCAACAACCACCTGTCAGGTGCAGACTTCGACTAGGCGGGCGGGCGGGTAACGGGCTTAGCGGGTCTTTTCGGCCTTGAAGCGCTTCTCCAGCAGGCTGACCAGACGCACCATCGGCCACAGGAAAAGAATGTAGACAAGCGCAGCACCGATCAGCGGCGTCGGGTTGGCATAAAGCGCCTGCGCGTCGGTTGCTTCCTTGAGCAACTCCGGCAACGCCACGGTCGAGGCGAGAGAGGTGTCCTTGAACATCGAGACGCAGTTGCTGGTCGTCGGCGGTATGACGATGCGCAGCGCTTGCGGCAAAATCACCTTGCGCAATGTTACCAGGAACGGAAGGCCAAGAGCAGCTGCTGCCTCGAACTGACCGCGTGGGACGCTCTCGATACCGGAGCGGAAGATTTCGGCCGAGTAGGCTGCCATGACGATCGAGAAGGCCAGAACCGCCGAAGCCCAGGACGAGAGGCGAATGCCGAGGAACGGCAGGGCATAATAGATCAGGATCAGGACGACAAGCACGGGAACCGCGCGGAAAACATCGATGTAGATTGTTGTCAGCAAGCGAAGGGGCTTTGGCGCATAAAGTCGGATCAGGCTCACGATCAGCCCGGACGGAACGCCGACGGCGATCGCAAGAAGTCCGAGCAGGAGGGTGTTCCACAGACCGCGAAGGAGTGCCGGAAGGCTGGACAGCAGGACATCGGCGTTGAAGAAAGTCTCGACCAGCGACATGGGTATTCCTTGCAGGTATAGATCCTGGCATCACGCCGGCCCGCAGGACCGGCGTGATGGTTTCGAACTCAGTTGATAGCTTATGCCTTCGGGATCGGCATTTCGGTGATCGTCGACGATCCGGCTGGCGCCTCGCTGCCGAACCACTTCTTGTGGATCTTGGCAAGCGTGCCATCCTTCTTCATTTCGGTGATCGCGCCATTCAACTTCTCGAGCAGCGGGTGATCCTTGGTCATCATCAGACCATACTGTTCGCCGGTCTTGATACGATCCTTGACGGAAAAGCCCTTCATCTTGACGAAGAGGTATTCCATGCCGGGGATGTCGCTTATGACGGCATCGACGCGGCCTGCACCAAGATCCAGGAACATTTCCTGCTGGGCATTGTAACCCTTGACGTCACCAAAGCCGTTGGCTGCCGTGTTGTCCTTGACCCACTTGTCACCGGTCGAGCCGGAGAGCACGCCGATCGTCTTGCCCTTGAGGTCGGACAGGCCCTTGATGGCGCTGTCGCTCTTGGTGGCGACACCCATGTCGGAATCGTAATAGGGCTGGGTGAAGGACTGAGACTTCAGGCGGTCCGGTGTAATGGTGATCGAGGAAATCGCCACATCGATGCGCTTGGAGGTGGTTCCTGCAAAGAGGGCCTGGAAGCCGTAGTCAGCGATCTCGGGCTTCAGGCCTGCGCGCTTGGCCGCTTCGGTGACGATATCGACTTCGAAGCCTTCGAAGGTACCGCTGTCGTTCTTGTATTCGAAGGGTGGGTTGCTCGGATAGGAGCCGACATTCAGTACATCGGCGGCATAGGCGGATGATATTCCACCGGCAAGGCCGATGGCGGCAGCAATGACAAACAGGTTTCGACGGGTCAGGCTCATTTTTATCTCCCTCTGGTTTAGCGGCCTGCGCCGGCATTGGCCGACGCCGGTAGTTCCGTTCCGCCTGCGGCGGAGCGTCATTTCATCGCGCTGACCATGCGATCGAGCGCAATCTCTATTTGTCCGATATCCCGAAACACGCACATGCGCAGGAAGGCCGCAGATGAATTGCCGAAGAGATGACCAGGCGCCAGACCGACACGGGCCTTCTCGAGGATATCTGCGCAGACCTCGCGCGCGTCGGTGCGCCCCTCGAGCGCAAAAAACGCGTACATGCCGCCTCGTGGCTTGTTTGGCAGGATCAAGTCCGGGATTTCTCCAAGACGCTTGTAGGCGAGGTCGAGGCCGGCCTTTGCCTTGCCACGGATTTCCGACACGAGCGGTTCGCCTTCAGTGAGGGCGGCAACGGCGCCGGCCTGGATCATGCCGGCCGTGCCGCTGTTCATATATTGCGTCATCGCTGCAAGCTGATCGGCGATGCCCGCCGGATGGGAGAGCCAGCCGATCCGCCAGCCGGTCATCGCCCACGCCTTGGAGAAGCTGTTGATCGAGATCACGCGGTCGCAATCATCGGCAATTTGCAGAATGGAGGGAGCGACGTTACCCTCGAAATAGAGGCGCCCGTAGACCTCATCGGATATGATCCAGATGCCTGTGCGACGGCTGAACTCGAGGAGCGCCTGCATTTCTGCTGCGGTTGCCGTCCAGCCCGTGGGATTGGACGGCGTCGACAGGAAGATTGCCCGCGTGCGTGCATCGCAGGCGGCAAAGAGCTTGTCGAGGTCGAGGCGCCAATCGGTGTCAAAGTCGAGCGGAACCGGGCGCGGCTCGCCGCCGATCAGATGGATCGCATTGTGGATGTTCGGCCATTGTGGCGCGACGTAGACGACGTTGGTGCCGATGTCGACAAGAAGCTGCAGGGCGATGTAAAGCGCCTGCATGCCGCTCGGGGCGACGGTCGTCCGTTCGATTGCGATCGGCCGGCCGTGCAACTCGGACTGATAGCGGCTGAGGGCCTGGTTCAGGGCCTCAAGGCCCCGCATGTTTGGAATGTAGAAGGTCGAGCCCTCATCAAGTGCCGCCTTTGCCGCGTCGCGGATGAAAGCCGGGGTCACCATATCGCCTTCGCCATACCAGAGAGGTATCACGTCGCCGAGTTCGCGGGCACGCATTGCCAGCGCTGCGATATTCTCGGTCCTCAGATCGCGAATTTGCGCGCGGATGCCTTCGAAGGCGTGGCGGGTCATCGCTGTTTCCGCGGAAAGGGGTGATGCCGAAAAAGACACGGATCAGTCCTTAGATTTCTGGCCGAACGCTGCCCGGAAGCAAGGGGCGACGCCGGCGGGGAAAAGTTATTCGAACTCGGGCGCAATTCAAGGAAAATTTTAAGTTTCAAAGGTCTTGCGGCGCCCGAGACGGCTTTGTCATCAGCGGCTCGCTGCTAGACTTTCCTTTTCGCAAGAATCTCGCCCAGCACTTTATCGAAGCGGGCGATTTCCTCGGGCTTGTTGTAGTGGACGAGCGAAACACGAATGGCGCCGTGTTCCATCGACAAACCAAGCCGGTTCATCAGCCTTGGCGCAAACATATGACCGTCGCGCAAGCCGATACCGGCTTCTCCCATATCAGCGGCGATTTGCTGCGGCGTCACACCTGGAATGTTGAAGCAAATGGTCGGAACGCGCTGGGAAAGCCGGTCTTCGTCAGAGATCCCATAGATTACTGCACCGTGCTTTTTGAGGACGGCAATCATGTCGCGCGACAGCGTCAGTTCATACTCGCGGATTGCGCCCATCGCGGCCGCGAGCGCCTCGCGGCGCGAATGACCGGTGCCTGGAAGGAAACGACGACCGAGCCCCTCGAGGTATTTCACGGCAGCGTTCATGCCTGCGACGTTCTCGTAGGTAAAGGTCCCGACTTCGATCTTGTAGGGCGGGACATCGGGGATGAAGTCTTCCTTGAACGTCGGAAGCCTGCAGAGCGCGTCATAGCGTCCCCAAAGGAAACCCATGTGCGGGGAGAAATTCTTATACCCGGAACAGACCAGGTAGTCGCAATCCCACGCCTGCACATCAATGAGGCCGTGCGGGCCGTAGTGGACGCAATCGAGAAATACCTCGGCGCCGGCGGCATGGGCGAGTTTTCCGACGGCCTCGACGTCGACAATGGTGCCGATCGAATGCGCCGTCACGGTGCAGGCGACAAGGCGGGTCCTGCTGTTCAGGAGCGGCTTCAGATCCTCGACGTGCAGTGTGCCGTCTTCTCGCATGCGCCACCAGACGACTTTGGCGCCGTCTGCTTCGAGCGCAAGCCAGGTCGCGATATTGGCGTCATGATCCATGTCCGTGACGACGATCTCGTTGCGCTCCTGCAGCATTTTGGCAATGCCGAGGCTGACGAGGCGAATGAAGGACGTCGCGTTGAGGCCGAAGGAAATTTCTTCTGGGCGATAGGCGTTGACGAGGAGTGACACGGTTTCGCGGGCCTCGTCGAGATTGCGATCGACGCCCTGGCTGTGCTGGTATTTTGCCATGCGCTGGACATTGAAGTCGACGAGATGGGTCGCGACCGCGTCAACGACGGCCTGCGGGACCTGAGCGCCACCGGCATTGTCGAGGAAAATAAAGTCACCGGCCTTCTCAATTGCAGGAAACATGGCGCGGACCTCATCGACCGGGAAGCCACTCCGGACTGCAACACTCTTGGGGGATGCCGATAGGCTCATGATCGCTCCTGCAATTCACTGTTCCGAACGACCGTCTTGATGAATGGCGGCCTTGGTTTTGATCATTTGATCACAAACCATTTTAGAGTTCAACTAATTTTCGGAGCTCGGTCGCTCAGCCGTCAGGGCGCGGTCCAGGCGCCCTTGTCGCCGCAGTAGCTTCGCAGCGTCTCGTGCGTATGCCGGATGTCGTTTCCGATGGCCTCGCGGGCTGCAGCGAAGTTGCGAGCCTTGATCGCCTCTATGATGGTACCGTGCAGGCCAGCCGGGTCCAACTCGCCTTTCTCTATGAGTGGCGCTACCGCGCCAGACAGCAGCCGCATGTAGGGACCGAGGCGCAGCCACAGCGTATCGATCAACTGCAGCAGCACCTCCGATCCCGAGGCACGGTAGATGATGAAGTGGAACCGCTGGTTCATCTCGATGAGTTCGTAGACGTTCTCGCGTGCTGTTGCATGCTGCTGCTCGACGATCGATTCCAGCAGCGCGATGTCGGCAGATGTCAGGCGTGGGCCACCGAGTTCGGTGGCTAAGCCCTCGACGGCGATCCGGGCGCGGGCAAGATCATCCAGCCGGGCAGCGGTCACCGGCGGAATACGCGCAGATCCGTTTGGGGCAACCTCGACAGCATTTTCAGCCGCAAGCCGGCGCAAGGCTTCACGAACCGGCATGTTGCTGGTGCCGAACGTTTCTGCGAGCGAGGCAATCGTCAAGGTCTGATCGGGATCAAACCTGCCAGCCATAAGGGCATTGCGCAGCTGCTGGTAAACTGCCTCCTGGATTGTCGTCCGCGATGAAACAGGGCCAAGGGCCATTCGCACTATCCTATTCTTTCTGCGATAGAGTTTTGGAGATCGATCCTATCCACGCGCCAAGGCGTTCTTCAAGCGCCCGTCGATAGTCATTGCCTGTACCCGGCCTGAGCAAGCAGCGGGAGGACGCGATCGCAGAAGAAGGGCAGCTCCTGCGTATAGTTGACGAAGGAAAGCGCGATGCCGGCGTAGCCCTGCTGTGAGATGGCAATCATCTGCTCAGCTATGTGTTCGGGAGTTCCGACCAGCGGATAGCTGCCGGCACCGCCGGCAAAGCGTTGACGGTAGCGATCGTAAGCCTCGCGATCATGCGATTGCGAGAACTCCTTCTTGCCGGCCATGTGGGTATCGACTGCCTCTTGGTCGGCCATCTCGACAGCGTAGCGGTGATAATACTCCTCCGCCTCGGTCTGCGTCTCCCGGCAGACGATGTGACACACTGTGTAAACGCCGACCTCGCGGCGGTGCCGTTCGGCGCGGTGGCGGATATCGGCCACATGTTTTCCTGCTTCGTTGATCTCCGAGAAGGTCGTAAACAGGTAGTCGCAGCTCCTCGCTGCAAAATCGCGTCCCGGTCCGCCAAACGCTGCGTTCATCGTCACTGGACGTGGCATTTGCAGGCTGGCTGGACGGCTGATGGCCTCCTTCAGTTTGTAATAGGTGCCATCGTAGTCGAACGGTATATCCGACGTATAAGCACGCTCCAGCACCTGAAGCCACTCCTCCGCCTGGTCATATCCCTTCTCGACCAGCGACGTGCCGAACATGGCAAATTCCTTGGGGTTCCATCCGCAGACAATATTCAGCCCGGCCCGGCCATTGCTGACGTGGTCAACCGTTGCCAGCGCCTTTGCCGCGTAGAGCGGGTGGACAAGCGGCACATGCACGGTCATGAACAGCCCGATCTGCTTGGTGGAAGCCGCAAGGGCGGCTGCCCAGGTGAATGTCTCGAAAGACCATTCGCGCACCCGGTTCTTGCCCCCGAACCCGCGCCAGCGGGCGATTGGAAGCAGGAACTCCAAACCGGCGCGATCGGCGATCTGTGCGGCGGTGAGGTTGTCGGCCCAGCTGGCAGTCCAGCGCTCCGGGACGTCCGTGATCGCAAGGCCGCCATCCGCGTTTGCGGAGAAAACGCCGAGCTTGAGGCGGTTTGCCCCTTTGAGCGGATGGTGCTTCACGATAGTCCTCCCTCTGTCCACGCAGCTTTTGCGCTGCCTGGCTCTCAGCTTGACCATGTTTTAGGCTTGAGAGCAAATTGCTTTATGTCTAAACCTTTTTTATGGCGCTTGGATTCTGGATGGGAGATGCTGAAATGGATGATTTTCGCACGAAGTGTCTCGAACGCGCGCTGCTCGTCGGCACCTTTTCGGCGATCCCGCATCCCGTCGCCGTCGAGGTGATGGCGCAGTCCCAACCAGATTTCATCTGCATTGATTGGGAGCATGCCCAGATCGGACGCGAGCGCATCGAGGATCTCGTGCGTGCGGCCGATGTGCATTCGGTTACGGCGATGGTGCGTGTTCCCGGCCACGCGCCTGAGGCAATCGCAGCCGTCCTCGATGCCGGCGCGGGAGGCGTCCTCGTTCCCAGGGTTTCGACCGCCGAGCAGGCAAGGGCTGCCGTCTCTGCCACTCGCTACCCGCCGATCGGCAGCCGCGGCGTTGGCCCCGGCCGGGCGGCGGGCTATGGGTACCGCATCCCGGACTATCTGGCGAAAGCCAACGAGACACTTGTGCTGGCGATCCAGGTCGAGACCGCCGAGGGACTGGCCAACATCGAGGATATTGCCGCTGTTGAAGGGGTGGATTTGATTTTTATCGGTCCCGGCGATCTGTCGGTTTCCATCGATGCCATGGGCCCGGCTGGCAAGGACAAGCTGGACCGGGCGATCACGACGATCACCTCAGCGGCGTTGCACGCGGGTCGCGCGGTGGGCATCTTCCGCCCGTCGCCCGCCGATGTCGGCAGATGGCGCCGGGCAGGGATCAGCTTCTTTGCTCTCGCCAGTGACACCATGTTTCTCGGTGCGGCGGTTCTCGATAGCCTGGATGCAGCCCGCAAGGCCGGCTCGTCGAGCTGACGACACGCGTGGTTACAAGCTTCCCCTTGCTCGACATGCTGGGTCTCTTCGGCCGCAGCCTATGCATAGCCTGGCAACCCGCCAGCCACCGCTATAAGGCAAGCCGTTCTCTGCAGATTGTTTCCACGCTGGTCTGCAAGACCTTGACGCGCTCAATCAGCCAGGCGAGTTCCTCGTCGGTGATAGTGTATTTCGACGAATATCGGGCTTCCACATAGGCCCGTGACAGCAACTCGAAGCAGCGACGGGAAAACCGGCTGTCGCGGGGCCAAGCATCTACCAGCCTGAGATCCAGACCCTCAGCCTGAGAGCGAAGAACCTTCAGACGATGAGATTTGGGGCTGTAGAGCGTCAGTGTCAGCAGGATACTATGGTACGATTTCTCGGTCGCTTGATGAAGATTGAAGGCGGCATGACGCGGTACACCGTCGGCCATGCTGGTTTCGGCGAGCTTGACCGAATGCCGAGCTAGCTCGAACCATTCGTCGAAATACTTGCTTGCTTCATAGTGTTGCTCCTCCGCCGTCAGAGGCTTCGGCTGCGCCAGCGAATGACCGGGCTGCTCGTAGAGGACAACGCCGTCCCTGGCGATATCGACGAAGAAAGGCCGACCGCGGGAGAGCTGGTCGTTGACATCGGCCAGCGTGTGGATGATCGGCACGACCGGTGTTTCGATACGATGCGCGATCTGCTCCTTCAAAAGCTGTTCTTCAATGCCTTCCCAGAGTTCCTGCTCTTCTGCAAAGGACTTGCTGTTGACGACGATCAGGAGATCGTAATCTGAACGGTAGCCGCTCAGGTGATCCTCGACCCAGTCGCCACGGGCGTAGGAGCCATAAAGGAGGACCATCAGGATCTTGCCGGCTTGGCGTTTGGCCGACAACTTGCTCGCCTGGAAGCGTTCGACTTCGGCAAACAGGATCTCGAGGATGCGCGCCAGTTCGCGCCGCTTCCTGTCCGGCAGATGTTCGATATGGTCGGTCAGGGTCAAAGCTGCGTCAAAGCCTTCAGTCAGAATCGTATCCATGGTAGCGGCTCCGTTACGATTTCGCACCCAAACCTTTTACGGGATGTTCATCTAAAATGCAATCATAGGATGCGCTGGTAATGCCGTACATCCTCATGCGAACAGGCGAGTAGCCATTCTGTCCCGGTCGGTTCCGGCTATCGACTTATCTGTCTTTAGGGGGAGTCCGTCCAGCCAATTGGGTCGGTCTCGAGCGAGCGCGCCAAAACCGCGCAAGTGACCCAGATATCAAGATGGCTGCTGCCATCTTGATGGCAAAGCGTTGTGAGCCTATATCTGCTGTAAAGGAGATTCTCACAATGGCTGCACCACAACTCTCCGTCCGAAGCTCCAAGGCAAGGGATCTGGCTCACCGGCTCGCTCGACGTGAGAATCGTTCGATTGCGGAGGTGGTCGAACGTGCGCTTGAGGCCTACGAGACACGCGAGGCGGGCCGCGAGCCAGCTGCAAGTTTCTACCGGCGCGTCAACGCGCAAGCTGCCACAGATATCGATCTGGATTCCATCATCCGCGAAAGCCGTCGTCCTCACCTGGGTATCGAGCTTTGATATTTCTCGATACGAACGTCGTCTCGGAGACATTGCGGAAGGACTCTAACGAGGCTGTTATGGCCTGGCTGGTTCGGTTCGATGCAGAATTGGCATTGCCGACGGTGACAGTCGCTGAGATTGCTTTCGGCATTCAGAAGATGAGGCCAGACCAGCGGGCCGAGCGTTTGGAGCAAGGGCTGACGGAATGGCGTCGCCGGTTTGCCGATCGGATGTTTGGTCTCACAGAAGAAGCCGCGCTCGCCTACGGCGAAATCATGGGGCAGGCGGTTCGTCAGGGACAGGCGATGTCAGTACCCGATGCAATGATCGCTGCAATAGCGCGGGTGAACGGAGGGCGCTTGGCCACGCGCAATGTCAGGGACTTCGACACGACAGGCCTCGCCCTCGTGAATCCGTGGGATTTCTAAGCTTTCTAATGGGTTAGCTTGCATTGGCGCAATTGCGACGCTTGTTTTCTGCGGAGAATACGACCCCGGTGCCAATGCGAAGGCAGCTTTTCTACCCCGGCTCATCCTTGCAACGAGAGATACCGAGTTAACGCCCTCCAGTCGAATCGTCTCATAGCATCCGCGCGGCATTGCCGGTGCGTCGGGTGACATCGTTGTAGTAGCTCGACGCCTGCTGCACCGACCGATGGCGGGATTGCTCCATCGCCTCTATGAGGGGAATGCGGCGATTGGCGGCCTCCGTCAGATAGCCTGACCGCAATCCGTGCGCTGAAAACTGTAGGGGGTCGAGTCAGGCCATAGCCGCGCGCTGCTTGATGATGGCGTTGATCGATTGCGGGTCGAGCGGACGTCGAGACAGCGTTCCCCAGCGCCCGATCCCCCTGAAGACGCTGCCTTTGTCAATTTTGGCCGCCGCCATCCAGGCAGCGAGCGCCTCCACCGGCCGGCCGGTGAGATAGACGACCTCGTCCTGCTCGCCCGACGTCGTCTTCGTACGGCCGAGATGAATGGCCAGCGAGGGGAGGGGAGGGCCGTCCTTTTGCTCGATCGGCGCCTCGGCACTCAGCTGCTCGACGCGAAGCGCGGCGATCTCGCTGCGCCGGCGGCCGCCTGAGTCAAAGGCAATCATCAGGATCGCTCGGTCGCGCCGATCGCGCAAGCTGTCGCTCTCGCAGGTGGCGAGCAGTTTCGCAAGCACGTCAGCGGTGACCGCCTTGGCGCTTTTGCGGCGCCGGTGCCGCGGCGCGGCGCGCACGGCCAAGCGGATGGCCGCCTTGAGGGGAGGGGACGTGAAGGCGCCTTCGAGCCCACGCCAGTGGGTTAAGGTCGACCAGCTCGCCAGCCGCCGGCGCACCGTCGCCGGTGCGTGCGGGCCTGCGGCCTTGAGAAAGCCTTGGCTTCGAAGGCTGTGATCGACATCGGCCGGCATGCCATGATCGGGATCGGACGCCCGTCGCTGCGGGTCCCAGAGGTGATGGGCGACGAACTTCAGCAGCAGCGCTTCCGGCGCCGGCCAGGGCAGCGGGCTACCCGTCACTGCCAGAGACCAGGCTTGCAGGTAGGCAAGATCTGAGGTCAACGCCCGCAGGGTGTTTTCGCCCATTCCCTCGTTGACGAGATGGCGCAGGGTCTCGATATCCGCGTCAGTCAACAGCTCGGCAAGCTCGTTGCGCCGCTCGATCGGCAGGACCGCGGCGATGGTGTCGAGTGCACCGGCGCGGCGATCGACGGTATCGCTGGCCGGACGATCAGTCGCCATGGGCAAACGGACCGAGGACGCTGACGCCTTCCCGGCGCGCTGCCGCTGCCAGTTTGCGGTCGAGCGTCGCCAGCGGAGCGCTACGATTGACGACGAGGGCCAGATAGGCAGCATCGTAGGCGCTGAGCGTATGGCTGGCGGCCAGCAGGCAGGCGCCTTGCCCGTTCCATTCCGACCAGGGCGCCGCCAGCGCCGATGCGACCGCGGCGCTCGGCCATGGCAAGGATGTTGCGGATCTCGAAGAAAAACAGCGACGGTACGGGGCAGGGGGCAGTGATCGCGGCGATGATGGTCTCGGCTGCTTCGCTGTATTCCTCCGGCAGCAGCCAGGCCGCTGCGAGGGAGGCATCGATGACAAACGCCATCAGCGGCGCCCCTCGTCCCGCCAGGACATGACCTCGTCATGGGCCATCGGTTGCACCTTGCCGCGTGCTGCACGCACCTCGTTGACGAGCAGCTGCAGGTCGGTCTCCTTGCGGATCCGCGACAGCCGGGCGACCGGATCATTGCCGCGCGAAATGACCACCTCCTCCCCAGCTTCCACTCGAGCGAGCAGTTCGGACAGGTGAGCCTTGGCTTCGGAAATTTTCACAATTGTTGTCATCGCGGTCGGCTTCCAGGCTGGCTCAAGCCATAAAAATAGCGGCCTCGGAGAGGTCTGTCGATCCGCTTGATTAGGCGGAATCAATCTCGTTGGGATAATTCAGTTTATTGCCTGCCAGGATCATTGGAATTTCCGTATTCGCCGGAATTACCCGTTACGGACATGCAAGGTTAGCGTAATCAATCTTTCAAAGGGAGAGGTGTGACGCAGCTTAAAGGCTGATAAGACCGAACAAAGGGTACCGGACACAAGAAAAATGACCAGAGAAGAAATCCTTAGCTACTCTCAAGCGGTTTGCGACGTTAATATGAGGGCTGCGGCCACTCGGCCGGGACCGCTGAGTACGCCGACCGGTGCTTAGGGCTATCTAGTTGCTGCGAAGGTTCGCGTTAATCCAATCGGATACATCCGTGACCTTAATGCCTTCGCGTACGTTGAAAGTGCTGGCCTTGTCCCATGCCATTCCGCGCCCGATGCCAAAGGCTGCTCGGTATTTGCGCATCATGTTTTGGGGGTCATTTGCCAGTTCTTCCATAAGAGCTGGAACAGTCCATTCGGACCTGTTGAAGGGCCGGTTCAAACCCGCCTCCAGCTTTTCAGCGAGCTCGCCATAGGTAACGGTATCACCTGCCAGGAAGACAATTTCGTTGCTGATGGTCGGCTCGTAGAAGACGATCTCAGCAGTGAGTACGCCGATGTCGTCGGGCGTCGTCACCGTGACAGCCGTATCGAAGCTGCCCAAGGCTTTCACGGCGTTCTTTTCCAGATCAACAACACCGAATTCCGGCTCGAAGAGATAGCTCATGAACATGCCGGTGGAAATGATGACCCATTCGGTCTTATCCTGTGAGCGCAGAAGTTCCCGGACATCAAGCTGCGCGTCGAAGATGTCCTGCGGACCGCCTCGACCGATCGCCTCGAAATCGACGCCGAACTGCCAAGGGAAATAGCGCGGTATTCCGGATTGCAACGCCGCCTTGGCGAGTTTCATCGGGGTGTTGATCCCCGCCGCATAGCCCGTGCAGCCAATGACGGTATCGTACCGTGAAAACAGGGATGCCAGCTCGTCGATTGAGCTCTTCACCAGATCGCCTATGACGATCTCTATGCCCAAGTCACGGGTCTCGCGGACGTCCCGCTGCTTTGTCGGCGCGCTGGACTCCACGGCGCTGGCGCGCAGCAGGACGCTTATCTTTGCTCCTTCGATGACCTTTGCGCGGCTAGCCAGATTGCGCAGGACAGGCATCCCAAGCTCACCTGCACCGAGCACGAGGATGTTGCGTGATTTTACGCCGGAAACGAAGTCATTCATTTTTCAAGCCTCTTTCAAATCGAATGAGGCCTCTAATTGGCGATATTGAATCTCAGTAAAAGAAGGCACACGGATGATACTCCATCGAAAACGATGACGGACAGCGATCGGTTGTGTTTCTCTTTGTCGAGTGACGGCATGTCTTCTTTGGACGACAGCAGCCATTTTCGGTAGAATGGCGTCCAAGACCAAGCGTCTTTCACCTGTCATTCTTGGGGAGCATCCTGACATCTGCAGCAATTGACCAAGGCGAAGCCGACACGTTGGCGAGGAAGCCCCAATGGTGCAAACACCTGACAAGATGCTCAACAGGGAGACAGCTTGGCAAAAGGCTGTGGTTCGCGAGGCCGTCATTCGGCCCCTCGCGTTCGAAAAGAAACTGAGCGCCGCGGAGAGATTTGCCGCGTGCCGGGAGTTGGGTCTCAAAGCCACAAGGTTCTATCAGCTGCTCGGTCAATTCCGGCGAAAGCCGGTGACCAGTTCATTGCTGGATGAAACGCCTGGTCCGAAGAAGGGAAGGCGGCTGCTGTTGTCGGAGCAGGAAGACGCAGTCGGCTGCGCCATCCAAGAAATTTATTGCCGCCGCGAGCGACCGACGATCACCGCCGTCCATGATCATGTCCGGTTCATTTGCCGTCAGCGAAACATATCTGCGCCCTCCTGGAAAGCCGTGAAGGTTCGAATTGATCGTTCCGGCCAGAGGAAGTTGGCCAAAGCCCGAGAGGGTGCTAGCGTCGCCCGTCAGCAATACGTGCCGGTTGTCGATGAGTATTCAGTCGGGCACGCGCTGGAAGTCGTGCAGATCGATCACACGTTGGTCGATCTCTTTGTTGTTGACGCTGTAAACCGCCAACCATTGCAGCGCTCTTGGCTGACCTTGGCGATAGATGTCGCCAGCCGCATGGTGGCCGGCTTCTATCTGAGCCTTGAGCACCCATCGTCAACATCTGTCGCCCTGGCCATCCGGCACATGGTCTTGCCAAAGGCTTCGTGGCTCGTTGAGCGAAACGTGGTCGGCGATTGGCCCGTCCATGGTTTGCCCACCGCCATTCATCTCGACAACGCTCGGGAGTTTCGGGGAAAGGCGCTGGCCTGGGGTGCGGCCGAACACGGCATCAATCTTATCCATCGACCAGTTGCTCGCCCAATGCCCTGTCTGCTTCTCTACGGCGATACGGGTATGGGAAAGACCAAGATCATTCGAAAATTTCTTCGGGATCACCAGCCCATCTTCGATCGTGGAACGGGTGTGACGAGCATGCCGGTCGTGGCGATGCAGATGCCGGCCGAACCCGTCGAGCGCGATGTCTACGGTGAACTCCTCAATGCATTGAGTGCACCAGGTCCAAGTGGAGACGCGACCTACCGACTGAAGACCACGTGCCGGACCTTGATGCGAAGGATGGGGGTACGGATGCTGATCATCGATGAGATCCATGCCATGTTGACGGGGACATATCGGCAGCAACGGGTCTTCCTCAACGTAATCCGCTTTCTGGCGAACGATCTGAAAGTGCCGTTGATCTGCGCAGGCACCGATCTCGCCCGACAGGCGTTGTTGACGGATCCGCAGCTTGCAGAAAGGTTTGAGGCCTTTCACCTGAAGCGCTGGTCCAATACGCCGCAGCTCGCCCAATTGCTCGCAAGTCTCGGGAGCATACTGCCTCTACGCAAGCCATCACAGCTCGGGACCGCAGCGTTGCGTCGCAAGGTGTTGGATATGACCGACGGCGTCACGGTGCGAATTTTTCGCTTGATCGAGACAGTTGCCGTCGAAGCCGTCCGAAATGGCAAAGAGGCGATCACCTTGGAGAGCTTCGACGGTGACAACTTGATCCTGCCGCTTGTTGCGATGGCGCGGCGCACTGAAGGCCGCCTGCAGCGACGTGCAACCCAGTGAGACCGGTGCGGCTGCTGGCTTTGGCTCCACGGCCCTTTGAAGATGAACTCCTAAGCTGTTGGCATTGGCGGGTGTCGAGCCATTATTCTTGCTCACCTCGGCAGGTGGAAAACTGGATAAGTGGGGGCTCGGTAGGCCCTAACCCGCATCTCTTTCGCCACGATGTTTCGGCCGACCAGCCCGCAACCCGTTTATGGGCGCTTGCCTGTCGCCTGCGTCAAGTCGATCTGGAGCGGCTGTCTTTGCAAAATACCGGGCGCAGCAGGGCTTCATTCGTGAGCGACCCCGCCCATCGAGGCGTTTGTCCGACATGCCTGGATGAAGACGCAGAAGAGGGGAGGGATCACTATTGCCGGCGATCTTGGGCATGTGTCGAAGCAGTTGCCTGCCCCCGCCACAAGAGTGGCCTCGAGATTAACTGCAGTGGGTGTTTCCGTAGTGGTCTGTTTCAGTTTCGGTCCACACCTGTTGGCGTTGTCAGACTGTTTTGCCCGTGATTGCGATGCGATTGTCTCGGCGCGGAGGTTCCCGCGCCGCGATCAAACAGACCTGCTGCAGGTTGCTTCGTTGTAGGCGAGGCTATCGGCAAGGGTGGGTCGGAGTTTGAACGTATCGACGCGGCAAGCCGCTTTCTCTGGTCGCCTCGGCCGGAGGGGATGCCATACATCGCCGCGCTGGGCTTATCACTGCCTTATGGTCAGCGGGCGTCAGTCGCGAAAGGCGCGGCGCCGCTGGCCAGCCTTCCACCGGCATGGCGAGCTGTAACCATTACGACCATTGCCAACCTCCTCTTTCAGGTGGCTCCCAAAACGGTTCCGCTCTCTTCCTCCGTTCGCGAAGCCTTTCGGCAATTCGAGCAAGGGCCGACCGAAGAGTGTCATCAGGCACCTCCACCAACGCGGGCGGCGTCAGTCGTGAATCTCCGTGCGGAAACCGAATACCGGCAGTTGGCACGCGGCATTATCCAAAGCGAAGGCTGGAAATCTTTGCCATCCAAAGCAGGGCGCGCAAGAAACCGGGCAATCGGCAAGTTGATGCTCCGCGCCCTCAATGACGAATGAGGCCAAACCGATGTGCCTCATCCAGCAGGTGGCGAACAGAGGAAGGCTGCCATTTCCGCCCACCGCGCGCCGGCCGCTCACCCATTTGATCCAGTTGGGCGGCAATATCGCGCAGTGACAGGCCGGGATCAGCAATGGCAATCGCTGCAACGAGCTTCATCAGGTGATCTTCCGGGGCACGACGGGGCGAGCGCGCCAGAAGCTCGGGATCGGCCAGCTTCTCGCGGACCATCCGATGCACTGCGCGGCGCAGCCGTTCGACCGTCCAGTCATGGCCCCGGCGATTGAGTACCCGGACGACATTGTCCCAGCTGTGTTGGGGCCGCAGCTGCCGCACCATCGGCAGCCAGGTTTGGGCGGAGGAGATCAGCTCGTCGAGATAGAGTTTTTCTCGCGCCTTGGACACCGCCTTGATGGCTTCCGGTCTCCGCTCACGAAGTCCGGGATTACCCGGCAGCTTGCCGCGGGCTTTTGCCGCCTTGATGCCTGCCTTGGTTCGCTCGGCGATCAGTGCACGTTCGAGCTGGGCGACCGCTCCGAGAACCTGCAGGGAGAACATGCCCTGTGGTGTGGACGTATCGATCGGATCGCGGATCGACCTGAAATGAACACCGCGCTCTTCAAGGTCCTCGATCACCTGCAACAGGTGGCTGACAGAGCGGGCGAGGCGATCTAGGCGGACGACGACGAGCACATCGCCGGCAGTCAGGTCTCCGAGCAACCTTGTCAGCACCGGTCGAGCTCGTGATGCGCCGGATCCGTGCTCCTGAAAAATCCGCTCACAACCGGCGGCGCGCAACTCGTCCATCTGCGCATCATGGACCTGATCGTCGGTCGAGACGCGGGCATAACCGATAAGCCGTTTGGGGCTCGGCGCTGGATTGGCGGCATGCCGTTTTGCCATGTTTTTCTCGTGCGTTTTTCAGGTGCTTTGTACAGATAAAGAATGCGTGAGAAAATAGTCCTTTGCAAGCGTGTTTTACGCACAAAATGGAGCCTCGTGGGACTCGATTCTGGCCCGCGGATGAGTATTGGGGCGGGCGGGTGGCATAACCCGCGTCAGCGAGCTCCAATGGCTGAAATGCCTGAAAACGAGCGGATCTAGGGGAGGAGGGGAGGGACAGGGACGCCTTCTGCGAGCCCCTCGCGCCCTTTCCGGCGAAGAACAGCAGCTAAACCGGCCGCCTGAGATGAAATCGTCATCGATAGCCGATCATTATCGATGGTTTAGACAGCCAACCCGCAATCATAGGCGGCAACGGAAGCAATCGGCAATATCGCTTCTGGTTAATGGTGCCTTTACTATAATTTCAGAGAGTTATAATGCCGGTGATTGCCGGCCAATGTCCGCGGCGGCGGTACGTGGAGCAGATTTGGTGGCACTGGCGGTTCGTTGGGCAACGTCGCTGAGTGCGGCCAGTCCGAGCGGCTGCGGAGGTCAGGCCCGAGCGAGAATGATCGCCGGCAACGGCGGGACGGCGTGACCTTTGCCAATGCCGAGCCGGTCACCGAGGAAGTGGTAGAAGGAAAGCCCCAACTTCTGGCACGTCTTCATCAAGCCGAGCATGACATCGCGCGCAACACGTCCATCCTCGCTCATCGTACCGCCGGAGATCTTCCGCTTCGTGACAAACGTTCGCAGGTCATTCTCCGATGCGTTGGTGTGCAACGGAATATCGGGATGTTCGAGGACCTTCAGCAGCTCATACTTTCGTCGATGCAGCCGTTCGAGCAACTTGTCGAGAGCCTCATACCCGGTGCGCAGGGTAAAGATCCTGTCGAGACGTCGTCGGAACGCGGGAGCGGACTGAGGGTAAGGATTCTGCTTGTAGGCTTTC
>NZ_AEYE02000038.1 GCF_000298315.2 Rhizobium grahamii CCGE 502 | reverse complement strand
TTGGAACTTCGAGTCGAGCGTGGTCGGCTAACCGCTTACCTTCGACTCAGCGCGTGTTTCGATCTCGTTCTTGCCAAGCTTCGGCTGGTCTCTGGCCATTGGAAGACACGTCTCATCTTCACGAGCCGTACATAAAATTGAATGCAGCACTCGTAGCTCTTCTCGAAGCAACAGACATTGCGGGCGCAGTTACTCAACTGGAAGCATATTTGTCCAAGTCGGAGCGGGCAGTGCTGGCGGCACTTTGCTGTCGAGGAGGCCGCTCGCCTCCCATCAGATCTTTCGCCGCGGAATGGACGTCGCATACGTGTTCATGGCGGAAAGATGTTTGTCGGCTCGCTTAAGTTCCTCCAAAGCTCCAGCACGGTCGTGACTTGCCAGTAGCCCACACAGAACCTCGGAAACCGCCAATGCGGGCGTCAATGTATGAAAGAACGTTTGACTTTCGGTTGGAAACAAGACGACGTGTTCAGCTATCGTAACCAAGGGGGAAACCTCGCTGTCGGTGATAGCCAAAATGGCTATCCCTTTTTCACGCGCGGCCTCGGCCAACTCCAAGGTCTGAAGGGAGTAGGGATTAATCGAGATGGCCAAAAGTACATCCTCGTGTGTCGCGCGAATGAGCGGATCGCCGCTTGTGCCAGCCGGGCCATCCAGATGAATTGTTTTTTCGCCTAGCAACGTCATAACATAATGAAAATGCCATGCGACTGAATGGCAAGAACGCAGTCCCAGCACATAGATCCGCCGGGCTTTCGTAAGGTGATCCGCCATGGTGTTGAGATGTCGAATAGTATCCGGCTCGCATAGTCTGCTGATCTGAGCTGACAGGCCCTGAAGCATTCGGAACGCCAAGCCCTCACCGTTGCCCGCCCCTTCGTCTTCTTGCAAAGCCCGGGCGGCAAAACCGTCCGTCCTTACCCGAATGACGTCGGCATGATGCCCTCTGAAATCTTCGTACCCCGTGAAACCGAGAAACTTCGCCAGTCGGGTCATTGTCGAAGGCTGAACCCCGGCATTGCGTGAGAGCTCGCGCATCGACACAAGCGCTACCTCTTGCGGATGCTCCAATACGTGTCGAGCAGCCTGTTGCAATTGCTCAGACATCTCGTCGAACCGCTCAATGATCCGAGCGTGCAATGGACCTTTTTGCAACATTTGCCTCACATACGCTGCCATAATTCATCCGGACCATCTATCTCAGGAATAACAAAGTCAAACAAATGAAGATCCGGAGCTGGAAAACTCCTCATATTTTTCGGCTCAAACGTGACGCGACAAATGCATCATGAAAAGCATCGGTAAAACAGTTGTTGCATTTTTTTCTTAAACCTGCAAATCAATATTAAGCGCGCCAGAGGGCGAGACCTGTGCAACCCTGAGATTATTATGACAAAAATCCTCCATCGAACGATCGGTACAACTTTTCCGAACGCGGTATCGGGCGACGGCGTTTTCATCACAGACGACGATGGCCGGAGCTATCTTGACGGTTCAGGGGGCGCGGCAGTCAGTTGTCTCGGGCACAATCATCCAGAAGTTCTGGACGCGATGAAGGTGCAGATGGGCCGCATCAGCTATGCTCATACCTCCTTCTTCACTACGGACGTCGCTGAGCGGCTGGCAGAGCAACTGGTTGAACTCGCGCCGGATGGTCTCGATTATGTCTACCTAGTTTCTGGCGGTTCAGAAGCTGTCGAGGCCGCTCTCAAAATGGCACGCCAATATTTTGTCGAAATCGGGCAGCCCCATCGGCGCCACATCATCGCACGTCGGCAGAGCTATCACGGCAATACAATCGGTGCTCTGGCAACCGGCGGCAACGCTTGGCGCCGTGCCCAATTTAAACCCATCCTGCCCGAAACACACCATGTCTCTCCCTGCTATGCCTACCGCGACCTGCGGGTGGGCGAAACGCACGAAGCATATGCCGAGCGCCTCGCAGCGGAGTTGGAAGATAAGGTCCTGGAACTCGGAGAGGACAAGGTCATGGCTTTTGTCGCCGAGCCGGTGGTGGGCGCCACGCTGGGCGCGGTGGGGCCGGTTGCCAACTATCTCAAACGGGTTCGGCAGGTGTGCGACAAGTATGGCATCTTGCTGATCCTCGACGAGGTAATGTGCGGAATGGGGCGTACCGGCACGATTTTCGCTATGGAGCAGGAAGGCGTTGTTGCGGATCTTGTAACGATTGCAAAGGGTCTGGGTGGCGGCTTTCAGCCGATCGGGGCTGTCTTGCTCTCCGAAAAAATCTATCGTGCGTTCGCGGACGGCTCGGGCCTTTTTCAACACGGTCATACCTATATCGGACATCCGATCGCGGCAGCCGCGGCCAGTAAAGTGGTTGAAATAATTAGCCGCCCCGAGATGATGGCAAACGTAGCCAAGATGGGTGATCGCCTGCAGGCCGGACTCGATGAGGCGCTTGGCCAATCACCGTATGTCGGTGACATCCGCGGCCGCGGTCTTTTCCGCGGCGTGGAGATCGTGGCCGACAAAGACACCAAGCAGCCTTTCGATTCAGCTCGCAAGATGCATTCTCGGATCAAGAAGGAGGCCATGCGCCGAGGCCTGTTGTGCTACCCGATGGGTGGCACCATCGACGGGGTGCATGGTGACCATGTGTTGCTGGCGCCACCCTATATCATTCGGCCCGAGCAGATTGATCTGATCGTCGATCGGCTTTCCGACGCAATCCGCGCCGCAGCAGCAGTCTGAGGTTCCCGGGATGACGACACCCTCGTGCCTGCCCATCGCAGATGACCAGTGGCCTGGGGACATCGCGGATATGAAAGCTGGCTTTGCCGGCGCACTCAACGTCTATCGCACCATGGCGCATCATCCCGCGCTCCTTAGAGCGTGGGCACCCCTGCGGCAGCATATCGTCAAAGACAGCGCATTGGGCGCAGACCGCTCGGAGCTCGTGATTCTGCGCGCGGCTCACCGTATGGGCTCAGCCTACGAGTGGATCCATCACGTGAGCCGCGCTCGTGCTCTTGGTATTTCCAATGCGCGAATACGGTCTATGGCGGGCACGCCGGATGGCGAAGACGGGCTGATTGCCCGCGCTGTCGACGCGCTCCTTGATGAGGCGCGTTTGCCTTTGCAAATGGAGCAAGCGATTGCTGCTGCGATGGGCCAGCAAGCCGTATTCGACCTGATGGCCACGGTCGGCTTTTATTCGGTCCTTGGTTACATAGTGATGACCTACGATACACCGATCGACCAAGATGTTGCCAATGAGATTGCGCAGCATCCGCTCTCGAAATGAATATCAACGACCGCGAAGCGGATCACATCGGAGAGATCATCCCGAGACGTCCGGCTTTCATTGGCGGTAAGATACATTTGTATCATTAGGAGAGTTGTAAAACATTTGTTGCAAATCTCATCATGTTGAGCTAGACGTATTTGTGGGACTCGAATTGCACGGTTAGGCTCGTGATCCGGTTCGGAATCCAGATCGTGCGGTGATGGAGTAACCCCCACACTTCATGATCAAAAAACTCAAACACAGGGGAACCAACTATGAAGAAGATCATAAAAACGATCGCAGCTGCCGCATCTCTCACGGTTGCGTCGGCCGCTTTCTCAGGCGCCGCATGGGCGGGCGAAGTGCTCGACCGCGTCCTCAGTTCAAAGACGTTGACGCTGGCGGTAGGTCCGGATTGGGGCCCCATCTCGCACTTGGACGAGAAGCACGAACTGGTAGGCTATGATGTCGATATCTCGAGGGAAATTGCGAAATTCCTCGGCGTCGAAGCCAAGTTCGTGACGCCAGGATGGGACATTATGACCGCCGGCAAGTGGCAGGGTCGCTGGGACATTGCCATGGGGCAAATGGTTCCGACCAAACCTCGAGCAGAAATCTTTGACTTTCCGGCTGTCTACATTTGGGGGCCGAACGTGGCCGTCGTCCATAAGAATAGCAAGGCGACCAAGCCCGCCGATCTCGAAGGCAAAGTAGTCGGCACCTCTGGCGGCACATCGGCGGACGCATACGCCAATCACAACCTTGTGCCGGCCTGGCAAGGTGCAAGCCCTGTCGAATATCAGTTCAAGCCGGGGCAGATTAAAGCGTACCAGAGCACTAACATCGCTTTCGATGATCTCCGCCTCGGAGACGGCGTTCGTCTTGATGGCGTCCTCACTGACGATACCCTCGCACGGGACGCGATCAAAGCCGGCTATCCCATGAAAATTCTTGAGCCGGCATTGTTCTCCGCTCCGGGGGCGATCGCCATCCTGAAAGGCGATAAGGAGTTCGACGACAAGATCGCCGCGGCCATCAAGGAATTGAAGGACAACGGTACACTCTCCAAGCTCTCGATCAAGTGGTACGGCGTGGATTACACCAACGCACAATAACGTCGAGAAGTTTGCGCGGCCCGGGTCGCCCCGGGCCGCTATGTCGTAGAGGATTTCCCATGCTTTATCAGGATACAGTTGAAGCCGAGGTGCTTGTACACAAGCCCTGGTTTGTTGCCTCGGTCTTCGCGATCGTGCTCGCGTTCTTTCTTATGTTCAATTTGGGCGGCACAACCTTTGGCGAGCTTATGCGGCCCGTCATCGGCGATCCGTCGCAAAGCGTAATTTACGGGCGGTTCGCGATCGCCTTTGTCATTGCCCTCGTGTTCTGCATCAATATTGTGGCGATCGGATTTGCTTCACTAAAGGTGCAAATCGGGATCGTGTGGCTGGAACTGTTGCTCCTGTTCCTCGCTTTTTTCCACTCATTCAACCTGAGCATGCCCTTCATTTGGGAGAACGTGCCGTTCCTGATCACACAAGGGGTGCTAACGACGATCTACGTGTCGGCGGTTTCGCTGTTTTTCGCGTCGATCATCGCGATAATAGCGGCAGTCGCGAAACTTTCGAGCAACGGCTTCGCTTACGCCATCGCGAGCTTCTACACTTCCTTTTTCCGCGGTCTGCCGCTCCTGATGCAAATTTATCTGATCTATCTCGGATTACCGCAGATGGGCATTATCCTCAATGCCGTCCCCTCCGGCATCTTGGCGCTTTCACTTTGCGTTGGCGCCTATATGACCGAGATTTTCCGCGCAGGTATTCAGAGCATCGACCGTGGTCAGTGGGAGGCTTCCCGTTCTATGGGGTTTGGCTTCGGCCTCACCATGCGCAGAATCATTTTACCGCAGGCGCTACCCGTCATCATCCCGCCGATGGGCAACACCTTCATTGCCATGCTCAAGGATAGTTCGCTCGTCTCCGTCTTGGGCGTCTGGGAGCTTACCTACCTGGCCCGCACGATCGGCCAACCCACCTTCCATCATATGGAAATGCTGATAGCCGCTGCGCTGATCTACTGGATCATGTCTGCTTGCCTCGAGGTGTTGCAGTCGCGGCTTGAGCGCCACTATGCAAGGAGTAAAATCCGATGACCGTCAGAAACCTCAACCGCTTTGAGGGCCAGGGTGCTGGAAGTCCTTCGCAGGCGACAACCGCTTTGGGGCTTGCAGAGCCGCTTTCATCCTACGAGTCATCCAATCAGAGGCAGGCACCAATGAGTGCGGATAAAATCATTGAAGCGAAAAACGTCTCTAAATGGTATGGCGCATTCCAAGTTCTGAAAGATATCAACCTCACGGTCGGAAAGGGAGAACGGATTGTCATCTGTGGCCCGTCCGGATCGGGCAAATCTACCCTAATTCGCTGCTTCAACAGACTTGAGGCGCATCAAGAAGGTGAGATCTCCGTTAACGGGATTACTTTGCACAACAAGATGCGCAACGTTACGGAAGTTCGCAAGAACGTCGGCATGGTGTTCCAACACTTCAACCTCTTTCCGCATATGACCGTCCTAATGAATTGCATGGCCGGGCCGATATGGATTAAGGGCGTGCCGGAAGCCGAGGCCAAGAAGACTGCGCTGAAGTTCCTGGAACGAGTGAGAATTCCAGAACAAGCGAACAAGTATCCTGTTCAACTGTCCGGCGGACAGCAGCAACGCGTCGCTATCGCGCGCTCACTCTGCATGGAACCTGCAGTGATGTTATTCGACGAGCCAACGTCGGCGCTCGATCCTGAAATGGTGTCTGAAGTTCTCGAAACAATGACGAGTCTGGCACGTGACGGTATGACGATGGTCTGCGTGACACACGAGATGGGATTCGCGCGCGCCGTTGCTGACCGGGTCATTTTCATGGATGCGGGACGTATTGTTGAAGAGGGCTCCCCAGCCGAGTTCTTCACCAATCCTCAACATGACAGGACCAAGCTCTTTCTTAGCCAGATCCTGAAGCACTAACGAAAATCGCCGCAAGTTCTCCGAGACTCCAAAATTGGACATAACGTTATGATGACACTGCCGAGTCACTTTCCGGATTATGGCTTAACGCCGGAGCAGAGACTGTTTGCCGAGCGCAACCATTTCTATGAGTGGCCCGGAATGGACGGCCCGCGTGGCGAGATCTGGTGCTACAGCGATAAGATTTCTTATCGCTCAGGCGAAATCGTACGGCTCCAAGTCAGTTCGACTGCATCGCGCTTTGACATTGAAGTCGTCCGAGACGGAGCTCAGGCGGTCAAAGTCTTCGAACAGGGCGGCATCGCCGTGCGCTGGCAGGAATCTCCCGAACAATGTTCCGTCGAAGGCTGCGGTTGGCAGACGGTTTTTGAGTTCAAAATCCCAGAGGAATGGTCTTCTGGTGGTTACCGCCTGAAGCTGACGGCTGCCGGGCGAGATGGCCAACCAGTTCAATGTCACCATTTGGTTGTCGTTCTCCCCAAAGCCGGCCGGAAGCGAAATCGCGTTTTGCATGTTGCTGCCACGGGAACGTGGCTCGCCTACAATACTTGGGGCGGGTCAAACCATTATGATGGGATCGCTGGCCCCAACAGAAATCAGTGGTCTCCCATCGTGTCTACCCAGCGCCCATGGGCGCGAGGCTTTATTGTTCTGCCACCAGACGCTCCGCGTGTTCCGCTGGAGATGATGATGCCGCCAAAGGCGGTGCCGCGTTTTCCGCACAAGGAATGGGCATATGCAACCGGCCATTCGAGAAAATTCGGGTCTGCAGGTTGGGCGACCTATGACAGCCACTTTTTTCGCTTCGCCGAGCGCGCCGGGTGCGAAGTGGACCTCGTCACACAGCATGAACTGCATTACTCGCCCGAAGTTCTCTTCGACTACGACTGCATCGTGTTCGTTGGCCATGACGAATATTGGACATGGGAAATGCGTGATGCAGTCGACAGCTACGTCAATAGTGGCGGCCGTGTTGCTCGCTTCGCGGGCAATTTCAGTTGGCAGACCAGGTTGGAAGACCAGGGCCGACTGCAGATCTGCTACAAAGATCGCGCGCGCGCCGAAGACCCGGTTTATTTGAGCAGTGATCCAAGCCGGACGACCAACCTATGGGAGGCGCCAGAGGTCGGTCGTCCGGGCGCGAGCACCTTTGGGCTCAATGCGTCCTGCGGGATCTATGCCGGCTGGATGGGCTGCGTTCCACGCGGTGCGCGTGGTTTTCCAATTTATCGGCCGGAGCACTGGGCCTTTGCCGAAACCGGCCTCTTCTACGGAGACATTCTAGGCGCGGAGAGCCACATCTTCGGCTACGAGGTAGATGGATTGGACTACGAAATTCGCAATGGCTTACCCTATCCGTCGGCCACGAGCGGCGCCCCAGATGGGCTGGAAATCCTTGCGGTGGGTCTGGCCAGCCAGGTCGAGTGGAGCAACGATCTCGCTCCCGAGCAACTTCCAATGGGAGATGGAGAAGCGCGCGCTTCTGCGGAGGCTCTGTTCGGAGACGCGAGCGAGGCTAACCTGGAAAAACTCAAACGCGGAAGCGGAATGATTGCGAACTTCAAGAGCGGGAAGGGAGAGGTGTTCCATGCCGGAAGTTGTGAATGGGTGGCTGGTCTCTTGAGGAACGATCCGATGGTGGAACAGGTGACGCGCAATGTGCTCACTCGGTATCTGTTTCGCTCCTGATAGTTCGCTCCGCCGACCACTTACCCATTTTAAACGCGCGCAGAAGCAAGGCCTCCGCCCCTCAAGGGAGCGCCTTAGGGAGACAACATGATAAAAGAAATTCATTTTGAACTCAGCGAGTTCCAAACTCGTCTTGCCGCCGTCAAAAAGCAGATGGTGCGGAGGGGGATAGATATCCTGCTCCTCTCGGAACCACCGAACCAGAACTATCTTACCGGCTACAACGCGTATTCCTTTTACACGCCTCAAATGGTGATTGTTGCACAAGATCACGCAGAGCCGATTTGGATTGGCCGCTTCATGGACCGCGTCTCGGCGTCCATGACTACCTATCTGTCCGAGGACAACATTCGAGCTTATCCGGACACCTACGTTCAGTCGGCAACCCTGTCCGCCTATGATTTTATGGCCGGTATCGTGAAGGAACTCGGCGGCGAGAGGGCGCGGATCGGCGTCGAAATGGGAGGCTACTACTATCCAGCGCGCGGCCATGCCGATCTGACGCGCGCATTGCCCAATGCCGAGTTCATCGACGCCGACCTCCTCGTTGGATGGATCCGCCTCGTCAAAAGCCCGGCCGAAGTTGCTATCATGCGTCAGGCTGGCCAACTTGCAGATGCCGCCATGAAGCGGGCGATCGACATGGTGCAAGCCAGCGTCCGCGAGTGTGATGTAGCTGCTGCGATCTACCATCAGCAGATTTCGGGCACGCCTGAATTCGGCGGCGATTATCCTTGCTGCCCTCCCGACCTTTGCATTGGCGAGCGCTCGATCGCGCCGCACGCCGCCTGGACGGACGATCCCCTGCCGGAGTCAACTGTTGTCAACCTGGAACTGAACGGATGCCGGCACCGCTACCAGGTCAACTTGGCGCGGACGATCGTTGTCGGCCAGCCGTCTCCCGCGTTCGTGAATCTGTCGGAAATTGCGGTCGAGGCCCTGAATGCCGGCCTCGAAGCCGTTCGGCCCGGTCGCACCTGCTCGGAGGTCGACGGTGACTTCCGCAAGGCGCTTGCTCGCCACGGAATTGAGAAAGAATCCCGTATTGGCTATCCGACCGGCATCGGGTTCCCCCCGGCATCCGGGGAACGCACTGCGAGCATTCGCAAGGGCGATGAAACGGTGCTCAAGCCCGGCATGGTATTCCACATGATGCCAGGCCTGTGGCTCGACAATGTCGGCATTACCATAACGCAGAGCTTTGCGGTCTCCGACACCGGTTATGAACCTCTGACGAAGACCCCGCGCAAACTTTTCGTCAAATAGAGGCGCGATGTCGTGCACCATCCTTTGACGCTGCCGCGTATTGACGACCGAAGAGTGAGGGCGGGATCAGATCGTGGCGCCGGCCTCAATGCGGAACGAGAGAGAGTCGTTTTGACCTTGCGTCGGCCTTTCGAGCGGTTTCAGGATGTGTCGGCGTTGGAGGAGTAGTCCATGGTCGAACTCGATCGGGCAGACATCGCCCTTCTCCGGGCTATGCAAAAAAACAATCGCTTAACCTCTGAGGAACTCGCGGGAGTGGTTCATCTTTCTCCGACCGCATGTCAGCGGCGTTTGAGGCGACTACGCTCTGAGGGGGTCATTGAGGGTGACGTTTCGATCGTCTCGCCTAAGGCGGTCGGCCGACATGTCACAATGATTGTCATGGTATCCCTCGAACGAGAAAGAGCAGACATTGTCGACCGGTTTAAGGCCGCCATACGGAACACACGGGAGGTAATGATGGGCTTTTATGTAACCGGAGATGCCGACTTCATGCTGGTGGTGACTGCGAGAGACATGGAAGACTATGAGCAATTCACTCGGCGCTTCTTCTATGAGAACCACGACATTAAAGGATTCAAGACGATGGTGGTTATGGATCGCTTGAAGGCGAGCTTCGCCATTCCCATCGAAGCATAATGCTGCGGCTGTGCACCAGATGCAGTTCTGATGGAAGCCAATGAAGTATCTAGCTGTCACCGGATGAGCCATCGAGGTCTTGGAGACTATGCTGCGAAATGAGGAAAGAAGCCTGGTCCGGCATCTTCATCGGACCGCAGCTGGGAGCGACCCAACGATTGAGCAGCAGTATTCTCATCGATGACGGTGACCGCATTGGCTTTGAAAATACGCGAAGAGGAACGAGTCTTAATGATCGATAATCCTCTCCCCTGGCCAAATGGCGCCCGATGCGCCGTGGCGTTCACGTTTGATATTGATACAGACAGTTTCTTACACCTTTTATTCGGTGAGAAGATGCCTGACATGGTGGCAGCCACCTCCTGGGCGCGTTACGATGAAATCGCCTTGCCGCGGCTCCTGCGAATATACCGCGACTTCGGCCTGAAGCAGACGTTTTTCTACCCTGCATGGTGCATGGAACGATATCCTCATTTGGTTGACGCAATACTTAAGGACGGCCACGAGATAGCCCATCACGGCTATTTACATGAGAGCATGAGACACATGCCCGATCGGGAATCGGAAGTTGAATGGATCGTCCGTGGCGTCGACGTGATAGAGAAGATGACGGGAAAGAAACCTCGCGGTTTCCGAGCGCCTAATTATCACTTCTCTCGTCACTCCGCGTCAATATTGGCGCAGCTAGATTTCCGATACGACTCTTCCTTAATGGATGACGATTTGCCTAGCCTTTATCAAACCTCCCATGGTGAGCTTTTGGGACTTCCATCGAGCGGGGCTTTGGACGATTGGGCGCAGTACGTGAACAACTCGGAAATCGGATCGGTCCGCTCCATACGGTCACCGCAGGAGGCCTCGAAAACGTTCATGGCCGATTTTGAGGCTGCCTACAGATACGGGGGAATGTGGATAGCCGTATGGCACCCTTGGGTTTCCGCCCGGCCGGCGCGCGCCGAAGCCATGTGCAGAATGATCGAGGAAATGCAAATACGTGGTGACGTTTGGATCACCACCATGGAGGCCATCGCGGACCACGTTCATGGACTGATTGCTCGCGAGGAATGGGCTCCCCGAAGGACCAAACTTCCCTACTACGAAGAGCCATTATCGGTTGGTGAGATGCCGCCGCAAGTCGGCTGATCTTGCGTCAGTGGCGCTGATGCCGAGACGCGTTTCTGCTGCTCGCTACTCTCTAACATTCTGAGAGTTGAACGAGGCAACGGTGCAGATTTGGAGGAACTACGCAGGTGGAGGATCTGTTGGAACAGTCAAAGAGCGCAATTTTCACGGCGCGTCGCGACGACGACTGGAAAGACTTTGGAATTTCGACAAACCACCCAATTGCTACGGCGGGGGCGAATGCCGTACGCCTACAAGGGGGGAACGTGTTCGACATGTACCTTGCAGCACTGGCGTGCGCTTGGGTAACAGACCCGGCGAACTGCAGCCCATTTGGTCGAATGCAAGGCATTTACTCCATCGCCGGGACGGCGGGCTGCGTTGGGGCAGCTACTCGCATCCGCTCGGATGTAAGCTCCACGATCCCGATCCCCGGCAACATCTCCGCTTGGTTTTGGTTCCGACAAAGCGGCCGACTGAAATTGTCTTTCCACGACTTGCTTGCGCCTGCAATCGCCGTGGCACAAGACGGATTCACACCTTCTCCGGCTTTGGCGACAGCCGTTAATAGATCAGCACCAGACTTGAGCCACGATCTCCGGTCGATATATATCGATGACACCGGGCGTATCCGCGCACTTGTCCGCAACCCGGCACTCTCCCGGCTACTTCGAAATCTTGCGGACTCAACCGATGAGGATCAATTCTGGCAGATCATGCGCAGCGGCGACGCAGGTCCTTGGCGAGTGGGAGAGAGCCTCAGGAATCCGATCCAGGAGGTACCGCTTCGAACCCTTAATATTGCTGGATCGAGCGGGGAAGCCGATCGAGTATCGACTACCGGCAACTTGGAGACCTGGGGCACCTGGACGCTTCTCGGTGTTGCAATAGGAGCCGAGCTTCGCAAGTTAGAAGTGCTCGCCGACTTTGCACAGGCGATGGAGGCGTACGTCCTTTCGACAATATTACTGTTCGACCGAATTCCGTTCGTTGTCGGGAGTCTTCAACCCAAAGTAATGTCGCCTTCCATTGAAATCGACATCGAGCTGGAGGCTCGCGTGATAGCCGAGCGTGTTGTACGCCTTATGAATGGATCAGTTGATGCTCTATGGGTGGAACTCGATAAGACCTATTTCGGAGATCCAAGCATTCAAACTGATGACAGTAATACGAATGTCTTTGCGGTCGCATGTGGCGAGGACATTATGTCGTTCACAACATCGATTGGGCCTTGGTTCGGCTCGAAGCAATCATGGTGGGGAGCCGCCCTCGGCTATAGCTATGCGATGGAATCGCGTGCGTTATTTGAAGGACAAACCCACGATGTGACCGAGATGTCACCGCTGATTCTGGAAACACCTGGACGCGCACGCCTAGCGATTGGCGCTGCGGGTAGCGAGCGAATCCTCGGGGCGCTCACCTATCTCCTTTTTCTAAAGTTTGGGCTTCGCGTCTGCCACGACATGGCACGACTCGTGACGCTACCAAGACTATTCCCCAAGGATGGTACCATACGCGTTCATCGGGACTTCTGCCACACAGCGCGAGACCACCTTGAGAAACGCGGATTCAAGCTTGCGCTGGCAGACTATGATCTCGAGCGCCACCTCGGAATTGTCAATCTCGTTGAGCGGCCCAGCACCGGCCGGTATAGGAGCGCAACCGATCCCTCCGGCGATGGCTGGGCACTTTAGTGATCGCACTCGCGTCGAGAAATTGGCCTCCCAGATGCAAACTATGTTTCACGGGTGGGAAATGTCGACGACAGGGTCTTAACTTGAGACAAGAACCTAACATTATTTGCAGTAGGAGGAGAAGAAGCGTTGGGTGAGAAGGAACAATTGCTCGCAGCTATAGAAAGAGATCGTGAAGAGATCGTAGAATTTCTTCGAGGTTTTATTCGCGTAAAGAGTCCAAATCCACCTGGTAATACCCAAGCGGCAGCACGTTACGTCTGCGCGTTTCTGGAGGCTGAAGGGCTTGAATACCAGGTGGTTGCGCCGAAAGAGGAGTATCCCAATATTGTCGCCAGTTTTTCTCCGGCGCAACCTCTACGTCACCTTGTGCTTAACGGCCACGTTGACGTCTTTCCCGTCGATCCAGTGGGTTGGACTAAAGATCCCTGGGGTGGGGAGATGGTTGATGGGAAGATCTTCGGTCGCGGCGCTTGCGACATGAAGGCGGGCACTGCCGCCTCGATCTTCACATATCGCTATATGCATCGAATTCGCGACAAGCTTAATGGGCGATTGACGCTGACCTGTGTGTCTGACGAGGAAACGCTTGGACCTTGGGGTTCTCGATATCTCGTAGACAATTGTCCGGTCGTTCTCGGGGACTGCATGCTTAGTGGGGAACCGAGCGGCAGGAATGCCATTCGCTTCGGGGAAAAGGGGTTACTGTGGGTAACCTTCGAAGTGAGGAGGCCGGGCGCACATGGCTCCTACACGCACAAATCAGAAAGTGCGATCAAGGTGGCAAGTCGTGTCATCGCAGATCTCGAGGCTTTAGCTGAGATACCGGCGTCCCCGCCGCGCGAGGTCGAAGAAGCAATCATAAAGGGGGAACCTTTCGTCGAGCAGATATGGGGTAAAGGCGCTGCAGACATTGTACCCAAGGTCACCGTGAATATAGGCGTAATAGCCGGCGGCCTCAAAAACAATATGATACCATCTCATTGCAAATTCGAAGTTGATATTCGCATTCCACCAGGCGTTGACAAAGGTACTATAATAAGAGAACTCGAGCGCATCGCTGGTCGTTACTCGCAAGTAACGTTTGTGGAGGACCACTTTACAGCGCCGGCCTATTGCGATCCCAATGGCGAGTTGTCCGAATTGGTGAGGCGCAATGCCAATCAATTGACCAACGTCGAGCCGGCACCGATTGTCAGTCTGGCCGGAACAGACGCACGGCTTTGGCGATACCGCGGTGTCCCCGCGTACATCTACGGGCCACCGCCCGTCGGCATAGCTTCCCACGATGAAAACGTGTCGGTTGACGACTACCTGCATGTGGTGCGGACGCACGTCCTATCGGCATATGACTATTTGTCTTGACACCTGAGCAAGGTTGATGGGCCGGAACCTCGAAGACCTCGAAATGCGATCCGAAGTCCCACTTTCCCGGAATGCAGAATTCCAACGGTTTGAGGGAAATTCGAGCCGTTTCGGGCGCCGAAGCGGAAGTTGCCGTTAAAGCTCACGACAAACCGGTTCTGCATAGGCCTGCCGGGGAGATGTAGTGCCACTCGACGCGGCCTCCTGGCACCATTTAAGAAGCTTCGGCGCGGCAGCGACAGCCACAACCAGCGCCAAAGGTGCGTATCGCGATGGCAGAAACTTACCACACTTTCTTTTATCGAGGCCACCCGATTTTTCGGATGGCTTCACGGATCGAGCTACTTTAATAGCCTAGCTTTAAATCGACCTCACGAGTGATTGGATTGCCGGCTACGAAATCCGCGACACTTTGGGATCCCCATCGGATATCCCGCTCCAGGACGTCGTCTGCATTTGCAGCTTGGTCGTAGGAACACACGACATTGGGAAGTTTGTGCACCTCAAGCCGAGGCAGGAAACTCACGGGGAAGCTTCGACCAAACTCGTAGCGATTCCATGTGTCCGCACCGTAGCCCCTTAAATGACCAGATGTGAGCGCTTGGTGAAGAGCCTGCTCTTGAATGAGGCTACCGCGCGAAACATTGACGAGAAATGCGCCCGGCTTCATCGCGGCAAATTCGGCTTCGCCAAAGAATTGACTTGTCTCACTAGTGTTGGGAGTCGCCAGAACGACGTAGTCACTCCTTCCAAGAACGGAGTGCAGTTGGTCCGCGCCATACATTTCGTCGACGTGCTCTGCAGGGCGGTCTCTGTTGCGGCGTACGCCCAGAACGCGCATATCAAACCCCTTCGCCTGCTTGGCGACATAGCTTCCGATGCTGCCGACACCAACAATGCCGATGGTCCGACCGTGGAGCATTGCTGACCGGTACTCATCAGCGAAAAGAGGAAAGAGCCGCCGACCTTCCAGGGTTACTTGGTGTTTGAACAGCGTCTTCTTTGCCAACGACAAGATGAACATCATCGCTTGCTCGGCAACCGCAATAGCGTTAGCGCCTCGGATATTTGCGAGCTTGATATCGTTAGCTCGAAAATGTGACAGAGCTCCGATATGATCGAGGTCGTCGCAGCCTGAGTGGAGCCAGCAGAAGAACTTAAGGTTCTTTGCGATTTCAAGAATGCCCTTTGGAAGGGCAAAGCCGATAAATGCGTCTGCGTCTACCGCATGCGGCGCGAGATCGGCAAAACTGGCCTCAAAACGGGAGAAGTATTCCCCTTTCGGAGCTATAACCTCGGTCCCCTGGGGCAGCGCACTCTTGATATTTCTCAGTTCGTTATCCGTAGCATGCCACAGGCACAAAACCTTCATGACGGTAATCTCCTCCTTGATTTCGCTTGCTAACGCCGACTTAAGTCGGGTTGGAAGCCTCGTTAGTTTAGGCGTTCCCGGCTGGCTATCGCTTCAAAACTCACTCCTGTTCACATCATTTCTGCGAAACACAGCCCGGACGCGGGATTGCGCCGCCACCTAAGCAATACGATGCAAATGAGTCAAGTGAACTCAGATGAGACGAATGTTGCAAAGTTCCACACAACGGATTAGTGTCGGTCTTGGAGATAGCGCTTCGGCAGGCGCGAAACGCGTGGTTATTCGGGATGTGCACCGCCCAACGTTCGTGGCGATCGGACAGAACCATCTCCTTTCTCTTTCGAAGAGCAGCGGGAGGTCGCTCAAGGGAAGGCCGATCGGAAATGGTAAGCAGAAATGATGCAGATGTGAGGAGGGTCAACTGATCCGCCTTCGCAGGAACCCTGCATGGTGAGTGGAGATATCAACAAATTTCGGCGTAAATAAACAGCTAGCGTCGGCACCTGATAACGGTGGCAGGCGGGTTTGGGATCAAAAATGAACGCAAGTACCAACAACTTACTTTCCGATGCGGAGCGGCAAGCCGTGGTTGCGATGCGGCATGCCATGCATCGAGAGCCTGAACTGTCCAACAACGAGTGGAAAACTCAAAAGCGGATTATTGAGGCGCTTTCCCAATTCGGGCTGACGTCCGCACAAACCTTTCACAAGACAGGGGTCTACGTAGATATACAGGGCATGGCCCCTGGGGCTAACCGTTCGATCGCTTTGCGTGGCGATATTGATGCTCTTCCTATACGTGAGGCCCGCGAGGATCTGCCGTACAGGTCGCAAGTGCCAGGGGTTATGCATGCGTGCGGTCATGACATGCACGGCTCGATCGCCTTAGGAACGGCACTTGCGTTTCATCGCATGCGTGAAAACTTCTCAGGGAGGCTGCGGATCTTCTTCCAGCCAGCCGAAGAAGCAGAGCCGCTTGGCGGCAGGACGGTTGTCGATGAAAAGTTGCTTGATGGATTTGACGCAGCGGTCGGATTTCATGTTCGCACGGACATTCCTGTTGGCTCATACGGCGCTCGCGCGGGTGCTGTAACGAAATCGGCAGACCAATTCTCGCTGGAATTCACTGGGACCATGGCACACGGTGCCAAACCTCATCTGGGCGTCGATGCAATCGCCATCGCGGGAGCCTTTATCAATGAAGTGCAGAAGGTCGTGTCCCGGGAAATGCCGGTCGATGATGGCGCCATCGTCACGATTGGGACCATTCGCGGGGGTGAAGCGACGAACATCATCTGCCCCTCGGTCACGATGACAGGCACGATCCGGACAAGCAGTCCTGAGAGAAGGAAGCTGTTGGTCCAGCGCGTTGGCGAAATAGCTGAAGGAGTCGCTGCGATGCACCGGGGGCGGGCGGAGTTCAGCTCGCATGCAGGCGAGCCTCCTGTGGTCAACAACAGCGCAATGGTGGCGCTGTTTAAGCAGGTCGTCGTGCAGACGGACGGTGAGGACCGCTATGTCGAAGGCTCGGCGAGCTCTGGTAGCGACGATTTCGGTTTTTATTCCAGTTGTTTGCCTTCCATCTATTTTTGGTTCGGGAGTAAGGAGCCGGGAAACGAGTCCGGCGTCCACACGCCGACCTTCGGTGTCTCTGACAATACGCTGATCCCGACAACGGAACTGGCTATCCGCTACTGTTGGGAGCTATTCCAAGCGCGTAATCATTGATCTAGCGCAAGGGGTGACCGGAATGATCGATCTCAACGATATCGAAGATACCCGAAAGCGCATCAAAGCCCATATTCTGACCACCCCGCTCACGCACTCGTCTTCGTTGTCGAGTATCTCCCGCGTCGCCGTTTATCTGAAGCTGGAGCACCCTCAGACCACGGGCAGTTTCAAGCTCTGCGGCGCCTTCAATGCAATTCTCCTGCCGTCTCAGCAAGAGCGCCCGCGGGGTGCTGTCGCAGCCTCGATTGGCAACCACGGACGCGCTCTTTCGTTTTGGCGAAGGCTTTGCGGCAAGATCTTTGCCACTGCGATGTGAAGGAACGCCCGCATCGTTTTTCGACAATGCCAAACGCAATTTCGAATTCTTATCAGAACGGCAAAGGCCACTTAACAAATGGAGCTTCATTTCATGTCGTCGCAAAGCAGCCTCACACTCGGAATCTTGGAACTCGATGAGGGCATTTCGACCGACAGCCCAGCATGCGCGCCGCGCGAAGGGTCCCTCATGCACCCGGCGACCTTCAACCGGCCTGTGATCACCGAGATGGTTGAGGGCGCTATGGCGGACGTGATCATTCGCGGTGAAGCGTCGCTCGAACGCGCCTGTATCGAAGCTGCTGAGCGGCTGATCGCCCGCGGCGCGGGCGTGATTGCCGCTGACTGCGGTTTTTTCATCCGTCACCAGCGGGCGATTTCCGCGGCAGTTAATGTGCCGGTCGTGACCTCAAGCCTGATCCTTATTCCGACTCTGCTGCGGCAGCTTGCACCGGGGAAAAAACTTGCGGTTTTGACCGCGGACTCTCGACATTGCAGTGAAGACCTCTTGGGCATCGAAAATCCTGCGGATCGGAAGCGCGTCGTCGTCGGAGGGATCGAACGTGGCGTTTACGTACGCAATGCTTTGGCCCGCCCGTTCATCCGAACCGACGTTGATCAGATTGAGCGGGAGGTCGACGAGCGCGTCGCGCAACTTCGTGCTGAGCATCCCGATATCGCAATGATACTCTTCGAATGCACAGGCTTTCCCATCGTTGCCGACGCTCTTCGATCAAAAACGGGATTGCCCATTTACGACATTATTGACCTCTGCAGGCTGACCCTCGCCTCGGTTTCCAATCGCGTTTGACGATATCTTTTCGAAAGTTATGGGAGCATCCGACGTGAACGACCAAATGTTGCGGTTCGAGTTGTCCGAATACAAAATGCGTCTCGAAAAGGCGCGCGGGGCAATGGAGCACGCCGGCATCGACCTATTGGTCGTAACCGATCCTGCCAACATGGGCTGGCTAACGGGCTACGATGGCTGCTCGTATTACGTGCCCCAATGCGTTGTGGTCACGAAGGA
Source organism: Rhizobium grahamii CCGE 502 (assembly GCF_000298315.2). Taxonomy (GTDB): domain Bacteria; phylum Pseudomonadota; class Alphaproteobacteria; order Rhizobiales; family Rhizobiaceae; genus Rhizobium; species Rhizobium grahamii. The sequence goes on along the minus strand of NZ_AEYE02000038.1, from coordinate 395,273 downwards.
CAAGGATCCACTCTGGTTCGGTCGGCGCATGGACGCCAATGGTTGCCGCAGGACGGCCTATATCGGCGAAGATCGCATCAAGTGGTATGGAGACGAATATGTTCAGTCAGACACGCTGCACGCAATGTCGGCCCTCGCCCAGATCATTGTGGACGAGGGCCATGGCTCGGCAACGATCGGCGTCGAAAAGGATAGTGCATGCCTCTCAGCCCGATCATTCGAAGTGCTTTCAGGGTCGCTTCCTAATGCGAGGTTCAAAAATGCCGACAGGCTGGTCAACTGGCAGCGGCTGGTAAAGTCCCCAAGAGAAATCGAGTACATGCGCGGCGCTGGGAAGATCGTCGAAGCGATGTATCAGCGTGTCGGCGAAGTGCTGCGACCTGGAATAAAGCAATCTGACGTGATTGCCGAACTCACATATGTCGGCACCCGCGGCGTCGATGTCTATTGGGGAGATTATCCGGCCTGCGTCCCGAACCTTGGCGCCGGGGCAGATGCGTCAGCCCCGCATCTGACTTGGACGGACCGGTCTATACGCGCCAACGAGAGCATTTTCTTCGAGCTTGCCGGCGTTCACAAGCGCTACCACTGCCCGTTGTCACGGACTTATTACCTCGGCAAGCCGAGCCAGCAGATACTCGACGCGGAGAAAGCCGTCCTTGATGGTATGCAGGCGGGGCTCGAAAAGGCGATGGCTGGTAACCTCTGCGAGGATATCGCCAAAGCCTATTCCGGAATGTTGGCGCGATACGGCTTTGAGAAGACAAGTCGCTCAGGCTACCCGATTGGGATGGGTTATCCGCCAGCATGGGGAGAGAACTCGGCGAGCTTCCGGGAGGGCGACAAGACTGAGCTCCGCGCATGAATGACGTTCCATTTCATGTCCGGACTTTGGTACGGAGATTGGGGCATCGAAATTACCGAAAGCATCGTGATCACCAATGGGCAAGTGGAATTTCTGTCCAGCGTTCCCAGGAAACTGCTAGTCATCGACTGACGGCCGCAGACTGCGAAATCCCATTTCTCATCTGTGAATGTATTGGCGGAGAATGCAATCCGATTTCACTAATGCAAGCGGGGTTCAGACAGTCCGATCCCCATGTTGTCTTTTCCACTTATGTCCCGGCAACCGCACCTGCTTCACGATTGGTACGGATGAATCGGCAAAACCCGGTCGAATAACGAATTCCTGCTTTAAGCGGGAAAGTTTGCAGGAACCCGGCGTCATCCCGGAGCGAAATGATGCGATGAAGCTAGCACCTGCGAGCAATATCATCTGAGCGGGTCGGGCAAGCGAAAGCTGTCTGCTGCTCGCACTTGATCTGGCCCAGTTCACAGGAAGAAAAAACGCGCAGCTGAAAGCGGCGACGGAAGAGGTTTAAATGACCATCAACATCAAAGACATCGCTGAGAAAGATCGCAACAGCGTCCTACACCCCTTCACGCAGTTGAAGGACTTTGCGACCGGCAAGCTCGGCGAACCGACGATCGTCGAGACCGGTAAGGGAATCCGCATCCAGGATGCGCACGGCAATCAGCTGATCGACGGTTTTGCCGGCCTCTACTGTGTCAACGTCGGCTACGGCCGCACCGAGGTTGCCGAGGCGATCTCTCGTCAGGCCTATCGCCTGGCCTATTATCATTCCTATGCCGCGCACACGACGGACGAGCTTGCGATCCTCTCCGACCGCCTGGTGAAGATGGCGCCCGGCAAGATGAGCAAAGTGTTCTACGGCATGTCCGGCTCGGACGCCAACGAGACCCAGGCCAAGCTCGTCTGGTACTACAACAACCTGCGTGGCAAGCCGACCAAGAAGAAGATCATCTCGCGCGAACGCGGCTATCACGGCTGCAGCGTCGTCTCCGGCTCGATGACCGGGATGAGCTTCTATCACGACCATATGGATCTGCCGCTGCCGCAGATCGATCACACCGGTGTTCCGCACCACTATTGGGGCGCCAACCCCGGCGAGACCGAACGCGAATTCTCGGCCCGTCGCGCCGCCGAGCTCGACGAGATGATCGAGACGCTTGGACCGGACAATGTCGGCGCCTTCATCGCCGAGCCGGTCCTTGGCACCGGTGGTATCACGCCGCCGCCGGAAGGTTATTGGGAAGCAATCAAGGTGGTGCTCAAGAAGCATGACGTTCTGCTGATCGCTGACGAAGTGATCACCGGCTTCGGCCGCACTGGCTCGATGTTCGGCTCGCAGCACTACGGGATCGAACCCGATCTGATCACGGTCGCCAAAGGCCTGACTTCGGCATACTTCCCGCTTTCAGCTTCGATCGTCGGTGAGAAGGTGTACAAGGTGATGGAAGAGGGGGCCGGTAAGGTCGGCGCCTTCTCGCATGGCTATACCTATTCCGGCCACCCGATCGGCGCGGCGGCGGCCAATGCGGTGCTCGATATCGTCGAAAAGGAAAACCTGCCCGGCAACGCCCGCGAAGTGGGCGCCTATTTCCAGGCGCAGCTCAAGGAAAAGTTCGCACAGCTGCCGATCGTCGGCGAAGTGCGTGGCGTTGGCCTGATGGGTGCGATCGAGTTCGTTGCCGATCGTGAGAACAAGAAGCGGTTTGATCCGTCGCTGAAGGTCGGTGCCCGCGTCTCCAAGGCTGCTCGCGATCGTGGACTCATTGCCCGCGCCATGCCCCATGGCGACATCCTCGGCTTTGCACCGGCACTCGTCACCACCAAGGCGGAGATCGACGAGATCGTCTCGATCGCTGAAAAGGCCGTCCGCTCGGTGATGGACGATCTCGTTCGCGACGGTCAGAAAATCTAACGGAGGGCGGTCGAAGGTTCGGCCGCACCAATCCCTTCCATCGAATTGAGAACAGGGCAGGGATCTCTCCTTGCCCTGACCGAGAAGCATAGCCGCCGCGCAGGTGGCGCATTACCACGGAAGAGGAAGCCGGCCTATGACCGCTGCCAACCTTCATATCACTACCAGCTTGGCCCCGATCACTGTTCACAGCCCCTATGACGGGTCTGTCCTCGGGACGGTTGACGCCACGGATGCGAGCGAAATTAACGAACTCCTCGCCCGTGCCCGTCGCGGCTCAGAGCTTTCCGCCAAGCTGCCGAGACATGAGCGCGCGCTTATCCTCGAAGAAGCTGCGCGGATCATCGAGAGCCGCCATGAAGCATTTGCCGAAACCATCGTGCGCGAAGCCGGCAAGACGATCGTACAGGCGCGCAAGGAAGTGCTTCGTTGCGTCAACACGTTAAAGCTCTCTGCCGAGGAGGCAAAGCGCAACGCCGGTGAGATCGTTCCCTTTGATGCTTATGTCGGCTCAGAAAAGCGTCAGGGCTGGTTTACGCGAGAGCCGCTCGGCATCATCACTGCGATTACACCCTACAACGATCCGCTGAACCTGGTCGCGCACAAGCTAGGTCCGGCGATTGCCGGCGGCAATTCGGTTCTGCTGAAACCATCGAACCTGACGCCGTTTTCCTCGATCAACCTTGTCGAAATCCTGGTGGAAGCGGGTTTGCCACCCGAGATCATCACCGTCGTTCATGGCGATCGCGAGATCGTCACAGCGTTGGTCGCTGCACGGGACGTGCGCATGGTCTCGTTCACTGGTGGCTTTGCCACAGGAGAAGCCATCAGCCGCAAGGCGGGTCTGAAGAAACTGGCGATGGAGCTCGGCGGCAATGCACCTGTTATCGTCATGAATGACTGCGACTTCGACAAGGCGGTTGAAGGCTGCGTCTCCGGCGCTTTCTGGGCAGCCGGTCAGAACTGCATCGGCGCCCAGCGTGTTCTGGTGCAGGCCGAGCTTTATGAGCGCTTTCGCGACGCCTTTGTGGCGGCGACAGAAAAGCTCAAGGCCGGCGATCCGCTGAAAGAGGACACGGATGTCGGTCCGATGATCTCCAAGGAGGTCGCCCAACGCACCGAAGCAGCCGTCAACGACGCCATTGCCGCCGGCGCGACGCTGCTCTGCGGTCACAAGCGCGAAGGCTCGCTTTATCACCCGACAGTGCTGGAGGGCACGCCGGTCACCTGCCGCCTGTGGCACGAGGAAGTGTTTGCGCCTGTCGTCATGCTCGCGCCGTTTGCCACGCTCGACGAAGCGGTCGAACTGGCCAATGAGCCGGAATACAGCCTGCACGCCGGCATCTTCACCGGCAATCTTAATGTGGCACTCGATGCGGCAAACCGGATCGAGGCGGGCGGGGTGATGATCAACGACTCCTCGGATTATCGCTTCGACGCCATGCCGTTCGGGGGTTCCAAATACGGCAGCATGGGCCGGGAAGGCGTGCGCTTCGCCTATGAAGAGATGACCCAGCCAAAGGTCGTTTGCATCAACCGTGGATGAAAGAGACCTCGCAGCCGTTTGATACCGCTGCCGGACTTTGGAACCCAAGTGACTAAATCCAGGCGGCTCCTCAGCGCCGCAACAGACGAATCTAACGGGGGGAGTATGAAAGAAATCTTCGACAATCCGACGTCGGCGCTTGATGGCTTGCTGGTCGACGGCATGTTCATTGCGGCGGGTGGCTTTGGGCTTTGCGGCATTCCGGAACTGCTGATCGATGCGATTCGCAAAGCTGGCACCAAGGACCTGACGATCGCGTCGAACAATTGCGGTGTCGACGACTTCGGGCTTGGCGTGCTGCTGAAGACGAAGCAGATCCGGAAGATGATTTCGTCCTATGTCGGCGAGAACGCCGAGTTCATGCGCCAGTATCTGAGCGGCGAATTGGAGCTCGAGTTCAATCCGCAGGGAACGCTGGCTGAGCGGATGCGCGCCGGCGGCGCCGGCATTGCCGGCTTCTACACCAAGACCGGCGTTGGTACCGTCGTTGCGAAAGGAAAAGAACTCAAGGTCTTTGATGGAGAGGTCTTCGTTCTGGAGACCGGCATCGTCGCCGATCTGTCGATCGTCAAGGCCTGGAAGGCCGACACCTCGGGGAACCTCGTCTTCCGCAAGACCGCCCGCAACTTCAATCCGCCAGCCGCCACCTGCGGCAAGATCTGTGTTGCCGAAGTTGAGGAGATCGTGCCCGTCGGCAGCCTGGATCCCGATCATATCCATGTGCCGGGGATCTATGTACATCGCCTGATCCAGGGTCAGCACGAGAAACGCATCGAACAGCGCACCACACGCGCGGCGGCGTGAGAGCAGGGGGAAGAGACATGGCCTGGGAAAGAAACCAGATGGCGGCGCGCGCTGCCCGCGAACTCGAAGACGGCACCTACGTCAATCTCGGCATCGGCATTCCGACGCTGGTCGCCAACTATATACCGGACGGCGTCCATGTGACGCTGCAGTCGGAGAATGGCCTGCTCGGTATCGGCCCGTTCCCGACGGAAGGTGAGATCGACGCCGATCTCATCAATGCCGGCAAGCAGACGGTGACGGCACTGCCGCACTCGGCCTTCTTCGATTCAGCGCAGAGCTTCGCGATGATCCGCGGCGGCAAGATCGCCATGGCGATCCTCGGCGCGATGGAGGTGGCCGAGAACGGCGATCTCGCCAACTGGATGATCCCCGGCAAGTTGGTCAAGGGCATGGGCGGTGCGATGGATCTGGTCGCCGGCGTCAAGCGGGTGGTGGTCGTCATGGACCACACCAACAAGGCCGGCGAATCCAAGCTGCTGAAGGCCTGCACCCTGCCGCTGACGGGAAAGAGCGTCGTCGATCGGATCATCACCAATCTCGGTGTGCTCGACGTCGTCGATGGCGGACTGAAGCTGGTCGAGCTTGCCGACGGTGTTACCGACGGGGAGATCCGCAGCGCCACCGAGGCGACCATCGTCAACTAGGCCAGAGAGCCTTTTGCCGAGACGCTGGAGCCGGTCTCTACCGGCTTCGCAAGAACCAAGAGAGGAGACCATCATGAGCACCCCATCGATCGTCATCGCCAGCGCAGCCCGCACTGCGGTCGGCTCCTTCAACGGCGCGTTCGGCAATACGCCGGCGCACGAGCTCGGCGCCGCCGTCATCAAGGGCGTGCTTGAGCGCGCAGGCGTCGAAGCGGGTGAAGTCGACGAGGTGATCCTCGGCCAAGTGCTGCAGGCCGGGGAAGGGCAGAACCCAGCGCGCCAGGCGGCGATGAAGGCGGGTGTCCCACAGGAAAAGACGGCCTGGGGCATGAACCAGCTCTGTGGCTCGGGCCTTCGTGCCGTTGCTCTCGGCATGCAGCAGATTACCTCCGGTGATGCCGACATCATCGTCGCCGGCGGGATGGAGTCCATGTCGATGGCGCCGCATTGCGCCCATCTCCGCCAAGGCGTGAAGATGGGCGACTTCAAGATGATCGACACAATGATCAAGGACGGCCTGACCGACGCCTTCTACGGCTATCATATGGGCATCACTGCCGAGAACGTCGCCCGCCAGTGGCAGCTCAGCCGCGAGGAACAGGACCAGTTCGCGCTGGCATCCCAGAACAAGGCCGAGGCGGCACAGAAGGCCGGCCGTTTTGCCGACGAGATCATTCCCTTCATCGTCAAGACCCGCAAGGGCGACGTCACCGTCGACCAGGACGAATATATCCGCCATGGCGCCACGCTCGACCAGATGACGAAGCTGCGCCCGGCCTTTGACAAGGAAGGCACGGTCACCGCTGGCAATGCCTCCGGCCTCAACGACGGCGCGGCGGCCACCCTGCTGATGAGCGAAGAGCAGGCCTCCAAGCGCGGCATCCAGCCGCTTGCCCGCATCGTCTCATGGGCAACCGCCGGCGTCGATCCGCAAGTCATGGGCACTGGGCCGATCCCAGCCTCTCGTAAGGCGCTGGCGAAAGCCGGCTGGGCGATCGGCGACGTTGATTTGGTCGAGGCCAACGAGGCTTTCGCCGCGCAGGCCTGCGCGGTCAACAAGGACCTCGGCTGGGATCCTGGCATCGTCAATGTCAATGGCGGCGCGATCGCCATCGGACACCCGATCGGCGCCTCCGGCGCCCGCGTGCTCAACACGCTGCTCTTCGAAATGAAGCGCCGCGGCGCGAAGGAAGGTCTGGCAACGCTCTGCATCGGTGGCGGCATGGGTGTCGCTATGTGCGTGGAAGCGACGTGAGGGCAGTGCCATGACCTACGCCGACTACCGTCTCTGCGACGTATCGCTCGACCGGTCGTTCGCTGGGCGCGACGCCAGAGTTGAACGGGAGCAAGCCATCGCAATCATTGACCTGGTGGAATCGAATACCTTTGTTCCGGTTGGGCACGACGGCGGGCCTTATCGCCTCAGGATCGAAGCGGCCGACGGGCGCCTGGCATTGCATGTCGCTGATGATCGAGGCGAACCTGTGATCAGTCACTACCTGTCGCTGACGCCGTTCCGGCGATTGCTGAAAGACTACACCCGCATCTGCGAGAGTTAATACACGCCGTTCGCCACCCTGGGCCTGAGCGGCTTGAGGCAATGGATATGGGTCGGCGCGGCGTCCACAACGAGGCCGCCGGACTGCTGAAAAGCCGGTTGTCAGCGAAAGTGAACATCGACAACGACACTGCCCGCCGGCTCTTCACGCTGATCTATGCCCTGCTCGTACGCAGTGCAGACCATCGAGTTCTGCTGAGCTGACACAGCTTCGGCTCGAGACTTTCCGACCAAGGAGGAACCCCAAGTGAATGCAATACCACAGCGCAGCGTACAGACCGGAGAAACGAGCTCCGCTTGCTTTCTGGAGAGCGTTGACCAGAACTTCCGCCATGCAATGACATTCCTTGACTTGCCGGAAGGCCTGTCCGAAAGGATCATGCAGTGCAACTCGACCTACACGGTTCGCTTCGGCGTTCGCCTGCGCGGCCGCATGTACAGCTTCATCGGCTGGCGATCGGTCCATAGCGAGCACTGCGAGCCGGTAAAGGGCGGTATTCGCTATGCGTCGGATGCCGATGCTGAAGAGGTCGAGGCGCTTGCCGCACTGATGACGCTCAAGTGCTCGCTGGTCGATGTGCCGTTCGGCGGTTCGAAGGGGGCGCTGAAGATCGATCCGCGCGAATGGACGCCGCAGGAGCTCGAGCGCATCACCCGCCGCTTCACCCAGGAGCTCAACAAACGTGGCCTCATCGGCCCGGGCGTCAACGTCCCGGCGCCCGACATTGGAACGGGGGAGCGGGAAATGGCTTGGATGATGGACGAGTTCCGCCGTGCCAATCCGACCGATGTCATCAATGCGCGCGCTTGCGTCACCGGGAAGCCGCTGTCGAAGGGCGGCATTGCCGGCCGCACCGAAGCAACCGGCCGAGGCGTGCAGTTCGCCATTCAGAGCTATCTCCGCGATCCGCGCACCGTCGGCCTGAACGGCAAGCGTGACCTGAGGGGTGCCGCGATTATCGTTCAGGGCTTCGGGAATGTCGGCTACCATGCAGCCAAGTTCCTCTCTGAAGAAGATGGCGCTCGGATAACCGTCATTGCAGAACGGGATGGCTATGTTGCCAATACCGATGGACTGGCGATCGAGGCGCTGAAGCAGCATCAGATCAAGACCGGCAGCATCCTCGGCTTCGAAGGCGCTACCTCGTTTCCCGGCGATATGACGGGCATTGAGCAGCCATGCGAGGTGCTCATTCCGGCGGCGATGGAAAACGCCATCCATGCCGGTAATGCAGACCGCATTAAGGCACAGCTTGTTGTCGAAGCCGCCAACGGCCCGGTGACCTTCGAGGCCGACAAGGTTCTGCGCACCCGAGGGATCACTATCCTTCCGGATCTTTACGTCAATGTCGGCGGTGTCGTCGTCAGCTACTTCGAGTGGGTAAAGAACCTCACGCATATTCCCTTCGGCTTAATGGAGCGGCGCCGGCGCGAGCGGCGCAACCAGACGATTGCCGCGGCCCTTGAACGGATGACGGGCAAGGAGTTCCCCGCCGATATCCGCGATGAACTCCTAGAAGGCGGCGCTGAAATCGATCTCGTTCGTTCCGGTCTCGAAGACGTTATGCGCAGCACCTGGACCCGCATCGCTGACCTCATCGAACAGCAACCGGAACTCGATGACTACCGGACCGCAGCCTATGTCGCGTCAATCCGGCAGATCGCCGACGCCTACGAAGCTATTGGGATCTGATCCTCGAGATGGATGACGAAAAACATCGACCGGGGTCGTCAGTCAATGGAGATGAACCTCATATTGGATTTGAGATGAGCAACCTTAGTGACAACGAATTTCTCACATCTCTGCGGACTGTTCTGGGCGATGAGCTTGTCCTGACGGGCGATCGTGTGCCCGAGAAAGCCATCAGCGACGCTAGCCAAACAGGCCGTAATCTGCCGCAAGTATATGTCCGGCCTCGCAGCGTTAAGGATATCTCAGAAACGCTGAAGATCTGCAATGTGTATCGCAGGCCGGTCGTGGTGCAAGGTGGGATGACTGGTCTCTCTGGCGGGGCGAACCCACAGAAGGGCGACGTGGCGATTTCAATGGAGCTGATTGCCGGTGTCGAAGACATCGACACTGCTGCAGGGACGATGACAGTGCTGAGTGGAACGGTGCTGGAGCAGGCGCAGAAGGAGGCGGAACGAGCAGGGTTCTTGTTGCCGATCGATCTGGGTGCGCGGGGGTCTTGCCACATTGGCGGCAATCTCGCGACTAATGCGGGCGGCATTCGCGTCATCACGCACGGGATGGCGCGAGACAATGTGCTCGGGCTAGAGGTCGTATTGGCCGACGGAACTGTGATCTCTTCCTTGAATCACATGTTGAAGAACAATACCGGGTACGATCTAAAACAGCTCTTCATTGGATCCGAGGGGACGCTTGGTATTATTACGCGCGCGGTGGTGAAGCTCAAGCCGCTGCCGTCGGTTCAAGCGACAGCCTTGTGTGGCCTAAATAGCTACGACAATGTTGTCAGCCTTCTGCGTCATGCCAAAAGGTCGTTGAGCGGTCTGTCCGCATTTGAGGTCATGTGGGAGCCATTCTTTCGGTTCAGTCGACAAGGAGAGGGCCATAACTTTTTCGAGGTCGATTATTCGTTCACCGTGATCGTGGAGCAATCTGGCGAGTCAACTGACCTGGAAGCCTTCCTCGAATCCATGTTCGAAGAAGGTCTGATATCGGACGCTTTGATCGCGCAGTCGGAAATGCAACGCGAGGCTTTCTGGAAGGTCCGCGAAGGACGTGCATTGCGCGCACTAACAGACCGCTTGAGTTTCGATATCAGCCTTCCTATTCGCGTTCTCGATGTCTACGTGCAGGAAGTTTCTGCAACTCTCGTCACGGCATTTCCGGGTGTCCACATTTCCGTTTTCGGCCACGTGGCGGATAACAATATCCATTTGTACGTCTCGACGGGAAATGATGACCCCTCCACCAAGGAACGGGTCACAACCATCGTTTACGAACGTGTTCGCCAACATAGGGGCTCAATTTCTGCCGAGCACGGCATCGGTCTCCTTAAGCGAGATTACCTATCTTATTCACGCAACGCGGATGAGTTGGAGTTGATGCGTCTGATCAAAAAGACACTCGATCCTAACCAAATACTTAACCCTGGAAAAGTGATCTGAGGCATTACACCGCGTGCGACGAGGACGAGGAGGCACCAATTTTCCAGGTAGTCGACTACGGCCTCGTCGCCGATCTCTTCGACGCAATGCCGGAATTGCAAAAGGCGCTTTGATGACAGATATGGCAGCACCTCCAGAACGTGAGAGCATGCAATTTGACGTGGTGCTCGTCGGGGCCGGGCCGGCCTGTTGGCAGCGATATGCCTGAAGCAGATCAATCCCGATCTCTCTCACCGTCATCGTGCTCGAAAAGGGAGCTGAAGTCGGGCCTCATCGACCGGCAGCACCTCCATCTGTCGCGACGCATGCGGGCGGCTCGCGAAGCCAATGACGTCCGTCGAACTTAGTGCGCCGAGCAGGCTGTTTGAATGGTGCCCCTTCGCCTTCTCGAAGATGGCGGCGGATTATTGTAGGGGTGCACCCGAACTCCTTCAATAGACGTTTGGGCGCCAGCCCAGCTCGTGCAGCCGCAACATCGTACCACCTCATCAGCCTTAAGCTAGCGCCGCTCTGCATAGTTTGCGACAATGCACGTTCGTCATCCATCATTCCTCGTTTTGAAACGATCTCCAAATTATTTGCAGGATTGTGCTCCTGCTGCCACGCTTCGCAGCAGACTTCTCTTATCTTGCATCAACAAACAACCCGAAGCAATCTCCGCTGATTAGCTGTCGAAGACTGGCGGTATCGAGCGCATTGAGAAAGCGTGGTTTTGGCGTGCGATATATTGAACAGCAAACGTGTGCCGATTGCGGACCATCCCCAACATCACTGCCTAGTGCCCGTCCATAAGCAGTAAACTACTGAAGTTATTGGATGAATTGCTATATTTTCGCGGGCAAAGCCCGGCGGCGTCAGGTTCACTTTAGATCAAGCTACTGATTCTAGAGACAAACCCGCAACCGCCGGAGCCGACAATGCGCCAAGAACGCACCGTCCAGGCCAGCATATTCGATCTTTCCGCCGAACACGAGATCCGCCGTGAATTGCAAGCCATGTCGCGGTGGCTGGACGAGCATCGCGGTGTGGTCAGTCTGGCGACGCAGGACCTGCGCCGACAGGGCATCAAAGAAACCGGCCGTGAGGGCTTGCCGGCGGAGGCTGTTCTACGTTGCGCCCTTCTCTTTACCTTGGGGTTGGAGCCCGAAGAAGTCGGTGCTGCACAAGACGATCAGTGCGATTCGGTCCGAAACCTTTGAAGAAATCAATCGGGTCCTGCTTGCCAGTGCCCGGCAGGAGAAGCTGGAGACCGGCAGTTTCGTGCGTGTCGACAGCACCGTGACGGCGGCACTCCTGCATGAGCCAAGCGACAGCAGTCTCTTATGGGACTGCGTGCGGGTGATGGTGCGTCTCTTGCAGCGGGCCGATGCATTGGCCCGTGCCGGAGCATGGCGCGATCACCGCCGCGCAGCGAAAGGGCGGGCCCGGGCGATCCAGTATGTCCGCGGCCGACCCAAGCGGGTTCAGCACTACCGCGCGCTGCTCAAGGTCACCCGGGCGACTTTGAGCTATCTGCAACAGACGGCGCAGCAATTGATCCTGTTGGCAGGCCCAGCCGTCGAACTCTGGCGGGCCATGGTCTGCCATTACCAGCCGCTGATCGAACGGATTATCGCCCAAACCGAGCGACGGGTCCTGGCCGGCGAACCGATGCCGGCCGGTGAGAAGCTGGTCAGCCTGTTCGAGCCGCACGCCGATATTATCGTCAAGGGCAGCCGCGATGTCGATTATGGCCATAACTCAATCTGACCAGCGGTCGCAGTGGTTTGGTCCTCGATCTTGTCATTGAGGCCGGCAATCCAGCCGACAGCGAGCGGTTGCTGCCAATGCTGGAGCGACATATCGCTGTCTATGGCGTCGCGCCGCGTCAGGTGGCCGCTGATGGTGGCTATGCTAGCCGCGAAAATCTGAGGCAGGCCAAAGCCTGCGGCGTGCGGGACATGGCATTCCACAAAAAGAGCGGCCTCAACATCGAAGACATGGTCACAAGCCGCTGGGTCTATCGGAAGCTCAGAAAGTTCCGCGCCGGCATCGAGGCCGGCATCTCTTGCCTGAAACGCGCTTGTGGCTTGGGGCGCTGCACCTGGCGCGGGCTCGGCCACTTCAAGGCTTATGTCTGGTCCTCGGTAGTCGCTTACAATCTCGCCCTCTTCGCCCGCCTCAGACCGGCCTGACGCCGCTCATCCCCCAGCATTCATAGCACGCCCGGCAAGCCTCGGCCGATACCACGTGCCTCCGGTCGCCAGATCGCTCTTCGGACATAACCTGCATGGCCTTGTGCCGTCACGCCTTCCAAAAATACCCGCCGGCTGGCAAACAACCTTTGAAAAACCCAGAAAAACAGACGTTTATGGACGGGTACTAATCTAGAGGCATCATCCCCAGCCTCCTCCCGAGGCGCCTTGGCTGTCGTCGGTAAGTTCCGGCGACAGCCCTTTTTCCAAAGAGGGCCCGGCCGCAGCGATGTGCAAAAGAGTGTGAAACCCTCGGCCCGAAATGTGGGTAAGCGGGAGCTGCGTCATCTCCGATCTGACGAAGCAAGCCCGCCAACCAGCCGCGAATGTGCTGCACCCGCAGGACGGTGGATCCGCGACTGGCTCACCGCAGCTGTCAATTGACGTCACGCACAGGATTTGGCCGGGCGGCCGGTCGACGCGTTCTGTGCCGGAAACATCAGCTTGATGCCGGCACGACAACCTGTTGAAACCAGTCGCAGAAAGCAGCCACGGCTTTCTGACGCGACACCTTGCTGATCAGAAAGTAGCTTTCGCGCTCCAGAACGGAGATGTCGGAGAGCACGATCAGGTCACCATTCTTGATTTCTCGCCTGCAGACCTCGACGGGACAAAGCGCAACGCCATGCCCTGCGATGGCGGCGGTCGCCAGCAGATTGAAGTCCTGAAACACCGGACCTCTCCGCGACCGAGACGGCGCCACTCCGGCCTTGGTGAACCACTGCTGCCAATGAGCTGTCGTCTCGTCGTGCAGAAGGTCAGCCGCCGCAATCTCCTCGGCGTCCGTAAGGCTGCCTTTTCCATCGAGATAGCGCGGGCTGGCGACCGGTTTGTTCACCCGGGAAAAGAGCCGCGTGCATTGAACTCCATCCGACGTGTCGGCGCCCAGCGTGATCAACACATCGCAGCCGGTTTCGCGCAAATGCTGGGCGGCCGTGGCATAGACAACCTTGACCATCGCCTCTGTATGCGCGGTGAGAAACTCGCTCAGTGCCGGGATCAACCAGCGTGTCGCGATCGAGGGTATGCAGGCAACGGTGATCTCTGATTTCGTCCTGAGCTTTAGGGATTCCGCTTCCGCGGCGATGCGTTCGAAGCTCATCGACAGAGCTTCCGCCAACCGATCGGCTTCTGGAGCCAGACGCACGCCACGCTTCTCTCGCACAAACAGGGGACGGCCGAACCATTCCTCCAACTGCCGGATCTGATGGCTGACGGCGGCATGGGTCACATGCAGCTCGTCGGCCGCCCGCGAAAAGCTTGCCAGACGGGCGGCGGCTTCGAACACGCGCAAGGCTCCCAGCGGCGGCAGCATATATAAATACTCCTAAACTATCTCATTAGGAATCATCATTTGTCTGCCTCAAAAATCAAGCGGATAAGACGAGGCGTCGCGATCTTTCTGTGCTCGCGTCACCGCAATTGTCAAATTTTCTTATACGAGGAGAACGCCATGTTCGTGCGCAGCCTGCAAGACGTCGAAGCCACCGATTACTTTGTCGAGTGGGGTAGCGGTACCAGCCATCGCCTGCTCACGGAAAAGGACGGGATGGGCTTTACCGTGTGTCATACGGTAGTCAGGGCGAACACCGTCTCGTTACTCGAATACCGCAACCATCTTGAAGCTTGCTATTGCATCGATGGCGAGGGCGAGGTCGAGGACCTAGAAGGCAACGTCTTCCCGATCCGCAAGGGCGACATCTATGTGCTCGACAAACATGACAAGCACTATCTGCGCGGAGGTCGAGATCAGGACCTTATCCTTGTCAGCGTCTTCAATCCACCGCTCAACGGCACAGAACGCCATAACCTTAATGGCCAATCAGGGTCGGCTTACTGACCTCCATCCGCGGGTCGAGTGAGCAAAAGGGCTGGTCCTAAAGTGTGGACAGCCCTTTTTTCTGGACGCTCCACTGATGCTACGGGGAACCCGCTTCACGAAGGCGCTTTCTCCTGGCTGAGCTCGCAGCCCCATGCGGATCGATGAGGCGCAACTAACAGGTAAAACGTGAGCAGGTTCCTAGATGTCACTGAGCGGCCGCTTCCGCTGCCGCCCAACTCATCCTGCCGAAGGATGCCGCCGCTGTCCTTGATGCGTTGGAACTGCTCGATGGCCATCGTATAGACCCGGCAGGTTCCCGATACGCGCAGGAAGTGCTAACCCGCCTAAAGGCTAAGGGTCATGGTCCGGTTCTCAACCGCAATGTACTCATCACCGGCGCAACGGACTTAGAGGTGTGAGTTCATGCTGAAGCGCGACTTGCAGGCCGCTTCAAGTTAACCGGCCTGCCGCATCTGGGCGAGCAGTTTCTTACGGAAGAGTTCTGCCGGCGTTCGATAGCCGAGGCATTTGCGCGGCGTGGCATTGAGCTGGTTGCAGATCTCAATGAGGTCGGCGTCGGTCACCGACAAGGGATTGACCTCCCTAGGAAGCCATTTCCGCACCCGCCGGTTGGTATTTTCGACGGTTCCTTTTTGCCACGGTGATTGCGGGTCGCAGAACCAGGTCTGGCTGCCGATGCTCGCTTGCAGATAAGGCCAGTCAGTGAACTCCGTGCCGCGGTCGAACGTGATGGAACGACGGGCGAGGTGGGGCAGGGCCTGCAGTGCTTGCACAACGCCGTCCATGACCGGTCGAGACTGCCGATCGTTGTTGCGCAGAAAGATCGCAAAGCGGCTGACCCGTTCCACCAGCGAGGTCACGTTGGCTTTTCCAAACTTCTTGCGGAACTGGATCAGGTCGCATTCCCAATGCCCGAACTGCTTGCGATCGGCGACCACATCCGGGCGGCGCAGGATGTTGAGGTCCGGACTAAACCGTTGGCCATGCTTACGTCTTGGATGTCGCGGTCGCCGCCGAGCCCGATGATCCGGCAGGTGCCGCCAGAGCTTGATTGCTTGGCCGTCAGACGAGTATGCGAACTTGTAGATCGTTTCGTGGCTGACCGATATTCGATGCCGCTCCAGGCGCATTCGGCCGGCGATCTGCTGTGGCGACCAGCCGTGCATGATCCGGTCGATTACGGATTGCCGGACATGCGAGAAGCGCACCAGCTTGCGCAGTTTCGCACGTCGTTCGCAAGCGATGTCATGTGCCGTCACACAGTAGTAGCCGTTCAAATCTGGGACCACCTTGTCAACGAACATGTTCCGCTTGATCTCCCGGAATATTGTCGACCGATGTCGTCCAAGCTTCTCTGCGATGGTCTCAACGCCAAGTCCAGCCATATGCCAGCGAGCGATCTTGCGGCGTTCATCCAGGTCGATATGGGAGTAGGTGCTTCTCATCATGCGTTCCTTGCAAGGGATAACCTTTTGGTATCTATTGCAAGTCGCACTTCTATGGCGTCGCGCCGCGTCAGGTGGCCGCTGATGGTGGCTATGCTAGCCGCGAAAATCTGAGGCAGGCCAAAGCCTGCGGCGTGCCCGACATGGCATTCCACAAAAAGAGCGGCCTCAACATCGAAGACATGGTCACAAGCCGCTGGGTCTATCGCAAGCTCAGAAAGTTCCGCGCCGGCATCTCTTGCCTGAAACGCGCTTGTGGCTTGGGGCGCTGCACCTGGCGCGGGCTCGGCCACTTCAAGGCTTATCTCTGGTCCTCGGTAGTCGCTTACAATCTCGCCCTCTTCGCCCGCCTCAGACCGGCCTGACGCCGCTCATCCCCCAGCATTCATAGCACGCCCGGCAAGCCTCGGCCGATACCACGTGCCTCCGTTGTCGCCAGATAGCTCTTCGGACAAACCTGCATGGCCTTGTGCCGTCACGCCTTCCAAAAATACCCGCCGGCTGGCAAACAACCTTTGAAACACCCACAGACGTTTATGGACGGGCGCTAGACTATAGTCTATAATCGTCGCTGGATGAAACTTCCTTGGCATGTATGGACGGCCTCCGCGTGGCAAGGGGCAAGTTGGTGTTTCTGGCGGATTGGTTGGGTGCAGGAATGTATTCGGCCTTTGATTGCGGCGTGTTCATGCCGCTGGCGCTGATGTAGTCCGCTGATTGGATCCCAGACAGGTCAACGCGCTTTCAAGCGACACCCACTGATCGGGTTTCTCCAATCCCGGCTCGACCGTACGCCATTACACCATCAGCACCTCACCAATTCTGCATTGTCCCGAGTTGTTAAACAGTGCCGGCAGCTTCAAAGCACCTGCCCGTTGCCATCAACGCCCACACGATCCGCGCCATCTTGTTTGCCAAAGCAACAGTGACGATGTTGTACGGCTTCTTCGCCAGAAGCACGGCGGCCCAACGCGTCGCTGCCGTTTTGCCGTTGCGGCTGAAGCGGAGGACCGCATGCGCCCCGACGACGAGAAGCCGACGGAGATAGGGATCGCCTTGTTCGCTGATCCTTCCGACACGGTCTTTGCCACCCGATGGGTTCTGCCGCGATACGAGGCCTATCCACGCCGCCAATTGTCGGCCGGATTTGAAGAGCGAGGCGTCTGTCACTGTCGCGGCAATGGCGCTGGCAGTGATAGGGCCAATTCCAGGGATCGTCTCAAGGCGACGGCTCAGTTCGTTCGAGCGATGCCAGGCATGAATTTGGCGATCCAACTCGCTGACCTTCTCGTGCACCTCCCGCAACTGCCCGATCAGCGGAAGAAGTGCGGACCGCGAAAGCGGCGGGATGAGATCGTGATCATCGTCTTCGACCAACGCAATTAGCATTCCGACGCCGACAGTGCCCTGTCGCGTCACGATGCCGAACTCGGCCAAGTGGCCGCGCAAGGCGTTCACCAGCATTGTTCGCTGCCGGATCAAAAGCTCGCGGACCCGATGCAGCATCAGCACACTCTGTTGCTCCTCGCTCTTCACCGGAACGAAGCGCATCGTCGGCCGCGTCACCGCCTCGCAAATCGCCTCGGCATCCGTCGCATCCATTCTTCTGCCGCTTCACGTATGGCTTGACGTACGACGCCGGCATCAGCCGAACCTCGTGACCCAGCGCCGTAAGAACTCGAGCCCAGTGGTGTCCGGTCGCGCCAGCCTCGATTCCGATCAGGCACGGCGGCAACACCTTGAAGAATTCAGCGGCATCGTCGCGGCGAAGCCTGCGACGGCACACGATCGCGCCAGCCTCATTGATCCCGTGAACCTGAAATACCTGCTTGGCGATATCCAGGCCAATTATAGCCTCCTCCATGGATGCATCTCCTGATGTGAGTTCGACAGCCCACATCTTGGCACATTGCGATGCCGGGAGCGGAGGCCGTCCATCACATCAGGTCATCAGTGGCCTCACGTCTCGATTTCCCCCTTCCGCACCACCAGTTCAGGATGTAAAATCGGCAAAGAGGAAATGTGAGCGCGACGAACACCCCCCGGTTTGCGGTGTTGACAATCTGCACTTGGGTGCACTGTCCATCAGAACTTCTGCTTTACGCGCTTTGGCATGAAGTGGCTTCGGATTTTTAGCGATCGCCTGGAGACGGCAACGTTTCCGACTGAGTGGTAATTCAGAGTAAGCGAGCTGCTTTGTCGATGATGTTCTCCAGGGGTTTACCCAAAGTCCATCGTTCGAGATTCTCCAGGAATTTTGCGACAGCCTTTTCCTCCCAACCATTAACCTCGGCTGACATGTGAGGCGATACAAAAACCTGTTCCATTAGCCAGAAGGGATGATCTGATGGAAGTGGTTCCATTGCGAAAACATCAAGCAGGGCACTCGTCAGCTGGCCATCCTCGAGCGATGTGATCAACGCTTGCTCATCAACGAGACCGCCGCGGCCGATATTTACGAAGACTGCCCCTGGCTTCATACTCGAGAACCGCTCATAATTCATGAAGCCATGGGTTTCAGCTGTCAGAGGTAACGATAGAACCACCGCGTCTGCTGTGGGTAAAATGCTGGCGAGATCATAAATCGATCGCCGATGACCAAAAACGGGATCGCTGATCAATTCACGGCGCCCTACCGCGATTACTTTCATACCTACCGCAGTGAGAAGGTCGAATATCTCTTTGCCAATAGCACCCGGCCCAACCAAGACAACTGTCTGGCCCCGCAACTCGAGGGTCGATCGCCAGTTCCATTTCTTCACACGCTGAAATTCGATGGTTCGGCGAAAATCTTTGTTCACCATCAGTAACATACCAAGGACGTACTCAGCGATAGGTCGTTCAAAGATCCCACGCATGTTTGTGACAATGATGTCCGAGCAAGCTACCTCACTGGATACCACTGTCTCGACTCCAACACTTGTCGTTTGAATCCAGTCCAGCTTTGGTGGCAGCGGGTTGGTTCGGATGATCGGGTTAGAAATGTCCCAAAGCAACAAACCCTCTGCATCTTGCAGTTCGTGAAGAGCTTGATGCGCCGATTCAGTGAGGACTACTTCTGCAAACCTATTAGCTTTGCTTATCGACGCAGGAGGAATCGTTCCTGCAGGAAGCAGACCTACCAATTTCTTCCGCATGATGTCATTACCTCTATCTAACCGCGCCTTAGTATTGGGAGCCGGTCCATAAAAAGCCATGCCAGGTCGTCGGGCTGGTTTATGGTCATCAATACTGGTTACTGCTTGTCAGCCAGTTCTGAACACGAGCCTACGCCTCCCTCCTGTATCGAATTTCCCAGCACGACGTCGCGGATCATCTAAAGCATTAATCGTGCCAACGACATGATGAGCCACTCCATCTACGACAGAGCTCCAACATTGTTGTGGGGAGGTGCGGACGAATTCTTGGACTGCCTGTGCTGCAATTCCGAGGTTCCGGCGGTATTCCGAGGGGCTGAGGCCACCGAGTGAGATTTTGATGCGATGCTGATTGTACCACCGGATATAGGAATCCACCTGCTGCATGAAGTCGTCAAGCGTCGTGTTGATCCAGTCGCGATGGTGGTACATCTCATTTTTCAGCCGTCCGAAGAAGCCCTCGCAGGCCGCGTTGTCCGGTGAACACCCTTTCCGTGACATGGAGCGGGCGAGCTGAGCATTGTGCATGCGCGACAGCCACCCGGGCCAGCGATAATGGGCACCCCGATCAGAGTGCACGACTGGGCGCTCGGAACTATCGGTGATCGTTTCGATTGCGGCATCAAGCATGCTATTCACGAGCTCGGCGTCTGGACGCGTGCCCACGGACCAACTGACCACGAGCCCGTCGAAGCGGTCGATCATAGGCGACAGATACACTTTACCCGCCGGTAACTTGAATTCGGTGATATCGGTGAGCCATTTCTCGTTTGGCCCCGCAGCGTGGAAATCACGATCGACCAGATTTTCCGGCGCGGCGTCCAGTTCGCCTTGGTAAGAGGTGTACCGACGCCGCTTCACCGTAGCCACGACAAGCTGTTCCTGCTTCATCAGGCGGCGTACGACCTTTTCGGATACCTGTTCTCCTCTTCTGACCAGTGCCGCTACTGACGGATCGTGGCCTTCACGCGTCTACCAAGCTTGATGTAGAGCTGCACGGCTCTCATGCGGTCTTCGTACGAATACATGAACTATCTCCTGTTAGTCCAAGAATCCGTCCGCACCTCCCGCATATTGCCTCACCAATAATGCCGCCGAACGGGCGCTGCGCGGCTTCGCCGGACCTGAGTCATTGTGCGCTCCTTCTCTAAGTATCTATAAACATTGGAAGCGTGTCCGCGTCAGCACTGCGACACGGGCGGCCCTTTCGGGCTATCGCGGCTTGGACCGTCGTAGAAGTCAGGTCGCTGGCCCGGATTTGATACGGCGCGCCGGGAACCACCTGTTCGGCAGACAACACGTTCGTCTTGATCAGATGGCGTATCCGATGATTGGTCACGCCCAAGACCGCCGCAGCCTCTGTCATGGTCAGCCATTCGCCGTCTTTGTCGGCTGATTTGTACGCGTGGATTGCGCGTACGCGCCTCACAGACGCGACCCGGTGCGCGGTCCAGGTTTTTCCTTGCCCCGTGGGCATGCCCATTCGATTGAGCGACGCGGCGATATGTTCATCGGACCAGCGACCAGCCATGCTGCGCATCACCGCCAAGGCAACCTCCGTGGTGGCACAACCGTGTTCACCGGTCCGAGGCTTGCGGACCTTGAGCTCCGAATGCTGACCGCCCTTCCAATGGATCGTCAACACCACATCGCGCACCGCATCATCGACATCAACGACAATGTCGGCGATGAGTGTACGCAGCAGTTGCTGGCGCACGCGCATGGTCACATCGGGCGACTCCCAGGCCGCCAAGAGATTGTCGGCAAGGTTTGCAAAGGTGCCGGATCAACCTCGATGGTTGAAGGACTTTCGGCAGGCTTGCGGACTTCCAGATCGCGCACGCGGCGTAGCGCAGTTTCCCAATTCTTCTCAAGCTGCGCGGCAATGAGACGGTTGTCGGGATCGCATGCCGCATAGCGACGTTCAGCAAGGCTAGCCTCGTAGCGAGCCTGTTGTAGCTCCAGATCGTGAATGTGCCGCTGGTCTTCTTGCCGCTCCCGGTGCATCCGCTCTGCTTCAAAGGTCGCTTCGATCGCTAACGGTTCTACCGCGCGCAACAACTCGCGCGCAACCGCTGCATCGACCTTCGGCCCACCGAACGTCATGCACCGGCGCAAGCCCATCATTCGATTCTGCTTGTCGCAGCGATAGACAGGATTGTGTGGATTGCCCGTATAGGCAACACTCAGTCGCTGCCCACACCGTCTGCAGGTTAGGAGACCCGATAATAGCGCTTTGCCGCCGCGGCCCGATTTAGTCCCGCCCGAGCGGCCATAATTATTGAGCGCCAATTGCTGTTGGTTGCGCTCGTATTCGTCCCAACTGATGTAACCTTCGTGATGGTCCTGGATCATCACCTCCCAGGTGCCAACGGGCTTGCCGTGCCCGTAACTGCGCCGAGCCCGTCCATCGACGATGGCAGTCCGCTTCTCGCTCTTCCCATAGACATAGACGCCGGCGTAGAAAGGGTTCTTGAGGATGCCGATTACATTGCGATAACGGACTGGCTTCCATACGAAGTTGGTCATGCGCCCTTCATCCGACGGTCGCGGGAAGTGAATCTGATCTTTCGTCATCGACAGCAGCACCTGGCGTGCACTTCCAAGCTCGTGGAAGCGGGCGAATATGGATCGGATCACCTCTTGCAGACGCAGATCGGGGTCCAGCCCAAGCCCGGCCTCCCGATGCCAGATGTAGCCGAACGGAACGGAAAGTCGCAATTCGCCACGGCGCGCTTTTGATCTGGCGGCATCAAGCATGCGGGCTCTCAGCACGCCCAATTCGAACTCGCTGATACTTCCCTTCATGCCTAATAGCAGACGGTCGTTGGGCCGGCATGGATTGTAGACACCGTCGTGGTCTATGACGCGGGCTTCAACGAGGCCGCATAGCTCAAGCAGATGGTGCCAGTCGCGGCCGTTACGTGCGAGCCGTGAGGCGTCGAAGCATAAAACGGCACCAACTTTGCCGGCGCACAGCAGGGCGACGAGACGATCGAAGCCGGGGCGTGCAACAGTTCCGCTGGCAGAGCGCCCAAGGTCATCGTCGATGACCTCAATGTCGCTGAAGCCGCGCTGTCGCGCGACGTCAACAAGATCATACTGCCGTCGCTGGCTTTCCAGATTGGTCATGACCTGCGACTGCGTGGACTGCCGAACATAAACGATGGCTTTGCGCGCGAGTAGCGCTGTCGGCATTAACTCAGTGCTGGTCATCGTTGAGCTCCTCGACGGCCAGACCGGCCGCCTGCATCAGCAGACAAGCCAGTGTAGATATCGCCTTCTTGCGCTCCTTGTCGCTCAGTCCGTCTAGCGTCCGGGTTTTGAATATCAGGTCGAGCTGCCGGCCCGACGCCGGCACCAGCGTGGCGACACCCGGAAATGCCGAGACGCCTCGCGATGGGTGTATGACCCGCGCTCCCGAAGCGGGCAAATGTCACAATGCCACTTCGAAAAAGCAACAGAAACAAAGCCGCTTTGCTGTTCCATAATAAAGCTTACGCCACATTTGTTGTAGCCGCGGTACATTCTATTTCCAATTGCGACATGCCAATGATTTCAACGGCTTCACTTTGGAGATTTTGGCATGTCCCGATGCTATACGCAGCTTGCTCTCGCCGACCGACGTCGCCTACATCAGCTGGTGGCGGCAAAAGATCCAGTCAACGAAATGGCACGTCAGCTTGGCCGCCATCGTTCGACGATTTACCGCGAGATCAAACGCAACACGTTTAGCGATCGTGAACTGCCGGACTACGACGGCTACTACAGCACGGTAGCTCACGATATTTCTAAGGAACGGCGACGCCGGTTGAGAAAGCTGCGGCGGCACCCGAACTTACGCACGGAGATCATCAACCAGCTAGAGGCACGCTGGTCTCCGGAGCAGATCGCCGGGCGCCTGCTGTTGGACGGACGCAGCCTCGTCCGCGTCTGTAAAGAGACAATCTATCGCTTCATTTACAGCAAGGGAGATTATGGGCTTGGCCTCTATCAGTATCTCCCGGAAGCGCGTCGCAAACGTCGTCCACTGCGCTCCAGGAAGCCGCGCGACGGTGTGTTTCCAGCCTCGCATCGCATAGCCGAACGTCCTGATTTTATTGGAGATAGATCAGATCGCAGTTTGGGCATTGGGAGGGCGACCTCCTCATCTTTGAGCGTCCACTCGGCCATGCCAATGTCACGTCCCTCGTGGAGCGCAAGAGCCGGTACACCGTTCTCATCAAGAATCCAAGCCGGCATTCTCGCCCGATCATGGACAAGATCATCAGAGCTTTCTCTCCTTTGCCGGCCTTTGCACGTCAAAGCTTCACGTTTGACCGCGGTACCGAGTTTGCCGGATTCAGGGCTTTGGAAGAAGGGATCGGCGCGCGTAGCTGGTTCTGCGACCCGAGTGCACCGTGGCAAAGGAGCCGTGGAAAACGCCAACAAGCGCATTCGCCGCTTCATGCCAGGAACTACAGACCTGGCCGCCGTGTCACAGCGCGACCTGATCCAACTTGCGCGCCATCTGAACGACCAACCCCGCAAATGCCTTGGCTAAAAGACGCCGGCCGAGGTGTTCATGGAGCATTTGCAGGATGAGGCGTGATGCCCTACCCTGCAAAACAGGCGTGATGCACTTGGGTTAGCTTCTCCAATATGTATAGTGGTCTTCAGCTTGCGCAACGATCAGCGGGCAAGGAACCAGACCTGATGCAATTCCGACAGCGCGCGTGGAACTAACCGTGTTCGAGCGAAACGCACGAGCCATAGCATTCTAGAAACGGGCCCGATTTGCGACAACCGGAAGCACCACGTTTACGGTCGGCGAGGACTTGCAGACCGACGTCGTGATGGAAATGGACTTGCTCGAGCGAGTTAACGGCCGAACAAGCTAGCCCGTCCCCGAATTGAACCTTGCGACAGGAAGCCGACGACTTCAGAATCTCGGCCGCCCTTCTTCTTCGCGGCCAGATGTCGCTTCTCCTGTACGGTACGATTACCTTACCTGGCGTCGATATCCGCGTAAGGGCGCGCAGTCTCGGTGGTGTTCAATGAAGCTTTTGCGAGATATCGGCGTTGCGACGGCATCTCCAATCCCGAAATGGAGCCTCCAGAGGATTGGCTTGCTCGAAAGTCCCGGAAGGCCGATGTGCTCGTTACCGAGGTCCAAGTAAATTGGGCAGCGGCTGCCATGTAACCACCGGCGGACGTTTCATCAGCCGCGGTTGCGGCGCCAGCTGATGGCCGATCTGGTGCATTAGTTGCCGCAACCTTGAGTCAAGATTGCGGGCCGATAGCCGCCCGATGCAAATCATCACAGCGCCGCCTAGCTCGATCGAACCGAAATTCAGACCGGCCGGCGAACGCTGCACATGGCGTGCCCGGTTGCAGGAGGCCACTCGAACTGGCGACTGCGAGGCACATGAAGATATCGAGAATACTTTCGCAATGCTCTAATCGATTATAGTTGGGATAAGCAGTTTCGACTGGTTTACTTGCCGATCAAGTACCGCTTAAAAGAAGTCTAGCACCGATTCGGTAGCTTATCCCCTGTCTTTCATGTACTCGCGGTTCGTGGCGCCGAGTGGACGATCAAAGACCGCCAGCCCGCTCACCAATGAGTCGGCAGTAGCACCTTGGGGCCGGTTGGCAAGCCACAGGAGTACGACAATGTCGAAGGATTCGGGTAAGGGCGGCGGTAATCACGGTGGCGGTCCCGGGAAGATCGATATCATCGTTGTGGTGAACGGCCAGCCCACGCAGGTCGAAGCCAATCCCAACCAGCCGCTTCACGTCGTTCGCACCAAAGCCCTTGAGGCCACGCAGAACGTGGCTCAACCTGCCGAGAACTGGGAATTTAAGGACGAGGCCGGCACCTTGCTCGACGTCGACAAGAAAATTGGCGATTTCGGCTTCGCGAATACTGTAACCCTGTTCCTCAGCCTGAAGGCGGGTGTCGCAGGTGCCTGAACTCCAAACTGTGGAGCCGGAGGTCTCGCGAGCGAAGTTTGATCGGGAGATCGGCCGGTTCCGGCCATATGCAGATGCCTATCGGACTCAAGGCTGCTTCCTGGTCGAGGCGAGCTTTCCGATCGCTTTCTTCATATTTGCAAGCCCGAAGTTGAAACCGCGCGTTATCGGCGCAGCCATCGAGATCGACTTCACCAACTTCGATTTAAGACCATTGTCCGTGGTCTTCGTCGATCCATTTACCCGCCAGCCGATTGCCCGGAAGGATCTCCCCCTGAATATGCTGAGGCGTCTGTCTGGGACCCCACCGGATCTCATCCAGCCGAACACCGTGACGGATTTTATCCAGGCCAACAGTCTCGAGGACGAACCATTCCTGTGCATGGCGGGAGTCCGGGAATACCACGATAATCCAGCCCATTCAGGTGACCCATGGCTACTTCATCGAGGTTCTGGCGAAGGCTGTTTGGCCTTCATCCTGGACAAGATCATCAAGTACGGAACCGGCCCGGTGGAGCAGCTGCAGATTCAGGTTCAAATCGCGGTGGGAGGACTGCAGGTGCCACCTCAGGCCATTCCAGAATGACCGCGTTAGAGGATGTTAGAACCGTCGCCCTCCCCCAAGACTGCGTGTCCACTGTGCAAGCGCATCTGCGATCGGTTGGTCAGCAGGGCCATGAAGGAATGGCGCTCTGGGTCGGCGTCCGGCAAGACCAGCACTTTGCGGTGACAGAAACGGTTATTCCGGCGCAGCGTCACATCCGAACGAGCGACGGCGTCTGTGTGATGGTTCCTGCCGAAGAACTGCACCGCCTCAATGTCTGGCTCTACAAACGTGGCCTGACGCTTCTGGCGCAGATCCATAGTCATCCGGGCCACGCCTATCATTCGACGACCGATGACGCCTACGCGGTCGCTACCACGGTTGGGTGCCTGTCGCTGGTAGTGCCGAATTTTGCCCGAGAGCCTTTCGACCTTGCTCGCGTGGCCGCTTATCGACTTGACGCGAAGGCGAACTGGAATGAGGTCGCGTCCGCGGCGCTGACGCGAATGATCACGATAACGAGTTAACGATGGCCCTTGCTAATTTCATCGATCGCGCTGCTACGGCGGCATCTCAGGTCCTGGCCGATTTTCATCTGGGCGAGTTCAAAGCGGCTCTTGAAAAGCAGGTCGTGGCCGTCGCCTTCGACGATCAGGCCGCTTCGTGCGCCGAAGGCCAGGCGACGCTAGATCTTGCTGTGAGGTTGCTTGCAAGACTGTATCCGGTTCTGGCGATACTCCCCTTGGCTAGTGCGGCGAGCTCTCAAGCCCAGGCGCTGGAGCGCTTGGCAAAGTCGATCAATCCAAAAGTCGGCATCCGGCGTTCCGGCAAGTTCGCCACGGTCTGCCTCGTTGCAGGAGCGACGAGCCCATCACTCCGATGCCCGACCTTTTTCATCGGATCGGACGGTTGGGCGGCAAAACTGTCGCGTACGAGCCCGGTGGGCTCTGGCTCGAGTTTGCTGCCTTTTGGAGCGGGCGTCGCCAGTTGCTTCGGCGCCGCCAACGTGTTTCGAACCATCTTCGCCGCCCAGTTGACCGGCGCCGAGTTGGACGAGGCCATTGACCTCTCGTTATACAGCTATAACAAGGCTGAAGCCGGCGATGCTGGTCCGATTGACTTCGCTGCCGACCTAGGCGACACGCATCTGGTTGGGCTCGGCGCGATAGGCCATGGCGCGATTTGGGCCCTGGCGAAACAATCCGGCCTCTCAGGTCGCCTGCATATCATCGATCACGAAGCGGTCGAACTCTCAAACCTGCAGCGCTACGTCCTGGCAGGCCAAGCGGAGATCGGCATGTCCAAGGCGGAGCTTGCTAGCACCGCCCTTCGATCGACCGCTTTCGAGGTCGAGGCGCACCCGCTGACGTGGGCGGAATATGTTACGCGCCGGGGCGACTGGGTTTTCGACCGAGTGGGTGTGGCGCTGGACACAGCCGCCGACCGTCTCGCTGTCCAAGGTGCTCTGCCTCGATGGATCGCGAATGCCTGGACGCAGGAGCACGATCTCGGGATCTCGCGGCATGGCTTCGACGACGGTCAGGCATGTCTTAGTTGCATGTACATGCCGACCGGAAAATCCAAGGACGAGCACCAGCTGATTGCCGAGGAATTCGGAATACCGGACGAACACGAGCTGGTGAAGACGCTCCTGCAGACCAATGCCGGAGTTCCCAACGATTTTGTAGTTCGGGTGGCTACGGCGATGGCTGTGCCTTTTGAATCGCTAGCCCCGTTTGTTGGCCAGCCGCTGCGCTCTTTTTATCAACAGGCTATCTGCGGCGGTCTTGTATTCCAGCTGAGCGATGGAAGTCGTCAAGTCCGAACCGTGGTTCCGATGGCCTTTCAGTCAGCGCTTGCCGGGATCATGCTGGCTGCGGAGTTGGTCAAACATAGTGCGGGTTTTCCGACCAGTCCAACAACAAGCACTCGCGTGAATCTTCTGCGCCCCCTTGGAGGTCACCTGCATGACCCGAAAGCGAAAGATTTGAGCGGCCGCTGCATCTGTAGCGACGAGGATTTCATCTCCGCCTACAGGCGCAAATACGCCAATCGCGTTGAACCGCTGAGCAACACATCCGCCGCCTAAGCAGAAGCGGACGTCTCCGTCGCCGCGGTCTTACCGAACGCGCTGAGCTTTTGGTCGTTGAGCCAACCTTCAAGCAGCTTGGGAATGGCTTGCCCAGACGCTCCATGAGAAGGAAGCGGCCGGTCTCGCTTATCGCGAAAATCTCCGCGAACTGTTCCTTCAGTTCGATGTTGCGTTCGTTGCCAATGATATCCTCCCGCATAGTCTTGAGAGCGACCCAGACCGACCACTCCGTGAAGTTGGCGGCGGGGGGGTGGGAACGATGATCTCCTTGATGACTGAATCGTCACCAATCACGTCGAAAACGCGCCGGCCGCCGCCCTTGCCGATCTCGTTGCTGCGATCGATGATCTTCTCGAAATCCTGGTCTGGCTTGACGCCCTCAAGTATTGCTGCATCGATCCTCTCATGTCGCGGCGACCTGGAACTTTATTCAGTTCGCGCTCGCGATCAGATTAAGTAGGCTTTCGGCCTTGTCACGGAGTCCCGACTACGTTTAGTCGACAGCAGCCTGTCTTTTTTTCCCGGCGAAGAAGTTTGAGGTGGCTGAGCATGTCGCGCACCGCCCAAGGCGGTGGCATGTCGGATTCATTGAGGACCTTATTCATGCTGTACAGGTCTTCGGATGTGTAGCCGAGCCAATGGAAGTGAGCGACGGCCCAGTGCACGAACTTGCGGTTCATGGCGCCTGTGGCTGTCAAGCCGATGCCGGCTTGAGTGTCGGCATAGGATAGGGCCAGGATCATGCCGCGCATCAGCGGCGAGAGAGCGGCGACATCTACGTCACCCAGCGGCAGCGTTGTGAGATCCTGGTTTCAACCGTGCAGCATAAAGCCGCCTGGAACATCTACCGCACAATTGAAACTGAAGCTAAAGCCGAAGCGGTATTTCTTCCCGATCTGATTTTGCAACCGGATCAGCCGGTCGGATCGGGGCTGGTCGTCGCGTCGTATGGCAGCGCAAAGTGACATTTCTTCTGTGGTTGCCGCCCGTAGTGCAAGCAGTTTTGGCCTTTTGAACATGTGATCGAGTGCGGTCTTCTGTCAGGCCTTTTTGTGCGGCACTTCCATAAGCCGCTGGCCGGTATGGTGATCAGCGGATCGGGTCCAAATCTACTTTCCGAGCTTGCGAGCTCCAGAAATGTCCCTGGTTTTCCCCATCCGGATCGGTTCGATCATGCGCCCATTCAGGTCATCGACTTCTCACACCTCCTAACCGGTGTTAGTCCTCAGCGTTCAGCATCAGCTCATGCCGCTACGGCCAACATCGGATCACAAAAATCTTCCTGCTTCGTCAGCATGGCCCACATCCTACGAGCCATCTTGTTTGCGAGCGCGATCGCCACCAACATTCTCGGCTTGCGAGCCAGCATCCGCGATAGCCATGAGCCCTGCACTGGCGATCGACGGCTCACCCAGCTTACGCGTGCCATAGCGCCGATGATCAGCAGTCTGCGGATGTCGGCCTGACCGGCTTTGGACACTCGGCCGAGCCTTTCTTTGCCGCCTGAAGAGAATTGTCGCGGGACTAGACCGAGCCAAGCCGCAAAATCTCGCCCGCACTTGAAGCTGTCCATTGCCGGGGCAAAAGCCTCTACCGCAAGAGCTACCATCGGGCCTACGCCTGGCATGGTCTTGAGACGTCGCGCAACATTGCTCTGCTGTGCAAGTCCGGCAATCTTCTTCGTCTTGTCCTCGATTCTTGCGGTCTTTTCGCTGATCTGGGCCAGAAGATCGCTGCATTCCTCCCTCACGAGTTTCGGCAGGGCGCTATCCGCATCATCGACTAATGCCTCCATGCGCTTGATGTGGCCTAACCCGAGCGGAACGACGTGGCCATACTCGTAAAGTACAGCGCGCAGCGCATTCACCAGTTCCGTCCGCTGGCGCACGATACGCTTCCGCGCTCGGAACAACACCGCTTTCGCTTGTTGATCTTCGGACTTGGGTTCTACGAAGCGCATCTCGGGTCGCTGTGCCGCGACAACAATGGCCTCGGCATCAGCGGCATCGTTCTTCTGACGCTTCACGAAAGGTCGCACATATTGCGGAGCGATCAGCTTGACCTCATGCCCCAGCGTCGCCAATTCCCGTGCCCAGTAGTGAGCGCTGCTGCAAGCTTCCATCACCACGACAGCCCCGGACTGGCTTTCCATGAAACGCAAGAACTGTCCCCGCGACAGCTTCTTGCGAAAGAGCAACCGGCCCGACATCGATGCACCGTGAATCTGAATGACGCTCTTTGCAAGATCCACCCCGATCATCACTTCCGTCATGTGTAGTCCTCTCCGCTACTGGTCCAAACACGCTCTAAAATATGATAGCGTCTAACGATGCCACTTGGGGAGGGCGGCAACCACCCCATCTACTTTGCGCAACAGTGGACATTCCAACCTGGCCACCGCATCGGCATGTTATAACATAACATGAGGACCTGAAAATCCGTGCCATCATAACGCCTCCCAGGGGTTGATGATATCTAGCCCAGCGGCCGCGAATGGGCTGGTATCGCGCGTAGCGACCATGAACCCACGTGCCAACGCCGTTGCGGCGATATAGCCATCCGCATTGCTGATGGCTTTGCCTGCCCTGCTGGCTTGCGCCATCAGATCGGCATAAGTTCGTGCCGCATCCAAGTCGAAGGGGAGTATGCGCCCCGCTAGGGCCGGCAATACCTCTCCTTCCAAGCGATTCAGATAGATCGTGCGTCGCTTGCCTGCTGGCATGGCCGCCAAGCCGAAACGCAGTTCGGCCACCGTAATTGCGGATAAATACAGCGTTTCGATCATCTGCGCATCGATCCAGGCCATCACATTGCGGTCGGGCTCGGCCTTCCACAGTTCGGAAACGACGTTGGTATCGATGACGATCATTTGAAGCTCATCGGTTCAGCCGGTGTCTTGTCACGCAGCTGGTGGAAATGCTCCGCTTCAGCATCAGTCAGCCCTCCTGCGTCACGGGCAATAGACGCCAATAAAGAACCGAGTTTGACGCGCTCCGGTGGACGGACAATCGTTTCGAGGATGTCGCGGATCTCGGCCTCGGTGCTGCGGCCATGCATCGCTGCTCTCACGCGAAGCGCGCGGTGCACCTCATCCGGCAGGTTCCTAACGGTCACGCTCGCCATGATGACGTCCTTTCGACATAGATATCAATGATTGCACTATACATAATGTGATATCGCCATGCAATCTTCTCATATGACAGGTTAAACGCCGGCATGGGAGCAACGCCGGTCCCGGGGGTGTTATGGCTCACATGTAGGCCGGGCCAACTGCAACTTTATCATTGTGGCTAAGACCCGTATTCCGCCACGTCTTGCTCTTGGACAGGTTCGGCAGGAGGGTAGGTTGGCGGCAAGGGTCGAAGCGTCATGGGGGAAGCTCTACGATTGGCCGGAAAATCCTGCCAACTTGTTTTGCATCCACTCCGGAGTGGGCATTCGGCCCGCTGCAAGTCCTTCGGCAACCAGCGCATTCCACCAGGCCTCTTTGAGTGCCCGGAAAGAGCTGAAAGCCAGCGTCATGCTCTGTCCGTCGTTGTCGACGTGGTAGAGCGCAAAGCCGGAAGGAATGTCCTCGTCTCCCTCTTCCCAACCAAGCTCGACCCGCCCGCCGACCCACCTTCCCTCTTTGAAATTGTGGTGCTTCGCGGTGTTCGCGATCGCCGTGCACATGTTGAGCTGAGGAATCTGCAAAGCTAGCTGATCTCGAACGTTATCTTTGGAAGGCTCGCTCCCGGCTGGCGCGAGCGATCTGATGGCTTCGATGACCCAGTCTCGGAGGCTCTCGGCGGCGATGCAGATATTGATCGCCGCATAGGCAAGTGGCTGCTTCTCGTTTGGATAGCTCCTCTGGATATCCTCGAACACGTCGATATCCCAGGCGAGTTTTTCCCACATTTGCACGACGGTTCCGATAACGGCAGTGTGCTTGGTCGCTTCTCTCAATCTACTCTGTTCGTTGGTGGTCATTCAGCCCTGCATGTGTCTCGTCCGAGGTTCAAGCAAGATGCCGCCGATTCGAACTGATTGTGAAGCAGCGCGATGAGGCCGCCTCAATTTTCCACCGTCATAGGCCGGTAACGCACAACACCCTTACCCCACCCCAATCGGCAGCAAAGACGATGAAGGGAGATTGGCGGTATGATCCCCACGTTTTGAGACAACCGGCAACCTTCAATGTTCAGTAAAATGGATTTTAATATTTCTGATAAAATGCCGTCACGACCAAGCGCCCGCGCAAGCGTTCCAAGCCGCTGTTACGTGATGACGGCGCCCCGATTCAAAGCCGCCCGATCCGGCAACGCGACCTGGCGCAGCCGCAGCTCCTGTCCGATCCCATGCCAAATCATATCGAACCGGCACTCGCAAAATTGCTGACCAGGCCGCCTGGCGGCGACGATTGGGGCTGGGAAGTCAAATGGGATGGGTACCGCCTCCACGTTCACTTCGAGCAGCGCGGCGTGCCCTCGCACTCCCTTCCCGCCCGTCTGGTTCAGGATTCATCGGTTTGGTCGCCGGTGTTTTTCAGCCTGTCGCGGATATATGCTTACGTAGTTAAAGACCTCTGCCGCGCCCTCATCCGTCTCGATCATATCGATAGGGCGATGACCGCCGAGATGGTCGCCTTCCTTACGCGCCCATTTCAAGATCTCACCTTCGTTACGCAGAAC
The DNA here is from genome assembly GCF_000298315.2 of Rhizobium grahamii CCGE 502. Taxonomy (GTDB): domain Bacteria; phylum Pseudomonadota; class Alphaproteobacteria; order Rhizobiales; family Rhizobiaceae; genus Rhizobium; species Rhizobium grahamii. Next base: position 362,877 of record NZ_AEYE02000038.1, on the reverse strand, counting down.
CGGCCGGGCCATTTCCAGCATCTTCGCAAGGTGATGCGGTTTCGCATACCATGAGTGTGGCTTGATGCTGGCGCGGCGGCGGCCAGGAACGACATATGGCAATTGTGAGGCGCGCAGCTCATCCTCCGAGATATACCGCCTGACCCAATGGGCGAGTTGTGCGAGCGAGACGTTTGCTTCGCGTTCAAGGTCACCGCCCGCCCCGCCTTGCGCGTCGGTATCACCAGGCCGCGGACGCTGTGTGGGCAACGAACCTTAAGTATTTCCAGCGCCAGCGCTAAATCGGTGTCGTTGGTGACGAGTACCACCTGATCAACCTCCCCGTTCAGCGCGTCGTCGTAGAGGTGAAGGGCCAAATTCACATCCGACTGCTTCTCCTCGAGCTTCCATACCTGGATCTTGTCGCAGTCACGCGGCCAGCGTTTCGGATCGTCGGCTGGAACGATTTGTTGATTGGCCTTGTAGAGCGAGTAATTGCCCATCACAAAGGACAGGCGACCACCACAATGCGCCGTTAGCGCATTGTGGTATTGAGCCCGCGAGGACAGGGCTCACCCTTTGCGGCGCTGTCGATGATCTTTGCCGTGAAATATTTGATCGCACAATCTGGATGCAGAATCATTTCGCCGGGGCGGTGTCCGGTGCCGGCCGATAGAGGATTGTGGGCAGGATATGCGTCTCAAACAGCGTTAGCACGTCAAGCCACTTAAACGCGGTCTTTCGTAAGCAACCGTAGTAAAGATTGTATCCGTCGATATAGATGCGCGTTCTTAACGCTGCCACTCCTGCCCCCAAGACATAAAAAAACTGGCTTGCGGCCGGCTTTTTCCCCCAACCGCCCGGAGCCCATGTCTCTCAGGATGCTGGGTTAGTTGTTGACGTTCGAAATGGCACGTCGGCTTGACCGTCATCGCTCGACGATTTACCGCGAGATCAAGTGCAACACCAGTAGCGGTCGTGAACCGCCCGACTACGACGGCTACTACAGCACGGTAGCTCACGATATTTCTAAGGAACGGCGTCACCGGCTGAGAAAGCTGTGGTGGCACCCGAACTTGCGCACGGAGATCATCAACCAGCTGGAGGCACGCTGGTCTCCGGAGCAGATCGCCGGGCGCCTGCTGTTGGACGACACAGCCACGTCCGCGTCTGTAAAGAGACAATCTATCGCTTCATTTACACCAAGGAAGATTATGGGCTTGGCCTCTATCGTTATCTCCCGGAAGCGCGTCGCAAACGTCGTCCGCTGCGCTCCAGGAAACCGATATGGGGTTATGGGCATTATAAAATGCCTACTTGCCCTCGTGATCCTAGATGGCTCAATTCTTGAAATCAAATTTGACCCAATAGCGGGTTGATCATACGCGCCGCCGCACTCGAAGCGGCGCAGGCGCTACGGTGCGAAGGCTTTCAGAAGGAAAGCGCTGCTTCGCGGGAGCTTCCATTCTAAACCACCGGAGCAGTTAAATGAGCACTGGAAACCAATTCTCCAATTCTCTGGCCGCAGCAGACATCGCCACCGGCCTTCATCCCTATACCAATGCCCGCCTGCATGAGACGAAAGGTCCGCTCATCATGGAAAGAGGTGAGGGGATTTATGTCTACGACATCAGCGGCAAGCAGTATATCGAAAGCTTCGCGGGTCTGTGGTCTGTCGCTATCGGATTCAGCGAGCCTCGGCTCGTGGAAGCAGCCACGAAGCAGATGCAGAAATTGCCATTCTACCATACGTTCAATCACATTAGCCACGAGCCTAACATCAGGCTCGCCGAAAAGCTTGTCGAGATCTCACCCGAGCAGTTTACCAGAGTGTCGTTTACGAATTCCGGTTCGGAAGCAAACGATACCGTGATCAAGATGGTGTGGTACGTCAACAATGCGCGCGGAAAGCCTGAGAAGAAGAAGTTCCTTGCTCGCACGAAAGGCTATCATGGTGTCACCATGGCATCGGGCAGCCTGACCGGTTTGCTGAACAATCACCGAGACTTCGATCTGCCTATCATTCCGGTCATTCATTTGACAACACCGCATCTGCGCACTTCCGGCCACGATGGCGAGACAGAGGCGGAGTTCACAGCTCGGCTGCTCAAGGAGATCGAGGACACGATCCTCGCAGAAGGGCCCGAAACGATTGCAGCATTCATTGGCGAGCCGCTCATGGCCGCCGCTGGCGTGCTGGTGCCCCCTGCAGGCTATTGGCAAGGCGTCGAAGCCCTGTGCCGCAAATACGATATTTTTCTGATAGCTGACGAGGTGGTGAACGGGTTCGGCCGGCTTGGTACGATGTTCGGGTCGACGTATTTCCGATTCAAGCCGGACATCATGGTGACGTCCAAGCAACTTACGTCATCGTACATGCCACTCGCAGCAATTTTGTTTACTGAGGAAATCTACGACATCCTCGCGGACAACACGGCCAAAATCGGGACCTGGGGGCATGGCTACACCACGACAGGCCATCCGGTCGCTACGGCAGTTGCACTTGAGAACCTCAAGATCATCGAGGAACGCGATCTGGTCGGAAATGCAGCACGCGTCGGCAAGGTCTTCATGGAGAACCTCCAGCAGCTATCTAGTCACTGCTTGGTTGGAGATGTTCGCGGCGTCGGCCTGATGGCTGCCGTTGAGATGGTACCCGACAAATCTTCTCGGAAAGGTTTTAGTCAGTTCGGCAAGGCAGGCGGAAAGGCATTTGCCTCCGCACTGCAGAACAATCTGATCGTCCGCGTCCTGGGCGACCAGCTTATCTTTTGCCCTCCTTTGATCATCACCGAGGAGCAGGCCCTTGAGGTCGTAGCCCGGGCAAGAACGACGCTCGAGGAGGTGGCTGACTTCGTTTCCTGCGAAGGTGTAACCTAAAGTATTTGATAGGGACTGCCGGCTGCAGTCCCCTCTCCCCGGGTTTTATGACGGCGGAGATTGCGGATGGGATTGATTGCGATGAGCGAGTGTGACCTGCAGCGGATCGGGATTTTGTCGAAAGTGACCGCCGGGCGCATGCCGGAAGGATTTCATGAACGATCCCGCTGTCATTGCCCGACGGCGACAAGCGCTCTCTCGCCTTGATGCCGCGGAGTGATGGGCTGCGATGGCTGATTTGCTCATGCACTCAGCCTAGAGGCGCTTTCGGGCTATGCCGCCGTCGCCAGCGCCTTCGCGCGCTCGATCCGCGCCAGTTCCTTGGGGCTGTGCATGGCATCCCACAAGTCGCTGCGCCGCTGCACGTTGAGCCAGAAGTCCGGGCTGTTGCCAAACACGCGTGCTAGGATCAGTGCGGTTGCCGCTGTCACGTTACGCCGGTCGTTGCACAATTCGTTCACATGCTTGCGCTGGACGCCCATTGCCGAGGCCAAGGCCGCCTGCGTCAGGTCGAGCGGCTGCATGAACTCTTCCGTCAGGATTTCGCCAACCGTCGCCGGCTTACGCTGGGTCATCAGCATCTGTCACCTCATCGATAGCTATGGCCGTCAAGATAGACCTCGGACGGCTCGCCACGACTGCCATCCCATCGAAAGACCACCCGCCTTGCCGCCACGCTTTATCGCTTGCAAGGAACTAACATGAAGCGCGCCTACTCCCAAATCGAAATGGATCAACGCCGCAAGATTACTGGCGTACGGCTGGATCAGCGTTGACGTGATTGCCGAGAACCTCGGACAGCATCGCTCAACGATCAGGGGTAGCCAAAAACCGCCTGCCGCGAGAGGCAGTGTGCCGCTAATCGTCTCAAAGGATAGCTTCTATATCGCGGGCGCCATGCAAAACTCTCTCGATACGGAAGTTATCGTCATGAACAGTGTAGAAAATGATATAGGGGGTCGCGACAAACCCGACGCCGGTATTGGTCCTTCCTATCTGGCGCTCTGACCATCGCACATACGCGTGGCTCGCCGCGCTGAACGCGAGCAATGTGCGCATCAGAGCCTCTCCATCGATCTTGTCGGTCTTCGCACGCCGACGTCAACGGGAGGTCGGGATTGAAGCTCCTAAGCTCTGAGATCGACATATGTCCAAGCCCTCTTTCGAGGTTACCTCCCTTGAACCGCTGTTGCTGAGCTCGTATTTTGAAGGCTCCCCGACTTAACATTGCGGACAGCCGTGTTATCTTGGTGTTCGAACGAATATGAGCACTTGATCTAACCCTAATACAGTTGCTCAACGGCCGAGGATTGACGAGCCAATCCTTTACGAAAACCCTCATACGTGTTGCCCACCATTGATGTGGATTTCAGCACCATTGATATAGGACGAGGCAGGCGTGCAGAGGAAATAAATGGACTCGGCGATCTCAGCCGGGTCGCCGAGACGTCCCATTGGCACTTGGCTGCTAACGAGTTTGTCCGTGCCGTCCGATAGGATCGACGTCTCTATCTCGCCCGGGGCTATGGCATTAGCGCGAACCCCCCGTCCAGCAAACTCATGAGCAATTTCCCTGGTGAGTGCCGCGAGACCTGCTTTAGAGGCTGCATACGCAGCGCCCGCGAAAGGATGAACGCGAGCGCCGGCGATCGAAGTTACGTTCACGATAGAGCCTTTCCCTATCTCAAGCTCGGGAAGAAGGCCACGCACGAGCAAAGCCGTGGAAATGAGATTGACGTTCAGTACTTCTGTCCAAGTGCGCGAATCAGTGCCAAGCACGCCCAGCCGGCTCTGGTTCGGACCTTTCGGCGAGATACCTGCATTGTTGACGATCGCATGAAGCTTGCCGGCGGGAAGTCGGCTTCGTACCTCTTCGGCAAGTTCGTCTATCTTATCGATTTGCGCTAAATCTGCCTGGATGTGGCTCTCGCGTGCGGCTGGCCATGCGCAGTCCTCTGAAAAGGGCTGACGAGAAACTGTAAGGATTCTCCATCCTCGCTCTTGAAACAGTTTCACTGTCGCGTGCCCGATACCTCGGCTCGCTCCTGTCAAAAGCATGATGAGCTGCTCATTCATCAGTAAGGCCCTTCAGATCTTCGTTAAAACGTTAACCGGTGAAGCACGTAGCCTGCCATACGACAACTCGTTTTAAAACAATGAGATGCCGTTCATAGTGCTTTGTTCAATGTGCGACATTGTTGAGACTGCGACGCTGCGCTTAATCAAGACGAAGAACGCCTGGTCGTCGAAAATTCCTCTGGCAAAAGCGATATGGTTGATCACACCCTCGTAGCCGACGCACTTTCGCTGGAGACAGCTACGCCCTAAGCCTTGTCTTGCCGCCACTCCGTAGAGACAGGGTTATCTTCGGTGGACGGGAATGGCCCTATTGCCTTGGCCTGGGTTTTCGCGTCTGCTTTTGTGTTTCAGTCTCGCCGTTTGGTTGCTTCTCCGCTCGCAGGCGCTCAGGCGACGGTTCACGTCGGCCGGAATGGGTTTAGACTGATTCTGATCGACGGCGCGCTCGGCACAAGCGGCGGCTTATAGTGGCAGACTTGCGCCTGCCAGAGTTCAACCGCCGGCCTCGCCGTCAGGGGCAACTGTTCACTCGCCTGCTGCAGATAACTCAAGGTCGTGCGCGTGATCTTGAGCAGTTCGCGGTAGTGCTTGATCCGTTTGGGGCGGCCGCGGGTATATTCGATCGCCCGAGCCCGCTTCTTTGCCGCGCGGCGGTGGTCATGCCATGGGATGGCGCTACCCAGTGCCTCGGCCTGCTGCAACAGCCGCACCGTCACGCGGACAGTGTCCCATAACAGGCTGCTGTCGCTCGGCTCATGGATCAGTGCGGCGGTGACGGTGCTGTCAACGCGCACGACCTTGCCACTTTCCAGCTTCTCCTGCCGGGCGCTCGCCAGCAGCACCCGGTTTATCTCTTCAAAGGTTTGCGCCCGGATCGCGCTGATCGTCTTGTGTAAGACCGACTTCTTCGGGTTCCATCCCCACGGCAGCCGGGCAAAGGCGCGGAACGAGGCGGAGTCTTCGAGATGGAAGGCCAGTTCCTGGTAACTCAACTGGCGATGCTGCTTGAGCAGCGCGCAGCGCAGCACAGCCTCGGCTGGTAGCCCCTCGCGGCCGGTCTGTCTGAGACCATGCCGGCGCAGGTCGCGCGCCACCAACCCGAGCAGATCGCTATGCTCATCCAGCCACTGAGACATGGCTTTCAATTCACGGCCGATCTCGTGTCCGGCAAAAAGATCGAATATACTGGATTGGACGGTGCGTTCTTGGCGCATTGTCGGCCCCGGCGGTTACGGGTTTGTCTTTAGAATCAGTAGCTTGATCTAAAGTATACCTGAAACCGCCGGGTTTTACCTGCGGCAATATCGCGATTCCTCCAACAATTTCAGCGATTTACCGTTTATGGAAGGGCACTAGCTAGCGCTCCTCGTGTTGTGGGTCAGTTGGCACATTGATTGCTTGCTAGCTCTACGAGCAGCAGCGGCTGTCGATCTTCGGACAGCGACCTGGGAGGCCCGGCGCGTTGCTGGACTGGGCGCCTACGTGGAGGATATCATGATCATCGAACATCCCGCGGAGGTCCGCGGCAAGACACCATTTTACCGCCATCTCTATGTCCAGGTCCTGGCGGCGATCGTCGCGGGTATCCTGGTCGGGCATTTCTATCCTGAGCTCGGCACTCAGCTGAAGCCGCTCGGCGACGCCTTCATCAAGCTCGTTAAGATGATCATCGCGCCGGTCATTTTCCTGACGGTCGCGACCGGCATTGCCGGCATGAGCGATCTCGCCAAGGTCGGCCGCGTTGCCGGCAAAGCGATGATCTACTTCCTGACCTTCTCCAGCCTCGCGCTCGTCGTCGGCCTCATCGTCGCCAATGTAGTGCAGCCGGGTGTGGGGATGCATATCGACCCGACCTCACTCGATAGTAAGGCGATCAGCACCTATGCGGAAAAGGCGCATGAGCAGTCGATCGCTGGCTTCCTGATGAACATCATTCCGACGACGCTGACGAGCGCCTTTGCCGAGGGCGACATCCTGCAGGTGCTGTTCATCTCGGTGCTCTTCGGCATCTCGCTCGCCCTGGTCGGCAAGAAGGCCGAGCCGGTTGTCGATTTGCTGCAGGCGCTGACGCTGCCGATCTTTCGTCTGGTGGCGATCCTGATGAAGGCTGCTCCGGTCGGTGCCTTCGGCGCCATGGCTTTCACCATCGGCAAATACGGCCTCGCCTCGATCGCCAACCTCGCCATGCTGATCGGCACCTTCTATCTCACCTCGTTCTTGTTCGTCTTCGTCGTACTCGGCGCCGTGGCGCGCTACAACGGCTTCTCGATCATTGCGCTCATCCGCTACATCAAGGAGGAGCTGCTCCTCGTTCTCGGCACTTCGTCCTCGGAAGCCGCACTGCCGGGCCTCATGAACAAGATGGAGAAGGCTGGCTGCAAGCGTTCGGTCGTCGGCCTCGTCATTCCGACCGGCTATTCGTTCAACCTCGACGGCACCAACATCTATATGACGCTGGCGGCGCTCTTCATCGCCCAGGCCACCGACACCCCGCTTTCCTACGGCAATCAGATCCTGCTCTTGCTCGTCGCTATGCTGAGTTCAAAGGGTGCTGCCGGCATCACCGGCGCAGGCTTCATCACGCTCGCCGCGACGCTTTCCGTCGTTCCGTCCGTGCCGGTCGCCGGAATGGCGCTGATCCTCGGCATCGACCGCTTCATGTCCGAATGCCGCGCAATTACCAATATTGTCGGTAATGCGGTCGCGACGGTGGTCGTGGCGAAGTGGGAAGGCGAGCTCCACCAGGCGCAGCTTCGCGCCGCGCTTGCAGGCGAAGCGCCGATAGAGATCAAAGCGACGTCCGCCCACCCAGCTGAATAATGCCTCCCAGGGCAACTGCCGCACACCAGTGCGGATTGGCGCGGTCTGGTTTTTCCAGATCGCGCTCTTTTTTGTTTATCCACCAGCGAGGGCTTCTTGGCTACCAAATACCTTTCAAGCGCCTGCGCCGCCTTAGAGCGCCGGAACGAAACCGTAGCCAGGCGCAAGCTCCTCAAACGTCCTTGATCTTAAACATTTGCCTATGATAGTGGCCAATCGCCATGGCCTGTTGCATCAAACCCACCCATCACCGCGCTGCGAAGTAGCCTCGCCCGCGGCACGGTGCGTACGGTGAAGCGCATCGGTTCCCCACGTTGTGCCGATAGACAAGCGGAGTCCATGAGGGAGGTTTACGAAATCAGCCAACACCCATTACGGCAGCCTCCACCTCACGGGTTCGAGCTGTCTATTCTGCCAAACCCATGGCACACGTTCCATCAGCTCCTTCGCGTTCCAACATAGCCGTGGCGGAACAGAAGCTTTAACCACAACACCCACATGGAACCTGTGCCGCGGGCCGCGCCGCCATCGTTGGTTGATGTCCCCTGCCCGCTTCTCCTATGAAGACGCTCGTCGCAGCGACCGCTTCGGTTTGTCGGGTCCGCGACACGATGCCTTTCGACCTGGTTCGTACTTCACTCTCATTTGCATCGTTGATAACGCACCGATAGCTATTCCATGGGCGCCTCTTCGCGTAGCTGCAATGACTCTTGAAAAAAATTGGGGCGTAATTCCCGAACAGAATCGCGATCAAGCATAACGCTGAAGAACTCACATAGGCAGGTTGCGAGTGCGGTCGGACAGCATTGCAAGCACCCTGCGAGAGCGCGGCGGCGAGGGTACTGTCGTGGGCTATTACGGTGAACGAAACGCCAATTGGGAAACCACAGAACGGCTTCCGATGGCAAACTGATGCCCGGATATGGTGGCTTACGCCTGACATCAAGCCGATGTTTTAGCGCTCTTGGAAAAGCTGAACCTACGGGGACCAGCGCAACGTGAGATTCAGCTCCCGTACGGCCGTCCCTTACCGCGCCGCCAACCGTAACGATCACTGCCACCTCATGGAAATCGAAGGTTGATCACCTAATTTAGTCGCAACTAATGGACGGTGTTATGAGATCGGCAGGTGTAGATTTCCTGTCGTAAGCTGCTGCGTATACTGGGCCCCCGCGATAACCCAGATTGCTAATCGTTGTTGCCGATGGATCGTGTCTTCATTAGCTATGACCGATCCCCGTGATCTGGACAGAGGCCGAATCAATGCAAACAATACGGCAGCGGATGAGCCATGCGTATATTTTTGCAGGGCTACGCCAGTGAGGCTGGATTTTTAGATGGAGAAGCAGTAAGTATAGCTAACTTAGCTAGCCGAGGTTTCCATGCAGGTGACAATTCATAACGCCAAGACGAACCTGTCCAAACTTATTGAGGCGGCGAAGGCTGGCGAAGAAGTTGTCATCGCCAAGGGTAAGACTCCTGTTGCCCGGATCGTTGCCATCGCGCAAAACAGGTTCACCATCGGGCTACTGAAAGACAAGGTCACAGGAGATGGACCAGATTTCTTCGAGCCTATGAGTGAGGATGAATTGGCGCTTTGGGAAGGGGCAGAGTGACGGCTGTATTGCTCGACACTCACACATGGGCATGGACGCTGACCGACGATTCGCGTTTATCTGCCAAAGCAACCGCGCTAATTACGGACGCCGACAGCGTTTTCGTCAGTCCGATCAGCTTCTTCGAGATCGGGCAGAAGGTTCGTATCGGCAAGTGGCCGGAGATGGAGCCATTCATCAACCATTTGCCGAGCTTGCTGGTAGAACAAGGCGGCAGAGTTGCCGCACTGGCGCCGGAGATTTGTTTGAAAGGGGCGACTCTTGCGTGGGAACATCGCGACCCGTTCGACCGTCTTTTGGCAGCCAGTGCGCTGGATTTTGGGGCGGCGTTGATTTCAGCGGACGAGGTGTTTGACACGTTCCCCGCCGTTAAACGTTTGTGGTGAACTTCAAAATCCCCATTGGTCACGGCTGGGAAGTCGGAGGTCCATTTGTTCTGATCCGCCGATGCCTTGCGTAACTTGTCTTAACCCACTGCCATTTATGCTTTCACATGATTGAAGATTGACTGCGTTTTTGAGACAAACAGATAAGAAACCAGCAATGATAGCCGAGGGAAAGCGATTTTTGGACCACTTTCGTCCGGTCGATTGGCTGGCGGGCATCAGCGACCTGTCCGAGGCGACAAACGCGTACGCTGGTTTTACCACAGAAGATGGAGCTCTGCCCTTGGGTAGAGAGCCTGGCCCCGGATTTTAATGCACGGGGCAAAATAGGTGATCGACACTTCAGCCCAGTACTTTTTTGACCGATTGCGATCTTAGAAGCGTCGATGCTTAGGATGGCATCTGTCCAAAGAAGGGGAGGCGTGGCCTCGTGCTTCCCTGGTGCGACACCGGCATGGGGCACCACCGACAGAGATTAACATTGATTTCGTTGATGAATTTCACTCACCGAAGCAGGCGCTGTTTTTTGTGGGACAAAAAATGTTGCCGCTGCGACAACATGGGCCATTCATTTGACCTATCGCGGCACCACATTTGCTGTAGTGTGATTTCTGTTCCATTGGTTTCTATGCTTGTCCGGCAGGTAGCCTAGTGGTATCCATTTTGTAACGAGCTGAGGGCAAAACAGCTTGGGCCAAGGGAAGCAGAACAAAATTGGGAACTAACCAATTCTAAAACAGTTTGTTTTAGGCATTGGTTGCAACTCTTTTTAAGGGGTCACTGGAATGTCGAACGATATCGATCAAGTCGTAAGGGCCATTAGAGCGGCCGGAGGCACGATACGTCCATCCGAGCTGGCGAAGGCCGTTCACCAGGACAAGCGGACTTTGCAGCGCGCTGTTCAATCTGCGCTGGACAAAGGGTATATCGAAATCGACAGCCGGATGCGGCTTACCTTGGGTCGGGTGGCCGAAGCCGCCTAAGCATGTGGACAGCTAACGATCGTTCGAAGCGTTTTTACGAAGCTACCAAAACCGACCAACGGAATGACTTCGAAAGAGATCGCGACCGGATACTTTACTCTACCGCGTTTCACCGTCTCGCCGGCATTACGCAAGTGGTGCGCGCCGGCGAGCAGGAAGTTTTTCACAACAGGCAGCAGCACACCCTGAAGGTTGCGCAAGTTGGGCGACGCCTAGCTCAACGCTGCATCGATGAATATCCAAAATTCGCTAGCGTGATCGACGCAGAGGTGGTGGAAGCAGCTTGCCTCGCGCACGACTTGGGGCATCCGCCATTCGGCCACGTGGGTGAATCGTTGCTGGATCAGCTAGTCTCCGGTGACGATCAGGACGGTTTCGAAGGCAACGCCCAGACCTTTCGAATTCTCACCACCCTCGCGCTCAGATTTCCAGAACACAATGGCCTTAATTTAACGAGAGCTACGCTCGCAGCCACACTAAAATATCCCTGGCTGCGTGATCGCAAGGACAAGAACAAAACCTTTAAGTGGTCTGCCTACAAGGTTGATGCAGAGGCCTTTGTTTTCGCGAGTAAATGCCATGGTGGCGACAAGAGGACAGTCGAGGCGGCGCTTATGGATTGGGCGGATGATATCGCCTACTCAGTGCACGACCTAGAGGATTTCCATCGCTGCGGGGCCATACCTTGGATTGAGGTCTTCGGAGCGCACGACCAAATTGTCGACGCCGCCGCCGAAAAATGGCATAACGCGCCGCCTAATGCGGAGCAGCTATTGTCCGACTCTCTGCACCGGCTCTTCGAGTTCTTTAACCAGTTTTACGACAGTCTTCTTTACGAGCGTTACGTAGGTAGCAAGGATCAGCGCCTACAGCTCAGAAATCTCACTTCGACACTAATTGGCCGTTTTATCAAGGCTGCGGAGGTGGTGTCGCCGGAAGAAGTCAGGATTGGTGAAGACGAGCAGACGACGGTCATCCTATTAAAGCAGATCTTCAGAGAGTTCATCATTAAAAGCCCGCCACTAATCGCGCAGCAGCACGGTCAAAAGAACATTCTGCGATCTCTATATGAGGCAATATACTCAGAATCGAAGGGCACTTATCCGACATTTCTCCCCGTGAAGCTTCGCTATCTTTGGGAGATAGCAGAGGAAAACGTAGCGAGATTTACGGCTGACTGTGTAGCTAGCCTGACCGAGAAGGAGGTCGTAGGAATGTACGGCCGCCTCTACGGCACGTCTGATAGCTCAGTCCTAGATCCTATCGTCCGATAGAGCCCCTACTCCCCTCCTTTATCCACACAGGGCGAGGTGTTCCCCCCGTCTCGGCGGGCAAAAGGGGATAGGCGACCTCTGGTACCTTTCCGGTCAGCGAATTAAGGAAGGCAACGATCAGGTCGACTTCTTCTTCCTTCAATGCTTCGCCGAGCTGGGAGGTCCCCATGATGGCGACGGCCTGTTTGAGATCCCAAACCTTACCCGAATGAAAGTAAGGTGCCGTGAGTGCTACGTTGCGCAGCGGAGCTGCGCGGAAAACATATAAATCGTCGGATGTATTGGTGACGGCAAAACGGCCCTCGTCTTTTTCCGGCAGGACGTCGACGCTGGGCTTTTCGACAATGCCAAAACGGTAATAGCCATTCCCACCAACATTGGTACCGGCATGGCAGGACGAGCAGCCTTTTTCCATGAAAAGCGTTAGGCCCTGTTTCTGTTCGGAAGTCATTGCGGCGTCATCGCCATTGAGAAAGCCATCGAAGGGAGCCGGCGTGACAAGTGTCGCCTCAAAGGCTTCGATTGCCTTGGCGAAGTTGTCGAAGGTGACGGGATCGGCGTCACCCGCGAAAGCTGCACTGAACCACTCGACATATTGCGGCATCGATTTGAGCGTGGCAATGACTTGACCCGGTGTATTGGCCATTTCGACACTGGCTTGGACCGGTCCCTTGGCCTGAGCCTTCAGGTCTTCGGCGCGACCGTCCCAGAACTGCGCGATGTTGAAGACAGCGTTCAGTGCCGTCGGCGCGTTGCGCGGTCCCTTCTGCCAACCATGGCCGATCGAGGTTTCAAGATTGTCGTCGCCCCCAGTGGCCAGGTTGTGACACGAGTTGCATGAGAAAACGCCTGACGCCGAGACGCGTGGATCGAAGAACAGTGCCTTGCCGAGGACGATTTTCTCCGGTGTGATCGGGTTGTTGACGACTGCCGGCGTGGTGGATGGCAAAGCCTTGAAGGTAGCCAGCGCCATTGCTCTGAGGTCTGCGGGGATCGGATCCGCAGTAAAGGCGGTGGTTGCCAGCAAGGCGGCGGCCATCGTTGTGAACAGGATTTTGATAGGCCGCAAACCGAGCACATCGAGAGCTTCGATCACAACGAGGTTCGCAAGTCCTCGGGCCTTACCCGCCGCCCATGCTGATGGAGAAGTCGGCCAGGCAGCTTGCCTACGGGCCGTCTTCCTTCCCTGCAAACAATTGTGGTTCTTTGTCGCTGATCGCGGAATTGGCCAGGCCCAGCCGGCTCTGAGGTAATAGGGGACGCGGATTTCCTGCGCCAGTGAATCCATTTCATCATGAATCATCAGCCCCTCCCGCAGTTGCCGTGAAAGCGCTGGACATCGAGGATCTCGCCGGGTTGGAACGAATGTAGAGTTGGGCGTCCGCGCGAGGGAACCGCGGCAAGCTCCTGTGCAGCCTTGGCTCGACTATACCTGTACGACCTCTTAATTCGTCTGCACCTGGACCGTTCTACTGTAGAAGGATCGGATGCAGGCCCCGGCGGAAAGCAATTTTTTGACATTTCCACATTCTCCGCACATCTATCGTTGCTCTCTTGCGCACCTGCAAATGGCTCACGCAAGATGCCTGCCATAAGCAAAACTCTCTTTTTTGATACAGCGTAATCGATCGAACCCGCCGTCTTGCATGCCAGACATTGTGACACATCGGACAATGCAGTGTCGGTTGCGGGCGGTGCTGGCGACCTTGGGTTTTGCAATCGACGTCAGAGAAAGCACCAGGCGGGCGATGAAGTATCGCCGCGGAAGTGAGATCATCATGCTACGCATGACGGGCGCGGCTGGTTCGACCCGCTCGGGGAGGAAAAAGGCGATGTGTTTTCACTGATGTCGCGTCTGGAACGCGTCGGCTTTCACCAGGGTTGCCAGCGCATTGCCGCGCTGATCGCCCTCCGACCATCGGTGCCGGCGTGGCAGGGGTCCAAAGGCGATCGAGGTGCCGAGATTCCCGCCAGGCATCGGCAGCATGGGCTCGTGCTGCAGACGAGGCCAAGAATCTGTTGAAGGAGAAGCGGCCGTCGCAGGCGTGCAGTTCTGCAGGAACTCAAGAGAGCATTCGAGGATCCTAAAAAACATCGGCGATGCATCGACAGCGGCATAGCCACTCGCGGCTCTTCCACCCCTTATCCACTATCCACCATCGTAATATCTGTGCATACATAACATCCATGTCTGACACCGCCAATACATCCTTATCCCGTCATCCTGCTGCTGCTTTCAGTGGAGGGGCCATTATTGGCGCTCTCGGCGGCCTCATCGGCCTCGGTGGCGCCGAGTTTCGACTTCCGATCCTGATTGGATTCTTCAATTTCGCGGCCCTTGAGGCGGTCATTCTCAACAAAGCCATCAGCCTCGTCGTCGTCGCGACCGCGCTGCCCTTTCGCGCAGGAACCGTGCCTTTTAGTGTTATCGCCGACAACTGGCCGATCGTGGTCAATCTTCTCGCGGGCAGCCTAATCGGCGCTTGGTTCGGGGCGGGCTGGGCGACGAGGCTTCGATCAGAGACCCTTTACAAGGTCATTGCGATCATACTCGCGGCCATCGCGATCGTCCTGGTCCTTGGGCACGCCGCCACAGCGGGCCAGCCATTGCTGACGGGAGCAGCCCAACTTGTCGCAGGGGTGATTGCAGGCCTCATCATCGGCATCGTCGCGGCATTGCTCGGCGTCGCCGGAGGTGAACTACTGATCCCAACGCTTGTCCTTCTGTTTGGGGCGGAAGTCAAGCTCGCCGGTAGTCTCTCACTCGCCGTCAGTCTGCCGACGATGCTGGTGAGCTTCACGCGATACAGCCGGGATCAGAGCTTCTCGGTGATCGGCCGGAACAAGACGTTCATGCTGGTAATGGCGGCAGGATCGGTCGTTGGCACATTTATCGGCGGTCTACTGCTCGGCATCGTTCCGAATGCGATATTGCTTCCGGCCTTGGCAATCATTCTTCTGATCTCTGCGGTGAAGGTGTGGCGGACTAGCCGCGCAACTCTCTAGCTTATCCCAAACGGTACGAAGAACGAGAGCCCAGGCCTGGAGTTCATCGACGAGTGCGGGGATTTCGATGCGGAGATCGCTAGGAACGGGCAGCGGACCACTTCACCTACGCCGAGCTTGAGGAGATGACGTCGATTTGGAGAACCTCCAAGGCTGCTCTGTAAACTCGACTTTATGGCGCGGCTCTTAGAGCCGAGGCTGAAGAGTGGCTGCATGCCTGCGAGGCATTGCTCGACACCTATGCCAGCAGGTGACGCACAAGACGACAACCGCTAATTGGAGCCCCGCTCTAGAGGGACGGGCGGCCAAGATAAGCATCGAATGCAGCAGCGACATCTCGAAGCGCAAATCGACATTCCTGCCGCACACGGACTAAACCATTGTCGACATCAACTATCCCGTCCTCGGCCAGAATGTCCAACTGCTTAGCTGAATTACGCAGATGGATCGGATCAAATCCGTGGGCCGTACAGATTGCTGGTACGTCTGCCTCCAAGTAGCACATGAGTTGCTCGATGATTGCGGCCCGTACGCGATCTTCGATGGTTAGACGATAGCCTCTCGACGTCGCTAAGTGGCCGGACGCAATGGGTCGGTTATAAAAGCTTTGTGTGAGTTCGTTTTGAACATAGCCCTCGCCGCAACGACCGATGGCCGACGCGCCGAAGCCAATCACAGTTTGGCGCGTTTCGGCGGAGTAACCAAGCGAATTGCGCCGCAGACGACCGGTTCTCTGCGCTAGTGCAAGCTCATCATCCGGCAAGGCGAAATGGTCGAGCCCGATTTGCAGATAGCCGGCTGCAATCAAAGTATCGGCCATGACTGAGGCCTGCTCAGCGCGCGCGGCTATATCGGGCAGCGCTGATCTGTCAATCAAGCGCTGATTTTTTCTATAAGATGGAACGTGGGAATAGCCGAAAACCGCGAGGCGGTCGGGACGCATCGCAATAGCTAGCAACGCGCTCTCGCGACAGGACTGGACTGTTTGATACGGCAGACCAAACATCAGGTCGAAATTGATGCGCCCTACTCCATGCAGGCGCAGGTTTTGGACCGCAGTCATCACTTGCGCCTCGCTCTGAACCCGGTTGATCGCTTTTTGTACGATGGGATCGAAGCTCTGCACACCGACGCTTGCGCGGTTTACACCGGCTTTTTCTAAGGCTTCGGCCATATCGGTGGTGAACGTGCGGGGGTCGACCTCGATAGCGATGTTTGCCGCTTTCTCGAACGCAAAACAGCCGCGCAGGAGTTCCATTAGCGACAGGAAGCCTGCCGGCGGCATGATGGTCGGGGATCCGCCACCGAAGTGCACGTCGCTCACGGGGAGTGCCTGTGGCGTTTGTTCGGCGACCACCCGGATCTCCTCACGCAACATTGCTAAATAATTGATGATCAAAGTATCAAGACGAGTGATGCTAGTCGGAAAACCACAATACCAGCACATCGAGCGGCAGAATGGAATGTGAAGATAGAGCGAAACAGCGTCATCAGTTTCCAGGCTTTTCAGCCATTGCTCATAAGTGTGGGCGCCGATTTCTGAAGAAAACTCCTGAATCGTTGGGTAAATGGTATACCAAGGCAAATGCGCCCCACTGTATTTTTTCGAGACAAAAATCGATGACGCTGCGCGCAATGACTTTCGTCTCGAGTCCGGCTTGTCATGTCCAGATCTCACGTCTGGTCTTCCTTCGATCAAATGAAGTTCTGCGCCTAAAGGGAGTGCTTTTCGTCGCCAGGCAGTAAGGCGTCCCCTCATAGAATGCCGGACGCGCGCGTTCCCGCCGCCGTCAAATCGGAGAGGCAAAGGTCATGCCAGCCAAGTTGGAGATCCAGGACTTGCGCATCCTCGAAGTCGCTAAAACGAGCTGTCCTTGCTTTAGATGCGGAAAGACATTTACGCTCAAATGCCATTCCATTATGGCGGCATTCGAATAATTCGGATTGTGACATCCATGGCCGAACGCTTACCGCCCTCAACGAACTTGGACCTGTCGGCTCCCGGTCAGGACGTTCATTCAGAACCCTTAGTCGGGTTTGTCGTGCTTGAGACACGGTGATGTGCGATTTGGCACATCGCGGCGCTCTGGGGGCAGCCATTGAAAGCATGCAGACCAGTTGATGCTTTTCGCTCTTTCTGCATTGGCACGAATTTTGAATCTCTTTATTGCGCGCCGCCAGGAGCTCCCGACGGGACCTTGGCATCTTCTCACTTCAGCTCTGGAACGGAGACCACAATGAAGAGTGACATGGCAGCCTATCACGTGACTGAATTGACCCCCGAAGAAGCATCCGGCACCTCCGGAGGGATGGCATGGGCGATAGCTTTCGGAATTATCGCGTTAGGAAGCGTTATAGGTGTAATTATAGCAGAAGAAGTCATCGGCCAGGATTGGATCGGCTGATCTTTTCATGCTGCTCTTGAAAGGAGAACACCAATGAAGATCGACACCGCAGCCTATGGTGTAACTGACTTAAGTCCTCAAGAAGCAGCTGAAATCTCTGGAGGTATTTGGCAAATACCATTCGCAATTATCACGTTTGTCGGCTTCGTGGCTGCGAGCATCGGGGGCGCTGCCTTGGACCATTACTTCTTTGATTGATAAAAAGGGCGCTGGCTCTCGATGCTTCCTAGTGACTACAGACTAGCAGTTCCCCTTTCTGCTGAAACGGCCAACTGCACCGCAGAAAGCATACTGTCGCGACGATCAGGTCGATCTTTGGGCATTTATAAGGCGATCTTGCTCTTCGTCGTCGCGGCATTTGCCTCACTGCCACTCGTCACCATACCGGTCTCTGTGCAGAGTGCCGGTACTATTCGCCCCATCGTGGAGAAGACGCCCCTGATAGCGCCCGTCTCCGGGCGCATCTCCCGTGTCCTTGCCTTTGAGAACGATGTCGTTGCTAAGGGGCAGGAAATCCTCGCCCTCGACGACGAGGTAATTGAGGAAAAGCTCAGCGCGGTTTTAGCCGACATTCATGCCAAGAGTGAACTTGCCCATGACTTCCAAACGCTGATCTCCTCCGGCGCAAGGCCCAGTGTCTCAACCCCCCTCCAAACTGAATCCGCGACGGCTGAAAGGGTGCATTTTCTCAACCTGCTGCGCGAGAACCAATATGCACGCAGTAACGCCGCGGCGGAACTCGACCGCGCAAAGCGACTTGTCTCAGCTGCTGCGGCGCCTGCGAAGGCCGTTGAGGAGAAGGCTTTCGCTCTCCAAAACATCGAGGTCCAAGGGGAGATCCTCGCGCGACGCAAAACCGCCGATTGGAACCAGCAGCTCTTTGACGCCAGCCTACACCTAAAGGAACTCACGGCCACCTTGCATCAGCTCGAGAACGAACGGGACCTGCACCGCATCCGTGCCCCAGTGTCGGGCGCTCTCGAGCAGTTCTCCGGCCTCGCGCCCGGCAGTTATGTTCAGATCGGGCAAACCGTTGCCTCGATCTCGCCGAACGACGAACTGGTGGCGGAAATCTACGTCTCCCCCAACGACATTGGCTTTGTGCAGCCTGGTCAGTCGGTGCGGCTCCAAGTAGATGCCTTTAACTACAATCAATGGGGCGTCATCGAAGCAACGGTGCTCGAGGTGGCGCAGGACTTCACTCTGCATGACGGGAACCCCGTCTTCAAGGTCCACTGCGTGCTCTCTCACAGTGATCTCGCGCTGAAGAGCGGTGCCATCGGTCACCTGAAGAAAGGCATGACCGTGCGAGCCCGCTTTCTGTTGGCCAATCGCACTCTCCTGCAATTGCTCTACGATCAGGCAGACGATTGGCTCAATCCGATGCTGGCAGGGCGCTAATTTTGTCCCAACAGCCAGCGAGCTTCCATGCCGAGTAAGGCCGCTAAGTTCAAGCAGCGCGACATCACGGATTGCGGCGCCGCCAGCCTCGCTTCTGTCGCAGCCTTCTACGGCTACAAGTTGCCATTGGCGCGCATCCGCCAGTATGCGTCGACCGACCGCTGCGGTACGAGTGTGCTGGGGCTCACGGAAGCGGCTCAGAAGCTCGGCTTCATCGCCAAGGGTGTCAAAGGTGGCTTCGACAGCCTGTATAAGATCCCTAAGCCCGCTATTGCGCACGTGGTCGTCAAGGAGGTCCTGCACCATTTCGTAGTGGTCCATGCGATCGACACCAAGTGGGTCACCGTCATGGACCCGGCCTATGGCGAAATCTGCAAGTTGTCACATCAGGAATTCATGGAGCAATGGACCGGCGTCCTGGTTCTGCTGGTTCCGGCAGACACGTTCAATCGCCGCGACGAGACCACGTCGCCGTTCGCCCGATTCACTCGTCTACTTGCGCCACACAGGACGGTGATGGCGCAGGCTCTCGCCGGCGCGCTGGTGACGACGATCCTCAGCCTCTCGACGGCGATCTACGTTCAGAAGATCGTCGATCATGTGATCCCAGCTGGCAATCGCAACCTGCTCAACTTGATGAGTATCGCGATGCTGCTGATCCTAGTGATGCAGATCCTGATCAACCTCTTAAGAGGCAGGCTCGTCCTGCAGACGGGGCAGAAGATCGACGTCTACTTGATCCTCGGTTATTACAATCACATCCTGGCCCTACCCCAGAAGTTCTTCGACAGCATGCGAATGGGCGAAATCGTGTCGCGCATGAACGACGCGGTGAAAATCAGGAGCTTCCTGAACGACGTCTCGATAAACATGTTTGTCGACGTGCTGACGATACTGTTCTCGTTCGGGCTGATGTTCATTTATTCCTGGAAGATTGCTTTGATCGTGGCGCTCTCCATCCCAATGTACCTCCTGGCCTATTGGGCCATCAATGGGATGAATAGGAATCTGCAGCGTGTCATCATGGAGAATGCTGCCGATCTCGAGGCGCAACTGGTGGAATCACTCGGAGCCGTCTCCACCATCAAGACCTCCGGCGTTGAGAGCTTCGCAAACTTTAAGATGGAGACCCGCTTCGTAAAGATGCTGCATTCCGTCTACAGCTCCGGCCTGATCTCAATCTGTGGCGACAACGCCTCGACCTTCCTGTCGGTCCTGTTCACCATCGTGCTGATGTGGTTCGGAACGACGCTTGCGCTCGAACAGACCGTCACGCCCGGCGAATTACTGTCCTGCTATACGTTGCTTGGCTATGTCACCCGGCCTGTCGCCCGCTTAATCCAGACCAACCGGATCGTCCAAGACGCGTTTATCGCGGCGGATAGACTTTTCGAGATCTTTGAACTGGAGCCGGCAAGCAGCAGCGGCATCGATGCCACGAAAACCGATCTCGGCGATATTCGTCTGGAGAACGTCACGTTCCGCTATGGCGCGCAGCCGGAGCTTTTCAAGGATCTCAGCGTCTCCTTTCGCCAGGGAGAGGTGACGGCCGTCGTGGGTGAGAGCGGCTCGGGCAAAAGCACCCTTGCGGCCCTGCTGCAGGATGTTTATCAGCTTGAGGATGGATGCATTCGGATCGGCCAATATGCCCTCCAGGAGCTCTCGAGCGCATCACTGCACAAGGTCGTGGCTGCAGTACCGCAATCGATAGACGTCTTCTCCGGTTCCGTGATCGAGAACATCGCCTTGGGCGAGTTCGAACCGGAGTTCGAGAAGATCGTGCGGATCTGTGATCGAATAGGACTACGGAAGTGCATCGAGCGCTGGCCCGGGGGCTTCCAGGCCCTTCTTGGTGAGAACGGGGTACGCCTCTCCGGAGGTGAGAAGCAGCGCATTGCATTGGCCCGGGCCCTGTACCGGGATCCCGACGTTCTGATCCTTGACGAAGCGACCTCCTCTCTGGACTCGGCAGCCGAAGAATTTGTCCTGCGGGTTGTTGAGGATCTGTCTCGCGCTGGGAAGACTATCATCGTCATCACTCATCGGTTGAGGACCGTTCGTGGGGCGGACAATATTGTGGTCCTGGACAAGGGGCGGGTCATCGCGGAGGGAAAGCACGATGAGCTGTTGAAGAGTGCTGATTTTTACGCCCGATTGTGGCGGGCGCAGAGTTCTTCCTCAGAGTAAACAAGCTCGATAAGCCATCCAAAGGCGGCCGGAGATAGAAACAGAAGGAGATGCAAAGGCATCCAAGGCAGAGCGAACAACGTTGCTGATCCGGCGCCCAAAAAAATGACCGATGCTCTTCGATGTCGGATCGATTGCAACAGTCATCACCCGTCTGCATTTGTTGGCATATAAATAAAATCTTGTTCATCGCTCATCGTAAGAAGCACTGACGCGCATTAGCAGCTAAACGGCGACGGGTACCATCACCCTGCTGTGGCGGCCGCATTGATCAGTATCGGCTCTCGGACGGTTCGAAGGAGTTTATTGACAAATGCTGCTCGGTCAGGCGCCGCAGACGCTCTTCGGAACAAAATGTTCGGCGCCGCCTCTCCGCATTCGAGGTGCCACAGCTGCGACAAGGCGTCTAACGTGCGGCCCCAATCAGCCTTTCGACAAGTTTTGTTTGCTGAGCGATACTCACCGAGCCCGCATAGGAGAGATGGCCACTATCTCGATAGAGAAACTTGCCGTCGATTTCGGTTCTGCAAGTCATCCCATCGCAAAGAAAGTCGTCGAAAGAAACAATCTCTACGGCGGCCTTCAAGGACACTTGATTTAACAGCTCCAGTGTACGGGCGCGGCTCTGACGGTATTCGCCGAGGGATATTTTGCAGTTGCTGTAAGGTCCGAGAATGGGGCTTCCCCTGGTTTTCCGCTCGAGGCAATCCCCAATGTCAAAGTTGCCGACCGGCGGCGGCGCAACCACCACAACTCGCTTGCCCAACGAGCGGACAGCGTCGATGAGAGCCTTGATCCCATCCACCGCAATATCCATGGAGGGTTCGCTGTCCACGAATCCATCTTTCGTCCTAGTGAGCATTTTAAAATCGGGTGATACGGGGGCGTCAAAAGGGCTTGATATAGCTACAGTGCTAATGTTTTTCCGCTTCTCCAATATGGATAGAACACTGTCGTTAAAGCGTATGCAGCTCTCACCAAATGCGCGCGAATATGGTGACGGCGATATTCTAGTGATCGCGGCAACACCTATGGCCGGGAGGCATCCACTCATCGTTAGCTGAGCCAATCCTGCTTTACCGATCGTTTCTGAAAGACCCGGAACCAACGCCATTGCGAACGAGTCACCCCAGACCAACATTTCCGGTTTTTTTGACGACTGGCAGGGCTCCGGGATGTCGTGAGGCGGCTGTCGCGAAAAGAAGTCGCACGCGCTACTAAGACCAAAATTGATACGACGCATTTCCCCGAAGTCTATATCGTTGTCGGTTACTGCGATGGCTACCGATGGCGAGACCGCTAGAATAACTGATGCGGCGGTAAGCCCGGAGACTAGCCTTAGACCAGACGGGGTGCCTTGGCGCACCGGCTCCTCGACAAACCGACAAAGCAGCCAGCTCGTAACTATCGAAACTGCAAGCGCTGACCAAATGGCAAGAGCCGGGGGCTCTGCTAGCCAAAGAGCCTTCACGTATACGAGCAGAGGCCAATGAATCAGATACAGGGAATAGGAAATTCTTCCCACGCCAGCTGCAGCTCGAACTGCTCCGTTAGTGCTTCCGGGGATGACGAGCAGCACGGCAGTCGCCATGCAAACCGAAGCGGCTCCCACTACTGGATGCGAGAGACCCAGAGCGGAAAAAACGAGAACCGCTAACGCTAAGAGCCGCGTCCAAGACATCGCCGGAGCCATGCGTGGGGTCACTGGCAGCAAGGCTGCTAGTGACCCCAACGCCATTTCCCAAAACCTGGAAGGAAGCAGATAGAAAGCAGCAGCGGGATGCCAAAACGCCAGATAGCAGCACAAGGCGAGGCTAGCGATAAACAGCAAAATAGCCCCTGGGAACCACCATCTTCTAGGAGAAAAAGCCAGGAAGGCTGAGAGCAGCAAGTAGCCCTGCTCTTCGACGGCCAGCGACCAGAAATGCAAAAGGGGTTTCGTTTCAGCGGATACGTCGAAGTAGCCGCCCTGAAACCAAAGCACAATATTGCCCGAGAAAGTGAGCGCACCGAGAACTTCGTCGCGAAATTCTATCAGGCTGCTGCCCGAGAGCAAAAATGGCGCTGCTATTGTCGTCAGGGCAACTACCACGTAGGCCGCTGGCAACAGGCGTTTCGCCCGCTGATAATAAAACTGGGGAAAGCTGAACCTAGATTGCTCAAGCTGGTCCGCGACCAAGTTGGTGATGAGAAAGCCAGAGATCACGAAAAAAATATCTACGCCGACATATCCGGCGTGGAAAGGGCCGATGCGCGCATGATAGAGAACAACGAGCACTACAGCTATTCCCCGCAGTGCTTGAATATCAGTTCGAAACTTTCGGGGCATTGGCGGGCCTGACACTATTGCTACTCAAGGTTGGTGGATTGGGCTTCGCAAGGTGGCGAAAGAGAACCGCTTAAGGACGCGTGAGACCTGCCACCGAACACTAAAGCGTTTTTCAGAAGAGCATCGCGAGGGCACCGTTCGAAAATAATCGGCGAGAGATATGGTCGCGGTGGCAAAACGAGCAGAGCCGACGCCCCTCCCCGCAAACAGCCTCACCTTGACCTATCCATAGACCGCGGACAGTGCCTGGTGGCGAAGCCGCCGAGCTACGGATGTATAATGCCTCGACTCATCAGTTTTATCGCGCGATCAAGCTGTCCCGCTTTGTGAGTGGCCTGGGTGAGGGCTCGAAACTCCATCGCCAGCTAATCAGATTCGTGATCGGAGGAGACGCTAAGTAATCGCGGGCGACTCTCTTTAAAACTGGAGCACCGCGAAGCATGTATGCCCTCCTGTACTATTGGTGAAGCCTCGCTTGCACGGATCTTGTGCGCCTTCTAACGCAGCACTTTTGAAATGTGGAATCGATTGTTTGGATGGTAATCATTCGTCTAACAAATGCGATCTTTGGTAGACCGTCAGCCTGACCGCGCCAATAGGATCAAGGTCCGTTAAAGAGGCTCGAGATGTTACCGACGCCGGTGGTCGTTGAGGCAAAGGACGGAAGGCGCCAGCTTGCCGGGGCCCGCCCGGCGCACAGCGAAAAGTAGATCATTGACCCCATACACCGGTCAAAACCTGAATAGTGACAAGCGAACCCACTGCGGGATCGTGTCCGATCGCTGCAAGAACCACGGCCTCAGGTGGAGCTCGCAAGCCTTGCTAAAACGCGGCGCCGGGAATATCAAGCCTTGGTTGGCGGCCGGCCGCGGTCACCCTGTGCACACCAGGCACATCCTTAACAAGTCGACGGTCAATGTCGGCGACGTCAGGTTTTGAAATCCTCCATGAACAGTGTAAAGCCCGTCCATACTCGCGAAATTTATTTCACCCCCGAAGACCTACGCCTCTGTAATGCAGCGCTTAAGGCGGTCAGTCGGGCATCAAACATCGAGAAGGACGCGCTTGCAGTCAGCCGACTTGCGTTAGTTATTATTGAGTTGCGGAAACGAGGCGTGCAAGACGTCGAGCAGCTTACGTCGTTGGCGGGAGAGATCTTCGAGAACCCGGAAAACGATGATTCCGGCAATTAGCGACGTCTCCTAAAACCGGTTGCGATCATTGAAACACCGGCCGAAAGGCGCTCCTCTCCTGGTCATATGGGCTGACTTTGGAGCACTTTCAACCAACCAGTCTTCTCGCCAACGCATACACGAAAGCCTCGATCTGTTCACCGTCGACGTCGACTATCGTGGTGACTCTTTGGTATCCCTCGCCCTCCAACGCGTCCAGACGTTCCCAATGCTTCGGGAGGTCTGCGGACTCGAATAGCGATACCGGTATTTCATAAGCATGTTCTCCGAGAATCAAGCCCGGAAAACCTAGGTCGGAACCCCATTCAGCATCAAGGAGGCGGCCCCAAATCTTCCCAGATCTCCAGCGACCGTCGAGATCCCTAAGCTGATCGCTGTCAGGCTTACCGAGCGCCCGAGTTCCGTAAGTTGCTAATCGATTTTCTGCGGCCATATTTGCAGTCCCGTAATGCTTTCGTCTTCCTAATCCGCAATATTGTCTAACTTGAAGCCTGCAGCTGGTTCCTGTGCGTGCTGTTCCTCGAGCGAGGTTGCGGACCGAGGTGGTTGATGCGGTAGTGCATCCGACGGCTCTTGTTGGTGCCTTGCGCGCAGAGCCGTTATCATAGCCACCGCTCGTGCTGCAACGACGAGTGCAGCTAAAATCGTGCCATGCTCCTTCCCAAGTTAGCATGAACGCCGACCGTTCGATATCTTTGCTTTGCTGGCCGCAGCCACAGAAAGCGGTTCGACGCGGTGCAGCTAGCTTAGCTAGCAGCCAGCGCGACCCTTTGACGCCACCCGCGTCTAGGCCGTAAACTCATAAATTCTCTTGGCGTATTGTGTTCCGCGTGGTTCAAGGCCTCCGAATTAGGAGCTATGATGACACGCCGCCGCTACGAACTCACGGATCACGAATGGTCAATTATTTCGCCCCTACTGCCGAACAAGCCTCGCGGCGTTCCTCGTGTCGATGACCGTCGGATCCTGAACGGCATCCTTTGGCGCTTCCGAACCGGCTCGCCGTGGGCGGAAGTTCCTGAACGTTATGGGCCGCCAACCACCTGCTACAACCGCTTCGTGCGTTGGCGGAAGGCCGGTGTGTGGGATCGTCTTCTTGAAGCCGTTTCAGAGGCTTATGACGGCGACATCGTCATGATTGACTCGACCTGTGTTCGCGTTCACAAAAAAGGGGATCGAGACGATGGTGGCATGGGACGTTCCCGCGGCGGGCTCACGAGCAAAATCCACGCGCTCGTCGATGCCGAAGGTCGACCAGTCTCGCTCCGTCTGACCAGCGGCCAGATTGCCGACTGCACTGAAGCCGATGCGCTGACGGACGACCTCGGCGAAGGTGATATCCTGCTTGCCGATAAGGGCTATGACACCAACGCCATCCGAGCCAAGGCCGCCGAGCGCAAAGCCTGGGCCAACATCCCGCCGAAGGCAACCCGCAAGGGCTCCTTCTCGTTCTCGCGCTGGGTTTACAGGCAACGTAATCTTGTGGAGCGTTTCTTCAACAAGATCAAACAGTTTCGAGATATCGCTACCCGCTACGACAAGCGCCCGGAAAACTATCTCGCAGCTGTCAAACTCGTCGCGGCAAGGATCTGGTGTCAGAGTTTATGAGTCAACGGCCTAATTCATCCACATGTAACATCGGTGTGCCTATGTAAGCCGGTGACATGTGGAGGTTCTAATGATCAACGAACTCACGATGGCCGAGGCGCTGGCTGACCCATTGATCCGGCTTGTCTTAGCCGCCGATAAGGTTAGCAGCGACGAATTCGCGGCGCTTTTAGCGGCTGGCGCACGAAGACAACATGAAGCGGCGCTGAGCAACTCCTTCCCGTCGTCGCGCAGTCCGTCGCTTAATCAGCTTAGTGTAAGCGCGAATTTCTGCGCACCTTCTGAAGGTAAGTGCTCTCAGGCATGAAGTGTCCACCAAAATAGGTGGACACCAAATCATGGAAGAAGATGAGCAAAGACTGCGGGTGCGGCTTGTGGGTAGTGACGGACGACGTCGATATGACCCAGCTTCGGTAGATCGTCTTGTTGCAGCCTGTCTTGAACCGGGGGTCTCGGTATCGCGGCTTGCGCTTGAACACGGCGTTAATGTCAATCTCCTGCGGAAATGGATACAGAGGGCCAAGCGGCTTGGTCATCCTGTGCCTGCGGGTCCGGCGTTCGTTCCGGTTCAGGTCGGTCCCGATCGGAGCCTGGCAGTGCAGCGCAGCAGCTTGGATAAGAGGATCGAGAGGCTGTCTTGTGCAGCCAAGCTGAGCGCTTCATTGCCGAACGGGGTGAGCGTGACGGTGGAATGCAGTGATGTCGATGGGTTGACAGCAATAATAGGAGCGCTGGGTCATGTTCAGGCTAGGCGCTGATCTCAAGGTTTACCTGCATCGCGAACCGATCGACTTTCGGGCCGGCATCAACAGCCTTGCGGTCCTGGTCCAGGAGACGATGGCGCTGGATCCCTTTGCTCCTGCGGTTTTTGCCTTCTGCAATCGCCGGCGTGACCGGATGAAGCTCCTGTTTTTTGATCGGTCCGGTTTTGTGATGGTCCTGAAGCGGTTGACCGAGGACAAGTTCCGATGGCCCCGTCGCGAGGTGCCGGTCGCTGTGTTGACGACAGAGCAACTGCACTGGATCCTCGACGGCATCGATATCGATGCGATGATCCGCCATCCGGTGCGGCAATATCAGATCGCCGGCTGAGGATGGCGAATTGAGCTGTTGACGCAAAGGGGCGGTTCAGATTCAAAACTAGGATGACTCGAACCGGCGAACCTAGTGTTGCAGAGCTGATGGCGCAGTTGGCGGCCAATGCTGCCGAAATCGCTGCGCTCAAAGCTGAGAAAGAAGCGCTCTCGCGGCGGGTCGTCAAGCTGGAAGAGGAGCTGGCACTGCAAAGCTGCATCGCTTTGCCCCGCGCAGCGAAAAGCACATTGACCGTCTCTTCAACGAGGCCGAAGAGGCTGCGGTCGACAGCGAGGAAGGCGATGTTGTCGAGCTTCCAGACACCGGCCTGCCAGCGGTAGAAGGTCAAACGGGAAAGAAGCGTGGACGCAGACCTCTGCCGGAAGACCTGCCACGCGAGCGCGTCGAATATGACCTCCCCGACGATCAGAAGTCTTGTCCCTGCTGTCAGGGTCAGATGCATCGCATGGGCGAGGCTGTTACCGAA
Organism: Rhizobium grahamii CCGE 502; assembly: GCF_000298315.2. Classification (GTDB taxonomy): domain Bacteria; phylum Pseudomonadota; class Alphaproteobacteria; order Rhizobiales; family Rhizobiaceae; genus Rhizobium; species Rhizobium grahamii. The sequence goes on along the minus strand of NZ_AEYE02000038.1, from coordinate 335,170 downwards.
CAGCTCCATATCGAGGTCAAGGCGAAGGTCCTACAGAATGTGCGGTTCAAGTACGCTTGTCGCCATTGCGACCGCACCGGGATCAACACGCCCGTCGTGATCGCACCGATGCCGACGCAGCTCCTGCCGGGCAGTATCGCTACCGCCTCGACGTTGGCCTTCGCGCTCGTCCACAAGTACGTCGACGGCACACCGCTCTACCGCGTGGCGCAAACATTCGAGCGTGCTGGTGTTCCGATCAGCCGCGGCGCTCTCGCTCACTGGGTCATCGGCTCAAGCGAGAAGCATCTGCACCGCATCTATGATGCGCTGAAACTGCGGCTCAGATTACAGCCTCTCATTCATGGCGATGAGACGACGGTTCAGGTCCTGAAGGAAAAGGACAAGGAGGCCACCAGCACATCGTACATGTGGCCTATCGCAGCGGCGAGGACAGTGACGAGCCAATCGGATTGCTCGACTATCGGCCGGGCCGCGGCCAGATCCACCCGCACGACCTTCCTTGGTGACTACCGCGGCATATTGGTGAGCGATGGCTACACAGCTTGGCGCACATTGAATGGCGCAACCCATGTCGGATGCATGGCTCACTCCAGGCGGCGCTTCGTTGATGCCCTCAAGGCGAGAAAGAATGGCGGAGGCCCGCCGGAGCAAGCTCTCAGGTTCTTCGAGCAGCTCTACCGGATCGACAGGCAGGCGCGAGAGATAAAGCCCGAAGTTGGTGAAACGCAGGCCGACCGCATTCACCGCTTGCGGCAGCAGCATAGTTTGCCTGTCCTGAACGCTCTAAAGACGTGGCTCGATAACATCGCCCCGAAAGTTGTGCCGGATACCAAGCTCGGCGACGCCGTGTCCTACACATTGAACCAATGGGATTATCTGACCCGTTACACCAGCGACGGCAGGATGCCGATCGATAACAACATTCTGGAACGCGATATCAGGGTTTTTGCGACCGGAAGAAAATCGTGGCTGTTCAGCGACACGGTTGACGGAGCCAAGGCCAGCGCAGTGATCTATAGTTTGATGCTGACATGCCGCGCCTGTGGCGTCGACCCTCTGATCTGGCTGCGGCACGTGCTCACTGAGTTGCCGCAGCGAGACGACGACGCCGACATCGGCGACCTGCTACCGATCAACTTCTTGAAAACATCCACCGCCTAACAGAGCCGGATCTCGCTACTGATGCGAGGCGCGTTCAGCGGTGCCATAGCCGTCAATGCGCATCGAAAATCGCGCTTAGTGCGGCTGCAAAGCCGATGAAAGATAGTTGATGAAAGTTCAACACGGAGAAGAAGTGGCGAATCACTCTGACCCCGAGTCATGCGGGGCACATCGCGAGATGTGCGTCGAAGCGTTGACAGGGGAAACCGGCAGGCCGGCCATTGAGCCGCGAAATGATCAATTCGGGATGCCGACGCTGTTAAGCGAAGCGGAAGGCAACACGGTGCATGGCGTCAATCGCAAGCCATGCACCGATCCCGCGCGGTCGGAGACCCTGTGCATGCCGGGAAGTCTTTCATACGGAAGCAGCGAGATCTCATCAGTGTCCAGTGCAAATAGACTGGACGGGGCTGGGAAGGTCTTTGACCACAATCCAGTCATCGACGCTGATGAGAAGTCGGATACGCCCATAGTACCGGAGAAGTTGCCGAACAAGGGAGATGATCCTGCGGAGGCAATGGAGGGAAGGGGTGTAATCGGAGGGAACGTCATCGAAACCCCAGCGTACCGGACCCAGAGCCGGATCAAACACGCTTCGATGGGGATCGAGGGCGTACGGGAAGCCGCCAAACGGGACCCGAAGATGCGTTTCACGGCGCTGATGCACCACATCACTCCGGCGCTATTGGTGAAGAGCTTCCATGCGCTTCGCAAGCAAGCGGCAAGCGGTGTGGATGGGGTGACGTGGTACGACTATGAGAAGACCCTCGAAGGGCGCGTGCACGAACTGCACCGGGAGATTCAATCCGGTGTATATCGTGCACAACCGTCCCGACGGGTCTACATTCCGAAGAATGACGGAAGACTCCGTCCTCTCGGCATTGCAGCGTTGGAAGAAAAAGTCGTGCAGATGGCCGTGTCCACGGTTCTGAACGCGATCTATGAACAGGACTTCCTCGGCTTCTCATACGGGTTCCGGCAAGGAAGGGGACAGCATGGCGCGCTGGACGCCTTGTGGGTTGGGATCGACAAGCGGAAAATCAACTGGATACTGGATGCGGATATTCGCTCGTTTTACGATGAAATCGATCACGAGTGGATGGTTCGTTTCCTGTCGCATCGAGTGGGTGACCGCCGGCTGATACGTCTGATCCACAAATGGTTGAAAGCGGGCACGATTGAGGATGGCCGTCGCGTTGCATCAACGCGAGGAACTCCTCAGGGCTCTGTAATCAGCCCAGTGCTATCGAATATCTATCTGCATTACGCATTGGATTTATGGGTCCAGCAATGGCGTACTCGAGATGCCAAAGGCGACGTGATCATTGTACGATATGCCGACGACAGCGTAATTGGGTTCCAGTACGAAGGAGAGGCGCAGCGCTTCCTGCAAGCATTGCGGGAGCGTCTCGCTCAGTTTGGTTTGCAGCTACACCCGGAAAAGACGCGGCTAATACGCTTTGGGCGGTATGCTGCGAGAAACTGCCGGGAGCGTGGTATCCGCAAGCCAGAGACCTTCGACTTTCTGGGATTCACACATTGCTGTGGCAGGCGGCGCAATGATGGAGGCTTCAAGATTGTCCGTCTGACGATCAAGAAGCGCATGCGCACGACGCTGGAGGCCATTCGAGGAACGCTAATGCGACGACGCCATGAACCGGTGGCAGTAGTAGGTCGGTGGCTACGGCAAGTGTTACAGGGGTATTTGAACTACCATGCGGTTCCCGGCAATCTACGAAGATTGGGTGGGTTCCGCTGGGAAGTCGGTCGCGCTTGGCGACACGCTTTGATGCGTCGAAGCCAACGAAACCGCCTGTCTTGGGAGCGTTTCCAGAGACTGCTTCGCAAATACCTGCCGCCATGCCGGCTGGTGCATCCCCATCCAGATGCTCGGCTCACCGTCAAAACAGCCGATAGGAGCCGTATGCGGTAGTTCCGCACGTACGGATCTGGCCGGGGGGCGATGGGCAACCATCGTCCCTACCGGAACCAGCTTAGTAATTCGAGCAGCCCCAAATAAAATGAGGTGCGAGGGACGAGGGGGCGGTGCGCGGCTACGGTCGCGCGGATATGCCGACGGATCTGGGCGTCCCATCGATGGTGCGATCCGCATGTCGGTTCCTTGAGGTCAATATTGCCGGTACGGTTGGCGTCGAGGAACTGGCCTCAAGAATGGGCACGAACCGGAATACCTTGAACAAGGCGTTCAATCAGGCGTTTGGCGTCGGCCCCATTACTTGGCTGCGCCAGCGTCGTTGCTCAGTGGCGGCACAGCTATTGCGCGAAGGATCGGAGAGTATTCTCAACATCGCACTCACCGTCGGTTACGAAGATGCGAATAATTTCTCAACCGCTTTTCGCAAAATTTATGATCAATGTCCTATGGAGTTCCGGAAGAAATTCAAAACGCAGAGACCTGTTGAGTAGGCTAAGGACAGGCGGGTATGATCCCGAAATTGTCTTTTGGTGATGTCGCGTGATTGCGCTTGGCGTTGGATAAATCCGATGCTGTCTATTGTTCATGAAGGAAAGGCGTTCGGCTGAAGGATGGTGAGGCGTGGCAGCCGGACAAGGAGCGTCCGCCTCCATCGATGGCCGATCGCATGACCATCGTCTAGTGTTCGGGGGCGGGCGCAGCCATGGCGGATTGTGTATCCTCGACAACAGCCAAATAGTGTGAAACCCAAAGATTTAGGTGAAGCAACCAGAGGCATGGATTGTTCAGTCCGTGCGCAAGATATCGCAGTAAGCAAACGGGAATGCCATTGGAAAGGTGGCACTACCGGGGTCTGAACACTCATCAGCGAGGCAGGCGGTTTGCTTTCGGGGCTCCAGAGTCATGATGGAAACTTGGGGCCTCGTTTTCGGAACTCTAACCAAAAAGGAGCACTGCGATGACTCAGTATATTTTTGAAAGAACTGGTGGAACTCTTTCCGTGTCCAACGTGAAAGCCATCGCCGATGAGGGCGGCTACGATCCGGCAGTCCTAGCCTACACGCAGGTCGATTCGAAAAAGGTTAATGCAACTGGGACCCTCGTCATGGCTCCGAGCACGCTGGAGCATGCCGCAAAGAAACTGGGATACAAGGGAACGGCCGTGACGGTAGTAGATGGCGTTGCCGAAGGGGCCCATTCCTCATCGAACCGTGCTAGATGCGTTGCGCCGAGTATCGGTAACCTACTTGGCGCCACGGATTATGGCGTAACCATCAGCATGGGCCAGAATACCGTCGCAGCCCTGTCGAGCGGCAACTATTCCCTTTTTGGCTTCAAGGGAGTGCAAACAAGTGCCGGCGGCGGCGTGCCGCTCGTCTGGTTCAAATCTGACGATTTCGGGCTGGACACCGAGGTCTCTTGGGAAGTCCAGTACGAGGCTTACACGTCCAGGTCCGCGATCATTCCCAACGGCCAGATCAAGGGCTTGAGCTCTTACGCGATCGATCTCGGCCAAACTCTGGAAGTTGAGACGCCCCAAGGCACGGGCAGTGTCGTCGACGGCACGGAAGGAGTGATCTCGATCGAAAATCTGACCACGACGCAGGTGACTTGCGGGATTTCCGAAGTCGTAGACGGTACGGCTCAGCCCCTTTGCGCTTTTCCACTTTATGGCAATGGCCTAGATGCCATCGTACCGATCCAAAAGATCCTGTTAACGTTTTCCACCAACACGGTGAATACCGGCACAGTAATCGAGAAGGCGTATAGTCAGAGCATTCTCATCGATCTGACAGCAAAGACCCATCGGGAAGTTGCCTTCGACATCAACTTAGGCTGGTCGTGGGGCGGTTTCAGCTGGGCTCAAGCCATCCGCCCATCGACCAACGTCGTACCGCTGTTGATAGAGAGCAACGCCTAGCCTGCTGACCTGCGTCAATCAGTGGACTGGGGTGGAAATTCTGCCCCAGTTGTTGATTGGCCGCAGATTGTTTCTCGCCAGCCTAACAGCCTTGCCTTCCGCCTTCACCGGGGAAGCTAGTGCGGCGCCGCTCGCGGATCGATCTGCGAGGGCCGCTACTTTCTTTGTGCTATGTTTGCAGATGACGAACGACGCTGCGCGGTTACGAAACGGCAATAACAGAGCGTCAGACATTCTGTGTAACGACCGGAGGCGGTTGACGACGTAATAGGGCGAAGGTCCATTATCGAAAATTGCAGAGCCAATACCTTGCCTAACTTCTTTGTCGTCCTGTTGCTGCGCCTGCAGCTTTTAAATACGTACCGCGCTTTCGCCACCGAAGCTCAACGCCCCACGGAAACCTGGCCCCGAAGTGTGCCGACGCCGCCGAGCCGCGGCTTAGCGAGCGAGGCGGGCTGAGTGTCATCACCTGCAGCAGCTGGGCATGATTGCCGCTATGCCGATGACAACGGTGAGTTTGCCAGTCAGGCTATTGCTTCGTCCCCTCAATAGGCATCCCTTGTCCTCGCCACCCAACGCAGCCGCATTGCAGCGCGCGCATCGACGAAATGGCCTCTGTCCGACAATGTTAGTAATCCGACAGCAGCTTCGATCCAAGCACTTGTATTTCCAGGACGTTCACGTTTGGCACGACTGTTGCTTGTGTTTATCCACAAACCACGTGAACCGCTTTAAAGCGTATCTTGGCTGAAATAGAGAGGTGATTTCGATGAATGGCAACGTGTTTTTTCAACGCAACTGCGCGCGGGCGATAAAGCTCGCTGTTCGAGCGCTTTTGGAAAAATGCAGCCTGCGGAATAGTCGGATCAGCGCCGTTCACCCTCTTTAATATTCATCTTCAGGATCAAGAATGTCTCGAAAAATAAAATACTCCGCCGCCTGGCGGTTTCTCGCGCCGATCGCGCTTGTCGCAAGCTTCGCGTCATCGACCTATGCGGATACCCAGTCCGCGTCTTGGCCACAAACGCTAAGCGACATTCGAGCCGACTCCGACGTCCATTTCGGCACGCTCGCCAACGGAATGCGGTTTGCGATTATGCGCAATGCGACGCCGCCCGGTCAGGCAGCGATCCGCTTCCGCATCGGCTCCGGCTCGCTCGATGAAAGAGACGACCAACAGGGCCTGGCGCATTTTCTAGAGCATATGGCCTTCAAGGGATCGACGCATGTCCCCGAAGGGGAGATGGTCCGTATCCTGCAGCGCAAGGGCCTAGCCTTTGGGGCGGATACCAACGCCCATACCTCTTATGACGAGACTGTGTACAAGCTCGACCTTCCCGAGGTCGATGCCGACACGCTTTCCACGGGTCTGATGCTGATGCGGGAGACGGCGAGCGAGTTGACCCTCGACGCCGGCGCTTTCGATCGCGAGCGCGGCGTCATCCTGTCGGAGGAGCGGCTGCGCGACAAGCCGCAAAATCGGGCATGGCACGGAATGACGAATTCGTTGCTCGCCGGCCGGCGTGCGACCATGCGCGCGCCGATCGGCAAAACCGACGTCATCAGCAATGCGCCTGTGGACCTCGTCCGCGATTATTACCGGGCCAATTACCGGCCTGAGCGGGCAACGCTGATCGTGGTGGGCGATATCGATCCCGTCGCCATGGAAATCGAAATTCGGCAGCGCTTCGGCGACTGGAAGGCCGCGAGTCCGACGCCTGCAAAACCGGATCCCGGCACATTAGAGACGAAAGGCGAAAGCGCCGACGTCCTCGCTGTTCCCGGCGGCATGACCAAAGTGCAGATCGCTTGGACGCGTCCTTATGATACCGCGCCTGACACATTCGCCAAGCGCCGCATGAAGCTTATCGAAGATCTCGGCCTGTTGGTGCTCAAACGCCGGGTGAGCACCATCGCCAGCAAGGCGGATGCCCCTTTCATCAGTGCGGTCGCCGGCTCCCAGGATCTTCTTGACTCCGCGCATATTGTCCGGATCGCGGCGAATTCCGAACCGGATAAATGGCAGGCGGCGCTCGCAACCATCGACCAAGAACAGCGGCGTATCCAACAGTTCGGCGTTGCGCAGGCTGAACTCGATCGTGAAATCCTCGAAAATCGCTCGTTCCTTCAGGCTGCTGCGGCCGGAGCCGCGACGCGCACGACTACCGACATCGCTTCGATGCTGGCCAACAGCGTCAATGACAATCAAGTCTTCACGTCGCCCGCCGAAGACCTTTCGCTGTTCGAGACGATCACGAAGGACGTCACAGCAGCCGAGGTCAATCAGGCGCTGCGGCATGCCTTCTCCGGCAACGGTCCCCAGGTCGTGCTGCAGACGGCCCAATCACCCCAGGGCGGAGCCGACGCGGTTCGGCAAGCCTATGATGCGTCAAAGGCTATAACCGTCTCGGCATCAACTGGTGCAGCGGACGTCGCCTGGCCTTACACCCATTTCGGGCAGCCGGGCGCCGTGGTCGAACGCCGCGCCGTCGACGATCTCGGCGTGACCATGGTGCGCTTTTCCAATGGCGTCCGGCTTACGGTCAAGCCGACCAAGCTGCGCGCCAACGAAGTGCTGGTGCGCGAAGATATCGGGCGCGGCCGGCTGGACCTGCCGCAGGACCGTAGCGCCCCGCTCTGGGCGTCTCCGGCTGTCGCGCTCTCAGGCGTCAAAGCCATGGATTACCAGGACATTCAGAAAGCGCTGGCGGCCAACATGGTCGGCATCGACTTCTCGGTCGGCGACAGTTCCTTCAGTTTCGACGGCCGCACCCGGACTGACGATCTAGCGACGCAATTGCAGCTGATGACAGCATATACCGCCGATCCCGCCTACCGCCCGGAAGCATTCAAGCGGGTGCAGAAGGCCTATTTGAGCGGCCTCGATCAGGATCAGGCGACCCCCAGCGGCGTTGTCAGCCGTAACCTCAGAGGTCTCGTCCACTCCGGCGATCCACGCTGGACCTTTCCTGATCGCGCCCAGTTGTCCGCCGCCAAGCCGGGCGATTTTGAGGCTCTGTTCCGGCCCATGGTTTCCAACGGCCCGATCGACATCACCATCGTCGGCGACGTCACGGTGGATGATGCAATCCGGATGACGGCTGAAACGTTTGGCGCTTTGCCGCCGCGGCCGGAGGCGGCGCCGAGCAAGGATTGGGGTGACGTGCGTTTCCCGGCGGCGAACAAGACGCCCGTTTTGCTGACCGACAGCGGCCGGGAGGATAACGCAGCCGCCGTCTTCGGAGCTCCGATCGGCGATTTGCTCTCCGATCTGCCGCGGTTCTTCACCGCCAATATCGCCACCCAAATCTTCCAGAACCGGCTGATAGACCAGTTTCGTATCGCGGAAGGCGCAAGCTACGCGGTGGACGGCGACGTCAATCTGTCGAGGGAAATTCCCGGCTATGGCTACGCCTATTTCTATGTCGAGACGCATCCGGCAAAGATCGCTCGCTTCTACGCACTTGTCGACCAGATCGCCAATGACCTGCGGTCTCGTGATGTCTCTCCGGACGAGTTCGTACGCGCCCGGGGACCGATCATCGAGACGCTGAAGCATCAGCGGGAGAGCAACGAATACTGGATCGACTATCTGCGCGGCGCTCAGACGGACCCGCGTCGTTTGGACTGGATACGCGACAATCTTAGTGGCTACGACAAGGTCACCCCCGGCGATATCCGCGCTTTTGCCAATACCTATCTCAGCCCGAAAAGCTTCTGGAAATTCGAGGTCCTGCCGGCGACGGTAAGATAGCGGCTCGGCGGCCATGTCGCCCTTGGAAGCGATCCGCCGACGACAAAGCGGAAAAGCCAGGTGCGCGCGGAGGCCGCGCGCCTGGAGATCGAGATCGGTGGAGAGCCGCTGAGCCAGGCGAAACCGGCCTGCGAATCCGCTGCCCGACCATCAGCCCGCCCGCTCTCGGCCATCGAAAACACCGCCGTGACAAAACTGAGCAGGCGAAGGCACATCGGCAACCCTTTATGCCGACCAGCTGCATTAACAATCCTGCCGCGGGGGCGAGACCGTCATGCCGCCGATGCCCGAGGAAGAGCAGAGAGGATGTCACGTTCAATTTCAAGCTCATTGAAAATGGTTTGGTGCTTTTGGCATCACGAACGTTCGCTACTCCGATTTTTGTGCTTAAGTTCAAGACTTGATTCATAGCTTCTCGAAGGCGATGACAATGACGTCACGATAGGCGAACGGCAGCTTCGGATTTTCGGTCGCAATCGATGATACATCGTGAAACATCTTGCGGTCGTTGCAGATCACAAAATCATTTGGCAGGTTCATTTCGACATCGCCGAGGAACCGCTTTGAGGCCTCAGTAATCGTGCTTATACCGCCGGTCACGTTAACCCGCGCGATCATGTAAGAGACTATGAAATCCACTCCGTCCTGGTGAAGGCCTTCGGGTGCTGGTTTACCGTTTACACCGTCGCGTGCAACAATCCGGTAGGGATGAAGCTTAATATTCCAACGATCATGTCCTGCGGTTTCACATAGAATTCCGCACAAACCTGTCAGAATCTTGTTTAATACCGGATGATCTATAAAGGATTGTTCAAAGGGCTCGAAGTAGCGCTTGAAGCCGCCATTCAAGTTGTTGACGGCTTTGGATTGCTCGTAAGGGGCATGCGGCAGGAGCCGAAAAATTCCCTCCACTGCGTCATATTCAAACGCGCCATAGCGCCGGTAGCGATAAGTCCCGCCGTCACGCATGTATTCATCGAGAAGCAGGCGATTCCAATGGTCAGCAAAGTTGTTCCAGCCAGCATCAATTTCGATGCCGAAGCCGGCTTCAGTGCGCTCACCTCTCGAAAACCACCATCCATTTGTCGCCAGATGACCAGTGCATTCTTGACTGAGGCTGCGTAGCGCCTGGTGTGCGACCTTTTCATGGGTGTCTCCCGTCTTGGCAATGGCGAGGGGGAGGTTAGAGGACGGTTGGCGGCTCGCGGCTTGGTATTCCCAAAGGTGGCGGTCCGTAATGTATTTCGGCGTTCTGGCTATGATGGACCGAGGTAAAAACCGCGTGTTATCGACTATGTAGCTGACGCTCCCGCTGACGCCCTCGAGTGCGGACGCTATGCCCCGTTCGCACATCTTGTGAATAGTACTGCCCCATGCACCTGAAACCGCCTCCTGGGACCAGGCTTGTTCAAGCCCTTGCTTCAACACGATTGATCCGACGCTAAGGGAAGCGGTTTCGAGGTGCCGTAGCGCGTCCATGATGATGGCCGCAGCGGGGGCCTCGCGGACTTCGAGAACCTTTTCACCGGTTGAGATGTGTTCGAGCCCGACAAAGCGGCCGTGTCCGAATTTACCAACTGTTTTATTCAGGAGCGGGATTGCGTCGATTAGTGCAACATCACGGTCATCAATTGACACGAGATTTCCGTCGACAAACCCGAGTTTGATTTCTACCGGCTGCTCTGCGGAAATATTACGCGTCCAATCAAATGCCTCTTCCGGGATAGAAAAGTTCTCGGGATCGTCCAAAGGTCCAGATTCGAATTCCCGGCACCAGAGGTTTTCGTCCCCGCTCCACGTGCGGTCCGTCACAAAAGTCAATCCGAACTCGGAGAGGGCGGCGGCCTTCTGCTGCCGGGAAATCACCGAGCATTCATAAGGGCTGCCGAAGTTACCGGAAAATCCCGAGCGCTTGATGCTATTGTTAAGGCGCGGAAGGCTATTCTGCGAAAGATTTGCTGTATGAAGAAGCAGCCGTGAGCCGATTGATGTTGCATAACCAACAATCAACGAGGCGATTACGGGACGGCTCAATGAACTGCTTAACGGATAGTTGGCAAGGTACTTGGCGTGGGCCCGAATGGCGGGCTTCACGCCTTGTTCGACAAAAGCTTCCCGCCCTTCGAGGCAGACAAAGCGCGCGCCGAACCTTGCTGCCGTCTGTTCCAGCAAAGGCTTGTCGATGGACGTTCCGACATCCGCTGCGACAGCTTCAATATTCGCAAAGCCTAGGCTTTGCAGCTTGTAGAGAAGGTAGGTACTGTCGAGACCGCCGCTGAACATGGTTGCAACGGGTGCGTTTCGGTCCGGAAAAGCCTCCAGATCTTCGAAACTCAAAATGCCGCCAATAGATGGTTTGATCGAAGTCGAGACGAGGTTCATTGTCAGGTCCTGCTCTCAAAAAAGATGCCGGCAAAGGTTCCCGCGAGGATGAGGCCGGCACCTATGAAGCCCGCTGCGGTCAATGATTCTGTGAGGAGAAGGTGCGCGAGGACGAAACCAAAAAAGGGTTCTGTTCCCATCAGAAAGCCGACCCGTGTCGGCGTCGATTTTCTGACCGCGGCGTTTTGGATATAGAATGCAGCGATGGTGCAGAAGAGTGAAAGGAAGGCGACAGCGCCCCAAAACTGAAGGGTGGCGTTCACAATAAGGCCGTGGATTCCGAATTGAGCGACGGCCAAAACGAAAGTGAGTGTTGCCACCGCGGATCCCTGGATGGCCGTCAGTGCCGCAGACGAAATCTGCCGGCCGGCCAGAAGGCGTTTGGTGGAGACGGCCATAATCGCTCGTAGAATCGCAGCCCCAAGCACGAGCGCGTCACCCGGACTGGACTTGCCGATCCCGCCAGTGAGAATGCCGACACCAATGCAGGATATGGCAGCACTTGCCAATATGCCCGTAGGTGGAAGTCGCCCTGATAGCCCATAGTCAATGATCGGCGTGAAAATTACACAAAGCGAAATGATCAAGGCCGCGTTCATGGCGCTTGTTGATGCGATACCGTAAGTTTCAGTAATAAAAATCGAAAAAAGTATTGTTCCCAGTACGATGCCACGGATGCAATCGCCCCAACAGATCGATGCGATCTCATGTCTTGCCGCCACTGCCATAACGATAGTGGTAATCAGGAAACGATAAAGAATGAGGATCAAAACCGGCGCGTAGAGTAGTGCGCCTTTCGCGACCGGATAGCTCGCGCCCCAAACGAATGCGACACCTAGTACGGCCAGGTCGGCCAAAAAGGATGAGGTCCGTGGCCTCCTGGCACTCTCCAAAACGTTCACGGTCCAGTGTTCTTTGTGCTGGCACATCATCCATCCTACTCTGCAGAACGAGTGCGAACAGTTTAGGCGGTCCACCTAACGCGGTATCGCGGAACCGTCAGGCCTTCCGTAAGGCGCTCATCGATGCCCCCCCTTGGACTTCATTAAGCGGCGTGACGATCGAGCGACTTGTTATCCAGTCGTCGCCCGCGTCTCGGAATGTTCGCATCCGCAGATCTCTTAGTAGCGACTGCCTGAAGCTGAAGGAACTCAGGTTTGTGCCCCACAGTATTATTGGTTCAACAAAGCAAAGACCGTGCCAATCAAGAAAACCACTGATGGACAACATGATCATCTTTGACAGATAGCGACAGATATTCCGACTGCGGGGCATGCAACGGAAGGACAGGTTTCCCGCTGAAGCCCCGCTTGGCAATTCATCAGGGCCCGTCGCAAATGGAAAGTTGAAGGCGAGGCCGCTTCCGGCTCGTAGAGCGGTCTGAACGATCCATTATGAGCCGAATGGCGTCATTTTCGGATACGACTATTCGGGCGTGCGGACGGCTGAGAAGACTGAGATAAGTCGTTGCAAGCCGCCGGCAGATCGAAAACCCTGCATTATCCGTTCTCGTTTGCGAAGTGGCACGTGAGAATTCTCAGCGGGATTGTTAAAAGCTTTTGTTCGATGATGCGGGCGGTTCGTAACGCGGGCACTCATGCTCCCAAGACATAAAAAACCGGGCCCGAACTTAAGGATCAGAGTGAACCGTTCCTGGGCGGAATTACACCGTTCAAGTGGTAGTTTCCGACGGCGTGATATTTCCACCGCACTGGATCGTGCAATGTATGGGTGCGGGCGTTTCGCCAATGACGGTCGAGATTTAATTCCGCTTTAACTGCCGACGTGCCGGCTAATTCAAACAGAGTGTCGGCGGCTTCGATGGCGATTTCGGTTGTCATGACTTTCGTGGCGGCAACCGCTAGACTGGCATCCACAACGTTCTCTTGGCTCGGGACGGTCTGCGCCACGTCAACTTTTCGACCTGCATGCTCCAGAAGGGCGGTGGCAGCTTCCAGGCGGATGGCAAGCTGGCCGCTTCGAACAATGGTCAGTGGGTCCTGGGACGCCCGCTCGACGCCGCTGTCGATCCATGGGCGAGCTTTGTGACGAACGAATTCGACTACGTCCGCGAACGCGGCCCGCGCAATACCAAGATCAATTGCCGCTTGAATGATCTGGCCTACGGAGCCGATCGTAGACGGTCGCTCGAAACCACGATAGTGCGGCACTACCCGACTGGGATCGACGAATACATTATCAAAGACGGTTGTACCGCTTCCGGTGGTTCGCTGGCCAAAGCCGTCCCAGTCATCATATATCGATATCCCCTCTGCCCCCTTCGGGACGAATGACATAGTCAACTGTTTTTTTTCGTTGAGAGCAAAAACAGCAATCCAGTCTGCAAATATAACACCGGTGGAATAATATTTTGTGCCGTTGAGGCGGTAGCCGTATTCGTCGCGCCTGATGCGAGTGTTGTAGTGGCCAACCGTCTTAGTGCCTCGCTCAGAAAGGGCGTTTGCGAACCGGCGTCCCGCCAGAGCCTCCATAAAGAAAGTGCACTGCTGACCCTCGTTCCCGTCCGTGCGAAGGGCCTCCAGGATGTAAAAATGGTTTTGTGGAATCTGGCCAATCGAGCTGTCAGCCTCAGACAGTATGGCCGTTACCTCGGCTAAGACGGCATTGGAAACCTGAAGCCCCCCAAACTTCCGCGGCACTGTGATTGCCAAAAGCCCCGAATCTGATAGCCGGTCCAGCTCTTTAAACGGCAAGCAGCGGTTGCTATCGCGTTCTGAGGCGGTCGCAGCGAAATCGGCCGCTAAATTGCGAGCTATCTTCAACGCCTCGGCCTCGGATCGTATCCGGCTTGCTCCGGGCCTGGCCGAAGCTTCGGATGCGTATGAAGTCTTCATTGGTGTCTCCGTTTTTGCGCCGATTCGTAGAGGAGCTTTTTCGGTCAGAATGAGTTCGTAACGATCGCCCGCAGTAGGTGTTGCTGTCGGGATTCGAAAAACGGCTCGAAGCGAGGGCATGCTTCTTGCCAAACGAATGCCGCTTGTCGCGGATAGTTCGGCGAATTGAGCTAGGTTGCCACGCCTAAGTTGCCCCATTGACCGCCGCTTGGCATTGCTGCTCCGTAGCTACCTCGAATTTTCGCCACCAGCGCGGAACTTGGAGCCCCGCAGGAACTACGGGATGAGACCAGCCGCAACGAGAGGTCCGCGGACTGAGTAAGCTCACCCCCCTCCAATGGATTGTCCCACCACCATCACTGTTGGATCGTGGTCGAACAGCCTCTCCGCGACAGACAGCACGCCATGCGTGGTTACGGCTTGGATCGATTGCGACTGGCGTTCAAAAAATTTGGTGTCTTCACCTCGCTCCTGACTTTCGAGTAGAGTGCTGACAATCGCCTCGGCCGATCCCAATCTTCGGATGGCGTAACCACCAATGAGGTTCTTCTTTGCTATTTCAAGCTCCTCTTCAGTGACGCCTTCCTCCGCAACCCGCCGAATTTCGGCTCGAATGGTCGAGAGAGCTTCAGCGGCGCGATCTGGACGAGTGCCAGCGCAGCGGACAAGAAGCTTTGAGCTGTGATGACGGTTCACAAGGCTGGAACTTACCGAGTAAGACAGACCGCGTTTTTCGCGTACTTCTTTGTAAAGTCGCGACGTGGACGAGCTACCGAGGATATGGTTCATCAACTGGGCGGCAAAATAATAGGGATCCGTGATACCGATGCCGCGGTAGGCTAGACGCAACTCCGTCTTGGGGAGGGGATAGGAGATTTGTACCTGCTGCGCAAGTAAGGGGTTGATATCCGCTATGGGCACTAGTTCAGGCTCGGGCGGTAAGTCACCAAATATCCGCTCTAAATCGTCCGTGAGCGTCTCGGAATCAATCGCCCCGGCCACCGCGACTTCAAGCTTACCACGAGCCACGAGCTTTTGGTGAACGATCTGAAGATCTTTACGCGTGATCGCCGCTATCGTCGTCTCGGTTCCTTCCGGTTGCCTCGAATACTGGTGATCGCCGTACAGGGTCTTCCTCCATGCAGTACGAGCAGCTGCATGCGGGTCATTGGCGTCCGCTTTGATGTCGGTGAGGAACTTGGTGCGGATGCGCTCCACTGAAGCTTGATCGAATCTTGGCTGCATAAGGGCCAGTCTGAGTAGATCGAACGCGGTATCCTTTCGGTCGGCGAGCACTTTCAGGTACCCATAGACGGTGTCGCCCTTTGCGTAGAAGTTCATTTCGGCATCAGCCGCATCCAGCCGTTCCCTATATACTTCAGCCGCAAGATCCCCGGCCCCTTCTTCGAGCAAGCGCGTCATCAATGCGACCTCCCCTTCCTTCCCGAATGAATCCTGCACGGACCCACCCTTAAACGAGAACGCGAGTGCGATGACTGGAAGCGTATAATCCTCCCATAGCCAAGCTCTTACTCCGCGGCCGGCTTGAAGTTGTTGTATAAGATGACGTCCTGGCTCCGAGGGTGAGACGTTGCAGTTTTTGAGCGTTCGTAGGGGTGTGCAGCACTCCATGAGCGCGTGTTTGAGAGTCATCATGAATTAGCTCCCACTTCAGCTTGATGCGGTGCGAGGTACCCCACGACCGAGCGGTCGGGATTAAGGTATTTTTTGGCCACCGACTGCACGTCTGCCGGCATTACGCCCTGGATCCTCCGTGGCCACGCGTGCAGATGTTCCACAGTGCTGCCGGTCGCAAGGGCCCTGCCGTATATTATTGCAAGCTGTTGCGTCTGATCGCACTCAAATATCATTCCGCGAATTAAGCGGCGCCTCGATCTATCGAGTGCCTCATCAGTGACGCCTGAAGTTTTGATGTTCTCGATCGCCTCGTTGATGCCCCGATGTACGTCGGCGATGGTAGCGTCGGCCTGTGGTGACCCGTGCACCCGGAACCTAGACCGGTCGAGCGCTCGGCCTTCGAAGGCGGCAGAAGCTTTGGTGGCTATCCCCCGTTGAACCACCAGCTCCTTGTAAAGCCTGCTGTGCTGTCCCCCGCCGAGGATGTCCGCCAGCAGACTGAGGGCCACGGCTTCGCCATGATCCGCGCCCGTGTATGATGTCGTCACCCACGAGATTGTCAGTTGTGGTACAGATACGCGCGGATCCTTCAGGACGACCGTGCGACTGGTATCCTGCTTCGGTTCCTGGGGCCTGTTTCGGCCCAGAACGTCTGGGCCACGCGGTATGAGGCCGTAGGTCTTCTCTGCGAGAGCTCGTACTGTCTCGACGTCCGCGTCGCCCACCACGACAAGCACCGCGTTGTTTGGCCAGTAAAAACGGTCGTAGAATGCGAGGGCATCTGCGCGATCGAGCTGCTTCATCTCATGCATCCACCCGAGGACCGGGGTGCCATACGGATGGTTCTGATAAAGGGTCGCCCGCAGTGCCTCGTCCAGGCGAGCGCTTGGACTATCGTCGACGCGCCAGCGCCGTTCTTCGAGAATGACATCGCGTTCTGTCGCAACTGCGGTTTCGCTCAATTCGATATGCCTCATTCGATCGGCTTCGAACTCCATCATGGTTCCCAGGGCTTCCGGGGGTATCGTCTGAAAGAAGGCGGTGTAGTCAAACGACGTGAAGGCGTTGTCCCTGCCCCCGAATTCGGCGACCGCCTTGCGAAATGCCCCTGGTTTGTGCCTCCTTGTGCCCTTAAACATGAGGTGTTCCAGAAAGTGGGCTATACCAGACTTTCCCGGAGGCTCGTCGGCGGCTCCTGCTTTATACCAAACCATGTGAGTGACGATTGGCATGCTATGATCTGGGATCACGACCACTTGCATACCATTCCCAAGGCTAAAATCTGCCGCCACCGTGCGCTCGCGCTTACTTTCGTCAATCGCCTCTTCGGGCGACTGCAAGGCGTTCAGCGCATCTGCGTTGCAATTGAGTTCCATACTCATTTCTCCCATCGGTTTAGCTCCTGTCTGGAGCCGTCCTGTCGAACGAGGAAGCACGGCTTTCGCTAGGTGCTCTCCAGCTGAGAATACCCAGTAAGCCAGCTGTCTCCGCCTTCATGTTGCCTTCTTGCGTCTCCTGCCCGACGACAGATGCTAACTGGCGGGCCACGCAATAGCCGCCTGTCCATGCTTCATCACGCCCAAGCCAGGGCTCGTGCAAGTTCGGGGATCTGAACCAGCAAGAAAACCGACCCTAAAGCACCGACCCGACAACGATGTGTCTCACCCGGTCGGCTTCGAACTCCATCATAATCCCCAAAGCTTCAGGGGCTACCGTCTGGTAGAAGGCGGTGTAGTCAAATGAGGTGAAGGCGTCTTTCCTCGCCCCCGGTTTCGGCGACCGTCTTCTCGAACTCCCCGGCCTTGTGCGTCTCCGCGTAGCTATTTTGCGCGTCGGTGCTCTCAATCTTGCATGAAAGGAGCAACTCTTGTGCCAAGAGAGCTTGTTCCCTCGTTTGAGCTCTTTGACTTGGTTAGAAGGCAACAGTACTGCAGCGGTCAGATCCGGTTTGTCCGGGACGCGACATCATCCGACAGAGTGTGTGGGGCTGGCCCGAACTTCGCCCCTCGTGGCAACAGGGCTTCCGTTGATGTTATAAGCGACCACACCACACGAAGACGATATCCTCGGCAACTCCCGAAGGGTTCCGAAGCGAACAAGCCACCTCCGGTGTAGGAAAGAATGACAGGAGCACCGCAGGTAAGGCGTCCTACGTCATGGCGCGCGTAACAGGCAAAGAACCATTTGGCGCTAAGATCATGTGTCTATCATTGGAAAGGATATCCGTTTGGCATAGCGGCAGATGGATTTGATATTGGGCAACGCGAAAAACGCGCTCTAGCTTTGCAGCCCACTGGCCAGACACTCTTCTAGCCGCGCCAGATCGAAGGGAGCTTCATAATGGCAGGACATTCAAATGCTGACCCTGATTTGACTGGTGCTCGATCGCTCACCGGCACGTGGAAGCTTAAGCGGTGGGTGATGGAAGACGTGGACACAAAGGAACAAGAGTTCTCGCCGTTCGGACAGCACCCCGTCGGCTATGTCTTCTTCTCATCATCGGATCGCATATTCGTTCTCATCACCGCTGAAGATCGCAATCCGGCTGAAGGCGTCCACGGGGAGAGTGCCGCGTTCCGAAGCTTGTATACGTACTCCGGGAAATATCGGCTGGAGAACAATCATTTCATCACGAAGATTGACATTGCAGGCGATCAAAACTGGGTAGGCTCCGAACAACAACGGAGCTATTGCGTGAACGGTGACATCCTGATCATCGAAAGCGCTCCGGCTACGCGAGCAGGAAAGACAACGCGCGGCATCTTGGAGTGGGAAAGAGAGCGATAAGCAGGGCCCCGTCGGAGATGGGACTGAGGCGGCCCCGCCGCAGCCTCGGCGTAGTCCGCGCGCGCAGCCGGGGAGATGCGCTGCGGAAAATATATGACAATGTGACATTCCCAGACTCCCTTGAAGACCCACCAGGGCTTCTTGATGGCGTCCTCTGACAAGGCTTCGGCCTGAGCGAGCGGAAGTAGTGGCCGCATATCTGTCAGCAGCCGCGGGTTCGCCAGCTTCGCGAACATTCATTCCTCGGCCTGGGCGCGGGATATCGATTGACCAGCAAATTGAAGATAGCGGCTAAACAGGTCGGCAACCAGATCAGCATCAAGCTTGTTGGACACCTCGATGGCATGGGCAAGATCATAGAGATCACGGCCCTTGTCGCGCTGTAGGAGGGCCCGAAGCTTTGTGGCCAACATTTCCTCCCGGGAGAAGGTCGGAATTCCTGCCTCGCCGGTGAACCAGGGGTTATCCATCCGAAATAGTAGAGCTTGCGACGGATCGGAGGCTTCGATTTCGCGTGCATGCTTTCGACCTTGAGCCGAATGGGCACGCCGCTTCCGTCTTCCGCCTCGACACGGAAGTGAAATTTGGGGGCGACGGGGCTCTGGTCGAAGTGCGCCCTGCCAAGCAAAGGTTCCAGAACTTCTCGCAACCGATCCAGGATTGGTCCGATCGGGCCTGCGGTTGTTCGGACAAAATCTATGTCTTCCGAGTAGGGAAGCGGCGTTGGGAAATGAAGCTTATTAGACTAAGCGCCGTACCGCCGCGAAAACGCAACTAATTTAGGTCATTGAAGATATCGATGAGTGCGCGGCAGATGATGAGATCCTGCTCGACCTGACGCTGATCCGCCCGTGAAACGATGCTCCCCCACGCCACAATGTTCTGAGCGGGGATCATTCGTGATCTCCGGCGAGCGGCGCACAATCATGTGCCAGCGATCGTCGCGCTCCTGCGGCGCCGGTGTGAAATCCGGGTCGCGCGTCTCGTGTCGGTCGAGCTCCATCCTGGCGCGCGCCCTCAGGGCCGCGTGCATCGGTTCCGCGCGATCCTCATGTCCCAGCCGCTCCAGAAGATGACCGAGACGTTGAACGACTGGACGCTCTGCCGCGTCGGACAGTCGGCGAGCTGGGAAGGGTCGATTTTTCAGCGAGGTCCAAGAGGACTGTCGCGACATTGTCGATCCCACCTGAGCGAACGGTTGGACGACCTCGCCGCGGCCCGAGAAGCCGTGGCATCATCGCCCGACATCCTTGGCGGGACGCCTGTCATTCACGGCACCCGCATTCCTGTCTATGATGTTGCCGCGTCCATAGCGGCAGGCGGTTCGACGGAACGGATTCTCGAAACGTGGCCTAACCTGAATGCAGAAAAGATTAGGCTCGCGACGATCTACGCGGAAGCCAATCCTTTGCGTGGACGTCCGCGTGCTTTCACCGACCTTCCCGAAGGATCGGTCATCCTCACGGATCGTCGCGTTCCCCGTCGCGGTAGACGAGATGAAGTTTCTGATTGATGAGTGCCTCAGTCCTGAACTGGCCAAGATGGCGCTGGAAAAAGGTTATGGTGAAACGAGCCATCCCGTTTGAACGAAACTCCGGTACGCCTTGCCGAACGAGTAGCAGCGTGGCGAGGAAACTAAATCTGAGCCGGGCAACCCGAATAGACCGTCTTTTACAAGCATTGTGTGGCAAGCCTTCATCTTCTCGATTGCGGACTTGACGACGCACCGCTAAGCAAAGAGGGTGTGATACACGAAAACGTGCGATGTGCATCCGAGGACTAAAATGACAAATGCGGCCGAGAGGCGTCGCCAAATGGTGGAGCGCGCTCAAAAGACGGGTTACGTTCCCTCGAAGATCATCGAGGACGAGTTTGGGGTCGATAGCTCGACGATCCGTCGTGATCTCGCTCGTCTTGAAGCCGAGGGACTTATCATCCGTACCCAGGGCGGTTTCCTGTCAATCGAGACTAAGGAAGGGTTTGACTATCCTTATGAACCAAGGCGAAAATTTCGCTCATCGGTCAAAGGGCAGCTCGGACAATACGCGGCGGGCCTGGTGAAGGATGGTCAAACTGTACTCGTCGATAGCGGCTCGACCACATGGCACGTGGCAAATAGCCTCAAATCCAGGCAGAACCTGACCGTGATCACAAACGATCTTCAGATCGCAATGTTGCTCTCGGAATGCAGTAACATCAATTTGCACGTCACGGGCGGCGTACAGGTCGATACCGTCTATACGCTCGTCGGCCCCAACACGGTCGACTACATCAGTAAAATTCACGTCGACATCGCTTTCATCGGTGCCGAAGCCGTGGAGGCAGAGCTTGGCTTGAGCAATGTCAACGTCATCGAGGTGCCGGTGAAGCAGGCAATGATCCGCGCAGCCGATTGCGCCGTGCTTGTTGCCGATAGTTCAAAGCTCGGGAAACGGTCCCTTGCCCGGGTCTGCGGTATAGACGAGCTTTCGCAAATCATTACCGACAGTCGGATCGACGCGGGACAGCGCAAGGCCTTCGGCAAAAAGCTCCAAATCGTCGAAGTGTAATACGTCGCAGGGCCTACTGGGCAACCGAGCCGCCGCACTTGCGTTAGGAATCGGATTGCGTATTCCGCAGACACGCCTCCCCCAGCTTCGGACATTAGCTGCGATCACTGTGCGATATCCTCCGGGTTTCGAGCAGAGGGTTATCGTTGCCAGATAATGCACACTATCGTGCATTTATCGCTTGACCGCACACTATCGTGCATGCTTCATAGTGGCAACGAGATTTCGATCAATCGTTCCGGAGAGGCGAAGTGACAAAAGACAAGTTGAAGCTCGGCGTGGTTGGCTGCGGCCGTATTGCCCAGGCGGCGCATTTCCCTGCAGTCCAAAAGGCAAAGAATGTCGAGCTGGCTGCGGTATTCGATCCAAGTGCACTGCTTGCGAAGGGCGCGGGTATGCAGCTTGGTGTTCCCGCCTATACGGAGCAGCAGGAATTTCTGAACGCCGACCTCGACGCCGTGCTGATTGCCATTCCTGACCGGTTCCACGTGCCGGTCTCCATCGCCGCCCTCCAGGCCGGGAAGCATGTTCTTGTCGAAAAGCCGGTCGCCGTAACCGCGTCGGAAGCGGAAACATTGATCGACGTTCTCGGCAAAACCGGCCTCCAGTTGCAGGTCGGCAGCATGAAGCGGTTTGATCCGGGCATTGCTCGCGCACAGCAAGTCATCGCCGCAGGCGACATTGGCCGGATGTTGAGTGCGCGTTGCTGGTATCGCGTGATGTCGGAGCTGCGTCCACCCGTCGAGGCAACCTTGTTTCCGGCCATGCTGGTCGATCAAGACGTGCGAAGCCGCGAGACGGCGCTCAAAGCTGCCAACCGGAAGACACATCTTCTGGCGACGCATGGGATCCATACTTTTGATCTTATGCGCTTCCTTCTCGGCGACTTTGCAGTGTCGGCAGCAACTATGGCGGTCGACGGCGCCGATCACTCCTGGCACGGCATTGCAACAACGGAGGGCGGTGCTGCTGCATCTTTCGAAGTAACGGCAAGTGTTCATGCCGAATGGACTGAAGGCTTCCAGGTCTACGGCAGCAAGGGACATATCAGCGCCGAGATCCCTTTTCCGTTCTCACGCGCAGCCAGCAAGGTTCGCATTTTCCGAGCCGAGAACTCCAGCTACGAGGAACCGATCTTCGGCGATACGGACGCCTATAAGTTGCAGGTGGAAGCCTTTGCGGCAGCAATCCTCAACGGCCAGCCGGTTCAGCCGACCGCGCTTGATGGCCTGAAGGCGCTCGAAATCGTGGAGTCCGTCAATTTGCTCGCCGCTCGTGCCGAGCCTGATCATCGCAAGTCGGCGTGATCGCCATGAGCTGCTCCTCCAAGGCGATTGCCGTGATCGGGAATGTTCAAGCCGACCTGGTAATGCGGCCGGTGGCAGCCTTGCCTCCCCCCGGCGAAGAGCGGTTCGTCGACGACGTCAGCTTCCGACCCGGGGGCAGCGGCGGCATAACCGGGATGGTGCTGGCGGCAGCCGGAGCGCCAGTTCGACTGTTCGGCTCATTAGGCAATGATCCGATCGGTGCGGTTATCCGTTCGATGCTTGCCGCGGTTGGGGTGCAAACTTCTGACATCACGTCGGTCGAGCAACCGACTAGCATCACGGTGGCGCTGGAGGCAGCTGACAGGGAGCGGTCTTTTCTTACGTCGCTTGGTCATATGGAGACCTTCTCCAAGAGGGATCTATCAGATGATGCGATGGCAGCGCCAATCACGCTTCTTACTGGCTTCTTCACGACCCCGGCCCTTCAGCCCGACGTAGCCGAGCTCGCCTGGCAAGCGCGTCAGAATGGCAGCATCGTCTTGTTCGACCCTGGCTCCGACCAGGCCGGCTGGTCAGGATCCGTCCGCGACAGGCTCCTTGCTGTGATCCAGGAGTGCCACTGCTTTCTGCCAAATGAGGCGGAGCTACTGGCCCTAACCGGCGGTGAGGACGTGATCGAGGCGTTGGAGGAATTACGGCAAAGCTTCGCCGGAGCGGTGGTCGTGAAGATGGGCGCGAAAGGCTGCCTGGTTTCCGCAAGCACAAACGCTGCCCCGGTCGAGATCCAGTGTGTTCCGGTCGAGGGGCCGGATACGACTGGCGCGGGAGACAGTTTCAACGCAGGCTTTGCGCTCGGATTATCCCGCGGACAAGACTGGGCCGGCTCAGCACGACTTGGGGCCGCGATTGCCTCAGCGGTCTTGAAGCAGCCGGCAATGCGTCGCTATCTCACACTTCAGGATCTTGAGAGGCTTGATGAGCCGCCCGGTCATGATGGGAACCGGGTCAAGGATTCTGCGCCATAGTCGGATGCCTAACGCGGGCTGTACCAGCAGCTCGCCCTCCCGGGGGGATGGCGCGTCATCCGGCTCGCCATCCCTTCGCAAACATCGAAAGATTGAACTTAGCAGGGTGACCCGAAACTTGAATATCGCCTTACAGCGCCAAGCATGGCTATCGGCTCTGCCGCTCATCGCATCAAACGACGCCCACGGGCAACTTTAAAACATGGACTGACAAATTGATCCACCTCGGAATCTTCGCCAAAACCTTCGATCGCAAGACAAGCGCGAGGCTTGCCGATGCAATCGCGCTTGCCGGCTATGAGTGCACGCAGTTCAACATGGCCAGCATCGGCCTCGATACCTTGCCGTCGGTCGTGGACAATGGTCACCTCGAAACCGTGCGGCGTGACTTTGCCGCGAGCAAGGTGACCATTCCGGTTATCTCCGGGACATACAACATGATCGCCCCCGACTCGAAGGTTGTCGAAGAGGGAAGACAGAGTTTCCGCGTGCTCGCCGAAGCAAGCAGAGCACTTGGCTACTCGACGATCACGCTTTGCACCGGGACCCGCCATGCCACGGACAAGTGGAAAATCCATCCCGACAACGCTGGCGAAGAAGCCTGGAGCGCGTTCCGCGGCGAACTCGACCGCCTGATCGAAATTGCCGAGACGCATGATGTTGTCCTTGGTGTTGAGCCTGAGCCATCCAATGTCATTTCCTCGCCGGCGAGTGCGCGGCGCCTCCTCGACGAAGTTGGCAGCAACCGCGTCAAGATCGTGTTCGACCCTTTCAACCTCGTTGAATGGAGCAAACGCGATTATGCATCCGACACCCTACTTCGCGCCTACGATCTCCTCGCGGATGCAACGTCGATCATTCATGCCCAGGATATGCGCAACGACGGCAAGCCTTGCGCGCCCGGGACAGGCTTCATCGACTTTCCCAAACTCCTCAACCTGTTTGTCCGAGGCGGCTTCTCGGGTCCAATCATTGCCCACGGTTTCGACGAGAGCGAAGCCGCCTCGACCGCGGCATATCTCTGCGATCTTCTTCCGCCAAAGGAGCCGGTCCATTGATGGGAAAGGTCGCCACGCGTCATCTCTTTCTGTCGCCGCATCTCGACGATGCGCCATTCAGCTGTGCCGGGCTTATCAGAAAGCTGACGAGCGCTGGCGACGACGTCATC
Organism: Rhizobium grahamii CCGE 502; assembly: GCF_000298315.2. Taxonomy (GTDB): domain Bacteria; phylum Pseudomonadota; class Alphaproteobacteria; order Rhizobiales; family Rhizobiaceae; genus Rhizobium; species Rhizobium grahamii. The sequence goes on along the minus strand of NZ_AEYE02000038.1, from coordinate 310,723 downwards.
ATCTCGACCTTCATCACCGCCGACGCGACTGGCGCGCTTACGCCACTCGCGCGCCGGTTTCATGGCGCCTGGAACCGCGGCGACCACCCCTACGCGATCCGCCGGAAGGAGGACCTGCGCGTCGCCGAGCTCCTTGGTGCGCGTTACCGCCACGAGGGTTTCCTGGATGCGATCTACCGTAAGGATGACAATGGGGAGCCGATCTATAGCGATATTCCGCAGCTATTTGCCGGACTGAAGCTCGCCGACCAAAAACATGTCGAGGCGGCTACAGCCAGGCTTGGCCATATCATCGCTGAGGAGTGTCCCGACATTGTTTATGCGCCGATTGGTATCAGCCGTCATGCAGATCATCTCATGGTGGTTGCGGCCGCCAAAGATGTCTGCCTCGGCCGCCAGACGCTCAGGCTTTACGAGGAATTCCCTTATCTGCTCGGGAAATTCCCGGCCGAATACCCGATAACAGTCGAACGCGGCCTCGAGCTCTCGGGTTGGCAGCAGGCAGTCCCTGAATTCATCGACGTGGAGCTTGCGGCTCGGATCGAGGCCGCACGGCTCTATCCGAGCCAGATCTCCGAAATCTTCGGCAACGACGCCGGTCTCGTCGAAGCGATGCGACGACATGCCGAGCGGTACGAAGCGCGCTCCGGCCGGGAGAGACTGTGGACACCAAGACACCCAGTACCCCTTGAAGGAATCGCCGATGCCTGACGACCTTGACTGTGGAAGCGCACCGCTTCGTGTTCTCGCCGTCGGTCTTGGCCATATGGGCATTTCGCACGCTGCGGCTATCACTCGAATCGACGGTTTTGAACTGGTCGGTATTTGCAGCCGGTCGGTGCTTTCAGTGGAAGTGCCGCCTGCATTGTCATCCGTCGATCGCTTCAATGATTTCGACGAGGCCCTGAAGGGGCTTAAGCCAGACGCGGTCATCATCAGTACTTATCCCGACACCCATGCCGATTTCGCGATCAAAGCAATGCGGGCCGGAGCCCATGTCTTCGTGGAAAAGCCGATGGCGCGGAGTGTTCAAGAGGCTGAATACATGGTCGCCGTCGCCAAGGAAACACAGCGCACTCTCTATATCGGCTACATTCTCCGCGTCCATCCCTCGTGGCGCGAGCTCATTAGGCGCGGCAAAGAACTGGGCAAACCGCTGGTCATGCGGATGAACATCAATCAGCAATCAATTGGGCATTCTTGGACCTGGCATAAAAACCTGATGAAGTCCCTGCCCCCGCTGGTCGACTGCGGCGTCCACTATATTGACGTTATGTGCGAACTGACGGGAGCCAAGCCGGTTCGCGTCCATGGCATCGGCGCGCGGCTCACAGATGAGATCGCCGAGGACCAGTACAATTACGGTCAGTTGCAGGTGGCCTTCGATGATGGCTCGATCGGCTGGTACGAGGTCGGTTGGGGCCCGATGGTGAGCGAAGTCGCCTACTTCGTGAAAGACGTCGTCGGGCCAAAAGGTGCGGTCAGTATCACGATGAGTGAACAGGGTGACGCCGCCAATGAGGGGGCATCAACGACCGCGTCTTCGGACATCCTAAACCATGTGAAAACGAGCGCGCTGCGGATCCATAATTCTGCGCTCAATCCGGACAATTCCCTGAAACACGCCGACGAAATCATCAGGATGGCCGACGAGCCTGATCATGACGCACTTTGCGAACTTGAGCAGCGCGCGTTTCTCGGCGCCATCCGAACAGGTGCGATTGACACGCCAGACCTCACAGCTGCGGTGGACAGTCTCCGGGTCGTTCTTGCCGCCGACGAGAGTATCCGCACCCGGCGTCACATCGACCTCTAGGCAGAGAAGGTTGCGACTTGACGAATAATAGTTCCATTCGATCTCTCAGCGGTGCATCCCTGAATGTCGTCAGTCGCGGCAATCATGGGCTCCCCGTATTGTTCCAGCACGGCCTCGGCGGTGACGCGCACCAGGTAGCGCGCATTTTCCCCGACGATGAGCGGTTCGCTCTGACCACGATCGAATGCGCCGGGCATGGTGGCTCGTCCTGCCCGCAGCCGCCCGCCTTTTCGATAGAGGCCTTCTATCAGGACATCGAAGCATGCTCAGCTGGGCGGTTCCCGGACGGCTTTGTTGTGGGCGGCATCTCGATGGGCGCGGCGCTTGCGCTCGCGCTTGCGATCCGGAACCCTTCGCGTGTGCGCGGCCTGATCCTGGTGCGCCCCGCATGGTTTCTGGACAAATCTCCTGACAATCTCGAGCCGATCCGGGCAGTCAGCGAACTGCTGCGGAGATACCCGCGCAAGAAGGCTCTCGAGATCTTCATTTCGAGCGATCTTGCCGCTCGGATAAGACGATCAAGCCCAGACAACTACAGCACTTTGACCGATTACCTCGGAGAACACCAGCCTGAATGGCTTGGGAAACTGCTGTCGGACATCGCAGGAGACGGTGTGGAATTGTCTACCGAGCAACTTGCGGCAATCAAGGTTCCGACGCTCATCATCGGCGTCGACGCGGACGACATCCATCCCTTCACGCTCGCCGAAAAACTCCATCGGTTGATCCCGGGCTCCCGGTTTGAAAAGGCGCCGCGGAAGGACGACGTTTACGCCAAACCCAGCTATGCCGGGCGAACAGCCGAGCTCATCGCAGACTTTCTTGGCGAGATCGAAGAGCCAACGCCAGACAGGCGCGACAGCACCCGGGGCCCCGACGAGAAATCAGCGTTGAACTGAATTCCTGCGGAGGCGGCCCGTTCCGCAGACACGACTCGTCATCTTACTGAAGACCATCAATCAGCAACACAAAGAGGAAAATCCGATGCAATGGCCCAAAGAAATCTTCCACGTCGATAAACCCGTCATCGCCATGTGCCACCTCCAGGCACTGCCTGGCGATCCAGCCTATGATACGGCCGGGGGCATGAAAAAGGTTATCGACAAAGCTCTTGCCGACCTTACGCACCTTCAGGACGGTGGCGTCGATGCGGTCATGTTCTCAAACGAATTCAGCCTTCCCTATCTGACGAAAGTGCGCCCGGAGACCACTGCCGCCATGGCGCGTGTGATTGGCGAGGTGATGCCATCGATCAAGATCCCCTTTGGCGTCAACGTCCTTTGGGACCCCATCGCCTCGATTGATCTGGCCGCCGCGACCGGTGCACTGTTCATCCGCGAAATCATCAGCGGCGTCTATGCGAGTGATTTCGGCCTCTGGAATACCAATGTCGGCGAAACCGTACGCCACAAGATGCGTCTCGCCCCGGACTTGAAGTTGCTTTACAACATTGTTCCCGAAGCCGCCTCCTATCTCGGCAACCGAAACATCGTCGATATTGCAAAGTCCACGGTGTTCAACAATCGCCCGGACGCGCTTTGTGTCTCAGGTCTAACCGCTGGCGCCGAAACCGATACGCAGATCTTGTCGAGCGTCAAAGCCGCAGTTCCCGGTACCGTCGTGCTGTGCAACACCGGTTGCAGGCTCGAGAACGTGGAGCGCCAGCTATCGGTCTCCGATGGCGCGGTTGTAGGATCCACGTTCAAGATTGATGGTGTGTTCGAAAATGCCGTCGATCCGGCCCGTGTGAAGGCGTTCATGGATAAGGTGAAGTCAATTCGACATTAGGCCCCGGTCCCCGGTTTGAACGGACCCCGGGACTTGGGTCTGTACGCTCTCCCCTTGATCGGGTGAGCGAACCTGGGTCAACGCTTAGCGGTAACATGCAGGGGGCTCGCTCTTTTGCATGTTGCCGACCACAAGTTCCATCATTCTGGAGGATTGAGATGGTTTACCCCTTTAAAGACAAAGTCGCTCTGATCACTGGAGCGAGCTCCGGCATCGGACTGGCGACAGCGCGTGCATTGGCTGCGCAGGGCGCTCAGCTTGCCCTGACCGCCCGCCTGGACACTGAGTATTCGAAGCTCGTTGAAGAGTTTTCGGGCCGGGCCTCGATCGTGGCCGCCGACCTGTGTGAAGACGGAATGGTCGAAAAGGTAGTCGACCACCACCTCAGGACTTTTGGCCGAATTGATGTTTTAGTGGCCAGCGCCGGGATGTTCCATCAGGGCTATGTACCGGATGATGATCCCGAAATATGGGACAGACTTATCGGACTGAACGTCAACAGCGTCTTTCGGACAATCCGCCGCGTGCTCCCAAGCATGGTGGCACAACAGGCCGGTGATATTATCGCACTTAGCTCCGTTTCGGGACATACGGCGATCCACCACGAGCCAGTTTACAGTGCGTCGAAGCACGCCATTCAGGCTTTCATACACGGCCTGCGCCGGCAAGTTGGGCAGCAAAACATTCGTGTGGGGGCTGTTGCTCCAGGTATCGTTCTGACAAAACTTACCGGCTACACGGACGAAGAACAAATAGCAGAAAAAGTCCGACTGGGTGAAGGCGTGCGAGCAGAAGACGTCGCTGACGCGATTACCTTCATGTTGTCGCGCCCTCGACACGTCACGATCCGCGACCTGGTGCTGCTCCCGAGCAATCAGCCGATCTGACATTCGCCACGTTGAATGAGCTGTACGAATACCAGCCCTCCAGCTAATCACCGCAAACGCGGGGGGCAGTTGGGGGGCGAATCACGCACGGGGTGCGCTCAGGACGCGGCAACGGATATCTAGTCTTTCGAGTATGATGCATATTGAGACCGGCTGCACGAGGTCGTGCATCAATTTACGACAACCTGCAGCAGATCGGCACATCATCCTCTTTTCGATCGCCTGGCAATCTTGTTCGGCGCAGGCATAATTATTCCCGACGAGAGGCGTTCGAGGGGCCAAACTAACGGCGATGGGCCAGCCGGCATACGAGAAACGTTGACCCCTATTTTTCCTTCCCGCGAGCGGAGCTTGTCAAAGTGTATTGGACATTACCCGACCCACGGCATTTCGGCAAAATGTCCCTGGTCTGATCTAAGTCCACTCGCTCGCTGCTAACCCCAAACATGAAGGTCCTACATCCATCAATCGATTTTTGCGAGTGCGCGCGTCGATAAGATCCGACGAAGTTGTATCGCACGTTATCGCGCATTTTTAGACTTGACTGCACGCGAACGTGCATATCATATGTTGGCAACTGGGGGAGGCCAGTGATGGTGGAGCGGAGCATGAAACTGTTCAGGAGAGTCTGTGGGCTGTCGCTGTCTGCGCGTAAGCGTTCAGTCAGCCTTGGAGCGCGCTCAATACCAAAAGATTCTCTTCCCGGCCCGAAATTCAACAAAAAAAGGGGTTCAACCAATGCAATCGATCATTTCTCGTCGTCACCTTCTGAAGACTACCGGAGCCGCTGCTGCTGCGGCGACGGCCAGTAGTCTTTTCGGCCGCTACGCGCAGGCGCAAGACGCTGAACTTTCTGTGTTCGGCCCGCTACCGCCAGATCCCGCTCCTCCCGGAGCGGCCAAGTTTGCTGAGGCGGCGTTTGAAGCGTGGAAAGCGGCAAATACGACATCCGTAAACTATGAGATGCTGGCGTGGCCGCAACTTCATGACCGGATGGCAACTGCTTTTGCATCGGGATCCGCACCTTGGGATATCATGTACATGTGCGCGTGGGTCCCCGAGTTCGAAAGCTTCCTCTATCCTTTCGTCGACGATCTTCCGGCCGAATTGATCGCCGACCTTCCGGAGTCAAGTTTCAAGACGGTCACATGGAAGGGCAAGCGCTATGGAACAGTCTTCACGCTGTCGCTGCTCAATCTCTTCTATAACAAAGAGCATCTTGAACAGGCTGGTATCAAGGAGCCCCCAAAAAATTGGGACGACTTCAAGCGATTTACGAAAGAGTTGACCCGCGACGGACGTTTTGGCTACGTCTCGAACTATGCGGAGGCGGCCGGCATCGGCGGGGCCGCGAGCTACTGGATGGCATTTCTGCAGCAGGCTGGCGGTACGATGTACGGCGAAGACGGCATGCCGGTCTTTAAAAGTGATGCCGGCGTCGATGCTCTCCAGATGATGGTCGATCTGAAGGCGGCCGGAACCGAGCCGGGTTCGATCTCCTACGCCGGGATCAATGACGCCACCAACGTCTTCTCATCCGGTCGCGCGTCGATGATGATGAACTGGCCATTTATGTGGGCGACGGCGCAGGATCCCAAACAGTCGAACATCGTCGGAAAGATGGGCGCTACGATACTTCCTGCGGGCCCTGCAGGTTCCGCCTCGATCGACGGCACGGACGCCTGGACGATTAGCAATGCCAGCCAACATCCGGACAAGGCCCGAAAGCTGGTTGAGTTCTTTATGTCAAAAGAAATTCAGAAGCGTCAGGCGCTCGATACCGGGTGGTTGCCGTCCCGACTGTCTGTCCTGGGCGATCCAGAAGTCCAGGCGGCACTGCCGATCGCAAAGGTGGTGCTTGAGCAGGCGCAACACCCCTATGAGAGTTTTGTCACGCCAGACTTCACCGAGGTAACGCAGGCGATTGGCACCGAAGTTCAGAAGGCGCTGCAAGGGCAGAAGACGGCTGCGGAGGCCATTGCTGAAGCGCACGATCTGGTGACGGCGATCGTCAAGCGTCGCGGATGATGTCCCCAGAGGTGATATAGATGGCCACAACATTCGAGAAACGCCGACAGAAGGTCGGCGTTGTTCTTATCGCCCCTGCAATGATCGTCATAGCCGGGATACTTGGTTATCCCATCGTAAGGTCGGCATTACTCGCGCTTCAGGACGTCAAGCTCAGGGCCGGCAAACTCGATCAGGTCTGGGTTGGACTGGCCAATTTTAGGCAGATGTTTTCTGACCAAGGTCTGCAGCACGCCGCACTAAACACGCTTTACTTTTCCGCAATGGAGGTCATCCTCGTTGTCGGGATCGGTTTGGGCGTTGCGCTGCTTTTAAACCAGCCACAGGGCAGAAGTGGGTTTCTAAAGATATTGCTTGTTGTCCCTTGGGCGATCGCGCCAGTGGCCAACGCCGTACTGTGGAAGTGGATTCTCAACTCCAACTACGGAGTTTTGAATGCTCTGCTGAAGACAATTGGACTGATCGATAGCTACCAAGTCTGGTTGGGAACGCCGTTTAGTGCATTGAACTTCCTGCTTCTCGTCGACGTATGGAAGTCGATACCTTTTGTCACACTCCTGATGCTGGCAGGTCTCCAGCGGGTGCCTGGCGCTCTGCACAAGGCAGCGTACATGGATGGCGCAAACAGCTTCCAAAGCTTTCGCTATATCACACTGCCGGCCATCAAGGACGCTATCGGGATTGCAGTGATCCTCCAGACGATCTGGTCGCTACGGGTATTTGATATCATTTTCGTTCTCACGCGTGGGGGCCCCGCTGACGGAACAGTGCTTCTGAATTTCCTGGCCTACCGGGTCACGTTCAATTTCCTTGATATCGGCTACGGCGCGGCAATCGCGAACGTCATCTTCATCCTGACGTTCATGCTAGCCATTGGCTATCTGTGGCTCCTCAAACCCAAGCCCACGGCAGGTGCAAAATGAGCTTTCAGGTCTATCGCAACGGCGGGCCAGTCAAAAGGATTGCTGTCTATCTCTGCTTGACCGCGTTTGTTGTCTGGTCAATTGCACCGATCGTATGGCTTATTGTGTCAAGCCTGCTGGAACAAAGTGCGTTGATCGCCCAGCCACCGGATCTTTCGCCATCCAACTTTACGATCGACAACTTCGTCACCGTGGCGGCATCTGCAGCTGCGCTCGGGCGTGGCGTGGTAAACTCGCTCATCGTCTCGCTGTTCTCCACGGCACTCGCCCTGGCTCTAGGAGCACCGGCAGCCTACGCGCTCGCTCGCCTGTCCGTTCCCTTTTCGAATGCGCTCGGGTTCATCATTCTGGCAACACAGATGCTGCCGGGTATCGCGATTGCAATACCGCTCTTTCTGATCATCAGCTATTTGGGCCTGATCGACAGCGTGCTGACCTTGGGCGTCGTTTATCTGTCGTTCAACCTCCCGATCGTCATCTGGATTTTGCGCGGATTTTTCCTCAGCATTCCCGTCGGGATCGAAAAGGCTGCAGCCGTCGACGGCGCGGGTGTGCTGCGAACATTCTGGTACATCATCTTGCCGATTTCGATCCCCCCTATGGGAGCGGCCGCCGTGTTCGCGTTCATTGAGGCCTGAAACGAATTCTTCTTCGCTTTGATACTGACACGACAGAGCGCGCAAACAGTGCCGCTCGCGATTGCCCAGTTTGCAGGACAATATCAAACGGTGTTCGGGCAGATGATGGCGGCTGCCGTGATCAGCGTCGCGCCCGTCATCGTGATCGCAACAATCTTCCGGGACCAGATCATCCGCGGTTTCGCCGACGGCATGATGAAAGGATAGACAGTGACTGACGTAAGGTTGAAAGAGGTTTCCAAACGCTTCGGTAGCTTCCAAGTCTGCCACAATATCGATCTTGATATCAAAGCAGGCGAATTCATCACGCTTCTGGGCTCGTCCGGTTGCGGCAAAACCACCACCCTCAACATGGTCGCAGGCCTGGAAGACAGCACCTCCGGTGACATCCTGATTGGCGGAAGACGTGTCAATGACTCGTCGCCGGTCGAGCGCGACGTGGCGATGGTGTTCCAAAACTATGCGCTCTATCCGCATATGACAGTTGCGCAGAATATCGGGTTTACGCTGAAGATGCGCGGCGTCGCCGCATCAGTGATCCGGGAGAAGGTCCAGAAACTTGCAGCCTCTTTGGAACTCGACCATGTGCTTGAGAGATTTCCAGCGCAGCTCTCCGGGGGGCAGCAACAAAGAGTAGCGATCGGCCGCGCCCTCATTCGAGAGCCGCGTATCTTCTTGTTCGATGAGCCATTCTCGAACCTTGATGCTTCGCTCCGAGTAAAGATGCGCACGGAAGTCAAGCAACTACATGTGCAGCAGAACGTGACTTCGATTTTCGTGACCCATGATCAGGAAGAGGCGATGTCGATATCGGACAGGATCGCCGTCATGTATCGCGGGCGCGTTGAGCAATTTGGCACCCCCGAAGAGATCTATGCACGACCGGCGACCCGTTACGTCGCTTCGTTTATCGGGAGCCCCCAGGTCGAGCTCCTCGATGGAGTTTTAGCCGAAGCAAACGGATCTATGTTCATTCGTGCCGGCGAGCAGACGCTTCCGGTGAACGTTGCTCCACGTAATTTCAAGGTCGGAAGACCTGTGGAGTTCGGCGTTCGGCCTGAGCACGTTCGCCTCGGTGAAACCGGACTTGAAGGCCGGGTCCAAATGCTTCAGCCGGTCGGGCCGGCGACCCATGTAAACATCGATACAACGGCTGGAAAGTTCACTGCAAGCGTGCCGGGCTTCCTCCGGGCCAAATCAGGTGATGCAGTCAAAATCGAGATTCAGGCGCCGCATGTGCATGTATTCGACAAGGAAACAGGTGTTCGACTTTGAAGGTCCGTTAGTTATAGATGGCGATGCTCTCTGCCATTCCCCGTTAACAGGAGGCCACCGGTTCTGCCCTATGTATACGCAGGCAACCGGTTGCCGCATCGGATCGTGCCGCACGCACGAATGGCCACCCCGGCGAGATCTTCGAAAGGCTTCCCATTGGACGGAAACGTTCCGCACGCCAACGTCGATGGATTTCCTGCGTCTGCATCATCGTCGCTCACCGTCCGATCAGGAGGTCATCCAGCTTATCTCCGCTTTGCATATCAGTGACAAGCCTCCGGAAATCAATCGTGTGATTGTGCGCATGACAGGCGCCCGACGGATCGGAGCTAACGCGCCTTTCGCGTTCGTGAGGTGATCTTGCGATGATGCCAGCTATCGAGCAGCATCAACGGTTCTATATTGGAACCAGCCGGAAACGAAATCTCACCGCCATTCGGACCCCGGAGAATAGCCGAAAGTCCAACGTGGCTCCTGGCCTGGGAGGGGCATCAACGCCTGCCATTAGGTTCACTCGGCTGCTGTCGATCCCTGCTCGACGACGGCCGTTTCCCCCTCGGCTTTCTATACCGGTCGTGCCGCAGCTCGGCTTAGCGCCCATCCTCCTCGCCGGCCACGGGGTAAATCTCTAGTGGCCATTCTTCATCCCAACGCTTCGCGCGCCATAGCGAAAGTCATGAACATGCGCAGCCGCGGTCGAGAGCGAGGCCACGTGGTAACGGCGCGAGACCTCCATGAATTCTTGGAGAGGATGATGGCGAACACATTGCCGCTTTGCCCCCTGCAAATGAACTCGCTTCGGTGGCTGAAACAGGGCCGCACGCTTGAAGAGGTTGCCATAATCGAGGGCCGAAGTATCGGTGACATAGAGCGTTGTTTGGCCGATGCATTGGTGCTGCTCGGCGTGGCGTCGATCGAGGAAGCCATTCTCAAGATCGAACACGGTCAATCGGAGTAAGCATAATGATGCAGCTCCTAACCTGCTAAGGCTCCTGCATCACCTGCAAGAGGCTTGAACCTGCCAACGTTCGGAGGCTAATCAAACGTTCGTTCCAGGCAACTCACAGTATTGCCGTGACCGCCTGGGATTCTCAGTTGCGGCCGGAGCCACTTGCTGGCTGCCCCGGCGATGACGCATGGCTACTGGCCCGCCCCGCCTTGATCAACGCGACCGCCTCCCCATGACAACGTGACATCGCCTATGCACCGGCCGCTGGACGATTACGAGAACCTCAATGGTGCCATGTGCCGCAAGGAAGCCCGTACCCTGTCGCAGTCATTGACGCTGCGACAGGTGCGTCGGCTGCTGAAGCGGATACAAGCTGGAGGCGCAGCGTCAACCCGGCACAAGGCGATAGGCCGACCGTCGAACAACCGGATCATGCAAAGGATTTTGGCGGCCTAACCGCGGTTTCCCGACGCGGGAACCTGAACAAGCGGAAGCGACGCAGCAAATGGAGGCTTGGCGCGCGAACCCGCCAAGCCTCCTGCGATCAGACAAAGGTGAAGTCGGAGGGGGTAAGGTGCATGTTAGCCAGGTCTGAGACGCTACCTACTTCCGACAAGTGAGCGAAGACATCCACGTGATCAGGCGAAGTAACATACGCTAACTCGACGGTCCTGGTATCGGCGTTGTGGTAGACGATGATGTCGCCGCCCCTCTCTCCGGATATAGCGCTCGTTGCGTCAGACCCGCTGGCGAAACTCTGGTCTGTGATTACCACGACGTGTTCACCGCTCGCACCCGAGGCATTGCCCTCATAGAAGGTATCAACGGTGGAACCCGCCTGAGGGTCGCCGTGATTGATAAAGTTCGCACCACTATTATCGTTGCCTAGTCCCTTCGCATCGAAAGCGAAAGTATCTTGAGCCGGATTAAAATCCCCGATCGTCAGTACCGGGATCGGCTCAAAATTAGCCCCCCAGTCTATAGGGCCCGTCGGATAGTGAGAATGGAAAACGAACGTGTCGGAGCCTTCATGTCCTGCCACGAAGAATGTGCCTGCTTCACCATCGAGATCCTCGTCGTACGGCCTGCCAGAGAGACCTTCATCGCCATGATCGCCGCCCGGACCACCGATTATATCGTTGCCATTGCTGCCCTCGATGATATCATTGGATTCTGTTTCCAAATACATGCTTGTAAAGCTCCTAATGTTACGAGGTTTGGTTATTACGGGACTCCCCATAACTGCGACCACCCACTCTGTGAAATTCTTTTTTTGAATACAAAGCATTGACGTTACGGATGATTAAGCGCACATCAAGAACAACGTGGGACCTCCCTTGGTGCGGATAAAAAAGCTCGATCCGATTCTACGGCTGGTTCTCAGATCGGGTTTGTCACGTTGGCACGATTTGTGGTCACGTCGTGAATTGGCTCTTTGAATGCGGATGGTTGTTAAGCGTCTTTTGCTTCCACGCCGGGTTACCGTCTTTCCGAGGCCGTTGAGTGTGCGGTCGGGCACTTCGACGTGGCCACGGCGTACCACTTGGCCACCGGTCGACTGACAAGGTTACCGCAAAATCACCGTCCCTCACGGGACATCGGGGACTGTATTGATGGGGTTGTGTTCTCTATCCGGCGTGGTGAGGTCAAGCACCTTTCTACTGTCCGTAGCTACGGTTATTGAGGTCTTCGCAGTATCGCGCTTGTCTCCGGATCGACTGTGCGGCCCTCACACTATGGGACCAGAAGAATGAGGCGGACCAATCTAATCGGCGACCTGACCGCAATAAACGACCGTACCAAACAACCACGCGAACTCACCCCATCTGTCGTCCTACGAAGGACATCTTTCCACCGCCGTGACGCTGCCGGAGACCGAGAAGGAGCGAACCAACGTCAAGCGGATCGCCATCGACCACACCGAATAGTACCGACCGCTACAAGCTCGCCGGTACAAACGCCCCCGACGAGCTTCGGCAACGGCGACGCTGTCTTACGGTCGCGATCGACAATACCGTCCCGGGCGCTGCGCTTTTGGTCGTAGCGCCAATGGGCAGCTAGTGGGCAAGCAGAGGTGGAGCAGGGAAGTCCAATACATTGCTCGTATAGCTTTCGACCAGCGCACTGAACGGAGTGCCGTCCTGAAGCTTCAGCACTGCATGATGTTCGAGAAGAAAGGGCGGTAGTACAAGAGATGATCCCGTTGCGGGTGTCGGTAGCTCCTTTTCTACGTCCCATCCTTCTGGAAGAGGCGACCACAGCAAATTGGAAGATAGATTTGTGCGGGTGAAATTAAGAGATTGGACGGCTCTGCCAAAGGCGACGTCGCTCGTATTCAACGCTTTATTCATGTCCATTGTCAGCCTTGCCGGAACATACCAATTGTCGGCCTCAGAAAGGACGCGATTGCCGCAAACGACGCGGACATGTCGATAGGCGATGGGCTCGTCGGGGCCGACCGCCAGAAGTTCTCGGATGCGGCTATCGACGGGCTTGTCTCGCCCGCGAACCCGCTGTGCAACGATCTTAGAACCTTGCGCTGCGAGCTTGTGTCCGGCACACCAGCGATCGAGCGTCAAAGTGGCGCTAGCATTACTCAGGAGATTTGCATTCAAGGTCTGGAGAATCGCAAGTGCCTCAATCCGTGCCGTTGGCGTGTTAGGCCATTGCACCGTGGTGAACGATTCCTGCGCCGATATGTTATGCGCGGCCAGCATGATCGCAGCAGCAGGTGCAAATGCGATAACCCGTAAAAACTTGCAACAGTAAATTGACACGAAAAGTCATCCTTTGTGGCGAGTTTGATGAGCGTTAAGACGATATTTATTGCAGGGAGGCTTTCCCACAAGCCCCGCTCGAAGGGGACTCCTAGAAGGCGGTGGGAGCGGACGCAGGAATGATGGGTGCCGCCTGCTACATAAACCGGCCGGTTTCCCAAGGCAGGAGTAACGTCCGTCATGCTGCGCTCAGCAGCCATCATTGGTGCCATGACAATCCATGACGTAAATGGGTGCGATCCAAAGAATAGATTTTTCCAATAAGTCGAGTGCCGTTAGAACGCGTTGAATTTACTTAGCGCGACAACATGACGGTTTTGCCACGAAGTTCCGACGGAATCTTAGCTGTCATGGCGATCAAAGAGTGATTGTAGCTTCGCTCACTCCACACTGACGGGACTAGGTGAGTGCGTTGTGGCCGATATGCGAAAACGCGGAGAGTGTATGTGCGGGATTGTGGGTATTGTCGGCCATCATCCGGTTTCTGACCGGCTGATAGACGCATTGAAACGCCTTGAATATCGTGGCTACGATTCGGCGGGCGTCGCGACGATCGACGGTGGAGCGCTCCATCGCCGGCGCTGTGAGGGCAAGCTCCACAATCTTGAGGCAAAGCTGAAAGAACAGCCTCTGGCGGGCACAATCGGTATTGCTCATACGCGCTGGGCAACCCATGGCGCGCCGACGGAACGCAATGCCCACCCACATTTTAGCGACGGCATCGCGGTCGTCCACAATGGGATAATCGAGAATTTCGCCGAATTGAAGGATGAGCTGACCGTAGCCGGCGCCGAGTTCCAAACCGACACCGACACGGAGGTCATCGCGCATCTCGTGGCAAGACTTCGCCGGGACGGCATGAGCCGGCGCGAAGCTATGCATGCGATGCTGAAGCGCGTCCGAGGCGCTTACTCGCTGGCTCTGCTCTTCGAGGAGGACCCTTCGACTATCATGGCTGCCCGTAATGGCCCACCGCTCGCGATCGGTCACGGAAGCGGCGAGATGTTCCTCGGGTCGGACGCGATTGCGCTGGCGCCCTTAACCAACGAGATCACCTACCTGATCGACGGCGATTGGGCGGTCATCAACAAGACTGGCGTCCGTATCTTCGATATCGACGGCGAGGTCACCACCCGACCGCGGCAGATCTCGCTGGTGACGGCCCCTATGATCGACAAGGGCAACTATCGCCATTTCATGGAGAAGGAAATTTACGACCAGCCGGAGGCCATCTCCGATACCCTCAGCCATTACATCAACTTCAGCGACAATCAGGTAGTCGCGGTTTGGCGCGACACGGTCTTCGCCAACGTGCAAAGCTTGGCGATCTCCGCCTGCGGCACTGCGTACTTTGCCGGGCTGATCGGCAAATACTGGTTCGAGCACTACGCACGTCTGCCGGTCGAAATCGATGTCGCGTCAGAATTTCGGTACCGCGAAATCCCGTTCTCGCCACAGGTGGCAGCTCTCTTCATCTCACAATCGGGCGAGACGGCCGATACACTTGCTTGCCTACGCTATTGCAAGGAGCACGGCTTGAAGACCGGTGCAGTCGTCAACGCGCCCGAATCGACGATAGCACGGGAGTCCGACACTGTGTTCCCGATCTTCGCCGGTCCTGAGATTGGCGTTGCGTCTACGAAGGCCTTTACATGCCAGCTCGCCGTTTTGGCTGCGCTCGCGGTTGCTGCTGGCAGGGCGAGTGGCACCCTTACGGAGAAGGAGGAACAGACACTGGTCGGCCGGCTTGCCGAGGTGCCGCGCGTCATGGGGCAGGTGCTCAACAGCATCCGACCAAGGATCGAGCTTCTGTCGCGTGAATTGGCAAAGTGCCGCGCCGTACTCTATCTTGGCCGCGGCACGAGCTTCCCTTTGGCCATGGAAGGCGCCCTGAAACTAAAGGAGATTTCCTATATTCACGCGCAAGGTTATGCTGCCGGCGAACTGAAACACGGCCCGATTGCTCTCATCGACGAGAACATGCCGGTTGTCGTGATCGCACCGCACGACCGCTTTTTCGATAAGACCGTTTCCAACATGCAGGAGGTTGCGGCCCGCGGCGGACGGATCATCTTGATCACCGATGAGAAGGGCGCTAGCGCCTTGAAGCTCGAGACGATGCAAACAATCGTTCTTCCAAACGTGGACGAGATCATAGCGCCGATGATCTTCTCGCTGCCGATTCAATTGCTCGCCTATCATACCGCCGTGTTTGCGGGCACTGACGTCGATCAGCCGCGCAACCTGGCGAAATCAGTCACCGTCGAATAGGCCGTCGTTTCCGTAAGAGACGAATGACAACGTGTAGATGACTTATTACTGCTGAGCATTTGGAGATCGACATGCCGCAAACGAAGATATTTGGCTTCTCGGGCAACATAACACGACCGTCCGCGACGCGCACATTCGTCGACCATATCGTCGGGCAATTGGCAATCAAAACGCAAGCGGTGGCGCAGTCCTTCGATGTCGATGACCTTGGACCTTCACTGTTGAAAGCCAAACGGATAGAAGACCTCAGCGCTCAAGCGCGCGGGATCGTACACCAGATGCTAGAGGCAGACGTCCTGGTCGTAGGCTCACCCACCTACAAGGGCAGTTACACCGGCCTATTCAAGCACTATTTCGATTTGCTCGATCCAACATCGCTGAGGGGCAAGCCTATCATCATCGCTGCGACGGGCGGGGGCGAGCGTCATTCGCTTGTCGTCGAGCATCAGTTGCGTCCTCTGTTCGGGTTCTTTGAAGCGCTTGCGATGCCGACCGCAATCTATGCCACGCGTAATGATTTCGCCCACGGAGAGGTGATTTCCGAGGCCATCCGCATGCGTGTAGGCCGGGCTGTCGAGGAAGCAGCATACGCAATAGGATGACCAGACTCAGCAAACGGCGGAGCAACAGGCACTATTGTCCCACGCGAACCTTATGAGGCGATTTAGCCGTATCACCGCCTCGCAGCCGACAAAAAACTGCTGCCTTGGATGGCGGAATAGCCCGACATCACTGGTATCCCGCCAAGATGTTTTGAGTTGAGTTTTGTCACCTTCGAGACCGTGAGGCATTTCAACTTTTCACCACAACAGCCGACATTCGACGCCACGGTTGAGCGGGGACACCCGTGAACTGCGAGGAATTGCTATTTGAGAAAACTGTGTATTCTACTCGCTGCCGTTCTTGTCTGTGCAGCATTCCAATTTCCCTCCGCTAATAGCATGGCTGAACAGGCGGCCGCACCTGCTCTGACCGTTTCTCTGACGGCGCCGGCAATACGGGACTGGCTGGAAACCGTTCCCGCGAGCGGCTGGCTGAAACCATGGCAGGAAGCAATCATTGCGTCCGAAACAAGCGGCCTGCGCATCACCGACGTTCTGGTCGATGTCGGCTCGGTGGTCACGAAAGGTCAGACGCTGGCCCGGCTTTCACAGGACAGCGTGCTGTCAGACCTTCGCAAACAGGCGGCGGCTGTCGTCATCGCCAAGGCAAAGCTGACAAAGGCCAAGTCAAATGCGGATCGTGCACGCCAGCTTCGTTCATCCGGCGCTCTTTCCGACGAGAAGATCACCGAATATTTCGCCGACGAGCAGACGGCGACGGCAAGCCTGGCATCCGAGGAAGCCGCGCTCGACAGCGAAAAGATCAAGCTTGCGCAGACGACCATCACCGCCGCTGACGATGGCCTCATAACCTCGCGTTCGGGCGATCTCGGCGCAGTCGTCTCCACCGGCACCGAGCTCTTCCGCATGGTGCGCCAGCAGCGTGTCGAATGGCAGGCGGAAGTATCGGCACGTTATCTGCCGCGGATTTCGGAGGGTTTGAGCGTTGCGATCAACGGACCGGACGGTCACGCCATTGCCGGCAAGGTGCGGCTGGTCGGCCCCTCGGTCAGCACCGACACCAGCCGTGCGATCGTCTATGTTGCGCTTCCGTCCGAGGTTCGTCCGCACACCGGCCTTTATGTTACTGGCAATATCGAGCTGCGGACCACTCCGGCGCTGACCGTCCCCGAGACGGCGATCGTGTTCCGGGATGGCATCAGCTACGTCTTCACCGCCGGCGAGGACAAGCGGGTGCGACGGGTCCGCGTGGAAACCGGCCGCCGCAATGATGGCGAGGTCGAAATCAACTCCGGCATCAACCGGTCGGCAAACGTCGTCACGTCGGGCGGTGCATTTCTATCGGACAATGACCTCGTGAAAATTGCGAAGAAAAACTGATGAATTTCTCCGCCTTCTCGATCCGCAATCCCATACCAGCGATATTGCTGTTTGTGATGTTTGGATTTGGCGGGCTTTGGGCATTCAAACAGCTGGCGGTTCAGTACTTTCCGGACATGGACCTTCCGACCATCAGCGTTACCGCCACGCTCGATGAGGCTGCGCCGACGCAGCTCGAGACGGAGGTTGCCCGCACCATCGAGGATAGCCTCACCTCCTTGAGCCATCTCGATCATATCCTCACAACGATTACCGATGGCACCGTCTCGACCAAGGTATCCTTCAAGCTGCAGAAAGACAGCGAAACGGCACTCAATGAGGTCCGCAATGCCGTTGATAGCGTCAAGGCCGATCTCCCGGCACAGATGGCGACGCCGATCGTAACGAAGGCCACCGTCCAAAGTTCCGCAGTTGTCACCTATGCCGTCCGCTCGACTGCTCTCAACGAGACCGAACTGTCTTGGTTTGTCGATAATGATCTAACCAAGGCGCTGCTATCGGTCCCGGGCGTCGGCCAGGTCAACCGCATCGGCGGGATCGATCGCGAGGTCCACGTCGATCTCGATCCTTCGACGATGTCGTCGTTCGGCGTCACCGCCGCGACCGTATCAGCGCAGTTGAAGGCCGTGCAAGCCGACAAGTCCGGCGGGCTCGGCGAGATCGGCGGCACGCGTCAGACGTTGCGCACGCTCGGCGCTGTAGAGTCGGTCGAGGCCCTGAGGGAGCTCACTATACCGCTCGCTAACGGACAGCAGGCCCGGCTCGACGACATCGCCTCGGTCAAGGACAGCTTCGCCGAGCGCTCCTCGATGGCCTATCTCGACGGTAAGCCGGTGATCGCCGTCGAAATCAAACGTTCCAACGGGTTTTCCGATAGCAGTGTTTCGGCTGACATTGACACGGCAATGAAAAATTTTGCAGCGGCGCATTCGAATGTGCAGATCCATGCAGTCTACAGCCTGATCGGGTCAATCCTCGGCAATTACGACGGCTCGATGCACATGTTGTATGAGGGGGCCATCCTTGCGATCGTGGTCGTCTGGCTCTTCCTTCGGGACTGGCGCGCGACGATCCTGTCTGCTGTGGCACTGCCCCTGTCCGTCATCCCGACGTTCCTGGTCATGTATCTCGCAGGCTTCAGCCTGAACGTCGTCACGCTTCTTGCGCTGTCGCTGGTGGTCGGAATTCTCGTAGACGACGCGATCGTCGAAATCGAGAACATCGCCCGCCACCTGCAGATGGGCAAGCAGCCCCTCGATGCTGCAACGGAGGCCGCCAACGAACTCGGGCTCGCCGTCATCGCCACCACCTTCACGCTGGTCGCGGTCTTCCTACCGACGGCGTTCATGAGCGGCATACCAGGCCTCCTATTTCGTCAGTTCGGCATCACCGCCGCTGTTGCCGTCGTTGCCTCGCTTGTCGTTGCCCGTCTGCTCACCCCCATGATGGCCGCCTATTTCATGAAGGCTCATCCGTCGGAGCAAAAGGATGGCCGATTTATGCGCGCCTATATGGCGATCGCCAAGGCTGCCCTCAATCACAGGAAGACAACAGTGGCCGTGACTGCCGTCGTCGTTGCGCTTTCACTTTCCGTTATCCCTCTCTTAAAAACGGGATACCTGCCAGCCGCGGATGACTCGCGGACGCAGATCACGCTCACCCTGCAGCCGGGTGCCACCATCGAGCAGACCGACGCCGCCAGCAGGAAAGCTGCGGATATCATCGGCAAGCTTCCCGACGTGACGCATGTCTTTTCCGCCGTCGGCTCGGCATCCTCGGGCGGTGGTGCGACGGTTGCAAGGAGCAGTGTCGGGTCTGCCGCGATCGTCGCCACGCTGACGCCGATTGATGGGCGCGACCGCAAGCAGTCGGAGATCGAAAGCGATATTCGGCAGGCACTCTCCGTCCTCCCCGGAGTGCGTGTGGCGGTCGGGATCGGCTACGGTACCAAGCTCGAGTTCACTCTGGCCAGCGACGATGTCAATGCGCTCGACAGCGCCAGCACGGCGCTCGAGGAGCAGCTTCGGACGCTACAGGGCATCGGCGCGGTGACATCGACGGCGGCAAGGCAAGCGCCGGAAATCCAGATCATGCCCGATTTTGCCCGCGCAGCAGCGCTTGGCGTGACGTCGAATGCGATCGCCAGCGCCGTGCGTGTGGCGACAAACGGAGAATATTCTTCCGATTTGCCGAAGCTCAACCTGCCGCAGCGGCAGATACCGATCGTCGTTCGGTTCTCGCCAGAGGCGCGCACCAATCTCGACGACATTAAGAACATGCGCGTGGCCGGCACCAACGGCAATGTCGATCTCGGATCGATTGCCGATATCCGCATCGGCGGCAGTCCTTCGGAAATCGACCGTATCGACCGCATGCGCAATGTCACTGTTTCCGTCGAACTCAACGGCCGCATTCTGGGCGATGTCAACCGCGAGGCGAAGGCGCTGCCGGCTCTCCAGCATCTGCCGCCGGGCGTTACGCTGGTGGAACACGGCGAGCTTCAGCGCAGCTCCGAGCTGTTCCAGAGCTTCGCGCTTGCGATGGCAATCGGTGTGTTCTGCATCTATGCGGTGCTCGTCCTGCTGTTCCATGATTTCCTGCAGCCGCTCACGCTTCTGATGGCCCTGCCGCTCTCGCTCGGCGGCGCGTTGGTGCCGCTGGTGGTGACGGGGACCACCTTCTCGATGCCTGCCGTCATCGGCCTTCTCATGCTGATGGGCGTGGTAACGAAGAACTCCATCCTTCTCATCGAATATGCGATCATGTCGCGTCGCCGAGGCATGCCCCGGTTCGAGGCGCTCTTCGATGCGTGCCATAAGCGGGCGCGACCGATCGTCATGACCACCCTTGCCATGGCCTCCGGCATGCTGCCGGCTGCGCTCAGCCTGATGGGCGGAGATTCGAGTTTCCGGCAGCCGATGGCGATCGTGGTGATCGGCGGCGTGATGATATCAACGCTGCTCAGCCTCATCATTATCCCGGTCATCTTCACCTTCGTCGATGACCTGCAAAATTTGCTCAAAAGGTTCGGTCGCCGAGCGCTTCGACGCCACGCGACCTGCGGGCGAGAGACGGAGTTCAGTAATTTGCCAGGCGATCTCGGCGGCGATGCGGGGAAGTCCTTAGAGGTGACTCCATCTCAGCATTCGCGGAATGAGCCTTCCGACTCATTCGGCTGAGACAGCGAGGCAATCCCATCAACGGAATGGCTCGGCTTAGTCCCGGCAGGGACGATTCGGACTTTCAGACGTTGAACGCTGTGCGGATTTCGGTTGCGGCTCCCGCATTCGGATCAAAAACTCTACCAGTCTTCAGCATTGTGTGCATGGTCACCGCAAGTTTGCGCCCCGCATCCACGGCGGCTATTTTGAAGCCTGTCCGTTCCCGGAGCTGAAGCCCTATGTCCGCAGGTAAATTTTGAGATACGTGTCAGAATGACTGACTAGCTTTGTAGAGAAGCCCACGTAAATGACGGTCGCCGCGGCGATGTCACGTTGTCGGCACCTTAACGGTTGGCGGATACTTCGGTTGAGATGAACGCATCGTCCATCAGCTACAAGAACCACCGCTTTCCACCTACATTCATCGGTTTCACCCCATGGCGCAGTAGAAAGCCGCGACCTGGCGCAGATGCCCGAGTTCACCGGCAAGGCCCTAGTCAGCGCGTTCGCGAAACAAGTGACATCGCCGGCACCTTGAATGCGGTAGTGTTCTAAGGCTAAGTTCGGGGTCGGTTTGTCGTCACCCGAAGACACGAACTAGATGGAGCCGCGGGTTGGTAAGCATTGGGGACGAGAAGCGCAACAGGGATCGGCAGACGATCCTATCGCGGTTGCATGAGGAGATCGATCAGCTTCCAAACGCACTCGCTCGGATCGCGAAGTACATCCTGGAAAACCCGGAGAAAGTGCTGCGTCAGTCCGTGGCAGAACTTGGCGAATTTGCGGGCAGTGGCGAAGCTAGTATCCTGCGGCTTTGCCGTCAGATCGGGTTTACCGGGTTTCGCGACTTCAAGCTTGCGCTTGCAGCGGAAGTCGGCCGACCCCAACTAGCCGTTGTCAGTTCTTCAGGTGCTGATCCTGCAATCGACAAACTGCAGCGAACACTGATGGAGAACTTGGAGGTCGCCCACAGCCATGTCGATCTTACGAGCTTGGACAGGATCGCCGAAGCGCTTGCGACCGCCCGCCGCATCGACATCTATGGTGCGGGAATGTCCGGTTTTGTCGCTGAGATGCTGGCATATCGTCTGCTTCGCGTGGGCTTGACTGCGCTCGCCTTTCGGAACTCGCATATGGCGCATGAAGTTGCTAATGGGCTTGGCGAAGGTTGCGTTGCGGTGGCATTCTCAGTCTCGGGCTTGACCGTCGAAACCGTCCAGTTCCTCAAAGGTGCGCGCGCCGCTGGCGCAACGACCGTCGCGATTACCAACCGAACGCAAAGCCCTCTAAGCAAGGCCGCGCATTATAGTCTTCAGGCCTCCGGCCTGCATGACAATCCCTTCGGCGGAACGCTGACGCCATTGGCTGGCAAGATTTTCGTCATCGAATGCTTGATGCTTGCGCTCGACAAGCATCTGAATCGGCCAATGAAATAAAACTCCATGTGTCACATTGGTGAAATAAAGCGCCAATAGAACGATGGCGTCCGCTTCTTCTCGAGGATGGCAGAATGCCGACCGTAAGAAGCCACTCGGCGTGGCCCGTAAGCCGCCGCTTTCTTTCGAGAACGTGCACTTACGATGGGGTTCAGCATGCTGCACCGCAGTCGAACACCTGCAACATTATCCATGTGAAACGGCCACGAGCCTTCCCGGACGGCGGACGCTCTCCCCGCAAAACTCTTCCAAATGACTATTTGCAAAAAAGAAAGAAAACTCCATGATGTCATCATTGTGAAATAAAGCACCATTAAGAAAACTGCTAACCGTGGGGATAGGGAATGGCAGCTTTGAAACTTCACATAGACAAAATCAGCAAGAAATTCGGCGAAATAAATGTTCTGCGCGACGTGTCGATCAGCGTTGCCGCCGGCGAACTTGTGACCCTTCTTGGGCCTTCAGGCTGCGGTAAATCTACGCTTCTGCGTATTATCGCCGGGCTCGAGCGAGCGGACCAGGGCCATGTGTTCGCCGGCGACAAAAAGCTCGACGACGTCGCGCCAAAGGACCGAGACCTGGCATTTGTTTTTCAAAGCTATGCGCTCTACCCGCACCTTAGCGTGTACGACAATATCGCCGCGCCATTGGTAATGCGCGAACTAAGCAGTTTGGAGCGGTTGCCGCTCCTTGGTACTGCCCTGCCGGGTGCCGCCGGACGCTATCGCTCGATCGACGAGCGGGTTCGTGAAACCTCGGCGATCCTAAAACTCGATGCCCTGCTCGACAGGCGTCCAGCAGCGCTTTCGGGCGGCCAGCGTCAGCGTGTGGCACTAGGACGGGCGATGGTCCGTGCACCGAGGATATTCCTCATGGATGAGCCCTTGGCAAACCTGGATGCGGCGCTGCGAATTCACACACGAGGTGAAATCGCCCGACTCCACAAGAAAATGGGAGCGACGACGGTATTCGTCACTCACGATCAAGCCGAGGCAGCAGCAATATCTGACCGGGTCGCAGTGATGTTCGGGGGGCAGGTTCGTCAGATCGCCAAGCCAGCCGATCTCTATCGTGATCCAGTCGATCTTGAGGTCGCCCGCTTTCTCGCGCAGCCTTTCCTGAATGAGGTCCCTGTTTCAGCCACAGTCGGCGGGATGGTCGCCATCGGGAGTGGCAAGATAGCACTTCGTGACGCGATCGGCTCCACCGGCCCCGGCACCTTGGCCTTTCGCCCGGAGCACGCAAGCATTGCTGCGCATGATGTGCCCGGAACCCTCCGCGTCTGCCTTTCGCGTATCGAACATTCCGGAACGGACGCAAACCTTTTTGTCGAGGCTGAGGCGGACGCCGAATTCGTCGTTCGAGTGTCGGCGGATCAAGCGCGCTCGGTCCATCCTGGTGAGCACCTCGCTCTGACGATAGACGCGGAGAATGCCTGGTTCTTTCCCGAAAGTCGGTCCCGGCGAGAACGTGTCGAACGCGAGGCTGCTTAGATGGCTGTGCTCGACAATGTTTCTCTCGCAGTAGCAGCCCCCGTGCGATCAATCTACCAGTCGGACCGCGCGCAAGCCCGTGCCGGGCTGGTTCTTGCGTTGCCAGCCTTGCTGCTCCTGCTTGCCCTTTTGATCGGCCCTGCGATCCTGGTTCTGTTCCTGTCGTTTACCGACGCATCTTTGGGCCTGGTCGGTATCCGCTTTGTCGGCCTTGGCAACTACGGTCGAATGCTCACCGACCCAGGTTTCTCAACCAGCCTCCGCAATACCGCGCTTTATGTCATTGTGGTGGTCCCGATATCGATCGGGTGGGGTCTGCTTGTCGCGTTGCTGATTTCACGGTCCACCTTTTCCGCTTTTTACAGAACGGCCCATTTCATCCCGGTCGCCGCAACCCTCGTGGCGCTCGCGACCGCCTGGGAAGCGATCCTCCATCCTAGTCTTGGCGCCGCCAACGCATTTCTTCACCTGCTCGGCGCCTCGCCTGTACGGTTTCTCTCCGACCCGTCCGTGGCGCTCTATGCCCTTGCCTGCATCGGCATCTGGCAGCTGGTCGGCTTCAACATGATCCTCTTCCTGGCCGGACTTTCAACAATTCCAGAAGAGCTCTACGAGGCGGCTGCGATTGACGGTGCAGACAGTGGTTTCAAGCGCTTCCGGCTCGTAACCTGGCCAATGCTCGCTCCGGTGACGCTGTTCGTCACCGTCATGACAGTCATCCGCGCGTTCTCGGTGTTTGAGATAGTTGCTGTGCTTACCCAGGGCGGACCGATGAAGTCGACAATGGTGGTCCTTTATACATTCTACGAAGAGGGCTTCCGGTTCTTCCGCGTCGGCTATGCATCCGCGATCGCCGTGTCTTTCTTCGTGTTCGTGACGATGCTGTCTCTGATCCAGATGCGCCTGTCGGACCGTAGGGCGTCCGGTAAGAAGACTTGAGGGGAACGCCATGATCCTTGCGAAACCTCCCGTATCGCGCATTGCCTCACACGCCGTTCTGCTCTCAGGCGCAATCATCATGGTTTTCCCATTCATCTGGATGGTGCTGGCTTCAGGTACACCGGAGAGCGAAATCTTCAATGGCGGTCTTCTGCCTGTACCGACACTGGCCGGCACCGCGCAGAATTACGGCGCAGCACTCACCGCAATCCCGCTCTTGCGCTTCATGGCCAATGGATTTGTGGTCTGTCTCGCGATCCTGATCCTGCAAATTGCCGTGGCGATCCCGTGCGGCTATGCGCTCGCGAAGCTGGCCTTTCCAGGCAGGCCGCTCCTGCTCGGCGCAGTGCTGCTCGGGCTTCTCGTGCCAGTGCAGATCCCGACAATTCCGATCTACGTTGCGCTCGCGAAATCGGGGCTGCTCGACACCTACCCAGCGCTCATTCTGCCCTGGATCATCTCGGTCTTCGCGATCTTCCTGTTTCGACAGTTTTTCGTCACCTTCCCTGACGAAGTGCTTGATGCGGCCCGCCTTGACGGTTTCAGCGAGTTCTCGATCGCCTGGCGCATCATGCTGCCCGCCGCATGGCCAGCAGTCGCCTCTTTCTCTATCTTCTCCATTGTGGCCCATTGGAACGACCTCTACTGGCCGCTGGTGGTGACAACCAATCCCGACATGATGATGCCCTCGCTTGGCATTGCCTATTTCCGGCAAGCAGGCGACGGCGGCGGTCAGGTCGGTGCGCTGATGGCCGGGGGCGTGATTGTCACAGCGCCCCTGGCCGCCCTCTTCCTCTCAATGCAGCGGCATTTCATCAGGGGTCTGGTGGTCGGCCGACACTGACACTAGGCATCCTCAACAACCCAACCCAACCACGAACAACTGGAGAGCATCGTGAAAACGATTGCCATGATAATCGCGGCTGGCCTTGCCACGGCAGGCCTGACCGCTTCCGCCCAGGCGGAAACCAAGGTCGACGTCTATTACGCCTGGGCCGAGCACGAGCCAATTCACGCAGCCGTCGCCAAGAGCTTCGAAGCGAAGTATCCCGATATCAAGATTGGGTTCAGGGCAGCGGCCCCCAGTTACGACGAAGCCGTCCAGGCGCTCATCCGCCAAAGCATGGCCGGCCAGTTGCCTGATGTCCACTATGTCGGCTTCAACGTGCTGCGCCCGCTCGTCGCCCGCGGCCTGATCGAGCCGATCGACGATCTGGTTTCCAAGGATCACCTGACCGACAAGGGCTATACCGATCAGGTTCTGTCGCTCGCCAAGATAGATGGCAAGCTCTACGGCCTGCCGTTCGCTATGTCGACGCCGGTCGTCTATTTCAATGCCGACCTTATCAGGCGGGCCGGCGGCGATCCTGAAAAGATTCCGACTGACTGGGACGGTTTCGTGGCGCTAGCCGGCAAGATCGGAGCGCTTGGCGACGGGACATCGGGCATGTTCTACGATCTCGGTTCGGACGACTGGACGACACAGAACCTGGTGCGCAATTTCGGTGGCCAGATGATGAACGACAAGGAAACCGACATCGCTTTCGACGGTCCGGCCGGTCAGTCTGCCGCCAAGCTCTTCAAGCGCTTCCATACGGAAGGCACGCAGCCGGCGATCGACAGCCGTGCAGCCCGTCAGCTCTTCACCTCAGGCAAGCTCGGCTTCTTCTTCGCATCGGCTGGCAGCGTCAGCGGCCTCGAAAAAGAAATCGGCACGCGCTTCAAGCTGACGACGGCAAAGCAGCCGCTGGGCTCGGAGGCCGCAACCATGCCGACGGGCGGCATGGTCGCGGTCATCCTGTCCAAGGACGAAGCCAAGCGCGCCGCAGCCTGGGACTATGTGAAGTTTGCCACCAGCGCGGACGGCCAGAGCATCGTCGTTCCGAACACAGGTTATATGCCGACGAATACCGGTGCGCTCGACAAGGATCACCTTGCCGACTTCTACAAGCAGCACCCGAACTGGTACACAAGCGTCCTGCAGACGCCGCGCGCCCGTCCATGGTTCTCCTGGCCCGGCGAAAACGGTGTCGAGATCTCGCAGGTCATTCGCGACGACATGTCCGCAATCGCGCTTGGCAGCATGGAGCCGGATGCAGCTCTCGCCGATATGGCAGCGAGGGTTCGCGCGCTTCTCCCGAAGACCAACTAACCCACTCCTATCAAGAGCGCCGGACCCGCTTCGGCGCTCGCTTTCATGGATCAATCAATGAAACTCATCCACCTCACCGACCTGCATCTCATGGCTCCGGGCAAGACCCTTTACGGTTTCGATCCCGCCGCCCGTCTCCGCACTGTGATCGCGACCATCAACAACGAGCATGCGGACGCTGATCTCTGTGTCATCACCGGCGATCTGACCGATGAAGGCGACGCCGCCGCCTACCAGCTTCTGCGCGACATCCTGCAGGACCTCCGGGTGCCGCATCGCCTCTTGCTCGGGAACCACGATCATCGGGCTAATTTCCTTCGGGTTTTCCCCGACGCCACAATCGACGCAAGAGGCTTCGTCCAATCGGTCCTGGATGTGCCGGCTGGCCGCTTGATTTTCCTCGACACGCTGGTGACCGACCACGGTCATGGCTCGCTCGGCTGCGGCCGGTTCGAATGGCTTCTAGAGCGCCTTGCTGAAGAGCCAAATCGCCCAAGCTATGTGTTTTGCCATCATCCGCTGCAATCGGTCGGGCTGCCGCATTTTGCGCCGCACATCACCCTGGTTCCAAGAAACGCCGTGGGGCCGCTCGTCAAGACAGGTTCGGTCCGCCACATCTTCTGCGGCCATGTCCATGTCGACGTTGGCGGCACCTGGCAAGGCGTACCGTTTAGCGCGAGCCGGGGCGTTGCGCACCAGATCATTCCGCATCTCGAGCGGCGCGATGCGCGCTTCGTCAACGATGCGCCGGCCTTCAATGTCGCCTTAATTCGCGACGACAGCGTCCTGATCAATCAGTTCGAGGTCAGCAGCAGGGTCGTGGTCGCGATCAGCCCCGAGGAATTCATGCCGGAGGGTTTCCAATGAGCCTGACCAAACCATTCGACCTTGTCATCTTCGACTGTGACGGTGTCCTCATCGACAGCGAAAAGCTTGCTACCCAGATCGACGCCGATGAGCTGGCGCGCAATGGTTTTCCGACCACTTTCGAAGACGTTGTCCGCCGATATACCGGCCTGTCTGCCGCCACGATGCGCCGCATGGTCGAGGGGGAGTGGGGAAGGCCTCTGCCTTCCGATTTCGAAGAGGTGGTCGCCGCGAGAATCAAGGAGAAGTATCTGACCGAGTTGGAGGCGATCGACGGCATCGCCGAGCTTCTTGGCCAAATTGCCGTGCCGCGTTGTGTCGCCTCCAGCAGCGCACCTGAAAAACTGCGTCTCGGTCTTGAGAGGACCGGCCTTTGGCCGTTGCTCGAACCCCATGTCTTCAGCACCGTCATGGTATCGAAGGGCAAACCCGCACCTGATCTTTTTCTGTTCGCGGCCGACCGGATGGGGGCCGATCCTGCCCGTACGGTTGTCGTGGAAGACAGCATCGCCGGCGTCCAGGCCGGTGTCGCGGCCGGGATGACGGTTATCGGCTTCACAGCCGGCGGCCATTGCCTCGACGATCACGATGAGCGGCTCCTTTCCGTCGGGGCCTCGGTGATTACGCGTTCTGCCGCGCAGCTCAAAGCTTTGCTGTGCACGGATCAGGTCCGGCTTCGAGGCGCCAGCTAGATTGGCCATCCTCAGCTTCGCGCGAATAGAGCAAAAAAACGTCGCTCTGATTCCTCACGCCGAAAACCAATCGCATGGCAGCGCCTCCCGGCGCCTCGGGTTCTCCGAGGCATCTTTTTATGAGCAAAACACAATAGGCAGACGGAAAATGGCGCTGGCGGGCTTGCGTTTGTCGCGTTTAAGCGATGTTGCTCGCGGCAATCATCGTGGGCGTCGAAGCGGAGGCGAAGAATGGGCGTGCGGCAGCGGGTGGGATTGAAGTTCAAGGATGAGATAGAATTCCTGAAAGGCTGGAAGCGCGACCGAACAGCCGTCGGCGCCATAACGCCGACCTCAGTCGTGACCGCCCGGAAGATGGCGAGCGTCATTGACTCATCCTCTGGGCTTCCGGTGCTTGAACTTGGCCCGGGAACCGGCGTCATCACAAAACAGATCCTGGCGCTGGGCGTTCGGCCGAAGGATCTGGTCTCCGTTGAATACTCGCCGGAGTTTTGCCGGCATCTCAGGCAGGAGTTTTCCGAAGTCGACGTTCGATGCGGAGACGCCTTCGCGCTCGATCTTGTTCTGGGTCCTGAGCGGGACGCAAAGTTCGACTGCGTCATTTCCGCTGTACCTCTCCTGCACTTGCCACCGGACAAGCGCCTGTCGCTGATCCTCGACCTCCTGGAACGTGTGCCGAACGGAAGGCCCGTTGTTCAGATCACCTATGGGTTGCTGTCTCCGGTCGTCGCGCTTCCCGCCGGTTACGAAGTCCGGCACCTGGCTTTCATGATGCGCAACATTCCGCCGGCGCAGCTCTGGACGTACAGAAAAAGGCGATGAGCTCTCTCATCGGTCACGAACGACATAGGTTGCTTCGTCGATGCCGCGACGTGGCGCTGTCGACTTAGCGGTGACCGTCAAGCTGCTTTCGGGACGCTCTCGGCGTTACCTTCCGACGAGGTCGACGTCGACGATCTTGAGATCGACCATGAATACACGCCTCGGCAGTGAGCCGGCGGCCGCGGCTACGGCCTGCCGCTTGCGAGCGGCAGCAGTAACGGAGGCTTTGCTGCGCCCGAGACGGCCGATCCCATGATTGCGGAAATTAAATAAGCCGTACGTTTTCAGCTTTCGACTTGCCGGTCTTGCGATCCTGGCCGACCTCGTAGCTCACCTTCTGTCCCTCAGTGAGAGAGCTTCCATACTGCAAGGCAGACACGTGCACAAACACGTCAGCCCCGTCATTATCCGGGGTGATGAAGCCAAATCCTTTGTCTCCATTGAAAAACTTAACCGTACCAGTGGCCATGAACAAATCCTCGACGCTTTCACGGCCGATTGCCGCTTCCGGAAGATTTAATGCGACAGAGTTTTCTTCGCAATCGGTTGCCCTCATCTTATTTGTCACTGTCGCGGCAAAATTGGGTCGTCCCCAGGATTCGGCGAGAACCTCGCGATGGAGCCAAATCTGTTGGCAGTCGCGTCATATGAGACGATGATCGGCAGCCGGTGTGAAAATACGCGAGGGTAAACACCAGGCAGCCCTTCGCCGCGCGAGGCGCGCTGCCGCGATCTTTCGCCGGTTGATCACCGTGCGGGGTTGCGACTTCAGGCCTGCACTTGGCATCTCTCTGGCCGCACTTGCTGACGAGGTGGAAGCAGCGGTGGGAACGCCGCCGGTTTTACGGTCGACGACCCCAGGGGATCCGGAACTGGTATTCGATTTTATTCTCGGCATTCCCGCTCGAGGCAGCGCCGGCTGGACAGGCGGGCGAAGGATCCGCTCTGTGCCCTGTTAAAGTCACCATTTGCGCCGGCTGAAGGAACCGCTCATCCGATTCGTCGTCTGGAATGGCAATGGATTGATGATCGACATCCGCCTCTTCGCCGGAGGGGTGCAGGTGAAGTGGGCTTGATCTGGACAGGGACCGCTCGCGCAGGAGCGCCGCATACAGGCGGCGCATTTCATCGGACTCGATCGTCCCTGCCGTCCAAAGCGCAACCAGTTCCATGAAACCCGGGTCTTCATCGATCCGGATCCCTTGCGCCTTCCAACGCGGATGACCCGTTCGGCTATGTCCCTGCGTGAATCCATTGTCACTTCCCTATGCCGCCCTGCCACTTAACCGATGAGATACCAAGATGCGGGGTTCTTCGCCAGTTGAAAGCGCCTGATGTCACGCCGGCCGCCCGGGATCTGTTTTCGGGAGCTTGCCGGCTGGAGCTATCGGCGTGCCGCTTGCGAGCGGCAGGCCGCAAAGGAGGCTCCGCCGCGGCCGACCTTGCATGATTCACCAAATTGCCAGCCGCGCCCTTGCGGCCTTTGCTCTTCGCGCCCGCTGAAGTGGCCGATGAATAGAACCGACGAGCAGGACGCGATCGGAAGAAGGATGGAGAGAAGAGAGATAGAGGCGCTACGCGACGCCGTAAGCTGCGCGGCTGTGCTGGAACAGGCCGGATTTGCGATTGATGTCAGGGAAAGCACCCGTCGGGCGGTAAAGTTTCGACGCAGCAGTGAGATCGTCATCGTCACGCATCAAGGGCGCGGGTGGTTCGACCCGCTCAGCGAGGCGAAGGGTGATGTCTTCGGGCTCGTCGAGCACCTGGATCGCGCCAGCTTTCACGAGGCAATTGAAAAGGTCGCGGCTCTGGTGGGGTTCGAAATTTCCGCGCCCGAATGGCAACCTCAAAGCCCTGCCGCGGAATCCGAACTTTCCCTTTCCGATCGTTGGCGAACACGCCGCCGCCCATGGCCTGGCTCATTGACATGGCGCTACCTGCACGACGAGCGCTGCCTTCCGACATCCCTGCTCCGCACGGCGATCAAACGCGACCTCCTTCGCGAAGGCCCACAAGGCAGCCTATGGGCCGCTCATACGAACAATGCGGGCGACATCACAGGCTGGGAGGCGCGCGGTCGGCAATATCGTG
Organism: Rhizobium grahamii CCGE 502; assembly: GCF_000298315.2. Lineage (GTDB taxonomy): Bacteria > Pseudomonadota > Alphaproteobacteria > Rhizobiales > Rhizobiaceae > Rhizobium > Rhizobium grahamii. The sequence continues at coordinate 279,775 of NZ_AEYE02000038.1, read as the reverse complement.
GCTTTGCCAGCGGGGGAGCGAAGGTTCTGTTCCGCCTCGGCCCTTACGCTGCAATGCGCTTGGCCGTGACGGAAGCTGCGATCGACGCCATGAGCCTAGCGGCAATCGAGCGGTTACGTGATGACACGCTCTATCTCAGCACCGGCGGCGGCTGGTCTCCGATCACGGCCGCAGCCCTTGGCGCGCTGGCTTCACGCCCCACCGTTCAGCTTGTCGCCGCCACCGACGCCAATCCCCAAGGCGATCTGTTTGCCGAGCGATTGCGCGCGATTGCCCATGTGGCCGCCTGCGATTGGATGCGGCTCCGCCCACCGAAAGAGGACTGGAACGAGGCCATGAAGGCTCGGGCGAAGCAAAGGAAATGAGAACAGGAAAAGCGACGGTGGGAGGAAGGAAGAGGAGGCGTGGCGCATGCGCTCCGGCGGCGTCAAGGAAGGCTCCGCCCGGCCGCGATGTCGGCGGCATGACCGAGGTGATCGCGACGGTCGGCGGCAAGCGCGGCGACGACGCGTGTTGCCGGTTGTCGCCGTGAAGCATTGCCGCCCCTGACGGCGGAGCAGCAAGCGGCGCTTCTGGCCTACGCCGCCAGGCATCGGCGACGCTGGAAATCAATCCTCAACAATGATGGATGGGCGGGCCGCCTCATGAAGATAGCGGTCTGCTGCGCGGCCTTCGCAACTCGCGCGGTCCGAGCTGGCTGCAATCCTACCGGTTGCCCAAGCTGATCAAGCGACTGGCCGAGCGTTCGTGTCGAGCGCGTGGGGAAGACAGAATTCCCCGGAAGCGCGTGTTCGTTCATTCGAGGACGTCATCTTCCTCCCCACGCCGGATCGCCCTTCGGTTTTGCTGCCGTCTGAGCCGGCGTCCGTACGCTTCAAGGCCGCTGTCGCGCCGCGGCGCGGCCGGACCCCGCCGTCGTTCTCGGAGCAGGCTCGCGTGCTCCGTCGAGGGCAGCTTGCCCTCGTCGCAAGCAAACCGGCTCCGCTCGTCCAGGTGGGGCCGGACCCTGAAGCGCCCTTCTTTCCGCCGGTTCCAGGTGACCGCACCGAAGGGCAAGCCGGCATAGGCCGGAGCCGCTCCGGACGACTTCGAAAGGAAACGACATGGCCAAGCCTACACCCTCCTCCCGCCAATCCACGCGCGTCGCGCAACTGCGCAAGGGCGCAACCATCGAAATGGTTCGGCTCAACTGCCCCGACACCAGCCAGGCACTTAAGATCGCCGAGAGTTTCGGAACCGCCGTCATCGACAGCGACGGCATCCGCGACTTGCAGGAGCGGATGGCACGGAGAAGGCCGATGCGCTCGGCGACGGCCTTGGCGACAAGGCCATGCAGATCCACCTGCAGCGGATCGTCGGTGCCTACGTCGGCTGGGCCCACGGCGCCGGCAAGTTCTACAGCCGCGCCGTCACCTAGGCGCGCGATGCCACGGCCAAAGCCGCCAACGATGCCCGCGACGAGGACCTGGACGGTCCCGTCGGCTATGATAGCGCCGCTCAGCGCAAGCGCGAATTCGCCGCCGACATGGGCATACAGGCCCATGCGCTCAGAATGGCGGCCGAAGGCGCCATCGCCGCCTAAGTCCAGGTGATCGGCGAGACCTGGAAACCGTTCGTCCGTCCCGTCGAACAGCCCGGCCACGCGCTCTACCGCAAGGCTACCGAAACGCAGATCTCCGCCTTCGACTGACCACTTTCGGCGGGGCTTCGGCGCCGCCTTTTTCCATCAACTCGAGCCGACCGCTTCTTGGCGGACCGGCCCCTTTCGTGTCGCGAACCCTCGCCAGCAAGAAAAAGGAAATGAAGTCGATGGCACGCCCGTCGTGGCCCGTTTCTTGGTAGGGTCTGCAGGAGCCGCAGACGGACGCAACGTCTTTGCCGTCCTCCACTGCGTTGCGGCCGTTCCGGTGCATCCGCCGGCTAACTGCTCCTGCTTTCGCCCCTCCGTAACGGGCCGCGACGGGCGCGGCCTTGAAACGGAGGTTTGGATATGAGTAACACAGAAAATCAGCGGGTCGATCTCTACAGCCGGATCACCGACAAGATCATCGAAGACCTGGCAAAGGGCGTGCGGCCTTGGATGAAACCATGGAATCTAGCGAACGCGACTGGTCACATTACCCGGCTGCTGCGTTACAATGGGCAACCGTACTCTGGCATCAACGTGCTGCTTTTGTGGTCGGAGGGTGTCACGCGAGGTTATACGTCATCCACGTGGATGACGTTCAAGCAGTCCCTTGGATTGGGGGCCGCGGTCCGCAAAGGCGAGACGGGCACGACCGTCGTCTTCGCCAGCCGTTTCACCAAATCCGAAACCGACGGGAACGGCGGCGAGATCGAGCGGGAAATCCCCTTCTTGAAGGCATACAGCGTCTTCAACGTCGAACAGATCGAGGGACTCGCGGACCAGTATCATCACCGCCGGTGTCGGTTCCGGATCCCGTCGAGCGCATCGGGCACGCAGATCGGTTCTTCCGGAACACCGGTGCTTCAATTCGTCATGGCGGCAACCAGGCCTTCTTTGCGCCAGCCGCCGATATCTTCCAGATGCCACCATTTGAGAGCTTCAAGGATGCGGCAAGCTACTACGCGACCTTGAGTCATGAGGTCACGCATTGGACGGCGCCGGCCCATCGCCTCGGTCGCGACCTCAGCCGCTATGCCAAGGATAAATCTGAGCGAGCCCCGAAGAACTGATCGCCGAGCTCGGCAGTTGCTTCCTGTGCGCCGATCTGGGGATTGTTCCCGAGTTCGAGCCCCGCCCCGACCACGCATCCTACCTCGATTCCTGGCTCAAGGTCCTGGCCGACGACAGACGGGCGATCTTCCAGGCGGCTGCGCATGCGCAACGGGCCGTGACTTTCCTGCATTCGCTGCAGCCCGACGCGGCCGACGAGCGGCTCGCTGCTGCGGCCGACAACTCTCGACCGTCGGTCGCGATGGGCGTGTAACGATCCGTCGCAAGTTGTAGTTTGTCCCCAGATCGAGTTTTCCCGGTCTATCGGCTTGCGCTTCCGGGACGGCTTGATTTCGACGATAAACGGCTTTGCCTGCTGATGCTTGGATCCTCCGGGCGACGGCTCGCGAGGCGCGACGATGGCGCGGAGCGGGCAATGCACCGCCTCATGCTCGGTGGTTCTGCGAGGTTTGGGTTTCGCACGTGGACAGGACAGCGGACCGGTCGTTGCAGCATTCGGAAGCAGTCGAGGGACAAACCGCCATTGCCATATTCCTTCGACCACTGCGCCGGGCCACGGGCTCGATGAGGCATGTCTGATCGAAGACCGGCTTCGCCTCGATCGTCCTCCAGCACCGGCCCTTCATTTCATTTCGGCCTTTCAGGTGCGGTCCGATCGTCCCCGATCCTTGCGTCAGCCATCGAGATCCTATGAGTAGTGGCGGTGATCTGTTCTGACCAGGTCGAAAATGCCGTTGCGGAAGGGAGCAGGACGATGTCGCAAGAAATGGTCATGCAGCAGGTACTCCTCAAAGGGAACTAGGGGCAATATTCGCCCCCATCGAATTGAGCAAAAAGACGTGGCTGCTAAACACAATGTCACCGGGCGTCGGTGAAAGAGGTCCCGCCACATTATCCCCGGAGGCGACATTAGCACTCTCTTCGCCCAGCTTCCGGCCTTGAGGCGGAAGGCCGACGACCGAACCGGCCGTCAGTATCCAAGGCCGTCAGTATCCATTCGGTATCATCCAGGAGGCCGGCCTCGATGGCTTCTGGGGTCACCGCGCGCTGACAGCAGAAGGCTATGAAAGCCATGTTGTCAACGCAGCCTCCATTGCTACATCACGGCGCAAGCGGCGGCTAAAGACCGATAGGTTGGACGGAGACTTTGAGCCGAGCTTTACTTGCGTTCAAACGCGGAACGCCGCGGGTCTGCTCATGTCGCGTGTTCCGAATCCGGACGAAGAAGCTCGTCGGGCGCATCGTTCGGGAGCGAAAAGTTCTGATGGAAAAGCGCATCCGACACAGCAACCGTATCAAAGGTCTGCTCTTCTCGCAGGGCATCACCGGTTACGATCCCTTTCGTCGCGACCGACGACAGCAGCTGGAGATGCTTCGCACGGGCGACGGGCGACCTTTGCCGTCAAACATGAAACGGCAGGTCCTGCGAGAGGTTGCGCGCATGGAGCTGCTGATTGACCAGATCAAGGAGGTCGAGGCAGAGTGTAACGATATGCTTATTGAAGAACGACAGTCTGCTCGAGAGGTGGCTTTACTGTCTAAGGTCGTCGGCATCCGGCCCGAGCTCGCTGCTGTGCTGTGGGGCGAGGGTCTGTTCCGGCACTTCAACAACCGGCGGCAAGTTGCTGGGTATGCGGTTTAGCACCAACGCCTTGGCATTGGTTCGATTGATCGGGAACAGGGGATCGGCAAGTCTGGGAATCCTCGGCTCCGATCAACTCTGCTGGAGATGGCCTTGATTTGGCTCAGGCACCAGCCATCATCAACGCTCAGTCGTTGGTTCAATGAGCGGGTCGCGCAAAACGGCGGCCGCTTCAAGAAGGTGATGATCACGGCGCTGGCGCGTAAGCTGGTGGTGGCACTTTGGAAGTACGCCAGTGCGGGCGTCATTATCGAGGGCGCGGTAATCAGGCCGTGACCACTTAAGCGCATACCAGTTCGGCACAGGCCTGATGAGCCTCGCCGGAACCGGGTGGACGACCGAATTGCGGCTTAGCTTCAAACGCCGTCATCGAATGGTCTCATCCTCCTGAGCCTTCGCCGCCGCAGGCGGGATTATGGTGTGGCCGTTGGAACGCCGATCGGATATGAGGTTGATACGTACGTGGCGCGGATCAGAAACGGGCTCAGACTAAGGTTCACTGGACGAACTCAGATCTGCCAGCAGTGCCGGCTCACGATTGGAAGTCCGTTGCCAGCATCGTTCTCGCGAGACCGGTGTCCGGAAGCCGCCCCTTGCGACCTCTCTTCAGGCGGGTCTGGCGCCAATATGTCCTAATCCTGCAACGGCTTCGCCGAACTTCTTCCCCTGCAGCTTTGCTGCATTCCTCGCGGGAAAACAAGTCCTGCTTTCGCCGTCCTGCGCTAGCGCTGCGGTCCCTTTGGGATGCAGTCGGCCAGATCGGCGCCTCACGACCGCTATCGAGGTCGCAAGGGGCGGCTTCGGCAACTCAGTAAGGAGAACGACAATGGCTACCATCGGAACCTTCCAGCAATCCGGTAACGACTTCAACGGCGAGATCGTCACCCTTTCCCTCCAGACCAAGAACGTACGCATCGTTTTTGATACCCGCTCCAGCGGCGACAACGCTCCCAGCCACCGCGTCTTCGTCGGCCGCATCGAAATCGGAGCAGCCTGGTCCAAGCAGTCCACTGAGGGCCGCAACTACCTCGGTCTCAAGCTCGACGACCCGAGCTTCACCGCTCCGCTCTACGCCAATCTTGTCGAAGACGAAGATGGCAAGGCCTTCAGCCTCATCTGGTCGCGGCCAAGCCGCCGCTCCGGTGACTGACATCTCCCAGAGTGACGCCCCGTATCTGGGGCGTCACGAAAAACCGCAACCCGTCGCTCGAACAACAACTTGACGAGTGGTCCTTCATATGAGGCCGCGATGGGCGCGGCCCGCAACAGCAAAGGAATACGACAATGGCAACCATCGGCACCTTCAACACTTCCGAAACCGGCTTCAACGGCTCGATCCGCACGCGCCGGCTCCGCCGGTCGCTGCCGCGCTCCTTGACCCCGTCATCTCCTCCCGCCCAGCGGTCTCGTCTTTCACGAACTTAAGGAGATGAGATGATGACGATCTAACTGCACATCGAAGAACTTCGCCTTGAATTGAAGAACGCCTGCGATGCCGCCGAGCGCGCCGCCAGATCGGCCCAGGCTGATCTGGCCGTGACGCTTGCCGAACAAGACGGTGCGATCGATGCCGAGCCGCCCTTTTGACCGGCTCTTTTGTAGCTGGACGGGGAGCCGGTGCGCCGGATCGGGCTTCCCGGCTGTCAAGCATTTCACCTCTCGATACCCCGCCGCCTCACGCCAGACACGGTCCGCTATCGATCTCAGCGAGCGCAACCAATCGCAACTCTCCTTGTCGACGAGCTGTCATCTCTCATCGGGAATATTGCAGCCCGTGCGTCGGGCCGCAACCTGGCGCCGCCAGAATTTTCCCCGCCGCATTCCGCGGCTCCTCGCGGATCAAAATGCAGCCGCCGCCAGGTCCTCCACATCCGTTTCGGCCTTGCCAGGTGCAACCCTCCTTTCCGGTCCGCCGTCGATCCCCGCAATGACGCAATCGACAAGGAGATCCATCATGCAACAGCTCGCTCAGTTCCTCGCCGCAACCGGCCGCCGGCTCCGTGCCCTCGACAAGATGATCAGCCACTTTTTTCGCGAGGGAAAACTCGCCGTCAAGATCCCGTTCTTCGTCGAGATCAAGGTTTCCTTCGAGACCGACTGGAACAGGCGCCGATAAGGCATCATGGTCCGCTTCGGCGCGGCATTCTCATGTTGGAACGGAGGTGCGCGGACGATAGCCGCGTTTTCGTTTCCGTCGCAGCAGATCGAGAAACAGTTCAACGGCTTCCTCTTCCCGCCCGAAATGGTGGACCATCATCTGACCCTTTGTGCCGATGCGGCCCCACTTCCTGAGCAGGCAGACATCCCCGAACAGGTTGGGCTCGATCGACATGGCGTAGTAGCGCGCCATGTTTCTGGCGGAGTCAGAGCGTTCGATATAGAGATGGTAGGGTTGCGCGATCATGAGATCAGAATCGCCGATCAGCGGAATCGCGTCCAACGAGACTTATGAATCGGTCGGCAGGGATTGATTCATATCGCTGATGGCATGCCATCGCTTGCGCGAATTTGCCTGGATGCCGGTCCGTGCGGCGGGCGACCATCGATAAGGAACTTAAAGGAATTGCGCGGGGTTTCCCTTCAAGACTGGGCTTGGCACAAATAGCGTCTTCGACTGCCGCCGAATCTCGAACATCCAATAAGAGTGGCCTATTTCCGGGAGCTTCGCCTGTTTCAGGCGTGCGCTGGCGCAGGTTTCTCTCTTCGCCCGGATTTCATCTCTGAGAAGATTATGGATCTCGAAAACAGCTGAGGATGTCACATGAAAGGCTATCTTCCCTATGTCATCGGCGCATCGTTGGGCGCCATCTTTGCGATCGCCGTGTCTATTCTTTTCGCCCTCGATGGGATATTCTAGCTTGCGGTTTTGGCGCTGCTGCCGGTCCGGTGCTGCGCTGGTCGAGCACTTCTATTATCGCGGGTCACGAACGCGCTGATGTGACAATCCATCGTCGGGCCTCTGTCGATCGAACGTGCAAAGCCGAAAGTCTTTGGGCGAGACGCCTGCGGCGTACGGTTCTATTCGCGATGCTCACGGTGCCCAAAAACGGTCTCCGTCCCATCCGGGTGACGATCCTCTCGCAACTCCTTACTCGCACTATAAAAGTCTTGCGCCGGGCAAGACCCTCATCGATGAGGCGGTCGCGGAGAGATCGCCCCTCCCGCGTAACGTTCCGGAGTTTTCGACCATACTTGTTCTCGTCCCGCAAACCTGATGACATCGAGAACCTCCCCGCGTTCAAAAGCGTGAGCAGGCGTGCCTTCGCCGCCTCGCCCTTGATCCGCTCCGCCTCGCAGCGAGGAGGGCTGAGTTCCGGCGTGTCGATATCCGCAATGCGGATTTTTTCTCCCCCAAACCAAAAAGTGTTGCCATCGACGACGCAATTCATTCGCACGCTCTCGCCGCGCAACGAAAGCACGGCCTGAGACGTATCCGTTGTCGGTATTGACAAGAGCCAGCACGCTGGAGAGATCGCCAGCGCCGCCGAGGGCAAGCCAACCACTCGCTCCAATGATGATGGCTGAGATGACCTACATCAGCGACTTGCGCGGGCCGTTCTGTCCCGTTCGGAATTTGGCTGCGGCCGATATCGATCGTTCCCGCTGCTGTTTTTGCGCCGTGCTTTCATCGGCACCACATCCGATTTCGCCACGTGCCCGTCCTCTGCTGTTTGGATCAATCTACGTCGAGTTTCGTCCGTCTTTATGAACAGGCCGGCCTCAGGTGGTGTTTAGGAGCGGGGCGCAGTCGGTCCCGCCTCCCCTTCGGGCCACTATGTTGAGGCTCCTGCGGCTGCGCTTTTTCCCGCTACTTGCACGACGAGAATTCCCGAAATCCCGCCCTCTGGCGGACGCTCACGCTGATTTCTCCGATACTCTTCATTGTTTTCGATCGGCCTTGCTGGCTGCGTTGCGCGCCGGCCGATCGGATAGATTTCAAGCTGGCAAACGAAACGCATCTTGCCGTTTTCTCGTCCGAGGGTTCTGGAAGAGCGGCGGAAGGCGGTATTCGGCGTTGCGCTATGGCTCATGTACTGTCATTTGTGCGGCCGAGTGTATGGGCGCGGAAAATTATCAAAAGGTTGATCATGGACGGTACGGTTCAAATTGGAAGCCGCGGCGACTTCGGTCTCTGGGCAATCGAAGTCGCCAAACAGATTGTCGGCGAGCAGGGCTTCGAGCTTGCCCAGGCCGCGCGTGACGGCACGGAGGATGATCTCCGTACTGCAGGCAATGCTCTGGGGCAGGCGATTACCAACGCGCTGCTTGAAGTCTTCGATGGGCTGCTGGACGAGCCGCCCGCCGATGCGCCTTGACCGATCTTACGGCTTGTCCGCGGTATCGCGGAAGAACGAGTTCGGCTTCACACATGCCTTCATGTCCTCACGCCTAAACCAGATTGCGCGCCCACACCGGAGCGGCGCGTTTCCGGCTGTAAAGACGATCTGCTCGTCGGCACGCATGCGCAGCACCTCATGCGGCTGGATCAGAGGTCTGGCGGCAAGTTGCTTCGATCGCGTGCGCGACGATCTTTGCGACTGGACACTGCGGCTGACCTGATCGATCTCTACGGTCGTCATGCCGCAGCGGCGCGAGATGTAGTCGGCCGTCTCGGAATCGTTGATGGCGGCGAATGAAATCCAGCTTGCGCTCTCGAACCACTTGCTTGCCGCGTCTCGGCCGCCATAGGTTTCACGCATCTGGCCGATCGACTGGTAGATTGTGGTGAGCGTGATTCCATATTTGCGGCCTGCGTCACGCGCGGTTTCCAGGATGCGCATGTATCCAAGGCGCGCCACCTCATCGAGAAGGAAGAGCGCCCTGCCCGGCATCTCGCCGTTGCGGTTGTAGATGGCGTTCAGAAACGAACCAATGATGACGCGCGCCAAGCCCGCATGCGTCTCCAATGCCTTGAGATCTACGTTGATGAACACGTCCGTTTTTCCATCTGCAAGATCACCCGTCGTAAAGGCCTTGCCGGAGACCAGGGCGGCGTAGTTCGGGTAAGACAGCCAGTGTGTTTCCTTGACCGCGTTGGCATAAACGCCCGAGAATGTTTCCGGCGTCATGTTGACGAAGGCCGCGACATTCTCCTTTACGAAATCCGAACTTGAATCGTCATAGATTTCCTGCAGCCGCTGGCGCAGCTGAGGTTCCGGCTCGGACAAGTTCTTGCGCACTTGCCGGAGTGTCTGGTCGTTTTCCGGCGTGTGGCCGGAGAGGCAAGTGTCAGCAATCAGCGCAGTGAGCAATTGCAAGGCCGAGGCGCGAAAGAAGTCCTCACGGACGCCACGCGCGCCACCGCTATCGCTCATGATCCACGATGCGACGGAGGCGATATCCTCCTCTTTGGTTCCCCCGAACCGGCCGATCCAGTCGAGCGCGTTGAAGCCGATTTCTGACTGTTTCGGATCGAGCACGAAGACGTCGCGATTGGCGTCGCAACGGTGCTTCGACACCATTGGCGCAACCTCGTTCGAGGGGTCGAGGACGACGAGCGCCCCGCCCCATTTTAGCGCCGTAGGGATCGTGACTGATGTCGTCTTGAAACCACCGGATCCGGCGAACACGATGCCGTGTGATGAGCCGAACGAGCCATCGAAGCAAAGCAGCGGCGACTTACCACCTGCTCCCCAGGTCTCGGCGCTGTCAGCGCGAAACGAGTGTGCCGCGCTGCTATCCCTGTCGACCCGGTAGCGCTCGCCGATGACGATGCCGCCGCTCTCGGCAAAAAGCTTTTCTGCTTGCGATAATTTCATCCAGTCGGCCTCGCCATGCACCGCCCGTTTTCCAACGATGCGCTTGGGCTCGGGCCTGGCGAACGCGGCGTTGCCCGCAATCGCCACCCGCGTGCCCAACAGCGCCGACAGCAGCACCGTGGCGGCGCCGATCGTCGTTGCTGGATCGAGATAGTTGAAGATGGATTTGCCGGCTGGGATTTGTCCGAGAAACGCGGAGAGCCTCGATGCCTCGCGCAGGACCGCGAGGACGAGCGTCGCTGTCGCGCCCGTGACAACGCCCCATCCTGCCGTCCTGATCCGCACCGAGCCGGCGCTCGCAAACGGAAAGAAGATGCCGACGATTGACGCGGCGACATAGGGCAGAGCGATGCCCGCACGGCCGAGCATCTGCCGGGCGGCATCGCTCTTGCCGAAGTGGGATAGCCAGTGTTCGATCCCGGTCATGCCGATGGCCGTCAGCATCATCAACGCGCAGGGTGCAACGAGCAGCAGGATCCTAGTCATCTCTCTCTCCGAACGCTTCAGCACCGAGTGCGGCAAGCCGTGAGCGCTCCTGTGCATCTCCCTTCAGCCGCGCGGCTGCATCGATGAGGAGCCCGAGCAGCAGCGCCCGCTTCTCGTAGCGCAGCCCCGCCTTAACGATCAGTCCGCCGAGTTCGATCTTTTCGCGTGTGTCCTTCTTGCGGACATCCGAAGTCGTCGATCTTCGCATCCGCTCAAGCCTCGTCAGTCCTGCCCTCAGCCGCGCCAGGCGGGTTCTGCGCGGTGGGCGTGCTGCCCTCGCCTGCGCCGCCTGCCCCCTTCCCTCCGGTCGTACGGGCCTTGCCCCCGCGAAAGCGTTTTACCAGATCCTCGAATGCTACCTGCAGTTCACCCTCGTCCATCTCGATCTCACCGAGCCCCGCTTTAAGCGCGATCCGGCCGATGCGTTCGGCCTCCCGGGTTTCGGCGAGCTTCAACTGCTCCTGGAGCCTGGCGATTTCGTCGCGGATTTTCGAGGATGGTTTCTTCATGTCCGGATAGCTCCTTGGGTGCGAAAACTTGTCTCTCGGACCCCATCTTCCGGACGTCGGTGTGGAACGCACTACTGTTAATCCTACAATCGCCAAGGGCGATGCTTTCGTGGATGATCCCGGCCGCTCGGCAAGAGCGGCATCCGAAGGGCGCAATTATACGTCGCTGGCGCGACGTTCTTTTGAGAGCGCCCCGGCGGGGCCGAACTCGCTGCCGAACATGTTGATTTTGCTCGCAATCGGAAAGAACTCCGCCGTGGCCGTCCCTCATTTCTCCGTCAGCATCGTCGCCCGCGGCTCCGGCCGCAGCGCCGTGCTGTCGGCGGCCTACCGGCATTGCGCCAAGATGGAGTACGAGCGGGAGGCCCGCACGATCGACTACACGCGCAAGCAAGGCTTGCTGCACGAAGAGTTCGTGATCCCGGCCGATGCACCGAAATGGCTCCGGGCGACGATTGCCGATCGCTCCGTCTCCGGGGCGTGCGAGGCCTTCTGGAATAGCGTCGAAACTTTCGAGAAGCGTGTCGATGCCCAGCTTGCCAAGGACGTGACCGTTGGGCTGCCGGTGGAACTCTCGACCGCGCAGAATATCGAACTCGTGAGGGATTTCGTCGAGCTGCACATCACATCGAAGGGGATGGTGGCGGACTGGGTCTATCACGATGCGCCAGGCAATCCGCATGTGCACCTGATGACGACGCTTCGGCCGCTGACCGAAGACGGGTTCGGCGCCAAGAAGGTCGCAGTGACCAGCCCTGACGGCAGGCCGGTGCGCAACGATGCCGGCAAGATCGTCTACGAGCTCTGGGCCGGTAACCTCGATGATTTCAACGTGTTTCGGGACGGCTGGTTTGCCTGTCAGAACCGACACCTGGCGCGTGCCGGGCTCGAGATCCGGGTCGACGGCCGTTCCTTCGAGAAGCAGGGGATCGAACTCACCCCGACCATTCACCTCGGCGTCGGCGCCAAGGCGATCGAAAGGAAGTCGGCGGAGGCCGAGCGGGACCCTTCGCTGGAGCGGCTGGAGCTGCAGGAGGGGCGCCGGGCGGAAAACGCCCGCCGCATTCAGCGCCGTCCCGAACTGGTGCTCGACCTGATCACCCGGGAGAAAAGCGTCTTCGACGAACGTGACGTTGCCAAGATCCTCCACCGCTACATTGACGACGCCGACCTCTTCCAAAATCTGATGGCAAGGATCCTGCAGAGCCCCGAGACGCTCCGGCTTGAACGCGAGCGGATCGAATTTTCAAGCGGCCTACGTGTGCCGGCGAAATACACGACGCGCGACCTCGTCCGGCTGGAAGCCCAAATGGCCAGCCGGTCGATTTGGTTGGATCAACGCTCCTCTCACAGCGTGGCGGACGCGGTGCGGGACGCGGTCTTCGCCCATCACCTGCGCCTTTCGGACGAGCAGAAAACGGCGATCGCACATGCTACCGGCGGCGAGCGCATCGCTGCGGTGATCGGACGTGCAGGCGCCGGCAAGACGACTATGATGAAGGCGGCGCGTGAAGCCTGGGAAGCGGCCGGTTATCGCGTCGTCGGCGGCGCGCTTGCCGGCAAGGCCGCCGAGGGCCTCGAGAAGGAAGCCGGTATTGTTTCCCGTACGCTTTCGACATGGGAACTGCGCTGGAAGCAAGGCCGCAATCGTTTGGACGACAAGACCGTATTTGTCCTCGACGAAGCGGGCATGGTGTCGTCCCGACAGATGGCGCTGTTCGTCGAAGCAGCGACCAAGTCCGGCGCCAAACTCGTCCTTGTCGGAGATCCGGAACAGCTTCAGCCGATCGAAGCGGGTGCGGCCTTCCGCGCCATTGCCGACCGCATCGGCTATGTCGAACTCGAAACCATCTATCGCCAGCGTGAGCAGTGGATGCGCGACGCGTCGCTTGATCTGGCCCGCGGCAATATCGGAAGAGCTGTCGAAGCCTATCGCGCCCAGGGCTACGTCAGCGGAGCCGATCTCAAGGCCGATGTCGTGCAGGCGCTGATTGCCGATTGGAACCGCGACTACGATCCGCAAAAGTCGAGTCTCATTCTTGCGCACTTGCGCCGTGACGTCCGAATGCTCAACGACATGGCTCGCGCAAAGCTCGTCGAACGCGGCCTCGTCGCCGACGGTTTTGCTTTCCTAACCGAAGACGGTCACCGAAAATTCGCAGCCGGCGACCAGATCGTGTTCCTGAAGAACGAGGGTTCGCTGGGCGTCAAGAACGGCATGCTAGCCAGGGTCCTTGAAGCCGCGCCCGGGCGTATCGTCGCGGAAGTCGGAGAAGGCCAACACCGCCGCCCGGTCACGGTCGAGCAACGCTTCTACGCCAATGTCGATCACGGCTATGCCACTACGATCCATAAGAGCCAAGGGGCCACTGTCGAGAGTGTGAAGGTGCTGGCGTCGCTATCGCTGGACCGCCACCTCGCCTACGTTGCCATGACCCGTCATCGCGAGGACCTCGCCCTCTATTACGGCCGTCGATCCTTCGCCAAGGCAGGCGGACTGGTTCCTATCCTGTCGCGCAGACAAGCCAAGGAAACGACGCTCGAGTATGCCAGCGGCCGCTTCTACGCCCAAGCCCTTCGCTTTGCCGAGGCCCGTGGCCTTCACCTCGTTAACGTCGCGCGCACGGTCGTTCGCGACCGGCTTGAATGGACCGTCCGGCAAAACTCGAAGCTCGGCGAACTCGGCGCACGTCTGGCGACGATCGCCGGCAGGCTTGGTCCGTCCGCTCGCGCGGCCAACACCACTCAATCGCACAGCATCAAGGAGGCAAAACCCATGGTATCGGGCATCACCACGTTCCCAAAATCGCTGGAACAGGCCGTCGAAGACCGGCTTGCCGCCGACCCCAGCTTGAAGAAGCAATGGGAGGAAGTCTCAGCGCGCTTCCATCTTGTCTACGCTCAGCCGGAAGGCGCGTTCAAAGCTGTTAATGTCGATGCGATGCTAAAGAACGAAGCGGCGGCAAAAGTCACGATTGCAAGGATCGGTTCTAAGCCGGAGACCTTTGGTGCGCTGAAGGGCAAGACCGGGCTCCTAGCCGTCCACGCCGACAAGCAGGCCCGCAAGAAAGCCGTCACCAATGCGCCGGCGCTTGCGCGAAACCTGGAACGTTATCTGCGTCAGCGCACGGAGGCGGAACACAAATATGAAGCCGAGGAGCGCGCCGTCCGCCTGAAGGTCTCTCTCGATATTCCGGCGCTGTCGCCGACGGCAAAGCAGACGCTCGAACGTGTCCGTGACGCCATCAATCGAAACGACCTTCCCGCAGGCGTCGAATACGCGCTCGCCGACAAAATGGTGAAATCCGAACTCGAAGGCTTCGCGAGAGCCGTATCGGCCCGTTTCGGGGAACGCACCTTCCTGCCGCTCGCCGCCAAGGACACGACCGGTCGGATCTTCCAGTCGGTGACCTCAAGCATGTCTGCCGGGCAGAAGGCGGAGGTGCAATCGGCCTGGAGCACGATGCGCACGGTTCAGCAACTTTCCGCGCATGAACGCACGACCGAGGCGTTGAAGCAGGCCGAGACGTTGCGGCAAACGAAAAGCCAGGGGCTCTGGCTCAAATGACGCTTCCTGTTCGAACAAGCATGCGAATGTCCGCGCAGCGAAGACAAGCTGCCATCACTCTATCGGTTTCTGCTGCCGCCATCTCAGTGGTAGGGCTGACCGCCTTTTTCGGCGGCTATCGCATCAACCTGACTCCGAGCGAGCCGCTCGGGCTCTGGCAGATTGTCCCGCTCGACCGTTCGCCTGTTGTGGGCGACCTGGTATTCATCTGCCCGCCGGACACAGCCGCCGTGCAGGACGCAAGGGCGCGCGGTTATCTCCACTCCGGCCTTTGCCCCGGTCTTCTCGCGCCGCTCATCAAGTCGGTGGTCGCGGTCGCCGGCCAACGGGTCGAGATCGCTGCCGAGGTGAGGGTCGATGGGCGCCTGGTTCATGCTTCCGCTGTCGCCGAAAAGGACGGGGAAGGTCGGCCGCTGACGCGTTTTTCGGACGGCATGGTGCCGCACGATGAGGTCTTCCTGCATTCGTCCTTCGCCGGCTCGTTCGACTCCCGCTACTTCGGGCCTGTGCCGGCATCAGGCATTCTCGGTCTGGCGCGTGAGGTGCTAACCTATGCGCCATGATTGGGTTTGGCCAACGCAGCTTATCATCGCCTCGGTCGGCGTCGGAACGGTGGCATGGAGCGGCAAAGTTCTGTTGTTGCCGCTGGCGCTCGGCTTTCCCGTCCTCTGGGCGCTGTCGACATCTAGGTTCGCAGCAACGCTCGTTTCCGCCGCATATTTCCTGTCGGTGTCGCGCGGTCTGCCGCAAGGCGCGGCCACCTTCTATGCCGCAGATATCTGGCCGGGCCTGCTGCTGTGGCTGGCTGCCTCCGCAAGCTTTGTAGCCGTGCATGCGCTCCTGTGGACCAATGAGGCTGGCCCTCGTCCGGGCCGCTATGTTCTGGTGGCCGTCCTGATGGCAGTTCCCCCTTTCGGCATCACCGGCTGGGCGCATCCCCTCACGGCCGCAGGCGTCTTGTTTCCGGGATGGGGATGGTGGGGACTGGCCGTCACGACAGCCGGCCTGGCGGGCCTCGTTTCCCGCCTCTGGCCAGCTGTCGCCATAGGCCTAACTGGCTTCTGGCTCTGGTCCGCCGCATTCTGGACCGATCCGAAGCTACCGGAAGCCTGGCGGGGCGTCGATCTCGAATTGAGTGCCTCGCTCGGGCGGGACACCAGCATGGCCCGCCACCGTGATCTGATTGCAACGGTCACCGAACGAGCGTCGGGCGGTTCTCGAACTGTCGTCCTTCCCGAGAGTGCCTTGGGCTTCTTTACGCCGACGGTCGAGCGGCTTTGGATACGCGCGCTATCCGGTCATGACGTGACCGTCCTGGCGGGTGCGGCAGTCGTCGGCGCGGCCGGATACGATAACGTGGTTGTCGCGATATCTGCGGGTGGCGGTCGGATCCTCTATCGGGAACGGATGCCCGTTCCCGGCTCGATGTGGCAGCCTTGGGAACCGCTCTTCGGCGGTAAAGCCGGCGCGAAAGCGCACGTCTTTGCGAACCCGGTCGTGGCGGTTGGATCCGGCCGGGTGATGGTGCTGATCTGCTACGAGCAACTGCTCGTCTGGCCTGCCTTGCAATCGATGCTCGGTGATCCGGATGTAATCGTTGCGGTCGGCAACGGCTGGTGGACTAAGGGAACGTCTATCGTCGCGATTCAGCGCGCCAGCACCGCCGCCTGGGCAAAGCTGTTTTCCAAGCCGCTGGTTTTTTCTTTCAACACGTGATGCCGAGGAGGGCCCATGCTCGACGCCGCCCTGATCAAAGACTGCGCCGACCCTTCGCTCAAACCCGCAATCGTCGAGCCCTTCGTCTCGGCGGCGGGGTCTGCCGATCCACTCGCCGTAACCGTCCGCTCGGGCGGGCGGTTGATCCTCGTGCCGAAGGCCAGATCCCCTGACGAGGCGATGGACATCGTGCGCCAATATGCCGGCAAGGCTGTCGTTCGTGTCGGTCTCACGCAGTTTCCGGCCGGTGTGGGCGTCAAGGACCCGGCCGATCTCAAACCGGATTTGGTCGATGCTTGCCAGAACCTGCGCATGGGAACGGTGATGTTCGCCAAGATCATGAGGATCGTCGCGAAATGGTATGGCAACCCTAAGAGCGCCGACGCCTTCCCGCAGATATTCGAGGACGCGGTCTATGCTTGGAAAACCGGCGAGTTCGAAGGCGTCGGTGTGTTTCAGGCGGAAGATCCGGGCGGCCCGATCACAAATCAGGCTGAGCCGAGGGACGGCGGGGAAGCTGAGCCTGCGGATGAGGAAACTCCTGCGCAGACCGATGCGGAGCCGCGGGAGCCGCAAGAAGTCGGGAAAGCTGGAATGCGGATTGACCTGTCAAGGATCGGCGGAAAGTGATGGGCGCAAAACTCGAACATCGAAAGGCTACTTGAAGCGCCAAGCGGGGCAGGTAGCCTACTTAGCCTTGCTACGTGTCGGGTGTTTGCAGAAGACGTTGATCATGTACCAGCCGAAGACATTGAAGCAGAAAGTCCAGAATCGCGTCACGAGAACGAAGAAGACCGATGTTTTTCTTCCACGGGATTTTGCTGACCTCAGCGGTGAGGACCAGGTCCTGCGCGCGCTCAGGTCTTTGGTTCACGATGGCGCACTATTGCGGCTGGGTTATGGTGTCTATGCGCGTGCCACGAGATCGCGCTTATCGGGCCGGCTCATGGTTGCCAGCTCCAACGGCTTTCATAGCGCGGCACTTCAAGCGCTTGACAAGCTGGGTATACCCTGGGAGCAAAGCGACAGCACAAGAGCCTATAATGAAGGCGGTCGACGCAAGTCCTGGCGAACTCGACTGTCAAGGTCAAGGCACGCTTCAACCGGCGGCTATCCGATGGCCGCACTCCGGGTTGAACGATAAGCCGGACCTGAAAACTCTTCTTGAAGTGCAGGAATACTTTGGCCTTCCTTCGGCTGCCCTGGTCGAAAAGGACTGGTTCGTTGTTCGGGCCTTGGCTGCCATACACGATGTGCAGGTCGATGGGCTTATTTTGGCATTTGGTGGGGGAACAGCGCTGGGCCGCGCATATCGCCTGCTAGAACGGATGTCGGAGGACATCAACCTGCGCATCATAGGTGAAAAGGCAAACTCTCGCAGTGCGCTCAAGCGCCTGCGAGGCGAGGTGAACGACCGGCTTCAAGCGGCGGGTTTTGTGGCAGACGGCAATTATGTCGTCAAGCAAAATGACCGGTACGTCCGCTACGATCTGCCTTATGAAGCTATCGCAAAAGGAGAGGGCGTCTTGCGCCCGGAGATCAAGATCGAGTTGGCCGCATTTCCGATTTGCACCGCCTCCGAAAACCGTTCGGTCTCTTCCTTGTTGCCGAAGCCACGGGCGCGACTGCGGAAGCCGAAGACGTCGCATGTATGAGACTGGTGGAAACCGCAGCAGACAAGTTCGTTGCCCTCGGGCGTCGGGCCGGCTCAGCTTTCGCTGGGGTTGAGCCCCTCGACCACACGCTTGTCCGGCACGTCTACGATTTATCGCGAATGGGTGGCCACTATGATGTGGATGAAGCGGCCGCGATCGCCTTGAGTACGATGAAGGCTGACGCCGAAAGCCGAGGCGGCGAATATGCAGTGTAAAAGGCCAATCCCAGGGCTGAAACGCTCCGCGCGTATGATGTTATGGCCAGCGACGGGAAGTTCGCGGAAGGCTATGCCAGGTCGCTCGGTGAAATGGTGTATGGCGAAAAGCCTGAATATGCGTCAGCGTTTGAGAAAGTACAAAAGATCGCCGAACGGATCCGCAACGCCTAGGTCCGACGCACCTGTGAGGTGGGACCGGCTACTGACAAGAATTCCCTTGGGTCGACGTCCAAAGCCTCTGAGATCTGGCCGAGGACGGTGAGAGTGGCCGACGTTTTGCCGCGCTCGATGGAGCCAATATGGCGCATGCTCAGACCAGTGCGGTGGGCGAGTTCTTCCTGCGTCAGCTTTTTGCCATGACGTATTCGACGCAAGTTTGTCGCCATGACCTCGTTGAGATCCATGGCGTGAGCGGAACCTGAATTGAAACTGTTCTTCCAGGAAGTATAGTTCCTAATCCGCGCGGTGCGTGTTATTGGTCCTAGCCTGTTGTCTTTCCGAGTCGTCGAAAATGCTTGTCGACGATTCAGGCCGTGCAGCGGCGGCGCAAACGTTATAGCGTGGTATTTTGAGTGGTGACGATGTGTTGAGGACATGCGGATGACGGAGTGTACTGCATCCGGAGAACCTGCGCGCAACAAGGCAGGCTCGCGCTACAGTTCGCTCAAGAAGGACGAGCTGGAGGCCTTGGCAGTCTCAGCAATCCTGGAACATCGGCGCCTGCTCGACGCCGACGAAGCTGTCTACGAGGAATGGCTTCGGGCTAGCGGCGATCCACTAGTCTCAAGTGATGTTGCTCAGACCCTGCAGGATGAATATCTGGCGAGGCAGAAACAGGCTCAAGGCCAGCAGGAAGAACTTTCCGAGATCCTTGATGCCCTTGGCTATGTCCCTGTTGTTCCGTCAGGGGAAAAGGACTGACGATCAGAATAGTCCCCGGTCCTTCGCGATGGCGACGAGTTGAGGAATGGTCTTGGCCTCGAACTTCCGACGCGCACTGTCCAGATAGTGTTGGACCGTTCTGGCATTGATGCCGGTAATCATAGCGATTTCCGGTACGCTCTTCCCCTTCATCGCCCACATGAGGCACCTCCCCTCCCGCGGAGAAAGCGCCTGTCTCGGCGCCACGACCGATGCCGCACCCACTATCTTCAGGCAGTAGTGTATCGCCATGACAGCCTGCGTTGCCTTTCGAGCGTCGCGCAGTCTCGGTACTTCCGACTTTCGTTCCGATGACGCTAATGTCAGCATCACCGTAGAGCCATAACTTCCTTCAACGGGAATGGTCACCCCACTGCAAATACCGTGCTCGACCGCCTTGTCACGAAACTGCCGGAGTTCGGAGGAGCCGCGATCCGGCCAGTCGTCGGCCGTCCATGCGAACATATCCATCCGGCGCTTGGCCTCCGTCACGACGGGGTCGATCCGCGCGTAGCGACTGGCAAGGTACACTCCCTCCCACGGCCTGGGATAAGAGTTGAACGTTTTTACTTCAGTGCCTTCGGTTTGCAGATAGGCAAATCGCTCGAATCCGCATGCCTTCGCAAAACTCTTGACTGCGTTCTTGATCATACGTTCATCGTGCGAGGCTTCGGCCATATCGATAAGAGAGCGAAAGTCTTCGTCCACTGACTTTTTTCCTGCCTTGCGCAAGTGTCTGGTACTTACACCAGGGCCGGCTGAGCGCCGGTCCATGCGCAACCGGATTCGGAGTCGCGAAGGCTGCTGGCGATGCCTCAGTGGCGCACAAATATGACTAATTACGTTCTCCGCGTATTCAAGGCCTGGTCTATCTAAACTGTGACCAAAGAATGGAAGATTTTACCGCTTGGCGGATCATCTACGCATCTTAAAACCATCTGCGAGGCTTTGAACGCTCGCTGTTGGTTGACGGGAAAATGATATCCTGACCCACAAGGACATTGAATTTGTAACCAGGGCGTATGCGGATCGTCGGTTGGACGTTCAGGTTTTTAGAGATCGTCTCCTGGGCTGTCCGGCCGAAGCTTTCTCCGAAATTCCGTCTTGCCGCGTCGGAAGCGTTTTCCTGCGCTGCAGGCGTTGAGCTTTGCGGCACGGACATGTCGATCCCGGCCCCGATCAACGCGATCAGGGCGGCTGAACCGAATGTTTTCCAGAGATGGCGATCGACCTCGTCTTCGAACCCGCCGTAGCCCTCGGCATCGGTGCCGGCCATGCCGCCGATCTGCAGCGTCGAGCCATTCGGGAAAATGAGATCAGTCCAGACGACGAGAACCCGCTCCTGACCGAACGAGATTTTCGAGTCGTAGCGTCCAAAGAGCTTGGTGCCCTGCGGCACGAGAAGGCGGTATCCGGTGGCACTGTCATAGACGTTCTGACTGATCTGCGCGGTAATACGTCCCGGCAGGTCGGAATTCAGGCCGGTGATCAGCGTGGCCGGGATCACCGAGCCGCGCTTGAGCTCATACGAAGACATCTGCGGCACGACCTGGGTCGGCAGATAGCCGAGGTCTTGGATGTCCTGGTTGAAAAAATCCTCCTTCGAGCTCTGGGCGTTCGAATCGACGTTCTGCCCCATAAGGCCCGCTTTCAACGCGGTCGCATAAAGATCGCTGGCGTTGTTGGTCCTTCTGTCGGGGTTCTGGCGACCGATATCCTTGCTGTTTACCGACGCTCTATCCGCGTCTGAGATGTCCACCTTGAGCGGCGAATCCAGCGCCGTCGCGCGTGCCTGAAGCCGCGCCATTCGTTGGCGCTGCGCTTCGCGAACATATTGTTCGTCCTGCTCACGTTTCAGACGCGCCTTCCATTCCTCGTCTGACTCCATACGGGAACGCCGGTCCTCCGGCTCGACCGGCCGCCGCTCGGCAACAGGCTCTTCCTTCTCGACTTTCTGCTCGATGATAGGTGTCGGCTGAAACGTGTCGCGCTCAACCGGTTCGGCGATGATGCCGTCGGTAACGCCACGCTTGAGCTGGTCGCCGAAATTGGTCGCTGGCGTGTTGGAGGCGCGGTCAATGTCGTTACCGCGGCTGAAGTAAAGTCCTCGCCATGACAGGCCGATCACGACGATGCCGCAAAACAGCACGACAAGGACGATAGTGAGGATGATTGGCAGACGGTTGAGGCGACGCATGGCGTTCTGATCGTGGGCCTGGCTGGATGCGCCGAGTTGGAGCGATTGCACCATGGTCCCCTCCTTAGTTGCGCTGCATGACCGACAGAGGGCTTTCTGGCGTGGCGCCATCCGCCCTCAGCCTATAAGCGCGGCTGATCGCTATGGAAGGAGTGGCCACCCACGCGAGGACCTGGCCGTCAATGGTGTCGATCGCATAGGCAAGCTCGACGGGCTTCATGTCCTTGCCGATCTTGTTGTCAGCCACGAAAGTGTATCCCCAGCGTTTGAGGGATGCCTCGAGGGTGGTCACAAACTCTGACTGGTCGTTCTTCATCTTGATCGTTGTCGTCTCGGCAGAGCCGATTTGCTCGGCCAGCCGTCCGGCCATGTCGCCTGCAACGGCGCTTACGGCCGGTCCTGTGACAGTCGTCTGCGTCGTGCCGGTGTTCAGTGCGTCATCGGCCGTTTGGCAACCGGCAAGAAAGGCGGCCGCGATCAGGGCCAACATTAGCTTGCCCATGGTCGCCCTCCCCGCTTGATCGTGATTTTTTGTTGCCGCCATCCCACGCCGGAAACGAGGATCGCCTTGTCCACCGCGTAATCGACGATCATCATGTCGTTCTTCATACGGTAATTGACGATGCGGTTCTGGCCGCCGGAGACAACGAAGAGGACTGGAGCGTCCTGGCCAGCGATTGACTTTGAAAACTGAATGTAGGTCTTTGCTCCATCGGAATAGACCCGTTTTGGTTTCCAAGGGGCGCTGCCGCTTACCGAATAGGAGAAGTTCAGCTTATCAGGTGCGGTACCTGGAATGCCGCCGGTCTCAAGCTGCGCATTGATGTCGGCGAGCTTGGTCGACTCATCCTCCGGGTACTCAAAACCAATGCGGGCCATGTACTGGCTGGGGTGCGACTTGAGCTGGATATGGTATGTGCGTCGCGACGTCGTAACAACCATCGAGGTCACGAGGGCGGCTTCGGACGGTTTGACGATCAAGTGGATCGCCTGTCCGCCGATCGCCCCCGAGGTTGCCGGCTCGACCTTCCAGCGCACGGTATCTCCGACAAGGACGTCGCGGACAACCTCGCCACCCTGCAACTCGATATCGCAGACCTGCAGCGGCGAGCAGACGACCGAGGGTTGGGTTTCGCCGAAGAGGAAGATGACCTTACCATCCGGACCGGTGGTGACGAGACCTGCCGTGCCGCGCCACTTCCTTGAAATGCTGGTGCCCTTTACCTCGTTCGATGTCATGCTTTGCGCAAATGTGCCACTCGCTAGCGCGAACCCTGCCAAGCCGACGGCCGCTATTAATCCTGTTCTGTGCATTTGAGTTTTCCTGCCCTTAAAGCTGTGCAGTCCAGTCGAAATCGCGGACGTAGAGACCGATCGGGTTGAGCCGGACTGTCGCCTCATCCTGCGGCGCGGTCAGTGTGACCGTCGCGATACCCCGAAACCGGCGCGTGCCCATCTCCTTGCCTTTGCGGTCGCGCTCATATTCCGTCCAGTCGATCTGATATGTCTGGTTTGAGAGCGCGACGATGTTGTTGACCTCGATCGCAACTGTCGAGGTCTTCGCCTTTTCGAACGGCGAATTGCCGCGGAACCAGGCATTGATCTTCTCGGTGGACGGGTCTGAAGTCCTGAGGAGTGCGTACGTGCGGTCGATATATTGCTTCTGCACAACTGCATCGGGCGTGATGGAGCGGAAGCTGCTCACGAAGTTGCCAAGGGTCGCGCGAACAACGCGCACATCAGCATATTCGATTTGTGCTGGAAAACCGGCGGTCACAGAGGTTCCGAGTTTGTCGACCTCGACGATGTAGGGCATGAGCTTAACCTGTGTGCTTAAATACAAGGCGTAAGTGAAACCGATCACCGCCATTGTCATGCCGAGAATCCCGACCACCCGCCAGGCGACCGCGGCTTTGACGTATGAGCCATATCGCTCCGACCATTCCTGGCGTGCGGCGAGATACGGGTTTTCGGGAGCGTTCTTAGCGGCCATCGATCATCCCCTTCTGTTGTTGTTAGTCGTTGCGTTCGGGTGGTCGCTTGGCGGCGCTGTGGCCACTGCGGCTTTCATCGAGCTTGGCGTTGGCGAGCCCTAGGATCGATCCCGCGTATGCGCCAGGCGAGCCGATCGCCTTCTCCTTGGCTGCGGACCCTGCAGCGCTGCTGGCCGAGCCGATGCCAGCGCCGAGGCCCTTGAAGGCAGCTCCGATGACCGACGAGCCCGCGGCTCGAGCCGCTTGGCCTGCCGAAAATCCGGCTCCAGCCGCCCCTGCTCCGAGAAAACCGGCGCCTGCGGCGAAGGACGTGGCTTGGCCGCCGTGGCGAATAGCCTCCATCCCTCCCGAAACCGATGCCCCCTGCACTACGCCTTGCATGATGTTCGGAACGTAGCTCGCGATGATGAAGATGACGACGGCTATACCGGCTATCGCCAAGGCAGTCTGAAACTGGTCTCCGATATCGGGTTGGTTCGCGAGTCCGATCAGTACCTCCGATCCGATACGTGAGATCATGACAAGCGCCATGAGCTTCATTCCCACCGAGAAAGCGTAAACCAAATAACGGACTGCGAAATCTTTGGTGTAGGATGATCCGCCAAGCCCGAGCATAATCATGCCGGCGAGCAGACCGATATACATCTCCACCATCACACTCACGAAAATCGCGGCAACAAGCGAAAATGAGATGACGACGACGACCATGGCGAATGCTGCCGAGATCGCGAGCGCGTTGTCCTCGAAGAGGCCGAACTGGATCTTCTCCGACATCTTCGTTGCGACGGCGAGGCCAGCGTTGAAGACGTCGGCAGGTGAAGCAGTTCCACCGCCAGCCCCAATCTGGAAAAGGCTGTCGACCACAGCCTTGGCGAAGGTCGGCCCCTGTCCGAGCACGAAGGCGAAGAAGCCGACGAACATGATCCGTCGCACCAGCTCTGCGAACCAGCTATCAAGTGATGCGGCCTGGATGGCCAGCCAGACGGCTGCAATGCCAATCTCGATCGTCGCGAGAATCTGGAACAACGATTTCGCAGCATCCATGACGGTGGTCTCCCACCCCTTGGCAGCCGTCGAGATCTGGTTTTGAAGTGATGTTAGCACCGATCCTTCTTGGGCGAATGCAGGCTGGGCTGCCACCGCCGAAAGTGCGGCGATCAACACTGCGGCTCGCAGCACGTGAAAGCTTGTTGTGGCACGCATGCTCACCATTCGACTTTCATCCTTTCGCCGCCGGACGTTGAAGGTGCAGTTGCGCTAAAGAACTTTTCCCGGCGAGCCTGTGCGAGATCCTTGTCAGTCTGCTCGGTCTGGAGCCAGGTGCCCATCATAGTCATCTGTTGTGAGACGAGCCCTCGCAATTTCTGCATCTGCGCTACTTGCTGCGAAGCGATTTCGTGACCGACCTGGAGTGCCTTCATTTGCCCGTCGGCGGTCTCGGACATCGAGCGCAGCGAAGACATCGTGGCTCCCTCGCTGTCGAATTGGTCGGCCGTGAGACTTGCCGCCTTCAATGTACTGGCGATCGTGTCACGGTTGGTATCTGACCAGGTTTGGTATGTGGACGAGAAGCTGGCGGCATTCGGAAGGTTGGTCTTGAGATTCGCATAGCTCTGGAAGCGCTGCTGCAAGACATCATCGGCATTACCCATCGAGAACGAAATGCTTTGGCCTTGGTCAACGATGCTGCGAAGCCGGTTGAGGTCGCTCTCGACCTGTCCCCACATGTGAGATGGCAGTGTCGCTGTGTTTTGAAGCAGGTTCTGATAGATGTTCAGCTGCGTTTCGATCTGATGGCCAAGCTGGCTGATCTGCGTCACTTGGTTCTGGATCTGCTCCCCGGATTGACCGACAAGCGAAACCAGCTCGCTGTTGTTGAGCACCTGCGTCCACTCAGTTGCTGCGCCGGTGGCGGTGCCAGCCTCGGCTGGCGCCAGGTTAGCGAATCCGATTGCGAGGGCGCTCAAGCCCGTCATCCATCTATTCGAAATTGAGCAGCGATGCGGCATCGTGAACTCCTCTCGTGTTCAGCCAGTGGATTGGCCAGTCGCGGCCGTACTCGGCAATCAGCGCCCGGATACTCTTCAGATCGTTCTTGCCTGAGGCCCCGACAAAGCTCAGCGCGACAGGGCCGAGCGTCATGTCGAACAAGCGCCGGCCATCTGGCGTGGCGACGTAATATTCGCGCTTTGGGGTCGCGGCAGCGACGATATCGATCTGGCGCTCGTTAAAGCCGATGCGCTCGTAGAATTCCCGCGTTCCCGGCTCGCGCGCCGCACCGTTCGGAAGGCAGATTTTCGTCGGGCAGGATTCCTTCAGGACGTCGATGATCCCGGAGCGCTCCGCGTCCGAGATCGATTGTGTGGCGAGAACCACGGCACAGTTCGCCTTGCGCAGCACTTTCAACCACTCGCGGATCTTTGCGCGAAAAACGGGGTGACCGAGCATCAGCCAGGCTTCGTCCAGCACGATCAGGCTTGGCGAGCCGTCGAGGCGCTTTTCGATGCGCCGGAACAGATAGGTGAGCACCGGCACCAGATTGCGCTCACCCATATTCATGAGGTGCTCGATCTCGAAGGTCTGCAGGGCTCCGAGCGAAAGACCGTCCTGCTCGGCATCGAGCAACTGGCCCATCGGACCGTCGACAGTGTAATGGTGGAGCGCGTCCTTGATCTCGCGCATTTGAACGCCAGACACGAAGTCCGAGAGAGATCGGCCCGGAGCGGTTGTCATCAGGCCAACCTGTCGGGAGATGGCGTTGCGGTAATCGGGCGTTGTGGTCACACCTTGCAGCGCGACCAGCATCTCGATCCATTCGCTCGCCCAGGCCCGATCGGCATCACTTCCGAGTTCGGAGAGAGGGCAAAAGGCAAGCGCCCTTCCCTCCCCTTCGGTGTCTCCGCCAATTTCGTAGTGGTCGCCGCCACCCGCCAACGTCAACGGCAGCAGTGAGTTGCCTTTGTCAAAGGCAAAGACCTGGGCGTTCTCGTAGCGCCGAAACTGCGCGACGATCAGCGCCAGAAGCGTCGACTTGCCGGAGCCCGTCGGACCGAACACCAGGGTATGTCCAACGTCGTCGACATGCAGGTTGAGGCGAAACGGTGTGGAGCCGCTGGCCACCTGCATCAGCGGCGGCGAATTCGGCGGGTAGAACGGGCATGGCGCAACGGGACTACCTGCCCAGACCGCATTGAGCGGGATAAGATCGGCCAGGTTGTTGGTGTTGATCAATGGCTCGCGAATATTGCAGTACCAATTGCCCGGCAGGCTGCCAAGATACGCATCGGTGGCGTTGAGCGTTTCGATCCGTGCTCCGAAACCCTCGGCCTGGATCAGCCGTCGGATCGCCTCCGCCTTCTCCTGGAGAGCTTCGCGGTCGTGATCGAACAGCACGATCACTGGCGTGTAGTAGCCGTAGGCGACCAGTTGCGACGAAGCCTGTGCAATTGCGTCCGCGGTCTCGGCAACCATGGTCATGGCGTCCTGGTCAACGGATCGGCTCTGCGTCTGGAACAATTGATCGAAGAAGGGCCGGACCTTCTGCTGCCATTTCTTGCGGGTGCGTTCGAGCTTCTGTCGCGCCTCGTCGGCATCGAGAAAGAGGAAGCGCGACGACCACCGATAGGTGAGCGGCATCAAATCAAGACTGTTTAGGATCCCGGGCCAGCTTTCCGCCGGCAATCCGTCGATTGCGACAACCCCGAGAAACTGGTTCTCGATCTTCGGCGTCAGCCCATGCTCGAGCTCAGCTGTCGCAATCCAGTCGAGGTACATGGGAACGTCGGGAAGCCGGATCGGATGGCTCTCACCGGTGATGCAGAAGCGAACGAACTGCAGCAGTTCGTCGTATCTGGCACTTCGCGTCCCCTCTCGTTCACTGACCTCACGCGTTTCCATCCTACGGATCGAAAGGTTGTTCGCTAGATACTGCTCGATTTCCCGAATGGCGTTCTTGAACACGAAGAGCACCGTGTCTGCATAAGACCTCTTGCGACTTCCCGCGTCCGAATAGATGTATTTGCTCAGCGCCGTCTTCTTCGACTCCAGCGGTCGGTAGGTGAGAAAGATTGCATGCTTACTCTCGAAATGTCCCTGTTCGCGCGCAAAATGCGCCCGGCGCTCGGCGTCGATCGCGCGTGTCACGGGATCGGGGAAATGGCACCGATCGTTGGACGGGTAGTCTATGGTCGGTATGCGGATCGCCTCGACCTGGATCATCCAGCCGCTTCCGAGCCGAGAGAGGATTGAATTGATTTGCCTCGACAGCTCGTTGCGTTCGAGAGCGGTCGCGCTTTCGGAGTCCGGGCCGGCAAAGTACCAACCCGCCATGAGACTGCCGTCCTTCAGAAGAAGAACGCCGTTATCGACGAGACCGGCGTAAGGAACGAGATCGGCAAAGGATGGGCCTGTGGCCCGGAAGCGTTTCAGAGCGACCATGGGCGCCTCCTCAGTACCGGCGCCAAGGCGAACTCGTCGCCTTGTAGTAGGGCCTGTATGAAATGTGCCGGATATAGACCCGGCGCATCAGCGGGTCGGACTTTGCCATCATCCTGAGAACCCCGACGACCAGGATCCAGACTGCGACACCGAAGATCGCAGAATAGATCGTCAGGACGACGAAAATCAGAATGACGGCGGCAAGTCCGGTGAGCAGCACCAGTTCGCGATCTGCTCCCATCAAAAGATTCGGACGGGAGAGAGCCCGATGAATGAGATTGCGGTGCAGTCCCGCTAGCGACTCAGCCATTTGCCGCCTCCCCAATAGGGGTCGGATTGAGCTGATCGTTCGTCAATCCAATCGACGCACCGGTCGAACCGAATAGACCGACAATCTGCGTCGCGCCGAGAAGGATTCCTGTCACGAGCACGACGTAGACGAGACGGCGCGCAAAATCGTTGAGCTCGCCGCCGAAGATCAGCATGCCGCCGGCTATCGCCATCGCCGCGAGCGCAACGGCACCCGCAACCGGACCGGTGATCGACTCCTGAATTTGCTGCAGCGGTCCTTCCCAAGGCAGACCACCGCCCGAGGAACTGGCGAGAGCCGGAGCAAATGAGGTGAGCACGATAGGGGCCGGAAGGAGCCCGGTGGTGAAGAGCGAAACCTTACGCGACATGACGCGCCTCCTCTTCTTCGGTGAGCTGATCGGATTCGGTTTCGTATTGGCCGCGTGCGAAACGTTCGACCCGAATTACGTCGCGGACGCGCCGTCCGCGCGGCGTCCGCTCGATCGAGATGATCAGGTCGACCGCCTCGCCGATCACCTCTTGCATCGGCTGCTGGCTTGCTTCGGCAGTTAATTGTTCCAGTCGTCGAAGCGCCGACATGGCACTGTTCGAGTGGATTGTCGCCACCCCGCCGGGATGGCCGGTGTTCCACGCCTTGAGCAATGTGAGCGCAGCGCCATCGCGGACCTCACCGACGACGATGCGGTCAGGCCGAAGCCGCATCGTACTCTTTAATAGACGCCCCATGTCGACGGTATCACTCGTGTGCAGGAGAACGGCGTTTTCAGCCGCGCACTGGATCTCGGCGGTATCCTCGAGAATGACCAGCCGCTCTTCCGGCGCGGAATTTACGATTTCGTCGATCACTGAATTCGCGAGCGTCGTCTTGCCGGAACCTGTTCCTCCCGAGATGATGATGTTAAGCCGTGCGGCGATGGCCCTGCGGATCGTCGATGCCTGCTGCTCGTTCATCACCCCAGACCGAATGTAGTCGTTGAGCGGGATGAGCCGCGACGCTCGGCGCCGAATGGTGAAGGCGGGTTTAGCCACCAAAGGGGGCAGCAGCCCTTCGAACCGGTGGCCGCCGATCGGCAACTCCCCAGATATGATGGGCTGTTCGTCATCCACTTCTGACTGAAGCGCATGGGCGACGGTTCCGATCACCATTTCTGCGGCCGCGGAGGACATTTCTCCGGCCGGCGTAACGCCTTGGCCCAGCCGTTCGATGAAGAGCTTTCCGTCCGGATTGAGCATGATTTCCACGACGGTCGCATCGTCGAGGGCCACGCAGAGCTGACCACCAAGCGCCTCCTGAAGTTTGCGCACGAGCCGGGGATGGGAGCGAAGCTGGTTCAAGGCGGTCTCCTTTAGGCTGCTTGGCTGAAGGTTGTGAGGTTGGATCGGTAGTTCGGTGGCCGTAGCCTCTCGAAGATCCCAGCGTTCACGGGCAACGTACCTGCGACGGCGGTTGTTACGCCGACCTTCTGAGGCTGGCCCAATCTCTGCAGCGGCCATTCCACACGAGCGAGAATTCGCTCGAACCTGAGATCGGTCACCGTGACGATCTCGGAGAAGCCGTTCGCGACGCACCATTCAATGATCCCGGCGAACATGGTGACTGTCGCCTCGTGTACGGTACCGTCTCCCCTCCCCTCTTCGAGCGTGGTGTCGACGCAAAACCGGGAGCTTTCGATCATACCGGGGTGGGCGTTCAGCCGACCTTCAGGAAGCAGGGAGGGAAACACATCCGCCACCATGGTCGGGCCGGTAGCAGGAAGCAGGCGTGCGGCGCCCGCTAGTCGTCCGCCTGTTGAGATGGCCAGAATGTAATTCGGGCCCAGAGCGTCGAATGCATCTGCCTCGCAGCCGTTAACGACCTTCACATCCCAATTCAGCCGGTTGGAAAAGACCGCCGCACGGAGCTGATGATGGTTTTGAAGCAGCTGGGTTTCAGAATGATTTGTAGGTTTCGAGATCGCTAGAATCTGCATAAGTCTCTCCGTCGTTGTTGAACGACAGAAACTCAGCACGAATCGGAATCGGGCGTCAGTTGTCGAATCCTACAAAGTTTGGCGAGTGAGTCGCGATCCGTTGATCTCTGAGTCGGTTTCGGTTCGGCACTTTGAAGCAAAACGCCCATTGCAGGGTTTGTAGGATTCACAGATAAACAGATCGGGAACGTAATAAGGGCATGGCTTGGCTAAACGCTTGAAAACACGTCAGAAGTCCGGGCGTGACTATCTCGTCGCCTCGTCTGCGTTAAACAGCCGTTAACCATTAAGACCTTGCCAGCAAAAGCGTTTCGGGTATCGTCACGGTAAATATTCTGTTCTGGCGATAAAACCGTGATGAGAGATTTCAACGTGAGCGTGGCGACGAATAATAACCGCGAGGCCTTGCCCAGCGTCGACGAGACGATCGGCGCGCAGGCCGATCTGCTGAGTTCACACCTTCAGTCGATGAGCGAAGCACTGTTTCCACCTACTTCTCACAAGATCCTGCGAAAATTCACGTCCGGCGAAGCCGCCCGGCTGATGGGTGTATCCGATTCCACGTTGAGAAAGATGACCCTGGCTGGCGAAGGTCCGCAGCCGGAAACGACCAGCAACGGTCGGCGGCTCTACACCTTGTCCGAGATAAACCAAATACGACACCTGCTGGCCCACTCAACGCGCGGCCGCGGCAGCGTTGACTTTATCCCCCATCGCCGTCCCGGCGAGCATCTTCAGGTTCTTGCGGTAACGAACTTCAAGGGGGGATCAGGCAAGACGACGACGTCGGCTCACCTTGCGCAATATCTCGCGTTACAGGGCTATCGCGTTCTCGCTGTGGATCTAGATCCACAGGCGAGCCTATCGGCCCTGCTCGGCGTTCTTCCGGAACTGGATGTTGCTTCCAATCAGACCCTTTATGCTGCCATCCGATATGACCAGGAGCGCCGCGATTTGTCTGAGGTTATTCGCCCTACCTACTTCGACGGGCTCGATCTGGTGCCCGGTAATCTTGAGCTCATGGAGTTCGAGCACACAACTCCAAAGGCTCTGAGCGCTGGTGGTAGCGGTGAAACGCTTTTTTTCGCGCGTGTGGCAGAAGCGCTCGACGGTGTTGCCGACAACTACGATGTGATCGTGATCGATTGTCCGCCGCAGCTCGGCTTCCTTACCCTGAGTGGGCTGTGCGCGGCCACTGCGATGATCGTGACCGTACACCCACAAATGCTCGACGTCTCGTCGATGAGCCAGTTTCTGATGATGACCCGAGACCTCCTCGGTGTCGTTCGGGAGGCAGGTGGTGACCTCAAGTATGATTTCGTCCGCTATTTGCTGACGCGGTTCGAGCCACAAGATGCACCACAAACCAAGGTCGCCGCCCTCCTCCGCAATCTGTTCGACGACCACGTCCTCACGAACCCGATGGTTAAGTCCGCGGCCGTGTCGGATGCCGGTCTTACGAAGCAAACGCTTTACGAGATTGGGCGCGAAAATCTCACCAGATCCACCTATGACAGGGCGATGGAAGCCCTGGACGCCGTCAATGTCGAGATCGAGACCCTTATCAAACAGGCCTGGAGCCGCGCGTGATGGACATTCTCACCGCCATGTTTTCCTGCCGGCCGGGTTATTGGGAGCTCCCAACAACGAGCAAAACTCGCAGTCGGAATAGAATAGGAGAGGAAATGTGAGCAGGAAGGATTCGATCGACTCTCTCTTCCTGAAGAAGCCGGTTGCTACCGCTTCATCAGCCTCCAAATCAGGCGACCGCGTGCGCACCGGCGCAATCTCGGCTATGGGTTCGTCGCTCCATGAGATGGCGGAAAACGCCAAACAGGCCTCCAAACTCCAGCAGCAGCTTGCCGAAGGTGAAGCGGTCATCTCGATCGAACCGGCGTCAATCGATACGTCCAAGATCGTTGATCGAATCCCTATCGAAGTCGATCCTGCGTTCGACGCTCTTGTCGAAAGCATCGCAGAACATGGCCAGCAGGTTCCGATCCTTGTGCGGCCAAACCCTCAGGCGCCAGGACGATTCCAAATCGCTTACGGCCGGCGCCGCCTGAAAGCGGCAGAAAAGCTGCGCCGTCCCGTGCGTGCGATCGTTCGCAACTTGTCGGACAGTCAGCTATATGTCGCCCAGGGCCGAGAGAACCTCGACCGGAAAGATCTGTCCTTCATCGAGAAGGCTTTCTTTGCAAAAAACCTTGAGGATGACGGATGCGACCGGCCGACGATCATTGCGGCGCTCGTCTCGGACAAAGCGGACGTCAGCCGCTACGTAGCCATCGCCCGCCAGATCCCGCAAGACCTAGTCAGATTGATCGGTCCCGCACCGAAAGCCGGCCGCGCGCGCTGGATGACCCTCGTCGAGCATCTCGCCTCCCCCGCCAAGCTTGACACCGCACACGAGTTGCTCGCGGTCTTCGCAGAGGAGAGGCTGGAAAGCGACGCGCGTTTTGACGGGTTGTTACGCGCACTTAGCGAGCCCCGCAGGAAAGAGCGTGCTAAGAGCTCGGACCTCTGGAAGACGCCCCATGGAAAGCGCGCGGCACGCGTCGAGGCGCGTGAACGCAAGACGACTATCATCTTCGAGGAAAAGGTCGTTCCCGCTTTTGGGCAGTTCGTCTCGACGAAGCTGGATCAATTGTACAGGGAATTCCAAGAACTCAACGGTAATGGAGAAGAGCGATGAGCTAAGCGTGTGTTGGGTGAACAGGCCAATCTCACACGGCAAAGAAAAAGGCCCCCGAAACAGATCCCGGAAGCCCTTCTCAATTAGTTCGCACCTAGAGAATCGCATTTCCCGGAATCCACGTCAAGAGTCTTTGGCATCGTTTTGGTGATCGTTTTCTGTTGCCTTTCGAAAGGTAAAGGAAAATGCAGACTGATCGCATAGCGACGCCCTTCGGGCGGCGGCCAATGACTCTTGCCTTGGTGAAAGCTCAATTCGAGTCCGCCAGTATAAGAAAGCACAAGTCAGCCGACAAGTGGAAGATCTACCGAGACGCCTGTGATGCGCGGACCCTACTTGGACTGCGCGACCGGGCGCTGGCTGTACTCAACGCGCTGCTGTCATTTTATCCCGAGACTGATCTGACTGAAGGGGCCAATCTCATCGTGTTTCCGTCAAACGCGCAGTTATCCGCTCGCGCCAACGGAATCGCTGGCACGACCCTTCGGGAGAACCTAGCACTTCTCGTCGAGGCCGGTCTGATCCACCGAAACGATAGCCCGAACGGCAAGCGCTACGCACGAAAGGGGCGGGACGGTGCCATCGAAACCGCTTTCGGCTTCAATTTGGCTCCACTGCTTGCGCGATCGGAAGAGCTCGCGATCATGGCCCAGCGGGTGGCTGATGAAAACCAGCGGCTGAAGGTGGTAAAGGAAAAAATCACGATCGAGCGCCGGGATATTCGGAAGCTCATTTCCGCTGCAATAGAGGAAGGCGCTTCCGGCGATTGGCAAAGGGTTGAGGAGCAGTTTATTGCCGTTGTATCACGGCTTCGAAACGCCAGAGCGGTTGGGGACTTGACAGCTCTCCTGGAGGAATTGTCGTTGCTGCGGGAAGGCGTGGTCAACATATTGGAAGCACAGGTTCTTTCAGCGAAATCCGACGCCAATGGTATCGAAATCCGCCAGCACATACAGAATTCAAATACCGAATCCCTTAATGAACTTGAACCTAGCTCTAGAACAGAGCCGGGGCGAAAGCCGAGCCAGGCGCCGAAGCGTCAAGGGGAGCCGATAAAATCATTTCCACTTGGCATGGTCGTTCGAGCGTGCCCGCAGATATCAGATTACGCGCCGGGCGGGAGAATTGACCAATGGCGCGATATGATGGCCGCTGCTGTGGTGGTTCGTTCGATGCTGGGCGTTTCGCCCTCTGCCTATCAGCAGGCCTGCGAAATCATGGGCCCAGAGAATGCTGCTGTGGTGATTGCCTGCATTCTGGAGCGGGGAGGCCACATAAACTCAGCGGGCGGATATCTGCGGGATCTCACCGCTCGCGCGGAACGGGGTGAGTTTAGCCTCGGCCCTATGTTGATGGCACTCATGCGAGGCGCCGCGTCAGCTCAGGGAAAATCCGCATAGCAATCGCGATGGGAAGCGATTCTGTTGGGAGCTCCCAACAAACTGCAAGAGGCGGAAGCAAGGTGGCCACATAAATTCAGCGGGCGGAAATCTGCGGGATCTCACCGCTCGCGCGGAACGAGGTGAGTTTAGCCTCGGCCCTATGTTGATGGCACTCTGCGAGGCGCCGCGTCAGCTCAGGGCAAATCGGCATGGCAACTGCGATGGGAAGCGATCCTGTTGGGAGCTCCCAACAAACTGCAAGAGGGAAGCAAGGGGTGATCTGACGTCGCGCGCTCGCCGCGTACTCATAATATGGCACCGTTCTGGATAATCGCACGCCTTCCAGTTTTGCCCCAGTGCTAAGGACTCGAAGCGGGATGCCGGGGGGCCGCGTTTGATTGTCTACCAATAGATTGGTCATGCCATGAAGCCATTCGACATGTCTTCTTCGCTCTTGGCCCCTCACCGAGCTCACGTGATCAGGGTTGCTTCAGCTCGCACGGCAGATGGCTGAAAGGGTCGCCAACGCAAAATGACACCGCTGTGCCGCAGCAAACCCTTTGACCTTGATGCCCGGTACTATGGCGTTTTTTGTGTCCGAGGACGGTTCCCATAGCAGCCTCGAAAGCTACCCGCTCATCCGCAGTTGCTTTGCCAACTGCCATGTCGCCGCGCGTAGGTTTGTCCTGGAGAGAGCGTACTATGCCTCCGCCCTCCCCGTTCTGGAAAGGTACTCAACGCCGTCGAGCTGCTGTAGATCTATTACGCAATCCTACTGGCTGGGAAATGACAAACGCCGCGAACGCGGTCGAGCTCAGCCAGAATATCAATGTGGTCAAATCCCAGTTGAGCCGCCTACGCGCTAATCGTCCAGCTGTCCAACGATCTGAAGGCGGTCAACCGTATGGGGCCTCACTGGCATGAGCCAGTGTTACGTAGCATCTGCGAGGCCTTTCCTTGTCTTAAGCGGCAGGTTGCCGAGCGAGCGAAATTGTCGCGGCGGACTGACGGCATTCGTCCGCGGGGCGGGATAACATCGACCTTGGTAGCGCGCCAGTTAGCTTGCATCGCGCCAGGCTGGAGCTTGGCGACGCGGCCAGAATGGCTCGCGCATCGACTTCACCGGGAACCCCATCTTGAAGCTCTTGTCGCGTAAGGACGAGGCTGCCGCTGAGGGGAACCCGCTCGTCAACTTCGGCGGCTCCTTCAAATTCTATGGATATTGGCGCAGCCAACGCTTCGATCTTCTGCCGGCGGAGAAGACCGCCGCGGACATGCTAGTTATCTCGGAGGAATCCCTGGGGCAGGAGAGGGCGCGCCTTCGAAGGGCCATCGACTACCAACTGACGTTTCGTCCGATGGGCCGAACTTTGATCGAAGTCGAACGCCAGTCAACTGCATCCTCCTTCTAGGAGGTGGAGACGCTCCCTCTGTTCATCGCGCCGCAGGAAGCCGTAAACGATGGTTTATGGCGATCACGGAAACGTGGCACCGGCATTTGTGGCTGGAGTAAAGCAGGCGCGAGAAAGATGGGCTCGAATTGACTTTGCGGATCTGGGACGCCGCCCAGCAATGGCTGGTGCGGCTCGCGTCGCTTCTTGAAGCGGATCTTGGCCGGTTCCTTCGCTTGGACTTTCCGGACACTACCGATCTTGACGACAGCCTGCCCAAAGCCGATGAGAGCCACCGCGGCCGAGTGTCGGGCTGGTAGGACCTGTTGTTACTTTCACTCCTTCCGACCCCGTTCTTCGGGGCTATGTCAATGCCAGCAATATCGCCGAACCCCATCTGGTTGCCGCAATGGCAATGGGTTCAAGCGAGCTCGCCGGCCTTACAGATCTGCTTGAGGGTGGTTGTGAACGGATGGGGGCGAGTTCGTTCACGCATTCCTGCCGGTATGGTTGACGCACGTTGGCTCGGAAATGTTTGATAAGCGGGATGTCGATCGCTGGATTTCGGAGAGATCGTGAAACGCGGGCACGCTTTAAATCATGCGGTGGCCGACTGCCTACGTCGCAACGGCTTTGAGGGGCAGCAGGACCAACTAATGACTCTTTTGGCGCGGGCAATGAATGCAGGTGATATTCATGTTCTCGTCCGGCGTAAGGAAACAAAGCAAGTTTGGATTATGTAAGGGCCTTCTAAGCTACCGGGCCGTTGCAGAAGGTGGCCGACCGGGGAACTATGCGACGGTCGGCAAGCGCAATGGAAAGCACACCTATCCAGAAGGATTTAGATCGCGCCGCCTTTCTCAGATAAAAATCTTGCTCCTCTGGGAAAATTCACCGGCATATAGAGCCTTTCAGGGTTAAATTGAAGCGTTCTGCCGGAGCAGGTTTTCGACAGGGCAGAGGCGATTGGCGAAGGGCATACCCCAGCGTACGGCCGAGCCGATCGCCTCTGATCCTGGCGGAAAGATGCCCGGCCCTAGCTGGCTCGCAAGCAAACCACCGGGGTTGGCTGAAACGGGCGGCCTGATCGACCGGCCGGCTTGGCCGTATGCTTTGGCTACGACGCGCGCCGGCCAGTCGACCATTCGACTCCGTTTGAGCCAACAGCACGCTTCAATATAACCCTGAAAGGCTCTAGCCAGACGGTCCTATGCTGCGCTTAGGACCGATGACGAACAAGATCGCAGCGTTGCAATTCGCCAACGCCATGGATGGGCTTGGTGGACAGGGTCTGCAACTACCGCAAGGTCAAAAATGTGTTTGATTGTACGAGATGATCACCGACAGTCTGAGAGCAGGTATTGGAAATCGTCAAGAGGCCGAGCCTGAAAAACCGGTCGACCCTCCTCGGCAGGAAAGAGAATCGCACAATAGTCGCCCATGAACGATGACCTCAGCGCCGGATAAGGCCGAACCGGTGGGCTTCGTTCAGTAGGTGCCGGACAGAGGAGGGCTGCCATTTTTTGCCGCCGCGCGCAGGCCGCTCTCCCATCTGGTCCAGCTGAGCAGCAATGTGGCGAAGCGACAGATCAGGATCGGCAATGGCGATCGCTGCTACTAGCTTCATCAGATGGTCCTCCGGGGCGCGGCGAGGTGACCGGTCCAACAGTTCGTTTTCCGCGAGCTTTTCGCGGACTAGGCGATGAACGGCGCGACGGAGGCGTTCGACGGTCCAGTCGTGACCGCGGCGATTTAGAACCCGCACGACATTATCCCAGCTATGTTGCGGCCGAAGTTGTCGCACCACCGGTAGCCATGTCTGCGCCGAGACAATGAGCTCATCGAGATAGCGTTTCTCCCGCGCTTGCGAGACTGCTTTGATTGCCTCCGGTCGCCTTTCTCGCAGACCCGGGTTTCCAGGAAGTTTGCCGCGCGCCTTCGCGGCCTTGATCCCAGCTTTGGTACGTTCGGCGATTAGAGCACGCTCGAGCTGCGCGACGGCGCCGAGCACCTGAAGGGAAAACATGCCCTGTGGCGTCGAAGTATCGATCGGGTCACGTATCGACCGGAAATGCACGCCCCGCTCATCGAGGTCCTCGATCACTGATAAGAGATGGCTCACCGATCTGGCCAGCCGATCAAGCCGGACGACGACCAGAACGTCGCCGGTGGTGAGCTCACCGAGCAGCCGGGTCAATACTGGTCGGGCACGCGATGTACCGGAGCCGTGCTCCTGATAGATCCGATCGCAGCCGGCGGCCCGCAATTCATCGATCTGGGCGTCGTGGACCTGATCGTCCGTCGACACACGGGCGTAGCCGATCAGCCGCTTAGGACGCAGGTGGGAATTGACGGTTTGTGGCTTCGCCATGGCGCCTTTTCGAGTTTCGTTTAAGGACGGTTTGTACAGATAAGGAATGCGTGAGAAAGTGGCCCTTTGCAAGCGTGTTTTATGAACAAAACGGAGCCTCGTCAGACTCGATTCTGGCCCGCAGACGAGTATCGGGTCGGACGGGTGGCGTAGCGCGCGTCAGTGAGCTCCTATGGCTGAAATGCCTGAAAACGATCGGATCTAGGGGAGGGGTGGGAACAGGAACGCCCTCTGCTAGCCCCTTCACGCCGTTTCCGGCGAAGACCGGCGGCTATCCAGGCAACGTGAGATGAAACCGTCATCGATAAGCGATCATTATCGATGGTTAAAACGTCGTCCAAAATCCGCAGCGATGACGGAAGTGAATCTCGATTTAGCTTCTAGTTAATGACGTGGTTTCCATGTTTCCAGAGGGTTATAATCTCGACAATTGGCTCATGCTGGAGCCTCCGGGGTACGTGGAGCAGATTTGGTGGCACTGGCGGTTCGTTGGGCAACGTCGCTGAGTGCGGCCAGTCCGAGCGGCTGCGGAGGTCAGGCCCGAGCGAGAATGATCGCCGGCAACGGCGGGACGGCGTGACCTTTGCCAATGCCGAGCCGGTCACCGAGGAAGTGGTAGAAGGAAAGCCCCAACTTCTGGCACGTCTTCATCAAGCCGAGCATGACATCGCGCGCAACACGTCCATCCTCGCTCATCGTACCGCCGGAGATCTTCCGCTTCGTGACAAACGTTCGCAGGTCATTCTCCGATGCGTTGGTGTGCAACGGAATATCGGGATGTTCGAGGACCTTCAGCAGCTCATTCTTTCGTCGATGCAGCCGTTCGAGCAACTTGTCGAGAGCCTCATACCCGGTGCGCAGGGTAAAGATCCTGTCGAAACGTCGTCGGAACGCGGGAGCGGACTGAGGGTAAGGATTCTGCTTGTAGGCTTTCAACGCCTTGTAGAAGCGCCACACGAGATCGCGAACCATCGTAAGCATCCGCTCTTCCTTCGCGGTCGCCGGCATCAGCTTCTG
Organism: Rhizobium grahamii CCGE 502; assembly: GCF_000298315.2. Classification (GTDB taxonomy): domain Bacteria; phylum Pseudomonadota; class Alphaproteobacteria; order Rhizobiales; family Rhizobiaceae; genus Rhizobium; species Rhizobium grahamii. Next base: position 240,837 of record NZ_AEYE02000038.1, on the reverse strand, counting down.
CAGAAGGCGCTCGCCATGCACCCAGCACAGGGCGTGATTGCCCACTCGGAACTGGCCGGCGTCGTCGGACACGATCACCATGTTGCCCACCAGGCCATGATGGCGGATGGCGCCCCAGAGGCCGGCCTCGGCGAGCGTGCCAATCTCCTGCCGGTCAAAGATGTTGATACCCTTGTCGGCCAGATGCGCCAGGAATGGCACCTGATTGCAGAAGCGCTGCGGTTCAAGAGCGCGAAGTCCGGCAGTAACGGCCGCATCTGCACGGCGTTCTTTCAGGTATTCGAACGCGGCATCGTTCAGCACATAATCTTGGTAACCGCCGCGCAGTAGCGACAGGAAATTCAGGCGGGACTTCGATTTTGTGGTGCGAAAGACAGTAAAATTAGGGCCGCCGATGTGTGTGGCGTAACATGGATTATGGGAATGTCGGGCGCCGGTGTCGTCGACGGTGACATAAGACGACGACACCAGACCGGCATGCAGCACCGCCGCGTCCTCGGCAACAAAGCCATCCAGCTGTCGGGTCAAAAGCCGTACGATCTGGCGTTTTGAGATGTCGAGACCAATGTCATTGAGCAATGTCGTCAGACGCGCGGTCGTTACCTGTCCTTGTGCATGCAACATCAGGCACAGCCGCCTGAGATTGGCGCCATAGCCACCGATGATCCCGGCCGGCAAGGCTGCCAGTACCGTCTTGCCATCCGGCGTCACCCAGCATTCGCGACGGTAATGCACGAGCTCCGCCTTGAGCACCAGGTCGCGAACATAGACGCTTTTGTACCCCTTGAAGCGTGAGCCGGCCGGGGCATTGATGCGCAGGATCTCCTGGCGGCTCACCCGCTTTACGTCCAGCTTCGGGCCGCGTGGCTTTTTCTTCGATGGCTGCTGGTCGCCGGGCTTGCTGTCGGTTGCCTTGTCCATGCCGGAGGCCCGAAACGGCGGTCGCGGTGGCAGGTTCTTCAGTCGGGCGATCTCGTCGCGCAAACGCTGGTTCTCGAGTTTCAGGCGGGTGTTGTCCAGCCGAAGGGCGGCGTTTTCCTCCCGCAGCTGGATGTTGTGGACCTCGCGCTTCTCGAGTCGCGCTTCCGCCTGCTGCGACCGTTCCAGCAAACCCGTCACCAGACTGCGCAACGCATTCAGTGAAAGCGTGTCGGCATGCTCGGGGGAGGGGAGCCGCTTCTTTGCCATGCCCGGAGCGAATCATGATTTGCCCCGTCTTAGGAATCCCTGCGCCGACCAGCCGGATTCAACGCGCCGGCTTATGCACACTTTTTATAAGCGGCCACTAAAATTCTGCCACCGATTTTGCCCCGCTAACAAAAATGGGGGTACGTGGGGCAGATTTTGTGGTTTCTCGTTAAGAATTTCAATTGAAGCGCTGAGCGAGAAATCCGGTACACGGTTTGTCGCTAATGATTTCAAATTTGACAAAGGAGCAATATGGCTAAAGCCCTGATGCCCTTGTCATACTGGTGCGTAAACGATCGCGCCGTCGCTGATATTTGCGCCTCATCGACGGTGAGGCGTGCCTCACCGCTTCTGGACATAACGTTCTTCGATTTAGGCCCAAGACGCAAGAGCGGCGCGGAGGCCGGACTGCTCAGCTGGAGGCTTTGAACCAGGACCGCGACGATCAGGCGTGAGTATCAAGCCTGATGTGGCTTTTACTTACCGATTTCAATTGAAGCGCTAAGCTGAAAATCAAGCACCGATTTTTGACTTAACGATTTCACGCCGAGGAGGGGAGGGGCCTTTCAAAGACCAGACGCCTTGGTGAGATTGACGCGGAAACGGTCGCGCCGGCGCTGATATTTGCGGGTCATTTCCCAGTATCAGCCGGGAAGAAGAATTCCGGGAAAGCTGGGAGCGGCGCGGCGTGGCCCCGCCGGAGCCGGAACTCCCGTTCTAGTGCGGCGTCGAGATTTGCTGTTTCATATCCGCACCCGAGAGGTGACGTCGGACTTCCGCGACCGCGTGATGGAAAACCCTGAAGGGAAAGGCGAACTTATTTCGACGCATCTTCGCTGGGGTTCTTTTCGAGATGGTGCCACCTGAGTTCCTCTAGGGTCCGGACTCGTTACAGCCACCAGATGACGGCAGCTGCGAGTGCGATGGCGCTCATGAAGTTTTGGATGTTTCGGTCGAAGCGCGTTGCAATGCGCCGCCAATCCTTGAGGCTGCAGAACATGCGTTCGATGACGTTACGCTTTTTGTAGACGGTCTTGTCGTATTCATACTGGATTTTGCGGTTCTTGCGTGGCGGGATCACGGGTTGGGTGCCACGCGCTTCCAGCCATTCACGCAGAGCCTGACTGTCGTACCCCTTGTCGGCGACGAGTTCGGCAGAGGGCGGCATGGCCGCGATACACAGCTCGGCGACCTTGCAATCGTTGACGTTTCCGGGCGTCAGGAGCAGGACGCACGGGCGGCCTTTCTCGTCGCAGACAGCATGGAGCTTGGTGTTGCGTCCACCTTTCGTGCGGCCGATACCACGGGCCAAGGCCCCCCTTTTCCACCGCCCGCACAACGATGCACCTTGATGCAGGAACTGTCGATAAACAGTTGATCGGGTGCGTCTTCGGACCCGGCAAGTGCGCTGAAAATGCCTTCCCATATGCCGCGCTCTGACCAGCGGACGAACCGGTTGTAGAGCGTCTTCTTCGGTCCGTAGACATCGGCGCAGTCGGCCCAACGGCCACCGGATCGCAGGGCATGAACGATCCCGCTCAGCACGCGACGGTCATCAACGCGCTTCATTCCCCGCACGTCCGTGGGCAGAAGCGGCGCTATCCGATCCCATTGCGCATCCGAAAACCAAAAGAAATCAGTCATATCGTTGCCTCCAAAACAGAGACACTGAATCACCATTAGACCGATTTGGGAAGCCAGTTATTGGGTCCGGACCCTAGTGCGCTCACTACGGACTGAAGCAGGACATCAGGACGGTTCGTAACAATGCGCGAGCAGGCATCTGCCACCAGGCCACCATTGGAAGCTGTATAGTAGATGATGCGGGGAACCTGCCGGTCCCCGAAAACCGTGGTATATTCCGCCACGAGCACCTCAGCCATCGCGAACCCACCAATAGGGTCGCTCTGTTGATGTATGTTGAATTTTTGGAGATCATCGCCGAACTGGTCACGAAGAGCTTTAGATGGAAAATCTACGTAGTATGCGGGGCATTGCTTCAGAAGCGTCGGTTTTTCATCGCGGTAGCCGTTGCTAATGACCAAGTCGTAGTTATCGGCGCGTAGAAATGTTTGTGCTTCGCTTGTGGACAAGGCAAGTTGTACTGTGATGCCCATATTCTCGAGTACGCCTCGCTCGATGACGTTGTTTCCAGGATCCTGATCGACCCAAAGCACCCTGGCACCGCTAATGGCGGGCAATACTCTTTCTGCCCGCGCGAGAGCCCCAATGGCAAACGGACGGGTTGCGCCGCTTTGGGCTTTTTCGATCACCAACTGGTCTATCTTCTGTTCAGCAGCAGCGCGATCGAACTTAAGGCCCAGGAACTCGCCATGGGTCACGCCCTCAAGCCACCGAGAAAAATATTGCCAGTGCAGGAGCAGAAAAATCATCACTATCGAAATAATGACAATCTTCAACAGGCTGCTGAGTGCCTCAACTAAAGATGAGACCCATGTATAGTCTGGCCTTCTAGTGTGAGGTTCCACAGTGCGACCTCAAAACCACGTTGATCGATGGTGGTAATAATTTCCACCGTAATACAATCATAGCCAAAGGTCAGATTCATACAATCCTTGTAGCAAGATTAGCTCACCAACGATAGAAACAGACGGCAGCCAAGTGAGGCGCCGGTGCCGGTCACGTGCGGGGGGTCGCTGGGGATCGACAAGGACGTGCTGCGGCTTGATGAAGGCGCAGGGCGGCGATATCGAGCACTCCCCAATCGCTCAGGCAGTCGCGGCGAAAGCGGGCTGCGCGAACACAAAGGGCGCTTCGTTCAGCAGCGCCTGGGTTCGGACAAAAACCTTGCAACTGCGGCGCGCGCGAGTGATCCCGTTGTACAGCAGCCGCGCTTTCAGCTCATCATCCCCCGGAACACCGGGTGGCCAGAGGATGATGACGTGATCGAACTGCCGGTTTTTGGCCTGATGGATCGATAGGAGGGGAACGCCCCTTGGCCGGTCGCCCGAATAAGCTCGATGGTTGGCCGCCGTGCGCTCCATCAGCGTCCTGACCTCCCCGGAAGTCCAGTTTGTCTTGCCAAGGCGATGGGCGCTGGCGCGAAGCGACGCCTGGACCCTCGGCATCCACAAAGGCTGGTCTTCGAGCGGGGCGATCCGGCGCATGAGATCCTTATACCCCATGTCGTCGATATCGCCGATCGCGGCCATCATCGCATTCACCTTGTCTGCCGCACGGGCTTCGTGCGCCAGGATGATGGGAGGAATATTGAACTTCGCGGAGTAAAGGCCCTGGGAAAGACGCTGCGCCAGCGATTGCGCCCAGGATCCACCTCCGGGCGGGTAAAGAACGGCGACGGTGCCGTGGGCCGCCGCGATGGCCGAACCGATCCTGAAGGGAGCCATGTTCGGGTATTCGTAGTGGATCTGCAGGCCCTGCCCCGGAGCGGGTGCGATAAGCTGGCGCAAATTCGCGCTCGCGGCGAGCAGGCCCGCCTGGTTGGTCCGGTGAATTTGATCGAGCGGCGTAATGTCGCCGGTGGCGAACCAGGTCATGAACGGAGCGGTGTCCACGTTGTCGTCTAGGCACTGGAATTCGTCGGCGGCGACGAAGACCGCACTGTGACCGGCGAGGGCGCTTATCATTCTCAACCGCGGCGCTGCCAGCTCCTGGGCTTCGTCAACGACGATGACCGGATAAGACCGTGCAACCCAACGCGCCACGGCCTCCTTTTCGAGGAGCTGGCCGCACGCATCGCAGGTCTGGTTGAAGTCGCCGACTTCGGCGTTCAGGGATCCTGCGAGCGTGCGCCACCTGTGCCAGACGTTTTGCGCGAAACTGTCGATCGTCATGGCGACGGCTTTTCCGCTTAGGGCCGGATTGCCGCGAAACTCTGCATCCAGGCGGCGGCGTGACCCGTGCATGAAGGTGAGCGAGAGGATCTTCTGGTGAGGGAGAATCGGCTGATCCTGAAGACGCTGCGCCACCGCCTGCATCAGGCGGAAGGTTTTCCCAGATCCTGCCGGTCCTTCAAATCCCCGGAAAGGCATTGTTGAAAGTCCAGATATGAGTGACGCCGTTCTGATGAGGCTGGTCCGTCGCGTAATTTGCCAGCGGCGGGCGGCCGGTGGCAATGGCCGCAAGCGTGGACAGCGCATGACGGACGCGGCGGCTGCAGAGCGGTTTCGCGGTAATCGCATCCGCCAGTGCCGCGTGCAGGATTTCGTCGCTCTTGCGTGCCTGGACTTTGAGGTGATCTGCGAGATCGGCGATGTTCGCGGGCAGACCCAGCCCGGCCACGTCCGGCAGCGCGAGAACGCTTGCATCGGCGCTGCAGACCCAGGCCACGACATCCTCGATGGTCCAGCCATCCGGCCACCGCACGATCCGCCGGCATCGCGGATTCGCCGCGCTAAGCGCCGCGCTGTAATCCGATCCCGCCTGATCTCCGTCCACCAAGCATGTTAGGGATGGGTGCACGCCCACGAGATCCAGATAGGTATCGAGGATGCGGGCGTCCTTGGTTGGAATGACGCCGACTTCGTGCGTGAACGTGGCTCCGTCCGGCGCGTCTGCGGGCTCCGTCAGGTCTGCGACGCGGCAGAACAAGCGCAGCCAGCCCGCATCCGTCTTTCCTTCCGGTATCAGGACGGCGGGGTGCATGACCGCCGAAACGGTCGCGTTGCGGTCCGAAAGGAAAAGGGCGCGGCGCACCGCGTTTGCGGTGGCGTCGATCGGCGACGCCAGAAGCGGCTTTGCGGAGATTTGCCCGGTCTGGTTGGTGACGAGGACGAGTTGATGGGGATCGGCGACGGCGGCCACAGTCGGAGAGTGGCTCGTGACCATGGTCTGGGTTGCCATCTTTTTGAGATAATGGAGAAGCTTGCGCTGTTGCGGCGGGGGCACATGAAGCTCCGGCTCCTCGATGAGCATGATGAAATTGTCCCCGCGCGCCTTGCGCAGGTTGCCGAAGCGCATCAACAGAATGAGCGTCTGCAGGGAGATCAGCCCGTTGCCGTGACGCCTCCCCGGAAGCGCCGGTTTATCCTGCTCGTTGAAATGCGGCATGACGGCGTCGAGCACGCCTTCGCTGTCGGTCGTGGTCAGCCGGAGCGTCAGCGCGATATCGCGGCCGAACAGCTTTCGGAGGTCGTCATTGATATTGCCGACCAGCTCGGAGAGCTGGCCGTCCTGCTCCAGAGGCTGCGCGGGCTGCCGCAGCCTGTCGCGCTCGGCAAGGACCGCTTCGGACGGATTGCCGCCCACATAGGCGACCGTTCGCCGGAACAGCTCGGAGCCGAAGGACATCATCTTGTCCCATGTCCGGCTAGCGGGGACCAGAAACAGGCCGATCTCTTTAATCAGGTTCGTCGGCACGGGAACGATGGTCGTGTCTTCGGCGAAAGGATCCCCGGCGTCGGCGTCATCGTAGAAATACCGCACCGCCTCGGCATCGAGCGTCAGCCGGTCAAACCGCGCGGAAAAAGCGATCTGGCAGGCCAGTTGACTGGCCTGGGCGGTCTGAGCGGGGGAAAGCTCGCCGGACGCGGGATCGAACCACTTCTCGGTGCCGCGGCCCGCGCGGAACCAGTCGTGATGGTGCTCCGGGTCGTTGGGTGAAAAGCCCGCTACCGTTGCAATGATGCTGATTCGGTCGGCCGCTTGAGGATCCGAGCCGAAAAAGTCATGCTCCGTCAGGTTCCGCACCAGCCGGTCGCGTCCGAGCAGAAGGGCGAGAGCTTCGATAATTGTCGTTTTTCCGCAATTATTTGCGCCGATCAGGACGGTGAAATCATCAAAGAAAATCGTGCCGTTTTCGATCCCGCGAAACCCGGTTATGTCCAACCTTACAATCTTCATCAAAGCCCTCCGGAGTCCGCGAAACCTAGCATTTGTCGGGGCTTTGGCGAAGGGGAGAGGAAACAATTCCCTCAACTGACAGCTGCGGTGGCGGCAGGAAGGAATAAACGGCCGAGCGTAAATTCGGAGCGGATGGACGGCGCCGGAATTTCGCATAGAAGCATTAGTTCAATACGGCAAAACGGAACCGGCACCGCCGTCGGCTCCGGATCAGGCCATGTCAGTTCTGCTTCTGTGCCTTCTCGGTCCCGGCTTCCTGCAGCTTTTCGTAGTATGGCGATCCAGCTCCGACATACGTCAGCACAACAGCAGGCGGTATTGTCGCCACAGTGACGGCGCTACCCGCTGGCAGCTGATCGAAGTGCCAAGAAACGGCCCACTGATCATGGAAGACGGACATGGCGTTCATACCGGGGACTCGTGAAACAGCGGTCATACCTGCGCTCCGCTCTCCTACGAACGGCGGGTCGCCGTCCGCCGTCGACCACTTGCCAACGTGCGGCCGGGCCGGATCGGTTTTGGTAACGTCAACTTTAGGGACCTTTATTCCGTCCTCTGTTTCATAAACCGGTTGCCCATCGGGGCCGTGCTCGACGGCAACATCTGGAGGCGAGCACGGCGCATCGAGGGTCGCCATGCAGTATGCATCGCCCTTCGAAGATTTCAGGGCCTCGCTATCGAGTGGATGATCGGTGGTTTCCTGATATCCGTATTGAACCAGAACCATCCCTCCGGAAAGCAGGAAGCCGTCCCGAACGGCTTCCTGGCCACCACCGGCAGCCGCAACGGCGGCACCACCAATGGCTCCCGTAACTATAGCCTTCTGAGCAACCTGCGCCGCGGTATCGGTGGGAAGAGTGCCGGCCGCATCAAAACCGTATGCGGTAGCACCCGCGATAAGCCCCATTTTCAATGCAAGCCCCGCATCCCCTGTTTGATGGAAGGTATACCAGGCCGCAAATGCCGCCGCGCCAGCAGGCCCTCCGTAAGCGGTGGCAGCGACCTGGGCAACCGTGCGCAGGATTACACTCTCCTGCGCGGCTTGGGCGGCGTTCTTGTCGGTATCTTTCAGCGGGTCCATTGCGCTGTGCCAGACGGCATCAACGACTTTTCCCTCGCGTAAGCGCCGCTCCGCATCGGACAGTGCTTTCACGTGTCCTTTCGCTTGGTTTTCAAGAAACTTTCCGACCACCACTCCTGCATCGATCACATCCTTCGCGCCTTTGTCTATTGCGCGTCCGGAATCGTCGATCGCTTTAGCGAGAGTGGCGTTCGCATCCTTTGCTGCTTTGTCTGCCGTCGCAGCGGCGTCCCGCGCCGCCTTTACCGCAGTATCGTTGATGTCTTTTCCGGCTTTTTTGGCTGTTTCCTCGGCATCATGCGCAGCTTTTGCTGCGACGTCGGCTGCGTCGTTGGCAGCCTTGGTGGAAGCAACAAGAGGAGCCATTGCTCCTTTCCCAGCCTCTCCGGCCGCGCGTTGCGCAAGGTCGGAAGCCTGCTTGGCTGCATCCTGTGCGGTCTTTGCAGTGTCCTGAAGCGCCTTTTGGACGGTATCCGTCACCTTAGCCGGAGCAAGCGGAGCGGCTGGGTTAGGCGCCGGCGCGCTCTTAGGAGAAACTGGAGCGACTGGGTTGGTGGGATCGATGTGAATGGGTCCAATATCGACTCCCTTGCCGTCGAAGAGGCCGGCGGAGGCCGGCATCACGTGGAGAAGAAGCACCGCGGTGCATTGAGTGACTGCTAGTCGTTTCCACATCTGTTCCCCCTCCATTTCAATACTGCATTTACTGTCCTTTTTATTTCTGCACGTAGTGGCTGTCTTATATTAGCGGAATGCAATCTTCACAGAATTTCGCAAATAAGCAATGCACGAACCCTCTGGTAAACATTATTGGGTATACGCTTGTACTGCTGCGGAATGAGCCGGGCGACCCATTGCTCAAGGTCGAATTTAGCTCGATGCTAATCAAAAGTGGCCAAACGCTCGCGGACAATTTCCCGCATCTGCGCCGCCCGTTCAGCGCCGACTGAACCGTCTGTCAGCGGGTCCGGCAGAGCAAGCTCATCCACGCCGCGCGCAAGGGCCGCCGCCAGTTCATCCATGGCCGTGTCCGCCGCCGCCGCCGGAATACCCGCCGTCGCTGCAAACCGCCGGAAATCCGCTCTTTTCAGCCGTTCGTCCTTGCCGCTGATTTTCAGCGCCATATGGTCATTCTGCAGGTTCGGAAACACCCGCGTTGTTACAGCGTCGTAGAGCGGCGCCATACGGACCGAGCTAAAATCTCCTCTGCCTGGTTCCGCGATTTTCAGGACGGCCATGTTCTTCAGGTGCATGTCGCCGTCCGCGATCAGCCACGCGAACAGGGCCCGACGCAAGACCAGCAGCAAATCGGTATCGGCGTCGGTGGAGAGAGGACGCAGGGCTGCCGCAATCCGCTCCATGGTGCCTGTGTATTTGTCTTCCGCCCGCACGCCGAGAACGGATGCCATGTCTTCGAGCGCCAGACGGCGCATGTCGTCAAGACTTGTGCGGATATCAAACCGCTCAACTGCAAGCGCATGCGGCATGCCGTCCGGCATAGCGACAAGCGCAATGGCGGGCACGATGAACCCGGCCGCCCGGCCAAGTTCCATGGACTGCCACTCTATTGCGGGCAGCGCCTCAAATCCCGACGTTCCGGCGGGCTTGAGAATATGCGTGAACGGCTTGTTCGAACTGGGCATAAGCGTACCGTCGGCGTCGAGAAACATCGGCGCCTTGATTTGAACGCCTGACAGGCGCGGCGTTGCGCCCGTCGCGAAGATTTTTGCCAGGTTCTGTTCGAACGTATCATGAATATCACCCCGGCCGGGACCGGCATAGGTCCCTGTAAACAGGTGATTTGTCGTGAAGCCGTTCAGCCGCGTCAGTAGAATGTCGGCTGGAAGCGTCGTCAGCTCGCTCGCTCGCTCTACAATCGTGATGTTCGACATATAGCGCTTACCGGTGCGCAGTTCCGCCCGCTCGTCCGGGCTGTTCAGCACCCGGTTCAACCAGCCTTCCGGCAACAGCGATTCAATGAAGGGCGGCAATCTGCCGGGCGTGGTCTGGCGCACAAGCGGCGGGCCGTCCGGATCGGATGCCTTCCATCGCCATTCGAAGCCATCATGCACCAAGTTGCCGATCGCGACGCCATGCCACGCCACGATTAGGTCGAGCGTAGCCTGGTTGGTAACGGCGACAGCGGCCGTTGGCTTCCGTTTTAGGAAACGCTCAGCCGCACTCCCTTCGTCAAGCCAGTCATTGTCGCGGGCAAGCTTAAACACAGCATCGGCGGCGCTCTCCGGACTTCCGTATTCTTCGATCAGCCGCGCAGCGATTGCCTCTTTCATGTCTTCGTCAAATGAGGCCGCATGTTCACTACGGATGCGGAAGGCTTCCAGAAAACGCTGGCGCAGCGAAGACACGTCCACGCGGAACTCGCCCATGTCATCGCCGACCGCCGCCTGCGCGATGGAGGGGTGGTCCGGCGCTTTGTTCTGAATGATTTCGAGCGCTCTGATGCGCTGGCGCTGCACGCGGCGGCCGGTCAGAAACAGGCGGCCATCACGCATGGGGCCGAGCAGCACGGCGCTGGCGGCCGATAGGTAGGCATTCGGATAGAGGTATTTGGCGATGCGCACCGCATGGGCGCGTACCGTCTGATCTATATCATCGTCAGCATCAACGTAGATGCCGCGCATGAGCTGGACCAGTTTCCCAGCCTCCGCTTGACGGTGGCCACGGGTTTTATCGATATTTTCGCCAACGAGATAAAGGGGCATATTATGTTACTTTCGCGTATTTCAGATACGGAAAAGTTACAGGATTTACGCCGCGTCATCAAGATTATTGTAACTATCGCGTATCTGAAATACGCGATAGTGACAATCCTCGATATCGCAACCTTCATCAAAAATCATCTATCTAGCTGATATATAATCGAAATCCCTATTTCTTTTGCATAATTTAGTATTATCACCGTTTGGAGCGACGACGGCGACGATCATCGCCGTCATGATGCCGACCATTGGCGCGATGGTGCCGCCGACCCGCCGTCGCATGCGTCGGCATGACGATGATCGTCAGCTTGTATAATGGACCGATGCGAAAGCGCCGAAGATCCAGACCATCTTTGCGGAAACCGGCGACAGCCATCGAAGCCGCGCCGCACCTTCGGAAATTCCTGGTGAAGCTATTCGATCGCGACCTTGGCAATGCGGCCGATTGGCCGTTGCTGGCCGAAACCATGCTCCTTGAAGCTTTCCACGCACTCGACCAGGCGCCGGACGATCCATGCACGATCAAGCTGCTGCGCCGCGCCGGCGCCGGTATGTACGACCGGCTCGCGGGCAACTGGCCGTCCGCCGCGCCTGACAGCCAGGAGCCGGAAACCGCATCGCCTGCGGCCGACGGTCAAAATCTCGGTTTTTATAAATAGAGATGTACCTACCAAAACCGGTAGGACATTAACCCAACATTGGAGACAAACATGTACATCGTCAAAATCAAACACAACGGTCAAGGCTTCGTCAATTCCGACTGTGCAAGGCTGCTTATGACCGGATGGCTGTACCACTACGTGGTCATCTGCCCCTGAGCTAAAATCGAGGCCACCGTGTCATGGACGGTGGCTTCCACGTCGTTCCGTTCATTGCAATGTTTCCACGCGCTGTTACGATCGAGGGGCGGCTGGGCTTGCCCTGAACAAAATCTGGGACACCGCCGCCTTTATTAATGCGTCGCGAGATGCAGGGCTACCCTGGTTTTCTCCGTGCAAGTACACCTGTGCCTTTTGTGGTGCGACCTTACTGGGTGACTTGCAGAACCTGACTGAGGAGCTTGAGCGCCGCCAGATTATCGTCCATCGGAGTTTTAACAGGCGAGGCCACCGCCGTCTGGCCATCTCGGCTGGCTTGGGCACGGATGGTGCCAATCTTAGTCGTTATCAAGGACTCCATCGCAACCGTCGTAACGCCGTCGAAAATGGCACCCCGCAGACGTTCGGGCGTCACAAATTTAACCGGTTCATGCAACATCTGCAGCGTGCGTGAGTACTCGGGGCGGGCGCCGACCTCGGTGAAGAACTGTAGAATTTGATAGCTGGCTTGCAGCTCGTTGAATCTCAATCCCGGGGTGCCAATCCTTGTTTTCTCATCGAGGTCGCGCACGCGAGCGAGCCGAGTGGCGTCGCAGAGCCTGACTAAACTCACGATATTCGTCGAGATCTCCAGCGTATTAGGTAGCTTGTTAAAAACATCGCGAAATCCGCCACGAATTCCCGGCATCTTCGTGCCACAGTAATTGCCGCCTTCCCACATGGCCTTCAAATTACCCGAGGGCCAATCACCGCGGGTGCACCAGGGAAACGTGGTGGTCTGATGGCCACTGACTTGCGAGACCAGAAAGGTGCCTACCGGTTTTCCTTTCGCGTCGACGACATCCAAGTAGATATCGAGGACAAAGTCGTAAGTGCCGTTAAATGTTCTCCAGCTGGGATCGGAAGCCGAAAAATCCACGTCGTATTTTTCGAAACAGGCGTGACTCTTAGTTTGCCCGCCGCCGAGCTTCTCAAGCCACAGCGCCACGCGCGGAACAAAAGGCAGAATGGAATTATCGAGATGTATAGCTTGCGCCAAATTAGAAATAATCGACGCCATTTTTTTTGCGTAAGGCGGGTTATTGGGGTTCTGCGTGGTGTAGTTTGGATTCTTCCCAGGGCACATTCCAAGCGCGGCATCCACCAAGGCAAAATGAGCGCCGGGGCCGTCATGAATGTCCCCGCGATTCGCGATCTCCTCGGGATGGCAATTGATCGCACTGGATTGAATACTGCGGAAACTAGCAGAGGCTCCAAAAGTACCGTAACTGGCTGAGGCGACGGTACCGCAACTGCTCGCATTGGATTGACCCATATTGGCGGAGGCTTCCAAAAGCGCGGCGTGCGGCACTTCCTCTGGTAAGGGATGATCCGACGTTCCCAGGCCCAAGTCCGCCAGCGGTTGAGTGGCCATCTCATGCAAAAAGGCGACAGCGGCGTTCTGATAGTTTTGCAAGAGGCGCCACAGAAGGCTGAGGTCCAAATGTTGATTGTTAGTTAACGCGTTTCGATAGAAATTCTGCAATCTATCGCCGTCGGCAACTAGGACCTGCAAATCGGCGGCCGCGATGTCCCTGGGAAACTGCGGGAAGTTTTCAGCTAAGCTCAAGTAGAACGCCGTGCCAGCTAACCAGGTGTTGGGATTAGGCAAAACAAAGGCGGCACCGGGATCGCGCAAGCTCTGTAAACTTCCGAACCAACGCGACGGTGAATCCCAGAGCGAGTTGGTAGGCGCCTTCCCGAGTGCACCTATTAAGCTCGCCCCGTCCACAGCTTCCAAACTGATTGCGTCGCGCGACCATACGCTGGCTAACGCGACGGCCTCGCGACGGCAGGTCATGACCTGAGCTCTTTGCGCGCGCACTTCCTGGGCAGAGGCATTGGCTGGGAGCGCGGGTAGGCTCAAGCATTCGATTCGCAACTTGTCGGAAAGCCGTTGCGCCAAAGCCGCGGTCTGCGCGCCCAATGTGCTCTGCAAGCCGGTAACTTGATTGGCGATCAGATCCAGCTCCTGGGTTTGTCCTTTCTGCGCCAAGACGAGTGCGCGTTAAACCGAATTCACCTGGCGGAAGCCAGCGTCCACTTTCACGTTGAGGTAACGAAACTGCTCCATCATATCGTGATGAAGGTCGTCGATCTGCTTAGCAATTTGAGCGAGGGCTTTGCCGAGAGCATCATCGGGTTGTACATGGCGATGGCGCATGACCTGAACCGCCGTACTGATAAATGACAGCGTGAAGTTCACATAGGCGCTGTAATCATCAGCAGAGTTGAAGGCGGGATTCGTGAACTCGTAAGCGTTTTTGGTGAGATTTTCGAATTGTTGCAATAGCCAATATTGCTCCTTGGAAAGTTGGAGAATATTGGCGATGGCATCCATGTCGGAAAAGTATTCGCGCATCTCGAATTCTTCTTGCCGTCGAGCTCTGGCTCTATCGATTTCTCTGGTGTCAGGGGCGCCCTGACTCAAGCGTAACGTCAGATCGATTTGGACACGATCTTCATGAGCTTGCGTGGCTTCCGCAAAACGCTTGCCCATCTGCGCTTCGAACTCCGATTGATGCTCCTGCATCGCCACGATGTCTTGCCTGAGCTTTGAGTTCACGTAAGCGGGTTGCTTGGTCAAATCCACTGTGAGATCGAATCCCAGTTTTTCTTGAAAGTAAGGCGCTACGTACTTGGCGAATTCCGGATCGGACTTCGCACGAGATTCAATTTCCGTCGTCATTTGTGGAAGAGAGTCGCGCGAAAGCGGCTCGAAACGCTGGCCTTCGACTTGAAAGAGTTTAAGCACGCCTGCGGATCCTTTGTCCGCGATTCCCGTGGTGAGGGACGTTTCAAATACGCTGGCCCCGTCGGTGAAAACAGCGGCGCCGACGGTAGCTGCAACCGACAGTGCTGCGCCGATAGGCGTGTCGGCGAGATTATAGCCATCTACACGTGCTTTGACCTGTGGTGCTACCTCGCGTATGTATGCTTCCTCTGTCATAAGCTGACCCGTCTGGGCATAGGGGCCAAGCGCGTAAATATCGCCGCGAGAGGCTTCAGCTGTAGCACGTGTCGGGTCCGCACGATAATGGTCTTGGGCGGCGGCGATCTGCTCGGCGTAGACAATGGCTTTTTCCGTAGGATCGTCCCAACCGCGCGATTGCAGGACATAATAGAGTGGCGAAGGCGAGGTCGCTGCCTGGGCATGGGCGGCAGTGGTCCCGGCAGTCATCAGCATCAAAACTAATAAATTAAAGCGGCTGCCTCGCCACGCAGATCCGAGTCGTGAAGAATTCCGGATATCACGCACCGCTCTGTTAGCTCTTAGAGATAGATTGGTTTCACAAAAATTCGTCAGGAGACTTGTTACCGTGGCTAGGTAAAGCGGAAGCGACCCGAGACGCCAGATTTCCGCGAGATTCATCGCTACCTCCGTGCAAAAAACAGATGCGACCTGGGGAATTTATACGCTCTTGGCAACTTGCGGGATACCCGCGCGAAAGGCTTAGGCCTGATGCATTCAAAATTATGGTGGCCTTCTATGATCGAAGGCATTTCGGTTCCCGCGCGACAATATGGGGTCAGAACAAGAGCAGTCCGAAATCCTACGCTAAGGCCGAACGAAACAGGAACCATGCCGTAGATCGGATGGGCAACATCCGATCTCTGTGGATTGCTATCGACATGCGCCAGTTTTGATTTCTCTGTCTGTCCCGACTCGACAACGCTCGACGCAGATTGGTCATGAATGGAGTCGGGCGATGGCAAAGCGCAAGCTTCTCAAAGATCAAGATCGCCGGAAGCTTGTCGATATCCCAGTCGACGAGGACAGCTTGATCCGACACTATTCGTTGTCACCGGCCGATCGCCTGGAGATCGAACTGCGGAGACGTAATCACAATCGGCTCGGCTTTGCCATCCAGCTATGTCTGATGCGATACCCGGGTCGAGTGCTTGGAGCAGAAGAAACTCCCCCTCGCGCCATGCTGAAGTATGTTGCTGATCAGATCGGCGCCGCTCCAGACGAATTTGCCCTTTATGCACGTCGTGAAGAAACCCGTCGCGATCACATGGCGCGGCTAATGATGTATCTGGATAAGAGAAGCGCGACGCCGCAAGATCGCCGCGCCGCGCTATTGGCGGCAATTCAAGCAGCGACCATGTCCGACGACCGTGCTGCGATAGCCCGTTCGGCTCTCGCCGCGTTTCGCGAACGCGGAGCTCTTCTGCCGGCGATCGACACGATCGAACGCATCGGTCTTGCCGGCCGTGCCATAGCCCGGCGCCGGGCAGAAAGAACTCTGACTGAAGACATCCCACTCGATGGGCTTCAATCATTGGATAGGCTGTTAGAGGTTGACCCGTCGATCGGCCAGACGCGCTTTCATTGGCTGCGCTCGGCGCCAGAAGCGCCGGCTGCGTCGAACCTCGTCGGGCTGACCGAGCGAATAGCATTTCTGCGGCGGCTGGAGATCCATCCGGACCTGCAGGCGCGCGTATCATCCGGGCGGTGGGACCAGATGATACGGGAGGGCAACGCAATGCCGGCCTGGCTTGCCAGCGACTTCAACGCCAGCCGTCGCCAGGCTCTGATCGTGGCTCAAGTCATCAAGCTTTGCCAGAAGCTCACGGACGAAGCGGTGACGATGTTTATCAAGCTGATGGGCAAGTTGTTCTCGAAAGCCAGTAATCGAAAGAAGCAGCGGCAGATGGACTGCAGAGCGAACACCGCCAAAGCGCTGCGCATGTTTCTGGATACGATCACCGCCCTGCAGTCTGCCAACGACTATGGTCGGAACGCATTGGATGTTCTCGACCAAAGAGTCGGTTGGGACCGGCTGCTTCGGATGAAGCCTGAGCTCGAGTCGATGGTCGACGACAACGAGGCGCCGTCGTTGATCGTAGCAGCCGAGCAATATGCGACCGTCCACAAATACGCTGGTGCGTTCCTTCAGGCTTTCACGTTCCGCTCGGCGCATCGCCACGATCCGCTTCTGGCGGCAATTGCGCTGCTGAAACGGCTTTATGTCGAGAAGCGGCGGACACTCCCGGATCGCGTGCCGCTCACCCACCTCAGCCAAACTGATCGACGGCTTATCGCCCAACAGGGGAAACCTGATCGCCGTCTCTACGAGATCGCGACGCTCGCTGCTTTGCGAGACCGGCTTAGATCTGCGGAGATCTGGGTCGATGGCAGCCGATCTTTCCGGCCCATTGATGAGCATCTGATGCCGCGGTCGACATTCATCACGATGAAGGAAGGCGATCGTCTCGGTTTGGGCGTCCAGAGCGACCGCGTGCCGTGGCTTGCCGAAGCGCGTCAGATGCTCGACTTCAACCTGACGCGTCTGGCGCACAGAGCACGATCCGGAAAGCTCGAAGGAGTTCGTCTTGAGGCCGGAACGTTGATCGTCACACCAACCGTCGGCGAAGTCCCTTTGGCAGCCGAGGGACTGAATGCCGAGATCAGCGACATGTATCCGTTGGTCGAGGTTCCCGACCTGTTAAGGGAAGTGCATGAATGGACCGGCTTTGCGGATCACTTCACGCATGTTCGCACCGGGGACGTCCCAAAAAATGTCTCTGCCATGCTCGCCGGTGTACTGGCCGATGCGACGAACCTCGGCCCGAAGAGAATGGCGGGCGCATCCAAGGGGATCAGCGCTCACCAGATTGGGTGGATGCGCACATTCCATGCTCGATCAGAGACCTATCGCGCGGCGCAAGCGTGCATCACCGATGCCCACACCCAGCATCCGCATTCCCGTCTTTGGGGCAATGGCACAACGTCATCGTCCGATGGACAATTTTTCCGTGCGAGCGACCGAGCTGCAAAGCGCGGCGACATCAATTTGCATTACGGCAGCGAACCCGGATCGATATTCTAAAGCCATCTGTCAGATCAATACGGCTACTTCAGCATTTTGCCCATCAGTCCGACCGAGAGCGAGGCGGCCTATGTGCTCGATGGACTATTCGATCAGGACACGGTCCTCGACATCCAGGAACACTTTACCGACACAGGCGGGGCCAGTGATCATATCTTCGGGCTGTTCGCCTTGATCGGAAAGCGATTCTCACCGCGACTGCGCAATCTCAAAGACCGGAAGTTCCACACGTTCGAAAAGAGCGGTGCATATCCGGCGCTGTCGAACCACATCGGGGCGCCGATAAATGCCACTATAATCCTCGATCATTGGGACGATCTGCTCCATCTCGCGGCGTAGATCACGACGCGGTCCGTCGTGCCGTCTACGATACTCAAGAAACTGTTCGCGTCTCCGAAGCAAAGCCATCTCGCGCGGGCGCTCCGCGAACTCGGCCGTATCGAAAGGTCGCTTTTCATGATCGAATGGTACTCAAGTCCGGCATTACGGCGGAGATGCCAAGCTGGTCTCAACAAGGGCGAGGCCGCTCATAAGCTGAAACGCGCTGTGTTCTTCCACGAGCGAGGCGAGATCCGCGACCGGTCGTTCGAGAGCCAAGCGTTCCGCGCCTCTGGTCTCAACCTCGTCGTCAGTGCGATCGTCCACTGGAATACGGTCTATCTCGACCGTGCGGTCACACAGCTGAAGCGAGCGGGTCGAGATGTTCCTGATACTCTGTTGAAGCACATCTCGCCACTCAGTTGGGAGCATATATCAACCTTACCGGCATCTACACCTGGGATGCCGAACATCAGATGCCCAACGGATTTCGATCGCTCCGACTGCCAGCCGAGTTACGGCGGGTCGCATAAGTTCTCAATCCGTTCGCCCTTAGCGTACGATTTCGCACTCCTCTTGTTCCGACCCCATCTCGTGATGAGCCAAGGCCCAGAGATAGTCAGAAAATTCTGAGACCAGGCACAGCGACCGACGTCGCCCGAGTTTTATCCGTCAGCCGTGCAATCCCCCGTCCGATGCGTCTCACGTCGCACGGGGCACAAGGCGCAAGCCGGGCGGGTTGTTTCTATCATGGTTCGACGAAATAGCCCCCGCCAACCCAGGGAAAAAGTTGCGCGGTCAACCATCACGATCGATCCGCAACAGGATGTTTAAGGGCGCTAATTGATGGTCGAAACCACGCTTAAGTCGTAGCCAGGCTCCTCTTCCGGAAACGGATCCACATAACCGAAATCTACCGACAACATTTTCTGGCTGAGTTTCGTCGGGGCCGTCGGGACACAAGTGATTAGTGTTGCCGATACCCCAGGCGGTCTCTCCGAACTCTTATTGTAGCATTGGCTCAAGCCGAAAGCGTTGACGTCCCGGAACGTCGTCGATGCGAACCTCGCATTCGCGTGCAAGTGCCGATTTGTGACTGAGCGGATGCCCAACGACTGTCAGGTGGGCGACCATCCTGGAGCCGGAATCGAATTGGATGCGGTAGACGAAGTACTTATTTTTCTGCCGCTCCGCTGCGGTAACCTCATTGGGAGTAAGCCGAACAGTCCCCGATTTCACTTCTATGAAGCGTTCAACCAGAGAAAGCTTCTTGGGGTCAGATTTGAACGCGATCAGATCTTGCTCTGTTGCGAAGCTCAGGCAGTCGCATCCGTAGGCGTCGCGGCCTTGAAGTCTTGACACTTGAAGGGGAAAGCGGCCCTCTCGCTGTTCGAAAAAGATAGCCCATTGTTCGGCATCCGTTGGTGCATTTAAGTCGGCGGTCCGACTGGGCGATCCACCTCCACCACCACTCGCAATCCGAAGGCCAACTGCGCCTCCGCCTCGCGAAGATCCTTCCGGGGTGTCCAGCTTCGTCACCGCAACCCCGGCCACCTGCTGCTGCGGCTTCGGGATGGGTGTTTGCGATGTAGGTGGTTGCGGCACTTTGCTGGCATGATGAGAGGTCGTCTCGTCATTGCTCGCGCCTTGGCCGGGCCCTTCCCCGCGCGCCAATGTGTCGGCGTCAATTGCGAACACGTCACCTGCAGCCGTAGTGACTTCGTCCTCAATCGTTGCGAGCAGTCGATCGACCTCTTCATCCGTTTGATTATTCAGAAGACGTCGCAGCTGCAGTGTCCTCAGCGAATTAGTCTCAGCGGCGAGAAGCTTCTCAAAATCATCGCCAGCTTGCAGTTCGAAAAGCTCTGCCAGCCCGTCGCTGATTGCGGTGATCGCCCTCAACATGAGTTCATCTTCGGCTTCCGCGACATTCACAGCAACAATTAGTATGTCATGGTCGAGCACGTATTTGCCTGGTTCAAGCGTACCCTGAAAAACGTTGCTGCCTAGGCTAAATTCAAGCTGCACCTCGACTGAGATCTTCAGTTCGAGTTGATCGAGGCGACGCAGACGCTGTGTTTCGGCGGAGTGCGCTGCGCGATACACTTTGATGAAAGGTAGGGCTTCCTTGAGCCGGCCACGCAACCGGGCCGATATCGCGCCCTCATCCTCGACTACACGGCTAACGGTCAGACTGAAGTTCTGCTTACTAAGCGGTGCCACAGCGAAGCGCGTCAGAACATCGGCTGCGCTTCGTCGCGGTGGCAAATCGATCAATGAGAAGTATGCGCGAGCGGCTGCGGGAAAATTGTCACGGTCGAGATACAGAGCTTCGGAGGGGCGCACCCATTCAGTGCTGCCGCCTTTGCGAA
The DNA here is from genome assembly GCF_000298315.2 of Rhizobium grahamii CCGE 502. Taxonomy (GTDB): domain Bacteria; phylum Pseudomonadota; class Alphaproteobacteria; order Rhizobiales; family Rhizobiaceae; genus Rhizobium; species Rhizobium grahamii. Next base: position 220,641 of record NZ_AEYE02000038.1, on the reverse strand, counting down.
CCTGAACCATCCCGTTCTTTTGATACCAGTTCGTTGCGTCAACAGCCTTGGATGCATCGAACGTATCCAGCTCCAGCACCTGCAGATAAAGCCGGCGAACGAGTTCCGCACTTGGCTTCTGAGCGTGCAGTGAACCGAGTAAGCGAAGCAAGCGTTCCTCAGAGAGATCGGAAAGGCTCGTGGGAACGCCAGCGTAGGAAAGGCCCCTCAACCAGTGAGCGCGATCAAGACCAAATTTAGCTCCTTCATCGCTCCGGGGCGGGCGCGGCGTGGCAAACAGCTCTGCGAGGCGGCCAGGAGCAATCATTGCATCGCTAGGTGCGACCCGTCTCCCGTCTGATGTGTCTAACCACGGAGTCCTCGACAAAGACTCGCGAACGAAATCCGGCAACTTGCCACCGTAGTCTCGAAACATCGCGCGCCCCGACTTGGCGCTAAACTTAGCCCAAAAGGACATGCCATTTACAACGTCGAAACGAGGATCACGCGCCAGCCACGCAAGAATTGCGGTACTGGAAGCGCTGGCCAAAATCTTGTCCAAGCCCATTATTGAGAGATATTCAGCCTTACAGTTGGCCCCCCAACGCAGTTCGGAACGGTCTATCACCTGCCGATGATTGTCGTCGAAGACCTCGACAGTGGGTGGCAGCGCCGCAATTAGCCTAGATTGAAGAGATCCCGGCAGGACTGCGGCTGAAGCGACGGGCCATTCTTGTACACCGATCCACCGGAAAAAATCGGACAGGCCATCCAAACTCCGAGTCAGGCCATTGTCTTCCGGCTTCGCTAGCAGGCGCGCCGGCTGAGTCGCATAGAGCTCAGCCGTGATGCCTCCGTTAACTCCATAATCTTCCGAGAGATGCACCGACGAAGCATCGCGCCATTGCCCGTCGCGGCATGCGACTTCAATCCGGCCAGGGGGGAATGCAACCTCCCGGGCGACGGTCTGACGTAGGTTAAATAGAGCTTCGATCAGCTCTCGACGAATGCGATCCAGATCAGCCTTTCCTCGCTTGATCACGTCAGCCGCTTGGCGTCTCAGCGACGCAATGACGCCCTCCGAATTGAATTCATGAATTCCGAAATCTCCAAGCTTCCGAAACCGGTCGCGAGGTTGTCCTTCAAGTCCCGCGTTGATTTTTGCCCATAACTCGGGATGCAAAAACTTGGCTCGCGCCCAACGCGGTAGTTTCGGCGGCTTCCCGCTAGCGGGCAAGGGGAAACAGCTATTGTTTCTGGTGAGCGGACGCTCGTTTGAATCGAGCAACAAAGATCGGTCATGGTATGATCCGGGGAGGTGGGTCGCAATGCCAACCACGGCCGCTGCCCGCTCCGCGATCGTCAATTGGGCTTGGCGAAGAGTTGCCAAAGCCTGGAACGGATCGAGTTCAGCGACGCGGAGCCGCTCCAACGTGCCTCTGTCCGCATCATTGCGACAAACGGCAAGGGATCCGAATAGGCGCTTTGGCAAGTATAGCCCATAGCCCTTGGGGCCAAGTTGAGTGTCAATTGCAGGCACTCGTCTACCCCGCATAGTCGGTATCAGTGGCCGTTGCGCAGCTGCCCGGTAAGTGGCTTCCTCGAACGAATGAAGCGGACTCGGGAAATATGTGGCGCGAGTGAGGAATTCTATTGGATTAACCACGACGCCAGACTCCACAAGTAGCTGCAGAAAGTCTGCATAGAAAACGGACAGGGCGCTCAAAACATCGGAATTCACGTCCGAGTCGGCGTTCAATGTCTTTCGGTGCGAGTCCAGTTCAAGCGTTGCATGAAAAAGCGCGGGAAACGGGAGCGGGATGTCCGTTGGAAAGTAGCTGTGAAGTTTACCGGGTGCGTTCGTTGCATCGGTTCTCAGCCCAACGGCCAGTTCGTAGTTCTTGGGCGAGATGGTTCCCTTGCGGCGATGACAGATCCAGTGTTGCTGGGCGACGACCTCACCACTATGTATTTCAATGATGTATCTGCCATCCGAAGACGGTTTCTTGATCCATCGAATTTCCTGTTCTCCCTCTGCAGAAAGGGTAATCTCTTGGAGGGAATCTACAAAAAGGAGAAAATTCGGCTCAAATTCCCTTAGCTGAGACAATGCTCTCGACTGAGCCTTGGACGAAGAGAAGGCGGCGACGACAACGGTCTGGTAGCCAAGTCCCCGAAGTGCCCGTGCGCGAGCAATCAGCTCGCGCTCTGCCGGCCCGCCAATGTCTTCGACCGCTGATCCGACGGCTGGGAAGGCAAGCACTGGAACAGGCTTTTGATCGGACCGTCCCAAAAGCTTTCTGATTGTTCCGCTTTCGACGGCCAGTTCCTCTACGTGTTTTTCAGCAAAGGAGCGAGAGAACCCGATTTCAAGCGCGCCACTCGTGATGAATGGTTCGCTTGACCAATTTAGCAGTGCTCGGAAGCCAAGCCCCTTCGCGCCGATGAGAGTCGTCTGCCGGCCAGGCTTGTCGCTCGTGTGCGAGGTCATCAAGGAGCGCACACCACCCGGACGGAAGGGCTGCCCAGTGTTGGCTACGCAAAGTCCGTATCTATTGACCTCAATCAGGACCTTGCCCTGACCGCCGACCTCCGCCGCAGCGTCTGCCGCATTTTGAACCAGTTCGAGTATTTCGCGACCAGCGTAATCTTTCGCCGTTGATAACTCGCCGCGGAAGTGACCGAGCATGAAGTCGGGCTTGATCGTGTAGGCGCGGTCTGTTTCCGATATTCGGTCCCGAACCCAACTAACCCACTCTTCTGACGACCCCAGGATATCCTCTTCGCCCAGGTCGGATATCGCGTCGTCTTCCGAGATGGACGCTTCGCTCGCATTGCTACCCAGTTCATCCATCATGTGACGCTTCTCGAGAAATCCGCTGAGTTGTGGTTCGGATTAGCCAATTCCAACCGCCCGTGATCGACCCAAAATACTGCTAGCCCCTTAAGCGGATGCTGCGGGAAAAGCTCTGGTACCAACGTCGCATAACTCGACAACTGGGACCAGTAGGGACCGAGGCCCTCACCACTGCCGCCGGTTTTGTGGTCGATGAGAAGGCACCCGTTGGGTCCGATGGCGAGAAGGTCTATCGTGCCTGGGATCTCGGCTCCATCTTGAGTGAAACCAAGCACCGGGATTTCGGTGGCAAGGTCTGGATAGCCTTCCGCCGCGAGCCAGTTTTTCAGTGCGGTGGCGCGCTGAGACATCATGTCGAGCGTGGCTTCTTCTAGTCCCGTCGCAGATGGCAACCCGTGCGCCAAGTCGGGTCGGGTCAGGTAAGTGCGCAACGCCAGATGCAGGGTAGTACCGCGTGCTGCGTCATTGAGCGTTGCCGGCCAAGGTGCACCAAGAGTAATTCTACGGGTTTCAGGCACTTCTCCCGCGCTGCGACTTTGCGAAGGCTGTAGCCGCCAGGGCGATAGTGGCATTTCAGCCAAAGGCGTCGCCGGCCCGAACCGGGGTGTTGCGCTTGCGACGCCATTTGCAAATTCGGTGAAGGCCGCCTGCTCTGGCAATTGCTTAATGACAGCGGCGCAATCGACACCACCGACCTTGAAGCAGTTGGTCCCGATCTGCGGTGCACAATTGTCCATAAAGACATGGAACAGGTTTGTCGCTTCTGGCGCGTCGTCCTCTCGGTCTTTCAAGAAGCCGGGCCATTCCAGCACTATCCGGTCGCGCGCACGAGTGAGCGCGACGTAGAGCAAGTTCTTCGCATTGGCCTCGAAATCTTCCCGTCGATCTTCGATAAAGCGGCGCGTAGCCTCTGGCGCCGCGAACCCGGGTGTATGAACAAGCGCCGCCGAGCCGAGCACCACTGCCATGTTGTCGATCCGGTCCAATGCATCGAAGCGTGTCGTCGTGGAACCGGGCCAATCCTCAATACCGTTATCGAGCTCGGCCACCACAGTGATCGGCCATTCGCGACCCTTCGAGGCATGCCAGGTTACGATCTCGACGGCCTCGGCGTTGTTGGCAGCGGGATCGGGTCGACGATCAAAATCGCGTTCATTCGCTCGTGCATCGAGCCAGCCGAGAAACACCTTCGCGGTTTCGCCATGGAATCCGGAAGCAGCTTTGAGGTCGCGGTGCGCGCCCTCAAACTCGTTTGCTTCAGCCTCCAGTCGAAGGAGATCGGCGCGGCACCCCGCCGCGTCAGGTTGGCAATCTGCCCAAAGACGTAGGCCTGCGACCGACAGCACCAAATCCAAAGCCGCACTGACCGGAAGACTTGCCATCTGATCGGACAAGGCTGCAAGGCGGATCAGGACCGGGTCATCGGCCAACCGCCCGGCAGTCTGGGCGGAAAGTGCAGTCTGCAAGAGTAGTGGATCGGGACCCAGCGTGCGCAATAGCAGCCCAGAGTGAATATCGGCCGGGTTCGCGGCAAACGCAAGCGCTGCACGAGCAGCGGTGACAACGGGGCTAGTAGCCCAGCCGTCCTCGCTGATGCGGACAGGGACGCCGCGGGCGCGTAGCTCCTCGGCATAGCGGGCAGCAGTCGTGTGCCGGCAAACCAGCAGTGCAATATCCGATGGCCGCGCTGGGCGCGATGTCTTGGTAAACCGATCCGTTATTGTCTCACCATCCATCAGGATGGCCGCGATGCGTTCAGCAATGTGTTCTTGTGGTTTCGATGCGGTGCGAACGCTACGCGATTTGGTTGCGATCAACACCTCGAGTGCCGGACCTGAGATCGGATCGCGCGTTGGTGTCAGCGAGTTGTAGCGCGCGCCGAACAGGCCAACGCCCATTGCATTGACGAACTGCATCACAGCCGGCGTCGATCGCCAGTTGCGATCAAGCGGCTGTGTTGCATCGGGATTCGCTGTCGCGAGAGCCTGTGACAGGCGCGGGTCGGCGCCCTGAAACCCCATGATTGACTGTTTAACGTCGCCGACCAGCAGTGTGCGCGTCGCATGTGCGCCAAGCTGCCAAAGAAGGGCGAACTGCACGGGATTGGTATCTTGGAACTCATCGATGATGACGCAATCAATCTCGCCGAGCACTGCTTGGAGAACGGCTGGGTCGGTGCGCAAAAGTCGTTCCGCGCCGGTAATCATGTCGGCGAAGTCGATAAGGCCCAGTGCCTTTTTACGAGTCTCGTAGGCTTCCATAACCTCTTGAGCACAGGCGATCAGGCAGGAGAGGTGCAACTTTGCATCCGCAAGAGGGCCGGGGTGGGCGGGAAGAACGTCAGCCGCCGCCATAATTGCGGTGGCAAGGTCGTCGTATCCTTCCGGCGTCTTGCTGCTTCGGTTGGAGACAAACAAGCCGCGTAAGTCGTTCCAAAGCTTCCAGTCCCGGTCGAGAAGATCGGGCGAGCGATGAACCCGTTTGAATAGCGCTAGATTTTTCTCAAGTTTTTCGACATTGCCTTTGGCAGTGATGTGAGCCATGCCCCCTTCAGGGAAGCTCGCAACCATTGTCTGAATGGCCGCTCCCAACGCATCACGGGCAGCTGTCGGATCTGACAGAGGTTTGCCATAGATCGCATCCAGTCGCGACAGGGCCGGTGCGAGCAGGCCGCGATCACGCCCTTTGTCACCAAGACCACGCAAGAGATCAATCATCGACATTACCCGGCCGCGTAGAGAATCTTCGACCGTATCGCCTGTCTGCCAGTTTGCTTCGTAGCCAAAACGCTCAGGCTCGGCCTTGATGGGATCGAGCGATTTCGCATGCGCCAATGACTGACGGATCAACAGGTCTCGCTCCGCATCACCCAGATGTCGCGGTTGCGGCGAGGCGCCTGCCGCTAGCGCATGTTCGGTCAAAAGCCTAAGGCCCAGCCCATGGATGGTCGACACATATGCGCGCTCGACCGCCATAGCCTCAGAAACGAGACCATCTGCCAGAAGCCCGGCACGGATGCGTTCACGAAGTTCCGCCGCAGCGGCCTCCGTGAAAGTCACGGCCAGAATGCGCTCGGGCCTAACCACACCGCGTTTGACCCAATCAGAAAGCTGGGTCTTAATTCGGTGCGTCTTCCCGGCGCCGGCGCCCGCAGGAACGATTACTAATCCTTGATCCATGGTCATTCCTCCTCGACCTGACGAATGAAGGCTGTGACGAGGGGAGAGCCGTCGGTCAGCGCATAGGGCGTAAACCCTGCCTCCTTCCTAAAGAATTTTTCATCACCGGACGTGTTGAGGACCACCCTTCCTACGCCCAGCTCCGCCAGTCGCGTCGTTAGCTTTTCTACGGCGCTGTCACTCACAGTATCTCCCATGTCACGTGCGGGAGAACCGTCGGGTAGCGTTAGCCCAGAGGTCAGGAAGCCTCCGTCATTCATAAGGTGATATGCTACGGCAACCTTGCGTCCAACCAATGGATTCATCCCGTCGTTCTCGCGTCGGTTTGGCCGGGAAATCATGTCGCGGTAGAGCCCGGCCTGCAGATCCCAGGCCGCCTCCATTCGCTTACGTCGACCCGACGTTCCTGTCTTCTTGTGATCGACGACTAACAGAGTGCCATCAGTCAACTCGAGGATTGCATCTGCTTTGCCATGCAGCTGGATGCCGTGTGCTTCTCCCGCCAACCAGATCTCGTTGCCGATAATCTTCGCATTTAGTGCCAACAGATGATCTCGCCAGCGTAGCGCGGCAGCCAGGATTTCCCGTTCCAGTCCCTTGCGTTCCATCTCCCACGACTGGCTGCGCAGATAGCCAGCATGGCGCATCAATGCACGATCATAAGCCTCGGGGACCGCAGCGGTCAGTGTTTCGGGATCCGGGACCGGCCGATCCTTCAAGAAGATATGTTCGAAGACGTCATGGGCGATGTTGCCCTTCGCCATAACATCAAGCTGGTCGGCCGACCAAGACATATCCTCGGCTCCAACCTCAGCAAGGAGCCAGGCAAGTGGGCTGACGAGCAATGTCTCCAGCCGCGAAGGCGATTGCGGCTTTGCCGTTCCGTCATCCGTACGACGAAGAGAAAGAAGATCTTGCCCAGGAAAGTCCAGAGCCTCGGGGAGGTCTGGCTGCATGCGTAATGGCGGGAGATGGTGATGCACGATCGGCCAGTCTGAAGGCGAGAGCCGCGACAAATCAGTGATGAGATCGCTCGCGTCGTCGAGGTTATGGATCGAGCGCGCGATAAGTGACAGCCCTGCGGATGGCTGCAGTTTAGTGCCGGACAGATCGCGCCAAGGGATCAGAAATGTGACAGTTCCGGAGGTCGCCTGCAGTTGATGATCAAAGAGCGCAAGCCCTTGTGCGAGGCTCGCTGCCCGCCCCCGCAATGCGAGACCTGTGGCGGCGCGGATCCAGGTAACTTCGCTGTCCAAGAACATCGGATTGGCGCGCGGGCGTGTTGGATAAAGTCCGTCAGTAAAGTCGGAGATGATCAAATGCTTGCAGGGACGCCAAGGGCTCTCATGCGCGAGCCACAGGCTTACGCCTTCCAAATTGCGCACCGGATCGGCGCTTCCAGGCGCCATCACTTGAATGCCGCGCAGGATACCTTCCCAATCCGGCGAACCCTCGCCTGGAGGGACCGATAGGCGGGCTCCAACTTTGTTACCTTCTGTAATCTGATCGCATATGCGGTCGAGAAGAAAACGTAACTGCGCCAGGCTACTTGCAGAGGCACGAATATCATCCCAAAGCGCCTTGTGCGTCGGGTTTGCCGTTAGGATTTCACCCCGGAAGTCCCCGCTCATCAGGCTTTCAGCGAGATTTCGCCCCGTCACAGACGACCAAGGCATAAGTGGGGATAGCACGAGGCTTGCCAGTGCCATCGCTGGAGTTGGCGGACGTTTGGCAAGCGCCAGTTGCAATGCAGTTTCGCCAACGACATCGCGTTTTGGCAGGTCTGCAGGCAGACCAGACACCGGAATACCCTGTGCAGAGAAAGCACGGGCGATCTGTTGCGGGCTTCCAGCCGTAAGAACGGCAATCTCGCGAGCCGGGGTCCCTTCGTCAATCAATGCTCGAGCACGGGCAGCGGCGAAATCCGCACAGGCGGCAGGATCTCTCAAGCCGTAAAAAGAGAGGCTAGAATCGATGGGGCCCGTCTCTATTTGAGGGGCCGTCACTCCGCCCTGGAGGGCGTGCAGCCGGCTACCGATCACGGCGGTGCGATCGCGTGGCGAGGCGGGGACTGAGCCGAACTCGTCCTTTAGCCGGGCGTAAAGCATCTGCATTGCGGCGGGCGCGAGCGGATCGAGAGAACCCTCGACAACCGGGATCGAAGCCAGAAAGCCTCCATGAGACAACGTCAGGACATGGCGTACCGGCGGCAGGCCTTCGGGCAGCGCATCCCCCATTTCCCGCCACAATCCGACCAGTGCCGTCAGATGCCGTCCCGCCCTGCTATCAGGCAGGGAATCGACCGTCGGTACCTGCAAATCCTGCGTAGCAAGTATCAGGTCCTCCAAGGCTGCGGTCACCGCAGAAATCGTTTCAATGGGCGCGTTCGAGAGACTATCCGCCCAAACTGGATCAGAGGAGTTTGCGATGGCGCGACCGGGTGTCCACTCGGTCACTTTTGGCGCTAAACTCAGTTCGGCCAAAGCGGTGTCGGACAATCGGTATTGGAGGCCAGAGCGTGCATCGGCGACGAGAAAGGGATAATGCATAGGAGCCTCCGATGAATAGCTATCTGTATGAAGTGAAATCGTTGGAAACAGTAGGCGCAGCAATAATCCGCGATGAAAGCAATTGCATATCGACAGATTCGAAATTCATTCATAACGTGTATGGGTGTCAATATCTGACATACTTGTTCAAGAGGGAAATTTGTCTTGCCGTTCTCCAAGTCTCAAGACCTCATTAGACTTGCGCGGCTGGCTGCTGTTCGGCGAACCGGAATCAGTCTCGATGAAATTCGTGATGAGTTTGGCATCTCGCACCGAACAGCACAGCGTATGACTGAGGCGCTTGAGGCGGTGTTCGATAACGTGGAGGCGGTTACCGGCACGGATCGTCGACGACGGTGGCGCGTTCTAGATCCGGTTCTGGAAAAACTGCAATTGAGACAGGAAACAGCGGTCGAGGCGCTGGACATCGCGAGCAGAACAGCGCGCGGCGACGGGCGTTTGCGCCACGCTGCTGCGCTAGATGACCTGCGCGGTGGACTGCTTGCGCGCCTCACCCCGAAAGATGCTCGTCGCACTGAGGCAGATGTCGAAGCCGTCCTGCTAGGCATGGGATCGGTCGCACGCCCCGGACCGCGGGTCAATCTAGTCCCGGCTGTCGTCGACGCTGTTATTGAGGCTTTACGGGGACCCTTCAGATTGCGGATGCGCTACGGAACTATGGATGCGCCGGAACGTGTCGTCGAGCCTCATGGTTTCTTACTTGGACATCGAAGCTATCTTGTAGCACGCCAGCCAGAACGTAGCGACGAGATGCGGACCTTCCGGATGGATAGAATACTCAGTGCCCAGAGTTTGGACGAGAGCTTCAGCTTTGCGCCCGGTTTCTCGCTTGAAGACTACACGGCGAAATCGTTCGGCGTTTACCAGAATCCGAAGCAATACGACGAAGTCATCTGGCGTTTCGCTCCACACGCCGCAGCGCGGGCGGCTGAGTTCTCTTTCCATCCAAGGCAAACCGCTGAGTCGCAAGAAGATGGAAGCCTGATAGTGCGCTTTCATGCGGCAGGATGGCTTGAAATGGCATGGCACCTCTATTCATGGGGTGATGCAGTCGAAGTCGTAGCGCCCGCAGGGCTGCGTAACTTCATCGAAAACCACCGCAGAACCGACTTCGATTCATTGCCATAAGCGGCTGCGCGGACGACTGCTTCAAGTGGGTCGCACTCTCGTGCTTCGTCGGGGTGACAGTTTTTGACACCCACGCTCCTCTATTATCGAAATGGCCTGATTCACCGGGTATTTCTTAAAGGAGAAGACAGATGGCAAAAGGGAAAGGAAGCGGAAGCAACTTCCGCAGCGCAATCACTGGAAAGTTTGTCACAGCCAGAACTGGGCGCGCAAATCCGAGAACAACCGTGCAAGAAGCGAAAGGCGGAGGGAGCACAGGTGGCACTTACAGGAGTGCTGTTTCAGGCAGGTTTGTGACCACGGCCTATGGCAAGTCGCACCCGCGCACCACCATCAAAGATAGCTGAATGCGGGATTGAGGAGGATATTCCCATGGCTCAATGTACAGCACCTCGAGAAGGGCATCGTTCAGCGAACGCGGCCGCAAACTGCCCTGCGTGCCGCGGTAGCAGGCGTTATGGCGGCTATAGCAGCTATAGCAGCTACGGTAGCGGTTACGGATCCTACTCACCTTCTCCCAGCACGTCGTCGGGAAGTAACAGCGGCGGGTCAGGCCGGATACGCGCGAAATGGTCGAAGGCAGGCTCTTCCATTTTATACACCCCTACCGAGGTGCGGGCGCTCACGCCAATCCGCGAAACCGCCGAGAACCGAGCGCAACTACCGGATCTCCGCGACGTATTCTTGTGCCATGCATGGGACGACCGGCAGGGCGACGCGAAGACGTTGCATGATATGCTCGAAGCACGTGGTGTGTCAGTCTGGTTTAGCGAAAAGGACGTTGCTCTCGGTACGTCGTTGCTTCGCGAAATCGACAAAGGGTTGGCGAAGTCGCGGGTCGGGATCGTGTTGGTGACGCCAGCATTACTGCGCCGCCTTCCAGTAGCAGGCGTTGCCGACAAAGAGCTTTCAGCGCTTTTAGCGACCGAACAGCTCGTACCCATCGTTCATAACACGAGCTATGAAGCTTTACGCAACGTCAGCCCCCTGCTGGCCTCGCGAAGTGGCCTGAGCACTGGAGAGGATACGATGGCAGTGGTGGCGGACAAGCTCGCTGAGCTTGTTGCGACGTAACTTTGTTTGGGATGCATCGATGCTGAAAACCGATACTCGCCAAGCGAATTGGCGCCGAGCTAATCCGGCCAAATATGATGCTCATCTTGCCGTGCAGCGGGCGGTGAAAGCGGGCGAACTGGAAAAGCAAACGTGCGAGGTTTGTGGGGTTGGTGCCGTCGACGCTCATCATGACCGATACGACGAGCCTCTGAAAGTACGTTGGCTTTGCCGATTACATCACACCCGTCTTCATCACCGTGGCGAAGATATGTTCCCAATCCGACACCGAGGCTGCCGTTGATGGGATTATGAAATATTTTCAAGCAATTGAGATTTCGAAATAGCAGGTGGTCGGTTCAGCTCCCATTTAAGGTGAAATACGCGCATGGCTACCGCAGATTTGCGCCTTGATCTCGGCCACTAACGCGATTTTAGCCTTCACCCGGAAGCAGACAAAGCGGCGACCACCTAAAGTTCACGGTCGCGTCACAACCGGCCATTCTCGGATGTCTGTATGCGTCATGCTCACTCGCTCGAACGCTCAGTCACCGATCATGGGGCTTTTTGATGCGCCGACATACCTCGCTGACGATACAGAACACGCTAGACACGGCGGCGTCTTGGGCGATTTGGAGCATGCTCCTGCGGCGGTGTTAAGAGCGGTTCGTCAAGCGGCAATGAGGCTTGGAGCTTGGTTGATTTTCCACCTGAAATTGGAAGGTGAAGAGATGGGGATTCCCGTATTTCCGCTGGCGTAGGCTTTGTCGGGGGACGCTTTCGCTGCAATACACGCGCCTCCTGAGCGGCTCTTACCGTATTGAGCTCGGTCAGAATACCAAGGTTTGGTCCTGCGATCAGATCCTTCACGGTTATGATTTGGATTCGCGCTCGATCTCCGCCCGGAAGTGATATTCTCCCGCCTGTTGCTGCTTCGGTACGCATGTCTTGAGTAGGGTCGTTTAGGCAGATAAGGACACCCATGTCGGCCGCTTCCCGTTGGACAACGCTTTTCAATACCCGAACCGCGTCTGGGCCGATGTGTTTTCCACCTTTTACGGAAACTATTGCGTGACCGTATTTGCCGGGGCCGGTCACAAAGGCGATTTCACCATCGATGCCCTTGTCAGGTCCACGACCCTTAGCCTGACCACCAATTCGTCCGACTGCCCATTCCTGAAATGTATACGGCTCAGTGGCTGCAAGCTGACGCGCACCGTATTCGTCCTTTGGAATTCCCTCAATGGAATAGTTAGCGAAGGGAAGCCACGTCTTCATTCTATCCTGGATTACCTGGATCGCCAGATAGGTGATATCAATTCCGACCCATGCTCTTCCCAGCCGTTCCGCAGCATGCAGCGCCGTCCCGCAGCCACAGAAGGGATCCAGCACAACGTCGCCTGGCGCCGTTGAAGATAAGATGACACGCTCTAGCAAAGCGAGGGGCTTCTGTGTGGGGTAACCGATGCGCTCCTCAGCCTGCGAGTTCAGAGGAGGAATATCACCCCAAAAGCTGCCGATAGGGTTTCCCCGATCATCAGTCGGCCGAAGTTTACGGCGCGGCGCGCCTGATCTGCTCCACGACAAATTACCCTCCGCGTCAATCTCACGGAGTTTTTCCAACTCTACACGCCATCCGTATGGGGGAGGTGTGAAGCCTTTATACTAGTAGACGAGGTTTGGGCGAACACCCATGCTCGCCGATCGAAGAATTGGGCCGTCGGCATAGGGACCAAGTTCGTCCGATCTATCATATTTTTCCAGGAGCTCGGCCTGTGACAAAGGTACACGTATCGCGTCTTCGTAAAAGGGCGCCGCGTCTGACTTCGCATAGTAGAGAATCGTATCAGTGCTCGGGCTGAATTTCTTGCTTGCATGTTGTGATCCCTTCGGATTTCGAGACCTGAGCCAGATAATTTCGTTCCGAAAGTTCGAGGCTCCAAATATCGAGTCCATGACGGTCTTTAGATAATGGCTGGCCGTGGGATCGCAGTGAAGGAATATGCTGCCAGTTGGCCTCAAGACGCGCTTCAAATGGATCAGGCGAACAGTCATCATGGCGAGGTAAGCCATAAGATCACTCTGGCCCAGAAAACCTTGGAGAGCTTGCAACATTCGGAAGATTGAGACATCGGATCGGCGCACCGATTCCATCGCGGCTTCCGCCCCATCTTCCCAGCGCCAAGTGTCTTCGAACGCCATACGCTGCGCATCAGCCCCGACAGGTGACTTATAAAGGATGTTGTATGACGCTTTGGAATTAAATGGCGGGTCTAAGTAAACCAGATCGACGGAGTTTTCCGCCATCTTCTCCAGCCAATCGAGATTGTCCCCGAAGTAAAGCTTGTTCACGCAAGGTCCCCCATGAGCGCGACAGATGCTTTTCATTTTTTACAATCTTCGTTGAATTTTCGTTTATACTAACGAATTATTTTCCGGCCTCAATTCTCAACCGGAAGGCGTCGCCCAATTGGGACACAGACGGAAGGCTTAACTGTTGGAAACTTCTCCGGCAGCTGGTGCCGCGCCCGTCATCGCCGAAACACATCCACCCATTGGCTGCACTTCCTGGCCGGCTTCCGAAAAGCCGTCAATCCACTCCCGGCGCCATATCGGCCATTCGAACAGCAAGTATCTGCCTATACAGGAAAATTCGCCGCGAATACAACGACCGAACGATGGGGTCGGGAGTTCGATTCCCTTCAAGGCGCCCGTCCTAGAAAACTGCTAGGTCGTCGGTTGGACTACCATCAAGGGCATTCCTCACGGCAACCTAACCAGGCTGCTCTGTCCGTGCTTCTCTTGCCACGGTCTTAAGGTTGCTCAGATCCTGAAGGTGTCGCGCCATGAACTCTGAGGCTTCGCGGTTCCTGCCATCGAGGATGAGATCAAGAAGATCGAGGTGCTCCTCGCACCGCATCCTCGCGCTTTTTCGATCCAACATCTGGCGATAGTCGATTAGACGACGCAGGCGGTCGAGCCGCTTCAGTGCATCGATGAAGAAGCTGTTCTGGCAGCATTCGATGATTGCCTCATGCATGCCACTGTTAAGTTCGAACAGCTTGGCATCCGAGATGGTCCAGATCCCGCCGTCGACAAGCCATTGCTGTTCTTCCCTGCAGCGCATCAGAGCGGGACGGTTCAGTTTGAAATTCGGCTCAAGCAGCGCGGCTGGCTCGATGAGGAGGCGGAACCGAAAGCTGTCTTCGTAAGCCTGCAGCGAGGTCAAAACGGGCAGAAAGGCCCATCCATTTCCTGGGAGGCGTTCGATCCAGCCCTCATTCGTCATGCGTAGCAGGATTTTCCCGAGTTGCCCTTTGGTTAGTTTGTAGCGGCGTAGAAACTCGCTTTCGGAGATCCGCTCCGGCAGGCGGCCGTTCAGACGGTCATCCGCGATCATGAGATAGATGTTCTCTTCTTCGTCGGCCGACGGGGTTTCCAGGGAGAGCTTCTCAGCAGCTTTGACATCTCCGACGACATAACCTCCGCCTTCACCCTGCTTCAGGACGCCGACGTCATGCAGCAGCTTCATGGCCGTGCGAACCGGCGAGCGGGATACGCGGAACTGCTCGGCGAGTTTGCGCTCGACCAGGCGCCCGCCCACGGGAAGCTTGTCAGTACGGATATAGGTAATGATCTGGTCCGCCAATGTGTTGATCAGTGGGGTGGTCTGCACGCTCAAGCTCCCGAATTTGCTCATCTATGCCACATCCCGGCAGGGTTCGCCAAGGCTGTTGCTGGTCTTGACGATTTTGGCCTTTCCCTCGAAGAAGCCAAAGAAATTCAGCTGCATCTGCAGAAGGAGCTGACGCAGTTTCAGACGGATCAGGCCGTCCAGCGTGATCGGCAGTGCCCGCACTGCGATTGCTCTCGCCAGGTTCACGATTACAGATTCCGTACGATCCATTCGCTCTTCGGCCTTTGTCGTGTGCGCGTGCCACGGTGGCGACGCCGCGAATGCGGATCGAGCGCAAGATTGGCCACCGATTGCACCCCGACCCTGTTGGATGGAAGAGCAACGCCGGAATTGGAGCGAATTCAGGCAGAGCTTGGCTCCCGTTTGTCCTTTCGAGAAGCAGCTCGCGTATTTGATATCTTTCTGCCGACGGCAAGAGTCCATAATCACCGGACGCTAAGTAACCGGCTGGCCAAGGTTGCCGATCAGATCGAAAAGTGGGACGTCGCGAGCCCCTATCGTCTCAGTCGCGCCGGTAGGTCTCCCGTTTCCGTTTTCATCGATGGCGCCTACATTCGCGCTGTTCCCGGCTATCAAAGCCGGCATTTCGAGATCGCGATGGGACGCGTTGTTTCGGAAGGCCGAGCACCGCGTCAGTTTGCCGGCGCGCCGCATATCGCCACGGGCAAACACGATATCCTTCGCGCGGCGATGCGCGCACAGGGATGGCTGCCCGGCCGAGCCGTCAGTGTTTTCAGCGATGGAGAAGTCGGCTTGCAAAACATCGTTGTCAGCGCAACACGCCAGTCCGTTACGCATATTCTTGACTGGTTTCATCTATCGATGCGTCTGCGGCACATTAACAGGCCTGGGAGGGCATCAAGTATCTCCAGGATCTGAACGTCTATCTTCGAGACGTCGCGATCCATGTGCCCAGGCTTCGACATCTCCTATGGAGTGGATATGTCCGAGAGGCAAGCGAGGCCGTAAAACAGATGCTCGCCCAATTGGATCAGCATCCCGGATCTCGCGACGCCCTCGGCAAAATCAGGCGCCTCTACGAGCTGATTGGCAATCTTCACACTTACCTGCTCCAGAATGAAGCTTCTATCGTCAACTACTGTCGGCGATACTGGTCCGGCCTGCCGATATCCAGTTCGCCGGCTGAAAGTGCCGCCAACAGCCTCGTCAATGCCCGCATGAACAAGAAGCGTCAGATGCGTTGGTCGCCGATTGGCGCTCATCGGGTTCTTCAAGTCCGGGCCGCCGTAGCGGATGGTCGACTTAAG
Source organism: Rhizobium grahamii CCGE 502 (assembly GCF_000298315.2). Classification (GTDB taxonomy): domain Bacteria; phylum Pseudomonadota; class Alphaproteobacteria; order Rhizobiales; family Rhizobiaceae; genus Rhizobium; species Rhizobium grahamii. Next base: position 204,910 of record NZ_AEYE02000038.1, on the reverse strand, counting down.
AAGGCAAAGCTAAATCTTGCAGCGTGACCCCCAGTTTTTTCCCACTCCCCTTGTTGAAAGTGTTGGGGAGCAGTCTCACGATTAAATGCAAAACGACACAGTTTAACCCAACCGCCGCTGCGCGCTGCAGATTATCCTGCACCGTGCTTCGCGCAATTCCCAGCACGACGGTGGGCAATTGACTTCGGCGGGAAAACGATGTCGGCGATAGAGTGGATCACGGTCTGTCATGAACCTTCATCGCACATCGAATTCCATATTCCGTTAAGTTGACGACGCCTCAAGGCACCTCCTGCCGGCTTTGTCGGGATTGCCACAACTGCCCTTCGAGCAAAACTCGATTGTCATAGCCCTGAGGCTGTAAACCCGAGCTTCGTCGCTCTGTGCTTCGATTGGCATGAGATTTGCATAAAGTCGCATCGCCACACCGATGCGATGGCGGACAATTTACAAACGAGCACAAGGAAATCCTTACGTGAGATCCTCACCGAAAGCGACCGCCACCGCGGCCATCCCGATTCATCGAGTGCATCCCCCGTCTTTCTGGAAGGGGATGATCTTTGCTGCGACGGTAATCGTCCTCGTACCGAGTAGTGGGGTTTCGGCTGAGGACAAGGGGGCATGCCTTGCTTGTGAGAATGGGAAGATTGAGTGCGCGGATACAGAACTTGAACCGCGCGAAGAATGGGGAGGATACCAAACACCTGCCTGTTATCACGGCGAAATATCTAACGGATGCATGCAAATAATGAGAGAGTGGTACCGGGAGAGTCGCCGCGAGAATCCACCGCGCCGAACTTTGAGAGCAGTCAGTGACGAGGTCACGAGCCCGGTAAGACCCGCGACAGCCGGGCAAACCGTTCACCACATACATCAGGCGACCTTAGTTGGTTGGGAGAGCAAGGAGATGGAAGAACTTGCAGCCTCAGTTGGTTGGAAGAGGAAGAAGATGGAAGAACTTCCAGCGGGAACAAAGTTCAACCACGCTAACAGGGATGGGGTGTGGGGCGGTTCGGGGCAAAGCGGGTACAAGGGCGAAGCAATTTGGATGACCTCAGAAAACGATGTAAACGCTGCACGCGGCTATGCAGGTAGTTCTGGAAAGTACTTTGTTATCGAGGCGCAAAAGCCCCTAAAATTAGCGGTCATGGACGAGCAGGGTACCCAAGTGGAACCTGACGAACTAGGCGCATGGGCTACCTTGGCGCAGAGATACGGCTTAGATGGAGTGAAGACGGAATATGGAAGCTCGTACGAGGTGATTTTATTTGACAGAAGCAAGATTACACCTGTGGAAGAACGTGGTTTCGATTAGCACAGACGCCAGCACACGAGGCCATCGGGCATCGTCAACTTAACGGCATGTGGAATTCGATGTGCGATGAAGGTTCATGACAGACCGTGATCCACTCTATCGCTGACATCGCTTTTCCGCTGGAGTTAATTGCCCACGCCGTGGGGCTATATTTTTTAGTTTCCGGAATTGATCGATGCTGTGATGGACGCCGGCAGTTTCGTTTTTTTGTCGACATTCCACCCAAATTCAGCACGACGTGATTGCCGGGTGTCATCCATCGGTCCAGCTCGAGATCGGCACGACCGCGATGTCGCAGCTCGGCCTCAACCCTGGGAGCGGCCGCACCTTCTAGCCCCGGAGTTTGGCGTGAGCCGAATACCCATACCAGATAAAACTCGGCGCGAATTGCGCTTGGATTTACTGGCCTGCCGAACCCGACGGCCCGCGACATCGACGGCAAGCCAATAGCCGTAAACGACAACACAGCCATCAACCTGGCAGCCTAACCACCATTCTGCAGCCAACATGAAGAGGAGACTATATGACCATCAGTGGTATTTTGAAAAAAACCGCGGCGTGGCGAAAGGCGAGGATCCGACAGCACCGCGCCTTCACGGCCAAGTCTGCGGCAACACTAAGGGCCGGTTCCGTGAGGGCAAGTACATGACCACCAGCAAAATGATCGAAAAACGCAATTGGTTGGCTATCGCGCAGCTCTTTGGCCCGTCTCGAGAGACGCCGCCAGAGTTTCACGACGCCGACAACCGCCTCATTGGCGACGAGCTCGTCAACTTGGATCCAATAGATTGGCACAGCAAGGACACAATCCGGCTTGGCGCTCGTATCGGCTGCCGGTTTCCAGAGGTTTCAGAGGGAGATTTTTTGAGGACGTTCGGGGATCTGGCGAATAGGAGGGCGGCAGCGTGACGTGTATCGTAGGAGTCGCACAGGATGGTAACGTATGGATTGGTGGCGACAGCGCAGCCAGCAATGGATATTCCAGCACGGTACGCAAGGATGTGAAGGTGTTCCGCAATGGTCCGTTCATTATGGGCTTCACATCATCCTTTCGAATGGGGCAACTGCTAGCGCATTCTTTTCGACCGCCAACGCATCATGCCGACGCGGACGTGTATGCCTTCATGGTAACAGATTTCGTAGATGAAGTGCGTCGATGCCTGAAGGTTGGCGGCTGGGCTGAGAGCCAAAACAAAAAAGAGTCGGGAGGCACCTTTCTTGTTGGATACGAAGGAAGGCTTTTTAAAATTCTAACAGATTATCAAGTCGCAGAAGCATTGGCGGGACACGACGCATGCGGGTGCGGGGAAAACACGGCGCTTGGTTCAATGTTTTCAACAGTAGGTGAAAAGCCAGAATCGCGAATCATGACGGCGCTAGCTGCAGCTGCAGAATACAGCACCGGCGTCCGCCCTCCATTCAGCATACAATCGCTGTTTGTGGTCTCAAATTAAAATTGAGATCCCATGGGTGCACGACGGCCGACCTTTTGCAGAAGGAGTGGCTGTTACTTGACGCACATATTGTGGGTCTCCGGAATCGATCGCGACCGTTTTGATGGCGGCCGCGATCGATCGTCGTGCATCCCTCAGAACGTCGACCGGATTGCTTTTTGACCAACCATTGAGAGCAGATCATCAAGCCCCGCCATCGTGGGTTTTTCATTTCGCGACACGCGAGATCAACACTATCCACAAAAGCTTCTATCAGGCCCGGCGCCCACCGCGGTTGCGTCTTCTTTCCTGCCGGCTTGGTCATGCTGGCAGTGCATCAGAGTGGATCTGAAGAGTCGAGTCCTTCAGTCGAGTGATCGCGAGTGATTACTCGAGGCCGGGATCGCCGGTGCCAGGACCTTGATCCACACGGCCTTTGCCGAAACGGCAAACAAACCGTTTTGCTGCGAGATGGAGCGATGCAATATTGCCGCCGCTCCGGAGATTACCCAACCTGTTCTACAGCGAGTGTGCCCCCGGAAAGCGGCCTGATCAGCGACTTTGCCGAAATCGACGGATCGCCAGCCGGCCCATGCGTTGCGCTGGAGGGTGACGATCTGCCGGTCGTGGTAGGGCGAGATGTCCGGACCCGGCGCCATCGTTAGCATGGTGAAGGCTTGGCCGACGTCCGGCGTGTCGCGCCAGATGCCGGCATACAAAAGATCGGTTCATCCTTCTTGGTGAACAGTCACTTGTCCTTGCGCTTCTTTTTCGGGTCCTTCGGATCGGTGAACTCATGAAAGCCATCAGAAATGATCAGGCAGCGATTGGAGGTGAACTCGCGCCTTCCGATCGGAAAAATACACAACGGGCGCGTATTCGGTCCCGGCCAACTCCAGCGCCGCTGCACAAGCTCTCGCCCGACCTGCCATCCCCTTTACCTTGTCTCGCGGGGCATCGACATGACCGACACGCGGCACCTGAAGACGATCTAACAGCGCTTGCTCTGGCGTTCTCACTCGATGATCCACCACGCCCACCTCGTTCGGCGGAAAGTCGGCGACATTTAGCCCCGTGGTCACCAGGCCAGTTCCGCCTCCATGGTCTCAATCATGACGGCGCAATCCCGCACGGCGTCGAGCATTTCGGCCAGATCGGACAATCGGCGATTTCCATCGGCATTTACGCAATCTTCTATTCCGTTGGCCTGACGGCAGGAAGGCGGACGCCGTGACAGGAGCCCTGTTATTTTCACGACCGATAGGGTTTGCGAGCGAGGCCTATGTGCTTGTACTGGCTCAGGAGGGAGCGGCCCAGCTGCCTAAGGTTCCGATAGATGTCATCGCGCAGCTGTCGGACCTGTCGATAGAGCTCACCAAGTTGCGCAGGCGTATGGTCACAGAACAGCGTCGCCCAGGCAGCCAGCTCGCGATCTCAGCTCGCGGCCGCGTCGGTCAGTGTAATCCGCCCGGTGATGCAGCGGGCGGCAAGTGTCATCCGCGACTATGGGTCCGCGAGCGCGACGCCCGCGGATAGCCGTCGGCAACATGAAGTAGCCTCGTAGGTCAGACCTTGTGCAGGAAATCGACCACGCCGGTATCGAGATCATAATAGGCGGGCACGATCTTCACCTTGCCTTCCTCGACCAGGCGATAAACGATCGCACTTTCGGTGAGGATGCGCTCGGCGCCGTTGAAGGCATTGGCATGGACGGTCTTGTCGACAAAATTGTCGCCGCGATCGGTCTCCGCCAAAGCCACGGGCAGGATCGGCTGAGTCATCTTGCCAATTGAGCCATCGAGCTTGGTGCCCTTGGACACGACCTCGCAGGCGGCGGAGACCGCCCCGCAACGCTTGTGGCCCATGACGACGATCAGCGGCGCATGCAGATGTTCGGTGCCATATTCGATCGTGCCGAGCACATCGATGTCGACCACGTTTCCGGCATTGCGGGCGACGAAGAGTTCGCCGAGCGTCACGCCGCCGAATAAAAGTTCCGGCACGACACGGCTGTCGGAACAGGTGAGCACGATCGCCCAGGGTGCTTGGCTCTTGGCGACGTCCTGCCGGCGCTTGGAAATATTGGCGGCGCAGGCTTCCGCATCCGCGACGAATTTCTTGTTGCCTTCCTGGAGTTTTGCCAGTGCTTCATCCGGCAGGAGGGCGGGGGCGTTCGAGGCGAATGCCGGCATGGTCATGCCGAAGCCTGCAGTCATGGCGGCCACGCCTCCGATGCCGGCAAATTTCAGCAGGGAGCGACGGCTGAGAGAGGAGGAATTGCATTTAAAGCACATGGTATCGTTCCTTTTGCAATATCCGGGATGGCTGCGGAGAAATGGCACCTGCTCCAAGTCATGTCCGGCAATTCTCCGGGAATCGGAGAATGGCCGATTTGGTTATGCCTTGATATGGCACTCATCAAGTGGAGTTTTGACGCATCGAAGGAGCTAAGCCAATCCTGAAGTATCGCCCCGGCCGTACGGCGATCAACCCGGCCCTGACGGGTTCTGGCGGGGACGCTCATGCGATAATTCGTGAGCGTGATGAACGGCCCACCTTTCCTTTTCTGACCGAAGCGGCAAGATCTGCTCCTTTATCGACAGGAGCGAACCGGAATGCTAAAGATCGCACTGAAGCCATAGCTGAATGAAGGAGACTATCGGCGGATCAAGGTTATCCCCGGCCGTCGGCAGCGACGGAATTGGACCGACGAGGAGAAGGCGCGGACTCTTGGGGGGAGAGCACAGAACCTCGATTACATCGGCTACAGTTGGCATTGTCATTGTTCTAATCTCCCAGACGATCCAACAGCACGTTTGTCGTTTGGCATTTAAACGGGTTCATCCTCAATTTCTGTGGTTATCAGGATATTAGCGCCTCGACTGCTATCTGCGAGGATGCGAGCGCAACTGAAATGGTCACCCGGCCCAGGTGAGGTCGTCCGGGAGAGAACTTGATGCATCGGCTCGGCATGCCGGTCAGCGACGACACGATCTTGCGGCAATTGAAGCGCGGTAATCCGGCGTCTATTCAAAACGACACTATCCGGGTTCTGGGCATCGATGATTGGAGCTGGCGGCATTCCTCACGCTACGGGACGCAGGGCTCTCGAGCATTCGCCATAATGCGTGGCTTGGCCATGCGCTTCAATGGCATCTTGCGCGGCAGGAGCTCGCAAGCACTGGATGAATGGATCGACGACGCCGTCGACACCGAGCTTACAGCAATTATGCGTTTCGCCAGCGTTTTGCGCCGAGATATCCACGCCGTAAAAAATGCAATCGAACTCCCGTGGAGTAACGGTCAAGCCGAAGGTCAGATCAATCGCCTCAAGATGCTGAAGCGAGCAATGTATGGTCGCGCCGGCCCAGAATTGATGAGGGCGAGAATGCTGCCGCTGAATCACAGAACTTGAGGATGAACCCGGTTAAATGCAAAACGACAAGTGAGCCCAACCCGACCCAGTGTCATTCTTGGATCGATGCGCACTTCGCGGAAATAAAAGGCTCAATTTTGCCGCGTCGTTCGGTGGCACGGAAGGCAAGCCCGCAATATCTAAAAACCACATTTCCGACAGATGCGAAGAATACAGCGGCTCTGGGCGGGCGATAATACCGAAATTCTTGTCGCCGCCAAAAGACAGTTGATGCCTTCGATCGATGTCGGCGCGAGGCTGTTTCGCAGAGAAACACAGACGTCACCGGACCTTTCACAATGCCATCCACCGAAAGACTCGCTTTTCACTTGATCGTTGCAGGCTTTTGCGGCGCACTTTTTTCCTTCACGACGATCGCCATGGCGGGTGACCGGCGAGTGGTCACGGAGCCGGTACTTCCAAAGGCAATCTGCACGGAGCTGGCGCCCATTCCCGACCTCCCCAACGGACCGCTTGATGGTGGAGACCAGAAGCGTATCCAGGCCGCCCTCTCGGCTTGCCCAGCCGGCGCTGCCGTACGTCTCGAAGCCGATGCGAACAAAGACCGCTTCGTCTCCGGGCCACTCACCATTCCCGCCGGCGTCGTACTCTGGATCGACAAGGGCGCGACGCTCGCCGCCACCACCGATCCGAGGGCTTACGACCGCGGCAAGGGTAGGTGCGGCACGATCGGGCCAAAGGGAAATGGCTGCGCTCCCTTCATTGCCATGGAGAACGCTAGTCACGCCAGTCTTGTCGGTGATGGCGAGATCGACGGACAGGGCGACAAGCTCATCGAGGGAAAAAGAGAGACATGGTGGCAGCTCGCCAGGCGTGCCCAGACTGAGAACGGCAGCCAGAATGCCCCGCGCCTGATCCAGGTGAACGGTGGCGAGGACGTGACATTCTATCGCCTGGCGTTGCGTAATGCCGCAAATTTCCACCTTTTTCTCAATGGTGTCAGAGGCGCGACGATCTGGGGCATTCGCATCAATACGCCAGCATCGGCGCGGAATACTGATGGCATCGACCCCGCGTCCTCCACCGATGTGACGATAGCCGAAAGCTATATAAGCACTGGCGACGACAATATCGCTATCAAGGGTGGCAGCGCCGGGCCGACCGCCCACGTCACCATTGTGGGTAATCATCTCTATGCCGGCCACGGCATGTCAATTGGCAGCGAGACTCAGTCCGGGGTCAGTGACGTACTGATCACCAACATGACGCTCGATGGCACTACGAACGGCTTACGAATAAAGAGCGATCGCAGCCGTGGTGGCCTCGTCCGGAACATCGATTTCGAGAATGTTTGTCTGCGGAACACTCGTGCTCCACTGGTCCTCGACACGACCTATGACGCCACCGCCACCGGCATGCTCCTGCCCGTTTACAGCAGCATTACGCTGCGCAACATTCAGGGGACCGGGGGCCCGCTTGTAGTACGCGGTGTCGATGCCTTGCATTCTGTCGGCCTTCTCCTTGATAATGTCGACTTCGGCGATGCCTCGCACTGGCAGGTGACCTACGCAGCGCTGCTGGTCGCCAGGGGCGGCGTAACGCCTGCTGTGCCCGGCATCGCCGCCGCGGCCGCCAGCGGCATCGATTGCTCTGGACGTTGGGTTCCTTTCCCGTCGACGCAAGTCCAGCCACTCCAACCGCTCCAGCAGCCTATAGAACGAGCGCCGCCGGCCGAAACCATCAGACGCGCCAGCACCCTCACCGTCGGCCCCACGGCCACCTTTCCCACCATCCAGCTGGCAGTGGACGCCGCCCGTCCAGGGGACAGGATACGTATTCTGCCAGGGACCTATCGCGAGGTCGTTCACCTGCGTCAGCCAGATCTGCTCCTCGAAGGAACTGGCTCCTCGCCAGCCGATGTCGTCGTCATCTACAACCATGTGGCCTCGGCCAGCGGTGGCACCCACAATACGGCAACCGTCTTTGCAGAAGGCGACGGCGACCGTCTCCGCAACATGACCATCGTCAACAGCTATCATCAGGAACATCCGAATCGAACCAGCGACATCCAGGCAGTTGCCCTCTACGCTTCTGGCGACCTGCAGACTTTCGAGGATCTGCATCTCGTTAGCTATCAAGATACTCTCTATGCCGGCAGCCGCGGCTGCGACGCTAGCGGCAAGTGCGCGCCTGCTCGGCAGTTGTACGACAATGTCGAGATTGACGGTGCGGTCGACGTTATCTTCGGCGACGCAAAGGCTTATTTCGACCACGCCCATTTGCGTGGATTAGCAAGGCCGGCAGTGACCTTCACAGCCCAGCGACGCGCTCGCCTTGATCAGGATAGTAGTTTCGTCTTCAGCAATTGCGATGTGACAACCGATCCTTCAGTGCGTATGGTGAGCCTCGGCCGGCCCTGGGGCGCCTATGCGACCGTCGCCTTCATAGGTTGCCACATTGATGCCCCGGTCCTCCCGCACCGTTTCACCGAGTGGCCCGGGACAAAGCGCCTAACGACGACGGCAATTTTCTCCGAGGATGGCAGTGCTGTGAGTGGTGCGGGCCTTTCCGAACACGAACCGAACGAGCGTTTGCTGTGCCCGCAGGAAGCAGCACGGCTTTCAACCGCGACCGGTTATTTCGGCAGTCCGGCCATCCCAACCACGGCAAACTGCCGTTGAAAGGTCTCATGCTGCGTCATTCTGCATGCCACAAACAAAAGTTCTCGGTCGCGCACGGTCTCGATGTTTCCTCAGCGCGCCTCTTTCTTTCCCAAGCGTCTCTCGCCAGGGACTATCCCACTATTCAGGCAGCTGTCGGCAGTCAAGGTCGATTCTTCTGAACAGTATCGAAGGCCTCTGCCGCCGCCGGTGGTGTTGGCTTGTCAGCATCTCCCTGGTTGTTATCTCTCCGCCTGCAGGCAGACCAGCATTGCTCCTGCTGAGCCACCATGCAATTTGCCAAACACCGTCTCTCCCAGTTCCGGATTGTAATTGGCCATGTTGGGCAAAATCTTCGTCAGCGGAATATTACCGACAACGCCCTTCGAAGGCAGGGGGAACACGGGGCCAGCCGAGCCCAACCATCGAACTGGTGCCGGAGGCGGCTTACTCTCTCGGCATGTCAATAACACCGATTCCGTGGTGATCTGCATCGCCGATTTTCGCTGCATCGTCTTTGTCGAGGAAAAGCTGAAGATGCTTCCCGGCGATCGGGCTATGGCATTCACACATTTAGAATTGCCTATGGAATGCCATTCTGATTCTGTTGCAGCGCGCAGGAGAATTGAGCGATGGATGATTTGCGGCTCGAACGGTTTGGCGACCGTTGCCTGGAAAAGGGGGCGATCTTGCCGGAGCGCCTTATTTCGGCGGCAGGCCAGGGCGTGCGGGTGCGCAAGCTCGGCGCAATCGGGCCGGAGAGATCCGCTTGAGCCGGTTCTTGCGCAATGGAGGGGTTGATCCGCAGGCGATGATCGATGAGGCGGCCTTGCGCACGGGGGGCAGCTGCACGGATCGGCATATCCTGGCCATTCAGTACACGACGGTGGTCCGCTCCAACGGCGATGGCGGTCTTATCTACATGCGATGATCGGGGTCGACGCCCACGATGGCGCGATCGTCGGGCGATCCACGGACAGTTCATCATCCGCGACCAGGGTAAGCGCGGCACCCAGCGTGCGCGTCCGATCAAGGAGAAGGAGAGCTACCGCTGGCTGGAGGGCGCCGACCAGGCGGCAAAAGTTTCTGCGGCGGCGCGCCACATCACCGTCATTGCCGATCGCGAAAGCGATATCTACGAGGCCTTCACTCGAAGGCCTGCCAATGTAGATCTTGTCGTACACGCTGCCAAAGACCGCAGTTTCGGCAAAGACCAGCCGTCGCTGTTTGCCATGGCCGATGCCTTGCCAGTTGCGGCAAACCTTGCCTTCACCCTGCCGGCCAAGCCGGGCCGCAAGGAGCGTGACACGCAGCTGGCGCTCCGTTTCAGCCCGGTGACATTCGCCCCCGTCGCGGCCGTGATCGTACAGCAACTGGTGCATGCCCGCGACGGCGCCCCGCCCGGCGCTGCCTTGCTCATTCTCCTGGATAATATCGGCGGATCCGGAGCTCAGCTCATTGCGCTTGCCTTCTCATGGCGCTCTAGCCTGCCGAACAAGCGTTTCGCGGCGCCGGACGCTCCCCTGCATCATTGGTACGGTCAAGTGGTTCTCGACGGAAGAAACCCGTTCGCCTGCACGGGAGAAGTCACAACGGTTTAAGCTTTCGAGATTCGGCCGGTGATATTCGACGAAAGCATCTCGCGAACCTGAAGCGCGCAGCTCGAGGTCGGAATAGCCTCTTCGTCTTTCGGCTCGAGAGGAACCCCCTAATTCGACGCCAAAAAACTGGCAGCAGGCGACTCCGTGGGTATAGACTGACGGTTCAGTAAGCGCTATTTCGGATGCCTCGGCATATCACCAGCCATCCCGTCGATTCTCCAAGGTCTCTTATATTGAAGAAAGTGCAACGCAGTTTTGCCGTCGAGTATAAAAACGGTAGGCGAAAACTCGATCCTAAGTCGAACTCGATCTGGGGCAACATGGACCTGAAGTCAGTCGCTCGCGATCTGGAGGAAGAGACATCGCTGCATCTGTCAGATAGCTCTCAGCGTGGCGAATCTGACGGTGACATGTCTGTCCTGCAACCTGACCGCAAGTCGTTGTTGACATCGCCTCTTGGGACGTCAACTACTGTATCAGTTACACAGGAGACGAGCATGGCCGACGAGACTGATGCGACAACCAAGGCCGATGGACCGACCGTCGTCGAGACGCTTACCGCGCCGAAGAAACAGCGCAAACCCCGCGCCAAGAAAGCAGCGGCGCTCGAGACGTCGTCAGCTGACGCTACGGCAGAGGCGGCAGTTGCGCCGACCGGCGCCGGTGGCGTGAAGAGGAGAGGGCCCAAGGCAAAGGCGACCGAAGCCGCGTCGAGTGCCAAACGTCCGCGTGTTAGTCGTGCCCCAAAGGCCGTTCAGAACGCCTCGGCCGCGCCAATGACCGCGATCGATGAGATGGCGGATCTCTTGCAGCTGGAAGAGGAAAATCAGCGACTGCGCAAGCTTCTCGCTGAAAAGCTTCGCGCTGAAAATGCCGATCTGCGCAAACGGCTCAAGCTCGATTGATATAGTAGCCGGTCAATCGCCGGCCGCATTTGCTATGCTTATCGAAACATAAAGTTTGGTAGCGGTCGATGCCGTTGCCGGATCGAAAGCTTGCACCCTGCTGTCGGAATAAAAAGCGAGGTCAGAGAGATGGCGTCTCCCTGGAAATTTCTTGTCGGACTGGTCTCACCGGAACGCGAGCAAAGGCGAGAAAACAGCTCGACCGAGAACGCTACGCAAGGGTGCCCGTCGGAAACTGCCGATCCGACTGAAGCGCCTGTTGAGGAGAGCCTGAATAGTGGGGAGGGGCCGAGAAGCGATGCGGCACACCGTCACGAACAAACCGCTACAATTGTCACAGAGCGTGTACATTCCGAAAAAGTCGAAAACGATGGCCAGGTCGACGGCGAAGATGCTGAGGTCGCGCAGGTCGCTGATCCAGCTCCGCCCGGCGAGACTGGAACAACCATCATCGCCGCTCATCGTGCTTTACACATTCAGGGAGCTGTTGAGGTCGCACAGCGTAAGCAAAGAGGTCGCGGCAATAAAGCGATTGCGGTTCCAAACGCTCCCCACGTCAACGACACTACAAACGAAGTGAGCCTGGATAAAGAGATCAATCTGCTCAGGAGTCAGCTGGCCACAAAGCTCATGTTGCAAAACGCGCAGTTGAGGCAAATGCTGGAGCGGTTCGAGGGGTGACATGTCGGTATAGCGGTCGTGCCCCAGGCCGTCAGACGCTTGAATCGACGTGATGCGCTTCGCCTTGCCGGATTCGGAGAGCGACGTGAGCATCGAGATCGCTTCTCGACGCGAGCGCGGCGTCGCGATCGGCAACATATCCGGCAACAGCTGCGGCCGAAGCCAGAACAGGATCGACAGCGCGCGAATTTTAGCTAGCGTCCGCGGCGATTTGAGCGGTGCGATAGAGCGCCTCCTGATAACTGTAATTGTAGCCAAGCACGAAGACGCCGATGGTGCCGTCGGGCTGAGCGGAGGCGAACGCCGCCTCCTGGAAGGAAGGCATCCTTGAGTAGCTGCTTGCGCTGGACAGCGGCGAACTGTCTTTCGGGGTCCGGCTTCGCAGCCGGATAGGCGATCGCCGTGCCCTTCCTTACGGATGGCACCCCTCACGTCTCAGCCGCGGCTTCGGCCCAGACGCCTTCATTCCTTGGGATCCTGAACCAGGTGACGTAGAGCGCCGGCAGGAACAGCAGAGTGAGCGCCGTTCCCACAACGATGCCGCCCATCATGGCGTAGGCCATCGGTCCCCAGAAAATCTCGCGCGAGATCGGGATCAGCGCGAGGGTCGCAGCCGCCGCCGTCAACATGATCGGCCGCATACGGTGTTCGGTGGCCTCAACAACCGCCTGCCATGCAGCCACCCCTTCGGCCCGCAGATGCTCGATTTGCACGACAAGGATGACCGAGTTTCGGATCAGGATACCGATCAAGGCTAGGACGCCGAGGATCGCTACGAAGCCCATCGCAGCATTGCTCAACAAAAGCGCCGCGACTACGCCAATTAGCGCGGTCGGCGCAACCGCAAACACCAGGAAGAGGCGGCTGAAGCTCTGCAACTGGATCATTAGGATCGTCGCCATCGTAAACAGCATCAGCGGCGCCACGGCGACAATTGGTCCCTGGGCCTCGGAGCTGGATTCGACCGCCCCGCCGATTTCGACCTCGTATCCCGCGGGCAGCCCCTTCTGGAACTCCTCAACCTTCGGCTTCAGCTGGTCTACGATCGTCGCCGGCTGCGTGGAGCCGATGACGGCCGCCTTCAGTGTGATGGTCGGCCGCCTGTCGCGGCGCCAGATCGTCGGCTGCTCCAGTTCGTAGCGGAAGTTCGCCACAGCCGAGAGCGGCACGATCTTGCCGTTGGAGGTTGAGAGCTGCAGATTCTCGAGCGTCTGGATGGAGCCGCGCTCGGAAGCCTTCGCGCGCCCGATGACGTTGACCAGATAGATATCGTCGCGAATCTGGGTCGCCGTCAAGCCTTCAACGATGCCGTTGAGGGCGGTGGCGATATCCTCCGAGGAGACGCCAAGCTGGCGCGCCTTATCCTGCAGCACATCGACCTTTACCACGCGCGAGGGCTCGTTCCAGTCCAGCACCATGTTCGACAGCAGCGGATGGGTACCGACAACGCCTGCAAATTGTTGGGAGATATCCCGGACCTTTTGGATATCGGGGCCGCTTATGCGGTACTGGACCGGCTTGCCCACCGGTGGGCCGATATCGAGAAGCTTCACGAAAGCGTCGGTGCCAGGGAAGGTTTTCGTCAGATAGTCCTGCAGTTCCGCCCGCACCTTGTCTCGCACGTCGAGGCCTTTGGTGACGATCACCGTCTGTCCGAACGACACGTCGGGCGTCTGCACGTCGAAGGAAAGGATGAAGCGCGGCGCGCCCTGGCCGACATAGGTCGTCCAGTGATCGATATCCTTGTTATCGGCCAGCATTTCCCTTTCGAACTTGGCCATCTGCCTGTTAGTCTCGGCAATCGAGCTGTTATGGGGCAGGTTCCAGTCGATGATCAGCTCGGGCCTGTCGGAATTGGGGAAGAATTGCTGCTGCACCAACCCCATGCCGCCGATCGAGAGGCCGAAGACACCGACGGTCAGTATGATGGTGACCCAGCGCCAGCGCATCGCCAGCCGCAGCAGCCAGGAGAAGATTGTGGCGAAGCGGCCCTTGTTCTCGTGGTGCGACTTCATTGTCTTCGGCAGGATGGTGATGCCGAGAAGCGGCGTGAACAGCACCGCGACAATCCAAGAGACGACCAGCGACACCGCGATCACCACGAAGAGGGTAAAGGTGAATTCGCCGGCGGCGCTGCTATTGAGGCCAACTGGAATGAAGCCCGCGACAGTGACGAGCGTTCCCGTCAGCATCGGAAAGGCTGTCGATGTATAGACGTAGGTGGCGGCCTTTTTCAGGTCGTCGCCGGCCTCCAGTCGCGCCACCATCATCTCGACGGCGATCATGGCGTCGTCGACGAGTAGCCCGAGTGCGATGATCAACGCGCCGAGCGAAATGCGCTGCAGCGAGATGCCGGAGTACTCCATCACAACAAAGGTGATGGCCAACACGAGAGGAATGGAGATCGCCACCACCATCCCGGCACGAAGGCCAAGACTGATGAAGCTGATGACGAGCACGATGGCAACCGCCTCAAACAGCGCGCTCGTAAAGCCCGATACAGCCTCGTCAACCACTGCCGGCTGATCAGAAACCCGGCTGACATCCACACCTACTGGAAGATCGACGACGATCTGTTTCATTTCAGCGTCGAGCGCCTCGCCGAACTGCAGGAGATTGGCGCCCTGCTTCATGCCAATGGCAAGTCCGATTGCCGGCTGGCCGTTGAAACGGAACAGCGCCGACGGCGGATCGACATATCCGCGCGTGATCGTTGCGACGTCGGTCAGCGGGAAGAAACGATCATTGATGCGAAGATTGATCGACCGCAGGCTTTCCTCGGAGGTGAACTGCCCGCTCACCCGCAAGGCGATGCGCTCCGGCCCGGCATCGACGAAGCCGGACTGGGTCACGGCGTTCTGCGCCTGCAGGGTCTGGATGACCGACTGCTGGTCGATGCCGAGAGCGGCGATCTGGCGGGTGGAAAATTCCAGATAGATCGCCTCGTCCTGCGCGCCGATCACATCGACCTTGCCGACATTGGGCACGGTCAGAACTTCCGAGCGGGCAGTTTCCACGAGATCGCGAAGCTGGCGCTTGGTCAGCCCGTCGCTGGTGAAGGCATAGATGTTTCCGAAGACGTCGCCGAAGCGGTCATTGTAGAATGGACCGATGACGCCGCTCGGGAAATCACTTTTGATGTCCGCGATCATGTTGCGGATGCGCAGCCAGGTCGGCGCGACATCCTTTGCCTTGGTGGTCGGCAGCAGCTCGACGAAGACGGTCGTCTGGCCGGCGACGGTCTCGCTCTTGGTATAGTCGAGCGATTCCAGCTCCTGGAGCTTTTTCTCGATCCGGTCGGTCACCTGCCGCGTCACTTCCTCGGCCGAAGCGCCCGGCCACTGTGCGGTGATCACCATCGTCTTGATGGTGAAATTCGGATCCTCCTCGCGGCCGAGGTTCAGGTAGGAGAAGGCGCCGGCGAGAATGAAGACGATCATGAAGTAGCAGACGAGCGAACGGTGTTCGAGCGCCCAGTCGGAAAGATTGAAGGACTTCACTTTCTGATCTCCTGGTCGATCTTGATGGCCTGACCATCTTCAAGTTTATGCACGCCTGCTACGACCACTCTTTCGCCGGGGGCCAGCCCTTCGGTGACACGCACGGTGCCGCCGTCGACGACGTCGCCGTCGATCTTCACGCGGCGCAGCGACACCTTCTTGCCGGGTTCGTCGACGATCCAGACGCTTGGACCGTCGGCTCCGGCAAGGATCGCTGAGGACGGCAGCACGATCTCGGGATTGGCGGCAATGGTTGCCGAGGCTGATATGACCGCGCCGAGCCTGAAGGCTTCAGGTGGGTCGCTGAGTGCGATCTTGGTCCTGCTGGTACGGGTGGCGGTTTCCGCCTCCGGCGCGATTTCGCGCACCACTCCCGACGCGCGAATCTCGGGATCCAGCTGCAGCGTCACTTCGAACGGGGCGCCGATCTTCAATTTCTGAACGGCTGCTTGGGGCACGTCGACGACCGCGTCGCGCTTGTCCGGCCGCGCGATGGTCACGACCGTCTGACCGGCCGACACGACCTGGCCGACCTCGGCCGAGGTCGCCGTCACCACGCCATCGAATTCCGCCTGAAGCTGCGCATAGCCGAGCTGTTCCTTGGCCTTGTCGAAATTGGCCTGCGCCTTGGCGACAGCGGCTGCGGCCGTCCGTCTCGCCTGTTCTGCTTCTTCGAGCGAGGCTTCTGTGCCGGAGCGCGATTCGACCAGCGCGCGCTGGCGCTGCTCCGTGGTCACCGCGTTTCTGAGCTGAGCATCGCTGTTTTCCACGTCGGACTGGGCGTTGCGCACCGCAAGCTCCAGCGCCACGGGATCGATGGCGGCAACGACATCACCACGCTTGACGACATCTCCGACATTGACATTGCGGGCGATCATCCGCCCGAGAATCCGGAAGCTGAGTTCGGTCTCGATCGTCGGCTCGACCGTGCCGGTCAGGCCGAGTGTCGTTGCGGGCGTCTGTTTGACGATTGTCGACAGCACAGGACGGGGCGCTTCTTCCTTGCCTTCCTCCTGATTGGTGCAAGAGGAGATCAGGGCAGTCCCCATCATCAGGAGGATTATCTTTTGACGTATGCTCACTTGGCAGCTTCCTTGACATAAGACACGATTTCACCGGGCCTGAGGAATTTGGTCCCGTCGGTAACGACGACCTCCCCTGCCGAGACGCCCGACTTGGTGATGAAGCTGCCCGTCTCGTAGCCCGTGACGTCGATCGCTCGAAGCGAAACGGCAGAGGACGCGGGATCGACGATCCAGACTGCCGGCTTGCCGTCCTTGGACGTCATTGCCGACCAGGGCAGCTGAATGACGTCCTGCGGGACGTAATTGAATTTTCCGACGACGGGAGCGCCGAGCGGAATGGGAGCGTCGCTCGTGATCGCGACCTTGACCCTGATGGTGCCGGTCGAGGAATCGATCGTCGGGGAGATCTCGCGAAGCTTCGCTGCGATCTTCTGAGTGGGGTCGGACAGAAGGGTAATGGTCCCATCACCGTCAATCGGTCGAAGGAACGCGCTTTCGACCACCTCGAAGACGGCATCGCGGTCGCCGTCATGAGCAAGGGTGAAGACGACCTGGGCTGCCTGCGCCACCTGGCCGACCTCGGCGTTGCGGGCGGTGATCACGCCATCGGCATCGGCCTTCAGCTCCGCATAGGACAGTGTGTCCTGTGCGGTTTCGAATAGTGCCTGCGCTGATTTGGTGGATGACTGCGCCGTCAGAAGCGCTTCCTGCGCCTGATCGAGCGCCGCACGCGTTGTCACCTGCGTGCGAAACAGGCTCTGCTGGCGGTCGAATGCAAGCTGCGCCTGGATCTGCTGCGCCTGCGCCGACTGAAGATTGGCCGCCGCCACATCCAGATCGGCCTTTTGCTCCTCCGGATCGATGCGGGCAAGCAACTGTCCCGCCTTCACGGACTGCCCAACCTCGACCAGCCGCTGGACGATCTTGCCGCTGACGCGGAAGGACAGATCGGTCTGAACGCGGGCGCGGACGTCGCCCGTGATCGCGCCGCCCTGGATTAGCGGTTCAGGCTTTGCGACGACGACGCCGACGGCCCTCTGGGCCGGTTCGGTTGGCCTGCTCTCATCGCTGCAGGATGCGAGACCGATCGCGCATACGATCGCTGTGACGATCCGAATGGTTCTCATAGTTGACCTCTTGCTCTCAACGGCAGGTCCTATATAATTGACTGACGTATTAGTCAATGAAACTTAGGTCGCATGGATGCGATGACTGACGACGGGGAGCGAGGAATGTCAGCCCAGAAAAAACTCACACGCGCCGAACAGAAAGCGTTGCGGCCCGCACAAATCCTGGATGCTGCCTTCGAGGAGTTTGTGAGAAATGGTTTCACCGCCACGCGTGTCGAAGACATTGCCGACAGAGTTGGGGTCACAAAGGGCACGGTCTACGTCTATTTCGAGACGAAGGAGCAGCTTTTCGAAGCCATGATTAGCCATTTTTCAGTGGCGTTTCATGAACTGCTTGACAACACCGACCGGCTCGACGGCAGCGTTACGGACCGGCTGAAAGCAATTCTTGGTTTGCTCTACGATCAGATCGTTGAAGACCGCATCACCCGCGAGCTCTTGCGGCTGGTCATTTCGGAAGGGCACCGGTTTCCCGACCTGATCGATCGTCATCACGATCAGTTCATCGCACCGATCATAGCAAAAATCGAGGATCTCATGCGCGAGGGTATGTCGTCTGGAGAATTTCGCCAGATGCCAGTGGAATTCTCCGACATCGTGGTCGCGCCCATTTTGACAACAACAATTCTGCGCCTGATATTTGACGACCGCCGCGCGCGAACGCCTAACAAGGATGCCTTTATGCGAGCCTATTTCGACCTGCTGCTTAACGGCCTGCTGGTGAGGCGGAGCTAATTAGTTTCATGTTCACCTTAGAAAATCGGTGGCCAACGGCACCTCGATCATCCGCGGGTGTCCGTGCCATGGACTTGAAGTCCACCGTCGATTCCGAACTTCTCACGTGAGGACCACGAGCTAAAGACGACGCGGTTTTTCGAGGGCAACCGCCATAAATCGGCCCGCCTAATATGACATGCCGGCTGCTGTGCTATAGATGCCTTAAGTTTGTAATCCTTTGATCTGCATAGGTTATGGGGAGGTATGACGCCGCCGTACGCACCGACGCGTCCCGGAAGCGGTTGAACGTTTGCGTCCAGGTTGGCAATGCTATGTGGTCGAGCCTTTCAAGCCGGCCCTCAGCAGATCGGCCGACCACGTTTCTGAGCGATCAACAATTTGGCTCGCACCTTACGTCTCTTCGAATTGGTGGGACTCCGGACACGCAAATTTACTCATTGCTAATGACATGTGAAATTCTACCAACCTATCTCTGTGATAGGAAATGCGGAACACTGGGGGCGTTGGCGCAGAGTTAACCGCGGCACTTGGCCTGGGAATCACAAAGAGCTCTGGTGATTACCGAGAACGGGCAGGGGTGCTCGGGATCGAACCGGAATCGCGAAGAACGTGATTTATAATCTTTTGTAGTAGTGGCTCCGCGATATAAAATGCCGAATAGGCATCGATTTTGGGAGCTAGCATTTGAGCGTCGTCGACTTCCGGCTTGTTCGTCAACTATGGATGTTTCTCGCGGTAGCCGAGGAAGAACACTTTGGCCGCGCAGCGAGCCGACTCGGGATGTCCCAGCCACCGCTCACCGAGCAAATCAAGGTTTTGGAGCAATCACTCAAGCTGCAACTCTTCGATCGCTCGCGGCGCGGCACCAAGCTCAGCGCAGCTGGTGCAGCAATCCTTCCCGCTGTCCGAAGGTTTGCAGGCCAGGTTGAACAACTGGAAACGGTTATCAAAGAGGTTGCCGCAGGCCAGTCCGGGGTGCTGCACGTCGGAGCTATCACCTCTGCAATGCTTGACACAGTTCCGCCGCTGCTCGATGATCTTAGATCAACCCACCCCAACCTTACGGTCTTCGTAAGGGAGATCGATAGCGTCGAGGCGATCCCCGGTCTGGAAGCCGGTGAGCTTGATCTTGCGTTCGTAAGACTCGAGGGCGAATTGGGCAGCGGAATCGCCACCATGCCGCTGACGGAGGATCGCCTTGCCGTTGCGCTGCCGAAGGAGCACCCTTTAGCCACTCTGCCGAGGGTCCGTCTAAAGTCGTTGGAAGCCGAACAACTGGTCATGTCCTCTCGCCAGGTGAGCCCGGTTTATTTCGACATGTTGGTTTCGGTTTGCCGTTCGCACGGCTTCGCACCTCGCGTTCTACATGAAGTGAGGTCGGTTGCGTCGCAGATTGCCTATGTTAGTTGCGGCCAGGGCCTGGCGCTGGTCCCAGCTTCCATGCGGAAACTTGCACCGGATAACGTTGTGGTCCGTCCGCTTAAGGAAAGAGTGGTGGTCGTCACCGCAGCGCTGGCATGGAACAGGAACCGGTTTCATCCCATGGTCGACGTGGTTGTGTCCCAATTGAACCAGAAGCGAACAAAAAAGACATGAATGCGCGTTAGCTGGACCTTCCCCGCTGCAAGTTCATGTGGAGCGCTCGCTATACCGTCGCGACAAAGTCGGCAATCTCATCCCACATAGCAGGAGGATTTGAATACATCGGGAAATGTCCACAGTGGGGAATCTCTGCGAGCCGGACCCGATTTGCCCGAAGTACCGGGAGATAGGAAAGCGTTGCATACTGCTCTCCAAACATAAACATCTTCGGCATGGGCAAGTCGAGGAATTTGGGAAGTAAATCCCAATTGTCTGAAAAATCGACCATCGACTCGAAGATCGGACGTACCGCCTCTACGCGCACCTTGGAGCGAAGAGTGGCCGCATAAAGAGCGCTTGAAAATGTCGGCGAGCTGTGAGTTCGCTCGATGAAATCGTCAAAAAACCGCTCGTCGTCGGCATCGGGATAATCCAGGATCTGCCTCGAAAGAAAACAGTCCTCGGGGGCCAGATTTCCCTTAATATCAACGAAGCTAAGAATTCGATCCGGTTGCTTGTGAGCAAGTACCAGGGCGGTCAGCCCGCCCATGGAATGACCAACGAGATGAAAACGATCGAATCCGGCTGCGTCGGCGACGCGCAGTGCGGTTTCCGCCAGGAACGGAATCGATAGTTTTGACAGGTCGGAACAGTACGTCTCACCGCAGCCAGGAGCGTCAATGGCCAGGAAAGAATGTCCTTGCAACGCGTGTAGTTGAACGAAATCTGCATAGTCTTCTTTCGTCGACCCAAAACCGTGAAGAAACAAAAGGGGAGCCTTCTCTCCTTCGCGATGAATAGCGGAAATCACCAGGTCAGTGCCGGAATGGTTCTGAGTAAATGTGACTTTCTGAAACATCTGACTCATCCGTGGAACTTCCTCGTTTGTCTAAAGAGCAGCGCGCGAGATTTTGAACTTAGGATACAGCCGCGCTGCTCCCGAGCCGAGAGGATACGCTGGCACGTGATGATGAAAGTGGCTGTGCGCAACGAAACTTTCGGCTCGTCGGCAATGGTCCAGATGGAATCGAAGGCGCAGACCATGATCCTCTCCAGCTAGGCATTGATTTCCTCTTCGGTCCAGAAAAAGGACGAGAAGTCTTGCACCCATTCGAAATAGGATACAGTCATTCCGCCAGCATTGGCCAGAACGTCTGGCACAGCCAGAATGCCCCGGTCATTGAGGATGTCATCCGCAGCCGGTGTCGTCGGTCCATTGGGACCATCCACGACGATCTTGGTTTCAAGACGCTTTGCCCGCTCGGAAAGAAGCTGGCCTTCCAACGCCGCCGGCACCATAAACTCGGTGGGGACGAGCCAAAAGGTTTCGGTCGCAACTTCTACACTCGGCAAAAAACTTCCAACGGTCCCGTCCGGCCCACGTGCTCGCCTGCCGCCAGTACATTGATTCCGGCTTCGTCCACGAGGGTCGCAGAGTGATCTTGCAGAGCCACTATCCTGGCTCCTGCCTGCTCGAAGAGCCGTGCGGCGATACCTCCGACATTGCCAAATCCCTGAACAGCGACGCGTGCTCCTTCGATGGGGACGACGCGCCGAAGACCAGCTTGTGTCAATGCCGGGTGGAATTTCCTCAGAAGTGCCGAAGTAAAATTCCCCAATTATGCCGCTCCGGACGACGTGGAGAATTGGGTATTTTTCGGCGGTCTGCCGCGCGGGCGTTGTGGCGGGGCGAAGGATGGCGGGGTGATCAAAGCTTTTGATCGCACGTGTTCAGGCATCAATTCGGCATGCTGGCGCAGCCTGTAGCTTGAACCCTCGATTTGGACGACGACGGCATGATGCAAAAGTCTGTCGAGGAGGGCCGTTGCGACCACGGCATCTCCGAAAACATCGCCCCATTCGGCAAAGCCGCGATTGGATGTGAGGATCATCGCGCCTCTCTCGTAGCGAGCATTGACGAGCTGGAAGAACAGATTGCCGCCGCCGGCGATGACCGGGAGATAACCGATCTCGTCGACGATCAGGAGACTGGGCCTGCAGAAGAAGCGGATGCGTTCTTGCAGCCGTCCTTCGCGTTCGGCTCTTGATAGGGCAGCAATGAGATCGGCCAGCGTGCAGAAGTAGACGCTCTTGCCGGCTTTGACAGCTTCGACGCCGAGCGCGATTGCCAGATGGCTTTTGCCGGTTCCCGGCGGCCCGAGGAAATGAATGGCCTCGTGGCGGTCAACAAAGCCGAGTTGTGCGAGCGTGAAGATCCGATCTCTGTCGAGCGATGGTTGAAACGTGAAATCGAAGCCGGTCAGTGTTTTGATGGTCGCCAGGCGTCCCATCCGAAGGGCGGTCTTTATGCGGCTGTTCTCCCGCAGTGTCAGCTCTTCGGAAAGAAGGATGTCGATTGCTTCGAGAGCCGATAGTTCACCCTGTTCCAATCGACGGACAACATGGTCGAGAGCTTCAAGGGCACGCGGCATCTTCAAGCCGACAAGATCATGACGAATGCGGTCGATCATCGACGGCACAGAATCGAGAGCGGTGCTCATGTGCGGTTCTCCTGCGCCATGGCTCGGGCGACAGCGTCGTAGAAGGCAAGCGGCCGCTGTGTGACCCTGTCTCCGGATCCATGAAGAATGATCTCGTCATTGTTGACGTGCGGTCGCGATCGCGGCTGTGAGCGAAGGGTTCTGTGGCCGGGTTCGACACGGCGCTGATAGCGTCCTTCCAACACCGGATGCACAGCGATCAACGCACCGTCTTCGAATATCCTAACCTCATTGGCCAGCGTATGAACCTCGACGAGACGCCTTCTGGTGGCGTCGGGCACGCTGTAGGCGTTTCCGCCGACGCTGACCATGCCGTCTCGAGAGATCCTGCGCTCCAGTCTCAACACGGATCGGAACGGAGCCAGAGGCAAGGGGCGCAGATGAAAGCGCTCTTCAACGAAGGCTTCCATGACGACCCGCTGCGTTGTGGCGTGCACCCGCGGATTGGCAACCGTATCAAGCCAATACCGCAGTTGGTTGTTAAGGTCATCGAGGTTGCGAAACGAGCGTGCCAGGAAGAAGTCTTCCCTGATATAGCGGAATGGCCGCTCGACCTTTCCCTTCGTCTTGGCGCGATATGCTTTGCACGCCTTTGGATGAAAGCCGTAATGGCGGGCAAGATCGAGCAGAGCGCGATTGTAAACAATGCCACCCGTTTCGCCTTCGCCGATGACCGCAGTCTTCATTCGGTCGTAAAGGATCTCGCGCGGAACACCGCCAATTGCATCGAATGCGGCGACGTGGCATCGCAGCACCGTCGGAAGGTCCTGATGCATAGCAAAGCGCGCCCAGATGAGACGGCTATGGCCCAGCACCATGGAAAACAGCCAGACGATCCTCGGCGTTAGCGGCTCGTCGGTGAAGATGACCTGAAACTGGGCGAAATCGACCTGGGCCTGTTCGCCGGGAGCTGTTTCGAACCGAACTTCAAATCCCTGTTCTGAGATCGGGCGAACATCTCTGAGAAAGTCCGTGACGGCCGTGTAGCCACCCGCATATCCGCGCTCCTTCAGCTCTCGCAGGAGCCGCCGGCCGCTCAGGCCGGGATAGGCAGCGACCCGTTCACGCAGATAAGCTGTGAACGGATCAATTACCGTCGCGCGCGGCTTGCGTGGCCCATAAGCAGGCGCTTCGAGACCCCGCTCAATATATTTGCGGATTGTCTTTCGATCGACGTTGGTCTGTCTGGCGATCGCCGACACCGACAACCCCTGCCGGTGCAAATCTAAAATCATGACTATCTCCCCGAGTTTGATCACCAACATTCCCCTCTCGACCATCGAGAGCAGTATCGGTGATGACGCGCCGCCGGTCTTCCGGGGCGCGCCCCGGAAGACCGGCGGCAACGCTAAATTGGGGAAGATTCAAACGGCACTTCTGGGGAGTATTGATCCGGTATCGACAGCTTGTTGCGCTGCGATGAAGGACCCCTCGACCTGTTGCCTCAGGGCGTCCAAGAGATCCGCCGAGTGCCACGGGCTTGCCTGTCACGACACCGGTGGCAGTGCCCCCGACGTTCATAGGTGTCCATCATACACGCCATCGTCTGCGCGTTCGTGCCGACGTCGGGCGCTGGGATGCTGGCGTTGCTCGTCCGATCAGTCCTGCGCAGGAGGCAAATCCATAGAAAGCCCTACCTGGAGTGTCGCAACGCATGCCAGGAGTCTCGTTCAGCATGGCTCGCCGGCACTCAGTGAAATGATCTTTGCGCCTGTTTCGCGGCGCGCGGCAACCCGGTCGATCATCCGGTAAGTCGCGCAGGGTTTCGCCGCGGCAAGGTGCCGATTGAGCATAGCAGCATCGCTCATGCTTTGTCTCTCCAGGCGCCAAGCCCCATCAACTCAAGTGTCGTCTCACCTGCGGCGAGCCTTTCCATCATGCTGCGCTCTTTGTCCGCGCGCGCTTCGCCATTTGACAGCGTCCGCTCGACTTCGCTCCTGGGCAGGATGAGGACGCCGTCATCGTCAGCGACCAGGAAATCTCCAGCCGCCGCGGGCACGCCGCCGAACAGAAGTGGGGCGCCAACTGAAGGAACACTTGCCTTGATGGTGCCACGCATGGAGATGCCGCGCGAGAAGACCGGAAAACGACGAGCCGCAAGTGCTGCCACATCCCGGACGCCGCCGTCGATAACCAGTCCCGCAACGCCTGCTGCTTCGGCAGCAACTGTCAGAACCTCGCCCCAGTACCCCGCTATGTAATTCCCAGTGACAACCACCAGGGCGCTCCCCCGTGGAACACGCTCCATTGCAACATGGATGGCGAGATTGTCTCCAGGTGCGCAGGCCAAAGGGTAGATGGGTGCGGCGACTGCAGCGCCCGTCCACACGGGACGTATTTCCGTATCGACAGAGCAGGGGAGACCAGATGCTTCGAAGAGCGTCGAGCTTCCTAAAGCGAGCGCCCGCGACGACACATCAGCGGGCAGGTCCATCATAGGAGAAACGACTGTCATGACGGCTTCCTCTGAAGGAGGTGGTAGCCCAAGGTTTCCCGAGCCCGCTTCAGCGTTTGGCCGACTGCGATGGCTTCACGGATTTTCGACTCGACACTTTCAATCTGACAAGCGATCTCCGCAACTTCCCGGGCCCGGCGGCGGGGCACGATAACGACACCGTTTGCATCCGCGACAACGATATCGCGCGGCACGACCCGGGCTTGGCCAATGGAGACCACCTCGTTGACCGACCCAACCTCGACCCGGTCCTTGCCTGTGCGCATGAAGCGTCCGCGGGTGAAAAGAGGGTAGTTGTCGCCGAGCGCCTTCGACACATCACGGCAAACTCCGTCGATCACGGTTGCAGCGAAGCGCCGGGCGCCGGCATATTGGGTCATGATGTCGCCCCAGACAGTACAGTCGGAGCGGCCGCCATTGTCGATAACGACCACGTCGCCCTCTGCCACGTCATCTACGAAGTCACCAACTGTTCCAGGCGGGTTGGCTGCGGGAACATACTTGACTGTGAAGGCCGGTCCGACGATCGTTTGGCTGTAGTTTGCAAGGGGCATCACATCAAAGCAATGTCCGCCAAGCCCGAGCTTGTCGAGGGCGTCGGACACGCCTGGTGTATCAAGGCCTTCGAAGAGCTTGACGAGTTCACGGTCTTCCCTGCTCATTTCGATTGCTCCTGTCTGATCGCTTCAAACTCCTTGTCGTGCATCACCTCTTCCACGGAGCGGCCGGACCTGACGGCCGCCACCATCCCGTCCTGACGCCGCGCGATCCGCTCACCGAGATCGAGCACCTCCTCGATGCGGGCTGCTGGTACGAACGCAGTGCCGCATCGGTCGGCAATGACGTAATCGTTCTCGTGAACTAGGACCCCTGCAATTCTAACGGCCTGGCCTGAGTTGAGTTGAATCAGGCGGTTACGCGCGCTGACCATTGTCACGCCGCGCCCATAGACCGGATACTCGATTGCTTCGCTGCCTTCGATATCGCGGCTGAAGCCATCAATGACGGAGCCACGCAGGCCGCGCGTCTTGGCGGCATTGGCGAGAATATCGCCCCAGCAGGAAATTCCATCGATGCCGCCTGCAATGACGAGAACTCGGTCATCGCTGTTGACGCGCGCGATCACGGGGGAAATTAGATGAACGGTCGGCGCCGTATCGCTTTTCGGTCCGAGTTGGATGGTGCTGGCGTAACCAACGATCTTCGGGCAGGCCCAGAGGGGACGAATTCCAACCGTAGCGCCTGAAAGATTAAGGAAGTCGAGCGCGTCTGACACCGTGTTGGTGTCGAGCCCCGCAAGGCGGTCGAGAAGAGAGCGATGTGTCATTGCGCCTAACCTGTAATTGTTTTTCAGGCTCTGACTGTCATTTAACTTCGCTCTTTTTGAAATTCGTAATAAAAGATCGCTGTGATAGCGTGGCGGTATCATCAAGTCGAGCGAGATTAAAGATCTGGAACACAGCCGCTGTGGTCAGACTTCGCGCGGTCGGCCCCCGACATCTTGCGCATCAGATCAAACATCGGCCTGGGAATTGGGAAAGCTTTCGAAGGACTGGAAGCCGCTTCGCCCCTCCACCCAGACATCACCAGCATCAAGCGGGCGCTTCAGCTCGCTGAACAGGCAAAGTTCGTAGGCTCTGCGATCGATCTTGCCATCCTGCAAAATGAGAAGCATCCAGCCTTTGGGAGCGAAGGAGATCGGAGCTCTGTCCGGGATCGCA
Source organism: Rhizobium grahamii CCGE 502 (assembly GCF_000298315.2). Lineage (GTDB taxonomy): Bacteria > Pseudomonadota > Alphaproteobacteria > Rhizobiales > Rhizobiaceae > Rhizobium > Rhizobium grahamii. The sequence continues at coordinate 178,288 of NZ_AEYE02000038.1, read as the reverse complement.
CGCTTCCTAGTGCGGTAGAGATTGGCAATCATGGAGAGCGCACCGCTGAGCCCTTCCGGCCGAGCTACAGGCACGGCACTGCTACCAGACGAGGATATTGAGAACGATCATGACGATCGGGCATTGCATGAGGGGACGCCTGAGACGCCTTTTCGCAATTGGCTTCGCCGGGCGCATCGACAGCCACGGTAGGATGTGTTCGAGACAGTACACGCCTTGAGCAAAGAAGGCCTGACCTGCTCGGACATTGCACATCGCACAGGATATGGCCGATGAGGCATCATGAAATGGCTGACGTTCGAAACCCTACCCGATCGACGCAGGGGCGCGTTACAGCCGACATCTCCTCTCTACTTCGAAGCGTTCCTCACCTAGTGTTAGAATAATGATAACCGCCATGGTCGGCATTGTTTCATGACATAAAGCACCGAGGGTACACCGTGAGCTTTTCTAATCTTGAGTGCTTCCTGGCAACATCGCGCCGCGCCGAAAGGCCGAACGGATGAGGATACGGAGGATGAGGCGTCGGATCGGATTGGGCTCTCCGACAGAGCACCTGACACCTATTGTCGTCGCTGCTTATTGCATCAAGCCGCGCGGCGCACTGACCATCAATCAGGCGCGGAAACGCCTCAAACAGGGATCACGGACGTTTGCTGTTTTGCGCTGCTTCGCCATGCGATTTCGCGGCATAGTCGTGCCCGAACCTCGGCGGAACTGGACCAATGGATCGATGATGCCATTCATTCTGGTCTCGCCTTCTTAGCCAGTTTTGCCCGTGTACTTCGCCGCGATACCGCCATCGACCTGCCTTGGAGCAACGAGTCAGGCAGAAGGCCAGATCAACCGCTTGAAGACGATCTAGCGCGTGATGTAAGGCAGGGCGGGACCAGAGCTTCTCAGGGCGCGGATGATTTGAGCCTAATCCAATGCCATGGTGAGGCGGTCAAAGAGCCGACCTCGAAGAGAACCATGGACCTGACCAGCGATGCAAACGGAAGCCAGCCTGACAACCGTGATTAGAGAACTCCCATGGACGACTCGGTGGTCGCCGCTTTTTCACCTTCTGCCTTTGCTGCCGGAATTCATGGAATGGATTGCCCCTATCCAAACAATGAATTTTACCGATCGATGGCGATTATTCATGAAGGTAGCTTCATCAAGCTTATGCGGTGTTTGCAGCGGTCTCCGCACAAGTGACCGCCGGCTATATGCAGTCGCCGATTCTAGCGACGTTTTGGTTCCCGCAATTTTTGTGCAGGTAGAGGGTTTACGATGGCTGAAGTGAAGCGAGTTCAGAGGCAGACCAGGGTGGCGCTTTGGCGTCAGATAGCGGATCAGGTCCGCGAAGCGATCGGAAGTAGCGTTGACAACGAGATCGGCATAGCGCCGCCGAAAATTACATCTGCAGAGGAATTTTGTGTCAACCGCCACACGCTCCGCAATGACTTTACAGCCCTTACCCAGGATGGCATCGTCCGCACCCTACAGGGACGAGGTAGGCTGACCGAACAACAGGAGAAACTCAAGTTACCGGTTGTCGGGCTGGCGCACCGTCTTTTGCGCCTCTATTTCCCTTATTCTCGCCCTAGCCGAAATAGCGGTTTGCGAATAGCGTTTGTCGGGTCGAGGAGAAGACTGGTTGCCGCTCTTGTGGTGCTGGGCGCGGCGGCCCTGCCTGTCAAAGCCCAGGAGCCAAATTTCCAGATCGGCAGTTCCGTCATCAGCGAGCTGAAATACAAGCCCGGCTTCAAGCATTTTGACTACGTCAATCCCGAGGCGCCTAAGGGCGGCAATCTGCGCCTTTCCGCCTCCGGTACCTACGATACCTTCAACCCGTTGCTTTCGAAGGGGGTAAAGGCGGTTGGCCTGACGCTGCCTTTTGAAACACTTATGAAATCGCCTGATGACGAGCTGCTCTCCTCCTATGGGCTGCTGGCAGAAGGCGTTTCCTTTCCCGAGGACGTATCGCGAGCGACGTTCCGGCTGCGCAAGGAGGCCCAGTGGGCCGACGGAAGCTCGGTGACGCCGGAGGACGTCGTTTTCAGTTTCGACCGATCGAAGGAGCTCAATCAACTCCTGTCCAACTACTACAAGCATGTCGTTAAGGCAGAGAAGACGGGCGAACGCGACGTGACCTTCATCTTCGACGAGAAGAACAATAAGGAGCTTCCCAATATTCTTGGACAGTTGACCATAGTGCCGAAGCACTGGTGGGAGGGCACGGGGCCGGACGGCAAGCCGCGCGATATTTCCAAGACGACGCTAGAGCCCGTAATGGGTTCGGGTCCTTATAAAATCGCTTCCTTCTCGCCCGGCGCAACGATCCGCTACGAATTGCGCGACGACTATTGGGGCAAGGACCTCAACGTGAACGTCGGGCAGAACAATTTCGGGTCGATCACTTACACCTATTTCGCTGACCGGGACGCGCAGTTCGAGGATTTTAGGGCCGGTAACAGCGACTATTGGCAGGAGACGACCGCTGCCCGCTGGGCGACTGGATATGATTTCCCCGGCGTCAAGGACGGGCGCGTGAAGAAAGAGGACGTCGCCAATCCACTGCGCGCAAAGGGCGTCATGCAGGCTCTGGTACCCAACATGCGGCGCGACCTGTTCAAGGACATCAGGGTTCGCAAGGCGTTGAATTACGGTTTCGATTTTGAGGAACTGAACCGCTCGCTTGCTCTCAACAGCTACCAGCGCATCAACAGCTATTTCTGGAACACCGACCTCGCCTCCTCCGGATTGCCTCGGGAGCGGGAACTTGAAATATTGCAGGGCCTGAAGGACAAGGTTCCGCCGGAGGTCTTCACCACGCCTTATACGAATCCGGTCGGTGGTGATCCGCAGAAAAGTCGCGAAAACCTCCGCACCGCGATCTCATTGTTGAAAGAAGCCGGCTGGCAGCTCAAGAACAACCAGATGGTCAACACCAAGACTAGCCAGCCGATGAGTTTCGAGATCCTGTTGCCGAGCCCTACGTTGGAGCGCTGGGCGGTGCCCTATGCGAACACCCTGAAGAAAATCGGGATAGATGCTCGGGTTCGGACTGTGGATGCCTCGCAATATGCAAACCGGGTGCGCAGCTTCGACTACGACATGATCTGGAATACCTGGGTTGAGACAATGAATCCCGGCAACGAGCAGGCCATGTTTTGGGGGTCCCGCTCGGCCAACCAGCAAGGTTCTCGCAATTATGCCGGTATCGCCAACCCGGCCGTCGATGAGCTCATTCGCATGATCATCTTCGCGCCCAACCGCGATGAAAAGGTCGCCGCGATCAAGGCCATGGACCGGGTGCTCTTGGCGGGGAACTATGTCGTGCCACTGTATTATCGCGACACGCAATCGATCGCTTACTGGAACACGATCACCCGCCCGGCCGAATATCCGACCTATGGCCTTGGTTTTCCGGATGCCTGGTGGTCCACCACCGCGAAATGAGCAGGCTTGCAATGCAGGGGCTGTGGGCTCCGGAGGCTGAAAGCTGATGGGCGCCTATATTCTTCGCCGCGTGCTTTTGATGATCCCGACCATCGTGGGCATTATGGCGATTTCCTTCATCGTCGTTCAACTCGCCCCCGGTGGTCCGGTCGAGCAGGTCATCGCACAGCTGACCGGCGATGCGCAGGGCGCCGATTCTCGTCTTTCTGGCGGCGGCGGCGATCTCCTCGGCGGCGGTGGCCTCGATGAAGGCAGTTCGAAATACCGCGGCGCCCAAGGGCTCGATCCCGAATTGATCGCCAAGCTCGAAAAGCAGTTCGGCTTCGACAAGCCGCCGCTGACGCGCTTCGGCGAGATGATGTGGAACTACATTCGCTTCGATTTCGGCGAGAGCTTCTTCCGCAACACCACGGTTCTCGAACTGATCAAGGACAAGTTGCCGGTGTCCGCCTCGCTCGGCGTCTGGATCATGATCTTTTCATACGGCATCTCGATCCCGCTCGGCATCCGCAAGGCTGTCAAGGACGGCTCGACCTTCGACGTCTGGACCTCGGGGGTCATCATCATCGGCTATGCCGTTCCGAGCTTCCTGTTCGGCATCCTCTTGATCGTGCTCTTTGCGGGCGGATCCTTCTACGACTGGTTCCCGCTGCGCGGCCTCGTCTCCGACAATTTCGATCAGCTCGCCTGGTGGCAGAAGCCGCTCGACTATTTCTGGCACCTGACGCTGCCGCTGATCTCGCTCTCGCTTGCCGCCTTCGCGACGACGACGCTGCTGACCAAGAATTCCTTCATCGAGGAGATAAAGAAGCAGTATGTGGTGACTGCGCGGGCCAAGGGTCTGAACGAGCGGAAGGTGCTTTACGGTCACGTCTTCCGCAACGCCATGCTGATCATCATCGCCGGCTTTCCCGGCGCCTTCATCTCCGCCTTCTTCACCGGCTCGCTGCTGATCGAGAACATCTTCTCCCTCGATGGCCTCGGGCGCCTCGGCTACCTCTCAGTTGTCAACCGCGACTACCCGATCGTGTTTGCGACGCTCTACATCTTCTCGCTGCTCGGCCTGTTCGTCAGCCTGATCTCCGACCTGATCTACACCTGGATCGATCCGCGCATCGACTTCGAGCGGAGGGACGTCTGATGGACACCGCCGCCAATCCAACCACCGCAACGCCGGTCAAGCCGCCGCGCAAGGGGCTGCTGTCGCCGACCAACATCCGCCGCTGGAAGAATTTCAAGGCCAATCGCCGCGGCTACTGGTCGCTCTGGCTGTTCCTCGTGCTGTTCGTGCTCAGCCTGTTTGCCGAGTTCATCGCCAACGACCGGCCGATCGTCGCGTCCTACAAGGGCGAGATACTCTTTCCTGTGCTGGTCAATTATCCGGAAGAGAAGTTCGGCGGGTTCCTCGCCGAGACCGACTACCGCTCCGACGTGATCTCGGACGAGATCAACGCCAATGGCTGGATGATCTGGCCGCCGATCCACTACTCCTATCGTTCGGTCAACTCGAATATCCCGCATTCGGCGCCGACCGCGCCCTTCTGGCTGATGAGCAAGGAGGAGCGCTGCTCCGGATATCGGCAGGGCGCGACCGACCCCGGCTGCAACTTCGGCAACCTCAATTGGCTCGGCACGGACGATCAGGCACGTGACGTGCTTGCCCGCGTCATTTACGGCTTCCGCATCTCCGTGCTGTTCGGCCTCGTGCTGACGATCTGCTCGGCCGTCATCGGCGTCACCGCCGGTGCGATCCAGGGCTATTTCGGCGGCTGGACGGACTTGCTTCTGCAGCGCTTCATCGAGATCTGGTCGTCGATGCCGGTGCTCTACATCCTCTTGATCATCGCGGCCATCCTGCCACCCGGCTTCTTCGTGCTGCTCGGGATCATGCTGCTGTTCTCCTGGGTCGGCTTCGTCGGCGTCGTGCGCGCCGAATTCCTGCGAGCACGCAATTTCGAATATGTCAGGGCAGCGCGCGCGCTCGGTGTCGGCAACCGCACCATCATGTGGCGGCACCTGCTGCCGAACGCGATGGTGGCGACGCTGACCTTCCTGCCGTTCATCCTGTCGGGCTCGATCACCACGCTGACGTCGCTCGACTTCCTCGGCTTCGGCATGCCGCCGGGCTCCCCTTCGCTCGGCGAGATGATCGCCCAGGGCAAGGCCAACCTGCAGGCGCCGTGGCTCGGGCTGACCGCGTTCTTCACCATGTCGATCATGCTGTCGCTCTTGATCTTCATCGGCGAGGCGGTTCGCGACGCATTCGATCCCAGGAAGACGTTTCAATGAGTGACGCTGCTGAAACACTGCTGTCCGTTCGCGATCTCTCGGTGGCATTCCACCAGGGTGGAGAAACATCGCTGGCTGTCGATCGCGTCTCCTTCGATATCCGCAAGGGCGAGGTCGTGGCGCTGGTCGGCGAGTCCGGTTCGGGCAAGTCGGTCTCCGCCAACTCGATCCTGCGGCTGCTCCCCTACCCCTCCGCCAGCCATCCCTCTGGCGAAATCCTGTTCAAGGGCAAGGACCTTCTCAAGGCATCCGACAAGGCGTTGCGCGAGGTGCGCGGCAACGACATCACGATGATCTTTCAGGAGCCGATGACCTCGCTCAACCCGCTGCACACGATCGAGAAGCAGATCGCCGAGATTCTCGAGCTGCACCAGGGCGTGACGGGACAGGCGGCGCGCAAGCGTATCCTCGAATTGCTGAACCAGGTGGGCATTCGCGAGCCGGAGAAGCGGCTGAAAGCCTATCCGCACGAACTGTCAGGCGGCCAGCGGCAACGCGTGATGATTGCCATGGCGCTGGCCAACCGGCCAGAGCTTCTGATCGCCGACGAGCCGACGACCGCGCTCGACGTGACCGTGCAGGCGCAGATCCTCGAACTGCTGCGACAGCTGAAGGGCCAGCATGGCATGTCGATGCTGTTCATCACTCACGATCTCGGCATCGTGCGAAAGTTTGCCGATCGGGTCTGCGTGATGACCAAGGGCAAGATCGTCGAGACCGGCACGGTGGAAGAGGTCTTCCGCAATCCGAAGCACGACTATACCCGGCATCTCCTTGCCTCCGAGCCGCGCGGCGAACCGCCTGTTGCCGATTCTTCGAAGCCGATCGTGATGCAGGGATCGGATATCCGCGTCTGGTTCCCGATCAAGGCCGGGCTGATGCGCAAGGTGGTCGACCATGTGAAGGCCGTCGACGGCATCGACCTGCAGCTGCGTGCCGGCCAGACGCTAGGCGTCGTCGGCGAGTCCGGTTCCGGCAAGACGACGCTCGGTCTGGCGCTAACGCGGCTGATCTCTTCGCAGGGCCGGATCAGCTTCGTCGGCAAGGATATAGCCAGCTATTCATTTACGGAAATGCGCCCCCTCCGGAACCAGCTGCAGGTGGTATTCCAGGATCCCTACGGCTCACTCAGTCCGCGCATGTCGGTTGGCGACATCATCGCCGAAGGCCTCAAGGTCCATGAGCGCTCGCTTTCCTACGAAGAGCGCGACCAGCGGGTCTGCTGGGCCCTGGAGGAAGTCGGGCTCGATCTGCTGACCCGCTGGCGGTATCCGCACGAGTTCTCCGGCGGGCAGCGCCAGCGTATCGCCATTGCCCGCGCCATGGTGTTGAAACCGCGCTTCGTGATGCTGGACGAGCCGACATCGGCGCTCGACATGAGCGTCCAGGCGCAGGTGGTGGATCTCCTGCGTGACCTGCAGAAGAAGCACGACCTCGCCTATCTCTTCATCAGCCACGACCTGAAGGTGGTGAAGGCGCTGGCAAACGACGTCATCGTCATGCGCTTCGGCAAGGTCGTCGAACAGGGATCGTCCGCCGATATCTTCGGTGCACCGAAGGACGACTATACCAAGGCGCTGATGGCTGCCGCCTTCAACATCGAGACGGTCTCGACGCCCGCCGTCCAACAGTAAAGACGATTATGTCCGCAAAACCGCCCATTCTTGTCGATCTGAAGTTCGACCCTGACACCGTTGCCCGCGTCCTCAAAACGGCCGTCTGATCGGCGCTCGCCGCTGCCTGGTGAGAAGGGCAGCGATCCGCCGAAGCCATAAGTCGGCCGAGCATCGGGGAATAGGTGAGGTGGAACTTTGCCGGATTCCATGGGCCGCGACACACGAGAACAAGTCGGCGATATCGCCGCCGCTGGCAGTGTGGCGAGACATCTTTTCGCTGCCAGGCGACAGAGCTGTGACGAGCCATGTTGATTTGCTTTAATTCCAACTAGACGAAAATTGAGCCAAGATCGCAAGGGTAGCGGCCCGTGCTTGAGTTCGATCTACTGTTATTTGCATCATTAGCCTCCAGAGAGCTAGCGACTACACTACTGCCACTGTGCGAGGCGGCTACTCACCTCTGATGGGATCTCAAGGTGACCGAGTTTATCGTGCCAGACGGCGGCGATATAGGTAACACAGCTCGTAAGACATGGTGATGACCTCGTGCCGAACGGGTCGTCGATGGTTTGCAAGCCCCCTCTCTCCATGTCCATATCTCCGATAACAGCGCGTGAAGCTGAGGAGCAGCATCGTCGACTTCCATTGAGCAAAGGCGAAAGTCTGGCCAGGTAGCTTCTCCGACCCTCGCTCGCTGCCCCGCCCAGGCCCACCTCTTTCGCCGATATCCACCTCGCCGCTCCAGCCACGCGGTATTCAATCCTCCCGGAACGCATGCTGCATCTGGTCGGTGAGCGGCTTCGTCAGATAGGAGATGACGGTACGGTCGGCAATCTTGATGAAGACCTCGGCGGGCATTCCAGGGTACAGTGAGAGGCCCTTGAGCTTGGCGAGACTTTCTGGCTTGGGGCGGATCCGCAGCGGATAATAGGTGTCCCCTGTGCGCTGATCAGTCACGAGATCAGGAGCGACCGTCGCGACCTCTGCCTCGACCTCAGGCGTGGTGCGCTGGTTGAAGGCGCTGAAGCGGATTTCGACCGGCTGACCAACGCGGATCTGGTCGATGTCGCGAGTGTTTACGCGGGCTTCCACGGTCAGATCATCTGCCTCAGGTACGACGAGCATCAGCGTTTCCCCTGCCATGACGACGCCGTTGATGGTGTGGACAGCGAGCTGGTAGACGCGCCCGGGAACCGGCGCCGTGATGTCGAGACGGCGCAACTGATCCATTGCGGCCGTGCGGCGCTCCTCATATTCGGCGATCTTCGCCTCGGCCTCAGTTAGGTCCTTGGAAATCTCCGTGCGCCGGTCCTCATCGAGCTGTAGAATTTGCAGGTCGATTTCGCTCAGCTTTCCACGGGCCGCGGCGCGCGCGGCGACTTGCCGTCCCCGCTCGCCTTCGAGCTCCGCGCGCTGGCGCTTCAGCGTCGTAACCTGCTGGACCGGCACGAGTCCGCGGCTATAGAGCGAATCGACGCGAGTTAGCTCTTCCTCGATCAGCTTGAGCGCATCCTCGTTTCCCTTCGACTGCACCGTAAGGCCTTCGATCTCGTCAGCGAGCTGCGCCTTTCTCGATGCGAGCTGGCTTTTCATGCCGGCAAGCGCCGAGTTGCGGCTTGCGAAAAGCTTCTGCTCGCCTTCGATGAACTTCGACGCTGCCGCGCCGGAGATGAACTGGCCGAGATCCTTATCGACTGAGAAAGAGGCAGCACCGATACGCTCCGCCTGGAGCCGGGCGTGACGGGCATAGAGCTGCGCGAGGGTGCTTTCAACGATTGCGAGATTGGCGCGTCCAGTGGTGCCGTCGAGACGGATCAGAACCTGTCCGGCTTTGACACGATCGCCTTCCTTGACGAGGAGTTCGCCGACGATGCCGCCTGTCAGGTGCTGGATCTTCTTGACGTTGTCGTCGACGACGACGACGCCGCCGGCGACCACGGCGCTAGACAGCTCCGTTGTCGCCGCCCAGCCGCCGACGCCTCCGACCAGCGCAAGCGCCAGCACGGAAACGCCGATCATGTGACGTGAAAGCGAACGGCGCGAACTGGATGTCTGGCGCATGCGGTTCATTGCTTCATCTCCTGGCCTTCAACGATCTTCAGCGGCCTCTGCTGCTGGCGCAGCACCTTGCCAAGGACTTCTTCCTTCGGGCCGAAGGCGTGCATGCGGGCCTCCTGCATCGACAGGACGAAGTCGACGCTGGCAAGCGCGCTTGGGCGATGAGCGACGACCACAACGATGCCGCCGCGCGTACGTACATTCATGATCGCTTCGCTCAGCGCCTGTTCGCCTTCTGCATCGAGATTGGAATTCGGCTCGTCCAGGACGACCAGAAAGGGATCGCCGTAAAGCGCCCGGGCCAGCGCGACGCGCTGGCGCTGGCCTGCGGAAAGTGCCATGCCGCCTTCGCCGATCTCGGTCTCGTAGCCGTTCGGCAGACGCAGGATCAGATCATTGACTCCGGCAGCCTTGGCCGCGGCAACGATCCCCTCGGAGGTAGCATCCGGGACAAAGCGAGCGATGTTCTCGGCAACGGTTCCGGCGAAGAGCTCGACATCCTGAGGCAGGTAGCCGACATGTTTGCCGAGAGCATCGCTATCCCATTGGTCGAGTGCTGCGCCGTCGAGCCGGACGGAGCCGCGATAGGTGGGCCAGACGCCGATGATGGCGCGCGCCAGCGACGATTTTCCCGATGCGCTCGGGCCAATGACGCCAAGGGCGCTGCCCGCTTGCATGGTGAAGGTCACGTCCAGGACGGTAAGGCGCTGCGCCGCCGGCGGACCGCTCGCTAGAGCCTCCACGCTAAGTCGCTGTTGCGGGCTCGGCAGAGCCAAGGCCGTTTCCGTCTCGGGTAGGGCTTCCAGCAATTCCTTTAAGCGCCGCCAGCTCTGGCGCGCAGACACGAGACCGCGCCAATTGCTAATCGCGAGCTCCACCGGAGCAAGCGCTCGGGCAGTCAGGATGGAGCCAGCGATGATGATGCCGGGCGACGCCTGTCCCACGATCACTAGTGCCGCTCCAGCCGCGAGCATTCCCGATTGCAGAGCCATACGGAACACCTTCGACATCGCCCCATAGCCGTTGCCGATGTCGGAGGTACGGCGGTTCTCTTCACGGTATTCGGCGTTGCGGCGCTCCCAACGCTCAGTCATGCGCCCAGACATGCCCATAGCCTGAACGACCTCTGCATTGCGCTGCGACGCCTGCGCAAAGGCGTTGCGGTATCCGCCGACTTCGGCCGCCTTCTTTGCGGGCGCCTGGATGCCACGATTGGTGAGGTATGTGAGAAGCGTGAGGATCAGCCCGCCGCCGACGGCAACCATTCCGATGATCGGGTGAAACAGGAAGCAAATGACCACATAAAAAGGGAGCCAGGGCAGGTCGAAGAGCGCGGACGGTCCAGTGCCTGAAAGATATGACCGGACCTGATCGAAATCGCGCAGGCCCTGAAGGCTGTCCCCCCGCGTCTTGAGCTTCAGCGGTGCCTTGACGAGCGCTCGATAGATGCGGCCGCTGAGGCTCTCGTCGAGCGCGCCGGCGATACGCACGAGCATCCGGTTCCGGGTCAGCTCAAATATCCCCTGGAATCCATAGAGGAGCAGTGCGAGGAGACAGAGGGCGATGAGCGAAGGAATACTCCGGCTCGGCAGCACGCGGTCATAAACCTCGAGCATGAAGAAGGAGCCGGTGAGATAGAGAATGTTGACGAGTGCGCTTGCAACGCCGACGCCGATGAAGGCCGTTCGGCAGTCGCGTAGGGCGGAGGCGGGATTGGCGCTCCTATTGCTCGATGTTGCTGCAAAGTCTGTCACTAATGTCTCCCCACGGGATAACCGGCCGCACTTAGCCTTACCGCGCTCGGCGGCAAAAAAAGCAACGCCATTACCCGCGCCAGAGCACGAGAAGGCTCGCCTTGTGGCATGACGAGGTGCGGAGTTTGAAGCCAAACTGCCCTTGAGGACCTAGGCAATTCAACAGAGCCATGAGACGTGGAAGCCTCGCCGAAGCCTGTGCAATATCTGACCGTACAACCTTAGCGGCCGGCCGATTCCTTACCCAAGAGAAAGAGGCGGGATGAACTCAATCAACATGCCGACTGCATCTGCGGAAACACAAAACGTGCCGCCGCTCGACAAAGACAAAGGCCGATGGCGTCGGAACCGGCAGCGAAGGCTGCCGGTTCCTTAAACAATCTAAGTCACTCAGAGATGCCACCAGTCTGGTGAGGGCTCTGAACTCGCGACGGTGTCGGCGATTGGGTGGAAGCCGGGCTCTGCCGGCCCACTGACGTTGGGAACCCAAGTGTTCTGGCTGACGTCGAAGTGGTGCGAGGCGGCCCATTCGAGCAATTCGGCGCCGGGCTTAGGTACATTCACTACCTCGCCATTAGGTCCAGTATGTAGTGTCATTGAGGGTCTCCTTTTTAGTGCATCTACCCCGCCCAAAAGCCGCTCTAGCATTGGTAAGGATCCGCAATCCAATCCATATTCTGCATGGAACGAATTCGTCCTATGAATGAAGAACGCCCGGAAGGTCTTCGCTGGCAGCTTCCGCAGGGCCCCGAGGACAGAACTGAAGATCATAGTCCTGAGCTATGACTGGTTACTGATCTGGACGCTCCCCGGGGCGCGTCAAAGGACCTACGAACGCCGAAAAACCTGCGCGTCTGGGAAAGCCACTGAGAGGGGTCAAGGCCGCAGACCCGTTCAAAGCTCACTCGAAGACTAGTTAAAATACAGATGTCCGATGAACTCGATGTGTCGAGCGGCATTAGCCTTTGCCTGCTATGGCGTGATCAATCCAGCTCGATGTGACGCAATCGCCATCATGCTAACGAGGCGGGCGATCCGAGAGGGCAATGTTAGTGGTGTGGAGAGAACCTGATGGGTCTAAATAACCCTGTGGATGTCGCTGCTATGCGACGTTCCGGTCCTGGAATAACTCCTTGAGGGCAGGTTCCAAGTTGCGCGGTTTTGGTTGGCACGGCTATTGCAAAGACGTAGTCTAGCTTAACCGTTTGCTGCTCAAAAGCTTGTGCAAGAATTCTACATGTTAGCTACGGAAAATGGGGTGCGTCTGCTATCGGCTTCATATGACCACAGTTACCAAGCGGTCGACTCCAAAGCTTTACGACGCTCGCCGGAGTCTCTGGACCCAACAGCCTTTTTGGGACGAGCACGAGCGTGAAAAGCAAGTTTTCGACTGCGATCGAGGAGGAAGTCTTGGAACAGAAACTTGAAGGCAAGGTAGCGCTTATAACAGGCGCAAGTTCAGGTATCGGCCGAGCTACTGCGCTGGCTCTTGGAAGACACGGTGTGAAGCTCGCGCTCGTCGGCCGTTCTGCCGAAAGGCTCGAGCAGGTCGCGAATAAATCAGCCAGCGAAACGCTTGTTTTGTCGACTGATCTTGCCGCTCCGGGATCCGTTAAACATATCGTCGCTGCGACGACAGAGCGATTTGGGCGGATTGACATATTGCTTCCTAACGCGGGCATCTATATCCCTGGGGAGGTTGCTGAAGGCGATCCTAACGCTTGGGACAAGTTAATCGCTATCAATGTCAGTGCGGTCTTCCGTCTGGCCCGCGCTGTATTGCCGAGCATGATAAAGCAAGCAAGCGGGCAAATTATCGTCACATCATCCGTAGCCGGCCACCAGGCCCTCGTGGGAGAGCCGATCTATTCTGCTTCAAAACATGCGATCCAGGCTTTTGTGCATGGTTTGCGGCGGCAGACGATGGAACATAATATTCGCGTCGGTTCAGTGGCGCCTGGTATTGTGCTAAATGAGCTCTGGGGCTACACCGACTCCATGGCGGTCGATGCCAAGGTGGAGGCGCGAGAGGGCCTCCGATCGGAAGACGTGGCTGACGCAGTAGTCTATATGCTGACGCGACCCGCCAACGTCACCATTCGCGACTTGGTGATCTTACCTCAGCTTCAGGATATCTGAACGCTGCCGTACACCTCTCATGGTGCTCGGTGCCAAGGCCTTACGAGGCCGAAGCACTCGGGCTAACATCCCAAAGCAGAGCTTCAGCTTCAGTCCTTGTGGCTCTCGGCATAAGTCAATCTGGTCGTATCAAACACATGCATGGCCTCTTATAGTCGCCACGGCCATCCTTCCGACATTTGTCCTACCGCCTCAAACTCGCGGCAACAGGATTCGGTCAATTCTGTTTGAAAGTCTACACTCCAACTGAGTTCAGAGCGATCGACTTTTGGTCGCCGCGCCGCAATCGGATTGTGCGAGCCCACCGGGTCATAACCGCTAAATGAAGGTCTTGAGACGAATAGGCTGGTCTGACGTGGCCTGCATCTTGCTTTCCATTTCGAGCATGCAGCGATACATGGGAGCGACATGGGCAACTCAAGCGCTAAGCCGACGGAAATCTTCGGCAATCCTTCGTTGGGGGTTGGACCTATGTCAAAAAACACAGTGCAGGCTTGCGGTAGAATTGCGAACCGCCACGGCATTCCTTTGATGTTGATTGCCAGCAGACGTCAGGTTGAAAGTAAGAAACTGGGCGGCGGATATGTGGAGAATTGGACCACGCGTGAGTTTTGTGAATACGTTCGGAAAGAGTGTCCGCCGAATTCGTTGCTTATTTGCCGTGACCACGGGGGTCCCTGGCAACATCCAAGTGAGACGGAGCTCGACGACGAGAGTGCTATGAAATCTTCCCTAGCGTCCTTCGAAGAGGATATCCGATCGGGATTCCAGATAGTTCATATTGACACCAGCCTCGAGGGAAGGGGAGTTGCCGAAACAAAAAAAGCGTTGCAAAGGCTGGTGGAGTTATACGCGCATTGTCATGATTTCGCGAGAGGCCTTGGCAGATCGGTTCACTTTGAAATCGGATTTGAAGATCAAAGTGTCGACACGGATTATCCCCCGGAATTTTCCGACAAGCTGCATGATGTTCTAAGGAACCTGACTGACCGCAAACTACCGTTGCCATTGTTTGTGGTCGCTCAGACAGGCACGAAAGTGCTCGAAACAGAAAATGTGGGAGCGATCAAATCGGCTCCCCTTGCGGTCCGACACTCAATCGAGCAGCTTGCAAAAAGTTGCAGCAAGCGGGGCGTCGCGTTAAAGGCCCACAATGCGGATTATTTGCCGGCGGAGAAAATCACAATGCTTAAGCGCTGTGGGGTCTCCTCGATGAACATTGCGCCGGAGCTAGGAGTTGCCGAAACGCGAGCGCTCGTAGCCGTCCTTAAAGAGTTTAATTTGAATGCTCAGCTGGAACAGTTCTTGCAACTAGCCTTCGAATCGCTTGCGTGGAAGAAGTGGATGAAGCCGAACTCCCAAGCCTCGGATGCAGATCGTGCGATGATTGCAGGCCATTACGTATTTGGCACTGACGAATGTCGAGCTATCAAGGACGCCGCTGAGTCAGCATGCTGCAGGATCGGAAAAACATTGGACGTACTCTTGCAGAGTAAGGTCGAAGAATCGGTCGAGCGATACGTCCTCGCGTCGGTCGGAAATGTAGGTGCTAAACATGATTGACAGTTACCTCCATGAGATCTTTTCCGGCGCACCAGGCCCAGGCAGCAGTGCTTCGAGCGCGGCCAAAATTGAGCACGTGACCACGGCCAAAAAGGTCACTAAGCGATGGGGCGAGGAGCGTTGGCTCATAGCTGAAGGAGCCCCCTTTGGGTTTAAGGTCATCAACATTAGGGCTGGTCAAAAGACGAGCCTTCAGTACCATGAACGCAAGGAAGAGGCGAACCTAGTTCTGAGAGGAAGCGGCGTGTTCCTCTATGCCAACGCATCGAACGAACCGTTAAAGCAGGCGGATCTTAGCGCTGGTGACATCATCCATATCTTGCCAGGTAAAGTGCACCGCATCTACGCACGAACCGACGTAACACTAATAGAAGTTTCAACACCGGAATTGGATGATGTCATTCGACTCGAAGACGATTGGAACCGCGGCAGCGGTCGCATCGAGTCCGAACATTCTGGGGGAGCAGGTTGAACAAGATGGATTTCAAGGTGGCGCGATATGATTATCCCTCGCAGTTCGCTGGCATTGAAGCCGGACTACTGCAGGAAATCAAGGACCTTCTAAACAACGGTCAATACGTCCTTGGAGATGCGGTCTTCGACTTTGAACAGGACTTTGCAGCATACATTGGGACAGAACATGCTGTCGGCGTGAATTCCGGGACGGACGCGTTGATCCTTGCCTTGCATGCGTTGGGAGTCGGCCGGGGTGACGAGGTCATTACCGTAACAAACTCCTTCCACGCGACTGCGCTAGCAATTGTTAGAGTTGGGGCGATACCGGTTCTGGTTGATTGCAGAACGGACACGTTTCTGATCGATCTAGAACAAGTCGAAAGGAAAATTTCCGAACGAACGAAAGCTCTCATCGTGGTCCATCTGTTTGGTCAGTCGGTTGATATGGCCCTTGTCCATGACATTGCCAAACGTAACGAATTGCTTGTGGTCGAGGATTGCGCGCAAGCGATCGGCGCGCTATCCGGTGGAAAAAACGTCGGATCAACAAGCGACGCGGGTTGCTGGAGCTTCGCTCCGGCGAAGAATCTAGCTGCGGGCGGCGATGCCGGCGCTGTCACTTTGAACAGCACGGAAATTTCGGATCGAATACGTCAATTGCGTCATTTCGGCCAGACAACTCAAAACGAACATCTTACTCTCGGCTATAATTCCAGGCTCGACACGATCCAGGCTCTGATTCTGAAAAGAAAACTGGCGCGGGTCGCTAAGTGGGGCGCCGCCCGCGCTAAACTGGCATCGGCTTACAAGGAAAGATTGGAAGGTTTACCGCTCGCATTTCAAGAGGGCGCTAAACCTGCAGAGCACGCCTACCATTTATTCCAGGTCCGAACAGACTCTCGCAATAATCTGCTGTCCCATTTGCGGAAAGATGGTATTGACGCTGTTATACGATATCCAACCCCAATTCACTTGCAACCTGCTTTCGTTGATTTCGGATACCAGGTGGGCGACTTGCCCGTTGCGGAGGTTTTGGCGGCAGAAACACTTTGCCTGCCACTTCATCCAGCGATGACCGACGATCAGCTTCATCTCGTTTGCGACAGCATCAATTCTTTTTTTGCTAGCTAGACGCTCGCTAACAACCACGGCGTCTAGACGGAGGGTCTTCTGCTGCTGGTGACCACTTACCAAGATTTCGATGCCGAGCTGAGGTTCTTAGATGCCGAGAACATTCGTACAGCTGAACTGTCAAGCGGTCTTGTGCGACATGGACGGCGTATTGGTTGATTCAATCTCACAAATCGAACGTTGCTTGCGTCATTGGGCGTCCAAGCTCAATCTAGATGTTGAACATATCGTAGAGCTCTCACATGGCCGTTGCGACCGCGATGTTGTTCAGCTCGCGGCACCCTGCCTTGATGTAGAGAAAGAAATACGCCTTATTCAAGCGCATGAGGTTGCTGAAGCCGTTGACACTTGTGCAAAAAAGGGTGCGGTTGAATTTGTCAATTCATTGGCTCTGAATTCCTGGGCAATTGTTACATCCGGGTGTCGCGCTGTCGCGGAAATACGCCTCAAGGCAGAAGGTATCAGTATCCCCCACACTGTCATAACGTCAGATGATGTCACTTTCGGTAAAACGGATCCTGAGGGTTATCTTTCCGCCGCTCGCCATATCGAGGTCAACCCGGCGAATTGCGTCGTGTTTGAAGACGCGCCAGCGGGAGTTGCGGCTGCGCGAGCGGCTGGTATGCGGGTGATAGGAGTATTAGGAACTGTACCGGACGATAATCTTCGCTGTGATTTTCTGTTATCAGGGCTCGATGATGTCACGGCAATTCGAACAGCCTCCACCATAGAATTACATTTTCCCGTACTCGTGCACCGGCTCGGGAGCTTCAGCTTAGGTGCCAATTTCATCTGCAACGATCTTATTTCCGTGATCACGAGACGAAAGGTTCGTTAGGGGAGGGTAAGGGTCATCCGGGAATGTCTCTCGCCATTTTTTGCGCGAGGGCTGTTTCCGTACGCGAAATTGTGCAACCAAGGATCTGAGAGAAGCATGAATAACGCCTCCGAGAGACGGCATGCTATGGTGGAGCGAGCGCGCAAGACCGGCTACGTTCCCTCCAAGATAGTTGAGGATGAGTTCGGTGTCGATAGCTCGACAATAAGGCGTGACCTCGCACGGTTGGAAGCAGAAGGTCTTATTATTCGCACCCAGGGAGGTTTTCTTCCCGTCGAACGCAAGGAAAACCACACCTATCCTTATGGACCTCGGCGCCTGGTTCGTCCGTCCGTAAAAAACCATCTTGGCGAATACGCTGCCAACTTGGTGGAAGAAGGTCAGACTGTCATGATCGACGGCGGCTCAACCATGTGGCATGTGGCAAATCATCTTAAGTCGACCAGGAACCTCACTGTAATTACGAATGATCTGCAAATCGGGTTATTACTCTGCGAGTGGACCAACATTAATCTTCATGTCACTGGAGGCGCGCAAGTCGACGGCTTATATACGCTTGCTGGTCCGGCCACCGTCGAATTCGTCGACAGAATACATGTTGACGTTGCGTTCCTCGGCGCCGAAGCAGTGGAGGCGGAGCTGGGACTCAGCGACGTGAATGTACTCGAGGTGCCAGTCAAGCAAGCAATGATAAGGGCGGCAGACTGCGCTGTCCTGGTCGCCGACAGTTCGAAATTTGGCAAAAGGTCGTTCGCGAAAGTCTGCGGGGTCGAGGAGCTCACGCAGATCGTGACGGACGGTCAGGTCACGCCTGAGCAGCGCGGGGCGTTCGGCCGGAAGCTCGAAATCGTTAACGTGAACTGCGAGTGAGGAGTCCATTGTCAGTTCCATGCCACGAAGCTTGCATAGGAGCTTATAATCTTTCTGTCTTGCGGGGAGGGTCTAAGCGATTTGCTAGATGCGGTCACGGAGCATGTCTCGCCAAGGCGGTGTCACGTTGTTCACGAACGCTCTTTGAATTCTGCATTGTCGCGGGCGCCCATCGGGACCGCCAGTCGGCTCCTTCTCGAAGTGGCGCGCAACCATCCGCGCGGTCAATACATTCGATCCAAACAATTAATTACACGACGCGTTCGATGAAAGGTATGAAAGCCTCCCGCAGGGGCCAGGCCCTGCATCAGAAGGAGACGTTCTAGATGGAGAAAGCTTATTGGGGCGGTGAAGACGCCGATACGGTCATCGCCGACAATGGTGACAATGTGATCTTTGACTACGGTGGCAATGACTGGATCGACACTCGTGCAGGTGCTGACCGTACATTCGCTGGGGCGGGAAACGACCGCGTAATCGGTGGTGCGGGCAGTGATCAAGTCTATGGCGAAGGGGGTAACGATCGTCTCTCTGGCGACGACGGCCGCTCCAATCCCCGCATTGTTGGCGAGGACAATGACTATCTCTCCGGTGGGGACGGCCATGACGTTCTCTACGTCGGGGACGGTAAGGATTGGCTGAGAGGAGGAGAAGGCTCCGACACATATGTGTTCCAGTTCCACAATCCGACACCAGGGCTCCACAATCCTGTTATCGGGGATTACCCAGACCGGCCGCAGGGACCGGACGTATCCTTGATCCTGGATTTCGACCCTGCACATGATACGTTCGCTTTCGATGCAGCGGGGCTCTACAACGATGGCTTTGGCGCAAACTTCATCAACAACGCCTCTGTTCAGTCAGGTTACCCGGTAGATAGTTTTTATAGCGGCAAGGCCTCGGGTGCGGATGGCGAGCACGTTGTAGTAATCACAGACAGGAGCTTCGCCAATGGCTCTGCCGCCGCGATCGCGATATCCAGTGAGAGAGCTGGCGACATCATTGTCTACCACAACTCCGAGACCAACACCGCGGATCTAGCCTACGTTACCTCGGCTAATCATGTAGATGTGTTTGCTCACTTGTTACACAGCGAGTCCGACCTCGCCAATATGCACCTTACCGCGTCCAACTTCACCTTCGTATGATCCTCAAGAGGCATAACGGAAGCGCCCCTCAAGGCAAGCTGCGGCTTTGCTTCCGCTCTGCGGCTTGCCGTTCCTGGGGGGAATCGGTCGCCGGATGGCTGGAATTATTCTAATGTGCCAGGCAGCATAGTCAGGCTCGCGGCGCTCCGGCCGTCTCGCCCAGGGGGCAATGTCCTGTTATGGGGACGAAGTTGTCATCTCGGTTTTCTAAACCTACCCGCCTGATCCTGGAAGAACAAAGAGCTAAGGTCACGACGACTACCACAGAGCGCTAAAATACGCCGACGACGTAGATTACTACGCAACCGTTTGGCGTAACCGGCCCCGAATTTGTGACCCCATCGCCGTATCGTTTCGTAGACACAACATTGCCGCGCTCCAACAACATTTCCACGACCAACCCTGAGGCTTAAAGGAAACCGGAAATATAGCCCAGACCGCATGCGCGATGATCTGCGGTGGAAAGCGGTGGTTCTTGTAGCTGATGGACGATGCGTTCATCTTAACCGAATTATCCGCCAACGGTAAGGCGCCGATAACGTGACATCGCCCTCGCCAATGATCATGCAGCAGATACTGTCCGACTGTCCGCGACGGCATCCTCGCGTTTCATCAGAGCCACCGATGAACGAGCTAAACACCCGCCGACCGGGTAGGGGGCCGCGCCGCGGCGCTGAAGCCGCCATATGGTGGCCGCCGAGCGCCTG
The DNA here is from genome assembly GCF_000298315.2 of Rhizobium grahamii CCGE 502. Classification (GTDB taxonomy): domain Bacteria; phylum Pseudomonadota; class Alphaproteobacteria; order Rhizobiales; family Rhizobiaceae; genus Rhizobium; species Rhizobium grahamii. The sequence goes on along the minus strand of NZ_AEYE02000038.1, from coordinate 158,272 downwards.
CATGGCGAGGACACCACCGATCCTCGCCCGCGGCAAGACCGATACGGGCCGCATCTGGACCTAGTCAGGGATGACCGGCCGTTCGGAGAACAATCGCCGCAGCGGCACTCTACTCGCTTCGCGCGATCGGCGGCAAGAGCATCCCGAGCGCCATCTGAAGGCCTTCACCGGTATCCTGTAGGCGAACGCCTGTGGTGGCCATAACTGCTATTCAAATCGGACCGCGATTCCCGTCCATTGACACAGGCGCTGTGCTGGACGCACTTGCACGCTTTACCGCTTCTGTCGTGTCGACAAGATGCCCGCGACTGCGACAGAAATGGTGTCCTTGTGAACGTCCAGTCCAATGAATGCATGACAGGCATCACAATATCCTCCTTGGCGTGAGGCGCGATCGGCGCAAATGGAGGCTACAGTGCGGGCTATCATTGCGACATCGCGTAAGACGGTCATCTGTAAGCGCGATTTTCGATGCGCATTGACGGCTGCAGCACCGCTGAATCGCCCCGTATCGGTAGGAATATCCGGCGCTATATGGCCGTAGTGGTTTTGGAGAAGTTGAACGGTAGCAGGTCGCCGATGTCGGCCGCTTCGTCGCGCTTCGGCAACTCAGTGAGCACGTGGCGGAGCCAGGTGAGTGGGTCGACGCCACAGGCGCGGCATGTCAGCATCAAACTATAGATCACTGCGCTGGCCTTGGCTCCGTCAACCGTGTCGCTGAACAGCCACGATTTCCTTCCGGTCGCAAAAACTCTGATGTCGCGTTCCAGAATGTTGTTATCGATCGGCATCCTGCCGTCGCTGGCGTAACGGGTCAGATAATCCCATTGGTTCAATGTGTAGGACACGGCGTCGCCGAGCTTGGTATCCGGCACAACTTTCGGGGCGATGTTATCGAGCCACGTCTTTAGAGCGTTCAGGACAGGCAAACTATGCTGCTGCCGCAAGCGGTGAATGCGGTCGGCCTGCGTTTCACCAACTTCGGGCTTTATCTCTCGCGCCTGCCTGTCGATCCGGTAGAGCTGCTCGAAGAACCTGAGAGCTTGCTCCGGCGGGCCTCCGCCATTCTTTCTCGCCTTGAGGGCATCAACGAAGCGCCGCCTGGAGTGAGCCATGCATCCGACGTGGGTTGCGCCATGTAATGTGCGCCAGGCTGTGTAGCCATCGCTCACCAATATGCCGCGATAATCACCCAGGAAGGTCTGAGGGTAAATCTGGCCGCGGCCCGGCTGGTAGTCGAGCAGCACAATCGGCTGGTCACTATCCTCGCCACTCCGGTAGGCCCACATGTACGATGTGCTGGTGGCCTCCTTGTCCTTTTCCTTCAGGACCTGAACCGTCGTCTCATCGCCATGAATGAGAGGCTGTAATCTAAGCCGCAGTTTCAGCGCATCATAGATGCGGTGCAGATGCTTCTCGCTTGAGCCGATCACCCAGTGAGCGAGAGCGCCGCGGCTGATCGGAACACCAGCACGCTCGAATGTTTGCGCCACGCGGTAGAGCGGTGTGCCATCGACGTACTTGTGGACGAGCGCGAAGGCTAGGGTCGAGGCGGTAGCGATACTGCCTGGCAGGGGCTGCTTCGGCATAGGCGCGATCACGACCGGCGTGTTGATCCCGGTGCGGTCGCAATGGCGGCAAGCGTACTTGAACCGGACATTCTGCAGGACCTTTGCCTTGACCTCGATATGGAGCTGTTCGGTAACGGCCTCGCCCATGCGATGCATCTGAGCAGGGACAAGCCTTCTGATCGTCGGGGAGGTCATATTCGACACGCTCGCGTGGCAGGTCCTCCGGCAGAGGTCTGCGTCCCCGCTTTTACCCGCCGCGCTATCGACCGTCGGCAAGCCCGTATCCGGGAGATCGGCGACGTCATCGCCGTAATCACGATCATCCTCGTCCGCGGCCTCTTCGGCTTCGTTGAAGAGGCGATCAATGTGCTTTTCGCTGCGCGGGGCAAAGCGATGCAGCTTTGCCAGTGCCAGCTCCTCTTCCAGCTTGACGACCCGTAGCGAGAGCGCTTCCTTCTCGGCTTTGAGCGCAGCGATTTCGGCAGCATTTGCCGCCAACTGCGCCATCAGCACTGCAATATCAGGATCGCCGGCTCGTACCATCCGATTCTTGAATCTGAACCGCCCCTTTGCGTCGATAGTTCAATTCGCCACCTTCAACCGGCGATCTGATATTGCCGCATCGGATGGCGGATCATCGCGTCGATATCAATGCCGTCGAGAATCCAGTGAAGCTGTTCTGTCGTCAGCACAACGACCGGCACCTCGCGGCGGGGCCATCTGAACTTGTCCTCGGTCAACCGCTTCAGGACCATCACAAAACCGGACCGGTCAAAGAACAATAGTTTCATCCGGTCACGACGGCGATTGCAAAAGGCAAAGACCGCGGGAGCAAAGGGATCGAGCTCCATCACCTCCTGCACCAGGACAGCAAGGCTGTTGATGCCCGCGCGGAAGTCGATCGGCTCCCGATGGAGGTAGACCTTGAGGTCAGCGCCCAGTCTGAACATGACCCAACGCTCCTATGATCGCCGCCAGTCCATCGACATCGCTGCATTCCACCGTCAGACTGACCCCGTTCGGCAGCAGCGCGCTCACCTTGGATGCATGAGAACGTTTGCCGATCGGCTCCGCCTTCGTCAGTCGACCGCGGGCAGAAGACGAGTGCATATCCGGAGCAATCTACTGGACGGGGCTGGGAAGGTCTTTGACCACAATCCAGTCATCGACGCTGATGAGAAGTCGGATACGCCCATAGTACCGGAGAAGTTGCCGAACAAGGGAGATGATCCTGCGGAGGCAATGGAGGGAAGGGGTGTAATCGGAGGGAACGTCATCGAAACCCCAGCGTACCGGACCCAGAGCCGGATCAAACACGCTTCGATGGGGATCGAGGGCGTACGGGAAGCCGCCAAACGGGACCCGAAGATGCGTTTCACGGCGCTGATGCACCACATCACTCCGGCGCTATTGGTGAAGAGCTTCCATGCGCTTCGCAAGCAAGCGGCAAGCGGTGTGGATGGGGTGACGTGGTACGACTATGAGAAGACCCTCGAAGGGCGCGTGCACGAACTGCACCGGGAGATTCAATCCGGTGCATATCGTGCACAACCGTCCCGACGGGTCTACATTCCGAAGAATGACGGAAGACTCCGTCCTCTCGGCATTGCAGCGTTGGAAGAAAAAGTCGTGCAGATGGCCGTGTCCACGGTTCTGAACGCGATCTATGAACAGGACTTCCTCGGCTTCTCATACGGGTTCCGGCAAGGAAGGGGACAGCATGACGCGCTGGACGCCTTGTGGGTTGGGATCGACAAGCGGAAAATCAACTGGATACTGGATGCGGATATTCGCTCGTTTTACGATGAAATCGATCACGAGTGGATGGTTCGTTTCCTGTCGCATCGAGTGGGTGACCGCCGGCTGATACGTCTGATCCACAAATGGTTGAAAGCGGGCACGATTGAGGATGGCCGTCGCGTTGCATCAACGCGAGGAACTCCTCAGGGCTCTGTAATCAGCCCAGTGCTATCGAATATCTATCTGCATTACGCATTGGATTTATGGGTCCAGCAATGGCGTACTCGAGATGCCAAAGGCGACGTGATCATTGTACGATATGCCGACGACAGCGTAATTGGGCTCCAGTACGAAGGAGAGGCGCAGCGCTTCCTGCAAGCATTGCGGGAGCGTCTCGCTCAGTTTGGTTTGCAGCTACACCCGGAAAAGACGCGGCTAATACGCTTTGGGCGGTATGCTGCGAGAAACTGCCGGGAGCGTGGTATCCGCAAGCCAGAGACCTTCGACTTTCTGGGATTCACACATTGCTGTGGCAGGCGGCGCAATGATGGAGGCTTCAAGATTGTCCGTCTGACGATCAAGAAGCGCATGCGCACGACGCTGGAGGCCATTCGAGGAACGCTAATGCGACGACGCCATGAACCGGTGGCAGTAGTAGGTCGGTGGCTACGGCAAGTGTTACAGGGGTATTTGAACTACCATGCGGTTCCCGGCAATCTACGAAGATTGGGTGGGTTCCGCTGGGAAGTCGGTCGCGCTTGGCGACACGCTTTGATGCGTCGAAGCCAACGAAACCGCCTGTCTTGGGAGCGTTTCCAGAGACTGCTTCGCAAATACCTGCCGCCATGCCGGCTGGTGCATCCCCATCCAGATGCTCGGCTCACCGTCAAAACAGCCGTATGCGGTAGTTCCGCACGTACGGATCTGGCCGGGGGGCGATGGGCAACCATCGTCCCTACCGGAACCGGTCATCTCATCTTCGTGCTCGCGAACATTGCCACCAACTCGCCGATCGGGCTTAAGGCGGTCAAACGCAACGACGCTCTGTTCGATGTCTGACGTGAGATCGACTGACTTGCAGACGAACGCTTGCTGCGGCGCCAGGAAAGTCGGCCAATCGTCGATGCGCTTGAGTGTTGGCTTCGGGCCGAGCGGGCGAAACTGTCGCGCATCTCACCGGTCACCTTGCCGGACGCCGAGAGCTCCTGGGCGGCATGACCTCAACGGGCTGTCCTGCCGCTGGAGCCCTATCGTCTCGCGCCATGGCGCGATCGTGTCGATTATCGCCGTGCCGAGCGAACGCGTCAGCACTCCGGAATTCTAGGCATTAATCGACGACATCGTCGTGCTGGCCGAGGGGGAGGACCGGGGAGGCTTCTGAAGGAGGGACCCGAACCGCGCCTGTCGATGCGGGGCGTTACGCAGAGAGATCGGGCGCGGCATTCCTCCCTCTCGCTCAGGGATCATAAACAGTCCGCAGCTCGCGCACACCGCGACCCAGCCGCCGCCGTATGAGAGTGCGCAAGGTCACCCCGTCGGCGTATCCCACTTCGGCGGCAATCGCGTCCATATCCTTGCGGCTGGTGCGCAAAAGGTGAACCGCTCTCTCAACCCGCAGGTCTTGGAAATACGATAGCGGCGATTTCCCGAGCACAGCTTCCATGCGCCGCTGGAGGGTTCTTTTGCTGACATGCAGGGCGTCCGCCGCTACGTCGAGAGAGAAACCTTCGTGCAAACGGCCACGCGCCCAACGTTCGAAGTGCTGGACAAGCGGATCGGCGGTGGCCAGGTGCATCGGGATCATGTAAGGGGCTTGCGACGGCCTTGTATCGACGAGGAGGTAGCGTGCCACCATATCGGCCAGTGCCGGACTCGTCTGGCGCACTAGCCACAGGGCGAGCTCTAGGTGCCCCATTGCAGCGCCGGCAGTGACGACGTCACCTGATGGAACCAACATGCGTTGTTCATCGAGCCGGACTTCAGGATAGCGTTGACGAAAGAGCGGCCCTAACCACCAGGCCGTCGTCGCCTCGTGCCCAGACAAAAGGCCCGACTCAGCCAGGAGAAACGTGCCGATGCATGCCGCGCCGATCCGCACTCCATGACCGTGCCAGACCCGCAGTTGTTCGGCGGCGTCCTGCGCCTCGCGGCCGTCCAATACTCCGATCAATGGCTCCGGCATCTTGGTGCCGAGCGCCGGGACAATTACCCAGTCAGGCTGCCGGATGTTGACCGCCGGTTGGACGGGTACGGTCAGACCGAGAGAGGTTTGCACAGTGTCTCTGACGCCGGCGACGACGCACTCGAACCGGGGAACCGGAAATGATTCCAGCTCGGCCAATTCGTTTGCTGTGCCAAGGGTGTCGAGCACTGCTGCCAAACCGGTGTCGAATACGTTGTTGTGGGCAAGGACAACGATCTTCATGGCGCTTATGATATCGAAAAAGTCATTTGCGGCAATACCGTTTGAAGATTGCGGGACCTAATGTCCCTCTCGTCGGCTGTCCGACACCGAGTGAAGGAGTTAACCCATGATCCAGTACGCCCTGTTTGCCCGCCTCGAAGCCAAACCCGGCAAAGAGGCTGATGTCGAAGCGTTCCTGAAAGCCGCGCTCGAATTGGCTAAAGATGAGGGCTCAACCCCTATCTGGTTCGCATTGCGACTGTCGAACACGACATTCGGCATCTTCGACGCGTTCCACGACGAGAAGGCACGGCAGGACCACCTGTCCGGCCCGATCGCACAAACCCTGATGGCAAAGGCACCGGATCTCTTTGCTGTGGCACCCGCCATCGAGCTGATCCAGGTGTTGGGCCTGAAAAACCAAACGACCGCAAACTGACCATCGAGCCGAAGACACTCGGCCAATTTCTTTGAAAGCAATCACATGACCATGAAACTATTTACCCGCTTCTCACTGCTTGCCGCCCTCCTTGTGGGCGCAAGCGGCCTTGCCTCGGTGCCGGCCGTCGCCGGTTCGTCAGATAAGTTTGAGCTTTCGAGCCCTGACATTACGCCTGGTGGCAAGATCGACAACAAATTCGTCCTCAATGGCTTTGGCTGCAAGGGCGGGAATATCTCACCCGCCCTGCAATGGAAAAACGCGCCGGCGGGCACCAAGTCGTTCGTGTTGCAAGTGTATGACCCGGATGCGCCCACCGGCAGCGGTTTCTGGCATTGGACGGTCTATAATATTCCCGCCAATGTCACTGAGCTGGTCGAAGGTGCTGGCAATGCACCGGCAAATCTGCCGGCAGGCGCCTATGGCGGCGTCAACGACTACCATGACACCGGTGCAACCGGCGGCAATGGCAACTATGGTGGCCCATGCCCGCCCGTCGGCGACAAGCCGCACAGGTACGAATTCTCGCTTTACGCGCTGGCCGTCGATGATATCGACGCGGCCGCGGGCGTTCCGAAAACGGGCACGGCGGCGCTGCATGGCTTCGTGCTGAACAAGGGCCTCGGCGACAAATTGCTCGGCAAGGCCTCCTTCACAGCCGCCTACGGCCGCTAATCAGACATTAGATTTTGGAGATCATCATGAAAGGACTCATTCTTGTACCGATCCTTTTGGCCTCGATGACCGGTATCGTCTTCGCCGCTACTCCCTTCAAGGTGGTCAAGACCGAAAAAGGCGTGGTCCTTTCCGGCGAAAAGGGCCGGACGCTTTATACCTTCAAGAAGGACGAAGCGGGAACCTCGAATTGCTACGATGAATGCGCGCAGAACTGGCTCCCGGCTATTGCTGCGGCCAGCGCCAAGGGTCACGGTGCCTACTCGATCCTGACCCGAAAAGACGGCACGAAGCAGTGGGCAAAGGACGGTAAGCCGCTCTATTATTGGTCCAAGGACGCCAAGCAAGGCGATGTCACCGGCGATGGCGTCGGTGGCGTTTGGGACGCAGCCAAGCCTTGATTTCCAGCGGCGCCGCGGAAGCAGTAGGCTTTCGCGGCGCCGCTGCAAGAGGTGCTTTTCAGGCGATCGACTCGTCTGCCCCGCGCTAAGCTTCCCTAACCATCCCCACCTGCTATCGGCTGAGATGGAGCCGCTGACTTACTCTGCACGGTCTCTTGAACTGATCATTCGCCGTCCCCCATTGCAAGGGCGCGCTATCTTGCCGCTAATCTGATCTGCGTGAGGGATTAGAGACAGCCATAGTAGTCCGGTATCGGCTCGTAGCAAAATGATATTGGACCGGCATCAGAGCCGGGATTACCGTGACAATCATTCAAGGGCTCGTTCCTTGACAGGCGGAATGGAGCCGCCTTTGGGAGATATAGGAGGAGAAATCTTGATCGCAGCTTTGGTGCTGTTCCCCGTTCCCACTGGAACGACGATGGAGCAGATAAAGGAAGCGTACGAGCTGTCCGCGCCCCGGTTTACCGGTATGCCCGGTCTTCTAAGCAAGCACTATCTGTTCGATGGCGCCGGTCAGGGCGGAGCCTTCTACGTCTGGTCGAGCCGGCCTGATGCGGAAGCGCTATACACCGACGAGTGGCGCCAGTCGCTGACACAACGCTACGGGGCGCCCCCGACACTGTCGATCTACGAAGTGCCGGTCGCCATCGATAACGCAGCGGCCCCGCAATAGAGCACGGTGCTCGGCCTCTTTGTAGAGGCAAAGCACGTATGCCCCGACCGCCGCCTAGTAAGAGCTTCGATCGACGAAGCGGTTTTTCATCTTGTGAAGCCGCCAATGAGATTTCGCAGTCTGTGACATTAGCGGCTTGATGGACGGGAGCTGACGCGGGGCGCCGCACGGCTTGTTGAATTCTTTTTCAATTCAGGTTCGAGGCGCGAAGCGTCTTCGGCAGGTTTGGTAAGGCACGGCGCATCTAGAGTGTGGCCGGCCACACGTACCCAGGGAGGTTGATGATGGCGGTTCTGCTATCGGGAAATTATTCTTTGCCAGTAAGCCAGGATGAGGTTTACGCCGCGCTCAATGATGCGGACGTGCTTCGCGAATGTATTCCAGGCTGCGAGGAGCTGGAAGCTCGTGCAGACGGCATATTCGCGGCTGTCGTCCGGCTCGAGCTTGGTCCCTTGAAGACGCGTTTCCGAGGTAAAGTTCGCTTGGAGGATTTGGACCCTCCGAACGGCTACCGGATCATCGGCGAGGGTGACGGCGGCATCGCCGGGTTCGCCAAGGGAGGTGCGGCTCTGAAGTTGGCACCAGAAGGCGAAGGCGGAACGCTTCTGTCCTACGAGGCCGAAGCCAACGTCAACGGCAAGATCGCTCAGCTGGGACAGCGTTTGATCGCCAGTACCAGCAAGAAAATTGCCGATCGCTTTTTCGAGACACTCGTGAAGCATCTGCAAAATGGGGCCGTCACGGCTGAAGCGAAATAGAAATTTCCAAATTCACCGACCCCTCATTCAATCGACGAATTGAAAGGTAGAACTATGCCCAAGGTTACGGAATTAACGTTCTTTAGTGAAGGCTTGAAGCTCAAGGGCTTGCTCTATGAGCCGGACGATCTCAAGCCGGGAGAAAATCGCCCAACCGTGGTGTGCTGCCACGGCTACACCGGCATGAAGGACGTATATCTTCTCCCCGTTCCTGAGCGCTTGGCCGTGCACGGTTATGTCTCATTCGCATTCGACCATCGCGGCTTCGGCAAGAGCGAGGGTGTGCGGGCGCGTCTGATACCGCCGGAGCAGGTAGAGGATATTCGCAACGCGATCACCTTTGTCTCCACTTTGCCATCAGTGGATACCGGCCGCATTGCACTCTACGGCACGTCGTTCGGCGGGGGCAATGTCGTGGTCGCGACAGCAACCGACGATCGCGTCCGCTGCGTGGTTTCTGTTGTGCCCGTTGGCAATGGTGAGCGCTGGCTGAAGAGCCTTCGCAAGCACTGGGAGTGGCTGAAGTTTCAGGACGTTCTGGCCGAGGACCGCCGCCAGCGGGTTCTGACGGGAGAATCCCGCCGCGTTGACGTCACGGAGCTGATGCCTGGCGATCCCCACTCACGGCAAGTCATCCAGGAGAAGGTGAAAGCGGCGGAAACCTATACGCAAGGCTACCCTCTGGAAAATGCCGAAGCGACTTTGCGCTGGAAACCAGAGGATTTCGCGCACGCCATTGCTCCCCGTCCTATCCTCTTCATGCATACCGAATGCGACGGCCTCGTGCCGATCGACGAGTGCTACGCACTTTATTCAAAGGCCAAGGAGCCCAAGAAACTCGTCACGATTCCGAACGCCGACCATTACGACGTCTATCAATTCGTCAATCCGGACGTGTTCGAGAAGGTGATCGCGGAATCGATCAAGTGGTATGATCGCTATCTCAAGGCGGATGCGCCGCAAGAGCGCATCGCAGAGATCGCTTAAGGGAGGCAAACGAACGTGGCGCTACCGGTTTTTGACTACTTCGCACCAAAAAGTATCGAAGAGGCTTGCGCAGCACTGGCATCTAATCCGGACGGGGCGAAATTGCTCGCCGGCGGACAGTCGATACTGCGCGTCATGAAATTCCGCATCATGGCGCCTGAGCTTCTGGTGGATGTAAAGGCCATACCCGGCCTGCGCTACATCGAAGGTGATGCCGATACGCTGCGTATCGGCGCCACTGCAACACAGAGCGACGCCTTAGGCAACGACATCGTCCAGAAGGAATTCCCGTTGCTGGCCGAGGCCATTGCCAGGATCGCAACGACAGCGGTCCGCAACACCGCGACGATCGTCGGCAATATCTGCGTCGGACATACGGCCAGCGACCCGTCCGCGGCCTTGCTCGCCCTCGACGCCGAACTTGTCGTCGTGAGCCCTCAGGGGGAACGCATCCTTCCAATCAGCGAATTCTTCGTGGGCCATATGTCAACTTCCCTCGACGCCGCCGAGCTGGTTCGCGAAGTGCGCATACGCAGACGCAATGACAAGCCGGGGATGGCATATCTGGCGCATAGTGGAAGAGCTGCCATGGAAACCCCCCTTGTTGCGGCAGGAGCAATCGTTTCAACCAGGAACGGCATCTGCAGCAGTGCAACTATCGCACTTGCCGGAGCCGATGAAACGCCTGTCCGTATTTCGCGAGCGGAGGAGGCACTGATCGGATGTAAGCTCGACGATGTGGCTATCCTTCAAGCAGCGGCCATCGCGGCGGAGGACTGTTCGCCAGACAGCGACGTCTACGCATCCGGCGATTACCGACGCAGGCTGGTGGGTGTCTATGTGCGCGACGCCTTGAGGGCGGCAGCAAGCCGCGCGGCGTAGGCTTTAGGAGGAGGAACCACATCATGCACAGCAACATCAACCTTGTGATCAACGGACGATCACATTCGCTGGACGTGCCAGCAAACACACTCCTGCTCGACCTCCTGAGATGGGAAGTCGGCCTGACGGGAACCAAGGAAGGATGCGGTGAGGGCGTTTGCGGCTCCTGCACCGTCAATGTCAATGGGGAACTGGTCAGATCCTGCCTGACGCTGGCGGTCCAGGTGGACGGCAAATCGATCACGACGATTGAAGGCATGGCCGATGGTGATACGCTTCATCCGCTCCAGCGGAAGTTCCTGGAGCTCGGCGCTGTCCAGTGCGGTTTCTGTTCGCCGGGCTTGATCGTCACTGCCGACGCACTCTTGAAAAGCAATCCAGACCCGACGGAAGCCGAAGTGCGCGATGCACTCAGGGGCAATCTTTGCCGCTGCACCGGCTACGTGAAGATCATCGATGCCGTTTTGGCAGCTGCAAGCGAAATGCGGAGCCACGCACATGAATAATCCCGATCAAGAATTCAACGTCATCGGCAAGAACGTCATCCGCGAGGAAGGTCCGGGAAAGGTCACCGGCCTTGGCAAATATGCCATCGACCTCGAATTTCCACGGATGCTTTGGGCGAAAATCAAGCGCAGTACGCGCCCTCACGCCAAGATAATCGGCATCGATATCAGCCGCGCGCAAGCATTGCCGGGTGTTCATGCCGTCATAGTCGACAAGGACTGCCCTCAGACATTGTTCGGGTTTGGCTGCTATGACGAGCCGCTGCTCGCCCGTGGAAAGGTCCGCTATATCGGCGAGCCGGTCGCAGCGGTCGCAGCCGAGAGTGAGGCGATTGCCGAGCAAGCTTGTGATCTGATCGAGGTCGACTATGAGGACCTGCCGGCAATCTTCGATCCCTGGGAAGCCTTCGGAGCCAAACCCAAGGTAATCATCCACGAGGACCAGGCTAACTACCGCCGCGTGCCTATCGGACCCGCGCAATACGATCCGAAGCACCCCAACGCGTTCGGTTATTACAGGATCCGCACCGGCGAGGTGTCGCAAGGCTTTGCGGAAGCGGACGTCGTCCTGGAGAAGACCTACTCCAACGCCATGATGGCGCACGCCACCATGGAGCGGCACAATTCTATCTCGCTGTGGGACGCCGACGGCAAGGTAACAGCTTGGTCGTCAGCTCAGGCCGCCTATCCGCTGCTGAACCAGATCAGCGAGGCGCTAGACATCCCGCATTCGCGCGTCCGCGTCATCATCCCGAAATATGTCGGGGGCGGTTTTGGCGGAAAGATAGAAATGAAGGCAGAAGGCTTATGTGCCGTGCTTTCCCGCGCCGCCGGCCACAGACACATCAAGATCATCTATACCCGCGAGGAATCACTCTGCTGGGCAGGGGTGCAGCATCCTTTCGAAATGCGTATCAAATCTGGCGTGCGCAAAGATGGCGTGATCACGGCGTGCGAGATGTTCGTGCTCGTCAATGGTGGCGCATACGCTCAGCACGGCTTCCTCGTCACCCGCCAGGCGAGCTATGGTCCACTAGGCTCTTACCGCTTCCCGCATTTCAAGCTCGACAACTACGTTGTCTATACCAACAACCCTCCGGGCGTCGCCTATCGCGGTTTCGGCAACACCCAGATCCACTTCGGACTAGAATCTCACATCGATGAGCTCGCGCATGCAATCGGAATGGATCCCTACGAGATTCGCCGCAAGAATGTTCTCAAGGAGAATGAGATAAACGCAGCCGGCGAAATCCAGCATTCGGTCGCGGGCGCTGAGCTGCTGGACGAGATAAAGGCTGGCCTGGAGCGTCACGGCCCCTTGCAACGGGAAGACGGACCCTGGCGCCGCGGCAGAGGCATCGCCTTTGCCAACAAGGACAGCGTTGCCCCGTCGGCATCCTCTGCCATCGTCAAGATCCATAACGACGAGACTGTCGAAATTCGCCATAGCGCTGGCAACATCGGCCAAGGCAGCTCGACGACTCTTATCCAGATCACCGCGGAGTTCTTCAAGGTCGGGCCTGAGCGGGTCAGGACGGCCGAAGTCGACACTTGGGTCACTCCTTACGACCAGCTGACCGGGTCGAGCCGCCTCACATTCGCGGCCGGCAACGCCGTCCTGATGGCTTGCGAAGATGTGAAGAACCAGATCCTGACGATGGCGGCCCAGATGATGCAGGCGACGCCAGAAGAGCTCGATCTAGCCGATATGATCGTCTTCGTGAAGGAGAATCCGGGTCGCTCCATGCGCGTCAGGGACCTCTTCCGCACGGTGTTCTTTACCGGCTCATTCCTGCCGACTGGCGGCGAGTTGTTGGGCAAGGCGACCTTCACGGTGCCCTCTAGCAAGATCGACCCGGAGACCGGGCATGCCGCCAACGACGGTATGCGCAAGATCTTCTCCTTCTGTACCCGCGCGGCCCAGGCCGTGGAGGTGGCCGTGAATATCGAAACTGGCCAGGTCAAGCTGGAGAAGATCGCCATCGCAAACGATCTCGGCAAGGCGATCAACCCTATGTCGTGCGAAGGTCAGATGCATGCCGCAATCTCAATGGGGCTAGGCCAGGCGATCTCGGAGGAGTTGCAGATCAGCGAAGGAAGTGTCGCCAACGGCGACTTCTCGTCCTATCGCTTTCTGACGGCAAAAGATGCGCCGTCGAACGATCACGTTTCGACCCACATTGTGGAGATCCCCCAGTTCGACGGCCCTTACAAGGCAAAGGGCTTCTCGGAAGCAACGACGTCGCCAACGGCGCCTGCCATCGCGAACGCGATCTTTGACGCCGTCGGCCTTCGTCTCCGACACATGCCGATGACGCCGGAGCGCGTCCTCGAGAGGCTCGATCGCCTAAGTTCCGCAGACACAGACTGACGATTTCAGGGAGGAAACCATGTCAGATTTTACGAAACGCGAATTGCTTCGCGTCATGGCTCTCGCTATGGGAGCCCTGGCCTTGACCCCGCCTGCCTGGTCCGAGGATCAGCCGATCAAGATCGGCACGAGCATGGCTCTGTCCGGGTCGCTTGCTGCAGGCGGCCGGCAATCGCAGCTTGCATTGCAGATGTGGGTGGAGGACGTCAATTCGCGCGGCGGGCTTCTTGGCCGAAAGGTGGAGCTTGTCACTTATGATGACCAGGGAAGTCCAGCACAGAGTCCCGGTATCTTTTCCAAGCTGATCGACCTCGACAAGGCCGACCTTCTGATTGCGCCCTACGGGACGGTGCCGGCGGCTGCAGTTATGCCGCTGGTCAAGGAACGCGGCCGGCTTCTGATCGGGCAGATCGGCTATCAGATCAATTCCAAGGTACACCACGACATGTGGTTCAACAATTCACCTTGGAGCGACGCGGAAAGCTGGGTCGGCGGCTTCTTCAAGCTCGGCGAAACAGTCGGCGTCAAGAAAGTGGCGTTCCTGGCGGCAGACCAGGAGTTTTCCCAGAACATCCTCGCAGGCGCCGAGGCGCTCGCCGGCAAAGCCGGTTTCGAGACGGTCTATGAGCAAACTTATCCGCCCACGACCGTGGATTTCTCGGCGATGATCCGGGCCATTCGCGCGGCCACTCCCGACATGGTGTTCGTCGCCTCTTATCCTGCAGATTCGACGGCGATCATTCGCGCTGTCAACGAGATCGGCGTTGGATCTTCCGTGAAGCTGTTCGGCGGCGGGATGGTCGGACTTCAGTATGCCTCGGTGATGCAGGCCCTGGGGACCCAGTTGAACGGGGTCGTCAACTATCACACCTATGTCCCCGAAAAGACCATGGCGTTTCCGGGCGTCAAGGAATTCCTGGACCGGTTTGCTGAAAAAGCCAAGGCAGCCAAAGTCGAAACCCTCGGCTACTATGTCGCCCCATTTTCCTATGCCTCGGGGCAGATCCTGGAACAGGCCGTTAAGGCAACCGGAAGCCTGGACAATGCAGAACTCGCAAAATATCTGCGAAGCAATGAGGTCCAGACGATCGTCGGCCCAATCCGTTGGGGCACTGACGGAGAATGGTCGCAGCCCCGGGTCGTGATGGTCCAGTTCCGCGACGTCAAGGACGGCGATGCCGAACAATTTCGCCAGGAGGGCAAGCAGGTCATCGTCTACCCCGACAAATATAAAACCGGCGATCTGGTTTCGCCCTTAACCGAGGCGCAGGGCAGGTAAACCTGCGTTGCCGAGGGGGAATTGACCATGGTTTCGATCGATCTTTTGATTGAAGGGCTCGTCTTCGGTGTTCTTGTCGGCTGCTTTTATGCAGCCGTCAGCATCGGGCTTTCAATTGCATTCGGGCTGCTTGACGTGCCCCATATCGCCCACGCTTCCTTCCTTGTGCTGGCAGCTTACATGACCTTCCTGCTCGGATCCTTCGGGATAGATCCGCTTCTGGCCGGAGCACTTATCCTGATCCCGTTCTTCTTCCTCGGCGCCGCTGTCTACCGCTTCTACTATGAGGCGTTCGAGAAACGGGGCACCGATGCCGGGGTACGGGGCATCGCCTTCTTCTTCGGCATTGCCTTCATTGTTCAGGTCGTGCTTTCACTCGTCTTCGGTCTCGACCAGCAAAGTGTGAGCGCACCCTATATCGGCAGCAGTCTCGCGCTTGGGGAAATGCGAATACCCTGGCGCCTGATTGTCGCGCTAGTGGTGGCTGTCGGACTGGTTCTTAGCCTAAACCTTTACCTGTCCAGAACCTTCCGCGGCCCCGCGATCCGTGCGGTTGCCCAAGACCCCTGGGCTTTGAAGGTGATTGGGGCGAACCCGGTTCTGACCAAACAGTGGGCTTTCGGCCTTGCCACTGCCGCTACAGCGGTCGGCGGGGCGCTCCTGATCATCGTTAGCCCAGTCGAGCCCAGTCTCGACAGGGTCTATATCGGCAGAACTTTCTGCGTCGTGGTCCTGGCAGGCCTGGGAAGTATGAACGGGACATTGATTGCCGGCATTTTGCTGGGGGTGATGGAGTCGCTCGTACTAACAGCGTTGGGAGCCTCATGGGCGCCCGCGGTCGCCTTCGGACTTCTCCTGCTCGTATTGGGCTTGCGGCCACAGGGGCTTTTTGGACGATGAGAAACAGCTCGATCCCATTCTGGTTACTCGCACTCGCGCTCCCGGTCCTGGCCTTTATGTTGCCGAAGCTAGGCCTCAATGAATACTACCTCTATGTCGGGTATGTCATTCTTCAATACGTCGTGCTCGCCACAGCCTGGAACATTCTTGGGGGTTCCGCAGGCTACGTCAATTTTGGCACGGGGGCGTTTTTTGGACTTGGCGCCTACACGGCACTGGTGCTGATGAAGGCATTCGATGCGCCGCTCTTCTTGCAGATTGTCGGTGCGGCGGTTGTTGGCTCCCTGCTTGGCATTGGGGCCGGTTTACTGACGCTTCGCCTCAAGGGCATCTTCTTTTCGATCGCGACGATCGCAGCTGCAATCGTCATCGAGACGTTCATTCTCAACTGGCGCTTCGTCGGCGGCGCAACCGGTATGCAGATCATCCGCCCAGAGGTCCCGTTTGGTTTCGACACCTATACCAGGCTGTTGCTGTTCGTCATGACGATCCTCACGGTGATTGCAGTCATCATTGCCCGCTACATCGAGCAGTCCTGGCTCGGCAGAGGCCTGCATGCGGTGCGAGATGCGGAGGCGGCAGCCGAATGCTCGGGCGTCCCGACATTGCGGCTCAAGCTGATTGCCTGCGCGATATCGGGCGCCCTCATGGCTGCAGCCGGGGCTCCGTTCCCGCTTTATACGAGCTTTGTCGAGCCGAGTTCGACCTTCAGCCTGAATTACTCGGTCATGGCCCTTTCGATGGCTGTGGTCGGCGGAATGTCGCGCTGGTGGGGACCCGTGCTCGGCGCAATCCTGATCGCCGGCAGCCAGCAACTGGCTGCCTCTGCAAGCCCAGAGCTTCACCTGCTGGTGGTTGGACTGCTGATGGTCATCTTCGTGATCGCGGCGCCTGAGGGGCTGGTCGGATTGGCAAAACTCGCGCGCAAAAGCCTGAAACCAGGCGCTAAGTCAATCCGCCTCGTCGAAGGAGCAAAAGCGCATGACTAGCCTTTTGAAGGTGGACGGTGTCACAAAACGGTTCGGCGGCTTCACGGCCCTTACCGACGTCAACCTCGACATTGCCAAGGGCGAACGCCTCGGTCTGATCGGCCCGAACGGCTCAGGCAAGACGACCCTTATCAACTGCATTTCCGGGGTCTTGCCGATCGAAGCGGGAGCAATCGCATTCGATGGCGCAGACATTTCGAAGCTTGCGACCTATCGCAGGGCCAAGGCAGGTCTGGCGAGGACTTTTCAGATCCCGAAGCCGTTCCATTCGATGACGGTCATCGAGAACCTGATGGTGCCACTCGAGTACATCGTCCACCGTCTGATCGATGCGAAAAACCAAAACGCGGTTCATTCCGAAGCGAGCGATCTGCTACGGCGTGTGCGGCTCGCCGATCGCATGAATGCGCCAGCGGGACAGTTGTCGCAGGTTGAGTTGCGCAAACTTGAGCTGGCGAGGGCAGTCGCCACTCGTCCCAAATTGCTGATCTGCGACGAGGCCATGGCTGGCCTTGCCACCAAGGAAGTCCACGAGATCCTTGATATTCTGATGGACCTCAATTCCTCCGGCATCACGATCGTCATGGTGGAGCACATTCTGCAAGCGGTCATGCGGTTCTCGCAGCGCATCGTTTGCCTGACTGCGGGACGGATAATATGCGATGGCGCGCCCGCCGATGTCATGGCCAATCCAGAGGTGCGGAGGGCATATCTTGGCAGTTAGGATAGTGGTGCGCGACCTGCATGCCGGATACGGCACGGTGCAAGTCCTACATGGTCTGTCAATCGAAGCCCGGGAAGGCGAGACCGTTGCCCTCCTCGGTACCAACGGAAACGGCAAGAGCACACTGATGAAGTGCCTGATCGGCGACGTGCGGCCAACGCAAGGCTCTATCACGCTCGAGCTTGACGGACAGGCGATCGACCTGACCCATCTCGACACCGATCAGATCGTCGAGCACGGCATCAGCATCGTCCCAGAGGGGCGGCGGCTATTTCCTCAGCTGACCGTGGAGGAAAATTTGCTCCTCGGCGCCTATCGCAAAGCGGCGAGAAGAAAGATCACCGCCAATCTCGAATTTTGTTATGGCGCTTTCCCGATTTTGAAGGAAAGACGCCGGCAGCTGTCGGGATCGATGTCGGGCGGACAGCAGCAGATGCTGGCGCTTGGCCGGGCGATCATGTCTTCGCCGCGGGTTCTCCTCGTCGACGAGCCTTCCGTCGGCCTGGCGCCGATCATGGTGTCGCAGGCGATCGCGAAGATCGGTGAATTGAAGGAGCAGTTCGGGCTAACGGTCGTCATGGCCGAACAGAACTTTCAGGAAGCGATGCGGATTGCTGACCGCGGCTATGTTCTCGTGCACGGTGAGGTCGCCTTTTCCGCAGAGACCGCGGCTGAACTTCGCGACAGCGAGCTCATCAGCCAACTTTATCTGGGAGGTTGACTGCTAAAACCTGTCTTAACTCCTGAGTCATTTCAAAAAAGCGCTTCAACTGAATCAGCTCCTTTCCTCAGCAGAGGCTTCTATGTCAAATTTCCGCATCTCCAGTAAATTGATCCTGCTGACAACGGGCCTTGTCATCGCCTTCGCCAAAGCATTTGACCCCTGGCAGCTGGTGCTCGGCACGGGCGCCTATCTCGATGACATCGACGAAAAGATCAATCAGGTTTACATTCAGGCATTGGGGATCGTGGCGGCCGTCCTCATTATCAGCTTGATCGGAGCACTTGCGGTGGTGCGTGGCATTACGCGACCGCTCACTCACATACATTCATCTTTATCAGCGGTCTCGAACGACGACGTCTCAATTGCGATTCCGCACACGAACCTGCCGAACGAAATCGGCATGATGGCGAGGGCCACAAAGATCCTGCAAGACAAAGTTCGTGATCGTCTGACCATGGAACAGCGTGAAGCAGACCAGCAGAGATTGATCGAACAGGAGCGTTCCGAGGCCTCTCGGATCCAAGAAGAGGAAGCCGCGGGACAGGCACATGTCGTCAAACAGCTGAGCCAAGCACTCGCGGCACTTTCTGAAGGCGATCTGACGGTGCGTTGCTCAGATCTCGGAAGCCGTTATGATGTCCTGCGCGCCAATTTCAACGCTGCCATAAGCAGGCTCCTTCAGGCAATGCAGGCGGTCGCACGCAATGCCGGTGCCATCACGGCGGGCTCGGAGCAGATCCGCAGTGCATCGGACGAATTGTCGAAGCGCACCGAACAGCAAGCAGCCTCCGTCGAGGAGACGGCTGCGGCCTTGGATGAGATCACGACGACGGTGGCGCAGACGAGCCGGCGCGCTGAAGAGGCAGGGCGTCTTGTGCGCCGGACACGGGAGAACGCCGAGGTTTCAGGGACAGTCGTTGGCCGTGCCATCGAGGCGATGAGCAAAATCGAAGCCTCTTCAGCAGAAATTTCCGGCATCATCGGCGTCATCGATGAGATCGCTTTTCAGACCAATTTGCTGGCTCTCAACGCAGGGGGCGAGGCAGCGCGGGCGGGCGATGCTGGGAAAGGCTTCGCGGTCGTTGCCCAGGAGGTGCGTGAACTTGCGCAGCGCTCTGCCAAGGCCGCGCAACAGATCAATCAGCTGATTGCCATCTCGAACGTCCACGTCCAAACCGGAGTCGCCTTGGTTGGTGAAACAGGCAGTGCGCTCAGTACTATCGTGTCGCAGGTCAAGGAGGTGAGCGACAATGTCGAGGCGATTGTTGAAGCTGCCAAGGAGCAGTCTCTCGGAATCGCCGAGATCAACCAGGCAATCAACGTCGTTGACCGCGGCACCCAGCAAAATGCGGCGATGGTCGAGGATCCGCTGCAGCCGCCCACAGTCTTGCAGCCGAAGCGGCTGCACTGTTCCAGTTGCTGGCCCAGTTCAACGTCGGTGGCGGCGCGATATCTCACGTCACGCCCAAGATGGCCGCCGCCGGCTAATGCTCATGGACCGTTGCCAAGCATGTCGATGGAAGCTTGCTGATCATCTGCCCTGATCGGCGCAGGCGTGGTTGTCATCACGGCGCCCAGCCAGTTGTTTCCTTCAACCTTTCGATGGATCTGATCGAGAAGCATTTGGTGAAAGAGCTTGGCAGGAATTGTCAGTTCCGTCTGCGGAGGGCTTACAAATGCCCAGTCGACAAAGAGGCCCTCAATAGGGCTTGCTGAAATAAGCCCCTGGCTAAGGGCCGCGGCGATCGCACAATAGGGCAGGATACTGTAAGCCGCGCCTTTCGCGACGAGTGCTGCAATCATGCTCGTCGAATTGCTGTCAGCCAAGACCCGCATCGGAAGCTGGCTGCGCCCAAAAGCGTCTTCGATCGCCACCCGGAAATTGTTCATTCTATTGGTCAGGATGAGCGGCTTGCCAGCAGCTCTATCGAGAGTAAGCTGCTGATTAAGGTCGTACTTCTCAGCAGCAGGGGCCACGAGGAAAAGAGTTTCCCTGAATAGAAACTCGGAGCGCAAGCCCTGGTTCTCATCGGAGACGACGATTGCGCAGTCGATTTTGCTCTGCTGGATACCGGCAATGAGATCCAAACTGATCCCTTCGCGAATATGAAGATGAACATCGGCATACTGCCGGCAGTAAGCGTCGACCAGTTCGATGCTCAGCATGTGGGAGATGGCGGGGGGCAATCCGACCGTGAGATGGCCTCGGGGTTCTGATTGATCGGCAACGACATCCCGAAGCTTGTCAAATTCGTAGACGAGCACTGTTGCTCTTTCACGCAGAGCCTTGCCCGCAGCGGTCAGGGCAACGCCATGGCCGGATCGAATGAAAAGGGCTTCACCTAGATCCTCTTCGAGAAGTCGGATCTGTCTTGAAAGAGCCGGCTGAGCGATATTGAGAACTTCAGAGGCACGCGTAAAATTGCCGTGTTCGGCGATCTCGAGAAAATACCGGATTTGCCGCAGATTCATGCTTGTGTTCCCGCCCTGTTCAGCTTTTGCTTATATCATGCCGTCAAGTTGAAAGAGGCGTCAACTGGCGCAGCGGCGCGAACGCCTCGAGCTTCGACTACGATGACGTTCAGACAAGCTCCACTGCGACAGGATGCGTCGATATCGAATGACGCTTCGGGGGGATCCACGGCCACGCCGTGTCGAGCCGCTGGCTCGACACGGTTGACGTCAGCCGGCCGCCTGGTTTATCTCCCGCACTAACGTTGGTGTAACATGGACCGCGGAAATCGTTCTCCGCCATGATGGCTGCACGCTCGCTTGAACATTTTACATTTGATGATGCCGCTGGCCCCTTCACCGCTTCTGGCGTGTCGAGACCCAGGAGCGCCGCCTCGCCGATCTCCACCTGAATAACAGACAAGCTGGCCCTTTCGATGATCTGGCGCGCTGCGACGCCGCCTTCAAACTGCAAAATTTGTGGATCGATATTGGAAAAATTACCGGGATCCCATGCCTTCCCTGACACGCGGCGCGCACGATGCAATCCTCTCCAGAAGTTTTGAAGGCGGCGATTAGCTCATCGAGGTGCGAACAGCAGGCTTGGCCATATCTGCGAGCATGATCAGTGTCCCGTCGATATGGCAACCTTTTGAAATGAGAGGTGTGATCAAGGAGCTCGCCATTCCCGGTGAGATAATGCGGATTTTCCGCCACCTCTATGTTCAGACCCTCAACTGCAGTCTCCACCTCTGTCCGACGGTGGCCGGTCACAAGGATGACAGCCGCCGCCTTCGACCCGAGTGCAACTGCCGCCATGCGGCGAACCAGCGGAACGACGTCGAACTTAAGCAATTTGCGCCCACCAGTTGGACCCAATTTTGGCCGCCCGACCGGCCGCAAGCAGGATAATTGCGACGCGGCGAGTGACGCTTTGTTAGTGCGCTCCCACCGATGTTTCGTCCGCATCCAGTGGGCGGATGATGCAGTCTTTCGCAGCACAAACTCCGCGCCCCTGCCGCCTCCCGGGCTTTGGTTGGATGTTCTCATTGCACGGGAGGCGGCGCGGGGGAGGACATCAGCGCCTATATTTATCGCTCGATAATTTAATTTGTCAACAGTAATATTCCCTGGGTTCGGTGGAAGACTCGCAGTAACGCAGTCATACGAGCGCTTCTAATGATCGATTGATCGCTTGGATTGCGCCGCAATCGCTGCCGGCTTCATTGCGGAAATCTTAGAAAAATGTACCTGGATTCCGTGGTGGAAGACGTCCACGACGTTGGCGATGATCTTTTGACGGTCTTTGGGAGGCGGAAGGCTGAAGATGTGCTCTCGAACGCCCAGATAGAAGATGCCGCTGTGCAATGCCCAGGCAAGCTCAAGTTCTTCAGCTTCCGGCTGCATCTCGGCGTCGAGACCTGCCAAATGGCGGTATTCCTTGATGATACGCTGGAGGATCCGCTCCTCCAGAAGGCCAATGTACCAGCGGTTGATGTCGGCGCCTTTAAGGCCCGAAAAGAGATAGATGCGCATCCAATCGCGGGTGAAAATCGCGCGCGTATAGCTATCGTAGAAGGCTTTCAACCGCCAGTCCAAAGGCTTGGTCCGGTCGCAGAGTAGCCGGTCCCACTCGACGTCCCAGCGTTCCAGATAAACCGATCGATAGGCTTCGCGGATGAGGTCTTCCTTGCTTGGGAAGTAGCGATAGAGCAGGGGCTGCGTAATGCCCAGCTGCCGGGCAATCTCGCGGGTACTGCTCTCGAAACCATGCTCCGAAAAAAGGTTGATGGCCTTCTGGAGGATCTCTTCGCGCCTTTCGGTGGGCGGTAGGCGGCGTCTCTTGGCGGGTTGCTTTGGAACCATTTTCCTTCGGAGGTCAGGGTGTTGCCGATGCGACCCTTCTAACACGGAAAAAGATCTCTTGACTACCATGCCCGATGAGGGTTATTTATCGAACGATAACTTAGGAGGAGGGTTCATCATGACGTTCACCCGTCAGGCGATTTATGACGCCGCCAAGAAGGTTTCCAACTGGGGGCGCTGGGGTGACGACGACCAGATCGGCACTCTCAACAATATTGAGCCCGCCGACATCGTTGCGGCTGCTTCACTGGTCAGGAAGGGCAGGACCTTTTCCCTGGGGCTGTCGTTGAAGGAGCCGATCCAGTCAGGCATGTTTGGAGGTCGCTGGAACCCGATCCACACGATGCTGGCAACGGGCACGGATGCGGCCGCCGGCAATCAGGACGAACCAGCACCCTATCTGCGCTACGCCGATGACGCGATCAACATGCCTTGCCAGGCTTCGACGCAATGGGATGCGCTCTGCCACATCTTCCTCGATGAAAAGATGTATAACGGCTACGACGCAAAGCTGGTCGACGTCAAAGGCGCCAAGAAGCTCGGCATCGAGCACTATCGCGACAAGATGGTCGGGCGCGGCGTGCTTCTCGACATAGCTCGCTGGAAAGGTGTCGATTCTCTGGACGACGGTTACGCGATCACGCCTACCGACCTCGATGGCTGCGCGGCCTCGCAGGGCGTGGAGATCCGCAAGGGCGATTTCGTGATCGTTCGCACCGGCCATCAGGAGCGTTGCCTGGCGATGGGAAGTTGGGCGGGCTATGCCGGAGGCGATGCGCCCGGTATGGGTTTTGATACCTGCTTCTGGCTTCGCGACAAGGACGTTGCCGGCATCTGCACCGACACGTGGGGATGCGAAGTGCGTCCAAATCAAACCAAGGAAGCCAACCAGCCCTGGCACTGGGTCGTCATTCCGGCGATGGGGATCGCGATGGGAGAGATCTTCTACCTCAAGGAGCTGGCCGAGGATTGCGCCGAGGACGAGGTCTATGAGTTCTTTTTCCTGGCCCCGCCCTTGCATCTGCCGGGCGGCGCTGGCTCTCCGATCAATCCGCAAGCGATCAAGTGAACGAAACCATGTCTGGTTTCAACATCCTTGATCGGCTTTCGCTATCCGGCCGTCGCGCTCTCGTCACCGGCGCTGGCCGGGGGCTTGGTCGCTCGATCGCCGAAGGATTGGCAAGCGCCGGCGCAGAGGTCACCCTCTGCGCCCGGACCGAAAGCGAGGTCGAAGAGGGCGCCCGGTCCATCCGCGACCATGGTTTCAAGGCTGAGGCGCTTGTTGCAGACGTCCGCGATATCGCCGGCTTTCGCGCAACCGTCGACGCAATGCCCGCTTACGACATTTTCGTCAACAATGCCGGCACGAACAGGCCGAGGCCACTCTCAGATGTTACTGTTGAGGACTTCGACGCTGTGATGGGATTGAACCTGCGGGCCGCTGTCTTTGCGGCCCAGGCAATCACGACCCGTATGGCAAATCTCCGCATACAAGGTTCAGTCATCAACATGTCGTCGCAAATGGGGCATGTCGGCGCTGCCAATCGGACGATCTACTGTGCCTCCAAGTGGGCTCTGGAAGGATTTACGAAAGCGCTTGCCGTTGAGCTTGGCCCTGTCGGGATCCGCGTCAATACGGTTGCGCCCACATTCATCGAAACGCCAATGACGAGACCGTTTCTGGAGGATCCCGCTGCCCGCAACGCCATGGTCTCCAAAATCAAGCTTGGCCGCCTGGGTACGCCCGAGGATGTGGTGGGAGCGGTGCTGTTCCTTGCTTCGGATGCCTCGGCGCTTGTGACGGGAAGCGCTCTCCTGGTTGATGGCGGATGGACCGCGGAATGATCGTGACGGGGGACTGCGGTCACGCCGCAGCGCCGCCTGCAAATCACGCCGGATGGCCAAGCATAACCACCTGTTTCGCCACGCGAAACTTGGTTGTTGCGGATGTTGATACTTGACATAGAAGGCGTTTAGTGTTCGACTGATAAATAAGGTTCTTTGGGAGGAGGGCCGCGGAGCCGAAAGGGTTTTCGAGCCAGCACCCGCGCCATAGCCGCCTGCGCAAGGATCAGAGAGCACTTCGCGACGACGGATTCGGAGGATTGCCGATGCGATGTGAATTGCAAGCCGCGCCTTTGCTGTCAGGCGCGCATCCGGCGCTCGCCGATCCATGGGAATTTTCCAGCAATGCCACCTGCGAGGGTGTGGTTCTGGCCGTTCTGACGGAAACTCGTGGTCCAGCCTATCGCTCGCCAGGAGCGGCCATGGCAATTCTTCCCGATGGGAGTTTTGCCGGGGCGATCACCTCGGGCTGTGTTGAAGCGGACCTCATCCTGCATGCAAATGATATTCGCGTTGGCGGCGATGTGCGGGTGCTTCGCTATGGCGAGGGATCGAGCTTCATCGACATCCGTCTACCCTGCGGCGGTGGCATCGATGTCATGTTGTTTCCGCTGCGGGATGTCCAGGTGCTGCGGAAGCTTTCCAAGGCCAGGAAGCTCCGGCGGCCCGTCAGCCTGCAGATCTCGAAATCAGGGCGACTTACGCTCGCGCCGGTCCGCGAAACAAAGAACGATGCGCATGGTTTCACACTCGGGTTCGAGCCGCCGCTGCAGTTCTTGACGTTCGGAGCTGGACCGGAGGCGTCGGTCTTTGCCGCTTTAGTCGAGGGGCTCGGTTACGAACAGCTGCTGGTCTCTCATGACGCCATGACACTTGCATCGACGCGCGCCTCCGGTAACAAGTGCCGCGAGCTGACCAACCTTTCAGAGCTTTTTGCATTGCAGGTCGATGCGCGCACAGCAGCCGTCCTCTTTTATCATGATCACGATTACGAGCCGGAAATTCTCAAGCATCTTTTGACGTCCTCTGCATTCTATATCGGAGCCCAGGGCAGTCGCGCCACTCAACGCTCAAGATTGCAGCGTCTGGAAGAGATTGGTGTCCCCCTTGAACGGTCGAGCCGGATTCGCGGGCCGATCGGTGTGATCCCCTCATCGCCCGATCCAAAGTCGCTGGCGGTGTCGGTGCTCGCCGAAATCATGGTAGCCGGTCCGCAGGTTTCCGGAGCACCACAGGGCCGCAACCCGGCGAAGGAGTGTTGTCTATGACTGATCATCCTTTCTACCAAATCGGCGCGAAGAGAGCCGCAGCCTCGGTTCCCTTGAAGGTAAGGCTTCACAAATGGTTGTCATGGCTGCGTGACGGGGCCGCGCAGCTTGGCTCAGCATATTGTGTCTACGGTGCCGACGACCTCGGCGTAAAGGCGACCCGACGTCTGGCGAACGTTGCGGGCAGGCTAGGCGAGGCGGAGAATAGCGGACGTGCGAGGCGGTCGTGTTAACTCCAGGCGGGAAAACAACAGACGAACCCGTCGGGCTCGCGGCCTATGGCTCTTTCGGCGACCTGATTTGATGCTTACCCTCGACCGTTTCCGACGGTTGCAGTCCACGTGCATCACGTCAGCACGACCCGTTGATATGCAAAGGCCCTCGCAATACCTGTATCGCAGATTTCATGCGCTTGCGTCACGCAAACGATCGTCCCGCCGACTGCGATCAAGTGCTGGCACGCATGACTAGCGTTCCCGACAACATGCGCGTGGACCCATAATCGGAGGCCTTGATGTTGGGATCGTCGATCAGACTGACTGCCTCCTGCACCATCCGCTCGACCGGTTGGCGGATCGTCGTGAGTTGGTAGGAACTCCAGCTCGCCATCGGGATGTCGTCGAAACCGGCGACGGCGAGATCCTTCGGGATGCGCAATCCCCGCTCTTTTGCCGCATCGATGACCGCCAAAGCCATGATGTCGTTGCAGCAGAAGATCGCGTCCGGCGGATGGATGGCCGAAAGAAGGTGGACAACTGCCTGCTTTGCGATCTCATACTGATAGTTTCCGCTTGCCTGCACGTGAATGGTTCGCCCCGCCTCGGCAAGCACATCACGAAACCCTCGAACGCGCTCGGCATGGGTCGATGTATTGGCGACGCCACCGATTAAGCCGATCCTCTGGTAACCACGCTCGAGCAACAGCCGACCGATATCTCGACCACCCTGGTAATTGTCGCAGGAGACCGCGTTGATGCGCATGTCGCGCTGTATCCGGTTGAGCAGAACGGCCTTGATCTGATTTTGCCGGCACGCACGCGCCATGTTCGATGTCAGAGATGCGGAAGTTACGATGATGCCAGATGGACGTACCGCCAGCACCTGGTCTGTGACCGCGTCGATGTTGCAGTCAGTGGGAAGGGCATAAACCAGCAACTGGCGCTCGCTCTCTTGCAGGTGTCTTGCAAGCGTATCGAGCACGAGCGGGTAAAAGGGGTTGTGAAGGTCCCCCGCAACCAGCGTTATCGTGCTTGCCGCCACGGCCTTGGCGGTCCGTCGGGCCGGGCTGATGTAACCGATCTCCTCCGCCACCGCGAAGATCTTCTTCTTCTTTTCGGGATTGATCGAGGCCCCTGGTGTGAAGGCCCGGGAAACAGCAGCGATGGAGACGCCGGCTGCATGAGCAACTTGTTTTGCGGTCGGCTTCATCGATGTCGTCCTGAAAATTTTTCATAACGGGCATGAAAACTTGCAACATAGATGTAGCAGCTTATGCTCTCCACAGAAAGGGAGAAGACGATGGCTAGTACCTATATCAAGCGCGGAAAGCCGGAAAACGAACGATCCGAAGATGATCAGAAGGTCCGTTCCACCGTTGAAAATATCCTGAAGGATATCGAGGCGCGAGGCGATGCCGCGGTCCGCGAACTCTCGGAAAAATTCGACAAATACTCGCCAGCGTCTTTCAAGCTCTCTGCGAGCGAGATTGAGGCGCTAATGAACCGGGTTTCGGCTCGTGACATGGAAGACATCAAATTCGCGCAGGCCCAGGTTCGCAATTTTGCGCAGGCTCAGCGCGACTCCATGCTCGATATCGAGGTCGAGACATTGCCGGGCGTTATTCTTGGCCACAAGAACATCCCCGTTCAGTCGGTCGGCTGCTACATCCCCGGGGGCAAGTTTCCTATGGTGGCTTCGGCTCACATGTCGGTTGCGACCGCCTCTGTGGCCGGCGTGCCGCGGATTGCTGCCGCAACGCCGGCATTCAAGGGTGAACCGAACCCGGCCGTCATCGCGGCGATGCATCTTGGCGGCGCTCACGAAATCTACGTGCTGGGCGGCGTCCAGGCCATCGGAGCGCTTGCTATCGGCACCGAGACGATTGAGCCGGTGCATATGCTCGTCGGCCCTGGCAATGCCTTCGTTGCCGAGGCAAAGCGCCAGCTGTACGGCCGCGTGGGGATCGACCTTTTTGCCGGCCCGACGGAAACAATGGTCATTGCCGATGAAACCGTCGATGCCGAGGTCTGCGCGACTGACCTGCTAGGTCAAGCCGAACATGGCTATAACTCGCCAGCTGTCCTGGTCACCAATTCTCACAAACTTGCGCAGGCAACGCTGGCGGAAATCGACCGCATCCTGAAAATCTTGCCCACTGCCGACACCACGTCAAAGAGCTGGGCGGACTATGGTGAGATCATCGTTTGTGACACCTATGAAGAGATGCTCGACGTTGCCAATGATATCGCCTCGGAGCATGTCCAGGTGATGACTGACCGGGATGACTGGTTTCTTGCCAACATGCATTCTTACGGCGCCCTGTTCCTTGGCCCCCGCACAAACGTGGCCAATGGCGACAAGGTCATCGGCACGAACCACACGCTGCCGACGAAGAAGGCCGGCCGCTACACCGGTGGCCTATGGGTGGGGAAATTTATTAAGACCCATTCCTATCAGAAGGTCCTGACGGATGAGGCGGCCACGATGATCGGCCAATATTGTTCGCGGCTTTGTATGCTGGAAGGCTTCATCGGTCACGCGGAGCAAGCCAATGTGCGCGTCAGGCGTTATGGCGGCCGCAACATCGCCTACGGAACGGCGGCCGAATGATTGCCTGAAGGAGCTTGCGTTCAGACGCTCTTGCTGTAGTCCCTTGGGACCACAAAGTCAGATCTCATGACATCGCCAACAATGAGTTTGGGCGGCCATCTTCCACAATGTGAAGCTACAAACCCTCACGTGGCGCCCCCGAAGGTCACCGATACGAATTTTTCCATCAGGGACGAAAAAATCTTCCGCTTATGTATCTATAAAAATCATAGAAAATCTATATAATTGACCGCGCGATGTTAGGTTGTCCCGATGAAGAGGGACACCATGACTCGCCACATCCGATTTAACGCCTTCGATATGAGCTGCGTTGGCCACCAGTCGCCCGGTCTTTGGGCTCATCCCGACGACAGGTCGTGGACCTATAAGGATCTCGAATACTGGCAGAATTTGGCTCGCACACTCGAGCGCGGCATCTTTGATGGCATCTTCATCGCTGATGTGATTGGTTATTATGACGTCTACAAAGGTTCCAACTACCACGCCATTCACCAGGCGGCACAGATCCCCGTCAACGATCCCCTGCAGTTGGCCGCGCCAATCGCGCTTGCCACCGAACATCTTGGCATCGGCATCACGGCGTCTACCTCGTTCGAGCATCCCTATACCTTTGCGCGCAGGCTTGCGACGGCCGATCACCATACCAAGGGCCGTGTCGGCTGGAACATCGTTACGTCCTACCTCGAAAGCGGCGCGAAGAACGTTGGCCAGGCAGGGCTGAAACGTCACGACAACCGCTACGAGATCGCGAGCGAGTACGTGGAGGTACTCTACAAGTTGCTTGAGGGGTCGTGGGAAGAAGGCGCCGTCGTGCGGGATCGGGATCGGCGCATCTTTACAGACCCCACAAAGGTCCACGAGATCGGGCACAAGGGCAAATATTTTGATGTGCCCGGCTACCAGCTGTCGGAGCCGTCCCCGCAGAGAACGCCGGTACTCTATCAGGCTGGGGCTTCAGGTCCCGGCAAGGCTTTCGCGGCCGGCCATGCCGAGTGCATCTTCGTCGCTGCGCCGACAAAATCTCTCCTGAAGGGCTACGTCTCCGATATCCGCGAGCGTATCGCGGCCGTTGGGCGCGATCCGAAGAAGGTGTTCATCTACACGCTGATCACGATCATAACAGATGAGACCGAGGCGAAGGCGCGGGCCAAGTTCGAGGAATACAAGCGCTACGTGTCTTATGACGGCTCGCTGACCTTCATGTCCGGCTGGAGTGGCATCGATTTCGGTCAGTATGCGCCCACCGATGTCGTCGAGCGGATTGAAACAAACGCGATCCACTCCTTCGTCGAGCACATTGCCGGCGGCGACAAATCATGGACCATCGATGAACTAGCGAAATTCGGTGGCATCGGCGGAATGGGGCCGGTCTTTGTTGGCTCGGGCGAGCAGATTGCCGATATTCTGCAAGAATGGGTGGCTGAAACCGGCGTCGATGGTTTCAACATCGCCTATGCGGTGACGCCCGGCAGCTTCGAAGATGTCGTCGAGCACGTTGTGCCACAACTTCAGAAACGAGGCGCCTATCCGACAGCCTACCGCCCCGGAACGCTCCGCGAAAAGTTGTTCGGCAACGGTCCCTATCTACCAGCCACTCATCCGGCTGACGCGTATCGGGACATCGAGGCGGTCAAGCGCCGCGAAGCCGATGCCCTGGACGCCCCAGCTGAAAACGATTGGTGCGTTATCGCTGCCACAGCCTCTTAAACATTAGGTGCATCATGTCACAGGTTGATCAAGCTTGGGGAGCAGGGCCGAGCGCCCGCTACGAGAACCTCGCCAAGAAATTTCGTCCACTGTTCGAGGAGATCAGGCAAGGCGCCGTTGCTCGCGAGTTCAACCGCATCCTTCCTGATGCCCAGATCGCGTCGCTAAAACGTGCGGGCTTCGGTGCACTTCGCCTGCCGGAGGGCGAAGGTGGACTTGGAGCGACGCTGCCGGAGTTCTTCAATCTCTTGATCGAGCTTTCGGCCGCCGACTCAAACATAACACAGGCACTGCGCGGCCACTTTGGTTTTGTGGAAAACGTCGTCAACACCGTTCCGAGTGCTTTCCGTAGACGTTGGGCTGAGCGCATTTCTAACGGTGAGATTGCTGGCAACGCCTGGACGGAAATTGGCGATGCGAAACAAGGCACTTTTGCAACCCATATCGCTCGCAAAGGCGATGGCCTCGTGCTCAACGGCGAGAAATATTACACGACCGGTTCGCTTTTTGCCGATTGGATCGACGTCGGCGCGACAGGCCTGGAAGGCGAGGGCGTCACCGTGCTCGTCCGGCGCGACGACCCGGGTGTGCGCGTTGTCGATGACTGGGACGGGTTCGGGCAGAAGCTGACGGCAAGCGGAACCACGACATTTTTCGAGGCGAGCGTAGATCCCCTTGACGTCGTGGTCGACGACACGAAGTTTGGCTACAGCCCTGCATTCTACCAGACTGTTCATCTGGCGACCTTGGCCGGAATAGGTCGCGCTATAGCCATTGAGACGGCCGCTGCGGTTTCGGCGCGAATACGCCAATTTTCGCACGCTGCCGGTCCCCGATCGAGCCAGGATCCACAGGTGCTCCAGGTCGTTGGCCGCATTCGTTCCAATGCCTACGCCACCACTGCAATCGTGTTGCAGGTTGCGGCGGCCCAAGAACGCGCCCATGTCGCCTATTTGGCGGGCAATGACGAGGCCGTGGACCGCGCAAACGCCGTCGCCGAACTGGAAACATCACAAGCCCTCGGCGTGGTGACCAATCTTGTTCTCGAGGCATCGACAATCCTGTTCGACACGCTGGGCGCCTCGGCAGCTAAATCGTCCACCGCCCTCGACCGCCACTGGCGTAACGCCCGGACGATATCGTCACACAATCCCCGGATTTACAAGGACCGGATCGTCGGTGACTTCGCAGTGAATGGAACGCCGCCGCCCGGCCAGTGGCGCATCGGCCAAGCGCCGGCGTTAAGCACAGAGAGCCCTGATTAAGTCGATGAAGATTCCGCTGCGGCCTGACCGCCCCCACGGGGCGAGCGGAGGTTGCCGCTTTTCCCAGGCCTCACCTGGGCAACTTGACTGCTCATGGCGCGCAGTCCTGCAAGTATATTGTGCAGGACGCATGAAGTGCATTCCCCTCCCGAGCCTCTCGGGCAGCAATTTCGCAATTGTAGGAGATATCCATGATGGAAAGTGCTGATCGCGGTCTCGGCCGCCGTGAAATCCTGAAACTGACCGCGTTTGCTGGCGCGACGGTCGCAGGTGCCGCTTTGGTCGGCGCCAGGCTCAGCCTGGCTAGCGGCGAGCTGTCTCTTAAGGGCAAGCGCATCGGCGTCAGCACCGTGGGTACAGACCACCACGCCGATCTCCAGGCCTATAACGCCCAGATCGAGGAGGTGAAGCGCCTCGGCGGCGTTCCGATCGGTGTTGATGCCGGGCGCAACGACGGCAAGCTCATCTCCCAGCTTCAGACACTGATTGCGCAGAAGCCCGACGCGATTGTCCAGCAGCTCGGCACGCTCACGGTTATCGATCCCTGGCTCAAGAAGGCCCCTGATGCCGGCATCCCCGTCCTCGCCTTAGACGTCGGATCGACGAACTCGCCTAACAACGCGGCATCGGACAATTGGGTGATCGGCAAAAACCTCGCTCTGCAGCTGGTTTCGGACATTGGCGGCGAGGGCAAGATCGTGGTCTTCAATGGCTTCTATGGGGTCACTCCCTGCGCGATCCGCTACGATCAGCTGGTCAATGTGATCAAGTATTTTCCCGAAGGTGGAGATCATCAAGCCGGAGCTACGCGACGTTATCCCCAATACTGTTCAAGATGCCTTTACCCAGGTCATCGCAATCGTGAACCGCTACCGGGAAAAAGGCTCGATCAAGGCGATCTGGTCGGCCTGGGATATCCCTCAAGTGGGAGCCACACATGGCCCTCGTGGCAGCCGGCCGCATGGATATCAAAACGTACAGCATCGACGGCAGCCCCGAAACCTTGCAACTGCTCGCCGATCCAAACTCCCCTGCTGTGGCCAATGTGGTCCAGCAGCCGGCCGAATTTAGGCGTACCGCGGTCCGCAATGTTGCCCGTGTCCTGGCTGGCGAGACCTTGCCGCGGGAAACCTATGTTGCGTCCATGCTTGCGACCAAGGGCAACGTCAAAGAGGTCATCGAGAAACTCGGGGTGCATTGAGTCGGGGCTGAGACGGTATTCCAGTGCTTCCGCAATATGTCGTCTTGTCTCTTAACGATCGACAGCCGTCGTTTTGAAGCTGCGAGACAACGATGGTGGCCTTGCTAGCTGCAACTGCCACGATCTCCGCCTCGCATCCCAACAGCCAAAGCAACCCACAATCAAAGGAGTAAATGATGATTGAAAAATTCGGCTCAGGTCTAGGTCGCCGCGACTTTCTGAAGTTTACCGCACTGGCGGGCGCAGCGGTTGCCGGTGTCGCAGCGGTCGGGATTCGTCCGACACTGGCTGACGAAGACCTGCCGCTCAAAGGCAAGCGTATCGGCATCAGCGCCGCCGGCACTGACCACTTTTTCGACCTCCAGGCCTACAATGCCCAGATCGAGGAGGTAAAGCGGCTGGGTGGCGAGCCGATCGCCGTGGATGCGGGGCGCAACGACGGCAAACTCGTTTCGCAGCTCCAGACCCTTATCGGGCAGAAGCCGGACGCCATTGTCCAGCTTCTTGGAACGCTGTCGGTCATCGACCCTTGGCTCAAGAAGGCCGGCGATGCAGGCATACCGGTTTTGACCATCGACGTCGGCTCCACCTATTCACTGAACAACTCGACCTCAGATAACTGGGGCCTCGGCAAGGACCTTGCCCTGCAGCTCGTGTCCGATATCGGCGGCGAAGGTAAGATCGTCGTGTTCAACGGCTTCTACGGCGTCACACCTTGCGCGATCCGTTACGATCAGCTCGTAAACGTCGTCAAATACTTCCCCAAGGTGGAGATTATCAAGCCGGAACTGCGCGATGTCATCCCCAATACCGTCCAAGATGCCTTTACCCAGGTCACCGCGATCCTCAATCGCTATCCGGATAAAGGTTCGATAAAAGCGATCTGGTCGGCCTGGGATGTGCCGCAGCTTGGCGCAACGCAGGCTCTTGTGGCTGCTGGGCGAACCGAGATCAAGACTTATGGCGTCGATGGCAGCCCGGAAGTCCTGCAGCTGGTTGCCGACCCCAAGTCTCCAGCCGCAGCCGACGTTGCACAGCAACCAGCAGAACTCGGGCGCACCGCCATTCGCAACGTTGCCCGCCTGCTTTCTGGCGAAAAACTGCCACGCGAAACCTACGTGCCGGCGCTTCTCGCCAACAAGGCGAATGTCGGCGAGGTCACCAAAAAGCTTGGCATCGGCTGACTTTAGCGGTCAGGCCGCGCCTCTGTTCGAAGGCGCTGCCATCGTTCAGCGTGTGGAGAACCAATATGAGCCAAATTATCACAGCGGAAACTGACCCTGCCGACATTCTCAAGCTGAGCCAGATCGTCAAGACCTTCGGTGGAGCGCGCGCTCTTGATGGCGCGGGACTGACTGTAAGACGGGGAACAGTGCATGGGTTGGTCGGCCAAAACGGAGCTGGCAAGTCCACACTGATCAAGGTCCTAGCCGGTCTCCACCAGCCAGACGATGGCGCAATAGAGATCGAGGGCACGACACTCACCCGGCTGACCCCGAAGCTTGCGGAAGAACTTGGCATCCACTTTATCCACCAGGATCGGCTCCTGCCGCCAAGCTTCACTGTCGGGGAAGCGCTTTTCTTCGGTGACGAACCAAGCCTTGGGGCAACACCCTTTCTCGATCGTCGGCGCATGCGACACGAAGCAGCGCGATTGCTCAAGTTCTATTTCGAGATCGAACTGCCTCAGAACGCGCTGATCTCGGAGCTGACCACGGCGGAAAGGCAAATCATCCAGATCACTCGTGCATTGATCCGCAAGCCCAAGGTTCTCGTTTTCGATGAGCCAACAGCAGCGCTCGTGCGTCAGGAGGCCGATATTCTGTTTCGGCTGATCAGGCGGCTCGCCGGCGAAGGCGTCACAATCTTGTACATCTCTCATTACCTTAGAGAAATCGAAGAAATCTGCCAGACCGTCACGATCTTGAGAAATGGCTGTGATGTTGCGACGCTTGCCTTGTCCGAAACCTCTGCCGAGGAAATCGGTCAGTTGATGATAGCGCGCGAGACAGGTGATCTCTTTCCCGCTCGTCAGGTGCGTCTCGGCGAGGACCTTCTTCGCGTGCAAGACCTGTCGGTGGCAGGCAAGTTCGAGCCGGTTTCCTTCACCTTGCGCCGCGGTGAGGTGCTCGGGATCACCGGGCTCCTCGGATCGGGTGCCAAGGACCTGATGCGTGTCCTCTTTGGGCTGGAACGCGCAACCTCGGGGACAATTGTCTACGAAGGTCGTAACGTCCGACTTGCCTCGCCGCGAGACGCGGCCAAGGCAAGATTTGCCCTGGTCCCGGAGGATCGTCGTCGCCACGGGGTGGCACTCGATATGAGTGTCAGAGAAAACGTGACCATCGCCAGCCTCGGCCGATTCTTGCGGTTCGGCTGGCTCGACAGGAAGGCTGAAGCAGGGGAGACGGATAAACTCGTCCGAAAGCTTCAGATCAAGGCTGACGGGCGAGAGGCGTTGGTCCGGTCACTGTCTGGCGGCAATCAGCAGA
This sequence comes from Rhizobium grahamii CCGE 502, assembly GCF_000298315.2. Lineage (GTDB taxonomy): Bacteria > Pseudomonadota > Alphaproteobacteria > Rhizobiales > Rhizobiaceae > Rhizobium > Rhizobium grahamii. The sequence continues at coordinate 123,322 of NZ_AEYE02000038.1, read as the reverse complement.
AGGTGGCGATAGCGAAATGGCTGGCTCGCGACACCGACCTTTATCTGCTGGACGAACCCACAATGGGCGTCGATATCGGCGCAAAAGCCGAGATCTATGCACTGATCGCCGACCTCGTTTCGAGCGGAGCAAGCGTCATCCTTCTCTCCACGGATCTCGATGAACTCGTCGGCATGACGGATCGGGTCCTCGTGATGTTCCGCGGGCGCGTCACGCGCGAGCTTCAATCCAGCCACACCACGGCAAACGACATATTGGCCGAGGCCACCGGCGCTCGGGAAAGGTTGCGTCATGTCAGTTGATATCGAAAGCTACGCGGCTCCCGTTTCCGGAGCGGAACCGGAGAGGCCTCAGCAAAAGACCCGGCTCGCTGCCACTCTGCTGCGTTATGGCGCCTTAATAACCTTTCTGTTGATCCTCGTCATATTCTCCGTTTCGGCGCCCTTCTTCCTTTCGGTGTTCAACATCGGCAATATCCTGGGCCAGACGGCAATCACCGGGGTTCTGGCGATAGGCCTCACGGTCGTCGTAATAGCGGGAGGTCCGAATGTCGTGACCGGCGGCATCGATCTTTCGCTCGCCGCCAACATGGGTGTTAGTGCAGCCATTTACGCAAGCTTGATACAGGCAGGCTACGGTGACGGCGCCGCCGTGATCGCGGCGCTCGGTTCAGGCCTTGCGGTCGGCGCGGTAAACGCGATTGCGGTGGCCGGGATCGGCATTGTGCCTCTTTTGGCGACCCTGGCGGTCATGAATATCATTGCCGGGCTCGAGCTTGTGCTGACGGAAAACACGGTCATTCCTGCCTCCAGCGATGTGCTCACAGCACTCTCCTCCCAGGGGCCTTTAGGTATCCCGGTGCTTGGCTATGTGCTGATCGCCTTTTCGCTGGCGATGTCTCTTCTCGTGCAGGGTACGCGCTATGGGCTGCGACTTTATGCGGTTGGTGAATTTCCGGAAGCCGCGCGCTCCGCAGGCATTCCGGTGAAGGCCTATCTCGCCTCAGCCTTCCTGATCAGCGGTCTTTGCGGTGGTCTCGCCGGCATCCTCAACACAGCATATCTCAGTGGCGCAAGTACGGGTTCGGGCGAGATGCTCCTGCCTGTGGTCGTCACCGCGCTGCTCGGATCGGTGTTTTCCCGCCGGCTTGTTCCGACCATCGGCGGCACCCTGCTATCGGCTTTGTTCGTCGGTATTCTTCTCAACGGCTTTCAGCTCCTCAACCTCGCCAGCACGATGGTCAGCGGCGTCGAGGGTGTACTGATCCTGCTGACTGTATCGGCTACCACACTTATTCGCAGGGACGTTTGACCATGGCGACCAAATCTCTTTCAAGGAATGTTGTCGCGCTGGGCGGCCGATCTGCTCTCTTCATCGCGTTGATCTGCGTCTTTTCGCTGTTTGCATCGCTAGCACCGAGCTTCCTGACGCCTAGCAACCTGACCAGCCTGCTTGCCAACAATTTCAGCTTGCTGGCAATCGTTGCCGTCGCCATGACCTTCGCCGTCGCTTCGGGCGGTATTGATCTGTCGATCGGCGCGGCGATCGATTTTTCCAGCTTTGCTTTCGTGTCATTGGTGCTGACAGGCCATCCCGTCAGCATTGCGGCTTTGGGGGGGCTTGCGGCGGGGGCACTTGTCGGTGCGTTCAACGGGCTTCTCATTTCCTGGGCAGGCCTTTCGCCTTTTCTTGCGACGCTTGGCACGCTCTTTGTTGGGCGCAGCATTCAGCAGCTGCTCACCAACGGCGGGAATCCGATCTACCTCCCGCAAAATGCGATACCGGATTCCTTTCGCGCTATCGGGCATGGCACGATCCTTGGTATCCCAGTGCCGCTGGTCATCGCGCTCGCCACTGCCGCCGCCGCCGCCTTTGTGCTTTCGCAGAGCCGGTTCGGCCGCGTGGTCGTTGCCGCGGGCCTACAGGCCGATATTGTGCGCTATTCCGGACTGCCGCTGCGCATCATTCTTGCAGGAACCTATGTCCTGATTGGCGTCATCGCAGCGGTGGCAGGTCTGGTACTGACCTCGACCGTAACAGTTTATGTGCCCAATTCGGGCAACGCATTTTTGCTCAATTCCATTGGCGCCGCATTTATAGGGACAACCATCCATACCCACGCTCGCCCCAATATTTGGGGAACCGTACTCGGCGTTCTGCTGCTTGCGATCGTTGCAAACGGCCTGCTCTTAAGCGGCCTGAATTTCTACTGGCAGCAGGTTGGAACGGGCACCTTGATCTTTCTAGTCCTGGCGCTCGGCTTCGCGCCACGAAAGGCCGGCTAAACGGCAGGAGCCGCCAAGGCCGTTCAATCTCAAAATTGTTCTGGGCAAAGGACGCGAAGCCTAAGCAGTTGTGGATCCAAGTAGAGTAATACGGTGAAGGTGCGCTAGTAAGTCTCGCCGAACCTGGCCGCGGTCGATAGGTGCCGCCAGGCTGCCGTCGACGGATCTGCCCTCACGTGGTGCGGTGTTCAAGATGTTCAGCAACCTGTTCAAGACCGATTTGCTTATCCTCGATGATTGGGGACTGGAAAAGCTCAACGATGACCAGCGCGCGATCTCCTCGAGAACATCGAAGACCGCTACGAGCGGCGATCGACGAACGTCATCAGCCAGGTGTGCCTGGATCGCTGGTACGAGATTATTGCAAACCCAATGCTCGCCGATGCCGTCCTGGATCCTCGTTCACAATGCCTATCGCATCGATCTCAGCGGCGAAGGCATGCGAAAACAGCGTTCGCCAGGAGCGCCCGAGCACCTTGAAGAAGCGTTTCGTGTCTCGGAACCTCTCTTCCCGGAAGTTGGCATTCTTCTTAGACCTCGCAATGCTTTGCCGTTCCTCCTTGGCACCGGTGTCGGCCACGGAGGCAATGGCAAGTTGAACGCAGGTGTTGTCTCTCAACTAATCTGCTGGATAATCCTAAAGGGCCCGGATGCTGGTCTGTCGCGTGACCGCTTGCCGCGCAAAGCCGTGGGCCTTTAAATGACATCATGAACGCCTCGGGCAGCACGTAGGGCACGACCTATGACGTGCGACGGCGTCCGGCAGGTGCGCGGTGAGATGTAGCCGCTGTGCTGGGGTTCATCATTCGCGTACTGACCTGCACCGCCTATCTGCGCTTTGCGGCTGAGACCCGCGTTTACATGCCCATTGCAAAAAGGTCTGATGCGAAGGTCTATCGCATCGCCCCGTGAAGACGGAGAGCGACAGAGCTTGACTCCTAGCTCACTTCGGGAAAAGACGAACGAGCTAGAGAGGCAACAATGATTGGCGATAACGATATGGAAGCAGCACTGATCGTTCCGGAGGTGGAAAACACAGGGAGCCCATTTCGAACAAGACTAAGGCGCTACGGCGTCAGAGAACGGCTCCCGTTTCGGCTCGATCGATCGAAAGCCGCTGCCGCCGGCAACTCACGCCGATATACCGAACAGGAGCGACGCGAAAAGATCGCGTTCATCGAAGCGGCCGTCGCCGCCGGCCCGGGCACGCGGAAACAAGCCATCCACGACGCAGGCATTTCCGAACAGACCTATTATCAATGGAAGCGCTCAACACAATCTACCTTCAAGACCGCTGCCCAGTCTGTTCCGATTGCCGACGCAGCGGACGATCTCGTCCAGCTGGAGGCGGAGAACCAGCGGCTGCGCAAATTGCTGGCGGAGAAACTGCGCGAGGAAAATGCAGAATTGCGAAAGCGCCTCGGTCTGATTAAAACGAACCGTTCGCGCAGTGCCGGCCCATCGGTTCTAGCATGATTTGCCGGCTCTGGCTTCCACGGCAAGCCCGCGCTGGGCCGGTCATCGTTTCCCGGCTAGGATATGCGAACACCGCAGCGGAGTTTCGTTGTCGAATTCAAGTCTCGCCGTCGTCATCAAAACCCATCGGCAACTTCAATCTGGGGCAATGCGGACCTCAAAGCTATTGCCCGTGAGGTAGAAGAAGAAACCTCTCACCTCTTCGGAACGTCGGAGCGCGATTCCGATGGAGTGGAACCGGCGATTGCGACAAGCAATCCTGCAGGTGAAGGACCGGGAACCGTCAAGGTGGCTGTGGTTTCTTCCACATCTGTGGATGGAGCCCCAAGCCTCAGCGCGCCCGCCGATCTCCCGGCAAGAGCCCAGGCTGCCGAGGCACTTGCTCACCCGGTCGGAGGACCATCCCCTAAAAAACGTCGCCACGCGACGACGGCCGTCAAAAAGCACAAGAACTCGAAGCTACGCCCAGCTAAGATTGCCGTGCGATCGTCCGCTCTCGACTTCCGTCGCCAGGAACCCGCGCCGCAGGTCCTCAATATCGAGGCCCCGTCGGTTGACGATCTCGACGTCCTGGACGCCGAAAACAGGCGTATGCGAGCCCTTCTGGCCGAACGGCTTCGCCGCGAGAACGGTCAGCTTAGAACAATGCTTACGCGGTTTGACCTGGACTCTTCGAAAGACGGCTCTACGAGCAAAACGAATGGGTGGCTTCGATGGCAGAATTAGGCGACACGCCCGAAGCCAATCAGCAAGGCCATCAAAAGCACTCCGCCAAACCGGCTTCTTGAAGGCTACCGCCCCACCCTCACGAAGATATCGGCGGACAGTGTTGCGAGCACATCCAAATTCCTTCGCTAGACGCTTGGCCCTCCAACCAAGCTCGTGCAGTCCAGTACGCGCCAAATGACAGATGAGCAGAAGCGGATTGCCGTTGAGCACTATCTGAGCAAGGGCCGTTGCGTGGCACCATGAAGACGCTTGGTTACCCTTGTCGTCAAAAGCTCTCGGCCTGTATCGATGGATATGATCCAGGCAGTGGGTTGTTGGCAAAATCATAACCGCTACGCCGAAGATCGGAGCAACAGAAGCGAACGGGCGTGATTGATTTGTGCTCTATGCGTGAGACTGCACGCAGGTGGCTCAGAAGGTCGGCATCAGCCGCCAGACTTTGTACGACTGGAAAGCCAGCAACTTGGTTGTAAGGTTCCTGCATCCATGACACGCAATGGCGATTTACCACCAACAGCCAGCCGTGAAGAACTGGAGCGCGAATTCGAGGCACTGCGTAGGGATGTGCAGCGCCTGCAACTCGAGCACGACCTGCTGGAGAAGGCTAACGAATTTATAAAAAAAGATTTGGGCATCGACCGGCGGCTCCTGGAAAACCGGGAAAAGACACTGCTGGTTGATGGCCCGCGACAAATCTATCATTACCGGAACTCCTCACGCGGCTTGAGTTCGCCCGCAGCTCCTATTTTATGCTCGGTCTCTGCTTTGCCTTGATGACCGGAACGCAGAGCTCGACAGACCATGTGGCTCTCTTGACGCTTGAAGACCTCATGCAGCAGGTAGATTCCTATATCCGTCGGTACAATCGGCATCGCATCAAAGTCTTAATACCGCCGAACCAGGGAATTGCAGCAAAGTAGTCCAAGAATTCGTCCGCACCTTACAAGGGTGAATTTTTGGACGCCGATTGACAGTACCGACAGTCCTAGCCCACACTGCTGACCGTGATTAGTGGAATTACTCATATCAACCAGCACGCGCCATCATTTCTGATTGTATTGTGGCAGCGGTGTACAACGAAGCTTCCACCGGAAGGCTCCCGAACGCGAGCTGGCAAAGAAGGTAATTTGCGCCAGCCTCCTCCAGATGGCCGTGCAGCGTTTGCCGCACCTGATCTGCAGTTCCGGCTACGCACAATTCATTCTCTACCGCCTCGTCAAAGGTCAGCGGCAGGTTTGGAGGTGTCGGTAGATCGTTTAGGTCGTAAAGGAATTTGAAGCTGCTAAGCCAAAGATCGTATGCAGACGCTGCGAGCGAGCGAGCATTCAATTCTGACCGGCCGATTACGACCATACGGAGCAATCCGCGAAATAGAACTTGATTGTCCGAGCTTTTGTTGCCTTCGGCTTTAAACGCGTCAGTAACCGCGCGGACAGATGACGAAGGTCCGATGCATGCAATATTTGCCCCATTGGCTGCGGCCCAACGTGCAGGCTCGGGGCGGTTCGTTGCAATCCATATCGGCGGATGCGGGCGCTGATGAGGACTAAGCGCAAGGGGTATGCGGCTAAACTCGAAATGCTCACCGTGATGGTTGAGCGTGCCGCCCTTCATGGCGTTAAGCAAGATCTCACTTGCTTCCGCGTAGCATCCAGGGGCCGACTCGGGGCTCATCCCGAAGTAGCCGAGCTCGACGGGAAGGGAGCCGCGTCCGATGCCCAGCTCGAGTCTACCACCACTCAATTGATCTAGCATGCAGACTTCTTCGAACGCCCGCAAAGGATGATAAAGCGGTAGCAGCATGACAAGCGGTCCCATACGAAGCCGACGAGTGCGCTGCGCGACGCTGGACAGAAACAGATTGGGCGACGGGCTCCTTCCATGGGGTGTACAGTGATGCTCAGCGAGATGGTACGCGTAGAAGCCAAGTTGATCGCACGATTCTACTAGTCCTAGACGCTCCGAGTACAGCCGCTCGATGTCTGTATGATTATCGTCGAGGTGATCGAAGATTCCGAAAGTTATATTTGAGCGGCTGTTCGCCATCGAGTTGTCTCCTGTTCAGTTGTAAAGTGCTCCGGCCTGCAAGGCCGAAGGCTCTGTGTAGCCGGTCCCTTGACCACTGACCTGCCCGGGTCGGTGGCGACAACACAAGGATTACTGGCTCGTGACAGAGGTTTCGTGCGGTACTAATTGTTTTAAGATCCTACCGGCCGCGGATATGAAGGCGTCCATCTCGTCTTTTTTACCAATGCTCACACGGATGTAATCTTCCAGGCCATCCTCGGGAAATGCAGCAACGAAAATATTCTCCGCTCTCAAGGATGTTTGCAACCAAGTGCCGTTTCGACCGGGTGGTACACGGGCGAGTAGGAAATTTGCGTGAGATGGGATCACTGAGAACCCCAGATCCGACAGAGCGGTCGTAACGCGTTCTCGTTCCTCTTTTATGTGCTTATGATTGTTTGAATAGGCCCTACGGTTCGAAAGGATACTAATGCCGACTGCATGTGCGATAACATTCATATTGAAGAGGTTTTGGATGTTGCGTAGCCTTCCGATCAAATCAGGATGACCGAAGCCAAACCCGATGCGAAGGCCGGCAGCAGAGTAACTTTTGGAGAACGTTCTCAGGACCAGAAGGTTCGGATGGCGGTTGACGAGGCGTAAAGCGTCATCGGGTGCAAAATCGACATACGCCTCATCCAAAACGATGAGGCGGTTCGATTGAGCGGCCAGACTATCGACATCAGCTACTGGGACGAACGTGCCACTAGGGTTGTTAGGGTTAGACAATACGATGAACTTTGCATCTTGTGCTGGACCAGAAAGCAGTTGTTTCATCGGAAGCGTGTAAGATTCGCCCCACTCCACCTCTATGAATCTAGCTCCTTGGAGTTTTGCAAGTTTTCGATTGAAAGAAAAGCCAGGGGACAGCATCGCGACCGAGTCTCCCGGGGCGAGGAAGGCTTTGTAAATAACACTTAAAAGTTCTGAGGAGCCGTTGCCAGCTATTACCTGATCTTGGTCGAAACCGTATGCATTGGCGGCGGCTTCTCGCAAACCGACATTGTCATCTTCTGGATATAGATGATGGTGTTTGAGTGCCGCAATTGCACTCTGCATCACGGGCAGAGGCAAAGGAAAAGGGTTTTCGTTTGTGTCCAATTTAATTGATCTATGCTTGGCACCGGAGACACTGGAGGGCGCAGCATCTAGGCCCCCCGTCGCTTCTAATAGAGGTGAAAGCACATCTGTTAGTTTTGCGTCAGACATTTCTTTCTCCGTTTCAACCACGCGCCTCTCTGGGCAGCTGGCACAGTTAAAGCCCTCTCGTTCTGACGGCCTCCCAGAAACTACCAGCAGGCGAAGGCCAACCGCGATAAAGCAAGCATCGGTAGGAAACCGCCGTCTCCCGTTGGGCGTCGGATCAGATCCTGGGTCGCCTTTCTAGCCATTATCGTTTTGACGGTATAATGAATTGATTTTATGGGTATCGATCCAAGCGGCAAATAACCTGGTCGTCACAAGAGGATGAAAATCAACGCCCAAGGACGACGGGCTCTGCCGACCAAGCCACTTGAAGCCCTGATCTTCAAAAACGCTGATAGCTGCCGCGGCAACGCCCCGCGGCATTTGTCAAGCGACACGGGGAAATGACCCCTCGTATTGCCGCACGTAATGATGCTCCCCGACATTCGCACGTTGCCTCATTCATTTTGCTCCCGTGTTAAGGCGAAGGAGGCCGGGCGCGAGACGGCAGGGATTTCGCGGCGCGAGCGCCACGGCGCCTCAGCGTGGCCTGGCGATCTGCTGGAGCGGCAGCTCCTTGTTCAAGGTGCCAAACAGCAACGCGTCGCCTGTTCGCTGCGCCAGACCTTCAGCCGGCGCTGAAGTGTTCGAAGCAGTTTGTCGGGGTAATCGCCGGAATTCTCGGCCTGCAGTCGTGACAGAAGTTCACAGCCGGTTCGCCATGGTTCGGCATCAACAATTTCGCAAGTCGGCAGTCGCCTTAACGAGAGGGTCAGGACGCCGCCGCCCTCTTTTGGCTTTTCGGTCGGTCCGTCGGCCGGGTAGCTCCGTCCTTCCAGGTCGTCCGCAAAGTCGCCAGGAAAAGGTCGATCGGCTGAGTTAGCCCGTCAGAGCGCGTGGCGGGCGGAGTGTCGGCAAGCGCAGCAAGTCGCTCCTGCAGGGCGCGAATATCGCGCAATAGCAGGACAGGCTCGAGCCCCGCGTAGATTTCCTGCAGACGGCAGGTAAACAATTGTCTGGACGACAACACATGCCGACGCGCAACAGCACTGATCGACATCTCGCCGTTATAGCTCTCGGCGACGATGCGGTCCTTTTGCAACCGGCATATCTAGACTGGCGCCGTGCGGAAACCCTGTAATCATCATATGTCGAAGCCTCGTTCGGCAAAACAACATCAACAGTCGCATTCCGATCCCGAAGGGGGTTAAGGCGCCGCTTACGGTCATCCGCCTGTGCGCGCATATCCAGATCGACCCGATCGTATCCTCATGGCGCATCAAACATTCGTAAGTGCCTTGTTTCACTTGCAATCAATCGCGCTAAGGTCAGATGTGCCGAGCGAATTTTGGATGCGAGTTGTCGCCTTGCTACTGGTACACCACCCATGCGTTTTAAAGGTCTTGATCTTAATCTTCTTGTCGCGTTCGACGCCTTGATGAGTGAAGGCAATCTCACCGCTGCGGCAAAGCGCATCAACCTCAGCCAGCCGGCGATGAGTGCCGCTGTGCGTCGGTTGCGCCTCTTTTTCAAAGATGACATCTTTACCGCCAGACGAGGAAAGCTCGTGTTCACTCCATTGGCATTGGCTCTATTCCCAGCGGTTCGGAATGCCCTACAGCACATCCAGCGGAACATAATTTCAGGGCCTAGTCTATGCTCTCAGCTCAGATGTCGTCATTTCAGGATTGCATTATGTGATTTCATGACTACGGTCTTTCTTAAGAGGGTGATCAAGCGTGTCGCATCCGAAGCACCTGCAGTCAGCTTTGAGCTACTTCCTTTGCCTGAAGATCCGGACCAGCTTCTCCGGCGTGGGAAAGTTGACTTCGTGATACTGCCGGAATTGTTCGTCGCCAGTGGCCATCCTCGAGCAACACTTATTGAAGAGAATCTTGAACTGGTAGGGTGCGCGAACAACTCAAAGTTCTCAGGGAGAATGAGCATTAGAGAGTATGTTGGTGCGAGCCACGTCACAGCAAGAACAGGTCTTGGCCAACCTTATTCAATCGAGGACAATTATCTCCGCCGGCTTGGTCTTCAGCGCCGTATTGACGTGATAGTTCCCAATCTCAGCATGGTGCCAGCTGCCATCTCGGGAACAGAACGGCTGGCGATAGTACCTTCGCGACTCGTGCGGGAAGTTGCGTCCTCCGCTCCGCTGCGCGTTATCGATCATTCGATTAGGCTTCCACGATACGACCAAGCCGTTCAATGGCCGTTCCTGCATGACGCTGACGCGGGAAGTGCTTGGCTGCGTCAGATAATGCTGGAAGAAGCTAAGAACCTAGATGAAGCTTTGCCACGAACTGAACAGGCATCAGGAATTGGCAATCAGGGCCGTTTCTTAAGAAGATGACATGAGCCAGCCCGCGAGACGAAATCCGCAGCCGCAGCGCAACGGGCCCACTCATCACAGATCGAGGAGACAACGTGAGATGCCTCAGGAAATTCGCCCTTCGACGTTCAAATATTTCGGATCATCGTTCGATGGAATGATCGATAAGCTCAGTGGCGCGTTCGGGAAATTTGAGGGCGAGCTGATTGACCGCGCGGAAGACTTTCATTGGAGCCTTGATTATTCCTCCAGCGACTGGGCCTCTGTGATCACGGGATATCATCAACACGAGTTCCAGTTCAAGATTGAGCCTACGGAAAGTTCAGTGGAGTATCTGTCAATCGTTTTACCGCGAAGCGGAGGTATGGGGTTCAGCCACGGTTCAACGAAAGCTGATGCTGGTCGAGACAGGCTCCTGTTGTACAACACTCTGGAGCCCGAACAAGTGAGGATGTACGGTCAGTCAAACGTCATCGATGAGCTGCTGATCGATTGGAATATCATACAGCAGACACTGGATCAGACATTTGAACGGCCCATTGGGGAATCGTTGGCGCTCGTGCCAGAGCTCGAAAAAACCACTGCGGGCGGGCAGATGATTGCTGCATTAGCCGAGACCGCTATACGGTCACTGCGCGACCCGTCAATTCATTCTCCGGTAGCGCTGGCGCATATCACCCAAGCCCTTGCTGATTTGATCATTCGCGCAGTGCCCCACCGGCTTTCTCAGTTTCTCGAGAGGAAGCCCTGCATGATAGCACCGTGGCACATACGGCGGGCAATAGAATTCATGGAGGCTAACGTCAGCCGGCCAATCCGAATGCCAATGGTCGCAGAAGCGGCTGGCGTTTCTACACGCGCGCTGCAGTTGGGCTTCCGTGCATTCCGGGAAACCACTCCAGCTGCATATTTGTCCATGCTCCGTTTGCGGGGCGCCCGCTTGGATTTGCTTGATCCCGAAAACGCAAACACGACAAAGCAAATTTGCCTGAAATGGGGTTTCTTTCACTTCGGCAGGTTTTCGGCCATCTACAGATCGACCTACGGAGAGTGCCCATCGGCAACGCGAAAGCGCGTGAGAGGCGCCCCAGTCTACTGTCCGTAGCTTGGCTCGTTTGCTCCGGCTCCGCATTTCCTGCGTACATCCATAGGATGGATGCGCTCCATCCAAACAGTTGATTCACTGTCCGATCGCGACCATTCAATAAGGTGTCGTCATCAAGTTTACGATGTGCTTGCCCCGGTCCTTTACTGGTGATCGGAGCTTGGCCGCAGGTAGCGACTCATTGAATTAGTCCCCGACAGGCCACGGACATGCTCCGCCACGGTGTCGCCCGCTCTTCATCCGCTCCCAGACGAAGGCGTTCTGTGATGAGACGCCGCTTTCGAGGCTCGATCCGGGCCGCAAACGAACCAAGGTCTGCCAGTTGTGGCTGCAAGCGACCCACGATCGGCCGTGGAATGGTCCGGCGCCGCCGGCGGTGGCCTATACTTTTGCTGAAACCGTAGCGCTCGCGAGGTCGCGGGGCAGCTGTTGTCGTTTGCCGGCGTGCTGCAAGTGGACGGATACCAAGCCTATAAAACTTTGGCCAAACGCCGGGGGAAGAGCAATGTCGCCGCCATGCGACTGGCCTTCTGCCTTGCCCATGCTCGGCGCAAGTTCGTCGAAGTCGTTAAGATGACCGGCTCTTCGCAGGCTTTTTCGATCCTCGCCAGGATCACTGCGGATTCCGACGTGAAGCCGGCCGGCAATCGGATCAAAGACCGGCCACCATTCCGATTTGAAGCCGGCCACCGTTCCAATCAAAGACCGGCCAGTTTTCGGCACTGAAGATTACCTCCTGGGTCAGCAACTTTTGGCATCGATACCTCGTGATAAGCGAGGACATTTTGATGCCGGCAAAGAGAAGGCTGACCATGAGACAGTTACGACAAATGCTGCGACTTGCCGGAAGCGGGACCAGCTCCCGCGAGATTGCAGCCGTATTGGGAATAGCGCGCAGTACGGTGCAGGATAATTTGCAGCGTGCAGCAGCAATTGGATTGAGCTGGCCCTTGCCGGGCGAACTCACTGACGATGCGCTCGAGAACAAGCTCTTCGCTCGCAACGGCATCAAACAGGGCACGAGACGACGCGTCGAACCCAACTGGGCCGATCTTGCCGTCGAGCTCAAGAAGCCCGGCGTCACGCTGCTCATCCTGTGGGAGGAGTATCGTGGGTCGTATCCCGAAGGTTACGGCTATTCCCGCTTTTGTGAGCTCTTTAGAAGCTTCAAGCAGCGACTTTCGCCGACGATGCGCCAGGAGCATGCGGCCGGCGACAAGGTCTTCGTCGACTATTCCGGCAAGAAGATCCCAATCGTTGATCGCAAGACCGGTGAGATCCGCGAGGCAGAGATCTTCGTGGCGGTGCTCGGTGCATCGAGCTTCACCTATGCCGAGGCGACCTGGACGCAAACGCTGCCCGACTGGATCGGTTCACACGTCCGGATGTTTCGTTTCTTCGACGGTGTTCCGCGACTGATCGTCCCCGACAATCTGAAGTCGGGCGTCAACCATGCCAGCTTCTACGATCCCGAGATCAATCGCAGCTACGGCATGATGGCCTCCCACTATGGCGTCGGAGTTCTTCCAGCACGGCCAAAAAAGCCGCGGGATAAATCGAAAGTTGAGAACGGAGTCCGTTTTGCTCAGACCTGCATTCTGGGGCGGTTGCGCAAGCAGACTTTCTTCTCACTGGCCGAGGCAAATGCCGCCATTCGCCAAGCGGTGTCTCGACCGATTATCACGTCGAGTTTAAAACCTTCCTCTATTCCGTGCCGCACGGCCTCATTCCCCTCGCCAGCCTTCCGGGTGAAGACTACGAATTCGCCGAATGGCGTTTGGTCCGTGATTGGGACCTCTGCTTTCTGCTGGCGACAGGGTATGCGCCAGGCTTTGGCAGCCGGTTCTTCGAGGTCATGCCGTCACTGGCGATATCATTGCACCCATCCGTAGTCTCGGCGAGACAAAACGAAAGCGACCTGCCAGGATGCTGCTGACGTCGCTGAAGCACTCGTATACCCGAACCTACATTGTGCCGAAGCGGGCAAAGCACAAGTTCTGACCGAGCGCCAGAAAACCTATCTGTCGATCATGAAAGCCGTGGGCCATTTTTTGCGCTCACGTCGATGCCGGAGATTATCGACCGTCGCAATGAGCTATCTGCCAACCTGGCAACCAGTCAGGAGTTGCTCTTCATTACAAAAATCAATGAGCTGCTGGCCCAGCATCCTTCACTTCGCGCACGTCACAAGCCTATCAACACTCGCGTCGTCGAACTTGAGGATGACCCAGACTATCCTTCGAAGCCGGACCGCTCCAGCCCGATGATCGAGCGGCTGCTGCTGATGGGCAGGAACGCGCAGCGTTGTTCTTCGACGGCCGATCAATTGGCGGCACTAGACTTAGCTTACCGTTCCTCGACGGAGGGCCTCCCCGCATTTCCGAATTTGGCCGCAACATGCCCGATCGACATGTACTGTATTTTTCAAATGTAAACGGCTGTGATAGCTGTTGGGTTCTCTTGGCACCCTATGCTAACAAGTGTCTCGTCGAACCGTTTCAGCGCGTTCGACATATAACAATTCCGGCAGTATGAGAAAATCGACGTCACTCCGCAGCAGAAGCTCCTCCTGTCGTCGGCAAGTGGCAGGAAATCGAAGCTGGGGGCGGGAGCTTCCCGCGCCACACCCTTCGCGACCTTTTCAAAAAACGTGAGGGTGACGAAATTCGAAAGGATGATCCTGAAGCGACGATCTGATTGGGCGGCCGGGTTAAACGGCCCCAGAAATTAATGGAGAGCTGGATGTGCAGCAGTGTCTCGCGGGCTGCAGTGGCGAGCTCTTCCGCACCGGCGTTGGGACAATTTCTCGGCCATTCATCGTAAACAGCTCATCTTGGAAATAACCGCGTAACCGGGCGACGGCCGCGCTTATCGCCGGCTGACTGAGGTTGATGCCGCGTGCCGCCGCCGTGAGGCTACGCTCTGTCATCAGAGCGTCGAGCGCAACGAGAAGATTTGGGTCGAGGCCCTTGAAACGCATATTTTCCTTCATCCGAGATGTGGATGCATATCATCCAAACAATCGATTTTACGAAATAAATGGGATGCCATTAGAAGAACATCAATTGATCGAAATCAAGTACATCGACAGCCTATTACGAGCGGTGCAGGAGGGTAGTAGCAACTTGCTAGAGCGCATATGGCATCGGAAACACGGCGCTACCAATGGTTCTGCCGCCTCAATGGCTATTATCACGATCACTGACGACACACTGGGCGTTCACAATCGCCTGCTGCTTCGATTGTGTGATCTGGCCGCAGGCAAACGGCAAAAAATAAGGAGTTGGCATGTGCTCTGAGGTGCGGTGGAAGCTGTGCTGGGAAAACGAGTTGCAACTGGCTGACCATGTAGAACTCGCCGAGTTCTTTCGCAAAACCTATGGGCCGACTGGGGTCTTCAATGGAAAGCCCTTGGAAGGTAGTCGAAGTTGGGCCGGAGCCAGGCACGAGCTCCGGATAATCGGCTATGACTCAAGTGGTGTCGCGGCTCATATGGGAGCTCCGTCTCGATAAGCCACCCACGCGTCTCGACGACGCACTTGTCATCGTTCTGCCGGTTGGACGGCCGATCTCCGAGGGGCCCACAGGTGAAATAATCGATCGAAACGGACCGGAGCTGTGACTTGCCTTGATTGCACCTTCGAAGTGCACGGTGAGTGCGCCGATGGCGCCGACTAGGGCAGCGTTTATTGACGACCGCCGACGGTCATCACCAATATCGCACGCCGGAAATCCTCAATGTGGGGCAGGGGCAGAGCTCAATCCAACGCACGCAGCTGAAGGGCTCGAAACTCGAATCCTGGCAGCGGGGCAGCTCCAGCTGCCACCCCGCGGCGGAGCTCTCAGTCAATCCAGTCAACCGAAAGCCATAGGTCCTGCTAATGCCGCGAGAATTTCGAACTGATATCCAAGCCCTGCGGGGGTTGGCTGTTTTGCTGGTTGTCCTTTACCACGCACATATTGGATTCTTCGCAGCGGGTTACCTTGGGGTCGATATTTTTTTCGTGATTTCGGGCTTTCTTATCACAAATTTAATCAAGACGCAGCTCGAGCAATCGCGGTTCAGCTTTTCGGAATTCTATTATCGACGTGCGAAGCGACTATTGCCAGCGGCCTACGTCGTCATCGCTCTTACGACGATCGCTGCGCCTTTCTTTCTGTCAGATGTGGGCCTGAGGGAGTTCCAAAATCAAGTCTACGGGGCGCTCACTTTTTCCGGCAATATCGTTTTCTGGTTCCAGGCGGACTATTTCGGTGGAGCCGCCGAAACGAAGCCCCTCCTGCATTTTTGGTCGCTTGCTGTCGAGGAGCAGGGTTATCTGTTGCTGCCTGCCTTCTTGGCCTTTGCTCCCAAGAGATGGTGGCTGACAGGCGTTAGTTCGCTCCTCGTTGCCAGCCTGGTTCTATGTCTGTATGTGGTCTTTCGTGACCCATCCGCTGCATTTTATCTTATGCCGACCCGATTTTGGGAAATGGCCATTGGTTCATTCGGAGCCTTGCTTCCCACCACTCCTCTCGTGGCTGCCAGGCTTTCGAAGCTGCGCCTCCCGACGCTCGCATTTATCCTCGTCGCCCCTATGGGTTTCGCACATCCCGTAGTGGATGGCGCTTTGGTCTGCTTGGCAAGCCTGATCCTCCTTCTTGCGCCAAGCAGGAGCAATGTGGCGGTTCGAGGCATGGCAAGGGTAGGGGATATATCGTACTCACTCTATCTGATCCACTGGCCCGTGCTTGTCTATATGAACGCGGTTTGGATGGGGGAGCCTCCTGCCTTTGCGATCTATGCGGCGGTTGCTTTCTCATTGGTTGCGAGCTGGGCTCTTTATCAATTCGTGGAGGAGCCATTCCGGCGGGGGCACGTTATGTCTCGCGTACGGCTGGCCTCAGGACTCGTTGCCGCATCGGTGCTTCTCGGCCTCTCGCCCTCCGTCGCTATCGCCGCCACCGAGAGCAACGTTGATTTTGCGAAGATCCGGCGGATCAACTACGGCCTTGGAAAAGCATGTGATTTCAGTCCCAGATCGCCCCCTCAGGAAATCCCAAAGAACTGCGAGACAACGGGCAAGCCTGAATTGTTGGTTTGGGGCGATTCATTTGCCATGGCAGTGGTTCCCGGCTTGGCCAAGACAGTCGGAGAAGCCGGGCTGGCTCAGCTCACGATGAGCGGGTGCTTCCCCGCCATTGGAGTTGCTGCCTTCTCGAAGGCGTCAGCGTCGCCCTATTCCCATGCCTTTGGCGAGGACTGTATTCGCTTCAATGACGGTGTTTTGGCTATCCTGAAAAATCGACCGGAGATCAGCACCGTTGCCATTTCAAGCCCTTTTGATGCCCCTGTATCGAGCGAATTTGTGCTGCTTAAGAGGAGCGGTGATACTTTCACGGAGAACGAAGTTTCTCTAGATGTAGCCGTCGAAGGCATCAAGGCTCTCGTCGAAGCCGTTCGAGCCCTCGGCAAGCAAGTGGTTGTTGTTGCTCCTCCGCCAGTCGCCAGCTTTGATATCGGCGATTGCCTTGAGCGAAAGGCACGGGGAAGCGTTATTCTCGGGCGCTACAGTGACTGTAAAATATATGTCACCGAATACCGCCGGTTCAGATCCCGCACTCTCGAGTTGTTGAACCAAGTGGCCTTGAAGGCCGGCGTAGAGGTTGTTTCTTACCACGACTTTCTCTGCGATGAGACAACATGCAAGACCGAGATCGACGGCAAATTTCTTTACCGAGATAGCGGTCACCTTTCTTATGAAGGATCGGAGATCATCGCTCGCCAGACAAAACTTGCTGAAAGGCTCATCAGGGCTGCCCGTTAAAGCATGTTGGCAAATGGAAATCCTTCCAGTGACGAGGGAATGTAGTGCGCACCCTGGCGCCCAAACAAAAACCAATAGGAGAACAAGATGCCAGATCAAATCGCAGATAACGTCATCGCCATGATCAAGAGAAGCGCCGCATCTAACGGTGCTGATTCCCCCGTGGGCGATCATGAAATAACAGCTGCAACCGAACTGACGTCGCTGGGGATCGATTCATTGGGACTGGCAGATCTCCTCTGGGACATAGAGGAGGCCTACGGCATCAGGATCGAGTATAGCACAGTCGATGCCTGGTCAAATCTCCAGAGTGTCGGCGATTTGGTTGAAGCCGTCCGCGGCTTGGCCGCTAGGGAGGTTTAAATGAGAAGACGTGTCGTCATTACCGGCATTGGCGGCCTATGCGGGCTAGGAACCAACGCTGCCTCCATCTGGAAAGCAATGCGTGAGGGACGTTCCGCTATCGGCCCCATCATCAATTCAGAACTTCATGAATTGAAAGGCATGATCGGCGCGGAGATCAAGGCGCTGCCGAAGCATGACATTAACCGCAAGCAATTAGTCTCCATGGACCGCTTCAGCTTGCTTGCGGTGATTGCCGCGCGCGAAGCCGCAAGACAGGCGGGACTCTCCATTGATGAAGGAAACACCTGCCGCATCGGCGCAACAGTGGGCGTCGGTGTCTGTGGCTGGGATGCGATTGAAGAAAACTATCGTGCTATGCTTTTGAACGGAGCGAAGCGCGCTGCGATCCTCACTGCACCTAAGGTTATGCCGAGTGCGGCTTGCGCTCAGGTCAGCATGAGCCTCAGCTTGCGTGGGCCGGTCTTCGGTGTCACGTCCGCCTGTGCCTCGGCCAACCATGCGATTGCTTCCGCGGTTGATCAGATTAGACTTGGCCGCGCCGACGTAATGCTTGCCGGCGGCAGCGATGCGCCGCTTGTGTGGGGCGTGCTGAAGTCATGGGAAGCGCTACGCGTACTTTCACCGGATACCTGCCGGCCCTTCTCGGCCGACAGAAAGGGGGTGGTATTGGGTGAGGGAGCGGGCATGGCCGTGCTGGAATGCTATGAGCATGCGGCACGGCGCGGTGCCACAATTCTCGCTGAGATCGCGGGTGCTGGCCTCTCCGCTGATGCGTTCGACATCGTCGCGCCCGCCGTCGAAGGCCCGGAGGACGCGATGCGCGCCTGCCTTTCTGATGCAGGGCTGAATGCCGAGGATGTGGATTACCTAAACGCCCATGGCACCGCCACCAGGGCCAACGATCAGATAGAAACTGCGGCAATAAAGCGGGTCTTCCGTCATCATGCCCACTCGATGTCTGTCTCTTCCACCAAGTCCGTTCACGGGCATTGCCTCGGCGCAGCGAGCGCCCTCGAAATGATCGCCTGCGTGATGGCGATCCGCGAGGGCGTCGTGCCGCCGACCGCAAATTATCGTGAGCCAGATCCCGATTGCGATCTCGACGTTACTCCCAATGAGCCGCGCGAGCGCAAGGTGCGCGTTGCCCTCAGTAACGCCTTCGCCATGGGCGGCACGAACGCAGTTGTGGCATTCAAGCAGGTATAGCAAGGACAGACGCTTCACCTTCTGACTTTTAATATGCCATGCTTAACTCTAATCCTGGTAAACCGACCGATGGCTGCCGCGCTCATGGCCGGGCGATTTGGGCAATACCTTCACACTTCCTGACGGAAGCATGGAAACGTTTCCACGGCTTCGTTGCCTTGCGGCGTTCGTTGCGCAATCGGGCCTTGCCCTTAACGACGTCAACACCGATCGCATCGGGGCAGTCGTAGGAGTTGGAGTCTATGGCTGCGACGCCATCAGGATAACTATCGGGCCCGCCTTTTGGGGGGCGCCCGCAGAGCCCATATTTTTACCACGCCGCGCGTTATGCCTAGTGCGGCATCCGCTCACGTGAGTATGGATATCGGTCTGCGCGGGCCCGTTTTTGGTGTGACGTCGGCCTGTGCCTCGGGCAACCACGCGATCGCTTCTGCGACCAAATTCGACTGGGCCGGGCTGACGTTTTGCTTGCAGGAGGGAGCGAGGCGCATTCGGTAGGGAGTGCTTAAATCATGGGAAGCGCTTCGTGTTTTGGCGCCAGATACTTGCCGACCATTTTCGGCCGATCGTAGAGGGGTAGTTTTAAGCGGGGGGCATGGCGGTTCTTGAAAGCTTCGAGCACGCAGTCGCTCGTGTGCCACTATTCTCGCTGAGGTCGCCGGTGCCGGTATATCTGCTGACGCCTTCGACATTGTTTCGCCGGCCGTTGAGGGCCCGGAGGCTGCTATGCGCGCTTGCCTCGCTGATGCTTGCTCTACAATCCTGAGGATGTCCATTACCTGAACGCCCATGGCACTAGCACCCGTATCAACGACGAGATCGAGAAGAAGGCGATAAAACGCGTTTCGGCGCAAATGCCGCTAGCCTCTCCATATCGTCAACGAAGTCCATGCATGGTCACTGTCTTGGCGCGGCGAGCGCGCTCGAGATGATTGCTTATGTAATTGCTATTCAGGACGGCATTATCCCACCGACAGCAAATTACGGTACGGCAGATCCAGATTGCGATCTTGACGTCACCCCAAATTTGGCGCGCGATCGAAATGTGGAAGTTGCCTTGAGCAATGCTCTCGCGATGGGCGGGACAAACGCCGTGGTCGCTTTCAAGCGAGTAGAGGGAAACAAGTGATGAGCATACGGCGATAATCTCAATGAAATCTCGCAATGCGGCATAAGTGTTGCTCGCCATTCGGTTGCCGCTCGACAGTATCTTCACCCGGCCGCGCCGGCGATTGCAGAAGGCAAAGACGCAGTCCAACGGGTCAAGCTCCAACGTTTCCTTGACCATGATAGCAAGGCTGTTGATGCCCGTGCGAAGGTCGATGGGTTCTTGATGCAGGTAGACCCTGAGATCAGCGATTAATCTAAACATGACCCAGCGCTCCGATTGGCTCGGTCTTCGTCAGTCGATCGCCGGCAGAACCGAAAGCATACCGAGAGCAATCTAAACCGGAACGAAGGCCAAAGGCAAAGGACGTCCGCCGGCCTTCTTCATCAACTTCCGAACAAGGTTCGCATTGACGCTCCAGGGCCAGCCCCAACGACCGAAACGCCGGGCCCTTCGCCGTTCAGTTCTAACCGTAACCGCCCGATTGGCATCGCATGCCGGATAAAGCCTTGATCGCCTATGACCGATTCGGGCGCCGTTGACCCGCTACCAGAGTCAGACATGTCCTTTTCCGATATGGTAGTTCCATAATTTACTCCACTTTTTTCAATCGGCCGTTGTCGCAATTTGCGATGTCACCCACGTGGTGCGAGGAGGGCTTGGAGCACTTGGCCGTCCCTAGATCCGAACTTGGGCGCCGGTGGCACTTGTACATGTTTCGAACTGCCACTATCCCTCGGTTTGGAAAGATGGGCAAAGCCCGGCCTATGCCAAGAAGGTAGTGCCATCTCTGGCGGTCGGCATGAGGCTTTGTCGAGCGGTTGCAAGCCTCCGTCCTTCCGCCCATCTCGCTGTCGAAGAGTGATCGTCGTTTGTTCTCAGAGGCTTATTTTTATTTTAACGAGTGCTGATATTGCGCTTTGATCGGTGCCAATTCCAGCTTGCGGCGCCTCCATGGGCGAGTTTGACATCTTTATTCAGGGGCGCAATGAAGCAAATTGGCTAAGTGAGGCATTGTTGCTATAACAAGAAAAAAATCGGTCGCCCAGGTCCGATTGGACTGAGCAAAGGTCTTCATGGCCGTATATCGCGTAAACAAGTGAGCTGTTGGAAAAGGATTTCGGTGAGAGATAGTTTGACAAGATACGCAGAAGCGAAAGGGCTGGTGGAGACCACGGATCCCGAGGTAGATAAACGAGTTTACAGAAAGCCTGGTTTCGATGGTGCGATCACGGAACTGGGAGAGATGGAAGCTCTCATCAGCGGATTTTTGAAGAGGTCGCGCGAGGGCGTCGGTCTCCCTAGGGCCGATGTTGCCAGGATGCTCGGTCTCTCAACAGCGGTCTATGGGCGCTACGAGCGCGCCTTTTCAAAGATGAACGTCACGAGAATGATCCACCTCTGCGAGATCTTAGGATTCAAGCCGCTTGATATTATCTTCCATGCCGCTCCTCACCTTTGGGGCGCCACGCCAGAGGAAGCTGCAGATCGAATCGCTGTGGACCGTCTCACGAGGGAGCTACCGGGCGAAGTGGTCGGTGATCTACTACGTCTTCTTAGGCGTCTCGTTTCACAAGTCCATGAAACTGCTTTGGCATCCAGCCGCACAGAGGGCACCGATGCTTGAGTACAGATAAACCGCAGCGCACCCTTTATCCTCAACAAATCTCTTGTGGTGGGCTACGAGCAGCGAGCCCGAACACTGAGCGACTGAGACGTAGCTCACCAGCCGCGGCGCGCTTGGTCATGC
The DNA here is from genome assembly GCF_000298315.2 of Rhizobium grahamii CCGE 502. Taxonomy (GTDB): domain Bacteria; phylum Pseudomonadota; class Alphaproteobacteria; order Rhizobiales; family Rhizobiaceae; genus Rhizobium; species Rhizobium grahamii. Next base: position 101,900 of record NZ_AEYE02000038.1, on the reverse strand, counting down.
CTCTCAGGTAGCCGTTTGGTGATTTCACTTCGAGCCGGTTAGTTTTTTCTACGGTAATGGCGACGGCAACAGCGGCCAGTTGCTGCCCCATCTGATTTATCGCGCTGCAGTAAACCAGTTCTGTTATTCCAATGAAACGGCACAAGAGAGGCGCAACCTGAACAAGGTCCGACCAGTTACGTGGAGCGCACCCGAAGTCAGTGAGCGATGGCGCAGCGCGCAAGACATCGCGAATACCTACCAAGACTGGTCGATCGAAATTAAAGGGCCTTGTCCGAATTTCTTGCTGATGCTGATCGAGCACCGATGTCGCATGCTCCTTTCCTGCTCGACGTTGGGCTGTGGCCGCCACTGTTCCCGCTTGCAAGCCGTTACTTGCTAATTGATTAGGGAGTGTATTCTCGTGTTGCTTGTCGTTTGAGACATACGGGCGTGTCGTTTTTCCCCTCGGATTACTTCCGCCGCTTGTCAGAAGCATAAGCCGATCCACGCAAGATTCGATGACGGCAATGGCCCGGCGGAGCTTGCCCTCCGTTGCTTTTGTAGGGATGCCCACAATATTGGCAACCCGGTTGATGCGGTCACCGATCGCCTGAACTGAAGTGTGCCCTTGAAGGGACGAAATTGCGTAGCGTACGTTGCGCAGCGCACCGCGGTATCGCCGGGCGGCGGCATCCTTAGCTCTCTTTTCAGCTCGTGCCCGGTTCACGTTCTCATTGAGTTCCCCATAGCGTGCTACCAAGATCCGGAGATCTATCCCAAATCCTTCTGCAATCTCGCCATGCGGGTTTCGCACGGGATATCTCTTATAATTCCCACTGTCTTGCATTGTAACGAGGCCGAGGTCGAAAAGTCGGGAAAGAACACGACTTACACGCCCGGCCGAACGGCCTACTTCGAAAGCCAGCTGTCGGTTTGACTTGAAGACGATTGGCCGCCCGGACCTGGAAAAAGCGTCGGCTGGAGCGGTGTTGACCAAAACTGTCAAAAGGTGGCTCTCAGTTCCGTTTATGAGCCCGGTGCAAGGCAGTGTTTGCGCGAGCACGGCCAGCTGTCCGCGGGTCACCGAGCCGAGTTCAGTTGATTCTGCCAAGCGCCGAAACGCTATACGCGCAGGGGTAACTCTTCGTCCAACCGGCCGCCGGTCGTCCGTGTAATCTTCCATGTCCCGTCTCCAGTTGGGACCAGGCAAAGCTCCGCCGTTCACCGAAAGGGCGTTTTTTGTTGACAAGGAAGGAAGGGTCTGCGAGAACAAATTTGGCTTAATTGATCTCTTTCAGACCCGCTTCCGGAATTTTTCGGGAGCGGTTTTCCTTTTCTGGTTTCCTACATCCATTCTCCATCTACAGCCCGACTCGCGGGCTGCGTAACGTTGCGCAAAAATGCAGTTCAAGCTTACCGCAAGATATCAATTTGGCGCAAGCTATGGCCAAGTTTTGCTAAATAGTCGCTGCATCCTCGGCCGGAACCCTGTGAAATCGCGGTAATTGTGGCTCGAAACCCTGAGGGCCGACGATTTGTCGCAGATCCAAATTGGCTCGACGGCTCCTCCGGCCCTGTGCAAGGCCCCGACACAAGAGCGGGGCGGTGCGGGTCCGCTTAGGTCTATCAAACTTTGGCGACGGCTGTAGCTGGCTTAGCCGAGGCTCGTTGCGCCAGGCGCTCTTCCAGGTGGCCACCGCCGGAACACTGGCTAGCGTAGCAGGTGGGGGCAAGCCGCTCCTTGATCAGCTCGCGCGTCAGAGGCACCCACTTGGTCATTTGTTCTAGGCGAGCCAGCGACGCAGTGTTCAACGGCGATTGCGTCAAATGGACGGTGGGGCTCCGTTGTGATTTGTTCGTGCGTCTCGTTCTGGTCCTTGGCGAGCGAATAAAGCCCCCAGTGGCGATGCCGCGGTGGGCGACTACTCTACAACTGCAGCGCCGATTAGTGGGGTTAGGTTCCAGCCCTTGATGCGGCTGCGTTGAAGCGGACGCAGCCCCTTGAACAGCAACGGAAGAATTGAGCCAAATTGGCTCCAACAAGTTTGCTGGTCGCCTGCCTGAATCTCGTCCGTCCTCGGCTAATCCTCATGTTTTTCTGTCAGCTTTCTTTGAAAGGTCGCCAGGTGGGTATCCACTTAACTGTGTTGAGCGGTAGAAGACAGCACGCGGACGTGACAAAGCCCTGTATCAGGGGCTATCCAGATTGCGCCAAAAATGATCACGGTGAACACTTTAATGGTTTCACCCTGCAAACTTTCGCTTATAAAGATTATAGCAATTTATTTTGTAGCGAATGGGTGGGACGGTCATTGAAGCATTGGGTCAAAGAGCATGGGTTGCGGGAGGTCGACGATCCGACTACAGGCAAGACGATATACAGAAAACCGTTTGAGGGGATGATCGTCCTAAGCGCTGAACTCGAGAGGCAGATCAGTCTCAGCCTCCGCGAAGCGCGGGATAGACGAAAGCTACCGCGATCAAAACTCGCTCCCATGCTAGGCCTTAGCGAGCAAGTTTATGGCCGGTATGAGAACAAGGTCTCACGCCTCACAGTCGGTCGCTTGATACATCTTTGCGAAGTTCTTGGCGCTACGCCTGAAGAAATCATCGCGCCCGCCGCGCCCCATCTGTGGGGCGAAACTAAAGGCCGGGCGGAACTGATCCTAGCATGCATCGAAAAGCTCAGGTGCTTTGATGAAGAGACGTTGCGTGATGTGTTTAGCTTATTGGCTCGACTAAGCGAGGGTGACGAGAGACCGACCGACGATGCGCTTAAAGTCATGACTCATGAGTCGAGGTCGCCTCATGTGTAAGAGCGCCGAACAGGATCCTTTGGCGGAGAGCCGGGCTAAAGCTCGTTCAGTTTCCGAATAGACGTCGGGAACAATTGCGACGCCTCGTCCGCCAGGATCTCGCGCATCCAAACGCTGGCCGGATCGCTATTATGGAGGGCAGGCCATTGCACAGCCTCATTGAAGGAAGGAAGCGGTAGCGGCAGCTCCATTATCGTGAGCGGCAAGGTCTGCGAAAAATGTTGCGCGAGGCGCGACGGCATAGTGCCTATCCGGTTCGTGTTGGATAGGACCGGCGGGATCATGCTTAATCCCTGTACGACGACCTCGATTCGCCTTTTGAATCCGTGCTGAAGCAGATACCACTCTTCGATAGACGGTCTGCGCGAGTTGCCAAATTTAGCCGCTACGTGGCCCAAGGACATATATCTGTCAAATGAAAGCGGCTCCGTAAGTTGCTCGTTATTGCCGCAGCCAACACATACAAGCTTCTCTTCAAACAGCCTCATCTGCGGGTGAGCGGCGGGCATGAAAACCTCCGGTAAGATGAGGAAATCAACCTCGCCGCGTCGAAGAAGCTCATCATAGTCGTCTGCCAGAGGAAGAAACTCGAAGCTGGTGCCTGGCGCTTCGCGCGCCGCTCGCTTCACCACTTTGTCGATGAAGACGAGCGTCATGAAGTCCGAGAGGATTATCCGGAAGCGGCGATCTGACTTAAAGGGATCAAAGGGTTCGAACGATATCACTGACAGCTGTATTTGAAGTAGTGCCTCTCGCACTGCGGGTGCTAAGCCTTCTGCGCGGGGCGTCGGCACAAGCTCACGACCATTCATCCGGAACAAGTCGTCCTTAAAGTAGGCACGAAGCCGGCCGACGGCTGCACTCATGGCTGGTTGGCTTAGATGGATGCTGCGCGCGGCAGCTGTAAGATTGCGCTCCGTCATGAGCGCGTCCATCGCCACCAGAAGATTTAGATCAAGTCCCTTAAATCGCATACTAGTCATCCAACTCATGGATGGGTGTCATCCAAACAATCAATTTTACCGATCTTGCACGATGGTGCATTACGAAAATGTCGTTAAGTCGACATGCGTGTCAAGAAGAAAACAAGTATAAAACCGGCGCTAGTTGTATAGCTGCGCGGGGCAGATAGTTGATGTCCGCGGACGGAGAAGTAGTAGCTGCCGAACGCATGGTGTTTGGGTAGTCGAGGTGACTCCCGGGGAATGGTGGATGCTGGTTTAGGCATGAGAAGTCGCCCTTGCGGCGCGATGCCAGAACAAGAGGGCCAAGTCATGAATTCGCAGGTGGACTGGAAGCTGCGCTGGGAAAACGAGTTGGATCTAGCGGATCATCTCGAGTTGGCAGATTTTTTTCGCCAAACTTACGGACCCACAGGAACGTTCAACGCCAAGCCCTTCATAGACGCGCGGAGCTGGGCGGGAGCGAGACCTGAGCTTCGGGCTATAGGCTATGACGCCAATGGCGTTGCGGCTCATATGGGTCTCCTGCGGAGATTCATTCGGGTTGGTTCAACCGACGTCCTGGTTGCGGAACTTGGACTTTACGGGGTGCGCCGCGACTTGGAGGGTCTCGGTATCAGCCACTCGATCCATGCGGTGCTGCCGGTATTGCAGCAGCTCGCTGTTCCTTTCGCGTTCGGAACTGTTCGGCCTCAGCTCCACAAACACATTGAGCGGTTTGGTCGGTACAGTCCGCTAACCATCATAAAAGATATCCGAGTGCGTTCAACGTTGCGCGAGGCTCGAGTCGACAAGGCTCCTGTTCGCCTCGAGGACGCGCTGGTCATCGTACTTCCGGTTGGAAAGTCGATGTCGGACTGGCCAGCGGGGAGTACAATCGATCGAAACGGACCAGAGCTATGACGCCATTGGATTGCTTGTACGAGATCTCAAGACCTTGTGCAGATAGGGCGGCTGCGCCGACAGTGTACCTCACGTTCGACGACGGTCCACATCCATTATGCACCCCACAAATTCTCGATATCCTTTCGGAGTATCAGGCGCCTGCCGCATTTTTTGCAATTGGCGTCTATGCCAAAGCCCAGAAACAGATTCTTCAGCGAATGATCGCCGAAGGCCATCAGATCGCCAACCACACTATGACACATCCGGATCTGTCGCAGTGCAGTGCGTCCGAATTGGAAGATGAAATCTTCACGACTGGTAGCACAATCTCTGCGGTCTGTCCCCAAGCCTGCCTTCGTTACATGCGTGCGCCATATGGGATATGGACTCAAGAAGTCCTCAAAACGTGCCAGCGCGCCGGCTTGGTCTCGATCCACTGGTCCGTTGACCCGCGAGACTGGGATTGCCCAGGAGTCGACGCCATCGTCACTGCGGTACTCGAAGGTGTCCGGCCTGGGGCAGTGATATTGTTGCATGACGGCTGTCCTCCGAATGAGTTGAACGCCGCCTCTGGGGCCTGCATCCGCTCCCAAACGATAGCAGCGCTTGCCCATCTCATCCCTGCCCTGCGCACTCGCGGTTATTCGATCAGCCCGCTTCCGCAAAACTACTAGAGGCCAACTCCATGTTCCTGCTTGAGACTACCAGCACAGTGGCAATTTCGTTATATGCGGCGTTGTCGGCGGCTTATAAGAGCATGCAGGCTATCTACGCGCGCCCTTCGGGATACCAACGAGCTTGTCGTGAGCCAAGAGGACCCGTGGCGCTCCCGAGCGTGGACGTTATCATACCGGCATTTAACGAAAGTCCGGTTGCTCTCCGCGCTTGCCTCAGTTCAATTGCAGGCCAAAAATACCCTGGACAGCTTTCTATCTACCTCGTCGACGACGGCTCAAGCAACCTTGATGCCGTCACGGCTGTACATGCGGACTTTGCGCGTGATCCACGTTTTACGATAATTCTGTTGGAGGAGAACGTAGGTAAACGGAAGGCGCAGATTACCGCAATCCGTCGCTCATCCGGAGATCTAGTTCTCAACGTTGATTCAGACACCATCCTTGAGCCTGAGGTTGTCAAGAAGCTGGCTTTGGCAATGCGAGACACTTCGATCGGCGCAGCGATGGGGCAGTTAGCTGCAAGCAACCGCCATGACACATGGCTGACACGGCTAATTGACATGGAATACTGGTTGGCATGCAACGAAGAGCGCGCCGCACAAGCGCGCTTCGGCGCGGTCATGTGTTGCTGCGGTCCGTGCGCGATGTATCGCAGGACAGCGCTGACTTCGGTGCTCGATCAATATGAAACGCAGATGTTCAGGGGGAAGCAAAGCGACTTCGGCGAAGATCGACATCTGACCATCCTGATGTTGAAGGCAGGTTTTCGAACAGAATACGTACCCGATGCGATTGCAGCGACTGTCGTCCCGGCAGGCATGCGACCGTACCTTCGTCAACAACTCCGCTGGGCGCGTAGCACCTTCCGGGATACGTTTCTGGCGCTACGCCTCTTGCCCAGCCTCGATCGTTTCCTCACGCTGGACGTCCTTGGCCAGAACATCGGCCCTTTGTTACTAGCGATAGCGGTTCTTGCGGGCATTGCACAGTTCGCTCAGACTTGGACAGTCCCTTTGTGGACCGTTTACATGATCGGCGTAATGACGATTATTCGCTGCTCCGTTACTGCGGCTCGGGCACGTCAGTTTAGGTTCCTTGGCTTTTCTCTGCACACGCTCATCAATATTTTTCTTCTCCTTCCGGTGAAGGCCTACGCCCTTTGCACTTTGAGCAACAGCGACTGGCTATCGCGAGGATCCACAGTCAAGAAGTCCCCCCGCGATATGTCGACACCGGCCACGGATACCCTCTCGCCGAATACTCGTGCGCGCGGCAGTCATGCTTCCTTTCGTCGACAAAATCTTGCGCGGGATGCTTCAAGGCCGATGGCTTACGACAGCCTCAGCAGCGAAGACTAATGCAGGAGAGAGACGGCTATGAAATCGAGTGGAAACTATAAACTTTTGAGCCGCGAGTTAGCTGCGGATGACCCCTGGCGGCTGGATGGGAACCCTTTTGAACGAGAGCGCCACGCCGAAATGTTAAGGCTGGCACTTGCAGGAAGATCGATTGACAACGCACTCGAGGTTGGTTGTGCTGCTGGGGCGTTCACTGAGAAACTTGCGCCTCACTGCCGGCATTTGACCGTAATTGACATTGTACCACAGGCAATTGCCCGGTCGCGTCGCAGGATAAACAACCCAAAGAACGTCAGTTGGATAGTGTCAGACGTTGGACAGTTCTCATCAAGAGAGATGTACGACCTGATCGTTGTTGCAGAAGTTCTCTACTACCTGGGAGAGATAGCGCAGATGCGAGCAGCTATCAGCAACTTGTTGCGAATACTTGCTCCCGGAGGGCACCTCTTATTTGGCTCCGCGCGTGATGCCAACTGCAAACGTTGGGGGCACGCTGCCGGTGCGGAGACCGTGATGACATTGCTCAACGAAACGTTGGTCGAAGTGGAGCGTGTTGAGCTGAAGGGCGGCTCTGACAACGAGGACTGTGTACTGGCTCGCTTTCTTAAGCCCCTTCTTGACCCGCGAATTACTGAGCGCTGAGACCTGGAGGTATTATGCGTATCTGTGGTATTAAGCTAACACATGACGGATCAATAGCTTTGCTAGAGGATCGCCGGCTAATTTTCTCCGTAGAACAGGAGAAGCGCGACAACAACCCGCGATATCAGACTATCGACAACCTCGATACAGTCATCGATATTCTGGGCGATCACGGACTGAAAACCGAGGATATTGACCAATTCGTTATTGATGGCTGGGACGGCGAAGCGGAGTCTCATTTCAACGTATCCAGCGGTCAGGCGCCTCTGGTGCTGAGGGGCGGACCCTATGTTGAACGTCGGCCTGATGGAGTGCTTGATCCTGTAGAAGGGACAGGGCTAGTTATCGGCGGCGAGTCGTTTCCTTATACGAGTTTTTCTCATGTCACCGGCCACATCGCCTCTGCTTATTGCACGAGCCCGTTCGCTGCCGCCGCAGAGCCCGCTTATTGCCTAATATGGGATGGTTGCATCTTTCCGCGCCTCTACTACGTGGACCGCGGCGGCGCCCGGTTCCTCCAGTCGCTTTTTCCAATCATAGGCCAGGCCTATGCGGCTGCGGGGCACTATTTCGGGCCGTACAAGCGCTCGAGCCAATTGACTTGGGACCTTGGGGTAGCCGGCAAGCTGATGGCCTTCATCGCGCTCGGATCGCCGCACGAAGACGTTATTTCCGTATTCCAGGAACTTTACGAGCAGCATTTTCTGTCGCGTGCTAGCACAGACGACTATTGTGGACCCGGTACCGGCGACCCTGATACCTCGTTGGCGTCCATTCACAAATTCTTCGATGCAAGTGTCGCGCGATTGGCCGGTAAGCCGGCCGAGGACGTGCTGGCTTCGTTCCATTCCTTCCTCGAACGTCTTTTGGTCCGCGAGATGGGCGCGGCGATGCTACGCCATCCATATCCGGGACCGCAGAACCTCTGTATCGCGGGCGGTTGCGGACTCAATATCAAATGGAACAGCGCTCTTCGAAACACCGGTCTCTTTGCGCAAGTCTTTGTACCTCCATTTCCTAACGACAGCGGGTCCGCCATTGGTGCAGCGTGTAGCGCGATGGCTGCAAGTGACGGCTTTGTTTCAATCGACTGGTCCGTTTATAGCGGCCCTGTTTTGAGAGACGCTGATGTTCCACCCGGATGGAAAGCCGCGCCCTGCAGCTTAGCGGATCTTGCGGCGCTCCTTGCCAAGAACGAACCTGTCGTATTTCTGACAGGTCATGCGGAGCTAGGGCCACGTGCCTTAGGCGGCCGAAGTATTATCGCATCGCCGACATCACCGGTCATGAAGGATCTCCTCAACGACATAAAGTTACGCGAGCATTTCAGGCCGGTTGCACCAATCTGTCTGGAAGACCGGGCGCCCGAGATATTCGATCCGGGAACACCAGATCCCTACATGTTGTTCGACCATCAAACTCGTGCCAATTGGCGCCGCGAGATCCCTGCAGTTGTACATCTTGACGGCTCGGCAAGGTTGCAGACCGTGTCTCGAAGCTCGACACATCTAGTCGCGCAGCTACTTGTTGAGTACGAAAGCCTCACCGGCATTCCGCTCCTCTGCAACACAAGCGCCAATCACCACGGGCGCGGCTTCTTTCCAGACGTCCGCTCTGCCTGTGATTGGGGAAAGGTTGCGAATGTGTGGTCGGACGGCACCCTCTTCAGCAACGAACGTAACGAACGGCCCCGTGGTGATGAGGGTGAATACCCTGGAACGGCTACCGCATGACTTCGGTAGCAATCAAACTGGAGGGCGTCCGGAAATCTTACGGCGACAACTTAGTCGTGGAAAACCTGTCATTCAGTGTGAACGCCGGGGAGTGCTTCGGCGTTCTAGGTCCGAACGGCGCGGGGAAAAGCACGATCGCCCGGATGATACTGGGAGTTGCGCAGCCGGACGTAGGCAAGATCACCGTGCTTGGCATTTCGGTACCTGCCCGCGCCCGCCTGGCGCGAAGGCGGATCGGGGTTGTCCCTCAGTTCGACAATCTTGATAGCGAGTTTACGGTTAGCGAGAACCTACTGGTGTTCGGCCGCTATTTCGGAATGAGAAGAGGCGAAGTAGAAAGAACTATACCCTCTCTCCTCGAGTTCGCTCGTCTGGAAGACAAGGCGCACGCGCGCGTAGGCGACTTATCTGGCGGCATGAGGAGACGCCTGACCCTCGCGCGCGCCCTGATCAACGACCCGCTTTTATTGGTCATGGATGAACCGACAACGGGACTGGACCCCCATGCGCGCCATCTCATATGGGAGCGATTGCGCGCGCTATTAGCTCAGGGCAAGACAATAATTCTGACAACCCATTTCATGGAAGAAGCCGAGCGACTTTGCGACCGCCTCTGTGTGGTCGAACGAGGCCGCATAATAGCGCAAGGTCCTCCACATTCGCTTATCGAGGAGCAGATCGGCTGCCATGTCATCGAAGTATATGGGGGCAATCCACATGAAATGCAGGCACTCGTTGCTCCCCATGCCGAGCGGGTCGAGGTCAGCGGTGAAACGGTGTTTTGCTATGTCCGCAATCCGGAGCCCGTGCTAGCTCACTTCAGAGCCAGGCCAGAGTTGCGTGTCCTCCAACGTCCGCCGAATTTGGAAGACGTTTTCTTAAGATTGACAGGTCGCGACTTGGAGACGAGAGCGTGAGGCATGTTATCGCGATGACGCTGCCGGCAAATGCATGGAACTGGATTTCGGTTTGGCTACGAAATTACCTGGCCTGGAAAAGGGTTGCCGTTGCATCGATCCTGGGCAATCTCGCTGACCCGATAATCTATATGTTCGGCTTAGGATTGGGTCTGGGAATGATGGTTGGCGACGTGGGGGGCGCACCATATATGGCATTCCTGACAGGCGGTATGGTAGCCGCCAGCGCCATGACGTCGGCAACGTTTGAAACCATTTATGCCGCTTTTGCCCGGATGCAGACGCAAAGGTGGGAGGCCATTCTCTACACCCAACTCACGCTCGGCGACCTTGTGCTTGGTGAACTGGTTTGGGCGGCCACAAAGGCGTTTCTTGCTGGTACCGGCATAATGATAGTCGCGATCGCTTTGGGTTATGCTCCATGGGCCGCGCTGTGGTCTGTACTTCCAGTCGTGGCGTTGACTGGCTTGGCATTTGCCAGCCTCGCAATGGTGGTGATGGCGCTTGCTCCAAGCTACGAGTACTTCATCTTCTACCAGACGCTATTTCTGACGCCCATGCTTTTTTTATGCGGAGCTGTCTTCCCGGCCACTCAACTACCACGAGTTTTACAGTACGCAAGCCATCTGTTGCCGCTTGCCCACGCCATCAACCTTATCCGGCCAGCCATACTCGGGGGGCCGTGCTTTGGCTTTGGCCTGCATCTGGGTGCCCTCTGTCTCTATGCTCTTTTACCATTTTTTCTGGCAGTGGCGCTGCTGCGACGGCGCCTAATGCCCTGAAGCAACATAGCCTTCGAAAGGAGATTTTGTCATGCAGTACCGCGCACTCGGCCGCAGTGGCCTGAATATTAGCGAATTCGGCCTCGGAACCATGAGCTGGGGCGAGCAAAATACGGAAGATGAGGCACACTCCCAGATGGATGCTGCTCTAGAGGCTGGCGTGAACTTCGTGGACACGGCGGAGATGTACCCCGTACCCCCCCGCGTTGACACCTACGGCTGCTCAGAATCGATCCTTGGCAATTGGCTTCGTAAAACCGGACGCCGACGTGACCTTCTTATCGCGACGAAAGCCGTCGGTCCCGCGCGCGCCGGTAAGGCTAACCTTCCTTACATCCGCGAAGGGCGCGTCAGCTACACACGGGCACACCTGTTTGAAGCAGTCGACGCGAGTCTTCGTCGACTACAAACTGATTACGTAGATCTTTTTCAGCTACATTGGCCCGACCGCAGCACGAACGTCTTCCAATCACTAGACTACAAGTATGAGCTCGATGATTCCGCTGTTTCTATCGTCGAGACGCTGGAAGCACTGGACGCTCTTGTCCAGAGCGGCCGTGTCCGACACATCGGCTTATCCAACGAGACGCCTTGGGGGCTTGCCAGCTTCCTGCATTTTGCGGATGTGCACGGCTACACGCGAGTAACGAGCATACAAAACTCTTACAACCTGCTCAACCTCGATTTCGAGCATGGACTTGCGGAGATGGCGTTGCGCGAAAAGGTCGGGGTCCTGGTTTATTCGCCGCTGGCCATGGGCATGCTGACGGGGAAGTACTTCTGTGGCGAACGCGCGGGTGGCTCAAGGCTGGACTTGTTTGGCCGTTTTTTTCGTTACAGCAATGAGCGGGCCCAAGATGCCGCATTCGCATACACGGCGCTGTTCCGGAAGCATGGTATTGATCCAGTGCATGGCTCCCTCGCGTTCGTCATCGGCCGGCCATTTGTCGCCAGCACTCTCATAGGCGCGACCTCGCTCGCACAACTGGAACATAATCTCGCGGCGGCGGACGTGAAACTGTCGGAGGAGCTTTTGGTCGGCCTGCAAGACATTTATCGCCAGTACGGATCTCCTTCGCCATGATGCCACGAGACGGCATTGCGCCATCAGCTTTGGCCTTTATGGACGCGGACATTTAAAGGAAATAGTGCAATGAACGTTACGACAAGGTTGGCAGAACCATTTGTCATTCTCGGCATGCCGCGAAGTGGCACGCATTATCTCGAAGCTCTCCTCAACCAGCACCCCGAGGTGCATAGCAGTGGCGAACTCCTCAACACCTTTGATGAAGATTGGTCAGATAAGGATCGGCTGCTGTTGCCCGACCGAGAACTACTGGAATACGCATATCGTAGCCTGCCGCGGATTGACAAGAATTTGCTACGCATCGGCTGCAAGATTAACGAACCTCAGTTCGAGGAGCGGCCGGGTTTTTTCGATGAGCTCGCCGGGTGGCCGGGGCTAAGAGTTATTTTCCTCAAACGGCGAAACACTCTCGAGTCTTTGCGCTCGCTAGTACAAGCGAGACAGAGCGGGAAGTGGTTAAAGTTACGGTCGATCCACGATGCAGCACCTCCGCCGAGCGTTCGGCTGCGGATTGAGGACTGCGAGATCTATTTCCAAAAGGCGGAGCAATTCCTGTCAAAGGTAAGAGCTTCGTTCGCACCATCCAACCTGCTGGTTATCGATTATGAGGATCTGATCAGCGATACTAACGCGTGTCTCTCCCAGGTTCTGAAGTTTATGGGGCTAGCACCATTGCAGCGGGTGCTTGAAACAGCCATCGAGCGTCAGGAAACAAGACCGCTCGAGCGATCTATCCAAAATTATGACGAGCTAAGACTCCACTTCCAAGATGGGCCGTATTCCAAATTCTTTGACGACCCCTGCCAGCACGTTGAGCTCTGATATGCGACAAAGCCATCTTCGATACCTTGAGTCTGAAGCGATCCATATCATCCGGGAAGTCGCTGCTAACTTTTCGCGCCCCGCTATCTTGTATTCCATTGGTAAGGATTCCTCGGTTCTGGTTCACCTTGCAATGAAAGCATTTTTCCCCTCGAAACCGCCTTTTCCGTTGTTGCATGTGGATACGCAATGGAAGTTTCGCGAGATGATAGAGTTTCGTGACCGTACCGCAGACCACTTTGGCCTGGAGCTCATCGTGCATGTTAACCGCGAGGGTGTTGAACAGGGCATCAACCCTTTCAAGGACGGCGCTAACACATACACGCACGTTATGAAAACGTTAGCTCTCCGCCAAGCACTTGACAAGCACGGCTTCGATGCAGCGTTAGCGGGTGCTCGTCGGGACGAGGAGAAGTCGCGCTCGAAAGAACGCATCTTTTCGGTCCGAAGCGCGCAGCACGCTTGGGATCCAAAGCGCCAACGCCCGGAGATGTGGAGGACGTATAATACCCGACTGGGCTCGGGTGAAACGATGCGTGTCTTCCCCCTTTCGAATTGGACTGAGATCGACATCTGGCATTACATTCAGATGGAGAAGATCCAGGTGGTGCCGCTATATTTTGCAGCACGCCGCCCGACCGTTCAACGGGGTGACCTAATCATCATGGTCGATGACGAGCGTATGCCTCTTCGACCCGACGATCAAATCTCGCACTCCATGGTGCGCTTCCGCACCCTCGGCTGCTACCCTTTGACTGGGGCGCTTAGGTCGCGAGCGACGAATGTGCGCGAAATTCTGGCAGAGATCTCCGCCACGCGCACTTCGGAGCGCCAAGGGCGGCTGATAGATCAGGACGAGGCTGGCGCACTCGAGATGAAGAAGCGCGAGGGATATTTCTGATGTCAGGCTCTCCAGTAGTTGCTCCAAAACTCCATGGCGCGGACACTCCGCCCGCTCCGGCGAAGTCACCGCTTCGGGTGATAACCTGTGGCTCAGTCGACGACGGAAAGTCAACGCTGATGGGACGACTGCTGTGCGATGCGCAACTGGTGTGCGAAGATCAACTGGCCAGCCTGTGTTCTGCCAGGGGTCACGGCGACGGTGAGCAGCTGAATTTTGCGCTGTTGTTGGATGGCCTCCAAGCTGAACGGGAACAGGGGATCACGATTGATGTCGCGCATCGGTTTTTTTCGACCCCGAAGCGCAAATTCATTGTGGCGGACGCGCCAGGCCATGATGAATATACGCGGAACATGGCGACGGGAGCGTCTACCGCGGATCTCGCTGTTATTGTGGTGGATATCCGGCAGGGAATTCTTCGTCAGACGAAGAGGCACACGCACCTCTTATCACTTCTCGGGATCCGTCACATTGTTCTCGCGGTCAACAAGATGGACCTCGTAGGATATAGCGAATCCCAGTATCTGGCTGTTCTCAACGACTTTAGGGCCTTCACCGAAACCCTCGGGTTTGCAACCGTAGATGCCATTCCGATGTCGGCGCGGTTTGGAGACAATGTTGTCTTTCGGTCGGAAAACATCCCGTGGTACGCGGGCTCAGTGCTTCTTGAGTATTTGGAGGATTTCGAGGCTTGCTCCACTGAGAAGCATAAGGTGCCGCGTTTCCCGGTTCAGCTTGTCATTCGCCCCCATTCCGAGTTCCGCGGCTACGCCGGTAGAGTAGCATCTGGTACGATTCGCGTCGGTGACCCCGTCGTTGTTGCCAAATCAGGCTCGCATTCGTCAGTTGCGAAGATTGTGACTGCTGACGGGGACGTTTTGTCCGCAAGAGAGGGGGACGCAGTCACACTGGTCCTTTCCGATGAACTGGATGTCTCCCGAGGCGACATCCTCGTATCTCCCTCGTCGTGTCCTTATGTGGATGATCACTTCCAAGCCTGCCTCATCTGGTTCGACCCTGATCCAATGCGTCCAGGCCGGGGCTATCTGTTGAGGACGGAGAACGACAGTGTCGAAGTGACCATTACGGCGTTAAAGCACCGCGTTGATGTTGATTCTCTACTCTGCCAGCCAGCAAGTACGCTGGAGATGAACGAAATCGGAGTGTGCAACATCTTGGCGCAGAGGCCGCTCGCATTCGACGCATACGAGCAGAATCGCTCGACCGGAAACTTTGTTTTAGTAGACAGAGCAAGTGGCGCGACCGTCGGCGCCGGAATGATGGTTTCTCCCCTTCGCCGCCCTCGCAATATACATTTGCAATCCCTTGACGTTTGCAAAGCTTCCCGTGCCGAAATTAAGGGACAGCAACCAGCAGTCTTATGGTTTACGGGGCTGTCCGGATCTGGAAAGTCAACGATTGCAAACGCGCTGGAGACGTTGCTCCACGCCAGTGGCAAGCATACATATATTCTTGATGGCGATAATTTGCGCAACGGGCTCAATCGTGATCTTGGGTTCGGTGTCGTGGATCGAATCGAGAACATCCGGCGGGTGGCTGAGGTCGCGAAACTCATGGCCGACGCGGGGCTCATCGTCATCTGCTCATTCATCTCCCCTTTTAGAGAGGAGCGCCGTATTGCTCGGGAGCTTATGGATGAGGGCGAGTTTGTGGAAATCTTCATTGATACGCCGCTTGAGGAATGTGTGAGACGTGATCCGAAGGGACTTTATGAGAAAGCGTTGAAAGGTGAGATCACGGAGTTTACAGGGGTTTCGTCGCCGTACGAACCTCCTGAACAACCCGAACTCCACCTCAAGACGGTTGGTCATGAACCGACGATGCTGGCTCGTGAAATCGAGAGCTTCCTCAGGGAGCGGACCAGGACGCATATTGGGACGAAATTCTGGTTAGGACAACCTATCGACAGGTGAACATCCGGACCATGAAATCGTGTACGGCAAGTTCATCTGGCATGACAGTATTCTGGCCTGCCTAGTCGAGCAGACGACGTGCTTCAACAGTTATCGGCAGGCGAGTGTCATCTGGCAGGTCTGGCAGGAGAAGTCGCCACCCATTTCGTAACAGGACGGAGCCGCCCCAGAGGCTCTCTTTTTCGAACTCGACTATTGGCTCTTCCAAATCCTTCTTTGGTACATATGCAGACAAGCCCTCAGGTGAACGCCGGATCATGACCTTCATCCTGCTAGTCCTTGGGCAGCAAATACGCGCCCATGCGGTCTTTCCCGCAGGCGAGTTCTCTTGCTCGCATACCGACAATAGCCGCTTCGGTCTTTCCCGGATAGGTGCCGTCGTTCTTAACGTCGATCCTGGCTATCACGAGGTCACCGGCCAAGAATACTGGCCTTGAGACGATCTCTACCCGCGGCGAAATTGCGATTCGCATAATTTACCTCTTGTTCCGAAATGGCCGACATGTGCGTGATCTGCGGTTAGGCCGGTACGCAGGTTTGAGCGACCGGACAGATTGAGACGCATTGCTGTGTGTCGAATTGGTCTTTGCACTCCGTGCACTTCTTCGGGTCGATAACATAATTGTCGCCCTTAAATTCGATCGCATTCGAAGGGCATTCGAATTCACATGCACCGCATTGTGTGCATTGAGAAGTAATGATCTTGAAAGCCATTCATCCGCTCCTTTCCTGTTTGAAGGGTCTAAAGCCTCGCGTATCCGGCACTTGTTTCAGCCGCGTAGACTGCGCTAATGGCAGTTTCAATGTATTGGAACCCCTGTTCGTCAACGGCATGGATGTCCGCGTTGCCCCGTCATCCAAGCGATCTTGAAGTGCTTTCAAGTCCCTTGGGGTAGAAGAGCGCCGTCCTGTGAGGCCAAAAAATTGCCGTGTGCTGGATCCGAAAATGAGCGGCATAATGTTGTGCAAAAACGCTCCATGCTCCTTAACCCATCTGTTCACCTCAATCAGATGCCTACTATTCACGCCGGGTATCATAGCCGAGTTTATCTTTGTTAGGATGCCCCGCTCCGCCAGCATTTCCAGGCTCAGCATCTGCCGCCTGTGCAATATTCAGTGGCGTCCCTCCCGGTGAGGGTTTTGCGCTGGGCAGGCTGTCAGGCGAAATCAATAATGTGGTCATTAAACACCTTCGTCCTTTGTGAACATGACGGGCTAATTAGCAACATCTGTGCCAAGTGTGATGGTTGCCAAGCCGACTAGGCTGATGGGGATCTCGTTGGCAGCAAGAAACCGCTGCTGTAGCATTGACGTCTTGGCAACAGCTGGATGTAGTGATCCCAACGTTACATTCCGCTCTTTTTCGTTTGCGATGAGAAAACGGTCATGAACACCTCCCTTCAAGAGGTGCCGACACTATCCAAAATTGATGCTGCCGCATCCTGCCGAAGTATCGCTAGAATTTCTTCACATCGACGCGGTGCCGCCGGAGGGCGTAACCGACTTGCCGAGGTGTGATACCAAGCAGCCGGGCCGCTTTTGCCTGCACCCAGCCTGCTCTTTCCATAGCATTGATTAAGCGATCTCGCTCGGTTAGACGAGGTGAGATCGCCGGACAAGACGGATCAGCGGGATCACAGATCTTCACGGGAGCTGCGATTGGGTGCGGTTCGCGTCCAGCCTCTACGCCAAGGACGTGAGCGCCTTCGGGCGATTGACCACCTTTAGCAAGCTCATCGACTGCTCTAATGGTGCTTGGATCTGCATCCCCCCTCCAGAGGCGCGCGGAAAAGCATTGCCCGTTTTGGCACGCAAAGTCACACGAGACAATCGTTGTCGAGCGGGCAAGGGTGGCGGTCCTCCGGACGCAATTCTCGAGCTCCCGAACATTACCCGGAAAGTAGCATCGGGAGATTAGATCGATCGCTGAAGCCGCAAACTCCATGCTACGAGCGTTCTCCTCGTTGAACCGGTCGAGGAATACTTGCGCGAGGCGCGGTATGTCACCCGATCTTGCCCGAAGAGGCGGCAAAAGAATTGGAACGACGCTGATTCGGTAGTACAAGTCTGCCCTGAATTCTCCTCTGGCGACCGCCATCTCTAGATCTTTATTCGTAGCGCAGATAAGACGGACATCGACCTTTAACGTCTTCATTCCGCCAAGGCGCTCTAACTCACCCTCCTGTAAAACGCGCAGAAGTTTAGCTTGAAAGGCGGCCGAGATTTCTCCGATCTCGTCGAGTAGCAGGGTTCCTCCATTCGCCAGCTCAAACCGGCCCGCGCGCTGCCCAGTAGCTCCTGTGAATGCACCCTTCTCATGTCCGAAAAGCTCCGACTCTAAGAGTGTTTCCGGCAGCGCGGCGCAATTCAGCTTGACGAATGGCTTTTTTGCGCGTGGAGAAAGCGCGTGGATCGCCTTCGCGAAGAATTCCTTTCCGGTCCCGCTTTCACCGCGCAGAAGCACGGTGGTGTTCGTCATAGCTGCGGCCGAAGCGATCTCGAGGACCTGCTTTAATGCAGGGCTCTCACCGACGATCCAGTCAACCTTGCTTCGCTGCTCCAATCGCGACTCTCGAACCGCCTCGTCCGGCTTCGAGCCTACCGCGACGACTTGACGATCCGATCCCCTAAGCTCACGATCCGACTTAATTGCCTTGCCGACGAGAGTTGCCACTATTGTCAAAAATCGCACGTCATCGTCAAAGCAACCTGCGCCTGAATCATCAAGGTAGCGATCGATCCAAAGTGCTCCTAGTGTTTCCTGCTCAGCTTGTAATGGCAAGCCGATGAACGTCACAGCCGCCGTCTCGCCACGCGTAGCCTTAGAAGGTTCATGCAGAAATAGCGCTGACGTTCCAATGTCCTTTACGATAAGGGGCCGGGCGCTCTTGACGATGTGCTCAAGTAGACCTTCCGGAAGGCCGCGATCGGCGGCATTGTTGGAAGTTTCGATCATCACCGAGAGGGCAGGGTCTTCTTTTCCAGCACTTACTGTGATTGCCCCACGGCGCAACGGTAGAAGAGATGGAAGCACCTCAGCGACACTGGCCAATTTTCTATCCAGACGCATAGGGGCAGCGAGTAGCCTCGATATTTCGTGGAGCTCGCTGCCCTTCGTCGTTTCTGGCGTTTCGCTCGAAAATCTTCGCAAAGGACCAACTTCATCAATGCGAGCACGAGACGCGGTCGCTCTACTCCTCAGGTTGCTCTTGGTATTTAACGCAACCAACGTGTGTGTATATATACAGCGTCATGTATCTTAGAGGCCATTCCTGAAATTACAAGCTTCTTTGACAAATACGATTCAACGAGCGGATGTGGCACACTCGCGCCATCTGTCTATCCAAACTTGAACAGCACCCCAAAAACCTTCCGCGGGCAATTCGATCTCACCTCTCGCCCCATAAAGGCTTAGATGGCAAGGGGATCTTGAACGCCAGCGTAAGCTTTCCGACAATAGGATGTTCCGCTACGACGTCGGTGCCTCGCCGAAGCGCTTGAGGACGCTCTCGAAGGGCACAAACGTGGAATTGCGGCCAATATTGTGCTCAGTAGCACAAAGAGGGTCATGATCCTGCAAGACTTTAAAAACGCGGTGGTGCAGCGGCGCCGAAGTCACAAAGTCTTCATAGGCTCGTTTGAGAGTGGCGCGAGCGCGCGCGGCAACAAGTTCTTGAGGCGCATCTTCGAGATCCTCGTCTGCAAGATACTGGCCCATGCGCTTCATGATATGCAGACGGGACGTCTCAAGCACCCTGCGCTCATATGCGACACCGAGCGTTTCGAAGAAATCTTCCGCTGCCGAAAGATTTCTCAGCTGCGAAAGGACTTCTACAACGCTTATCGGCCTGCTGTTATCGGGATTAGTTTTCATTGCGTTCTCCAATTGTATTCTTCTGCCGGTGCAAAATTCTTCTCGCTTGTAGGGTTGCTGGAGCCCACCTCACCAGGCGGAATTTCTTCTCAGGGTGTCCAGCAATGGACCGGAGACACGCCACAATCTCTGGTTAACGCCGAGCACGTGGTCGATATCCACATCAGAGTTGTCCCGCGAAAGGAGAAGCGGATGGCCCCCCTTGCGGAGGCTTTTTTTAACGCCCATGGCTGAAACAACATGACTTGGTCGAACTGATCCCGATCTGCAGGCGGCGCCCGACAAGTCTGCTGTGTCCAGGCAGTCGCTTTGGCGTGCGGCCACCCTATCTGGTCGAGCCCTAGGAGACCGCGATGACGCGGGCACCCGGCGACAGTGCAGATTCAGATACCGTACTCGCTAGGCAAACGACTTGCCACAGTCGCAGGGGTCCGTGGCGTTCGGGTTGTGGAATACGAAACCGGAATCCTCCAAGGTGGTTACGAAGTCGACTCTCAGGCCATTGACGAATGCTTGCGATCCTTTGTCGATAAACAAACACAAACCTCCCGTCTCTACAACGGCGTCGCCCGGCGCTCGGCTGGTCTCTACCCCCATCACATACTTGAAGCCCGCGCAGCCCCCTTCCTCAATTTTAATGCGCAGGCCTTTAGCAGGCTCCGCAGTCTGTTCAATGGCGGCTTTCATTGCCGCAATAGCGCTATCAGTGAGAGTGATCATGGTTCTTCCTATCTTCGTCTTTGTGTTTGCTGCATTTGTCGTGCCAACCTTGCTCGCCTGATGCTGCTTTGAGGTTCACCGTTGAGAGGTAGGCGCGAAACCGGAGCTGCGGTCGCAAGAAAGTATGACACGGAGGGAAGCGGGCGAGGGGATATTGCGTCTTGTGTATTTCAAAGCTGTAGCCGGAGAGTCGACAAAAAAGGTTGGCGATTGCGGAACGGAATGGCACGGTTTTTGATGCTTACCCGATAGCCGGCTATTTGTGGTCGACTTACCCTGAGGAGAATCATTTTTATGTGGGATGGCAGCGAGAATACAGTGGTGACCGACCGATTTCGAAACAGGGTTGTTCGGACGGTCACAGAGCGCAGTTCTCGCAGAAAATTCCGCCTCGCGGACACCTGGGGTTGGCCGAGAATGGATGTGGAGATGGACTTTGACGATTATGTCCTCGCGAGGATCTTCTCGAGAGCACTCGAAGAAGTCGAAGCGGGAGAGGCTTCCGTGACAGAAGCGACGGGTCTTTCCCGAGAGGAGGTCAAAAACATCGTATACTGCTGCTTTCCTCTAAAGCTGATCGGCTCCCTCGCGATCGACCAAATAAAGGACCCGGAGCCCGGGGTAGAGGAGGGACTACTTCGCGACATTCTTCTGGCTCATGCCTGTCCCGATAGCCAAGCGAGCGTCCGCTTCGCCAAAATAGTCGCTAGACGCTGTATGAGAGACGGTCATCTTTGGCAAGAGCTTGGACTCGCCGAGCGGGGCGAACTCCATCGATTGATGGCTACGCATTTCCCCCGCCTCGCTGCTGGCAATAAAGATAACATGAGGTGGAAAAAGTATCTCTACCGAACCATTTGCGAGTCAGAGGGTTTCGCTTTGTGCAAGTCCCCAGGCTGCAGCGACTGCGCGGACCGTGAAGCATGCTTTGAGCCTGATGATCCCAGCTGATCTTCTCGCCTAGGCCTGATCACACAGTGGGTCGCGTTTGGAACTCCCGACGTCGGCGAAAGGAAGACGGTATATTCATCGTCTCTCGGTATTTCGCGACCGTCCGCCGTGCGATATCGATTCCGACGCGTCTTAATTCGGCTACCATTTCGTCGTCGGAAAGAACGCTATTCGCATCCTCTGCCGCGATCATCGCCTTGATCCGGTGGCGAATTGCCTCCGCAGAATGAGCCTCGCCTCCTTCTGAGGACGCGATCGACGATGTGAAGAAATATTTCAGCTCGAACACACCGCGTGGCGTGAGCATGTACTTATTCGCAGTCACACGGCTCACAGTCGACTCGTGCATCTCAACAGCTTCAGCAACCGTTCTAAGGTTTAACGGGCGAAGGTGAGCAACGCCATGCTCGAAGAAGGCACCCTGCTGGCGCACGATTTCGCTCGCCACCTTGAGTATGGTTCTTGCACGCTGATCTAGACTGCGAACAAGCCAGTTCGCACTTTGAAAACACTCGCTGAGGAACGCTTGCTCACTTGAATTGTGTCGAAATCGCGAGACTTCCGTAAAATAACTCTGGTTCAGCAGCACCCTCGGTAATAGCTCAGGCGTGAGCTCGATCTGCCATCCGCTGACAGGGGATGGCAGTACTCGGACATCAGCGATGATTGCCTCAGGTGCGCCCGAGTGGTACCGGTTGCCGGGTTTGGGATCAAGGGACCTTATCTCTTGCAGCATCTCCAGGAGATCTTCCTCACCGACGCCGCAACGATGCTTCAAGGCACGAAAGTTTCGCTGCGCAAGCAGCGGAAGGTTTGCAACCAACGCTTCCATGGCAGGATCTAACCTGTCTCGCTGACGCAATTGTATCTCAAGGCATTCTCTGAGATCTCTCGCGAAAATGCCGATTGGCTCAAAGCCTTGCAAAATTCTGAGTATTCGCTCTAGCTCGCTCTCCGGAAAGTTGGCCACCGCAGCGATCTCGCGAAGGTCGGCATGAAGATAGCCCGTATCATCCAGATGATCTGCAAGTGCACGCGCGATCAGTCTCTCATCGCACCTAAAGGGTGTAAGGGCGATCTGGCGGTCTACGTTTTCGTGAAGGGTTTCGGGCGCGGCAGCATACTCCTCAAAGCTCGGCATTGAATTGCCCGCCGATACGTCGGGGCTGCTACGGGTGGATTTCCATTCGCTTTGGGACGTCGATCCGTCGGAACTCGCCGACATAGCACCTCGGCTCTCAAGAGAGCCAGGCTCCGCGCTGCCCTGCGGCAGGGGACACGACCCACTGCCGGGCGCAAGTTCCAAGAAAGGATTTTTCTCCAGTTCCTGTTCGATGAACTGGCGTAACTCACCATGGGCAAACTGAAGGAGACGGATCGACTGTATGAGCTGGGGCGTGAAAACCAGCGATTGGGACTGCCGCTGTGTGAGGTTTGCTGAATACTGCATCCTAAGAGTGACTCCTGATTGACTTAGGGCAGGCAGACCATTTACTACATTAAGCCTCGGCGCCCCGCTTCAACCGCTCGAAGATATTTTGAGGCGAGGAAACCCCGTATGGATCTTCTTCGCAGTTGTCGGAATACCCTTCTTCCTCGAACAATTGCTCGACAGCGCCGTCATCGATCACTGCCGCATAGCGCCAAGAGCGCATGCCAAACCCTATGTTATCCTTTGCTACCAGCATGCCCATCTTGCGGGTGAATTCACCAGAGCCATCTGGGATAAGCTTCACTTTTTCCAAACCCAACGACTTACCCCAAGCATTCATCACCAAGGCATCGTTGACGGCTAAACAGTAGATCTCGTCGATGCCTATCTCCAGGAATCGGTCATAGAACTTCTCAAAATCCGGGACTTGAAACGTTGAACATGTTGGCGTGAACGCGCCGGGAAGGGCGAAAAGTAATACCCGCTTATGGTCGAAGAAATCCGAAGATGCCTTTTTCTCCCATCGGTAGGGATTTGAGCCGTCCATAGCTTCATCGCGTACACGAGTGTGAAATATGACGGAGGGTACTTTCATTCTAGCGGTCACGGTGCATCCTCGTCGGTCTGTCATTCGGCTTAATCATAGCAAGCAAACATGATGCCAACTGGCCGCGATTACAGACTAGCACTGGTATCTTTGGTGCGACGGTCCACAAGCAAGGGAAGGTAAGAACAACGTAAGCCTTCAACGTATGCGTTGTCACACTCCTTGCACTGCATGGGGAATGACTAACCGCGATTGCCGCCAAGTGAACGGTTTCGCCCCTCGGTCTGTCGGGAACCCAACAGTTTTTGGACCAGGGAAGTCAGCCTTCCGCCTGGGCGCGATTGCAGCAGTGTCATGCACGCGCTCATTGGCTCTGTAGACAGCGATGGATGTATTCACTCAGGAGGAGGATCGACGAAATGTGGAGGCAGGATCCGGGTTTTCGTATGGCGGGATCCGACGCTATGGTGATGGTCTCATTGGCGGTTTTTGCGACAAGACACGCCTCGTCGGCTGTTATCGCAATGGAGTGCGCGCCGGCAGTGCTCGCCCATGAAAGGAATTGCCATGATTCTTTCGTTGCCGCTGGCCAGAGTAGTCCGACGGCGACGCAAGACTGATTGAGCGTTCGAGCAAGTTCGGGTGAGCTCGCGCAGATAATGGGGAGACCGGTCCAGGCGAGGCGGGACGCGAGAATGTCGGCGCAGACGGAAGACGCGCCGGCCCCGAGCACGACGATCCTCTTTGCAGATCGCAAGCGACCGGCCAGCTTGATGACCTGTTGCTCATCGATCAAGCGAGCAGAGGCGGCGACAGCGCTTTGCAGCGTCTCGCTGAGAAGAGCGAGCTCCTTAGGGATATACAGGTTCTCTGTGGAGCATTCACCGCATGAACCGATAAACTTCGCTTTTTCTAGTTCTCCACTAAGAGCAATTTTGAACTCCCGGAAGCCGGAATATCCCAGTCTGCGGCAAAATCGCACTATCGACGCAGACCCGCTGTCTACATGGTGAGCAAAATCGTCGATGGATGAATTTATGACGAACTCTGGATCCTCAATTATTGATGCGGCCACACGTGCGAGCGCCGGAGGATATGCGCTGATAGCTGCGCGAATCCTATCGAGCAGAAGAGGATCGAGATGCACTGTGCCTCTCATGTTCGATCCGACAGTAGTTTCACGTCGGCGTCGGCTGACGGTTTTTCAGGTGCGGGCCGAGAAGTGCTATTTCCGGAGCGTTCTTGCTCGCGCTCGACCGGCCCAATATCAAGAATGCCTAGTGACATGAATTCTGGGATCCTCTGCCGACGGAGGGGAAGGAGCGCTCGAAGATCTTCTCCATGCTTGCTTAGAGGGTCTTCCTTGAACCTTGCCACTTTATAGGCAAGGACCTCCGCCAACGTTAGGCGCGTGCCAAGCTCCCTGTCGGCGACGAGTTGTGGGGCTTCTCCGGTTCCTATGACCCAATTTAATACAACCGCGGTTCCAAGCCTCTTGAATTTTACCTCTAGCTCGTTTTCAAGCTGAAGGAAGCTCGACACTTTAAAGCCTGCTCGGATTAGCGACCTAAGATCTCTGTCGAACGCGTCCGACAGAGCGTTGCCGCTCGCGTGATGAATATCGATGTCGTTCGGGACACGATCAAGGAAATCTGCGAGGATCATGCTTCCAGCAATCCAGCTATCACCGGAACGGTTACCTGAAATTGCCAACATGGCCAATCTTGTCGTTGCGTTCATCATGAAGCTGGAGCCGTCTTTTGGATAGAGAAAAGCCTATACGTGACTCCAACATCGGATGAAGGGGATGATCTAAGAAGGGTGGCACTGAGCAAATTCCTCTTAGCGATAGCCTCGAAAAGATCGTCCCTCGCGTTGCTCCCAAAGCCGAGAAGGATTCTTCCGGCTCCATTCAAACGCGAGGGCCCTTCTGAAAGGAAGCGCTCCAGCAACCGATATCCGGGATCGACCGCACCCCGCTCGAGATGATCACGAAACTGGTACTGATCCGGGGCATAGTAGGATGGATAATTCCAATAAATTAGATCAAAAAGCTGGTCGGTTTGAATATTACTAAAGATGTCGCTTTGGACAACGCGGATGTTGTTAATACCATTGCGCCTCGCGTTTTCGATCGTGTTAGCGACTGCCGCCGGGTTTATATCGCATGTCAAGATTGACTTTGCTCCACTCTTGGCAAGGTGAAGTCCAGGAAGCCCGAAGCCGCAGCCAATCTCTAGGATCGCCTTGCCTTGAAATGGAGGGAAATTTTCACCAAGCCATCGCCAACTTTGGAATTCCGCTGGCGGAAAGACGCCCTCGTTCACGACGAGGTTCAGGCCGAACTCTTCCATGTGAATGGGAAATGACTGTTGCTGACTGCGGGCCAGTTTGGCTCGTACTTCATTGAGAGTATCCATTCCGTGCCTCCTTAGAGCCGTGGGCTAGACGCGGTAAGGACCATAGTGATCCATCTGATGAATAGCGGGCTGCGCGGCCAGGTGATATTGCCAGGCCGGCATTGCAAGCAGTCCAGCCGACAAGATCAGCCGATCCCATCCAGAGAGCATCCCCGCGTGTTCAAGGAGCTCGTCCAGCCCTTCGGACTGCCCAGCCAGATACTGTTCCACGCTCCCCAATAGTGTTGACCTCGCCGCCAACAGGCGCGCACGGTTAGCGCAGAAGCGCACATTCGCCAAAGCGTCACCATTGAAGAGAGTCGGGAGTAGTTGCTCACCGAGGATCTCAAGTAGGATGCGTAACGAGGAGTGGGTCACGCGACCGCAATCGAGAGAACTCCACACCGTATCCATTTCGCGGGAGGAGCGGCTGCGAAGGATCGCCAATTCCGCTTCCATTATCTCGGCACTATCGCTAACGTGGATGAGATTACTCGCGGCGTTATCGCAGTAAAACAAACTACGAACCGTTCCCGCCGCTGCTTTCGCGGGATGGGAGTTTCCCTTAAGATCCTGCAGAAGATGAAGTGCGTCGTGACCTTTCCAGATGGTGACGCAAACCGGCCTCATATCGAACAGATCGACCACGATCGGCCAATGCGTTCCAGATGTAGACTTTGTTAGGCTATAAAATTGTTCGATTGAGTTTCGGCCATGAATGGAAAAGGATCGTTCATCAATTTTCAGCCCGCTCTTGAGTTGGATGAAATTGTCGAGAGAGGCTGTGAGTCCTGATCTCGCTACCTCCGGTCCGTAAACCGTCAAGCCCACAGAAGCTGTTATCCCGCTTTCCGCGCCTGTCATGATGCCTCTAATCCCGATTACCCGATGCGGTGATACAGGTTGCTTTAACCGGCTTACCATCTAGCCAGTCCCTCAAGAGGTTCGCGTGCGACCCGTTGACGACGACGCCCGTGAGGCCGCGAGCGGCCATAAATTGGGCGGCGCAGGCATCGATGCAGGTGTGACCAAGCCGCGCGAGGTCAGCAGCATCTATATGCTGTATGAGCTCTGCGGGCTCGCTAGCGCCTCCGCTGCGGTACACGCCGTCAACATCCGTTAGAAACGCTACGGAAGCAGCGCCAGTTACCCAAGCGATCCATGTGGCAACGGCGTCCGAGGTGACGTCCCAACTCCAGTCTACTGGATCCATGGCGAAGAGAATACGCGAGGGAAGCAGAACTGGGACCATGCCTGCCGCTGATATCTTTCGGCATTCGCCTAAAGCGGAGGTTGCGACGAGTTTTGACGAGAATGCTCGGTCCGTCAGCAAATAGCCGGTTTGATCCTGAGCGAGGGCGCAGGCGTGATGGCTTGTGAACGCCGCCAGCGGGTAGCTCGCGTCAACCGCCTCTATTGCCTTATCCGGCAGGCCGCCACCGGGCACCAGCAAAATCCGGTATCCGAACTCGACGAGACGCTCCAACTCAGCTATCGCATCTTTGCATGTCGGAATGTCGCGCATTAGGCTGCCGCCGAACTTAACTACTAGTGAGAACCCGTAGGGTGTAAAGCCCGTGCTGCACATGTGCTGCCAGTCGCTTTCTATGTTTCAGTTGCAGAGACATTTTTGCTAAGGGAAAACGTGCTGCTCGGTACGCCGCCGTCTTGATGTCCGACGTGAGCCACGATCTCTGATCCGCGTCGTCGATCCACGTGATGTTGGATCGGCCATCGGGCTGCCGGCGCAGTTAAGTGCTTGTTTCTGGGCCTCAGTATTCATCGTAGCAGTGTCCTTCTAAATCATTCCAGCCAGTCTGCCGTAGGGCTATGCGAAAGTCATGCCAACGCCCGCCCCAAGGATCGACGAAGTTCTAATCAGTGCTGGGAATGGTGTGGTGAAGAACCCTTGCGGCCAGGAGGGGGCAGCATTCCATGGTAACAACTCCCGATGCAGCGCCTCTTTACCCCGAGGCAGTAACGGTCTGGCAAATCGTTTCGATGAGGGGACCTCATCCAGACGGCGGATGGGCTTACCTTTGTGGTTGCTAGTGCCTGAGGGGCGTTAAGAGGAACTTGTCTGAGCCCGGCTTGCGCGGAGGAATACGAGGAAGAGTGATCCGGAGAGGGTGGCATACAGAGGTTGCCTCCTGAATGCCCTGCTCAAGCAAAGGGTTTCGGACATCCGGCATGTGATCAGTTGCGGTGAAGTGCAGCCTTTTCACGCGACTTCGGCCGCGGTCATTAAGAGCTCCAAGCTCCCTCGGTGTTGGAACGCATCCACCATTCGAGGGTAGCGAACTCGACGCCCTTGGCATCGCATCGGCAATGGCGCCACTCTGCTAACGCTACCAAAATGACAGCAGCATGAGTGGCGTTGCGCGGTTCCATCCTCTCCTTGAGCAGAGCTTGTGCTAGAGCCCCATGACAAGCACTGGCGTGCGCTCAGCGCACAACTGGTTCACCATGGAAGCGCCGCCTTGAGGGTTTTGAAATCCCGAAGCCTACCTCCATCATTAGTCTCGGCTTGGTTTTAGCTGGTGTGCCCATGTGGAAACCAAATGGGTCCTCTACAAAGCCCGTTCCCGCCCTTCCGGTGAGGGTCATCACATTTTGTTGTCCATAGAAACCCACCACTTCGTGCGCCGGGTGGCCGACGAGGAGAGTCAGTTGATGCTTTAGGCGTCGGCGATTGTGACTTCCGCGGACATAAACATGCGGACCCGCCTCTTCATCAACATCAGTAAGATAGAAGAAGAATTTCAGCATTCGCCAGTCGTCTAAATCAAAATGAAACTTGAACGACGCCCTGCTCAGTTCAGTTTCCGATGGGCTGCTTGTCGGAAAGCTCCACCAAGTCCTCGTCGTGATCAATTTCGCACCGTCGCCCAGGTAGTGGCGGGCAACCTCGAGGAGCAGCGGATCTTGCTGGACAGCGATGGCGGCGTCGCACTTCAACACCCTTTCGTAGTGGTGACCGCTAAGTATCGCCCGGCGGAAGAGGCGCTCGGCCTCTTCATGATCTTGGGGCAAAAATTCGAGCTTCCGGTCGAAATTTCCGAAGCATGGTGTCTCACGCGCAAAACGAGCAATTTCTTCTATGATCGCAGTTGGGAGCGTCAATCCTGGGTAAATGCCTGAGCGTTTTAGCTCTGTCGCGATAGCGTCTGCCTTTAGGTCGCCGAACATCGAGTCACGCGTGCGTGACACAATTGCAGCGGGTTTGGCGGTAAGCCAATGGGCTTTGCGAAAAGGGATGGTGCGTGCCAAAAGGAACATCGGCAGCCAAGCGGGGTTCTCTCGAAGATCCGTCATGTATGTTGGGATTCGGGACGCCATGCGGCGGAACACTCCGCCGTTGCGCGAGATAGCTTCCAGGTCCTGACCCGTGGGAGTCGATGAACGTTGCATTTAGCGGCCTTTCTAACCTTTGCGTCACGGCAGTTTTCTCAGCGCCGTCTCGCAGTGCTAACCAATTTTGCTGTGCTGTTATTCGGACGTTGCACGGGTCGCCTTGGCATGTTGACCCGGGCGCGTCGCTTTTTCGAAGCTTTGATAGACTTTCAACCGCTGCGACTAACCTCCTAATCCCATGTGAAAGTTCGAACCTGTCGCGATACCGATTGTCCCGGTAAAGGACACTGGACACATTTCAGCTTTCGCCATTGCGCATCATCTTCTTCGTGAAATCCGATCGTGGCGCCACTGTTACTCCAGATCGCCTTGGGTCTGACAAATCATTTGTTTGGATGAAGGCGATTAAAATCTTGAATATTGGACCACTCAGCCCTTGCGAGATAGCGCGATCTGTCCCGCTCGGGCGAAGGATTGGCCTGCTGCTTCAGCCGAGGGCGGCCTTCAAGCAAATCCGGTGCACTTGCATCCGTTCGGGGCAGGGTCGCTGCAACTGCTTCGGCCGGCTTACGCTGGAGGCTCAGTCCTTGCTGTGCTCCCCGTGCCGTCGCTACGGTAGCGACTGCGAGAGGTCTCATAAAAATGTGTTCGGATGCCGGTCATAGCGTCTATGAGGGCGCCCCACGCAGAGGGAAAGTGCTCTTCTACTAAAAGCCGGCGCAGCATGCGCGTAAGGCCAGCCAGCTCGTCGTTTAAAAACTTCGCTGCAGGCATTGCGGGATAGCGCCGCAGTAGAAGGATCACTGAGTTGTCAGTTTCGCCGATCGACCTATCTCTATCGCACCCATGCAGATCGTTCTGCAAGCGGCCTATCGCTGAGATAAGCCAGACCGCCTGGCGGAAAGCTGGACGGCGGCGCAAGCATGCCATGTCCAATCCCCAAAGTAACGAGAGACAGCAAAACACGTTGGTGTAGGCGATCGAGGCTACCCCATTGTCAAGGTATTCAGCGTATGACCACTGCTTCCCCGTTGCCGCTTGCGTGTGACCGGCGCGGAGCGCCCCGCAGTAGCGACGGGTATCATCCAGAAGCTGGATATAGTCGCGCCGATCGTAGGCGAGCTGGGCGAGTGAAGCGCGCTGCGCAGCACACGACTCGAATCCGCTGGGAGCACGGGGTGCCTCTTGCGCTAGCGCGAGTTCCACTGCGGCAAGCTGCTCAGGCGCGATCAAGTCGTGATCGTGGCAATCGTCGAGCCAGAACAGGAGTGCTAGTTCGCGATAGAAGGCTAAGATCAGGGTTTCGTCCCGCGGATCGCGAAACGTGCGCGCGTTAAGTTCGTCCAACCAAGGTTGAATACTCTCCAGTATGTACTGGCCGCCTCTGACTGCTTCCACGGCATGATCCGCGGCGAACCCGCTCAGGCTTCGGCCCCAATCCAATACTAGTTCCAGCGCAAACTCAGTCTTCATTACGGTGCTCCGGCTTACTCCCCCAGGAAAGCGCTAGCCACAAGCCTACGAGCTCTGCCACGCGGACGACACGTGTGGGGCAATAGAGTTCTTTGCCGATCCAAAGTGCAGTGTGAGGCGAAGTGTTCGCTACATAATGGGCCAGCATCCATTCCAAAGCACGTGCTACCGCTTGGCCAGCACGCGCGCGGGCAGCTGGCGTCTCTCTCTCGTCCAGCACGCGCATGGCAAAGAGCGCATAGGCGGTCTCCTCCAATGTGGATCCGCTCCCTGCGCCCCAGCCGCCATCGGAGCGCTGCGCCTTTAGGAGCGCCACCAAGACCCGCTCGTCCCGCCACGTCGGAGCGCCTTGCGCCAAAGCAGCGACCGCATGCGAAGTCGGGTACAGCCAGGAGGCGTGCCATTTTTCATTGTCCCATACACCTTGTGGATTTCGATTGGCGTCGACGAAAGCGCTTGTGCCAGCGGCGGTCTGGCCGGCCAATCGCAAGGCATGAAGAGCGTGGATGTTTGTGGACACCGAAGCATTGCGCTCGCCCGGAAAGGTGACGAAAACCTCACCTATCTTGAATTGGCGTAGCGCGTGGACGCCAGGCACCCGGCCCACGAGGTTCAAGACGCATAACGCTACAGCAGTGTCATCGGCATCGGCTGCAAAATGTGATGCCGGGCCTAGGCCATTCTTGCTCATGCAAGCCTCGAGTTGCGCGACGATCCGGTGCACCGCCTGAGCGAGGGCGGGATGCGCCAAAAGGCCACCCAAATACAAGCTGAACAGCGACCAACAGGGCTCGAATATATCTATTGGCCACACGTTGGGAAGGATATTGTCGAGGCCGCTGGCCGTCGCCAGCGATGCGGCATGCAGGTATGCGTCGGCGCGCCTGAGCAGCTCCGGTGAACTCGCTTGTGCACTTGCTTGGGCACGCCACGCCGCGGTTGCGGCTGGGCTAATACCGATGCTGCCGTGCTCATCTGGGGAAGCCATAGCCGGCGATGATCCCCAAGCCTCCCACGAGTGAAGCAGAGGATGCCCGCTCGGCAATGCCGCTAATGTGTGGACTTTGGCGAGGCGAGACTGCCGCAGCCGTACCAATGCTTGGTGGCGCGGAAGGTTCAATCCTTTCGATCGCGTCGCCTCGCCCAGAAGCTGCGGCAGGATCAGCTCTGCTCCGATAGGCGCGTCTTCCGGTACCGCATGCTCGTATGGATCGGGCTGGTGCCGGAGGAACTGTTCTGCGGCTTGTACCGCGTCAGCAGCACCGGGAAAAGAACTGGCGCGCTGCAATGCTAAAAAGGCTGCCCAAGTGGGCGCGTGGCGGAACAACGGGAAGTCCGAGCTTCCCCAACCGCCGTCGGGCTGTTGTTGCGCGATAAGCCAGTCGCGTGCCTCATGATTGCCGCCGACGACGCAACTGAAATGTAGGGCCCGTGCGGTATCATAGACTGACGGGCCGACGCAGCCACCATCGCTCATCTTGCTGAGGAGGTGGCGCAACTCCGAGAGGATCTGGTCAGACGGTGCGGTCACGCTGCTGCCTTCTTCCATAAGTGATGACACCCGTGTTTACCGGCCGCTAGGCGCGCCACTCTTGCTCCGCCCTGGCATCTCCGCTGTCCACGCCCGAGCAAGTGGTGCCGAATCCATCACCGGGCCGCCCTGCCTCTGCCGCGGACTCTGATAAAGAACAGGAGATATTGCCGACGCGGGCCACACGCGGTCGGTGCCGGTAGACACTATGCGCACGTGCGGGTTCATATACATGATGCGCTCTTAGCCAGATACGCGTAGGCCTGCTGTAACATCTGCCCGAGGCGCTGCGCGTCCGGGCCTAGCGGCACGATCGCCTCACTGGCCTCGCCAAAAAGATCCAGCACGAACTGCCGGGCGGCCTTCAGTCCCATGATCGACGCGCAGGTCGGCTTCTGCGCCGCCGCGTCCTTTCCAGGGGTTTTGCCGAGCGTGGCCTTATCGGCTGTTGCGTCAAGAATATCGTCGACCACCTGCAATGCCATCCCGAAACAATCGCTATAGCGATCCAGCGCCTCGTATAACTCAGCGTGCTCGTCATTTTCTGCTATCGTACACAACGCGCCCATTCGAACGGAGGCACGCACAAGTGCACCAGTCTTCATTCGGTGCATCTTCAGGATCGTGTCGAGTTCGACGGTCTTTCCAACGAGTGCCAAGTCCATAGCCTGGCCTCCAGCGGCACCCCCGGTAGATACTGCCTGGGCAAGTTCGCGCACGAGTGCGGAGCGGCTGTCTGCCGGAGCGTCCAAGCCAGCAAGGGTGAGAAAAGCATGTGCTTGCAATGCGTCTCCAACCAGGATCGCAGTGGCTTCGCTGAACTTGACGTGCACCGTTGGATGGCCGCGGCGAAGCACATCGTCATCCATCGCAGGTAGGTCGTCGTGAACAAGGGTACAGGCATGCATCATCTCTATGGCGGCTCCGACATCGTCCAGAGTAGCCGCCGAGGCCTCGGCTAGTGCACCGGCGGCCATACACAGCAAAGCGCGGGTGCGCTTCCCGCCATTCAAGGTGGCGTAGCGCATTGCCGCCGTGAGTTCGGTCTCACCGTCGTCTCCTGCCCCAAGAAGCTGCGTCAGTGCCTGTTCGACCCGTTTCACTCCATCCTGCATCCAAGCCTCCGAGTGCAGCCCGACGGATGTTGCGCCAGCCTGATCGGAGGGTTGACCAAGCTCGGGAATTCGGCGCTGGTGTAGCGTGGGATCAGTCTGCATATTGTGCATGTCCTATGTCTCACCCGGAACTGCGTCGACGAGCAATGTTGCTGGTGCCGTAGCCAAGCTGGCGACTGAGCAAGGCTTGTTCATGAGAACCCGATTCGGACCTTCATGGACGGCTGCGCCGTCGGGAAGAAACGTCGTCCCTTCTCAGCGTCGTTAAGCAACTGCGGCTTCACGCCGCTTTCTTGCATGGTCAGCGCCAACGCCACAGCAAACTGGACCAGTTCAAGCCATACCAGATGATAACCGATGCACACGTGCGGCCCGGTACCGAACTGCAACATATCAATGGGTCCCACGGGCTCTACGCGTCCCAGCCAACGCTCAATGCGGAATTGATCTGGCGCATCGTGCAGCAACGATGAGGTCGAGAAGTGCAGCAGCGGGATACCAAGCCTGGTGCCTGCAGGAAGGCGGCGCCCGCCAAGATGCAATTCCCGCGTCGTGCGACGCGGTACGAGCGATGATGCCGGATGCAGGCGTAACGTTTCCCGAAACAGGGCCTCGGCAACCGGAAACTGCGGCAGGTGCTCGTGCTGTGTGGGCACCGTCCCTGCGTGTCGCGCTTCCTCGACCAGGGCGTGCCAAAGATCGGGGTGGCGCGCCAACTCGATTACCATCCAGGCCATCGTCGAGGCAGTTGTTTCGTGACCGGCTAGCAGTAGCAAACGGACGTTAGCAACAAGCACGTCATCTGACAGCGCATCTTCACTGCGATCGAAGGCGCTCACCATGTCGTTGATCAACCCCGTTCGAGTAGAGCGCGCGCGGGCGTCGCGGATGAATTGTCGCGACTGGGCGTCGATCCAGTCGCGGGCGGCGCGGCCGCGCCGCAGCGGTGTTCCAGGCAAGTCCACGGGGGGAGCGACGATCAACTGTAATAGTTGCCGGTACTTGCGATGCCACACGGGCAGATCTTGCGGTGGGATCCCCATGAGATAGAAGGTAAGCTTGAGCATCAGGTCGCCGGTTTCAGGTAAGATAGAGACGCCTCCACGCTCGCGCCACGCCTGCACCCGCGCCCGGACGATGGGTGCAAACAGATCACCAATGCCAGCCGCAGTGAGCCCCTTGGGAAGAAAAGCCTCCTTGATGCCGTCTCGCGCCCGCCGGTGCGCGCTACCGTCCAAACTGACCAACGTTCCACCGAGAATCTCGGGCGCCATTTCGCCGATAAGTGACGAAGAGACGTTTTTGTGCCGGAGCGCCGCGAGCGTATCAGGATCGAGGCAAATCATCAGCTGCCCCCCCGGGCCAAAATCCAGCCAGAAGTGGTTCCCTAGCATTCCTTCTGCGCGCCGTAGCAGCCGGGGGAGGTCGCTCACAATGGCGGGAAGATGCCCCACTATCGGGAACGCGCCGTGCATGATCGGGATGTTGTATTGCAGCCTGCGCCGGCGATTCAGCGGGTTGAGCAGCATGTCTCTTACCTCTCATGGGCAAAGGGCGCTTCGTCCACGCTATCGACGGGGCGCTCGGCCGGATTATTACCGCCATCTGCATATGTCGGCAGGTGCGCCAGCATGCCGCCGTCGATGCACACAACTTGCCCGGTGATGAACGCAGCGTCGTCGGAAAGTAGAAAAGCCACCAGCGCGGCCACGTCCTCGGGGCGGCCAACGTGCGCCAGGAGTTGGTGCCGGTGCAAATGCCGTTGCAATCGCTCGTCGAGCTTGGCGAGGAGACGTTCCGTCATAATGAGACCCGGCGCTACGGCGTTGCAGCGTATCTGCGCGCGACCGTATTGCGTGGCAAGTGAGGTTGATAGCATGTTCATTGCGGCCTTCGACGCGGCGTAGGAAGTCAGCGCGGTGTCACCGCTGAGCCCCTGGCACGAGGACATGTTGACGATCGCGCCACCGCCACGGGCGATCATTCGCGGGATGGCCTGCCGGCAGCAGAGCAGCGTGCCGCGCAGATTAGTCGCCATCGTCTGATCCCAAACCGCTAGGTCTAGGTCGAGGATCGCGCGGTCGCGCGGGGTCAGATGCATGGCGCTCGCATTGTTCACCAGCAGGTCGATCCCGCCGAAGTGGCGCTCCGCCGTCTCGAACAGGGCTGCCACCGCTTGCGCGTCGGCGATGTCGACGGCCAGTGTCAGCGCGTGACCAGTTTCGGCCGCGATCTGGGCGGTGCAGGCGGTTGCCGCTGAGTCGTCAATGTCGGCCACCACCACTCTGCCGCCCTCGCGCGCGATGGCGAGGGCGCATGCCTTGCCGACGCCGGCGCCAGCGCCGGTCACCACGGCCACCTTTCCCTCAAACCGTCCCATCGTGTCGTCCCGGTTTGTGTTCATCTCTCGTGGCATGCCGCCCGAGCTCGGCCGGAGAGGGCAGGGGGCCGACATTGCCTGGCTCGCCACCGCAATTGTCGCTTTCGATGACCCGAATGGCGCCCACCGGGCACTGACTGGCCGCAAGCCGAACCGCGGCGTGCTGCGCCTCAGCGACGGTCGCCACGTGAACTTCGGCCACGCCATCCGGTTCGCGCTGCCGAAAGATGCCAGGCAGGGTCAGCACGCACTGCCAGGTGGTTCCGCATAGCTCTTGATCGATCACAACGCGCATCTCACTTCTCTCCACCGGGATGTAGCCTCACGGGCAAAGTGCGAAACGTCCTGAGGAACGCAGATGGCTCCCGTATCGGCGTCTCGGCCAGTGCGAGCGTCGGAAAGCGCGCCTCAATGCGGGGAAGGCTCTCAGCCAGTTGCACCCGGGCAAGTTGCGCGCCGAGGCAGAAGTGGATACCGTGCCCGAAACTCAGCATGATTTTCCCGTCGTTCGACATGCCAGGGCTGGTGCTGCCGTAGAATCGTGCGGGATCGAAGCGGTCAGGATCGGGAAACGCGTCCGGGTCACGATTGCCGGCCGCGAGTAGCACGCGCACGTCTGCACCCTTGGGTATCATCACACCACACAGCTCAATGTCACGCTGGGCGATCCGCGGAATGGAGCTGAACATGG
This sequence comes from Rhizobium grahamii CCGE 502, assembly GCF_000298315.2. Classification (GTDB taxonomy): domain Bacteria; phylum Pseudomonadota; class Alphaproteobacteria; order Rhizobiales; family Rhizobiaceae; genus Rhizobium; species Rhizobium grahamii. The sequence goes on along the minus strand of NZ_AEYE02000038.1, from coordinate 65,935 downwards.
CGGGGGCGTCGCAGCGCAATACTTCTTCGACGAATGCCTCGACCCCGGCGTCTTCCTGTAGCCAGTGTCGCTGCTCCGGATATGCCAGCATCGCCAGGACCGCATGGCCGATCGTCGCAGCTGTAGTGGCGAAGCCGCCGAGCAGCATGCCCCAAAGCATGCTGATCAATTCTGCATCCGACAGTTTGTCGGCGTCGTCGCTGTGAGCGCCCACAAGGATTGAGACGATGTCCTGGCGGGGATCGGTGCGCTTGCGCTGGATCAGGTCGCCGTAGTAGGCCATAACTTTGGCGCTAGCTGCGTCCGCCGCTGCGAGTTGGGCATCGTTGGCGTGCGGGCTCAGCCCCTCCAGGATGGCACCAATGATGTCGGCGAGCCCGGACATGTCATCTTGGGGCATGCCGAACAGCTCTGCAAAGACCAGCATTGGCAGGGCAAGCGCAAATTCGCGATGAAGATCCACTATCTCCCGGCGTCCCAGGGCCGGCGCAATAGCGTCCAAGCGCTCTTCGACTATTCGCGCGATGTTCGGCCGTATGTTGTCGATCTCGCGTTTGGTGAAATCACGGGAGACCAGTCGGCGCAAGCGCGTATGTGTCGGAGGATCCTGCATCGCTAAGGTAGAAGCCAGCAAACTCAGCGACAGGCTGGTCGCTGCACGAGGGAAATAGCGCGCCAAATCGCCCGGTGCCGGTCCTAGGAACGCATCCCCCGTGGCCTTAAGCGCCCAGTAGATGTCGGCGTGGCGGCTCAACAGAAAGAGCCCGGAGGTGGCGCGATGGACCGGATCGTGCTCGCGCAACCAACGCATGAACGGATACGGGTCGTGGATACACGCTGGCGACGCCAGTTCGGCGAAGGCATCCCGGCATACCGCCACAGTTTCTTTCACGTCCATCTTCGTTACCCGTTTGGTTGGCTGATCCGCCGGCGCCACAGAGGCTCGGCCGCAAAGTGCAGAAACTCTGCCGCTAGCCCGTCCCCGCATCACCAGAGCACCGGCATCTCTTCGAAGCCGCCAGTGATGATCTCCTTGCGCAACTCCAGTTCTTCGGGCTTCACGGCAAGGCGCAGCCCCGGGAAGCGCTGGAAGATCGAACCGAACACTGCCTTCAGCTCCAGCCTGGCTAGCGCCCCGCCGATGCAGTAGTGCGGCCCGTAGGAGAACGCCAGGTGCGGGTTTCCCTCGCGTGCGATGTCAAAGACTTCTGGGTTGTCGAAATGGCGCAAATCAAACGACGTCGCCGGAAGACCGACAAGCACCTTGCTCTCCGCTGGGATATGCACGCCTGCTATGGTCACATCGCATCTTGGATAGCGCATGATGCCATCCCAGCCCGCCCCCGGCGGGTACATGCGCAGAATTTCCTCCACCGCCTTGTCCAACAGAGATGGATCGGCGATCAAGCGCTCGCGCTGCTCCGGGTGGCGAAACATAGCCAGTAGGCCGCACTCGATTTGCGCGGCGGTGCTCTCGTGCCCCGCTACCAGCATGCCCGCTGCCAGGCCGATTGCCTCTTCCTCACTGGCCTTACCCTGCTCCACCGCCAGCAGGAGATCTGTCAGGAGATTATCGCCCGGATCTCTGCGCTTCTCGCGCATCCTGTCACGGATGTAGACCCGCAGCTCTTCCCAGGCCAAGCGGGACGCACTGCGCGGACCGGTTTCATGTTGATGGGTCATCACCTCATCGGACAGTTCCGCAAAAAAGGTATGATCCTCGTACCTCACACCCATTAGTGCGCTGATGACCATAGCCGGAAGCGGAAAGGAAAGGTACTTGCGCAGGTCAGCCGGTTGCGGTTGAATCGAAAGCGTTGCGAATAACTGTTCGGCTATCGACTCGACCTGCTGTGCGAGCAAGTCTGTCCGGAAGTCGCTGAAGGCCGGCCCTATAATCGCGCGCAGGCGGGAATGTTCGTCTCCCTCGTGGGAAACCAGCCAGCCGGGAGAACCAAGCATCACAGAGTCTGGCGTGAACGCCGTCGGCGGTATCCCCGCCGGTCGAAAAGCCGCGTCGGACAACACCGCTTTGGCTTCGTCGTAGCCTGTCACCCACCAGCCTTCGTGCCCGGAGGGGAAACGGACGCGATGGATTGGTCCCTCTTCCACTAGCGCCAACATTTCTGGCGAGGGCTCGATGTGGTCCACGCGCCACATCGGTAGCGTCGGCAAAGAGTGTTCTAGCATGATGGTATTTCGCCTTCCAAGCGATGCTTCTTCTTTTAGAATCAACCCCTGTTTTGCACGTGTGACGTCGTGACACCTTTCGCAATGACCGAGGCCTCTCCGTCGCATGAACGCTGCGGGAGACGCACCTGATGATCCCAACTTAGTTGCCGCAGTACAGAGCGACTAACGTCCGCTGAGCAGATTTGCGCCGGCTCGTAACTACGGAAACGTCGATGTATTCACTGTTATAGCTGGCCCACCGCTCCAACATTCTTGACGGGAGCCTCACTTCAGCCTCAACGTCTCCCGCCCTTGGTCGCGCCGCCCGACAGCGTCGCGAAAATCACTGGGAGCGGAACGCAAACTTTCGACTTCATTCGAACATTCTCATCTTATTGCCAGCCTAAAATGATCCACCCACAGGCCAGAGTCAGAGGCGAACACTTACGCTATTTCCGCCCCGAAGACCGTAGCACTGCGGTCGGTTCTCGCTGATCCGACAAATGCAAATCCCATGCCGGGTTGAATCCACAAGGACCTAAAAGCTCACCACAGTCGCCGCAGTGTTAGGTTCCTTGCATAAAGTCGGAATGTCGACGGAGTGATAGCAGCTCCCCGACATCGACCTATCTCGCGCGGAAGAGAACCCGATCAAAGCAAATGTTTTCTCGGAATCGATGCACGGCCGGTCGTGGTTGACTTGCTGCGAGTTCATAGAGGCTGATAGAGATTTGTATAGATTGGTAGAGATTGGAAGAGATTGGAAGAGATTGTGCCCCGGGGCCGCTTCGCTTGTCCAAATGAAAGCTCGACCAGGACCTGCTATTTTTCATGGAGCGCGACGCATTTGCGTCTTTGGTTGAGTGAGGCAGACATCCGCGATAGGAATTTCACCTGATGTTTGTAGTCGACCCGCAACAATTCATCGTAGCAACTAAGACGCCTTCGCGTGGCGTGGCCGACCTTTGATTTCTGGATACCTAATCCCAACCTGGGATCCCGGTCGCTACACCCTTCCATCTTGAACAATCCAGTACAGGGGCAAGGTCTGAGGGATCTTCTCTGCATGCCTTGAAATATGCAACTACATGTCTGCTTCTCGGTTTGTTCAACCTAACCGGAGAAGGTCGAACTGCCGATACGGCCCCTAAGCAGCTTCTGCTGACCGAACGGCGCGCAAAACGGGGTAGAAATCGGCTTAAATCCCTGAAATGCGCGCAATATTTATAATGACCGTGATAGCGTGAGCCGGAATACGTCTTATACAACTGAATGACTGCCCCAGGAGGAGAAATCTACCAATACTTGAAACTCATTCTACTTGATTTCTGCCATTTATATTACTTTAATGGTGGCTGAGCAGCAGGCGTTCTAGTGTTCCAAGCAGAGACAAATCTATGAGATTTAAGGGTCTAGATCTTAACCTTCTCGTCGCGCTTGACGCGCTGATGACGGAACGAAATCTTACCGCGGCTGCACGTAGCATCAACCTTAGCCAGCCTGCGATGAGCGCGGCGGTTGCCAGGCTGCGAACATATTTTCGAGACGAGCTGTTTATGATGGTGGGCCGCGAGCTCGTCCCGACGCCCCGAGCCGAAGGACTCGCAGCATCGGTGCGTGAAGCGTTGTTGCACATCCAGCTATCGGTTATTTCGTGGCAGCCTTTCGATCCCGCTCAAAGCGAACGTCGCTTCAGAGTGATCCTGTCCGACTACGTCACGCTCGTATTTATCGAAAATGTAGTGGAGCGGGTAGCGCGAGAGGCTCCAGGGGTAAGTTTTGAATTCATGCCGATCGCCGAAGATTTCGACGAGCTCCTACAGCGCGGGGACGTCGATTTTTTGATCATGCCTGAGTCATTCATGTCGAAGCACCCTCACACAGGGCTTTTCGACGATGTCTTCGTATGCGTGGCTTGTGAAGGGAACGACTGCATCGGCGAATCTTTCTCCTTTGATCAGTACATGTCGATGGGGCATGTAGCTGTTAAGTTCGGTTGTTCCCTAAAACCAGCCTTTGATGAATGGCACTTGCGCGAAAGCGGCTATTCGAGGCGCGTAGAGGTCGTGGTCCAGTCGTTCAGCATAATACCAAGAATGCTCTCTGGAACGCGTCGTATTGGCACGATGCCTTTGAGACTTGCTCAGCATTGTGCACAGAGTACGCCGCTGCGCATTCTGAATCTACCGCTGCCAATTCCGAAGCTGACCGAGGCAGTTCAGTGGCCCATGCTTCACAATACTGATCCTGCTAGCCTTTGGATGCGCCAAACGCTTCTTGAAGAGGCCGCAAGGATGGCGCCTTTAGAACAGGTATATCCGGCATTGGCACGCCAATTCGTGTCCCTAGAAACCACAGCCGCCTGATCAGCTTTGGAAGGCGGCGCTTTACGTTCGCTTATGACAGAAACAGCTTCTGTGTGAGATGCATAAACTCGAGCACGAACGGGCAGTCGCTCCGGCTGATTTCGTGACTTTGTGACCAGGCGGCCAGCGGCAAAGTAGAGAACTTTGGTCTCGCTGGGCGACATTTCGAGGCGGCCGCTTTGATCGGCCGGCCTGCTCCGGACAGCCATGATCAATTTGTCCGTCCTGTGACAATCGGTTGTTCGCAATACGGCTGCAGTTGTCTCATCAATGCCCGGAAATACCGTGTTGATCGCTCTTGAAGCTGATGTTGCACGTGGCACGCGTTTTGAAACACTGCAAGCGGCGCGGCTGAGGTGCCAACCGGACGCCGAAAACCAATGAAGGAAGAGCAAGGCAGGATGGCAGACCTGCGTCAAATCGCATTCTACGGCAAAGGAGGATCGGCAAATCCACAACCTGCAAGAATACGCCAGCGGAGACCTCGTCGATCTTGGGCAGAGAAATTTAATCGTCGGTTGCGACCCCAAGGCTGCGCCGGAGGCCATGGCGATCTCCCTCCAGTCTTCTTGGTCGAAAAAGGAAAGAACGACCAGGAGCTTCTTTCCGACTACGTTGTTACGAAGGAACAGCGCCGTGCAATGGCGATTATTGGCGATCCTGACTCGACACTGCTTTCCAGGATCCAGCTGTTCTACACCTGCATAGCGTGCGGAGTGGAGGAACGTTCCAGCCTTCAAACATCCTCGTTGATGACAATCAACCACGATGGGTTCGGGCGTGTCGTTATGACCGGACGCCTGGTGGCTTTGTCGAAAACACCTCGGGATGTCCATCGGTTTGGGTTTGGCTCCAAGTTATCTGGATGTGGTGAAGCGTTAGTCGGCCATGCCATGAAGATCATCTTTACCTTTCCGGATGTGGCGCGGGCAAAAAGTTCGACGTAAAAGAGGGAACCATGCTGAACCTAGATGAACAGCTCAAAATCGTACGCAAGTTGCAGTTCCGGGCCGCGTCGGCGAAGCTGGAGCTGCATGATTTGGCTGAGGACCTGCCGGTTCGCTGGACCGACATCAAACTTGTGGCCGAGAAGACATTTGATGCTTTTGCAGAATTGGACGCCGCTCGCAAGAAGCTGTCAATCTCGGGGAAGCAGCGATGATTGAGCCATTTTACACGCGCGATGGTTCAAGCTGGGAACCTCAAAACCCGACTAGCACCGATGCGATTACCTGCATTGGGTGCGGCTGCTGCTTCAAGGTCTGCTCGCGACAAGTGATGCGTCTTCACGGCGTAAACGAGCTGGGGGAGATCTTCGAGGTGTCCGAAGGTGTTGAATTAGACGATCGGCTAAATCGTATGGTCATGGTCGTCGACCAGCCAGGGCGGTTCATCTGTGCGCGTGTTTGCCCAAAGAACTGTCATACCATGTCGACGCTTCAGGCGTCGATAATTGATAATACGCGTCATTAGGAGAGTTTATCGTGTCCTTCCGAATATTTTTTCGTATCCTGCTGCTGGTTGCCATCGTAAGTGGAGGTTCAGCATACGCAGCCTCACTATCCATAACTCGGACTATTTTTGTGCTGCTTCCAGTACTTCTGGTGGTTCAGGTCGCTTACTTCGTTAACCTCGTATATACCGTCTGGCGTTCAGGCAACGCTGATTTTTGCCATCCAAGACCGGTTTATCCAGCAAGCGTGAAGGCAGCTGAAAAGCTGCGAGGGGGAGCTCATGATGGCATCAATGGATCAAACGTCCACCACCTCCGCCGAACGCGGGAAACCTGACATACTCGAGGTCCTTGGGCCTGACCGCCTTGATTTCGGCGTAGACTGTCGCCGTTCAATGCGATGCGGTGGGCATTGTGGACGAGACGATCCAAGATGGCATCGGCGTAAGCTGGTCTCCTATGACGTTGTGGTCGATCTGAGGAGGTCTATCTCCATGCCTACAAAAGCGTGTCGGAGTTAGTATAAACTTTTACAACCAACGACGCGCACATTTACGCTTGACCGGCAGACACGGGATCAGGCTTACTTCAATGCGTCGTCCCATCCTGATCGGGTTCTTCCGCACACGCGTTATTCGAGGATCCACGTATCCCACGGATAAGTTCATTGATTCTTCTGGCTCGGCTGCTTTGGCATGAAATAGCTTCCGATCTTGACGAGTGCTTCAGAGTCGGCTGCGGCAATTCGATTGGCTGCCCGCCCGCCATGCCGGGAGCAGAGGCCGTCCACGACACGAGGTCATTAATATTCGAAGCGCAAATCTCCACTCGTTCAATCCTGAGCCTCTACACCACTTCCGACGTTAGCTCTACGCCAGCGACGTCGATCAAATGGGAACATAATGTAATCGCGCGCGGTGAGCGGCTCGGACTGGTCCCGGAGGCCAACTTCCGGCCAATCATTCTTTTTTGGCCAGTATGCCGTTAGAAAAATCGTGTCCCAGATGGTTGTAAAGAACCCATAGTTTCGGTGCCGGTGATGCTGTTCCATAGAGTGGTGAATGCGGTGGAACTTATTGTCGCCAATGATGTATCGAAGCGGCCCAAGATTGATGCGGGTGCTGGAGTGTGAAAGATGAGCCTGGAACGTAATCAGGGTCATGGCGACAACGGGCACCACGCCAGATTCGAAGTGGATCAGTGCGAGTGGTAGTGCTACTAACGTTGCGTAAATGAGGGGCTCGGTAACGTGATGATTGCAATTCCATGCCGTCAATTCGCGGATCGAGTGGTGAGTAGCGTGCAGGCGCCAGAGGAATGGAACAGCATGCTGAGCGCGGTGCATCCAGTAGTAAAAGAAGTCGCCGGCGATCGCGACCAAGACCCCTGAAAGGACAGCCAATCCAGTGTTAATGATTGCGTTCTCAGACTGAAGCAATGTGCCGAAATTGATTGTTACGAGCGGCTTTACCCCTAACCAGACCAGGCTTACGGCGTAGAGGTGCCAGACGAACGCACCCAATCCGAGTCGAATGATCCAATTCCGGACGCCGCGCACGTACGAGGCAAAACTGTATCGATAAGCCGGAAAGGTTAGCTCCAGCGCGGCGCAAAAGGTAGCGAAGATCGAAACCAGCTCAAGCGACTTCACGAAGGACTGGATCATCTGATTAACATCGAGAACGTGCATGTGTTTGCTCCGGCGAATGCGCCGACCTCAGTCGGGGTCACTCTCATCTACGCGGTAGTCTTCGTCACGAGGGCTAGTCCAATAGTTATGTATCTCCAGCGCGGCCCGATAAAATTGGGTCGCCTTCCAGATCGAGATCCGCGCACAAAGCACGAATTGCACAAAGCCACGTCATGCAAATTTCCTTTTCAATGCATCCAAAGGTGATCAATCTCCCGGGGAACACTGCGGGGACACGTTATGCGGCATTCACGCAGAGTGGCAAAATCGATTGTTTGGATGAGATCCATCCATGCTCCAAATGGTTGGAGGAGTCCGATAGACGAGGTGGCTTGCGCGAGGCGATCAACTATGCGCCACAGAAGCCTAACCACCGCCGCCAGTCGATCGACGACCTATTGCCCAAAGCGGATCGTCAACGCCAGTTTGTAGGACGATCAGCAGTCACGGAAACCTCATCGGCGGGATACCCAATAATGGCCCCTCTGTCAGTCTCCGTGTAGCGATGGCACATGTTACGCAGGCACTGGCCGACGTGGTAATAAGGATGGTGCCTCACCGATTGTCGCATCTACTGAATAAGAAGCCTTGCCTGATTGCTCCCGGACATGTCCGCCGCCGGAGAGTTCATGTGCGCCAATATCAACCAGCCGACTACAAAGCCAATGGTGGCAGATGGCAGCTGTGACGGCGGCGCCTTGCCCGACCCGGAGGAGATTGCGGACGTGGGGCTTCCGGTGAGGTAACGCCGATCGGGATCATCGATGCGTTAATCTGCGAACTGAGGTATTGGATGCTCTCTGACATCAAGACACTGCAACGCGGCCAAGCTCCCCGGCACAAGCGCAAGTCCCGCTACAAGCCACCAATTCCGACGACAGCGAAAAGACGACGGTAGAAAACAGCTGTCAAGTTCCGCAACAGAGGCGGGCAGCTGTTTCCGAGAGGGTTCAGCGACGTCAGACCGATCTCTTGTCAGCGGAAGCCGCAAGCTCTAACTCTGGTGCCTCCGGTTTCTAACTCAACCGGCCGCGCGCGAGTGCGGAGCGAGGCAGTGCCGTGTCAGCTATATACATAGCTCTCAAGCTCCTCATTGCGACTTTACAAGGGTTGTTGCAAGCAATCTATTGTTCGCTCGGCCCTTTCTTATCTGCACGCATGAGGTGGGCATCAAGGCGCTTGCGCGCTAGATTTGGAAGTTTAGCAGTCTTAATGGCGTCGAGATTGGCCGGGTTATCGCCAACTTCAATGAGGGCCACCATTCCCATACTTGCATGCGGCGCGCATTTCACGACGTAGGCGCCCGGAATGTCGAATTTTGCCCGATATTCTTCGTTTGCTTTAGATTTGAATTCGGCCGCCCCGTTGGGGATCAGGTCTTCGAATGTTTCGACATTGTGGCCCTTGTCAACGGGAATGAAGGTGACGTTGTCGCCGGGTGCAATCTTCACGAACCCCGGTTCAAAGACCATTGCGCCGTCGGGGCCTTTGTTGAGCATCCGGATCTGGTAATCCGCCGCCACGAGTGGCATCGCCGAAAAGGCCAAGGCTGCCGTTGCAATGATCGGACCGATTTTAAAACGCATTTGTTATCTCCGTTTGGAGGCCGAATAGCCATCAGCCCCCGACTTTAGGTGGAGATCGGCAGATATTCTTTGAGATTGAGCAAATTCCGAATCATATTTTGAGGGTGGACAGCAAGTAAGCTCGCACTCTCTCCTCTCGGACGCAGTCTCCCTGCGCATCCACCTGTCCCGGCTCGATAGTCGATGAGCACGCTCGGAATGGCGACCCTCACGCAACAGCCATCGGCTTGATAAGCGCACTGTCTTTTGACCAAGTCAGCAAAACGAGAAAACTGTAGCGTTCGTTGATACAGATCAAGGACTTGTTTCCCTTCTCGTGGGAACTGTTCCCCAAAGCGGCAAGAAAGACGGCTGTCCATGGCGCAGTCATCTGCGGCTTGGAGGCCATGACATGAATTACCCCGCTGAAACCGTGTTGGTTGCGGTCGGCGCTTTCTTGGCACTGGTTGGTGCCGGGGCCGCTCATGATCAGCTTTTTGCGGCCCACATGGGGGTCCTGTTCTTCTGCCTCCTGGCGGGCACGGTGCTGCTGCTGCGGGTTGATTCGCCAAGTGGAGCTCGCGCCAAGGCCGGATCGGGGGCCTATTTTGACGAGGTTATCCGGTATGGATTGATCGCCACCGTCTTTTGGGGTGTGATCGGCTTCCTGGTGGGTGTCGTCATCGCCCTCCAACTGGCCTTTCCTGGTTTGAATATCGCGCCACATTTTAACTTTGGTCGGCTCCGCCCCGTTCATACCTCCGCCGTCATTTTCGCGTTTGGCGGCAATGCTTTAATAATGACTTCCTTCTACGTCGTGCAGCGCACCTGTCGGGTCCGCCTCTTCGGCGGCAACCTCGGCTGGTTCGTATTTTGGGGCTACCAGCTCTTCATTGTCATGGCCGCGACCGGTTACCTCCTTGGGATCACTGAGGGACGAGAATATGCGGAGCCAGAATGGTATGTCGACATCTGGCTGACGATCGTCTGGGTCGCCTATCTCGTTGCATTCCTCGGAACGATCCTGAAACGCAACGAACCGCATATCTACGTTGCGAACTGGTTCTATCTGAGCTTCATCGTCACGATCGCTATGTTGCACGTCGTAAACAATCTGGCGGTGCCGGTCTCTTTCCTCGGTTCGAAGAGCTATTCGCTTTTTTCGGGCGTGCAGGACGCTCTAACCCAGTGGTGGTACGGCCATAACGCGGTTGGCTTCTTCCTAACTTCCGGCTTCCTGGGCATGATGTATTATTTCGTGCCGAAGCAGGCCAACCGTCCGGTCTATTCCTACCGCCTGTCGATCATCCACTTCTGGGCCCTGATCTTCATGTATATCTGGGCTGGGCCGCATCACCTGCACTATACGGCGCTGCCGGATTGGGCGCAGACGCTCGGCATGGTGTTTTCGGTCATGCTCTGGATGCCTTCATGGGGCGGCATGATCAACGGTATAATGACTTTATCGGGCGCATGGGACAAGATCCGCACAGACCCGATCATCCGCATGATGATCATGGCAATCGCCTTTTATGGGATGTCGACCTTCGAGGGTCCGATGATGGCGGTTAAGACAGTCAATTCCCTCAGTCACTACACGGAATGGACGATTGGCCATGTTCATTCCGGGGCGCTTGGCTGGGTCGGCATGATCACTTTCGGTGCGATCTACTATCTGACGCCGAAGCTCTGGGGTCGCGAGCGACTTTACAGCCTTCGCATGGTCAACTGGCACTTCTGGCTCGCCACCCTCGGCATCGCCATCTACGCCGCCGTTCTGTGGGTCGCCGGTATCCAGCAGGGTCTCATGTGGCGCGAGTACAATACTCAAGGCTTCCTGGTCTATTCGTTCGCGGAAACTGTCGCAGCGATGTTCCCTTACTACCTCCTGCGGGCGCTCGGCGGTGGCCTCTATCTGGCCGGCGCCGTGGTCATGGCTTTCAACGTCGCCATGACCATCCGCGGAAACCGGCGCGAAGAAGCCGTCATCCCCGGAGCGTTCAGCGCCCACGCCGGCGAATGAGGCAAAACAAGATGTCCATCCTGGAAAAACATCAGATCCTTGAGAAAAATGCCACGCTGCTCCTCGTTGGGTCCCTCCTGGTTGTGAGTATTGGCGGCATCGTTGAGATCGCGCCGCTGTTCTATCTCCAGAACACGATCGAGAAAGTGGAGGGCATGCGCCCCTATACGCCGCTCGAGCTCGCCGGACGAAACATCTATATCCGCGAAGGATGCTATCTCTGCCACAGCCAAATGATCCGGCCATTTCGCGACGAGGTTGAGCGCTACGGCCACTACTCGCTCGCGGCTGAATCGATGTATGATCATCCATTCCAATGGGGTTCGAAGCGCACGGGGCCTGACCTCGCCAGGGTGGGGGGTCGCTATTCGAACGAATGGCATGTGCAGCATCTGACCGATCCGCGCGCCGTCGTCCCGGAATCGATCATGCCAAGCTACGCCTTCCTCAAAGAAAGGGAGGTGACAGTTAAGAACATCGGCATGGATCTGAAGGCCAACGAAGACGTGGGTGTGCCCTATACCGACGACATGCTGGCGCACGCCGAAGCCGACATGCGCGCCCAGGCCGTTCCAAACGCCAACACGGCCGGTTTGCTTGCCCGCTACCCGGAAGCAAAGGTGGGTAACTTCGACGGCGAACCCTCAAGACTGACGGAGATGGATGCATTGGTCTCGTACCTCCAGATGCTCGGCACTCTGGTTGATTTTTCGACGTACGACGACGCGACGGGATATCGATGAGGGTCACTATGGAAACTTACAACGCAATGCGGCACTTCGCCGACAGTTGGGGACTTCTGGCGATGGCGGTGTTCTTTGTGGGCGCGCTCTCTTTCACCCTCCGTCCCGGCAGCAAACAGATCGCCGACGACACCGCGATCATACCGCTGAAGGATGAATGAGATGCCGGAAAAACACGTTGACGACATCAGCGGCGTCGAGACGACGGGTCACGAATGGGACGGAATTCGAGAACTCAACAATCCCATGCCGCGTTGGTGGATCTTCACATTTTATGCCACCATTCTGTGGGCGATCGGTTATGCATTCGCGTACCCGTCGATACCGATGATCAAAGAAACTACTAAGGGCTTGCTCGGCTTCTCCAGCCGCGCGGAGCTGCAGCAGCAAGTGCGACTGGCGAGGACTGTTCAGACGCAGTTCGAGCAGCAGATCGCCGCAAAGACCGTAGTGGAAATCGACGCGGATCCGTCCCTGCGCGAGTTAGCCATCGCAGGCGGTGCGTCTGCCTTCAAAGTCAACTGCGCCCCGTGCCATGGTTCGGGTGCGACAGGTGGGTTGGGTTTTCCTAACCTGAACGACGATGATTGGCTCTGGGGCGGCGATCTTACGGCCATTCAACAGACTATCGCTCACGGCATCCGCTTTGACGAAGATCCAGAGACGCGCGTGTCGGAGATGTCCGCTTTCAGTGACGTGCTCGAACGCCCGCAGATACGCCAGGTTGCCGCTTATGTGTGGGGACTGACTAACACACCTTCCAATCCGGCATTGGCGGAAGCTGGAAAGCAGGTTTTCATCGACAATTGCGCCGTCTGTCACGGTGAAGATAAAAAGGGCAAGCAGGAGATGGGTGCACCGAATCTCGTCGACGGCATCTGGCTCAAAGGGCGAGGGGAGGAGGCGATCATCCGCCAGGTAACTGCGCCTAAGCACGGCGTCATGCCGGCGTGGTCGGCCCGGTTGGGCGACACCGTGGTAAAGGAAGTCACAGTGTTTGTTCATTCGCTGGGCGGGGGGAAATAGGAAGAAAGAAGAACAGTCAACCATATCACAATCCTCTACACCTCCTATGTTTGACGCCGTGCGGTTGATCGCCAACGCATTTGCGATCAAGCAACGCAGTTGCCTTTGGCGGGGCAAGAAGGCCACCGCGAAAAGCTAGAGCGCGTCCGTTGAACGCGGACCTGGTGACATCTGGCGTGCTTGATAATTCCCTGCCTTCGAATCCGGAGGTATGGATGGCACGAGCACTGAGTGACGATCTTCGCAGCCGCGTTTGGCTGCTGCCCAAGATGGGATGTCGGCGCGCTTTGCGGCGAAGCGATGCGGGATCAGGTTTCGTCGGCGATGCCTGGATCGCGAACGCACGGCATGACAACCAGTTTTCGGCAGCCAAAGCCCGATTAAATTGGATGCGCTTTAGAAAGTTTCATCGCGAATTTGATTTCGATTAAAGACCGCAGATCACAAGACGATATTATCCGCGGCTGGAAGACGTCCCTGCGGTTTCTCACCGTAGTTCTTCCGAGCCACGCTCCCGTCGGGAGCGTGGCTCTTTCTCGGGTTGAGCCGACGGCTGTTCGGCTCTCCTTGATTTACGTCAAGAACGCTCGGCTCGTCGAATGCGAGATGAGGATCATCAATAGGATAGTAAGCGATGAACCTCGACGTTGCTCCCGGCCCACCTGACGATCGCGTCGAACCGTTCGACGTCGAAAAGGTCAGCACCCGGCGCAGGCGTCAGCCACTTTATGCGGCGCGAAAGAAGGTGTTTCCGAAGCGGGCGAAGGGTCCGTTCAGACGGTTCAAATGGATCGTCATAATCATCACGCTTGGTGTTTATTACATTTCACCGTGGATCCGTTGGTACCGCGGGCCCTATGCTCCGGATCAGGCAATTCTCGTCGATCTGGCGTCCCGCCGCTTCTTCTTCTTTTTCATCGAGATCTGGCCACAGGAATTCTACTATGTCGCCGGTCTATTGCTCATGGCTTGCTTCGGCCTCTTGCTGGTGACATCTGCGGTGGGAAGAGCATGGTGTGGATACGCCTGTCCGCAGACCGTCTGGGTCGATCTAATGCTTGCCGTGGAGCATGCGATCGAAGGCGATCGTCATGCGCGCATCAAACTCGACGCAGCGCCCTGGACAATGGACAAGATCGCGAAGCGGGTTGCCAAACATTTCATATGGCTCCTGATAGGCGCTGCTACAGGTGGCGCGTGGATCTTCTATTTCGCGGACGCGCACTCCCTGGCTTCCGCCCTGTTCAAAGGCGAAGCGCCAGCCGTTGCCTACGCAACCCTCGCCGTTCTCGCCTCGGCCACCTACGTTCTCGGCGGTCTGATGAGGGAACAGGTCTGCACCTTCATGTGTCCTTGGCCGCGCATACAGGGCGCTATGCTCGATGAAAACTCCCTTGTCGTCACCTATAACGACTGGCGCGGAGAGCCTCGTTCGCGCCATGCTAAGAAGGCCCAGGCATCGGGGCGACTGATCGGCGATTGCGTAGACTGCAGTGCCTGCGTTGCGGTCTGTCCCATGGGAATCGACATCCGCAATGGCCAGCAGATGGAGTGCATAACTTGCGCCTTGTGCATCGATGCCTGCAATAGTGTGATGGACAAGCTCGGTAAGCAGCGTGCCCTGGTCTCCTATGCGACACTGAGTGAGTATGCGGGCAACGTCATTCTTGCGACCGATGGCGGAAAGAACGCCGTGCAGCCGAATCTCATCCGACACGCTGACGGAAGCTTTGTTGAGGGGATCCGGCACTTCAACTGCTGGGCGATCTTCAGGCCGCGTGTCCTTTTTTATGCGGCGATTTGGGCGTCGATCGGAATAACCCTGCTCGTGCATTTGGCGCTCCGGGAGCGGCTGAGACTGAACGTGGTTCACGACCGGAATCCACAATATGTGCTGGAGTCGGATGGCTCGATCCGTAACGGATATACGCTTCGCGTGCTCAACATGGTGCCGATACCGAGGAAGATCGATATCCGGCTCGAGGGCCTCGATGGCGCAACGATGAAAATCCCAGAGCTCTCCACCGCGGAGGGCCGGCGCTTCAGGATTGAAGCGGACCCGGATGCGGCCACCACGTTCAAAGTGTTCGTAACGCGACAAGCCAAGGATGCCACCTTCAGCGAATTCCGATTTGTCATAGAGGATGGAAATCATTCGGATCAGGCAACCTACCACGCCGCCTTCAACACGCCGGGAGCACCAAAATGAGGAACCAAGGCGCCGTTCATCGCACCTTTACCGGCCATCATATGCTGATCGCCATGGCCTCATTCTTCGCCGTGGTGATTGGAGTGAACGCTGTGATGGCAACATTCGCGTCTAGGAGATGGAGCGGCCTTGTGGTTGAAGATACCTACGTGGCAAGCCAGGAATTCAACAGTAAAGCCGCGGCGATGCGCGCAATGGCTGCCACCGGCATTTCGGGAAACCTCTCTCTCAGCCGTGACGGCATCCATTACGATGTTAAAAATCGCGACGGGTCGCCGGCAACGGTCCAGGATGTGACGTTGACGTTCAGGAGGCCGGTCGGCGACCGCGAGGATTTCCAGCTCGCACTCACGAAGAAGAGCGAAGGCCGGTTCGAAGTGGAACATCACGTTCGATCAGGCGACTGGATCGTTGAAATTATCTCACGGAACAAGGATGTCACGGTGATGCATGAAGCCGTGCGCATCGATATGGCGGATTTCGGGCTATGACGTGCTGTACCATGGATGCGGAAGTCATCATGGCCTTGGGCAGCCATTCGCTTAGTGCCGAGGAGATCGCGCTGGCCAGCCACCCGCTTGCAAACGGATTGCGTCAATTGGTCCTCAGTGTCCCAGACGTGCGCTGCGCAGTCTGCATTTCGACGATTGAGCGGGCTTTGTGCAAACTTCCCTACGTGAAAAGCGCGCGGGTCAACCTGACGGCCCGGCGGGTCAGCTGCACCTATGTCGAGCGACAGGGGGATGTCGTCGTCGATCCAACAGGTATCCTGTCGGCGATTATGGCCGAAGGCTATCGCGTATATGTCTTTACTCCCACTTCGGCATTGGACCAGACCGATACCCAGCGCGACCAACTGTTGAAGGCTGTCGCTGTCTCGGGCTTTGCAGCCGCAAACATCATGCTGCTGTCCATATCTGTCTGGTCCGGCGCGGAAGCGGCGACCCGCGACCTGTTCCACTGGATCTCGGCGGCGATCGCCGCCCCGGCGCTTGCCTACGCCGGACGTTTCTTTTTCCAGTCCGCCTGGGACGGCTTGAAGCACGGGCGCACCAACATGGACGTGCCAATCTCGCTCGCGGTCATTCTATCCTATGCCGTATCGCTTTGGGAGGCTATCCACCACGGCGAGCACACCTGGTTTGACGCCTCCGTGTCGCTGTTGTTCTTCCTGCTCATCGGCCGCACGCTCGACCACATCATGCGGGAAAAGGCGCGAGCTGCCGTCAATAATCTGGCAAGACTTGCGCCGCGCGGCGCCCGCGTAATAGCCGCCGATGGCAGCAAGCGCTACACCGCCGTAGAGGATATCGGCATTGGTGACAACATCTTCATCGTTGCGGGCGAACGTTGCCCGATCGATGGTGTCGTGACCGCCGGCGCGAGCGAGATGGACCTTTCCATCGTCACCGGAGAAAGTACCCCGGTCGCCGTTGCGGACGGCACGGAGGTGAGATCGGGTGCGATGAACCTCATGGCTTCGCTGACTATTCGCGCCACGAAGACGGCGGAAAATTCGCTACTTGCAGAGATCATTAATCTTATGGAGGCGGCAGAAGGGGGAAAGGCGCGCCATCGCAGGATAGCCGACCGCGCCGCCGGTCTTTATGCTCCGGTGGTTCATTTGATCGCGCTGGTTTCCTTTCTTGCCTGGGGATTTTTTGGCGGGGATTGGAAGCTCGCCATGCTTATCGCGGTCGCGGTGCTAATCATTACCTGCCCCTGCGCGCTTGGCCTTGCTGTGCCAGTCGTGCAGATCGTTGCCGCAGGGAACCTGTTTCGCCGCGGCATCGTGATCAAGGACGGTTCCGCTTTAGAACGCCTCGCGGAAGTCGATGCTGTCGCGTTCGATAAGACCGGCACGTTGACATTTGGCCGGCCACGTCTCCTTGAGGTGGTGGATGCAGGACCAGAGGAAACGGCGATCGCAGCCGGTCTTGCGGCGCATTCGCGCCATCCGCTCTCTCAGGCATTGCTGAGTAGCGCCGGTAGCAACGCGCGCCGGTTTGACAGCGTTGTCGAGGTTGCGGGCGCAGGCCTGTGGGTCGATACCGCCGACGGCCTGTATCGTCTAGGCAAGATCGAGTTTGCTTGTTCCAATCCGACCCGCGAAAAAAAATTGAGTGGTTCGCTTTCCGAGGTTGTGCTGTCGAGGAACGGCATCATACTTTCCCGCTTCTACTTTGAAGACACGCTTCGACCGGGAGCGGCTGGCGCCATTCGGGACCTCGGTCGTGCGGGGCTGCAAACGATGATCTTTTCGGGCGATCGGAAAGCCGTCGTCGAAGCGACGGCACGGGCATTGCATGTGGACCGGTCAATTGCGGAATTGAATCCGAAGCAGAAAGTGGAAGAATGCGCCCGTTTAAGCGAAGCGGGCAGCAAGGTGATGATGATTGGCGACGGCATCAACGACGCGCCCGCGCTGGCGGCAGCGCATGTGTCTATGGCTCCCGCGACCGCCTCCGACATTGGCCGGCAGGCGGCAGACCTCGTCTTCCTGAGCGACTGCCTCGACGCTGTTCCCGAAGCCATCCTGATCGCTCGTAGAACGGCCGCTTTGATCCGCCAGAACTTCGCGCTTGCCATCGGCTACAATGTATTGGCCGTCCCGGTCGCTATCGCTGGCTATGCAACGCCTCTCATCGCTGCCGTGGCGATGTCAACGTCTTCGCTCATTGTCGTGACCAATGCGCTGCGGCTCAACGGCTGGAAACGGCCAGGAAAATGAACACTTGAAGTCGAGGTTTCCTCGCTACCATGAGCATACTGATCTATCTTATTCCGCTCGCATTGTTTATGGGTGCGCTTAGCCTGCAAGCATTTTGGTGGTCGCTGAAGAGCGGGCAGTACGATGATTTGGAGGGTGCTTCATGTCGTATATTGGCCGATGATGACGATGCTCCGTGACCTGCAAGCAGAAGCGCCTAGCCTTGCTGGCGGTAGCATGAGATTCGTCGCTGCCGCAGCTGGTGCTGTTCGATTTTAGAGTCCCTCATATTTTATGCTTGGCCGACCTGAAGCGTATGTCACTCAGGCTAGCAACCGCGGTGGTTGAAAGTGCGAATATCAGCGCGGGCCTTTTCGTGCATAATTTTCAATTGCCTATATTTCGCAGAGGCGTGGACAGGACGGAATCTCGACATACGGTGATTTGCCATCAGGTCAGCATCTGTGCGCCGGAAGTGGAAATGCGCGTAACGCTGATATCGGAAATGATCGTCGATTAGCGAGCAAATGAGAAATATCAGAGGCTTCGCTAAGACTCTAGTTTTCATATGTGATCCAGCTCAAATCACCACGCGCCAAACGGTGCTATCTCTCTCGACCGTTACGAGATTCGGATCAAAGGAGAGGAAAATGATATCCAGCAACATCGTCCGCGCCATCATGACCGTCACAGCTTTGGTTGCCGCCTGTACCGCGGAAGCGGCGGATATGGCGACCGCTCAAGGTGCGGCCCCTGCCGCTGCTGCAGGGGCAGAGCCGAGTCCGTGGCAGATACGCTTGCGGGCACTTGACGTGATCACCAACGACTCTGGCCGCGTCGACGGATTGCCGGGTTCGGACCTTTCCTTTTCGAATACGGTCATACCGGAATTCGACATCTCGTATTTCTTCAGCGATAATATCGCTGCGGAACTGATCCTCGCCACAACTTACGCCAAGGTTTATGGCGGTGGCTCGATTTCGGCGCTCGACGAGGTCGGCAAGACATGGCTGCTGCCGCCAACCCTCACCTTACAATACCATTTCACCGATTTCGGCACTTTTCGGCCCTATGTCGGCGCCGGCGTCAACTATACGCTGTTCTACAACCAGTCCGGCAAGAGTGCCCGCAGCCTTGATGTAAAGAACACCTTTGGCGTCGCCTTACAGGCCGGTTTCGATTATATGGTCGACGACCATTGGGGCTTGAACTTTGACGCCAAGAAAATCTTTCTGAGACCCGATTTCGATGCCAATGTCGGCGGCGCCGGCGTCAGCGGCAAGGCCAAGCTCGATCCATGGCTAATCGGCGCCGGCGTCACTTACCGTTTTTAATCCGGTGAAGTTCTGGGCGGTTAGAGCACGTCCATTTAATCGGGTCATATCGGGCTGCTACGAAGTAGTTTGCGCATTCCTGCGGTTCGTTGGTCCGAGACAACACAGCACAGGCGGCAAAGCTCGGCTGCTTGGGATATCCAAGCGCGGCAACACCTATCTGCGTACTTTGCGGCATTGCAGCGCTTTCAAAGAGCGAAACGCCCATGGGATGATGGCTGGAGGCAATGATCAAGAGAGGTATGCATCCTAATGCCGTGGTAGTGGCGTTGGCCAATAAGCTGGCACGTACGCCGCTTTAAACAGATACGCTTTGAACGCGCCTAACCTGCTAGCGACGGCATAATCAGGCCAATTTGCAGAAAGGATCGTGAAGTTGGCCTGACAGTTGAGCGGCGGTTGGAAAGCCCAATTAAAAAAATGCAGGGGTGCCGACGGTCTTATTGGGCTCTGAACGACCGGATGTCCATCTTGGCCATGGGACCGTCTACCTTGACGCAGACTGATCAGAACGCTGTAAAATCCTCTTGCAGACGGGTGGGCCATACATTTTTTAACAGCCCCGCTTGCGAAGCCACACATCAAGAGCACTACGGCCGATCGATACAGACTTATCGGTGCGCAAGCGCAGAACCATCTCCTTGAGCGTGATGTCATCGATCAGGCCGATTAGAAATGCCTCATTCGCATCCAGCTGGAGCCAGAACGCCGGCCTTGTTTGTCTGCGGTCAATTGACGGTGTCATGCATTGGCTATCCAAACAATAGCCGTCGAAAATCACAATTCCAAACCGCGCCGCCGCCGTGCGTACAGACATCCCGTCTGCAGAGCCGCCAGAACACGGCTGCGAAGTTCGTCGCTTAATGCACATGACATTTATCTCGCCGGCAGGGAATCACGGCACAGCACCTGCCATCAAATTCCGATTCCGCGTTCAGCGAAAGCGCGCTAGAGTACCAATTTTGGTTCTACCTTTTCCTCAAAGCAACGAAGTTACAGGATATCGACCTGTTCCAGATGATTGTGCGCAGGCGCACAGCGGATGCCGATGACTCTCCTACCTTGTCTTGAGCTGGGTAAGGGATCTCTTGTCTCATTCATGCCGGTCTTCCACTTAAAGTAACAGTTCGCGATGTCTTGTGAATTATTTCATAGTTCTCAACACAAGAGATCAACCCCGTTGATAAGTTGGGCAGGTTGCGAACCAGAGCCGGCATGGTTGCGGCAGTGCGGAGAGCAACGTCAAGCCGTCTTGCTGCAGTTCCGCGCCGATTGCAGAAGATAAGAATCGAAAGCGGCAGCAACGGCGCGGATCAGAAATCGCCCTTCTTCCCGTAAACGTATGACACCGCCCGCGTTTTCAAGAATTCCATCGCTTTCTAGCATGGTGAGCCTGTCATTATCGTCGAGAAATGCGCCAGAATCGAAGCCATGTTCGGCCGCGAGGGCCGGGATGTCGACTTGGAAGTCGCACATCAGGCGCTCGATGACGTTTGCTCGTAGCCGATCCTCGGCCGACAAGCGATAACCTTTCATTGTCGCAAAACGCCCGGATGCGATCGCCTGCGCGTAGCGACCGGGGAGTGCCTCATTCTGGACGTAGCCGTCTGCCATGCGGCCAATCGCCGATGCACCGAAACCGATGAGCGTTTCACAGGCATCGGTGGTGTAGCCCTGAAAGTTGCGATGCAGTTGGCCGTTTGCCTGTGCACTGCTAGGCTGTCTCCCGGCAAAGCGAAATGGTCGAGCCCAATGCGGCGATAGCCGGCTGCAAGAAGATTTTCCGCGATTGCCTCCGCCTGGGCAACACGGCTTTCCGCGTCGGCGAGCGCTCCTTCGTCGATCATTCGCTGACACTTCTTGAAGGAAGGTACGTGCGCATAGCCGAAGACTGCGAGACGGTCAGGACGCATCTCGATTGCGACCTTAGTCGTCTCGATGCAGGATTCGACCGTCTGGTGCGGCAGACCGTAGATGAGATCGAAATTGATGCTGTCGACGCCCGCCCGACGTAGGCGAGACACCGCCTGCATCGTCTGTTCATCGCTCTGAGTCCGGTTGATCGCCTTCTGCACCACCGGATCGAAGCTCTGCACCCCGAGGCTTGCACGGTGAACCCCCGCTTCCCCGAGGACCGCCGCCATCTCCTGCTCCAGAGTCCTTGGATCGATTTCCAATGCGATCTGGCTAGTACTGGTGAAGTCGAAATGCTCCTGCAGGAGCCCAATCAGGCCCAGCATTTTTTTCGGCCCCATGATTGTTGGCGTTCCTCCACCGAAGTGCAGATGATCGATATTGAGTGGCGCCTTCGTCCTGGCAGATACAAGGCATATCTCCTCTCGCAGCATTTGCAGGTAGTTGAGGATCGGCTGGTCGCCGCGGGCGACGGTCGTATGACAGCCGCAATACCAGCACATCGACCGACAAAACGGTATGTGCACGTAAAGAGAAGCCGCCTTCTCCGGAGGAATGGCGGTAAGCCAGTCGTCATAGGTGCTGGTGTCAATAGCGGGTGAGAAGCACGGCGATGTCGGGTAGCTCGTATAGCGAGGCAATCGCTCCTCGCCATATTTTGCAACAAGAGCCGATTGCATTTGAAATCCTTCTTTCGGGAGGGTGCTCGGGCATTGTGTCGCATTCTAGGTGCGCGCGTCGCTTGGTTCGTTGATCGAAAACAAGGAGTGCTGCGGACTTCCGGTGATTTATGCTCCGCGGTCGAGCGCGGACATATAGGCAAATGGCGGAATGACTGATGGCAGCTGTATGGTCTATGAAAAGCATGGGACTCAATTGCGCTCTGCCAGTCGAGAGGTGGCGTAGCCAGGTTACTAATCCTATGGTGGATCATGGAATGCATTCACAAAGCGTTGGTGGGAGAATGCGATTCGGCAGGATGATCGTCAAGTGGCGAGACAAGCCGGTCGCGACCTGTATTATCATCACCGCGTCTCCATTGGTTATTCTTGCACTGAGATTGGCACTTACGGAGCTTGTTGGCGACAGGCTTATTCTGTTTTCGTTTATCCCTGCTATTGTGATCGTCGCAACAGTCGGCGGTTTGAAGCCAGTCGCGCTTACCGCCGTGGCGTCGCTTGCCGCAGCTATCTTTGTTCAGCGATTGCATAATGCGGTCGATCCGACTGGTGTTGAATTGGCCTTCTTTGGCGCGTCGGTGTTTCTGGTTGCTTGTCTGGGAGAGTCACTCCAGGCGACGAGACACGCCGTTGTCAGGATAGAAACTCTCGCGGCAGCCCGCGATGCGCATCTGAGATCGATCCTGGACACATTGCCCGACGCGACGGTGGTCAGTGCGGCCGATGGCACGATTGTTTCCTTCAATGCCGCCGCCGTCCGGCAGTTCGGGTATGAGGAACAGGAAGTCATCGGCGAGAACCTGCGAGTATTAATGCCTGAACCTTATCGAGGCGACCACGACGGCTATATGCAACGGTACCTTAGAACCGGCGAGAAGCGCATCGTCGGCATCGATCGCGGTGTCGTCGGGCGCAGGAAGGACGGATCGACGTTTCCCATGAAGCTAACCGTGGGTGAGATGAAATCGAGCGGTGAACTGTTTTTCACAGGCTTCATCAGAGACATGACGGAGCGAGAAGAATCGGCCGCTCGTTTCGAACAAATTCAGGCTGAATTGGCGAGATTGGCCCGCCTGAGCGAAATGGGCGAAATGGCATCGACGCTCGCGCACGAGCTGAACCAACCCTTGTCTGCGATCGCAAATTACGCTCAGGGGTGTACGAGGCTTTTGCGCGATATGGACAACTCCCTGGCAACGAGATTGCGAGGGGGCTTGGAAGAGATTGCGAGCCAGTCTTTACGGGCGGGAGAGATCATCAAACGTCTTAGGGAGTTCGTCACGAAAGGCGAAACGGAAAAGGCACCCGAAGACATTCGCAAACTGGTGGAGGAAGCGGGCGCTCTGGCACTAGTGGGTTCCCGCGCGAACGGCGTCATAACTGTGTTCGAATACCTACCCGGTGCTGAAATGGTAATGGTCGATCGTGTTCAAATCCAACAGGTCCTCATCAATCTGATGCGAAACGCCATCGAGGCGATGCGCCATGTCGATTATCGCGAGCTCACGATCCGCACGATGCCCACCGATGCGGGCGAAGTCGCCGTCATTGTGGAAGACACCGGCGGAGGCATTCCGGATGAAATTGCCGCGGAGCTCTTCAAGCCGTTCGTCACGACCAAGGCAAGTGGAATGGGCATCGGCCTTTCGATCTCGAAACGCATTGTCGAAGCCCATGGTGGTGAAATGACAGTCTCGAAAAATGCGGCTGGCGGAGCTACGTTCCGGTTCACGCTGCCCGCCTATGGGGAAGGACGAACGGGTGGAGATAACTGACTACACAGTTCATATCGTCGATGACGAAGAGCCGGTGCGGAAATCGTTTGCCTTCATGCTGGCCATCAACGGCTATGCCGTGAAGTTGCATCAATCGCCCGCCTCGTTTCTTTCCTTCGCCCCGAGCATCCATAATGGAATTCTGGTGACTGACCTCAGGATGCCGGAGATCTCGGGTCTCGATCTCATCAGGCAACTCGGTGTGAAAAAGATCCCCATCCCTTCTATCGTGATTACCGGACATGGCGATGTAGCGATGGCAGTCGCGGCCATGAAAGCAGGCGCAGTCGACTTCATCGAAAAGCCTTTCGAGGACAACGTGATCATAGAGGCAATCGAACGAGCGTCAGAACATCTAATCGTTCCAGGGGCCAAGGCCGACGGGATCACGGACATTCAAACGCGCCTCCAAACCCTGAGCGAGAGAGAGCGCCAGGTGCTCTGCGCCGTGGTGGCCGGTTTTCCGAACAAATCAATCGCCCATGATCTCGATATCAGTGCCCGCACGGTGGAGGTGCATCGCGCCAGCGCGATGTCAAAAATGAAAGCAAAAAACCTCCCACATCTCGTGCGCATGGCTCTCGTGGCCGGCTTCGGCCCTTCGCGGTGTTGATCTCGCGCAATCCCCGTCGTGCCGCAGGCCTGGGGACTCGCTGGTGCAAACCGCACGGGATCTCGTCTAAGTAATTTCCCTTAGTGAGTTAACCGAATTTTTCACCGTGGCAAGAACTGCCAATCTTCCTTGGCCATGGGGAATACGAGATGTATGCCACTTTCAAACCCGCAGCGCAGAGTACCGTAATGCCGGAGAACTTTGCGCGGCCACAATTTCCGGGGGCGCACCTCGTTGCGACATATAAACGCGGCCGAGTGATATATGCCGAAGGTGATAGCGTGGATAAATGCTATCAGGTTTGTGCCGGAGCTGTCCGTGTATACGGCCTCATCTCGGACGGACGGCGGCAGGTTGTTTCCTTCCATCTCGCAGGGGAGACATTCGGCTTTGAAGCGGCCTCAAAGCATCGCTTTTTTGCCGAGGCTATCGCCGATACTAAAGTAATCGTGTTTGCGCGGCATCCTATCCAGGAGCATTCGCCGGACCTTCTTGCACTTGCACTGGGCGGCATGAAGCGCGCTCAGGAACATCTGTTGGTTATCGGGCGGCAGTGTGCGGTTGAACGCGTCGCGGCATTCTTGATGGATCTCTCCAACCGTATGGGTGGTGTTCGTCAGGTAAGATTGCCGATGTCGCGACAGGACATTGCGGACTATCTCGCCCTGACAACCGAGAGCGTATCGCGTGCCATGACCGAGTTGAAGGAGCGGAAGGTGATTGCCCTGCGCCATGTGAGGACAGTCGACATCATCAAGCCGGGCGCTCTCCGTTCGCTCTGTCATCAGGCTTTGCCGCGAACTCGTGCCTCCATTACGCCGGCCCTCGGATGCCTTTGATCCGTGTAATGGAGCAGTGCTGAAACGCCTTTAGGAGGGAAGAAGGGGGAATTTTTGTCAAGAAGATGTCAAAACTGGAATGCCTGTGCGTTATCGCTCGACTGGCGCTACTATCACCGCTATGGGGTCTGCTAGGACCGGCTTGGCCAAATCTAGGGACACGCAGTCACCTTAGTGCTGCTTCCGGACTTGTGCCTTGCCCAATCGTCGTCCCGGCGAAGGGCTCCGGGGGCTGATGGTGGTGCCCGGTCGCTTAAGGTGGTAATGCCGGCGCTGCCGGTGGCCGCCGCCACCTCGGCCAATCACCTCGCCGGCCCGAACTTTCGCTTGGCTACCGTCGCCTCTACATCGCAACCGATGCCTACTCTGCCGGCCGGCGCGGCATCGTACGTCTCAGCCAGCGCGCAGGCGAGTCCGGGATCCTCGCTTTGGTGTTGCGGCCGCAGCTCGGTAACTTCAACGACGATCTGCGTCATCTCGGCCCGGCCCACCTCGCGGCATGGCTCGGCGATCAACTCGTCCCCGACGATGAGGCTCAGCGGCCTTCGACGGGTGTCCGACAATTTATGTCTGTTTTGGCGAATTTAGGAGGCTTGTTTGGCCTGGCCTCCTCAATGTTTTCGCTAAGTAACTGAAAGGAAATCTCAGCGCCAAAATACAAATTGGCATGAACTTTGCTCCCCGTCGAGAGCCGGCGAAGTTGCTTGCCAGACCGACCTCTTGGAAGAGCACGTTACTCGCCAGCGGGACGGTGCGGCTTAAGTGCGAAAATGCAAGCTGTGTTTCGGTGAAGTCGGGGGACCTAGTCAATGACCTTTACCTCGTCCATTTCCATCCCAGATCGACCCGCCCATCAGGCGCGGGGGATATTTTCTCACCTGGTCGACAGCATCGACCGCAGCCAGGCAAAACGCCCGCTTGGGATTGTCAGCGATTTCGTCGCCGAGCAACTCCCGCACCATATTGCGCAGATCAAAGGGAATGAACGGCCAGATGAAGCGGTTAGGGCGCTTGGGCAGCGCATCAACGCGATGATACGGGGAACAGACTGTGAGGCGCAGCTAATAAATCTGCCCCAGTCCGACTTCGCAGTGGCTAAGACAGACATTCAGTATCTCGTCAATTGTGCTTATCAGTTGTCCGCGTTTGCCGGCCTCAATCCCGTCGATGCGGAGTTGACGGTAGGAGAACCGTTGATGCGTATTGCACAATTAAGTCGTCAGCGGCAGCCTAGCATTGATGTCCTCTCCTATGAAGACATGATCCTCACCAACCCAGTGGAAAGCGATCCTCGCGTATATTGCCTCGGTTCAGCTGGGGTCGAGGAGCGCGATTTTTGCCTCGGCCATCAACTTATTGAGGGTGACTTACAGTCGGCAATAGAAGCTCTGCTTGAGTTGCGAGACACGGTCGCGGCAGATGCACGCAAGTGTCTATCGCTGTGCATGAAGTCTCTGGAGTCAGCCATTGATGTTTTGGAACGTTTTTATGAACATATGTCGCACGATCTTTTCGGCCAATTTCGCATGTTCTACGGAAAGAACCCTTACAAGGATAGGCTTGGCCCAAGCGGTCGTTTCTCTGCCCGCGTCGTGGCGGTCTCGGTTCTACTGATCGGCGAAGAGCTGTTGCGCCAGAAGCCGCAATTCTACAAGGATGTATATCGGTTGTGGGAATATTATCCTCAAAAATGCATTGACGACGTATTTCGCTGGTTATCACCAGACAAGGTACGCGCGAGAACCCAGCCAAGCTGGCTTGAAGGGAAAACGCCTTTCCCTAAGCTCGCAACGGTCTCGTCCATCGTGGAGCGCCAGAGCAGCGAAATCCGAGAGCTGCACGCGTCCTGTGTTTGTGCGCTGGATCGGTTTACCCGGATGCATCGTCGTGCGGCCCTGAAATATACGGTAGGGCCGGGTCTCCCAATTGTTGGAGTTGATATGTCGGAAAGGATTGAGGATGTGTTGTCGCAGCGGCTGTTAGGGAGCGCACCAAAGCTAGAGGTGGCATTTTCCTCGATCAAGCATATCTCCGACATCAGGCGAAAATGGTCAATATCTCAAGCCGAGGTGGTCTTTCGCCGATTCGAGGTAGGAGATGCTGAAGATGTATGGCGGTTGCATCGAAGCGCATCCGACGCTGTTGGTGTACATGTGCCGGAAGGGGCATGGGAGGATGATTTACGCAATGTAGGTGACGTATATCTAGCATCAGGCGGAGATTTTGTAGTTGCGCATATTGGAGGCCAACTCGTCGCTATGGGTGGACTGAAACCTGCCGAGGATAATGTTGCAGAGCTGAAGCGGATGCGGGTCGATCCCGCCTTTCAACGACGAGGGCTTGGAAGAAGAATACTTAGTGAATTGGAGCTGCGCGCCGCTGCCCTAGGTTTCAAGTGCATAATGCTCGAAACAACAACCATCCAAGTCGGTGCTCAAATGATGTATGAGACGTCTGGCTATAGCCGCCGCGGTGAGGGGATGTTGCATGGGTATGCCGTGATTTTCTACGAGAAGCGGCTCGCCAGCCAGGATGACTTGTTGATTTCTGTTGAGAAGCGACCCGGGAATTCAGACTGATGGGGTTGTCTAGCCTTACTGCGTCATAAATTGCGGATTTGCCGCGGGCTGTCCATGGGCCTTGTACAGCACGGACATCGTTGCAGGCGGTTGGCCAGGACGGATGGTCGGGATTGAGGTCGGGACGTGCCGCTCTGGTCGGATCGGAGGATCCGCGGGTCGATAACCGTCGGGGCCGATCCTAGTTCGAGCAGCGCGTGGGTTGTCTTCTGCTGATGCAGAAACTGCAGGTTCAGGTGAAGGCCCTTGAAATGCATGTTTTCATCTATCCAGCTGCATGGATGCTTCTCCGCCCCACAAGTCATCAGTCTCAGGGTCGGCTCTTCGAGATCCTTCTTGGGAACGTAAGCCGACAGGCCGGCGCTCGTTCTGCGGATCATTACCTTCATGTCGGAATTCTTTCCTTG
Source organism: Rhizobium grahamii CCGE 502 (assembly GCF_000298315.2). Classification (GTDB taxonomy): domain Bacteria; phylum Pseudomonadota; class Alphaproteobacteria; order Rhizobiales; family Rhizobiaceae; genus Rhizobium; species Rhizobium grahamii. The sequence continues at coordinate 37,837 of NZ_AEYE02000038.1, read as the reverse complement.
GGGGGGGCACGGCGGTTTCAGTAGCACCCGAAGCCGCGGGTTTGTCGAGGCTTATTAGTTCGCGCGCGCGCATGCCGACGACAGTGCCGCGACCGACCCATTCGACGGCATAGATGTAAAACTGCTGCAGAAAGGTGCCGATGTCGCGCACATAGCCTTCGTCGCCCTTCCGCACCAGATTTTCGCCGATATTTTTGCCACCATAGCTCCCGTCATTCTTGACGTGGAGTGTGGCCCGCACCCGCTCGCCCGGTATAAATTGTGGAGGCTTGCGGATTTCGACCTCCTGTTCACGTCCAAGGCCCATGACCGTTCCTCCTTTTGCGAGCTGCAGGATGTCAATAAAGGCGTTCAAGGCTGCTCCGCAGGAGCCCTCGACCATGCCGGCGATTAAAATGAGGGTGCGCCGGCAACGCGGGTCTTCGGCCCCGGAAAGATCGCGGCGCATTGCTGGGTTTCGAAGGCTTCCTTGCATTCGGTGCACTTGTCCGGATCGATCACGTAGCTCGCGCGCTTGAACTTGATCGCGCCGGAGGGCATTCGAACTCGCTAGCACCGCACTGGGTGCAGTGGGATACGATGATCCTGAAGGCCCTTTTCAACTCTTGAGATTGTTAGAATAAGATCGCTCACGCCGTCGCCGCTACCGGTTCGATCCCAAACTCGGCGGCGTAAAGGGCGCCGATGGCGGTCTCGATGTAATCATAGCCATAAGCGTCCGTTGCTCGGACTCCAGCCTCCATGAGCTGATTCCTAGGGCACTCCCCGATCTTGGCGCATAACACGACGTCAATGCCCTCGAGCGCAGCGATGATGCCGTCGAGGGTGGCTTCCTCGCCCTCGCCTCCAAGGCAATACTGCTCGACCTTGCGATGCGCGACGTAGGTGATCCCTTTCGGCGAAGCTTCATATACCTGGAATTCCTTCGCGTGACCGAAGTGCTCGTTGATGCGGCCGCCGCCCTTCGTCGCCACTGCGACCTGGAGAGACCCGCCGCGGGCTGCCTTGACTATTTCGGTTGCCCCGTCCTTGGCCGTCACGTGATCGCTTCGTTCGCGCGCGACCACTTCCCGATAGGCCTCGCGCTTGCGGGCGTCGTACGTGATCTCGCCGGGAATCTGGTCGAGAGTGAATTCCTGGCCGCGATCATCGCCGAGCAGGCCGACTGCATCGGCCCGGCACTGCCGGCAATGGCGCATCAGCTTTGCGCCGCCTTCGAGGCGATCCTGAAGCGCCTTCAATTCCAGCGCCCGTGGGCCACGCTGCCCGGTCAGGCCGTAGAAGGTGCCGTGGGCCGGATCGGAAATCAGCGGCATAACGTTGTGCAGAAACGCGCCCCGCTCCTTGACCCATTTGTTCACCTCTATCAGGTGCTCATCGTTGACGCCCGGAATCATCACCGAATTAACCTTGGTGAGGATGCCGTGCGCGGTCAGCATTTCCAGGCCTAGCATCTGCCGCTCGTGCAGGATTCTGGCTGCTTCGATGCCGGTGTAGCGGCGGTTGTCGTAAAAGATCCAGGGATAGATCCTTGCGCCGATTTCCGGGTCGACCATGTTGATAGTGATTGTCACGTGATCGACATTCATCTCCACAAGCTCGGCGACGTGATCCGGCAGCGCAAGCCCGTTGGTGGAGATGCACAGCTTGATGTCGTGGATCTCCATGGCAATTCGTTCGAACGTTGCCTTTGTCTTCGTCCAGTCGTAACAGGCATCGCCCGGTCCGGCGATGCCGAGCACGGAAAGCTGCGGCACTTCGTTGGCGACGGCAATGACTTTGCGTAGCGCCTGGTCCGGCGTCAGCTTTTCTGAGACCACTCCAGGCCGGCTCTCGTTGGCGCAGTCATATTTACGGTTGCAGTAGTTGCACTGAATATTGCAGGCTGGTGCGACCGCAACGTGCATGCGCGCGAAATAGTGGTGGGCTTCTTCCGAATAGCAGGGATGATTCTTGATCTTCGCCCAGATCGCCTGGTCGATGTCGTCCGGGTTTGTGGAGGCGCCGCAGGATGAGGATGTGCACCCACCGGATTTCGAGGTCGCCAGCAATTGATCCAAGGATGTCCTGCTGGCCAGGCTCTCAAGCGAAATCATCGGTGTGGACATTGAAGACTCCGTTGGTAGGTAACGTCGCATCTCAAATCGCAAAAGCGATGCCAACTTAAAGAATGGTTTTGTACCAACGTGTGCTGATCATGACCGATGCGCCCCAATCGAGCATTCCGATTGACATGATCTTCCACGGCCGATCAATGAGCCTGTTCCAAGCGCGGCAGCAGTGATCGACGATATCGTCGTAGTCAAGACGCGGTTCGACACCCAGGTGTCTCTCATGAACTGCCTTCTCGAACGTTTGGCACAATAAGTCGGAAATTAGCTGTCTGGGTTCCCATGACGAGTCGGCGTCAATGCTCGCCGGTATACTTCAACATCTTTGGGTTTTCTTGCCCCATTCCGTCCGTTTGTTCGGACACAGCTTTGTCAGGCTCTCGACAATGGACAGCGATTGGTCGTGAAAGCCACCGACTTCAAGCATACAAAATGCAAGAAGGGCAAAATGTCGAGGATACGAGCCGCATTGGCCTGAACTCAGCCAGCCTTCTCCATCGCCTCGATCAGCCGGTCCCGTTCCGTCAGACGCAACCCCATTGCGGGATCGGATCACACGCCTTGACGGACGATGCGTCGTCCTGCGACGCACCGATGTATCGGCTCGAGCGCGGCGATGCAGTCAGCATCACATTATTCTGGGCAAGGTCATCAATGGTATTGCCGCAGTGCGACCCGTGGACCCCTTTTCCAGAGGAGAGTAAAGAAAGGCACTGGCTGTTCTTGCAGGCTAAATCCGACGACCTGCGTGAGGGCAGGACTTTTCCCGACAATCCCGTCGATTTTGATGTGAGGATGCCGGCCCGGGGCGCTCCTTTCCGCGATGAGCGACTTCTCGGGTCTCTGTTGTTCTTCGATAAGCCGCTGACCCTCCTGGCTCAGAATGCGATGAAGTTGAATTGTCCGACCGACGAGGTTGGCGACCATGGTTAAGAAGCATACGTCCTCGTCGGAGGGGAAGATCGTGGTGCCGTTCCTGACACGGTCGATCGCCAATGTGCCAAGAATTTTGTCCTCAGCCTTTACCGGGACGCCAATGAATGTAATTGGGACCGTGCCGCTGCTCCAACGCGTTTGAAGATCAGCCTGAAATAATTTGGACTTACTAACATCCTGTATAACGAGGGGCACGCCCGTTGTCACAATATGGTCCATTAGCGCTTCTGGTATGACGCTGCGAGCGCTCGATTGAGAGGGACGGGGGATGTCGGCGGTTGCGGCAATCTCGGGCTGTCCTTCCGCGGCCGGGACAACGATTGCTCCGTGCCGTATCTGCAGAAAGGAAGAGAGAAGGTTCACGACATTGGCAAGCGTGATCTCTAGCCGGGCCGGGGCAGTCAGAACCTTCGATACTTCGTAGACTATGGGATGCCCGCTTAGCGCACAGGTTTAGCAGGTAGTGCAGATAGAGGTTCTACTCCATCGTCCGATCGCACGGGCTGTTTGCGAGTATTCATATGAACCTTAATGCGGATTTTCAAGCTTCTGACATGGATCTTGCAAAACTGCTGCGGCTTTGGCTGCAAATCGCGATGCTGGTTCGAGGCCCTTGAGTCAATGACGCATGGCGCGTCGCTCCTGGCTACATCCACACGCCTGGATCGCCCAGTTGGTAAAGCTCGGCCACATCGACTGGACATCAATCAGACGGCGCATTGCAAGCGGTTATCCGAACTTAAACAGAACACCGAAGCCGCCTCTCGGGTAATTCCACTCGATCTCACCACTTGTCTCGCAAAGTACTCTGCACGTGCCGCACTCCATGCACCCGTCGGCGGTGATCTCGACTTGGCCATGATCATTCAATTCATAGCACTTGGCCGGGCACACACTTGTCAGGGCGTAGAGATTTACGCTCGGCCGCTGATGCGGTCGCACTTTAATGTGCGGGCGTCCTGAATCGACTACGTAGCGGTTTTGGTAAAGCTTATCCTCTACGCGTATGTTGGTCACTGCAACCGTCATCTCATCTCTCCTTCAGCGCCAGGCGCGCACCAATCGGACGGCGTCACTGACCAGCCCCAAGCGCGAGCGCGCCTTGATGAAGGCGGCCATGGTCGCCCGTTCCTTCTCTATCTTCGGGGTGCTGTCCACTCGCATGAAGTTCTGCGCGGCCTGCGACAGCAATTTTGGATAGGTTGTGAAGAAATTGCGGGAATTGGTGTGCAGCAGGGCCGGCATGTCCTTGTATTTGCGCAAGTCTTTGATGACGAAAGACTTTTCCAGCATCGCCTTGTAAAGGCCGAGGTTCTCCTTGATCATCGGCTTCTTGCGGTTCTTGATCTGGACGATAGCTTCGCCGGCGATGCGCCCCGACGTCATGGCGAGATTGGATCCCTCGCGGTGCACGGCGTTGTTGAGCTGCGCCGCGTCGCCGACGACGACCCAGCCGTTGCCAAAGAGCGGCGGGATTGCTTTGTAGCCACCTTCCGGAATGAGATGAGCGGCATATTCCTTGACTTCCGAACCCGCGATCAGCGGCTTGACCGACGGATGGTTCTTGAACCTTTCGAGCAGGTCATAAGGGCTCTCCATTGTCGCCGCGAATTCGGAAACGAGGCAGCCAATGCCGATCGAGATCGACTCTTTGTTGGTATAGAGGAAGGCGAGCCCGGCCATGTTGCGGGAGATAGTGCCAGCTGCCTCGATGACGCAGCCTTCGTTGGCCTTGAGGCCGAACCGCTGGTCAATCACCTCTTCGGCCAGGAAATGCATTTCCTTGACGGCGAGCGCCACGGTTTCGGGTTTTGGCGTTTCACGCAAGCCCGCCCGCGTGCCGAGCAGTCCGTTGACGCCTTCTGCGAGAACGACCACGTCCGCAAGGATCGCGTCGCCACCGCGGTCGGTGCGGACGCCGATCACCTTGCCCTTTGCGTCGCGGGCGAGTTCCGTCACCGTCGTCTCGCATAGAAGCGTCGCTCCGGCTTCGCGCACCTTGCGCGAAAACCACTTGTCGAACTGGGCGCGAATGACCGTGTAGCGGTTGGGCCTCGACTCGTTGAAGTCATCCGACCGGTATTGCATTCCGACGTGGGATGTGTCGTCCATCATCCAGAAGCGCTGCTCGACGAGATGCCGCTCGAGAGGCGCATCATCTCGGAAATCCGGGATGATTTTCTCCAGCATGTCCGCGTACATGATGGCGCCCTGGACGTTCTTGGAGCCCGGATACTCGCCGCGCTCTAACTGCAGCACCTTCATGCCGCGGCTTGCCATGGTGTAAGCAGCTGCGTTGCCGGCCATGCCGGCCCCGATAACGATGGCATCGAACTTCTCCTCGGTCATGGCCGTGCCCCCTCAGTTTGCAAGCTTTTCGCGACTGTGCGGCGACAGCCGATGGGTGAAGAGTTCCGTCAATGACGGCAGGAAACGGATCGCATCGGTGACGGCGCCGATGTGCGCGAAATCGAAGATCGGCGCGTTGCGGTCGGTGTTGATCGCTACAATGAGATCAGCTCCTTCGACGCCAACGCGATGCTGGATGGCGCCGGAAATGCCGGCCGCTATGTAGAGCTTCGGCCTGATAGTTTTGCCAGTCTGCCCGATCTGCCGATCAGCCGGCATCCAGCCCTTCTGGACCAGAGGGCGCGAACAGCCATAATCGGCCCCGATCGCCCGCGCGAGATTCTTCACGAGCTTCAGGTTCTCCGCCGCGCCGAGACCGAGGCCTCCGGCAACCACGACATCGGCATAGGCGAGATTGGCCTTTGCCGACTGACCGTCGGACATGAAGCCGAGGACTTTGGTGACGATCTCTTCCTCGACCATCGGCACGTCGTGTTGAATGACACGCCCGACCTGGTTATTCCCGCGCTGCGGCATTGCCATGACCCTCGGCCGCACCGTTGCCATCTGCGGTCGGCAGTTGAGTGTGTAGATTGTGCATAGCAGGGAGCCGCCGAAGGTCGGCCGGGTCGCCGCAAGGGAGCCGTCCGCATCCACATCGAGTTCGGTGCAGTCGGCCGTGAGCCCTGTCAACAAGGTCGTCGCCACGGAACCGGCAAGGTCGCGGCCGAGCGTCGTCGCCCCTAAAAGCAGAATCTCGGGTTTGTGGGTAACAACGAGATCCGTCAATGCTTTGGTGAAAGGCTCGTTCCGATAGTCGGTGAGCAGTGGGGTCTCGACGATGTAGGCAAGGTCGGCGCCATAAGCAAAGGCCTCGGCGATGGCAAACCAGGTGGCCTCTCCCGGCGGTCCGAGAACGACGGCGGCTAGCTGGACGCCCAGCTTGTCGGCGAGCTTGCGGCCTTCGCCGAGCAACTCGAAGGAGACGGGATGGACCTGGCCGCGCTCCAGCTCGATAAAGACCCAAACGTGCCGATAGGCCTTAAATTGCTCGGGCAGCTCCTTCTTCATGCCGGCGCGGCCAGCGGCTGGAGGAGGGGTTTCTCGATTCGTGCTCAATATCGTCGCTCCTTGCCTTCACGCCTCGCCGTTGAAGGCAAGTTCGTCTTCTAGCGCCGGCTGGCGCGAGAAGATCCCGGCGATCAACTCATCCGCGAGATCGCGCGGCGTCTTTTCGGTGGTGTCGATTTGCTCCGCCTTTTCCACCCGCTCAGGAGGTGCAAAGACTCGCTTGACGACGGTTGGCGAGCCACGCAGGCCGCATTTGGTGAGGTCCTCAATGCCAGCGTCGGCAGCACTCCACTTTACGATCTCGCTGCGCGCGGCGCGCAGCGCGTCGTCGAGCGAACCGCGGCGGATCTCGTTGGTGCCTTCCAGCATGGTAACGAGGCAAGGGAGCTTGCTCTTCAGCTTCTGCATGCCACCTTCCGAGCGACGCTCCACCATGATCTCACGCGCATTGAGATCAATAGAAGCGATCTTCGCGACATAGGTGAGCTGCAGCAGGTCGAGGCGCTTGGCGATGCCAGGCCCGACTTGGGCGGTGTCGCCGTCGATCGTCTGCTTGCCCGTGAAGACGATGTCAGGCGTGCCGAAGGTCTCTCCGATTTTCGCGATTGCTTGAGATAGAGCGAATGAGGTTGCAAGAGTGTCAGAGCCGGCAAAATGGCGGTCCGTCAGGAGTACGGCGCGATCCGCGCCGTAGGTGAGCGCCTTGCGCAACGCGTCCTCTGCCATGGGCGGCCCCATAGTGAGCACGGTGACCTCTCCGCCATGAGAGTCGCGCAATTCAAGGGCTTCCTCCAAGGCGAACAGATCATAGGGGTTGATGATGGTTGGCACACCCTGACGCATGATTGTGTTCGTCACCGGATGGACACGTATCTGTGCGGAATCCGGCACCTGCTTGATACAGATTACGATGTGCATGGCGATTTCTTACTCCCTCCCTATATGGATGGCGGGCTTGGCACTTCATATCCTTGCAAGCATCATAAGTGCCAATTACGTTGCATTCCCCTATCGCTTTGAAACGCAAGCGTTTTTAAGTCTTGCGGCCGTATGGCTGGATTTGCCTACTTCTCGACATTGTCGTGTCGCAACAGTGACACGCTCATTCCTTCTCGAACGGCATCAGGAAGGAGTCCAACGGGACGAAGGTGCGGCCCGGTGTGGCGGGGTTGTCCGGATCGTGGTCCTTGAGCACCTTGAAGACCCGGTGCGTGAGCGGCGGGGAAGTCGCGAAATCATCGTAGGCGCGTTCCAGCATGGCGCCTGCGCGGGCAGCGATCACCCGGTCGGGGAGATCGGAGAAGTCCTCTGAAGCTAGGTACTGCCCCATGCGCTTCATGATATGGAGTCGTGAGACATCAAGAACTTTCGGGTCATAGGAGACCCAAAGGACTGCGAAGAACTCCTCCGCAGCCGACAGGCGCTTCAGCCGCTCGAGGATGTTGTTGACATTGATGGGATTGCAGTTAGCGGAGCAACGGCACATTGGATTCTCCCTGGTCGTGAGCGGTGATCTCGAGACCATTCGCCGCTAGCTGCCGCTGCAACCTGCGAAATGCGCTGTTCGAGGAATGAGATGCGGTCGAAGGTAAGGCAGCCGCGTCGGCACTGGATCGCGTATTGGCAGGTGGTTGAGATCGATCCACCGATGCACCGACTTGCCCATTACGGTGACACGGCGCGGGACGTCCTCGATGACCACTGCATTGGCGATGACACGGCAATCGACTGAACGAGCCCCGGCTTTTTTGCCGCAGTGAATATGACGCCGGGCGACTGCTCGCCGTCTCGCAGGTCGTATCGTTGAGAAAGACTTGTCGTTTCATTAGCGCCTGCTCTTCTCCTCCGCAGGGACCGGATTGCAGGTTTTAGCCACGTGGCAGAGACCGGGAACCGTCCCGTAGTTTCTCCACGATGCCAGTTATAACTTCGAGAACCCGGTCGACATCCTCGTCACAGCTATCGCGTGAGAATGAGAAGCGGATTGTCGCGTGTGCCACAGCATGAGGGATGTCCATCGCCCTTAAGACATGGCTCGGCTCCAGCGAACCGGAGGTACAGGCAGAGCCGGAAGAGCAGGCAATGCCGTAACGATTGAGAAGAAGAAGCACACCCTCGCCTTCGACATGTTGGAAGGCGATGTTTGCCGTGTTCGGCAACCGCTCCAGCCGATCGCCGGTAACGAAGGAGTCTGGAACACGCTGGAGAACGCCTTTCTCCAGGCGGTCTCGAAGCGACTTCAACCGTATGCTCTCGTCGTCCATGAATTTCAACGCGAGCTCGGCAGCCTTACCTAAACCTACAATGCCGGGCGTATTCGCTGTACCCGCGCGTCGGCCGCGCTCCTGATGGCCCCCCTTAATCAGCGACGAGAAGGGCACGCCCCGTCTGAGATAGAGTGCGCCGACACCCTTTGGTCCATGGAACTTGTGTCCGGATAGCGACAGCATGTCGATTGCACTCGATTGCAGGTCAATCGGAACCTTGCCGACTGCCTGGACCGCGTCCGTGTGGAAAAGTGCGCCGATTTTCTTGGCCATCTCGGCAAGCATAACCACAGGGAAAATCGTACCCGTTTCATTGTTCGCCCACATGATCGAAACGATTGCCACGCGATGAGTGAGCGCGGTCCCGTAGGCCTCAAGATCGAGTCGGCCATGGCGATCCACTGGGATCCTGTGCACCTTGACGCCGCGCGCCTTCTCAAGATGCGCGCAGAGCGACAGCACGGCTGGATGCTCGACTACGGACGTCACGATCTCGGTGCGGTCGGGCATCACCTCGAGCGCCGAAAGGATCGCTGCATTGTCGCTTTCCGTCCCGCCTGAGGTGAACGCGATCTCATCATCGAACTCCGCGCCGATCAGTGCCTGCAACTGCCGGCGCGCCTTCCTCACTGCCACGCCGACGGCGGAGCCAAAAGCGTGCGTCGACGAAGGATTTCCGAATTGATCCGTAAAGAGCGGCAGCATGGCTTCAACCACTTCAGGATCGACCCGTGTCGTTGCATTGTTGTCGAGATAGATAGATTTCATGGTTGCAATCTCGGCGGATGAGAACGACGCAAAGGGCTAAGTGCTCGGTGGTTTCGTTGAGGATCGATTAATAGTGACCAAGGCGAGCAGACCACGGGTCCAGGCGCAGGCCGGTTTGACGGAGCCTGATCGCGGTTGTCGTGGACAAGGTCGCAGTCTCCGCCGTCAGCGCGCAGGTGAGAACGCCTGCCCTCGGCATCGGTTCCATTCAGTCTAATTCGCTGCAGCATCATTATTTGCCGGACCTTCCCGCTGAGACCCGAACTGTTTCGGGCGGCGCCGTTGTACGAACCCCAGGAAACGATTGCTGCTTTCACAGCGGCTCCGACCGCGCCGTGCTCTTGAGCGCGCGGACCTTTTTTGTGCCGGTCGGGAAGGCCTCCTCTTTCTTGATGTGGCCTTCGTTGACCAACGCTGCGTGAAGACCGACAACCACTGCTTCGATGGCTTTGAAGCATGTGACCTGGCTGCGAGGCTTGGCGTCCTCAGTGACCCGCTCAATCGTGGTGAACTTGTTGATAAGGGCATCCCTCTGATGGAAAAACTGTTCCATGACCTTTTCGCTATAATTCAGCATAGCCCTTCCTCAGATCCGATGATCAGCCGAAGGACTTGCCGCAAGCGCATCTCTCCCCCGCGTTGGGATTGTCGAAGACAAAGCCGGAGGATTCGAGCCCCGTGACGAAGTCGATGGTCATGCCGGCCACATGTCATTGCGAACCTAAGTCCACGAACACCTTGACCCCATCGGTTTCGACGACCGCGTCGCCCTCGCGCGCGGAGCTCTCCAGCCCCACCACGTATTTGAAGCCGGCGCAGCCGCCGGTCTCGACCATGATGCGAAAACCTTCCACCTGTGCGGCGGCTTGGGAAAGCGCAGAGTTCATGACGGTGAGGGCATTTTCGGTGAGCGTGATCATGCGATGATTTCTCCTTAGTCGATGGCGCGGTCGCGGATGACCGTGCATGTACCGTGCCAAAGAGAGAAGACATTCTGGAGCAGGAGGAACTACTGTCGGCCTTGTCCATTAGGCGACCTCTGGTATTTGGCCTCGGCTTTTCCCGCTGGTTTTAACCTAGGTCGTTGGGAAAATTGAATAAATTGTTCCGCTTCCTAAAGCCTCGTTTGCGAGCTGGCACAATTTTTGAATCGCCCTCGTCACGAAGCGGCAGGAGCCGACCGATTGACATCGACCAATGGAACGAAGGAATGAAAGCGCAATGTCAGATATGCCTCGGATGCGCGGTTTTTGGAAAAAGGGCATCCCCCATGGAGTCCGAATGTCCTACCAGCACAATCGGCGACGACACCAATCGCGCAGCACCGGGCGATTGCCGCGGATGGACGTGGAGGTGGATTTCGATGAATATGTGCTTGCCTGTGTCTTTTCACGCGCGCTGGAGGAAATCGATGCTGGCGAGGCGACGGCGACCGAGGCAACCGGCCTTTCGAGTGCCGATTTGCACGATATCCTAACCCGCCTTTTCCCCGCAAGGCTTGCCCTGGCCTTCTCCCTAGAAAAGGTGAGCGATCCCGCGCTAGGCCTTGAGGAAGAACTTCTGCGCGGCATGCTGCTGGCGCATGCCCGCGCCGACGACATTACGAGCGCCCGCTTTGCCAAGATCATCGCCCGGCGTGCTTTACGCAACGACCATCTCTGGCAGGACCTCGGCCTCTCCAACCAGGCCGAGCTCAGCCGCTTGCTTGCCACACATTTTCCGAAGCTGGCGGCCGGTAATACCCAAAAGATGAGATGGAAGAAGTACCTCTACCGCAAGCTCTGCGAGGCTGAAGGTTTTTCACTGTGTACCGCGCCCAGTTGCCCGGAGTGCAATGATTTGAAAGACTGCTTCGGCCCAGAGGAAGGCAACAGCCGCCTCGCACTCAAGGAAGGGATCGATTTGGGTTAAGAAAGCTTCCGTCAAAGGTATGAGAGCGTCACGCCTTAGCCGTCATCAACACAAACCGCCGCGCTTCTCCGGGCGGCGTTGCACGGACGAGGGATGTTCATCACCTCGCGATATTATGCGACGGTGCGGCGAGCGATGGGATGCCGGTTTCCTTGAGCCGGACAACGATGCCGTCGTCGGAAAGCACATCGTCGAACGTTTCTGGGGCAATCATCGCCTTTATGTGATGGCGGACAGCTTCGGCGGAGAGCGCCTCGCCAGGGGATCGCGACTGCGAACAAATACTTCAGCTCGAACACACCGCGGGGCGTGAGCATGTATTTATTCCACGTCACCCGGCTCACAGTCGACTCGTGCATGTTGATCGCGTCGGCGATGGTTATTAAGATTGAGAACGAAGATGGGCGATGCCATCTTCCAGAAAAACATCCTGGTGGCGGCGATTCCGGTCGCTGCCTTAAGAATCGTCGTGGCGCGCTGATCGAGACCGCGAACCAAACAACTCGCGTTTCTGTGAGGGCACATTTTAGTGGTCTCAAACGCGCGTCATCTTTTGTCCGATTTGTCGGGCACGCGACACAGGCTAGCACAGCCAATCTCTTTGTTTCGCCTCAGGCTAAATACCTGGAAACAATCGCAAAATTGGTATCTCGGCTCGATGAGTCAAATTGGCACGAGTTTTGAGTCAAGGCTGCGAGTGTTGTCGATCTATTCACTTCGCCAGTGACCGCTCCGGATGAGAACGAAGGAAAGTAACAATTCAGGTCTGCGTCACATCGTATCTATCGGTGGGATGTAAAACCCGTGGAACACGAGTGTCGATCGCTTGGCCAGCGACCAAGCCACGCTCTTCACCGAGAATGTCGTATCCCGGCGAGGGGCTTACAATATTGTCGGGTGAGCAACGCGCCGCGCAGCCTGGTGGGTGGTTTGCTGACAGGAGAAACCTAGTGGTGAGCAACGCAGTTCCGGATCATGTCCCGCCCGAAATGGTAAGGGACTTCAGCCTGTTCACGTCTCCTGCTATGCAACGCATCAAAAATGGGGATCCGCATTCAGCTGTCGCTTGCGTCCATAACGGGCCGCCGATCTTTTATTCCCCCTGCAACACACGCGATGGCCGAGGTACCTGGGTCATCACTCGTGCCCAAGATCAGCGTAGGTTGCTGCAAGACACCGCAACCTTTTCCAGCCATCGCAGCCTTTTCGCTTCCGCGCTCGGCGAAAATTGGCCGTTGATCCCGCTTGAACTCGACCCCCCTGCGCACGGCCTGTTTCGCTCACTCCTCAATCCGCTGCTTTCGCCCAAGCGGGTGATGGCACTGGAACCGGCTGTGCGTGAGCGCGCGGTCGCGCTGATCGACACGATCTCCGCGTCGAGCACAAGTTGCGACGTGATGAAGGATTTAGCCTTTCCTTTTGCGGTCAGCATCTTCCTTCGTTTTCTGGGCTTATCCGGTGGGCGACTCGACACATTTGTCGGCTGGGGAAAGGATCTGCTCCACGGCGACGGCATCAAACGAACAGCAGCCGCCCGCACAATTCTGGCGTTTATCGACGAACTTGCAGCCATGCGCCGCAAGGTACCAGCCGACGATTTCATGACCTTCGTCGTGCAGGCAAAGGTCGATGGCCGCCCGCTGAGAGACGAGGAAATCCGCGGCATTGGCGTGCTTCTGTTCGTCGCGGGACTCGACACAGTCGCAACGGCGATAGGCTTTGACCTGTCCTATCTCGCGCGCAATCCCAAAGACCAGGAATTGCTGCGGAGTGAACCGGGTCGAATCGTGCTCGCAGCCGAAGAATTGCTGCGCGCCTATTCGACCGTGCAGATGATCCGCGTAGCAACGAAAGATATCGATTTCGAAGGCGCGCCGATCCGTAAGGGAGACTATATTTCCTGCGCCACGATGATTGCGAATCGTGACCCCGCGGAATTCAAATGTCCCAACACGATCGATTTGGCGCGAGAAGACAATCGCCACACCGCTTTTGCCTACGGTCCCCATCGTTGTCTTGGCTCGCACCTTGCCCGGCGGGAGATCGTCATTTGCCTGGAGGAGTGGCTGTCTCGCATCCCCGACTTCCGTATTAAGGAAGGTACCGCGCCTATCACCTATGGCGGTCATGTGTTCGGAATCGAGAATCTAATCCTGGACTGGTCCTGACCATTGGCGCCGGGACACAGATATAGAGGTACCGCATGCGCATCATCGTCCACAATGCCAAATGCCAAGGTCATGCTCGATGCTGGGCGCAAGCGCCCGACATCTTCAACCTTAATGACGAGGGCTACATACTGCCCGGCGATATCGATGTTGAGGAGAAAGACGAACTGCTCGCGTCACGAGGCGCTCGATCCTGCCCCGAACGTGCGCTGGAAATCGATTGCAGCTCCGATGTATTGCTTGATCGCCTTTTGTTCAATCAACACTGTGGGAGTTAAATTGAACGTCACAGGTATATGTCGGCGCTGGTCTCTGTCCAGACACCGTACCCGTTCAGCTGCCCCAGTCGGTCAACTTCTACGGCAGCTGTTTGGCATGCATGCCCAAGCGACAGGAGGGTTTGCCTTCAGTGCGACTGCGTAAACCGACGAACAGTCGAGACCTCGGGTGCGCAACCGGATGCGCGAAATGCCTCTCCCATTCTCAGATTTGCGACAAAGCGATGAAGCACAAGAAAATTACCCAATTGCTCGACCGCGAGGCGATCCGCGACTGTCTCTATCGGTACTGCCGCGGGATAGACCGCGCGGATGAAGCGGCGCTACGCGGTTCCTACTGGCCCGATGCGCATGACAGCCACGGGGCCTATTCAGGCTCGGCAGAGGGCTTCGTTGAGTTTGCGATGGGCGTCTTCAAGACCGGACCGCGCAACATCCATCAGATCACAAACATTTTGATTGAGTTCATTAGCCCGGCAGAGGCCGCTGTCGAGAGCTACTTCGCCGCACTGCAACGCGCCCCGGACGGTGTCGGGACGCTACGTCAGGTCCTCATCTGCGGTCGTTATTGTGATCTATTTCAGAAGAGGGGAGGGGACTGGCGAATTGCCGAACGCACGGTGGTCTATGATTTGGTCGAGGAACAGAGCCTGTCCGCGGCATCCGAGAAGGAGCGGTTCGGCCCCCGGCAGCCGATCGGAGGATCGCATCCAGATGACCCGGTCTACACTCTGGGCAAGCGCTGCATAAATGAAAGTGAGGCTTAATCGACGGCACGCACAATTCTACTGAAACGGAAACTCCTTGCCAGCACGACGTGCTGCAGTAGCGCGACGGATCATTAGGATCCATGGCCTGAGGTTGCCAACGCTGGTCAGTAGAACGTATCTCATGAAACAAGCAGGACAATCGTCATCATCACAGGCGCCCCAAGCGGGATCGGTCCTGCTCTGGTCGATGTCCTTGCCGCTGATGGAATATTGTCGTCGCTGTGGACCTCCTGGCGGCGGAGTGCTTGAGCCTGACCCGCGGGCTCGGCGACCCGCATCCGGGCCTTGAGTTCGATGTCTCGCGAGAGGAGTTACTTGCGCTTTATGAACGGATCGAAGCACAATTCGGCCAAGCTGGCGTGCTCGTCAACAACGCCGCCATAGAGCCTACTATGGCTGCGACCTTTGACACGACTATCGACGCCTTCCGACGCGTCTTGGCTGTAAACCTGATCGGGCCCCTCTCAATGGCCCGCGAAGCAGCTCTACGGATAAAGCCAGGCGCTTTCATCGTCAACGTCGCCACGCTGGCGGGCGTGCTCGGCAATCCCAAACGCAACGCCTACGCCGCCTCGAAAGCGATATCGTTCACGAAATCGCTAGCATGCGAGTTGGCGTCGCGCGGCATTCGCGTAGCCGCGGTAGCACTGGGCTACATACGCACGCCGATGGTCTCGGAACTTGAACGCGCGGGCAAGATAGACCTCGCCCCGGTGCGCCCGCGCGTGCCGATGGGACACATGGCGCGTCGCTCCTGGCTACATCCACACGCCTGGTGTTGCTCAGTTGGTGAAGCTCGGCCACATCGACTGGACATCAATCAGACGGCGCATCCCGATGGAAAGCTGGGACAGCCGGAAGAGGTCGCTGATACAGCGTTTTTCCTGGCATCGACTGACGCATCATACGTCAACGGCTCAACCCTGTACGTGTACGGTGGTTGGACCTCGCCCGGGGCTGCGGGATTAGCCTACGAACACAGAAGATTTAACGGAGGCCGCAGAATGATTTCGACTGTCTTCCACGTGACTGGCTGCGGCTCATCGGGGCCAATAATTTCAAAGGCGAACAGATCCAGCTGCTACCAAGGCTGGCGCACCCGTGACCGCTAATCTGCCGTAAACAAGGAAACACCATGGAATTCGCGACATTCCTCTTGGCCGCTCGGCGCGGCTATCATCAATCGTCCCACGAGGTCATCCGCAACTCCATCGAACAGGCAGTCCTTTCGGAGCAGGCTGGCTTCAACACCGCATGGTTCGCCGAGCACCACTTCAACAATTATAGCCTAATTCCGTCGCCCTTGATGATGGTGGCGCACTGCGCCGCCCTGACAAGCACTATTCGCCTCGGCACCGCGGTCTGTGTGCTGCCGCTCTATCAACCGCTTCGCCTGCTCTCCGAGATCGGATTGGCCGATATTGTTTCGAACGGCCGGCTCGAGCTCGGCGTCGGCTCGGGATATCAGCAGTTCGAGTTCGAGCGCTTTGGCGTCAATATCAATGAGGCGCCGTCTGTCTTTTCGGAATATCTGGACATCCTTCTCAAGGGTCTCAATCAGAGAATCTTCGAGCACGACGGGCGGTATAAAAAGATACCTCCAACATCGATTTCGGTGCGCACAGCCCAGGAGCCAACACTGCCAATCTGGATCGCGACAGCGTCCGGATACAGCATGGGTCGAGCTTATCGTGAGGGACACAATCTCTTCGTCACAGCATTCCACGACGGCTTGGACACTTTGAGCACGCTGCGTGAAAGCATCGAGAAAGCAGCAGTTTCAAAAGGTAAGAATGTTACGGACGCCAAGATATCGCTGCTGCGCTGCTGCTATGCCAGCGACGAGGAGGAGGAGATCAACAGCTATCTCGATAATGCCCGCTTCCAACGCCGGTTGTCCGAAGCCCTGCTTTTGCGCCGCCAGCAAAGCCTAGATGGCTATCTGCTGCATGAAACGCCGACGCAGCGGGACCTGTCCTTCGAGACGATGCGCGAAAACCTGCCGATCGGTAGCGTGAATCATGTGATCGATCGGCTGTTGGAAGAGATAGACATCCTGAAACCGAACCAGATCGCTATTCAGACCCAATTGGGAGATTTCGACCAGAAAACGATGCTGCGGCAAATCGAGCTCTGGGGAGATAAGATCATCCCGGAGGTCAACAAGTCGCTGGGTCATGGGCCCGAAGTGACAGAATTGCCGCCTGCTCGGACGACGGAGTGATTTTCGATCCGAAGTAGTTCGGATCTTCACCGAAATAGACCTCGCCCGACGCTAAATGCCCGATAACGATCCATGGCTCGAAGACATTGATGGCGAGAAGGCCATTCTCTGGTTCGCCAATCAATCGGCGAGAAGTCTGGCAAACTTCGGCGGGCCGCGGCTCGAGGGGCGACTCCGAGACGCTTGGCAGCGACTTTTGACCGGTCAAGGTCCCTCTGATTACCTGCCGCGGTATATCTCTGCAGTTTCTGGCGGGATCCCGAGAGGCAGCTTGTGGCACAGAACAACGCTCGCCGCTTACATGACGACAGAGCCGTCATGTGACTATCGCGTCGTGCGACGCGGTAGGGCATCGCGAATTGGATTTCGGGTCGCGATGCTCCTCACCGATATCATTCTCCCGGAGGCCAGCGCTATAGCGCTCGACGTGGACTGACCGGTAATTGATTACACCGACAATGCAAATCATGCGTGGCCGCTATGTGGGCCTTTTCCAGCTTTCTAGCAGGCTGTTGAAAAAGGGCCCTAGCGCATCGGCTCTTGTCGTGATTCACTCGCTTTATTGCGATTTGGAGCTGATGGATGCGCGGCGGCGATGTGAGGACAGGCGAACTCTTCAGCTATGTGGATCTTGAGGCTCGTGTTCGAAAAGATCATCCTCTACGGGCCATCCGGCAGATCGTGAACGAAGCGCTCGTTTTATTGGAACAAGATTTTGCCGCGCTTTATTCACCGATCGGGCGACCGTCGATCGCGCCAGAAAAGCTTCTGCGCGCCATGCTTCTGCAAGCCTTCTATTCGATCCGTTCTGAGCGACTTCTGATGGAGCGGTTGGAATACGACCTTCTCTTCCGCTGGTTCGTCGACATCGGCGTTGACGATCCCGCCTGGGACCATTCAGTGTTTTCGAAGAACCGCGACCGGTTGCTTGAGGGTGACATCGCTGTGAAGTTCCTGGGTGCAATCCTTTCCCAGCCCAAGGTAAAGCGGCTGCTGTCCACAGACCATTTCTCTGTCGATGGCACGCTGATCAAAGCCTGGGCGTCGATGAAGAGCTTCAGGCCGAAGGACGGTTCGGACGAACCGCCGTCGGATGGCGGTGGTCGCAACGCGGAAGCAGACTTCCATGGCGAAAAGCGTTCCAACGAGACGCATGCATCAACGACCGATCCGGATGCAAAGCTGTATAGGAAGGGAAAGGGCAAGGAGGCCAAGCTGTCCTTCATGGGGCATGGGTTGATGGAAAACCGCCATGGTCTTCTGGTCAATGCTTACCTGACGGAAGCAACCGGTTACGCCGAACGCATCGCGGCTCTTCACATGATTGAACCCTTCTGCGACCGGCCACAGGCAATCACGCTTGGTGCCGACAAGGCTTATGACACGAAAGACTTCGTCAAAGATTTGCGGTCGATGAAGGTGACGCCCCACGTGGCACAGAACGTCAATGGTCGCCACTCGGCTATCGACGGACGCACGACACGCCATCCCGGCTATGAGGTCAGCCTGCGCATTCGCAAGCGTATCGAACAGGCGTTCGGCTGGATCAAAACCGTCGCGGGGCAGGACAAGACAAAATTCCGCGGTCGCGACAGGGTTGGATGGGCTTTCACCTTCGCGGCAGCGGCCTACAATCTCGTGCGGTTACCGAAGCTGATGGCGGTGTCCTCATGAGTGAGGCGGGTTCAAACTGCAACCTGGTCGGCCGTTGGCGGATTGTAGCGGCAGACATCTGGGATCGGGAATATCTCGACCTGGTCGAGCCGGCGATGATCACCATTCGGCCAGATGACTCCGGAGAAATTGCCTTCGGTGCCATGCAAGCCAGCCTCGACATCGGCTATGGCGCATCATCCGTTTCCTTCACATGGTATGGATCTGACGAGATGGACGAAGTCTCGGGCGACGGTCATGCTGAACTACTCGACGATGGCTCGGTCGAGATTACGTTCGCATACAACAACGGCGACGAGGCCATCCTCAAGGCCAAACCGCAGACTTTTTCAACAGCCTGCTAGATGTAGTTTTCCGCGGCGAGCAACCCGCGCAAGGCCCGCCGCTTGCGCATGCCTCGAGGCCACCCACAAGTGTCATTTCAGCCAGCGCTCAAGCTGCTCGGCGGGTTCCCCTCAGCTTCCAGTTGATCGGCACGCAGGAGGACGCGGCGCAGCCGAGTTGGTCGAATCCGCGACACGATACTGTCCGACCAGCTTGCTGATGCAGCCTCGTTTAAGCCATTGAATAACGCTTTCCATGGCTCTGTGCGCAGCTGGCACGATTTTTGAGTGTCCTCGTGGCGAGGGATAGGAGCTTGGTGTCAGCAAGTGTTCGGCCGAAAACGGTCGAGCGTAATCCGTGCAGGAGTGCTCAATCACAACCGTCTGCCCCTCCGCGAAGCCGCGTCAAAAACATGTTTTCTTGATACGCTCGAAATGTCACCAACTATGACGTGGGCGCTTAAGGAAGAGAGGAAAGGAGCATGAACGACGTTGTACTTTCGGACCTTGAAAAGCGCATTTTTGCTATTGGCGAAGAAGAGCCAATACTGCAACAAAGGCGACTTTGTGCTTGTCCAGGCTGTAAACCTGTGGCGAAGTCGACCCTCGTTTTGAGTGAGGCACCTCGTGAATTACATCAAACCTTTATTAAAGCGTTCTCATCAGGTGTTGGTAGCAGAGGACGGGAGTATCTGCGTCCGAAAGATCCCCGGAAAATCAAAAAAGCTCATCCAGTCTCCTCCGCCTTGGGTTGCCGTTATGATTTCAAAACTCGACGGCGAACATACGATGCCGAGAATACTGCGCGAGCTTAAGGCAGAACAGTATGACGTCACCGGTGGCGACGTGTACGATTTTGTCTCAGCCCTTGCTGGCTGCGGACTCATTGAAGAGAGCTGAGGCCCTCAGTCGGAGACTGAGGGTCAATCAACGAAGAATGGTTGGCCATTGTTCGGTCGCGGCGTTGGAACCGGCGAAGAGGGATTTTCCTGTTGAAGGCGAGCGGGAGCATCGACCGTTCGACCATGTGATATTCGTTCTCGATGCGACCGTCGTCGATGAAGCGGGTGAACCCGGACCCAGCGTGAGATCGCATCGCGGATAGCTTCACAGCGGATGCAAGGTTCTTCTGCTCCCGCGCGGGAAATGGTTTGGCCTCGATATAAGACACGCATTCAGAGCTCAGCTGCGTAAGCAGCGTCTCGGGCGGGCTGGTCAGCTGATTGCCGTCTTTGATCCTCTGTAGCCCGAGTGCCCAAGGCTTGGGCTTGCTCGCCTTCCCCAAAAAGTGGCTGCCGCTGCTGCGGGACGCAATAGGGTCGAGCGACATTTCTTATCTGGCGTACCTTGGCGGACGCGGCTGCTAAGCCGCGGCCATTATCGTCGCGCCTTTCCTCAGCGAGTTCGGGGCCAAGCGGTATCGCGGCAAGTTTGTCGGGCACTTAATAGTTCCTTTTCATTCTGCGGTTCGTGGGCAGCGCCCGAAGAGGCAACGTACCCGATGTCGTCTTTCACCCGAAAAAGACGTTCAGCGCACGATGTGCCTATCAAACTCATGTTCGCATTCGATCTCCCTCGGTGTTTGCGGGATCGTAAGCGCCCCTTTGTCCATTGGGAAGCTTCGATGTGCGAACCCTTGATCTCCTGTCAGTCGTCGTCCTCTCTCCGCGAGATCGACCTATAGCGGTCTTCAGTAGACCGTGTCGACAACCGTCTGTGGGTTTTGTCGGGTCAGCGACATAGGATTGTTTAGCCGAATCTCTTGATATTGGTCACACCTAAGTAGCTGAAAAACTTGCAAAAGATTTATCCGTCGACTCGGTCAACCAGATTGGCACGCGTTTTGAAACTATTCATTGCGAGGCGGGAACTGTCGACCGGCACTCGCGATGGATGGAACGAAGGAAGGAAGGCAATATGTCAGATTTGCGTCAAATCGCATTCTACGGCAAAGGGGGCATCGGCAAGTCCACCACTTCTCAGAATACGCTCGCGGCGCTCGTCGACCTAGGGCAGAAAATCCTCATTGTCGGATGCGATCCCAAAGCCGACTCCACCCGCCTGATCCTGAACGCGAAAGCACAGGACACGGTTCTGCATCTCGCAGCACAGGAAGGTTCGGTGGAAGACCTTGAACTCGAGGACGTGCTCAAGACCGGCTACAAAGGTATCAAGTGCGTTGAGTCCGGCGGTCCGGAGCCGGGCGTCGGCTGCGCCGGCCGCGGCGTCATCACATCGATCAATTTCCTCGAGGAAAACGGCGCTTATGACGATGTCGACTACGTCTCCTATGATGTACTCGGCGATGTGGTGTGCGGCGGCTTCGCGATGCCGATCCGTGAGAACAAGGCTCAGGAGATCTACATCGTCATGTCTGGCGAGATGATGGCGCTCTATGCCGCCAACAACATCGCCAAGGGCATCCTGAAATATGCCCACTCAGGCGGCGTGCGGCTCGGCGGCCTGATCTGTAACGAGCGCCAGACGGATCGCGAGCTCGATCTCTCCGAGGCGCTGGCTGCCAGGCTCAATTCCAAGCTCATCCACTTTGTGCCGCGTGACAATATCGTCCAGCACGCCGAACTCAGGAAGATGACCGTGATCCAGTACGCGCCGGACTCCAAGCAGGCAGGGGAATATCGCGCGCTAGCCGAAAAGATCCATGCCAATTCGGGCCAAGGCACCGTTCCGACTCCGATTACCATGGAGGAACTCGAGGACATGCTGCTTGATTTCGGCATCATGAAGACCGACGAGCAAATGCTTGCCGAACTTCAGGCCAAGGAAGCGACGGTGGCGGCAGCCCAATAACGCCGCTGTCGACAGGGCGCGCCGGCCCTCTGGACCACCCGGCGCGCCCTTCCACGAACGATGCCTCGCCGGCGGGGCGTTATCCGAACCTAGAAAGGGGGCAAAGGCCCATGAGCCTTGATTACGAAAATGACAGCGATCTCCATGAGAAGCTTATAGGGGAAGTGCTGTCACAATATCCAGACAAGTCGGCGAAGCGCCGCAGGAAGCACCTCAACGTCGCAACGAGCGGCGACCAGCCGGGCCAGGAGGGAAAGGCCCTTTCCGAATGCGACGTCAAATCGAACATCAAGTCCGTTCCGGGCGTGATGACGATCCGAGGCTGCGCCTACGCCGGCTCCAAAGGCGTGGTATGGGGGCCGGTCAAGGATATGGTCCACATCTCACACGGGCCGGTCGGTTGCGGTCAATATTCCTGGTCGCAACGCCGCAATTACTACGTCGGCCTGACGGGCATCGACACGTTCGTGACGCTGCAGTTCACCTCAGACTTCCAGGAAAAGGACATCGTTTTCGGCGGTGACAAGAAGCTTGAAAAGGTCATCGACGAGATAGAAGAACTGTTTCCCCTGAACAAGGGCATCTCCGTGCAGTCCGAGTGCCCGATCGGCCTGATTGGCGATGACATTGAGGCGGTTTCGCGCAAGAAAGCCAAGGAGCACGAAAAGACGATCGTGCCGGTGCGCTGCGAAGGCTTCCGCGGCGTATCGCAGTCGCTCGGTCACCACATCGCCAACGACTCGATCCGCGACTGGGTTTTTGACAAGACGGAAGTGGAGTTCGAAGCCGGCCCTTACGATATTAACGTCGTCGGCGACTACAATATCGGCGGCGACGCCTGGGCTACGCGCATCCTCCTGGAGGAGGTGGGACTGCGCGTGGTCGGCAATTGGTCGGGAGATGCAACGCTCGCTGAGGTGGAGCGTGCGCCGAAAGCCAAGCTCAACCTCATTCACTGCTACCGCTCAATGAACTACATCTGCCGACACATGGAGGAAAAGTACGGCATCCCCTGGATGGAATACAATTTCTTCGGTCCTTCCCAGATCGAAGCCTCTCTGCGCGAGATAGCCAAGCATTTCGGGCCGGAAATCATCGACAAGACCGAGGCTGTCATAGCTAAGTACCGGCCCTTGGTCGATGCAATCATTGACAAGTACCGGCCACGCCTCGAAGGCAAGACGGTGATGCTTTATGTGGGCGGCCTGCGCCCTCGCCACGTCATCACGGCTTACGAAGACCTCGGCATGAGGATCGTCGGCACCGGCTACGAGTTCGCCCACAACGATGACTATCAGCGCACCGGCCATTACGTGAACAAGGGGACGCTGATCTATGACGACGTAACCGGTTACGAGCTGGAAAAGTTCATCGAGGGGATCCGCCCTGATCTCGTTGGTTCTGGCATCAAGGAGAAGTACCCGGTGCAGAAAATGGGCATCCCGTTCCGTCAGATGCACTCCTGGGATTATTCCGGACCGTATCACGGCTATGACGGCTTCGCCATTTTCGCCCGCGACATGGATCTGGCCATCAACAATCCTGTCTGGGACCTTTACGACGCCCCCTGGAAGAAAAAAGCCGTGCCGCCGATGGCGGTAGCGGCCGAATAAGAAACTGGCCTCCCGGGAGCAGGGGTTCGATGAACGCCCGCGACCTTTGATCCGCGGGAACCTGAAATGTCTCGAGGTCCTGTGCCGCCGCCCGGCGCGCCAGAAGGAAAAGGTGACCACCATGCCGCAGTCGGCCGAAAAAGTTCTCGACCATGCTCCCTTGTTCCGCGAGCCGGAATATAGGCAGATGCTCGCCGAGAAGAAGCTGAATTTTGAATGCCCGCACCCGGACCAGATCGTTACCGATCAACGCGAGTACACCAAGACCTGGGAATACCGCGAAAAAAACCTCGCCCGCGAAGCCCTCGTCGTGAACCCGGCCAAGGCCTGCCAACCGCTCGGTGCCGTGTTCGCGGCCGCAGGCTTCGAGCGGACCATGTCCTTCGTTCACGGCAGCCAGGGGTGCGTTGCCTATTACCGTTCGCATCTGTCGCGGCACTTCAAGGAACCGTCATCAGCGGTTTCGTCCTCGATGACCGAGGATGCAGCGGTGTTCGGCGGCTTGAAGAACATGGTCGACGGGCTCGCCAATACCTATGCGCTCTACGACCCGAAGATGATTGCTGTATCGACCACCTGTATGGCGGAGGTCATCGGTGACGACCTGCATAGCTTCATCGAGAACGCCAAGAGCGAGGGCTCGGTCCCGCCCGACTTCGATGTTCCTTTCGCCCACACCCCCGCTTTCGTCGGCAGCCACGTCGATGGCTATGATGGCATGATCAAGGGCATTCTGGAGAACTTCTGGAACGGCAGCGCACGCAAGGAAGTGGCTAAAGCCATCAACATCATTCCCGGCTTCGACGGCTTCTGCGTCGGCAACAACCGCGAACTCAAGCGCCTACTCGACATAATGGGCGTATTCTACATCTTCATCCAGGATGCCTCCGACCAGTTCGACACGCCGTCGGACGGTATGTACCGCATGTATGACGGCGGCACGAAGATCGAGGACGTGAAGTCGGCATTAAACGCCGAAGCGACACTGTCGCTGCAGCACTATAACACCCGCAAAACGCTGGAATACTGCAACGAGGTCGGTCAGGCGACGGCCTCGTTCCACTATCCGCTGGGTGTCAAGGCGACCGACGAATTCCTGATGAAGATCTCGGAGATTTCCGGCAAGGAAATCCCCGGGAAAATCGGCATGGAGCGCGGCAGACTTGTCGACGCTATTGCGGACAGTCAGGCCTGGCTGCACGGCAAGAAATACGCGATCTACGGTGATCCCGACTTCGTCTACGCCGTTGCCCGGTTCGTCATGGAAACTGGCGGTGAGCCTTCCCACTGCCTCGCCACAAACGGAACGTCGGCCTGGGAAGCCGAGATGAAGGAACTGCTCGCATCCTCGCCCTTTGGCAAGGATGCCCAGGTTTGGGCGGGCAAGGACCTCTGGGCGTTGCGCTCGCTGCTCTTCACCGAACCCGTGGACCTGCTAATCGGCAATTCTTATGGCAAGTATCTCGAGCGCGACACCGGCACCCCATTGATCCGGCTGACCTTTCCTATTTTCGACCGGCACCATCACCACCGTTTCCCGCTCATGGGCTACCTGGGCGGACTGCGCATCTTAACGACGATCCTCGACAAGATCTTCGACAAGCTCGATCGCGAGACGAGCGAGCCGGGTGTGACGGACTATTCTTATGACCTGACCCGCTAGGAGCGGCGGTCGGCCCTGTTACGGCCGGCCGACTTCATTTGGACTTGGAGACCCGGCGCAATGCCCTCGCTCACTGCTAAAATCCAGGATGTCTTCAACGAGCCCGCATGCGAGAAGAACCGCAGCAAGGATGCCAAGGCGCGCAAAAGCGGCTGTTCGAAGCCGCTGACACCGGGGGCGGCAGCCGGCGGCTGCGCTTTCGACGGCGCGAAGATCGTGCTGCAGCCGATCACCGACGTCGCGCATCTGATCCATGCCCCACTTGCCTGCGAGGGCAACTCCTGGGACAACCGCGGCACGGCTTCGTCCGGGCCGATGCTTTGGCGCACGAGCTTCACAACCGACCTCACGGAACTCGACGTGGTAATGGGGAAGGGGGAGCGGAAGCTGTTCAAAGCAATCCGCGAGATCAACGAAGCGTATGCGCCGCCGGCGATCTTCGTCTATTCGACCTGCGTGACGGCGCTGATCGGCGACGATATCGAGGCGGTCTGCAAGCGTGCTGCGGAAAAGTTCGGCTTGCCGGTGGTGCCGGTCAATTCGCCGGGCTTCGTCGGTTCCAAGAATCTTGGCAACAAGCTTGCCGGCGAGACGTTGCTGGACCATGTCATCGGCACGGTGGAACCTGATGATGTAGGCTCTTACGACATCAATATCCTTGGTGAATTCAACCTCTCCGGCGAGTTCTGGCTGGTGAAGCCGCTCCTTGATCGCCTCGGCATCCGGGTGCGCGCCTGCATTCCGGGCGACGCGCGCTACCGGGATGTTGCCTGCGCGCACCGCGCCAAGGCGTCGATGTTGGTGTGCTCGACGGCACTTATAAATCTCGCCCGCGAGATGAAGGAGCGCTGGGACATCCCATTCTTCGAGGGCTCCTTCTACGGTATCACCGACACCTCGGAAGCACTCAGGCAGATCGCCAAACTGCTCGTGGCGAAGGGCGCCAATCCGGAAATCCTTACGCGCACTGAGGCATTGATCGAGGAGGAGGAGGCGATTGCGTGGAAGAAACTCGCGGCATACCGGCCGAGGCTCCAAGGCAAGCGCGTGCTGCTCAACACCGGCGGTGTGAAGTCCTGGTCGGTTGTCCATGCACTGATGGAGATCGGCATCGAGATCGTCGGTACCTCCGTCAAGAAATCGACGGTCGAAGACAAGGAACGCATCAAGCAGATTCTCAAGGACGAGAACCACATGTTCGAGTCGATGGCGCCGCGCGAGCTTTACACCATGCTCGCGGACCATCAAGTCGACATTATGCTCTCGGGCGGGCGCACGCAATTCGTTGCGCTGAAGGCCAAGACCCCCTGGCTCGATATCAACCAGGAGCGGCACCATCCCTATGCTGGTTATGACGGCATGGTAGAACTCGTACGCCAGATCGACCTTGCCATTCATAACCCGATCTGGCGCCAGGTGAGGGAGCCGGCACCTTGGGAATACCAACCTGGTGTCGAGGAAGAGCTGCCGAGTACGCAGGGCGGACCCGAGACAGTCCACGCCAAAAAAGAATCCGCACCGCAACTGTTGGCTTCGGCAAGCGCTGAGGAAAGCCTATGACCCGTATTCTTCCACAAACCAGATCGGCGGCGGTCAATCCGCTAAAGTCGTCGCAGCCGCTTGGCGCCGCCCTCGCCTTTCTGGGGGTCAGTAGTGCGATACCGTTGTTCCATGGCAGCCAAGGCTGCACCAGCTTCGCCCTGGTACTTCTCGTGCGGCACTTCAAGGAAGTCATTCCGTTGCAGACGACGGCGATGGACGAGGTGGCCACGATCCTAGGCGGCATGGGCCATCTCGAAGAGGCGATCCTCAATCTAAAGACCCGCACGAACCCGAAGCTGATCGGGATCTGTACAACGGCGCTGGTGGAAACCCGCAGCGAAGATTTCGCAAGGGATCTCTCGAACATCAAAATGCTGCGCGCCAGAGAACTCGCAGGCACCGAGATCGTTCTGGCCAACACGCCGGATTTCGATGGCGCGATCGAGGAGGGCTGGGCCAGGGCGGTCACTGCAATGATCCAAAGGATTACACTGCGGGGTGAGCAGGCGCGGCAGTCGAAGAAGATCGCGATCCTGCCAGGGTGGAATCTCACCGTCGCCGACATCGAGCATTTGCGCGAAACGGTAGAAAGCTTCGGGCTTAAGGCGGTGATTCTACCCGACCTCTCCGGCTCGCTCGACGGTACGGTGCCCGACGATCGGTGGGTGCCGACCAGCTATGGCGGAACCACCGTCAAGGACATCCAGGAGCTTGGAACAGCGATGCAGTGCATCGCAATCGGCGAACATATGCGCCGCCCGGCGGAGGTACTGCAGGGGCTGACCGGAGTGCCTTACGCGTTGTTCCAGTCGCTTACAGGATTGACGGACACAGATCGCTTCGTCTCGCTGCTTTCGTCGGTTTCCGGTGCTTCAGCGCCGGCGAGAATCCGCCGCCGCCGCTCGCAGCTGCAGGACGCCTTGCTCGACGGACATTTCCATCTCAGCGGTAAAAAGATTGCCATCGCCGCCGAGCCGGACCAACTTTACCAGCTCGCGACGTTCTTCACCGGCATGGGGGCCGAGATCGCAGCGGCTGTCACCACGACCGGCACCTCGAAAATTCTCGAGAAAGTGCCGGCTGAGCAGGTCCAGGTCGGCGATCTTGGTGATCTCGAAGCTCTTGCAGCGGGCGCTGATCTGCTTGTCACACATTCGCATGGACGGCAGGCGGCCGAGCGCCTGGGCATTCCGCTCATGCGCGCGGGCTTCCCGATTTTCGACCGACTCGGCAGCCAGCACAGGCTCACGACGCTTTATCAGGGGACGCGCGACCTGATCTTCGATGTTGCCAATATCTTCCAGGCCAGGCAGCACGCGCCGACGCCTCAATCACTCGACCCATTCCGTAACCGAGAAGTGCCAGATGACAGCCGCCCGCCGACTTTCTCTCGTCACTGACGAGGTTCACCCACCGGGGCCCAAAGGGAAATCAGGTTCATTGCGTGTAGCGATCGCCACGCAAGATATGAAGAGCCTCAATGCTCATTTTGGATCGGCCAAACGCTTCGCCATCTATGACGTGAGCCCCGAAGGCTGGAAACTTGTGGAAGTCCTGGACTTCGAAGACGTTTCCGACGAGAGCGGGGAGCATCGCACCGAGGGCGAGGACCGCATTACCCCGAAAGTAGAGGCACTGAAGGGCTGTCACCTGCTATTTTGCCTGGCCATCGGCGGACCCTCGGCAGCTAAGGTTGTTTCGGCCAAGATCCACCCGATCAAAGTGCCCAATCCTCAATCAATCGAAGACGTACTGTCCCGAACCCGGACGATGCTCAGGACGGCTCCGCCGCCCTGGTTGCGCAAGGTGCTAACGGAAGCAGGCGCGGTAAAAAAGAAACCGTTCGACGATGAGGACGACTAATCATGGGAACATTGACTGGTATTGCGAATGGCCGTGCTGTCAATGAGGATAGGGCCCTTGCCACCCCTTTCCTCAGATGCCTCATACGGCTCGTCCGCGCTCAGGACACCCATGGGGCATGGGAGAGCAAATGCGACGCCGACCTGCTGGCCGCCTTCATCCTCACCAAGGAGCAGCGCCGTAAGATCCCGATCATCGGCGATCCCGATCCGGACGTGCTGTGGCGGCTCCAGACTTTTTACACCTGCGTGGGACTGGCGATCGAGGAGCGCGCCGGCCTGGTGGCCTCGCCGCTCATGTCAATTAGCCACGAGGGCTTCGGCCGCGTGCTTCTCACGACTGGGCGGTTGGTCGTTCTGTCGAAGACCCTGCGCGATGTCCACCGGTTCGGCTTTGAGACGCTTGGCAAACTTGCCGAGGTTGGCACGAAAATGGTCGACGATGCGATCGCAGTCATCGACGTCTATCCCAATGTGGCGCGGGCGTGATGGGCCCGATTTTTGAGGAAGGAGATCATGTCAGACCTTGAGGAACTGCAGAAGAAGGTCCGCAAGCTGCAGTCGCGGGCTGGCAATGCAAAGATGGAATTGCACGACCTAGCCGAGGACCTCCCGGTCAACTGGACCGAGATCAAGGCGGTCGCCGAGAAGACGTTCGGGGTTTTTGCCGAGTTGGAGGCTGCCAAGCGAGAGTTCGGCGCATTGGAGAACTCACGATGATTGGCCCTTTCGTTACCCGCGACGGCTCCGGATGGATGCCGGAATACCTGAGCGCTATCGATGGCGCGACCTGCATCGGTTGCGGCCGCTGCTTTAAGGTCTGCTCGCGCGAGGTCATGCACCTTCACGGCATCGATGACACCGGTGAAATCCTCGGCATCTGCGACGGCCAGGACGACGACTTCGATGGCGAGCTCAATCGCATGATCATGGTCGTCGACCATGCCGGCCGTTGCATTGGCTGCGGAGCCTGTGCCCGCGTCTGCCCGAAGAACTGCCAGACTCATGTTGCCGCAGACAAGGTTGCTGCGTGATCTTGCGAACAAATCAGGAGAACAGAGTTGCCCGCCAGAATCTTTTTCTGCCTCCTGCTGCTCGTCGTAGGCGCCAGTGGCCTAACGAGCTACTTCGTCTCGCATTCCATCCGCAGCGTAGTGGTCACAACGATGGGTGCTTGGCTCCTTCTTCAAGTCGCTTATTTCGCAAGCATGTTCTTTCTCATCTGGCGGTCTAGCCGCGCTCAGAGCGGTCGCCAAAAGACTAAGCGTTTCGATCATTGCCAGGAAGGACGCTATCAATCGCAAGCGTATCATGAGGGCGACAAATGAATGCTCCGACGCGCTCCAACCGGGTCCAACACTCCGAGTATCGGCGCCCCCTTAGGTGGGCTTTCCCTATTTCTTCTCGGCTCAGGATAAGACGGCGTGACTGTCATAATGTTTGCGATTGCCTAGAGGGCCTACAGGATGAATGAGACTATTCGCGATTTGCTGGCCAAGTGTGGCGCGCTCCCCATCACGATGGATCAGATTGCCGACGACGCTGATCTCTATGCGGCAGGCTTGTCTTCCTTTGCGTCGGTGCAACTCATGCTCGGCATCGAAGAGGCTTTCGATATCGAGTTTCCCGACAATCTGCTGAACCGTAAATCCTTTGCCAGCATCGTTGCCATCGAAAAGACAGTCGGCATGATCCTTAATAGCCGAAAGGTCGTCTGATGAACGTCGAGGGCGCTCTGATGGAAGCCAGGGCCGGAGACGCGGCGGCGGTGCGTGCCGCGCGCGTCTCGGCGATCGCCGGCAAATATGCCGATCCTGTCGACGTCGAAGGCCGCTTCCCGCGCGAGGCGGTGGAGGCGATGCGGGCCGAGAAGCTTCTGTCGATCCAGATCCCCACCCATCTTGGTGGCGAGGGTGCGTCGATCACCGAGATCGCCGAGCTCTGCTCGATCCTCGGGCAGACCTGTGCTGCCAGCGCCATGGTTTTCGCCATGCACCAGATCAAGCTGTCGAGCCTGGTCGAACATAGCGCCGGCAGCGACTGGCACCGGGACTTCATGCGCCGTATCGCTAAAGAACAGCTTCTGCTGGCGTCGGCGACGTCGGAACGCGGGATCGGCGGCAATCTGCGCAATAGCATCTGCGCCCTCAAGTTCGAGGGCGACACCTGTTTTTTGGAGAAGGATGCGACCGTCATCTCCTATGGTGCCCATGCCGATGCGATCCTGATCACCTCGCGCAGCCATGCCGAGGCGGCCCCCTCCAACCAAGTGCTGACTGTCTTCCTCAGGGATCAATACAGGCTTGAGCGCACTATAGAGTGGAACGCACTCGGCATGCGCGGCACCTGCTCCGACGGCTTCCTCTTCAAGGGCGAGGCGCTGGCCGCACAGATCCTGCCGACGCCGTTCGCCGAGATCGCCGCGCAGTCGATGCTGGCAAGCTCGCATCTGCTCTGGAGCGGCGTCTGGTACGGCATTGCTGCCGATGCGGTCGCCCGTGCCCAGGCTTTCGTGCGTGATGCCGCCCGCAAATCGCCCGGCACGCCGCCCGGGGCGCTGCGTCTGGCGGAGGTTTCCAGCCTGTTGCAGATGGTGAAATCCAATGTAGTTGGCGGCCTGAAAATCTATGAAGAGGCTAGGGCCGATCCCAATCGGCTCTCTTCCATGGCCTTTGCCGTCGCCATGAATAACGTCAAAATCGCGTCGTCGGAGATGATCTTGCCGATCATCAACCACGCCATGCTCATCTGCGGCCTCTTGGGCTACCAAAACGGCACGCCCTATAGTCTCGGTCGCCATCTGCGCGATGCGCATTCCGCTCAATTGATGATCTCGGACGAACGTATTCTCGGCAATACGTCGACCATGCTGCTCGTCCATAAGCAAGATACCAGCCTGTTGGGGTAATGGCATGGATATACAAACGTCGTTTCTCGACCTTCTTTTCGAATCCGGTCTTCTGATCGACACCGGCGTTGACGGCCTCTATGGCCGCAGCGCCCAGTTTGAAGATGTCATCGCCGCCTTCGAGCGGCTGATCGACAGGTTCGGCGGCGCCGATGGCGCCGAAGTCATCCGCTTTCCGTCGGGCATGAACCGCGCCTTCTTTGAGACGAGCGGCTACATGAAGAGCTTTCCGCAGCTCGCCGGCACCGTGCACAGCTTCTGCGGCAACGAGCTCGACCACATGAGCCTGCTGAAATGCATGGAAGTCGGCGAAGACTGGACGAAGGACCAGGAAGCGACGGACATCGTGCTGACGCCGGCGGCCTGCTATCCCCTCTACCCGACAGTCGCGAAGCGCGGTCCCTTGCCGGAGGGCGGCGCGCTGTTCGACCTGCAGTCCTATTGCTTCCGCCATGAGCCTTCCAAGGACCCGGCCCGCCAGCAGCTATTTCGCATGCGCGAATATGTCTGCATGGGCACCGACAAGCATGTCACGGATTTCCGCCAGAGCTGGATGGATCGCGTCGCCGAGATGATGAAGGCCGTCGGTCTCGAGGTCACCATCGATGTCGCCAACGATCCGTTCTTCGGCCGCGCCGGCAAGATGCTCGCCAACAATCAGCGCGACCAGAAACTGAAGTTCGAGCTGCTGATCCCGATCACCTCCACCGCCAAGCCGACCGCTTGCATGAGCTTCAACTACCATCAGGACGCCTTCGGCGCGAAATGGGGTCTGAACCTCGAGGACGGCAGCGTCGCGCACACTGCATGCGTCGGATTCGGTCTCGAGCGCATCGCGCTTGCCCTTCTCCATCATCATGGGCTCGATACCGTGGATTGGCCCGAGAGCGTGCGCAAGGCACTGTGGGGTTGATCATGGCTTCCGTCTTCAGGGACCTCGATCCCGCTACCCATAAGTCGCACGCGCTGCACGCCAGCGAGCGCATGTGGCCCGAAACCAACTGCTATATCGACCTCTGGATCGAAGTGCTGAACACGCTTAGGCTTCCTCCAGAAGCCATGCTCGGCTTCACTGTGACTCTGGATTTCGAGGGCGACCAGTTCCCCTTCTTCAAGGTGCCGCTCGAAGATCTTGAAGCGATCTACGGCATCCGCTGCACGGAGCTGGCGATCTACGACGAGGTCCATCATCACGTTGCCGAACAGATCGGTCGTGGCCGGCTTTGCCTAGTGGAGATGGACCCCTTCTTTATGCCGGATACGCAGGGCCTCGGCTATCGCTGCGAGCACGGCAAGACGACGATGGCGATCAATCGGCTTGATATCGCTGGCCGTTCGCTCGACTATTTTCACAATGGCGGCTTCTTCAGCCTTTCGGGCGACGATTTCGACGGACTGTTGCATTTGCAGCTTACGGAAGAGGATCCGCCGTTCCTGCCCTATACCGAATTTGCTAAATTCCCGGAAAAGGCGCCGGGAGAATTCGCCATTCGGCAAACGTCACGGCAGCTCCTGGGTTTCCATTTCTGCCGCCGCCCCACGGCCAACCCCATACGTGCCTTCGCGGCGGTTTTCCCGGCGCAGGCGGAAGCGGTGGCCGAGCGGTCCTTCGGCTTTTTCCATAAATATGCCTTCAATACGCTGCGCCAGCTCGGGGCCAATTTCGAGCTGACGGGCAGTCATCTCGATTGGCTGTCGGCGGATTTCGCTGAGGCGGCTGGTGAGGCACGGAGGATTTCGGAGGTGGCGAAATCAGTGCAGTTCCAGCTTGCCAGAGCCGTGACGCGCAAGAAATTCGAGCCGTTGCAGATGGCGCTTGAGGCGGCCGTGGACGCCCGGGATTCCATGATGGGCCTGCTTGAACAAAAGCTGTAGTCGAACATGATCTGCTCCAAAAGTCGCTTTTCACTTTGTGGGATCATGTTTTGTCGATGCGAAAGTGGCGCAGTTTCTTTCCGCCACGCGACTGTCGCCATCACTCGCCGTCGTTGCGGCGGCAGCGAGATCCACCAGCTGGCGGCGATGCTCGGCCTGCCGAAGCGATTGTCGGTGAGCACGATCGTGGAAGAGATCATTCCGGCGGTTGCCCGATCGCTTCGCCCGGATGTCCCCTATGTCCTCAATTCGCCCTTCGGCGGCGCCACAGGTCGATCTTGAAGCTATCGGGCGGAGGATGATTGATTGCACTTGCCGCCGGGTCCGATGCGGCGGCTGAGGCTTCATCCGAGAGCTGGAACGTCTGCAGAGGCTGTTCCCACCGGTCAGTTCCGAACCCTGGGTAGCCGGCGAATGGTTGAAGTCTAATTAAGTACGTCACCGGAGAGAACATTGCTGAAGAAGTTCGAACGATACCCGCTCACCTTTGGACCTACGCCCATTGAGAAGCTCGACCGCCTCGGCAAGCACCTAGGGGGAAAGGTGGAAATCTACGCCAAACGGGAGGACTGCAACTCCGGTCTCGCGTTAGGCGGAAATAAGCTTCGCAAGCTGGAATACATCATCCCCGCTGCGATCGCGTCAAAAGCCGATACGCTTGTTTCCATCGGCGGCGTGCAGTCCAACCACACGCGGATGGTTGCGGCGGTCGCCGCCAAGATCGGCATGAAATGCGTGCTTGTACAAGAAAGCTGGGTACCACATGAAGATGCCGTTTACGACCGAGTCGGAAACATTCTCTTGAGCCGTATCATGGGAGCAGAGGTGCGGCTGGTCGATGAGGGCTTTGACATCGGCATCCGCGGCAGTTGGGAAGCGGCACTCGACGAGGTCAAGTCCAGAGGGGGTAGACCTTACGCAATACCAGCCGGGGCATCGGTTCACACATTGGGTGGTCTCGGCTACGTCGGCTTCGCGGAGGAAGTCCGTGCACAGGAGAAGCAGCTTGGATTTGCCTTCGACTACATCGTGGTTTGCACGGTGACGGGGTCGACGCAAGCCGGCATGGTGGTCGGGTTCGCAAGAGACGGGCGACAGCGCAACGTGATCGGGATCGATGCCTCCGCAACCCCCGCCCAAGCCAAGGCACAAGTGCTAAAAATTGCTCGGCATACTGCAACGCTCGTTGAGCTCGGCAAGGAAATCGACGGCGACGACGTGCTTTTGCTCGAGGGGTATGCGTATCCCAGTTATGGCATTCCGTCCGAGGAAACGAAGGAGGCCATCCGCTTGTGCGCGCGGTTGGAGGGCATGATCATCGATCCCGTCTACGAGGGCAAATCAATGCAAGGGATGGTCAACCTCGTGCAGAAGGGCTTTTTTCCAGAGGGATCGAAGGTCCTCTACGCGCATCTGGGTGGCGGGCCGGCCATCAATGGTTACAGCTATACCTTTCGCAACGGCTGACGCCAGGCGATGTTGCGGCGCACGCAGGCGCCAAGTGATCGCACTGCTTCACGAAGGTGCTCTTGCGAGTCTCGGATATTTTAGGACCAACGTTGGCAGTGACAGGGCGCCTGCAAGAAATAGTACAGTATGCTGAATGTTTTCTTTGTGATGCACAGCGGGTGCATTCTACTCGCCTACCGAACCTAGTAGTTTTTGATGATTCCATCATCACATAGAGTGTGGTGGTGCGGTGGTCGTCCACCATACCCCAGTAGGAGCCTCACACAGCCTTCTATAGGAGCAGAACATAGCCACGCGGGCAGCGAGCTGCCCGGAACTGCCCTCTGGAGTATCATGAGAGCCTTGGATATTTCTATCATTGGAGCAACGGGGGCCGTCGGAGCTGAACTGATCAAGTTGCTGGAATCGAGCGAATTCCCGGTCTCTCGGTTACGGCTGCTGGCATCCCGCACTTCGGGCGGTCGTCGCTTGAGGTTTCGAGATGAAATCTGCATCGTGGAGCCACTCGACGAGATCAACGATACCCAAGCCGATATCGCATTCTTTTCCGCAGGCGGCGCGGTAAGCGCCAAATATGGACATCTGTTCGCCGCCCAAGGCGCCCTCGTGATCGACAACTCGAACGCCTTTCGAATGAATCCGAACGTACCACTCCTCGTACCACAAGTTAATCCTAATGCGCTCGCGGCTCGCCCGCGTTCGGGGATAGTGGCAAACCCAAACTGTTCCACAATTCAGCTGGTCCGCGTTCTCAGACCAATGGTAACTGCCTTTGATGTTCATCAGGTCATTTTGACCACTTATCAGGCGGCCTCGGGGGGCGGCCTGAAAGGGATCGACGAGTTATTGGAAGGATCCAGAGCCGCACTGGCTGGGCGAGCGCCTCAATGCGCGAAGCATTTCCCTTTTCCCCTTGCGTTCAATGTAATACCGCAAGTTGGTGAGATCGCCTCGGAGGGGGTAACTTTAGAAGAGCGCAAGCTCGTTCAAGAGTCTCGAAAAATCTTGGGTCTGCCTCATCTGCGGTTAACCTCCACCTGCGTTCGGGTTCCCGTAGTAAATGGCCATTCGGAGGCGGTTTATCTCGAGCTACACGAGCCCGTTCCCCTGGAGCGGGTTCATGAGTTGCTGGCAATAGAGCCCGATGTTCGGCTTTATTTAGACGGAACTCACGAAGAATACCCCACGCCGCGCCTTCTCAAAGATCCTACGATTGTTCACGTCGGGCGCGTGAGGGTTAACCCCCAAAATCCGTGCGGGCTCTGGCTCTGGATCGTCGCAGATAATCTTCAGGTTGGTGCGGCGCTTAACGCACTTCTCATCGCAAAGCTTGCAATTTGCAACAACGTCATTGGTGGAAAATGAACGCAACGGTTCTGAAATTCGGAGGCTCTAGTTTTCGGCATCCCGAAGACTTCGGTCGAGTCGCTCGGCATTTAGCCGAGAGACTCGCGGCCGGTGGAAACAAAATCGTTGCCGTGGTCAGCGCAATGTCGGGAACGACCGACAACCTCAAAGCACTCACGCTCGGCGTCAATAAACAAGCAAAACCATCGAACCTCGATGCGGCGCTTGCGACCGGAGAAATGCTCAGTGCCTGCCTGTTGGAGGCCGCCGTAAGCCGGGAAGGGATTCCCGTGATGTCTTTAAACGGCTATTCTCTTGGGATACGTACCAATTCAGACTTCGGCCGCGCTTCAATAGAAAGCGTAGATCCTTGTTCAATTATCGCAGCACTACAGAAGAATGACATTGTCATTGCCACAGGCGGACAGGCAATTGATCAGTCGGGCAGGTTAACGTTTCTCGGCAGAAATAGCTCTGATCTGACAGCTATCGTAATTGCCTCCATGTTGGGAGAACACATTTGTGAAATATACTCGGATGTTCCGGGCGTCTATACAGCAGACCCTTATCTCGTGCCGGGAGCGAGACTGATTCCGGAGATTGCCTATAGGACAATCGCACGGATGTCGAGATATGGCGCGAAAGTGCTGCACCACAGGGCGGTGGAGTATGCCGAAAAGCACTCGGTCACCATTGCTTGCAAATCGCTCACGAGCGGCGGAGTAGTTAGTGGCACGGTCGTCACAGGGCATGGGAACGCCCCTTCTGTGACACTGGCTCCCGACGCAGCGGTGTTGTCGTGCGGCAGTATCGCGGAACGCGACAGGCTCCGCGCGCTTCTTGACCAAGAGGACATCAGCGCAATTTGCACGGAGGACAACCGCGGGGCCGGCATATGCATTTTAAGCGACGTTGATTTTGCCCTTCGGATTGTCGAGCTGACCGGCAGCCGCTCGGTCTCCGTTGGTTCAAAATTCGCAGTGACAGAGCTGGATTCTTCAACGTTGCGCGTCCATTTGGAAGACGATCATAAGCTGGCGATTTCCCGGACGCGTGAGATCCATGAGCGAATGTATCCCGGAACAGGCGGCGACCCTGTTGCGCCGATTGCGGCTAAGCAGCGCTCCACTCATAGTTCGATGCTCATCCGGACTAATGATACGTCGGAAAATGCACAATAATGCCGTCGAGAGTGCCGAAGAGGAGACGCCACCGCACAAAGACACTCGAGGCCCGCGCGTGAGGGAGCGCGTAAAAAGCAGGAATGCGCGGATATTCAGCTTGCTTGTCATCCCTGCCGGTGTTGAATAGTCGATCGTGAAGAACTCGCTTTCAAGCCGTTTGCTGCGGCAGTGGTCGGCTCTGGAACGCGAGGAAGAGTGCGGCGAACAGACACAAAAGTTGCCTGAACCATCGCAGCAGGAGGGAGAAGTTGTAGCCGGCGGCGGCCAGAACCGCGTTGACGGCATCCCCCTGTTCGCCAGCGAGATAATTCCGGTCCATTCTGTGTTCGCTCTTGAGGTGTCCAATGACGGGCTCGACCGCCGATCGTCGTCGCATCTGGCGCTTGATGGCGGGCGTGATGCGGCGCTTCTGGCCGCTGGTGAAGACCCTCAGCTTGTGACTTTGGGGAGCATTATGGCCGCGGTATCCAGCATCGGCCAGTATGCGGGAGAGCTCGTTGCCGATCATCTTTTCCATATCCGGAATGACGGTCGCGAGCGTGTGGCCGTCGTAGGGATTGCCGGGCAGCGCCGTCGCGTGCAGGGCGAACTGGCCGCCCTTTGAACGGTTCAGTGTCGTGGCCACGGACACCTTCACTCCGAACTCATAAGGCTTGTGCGCCTTGCCTTTACCGTAAGCGGTTAGCCGACCACGCTCGACTCGAAGTTCCAC
>NZ_AEYE02000039.1 GCF_000298315.2 Rhizobium grahamii CCGE 502 | reverse complement strand
GGACGAACGCCTTCTGGGCGTCCGAAAACTGAGATGCCTTCATCGTCTTCCACTGTTTCCCAGCCAGGAATGCCCGGAAAACTCTAGCCAAAAACTGGTCCAGTTTGAAGGGGTCAGATCACACCTGGTGAAGCTGTAACGCTCGCTGCGACGTAAAAGCTAGTCGGGGAGTGAAGAAGCAAATTTTGGAGGCTCGACCGCGCCTTTAACGTCGCCGATTAGTCAGATGCAGTTCTGCTTGAAGATTTCCTTGACTTAAAGCAGAACCGAGAGGTGGAGCATAAGACTACTCTAAATACGATCTAACGGGTTATTTCACTACCCTCCAAGACTCGATTGACGGGCCGCTTGAGACCGAGGTTCTCACGTAAGGTTCGTCCTGAGAAGTGGCTAGACCGGAATTTTCCTCGCCGACGCAATTCAGGGATGACAAGTTCGATAAAATCATTGAGCCCGCTAGGCACTGTCGGCGGTAGTACATTGAATCCGTCAGCCGCGCGATTATCAAATACTTCCACCATCGTATTAGCAATCTCGGTTGGTGTTCCTACAACCATCAAGTGCCCTGCGCTGTCGGATACAAGGCGAATCAACTGTCGCCAGGTCAATTTCCGGCGGGCGGCCAGGTCAAGGAGTAGTTTTTGACGACTCTGGATGAAATTCGTCTGCGGTAAGCTCTCAGGCACAAATGAGTCAAGATTAACTGAACGAAGGTCGAGTACAGGTCCAAGCCAAAGTTGAGCCTGCGCCATTGAAACCTCGACATGCACATAGGACCGCAATTTTTCAAGCTTCTCAGTCGCTTCTTGCTTCGTTTTCCCAACGACGGGGACAATGCCTGGCATCACTAGGACCTGATCTTCGTCTCGTCCAAGCGCGCGTGCTTTCGCTTTGAGATTTGCATAATATCGTTTGCCGTTCTCCAAGGAGGGCTCGGCGGTAAACACGACCTCGCCAACTTCTGCTGCGAATGTAATTCCAGCGTCGGATGCACCAGCCTGAACCAACACTGGGTGTCCTTGCGGCGGTCTCGCAATATTTAGGGGCCCTTTAACCGAAAAGTTGCTTCCCTGGTGACGCAGCGGATGCAGTTTTCGGATGTCAACATAGAGGCCAGTCTGCTTGTTCCGGATGAGAGCATCATCTTCCCAACTGTCCCAAAGACCTTTGACGACTTCTACGAATTCCCTGGCCCGAGCGTAGCGTGCGTCATGGGCTAGAAGCTCTTCTTCGCCAAAATTTTGAGCTTCGCTATCACTGGCCGAGGTAACGATGTTCCAAGCTGCCCGACCACCAGATAAATGATCAAGTGATGCGAAAATGCGTGCTAAATGATACGGTTGACAATACGTCGTTGAGGCGGTTGCAACAAGACCGATGTTCCGCGTTTTTGCTGAAAGCGCCGCCATGACTCCAATTGGCTCTGACGCATAATCGCGACTTATACGAGCTACCGCTGCTTGGTCGTTTATTACAGCAAGGTGGTCCGCCAGAAACACAAAATGAAATGCGGCAGCTTCGGCAAGCGCAGCCGCCTCGGCATAGTGGGCGAAATCAGTGCCACCATTCACCGGTACGCTTGGATCAAGCCATGCGCCTTCGTGATATCCTGCGTGAGACAGATACAGACCCAGCTTCATGTCATTGGCCCGCATTCCCGTACCCCCTATCAAACCTTTACGCTTACGACCATGTTCACCAATAAGCAGACGCGAAGTGAGTGTACCCGAGGGGCTAAAAGAACAGCACCTACCAAACATGGTGGGAAGAGTTAGGAGGCGGGAACGATCTCGTTTGGCGGAGGGCGTAGATCCGATATTGGTAGCCAGTATAATGAGTCGCCCGTGAAGAACTCGGAAGCCGCTGATCTGACGGAAGAATCGAAGGATCTGCAGATCTTGTAATTGCCGGAAGCAGCCACTGAATAGGCTGTTTCCTTGCAAAATCAGTTTGAGGTTTCCCTGGTTGGCGAAGCGTGATTCACTGGGTTATCGCGGTGAATCGGAGAGCCAGAAATGGGTAAACCACGCGAACGGCGTCAAACGGGTGAACAGGATTTATTCCGATCCCGGCTCGACCAGATCATCAACATGAAGCACGAACTGGTGCGTCTGGCGCAGGCTATCGACTGGTCCGTGTTGGAAGCCCGCTTTGGGACGGTCTATTCGGACGGAGCGGGCATGCCGCCATTGCCGACGCGGCTGATGGCGGGGCTGGCCATTCTGAAGCACACGTTCAACCTGTCGGACGAGGCGCTGTGCGAGCGCTGGGTGGAGAACCCCTATTTTCAGTACCTGTGCGGCGAGGAGTTCTTTCGGCATGACCTATCCTTCGACCGCTCCTCGATGACGCGCTGACGGCAGCGCATGGGCGAGGAGCGGATCGGCGCGCTTTTGCAGGAGAGCTTGGCCTTGGCAGTCAAGACAGGCGCGATGAAGCCGCAGGATACGCGGCAGGTGATCGTGGACACCACCGTTCAACCGAAGAACGTCATGTTCCCGACGGATGCCAAGCTTATTCACCAGGCGCGCGAACGGCTGGTGCGGCTGGCGAAGAAAATGGGGCTCGACCTGCGCCAGACCTATCTTTTGGTCGGTAAATTCGCCCTGATCCAGCACCAGCGCTACGCTCATGCCAAGAAATTCAAACGGGCCGGAAGGCGCTGCGCAAGTTGAAGACCTATCTCGGCCGGACCGTTCGCGACGTCGAACGTCAGATCGCCGGCGACGAACAACTCGATGCGATCTTCAAATGGTCGCTCTATCAGGCAAAAACGGTCATCGCGCAGCGGTAACCTCAGCGTGGCCGCAAGATCTACAGGCTGCATGCCGACGAGGTCGAGTGCATTGGTAAAGGCAAGGCGCACAAGCCTATGAGTTCGGAGTGAAGGTGTCCGTGGCCACGACACTGAACCGTTCAAAGGGCGGGCAGTTCGCCCTGCACGCAGCGGCGCTGCCCGGCAATCCGTACGACGGCCACACGCTCGCGACCGTCATTCCGGATATGGAAAAGTCGATTTGCAACGAGCTCCCCCGCAATCTGGCCGATGCTGGATACCGCGGCCATAATGCTCCCGAAAGTCACAAGCTAAGGGTCTTCACCAGTGGCCAGAAGCGCCGTCTCACGCCCACCATCAAGCGCCAGATGCGACGACGATCGGCGGTCGCACCCTCATTGGACACCTCAAGAGCGAAC
The DNA here is from genome assembly GCF_000298315.2 of Rhizobium grahamii CCGE 502. Classification (GTDB taxonomy): domain Bacteria; phylum Pseudomonadota; class Alphaproteobacteria; order Rhizobiales; family Rhizobiaceae; genus Rhizobium; species Rhizobium grahamii. The sequence goes on along the minus strand of NZ_AEYE02000039.1, from coordinate 32,177 downwards.
ACAGAATGGACCGGAATTATCTCGCTGGCGAACAAGGGGGATGCCGTCAATGCCGTTCTGGCCGCCGCCGGCTACAACTTCTCCCTCCTGCTGCGATGGTTCAGGCAACTTTTGTGTCTGTTCGCCGCACTCTTCCTCGCGTTCCAGAGCCGACCACTGCCGCAGCAAACGGCTTGAAAGCGAGTTCTTCACGATCGACTAATGAACTGACCACTTGCTTGAAAGGGTTCAGATCACTCAAGTGCATCGATGATGAATGCCAGGCGGACCACCTCGCCATTCCAGCATATGAACTCAAGCCCGTCTGAGCACCAGCGAAGGTTCGACCGCATCACCATGATCTTGCCAGCGTGAACGAGGCCCTTGCGTACTGCCGTATGCTTCTAACAAGAATGATCGAAACGATGCGGAGGCTATCTGCGAAGCGGTTAGCAGGCCTTTGATGCGCTTCGTACCCCCGAAATCAGTCGATCAGCTGGCTATCCAGGCTGTTCATCGCATCCGCCGACGTCTGGTTGCTGACCGGGTCAGAAAAGCTTCGCGTTTCCGCTGGTTGCTCACACCGCGCCGCTTGGCGTATTCAAAACCGCCGGAGCTCTAGCAGGCTGTTGAAAAAGGCATGGCGCACGGGCTCTTGTCGTGATTCACTCTCGTTATTGCGATTTGGAGCTGATGGATGCGCAGCGGCGATGTGAGGACAGGCGAACTCTTCAGCTATGTGGATCTGGTGGCTCGTGTTCGAAAAGATCATCCTCTACGGGCCATCCGGCAGATCGTGAACGAAGCGCTCGTTTTATTGGAACAAGATTTTGCAGCGCTTTATTCACCGATTGGGCGGCCGTCGATCGCGCCAGAAAAGCTTCTCCGTGCCATGATTTTGCAAGCCTTCTATTCGATCCGTTCTGAGCGACTTCTGATGGAGCGGCTGGAATGCGACCTTCTCTTCCGCTGGTTCGTTGACATCGGCATTGATGATCCCGCCTGGGACTATTCAGTGTTTTCGAAGAACCGCGACCGATTGCTTGATGGTGACATCGCTGCGAAGTTCCTGGGTGCAATCCTTTGCCAGCCCAAGGTAAAAACGGCTGCTGTCAACAGACCATTTCTCTGTCGATGGCACACTGATCGAAGCCTGGGCGCCTGCTATCTAGTCGTCGCTGGATGAAACTTCCTTGGCATGTATGGACGGCCTCCGCGTGGCAAGGGGCAAGTTGGTGTTTCTGGCGGATTGGTTGGGTGCAGGAATGTATTCGGCCTTTGATTGCGGCGTGTTCATGCCGCTGGCGCTGATGTAGTCCGCTGATTGGATCCCAGACAGGTCAACGCGCTTTCAAGCGACACCCACTGATCGGGTTTCTCCAATCCCGGCTCGACCGTACGCCATTACACCATCAGCACCTCACCAATTCTGCATTGTCCCGAGTTGTTAAACAGTGCCGGCAGCTTCAAAGCACCTGCCCGTTGCCATCAACGCCCACACGATCCGCGCCATCTTGTTTGCCAAAGCAACAGTGACGATGTTGTACGGCTTCTTCGCCAGAAGCACGGCGGCCCAACGCGTCGCTGCCGTTTTGCCGTTGCGGCTGAAGCGGAGGACCGCATGCGCCCCGACGACGAGAAGCCGACGGAGATAGGGATCGCCTTGTTCGCTGATCCTTCCGACACGGTCTTTGCCACCCGATGGGTTCTGCCGCGATACGAGGCCTATCCACGCCGCCAATTGTCGGCCGGATTTGAAGAGCGAGGCGTCTGTCACTGTCGCGGCAATGGCGCTGGCAGTGATAGGGCCAATTCCAGGGATCGTCTCAAGGCGACGGCTCAGTTCGTTCGAGCGATGCCAGGCATGAATTTGGCGATCCAACTCGCTGACCTTCTCGTGCACCTCCCGCAACTGCCCGATCAGCGGAAGAAGTGCGGACCGCGAAAGCGGCGGGATGAGATCGTGATCATCGTCTTCGACCAACGCAATTAGCATTCCGACGCCGACAGTGCCCTGTCGCGTCACGATGCCGAACTCGGCCAAGTGGCCGCGCAAGGCGTTCACCAGCATTGTTCGCTGCCGGATCAAAAGCTCGCGGACCCGATGCAGCATCAGCACACTCTGTTGCTCCTCGCTCTTCACCGGAACGAAGCGCATCGTCGGCCGCGTCACCGCCTCGCAAATCGCCTCGGCATCCGTCGCATCCATTCTTCTGCCGCTTCACGTATGGCTTGACGTACGACGCCGGCATCAGCCGAACCTCGTGACCCAGCGCCGTAAGAACTCGAGCCCAGTGGTGTCCGGTCGCGCCAGCCTCGATTCCGATCAGGCACGGCGGCAACACCTTGAAGAATTCAGCGGCATCGTCGCGGCGAAGCCTGCGACGGCACACGATCGCGCCAGCCTCATTGATCCCGTGAACCTGAAATACCTGCTTGGCGATATCCAGGCCAATTATAGCCTCCTCCATGGATGCATCTCCTGATGTGAGTTCGACAGCCCACATCTTGGCACATTGCGATGCCGGGAGCGGAGGCCGTCCATCACATCAGGTCAATGCCGCCCATGTTTTCCTCAGAAGCTCTCTTTAGACGCACAACTAGCTCAATTACGCCGCGCCGTTACACTACCAACCTAAGCAGTTGAGCTAAATCACTATCTTTGGTCCATTCTGTAGCGGAGCACTCAAGCAAGAGGATCAACCGTGATAGTTCGCACACTCGATCAAATTGAAGGAACTGACCGCGACATTGCATGGGGTAACGGAAGAAGCCGCCGTTTTCTGATTAGGGCCGACGGGGTTCCATATTCCGTCACCGACACGATCGTGAAGGCGGGAACGTCATCGTTCTTACAATACCGCAACCACATAGAAACTTGCTATTGTATCGCGGGTAGGGGGCGTGTGCGAGATCACAAAACTGGAGTGGAACATGCCATCGTTCCGGGAACTATCTATTCTCTCGATAAGTTCGATGCGCACGTCTTAACAGCAGACGAGGAAGACCTGCGTCTAATCTGCGTGTTCCACCCCAGTCTAAACGGCGATGAAACACACGACCTCACATCTTTGGAACACTCGTCAGCGTACTAAAATAGCACCGCGAAGCTGCTAGGATTTGGCCTCGGATCAACTCAGAAAAAGGGGTAGCGCCAATGCCAGAAAGAGCACTTATCTTACTTGAAGGCACTAGAACTGGTATCGGTCAATTGTATGTTCAAGCGGCCCAGCGGCTTGGCCTTCGCCCAATTACGTTTTCGTCCGATCCGACTAAGTACAGTTATCTCGCAGAAGATGGGTTTGAGACAGTTCGGGTCGATACCAATGACTTCGATAAGACCGTCCAGGAATGCATGAATGTACAAGCGAGATATGAAGTCGTTGGTATCACGTGTGCTTCGTTGGATTTAATCCATGCAAAAGTAGGTAAGCTTTGCCGGCATTTCGGCTTGCCCGGACCGGATCCCGTGGCGGTTGAGCGATGCTGCGACAAACTCCAACAACGTCAGCTCCTCAGCAGCGCTTCCGTGCCAATCCCGGCATTTCGCTCGGCGCTCAATGTGATTGAAGCAAAAGACGCAGCCATGGAAATTGGTCTGCCAGTAATCGTTAAACCAACAATAGGTAGCGGCAGCAGCGGCGTCCGATTGTGTCGCAATGTCGATGAACTAATCGGGCATGGGGCTCATCTATTAAGCGGAAAAAATGGGCAGTCTTCCGTCAAAATTCTCATCGAAGAATTCGCACAAGGCCCGTATTACAGTGCAATTATTATGGGCAATGAAGTCGTCGGGATATCCACCGCCGATTTCGGCAATCCTCCTAGCTTTGTTTATCAGCAATATACTCTCCCCGCCGAACTGCCGGAGGATAAACGGCGGCGCATAATTGATGTTTGCCTGATTAGCTTGCGAGCTCTAGGCCTCGGTTGGGGACCAACGAATATTGAGTTCCGATGGACGCAGAGAGGGCCAGTCGTTATCGAAGTCAATCCGCGCATTTCCGGCACGCCCGAGCCACAAATGGTTAGAAGGGCTTACGGTATCGATCTCATTACTGAGCACATCAAGCTCTCGATCGGCGAGGATTGGGATCTCCGTGTGAACCATTCGCAAACTGCGGCTGGCCGATTCCTGATTCCTGATGAGCAGGGCATCCTTGAGTCGCTTGAGGGTGGTGATCTGGCCCGCAATATACCGGGAGTCACTGAGGTTAAATTCTATGACAAACCAACGACTCTACTGGTTAGAAACGGAGATTATCGAGATTGCATCGGACATGTGATCGTCACTTCACCCAATCACAGTCAGACAGAGGCTATACTTCGCAGCGCTATTGATCAAATCGCTTGGTCAATCAGACCTGTATAGGGGTTTAGGAGAAACCCCTGGCTAAAGGTCGTGCTGCCGGATTGCCGAGAACTGACTTAGTTTACTGATCTGGCGAGATCGAGCGACACGTTGGGGCACGATCATTTGCCAAAAGCCCCGTTGTTGCCCTCGAGCAGAGTGGTTTAACTATGAAGAATGTCGGTCCTATACTACGCCAAAATAAACCTACCCCTCCGCTCTCACCGCGGTCTTCTTCGTCGTTCAAGACGACTTTGGATACCGTGACTATGGCAAGCTCGGTAAGGGTAGATCGGCTATATTCCTGCATGGACGCGCGGTTGAGACCGCATTCTACTGCGGATCACAAGCAAACCGTGGAGATCAATGCCAATGCCGAGAAGAGCTCTCATCCTTGTTGAAGGCCATAGAAGCAATGGCCCCCACTATATTCAAGCTGGCCAGCGTCTTAATCTTCATCCAATTACGCTGTCGGCCCACCCACGTCAATACGACTACATAGGTGTCGGAAAGGCCGCAGCCGAAAAGATCGATACAGACAATCTCGATGCAATGATTCACCAATGTGAACTCTTGCAATCAACCTATGATATTGCTGGTATAACCGGTTTCGCTGGCCGCGATGAAACTGTTTATGTGACTGCCAGCAAGCTCTGCCGCTACTTCAATTTACCAGGTCCGGACCCCGTCTCGGTTGAAGGCTGCGCTGACAAATTTGCTCAACGTCAACTCCTCGCACACGCCGGGGTCCCGACTCCTGAGTATCGTGTGGCGGAGACCGTACCTGACGTACAAGAGTCTGCCACAGAGATCGGCCTGCCCGTAGTTCTTAAACCAGTAGTGGGCAGCGGAAGCAGCGGTGTCCGATTGTGCCACAATGCCGATGATGTAACTGAACATGCGACTTATTTGCTTGGCGCAAAGAACCTCTCTCCGAGAAGAATATTGATAGAGGAATTTGCGGAGGGCCGACACTATAGTATTGATACGATGGGAACTGAAGTAGTTGCTATTGGTACCGCTGACTTCGGCCAGCTACCGCATTTCGTGCTGCGTCAGAGCATCTTTCCGGCAGCCCTGACTGATGATCAACACAAGTGTATGGCCGACGTTTCACTAAGCTGCTTACGCGCTCTTGGCCTCGGATGGGGACCAGCGAACATTGAATTGCGGTGGACCAAGCGCGGCCCGGTCGCAATTGAAGTTAATCCTCGTCTTCCAGGTTGCTCTACTCCTCAGCTGATTGAACTGGCGTACGGTATCGATCTAATCGCCGAGCACATTAAGCTTCTCATTGGCGAGGAATCGAATGTGCATAGAAGGCGTTGGCAGACCGCTGCCGCACGGTTCTTGATTCCTGATCGCAATGGCACTCTCGATTGGATCAGTGGAAGCCGCCAGGCGGCTGCCGTGCCAGGTGTTACCGAGGTCCAATTGCACGTTCAACCTAAGACGCAGATCATTAGAAAAGGCGATTACCTAGACTCAATTGGTCATATCATCGCAGCTTCACCGAGCCGGACCCAGACGCAGGCAATACTTCAGCGCGCCGCCGACCTAATCAGTTGGTCGATCACCTGATTTCCGAAAGCGGCAACAGGCATACCGTCGTAACCCTACGGTGAAGGCCACAGGTTAGGCAGCCTGATCTTGCAGCGACTTCGGGGGCTGCCAATTCCAGGGAAGCAATTGCTCCAGTTCGGTGACCTGCAGGTCGGCGATACGAGCGAGTACGTCGGCAAGCCAAGCTTCGGATCGATGTCATCAGAGCTAGGCACAGACATAGAAGCTCACTTCGGCTCACAAAGTCGGCTACCGATTTCCGATCGCGAATGCATTGCGCCAGACAGGTCTGCTGCAGCCCCAGTGAATGGGGAACGGATCCAAGCAATGTTCCTCCCGCAGGCACTGTACCATAATCAGCGTTTCCGGCGGAAGGCAGATTCTACGCCCCAGACTCCGATGGAAAGCGGGTGTGTGCCACCACCGTTTCACGAGGCGCTACTACGTGAAATTCATCCCTTGTGCGATTTTCCATACGCCAGCCACCACAGGCGCCTTTTTGATTTTCATTCCTCGGGTAAATCGTCTAGCCAGCAGGCGCCCTCAAGGTATGGGCGAGAAAATATCTTCCCTACGCTTTCCTGAGCCCTGTTCTGATGATATCGCATGTACACACGGCCGTCGGTTCCAAGGTCAAGAATCTCGATCTTTCCTGTGTAATGCGACATGATATATTTGAACGTCTTTTGAATGCCACTGAGAAGTTGGTTGGTCCCGCGCGCAATCTCTAGTCCCCGACGCAGCGGAACCTGAAAATGCGACGCACCTTTCACCGGCCGAGCCTGGAAGAGATAATATGGGCGGACCCCCATCTGATGACATTTGGCAAAGGTCATGGCCAAGATCTCCGGATCATCGTTGACTTTCGCCAGAAGCACAGACTGGTTAAAGAACTGAACGCCTCGTGCACGCAGAGAGCTGATGTTGCGCTCTGCGTCGATGGAGATTTCACCGATGTGGTCAAAATGGGTGACGATGAGTGCGGCCTTACCTGCGTCCTGGATCCGTTTGAACAAGGTCATCAAGGTGGGATCTTCGAACCTCTTGGGGGCGTACGCGAATGCCTTTGTGCCAAAGCGAATGGAGTTCAAATTTGGAATTGGCAATAGATGATCAAGAATTTCATGGAGCCTGCGGGTGCTGAGTACGAACGGGTCACCTCCCGATACGAGTACGTTCGTCATTTCAGGATGATTTCGAATGTATCGTCCAATTTTCCCTAAGTCAGCTGCAATTTCATCTGAGTCCTTGCCGACGATGCGTTTGCGAAAGCAATAGCGGCAGTATGAAGCGCAGCGGTCTGTTGCCAGCAACAGTCCCGTCTGAGCGTACTTGTGCTGAAATCCGGGCACGACCGTGTTATCATGCTCGCCGCTGGTGTCCAGATTGCCATCACTTTCGAACTCTTTGTATGAGGGCTCCACGATAAATTTCAGCTGATCGTAATAACCACTATTAATGATCTGTTTACGATAGAATCTTGTAACGCGATAGTGCGTGATGTTGTTAGCATGCAGCTCGTCCTGGGTTACCGCACGCGCGCCCTCAATGAAATTTATTGCCTTGGACGGCAACCGTCGGTCCGAACTGCTGAGCGGACCCACTCTCAATATTTTTGTCATCTTGTTCTGGGTAATTCGGCTGGTCTTCATCTAGAGCACTTAATTGGAGACTGCGAGACGCAGGTCGGTCATAACGGTTTCTTCTTTATGCCCATGCAATCGCCGTGCCGTCGACGATCTGATTGCCAGTAAAGAGAGGCAAATTCGGATCATTACCCGCGGCATCGACAACAAACACATGCGTCTGCAGTGTGTCCCGGCCGGAATAGCAATGCACTTAAGTTGACATGGCGAACGTAAAGCGATGATCTGAGCCGTTGCTTTTCGAAGCTATGGGACTTCGAAGGGTGCCCGAGCGCTGTCTGCGCCTCCGATTCCTGTCGACGGCCCATGTGAATTCCATGGTATGGGTGCGATACCTTGTCATCGGTTTCCTCTTCGAAAACCGGCAACATCAGTCATTCCAATGTAGGCATCCGAGGTGGGTCGCGTTGTAGGATTTGTCGGATTTGGCACTGACTGTCCTTATTGACGTCAAAAAAGGCCATGCGGCTCTTGAACGAGTTGAGATTGTCGACACTGATCGGCGTCGTCTTTTTAGCAAAGAGATGAAGCTCCAGACTGTCGCGGAGAGTTCTTCGGAACCTGGCTTGTGCGCGACGACGGCGCGGCGGCATAGAGCACTTTATTTCTTAATAGAAGCATAGCCGGCATTTGATAGTTGCCGCATTCGCCGGGTTGGATTGTTTCGACCAGCCTGCCGATGTGCCGCCAGGTATCGTCGATTGTCCGCTTTTGTGCATTGCGCATCCGATGCTTGATCTTGGAAAATGCCTGCTCGATTGATGGTGCGGATGGCTCCTGCATCCACCGGCGTATTGCGGCATAGTTTTGGATGTCATTGTCCGAGCAAAGGAGGTGACATGAAAGATGACGCGCCCGCTGAGAGAACGGATCACTGAGATGCAGGTAATGATCGAGGGACAGTCACACTTCCAGCCTCTCGGCTTATCTTATTGGGGTTTCGAAGATCTCAATAAGGGAGTTGGAAGCATGACTGCCTCTTATGAATACCATATCGGGGTCGACTACCACAAATCCTACAGCCACCTGGTGGTTCAGGACAGCAGCGGCAAGACGCTGAGATCCGGCCGGGTGAAGAACGACCGACAGTCGCTCGGCGGGTTTCTCGAACGCTATCGGGAGAACTAGCATGCGGTTGTCGAGGCGACGCGCAACTGGATGGTGATGTACGACTGGCTCGACGACATTTGTGATGATGTCGTTCTCGCCCATCCGCCGAAGGTCAAGGCGATCGCCGACGCCAAGATCAAGACCGACAAGATCGATGCGACAGTGCTGGCGCATCTGCTTCGAGCCGACCTGGTGCCGGAAGCCTGGGCGCCAAGCGAGAAATCTCGGGACCTTCGCGTCGCGCTGCGCGAGCGGATGTTTTATGTGCGGCTGCGGACGATGACGAAGAACCGGATCGTCACGGTGTTTGACCGCTATCCGGAGCAGACAGCCCAACTCAAGAAGCTCGGCGATCTGTTCGGCAAGACCGGTCGCGTCCAGCTGGCGCAGGTCAACGTCTCGGAGATCGACCGCATCCAGATCGACCGTGGCCTCGACTTCATCGGCGACATCGACGTGCGGATCAAGCAGTCGGAAGCGACGATCCGGGCGATGACCAAGGCCAATGCCAACGTCAAGCTGTTGAAGACGATCCCCGGCATCGGCGAGTTCTTCGCCCGGCTGATCGACGCTGAGATTGACGATATATCCCGGTTCCGCAACCCGAAGAAGCTTGCCGCCTATGCCGGGCTTGTACCGTCGACCTATTCCTCCGGCGGCAAGACCTTCCACGGCAAGATCATCAAGCAGGGCAACAAGTGGCTGCGCTGGGCTTTCGTCGAGGCGGTCACCCCCGCCATCGCCAGCGATGTGCAGCTTCGCGCCCGATACGAGCACTTGAAGATCAGAGGAGTAAACAAGGGCGGGTTGCCATCGCGCGCAAGCTTTTGACGATCGCCTTCCAGATCCTGCGTGACCAGCGCGCTTACGAGCGGCGCGGTGAAAGCACCATGGAAGGCACGTCGACGATATCCCGGTTGTCCTGATGTTTTCTTAGCGAGCCCGGCAGGACTGGGCTGCGCTCCTCAAGGAGAATGGGAAACCGGGAGCCGAACGCCACTCTGTGACCGAAGCCACCGGCATCAGGTCACGTATTGGAGAATGGTTCAGAACCGAAGGACAGCAAAAGCGAACTGTCCGGCGGAAAGAAAGACTTTGCCGATCGGTGCGAATGCTCGGTCAAAACCTAACCGAACCCAAGGAAAAGCCGCCAGTCGAAAGCGTTTTGTCCCTTGTGTTCTTTTCCATAGTTGGCATCGACCTCGCAAAGAGCGTCTTCCAAATCCACGGTGTAGACGAGACCGGCCAGGTTCTTGCACGCCGCCAGCTTCGCCGCAGCCAGGTGCTTGCTTTTTTCCAAAATCGCCCGCGATGCCTTATTGGCATGGAGGCTTGCGCGGGCGCTCATGATTGGGGACGCAAGCTTCAGGAAATGGGACATGACGTGCGATTGATGCCGCCGTCCTATGTGAAGCATTACGTGAAGCGCGGAAAGACCGACGCTGCAGATGCGTCCGCCACCTGTGAGGCAGTAACGCGACCCTCGATGCGTTTCGTCGCTATCAAGAGTGAGGCCTGCTCGTCGGTGATGGTTCTTCACCGCACGCGAGGCTTTTCTGGTCCGCCAACGAACACAGATTGGCAATGCAATCCGCGCGCATATGACGGAATTCGGAATCATAACGGCGAAGGGCGCGCAGAATGTCGATCGAATAAAGCAGTGGATCAGTTGCCGGAAGCGGCTCGGATGCCCTTGATCTTACCCTTTGCCCAACTGCACTAACGACCACGCGGATCGAGCAGCTGACCGACGAGATCAAAGAGACTTTCGAGCAAAGCAAGATAAGTCAGCGTCTGGCTACGATCCCCGGTGTGGGGGTACTGTCGGCGACGATTACCGCGGCAACGACACCGGATGTCGACAACTCTGACTGCGCGAGGGACGATGCCTCTTGGCTCGGCCTTACTCCCAAGCCTCACTCTACCGGAGGCAAGCAGAAAGTGGGTGGTATCTCGAAGATTGGAAATCGATACATCCGGCGCCTGCTGTATCTTGGCGCCATGGCGCAGATAATGCTTAGACGTCGGCTCAAGCGGGAGCCAGGATCCGACTGGCTGTCGGGAATGCTGATCCGAAAGAAGACGAAGGTTGTCGCGATTGCCTTGGCGCATCGCATGGCAAGAATGATTTTTGCCGTCCTGCGCGGACGGGTCTCGATACGAGCCGCAAACCGCCTGACGGGCTCTCGAGATGGTCAGGGCAACGTGAGATGTTGGCAAACAAGCGGAGACGTAGAACCAGGACACCCCGATCAATCCGAAGCTCTTCGAGCGCGCTTAATTGAGTGGGACCTGTTCTCCAAGCGGATGTTCATCAGGGCGCGCAGCAGTTTCGCTGCATATCAGACGCCGTATACATGGCCGCAACCGACCTGTTTGCCTGAACCGATCGTATCCTTGACTCGCAGGAGCCATCCCCATACACGGATTGAGGCCCGGCGAGTAGGGTGGCAGGAACCAGAGCTCTGCACCTGCGGCTTTGATCGCCTGACGGATTGTCGCCGACTTGTGGCTGCCGAGATTGTCCATAATGACGATATCGCCTGGCTTGAGCAGGGGAACCAACTGCTGTTCGACATAGGCGCGAAAGCACTGGCCATTGATCGGTCCGTCGAAGACACAAGGCGCTGCCAGCCGGTCGTTTCTCAACGCACCGAGGAATGTCAGCGTGCGCCAGTGGCCATGCGTGCGCGGCGGCAATCAAGGTGAGACTCGTATTGCCTCACCCAAGAGTGTTCCTAGATAATGCCGTTGCCTCACTCGGATGTTCTCGAATGCCTCACGGGTTGTTCCGATCGTGTCCCCGCACCTGGTGCAGGTGACGGAGGTAGCGAAGCCGCTCGCGAGCGCGCCCTCAATAGCGCTGTAGCGAGCGGGCGGATTCGCGGGCGGTCATCATGTTTTCCGGTCGGGTCGGGTTGTCGAAGGCCAACCTGGCGGTAAGAGCGCGGATGCCATTCCTGTATTGTTCGGTAATGATTTCACTACGCGACCTCTACGATTTCCGTCGGCCGCGCGGCATCGGCGAATGGCCCGAACACCAGCGCATTGGCCTGTGTACTGCGCCAGATCTTCATTCGGCGCTGCACGGTCCGAATGAGGCCGTTGGGATACACGCCGGGGTATTTGACCTGCATGCGTTCAAGCAACTCTCGCGAAGTTCGCCAAGGCTCCGCCTCGAACCATTCCTCGAGTTCGGCAGTGACGGCGAGTAGAGGATCGGGCCTCCGCCGCTCTCGCTTGGCCGCTGGCTTGGAGCGGGCAGTCGGTTTCACTTCACCACCACGCCAGGCAATCCGTAAGCCAGACAGAAAGTCTTCGAGCGGTAATGCCTCGCCGTCGGTGGCGGGCGGACCATCAGGCTTGTCAGCAATTTCGACTAATCTCTCTTGTGCCAGGCGTATGTCGCGGAGCAGCCGGACCGGATCGAGCGTCAGGTACATCGCCTTGAGCCAAAGGCATGTATCCTCCGGCGTGCGTGGGTCGTCAAGCAGCCGCTGATAGGGCGTGGCGGGACGATGATAGCGCTTGATCACCTTGGCTCCGTCACGGTGCTTTTCTTTCAGCTTGAATGATGGCTGAAAGAAATTCACGAACAACCGCATTGACGAATAAAGCTTGGCCAACTCCCGAGTGGCTCGCAGCCCCTCGAAGCGCCGGTATCCAACGATCTTGCGCACGATCGCGCCATTCTTCTGCTCGACAAATGCCTGATCATTCTTTCGGTAAGGGCGGCAACGGGTAAGTTCGATATTATCGCGCAAGCAATACTCATGAACACTCTCGTTCATGAACACACTGTCGTTGTCGGTGTCGAAGCCCAGCAGCGGGAACGGCAGCAACTTGCGCAGTTCGGCCAACGCAGTGATCAGTACCGTTTGCTCGCGAACCAGCAGCGGCGCGCATTCCGTCCAGCCTGTGGCTATATCAGTCAACACCAGCGTTTGCGAGAAGGCACCCCTCGCGTACGGGCCGGAATGAGAAACGAGATCAGCCTCGACAAAGCCGGGTGCGGGGTCATCCCAATCCGAGAAGGTTCGAACGGGAACACTACGCCGAATCGCTGTTGATCCTTTCCGGCGCCGCGGACCCGTGGCGCTCGCTTTAATCTCCTTGAGGACCCGATCAATCGTCGCTGGACTCATCGTCAAGAGTTGCCGGCGCGTCTCGCTATTCATATCGCCGTGTCCATGACGTTCCATCGCTTCGATCAGTGTTGGCAACAGGGGGTGTAGTCGCTTGCCGCAAATTCGATCCGACGCCTCCCAAACAACGACGAGCGCTGCCCGCACGTCATCGCCGTAAACCCGGCGCCCTGGCCGAGGACCACCCTTCGCCGGTTCGCGTTCTCCTCGCAGCAGTCGCATCGCATGCTTGCGATGAAAGCCCGTGAGCGCCACGAACTCGTCTAACATCCTCGCCTTCTCGGCCCGCCCGCCTAACACATAGCGACAACTGATCGCCGCCACCAATTCCGCACGTGTCGCCATGCTTACCTTCCTCATCACAGCTCCCGAGGTTGATTCGTCGGGAGCAATTTAGATGAGGCAATAACCCATTCTCAGGGAGCAGTTCAGGCGAGGCAATGCGCCGTCTCATCCTGATCGTCGCGCTATACCATGCGGCGCAAACGCCCGCAGACGCTTGCCTTTTGGTCCCCAGCCCCTGATGGGTGTCATATTGGTTTTGATCCAGGTCTCATCAATGAAGACCAGCCGGTCGGGATCGAGATGATGTTGCAAGGTCTTCCATCGCTCCCTTCTGCGAGCGACATCGGCACGAGCCTGCTCAAGCGCGAACAGTGTTTTTTTGAAGCGGAGTCCCTCGCTGCGGATGAATTCCCAGATCGTGTTGTGGGAGACAACAATGCCCCGCGATGCCAATTCCGCCTTTAACCCATGCAGCGTCACGTGCGGGTTCTGTTCGAGCCGCTCGACAATTAATCCACGATGCGGCTCCAGAATCCGTTTGCGATGGCCGCCCGTCTTGCCGGACGAACCGATCCGGTCGCGCGATAGCGCGCTGCGACCAGTTCAGAACGGCCGCTACAACACGCTCACGAAGATCATTCGACAAAGGCACTTCACCACCGAGGAGCGCAAAGAATGGTGACCGTCCGGCGAAGGCATTTTGGCTTGGTGGAGAGGCCGATATTATAAGCCGCGCTCCATCTCGTCTGCCCTAACGCGTTCGACCACATCCGGATCGCATTGTTCATCGACGAGAAACTGGGAGATTCCACCATCCCATGTCCGTATGTCGGCGAGGAGATTTTGGAGCTCGTCCACGCCGTTCTCGGTCAGACGATGGCACCGCTGGCACGATCCTCGCGACCTTCGTGCCGAAAACAACCACCGTAAATGTGGGGGACCAACGATAATGGTAATGAACCTCTGCCGCGTGCGCAAACGTGAACCGCAAAAAGTCGGGGAAGGCGGAAAACAGGCGTCCAAATTTCCTGTTCTTTAGCTAGAGTTCGTACTGACGCCGCTATTCAGGATATAGCTGTCGAATCCTGCAAGATGTTCTTCATTTGCAGCCAAAGCTTTAAGAGCGCAGTGTCCCCGTCTCGCGGCGATCAATTCCATGAGGCATTCTATTGCGGCCAATGCCGGAGTCATCGTGTGGATAAACGAAGGGACTTCGGTGCGAACGCGGATCACAACTTGAGAAGATCTAGCGATTGGAGACAAGTCGCTGTCCGTCAAAGCGACGAGTTTCGCGCCACGCGACACTGCAAACTCGGCTGCCTGTACTGTAAAGCGAGTATAAGGGCTGACTGTGACGGCCAGCAAAGCGTCTTCTGGACCGATAGAACGGAGCGCATCATCGGAAGTGCCGCCCATCCCATCGATCAATGTTGTGGGCGAGCCAAGCAATGATCCAAGATGGTGCATTAGATAGGCGACAGGAAAGCTCAAACGGCGGCCGATGCAAAACATTTGTTTTGCCTCCGCTATGAGGTCGGCCGCTGCCGCCAACGTGGCGATGGCGGATGGCTGGGCCAATCTGCTGAGATGACCCTGCAAAGTATTAACTGTATCGCAAATGAGGACGCCATCGCCGGCGATCTCACCTCGTGCCAATAATTCCTCTCCACCGAAGCTTTCCGGAACTCCCCTAACGCTGTCCGCGAAAACCTCCTTCAAATTGTCGAAGCCATTGAAGCCCAGGCGTTTTGCAAGTCGCGTCAACGTTGCCGGGGGCACTCGTGCTCGGCGCGCCTGCTCCCTCATTGACAGCAGCGCGACTTCAGTTGGATGATCAACCAACCAACGCGCAGCGACCTTCATTTGCCGAGGAAACTGCTCATAGCTGTCCTTTATGCGCCTTGTTGGAAAATCCATTCTTGCTTCCTGAGATCTACTGGGCAAGTGCCCTAACTGACAAAGGTTTTTTCGTTCGACCGTGGATTGAGGCGGCCCTACTTGTTGAGAACCGCTGCCATTTCGCGATGCCTCACGTAGCGCGAGTTGGCTATCACGCGCTGGAGCGTCCCGAGAACTGACCCGATTGCGCCATTATGAGGTGGCGACGCAGGGCATCATCATCTTCATCCGGACAAACCAGAAGCCAACTCCGCACGAAGATGCCCCAAAAGGGGTTCTTCGCGGTCCTGCTAAAAGACATTGTATTTTCGTTCCATTAATTTCTCCTGGCGTTAGGTTGCAATGACGAGGAGGGCATGCAAATTCTCTGCCAACCGAGTGGAAATCACAAAAACAGACTTTCTTCACTATAGAATTATGAGAAGCAGGAGGATCGAGAACTCGACTACCGCCTGTTGAGATTCATCCAGAGTTTATGACGGCTGCTGCGAGATGAATGATGGTGTTGAAGCTTTGGTAGGTCTTGTCGGCGCGCACTGCGATGCGCTTGAACTCCTTGAGTTTGCAGATGAAGTTTTCGATCAGGTGACGCCATGCGTACATCTCCGCGTCAAGAGGAAGGGGCTGAGCCCGAATCGGGTGTTTGGAGATGACGAGCGTTCCTTCAGACCAGCGACGATAGATTGAGCTGCCCCGCTCATCGGTGAGCGCGAGGATCTCGGTGGTCATGCCGCCTTGGAGCAGCCCATGGCCTGGCTCTGAGTCCCCCTTTGCGCCTTTGCCGTGGCGGTGGACCTTGACGATGTAGGCGTCGACCATGGCATATTCCATGTCCGGTTCGTCCGAGCACACGTCAAAAAGCCGAACGAATACACCGGCTTTAAACCAGTCTCGGTACCCCTTGAACACTTGAAAGGCCAATCCTTCAAAAACAGGAGCATCATGCGCAAACTCTCGCTCCAAATGCCGCGTCAGCCTTAATCCATGTCATGAATCCGACAAAACTGCAGTGCTCTCCGACCGGCGGTTGAGCTAATGATTGCGGGAGGCCACCGCGTTGTGGCATGCGCGACAGAGATCGATCGAACGCCGGGATCCGAGATGTTGGAAAACAGTTATCTGCTCACCCAAGAGTTCGACACCTCGTTCCCCCACCCTCAGGCCGCGCCGTCCTTTCGAAGTGCTAACCGGTTCCGTAGCCTTGTCGCAATCTGAGCGGCCCGACGGGTGCAACGTGATCTGGCAACAACCGGATGGTGCGTGCTGCCAACGCCGGTAGGCCCGATGCCGTCGCCCGAACGCAATTGACTCCGCCAATTCAACTTACCCCCGATACGCATGCGTGCACAGATTTCTCCAGTATGTCTAGACCGTGTTGAAGGGTCGGTCTGTCGATAGTCAAAGGAGGAAGAAGCTTAATAACCTGGTCCTCCGCGCCGCAACGCTCTACCACAAGACCCTCTTTAAACGCCCGGCGTACGATTTCAGCTGCCAGTTCTCTCGCACTGCAGTCGAGCCCCAGCATCATGCCTCTTCCGCGCACAGAAAGGTTAGATCCTTGATTGCTTTGAGCGACTTGCCGTAGACGCTCCATTAGGATGCGTCCCGTTTCAATAACACCCTTTGACAGGTTTTCAGTCGTCCAGTGCTTTCGCAAAGCAGCGGTGGCCGTCACGAGTGCAAGGTTGTTGCCTCTGAAAGTCCCACTGTGTTCGCCCGGTTGCCAAACATCCAATTCGGGTTTGAGCAGCAAAAGTGATAGCGGCAGCCCACAACCGCTGAGTGACTTCGACAAAAGAACGATGTCTGGAGATATATTGGCAAACTCAAAACTGAAAAACTCGCCCGTTCGGCCACACCCCGCTTGGATGTCATCGACAATCAGGAGGATTCCGTTCTTTCTGCAAATCCGTTCAAGTGACTGCAACCACTCTTTGCTCGCGGGATTGATGCCGCCCTCCCCCTGGATGGTTTCGAGAATGATGGCTGCCGGCAGATCGACACCACTGCTATCATCAGCAAGTAATCTATCGAGGTATTCCGTAGTATCTTTATCGGCGCCCCAATAGCCGTCGTAGGGCATGAACACCGCGCCCGCAAGCGGAAGACCTGCTGCATCTCGGAAATATCGATTTCCTGTTACTGCGAGTGCGCCCAAGCTCACGCCATGATAGCCATTGGTAAATGAAATGATACTGTGCCGTCCCGTAATCTTGCGTGCAAGTTTCAAAGCTGCTTCGACGGCGTTGGCGCCCGTGGGACCAACAAACTGAAATTTATATGTTAGACCACGTGGGCGCAATATTATCTCGTCAAAATACTCCATAAACTCGCGTTTCACTGACGTAGCCATGTCTAACGCGTGGATAATCCGATTTGATTGTAAGTATTCCACCGCGTCGTTAAGGATGTCGGGATCGTTGTGACCGTAGTTAAGGACACTCGCTCCAGAAAGAAAGTCGATAAACTCACAACCGTTTTCGTCTTCGAGAATGGCTCCTGCCGCCTTCCTGAACACCACAGGGAAGGATCGTGAATATGACCGCACGTTCGACTCGAGGGTTTCGAAGGCAAATAGCGAGTTGGAGCTACTTTCTTGAAGCATGATCTTCCTCCATCAGACGATTGCATCACAGCGTCACGCAAACGGGTCGCGATGCGGTCGCGGTTTGCTTTTGCCAGCCAATTTCAAGTTGTAATCTTACCATTTTAGACGACACCGCCGACCCGTGCGCCTACCTTGGATGGTAGTATCGTCACCGACCATTCTTTGGCAACGGCTTAGATCGAAAATCGTCGAAATCCAGGAATTACCCGGAGGGATTCCGATCAAGAGCCGCACTGTTTTCGCCCTGACGGTGGCTTTGTGTCAGCAACCTTGAGTCTCCTCTGTCCACGGGCACATATTCGCGTTCTGCCGGCGGGACACGCGAATGCGAGATCGGGTCGTCATAGATGGGCGTACAAGCAGGCGGCCTCGATGTTCCCCTTCAGTCCCAGCATTTCATGCGAGGCGACGTCATCCCATTGTGGAAACCCAGCGACGGCAACAGAACCGCAAGACTGTTGATGCCAGCCCGAAAGTCGATCGGCTCGGTTTTGTGATTGTGCTGAAGCGATGGACGGAAGACAGGTTCCGATGGCCCCGCCGGGAGACGGCGGCGGTGACACTTTCGACCGAGCAGCTCCACTGGATCCTCGATGGTATCGATATCGACCCGATGGCTCGCCGTCCGGTGCGGCAATACCAGATCGCCGGCTCCTGCAGAATGTGCGGCTCGGGTATGCCTGCCGCCATTGCGATCGCACCGGGATCAATACGCCTGTTGTCGTTTGCGCCAATGCCCGTGCAGCCTTTCCCGGGCAGCATCGCGACGGCCTCGACGCTGGCCTTCGCGCTCGTCCATAAACATGCCGACGGCACGCCGCTCTACCGCCTGGCGCAGGCCTTCGAGCGTGCCGGCGTTCCCATCAGCCGCGGCGCCGCTCTGGGCCATTGGGTGATCAGCTCGAGCGAGAGCCATCTCTCTCGCATCTATGACGCGCTGAAGCTGCGGCTCAGATCGCAAGCACTCATCCTCGGCGACGAGACGACGGTTCAAACCTGAAGGAGACGGACAGGGAGGCCAATAGCACATCCTTCATGTGGGCGTATCGGAGCGGCGAGGAAGCGACGAACCGATCGTACTTCTCGATTATCAACTCGGCCGCGGCCAGATACACCCGCAGGCCTTTCTCGGCGGTTGCCACGGCATCCTGATGAGCGATGGCTACACCGCATGGCGCACGCTGGGAGGGGCGACCCATCTGGGACGTATGGCCCATTCCCGGTGTCGCTTTGTCGATGCCCTCAAGGCAAGGAAGAAGGACGGTGGAGCAGGCGCTGAAGTTCTATGAGCAGCTCTACCGGATTGAAAGCCAGGCGGGCAAACGAGAAGCCGGACAAGGACGAAACACAAGCCGATTGCATTAGCCGTTTCCGCCAGCAACATAGCTTGCCCATCCTGAACGTTCTTAAGGCATGGCTCGACGACATAGCGCCGAAGGTCCTGCCCGACAGCAAGATCGGCGATGCCGTTTCCTACACCCTGAACCAGTGGGAGTGCCTGACGCGCTAGAAGGCAGCAGGATGCCGATCGACAACAACCTTGCTTGTCCGCGACATTAGAATCTTCGCAAAATGCCGTCGTATCCAGCCTCACACTGACCTCCGCGCCTACGGCATCGAACAGTTGGCCTACTTGCGCCATGTCCTTAGCGAATTGCCGCAGCGCGCCACAGACGCCGACATCACCGACCTCCTGCCCTTCAACTTCGCCAAAACGGCCGCTGCCTGATCCGATACGGCCTTCTGACAGCGACCCCCGTCAAATGGGCCACGTCAACACGCCTGGAAATGAGCGCTTACGGCGCGAGATGAATGCCGCTCGATCATTTCGGATTTCGTCGGCCGCTCGCCCTCACGCGAGTGCATATCCAAGCCGCTACCTTGCATTGGCAGGCTCCAATCCGTGCTGACCTGAACTGGAAGGAAGGCTGATGCCTAAGACGCATAGCACTGGCCGCCTGCTTGGCCTTATTTATCCATTTACGCAAGAGGTCGGGATTGACCCCGTGTTCGAGCGCCAGGCGCGACCGAGACGCCGGGTTCTAGATAGGCGATAACAAGGCGCTCTCTCGAAGCAGATCATCGACGCTGACCGTCGGGCGCCACAAGCCTCACCTGCAGTTTTTGATCATCTTCTTCCATGATTTGGTGTCCACCTATTTCAGACCGCCCCAAAACGTTGAAGGAACCGGGGTTACGGGGACTCGTCGTGGAGCGATGAGGATTTTTTGGGAGTTTTTCTCATTAACGCGATTGGGCCAGCAGGTGGCCAGAAGGTGGTGCCTTTTCCCAACTATGCCTTCATAGCGCCGATCAGCTCCGAAATGCTAACAAGGGTGGTGGCTCTTTTAATTTTATAGGCGACTGCAGTCAGGCTAAATTCTCCTTGAACGCGGTTCAGCCCACGCATCAAGAACGCGCCCTGGTTGGTAATCCCCCCGCGAATTAACGGGCTTCAAAAGTAGAATTTTCTCGGGCTTTATGGCCGAGGAGATTTTGATGAAGACGAGCAGATTTAGCGAACCCCAATCCTTGCCATCCTTCGCCAAGCGGAAGGTGGTGTCCCTGTCCCCGAGCTTTGCCGGGAACATGGAATGAGCACGGCGTCATTTTACAAATGGCGATCCAAATACCGTGGCATGGATGCCTCGATGATCAGCCAGATGAAGGCTCTGGAAGACCAGGACCGTCGGCTGAAGAAGATGTATGCCTAGATGAGCATGCAGGCCGAGCCTCTGAAGGAGGCTCTTGCAAAAAAATGACGCGGCCATCTCAACGCCGAGAGATGGCTGCAAAAGCAGTGATGTTGCGCGGGTCAGTATTGCGTTGGCCTGCCGCACGTTCGAGGTCAGCGAGACCTGTTATCGCTACAGTGCCAAGCTGAACGACGTGAACGAGCAGATCGCCGATCTCCTGATCGGACTGACGCAGGCAATGAAGACCTGGGGCTTCGCCTGTGTTTCCTTTATCTACGCAATGTCTGGGGGCATCGCTGGAACCACAAGCGCGTATACCGCATCTACCGCGAGTTGGAGTTGAACCTCAGGATCAAGCCACGCAAGCGATTGAAGCGGGGCAAGCCCGATGCACTAACGGTGCCGAATGCGCCGAACATGGTCTGGTCAATGGGTTTCATGGCCGACCCGCTGGAGGACGGTAGGCAGTTCCGGCTGCTGAACGTCCTGGATGACTTCAACCTCGAGGGACTGGGCATCGAAGTGGATTTTTCTCTACCTGCCGTACGCGTCATCCGAAGCCTCAACCAGATCATCGAATGGCGCGGCAAACCGTTCACAATTCGCGTTGATAGTGGACCGGAATATGTCAGTGGCAAACTGATGGAATGGGCGGCGAACCGAGGCATCGCCTTGAGCCATATCCAGCTCGGCAAGCCAGTACACTCGCTCCCGACGAAGGAGTAAAGTCCTGATTGGATTCCACATTTGATTGTGAGCGCGACGAACAGCCCACTGCCTTCGGCGTTGACAGGATGGCAATAACACTTTCTTTCAGAACTTCTGCTTTGCCCGCTTTGGCATAAAGTAGGTTCGGATATTGACGAGTGCTTTGGCGACGTCAGCAGCATCCTGGCGGGTCGCTTTCCGTTTTGTCTCGCCGAGCCTGCGGATGGGCGCGATGATATCGCCAGTGACGGCATGACCTCGAAGAACCGGCTGCCAAAGCCTCGGCGCGTACCCTGTCGCCAGCAGAAAGCAGAGGTCCCAATCGAATGGATCAAAGGTCTGATCATCGATCCTGGTGAACCTGGGCCTGTGGTCTTCCGGTGTTTCCGAAAGGCTCGCCGAGATGCGGTTATACTCTGCAACGATCGTCTGCACGGCCCGATGTTCGGTTGTCTCCATCGGCAGGTTCAGGGCATCCGGACCGATCACTTCCGGGATCCATTTGCGTGGGTCGATGAACTTCGGGCCGATGATGAGAGCCGTAAGATAACCATCGAGACCGCTCATTGACCAGATTAGCGATGCCGGACGACGTCCCCTGATAAACGCCTCGAACGCCTCGTCATCGAGCTTCGGTCGCGGCGTCATCTCCTGGCTGTTCTGTGTCATGCCGCCTGTCGCTCCTGCTGTGTCATCGCCTCTCGAACAACCTTCCAGTTCCATATGTGGACGGCGCCCGCTTGCAAGTGGTTTCTGCAGATGTTTTTGATTGAATCGCTTGCTTCCATATGTGCGGCCTTTGGGTGTGGCCGCACATGACCACTGGCCAAGATGGTTTCCGCGACGCGAGTTCCTAACACGGCAACGGCCTTTAAAGGCCATCGGAACTACCTAACGGAGTACCACGCGTCTTGGATCGATCGATCACACCATCTGCTTTTCTCCTGACCCATCGTCAATTGCTTGGCCGCTGCACCGCGGACACAGCGCCGTCGTTCACATCCTTGCGACAATCGCCATGAGCATCAACGATCGGAGATCACGATGAATGTACATCTCAAAGTCCAGCCTCATCACCTCGAACGCAGCGCCTACCTCTACATCCGCCAATCTTCGATGCGGCAAGTCATCGACAATACCGAGAGCGCCATGCGGCAATATGCGCTTCGCGGGCGCTGCTATCGCCCTTGGTTGGCGCGAGGAGCAGATTATCGTCATCGATAGCGACCAAGGTGAATCCGGCGCATCGGCGGTCTGGCGAGAGGGATTTCAACGGCTGGTCAGCGATGTCGGCATGGGACATGCCGGGATCGTCATGGGCCTGGAGGTCTCCCGTCTGGCGCGCAACAATGCCGACTGGCAGCGTCTACTCGAGATCTGCGCCCTTGCTGACACCCTGATCCTCGATGAGGACGGCGTCTACGATCCGGCAAGCTTCAACGACCGGCTCCTGCTCGGCCTCAATGGAACAATGAGTGAGGCCGAACTGCATGTGATCAAGGCGCGGCTGCGCGGCGGTATCCTCAACAAGGCCCGGCGTGGCGAGTTCCGTTGCCCGCTGCCAACCGGGCTGGTCTATGACCACTCCGGCAATGTAACGCTTGATCCAGACATGCAAGTCAGAGAGACGATCGCCCATTTCTTCGAGACGTTCTCTTGCGTCGGATCCGCCTCCCAGACCGTGAAGGCCTTCCGGCAGGAAGGCATTCTCTTTCCCTCTCGCTTGCACCACAGCCAGACGGTTTTCCAGCCACTGACGCCTTCGACGGCGATGCGCGTGCTGCACAATCCACGTTACGCCGGAGCCTATGCCTATGGCCGCCGTCGCTATCGACGAACCATCGATGGCAACAAGCTCGTGCGCAAACAAGGTAGTGATGATTGGACAGCATGCATTCCAGATGCCCATCCCGGCTACATCAGTTGGGAGCAGCATCAGGAGAACCTGAGGATTCTGAAATCGAACATCTGCCGTAAATGGAACGTGGCGGTCGCATCACCTCCGCGGGAAGGCCCGGCGCTGCTGCAGGGGCGGGCCGTGTGTGGGCAATGCGGCAGGCATTTCGCATGCGCTACGCCGCCCGACGCGGTCGGCAGGAAGCCTGGTACGTTTGTGATCGCGCCCGTACCAATCGCGGTGAACCCCTGTGCCAGGCGATCGCTGCACCTCCTGTTGACGAAGCCATCGGCATGCTGATCGCCGAGCAGATGACTCCGGCAGCCATCGAACTGGGGATTGAAGTCCACAAAGAGATCGCAGCGCGACATGAAGAGGCGGACCGGCTGCGCTGTCGCGCAATCGAGCGCGCGCAAACGGAAGCCGATCTCGCCCAGCGCCGTTTCATGCTCGTCGATCCCAATAACCGCCTCGTCGCCGACACGCTCGAAGGCGAATGGAACGAGAAGCTCCGCATCTTGGCTAATGCCCGCGAAGAGCGCGAGCGCGCCCGGGAGCACGATCAATTCATCCTCGATAAGGCCGTCCACGAGCGGTTTGTCGCCATCACGGCGGACTTCAAAAAACTCTGGACCAACCCAGAGACCCCGAACCGCGAACGAAAGCGCTTGCTTGCTCACATCATTGAGGACGTCACCCTCCTCAAACTACCGAAGAGAGGCACAACCAAGGCTCATATTCGCTTCAAAGGCGGCAAAACTTCAACTGAATGCGAAAGAGAGATGCAGTATGAATGCAGATCGTTGGTCGCCAGGATCATGCCAGATCCTTCCCAATAAATGCAGCGAAGGCGATCGCATCGCTTGGCGCGGAACACGAACACGTCACCACAGAAAGGTTATGTGGCGTGCCACATAACCCTATTTATGTGTCGGGCGAGATTATGTGGCGGATCCGGCGCGGCGCCAGCCGAGACCCGTCTAATCTGGAATTCTCCGCCACATAATATTTTGTGCCTCTTGAGATGGGTGCGGGATCCCCCGCGCCGCTATTCGGAGGGACAACATGCTCGAGTTCTATTTCTCGTATCGTGGGGTGCTCAAGCGCCTGCGTAGTGGTGCGCTTGGTGGCGAGATGGATCGCCTCGCGGAGCATTTTTTCGCGCTCGGTTATAAGCGAGCGTCCGCCAAGATTTACCTGAGCCGGATTGCGCGTTTTAGCCAGTTTGCCTTGACGCACTGTGGTCCGATGCCGATCCATCAAGATGTAATCGACAGCTATTTGGGCGCGTTTACTAGTGATACTCCGCGCATTGGGGCAGTATCGGCTCTGGCTCATGCACGGCGAGTGGCTCCGGAGCGGTTCATTATTTCCGTTTCAGATGAAGAGAATGATCCGGATGCTCCGCTTCTGGCCTCCTTTTCGGACTATCTGCGCAGGGTACGGGGCCTGGAGCCGAAGACCCGCGAAGGCGTTCTTCTGGGCGGCCGCCGTTTTCTGGATTGGTTCCGCCATCACCGCCCCGGCCAAAGTCTTGAGGCGTTGACAGCTGAGCACGTGCTTGCTGCTGTCGAGCATCGGCTGTCGCTATCGGCGACCTCCGGCACCCGCACGGCAGCGACTTCTCACATTCGAACATTTCTTCGGTTCTTATGTTGGGCTGGCCACCATCACCAAGATCTTGCCCGCATCGTGCCGAGAACGCCGTATTGGCGTTTGGCGCATCTGCCGCCACGCCTTACATGGGGTGACGTTCGGCGCGCAATCGATGCGATCGACCGAACGACGCCGGTCGCTATCCGCGATCGAGCCGTCCTGCTGCTGCTCGCCACCACGGGCATTCGCAACGGCGAGTTACGTGCCATGCGACTGCAGGATATCGACTGGCGTACTGGCGAGGTTTTTATCCGGCGGACCAAAGGCAAGCGTGATCGGGTGGTGCCACTCCTCGAGGAGACCGGCGCGGCGCTCGTCGACTACATCCTGCGCGCTCGACCGAAGGTGGACAGTCCGTATCTGTTCCTGTCGTTCACGCCGCCGGTGGGAGCGTTCAAGTCTGCGGCGCCTGTTTCAAGGATCGTGAGGAAGCGGTTGCGGCATGGCGGGGTCGAACTCGGGCGGGTCGCCGGTGCACATCTCCTGCGCCACAGCCTCGCCACCCAGCTTGTCGGGCAGCGAAGGCCAATCAACGAGGTCGCCGATCTTCTTGGTCACCGGAGTATCAACACAACGGCGCTGTACGTGAAGGTTGCGGCCTCGCAGCTCGCCGAGGTCGCACTCCCCTTTCCCGGAGGCGCTGTATGACCGCCTTTGCCCGATTTCTCGCGAGAAGGTCGAGCGTTACATCGAACTGCGCCACTCGCTCGGCTACTCTTTCAGCAAACAAGCCGGTACGTTGCGCGCCTTCGTCCGCTACGTTGAACGCACTCAGTTCGATGCGCCCGCCACCCGGACGATGGCGCTGGACTTCGTCCTGTCGTTCGGCGGCGCCGCCAACAGCCGCGCTACTCGTCACGGCGTGCTCCGCCGCTTCTACGAGTATCTCGCCGTCTATGACGCCCAAACCGAATCCTTGGAGCGCAGAGCCTTTCCTAGGTCGAGGGCGATTCCACCTCCGCGTATCCTCAGCGAGGCAGAGTTGGCGTCGCTCATCGACGCATGCACCCGCATTTCGCCAGGCATCCCCCTCAGGGGGCGGACGATGGCGACGCTGATCGGACTGTTGGCAAGTACGGGACTGCGATCGGGCGAAGTGGTCAGGCTTGATCGTTCCGACGTCGATCTGACCAACGGGGTTCTTCTCATTCGGAAGACGAAGTTCCGCAAGGACCGTCTCGTTCCCGTTCACACGACGACCCAAACAGCGCTTCGCCGCTATGCCCGTGAGCGCGATGCCGCTTTTCCCAGTCCCAAGGACGAGGCCTTCTTCCTCAGCTCTCGTGGCAACCGCCTCTCGGCGACTGGCTTGCAAAGCGGATTTGCTCAGGTCCGCAAGTTCGCCGGCCTTGATGACGGCAAGCCGTTGCGGCCGCACGATCTTAGGCATCGGTTTGCCGTGACCCGCATGAGCCTATGGCATCAACAACGTGCCAACGTCCAGGCGCTACTCCCGGTACTCGCCACCTATCTCGGCCACACCAACTACAGTGACACAGCCTACTACCTCACTGGCTCGGTGGATCTTCTCGCCATCGCGGCGGAACGCGCCTTCCTCAATGGAGGCGCAGCATGAGTGAACACTTACTCCTGGCGCCACTCTTGGAGTCCTACTTTCGCCGACGCCTGACCAAGCAACGCAACGCGACTCCCGCGACCATGGCCAGCTATCGCGACGCCTTGCGCATGCTCATCCTCTTTGCCGCCACACGGTTGCGGAAGAAGCCGGCGGCGTTGGTGCTCGAGGAGCTCGATCGAGACCTCATTCTCGCCTTTCTCGACGAACTCGAGGAGAAGCGGAACAATACTATCGCCACGCGCAACGCCTGCCTAGCGGCGATCCGATCGTTCTTCCACCATGTCGCAGCCGCCGATCCAGCGTCCTTCGGTGTCGCCCAACGCGTGCTGACGATTCCCATAAAACGGGCGCACATCAACGTGACGCATCACCTCATCAAGGCCGAAGTGGACGCCCTCATTGAAGCGCCTAATCCAAGGACGCCCCGCGGCCGGCGTGACCGCACGTTTCTACTGTTCCTCGCACGGACCGGCGCGCGAGTCTCCGAAGCTACCGGCGTCAACGCAAACGACCTTCAGTTGGAACGGTCGCACCCACAAGTACTGCTGCGCGGCAAAGGGCGCAGAGACCGCATCATCCCCATTTCTCAGGATCTGGCGCGAGCATTGACAGCCTTGTTGGCCGAACACGAAATCGCGAGCCACGAGCCGCGACCGATATTCGTCGGCGCCCGCAACGAGCGCCTGACGCGCTTCGGAGCAACCCACATCGTGCGGCGAGCGGTGGCCAAGGCCGTGAACATCAGGCCGGCCTTGGCCCAAAAGCCTATATCGCCGCACATCTTCCGACACTCACTGGCCATGAAGCTTCTCCAGTCGGGCGTTGACCTTCTGACGATCCAAGCCTGGCTCGGGCACGCACAGGTCGCTACAACCCACCGCTATGCCACTGCCGATGTCGAGATGATGCGTAAAGGTCTCGAGAAGGCTGGAGTCGCCGGCGATCTTGGCGTCCGTTTCCGACCAAATGACGCCGTGCTCGAACTGCTGAACAGTATCTAAATATTATGTGGCGGAGAATTCCAGATTAGACGGGTCTTGGCTGGCGCCGGGACGGATCCGTCACATAATCTCGCCCGACACATTAATAGGGATCGGCCGCAAGCGCTGATGCCACCAGCGCAACAAGGTCATTCATCCCGCGCCGGAAGTCGACCGGCTGCGTCGCCACCATGATCTTCACACCATTCGGCGGTCGTCCGATCACCGGCGCCCTCGCAATGCCGCCACCATCGCCTGCGCCAACTCGGGCGCCACGGACCCGATCACGGTCATCCGTGCTCCGGCAATCTCGATCTCAATTCGACCGGAAGCAACGGAAGCGATATCCGACGACGCGCTCTGGGGAGGCGTCCGTTCTCCAACCAAGGTCACCGGCACGAACATGGCCTGCTGCGCGCAGGCTTGCGCGGATCGTCGAGAGGTCAGCTCGGCTTCGCGGCGCCAGACATTCAGCAAGCCGCGCTTGACGCCCCAGCGCCGGGCGACGGCCGAGACGTTCACGTCGGGTTCTGCGCTTTCGGCAAGGATCCGCGCCTTCTCTTTGTCGGTCCAATTCCGCCGCGGCGCCGACCGGTAATCACCTCGATCCGACGATACTTTCCCTCATGCCTAGCTTCATGCATGTCTTCATCCATGACTTCAAGCATGGCATCAGCGCGATCTCCAACCATCCCGTTCCACTCCCGTCGATGAAGGAGCTTATCTCGCCGCCTTGGTCAGCGAAGAAAAGGTGGGTTTTTCGTCGCGCTCACATTTGATCTGCGGGAGCGCATCACCTTGGACGTTACTTTACAATTCGATAATACCAAAATCGACTGCTTTAATAGCTGCGACTGTTCTACTAGAAACATCAAATTTTCGCATGGCATTTTTTATATGGAAGTTGACAGTATTTTCGGATATTCCTAAGATAATACTTATACCCCACGACGATTTCCCTCTCGCGACCCACAAAATACACTCCTTTTCTCTTAGAGAAAGATTAGGATGGCTTGCAGTACTACTAGAATTTGCCAATTTAGCAACCTTTGAGTGAAAGTGTGCTGCCGTAAGTTGCGAGTAAGTGATTGTTCTGATGTCGAATTCGCGTTCTAAAGGCTGAGCAAAAGCTCATAGTCGCAAAGCTGCCGTCGGAGCTATGGATTGGAACACTGATACCAGACCTCAAGCCGACCGCCGCGGCATCGTTGAAAATCCGCCGTTCGATTTCGGTCGTGCTAGCGTCGTTGTACGCTTCGCTCCAACGAAAGGCGCGCGCCCGCTTTCGGCTCTTGTTGATGATGGGATCTCTTCTGTCATAACCCATTTCGGCACAGCGCTTCAGCCATTCATCGGGATAATTCATCACGTTCGGATCGCGTCGAGCCAGGCTCAAAACCTTCTCGGTGGGTCTAAGAGGACCATAAGCAAGCCACGGGCAATCAAAACTAAGGGCAAAGCTAGACAACAGATCGATCGACCGATCGGATCGGGCATCAGCCTGGTCGAGAAATCGGGAAAACTCGACAGCAAGCGCCTCCGTCGCTGCCTTGGGGAAAGGCAGCGACGGAACCAGAGAAAATGGATCGGACGCTCTTGCTGCTGGCCTTCGAAGTTGAGCGCCCGCATTCATCCGTCGGCGTTCCATGGTCGCTCCTTAAGTGCACCAGATGTTGTCATCTGGTGCACGAAGCTTTCGGCCGTAGGCTACGGCTCTGCCGTCCTTGGTAGGGCGGCATCGCTAATAGCACCGTTTGCGGATTTAATTCAGACCTGGGATGTCCCATCAGGTCGACAGTTCCTACCGCCTAGTCACTTGGGAGCTTCAAAAATCGTGCCAGATTGGCAGCTACAGCCTCACTAGACTATGTTCGGCGTGTTTCATCAGTGACATAGATTATGCCGCTGCCAGCAGCTAGGTCAAAATTTACGATATCTGGATTCGACAAACCCGACAGTAGGTGTCGGTTTCCCGGCGTCATCGGCGACAGAGTATATCCGGCCAGGAAACAGCCTCTAAATACCTTCAGTGGAATTCACCCGTGCCATACCAGCCGCGCTCCGCATTGCCCGATTTCGGGGACGTGGCGATTACGACACAACGCTTACGCCATCGTATTGTTTTTAGAGCCGCAGCCAACTTTGGCGGTGCATGCATGATTATAAGCAAATACACCACGTACCGAGGGTAAGCGGGTAGGCCATCCCACGTAGCGCGGTATCGAAAGATCGCTCATTTTCGGCATGAATCATGCGGAGAAACCTATGAGCGACAGTGTGAATCAGGCTCGTGCCTTTGAGGTTCTGACGGCGACACCAATACGGACGAGGCGCAAGCCACGAGATTGGCCGGATGCTGAGAAGTCTCGGCTGATTGCGGAGACAATGCTGCCGGGGGCGAATGTGTCAGCGATCGCCCGCGCCGAGGGGCTAGATCCCTCGCAGCTTTACGGCTGGCGTCGCAAGGCATTGGCTTCGGGATCGGTTGTGCCCCTTTCCAAAGAGGCTAATGAAAGGGTTAGTTTCGCGCGCGTCGAAGCTGTTGCAAGTTCACCGGTGGAGATCGTCATAGGTGACGTCGTGGTGCGTGTTGCCGGGGATATCGAGCCGGATCATCTTGGCAGAATCCTTAGGGCGGTACGCAAGGCATGATCGCCTCTGGGGTTGTCGTCTACGTCTCGTGTCAACCGGTCGACTTTCGCAAGGGCGCGGCCTCGTTGATGGCTTTGGTCAGGGATGGCGGTCTCGATCCTTTCAATAGCGCCCTTTACGTGTTCCGTTCCAAACGGAAGGACCGTGTCCGGATCGTGTGGTGGGATGGCAGCGGGGTCTGTCTTTATTCGAAAGTTATCTAAGGAAATGGCTTTTGCTGGCCGGCAGCGACGGCGGCCCGCATCCGTCTGGATCATGCCCAGCTCATGGCCCTACTGGCCGGAATGGATTGGAAGAAGATCCGCCCGGCGACAATCAGGAGGCCGCTTTCGACGGGCTGAAACTCCTCCAAGAAATCCGTCGCATGTTACTGTAAACGCTAGGAAAAGATCACTATTTGTGGTCTACTTCCTGCTATGACGTTCTCTGCTTCGGACCTTCCTGACGACGTTGATGCACTCAAGGCGATGATCGTCGCCATGAGCGCAGAAGGTGCTGCTGCTCGAGCGGAGATCACCCGGCTTGAGGCGCTCAAGAAGGATACGGACGAGCGGATAGCCACTCTCACTGCGATTGTGAAAGTGCTTGAGCGGGCTCAGAAAGGCACGCGCTCGGAACGGCTGCGACTCTGGGGATCAACGACGATCAGATCGACTTTGCGTTCGAGGAAGTCGAGACCGGCCTGGCAGCGATCGACAGCGAGCTCGACCAGTCACGGAAAGACAAGCCGAAGCGGGAAGCACGCCCGCGCAAGGGCTTTGCCGCCCATTTCGAGCGCATCGAGGAGGTCATCGAGCCTGAAATCCCCGAAGAGTGCCAAGGGCTGGAGAAGGTTTTGATTGGCGAAGACCGCTCCGAGCGGCTCGATGTCATCCCACCGAAGTTCAGGGTCATCGTTACCCGCCGGCCGAAATACGCATTCAGAGGGCGTGACGGTGTGCTGCAGGCCCTAGCGCCTGGCCATATCATCGAAGCCGGGATTCCGAGCGAACGGCTCCTGGCTTACATCGCTGTATCCAAATACGCCGACGGCCTGCCGCTCTACCGTCAGGAAACAATCTACCTGCGCGATAGCGTGACGCTGAGCCGCTCCTTGATGGCTCAATGGATGGGACATCTCGGCTTCGAGCTCAAGATCCTTGCGGATTACATCCTGGAGAAAATCAAAGCAGGTGACAGGGTCTTTGCCGACGAAACGACATTGCCGACCCTGGTGCCTGGTTCGGGAAAAACAATGACGGCATGGCTGTGGGCCTATGCACGTGATGATCGGCCGTTCGGGGGATCCGGGCCACCAATGGTCGCCTATAGATTTGAAGACAGCAGAGGTGGGCGCTGTGTAGCCCGTCACCTGAGCGGCTTCAACGGCATTCTCCAGGTGGATGGGCACGGCGCCTATACGAGCATGGTCAAAGAGCAGGTCAAGGCCGGCAGCAACGAGACCATCGCATTGGCAGGGTGCTGGGCGCATGTCAGGCGCAAATTTTACGAACTGCATATCGGTGGTATCAATCAGGCCGCGACAGCCTCGGTGAAGGCGATGAGCGAGTTGTGGAAGATCGAGGACGAGATCCGGGGAAAGGATGCCAACGTCCGTGCTGCCGCACGAAAAGAGCGGTCTGCGGCCATTGTCGCCAACCTTTTTAACATCTGGGAAAAGGAGCTGGCGAAGGTCTCTGGCAAGTCCAAGACCGCGGAAGCGATCCGCTATGCAATGACCCGCCGACAATCTCTGGAACGCTTTCTCGGTGACGGCCGCATCGAGATCGACTCCAATATCGTCGAGCGCGCAATCCGTCCCCAAACGATCACACGGAAGAATAGTCTATTTGCCGGAAGCGAAGGCGGTGGCAACACATGGGCCACGATCGCCACGCTCTTGCAGACAGCTAAAATGAACAACGTCGATCCGCTCGCCTGGCTGACACAGACCTTAGTTCGCATGGCTAACGGATGGCCCGCGCAGGATATCGACGCTCTGATGCCGTGGAACTTCGAGTCGAGCGTGGTCGGCTAACCGCTTACGACCGAGGAGAGTTCGTCAGATCGTCCTATGATAACTCGTATCAACAATGCTGTCGCCGGCCAAACCGCTCTTTCCCAAGTCGCTGAGCCGACGAAGGCTTGGTCCTGGATCAATAATCTGAGGTGGCCCAGATATGATTGCTGAACGGGATCTGCGGGTTGATCCCAATCCACGATCAACCGCTGCATTGTTCCCGTCTCTACTCAACTGTTGGAGCGATTCAACGGATGCATGACCCCGCCGGGAATTGTCATATTGACAAGAACTACGCCAAAGTCCGTGGTCCATCGCGATTCACAATGACTTGAAAGCTTCATGTCTGCGGCAAGTCAGTAAGTTCACAATCCTCGTCCACCTGAGCAATCGACTCACGTGGCCTCATCAGTCGCAGTACACT